>NZ_CP146966.1:0-2542500 GCF_037113495.1 Pseudomonas sp. AE27
ATCAACTTCGAGAAGTTGATCGCCAAAGCGCCTGAGCGCGTGATCGAGACCGCGGTAAAGGGCATGCTGCCTAAAAACCCGCTGGGTCGCGACATGTACCGTAAGCTGAAAGTCTATGCGGGCGCTGTACACCCTCATACTGCTCAGCAGCCCCAAGAACTGAAGATTTAACGGAATAGTTCATTATGTCGGCGACTCAAAATTACGGCACTGGCCGTCGCAAGACTGCAACCGCACGCGTTTTCCTGCGTCCGGGTACTGGCAGCATCTCCATCAACAACCGCTCCCTCGAGACCTTCTTCGGTCGTGAAACCGCGCGCATGGTAGTTCGCCAGCCGCTGGAACTCACCGAAACCACCGAGAAGTTCGACATCTACGTCACCGTCATCGGTGGTGGTGTCAGCGGTCAAGCGGGCGCTATCCGTCACGGTATCACCCGTGCACTGATGGACTACGACGAAACCCTGCGTGGCGCTCTGCGCAAAGCTGGCTTCGTTACCCGTGACGCTCGTGAAGTCGAGCGTAAGAAAGTGGGTCTGCGTAAAGCACGTAAGCGTCCTCAGTACTCCAAGCGTTAATTCGCTTCGGCGTTCAAAAAAAGCCCGGTTCCTGGTGGAACCGGGCTTTTTTATGTCTTGAATAAAAGGGGCTGCCGACCCTGTGTGACAACTTGCCGCATAGACGCAGGTCAAGTGCTATAAGGGATACAGCCTTTATGCCGGGTAATAACCTTGTCTTCGATGGGTCTTTTCATTACCATGCGGCAAATTTTTAGCAGTTCGAAATTTATTTTTAGCAGTTCGAAATTTACTTAGTAGATGCCTGTTGCAACAGGCCACAAAGCTGATGGGAGAGGACTGAATGAGCAATGACGGCGTCAATGCAGGCCGGCGTCGCTTCCTGGTAGCAGCCACGTCCGTGGTGGGTGCTGCAGGAGCGGTGGGGGCTGCGGTCCCGTTCGTAGGGTCATGGTTTCCCAGTGCCAAGGCGAAAGCTGCCGGTGCACCGGTCAAGGTCAACATCGCCAAGGTGGAGCCCGGCCAGCAGATGATTGCTGAATGGCGCGGCCAACCCGTGTTCATCGTCCGCCGCACCGAGGAGATCCTGGGCAACCTGAAGAAGATCACCGGTGAGCTCTCCGACCCCGAGTCCAAGGCGTCGGAGCAGCCGGCCTACGTCGACCCGTCGAACCGCTCGATCAAGCCGGAAATCCTCGTGCTCGTCGGCCTGTGCACGCACCTGGGCTGCTCGCCGACCTTCCGTCCCGAAGTGGCGCCTGTCGACCTGGGTCCCAAGTGGGTGGGTGGCTATTTCTGCCCATGCCACGGCTCCCACTACGACCTCGCCGGCCGCGTCTACAAGTCCCAGCCAGCGCCGCTCAATCTGCCAGTGCCACCGCACTCGTACGAGTCGGATGACATCATCGTCGTCGGCGTCGATCAGGAGAACGCGTGATGAGTAAGTTCATGGACTGGGTTGACGCCCGCTTCCCCGCCACCAAGATGTGGGAAGATCACCTGAGCAAGTACTACGCACCGAAGAACTTCAACTTCTTCTATTTCTTCGGCTCCCTGGCCCTGCTGGTCCTGGTCAACCAGATCGTGACCGGCGTGTGGCTGACCATGAGCTTCACCCCTTCGGCCGAAGAGGCGTTCGCCTCGGTCGAATACATCATGCGTGACGTCGAATACGGCTGGATCCTGCGCTACCTGCACTCCACGGGTGCGTCGGCGTTCTTCATCGTGGTCTACCTGCACATGTTCCGTGGCCTGCTCTACGGCTCGTACCAGAAGCCACGCGAGCTGGTATGGCTGTTCGGCATGCTGATCTACCTGGCGCTGATGGCAGAGGCCTTCATGGGCTACCTGCTGCCCTGGGGCCAGATGTCGTACTGGGGTGCCCAGGTGATCATCTCGCTGTTCGGCGCCATCCCGGTCATCGGCGGCGACCTGACCCAGTGGATCCGTGGCGACTACCTGATCTCCGGCATTACCCTGAACCGCTTCTTCGCCCTGCACGTGGTGGCCCTGCCGATCGTGATTCTCGGCCTGGTGGTGCTGCACATCCTGGCGCTGCACGAAGTGGGTTCGAACAACCCGGATGGCGTGGACATCAAGAAGAAAAAGGACGAGAACGGCATTCCGCTGGACGGCATCCCGTTCCACCCGTACTACACCGTCAAGGATATCGTCGGCGTGGTGGTGTTCCTGTTCGTCTTCTGCATGATCGTGTTCTTCTTCCCGGAAATGGGCGGCTACTTCCTGGAGAAACCCAACTTCGAACAGGCCAACGCGTTCAAGACCCCGGAGCATATCGCCCCTGTGTGGTACTTCACGCCGTTCTACGCGATCCTGCGTGCGGTACCCGACAAGCTGCTGGGCGTGATCGCCATGGGTGCTGCGATCGCGGTGCTGTTCGTGCTGCCATGGCTGGACCGTAGCCCGGTCAAGTCGATGCGCTACAAGGGCTGGATGAGCAAGGCCTGGCTGTGGGTGTTCTGCATCTCCTTCGTGATCCTGGGCGTGCTCGGCGTGCTGGCGCCAACCCCGGGTCGCACCTTGCTGTCGCAGGTATGTACCTTCCTGTATTTCGCCTACTTCATTCTGATGCCGTTCTACACCAGGCTCGAGAAGACCAAACCGGTTCCGGAAAGGGTGACTGGCTGATGAAAAAGCTATTTGCAGTATTGCTCCTGGCAGTGATGCCTTCGCTGACCTTCGCCGCCGAACACGGCGTGGAACTGGACAAGGTCGACATCGACCTGACCGACAAGGCCGCCATGCAGGACGGCGCACGGACCTTTGCCAACTATTGCATGGGTTGCCACAGCGCCAAGTTCCAGCGTTACGAGCGTGTCGCCGATGACCTGGGCATCCCGCACGAGCTGATGCTCGAGAAGCTGGTGTTCACCGGCGCCAAGATCGGCGACCACATGAACATCGGCATGCAACCGGCCGACGCCAAGGCCTGGTTCGGTGCGGCGCCGCCCGACCTGACCCTGGTGGCGCGGGTACGCGGCACCGATTGGCTGTACAGCTACCTGCGGGCCTTCTACGAGGACCCGTCACGCCCTTGGGGTGTGAACAACAAGGTCTTCCCCAACGTTGGCATGCCAAACGTGCTGGTGGGCCTGCAGGGGCGTCAGGTGGTCGGTTGCAAGCAGATCCAGACCGTGGTCGAGGGCAAGAAGCAGTTTGACCCGCTCACCGGTGCCCCGCTGACCCACGAAGCGTGCGATCAGCTGACCATCGTGCCGAAATCCGGTACCCTGACCGACGAGCAGTTCGACGAGAAGGTCAAGAACCTGGTGACCTTCCTGGCCTACTCGGCCAACCCGGTCAAGCTGCAGAGCCAGCGCATCGGCACCTACGTGCTGCTGTACCTGGCCTTCTTCTTCGTGTTCGCCTACCTGCTCAAGCGCGAATACTGGAAGGACGTGCACTGATCACAGGGTAAAATCTGTTAGTTTAACGCGCGCCCTGGGGTCCCTCTGCAGTATGGAGGGCCCCCAGGGCGCGTTTGCATTTGTAATTTCATAAGTTCAACACGCGAGGAGGACCCCCATGGGCGTGACCAATCGGTTAGCCTGCTACTCCGACCCCGCTGATCATTATTCTCATCGGGTGCGCATCGTTCTCGCCGAGAAAGGTGTCGGCGTCGAGATCATCAGTGTCGAAGCCGGGCGCCAGCCGCCCAAGCTGCTGGAAGCCAACCCGTATGGCAGCGTACCGACCCTGGTTGATCGTGACCTGGCGTTGTATGAGTCGACCGTGGTGATGGAATACCTCGACGAGCGCTACCCGCACCCGCCGCTGTTGCCGGTCTACCCGGTGGCGCGTGCCAACAGCCGCCTGCTGATCCACCGTATCCAGCGTGACTGGTGTTCGCTGGTGGACCTGATTCTCGACCCGCGCAGCAAGGAGCCTGCCCGCGTGCAGGCGCGCAAGGAGCTGCGCGAGAGCCTTACCGGCGTTTCGCCGTTGTTCGCCGACAAGCCTTGTTTCCTGAGTGAGGAGCAAAGCCTGGTGGATTGTTGTCTATTGCCCATACTGTGGCGTTTGCCGGTATTGGGTATCGAACTGCCGCGGCCAGCCAAGCCGCTGCTCGATTACATGGAGCGTCAGTTTGCGCGGGAAGCCTTCAAGGCCAGCCTGTCCGCCGCTGAACGCGATATGCGTTAGGTTTTAAGGAGCCGTTGATGAACTCCAGTCGTCCGTATCTGGTGCGAGCCTTGTATGAGTGGATCGTGGACAACGATTGCACGCCGCACATGCTGGTCAATGCCGAGTACCCTGCGGTGCAGGTGCCTCAGGGCTTCGCCAGCGATGGCCAGATCGTTTTGAACGTGTCGCCCAATGCCGTGCGTCACTTGCACATGGATAACGAAGCCGTGAGCTTCGAGGGGCGTTTCGGTGGGGTTGCCCACACGCTGTACGTGCCTGCCGGCGCCATCCTGGGTATCTATGCCCGTGAGAATGGCCAGGGCATGGTGTTCGAACTCGAGCCGCCACTGATGGAGGATGACGACCTCGAGGACGAGGGCGTCGAGCCGGATGATGACGGCCCGCCGAGTGGCGGGCAGCCGCCGCGGCCAAGTGGGCGTCCGAGCCTGAAAGTGGTGAAATGAAAAAAGGCGACCTTGCGGGGTCGCCTTTTTTTTGGGCCTGTGTGCTTACAGGTCGGTGATGGTGCGCACCTGATCCTTGTTCACACGGGTGCGTTTGCCGTCGAGCTGCTGGAACTCGTAGAAGCCGGAGCTGCGTTCGAGTTTCGGCGCGTCGACCGCCTGGAACTCACGGCCGTCATTGAGGGTGATCAGGCTTGGGGTGGAGCAGCCGGCCAGGGTGGCGAAGGTAGCGATCAGCAGGGTGGCGAACAGGCTGTTCTTCATGGGTATTCCTGTGGGGTGTCGGTGGGGGGTGCGGTGCGCCGGCGGCTTCACGCCCTTCACCGGCGAGGCCGGCGAAGGGTGTGAAGCCGCGGTCAGTCAATGTATTCGAACAGCTTGACGATCTTCTGCACACCCGACACGCCTTGCACCAGGTTGGTGGCCTGATTGGCTTCCTGCTGGGTCAGCAGGCCCAGCAGGTAGACGATGCCGTTCTCGGTCACCACCTTGATGCGCGAACCGGGGATGTTGCTGTCGGTCAGCATCTGGGCCTTGATCTTGGTGGTCAGCCAGGCGTCATTGTTGCGTGCCAGCAGCGAGGAGGGCGGCAGCACCTGAAGTTCGTTGTGCACCTTCTTGACCCGCTGCACCTGACCGGCGGTCTGCTCGGCCAGGCTCTTGAGGTCGGCGCGCGGGGTCTGCCCGGCCAGCAGCACGATGCCGTTGAAGCTGGTGACGACGATGTGCGAGTTCTTGTCCAGGTCCGGGCTGGCCTTGGCCACGTTCACCGCTACCTTGGTTTCGATCAGCGAGTCGTCGATCTTGCTGCCGAAGGTGCGAGTGCCGCGATCGTCCTCGATCGGGTTTTCGCGGCTGGCAGTAATCACCGAACTGCAGCCGGTGATGCTCAGGCACAGGGTCAGGGCCATCAGGCCAATGCGATTAGGGGTCATTCTTCACTCCCGAACAATTGGCTGTCGATCAAGTCGCAAAGGCAGTGGATCGCCAGCAGGTGGACTTCCTGGATGCGTGCGGTGACGGTGGCCGGTACGCGAATCTCCACATCTTCGGGCAGCAGCAGCGAGGCCATGCCGCCGCCATCGCGTCCGGTCAGAGCTACGACAATCATTTCGCGATCATGTGCGGCCTGGATCGCCTGAATGATGTTCGCCGAGTTGCCGCTGGTGGAAATCGCCAGCAGCACGTCGCCCGGTTGGCCCAGGGCGCGGATCTGCTTGGAGAAGATCTCGTTGTAGCTGTAGTCGTTGGCGATCGAGGTAATGGTCGAGCTGTCGGTGGTCAGCGCGATGGCCGGCAGGCTCGGGCGCTCGCGCTCGAAGCGGTTGAGCAGTTCGGACGAGAAGTGCTGGGCATCGCCCGCCGAGCCGCCGTTGCCGCAGGCGAGCATCTTGCCCTCGTTGAGCAGCGCGTTGACCATCACCTGACTGGCTTGCTCGATGTGTGGTGCAAGGACTTCCATCGCCTGTTGCTTGGTGTTGATGCTGGCCTGGAATAGCTGGCGAATTCGGGATTGCATGTCCATCTGTGTGACCTTAAGTGGGGCGGCTGGTCGGGCGTGTCGCAACGTCTTGAAGACCCTGCGGCACATGACTGTGCAGCCCGCGAAACAAAGAGCAAAAAAGTTGAGTGGGTAACGGATGCATCAAGCGGGGCGGGTTCAACTGTCGAAAGCGTTCTTCAGCCAGTCGAGCGGTGTGCCCGAGTGGCCGCGGCCCTGCAGGGCAATCACGTCGAAACGACAGGGCTGGTTGGCCCAGCGCGCCTCCTGCTGCAGAAAATACTGGGCCGCTAGCACCAGTTTTTGCTGTTTGCGGGTATCGACGCTGGCCAGTGCTCCGCCAAAGCCCGCGTGCAGCCGGTAGCGGACTTCGACGAATACTACTGTATCGCCGTCAAGCATGACCAGATCAAGCTCGCCGCGTTTGCATCGCCAGTTCTGCGCCAGCAACTGCAGGCCCTGCGCCTGAAGGTAATGCAGGGCCTGCTGTTCGGCCGCGATACCTGCGGCCTGGCGAGAACCGTCGGGCATCAGCGCGGGGTGTCCGGCAGGCGCTTGACCTGACCGCCGGTGAACTCGGCCCATGGCAACTGGCGTTCGATGCGTTGGTTGGCGTTCATGCTCAGGCTGCCGGACAGGCCTTCGATACGGTTGTCCGGCAGTGCCTTGAGCTGGCCCAGGCGCGGCGCGAGGCTGTAGGCATCGGCACCCATCGCGTACAGGCGGCCGATGCTGCCAGCCGCTTGCGGCCACTGACGTACCACCTGCTGGCGCAGGCTGTTGCCGGTGTCGAGCAGCCACGGCGTTTCGCAGAAGCGAATGCCGTTCATGTCGTTGTACTCGTTGACGTTGCCGCTGGCGCTGTACACGTTGGAGGTGGCGTACACCGGTACGTCACCGGCGTACTGGAAGTTCAGTGTCGGCTTGATCTGCTGGGCCTGGGTCGGGGTTGCGGCCAGGAAGATGAAATCGATGTCCTGGCGACGCGATGGCTGTGCCGAGACACTGCCGCCCACGGTGCTCTGCAGGCTCTTGGCGCGGCCTTCGCTCTGGCGCAGCTGGAACAGGTCGGCGATCTGCTGGGCCAGGGCTATCGGCTGCGACACGTGGGCAGCGGCAATCAGGGTGCCGCCCTTGGCTTCCCAGTCCTGGCGGAAGGCCTTGAGTACGCGATCGCCCCATTCGCCGCTCGGCACCAGGGCCACGGCACGACGCATGCCGTCGGCCTGGGCGCGGCGCGAGACTTCGCGGGCTTCGTCTTCGGCGGCCAGGCCGAACTGGAACAGTTGCGCCGGGCCGGTCTGGCCGGCGTCGCTGTAGTTCAGTGCCAGGGTGGTGATCGGCAGTTGCGGGTAGGCGCTCAACTGCTTGACCAGGTTCTTCTCGAGCGGGCCTACCACCAGCTGGACGCCGCTGGCCTGGGCCTTGCGGTAGAAGTCATCGAGCGAGGTCAGGCGCGAGCTGTCGAAGACTTCGACCGAAGGCGGCTTCTGGTCGGCCTGCTGGGCCTGGAAGTGCGCCGCCATGAAGCCGTCGCGCAGGGCGCGGGCGACACCTGCCAGCGGGCCTTCCTGGGGCAGCAGCAGGGCGATCTTGGTCAGCGGCTGGCTGGCCAGTTCCTTGAGTTTGAGCAGGGGCTGTGGCAGTTGCACGGCGGCAGGGTGGCCGGCGTGCTGGTTGCGCCAGCTTTCGATGGCGGCCTGCTGCTGTTCGAGGGTGCCGGCGCTCTTGACGGCCAGGGCCAGGCTGGTCCAGCCGGCCATCACGTCGGTGCCGGTGCCTTGCAGTTGTTCGGTGGGCAGGGCGGCAACCAGGTTCCAGATGGCCTCGTGGTTGGCACTGGCGGCGGCGCCGCTGAGCAGGGGAGCCATGGCGACGCGCTGTTGCGCGGCAGCCAGGGTCTGGCCATCGGCTTCCAGGGCGGCGGCGTGCACGCTGCGGGTGCGCACCTGAAGCTCGGGCGGCAGTTCGTCCAACCGGGCCAGGCTCGGGTGGCTCAGGGCGGTGAGGGCGGCCTTGGGCTGGTTGCGGCTCATCGCCAGCTCGGCGCCAAGGGTGCTGGCGAACACTTGCTGGGCCGGCTTGAGGGTGTCGAGTGGCACCTGCTCGAGGATCCGCGAGGCCCGTGCGAAGTCTTTCTGATGGTAGGCCAGGTCAGCGGCGCTCAGGCGCAACAATGCGGCCTTTTCAGGGGTCTTGCTGGTGGCGGCCTGGTCGAGCAGTTGCTCGATGCTGGCATCCGGAGTGCGCGGCAGCTCACCCAGGCTGGACGAGGGCGAACTGGCGCAGGCTGCCAGCAGGGCAGCGAGGCAGAGGGCTGAGAGCAGCCGCAGGCAAGCGATCATGTAAAAATCCTGTTACTCGATCAAATTAACCTGCAATTGTACCCAAGCGCTGGCCGGGGCGCGATCTTGCTGGCGTTAATCCTTCAATATAGGTTGCCCTGCGCAGGCGTGCCGCCGCTGTGGGTAACGCATTGTTGCCGCCTTACGGGCTACAATGGCGCTTTGTTCTCTATTTACAGGTGTGTGCTGTGACCGATGCTCCAGGTGCTTCCAATTCCACTGCCGGCAAGCTTTTCGTGGTGGCTACGCCCATTGGCAACCTGGATGACATGAGCGCCCGGGCCTTGAAGGTGCTGCGCGAGGCGGCGCTGATCGCGGCCGAGGACACGCGCCACTCGGTCCGCTTGCTGCAGCACTTCGGCATCAACACGCCGCTGGCCGCCTGTCACGAGCACAACGAGCGCGACGAGGGCAGCCGCTTCATCACGCGCCTTCTGGCCGGCGACGATGTGGCGTTGATCTCCGATGCCGGTACGCCGCTGATCTCTGACCCGGGCTACCACCTGGTGCGCCAGGCGCGAGCGGCGGGCATCGATGTGGTGCCGGTACCGGGCGCCTGCGCACTGATCGCGGCGTTGTCGGCGGCGGGCCTGCCGTCCGACCGGTTCATCTTCGAGGGTTTTCTGCCGGCCAAGGCGGTAGGTCGCCGCGCGCGCCTGAGCCAGGTCAAGGAAGAACCCCGTACGCTGATTTTCTATGAGGCGCCACACCGCATTCTGGAGTGTCTGCAGGACATGGAGGCGGTGTTTGGCGGCGAACGGCCGGCGTTGCTGGCTCGTGAGCTGACCAAGACCTTCGAGACCCTGAAGGGGCTGCCCCTGGCCGAGCTGCGCGCGTTTGTCGAAAACGACAGCAATCAGCAGCGTGGGGAGTGCGTGGTGCTGGTGGCGGGCTGGACCGCCCCGGAGAACGAAGAGGCCGTGAGCAGCGAAGTGATGCGCGTGCTTGATCTTCTGCTGGCAGAGATGCCGCTCAAGCGTGCAGCAGCCCTGGCGGCGGAAATTACCGGGGTGCGGAAGAATGTTTTGTATCAAATAGCGTTGGAAAAACAGAAAGACCACTAATGTCATAGTGATATTATTTGTTTTATCGCTTGTTCTCGGGGCCCGCTGCCGTTAACCTTTGCGGCGGAGAGTCGATTGGACAGTCGCTGCCTTCTTTTGTTCCGCAAAAGAGGGGGGAGGAAAGTCCGGGCTCCATAGGGCGGAGTGCCAGGTAATGCCTGGGGGGCGTGAGCCTACGGAAAGTGCCACAGAAAATAACCGCCTAAGCACTTCGGTGCCGGTAAGGGTGAAAAGGTGCGGTAAGAGCGCACCGCACGGCTGGCAACAGTCCGTGGCTAGGTAAACCCCACTCGGAGCAAGACCAAATAGGGTTCCATATGGCGCGGCCCGCGTTGGAACCGGGTAGGTTGCTAAAGGCGTCCAGTGATGGCCGTCGTAGAGGAATGACTGTCCTCGACAGAACCCGGCTTACAGATCGACTCTCCACCTTTTCCCTTCCTGCTTGATTCGATAGCAGATGTGTTCTGGTAATACCAAAAAAATCTTACTCTTCATAAATCACTTTAACTTTGCACTCTATCCGTTTGAGTGAATTTGCCTTTCCCCGTCAAAACCCCTCTCGTTTCTCCTCTTTGTATCGCCTTGTTGCTCTAAATCGCCGATCTGTAAGGGTTTTCCTTATAAGCGCGCCTTGACGGTGTGGTGGGCGGATTCCTATAGTGTGCGCAAGTGGCGGAAAGTGGCATGAAGTGGGTTTTCAGACACAAAAAAGCTAACATTTAGGGAAGTGCAGCCGTGTTTCGCGGAGCCAACGCAATCAACCTCGATGCAAAAGGCCGTCTCGCAATGCCGAGCCGGTACCGTGACGAGCTCGATTCGCGCAGTTCCGGGCAGTTGATCGTGACGATCGACGCGGTTGATCCCTGCTTGTGCGTGTATCCGCTGGATGAGTGGGAACTGATCGAAGCCAAGCTGCGTGCCTTGCCGTCGTTACGCGAAGAGAACCGTCGCCTGCAGCGTCTGCTGATCGGCAATGCGGTGGATCTGGAGCTCGACGGCAGTGGGCGTTTCCTGGTGCCACCGCGTCTGCGCGAGTACGCCAAGCTGGACAAGCGGGCGATGCTGGTGGGGCAACTGAACAAATTCCAACTGTGGGACGAGGACGCCTGGAACGCTGTTGCTGCAGCTGACCTGGTGGCCATTCAACAACCGGGCGCGATGCCTGATGAACTGCGTGATCTGATCCTGTGACTATAGATAGTGGCTTCAAACACATCACCGTACTGCTTGACGAAGCCGTCGAGGCTCTCGCCGTACGCGCCGATGGCTGCTATCTGGATGGCACCTTCGGGCGTGGCGGGCACAGTCGGCTGATTCTCCAGCACCTGGGGCCGCAGGGTCGGCTGCTGGGGTTCGACAAGGACCCACAAGCGATTGCCACCGGGCAAGCGCTGGCGGCCGAAGACGGCCGCTTTGTCATTGTGCAGCGCAGTTTCGCCGAGCTGGGCGCCGAAGTCGCCGAGCGGGGCCTGTCCGGCAAGGTCAATGGCATCCTGCTCGACCTAGGCGTGTCCTCGCCGCAGCTCGATGACCCCGAGCGCGGCTTCAGTTTCATGAACGACGGCCCGCTGGACATGCGCATGGACCCGAGCCGTGGCGTCAGCGCCGCCGAATTCATCGCCACCGCGCCGGCCGAAGAAATCGCCCGCGTGTTCAAGGAGTACGGCGAAGAGCGTTTCGCCAAGCGCATGGCCAACGCCGTGGTCGCCCGTCGCGAGCAGCAACCCTTTACCCGTACCGCCGACCTCGCCGAAGTGCTCAAGGTCGCCAACCCCGCGTGGGAAAAGGGCAAGAACCCCGCCACCCGTGCTTTCCAGGGGCTGCGCATTCACGTCAACAACGAGCTGGGCGACCTCGAAGCCGGGCTCGAGGCTGCCCTCGACACGCTCGAGATCGGTGGCCGTCTGGTGGTCATCAGCTTCCATTCGCTGGAAGACCGCATCGTCAAGCTGTTCATGCGCAAGCTGGCCAAGGGAGAGGCCGACAACCTGCCACGCAACCTGCCGGTACAACACAAGCCCTTCGAGCCCAAGATCAAGGTCCATGGCAAGGCGCAGTTCGCCTCCGAGGCCGAGCTCAAGGCCAACCCGCGCTCGCGTAGCGCGGTCATGCGTGTGGCGGAGAAGCTGCGTTGAGCAGGCTTTTTGCCAAGCCTTTGCCAGGCGGCAGCTTCCTGATGCTGCTGCTGTTCATTGGCGTGCTCGTTTCGTCGGTGGCGGTGTCCTACAGTGCGCACTGGAACCGCCAGTTGCTCAATACCCTGTACGGCGAGCTGAACGAACGCGACAAGGCGCAGGCCGAGTGGGGCCGGTTGATTCTGGAACAGAGCACCTGGACCGCCCACAGCCGCATCGAGAACCTGGCCAGCGAACAGCTGCACATGCGCATTCCCGCCGCTGACGAAGTACGGATGGTGGCGCCATGATGAAACTTGAAGGCGCACTCTACCCGTGGCGGTTCCGCGTTGTGGTCGGCCTGCTGGTGATCATGGTGGGGGCCATTGCCTGGCGTATCGTCGACCTGCAGGTGGTCGACCGCGACTTCCTCAAGGGGCAGGGCGATGCCCGCAGCCTGCGTCACATTCCGATTCCTGCGCACCGCGGGCTGATCACCGACCGCAACGGCGAGCCGCTGGCCGTGAGTACGCCGGTCACCACCCTGTGGGCCAACCCCAAGGAAATGCAGGCTGCCAAGGACCGCTGGCCGGCGCTTGCCGCCGCGCTCAAGCAGAACCCGCAGCAACTGGCCGAGCGCCTCGAACAGCAGGCCAACAAGGAATTCATCTACCTGGTCCGCGGCCTTACCCCGGAGCAGGGCCAGGTGGTGCTCGACCTCAAGGTGCCCGGCGTGTATGGCATCGAAGAGTTCCGCCGCTTTTATCCCGCCGGCGATGTCGCTGCGCACATGGTCGGGTTCACCGACCTCGACGATCACGGTCGCGAGGGGGTGGAGCTCGCCTACGACGAGTGGCTGGCCGGGGTGCCCGGCAAGCGGCAGGTGATCAAGGACCGGCGCGGCCGGCTGATCAAGGACGTACAGGTCACCAAGAACGCCAAGGCCGGCAAGACCTTGGCGTTGTCCATCGACCTGCGTCTGCAGTACCTGGCCACCCGCGAACTGCGTAACGCGATTGCCGAACAGGAAGCCAAGGCCGGTAGCCTGGTGATCATGGATGTGAAGACCGGCGAAGTGCTGGCCATGGTCAACCAGCCCACCTACAACCCCAACAACCGCCGCAGCATGTTCCCGGCGGCGATGCGCAACCGCGCCATCATCGACGTGTTCGAGCCGGGCTCCACGGTCAAGCCTTTCTCCATGAGCGCCGCCCTGCAAAGTGGGCGCTGGAAGCCGACCGACAAGGTCGAGGTCTATCCGGGCACCCTGCAGCTGGGCCGCTACACCATTCGTGACGTGTCCAGGAGCGAAGGCCCGATCCTCGACCTGACCGGCATCCTGATCAACTCTAGTAACGTGGGCATGAGCAAGATCGCCTTCGATATCGGTGGCGAGTCCATCTACCGCGTGATGTCGCAACTGGGCCTGGGCCAGTACACCGGCCTGGGCTTCCCGGGCGAGCGTGTCGGCAACCTGCCCAACCACCGCGAGTGGCGCAAGGCCGAGACCGCGACCCTGTCCTACGGCTACGGCCTGTCGGTGACCGCGTTGCAGCTGGTGCATGCCTACGCCGCGCTGGCCAACAACGGCAAGATGGTACCGCTGAGCATTCTCAAGGTGGACAAGACCCCGGAGGCCACCCAGGTGGTGCCCGAGGATACCGCCAAGACCATCCAGGGCATGCTGCAGCAGGTCATCGAAGCGCCACGTGGCGTGTTCCGTGCGCAGGTGCCTTCCTATCACGTGGGCGGCAAGTCGGGTACGGCCCGTAAGGCCACGGTCGGTTCCAAGGGCTACACCGAGAACGCCTACCGCTCGCTGTTCACCGGCTTCGGCCCGATGAGCGATCCGCGCTATGCCATCGTGGTGGTGATCGACGAGCCGAGCAAGGGTGGCTACTTCGGCGGCCTGGTATCGGCGCCGGTATTCAGCAAGGTCATGTCCGGCACCCTGCGACTGATGAACGTGCCGCCAGACAACCTGCCGGCTCCTACTCCACAGCAGCAGGCCGGTGCTGCGCCCGCCAAGGGAGGGCGCGGTTGATGTCGATGCCATTGAGTAAGCTGTTTGCCCTGAGCGGCAACAACGACCCGTTGATCCGCGAACTGACCCTGGACAGCCGCAAGGTCCGTGCCGGGGACTTGTTCCTGGCGGTGCCGGGTGCGCGTGTCGACGGGCGCGAGCATATTGCCGATGCGCTCAAGCGCGGCGCGGCAGCCGTGGCCTATGAAGTGCAGAACACCACCGTGCTGCCGATCACCGATGTGCCGATGATTCCGGTCAAGGGCCTGATTGCCCAGCTGTCGGATATCGCGGGGCGCTTCTATGGCGAGCCGAGCCGCCAGCTCGAGCTGATCGGCGTGACCGGCACCAACGGCAAGACCAGCGTCACCCAGCTGGTGGCCCAGGCGCTCGACCTGCTGGGCCAGCACTGCGGCCTGATCGGCACCCTGGGTACCGGTTTCTACGGCCAGCTGCAAAGTGGCCGGCTGACCACGCCAGATCCGATTGCCGTGCAGTCGACCCTGGGCGACCTGAAGAAGGCTGGCGCCAGGGCCGTGGCCATGGAAGTGTCCTCCCATGCGCTGGAACAGGGCCGGGTAGCGGCACTGGCCTTCGACATCGTGGTAATGACCAACCTGTCACGCGATCACCTGGACTACCACGGCAGCATGGAGGCTTACCAGGCCGCCAAGGCGCGCCTGTTCGCCTGGCCCGACCTGCGCTCGCGGGTGGTCAATCTGGACGATGCCTTCGGGCGTGAGCTGGCGGCGCAGAAGGGTGATTCGCGTCTGATCAGCTACAGCCTCTTCGACCCTGCCGCCTCGCTGTACTGCCGCGAAGCGAAGTTCGACGACGATGGCGTGCGTGCGGTGCTGGTGACGGCACAGGGCGAGCATATGCTGCGCAGCCGCCTGCTCGGGCGCTTCAACCTCAGCAACATGCTGGCCGCGGTCGGCACGCTGATGGCGATGGATCATCCGCTGGACGAAATTCTCAAGGTCACGCCGCAGCTCGAAGGCCCCGTAGGGCGCATGCAGCGCCTGGGCGGTGGCAGCAAGCCGTTGGTGGTGGTCGATTACGCCCACACCCCCGATGCCCTGGAAAAGGTCCTCGAAGCCCTGCGTCCCCATGCGCAAGGCAAGCTGCTATGCCTGTTCGGCTGCGGCGGCGACCGCGATCGCGGCAAGCGCCCGCTGATGGCCGAAGTGGCCGAGCGCCTGGCCGACCGCGTGCTGGTCACCGACGACAACCCGCGCAGCGAGGCGCCCCAGCAGATTTTCGACGATATCCGCCCAGGCTTTGCCCGGGGTGAAAGCGTCGAGTTCATCGCCGGCCGTGGCCCGGCGATTGCGCACCTGATTGCCACCGCCGCTGCCGACGACGTCATCGTGCTGGCGGGCAAGGGGCACGAGGATTACCAGGAGATCAACGGCGAGCGCCATGACTTCTCCGACCTGGTCGAGGCCGAAAGAGCCCTGGCAGCCTGGGAGGCCCCGAATGCTTGAGTCAATGTCCCTCAGCCAGTTGGTAGCGCCGCTGCAGGGCCGCCTGCATGGCCAGGATGCAACCTTCGATGGCGTCAGCATCGACAGCCGCGCGATCACCCCTGGCCAGTTGTTCGTCGCCCTGGCCGGGCCGCGTTTCGACGGTCACGATTACCTGGACGAAGTGGCAGCCAAGGGCGCCGTCGCGGCGCTGGTGCAGCACGAAGTGCCGGGCAGCAACCTGCCGCAACTGGTGGTTGCCGATACCCGCCTGGGCCTGGGCCAGTTGGGGGCGCTCAATCGCGCCGCCTTCGACAAGCCGGTTGCCGCAATCACCGGCTCCAGTGGCAAGACCACGGTCAAGGAGATGCTGGCCAGCATCCTGCGCACCCGCGGGCCGGTACTGGCCACCCGTGGCAACCTCAACAACGACTTCGGCGCACCGCTTACCCTGCTGGAGCTGGCCCCGCACCATACGGCGGCGGTCATCGAGCTGGGCGCCTCGCGCATCGGCGAAATCGCCTACACCGTCGGCCTGACCCGGCCGCAGGTGGTGATCATCAACAACGCCGGTACTGCTCATGTGGGTGAGTTCGGCGGGCCGGAGAAAATCGTCGAAGCCAAGGGCGAGATCCTCGAAGGCCTGGGCCAGGATGGCGTGGCGGTATTGAACCTGGATGACAAGGCGTTCGGCATCTGGAAACAGCGCGCCGGCCATCACCCTGTGATCACTTTCGCCCTGGCCAATGCCGACGCAGATTTTCATGCCACCGACATTCGTCACGACGAACGCGGCTGCCCCGGTTTCGAATTGCGCAGCCCGCTGGGCAACGCCCGCGTCCAGCTCAACCTGCCGGGCACTCACAATGTCAGCAACGCCCTGGCCGCTGCGGCTGCCGCACAGGCTTTCGGCGTGACACTGGAAGGCATCGTCGAGGGTCTTGACGCGGTGCAGCCGGTCAAGGGCCGCACCGTGGTGCACATGGCGCCCACCGGTGTGCGCGTGATCGACGACAGTTACAACGCAAACCCCACCTCCATGTGCGCTGCCGTTGATATACTCGCCGGCTTTTCCGGGCGTACCGTCCTGGTGCTCGGGGATATCGGCGAATTGGGCCAGTGGGCCGAGGAAGGGCATCGGCAGGTCGGCGCATACGCCAAGGGCAAGGTTGCAGCACTTTATGCCGTGGGCCCGATGATGGCCGAAGCGGTCAAGGCATTTGGCACCGGGGCCCATCATTTCGCCACTCAAGCTGACTTGATCGACGCCGTTCGCGTCGAGCAGGCCAACAACACCACCATTTTGATCAAGGGTTCGCGCAGCGCTGCGATGGAAAACGTCGTGGCGGCCTTGTGCGGTTCCAGCGGGGAGAAACATTAATGCTGCTGCTGCTGGCTGAGTATCTGCAACAGTTCTACAAAGGCTTCGCGGTCTTTCAGTACCTGACCCTGCGCGGGATTCTGGGTGTACTGACCGCGTTGTCGCTGGCCCTGTGGTTGGGCCCCTGGATGATTCGTACCCTGCAGATTCGCCAGATCGGTCAAGCCGTGCGCAATGACGGCCCGCAATCGCACCTCTCCAAGTCCGGCACCCCGACCATGGGCGGTGCGCTGATTCTGTCCGCCATCGGCGTGAGCACGCTGCTGTGGGCCGACCTTACCAACCGTTATGTGTGGGTGGTGCTGATCGTCACCCTGCTGTTCGGCGCCATCGGCTGGGTCGACGACTACCGCAAGGTGATCGAGAAGAACTCGCGTGGCCTGCCAAGCCGCTGGAAGTACTTCTGGCAATCGGTGTTCGGCCTGGGCGCGGCGATCTTCCTGTACATGACCGCGCCCACCAGCGTGGAAACCACCCTGATCGTGCCGATGCTCAAGGATGTCACCATCCCGCTGGGCATCGGCTTCGTGGTGCTGACCTATTTCGTCATCGTGGGTTCGAGCAACGCGGTCAACCTGACCGACGGCCTGGACGGCCTGGCGATCATGCCGACGGTGATGGTCGGTGGTGCGCTGGGTATCTTCTGCTACCTGTCGGGCAACGTGAAGTTCGCCGAATACCTGCTGATCCCCTACGTGCCGGGCGCGGGCGAGCTGATCGTGTTCTGCGGCGCGCTGATCGGCGCGGGCCTGGGCTTCCTGTGGTTCAACACCTACCCGGCGCAGGTGTTCATGGGTGACGTCGGCGCCCTGGCACTGGGTGCCGCGTTGGGCACCATTGCCGTGATCGTGCGTCAGGAGATCGTGCTGTTCATCATGGGCGGCGTGTTCGTGATGGAGACCCTGTCGGTGGTGATCCAGGTGGCTTCCTTCAAGCTGACCGGCAAGCGCGTGTTTCGCATGGCACCGATCCACCACCACTTTGAACTCAAGGGTTGGCCCGAGCCTCGGGTGATCGTCCGCTTCTGGATCATCACCGTGATTCTCGTGCTGTTCGGCCTTGCCACCCTGAAACTGAGGTAGAAACGAGTGTCCCTGATCGCGTCTGACCACTTCCGCATCGTTGTCGGCCTCGGCAAGAGCGGCATGTCCCTGGTTCGCTTCCTGGCGAACCGGGGCATTGCGTTTGCGGTGGCCGACACCCGCGAGAACCCGCCGGAGCTGGCGACCTTGCGTCGCGACTACCCGCAGGTGGAAGTGCGTTGTGGCGAACTGGATGTGGATTTCCTGTGCCGTGCCGACGAGTTGTACGTCAGCCCCGGCCTGGCCCTGGCGACCCCGGCCCTGCAGCAGGCGGCCGCGCGCGGCGTGAAGCTGTCGGGCGACATCGAGTTGTTCGCGCGCAATGCCAAGGCGCCGATCATTGCCATCAGCGGTTCCAATGCCAAGAGCACCGTCACCACCCTGGTCGGGGAGATGGCCGTTGCGGCAGGCAAACGTGTGGCAGTGGGCGGTAACCTCGGTACCCCGGCACTGGACCTGCTGGACGACGCCATCGAGCTGTACGTGATGGAGCTGTCGAGCTTCCAGCTGGAGACCACCGATCAGCTGAATGCCGAAGTGGCCACCGTGCTCAACGTCAGCGAAGACCACATGGACCGCTACAGCGGCCTGCCGGCCTATCACCTGGCCAAGCACCGGATCTTCCGTGGCGCACGGCAGATGGTGGTCAACCGCCAGGATGCACTGAGCCGTCCGCTGCCGATGGAAAACGTGCCGTGCTGGACGTTCGGCCTGAATGTGCCCGACTTCAAGGGCTTCGGGCTGCGTGAAGAGAACGGCGAGAAGTACCTGGCGTTCGAGTTCCAGACCCTGATGCCGGTGCGCGAGCTGAAGATCCGTGGTGCGCACAACCAGTCCAACGCCCTCGCGGCGCTGGCCCTGGGGCATGCCGCAGGCCTGCCGTTCGACGCCATGCTGGCCAGCCTGCGCACCTTTGCCGGCCTGGCCCACCGTTGCCAGTGGCTGCGCGAGCGTGACGGCGTGAGCTGGTACGACGACTCCAAGGCCACCAACGTCGGTGCCGCGCTGGCGGCCATCGAAGGCCTGGGTGCGGATATCGACGGCAAGCTGGTGCTGGTGGCCGGCGGCGACGGCAAGGGCGCGGATTTCTCGGCGCTGCGTGCCCCGGTGGCGGCGCACTGCCGCGCCGTGGTGCTGCTGGGCCGTGATGCCGAGCGCCTGGCCCAGGCATTGGGCGACAGCGTGCCGCTGATTCGCGTCAGCAGCCTCGACGAAGCCGTGCAGCAGGGCGCCGCGCTGGCCCAGCCAGGCGACGCCGTGCTGCTGTCGCCTGCCTGCGCAAGCCTGGACATGTTCAAGAACTTCGAAGAGCGTGGACGCCTGTTCGCCCAGGCCGTGGAGGGGCTGGCATGATCTTCGGCATCATCAAGCCTTATCCGTCCCCCCTGGTCACTGGTCGCGGCATCGATCTCGATTTCGCCATGCTCGCGGGCTGCCTGGCGCTGCTGGGCCTTGGCCTGGTGATGATCACCTCGGCCTCCTCGGAAGTGGCCGCGTTGCAGTCGGGCAACCCGCTTTACCACATGATCCGTCACCTGGTGTACGTGGCCATCGGCCTGGTCGCCTGCGTCGTCACCATGATGGTGCCGATCGCCACCTGGCAGCGCATGGGCTTCATGATGCTGGTCGGTGCCTTCGGGTTGCTGGTGCTGGTACTGGTGCCGGGCATCGGCCGCGAAGTGAACGGCTCGATGCGCTGGATCGGCTTCAGCTTCTTCAACGTGCAGCCTTCCGAAATCGCCAAGGTGTTCGTGGTGATCTACCTGGCGGGCTACCTGGTGCGCCGCCAGACCGAGGTACGCGAGAGCTGGATGGGCTTCTTCAAGCCGTTCATCGTGCTGCTGCCGATGGCCGGCCTGCTGCTGATGGAGCCGGACTTCGGCGCCACGGTGGTGATGATGGGCGCCGCCGCGGCGATGCTGTTCCTGGGCGGGGTGGGGCTGTTCCGCTTCAGCCTGATGGTGGTGCTGGCGGTGGCGGCGGTGTTCATTCTGGTACAGGCGCAGCCCTACCGGATGGCGCGCCTGATCACCTTCACCGACCCCTGGTCGGATCAATTCGGTTCCGGCTATCAGCTGACCCAGGCCCTGATTGCCTTCGGCCGCGGTGAGTGGCTGGGCGTGGGCCTGGGCAACAGCGTGCAGAAGCAGTTCTACCTGCCCGAAGCACACACCGACTTCGTGTTCTCGGTACTGGCCGAAGAGCTGGGCGTGGTCGGTTCGCTGCTGACCGTTGCGCTGTTCGTGTTCGTCAGCCTGCGCGCGATGTACATCGGTCTGTGGGCCGAGAAAGCCAAGCAGTTCTTTGCCGCCTACATGGCCTACGGCCTGGCCTTCCTGTGGATCGGCCAGTTCCTGATCAACATCGGGGTGAACGTCGGCCTGCTGCCGACCAAGGGCCTGACCCTGCCGTTCCTCAGCTACGGCGGCAGCTCGCTGGTGATCTGCTGCGTGTGCATGGGCCTGCTGCTGCGCATCGAGTGGGAGAGCCGCACGCACCTGGGCAGCGAAGAACATGAATTCGATGAGAGCGATTTTGCCGAGGAGCCAAGACATGGCCGTTGAAGGCAAAAACGTATTGATCATGGCAGGCGGCACCGGGGGCCACGTGTTCCCGGCCCTGGCCTGCGCCCGTGAGTTCCAGGCACGCGGTTACACCGTGCACTGGCTGGGCACCCCACGCGGTATCGAAAACGAGCTGGTGCCCCAGGCCGGGTTGCAACTGCACCTGATCCAGGTCACCGGCTTGCGTGGCAAGGGCAAGCTGTCGCTGCTCAAGGCGCCGTTCACCCTGTTCAAGGCGGTGCTGCAGGCGCGGCGCATCATCCGTCGGCTCAAGCCGGTGTGTGTGGTCGGCTTTGGCGGCTATGTGACCGGCCCGGGCGGTGTGGCGGCGAAGCTGGCTGGCGTACCCGTGGTGATCCACGAGCAGAACGCCAAGGCCGGTACCGCCAATCGGCTGCTGGTGCCGCTGGCAGGCCGAGTCTGCGAAGCTTTCCCGAACACCTTCGAGGCCAGCGACAAACTGCGCACCACCGGCAACCCGGTGCGCGGCGAGCTGTTCCTGGAGCCTGTGCGCGCGCCACTGGCCGGGCGCCGCGCGCGCCTGCTGGTGCTGGGCGGCAGCCTGGGCGCGGAGCCGTTGAACAAACTGTTGCCGCAGGCCCTGGCCCTGGTACCCGAGGCCCTGCGCCCCGAGGTGTTCCACCAGGCCGGCAAGCAGCATGACCAGATTACCGCCGAGCGCTATCGCGAGGCCGGGATCGAGGCTCAGGTAGAGCCGTTCATCAAAGACATGGCCCACGCCTATGGCTGGGCCGACCTGGTGATCTGCCGGGCCGGTGCGCTGACCGTCAGCGAACTGGCTGCGGCCGGTCTGCCCTCGATGCTGGTGCCGCTGCCCCATGCCATCGACGATCACCAGACCCACAACGCCCACTATCTGGCACGTGAAGGCGCCGCCTTCCTGATGCCGCAAGCGACAACTGGCGCAGCGCAGCTCGCTGAACGCCTGAACGAGGTACTGATGCAACCGCAAAAACTCGACACCATGGCCAGCACCGCACGACGCCTGGCCAAGCCCGCGGCTACCAGCACCGTGGTCGATATCTGCCTGGAGGTGGCCCATGGTTGAAAGCCAGAAAGCCATCCCGCAACCTGAAATGCGCCGTATCCGCCGCATTCACTTCGTCGGTATCGGCGGCGTGGGCATGTGCGGTATTGCCGAGGTATTGCTCAACCTGGGTTACCAGGTTTCCGGCTCGGACCTCAAGGCCTCGCCGGTCACCGAGCGCCTGGAGTCCTTTGGTGCCGAAATCTTCCTTGGCCACCGCGCCGAGAACGCCGCCAGTGCCGATGTACTGGTGGTGTCCAGCGCCATCAATACGGCCAACCCGGAAGTGGCGACGGCCCTTGAGCGGCGTATTCCCGTGGTACCGCGTGCCGAGATGCTCGCCGAACTGATGCGCTATCGCCACGGCATCGCGGTAGCCGGTACCCACGGCAAGACCACCACCACCAGCCTGCTGGCCTCGGTGTTCGCCGCCGGCGGCCTGGACCCGACCTTCGTGATCGGTGGCCGGCTGAATGCAGCAGGTACCAATGCGCAACTGGGTACCAGCCGCTACCTGATCGCCGAAGCCGACGAAAGCGACGCCAGCTTCCTGCACCTGCAGCCGCTGGTGGCCGTGGTCACCAACATCGACGCCGACCACATGGCGACCTATGAGGGCGACTTCAACAAGCTGAAGAAGACCTTCGTCGAGTTCCTCCACAACCTGCCGTTCTACGGCCTGGCCGTGGTATGCCTGGATGATCCGGTGGTGCGCGAGATCCTGCCGCTGGTCAAGCGCCCGGCAGTGACCTACGGCTTTGCCGAGGAAGCCGACGTGCGCGCGATCAATGTGCGCCAGTCGGGCATGCAGACCCACTTCACCGTGCTGCGCCGTGACCGCGAGCCGCTGGACGTGTCGGTGAACATGCCGGGCAACCACAATGTGCTCAATGCACTGGCCACCATTGCCATCGCCACCGACGAGGGCATCAGCGACGAGGCCATCGTGCAGGGGCTTTCGGGCTTCCAGGGCGTGGGCCGACGTTTCCAGGTGTACGGCGAACTGCCGGTCGACGGCGGCAGCGTGATGCTGGTGGACGACTACGGTCACCACCCCACCGAAGTGGCGGCCGTGATCAAGGCCGTGCGCGGTGGCTGGCCGGAGCGCCGCCTGGTGATGGTTTACCAGCCGCACCGCTACAGCCGTACCCGCGACCTGTACGACGACTTCGTGCAGGTGCTGGCCGATGCCAACGTGCTGCTGCTGATGGAGGTCTACCCGGCCGGCGAAGAGCCGATCCCGGGGGCCGACAGCCGCCAGCTGTGCCACAGCATCCGTCAGCGTGGCCAGCTGGACCCGATCTACATCGAGCGCGGCATCGAGCTGGCGCCACTGGTCAAGCCGCTGCTGCGTGCCGGTGACATCCTGCTGTGCCAGGGTGCCGGCGACATCGGTGGCCTGGCCCCGCAATTGTTGAAAAGCCCATTGTTCGCGGGCGCGGTTGCCACCGCAGGGAAGGCCAAATGACTGCTCAATACTCCAAGCTGCACTCGACCATCGACCCGAAGGCCTTCGGCCGTGTCGGCGTGCTGTACGGCGGCAAGAGCGCCGAGCGCGAGGTGTCGCTCAAGTCCGGCGCCGCGGTGATCGAGGCGCTCACCAGCGCCGGCGTCGAGGTGATCGCCATCGATGTGGGTGACGATCTGCTCGACCGCCTGCAGCGCGAGAAGCTCGACCGCGCCTTCATCATTCTCCACGGCCGTGGCGGTGAAGACGGCAGCATGCAGGGCCTGCTCGAGTGCCTGGGTATCCCCTACACCGGCAGCGGCATCCTGGCGTCGGCCCTGGCGATGGACAAGTTGCGCACCAAACAGGTGTGGAAAAGCCTGGGTATTCCAACCCCGCACCACGCGGTGCTGGCCAGCGAGCAAGACTGTATTTCTGCGGGCGCGGAACTGGGCTTCCCTTTGATCGTCAAACCGGCCCATGAAGGCTCCAGTATCGGTATGGCGAAAGTGAGCAGCGTCGAAGAATTGATCGTTGCCTGGAAGGACGCCGCCACCTACGACTCGCAAGTATTGGTTGAACAATGGATTCACGGTCCGGAGTTCACCATTGCCGTGCTGCGCGGCCAGGTGCTGCCGCCGATTGCGCTGGGCACCCCGCACACGTTCTACGACTACGACGCCAAGTACGTCGCCAACGATACCCAGTACCGCATTCCGTGCGGCCTGGACGCTGCCAAGGAACAGGAACTGATCGAACTGACCGCACGTGCGTGCGACGCCATCGGCATTGCCGGCTGGGGTCGTCTGGACGTGATGCAGGACGAGCAGGGCAACTTCTGGCCTCTGGAAGTCAACACCGCACCAGGCATGACCGATCACAGCCTGGTCCCAATGGCGGCACGCGCGGCCGGCCTGGACTTCCAGCAGTTGGTGCTGGCGATCCTGGCGGCCAGCGTCGAGGCGCGAGGTTAAGCCCATGCAAGGCGCGATGGTACGTCATCAGCAACCCGCCACCGGCCGCAAGCCGGTGCCGCGCGGTGCCAGCCGGATGGTGGCCAAGGAGCCACTGTCGGCGCGCCTGCCCAAGGCCAATTTCAGCGTGTTCAAGCGTCTGCTGTGGCCGGTTCTGCTGGTAGCGGCCGGGTTCGGTGCCTACGAGGGCGCACAGCGCCTGATGCCGTATGCCGACCGGCCGATCACCAAGATCGCCGTGCAGGGCGACCTGAGCTACATCAGCCAGCAGGCCGTGCAGCAGCGTATCGCGCCCTATGTGGCCGCCAGCTTCTTCACCGTCGACCTGGCCAGCATGCGCACCGAGCTCGAGCAGATGCCGTGGATCGCGCATGCCGAAGTGCGTCGCGTGTGGCCGGACGAAGTGGTGATCCGCCTCGAGGAACAGCTGCCGGTGGCGCGCTGGGGCGACGAGGCCCTGCTCAACAACCAGGGCCAGGCCTTCACCCCGCGCGAGCTGGCCAACTACGAGCACCTGCCGCAGCTGTTCGGGCCGCAGCGGGCGCAGCAGCAAGTGATGCAGCAATATCAGGTACTGAGCCAGATGTTGCGGCCCATGGGCTTCTCGATCGCCCGGCTGGAACTGCGCGAGCGGGGCAGCTGGTTCCTGACCACTGGTGCCGGCAGCGCCGGGCCGGGTATCGAGTTGCTGCTGGGGCGCGACCATCTGGTGGAAAAGATGCGCCGCTTCATTGCCATTTACGACAAGACGCTCAAAGAACAGATCACGAACATCGCCCGCATCGATCTGCGTTACGCCAATGGCCTGGCCGTTGGCTGGCGGGAACCGAATGCACCGACGACAGCCCAACCCGCTGTTGCGAAGAATTAGAGAGAGGCAGGACCCATGGCAAATGCGCATAGCGGCAAAATGATCGTCGGGCTGGATATCGGTACGTCCAAGGTGGTTGCACTGGTGGGCGAAGTGGCCGCCGATGGCACCCTGGAAATCGTCGGTATCGGCACCCATCCATCGCGCGGGCTGAAAAAGGGCGTGGTGGTCAATATCGAATCCACCGTGCAGTCGATCCAGCGCGCCGTCGAAGAGGCCCAGCTGATGGCTGGCTGCCGGATTCACTCGGCGTTCGTCGGCGTGGCGGGCAATCACATCCGCAGCCTGAACTCCCACGGTATCGTCGCCATCCGCGATCGCGAAGTCAGCGCGGCGGACCTGGAGCGGGTGCTGGACGCGGCCCAGGCCGTGGCCATCCCGGCCGACCAGCGGGTGCTGCACACCCTGCCGCAGGACTACGTGATCGACAACCAGGAAGGCGTGCGCGAGCCGCTGGGCATGTCCGGCGTGCGCCTGGAAGCCAAGGTGCACGTGGTCACCTGTGCGGTCAATGCAGCACAGAACATCGAAAAATGCGTGCGCCGCTGCGGCCTTGAAATCGACGACATCATCCTCGAGCAACTGGCCTCGGCCTACTCGGTGCTGACCGATGACGAAAAAGAGCTGGGCGTGTGCCTGGTGGACATCGGCGGCGGTACCACCGACATCGCGATCTTCACCGAGGGCGCCATCCGCCACACGGCGGTGATTCCGATTGCCGGCGACCAGGTGACCAACGACATCGCCATGGCGCTGCGTACCCCCACCCAGTACGCCGAAGAGATCAAGATCCGCTACGCCTGTGCCCTGGCCAAGCTGGCCGGTGCCGGCGAAACCATCAAGGTGCCGAGCGTGGGTGATCGTCCGCCGCGCGAACTGTCGCGCCAGGCCCTGGCCGAAGTGGTCGAGCCACGCTACGACGAACTGTTCACCCTGATCCAGGCCGAACTGCGTCGCAGTGGCTACGAAGACCTGGTGCCGGCCGGCATCGTGCTCACTGGCGGTACCGCCAAGATGGAAGGCGCGGTGGAACTGGCCGAAGAGATTTTCCACATGCCGGTACGCCTGGGCGTGCCTTACACCGTGCGGGGCCTGAGCGACGTGGTGCGCAACCCCATCTATTCCACCGGCGTGGGCCTTCTGACCTATGGCCTGCAGAAGCAGTCCGAAGGCGTGACCCTGACCGGTATCAGCAGCAACAGCTATGGCGATGAACCGAAGGCCCCGGTGCTTGAGCGACTCAAGCGCTGGGTCCAGGGCAACTTTTAAGTTTCAAAGCAGTAGTAGTAGGCGCAAAAAACTAGAGAACTGAAAGGAGAGGGAAAATGTTCGAGCTCGTAGACAACGTCCCGCAAAGCCCGGTCATCAAAGTGATCGGCGTCGGTGGCGGCGGTGGCAACGCCGTCAATCACATGGTCAAGAGCAACATCGAAGGCGTCGAATTCATCTGCGCCAACACCGATGCTCAAGCGCTGAAAAACATCGGCGCGCGCACCATCCTGCAACTGGGTACCGGCGTGACCAAGGGCCTGGGTGCAGGTGCCAATCCGGAAGTCGGTCGTCAGGCCGCGCTGGAAGACCGTGAGCGCATCGCCGAAGTGCTGCAAGGCACCAACATGGTGTTCATCACCACCGGCATGGGCGGCGGTACCGGTACCGGTGCTGCTCCGATCATCGCCGAAGTGGCCAAGGAAATGGGCATCCTCACCGTTGCGGTGGTGACCCGTCCGTTCCCGTTCGAAGGTCGCAAGCGCATGCAGATCGCCGACGAGGGCATCCGTGCCCTGGCCGACAGCGTCGATTCGCTGATCACCATTCCGAACGAGAAGCTGCTGACCATCCTGGGCAAGGATGCCAGCCTGCTGTCGGCCTTCGCCAAGGCTGACGACGTGCTCGCCGGTGCCGTTCGCGGTATCTCCGACATCATCAAGCGTCCGGGCATGATCAACGTCGACTTCGCCGACGTGCGTACCGTGATGAGCGAGATGGGCATGGCCATGATGGGTACCGGCTGCGCCAGCGGTCCGAACCGTGCGCGTGAAGCGACCGAGGCGGCCATCCGCAACCCGCTGCTCGAAGACGTCAACCTGCAGGGCGCCCGCGGCATCCTGGTGAACATCACCGCAGGTCCTGACCTGTCGCTGGGTGAATACTCCGATGTGGGCAGCATCATCGAGGCATTCGCCTCCGACCACGCCATGGTCAAGGTCGGTACCGTCATCGACCCGGACATGCGCGACGAGCTGCACGTCACCGTGGTAGCCACCGGCCTGGGTGCCAAGATCGAGAAACCGGTCAAGGTCATCGACAACACCCTGCAAGCGTCCGCTGTACAGACCCCAGCCCCTGCACCGGCCCGTCCGGAGCAACCTTCGGTCAACTACCGCGATCTGGAGCGTCCGACCGTCATGCGCAACCAGGCTCACGCCGGGGCCGCTGCGGCACAGAAGCTGAACCCGCAGGACGACCTGGATTATCTGGATATCCCGGCTTTCCTGCGTCGTCAGGCCGATTAATGGAATTTATCAGGGCTATGAAGGTGATTGGTGTTCAGCAAAGGCCGGGTCTGCTATTATCCTCAGCCTTTGTTGATACCAGTTCGCAATTTGCGCTGAAGCGGCCAATGCCATGATTAAACAACGCACCCTGAAAAATATCATCCGTGCCACAGGTGTCGGCCTGCACTCCGGGGAAAAGGTTTACCTGACCCTCAAGCCCGCCCCTGTGGATACCGGCATCGTATTTTGCCGTGCCGACCTCGACCCTGTGGTGCAGATCCCTGCCCGTGCGGAAAACGTCGGCGAGACGACCATGTCCACGACACTGGTCAATGGCGATACCAAGGTAGACACGGTAGAGCACCTGCTCTCGGCCATGGCTGGCCTGGGCATCGATAACGCCTACGTCGAGCTCTCCGCGTCCGAAGTGCCAATTATGGACGGCAGCGCCGGGCCCTTTGTATTCCTGATTCAATCTGCCGGCCTGGAAGAACAGGACGCAGCCAAGAAGTTCATCCGCATCCTGCGTGAAGTGACAGTGGAAGACGGCGACAAGCGCGCCACTTTCCTGCCTTTCGAAGGGTTCAAGGTGAGTTTCGAGATCGATTTCGACCACCCGGTGTTCCACAACCGGACCCAGAGTGCCAGCGTGGACTTTTCCAGCACCTCGTTCGTGAAGGAAGTCAGCCGCGCCCGTACCTTCGGGTTCATGAGTGACATCGAGTACCTGCGCAAGCACAATCTCGCCCTCGGCGGCAGCGTGGAAAACGCCATCGTCGTGGACAAGGATGGCGTGCTCAACGAAGACGGCCTTCGCTACGAAGACGAATTCGTCAAGCACAAGATCCTCGATGCGATTGGCGACCTCTACCTGCTGGGCAACAGCCTGATCGGCGAGTTCAAGGGCTACAAGTCCGGACACGCGCTGAACAATCAGCTGCTGCGCAAGCTGATCGAGGAAACCGATGCGTGGGAAGTGGTGACGTTCGAAGATGCCAGCACGGCACCGATCTCTTACATGCGTCCGGTTGCGGCAGTGTAAGTACGAACTCTCTCTTCTTTAGTTATTTTTTGGGGCTGCCTTCGGGTGGCCCTTTTTATTGCCGCGCACTCGCAGGTTTGCGAGCGCTGTGCGCTCGTCTATCCCTTGCCGTGCCTGGCCAGGCGCTCCAGCGCCGCCTTGAGCTTGGGGTCGGTGATCCCTTCGGCCGTAGCGTGGATGTTCTGCGCCGAACGTGTCGAGATGTCCATCGGGTGCCCCGCCGCGGGTGCCACACCGGCCACCGGCTGCACCCTGAAATTGATGCGGGTCAGGCTGCTGAAGGCCTCCATCATCTGCAACTGGCGCAGCAGGCGTTTCTGCTGGTAGCGCAGGCGCGTGGCCCAGTGCCCGTCGGTGACGATCAGCAGCAGCGTACCCTCGCGCCAGGAGGCCACATGGCAATGCTCGCGCGCTGCCGGCTGCAACTGGCTCTCCACCAGGCGCTGCAGCTGGGCCAGGCGCTGGGCCTGGCTGAACAGGGCCTTGAGCGGTCTCGCTTCACGCAAAAGCACGGCGGGTGCACGGGCGGGCAGGGGGCGAAAAGCCATGGGCAGGGTCCGAAAAATACAGTGGCGCCATCTTAACAGATCGCCCCGCCGGTAATTCTTCATGTGACGATGGGTTGAAGTTGGCGAAAAAGGCCTTATTGTAAAAAAGCCCCGTCAAAAGCGCTGTGCCAGCATCGTGGAAATCCGCCACTTTCCTCACCATCGTTTCCGGGTAGAATGCTCGTTCGCATGCGGCCATAAGGGCTGCACGGGCGACTCACGGGGCCGCCCTCCATCCCTACGTGTGGAAGATCCTGCCAATATGTTTGCGCCTTTGTTAAAAAAACTTTTTGGAAGCAAGAACGAGCGTGAAGTCAAACGCATGCTCAAGACGGTACAGATCGTCAATGC
Source organism: Pseudomonas sp. AE27 (assembly GCF_037113495.1). Classification (NCBI taxonomy): domain Bacteria; kingdom Pseudomonadati; phylum Pseudomonadota; class Gammaproteobacteria; order Pseudomonadales; family Pseudomonadaceae; genus Pseudomonas; species Pseudomonas sp. AE27. The sequence continues at coordinate 28,947 of NZ_CP146966.1, forward strand.
CTTCGAAGAGCAGATGGTCGCCCTGACGGACGAGCAGTTGCGGGCCAAGACCGCAGCGTTCAAAGAGCGCCTGGCCAAAGGCGAGACCCTTGACCAACTGTTGCCCGAAGCCTTCGCCGTTGCGCGCGAGGCCGGCAAGCGGGTCATGGGCATGCGTCACTTCGATGTACAGCTGATCGGTGGCATGACCTTGCACGAGGGCATGATCGCAGAGATGCGTACCGGTGAAGGCAAGACCCTGGTGGCGACCCTGGGCGTGTACCTCAACGCGCTGTCCGGCAAGGGCGTGCACGTGGTCACGGTCAACGACTACCTGGCCCGCCGCGACGCCAACTGGATGCGCCCTCTGTATGAATACCTGGGCCTCACCGTGGGTGTGGTCACCCCGTTCCAGCCGCCGGAAGAAAAGCGCATCGCCTATGCCGCCGACATCACCTACGGCACCAACAACGAATTCGGTTTCGACTACCTGCGCGACAACATGGCGTTCAGCATGGAAGAGAAATTCCAGCGCGAGCTGAATTTCGCCGTGATCGACGAAGTCGACTCCATCCTGATCGACGAAGCCCGTACCCCGCTGATCATCTCCGGCCAGGCCGAAGACAGCTCCAAGCTGTACATCGAGATCAACAAGCTGATCCCGCAGCTCAAGCAGCACATCGAAGAGGTCGAAGGCCAGGTCACCCAGGAAGGCCACTACAGCATCGACGAGAAGACCCGCCAGGTCGAACTCAACGAAGCCGGTCACCAGTACATCGAAGAGATGCTCACCCAGGTCGGCATGCTGGCCGAGGGCGAGAGCCTCTACTCGGCGCACAACCTGGGCCTGCTGACCCACGTGTATGCCGGCCTGCGTGCCCACAAGCTGTTCCACCGCAATGTCGAATACATCGTGCAGGACGGCCAGATCCTGCTGATCGACGAGCACACCGGCCGCACCATGCCGGGCCGTCGCCTGTCCGAGGGCCTGCACCAGGCCATCGAGGCCAAGGAAAACCTGAACATCCAGCCCGAGAGCCAGACCCTGGCCTCGACCACGTTCCAGAACTACTTCCGCCTGTACAACAAGCTGTCCGGCATGACCGGTACCGCTGACACCGAAGCGTTCGAATTCGCCCAGATCTACCAGCTCAACGTGATGGTGATCCCGCCGAACAAGCCGCTGGCGCGCAAGGACTTCAACGACCTGGTCTACCTGACGGCCGAAGAGAAGTACACCGCGATCATCGCCGACATCAAGGAGAGCATGGCTTCCGGGCGTCCGGTGCTGGTGGGTACCGCCACCATCGAAACCTCCGAGCACATGTCCAACCTGCTGATCAAGGAAGGCATCGATCACAAGGTCCTGAACGCCAAGTTCCACGAGAAGGAAGCCGAGATCATCGCCCAGGCCGGTCGCCCGGGTGCACTGACCATCGCCACCAACATGGCCGGTCGTGGTACCGACATCCTGCTGGGCGGCAACTGGGAAGTCGAAGTGGCTGCCATGGACAACCCGACGCCCGAGCAGGTTGCCCAGGTCAAGGCCGACTGGCAGAAGCGTCACCAGCAGGTGATCGAGTCCGGTGGTCTGCACGTGATCGCCTCCGAGCGCCACGAATCGCGCCGTATCGACAACCAGTTGCGTGGCCGTTCCGGCCGTCAGGGCGACCCGGGCTCGAGCCGCTTCTACCTGTCGCTGGAAGACAGCCTGATGCGCATCTTCGCCTCCGACCGGGTCAAGAACTTCATGAAGGCCCTGGGCATGCAGTCCGGCGAGGCCATCGAGCACCGCATGGTCACCAACGCCATCGAGAAGGCCCAGCGCAAGGTCGAAGGTCGCAACTTCGACATCCGCAAGCAACTGCTCGAATTCGACGACGTGGCCAACGAGCAGCGTAAGGTCATCTACCACATGCGCAACAGCCTGCTGGCGGCGACCAACATCGGCGACACCATCGCCGAGTTCCGCCAGGAAGTGCTCGATGCCACCGTGGCCCAGCACATCCCGCCACAGTCGCTGCCCGAGCAGTGGGACGTGCCGGGTCTGGAAGCGGCCCTGGCCAGCGATTTCGGGGTCAAGCTGCCGATCCAGCAGTGGCTGGACGAAGACGACCACCTGTACGAAGAGACCCTGCGCGAGAAGTTGATGGCCGAGCTGATGGCGGCCTACAACGAGAAGGAAGAGCAGGCCAGCGCCGATGCCCTGCGTACCTTCGAGAAGCAGATCCTGCTGCGTGTGATCGACGACCTGTGGAAAGACCACCTGTCGACCATGGATCACCTGCGCCACGGTATCCACCTGCGTGGCTACGCCCAGAAGAACCCGAAGCAGGAATACAAGCGCGAGTCGTTTGCCCTGTTCCAGGAACTGCTGGACTCGATCAAGCGCGACACCATCCGCGTGCTCTCGCACGTTCAGGTTCGCCGCGAAGACCCGATCGAAGAGGAAGCACGCCTGCGCCGCGAAGCCGAAGAGCTGGCCCAGCGCATGCAGTTCCAGCACGCCGAGGCCCCTGGCCTGGAAGCGGGCGAGCTGCTTGAGGAGGGTGCCGACGTCGCCGTGGCCGCAGCGCCGGTGCGCAACGAGCAGAAGCTGGGCCGCAACGAACCCTGCTGGTGCGGTTCGGGCAAGAAGTTCAAGCAGTGCCACGGCAAGATCGACTGATCGCACCGCCGTTGCCCCCTGCTGATATCTGAACACCGCGCCGCGACGGGCCCAACCGTCGCGGCGTTGTTCCATCTCAAGCGCCGGTATCTCGAGCCGGCGCCTTTTTTCTAGGAGCGCTTTCATGGCTGTCGGTCTTGGTCCTTTGCCAACGTTGCACCCGGTTCCAGGTTTTGAACTCGGTATTGCCTCTGCGGGCATCAAGCGCCCCGGGCGCAAGGACGTTGTGGTAATGCGCTGCGCCGAAGGCTCCAGCGTTGCCGGCGTGTTCACCCTCAATGCGTTCTGCGCTGCCCCGGTGATCCTGGCCAAGCAGCGCGTGCAGGGCAGTGTGCGTTACCTGCTGACCAACACCGGCAACGCCAACGCCGGTACCGGCGCCCCCGGCCTGGCCGCTGCCGAGCGCACCTGCGCCAGGCTGGCCGAGCTGGCGGGTGTCGACGCCGATGCGGTGCTGCCGTTCTCCACCGGTGTGATCGGTGAGCCACTGCCGGTCGAGAAGATCGAAGGCGCGCTGCAGGCCGCCCTGGACGACCTGTCGGAAAACAACTGGGCCGAGGCTGCCACCGGCATCATGACCACCGACACCCTGCCCAAGGGTGCCAGCCGCCAGTTCCAGCATGACGGCGTGACCATCACCGTGACCGGCATCAGCAAGGGCGCCGGGATGATCCGCCCGAACATGGCGACCATGCTCGGCTACATCGCCACCGACGCCAAGGTGGCGCCGGCCGTGCTCAAGGACCTGCTGCTGGACGGCGCCAACAAGTCGTTCAACCGCATCACCATCGACGGCGATACCTCGACCAACGATTGCTGCATGCTGATCGCCACCGGCAAGGCCGACGTGGCTGAAGTGACCGAAGCCCGCGGCCCGCTGTTCGACGCGTTGAAAAAGGCGGTGTTCGAGGTGTGCATGGAAGTGGCCCAGGCCATCGTGCGTGACGGTGAAGGCGCGACCAAGTTCGTGACCGTTCAGGTCAACGGTGGTGGCAATCATCAGGAATGCCTGGACGTCGGCTATGCCGTGGCGCATTCGCCGCTGATCAAGACCGCGCTGTTCGCCTCCGACCCGAACTGGGGCCGGATCCTGGCAGCTGTGGGCCGTGCTGGCGTGCCGAACCTGGACGTGAGCCTGATCGACGTGTACCTGGACGATGTGTGCATCGCCAGCAAAGGCGGCCGCAACGCCACCTACACCGAGGCCCAGGGCTCGGCCGTGATGGCCCAGGAAGAGATCACCATCCGCATCGATCTGGGGCGTGGCGACTGCAGCGAGACGATCTGGACCACCGACCTGTCCCATGAGTATGTGAAGATCAACGCCGAATACCGTACCTGACCGTATTGCGGGTCAAGCCCGCTCCCTCAAGGATTGCAGTAACCCTGTGGGAGCGGGCTTGACCCGCGATAGGCCCCCGCACATCCCGATGGAGCCCACCCATGAGCTACCAACTGATCATCGGCGACAAGCTGTATTCCTCCTGGTCGCTGCGCGCCGCTCTGGCCCTCGAACTGGCCAGGGTGCCCTACACCGAACTGCTGATCACCCTCAACCAGCCCGATACCCGCCAGCGCATCCTGGCGCACTCCGCCACCGGCAAGGTGCCCCTGCTCAAGTCCGAACACGGCACCATCGCCGATTCGCTGGCAATCGCCGAGTACCTGGCCGAGCGCCACCCTGAAGCCAACCTGTGGCCCAGCGACATCGCTGCCCGGGCCCAGGCGCGTTCGGCCTGCGCGCAGATGCACAGTGGCTTCTTCGCCCTGCGCAGCACCATGCCGATGAACCTGGACCACGATCAGGCCCTTGAGAGCATTCCACTCGAGGTGCAGATCGACATCGACCGCATCGTCGCGCTGTGGTCCGAGTGCCGCCTGGTGGCCAAGACCCCGGGCCCGTACCTGTTCGGCGAACTGAGCCTGGCCGACGCCTTCTTCGCCCCGGTGGCGGTGCGCCTGCGCAGCTACCGTGTCGAACTGCCAGCGGCAGCCGCCGCCTACGTCGAGGCCATCTACCAGTGGCCGGCCTTCCAGGCCTGGCAGCAGGCTGCGCTGGCGGAGCGTGCGTCGTGAAGCGGGTGCATGTTGCCGCTGCGGTGATCCGTGGCACCGACGGGCGCATCCTGATTGCGCGCCGTGCCGACAGCCAGCATCAGGGCGGCCTGTGGGAGTTTCCCGGCGGCAAGGTGGAGGCGGGGGAGGCGGTCGAGATCGCCCTGGCCCGCGAGCTGCACGAGGAACTGGGCATCGTCGTGACCCGTGCACGGCCCTTGATCAAGGTGCGTCACGACTACCCCGACAAGCAGGTGCTGCTGGACGTGTGGGAGGTCGACGGCTTTACCGGCGAGCCCCATGGCGCCGAAGGCCAGCCACTGGCCTGGGTGTCGCCACGCGAACTGCCGCAATACGACTTCCCTGAAGCCAACCAGCCCATCGTGGCGGCCGCGCGGTTGCCTGGCCACTACCTGATCACCCCGGGCGAACTGGAAGCCCCGCAGTTGCTGCGCGGCATCCAGAAGGCGATTGCCGGCGGGATCAAGCTGGTGCAGTTGCGTGCGCCCAACGGCTACGACCCCAAGTACCGCGATGTGGCGGTGGATGCGGTGGGGCTGTGTGCCGGCAAGGCGCAGTTGATGCTCAAGGGGCCGCTGGAGTGGCTGGGCGATTTCCCGGCGGCAGGGTGGCACCTTACGGCCGAGCAGTTGCGCAAATACGCGCCCAAGGGCCGACCGTTCCCCAGAGAGCGCTGGCTGGCCGCGTCTTGTCACAACGCCGAAGAACTGGCGCTGGCCGAGCAGATGGGGGTGGATTTCGTCACCCTGTCGCCGGTGCAGGCGACCCAGACGCATCCCGAGGCGGTACCGTTGGGCTGGGAGCAGGCCAGCGAGCTGATCGAAGGCTTCAACCGGCCGGTGTATGTGCTGGGTGGCGTGGGGCCGGCTGATTGCGAGCGGGCCTGGCAGTTCGGCGCCCAAGGCGTGGCCGGAATTCGGGCGTTCTGGCCTGAGGCCTGAGTGAAGCCTCGCCGGCAAGGCCGGCTCCTACAGACGGCGCTGACCTTTGTAGGAGCCGGCCTTGCCGGCGAAGCGGCGTCATGGCCTGGCCGCAGCCTGCCACAACACCTCCGCCACCCCCTGGCGCCGCGCAATCACCCGCGCCGCCACGAACAGCAAGTCCGACAGCCGATTGATGTACGCCAGCCCCACCCCCGCCAGCGGCTCTGCCGCATTCAACTGCTGACACCGCCGCTCCGCACTGCGGGCCAGGCTGCGGCATACATGGGCCTGGGCAATCAGCGCCGAACCGCCCGGCAGAATGAAGTTCTCCAGAGGCCCCAGCTCTTCGTTCCAGTGGTCGATCGCCGCTTCCAGGCGCTGCACCTCGGCCTCGTTCAAGGCCTGGTAACTGGGCATCGCCAGCTCACCACCCAGGTCGAACAGCCGATGCTGACACGGCGCCAGCACTTCGACCACCTCGTCCAGGTGTTGCTCGGCCAGGCCTGCCAGCAACACGCCCAGCTGGCTGTTGAGCGTGTCCACCTCGCCGATGGCCTCGATGCGCGGATGGTCCTTGGCGACGCGGCGGCCGTCGCCCAGGCCGGTTTCGCCCTTGTCGCCGGTGCGGGTGTAAATCTTCGACAAGCGAAAACCCATGCTCATGACTCCATCGTTGGCGGGCCGGGGGGTGGCATCGGCAGGTTGCTCAGCGGCAGGCGCAAGGTGAAGCACGTGCCCTGACCCGGCGCCGACTGCACCTCCATCTGGCCCTTATGGTTGTTGGTGATGATGAAATACGACACCGACAGGCCCAGGCCAGTGCCCTGGCCGATTTCCTTGGTGGTGAAGAACGGCTCGAAGGTGCGCTTGCGCACCGCCTCGGGCATGCCCACGCCGTTGTCTTCGACCTGGATCTCGGCCCACGGCGGGTTGAGCCGGGTACGCAGGATGATACGCCCCGGTTCGCTGTCGTCTTCGCGCTGGTGAATCGCCTGGGCGGCGTTCTTGAGCAGGTTGAGCAGCACCTGTTCCAGCTCGTTGGCGGTGCCGGGCACCGGGCCCAGGGCCGGGTCGAACTGGCGCACGATGGCCTGGCCCTTGAAGTCGAAGCCTTCGGTCAGGTCGAAGTCGTTGCCGGCGATCTCCACCGCCTGGTCGATCAGTGCCGGCAGGTCGCACGGTGCCATCTGGCGATTGCTGCGGCGGCTGAAGCTGAGCATGTGGGTGACGATCTTGGCCGCCCGTGCGCCGGCCTGCTGGATACCATCGAGCAACTGGGGTACCTGGCGGTTTTCCAGGTACTGGTTGACCGTACCCAGGTCGATGCCGGTTTCGCTGGCCTGCTCCAGGTTCTTCGGCAGGTCGGGGGACAGGCGTCGACGGATGTTCTGCACGTTGTGCAGGATCGCCCCCAGCGGGTTGTTGATCTCGTGCGCCATGCCAGCAGCCAGGCCACCGACCGAGAGCATCTTCTCCGACTGCACCATCATCTCTTCGAGCGACAGGCGCTGGGTGATGTCGTCGATGCGAATCACCACGCCGCGCCCGCCACCGCCCATCAGCGGGTAGAAGGTCAGGGCGTAGTGGCGCGCATCGTCGCCCCTGGTCCAGGTGACCCGCTCGATCTTGGCCACGCGGTGCTTCTCGACGCTTTCCTTGAGCTGCGGCAGGAACGGCTTGAGCGGCTCGAACGCGAGGAAGATCGGCTGGTTCAGCGCCTCGTCCAGCGGCGTGCCGGAAAGCGCGCTGGCCTCCTGGTTCCACTGGGTCACGTAGAGCTGTTCGTCCAGGGCGATCAGTGCCGAGGGCATGGAGTCGATGATGCTGTTGAGGTAGTTCTGAAAGCCGGTGAGCTTGCGCTCGATCTTGCTGCGCACCTGTACTTCGAGTTCCAGTTTGCGGTTGGTGTGACGGGTTTCCTCGGCCAGGCCCTGGGCCTGGTCATAGGCGGTCTGGAATTCGTCGCGGGCGCGCTTGAGTTGCTGTTCGCGGGCTTCGATGCGCGACAGCATGGTGTTGAACGCCTCGGCCAGGCTGCCGATTTCGTCGCGGTTGCCGGGGCGCGCGCGCAGGGCATAGTTCTCTTCGCGGGTCACCTGGCGCGAGAGCTGTTCGAGCTGGTAGATCGGCTGGGTGATCAGGCGCTTGATCTGCCGCGCAATCAGCATCCATAGCAGGATGCTGAACACCAGGATGCCCAGGCTGGCGGTCAGCGTGCCAGTATAGAAGGCCATCGGCAGCTCGCTGCTGGCCACCAGCAGCAGATGCCCGGGCGGGTTGCCGGGGCGCGGCAGGGTTACCAGCTGGGTGCTGCGAAACTCGGTCAGGCGCCAGCTTTCGATGTTGCGGTAGCGCTTGGGCACTGCCAGGGGTTCGCCGTGCTGCAACTGCGCCAGCAGCTTGCCGTCGCTGCCATACAGCGCGGCGGCGCGCAGCGGGGTGTAGCTGTCCAGTTCCTTGAGCAGGTCGTTGGCCGCCTCTGGCGAGTCGGCGGCGCGCTGTGCCAGCTCCGGGTGCGATACCAGGCGGCCGATGGTCTGCAGGGCCTGGGGCGCCATGGCCTCCTGGGAGATCCAGTAGGCGGCGCTGATGAAGGTCAGGTTGGCCACCAGCAGAATGGTGATCAGCAGCACCAGCAGGGCGGCCAGCAGCTTCTGGCCGACCGGCAGGTTTTCCAGGCGTTCGCGCAAGGGCATGGTGACGGCGTGATCCTGTGGGTGGAGGGGCAGGGTAGCGTTGCCCTCAGTCGCTGGGCAACCCGCGTGCTTTCAGGTGTTCGACCAGGCGCCGGTGCAGCCGTTCAAGGTGCGCCAGATGGCGGCCGTGGCGGGCGGCAACGCGGCAGGCGTGGCCGAGCAGGTAGTGGATCTCGGTGCGTCGGCCCTGGCGCACGTCCTGGTACATGGAAGAGTAGTTCGCCGCCGTGGCCTGGATGACCCGTTCGACCTCGACCTGCAGGTCGGTGGCGGCTTCGGGCTGGCCGCAGTGCTGCAGCAGCTCGGCCAGTTCCGCGCACAGCGTGGCCACCTCGCAGTGATGCTCGGCCAGGCCGCCGTTGCGGCACGCATGCAGCACGGTCAGTGGGTTGATGGCGCAGTTGAGCGCCAGCTTGCGCCACAGCCGGGTGAGGATGTCCGGGGTCCACTGGTGCGGGATGCCGGCGTCGGTCAGGTCGTCGAGCCAATCGGGCGGCAGCGGGTTGGCCGGGTCGCCCAGCCAGTTGAAGCCATGCCCGGCAAAGTTCACCTGCCAGTCGGCTTCGCGAAACGCGCCCTCGGTGCTGGAGGCGAAGATGCAGCGTGCGTGGGGGACCTGGCTGGCGACTTCGTCCTGGCTGCCCAGGCCGTTCTGCAGCAGCACCAGCTCGGCATTGCGCGCCAGTCGCGGCGCCAGCTGCGCCACTGCCGCGGGCGCGTCGTAGGCCTTGCAGGCCACCAGCAGCCGGTGGATAGGCGTGCCTGCATCGGCGGTTTCGGCGGGGATCGCGTGGCGCTGCGCCTGGCCGTTGTGTACCAGGCTCAGGCCGCCCGCCGCCTCGTAGGCGTGCAGGCGCGCAGGGTCTCGCAGTATCAGGCGGACCGCCTTGCCGGCCTGTGCCAGGCGGCAGGCCCAGAGGCTGCCCAGGCTGCCGGCGCCGAGAATATGCCAGGTGCTGCTCATCTGCGTTTCGCAACCGTTATAATGAACCCGCATTTTAACCGTCAAACCCGGCACGCTCCATCATGCTCTGCGACCAGGGGCCCATGAGCGTGCGTTTATTTTTTTGGAGAATGGATATGCCGTCGTTCGACGTGGTATCGGAACTGGACAAGCACGAAGTCACCAACGCCGTGGAAAACGCGGTCAAGGAGCTCGACCGCCGCTACGACCTCAAGGGCAAGGGCAGCTTCGAGTTCAAGGAAAAGGAACTGACCGTCAACCTCACCGCCGAGGCCGAGTTCCAGCTCGAGGCGATGATCGACATCCTCAAGCTGGCGCTGGTCAAGCGCAAGATCGACGTGCAGTGCCTGGAGGTCAAGGATGCCTTCGCATCGGGCAAGGTGATGAAGCAGGAAGCGACGCTGAAGGAAGGCATCGACAAGGAACTGGCCAAGAAGATCGTTGCCCACATCAAGGACGCCAAGCTCAAGGTCCAGGCCGCCATCCAGGGCGAGCAGGTACGTGTCACCGGCAAGAAACGCGACGACCTGCAGGAGGCCATCGCGGCCCTGCGTGCCAAGGAGTTCGGCATGCCGCTGCAGTTCAACAACTTCCGCGACTGATCCCCGTGTACCCGGAACCTTGGCGCCGTTTCGGCGTCCGAGGTTTCTGCGGCCGCTGAAACGATTGCGGCGCCACGCTTTCCCCGTTTTTTGCCGCCCGGCATCAGGAGACAACCTATGGATTTGAACGCTGAAGTGGATCAGCTGGTCAGGACTTCGCAGACCTGGATCCCGATGATCATGGAATATGGCAGTCGCCTGTTGCTGGCGCTGCTGACCCTGGCCATCGGCTGGTGGGTGATCAACAAGGTCACCTACCGCCTGGGCAAGCTGCTGGCCCTGCGCAACGCCGACCTGGCGCTGCAAGGCTTCATCAGCAGCCTGGCGAACATCATTCTGAAGATCCTGCTGGTGGTCAGCGTGGCCTCGATGATCGGCATCGAGACCACCTCGTTCGTGGCCGCCATCGGTGCCGCCGGCCTGGCCATCGGCCTGGCCTTGCAGGGCAGCCTGGCGAACTTCGCCGGTGGGGTGCTGATCCTGCTGTTCCGTCCGTTCCGCCTGGGCGACTGGATCGAGGCCCAGGGGGTCAGCGGTACCGTGGACAGCATCCAGATCTTCCACACGGTGCTGCGTACCGGTGACAACAAGACGGTGATCCTGCCCAACGGCAGCCTGTCCAACGGCATCATCACCAACACCAACCGCCAGCCGACCCGCAAGGTGGTGTTCGATGTGGGCGTGGACTACGAGGCCGACCTGCAGGTAGCGCGCAAGGTGCTGCTGGACCTGGCCAATGACCCGCGGGTGCTGCAGGAACCGGGCGCGCCCCAGGCGGTGATTTCGGCACTGGGCGACAGCTCGATCACCGTGTCGCTGCGAGCCTGGGTGAAGACGGCTGACTACTGGGACGTGATGTTCATGCTCAACGAGCATGCGCGCGACCGGTTGAAGGCCGAGGGCATCGACATCCCGTTTCCGCAGCGGGTAATCCGTGTGGTGCAGGAAGCGGCCGTGCAGTAACACGCGTCGAGCTCATCGCGGGTCAAGCCCGCTCCCACAGGTACATCATGTGTCTGGAGACAGTGATTACCGCGTGGGAGCGCGGCTTGCCCCGCGATTCGGGTGCACCGATTACACTTGTTCACTTCTTGTTACTGTCCGACCTTTGCCTTTTCTGGCATACAGGCTGGCTGATTTTCCCTGCCAGGCCTTGCCATGCTTACCCCGCTGATAAACATCACCCCGTTCCGGGCATTCTGTTTCGCCATGACCCTGGCGCTGTTCGAGCTGCTGACCTACCTGGCCAGCGACGTGGTGATGCCTGCCATGCCCACGGTGGTGGGCGACCTGAATGCCAGCCCCGAATTCATCCCCCATGCGCTGAACCTCTACCTGCTTGGCGGTGTGCTGCTGCAGTGGCTGATCGGCCCGCTGGCCGACCGCTACGGGCGGCGTCCGCTGCTGCTGTGGGGATGCGCCATTTTCTGCCTGGCCTGCCTGGCCACCTACTGGGTCGAGGGCATCGAGCTGTTCAACCTGCTGCGCCTCTTGCAGGGCATCGGCCTGGGCTTTGTGGTCACGGTCAGCTACCCGGCCCTGAACGAAGCCTTCAGCGAGGCGGATGCGGTGCGCATGATGGCCCTGCTGGCCAACATCGCCCTGCTTTCGCCGCTGCTCGGCCCACTGGTAGGCACCGTGCTGCTGGAGTGGGTGTCGTGGCGCTGGCTGTTCGTACTGTTCGCAGGGTTCGCCGTGCTGACCTGGTGCGCGCTGTACCGCTTCATGCCTGAAACCCTGGGGGTGGAGCGACGCGACGGTACGCGCCTGGCCTTCCAGCCCATCCACCTGCTGCCCTTGCTGGCCGGTTACGGGCAACTGCTGGGCAACCGCCGCTTCGTTGCCGGCAGCGCTGCCCTGGGCCTGGTGGGCCTGCCGCTGATCGGCTGGATCGGTCTGTCGCCGGTGCTGCTGATTCATGACGAGGGCTTGAGCACCCTGGACTATGCACTGTGGCAATTGCCGGTGTTCGGTGGCCTGATTGCGGGCAACCTGATCATCAACCGCATTGCCGAGCGCTACAGCCTGCGCGCGCTGATCCGCAAGGCCCTGTGGCCGTATCTGATCGGCCTGGGCGCGGCCATGCTGGGCACCTGGCTGTACCCTTCGGTGTTCAGCCTGGTGGCGGGCATGTCGCTGTACGCACTGGGCCTGGGCATCGCCAACGCGGTGCTGTACCGCATGACGCTGTTCTCCAGCGAGCAGAGCAAGGGCCTGGTGTCGGCGATGCTGGGCATGATCACCATCGCCTTGCTGGGCCTGGGCGGCGCCTTGCTGGCGATGCTGGGGGCAGGTGCGAGCCTGTTGAGCTTCGCCCTGGCGGCAGGTTGCGCCGGGTTGCTGGCGCTGTGGCCATTGCGCACGGTGCTGCAGGACGACGCCGAACTGGCGTCGCTGGCCTAGGCTCCGGGGCGCTCGGTGGTCTCGGGCTCCACGGGGGCCAGCTTGCCGCGCCGCAGTTCCTGGTGCCAGTGCAAGGCAATCAGGATCAGCGTTGGCACCCCGAGCATCGCGGTGATCAGGAAGAAGTCGTGATAGCCGTACTTCTCGACCATCACGCCTGAGTAGCCACCGATCAGGCGCGGCAACAGCAGCATGATCGAGCTGAGCAGGGCGTACTGGGTGGCCGAGAACTTCAGGTTGGTCAGGCTCGACAGGTAGGCCACGAAGGCCGAGGTCGCCAGACCCGAGCTGAAGTTGTCGAGCGAGATGGTCACCACCAGCATCTGCAGGTTCGGCCCCATGTCGGCGAGCATCAGGAACAGCAGGTTGGTCGCGGCGGAGGTCACACCGCCGATGAACAGGATCGGCAGGATGCCGAAGCGCACGATCAGCAGGCCGCCCATGCCGGCCCCGAACAGGGTCATGAACAGGCCGAAGATCTTGCTGACGCTGGCGATCTGGTCCTTGGTGAAGCCCTGGTCGATATAGAACACGTTGGCCATCACGCCCATCACCGTGTCCGACATGCGGTAGGTGGCGATCAGCCCCAGCAGCAGCAGCGCCTGCCAGCGGTAGCGCACGATGAAGTCGTTGACCGGGGTCAGCACCGGGGCCAGCCCGCGTCGTCCCATGGACGACAGGCACAGCGTGGTGAGGGTGATGTAGAGGATCGCGCGCAGGAAGGCGCGGTCTTCAAGCAGCAGGTCGAGCAGGCTGGCGCCTTCGAACAGCACGCTGGCGAAATCGGTGTTGTACAGCTGGGTGAACATCGCCGGTACCGACACCAGCAGAATGATCAGCACGAAGACCGAGGCCAGCTGGTGGCCGAAGCCGTAGCGCGCCGCCGACAGCTGGGTACGCAGGGGTACGGGCGGCTCGCGCATCAGCAGGCTGGTGATCAGGGCGGGCACCATCAGCACGCCGAACAGCACATAGGTGCCGGTCCAGGCGCTGTGCTTGTAGCTGAAGCCGGTGGAGCCGAACCCTTCGGCAAAGAACAGCGCGCCCGCGGTGGCCAGCAGGGCGGCGACCCGGTAGCCGGCCATGTAGCTGGCGGCCAGGGCGGCCTGGCGCTGGTCGCCGGCGATCTCGAGGCGGTAGGCATCCACGGCGATGTCCTGGGTGGCCGAGGCGAAGGCCACCAGCACCGCCAGCGCGATCAGCCACGACAGGTGCTTCTGCGGGTCGCAAAAGCCCATGCCGACCAGGCCGATGACCACCAGGATCTGTGACAGCACCAGCCAGGAACGGCGTCGGCCAAGCTTGCCCAGCAATGGCAGGCGCCATTGGTCCAGCAGTGGCGACCATACCCACTTGAAGGCGTAGGCCAGGCCGATCAGGCTGGCATAACCGATGGTTTCACGGGCAACCCCGGCTTCGCGCAGCCATACCGACAGGGTCGAGAACACCAACATATAGGGCAGGCCGGCGGCAAAGCCGAGCAGCAACAGCACCAGGGTCGACGGGCTGGCATAGGCAGCGAGCGCAGCGCGCCAGGTTTTACGGGGCATGGGCCAACATCTGCCTCAAGTTTGCGAAAACAAAGCGCGCACTCTAACCGCTGTGCTCCATCGGGCGCCAGCCATGGCGCAACATATCCACACGATTGTTCCGGACGGTCACCCCTTCGGCCCGCAGGCGGGCCCGCTGCTCATCCCCGGAGGGCGTGCCAAGGGCCAGGCTCAGGCGTCCGCCGGCGCCCAGCACGCGGTGCCAGGGCAGGCGAGTGTCGCTCGGCAACTGGCTGAGGGCGCGCCCCACCCAGCGCGCCGCGCGGCCCAGGCCGGCGATGGCCGCCAGTTCACCATAGCTGACCACCTTGCCTGGCGGCAGTTGGCCCAGCACCAGGTAGAGCGCCGTCCGTCGGTCTTCTGCGCGCTGCTGCGCGTCGGTCAAGGCCGCGCTCATCGGGGCGTTGCGGGGCAGTGAAGGGGGCAGGGCGCACAAATACGAATTGAACTCATCGGCATTGGCTGGGTCAGTCCTTGTTCTGCTGGCGGGTATCTGGATAATGCCCGATTTTTCTGCGAACCGAGTTTCTGTACTGCCTATGTATTCTAGAGCCTTGTTGTGCCTTGTGATGACCGGTGTCTGCGCCCCTGCGGTGGCCGATACCGTATGGATGAAGAACGGCGACCGGCTCAGCGGCAAGATCAAGGTCTTCGACGGTGGCAAGCTGGTGCTGCAGACCGAGTATGGTGGCTCCATCGCGCTGGACTGGAAGAAGGTCAAGACCCTGGAGAGCGACCAGGAACTGCTGGTCAAGCAGGACGCCTACACCGGCGAGAAGGCCAAGTCGCTGCAGGCCGGTGAAGACGGCCAGGTGATCCTGGCCAATGGCGAGGCGCCCAAGGCGGTTGAACTGGCCAGCATCCAGCAGATCATGAAGCCCAAGCCGCTGGTCGAAGACATGCTGTGGAAGGGCAACATCGACCTGGCACTGGACTACAAGCGCGCCGAGACCGACAGTGACGACTACGACGTCGACTTCAAGACCACTGCCCGTCACGGTCGCTGGCGGCATAACGCCGAGGGCGAGTACAACCGCGAGACCAAGAACGACACGACCACCACCAACAACTGGAGCGCCGAATACGCGCTGGACCGCTTCATTACCGAGCAGTGGTTCTGGCAGGGGCGTCTGAACTACAAGCGCGACCACATCGAAGACCTGACCCGCCAGCGCACGGTCGGTACCGGCCCGGGCTACCAGTTCTGGGACGACGAGCTGGGCGCGTTCTCGCTGGGTTCGCTGCTCAACCGCACCGACTACGAGTACAGCGACGGCGGCAAGGACAACTTCTATTCGCTGGGCGTGAAGTGGGACTACAACCGCTACCTGATCGGCAAGTCGGTCGAGCTGTTCACCAACGGCGAGGTTGGCAAGCCGCTGGGCGGCGTGGCGGACTACAGCCTGGATGCCGAGGTAGGCCTGCGCTACAAGGTCACCGAATGGGCATCGCTGAACCTGAAGGCCGAGAAGGACATCATCAGCGGCACCAGCGACAGCGACCTGGACAAGACGCGCTACACCGTCGGCTTCGGCGTGGCCTGGTAAACCGCTTTCGCATTCAGGGGCCGGCGCCTGCAGGCCCCTTGGCAATCGCCACTGATAATGATTAGCTTGTCGCGATCACACCTTTCCCAGGAGCACCCCCGTGAGCGCGAAGGCTGCAAGGCAGGCAAGAGAGCTGCTGCTCAAGGAGTACCGTGGCGTACTCTCGACCCATTCCAAATCGATGCCCGGCTTCCCCTTCGGTTCCGTGGTGCCGTACTGCCTGGACGCCGACGGTAACCCGCTGATCCTGATCAGTCGCATTGCCCAGCACACCCACAACCTGCAAAAAGACCCCAAGTGTTCGCTGCTGGTAGGCGAGCGCGATGCCGAGGACGTGCAGGCGGTGGGTCGTCTTACCGTGATGGCCGAGGCCCACAAGCTGGCCGACCCCGAGGCCATCGAGGCCGCCGCCGGGCGCTATTACCGCTACTTCCCCGAATCGAGCCAGTACCACAGCGCCCACGACTTCGACTTCTGGGTGCTCAGGCCGGTGCGCCATCGCTATATCGGCGGCTTCGGCGCGATTCACTGGCTGGACGACGTGACCCTGGCCAACCCGTTCGCCGGCAAGGCCGAGGTGAGCATGGTCGAGCACATGAACGACGACCATGCCAACGCCATCGCGCACTACGTCGAGCTTAGCGGCCTGCCTGCCAGCGCACCGGCCTCGCTGGTAGGGATCGATACCGAGGGCATGCACCTGCGCATCGGCCAGGGCCTGCACTGGCTGGCGTTTCCAAGGTCTTGCAATACACCGATACAAGTACGCGAAGCCCTGGTTTTGCTGGCCCGCGCCGAACAGTGGCCTGATCGCGAGGCGGTCGAGGGTTGAAATTGCAACGGCCAGCAACCATTTAAGGTCGTACCTGCAAGGACATCTTGCGTAGAGGAACCCTTGATGCGTGCTTTTCTACTGCTGTTTCTGCTTTTCCCGGTGCTCGAGCTGTATGTGTTTTTCAAGGTCAGCACCGCGATCGGATTTTTCCCGGCGCTGCTGCTGATCATCGCGGGCTCGGCCCTTGGTGTGCTGGTGGTGCGGGTCGCAGGCCTTGCCACCGCGCTGCGTGCGCGGGCGAGCCTGCAGCGCGGCGAATTGCCGGCCGAAGACATGTTCCACGGCCTGATGCTGGCCCTGGGTGGCGGTCTGCTGTTGCTCCCCGGCTTCATCAGCGACGTGATCGGCCTGATCGTGCTGTTGCCGTTCAGCCGCCGGTTGCTGGCCAACAAGCTGCGCCAGCGCGCCGAAGCCCAGGCCATGCGTCAGCGCGCCTTCGGCGACGACCCGTTCAATGCGCCGCCCGGCGCACCGCGTCAGCCCAATGTGATCGAAGGCGAATACGAAAAGCGTGACCCGTGACGCGAGCGCTCGCCCGCGTAGCATGAAACGGCCCTTCGGGGCCGTTTTTCATTTGGCGCGCCGGCCTGCAAAAATTTTCATCGGCAAGCCTTGTAATCGCCTTGGCCGACCTCATGTATGGGTCACCGCAAGGTTTCTGGGCATTTGCCCCAGACAATACATGCGTGGCCCGCCCCGCGGTCCACGATCGGCTACGCCGAAAGCATCAACACGCCGGTAACGATACCGGCCGATGAAAACCACTATCAGGAGAGATCGACAATGAAGCTTCGTCCTCTGCATGACCGCGTCGTCATCCGTCGCAGCGAAGAAGAATCGAAAACCGCTGGCGGTATCGTTCTGCCAGGCTCGGCCGCTGAAAAACCCAACCGTGGCGAAATCGTCGCCGTGGGTACCGGCCGCATCCTGGACAACGGCGAAGTGCGCGCGCTGGCCGTGAAAGTGGGTGACAAGGTGGTTTTCGGCCCGTACTCGGGCAGCAACACTGTGAAAGTTGACGGCGAAGACCTGCTGGTAATGGCTGAGAACGAGATTCTCGCCGTTATCGAAGGCTGATCCGCTGGTTTCCCGTTACTCCAAAGTATTCAAGGATTAAACGATCATGGCTGCTAAAGACGTAAAATTCGGCGATTCCGCCCGTAAGAAAATGCTGGTTGGCGTCAACGTTCTGGCTGACGCGGTAAAAGCGACCCTGGGCCCGAAAGGCCGCAACGTGGTTCTGGCCAAGAGCTTCGGCGCGCCAACCATCACCAAAGACGGTGTTTCGGTTGCCAAGGAAATCGAACTCAAGGACGCCTTCGAGAACATGGGCGCCCAACTGCTGAAAGACGTGGCCTCCAAGGCTAACGACGAAGCGGGCGACGGCACCACCACCGCTACCGTTCTGGCTCAGGCCATCGTCAGCGAAGGCCTCAAGGCCGTTGCTGCCGGCATGAACCCGATGGACCTCAAGCGCGGTATCGACAAGGCCACCATCGCCATCGTCAAAGAGCTGAAGAACCTGTCCAAGCCATGCGCCGATTCCAAGGCCATCGCTCAGGTCGGTACCATCTCGGCCAACTCCGACACCTCCATCGGTGAAATCATTGCCGAAGCCATGGAAAAAGTCGGTAAAGAAGGCGTGATCACCGTCGAAGAAGGCTCGGGCCTGGAAAACGAACTGTCGGTTGTAGAAGGCATGCAGTTCGACCGTGGCTACCTGTCCCCTTACTTCGTCAACAAGCCGGACACCATGGTTGCCGAGCTCGACGGCCCGCTGCTGCTGCTGGTCGACAAGAAGATCTCCAACATCCGCGAACTGCTGCCAGTACTGGAAGCCGTTGCCAAGGCCGGTCGTCCGCTGCTGATCGTGGCTGAAGACGTCGAAGGCGAAGCGCTGGCTACCCTGGTGGTCAACAACATGCGCGGCATCGTGAAAGTGGCTGCGGTCAAGGCACCTGGCTTCGGCGACCGCCGCAAGGCCATGCTGCAGGACATCGCCGTCCTGACCGGCGGTACCGTGATCTCCGAAGAAATCGGCCTGAGCCTGGAGTCGACCACCCTGGAGCACCTGGGCAACGCCAAGCGCGTGACCCTGTCCAAGGAAAACACCACCATCATCGACGGTGCTGGCGTTGAAGCCGACATCGAAGCACGCGTCAAGCAGATCCGTGCCCAGATCGAAGAGACTTCCTCGGACTACGACCGTGAAAAACTGCAAGAGCGTCTGGCCAAGCTGGCTGGCGGTGTTGCCGTGATCAAGGTCGGTGCCGGCACCGAAGTTGAAATGAAAGAGAAGAAAGCCCGCGTTGAAGACGCCCTGCACGCTACCCGCGCAGCCGTCGAAGAAGGCGTGGTACCTGGCGGTGGCGTGGCGCTGGTTCGCTCGCTGCAGGCCATTGCCGAGCTCAAGGGCGACAACGAAGACCAGAACGTGGGTATCCAGTTGCTGCGTCGCGCCGTCGAGTCCCCACTGCGCCAGATCGTTGCCAACGCCGGCGACGAGCCAAGCGTGGTAGTCGACAAGGTCAAGCAAGGTTCGGGCAACTTCGGTTACAACGCTGCTACCGGCGAGTACGGCGACATGATCGAAATGGGCATCCTGGACCCTGCCAAGGTGACCCGTTCGGCTCTGCAGGCCGCGGCCTCGATCGGTGGTCTGATGATCACTACCGAAGCCATGGTTGCCGATGCGCCTGAAGACAAGGCTGCCGGTGGCATGCCTGACATGGGCGGCATGGGTGGCATGGGCGGCATGGGCGGCATGATGTAAGCCAGCCTTACCCGCTTGAAGAAGAGCCCCGCCTTGTGCGGGGCTTTTTTATGTCTGGCAGAAACCCTTCGCCAGCAAAGCTGGCACCTACAGACGTTCAGCGAATCCTGTAGGTGCCAGCCTGGCTGGCGAAGCGGCCAGTGACGGCTTGCGATACAACACCAGCCAGTAGCACCCCAACCCGATCAGCCAGCAGAACACCGCTGTCCACACATTGTGCGAAAAGAAGTGGGCGCCCTGCAGCATCCTGCCCACCGAAAACACCACCCCCAGGCCAAAGGCGAACACCAGCGCGGCCTTGGCCAGGCGTGGCTTGCGATCACGCAGGACAAAAAACAGCGCAAACAGGGTAAACCCCGTGGCCGCATGCCCGCCCGGCCAGCAGCGCCCTGGCTTGTCGGTGGCGGGGCGGGCCTCTAACAGCTTGCTGTAGGTTTCCTGGCCGCCGAATTCGCTCAGGCTCCAGGGGCACTGCACCGCCGTCGCGGCCTTGAGCGGCGTCACGAAGCCGGTCGACAGGCCCATCGCCAGCACCAGGCAACCCAGTTCCCGGCGCCAGCTCTTGAGGCGCTGCAGCACAAAGCTGGCGGCAAAGCCGACGATGGCCAGCACCGCGAACAGGATCACCAGCTCCTTGGCGCGGTCATGCAGGATGTCTTCGAGAAAATAGCTGTGACGACCGATGAACTGGCCCGCCTGCGGGTCGAACGCGAGGTTGGCCAGGGCCATGTCCAGGTCGGTCAGCTCCAGCAGGATCAGGCACACGGCGGTCAGCAGCGGAATGCCCAGGGCAATCCACAGGTTCAGCGGGCGGGACGCGGGCAAAGGGGGAATGGCAGGCATGGCAGGGTCCAGGCAGGCAATGGAAACTGCCGATTGTGTGCCGGCGCGCCTACGCTATGTGTGAAGCTGGGGTGAAAAAAATGTCAGTTGCGATTAAATCCATGCGGCGCTGGCGGGGCCTGGGCGATGGCCTTAAGCTGCGCCTGCCAAGCAGGCAAACGAGGACGGGGAGAGGTACCGATGCGAATTCTACTGGTTGAAGACAACCGCGATATCCTGGCCAACCTGGCCGATTACCTGGGCCTCAAGGGCTACACCGTCGACTGCGCCCAGGACGGCCTGTCGGGCCTGCACCTGGCTGCCACCGAGCACTACGACCTGATCGTGCTCGACATCATGCTGCCCGGCATCGACGGCTACACCTTGTGCAAGCGCCTGCGCGAGGATGCCCGGCGCGATACCCCGGTGATCATGCTGACCGCCCGCGACCAGCTCGACGACCGCCTGCAGGGCTTTCGCTCCGGCGCCGACGACTACCTGCTCAAGCCGTTCGCCCTGTCGGAACTGGCCGCCCGCATCGAAGCGGTGCTGCGCCGGGCCCAGGGCGGTGGCCGGCGCAGCCTGAACGTCGGCGACCTGAGCTACGACCTCGACACCCTGGAGGTCACCCGCCAGGGCAAGTTCCTCAAGCTCAACCCGGTCGGCCTCAAGCTGCTTGCAGTGCTGATGCAGAAGAGCCCCCACGTGCTGCGCCGCGAGGTACTGGAAGAAGCCCTGTGGGGCGACGACTGCCCCGACAGCGACAGCCTGCGCAGCCACGTCCACCAGTTGCGCCAGGTGATCGACAAGCCATTCGACAAGCCCCTGCTGCATACCGTGCACGGTGTTGGCTATCGACTGGCCGAGGGTCGTGATGGAGTTTAAGCAAAGCCTTGCCCAGCGCATCATCATCGCCTTCGCGCTGATGAGCGCGCTGGTGGCCGGGGCCTTCGCCTTCGGCATCGTGGCCACCGTGCACCTGGTGGAAGAGCGCCTGATCTCCTCGGTACTGGGGGGCGACCTCAAGCGCATGCTGCTGATGGACAGCGTATCGGAGTGGAGCCACCGCCCGCGGCCCGACCAGTTGTTCTACTACAGTGGCGGGCGCGACGACTTCGACCTGCCCAAGGACCTGCGCCACCTCACCCCGGGGTTTCACGAAGTGTTTCGCGAGCACCTGTCGTACCACGCCATGGTCGAGGTGGTGGACGGGCGGCACTACGTGCTGCTGCAGGACCAGAGCGATTTCGAAGAACGCGAGCGTGTGCTGTTCGCCGTGGTGGTGGTGGGCTTCGTGCTCAGCCTGGCACTGGCGGTGTTCCTCGGCTGGGTGCTGGCACGGCGGGTGATGGCCCCGGTGATCCGGCTGGCGCGCCAGGTGCGCCACCGCGACCAGTTGCTGGGCCTGGCGCCGCCCCTGGCGCCGGACTACGCGGCCGACGAAGTGGGGCAACTGGCGGTGGCCTTCGACGCCACCCTGGGGCGCCTGCGCGATGCACTGACCCGCGAGCGGCTGTTCACCAGCGATGTCAGCCATGAACTGCGCACGCCCCTGATGGTGCTGGCCAGCTCGTGCGAGCTGCTGCTGGAGAACCCGGCCATCGACAATCGCGCCCGCGCCCAGGTCGAACGCATTTCGCGGGCCACCGAAGAAATGCGCGAGCTGGTGCAGACCTTCCTCATGCTCGCCCGCGCCCAGCGCGACGAGGGTGCCGTCGCTTCGCGGGCAAGCCTGCGCGAGGTGGGCAACGAACTGATCGGCGTCTGGCGCGACACCATCGAGCAGAAGGGGCTGACCCTCACCTACCACGACACCGGCGCGCTGCCGACCCTGTACAACGCCACGTTCCTGCAATCGGTGATGGGCAACCTGCTGCGCAATGCGGCGCACTACACCGACCAGGGGTACATCCGCCTCACCCTGGAGCCCGATGGCTTCACCGTCGAGGACAGCGGCGTGGGAATTCCCGAGGAGCATCGCGAGGCCATGTTCCAGCCGTTCGTGCGCGGCGGCGAAAAACGCGGGGAAGGGCTCGGGCTGGGCCTGTCTCTGGTGCAGCGGATCTGCGAGGACCAGGGCTGGAGCGTCAGCCTGAGCGCCGCCGAGCCCCATGGTTGCCGGTTCCATGTGAAATTGGGCACGGCCGGGTCGCAGGCCTCCGGAAACACCTTGTAACTTACCGACGCAACCTGACATTTTTTTCACGTTCGCATGACCTGACGCCAACGTCGCCCTGCTTAAGGTAGGCGGCATTGGAGTCAGGAGATGCACCATGCGCAGTCCCATCAAGCTCAAGTTTTCCGAAAAGTACGACGAGCAGCACGCTCAACAGTACCTGCACAAGCACCAGGACGGCATTGCCCGCCGCTTGTCCCACCAGCGTGACGAGCAATTGGCCCGGCGTGCCCTGGCGCTGGCCGGCGAGCCTGGCCTGGTGCTGGACCTGCCCAGCGGTGCCGGCCGTTTCTGGCCGCTGCTGGCCGAAAAGGCCAACCGCGTGATCATCGGCGCCGACAATTCCGCCGCCATGCTGCAGATCGCCTGCGGGTCGCAACCGGCAGAAGTGGTCAAACGGGTACGGCCCTTGCAGACATCAGCCTTCGCCATCGATCTGCCGGACAACGCGGTAGACAGCATTTTCTGCATGCGGCTGTTCCACCACATTGGCGAAGCGGCCCATCGCAAGGCGATTCTTTCGGAGTTTCAACGGGTTAGCCGCGACAGCGTGATCATCTCGTTGTGGGTGGACGGCAACATCAAGGCCTGGCGGCGTAAACGCCTGGAAGCACGCCGTAACAACGGGCAGGCCGATGGCAGTTACCAGAACCGTTTTGTGTTACCAGCTGCTACGGTTGAACAGGAGTTCGAGGCCGCAGGTTTCCGTATTCAGGAACGAATGGACTTTTTGCCGTTCTATGCGATGTGGCGAGTTTACGTATTGCGCAAGGGGTGAAGGAATGGCTGTGGAAGGAACGGGCGGTACGGCGGTCTCGGATCAATTCGATTACTTCTGGCAGCGCCAGGGCGAATGGGTGGAGGCACCCAACCAGCGGCGTGGCGGCGAAAGCGGCGTGCAGCGCCTGAGCGACGAGACGGGCCATCTGCTGTATGCCAAGCGCCAGGTCGGGCATATCTACCGCAGCCTGCTGCACCCCTTCGGTCGCCCCACGGTATTGCGTGAGTTCGCTGCCCTGAGCAGTTTCGAGCAGTTGGGCGTGCGGGTGCCGCATATCGTCTATTGCGGCGTGGAGCGCGATGCCCAGCACCAGTGGCGGGCGCTGCTGGTCAGCGAGGCGCTGGACGGTTTCGAGGAGATCGACCTGTGGTACGCCGGCGGCGGGCGCGAGCAGCACGGCGAGGCGCTGCACGACCGGGTGCTCGAGGACCTGGCCGGCAACCTGGCGCGCATGCACCGCGGGCACTGGCAGCATGGCTGCCTGTACAGCAAGCATATTTTCGTGAAGGTGACCGGCGAGGGCGCGGATGCGCGTGCCGAGGTCGCCTTGCTGGACCTGGAGAAGTGCCGCCGGCGCATCAGCTGCCAGCGTGCGGCCGCCAATGACCTGAAGCAACTGCGCCGCCATTCGTCGTGGAACGATGCGGACTGGAAGAAGTTGCTCTACTTTTACGAAGTGGCGTTTGGCAGCGCTGTCAAAGGTTTAGAGCAATGAAACTAGAAATAGCACGAGGTTTGTTTCTGCTTGTGGCGTTGGCGGTGGCTTCGGTGGCTTTCGCCGCGTGGGAGGAGCCGCGTCCGCAGGTGCTCAGTTCCATCGACCTGGGCGCGCAGTGTCCGCTGCCGCGGACGGCCAAGCCGGTCGTCACGGCGCAACCGGACCATGACCTGCTGTTGTTCCTGTTCGGCATGAGCCGGGGGCTGCGCTCCAACGGGTGATGAAGTGTATCGACGCGGGTCAAGCCCGCTCCCACAGGGTTGCAGTGATCCTTGTGGGAGTAGGCTTGACCCGCGATGCGTTCAACTCGATTCCAGCGCCGTACTTGGCATTTCCTTCCTGGCCAGCAACGTATACACGCACGGCAACACGAACAACGTGAACAGCGTGCCCACCGACATCCCGGTGGCGATCACCATGCCGATGTCGAACCGACTCACCGCCCCGGCGCCCGTCGCCAGTATCAGCGGCACCATGCCGAATACCATCGCCGCCGTGGTCATCAGCACCGGCCGCAGGCGTATCGCTGCCGCTTCCTCTACGGCATCCCGCGCACTCAGCCCCTTGTGCAGGCGCAACTGGTTGGCGAACTCGACGATCAGGATGCCGTGCTTGCTGATCAGCCCGATCAGTGTCACCAGCCCCACCTGGGTGTAGATGTTCATGCTCGACCACCCCAGAAACAGCGGGATCAATGCTCCACAGATCGACAGGGGCACCGTCACCAGGATCACCAGCGGGTCGCGGAAACTCTCGAACTGCGCCGCCAGCACCAGAAAGATGATCGCCAGCGCCAGGCCGAAGGTCACCCACAGCGCACTGCCTTCCTGCACGAACTGACGTGCCTGCCCGCTGTAGTCGAAGGCGAAGCCTGCCGGTGCCTCCTGTTGGGCGATGCTGCGCACCGTCTCCAGGGCCTCGCCCATGCTCACCAGCGGGAAGCCCTGGATGATCGCCGAGTTCAGCTGCTGGAACTGGTTGAGCTGGCGCGGCCGCGCGCGGTCGCTGACGCTGATCAGGGTCGACAGGGGCAGCATCCGGCCCTGCTCGTTCTTCACGTAGTAGTTGTTCAGCCAGCCGGGGTTGTCACGGTAGGCCTGCTCGACCTGGGCGATCACCTTGTAGCTGCGCCCCTCGATGGTGAAGCGGTTGATCTCGGCCTCGCCCAGCAGCGTGGCCAGGGTGCCGCCCAGGGCATCCATCGACACCCCCATCTGCGCCGCCTTGGCCCGGTCGATATCCACCACCACCTCCGGCTTGTCGAATGCCAGGTCGATGTCCAGGAAGGCGAACTTGCCCGAGGCCTGGGCGCGGTCCTTGACCCGCTGCGCCACTTCCAGCAACGACACGTAGTCATTCGGCGTGTTGATCACGAAGGCAAATGGCAGGCCTTCGCCGGTGCCCGGCAGGGAGGGCAGGTTGAAGCCGAAGATCTGCAGGCCGCTGATGGTCGCCAGCTTGGCCTGCACCTCGGGCAGCAACTCCATCTGGGTGCGGCTGCGCTGGTTCCACGGCTTGAGCAGAAAGCCGCCGATGCCCGATTGCACGCCGTTGAAGCCGTTGATCTGGAACGAGGAGTAGTACTCGGGGAATGACTTGAAGATCGTGATGAACTCGTCGGTGTAGGCGTTCAGGTAATCGAGGTTGGCCGGTTGCGGGGCGGTGGCCATCATGAAGATGATGCCCTGGTCTTCGTCCGGGGCCAGCTCGTTCTTGCTGAACATCAGAAACACCGGAATCAGGCACAGCACGATCAGGGCGAACACGATCACCACCGGCCGGGTCTCGAGGGTGCCGTGCAAAAGCGTCTGGTAGCGGCGCTTGAGTCGCTCGAACAGCTGGTCGAGGCGATGGGCCAGGCCGCTGGGGTTCTGCTCCGGGCGCAGCAGCAGGGCACACATCATCGGCGACAGGGTCAGCGCGACGATGCCGGAAATCACCACCGCCCCGGCCAGGGTCAGGGCGAACTCCTTGAACAGGGCCCCGGTGAGGCCCTCCAGGAAACCGATGGGGGCGTACACCGCCGCCAGGGTGATGGTCATCGATACCACTGGCATGGCGATCTCCCGGGCGCCTTCCAGCGCGGCGTCGAACGGCGTCTTGCCCTCCTCGATATGGCGGTGGATGTTCTCCACCACCACGATCGCATCGTCCACCACCAGGCCGATGGCCAGCACCATCGCCAGCAGCGTCAACAGGTTCAGCGAGTAGCCCATCAATTGCATGAAGAACAGCACGCCGATCATCGACAGCGGGATGGTGATCACCGGGATCAGCACCGAACGCAACGCACCGAGGAACAGGAACACCACCACGATCACGATCAGCACCGCCTCGACCAGGGTCTTGACCACCTCGTCGATGGAGGCCTGGATGAACAGCGTGGCGTCATAGGCAATGGAGGCCTTGAGGTTGGGCGGCAACTGCGCTTCCAGCTCCGGCATCAGCTTGCGCACCTCCTTGATCACGTCCAGCGGGTTGGCGGCCGGGGTGGCCTTGATGCCGATGTACACCGACGGCGTGCCGTCGAACGAGCTGACCGTGTCGTAGTTCTCCGCGCCCATCTCCACCCGTGCCACATCGCCCAGCAGCACGCGGCTGTCGCCCTTGGTCTTGAGCGGGATGGCGGCGAAGGCTTCGGCCGACTTGAGTTCGGTGGTGGCGTTGATGCTGGTGACCACGTACTGGCCCTTGACCTCGCCGGCGGCGGACAGGAAGTTGTAGCGGCGCACCGCGGCAGTCACATCGCCGGCGCTCAGGCCGTAGCCGGCCAGCTTCACCGGGTCGATCCACAGGCGCATGGCGAACACCTGGTTGCCGAGAATCTCGGCTTCGGCCATGCCGGGCAGGGTAGCGAGCTTGGGCTGGATCACCCGCGACAGGTAGTCGGTGATCTGCGGGTTGCTCAGCTCCTTGCTGTAGAAGCTGATGTACATCAGCGCCGAGGCATCGGCGGCCTCCTTGCTCAGCACCGGGTCCTCGGCGTCCTGGGGCAGCTTGTTCTTGACCTCGTTGGCCTTGGCCAGCAGCTCGGTGAACAGCCGGTCGCTGTCGGAGCCGATGCGCGCGTAGATCGAAATCACCGAAAAATTCTGCCGGCTCACCGAGGTCATGTAGTCGATGCCTTCGGCACTGGCCAGGCTCTGCTGCAGGGGCTGGGTGATGTAGCCCTGGATGGTTTCGGCGTTGGCCCCTGGGTAAGCGGTGGTCACCGTGATCAGGGCGTTTTCCATCTGCGGGTACTGGCGGATCGGCAGTTTGCTCCAGGCCTGGAACCCCAGCAGCACGATCAGCAGGCTGACCACGCTGGCCAGCACCGGGCGACGGATGAACGGGTCGGTAAAGGCCATGGCGGTTCCTTGGTCAGTCGGCGCCGGGCTGGCTGGTCGGTTCGGCTTGCAGGGTCTTGTCGGCGCTCAGGGTGACGGCAGCGCCCTGGGTCAGCTTCAACTGGCCGGCGGTGACCACCGTTTCGCCGGGCGTGAGGCCCTTGGCGATCACCACCAGGCCGTCGCGGCGCTCGCCGGTCTCGACGAAGCGCCGCTCGGCGATCAGTTGCGGCTGGCCATCGGCCGTGGTCTGCACCTTGCCGTCTTCGGACTTTTGCGGCACGGCGACATACACCGAGTTGCCATAGAGGGTGTAGGTGACGGCGCTCTGCGGCACCACCACCGCGTTGCGCGGGTTGGGCAGCAACACCTGCAGGCTGGCGAACATGCCCGGCAGCAACGTGCCGTCGGGGTTGGCCAGGGTGGCGCGCACCTGCAGGTTGCGGGTGGTGTCGTCGACCTTGGGGTTGATCGCGCTGAGGGTGGCGGTGAAGCTGCGGTGCGGGTAGGCGGCCACCGAGACCAGCGCCTGCTGGCCGAGGCTGAGGTTGGGCAGCGCCTGTTCCGGCACGAAGAAGTCGACATACAGGCTGCTCAGGTCCTGCAGGGTGGCGATCACCGTGCCGCTGGCCAGGTAGCTGCCCAGGTCGACCTGGCGGATACCGATGGTGCCGGTGAACGGCGCGTTGATGCTCTTTTTCGCCAGGGATGCCTTGAGTTGCGCCACCACCGCCTGGTTGCGCAGCAGCTGGGCGCGCAGGCGGTCGAATTCGCCCTTGGAGATGGCCTGGCTGCCGACCAGCTGGCTGCCTCGCTGATAATCCACCTGGGCCAGCCCGAGGTCGGCCTGGGCGGTGCCGAGCAGGGCAGTCTCCACGTCGCTGTCCAGCTGCAGCAGCAGTTGCCCGGCCTTGACCTGCTGGCCGGATTCGAAGTGCAGGGCCTTGACCGTGCCGGCGATCTCCAGGCTCAGGTCCACCCCTTGCAGGGCCTTGAGGCTGCCCACGGCGGGCAGGCGGCTTTGCCAGGGCTGCTCGCGCGCCTCGGCGGCGGCGACGCTGACCGGCGGCTTGGGCGCGGAGAACTGCTGGATCTGGCGGTAGATGGACAAGCCCTTGTAGCCGCCCAAAGCCAGCACCAGCAGCAGGACGATACCCAGCATGATGAGCATGCGACGGCGCAGCATGGACCAGCTCCCTGGAGGCGTTGTTGCGCAAGTCTAGTCGGTCGCGGCGCAGGGGGCCGGGTGTTGCTTGGGGATATTTGCTGCCAGTACCGCCCCCTTCGCCGGCAAGGCCGGCTCCTACAGACGGCGCCCAACCCGTAGGAGCCGGCCTTGCCGGCGAAAGGGGCGACCGGATATCAGATCAGGTGCAGATGGTTGTCCCACAACCCCGAAGGCAGTTGCAGCGGTTGCCCCACCAGCGCTGCCTTGCGGCAGTCGTACAGCCGGCAACGCCCTTGCCCGGAGGTCACCACAAAGCCATCGGCCACTGCGCCCACGCCCGCGCAGTCCGGCATCGGCGCATCCAGCTTCACCTCGGCGCTGTCCAGGTCCCAGATGAACAGGCGGTTGGCCCGTGGCGCGGTCATCGCCACCAGTCGCAGCTCGCTGTGCACCGCCACGCTGGCGGTGTACTGGGCCATGGACTGCAACTGGTGCTCCGGCACCGGGAAGGCCACGAACGGCTGCCCCGGACGCTTGATCGCCAGCAGCTCGGCGGTTTCGTCCGAGCCGCCCATGAACTGCTGGCACGCCAGCACGGTGCCGTCGTCGGCAATCGCCAGGTGGCGCACGCTGTTCATCTGCTGGCTTAGGGTTTCCTTGCTCAGCAGGGTGCCGTCGCGCTGCATCAGCACCAGGCTGGGCTGCATCGCATCCAGGTTCATCTCCACCCGGCTCTCGGCTTCGGTGCGGATACCGCCATTGGCCACCACCAGGGTCTCGCCGTCAGGCAGCCACGACACCTGGTGCGGGCCGATGCCGTGGGTCGGGATTTCCGAATGATGGGCCAGGCGTTCGCCTTCGAAGCGGTACACACCCAGCACGCCACGGCCCGGGTCGGTAGTGTCGTTCTCGGTGGCGTACAGCCATTCGCCGCCCTTGTGGATCACCGCGTGGCCATAGAAGTGCCGGTTCGGCTGCGAGGCCAGGGTCTGCAGCAGACGCCCGTCGCGCAGGTCGATCAGGTAGCTCTCGGTCCCGGGGCGGCGCGCCACGAACAGCGCGATCGGCCGCTCGGGGTGGTTGATGATGTCGTGGCATCGCAGGCCGACCTGGGTGGCGAACACCTGGGTGCCGTCCAGGCGATAGCCCACGGCATAGTGCTTGCCGTCGGCATCGTCACGGGCCGACAGCAGCAGCGGCTGCTGGCCCTTGCTGCGCCACAGGGTCCAGCCACCCAGGGTCAGGGCGCTGAGCAGCACGCTACCGAGTTTGAGGGCCTGGCGTCGCAACATGATCAGTCACCGTCGTTGGCATTGAAGCCCAGCTGGATGTTCAGCGCCTTGGCCAGTTCACCTTCATGCAGGCGGTGAACCACGTTCAGGCTGTCGTAGAAGGCGTTCAGTTGCTCGCGGCCGGCATCGTCCTGGAGCATTTCGCCCAGGGGCCGATCGATTGCCTTCAGTTGCTTGAGGGCATCAGCATAGGCCGCGTCGATCTTGTCGGCCAGGGCCTTCTGGTCCTTGCCCAGCAGGCCGCGCAGGCCCTGGTTGTCGACCCCGACCCACACGGTCTGGGCGGCGATCAGGCTGGCTTCCAGGCTCTTGAGCGAGGAGTGGCTGCGCCAGGCTTCAGCCTGCAGCGGCTGCGGGATGCCCTTGCTCAGGCGACCCATCGGCGTGCCGAGCTTCTTCTTCAGGGTGTCCAGCGCGGTGACCTGGGCGCGCAGCAGGTCGGCGATCGCCTCATGGGAGTCGGCGTAGCGCTGGTTGGGGAACTTGGTCATCTGCGCCAGCATGCCGTCGGTGCTGTTCCAGCCCTTGAGGATCTCTTCGGCGAGGTTCTTCTGGTGTTCGCCAATGGCCACCAGCAGCGGGCAATAACGGGCCTTCTGTTCGGCGGTGGCGACGTCCGGCTTGCTGTCGAACAGGATGTACTCGTAGGCCGACAGGCCGCGGACCACGACGCTGGACTTGGCCACGGTCTCGGCATCCACCGGCTTGTCGCCGTTGACCAGTTGCTCGACCTGACGGCCCACCAGGTTCTTCTTGTCGGGCCAGAACTGCACCTGCCAGGCGCGGTTGCCCTCGGCCAGCGGGCCGATCAGCAGCGGTTGCAACTCGGCCCAGGCTTTTTGTGCGTGCAGGAAGTCGGCGCGTGCGGTGGCCAGGTCGGCCTTGCCTTCGCAGAAGGCCAGGGCGCTGACGGCCAGCTGGCGGTCGGCTTCGACCCAGCGGCTGTAGGTCGGCAGGATCACCTGCTTGGCGATCGCGGCAGAGGTCACGGCCTGCGGGTCCTGCGGCGAGCAGGCGCCCAGGGCGATGGCGGCGAGGCTGGTGAACAACAGCTTGGGACGGAACATGTCCGGCTCCTTCTCTAGAGTGAGTTCAGGAACGCCAGCAACGCGGCGCGTTGCTCGGCATTGAAGGTCAAGACGTGCTGGCGCGCAGGCTCGGCTTCGCCGCCGTGCCAGAGCACGGCCTCGAGCAGGTTGCGGGCGCGCCCGTCATGCAGAAACTGGGTATGACCACTGACGGTCTGATTCAGGCCGATGCCCCACAGCGGCGCGGTGCGCCAGTCCTGGCCACCGGCGGCGAATTCGCTGCGGTTGTCGGCCAGCCCCGGGCCCATGTCGTGCAGCAACAGGTCGCTGTAGGGGCGGATGGTCTGGTTGGCCAGCTCCGGCTCGGCGGCATTGGCCGAGGTGGTGAATGTGGGGGTGTGGCAGCCCTGGCAGCCGGCCTGGAAGAACAGGTTCTTGCCAGCCAGCACCTGGGGCGAATCGACGTCCTTGCGTACCGGCACCGCCAGGTTGCGGGTGTAGAACAGCACCAGGCGCAGGATGTTGTCGCTGACCTCCTGCTCGCCATCGGCGCCGTTGCCATTGGGCTGGGCCAGGCAATCGAGCTGCGCCGGGGTGCAGTCGTCGCGCGGCACCAGGCTGCTGGTCAGGCCCATGTCGCTGGAGAACGCATGGGCGTTCTGCTGGTTGAGGTTGGGTTGCCCGGCCTTCCAGCCGAAGCGGCCAAGTACCTGCTTGCCCTGGGCGTCGTCCCATACCAGGTTGGGCCGGCCACGAATGCCGGTGCCGTTGCGCCCCTCGGGGTCGGCGTTGGCCAGGATGGCCTCATCAGGGATGGCCTCGAGCAGGCCCAGGCCGATCATCGGCGGCGCGACGCGTGCCGAGAAGCGTGTGTCGGGGTGCATCGGGCCGTAGCCAAGCTGGGTGATCTGCAGCTGCGGCTTGCGCAGTTCGACCTGGGTGCCGTCCTTGAAGGTGACGTTCACCGGGGTGTAGCTGACCCGCACCTTGCCCTCGGGGGCCACGCCGGGCACGGCCATGTCCTGCAACTGCCCGCCATAGACCGGCTCGGGCACGATGCCCAGTTGCTCGATCACCTTGGCGTATTCGGGCTGGTCGGGGATCGACAGGCGCACCAGCATCGATACCGCGTTTTTGGCGCCCTCTGCGGGCGGGTGCCCGCGCCCGTCGCGAATATGGCAGTTCTGGCAGGCGTTGGTGTTGAACAGCGGGCCCAGGCCATCGCGTGCGGTGGTGGTGGACGGGGCGATCACCCACGGGCTGCGGAAGAAGCTGTTGCCCACGCTGAAGTCCAGGCGCTGGCTCGGGGTGAGGTTGGCCGAGGGCATGGAGTAGGCGTTGCGGTCGCGCTTGTTCACGGTGGTGCTGCCACCGGCACGCGCCTCGCCAGGTTCGGCCTTGGTGAAACGCGGGGCGTCGTCACAGGCGCTCAGGGCCAGGGCCAATAGCAGGGGAAGGGCGCGGTGAAGCGGAGCGGGCATCGAGAATCCTGAATGGCTAGCGTAAAACCGGCGTGCAAGCTTAGCAGGCGCGGGGGATATGAATAAGAGGGATTTGCGTTTGCTGGATGAAATCTGCTTCAGCTTCCAGCGAAGAGGTCCCACAAAAAAAGGCGACCCGAAGGCCGCCTCTGTTTCAGCACGCTACCACTCAGAACTCGTGGTCAGCGGTGTCCGGGTTCAGGTCGGTGATGCCCAGTTTGCCCGCAGCCTGTTCGATGGCACCGGTCTGCTTGACCAGCGCGGCGATGGCGTCACGCACGATCTGGTTGCCCGCAGCGTTGTCGGCAGCGATCAACTGGTCGTAGTGCTCACCCTTGAGGGCGTGGTCGACCATCACCTGGATCTTCGCCTCGGTGGCTTCCAGATCGGCCTTCAGGGTGTTGTCGGTGGCCGGATCGACCTTGGCCACCAGCGACGACAGGCTCGGGCCGCTCAGCTTGGTGCCGTCGGTGCGGGTGTACTCGCCCAGGTAGACGTTGCGGATACCCTTGGCGTCGTAGAAGTGCGAGTAGTGGGTGTTGTCGCTGAAGCAGTCCTGCTCGTCCTCAGGCGAGTTGGCTTCCAGCGAGACCTTCATGCGCTCGCCCGCCAGTTCGCCCAGCGACAGGCTGCCCATGCCGAACAGCATCTTGCGCAGGCCGTTGGCGACAGGTTCTGCCTCCAGGGTGGCGCGATAGTTGTCGGCCACTGCCGGCTTCCAGTTGCCGACCATTTCTTCCAGGTCGTTGACCAGCAGCTGGGTCACGGCCTTGAGGTAGGCACGACGACGCTCGTTGTGACCGCCGGTGGCGCCTTCGCCTTGCAGGTAGTCCGAGGCAGGGCGGTTGCCGGCGCCCGGGCCGGTGCCGTTGAGGTCCTGGCCCCACAGCAGGAATTCGATGGCGTGGTAGCCGGTGGCGACGTTGGCTTCCGAACCGCCCAGCTCGTTCAGGCTGGCCAGCTTCTCGGGGGTCAGGTCCTTGACGTCGACCTTGTCTTCGCCCACCTGGATCTCGGTGTTGGCGATGATGTTGGCGGTGGCGGCCGGGTTGCCCAGGGCGTGTTCATAGCTCTTGTCGACGTAGTCGATCAGGCCTTCGTCCAGCGGCCAGGCGTTCACCTGACCTTCCCAGTCGTCGATGATGGTGTTGCCGAAGCGGAACACTTCGCTCTGCAGGTACGGTACACGGGCGGCTACCCAGGCAGTCCTGGCGGCGGCCAGGGTGTCGGCGTCGGGCTTGGCAAGGAAGGCATCGACTGCGGTCTGCAGGGTCTTGGCGGTGCTCAGCGAGTCGCTGTACACGGCATACACCATCTCGGCGTAGTGCTTGACCACCGCCTGGGCGGCGGCTTCGTCGACGGCCCCGGACGCCTGGGTGGTGCTGGCGGCAGCAGGTGCGGCGGCCTGTGGCGCGGCGGCCTTGTCCTTGTCATCGCCGCAGCCGGCGAGGGAGATGGCAATGGCCAGCAGACTGGCGGTGGCCAGAGGCATACGAATCATGGGCTATTCCTGCGTCGAGAGGTTGAACAGGCGTGCAGCCGCACGCAAAGGTGCAACATAATGCGAAAGATATGCATTTTCTGTAAAGAGGTTGCCACGTAAAAATTCAAATGCTGTTCACGCTGCCCTTGGCGGCAGCGTCACTCACAGAATCGATACCTGGTTGCGTTGCGCTGCTTTGAGGAAGGCGGTCAGCTCGCGTGCTGGCAGCGGCTTGCTGTAGTGGTAGCCCTGACCTTCATGACAGCCCTGGGCAATGATGTAGGCTTCCTGCTCGGCGGTTTCCACGCCCTCGGCGATCACCTGCATGCCCAGGCTCTTGCCCAGCTGGATGATCGCGCGAACGATGGTGGCGTCGTCGTCATCGTCGAGCAGGTCCTGCACGAAGCTCTTGTCGATCTTGATCTTGTCCAGCGGCAGCGACTTGAGGTAGCTGAGCGAGGAGTAGCCGGTGCCGAAGTCGTCGATCGCGATCAGCGCGCCGGAGCGGCGCAGGCTCAGCAGGTGCTGGGCGGCAGTGCTGATGTCTTCCATCAGGCCGGTCTCGGTCACTTCCAGTTCCAGGCTGCGCGGCGGCAGGCGGTAGATCTGCAGCAGGTTGTTGACCACCCGGGGCAGCTCGCTGTGGTGCAGTTGCACGGTCGACAGGTTGACTGCCATGCGCAGGTCGCTGAAGCCCTGGTCGTGCCATTCGCGCAGTTGCCGGCAGGCCTGGTCGAGCACCCATTCGCCGATCACGATGATGTTGCCGTTCTGTTCGGCCAGCGGTATGAACTGATCGGGCGGAACCATGCCCAGCTCCGGGTGCTGCCAGCGCAGCAGCGCCTCGACGCCCACCACGCGGTGGTCGCGGTAGCTGATCTGCGGTTGGTAAACCAGGTACAGCTGATTGCGCGGCAGGGCTTCGCGCAGGTCCTTTTCCAGCTCGCGGCGCCGGCGCATCTCGCTGTCGACGCTGGCGATGTAGAACTGATAGCGGTTGCGCGAACGGCTCTTGGCCAGGGTCATGGTCTGTTCGGCCTTTTGCAGCAGCTTCTCGGTGCTATCGCCGTCTTCGGGGAACAGGGTGATGCCGATGGTGGCGCGCAGTCGGATCTCCTGATGGTCCAGGGCGAATGGCGCTTCCAGGTCATCGAGAATGCTCTGGGCAAGCTCGGCAGCCTCGTAGGGTTGTTCGATGTCGGCCTGCACCAGCGCGAACTGGTCGCCGCCCAGGCGGGCGAGGGCACCCAGGCGACCGCTGTGGGCACGCAGGCGGTCGGCCAGGGCCAGCAGCAACTGGTCGCCGGCTTGGTAGCTGAATTGTTCG
The DNA here is from genome assembly GCF_037113495.1 of Pseudomonas sp. AE27. Lineage (NCBI taxonomy): Bacteria > Pseudomonadati > Pseudomonadota > Gammaproteobacteria > Pseudomonadales > Pseudomonadaceae > Pseudomonas > Pseudomonas sp. AE27. The sequence goes on from NZ_CP146966.1 coordinate 63,568, forward strand.
TTGATGCCCTTGAAGTCGTCCAGGCCTACGCACAGCACCGCAACCCGGCGCTGGAGGCGCCCGGCATCGACCAGGATCTTGTCCAGTTGCTGTTGCAGTTGCTGGCGGTTGGGCAGGCCGGTGAGAAAGTCGTACTGGGCCATGCGCAGCAGGCTGTTCTCGGCCTCGTGGCGCAGGTGGGTGTTGCGTTCGATGGACGCCAGCAGTTGGTTGGCGGTGTTCACCCACAGGCCCAGTTCGTTCTTCTCGTGGCCCTTGAGCAGCGGCAGCTGATGCTGGCTGGGGCGGTCGGGGTTGATCTGGGTGAGGTTCTCGATGAGCTTGGACAGTGGCTTGGTCAGCAGCCAGTGGTAGACCAGGTACAGCACCAGCCCCATGGCCAGGGCGCGGAGCACGCCGGCAATGAAGATGATCACCGAATTGACCACGAAGCCCTGGCCGTAGGCGCCGGTATCGAGGGTGATGCTCAGGTCGCCGTAGTATTCGCTGTAGGGCGCGCGGCCGACGAGCTGGGTGGTGTAGGTGCGTTCCTGGCCGAGGATCAGGTCGGTGAGCCAGCGGGTCGGCAGTTCCTGCAGAGGGCGCGACTTTTCTGCCAGCATGGTTTCGTTGGGGTGGCCGATGGAGGCCATGCGCACGGACTCATCCTGGAACAGCCCCTCGATGACCTGCATGCCCATTTCGCGGTCCAGGCTGTATACGGCCTGGGTGGAAGGGTCGCGGAACATGTCGAGGATTCGCTGGGCGTCGTTGGCGACAGCCTGGCGGGTCTTGTAGGCATCGAAGACGATCTGCGCACAGCTGAGTACCACGCCCACGGCCAGTGCCGAGAGCAGGACCACTCTGAGCAACTTGACCGACAAGCTGTTTTTGAGTTCCAGCTTCAATGGGGTTTCCTTAATCCGTGCGCATGGCATCATTTTGCCATCATCTGTGGCAATCCACTATCGGCCGTTGGCAGGATTCATGATCCAGCGGTCACTGTATCGGTTGCCCGGCCTTGCGACTTGAGCGATGTACGACAAGTTTCCCAACGATTGATGTTAGCGCGGTATGGGGGGGCAGCAAGAGAGGGTGTTGGTGAAATTGGTTAAAAAAGGTTGGTGGGTGGGGTTTTGCTCTTTGCCGCTTTTTCGGCATAAAAAAACCCGGCCTGAGCCGGGTTTTTTCAGAAGCAGCACTTATGCAGTGAAGGTCTTGCCTTCGAACTGCTCAGCCACGAACTTCCAGTTGACCAGGTTCCAGAACGCCTCGACATACTTCGGACGCACGTTACGGTAGTCGATGTAGTAGGCATGCTCCCACACGTCGCAGGTCAGCAGCGGGGTGTCACCGCTGGTCAGCGGGTTGCCGGCACCGATGGTGCTGGCCAGCGCCAAGGAGCCGTCAGCTTTCTTGACCAGCCAGCCCCAACCGGAACCGAAGGTACCAACCGACGTCTTGGTGAACTCTTCCTTGAACTTGTCGAACGAACCGAACGCGGCGTTGATGGCTTCAGCCAGCGAACCGGTAGGCTGGCCACCAGCGTTTGGCGCCAGGCAGTTCCAGTAGAAGGTGTGGTTCCAGACCTGAGCGGCGTTGTTGAAGATACCGCCCGAAGAAGTCTTGACGATCTCTTCCAGGGTCTTGCCTTCGAACTCGGTGCCTGGCACCAGGTTGTTCAGGTTCACGACGTAGGTGTTGTGGTGCTTGTCGTGGTGGTATTCCAGGGTTTCCTTGGAAATGTGCGGCTGCAGGGCATCGTGTGCGTAAGGCAGCGGCGGCAATTCAAAAGCCATGGTGATTCTCCTAATCAGGTCTGTTGCGGTGAGCGCAAGGCCGATCACGGGCGGCCGGAATGCATCGGCGAGTTTTTACTCTTTGCGACGCAGATTCGGGATCATAGCACCGGGCCCTGACCTAAACCACGCAACAAGTGTATGGAATAGAGGTTCCAGAGCCTTTGCCGACACCTGACGAACGGGTCAGCCCAGCGCCAGTTGCAACGCCACCGCAAACATCATCACCGCCACCATCAGGTCCAGCAGGCGCCAGGTGCCAGGCCGGGCCAGCCACGGCGCCAACCAGGCCGCACCCAGCGCCAGGGTGAAGAACCACAGCAGCGAGGCACTGGCCGCACCCGCCACGTAGGCACCTGGCACGCTTTGCTGCGCACCCAGCGAGCCGATCAGCAACACGGTATCCAGGTACACGTGGGGGTTGAGCAGGGTCACCGCCAGGGCACTGAGCAACACCGCGCGACGCGAACGCTGACCCAGGCCCTCGCCCTGCTCCAGGCTCTGGCTGGAACAGGCGCGGATCAGCGCCTTGCTGCCATACCACAGCAGAAACACCACCCCACCCCAGCGCGCGACCGCCAGCAGGGTCGGGTTCTGCGCCAGCACCGTGGCCAGACCGAACACGCCAAGCGCCACCAGCACCGCATCACAGAACACGCACAGCGCCGCCACCGGCAGGTGGTGCTCACGGCGCAGGCTCTGCGCCAGCACGAAGGCGTTCTGGGTGCCGATGGCCATGATCAGCCCGAAGGCGACCAGCAGGCCGTTGAGGTAGCTTTGCCACATGGGAGGTGCTCCGCGAAGCAGCCACACGGGCTGCCGAAAATACAGGGGGGATCGCTGGCTATTGTGCGGGCAGTGGGCGTATAAGAAAAACCAATAAACCTCATCCGGCATTAGGGAAACTGATGTTCGACTACAAGTTGCTTTCCGCCCTGGCGGCGGTGATCGAGCAGGGCGGTTTCGAGCGGGGCGCACAGTTGCTCGGGCTGTCGCAATCGGCCATTTCGCAACGTATCAAGCTGCTGGAGGCGCGCGTTGGCCAGCCGGTGCTGGTACGCGCCGCGCCGCCAGCGCCCACCGAGATCGGCAAGCGCCTGCTCAACCATGTACAGCAGGTGCGCCTGCTCGAGCGCGACCTGCAGCATCAGGTGCCGGCGCTGGACGATGGCGGCCAGCCCGAGCGTCTGCGGGTAGCGCTCAACGCCGACAGCCTGGCCACCTGGTGGGCGGCGGCGGTCGGGGCGTTCTGTGCGCAGGAGCGGGTGCTGCTGGAGCTGGTGGTGGAAGACCAGGAGGTGGGCCTCAAGCGCATGCGCGCCGGCGAAGTGGCGGCCTGCCTGTGCGCCAGCGAGCGACCGGTTGCCGGGGCGCGCAGCGAGCTGCTCGGCGCCATGCGCTACCGTGCGCTGGCCAGCCCCGACTTCATGGCGCGCCACTTTCCCCAGGGGGTAGAGGTGGCGCGCCTGGCCCGCACCCCGGCCGTGGTGTTCGGCCCGGACGATTTTCTGCAGCATCGCTACCTGGTGTCGCTGGGTATCGATGGTGCATTCCTGCATCACCTGTGCCCGTCTTCGGAGGGCTTTCTGCGCATGACCGAGGCCGGCGTGGGTTGGGGCCTGGTGCCCGAATTGCAGGCCCAGGCGCAACTGGCCAGCGGGCAACTGGTGGAAATTCTGGCGGATAAGCCGATCGATGTGCCGCTGTACTGGCATCATTGGCGCAATGGCGGGCAATTGCTCGGCCAACTCACCGGCCACCTGCGGCGCAGCGCCAGCAGCTGGTTGGTGCCGTGGTCGGGTTTGCCGGCGTCTGCATCATCTGCAAACAAGTAGGCGGAGTGCTTCATGCGAATTCTGGTCACCGGCGCAAGCGGCTTCATTGGCGGGCGCTTTGCACGCTTTGCCCTGGAGCAGGGCATGGAGGTACGGGTCAATGGCCGGCGGGCCGAAGGCGTCGAGCACCTGGTGCGCCGCGGCGCCCAGTTCATTCCGGGGGACCTGGGCGACCCGGAGCTGGCCCGGCGGGTCTGCCAGGGCGTCGAAACCGTGGTGCACTGCGCCGGTGCGGTGGGCAACTGGGGACGCTACCAGGACTTTCACCAGGGCAACGTGGTGGTCACCGAGAACGTGGTGGAGGCGTGCCTGAAGGAACACGTTCGTCGCCTGGTGCACCTGTCCTCGCCGTCGATCTACTGGAACGGGCGCTCGCGCCTGGGGGTGACCGAAGAGCAGGTGCCGCGGCGCCTGCACGATGCCTACGCGACCACCAAGTACCTGGCCGAGCAGAAGGTTTTCGGTGCCCAGGAGTTCGGCCTGGAAGTGCTGGCCCTGCGCCCGCGCTTCGTCACCGGGGCAGGGGATGTGAGCATCTTCCCGCGCCTGCTCAAGATGCAGCAGAAACGCCGTCTGGCGATCATCGGCAACGGCTTGAACAAGGTCGACTTCACCAGCGTTCAGAACCTCAACGAGGCGCTGATCAACGCGGTGCTGGCCGGCAACGACGCGCTCGGGCAGGCCTACAACATCAGCAACGGCCACCCGCTGCCGCTGTGGGACGTGATCAATTACGTGATGCGGCGCATGGACCTGCCCCAGGTCACGCGCTACCGCTCCAGTGGCCTGGCCTACAGCCTGGGCGCTCTGAACGAGGGGGCCTGCCTGCTGTGGCCGGGCCGTCCGCAACCGACCCTGTCGCGCCTGGCGGTGCAGGTGATGAACAAGGATTTCACCCTGGACATCAGCCGCGCCCGCCAGCAACTGGACTACCGCCCGCAGGTCAGCCTGTGGGCGGCGCTGGATGAATTCTGCGGCTGGTGGAAGGCCCAGCACGGCGGCCACTGACTTATACTGGCGCTCATTTGCACTCACGGCGGTTGATCCATGCGCAACGATGCTCACGACGATTTCGATGATGTACCCAGCCTCAAGGCCGGCGGTCGCGATGATGACGACTTTGCCCCGGCGCCAGGTGCACGGGTGGCCGCCGTGCGCGGCAAACCGCGCAAGCCGGCGGCCACCGGGCCGTTGTGGGCGCTGGTGGGCGCTTCGTTCATCGCCCTGGCCGGGCTTGGCTGGTGGAGCTTCCAGCAGATTTCGCTGATGGAGCAGCAACTGGTGGCCACCCAGGAAAGCTTTGCGCGCATCAGTGAAGAAGCTGCCGGGCGCCTGCAGGACATCAGCGGCAAGGTGGCGGCCAGCGAGTCGAGCGTCAGCACCGGCAGCGAGGCACTGAAGCTGCAGATAAAGCAGTTGCAGGCCAGCCTTGCCGAGCAGAGCAAGCAGCAGCAGGGCGTAGCCGGGCAGCAGGGTGACCTGGGCAAGCGGCTGGAGCAGGCCCTGGCGCAGGTTGGCGAGCAGCAGGCGACCAATGCCCAGTTGCAGGCGCAACTCAAGGCCGTGGCCACGGAGCTGGCAGCGGTGAAGGCGGCGCAGGCTGATACCGGCAAGGTCGATGCGCAGCTCAAGAGCCTGTCGACGGAGATTGCCGCATTGAAGAAACAGGGGGATCCGGGGGCGGCGATCCAGCGCCTGGAACAAGACCTGATCGTGCTCAAGAGCGAGCAGGAGAATCGCCCGGCGGCGGCTGCCGGGGCGGGTGCCTCGACGGCGGAGTTCGATGCGTTTCGCGGGCAGGTGACCCGCAACATCACCACCTTGCAGAGCCAGGTGCAGAACCTGCAACGGCAGATCAACGCCAAGCCCTGATCCGCTGTGAAGCTATCGCGGGTCAAGCCCGCTCCCACCGGTACAGTGGCTGTCTGCACACCACCGATACCCTTGTGGGAGCGGGCTTGACCCGCGAAAGAGCCGACGCTTACATCACCGGGTAATCGATGTACCCGACCGGGCCCTTGGAGTAGAACGTGTCAGGCCGTGGCTCGTTCAGCGGTGCATCCGCTTGCAGCCGTGCCGGCAGGTCGGGGTTGGCAATGAACGGCACGCCGAAGGCCACCGCATCGGCCGTGCCGTTGGCAATGGCAGCATTCGCACTGGCCTTGTCGAAGCGTTCGTTGGCGATGTACGGCCCGCCAAACGCCTCTTTGAGCAACGGCCCGATGCTGTCTTCGGCCACTCGCTCACGCGCACAGATGAAGGCGATGCCACGTTTGCCGAGCTCCCGCGCCACGTAGGTGAACGTCTCGGTCAGGTTGGCATCGCCCATGTCGTGCAGGTCGGCCCGTGGCGACAGGTGCACGCCCACGCGCTGCGCGCCCCACACGTCGATGAGCGCATCGGTCGCTTCCAGCAGCAGCCGTGCACGGTTCTCCAGCGAGCCGCCGTATTCGTCGGTGCGCTGGTTGGTGCTGCTCTGCAGGAACTGGTCGATCAGGTAGCCGTTGGCCGCATGCAGCTCCACACCGTCGAAGCCGGCCGCCTTGGCGTTCTCGGCACCGACGCGGTAGGCCTCGATGATGTCGGCGATTTCCTCGGTTTCCAGCGCGCGCGGGGTGACGAATTCGGTGATCGGGCGCACCAGGCTCACATGCCCCTTGGGCTGCACCGAGCTCGGCGCAACCGGCGTTTCGCCGTTCAGGTACAGCGGGTGCGAGATGCGTCCCACGTGCCACAGTTGCAGGAAGATGCGCCCGCCAGCACCGTGCAGCGCCTTGGTCACGTTGGTCCAGCCACGCACCTGGTCGTTGCTCCAGATGCCCGGTGTGTCGGGGTAGCCCACGCCCAGCGGGGTCACCGAGGTGGCCTCGCTGAGAATCAGCCCGGCGCTGGCGCGCTGTACGTAGTACTCGGCCATCAGCGCGTTGGGTACGCGGCCTTCGTCGGCCCGGCAGCGGGTCAGCGGGGCCATGATGATGCGGTTGGGCAACTCGAGGTCGCCAAGGGTGATCGGGTCGAATAGCGTTGTCATGTGCGTGAACCTCGTGGCAATCAGTGAGTGGCAGGTGCCAGGTCGGCGTTGTTGCCGCCCTGGCTGAATGTGATAAGGGTGACGATCAGGGCCAGCACGGCCAGCGCCGCTGCCGCCAGGGGCACGCGGGTCAGGCCCAGGCCCTGGTCGATCACGGTGCCGCCGACCCAGGCGCCCAGCGCATTGCCCAGGTTGAAGGCACCGATGTTCAGGGTCGACACCAGGTTCGGTGCCGCCTTGCCGAAGCTCACCACGTTGACCTGCAGGGCCGGCACGGCGGCGAACGCGGCGGTGGCCCAGAGGAACAGGGTGATCTCGGCCGGAATCAGCGCGGTGCTGGTCCAGCTCAGCGCGGTGGAGATGACCGCCATGGCGGCGAACACGCCCATCAGGGTGGCAGCCAGGCGACGATCAGCCAGCTTGCCGCCCAGGATGTTGCCCAGGGTCAGGCCCAGGCCGATCAGCAGCAGGGTCCAGGTCACGCCGCGCGGCGACACGCCGGTGACATCACCCAGCAACGGCGCCACATAAGTGAACAGGGCGAACATCGAGGCCGAGAACAGCACGGTCATCGACAGCGACAGCCAGATGCCGGCGCCCTTGAGCGCAGCCAGCTCGGCACGCATGTCGAGTTTCTCTTCGTCGCGCTTGATCGGCAGGAAGCGGATCAGGCCGATCAGCGCGATCACGCCGATCACGGTCACTGCCCAGAACGTCGAGCGCCAGCCGTACACCTGGCCCAGCGCGGTACCCAGTGGCACGCCCAGCACGTTGGCCAGGGTCAGGCCGGTGAACATCAGCGCCACGGCCGAGGCGCGGCGGTTGGCCGGAACCAGGTTGGCCGCCACCACCGAACCGATGCCGAAGAAGGCGCCGTGGCACAGCGCGGTGACCACGCGGGCAAACATCAGCACGTTGTAGTCGGTGGCCAGGGCGCACAGCAGGTTGCCGATGATGAACACCCCCATCAGCGCCACCAGTGCGGCCTTGCGCGGCAGCCGGGCGGTGGCAAGGGCCATGAACGGCGCGCCGATGGCCACGCCCAGCGCGTAGCCGGTCACCAGCCAGCCGGCACCGGGGATCGACACACCCAGGTCGCTTGCCACATCCGGCAGCAGGCCCATGATGACGAACTCGGTGGTACCGATGGCGAAGGCGCTCAGCGCCAGGATCAACAGCGAAAGGGGCATTGCAAGGTCCTTGTCAGAGCTCTTGGCTCATCTGCTGGAGGAAGGCCTGGATGGTTTCCTCGTTGCGTTTGAAGAAGTGCCACTGGCCTATCTTCTGGCTGCTGATCAGCCCCGCACGCTGCAAGGTGGCCAGGTGGGCCGAGACCGTGGACTGCGACAGGCCGCAGCGTTGGTCGATCTGCCCGGCGCACACACCGTGTTCGGTGCTGTGGTGCTGGTCAGGGAAGCAGGCTTGCGGGTCTTTCAACCAGTTCAGGATTTCTCGCCGTACTGGGTGGGCCAGGGCTTTTATTATTTCGTCGAGATCAACAGGCATGGGTGGGCTCGTGGTGGGTATAGCGTTATATCGCGATGGGGCGAAATATAAATCGGTATTTCGCGATATACAAATATGATTTGGTTCTGGCGTGCGCATGAATCGCTATATCGGGTTATAACGATATTCAAGCGGGCAAGCGGTGCTAGACTGCGGCCTATGAACTACCTCGCACACCTTCACCTGGGCGGCCAGCAGCCCGAACAACTGCTCGGCAGCCTGTACGGCGACTTCGTCAAGGGGCCGTTGCAGGGGCGCTTTGCCCAGCCGCTGGAAGCCGCCATCCGCCTGCACCGCCAGATCGACGTGTACACCGACAGCCACCCGCGGGTACTGGCGGCGCTGGCGCGTTTTCCGCGTGAGCGGCGCCGTTATGCCGGGATCATCCTCGATGTGTTTTTCGACCACTGCCTGGCGCTGCACTGGCACGACTATGCCCGGCAGCCGCTGAGCCAGTTCACCGGGCGCGTGTACCAGGTGCTGGCGGCCGAGCCCGAGCTGCCCGGGCGCCTGGCGCAGATTGCGCCGTACATGGCGGCGGACGACTGGTTGGGCTCGTACCGCGAGTTCGCGGTGCTTGAACAGGTGTTCAACGGTATCGCCCGGCGCCTGTCACGCCCCGAGGGTATGGCAGGCGCGATGCAGGAGGTACAGGCGCTGTACGGCCCGCTGATGGAAGACTTTCGCCACTTCTACCCCGAACTGCAGGGCTTTGCGGCCGACGCTCAGGCCGCCTTGGCGCGGCGCTGAGGCTGGGCCACCGGCTGGGAGCCGAACAGCGCCGTGTGGATCGCCAGCTGGGCATTGAACGCCAGTGCTGCACGTTCCTGGCCGGCGCTCTGGATGGGGGCCAGCAGGTGGATCTGCACCTCGCCACAGTCGTGGGCAAACAGGCGCAGCAGATGCGAGAGCAGGTCGTCATCGCCCACGAACGGCGCGATGGGGTCGGGCTTGCCGCCCCGCAGGTAGCGCACGGCCACCGGTTGCACGGGCGTTGCGGTGTCGATCGCGCTGGCCAGCAGGCGCCCGTGGAAGGTGCGCAGGCTGCGCCCGTCGGTGGTGGTGCCTTCGGGGAAGATCAGCACCGGGCAGGCCCGTTGCAGGTGGCGCGCGATCTGCTGGCGCAGCAGCTGGCTGTCGCCGCCGCCGCGGCGGATGAACAGGGTGCCGGCCTTGAGCGCGAGCCAGCCGGCCACCGGCCACTGGCGCACCTCGGCCTTGGACAGGAACGACATCGGCGCGAGCATGCCCAGCAGCGGGATGTCGGTCCACGATACGTGGTTGCTGACCCACAGCATCGGTTGCTGCGGGCGGTTGCCGATCACCGTGACCTTGAACGGCAAGGCCCGGGCAAGCCGGGCCATGAACAGTTGCGACCAGCGCTGGCGGCGGTCGTCGGGAGTACTCAGGTGCAGGCGCTCGTACAGGCTGAACAGGCTGGCCATGCCCAGCCCGAACAGCACCACCAGCAGCACCCGGACGATTCGCGCATACACGCGCAGGCGTTGCATCACACCGCCGCCTTGAAGTGGCGGGCGTAGCGTGGGCACAGCTCGTCGCGCTTGAGCAGGATGAACACGTCGGCCACCTGGAAGTCTTCGTCCCAGCACGGCTCGCCGCAGATCTTGGCACCCAGGCGCATGTAGGCCTTGAGCAGCGGCGGCATCTCGGCGATGACGTTGCCGGGCAGTGCCAGGCTGGGCAGCGGGTTCTTCGGTTCGGCGCGCAGGTGCTCGGTGCACAGGTAGCGCTCGCGCAGGCGTTGCATGATCGCGTGGGCCTGCACGCCGCCGTCCTGCATGGGGATGCTGGCGCAACCCATCAGGTAGCTGTAGCGGCCCTCGTTGAGTACCTCGGCAAGCTCGCCCCACAGCACCGCGATGGTGCCGCCGTTGCGGTAGGCCGGGTCGACGCAGGTGCGCCCCAGTTCAAGGATGGGGCCCTGCAGATGGCCCAGGCCATGCAGGCTGAACTCCTCTTCGCTGTAGAAGCGCCCCAGGCTGCTGGCGGCCTGGTGGTCGAGCAGGCGGGTGGTGGCCACCAGGTGCCCGCTGTTGAGGTCGCGTACGCCGATGTGCTGGCAGTGGATGTCGTAGTCGTCCATGTCCAGCCCGTGTTCGGCGCCTTTGAGCCTGGCCTTGAATTCGCTGCTGAACACGCGAAAGCGCAATGCCTGGGCTTCGTGCAGCGCGGCAGGGCCGACCAGGCGCTCGGCCTGCAGACGGCGTTCGTTACGGGTGTCGCCAGGGCATGCAGTCAGGGTCATTGCGAGTCTCCATAAGCCAGCCATGGGGTTGCGGCCGGTCGACTATGTTGTGCAAGCTCAGCCTAGGTAGACGCGGTGTCACCCCCATGAAGCTTTGGTGATGCTTGTATGACAGCCCTCAAGGAGCACGCCGATGGCCTGGCTGCAGCGACTCAACGACCCCATTCCGCCCTTGGCAACCGGTAACCTGGGCGACACCTACGCCAGCCTGCTGGAGCAGCTGGGCACGGTCAGCCCGTTCGAGCTGGCAGTGCTGGGCGGGCAAGCCATGCCGACCCCGGGGCTGGCGTTTCTGGTGGGCTACCAGGCCGCCTTGCGCGTGCTGTGGCCCAGCGCCCCGGCGGGCCTCGGCGCCCTGTGTGCGAGTGAGCGGCGCAGCGTGCGCGCCGCCGACATGGGCATGCGCCTGGCGCTCGACACGCTGCGTCTGAGCGGCAGCAAGGACTTCGTCACCGCCGGGCCGGACGCCGACTGGCTGCTGGTGGCGGCGCGCTGCGAAGCACCGGGCCAGGCGCCTCGGCTGAGCCTGGCGGTGGTGTACCCGGGGGAGCCCGGTGTGCGCGTGGAGCCCTTGCCGAGCCTGCCGTTGATGCCTGAGGTCGGGCATGCCCGCCTGCACCTTGAACAGGCCCTGTGCGAACGCCTGGCCGGTGACGGCTGGGATGCCTACGTCAAGCCGTTCCGCTCGCTGGAAGACCTGTACGTGCTCAGCGCCCTGAGCGCCTGGCTGTACGGGGTAGGCCGCGCCAATGCCTGGCCGCAGGGGCTTTTGCTGCGCCTGATCGGGCTGCTGGCCGGGTGTGCCGAAGGCAGCCGGCAATGCGCCGATTCGGCGGCGTTCCACCTGTTGCTGGGCGGCCTGTTCGCGCAGTTCTCGCAACTGAGCGGCGAGCTCGACCAGGCGCTGACGAGCACGCCGGGGCCCTGGGCCGAGCTGTGGCAGCGCGACCAGGGCATCCTGCAGATCGCCAGCGCGGCGCGGGCCAGGCGCCTGGCCAAGGCATGGGCCGGCAGCGGGCTGGCCTGAGGTTGCCGGGCTGCCCGCATGGCCACAGGCTGTCGCTTGCTGCCGTGCGGGCAGGCGGGTAATGTTGGCGGCTTTACGCTTTCAGGAACCTGCATGTTCAGCCTGCCCCGAATCGCTCTCGCCCTGCTGGCCCTGGCGAGCCTGCCTGCCCAGGCCAACTGGCACCTGGACGGCGAATCGTCGCGCCTGTCGTTCATCACCAGCAAGAACGGCAACGTGTCCGAGGTGCATCGCTTTCTGGTGCTGCATGGCAAGGTCGATCGCAAGGGTGCGGCCGAGCTGCAGATCGAGATGGACTCGGTCAGCAGCGGCATCCCGCTACGTGACGAGCGCATGCGCAACGACCTGTTCGAGGTGGCCAAATACCCCGACGCGACCATCCAGGCGCAGATCGACCTGCGTCCGATCAACGACCTGGCCAACGGTGCCCAGGTCGAACTGCGCCTGCCGGTGACCGTCAACCTGCACGGCAAGACCCACAGCTACAACGCGCAACTGCTCGCCACCCGGCTCGACGAGCGGCGCTTCCAGGTGGTGACCCTGGAGCCGCTGGTACTGAGCGCCGATCACTTCGACCTGCTGCCCGGCCTCAAGACGTTGCAGAAGCTCGCCGGGCTGCAGTCGATCAACCTGTCGGTGCCGGTGGGTGCGGTACTGATCTTCACGGCGCGCTGAAATGGCCGGGCCGGTGTTTCCATGGCGTGCCGGCAACCAGTTCGAACTGCTGATCGACGGCCCGCAGTTCTTCCCGCGCATGCTGCAGACGATCATGGGTGCCGAGCACCAGGTCGACCTGGAGCTGTACCTGGTCGAGGCCGGGGCGTGTGCCGAGGCCATGGTGCAGGCGCTGGTGCAGGCCGCCGAGCGCGGCGTGCGGGTACGCTGCCTGTTCGATGACTACGGCTCGCTGGCTTTTACCTTGAGCCTGCGTCAGCGCCTGCTGGGCGCCGGCGTTGAGTTGCGCTGGTACAACCGCCTGCGTTGGCGCCGGGGGCTGCGCAACCTGTACCGCGACCACCGCAAGCTGCTGCTGGTGGACCAGGCCTGGGCGGTGGTCGGCGGCACCGGGGTCACCGACCAGTTCTGGACACCGGGCGAGCCGGTCAGCGAATGGCACGAGGTGATGGTGCAGATGCAGGGGCCGCTGGTGGCCGACTGGCAGATGCTGTTCGATCGCCAGTGGCGTTCCAACCTGCGCCGCACCGCGTGGCGCCCACCCACCCATTTCGGCCTGGCGCACCTGCCGCGGGTGCCGGTTGCAGGCCCGGGCCTGGGCCGGGTGGCCTATGCCGACGCCCGCCAGCACCGCGACATCCTGCAGTCGCTGGTGCGCGCGCTGATCAGCGGCAAGCGTCGTATCTGGCTAGCCACGCCGTATTTTCTGCCCACTTGGAAGGTGCGCCGGGCTTTGCGCCGCGCGGCCGCGCTGGGCATCGATGTGCGCCTGCTGCTGACCGGCCCGCGTACCGACCATCCTTCGGTACGCTATGCCGGTCATCGCTATTACCCGCGCCTGCTGCGGGCAGGGGTGAAGATATTCGAATACCAGCCATGCTTCCTGCACCTGAAGATGGTGCTGGTGGACGACTGGGTGAGCATTGGCTCATGCAATTTCGACCACTGGAACCTGCGTTTCAACCTTGAGGCCAACGTCGAGGCCATCGACCCGCAACTGACCGCCGACGTGGTGGCGAGCTTCGAGCGCGACTTTGCCCTGAGCCGCCAGGTCGACCTGGACGACTGGCAGGCGCGGCCGCTGTGGCGGCGTGTGAAACAGCGTATCTGGGGCTGGCTGGACCGGGTGGTGGTCAACCTGCTGGACCGGCGCGACTGAGGTTCTTTCGATTTTCCCCCGCATCAGAAGGAGTTGACGAAATGGCAGCGAAAAAGATTCTCATGCTGGTCGGCGATTACGTCGAAGACTATGAAGTGATGGTGCCGTTCCAGGCGCTGCAGATGGTTGGCCACACGGTGCATGCGGTGTGCCCGGGCAAGTCGGCCGGGCAGTCGGTGCGTACCGCCATCCATGACTTCGAGGGCGACCAGACCTACAGCGAGAAGCCGGGGCACAACTTTGGCCTGAACTTCGATTTCGCCCAGGTGCGTGCCGAAGACTACGACGCGCTGGTGATCCCGGGCGGGCGTGCGCCGGAGTACCTGCGCCTGAATGAAGAGGTGCTGCAACTGGTGCGCGCCATCGACCAGGCGGGCAAGCCGATTGCGGCGGTGTGCCATGGGGCGCAACTGCTGGCGGCGGCCGGGGTGCTGGAGGGGCGCGAGTGCAGTGCGTACCCGGCGTGTGCGCCGGAGGTGCGCCTGGCGGGTGGGCGTTACGTCGAGATCGAGGTGACGGCGGCGCATGTGCAGGGCAACCTGGCCAGTGCGCCGGCCTGGCCTGCGCACCCGGCGTGGCTGGCGGGGTTCCTGGGGTTGCTGGGTACGCGCATTACCCTCTGAGCGCCTTCGCTGGCGTGCCGGCGAAGAGGCCGGTACAGGCAACAAAAAAGCGGCAAGGGATCACTCCCTTGCCGCTTTCAGCTTTCAGCTTGTAGCGCTGGCGCTTACTTCACTTCCACTGCCAGGCTTTGCGCGATCTTGCTCTGCCACAGCGCAGGCCCGGTGATGTGCACCGACTCGCCCTTGCTGTCGACCGCAACGGTCACCGGCATGTCTTTCACGTCGAACTCGTAGATCGCTTCCATCCCCAGTTCGGCAAATGCCAGCACCTTGGATTTCTTGATCGCCTGAGCCACCAGGTAGGCAGCGCCACCCACGGCCATCAGGTACACGGCCTTGTTGTCCTTGATCGCGTCGATGGCGGTCGGGCCGCGCTCGGACTTGCCGATCATGCCCAGCAGGCCGGTCTGCTCCAGGATCTGACGGGTGAACTTGTCCATCCGCGTTGCGGTGGTCGGGCCTGCCGGGCCAACCACTTCTTCGCGCACCGGATCAACCGGGCCGACGTAGTAGATGAAGCGGCCCTTGAGGTCCACCGGCAGCTCTTCGCCACGGTTGAGCATCTCGACCATGCGCTTGTGCGCGGCGTCGCGGCCGGTCAGCATCTTGCCGTTGAGCAGGATGGTCTCGCCCGGCTTCCAGCTCTGCACGTCTTCCGGGGTCAGGGTGTCGAGGTTGACGCGACGGGCCGACGGGCCGGCTTCCCAGACGATTTCCGGGTAGGCGTCCAGCGACGGTGCTTCCAGCTCTGCAGGGCCGGAACCATCGAGCACGAAGTGCGCGTGACGGGTGGCTGCGCAGTTGGGGATCATGCACACCGGCAACGAGGCCGCGTGGGTCGGGTAGTCCATGATCTTGACGTCGAGCACGGTGGTCAGGCCGCCCAGGCCCTGGGCGCCGATGCCCAGCTGGTTGACCTTCTCGAACAGTTCCAGGCGGATCTCTTCGATGCGGTTCTGCGGGCCACGGGCCTTGAGCTCGTGGATGTCGATGGACTCCATCAACACTTCCTTGGCCATCACCGCGGCCTTCTCGGCAGTACCGCCGATACCGATGCCGAGCATGCCCGGCGGGCACCAGCCGGCGCCCATGGTCGGAACGGTCTTGAGCACCCAGTCGACGATCGAGTCGGACGGGTTGAGCATGGCCATCTTCGACTTGTTTTCCGAACCGCCGCCCTTGGCCGCGACATCCACCTCGACTTTGTCGCCAGGGACGATCGAGTAGTGGATCACGGCCGGGGTGTTGTCCTTGGTGTTCTTGCGGGCACCTGCCGGGTCGGCCAGGATCGAGGCGCGCAGCACGTTCTCGGGCAGGTTGTAGGCGCGACGCACGCCTTCGTTGATCATGTCGTCCAGGCTCATGGTCGCGCCATCCCAGCGCACGTCCATGCCGACGCGCACGAACACGGTGACGATACCGGTGTCCTGGCAGATCGGCCGGTGGCCGGTGGCGCACATGCGCGAGTTGATCAGGATCTGCGCGATGGAGTCGCGCGCAGCCGGCGACTCTTCACGCAGGTAGGCCTCGTGCATGGCCTGGATGAAATCGACGGGGTGGTAGTACGAAATGAACTGCAGGGCGTCGGCAACGCTCTGAATCAGGTCGTCTTGCTTGATCACGGTCATGCAGCGCGCTCCTCTTAAAGACGGGAACATTCATTAAGGTATCGCGACGTTCACGGGCCGAGGCGTCGCAATGACCTTTCAAGGCGCGCCGACACGCAGTGGCCGACGCAAAAAGGCGCGGCAGTATAGCGCGCATCGCCTGCCGGTACACGCGCCAGTGCGGCCAACCATGGTCGCCTGCTGCCAGGCACTGTTTTTGCGTGGCAATTATTTCGAACACGTCCTACAGTACCGACTGCCCCCCGTCACAACCGCTGCCGCTCGGCTGCCTGGTGAGTCACCCGTGACCGAAACCGCTCTGCAAAAGCTTCTTCTCAAGCGTTTCCTGCTGGCTGCCGGCAGTTACCTGCTGGTGCTGCTGCTGGCCTGGGTCGCCGTGCTGGGCGGGCATGTGCAGGCGCCGGTGCCGGTCATCGGCGCGAGCAGTGTGCTGCTGTTGCTCAACCTGGCGTGGCTGGGCTGGGTGTTTGCCAGTGGCGTCAACCTGCGCTGGCGCGACCCCAGCCTCACGGAGTTCCAGGTGCTGCTGGCAGCGGCCTGGCAAACCTGGCTGCTGGCCAACCTGGACCAGGCCCGTGGCACCTTCCTGGTGCTGTACCCGTTGATCCTGATGTTCGGCCTGTTCCACCTCAACGGCCGTTCGTTCACCCGCTGCGCGCTGGTGGTGCTGTGCAGCTTTCTCGGCCTGAACCTGTGGGAGTGGGGCAACGGGCGCCTGTCGGACCCGGCGCTGGCGGCGTTGCAGGTATGCACGCTGTTCGTGGTGCTGTGCTGGTTGTGCCTGTATGCCCGCTACGTGCAGGCCTCGCGCCAGCGCATGCGCCAGCGCCGCATCGCCCTGCAGGCGCACCAGGACACCCTGCGCGGCATGATGGGGCAACTGGAGGAACTGGTGGCCACCGACGAGCTGACCGGCCTGTTCAACCGCCGGCATTTTCTGCGCCTGGCCAGCGATGCCCTGGCCAGCATGCCCATGGGGAGCCGGCATGGTCTGGCGCTGATCGACCTGGACCATTTCAAGCGCATCAACGACGCCCACGGGCATGCGGTCGGCGACCGGGTACTGCAGGCCTTTGCCCAGGTTGCCAGCGAGCACCTGTGCGACGCCGCGGTGCTGGCCCGCTATGGCGGCGAGGAGTTCGTGCTGTTGTTGCCCGATTGCACGGCCCAGGCCCTGGAACATTGCTGCGAGCGTCTGCGTCAGGCCTTTGGTGCGTTGCCCTCGGCGGCGATGCAGGGGCAGGTGGGGCCCTTGAGCCTGTCGGTCGGCATGACCCTGCTGACAGCCGAGGATGACCTGGACAATGCATTGCACCGTGCCGACCAGGCGCTGTACCGCGCCAAGCGCAGCGGCCGAAATCGCTGTGTGCCGGCCTGGGAGGTGGTGGATGCCTGAGTTGTGCGTAGGTGAGCGCAGTTGGCAGGTGGCCGAGGGCAGCAACCTGCTGGATGCGCTGAACGAGGCTGGCGTGGGCGTGCCCTACAGCTGCCGGGCGGGGAGCTGCCATGCTTGCCTGGTGCGTTGTCTGGCGGGTGTGCCGGGTGATGCCAGGCCCGATGCGCTGAGTGAAGGCAAGCGCCTGGAGGGCTGGCGGCTGGCCTGCCAGTGTCGGGTCGAGAGTGACCTGCAGGTAGCGGTGTTCGACCCGGTGCGCGATGGGGCGCCGGCGCGGGTCGTCGCGCTGGACTGGCTGGGCGCGCAGGTGCTGCGGCTGCGCCTGCAACCGGACAGGCCGTTGCGGTATCAGGCGGGGCAGCATCTGGTGCTGTGGAGCGTGCAAGGTGTTGCGCGACCGTATTCGCTGGCCAGCGTGCCGGGCGAGGATGAATGGCTCGAATTTCACCTGGATTGCCGGCATGCCGGGGCGTTCTGCAGCGCGGCGCGGGGGTTGCAGGTGGGCGACCTGGTGCGCCTGGGGGAGTTGCGCGGTGGCGCGCTGCATTACGATCCGGACTGGCAGGCCCGGCCGTTGTGGCTGCTGGCGGCGGGTTCCGGGCTGGCGCCACTGTGGGGGATTGTGCGCGAGGCGCTGCGTCAGGAGCATCAGGGGGCGATCAGGGTGGTGCATGTGGCGAGCGAGGCGGGTGGGCATTACCTGCAGCGGGAGCTGGATGACCTGGCGCGGCGGTACCCGCAGGTGGAGGTGCAGTTGCTGATACCGGAGGAGTTGGGGCCGATGCGTCTGGCATCGCGTCAGACGATTGCGCTGGCTTGTGGCTCTGCGTCGAGTGTGGAGCGGTTTGCGCGTGGGTTGTTTCTGGCGGGGTTGCCGCGTAATCAGCTGTTCGCGGATGTATTCGTGGGGCATGCCTGAGGATTTGTTCCCATAAGGAGGTACTGCAGGTTCCTGTGGCGTTTGCTCTGGCTCTGGCTCTGGCTCTGGCTCTGGCTCTTGATCTTGATCTTGATCTGCTTTTGATTTTGATCTTCCGTCCCCCAGAAGGCCGAGTGGAGGTGTCGTGCAGGGGGCGGGGCGAAGCCCCTTCGGCGTTAGCCGAAGCGAGCGACTGTTAGAGTTGCTTGCAACTCGGGTCGCGTGCCCCCGGAGCGGCGCCGGAGGGAGGGGACCCGTAGCGAAGCGTAGGGCCTGATGATGGACGGAGCGGTTTTGCTTACTTTTTCCAAGAAAAAAGTAAGCCGCTGTAAGAGCGGAAGGGGCCCTCGGCGTCTGTATTCATGTTGGATATGCTCGCTGTCATTGGAACCACTGATCCAGTTGAGAGATTATCCAGCCTGGATGGCGATTCCACTCGGCCTTCTGAAGGGCCGGCAGATCAAAGCCAGATTAAGACCAAGATCACCGGCACCTGCACCGGCGTATCGGCACCCATAAAAAAGCCCCGCCATCAAGGCGGGGCTCTAGTGACAACCGGTCAGCTTCAGACCAACGGATCACCGACATGCAGAATCTTCATGCCATTGGTGCCACCGATGGTGTGGTAGCTGTCACCCTTGGTCAGGATGACCCAGTCACCTTGCTCGACCACGCCACGCTTGAGCAGCTCGTCCACCGCCGCCTGGCTGACTTGCTCCGGCGCCAGCGCCGCAGGGTCGAACGGTACGGTGTACACGCCACGGAACATCGCAACCCGCGCCTGGGTTTCGCGGTGCGGCGAGAAGGCGAAGATCGGGATCGACGAACGAATACGCGACATGATCAGCGGGGTGTAGCCACTCTCGGTCAAGGCAATGATCGCCTTCACACCCGGGAAGTGGTTGGCGGTGTACATGGCCGCCAGCGCGATGCTCTCGTCGCAACGGCTGAACTGCGTGCCCATGCGGTGGCTGGAGGTCTTGCTGGTAGGGTGCTTCTCGGCGCCCAGGCAGATCCGCGCCATGGCCTGTACCGCCTCGAGCGGGTAGGCACCGGCAGCACTCTCGGCCGACAGCATTACCGCGTCGGTGTAGTCGAGCACGGCGTTGGCCACGTCGGACACTTCGGCACGGGTCGGCATCGGGTTCTGGATCATCGACTCCATCATCTGGGTCGCGGTGATCACCGCCTTGTTGTGGCGGCGTGCATGCAGAATGATCTTCTTCTGGATGCCCACCAGCTCGGCGTCGCCGATTTCCACACCCAGGTCACCACGGGCCACCATCACTGCATCACTGGCGCGAATCAGGCCGTCGAGGGTCTCGTCGTCGGCCACGGCTTCGGCACGTTCGATCTTGGCCACCAGCCAGGCCGTACCACCGGACTCGTCACGCAGGCGACGGGCGTATTCCATGTCGCTGGCATCACGCGGGAACGACACGGCCAGGTAGTCCAGGTCCATCTCGGCCGCCAGCTTGATATCGGCCTTGTCTTTTTCGGTCAGGGCCGGGGCGGTCAGGCCGCCGCCGCGACGGTTGATGCCCTTGTGGTCCGACAGCGGGCCGCCGATCAGCACCACGCAGTGCAGGGCGTCGGCGCTGGCGGTTTCGACGCGCATGACCACGCGGCCGTCGTCGAGCAGCAGTTCGTCACCCACGCCGCAGTCCTTTACCAGGTCCGGGTAGTCGATGCCGACGATATCCTGGGTGCCTTCGGTGAGCGGGTGAGCCGTGGAGAAGGTGAAGCGGTCGCCGACCTTGAGTTCGATTCGCTTGTTGGCAAACTTGGCAATGCGGATCTTCGGCCCTTGCAGGTCGCCCAGCAGCGCGACGTGGCGGCCATGCTTGGCGGCGATGTCACGGATCATGCGGGCGCGAGCCTTGTGCTCGTCCGGGGTGCCGTGCGAGAAGTTCAAGCGAGCGACGTCCAGACCCGCAAGGATCAGTTGCTCGATAACTTCCGGCGAGTTGCTGGCGGGGCCAAGGGTGGCGACAATTTTGGTGCGGCGGATGGTCATGCACAGACTCCTGTAGTGAAGCGCAGCGAAAGGCTACTCCGGAAAATCGCTGTAGTCATTGTTCCTTTGCACTACCTTGGTGGGAGGAGGAGGGGCGGTTGAACGAGTGGCAAGCGGCAAGCGCAATGCAGTCCGCTTGCCGCTGTTCCTCCTATAGCTTTCAAGGAAAGCGCCGATACACTGCTCAGTAGAGGAGACCCCCCATGCGAGCCTTGATCGTTTTAGCCCTGGCGACCAGTGTCGTCGGTTGCACCCGCTGGTCGATGGACCATCACCTGAACAATGCCTACCGCGCCTATGATCGCGGCAACTGCGAGCAGGTCATGCTCGAGCTGTCGCAGGTCGACCGCACCAGCCGTGCGCGCCCGTTCATCCACCCCGAGGCGTCGATGCTGCGCGGTCAGTGCCTGGAGCGCCAGAAGCTCTATGTGGATGCGGCGCAGACCTACCAGTACATCATCACCCAGTACCCGCGCAACGAGTACGCCTACCGTGCCCGCGCCCGCCTGCAGACCCTCGAGCAGCTTGGCCACTATCGCCCCAATGGCGAGCCGGCCATCGCCCGTCCGGCCAGCAGCACCCCCTGGCGTTGATGGCCGCGCAACGACGTCGATACTGACGTTAATACTAAAGTGCGCGGGTCCGAATGTGACGGGGCAGTCAGGTTGCGCTAGGCTTGTGAGGTACATGCGGTACACCAGAACGATCCAGCGCGACCCTGCTCAAGGGTCTTCGACAGCGACTCCTATCATGTTTACCGAACGTCGAATCGAGCGTCACCTGCTCCCGTATTACCTCAAGGTCTTCAACCGGTTTACCGGGTTGCCCATCGGTTATCTGGGCAATGTGTCCGAAGACGGCCTGATGCTGATCAGCGACCTGCCATTGCTGGTGGGCCCCGATTTCGAACTGCAGCTCAAGGTGCCCGGGCGCGCCGGTGCGCTGCACGTGATCAACCTCACCGCCAGCTGCCTGTGGTGCCACGAAGACGAGAACCCGGGGCACTACGATTCCGGCTTCATGCTGCTGCAGGCCCCTCGCGAATACGACGAACTGGTGTCGTCGCTGCGCAACTATTTCAGCTTCCACCCGTTGAGTGCGTCGGCCTGAGGTAGACTCCCGGCAGATTTTCTGTTCAGGACGACGCCGTGAGCTCCAGCATTTTCTGGCACGACTATGAAACCACCGGTATCAACCCGCGCAGCGACCGGCCCCTGCAGGTGGCAGGGGTGCGCACCGATCTGGACCTCAACGAGATCGAGCCGCCGGTCAACCTCTTCTGCCAACCCGCCGACGATATTCTGCCGCACCCTGCGGCGTGCCTGATAACCGGCATTACCCCGGCGCAGCTGGCCACCCAGGGCCTGTGCGAAGCCGAGTTCATGACCCGGGTGCACGCCGAGCTGGCGCGCCCGGGTACTTGCGGGGCCGGCTACAACTCGCTGCGTTTCGACGACGAAGTGACGCGTTACAGCCTGTATCGCAACTTTTTCGACCCCTATGCCCGCGAGTGGCAGGGCGGCAACAGCCGCTGGGACCTTATCGATGTGGTGCGCACTGCCTACGCCCTGCGCCCCGATGGCATCCAGTGGCCGCAGCGCGACGGCCAGGTGAGCCTGAAGCTGGAGTTGCTGACGGCGGCCAATGGCATCGATCACGGGCAGGCGCACGAGGCGCTTGCGGATGTGCGTGCCACGTTGGCAATGGCGCGCTTGATCCGCGAGAAGCAACCCAGGCTGTATGCATGGTTGTTCCAGTTGCGCAGCAAGCAGAAAGTCCTCGATCAAGTGCGTTTGTTGCAACCGCTTGTGCATATTTCCGGACGCTTTTCTGCGGCACGTAATTATCTTGGCGTGGTGCTGCCCCTGGCCTGGCATCCACGCAATCGCAATGCGCTGATTGTGTGCGACTTGCATCAGGATATCGCACCATTGCTGACGGAAGATGCCGAAGTGTTGCGTCAGCGTCTGTACACCCGACGCGAGGAAATGTCCGAGGGACAATTGCCGGTACCGTTGAAATTAATTCAGATCAATCGCTGCCCGGTGGTCGCGCCCTTGAGTGTATTGCGCGGTGAAGATCAGCAACGCCTTGGCCTGGATATGACGTTGTATCAACAGCGCGCCGAGCAGTTGAGTGCCGCCCAGGCCGTGTGGCAGAACAAGTTGAGCGCTATTTATGACAGTCAGGAATTCGCCCCGAGCGAAGACCCCGAGCAACAGCTGTATGACGGATTTATCGGTGATCGCGACCGACGCCTGTGTGAACAAGTAAGAACCGTGGAGCCCGAGCAATTAGCCACGGGTCAGTGGATGTTCGACGATGCACGATTGCCGGAGTTGCTGTTTCGCTACCGTGCGCGCAATTTTCCGCAGACCTTGGATGCACAGGAGCGCCAGCGTTGGCTCGGGTTCTGCCAGCAGCGCCTGAGCGACCCGGCAATGGGCGCTCCGAATACCCTTGAAGGCTTCGAGCAGGCATTGCAGAGCGCCTGGCTGGATGCCGATGCCACGCAGCGCGAGTTGCTGGCGCAATGGCGAGCCCATGCCAGGAACTTGCGCGAACGGTTTGCCCTGCAGTAATTGCAGGCAATAAAAAACGCCAGCATGCTGGCGTTTTGGGCTGACCTGTAACCGGGTTACAGTGTCCAGCGATTAACCGAGCAGGGTCGCCCAGCCTTCTACTACGTCACCACCCCACTTGGCTTTCCACTCTTTGAGTGTCTTGTGGTTGCCACCTTTGGTTTCGATGACTTCGCCATTGTGCGGGTTCTTGTATTGCTTGACCTTGCGTGCACGCTTGGTGCCGGTGGTTTTAACCGGGCCGCGAGGGGCCTTGTTCAGTTTGGCCTCAGGGTCCAGCAGAGCAATAATGTCGCGCAGCGACTTGGAGTACTCGCCCATCAGCTCGCGCAGTTTGGCTTCAAACTCCAGCTCGGTTTTCAGCTTGTTGTCTTCGGACAGGTTCTTCAGGCGGGCTTGCAGTTCTTTGATGGCTTCTTCGGTAGCGCGGTATTCGTTGATCAGGGACATGAGGTATTCCTTGGAGGGAAGGGACGCAGGACAGCGGTGCAGCAATAATAGTCAGACACTTAATACAAGTAAACATTAAACCGCCGTCATTGCGGAATACCTTCATAATTGAAAGGGTATTGTGACGAGATACTCCCAATTATCCGCTTCAATTGTTAAATAACTTTAATGTGCCCTTGACGAGGTGCAAGCCCAGGCTGGCTGCGGTGTGAGGTTGTGATACACGGTATGCAATCACTACTGCAGTTTTTCCGGGCAGTCGTTAGAATACGCGCCTTTGCGAACTCTGGAGCCCCTCTCATGCGCACCTATCGGCTGGTGATCGCTTGCCCCGACCGTGTCGGCATCGTCGCCAAAGTCAGTAATTTTCTGGCGTCCCATAACGGCTGGATCACCGAAGCGAGCCATCATTCCGATGACCTGAGCGGCTGGTTCTTCATGCGTCACGAAATCCGTGCCGATACCCTGCCTTTCGGCATCGAGGCGCTGCGCGAAGCGTTCGCGCCGATTGCTGAAGAGTTTTCGATGGTGTGGCGCATTACCGACACCGACCAGAAGAAACGCGTGGTGCTGATGGCCAGCCGCGAGTCCCATTGCCTGGCCGACCTGCTGCACCGCTGGCACAGCAACGAGCTGGACTGCGATATCCCGTGCGTGATCTCCAACCACAATGACCTGCGCAGCATGGTCGAGTGGCACGGCATTCCGTTCTACCACGTACCGGTCGACCCGCAGAACAAGCAGCCGGCATTTGCCGAGGTGTCGCGCCTGGTCAAGGAGCATGCCGCCGACGTGGTGGTGCTGGCGCGCTACATGCAGATCCTGCCGCCGCAGCTGTGCCAGGAATACGCCCAGCAGGTGATCAACATTCACCACAGCTTCCTGCCGTCGTTCGTGGGGGCCAAGCCGTATCACCAGGCGTCGATGCGTGGCGTGAAGCTGATCGGCGCCACCTGCCACTACGTGACCGAAGAGCTGGATGCCGGCCCGATCATCGAGCAGGACGTGGTGCGTGTGAGCCACAGCGACAGCATCGAGGACATGGTGCGTTTCGGTCGCGACGTCGAGAAGATGGTGCTGGCCCGCGGCCTGCGCTATCACCTGGAAGACCGCGTGCTGGTGCACGGCAACAAGACGGTGGTGTTCTAGGACCGCACCGGCCCTTCGCCAGACTTGCTGGCGAAGGGCACAACGCGTGTCTACCGCCGTGCCAGGCGCAACCGCTCCAGCAGCGGCTTGCCCAGCAGGCAGACGAACACCGGGCCGCCCACCACCAGATAGAAGTAGTACGTCACCACCCGCCATATCAGAATCGCCGCTGCCGCGGTCGACTTGCCCACCATGGGCGTCAGCAGCGTCGCCGAGGTCAACTCCGCCGCGCCAGCCCCGCCGGGCAACAGGCTGAACTGGCCGGCACTCAGGGCAAGCATCTGCACCAGAAAGCTCGACACCCACTGCAGGTCTGTCCCCAGCCCGCGCAACACCAGGTACAGCACGCTGTAGCGCAGCGCCCAGTGCAGGCAGGTGAGCCCGAACACCAGTGCCAGTACCCGCTTGGGCAGGCGCCAGGTGGCGGCAAACGCGCGAAAGAAGTGCAGCACCTTGCGCGCCCAGCGTCGGCACGTGGCGTCACGCACCTTCAACCGCCGCAGCAGCCGGCCCATCGCACGCATCAACCCGCGGCGCCAGCGCAGTATCGCCAGCCCCGCCAGCAGGGCGGCGAACATCATCAGCGCACTGGCCAGCAGCATGCCCTGCATGCTTGCGCTGAAGCGGTGGAACAGCATGTAGATGACAATCCCGAACATCGCGCACAGGAAGAACACCAGGTCATTGAGTTGGTCCATGGCGAACACCGCGCTGCTCTGGGCCGGGCGCACCCGGTGCCTGGCCAGCAGGGCCACCAGCGCCAGTGGCCCGCCGCTGCCGCCGGGGGTGGAGCAGATGGCGAACTCGGTGGCCATGATCACTCCCAGGCTGCGCACCCGCCCCAGCGCCGCCCCCTGGGTGCCGAGCAGCAGACGCAGGCGCAGGGCGTTGATGCACCAGCACAGCACGATCATGCCGAACAACCCCATCAGCAGCGCCAGCGGGAACCGCTGCAGGCGCGGCAGCAGGTCGCTGCCGCCCAGCAGCGTCGGTACCAGCAGCGCCAGCAGCAGGGCCAGCGTGAGCCAGCCCAGGCGAGTCATGCGCCGGGCCTGCTGGCCAGCCAGGCCATCTTGGTCATGGGGGTACGGCCCTGCTGCAGCAGTTGCTGCAGGGTGTCGAGCCAGTAGCGGCGCGAATAGGCATGGCGCATGTCCACCGGGTGCAGCCCGAGGCGGATCGTGGCCGCCTGCTGCAGGCGTGCCCGGCGCGCCTCGCTGAGTACTTTCGACAGCCCTCGGCGCCAGGCACTGCGGGCGCTCCACACCAGCCCCGGGGCGTCGATGCGGCTGAAGTCGGGCAGGCGGAACAGGTGCTGCGGGTCGCTGGTGTAGTGCAGCGGGGTTTCGCGCAGGGCCTGGCGAGTGCCTTCGCTCATCAGCCAGGCCGGGGCAACGAAACCGGTCAGCGGCCAATCGCAGGCCTGGAACAGCTCGATCCCGGCATTCAGGCGATGCAGCGCCTGGGCCTGGCCCAGGGCGTAGAACTCACCCTCCCAGGTATAGATGCGACGCATGAAGTACTCGCGCGGCGAACGTGGCGGCGGGCCGTCGTCGGCATGGTAGTAGCCATGCAGGGCCAGTTCGTCGCCCCGGCTCAGTCGCCGCTCCAGCACCTGGCGAAAGGCCGGGGCCTGCTGCACAGGGTTGCGCCGGTGGAAGTCGGGTACCACCAGCAGGGTCATGGGGATGTCGCCCAGGGCGTCGACGGCTTCGACGAAGGGCTGGTAGTCGGGCCAGGTTTCCGGGGCCACGTCGTGCAGCACCAGCAGTACGCTGGGGCGCTGGTTGTGCAGGTCAGGCTGTTCAGGCATGGGCGCGCACCGGTTGCTCGTGATGGCCCAGCACGGCCCGATAGTGTTCGAGCAGGCCGCCGACCACCGTGTCCCAGGCGTAGTGCTGTTCGGCATGCCGGCGTGCCTGCTGCCCCAGTTGCGGTGCGCCGGCCTCGAACAGCTCGCGCACGGCGGCGGCCATCGCCTGGCCGTCGTTGGGCGTGCACAGCCGGCCGTAGCCCGGTTCGACGATTTCGGTAAAGGCCCCGGCCGCTACCGCCACCACCGGGATGCCGCTGGCCATGGCCTCGAGTATCACCAGCCCGAAGGTCTCCTGGTCGCCGGCGTGCAGCAGCGCATCGGCACTGGCCAGCAGGCGGGCGACCTGGGTGGCCGGGCAGAAGTGGTTGATGATGGTGACGTTGGCCGGCACGTTGCTGGGCATGTGCGAACCCACCAGCAGCAGGTGGTAGTGCTTGCCCAGGCGTTTCATGCAGTCCAGCAGCACGGGCAGGTTCTTCTCCCGGGAGCCGCGCCCGGCGAACACCAGCAGGCGCGTGGTGTCGGCCAGCCCCAGCTCGGCGCGCAGGCCGGGGTCGCGATGATCGGGGTGGAAGGTCTGCAGGTCCACCCCGAGGCGCTGTACATGCACATTGCCGATGCCCAGCCCACGCAGCTTGTCGGCCATCACCTGGCTGGGCGCCAGCACCCGGTCGAAGTTGCCGTACAGCTTGCTGACATAGGCTTCGACATTGGGCGTGAACCAGTGGCCCATGCGGTTGCCGACCAGCAGCGGCAGATCGGAATGGTAGAACCCGATCACCGGCACATCGAGCTGGCGCCGTGCATCGAGCGCGGCCCAGGCGGTGAGGTAGGGGTCGCCCACTTCGATCAGGTCCGGTTGCAGGTCGTGCAGCACGTTGCGCCAGGGCGCCAGACGCAGCGGGAAGCGGTAGCCGTTGCCGAAGGGCAGGGCGGGGGCAGGCACCTGATAGATGCCATTGGCATGGCT
The DNA here is from genome assembly GCF_037113495.1 of Pseudomonas sp. AE27. Classification (NCBI taxonomy): domain Bacteria; kingdom Pseudomonadati; phylum Pseudomonadota; class Gammaproteobacteria; order Pseudomonadales; family Pseudomonadaceae; genus Pseudomonas; species Pseudomonas sp. AE27. The sequence goes on from NZ_CP146966.1 coordinate 90,395, forward strand.
GGCGCTGGCGCCGGGGATCAGCAGGCTGTGGCGAACGCCGGGGTTCAGGCCCAGGCGGCGGTGTTTGGCATCAAGATAGGTACGCACACCGCCACTGGCGGGGGCGTAGAACATGGTGATGTCAGCGATGTGCACGATCAGCATCCCTCCGAGACCGTCTTCAGGTTGTCATCGCGCATGGATATGCGGTGGATGACGCGCCCTAGGGTGGACCTCAGTGAAGGATAGTTTGTTCGATCATGTTGCGCGCCCGGCGAGCAAGCCGCCGGGCGCGCGCGGTCAGATGCGGAAGGTACCGACCAGGTGCTTGAGGCGGCCGGCCTGCTGTTCCAGGTCGGAACAGGCACGCAGGGTGGCCTGCAGGTTCTCCACGCCTTCCTGGTTGAGCATGTTGATTTCGTTGATGTCCATGTTGATCGACTCGACCACCGAGGTCTGCTCTTCGGTGGCGGTGGCCACCGACTGGTTCATGCCGTCGATCTCGCCGATACGCAGGGTCACGCTGCCCAGGCGCTCGCCGGCCTGGTTGGCGATCGAGACGCTGTCCTGGCTGTGGCGCTGGCTCTGGCTCATGGTGTCGACCGACTCGCGGGCGCAGACCTGCAGCTCTTCGATCATGCTCTGCACCTGCTGTGCCGACTCCTGGGTACGGTGGGCCAGGTTGCGCACTTCATCGGCCACCACAGCAAACCCGCGCCCGGCTTCACCGGCACGGGCCGCCTCGATGGCCGCGTTGAGGGCCAGCAGGTTGGTCTGTTGCGAGATGCTGGTGATCACTTCGAGGATCTGACCGATGTTCACGGTCTTGCTGTTGAGCGTCTCGATGTGCGAGCTGGAGGTGGAGATAAGGTCCGACAGACGGTTCATCGCCTGAATGCTGCGGTCTACCACCTGCTGGCCCTCTTCGGCCAGGTGGCGTGCAGAGCTGGCCTGCTGCGAGGCTTGCGCGGCGTTATGGGCGATTTCCTGGGCAGCGGCGCCCAGCTCGTTGATCGCGGCGGCCACGCTGTTGGTGCGGTTGGCCTGCTCGTCGGAGTTGACCATCGAGGAGTTGGAGGCGCTGACCACGCGCAGTGCCACTTCGTTGACCTGCTGGGTGGCCGAGGACACTTCGCGGATCGAGCTGTGGATACGCTCGACGAAGTGGTTGAAGGCGCGGCCCAGGGTGCCGAACTCGTCATTGCTGTGGATGCTCAGCCGCTTGGTCAGGTCGCCTTCGCCCTGGGCGATGTCTTCCATGGCACGGGTCATGATGTGCAGCGGTTGCAGCAGCACGCGGATGAGCATGCCAAGCAGGGCGATGATGATGGCCACCGCAATCACGGTGACTATCACCGCCGAGGTGCGGAACTTGCTCAGCATCGCGTAGGCTTTTTCTTTATCGATCGAGAGACCGATGTGCCAGTTGGCCGATGGCAGGCCTTTGACCGGTGCGAAACTGAGGATACGGGTCTGGCCGTTGTTCTCGACCTCGGTCAGTTCCTTGGTCACGCGCGGGGTGTTGTTCGGGTACAGGTCCGACAGCGACTTCATCACCAGGTCCTTGTCCGGGTGCACCAGGATCTTGCCTTGGTCGTTCACCAGGAACGCATAGCCCATGCCGCCGAAATTCAGGGAGTTGATGATCTTGACCAGGGCGTCCAGCTCCATGTCGCCACCGACCACGCCCAGTTCGCGCGACACCGTGGCGTTCATGCCGATCACCATCTTGCCGGTACTGATGTCCAGGTAGGGTTCGGTCAGGGTCGGGCCGTTGGCCGCCATGCTGTCCTTGTACCAGTCGCGGATGCGCGGATCGTAGCCGTCAGGCATCTGGATCACCGGGCGCACGGTGAAGCCGCCGTCGGTCTTGCCCATGTACACCGTGATGAAGCTCGACGCCAGCACCTTCTGGTCCAGCAGCGAGTCGAGGTTGCCGGGAGCTGCCGCGATGTTCTGTGCCAGGTTCTCTACCAGCAGCAGGCGTCCTTCGAAGAGGTTCTTGATGTTGGTCGAGGCGGCATCGCCCATTTCGCCGACATAGTTTTCCAGATCTTCGTGAATCGCATTACGCTGCAGGTAATCGTTGTAGAGAGTAAAGAGGGTGAAGGCCACAAGGACGATCAGGGAAGCAGCCAGCAAGATCTTATGGCTGAAACGGAAGCTTTTATTCATGGCGTATTGGGTCCGCTAAGGTCTTTATATCCGGGTCATTCGCACAAAGGCATCTTGAAAGCAGTGCAGTTCCCATGTCCTTGTCGGGCTTTTCCTGACTTTCTGGGTGAAACATCAACACTTGGTATCGGCCGAGTACTACTAAAGCTTGAACAGAGGGTGAAAAAACATGCCTGACTCTTCGCAGTTCATTCTCGGTGCGGACCTGGCGGGGCAGCCGGTGTGCCAGGCCATGCGCCTGGCCAACCGTCACGGACTGGTTGCCGGGGCCACCGGCACCGGCAAGACCGTGACCTTGCAGCACCTGGCCGAGGCCTTCAGCGATGCCGGCGTGGCGGTGTTCGCTGCAGACGTCAAAGGCGACCTGTGCGGCCTGGGTGCGGTGGGCAACCCGCAGGGCAAGGTGGCCGAGCGGATTGCCGGCATGCCCTGGCTCGAGCATCGGCCGCAGGCGTATCCGGTGACCCTGTGGGATGTGCACGGCAAGTCCGGGCACCCGTTGCGCACGACCTTGAGCGAAATGGGCCCGTTGCTGCTGGGCAACCTGCTCGAACTCAACGACAGCCAGCAGGCGGCGCTGTATGCGGCGTTCAAGGTGGCCGATCGCGAGGGCCTGTTGCTGCTGGACATCAAGGACCTCAAGGCGCTGCTCGGCCACCTCAAGGACAACCCGCAGGTGCTCGGCGAAGACAGTGCGCTGATGACCAGCGGTTCCAGCCAGGCCCTGTTGCGGCGCCTGGCGACCCTGGAGCAGCAAGGGGCCGAGGCTCTGTTCGGTGAGCCGGCGTTGCAGTTGCCAGACCTGCTGCAGCCTGCTGCCGACGGGCGCGGGCGCATCCACCTGCTCGATGCCAGCCGCCTGGTGCACGAGGCGCCGAAGGTGTATGCGACCTTCCTGCTGTGGTTGCTGGCGGAGCTGTTCGAGCAGTTGCCCGAGCGTGGCGATGCGGACAAGCCTCTGCTGGCGCTGTTTTTCGATGAGGCTCACCTGTTGTTCAGCGGCACGCCCAAGGCCCTGCAGGATCGTCTGGAACAGGTGGTGCGGTTGATTCGTTCCAAGGGGGTGGGGGTGTATTTCGTGACTCAGTCGCCGGGCGACCTGCCGGACGATGTGCTCGCCCAGCTCGGCCTGCGCATCCAGCATGGCTTGCGTGCGTTCACGGCCAAGGAGCAGAAGTCGCTGCGGGCGGTGGCCGATGGGTTTCGGCCGAACCCGGCGTTCGACACCCTGGCGGTGCTGACCGAGCTTGGCATTGGCGAGGCGTTGGTGGGCACCTTGCAGGACAAGGGTACGCCGGGCATGGTCGAGCGGGTACTGATCGCGCCGCCGCAATCGCGCATCGGGCCGTTGAGCGAGGCCGAGCGGGCGGCGCTGATTGCGGCGTCGCCGTTGCAGGGGCGCTATGACAAGCCGATCGATCGGGAGTCGGCGTACGAGATATTGATGGCGCGCAAGGGGCAGGTGCCATCGGCGCAGCAGGCGCCGGCCGAGGAAAGCCTGGCCGACAAGGCCGGGGAGTTCTTGCAGAGCGCGGCGGGGCAGGCGATCAAATCGGCGGTGCGCCAGGCGGCCAATCAGTTCGGACGGCAACTGGTGCGGGGCTTGATGGGCTCACTGCTGGGGGGCAGCAAGCGCCGCTGACAAGGCGTCGAGGCCGTGGAACTGCCGGTTCGCCGGCAAGTTCTCAAGCGGGCCCGAAGGCATCGAGCCGGTGCCCTGCGCAGGCTCGGCAGGTTGTGCCAAGGGGCCGCAGCAGTGCTCGCAGCTTCGTGTATAGGCCGTGTCGGGTGTGAGCAGTTGGCCTGCGCACAGCAGCACGCCCTGATCGCCGGGCAGCAGCGTGGCGCTGTGGGAGAAGCGCGGTTCGTTCAGCTCGCTGCCCAGCACCCATGCATCCTTGCGTGGGTCGTACAGCTCGGTGCTGGGGCGGTAGGGCAGTCTGGTATGGCCGGCCAGCAGCAGCCGACCATCGGGCAGCAGCGTGGCGGTGTGCCCCTGGTGTCCACGCTGCATGGGCGGACCACTTCGCCAGGTATCGGCTAGCGGATCGTACAGAAACGATTCCAGTGCACTTTCACCAAACGGCATGCAGGTGCCGCCCGCCACCATCACCTGGCCATTGTTCAGCAGCGTGGCCGTATGCTGCATGCGGGGGGCAGGCAGTGGCGTGGTCGGCTCGAACCGCCCGGTCTGCGGGTCGAAGAGTTCGCAGTGGGCCAGTGCCTGGTCGGGGGCATAGCCGCCGATAATCAGCACCTTGCCGGAGTCGAGCAACGTGGCGCTGTGGGTCATGCGTGCCTGACTGCGCTCACCGAGCTGATGCCACTCGTCGCTGGCGACGTCGTACAGCTCGACGATGTCGAGCACTTTACCGGTGTCGCCCTTGAGGTGGTTGCCGCCGATGACAAGCACCTTGTTCGTGCCGCCCCACAGTGACGTAGCGGTGTGGCTGAAGCGGGCAACCTGGAGGCTGCACAGCGTTGTCCAGCATGAGCGGATGGTGTCGAAACGCTCGACGTGGTCGCTGGCTTCCCCGGTTTGCGAGCCGCCCACCAGCAGAAAGGACCCGTCGTCCAGAATGACCGTGAGTTGCGAGAATGCCGCCTTCTGCTTGGGGGGTTGTTGCTTCCATTCGCGCTGGTCAAGGCTGAAGCGCTCCACGCTGTCGGTGGCAAGCCCGCCATTGGTGATGCCGCCGGCAACCAGCACATCGCCATTGGGCAAACGCATGGCGCTGTGCAGGGCCCGGGCGATGTGCATGGCGCCAGCGCAAGTGTGGATAGGGTCGTCCTTAGACATGTGCATTCTCCTTGTCGGCGTGAAAAGGAGGGTGCGCTGCAGGTGGCCCATCGTCTACTGACATAAATGACAGGACGTTTGCGCAGGGCCATGAAAAAAGGGCCAGCCAAATGAATGGCTGACCCTTCTGCGGTACTGCGTTATTTCAACCGATGGCTTTGGACGCCAACCAGAACAACCCCGCCGACAAGGCGATGGTCGCCGGCAGGGTGAGCACCCAGGCCAGCAGAATGGTGCGCACGGTGCCGCCTTGCAGGCCGCTCTTGTTCGCCACCATGGTCCCGGCCACACCCGACGACAGCACGTGGGTGGTCGACACCGGCAGGCTGAAGATGTTGGCCGCGCCAATCGCGCAGGCTGCGGTGATCTGCGCCGACATGCCCTGGGCATAGGTCATGCCCTGCTTGCCGATCTTCTCGCCAATGGTCAGTACCACACGCTTCCAGCCCACCATGGTCCCCAGGCCCAGGGCCAGGGCCACCGCCAGGATCACCCAGAACGGCGCGTACTCGGTGGTCGCGGTCAGGTCACGACGCAGTTTGTCCAGGTCGGCCTTTTCACGTGCTTCCAGGCCTGGCAACTTGCTGACCTTTTTCGCCGTGTCATCCAGGCACAGCAGGTAACGCCGCACTTCCACGCGCTTCTCGGCAGTTAGCGAATGGTAGTCCGCCACGCCGTTGAGCGACTGCTGCAGCGCGGTGATGGTCGGCTCGGTCTGTTGCGGATTGCAGCTGAACTGCTCCGGCAGGTCACCGGCCTTGGCCTTGCCCAGTGCCAGGAATTCGCCCAGGGTTTCGCTGTTGCGCTGGTAGAACTGGCTCAGGTGCAGGGTCGCGTCACGGGTACGCTCGATCTGGTAGGTAGTGCTGTTCAGGTCCAGCACGAACTGCGCCGGCACGATGCCGATCAGCACCAGCATGATCAGGCCGATACCTTTCTGACCATCGTTGGAACCGTGCACGAAGCTGACGGCCATGGCCGAAATGACCAGTACCAGGCGGTTCCAGAACGGCGGGTGCTTCTTGTCGTCGAGCTTGCGGCGCTGTTCAGGCGTCTTGTGCATCTTCGACAGCGGGCGCCACCACTTCAGGCCGATCAGCACCAGCGCGGCCACGGCAAAGCCGGCCATGGGCGAGAGCACCAGCGACATGCCGATGTCGATTGCCTTCTGCCAGTTGACCCCGTCACCCAGTGGAATGTCGTTGAGCAGCGCGTTGGCCAGGCCCACGCCCAGGATCGAGCCGATCAGGGTGTGCGAGCTGGACGCCGGGATGCCGAAGTACCAGGTACCCAGGTTCCACGCGATGGCCGCGGCCAGCAGCGAGAAGACCATGGCCAGGCCATGCCCGGTGTTCACATTGATCAGCAGCTCCACCGGCAGCAGGTGCACGATGGCATACGCCACCCCGACTCCGCCCAGCAGGACGCCAAGGAAATTGAACACGCCGGAAAAGAACACGGCCAGGTGCGGCGGCATGGCTTTGGTATAGATGACAGTCGCTACCGCATTGGCGGTGTCATGAAAGCCATTGATGAACTCGAAGGCGAGCACGAAGGTCAAGGCGAGCAACAGGCTCACCAGTACCCAGGCATCAAGTCCGCTGAATAAATCGATCATGAAGGAATTCTGACCCGGTCATAAGGGGGCGCGATTATGCCAGAAATCCTGGGTAATCGATGCACTAGGTGCTGACCGGTCGGGGCGCTTTTGCGGGGGGCAGGGCACTGCAGGAGGGGAGGGTAATCGAGAAAGATCGGCAAAAATCAGAAAAAATAACGCGAACGGTCAAGAAAAAACCGATGTTTTCCACGGCTGAATAATTCAAACGACCGTATTAAATTTGTGAGATTACGTAACGGTTTCATCTTCGACGCCGCAAGGGTCGCCCCAGGCACCGTCTTCGTGCCGGTGCCGTGCCCAGGGGCGGGCGCTTTGTCTGAGGGTCAGGGCTCCTGTGGGCTGAGCTCCTTTTCGATCTTTTGCAGTTCCACGGCAAATGCCTGGTCCAGCAGGCTGGCACGTTTGCGCCAGGGTTTGCGTTCGGGGTCTGGTTGGGCGGCGTATGTGGTGACTTCTCCGCCATAAACGTCCTTGTAACGTTGTTCCTGGCGCTCGAGTTCAGCGCGCAGTTCATCTTTCGTCACAGTGTTTCCTGAAGTTGGAGTTGATGCCGATTTCAACACAAGCACGTTTAACCCGACGACAGCGGCGCAGGCCATTGTGTCGAGCGTCTATATAAGACGAGGGTGACTGCAGCTGAATGGCTGTTTTACACCTTCTGTCGGGGCCTGTCAGCCCGGCAGAAGCAAAACGGCCTTGCTGGTGGGCAAGGCCGTGCCTGGGACTTCTACGGTGGGTACCTGACCAGTCTCTCCAAGAAGCCACATGTGGCAGGCGAAAGGTATAAGCAATTGTAGGCATCGGTCAATTGCGATTATCGGCCGATGGTTCGATAATCGCCCAAGTGAAGTTTGCCGAGGTGAGTCATGAGTGAAGAAACAGGGGGCAAGGGCCCAGGCCTGAACGACAACGTGCGCAGCTCTTTCGCTTCGTTGGCGCCGCCCATCGTGGCCTCGCCGGCCAAGCGCATCCAGGCGTTCACCGGCGACCCGGATTTCATGACGTCGCTGGCGCGGGGCCTGGCGGTGGTGCAGGCGTTCCAGGAGCGCAAGCGGCACCTGACCATCGCCCAGATCAGCCACCGCACCGAGATCCCGCGGGCGGCGGTTCGCCGTTGCCTGCACACGCTGATCAAGCTCGGCTATGCCACCACCGACGGGCGCACCTATTCATTGCTGCCCAAGGTGCTGACCCTGGGTCATGCCTACCTGTCCTCGACGCCATTGGCGGTATCGGCGCAGCCGTACCTGGACCGCATGAGCGACCAGCTGCACGAGGCCTGCAACATGGCCACCCTCGAAGGTGACGACATTCTCTACATCGCCCGCTCGGCGACGGTGCAGCGCCTTATTTCGGTGGACCTGTCTGTGGGCGGGCGCCTGCCGGCCTATTGCACCTCGATGGGGCGCATCCTGCTGGCGGCGCTGGACGACGCCACCCTGCACGAATACCTGGAGCACGCCGACCTGCAGGCCAAGACCAGCCGTACCGTGCACGACCCGGCAGCCTTGCTGGAAATCCTCCAGCAGGTGCGCGAGCAGGGCTGGTGCGTGGTCGACCAGGAGCTGGAGCAGGGCCTGCGTTCGATCGCGGTGCCGGTGTACGACGCCTCCGGCCAGGTGCTGGCGGCGCTGAACATCAGCACCCACGCCGGGCGGGTGAGTCGCAGCGAGCTGGAACAGAAGTTCCTGCCGATCATGGTGGCGGCCAGCCGCGACCTGAGTACCCAGCTGTTCAGTTGAATGCGTCGAGCGGTTCCTGTTCGATAAACGCACAGTCTTGCGTTTATCGAATTGCGCCGCGTCGCGCGCCTTATTAATGTCCCTCGCATCAAGTGGCTCCTGACGGCCTCCAATAATAATGAGCGAGAGAACACCCCATGACCTGCACCCTGTCCTGCTTCAGCCTGTACCTGCCCGCCTGCCGGCTGCACGGTAGCTGACCCTTTCCAAAAGACCCGTACCCGACCGTCTGTGCCGTTCACGCGCGCACCCGCACACTCGCGCGCATCTTCTGGATAAAAACAATGAATAGTCCCCAAGCTGCTGTTGGAAACTGCCTGGATGTGCAGTCGTTCATCAATGCCCAGCCGTTGTCGCGTTACCAATGGCGGGTGGTCATCCTGTGCTTTCTGATCGTGTTCCTCGACGGCCTGGACACCGCCGCAATGGGCTTCATTGCGCCGGCACTGTCCCAGGACTGGGGCATCGACCGCGCCAGCCTGGGCCCGGTGATGAGCGCTGCGCTGATCGGCATGGTGTTCGGTGCGCTGGGCTCGGGGCCGCTGGCCGACCGTTTCGGGCGCAAGGTGGTGCTGGTGGGCGCGGTGTTGCTGTTCGGCGCGTTCAGCCTGGCCTCGGCCTATGCCACCAACGTCGACCAGTTGCTGGTGCTGCGCTTTCTGACCGGCCTGGGCCTGGGCGCCGGCATGCCGAACGCCACCACGCTGCTGTCCGAATACACCCCCGAGCGGCACAAGTCGTTGCTGGTCACCAGCATGTTCTGCGGCTTCAACCTGGGCATGGCCGGTGGCGGGTTCATTTCCGCCAAGCTGATCCCGATGTTCGGCTGGCACAGCCTGCTGCTGATCGGCGGCATCCTGCCGCTGCTGCTGGTGGTGGTACTGATGGTGTGGCTGCCGGAGTCGGCGCGTTACCTGGTGGTGCGCAACAAGGGCACCGACCGGGTACGCCGCACATTGGCGCCGATCGAGCCGGGCATCGTCAACCAGGCTGCGAGCTTCAGCGTGCCGGAACAGAAGACGGTCAAGGCGCGCAACGTGTTCGCGGTGATCTTCTCGGGCACCTACAGCGTCGGCACGCTGCTGTTGTGGCTGACCTATTTCATGGGCCTGGTGATCGTCTACCTGCTCACCAGTTGGCTGCCCACGCTGATGCGTGACAGCGGCGCGAGCATGGAGCAGGCGGCGTTCATCGGTGCGCTGTTCCAGTTCGGCGGCGTGCTCAGCGCGGTGGCGGTAGGCTGGGCGATGGACCGCTACAACCCGCACAAGGTGATCGGCACCTTCTACCTGCTGGCCGGGGTGTTCGCCTACGCGGTGGGCCAGAGCCTTGGCAACATCACGCTGCTGGCGACCCTGGTGCTGATTGCCGGCATGTGCGTGAACGGGGCGCAGTCGGCGATGCCGTCGCTGGCGGCGCGCTTCTACCCCACCCAGGGCCGCGCCACCGGCGTGTCGTGGATGCTGGGCATCGGCCGGTTTGGCGCGATTCTCGGGGCCTGGATGGGCGCCACGTTGCTGGGCCTGGGCTGGAACTTCGAACAGGTGCTGACGGCCCTGGTGATCCCGGCCGCGATCGCGACGGTGGCGGTGGTGATCAAGGGTGTGGTGAGCCACGCTGACGCGACCTGACACCCTGAACGCTTCGCCGGCAAGGCCGGCTCCTACAGGTTTGCGCTGAGCCTGTAGGAGCCGGCCTTGCCGGCGAATGAAGCCACCCTGATTCATATTCTTAGCACAACAACAATACGTTCGATAATCGAACGCTATGGCGATTATCGGATTGTACGGCCCAATGCGCCGCCTTAATCTGAGCTCATGCCGGTGCCGCCCAGAGGCACCTCTGAAACCGCTCTCCAGGAGTCTGCAATGGCTGAAATCCTCTCGCTCCACGACGCCGTGAAGCAGTTCGTCAACGACGGCGACAGCGTCGCCCTTGAAGGCTTCACGCATTTGATCCCGACCGCCGCCGGGCACGAAATCATTCGTCAGGGCAAGAAGGATCTGACCCTGGTGCGCATGACCCCCGACCTGATCTACGACCAGCTGATCGGCGCCGGCTGCGCCCGCAAGCTGATCTTCTCGTGGGGCGGCAACCCGGGTGTCGGGTCGCTGCACCGCCTGCGTGACGCGGTCGAGAAGCAGTGGCCGCACGCCATGGAAATCGAAGAACACAGCCACGCCGACCTCGCCAACGCCTACGTTGCCGGTGCCTCGGGCCTGCCGTTCGCGGTGCTGCGCGCCTACGCCGGCTCCGACCTGCCCAAGGTCAACCCGCTGATCAAGAGCGTGACCTGCCCGTTCACCGGTGAGGTGCTGGCCGCCGTGCCGTCGGTTCGCCCGGACGTCACCGTGATCCACGCGCAGAAGGCCGACCGCAAGGGCAACGTGCTGCTGTGGGGCATCCTGGGTGTGCAGAAGGAGGCCGCCCTGGCCGCCAAGCGCTGCATCGTCACCGTGGAAGAGATCGTCGACGACCTCAACGCGCCAATGAATGCCTGCGTGCTGCCCACCTGGGCACTGTCGGCCGTGTGCCTGGTACCGGGCGGGGCGCACCCGTCCTACGCGCACGGCTACTCCGAGCGTGACAACCGCTTCTACCAGGCCTGGGACCCGATTGCCCGCAGCCGTGAGACCTTCACCGCCTGGATCGACGAATACATTCGCGGCACCGCCGACTTCCCTGCCTTCAAGGCAAAACTGGCCAGCGCTTCGGAGGCTGCACAATGAGCTACTCCACCAATGAAATGATGACCGTTGCCGCTGCCCGCCGCCTGCGCAACGGCGCCGTGTGCTTCGTCGGCATCGGCCTGCCGTCCAAGGCCGCCAACCTGGCACGCCTGACCTCTTCGCCCGACGTGGTATTGATCTACGAATCGGGCCCTATCGGCGCCAAGCCAACGGTACTGCCGCTGTCCATCGGTGACGGCGAGCTGGCCGAAACCGCCGATACCGTGGTGCCCACCGGCGAGATCTTCCGCTACTGGCTGCAGGGCGGGCGCATCGACGTGGGCTTTCTGGGCGCCGCCCAGGTCGACCGTTTCGGCAACATCAACACCACCGTGGTCGGCGACTACCACCAGCCCAAGGTACGCCTGCCGGGTGCCGGTGGCGCACCGGAAATCGCCGGCTCCGCCAAGACCGTGCTGATCATCCTCAAGCAGTCCTCGCGCGCCTTCGTCGACAAGCTCGACTTCATCACCTCGGTCGGCCACGGCGAAGGCGGCGACTCGCGCAAACGCCTGGGCCTGCCCGGTGCCGGCCCGGTGGGCATCATCACCGACCTGTGCATCATGGAACCTGAAGCCGGCAGCAACGAATTCGTGGTCACCTCGATTCACCCGGGTGTGACCCGCGAGCAGATCGTCGCCGCCACCGGCTGGGCGATCCGCTTTGCCGACAGCGTCGAAACCACCGTGGCGCCGAGCGAAGTCGAGCTGACTGCGCTGCGCGACCTCGAAGCGCGCACGGCGGCCGCCCACGGCCAAGCGCCGGGAGAAGCCTGATGCGTGACGTATTCATCTGCGACGCGATTCGCACCCCCATCGGCCGCTTCGGCGGCGCCCTGGCCGGCGTGCGCGCCGACGACCTGGCGGCGGTACCGCTCAAGGCGCTGATCGAGCGCAACCCCACGGTGCAATGGGACCAGCTCGACGAAGTGTTCTTCGGCTGCGCCAACCAGGCCGGTGAAGACAACCGCAACGTGGCGCGCATGGCCCTGCTGCTGGCCGGGCTGCCCGACAGCGTGCCGGGTGTGACCCTCAACCGCCTGTGCGCTTCGGGCATGGACGCCATCGGCACGGCGTTTCGCGCCATTGCCAGCGGCGAGATGGAGCTGGCGATTGCCGGCGGCGTCGAGTCGATGTCCCGTGCACCGTTCGTGATGGGCAAGGCCGAAAGCGCCTACTCGCGCAACATGAAGCTGGAAGACACCACCATCGGCTGGCGCTTCATCAACCCGCTGATGAAGGCCCAGTACGGCGTGGACGCGATGCCGCAGACCGCCGACAACGTGGCCGACGACTATCAGGTATCGCGCGCCGACCAGGATGCCTTCGCCCTGCGCAGCCAGCAGCGCACCGCCAAGGCCCAGGCCGCCGGCTACTTCGCCGAAGAGATCGTGCCGGTGCGCATCGCGCACAAGAAGGGCGAGACCGTGGTCGAGCACGACGAACACCCGCGCGCCGATACCACCCTCGAAGCCCTGGCCAGGCTCAAGCCGGTCAACGGCGCGGACAAGACGGTCACCGCCGGCAACGCCTCGGGCGTCAACGACGGCGCCGCGGCGCTGATACTGGCGTCGGCCGAGGCGGTGCAAAAGCATGGCCTGACCCCGCGCGCGCGCGTGCTCGGCATGGCCAGTGCCGGCGTTGCCCCCCGGGTAATGGGCATCGGCCCGGTGCCGGCGGTGCGCAAGCTGATCGAGCGCCTGGGCGTGGCGGTCACCGATTTCGACGTGATCGAGCTCAACGAAGCGTTCGCCAGCCAAGGCCTGGCCGTGCTGCGCGAACTCGGCATTGCCGACGACGCGCCGCAGGTCAACCCCAACGGCGGCGCCATTGCCCTGGGTCACCCGTTGGGCATGAGCGGCGCACGCCTGGTGCTGACAGCGCTGCACCAGCTGGAGAAATCCGGCGGGCGCAAAGGCCTGGCGACCATGTGCGTGGGTGTCGGGCAGGGCCTGGCCCTGGCCATCGAGCGCGTGTAAATCAATGACCTCGCTGCTGCGACCTCCACGCAAGGTCGGGGCAGCGGGGTGATTGTTCTGTGGAACGTGAGTGTTACCGAGTGTGTCTAGACTTCAGACATCCTCCCAGAGTGAATTGCCATGACTTCAATCCATTACACCGGCGAAGAACGCAGCAAACGCATTTTCGCCATCGTCGGTGCCTCCTCGGGCAACCTCGTGGAATGGTTCGACTTCTACGTCTATGCCTTCTGCGCGATCTACTTTGCCCCGGCTTTCTTCCCCTCCGACGACCCGACGGTGCAGCTGCTCAACACCGCCGGCGTGTTCGCCGCCGGGTTCCTGATGCGGCCCATCGGCGGCTGGCTGTTCGGCCGTGTGGCCGACCGCCACGGGCGCAAGAATTCGATGATGATCTCGGTGCTGATGATGTGCGCCGGCTCGCTGGTGATCGCCTGCCTGCCGACCTACGCCAGCATCGGTGCCTGGGCACCGGCGCTGCTGTTGCTGGCGCGGCTGTTCCAGGGCCTGTCGGTGGGCGGCGAATACGGCACCACCGCCACCTACATGAGCGAGGTGGCGCTGCGCGGCCAGCGCGGCTTCTTTGCTTCGTTCCAGTACGTGACCCTGATCGGCGGGCAACTGCTGGCGGTGCTGGTGGTGGTGATCCTGCAGCAACTGCTCACCGAAGAGGAGCTGCGCGCCTGGGGCTGGCGCATCCCGTTCGTGGTGGGTGCCATCGCGGCGGTGATCTCGCTGTTCCTGCGTCGCTCGCTGGAAGAGACCAGCAGCGCCGAAACCCGCAACGACAAGGACGCGGGCAGCCTCGGCGGCCTGTTCCGCAACCACAAGGCGGCGTTCATCACCGTGCTTGGCTACACCGCCGGCGGCTCGCTGATCTTCTACACCTTCACCACCTACATGCAGAAGTACCTGGTGAACACTGCGGGCATGAGCGCCAAGACCGCCAGCTTCATCATGACCGGTGCACTGTTCCTGTACATGTGCATGCAGCCGCTGTTCGGCATGCTCTCGGACCGCATCGGCCGGCGCACCTCGATGCTCTGGTTCGGCGCCCTGGGCACCCTGTGCACGGTGCCGATCCTGCTTACCCTGAAAACCGTCACCAGCCCGTTCCTGGCCTTTGTGCTGATCACCCTGGCGCTGGCCATCGTGAGCTTCTACACCTCGATCAGCGGGCTGGTCAAAGCCGAGATGTTCCCGCCGCAGGTACGTGCGCTGGGCGTGGGCCTGGCCTACGCGGTGGCCAACGCGATCTTCGGCGGCTCGGCCGAATATGTGGCACTGGGGCTCAAGTCGCTGAACATGGAAAACGCCTTTTACTGGTACGTTACGGTGATGATGGCGATTGCCTTCCTGTTCAGCCTGCGCCTGCCCAAGCAGGCGGCGTACCTGCACCACGATCATTGAGAAGGACCACCGATGAACCAACGTCCGGGCAATCAGCTGTTCGATGCCTACTTCACCGCGCCGGCCATGCGCGCCGTGTTTTCCGACCGTGGCCGGGTGCAGGGCATGCTCGATTTCGAAGCCGCGTTGGCCCGCGCCGAAGCGGCGGTGGGGCTGATCCCGCAGGTGGCGGTGGCACCGATCGAAGCGGCCTGCCAGGCCGAGCGCTATGACTTCGCGGCCCTGGCCGAGGCCATCGCGGTGGCCGGCAACTCGGCCATCCCGCTGGTCAAGGCGCTGGGCAAGGTGATTGCCAGCGGCGTGCCCGAAGCCGAGCGCTTCGTGCACCTGGGCGCTACCAGCCAGGATGCGATGGACACCGGGCTGGTGCTGCAATTGCGCGATGCCCTGGGCCTGATCGAAGCCGACCTGGCGCGCCTGGCCGACAGCCTGGCGCACCAGGCGCTGCAGCATGCCGACACGCCGCTGGCCGGGCGCACCTGGCTGCAACATGCAACGCCCGTGACCCTGGGCATGAAGGTCGCCGGCTGGCTCGGTGCACTCACCCGTCACCGTCAGCGCCTGCAGGAGCTCAAGCCGCGCCTGCTGAGCCTGCAGTTCGGCGGCGCCTCCGGCACCCTGGCGGCGCTGGGCAACAAGGCATTGCCGGTGGCCGAGGCGCTGGCCGGGCAGCTCAAGCTGAGCCTGCCCGAGCAGCCCTGGCATACCCAGCGTGACCGCCTGGTGGAGTTCGCCTCGGTGCTGGGCATGATCGCCGGCAGCCTGGGCAAGCTGGGACGCGACGTTAGCCTGCTGATGCAGACCGAGGCGGCGGAGGTGTTCGAGCCTGCTGCGCCGGGCAAGGGTGGCTCGTCGACCATGCCGCACAAGCGCAACCCGGTGGGCGCGGCGGTGCTGATCGGCGCCGCTACCCGTGTACCGGGGCTGGTGTCCACGCTGTTCGCGGCCATGCCCCAGGAGCACGAGCGCAGCCTGGGCCTGTGGCATGCCGAATGGGAAACCCTGCCCGAGATCTGCTGCCTGGTGTCCGGCGCCCTGCGCCAGGCCCAGGTGATTGCCGAGGGCCTGGAAGTGGATGCTGCGCGCATGCGCCGCAACCTCGACCTGACCCAGGGCCTGGTGCTGGCCGAGGCGGTCAGCATCGTGCTGGCCCAGCGACTGGGCCGGGACACCGCACACCACCTGCTGGAAACCTGCTGCAAGCGTGCGGTGGCCGAACAGCGTCAGCTGCGCGACGTGCTGGGCGACGATCCGCAGGTGACTGCCGAGCTGTCGGCGGACGAACTCGACCGCCTGCTCGACCCTGCTCATTACCTGGGCCAGGCCCGCGTGTGGGTGGCGCGGGCGGTGGCTGAACACCAACAATTCAAGCGTTGAAGGAGGCCGTTGTGGCTAGCGTACAACTCGCTGATGGCGTACTGAACTACCGGCTCGACGGGCCCGAGGGCGCACCGGTGCTGGTGCTGTCCAACTCGCTGGGCACCGACCACACCATGTGGGACCCGCAACTGCCGGCATTTGCCGCGCATTTTCGGGTACTGCGCTACGACACCCGCGGGCATGGCCAGTCGCTGGTGACCGAGGGGCCATACAGCATCGAGCAACTGGGGCGTGACGTGCTGGCACTGCTGGACGCGCTGAAAATCGAGCGGGCGCATTTCTGCGGCCTGTCCATGGGCGGGCTGATCGGGCAGTGGCTGGGCATCCATGCCGGCGAGCGCCTGAACCGCCTGATCGTGTGCAACACCGCAGCCAAGATCGGCAACGACGAGGTCTGGAACCCGCGCATCGACATGGTGTTGCGCGACCGCGAGGCGGCGATGGTGGGGCTGCGCGACGCCTCCATCGAGCGCTGGTTCACCAAGGCCTATGCGCAGGCCAACCCGGACCAGGCCAAGCGCATCACCGACATGCTGGCGGGCACTTCGCCCGATGGCTATGCGGCCAACTGCGGCGCGGTGCGCGATGCGGACTTCCGGGACCAGCTGGGTGAGATCAAGGTGCCGCTGCTGGTGATTTCCGGCAGTGCCGATGCGGTCACGCCGCCGGCTGGCGGGCGCTTCATCCAGGAGCATGTGGTGGGTGCCGAGTATGCCGAGTTCCAGGCGGCGCACCTGTCCAACGTTGAAGTCGGCGCGCCGTTCAGCCGCCGCGTGATCGATTTTCTGCTGGCCCGCTGAGGAGTAGGTTGTGGACGAAAAAGAACGTTACGAGGCCGGCATGCAGGTGCGGCGTGCGGTACTGGGCGATGCCCATGTGGACCGCAGCCTTAGCAACCTCACCGAGTTCAACGGCGAGTTCCAGGAAATGATCACCCGGCACGCGTGGGGCGATATCTGGACGCGGCCGGGGTTGCCACGCCATACCCGCAGCCTGATCACCATCGCGATGCTGATCGGCATGAACCGCAATGAAGAGCTGAAGCTGCACTTGCGGGCGGCGGCGAACAACGGCGTGACCCGCGAAGAGATCAAGGAAGTGCTGATGCAGAGCGCGATCTATTGCGGGATCCCGGCGGCCAATGCCACGTTCCACCTGGCGGAGTCGGTGTGGGATGAACTGGGCGTCGAATCCCGCGCCTGATCTTCAGGGCCTCTTCGCCAGCAAGGCTGGCTCCTACAGTGTGTGCGTGCCGTTGTAGGAGCCGGCCTTGCCGGCGAACGGGCCTTCAGATCGCCGCCTTTTTCGAGCGACTACCCACCGGCCCCGCATTCGCCTCG
This sequence comes from Pseudomonas sp. AE27, assembly GCF_037113495.1. Classification (NCBI taxonomy): domain Bacteria; kingdom Pseudomonadati; phylum Pseudomonadota; class Gammaproteobacteria; order Pseudomonadales; family Pseudomonadaceae; genus Pseudomonas; species Pseudomonas sp. AE27. Next base: position 107,549 of record NZ_CP146966.1, read on the forward strand.
ATCGACCGCTTCAACTCCCCGCGCAACCCCAGCACGAACGCCATCTCCGCCACCACGAACAACGGCCCCACGATCAGCCCGCTGATGTCGTCCACAAACGCCGGCTTGCGCCCCTCGTAATAGTGGCCGACGAACTGGATCGCCCAGCCCACCACGAACAGCCCCAGCCCCGCACTCAGCCACACCAGCGTGCTCTGAGCCGCCAGTACCTGCCCGGCCCACAGGCACAAGCCCAGCAACACGCTCATCAGCAACCCGAAGCGGGTGTCCAGGCGCAGGTAGAACCACGCCGACCACAGCGCCACCAGCAATGCAGGCGACAGCCACCCCCCGCCCAATGCCATGCCCGGACGCGACAGCAGCACCGTGACCGCCACCACGATCAGCGGGATACCCACGAAGTGCGTGGCGATGTTGCGTGGGTCGCGGTGGTAGGCCGCGTATTGACTCAGGTGCTCGACGAGGCTTTTCATTGTTGTTCCTCCTGTAGGATTGCCCGAGCTTGCCCTGCGCAGGCACCGTCGTCTGTCGGCTAGCCGACAGTGTCACCACGAGGCCCCCGATGAACGCTTCAACCTTGCGCCAGGGTCACTGGTTCAAACAGTTGCCCGCTACCCTGCAGGATAGCCTGCTGCACCTGGCCCGGCCCGTGAGCCTGGAGGCCGGCGCCTGCCTGTTCCAGCGCGGCGACCCGCCTTGCGGACTGTACGCGGTGCTCGATGGCGCCATCCGCATCGGTGCGGTCAGCGCCCAGGGCAAGGAGGCGGTGCTGACCCTGATCGAGGCCCCGCACTGGTTCGGCGAGATCTGCCTGTTCGACGACCAGCCACGCACCCACGACGCCTATGCAGAAGGTGCCACCCACCTGCTGCGGGTGCCCCAGGGCGCGCTGGTGAAATTGCTGGATGCGCAACCGCATTACTGGCGTGAATTCGCCTTGCTGATGAGCCACAAGCTGCGCCTGGCCTTTGTCGCGCTGGAGCAGCAGAGCCTGATGAGTGCCGCGCCGCGGGTGGCCTACCGGCTGCTGCAGATCGCCGCCGGTTACGGCGAAGTGGAGGGGGCCAGGAGGGTGTTGCAATTGTCCCAGGAGCAACTGGCGCTGATGCTCGCGCTGTCGCGCCAGACCACCAACCAGATTCTCAAGGCGCTGGAGCAGGATGGCGTGCTGCGCCTGAGCTACGGCGAGATCGAGATTCTCGACCCCGCGCGCCTGGCACTGATGGCTAATCCGGCTGGAACGGCGACTGGCTGAGGATCACCCCGGTTTCCTCGACGTACTTCTGCCATTCGCCGAGCAGGGCCTGCAGCTTTGCCGGCTGCGCCTGCGCCAGGTCGTGGACCTCGCCGGGATCGATGCTCAGGTCGTACAGCTGCCAGGTGGCCGGCCCCACCGGGCCTGGAATGTACACCGCCTTCCAGTGCCCCTGGCGAATCGCCCGGCGCCCGAACAGCTCCCAGCCGGTGACGGTGTGCTCGTCGTGTACCTGCTCGGTCTCGCCCGACAGGTAGCCCAGCCACGACTTGCCGCGCAGCGGCGCCACGTCGCGCCCGCGCCAGCGTTTGCCCGGGTGGCGGATGCCGGCCAGGTCCAGCAGGGTCGGGGTGATGTCCATCACGGTGCTGAACTGATGGCTGATCTGCCCCTGGCGCGCCAGTGCCGGGTAGTGCAGCAGGGCCGGCACGCGAATGCCGCCCTCGGTGGTGAAGGCCTTGAACAGCCGCGACGGTGCGGTGGCCGCCTGGGCCCAGTGCGGGCCGTACCACACGTAGGAGTTGGCGCGGCCGATGTTGTCCAGGCTGTTGTCGTAGTGCTGGTCCAGGTAGCTGGCCAGGTGCGGGCCGAACTTGGGGAAGGCTTCGAGCAGCGCGCCCTCGGCACCGTTGTCGGACATGAACAGCACCAGGGTGTTGTCCAGCAGGCCCTGGTTGCGCAGGTAGCCGAGCACCCGGCCGATGTTCCAGTCCATGCGCTCGACCATCGCCGCGTACACCTCCATGGCGCGTGCCGAGCGCTGGCGCTGTTCGTCGCTCAGCGCCTGCCATTGTTCATCCACCGGGTGCGCCTGCACCTCGGCGCCGATCAGGCCTAGGGCGCGCAGTTTTTCAAGGCGCTCCTGGCGCAGTACTTCGGGCCCGGCGTCGTAGCGCCCCTTGTAGCGCGCCACCACCTCGGCCGGCGCCTGCAACGGCCAGTGCGGCGCGGAGAATGGCAGGTAGGCGAAGAACGGCCGGCTCTGGTCGCGCTCCTTGAGGTACTGCAGCAACTTGTCGCCAAAGGCGTCGGAGGAATAGAAACCTTCGGGTAGCGCTTCGACGAAGGTGTCGTCCTCGATGTACAGCGCCGGGGTCGACTTGAGCAGGCCGGGGGTGTGTTCGTCGTAGGTGGGTTCGAAGCCATAGTGGTTGGCCGCGCCCGGCAGCAGCGCGAACGAACGTTCGAAGCCACGCGCATGTGGCGCCAGCTCGGCCTTCAGGCCCAGGTGCCACTTGCCGCTCATCAGCGTCTGGTAGCCGGCCTCGCGCAGCAGCTCGGGCAGCGCCACCACGCGGTCATTGAGGTAACCCTCGTAGCCCGGCTTGCCGATCAGCTCCGGGGTCAGCGCCTCGGCCATGGTGCCGATGCCGGCGATGTGGTGGTCGGTACCGGTCAGCAGCATCGAGCGGGTCGGCGAGCAGGTGGGCGCGGTGTGGAAGTCGGTCAGGCGCAGGCCGGCATTGGCCAGGGCGTCCAGGTGCGGCGTGGCAATTTCGCCGCCGAAGGCACCCAGGTCGGAAAAGCCCAGGTCGTCGGCAACGATGATCAGGAAGTTGGGGCGTTGGCTCATGGTCGGCACTCAGCAGGCAAGGTAGGTCAGGGGCAGGTCGCGGATCTGCTCCACGGCGGGCGGCAGGTAGCGCTCGTCGTGGGTCAGCTCGTGCAGCAGGGTTTCGCGCAGGCGGTGGAACGCCAGGCTGGCGCGCTGGCGCGGGTGCGGCAGGTCGACCTCGACGATGCGCTTGATCCGCCCCGGGCGCGGTTCGAGCACCACCACGCGGTCGGCCAGGAATATCGCTTCCTCGACATCGTGGGTTACCAGCAGGGTGGTGATGCGCGCCCGTTCGCGAATGGCCAGCAGTTCGTCCTGCATCTGCTGGCGGGTAAGGGCGTCGAGGGCGCCGAAGGGTTCGTCCAGCAGCAGGATGCGCGGGCTGGCCACCAGCCCGCGGGCAATCGCCACGCGCTGGGCCATGCCGCCCGAGAGCTGGTGCGGGTAGGCCTGGGCAAAGTCTTCGAGGCCCACCAGGCTGATGAAGTCGGCCACCCGCCGGGCGCGCCGGGTGCGCTCCAGGCCCTCGTTGACCAGGCCCAGGTCGATGTTCTCGGCCACTGTCAGCCAGGGGAACAGGCGGTGCTCCTGGAACACGATGCCGCGCTCGCTGCCGATGCCGTGCACCGGCTGGCCGTCGATCAGGATCTGCCCCTGGTACTCGGCGTCCAGGCCCACCAGCAGGCGCAGCAGGGTGGACTTGCCGCAGCCGCTGGCGCCGACGATGGCGACGAATTCGCCGTCGGCGATCTGCAGGTTGAAATCGCGGATCGCTTCCAGTTCGCCGTCGGCCACGCTGAAGCGCTTGCCGACCTGGTTGAAGCTGACCCGTGGGTGAGCGAGTGCGTTCATGCCCGTCTCCAGCGCGTGGCGCGCAGTTCGATGTGTTGTCCGACGGCGCCGAGCAGGGCGCCGGTGAGGCCGACCAGCAGCATGCCGGCCATGATCAGGTCCATGCGCAGCAGTTGCTGGGCGCCGATCATCAGGCTGCCGATGCCGCCGCCGGACGGCATGAAGTACTCGGCGCCGATGGTGCCCAGCCAGGCGTAGATCAGGCCGACCCGCAACCCGGCGAAGATGCCCGGCGCGGCGCCCGGTAGCACCAGCCTGCGCAGGCGCTGGGCACCGCTCAGGCGCAGCACGCGGGCGGCTTCGTCGAGCTGCGCAGGCAGGCTGGCAACCGCGCGCTGGGTGGCGATGAACAGCGGGAAGAATGCCGCCAGGCCGACGAATACCCATTTGGCCAGTTCGCCCAGGCCGAACCAGGCGGTCAGCAGCGGTACCCAGGCGAAGATCGCGATCTGGCGCAGCCCGGCCAGGCTCGGGCCCAGCAGGCGCTCGGCGCGACGCGACAGGCCCAGCAGCAGGCCGAAGGCAAAGCCCAGGCTGCCGCCCAGCAGCAGGCCGCCCAGCGCTCGCCCGACGCTGACGGCCAGCGCGCCGCTCAAGGTGCCGTCGAGCACGCCGGCCCAGGTGCTGTGCACCACCTCCAGCGGCGCCACCAGGATGTTCGCATCGACCCAACCGTACTGGCTTGCCAGTTGCCACAGCACCAGCAGCGCCAGCGGCAGGCCCAGGGCATGCAGGCGCTGCCAGCCACGCAGCGGGCGCACCCGCAGTTGTGCGGTGGCCGGGTGCGGCCAGTGCAGCAGGCGCCGGTCGAGCCAGCCCAGGCCGCGGTCCATTAGCAGCCCGAGCACGCCGATCACGGCGATGCACACGAACACGATGTCGAGCATGAACAGTTGCCGTGCCCACACCATCAGGTAGCCCAGGCCTTCGCTGGAGGCCAGCAGCTCGACCGCCAGCAGCGAGGTCCAGCCGGCCGCCAGGGCCAGGCGCACACCGGCCAGAAACGCCGGCAGCGCAGCGGGCAGGATCAGCCGGCGAACCAGCAGGTGCGTGGGCAGGCGCAGTACCGCCGCCGCTTCGCGCAGGCGCGGTTGGGCATCGCGCACGCCCACCAGGGTGTGCAGGGTCACCGGCACGATCACCGCCTTGACCAGCACCACCAGCTTGAGCACTTCGCCGATGCCGAACAGCACCATGAACAGCGGCACCCAGGCCAGCGTGGGGATCTGCGCCAGGGCGTTGAAAGTCGGCAGTACCAGGCGTTCGGCGCGCTGGCTGAAGCCCAGCCAGGCGCCGAGCACCGAGCCGGCCCCGACCCCGGCCACCAGCCCCAGCAGCAGGCGTTGCAGGCTGATGGCCAGGTGCGCCCACACCTCGCCGCGACCCAGTTCCACGGCGCTGTCCCATACCAGCGCAGGCGGTGGCAGTATCTGCTCGCTCATCCAGTGGTTGCGGCTGGCCAGCCACCACACCGCCGCCAGCAGCAGGGGCAGATACCAGGCTTGCAGGCGCTGCCAGGGCAGGCTGCGCAGACGCGGCAGGCCAGGGGCGGGGGCCAGTGAGGAAAGGGCGGTACGGGTCATGCAGGCCTCGCTATTTGTATATTTCTTATGGGTATATGCAGAAGAAATTACATTCGATTGAGCGATAAGAACTGCATTTAAAGCCGCTGACTCGCCGCGCAGCCAATGCATTCGAAGCATATTTTGGTTGTGTGCAATGCATACCCCGCAGGGCCGGGCCTGACAGGGCTTATATGTAATATGGTTATTAAAATGTAATTTAATAGTATTTAAAGATTGGCATCCGCTATGGATAGCGTGGCCGCACCATTACAAGGAGCTGTGTGCCATGAACCTGTCGATCAATCGTGTTTTCAGCCTGTTCGCCACCCCCGCACTGGCCGCCGTGATCGGCTGGATGCCGACACTGGCGCAGGGCGCCGAGCTCAAGCAGATCCGCATCGCGGTGCCCGACCTGAGTGCCGGCACCCAGCATTCGGGCGGTGGCATCACCGACGTGCTGCAACAGCAACAGCTGCTGGAGAAAGCCTTCGCCGCCGACGGCATCAGCATCCAGTGGAACTACTTCAAGGGTGCGGGGCCGGTCATCAACGAGGCGTTCGCCAATGGCCAGGTGGACTTCGCCTACCTGGGCGACCTGGCGGCGATCATCGGCAAGGCCAATGGCGTCGACACCCGCCTGGTGGCCGCGACCGCGCGCGGGGTCAAGCACTACCTTGGGGTGGTGCCGGGCAGCGGCATCAAGACCCTGCAGGACCTCAAGGGCAAGCGCGTGGCGGTGTTCCGTGGCACCGCCACGCAGCTTTCGTTCGATGCCGCGCTGGCCAGCCAGGGCCTGAGCGAGAAGGACCTCAAGGTCATCAACCTGGATTTCAGCGCGGCCATCGCTGCCCTGGCGGCCAGGCAGATCGACGCCACCTGGGGCTCCACCGGCATCAGTGCGCTGGCTGATCGCGGCCTGGCTGAACTGCCGCTCAATACCCGCGATCTGGGCGGGGCGGGCAATGTGCAGGCGGTGCTGGTGGCCGCCGGCGCCTTCGTCGATGCGTACCCGGCAGTGGTCGAGAAGTTCGTCGCCGCGCAGCAGCCGGCGGTGCAATGGCTGACCGACGATGCCAACAAGGACGCCTACATCCAGCTGGTGTCGGAGCGTGCCAGCTACCCGCCGGCGATCCTGCAGCGTGACCTCAGCCAGGAGCGCCTGAGCGCGGTGTTCGACTCGACCCTGGACCCCGACTTTCTCGCCTGCCTGCAAGCCTCGGTGGACCTCGCCGCGCAGCAGCGCCTGATTCGCAAACCGTTCAAGGTCGACCAGTGGCTGGCGCCGCAGGCTACCCGACCAGCGCCTGTGGCGCAGGCTGGCGGTCAAGGTTGATCAGGGTCTCGATCATCGCCCGCGCCGCAGGGGACAGGCGGTAGCCGCTGCGGCTGACGATGCCGCAGCGGGCATTGAAGCTGTCGAGGTTGGCCGGCAGGTTGCGCCAGTGCAGGCGCACCAGTTCGCCGGCCTGCACCGCCGCGCCGTAGGCCTCTTCGCTGCCGATGCCGATGGCATTGGTGCCGAGCACGATCTTGAGCAGGGTGGGTTGGTGCTCGCTCTGGATCTGCGGCGAAAAGTCGGTCTTGCCGCTGAGGTTGGCCAGCAGCTTGCGCACCCCCGGCGGAATCAGCGAACAGGCCAGCGGGTAGTCGAACATGTCGTTGGTCGAGAGGCTGTCCTTGGCCAGCAGCGGGTGCCCGGGGCGGCAGAAGAACAGGCCGCGGCGCGGGGTCAGGGCCAGGGTCTGGAAGTTGGGGTCGGCTTCGAAGTGGCGGATGTCGGCGACGAAGAACTCGATCTCTTCGCGGCTCAGCGCCCGGCTGAGCGTTTCCCAGTTTGAAACCTCGAAATGCGTGCGCACCTTGGGGTGGGCGTTGATGAACTGCGCCACCGCCTGCGGCACCAGGTTCACCGCCGGTGCAGGGCCGCAGCCAAAGCGCAGCTCGCCGGCATCGAGCTTGGTCATCTGCTGCACCTCGCTGCTCAGCTGCGCCGCGCCCTGCACCAGGCGCAGGGCGTGCTGCAGCACCACCTGGCCTTCGGGCGTGGGGCGCAGATCCTTGTTGGCGCGGTCCACCAGCACACAGCCGAACTCCTGCTCCAGGCCCTGGATACTGCGGCTGAAGGCGGGCTGGGTGATGCCCATGGCGTCGGCGGCGCGCACGAAACTGCGGTGTTCGGTGAGGGCGATGAAGTAGCGCAGTTGGCGAAGATCCATATGCTTTTCCGGCATTCCAAAAATAGGGCGAAGGTATTTGCCGCCCCGGGAGTCTGGGTTTTAAATGCAAGCTCTTATTCCGTCAATGAAGCACTTGCATATCTGTTAGAGCTTATTTGCATATAGATAGCGCCAGAGTTTCATCGGCACTTACCGTGACGCAACCGATGAGGGACGAACCATGAGCAACGCCGCATTTGCCGCAGCACCTGTCAGCCATGCGCTGGAGATTCATCCGGTGGCCGGGCGCATCGGTGCCGAAATTCGTGGGGTGACACTGGGCGCCGACCTGGCCCCGGCGGTGGTGGAGGCGATCCAGGCCGCGCTGGTGCAGCACAAGGTGATCTTCTTCAGGGGCCAGACGCAGCTGGACGACCAGACCCAGGAGGCCTTCGCGCACCTGCTGGGCGAGCCTATCGCGCACCCGACCGTGCCGGTGCGCGACGGCACCCGCTACCTGCTGGAACTCGATGGCGGGCAAGGGCGTCGGGCCAACTCCTGGCACACCGACGTGACCTTCGTCGAGGCGTACCCCAAGGCGTCGATCCTGCGTTCGGTGGTGGCGCCCGCGTCGGGGGGCGATACGGTGTGGGCCAATACCGCCAGCGCGTACGATGACCTGTCACCGGCCTTGCAGGCGCTGGCCGAGCAATTGTGGGCGGTGCACAGCAACGAGTACGACTATGCCGCGACCAAGCCGAACGTGAGCCTCGAGCAGTTGGAGAACTACCGCAAGGTGTTCACTTCGACGGTGTACGAGACCGAGCATCCGGTGGTGCGGGTGCACCCGGTGAGCGGTGAGAAGCACCTGCTGCTGGGGCATTTCGTGAAGCGCATCAAGGGCTATTCGAAGGCCGATTCGGATCACCTGTTCAACCTGCTGCAGAGCCATGTGACGCGCCTGGAGAACACCGTGCGCTGGCGCTGGCAGGCCGGGGACGTGGCGATCTGGGACAACCGCGCGACCCAGCATTATGCGGTGGATGACTACGGTACCCAGGGGCGCGTGGTCCGCCGGGTAACGCTGCAGGGGGATGTGCCGGTGGGGGTGCAGGGGCAGCGTAGCCGCACGCTGAAGGGGTAATGAGTTTGTAGTGTCTGAACATACCTATTCGCCGGCAAGGCCGGCTCCTACAAGGGTAGCGCGGGCCTGTAGGAGCCGGCCTTGCCGGCGAAGGGGTTCAGAGAAAGCTGATCGGGTAGCTGACGATCAGGCGGTTCTCGTCGAATGCATTGGTGCTGAAGTCGCGGCGCATGGTCGAGTTGCGCCATTTGAACGACAGGTTCTTCAGGCTGCCGGACTGGATCACGTACGCCAGCTCCGATTCCCGCGCCCATTCCTTGCCGTCGCTGACCACGGCGGTGTGCACGTTGTCGCCCTTGATGTAGCGGTTCATCAGGGTCAGCCCCGGCACGCCAAGCCCGGCGAAGTTGAAGTCGTGACGCAGCTGCCAGGAGCGCTCCTTGGCATTGTCGAAGCTGGCGTTGTAGCTGTCGTTGGCCAGGGTGCCGCCACTGGTGCCGTTGACCCGCATCCACAAGTCGTCGCCGCTGACCTTCTGCAGCCCCACGTAGAAGGTGTTGCTGCCATAGCGTGCCGAAAGCAGCGCCGAGGCGGTGCGGTTGTCGAGCTTGCCGGCACGCTCGGCGCCGTCTTCTTTGCCGATGAAGTAGCCCAGGTTGGCGCCCAGGGTCCAGTCGCCCAGCGGCTGGCTGTGCACCAGGTTGATGTATTGCTGGTTGTAGATGTCCTTGAGCTGGGCGTTCCACACCCCGACCAGGGTGCGCTTGTCGTTGAAGGTGTACTCGCCACCGGCAAAGTTGAAGCGGTCGGAGGTGATACCGGCGCGGCCGTTCATGGACATGTCGTCCATGCTCGCGTCGTTGCGCGGGCTGTTGCCGCGAAATTGCCCGGCATACAGGGTCAGGCCGTCGATTTCCTGGGAGGTCAGCTGGCCGCCGCGAAAGGTCTGCGGCAGCGAGCGGCCGTCGTCCGAACGCAGGATCGGCAGTACCGGCATCCATTCGCCGACCTTCAGCTCGGTCTTGGAGACCTTGGCCTTGAGCGCCACGCCCAGGCGTCCGAAGTCATCGGCCGGGCGGCCGTCATCGTGTACCGGCAACAGGTGCGTGCCGGCGGTACCCTTGCCGCCGTCGAGCTTGACCGAGTACAGGCCCAGCACGTCGACGCCGAAGCCGACGGTGCCCTGGGTGAAGCCGGACTTGGCGTCGAGGATGAAACTCTGGGTCCATTCCTCGCCCTTGCCCTGGGGGTTGGCCGGGTCGACGAAATTGCGGTTGATGTAGAAGTTGCGCAGGTTGAGGCCAACCTTGGCGTCTTCGACAAAGCCCCCTTCGTCGGCCAGGGCGGGCAGGGCGCAGCTTATGGCAAGCAGGCCGGGGAACAGGTGACGTGCGGGCTGGAAAGTGTTCATCGTTAGGGCGTCTCTTGTTTTTATGTTGGGGCGATGGCGGATGGATGGTGCTGTGGCAGGCAGGGGGGAATCAATTCGTTACAGGCGGAATTGGGCGGTAACCGAACACTAACTGTCTGGTTACTTTTGGTGGGGGCAGGCTTGCAGGCACAAAAAGCCCACCGCGAAGGGTGGGCTGTTGTGTCGCCACGCTATCGAATCAACCCTTGGGCGACTCGATCGACGCTTGCTGGCGGGCATCACCGGTGCGCTCGTACCAGCCGCCACCGAGGGCCTTGTACAGGTTGACCTCGCTGACCAGCTGCGACAGCCGGTCGCTGATCAGGGCCTGTTGGGCACTGAACAGGTTGCGCTGGGCATCCAGGAACGTCAGGTTGCTGTCGATACCGATACGGTAGCGACGCTCGGCCAGGCGGTAGTAGTCCTGGTTGGCTTCGACCAGATCACGCTGGGCCTGCAACTGCTCGTTGAAGGTCTGGCGCGCCGCCAGCCCATCGGAGACTTCCTGGAAGGCAGTCTGGATGGTCTTTTCGTACTTGGCGACGTTGATGTCCTTCTGGATCTTCGAGTAGTCCAGGCTTGCACGCAGGCTGCCGGCGTTGAAGATCGGCAGGTTGATCTGCGGCTGGAACAGCCAGGTGCCCGAGCCTCCCTTGAACAGCCCGCCCATGTCGGGGCTCAGGGTCCCGGCGTTGGCGGTCAGGCTGATGCTCGGGAAGAACGCTGCGCGCGCCGCGCCGATGTTGGCGTTGGCGGCCTTGAGCAGGTGCTCGGCCTCCTGGATGTCGGGACGACGCTGCAGCACGTCCGACGGCAGGCCGGCCGGCACGTCGGCCAGCAGGTCGCTGTCGAGTTTCATGCCGTTGGGCAGGTTCGCCGGCACGCCGGTGCCGACCAGCACGGCCAGGCTGTTCAGGTCCTGCGCCACCAGGCGCTGGTACTGGGCCAGCTTGACCCGTGCGCCCTCGACCGAGGTGCGCGCCTGGCTCAGGTCCAGGGCCGAGGCCACGCCGACTTCGCTGCTGCGACGGGTCAGGGCATAGCTCTGCTCGTAGGTCTTGAGCGTGTCTTCGGTGAGCGTCAGCAGCTCCTTGTCGGCCTGCCAGGTGAAGTAGGCGTTGGCCACGCTGGCCACCAGGCTGATCTGCGTGGAACGACGCGCCTGTTCACTCGACAGGTAGGTTTCCAGGGCCTGCTCGCTGAGGCTGCGCACCCGACCGAACAGGTCGAGTTCGTAGGCACTCACGCCCAGGGTGGCCGAGTACTGGCTGTTGATGCTCGACTCGCCGGTCTGCGAAACGTTGGCCGGCACCCGCTGGCGGCTGCCGCTGCCGGTGGCCGAGACCGCCGGGAACAGGTCGGCCCGCTGGATGCGGTACTGCGCCCGGTAGGCATCGATGTTCAGCGCGGCGACCCGCAGGTCGCGGTTGTTGACCAGCGAGGTCTGGATCAGTTGCTGCAGCGCCGGGTCATGGAAGAACTGGCGCCAGCCCTGTTCGGCCGCAGCCACGTCGGCCGACTGGGTCGGCGAGTAGGCCGGCCCTTGCGGCCACTGGGCCGCCACCGGCGACTCGGGGGTCTGGTAATCAGGGATCAGCGAGCAGCCACCGAGAATGAAGGCGGTGACTGCCAGGGACAACAGGGACTTACTCATTGCCCGGCCTCATAGCGTGGGGTTTCAGGTTTGGCGTCCTCTTCTTCGGGCTTCTTGCTACCGAACAGCGACGACACGCTTACGAAGAACAGTGGTACCCAGAAGATCGCCAGTACCGTTGCGGTGATCATGCCGCCGATCACACCGGTACCGATGGCGTGCTGGCTGCCGGAGCCTGCACCCGTGGCGATGGTCAGCGGCACCACGCCCAGGATGAACGCCAGCGAGGTCATGATGATCGGACGCAGACGCATGCGGCACGCCTCGATCGCCGCATCGACCAGGCTGCGGCCCTGCTCGTGCAGTTCCTTGGCGAACTCGACGATCAGGATCGCGTTCTTCGCCGCCAGGCCGATGGTGGTCAGCAGCCCCACCAGGAAGTACACGTCGTTGGACAGCCCGCGCATGCTGGCCGCCATCAGCGCACCGATGATACCCAGCGGCACCACCAGCACTACCGCGATCGGGATCGACCAGCTCTCGTACAGTGCCGCCAGGCACAGGAACACCATCAGCAGCGACAGCGCGAACAGTGCCGGCATCTGCGAGCCCGACAGCTTCTCTTCGTACGACATGCCGGTCCAGGCGAAGCCGACACCGGCTGGCAGTTGCGCCGCCAGGCGCTCGACCTCGGCCATGGCCTCACCGGTACTGTAGCCAGGGGCTGGCGCACCGAGTACTTCCATTGCCTCGACACCGTTGTAACGCGACAGCTTGGGTGCACCGTAGCTCCACTCGCCGCTGGCGAAGGAAGAGAACGGCACCATCTCGCCAGCGGCGTTGCGCACGTACCACTTCTGCAGGTCTTCAGGGCTCATGCGCGAATCGGCAGTGCCTTGCAGGTAGACCTTCTTGACCCGACCACGGTCGATGAAGTCGTTCACATAGCTGGCACCCAGGGCGATCGACAGGGTGTTGTTGATATCGGCGATGGTCACGCCCAGGGCACTGGCGCGTTCGTCGTCGATGGTCAGCTGGTATTGCGGCTCATCGTTCAGGCCGTTCGGACGTACCTGGGTGAGGATCTTGCTCTGCGCGGCCATGCCCAGGAACTGGTTGCGCGCTTCCATCAGCTTGTCGTGGCCGACGCCGGCGCGGTCCTGCAGGAACACGTCGAAACCGGTGGCGTTACCCAACTCCAGTACGGCCGGCGGGGCGAAGGCGAACACCATCGCGTCGCGGAAGCTGAAGAAGTGCTGTTGGGCACGGGTTGCCAGGTTGAACACGCTGTTTTCGGCAGAACGTTCACCCCACGGCTTGAGCATGATGAAGGCCATGCCCGAGCTCTGGCCGCGGCCGGCGAAGTTGAAGCCGTTCACGGTGAACACCGAGGCCACTGTGTCGGACTCCTTGTCCAGCAGGTAGGCGCGCATTTCGTCGACCACCGCCTGGGTGCGCTCGGCACTGGAACCGGCCGGGGTCTGCACCTGGGCGAACAGTACGCCCTGGTCTTCCTCGGGCAGGAACGCGGTAGGGATACGCATGAACAGCCACACCATGCCCACCACGATCAGGATGTAGGCCAGGAAGTACGGGGCCTTGTGACGCAGGATGTTGCCCACGCCGCGCTCGTAGCTCTGCACGCTGCGGTCGAAGTTGCGGTTGAACCAGCCGAAGAAGCCACGCTTGGCGGTATGGTGCTCGCCTTTCTTGACCGGCTTGAGCATGGTGGCGCACAGCGCCGGGGTGAAGATCAGCGCGACCAGCACCGACAGGCCCATGGCCGACACGATGGTGATCGAGAACTGCCGATAGATCACGCCCGTGGAGCCGCCGAAGAACGCCATCGGCAGCAGTACCGCCGACAGTACCAGGGCGATACCGACCAGGGCACCCTGGATCTGGCCCATGGACTTCTTGGTCGCCTCCTTGGGTGACAACCCCTCTTCGGACATCACCCGCTCGACGTTTTCCACCACCACGATGGCGTCGTCCACCAGCAGGCCGATGGCCAGGACCATGGCGAACATGGTCAGGGTGTTGATGCTGAAGCCTGCCGCGGCAAGGATGCCGAAGGTGCCGAGCAATACCACCGGTACGGTCATGGTGGTGATCACGGTGGCGCGGAAGTTCTGCAGGAACAGGTACATCACCAGGAACACCAGCACGATCGCCTCGATCAGGGTGTGGATCACCCCACTGATCGATTCGGTGACCACAGGCGTGGTGTCATACGGGAACACCGCCTTCATGCCAGGCGGGAAGAACGGCTCCAGCTCGGCGATGGTGTTGCGCAGTGCCTTGGCGGTGTCCAGGGCGTTGGCCCCGGTTGCCAGCTTGATCGCAAGGCCGGAGGCCGGCTTGCCATTGAACTGTGCGCTGACGCTGTAGTTCTCGCCCCCCAGGCTGACGTCGGCGACATCGCCCAGGCGGACCTGGGAACCGTCACGGTTGACCTTGAGCAGGATCTTCTCGAACTGCTCGGCGGTCTGCAGGCGGGTCTTGCCGATGATGGTGGCGTTGAGCTGCGTGCCGGGCAGGGCAGGCAGGCCGCCCAGCTGACCGGAGGACACCTGCACGTTCTGCGCGGCCACGGCGGTCTTGACGTCCACCGGGGTCAGCTGGAACTTGTTCAGCTTGGCCGGATCGAGCCAGATACGCATGGCGTACTGGGCACCGAACACCTGGAAGTCACCCACACCGGCGGTACGCGAGATCGGGTCCTGCATGTTGGAGACGATGTAGTTCGACAGGTCGTCCTTGGTCATGCTGCCGTCTTCGGACACCAGGCCGATCACCAGCAGGAAGTTCTTCACTGCCTTGGTCACGCGGATACCCTGCTGCTGCACTTCTTGCGGCAACAGCGGGGTGGCCAGGTTCAGCTTGTTCTGCACCTGGACCTGCGCGGTGTCAGGGTTGGTACCCTGCTCGAAGGTGGCGGTAATGGTCATGCTGCCGTCCGAGTTGCTCTCGGACTGCACATAACGCAGGTTGTCGATACCGTTGAGCTGCTGCTCGATCACCTGGACCACGGTGTCCTGCACGGTCTGCGCCGAGGCGCCCGGGTAGGTCACGGCGATGGCGATGGCCGGCGGCGCGATGCTCGGGTACTGGTTGATCGGCAACTTGACGATCGACAAGGCCCCGACCAGCATGATCACCAGGGCGATTACCCAGGCAAAGATGGGGCGATCGATAAAGAATCTCGACATGGTTTATTCCCCTTTGGCCCCTGCTGACGCTGCATTGGCCTGGGACGGTTGGGCAGGCTTGACGTTGGTGGCTTCGCTGACCTTGACCTCGATACCCGGCTTGACGAACTGCAGGCCTTCGGTGATCAGGCGGTCGCCCGGCTTCAGGCCTTCCTCGATCAGCCAGTCGCTGCCAACGGTACGGCTGGCCTTGAGCTGGCGCAGTTCGACCTTGTTGTCCTTGTCCACGATCAACGCGGTGGGCTGGCCCTTGAGGTCACGGGTCACGCCTTGTTGCGGGGCGAGGATCGCGTTGGCGTTCACGCCGGCGGCCAGGCGTGCATGCACGAACATTCCTGGCAGCAGGTTGTGCTCGGGGTTGGGGAACACGGCGCGCAGGGTTACCGAGCCGGTGGTCTGGTCGACCGAGACTTCGGAGAACTCCAGGCGGCCTTCGTGGGTGTAGGTGGTGCCGTCTTCCAGGTTCAGCGAGACCTTGGCGGCGTTGGCACCGGCCTTCTGCAGTTGCCCGCTTTCGAGCTCGCGGCGCAGCTTGAGCAGCTCGGCCGAAGACTGGGTGACGTCGACGTAGATCGGGTCCAGCTGCTGGATCACCGCCATGGCATCGGCCTGGCCGTTGTTGACCAGCGCACCTTCGGTGAACATCGAGCGTCCGATACGGCCGCTCAGTGGCGCCAGCACCTTGGTGTAGCGCAGGTCGATCTGTGCGCTGCGCAGCGAGGCTTCAGCCTGCAAACGTTTGGCTTGTGCGTCGTCGTATTCCTGACGGCTCACCGCCTGCTCGGCCACCAGTTGCTTGTAGCGGTCCGACAGCGAACGAGTCGATTGCAGGTTGGCCTGGGCGCTGGCCAGGGTCGCCTCGTACACCGACGGGTCGATCTGGTACAGCTGCTGGCCTTCCTTGACCTCGCTGCCTTCCTTGAACAGACGCTTGAGAATGATGCCGTTGACCTGTGGACGCACTTCGGCCACGCGGTAGGCGATGGTGCGCCCCGGCAGGTCGGAAGTCAGGGTATAGGCCTGGGATTGAAGGGTCACGACGCCGACCTGAGGAGCTTGCGCCGCAGGCGCCGCTTCTTCCTTTTTACAGCCGCTGAGCAGTGTTGCCAGGGCGACGGCGGAAACCAGAGCGGAAACAGCTGGCTTGAATTGCATGAAGATCCTCGGGTCGAAAGAGCTGAAGACGCTCAAGAGTAATGGAAACGGGATGAAGGGAAAATTAATTCCGGGTGGATAAGTAGGATGCTAAGGAATATACTTACATTCATGCTTGTTTGTAAATACCCGTGGTGCACCTTGTCGAGGTGACCACAGGCTTGATTAAGACACCCGGTAGAGGGCCCGACAGTGGCCATACCGGCTCAGAACCCGGACGCCCGCAGCGCGCGTCCGGCTCCTTGATGAGGTTGTACTGCCATGGTCCGTCGCACCAAAGAGGAAGCTCAGGAAACCCGCCAACAGATACTCGAGGCCGCCGAAAAAGCTTTCCATGCCCGTGGGGTGGCGCGTACCACCCTGGCGGATATCGCCAAGCTGGCCGGGGTGACCCGGGGTGCCATCTACTGGCACTTTCAGGACAAGGGCGAACTGGTGCAGGCCCTGCTCGACAGCCTGCGTGAGCCGATCGAGGCGCTGGCCCAGGCCGGCGAGAGCGAAGACGAGCCGGACCCGCTGGGCTGCATGCGCAAGTTGCTGATTCAACTGATGCAGCAGATGCTGCACGAGCCGCGTACCCGGCGCATCAATGAGATCCTGCATCATAAGTGTGAATTCACCGATGACATGTGTGAGATCCGTCAGCAGCGCCAGGCCACGACCCGCGACTGCTACGAGCGTATAGCGCTGACGTTGACCAATGCAGTCAGGCGTGGGCAATTGCCTGCGGACATGGACCCGCAGCGTGCCGCTATTGCAATATTCGCTTACATCGACGGCATCATTGGCAGCTGGCTGCTGCTGCCGGACAGTTTCGATATTGCCGGGGATGCCGAGCGGTGGGTGGATACCGGGCTGGATATGCTGCGCTTGAGCCCGTCGCTGCGCAATTGAGCATTTGTGAGCATTTGTGAAGGTTGGCATAGGACGTTTCCCTGTCGTGCCCCGTGCCCGGTCAACAAAAAACACCGGCGCTGCTTGGAACGGTAGTCGGTGACCGGGTAGTCTGCCCCCAAGGACCATCAACTTTGCATAGAGCCCTGGCATGAGTGCGCACAACCCGACCCTCAAAGGTGCCGAGCAGCCGCTCAAGGCAATCGCCCTGATGTGCATGGCGGTGCTGTTGTTCGCCAGCCACGATGCCCTGTCCAAATACCTTTCCGGCTTCTATGCCATCGTCATGGTGGTGTGGGCGCGCTATGTGGTGCACACCCTGCTGATGCTGGTGGTGTTCGTGCCGCGCAGCGGCTTCTCGGCGGTGGTGCGTACACGCCGCCCCGGCCTGCAACTGGCCAGGGCGCTGTGCCTGATCGGCACCAGCCTGTTCTTCACCACCGGCCTGCGTTACATCCCCCTGGCCGAAGCCACCGCCGTGAACTTCCTCGCGCCCCTGCTGGTAACCGCATTGTCGGTACCGCTGCTGGGTGAGCGGGTCAGCCGCGCCCAGTGGCTGGCAGTGCTGGCCGGGTTTGTCGGCGTGCTGATCGTGGTGCGCCCGGGCGGGGCGCTGTTCACCCCCGCAATCCTGCTGCCGTTGTGTTCGGCCTTCTGCTTTGGCTGCTACCAGTTGCTCACGCGCAAGCTCAGCGGCATCGACAGCCCGACCACCAGCAACTTTCTCACCGGCATCTTCAACAGCCTGATCATGACCGCGCTGGTGCCATTCTTCTGGAGCATGCCGACCCTGGGGCATGGCCTGTTCATGATCGGCCTGGGCACCTGCGGGATGCTCGGGCACATGCTGCTGACCCAGGCCTTCCGGCATGCCGCGCCGGCCATGCTGGCGCCCTTCAGCTACGGGCAGATCCTGTTCGCCGGCCTGTACGGCTACCTCATTTTCAATCACACCCCGGACGCCTACGGCGTGGTCGGCATTGCGGTCATTTGCCTGAGCGGCCTGGCGGTGGCCTGGGCGCAGCGGCGCAACTGACTACTGCCGGCCGCGCAGCTCGCGGTTGGGCAATGCCAGCGCCGCCGACAATCCCAGCAGGGAGACGGCGGCGCTACCCAGCAACAGGTTGCGAAAGGTCTGCAGCAACTGCGCCTGCACCGCCGCACTGGCCTGGCCGTCCTTGAGGCTGCCGATCAACGCCTCGCCGGCCAGGCTGAAGCCGCTGTCGTGCAGCAGGCTGAGCAGCAGTGCCGACATGCAGGCCACGCCCATCGCCCCGCCCAGCGAGCGGAACAGGTTGGTGGTGCTGGTCGCCACGCCGATGTCCCGCGGCTCCACTGCGCTCTGGGTTGCCACCAGCGAGGTGGGGAACTGCAGGCCCGAGGCGATGCCGGTCAGCAGCATGAACGCGCCACTGAGCAGCACGCCGTCGATCGGGCTCAGGGCCATGCCGATGATCGCCACCGGCATCAACAGTGCACCGCCCAGAATCTGCGGCTTGTAGCGCCCGGTCAGGCTGGTCAGGCGGCCGCCGCAATAGGCGCCGATCGGCAGGCCCATGGCCAGGGGCAGCAGGTGCAGGGCGGCGCTGTCGGCGCCCGCCCCGGTGATGCTCTGAAAGCGCAGCGGCATCAGCATGGTCAGCGAGATGGCCTGGAAACTGGTGAAGAAGATCGTGCACCAGCACAGCACTGCCACCCGGTTGCCGAACAGCTGCAACGGCAGCAGTGGCTCGACGGCGCGGCGTTCGTGCAGCACGAATACGCCCAGCCCGAACAGGGCTGCCAGCAGCAGGCCGGCAACCGGGCCGGACCCGATGGGCTGGCCCTGGCCGATCAGGGTGATGCCCAGCAGCAGGGCCGTGAGGCCCAAGATCAACAGCACCGCGCCGGGGTAGTCCACCTGCGCCTTGCGTTGCGGCGTGGCCAGCCCGCGCAGGGTACGCTCGGTGACCCACCAGGCGGTCAGCCCCAGCGGCAGGTTCAGCCAGAACACCCAGCGCCACGACAGGTACTCGGTCAGCAGCCCGCCCAGCACCGGGCCGGCGACGCTGGCCAGGGCATACATGCTGCTGAAGTAACCCTGGTAGCGACCGCGCTCGCGGGGCGGCACGAAGTCGCCGATGATCGCCTGGCTGACCGACACCATGCCGCCCGCGCCGATGCCCTGCAGCACCCGCGCCAGCACCAGTTGCTCCATGTTCTGTGCCAGCGCGCAGAACAGCGAGGCCAGGGTGAAAAGCCCGGTACCGGTCAGGATCATGCGCCGCCGGCCGTACAGGTCGCCGAGCTTGCCGTAGATCGGCACCGCCACGGTCATGGCCACCATGTAGCCGGAAATCACCCAGGCCAGCAGGGTCACGTCGTTGAATTGCGCGGAGATCGCCGGCATCGAGACCGCGACGATGGTCTGGTCCAGCGCGCCGAGGAAGATCGCCAGCATCAGCGCGACGAGCACGCTGCGCAGGGCGGGTTGCGGAGTGTTCAATTGCGTCACGGGGCAGCTCTGGACAAGTGGACCGGGGTGCTGCCCAGTGTACTCGATAGCCTGCTAAGCGTCTTCGATGGGCTCGTAGGGCAGGCCCACGTAGTTTTCTGCCAGGGTCCTGCGCCCGGCCTCGGAGCCCACGAAGTAGTCCAGCTCGGTGTGCTGGATACGCTGGCTGAAGGCGTCGCTGTCGGGGAAGCGGTGCAGCATCGAGGTCATCCACCACGAGAAGCGTTCGGCCTTCCAGATGCGCCGCAGGCAGATCGCCGAGTAGCGTTCCAGCAGGTCGGTGCGGCCTTCGGCGTAGACCTTGCGCAGGATGTTGTACAGCGTGCTGACGTCACTGGCGGCCAGGTTCAGGCCCTTGGCGCCGGTGGGCGGCACGATGTGCGCGGCGTCGCCGACCAGGAACAGGCGCCCGTACTGCATCGGCTCCACCACGAAGCTGCGCAGCGGGGCGATGCTTTTCTCGATCGACGGGCCGGTGACCAGACGCTCGGCCAAATCGTCGGGCAGGCGCGACTTGAGTTCCTCCCAGAAGCGCTCATCCGACCAGTCCTCGACCTTCTCTTCGGCCGGCACCTGCACGTAGTAGCGGGTGCGGGTGGGCGAGCGCATGCTGCACAGGGCGAAGCCGCGTTCGTGGCGCGCGTACACCAGCTCGTCGCTGACCGGCGGGGTATCGGCCAGGATGCCCAGCCAGCCGAACGGGTAGACCCGCTCGAACACCTGCAGCGCCTCGCTTGGAATCGACTGGCGTGCCACCCCGTGATAACCGTCGCAGCCGGCAATGTAGTCGCAGTCCAGGCGATGCTGCTGGCCGTCCTTTTCGTAGGTGACGTAGGGCTGCCCAGTCTTCATGTCGTGCGGGCGCACGTTCTCGGCGTGGTAGACCGTGGTCGCACCGCTGTCGGCGCGCGCGGCCATCAGGTCGCGGGTGACTTCGGTCTGGCCGTAGATCATCACGCCCTGGCCGCCGGTCAGGCCCTTGAGGTCGATGTGCTCGCGGCGCCCGTCGAAGGCCAGCTCGAAGCCTGCATGGGGCAGCCCTTCGGCGTCCATGCGCTGACCGACCCCGGCTTCGCGCAGCAGCTCGACCATGCCCTGTTCGAGCACGCCGGCGCGGATACGCCCCAGTACATAGTCGGGGCCCTGGCGTTCGAGGATGACGTTGGAGATGCCGGCGTTGTGCAGCAACTGGCCGAGCAGCAGGCCGGACGGGCCCGCACCGATGATCGCGACTTGGGTTTTCATGATTGTTGGACTTTTTATGATTGGAGTACCTGCATTTTTCGCTTGCCGGCTGGCCTTCTGAAGGGACAAACCGAGCACAAAGCGGTACTTTTCGCTAATAGGTGCGTTTATCGGACAGTGGTCGGGAAGCGAGGGTGTGATGAGCAGGGTGTCGATTCCGGTATTCAAGCTGTACGGCGAGACGCTGGGCTGGCCGACGCCCGACCTGCTGCACAGCGAGTCGATCCCGGCGCGCAGTCGCCTGCACCAGTGGGAGATCGAGCCGCACCGGCATGCCGACCTGTGGCAGTTGCTGTTTCTGTACAGGGGCCAGGCCGAGATCGAGCTGGAGGGGCAGGTGTGTCGCCTGGAGCAGGCGGCGATCCAGGTGGTGCCGGCGCTGTGCGTGCACGGCTTTCGTTTTTCCGAAGACGTCGACGGTTATGTGGTGACCCTGGCGGCGCCGCTGGTGGAGGTGCTGCAGCGGCAACTGACGGGCGTGCCAGCCGCCCTGCAGCGCGGCGCCAGTTACCTGGCCGGGGCCGACGCCGATTACCTCAACAGCCTGTTCAGCATCCTGCAGGCCGAGTACCAGCAGGACCTGCCCGGGCGCGAGTTGCAGCTGCATTCGCTGATCAACCTGATGGTGGTGTGGGTCAGCCGCCAACAGTTGCGCCGCAGTGCCGGTGCCCAGGTGCCGGAACGTGGGCGCGAGTATCTGCAGCGTTTCAACGGGCTGGTGGAACAGCAGTTTCGCCAGCAGCCGAGCGTGGAGCAACTGGCGCATCAGGTGGGGGTGTCGGTGGCAACGCTCAATACCTTGTGCCGGGCATTGGCCGGGCAGTCGGCGCTGCAGATCGTGCACCAGCGCATCGTGCTGGAAGCCAAGCGCGACCTGATCTACACCAGCCTCACGATCAACCAGCTGGCTGACAGCCTGGGTTTTGCCGACCCGGCGTACTTCTCGCGCTTCTTCCGGCGCATGACCGGCCTTTCGCCCCGCGACTTTCGTCGTCGTGAACCTTCGCTGGCTACCTGACCACGCTCAGCGTGCCGGCATGGGGCAGGCAGTGGGCGGAGCTGCAACTGGACGCCGCATAGGGTTGCTGGCGCAGCAGCTCGACCCGATACGCCGCTGCCCCGTACACCCCGAGCACGGCAGTGATGGCCAACAGGGCAGCGCACTTTCTGGATTTCAGGGTCATGGCACCAACCTCCTGTATCCCGCACACAGATGCTTCTACAAGCATAGGCCAGCATTGCGCCAGGTGCCTGCCGGTCAGTCCAGGCCGTGGTCCCAGTGGGGCGGGTCGGTGAAGCGTGCCGCCAGAAAGTCGAGCATGCTGCGCAGGGTTGCGGGCATGTGCTTGCGTGAGGTGTACACCGCGTTCAGGCCCAGTTCGCGGGGCCTGGCCTCGGGCAGCAGGCGTACCAGCGTGCCGCTGCGCAGGGCTTGCCACACCAGGTAGGTGGGCAGCATGGCGATACCGGTGCCGGCCAGGGTGGCGCGCTCCAGGGTCAGGGCCTCGTTGGCGCTGATGTTGCCTTGCACCGGCACCGACATCTGTTCGCCGCCGACCTCGAAATGCCAGAGGCTGTGGCCGAAGTACGAATGGGTCAGGCAGTTGTGCTGGCTCAGGTCCTGCACCTGGCGCGGTATGGGGTGCTCGCGCAGGTAGGCTGGCGAGGCGCACACCACCGAGCGGCACACACTCAGGCGGCGGGCGATGAGGTTGGGGTCCAGGTCGTTGCTGACGCGGATGGCCAGGTCGATGCGTTCGTCCACCAGGTTGACCGTGCGGTCGAGCATCTGCAGGTCGACCTTCACCAGCGGGTAGCGCTTGACGTAGTCCGCCACCGCTTCCACCAGTTGCGCATGCCCGAACGAGGTACTGACGCTGATACGCAGTTCACCCCGCGGGGCGTCATCCGGGGCGCCCACTGCAGCGTGCAGGTCGCCCACCAGTTCCAGCATCTGCCGGCAGCGCGGCAGGGTTTCCAGGCCGGCGGCAGTCAGGCTCAGCTTGCGCGTGGTGCGCTGCATCAGGCGCGCGCCCACCCAGTCTTCAAGTTCGGCCAGGTAACGCGAAACCACCGGGCGCGACAGGTCCAGTTGGTCGGCGGCGGCCGACTGGCTGCCCAGGTCGACTACGCTGACGAACACTTTCATTGCGGTGAGACGGTCCATGATCTGCCCGATTTCAGAAACAAACTATGTTGGAGCATCGCATTTTTTGTGATGGTTCGTGCAACTAAGCTGTGCCTCATCGATGACTTGAACAGGTATTGCTTGATGGCTGCTTTCTTTTCCCTGCGTCGCCTGCTGCTGGCGTGTGCCGCTTTAGGTGCGATCACCCAGGCCGTTGCCGGCGACGCACCGCTGAAACTGGACGTGTACAACCCCGGCAGCGAGGCGCTGTTTCCGGTCAGCTCGGTGATCGTCAGTGGCCAGCACGAGGCGATTCTGGTGGATGCACAGTTCGGCAAGGGCCAGGCCGAGCAGGTGCTGAAGATGCTTCGCGATAGCGGCAAGCAACTCACCACCATCTACATCAGCCATGGCGACCCGGACTATTACTTCGGCCTCGACACCCTGACCCGTGCCTACCCCAAGGCCAAGGTGCTGGCGTCGCAGGCGACGGTCGCGCACATCAAGCAGACCATGGCTGCCAAGCTTGCCTACTGGGGCCCGCAGATGGGGGCCGACAAGCCCGCCCGGCTCATCGTGCCTGACGTGCTGCCCGGCAACGTGCTCACCCTTGAAGGGCAGCGTCTTGAAGTGATCGGCCTGGACGGCCCGCAGCCCGACCGCAGCTTTGTATGGGTCCCGTCGATCAAGGCGGTGGTCGGCGGGGTAGTGGTGGCCGAGAACCTGCACGTGTGGATGGCCGACACCCAGTCGGCGCAGTCGCACAAGGACTGGCTCGCGACCCTGGCGCGCATCGAGCAGCTGGCGCCGCAGACGGTGGTGCCGGGGCATTACCTGGGGCAGAGCAAGGGGTCGCTCGAGGCGGTGCGCTTCACCGCCGATTACATCCGCGCCTTCGATGCCGAAACCGCCAGGGCGGCCAACTCGGCCGAGCTGGTCGCTGCAATGAAAAAACGTTACCCCGGCCTGGGCGAGGAGAGCTCGCTGGAGCTCGGCGCCAAGGTCGCCAAGGGCGAAATGAAGTGGTAAGTGTCGTTCAATCCTGATCGGAGGTTTCCATGAGCAAGATCGCAATCATCGGTGCTACCGGACGTGCCGGCAGCCAGTTGCTGGAAGAGGCCCTGCGCCGTGGCCACAGCGTCACCGCCATAGCCCGTGACCCGTCGCGCCTGCAGGGGCGCGAAGGGGTGAGCACGGTAGCCCTGGACGTGACCCGGGGCGAGGGGCTGGAGCAGGCCGTTGCCGGGCATGACGTGGTGCTCAGCGCCGCGCACTTTGCCACGGTGCCGGCGCAGGCGATCATCGGGCCGGTCAAGAAGGCCGGGGTCAAGCGCCTGCTGGTGGTGGGCGGGGCGGGCAGCCTGCTGCTGCCGTCAGGGGAGCGCGTGATCGACGCGCCGGACTTCCCCGAGGCCTACAAGGCCGAGGCGAGCGCAGGTGGCGATTTTCTGCAGGCCTTGCGCCAGGAGCAGCAACTGGACTGGACCTTCCTGTCGCCGTCGGCGGAGTTCGTCGAAGGCGAGCGCACCGGTAGCTACAGGGTGGGCAAGGATCACCTGCTGGTCGACGCGAAGGGCAGGAGCTGGATCACCTTTGCCGACTATGCGATTGCGTTGCTCGATGAGGTAGAGAAGCCAGCGCATTCGCGTCAGCGCTTTACTGTGGGGTACTAGGGGCTGTATGAAAAGTCTTGAGACGAAGGTCAGGCAAGGCGAAAACAGCCGAGGAAGCGGAGTTTACGGGTTGTAAATGAGCATTCCGAGGCTGTTTTCAACGCAGCATCACCGAGTATCAAGGCTTTTCGTACAGAGCCTAGAAAGCATTCGCCGGCAAGGCCGGCTCCTACAGGTATAGGAGCCGGCCTTGCCGGCGACTGCATCAACGCGGTGCCCCTGCCTGCCCGCCCAACCACTCCAGCAAGGCCATCAACCCCGGCGCCGCCGCCTGCGCGGGCCGCACCAGGTAATAGCCCTTGCCGGTCTTGACCCGCAGGTCGAACGGCATCACCAGCCGTCCGCTGGCCAGGTCATCGCCGATCAACGCCCAATCCCCTATCGCCACCCCGGTGCCCTGGGACGCCATCGACATGGCCATGTCCAACGTTTCGAAATGCTGGCGCCGGCCTTGCCTGGGCAGTTGCACGCCGGCTGCGCCAAGCCAGGTCGCCCAGTCCTTCTCGTCCCGCGCCGGATGCAGCAGCATGTGCTGCTGCAGATCATCCAGCGTGCGCAACGGCAACTGCGGCGCGCACACCGGTGTCAGTTGTTCATCGAACAGCTTCAGCACCTGCAGGGCCGGATCAGGCTCGGCGCCATACACCACCGCCGCATCGAACGCTTCCCGGCGAAAATCCACCCCGTGCTGCACCGTGGTGGTCAGCTCCACCGGCACTTCCGGGTGCAGCGCCTGCCATTCCATCAGGCGCGGCAGCAACCAGCGCATCACGCAGGTCGGCGCCTTCAGTTGCAAGGTGGTGCGCTGCGCGCCCACCTGCTGCACGCCTTCCTCGATCAGCCCGAATACCTGCTGCACCCGCGGCAGCCAGTCCTGGCCCTCGCGGGTCAGGCTCAGGCCGCGTGCCTGGCGCACGAAAAGCGCGTAGCCCAGGTGTGCTTCCAGGCCGGCGATCTGGCGGCTCACCGCGCCCTGGGTCAGGTGCAGTTGCTGCGCCGCACGGGTGAAGTTGCAGCATTGCGCAGTGATCAGGAAGGTGTGCAGGGCAGGCAAGGGAGGCAGGCGTTTCATCGGGGTAAGCCATGAGCTGTAGACATGGCTAGTATGAGGATTTTTGCATTGTGCCGGTAGCGCCTGGCGGGTCCAATCAGGCCTTGTTCCAGAATGATTCCAGGCAGACCACCATGGCGACTTGCGGCGAAGTATTGGTAAAACTCCTCGAAAACTATGGCGTCGACCATGTTTTCGGCATCCCCGGCGTGCACACGGTCGAGCTGTACCGCGGCCTTGCCGGCTCGACCATCCGTCATATCACCCCGCGCCACGAGCAAGGCGCAGGCTTCATGGCTGACGGCTTTGCCCGTACCCGTGGCAAGCCTGGGGTGTGCTTCATCATCACCGGCCCGGGCATGACCAACATCACCACCGCCATGGGCCAGGCCTATGCCGACTCGATCCCGATGCTGGTGATCTCCAGCGTGCAGTCGCGCAATGCCCTGGGCGGCGGTCGCGGCAAGCTGCACGAGCTGCCCAACCAGGGCGCGCTGGTCAGCGGTGTGGCGGCGTTCTCGCACACACTGATGAGCGCCGATGACCTGCCGGCCGTGCTGGCCCGTGCCTTTGCGGTATTCGAGGGCGCGCGCCCGCGCCCGGTGCATATCGAGATCCCGCTGGACGTGCTGGTCGAAGACGCCGATCACCTGCTTGGCTGCGAGCCGGTACACATCGCCCGCGCCGGTGCCGCGCCAGGGCCGGTGGCGAGCATGGCGGCGCTGCTGGCCGCTGCCCGCCGCCCGTTGATCCTGGCCGGTGGCGGTGCCATCGACGCAGGCCCCGCACTCGCCCGGTTGGCCGAGCACCTGCAGGCGCCCGTTGCACTCACCATCAATGCCAAGGGCGTGCTGGCCTCCGGGCACCCGCTGCTGATCGGCTCGACCCAGTCGCTGGTGGCGACCCGTGCACTGGTGCGCGAGGCCGACGTGGTGCTGGCGATCGGCACCGAGCTGGCCGAAACCGACTATGACGTCACCTTCAAGGGCGGCTTCGAGATCCCCGGCACCCTGCTGCGCATCGACATCGACCCGGACCAGTGCGTGCGCAACTACCCGCCCAGGGTGGCACTGGTAGCCGATGCAGAGCAGGCGGCGCAGGCCCTGTTGCTGGCCCTGGCCGAGCAGCCGGCGCCACCGCGCGAAGGCGAGTGGGGCGCGGCGCGGGCAGCGCGCCTGCGCGATACCCTGGCCAGCGAATGGGATGCGGCCACGCGGGCGCAGACGCTGTTCCTCGACAGCGTGCTGCAGACGTTGCCCGATGCCGTGCTGGTCGGTGATTCGACCCAGCCGGTGTACACCGGCAACCTGACCCTGGACCTCGACCAGCCGCGCCGCTGGTTCAACGCCTCGACCGGCTACGGCACCCTCGGCTACGCCTTGCCGGCGGCCATGGGCGCGTGGCTGGGCAGTGCGGAGCAGGCGGATCGACGCTTGCCTGCGGTGTGCCTGATCGGCGACGGCGGCTTGCAGTTCACCCTGCCGGAGCTGGCCAGTGCGGTGGAGGCGCAGGTGCCGCTGATCGTGTTGCTGTGGAACAACCAGGGGTACGAGGAGATCAAGAAGTACATGGTCAACCGCGCCATCGAACCGGTGGGCGTGGATATCCACACCCCCGATTTCATTGGCGTGGCCAAGGCCCTCGGTTGCGCCGCCGAAGCGGCGAGCGGGGTGGCGCAACTGCGCGAGGCGTTGTTGCGTGCCCGCCAACGCAGTGGCCCGAGCCTGATCGAGGTCGACCAGGCAGCGTGGATGCAGGCGGTGCAACCATGCTGAACCTGCCCGGTATCTACATCGAGGGCGCATGGCATCACGGCGTGCAGCCGCTCACGGTAATCAACCCGAGCACCGGGCAGTCCCTGGCCGAGGTGGCCGGGGGCGATGGCGATGCAGTCGCCTGTGCCGCCACGGCGGCGCAGGCCGCCTTTGCCGGCTGGTCGCGTACCACCGGGGCACACCGTGGCGAGCTGCTGCACAGGATCGCGCGGGGTGTGGAGGCCCGCCGCGAGCGGCTGATCGAACTGCAATCGCGCAACAACGGCAAGCCCCTGGCCGAGTCGGCGATGGACGTCGACGATGTGGTGGCGACGTTCGAGTACTACGCGGGCCTGGCGCAGGCCCTGGACAGGCAGCAGGACCAGCCGCTGGCCTTGCCCAGCGAGGATTTCAGCGCCCGCCTGCGCCGCGAGCCGTGCGGTGTGGTCGGCCTGATCGTGCCGTGGAACTTCCCGATGGTGACCACCGCCTGGAAGCTGGCCCCGGCGTTGGCGGCAGGGTGCTGCGTGGTGCTCAAGCCGTCGGAGATCACGCCCCTGGCCGAGCTGGAACTGGCCCGGATCATCGCCGACTGCGGCCTGCCGGATGGGGTGTTCAATCTGGTGTGCGGCACCGGGCTGGCGGTGGGGGCGCCGCTGACGAGCGACCCGCGTATCGCCAAGGTGTCGTTCACCGGCAGCAATGCGGTCGGCGTGCAGGTGATGCAGCGCGCGGCCGAGACGGTCAAGGGGGTGAGCCTGGAGCTGGGCGGCAAGTCGTCATTGCTGGTGCTGGAGTCGGCCGAGCTGGAGCTTGCGCTCGAGCTGGCCTGCGCCGGCGGCTTCTTCAATGCCGGGCAGATGTGCTCGGCCACCAGCCGCGTGCTGGTGGCCGATTCGCTGTACGACGCCTTTGTCGACGGGGTGAAGGCACGGGCTGCGGCGATCCGGGTGGGTGACCCGTTTGCCGGCGACAGCGACATGGGGCCGCTGGTCAACCAGGCCCAGTACCAGCGCGTGCTGGGGCACATCGAGCGTGGCATGCACAGCGGCGCGCGCTTGCTGTGCGGTGGCAAGCCGCTCGAACACGCCGCTGGGTACTTCATCGAGCCCACGGTGTTTGCCGAGGTACCGCTGGACAGTGCGCTGTGGCGCGAGGAAATCTTCGGCCCGGTGCTGTGCGTGCGTCGGGTGGCCAGCGAAGCCGAGGCGGTGGCGTTGGCCAACGACAGCGAGTTCGGGCTGGTGGCCAGCGTGGTAGGTGCAGACCCGGCGGCCGCCGAACGGGTGGCCGACCAGCTGCAGGCCGGGCTGGTGTGGATCAACGCACCGCAGGTGATCTTCCCGCAGGCAGCGTGGGGTGGCTACAAGCAGAGCAGCCTGGGGCGCGAGCTGGGGCCCTGGGGGCTGGCGGCTTTTCAGGAGATCAAGCATGTGGTGAGGGCGGTGTAGCGTTCTTCGCCGGCAAGGCCGGCTCCTACAGGCGACCGCGTACTGCCTGTAGGAGCCGGCCTTGCCGGCGAAAGCGATCTAGAGCGCGCTACGCAACCTTGCCATGTCCCGCAGCGGTGGCGCGCCATACAGCCGGCTGTACTCGCGGCTGAACTGCGACGGGCTCTCATAGCCCACCCGATACCCCGCCACCGACGCCTCCAACCCATCGTTGAGCATCAGCCGCCGGGCTTCCTGCAAGCGCAGTTGCTTCTGATACTGCAACGGGCTCATCGAGGTCACCGCCTTGAACCGGTGGTGCAGGGTCGAGGCACTCAGGTTTACCTCCCGTGCCAGGTCGTCGATGCGCAGCGGGCGCTGAAAATGATCATTGAGCCACTGGATGGCCTGGCACACGCGGTGGGTCTGGGTGTTGGCCATGGCGATCTCGTACAGCCGCGCACCCTGCTGCCCACGCAGCAGCCGATAGAGAATCTCGCGACGGATCAGCGGCGCCAGCACGGCAATGTCCTTGGGCGTATCCAGCAGGCGGATCAGGCGCAGCAATGCATCGAGCATCTGGGTGTCCAGGCGTTCGATGAATACCCCCCGCGACGACGGCTGCGACGGCACGCCCATCGGCCCGGCCTCGGCGATCAGGCTGTTGATCTCGGCCGGGTCGATGTCCAGGCGAATGCCCAGGCTGGGGTTCTGCGGGCTGGCCTCCAGCAGTGCACCGCTGATCGGCATCGCCACCGACACCACCATGTAGTGCAGCGGGTCGTACACATAGGTCTCGTCGCCCAGGCAGATCTCCTTGCGGCCCTGGGCCAGGATGCACAGCGCCGGCTGCGCCAGGGTCGGCATCGAGCGGGTGCTCTGCTCGTAGCGGCTCAGGTGCAGGTCGGCGATGGCCGAAGGCACCGTGCCGCTGGGGCAGTGGCGAACGACCAGCCCGGCCAGTTCCTGGCGCAGAAGCTCCAGGGCCGGGTCCAGCAACGGTGGGGTGGGTTCTGGGGCTGACATGTGCGGGTTCCTCTGCCGATGGGCGCAGCATAGGTTCGCGCACGCCGGGGCGCTAGCCGAATGCTGCGCGGTTCTTGCCTGATCCTGCGACGGGTGCAGAATCAGGCAAGCCGTCGACAGGAATCGCCTAACGCCGCGCGTGGCCTGGGCCGTAGCCTTGGCAGCCTGGGTTTTCTTCCCTGGCCGCTTCAAGGAGCACCGCACATGACGTCATCACAACCGGTCAGCCATCTTTCCTTCGTGCGCGCCAGCGTCGGCCGTTCGGCCGAGCTGGGCGTGCGCCTGCAGCAACTGCTCGAACCGTCGCGGCAAACCCCGGGGTGTCTGCATTTCAGCGTGCAGCGTTCCACCTGCGATGCCGACCTGTGGTTGCTCAACGGGGTGTGGGCCGACACTTCGGCGCTGCACGACTACTTTGCCTCGCCCAGCCTGCAGCTGTTTGGTGAACTGGTGCAGGCGCGGGTGGTGCACAGCCTCGACCTGCAGACGTTCACCGAGCAGCCGGCGAGTTAGAATGGCGCCTTTCCGGCAACCGATGTGGATGTGAGAGGCAATGGCACGTAAAGAATTCGACGTATTCGAGGCTGTTTCGGCGGTGGTGCCGGGCGAGGGTGGCTACAGCGCCGCGATCGCGGTCAAGGCCCTGGGCGCTGGCGGCGCACCGCGTTTTCACAAGGTGCTGCCAGGGCAGGTATTCAAGACCGCACTGGAGGCCGATGACGCTGCAGTGGTCGAACTGCAGCGCCTGAACGGCGTCAGTGACGACGCCGAACTGATCTGGTGATCAGGCCTGCGGGCGGGCCATCTTGAACAGGTTGCCCAGCTCGAAGTAATCCGCCGGGCCGCCGCCGCGCAGAATCGGCTCGGCGGCCGCGGTGTCGTAGATCCCTTCCTTGAGCAGGTGCTCGGCAATGTGCACCGCTACCACTTCGCCCAGAATCAGCCAGCTTGGCACCAGCGCCTGGTCGGCACGTTGCAGTTGCACGATCTGGGTCACCTTGCATTCGAACGACACCGGGCTTTCCTGCACCCGGGGTACCGCAATCACCCTGGAGGCTGCCGGGGTCAGCTGGCTCAGGGCGAACTCGTCGACCTCTGGCGCCACGGCGGCGCAGCTCTGGTTCATGGCGTCGGCCAGCGGGCGTGTGGCCAGGTTCCAGGCGAACTCGCCGGTCTGTTCGATGTTGTTCAGGCTGTCTTTGCGCCCGACGCTGCAGAACCCGATGATCGGCGGAATGTAGTTGAAGGCGTTGAAAAAACTGTAGGGCGCAAGGTTCAGGTGGCCGTCGCGGTCCTGGGAGGAGATCCAGCCGATCGGGCGCGGGCCGACGATGGCGTTGAACGGGTCGTGGGGCAGGCCGTGGCCTTTTGCGGGTTCGTAGTAGTACATCATCGG
Organism: Pseudomonas sp. AE27; assembly: GCF_037113495.1. Classification (NCBI taxonomy): domain Bacteria; kingdom Pseudomonadati; phylum Pseudomonadota; class Gammaproteobacteria; order Pseudomonadales; family Pseudomonadaceae; genus Pseudomonas; species Pseudomonas sp. AE27. The sequence goes on from NZ_CP146966.1 coordinate 138,479, forward strand.
GCCTTGTGGGCGGAGGGTGCGCCTAGTGTGCCAACAGTTGCCGGCCCTGAAAATGACTAAGCCCGGCCGAAGCCGGGCTGTGGCGCTGCATCGGCTGTCAGCTGATGCGGTGGGCCTGGGTGCGGTCGAAGCCATCTTCGACGAAGCGATGCGCGTTGGTGTGATCGAAACCGTCTTCTGCCACGGTGGCGGGCTGGGCGTGTTCCACGGCGAAGTTGTGCGCGTTGGTGCGGTCGAAGCCGTCTTCGGCGAAAGCGTTGGCGGCCAGGACAGAGAAGGTGAGGGCCAGCATCAGTTTGGTTTTCATGGGGGTAACTCCGGTGGTGAGGGGTTGTCTGTTGCTATGGGTTTGATTTTACGCCCGTTAATTTGATTAAAAAGCGCAAAATATTGCCTATATGAATCTATTAAGTCGATACGTCAGGAAGCGGTTGGCCTCTGCTGGCAAGCCAGTGCCCACAGTGTTTTGCGAGCGCGGGAGCTGGCTTGCCAGCGAAGAGGACGACTCGGTTCTGAGTGGGCCCAGCATCGCGCACCCGCATTAATGCCGAATTAAGCCCACAAAAAAGGGGCCTCCATTGCTGGAGGCCCCTTGTCTACCGCAGTAAACCGATCAGTCGGTCTCGATCCGCGAGTTGTTGCGGGTGTCCTTCATGAACACGTACACCAGCAGCGAGACGGCAATGCACGCCGTGACGTACCAGTAGTATCCGGTCTCCATGTTGATGCTCTTGAACCACAGTGCCACGTACTCGGCCGTGCCACCGAAGATCGACACGGTCAGCGCATACGGCAGGCCCACGCCCAGCGCACGGATTTCGGTGGGGAACAGCTCTGCCTTGACCACCGCGTTGATCGAGGTGTAGCCGCTGACGATGATCAGTGCTGCCATGATCAGGAAGAACGCACCCCACCAGGTCTCGATGGTGTGCAGCGTGGTCAGGATCGGCACGGTGAAAAGGGTGCCCAACACACCGAAGGCGATCAGGATCGGGCGACGGCCGATCTTGTCCGACAGGCCGCCGATCACCGGCTGCAGGCACATGAACAGGAACAGGGTGGCTGCCGAGATCATGGTCGAGTCACTGATGCTCATGCCCACCGTGTTCACCAGGTACTTCTGCATGTAGGTGGTGTAGGTGTAGAACGCCAGGGTGCCGCCCATGGTCAGGCCGACCACGGTCGCCAGTTCCTTGGGGTGGCGCAGCAGGGTGCGCATCGAGCTTTCCTTGGCCTTTTCCTTCTTGGTGAACGAGGCCGTCTCTTCCATGCCGCGACGCAGGTACAACGCCACCACCGCGCACAGCGCGCCGATCACGAAGGGTACGCGCCAGCCCCACGAGTACAGCTGCTCGGTGGTCAGGGTCTGCTGCAGGATGATCAGCACCGCCAGCGCGATGAGCTGGCCGGAGATCAGCGTGACGTACTGGAAGCTGGAGAAGAAACCGCGACGCTCCTTGGTTGCCATTTCGCTGAGGTAGGTGGCCGAGGTGCCGTATTCACCCCCCACCGACAGGCCCTGCATCAGGCGTGCGATCACCAGCAGCACCGGCGCGGCGACGCCGATGGTTTCGTAGCTGGGTGTCAGGGCGATCACCAGGGAGCCGGCGCACATCAGCAGTACCGAGGCCATCAGCGCGGCCTTGCGGCCCTTGCGGTCGGCATAGATACCCATCAGCCAGCCACCGATCGGGCGCATCAGGAAGCCCACGGCGAAGATCGCGGCGGTGTTGAGCAGTTGGGTGGTGGTGTTGCCGGCCGGGAAGAAGGCCTTGGCGAAGTACAGCGAGAACGCCGCGTAGACGTACCAGTCGTACCATTCGACCATGTTGCCGATGGAGCCGGAGAAAATCGACTTGAGGCGGCTGGAGGTGGTTTTTTCAGCGGGTGCGGCCGCTGCCCCAGCAGGCAGAGAGGTGGAGTTATCCATTGAAGCAACCTTCTAGTTGTTTTTGTGGTGCGCGTGTAAACGCGGCCTGACAGGGCCATAGCAGGACCCGTGCCAGCCAGTGAAGGCCCGGTTTAGAAGGGTTTGGCAGGTTGAATGAGCGGAAATCCGCTCATTGGCGGCGCAGCGATAGGCAAGAATCCGCCTATGAGCCGGGGCGTTCGAGGAAGTCTTCGCGCACCAGTGCGTGGCGTTGCATCTTCTCGTTCAGGGTGCGTCGGGGCAGTTGCAGCTCCTCGAGCACCGCCTTGATGTCGCCCTGATGACGGCTCAGGGCGGCGCGCAGGCACTGGGCCTCGAAGGCTTCCTGTTGGGCAGCCAGCGATTGCCCGGTATGCGCCACTGCCGCCGATTGCGCATCGTCCAGGCCCAGGGCGTGGCGCTCGGCGGCGTTGGCCAGTTCGCGCACGTTGCCCGGCCAGTCGTGGCTGAGCAGCCGGCCCAGTTGTGCGCCACTGGGGTCGGCGGCGCTGCGGCCCAGGCGTTCGGCGGCGGCGCGGGCAAAATGGGCAAACAGCAGGGGGATGTCTTCGCGCCGCTCGCGTAACGGCGCCAGGCGCAGTTCGGCCACGTTCAGACGGTACGCCAGGTCTTCGCGAAAGCGCCCGGCGCGGGCTTCGAGCAGCAGGTCGGGCTTGGTGGCGGCAATGATGCGCAGGTCCACGCTGATGCTCTGGTTGGCGCCCAGGCGCTCGAGCTTGTGCTCCTGGATCACCCGCAGCAGCTTGGCCTGCTGGGCCAGCGGCATGCTCTCGATCTCGTCGAGGAACAGCGTGCCACCGTTGGCATATTCGAGCTTGCCGATGCGCTTGCCCTGGGCGCCGGTGAAGGCGCCGCTCTCGTGTCCGAACAGCTCGGCCTCGAACAATTGCTCAGGGATCGCCGCACAGTTGAGCGCCACGAACGGCTTGTCGGCCCGCGGGCCGAAATCATGCAGGCACCGCGCGACGCGCTCCTTGCCGCTGCCGGTTTCGCCGCGTATCAGCACATTGACCGGCAGCCCGGCCAGGTCCAGCACCTGGCGACGCAGTTGCTGCAGGCCAGGCGACATGCCCAGCAGGGTGTTTTCCAGGCGCACCTTGAGATCGGCCTGTTCATGCAGTCGGCGGTTCTCCAGCACCAGCTGGCGTTTCTCCAGGGCGCGGCGCAGGCTGCCGAGCAGGCTGTCGGGGCTGAAGGGCTTTTCCAGAAAATCGTAGGCGCCATTGCGCATGGCTTCGACCGCCATCGGCACGTCGCCATGCCCGGTAAGCAGAATCACCGGCAGGTCGGCATCACGCCCCTGCAGTTGCTCCAGCAGTTGCAGGCCGCCCATGCCGGGCATGCGCACATCGCTCAGGATCACCCCGGGAAAGTGCTCGGGCAGCTGTGCCAGACACGCCTCGGCACGTTCGAACAGCTGCACCTCGAAGCCGGCCAGGCTCAGCCACTGCTGCACCGCGGTACGGATGCTGGCCTCGTCGTCGACGACAATCACCGCATTCAGCATGCAGGCTCCGGGTCGCAGGGCAGGGTCAGGCTGAAACGCGCACCGCCTGGCTGGTTGTCGACCTGCAGGCGTCCGCCGGCTTCATGGATGATGCCGTAGGAAATCGCCAGCCCAAGGCCCAGCCCTTCGCCCACCGGCTTGGTGGTGAAGAACGGGTCGAACACGCAGCCCAGGTGCTCCTGCTTGATGCCGCCGCCGCTGTCGAGCACGCTCAGGTGCCAGTGGTCATGCTGCTTTTCGATACGGATCTCCAGGTGTTTCCAGGTTTTGTCGGCCATGGCGTCCAGGGCATTGCGCAACAGGTTGATCAGCACCTGTTCCAGGCGGATGGCGTCGCCGCGTACCCAGGCCGGACGCGCCAGGTACAGCGCGGTGCTGACGCCCTCGGCGCGGATGCGCGGGTCGAGCAACTGTAGCGCCTGGTCGACCACGGTGGCCAGGTCCAGACGTTCGCGCAGGCCGCTGGGGCTGTTGCGGGCAAAGGTTTTCAGGTGTCCGGTAAGGGCCGCCATGCGCGTGAGCATCTGGTCCAGCGGCTGCAGGGCCTGGCGTGCTTCGTCCAGGCGCTCGCTGTCGAGCAGCAGGCGCAGGGTGGCCAGCTGCATGCGCTGGGTGGTCAGCGGCTGGTTGAGCTCGTGGGCCAGCGCGGCGGACATCTGCCCCAGCGCCGCCAGCTTGGTCGACTGCACCAGGCCCTCCTGAGCCATGCGCAGTTCATGGGTGCGTTCCTCCACCAGGCGCTTGAGCTCGTCGCGGCTGCGCTGGCGCAGGCGGGCCAGGCGCAGGCGCTGGCTGATGAACAGCACCGCGAACACCAGGGTCAGCCAGACGGCGGCGGCCGTCAGCCCGGCGTTGCGCTCGTCATCCCCGGTGCGCGGTGTGCGCAGCAGGTGCAGGGTCCAGCCCTCGGCTTCCAGCGGCAGGCTTTCCCACAGGTAGTCGGTGTCGCCTTCGGGGCGCTGCACGCGCACCAGATGGCTGTTGTCGTCAAAGCGGGTCAGCACCTGACGCTGCAGGGGCAAGAGCGACTTCTTGTCGTACTGGCGGGTGGCGTCCAGCTCATTGAAATCGGCCGCCGACAGCGGGTTCAGCTCGCGGTAGCGCCAGCCGTCCTGGTTGGCCAGGAAGATGATCCCGCGGGCGTCGCTGACCAGCAGCACGTCGCTGCCCTGGCGCCATTCGCGCTCAAGCTCGGGAAACTCCAGCTTGACCACCATGGCCCCGAGAAACCGCCCCTGGTCGCCCAGCACCGCGCTGGACAGAAAGTAGCCGGGAATGCCGCTGGTCACCCCCACTGCATAGAAGCGCCCGCTGCCCTGGGTGCGGGTCTGCTTAAAGTACGGTCGAAAGCCGTAGTTCTGCCCCACGTAGGTGGTAGGCAGGCGCCAGTTGCTGGCCGCCACGGCCAGGCCGGTGTGGTCGAGCAGTTCGAGGGTGGACGACCTGGCGGCGCCGTTGATGCGTTCGAGCTTGCGGTTCAACGCGTCCTGGGTCGCTTCGCCCACCGGGCCGCCGAGGGCTGCGATGAGTTCGGAGTCCAGCGCCAGCACAGCGGGCAGGGCGCGGTAACGTTCGATCAGGGTGTGCAGCGAGTTGGCGTACAGCGCCAGTTGCTGGCTGGCCCGCTGGGTATCGTCGAGCATGGCCTGACGCTTGGCCTGATTCATCGCCCAGCCGGCGGCCAGCAGGGTGCCGGCGGTGATCAGCAGCAGAATCAGGCCCAGTCGCACGGCGCGGTAAGTGAACGGCATGGCAAGCAGTACCCTGGCAGGGGGGAAGGCTGCCAGGCGCTTCCCCGTGAACGTCACAGCGACTTACAGCAGCTCGAAGCGTTGCTGTTGCACGGTTTCGGAGTCCAGGCCGACCTGGACGTTGAACTCGCCAGGTTCGGCAACCCACTGCAACTGGCTGTTGTAGAACTTCAGGTCGTCCGGCTGCACGGTGAAGTGCAGGGTGCGCTCCTCGCCGGCCTTGAGCATGAGCTTCTGGAAGTTCTTCAGTTCCTTGACCGGGCGGCTCATCGAGGCGGCCACATCCTGCAGGTACAGCTGCACCACGGTTTCGCCGTCACGCTGGCCGGTGTTCTTCACGCGCACACTGACCTCCAGGCTCTGGCCCTGTTTCAGTGTGGTGCTCGACAGGCTCGGCGCCGACACACTGAAGGTGCTGTAGCTCAGGCCGTAGCCGAAGGGGTACAGCGGGCCGTTGGGCTCCTCGAAGTACTGCGAGGTGTAGTTGCCGGGCTTGCCGGGGGTGAACGGGCGGCCGATGCGCAGGTGGTTGTAGTACATCGGGATCTGCCCCACCGAGCGCGGGAAGGTGATGGCCAGCTTGCCCGAGGGGTTGTAGTCGCCCAGCAGCACGTCGGCGATGGCGTTGCCGCCCTCGGTGCCGCTGAACCAGGTTTCCAGGATGGCGTCGGCCTGCTCGCGCTCCCACGCCAGCGACAGCGGGCGACCGTTCATCAGCACCAGCACCAGCGGTTTGCCGGTGGCCTTGAGGGCCTTGATCAGCTCGCGCTGCACCGCCGGGATCTCCAGGGTGGTGCGGCTGGACGATTCGTGGGACATGCCCCGCGATTCGCCGACCACGGCCACCACCACGTCCGACTGCCTGGCGGCCTTGACCGCTTCGTCGATCAGCACGGCAGCCGGGCGCGGGTCATCGACGATTTCCGGAGCGTCGAAGTTGAGGAAGTTGAGGTAGTCGAGCACGGCCTTGTCGCCGGTCACGTTCGAGCCTTTGGCGTAGAGCACCCTGGCCTTGTCGCCCAGGGCACGGCGCAGGCCCTCGCGCACGGTCACTGACTGGTGCGGGCGACCGGCGGCGGCCCAGCTGCCCATCATGTCGATCGGGGCATCGGCCAGCGGGCCGACCAGGGCGATGGTGCCGGACTTTTTCAGCGGCAGGGTCTGCTGGCGGTTCTCCAGCAGCACCAGGCTGCGACGCGCCACGTCCCGTGCGATGTCGCGGTGCAGGCGGCTGTCGGCATAGGTGTCGGCCGGGTCGTCCTTGGCCTGGCCGATGCGCCGGTACGGGTCGGCGAACAGGCCCATGTCGTACTTGGCGCCGAGAATCTCGCGCACCGCGTTGTCCAGCTCGGCCGGGCTGACCGCGCCGGACTTGAGCAGCCCTGGCAGTTCCTGGCCATACAGCGTGTCGTTCATGCTCATGTCGATGCCGGCCTTGATCGCCAGCTGCGCCGCCTGCTTGCCATCGGCGGCCACGCCGTGGCGCACCAGCTCGGTGATCGCCCCATGGTCGCTGACGGTCACGCCCTTGAAGCCCCAGTCGCGGCGCAGCAGGTCGTTCATCAGCCAGGTGTTGGAGGTGGCGGGCACACCGTTGATCGAGTTCAGCGCCACCATCACGCCGCCGGCACCGGCATCGATGGCGGCGCGGTAGGGCGGCAGGTACTCGTTGTACATGCGCGTGGGGCTCATATCGACCGTGTTGTAGTCGCGCCCGCCTTCCACCGCGCCGTACAGGGCGAAGTGCTTGACGCTGGCCATGATGCTGTCGGCGTTGGCCGGGCTGCGGCCCTGGAACGATTCGACCATCACCCTGGAGATACGCGACACCAGGTAGGTGTCTTCGCCAAAGCCTTCGCTGGTACGGCCCCAGCGCGGGTCGCGGGCAATGTCGACCATGGGCGCGAAGGTCATGTCGATGCCGTCGGCGGCCGCTTCCAGGGCCGAGGTACGGCCGACCTGGGCGATGGCCTGCATGTCCCAGCTGGCGGCCAGGCCCAGGCTGATCGGGAAGATGGTGCGGTGGCCGTGGATCACGTCATAGGCGAAGAACATCGGGATCTTCAGGCGCCCGCGCATGGCGGCGTCCTGCATGGGCCGGTTCTCGTCACGGGTGATCGAGTTGAAGGTGCCGCCGATGCGTCCGGCGGCGATTTCCTCGCGGATTTTCTCGCGCGGCATTTCCGGGCCGATGCTGATCAGGCGCAACTGGCCGATCTTTTCCTCGACGCTCATCTGCTTGAGCAGGTTGGCGATGAACGCCTGTTTGTCTTGCAATGGCGCGGCGGCAGGCGAGTCAGCGAAGGCCGACTGGCTGGCCAGGCTGACGAGCAGGCCCAGCAAACACAGCTTGTTCATGAATTCTGTTCTCAAGGCTGCGGCAGTCGTCACGGTGCAGACTGGCAAGCCGAAGTTGGGGAAGCGGCTATTGTTGTAGTTTGCTGGGGCATCTTTTAGCCGATTGGGCCATCACGATCCAGCGGCGGCGTCGGATTATGCCTCAAGTCCGGCGCATTTCGAGCACTCACGGAGCGTAGCGACAATGCAGGTATCGAACAGAGCACGGTTGTGGCTGGTGCTGGCACTGGCCAGCCTGCTGGCCGGTTGCGGCATCAACAACATTCCCCAATACGACGAACAGGTCAAGGCGGCCTGGGCCCAGGTGCAGAACCAGTACCAGCGCCGTGCCGACCTGATTCCCAACCTGGTCGAAACGGTCAAAGGCTACGCCAGGCAGGAGCAGGCCACCTTGACCGCGGTCATCGAAGCGCGGGCCAAGGCCACCTCGATCAAGGTCGATGCCAGCACCCTGGACGATCCTGAAAAACTGCGCCAGTTCCAGGCCGCACAGGCCCAGCTGGGCGGTGCGCTGGGGCGCCTGATGGTGGTCTCGGAGCGTTACCCGGACCTTAAGTCGAACCAGAACTTCCTGGCCTTGCAGTCCCAGCTCGAGGGTACGGAAAACCGTATCGCGGTGGCGCGCAAGGACTTCATCGCCGCCGTGCAGCGCTACAACACCGAGATCCGTACCTTCCCCGGGCGCCTGTGGCACAGCGTGATGTACAGCGACATGCCGCTGCGCGAGAACTTCGAGGCCACCAGCGCCGATGCCGACAAAGCGCCTGAAGTGAAATTCTGATGCGTGTGCTCAAGGCGGCGCTGCTGGTGCTGCTGGCGGCGAGCGGCTGGCTGTGGGCCGCGCCCCAGTTCCCGGCGCTCAGTGCACGGGTGGTGGACCAGGCCGGGCTGCTAGACGGCGCCACCCGCAGCCAGCTTGAGCAGATGCTTAAGGCCCACGAGCAGGCCACCGGCGAGCAGGTCGTGGTGGTGACCCTGGCCAGCCTGCAGGGGCAGGCCATCGAGGACTATGGCTACCAGCTGGGGCGCCACTGGGGCATCGGCCAGCAGGGCAAGGACAACGGTGCGCTGTTGATCGTCGCCCCCCAGGAGCGCAAGCTGCGCATCGAAGTCGGTTATGGCCTGGAGGGCCGCCTGACCGATGCCCAGGCCTCGGTCATCATCAACAGCGTGATCACCCCGGCGTTTCGCCGTGGTGACTTCAGCCAGGGCATCGTGCTTGGCACGGCGGCCATCCTTCAGGTGCTGGGCGGCGCACCGCTGGACGAGCCGGCGCGACCTCTGGCAGACGAGGCGCAGCAGCAAGGTGCGCCGGTCTGGGCGGTGGGCCTGTTCATCCTGATGATCATCATCGTGTTCGCCCTGCAGGGCCTTGGCGGGGGTGGCCGCGGTGGGCGCGGGGGCTTTGGCGGTGGTCTTGGCGGCGGTTTCGGGGGCGGCCTGGGCGGTGGCGGCGGTGGCTTCAGTGGCGGCGGCGGCAGTTTCGGCGGGGGCGGGTCCTCCGGCGGCTGGTAACTACACGACAAGAGACACACACGTACATGGCATTGCTCAGTGAATACGAACAGCGTCAGGTGGCCCAGGCCATCGCCCAGGTAGAACAGCGTACCGATGCCGAGCTGGTGACGGTGCTGGCGGCGCGTGCCGACGACTATGCCTATATCCCGTTGCTGTGGGCCAGCCTGCTGGCGCTGGTGGTGCCGGGCGTCCTCTATTACCTGAGCGGCTGGCTGAGCGTGCATGGCCTGCTGCTGGCGCAGTGGCTGACCTTCATCGTGCTGTGCCTGGTGTTTCGCCTGCCGCGTCTGACCAGTTGGCTGGTGCCGCGCAGGGTGCGCCACTGGCGTGCGTCGAACCTGGCGCGGCGCCAGTTTCTGGAGCAGAACCTGCATCACACCGTGGGCCGCACCGGGGTGCTGATCTTCGTCAGCGAGGCCGAGCGGTATGTGGAGATCCTGGTGGACGAGGGCATCTCCAGTCGCCTCGACAACCAGGCCTGGGACGCCATCGTGCGCACCTTCACCGCCCAGGTGCAGCAGGGCCAGACCCTGCAGGGCTTTGTCACCTGCATCGAGGCCTGCGGCGAGCTGCTGGCGGCCCATGTGCCGGTGACCCAGGCGCGCAACGAGCTGCCCAACCGGCTGGTGCTGCTGGGCTGAGGCATGCGCGCTGATCGACAAATGCTGTGCCTGGGGCGTTCATCCACGTAAAATGCGCGCCATTGCGCGCCTGCGGGCGCCCCCCGCAACCCGAGGCACCCACTCCCCATGTCCGCAACCCCCACCGTCCAGGCCGCGCCGGATGCGCGTGCGCAGTTTCTGGCGCTGCTCGCCACCAGCCTGCACCAGCACACCTTCATCAAACTGGTGCTGGCGCGCCATGTCGGCGCCGAGGTCGACCTGCAGCGGGTAACGGTCAAGCCGCTGACGATCAAGGGGCAGGCCAGCCTGTCGTTCGTGTACCGCTACAAGACCCGCGACATCACCCGCAACCTGGCGCTGGACGAGGCGCTGACGTTGATCGGTGAGCTGTTGCCGGCTTCGTTTCGCAACGCGCACCTGCTCAGCCTGAACGACGAGGTGCAGCTGGAGTTCACCAAGAAGGGCAAGCCGATGCTGCATCGCAACGCCGTGCAGCAGGCGCGCGAGGTGGTGACCGGCGAGCATGATCGCGAGAAGAAGCGCTACCTGGAGCTGAGCCGGCCGTTTCTGCACGACCTGGGCGTGACCGACAAGCAGCAGGCGCTGATTCCGGCGATGTCGCGCAAATGGAAGCAGATCAACAAGTTCATCGAGGTGTTCTCCCATGCGCTGAGCAGCGCGCCACTGGCGGCAGATCAGCCGGTGCGGGTGGCGGACTTCGGCTCGGGCAAGGGCTACCTGACCTTCGCGATCCACGACTACCTGCGCAACACCCTGCAGCGCGAGGCGCAGGTGACGGGCGTGGAGTTGCGCCCGGACATGGTCGAGCTGTGCAATGCCGCCGCCGCGCGCCTGGAGCATCCGGGGCTGAAGTTCGAGTGTGGCGATGTGCGCAGCGTGGTGCCCAGCGCCATCGAGGTGATGATCGCCCTGCATGCCTGTGACATTGCCACCGATTACGCGATTCATACCGGTATTCGCTGTGGCGCGGCGATCATCATGTGCTCGCCGTGCTGCCACAAGCAGATTCGCCCGCAGATGCACAGCCCGGGGTTGCTCAAGCCGATGCTGCAGTACGGCCTGCACCTGGGGCAGCAGGCCGAGATGCTCACCGACAGCCTGCGTGCGTTGTACCTGGAGGCCTGTGGCTACGAGACCAAGGTGTTCGAGTTCATCTCGCTGGAGCACACCAACAAGAACAAGATGATCCTGGCCACCCGGCGGCGCGAGCCGGTGGCGGCGCAGGCGTTGCTGGAGAAGATCCAGGCGCTCAAGGCGTTCTATGGGGTCAAGGAGCATTGTCTGGAGACGCTGCTGCGGGCCGATGGCTTGATTCCCGGGTAGACCTTCAGGGCCCCTTCGCCGGCAAGGCCGGCTCCTACGCACGCCGCGGCCATGTAGGAGCCGGCCTTGCCGGCGAAGGGCTCACCTCAGACCTTGACCGGTGCCGGATGCACCCGCGCCTTGCGCCCCAGCACTACCGTCAGGATCACCCCGCCGGCAAACACCCAGGTGATCGGCGCCACCTGCTCGCCAAAGAACAGCGCCGACAGCGCGATGGTGAAGAAGATCTGCAGCAGCTGCACCTGGCTCACCCGTGAGATTCCGCCCAGCGCCAGCCCGGCGTACCAGGCAAAAAAGCCGATGAACTGCGAAAACAGCGACACATAGCCGAACGCCCACCAGGCCCGCGGGCTGATCGCGCCCTCATGCTGCAGCGCCAGGTACACCACCGGCCCCAGCAGCAGCGGGCTGGACAGCACCAGCGCCCAGCAGATCACCTGCCAACCGCCCATCTCCCGCGCCAGGCGGCCGCCTTCGGCATAGCCCAGCCCGCCCACCGCAATCGCCGCCAGCATCAGCAGGTCACCGGCCTGGATGTGTCCGGCGCCCATGATCATCGCGTAGGCCACCACCAGTGCGCTGCCCAGCGCCGCCCATGCCCAGAACGCCGTGGACGGTCGCTCGTGGGACAGCCACGCCGCATACACCACCACGCACAAGGGTTGCAGGCCGTTGACCAGTGCGCCGTGGGAGGCCGGCACGCTCTGCATGGCCCAGGCCGACAGCACCGGGAAGCCGAGAATCACTCCCAGCGCCACCAGGCTCAGGCCCTTGACCTGCTGCCAGGTGGGCCACTTTTCACGGCGCCACAGCAATAGCGCCGCTGCCGGGATCGCGGCCACCAGGGCCCGGCCCAGGCCGTTGAGCAGCGGGTGCATCTCCTGCACCACGATGCGGGTCATGGGCAGGGTCAGGCTGAAGATGATGACGCCGAGCAGGCCGAGGGCCAGGCCGGTGTTTTCGCGGGTAGACATGAGCGCGCCTGAGGGCTGGAGGGGCCGCTCATTGAGCCACAGGTGGGGTGGGGAATCTGGTTACAGTTGGCAACAAAGGTGTCCGTACAGTTGGGCGTCGCGCCGGCCTTTTCGCCGGCAAGGCCGGCTCCTACAGGCTTCGCGCCCTCCTGTGGGGGCCGGCCTAGCGCCGACGCCGCCCCACTGCCTTGGGCGGCGGCGCGGGCACATTCGCCAGCGCGCCCAGCGGGTGCGTGGTGGCATCGAAAAAATGCAGTTCGATGCCCGGGCACGCTTCGAACACCCGCGCGTAATGCTGCTTCTGGCTCACGATGGCCGCCTCGTTCACCGGCAGGATCGAAATGGCCAGGTGTGTCGGCTGCGCCTGCCTGATCGCCTCCACCAGGTGCCGGTCGGCACGGTCCAGGTGATGCCCGAACACGCACAGCCCCTCGCGCTGCGTCGCCAGCGCGGCGTAGCACCAGGTCAGGTAATCGGACCCGCGAATCGCCCGCAGCTTGTTGTCGCTGCTGTCTTCATTGACGAACAGCGGCACATCGCCCGGGGTGTTGATGGCAAAGCCGTCGAGCAACTGGCTGCCGCTGGCCGCCCGCTGGCGCGTGGTGCCGTGCTGGGTGCGCAGCAGGTGCAGGCCGCCATGCAGGTAGTGCATCCGCGTGCCCGGCCCCTGAGCCCGGCTGACGTCGAAATCGCCTTCCTCGTCGAACAGCTCGGCAAAGCCGTGCGGCGCCTGGTTCACGGCCCAGTGACAGAGCAGGTCGTAGTTGCTGGAAAACACGCGCTGGTAGGTGCGCAGCTCGGCGTTGATCGCGGCCAGGTGGGCAGTGGGCAGCAGCTTCCAGGGAATGTGCACGCTGCGCACGGCGTGGATCAGCGCTTCCTTGATCGCGTAGTAGCGGTTGAGCGGTGCCGACGAACTGATCGCCAGCGCGGCATTGACCTGCACGGTGGTGTTCAGGGCACTGAGCACCGGCGCGAACAGCTCGCTGTTCATCGATTTGAACAGTGCCTGGTCGGTGAGGCCGAGGGGCTTGTGACGTACGCGCTGGGCCAGTTCGAACAGCGAAAAGTAGGCGAACGGGCGCCAGATGGCGCGGCTGGCACCGTTGCCCAGCAGCAGGCTGGTGCACGGGTGGGCGGTATTGAGGTGCGGCCAGGCCGCCAGGGTTGCGTCGACGTCGGCGAGGGGCATGTGGATCTCGTAGGGATTTGTTGCACGTTGGCAGGGCGCGACTGTAGCACGCCGGCGCGTTGTCATCAGCGCTCCGGAACCTGCGGTGTCTGCCACCGGGTACTGAGGGCTGGCCGAAGGCAGAGGGAGTGTGTGAGAATGATACGAATTCCCATTAATGTTTTGTCTGCCTTATCACGCGCCGGACGCCCATGACCTCGCTTTCAACCCCCTGGACGGCCGGCGCGCCGTCGTTTGCGGCTGTCGCCGACGAGCTGCTCGCGCACTACACCGACCTGCGTCGCTACCTCGGCAGCCGCCTGCGCAACCCCGATGATGCGGCCGATATTGCCCAGTCGAGCTTTGCCCAGGCCTACGCGCATGCCCTCAATGCCCCGGTGATCAATGCCCGTGCGCTGCTGTTCCAGGCGGCGCGCAACCTGTGCATCGACCAGTTTCGCCGGCGCAGTCGCGAGCTGGCGGCGCTGGAGGACTGGCTGACACGGGCCGATGTGCTCACCCCCAGCGTGGAAGAGATCCTGATTGCCCGCGAGCAGTTGCAGCAACTGATTGCGCGTATCGAGCGCATGCCGCGCCTGCGCCGCGAGGTGTTCGTGCGCGTGCGCCTGCATGGCCAGAGCCATCGCCAGGTGTGTGACGAGCTGCAGCTGTCGGCCAAGGCCGTGGAGTTGCACATCGGCCGCGCGGTGTTCGACCTGTCCGAACTGAGCCAGGCCTGCCGTCATGTCTGAGGCGCGGCCGGTTTCGCCCCGCAAGGTACAGCAGGCGCTGGGCTACCTGGCGGGGCTGCACAGTGACGACCCCTCCCGTGTGCGCGAGGTGAGCGGGCAGTTGCAGCGCTGGCGCAACAAAAGCAGCGAGCATGAGCGTGCCTGGCTGGAGGCCGAGCAGCGTTGGCAGATGATCCATCGGCTGACCCCGCAGTTGCGCGGCTCGCTGGCCCCCGAGCCGGTCAACCTCGGCCGGCGTCGCCTGCTGCGCCAGGGTGCCGGCCTGCTGGCGGTGGTCGGGTGCAGTGCATGGCTGGGTTGGCTGTGGCAGCGCCGGCCACAGTTCGACCAGGTGCTGCTGACCGAACATGCAGCGCCCGCACGCAATGTACTGCTGCCCGACGGCAGCCAGATGGTGCTGGCGGCCGAAAGCAACGTGCAGGTGAAGTACAGCAACGGCCAGCGCGAGGTCATGCTGGCCCACGGCAATGTGTTTTTCGACGTGGCCCACGAGCGCCTGCGCAGCTTCCTGGTCAGCACCCGGCTGGGGCAGGTGCAGGTGCTGGGCACCGCCTTCAGCGTCAGCGACCGTGGCGGCGATATCCAGGTGGCGGTGACCCGCGGTCATGTGAAGGTGCGCGGCCTGGGTGGCGAGACCCGCGAACTGCTGGCCGGCGACCGGGTGCGCCTGGGCGAACCCGGTGTGCCGGGGCCGGTGGAGCATCACCCGCAGGCGGCCCCAAACGCCGAGCACTGGCGCCAGGGCTGGTGGTCGTTCACCGATGCACCGCTGGCCGAGGTGATCGACGAATTCAATGCCTACAGCAACCGTCAGGTGCGGCTTGGCGAGGGAGCAGCCGGGCTGCGCCTGACCGGCAGCTTCCCCAGCGACCGCCCCGACATATTGCTGAACGCCTTGCCCAGGGTGCTGCCGCTGAGCCTGATGCAGAAGGGTGAGTACACCTGGCTGCAGCTTCGTTGAAATTTTTTTGAGGGGTAGTGGCCAGCTAGCGCGTCTTCCTGGCAACTCCCTAGCTCAAAGGACAGATCATGTCGTTTTTCCTCGCCCGGACCACGCGTTCGTCGCCTTCTTCGGTTATCCCCAGCACCCTTCGCCACCTGGTGCTGGCCTGTGCTCTTGGCGCGGCCAGCCTGTCGGCCGTGTCGGCCGAGCTGAGCGCAGGCACCCGCGTGCTGGCGCTCGACCTGCCCAGCCAGCCGCTGGATAGCGCGGTGCAGGCGCTGTCCCGCGAGGCGAGGGTGGCGATTGCCGCCGACAGCCAGTGGCTGGCCGGGCGCGATGCCCCGGCGCTGCAGGGCCGCTTCACCCTGCAACAGGCGCTGCAACGCCTGCTGGACAACAGCGGCCTGGTGGCCAGCGAAGAAAACGGCGTGATCATCCTGCGTCGCCCCGAGAGCGACGGCGCGCTGACCCTGGGTGCCACCACGGTCAATGCGCAGGTGGGCAACAGCAGCAACCCGCCCGAGCTCTACAGCGGTGGCCAGGTGGCACGCGGTGCGAAGGTGGGCATGCTGGGCAATCGCGACATCATGGAAACCCCTTTCAACATCACCGCCTACACCGCCCAGCACATGGAAAACCAGCAGAGCGGCACGGTGGGCGCGGTGCTGCGCAACGATCCGTCGGTGCGCTTCAGCACCGGTGAAGGCCACACCTACGAAAACTTCATGATCCGCGGCTACTCCATCGACTCCACCGAGCTTGCGGTCAACGGTCTGTATGGCCTGGCACCCGATGGGCATGTGCCCACCGAGTTCCTGGAGCGCGTCGAGGTGCTCAAGGGCCCTGGCGCACTGCTCACCGGCATGGCCCCCAACGGCGGTGTGGGTGGGGTGATCAACCTGGTGCCCAAGCGGGCCGGGGATGCGCCACTGACGCGCCTGACCACCAGCTACGTATCCGACGGCTACTGGGCCGAGCACCTGGACCTGAGCCGGCGCCTGGGCGAGGAGAACCGCCTGGGCATCCGCTTCAACGGCGTGTACGGCAGCGGTGACACCGGGGTCGACGACCAGTCCAAGGACCGCACCCTGGCGTCCCTGGGCATGGATTACC
This sequence comes from Pseudomonas sp. AE27, assembly GCF_037113495.1. NCBI lineage: Bacteria > Pseudomonadati > Pseudomonadota > Gammaproteobacteria > Pseudomonadales > Pseudomonadaceae > Pseudomonas > Pseudomonas sp. AE27. The sequence goes on from NZ_CP146966.1 coordinate 154,463, forward strand.
GTGGCGATGGCTGGAAGCTGGAACTCGATGCCTACGAAAGCCACGAAAAGATGCAGAACGGCAGCCCGATGATGGCCGGCTTCAGCAAACTGGGCTACGTGACCAAGGCGCCCAAGCCGGATTCCAACATCCTCGACGGTATTTCGGCCAAGCAGATCAGCAAGGCGGTGATCCTGCGCGGCGAATACGAACTGTCGGACGACTGGACGGCCTACGCCAGCGTCGGCGGTGCGCGTACCCGCTACAAGGGCTTCCTCAACGGCACGCGCTCGATCATCACCTCCGGCAACGGCGACGCCACCGCCGAAACCTACAACCAGGGCGGCTATACCCATAGCCTGTCCACCGAAGCGGGTGTGCGCGGCAACTTCAGTACCGGTCCGGTGACCCACCAGCTGGTGCTCAGCACCACCCTGCTGCACCAGGACATCGGTCGCGCCGCCACCGTAACCGGGGCAAAGTACACGACCAACATCTATCACCCCGGCAAGCCGATCATTGCCGGCAACATCGGCTCCAGCGACAAGACCGGCGACAACACCCTGTCGAGCTTTGCCGTGGCCGATACCCTGGGCTTCGTCGACGACAAGCTGTTGCTGACCCTGGGCGTGCGCTCGCAGCGGGTGCGCCAGAAGATGAGTTCGCCTTCGTATGACGAGCATGCGCTGACCCCGGCACTGGGCGTGGTGCTCAGGCCGTGGGAGGCGGATGTCTCGCTGTACGCCAACTACATCGAGGGCCTGACCCAGGGCGGCATGGTCAGCGACCTGTCGGCTGCCAACTATGGCGAGCAGTTCGCCCCGTACAAGTCCAAGCAGGTGGAAGCCGGGGTCAAGTGGGACCTGGGCGACTTCACCCACACCGTCAGCGTGTTCCAGATCGAGAAGCCGAGCATGATGCTCGACACCGCCAGCAACCGTTACACCGACGATGGTCAGCAGCGCAATCGCGGGGTGGAGTGGAACCTGTTCGGTTCGCTGACGCCGAGCGTACGCCTGCTGGGTGGGGTGACCTATACCCGTGCCGAGCTGACCAAGACCGCTGGCGGCAAGCTCGATGGCAACGCCGCGCGCGGGGTGCCGCAGTGGTCGGCGAACCTGGGCGGCGAGTGGGACACGCCCTGGGTCGAGGGCCTGACCCTGACCGCGCTGGCCATCCACAGCAGCTCGCAGTACCTGGATTCGGCCAACGAACTGAAGATTCCGCAGTGGACCCGCTATGACCTGGGCGGTCGCTACAGCACGCGCATCCTGAGCAAGGACGTGGTGCTGCGCGCCAGCCTGGAGAACGTCGAGAACCGTGCCTACTGGGCCGGTGTGTTCAACGACGGCTACGCCACGGTCAGCGAGCCGCGCACGCTGAAACTTTCGGCCAGCATCGACTTCTGAGGTGTACATGCAACGACTCAAGACATTTTGCGCCGGCCTTGCGCTGGCCAGCCTGACCGGCGGCGCCGCAATGGCGGCCTCGCTGGTGCCCGGGCACAGCGTCAGCGGCGCCATCGGCCAGGGCCGGCAGCCGGTATGGACCGTGCCGCTCAAGGCCGGTGACTTCGTGCAGGGGCGCGTGGAGGGCGACGTCAGCGTGCGCCTGCTCGATGCCGACGGCCAGCCGGTGCGGTTGCTGGTGGACGGGCTGGACATGGTGCGCGACTTCATGTTCATCGCCCCCCACGACGGCCTGTATGGCGTGCGCGCAGAAGCCATCGCCACCCGCCCGCAGGCTGCCTATTCGCTCAAGCTGACCGGTGTCACCAGCGTGGCCGAGCAGCAGGCCCAGCAGACGCGCCTGCAAAGCCCGGTGATGCGCGAGCTGGCGGCACATGTGGCCAAGGGGGGCGATACCCAGGCCTTCTGGAAGGCCCGCGAGCAGCAGGGTACGCCCCTGGTCGAAGCGCTGGCGGAGCAGCCCGGGCAATCGCTGGTGACCTTCCTGTGGCGAGGTGCCCGGCACAACGTTCGGGTGTTCGGCGCGCCGTCGGGCAACCATGATGAGCTGCAGCGCCTGGGCGACAGCGATGTGTGGTTTCGCAGCTACGTGGTGCCTTCCAGCACCCGGATGAGCTACCAGATGGCACCGGACGTACCGCCCTCCACTGACCGCCGGGTGATTCTGGCCAGCTCCCGGCAAGACCCGCTCAACCCCAACGGCTTTGCCGATGGCAGTGGCGATCGCTGGCTGTCGCGCTCGCGCCTGGAGCTTGCCGACGCGCCGGCGCAGCCCTGGGTGGCGCAGCGCCCCGGGGTAGCCCGGGGCACGCTGGAGCGCCAGGTGCTGACCAGCAAGGTGCTGGGCAACCAGCGTGACGTGTACCTGTACCGCCCGCCGGGCTGGACGCCGGGGGCGGCGGGGCAGGGGCTGCTGGTGCTGTTCGATGCGCATGCCTACACCCGGCAGGTGCCCACCCCGACGCTGCTCGACAACCTGCTCGCCGATGGCCTGATCGGCCCCACTGCTGCGCTGATCATCGCCAACCCGACCGACCTGTCGCGCCAGGTCGAGCTGCCACCCAACCCGCAGTTTGCGCGGTTCATGGCCGAGGAACTGATGCCCTGGGCGAAGGCGCGCGGGCTGTCGGCTCCGGCCGACCGCACGGTGGTGGCAGGTTCCAGCTACGGCGGGCTGGCCTCGGCCTACCTGGGGCTGCAGCATCCGGAGCTGTTCGGCAATGTGCTGAGCCTGTCGGGGTCGTACTGGTGGGCGCCGGAAGGCGTGGAGCCTGGCTGGCTGACCCGCGAGTACGTGCGTGCACCGCGTGCGCCGCTGCGCTTCTACCTGCAGTCGGGGTTGTTCGAGGGGCCGAAGATTCTCGACACCAATCGCCAGTTGCGCGACGTGCTGCAGGCCAAGGGGTATCCGGTGGTGCAGGTGGAATACCCGGCCGGGCATGACTACCTGCAATGGCGTGGGTCATTGCCGTGTGGGTTGATCGCCCTGATCGGTAGCGGGCAGGGGACGCCGCAGGCCTGTGAGCCGCGTTGACCCTGCTGGCCGCTTCGCCGGCAAGGCGGGCTCCTGCAACATCGCCAGGAGCCGGCCTTGTCGGCGAAAGGTTTACTGCGCGACAGCCGCCTCGCGCCTGACCTTGTTGCGCCACAGTCGGTAGGCACGAATGCCTGCCCGCACCGAGCCGTACAGCAGCTCGCTGCCCATCTCCCGCGCCAGCCCCGAGCGCACCAGCATCCGCAGGAAGCTGCCGCGGGCCCGGGCGATGCCCATCACGATGCCCTGGGCCATCAGGGTTTCACGCACTTCGCGCAGCGCCGCGATGCCGCTCACGTCGATCGAGCTGACCGCCTCGGCGTCGAACAGCACGGCGCGGGCTTCCACCTCCTTCTGCACCGCGTCGAGCAGGCGCATCTTGAAGTAGTCGGCGTTGAAGAACAGGATCGCGTCGTCGAAGCGGTACACCACCAGCCCTGGCACCGTGCGCGCGTCCTTGTGGCGGCGGATGTCCACCTGGCCCTCGATGCCGGGCGCCCAGCCCAGCACTGCATCGGTGGGCTGGTAGATGGTGTAGAGCAGGCGCAGGATCGCCAGGGTCACCGCGATGATGATGCCCGGCAGCACGCCCACGCCCAGCACGCCGACCGTGGTCAGGATGCACAGCCAGAACTCGAAGCGGCTGAGGGTGTAGATCTTGCTCAGCGACTTGACGTCGATCAGGCCCCAGCCGGCCATCAGCAGCACGGCGCCCAGGGCTGCCTGCGGGATCCACGCCATGGGTACGGTGAACAGCAGCAGGCACAGCGCGATCACCAGCGCCGCGATGATGCCCACCAGCTGGCTCTTGCCACCCACCATGTCGTTGACTGCGGTACGCGAGTCGGCGCCGCTGATGGCAAACCCCTGCGAGGCGCCGGCGGCCAGGTTCGACACGCCCAGGGCGAGGAACTCATGGTTGGCGTTGATCGCATAGCCATGGCGTGCGGCGAAGCTGCGTGCGGTCAGCATGGCGCTGCAGAAACTGACCGTAGCGATACCCAGGGCGTCACGCAGCAGGCTTTTCATCTCTTCGAGGTTGGTCTGCGGCCAGGCGAGGGTGGGCATGCCCGAGGGCACGTGACCGAGGACTGCCACGCCGAAGCGGTCCAGGCCGAACAGGCCGGCCACCAGGGTGGCGATGGCCACGGTCACCAGCGCTGCCGGCAGCTTGGGGTAGCGCCGGGGCAGCCAGATCAGCAGAGCCAGGCCGGCCAGGCCGATGAACAGCGTCAGCCAATGGATTTCGTTCAGGCGTTCGAGCAGGTTGATCAGGCTGAGCACGAAGCCGTTGCCCTCGATCTTGAACCCCAGCACCTTGCCCAGCTGGCCGGCCAGCAGGCTCAGGCCGATACCGTTCAGGTAGCCGATCAGAATCGGTCGGGAGAAGAAACTGGCAATGAAGCCGGCCCGAGCCAGGCCTGCGGCGATCAGCATCAGCCCCACCAGCACCGTGACGATCACCGACAGCTGCGCCACGCGCGCCGGGTCGCCCATGGCCAGCGGCGCCACGGCACCGGCGACCATGGCGCAGGTGGCAGCGTCGGGCCCGACCATCAACTGGCGCGAGCTGCCCACCAGGGCGTACACCATCATGGGCAGGATGCATGCGTACAGCCCGACCTGCGGCGGCAGGCCGACGATCTGCGCGTAGGCGATGGCGATGGGGATCTGGATGGCGGCAACCGACAGGCCGGCCTGGAGGTCCGGGCGAAACCATTCGGCACGGTAACGCAGCAGGTTGGCGAGGCCGGGGAGCCAGCGGGAGAGAAACATGGACTGTTCCTTGTTATGTTTCGAGGTAACGGTGGTTGAACGGATTTTACGGTCAATTGAGCGGCTTGGTTTCTGAAGCAGTGCTATCAGCCTGTGTATAATCAGGGCTGGTCGTTTTTTAATCTATGGAAGCCGATGGACTCTGTTCTTTCTGAAGGCCTGGCCCTTGAGGCGAAGGTCAACAACTTCGAATCATGTCGCGGTATTGCCAGCGGACCGGTGTTTATTATCGCCTCGGGTGCTTCTGCGAAAGATTTTCCCATCGAGCAATTCGCCGATGTTCCGATGATCACCTTGAACGGCGCCATTTCGATGTTTATCGATACCGATGTAAGGCCGTTCTTCTACGTATGTTCAGACACAAGCTTTCGTCTCCAGCAACCCGAGCTTTACACCTTGGCCCTGCAGCGCAGCCAACGCATTGCATTGTGGAAATCCGAAGTCGCTCGTTTGGCTGAAATACCTGCAGGTGAGCTGTATGCGCTAAGCAAGGCCAAGGATCTCTCACTCTTGGGGTCGGTGCTCAAGCGTGAGCCCCACCACGCCAGAAGCCGAGTGCTATGGAATCGGCGCGCGCGCTCGATTGGCTTTAGCAAAGACATGCGGCATGGCTTCTTCGACGCGCGCACTGTCGCCTACGCCGCACTGCAGTTGGCCTACCACGTGGGTTTTACCAAGGTATTCATGGTGGGTGTTGATCTGAATCAGGCCAGTGGGCGTTTCTATGAGAATGATGCCTCGACCAAATCACCTTGCGGTCTGGATACGCATTTCGAGGGCAGGATCCTGCCCTCGTTAAGACTCATGGCCAAGAGAGTGGTTGATGAGAATTTCGAGGTCTACAACCTTTCGGAAAACTCCAGAATTCCCCAGCACGTGATTCCCAAGTTGGGCATCGAACAAGTACTCGGGATGCTGGCCGCCGAAAGCTGTTCTTGAGTAATCAGTTCTGGCTGAACTGCTGAGACACCACACGCTTGTTGTAGAAAACACAGTTGGCGGGAACGCACTTGTTCACCAGTGACATGGCGCCGATTGTGGCGTTGTCACCAATGGTCAGCCTGTCTGCAATAATGCAACTGTTGGCACCGATACTGACATTGTCGCCGATGTTCAGCTCATAGTGCTCCAATCCGAGCGTCTTGATGCCGATGGTCGTGTTCTGTCGAATGAAGCAGTTGCGTCCGATACGAGCATGGCCACTTATGACTACGCCCGGCAGGTGCGCAATCCTGAAACCCGGCCCTATAACTGCGTTCAGGTCGATGTCTATCGCATACCTGCGATTCAGCCGCTGCTGCATGCCGCGAGCATGGCGCCGCCACACCCCGCCCTTGCCGTACAGGTACTGAGCGAGACGGAAGTTGAAAAGGTACCGCAGCTTGTTGTCCTTGCGAGCCCGTTTGAGGACGTTTGAAATCAGACTGATGCGACTCCCTGGGTTTTTCTTGTTGGAGACCTCCTTGCGCCAACATTCGAACAACTGGTCAAGGGTCAAGCTGGGATCCTCTGGAGTTAGCAAATGGAATGTCGATGCGATTCGATGGCGAAGCCGAAGCGCAAGTAAAACTGCGTATCAAGTCTATGACGAATCTGGAGGTATGCCTGGAGGCAAGAGGATGGTGCGGGGAAGCTGGAGCGGGTGAAGGGAATCGAACCCTCGTTATCAGCTTGGGAAGCTGGAGTAATGCCATTATACGACACCCGCTTTCAGGCGCACTTTGTACCAGAACTGCGAGACGATTTGAAGCCCTTATTGCAATCGGCAGCTCGCGAGCCGCAGTGCCGGTCTGCCGCAGACCGGCGCTACACTGGCCGCGACCACTCAGATGGCCTGCGCGTGCTGGCCGTGCACGAAGTGATACGGGGAGCGCGTTTCACGCGGTTGCGGGCCGAGAAACTCCAGCAGCACCTCGCGGGTGTCGCGGCAGGCCGCCTTGTGCTCCATGTCCAGGAAATGGCCGGCGCTGCGAATCGGCCTGAAGTGGCTGTGGCGCACGTGCCGGGAAAACTGCCGGGCGTCGTGGGCAGTGGTGTATTCGTCCCATTCACCATTCATGAACAGCACCGGAATGTCGATGGCCTGTGCGGCCCGCAGGGCCCGCCCGAGGTCGTGATCCAGCACCTGATGGATGTGGAAGTGCATCTGCGCATACTCATGCTCGGCCAGGCTGCTGACGTGGCGATGATTGAAACGCTTGAACAGCGAGGGCAGGTGCTTGCCGATGGTGTCGTTGACCAGTTTGCCCATCTGCTGGCGGTCGCAGGTACGCAGGTAGTGCGAGCCGCGCTCCAGGTAGTCGCGCATCGGTTCGTTGATCACCGGCGAGAACGAGCTGACCACGGCCTTGCGAATGCGCCGCGGCTTGCTGGCCAGTGCCAGCAGGGTGCAGGCACCGCCCCATGAAAACGACATCAGGTGGTCGGCGGCGAAGTGGTCGATCAGCTCAAGCAGGATCCGGCCTTCGGTTTCCTTGGTCAGCAGGTGGTCGTTGCGGTTGTGCGCCCGGGACTTGCCCGAGTAGGGCTGGTCGTACAGCACGACGTTGAACTGCGGATGCAGGTTGCGCACCGTCTGGGCGAAAGACGCTGTGGTGGCGAGCGAGCCGTTGATCAGGATGATCGTCTTCTCTGCGGCGTCCGCGCGATAGAACTCCGTGTAAACCCGGTACTGACCCTGTATATCCAGCACAGCAATTTCTGGCCTCATGTCATCGACTCCTGGCGCAAAAAGGGTATCCGTGCAAGCAAGCTTGCCCGGTCTTCATGACAGGTAGGCATACGCCTTGAAATGAAACGAGGGGCCCTGTGTCGATCCGTTGCCGGCTGGTCGACGGGTATTGTTGTTAGGTGGGCAATCTGCCGGACGCCAGCGCTTCGGGGCGCCGGTCACCTGCAGAAAGGTGCCTTGGACTGCGTTCGTGACCGATTGGTCACATGCAGACTGACGGTTGGATTCAAGCAGGCGCCCGGCCAACCCGCAAGTGCCGTTGGCGCAATCGATGATTTTTTTGCCGAGCGGTCGTGGCGTCAGATGGCCAGGATTTCATCCTGGCTCAGCGCACGGTATTGCCCCGGGGCCAGCTGCGGGTCCAGGTGCAGCGGGCCCATGCGCTCGCGGTGCAGGCGCGTGACCTTGTTGTCGAAGAAGCCGAACATGCGTTTGACCTGGTGATAGCGCCCCTCGACGATGCTCAGGCGCGCGCTGTGGCTGCCCAGCAGGGTGAGCTCGGCGGGGAGGGTGGTGAGGTTTTCGAAGGCGAAGTAGATGCCCTGGCCAAAGGTTGGCGCATAGGCGTCGGTGATCGGCTGCTCGGTCTCGACGTAGTAGGTTTTCGCCAGCCCTGTCTTGGGCTGGGTCAGGCGACGTGACCACTGGCCATCGTTGGTCAGCAGCAGCAACCCGGTGGTGTTGAAGTCCAGGCGCCCGGCGATGTGCAGGTCGTTCCGGTCGGGTTCGTCGAGCAGGTCGAGCACGGTGCGGTGCTGCGGGTCGACGGTGGCGCTGACGCAACCCATCGGCTTGTGCAGCATCAGGTAGCGCGGTGCACGCCCGGCTTGCAGCACCTGCTGGTCGACCTCGACGCGGCTGAACTCGCGTACCTCATGGTACGGGTCGGCGATGGCCACGCCATCCACCCGCACCCGTCGTTGCACCAGCAGCAGGCGCACCTGCTGGCGGTTGAAACATGGCAGGTTGCTGAGAAAACGGTCGAGGCGCATGGCGGTTGGGCGTACAGAGGTGGGCGCGCAGTCTAACGGTTCGGCGCAGGCTTGGCTGCCTGCAATCGGGCATCGACCTGGGCGCATCGCGGGCACAGGCAGGCACTGTTGCGCAAATGCGCCGGCAGCGCTTCGAGCACGCGGGGATCGATCTGCACGCTGTAGCACCAGCAGGCCTGGGTGGCGCTACGCGGGTCGGCGAGGCTGCATTGGTTGCTGGCGCCGCAGGCGGGGCACAGGCGGGTATCGGTCATTGTGGTGGCTACCGGGGGCGGCGTTTTACAGTTCCGAGCAGACGCGATTGCGTCCGCCCTGTTTGGCGCGGTACAGCGCATCATCGGCGCGGGCGATCAGGGTGTGCAAGGTATCGTCGGACCGATGGGCGCTCAAGCCGATGCTCACGGTCAGGTCGAGTACCTTGTCGGCATAGCCGAAGGCCAGTTGCTCGGTGCGCAGGCGAATCTTTTCGGCAACCGCCCGTGCGGCGTCGGCGTCGGTGTTCTTGAGCAGCACGAGAAACTCCTCGCCGCCCCAACGACAGATGATATCGGTATGGCGCAGGCAGCTTTCCAGGATGCGCGCGAACTGGCGCAGCACTTCGTCGCCGGCCAGATGGCCGTGTGTATCGTTGAGGGCCTTGAAGTGGTCCAGGTCGAGCAGCAGTGCCACCAGTGGCATGGGCTCGCGCTCGGTGTCGCGCAGGGCCTGTGCCGCCAGCAGGTCGAAGGCGCGTCGGTTGGGCAGGCCGGTCAGGCTGTCGAGGGTTGCCAGGGTCTGGATGTTGTCCTGATGGCGACGGATCATCGCATTGAGCAGCGACAGCACCACCAGGGTGATCATCGCGCAGATCACCAGGTTCATGTACAGCGACTGGCGTGCACTGTCCAGGGCCGTGCCGTCGCGCTTGTCGACGAACAGGTACCAGTCGAGCTCGGGGATCAGGCGCACATTGAGAAAGTGGCTGTGCCCATCATGGTTGTATTCGCGGTTGCCCTCCACCGGCACGGGCATTTTCTGCTGCAGGTCGGCCAGCGCTGGCACCTCGCGCAGCGTGAGCCCGCTGTGTACGCCTTCGGGGCCGCCGGCAGACCCGGTGAGCACGATGCGACCGCTGGCATCGACGAAATACACCGTACGCTGATAGCGCAACTGGTAGTCGCTCAGGCGCCTGATCACCGCTTCGACCGTCAGCCCGACGCCAGCCGCGCCGATGAACCTGCCCTGGTAGTCGAACACCTTGTAGTTGATGAAGACGGTGGGCTTGTCCTGGTTGGCCATGTCCAGGTCGACGTTGATCTCGTAGGGCGTGTCCATCGCCTTGACGCGTGCGTACCAGCGGTCACGCTCGGTGCGCGGGTCGACATGCTTGAGTACGCCCTTGGCCTGGTAGTAGAGGCCGCTGGCCTCGGAGACAAAAAACGCCGTGTAGGCATTCTGATGCGCCATCACTTCATTGAGGTAGCGGGTGATGGGCATCGGGTCCTGTTCGCCGGCCAGGGCCCAGTCACGCAGGAAGGTGTTCTGGGCCATCATCGAGGCGATCACCACCGGGCGCACCAGGTCCCGCTGGATTTCGGAGTAGACGGTATCGGAGGTCAGCGGCAGCTCGGTGTTGATGATGTTGTCGCGGATCTCGCTGCGCGAGGCAAAGTAGCTGAGCAGCGACGTGGCCAGAAAGCCGCAGCCAAGCAACAACAGCAATGCCAGCATCAACGAGCGTTGCGAGAACAGGGCGTAACGAAGCGGCATGGCAGATCCGTGGCGGGTACCGATGCGTCTTATTCTAGAGGGGCGCGCAGAAAATAACTGGACGATTTTCAGGGGTATCGGTCTTGTCACAATTTATTTCGAAAAACGCACGGCACGTCGATTCGGTGGTCTTAGCCTATGTCGATGAACGCTTGCCGATCGACGCCGACCAGCGCCGCTGGGATGTGCAGTTCAGCGGTCCGGGAGGCCGCCATGTATCGCCGACTTTTGCTGATTGTTGTGCTGGGTGTGCTGACCACCGCCTGTGCTCCGTATTACGGTGGCCAGGGCTACTACCGCAGTGATGTGTACACCGTGGACCGCTATGAATACCGTGGTTACGACCGTGGTTATCCCTACAACAGGGGGTACTACGTGGTGCCGCAACCTCGCTATTACGCCCCCGCGCCGCGTTACTACCGCCCGGCGCCCGTGCCTCAGTACCGCCCGGTACCGGGGCATGGCTACTACAATGTGCGCCCCGCCCCAGGGCGTTACTACCAGAACCCGCGCTATGGTCAGGGGCAGCAGTGGCATCAGGGGCGGGACAATGACCATGGGCGCGATCATGGGCGTGACCGGGGTCGCAGCGACAACGGCTGGGGCGATCGCAACTCGCACCGGTGAACATCGCATTCGCTGGCTTCACACAAGGTCAGCCAGCGGATGCCGCCCCTCCCATGCCTTGCTGAAGTGCGCCTGCACCACTGCCTGGGGGACCTGAGCAACTTCCTGCCAATGCCAATGCGGCGTCTGGTCCTTGTCCACCAGGCGCGCGCGTACCCCTTCGCTGAACTCCGGATGCCGGCAGCAGTTCAGGCTCATCGCATATTCCATCTGCAGCACCTGCCCCAGCGACAGGTAGCGCGCCCGCGCGATCTGCTGCCACACCAGGTGCGCGGTCAGCGGGCAGCCTTCGGTGAGGGTGCGTGCCGCCTTGGCCAGGACCTCGTCGTCGTGCATGCGCCACTGTGCGATCGCCCGCCAGGCACAGGCCGGGTCGCTGACATCGAGCAGCGCGTCGATCTGCGCCCGGCGTGGCAGCCATCGGGCCGGCGGCAACTCGGCCAGCGCCTGCTGCTGCAACGCCTTGAGCAGGCTGTTGAGCTGCATCGCGGTCTGCTCCTGCCAGTTCAGTTGCAACAGCCCTTCAATCAGCTCGTCCTGCTGGTTTTCGCCCATGAAGCGATCCGCCAGGCCCAGGTCCAGTGCATCGCGTGCATTGATCGGCGCGCCAGTCAGCCCAAGGAACAGGCCAAGACGCCCTGGCAGCCGGTTCAGGAACCAGCTGGCGCCCACGTCCGGGTACAGGCCGATACTGATTTCCGGCATCGCCAGGCGGCTGCTCGGGGTCACGATGCGTACCGTGCTGGCCTGCAGCAGGCCCATGCCGCCGCCCAGCACATGCCCGTGCCCCCAGCACAGCAGAGGCTTGGGGTAATGGTGCAGGTCATAGTTGAGCCGGTACTCGGCGGCGAAGAAACGCGCCGCCAGCGGCGGTACTTCACCAGGCTGTGCGCGGCACGCCTCCACAAGACTGCGCACATCGCCCCCCGCGCAGAACGCCCGGTCACCCAGCCCGCGCAGCAGCACGCAGACGATGCCGTCATCCTTGGCCCAGCTTTGCAGGTGGGTGCTCAACTGCTCGATCATCGGCAACGACAGGGCGTTGAGCGACTGGGGCGCATCCAGGCTGGCAACGCCGATGCGGGCGCCATCGACGCCGGTGAGTACTTCGAACGCTACGGCCATGGGCCACCTCACTGCGGTTATCCCGACAAGTATGGCTACTGTCAGCGATCATGCCGGTCGCCGGTCGGATCGATTGACAAGCGCTGGCAGCTTTCCTAGTGTCCGCCCCCATTGCCTACGGGAGTGCCCATGACCAACGATGACCGCATCAAACTCGAACCGAGCTGGAAAGACGCTCTGCGCTGCGAATTCGAACAGCCCTACATGCAGCAGCTGCGTGAGTTCCTGCGTCAGGAATATGCGGCCGGCAAGGAGATCTATCCCCCGGGCCCGCTGATCTTCAATGCGCTCAACTCCACACCGCTGGACCAGGTCAAAGTGGTGATTCTGGGGCAGGACCCCTACCACGGCCCGGGCCAGGCACACGGCCTGTGCTTCTCGGTGCAGCCTGGGGTGCCCGCGCCGCCGTCGCTGGTGAACATCTACAAGGAGTTGCAGCGCGACCTGAACATCCCGATCCCGAACCACGGCTACCTGCAGAGCTGGGCCGAACAGGGCGTGCTGCTGCTCAATACCACCATGACCGTGGAGCGCTCGATTGCCGCGTCGCATGCCAAAAAAGGCTGGGAGTCGTTTACCGACCGCATCATCCAGCTGGTCAGTGAGCGCCAGCCCGCCACCGTGTTCCTGTTGTGGGGCAAGCATGCCCAGAGCAAGTCTGCGCTGATCGACGGTACCAAGCATCTGGTGCTCAAGTCGGTGCATCCTTCACCGTTGTCGGCCTACCGTGGCTTCATCGGCTGCGGGCATTTCAGCCGGGCCAACAAGTTTCTGGAACAGCACGGGCTGGCGCCGGTGGAGTGGGCGCTACCGGCGCTGGGGGCGTGAAGACCTAGTATTTCTGTCAGTTTCGCAGCGCATGGCCTTGTCTTAGAGTGAGCCCAGGTTCCGAGAGGGAATACTACTCGCTACAGGGGAGGGTGCATTGTGAGCATACTCAGGTCCAAGATGGGTGGTCTAAGCCTAAGCAGGCTGCGTCTGCTTGGGGTTCTGCCCATACTCGAGGATGAAGATGGCATTGCCACACTGCCCCGTGAAAAGCAAAGCCAACCACTGCATTTCGAGATCGATGCCTGGGACGGCTACCTCGTTGACTACAACATACTGATAGAAAGCGGCTTCATTGCGCCTGAAATGGTTTTTCAGGTGCTGTGGGATGACAAACCTGTCGGCAGCCCTGTAAGCAAGGTCATGCCGGCGGATCCTGCTGATCCTTCCGTATTCCCGGTTGTGCTTCAGGTGCCTGCCGAGTACCTGGGCGGCGAGGGGGCCTTCGGTGTCCGTTACGAACTCTGGTTCAAGGACGTCGAAAACGAAGTCCGATCGAGCACGGTGCACGTACGTATCGATCGTACTGCACCCAATCAGGGAGATAAGTTGCTGCTCAGTGGGCCGGGCACGATCAATGCTGCTCACCTGCTTGGCAACAACGGCTCGGCACTGTTTACCTTGAAAACCTGGCCGGACATTCGTCTGGAAGACAGTGTTCATCTTTATTTCCAGAAGTTTGAAGACGTCACGCTTCCCCCCGAGGCGATCCAGATGTTTTCTGTAAACAGCGCCAATAAATCCCAGTCTCCCTTTGAACTGCTTCTCGACGAAAGTCTGCTGAGAAAGGGGCGCTATCGGGTTTTCTGTCATTTATATGACCGCTCTGGAAATATTAATCGCTGGTCGAACGTGCTTGATGTAAATGTTGAAGTATCAGGACTCTTCGCGCCAGTCGAGGATATTCAACCGTACGTATCTTTATTTGGCTGGATCAATTGTGAGTCTCTCAAACACGCTGCCGCACAGCCCGGTTCGGAGCAGGAGGTCGAGCGGCGCGGGCTCAAATTTCGGGTGCCTCTACCGCAGACAGGATTGGAGGTCGGTGACAGGGTGCAGCTCAGTTGGCAGTTGTGTAGCGACACTGTTGGCGCTTTCCCTGTCGACACGGAGCCCGATTATTTACCCCGCACGCCTGTGGCAATAACTGCCGATGGTTATCTGTTCATGAACCGTATCAATGAACTGATTATCGAAAAGCTCAGCGACTATTCACCTATGGAGGCTTCAGTACGGGTGGGTTACCGAGTTGAGCGCACCCCTGGGCGCTGGAGAGCTTCGGAGTACAGTATTTTTGGTATTTCGCTTGAAAAACCGGGTAACCCCCCAGCTGTGTGTAACGGTCGGTGGCCTGACACGTTCAAATCCATAAGTAAAAATAAGCCGACGTAAGTTCAACTGATGGTCGGCACATCAAAAGCGAACAACAGATAATTTCGGTGGGGCAATCCCACGGTGGGTCGTAAGTGTCGTCGGTGTATGTCGGGAAAGAGCCTGGTTTTTTCAGGCTCAGGAGTTGACTGTGTAAGAAATAAATATCAATGGTCTGAGGGAGAACGGTCAGATGAGCATTCATAGTGAAAGTTTTGAACATGGCGGGTCCGGTGCGGGTGGTGCGGACACTTCGGTTGAAGCACAGGATGAGCAGGCCGAAGCCACGCGGCTTGCACTGCAGCAATTCAATAACAAGGTGCTTGAGGCAAGAACCAAAAAGCCGTCGAGCATTGGCAAGGTCAAGCCCGCCTTCGGGCTTTTCGCCGCAGACACTCTGGCCGACGAGTTCGTGATTATTGGTGCTTTACCCAATATCCCGGACGGGCGGCCCAACGCATTACCAGAGGCGGCCTATCACGATGAAAATGAAAATGACTATGCGTGCTTAGGTGTTCCGCAGTGGGGAGAAACGGGAGGGGACGACTACACAGGATCGTATGACGAGATTCGCCTGGTGTTCAACGGCATTCCGTGGCGCTACGCGGGAGAAGGTGAAGATTGGCAGCAGGAGACCGATCCGGTGGAAGAAGCACGGCGCGGGGAGCCATTCAAGGTTCCCTATCCTGTCGACCCTGCCACACCTTTTCCTGCCATGGTGTACATTACCCCCAAGATGCTCGAGAGCCTGCCAGATGGTGTTCATCGCATCAGTTACATCGTTCAGAACGATCAGGCGCTGAACCCCGATTCTTCGTTGGCACAGTCGTTCACTATCGATAGAGTTGCGCCTTCAAATGGTGTTTCACCTGCAGCCCTTGGCGTACCTGCCGATCTGCCTCCTTCAGGGGAACCACATCCTGTATTCGATAAAGAGTATCTCGATAGTCACCCGACGATAAGATTCCCGGTACCTCCTTATGTCGTTGCTCGTCGCGGCGACTCCATCACCATCCTGCGGGGCTCGGACGACGCGGTACTGTTTACTGCGCCAATCTGGCCTAACAATGCCGCAGCACGCTTGGAGTCAGTCGAAGTCCCAGCACGAGTAATCGAAGAGCTCGGCGGTGGCACAAGTCAGCTGGTGTATTTACTGGGTGATCGCATTATCAACCGCTCGGGAAAATCGGTCGGGCTGAACATTGAGGTACGCCTGCAGGCAGTACCGAGCGGGCTTCAAGCTCCCCTGATCGCAAGTCCGATTTATCGCGTGCACGCTGCTGCGGGGGTGGACATCGTGATTCCGGATTATGCGGGTTCCTTGCCGACCGATGAAATCATCGTCAGTTGGGGCACTCCAGATAATCCTCGTCAGTTGCCTCCTTTCCCCTTCTCCGGCGGCAAGACCACTGTCGGCTGGGCGTTTCTTTCGGATCCCGATGCGCGGGCAGTGTACGAGGGGCGAGTCACCTATCAGGTTCGACGTAATGGTGAACTGTATGGGCCATCACTCCCGACTACGCCCCAAGTTGATTTGAATGTTGCCGGGCCGATAAACCCCAATGATCCCGACCCCGTCAACCCGTTGCTCACGCCGCTGGTGTTCAAGGGGGGAAGTGGGCAGTCACCAAACAACAACCTTACATTGTTGGATAAAGACAAGGAGGTCACAATCGAGTTCACCGTTTATACGAACGCCGCGAGCGGAAATATCATCCACCTGTTTTATGACGGCGCGCGGGTTGGTGATATTACCTTGGCCGACCAGACGTCGCCTCAGGTAATTCCTGTAAAAGTACCGTGGGCACTGCTTACCAGCAAGGGGAATGGTGATTACCTTGCCTATTACAAGGTTTACGAAAATGCCGCCGCCGCTGCCATCGATAAAAACCCACAGCAGTCGATCAATACGACGGTAAGCGTGACGGCAGTGACTACAGATCTTGCCGCACCGTATTTTGTCTGGTTCAACGGCGGTAACGGGACGCCAGCAGGACGCCAGGGTGCAGCACCGGGTACTCCGACCCCGTCAACGGGGGTAGTGAACTGTGGCAGTTCGCCTTGGAATGGTATCAATCTGCAATTGCTTGACCCTCAGAAGCTGTTCAGGGCTCGGGACCTGGTGACCGTGTTCTTTGAATATCACAAAGAGTCTTTGGGCGGTGCAGAATTCCCGGAATACACCATTGTGAATAACGTAGTTGTTCCCGCAGACCCTCCGCCCCAAAAGGTCGCCCCAGCAGCCAGCAGGGCCTTTGTACAGGACCCGCTGGGTGCTTCATACACTCCGGGAACGACTATCAATATCAGAGTTCCTTATGAGAACAGCTTGTTTGATCAGACGACTAATCCACCCGAGCCTAGGGCCGATTCTTTCGTCGCGTATTACACCGTTCAGCGTGGGGTGGATGTCTACAAATCAAGAGCCGTGCTGGTCAAGTACAATACTCGCCAGGGTGGTTTGTTGTGTGCCGCGTGGGTAGTTGCTTCCAGTCGCTAGCGAATAGCTGTTCCATGTCAAACCTGCAACCGCCCGCGTGGTTGCAGGTTATTGATGTCGTTGAATCCTGTGTGAGTTGTTGATTATTCCTACATCAGGCGTGCGGTCCTTTATTTAAAATCGCCGCTTCCGTTCGGCGCTTGAAAACAGTCCGTCAATTTCAACAGGTAGATCAACATGCACACGTCGATGCGTTTGTTAAGAAACACACGATTAACATTGCCGCTATTGAAGTGGGTGAGCGTTTTTTCTTTTGGTTGTATCAGCACCTCCGCGTGGGCTGTTGTTCTGGATAACCAAACACTGACAGTTTCCTCAGGCACACCGCTGGATAGCTACGTGTTGATCAATCAGTCAGCTCTCACGGTCGATGGCGCGCAAACGTCGTCAATCAGTGTCACCGATTCAGTGCTGAGCATTTTGCGAGGCGATACGCTGACGTCCAACAGCGTCGCCATCAACCTGGTCGATAGTCAGGCGAGTATTGCCAACGCCACAATTACCAGTAGGGGCAGTGTCGGGTTGTTACTGGCGCACGGGGCGGGGGATGGGTCTACTGCTTCGGTTTCTAACAGCACCATTCAAGGTGGCTCGGTTGGCATTCAGGTCAATGCCGGAGGTGAATTGACCCTGGCTAACTCACAGGTGAGTGCGACTGCAGCGAACAGTGACGGCTTGCGTTTGCAAGGGGGTACCGCTCAGGTATCGAACAGCAGCATCATTGGGCAGAACTTCGGTGTAAGGATGCTGCGTGAAAGCGAGCTACGTCCGGATGTCGCAGCCCTGCGACTGGACAACAGTTCGGTAAGTAGCGTTACAGGTAACGGCATTGAAGTGCGCACTCGTGGTGACGCGATCATCGATATGCAAAATGGCTCCCGTGTGTCCGCAGGCAACGGTACTGCAATCAATATCAGTGAGTTTTCCAACACCACGTTGACCGCCGGAGCGTCCGAGATCGAGGGGAATATCGTGGTCGCTGAAGGTGGCCGGGCCAGTCTGGGGCTGGATAACAGCCGCCTGGTCGGGGATATTCAGAGCGGTGGCACAACAGCAGTCGACTTCAATCAATCGGTTCTGGAGGGTGATGTTACTGTCGCTGCTGCCGGTACTGCGAACGTAAGCTTCAACCAGTCCAGCATGATCGGCAATCTTGTCGCGCAGGAGGGGGGGGACCTTTCGCTGGTGTTGGCGGAACGCTCGCAGTTGGCTGGCAACGTTCAGAATGCGCAGCTAGTCAGTGTTCAAGGTGGCTCGTTGCTGGTTGGCGATCTGGACCGCGTCCAGGTATTGAGCCTGGACAGCAATGCACAATTCACAGGCAAGACGGTGGATGTACAGCAGGCCGGCATTGGCGGTGGTGCCAACTGGACCATGACCGATACCAGTTCGGTCGGTAGCCTGGCCATGAACGGCGGCCAGGTCACCTTCGGCGACAACGCCACGTTCTATCGTCTGAACGTCGAGAACCTCTCGGGCAATGGCACCTTCGTCATGGCATCGGACTTTTCCAATGGCAACACCGACTTCCTCAATGTCACTGGCAACGCCAGCGGCAGCCATGGCCTGCTGATGGGCTCCAATGGCGCAGACCCTTCCCTGGACAGCCTTAAAGTGGTGCACATGGGCTCTGGCGACGCGCAATTCAGCCTGCTCAACCAGGGTGAACAGGTAGACCTGGGCGCCTACTCCTACAAGCTGGTGCAAAAGGGCGATCAGGATTGGTACCTGGACAGGGAAACCCGCACCATCAGCCCGATGACCCGCACGGTCATGGCCCTGTTCAACACCCCGATCACCATCGCCTACGGCGAAATGACCTCGCTGCGCAGCCGCATGGGCGAACTGCGTTACAACCAGGGCAAGAACGCCGGGGTGTGGATGCGTGCATACGGCAACCAGCACAACATTGCCGACGCCTCGTCGGGCGTAGGGTACCAGCAGAACCAGCGCGGGCTGACCTTCGGGGCCGATGCGCAACTGGGCGAAAGCAACTGGACCCTGGGCCTGCTGGCCGGCCACAGCCGCTCGGACCTGAACCTGAGCTACGGCAGCTCCGGCAGCATCGACAGCTACTATGTGGGCGGCTACGCCACCTGGATGGACCCTGAGAGCGGCTACTACGTCGACAGCGTGCTCAAGTACAACCGCTACCAGAACGACGCCAAGGTCGGCCTGAGCGATGGCACCCGCACCAAGGGCGACTACGACACCCACGGCATGAGCGCCTCGGTCGAAGTCGGCAAGCACATCAAGCTCGACGATGGCTACTTCATCGAACCCTTCGCCCAGGTGGCCGCTGCGGCGGTGGCCGGCAAGGACTTCACCCTGGACAACGGCTTCGACGCCAATGGCGATGTCAGCCGCTCGCTGCTGGGCAAGGTTGGTACCACGCTCGGCAAGACCATCTCGCTGGGCGGCGACAGCATGATCCAGCCCTACGTGAAGGCCGCGTTTGCCCACGAGTTCGCCCAGCGCAACCAGGTGCAGGTGAACAACAACCTGTTCAACAACGACCTGTCCGGTTCGCGCGCCGAGCTGGGCGCAGGGGTTGCCTGGACCGTCGCCAAGGACTTCCAGGTGTACGGCGAGGCTGGCTACATGAACGGCAAGAACATCGAGATGCCGTACAGCTTCAGCCTCGGCGCAAGCTATCGCTTCTAAGCAGGCGAGTCATAGAAAAGAAAAGGAAGCCTCGGCTTCCTTTTCTCGTTTCAGGGGTTGGCAGATGTTCGTTCGCCCGCCCAGTGCCGGAACAACGGCTCGGCCAGAAACAGCACGAACAGCAGGCGCATCACCTGCAGCGCGGTCACCAGCGGTACCGACAGTTGCAGGGTTTCGGCAGTCAGGCTCATTTCGGCGATACCGCCGGGCATCATGCCCAGGGTCAGCGAGCGCAGGTCCAGCGCCGTCAACGCGCTCAAGGCCCAGGCCGCCATGCCGGCCAGCAGCATGGTCAGCGCCGTGGCGACCAGGGTACGGCCCAGAAACGACGGCGCGCGACGAAAGAACGCGCGGTTGAAGTGACAGCCCAGGCCGCTGCCGATCAGCCACTGGCCGAGCTGGCTGGCGCCGTCGGGCAGGCCGGTGTGCAGGTTGGCGCCGATGCTGATGCTCGAGGCCACCAGCAGCGGGCCGAACAGCCACGGGTTGGGCTGGCGCAGGCGCTGCCAGAGCAGTGCGGCCAGCACCCCGAGCGGCGCGATCAACGCCAGCCAGTAACCATCCACCGTACCGGCATGGCTCAACGGTACGCCGTCGCCGAGCAGGAACTTGAACGCTGCGGGCACGCACAGCACGACCGCAAGTACCCGCAGGCTCTGCCCGGCGGCGACGCGGCTGAGCACTGCGCCGTTGCGTGCACCCAGGTTGACCATCTCGCCCGAGCCGCCCGGCATGCTGGAAAAGAACGCCGTGGCCCGGTCTTCACCGGTGCGCAGCAACAGCCATACGCCGATCAGGCTGGATACGCTGGTGATCAGCGCGCCGAAGAAGATCAAGCCGAAATGGCTGGCCACCTGTTCGACCACCTGGGGGGTGAAGTGCAGGCCGATGCCGACGCCGATGATCCACTGGCCGCACTTGCGCCCGTTGGGTATTTCACCGATCTGCCAGGGCGTCAGGCAGCGCACTAGAATCACCGCCAGCAGCGAGCCGACCATCCATGGCAGCGGCCAGCCGACCAGGCTGGCGAGGTACCCGCCGGCCAGGCCGACCAGTGGAGTGGCCCACCAGGTGCGCAAGGTGGATTCAGACATCGGCCAGGGCACGACGCTGGGCGCTGCGGCGGCGCCAGATACGCAGCAGCGGCAGGGTCAGCATCAACGCGACCATCGCCCACACCCCCAGGCTGATCGGGCTGGCCCACAGAATCTCCAGTTCACCGTTGGAGATCGACAGCGCCCGGCGCAGGTTCTGCTCCATCAGCCCGCCGAGAATGAAGCCCAGCAACAGCGGCGACAGCGGGAAGTCCAGCTTGCGCAGGATGTAGCCGAAAATGCCGATGCCGATCATCAGGAACAGGTCGAAGGTGGTGGCATGCACCGCATACACGCCGATCGCGGTGATGATCGCGATCACCGGCACCAGCGCCCAGTTGGGCACCGACAGGATGCGGGTGAACAGGCGCACCATGGGGATATTGAGGATCACCAGCATGATGTTGGCGATGAACAGCGAGGCGATCAGGCCCCAGACGATGTCCGGCTGCTGTTCGAACAGCAGCGGGCCGGGGGTGATGTTGTACAGGCTCAAGGCACCGATCATCACCGCCGTGGTACCCGAGCCCGGTACGCCCAGGGTCAGCATCGGCACCAGGGCGCCGCAGCAGGAGGCGCCGATGGCGGTTTCCGGAGCGGCCAGGCCGCGCTTGTCACCCTTGCCGAAGGTGCCGCTGGCACCGGCCAGGCGTTTTTCGGTCATGTACGCCACGGCACTGGCCAGGGTCGCACCGGCCCCGGGCAGCACGCCCATGAAGAAGCCGAGCAGGCCGCAGCGGATGTTCACCACGAACACCGAAGCGGCTTCCTTGAGGTTGAACAGCATGCGTCCGGTGGCTTCCACGGCCTTGTGCCCGTGGTGGGTCTTTTCCAGCAGCAACAGGATCTCGCTGATGGAGAACAGGCCCAGCACCAGCACCACGAACTGGATGCCGTCGGTGAGGTGGATGCTGTCGCCGGTGAAGCGGTACACACCGCTGTTGGCGTCGATGCCCACGGCCGAAAGGAACAGCCCGATCAGGGCGGCGATGAAGGTCTTGAGCGGCTTGTCGCCGGCCATGCCGCCCAGTGCCACGATGGCGAACACCATCAGCACGAAATACTCCGCCGGGCCGAAGGCGATCGCCCACTTGGCCAGCAGCGGGGCGAACAGCACCATGCCGCAGGTGGCGATGAACGCACCGATGAACGAGCTCCAGGCCGACAGCGACAGCGCCACCCCGGCCAGGCCCTGGCGAGCCATGGGGTAGCCGTCCAGGGTGGTCATCACGGTGGAGGCTTCACCGGGGATGTTGAGCAGGATCGAGCTGATGCGCCCGCCGTATTCGCAGCCCAGGTACACCGCGGCCAGCAGGATCAGCGCCGATTCCGGCGGCAGGCCCAGGGCGAACGCGATGGGGATCAGCAGCGCCACGCCGTTGATCGGGCCCAGGCCCGGCAGCAGGCCGACCACCGTACCGATCAGGGTGCCGCACAGTGCAGTCACCAGGTTGTAGGGGCTCAGGGCGACGCCGAAGCCCTGGCCGAGGTAGCTGAAAGTATCCATGTCAATTCTCCAGAACGTCGAGCAGGCCCAGGGGCAGGGGCACATCCATGGCGCGGTCGAACAGCAGGTACAGGGCGATGCTCATCAATCCGACGATGACCGCACTGGGCAGCCAGCGTCCGCCGTACAGGCGCGCCATGGGGATGCCGATCAGCGTGCTGCTGAGGATGAAGCCCAGGGATTCGAAGGTGGCGGCGAACACCAGCAGCAGGCCGGTGCACAGCCCGATCTTGATCAGGCTGGCGCGGTCCAGCTCTGGTTCGTCGTCCTTGCGCACGATGGGCGTGGGACGGATCGCCAGGTAGAGCAGGGCGATGGCCATCAGGCCGAGCATCAGCAACGGATAGGCGCGCGGGCCGACCGGTTCGTAGGAGAAGGCGGCCTGGTAGGGCCAGGCCATGACGGCCAGTGCGGCGCAGGCGGCCAGCAGGGTCAGGGCGAAAAGGCGTTGCAGGATCATGGGGGAATCCTCGAAGGGCAAACCTGCACCCGTAGGAGCCGGCCTTGCCGGCGCATGACGCGCCACCGACCTGGCGGGACCGCGGTGATCCGCCGGCAAGGCCGGCTCCTACAGGTGAAGCGATGGGTTACTGGATCAGTCCGAATTCCTGGGCCAGTGCCTTGTAGTCCGCTACCTGCTGCTTCACATACACGTCCAGCGCTTCACCGGTCATGGCGAACGGGAACAGCTCGCGCTGGTCACGCAGCTTGTCGAATTCGTCCGAGGCCAGCAGCGTGTCGAACGATGCCTTCCACCAGGCGTAGTCCTCGTCGCTCACCTTCGGCCCCAGGTAGAACCCGCGTACTACTGGCCAGACGATGTCGTAGCCCTGTTCCTTGGCGGTAGGGATGTCCTTCATCTCGGGCTCGTCCAGGCGTTCGGGGGAGAACACCGCCAGCAGGCGCATGTCGCCGCTCTGGATGTGCGGCATCGAGTCGGAGATGTCCGTGCTGCCCACCTGGATGTGCCCGCCCAGCAATGCGGTGGCAATCTCGCCACCGCCTTCCAGTGCCACATAGCGCAGGTCGCGCGGGTTGATGCCGGCGGCCTTGGCAATCAGTGCGGTCTGCATCCAGTCCTGGCTGCCAACGGTACCGCCCGAGCCGATCACCACCTTGCCAGGGTCTTTTTTCAGTGCCGCCACCAGGTCATCGAGGGTCTTGTAGGGCGAGTCCTTTTTCACCGCGATGGCGCCGTAGCTGGTGCCTACCGCTGCCAGCCAGCGCACTGCGTTCTCGTCGAAGCGGCCGAACTTGCCCTGGGCCAGGTTCAGCAGCGAGCCGCTGGACCACGCCACCAGCGTGCCGGCGTCGGCCGGGCGCTGGGCCACCACCGCGTTGTAGGCCACCGCGCCGACTCCGCCGGGCATGTAGGTGACGCGCATCGGCTTGCTCAGGATCTTCTCGTTGAGCAGCGCGCTCTGCACCAGCTTGCAGGTCAGGTCAAAGCCGCCGCCGGGCGAGGCCGGGGCAATGCACTCGGGGCGTTTGGGTTCGGCGGCCAGCACGTTGCCGGCCAGCAGCAGGCAGCCGGTGGCCAGGGCGATCTTGCGCAGTGAAAAAGTCATCGTCAGTCTCCGTGAACATTGTTGTTATGGGCGGATTACCAAAGCGCCACGCTGTAGCTCACCAGCAGCCGCACTTCGTCGGCGTCGCGGGAGAAGTTGGAACGGAAGGTGGCGTTACGCAGGCGCACCGCGACGTTCTTCAGGGCGCCGCTCTGTACCACGTACTTGAATTCGGTATTGCGCTCCCACTCCTTGCCTTCGCCACCGCCGGCGCGGCTGACGTTGTCGCCACTGAGGTAGCGGCTCATGAAGCTCAGGCCGGGTACGCCGAGCTTGGCGAAGTCGTAGTCGTAGCGCACTTGCCAGGAGCGCTCGTCGGCCTGGGCGAAGTCGTTGATCTGCACGAAGTTGACCAGGTAGGGGTCGGCGCCATCGACGTAGGGGAATGCGCTGTCGCCCGACAGGCGCTGGTAGCCGGTGCTCAGCTTGTGGCCGCCGAGGGCATAGCTGAGCAGGCTGCCGAAGGCGGTGTTGTCGATCCTGCCGCCGCGGGCCTGGCCCTGGTCGCCGCTGAACGCCACACGCACATCGGCGCCGAAGGTGCCCGGGCCGAACGGCTGGGTCGCGAGCAGGCCGACGAAGTGCTGGCGGTACACGTCGTCGAGCTGGGCGAAGTGATAGCTGCCGGTGATGCGGTCGGTGAGCTTGTAGTCCACTCCGGCCATGTCGAAATGGTTGCCCTCGGCCGTGCCCAGGAAGCGACCGTTCTTGTTGTTGAGGGCGATGTCTTCCTTGTTGGTGTCGTTGCGGTCCTTGACCTTTTCAAGGCGGCCACCGGTGAAGGTCAGGTGCCTGATTTCCTGGGAGGTCAGCAGCCCGCCCTCGAATGTCTGCGGCAGGATACGCCCGTCGTTGGGGCGCAGGGTGGGCGTTTGCGGGATCAGCGTACCGACCTTCAGCTCGGTGGCCGACACCTTGACCTTGCCGGTCAGGCCGAGCTTGGAGTACTCGTCGGCGGCGCGCCCGTCGTCATGGGTCGGCAGCAGGCCGGTGCCGGTGCGGCCCTTGCCGGAGTCGAGCTTGACCCCGAGCATGCCCAGGGCGTCGACGCCGAAGCCGACGGTGCCTTCGGTGTAGCCCGATTCCAGGTTGAGCATGAAGCCCTGGGCCCATTCCTCGCGCTTGGACTGCGTGGTGCTGGGCTCGTTGTGGAAATCGCGGTTGAAGTACATGGTGCGTGTTTCGAAGGTGGCGGTGCTGTCTTCGATGAACGCGGCCTGGCTCAGCGGGGCGACGCCGACAAAAGCGAGGGCACTGGCGATGGCAGAGGGACGAGGGTGCAGGCGACGGGCAGGCGCAGGCGCCTGAGGCTGGGTGGACAGCATCGTGGGGTGACTCCGTTATTGTTCTTATTCGGGTCGAACGCTTCGGTTCGATCTACGGCCTGTACAACGGGCCGTCAGGCGATGCTAGGGGCTCAACCTTTCGCTAACCTTTCAGTGGCCTTTCAATGTTTCGATGGCTTCACAGGCGCCCGCCGCGCTGTAAACTCCGCGCCATTGAACGCGACACGACCAGGAGAAATCGATGCGTGTACTGCTCGTCGAAGACCATCTGCAACTGGCTGAGAGCGTGGCCCAGGCCCTCAAGAGCACCGGCCTGACGGTGGATGTGCTGCACGATGGGGTTGCTGCCGACCTGGCCCTGGCCAGCGAGGAATATGCCGTGGCGGTGCTCGATGTGGGCCTGCCGCGCATGGACGGCTTCGAGGTGCTGGCGCGCCTGCGGGCCCGCGGCAAGACCGTGCCGGTGCTGATGCTGACCGCCCGCAGCGACGTCAAGGACCGGGTGCACGGCCTGAACCTGGGGGCTGACGACTACCTGGCCAAGCCGTTCGAACTGACCGAGCTGGAGGCGCGGGTCAAGGCCCTGCTGCGCCGCAGCGTGCTCGGTGGCGAGCGCCAGCAGACCTGCGGCCCGCTGGTCTACGACCTGGATACCCGGCGCTTCACCCTGGGGGGCGAGCTGTTGGCCCTGACCTCCCGCGAACAGGCCGTGCTCGAGGCGCTGATCGCCCGCCCTGGCAGGGTGATGAGCAAGGAGCAACTGGCGGCGCAGGTGTTCGGCCTGGACGAGGAGGCCAGCCCCGACGCCATCGAGATCTACGTGCACCGCCTGCGCAAGAAGCTCGACGGTCATGCCGTGGCGATCGTCACCTTCCGTGGGCTGGGCTATCTGCTCGAGCACCGTGATGCGTGACGCCGGCAGCCTGCGCGGGCGCCTGCTGTGGAACCTCGCCCTGCTGCTGGTGGTGCTGATGGTGGCCAGCGGGCTGAGTGCCTACTGGAACGGTCGCGAGGCTGCCGACACCGCCTATGACCGTACCCTGCTGGCCTCGGCGCGCACCATCGCCGCAGGGCTCTCGCAACGCGACGGCACCCTCAGCGCCGATGTGCCCTACGTGGCATTGGACACCTTTGCCTACGACAGCGCGGGTCGGATCTACTACCAGGTCAACGACATCCATCAACGCCTGATTTCCGGCTACGAAAACCTGCCCGCACCGCCGCCCGATACCCCGCGTACCGATGACTATCCGGCCCTGGCGCGCTTCTACGATGCGCGCTACCTGGGCCAGGACGTGCGGGTGGTCAGCCTGCTCAAGGCGGTGAGCGAGCCGAACATGAACGGCATGGCGGAGATCCGCGTGGCCGAAACCGAAGAGGCGCGGGTGAGCATGGCCCGCAGCCTGATGGCCGATACCCTGCTGCGCCTGGGCATGCTGGCGATGGGGGCGTTGCTGCTGGTGTGGTTTGCGGTCAGCGCCGCATTGCGCCCGCTGGAGCGCCTGCGCAGCGCCGTGGAAGAACGCCAGCCCGACGACCTGCGCGCCCTGCCGGTGGTTCAGGTTCAGCGCGAACTGGGGCCGCTGGTGCGTGCACTGAATCACTTCACCGAGCGCCTGCGAGGCCAGTTCGAGCGCCAGGCGCAGTTCATCGCCGACGCCGCGCACGAGTTGCGTACCCCCCTGGCGGCGCTCAAGGCGCGGGTGGAACTGGGCCTGCGCGCCAAGGACCCGCAGGAATGGCGCACCACGCTCGAACTGGCGGCCCAGGGCACCGACAAGCTGACCCACCTGGCCAACCAGCTGCTGTCGCTGGCACGGGTGGAGAACGGTGCGCGCGCCATTGCCGAGGGCGGTGCACAGTTGCTCGACCTCAGCCAGCTGGCCCGCGAGCTGGGCATGGCCATGGCGCCGCTGGCGCATGCACGGGGTGTGGCATTGGCACTGGAAGCCCAGGCGCCGGTGTGGATACGCGGCGAGCCGACGCTGCTCAACGAATTGCTGAGCAACCTGGTGGACAACGCCCTGGCGCACACCCCGGCCAATGGCAACGTGATTCTGCGGGTGACGGCCCCGGCGGTACTGGAGGTGGAGGACGACGGGCCGGGGATTCCCCCGCAGGAGCGCGAGCGGGTGTTCGAACGCTTCTATCGGCGCAGTGCGCAGGGCACCGGCCTGGGGCTGGCTATCGTCGGTGAGATCTGCCGCGCACACCTGGCGCAGATCAGCCTGCACGATGGCGAGCGCGGCGGGCTCAAGGTTCGGGTCAGCTTCAACCCGGGCGACTGATCAGGCGCGAAACATGTGCTTGGCGCCGATCAGCTCGCTGACCTGCAGGTGGCTGTTGGGTGGCAGCTTCAGGTGACGCATCGCCGGCAGGCGCGCCAGGGCATGTTCATTGCCATCGCTGAGGGTGCGCGCGATCTGCACGATGTCGACATAGTCGAGCTTGTCGGTGCTGCGCTCCAGGTTCTGCGACAGGCTCGGCAGCCCGGCCAGTTGCTCGGGAAATTCCCACACGCTGAGGATCTTGTCGCCCAGTACCGGGTGGATCAGGTCGATCACATGGTTCAGGCAGACCGGGTCGGAGAGCAGTTCGTTGTGTTCTTCGGCATAGGTCAGGATCGGCAATGCGCCGATCTGGTGGACCAGCCCGGCGAGGGCGCCCTGGTCGGGCTTGAGCTGGGTGAAGCGCAGGCACAGCTCATAGCTGATGCCGGCCACTTCCAGGCTCTTGGCCCATATTTCACGCATTTTCTGTTCGACCACCGGTGAGCGCGCATGGAAGATCTGCTCGATCACCAGGCCGATGGCCAGGTTGCAGCTGTAGTTGATACCCATGCGGGTGATGGCGGTCTGCAGGTCGGTGACTTCGGTGGCCGCACGCAACAGGGGGCTGTTGACCACCTTGATCAGGCGTGCCGACAACGCGGCGTCGCGGCCGATCACCTTGCTCAGGGTGCTGACGCTGATCTCGCTGTCTTCGGCCGCTTCGCGGATGCTCAGGGCCACTTCCGGCAAGGTCGGCAGCACCAGGTCATCGTTGTCGATGGCGCTGAGCAATTGTGCTTCAACGATCTGGGCCAGCGTGTTCATCGTGGATTCTCTAGCGCATTCAGGGGCCCCACCGCC
The DNA here is from genome assembly GCF_037113495.1 of Pseudomonas sp. AE27. Taxonomy (NCBI): domain Bacteria; kingdom Pseudomonadati; phylum Pseudomonadota; class Gammaproteobacteria; order Pseudomonadales; family Pseudomonadaceae; genus Pseudomonas; species Pseudomonas sp. AE27. The sequence goes on from NZ_CP146966.1 coordinate 182,394, forward strand.
ACACGCGGCGGGGCAGGTGGGCTCAGCGCTGGATTTCGCGATCGCGGTCCAGTTCGTAAGGCAGGCTCAGCAGTTCCAGGCGCGGGCCCTCGGGGCTGCCCAGGTGCAGGTTGTCGTCTGCTACCGCATCGGCAGTCAGCACCGCCAGCAGCTCGCTGCCCTGCGCGCTCGTGGCGGCCAGCACCACCTCACCCACCGATGAGGCATGGGTAGGGGAGAACACCTCGGTGCCAGGGGGCGGAGCAGTACCCTCGGCCAGGGCCAGGCGATACAGGCGACGCTTGAGCTTGCCCAGGTACTGCATGCGCGCGACGATTTCCTGCCCGGTATAGCAACCCTTCTTGAAGCTGACGCCACCCACGGCCTGCAGGTTGATCATCTGCGGGATGAACAGCTCGCGGGTCTGGGCCATCACCTGGCCGATACCGGCGCGGATCTGCCCCAGCAGCCAGGCGTCCAGCGGGCCTTCGTCGAGGTGCTGGGCCAGTTGCTCGCGTACGGCTGCGGCCTGTTCGGCCGGTACCCACAGTTCGGTGCGGCCCGGCGATACGGCAATCGCGAACAGGTGGTCGTGCCGGCTGATGGCGCCATCTTGCGTCGGCGGCTCGATGCCCAGCGCCTGCAACGCCTTGTCGCCATGCTGCAGGCCGAAGCGCGCCCAGGCACTGCTCTCGTCGGTGAGCTTGGCCTTGGAGAACACGGCGTACTTCTTCAGGTCGGCCAGTTGCGGCTCAAGCAGTTCGTGGGTCATTGCCAGCACGAAGCCGTCGGCGTGGGGCACGATGCGAAAGCTCGACTGCATGCGCCCCTTGACCATGCAGCGCGCGCCGAGGCTGGAGGTGTGCTCGTCGAGGTAATTGATGTTGCAGGTCAGTTGACCTTGCAGAAACTTGCCGGCGTCAGAGCCGCGGACGGCGAGGACGCCCTCGTGGGACAGGGGGCAGAAAAAAGCGGAGTCGGCCATGGGTCTTCGCAGGTAATCAGGACTGGGGGTCATCATAGAGTGCTGTCGGCAAAATAGGTAGCCGACCTAGACCAACGCCTTGTGCCGTTCACAGGCTCGGCCTGTATACTGGCGGCCAATTTGAGGAGGGCTCCATGGTCGTCGAACAATCTGAACTCAACCGGCTCTTCTGGCATAGCCGCCGCGGCATGCTGGAGCTGGACGTGCTGCTGGTGCCGTTTACCCAGGAGGTGTACAGCACCTTGAACGACGTCGACCGCGCGCTCTATGTCCGGCTGCTGACCTGTGAAGACCAGGACATGTTCGGCTGGTTCATGGAACGCAGCGAGTCCGACGACCCTGAGCTGCAGCGCATGGTGCGCATGATCCTGGACCGTGTCCAGCCCAAGTGACCGCTTCGAGTGTCGCTGGCAGGGCTCGCGGGCCCTGCTGGCGGCCTACCTCGCATGCCAGTTGCTGGCGCTGATCGCGCTGTGCCTGCTGGCCATTTCGCTATACATGACCCTGCTTGGCCTGGCGCTTTGCCTGGCACACGCAGCCTGGGTCGTGCCCCGGCATATCCTGCTTACCCACCCGCGTGCCGTCACCGGCCTGCGCCGTGATCCTTCTGGCTGGCACCTGTTCAGCGCGGCCACGGGCTGGCAGCAGGTGCAACTGCGCCGCGACAGCCTCGCCTTGCCCGCCCTGGTAGTGCTGCGTTATCGCCGGCCGGGGCGGCTGTTCAGCCAGAGCCAGTGCATCGCCCCCGATGCGCTGGAACCGGTGCTGCACCGGCGCCTGCGCTTGCGGTTGAAGTTCAGTCGGCGTAGGTGGGCGGCCGTTGAGTAGTGATCACCGATAGCGGTACTTACTCACTGGCGTTCAGCAGGGCTTTCAATCGCTCGGTTCGACGGGCGGCAGCCTGTTTTTGAATGGATGAGTAATCCCTGAGCTTCATGTCCAGGACGAAGCGAACATCCTTGCGTGGTTGATGGCTTGCGTTGTAAGTCCAATCAGCGCTTGCGCTGGTGATGTAGTCGCTCACAAGTAACGAGTTGTACTGCAAAAGCGCTTCTTGCGAAGGGGAAGGGGCGAAATAGATCGAGTGGTACTCACCTTTCGTGATGAACGCTTTTTCAGTTGCTGCGGGTATCGAACTCCCGTACCTGCTCTTTAATTCTTCTTGAGCCAGGTTGGCTATCTCCTGAACGTCGGAATGATTGCTGCCGACGTAGTCGAAAATCAATCGACTGACTTCGCCCTGTGTGTTCAGGCATACGGAGGTCTTCAGCGCGACAGTGCCGATCATTCGAAACTTTACGTAGGGAGGACTTTCGCACTGCGTCGCGGTTTTCAGGTCGCTGCCCTGGACTGAGACCTGATAGGCAGCAGTGTCGAACTTGAGGTAATCGACGCCGAGAAGCTTGCCGTCTTCATGCTTGAGATCCGAAAACTTTGCCCTGGCATTATGTTTAACTTTTTCAACGGTGTCTGAAGTCCAGCCGTCATAGCCAGGGGCGTATTGGGTGCATCCGGTCAGCGTCAAGGAAGCCATGATCGCAGTGAGGCTGAAAGCAAGGTGTCTGCTGTTTGACATCACGGGTGAACTTTACTCATGTATGAAGTGGATGAAGCCCGGGATTTGCGGGGTCGAATGCGTTGGGGGAGGGGCGAACTGTTGGAGTGAGCCCCCGCGTAGTCATCTTGGGACAAGGATCGTGTCCATTGCCTCTGGCAGCATGTCTGGATAGTCCAGCGTGTAGTGCAGACCCCGAGATTCCTTACGTTCCATGGCAGACCTGATCATCAGTTCCGCCACCTGGGCAAGGTTCCTCAGCTCGATCAGGTCGCGGCTGACCTTGTAGTTGCTGTAGAACTCGTCGATTTCGTCCAGCAGCAGCCGTACCCGGTGCTGGGCGCGCTGCAGGCGCTTGCTGGTGCGCACGATGCCGACGTAGTCCCACATGAACCGGCGCAGCTCGTCCCAGTTGTGCGCAATGATTACATCTTCGTCCGAATCGGTGACCTGGCTGGCATCCCAGCAGGGCAGGGCCTGGGGCATGGCCACGCTGTCGAGCCTGGCGAGGATGTCGGCTGCCGCCGAGCGGCCGTAGACGAAACATTCGAGCAGCGAGTTGCTGGCCATGCGGTTGGCACCGTGCAGGCCGGTGAAGCTGGTTTCGCCAATGGCATAGAGCCCCGGTACGTCGGTCTGGCCGTGGTCGTCGACCATCACCCCGCCACAGGTGTAGTGCGCCGCCGGTACCACCGGGATCGGCTGGGTGGTGATGTCGATACCGAAGGTGAGGCAGCGTTCGTACACGGTCGGGAAGTGGCTTTTGACGAACTCCGCAGGCTTGTGGCTGATGTCCAGGTACACGCAGTCGACGCCCAGGCGCTTCATCTCATGGTCGATGGCGCGGGCCACGATGTCGCGCGGGGCGAGTTCGGCGCGCGGGTCGAAGCGCGGCATGAAGCGCTCGCCGTTGGGCAGCTTGAGCAGGGCGCCTTCGCCGCGCAGTGCTTCGGTGATCAGGAAGCTCTTGGCCTGCGGGTGGTACAGGCAGGTGGGGTGGAACTGGTTGAACTCCAGGTTCGCCACCCGGCAGCCGGCGCGCCAGGCCATGGCGATTCCGTCGCCGCAGGCGCCGTCCGGGTTGCTGGTATAGAGGTAGACCTTGGCCGCGCCGCCGGTGGCCAGCGCGGTGAAGCGGGCGCCAAAGGTGTCGACCTCGCCGCTGGCACGGTTGAGCACATAGGCCCCCAGGCAGCGCTCGCCGGCCTGGCCCAGGCGCCGCTCGGTGATCAGGTCGACCGCCACGCGCTGTTCCAGAAGCTCGATGTTCGGGCGCTGGCGGGCCTGCTCCAGCAACGTGGTGAAAATCGCCGCGCCAGTGGCGTCGGCCGCGTGGATGATGCGCCGGTGGCTGTGGCCGCCCTCGCGGGTCAGGTGGAACTCGAAGCCGCGTTCATCGACGCCGGCCTGTTCGTCACGGGTAAACGGCACGCCCTGGTCGATCAGCCACTGGATCGCCTCGCGGCTGTGCTCGACCGTATAGCGCACCGCGTCTTCATGACACAGCCCGCCGCCGGCATTGAGCGTATCCTCCACGTGGGACTGTACCGTGTCGGTGTCGTCGAGCACGGCGGCAACACCGCCCTGTGCCCAGAAGGTCGAGCCGTTGGCCAGCTCGCCTTTGCTCAGTACGGCGATGCGCAGGTGCGCCGGCAGGTTCAGGGCCAGGCTCAGGCCGGCGGCACCGCTGCCGATCACCAGAACGTCATGTTGGAATTGTTGGCTCATGTCAGGGATATCCGAGCGAGGCGACCACTAGTATAAGGACGGGGGTATCGGCACAATAGTCAGGTGTTTATGGCATTGTGAAACTATCGTGAAACGGGCTGGGTTGCCTTTATAACAGCCTCGAGGGCCTGATTTCCATGACGTGCGGTGCGACCTGATGCTTGCATGTGGGAACTTTCCTGGAACCCTGCCTATCCATAGAAGGTTGCCTGCATGCCAGGACGCGGCGGCGACGGGAGGCCTGGGGCTGATATCGGCTCTGCCTGCGTACACGAGACCAGAATATTGACGCAGCCGGCCGTGACCGTGCTGCGTTTTTCGTGCGAGCCGTTCAAGGGCCGCAGGAAACTTGCTTGGAGGGGAGAACTTTTGCGAAAAGCCCGAGTCTATGGTTGCAAGCCTGAACGATGGCCGCTGCAGCACTCCTCCAGGTCCACCGAGGAGTGTTCATGCTAACCCAGGAAGAGGATCAGCAGCTTGTCGAGCGCGTGCAGCGTGGCGACAGGCGAGCGTTTGATCTGTTGGTGCTGAAGTATCAGCACAAGATTCTCGGGTTGATCGTGCGTTTTGTGCACGACACCCATGAAGCCCAGGATGTGGCACAGGAAGCGTTCATCAAGGCTTACCGTGCGCTTGGCAATTTCCGTGGCGACAGTGCGTTTTATACCTGGCTGTACCGCATTGCGATCAACACGGCGAAAAACTATCTGGTATCCCGCGGTCGACGGCCGCCAGACAGTGATGTCAGTTCCGAGGATGCGGAATTTTACGATGGCGATCATGGCCTCAAGGATCTCGAGTCACCAGAGCGCGCGCTGTTACGAGATGAAATCGAGGGCACCGTCCACCGAACCATCCAGCAGCTGCCAGAAGATTTGCGTACGGCGTTAACTTTACGTGAATTCGATGGTCTGAGTTACGAGGACATTGCGAGCGTCATGCAGTGTCCGGTGGGTACCGTGCGCTCTCGAATTTTCCGCGCTCGGGAGGCCATAGATAAAGCCCTGCAGCCGTTGTTGCAGGAAACCTGAGACAGCGGCGACAGCCAAGAGAGGAACCGCCATGAGTCGTGAAGCTTTGCAGGAATCGCTGTCCGCGGTGATGGATAACGAAGCGGACGAACTGGAGTTGCGTCGGGTATTGAATGCCGTCGACGACAATGAAACCCGTGCCACCTGGTCGCGTTACCAGGTTGCCCGAGCAGCGATGCACAAGGAACTGCTGCTGCCAAAACTGGATATCGCCGCCGCGGTCAGTGCCGCATTGGCTGACGAAGCTACGCCGGTCAAGGTTGCCCGTGGTCCATGGCGCAGCCTGGGTCGTCTGGCCGTTGCAGCGTCGGTGACCGTTGCAGTACTGGCAGGTGTACGCCTGTACAACCAGGACGACATCAGCGGTGCCCAACTGGCTGCCCAGCAGCCTGTGCAGCAAGGCGTGACCGTACCTCAGGTGCAAGGCCCGGCAGTACTGGCAGGCTACACCGAGAGTGCCGAACAGCCGACCGGCCCGATGGCCAATGGCGTGCTGCAAGGTCAGAGCGGCTGGCAGGACGAACGTCTGCCGGGCTACCTGCGCCAGCATGCACAGGAAGCCGCCGTGGAAGGGACTGAAAGTGCTCTGCCTTATGCCCGTGCGGCCAGCCTGGAAAATCGCTGAGTAAGGAGGATCATGCGCGCGCCAACTCTACTACCGCTCTTGCTCGGAGGATGTCTGTCGGTGCCGGCCCTGGCCGCCAACTCCTCCACTGATGCCGCAGACTGGCTCAACCGTCTGGCCAAGGCCGAGCAGCAGCAGAGTTATCAGGGTACTTTCGTCTACGAGCGTAACGGCAGCTTTTCCACCCATGACATCTGGCATCGGGTGCAGGAGGGCAAGGTTCGTGAACGCTTGTTGCAACTCGATGGCCCAGCCCTTGAGGTTGTGCGGGTAGATGGACGTACCCAGTGCGTGAGCGGCGCCCTGGCCCGCGGAGTGGGCAATGCGGCGCAGTCTTCGCCCCGTGTGCTGGACCCCTTGAAGCTTATGAACTGGTACGACCTGAGTGTGGCAGGGCGCTCCCGGGTGGCCGGTCGCGAGGTCGAGATCATCACCCTCAGGCCGCGCGATCAGCATCGTTATGCCTTCGAGCTGCACCTGGATCGACAGTCGGGGTTGCCCCTCAAGTCGTTGCTGCTCAACGACAAGGAGCAACTGCTGGAGCGCTTCCAGTTCACCCGGTTGGAGACCGACAAGGCGCCGGACGATGCCCAACTGCAGCCAAGCAGCAACTGCAAGCCGGTGGCCCAGGCCACTCAGCAGGTTGCCGAGGCCGCATCGGGATGGCGTTCCGACTGGTTGCCACCGGGCTTCGAGTTGGTCAACAGCGCGGTACGCAAGGATCCGGAGCACAAGAGCATCGTCAGCAGCCTGATGTACGATGATGGCCTGGCACGCTTCTCGGTGTTTCTGGAGCCGGTTGCAGGCAATTCGGGCATCGACGCCCGTACCCAGCTTGGCCCGACGGTCGCGGTTTCGCGCCGGCTGACCACGCCCAAGGGGGATGTGGTGGTCACCGTGGTAGGGGAGATCCCCATCGGTACCGCCGAGCGGGTCGCCTTGTCGATGCGTGCCCAAGACGCCCACGCCAGCCAATGACGAGCCACAGGTAATGCGTTGATGATCGATGGGCCGCCAAGGCGTTGACATGATTCGTAAGCCTTCGAATTTGCAAAATTCTCCAGATTTATCTATAGGTCAGTTCTTTCGGGGGCTGGCCTTTACTGCTGTTGCAGCATCAACAATGCCGATCCACCGAGCCTGGTCGCAGCCTTTCGAGGATGTTGCCGGGCTTTGTGCGTTGGCTGGTCCCTACTGCTTAACCACGCTCGTTGTGACGGGAGCCGTATGTCAATACCTCGCTTGAAATCCTATCTGTCGCTGTTCGCCGCCGTGCTCATGCTCGGGCAGGTGCTCAACGCCCAGGCCGAAGCCCTGCCTGATTTCACCACCCTGGTCGAGCAGGCCTCGCCGGCGGTGGTCAACATCAGTACCAAGCAGAAGCTGCCTGATCGCAAGTATGCCGCGGGTCAGATGCCTGACCTCGAAGGCCTGCCGCCGATGTTCCGCGAGTTCTTCGAACGCAACATGCCGCAAGCCCCGCGCTCACCCCGTGGCGATCGTCAGCGCGAGGCCCAGTCGCTGGGTTCGGGCTTCATCATTTCGGCCGACGGCTACATCCTCACCAACAACCACGTGGTGGCCGATGCCGATGAAATCATCGTGCGCCTGTCCGACCGCAGTGAACTGCAGGCCAAGCTGGTCGGCACCGACCCGCGTACCGACGTGGCATTGCTGAAGGTCGATGGCAAGAACCTGCCCACGGTCAAGCTGGGCGACTCCGAGAAACTCAAGGTGGGCGAGTGGGTACTGGCCATCGGTTCGCCGTTCGGCTTCGATCACTCGGTGACCAAGGGTATCGTCAGCGCCAAGGGCCGCACCCTGCCCAACGACACCTACGTGCCGTTCATCCAGACCGACGTTGCGATCAACCCGGGTAACTCCGGTGGCCCGCTGTTCAACATGAATGGCGAAGTGGTCGGCATCAACTCGCAGATCTTCACCCGCTCGGGCGGCTTCATGGGCCTGTCGTTCGCTATCCCGATCGATGTTGCACTGGATGTATCCAACCAGCTGAAAAAGGACGGCAAGGTCAGCCGTGGCTGGCTGGGCGTGGTGATCCAGGAGGTCAACAAGGACCTGGCCGAATCCTTCGGCCTGGACAAACCGGCCGGCGCGCTGGTAGCCCAGGTGCTGGAAGATGGTCCGGCAGCCAAGGGCGGCCTGCAGGTGGGCGACGTGATCCTGAGCATGAACGGTCAGCCGATCGTCATGTCGGCTGACCTGCCGCACCTGGTCGGTGGCCTGAAAGATGGCGCCAAGGCCAAGCTGGAAATCATCCGCAACGGCAAGCGCCAGAACCTGGACGTGACCATCGGTGCACTGCCCGATGAAGATCAGGACGTGACCACCGGTGCCAATGGCGGTGTCGAGCGCAGCAGCAACCGCCTGGGTGTATCGGTAGCCGACCTGACCGCAGAGCAGAAAAAGACTCTGGAGCTCAAGGGCGGCGTGGTCATCAAGGAAGTGCAGGATGGTCCGGCCGCGATGATCGGCCTGCGTCCCGGTGACGTCATCAGCCACCTGAACAACCAGGCCATCCTGTCGGCGAAGAACTTCACCGAAATCGCCAAGGAACTGCCGAAGAACCGTTCGGTATCGATGCGCGTGCTGCGTCAGGGCCGTGCCAGCTTCATCACCTTCAAGCTGGCCGAGTAAGGCCTGACCGAGAAGGTCGCGGTAAGAAAAAGCCCGACGCCGATGCGTCGGGCTTTTTCATGGGCGCGCAGTCAATTGCGAAAGCGTGCCAGAAGACCGGAGAAACCCCATGCGTGCCGGCTGTTCAAGCCAAGCAGTGTGGCGGCGGGCGTCATTGCGACGGCGATCATCTTTCTGTCCTTGAGGTAGTCCTGGAAGGCGATACCTTGGTTGCCAAAGGCAGTATCCAGTCGGCCATGGGCTGTATAGCGGGCACGGTAGATGCGCTGACCGCCCAGGCCAAACACCACCAGCTTGCCGTCCTGGTGCAGCGCTGCGGCTTCCCATTCGTCTTCGGTGTGCGTGTCGAAGGTCAGCACCGTCGGGTTGCCGTGGTTATAGGTCGCGTCCCTCACACCTTCGGCATCGAACTGCCAGGTCATGGCGTTGGTGTCTTCGGGGCGCTCGCCGGGCAGGTTCCCCGCGACGATCAGGTGGCCATCGGGGCGTTGAATCAGCGTGTTGAAGCGGATGTTGGCGTTTCGACGCGGAGCAAGCCAGTGGAGCCAGCGTGGCAACCAGCGCAGCCAGCGTGACAGCGGGGATTCATACAGCTTGAAACCGTATCGGTCGCCAAAGGACGGGTCGGGTGTGCCGTCGTTTCTGAAGCGTGCGACGAAGCCTCGGGTATCAGGCCCGTTGCGCAAGGTCCCGGCAACGAGAAATGTACTTTCCTGCGCAATGACATTGGCGATCTGCACCGTCCCGTAGGGGTGCGTGATCTCGATGAACTGACCGCTCGGGAAACCGGCATTGCCGGCAAGATCCAGTCGATAGACGCAAGCATGGGTAGCCAGCCAGTCCGACTCCAGCGTAGCACTGGCGAGCAGGTGTCCGGCCTGCAGCTGGAGTGAGGTGGAATGCAGCTTCAGGTGAAGGCTGCTGTCCTGATCCAGGGCAAGGTAACCGTGGGGTGAGGCATAGCTGGTGTCCAACGCGCCCTGCGCGTCGAAACGTGCCACCACCAGCCTGTAGGGCTTGCCGGCGCTGTTCATCCATCCCAGCATCCATATCTTCGCGCTGGCTTCGACGACGATGGCTTCCGCGCCCGATTCGGCCACCGGGTCGAATGTCCCGAACACTATCCCGTCGTCGCCGAACGTCGGGTCCAGGTCACCTTTTTCATCGAAGCGAAGCAAGGTGTAGCGGGACTGCTCGTGGTCGCCGGTCAGGCCACACACGGTGATCGTGTCATCGTGTATTGCCACATCAGTGATGAAACGATCGGTGTCCGCAATTTGCGGTAGGGAGCGCTCGCCGTTGTCACCAAAGCTCGTGTCGGGGCTTCCGGGGACTGCTGGTTGAATATGTGCCATGGCCATTTCTCCGTCTGGTGCCCTATATTCGGGTCTGCGCGAGCGGCCATCTACTGACAGAAATATCAGGCACCATGAAACTGGAGGGGCGGGCGTGGCGGCTGGCCCCTTCATAAGGTACAATTCCCGGCTATTTTTCGGCGGGCGTTCGCCCCGCAGCCTTTTTGAGTGTTGACCCGTGAGTGATTTGAGTCATATCCGCAATTTCTCCATCATCGCCCACATTGACCATGGCAAGTCGACCCTGGCCGACCGTTTCATCCAGATGTGCGGTGGCCTCACCGCGCGCGAGATGGAAGCGCAGGTACTTGACTCCATGGACCTCGAGCGCGAGCGCGGGATCACCATCAAAGCCCATAGCGTTACCCTGTATTACAAGGCGAACGACGGCATCACCTACCAGCTGAACTTCATCGACACCCCCGGCCACGTCGACTTCACCTATGAAGTCAGCCGTTCGCTGGCCGCCTGCGAAGGCGCGCTGCTGGTGGTCGATGCCGGCCAGGGCGTGGAGGCCCAGTCGGTCGCCAACTGCTACACCGCCATCGAGCAGGGCCTGGAGGTCATGCCGGTACTGAACAAGATGGACCTGCCCCAGGCCGATCCGGACCGCGTCAAGGACGAGATCGAGAAGATCATCGGCATCGACGCCACCGACGCCGTGGCCTGCAGTGCCAAGAGCGGCATGGGCGTGGACGAGGTGCTCGAGCGCCTGGTGCAGACCATTCCGGCCCCTACCGGCGACATCGATGCACCGCTGCAGGCGCTGATCATCGACTCCTGGTTCGACAACTACCTGGGCGTCGTGTCCCTGGTGCGCGTGCGCCATGGCCGGGTCAAGAAGGGCGACAAGATTCTGGTCAAGTCCACCGGCAAGGTGCACCTGGTCGACAGCGTGGGCGTGTTCAACCCCAAGCACACCGCCACCGCCGACCTCAAGGCCGGCGAAGTGGGCTTCATCATCGCCAGCATCAAGGACATTCACGGTGCACCGGTCGGTGACACCCTGACCCTCAGCTCCACGCCCGACGTGGAAGTGCTGCCAGGCTTCAAACGTATCCAGCCCCAGGTATATGCCGGCCTGTTCCCGGTCAGTTCCGAAGATTTCGAAGATTTTCGTGACGCGCTGCAAAAGCTGACCCTGAACGACTCGTCGCTGCAGTACCTGCCCGAAAGCTCCGACGCACTGGGCTTCGGCTTTCGTTGCGGCTTCCTCGGCATGCTGCACATGGAGATCATCCAGGAGCGCCTGGAGCGCGAGTACGACCTGGACCTGATCACCACCGCGCCGAGCGTGATCTTCGAGGTCAAGCTCAAGACCGGTGAAACCATCTACGTCGACAACCCGTCCAAGCTGCCGGACGTGTCGTCGGTGGAAGACTTCCGCGAGCCGATCGTGGCCGCCACCATCCTCGTGCCGCAGGAGCACCTGGGCAACGTCATCACCCTGTGTATCGAGAAGCGTGGCGTACAGCGCGACATGCAGTTCCTCGGTTCCCAGGTGCAGGTGCGCTACGACCTGCCGATGAACGAAGTGGTACTGGACTTCTTCGACCGCCTCAAATCCACCAGCCGCGGCTATGCTTCGCTGGACTACCATTTCGACCGATATCAGTCGGCCAACCTGGTCAAGCTCGATGTACTGATCAACGGCGACAAGGTCGATGCCCTGGCATTGATCGTGCACCGTGACAATGCGCACTACAAAGGCCGCGCGTTGACCGAGAAGATGAAGGAACTGATCCCGCGGCAGATGTTCGATGTGGCAATCCAGGCCGCCATTGGCGGGCAGATTGTGGCGCGTACCACTGTCAAGGCGCTCAGAAAGAACGTACTGGCCAAATGCTACGGTGGCGACGTTAGCCGTAAGCGCAAGCTGTTGGAAAAGCAGAAAGCCGGTAAGAAACGCATGAAACAGGTGGGCAACGTGGAAATTCCACAGGAAGCCTTCCTCGCCGTGCTCAGGTTGGATAGCTAGGTCCTATGTCACTAAATTTCCCGCTGTTGCTAGTCATCGCCGTTGCCGTGTGTGGACTGCTGGCCCTGATCGATCTGCTGTTCCTGGCCCCGCGCCGGCGCACGGCGATCAACACCTATCAGGGCAGCGTCAGCCAGCCTGAGATGGCGGTGGTCGAGCAGTTGAACAAGGAGCCGTTGCTGGTCGAGTACGGCAAGTCGTTCTTCCCGGTGCTGTTCATCGTGCTGGTGCTGCGCTCGTTCCTGGTCGAGCCGTTCCAGATCCCTTCGGGGTCGATGAAGCCGACCCTGGAAGTGGGCGACTTCATCCTGGTGAACAAGTTCTCCTACGGCATCCGCCTGCCGGTGATCGACAAGAAGGTCATCGAGGTCGGTGACCCGCAGCGTGGCGATGTGATGGTGTTCCGCTACCCGAGCGACCCGAACGTCAACTACATCAAGCGTGTGGTCGGCCTGCCGGGCGACCAGGTGCGCTACACCAGCGACAAGCGTCTGTTCGTCAACGGCCAGCCGATTGCCGAGCAACTGGTCGGCAGCGAGCCGGGCACCCTGGGCAGCGCCGAACTGTACAAGGAGAAGCTGGGCGAGGCCGAGCACCTGATCCGCAAGGAGATGAGCCGCTATCGCATGCCGCCGGACCAGCAGTGGGTGGTGCCTGCCGGGCACTATTTCATGATGGGCGACAACCGCGACAACTCCAACGACAGTCGCTACTGGGATGACCCCAACATTCCCAAGGAGCTGCTGGGCATGGTTCCCGACAAGAACATCGTCGGCAAGGCCTTCGCCATCTGGATGAGCTGGCCAGAGCCCAAGCTCAGCCACTTCCCGAGCCTTTCGCGGGTTGGCCTGATCAAGTAACACCCTAACGGCGCTGTCCTTCGACAGCGCCGAATGCTTTTCTGGCATAGGCTGTACAAGGGCGTCCACAAGACGCGCCCCGGCCGGACGTCAGGCATGAACAAAACCGTCTTTCAGGATTTGCATTTGAACAACGCGTTAACCCCGTCGGCTTCGAGCCGGACAGAACTGTGTGAGCCCGGCGCCCTGGCGCCGCTGCTGAAAATCGACCACGAACAGCGCGTGGGTACACTGTGAGCGTTTCCTTGAGCCGCCTCGAGCGCCAGCTCGGCTACACCTTCAAGAACCAGGAGCTGATGCTGCTGGCCCTCACGCATCGCAGCTTTGCCGGCCGCAACAACGAACGGCTGGAGTTCCTCGGTGATGCGATCCTCAACTTCGTCGCCGGCGAGGCCCTGTTCGAGCGCTTCCCCCAGGCCCGCGAAGGCCAGCTGTCGCGCCTGCGCGCCCGGCTGGTCAAGGGTGAAACCCTGGCCGTGCTGGCCCGCGGTTTCGACCTGGGCGAGTACCTGCGCCTGGGCTCGGGCGAGCTGAAAAGCGGCGGGTTCCGGCGCGAGTCGATCCTGGCCGATGCCCTCGAGGCGCTGATCGGTGCGATCTACCTGGACTCGGACATGCACACCGCACGCGATCGCGTGCTGGCATGGCTGGCCGGTGAGTTCGAGAGCCTGACCCTGGTCGACACCAACAAGGACCCGAAAACCCGCCTGCAGGAGTTTCTGCAGTCGCGGGCCTGCGAACTGCCCCGCTACGAAGTGGTGGATATCCAGGGTGAACCCCATTGCCGGACGTTTTTCGTCGAATGCGAAGTGACCCTGTTGACTGAAAAAAGCCGAGGGCAGGGCGTGAGCCGGCGTATCGCCGAGCAGGTCGCGGCCGCCGCAGCACTGATCGCCCTGGGCGTGGAGAATGGCAATGACTGAACAGAACACTACCCGTTGCGGCTACGTCGCCATCGTCGGCCGCCCCAACGTGGGCAAGTCGACGCTGCTCAACCACATCCTCGGGCAGAAGCTCGCGATCACCTCGCGCAAGCCGCAGACCACCCGCCACAACATGCTCGGGATCAAGACCGAAGGTGATGTGCAGGCGGTGTACGTCGATACCCCCGGCATGCACAAGGGCAACGAGAAGGCGCTCAACCGCTACATGAACCGTACCGCCTCGGCGGCGTTGAAAGACGTCGACGTGGTGATCTTCGTGGTCGATCGCACCAAGTGGACCGACGAGGACCAACTGGTGCTCGAGCGCGTGCAGTACGTGCAGGGCCCGGTGATCCTGGCCATCAACAAGACCGACCGCATCGAGGACAAGGCCGAGCTGATGCCGCACCTGCAATGGCTGCAGGAGCAACTGCCCAACGCCGAGATCGTGCCGGTCTCGGCGCAGCACGGGCACAACCTCGATGCCCTCGAAGCGCTGATTGCCAAGCACCTGCCGGAAAACGAGCACTTCTTCCCCGAAGACCAGATCACCGACCGCAGCAGCCGCTTCCTGGCTGCCGAACTGGTACGCGAGAAGATCATGCGCCAGCTCGGCGCCGAGCTGCCGTACCAGATCACCGTCGAGATCGAGGAATTCAAGCAGCAGGGCAACGTGCTGCATATCCATGCACTGATCCTGGTCGAGCGTGACGGCCAGAAGAAGATCATCATTGGCGACAAGGGCGAGCGCATCAAGCGTATCGGCACCGAGGCGCGCAAGGACATGGAGCTGCTGTTCGACGCCAAGGTCATGCTGAACCTGTGGGTCAAGGTCAAGGGTGGCTGGTCCGACGACGAGCGCGCCCTGCGTTCGCTGGGCTACGGCGACCTCTGATTGCCCTGGCCCGACACCGACCGGTGTCGGGCCCACCTCTTCGTGAAGCGCTGAATCATGGACATGCCAGACGGCCAACCGGCCTTCGTGCTGCACAGCCGGGCGTACCGTGAAACCAGTGCGCTGGTCGACTTCCTTACCCCCCAGGGGCGCCTGCGCGCCGTGCTGCGTCGTGCGCGCGGCAAGGCCGGCAGCCTGGCGCGTCCGTTCGTGCCGCTGGAGGTGCAGTTCCATGGGCGCGGCGAGCTCAAGAATGTCGGTCGCATGGACAGCGCAGGCGTGGCGGTCTGGCTCAACGGCGACGCGCTGTTCAGCGGGCTGTACCTCAATGAGCTGCTGATTCGCCTGCTTCAGGCCGAAGACCCGCACCCGGTGATGTTCGAGCAGTACGCTGCCACCTTGCAGGCACTGGGCGCGGGGCGCCCGCTGGAGCCGTTGCTGCGTGCCTTCGAATGGCGCCTGCTGGACGAGCTGGGCTATGGCTTTGCGCTTGAGCACGACATCAATGGCGATCCGCTGGTGGCCGACGGCCTGTACCGCCTGCAGGTGGACGCGGGGCTGGAGCGGGTGTACCTGGTGCAGCCGGGCTTGTTCAGTGGTGCGCACCTGCTGGCCATGGCCGAGGCCGAGTGGTCGATGCCGGGCGCGCTGGGCGCGGCCAAGCGCCTGATGCGCCAGGCGCTGGCGGTGCACCTGGGCGGGCGCCCGCTGGTCAGCCGGGAACTGTTTCGCAAGCCTTGATCACGACGTATGCTGTGAGGCTCAATTTTCAGGAGAGTCTCTTCGTGACCACCAGCAACCGCATCCTCCTTGGCGTGAACATCGACCACGTGGCGACCCTGCGCCAGGCCCGTGGCACGCGATATCCGGACCCGGTCAAGGCCGCGCTGGACGCCGAAGAGGCGGGTGCCGACGGCATCACCGTGCACTTGCGCGAAGACCGCCGGCATATCCAGGACCGTGACGTGCTGGTACTGAGCGAGGTGCTGCAGACGCGCATGAACTTCGAGATGGGCGTCACCGAAGAGATGATGCAGTTTGCCGAGCGCATTCGCCCGGCGCACATCTGCCTGGTGCCCGAGACACGCCAGGAACTGACCACCGAAGGTGGCCTGGACGTGGCGGGGCAGGAGGCGCGGATCAAGGCGGCGGTGGAGCGCCTGTCGCGCCTGGGGTCGGAGGTGTCGCTGTTCATCGATGCCGACGAGCGCCAGATCGAGGCCTCGCGCCGTGTTGGCGCGCCGGCGATCGAACTGCACACCGGGCGTTACGCCGATGCGCAGACCCCCGCCGAGGTGGCCGAAGAACTCCAGCGCGTGGCCGATGGCGTGGCCTTCGGCCTGGCCCAGGGGCTGATCGTGAATGCCGGGCATGGCCTGCACTACCACAACGTCGAGCCGGTGGCGGCGATCAAGGGCATCAACGAACTGAACATCGGCCATGCACTGGTGGCCCATGCGTTGTTCGTGGGCTTCAAGGGTGCGGTCAGCGAGATGAAACAGCTGATTCTGGCAGCCAGCAACCGCTGAATGCGTCGTGACCTTCGCCGGCAAGGCCGGCTCCTACAAGCACCGCGATTCCTGTAGGAGCCGGCCTTGCCGGCGAAGCCGCCTAGCCAAATATCAGACTGAAGCGCGTAGGCCCCTGCGCCGCGCTGCTCACCTCCACCTGCCCACCATGTACCTGCATGATCGACTGCACGATGGCCAGCCCCAGCCCCGTGCCGCCCTCCACCCGCGAGCGCCCGCAGCCCACCCGGTAGAACCGCTCGAACAGGTGCGGCCAGTGCACCGCCTCGATCCCCGGCCCCTCGTTGCGCACCCAGCATTGCACGCCCCGTGCGCTCTGCTCGATGCCGATTTCCACCAGGCGGCCCTCGGGGCTGTGGCGAATTGCATTGCTCAACAGGTTCGACAGCGCCCGCTGCAGCATCAGCCGGTCGCCCTGCACCGTGCCCCAGCCGCTGACCTTCAGGGTGATCGCCTTGCATTCGGCGCTCAGCGCGAACAGCTCCACCACCCGTTGCGCCTCGTCGGCCAGCGCCACCGGCTTCAACGCCAGTTGCTGACGCGGCGCGTCCACCTGGGCCAGGAACAGCATGTCGGTGATGATCCGGTTCAGGCGCGTCAGCTCCTCGATGCTGTCCTCCAGCGCCACCCGGTAGTCCTCGGCCGAGCGCACCCGTGACAAGGTCACCTGGGCCCTGCCCATCAGGTTGCTGATCGGCGTGCGCAGTTCGTGCGCCAGGTCATCGGAAAACTGCGACAGACGCTGCACGCCGCCATCCAGCCGGTCGAGCATCACGTTGATGCCGCGTGCCAGGGCACTCAGTTCCTGGGGCAGCTTGTCCTCGGGCAGGCGGTGGCTCAGCTCCTGCGCCGACACCTGGGCGGCAATCCGCCGAAACCTGCGCAGCGGCAGCAGACCACGCTGCACCAGCTTCCAGGCGGCAATGCCGATCAGCAGCAACAGCAGTGGCAACGCCAGCAACGTCGAACGCAGGTAGGCCTGCAGCAGGCCGAGGTCGTCGGCCCGGTTCAGCGTCAGCAGTACCCGCACCGGGGTGCCGTCACGCAGGGTCATCAGGCGCGCGGCGGTCATCAGACGGGCCTCGGCGCTGTCCTGCCATTCGCTGTAGCCCAGCGCTGTCCCGGCCGCGATACGCCGCAGCGGCTCGGCCTCCACTGCAGGCCCCAGGCTCAACAGGGCCGGGTGGCGTCCGGTCTGGGCGATGATGTTCAGGCTCAGGTCGTCGTGGCCCATCACCAGGTCGAGCAGGGGGTGGGCGCGCGAGCCCAGGTCGCTGGCCTTCAGGTCCACTCCCAGGCTGTGCTCGATCTGCTCCATCTTGCGTGCCAGCACCTTGCGGGCGCGGTTGTCCAGTTCGTGGTCCAGCGCCAGTACCGCCAGGCTCGCCAGCAGCAGCACCAGCGCCGCGCCCATCAGGCTGACGCTCAGGCCCAGGCGCAACGACAGTCGTGCCGGTTTCATTCGCGCGCTTCCAGCACATAGCCCACGCCGCGCAGGGTGTGGATCAGCTTGTCCTCGAAGGGGTCGTCGATCTTGGCCCGCAGGCGCCGGATCGACACCTCCACCACGTTGGTGTCGCAATCGAAGTTCATGTCCCACACCAGCGAGATGATCTGCGTGCGCGACAGCACCTCGCCGCTCTGGCGCATCAGCAGGTGCAGCAGGGCGAACTCCTTGGCCGTCAGGTCGATACGCTGGTTGCGCCGGTAGGCGCGGTGGCGGCTGGGGTCCAGCTCAAGGTCGGCGACCCTGAGCGTGGCCGGCGCCAGGTTCTGCTCGCTGCGCCGCAACAGGCTGCGAATGCGTGCCAGCAGTTCGGGAAACTCGAACGGCTTGAGCAGGTAATCGTCGGCGCCCAGGTCCAGGCCCTTGACCCGATCCGAGAGCCGGCCGTGGGCGGTCAGCATCATGATACGGGTCGAGGACTCCGCCCGCAGGCGTTGCAGCACGCTCCAGCCGTCGAGCTGCGGCAGGTTGACATCGAGGATGACCAGGTCGTAGGCGTGCTGGCGGGCCAGGTGCAGGCCGTCAATGCCGGTGGCGGCGCAGTCGACGATGTAGCCGTTCTCGCTCAGGCCCTGCTGCAGGTACTCGGCGGTACGGACTTCGTCTTCGATGATCAATAGGCGCATGGGGTACTCGCGGCGTGCAAAACGGCAATTCTCAACCCTTGAGTCACTTCAGGGTCAAGGCGTGTCGCGCATGGTAAGCCAAGCCGGTCCTGAGCGGCGCTGGATAACAGATTTGTAATCCTGGGGTCATGTTGACGATAAAGCCCGCTCCCTAAAGTGCCCGCTTCGAAATGGGCGCGGGGGATTCACGCATGACGTGCAGGCACAGGCTTCAACCACAGCGCGTGGCGCGGCTGGCGGCGCTGGCCGGGGTGCTGCTGGGGCTTTCGACAGCGCTGCAGGCGAGCGTGCTGACGCTTGATGCCGCGTTGCGCACCGCGCAGGACAACAACCCCGAGCTTGCCGCGGCGCGCTGGGGCACCGAGATCGCCCTGGGCGAACGCAACCAGGCCGGCCTGCTGCCCAACCCGGAGTTGAGCTGGGAGCAGGAAGATACCCGCCGCGGCTCGCAGACCACCACCGTCAGCCTCAGCCAGCGCCTGGAACTGGGCGGCAAGCGCGGTGCGCGGGTGGAGGTGGCCCAGCGCGAGCAGGCCCTCGCGGCGCTGGAACTGGAACGCCAGGGCAATGCCTTGCGCGCCGAGGTGCTGGCTGCGTTTCATGCCGCCGTGCAGGCCCAGGAACGGCTGCAACTGGCCGAGCAGTCGCTGCGCCTGACCGAGCGTGGCCTGCAGGTGGTGCAGGGGCGGGTGCGGGCCGGCAGCGCTTCCCCCATCGAAACCACCCGCGCGCAGGTGCAGGTGTCCGAGATGCGCCTGGAACGAGGCCGTGCCCAGCAGGCCGTGGCCGTGGCCTATCAGCAACTGGCCAGCGTGACGGGGGCGCCGCAGGCGGGGTTCGAGCGGGTGGCAGGCATGCCGTCCGACGCCCTGACCCCAGCCGAGGGCGACACGCTGCTTGCCCGCCTCGAGCGCACGGCCGAGCTGCGCCTGGCCCGCCTGCAGATCGAGCAGCGCGAGGCTGACCTGGGGCTGGCTCGCAGCCAGCGCATCCCCGACCTCACCGTCAGCCTGGGTAGCCAGTACAGCGAGGCCGACCGCGAGCGCATCAATGTGGTCGGGGTGTCGATACCGCTGCCCTTGTTCGATCGCAACCAGGGCAATGTGCTGGCGGCGGCGCGGCGTGCCGATCAGGCCCGCGACCTGCGCAACGGCGCCGAACTGCGGGTGCGCAGCGAAGTGGTGCAGGCGCTGGCGCAGTGGCAGGTGGCTGCGGGCGAGGTACAGGCCTTCGACCGCTCGATACTGCCGGCGGCGCAGCAGGCGGTGGACGCCGCCACGCGGGGTTTCGAGCGCGGCAAGTTCAGCTTTCTCGAGGTGCTCGACGCCCAGCGCACGCTGGTGGCGGCGCGCACCCAATACCTGGCGGCGCAGGCCCAGGGCAGCGATGCGCGAGTCCGCCTGGAACGACTTTTCGGCGACCTGGCCACCGCCAGCCGCTGACCCCCGACGATTTGCCGAGGAATGTGCATGAACAGCAAAACCATCACGCTGGTGGCCGTCACCCTGACCCTGGGCGTTGGCCTGGGGGTTGTGCTGGGTCACCAGATGAATGCGCCGCAGGCCTCCCACGCGGCGCATGCCGAGGCGGGCCATGGCGATGAGGAAAAGGGCCATGGCGACGACGCCCATGGCGAGGAAGGCCATGGCGAAGAACAGCAGGAGGGCCACCTGACCCTGAGCGACGAGCAGATCCAGGTGGCCGGTATCGAGCTGGCCACCGTGGCCCCGCGCACCTTGAGCCGCAGCCTCGGCCTGCCGGGCGAGATCCGCTTCGACGAGGACCGTACCGCGCACCTGGTGCCGCGTGCGGCCGGGGTGGTGGAATCGGTGGCCGTGGTGCTCGGCCAGCAGGTCAAGGCCGGGCAACTGCTGGCGGTGATCGCCAGCCCGCAGATCTCCGAGCAGCGCAGCGAGCTGGCGGCCAGCCAGCGGCGACTGGAACTGGCGCGCGGCACCTTCGCCCGCGAGAAAGACCTGTGGCAGGAGGGCATCTCTGCCGAACAGGACTACCTGCAGGCGCGCCAGGCCCTGCAGGAAGCCGAGATCGCCGCCACCAATGCCCGGCAGAAGATCAGCGCGCTGAGTGGCAGCGTGGTGCTGGCCGGCGGCAACCGCTATGAGCTGCGTGCACCGTTTGACGGGCAGGTGGTGGAAAAGCACCTGGTGCCGGGCGAAGTGGTCAGCGAGAGCAGTGCGGCCTTCACCTTGTCCGACCTGTCGCGGGTGTGGGCAACCTTTGGCGTGGCCCCGCGTGACCTGGCCAGGCTGCGCGTCGGCATGCCGGTGACGGTGCTGGCCAGTGAACTGGGCGAGCAGGCCAGCGGCACGGTCAGCCATGTGGGCAGCCTGCTCGGCGAGCAGACCCGCACCGCCACCGTGCGGGTCACCCTGGACAACCCTCGCGGCGCCTGGCGCCCCGGCCTGTTCGTGGCAGTGCGGGTGCCTACCGAGCGTCTGGACGAGGCGCTGGCGGTACCGGAGGCCGCGCTGCAGACCCTCGAAGAGCAGCCCACCGTGTTCGTGCGCAGTGCAGAGGGCTTCACCGCCCAGGCGGTGACCCCGGGTGTGGTGGCCGACGGCTTCGTGCAGATCAAGGCGGGCCTGCAGGCCGGCCAGCAGGTGGCGGCACAGGGCAGCTTCATCCTCAAGTCGGAGCTGGGCAAAGCCAGCGCCGAGCACTCCCACTGAGCCCCCACGAGTACTCCTCATGTTCGAACGGATCATTCAATTTGCCATCGAGCAGCGCCTGATCGTGATGCTCGCGGTGCTGCTGATGGCCGGGCTGGGGCTGGCCAGCTACCAGAAGCTGCCGATCGATGCGGTGCCCGACATCACCAACGTGCAGGTGCAGATCAACACCTCGGCGGCGGGCTTTTCACCGCTGGAAACCGAGCAGCGCATCACTTTCGCCATCGAGACCGCCATGGCCGGCCTGCCGGGCCTGGAGCAGACCCGTTCGCTGTCGCGCTCGGGGCTGTCGCAGGTGACGGTGATCTTCGACGAGGGCACCGACCTGTTCTTCGCCCGGCAACTGGTCAACGAGCGCCTGCAACAGGCGCGCGGGCAGTTGCCCGACGGCGTCGAGGCGGCCATGGGGCCGATCTCCACCGGCCTGGGCGAGATCTTCCTGTGGACCGTGGAAGCCGCGCCGGATGCGCGCAAGGCCGACGGCAGCGAGTACACGCCCACCGACCTGCGCGAGATCCAGGACTGGATCATCAAGCCGCAGTTGCGCAACGTGCGCGGCGTGGCCGAGATCAACAGCATCGGCGGCTACGCCAAGGAGTACCAGATTGCCCCCGACCTCAGGCGCCTGGCCGCCTACAAGCTGACCCTGGGCGACCTGCTGACGGCCCTGGAGCGCAACAACGCCAACGTCGGTGCCGGCTACATCGAGCGCCGTGGCGAGCAACTGCTGATTCGTGCGCCGGGGCAACTGGCAGGCATCGACGACATTGCCAACATCGTGCTGGCCACTGTCGACGGCACCTCGATTCGCGTGCGCGATGTCGCCCAGGTGGGCATCGGCCGCGAACTGCGCAGCGGCGCGGCTACCGAAAATGGCCGTGAGGTGGTGCTGGGCACCGTGTTCATGCTGGTCGGCGAGAACAGCCGCACCGTGTCGCGGGCAGTGGCCGACAAGCTGGCGCAGATCAACCGCACGCTGCCGGCGGGTGTCAGCGCGGTCACGGTGTACGACCGCACCGACCTGGTCGACAAGGCCATCGCCACGGTGAAGAAGAACCTGGTGGAAGGTGCAATCCTGGTGATCGCGGTGCTGTTCCTGTTTCTGGGCAACATCCGCGCCGCGCTGATCACCGCCATGGTGATTCCGCTGTCGATGCTGTTCACCTTCACCGGCATGTTCGGCAACAAGGTCAGTGCCAACCTGATGAGCCTGGGTGCGCTGGACTTCGGCATCATCGTCGATGGCGCGGTGGTGATCGTGGAGAACGCGATCCGCCGCCTGGCCCACGCCCAGCAGCACCATGGCCGCCTGCTGACCCGCTCCGAGCGCCTGCACGAAGTGTTCAATGCCGCCCGCGAGGCGCGCCGCCCGCTGATCTTCGGCCAGTTGATCATCATGGTGGTGTACCTGCCGATCTTTGCCCTGAGCGGGGTGGAGGGCAAGATGTTCCACCCCATGGCCTTCACCGTGGTGATCGCCCTGCTGGGAGCGATGCTGCTCTCGGTGACCTTCGTGCCGGCGGCCATCGCGCTGTTCGTCACCGGCAAGGTCAAGGAAGAGGAAAACCTGCTGATGCGCAGCGCCAAGGCCGGCTATGCGCCGCTATTGCGCTGGGTGATGGGGCACCGTGGGCTGGCGTTTTCCCTGGCCGGGGCGTCGGTGCTGCTGTGCGCGGTGCTGGCCGGGCGCATGGGCAGCGAGTTCGTGCCCAGCCTCAGCGAAGGCGATTTCGCCCTGCAGGCGCTGCGGGTGCCGGGCACCAGCCTGAGCCAGTCGGTGCAATTGCAGCAACGCCTGGAGGAGAGTGTGGTCAGCCAGGTGCCGGAGGTGCAGCGCGTATTTGCGCGCACCGGCACCGCCGAGATCGCCGCCGACCCGATGCCGCCGAACATCTCCGACAGTTACGTGATGCTCAAGCCGCAGGCGCAGTGGCCCGACCCCGGCAAGTCGCGCGAGCAACTGATCGCCGATATCCAGCGCGCGGCGGCGCGGGTGCCGGGTAGCAACTACGAGCTGTCGCAGCCGATTCAACTGCGCTTCAACGAGCTGATTTCCGGGGTGCGCAGCGATGTGGCGGTCAAGGTCTTCGGCGACGACATGACGGTGCTCAACCGCACGGCAGCACAGATTGCCGCAACCTTGCAGGCGGTGCCGGGGGCATCGGAGGTCAAGGTCGAGCAGACCTCGGGCCTGCCGGTGCTGACCATCGAGGTCGACCGCGACAAGGCTGCACGCTACGGGCTCAACGTCGGCGATGTGCAGGACACCATCGCCGTGGCCGTGGGCGGCCGCCAGGCCGGCACGCTGTACGAGGGCGACCGGCGTTTCGACATGGTGGTGCGCCTCTCGGACGATGTGCGTACCGACATCGAAGGCTTGTCGCAGCTGCTGATTCCGGTACCGGCCAGTGCGGGCAGCGACGGCGGTATCGGCTTCATCAGCCTGGCCGAGGTGGCCAGCCTGGCGCTGGTGCAGGGGCCCAACCAGGTGAGCCGCGAAGACGGCAAGCGCCTGGTGGTGGTCAGCGCCAACGTGCGTGGCCGCGACATCGGTTCGTTCGTGGCCGAGGCCGGCGAGCGCATCGATACGCAGGTGGAGGTGCCGCCTGGCTACTGGACGCGTTGGGGCGGTCAGTTCGAGCAGCTGCAATCGGCGGCCAAGCGCCTGCAGGTGGTGGTGCCGGTGGCATTGCTGCTGGTGTTCGGGCTGCTGTTCATGATGTTCAACAGCGTCAGGGACGGCCTGCTGGTGTTCACCGGCATCCCGTTCGCGCTGACCGGCGGGGTGGTGGCGCTGTGGCTGCGCGACATTCCATTGTCGATTTCGGCGGGGGTGGGCTTCATCGCCCTGTCGGGGGTGGCGGTGCTCAACGGGCTGGTGATGATCGCCTTCATCCGCAGCCTGCGCGAGCAGGGCCGGCCGCTGCGCGTGGCCATCGACGAAGGTGCGCTGACGCGTCTGCGGCCGGTGCTGATGACCGCGTTGGTGGCGTCGCTGGGGTTCATTCCGATGGCCCTGGCCACTGGCACCGGTGCCGAGGTGCAGCGCCCACTGGCCACCGTGGTGATCGGCGGCATCCTCTCGTCCACCGCGTTGACCCTGCTGGTGCTGCCGGCGCTGTACCACTGGGCGCACCGCAAGGAGGAGGAGCACAATCTTGCAGCACTGTAATGTGCGGCTCACCTTGGCGTTAGCTTGGGCTGCTTATGATCGGTTCGAATCCAATCATGAGGGAAGGTCGATGAACCTGAGCAAGTACGCACTGATCGCCGCGTTGCTGCTGGGCAGCAGCGCGGCAATGGCCGAAGGCGGCGCCGAGCGCACCAAGGCGTTCTGGGCCGAGTTTCGCAAGAGCCAGGAGCGGGTGCATGGGGAGGGCAGGAAGGAGGTAGCGCAGAAGAAGGAGCAGGTGCAGCAGCAGGTGGTGAAGGACTGACGCACGCCGTGGTCGCAAGGGCCTCTGCGCCGGCAAGGCCGGCTCCTGCAGGCGAAGAGGCCCCCTTCTGATTACTTGCGCGCCACCAGCACCGCCCGCCTGGGTGCCGGCAGGCCTTCGACGGTTCGGGTCGGGTCGGTAGGGTCGAGGAAGTCGCTCAGCGACTGGTAGCGCATCCAGTCGGTGCTGCGTTGTTCCTCGACGCTGGTCACGCTCACATCCACGCAGCGCACATTGCTGAAGCCGGCGCGACGCAACCAGCGCTCCAGTGCCGGCACCGAGGGCAGAAACCATACATTGCGCATCTGCGCATAGCGGTCTTCAGGCACCAGCACCTGATGCTCGTCACCCTCGACCACCAGGGTTTCCAACACCAGTTCGCCCCCCTTGACCAGGCAGTCCTTGAGCGCCAGCAAATGCTCGATCGGCGAGCGGCGGTGGTAGAACACCCCCATCGAGAACACCGTGTCGAAACCTTCCAGGTTGGCCGGCAGGTCTTCCAGGGCGAACGGCAAGTGCCAGGCGGGAAGGTCCGGCAGGTAACGCTGCACGGCCTGGAACTGGCAGAAGAACAACCAGTTGGGGTCTACGCCGATCACGCTGTCGGCGCCGGCGCCGAGCATGCGCCATTGGTAGTAGCCGTTGCCACAGCCCACATCCAGCACGCGTTTGCCGCGCAGGTCCAGGTGCGGCGCGACCCGTGACCACTTCCAGTCCGAACGCCATTCGGTGTCCACGTGCACGCCGAACAGGTCGAACGGGCCCTTGCGCCAGGGCGACAGGCCCATCAGCGCGGTGCGCACCTGTGCGCGGGTGGCGTCGTCGCAGTCGCTGTCCAGGCGCAGGCCGTGCAGCAGGTCGACCTGGCTGGGCTCCAGGGCCGGCAGCGCATCCAGTGCGCTTTGCCAGCGCTCCAGGTCGCCATGGCCCTTTTCCAGCTTGGCATCGAGTTGCGCTTGCAGGCCTTGGGCCCAGTGCGCCAATGGGGTGCCCGCCATGCGGCGGACCAGGGGAGTCAGATCGATCATGGCAGGGCAATCAGCGAGGCGAAGTTCAGGCACTGGAACCACGGCACCACCTGCGAGAAACCGGCTGCCAGCAGGCGCTGACGGTGTTCCTCGAGGCTGTCGGGTTTCATCACGTTTTCGATGGCACTGCGCTTCTGGGCAATCTCCAGTTCGCTGTAGCCGTTGGCGCGTTTGAAAGCCACGTGCAGATCGGTGAGCAGGGCCTGTTGCTGCGGGTCGGCAAAGCGCAGCTTCTCCGACAGGATCAGTGCGCCGCCAGGCACCAGGCACTGGCGAATGCGGCCAAGCAGGGCCAGGCGTGCCGGCGGCTCGATGAACTGCAGGGTGAAGTTCAGCGCCACCACCGACGCCGGCTGCAGGTCCAGCGCGGTGATGTCGGCCTCGATCACCTGCACCGGCAGCAACTCCTGGTGCATCGCGTCCTGGTGGCTGAGGTATTCGCGGCAGCGCTCGACCATGGCCGGGGAGTTGTCTACCGCCAGCACCTTGCAGCCCTCGCTGCGTACATGTCGGCGCATCGCCTGGGTCACTGCACCGAGCGAGCTGCCCAGGTCGTACAGCAGGGTATCGGGCTGGGCGAACTGGGCAGCCAGCACGCCGATGTTCTCGACGATCGTCGGGTAGCCGGGCACCGAGCGCTTGATCATGTCGGGGAAAACCCGCACGACATCTTCGTTGAAGGTGAAATCGGGGACCTGCGCCAGCGGGGTGGCGAACAGGCGATCGGGCTCTTTGCTCACGGGCAATCCAGGCGTTCGGCGGTAAAGGGCCGGCATTTTAGCCAATGTTGCAACAGGATGCATGGCCGACTGACCGGCGCGGCTGGCCGCTGCATTCCAATGCCGGCTTCGAGGAAAGCCTGCCGGCTATTTGTCTTGCCGGCGGGTCCTTAGAGTGAAGTGGCTTGACCCTATTGGCTCACTCACAAGGAATGTGAAATGAAACTCGAACCTGGCGCGCGCTCGTACGATACCGGTGAACTGGAAAAGGAAGCGGCCCTGCTGCCCAGAAACCTGATCGAAGGCATGAACCAGCGTGATGGCGAAAACGAGGGAGGGCTGACGCTTTCCCGCGAACATATCGTCACGCTCAATCAGTATGTGAAGTATGTCACCGGCCTGCCGACCGAAACCGCGTCGCTGGTGCCCTGGCTTGGCTACACCGACATCAAGGAGCCGGTACTGTCGGTCAGTGCCATGCGCACGACCTTTCTCAACCTGCACAAGCATGCCCGCGCCTGGGGCACGCTGTCCGACGAGTGCAAGAAGCTGTCCGCCGAGCTGGGGGTGTGTGCCCGTGGCATCAACACCACCGGCGAGGGGGTGATGCAGGAATGCGAGAAGACCAAGGCCCTTGGCGGGCGGCGTGATACGTGGGAGTCCGTGCAGTTCGCAGCGCCGGTTGCGTTGAGCTTCGGCGACCGGGAGATCGTCTCGTCGCTGGTGGACTACATGGAGGTGCTCAAGGATGAAGTCGAGCATTTTCACGCGCGCGTAAGCAGTGTGCGCAGCCACACCGAAACCTTTCGCGACACCGCGCGTTTCGAGCTGATGAACGAGGTCGCCCTCAAGACCGACGCCATCGAGCGTCACCAGGCCAGCGGTGCCACCCAGGCCCTGCGCGATGAGTTGGCGGCGCTCGACAAGGAAATCGACAACCTCAACAAGCAGTACGACGAGTACGTCAAGGCGGCCCTGGCCGGGCTGGCGGCCGGCCCGCTGGGGGCGGTCATCTCAGGCTCGATCTACGGCTCCAAGGCCGAAAAGGTGCGCAAGACCCGCAACCGGGTGCAGAAGGAACGCAAGGCTGTGGGGGCGCGCCTGACGGCGGCGGTCAACCTGGAGGGACGCCTGCAGGTACTCACGACCCATATGGATGAACTGGCCACCCGCCTGCAGGAGGTGGTGACCGCTTCCTCGCACCTGCAGACGGCCTGGCAGACCATCGGCACCTACATCGAAGCGTCCATCGAAAAGCTCGAAAAGATGAACGACAGCCGGCAGCTGGGCATTTTCATCATCCATTTCAGAAACTTTCTCTCGCAGTGGGCGTTTATCGAAGCCTGCTCCATCACCATGAGCCGGGTCTTCGACGACACGCTGTGGGCCCAATAAGGAGCTACCCATGAGCAACATTCTTCAATTTCCGCTGGGCTGGGATGATCCGCAGTTCGACAGGGTCCTGCGTGCCGGTGCCGCCTACCTGAAGGCCGCCCAGGACAGTCGCTATGCCTTCCTGCCACTGTTGCACGAGCGTGTGGAGCGCAATGCACGCTGTCTTGACGACAACCTCCAGCAACTGATGCGCCATGCCGATCGCATCATCGTCGCGATCAAGAGCAATGACCTGGGCGGCCTCGAAAAGGACATCGACCCGAACGATGATCCCGAGGACATTGCGCAGTATCTGGAGGTGGCACAGGACGCCATCGGCGAGATTGCCGTCAAGCTCAACGATCAGTTGGGGCAGTTGCGCACGGCCACGGCTCAGATCACGGCCATCCCGGTCTATGACTCCAGTGCCGACAAGGCTCGCTATCAGGGCGAGCTCGACAGGCTGGCGGCCAATCGCAAGGCCTGCGAAGACGAACTGGCCGTGCGGCGCGAGGCCCTGGCCAGTCTTGACGAGGCGATCAAGGTACTTGAGGCGGCCAAGGTGGAATCCACCTTCGGCGGCCTGTTGCCGACCACCGAGCAGCTCAAGTCGGCGGCGGATGTCATCGCCACGGGCGGACTGTCGGTCGAGGCAGTGCAAGGTGCGCTGAAGAAAATCGGCGAAATCATCGGTGCGGCAATGGAAGGCATGCGCTATGCAACGATGCTCGAGCAGCGCCGAGGGATGCAGAAGCAGCACGATGAACTGCAACTGCAACTGACCGCGATGGCACGGGACAAGACGCGCCTCCAGGCCCAGTGCCAGCACCTGGAGGCTTATGCCGAGCTGGTCACGTCGCGCGAGCAATGGCTGGCCGGCATCAGGCGCATCGCCGTGCAATTGAAACCGGTGTGGGATCGGCTCATCGCCTGCAGCATCGACGATGTGCAGGCGTTGAGAGCGGTCAGCGAGCTGGTCGAGGCGTTGAAAGCCTACAAGAACAAGATCAAGGCCGAGTATGTTGCCGGCCTTTGAGTGAAGGGCGCAAGGCGCTGCAGGCTGTGCTGGCCAGCAGCGCCTTGCGGCTTCTGGATTGCTCTGGTGATGACCACAATGAACAACATTATTCAAAGACTGAGGCATCCACTGCCTCAGGATGAGCTGGATACCCAGATAGCCCTGATTCCGCTGCAATTGGTGCAGGATCTGGAGGAGGAGGGGCGGATCGACCTGACGTTCACCCGCGAACACGTTGCCGTGCTGGATGCCTACATGGACCATGTGATGGCGATACCGACCCGGCGGGAGGCCTTTCTGCAGTGGTTGGGATACTACCGTCACCCGGACCCCGAGCTCGACTTCTACCCGATGCAGGTGTTGTTCCATCGCATCAATATCCACGCCGACTCATGGGGGCGGTTGAAGCAGAAAAGCATTCAGTTGCCCATCGCGCTGATCAACTGCGCAAGCTCCATCAGCCTGTCAGGGGAGCGTGCGCTGCTGGCCTGTGAACGTACCAAGGCGTTGGGCGGGCGCAGGGAGGCTTGGCAAGGCGTGCAGTTCGAGGTGCCCGTGCAACTGGATGCACCAGACCGAACCCTTGTGCTGGAGATGGCACGGTGGGTGGCCAACCTCAGGAACTCGGCGGGCGTCTTCCAGTTCCAGGTCGGTGAAGTACGCAAGGAGACCGACAGGTTTCGTGATGACGCCCGGTTCGAATTGAGGCCGGCACTGGGGCGCAAGATCGAGCGCCTGGTGGCATCCGGCACAAAGGAAGGGAACCTGGGGGTACTGGCGCAGCGCATGCGAAATCTGGTGGTACGCTTGGAAGACGTCACCACTGCTGCGTCGCACCTGCAGACCGCCTGGCAGTTCATCGAGACCTATCTGGACGCCTCGATCGGCAAGTTGCACAGCATGCAGGACAGTCAGCAACTGGCCAGATTCGTCATTCACTTCAAGAACTTCCTGGCGCAGTGGTCATTCATCGAAGAGTGCGCCAGGCGTCTTCAGAAACGCCTCGAGTAAATGCTCCGGGGCGCAGCCTCAGCGTACCTGGATGTCGCAGTCGAAGCTCATCGCCGGCTTGACCTCCGGTGCCCAGGGTTGCTGATACACCAGCAGCAGGTGGCCGCTGCCGCTGGCGCTGGCCTTGAAGCGCCACAGCGATCGGCCGGCACTGCCCACCAGGCCGGTGTCTTCGGGGTTGCTGTAGACCTCGGGGCCCAGCGCCGCAAGTACGCCGTTGGCCGGATTCTGCAGCAGCCAGCGATAACCGGTACTGGGGTTGCTGGGCAACGCCAGGGTGATGGCCTGGCCGACATCGAGCGTCACCGGGCACTGGCTCTGTTTTTCCACCAGCAGCGGCTGTGGAGGTGTGGGCTGGCTGGCACAGCTGGCCAGGAGTATCAGGCTCGAACTCAGTAACACACGGGATGCGGTCATCATGACTCCTGGCTCGCGGAGGGTCCGGGCAGCCGATAATAGGGAAAGTGTGCTGCCTTGGGAAGATTCTCACGCTTCGCTGCCGGGTGCCCGCGCGGGCTGCCTGCAGCCCGCGCTGTTTCTGTTACCGCTGTTTCAGAACAGCACCTTGGCCACGTCGCTGAAGCGCCTGGCGAAATGCACCTGCAGGCCGGCCTTCAGGTAGCCGGGCAGTTCTTCGAAGTCGCCGCGGTTGGCCTCCGGCAGGATCAGCTCGTGGATCTTCTGCCGGCGCGCCGCAATCACCTTCTCGCGTACCCCGCCAATCGGCAATACCTGCCCGGTCAGGGTCAGCTCGCCGGTCATGGCCACGCCTTTTTTCGGTGCCTGGTCGCGTGCCAGGGACAGCAGGGCGCTGGCCATGGTCACCCCGGCACTCGGGCCGTCTTTGGGCGTGGCCCCTTCGGGCACGTGCAGGTGAATGAACGACTCGTTGAAGTAGCCCACCTCACCACCGTACTGCTTGAGGTTGGCGCTGACGTAGCTGTAGGCGATCTCGGCGGATTCCTTCATCACCTCGCCCAGCTGGCCGGTGAGCTTGAAGCCACGGTTGAGGGTGTGGATGCGGGTCGCCTCGATCGGCAGCGTGGCGCCGCCCATGCTGGTCCAGGCCAGGCCGGTGATCACGCCCTTGCCCGACAGCACCTGCTCGCTGCGAAACACCGGCATGCCGAGTGAAGCTTCGAGGTCCTTGGGGCCGATCTTTATCACTGCATCGGGTGTGTCGATCAACTGCACCACGGCCTTGCGCACCAGCTTGCCCAGTTGCTTTTCCAGCTGGCGCACCCCGGCTTCACGGGCATAGCCTTCGATAACCGTGCGCAATGCGCTGTCGCTGATACCCAGGCTGGCCTTGGCCACGCCGGCCTTGGCCAGTTGCTTGGGCCACAGGTGACGCTTGGCGATGGCGACCTTTTCCTCGGTGATGTAACCGGACAGGCGGATCACCTCCATGCGGTCGAGCAGCGGCCCGGGGATGGCATCGAGGGTGTTGGCGGTGCACACGAACAGCACCTTGGACAGGTCCAGGCGCAGGTCCAGGTAATGGTCGAGGAAGTCGACGTTCTGTTCCGGGTCCAGGGTTTCGAGCAGGGCCGAGGCCGGGTCGCCCTGGTAGCTCTGGCCCATCTTGTCGATCTCGTCGAGCATGATCACCGGGTTCATCACCTCGACGTCCTTGAGCGCCTGCACCAGCTTGCCTGGCTGGGCACCGATGTAGGTGCGCCGGTGGCCCTTGATCTCGGCCTCATCGCGCATGCCGCCGACGCTGAAGCGGTAGAACGGCCGCCCCAGGGACTCGGCGATGGACTTGCCGATGCTGGTCTTGCCCACGCCCGGCGGGCCCACCAGCAGCACGATCGAACCGCTGATCTCGCCCTTGTAGGCGCCCACGGCAAGGAACTCGATGATGCGGTCCTTGATGTCATCCAGGCCGGCGTGGTGCTGGTCGAGCACCTTGCGTGCATGCCTGAGGTCGAGCTTGTCCTTGCCGTACACGCCCCAGGGCAGGGCGGTGGCCCATTCCAGGTAGTTGCGGGTGACGGCGTACTCGGGCGAGCCGGTCTCCAGGATCGACAGCTTGCCCATTTCTTCGTCGATGCGCTTTTGCGCCGCAGCGGGCAGGGTCTTGCCTGCCAGGCGTTGCTGGAACTGCTCCAGGTCGGCGCTGCGGTCGTCCTTGGTCAGGCCCAGCTCCTGCTGGATGACCTTGAGCTGTTCCTTGAGGAAGAACTCGCGCTGGTGCTCGCCGATCTGGCGGTTCACCTCGGCAGAGATCTCGTTCTGCAGGCGTGCCACCTCGACTTCCTTGCGCAGCATCGGCAGCACCTTTTCCATGCGCTTGAGCATGGGCACGCAGTCGAGTACTTCCTGCAGCTGGTTGCCGGTGGCGGAGGTCAGGGCGGCGGCAAAGTCGGTGAGCGGCGAAGGGTCGTTGGGGCTGAAGCGGTTGAGGTAGTTCTTCAGCTCCTCGCTGTACAGCGGATTGAGCGGCAGCAGCTCCTTGATCGCGTTGATCAGGGCCATGCCGTATGCCTTGACCTCGTCGGTCGGCTGGCTGGGCTGGTGCGGGTATTCGACTTCCACCAGGTAGGGCGGGCGGTGGTGCTTGAGCCAGGTGCGGATCCGCACGCGGGTCAGGCCCTGGGCGACGAACTGCAGCTTGCCGTTCTCGCGGCTGGCGTGGTGCACCTTGACCAGGGTGCCGTACAGCGGCAGGGCCGAGGTATCGAAGTGGCGATGGTCTTCGGGCGGGGTGTCCATGAAGAACAGCGCCAGGTTGTGATGCGGGGTCTTGGCCACCAGGTCCAGGGTCTCGGCCCAGGGTTCTTCGTTGACGATCACCGGCAGTACCTGCGCGGGGAAGAACGGGCGGTTGTGGATCGGGATCACGTAGACCTTGTCCGGCAGTTGCTGGCCGGGGATGGCGAGGGTGCGACCGGTGTGGTCGGAGGCGTCGAGATGCTCGACTTCAGCGTCTTGGTCGGGATGTTCGGGGAGATCCTGCTGGTCGCTCATGGGGCACCTGCGTGAATGGCTATGGTGCTTAGATGGGGCGGGAGGGGGGAGGTTTCAATGGGCGGACAGGTATGTGCAGTGCCGGGCGGCCCCTTCAGCGACAAGGCCGGCGCCTGCCGGGCCATGCTGTCACATGGTCCTGCAGGCGCCGGCCTTGCCGGCGAAGGGCTGCACGGCAGCCCAGGTTCAGCGGTCGATCACTGCGCCAGTTTGTAGGCGATCACGTAATCGCCCATCTTGGTGCCCAGCGAACCGTGCCCGCCAGCCATCACCAGCACGTACTGCTGGCCATCCTTGCCGGTGTAGGTCATCGGCGTGGCCTGGCCGCCAGCCGGCAGGCGCGATTTCCACAGCTCCTTGCCGGTGTTCACGTCATACGCACGCAGGTACTGGTCCAGGGTGCCGCTCAAAAAGCCCAGGCCGCCGGCCGTCACCATCGAGCCGCCCATGCTCGGTACACCCACCGGCAGGCCGATCGGAATCGGCGAGCTGTCGCGGCTGGTGCCGTTCTTGTGCTTCCACACCACCTTGTTGGTGGTCAGGTCGATACCGGCCACATAGCCCCAGGCCGGGGCCTGGCACGGTACGCCCAGGGGCGACATGAACGGGTGCATGATCACCGCGTAAGGTGCGCCGGTGTTGGGCTGCACGCCGCTGGTCTCGCTTTCGCGCTTGCTGCCCTCGGCCACTTCGGCACGCGGCACCATCTTCGACACGAAGGCCATGTAGTTGGGGCTGGTGAACAGCAGCTGACGCACGGGGTCGACCGACACGCCGCCCCAGTTGAACACGCCCACGTTGCCCGGGTAGATCAGGCTACCCTGCTCCGACGGCGGGGTGTACTGGCCCTCGTAGCGCAGTTCGCGGAACTGGATACGGCACAGCATCTGATCGAACGGGCTGGCGCCCCACATGGCCGCCTCGGTCAGGTCCGGGCCCAGCAGGTTCAGGTCCGAGCGGGCCTGGGTCGGTGCGGTGTGGTCGCCCTTGACCGCGCCCTGGGGCGCCGGGATCTCGCGGATCGGCACGATGGCGCTGCCGTCACGACGGTCGAGCACGTACAGGCTGCCCTGCTTGGTCGGGGCGATCAGCGCAGGTTTGACGCCGTCGGCGGTCTTCAGGTCGAGCAGGGTCGGCTGGCTGCCGACGTCCATGTCCCACAGGTCGTGGTGGGTGAACTGGTAGTTCCAGCGTACCTTGCCGGTGGCCAGGTCCAGGGCGACGATGCCGGCACTGAACTTCTCGGCACCTGGGGTGCGGTCGGCGCCCCACTGGTCAGGGGTCTGGTTGCCCAGTGGCAGGTACACCATGCCCAGCTTCTCGTCGACGCTGGCCAGCGACCACATGTTGGCCGAGTTGCGGCTGTAGGTCTTGCCCGGTGCCAGCGGCGCGGTCTCGTCCGGGTTGTCGCTGTCCCAGTTCCAGACCAGACGACCGTCATGCACATCGTAGGCACGGATCACGCCCGAGGGCTCGTTGGTGGACTCGTTGTCGGTGACGTGGCCACCGATGATCACCAGCTCGCGAGTGATCGCGGCAGGCGAGGTGGAGTAGTAGCCACCGGCGGTGAACGGGCCGATGCCCTGGGTCAGGTCGACCACGCCCTGGTTGCCGAAGCCTTCGCAGACCTTGCCGGTGTCGGCGTTGATCGCGATCAGGCGCGCATCGGCGGTGGGCAGGTACAGGCGACGCGGGCAGCTGCGCACCACGGCCTGGCCGGCTTCGGAGATTTTCGGCGCAGGGGCGCCGTCCATGTTCACGTAGTTGTTTTCGTCGTAGTACGACACGCCACGGCAGGTCATGTGGGCAAAGCCCTTGAAGCCCACCGGGCTCTTGATCTGCGGATCGAAGCGCCAGATCTCGGCACCGGTATCCGGGTCCAGGGCCAGCACCTTGCTGTGCGCGGTGCAGGCATACAGCTTGCCATTGACCTTGAGCGGGGTGTTCTCGTTGGTCAGCTCGACCGGGTCATCGCTGGTCGGCAGGTCGCCGGTGCGAATGCGCCAGGCCTCTTCGAGCTTGTGCACGTTGTTCGGGGTGATCTGGCGCAGCGGCGAGTAGCGGTCACCGAATTCGGTGCGCCCGTAGGCCTGCCAGTCGCCATCGGGCATGGCCGGCGCGGTGCTGCTCAGCTCGGTGCTGTCGCGGCCCAGCTCGCCCTTGATTTCACCCGGGAAGGTGAACTGGCTGGCCACTGCGGTGGCGCCCGACAGCACCACCGCCAGGCTCAGCAGCCCTGTGTTGAGCTTGCCGGGCTGGCCCAGCAGCGGGCGGCGTGCCCACGGCAGCAGCAACACCACGCCCAGGGCGAACCACAGCGACAGGCGCGGTACCAGTTGCCACCAGTCCAGGCCGACCTCCCACAATGCCCACAGGGTGCTACCCAGCAGCACCAGGCCGTACAGGCCCAGCGCGGTGCGGCGCAGTGCCAGCAGCAGCACGCCCGACAGGGCAAAGCCGATACCGGCGATCAGGTAATACAGCGAGCCGCCGAGCTGGCTCAGCTTGATACCGCCGGCCAGCAGCGCCAGCCCCATCAGTAACAGCAGCACGCCGAGCAGTCTCGGCAGCCAGCGGGTTCTACTCAAGGCACCATCAGTGCTCATCGTGTGTTCTCCATCAAGGTGAAAAGGTTCGAGCCGCAGGGCCCGTTCAGAAGCTGCTCTGGATCTTGAGGCCGCCAATCAGCGCGTCGTCCACGTGCCCGACCCCGCCCGGGTGGCGGATGTACTGCAGGTTCGGGCGCACGGTCAGCCACTGGGCCAGGTGGATGCCGTAATACAGCTCGGCGCTGTACTCGGTGTCCTGGACGGGCAGGAAGGCGGGGTTGTCGTAGTCGAAGAGGGCATTGGCGCGGTTGCGGGCCTCGGCGTTCCTGCGATAGGCCGGGTTGACGTGCACGCGAGCGAGGGCGAAGCCGATGTCGTCCTTGGCGCGGGCATCGAACAGCCCTTTGTAAACCACACCTGCCTGAACATAGTTGTCGATGGCATTGGTCTTCTTGTCGTGCAGCGTGGCATTGGCAAAAACGCTCAGGCCACGTGAGTGATCGCTGGCCAACGACGTCACCTGCTGCTGTGCCCCCAACCAGAACCCGTGCTTGCTCGAGCTGCTGCGATAGTCCTGGCCACTGAGGGCTGCCGGTTGGCCGTTGCCGTCCTTGTAAACATCTTGTGCCTTGGCACTACTGTAGTAGTAACCGGCGCGATATTCCCCTTTGAGGCCGTCGATGGCCGGCGTCCACACCAGTTCCACCGGCAGTACCGCGCCCTGGGTGCCGCTGCCGCTGAGCTTGAAGCCGTTCTGGCGCTCGAGGTTGGAGGGGTTCTGTTCGTAGGCACCGACCTGGGCGTAGAGTTCCGGCGTTAGGTGGTACTTGACGCGCAGGGCCCACTGGCTCACCGGCCAGTTGTACCAGATGCTGCCGGCCCAGTTGCCCACCTGCGAGCCGCAGAAGGCCAGGTTCTGGAAGTCGCAGGGGAAGCTGTTGAAGTCCTCGCCCTGGCCGAAGCGCCCGACCTTCACGTCGAGGTCGCCGTCCAGGTACGTCTGCTTGAACCACATCTGGGTCAGCCGCCAGGTCTGGCCACGGCCCCAGACTTCCTGGGCCGAGGTGAAGCCGCCCACCCGCGGATCGTTGATGCGATCGTTGCTGATGTTGTTGCCGTGGCGCTCGGTCACGGTCAACTGGAATTCGGCGCCCTGCCAGCCGAGGATCTTCTGCAGGTCCAGGTGGCTGCCCAGGCTGAACTGGTCGCTGTAGCGGGCGGTGTTGCTGTGGTCGTGGCCACCGTGCAGGTTGCTGCCCATCTCCCCGGTGTAGCCCAGAGTGAAGTCGTAGCCGCGCTCGGCCAGCGCCGAGCGTGTGCCGCCCCAGTCGCCGAGCATCCAGGGCGAGTCGCCGTCCAAGAGGGGGGCGGCCTGCAGGCTGCAGGCCAGCGTGCTGGCGGCCAGGCCTGCCAGCAAGGTCGCGGCGGCGGGGGGCAGATG
Organism: Pseudomonas sp. AE27; assembly: GCF_037113495.1. Taxonomy (NCBI): domain Bacteria; kingdom Pseudomonadati; phylum Pseudomonadota; class Gammaproteobacteria; order Pseudomonadales; family Pseudomonadaceae; genus Pseudomonas; species Pseudomonas sp. AE27. The sequence continues at coordinate 218,868 of NZ_CP146966.1, forward strand.
ATGGAACTGATGCATGAGATAGCGCTGTCTTTTGATTGTTGGAAGAACGGCAAATTGCCCGAGATGCAGGCATCGTCGAGGGCAAGGCAGTATCAGGAATAGGTGAAGCGGTTCAGCTTGAGGCGGGGAGGATATAGGCGAACGTGCCGGAAAAAAAGCCGAATCAGCAAGAGTGACCGTTGCCGGATGGGTAACAATCCGGCAACGGTGTGGGTTCAGAAGGTGGTTCGCAGGCCTACCTGGACGCTGCGACCCGGCGCTGGGGCGATGTCGCGCAGGATCGAACTGGCATAGCGTACGGTCTGGTCGGTGAGGTTTTCGCCGCGCACGAAGGCCAGCCATTCACTCTGGCCGATCTCGAAGCGATAGCCCACGCTGGCCCCCAGGGTGGTGTAGCCGTCGGTGCTGGTTTCATTGGCCGGCTTGCGATGCTGGCTGCTGGCATGCTGCACGTCGACCCGCGCCTGCCAGCGTTCAAGGTTCCAGGTCAGGCCGCTGTTCAGGCGCAGCGGGGCAATGCGTGGCAGGTCTTCGCCGGTATCCAGGTTCTTGGCGCGGGTGTAGTCGCCAGACAGTTCCAGGGCGAAGCTGCCGTAGGCGTTTTCCAGCAATTGCCAGCGGTCCTGGGCTTCGATGCCGTAGAAGCGGGCGCGCACGCCGTGATAGAGGTATTCGGGCACGTCGCCATGCTCGTGATCATGGTCGTGATCGTGATCGTCATCCCCGTGATCGTGATCATGCCCTTCGCGCAGGTTGCCGCTGGCCAGCAGGCCGATGTAGTTGCGGAAATGGCTGTAGAACACGCCCACGCTGCCCTTGTGCGTGCCGTTGTCGAAGCGCAGGGCCAGGTCGCTGGAGATCGCCTTCTCCTTCGAAAGCCCCGGGTCGCCCACCTCGTAGGTGCCGGTGGCGACGTGGGCGCCATTGGCATACAGCTCGTAGAAGGTCGGTGCACGTTCGGTGTAGCCCAGGCTGGCGGCCAGCGACCACACCGGGGTCAACTGGTACACCGCACCCGAGGACAGGCTGGCGGCGGTGAAGCTGCTGGCGCTGTCGGCCTGGGCGAAACGTTCGCTGCCCTGGCTGTCGGGGTCGACCCGGGTGTGCTCCAGGCGTGCGCCCAGGCTCAGGTCGAGGCGGTCGGTGGCCTTCCACTGTTCGAGCACGAACAGCGCCAGGCTGTCGGTATCGGTCTGCGGCACGAAGGCTTCTTCGCCCAGCGCCGAGAACTCGTTGCGGGTGACCTGGGCGCCGATCACGCCTTCCACCGGCCCCAGCGGCTGGTGCCGAGCCTCGACGCGGGCCTCGTAGCCCTTGTTCTTGAAGGTGGTATGCACCTCGCCGCCTTCCAGCTCCTGATGCTTGTAGTCGGTGTAGCCGGCGTCGAACTTGAGCGAGCTGAACGGGCCGTCTAGGTCGCGCAGTTCGGAGGCAAAGGCGTAGTGGTCCTGTTCCATGGCCAGACGCACGCCGGGCTCGGCCACCGAACCGTAGTTGGCATCGTAGCGGCTGTAGGACAGGCCCGCGTAACCGTGTTCCCAGTTGTACGAACCGCCGACGGCACCACCGTCCTGGCGCCCGTCGCTGTTTTCCAGGCGATGCTTGCCGCCGGGTTCGTCGGCATCGCGCACCTTCGAACTGCGGGCGTAGCCGGGGATGCGCAAATCGTTGAACTGGCGGCTGTTGGCGTCCAGGTGCAGGGCGAAGCGTCCATCGCCGGCTTCCAGCTTGCCCGCACTGCTGCGGGTGGTGTCGGCGCCCCCGTAGCGCAGCTCGCCGGCACCATGAATGCCTTGCACCGGCGCGTCGGGGATGCGGTTGTCGAAGGTGTTGACCACCCCGCCGATGGCATTGCCACCGTAGAGCAGGGCGGCCGGGCCGCGCACGATCTCGACGCGCTCGACGTTCACCGGGTCCAGTGGCACGGCGTGGTCGTACGACAGCGAAGAGGCATCCAGTGCACCCACGCCGTTGCGCAGGATACGGATCCGGTCGCCGTCCAGGCCGCGGATCACCGGGCGGCTGGCGCCCGGGCCGAACCAGGTGGAGGCGACGCCGGGCTGGGTGTTCAGGGTTTCGCCCAGGCTGCCCTTTTGCTGCAAGGTCAATGTGTCGCCTTCGAGCACGCTGCTGGGGGCTGCCAGCGGGGTGCCCAACGGGTTGGCGGTGATGACCTGGGGTTGCAGTTCAACCGCGTGGCTGGGCAGCGAGGCCAGCCACAGTGCGGCGGCAAGGGGGGAGAGGTGGAGCGGCAGGTGACGCATGGTGGGGTCCTTGGCAGTTATCGTTTTGGTTACAATATAACATTACCGTAAAACAATAAATGCCAAGGTGCTGTCCAGAGCCTTCGTGGTCACTAGAATCACCTCAGGTGCCCTTGATCGAGAAAGGCCGCACCAGGTGCTGACGCGCCGCCGCACCTGGGCTAAGGTGCGCACCTTCGTTTGGCTGGAGCACAGGCATGACTGCCGCTGACAACAACCCGCTGCATGGCGTGACACTGGAACAGATCCTCACCGCGCTGGTGGCGCACTACCAATGGGAAGGGCTGGCGCAGCGCATCGATATCCGCTGCTTCAAGAGTGACCCGAGCATCAAGTCGAGCCTGACCTTCCTGCGCAAGACGCCCTGGGCGCGGGAGAAGGTCGAGCGCCTGTACCTGAAGCTGCAACGCGGTCGCTGAGCCGATGCCGGTGGCTGACCGTCGCATGGGCATCGGCCTGCTGGCGGGCCTTGGCTGGGCGGCGTTGACCATCCAGCTGTATCTGGTGCTGCTGGCGCGCTGGCAGGATCAGGCCAGCCTGCTGGGCGGGTTGGTGAATCTGTTCGGTTATTTCACGGTGTTGAGCAATACCCTGGTGGCCACGGTGCTGACCCAGGCGGCCTTTGGCCGTGAATCGGCGGCGCGGCGCTGGTGGCTGTCGCCCTGGGTGAGTTCCGGGGTGGCGGTGAGCATCGTGTTCGTGGCGCTGGCCTACAGCCTGTTGCTGCGTCATCTGTGGCAACCGCAGGGCTGGCAGTGGCTGGCCGATGAGCTGCTGCACGACGTGATGCCGGCGGCCTATGCGCTGTACTGGTGGTGGTGCGTGCCCAAGGGGCAGTTGCGTTTCACCCACCTGCTGGGCTGGCTGGTATACCCGCTGGGGTACTTTGCGTATGTGCTGGCGCGCGGTCACGGTATCGGTTTCTATCCGTACCCGTTCGTCGATGTGGCGAGCCTGGGCTATGCGCAGGTGCTGCTCAATGCGCTGGCCATGCTGGGGGGCTTCATTCTGGTCGGCGTGCTGCTGATTCTCCTCGACCGCTGGCAGGGCAGGCGCCTGGCACGGGCCCAGGCGCAACCCTGAAGGTCGACGCTTATTCCTCGTCGTTGGGGTCCAGTCGCCAGTAGGCGGCCGCCTTGAGGTACGCCTCGTTCACGCCTTTCTCTTCCAGCAGCAGGCTCTTGGCCTTGCGCGTCAGCGCCTTTTCCAGGGCAACCCAGGCGTACAGCGTGCCCGACGGCAGGCTCAGGTCACGCAACACCTGCAGCACGTCCTGCTGGTGGCGCCGTACCCAGATCACCTCGACCTGCGCCGCGCTGGGCAGCGGCTGGCGTTCCTGGTCGTCCTCGATTTCGATCACCGCCAGCACCTTGCGTCCGGCTGGCAACTCTTCGAGCCGGCGGCCGATGGCCGGGATGGCGGTTTCATCGCCCACCAGCAGGTAGCTGTCGAAGATGTCCGGTACCACCAGCGAGGCGCGTGGCCCGGCGATATGCAGGTAATGGCCGGGTTCGGCCTGGGCCGCCCAGGTGGAGGCGGGGCCGTCGCCGTGCAGCACGAAGTCCAGGTCCAGCTCGCCGGCGGCCAGGTCGATGCGCCGCGGGGTGTACTCGCGCATGGTCGGTCGCACGTCGGTGGCGCCGGGGTTGTCCAGGGCCACCTGTTCTTCGGGGGAGCAGGCGAACATGAGTTTGACGTGGTCGTCGCTGCCGACGCTGAGAAAGCCCTGCAGCTCGGCGCCGCCGAGGGTGATGCGGCGCATGCGCGGGGTCAGCTCGGTCACGCGCAGTACCTCGAGGCGGCGGCGCTTGATCTCGTGGTTGACGCGATGGATCGAAAGGTTGGGGCTGTCCGTCATTCGGAAGTCTCCTGGGTGGGGGTTGCCGGGCCGGCAACGATGGCTTTTGCGGTGTCGTTGAGCAGGGTGCGTACCCGCTCGATCTCTGCGGGGTTCCAGCGCCCGGCGTGGATCTGCAAGGCATGGCGCAGGTTGTGTACGGCTTCGTGGATTTCCGGCGGACGGTCGTGCACGCGCATCGAGCGCTTGCTCACCTCGATGCGCGTGCGCACGCCGTCCAGGGCGATGGCCTGGTCGACCAGCGACTGGCGCCCGGCGTCGGTGACGCTGTAGAGCTTCTTGCTGCCGTGGACTTCGCCGCTGATCAGCTCGCTCTCTTCGAGAAAGGTCAGGGTCGGGTAGATTACGCCGGGGCTGGGGCTGTAGCCGCCGTCGAACTCGGCCTCGATCTGGCGGATCAGGTCGTAGCCGTGCCCGGGCTTTTCCGAAAGCATGGCCAGCAGCAGCAACTTGAGATCGCCGGGGGCGAACACGCGGGGGCCACGGTCGCCGCGTTCACGGCCGTGCCGGCGCTCGAAGCCGTCATGGCGCTCGCCGCTGTCGCGGTGGGGTGGGTGATGGTCACGCATGGACTGTCTCCTGTCTGCGTTGCGATGCATCTAAAGATATTACTCAAGATATATCTTAACGCAAGACATGGAGATGATTATTTTTCGCATTTGGCGCTGATCTGTTTCGCCGGCAAGGCCGGCTCCTGCACGCAAGCGTGTGGTTGGTGCAGGCGGGCGAATGGCGTCAGGGCTTCGAAAGGTCTTGCGTTGCCACCAGCGGCGGCGTGCACAACGTGTTGCCCCCCGGTTGCAGGTATGGCAGCAGTATCGGCGCCATGCCCTTGAGCACCTGCACCGGCAACGCCGAGGTGAACTTGAATGCCTCGGCCGCGCGCCCCGGCACGAACGCCGTCAAGGTGCCGAAATGGTTGTCGCCCAGAAAGAACACGAACGTCGCGGTGCGGTTCAACGAACGCGAACCGATCAGCCGCCCGCCAGCACCGAAGCTCTCTATGCGGTTGTCCCCGGTACCGGTCTTGCCGCCCATGGTCAGCAGGGTGCCGTCGGGCAGCTTGAAGCTCCCCGACACCCGTCGCGCCGTACCGGCATCCACCACCTGCGACATGGCCCCGCGCAGGGCCCGCGCCACTTCCACCGACAGCACCCGCTGGCCCCGGTCCGGGTCGCCGGCCAGGCGCAGTTCATAGGGCGTGTCGGCGGCGAAGTGCAGGGTGTCGATACGCAGCACCGGCAGGCGCACGCCGTCGTTCTGGATGATGCCCACCAGCTCGGCCAGCGCCGCCGGGCGGTCGCCCGAGCTGCCGATGGCGGTGGCCAGCGATGGCACCAGGTGATCGAACGGGTAGCCCACGCGCTTCCAGCGCTGGTGAATGTCGAGGAACGCCTCGATCTCGACCATGGTACGGATACGGCTGTCACGGGCGCCCTTGTGCCGGCTCTTGAACAGCCAGCTGTAGACTTCCTGGCGTTCGAAATGGCTGGCCAGCACCGCGTCCTGAAAGCTTGCGGTGGGGTTCTTCAGCAGGTAGCCCAGCAGCCACAGGTCCAGCGGGTGCACCCGGGCGATGTAGCCCTGGTCGGGCAGGTCGTAGGTGCCCGGGCCGTAGGCGGCATACAGGCCTTCCAGACGCTGGTCGGTCAGTTGGTCCTTTTTCAGCGGTGGCCGCTTGGCCGCCCCTGGCTCGGCCTTCATGTGCGCGCGCACGAAGGCGTTGAAGGTGGCCTGGTCGGCCTCGGGGAACAGGTAGCGGTGCACGGCGGCCAGGCGGATCGGCGTGACCCGCAGGCTGTCGAGAAAGGTGTCCAGGCGTTCCTGCGAGGTCTTGCGCTGGTACTTCTTCCAGAACCGGCGCATGAAGTCGGTGCCCTCGCGGTCGGCGAAGCGGGCAAGGTACTCCTGGCGCCGCGGCTCGGCATCGTCCTTGAGCAACTTGCCGCTGTTGCCCGGTGCCGAATAGGTGCTGTAGCGCACCAGGTCGCGCATCAGGCGAATGAAGGGCAGGTTGATCGACTCGCGCAGGGCATCCTTGAGGGTCGGCATGCGGCCGTTGTCCTCGCGGCGAAAGTTGTTGAACACATGCATGCCGCCGCCGGTGAAAAAGGCTTCGCCGGGGCTGGCCGAATACTTGCGCTCCAGCGCCGCGTCGAGCATCGCGGTGATGTTGCGGTCCTTGTTGCGGGCCAGGTAATCCAGGGCCCAGCGGCTGATGAAGTCGGTGTCGGCCACCTCCACCTTGCTCAACTGGGCCGGGGTCATGTCGACGTACTTGTCGTGCAGCTCGGCGATGATTTCCAGGTACTGGGTCAGCACCCGCAACTTGGCGGTGGAGCCCAGCTCAAGCTTGCTGCCCTCGTTGATGTCGAACGGCTGGTCGGTGCTGTCGGTCTGTACCCGTACCCGCGAGCCGTCGGCGGTGCGTTCCAGCAGGGTGAAGCTGTAGCGCACCTGGGTGGTGCTGGTGGGGGTCAGCAGGCGTTCGCCAATCAGCCCCATCTGCGCCGCAAAGGCCGGATCGGCGAGGCTCTTGAGGTACTCGCTGACCTGCCCCTGCAGGTCGGCCTGCAGCGTGCTGGTGGCCGACAGGTCGAGGCGGTCCAGGTCGTACAGCGGGCGCCCCAGCGCCGACGACAAGCGGCTGCGGGCCACGCTGATGCCCTTGTTGGTGACGATGGGCACGATGGTCGGCTGTGCCACCCAGTCGCGGAACACCACCTTGCTTGCCAGCGCGGCATCGGCCAGCGGGCGGTCGATGATGTTGTTGGCGGCCAGCAGGCGCACGTGGCTGTCGGTGAGGGTGGCCAGTTCGTTGCGACCCTTGGACAGAAAGTGCGACGGGCGACGCTGGGCGATCATCAGCGACAACACCTGGCGCAGTGCCAGGCCACGCGCGGCCAGGCTGGCCGGGTCGCTATCGGTACTGGCCAGGGTCTTGTTGACCTCGGCAAAGTCGGCGCCGTACCACACCCGCAGGCCCTCGGCCATGCCGTGCACTTCGCCGTGGCCGGGCACCGCCGACAGCGGCACGCTGTTGAGGTAGTCGCGCACGATGCGCTGGCGTGCGCCCAGGGTCTGCGGCCCGTCCTGGTAGGCGCGCACGCTGGCCGAAATCATCTGGCGCAGTTTCTCGCTGCCCGACACCGTGAGGCCATCGGGGGAGTGGCGGTATTTTTCCAGCTGCGTGGCCAGCGTGCTGCCGCCGGCCGACTGGCCGGGCAGGGCCAGGTGCTTGGCGACCTGACTGTAGGCGGCCATGGCGAAGCGCGGCCAGTCCACCGCCGGGTTGCTGCGCGGATCGGCGGGGTCGAGCAGGTCGCGGTTCTCGATGAACAGCAGGCTGTGCACGATCACCGGCGGGATCGAGGCGAAATCCGGGTACAGGTGCTGCGGGTAATGGAACTGGTACAGCGCGTCGCCCTTGCAGTCGGTGATCGACAGGCCGGCCTGGATCTTCTCGGCATAGGGCACGAAGAACCCGTGCTGCACATAGTTCATCAGCGCCGGCGAAAAACGCGCCTGCTCGACGATCACGTAATCGCGCTTGAACAGCCGCGGCAGGAACTCGCCCAGCGCGCTGTAGCCCAGGCGCTTGTCGAACGGGCCTTCGCCCGGGTAGATGACGGCATCGCTGGGGCCCTTGTGCATCGAATAGCTCAGGGTGGCGGCGAACTGGCTGAACTCGCGCGCCTGCAAGCGCGAGGTGTGCATTTCACGGGCGATCGCCAGGCCCAGCAGTACCAGGGCCCCCAGCACCAGCAGGCCGAACAGCCACCAGCCATAGCGCCGGCGGGGACGTTTGGGCAATGCGGGAGTATCCGGTTGTTCTGCGGCAGCCTGCGTCTTGTCTGGTTCCGTTTGCCACTGTGCGCCCATAGTGTTCAGCCCGGCTGCGTATGTTCGTCTCGCTTGCCTGAAGCTTAGACGCTGGTCGCAATTGATGAAAAATTTGTGGGTTGCCAGCGGCAGGTTCGCCAATCACGGCGCGAACATGCGCCTTTGGTGCAAGGTTGTGTTGCCCCGTTTTGGTGCTATGTTAGCCGCCCGGTTGACACCCGCACGGCCAAGCGCGGGTAATGCCACTCCGAATAAGCGGTAATTGCCGAGAGTTCTCGCCAAATATCGGGGTTTATATAGTGAAAAGCCCTGTAGCGGCCTTCCTATACTGCTCGCCCCTTTCGCTCGGCCGGTGCTCCGCGCCCCGGTCGACGTGCTTGCCCACAAGGTGAGCCCGGCGCGGCGAAACAGCAGCCTATCGGCGCTGTACAGCCTGCACGAAGGGTTATATCCAATAACAAAATGAGGTTGTATTCCTATGCCAGTCGGCAACCACCCTTCTCATGGTGAGACCGCCCAGGGCGGCCCACTCAAGCGGGAACTCGGCGAACGTCACATTCGCCTGATGGCGCTGGGCGCCTGTATCGGTGTCGGGCTGTTCCTCGGTTCGGCCAAGGCCATCGAAATGGCCGGGCCGGCGATCATGCTGTCCTACATCATCGGCGGCCTGGCGATCCTGGTGATCATGCGCGCGCTGGGCGAGATGGCCGTGCACAACCCGGTGGCCGGGTCCTTCAGCCGCTACGCACAAGACTACCTGGGCCCGCTGGCGGGCTTTCTGACCGGCTGGAACTACTGGTTCCTGTGGCTGGTGACCTGTGTCGCCGAGATCACCGCGGTGGCCATCTACATGGGCATCTGGTTCCCGGACGTACCGCGCTGGATCTGGGCCCTGGCGGCGCTGGGCAGCATGGGCGCGATCAACCTGGTGGCGGTGAAGGCCTTCGGCGAGTTCGAGTTCTGGTTCGCCCTGATCAAGATCGTGACCATCATCGCCATGGTGCTGGGCGGCATCGGCGTGATCGCCTTCGGCTTCGGCAACGACGGTGTGGCGCTGGGCATCTCCAACCTGTGGAGTCACGGCGGCTTCATGCCCAACGGCGTGACCGGCGTGCTGATGTCGCTGCAGATGGTGATGTTCGCCTACCTGGGCGTAGAGATGATCGGCCTTACCGCCGGTGAAGCGCGCAACCCGCAAAAGACCATCCCGCAGGCCATCGGCTCGGTGTTCTGGCGCATCCTGCTGTTCTATGTCGGCGCGCTGTTCGTGATCCTGTCGCTGTACCCGTGGAACGAGATCGGCAGCCAGGGCAGCCCGTTCGTGATGACCTTCGAGCGCCTGGGCATCAAGACCGCAGCCGGCATCATCAACTTCGTGGTGATCACCGCGGCGCTGTCGTCGTGCAACGGCGGTATCTTCAGTACCGGGCGCATGCTCTACAGCCTGGCGCAGAACGGCCAGGCCCCGGCCAGCTTTGCGCGCACCTCGCGCAACGGCGTGCCGCGCAATGCACTGCTGCTGTCGATCGGCGCGCTGCTGCTGGGCGTGCTGGCCAACTACCTGGTACCTGAAAAGGTCTTCGTGTGGGTGACCTCGATCGCTACCTTCGGCGCGATCTGGACCTGGGTGATGATCCTGCTGGCGCAACTGCGCTTTCGCGCCGGGCTGAGCCAGGCCGAACGGGCCGCGCTCAAGTACCGCATGTGGCTGTGGCCGCTGAGTTCCTACCTGGCCCTGGCGTTCCTGATCCTGGTGGTCGGCCTGATGGCCTACTTCGAGGAAACCCGCGTGGCGCTGTTCATCGGCCCGGCGTTCCTGGTAATGCTGACGGTGCTGTACCACGTGTTCAAGCTGGCGCCCAAGGGCGACAGTGAAGCAGTGGCGGCATCCAGCGCATCCTGATGTACACAACCCCGGCCCAGGCCGGGGTTTTTGTGTGGCTGTATTGCCCCTTCGCCGGCAATGCCGGCTCCTGCAGGTGAGGAGTCGGCGACGCCGTTACGCCGCTTCGGCGTTGGGCTCGAAACTGTCTGCCCGCGCCATCTGCCACATCCGCGAGTAGAACTCGCCGTTCACCTCGCCGGTAAGCAGTTCACCCGGCTTGAGGAACACGTGCAGCTGCGAGAACAGCTTGATCTCGGTGGCCGACATGCGCCGCACCAGGTGCTTGGCCTCCAGCTGCGAGGGGTGATCCAGCCCGGCGGCGGCGAGCATCTCGGCCAGCGCCTTGAGCGTGTTGCGGTGGAAGCTGAACACCCGCTGCGCCTTGTCCGGCACCACCAGCGCCCGCTGGCGCAGGCCGTCCTGGGTGGCCACGCCGGTCGGGCACTTGTTGGTATGGCAGCTTTGCGACTGGATGCAGCCGATGGCGAACATGAAGCCGCGCGCCGAGTTGGCCCAGTCGGCACCGATGGCCAGCACGCTGGCGATATCGAACGCACTGACGATCTTGCCGCTGGCGCCCAGCTTGATCTTGTCGCGCAGGTTCAGCCCCACCAGGGTGTTGTGCACGAACAGCAGCCCTTCGCGCAGCGGCACGCCGATGTGGTCGGTGAACTCCACCGGCGCGGCGCCGGTGCCGCCTTCCTTGCCGTCGACCACGATGAAGTCGGGCAGGATGCCGGTCTCGAGCATGGCCTTGGCAATGCCCATGAACTCCCACGGGTGGCCCAGGCAGAACTTGAAGCCGACCGGCTTGCCGCCGGACAGCTCGCGCAGCTGGGCAATGAACTGCATCAGCTCGATGGGGGTGGAGAATGCGCTGTGGCGCGACGGCGAGATGCAGTCTTCGCCCATCATGATGCCGCGGGTGTCGGCGATTTCCTGGGTCACCTTGTGCTTGGGCAGGATGCCGCCGTGGCCGGGCTTGGCGCCCTGGCTCATCTTGATTTCGATCATGCGCACCTGCGGGCTGCTGGCCTGCTGCGCGAAGCGCTCGGGGTCGAAGCGACCGTCCGAGGTGCGGCAGCCGAAGTAGCCGCTGCCCAGTTCCCAGGTCAGGTCGCCGCCATGTTCGCGGTGGTAGGGGCTGATGCTGCCCTCGCCGGTGTCATGTGCGAAGTTGCCGAGCTTGGCACCCTGGTTGAGGGCGCGAATGGCGTTGGCGCTGAGCGAGCCGAAGCTCATGGCCGAGATGTTGAACACCGAGGCCGAATAGGGCTGGGTGCACTGCGGGCCGCCGACGATCACCCGAAAGCTCTCGGGGTCGCTGAGCGGTGCCGGGCGCATGGAGTGGCCGATGAACTCGAAGCCCGACTGGTAGACGTCGATCAGGGTGCCGAACGGCTTGTCGGCGGTTTCGTTCTTGGCCCGCGAGTACACCAGCGAGCGCTGGGCGCGGGAGAAGGGCAGCGCATCGCTGTCGGATTCGAGCAGGTACTGGCGGATTTCCGGGCGGATGCCCTCCACCAGGTAGCGGATATTGCCCAGGATCGGGTAGTTGCGCCGCACCGCATGGCGGCTCTGCAGCAGGTCGAACAGGCCCAGCAGGCTGAGCAGGCCGGTGACCAGGGTGAAGGGCCACAGCCAGTCGTGGTGCAGGAACGGCAGGCTGGCGAGGGTGAACACGACACACGCGGCGAAGAAGGCATAACGGCTGAGGAGGGAGAGGCTCATGCGGGTTCCTTTTGCAGGCAATCCAAGACCTTATATCGAATGGGGGATTGGATGCCAGTGAACCCATCAAGACAGCGTTGCGGCCTTCGCCGGCAATGCCGGCTCCTGCACACACCGCAAAGCTTCGGGATCAGTGATGGACATCGCGCACCACCCGCTCACGCAGCGCCGCATCCTCCTGCACCCAGTACTGCGCCTTGCCCGCCACCCGCGCCGCCACCGCCACGCCGTCGCGGTACACCACCCGGTTGCCGCTCACCGCTGCCACCTTGCTGCCGGGCAGCAAGGTGCCCACCAGGTTCAGCGGGTCGCTGGCACTCACCGCCACCAGGCTGCCATCCAGCGGGCGCCTGCGTACTTCGCGCAATACGCCGATGGCCTCGGGCAAGGCGAACTGTTCGCCGGCCAGCCCGCTGATGAAGCGACCGCCACGGATCTCGCCACGCGCCTCCAGGCGGTGCAACGTGCGCAGCAGGTCCCGCCAGCTCGGCAGCCAGTCGGCCTCGCGTTCGAGCAGCCGCCAGCACACCACGCCATAGCGGCGCAGCAAGGTCAGGGCCACCTGTTCCAGGGCGTCCTCGGCCGGCGTGCCGGCGCGGCGCAGCAATGCCCAGCGCCCGGCGTCCTCCATGCCGCCACTGAATGCCCCGCGACCGCGCCGATGGCTGCGTGCCTGGCGCTTGCTGGCCGGGGTGATCAGTGCACGCAGGCCGGCAAAGCTGTCGGCACTGATCTGCCCGGCCGCCACCAGTTCCTGCAGGGTTGTCTCCAGCTCGCTGGGCAGCAGGCGTGCCTCGTCGCGCAGCTCATCGAAAAACAGTGCGCCGTGCTCGCTCAGCGCGGCCAGCACACGTTGCGCGCGGGGCGACGGTGCGGGGGCGTCGTCGGTGGCGGCCAGTGCTCGCCACAACCCCAGCCGCGCCCGTGGCAGCAGCACGACAGGGGTGCTGCGCAGGGTACTGGCCGCAGCCTTGCCCGAAGGGGCCAGGCGAGCCCACACGAACTTGCCGGCCCGGCAGGCATCGTCCAGCCACTGCCCGCTATAGTCGCGCAGCCGGCTCGGCAGCAGGTCGCTTTCCCAGGCCGAGGCCGCTGCGGCGAAGCCTTCCAGTTGGGTCAGCGCCTCGCCCAGCGCCGCCGGGCCCTCCAGCCGGGTGCCGGGCGAAAGATGCTGCCAGTCGAACAGAAAGCGCATGAAGTTCTGCAGGCTGACCGGCTCGATTTCGCGGCGCAGGCGCTTGAGCGTGTAGCGGTGGATGCGCGCCAGCAGGTGGCGTTCGCACCATTGTTCAGGGGTGTGGCCCGGGCTGAAGTGCCCGCGCATCACATAGCCCTCCGCTTCCAGGCGCAGCATGGCCTGCTCGACCTGTGAGGGGCTCAGGCACAGCGGCGCGCCGATCTCGCTGCTGGTCAGCGGGCCGAAGCCGCTCAGGCGCGCGCGCAGCAGTTCCACGGCAGCGCTGTCGGCATCGATGGGCTGATCGAACCCGGGCAATGGGGTGGGCGCCGCTTGCGGGTACAGCGCCAGCAGCCACGGCAGGCGTTCGCGGGCCAGCCACAGGCCGCCACCCTGCGGCAACTTCAGGTGGCAGGCGCGTGCGCCGGCGGCCAGTTGCTGCAGCCATGCCAGCCAACCCGGGTTGGCCTGCACCTCGGCATCGCACACGGCCGCCAGGCTCATCAGTGCCTCGTGCATTTCGTCGCTGCCGCCGGGCAACGGCCAGGCCTCGGCACGCACTGCGGCAATCGCCTGCGGATCCAGTGCGCCCAGGTCGTCGGCACTTTGCGGGTCGCTCCAGCGCCGGTTGAGCACGGCCTGGGTACGCCGCTCTTCCAGCGGTGCGTCATCGAGAAAGGCGTATGGACGTGCATTCAGGATCGCCGCCGCCAGGGGCGAAGGCGCCGGCAGGTCGCGGCAGATCAGGCGGATGCGCTTGTCTTCGATGCGCCGCAGCAGGTTCAGCCAGCCGTCGCAATCCATCGCCTCGTGCAGGCAGTCGTCGAGGGTCTGCTCGACCAGCGGGTGGTCGGGAATCTCGCGCTCGCCGACGATGTTTTCCAGGCACGCCAGCTGGTCGGGGAACACGGCAGCGGTGAGGTCTTCGCTTTTCATGCGCTGGATCTGCGGGGCGACCTTGCGCCCGCCGGCATAGCGCGGCAGTGCCAGCGACACCCCGGCGTTCCAGCGCCAGCGCACGCCGAACAGCGGCGCATCGAGCACGGCCTGGGTCAGCAGGTGCTCGGCACTGGCGCTGGAAATGTAGCGCCACACCTCTTCCAGGGCAAAACTGTGGCCGGCCGACAGCGACACGATCAGCGCATCCTCGCTGGCTGCCGCCTGCAACTCGAAATTGAAGGTGCGACAGAAGCGTTTGCGCAGTGCCAGCCCCCAGGCGCGGTTGATGCGGCTGCCGAAGGGCGAGTGGATGATCAGCTGGGTACCGCCGGACTCATCGAAAAAGCGCTCCATGATCAGCGTGTCCTGCGAGGGCAGGGCGCCGAGGGTCTGGCGGGTGCGGGCCAGGTAGTCGAGCAGTTGCTCGGCGCTGTCCGCGTTCAGCCCGAGCGTGGCGTGCAGCCAGGTCAGCAGCGGTTGCAGCTGGCCGCCGCTGGCATCCAGGCGCTGGTCGATTTCGGCTTGCAGGCGTGCCACCGCGAAGGACAGCTCGTCGCTGCGCCCCGGCGCCTCGCCCAGCCAGAAGGGGATGGTCGGCGGTTGCCCGTGGGCATCCTCTACCCGTACCTTGCCGGCCTCCACGCGCAGGATGCGGTACGACGCGTTGCCCAGCTGGAAGATGTCGCCGGCGATGCTCTCCACCGCGAAGTCTTCGTTCACGCTGCCGATGTTCAAGGCCTGGGGTTCGAGCAGCACGCGGTAGTCGGCGTTGTCCGGTATCGCCCCGCCACTGGTCAGGGCGGCCAGCTGGCTGCCGCGCCGTCCACGCAACTGGGCACTGACCGCATCGCGGTGCAGGTACGCGCCGCGCACGCCCTGGCGCCCGCTGTAGCCTTCGGCGAGCATGCGCAGCAGGGCCTGGTAATGCGCCTGGTCGAGATTGGCGTAGGGCATCGCACGGGTGAGGCACGCAAACAGCGCCTGTTCGTCCCAGGGCTGGCAACTGACCTCGGCGACGATCTGCTGGGCCAGCACGTCCAGCGGTGCGTTGGGGATATGCAGCTCGTCCAGCTCGCCACGGCGCACGCAGTCGAGCAGGGCCACGCACTCGATCAGCTCGTCGCGGGTGGTGGCGAACACACGACCCTTGGGGGTGCCGTCCACCTGGTGGCCGGAGCGGCCAACCCTCTGCAGCAGCGCGGCAATCGAGCCAGGCGAGCCGATCTGGCACACCAGGTCGACCTCGCCGATGTCGATGCCCAGCTCCAGCGAGGCGGTGGCCACCAGCACCTGCAGCTCGCCGCGCTTGAGACGCTGCTCGGCGTCGAGGCGAAATTCCTTGGCCAGGCTGCCATGGTGCGCGGCCACCGCCTCGCGTCCCAGGCGCTCGCTCAGGTGGCGCGCCAGGCGCTCGGCCAGGCGCCGGGTGTTGACGAACACCAGGGTGGTGCGATGCTCGCGGGCCAGTTGCGCGAGGCGATCGTAGACCAGCTCCCACACATCGTTGGCCATCACCGCGCCCAGTGGCGCGCGCGGTACCTCGATGGCCAGGTCGCGCTGGCGCGCATGGCCGATATCCACCAGGGCGCAGGGGCGCTGATGGCCCACCAGGTACTGCGCCACCCGCTCGATCGGACGCTGGGTGGCCGACAGGCCGATGCGCCGCAGCGGGCGCTGGCACAGCGCCTGCAGGCGTTCCAGGCTCAACGCCAGGTGGCTGCCGCGCTTGTTGCCGGCCACGGCGTGGATCTCGTCGACGATTACCGTGTGCACCGAGGCCAGGCCCTGGCGCCCGGACGTCGAGCCGAGCAGCACGTACAGCGACTCGGGGGTGGTCACCAGGATATGCGGGGGCTGGCGGCGCATGGCCGCGCGTTCCTTCTGCGGGGTATCGCCGCTGCGCACTGCGGTGCGCAGGGTAGGGGTGGGCAGCCCGAGTGCGGCCAGTTCGGCGCTGATACCGGCC
The DNA here is from genome assembly GCF_037113495.1 of Pseudomonas sp. AE27. Classification (NCBI taxonomy): domain Bacteria; kingdom Pseudomonadati; phylum Pseudomonadota; class Gammaproteobacteria; order Pseudomonadales; family Pseudomonadaceae; genus Pseudomonas; species Pseudomonas sp. AE27. The sequence goes on from NZ_CP146966.1 coordinate 234,531, forward strand.
AGGGGGGCCTGCAGGTTGAGCTGGATGTCGTTGGACAGCGCCTTGAGCGGCGAGACGTACACCACCAGCGTCTGTTCGGGCAGCTCGCCGCCGGCGTGCAGGGCCTGGGTGAAGAGTTCGTCGAGGACCGCGAGGAACGCGGTGAGGGTCTTGCCGGAGCCGGTGGGGGCCGCCACCAGCAGCGATTGCCCGCTGCGGATCAGCGGCCACGCCTGGGCCTGGGCGGCGGTCACCGTGGCGAAACGGTGCTGGAACCAGGCACGGACGGCGGGGTGGAAGCCGTCGAGTACCGGGTGATTGCGGGCGGGCAGGTTCATCAGCTGTTTATGCGGCCGTTGCGCCCTGGTTGCAAGGGGCTTTCGTCAGGCTGCTGCGGCCGCTTCGCCGGCAAGGCCGGCTCCTACAAGGAATGCGCCGAACCTGTGGGAGCCGGCCTTGCCGGCGAAGCGCTCAGCAAGATTGAAAGCCCTGCGCCAGCATGTGATCCTAGCGCGCCTTCCCCGCCACGAGCCGCCTACCATGAGCAAAACCATCCGTATCGCCGCTGCCCTGTTGCTCGACGCTCAGGGCCGTACCCTGTTGGTGCGCAAGCGCGGCACCCTGGCCTTCATGCAGCCTGGCGGCAAGATCGAACCCCACGAGCAACCCGTCGATGCCCTGGCCCGCGAGCTGTTCGAAGAGCTGGGCCTGCGCATCGACCCGCAGCAGGCGCAGTACCTGGGCCAGTTCAGCGCACCGGCGGCCAACGAGCCGGGTTTCGAAGTGCAGGCCGAGCTGTTTCAGTTGCACACCGACCTGACGCTTGAACCCGCAGCGGAAATCGAGGAAGCCTGCTGGGTCGACGCCCACCAGGTGGATCACCTCGAACTGGCGCCGCTGACCCGCGACCTGATCCTGCCGCTGCACCTGCAACGGGCCGCGCAATGATCCCGCTGCACGAATGGCTGCTGTTCAGCGGCGCCGCGCTGCTGATGGTACTGACCCCCGGGCCGAACATGATCTACCTGATCTCGCGCTCGATCTGCCAGGGCCGCATGGCCGGCGTGACGTCGCTGATCGGTGTGGTGGGCGGGTTTCTGGTGCACATGACGGCCGCAGCTGTGGGCCTCACCGCGTTGTTCATGGCGGTGCCGCTGGGTTACGACCTGCTGCGCTGGGCCGGTGCCGGCTACCTGCTGTGGATGGCCTGGCAGGCGGTCAAGCCGGGTGCGCGCTCGCCGTTCGAGCCCCGTGAGCTGGCCCCTGATTCACCGGCGCGGCTGGTGACGATGGGGTTTCTGACCAGCGTGCTGAACCCCAAGGTGGCGGTGTTCTACCTGTCGGTGCTGCCGCAGTTCATTTCGCCCGAGCACGGCTCGGTGCTGGCGCAGAGCCTGACCCTGGGCCTGACCCAGATCGGCGTGAGCTTCACCGTGAACCTGCTGATCGCACTGTTCGCCGCCGGCCTGTCGGCCTGGTTCGCGCGCTACCCGCTGTGGCTGATGTTGCAGCGCTACGTGATGGGCTTTGTGCTGGCGGCCCTTGCGCTGCGCCTGGTGCAGGAACAACGCAAACTGGCTTGATGCTTGCCGCTTGAACCTTCAGCGCACCGCACTGACCCCATCCAGGGTCGAGAACGAGGTGTCCTTGGCGGTCAGCAGAAAGTCGCGCATGTACGGTGCATCGAGCATGTCGCTGCGCACTGCGGCGTACAGCGTGGCGAACAGGCCCTTTTCACCCAGGCGCTTGCCCTTTACGTAGCCGCGCGAGCTGTACTCGTGCAGGGCCCAGTGCGGCATGCCGCATACCCCGCGTCCGCTGGCCACCAACTGCATCATCATCACCGTCAGCTCGGCGGTGCGCACCTGCCCGGGCTCGATGTCGGCAGGCTCCAGAAAGCGCGTGAAGATGTCCAGGCGGTCGCGTTCCACCGGGTAGGTGATCAGGGTTTCCGTGGCCAGGTCCTGCGGCACCACGTAGGGCCTGGAGGCCAGTACGTGCTGGTTGGCCACCGCCAGCATCGCCTCGTAGGTGAACAGCGGCACGTAGGTGATACCGGTCAGCTCCAGCGGGTCGGAGGTCACCACCAGGTCCAGGTCGCCACGGGCCAGGGCCGGCAGCGGGGCGAAGGCGAAGCCCGAGGCCAGGTCCAGCTCCACCTCTGGCCAGGCATCGCGGAACTGGTCGATGGTGGGCATCAGCCACTGGAAGCAGCTGTGGCACTCGATGGCCATGTGCAGGCGCCCGGCAGTGCCGCCGGCCAGGCGCGCGATGTCCCGTTCGGCGCCGCGCAGCAGCGGCAGGGTGGCATCGGCCAGTTGCAGCAGGCGCAGGCCGGCGCTGGTGAAGCGGATCGGCTTGGTCTTGCGGGTGAACAATTGCATGCCCAGGCGTTCTTCGAGTTCCTTGAACTGGTGGGACAACGCCGACTGGGTCAGGTGCAGGCGCTCGGCGGCCTCCACCAGGCTGTCGGCTTCGCGCAGGGCGTGCAGGGTCTTGAGGTGGCGAATTTCCAGCACCCGGGTGCTCCATGAACAGAATTTGATGGATGAGACAATTCGTTGAGTTTGTCTCATGTTGACGATGCTGTCGACCGCCCGGCAGTTGTCATCAAACGGTCACCGATCTGTGGCAGCGCGCCGGTATGAACTTCATCAGACTCGCGCTTTACTGGCGAACTGCACTCTGGTGTTTCTTTCATGCGGGCATTCCTTTTTCTGGTGGCGCTGTGCAGCGCCTTTTCTTCGTTCGCGGCGCCTCGCTGCGACATCACTTCAGCTATCCGATACGCCGAGGCGGGGCCGGTCAGCCTGGCCTATCAGAGCATCGGGCGTGACCGCGACCCGGCCCTGCTGCTGGTCATGGGCCTGGGCGGCCAGTTGATCCACTGGCCCGACGAGGTGGTACTTGCGCTGTGCCAGCAGGGCTTCAGGGTGATCCGCTACGACAACCGCGACGTCGGCCTGTCGCGCTGGAACCAGCCCCCCGCCCAGGCCAACCTGACGGTCGAGGCGCTGCGCTACCGGCTCGGCCTGCCGGTGGCGGCGCCCTACAGCCTGAGCGACATGGCCGCTGATGGCCTGGCGCTGATGGATGCGCTGCACGCGCAGCGCTTTCATGTGCTGGGGGTGAGCATGGGTGGAATGATTGCCCAGCACCTGGCGGCGATGGCGCCCGAGCGGGTCGAGAGCCTGACCCTGATCATGTCCAGTTCGGGGGCGCAGGGGCTGCCTGCGCCTGCGCCGGCGCTGGTTCGGCAGTTGGCCCGGCGCGGTGCGCCGAATCGCCAGGTGGCCCTGGAGCAGCAGGCCGACTTGCTGGCCGCGCTGGGCAGCCCGCAGGTGCAGGATGATCGCCAGGCCCTGTTGCAGCAGGCCGCCACTGCCTACGACCGGGCCTTCAACCCCGAAGGCGTGCAGCGCCAGGTCATGGCCATACTTGCCGAGCCCAGCCGTGTCGAGCTGCTCGACAACCTGCGAGTCCCGGCCCTGGTGGTGCACGGCACGGCCGACCCGCTGTTGCCGGTGATGCACGGCGTGCACCTGGCCGCGCACATCCAGGGCAGCCAGCTACGCCTGATACCGGGCCTGGCGCACCGCTTCCAGGAGCCGTTCAAGGCCCCGCTGCTGGCGGCGGTACTGCCTTACCTGAAGGCGCACCGCGAAGAGCTGGGCCATCTGGCCCAACGCTAGTGCAGGCGCACCCATACGCTGACCAGCACGGTGGCGGCGATCAGCCAGGCCACCGCCGCCAGCGCCAGTGACAGCTCCAGGCGCAGGCGGTCGACCAGCACGTACAGCGCGGCCAGGTACACGAAGTAGGGGATGATCGACCACATGCCGAACACGATGGTGGCCTTCAGGTCCTCCAGCGAGCGGCCCTTGCCGATGATGTAGTGGGCAATCAGGGCAAAGGTGGGAAACAGCGGCACCAGCCCTGCCACGTAGTAATTGCGGGTCTTGGCCAGGGCCGCGATGATCAGCACCACCACGGCGCCCAGGCAGGCCTTGAGAATCATGTCCATCGAAACGCTCGCTCAGGCCAGGCCGTATTTTTTGACTTTGTCGAACAGGGTGGTCTTGGCCATGCCCAGCTCCTGGCTGGCCTGGCTGAGGTTGCCGCCGGTGCGCTGCAGGGCGTCGCTGAGCAGGTTGCGCTCGAAGGCCTCGACCGCCTCGGCAAAGCCCAGGCTCTGCGCCACATTGGCGCCGGCCTTCTTGAACGCCGGCAGGCCCAGGGCGTGTCGTTCGGCCACGTTGCGCAGCTCGCGCACGTTGCCCGGCCAGTCATGGGCCATCAGGCGCGACAGGGTCTGGCTGTCCAGCGGCGGTGCCTCGCGGTCGAAGCGCAGGGCCGACTGCTGCAGGAAGTGCTCGAACAGTTGCAGGATGTCTTCGCGGCGCTCGCGCAGCGGCGGCAGTTCCAGGGTCACCACGTTGAGGCGGTAGTACAGGTCGCTGCGAAACTGGCCGGTCTGGCCGAGGGCATCCAGGTCCGACTTGGTGGCGGCGATCACCCGGCAATCCACCGCAATGCTCTGGTTCGAACCCAGGCGTTCCAGGGTGCGCTCCTGCAACACGCGCAGCAGCTTGATCTGCAGGTTGAGCGGCATGCTCTCGACTTCGTCGAGAAACAGCGTGCCGCCGTTGGCGTGCTCGATCTTGCCGATGCGGCGCTTGCCGGCACCCGTGAAGGCGTTGGCCTCGTGGCCGAAGATCTCGGTTTCGAACAGGTTCTCCGGCAGGCCGCCGCAGTTCAACGCCACGAAGGGCTGGCTCTGGCGCCGGCTGAAGTCGTGCAGGCAGCGCGCGACCAGCTCCTTGCCGGTGCCGGTCTCGCCCTCGATCAGCACGTTGGCCGAGGTATCGGCGACGTTGGCGATCAGCTCGCGCAGGTTCTGCATGGCCGGCGAGCGGCCGATGATGCGCCCCTCCAGGGTGCTGCGCTCGGCCAGCTGGCGGCGCAGCGAGAACACTTCGCGGGCCAGGCCGCGCTGTTCCAGCGCCCGGCGTACCACATCCACCAGGCGCTCCGGCGAGAAGGGCTTTTCCATGAAGTCGTAGGCGCCGTTGCGCATGGCGCCCACGGCCATGTCGATGTCGCCGTGGCCGGTGATCAGCACCACCGGCAGGCTCTTGTCGCGGGCCTTGAGGCGGCTGAGCAGTTCCAGGCCATCGATGCCCGGCAGGCGGATATCGCTGACCACGATGCCGGCGAAATCATCGCCGATGCGCTCCAGTGCCTGTTCGGCACTGCCGACGCCTTCGCAGGCGATATCTTCCAGGGCCAGCGCCTGCTGGCACCCGAGCAACACATGCGGATCGTCTTCGACGATCAGGACGGTAAGGGGCGATGGGGTCATAGGGACTCGGCAGGTTCAGTGGGGGCATCGACCAGCGGCAGGCTGAGCACGAACGCGGTACCGCCGCTGGCGGGGTGTTCGACGTTCAGGGTACCGCCGGCTGCAGCGGCGAGGCTGGCCGACAGGGTCAGGCCCAGGCCCAGGCCGTGCTCGCCCGGTTTGGTGGTGAAAAACGGTTCGAACAGGTGCTTGCGCGCTTCATCGTCGATGCCATGGCCGTTGTCGCGCACGCGCAGGCGGTACTTGTCGCCCACCAGCTCGCCTTCGAGCCAGAGTTGCGGCAGCGGCACCGCGGCCATGGCATCCAGGGCGTTGCCGATCAGGTTGACCAGGATCTGCTCCAGGCGGGTCTGGTCGATGGTCAGTTGCTGGTCGGCGTACTCGAGGTGCAGTTTCAAGTGGCAGCCCTCGATGCGCGCATTGAGCAGTTGCAGGGCGGCGGTCACGGCCTTTTCCAGCGAGGCCTGGCCACGGTCGTCGCCGCGCCGGGCGAACGAGCGCAGGCTGGCGGTGATACGGCCCATGCGGTCGATCAGTTCGTTCATGGTCAGCAGGTTGGCGCTGGCGGTTTCCAGCGCACCGCGCTGCAGAAAGCGCACGGTGTTGCCCGACAGGGTGCGCAGCGCCGCCAGCGGCTGGTTCAGCTCATGGGCGATGCTGGTCGACATCTGCCCGATGGCCGCCAGCTTGCCGGCCTGTACCAGTTCGTCCTGGGCATGGCGCAGGGTCTGCTCGGCGTGCCGGCGTTCGCGGATCTGGCCCTTGAGGCGTTCGTTGCTGGCACGCAGGTCGGCGGTGCGCTCGGCAATCTTGCGTTCGAGCTGGTTGTTGGCTTCTTCCAGCGCCTCGCGGGCGGCCAGGCGGGTGGCGATCACCTTGCGTCGCTCGTTCCAGGCTATCAGCAGGATCGCCAGCAGGGCGAAGGCCACGGCCACCAGCACGCCCTGGATCATCGATTCGTGGCGCAGGTCCTGCAGCGGGGTCAGCAGGGTGAAGTGCCAGGGCGTGTCGCTCAGGCGCCGGGTCTGGGCCAGGTAGGTGACCTTGCGGTTGCTGTCGCCCAGTTCGGCATTGGCCGGAAAGGTCAGCTTCTCGACCCCGTCGGCGAGCTTCTCGCGCGCCAGCGGCTGCAGTTCGTTGAGCGGGAACCAGTAGTACTGCAGGCTGCGCGCCAGGCGCTCCTTGATTTCCGGGGTCAGCGGGCGCACCGACTTCAGCCGCCGCGCCGGGTCGCTGGAGAGGATGATGATGCCGTTCTCGTCGCTGACGAAGGCTTCCAGGCGGGCTCGCTGCCAGCGCTCTTCGAGCGCTTCCAGGCGCACCTTGATCACCGCCACGCCGATGATCTTGCCGTGTTCTTCCAGGCCATGGGCCAGGTAGTAGCCAGGTTCGCCGGTGGTGCTGCCGATGCCGTAGAAGCGCCCGGGCTGGCCGCGCACGGCATTCTGGAAATAGGCACGGAACGAGAGGTCTTCGCCCAGATAGCTGTCGACGTCGCGCCAGTTGCTGGTGGCCTGCACCCGGCCGGTGGTGTCGAGCACATAGATGGCGCGGCTGCGGCTGCGCCGGTTGAGCCCTTCGAGGTATTCGTTGACCGCCTGGCGCTGGTCGCCATCGGTGGAGTTCAGCAGGCTGGAGACGCTGTCTTCGAGTTCCAGCAGGCTGGGCAGGTAGGTGTACTTGCTGATCTCGCTCTCGACCGCGCGGGCATGCAGTTCAAGCTGACGTTCGCCGGTCTCGCTGAGGGTGCGGATGCCGTTGTGCTCGCTGATCAGGTAGCCGATCACACCCAGGCCGATCATCAGCAGCAGGACCAGTGGGGGCAGGAACAGGTGGCGGATCAGGCGAGGTTTCACGGCAAGGTCAGGCTTGGCTGGGCGAAAGAGCGTGGGATCGCATTTCATCACAGTGGCCTTGTCACGACCAGCGCCCTCTGCCCGGCGTGGGCCGGGCAGGGGCACCGGGCGGCATCAGTGCTGCAGGATCTTGCTGAGGAAGTGCTGGGTACGCTCGTCGCGCACGCTCTGGTCACCGAAGAACTCTTCCTTGGTGCAGTCTTCGATGATGTTGCCCTTGTCCATGAAGATCACCCGGTTGGCCACTTTGCGCGCAAAGCCCATTTCGTGGGTCACGCACATCATGGTCATGCCTTCGTGGGCCAGTTGCACCATCACGTCGAGTACCTCGCTGACCATTTCCGGGTCCAGGGCCGAGGTGGGTTCGTCGAACAGCATCACGATCGGGTCCATGGCCAGGGCGCGGGCGATGGCCACGCGCTGCTGCTGGCCGCCGGAGAGCTGGCCGGGGTGCTTGTGCGCATGGGCCGACAGGCCGACGCGCTCGAGCAGTTGCAGGCCCTTCTTGGTGGCTTCTTCCTTGCTGCGGCCCAGCACCTTGATCTGCGCGATGGTCAGGTTCTCGGTGATGGTCAGGTGCGGGAACAGTTCGAAGTGCTGGAACACCATGCCGACCCGCGAGCGCAGCTTGGGCAGGTTGGTCTTGGGGTCGGCGATCGAGGTGCCGTCGACCACGATGTCGCCCTTCTGGAACGGTTCCAGCGCGTTGACGCACTTGATCAGGGTGGACTTGCCCGAGCCAGACGGCCCGCACACCACCACCACTTCGCCTTTCTTGACCTCGGTGCTGCAGTCGGTCAGAACCTGGAAATCGCCGTACCACTTGTTGACGTTCTTGATGGAAATCATACGGTTATCCTTTTCTGCAGACGCTTGACCAGGAAGGAAGCGGAGAAGCTGATGACAAAGTACACGGCGCCGGCAAACAGCAGGAACTCGTTGGAGCGCCCGATGATGTCGCCACTGGCCCGTGCCGAGTTGAGGAAGTCCACCAGGCCCACGGTGTAGACCAGCGAGGTGTCCTGGAACAGGATGATGCTCTGCTGCAGCAGCAGCGGGGTCATCTTGCGAAATGCCTGGGGCAGGATGATCAGGCGCATGGTCTGCGCGTAGTTCATGCCCAGTGCCTGGGCAGCCGCCATCTGGCCCTTGGAGATCGACTGCACGCCGGCCCGCACGATTTCGCAGAAGTACGCCGCCTCGAACATCATGAATGCCACGACGCAGGAGGTGAATGCACCCACCGGGGTGTCTTCGCCGGTGATCCAGCGCAGCACGAACGGTACCGCCAGGTAGAACCAGGTGATCACCAGCAGCAGCGGGATGGAGCGAAAGTAGTTCACGTAGGCGCCGGCCAGGCGCGACAGCAGCTTGCTCGACGACAACCGCATCAGTGCCAGCACAGTGCCCAGCGCGATGCCGCCAATGATGCCCATGAGCATCAGCTGCAGGGTCATCTTCATGCCGTTCCACAGGCCCGGCAGGGCTGGCACGATTCCACTGAAATCCATGTCCATTATTTACCCCCCACGGAGATCAGGCCCGGCACCGCGACTTTCTTCTCGACCAGGCGCATCAGCAGCATCAGCCCCATGTTCAGGGTGAAGTAGATCAGCGTGGCCAGGGTGAAGGCCTCGAACAGGTTGGCCGAGAACTCGGCGGTCTGCTTGGTCTGTGCCAGCAGCTCCATCAGGCCGATCAGCGACGCCACCGAGGAGTTCTTGAACACGTTCAGGAATTCGGAGGTAAGCGGCGGAATGATGATCCGGTAGGCTTGCGGCAGCAGCACGTTGCTGTAGATCTGCGGCAGGCTGAAGCCCATGGCGCGGGCAGCGGCTTCCTGGCCACGGGGCAGCGCCTGGATGCCGGTGCGCACCTGCTCGCACACCCGTGCAGCGGTGAACAGCCCCAGGCAGATGACCACGCTGATCAGCGCCGAGGTGGTCGGGTTGAGGTCCTGCTTGTACCACTCCTGCAGGCCTTCGGGCAGCAGGTCGGGTACCAGGAAGTACCAGATGAACAGCTGCACCAGCAGCGGCACATTGCGAAACAGTTCCACGTAGCACGTGGCGATACCCGACACCAGACGGTTCGGTACGGTACGCATGACGCCGAGCACCGAGCCCAGCAGCAGCGCAATGATCCAGGCGGCAACGGCGATCAGGATGGTCCAGCCCAGGCCGGTGATATACCAGTCCAGGTAGGTCTCGCTGCCAACGCCGGTGGACTTGAAAAAAACGCCCCAGTCCCAGTTGTAATTCATCGGGGTCTCCCCTCAGATCGGTTGTTTCACGGGCACCTTCGAGCATCCGGGGGCGCTGGGCGCCCTCGGATGAAAGGTTAGACACTAACTAGCTGGGGGTCAGGACTTCTTTTCGTCTGCAGCTTTGTCGGTAGGATTGGCGATCAGCGCCTTGAGCTCGTCGCTCATGGGGAACATCAGGTTCAGGCCTTTAGGCGGGATTGGCTGGTTGAACCACTTGTCGTAGATCTTGTTGATCTCACCCGACTTGTACAGGGCGACGATGGCGTCATCGACCGCCTTCTTGAACGGGGCATCGCCCTTGCGCACCATGCAGCCGTAGATTTCATAGGACTGCGGGGTACCGGTCACGGCCCAGTCGGTCGGCTTCTTGGCCTTGGCCATTTCGCCGGCGAGCAGGGCGTCGTCCATCATGAAGGCCACGGCGCGGCCGGACTCGAGCATCTGGAACGACTCGCCGTGGTCCTTGGCGGAGATGACGTTCATCTTCATCTGCTTGTCGGCGTTCATCGACTTGAGGATGCGCTCGGATGTGGTACCGGCGGTGGTCACCACGTTCTTGCCGGCCAGGTCCGGGAAGTCCTTGTAGGAGGAATCCTTTTTGGACAGCAGGCGGGTACCGATCTCGAAGATGCCGACCGAGAAGTCGACCTGTTGCTGGCGCTCGAGGTTGTTGGTGGTGGAACCGCACTCGACGTCAACGGTGCCGTTCTGCACCAGCGGGATGCGGGTCTGCGAGGTGACCAGGTTGTATTTGACCTTCAGGTCCGGCTTGTTCAGGTCCTTTTTCAGGGCCTCGACGATAGCCAGCTGGATGTCGTGGGAGTAACCGACGGGTTTGCCCGAAGCGTCGGCGATGTAGGAGAACGGGATGGAAGCGTCGCGGTGCCCCAGGGTAATGGTGCCCGAGTCGTTGATTTTCTTCAGGGTGCCGGTCAGTTCGGCGGCAAGGGCCGGCGTGCTGATCAAAGCGGTCGCCATGGCGGCGCCCAACAGATGGGGAACGATACGCATCAAATTTTCCTCGACGTTGTTTTTCTTATTGAGCCGTTGGCGGGCTCTTTCGTTCAGCGAACACAGCAATGAAGCGGTTGCGCATTCGGGTACTGAGTGTAGAGCATGACTCATGCCAAACTCTGATTTTGATCATAACCCCATGCAAATAGCGGCGGCGGGCATTTTTTGCCGGGGTATGGCGGGGGAGGGATGTCCGGGTTTCCGATTAAGGGCCAATGGCTCGTTCGGGAAACCGAACAGATAGTGCTTTGGTGGCCTCATCGCGGGTCAAGCCCGCTCCCACAGGTTTGGTGACCTTGTGGGAGCGGGCTTGACCCGCGATGCGATTTGGCGGTGTCAGGCCGCCTGAATACGCCCGCGGCTCAGTTCTACCCGTTGCAGGTAAACCCGCAGAGCCTGTTGTTCGGCCGGGCTGGTGAAAAGCCCCAGCTTGGTGCGCCGCAGCAGGATATCGTCGGCGCTGACCGCCCATTCCTCGCTGCACAGGTAATCCACCTCGCGGGTGAACAACCCGCCACCAATCGCATCGCCCAGGTCGTCCGGGCCCTGGACGCCCTCGAGCAGGCGCCATACGCGGCTGCCGTAGGTCAGCGCCCAGCGCTTGGCGATATCCGCTGGCAGCCAGCCGAAGCGCGCGAGAATCTCGTCGCACAGCGCCTGCGGCGTGGTCATCTGTTCACCGCCCGGCAGGCTGGAGGTGGCGGTCCAGCTACCGGTCATCTGGGTGAAGTACGGCGCCAGCTCGGCCATGGCCGACTCGGCCAGCTTGCGGTAGGTGGTCAGCTTGCCGCCGAACACCGACAGCAGCGGCGCCTCGCCGGCAGACGCCGACAGGGCCAGGGTGTAGTCGCGGGTGACCGCCGAGGGGTTGTCCGACTCGTCGTTGCACAACGGGCGCACACCGGAATAGGTGCTGAGGATGTCGGCGCGGCCCAGCTGGTGGTTGAAGTGCGCGTTCACAACCTTGAGCAGGTAGTCGGTCTCGGCCTCGGTGATGCTCACCTGGGCCGGGTCGCCGCTGTACTCGCGGTCGGTGGTGCCGATCAGGGTGAAGCGCTCCAGGTACGGGATGGCGAACACGATGCGCTGGTCTTCGTTCTGCAGGATGTAGGCATGCTCGCCCTCGTACAGCCGGGGCACGATCAGGTGGCTGCCCTGAATCAGGCGAATGCCGTAGGGCGCCTCCAGCTTGAGGTCGTCCTTGATGAACCTGGCCACCCACGGGCCGGCCGCGTTCACCAGGGCGCGGGCCTGGATGGTCTGCTGGCTGCCGTCGGCGCGTTCGAGCTGCACGTTCCACAGCTTGCCCACGCGCCGTGCGCTGACGCAGCGGGTACGGGTGAGGATGTGCGCACCCAGCTCACGCGCGGCCATGGCGTTGAGCACCACCAGGCGGGCGTCGTCCACTGCGCAGTCGGCGTATTCGAAACCGCGGGTGATGGCCGGCTTGAGCGGGTTGCCCGGGCCGAAGCGCAGGCTGCGCGAGGCGCCCAGCTGCTTGCGCTTGCCCAGATGGTCATACAGGAACAGGCCGGCGCGGATCATCCAGGCCGGACGCAGGTGCGGCTGGTGCGGCAGCACGAAGCGCATCGGCTTGACGATATGCGGCGCCTTGGCCAGCAGCACTTCGCGTTCTGCCAGCGCTTCGCGCACCAGGCGGAACTCGTAGTGCTCCAGATAGCGCAGGCCACCGTGGATCAGCTTGCTGCTGGCCGAGGACGTATGGCTGGCCAGGTCATCCTTTTCGCAGAGCAGTACCGACAGGCCGCGTCCGGCCGCATCGGTGGCGATACCGACGCCGTTGATGCCGCCACCGATCACGGCAACGTCATAGATTTCGGCAAGGGCGGGCGATGGCGAGCTGGACTGGGACACGAGGCGGCCTCTGGTTTCTATCGAATATGAACATTAATGTTCGTTTGCGAAAATGGTAGCGCAACAAAATGGCGCCCGCCAGTCGCTTTCAATAGAAAATACTGATCGGATGACAAATAAATGAAAAATTATGAACATTCGAGCGGCCCCCGTTGCGAGGGCCGCGATGGCGCTACACCACGTCCAGGCGGATCTTGTGCTGGTTGAGCAACTGGGCGAGGGCGGCGACGGGGGGCTGGTCGGTCACCAGGCAGTCGATCAGGCTGATCGAGCCCAGGCGCACCATGGCGTTGCGCCCGAACTTGCTGGAGTCGGCGGCGAGGATCACCTGGCGCGCATTGGCGATGATGGCCTGGGACACACGCACTTCCTGGTAATCGAAGTCGAGCAGGCTGCCGTCCTCATCGATGCCGCTGATGCCGACCAGGGCGAAGTCGACCTTGAACTGGTTGATGAAGTCGACGCTGGCCTGGCCGACCACACCGCCATCGCGGCGCACGTTGCCGCCGGCCAGCAGTACTTCGAAATCGTCCTTGGCGCTGAGGATGGAGGCCACATGCAGGTTGTTGGTGATGATCTTCAGGTGGTTGTGGTTGAGCAGGGCGCGGGCGATGGACTCGGTGGTGGTGCCGATGTTGATGAACAGCGAGGCGTGATCGGGGATCTGCGCGGCGATGGCTTCGGCGATACGCTGTTTTTCGTCGCGCATCTGGTCGGCACGCATGGCGTAGGCGGTGTTCTCGATGCTCGAGTCATAGGCCGCGCCACCGTGATAGCGGCGCAGCAGGTTCACTTCGGCCAGCTGGTTGATGTCACGGCGGATGGTTTGCGGGGTTACAACGAACAGCTGCGCCATTTCCTCGATACTGACATAGCCGCGTTCGCGGACCAGCTCGAGAATTTGTTGTTGGCGAGGGGGCAGATTCATGGGCGGTCCTTTTGGGCTGCCGGGCAAATCTGCATGATGCCGCAGGATGGGGGCGGGGGCCAGCGCGGGGCTGGCTGAAACGATCCTGTGGGCGCCTCGCCAGCAAGGCTGGTGCCTACAGTGTAGGAGTCAGCCTTGCTGGCGAAGAAGCCTGCGCAGGTTTTATTCCTCGTGCGGTTCCCAGTCGCGGGTACGGTCCACTGCCTTCAGCCAGCCGGCGTACAGCTTCTCTTTCTGCGCCTCCTCCAACTGCGGAGTGAACTCGCGCTCGATGATGGCCTTGCCGCGCAGCTCGTCCAGCCCGCTCCAGAAGCCACATGCCAGGCCGGCCAGGTAGGCGGCGCCGAGCGCAGTGGTTTCGCGCATCTGCGGGCGTTCCACGCAGGTGCCGAGAATGTCGGCCTGGAACTGCATCAGGAAGTTGTTGGCCACCGCGCCACCGTCCACCCGCAGTGCGCTCAGGCGCTCGCCGCAATCCTGCTGCATGGCGTCGAGCACGTCGCGGGTCTGATAGGCGATCGACTCCAGCGCGGCGCGGATGATGTGGTCGACCTTGACCCCGCGGGTCAGGCCGAACAGGGCGCCGCGCGCGTACGGGTCCCAGTACGGCGCACCCAGGCCGGTGAATGCCGGCACCAGGTACACGCCGTTGCTGTCCTTGACCTTGCTGGCGAAGTACTCGGTGTCGTGGGCGTCGTTGACGATCTTCAGCTCGTCACGCAGCCACTGCACGGTTGAACCGCCGTTGAACACCGCGCCTTCCAGGGCATAGGCCACTTCGCCGCGCGGGCCGCAGGCAATGGTGGTCAGCAGGCCATGGGACGACTGCACGGCCTTGTCGCCGGTGTTCATCAGCAGGAAGCAGCCGGTGCCATAGGTGTTCTTGGCCTGGCCCGGCTCCACGCACATCTGGCCGAACAGCGCAGCCTGCTGGTCGCCGGCGATGCCGGCAATGGCGATGCCGCTCTTGGTGTGGCCGTACACCTCTGACGACGAGCGTACCTGGGGCAGCATCTGCTTCGGGATGCCCAGCACCTGCAGCATCTTCTCGTCCCATTCCAGGGTGTGGATGTTGAACATCAGGGTGCGCGAGGCGTTGGTGTAGTCGGTGACATGCACCTTGCCGCCGGAGAACTTCCAGATCAGCCAGGTATCCACGGTGCCGAACAGCAGCTCGCCGCGTTCGGCGCGTTCACGCACGCCGTCGACGTTGTCCAGGATCCACTTGAGCTTGGTGCCCGAGAAGTACGGGTCGGTGACCAGGCCGGTGGTTTCGCGAATGTAGTCCGCGTGGCCGTCACGCTTGAGCTGCTCGCAGATCTCGGTGCTGCGTCGGCACTGCCAGACGATGGCGTTGTACACCGGGCGACCGGTTTCGCGGTCCCACACCACGGTGGTCTCGCGCTGGTTGGTGATGCCGATGGCCGCCACCTGGTCGTGGCTCAGGCCCGCCTGGGCCAGTGCTTCGACCATGGTCGCGCTCTGGGTGGCGAAGATCTCCATCGGGTCGTGCTCGACCCAGCCGGCCTGGGGGTAATGCTGGGCGAACTCGCGCTGCGAGGTGCCGACCACGTTGGCGTCACGGTCGAAGATGATCGCGCGTGAACTGGTCGTGCCCTGGTCCAGGGCAATGATGTAGTGCTTGTTCGGGGTGTCGGTCATGGTGTGGGCCTTGCACTCGAAAAGGTGGAAGTCGGGGCAGGGCGAGCCTGGCTCGCCGGTTCGGCATCAGGAGGCCTGGGTCTTGCCCCGAGCGTTGTCGTCGGTCTGGGCGTTCGCGCCGTCTGCCGTGGGCAGGTTGCGCGCGATCACGCCGCGATACAGGGCGGCACCCACGCTTGCACCTATGATCGGCGCAATGATGGGAACCAGGAAATAGGGAATGTCACGTGCGCCAGTAAAGGCCACGTTGCCCCAGCCGGCCAGGAAGGTCATGAGCTTGGGGCCGAAGTCGCGCGCCGGGTTCATCGCAAAGCCGGTCAGCGGGCCCATGGCACTGCCGATCACCGCGATCAGCAGGCCGATCAGCAGTGGTGCCAGTGCGCCCCGGGGCAGGCCGTTGCTGTCGTCGGCAAGGGCCATGATCACCGCCATCAGGATGGCCGTGATCACGGCCTCCACCAGAAATGCCTGGCCGGTGGACAGCAACGGGTGCGGATAGGTGGAGAACACCGAGGCCAGCTCCAGGCTGGCGGTGCTGCCGCGCACCATGGCGTGGGTCTGTTCGTAATCGAAGAACAGGTTGCTGTACAGGGTGTACACCAGCGCCGCGCCGCAGAAGGCACCGGCCACCTGGGCGACGATGTAGAACGGCAGCTTGCGCTTTTCGAAGCCGCTGAACAGGCTCAGGGCGATGCTCACGGCCGGGTTCAGGTGTGCACCCGACACCCCGGCGGTGAAGTAGATCGCCATGCTGACCCCCACGCCCCAGATGATGCTGATTTCCCACAGGCCGAAGCTGGCGCCCGCGACCTTGAGTGCCGCGACGCAGCCGGTACCGAAAAAGATGAGCAATGCGGTGCCGAGGAATTCGGCCATGCATTGGGCAGACAGCGTTGGTTGTCGTAGAGCAGTCGTCATTCGTGACCTCGGTTCTTGTTGTTGTGAGGCGCGTGTGCGCTCGACAAAAACCCGAGCAGAATCCCCATTCTGGTCGGGTTGACGGCAGAACTGCACGGTATTGGGGCAGTTCGATATTCAGAATCGAAAAAATATAGACAAGAAACGCTGATGTCAAAGGTCGAAAGTGAACTGCCATTCATATTCTGACTGCCGGTGGCTCAGGTGGTGTCGGTGGCAACCGGGCGGGTAATGGTTGGCTCCGGCGTTTTGCCCTAAAGTAGCCAGCGACTGGAGACCGATCACCCTGCCTGGAGCCCTGCATGACCCCCGCCCTGGATTTGCTCAAGAAAGCCCGCGCCGAACACCGCATCCACAGTTATGAACACGACCCCAAGGCGGCTTCCTACGGCCTGGAAGCCGCCGAGAAGCTCAACCTGGAGCCAGCGCGGGTGTTCAAGACGCTGCTGGCCAGCACCGAGAAGGGCGAGTTGCTGGTGGCGGTGGTGCCGGTGGTGGGCAGCCTGGACCTCAAGGCCCTGGCCCATGCGGCGGGTGCAAAGAAGTGCGAAATGGCCGACCCGATGGCCGCACAGCGTTCCACCGGGTACCTGGTGGGCGGGATCAGCCCGCTGGGGCAGAAGAAGCGCCTGCGCACCTTCATCGATGCTTCGGCGCAGCAGTTCGAAACCATTCATGTCAGCGCCGGGCGGCGCGGGCTGGAGGTGGAACTGGCGGCGGCGGTGCTGGCCGAGCACACCCGGGGCAGCTTTGCGGCGATCGGCCGCGAGTAGCATCTGTATCCTCCAAATCCGGCCATTCTGTATATGGAAGCGCGAGCGCCCGGGCAGGCATGCTCGCTGCCTTCCCATGCAGGAGCCAACCCATGCAGCTTGAATTTCACCAGGTCGATGCCTTCAGTTCCCAACCCTTCAGCGGCAACCCGGCGATGGTGTATCGCCTGGAGCAATGGCTGCCCGATGAACTGATGCAAAAAATTGCGGCCGAGCACAACCTGGCCGAAACCGCATTCGTCGTGCGCGAGGCGCAGCGCTGGCGCATCCGCTGGTTCACGCCCTCCACCGAAGTGCCGCTGTGCGGGCATGCGACCCTGGCCAGCGCGCATGTGCTGTTCGAGGTGTATGGGGAAGATGCCGAGTGCCTGGCGTTCGACAGCCGTTCGGGGCCGCTGACCGTGAGCCGCGAGGCGGGGCGCCTGGTGCTGGACTTCCCGCGCTACGACCCGCAGCCGCTGGCCGAGCTGCCGCCGGTGGCGCAGGCGCTGGGGTGCCCGGTGGTCGAGGTGTGGCAGACCAATGAACTGTTCGTGGTGCTCGAAAGCGAACAGGCGGTGCGGGATTGTCGCCCTGACATGGCGGCGCTGGTGCCGTTGCCGGGGCTGGGCGTGATTGTCACGGCGCCAGGGCGCGAGCATGATTTTGTGTCGCGCTATTTTGCGCCGGGGATCGGTATCCCTGAAGACCCGGTGACCGGCTCCACGCACTGCTCGCTGATCCCTTACTGGGCGCAGCGCCTGGGCAAGGATGAGCTGCACGCGGTGCAGTGTTCCGCGCGCGGCGGGGAGCTGTTCTGCCGGCTGGAAGGGGCGCGGGTGAAGATTGGCGGGTATGCGACGCGGGTGGCGAGCGGGACGTTGTTCCTCTAGCGGCCCTTTTCGCCAGCAAGGCTGGCTCCTACAGTAGGCCAGGCAATTTCCTGTAGGAGCCAGCCTTGCTGGCGAAGCGTTATCAGAGCGCCGCGCTGTAGCGTCGCACGCCGTTCTCCGCCACCGGCAGTTGTGCCGGCACCGTGCCGGCCACCGGGAACAGCACCAGGTGGTCCGCCGCCACTTCAATGCCCACTTCGCCGCCGACCTGATGGTCGATATGGCTCGGGAAGATCGCTTCGAGCTGGCTGCCGGTACCCAGTTGCAGGCGGTACAGGGTGGACGCACCGAGGAAGCTCTTGCCGACGATGCTTGCCTTCAAGGCACTGTGGGGCGCATGCACGATGTCGTCCGGGCGCAGCAGCACATCCACCGCGCTGCCCTGGGGCAGGGTGTAGGCCCGATTGCCGCGCAGCTCGCCCAGTTCGGTCTGCACCGATTCGGGGCTGGTCAGCTGGCCACGGATGAAATAGCCCTGGCCGATAAAGCTGGCCACGAACGGCGTGAACGGTTCGTGGTAGAGGTTGTACGGGGTGTCCCACTGCTCCAGGCGGCCTTCCTTGAACACGCCCACATGGTCGCTGACGGCAAAGGCCTCTTCCTGGTCATGGGTGACCAGGATCGCGCTGGTGCCGCGACTCTTGAGGATGTCACGCACCTCATGACTGAGGCGTCGGCGCAGTTCCACGTCGAGGTTGGAGAACGGCTCGTCCAGCAGCAGCAGTTGCGGCTCGGGTGCCAGGGCACGGGCCAGGGCCACACGCTGTTGCTGGCCGCCGGACAGCTCGTGCGGGTAGCGCCCGCCAAGCTTGTCCAGCTTCACCAGCTCGAGCATTTCATCGACCACCTGGCGCTGGCGCGGGTGCTTGCCGATGCCGAACGCGATGTTCTCGGCCACGGTCAGGTGCGGGAACAGCGCGTAGTCCTGAAACACCATGCCGATGCGGCGCTTCTCCGGGGCCAGGGTGAAGCCGGCCTTGGAGATGACTTCGCCCGCCAGGCTGATCTCGCCCTCGTGCACCGGCTCGAAACCGGCGATGGCGCGCAGCGTGGTGGTCTTGCCGCACCCCGAGGAACCCAGCAGGCAACCGATGTCGCCGGCGTTGAGGTGCAGGTTGAGGTTCTGGACGATGCGCTGCTCGCCATAGCCGCAGGCGAGGTCGCGCAGGTTAAGCAGTAGAGGTTGACTCATGCGTGGTGATAGGCCGGTTCGACAAGATATTCGAGAAGCGCCTTCTGTGCATGCAAGCGGTTTTCGGCCTGGTCCCAGGCGACCGAACGGGGGTCGTCGAGCAGGTCCAGGCTGATTTCCTCGCCACGGTGGGCGGGCAGGCAGTGCATGAACAGGGCATCCGCAGCCGCCAGGTCGAGCAGTTCGCGGTTGACCTGGTAAGGCGCAAACAGCGCCAGGCGCCGTGCAGTTTCCTCCTCCTGGCCCATGGAAGTCCAGACATCGGTGCTCACCAGGTGTGCACCGCGCACGGCGTCCTTGGGGTCGCGCACGATCTGCACGCGTTCGCCGGCCTGGGCCACGAACGCCGGGTTGGGCTCATAGCCCTCAGGGCAGGCGATGCGCAGCTGGAAGTCGAACTGGATGGCCGCTTCTATATAGCTGTTGCACATGTTGTTGCCATCGCCCACCCAGGCCACGGTCTTGCCCTGGATCGAGCCGCGGTGTTCGAGGAAAGTCTGCATGTCGGCCAGCAGCTGGCACGGGTGCAGGTCGTCGGACAGGCCGTTGATCACCGGTACCCGCGAATTGGCGGCGAACTCGGTGAGCGTGCTGTGGGCAAATGTACGGATCATCACCGCGTCGAGCATGCGCGACATGACGATGGCGCAGTCACCGATCGGCTCGCCACGGCCCAGCTGGGTGTCGCGTGGCGACAGGAAGATGGCCTGGCCACCGAGCTGGATCATGCCGGCTTCGAACGACAGCCGGGTACGCGTGGACGACTTTTCGAAAATCATGCCCAGCACGCGGTTTTTCAGGGGTTCGAAGAGTACGCCGCGGTTACGCAGGTCCTTCAGCTCGATCCCTCGGCGGATCACACTGACCAGTTCTTCGGCGGTGAAATCCATCAGGGAGAGAAAGTGCCTAGCGCTCATCATTGACTACCTTTTTGCAACAGACCGCAGATCATCAAAAGCCGGTTTTCGAAAACAACGGAAGTGACCTGCGGCGAAAGCCGCACGGGGCGACGAAATAGGGAAAGGCGCAATACTATAATTAAATGTCGCGTCTTACCAAGTGGGGGCTGCGAACTCGACGTTGCCGAATGTGTTGCAAGCCGTTGGGTGACGCTTTTTATTGGGCCGGACAGGCTTTGTACACTGCCCGCCGAGGCCTTTGCAACGCATGCGCGGTACAGGTGCCAGCGCGCCGCGACCATCGCCTTGCCTGATGCCGGGCGATTCACGCCACGAACGTCACTGGCGAGGGGGGCGGGGCAGGGCCATAGTCGAGGTCGCTAATCAGACCCACAACAAGAGGCGGCCATGAGCAAAAGCGTGCATCACCGTGCCTGTCATCTGTGCGAAGCCATCTGCGGCCTGACCCTGGAAGTGGCCCATGAGCCTGGGCAGGCGCCGCGCATCACGTCGATCAAGGGCGATGCGCTGGACACCTTCAGCCGTGGCCATATCTGTCCCAAGGCCGTTGCGTTGCAGGACATCCAGAACGATCCGGACCGCCTGCGTACTCCCATGCGCCGCATCGGCGAGCAATGGCAGGCCATCGGCTGGGACGAGGCGTTCGCGCTGGCCGCCCGGAAGCTCTGGGCCCTGCAGCAGCGCCATGGTCAGAACGCGGTGGCGGTGTACCAGGGCAACCCCAGCGTGCACAACTACGGCCTGATGACCCACAGCAACTATTTCCTGGGCCTGCTCAAGACGCGCAACCGCTTTTCCGCGACCTCGGTCGACCAGTTGCCGCAGCACCTGACCAGCTACCTGATGTACGGCCATGGCCTGCTGTTGCCGATTGCGGACATCGACCATACCGACTTCATGCTGATTCTGGGCGGCAACCCCTTGGCTTCCAACGGCAGCATCATGACCGTGCCCGATGTCGAAAAGCGCCTCAAGGCCCTGCAGGCACGGGGCGGCAAGCTGGTGGTGGTCGACCCGCGGCGCAGCGAGACCGCGGCCATGGCCGACCAACACCTGTTCGTGCGCCCAGGCGCTGATGCGGCGCTGCTGTGCGGGCTGCTCAACACCCTGTTCGAGGAAGGCCTGAGCCGTACTACGCACCTGCCGGTGGCCGGGCTGGACGCGGTGCGCGAGGCAATCGCGCCGTTCACAGCCGAAGCCATGGGCCCGCGCTGTGGTATCGAGGCCACGCAGATCCGCCAGTTGGCCCGCGACTTCGCCGCCGCCGACAAGGCCGTGTGCTATGGGCGCATGGGCATCTCGACCCAGGCTTTCGGCACCCTGTGCCATTGGCTGGTGCAGATGATCAACCTGGTCAGTGGCAATCTGGATCGGGTCGGCGGCGCCTTGTGCACCCAGCCGGCAGTGGACCTGGTGGCCAGTACCAGCGGCGGGCATTTCAACGCCTGGCAGAGCCGTGTGTCGGGCCTGCCCGAGTACGCAGGCGAGCTGCCGGTGGCGGCACTGGCCGAAGAGATGCTGTGCGAGGGCGAAGGGCAGGTGCGCGCACTCGTCACCGTGGCCGGCAACCCGGTGCTCTCCACGCCCAATGGACGGCAGCTGGAGCAGGCGCTGCAAGGGCTGGAGTTCATGCTCAGCATCGACCTGTACATCAACGAGACCACGCGCCATGCCGACCTGATCCTGCCGTCCACCTCGGCGCTGGAGAACGATCACTACGACACCACCTTCAACCTGCTGGCGGTGCGCAACGTCAGCCGCTTCAACCGGGCGATCCTGCCCAAGCCCGAAGGCGCGCTGCACGACTGGGAGATCTTCGTCGGCCTGGCCAAGGCCTTCGCGGCACTGGCCGACAAGCCGCTCAAACCGACCCTGACACCCGCGCAGATGATCGACCTGGGCTTGCGCGGCGGGCCCCATGGCCAGGGCAGCGTGTTCGACCTGTCGCTGCACACCCTCGAGCGCTATCCCCACGGTATCGACCTGGGGCCGTTGCAGCCCAACCTCGGTGCGCGGCTGAAAACTGCCAGCCAGTGTGTCGAGGCCGCGCCCGCGGTGATCCTGGCCGACCTTCAGCGCTTCGCCGCGCAAGCTTTGCCTCACGCCACGCAACTGGTGCTGATCGGGCGTCGGCATGTGCGCAGCAACAACTCCTGGATGCACAACTACCATCGCCTGGTGAAGGGCAAGCCGCGCCACCAGCTGCTGATGCATCCCGACGACCTGGCCGGCCGGCAGTTGCAGGACGGCCAGCGGGTGCGTGTCAGCTCGCGCGTGGGCAGCATCGAGGTGGAGGTGTTCGCCAGCACCGATATGATGCCCGGCGTGGTCAGCCTGCCACACGGCTTCGGCCATGGGCGGCCAGGCATGCGCCTGGGCATCGCTCAGGCGCAAGCAGGGGCCAGTGCCAACGATCTGACCGACGAGCGTCAGCGCGACGCGATATCGGGCAATGCGGCGCTCAACGGGGTGGTGGTAGAGGTGGTTGCGGCCTGATATCGGCAAGGCCGAGCGTCACGCTCGGCTTTCCGATACAATGCGTCACCGTGCCGACAACCAGGTCGGAAAGTTCAGCCGCGAGGTGCTTCATGGATATTATCGAAACAATCAAAGAGCAGATTGCCAACAACACCATTCTGCTTTACATGAAAGGCTCGCCGAATGCCCCGCAGTGCGGCTTTTCGGCCAAGGCGGCGCAAGCCGTGATGGGTTGTGGCGAGAAGTTCGCTTACGTGGATATCCTGCAGAACCCGGAAATCCGCGCCAACCTGCCCAAGTACGCCAACTGGCCGACCTTCCCGCAACTGTGGGTGGGCGGTGAGCTGGTCGGCGGCAGCGATATCATGGCCGAGATGTTTGCCAACGGCGAGCTGCAGACCCTGATCAAGGACGCCGCTGCCAAGGCCGAGGCTGCCAAGGCCTGAATCCGGTTTTGCACTGAAGAGCCCCGCATCTGCGGGGCTTTTTTGTGCCTGTCTGGGCCCGGTGGCCGGCAAGGCCGGTTACCCCAGGCGAAAAAAAGCCCCGCACAGGCGGGGCTTTGGTTGCAGCCGGTTGGGCGTGATTACTCGCCCATCTGCGACTGCAGGTAGTTTTCCAGGCTGACCTTGTCGATCAGGCTCAACTGGGTTTCCAGCCAGTCAATATGCTCTTCCTCGGCCTCGAGGATGTCTTCGAGCAGTTCGCGGCTGCCGAAGTCGCCCACGGTCTCGCAATGCGCAATCGCCGCCTTCAGGTCGATCAGGCCTTTCTGCTCCAGGCGCAGGTCGCACTCGAGCATTTCCTTGGTGTGTTCGCCAATCAGCAGCTTGCCCAGGTCCTGGACGTTGGGAATACCTTCGAGAAACAGGATGCGCTTGATCAGTTTGTCAGCGTGTTTCATCTCGTCGATGGATTCTTTGTATTCGTGCTTGCCGAGCTTTTCCAGACCCCAGTCTTCGTACATGCGCGCATGCAGGAAGTATTGGTTGATTGCGACCAGCTCGTTTCCGAGGATCTTGTTGAGATGCTGGATGACGCTAACGTCGCCTTTCATGATGGGGTCCTGCCCTGCGTAAGTGTGTCGATAAGCACGAGTCTGAGCCCGACAACTTCCAGTGTCAAACCTAAGTTATTGAATAATAAATGAAAATTAATCGGAATAAGAATGTTTGTGTTCCGCGTTTTAAGCCTAACTACTTGAATTGCAGGCATAAAAAAACCGGACACGAGGTCCGGTTCTTCAAATTCGCTGTTTTCAGGCTGCGGTAAATTCTACCGGATAAGGCAGGGCGGCCTGGCTGACCTGCAGTTTGGTCAGGGTTTCACGTACCACTTCCTTGGCCAGGCAGGCACATTTGCCGCACTGGGTGCCCACGTTGGTGGCGGCACGGACTTCCTTGTAGCTGCAGCATCCTTCGTAAATCGCATCGCGGATCTGTCCGTCGGTAACACCAACACAAAGACACACATACATAAGGGAGACCATCGCTGGTAAAGGCTTGATGTCGGGGAGCTTAATGCTAATGAGAATGCTTGTCAAAGTACCTTGTGCAGAGGCCCGTTCCAGAGCGACCGGCGGTCAGTCTGGCAGTGGGCTGGCATTCGCTCGGCGCACGGCGTCGGTCGGTGTATGATGGGCAGTTCTTGTGTCATGCCAGCGGACCTGCGGGTCGGCTGCGCAAACCATTCAATACCATCAGGAGATATCGAATGAGCGTGCTCGTAGGCAAAAACGCCCCGGACTTCACCGTACCTGCAGTACTGGGCAACGGCGAGATCGTCGACAGCTTCAACCTGGCTTCGGCTATCAAGGGCAAGTACGGCCTGGTGTTCTTCTACCCACTGGACTTCACCTTCGTCTGCCCGTCCGAGCTGATCGCCCTGGATCACCGCATGGACGACTTCAAGGCGCGCAACGTTGAAGTGATCGCCGTTTCGATCGACTCGCACTTCACCCACAACGCCTGGCGCAACACCCCGATCAACGCCGGCGGTATCGGCCCGGTCAAATACATCATGGCTGCCGACCTCAAGCACGAAATCGCCCAGGCCTACGACGTCGAGTCCGAAGGCGGCGTGGCCTTCCGTGGCGCGTTCCTGATCGACGACAAGGGTGTTGTCCGTTCGCAGATCGTCAACGACCTGCCGCTGGGCCGCAACATGGAAGAGCTGATCCGTCTGGTCGACGCGCTGCAATTCCACGAAGAGCACGGCGAAGTCTGCCCTGCCAACTGGAAAAAAGGCGACAAGGGCATGACCGCTTCGCCAGAAGGCGTTGCTGCCTACCTGAGCGAGAATGCTGGCAAGCTGTAAGCGCCACGCATGAAAAAACCGGCCCTGGTGGCCGGTTTTTTATGCCTGTTCGCCAGCAAGGCTGGCTCCTGCGTCGCGTAGCGTCTGCAGGCGCCGGCCGGCGAAGCGGTCAGTCGCGAAAGTCCTGCCAGCCGCCCATTTCCTTCCAGCGATTGACGATGCCGCAGAACAGCTCGGCCGTTTTCTCGGTGTCGTAGCGCGCCGAGTGTGCCTCCCGCCCGTCAAAGTCGATGTCGGCACTCTGGCAGGCCCGCGCCAGCACGGTCTGACCATAGGCCAGGCCAGCCAGGGTGGCGGTGTCGAAGCTGGAGAACGGGTGGAAGGGGTTGCGCTTCATGTCGTGGCGCGCCACGGCCGCGTTGAGGAAGCCCAGGTCGAAACTGCTGTTGTGCCCCACCAGGATCGCGCGCTTGCAGCCATTGGCCTTGAGGGCCTTGCGCACGCCGCGGAAGATGTCGGTCAGCGCCGACTCTTCGCTGACCGCCATGCGCAGCGGGTGATCGAGCTTGATGCCGGTGAAGTCCAGGGCCGCCTGTTCGATATTGGCGCCCTCGAAGGGTTCGACGCGGAAGAAATAGGTGTGCTCCGGGAACAGAAAGCCCTTTTCGTCCATGCCGATGGTGACTGCGGCTATTTCCAGCAGTGCATCGGTGGCGCAGTTGAAACCACCGGTTTCAACATCCACCACCACCGGCAGGTAGCCGCGAAAGCGCTCTGCCATCGGATGGCGCGAACCGCCGCCTTGACCTTCCTGGTCGTCTTCGTAATCGTCGCTCACACAGTCTCCTCCAGCAGGCGCCAGCGCAGTTGCTCACCGGCGCGCAGCGGGATGACAGTCTGCTCGCCGAACGGCAGGCTGCCTGGGGCGGTCCAGCTTTCGCGGACCAGGGTAATGTGGTCGGTGTTCGCCGGCAGGCCGTAGAACGCCGGGCCATGAAGGCTGGCGAAACCTTCCAGCTTGTCCAGCGCGTTGCGCTGTTCGAACGCCTCGGCGTACAGCTCGATGGCGGCGAACGCGGTGTAGCAGCCGGCACAGCCGCAGGCGGCTTCCTTGGCATGCTGGGCGTGGGGCGCCGAATCGGTGCCGAGGAAGAACTTGCTGCTGCCGCTGGTGGCTGCGTCGAGCAGAGCCACCTGGTGGGTGTTGCGCTTGAGGATCGGCAGGCAGTAGAAGTGCGGGCGAATACCGCCCACCAGCATGTGGTTGCGGTTGTACAGCAGGTGCTGGGCGGTGATGGTTGCGCCGACGTTGGCCGGGGCCTCGTTGACGAACTGCACGGCTTCGGCAGTGGTGATGTGCTCGAACACCACTTTGAGCGTGGGGAAGCGCTCGACCACACGGCGCAGATGCTCGTCGATGAACAGCTTCTCGCGATCGAACACGTCGATCTCGGGGCGGGTCACTTCGCCGTGCACCAGAAGCGGCATGCCCACTTCGGCCATGGCTTCGAGCACCGGGAAAATCTTGTCGACGCTGGTCACGCCGGAGTCCGAGTTGGTGGTCGCGCCGGCCGGGTACATCTTGGCGGCATGCACGAATCCGCTGGCCTTGGCCGCGCGAATGTCCTCGGGCTGGGTGCGGTCGGTGAGGTACAGCACCATCAGCGGTTCGAAGCGGCTGCCGGCAGGGCGGGCGGCCAGGATGCGCTGGCGATAGGCGTCGGCTTCGGCAGTGTTGCGTACCGGCGGTACCAGGTTGGGCATGATGATGGCGCGGGCAAAGGTGCGCGCCACGTCGCCGACGGTATGGGGCAATACAGCGCCATCGCGAAGATGGATGTGCCAGTCGTCGGGACGCAGGAGGGTCAGGCGGTCGGACATTGGGGATTCCAGGCGGTTCGAACTCCCGGTGAATGCTACCGGAAAAGCCCGATCCGAGCACTCGCTATCAAGTTTTGCGCAGGGCGTCCGATAGCTTGCAGGTATGCCGTAAGAAATTTGTGGAGCCGCCCGTGCGCCAGCGTTACCTAGCCCTGCTCAGTATGTTTGCCAGCCTGCCGGCCGTGGCACTCACCTTCCAGACTCGCGTGGAGAACGTCGAGTGGAAGGTCGAGGGCGATCAGTTCGAATGCCGGCTGATCCAGCCGATCGCCGATTTCGGCAGCGGCGAGTTCGTGCGCCGCGCGGGCGAGCAGGCCACCTTCCAGCTGCGCTCCACCAGCAATGTGCTGGGCGCCGGCTCCGCGACCCTGCTGGCCGCCGCCGCACCGTGGCAGCCCGGGCGTGGCGACATCAACCTGGGCGCGGTGCGCATGGCGCGCAGCGGCGTGCTGTTCAACAGCTCCCAGGGCCAGGCCAGCCGGCTCATCAATGGCCTGCTGGACGGGCGCAGCACCGTGGTGCGCAACTACACCGGCGAAGCCGGGCGCAGCATGGAAGTGCGCGTGCTGCCGGTGAAGTTCAACCGTGCCTACGGTGACTACCAGGCCTGTGCGGCCAAGCTGCTGCCGATGAACTATGACCAGGTGCGCCAGGCGCGCGTGGGCTTTCCGGGGGGCGGTATCGATCTGGATGCCGATGCACGTGCCCGCCTGGACGTGATCATCGACTTCCTCAAGGCCGACCCCACGGTCAACCACATCGAGCTCGATGGCCACTCCGACAACAGCGGCAACCGCCTGACCAACCGCGACCTCTCGCGTCGCCGCGCCCTGGCGGTGCAGGACTACCTCAAGGCCCATGGCATCCCCGAAGAGCAGATCACCGTGCGCTTCCATGGCGAGCGCTATCCGCTGGCGGCCAATACCAATGCCGCCAATCGGGCACGCAACCGCCGGGTGAACATCCAGCTCGACCGCGTCACCCCGGTCGAGAAGCCCGCAGAGGTTGCCCCGCACAAGCCTGCCGAACCGGCAGCGACCCCGCCTGCGCCGGCACCCACGCAGACGCCGGCCGCCCAGGCAGGCAAACCCGCCGCCTGATTCGACGGTGCGACCGCCGGTCGCGCCGACGACAATTTCTGTCGCTTTGTCGTCACAAGCTGTCGCCCCACTGTAAATTCTGCGGTAAGGCCGGTAGAATCACCGGCTTTCCGTACAACCCGTGGAGTGATGGCATGGCGGACGTAAAAAAGGTCGTACTGGCGTATTCCGGCGGCCTTGATACTTCGGTGATTCTCAAGTGGCTGCAAGATACCTACAACTGTGAAGTGGTGACGTTCACCGCCGATCTGGGGCAGGGCGAGGAGGTCGAACCGGCCCGCGCCAAGGCTCAGGCCATGGGTGTCAAAGAGATCTACATCGATGACCTGCGAGAAGAATTCGTCCGCGATTTCGTGTTCCCGATGTTCCGCGCCAACACCGTCTACGAAGGCGAGTACCTGCTGGGTACTTCCATCGCACGTCCGCTGATCGCCAAGCGTCTGATCGAGATCGCCAACGAAACCGGCGCCGACGCCATTTCCCATGGCGCCACCGGCAAGGGCAACGACCAGGTGCGTTTCGAGCTGGGTGCCTACGCGCTCAAGCCAGGCGTCAAGGTCATCGCCCCATGGCGCGAGTGGGACCTGCTCTCGCGCGAGAAGCTGATGGACTACGCCGAGAAGCACGGTATCCCGATCGAGCGTCACGGCAAGAAGAAGTCGCCGTACTCGATGGACGCCAACCTGCTGCACATCTCCTACGAGGGCGGCGTGCTGGAGGATACCTGGACCGAGCACGAAGAAGACATGTGGCGCTGGACCAAGTCGCCAGAAAACGCCCCTGACGTTCCGACCTACCTGGAACTGACCTACCGCAACGGCGACGTCGTGGCGCTGGACGGCGTCGAGATGACTCCGGCCACCGTCCTGGCCACCCTGAACCGCATCGGCGGCGAGAACGGCATCGGTCGCCTGGACATCGTCGAGAACCGCTATGTGGGCATGAAGTCCCGTGGCTGCTACGAAACCCCGGGCGGCACCATCATGCTGCGCGCGCACCGTGCGATCGAGTCCATCACCCTGGACCGCGAAGTGGCTCACCTCAAGGATGAGCTGATGGCCAAGTACGCCAGCCTGATCTACACCGGCTACTGGTGGAGCCCTGAGCGTCTGATGCTGCAACAGATGATCGATGCTTCGCAGTTGAACGTGAACGGTGTGGTTCGCCTGAAGCTGTACAAGGGCAACGTGATCGTCACCGGTCGCAAGTCTGACGATTCGCTGTTCGACGCCAACATCGCCACCTTCGAAGAAGACGGCGGCGCCTACAACCAGGCCGACGCGGCGGGCTTCATCAAGCTCAACGCACTGCGCCTGCGCATTGCCGCGAACAAGGGCCGCTCACTGGTGTGAGGGGCGCTTGAACGAAAGGAACCCGGCCTGAGGCCGGGTTTTTTTATGCCTTCATTGCGGTGGCTCGGCGCCCAGGGCATGGGTGGTCAGTGTGGTCTGCGTGCCGGTTTCAAGGTTGTGGATGACCAGCGTGCCCAGCCTGGGCTGTTGCGTGATGGCCTGAGTGACAAGGTATTCGATCAGCGATGTGCTGTGTGCACCGGAAATGACGATGGTCGAGATAGCGGGTGCCATGGCGTCGCAACCCAGGGGTGGGGCTTGTGTGGTCAATTGTGCAAAGGCAGAACGGGCAGGCGGCAGGTGACTTTCATGTTGTTCTGAAGTTGACCAGTCTTTGGGTTCATCCTGAACTTCAGGCGTGTCCTCGTTGTACTCCGGGCAATACAGCGTCTTGCTGTTGAAGTTGAGCGTCAGGAAAAACAGGATTGTCAGAAAGGGTGGAAAGCCCACCAGAAACCACGTGTAGATACCCTGGCTGTCTTCGCCAAGAAAGGGCAGTGAGGCCAACGCAGAGGCTTCGATGATACCCGCGAAAATAGCAATGATCGTCAGTGGGCTTTTCGGTTCGACGTTGCTCATGTACGTGCCTGCTGCTCGGCGTGAGCGCTGTTTCGTGGGCGCAAGGGTCAGGGTTCGCATTGTTTTTGGAACCACTATGCGGCCTGGGTACTTCGGTGTTCAGGGGGTTATGGATCGTCCTCAGGAAATACTTCGGTGCAACTTCGACGCGATAAAACGCCGTGACAGGATTGATACCCGGGTTAGTCAAATATCACGGATATTTCCTGCGTGCGGGCGAGCGTTGTCATATGGAACGTGGCGAGAGTGCGGTGTTAGTGTTTGTTCGCACTGCATGCACGCCTCGAACGACGCAATGATTGTTTCTGCTTAACGCCTGCTATCAGGAAGTTTTGTAGGAATAATCTTCTATTTAGGTAGGTCTGGTCTTGTCGTGCAACTGTCAAGGAAGCTGCAATGCACTATGCCGGTTGACTAGGCTATTGTGCGGGCTCAAAAAATCGAACAGCGAAAATTGGATTTTGCCCATGAATAAAGTGCTGATCGTGGATGATCATCCGGTCATTCGCCTGGCTGTACGCATGCTGATGGAGCGGCATGGCTATGAAGTTGTCGCAGAGACCGACAACGGAGTGGACGCGCTGCAGCTGGTCAAGAAACACCTGCCCGATATCGTGATACTGGATATCGGCATGCCCAAGCTCGATGGGCTGGAGGTCATCGCAAGGTTGACCTCCAATGACGTGAACATAAAGGTACTGGTGCTGACCTCACAGGCACCTGGGCATTTTTCGATGCGGTGCATGCAGGCGGGCGCCGCGGGTTATGTCTGCAAGCAGCAGGACCTTACCGAGCTGCTCAGCGCCATCAAGGCGGTCCTCTCCGGTTACAGCTACTTCCCCAACCAGGCCCTGCACTCGGTGCGTTCGAACCTTGGCGGTTCCAGCGAAGCGGATATGGTCGAACGTCTGTCGGGGCGGGAGATGATGGTGCTGCAGCAACTGGCACGCGGCAAGACCAACAAGGAGATTGCCGACGGCATGTTTCTGAGCAACAAGACGGTGAGTACCTACAAGACGCGCCTGTTGCTCAAGCTCAATGCGCGCTCCCTGGTGGACCTTATCGAACTGGCCCAGCGTAACGGCCTGGTGTGAACCAGACCTTGCCAGGGCGACTGCCTGGCCCCTGCATGCGCTAGAGACGGCCCGCCCGCGACCTGAAGTGGGCCGTCAAAGATCGAAGTCGTAATCGGCCAACTGCTTTTGCAGGCGGCGTTCTTCCAGCATGTTGTCGATGGTGCGACGCTTGCTGAGGTTGGTCTTCGCCGTTTCGGGCGGGCTTTCCGTTTCCTGTTCGTCTGCCGTGTCCGGCTCGACGTCGATATCCAGCTCTTCGTTATCGGTGCTCATAAGTCACTCCATGCCAAGAGGGCTATTGGCGCACCTTATAGCGATATTTTCAGAGCCGGTAAAAAAGATTTTTTCAATCGTGCGCAACCGATTCAACTATTTGTTCAATCGTCGGAGGTTTTTTGCGGGTACTCGCAAAGGTCCTCGATACGGCAGCTTCCACAGCGTGGCTTGCGCGCCTGGCATACATAGCGCCCATGCAGTATCAGCCAGTGGTGCGCATCCAGCAGATAGTCCTTGGGCACAAACTTCATCAATGCCTTTTCCACCTCCAGCACCGTCTTGCCGGGGGCGATACGGGTGCGGTTGCTGACCCGGAAGATATGCGTGTCCACCGCCATGGTCGGCTGGCGAAATGCGGTGTTGAGCACCACGTTGGCCGTCTTTCTGCCCACCCCGGGCAACGCTTCGAGGGCTTCGCGGGTTTGCGGCACTTCGCCGCCGTGGCGCTCGATCAGCAGGCGACAGGTTTCGATGACGTTCTTGGCCTTGCTGTTGTACAGGCCGATGGTCTTGATGTAGCTGGACAACCCTTCAACGCCCAGGTCGTAGATGGCCTGGGGCGTGTTGGCCACCGGGTACAGGCGTGCAGTGGCCTTGTTGACCCCCACGTCGGTGGATTGCGCCGAGAGGATGACCGCGATCAGCAGTTCGAAGGGGGTGGTGTAGGCCAGCTCGGTCTTCGGGTCCGGGTTGTCTTCGTGCAGCCTGCGAAAGATTTCCAGGCGTTTGGCAGCATTCATGGGCTCAGAGGCTTCCTTGACGGCTAGAGGGGGCCGGCTTGCGCCGCACCCGGTTGAAAATGGCCAGTAGCAGGCCCAGCAGGATCAGTGCGCCCGGGGTCAGTTGGGCCAGGCGCAGCCCGGCAGAGCCCAGCAGTTCGCGGCACAGGCCCAGCAGCAGGTGCACTGTACACAAGCCGATGACCACCAGCAGGCCTTGCGCGACGCCGCGATGGCGCTCGAAGCACTGTTCCAGCAGCACGCATTGCAGTGCGATCAGCCCCGGGTAGATGCCCAGTTGCGCGTGAACCTCCAGGGCCCAGGCGCGCAGGCTCAGCTCCAGGCAGGTCACCAGCATCGCCGCCAGCAGCACGCTGACCAGCGTGGTCTGCAGCCCTTGCAGCAGCGGGCGCAAGGGCGTCATGCACAACCGGTGCAGGCACAGGCTCAACAGGCTGAACAACGCCAGCGCTGCGGCCTGGGCCAGGGTCTGGCTGGCGCCCAGCATCGGGGCCAGGCTGAGGATGAGCAGGCTGCGGCTATTCATGTTCACCGGTACCCAGCAGATAGTGGGAGTGTTCGTCGAAGTAGCGCAGGGCATCGTGCACCGCCTGGATCACTGCGCGGGAGGTCACGCTGGCGCCGGCCAGCTGGTCGAACTGGCCGGCATCGCGCTTGAGGGCCCAGGCCGGATCGGGGGTGTCCGCCAGCGTGCGGCCCTCGAACCCGCGTAGCCAGGTGTTGCCCGGTTCACTCAACTTGCCGCCAAGCCCTGGCGTTTCCTGGTGCTGCAGCACCCGGGTGGCCAGCAGGCGGCCGTGGCTGTCGATGGCGATCAGCAGCTCCAGTGGCCCCGCATAGCCCTGAACCCGGCTGTGCAGCACCACGGCGCTGGGCTGGCCGAGCAGGGTCGCGCGGTAGCCGGCCAGCAGGGTGCTATGGGCCAGGCTCGGTGCGGGCAGTACGAGGGGGCGTTGCAGCGGCTGGTTGTCGTAGCGCTCTGCCGGCAGCACGCTCAGCAGGCTCCTGGCCTTGAGCTGCTGTTCAGCCTGGCTGATACGCGCGGCGTTCAACTGCGCCCAGCCAATGGCGCAGCCGATGGCCAGGCACGCCACGGCCGCCACCAGCAGCACTGCACGCGCCCGGGGGGTCATGCCGGCTGCCCTTGGCGCCGCGCGGCCCAGCGTTCGAGCGCCGGCACGCACAGGTTCATCAGCAGCACGGCGAACGCGCTGCCGTCGGGATAGCTACCCCAGGTACGGATCAGATAGACCAGCACGCCCACCCCGGCGCCGAACAGCAGGCGTGCGCTGGCCGCCCTGGGGCCGCTGACCGGTTCGGTGACGATGAAGAACGCGACGAACAGGCTGGAGCCGGCCAGCAGGTGAAACAGCGGCGAGCCATTGGAGTCGGAGCCCGAGCCGTTCCAGCCCAGCAGGCTCATGATGAACAGGCTGCCCAGCATGGCCACCGGGGCATGCCAGCTGAACACCTTGCGCTGCAGCAACAACAGGCCGCCGGCCAGGAAGGCCAGGGCGACCCACTCGCTGCCCGCGCCGGCGAATCGGCCGAAGGCCGGGTGCTGGCCGAACAGTTCTTCGATGGTCAGGCTCTGGTTGTGGCGCACCACATCCAGCACCGTCGCCTGGGCCCAGGCGTCGGGTCGGACGGCCAAGCCGAACACCGCTTCGAGGCTGGTGCCCAGGTCCAGCGGTTGCGGTCCGGGCCACTGGGTCATCTGGGCCGGAAAGCTGACCAGGGCCACGGCATAGCCGAGCATGGCCGGGTTGAACGGATTCTTGCCAAGCCCGCCGTACACATGCTTGCCCAGGGCCAGGGCGCTTGCGCTGGCAATCACCGGCACCCACCAGGCGAGGTAGGCGGGCAGGGCGATGGCCAGCAGTGTGGCGCTGACCAGGGCGCTGCCATCGCCCAGTGCAGCACGTACCGGGCGGCGCTGGGCGCGCAGCAACACCGCTTCGGTCGCCAGCGCCGCGGTGGTGGTCAGCAGCAGGTTGAGCAGGGTGCCCCAACCGTGCAGCCAGGTCAGTGCCAGCAAGCCGGGCAGGCACGCCAGCAGCACCAGGCGCAGGCTGGCGCGCAGGCGTTCGCCCGGGTCAGGCGCGGGCAGCATCGCTTACCGCCAGCAGTGATTCCAGGTGAGCCTGGGCCTGTTGCTGCGCTTGCTGCAGCTCAGCCAGTTGCGCTTGCTGCGCCGGGCTTGGCGAGTCGCCAAAGGCTGTGCGCGCCTTGGTCAGCTGGGCGCGACTCATGGCCGCGGCAATCTTGGCCTTTTTCAGCGCCGCATCGGCGGCTGCAGCCTTTTGCGCCTGCACCCGCGCAATCGCGGCCTTGATCGGGTCGTCGGCCGGCACCGCAGCCGCCGCGTTCGGGGCGGGCCGCTGGCTGCGCGCGATGCGTTCGGCCTGCTTGCGCGCCTCTTCGCGTTGCAGGCGCTGGGCACGCTGCTCGAAGCGGTGGCGTGCATGGCTGCGCCGGGCGGCGCGGGCGAGCTGCTGTGGCCGGGTGTGAGCAAGGCCGCCGACGATCGGCACGATGGGGCTGTCGGCAGGCAGTGGCAGCAGGTCGATGCAGTCGACCGGGCAAGGCGCCACGCACAGGTCGCAGCCGGTGCATTCGGCGCTGATGACCGTGTGCATCAGCTTGGCGGCGCCGACGATGGCGTCCACCGGGCAGGCCTGGATGCATTTGGTGCAACCGATACATTCGGCCTCGCGAATGAAGGCGACCTGGGCGGGCGCACTGCCGCGGTCGGTATCCAGGGCAATCACCGGCACCTGCAGCAGTGCGGCCAGTGCGGCAATGGTCTCGCTGCCGCCGGGTGGGCACTTGTTGATGGCCTCGCCCGCCGCCAGCCCCTGGGCGTAAGGCTGGCAGCCGGCATGACCGCACTTGCCGCATTGGGTCTGGGGCAGCAGGGCGTCGATGCGTTGAATCAGGCTCATGAGGTGAACAGTCCGTTGAAACCGAGAAAGGCCAGGGCCATGATCCCTGCGCCGATCAGCTCGATGGGCAGGTCGCGCAAGGCCACGGGGGCCGCGTCGCTGCGTTGGCGCAGGTCGTCGAACAGGCACAGCGCCAGCCAGAAGCCCAGGCCGCCGCCCAGGCTCAGGGCCAGGGTGGCGAACGGGTCGAGCGTGGCATCGCTGGCTTGCAGGGCAAGGCCCAGGACGGCGGCATTGCCCAGCAGCAAGGGTTTGAGGCCGGTGAACGGCCAGTGTGGCAGTTGGCGTTGCAACCGGTTCAGCACCGGCGCTGCCAGCAGAACGCACAGCGGCAGGAACACGAACAGGCGCAGGTACTCCAGTTGCAGCGGGCGCAACCCGTAGCGGTAAAGCAACTGCCCCGGTACGACCGCCAGCACCATCAGCACCAGCGTCGCCAACCCCAGTGCGTGCACCCGGCGACGTGACGCCGGCTCGACGGGCTGCAGCAGCGGGTCGAGCGCGAGGGCCTGGTGCAACACGAGGTTGTTGACCAGCGCAGCGCTGATAAGGGTAAGGAGCAGTTCGGTCATGGGCGCGCCACAGGCAAGAGGCTGTGCGCCATTATCCGGCAATCACGGTGCAATGAGAACGCCCCGGCCGGTCAGGGTCGGGGCGTGGCACTTACTTGATGCGCTGACCCGGCTTGGCGCCGCTGTCAGGGCTGAGCAGGTAGATCTCCTCGCCGCCAGGGCCTGCGGCCATGACCATCCCCTCGCTCACGCCAAAGCGCATTTTGCGTGGCTTGAGGTTGGCGATCATCATGGTCAGACGACCTTCCAGCTTGCTCGGGTCCGGGTAGGCGGACTTGATGCCGGAGAACACGTTGCGCTGCTCGTCACCGATGTCCAGGGTCAGGCGCAGCAGCTTGTCGGCCCCTTCCACGGCTTCGGCCTTGAGAATCAGCGCTACCCGCAGGTCGACGGCGGCAAAGGTGTCGAAGTCGATCTCAGCTGCCAATGGGTCCTTGGTCAGTTCGCCGTTGCCGGTGACCACGCTGGTCTGGCTGGCGGCCAGGTCCTGCTTGGAAGCGTCGACCATGGCTTGCACCTTGACCGGGTCGATGCGGGTCATCAATGCCTTGAACGGGTTCAGCTGGTGGTTCTCGAGACGGCTCTGGTGGTCGTTCCAGGTCAGCGGCGCGACGTTCAGGAACGCCTCGGCATCGCTGGCCAGTTGCGGCAGCACCGGCTTGAGGAAGATCACCAGCTGGCGGAACAGGTTGATGCCCTGGGCGCACACGGCCTGCACTTCGTCCTGCTTGCCTTCCTGCTTGGCCAGCGACCACGGGGCCTTGTCGGCGATCCAGGCGTTGGCGCGGTCGGCCAGGCCCATGATTTCGCGCATCGCACGGGCGAAGTCGCGGCCTTCGTAGGCGTCGGCGATACCCGGTGCCGCAGCCAGGAAGGCCTCGGTCAGCTCCGGTGCGGCGTCGCCGGCCACCATCACGCCGCCGTTGCCCTTGTGGATGAACCCTGCGCAGCGGCTGGCGATGTTGACCACCTTGCCGATCAGGTCCGAGTTGACCTTCTGCACGAAGTCTTCCAGGTTCAGGTCCAGGTCATCCACGCCACGGCCCAGCTTGGCCGCGTAGTAGTAGCGCAGGTATTCCGGCGACAGGTGGTCGAGGTAGGTGCGCGCCTTGATGAAGGTGCCACGGGACTTGGACATCTTCTGGCCGTTGACCGTCAGGTAGCCGTGCACGTTGATTGCGGTCGGCTTGCGGTAGCCGGCGCCTTCGAGCATGGCCGGCCAGAACAGCGCGTGGAAGTTGACGATGTCCTTGCCGATGAAGTGGTACAGCTCGGCGCTGGAGTCTTTTTTCCAGTAGGCGTCGAAGTCCAGTTCCGGCGTGCGGTCGCACAGGTTCTTGAAGCTGGCCATGTAGCCGATCGGCGCGTCCAGCCACACATAGAAGTACTTGCCCGGCTCGCCCGGGATCTCGAAGCCGAAGTACGGCGCATCACGGGAGATGTCCCATTCCTGCAGGCCGGAATCCAGCCATTCGGCCAACTTGTTGGCCACGGCGTCCTGCAGTGTGCCGCTGCGGGTCCACTGCTGCAGCATGGCCTGGAAGTCGGGCAGCTTGAAGAAGAAGTGCTGGGAGTCCCTGAGCACCGGGGTGGCGCCGGAGATCGCCGACTTGGGGTTCTTCAGTTCGGTCGGTGCGTAGGTGGCGCCGCATTTTTCGCAGTTGTCGCCATACTGGTCGTCGGCCGCGCATTTGGGGCAGGTGCCCTTGATGAAGCGGTCGGCCAGGAACATCTGCTTGTCGGGGTCGAAATACTGGGTGACCGAGCGCGTGGCGATATGCCCGGCGTCACGCAGTTTCAGGTAGATCTGGCTCGACAGCTCGCGGTTTTCGTCGGCGTGGGTCGAATGGTAGTTGTCGAACTCCACCAGAAAGTCGGCAAAGTCGCCGCAGTGCTCGGCCTGCACGTTCGCGATCAGTTGCTCGGGGGTAATGCCTTCTTTCTCGGCGCGCAGCATGATCGCCGAACCGTGCGCGTCGTCGGCGCACACGTAGGTGCACTGGTTGCCGCGGTACTTCTGGAAGCGCACCCACATGTCTGTCTGAACGTACTCGAGCATGTGGCCAAGGTGGATCGACCCGTTGGCATAGGGCAGGGCGCTGGTGACGAGAATCTGGCGTGGCTCGGACATGGGGGCTCGGCTACTTTCGGCTACAGGGTATGAACGGTGATCGGCCACTATAAAACGATGGGAAATATATTTCACCCCATGGACGTATCTGCCGTTGTTTCACGGGTTAGCATAGCGACCTGTTTCATTCAGTCTTTTATCGGGAGTCTCCATGAGCGCCGTCACTCGCGCAGCGGTTGAAACCGTCCTTCGCCAATACACCGACCCTTACCTGAACCAGGACCCGGTCAGCGCCGGGTGTGTGCGCAGCATCGATATCCAGGGCGACCGGGTCAGCGTGGCCCTGGAGCTGGGCTATGCCGCCGGCCTGTTCAAGAACGGCTGGGCCCAGGTGCTGCAGACCGCCGTCGAGGGGATCGAGGGCGTGGCCTCGGCACAGGTCGAGATCACCTGTGTGATCGCCGCGCACAAGGCCCAGGCGCAGATTCCGGGCCTGGCCAACGTCAAGAACATCGTGGCCGTTGCCTCGGGCAAGGGCGGTGTGGGCAAGTCCACCACCGCCGCCAACCTGGCCCTGGCCCTGGCCCGTGAAGGGGCGCGGGTGGGTATCCTGGATGCCGACATCTATGGCCCCAGCCAGGGCGTGATGTTCGGTATCGCCGAAGGGACCCGGCCGCAGATCCGCGACCAGAAGTGGTTCGTGCCGTTGCGTGCGCATGGCGTGGAAGTCATGTCGATGGCGTTTCTCACCGACGACAACACGCCGATGGTATGGCGTGGCCCGATGGTCTCCGGTGCGTTGCTGCAACTGGTGACCCAGACCGCCTGGGACAACCTCGACTACCTGGTGATCGACATGCCGCCGGGCACCGGCGACATCCAGCTGACCCTGGCGCAGAAGGTGCCGGTGGCCGGTTCGGTGATCGTGACCACGCCGCAGGACCTTGCGCTGCTGGACGCGAAAAAGGGTGTGGAGATGTTCCGCAAGGTGAATATCCCGGTGCTGGGCGTGGTCGAGAACATGGCCGTGCATATCTGCTCGAACTGCGGGCATGCCGAGCACCTGTTCGGTGAAGGTGGTGGCGAGAAGCTGGCGGCGCAGTACGGTGTGGAGCTGCTGGCTTCGCTGCCCCTGTCGATGCTGATTCGCGAGCAGGCCGACAGCGGCAAGCCGACCGCGATTGCCGAGCCTGAAAGCCAGATTGCCATGGTGTACCAGGAACTGGCACGGCAGGTGGGGGCGCGCATCGTGCTGCAGGAAGCGGCGGCGCCGGCGATGCCCAATATCACCATCAGCGAAGACTGAGTCGATACCCTCGCCTGTGTAGGAGCCGGCGTTGCCGGCGAAGGGCCCACTGCATCACCAGGCAGGTACTGCGGTGTTGCCTTCGCCGGCAACGCCGGCTCCTACGGGCAGGCCCACCGGCAATGTCTAGTCCTGAAATAGGTTTACACCTGTTCAGGTAGGCCGATAGGCCTCAAAACGCCTGATGCACCGCATCGGGCGTTTTGTTTTTCAGGGCCATATGGGGCCGTTCTGTGTTGTAGATCTGCACTGCCTCATCAACCATCTGCCTCGCTTGCTCCAGATCTTCAGGGCTGCTCAACAGCAGCTCCATCTTGAGGATTCCGTTGATTCGCTCAGCCAGCGCGTTCTGGTAGCAGTCATACCCATCAGTCATGGAGCACTGAACGCCGTGCCGTTGGTGCAGTGACTGGTATAGCGCCGAGCAATATTGGATGCCTCGATCCGAATGGTGGACTAATGGCTGGCGATGACGTCGCTTTCGTAAGGCCTGCTTGAAGGCTTGCGCTACTGACTCGGCATGCAGGCTTTCATGGACGTGGTGACCAACAATTTTCCTGGAGTACGCGTCCGTTACCAGGCTCAGGTACAGCGGGCCGTTGCGTGCGGGCAGATAAGTAATGTCGGCAACCCAGACGTGCTCCGGCCTTGTCGGGACGACTTGGCTTGGACCGGGCTTGATTAAGTTGGGATGGCGGTAGAAGCGATGAAAGCTCTGTGTTGTCTTGTGGTATGCCCGCTTGGGCAGTACCAGCAAACGGCGCTCTCCCAAGACCTGAAACAGCCTATCTCGGCCGACTTGGAATCGTTTGTCAGGTTGGCAATGCAGCAAATAGTGCAGCTTACGGGTACCCAGACGGGGCTGGCGCAGCCGGACTTGCTGAACAAACTGAACCACCCGATCTGCCTGGCGCTCTTTGCCATCAGCAGCTCGGTTGCGCTTGTAGTAAGCCTGTCGACTGATGCCTAGAAACTGACAAGCCCTGGCAATGCTCAGTCCTGCGACTTGACCTTGCGAGAGGACTTGCCGGATCGCTTTTTTACGACCGAGACACCATAGTCATTTTTCAGAACATCAACGACCGTTTCAAAGAACTGGGCCTTCTGGCTCATCAGCTCAAGCTGCTGCTCAAGCTCTTTGATCCGCTGCTCTGGAGTGAGCGTTTTGGGGTCAGACATCGCGCAGCTCCTCTCGTCGCGGATCGAAGCCCCCTGGCTCCAATCCTGCCGACCGTGCTTACGCAACCATACCAGAACCGTCGACCGTCCCTGGATGCCATACCGCACCTGGGCCTGCTTGTAGGTCAGTTCGCCTTTTTCAATCTGATCAACCACCGCCAATTTAAAAGACAGTGAGTAATCACGCTGTGTGCGCTTTACACCTTGTTCCATCTGACTCTCCGGAAATTCGGGATGGGAGGTGTAAACCTTATTCAGGACGGGACACAAGGCAAAAAAAAGCCCCGCCGGTGAGGGCAGGGCTTTTTTCAAGCAGTGAAGCGCAAGTTAGATAACTTGTACTTCTTCAGCTTGCATGCCTTTCTGGCCGCGGGTAGCGACGAAAGAGACCTGCTGGCCTTCTTTCAGGCTTTTGAAGCCGTCAGCTTGAATGGCTTTGAAGTGTACGAACAGGTCGTCACCGGATTGTGGGGTGATGAAGCCGAAGCCTTTTTCATCGTTGAACCACTTAACGGTACCGGTTTGGCGATTGGACATGGTCTGTCTCCTTGGACAAAGTTAATTACGGCTCAGGAAACGCCCTGGCCGAGACTGAGTGCAAAGAGGCAGAAAATTCATGAAGATGGGTTGATCGAGATCTTGCATCAGGTAGAGATTCTCAGTGACACGTGCAGCACAGTGGCGTCACCATAACCCTTTTTCCAGAACGTGCCAATGGTCTTGTTCAGCTTTCGTGCAATTCAAGACTGACGGCGCCGCGATACCCCGCGCAGGCCCCGTATGACGCGGATCTTGCCGCCAACACCGCACGGAACTTTGAACCCGGCGCCGGGCCCGGTAAGATGCCCCACAGAATTTCTTCACCACGCTATTTCAGGACACCCGCCATGAGCATCAAATCGGACAAGTGGATTCGCCGCATGGCGC
The DNA here is from genome assembly GCF_037113495.1 of Pseudomonas sp. AE27. NCBI lineage: Bacteria > Pseudomonadati > Pseudomonadota > Gammaproteobacteria > Pseudomonadales > Pseudomonadaceae > Pseudomonas > Pseudomonas sp. AE27. The sequence continues at coordinate 274,886 of NZ_CP146966.1, forward strand.
AGGAACACGGCATGATCGAGCCCTTCGTCGAGCGTCAGGTACGCGGCGAAAGCGACAACCGGCTGATCTCCTTCGGCGTCTCCAGCTACGGCTACGACGTGCGCTGCGCCGACGAGTTCAAGGTGTTCACCAACATCAATTCGGCCACCGTCGATCCGAAAAACTTCGACGCCGGCAGCTTCGTCGACGTCAAGAGCGACGTGTGCATCATCCCGCCCAACTCCTTCGCCCTGGCGCGCACCGTCGAGTACTTCCGCATCCCGCGCAACGTGCTGACCATCTGCCTGGGCAAGAGCACCTATGCCCGTTGCGGCATCATCGTCAACGTCACCCCGCTCGAGCCGGAGTGGGAAGGCCACGTGACCCTGGAGTTCTCCAACACCACCACCCTGCCGGCCAAGATCTACGCCAACGAAGGCGTGGCGCAGATGCTGTTCCTGGAGTCCGACGAAGAGTGCGAAGTGTCCTATAAGGACCGCGGCGGCAAGTACCAGGGCCAGCGCGGTGTGACCCTGCCGCGCACCTGAGCCGACGAAGCGAGGGAATTACTCGCCGGCAAGGCACTCCAAGCAGATGAACCGTCCCGGCACGCCAGGAGGCGTGTCGGACTTCGCTCAGGAGCCGCCTATGAAACTCGACCCCTCAATCAGCGCCAAACTTGCCGTGCTGCAGCCCAATCAGATCGGGCTGGTGGCCTGGTCATTGCTCGCGCAGCCGCCACTGATGCAGGCCGGTGGCGTCCCCGGCCAGCCTGGCCCGGACACCCCGTCGCCGCCGCAGCCAGGCGATAACCCTCCGATGGAACCGGGTGAACCCACACTCCCTGATGAACCGCCACCGGCACCGGTTGCCTGAGCCTAGGGCTTGACCGGCCATACCTGCGCGTCTGCCGTCAGGTACACGCGCTCACCCGGCTGAGGCTGCACTGCCCAGCCGCCGGTGAAGTCCCCGAAGGCCGGCAGCAGGCCGAGCCGTTCGCCGATCACGAAGCAGGGCAGGCGCAGGCGTTGCCGCGCGCGCCCCCGCAGCACATACACCGGGTGTACGTGGCCGGCCAGCACCAGGTGCGTGGCATGGGGCTCGGGCTCGTGCTGCAAGGCGAACGGCCCCAGCAGCAGCGGGCCGTCCAGCACATCGATGCGCAGCCCCTCGGGCGGGTCGCCGGCATGCAGGTCGTGGTTGCCGCGTATCAGCGTGATCTTCAGCCGGGCGTGCTGCTCCCGCCATTGCTGCACGCGTTCCAGCGTGGCCGCGGCGCGGCCGGTGCGTGCGTGCAGAAAGTCGCCCAGCACGATCAGCTCTTCGCACGGGTAGCTGGTCAGCAGCCGGTCCAGACGTTGCAGGGTCGATTGCGTGGTGCCGCGGGGCACGGGCAGGTGCTGGGCGCGAAATGCCGCCGCCTTGCCGATGTGCACATCGGCCACCAGCATCACCTTGCGCGCCGGCCAGTACAGCGCCTTGTCCCCCAGCAGCCAGAGCTGCTCGCCGTGTACGTCGATGTTCAGGCAGTGACTCATTCAGCGCTCCCGGCTCGCGGCCTTTTCCAGGTCGGCGACCATGCGGGCGATGCGGTCGGCGAGCTTTTCCGTGCTCAGGGTTTCGCGCATGCCTTCCACCAGCAGCGGAAAGGCCAGCGGGCCCGGGCGCGCAAGCGGCTGCAGATGCAGGCGCAAACCGCCCAGCCGGCTCAGTACCTGCGCCAGCCGGTCGATCTCAAGCTCTGCGTTCAGTACCTCGTCACGGGCCTGGCCCAGCAGCAGGTTGCCCGCGTCGTGCTGGCGGAACACCTCGAAGAACAGGCCGCTGGACGCCTGGATCTGCCGGGTGCTCTTGTGCGAGCCGGGATAGCCGCCGAACACCAGCCCGGAGATCTGCGCAATTTCGCGAAAACGGCGCATGGCCATTTCGCCGGCATTCAGGCTGGCCAGCACGTCCTCGAGCAGTTCATCGGGGCTCAGCAGGTCCGGCAGCATGGCCGCCCACGGCACTTCGCCAGGGCACAGCAGTTCCAGGCCGTAGTCGTTCACCGCAATCGAGAAACTCGCCGGCTGGCTGCGGCTGTAGCGCCACGCCAGCAGGCTGGCCAGCCCAAGGTGGGTGGTGCGCCCGGCAAATGGATAGAGAAACAGATGGCAGCCCTGACGCGAGGTCCAGGTCTCGGCCAGCAGCATGTCGTGGGTGGGGATCACCGACCAGCGCCGCTGCAGCTCCAGCAATGGCTTGACCGCCTGCATGGCCGGCCCGTGGTAGCGACCGTGCGCAGCGCTGTCGAGCTGCTCGACCACGGCCCTGGCCAGCTCGCTGGAAAGCGGCATGCGCCCGCCGTTCCAGCGTGGTACGGCAGGTTTGCGCGCGGTGCTGCGACGCACATAGGCGGTCATGTTGTCGATGCGCACCAGCTCCAGCGTGCGCCCGGCGAACAGGAAGGCATCGCCCGGGCGCAGGCGGGCAACGAAGGCTTCCTCGACACTGCCCAGGTTGCGCCCGCCGCCTCCCTTGCTCCAGAACTTCAGCTGGATGCTCGCATCGCTGACGATGGTGCCGATGCCCATGCGGTGGCGGCGCGCCAGGCGCGCGTTGGCCACCCGCCATACCCCGTCCGGCGCTTCGATGACCCGGTGATAGTCAGGGTAGGCGCCCAGCGAGGCACCGCCGTTGCGCACGAATTCCAGCGCCCATTGCCACTGTTCGTCGCGCAGGTGCCGATAGGCCCAGGTGCTGCGCACTTCCTCGAGCAGTTGCGCGGGGCGAAACCCGGCCCCCAGGGCCATGCTCACCAGGTGCTGCACCAGCACATCCATGCACAGCGCCGGAGAGCGCCTTGCCTCTATCTGGCGTGCTGCAACGGCCTCGCGGGCGGCGGCGGCCTCCACCAGCTCCAGGCTGTGGGTCGGTACCAGGGTCACCCGCGAAGGGCGGCCCGGCGCGTGCCCCGAGCGTCCGGCGCGCTGCATCAGACGCGCCACGCCCTTGGCCGAGCCGATCTGCAACACCCGTTCGACGGGCAGAAAATCCACCCCCAGGTCGAGGCTTGAGGTACATACCACTGCCTTGAGCTGGCCCTGTTTCAGGCTCTGCTCGACCCAGTTGCGGGTTTCGCGGGCCAGCGAGGCGTGATGCAGGGCAATGATGCCGGCCCAGTCGGGGCGCGCCTCCAGCAGCGCCTGATACCACAGCTCGGCCTGGGCGCGGGTGTTGGTGAACACCAGGCAACTGCTGCTGCGCGCCACCTCATCGCGCACCTGCGCGAGCATCTTGAGCCCCATGTGCCCGGCCCAGGGGAAGCGCTCGATGGCTTCGGGCAGCAGGGTATCGACCTCGATGCGCTTGTCCTGGCGGCCTTGCACCAGGCAACCGCCCTCGGGCAGCAGCACGTCGCGGGCATGCTCCAGGTTGCCCAGGGTGGCCGAGATGCCCCATACGATCAGGCCCGGGTGCCAGCGACGCAGGCGCGCCAGGGCCAGTTGCAGTTGTACACCGCGCTTGTTGCCGAGCAGCTCGTGCCATTCGTCCACCACCACCAGGCGCAGGCTGGCGAACTCGCTCTGCGCCGCATCGCGGGTCAGCAGCAGGGTCAGGCTTTCGGGGGTGGTGATCAGGGCGCTGGGCAGGCGCCGGCTCTGGCGGGCACGCTCGGCGCTGGAGGTGTCGCCGCTGCGCACGCCCAGGCTCCAGTGAATCTGCAACGCGTCCAGTGGCGCCTGCAAGGCCCGCGCGGTATCGGCGGCCAGGGCGCGCATGGGGGTGATCCACAGCACTTGCAGCGGTGCCGGGTGCTTGGCGCGTGGCGTGTCCTGGGCATGGAGGTGTTGCAGCGCGGCCAGCCACAGGGCGTAGGTTTTGCCGGCGCCGGTGCTGGCATGCAGCAACCCGGATTCGCCGCGGGCGACGGCGGCCCACACGCGCTTCTGAAAGGCGAAGGGCTTCCAGCCACGGGTGGCAAACCAGGGGCCAGCAAGGTCGGACGGTTTACGCATGCCGGGGCCGCTTGTGGGCAGTGGGTGTGTCTTCACAGACCATCAATGCCCGGCATTAGTTTTAGCGGGTGACAATCGTCGGGTTATTTGAGGTTGCCACTCAGGAACTGGCGCAGCCGCTCGCTCCTGGGGTTGCCCAGCACATCGGCCGGTGCGCCCTGTTCCTCCACCAGCCCCTGATGCAGGAACAGCACCTGGCTCGATACCTGCCGTGCAAAGCTCATTTCGTGGGTCACCATGATCATGGTGCGGCCTTCCTCGGCCAGCCCCTGGATCACCCGCAGCACTTCCCCCACCAGCTCCGGGTCCAGCGCCGAAGTCGGCTCGTCGAACAGCATCACCTCCGGCTCCATTGCCAGCGCCCGCGCGATCGCCACCCGCTGCTGCTGGCCACCGGACAGGAACGCCGGGTACTGGTCTGCCACCCGGGGCGCCAGGCCTACCTTGTCCAGGTAGGCACGTGCCCGTTCCTCGGCCTCGTGCCGGCTTACCCCCAGCACCCGGCGCGGCGCCATGCTGATGTTCTCCAGCACGCTCAGGTGGCTCCACAGGTTGAAATGCTGGAACACCATGGCCAGGCGCGTGCGGATACGCTGCAGCTCGTCGGCATCGGCCACGCGCAGGCCGTGGCGGTCGTGCACCATGCGCACCGGCTGGCCGTCCAGGGTCATGCTGCCCTCGTCGGGCTGTTCGAGAAAATTGATGCAGCGCAGAAAGGTGCTCTTGCCCGAGCCACTGGCGCCGATCAGGCTGATCACGTCGCCGGTGCTGGCCTGCAGTGAAACGCCCTTGAGCACATGGTGCTCGCCGTAGCGCTTGTGCAGGCCTTCGATGGTCAGTTTGTACATGCACGGCCCCTCATGGCGATAACAGGTAGCCGCTGCGGTACGGCTGGTTGCCCGCCACATGCGCAATCACCATGCCAGCGGTGGCCATGCGTCGCAGCGAGCGGGCATATAGCAGCCCGGCCTGCTGGTTGTGTACCGGGGTCACGCGGTCGCTGAGCGGGTCGATCACCTCTGCGATCAGTTGCCCGGCCTGCACCGGCTGGCCCGGGGTGACATGAAACACCAGCAGGCCGCCCAGCGGCGTGGCCACCGGTTCGACCGCCGCCAGCGGCGTGGCCGGGTAGGGCAGGGGCGGCAAGGGGGCGGCCTCGCCTTCGATGGCACCGAAACGGGTCAGGTAGTTCAGGATCGCCTCGCAGTCGGTGCTGGCCAGCGGGTGGCTCACATCGCCCTGACCGCGCAGCTCCACCGTCACCGAAAAGCTGCCCTGGGGGATGGGGAACTGCTTGGCAAAGCGTTGCTGCAGCTGCCACCACACCAGGGTGAAACACTCATCGAACGACTGCCCGCCCGAATCGGTGGCCAGCAGGCTGGCCTGGGCCCCGAGATAGCGCGACAGCGCCTCGACCCGGGGCCAGGCTTCCGGGGTGGTGTACAGGTGCGCGACGGCCTCGAAGTCGCAGTGCAGGTCCAGCACCATGTCGGCATCGCAGGCCAGGCGTTGCAGTACCAGGCGCTGGGATTGCAGCGGGGTGGCGGCAGGCTGCGCGTCCAGCGCCCGGCGCATGCACTCGCGAATCAGCTCGACGTTGTGCCGCGGGTCCTGGGTCAGGTGCGCTTCGATCTGGTCACCGATGGTGTCGCTCAGGTCGACGAAGTGGCGGTTGAAGTTCTCGCCGCTCTGCAGCTCGAAACGCCCCAGGGGCACGTCCATCAGCACCTGTTCCAGGCCCACCGGGTTGGCGATGGGCACCAGCACGATCTCGTGGCGCAGGCGGCCCTGGCTCTGCAATTCGCCCAGGCGTTGCTTGAGGTGCCAGGCCACCAGCATGCCGGGCAGCTCGTCGGCATGCAGCGAAGCCTGGATATAGACCTTGCCGGCACCGCGCGGGCCGAAGTGGAAGCTGTGGATCTGGCGGCAAATCCCCGGCACCGGGGCCAGGATGTCGTGGGTCTTGTGGTGCATGAACGGTCCTAGTGTGCGGGGCCGAGGAAGGCCAGCCAGCGTCGTTCGGCCAGGCGGAACAGGCCCACCAGTGCGAACGTCACGCACAGGTAGATGATGGCGGCCGTACCGAACGACTGAAAGGTCAGAAAGGTGGCCGAGTTGGCGTCGCGGGCGACCTTGAGGATGTCCGGCACGGTGGCGGTGAAGGCCACGGTGGTCGAGTGCAGCATCAGGATCACCTCATTGCTGTAGTACGGCAGCGAGCGGCGCAACGCGGACGGCATGATGATATAAGCATAAAGTTTCCAGCCGCGCAGGCCGTAGGCCCTGGCTGCCTCGACTTCACCGTGGTGCATGCTGCGGATGGCGCCGGCGAAGATCTCGGTGGTGTAGGCGCAGGTGTTCAGGGCAAAGGCCAGGATGGTGCAGTTCATGGCGTCGCGAAAGAAGCTGTCGAGCAGCGGTTGCCCGCGCACCACCTCCAGGCTGTAGATGCCGGTGTAGCAGATCAGCAGCTGGATATACAGCGGCGTGCCGCGAAACAGGTAGGTGTAGAACTGCACTGGCCAGCGCACCCACAGGCGCCGTGACACCCGTGCAATCGACAGCGGGATCGACACCACGAAGCCGATCAGCAGCGAGGCGCTGAGCAGCCACATCGTCATCGCCAGCCCGGTGATGTGGGTGCCGTCGGTATAGAGGAACGCGCGCCAGTATTCCTGCAGCAGCTCGATCATCGCAGCGCCTCCCGGGTGCCGACGTTGTAGCGCCGTTCGAGCCAGCGCAGGGCCACGTTCGAGGCGCTGGTGATCAGCAGGTAGATGAAGGCCGCCACCACCAGGAAGTAGAACAGCTGGTAGCTGCTCTTGCCGGCATCCTGGGCGGCCTTGACCAGGTCGGCCAGGCCGATGATCGACACCAGCGCGGTGGCCTTGAGCATCACCATCCAGTTGTTGCCGATGCCCGGCAGGGCGAAGCGCATCATCTGCGGGAACACCACGAAGCGAAACCGCTGAAAGCGCTTGAGGCCATAGGCGGTGGCCGCTTCGACCTGGCCGCGCGGCACCGCGAGGATCGCGCCGCGAAAGGTCTCGGTGAAATAGGCACCGTAGATGAAGCCCAGGGTGATGACCCCGGCAGCGAAGGGGTTGATCTCGATGTAGTCCCACTCCATGGCGTCGGTCAGGCTGGTGAGCCCGGTCTGCAGGCTGTAGAAGATCAACAGCATCAGCACCAGGTCGGGCACCCCGCGGATCAGCGTGGTGTAGAGCTGCGCGGGGATGCGCAGCAGCGGCAACGCGGAGAGCTTGGCGCTGGCGCCGAGCAGGCCCAGGCCGACGCTGACCAGCAGCGACATGAAGGACAGTTGCAGGGTCATCCAGGTGCCTTGCAGCAGCAGCGGGCCGAAGCCCCTGAGGCTGAAGGCGCCAAGGCCCAGGTGTTGCAGGAGGTCGTCAAGCATGGGGCGAGCCTGTGCGGGTGGGACCTTGGGTACGCAGTGCGTCAGCTCTTGCACGCACCGCGTACCCGTGTAGGAGCCGGCCTTGCCGGCGAAGAGGCCGGCCCTACTTGCCGCTGTACAGGTTCAGATCACCAAAGTGCTTCTTCTGGATGTCGGCATAGGTGCCATCATCGTGTAACGCTTTGATACCTTTGTTCAGCAGGGCCTTCAGCTCGCTGTTACCTTTCTTAATGCCCACTGCCGTCTTCGACGGCAGCAATTCGCTGTCCACCGGTTGGCTCACTTCGTAGCCCGCGCCCTGTGGCGATTTCAGAAAGCCCAGTTCGGCCTGCAGCATGTCCTGGATCGAGGCGTCCAGGCGTCCCGAAATCAGGTCGGCATACACCTGGTCCTGGTTCTGGTAGGCCTGGGTCTTGACCCCGGCCTTGTCCAGCACGGCCTTGGCATAGGCTTCCTGGATGGTGCCCTGCTCATAGCCGACGGTCTTGCCCTTGAGCGAGGCCGGGTCGGCGCTCATGCCTGCACCTTTTTTGAACACCAGTGCGGTAGGCCCGGAGAACAGCTCGTCAGAGAAGTCGATGACCTTCTCCCGCGCCGGGGTCACCGTCATGGACGAGATCACGCCGTCGAACTTGTTGGCCTTGAGGCCCGGAACCATGCCGTCGAAGTCGCTCTCGACCCACCTGCACTTGACCTTGAGCTCGGCACAGATCGCGTTGCCCAGGTCGATGTCGAAGCCCACCAGGCTGCCGTCGACGGCCTTGGACTCGAAAGGGGCATAGGAGGGATCGACGCCGAAGCGCAGTTCCTTGTAGTCCTTGGCCAGGGTATTGCCCGCAGCCAGGCACAACGCCAGAGCAGACAGCGTCAGCAGAGCTTTTTTCATGGTGTGGTCCTTCAAGCGCAAGTGATGGGTGGCTGCGCAGCGTTACCGCTGGCCGCTCGACATCAAGCTCACAGCAATTTCCGCACCATAGTCCCAATTGCTGCGTTTCGCTTACCCCAGCAGCGACTGCAACGTGGCCAGGTCGTCTGCTTCGTCCACCGGTTTGTCCAGGCGCCAGCGCAGCATCCGCGGGAAGCGCACCGCAATCCCGCTCTTGTGGCGCTTGGACAGTGCGATGCCCTCGAAGCCGAGTTCGAACACCAGCGTCGGGGTCACGCTGCGTACCGGCCCGAAGGTTTCCACGGTGGTCTTGCGGATGATTGCATCAACCTTGCGCATCTCTTCGTCGCTGAGCCCCGAATACGCCTTGGCAAAGGGCACAAGGCTACGCTGCGGGCTGCCGGCGGGGGCGTCCCACACCGCAAAGGTGTAGTCGCTGTACAGGCTGGCGCGCCGGCCATGTCCGCGCTGGGCATAGATCAGCACCGCGTCCACGCTGAACGGGTCGATTTTCCATTTCCACCACACTCCCATGTCCTTGGTGCGGCCCACCCCGTACAGGGCGTCGCGGGCCTTGAGCATCAGGCCCTCGACCCCCAGGCTGCGCGATGCCTCGCGCTGGGCGGCAAGCTCGGCCCAGGTGTCGCCCTGCAGCACCGGCGACAGGCGCAGCGCCGGGTGCGCAGTGGTCTGAACCAGCGCTTCCAGCTGCGCCCGGCGCTCGGCCTGCGGGCGGCTGCGCCAGTCGGCGCCCTGCCATTCGAGCAGGTCGTAGCCCAACAGCACCACTGGCGCATCGGCCAGTATCTTCTTGCCCAGGGTCTTGCGCCCGATGCGCTGCTGCAGCAGGGCGAAGGGTTGCACGCCGTCGCGCCACACCACGATCTCGCCGTCCACCACGCAGCCATCGGGCAGCACGGCGGCCAGCGCCTGCAGTTCGGGGAAGCGCTCGGTCAGCAGCTCCTCGCCGCGTGACCACACCCACAGCTGGCCCTCGCGCTTGACCACCTGCGCACGGATGCCGTCCCACTTCCATTCCGCCTGCCAGGCCTGGGGCGGGCCGAGCAGGGCGTCGAACTGGTCCACCGGCTGTTGCAGCGCATGGGCCAGAAAGAACGGGTACGGCTGGCCGCCGCGCTGGGCATGTTCGTCTTCGGACTCGGCCGCGATCAGCTTGAGGTAGCCCTGGGCCGTGGGGCGGTGCGACAGGTCGGTGTAGCCCACCAGGCGCTGGGCCACGCGCTTGCTGTCGATGTCAGCCAGTTGCGCCAGGGCGCGGGTGACCAGCAGCTTCGACACGCCGACGCGAAAGCTGCCGGTGACCAGCTTCAGGCACACCAGCAGGCTCTGCCGGTCGAGCTGTGCCCACAGGGGCGGCAGGCGCTGCGCCAGGGTTTCGAGCGGCAGTCCGCGCAGCGGCAGCAGGCAATCCTCGACCCAGTAGGCCAGGCCCGCGTCGCTGCTGTGGGCGGCTTCGGGCAGCAGCAGCGAAAAGGTCTCGGCCAGGTCGCCCACGGCCTGGTAGCTCTCCTCGAACAACCAGTCGGGCAAACCCGACAGGCTGATTGCCAGCTCGCGCAGCAGCCGTGTGGGTACCAGCTGGCGCGGCCGCCCGCCGGCCAGGAAGTACACCGCCCAGGCGGCGTCTGCGGGGCTGGCGCTGGCGAAGTAGCGCACCAGTGCATCGCGCTTGGCGTTGCTCGAGGTGGTGGCGTCGAGCTGGCCGTAGAGTTCGGCGAAGGCCTTCATGCGCTGGCCTCGGTCGGGGCGCCTTCATCCTCGTCACCGTATTCGGTGACGAACGCCTGGGCATCCAGCCCGCGCTCGCACAGGTAGCGCACCAGCACGGCCACCGAGCCGTGGGTCACCATCACCCGCTGCGCCCCGGTCTGTTCGATGGCCCATAGCAGGCCGGGCCAGTCGGCGTGGTCGGAGAGCACGAAGCCGCGGTCCACCCCGCGCCGGCGCCGGGTGCCGCGCAGGCGCATCCAGCCGCTGGCGAAGGCGTCGCTGTAGTCGCCGAAGCGGCGCATCCAGCTGCTGCCGGCCGCCGAGGGCGGGGCCAGGATCAGCGCCTGGCGCATGCGTGGGTCGTGCTTGTCCATCTCGCTGGCATGCAGCGTGGCGGGCAGGGCGACACCCGCTTCGCGGTATACCCGGTTCAGCGGCTCGACCGCGCCATGCACCAGGATCGGCCCCAGGCTCGGGTCCAGGCCATGCAGGATGCGCTGCGCCTTGCCGAACGAATAGCAGAACAGCACGCTGGCCTTGCCCAGTGTGATGTTCTCGCGCCACCACGCATTGATCTGGTCGAAGATCTGCTGCTGGGGCTCCCAGCGGTAGATCGGCAGGCCGAAGGTCGACTCGGTGATGAAGGTGTGGCAGCGCACCGGTTCGAACGGTGCGCAGGTGCCATCGGGTTCGACCTTGTAGTCGCCGGACGCCACCCACACCTCGCCGCGATACTCCAGGCGCACCTGGGCCGAGCCCAGCACATGGCCGGCCGGGTGCAAGCTCAGGGTCACCCCGCCGTGGTCCAGGCGCTGGCCGTAGTCGAGGGTCTGCAGGTTGATGTCGGCGCCCAGGCGGCTGCGCAGGATGCCCGCGCCGGGGCTGGCGGTGAGGTAGTGGCGGTTGCCGTTGCGGGCGTGGTCGCCATGGCCGTGGGTGATCACCGCACGTTCAACGGGGCGCCACGGGTCGATGTAGAAATCCCCGGGTGGGCAATACAATCCTTCGGGTCGTGCAATCACCAGGTCCATGCCAAGGCCGCTGCGCTGGGGGTTTAACCTAGGAGCGCGGCCGGGCCGGTGAAGTTCGATCCGAAAGCGTCGCCGGCGTGCTGCCGGCGACGCTGCAGGGGGGCTGCTTCAGTAGCGCGCGTCTACCGGGCGCCCGCCGTTGGGCCAGTCCTTGACCTTGTCGGGGAAGTCCGGGCGTGGCTGGCTGGAGAACCAGGCCGCCACGTCCACCGCGTCCTGGTCGGACAGGCCGCCCTGGCCGAGCGGGAACTTCTCGTGCATGCCGATCGGCATGTTGCGTTTGACGAAGGCGGCCGCGGTGTAGGTGCGCGCCATGCCGGCACCGATGTTGAACGACTGCTCGCCCCACAGCGGCGGGAAGATCCAGGTGCCGTCGGCACGGGTCAGGCCTTCGCCGTCGTTGCCATGGCACACCGCGCACTGCTGGGCATACACCTGCTTGCCGTTGTCCAGGTCGGGCTTGATCGACGGGTCGACCTTGCCTACACCGCGCCCTGGCACCTTGTCCTCGGGCTTGGTGTTGTTCTTCATCCACTCGAAGTACGCCACCATCGCCTGCATGTCGGCCCCTTGCGGTGGCAGCGGCGAGCCGCTCATCGAGCGCCGGAAGCAGCCGTTGATGCGCTCCTCCAGGGTGATCACCTTGCCCGCCCGTGGCGCATAGCCGGGGAAGAAGGCCGATACCCCGACGAACGGCGAACCGTCGGCCACGGTGCCGGCGTTCAGGTGGCAACTGGTGCAGTTGAGCGCGTTGCCGACGTTGTCGGGCAGCAGGTCACGGGTCTGCAGGTGCAGGCGCATGCCGCGCACCACCTGATCGGCATTGCTGGCCGCCAGCAGGTCGGCCAGGCGCGGGGTCTCGAAGGTCGAGGCGTCGCGGTCCTGGGGCTTGAGCTGCTGGCGCAGCTTGGCCACCTGCGCTGCGCTGATCGCCGAGCCGTCGTTGCCCCAGCTGCTGCGCACGAACGTGAGGATCTCGGCGATCTCGGTGTCGGTCAGGCGCGAGAACCCGGGCATGGTGTACACCCGCGGGTGGGCGACGGTTTCGGCGGTCTGCCAGCCGGTCAGGGTGATGTGCAGCAGCGAGGTCGGGTTGGCCGAGGCCACGCTGGGGTTGTGCGCCAGTGGCGGGAACATGCCCGCCACGCCGGCGCCGTCCGGGCGGTGGCAGTCGCTGCAGAACTGCGTGTAGCCCAGCCCGCCGCGGCTGGTGAACAGGTTGTCCGGCGCTGGGGCAGGGGTTCGTTCCACCATCGGCATCGGCAGGTCGTCCTTGCCCGGTGGCAACGACTTGAGGTAGCGCGCGATGGCGGTGAGGTCGGCGTCGGTGAAGTGCTGGGTACTGTGGGAGATCACCTCGGCCATGTTGCCCGACACCGTGGCAAAGCGGTTCTGCCCGGTCTTGAGCAACTGCACGGTGTCTTCCACCGTCCACAGGTTGCGCAGGCTCAGGGCGCGCCAGTGCTCCACGGTCTCGCCGGCCAGGAAGTGCTGGCCGCCGCTGCCGGCGTCGTCCATGGCCTTTTCCTGGAAGGCCACGCCGCGCGGGGTATGGCAGGCGCCGCAGTGGCCCAGGCCCTGTACCAGGTAGGCGCCGCGGTTGAGCTCGTCGCTGCGGGCCGGGTCGGCCACGAAGGGTTGCTTGTCGAGAAACACCAGGTTCCACAGCGACAGGCCCCAGCGCTGGCTGAACGGAAACTTCATGTCCGCTTCCAGGTTTGGCTGGTTGACCGGCTTCACGTCCTCCATCAGGTAGGCGTACAGGTCGCGCATGTCGCCTTCGGTCATTTTCGCGTAGGAGGGGTAGGGCATGGCCGGGTACAGGTTGGTGCCGGCCGCGTTCACCCCTTCGCGCATGGCGCGGTCGAACTGCTCGAAGGTGTAGCGGCCGATGCCGGTGACCTTGTCGGGGGTGATGTTGCTGGAGTAGATGGTGCCCATCGGCGTGGTCAGTTCGAGGCCGCCGGCCATCAACTCGCCGCCCTTGGCAGTGTGGCAGGCCACGCAGTCGCCCAGACGGGCAATGTAGGCGCCGCGTTCGACTGCCGTTGCCGGGGGCGGCTCACTGGCAGACGCGGGGTACGCAAACAGCAGCGTCGAGCCAAGCATGGCCAGACGCGATACAAGAGAAGCCATCGCAATCGTCCTTTGGATGCGGCCGCAGGTGGTCCTGTAGGCACGTATCCGCAATCGTTTTTATAGGGTCATCAGACAAACCCGGTTATAGCCGATGGACGAGGGTGGCACTTTGATATGGATCAGCGCGGGGTGAGAAAGGGGCTCGCCGCCAGGGCGACGGCGAGCCGAAGGGGTTACTTGCCGGGCACCAGGGTCAGGCGCTTGCTGCCGTAGGCGCGTTCGAAGTTCTGCGGCTGCAACGGGAAGGTCACGTAGCTGCCCTTGAACCAGGCATCCAGGCCGTCGGCGAAATGCGCGCTGGCCGGGTTGCCCGACTGCCCGCTGCTGCTCACCCCCTGCAGCGGCTCGGCCAGGCCGAAGTCGACCACCATGCGCATCGACGGCATCAGGCGGGCATCGAAGTCCTGGCCCCAGGCATAGGCCGAGGCGTTGAGTGTGGTGTGGTCGCCGCCGGTGGCCAGCGGGCCGCGCTTGAGCGTGTCGCCCAGGCCATAGGGTGCGCTGACGGGCCAGTGGTACTGGTGCAGCTTGCCCCATTGCCAGGCCCGGCGGTCGGTGCCCATCTGCGCTTCGCCGGCGCTGATGGCCGCGGCCAGGCTGCGGGCCAGGATCGTCGGCTTGTCCTGCTTGCCCGGGCTGTTGCGGTCGTCCCAGAACGGGCTGTCGTCGCGGCCCAGCAGGTGATCGGCCTGGGCCGAGTACGACAGCCGCGCATTGGCGACGAAGGCTTGCCAGCTCGGGCTGGTTTCAGGCCCCAGCTCATCGAGGAAGATCTGCCGGGCGCTTTGCTGCAGGAACAGCTCGTACACCGCGGCATCCGCCGATTGCGGGCTCAGGCGCCCGTCGAACGCCATCAGCCGGGTGTAGGCCTCGCGGGCGCGGGCCTTCTGCTCGGCGGGCAGGGCGTCGATGGCCTGCTTGAGCTGCTGGGCCATGCCGGGTGCTTCGAACATGGCCTTGAGCTTGGCGGCGAACAGGGTGGTCTGGTCGTACTGCATGGCGATCAGGCTGCGGCTGTCGTGCTTGCCGTTGCCGGCCAGCTGCGCCAGGCGTTCGGCACGCTCGGGGTAGTACCAGCTGTTGGATAGTTGCAGGCCATAGCCCTTGGGAATGCTGCGCTGGTTGGCATTGCCCAGCCAGCCTTGCGGCGGGTCCTGGTCGTAGGGGTGGAGCATGGCGTCGGCGTAGCCATCCCAGTCATAGCGCCCGTCGGCACCTGGGGAGGGCAGCAGGCCCTGGCCTTCGCGGCGGTTGGGGTAGCGGCCGGTAACCTGCCAGCCCACGTTGGCGGCGTCGGCGAACACCAGGTTCAGCGCGGCGGCGCCGATTTCGCGGCTGGCGTCGAAGGCACGTTCGACGCTCTGTGCCCGCGACAGGTCGAAGAACGCATCGAGGCTCTTGTCGCCCTTGAGTTCGGGCATCTTCAGGGCCAGGCCGAGGCTGCCCTGGGTGCCGGTCAGCAGGGCGCCGTGGCGGGTTTCGTACAGGGTTTCGCGTTGCGGGCGCTGGCCCTTGACGAAGTAGGTCTCGTTGCGCGCCTGCACCGGCTGCCAGCGGCCGTCGACTTCATAGAGCACGCGGTTGCCTTCGCGCTTGAGTTTTTCCAGGTACAGGTCCTGGTTGTCGCCCATTGCCGCGCTGCTGCTCCAGGCCAGCTTGCCGTTGAAGCCGGACAGCACGAACGGCAGGCCGGCCAGGCTGAAGCCGGCGGCCTGGTATTTGGTGGTACGTACCTGCACCGGGCTCAAGGCCCAGGCGCCCTGGCTGTCGCTGGCCAGCAGGCTGCGGCCGCTGCGGCTGCGCTGCGGGGCGATGGCCCAGTTGCTCGACGCCGGGGTGCCCAGCAGGTTGAGCGCGGCCAGTTGCTCGCTGACCTTGTTCAGTGTGGCCAGGCCCGGCAGCTGGCTGCCCGGGTTCAAGCCCTTGAGCTTGTCGGCTTCGGCCATGGCCAGCGGTTCGTCCGGGTAGCTGGGCAGCAGCCACGGCAGTGTGTCGGCACCGACTTTCTGTGCCAGGGTCAGTGCGGCGATTTCTTCCTGCAGGTTCACCGACTGGCTGAAGCTGTACAGGCTGAAGATCAGCGCCGAATCTTCAGGCTTCCAGTACTCGGGGCGGTAGCCGCTCTGGGCCAGCGGGGCCGGCAGGCGGTCGCGGTAGCGGAACAGGTAGGCGTTGACCCCGCGTGCGTACACCTCGAAGAAGCGCTTGAGGCGCGGCGAGGCGTCGGCGTAGAGGTCGTTGGCGTTCTTTTTCAGGTTGACCGCGCGCATGAAGCGGTCGACCTCCAGCGCATCCGGGCCGGCCATCTCGGCCAGGCGCCCCTGGGCCAGCAGACGCATGCCGACCATCTGCCCGATGCGATCGCCCGCGTGCACATAGCCCAGGGTGAACAGCGCATCGTGGAAGCTGCTGCTCTCGATAAGCGGCATGCCCAGGGCGTTGCGCCGCACCGAGACGTTCTGTGCCAGCCCCTTGAGCGGTTGCACGCCGCTGGTGGGGATGACGCTGTCCTGATGGTTGCCCAGTTGGCAACCGCCCAGGCTGAGCAGCCCGAGCAGGGTCGCGGCGACGCCGAACCGGGGTAGAACGGGGGAAAGGGCTGGCGAGGCCATGGGCAAGGCTCCTGCAGGGGATGGCGCTAAAAGGCGCTACGTTAGTGAGCGCGATCACGCCATGCAAGCGGGGGCGCGGGCTTTATTTTCAAAGTACCGCGCGGCCTTGTCGTGGTTCAGGCTGGCGGCGGGTTGATCTGCTCGACCAGGGCGTAGGCGCGCTGTGTGGCGGGGCGTGCCTGGATGCGCTGGAACCAGCCTTTGAGGGCCGGGAAGTCGTCCAGGTTCTGCTGCTGCCAGGTGTGCGAAACGATCCACGGGTAGATCGCCATGTCGGCGATGCTGTAGTCGTTGCCGGCGACGAATGGTCGGTCGGCCAGGCGCTTGTTCAGTACCCCGTACAGGCGCGCGGTTTCGTCCACGTAGCGCTTGATGGCGTAGGGGATCTTCTCGGGGGCGAAGCGGTTGAAGTGGTGGTTCTGCCCGGCCATCGGGCCCAGGCCGCCCATTTGCCAGAACAGCCATTGCAGGGCCTCCTGGCGGCCGCGCAGGTCCTTGGGAATGAACTGCCCGGTTTTTTCGGCGAGGTAGAGCAGGATGGCCCCGGACTCGAACAGCGACAGCGGCTGGCCGTCGGCGGTGTCGTGGTCGACGATGGCCGGGATGCGGTTGTTGGGGGCGATTTTCAGAAAGTCTTCGGCAAATTGCTCGCCCTTGCCGATGTTGATCGGGTGAAGGGTGTAGGGCAGGCCGGTCTCTTCGAGAAACAGGGTGATCTTGTGGCCGTTGGGGGTGGTCCAGTAATACAGGTCGATCATGGTCACGCTCCGTTTGATGGTCGTCTGCTGGAACTGTGCTTGATGTCGAGGCGCAACGTGTGTGGGAGCGGGTCAGGCCCGCTCCCACAGGGGAGGCATCAGGCCCCGTGGCACTTCTTGAACTTCTTGCCGTTGCCGCATGGGCAAGGGTCGTTGCGGCCAACGTCCTTCAGGGCATTGCGCGCAGGTTCCTGAGGGGCATGGTTGCAGTGCGGGCCATGCACATGGCCGTGGTCATGATCATGCGCGTGATGGTCATGATCGTGATTGCAGTCGGGGCCATGAACGTGGGGTTGCTGGGTCATCGAGGGTTACTCCGGAATGAGATCGGCGGGAATTATCTCACCCTTGCGCAACAAGTGCAGGTCGTGGGCAAAGAATAATCCGGTGCTCAGCTCTCCCTCCAGGCGATAGGGGATGGCCTGATCGGGGCGCTTGAGCAGCTTGGCGATGGGCTTGAGCTGGCGCCACAGGTTGGTACGCACCGGTACCTGGATGGTGCGCCGACTGTGCGCGTCCACCCGAAACCACTGGCCGTGGTCGCCTTCGACCAGCAACAGGTCGGCCAGGTACACCGCGTAATGCAGGTTGCGCACCTGCAGGGTGCTGTCGTTGGGATTGTCGATACGAAAGTGCAGGATGAACTCCTGCTGCATCAGCCGCGCCTTTACTGTCTCGACCCGCACCAGGTGCACGCCGGGGTCCTGGTAGCTGCCGCCCCACCAGCTGGCGCAGCCCGCCAGATTCATCAGCAGCAGGCCGATGAGCAGCCGACGGGCGCAGGTGGTCATGACTAATGGCTCATGTAGCTGGCGCAGCACTTCTTGAACTTCTGCCCGCTGGCGCATGGGCAGGCGTCGTTGCGCCCGGCCTTGAGGCCCACCGTGGGGTCGATGAAGTACCAGTGCCCGCCGTTGTGCACGAAGGCCGAGCGCTCGCGGTGGCTGTGCTCGCCGTCGTTGTCGTGCCAGCGCGCCGTGAAGGTGACGAACGCGTGATCGGGCTGGCCGCCGAACACCTCGGCGCTCTCGACCTCCAGGCCCAGCCAGGTGCTTTGCGCGCTCCAGGCGGCAATGCCGGCGCGATCCAGCCCGGCCTGCTGCACCGGCAGGGTGGTCTTGATCAGGTAATCCACCAGCCCCAGCACATAGGCGCTGTAGCGCGAGCGCATCAGCGTCTGTGCATCGGGCGCCGGGTGGCCGGCATGATAATGCCCGCAGCAGGCATCGAGCAGGTTACCGCTGCCGCACGGGCAAACCGAGACACTCATTGCATCACCACCAGTACTTTCCAAAATTTTGCGGGTTGGCCCAGAACTTGGCGTTGAGCCAGTCGGGTACCTGTTTGTAGTCACGTAGATCATAGGTGAACAGGTTCAATACCTGCTCGTCACGTTGAAAACGCTCGCTGTCCTGCAGCGCCAGTGCGTAGAAGTCGGTGTCGCGCCAGCCGCTGGCCGCAAGGTCGACCAGCACCGCCACGCGGCTGGCGTTGAGGTTGCGAATGCCGCCGAGCAGTTGCAGGCCCTGCTGGTTGCTCAGGTGTTCCAGGCAGTCCACCAGCACCGCCAGGTCGAAACGCTGCGCGGCAAGCTCGGCCGGCAGCGCGCCGGGGCGGGCCACGGCGATCTGCGCCTGCGGGTGCGCGGCGGCGAAGGCCTCCAGTGCCGGAAACGACGTGCCCACCAGCAACAGGCGTTGCGGGGCATGGTGCTCCAGCAGGGCGGCGAGGGCCTGCTGGGGCGTGCGCGAAGAAAAACGGTCAGTCATCGAAGCTCCTCGGTAATGCGTCAAGACTAGCCGGCCCGGGACGCAAGGCATAGAGGCACGCGCAAAGCGCCATGGCTTATTGCTGGCGCAGATGGAATCACCGGTCTTTACTCCCAGAGCATCGGTTTTGCACCGATTCCCCCTAGGAGACGCGACAAAATGAGCATAGTTCGCACAGCATTGCCTCTGGTTCTGCTAACCAGCGTATTGACTGGTTGTGCAGGTTTGCAAAAAACCGACTGGCCGAAGTGTGCCGCCGTCGGGGGCGTTGGCGGTGCCGCCCTGGGCGCCATCGAAAGCTCCAGCTGGGCCGGCTGGGGCGCGCTGCTCGGCGGCGGCCTGGCGGCCGGTTACTGCTGGGCCCATGGCGACGGCGACGAAGACGGTGATGGCGTACCGGACAGCCGTGACAAGTGCCCGGGCACCCCGCGTGGCGTTCAGGTCGATGCCAACGGCTGCCCGCCGGAGCCGGTCGCGGTGGTCGAGGAAGTCGTGGTGGTCAAGGAAGAGGTCATCGTTATCCGCGATGTGCTGTTCGAGTTCGACTCGGCCAGGCTCACCACGGCTGACAAACTGCGCCTGGACAAGATCGCCACGCGCCTCAAGGCCGAAGCCCCGAGCGCACGCCTGAGCGTCACCGGGCACACCGACAGCCGCGGTAGCGATGCCTACAACCAGAAACTCTCGGAGCGCCGCGCCCATTCGGTGACCGACTACCTGGTCGAGAGCGGCATTGCGCGCAGCAGTTTCGTTTCGGTGCAGGGCGCCGGTGAAACCCAGCCGGTGGCAGACAACAACACCGCCGACGGACGCGCGATGAACCGTCGCGTGGAAATTCGCATCGATCGCTGAAGCCCTTGCGCCCCGCGGCTTGTGAAGTGTCGCGGGCGCGTCTTTACTCCTGTGTGACCGGTACTGGCCGGTGACACAGGAGCATTCCCCATGAATGTAATCACCAAGGCTGCGCTGCCCGTGCTCGTGGTCGCCAGCCTGCTGTCCGGTTGCGCCACCCACAGCGATGGCAGCGCCCCGTTGAACCAAAGAACCTGGCCCCTATGCAGCCTGCTGGGCGGCGCCGTGGGTGGCGGCCTGGGCGCCATCGAAAGCTCTGCCTGGGCCGGTGGCGGCGCGGCGCTGGGTGCCATCGCCGGTGGCCTGATCTGCTTTGCCCAGGACGGTGACGAAGACGGCGATGGCGTGTTCGACCGCCGCGACCGGTGCCCCGATACCCCGCCCAACACCCCGGTGAGCCACAACGGTTGCCCGTTGCCCCAATACCCGCCGAGCGAGAAGGCCCCGGCGCCTGAGCCCGAGGTGATCACCCTCAACGACCAGGGCAGCGTGATGTTCGCCTACGACTCGGCCGAACTCACCCCGGCCGCCCAGCAGCAGTTGCGTACCCTGACCGGCAAGCTCAATGACCCGAGCGTGGCCAGCATCAAGGTGATCGGACACACCGACAGCCGTGGCAGCGATGCTTACAACCAGGCGTTGTCCGAGCGGCGTGCCAGCAGCGTGGCCGAGTACCTGATCAGCCAGGGCCTGGCACCGCAGAAAATCACCAGCCAGGGGCGTGGCGAGCGCGAGCCGATTGCCGACAACGAAACCGATGCGGGCCGCGCGCAGAATCGCCGGGTCGAATTGCACCTCAATTGATCGACAGCGGGGCTGGCATCCGGAGGGTGCCAGCCGGTAATGTGGCGTGCAGTGCCTGTGTCGCGTAAGCGGGCCGCCAAACAAGAAAACGCAACAACAAGGGGCGCGGGTATGAAGGCGTTGTGGGGGCTGGGCAAGGCCCTGACGGTAGTGTTCTGGTGGGTGGTACTGGTGAATCTGCTGATGCCGGCAGACAAGCCGTTCCACCAGCTGATCAACCTCGCGGGGGCCATGCTGCTGGTGCTGCACGTGCTCGAGGTGCTGATGTTCAACGGACGGTTGCGTGAGCGCAGCCATCGCTGGTTCGACCGTTTGCAGATTCTGCTGGTCGGCATCTTTCATATCCAATCGATACCGGCCCCGCGCCAGGAGGCTGGTCATGCGTAAGGTCGTGTTGTTGGCAGCACTGTTCAGCCCGTTGGCCCTGGCCGATGCGATCAGCGTGGCGGCGCACTCGGTGCTGCGCCTGCCGAACAAGGCCAGCGTGGTGCACCTGCAGCGCCTGGAGGTGGCGGATTCGGCCACCCTGGTGCTGCCGGCGAGCCTGGTGGAATTGAAGGTGGATGAGCTGCACCTGGGCAACCAGGCGCGCATTGCCATCGTGCCGGCCGAGCATGCGCTGAGCATGGAAGTGGCCCAGGCGCAGTTGGGCCAGGGCAGTGAGATTGCTGCCCACGGTGCGCCGGGTACCTATGAGCGGGTCGCCAGGCCCGGACGTGACCTGAGCTTGCGCATTCAGGCGCTGGAGGCTTCAGAACTGGCCATCGACGCTCGTGGCGGCGCGGGAGCACCGGGGTATGTGGGGCTCGATGGTGGTAACGGCAAGGCGGGTGGTTGCACCTGGGGCCAGGCCAGCCGTGGCGCCAATGGCGACAACGGTGGCGATGGCCATGACGGGGCGCCCGGAGGCCGGGTGCGCCTGGCACTGCCGGCCAGCTTCCCGGCCGAGCAGATCAAGGTCAGGCTCGACGGCGGTGCGCCGGGGCTGGCAGGTGCGCCGGGCAAGCCGGGCGCAGGTGGGGCCAGCAAGGGTTGCCTGGTGTACCGCACCGATGCAGGGGCGACGGGAAGACCCGGGCAGCCCGGGCAACCGGGGGCGGCCGGGGCTGACGGGGAGCTGATTCTTCAGCGCCTCTGATCTTCAGGGCCGATTCGCCGGCCAGGTCGGCTCCTGCAGGCAAACATGGCCTTTGCAGGAGCCCGCCTTGCTGGCGAAGCGGTCACCTCACACCAGCAGCCGGCTCGACGCCACCAGAACCACCGCAATACCCAGCAGCAGGTTGATCCCCACCAGGCGCCGAATGCGCCCGAGCACTGCGGCCCCGGCGGGCCAGTCCTGCGCCTTCACCGCCTTGCGCAACTCTGGCAGCAGCAGCGCCTGGATTCTCAGAAACAGCGCAAACATCGCAATCCCTGCGCCAATCATCACCTGCACATAACGTGGCGCAGTCTCGAACCCCGAGAAACGCATGTGCATCATGCCAACGCCGGTGATCGCCAGCACCGCGACCGCCACCCAGACCCACACGAAAAAACGTTGAAACACTTCTACCCACAGCGTCAGCCGTGAAGGGCCGTCAAGCGCGGCCACCATGGCCGGGCGCAGGATCAGCCAGGCGAAGAACATGCCGCCCACCCAGATCAGGGCGGCCAGCAAATGCAGGCTGTAGGGGATGGCAAAGGCGGTCATCGGGAACTCCATTCGGCGCAAGGGGCAATAGCGGGGTATGATAGCGACCCATTCGAAACACTGAAAATTTATCCAGCCCTCCGGGCGCCCCGACACCATGATCAGCAACGAACTCAAATCCCAGATTCAGGGCGCCTATTCGCGTTTTCTCGAAGCCAAGAGCCTCAAGCCCCGCTACGGCCAGCGTCTGATGATCGCCGAAGTGGCCAAGGTGCTGGGCGACATCGCCGTGGACGACGAAGGCCGCCGCAGTGGCGAGCCCGCCGTGGTCGCGGTCGAGGCCGGCACCGGTACCGGCAAGACGGTGGCCTACAGCCTCGCCTCGATTCCCGCGGCCAAGGCTGCTGGCAAGCGCCTGGTGATCGCCACCGCCACCGTGGCCCTGCAGGAACAGATCGTGTTCAAGGACCTGCCGGACCTGATGCGCAACAGCGGCCTGAACTTCAGCTTCGCCCTGGCCAAGGGGCGTGGTCGCTACCTGTGCCTGTCCAAGCTCGACCTGCTGCTGCAGGAAGGCCACGCCCAGACCGCCACCGCGCAGCTGTTCGAGGAGGAGGGCTTTCGCATTGAGGTGGACGAGGCCAGTCAGAAGCTGTTCACCAGCATGATCGAGAAGCTGGCCGGCAACAAATGGGACGGCGACCGCGACAGCTGGCCACAGGCCCTGGAAGACCAGGACTGGTCGCGCCTGACCACCGACCACAGCCAGTGCACCGGCCGCCACTGCCCCAACTTCGGGCAGTGCACCTTCTACAAGGCCCGCGAGGGCATGGGCAAGGTCGACGTGATCGTCACCAACCACGACATGGTGCTGGCCGACCTGGCCCTGGGCGGCGGCGCCGTGCTGCCCGACCCGCGCGACACCATCTATGTGTTCGACGAAGGCCATCACCTGCCCGACAAGGCCATCGGCCATTTTGCCCATTACACCCGCCTGCGCTCAACCGCCGACTGGCTCGAGCAGACCGCCAAGAACCTGGCCAAGCTGCTGGCGCAGAACCCGTTGCCGGGCGACCTGGGCAAGTACATCGAGCAGGTGCCGGAACTGGCCCGCGAGATCAAGGCCCAGCAGCAGTTCATGTTCAGCGCCTGCGAGCAGGTGGCGGAGTTTCGCCCGGGCGAGGACATGGAAGGTCGCGAACGCCCGCGCTATCGCTTCGTCGGCGGCGTGGTGCCCGAGCACATGCGCGAGATGGGCATCGAACTGAAAAAGGGCTTTTCGCGCCTGACCGACCTGTTCACCCGACTCACCGACCTGCTCAAGGAAGGCATGGACGCCGAAGTCAGCATCGGCATCCCCAGCCACCAGGCCGAGGAGTGGTACCCGTTGTTCGGCAGCCTGCAGACCCGTGCCCAGGGCAACTGGGAGCTGTGGACCGCCTTTACCGCCGAAGACCCGGAAGACAGCCCGCCGATGGCGCGCTGGCTGACCCTGGCCGAAAGCGGTGCGCTGTTCGATATCGAGGTCAACGCCAGCCCGATCCTGGCGGCCGAGATGCTGCGCCGCAACCTGTGGAACGTCGCCCATGGCGCCCTGGTGACCTCGGCCACCCTGACCGCGCTGGGCAAGTTCGATCGCTTTCGCATGCGCGCCGGGCTGCCCAAGCTGGCCGTCACGGCGGTGGTGCCCAGCCCGTTCCACCACGTGGATGCGGGCGTGCTGCGCGTGCCGGACCTGCGTGCCGACCCGCGCGATGCTCCGGCGCATACCGCCGCGATCATCCGCGACCTGCCCGAGCTGGTGGAAGGCTCGCGTGGCTCGCTGGTGCTGTTCTCGTCGCGCAAGCAGATGCAGGACGTGTTCGACGGCCTGGACCGCGACTGGCGCAAGCAGGTGTTCATCCAGGGCAACCTGTCCAAGCAGGAAACCCTCAACAAGCACAAGGCGCGCGTCGACGGCGGGGACTCCAGCGTGCTGTTCGGCCTGGCCAGCTTTGCCGAAGGGGTCGACCTGCCGGGTGCGTATTGCGAGCACGTGGTCATCGCCAAGATTCCCTTCGCGGTGCCGGACGACCCGGTCGAGGCGGCCCTGGCCGAGTGGATCGAGGCCCGTGGCGGCAACCCGTTCATGGAGATCGCCGTGCCGGATGCCTCGCTGCGCCTGATCCAGGCCTGCGGGCGCCTGCTGCGTACCGAACAGGACCGCGGCACCATCACCCTGCTTGACCGGCGCGTGGTCACCCAGCGCTACGGCAAGGCTATCCTCAATGCGCTGCCGCCGTTTCGCCGGGAAATTTCCTGAGCGGCACAGCGCTTTGCAGTGCCCCGTTGTCTATTGCACAGATCAAGGCCCGCAAGGGCCATCAAGGAGAACTCCAGCCCTATGTTGCGCCGTACCCTGCCTGCCGTGATTGCACTGTTGTTCAGCTCGCCGCTGCTGGCCGGGCAACAGACGCTGTTCAACTTCGTTCGCCCGGCCGCGGTGGTCAATGTGGTGACCGAAGATGCCAGCCTGCCGCAGTACAACGCGGAGCAGACAGCCGAGGGCGAGGTACTGCGGCGCGTGGTGTTCAACCCCGTGGAGCGCCCGAGCCTGCGCCTTAGCCCGCAGACCGGGGTGTGGGACTGGACGGGCGCTACCGCGCTGACCTTGCGCATGCAGAGCGCCATGGACTGGGCGCTGAGCGTCGACGTGACGGTGCTCAGCAGCGACGGCAGTACCCTCACCAGCCGCATCGACCTGCCGGCCGGCCCGGCACAGACCGTGATGGTACCGCTGACCGCCAGCTCGCCGCTCACCCAGGGCATGCGTGTCGGCCCGCCGATGCCGTTCCGTCATCAGGGCCAGCGGGTGCTGCTGACCAGCAGCGAGGGCAAGGCCGACCTCAAGCAGGTGGTATCGGTCACGCTGTCGATGCCCAGGCCCAAGGTGGCGCAGAGCCTGCTGATCGAGCGCTTTGGCGTGCAGGACGACGACGTGCTGCAAAAGGCCGCCTATGCCGGCCTCATCGACGGTTATGGGCAGTCCACCCGTGGTCGCTGGCCCGAAAAGATCAGCAGTGACGACCAGCTCAAGGCGGCTGCCCAGCGCGAGCAGCAGCAGCTCAAGGGCTGGCTGGACGAGCGCAGCAAGCTCAAGCTGGACACGTTCGGCGGCCTGCTTGGCGCTGAGGCATTCGAGGCCAAGGGGTTCTTTCGCACCGAAAAGCGTGAGGGTCGCTGGTTTCTGGTCACGCCGCTGGGGCATCCGTTCTACTCGCTGGGGGTCAATGCCGTGGCGGCCGATGGCGGGCGCACCTACGTGGAAGGGCGCGAGTCGATGTTCACCGCCTTGCCCGAGGCGCAGACCCCGCTGGCGCAGTACTACGGACAGGGCGACAACCTGGACGGCAACGGTTCTTCCCAGGGGCGCGGTTTCGGCAAGGGGCGCTGGTTCGACTTCTACGCCGCCAACCTGGGCCGTGGCCACGCCACGCCGACGTTCGACCAGGCGCGCTGGCAGGGCCAGAGCTTGGATCGCCTGCAGGCCTGGGGTTTCAACACCCTGGGCAACTGGAGCGACAACGGCCTGCAGAGCCAACGCCTGGCCTACACCCTGCCGTTGTCCATCGGCGGCGACTACACCAGCATCAGCACGGGGGTGGACTGGTGGGGTGCGATGCCCGACCCGTTCGACCCGCGCTTTGCCATGGCCACGGAACGTGCTGTGGCGATTGCCGCGCGCGACCATCGCGACGATCCGTGGCTGATTGGCTATTTCGCCGACAACGAGCTGGCCTGGGCGGTGCCGGGTAATGAACCGAAGCAGCGTTATGCGCTGGCCTACGGCACCTTGCGCCTGACCACCGACTCGCCGGCCAAGCGTGCCTTTCTCAAGCAGCTGCGCGACAAGTACCGCAACCAGGAAGGCCTGTCCAAGGCGTGGGGCATCGAACTGACGGCGTGGGAACTGATGGAGGATCCGGGTTTCGAGCCGCCGCTGCCCGACCCCGCGCACCCGGAAATCGAGGCCGACTTCAAGTATTTCCAGCGGGTGTTTGCCGAGACCTACTTCAAGACCATCTCCGACTCGCTGAAATGGCATGCGCCCAATCACCTGCTGCTGGGTGGGCGGTTTGCGGTCAGTACGCCTGAAGCGGTG
Source organism: Pseudomonas sp. AE27 (assembly GCF_037113495.1). Lineage (NCBI taxonomy): Bacteria > Pseudomonadati > Pseudomonadota > Gammaproteobacteria > Pseudomonadales > Pseudomonadaceae > Pseudomonas > Pseudomonas sp. AE27. The sequence continues at coordinate 300,634 of NZ_CP146966.1, forward strand.
GCGGCGTGTGCCAAGTACTGTGATGTGGTGAGCTTCAATGTGTATGCACCCACGCCGCAGGATGGCTACGACTTTGCCCAGCTCAATGCGCTGGACAAGCCGGTGCTGGTGTCGGAGTTCCAGTATGGCTCGCGTGATCGTGGGCCGTTCGGGCCGGGGCCGATGGAAGTGGCGCGTGAGGAGGACCGTGGGCCGGCCTATGCGAACTTCGTCAAGGCGGCCTTGAAGGAGCCTTCGATTGTGGGGGTGCACTGGTTCCAGTACCTGGATCAGCCGGCCAGCGGGCGTTTGCTCGATGGCGAGAATGGGCATTTCGGCTTGGTGGGGATTACCGACGTGCCATTTCAGGGGTTTGTGGAGAGTGTGCGCAAGAGCAATCTTGGGGTGGTGGAGCAACTGAACAAGCCGCTGGTGATGCCGGCACGGTAGGCGCCTGAGAGCGCAAGGGGACCGCCTGGCTTTGCGGTGTTCCCAAAAACCTCCAGTGCTGGAACAATGCCAGCCATTTTGTGGCGCAGTACGGCGGGGTAATTACGGGTGCAGATTCAAGGTCATTACGAACTCCAGTTCGAGGCGGTACGCGAAGCCTTCGCAGCACTTTTCGATGATCCCCAGGAACGCGGCGCCGCACTGTGCATCCAGGTCGGTGGCGAAACGGTCCTCGACCTGTGGGCCGGCACCGCCGACAAGGACGGCCAGCAAGCCTGGCACAGCGATACCATCGCCAACCTGTTCTCCTGCACAAAAACCTTCACCGCCGTCACCGCCCTGCAACTGGTGGCCGAAGGCAAGCTGGCGCTGGATGCACCGGTCGCTCGCTACTGGCCAGAATTTGCCCAGGCCGGCAAGAGCTCGGTAACCCTGCGCCAACTGCTGTGCCACCAGGCCGGCCTGCCGGCGATCCGCCAGTTGCTGCCCGCCGAAGCCCTGTACGACTGGCAGACCATGGTCGACACCCTGGCCGCCGAAGCCCCCTGGTGGACCCCCGGCACCGCCCACGGCTACGCTGCGATCACCTACGGCTGGCTGCTGGGCGAGCTGATTCGCCGCGCCGACGGCCGCGGCCCGGGCGAGTCGATCGTGGCGCGCACCGCCAGGCCCCTGGGGCTGGATTTCCATGTGGGACTGGACGATGAAGAGTTCTACCGTGTCGCGCACATCGCCCGGGGCAAAGGCAACCCGGGTGACGAGGCAGCCAAGCGGCTGCTGCAGGTGACGATGCGTGAGCCCGAGGCGTTGTCCACCCGCGCCTTCACCAACCCGCCAGCCATCCTGACCAGTACCAACAAGCCTGAGTGGCGACGCATGCAGCAACCGGCGGCCAACGGCCACGGCAACGCACGCAGCCTGGCCGGGTTCTATGCCGGGCTGCTGGACGGCAGCCTGCTGGAATCGGAACTGCTCGACGAACTGACCCGCGAACACAGCCTGGGCCAGGACATGACCCTGCTGACCCAGACCCGCTTCGGCCTGGGCTGCATGCTTGATCAGCCACAGGTGCCCAACGCCACGTTCGGGCTGGGCGCCAAGGCTTTCGGACACCCAGGGGCCGGCGGCTCGGTCGGTTTTGCCGATCCGGAACACGACGTGGCCTTTGGCTTTGTCACCAATACCCTGGGCCCGTATGTCCTGATGGACCCGCGGGCACAGAAACTGGTTCGGGTGCTGGCCGGCTGCCTTTGATCGGGTAAGTCCCTGCAACCGGAACCCATTGTCTATTCTGGATTCCAACAGCCTGCGCTGTCGGGTCAAATTTCTTTCATTTTCATGGTGTATCGCTGATGTCTTCACATAAAACCTTAGCTCTCGCCCTGTGCCTGGCCGTGACCGGTTGCGCACAGCACCCTCAGAACGGCTCGGCCGATGGCGGCCATGGCTGGTGGCCCTTCGGCTCCGACAAGGTGGCCGAAAAGGACGTGAAGGATGTGGTCACCGAGAAGGTTGCCCAGGCTGATGCCAAGTCTGAAAGCAGTAGCCGCTGGTGGTGGCCGTTCGGAAACAGCGACAAGGCCCAGAGCCAGGCCCAGGCGGTACCCAAGATCGACGTCAAGGCCACCCAGGCCTGGCTCGACGACTACGAGCCCAAGCTGCGCGAAGCGATCAAGGACAGCAAGTTCGAGCTCGAGCGCCGCGAAGACGTGCTGGTGGTGACCGTACCGGTCGACTCTTCGTACAACCCTGACCGCCCCGCCATGCTGTTGCCGGCCACCCTCGGCCCGATCACGCGCGTGGCCAAGGTGATCGAGACCGACTCCAAGACCGCCGTGCTGGTACTCGGCCATGCCGACAGCAGCGGCGCAGCTGCTGCCAACCAGAAGCTGAGCCAGGAGCGCGCCCAGTCGGTATCGGCGATTTTCCGCCTCAGCGGCCTGCAGCGTGATCGCCTGATGCTGCGTGGCATGGGGTCGGTGGCGCCGCGCGCCGCCAACGACAGTGTGCAGGGCCGCGCCTTGAACCGCCGCGTCGAGCTGCTGTTGACGCCACAGAACACCATGCTGGCGCTGGTGGCCAAGTACCAGCAGCCGACCCCTAGCCCGGCCGAACTGGTTGCCGTGCAGGACGTCAAGGCGCCGGTCAAGGCCGCTGCCAAGCCCGCCACCAAACCAGCGGCGAAAGCCACTGCGAAAAAAGCCCCGGCCGCCAAGCCGGTGGCCAAGAAGAAGCCGGCTGCAGCCGCTGCCAAGCCGGCCGCCAAGAAAGCCGCCCCGGCCGCGAAGAAAGTCGTTGCCAGCAGCACCAGCCCTGCGAAGACCAACTGATCGTCAAGGAAACGCAGCATGACCCAGACCCTGGCCGATATGCGCCGCGACTACACTCGCGACGGCCTGACCGAAACCCAGGCGCCGGCAGAGCCGTTCGCGTTGTTTCACCAATGGTTCGAGGATGCCGTCAAGACCGAGCAGCCGCCCGTCGAAGCCAACGCCATGACGTTGGCAACGGTGGACGGCGAGGGGCGTCCGCATTGCCGTATCCTGCTGCTCAAGGGGCTGGATGAGCAGGGCTTCACTTTCTTCACCAACTACGAAAGTGCCAAGGGCCATCACCTGCGCGCCAACCCGTTCGCCGCCATGACCTTCTTCTGGCCCACCCTGGAACGCCAGGTGCGCATCGAAGGCAAGGTGGTGAAGGTCACGGCGCAGGAATCCGATGCGTATTACCAGGTACGCCCGCTGGGTAGCCGCCTGGGCGCCTGGGCATCGCCGCAGAGCCGGGTGATCGCCAACCGTGAAGAGCTGCAGGATCTGGTCAAGGCCACCGAGCAGCGTTTCAGCGATACCCAGCCGCACTGCCCCGAGCACTGGGGTGGCTACCGCCTGCTGCCGGAACGCATCGAGTTCTGGCAGGGCCGCCCGAGCCGCCTGCATGATCGTCTCAACTACCGGCTCAAACAGGGCCTGTGGCTGCGCGAGCGCCTGGCCCCTTAACCGGCGCGGTATTCGGCGGCCGCGCGTTCCAGCCAGGCCGCCAATTCCTTGCGTTTGACCTTTTGCGCCCTGGCGCTGTCCAGACGTTGTAGCATGAAGACGCGTTTGTGCTCGTCGTCCCCGGCAAGCGACAGGGCCAGGTCGCGGTCCATCCAGCGCTTGATGCGTACATACAGCCACCCGTGAAAATACAGACCCGCCAGGGTGGTTACGGCGATGATGAAGTAATCCATGTCTATCCTTGCCTGTTGAGTGTTGGGGTCATGGCGGGGATCAAGTGCCTGTACCGACGCTGAATGGAAGCAATTTTATACACCGTGTGTCGTGACAGTGGTCAACGCGCGGAGTCTAATGACTACCTGTCTTCTGGAGATGATCCTATGCGTAAATCAGTTTTGTTGGTGGCGTCGTTCACCACGATGTCGCTGCTGCTTGGCGGCTGTACCTCCAACCTGACCGGCGATTCCTATTCCCGCGATGAAGCCCGTCGCGTGCAGCAAGTGCGCATGGGTACCATCGAATCGCTGCGTCCGGTCAAGATCGAAGGCACCAAGACCCCGATCGGCGGCGGCGCCGGTGCCATCGTGGGTGGCGTGGCCGGCAGCGCGGTAGGCGGCGGTCGTGGCAGTATCGTCGCGGCAGTCATCGGTGCGGTAGCCGGCGGCCTGGCAGGTTCTGCAGCCGAGGAAGGCCTGACCCGCACCCAGGGTGTGGAAATCACCGTGCGTGAAGACGATGGCAGCATGCGCGCCTATGTCCAGCAGGTTCAGCAGAACGAAATCTTCCGGGTGGGCGAGCGCGTTCGCATCATGACCGTGGATGGCACCAGCCGGGTTTCTCACTGAACCTTGTCCTGCAGCCCTCTGGCTATGAGGGCGTGCAAACAAAACCCCGACTCGGCACCGCCGGTCGGGGTTTTTCATTGCCGGTTCGGCATCAACTGCCGACGGCCTTGCGGCTGGCCATGGCGGTTACCGCGTAGCCGATCACCGCTGCCAGGATGGAACCGGTGAGAATGCCCATGCGGTCCATGCCGGCGTACTCGCTGCTGCCCGGCACGAAGGCCAGCGAGCCGACGAACAGGCTCATGGTGAAGCCGATGCCGCACAGGATCGCCACCCCCAGCACCTGGCCCCAGTTGGCGCCACTGGGCAGGGCGGCCAGGCCCAGCTTGATCGCCAGCCAGGTCAGGCCGAACACCCCGACGGTCTTGCCCAGCAGCAGGCCGACCGCGATGCCCATCGGCACATGGTGGGTAAAGCTCTCGGCGGTGACGCCGGCCAGCGACACGCCGGCATTGGCGAAGGCGAACAGAGGCAGGATACCGAACGCCACCCAGGGGTGAAGGGCGTGCTCCAGCGCCAGCAGGGGCGACGGCTCGGCGTTGCGAGTGCGCAGCGGGATGGTCAGCGCCAGGGTGACACCGGCCAGCGTGGCATGCACGCCGCTCTTGAGTACGCACACCCACAGGATCAACCCGATCACCATGTACGGCCCCAGCTTGACCACCCCCATCCGGTTCATCGCCACCAGCGCTACCAGGCAGGCGGCGGCCAGCATCAGCGACAGGCTGGACAGGGCGCCGGAGTAGAACAGGGCGATGACGATGATCGCGCCCAGGTCGTCGATGATCGCCAGGGTCATCAGGAACAGCTTGAGCGACACCGGTACACGCTTGCCGAGCAGGGCCAGCACGCCGAGGGCGAAGGCGATATCGGTGGCGGTGGGGATCGCCCAGCCGGCCACGGCGGCGGGGTTGTCCTTGTTGAGGAAGTAGTAGATCAGTGCCGGTACCACCATGCCGCCGATGGCGGCTGCGCCGGGCAGCACGATCTGCGAGGGCCTGGACAGGTGGCCGTCGATGATCTCGCGCTTGACCTCCAGGCCGATGAGCAGGAAGAACAGTGCCATCAGGCCGTCGTTGATCCACAGCAGCAGGGGCTTGGCGATTTGCAGCGCGCCCACCTGGGCCACCACGGGCACCTCGAGCAGGCCGTTGTAGAGGTAGGAGAGGGGGGAGTTGTTGATGATCAGCGCAAGGGCAGCCGCGGCAATCAGCAGCAGGCCGCTGGCTGATTCGAGCTGGAAGAAACGCGTGAATGTGCTGCGTAGAGGCAAGGGTGCTCCTCCATCCTGAAATTCGAAGAGGAACACCCTACCCTGTGGGGATATGCTTTAGAACAAAAACTATATTCTTTTTTGTTATATGCTATTGCGGCTTTTCCGCCAGCAAGGCCAACCCCTGCAGGGGCCGATCTTGCCGGCGAAACGGCCCGCAAGCCCTACCTCACGCTTCCAGGCCCAGCCCCAGCATGCTGCGCGCAACCGCCTCGGCCACGCGAATTCCGTCCACGCCCGCCGACAGAATCCCGCCTGCATACCCAGCCCCCTCACCGGCGGGGAACAGTCCCTTCAGGTTCAGGCTCTGCAGGCTGGCATCACGGGTGATGCGCAGCGGCGAGGAGGTACGCGTCTCGATGCCGGTCAACACCGCATCGGGCAGGTTGTAACCCTTGATCTGCCGGTCGAACGCCGGCAGTGCCTCACGGATCGCCTCGATGGCAAAGGCCGGCAGGCTCAGCGCCAGGTCGCCCAGGCTCACGCCCGGCTTGTACGAGGGTTCCACGCTGCCCAGGGCGGTGGATGGCTTGCCGGCGACAAAGTCGCCCACCAGTTGCGCCGGTGCCTGGTAGTTGCTGCCACCCAGCTCATAGGCCAGGCTCTCCAGGCGTTCCTGCAGTTCGATGCCGGCCAGCGGGCCGCCCGGGTAGTCCTGCTCGGGGGTGATGCCGACCACGATGCCAGAGTTGGCATTGCGCTCGTTGCGCGAGTACTGGCTCATGCCGTTGGTCACCACGCGGCCCGGTTCGCTGGTGGCAGCTACCACCGTGCCGCCCGGGCACATGCAGAAGCTGTACACCGAACGTCCGTTCTTGGCGTGGTACACCAGCTTGTAGTCGGCCGCGCCGAGTTTCGGGTGTCCGGCATACTTGCCCAGGCGGGCCTTGTCGATCAGGGTCTGCGGGTGCTCGATGCGAAAGCCGATGGAGAACGGCTTGGCTTCCATGAACACGCCCCGCGCATGCAGCATGCGGAAGGTGTCGCGGGCGCTGTGCCCCAGGGCCAGGATCACGTGGCGCGAATGCAGCTGTTCGCCACTTTCGAGTACCACGCCGGTCAGTTGCTCGCCCTCGCTGATCAGGTCGGTGACCTTCTGCTCGAAACGCACCTCGCCGCCCATGGCTTCGATCTGCTGGCGCATGTTCTCGACCATGCCGGTCAGGCGGAAGGTACCGATGTGCGGCTTGTTGACGTACAGGATCTCGTCCGGCGCACCGGCCTTGACGAACTCGTGCAGCACCTTGCGGCCGTGATGCTTCGGGTCCTTGATCTGGCTGTACAGCTTGCCGTCGGAGAAGGTGCCGGCACCGCCTTCGCCAAACTGCACGTTGGACTCGGGGTTGAGCACGCTCTTGCGCCACAGGCCCCAGGTGTCCTTGGTGCGTTGGCGCACCTCCTTGCCGCGTTCGAGGATGATCGGCTTGAAGCCCATCTGTGCCAGCAGCAGGCCGGCGAAGATCCCGCACGGGCCGAAGCCGACCACGATCGGGCGTTCGGCAAGCTCGGCCGGCGCCTGGCCGACCGGCTTGTAGCTGACGTCCGGGGCTGGGGTGATGTTGTGATCGTCGGCGAACTTCTGCAGCAGCTCAGCTTCGTTGCTGGCTGTCAGGTCGATGGTGTAGATGAACAGCAGTTCGGTGTTCTTCTTGCGCGCATCGTAGCTGCGCTTGAACAGCGTGAAGTCCAGCAGCTGGTCGTCGCTGATCCCCAGGCGCTGCACGATGGCTTCGCGCAGGGCTTCGTCCGGGTGATCCAGCGGCAACTTCAGTTCAGTGATTCGTAGCATGACAGGGTCCAGTATCCCGGCCATCAAAGGGCCGGCGGCTTTGCACAAACCGCCAAGTATAAGCTGTTCGCAGGCGCTTAAGGCAGCTTAAACGCGTGCGGCCGGTCAGTCGTTGCGCGAGCCGCCGTAGTAGCCGCAGCCACGCAGGGTCTGGCCGTCGATGCGCAATTCGGCGCTCAGGTGGCTGACCGCGCCGGTGGCGATGTCCACGCAGCGCTGCGGGGCGACCCACAGGTCGATGCGCTGGCCGTTGGCTTCGGTGCTCAGTGACAGGCGCCCGTCGGGCATCTGTTCTTCCAGGTACGGCACCGCCAACGAGGGCTGGCCTGGGCGGTCGAGCACCATGCCCTGGCCGCTGGCCTTGATGTTCCAGTCTGGCTCATGGCCGCTGGCGCGCAGGATCAGGCGCTTGAAGTTCGGGTCGCTGCAGGCGCTGGAGGAGTGCTCGACGCGGTACAGCTGTTGCACGTCGAGCTGGCCATCGTTGCCGGCCTGCTGGCTGCCGGCCAGCTTGCCGCGCACGTCGGCGAACAGGGTGCCGGGGGTTGCCGCCAGTGCCGAAGCTTCCTGCAGCAGGCCGGTGTTGCCGGTGTCGCGGACCACGAAGCGGCGGCTCTCCTCGCACGGCTTGAACAGCAACTGGCCGCCAGCGGCGGACAGCTCGCCCTGCAGGCGAGTCATGCCGACGGTGGACACCGTCTCGGGTTTGTCTGCCAGCATCTGGCAACCGGCGAACAGGGGCAGCAGGGCGGCTAACAGCAGCGAAGGGGCGGCACGCATCGGGGGGCTCCAGCATCGGGTCCAGAAAAGTGCCGTCACGTTACGCAGCCTGGGGCGCAATCACAAGGCCCTAGCCCACGTGATAGGTCTGCCCGGTCTGCAGCCCCTCCACGCTCTTGGCGTAGGCCAGCGCCACGTCGGCCGCCGGTACCGGCTTGAAGCCGCGAAAGTAGGGGGCATAGTCGGGCATGGCCTCGAGCAGCACGGTCGGACTGATGGCGTTGACCCGCAGCCCGCGTGGCAGCTCGATGGCGGCGGCGCGCACGAAGGCGTCGATGGCACCGTTGACCAGGCTGGCCGAGGTGCCGGTACGGATCGGGTCGTGGCTGGTGACGCCGGTGGTGAAGGTGAACGAGCCGCCGTCATTGATGAACTCGCGACCGATCAGCAGCAGGTTGACCTGGCCCATCAGCTTGTCGTTCAGGCCCAGGGCAAACCCCTGTTCGTCCAGTTCGTCCAGGGGCGCGAACACCACGTTGCCGGCGGCGCACACCAGGGCATCGAAGCGCCCGGTCTGCTCGAACAGGCGGCGAATCGAGGCACTGTCGCTGATATCGGCCTGCAGGTCGCCGCTGTTGCGACCGACCCGGATCACCTCGTGGCGCTGTTCCAGTTCACGGGCCACGGCCGAACCGATGGTACCGCCGGCGCCGATCAGAATGATTTTCATGGGGCTGTTCCTCGTGTGTGGGGTGAGGTTTCAGTCTAGGGTGGATTTTTGCGTGAATAAGCCTGCTAATAGGCAACCTTTGGTTTTCATGCGGAAACAATCCATGAGCGAGCTGGACGATCTGGCGGCCTTTGCGGTGTTGATGGATGCGGGCAGTTTTACCCTGGCTGCGGAGCAGCTGGGCTGGAGCAAGGGGCAGTTGTCCAAGCGCATCAGCCAGCTGGAGAGCAGCCATTCGGTCAAGCTGCTGCACCGCACCACGCGGCGCCTGAGCCTGACTGCCGCGGGCGCAGCGCTGCTGCCCCAGGCCCAGGCGCTGGTGCGCCAGGTGACCCAGGCGCGCCAGGCGCTGTCGCGGCTCAAGGATGACCTGTCGGGCCCGGTGCGGGTGACGGTGCCGGTGTCGCTGGGTGAAACCTTCTTCGAAGGCCTGCTGCTGGAGCTGGGCAACCAGTACCCGCAGTTGCAGATCGAACTGGAACTGGACAATGCCTACCGCGACCTGCTGCGCGACGGCTTCGACCTGGCCATCCGACAGATCCCGGGCAATGACGAGCGCCTGGTGGCGCGGCCGCTGCTGGCCATGCAGGAGCTGACCTGCGCCAGCCCGGCGTACCTGGAGCGCCACGGCACGCCGACCACGCCGCAGGCGCTGGCCGAGCATCGCTGCCTGCTCAACAGTCATTACAGCGGACGCGAGGAATGGCTGTACCACCAGCAGCATGAATTGCTGCGGGTGCAGGTGGCGGGGAATTTTGCCAGCAATCACTACAGCCTGTTGAAGAAGGCGGTGCTGGTGGGGGCGGGGGTGGCGCGGCTGCCGTCCTACATGTTGCATGCCGAGCTGGCGGACGGGCGCTTGTGCTGGTTGCTGCGCGATTACCAGACACGCAGTACGCCGTTGTTCCTGGTGCACCCGTATCAGGGCGGGATGCCCAAACGCGTGCAGGTGGTGGCCGATTACCTGGTGCGCTGGTTCAAGCGTGGCAGCCAGGCGCTGGGTGCGTTGCCGGTACCGGCCCCTTCACCGACAACGCCGGCTCCTGCACTGTAGGAGCCGGCGTTGCCGGCGAAGGGGCCGTCTGGTTCAGCCCCCCAGGTACGCGTCGCGTACTTTCGGGTCGGTCAGCAGCGCTTCACCGGTGCCCTGCATCACCACCCGGCCGTTCTCCAGCACATAGGCACGGTCGGCGATCTTCAGGGCCTGGTTGGCGTTCTGCTCCACCAGGAACACCGTTACACCATCCTTGCGCAGCTGTTCGATGATGTCGAAGATCTGCTGGATGATGATCGGCGCCAGCCCCAGTGACGGTTCGTCGAGCAGCAACAGCTTGGGCTTGCTCATCAGCGCACGGCCGATGGCGAGCATCTGCTGCTCGCCCCCGGACATGGTGCCGCCACGCTGGCTGAAGCGCTCCTTGAGCCGCGGGAACAGGTGCAGCACCTTGTCCATCTGCTCTTGGTAGTCGCCCTTGTCGGTGAAGAACCCGCCCATGGCCAGGTTCTCCTCCACGGTCAGGCGTGCGAACACGCGCCGACCCTCGGGCACCACGGCAATGCTCTTGCGCATGATCTGCGCCGAACTTTGCCCCACCAGCTCCTCGCCCATGTAGCGGATGCTGCCGCTGTGGGCCTGGGGCGACCCGCACAGGGTCATCAGCAGGGTCGACTTGCCCGCGCCGTTGGCGCCGATCAGGGTGACGATCTCGCCCTGGCGAATCTCCACGTTGACGCTGTGCAGCGCCTGGATCTTGCCGTAGAAGGTGGAAACGTTTTCGAACTGCAGCATTTACGCTTCCCCCAGGTAGGCTTTGATCACTTCGGGGTTGTCCCGGATCTGTTGCGGGGTGCCATCGGCCAGCGGCGTGCCCTGGTTGATCACCACGATATGGTCGGAAATGCTCATGACCAGCTTCATGTCGTGCTCGATCAGCAGCACGGTCACCCCGTGTTCCTCACGCAAGGTGCCGATCAGCGCCTTGAGGTCTTCGGTCTCTTTCGGGTTCAGGCCTGCCGCCGGCTCGTCGAGCATGAGGATCCGCGGGCGGGTCATCATGCAGCGGGCGATTTCCAGCCGGCGTTGCTGACCATAGGCCAGGGTGCCGGCGTTACGGTTGGCGAACTCGACCAGGTCGACCTTTTCCAGCCAGTACTGCGCGTACTCCATCGCCTCGTGCTCGCTGCGACGAAAGCCCGGGGTCTTGAACAGGCCGGCGAAGAAGTTGGTGTTCAGGTGACGGTGCTGGGCGATCAGCAGGTTTTCCAGTGCGGTCATTTCCTTGAACAGGCGCACGTTCTGGAAGGTACGCACCACGCCCTTGCGGGCGATCTCGTGGCCGGCCAGGCCCTGGATGGGCTGGCCGTCGAGCAGGATGCTGCCACCACTGGGCTTGTAGAAGCCGGTCAGGCAGTTGAACACGGTGGTCTTGCCGGCGCCGTTGGGGCCGATCAGTGCCACCACTTGTTTTTCCTTGACGGACAGGGCCACGCCGTTGACCGCCAACAGGCCGCCGAAGCGCATGCTCAGGCCGCTCACTTGCAGAATTTCGCGGCTCATCGACGCAGCTCCATGTGTGGACGTTGCATAGGCAGCAGGCCCTGCGGACGCCAGATCATCATCAATACCATCAGGGCACCGAACATCAGCATCCGGTATTCACTGAAGTCGCGCATCAGTTCGGGCAGCAGGATCATCACGATGGCCGCGAGGATCACGCCCAGCTGAGAGCCCATGCCGCCGAGCACGACAATGGCGAGGATGATCGCCGACTCGATGAAGGTGAACGACTCCGGCGTCACCAGGCCCTGGCGCGCGGCGAAGAAGCTGCCGGCAAAACCGGCGAAGCAGGCACCGAGGGTGAAGGCCGAGAGCTTGATGATGGTCGGGTTCAGGCCCAGCGCACGGCAGGCGATCTCGTCTTCGCGCAGCGCTTCCCAGGCGCGCCCGATCGGCATGCGCAGCAGGCGGTTGATCACGAACAGCGCGAGCAGGGCCAGCAGCAGTGCCACCAGGTACAGGAAGATCACCTTGTTGATCGAGTTGTATTCCACCCCGAAGAACTCGTGGAAGGTCTGCATGCCTTCAGCCGCCCTGCGCTCGAAGCTCAGGCCGAAGAACGACGGCTTGGGAATGTTGCTGATGCCGTTCGGGCCGCCGGTGAGGTCGGTCAGGTTACGCAGGAACAGCCGGATGATCTCGCCGAAACCCAGGGTCACGATGGCCAGGTAGTCACCGCGCAGGCGCAGCACCGGGAAGCCCAGCAGGAAGCCGAACGTGGCCGCCATCATCCCCGCGATGGGCAGGCACACCCAGAAGCTCAGGCCGAAGTAGTGCGACAGCAGCGCATAGCTGTAGGCGCCCACGGCGTAGAAGCCCACGTAGCCCAGGTCGAGCAGGCCCGCCAGGCCGACCACGATGTTCAGGCCAAGGCCCAGCATCACGTAGATCAGGATGAGCGTGGCGATGTCGACCGCACCGCGCGAACCGAAGAACGGCCACACCAGGGCAACCGCGATCAGGCCCAGGATGATGTAGCGCTGGGTACGCGGCAGGGTCAGGAAGTTGCTGACCTTGGGCGATATCAGTGCACCCCGGGGGGCGGACCGCATCATCGCGCTCCATTGCTTGTCGAACAGCACGCGCAGGAACATCAGCACCGAGCACACCACAATCACGCTCAGGGCCAGGGGCCCCTGGCCATGCACCTGCAGGCTGATACCGACGATGCTGAGTTTCAGGCCAAGTACCGGGAATGCCACGGCCCAGACCAGCAAGGCGCTGAAAAACGCCGATTTGAGATTTCTGCTCATACTTTCTCGACCTCCGGACGGCCCAGGATGCCGGTCGGACGGAACAACAACACCAGAACCAGAAGACCGAATGCCACCACGTCCTTGTACTGGTCACCGAAGATATCGGCGCCAAAGGCCTCGGCCACGCCCAGCACCAGCCCGCCGAGCATGGCGCCCGGAATGCTGCCGATGCCGCCCAGTACCGCCGCGGTAAAGGCCTTCAGGCCTACCAGGAAGCCGGCGTTGGGGTTGATCACGCCGTACTGCATGCTCAGCAGTACCGCTGCCACGGCCGCCAGGGCCGCACCGATCACGAAGGTCAGGGCGATGATGTTGTTGGTGTTGATACCCAGCAGGTTGGCCATCTTGATGTCTTCGGCACAGGCGCGACAGGCGCGGCCCAGGCGTGAACGCGAGATGAACAGGGTCAGCCCGGTCATGGCCACCAGGGTGACGACGAAGACCAGGATCTGCATGTAGGAAATCAGGACTTCCTCGGCGCCGCCCGGCCCGAAGGAGATGCTCCCCGGAATCAGGTTGGGGATCGACTTGTCCTTGGAATCCTGGGCAAGCAAGACAGTGTTCTGCAGGAAAATCGACATGCCGATGGCAGAGATCAGCGGGATCAGCCGGTTGCTGTTGCGCAAGGGGCGGTAGGCGACCCGTTCGATGCTGTAGCCATAGGCGCTGGTGACCACGATGGTCGCGATGAACGCGGCGGTCATCAGTATCGGCAGTGAGTCGATGCCCATCATGGCCAGCCCGGCAAGGGCGATGAAGGCCACGTAGGAACCGATCATGTACACCTCGCCGTGGGCGAAGTTGATCATTCCAATGATGCCGTAAACCATTGTGTAGCCAATGGCTATCAAGGCATAGGTGCTGCCAATGGTCAGGCCATTAACCAGCTGTTGGAAGAAGTGATAGATCTCAGGCATTACAGCGCTCCTAAAAACCCGATACGCATTTCACTGGTGGGCTTGCGCCCGTCCCGGCTTGTGGTCTGAGGCCACTTCGCACGGGCACTGCCAGCGAACCGCTGGTGACGGTTTTAAGATTTTCAGGTGAACCTGCTCCCGGATCGCGGGAATCAGGCCCATGAACCTCGTAAAACAAAGCCCACTGCTCGCACAGTGGGCTTGTAGTCATGGAGTGACGGGATTACTGAGGGGAAACTTCGGTTTTAGGTTTGCCGAAATGCCATTCGTAGACGACGAACTTGAAGTCCTTCAGGTCGCCGTTCTTGTCATAGGACAAGTCGCCGGTAGGGGTCTTGAAGGTGCCGGTGTGCAGGGCCTGTGCGACCTTGTCGGTGTCTTCGCTCTTGGCCGCCTTGATGCCTTCGGCGATCAGCTCCACCGCCGAGTAGGCCGGGAACACGAACGGACCGCTCGGGTCCTTGCCGTCAGCCTTGATGGCGTCGACGATGGCCTTGTTCGCAGGGTCGGCGTCGAACGACTTGGGCAGGGTTACCAGCAGGCCTTCGGAAGCGCCCTGGGCGATCTGCGAGATCGAGTCGTTGCCCACGCCCTCTGGGCCCATGAACTTGGCCTTCAGGCCTTTTTCCTGAGCCTGGCGCAGGATCAGGCCCAGCTCTGGGTGGTAGCCGCCGTAGTACACGAAGTCGACGTTGGCTTGCTTGAGCTTCTGGATGATCGAGGAGAAGTCCTTGTCGCCGGCGTTCAGGCCTTCGAACACGGCAACCTTGGTGCCTTTGCCTTCCAGGGTCTGCTTGACCGCGGTGGCGATGCCTTCACCGTACTGCTGCTTGTCGTGCAGTACCGCAACCACCTTGGGCTTGACGTGGTCGGCGATGTAGTTGCCGGCGGCCGGGCCCTGGGCGCTGTCCAGGCCGATGGTACGGAAGATCAGCTTGTAGCCGCGGGAGGTGATTTCCGGGCTGGTGGCAGCCGGGGTGATCATGATCACGCCTTCATCTTCATAGATGTCGGACGCTGGTTGAGTGGAGCTGGAGCACAGGTGGCCGACCACGAACTTGACGCCATCGTTGACCACTTTGTTGGCGACTGCCACGGCCTGTTTAGGGTCGCAGGCGTCGTCGTATTCCTTGGCTTCGAGCATCTTGCCGTCAACGCCGCCCTTGGCGTTGATGTCCTTGATGGCCTGTTTTGCACCGATGAACTGCATGTCACCGTATTGAGTAACCGGACCGGTCTTCGGGCCGGCGATGCCGATCTTGATGGTATCGGCGGCAACTGCATGGCTGGCAACCCCGGCCAGAACCATTGCGGCGAACAGCTTGGAAATCTGCTTACTCATAGTGCTCCACTCATTCTGTTGTAATTTTTATAGTCCTGGTGCCCAGGGCTACGGACCGGGATACCGTGACGGCCACGCCGTCCCGCCTTTCCCGTGTTCCCCCGCAAAATGCCCTGGCAACTGTACCGGTACAGTGTAGAGCGCCGCTTGATCGATTGAAAAGCGGGCTTTTCGGGGCAAAATCCGGGGGTGTCGCCTAATCGACAGAAAGTTACATAAAGGCGCCGCCAATTTGCCAGCATGCTGCGGCGGGGCGTGATCTTCATGGCCTTGTCGATCAATTACTTATTTGAAACTGGGTTTTTCTGCAAAAATAGCGACCTTTCAGTGGTCGAATTATTTCTGGTAGGAACCCATGAC
Source organism: Pseudomonas sp. AE27 (assembly GCF_037113495.1). Lineage (NCBI taxonomy): Bacteria > Pseudomonadati > Pseudomonadota > Gammaproteobacteria > Pseudomonadales > Pseudomonadaceae > Pseudomonas > Pseudomonas sp. AE27. Next base: position 315,848 of record NZ_CP146966.1, read on the forward strand.
AGATCAACCAAGCACCCTCTATGCCAAATTGCTCGGCGAGACTGCAATCATCGAGTGGAAAGCGCTGGAGCGTTTTTGGGCCAAGGGTGACCTGATTTGGGTCGACCCGTCGCTGGACCTGATCGAGGTGGCGTCGGCAATGGCCGAAAACCGCAGTGAAACCGTGGAAAAATGGCGAAATGATGGCACGGTCGTGCCGGTGACTGCCGAGCAGGCGCTAGACCTTTCGCACACGATTGCGTCGATCTGGGCAGTGGTGGTTTCGCCGTTTATCGTGATTCAGAAAAAGTCCGCGCCCTGATCTGGTGCGCAAAAACGAACAGCCGGAAGATTTTGGTGCGCGAGGGCGTTCAGGCGGGGTGGTTGTTGGTAACAGTGGGGCAGGGGTTCAAAAAACGCGGTAACAGTTCTTGCCTCATCGCGGGTCAAGCCCGCTCCCACAGGTTGGTGGAGACCTTGTGGGAGCGGGCTTGACCCGCGATGGCCGCAAAGCCGCCGCGCAGATTACTCGTAGTCTGTCTTGCCCGTATGGCTGTTGAGCGAAATCACCCGCGTCTTGCCGATGCGGTGACGGTAGATCTCGCGCAGGTACTTCACCGCCTTCTTCACGCACTCGCGTGACAGGCGGATATCGTTGATCGACACGAACTTGCTCTTGTCGTTGATCAGCTCGCGGTACTTCTTCTCGTACATCGGCTTGATCGCGTACCAGTTGGTATCGAGGATCTTGGCCGGGTTCTCGAACTCGTTGAGCAGGTCGTCGATACGGTCCTCGTCGAATTCCTCACGGGTGATGAAGTCGAGGATGGCGTTGTCCAGCGTGTCGTCGAAACGGTACGGGGTGCGCGCGAAACAGCGCTTGATGAACGCCACGATCAGGGTCAGGAAGTCGTCCGACAGGCACGGGCTCTTGGCGATCAGGGTGGTCAGCGACAGGTTGGCCGAGGCGCCGATCACCAGCGCGTAGCGCTTGAGCGTGGTGTTGGGGAACAGGCTGTTGAGGTGGGTCTTGAGCCGGTTCAGGTCCATGTACGAGAGCTTGTAGTCCTTGGGCAGGGACACGATCGACACCACCGACGAGCAGTTCTTGAAGAAGTGCAGGTCATGCAGCGCCGCGGCGTCGTAGCCGGAGGTCTTGTACTGCTCCAGGGCCGCGCGATAGCGCTTGGACTCGATCGGCAGCAGGCTGATGCCCTCGATCGCCTGGGTCACCTTGTTGAAGTGCGGCAGGTCGATGGAGCGGAAGAACAGGTCGTCGATGTTGAGCTGCGGCTTCTCTTTCTCGAACACCTTGAACTTGTCGTTGCCTGGTGTCGGCTGCTCGGGCACTACCGATTCGGCGTAGGCGATGGCCACCGGGCCGGCCAGGCTCATGAACAGGTCGTTGGCATCCAGGCGGATGGTCTCGCCGATGTCGATGCCGGCGCGCCGGAAGTAGTTCTGGTCGTAGTCGGTGGTCACCGCCTGGGCGGTGAGGATGTTGAAGATCTGCTGCGAGATGTACTGGTTGGCGTGCTTCTCCATGGCATTGACGTCAATGTCCTGGATGTTGCCGTCATCGTTCTCCTCGGCATAGCGCATGATGTCGTTGGAGATCAGCATCATCGCGTTCCACGGACGGATACGCCCCATCACGCTGGCTTCGCTGCTGTCCTCGTTGTCGAAGTTGTACGAGAAGTCCCATTCCTCCGACAGGTACTTGCACAGCAGGCGGCCGGCGTTGATGTGCAGTGCCTCGGACATCTCGCTGCGGTGGTCGGAGATGTTCGGCAGCACGCAGATGCCGCTGGTGAAGATCGGCTCGAAGACGAAGGAGTGCCCGCTCTTGGTGTCGTTCTCGTCGGCCGGCTTGGTGTCGAACGTCTTGTTCATGTACGAGAACTGCTGGGCCAGGCCGAACTCCGATGCCATGCCCGAGCCGGTACCGCCACCGGCGCTGAAGATGTAGAAGTACAGGCGCGACTGGTTGGCCTTGATGCCGCACGAGTCGATCAGGTACGAGTGGATCAGCTTCCAGTCGGCACTGGAGAAGCGCTGGGTTTCCTTGTTGAGGATGATCTTGGCCAGGTACTGGCCCAGGATCGGCGCGTTGCCGGCGCCGCCCGCATGCACCTCGGACAGGTCCATGATCTTCATCTTGCTGTAATCGCGCAGAAAGCCGCTCTTCTCGCCCTTGCGCGAAAAACGGATGCGCCCGGCGATGTCCTTGTCCAGGTCGCCCAGCATCACCAGCGGTTCCACCAGGAACACCGGCTTGGCGCCCTTGTTCTGCACCAGGCGCAGGTTGTTGCGGATCCAGCGGCCCGGGCTGTAGGGCTGCTCGCCGGCGTGGCGGTCTTCGTTGTTGAATTCGTTGAGGTAGAAGGTGCGGGCGTTGTACACCAGCTCCGCCACATCCAGGGCAATGTTCGAACCGCAACGACCCAGGCCGATCAGGCACACCGAAGGGAACTGCTGGTCCAGGCGCAACTGGGTGTCATCTTCGACATGCACACTGGGCGGGAACACCAGGTCGCGCAGGCCGTCGAGGTTGTCCAGGATGCGCTGGATATCGGTCTCGGTGTAATACAGGTACTGCTGCGGCGTAGCCGCGCGCGGGCTGTAGTATTCTCGAGGCGCCGGGGCGGTGAGCGCGGTGGAGGATGACATCAGCTCGGAAACCGCGGTGGCAGAAGTATTCTTTGAGGTCATTTTGCGCCATTTGCCTGGGTGGACGGCTGGTAAAAGTCGATATCATCGAGCCATCACGGGATAAGTTTCGCGACTGTATCAGTGCGCCTTTGGCGTGAGCGATAGGGTCCTGCCCTATAACCCTCTAAGGGTTTTCCTGTCACGTCTGAGAACTGAATCGTCCGCATCGCCAACTTCTTTAATTTGCCAGGAGCTGTCATGAGCATTGCACTACCTTCGCTGGGGTTCGCCGGTATCGGTCTGATGGGATTGCCCATGTGTCGGCGCCTGCTGGCGGCCGGTTTTCCGTTGACCGTATGGAACCGTTCATCGGACAAGTGCGCACCACTGGTGGCCGCCGGGGCGAGCCAGGCGAACAGCCCGGCAGAGCTCTGCGCGGCGGCGGACGTGGTGATGCTGTGCCTGGCCGACACCCAGGTGGTGCACGAGGTGGTATTCGGTGACGACGGTATCGCCGCAGGCGGCGCGGCCGGGCAGCTGCTGGTGGATTTTTCCAGCCTGGAGCCCGGCGCCACGCGGCAAATGGCCGCACAGCTGAGGCAGGCCTGCGGCATGCACTGGCTGGATGCACCGGTGTCGGGCGGCACCCCGGGCGCCGAGGCCGGCAGCCTGGCGATCATGGTCGGCGGCGAGGCGGCCGATCTTGAGCGGGTGCGCCCGGTGCTCCAGGTGCTGGGGCAGAGGGTCACGCACATGGGCGCGGTGGGGGCAGGGCAGGTGACCAAGGCCTGCAACCAGATGATCGTGGCCTGCAACGCACTGGTGATTGCCGAGGTGGTGGCCCTGGCCGAACAGTCAGGGGTGGATGCCAGCCTGATCGCCGAAGCCCTGGCGGGCGGTTTCGCCGATTCCAGGCCGTTGCAGATCCTGGCCCCGCAAATGGCCGAGCAGCGTTACGAGCCGGTTAAGTGGCACGTGCGCACCTTGCTCAAGGACCTGGATACGGCGGTCAAGTTTTCCCGCGAGCAGGGCTCGGCCACCCCGATCAGCGGCCTGGCGGCGCAGCTGATGCGCTTGCACGGCAGCCAGGGTTACCTGGAAAAGGATCCCGCAACCCTGGTCGAGCTGTTTCGCCGCAAGCCATAGGCAGGTCGCTGCACTGGTTGAGGCTGCCGAGCACCGCGTGCAGCTCGCCCATCGGTACCGGGCGGCTGAACAGGTAGCCCTGCAGAAAGTCGCAGCCCTGCTGGCGCAGGAACTGGTACTGCTCGACGGTTTCCACTCCCTCGGTCACCACCTTCAGGTGCAGGGTGTGGGCCATGATGATGATGGCCTGCACGATGTCCATGTCCTGCTCGGAGTGGGGGATGTCCTGGATGAACGAGCGGTCGATCTTCAGCGTGTCCAGCGGCAGGCGCTTGAGGTAGGCCAGCGATGAGTAGCCGGTGCCGAAGTCGTCGATCGAGAGCGAAACGCCCTTGGCCCGGATACGCTTGAGCAGGGCGATGGTGTTGTGGATGTTGCCCATCAGCGCGTTTTCGGTCACCTCCATTTCCAGGCGCCAGGCCGGCAGCCCCGCGCTGAACAGCGCATCCTCCACTTCGCTGACGAGTTCTTCGCGGCCCAGGGTCAGCGCCGAGCAGTTGACGGTGACCTTGAGTTGGTCGAAGCCATGGCGGCTCAACTGCGCCAGGTCCTGGCAGGCGCGGCGCAACACCCACAGGTCGAGCTCGCCGATCAGGCCGTTGGCTTCGGCAATGCCGATGAAGCGGTCGGGGCTGAGCAGGCCGTGCTGCGGGTGCTGCCAGCGGATCAGCGCTTCGAGCTTGGCCACCTGGCCGCTGGCCAGGTCGAAGATCGGCTGGTAGTGGATGCGCAGCCCGCGCTCTTCGAGCAGGGCCACGCGCAGCTCCTCCTCCAGTTGCAGCTCCAGGGTGGCGCGGGTTTTCAGGTTGCTGCTGAAGAAGTTCAGGTTGTTGCGCCCGCAGCCCTTGGACTGGTACAGGGCCAGGTCCGCGTGCTTGAGCAGCTCGTCGCAGCTTTCGCCGTCGTCGGGGAACACGCTGATGCCGATGCTGGTGGTCATCACCATGCGCCGGCCGCTCAGGTCGATCGGTTCCTTGACCTTGTGCATGATGCGCTGCGCCAGGTGGCGGGCCTCGTCGCGGTTGTGCAGGCCGATCAGAATGCAGAACTCGTCGCCGCCGAAGCGGGCCACCACGTCGTGGGTGCGGGTGGCGCTCTTGATCTGCGCGGCGATCACCTGCAGCAACTGGTCCCCCGCGTCATGGCCCAGGCTGTCGTTGATGCGCTTGAAGTGGTCGATGTCCAGGAACATCACCGCCAGCATGCCGCCGCTGGCCGCCTGTTCGGCCAGGCGCTCGGCGAACAGCTGGTTGAAACCGCGACGGTTGACCAGGTTGGTCAGTGCATCGTAGTGCGCCGCCTGTTGCAGCGAGACCCGTGCCTGGTCCAGCTGGCTGAGCAGCATGTTGACCCGGCGCAGGTCGTGCTCCTTGCTCTGCAGCTTCTTGTCCGACAGGGCGGCGCTGATGCAACTGGCGCTGATCAGCAGGGCGACGAAGGCGATGGCCAGGCTCAGGTGCAGGCTGTTGTCGGTGATCGGCAACTGCAGCGGCGCGTCCACGGGCAGTACCAGGGTCAAGGCCCACATGCCGGTGAAATGGGTAGCAATGATGCCGGTGGCCATCACCAGGCTGGCGACGTACCTGGGCCAGTTGCTGTGGGCCGGGCGGTAGCGGGTCAGCAGCAACGCCAGCAGGCTGACGCCGAAGGCGACCACCACCGAACTTGCCAGCAGGTCGGCGCGGTAGAACTGCGAGGCGTTGGAGCGCATGGCTGCCATGCCGGTGTAATGCATGGCGCCGATGCCCAGGCCGATGGCGATGGCCGCCAGCACATGCTGGTGCAGGCGCGGCTGGGGTGTGCCGAGCAGGTTCATCGCACTCCAGGCGGCGAGCAGCATCAGCAGCAGCGATACGGCCGTCAGGGCCAGGTCGTAGTGCACCTCGAGGGGGGCCTGGAAGGCGAGCATGCCGATGAAGTGCATGCCCCACACGCTGCAGGCCAGGCAGAAGGTGCCGAGCAGGCGCCATTGACGTTGGGCGGCGCTGTGCTCGGCATTGCCCACGCGTTCGATGATGTCGAAGGTGGCGAAACTACCCGCGCAGGCGACCAGGTAGGCAAGTGCCACCAGGTAAGGGTTGTGCCGGCAATCGAGGAGCAATTGTCCGGTTGCGGGAAGTTCGGCGAGTACATGCAGCCCCTGCCACTCCATAGCATGCCTCTTGGTCCGGTGTGCACGCGGCCTCCAGCGGAGTGGAGACGGTTTTGGCTGAGTATAGGAAGAGAGCATTAACCCATCGGGATTAATGGCAGATTGACTTGTATGGATTGGAGATTGGGGCGATAGCGTTTGGTTCTAAAACCGAGTCGCGCCCTTCGCCGGCAAGCCGGCTCCTGCATCGATCGTGCAGGAGCCGGCCAGTGGGTCAGCCGGCGACCAGTACCCGAATTGCCTCAAGGCGCAGTGCGGCCTTCTCCAGCATCGCCAGGCCCTGCTCGCGTTGCGCACGCAAGGCCTGGATTTCGGTGTCGCGCACGGTCGGGTTGACCGCCTGCAACGCGGTCAGGCGCGCCAGTTCTTCATCGGTTTCGGCTGCCAGGCGGCGCTGCGCCTCGGCCACACGCTCGGCGTGGCGCGGCATGATCTTGGCCTCGCCGGCATTGATGCGCGGGGTCAGGACATCGCGCTGGGCCTGGATGAACTTGTTGGCGCTGGCCTTGGGCACGCTTTCGAGCTGGTCGTTGAGGGTCTCGAACGACACCCGCGCCGCCAGGTCGTTGCCGTTGGTGTCGAGCAGGCAGCGCAGCGCTGCCGGCGGCAGGTAGCGGCCCAGTTGCAGGGCGCGCGGGGCGACCACTTCGCTGACGTACAGCAGTTCGAGCAGCACGGTGCCCGGCTTGAGCGCCTTGTTCTTGATCAGCGCCACCGCGGTATTGCCCATCGAGCCGCTGAGCACCAGGTCCATGCCGCCCTGCACCATGGGGTGTTCCCAGGTGATGAACTGCATGTCCTCGCGCGACAGCGCCTGGTTGCGGTCGTAGGTGATGGTCACGCCTTCGTCGTCGCCCAGCGGGAAGCTGGCGTCGAGCATCTTCTCGCTCGGCTTGAGGATCAGGGCGTTTTCCGAGTGGTCCTCGCTGTCGATACCGAAGGCGTCGAACAGGGTTTCCATGTAGATCGGCAGGGCGAACTGGTCGTCCTGCTCGAGGATCGCCTCCACCAGCGCCTGGCCTTCGCCGGCACCACCGGAGTTGAGCTCCAGCAGGCGGTCGCGGCCGCTGTGCAGCTCAGACTCCAGGCGCTGGCGCTCGGCGCAGGCTTCGTTGACCAGCGCTTCCCACTCGCCGTCGTCGCCGCTTTCCAGCAGCGGCAGCAGGCGCGGGCCGAACTGGTGCTGCAGGGCGTTGCCGGTAGGGCAGGTATTGAGGAAGGCATTGAGTGCCTGGTGGTACCACTGGAACAGGCGCTCCTGCGGGCTGTTCTGCAGGTGCGGCACATGCAGCTCGATGGTGTGCTTCTGGCCGATACGGTCCAGGCGGCCGATGCGCTGTTCCAGCAGGTCGGGGTGGGCCGGCAGGTCGAACAGCACCAGGTGGTGGGCGAACTGGAAGTTGCGGCCTTCGCTGCCGATTTCCGAGCAGATCAGCACCTGCGCGCCGAACTCTTCGTCGGCAAAGTAGGCGGCGGCGCGGTCGCGCTCCAGGATGCTCATGCCTTCATGGAACACCGTGGCCGGAATGCCCGAGCGCACGCGCAGGGCGTCTTCCAGGTCCATCGCGGTTTCGGCGTGGGCGCAGATCACCAGCACCTTGACCCGCTTGAGCATCTTGAGGGTGTCGATCAGCCATTCGACCCGTGGGTCGAAGCGCCACCAGCGGCTCTCTTCGTCGCTGTCGCCCTGGGCCTGGAAGCTGACTTCCGGGTACAGGTCGGCATGCTCGCCCACCGGCAGTTCCATGTACTCGTCGGGGCACGGCAGCGGGTAGGCGTGCAGCTGGCGCTGCGGGAAGCCCTGCACCGCGGCGCGGGTGTTGCGAAACAGCACGCGGCCGGTGCCGTGGCGGTCCAGCAGCTCGCGGATCAGGCGTGCGCTGGCCTGGGTGTCGCCATCGTTGACTGCGGCCAGCAGCGCCTCGCCTTCGGCACCCAGGAAGCCCTGGATGGTGGCGTGGGCCTTGGGCGACAGGCGGCCTTCATCGAGCAGCTCCTGCACCGCCTCGGCCACCGGGCGATAGTTGTCGCTCTCGGCGCGGAATGCGGCCAGGTCGTGGAAACGGTTGGGGTCGAGCAGGCGCAGGCGTGCGAAGTGGCTGTCCTGGCCCAGTTGCTCGGGGGTGGCGGTCAGCAGCAGTACGCCGGGGATGACCTCGGCCAGTTGCTCGACCAGCGCGTACTCCGGGCTGACCTGGTCTTCGTGCCACACCAGGTGGTGCGCCTCGTCGACCACCAGCAGGTCCCAGCCGGCGGCGAACAGCGCGTCCTGGGCCTTTTCATCCTCGGTCAGCCACTCCAGCGCCACCAGCGCCAGTTGCGCATCCTCGAATGGGTTGCTGGCATCGCTTTCGATGAAGCGCTCGGCGTCGAACAGTGCCACCTGCAGGTTGAAGCGGCGACGCATTTCCACCAGCCACTGGTGCTGCAGGTTCTCCGGCACCAGGATCAGCACGCGGCTGGCGCGACCCGTGAGCAGCTGGCGATGGATCACCAGGCCGGCTTCGATAGTCTTGCCCAGGCCCACTTCGTCGGCCAGCAGTACGCGCGGGGCGATACGGTCGGCCACTTCGCGGGCAATGTGCAACTGGTGGGCGATCGGCTGGGCACGGGTGCCGCCCAGGCCCCACAGCGACGACTGCAACTGGCGGCTGGTGTGTTCCAGGGTGTTGTAGCGCAGCGAGAACCACGCCAGCGGGTCGATCTGCCCGGCGAACAGGCGGTCGCTGGCCAGGCGGAACTGGATGAAGTTCGACAGCTGGGTTTCAGGCAGGGTGCAGGCCTGGTTCTGGGCATCGAGGCCGTGGTAGACCATCAGGCCGTCGATGACCTCGACTTCGCGCACGGTCAGCTTCCAGCCTTCGAAGTGGGTGATCTGGTCGCCCGGCGAGAAACGCACGCGGGTCAGGGGCGCATTGCGCAGGGAGTACTGGCGGGTGTCGCCAGTGGCCGGGTAGAGCACGGTCAACAAGCGGCCGTCCTGTGCCAGAACGGTCCCTAGACCCAGCTCGGCTTCGCTGTCGCTGATCCAGCGTTGCCCCGGTTGATACTGCTGCGCCATACTGCCTGACTCCCGCCATTCAAAAGGCGACTATCTTAACGGATAGGGCTGCACAGACCAAAGCGTCTGGCGATTTCATCGACGAAAGCCGTCTTTGCCACCACAGGCCTCGACCCATGCTCCGACACCCTCTGCTGTCCCTCCCGTTACGCCACTGCATCGTACTGGCCAGCCTGGCCTCGCTCGGCGCCTGCGACCAGCAGGGTTTCGAACTGCTGCCACCACTGGAGCCCCCGGCGCTGGCGGCGCTGGGCGTACAGGTGCCGGTGCAGAACGTGCACTTTCGCGACCGCGACGGCGAGGCGGTGCTGGTGCTCAGCCGTCTGGACGACCAGGTCAGCGACGAGGAAACCCAGCAGGAGGTCGACCGGGTGGTGCTCACCGCTACCCTGTATGGCCGCAGCCACGACGCCCAAACCTACAAGGCGCGCTGGACCATCGAGAATGAAACCACCTGCCCGGGGCTGGACCTGGACGTGGGCTTCTATACCGACGTCAGCGGCGCCAGCGACCTGAACAACGATGGTGTGGCCGAACTGACCGTTGCCAGCCATTCCTTTTGCGGCGGCGGTGTCGACCCGCAGGACCTGCATGTGGAACTGCGCGAAGGGGCCGCCAGCTACGTGATCAACGGCCAGTCGTTGATCGCCCCGGAAGGCGAGGATGCCTTTGGTGGTGAACGCGAAGACGGCCCCACCCTCAAGGACGCACCGCCGGTGCTGCGCGAACACCTGGAGAAGGTCTGGAACAGCGTGCTCAAGCGCCCGTGGAGCGAAGCGGCGCCCGAACCGGACGATGACGACCCCGATCAGTAGGGCACGTCAGTAGGTGGCGACGGGGACTTCCACCGTATAGCGGTGCTGCGGGTTGCGTGTGTCGGTCAGGGTGTAGCGGCTCATCGAGCCGTTGTCGTTGGCCATCGGCTGGGTATCGATGTCGACGATGAACGTCTGGCCACCGGTGTGCAGCGTGCCCTGGGGCGTGATTCGTGCATCGGCCGGGACGAGCAGGCCCCCCAGGTGGCCGTAGCCATTTTCATCGAAGTGATAGTCGACCAGGGCGTCGCGTCGTTGCAGGGCGAACACCTCGGGCAGGTAGGGCCGGTGGTCGATGTTCCAGTCATTGCGCAGGTCGCTCACCCAGACGCCCGGCAGGTCGAAACGGTGGCGCAGCAGGCTGTCTTCAAGCGGCACGCTGACCACCTCCAGGCAACACACGGTCTGCTTGCGCTCCTCGTCCAGCACAGCCATGCGCGTGCCGCGGGCAACCACTGCCGGCAGCATGGCGAATGCCATGTTCTCTTCGACATACCCGGCATCGGCCGCCGTGGCGAGGTTGCGCCAGCCACCGAACAGCACCGGAGCCGGGTCAGCCATGGCCGCAAGGCCGGCCGTGGCCAGGCCGATACTCGCCAGGAGGCGATAGGGGATGCGCATCGTAGGCTCCTGCCTTATAGGGCGAAAAACGGGAAGCGCAGCGTACTATACTCAGGCACACCCCTGGCTGTGACGGATGCCACACTTTTGCCATCGGCGCTCAAGGCTGCCGTTTGGCAGCCGACACATTGGCGACAGGAGAACAACAACCATGCTGCCGCCCATCATTCCCCTCAGTGCCGCCCCGGTCACCACGCAACACGACCCGGTCAAGCAGCCGCCGACCATCGCCCCCGTGGTGCCGGCCCAGCCCAGCGCCACCGACAGCAATATCGATTTCAAGAAGCGCGACCCGCAGGAGTCGGGGGTACTGCTGCGTGACGAGCAGCGCCGCCGCCAGGGCAAACGCCGCAAGGCCCCGGACGAAGAGCTGTACCAGGCCCTGCCGGGCGACGAGGTCAACGCCGACAACACCGTGCCGGTGGCGCCGCTGATGGGCGAACAGCCGCGCCAGGGCCTGCTGGTGGACATCGAAGTCTGAGCGGGGCTGTTCAGTGCGGGCGCGAGCCCTCATCATGGCGACTTCCGCAGTCCGTTCCACGAGCCTGAACATGAGCCAAGACGACAACCTGATCGATTTCGGCGCCGAGCGCGCCCGTCGCGTGCACGACCTCAAGGAAAAGCGCCTGAACGAAGTGCGTCAGGCGTTCGAGCAGGCAATGCCCCTGGGCAAGGGCAAGAAAAAGCCCAAGGGCAAGCCGAAGAAGCGCTGATTCTTGATGCAGGTCAACCCTGCACCCGCCTCGCGCGTCCGTTGATGGGCGCCATTGACCTCGGTCAATTTCCTGTCCCGCCCCATTCGCTACTGTTACCCCATCAGACAGGTGCAGGCGAATGGAGGCCGATATGTTCTTCGATAATGTGGTTATCGCTGGCGTTGTGACAGTCGGCCTGATGCTGCTGTTTTTCGCAGGCCTGGGTATTTTCATCTGGAAGGACTCGAACAAGCGCAAGCAGGGCTGATCCTTTCCGATACACGAGCACGCAAGGCATTTAGGGCAACTTCGGTTGCCCATTTTTTTTGCCTGGAATTTGGGGTGGCAGTACCGGGGCCTGCCGGGATGGGCCCTGTAGGCACCGGCCTTGCCGGCGCGGGAAGGCAGAAAAATTCTGGACTATAAGTAGTTAGCTAGCTAATAATTCGCATCTGACCTTTCCCGCGTATCTGTGTCTATCTTTACTTCATCGCTTCCCAAGGTTCGATCCGTGCCCATCACTCTGCAGGCCCTGCTGGCGCCCAACCGACTCGCTGTGCAATTTGCCGTGAAAACCCTGCTTGGCGGCGGGTTGGCGCTGTGGCTGGCGTTGCGTTGGGGGCTGGAACAACCGGCCTGGGCGTTGATGACGGCTTTCATCGTGGCCCAGCCGCTGTCGGGCATGGTGCTGCAGAAGGGCCTGGCACGGCTGTTCGGCACGCTGGTCGGCACGATCATGTCAGTGGTGTTCATGGGCCTGTTCGCCCAGACGCCGTGGCTGTTTCTGCTGGCGTTGGCCCTGTGGTTGGCGCTGTGCACGGCCTGCTCGACCCTGCTGCGCAGCGCCTGGGCGTATTCCTTCGTGCTGGCCGGCTACACCGTGGCGATCATCGCCTTGCCGGCCATCAATCACCCGCTGCTGGTGTTCGACCAGGCGGTGGCACGCTGCACCGAGATCAGCCTGGGCATCATCTGCGCCACCTTGGTCAGCGCCTTGCTCTGGCCGATGCGGGTCGAGCAGCAGCTCAGCGGGCAGGCTCGCCAGGCCTGGCAAAGCGGCCTGCAGGCGGCCAGTGCGACCCTGACCGGCGAGGAGCAGGGGCGCAAGGGCCTTCTGGAGATTCTGGGGCGCATCGTCGCGGTGGATGCCCAGCGCGAACACGCCTGGTTCGAAGGCAGCCTGGGTCGCCAGCGTGCCCGGGCGATTCGCGGGCTCAGCCAGAAGCTGCTGATCCTGTTGCGCATCGCCCGTTCTGTACGCCGTCAGTGGCGCCAGCTCGACGACGAACAGGCGCAGCACATGGCCCCGTGGCTGAGCGAGGTGCAGGCCGCCCTGGCCGAGCCCGATCAGGCCGCACTGCTGGTGCTGCGCCAGCGCGTTTGGGATGCCGCCCATGACGAGCACAACAGCCCCGCGCAGCATTACTGCCTGGCGCGTCTGACCCTGCTGCTGGATAACGCCATGGCGGCGACCCTGGCCCTGCGCGCGGTGGAGGAGGGCAAGGCACCAGCCGACCTGCCCGACAGCCTGGCGGTGCACCGCGACGTGCCGCTGGCACTGCTGTTCGGCTCGCGCAGTGCGCTGGCGTTCCTGGCCATGGCCAGCTTCTGGCTGGCCACCGCCTGGTCGGCGGCGCCCGGCGGCCTGGTGCTCACCTGCGTGGTGTGCAGCCTGTTCGCCAGTCGCGAGAATGGCGCGCAGATCGGCATGAGTTTCTTGCGCGGCATCCTGCTGGCGGTGCCCGTGGCGTTCTTCGTCGGGCAGATCCTGCTGCCGCAGTGGAGCGGTTTTGCCTTGCTGTGCATGGGTATGGGGGTGCCGCTGTTCCTGGGCGCGCTGGGCATGGCCAACCCGAAAATCGGCGCCACAGCCACTTCGTACTGCCTGCACTTCATCGTGCTGGTGGCACCGCTCAATACCATGACGTTCGATGTGGCCAACTTTCTCAACAGTGCCCAGGCCATGCTGCTGGGGGTGGGCGCAGCGGTGCTGGCGTTCAAGCTGCTGGTGTTGCGCAACCCCGCATGGCACGGCCGGCGCCTGCGCGCCGCCACCCAGAACGACCTGGTACGCCTGACCCGGCGCGACCTGCGCGGCGCCGAAACCTGGTTTGGCGGGCGCATGGCCGACCGCCTGCTGCAGCTGGCGCGCCATTACACCGCGCTGCCCGAGCAGGAGCGCGGCCACTGGGACGATGGCCTGCACGGGCTGGACATCGGCGACGAACTGCTGCACCTGCGCATGTGCCTGGCGGTGGCCCAGGTGCCACCGGACGCGGCGCAGCGTGCGTATTTCCAGCAGCTGGAAAACGTGCTGGCACAGGGCCCGGGTGCCGGGCGCGGGCAGCGCCTGGATGCTGCCAGCGAAGCCTTCATCGCGGCGTTGCAGCAACGCCCCGACAGCGACCCGCTGCGTCTTGCCGTGGGCGCGGTACTGCAACTTCGACACAGCTGGGCCAAATGGTGCCGGCGACAGGAGGAACTCCATGGGGTTGCGTGAGTGGGCAATGGGCGGGGTACTGCTCAGCCCGTTTCTGATCTATGCGGTGCTGGCGCTGCTGCTGACCTTCGCGGTGCGGCTGCTGCTGCGTCTGACCCCGCTGGGGCGCTGGGTGTGGCATGAAGCCCTGTTCGACACTGCACTGTTCGTTTGTATTCTGGCCCTGGTCACCCGCGTACTGGGGCCCCTGTAAGGAGTTTGACCATGCGTACCTATGTGCGTGTTGCCGTAACCCTGTGCCTGGTGGTGGTGGCGGTGTTCGCCGGCCTCGAACTGTGGCGCTACTACATGCTCACCCCCTGGACCCGCGACGCGAAGATCCGCGCCGACGTGGTGATCGTCGCCCCGGATGTGTCGGGCTGGGTGCGCGAGCTCAAGGTGCACGACAACCAGGAGGTCAAGGCGGGGGATTTGCTGATGTCCATCGACAAGGACCGCTTCGAGGCCGCGCTGGAAAAAGCCAATGCCGTGGCCGAGACCCGCCAGCAGCAACTGCGCCTGCGCGAACACGAGGCCTCGCGCCGCGCTGCACTGGGCCCGCAGGCGATCAGCGCCGAGCTGCGCGAAAATGCCCAGATCAACGCCGCCGTGGCCCGTGGCGAGCTGCGCCAGGCCCTGGCCGAGGTCAAGGTGGCCGCGCTCAACCTGGCGCGCAGCCAGGTCAAGGCACCGCGGGACGGGCACATCACCAACCTGCGCCTGGCCGAGGGCAATTATGTGAATGCCGGGCAGCCGGTGATGGCGCTGGTGGACGACTCGACCTTCTATGTGCAGGCCTATTTCGAAGAAACCAAGCTGCCGCGCATCAAGGTCGGTGCGCCGGTCAAGGTGTGGCTGATGAGCGCCGGCGAGCCGATGCAGGGCCATGTGCAGAGCATCAGCCGCGGCATCACCGATCGCAACGCCACCCCCGACAGCCAGTTGCTGGCCGAAGTGGAGCCGACCTTCAACTGGGTGCGCCTGGCCCAGCGCATTCCGGTGCGCATCCGGCTCGACGAGGTGCCAGCGGGGGTCAACCTCAGTGCAGGCATGACCGCCAGCGTGCAGGTGCGCGAGGACTGAGGCGGCGCCTATAATCGCGCCCATCGATTCGGCACGTGGGCGAGGGAACGTACATGAGCATCACCAACAGTCCCACCTGGGCGCAACTCGAAGCACGCTGGGGTCACGGTTTCGACACCTTGCTGGCGCAGGAGCAGGAAGCCATCGCGCTGTGGTGGCTGGAGGCCGAAACCATGAACGGGCGGCTGGACCAGTATTTCTGGAACAGTGCCGGCGACCAGGCCCTGATCGCCTTGCGCGGCCTGCATGCCCTGCACATGCCGGTCACTGCCAAGGCGTTCGGTGATGCCCTGGCGCTGTTCGGCCCGCACTATCCCGAGCGTCGTGACGCGCGCATGGAAGTGCTCGAGGCGCTTGAGGCAGCGCACGGCGAGGACCTGTTCGAGGCCCCGTCGCGATTGATCCAGGACCTGCCCGAGGACTTCGTGCAGGCCGCGCTGGACCGCCTCACCGAGCTGTACAGGCACCTCTGAGGTTTCACAGGAACATCCCGCCCGACACCTCCACCCGCTGGCCGTTGATCCAGCTGCCACCGTCGCCGAGCAGCACAGCCACCGCCGCGCCGATATCATCCGGCAGGCCCACGCGGCCCAGGGCGGTGTTGCTGGCGATAAAGCCGTTCACCTGGTCATTGTCGCGCACCACACCGCCACCAAAGTCGGTCTCGATGGCACCGGGGGCCAGGATGTTCACGCGAATGCCACGCGCACCGAGCTCCTTGGCCTGGTAGCGGGTCAGCACCTCCATTGCGCCCTTCATCGCCGCGTAGGCGGCAAAGCCGGGCAGGGCGAAGCGGGTCAGCCCGGTGGAGATATTGACGATGCGGCCCTGGTCGGCAAGCAGCGGCAGCAGCCGCTGGGTGAGAAAGAACGGGCCCTTGAGCTGGATGTTGAGCAGGGTATCGAACTGCGCTTCGGTGGTTTCGCTGAAGCTTGCGTTGATGCCGATGCCGGCGTTGTTCACCAGAAAGTCGAACTGTCGACGGCCGAAGGTACGCTGCAAGGTGTCATCGAGGGTGGCGGCGAACGCCTCGAAGCTGGCGCTGTTGCTCACGTCCAGTTGCAACATGGTGGCGCGCACGCCTTTTTGCTCAAGCTCGGCCACCAGCGCGTGGGCCTCGTCGGCCTTGCTGTGGTAGGTGCCGATGATGTCGATGCCCTGGGCTGCCAGGTGCAACGCGGTGTTCCTGCCCAGGCCACGGCTGGCGCCGGTAATCAGTGCGATCTTGCGGGTCATGGTCGGTTCCTCGGGGTGGCTGAAGTCGAGCACAGTCTATTGGTCGCTCCGGTACTGATAAATCCGCTGGATTCGGAAATACTGTTCGGCAGGGTCGAACAATGGAGGGGCTGGATGAACACGCTGGAGCTGTTGCGCACCTTTGTGCGGGTTGCCGAACTGTCGAGCTTCACCCTGGCCGGGGAGAGCCTGGGGCTGCCGCGTTCTACCGTCTCGGAACAGGTGCGCCTGCTTGAGAGGCACCTGGGCACGCGCCTGCTCAACCGCACCACGCGGCGTGTACAGGCCACCCAGGATGGCCTGCAACTGTACGAGCGTAGCAAAGACCTGCTGTCGCGAATGGACGAGCTCGAAGGGCTGTTTCGGCCCGACCCGGCCCAGTTGCACGGTCGCCTGCGCATCGACCTGCCAACGCTGATGGCACGGCGCATCATCCTGCCGGCCTTGCCGGCGTTCATGCAGCAGCACCCGGGGCTGGCGCTGGAGATCAGTTGCACCGATCGCCAGGTCGACCTGGTGCG
This sequence comes from Pseudomonas sp. AE27, assembly GCF_037113495.1. Lineage (NCBI taxonomy): Bacteria > Pseudomonadati > Pseudomonadota > Gammaproteobacteria > Pseudomonadales > Pseudomonadaceae > Pseudomonas > Pseudomonas sp. AE27. The sequence goes on from NZ_CP146966.1 coordinate 332,288, forward strand.
CGAGGGCTTCGACTGCGTGCTGCGCATTGGTGCGCTCAGCGACCTTGCGCTGGTTGCCCGGCCCCTGGGCAGCCTGCGCATGGTCAACTGCGCCAGCCCTGCCTACCTGCAGCGCATGGGGGTGCCGACACGGCTGGAGGCCCTGCGCGACCACCAGTTGATCCACTACGTACAGAACCTGGGGGCGCGCTGTCCGGGGTTCGAGTACCGACAGGGCGCCACGACGCGGTATCAGCCCATGGGCGGTGCAGTCACGGTGAACAATACCGATGCCTACGAAAGCGCCTGCCTGGCCGGGTTGGGCATCATCCAGGCGCCCTTTGCCGGTGTGCGCGAGTACCTGGAGAGCGGGCAACTGGTCAGCGTGCTGGACCAGCAGGTGCCCGAGCCGATGCCGGTGTCATTGCTGTTCGCTCGGCAGGTGCACCTGCCGTTGCGGGTGGCGGCGTTCATGGGGTGGCTGGAGCAGGTTCTGGCGGGGCAACTCGATCCAGTGGCAGGCGCAGGCTGAACAGCGTGCCGGCCTCGCGGCTGGACACCACTTCCATGCGCCCGCCATGGGCCAGGGCAATCTGGTTGGCGATGTACAGGCCCAGCCCCAGGCCGCTTTGCGGGGTGCCGTCGAGCGGGCGCGAAAACGGCTGGAACAGTTGCGCCATCACCGCCGGGGCAATCGGCGCGCCCTGGTTGTGCACGCCCAGGGTGAACACCTGCTGCTCGATACGCGCCGATACATCTACCGGGCTGTTGGCGTCGCCATGGTTCAGGGCGTTGGCCAGCAGGTTGGAGAGCAGCTGGGTGATCCGCTCGCGGTCGCAGCACATGCCGCTGAGGTCATCGATATGCAGGCGTATCACCCGCTGCGGGTAGACCCGTTGCAGCTCGGAGGCCACCTGACGCAGGGCGGTGTCCAGGTCGGGGCAGGGCTGGATGTTCACCATGATGCCGTTGCCCAAGCGCCCGCGGGCGAAGTCCAGCACATCGCGCACCAGTTCGGTGGCACGGCGTCCGGAGGCGAGGATGTGCTCGGCGATGGTTCGCGAGCGTGCATCGCCCAGGCGCTTGACCAGCAGCTCGGCGCCGGCGGTGATGGCGAACAGCGGGTTGCGCAGGTCGTGGCCGAGCACCGCGATGAACTGTTCGCGCAGCTCGGCGATGGCCAGCTCCTTCTTCAGCGCCGCCTCGGTCTGCTGGGCGGCTTCCTCGCTCTCGATCTGGATCGTCAACAGCCGCGCGAAGGACTCCATCATCGGCTGGATGGCACTGCCGGTGAGAGCGGCCGGGGCCGGATCGAGCGCGCAGATGGTGCCGAAAAAGCTGCCGTTGGTACGAAACACCGGCACCGAGATATAGCTTTCGAAGCGGTACAGGCGCGGGGTGGGGTGGTGGCAGTAGCGGGCGTCCTCGCTGGCCTTGTCGATCACGATGGTCTGGTGGCTGCCGCGAATCTCGTGGCATAGCGTGGTGGCCACGTCCAGCTCGCCGCCCACTCCCAGGCCAAAGCCCAGGTTGTCGAGCACGGCGCAGGCGGTCCAGTTGTTCTCGGTGACACGGGCCACGGCCGCAAAGCGCATGCCGGTGGTTTCGCAGATCACCTGGAGGATGGCCGGCACGGCGTTGATCCGCGCAATCGTGGCAAGGTCGGCGGTGATGGCAGTACTCATGGAACGTCCACGTGGCTGGCGGCAAGGTGAGGATGTCTGGCAGTTTAGCGAAAAAAAGGGTGTCAGGCGCAGGCGGGTTTTTAGTAACCTCTGCCTGTCGAGCTTCTCCGTCAGAGAGGGCCGCAGACGACCCGCCCCGCGTGCCAATTCCATTCACCCCGCATCTTCGACGATGCTTCAGTGAGGTTTGACATGCACATCACTTCCCAGGATATCTGCGCCGCGGCCGACCAGCTCAAGGGCTTCGTAGGCTTCAACCACAAGCTGGGCCGGCATATCGTGCGCTTCAGCGAAGACTCGTTCGGCATGGACGTGGCCGACGACAGCATCATCCCCAGCCATGAATTCGTGTGGCAGGCGAGCGGCGGCGAGGTGATGACCTTGCGCCGCGAACTGATCGAGGTGCTGCTGGCGCAGAATGTCGACGAGCGGTTGAACATCACCGAGCCGTTGCGGGTGTACCTGCGTCGCAACGACCTGCCGGAGATCGCGGCCCAGCGCCGCTTGCGGGCGTGACACAGGGCCGCAAGCCCTAGCTGCAGGAGCCGGCCATGCCGGCGAAGGCGCCGGAACGTGGTGCCTGCATTTCAGTCCGGGTAGGCCAGGCGCAGCGGCACCACCTCGCCGCGGGCCACATTGACCTTGTTGCGGCCACTCTGCTTGGCCGCATACAGCGCCTTGTCCGCCTCGTTCAGCCACACCATGGAGTCTGCGAAGCCTGGCTGGAAGCTGGCCAGGCCGATGCTCAGGCTGATGCGCAATTGCGGGAGCTGCTCGTTGCGGTACTCGTTGACCCGCTGGCGCAGGCGCTCCATGACCTGGCTGGCATGCTCCAGGCTGCACCCGGGCAGGATCACGCCGAATTCATCCCCGCCGTAGCGCCCCGGCACGTCGTCCTCGCGCAGGTTGCGCTTGAGCTCGACGCTCAGCTGGCGCAGCACGCAGTCACCCACCACATGGCCATACACATCGTTGATGGTCTTGAAGTGGTCGATGTCGATGATCGCGATCACGGCCTGGGCCGGGGCCTGCTGGCACAGCTGAAAGCGCAGTTGCAGCAGGTCTTTCCATGAGCCGTGGTTGAACAGGCCGGTGAGGCTGTCGGTGCGGCTCAGCGCACTGAGGCTGCGCTTGTGCTCGGCCAGCTTGATCGCCAGGCGGTAGCACACCCAGCCCAGCGCCAGCGGATAGAGGGTCAGCATCGGCAGGCAGGCGTACACCTGCACGGTGCTGACCTCCAGTTGCAGGCTCGGCCCGAACAGCGCCACCGCCGCCACCATGCCCAGCCCCATGGCCAAAAGACCTTGCACAAACAGGCGCTGACCACCGGCGGCGACGTTGTTCATGCCCATCATGGCCAGGATGGTGACGCTGATGAGCGGGTTGAACTGCACGGTGCCGGCCCAGAAGCCGCCCATCAGCGAGTCGACCATCAGGTTGCGCTGTTCGGCGCGATAGGGGGCTTGCGAGCGCAGGCCGAGCTGGTAGGCCAGGTGCGGCCAGCCCAGGCCGTTGAACACCAGCAGCGCTACGACCCAGTACGGCAGCTGCAGGGGCAGCACGCCGGAGAGCACGCTGAACAGGCCGATACCCGAGCCGATGATACGCGGCAGGTAAATTCTTCTGACAAATGATAGTCCCTTGCCGTTGCTGATTTGAGTCATGATTTGCCGATCTGCCTGACGCCGTTCATCGCATAATTTGCGTGAATATTGTTGAACAAAGCCGGGCTGTTCAAGAATGGCCTTGCAGGCCATTTCACAGTTGGTACGGGCAATGGGCATGCACCTGAAACGGTTAGTCGGAGTATTTGCATTCATGGCTTCCCTTGCAGCACAAGCCACCGAAACCCCCGCGCAGCCTTCGCTGCAGCAGGACGGGCGGTACCGCAACCAGGCCCAGTTGCCCCGCGACGGGGTGCTGAAAAAACTGCGCATCGGTTTCAAGTTCCTGTTTCTGAGCAAGCCGGCCGACACCCGGCCAACCCTGCCGATACCGGTGCACCCCCTGAGCCAGGCCCAGGTGCTGGCCGCGCCGGACCGCAGCCTGTGGCGCCTGGGCCATTCCACGGTGCTGCTCAAGCTGCGCGATCGTTTCTTCATCACCGACCCGGTGTTCGCCGAGCGCGCCTCGCCGGTGCAGTGGGCCGGCCCGCAGCGCTTTCACCAGCCGCCGCTGGCGCTGGAGCAACTGCCGCCGATCACGGCGGTGATACTGTCCCACGACCATTACGACCATCTGGATGAACGGGCGGTGCTGGCCCTGGCCGAGCGCACCGAGGTGTTCCTTGCCCCGCTTGGGGTGGGCGACACCCTGGTCGGGTGGGGCGTGCCTGCGGCCAAGGTGCGCCAGCTCGACTGGTGGCAGGCCACGGAGGTTGCGGGCATCCAGTTCGTCGCCACCCCGGCGCAGCACTTCTCCGGGCGCGGGCTGTTCGACAGCAACCGCACCCTGTGGGCGTCATGGGTGATGCTCGATGAGGACCTGCGCCTGTTCTTCAGCGGCGATACAGGCTATTTCGAGGGCTTCAGGCGGATCGGCGAACGCTATGGGCCATTCGACGTGACCCTGATGGAAACCGGCGCCTACAACGTCAACTGGCCCAATGTGCACATGCAGCCCGAGCAGAGCCTGCAGGCGCACCTGGACCTGCGCGGGCGCTGGTTGCTGCCGATCCACAACGGCACCTTCGACCTGTCCACCCACGCCTGGCATGAACCCTTCGACCGCATCATGGCCCTGGCGGCCAACGCACGGGTACCGCTGAGCACCCCGCAGATGGGGGAGCGGGTCAGCCTGGTGCAACCGCAGCGGGGTACCGCGTGGTGGCTTCCACTGGAGCAACAGCAGGCCCAGGCGGCCGTGTTGGCCTCCGGGCAGCGTTAAGGTGCGTCGCTAGGGTCGCGCCGGCCGGGCAAGGGGCGCTCGCGGCCCTTGCTCAGGGTTTCATCGGGCAGGCCGGCGTCGCTGCGAATCTGCGCATGGCTGATCAGCGCGAAGATGAAGCTGCCGCCCACGATGTTGCCCGCCAGGGTCGGCGCGGCAAAGTGCAGCCAGAACTGCTGCCAGCTCACTTCCCCGGCCCACACCAGGTACGACACCTCGACCGAGCCAACCACGATATGGGTGAAGTCACCCAGCGCCATGAGATAGGTGATCAGCAGGATGATCCAGATCTTGGCGTTCTCCATCGACGGGATCATCCACACCATGGTCGCGATCATCCAGCCCGAGATGATGCCCTTGGCAAACATCTGGCCCACCTCGTTTTCCATGACCTTGCGCCCCACTTCAAGAAAGGCGAGATCGGTCTTGGTGTCGAAGATCGGCAGGTGCAGCATCACGTATGACACCAGCACGGTGCCCACCAGGTTGCCGAACAGCACCACGCCCCACAGGCGCAACAGGCGCCCTACATTGTTGAACGTGGGTTTGGTCATCACCGGCAGCACGGCGGTCAGGGTATTTTCGGTAAACAGTTGCTGGCGCGCGAGAATCACCGCCAGAAAGCCCGCCGAATAGCCCAGGCTGGCGATCACCTGGCTGCTGTCGCCCTCGGGCAGGCGGGAATAGAACAGCCCCATCGCCATCAGCGACAGGCCCATGCTCAAGCCGGCCGCCAGTGCCGACCACCACAGCGCCGCGATGGTGCGCTGCAGTTCCTTGTCGCCCTGGGCGCGGATGATCTCGTGGAGCACAGCGGCACGTGGCGGCTGGTTGTGGCTGACCTCCTGCTCTTCGTCCGCTGACAGGCCCGGGGTCTTGCCGCTTTTCTGCTCGTTCATGGGGGAGGTTTCCGTGGGGGGCTCTGAGTAAAGATCCGCCGCCGTTCAATTAGTTGCCTTGTGCCGCAGGCTTTGTCGGCATAATTCACCCCTCTTGAATAGCGGACGTTTTTCCCATGAAACATGGATGTTGCGTCGCACTGCTGGCCGCGCAGGCCTTGACCGCAGCCATGCCCGCCCAGGCGGGCTTGGACAGCGACGTGTTCACCGGTACCCTGGGTACCCAGTCGATCGTGCTGGAGCTCGACCGCGCCGTGCCCGAGGATGTCAGCGGGCGTTACTTCTACGTGAAGCATCACCACGACCTGCAGCTCACCGGCAGCATCCAGGGCACGCGGATTCAACTGGTGGAGGGGCATGAGCCGGCCCCGGAGGCAGGCATCGACTCGCTGCCAACACTCGCGCTGTGGCCGGCTGCCCAGGGCGGCCTGCAAGGTGAGTGGCAAAGCCCCCAGGGCAAACGCCTGCCGATCACGCTGCTGCCGGCACGACTGCCGCAGGTACCGTCGGGTGCCGATCCGTTCCTGGGCCGCCAGTACACCGACTCACCCTATGAATACCTGAGGCTGATGCAACTGCCGTTGAAGCCCGGCGAGCTTGAACACTTTCAAGGCTACCCGCTGCGCTGGCTGAGCGAGCCGTCCTCGGGGATAAGCCTGTTCGTGATCGAGGACGGTTACCCTGCGCAGCAGCTCACACGCCTCAACCAGTTGCTGCGCGCGCGCCTGTCCAGTGATGTGGTGGCCTACCACCAGTGCATGCTGCTGGGGCGCCCTGGCGGGTACTACCGGCAGACGGTGACGCCGCGGTTCATGAGCAATGCGCTGCTCAGTGTCAGCATCGTGCAGGACTACAGCTGCGACGGCACGCCGATGCTGCCCACCGATGCGCCGCTCAACCTGGCGGTGGAGTCGGGCAAGGAGCTGACCCTGGACGATGTGCTGTGGGTGGGCGAGGGCAAGCCGTTTCACTACGAGTACCAGCCTGGCCCCAACCCCGAGCAGTTCGCCACCGTGAGTTTCGGTGCCTATGTGGACTACCGTTCGCGCACCTTTGCGCCGTGGTTGCTGGGCCAGCTCAAGCAGCTTTATCCGCAGCACATGTTGGGCGAGGTGGGCGAGGACGGCTGCGATTACGCACAGGCGCAGGTGTGGCAGATGCCCACATGGCGCTTTACCCCCGAAGGCATCCAGTTCGACCCGGTGTTCGACAGCGTGCAGCGCCATTGCCGTGGGGTGGGCTGGGCGGTGCTGCCGTATCGGATAGTGAGGCAGCATGCAGGTGGGGTGGCGCTCGAACTGCCGGAGTGAGGGCGTTCAACTATGTAGCACCGCTGCAACCTGCAGCGACTTCAAGCTCTCTGCTCCGCCACTTCAAGCAGAGAGCAGCCCATGACTATCGGTTCCACCTACAACCATCCCGCTGATGTTGCGACCCCCTTGGCGGGTAATGCCGAAGGCTGGTCGGCGCGGTTCCCCAACCCGCCCGATCTGTGTTTTGACTACCGCAGGTTGCTCGAGCAGGTCGGTGGTATCGCCCAAGCCCGTCGCGCCGAGCACCGCATTTGCATCATCGGTGCCGGTGTTACCGGCTTGACTGCCGCCCGCGAGCTGCTGCGTTGCGGCTTCCAGCACATCACCCTGATCGAAAAGTCGCAACGGATCGGCGGTCGGCACATGACCATCGTCGACCCTGGCCCAGGCGACAGGGAGCCTTCGACGCCGTTCGAAATGGGCGCCATGCGCATGCCGTTGTTCAATCGCAGTGGCGAAGCGCCGAAAGAGGGGCGCTCGTTGATGGCGTACTACGCCAGTCAGTTCGATCTGCGCTTGTCCGATTTTCCCAACCCGGGTACGCCGGCCGTACGCTCGACAGGCATCTACCTGCGTGAAGGCCTGCTGGACGGCGAGGGCGAGCCGACGCTGTTGATCTGGGACAACGCTGACGGCCGGACACCGCCACCTACGGCCACCTTGCAACAGGTACATGAAAAGTGGCGGGTGTTTGCCGACCGGATGACCGAAACCGTGGCGCAAGCCTATGGCGGCGAGCAGTGGGAAGACCTGTGGGCCGCCATTGTTGAACGCTATCAGGCAATGTCGTTTCGGGACCTGGTCAGGTTGCCGGCAATTGATGTGTGGAACCCTGAAACGCCCGGCGACTTCGGCGGCCTGGGCATGAGCGCGGCAGAGTCCGCGTTGTTCTATGCCATCGGTATCGGCGACGGCAGCTGGGGGGCTTTCTATGATGTCTGCAGCCTGTATCCGCTGCGAACGGCGATCTTCGGCTTCAGCAGCCACCTGCAACTGGTGCATGGCCGCGTGGACGAGCAGGGTGACCCGCTGGACGCGCCGCTGGTTGCCAATCAGCCTGTATACGACAGCAGAGGTCTGCCGTTCGCGTCACCTACCTACCTGGGGCTGGCCGCTCTGGATGAATGCCTGTTGTTCATGCCGGTGGCGCCAACCGGTGCATCTCCCTACCAGCACCTCAGTGCCCTGCCCAACGGGCTGCTCACCGACAGCCCGGTTACTGGCCTGCGCAAGCTGGCGAACCAGCAGATTCGCGTGCAGTACCAGTGGCATGCCAGCGACCTGCAGTCGAGCACGTTGCAGAGCGAAGACTTCGACGCAGTGATCGTCACCTTGCCTTCCTGGCTGATCGAGACATCGGTGCGTCTTGAAGGCTTCACTGCGGCAATGCTGCCTCAGCAGATCATCGATGCGTACAAGACGGCGCACTGGGAAACCAGCTGCAAGGTGTATGCGCCATTGCAGAAAAGTTTTTTGCAACGTAATCAGGCCATCCCGCAAATTCTCGTTACTGACAGCTTTATCCACGATGTTTATGCCTATCGCTACAACGACCGCTATGCCAGCGACTGCATCCTGCTCAGCTACACCTGGGAGGACGACGCGACCAAACTGGCCGCGTTCAGCGATGAGCAACTGGTGGAAAAGTGCGTGCAGGAGCTGGACCGGATCCTGTTGCGGTGCAGCAATGTGCAGGCACCGCTATCGCCGTATGTCGATACCCGCAATGCGCGGGTGCAGCGTTGGGTCACCGACCGCAATGCCCTGGGCTGCGCCAGGCTCTACCGGGCCGGCACCTACTACGATGCGTTGAGCCTGATGCGATACAGCCGTGAGCATGCCCGTCACAGCGGGTTGTACCTGGCAGGCGAGTCGTTCTCGGTGGATGCAGGCTGGACCGAGCCCTGCCTGCGTACCGCGATTGATGCCGTGATCAACCTGTGCAACGACACCGGGGCACTGTTCAACGGCGGTTTCAGCATGGCGGTCTATCCGCACTATCGCATTCAGCCCCAGGCGTCCTGGTAGGCCTTTCCTACAGGCGCAGAGCGGCCTTGCAGCATTGTCGGAAGGGGCCGACTTGTCCCTCTTGAGGGTTGTTTTGTCCACTGGAAAGCCTCCAAACGACAACTCGAACAACAAAAAGGACACTCCCATGCCTGCACCCTCTGTCCCGGTCAGCCCCGTGCGTATTGCCGTGATCCAGTTCGACCCTCAGGTCGGGCTGGACCAGTGCGACAACAACTTGTGCAAAGGTCTGCAGCTCGCCGAAGAGGCGGTGCATGACGGCGCCAACCTGATCGTGCTGCCCGAGCTTGCCAACACCGGCTACACCTTCGAGACCCGAGCAGAAGCCTATGCGCATGCCGAAACCCTCGATGAAGGTCCCAGCATCAAGACCTGGCGCGCCTTCGCCCGGGAGCATCAGGTGTACCTGGTGGCAGGATTTGCCGAGCGCGATGGCCTCAAGCTGTATGACAGCGCGGTGCTGTTCGGCCCCGACGGCCTGCTGGGCCATTACCGCAAGGCACACCTGTGGAACCAGGAAAAGCTCTGGTTCAGCCCCGGTGATCTGGGCTTTCCGGTGTTTGAAACCCCGATCGGCCGGATCGGCCTGATGATCTGCTGGGACGTATGGTTTCCCGAGGTGCCACGCCTGCTTGCGTTGCAGGGTGCAGACATCATCTGCAGCCTGAACAACTGGGTGTGGACACCGCCCCCGCTGTTCGATGCCAGCGGCAGGTGCATGGCCTCGTACCTCACCATCACCGCGGCCCACGTCAACAATGTCTACATTGCCGCCGCCAACCGCATCGGCAGCGAGCGTGGCGGGCGTTTTCTGGGGTGTTCGCTGATCGCGGGCACCAATGGCTGGCCGTTGGGCAAGGTGGGGGGCGCCGAGGACGAGTGCATCCTGTATGCCGATGTCGACCTCAGCACTGCACGCAGCGCGCCGGTCTGGAACAGCCTGAATGACCTGCCACGGGACCGTCGCACCGATTGCTATGGCGCGATGCTGGGTTATGACCAGCATCCAGCGCTGCCGCGCTGAGGAGTCGCCATGGACAAGTCAATCGACAAGGTGGAGGCAGGCTTTCTGCCTTTGCTGCTGATGTGCGTGTGCGTGTCGCTGGGCACCGGGGTGTTCATCGAGGTCATCAGCGGGCGTGCGGCATCCTGGGTCGGGGTATGGCCCGACTACGCGCACATGGTCGCCAACCTGCACGAGCCGCTGGCGCGGTTGCGCTGGATCGTCGGCGATATCAGCGAGGTAGCGTTCTACAAGCATGAGCTGCCGGCGATCGGGTTGCTGCTGGGCGCCGCGCTGGCCCATTGGGCGCACCGCACGGGCCGGGCATGGCAGGGCTTTGCGATCTGCTATGGCACCGGGTTGTGGCCCTGGCTGGTGACCAGTTCGCTGCTGGGGCTGGTGTTCAGCCATGTGCTGTGGGGCTGGACGCTCAGCGCCAGCACCTGGCAACCCACCTTCGTCGCGTTCGTCTCGCTGCCGGCGGCGATGGTGCTGCTGTTCGGCGGCGGCTGGAAGGTCACGATCAATGGCGCGTTGCTGGGGGCACTGCTGGTGACGCCAGCGAGCCTGCTGCTGGTCAACTACCTGTGCTACCCACTGGGCTTGCCGGTGGTGATCGGCAATGTTGGCGGCATGGCCGTGGCGAGCGTGCTGGCGTTCATGCTGTGCCGGCGGTTTGCAGGCCTGGTGCGCTCGACGCCGCCTGTCGATGCGCCGCCACCAGCACCGGTCGTCGAGAGAGCGCCACCGCACCACGGCGTTGGCTGGACGCTGCGACGGGTGCTGGCCGACTTCAGCGAGGCGCCGTTCTTCGGCAATGAGCTGGCCAGCCTGGGCTTGTTGCTCGGCGTGCTGGCGGCCTACCTGCTGTCGCCGGCCGGGCCGGCCTACGGCTCCCAGCTGGTGCTGGAGATGGTGGGCGGGCAGGCGCTGGCGTCGCTGATCGGCGTGCTGTTGTGGCGCAGGCAATGGATGCAGCGGGGGTGGTACCCGACCTACATCCCGATCGTTTCCGTAGTGCCGGCGGCGGTGCTGACATTGGGTGGCACGTGGGAGGTAGTGGTGCTCAGCGCCGGCCTGGGCGCGGTGATGGCACCGCCATTGGCGGTCGCAATCAGCCAGCGCCTGCCCAGCCATATGCATGGGTACATTGGCAACGTGCTGTCGATGGCTGCCTGCACGCTGATGATCCTGCCATTTGTGGCGTGGCTGACGGGCGCCGGGTAAGCGCTGAAGGGCGGGGTGATGTAGTGTTACGGCAGGATCCCGCCTTGAGGCTATGCCATGACAGCTTTTGTACAGCCTTTGAACGATAAGGAAATGACCCGTCTTGATGGTTTTCTGCTCAAGTACGGTAACGATGAAGCCATCCTCACGCTCTCGGAGCTGGATGGCTTTCTGGTGGCGCTGGCCAGTTCGCCCGTGTTGTTGACGCCCAACGAATGGCTGCCCGAAGTGACCGGCGGCAGAGCGCCGCGGTTCAAGAAGCCGGCCGAGGCCGAGGCGTTTTCGGCGTTGTTGATGCGCTACATGAACAACGTGGCGGGCGAGCTCAGTGAGGCGTGTGATGCCTTCGAGCCGTTGTTTCTCGAAGACGAGTCCGAGCCTGATCCGCAGCTGGTGGTCGAGGAGTGGTGCTTCGGCTATTTGCGGGGTGTGCAGGTAGCGCGCTGGCCGGCGCTGCCGCCGGTGCAGGTACGGCACCTGGAGGCGATTGCGCTGCATGGGCTGGACGAGAACATCGAAAAAGTCGAGGCGTTGCAGCCGCAGGAGCATGCGGCTTCGGTCGAGGCCGTCGTGATCGGTTTGCGGGCGTTGTATCGGTTTTTCGATTCGCAACGCGGGTAGCCATCGCGCGACCCTCTGATTTGCCGACGCCATCGCGGGGCAAGCCCGCTCCCACAAAGTGTTTGCGCCCTCCTGTGGGAGCGGGCTTGCCCCGCGATGGGCTGTCTGCCAACCCTAATCTTGTTGTAATTCCAGGTAATCAATGACACTGCATGTACTGTTCGTGTGTACTCAGAACCGCTTGCGCAGCCCCACGGCTGAACAGGTGTTTGCCGACTGGCCGGGGGTGGAGACGGCCTCTGCCGGTGTGGGCAATGATGCGGACGTGCCGGTGGGCAACGAGTTGCTGGCGTGGGCAGACCTGGTGATCGTGATGGAACAGGCGCACCGCAAGAAACTGTCGGCGCGATTCCGCTCGGTGCTGGGCGACAAGCGCATCGTTTGCCTGGGCATCCCGGACGACTATGGGTTCATGGCGCCGGAGTTGGTTGAACTGTTGAAGGCCAGGGTGCCGCAGTTTTTGCCGGATCAACTGTAGTAGTGCGCAAGGTCTGCTGGCCTCTTCGCCAGCAAGGCTGGCTCCTACCGGGTTACAGCGTGACCCTGTAGGAGCCGGCCTTGCCGGCGAAGGGCTGCAAAGCAGCCCGGAACATGGAGCCACGGCGCCAGACGCTGGTAGGCGCAGCGATATCAACTACTCGGCAACTGCGCATTTAACTAGGCGACGGACATGCAGCATGTCCACTGAACTCCATCAAAAACGCCAAGACAGTTGCACGCGCCAAGTTTGATGTAGACAAATCCTGGCCCAGGTCCGATTTTTCGGAGTGAGGTCTGACATGCATCGGTCTTACGCTGCACCCATTGGTTGTATAGACATAATCCGCTCCCACCAGTCGCTCGCTACAAAGCCAGCGCGCGGATCACCCTCTGAACAGCCGAGCAGCGGCTTGTCTCCAAGGTTGTGCAAGTTTGGCATTAGTCGAGGGCGTATGAATCGATGACTTACCAAGCACCTCCGGCATATCCCGCAACCGTATCCACGGTTCGCTCTGCCAATGCAGCAAGCACAACGACCGCCCGGTCCAGGTCATCAGGCTGGTCTGCGGAGCATCGTGCTGTGTTGGACCTTGTGCGTCACGCATCACAGCAATCACCTCATAGGTGAGCCATCGTCGCAGGCTGCGATTCTCTGGAATGTAGTGGTGTGCCAATACGGTGTACGCGCCCGACTCACTGATCATCACGGTGTTCCGGTACTCGCCGTATCGCAAAAGCATGACGGTGCGATGCTGATCCGCATCGAGCCTGCGAATGATTTGCTCGTCGAGATAACGGCCGATCAGTCGGCCAAGTTCGCGTGCGCAGAACCAGGCTTGGGATTCGAGCCAGAGGGCGTGGAGAGGGCGGTTGTGGCGGGAGAAAAGGGTAGGTTCATAGAGATCAGTCATGGCTGACCTCCGTGGTGCAGGTGTTTTGATTCAGGCGGGCCGCGTCTGCGAAAAGCCTGCGAGCATGAGCTACGTTAGGCATTTCTACTACCTCTGTGTGATGACAGCCTTCTCAGGGCTAGGTGTCGGGAGCTAAGAAACCCCACACAGCGGGCCGGACGTATTTCCCTTTCGGGTCTTGTATTAGCCCACTCCCGACATAACAGAGTGTTTCTGTGCGCAGCAGTAGACCACAGGCACAAAAATGCCGCATCTGTCGGGAGCGGGTGAGCCGCTGTGTGCGGCGTTTCTTAGGCGCCATGGAGGAAGGTAAGAGATTTGAGCGGGAGGGTCAATCTAGAATGGTGTAGTCCATTTCTGAAATTAAGATTTGCAGTTCCAATGGATTTTCGGAGATCTACAGGCTGGGGATATAGATAGAATTTTTCGACTTCCGCGCCGGGACGCATATGGTGGGCGGGCTCCAGAAGGAAATCGGAAGCGCTGCACCGGGGATCAGTTGAGCGCATTGCATGTGGGGTTTGTGGAGCGTTTACATTGAATTATGGATCGCATGCTCTGCCTCAAGCTTGAAAATGATCTATTCGTCGAAATAGCGGCAAATTAGGCGGCCAAATTCGCGGGCGCAATCAGGTGTTGGATTCGAGCCAGAGGGGGAGAGGGAGGTTGTGGTCTAATAAAAGTGTAGCTCCTTAGCGTTTAGTATTATTCGGTTTCCTGTGAAGTGGAAAATCTGCTAGGCGATTGTTTTTTAAGCGTGGAAGTAGAAGGTAAAGTGCCTTGAATTGTTGGTTAGTCTGAGGTGGTAGGGGTTTCTGTTTTTATTTTTCTATAAGTTTTATTTTTTTAGAAGTCACAAGGGTTTTGGTGTGAAGTGCTTTAGTTTTTTTATGATCTAAATAGATTAACTTTGCTCGGGAGAGAGCCTCTCTCCCAGAGCGCTGTGCGAGTGTCAAGTTTTAACTATATGGCCTCCACATCCAGGGCACATGTTTTTTTCCCAAGCGAATTTCATTGTTTGCGTGATTTCAAATTTGCAAGTAGGGCAAGGGAAAATCTCCCCTGCTTTGAGCTTTCTGTTCTTGATTACGGTCACGGGGTTGTAGATATATCGCCGTACTCTGTTATGAATATCTTCATATTTTGTAATGAATTGAAATTTCTTGTCTTTTTGATGACGGTCGTATGTGCATGAGTAGCTAAGTGCAAATATGGAAAGTTTATTTGGTATGTGGCTTTCCTTGGCGCTTACACGGTCCGTTCTCTTGTGCAGTAAACGTTGGTAAATCAGCTCGGAAAAATCATTCTCTGCTAATGCGGCATGGTTTTCAGCACTTTCTTCTACTGCGATGTGGCTGGTTTTATTTTTAATTGCAAAATCTTCAAGATCACGCCAGGCAGACATTGCGTGGGAGCTAGCTTCGAAATTTAGTAGTTTTTTCTCTCCGTCAGACTTAATAGCACTTTTTATCATTGAAGCTGAGACATATTGGAATGCACCGCCTCGTTTCAGGGGGTTGTTTCTATAAGTTACAAACTCATTCCAGGCGTGAACCAATATGGTGCCGAAGTCTCTAGGGTTTCCCATAGAGCCCATGATTAGTAACTCAAAATTGATTTTGTTGTTTATTAGTACAGAGTTTGAGATGTCAGTCCTGAGTAAGTGGTGTTGCAAACGTTTGTCGATGAAGTCCTGAAAGTATTTAATGCACGAGCTTTGATCGGTTTCATATATAAGCGATTCATCTAAGTCGATGAGATGTTGTAAGTCGTTACCTATCGAAAGAGGGTGAAGGGTTCCGCGATACGGTACGTATGCGATCCAGAAATAAATTGGGTTGTCGATGATTTTGTTTATGTAGGAGGCCAGAAGTTTCTGTGCGCTCCCTTCGTAGTAAAGTTTTTCCCACTCGTCAATATAGAATGTTATAGATTTTATTTTTAGCTTTTCTATGATTTTTTTTATGGTAGTTGATATGTGGGAAATATCGAGATAACTTAAGTATTTTGAGTGTTCTTCTTGTGAGATTTTAGTTTCTTCGACTTGCTTTATTTTATTTGCAATATTTAGGTTGACGCCTGCTGGAGAGGCCTTGAGTGAGAATTCTTCAACTGCTTCTATCAAGTCTTTAAGTTGGCTATTTATTTTTTGCTGGCCAGCCTCATAGTTCTGTATAGTGTGCGTCCCAGCCAGTAGAGGCTTTTGTGCCTCAAGCAAAACATCCAGTGCTTCACTGATTTGCTGTGTTAGTTTGTTTGGGATAATGTAGGATTTTATTTTTTCAAGTGTAGTGGTTTTGGTTGATGTTGTTAATGTTTTCTGGAGATGTTCTATGATTCCAGTTATCAAGAAGCTTGAAAATATCCGATTAAGTATTTCTTGAGTGCAGTCTGCTGGGATGTTTAATTTTTTTGAGTTTAGGTATACTGAATCGCCCCTAGTTTCGTAGACACCTCCAAGCCTCATAATGAGGCCCAAATAGGAGGAGCCATGAGTCGTCAGCGTTACCCCGAAGAATTCAAGATCGAAGCGGTCAAGCAAGTGACCGAGAAAGGCAAACCTGTCGCCGATGTCGCCCAGCGCCTGGGTATGTCCGTGCACAGCCTTTACGCCTGGATCAAGGTCTACAGCAAGCCCCAAGAGCAGCGTCAGCAAGACGACGATCAGCAGGCCGAACTGCGCAAGCTACGCGCTGAACTCAAGCGCGTGACGGAAGAGCGAGACATCTTAAAAAAGGCCGCCGCGTACTTTGCCAAGGAGTGCGGCTGAAGTACGCCTTCATCAAGAAGCACTCGACTGATTACCCGGTGCGGCGCCTTTGCCATACCCTCAAGGTGCACCCCAGCGGTTATTACGCCTGGCTGGCCGAGCCTCAATCTTCCCGAGCAAAAGAAGATCAACGTCTGCTTGGCTTGATCAAACACGCTTGGCTGGAAAGCGGAGGTGTATACGGCTACCGCAAAATTCACGATGACCTGCGTGAGCTGGGAGAGGAATGCGGTCGAAATCGAGTCGGGCGCTTGATGCAGGCGGAGGGGCTGCGTTCTCAAACGGGCTATCGGCGGCGTCCAGGGTTCTATGGTGGAAAACCAACAGTGGCCTCGCCCAACCACCTCGCGCGGCAGTTCAAGGTCAGTGAGCCGAACAAGGTCTGGGTGACAGATATCACTTACATCCGCACCTATGAAGGGTGGCTCTACCTCGCGGTAGTGCTGGATCTGTTCTCACGCCAAGTAATTGGTTGGTCAATGAAGCCAAGGATGAGCAGCGACCTAGCTATCGACGCGATGTTGATGGCTGTTTGGCGACGCAAGCCTCAGCAGCAAGTGATGATTCACTCAGATCAAGGCAGTCAGTTCAGTAGCTCGGATTGGCAAAGTTTCTTGAAGGCCAACAATGTAATCAGCAGCATGAGCCGGCGGGGAAACTGCCACGACAATGCCGTAGCCGAGAGCTTTTTCCAGCTTTTGAAGCGGGAGCGAGTCCGACGAAAGATCTACACAACCCGTGAAGAAGCCCGAAGTGATATTTTCGATTACATCGAGATGTTCTATAACCCTAAACGCCGACACAGCAGTGCTATGCAGCTGTCTCCAGTAGAGTATGAGAAACGCTATTTCCTGAGCTTGGAGAGTGTCTAGGAAACCAGGGGCGATTCATACAGCTAAGTGACCATTCTTAAATAGGTCTTGGTTAATTCGATGTCTTGCAAGCAAAAGTAAATGTGTTTTACCCGTTCCACGCAAACCTTGAAGTACGCCGCTAGAAGATCCGGTGTGAGATATTAGCTTGTTGAGGTGATCTTTTATGTCAACATGTGTTTCAGATAACTCAATGATTTTTTCGGCAGAGGCCTCAAGGCTTAGATCGAAGTCGGCTCGTAAATCAGAGAAAGATTTTGTGATTTTTTGGACAAGATCTGTATCCTTTACAATGTCTCGCAGCTTTGCTTTTTGAGTTGCCATTACAGATCCTTTGCTATTCGATGAGCAGGAATACGCTAGGCTAATTTGTACCATGGCTATAGGCCATTAACAATCAGGCGATCTTTCTGATTTTGACGATATTTTAAAAAAAAAGGACAGCTAAAAGCTGTCCTTTTTGGTCTTAGAGCTTAATCAATCCCAGCTCAACGCGCCGCCAGTCTGATACTCGATAACCCGCGTCTCGAAGAAGTTCTTCTCTTTCTTCAAGTCCATGATTTCGCTCATCCATGGGAACGGGTTGGTGGTACCTGGGTACTCTTCCTTCAGGCCGATCTGCGACAGGCGACGGTTGGCGATGAACTTGAGGTAGTCCTCCATCATCGCCGCGTTCATGCCCAGCACGCCGCGTGGCATGGTGTCGCGTGCGTATTCGATTTCCAGCTGGGTACCCTGCAGGATCATCTGCGAGGCCTCTTCCTTCATCTCGGCATCCCACAGGTGCGGGTTTTCGATCTTGATCTGGTTGATCACGTCGATACCGAAGTTCAGGTGCATCGACTCGTCACGCAGGATGTACTGGAACTGCTCGGCAACGCCGGTCATCTTGTTGCGACGACCCATCGACAGGATCTGGGTGAAGCCGCAGTAGAAGAAGATGCCTTCGAGTACGCAGTAGTAGGCGATCAGGTTGCGCAGCAGCTCCTTGTCGGTCTCGACGGTGCCGGTGTCGAACTCCGGGTCCGAGATGGCACGGGTGTAGCGCAGGCCCCAGGCGGCCTTTTTCGCGACCGAAGGGATCTCGTGGTACATGTTGAAGATCTCGCCTTCATCCATGCCCAGCGATTCGATGCAGTACTGGTACGCGTGGGTGTGGATCGCCTCTTCGAACGCCTGGCGCAGGATGTACTGGCGGCACTCGGGGTTGGTGATCAAGCGGTACACGGCCAGTGCCAGGTTGTTGGCAACCAGCGAGTCGGCGGTGGAGAAGAAGCCCAGGTTGCGCATGACGATGCGACGCTCGTCGTCGGTCAGGCCTTCGGGGGTCTTCCACAGGGCGATGTCCGCGGTCATGTTGACCTCTTGCGGCATCCAGTGGTTGGCACAGCCATCCAGGTACTTCTGCCAGGCCCAGTCGTACTTGAACGGTACCAGCTGGTTGAGGTCGGCGCGGCAGTTGATCATGCGCTTCTCGTCGACCGCTACACGGGCAGCAGAGCCTTCCAGCTCGGCCAGGCCTTCGGCGATGTCGAGATCGTCCAGGGCCGCCTTGGCGCGCTTGACCGCGTCGGAGTCGGCGGCGGTCACTGCACGGGCTTCCTGCGCGGCCACACCGCCAGCGCTGTCGAGCTTGTCGATGCCCGCTTCAGCCACCTGAGAGGCGGTTTGACCTTTGGCGGCGACTTCGCCGTCTTCGTTTTCGAATTCGTCCCAGCTCAGCATGATGGGTCTCCTGCTTGAGGGCCATGAAAGAGTATGGCCGGTTGGATCTAGGGTTGCGCTGCTCGCGGTTAAGGTGTGCACGCAAAATCTTGGAATGCTTCCGGGGGCGCAGCCCCTCGGGGAGGGCGGGGTGACCCGCACCTGGGTGTTCGGCGATAGAGGCCGGTGGTTGTGCCGACCTCTTCGCTGGCAAGGCCAGCGCCTTCAGGCCTTACTGGCAGGCTTCGCAGTCCGGCTCGTCGATCGCGCAGGCTTTTGGCACTGGGGCAGGGCCGGCTGGCGCTGCTGCCTGGACCGGGGCGCTGTCACCACCGCTGGACACGGCGTTGAGCTTGCCGGTGCTGATGGTCGACTTCTCGGTGCTGGTGGCGGCCAGGGCACGGAGGTAGTAGGTGGTTTTCAGGCCACGGTACCAGGCCATGCGGTAGGTCACGTCCAGCTTCTTGCCCGAAGCGCCGGCAATGTACAGGTTCAGCGACTGGGCCTGGTCGATCCACTTCTGGCGACGGCTGGCTGCATCGACGATCCATTTGGTCTCGACTTCGAACGCGGTGGCGTACAGGTCCTTGAGCTCCTGCGGAATACGCTCGATCTGCTGCACCGAACCATCGTAGTACTTCAGGTCGTTGATCATGACCGAGTCCCACAGGCCGCGGGCCTTCAGGTCGTGGACCAGGTACGGGTTGATCACGGTGAACTCGCCCGACAGGTTCGATTTCACGTACAGGTTCTGGTAGGTCGGCTCGATCGACTGCGAAACGCCGGTGATGTTGGCGATGGTCGCGGTCGGTGCGATGGCCATGATGTTCGAGTTGCGAATGCCTTTCTGCACGCGGGCACGTACCGGTGCCCAGTCCAGGCTCTCGTTCAGGTCGACATCGATGTACTGCTGGCCACGTTGCTCGATCAGGATCTGTTGCGAGTCCAGCGGCAGGATGCCCTTGGACCACAGCGAGCCCTGGAACGTCTCGTAGGCGCCACGCTCATCGGCCAGGTCGCAGGAGGCCTGGATCGCGTAGTAGCTGACCGCTTCCATCGACTTGTCGGCGAACTCGACCGCAGCGTCCGAACCGTACGGGATGTGCTGCAGGTACAGCGCGTCCTGGAAGCCCATGATGCCCAGGCCCACAGGGCGGTGCTTGAGGTTCGAGTTGCGCGCCTGCGGCACGGAGTAGTAGTTGATGTCGATCACGTTGTCGAGCATGCGCACGGCAGTGTTCACGGTGCGTTGCAGCTTGGCGGTGTCCAGTTTGCCGTCGACGATGTGGTTCGGCAGGTTGATCGAGCCCAGGTTGCAGACCGCGATCTCGTCCTTGTTGGTGTTCAGGGTGATCTCGGTGCACAGGTTCGAGCTGTGGACCACGCCCACGTGCTGCTGCGGCGAACGCAGGTTGCACGGGTCCTTGAAGGTCAGCCACGGGTGGCCGGTCTCGAACAGCATCGACAGCATCTTGCGCCACAGGTCTTTGGCCTGGACGGTCTTGAACACCTTGATCTTGTTGTACTCGGTCAGGGCTTCGTAGTACTCGTAGCGCTCTTCGAAGGCCTTGCCGGTCAGGTCGTGCAGGTCTGGTACTTCGCTTGGCGAGAACAGGGTCCACTTGCCGTCATCGAAGACACGCTTCATGAACAGGTCGGGGATCCAGTTGGCGGTGTTCATGTCGTGGGTACGACGACGGTCATCACCGGTGTTCTTGCGCAGCTCGATGAATTCTTCGATATCCAGGTGCCAGGTTTCCAGGTAGGCACAGACCGCGCCCTTGCGCTTGCCGCCCTGGTTGACCGCAACAGCGGTGTCGTTGACCACCTTGAGGAAGGGCACGACGCCCTGGGACTTGCCGTTGGTGCCCTTGATGTAGGAGCCCAGTGCACGCACAGGGGTCCAGTCGTTGCCCAGGCCACCGGCGAATTTCGACAGCATGGCGTTGTCGTGGATCGCGTGGTAGATGCCCGACAGGTCGTCCGGCACGGTGGTCAGGTAGCAGCTCGACAGCTGCGGACGCAGGGTGCCGGCGTTGAACAGGGTCGGGGTCGAGGCCATGTAGTCGAACGACGACAACAGGTTGTAGAACTCGATCGCACGGGCTTCCTTGTCTTTCTCTTCCAGCGCCAGGCCCATGGCCACGCGCATGAAGAACACCTGTGGCAGCTCGAAGCGCACGCCATCCTTGTGGATGAAGTAGCGGTCGTAGAGGGTCTGCAGGCCCAGGTAGGTGAACTGCTGGTCGCGCTCGTGGTTGATGGCCTTGCCCAGACGCTCCAGGTCGAAGTCGGCCAGGGCAGGGTTGAGCAGTTCGAACTGCACGCCCTTGGCCACGTAGGCAGGCAGCGCCTTGGCGTACAGCTCGGCCATTTCGTGGTGGGTGGCGCTGTCGGCCACTTCGAGGAAGCTCAGGCCTTCGGCACGCAGGGTGTCCATCAGCAGGCGGGCGGTGACGAACGAGTAGTTCGGCTCGCGCTCTACCAGGGTACGGGCGGTCATCACCAGGGCGGTGTTGACGTCCTTGATGGCCACGCCGTCGTACAGGTTCTTCAGGGTTTCGCGCTGGATCAACTCGCCATCGACTTCGGCCAGGCCTTCGCAGGCCTCGGTGATGATGGTGTTCAGGCGGTTCATGTCCAGCGGCGCGAAGCTGCCGTCGGCCAGGCTGATGCGGATGCTCGGGTGCGGCTGTACCGAGGCGTCGGCCGGAGTGCGGGTGGCACGCTCCTTGGCACGCTGGTCACGGTAGATCACGTAGTCACGGGCGACTTTCTGCTCGCCGGCACGCATCAGGGCCAGTTCGACCTGGTCCTGGATCTCTTCGATATGGATGGTGCCGCCCGAAGGCATGCGACGCTTGAAGGTGGCGGTGACCTGCTCGGTCAGGCGGGCGACGGTGTCGTGGATGCGCGACGAGGCGGCAGCGGTGCCGCCTTCAACTGCGAGGAACGCTTTGGTGATGGCCACGGTGATCTTGTCGTCGGTGTAGGCGACGACAGTGCCGTTACGCTTGATCACGCGCAGTTGGCCGGGGGCGGTGGCAGCCAGATCCTGGTTCGAATCAGCGGCCTGCGGCGCCAGCGCCTGCGGGTTCTCGCGAGTTGTGTCGGTTTGCATGGGTGTCTCCACGTTCTCTATGTTTGTTCAGATGCCTTTTGGGCACCTACCGTTCCGTCCGAAAGCTCGCCAACTTGCCCACCGGCGCATGCGCGCCTGGCCGGGCAGGGTCTACCGACTTCGGGACAGATCAGGAAAAAAAGGGGCAATCGCTTGCCGCTCCCTGGCCGAAGTCAAAGGTTCTGGGCCACGGCCCAAAAACTGTTGCTGACGGGGTTGCACTTGCAACACCCGTACCCGAAACAAGGCCCGTCGCGGGCTTGCACCGGTCGCCTTCCGCAGGAGCGGTTTGGCTGCGAATTTCAATCAAAGTTCAAGCAAAAAAAGCGCCTCTGAAGGCTTGAGTTCTCTGCTCCACTTGTGCTTGGATTTTTGTTCAAAACCCAACATGTAGTGTTTTGTCGCGCTGGGGATACAAGATAATGCGGTATCGGGGGTATTGCAAGGCAGTGGCCTGTGGATAACGTGTGGGTAGATTGTGCGTGATTATGGGCAAAGCCTTGTAGGCCGCGTCCCACCGCCATTCCACCGCTCGTCACTCTTTTTTTGCCCGGGCAAAGCGTCGCAGGGGCATTTTTGAGGGCGCGAACCCTATCACAAAAAACGCACTTGTCCAGCGACTTTGGCGCGGCTTTTTCCGGCGCCCGGCAGTGGTAGTATCGCGGGCCAATGTTGCCCTTTATTGAAGGGCTTCACTCCAACAATAAAAAGCCCAGCCGAGGTGATCCGTGCAGCAGCCCAACAGTCAGGTGTTGATCGTCGAGGATGACGAGCGTCTAGCCGAGCTGACCCGTGACTACCTGCAAGCCAATGGCTTCGACGTGGCGGTGGAGGGCGATGGGGCGAAGGCGGCGGCGCGCATCGTGGCCGAGCAGCCAGACCTGGTGATCCTCGACCTGATGCTGCCCGGCGAGGACGGCCTGAGCATCTGCCGCAAGGTGCGCACGCAGTACAACGGGGTCATCCTGATGCTCACCGCGCGCAGCGAGGACCTGGACCAGGTGCAGGGCCTGGACCTGGGCGCCGACGATTACGTGTGCAAGCCGGTGCGCCCGCGCCTGTTGCTGGCGCGGATCAACGCCTTGCTGCGCCGCACCGAGGTGCCGGCCACCACGGCCGAGCGCCAGAGCCTGCAGTTCGGCCCGCTGCGGGTGGACAACACCCTGCGCGAAGCCTGGCTCGGCGACAATGGCATCGAGCTGACCGCTGCCGAGTTCGACCTGCTGTGGCTGCTGGTGAGCAACGCGGGGCGCATCCTGTCCCGCGAAGAGATCTTTACCTCCCTGCGCGGGGTGGGCTATGACGGCCAGGACCGCTCCATCGATGTGCGCATTTCGCGCATCCGCCCCAAGATAGGCGACGACCCCGACCACCCGCGCATGATCAAGACGGTGCGCAGCAAAGGCTACCTGTTCGTGGGCGAGGCTGCCCAGGCGCTGGGCCTGGTTGAATGAACTCGATCTTCCTGCGCATCTACGGCGGCATGCTGGCCGCCCTGGTGCTGGTGGCGTTGCTGGGCGCGCTCAGCCTGCACCTGCTCAACGAGGTGCGTGCCGAGCAGTACCGCGAGCGCCTGGCCCACGGCACCTTTACCCTGATGGCCGACAACCTGGCCCCCATGAGCGATGTGGAGCGTACCCGGGCGCTGGCGATATGGGGGCGCCTGCTGGGCATTCCGCTGGCCCTCGCCTCGATCGATCAGGCCGCCCTCGACGGCAGCCAGCGCACCCGCCTGCAACGCGGGCATGTGCTGGTGCAGCGCACCGGCCCCCATGCGGCGCGGGTGCTGCGCCAGGTGCGCGGGCAGAACCTGTTGCTGACCGGCGAGGTGCAGCAGATCAGCGAGCAACTGGCCCGCGCCACCATCTACCTGCTGGCCGACGAACTGGTGCGCTACCCGGTGGGCGAGCAGCCGCAGCGCCTGGCCGAACTCAAGCAGAGCAAGGGGTTCGGCTTCGACCTGCGCCTGCTCAGCCTCGACCAGACCGACATGGACGGCGACCAGCGCCGTCGCGTCGACGAAGGCGACACCGTGATGGCGCTGGGCAAGGACGGCAACTCGATCCGCGTGTTCGCCGGCATGGTGGCCACGCCCTGGGTGCTGGAGATCGGGCCGCTGTATCAGATGAACCCGTATCCACCGCAGATGCTGCTGGTGATCGCGGCGCTGGGGCTGTGCCTGATCGGCCTGATCGTGTACCTGCTGGTGCGCCAGCTGGAGCGGCGTCTGTCGGGCCTGGAGGCGGCAGCCACGCAGATTGCCCAGGGTAGCCTGGACGTGCGGGTGGCAGCGGACGACGCCGACTCGGTGGGGCGCCTGGCCGCGGCGTTCAACCATATGGCCGGGCACCTGCAGCAATCGCTGAACATGCAGCGCGAACTGGTGCGGGCGGTGTCCCATGAGCTGCGCACCCCGGTGGCGCGCCTGCGCTTTGGCCTGGAGATGGTCGAGAACGCCAGCAGCGAGCACGCCCGCGAGAAATACCTGCTGGGCATGGACAACGACATTCAGGACCTCGACCGACTGGTCGACGAGATGCTCACCTACGCACGTCTTGAGCAAGGGGCGCCGGCCCTGAACTTCCAGCGTATCGACCTGGACGCCTTGCTCGACCAGGTGATTGCCGAACTGGCGCCGCTGCGCCGCGAGGTGCGGGTGCTGCGCGGGCCGTGCCAGGGCGGCGAGCAGGGGGCGTGGGTCGAGGCCGAGCCGCGCTACCTGCACCGCGCCCTGCAGAACCTGGTGAGCAATGCGATGCGCCACGCCGAGTCGCAGGTCAGCCTGAGCTATCAACTGGGCGCCCAGCGCTGTCGCATCGACGTCGAGGACGATGGGCCGGGGGTGCCACAAAGCGCCTGGTCGCGCATCTTCACGCCCTTTACCCGCCTGGACGACAGCCGTACCCGCGCCTCTGGCGGGCACGGGCTGGGCTTGTCGATCGTGCGGCGGATCATCTACTGGCATGCCGGGCGCGCCCTGATCGGCAAGAGCGAGCGCCTGGGTGGTGCCTGCTTCAGCCTGAGCTGGCCACGCGCGCATGACACGGAGCAGGCGCAGGAGGACGGCCTTGAGGCTCGCTGAGCTGTTGCGCCCCGACGCCTTCGATGCCCTGCTGCTGGGGCTGTACGGCCCCGAGCTGATGCCGGCGCAACGGCCGGTGCTGGTGTCGCAATGGTCCAAGTACTACTTCGCCGTGCTGTGGCGTGCGGCCCTGGTCGGGCGCGCCCCGTTGCAGGTTCAGGCGCTGGAGGTGACGCTGGATGGGCGCGGCCTGCCAACCGACCTGTCGACGTCCGCGGCGGTGGGCGGTGTGGCGGCGGTACTGGAACGGCACCTGCCAGCCATCGTCGAGCAACTGGCCGTGCTGGGCAGCGTGCCGGCGGCGGTGTTGTGGGGCAATGCCGGTGACTGCCTGGAGCAGATTGCAGGTGAGCGGCCCGAGGTCCAGCGGTTGCTGGATACGCCCGGCAACCCGCTGTACGGCGCGGTGCGCTACACCCCTGACGGGCGGCGGGTCAGGCGCACCTGTTGCCTGAGCTACAAGGTCGAGTGGGTTGGGCGCTGCGCGCAGTGCCCGCTGTAAGCCTGCGGCTCACACGCTGACCAGGCTCAGCAGCTGATCGCCCTGCAGGCTGAACTGCCCCTGGATTTCCCGGCCGTGGCACCACAGCGGCGACAGGTCGGTGAGCAGGCGCAGGCGGGCGTGGCCATCGGCGGACCATTCCAGCAGTTCGGCGTGCTCGAAATAGAAGCGCTTGTGCACGATGGGGTACAGCGCCTTGAACAGGCTTTCCTTGAGGGAGAAGGTCAGCGTGGTGGTCAGGCTCAGCTGGCTGCGGTCCATGCGCTGCAGCTCATCGGCAGTGAGGATTTCGCCCATCAGGCGTTCGGCGCGTTCGGTCTCCAGCAGGTTTTCCTGGTCCAGGCCCAGGCCCTGGCAGTCGCTGCTGCGGGCCACCACGGCGGCCGCCCAGCCCTTGCCGTGGGTGATCGAGCCACTGATGCCGGCCGGCCATAGGGGGGCGCGGTCGTCGCCGGTGGCGGGCAGGTAGTCGCGCCCGTCCAGGCGCTGCAGGGCGGCGCGGGCGCACACGCGGCCGGCCAGGTACTCGGCCTGGCGCTTGGCCACCGAGCGTTGCAGGCTGGGGGTGGGTTCGATGGCGGCGCGCCGGAAGTCATCGGCGGCGAGGTTGGCCGGGTCGAAAGCGCAGCTGACCAGCACCGCACCGGGAACCGGGTGGGGCAGGGGCCAGTGGTGCTGGAGCGGGGCGCAGCAGTGCGGGAGTCGATTCATGGGCGCTATTGTGCCGTGGCCCACGAGCCTTCGCCAGCAACGCTGGCGCCTACAGGTTCACGCGGCCTGCCGCAGGAGCCAGCGTTGCCGCCAGGCGGGCTTCAGTCAAACACCTTCTTCAAGAACACCTGCAGGTCTGCCCACGAGCTTTTATCGGCGGCCTTGTCATAGCCGATATCCTGCCCGCCGTGCTCGCCGTGGCTCAGGCGGTCGGCATCCGGGTTGGTGAAGCCATGCTTGGCACCCGGGATGCTCACGAACTTCAGGTCGGCGCCGGCTGCCTCCATCTCCTTCCTGAACGCAGCCACCTGCTCGGGGGTTACCATGCTGTCGCTGGTGCCATGCTCCACCAGCAACGGTGCCTTCACACTGCCGCTGGTTGCCGGCGTGGCCGTCACCAGCGCTCCGTGAAAGCTCGCCACCCCCGCCAGCGGCTCACTGCGCCGCGCAGCGTCCAGCACCACCTTGCCGCCGAAGCAGTAGCCGATGGCGGCGATCTTGTCGGGGTTGGTCTGCGGCTGGATCTTCAGCAACTCGACCCCGGCATCGAAGCGTGTTGCTGCCGTCTTCGGGTCTTTCAGGGCCGCCGCCATGAACGCCTGCGCATCGGCCGGGTGCTCGGTGTTCTTGCCGTCGCCATACATGTCGATGGCCAGCGCGCTGTAGCCCAGCCCGGCCAGGTCGCGGGCACGGCGCTTGGCATAGTCGTTCAGCCCCCACCATTCGTGCACCACCACCACCCCGGGACGTTCGCCCTTCACGGCGTCGTCATAGGCGTAGTAGCCCACCAGGCGCTTGCCGTCGGCGTCCTGGTAGTCGATCTGGCGGGTTTGCACCGCAGCCTGGGCCAGGCCAGTGGCGCCGATCAGGGCAAGTGCGAGCAGGTAACGCATGGTCAGTCTCCTTTTTTCCGTTGATGCCCGCTCGTTCAGCCGGGGTTCAGCCAGCATTCAGCGGCGGTTCAGGGCGCCCTGCTTACTCTAGCTCCCACACAAACACCGCGCATCACTCTGGAGTACACACTCATGAAAAGCCTCAATACCGTACTGATCGCCATCACCATGCTGGGTGCCAGCTCCCTGGTACAGGCTGCCGACACCACCTTCGCCGGCCTCACCTACGGCCAGACCAGCGACAAGATCAAGAAGTCCGGCCTGCTCAGCAGCAACACCGACCACCTCAACACCGACGGCATCATCAGCAAGGACGGCACCTGGGGTGCGCGCATTGGTCAGCAGAACGACCAGGGCCGCTACTACCTCACCTACGACAACGTCTCCAACAACCACAGCGGCCTGAAAATGCGCCAGGAAAACCTGCTGGGCAGCTACGACGTGTTCTATCCGCTGGGTAGCAGCACCAAGGCATTCGGCGGTGCGAGCCTGGGCGTGACCAAGCTCAGCCAGGAATCCTCCGGCTACAGCCGCGACACCGACACCGGCTACGCCTACGGCCTGCAGGCTGGCGTACTGCAACAGGTCAGCAGCAATGCTTCGGTCGAACTGGGCTACCGCTACCTGCGCAGCAACGCCACCACCGAACTGTCCGAGCACGACGGCGACAAGCTCGGTGCCCTGCGCCTGAAAAGCAGCGCGCAAACCTACCTGTCGGCCAACTACCTGTTCTGAACCCCCGCGCAATACCCGAACCGGCCTTCACTCTGGCCGGTTCGCTGTTATTCTGCCGTTATGTAGCGAGATGCCCGGCCAAGCAGGCCGGGCCTGGTTATGGAGGAGCGTATGAAACTGCTGGTGGTCGAGGATGAAGCCCTGTTGCGGCATCACCTGTTCAGCCGTCTGAGCGAAAGCGGGCATGTGGTCGAAGCGGTGGCCAATGCCGAGGAGGCGCTGTACCAGGCCGAACAGTTCAATCACGACCTGGCCATCGTCGACCTGGGCCTGCCGGGCATGAGCGGGCTGGACCTGATCCGCCAACTGCGCAGTCAGGGCAAGACATTTCCTATCCTGATTCTCACCGCCCGTGGCAACTGGCAGGACAAGGTCGAAGGCCTGGCCGCCGGTGCCGACGACTACGTGGTCAAGCCGTTCCAGTTCGAAGAGCTGGAGGCGCGCCTGAATGCGCTGCTGCGCCGCTCCAGCGGCTTCACCCAGTCGACCATCATCGCAGGCCCCCTGCGCCTGGACCTCAACCGCAAGCAGGCGCTGCTCGATGACCAGCCCCTGGCATTGACCGCCTACGAATACCGCATCCTCGAATACCTGATGCGCCATCACCAGCAGGTGGTGGCCAAGGACCGTCTGATGGAGCAGCTGTACCCCGACGACGGCGAGCGTGACCCCAACGTGATAGAAGTGCTGATCGGCCGCCTGCGCCGCAAGCTCGAGGGCGACAACGGCTTCAAGCCCATCGACACGGTACGTGGCCTGGGCTACCTGTTCACCGAGCGCTGCCTGTGATTCGTTCGCTGCGCCTGCGTCTGATGCTGGCCGCAGCGGTGCTGGCGCTGCTGTTCATGCTGGCCCTGTTGCCGGCCCTGCAGAAGGCCTTCAGCCTGGCCCTGCAGGAGTCCATCGAGCAGCGCCTGGCCTCGGACGTGACCACGCTGATCTCGGCGGCGCGCATAGACGGCGGCAAGCTGCAGATGCCCGATCTGCTGCCGGACGAGAAATTCAACCTGCCCGACAGCCGCCTGCTCGGCTACATCTACGACCGCCAGGGCAACCTGGTGTGGCGTTCGCGTGCCACCAACGACGAGAACATCAACTACACACCCCGCTACGACGGGCGCGGCAACGAGTTCGCGCGCATCCGCCAGGACCACGGCGAGGAGTTCTTCGTCTATGACGTGGAGGTCAAGCTGCTGGGCGGCAAGAGCGCGGCCTTCAGCATCGTTGCCCTGCAACCGGTGCGCGAGTACCAGCAAACCCTCAACGGCCTGCAAGAGAAGCTCTACCTGGGCTTTGGCGCGGCGCTGCTGGCCCTGATGCTGCTGCTCTGGGCCGGGCTGACCTGGGGCCTGCGCTCGCTGCGGCGCATGAGCGTGGAGCTGGACGACGTGGAGTCCGGCGCCCGCGAGGGCCTCAGTGCCGAACACCCGCGCGAGCTGTTGCGCCTGACCGGCTCGCTCAACCGCCTGCTGCGCAGCGAGCGCGAGCAGCGCGGGCGCTACCGCGACTCGCTGGATGACCTGGCGCACAGCCTCAAGACCCCGCTGGCGGTGCTGCAAGGGGTCAGCGAAAGCATGGCCCAGCGCGAAGGCGAGCGCGAGCAGGCGCGGGTGCTGCAGAGCCAGATCGAGCGCATGAGCCAGCAGATCGACTACCAGTTGCAGCGCGCCAGCCTGCGCAAGAGCGGCCTGGTGCGCCACCAGGTGGCCTTGCACCCGCTGCTCGACAGCCTGTGCAGCACCCTGGCCAAGGTCTACCGCGACAAGCAGGTGCACATCACCTACGCAGTGCCCGACCAGGCACTGGTACCCATGGAGCAGGGCGCATTGCTCGAACTGCTCGGCAACCTGCTGGAAAACGCCTACCGTCTGTGCCTGGGGCAGATCCGCATCAGCCTGCGGGTCAGCGACACGGCGCTGGAGCTGTGTGTCGAGGACGACGGCCCCGGCGTACCGGTGCACCAGCGCGAACGTATCCTGCAGCGGGGCGAGCGCCTCGATCGCCAGTACCCGGGGCAGGGCATCGGCCTGGCGGTGGTCAAGGACATCATCGAGAGCTACGACGCTACCCTCACTCTCGACGATTCGCCCCTGGGCGGCGCTGCCTTCCGTATCCGCTTTCCGCTCGACTGAGCGCCTGCCACATTCCGCCCAGTGGGCGGATTACCGCCATCATCGGGTCTATTCTTTGAGTGCCGGGCGGAAATCCGCCAACTGGCGCGTCCTGCCTTGCTGCCTTGCGGTGCACGAAATGCCCTGAAACAGGGTGTTTGCACCGCCTTGGCACATCCTGGCATCAGCCTTGCTATTGACTCCGCAGAGCATTGCCACGCAGCTCGACACAACAAATCCCTCCAATGCAGGAGGGTTCGCGCTTTAGGTGCCGATCGCCTCCTGGGAAGGATGGGCCGGCACATTGAGGAAAATAGCCATGACGACGCGTCAGCCGCTGTACAAATCGCTGTATATCCAGGTGATCATCGCCATCACCATCGGTATCTTGCTGGGTCACTTCTATCCCGACACCGGTGTGGCGCTCAAGCCGCTGGGTGACGGTTTCGTCAAACTGATCAAGATGGTCATCGCCCCCATCATCTTCTGCACCGTGGTCAGCGGCATCGCCGGCATGCAGAGCATGAAATCGGTCGGCAAGACCGGCGGCTACGCGCTGCTCTACTTCGAAATCGTCTCGACCATCGCGCTGATCATCGGCCTGGTCGTGGTCAACGTGGTCAAGCCGGGTGCCGGCATGCACATCGACGTAACCACCCTCAACGCCAGCAGCGTGGCTGCCTATGCCGCCGCCGGTGCGCAGCAGACCACCGTCGGCTTCCTGCTCAACATCATCCCCAACACCGTGGTCGGTGCCTTCGCCAACGGCGACATCCTGCAGGTGCTGATGTTCTCGGTGATCTTCGGTTTCGCCCTGCACCGCCTGGGTGCCTACGGCAAGCCGCTGCTGGACCTGATCGACCGCTTCGCCCACGTCATGTTCAACATCATCAACATGATCATGAAGCTGGCCCCGATCGGTGCCTTCGGTGCCATGGCCTTCACCATCGGCCAGTACGGCGTGGGTTCGCTGGTGCAGCTGGGCTACCTGATGGCCTGCTTCTACATCACCTGCCTGCTGTTCATCCTGGTGATTCTGGGCGGTATCGCCCGTGCCCACGGCTTCAGCGTACTCAAGCTGATCCGCTACATCCGTGAAGAGCTGATGATCGTGCTCGGCACCTCGTCGTCCGAGTCGGCCCTGCCGCGCATGCTGGCCAAGATGGAGCGTCTGGGCGCGAAGAAATCGGTGGTTGGCCTGGTGATCCCGACCGGCTACTCGTTCAACCTGGACGGCACCTCGATCTACCTGACCATGGCTGCGGTGTTCATCGCCCAGGCCACCGACACCACCATGGACATCACCCACCAGATCACCCTGCTGCTGGTGCTGCTGGTGGCCTCCAAGGGTGCTGCAGGCGTTACCGGCAGCGGCTTCATCGTGCTGGCCGCGACCCTGTCGGCGGTCGGCCACCTGCCTGTTGCCGGCCTGGCGCTGATCCTGGGTATCGACCGCTTCATGTCCGAAGCCCGCGCCCTGACCAACCTGATCGGCAACGCGGTGGCAACCGTGGTGGTGGCCAAGTGGGTCAACGAGCTGGACGAAGACAAGCTGCAAGCCGAGCTGGCTTCGGGTGGTTCGCCGCTGGTCGACACCCGTCCTACCGACGACCTGGGTGTCGCCGAAGGTGCGGTACGCCAGGGCTGAGGTTAGCCAAACGCAAAAAGCCCATCTTCGGATGGGCTTTTTTTTGTGCCTGTGCAGGCGTCTTCGCCGCAAGGCCGGCTCCTGCAGGGCGCTGGCTTGCCGGCGAAGCGTCTACTCCACCCGCGTCTCGCCGGTGAACACCAGCGTCTGCCGACACCGCCGGCACAAATACCGCCGCCCCTGGCGCACCAGCCCGTGGCGCTGCGCCGAGAACGGAAAGTCACTGCCCGCACATGGGCACTTGTAGATGTAGCGGGTCACGCTGCGGCGCTTGACTGCATAGTTGTGGCAGCGGTTGGGTGGCAGCTCGTACACCCCGCGCATGATCAGCTGCCACTCCTCGCCATGGGGCTGGATGCGGTCGCCGAACAGTTGATGCGCCACCAGGTGCGCGACTTCGTGGGGCACGGTCTGGCGTAGGAAGTCTTCACTGTTCTCGCGGTACAGCTGCAGGTTGAAGCGCAGCAGGTTTTCGTGCAGGTGCGCGACACCGGCCTTCTGCCCGCGCAGCTTGAAGCTCACCTCGGGACGCAGGAAGGGGCGCTTGAAAAAACTTTCGGCTTGCTGGTAACAGCTTTCGACGCGGGAATTGAGCAGCTCTGGCATATCGGTTGGACACTCCTGGCCGGCAATTATGCCGCAACCCGGGCGGCGCTGCCGAGACCGCTGGTCCGCACAGCATCAAGCCGCCTTGCGGCGGCCTGATGGGTACAGCCCCTAGGTTGGCGTATTGTCTAGCTGGTATAGACGGGCCCCACGCCCAGTCCCCAGACGATCACGGTGAAGGCCATGATGGCGACAAGCACCACCAGCCCCACCGCCAGCACCGAACTCGAGAACAGAAAGCCCTCGTCGGACGGGATGTTCATGAAGGTCGGCAGGCCCACGTACAGCAGGTACACCGTGTAGCAGATGGCTGCCGTGCCGACGATCATTCCCAGCCACAGGTGCGGGTACAGCGCCGCCAGGCCGCCGATGAACAGCGGGGTGGCGGTGTAGGTGGCGAACGCGATGCATTGGGCCATGCTCGGGGTGGCGTCGTAGGTGCGCGCCATCCAGTGGATGAAGGCGCCCATCACCGCGACGCCGCCCAGCATGGCCAGGTAGGACATCACGGTCATCCAGATCGCACTGTCGACGGTGAGCATGACCGGTGCGCGGTTGCCGATCACCCAGCCCACCTGGGTGGTGCCGATGAACGCGGAAACGGCGGGTATCGCCGCCAGTATCAAGGTGTGGGTCAGGTACATGTGGCTGATGGTTTCGTCTTCGCCACGGATTTCTTTCCATTCCTGGTCAGGATGGGTGAACAGCCCCAGAACGTGATGGATCATGCCAGTCACTCCCTCGTTGTTGCCATCGCCCCCCAGCGGAGCGCTTGCGCGGCCCAGTGGCTGGGCCTGACGGGATCAGGTCACGCTTGCTGTGGCCTTATGACGCAGTATAGGAAGGGGTTCGCTGCACAAATCCGCTTTTTTAGAGCAAATTGCGCTGTAAGCGCGGCGCTTCATTTCCTTGCAGTCTTTATCGGATGGGCTACGCGAGCGTCAGGTTTGTGCGTAAAATGTGCCGCTTTTGTCACACCTTGCGGATTCAATCGCCATGGGCACCCTTTCGGTCAACCAGAACAAACTGCAAAAACGCCTGCGTCGCCTTGCCGGCGAAGCCGTCGCCGACTTCAACATGATCGAAGAGGGCGACAAGGTCATGGTCTGCCTGTCGGGCGGCAAAGACAGCTACACCATGCTCGATGTTCTGCTGCACCTGCAGAAAGTGGCGCCGATCAAGTTCGACATCGTCGCGGTCAACATGGACCAGAAGCAGCCAGGCTTCCCCGAGCACATCCTGCCGGCCTACCTTGCGACCCTGGGCATCGAGTACCACATCGTCGAGAAAGACACCTATTCGGTGGTCAAGGAACTGATCCCGGAAGGCAAGACCACCTGCTCGCTGTGCTCGCGCCTGCGTCGCGGCACGCTGTACACCTTCGCCGACGAGATCGGCGCGACCAAGATGGCCCTGGGGCATCACCGCGACGATATCGTCGAGACCTTCTTTCTCAACATGTTCTTCAACGGCACGCTCAAGGCCATGCCGCCCAAGCTGCGCGCCGACGACGGTCGCAACGTGGTGATCCGTCCGCTGGCCTACTGCGCCGAGAAGGACATCCAGGCCTACTCGGACATGAAGCAATTCCCGATCATCCCGTGCAACCTGTGCGGCTCGCAGGAAAACCTGCAGCGCCAGGTGGTCAAGGACATGCTGGTGGAGTGGGAGCGCAAGACCCCGGGACGCACCGAGAGCATCTTCCGCGGCCTGCAGAACGTGGTGCCGTCGCAGCTGGCGGACCGCAACCTGTTCGACTTCACCAACCTGCGCATCGATGAAACCGCCACCCCACGGTTCGTCGATGTTCTGAACCTCTGACCGGCATGCGCGATTATCAGTGGCTGCATGAATTCTGCCTGAACCGCTTCGGTTCGGCGGCGGCGCTCGAGGCGCACCTGCCCGAGCCGTTGAGCCCGGCGCAGCTGCGCCAGATCAGCGACGACCGCTACCTCTCGACCATGGCCCTGCGGGTGTTTCGCGCCGGGCTCAAGCACAGCCTGGTGGACGCCAAGTGGCCGGCGTTCGAGCAGGTGTTCTTCGGCTTCGACCCAGAGAAGGTGGTGCTGATGGGCGCCGAGCACCTGGAGCGGCTGATGCAGGACACCCGCATCATCCGCCACCTGGGCAAGCTCAAGAGCGTGCC
The DNA here is from genome assembly GCF_037113495.1 of Pseudomonas sp. AE27. Lineage (NCBI taxonomy): Bacteria > Pseudomonadati > Pseudomonadota > Gammaproteobacteria > Pseudomonadales > Pseudomonadaceae > Pseudomonas > Pseudomonas sp. AE27. Next base: position 366,221 of record NZ_CP146966.1, read on the forward strand.
GCGCAATGCGCAGTTCATGCTCGACGTGGCCAGGGAGAAGGGCAGTTTCGGTGCGTTGATCGCCGACTGGCCGGTGACCGACATCGTCGGCCTGTGGAAGTACCTGGCCAAGCAGGGCAACCAGATGGGCGGGCTGTCGGCGCCGCGTTTTCTGCGCATGGCCGGCAAGGACACCTTCGTGCCGAGCAATGACGTGGTGGCGGCGCTGGTGGCGCAGGATGTGATCGACCGGCAGCCGACCAGCCAGCGCGACCTGGCCACCGTGCAGCAGGCGTTCAACCAGTGGCATGCCCAGAGCGGGCGGCCGATGTGCCAGTTGTCGATGATGCTGGCGTATACCGTCAACCATTGAGATCGACGGTATTGCTGCCGCCTGTAGGAGCTGGCCTTGCCAGCGAAGGCCGCAACGCGATTCTGTCTGATGCTACAGGGCTGCGTTGCAGCCCTTCGCCGGCAATGCCGGCTCCTACATTGCCACCCGCCGCTCATACTGAAAGCGCCAGCGCACAAACAGCAGCGCACTCACGAACAGCACCAGGCTGATCCCCACTTCCAGCCACCCCAGCAACGCCCGCGCCGGATCGAACGCGGCCAGCACGCCCTTGATGAAGTACAGGTTCACCACGAAGCACGTCCACGCATGGGCCCGTGCACTGCCCATCAGCATGCCCGGCAGCACCAGCAGCAACGGCACCAGCTCGATGGCCAGGATCACCCCCACGCGCGCGCCGTGCAGGTTGGCGAACCACAGGTTGTTCACCGTCAGCAACGCCATCAGGCTGAAAAACGCCACCAGGCTCAGCACCCGGGTAGCGCGCACACGTGGCTCCAGCCACTCCAGCGGCGGCAGCACCTTGGGCTTCTTAGCCACGGCCGTTCTCCAGCAGTTTGGCAGTGCTCGCCAGGCGCTGGCCCAGGGCACGGCACAGGGCGATCTCGTCGGCGTCCAGGTCGCGCTTGCCATCGGCCCCGGCATGGTGGCTGGCGCCATACGGCGTGCCGCCGCCCCGGGTGTCGAGCAACGCCGATTCGCTGTAGGGCAGCCCCATGATCAGCATGCCGTGGTGCATCAGCGGCAGCAGCATCGACAGCAGGGTCGACTCCTGGCCGCCATGCAGGCTGGCCGTGGAGGTGAACGCAGCCGCTGGCTTGCCCACCAGCCCGCCACTCAGCCACAGGCTGCTGGTGCCGTCGATGAAATACTTGAGTGGCGCGGCCATGTTGCCGAAGCGCGTCGGGCTGCCCAGGGCCAGGCCCGAGCAATGGCGCAGGTCGTCGAGGGTGGCATACAGCGCGCCGTTCTCGGGGATGTCGGGGGCCACCGCTTCACACTCGGTGGAAATCGCCGGCACCGTGCGCAGGCGCGCCTCCAGCCCACCCAGTTCGACGCCACGGGCAATCTGCCGGGCCATTTCGCTGGTGGAGCCGTGGCGGCTGTAGAACAGGATCAGGATATAGGGCGCGCTCACGGCAGAATCTCCAGCACCTTCTCGGGCGGCCGGCCAATCACGGCCTTGTTGCCCGCCACCAGGATCGGGCGTTCGATCAGCTTGGGGTGCCGGGCCATGGCGTCGATCAACTGGTCGTCGCTCAGGGCCGGGTCGGCCAGGCCCAGGGTCTTGTATTCGTCTTCGCCACTGCGCAGCAGCTGGCGCGCGCCGATGCCCAGCTTGCCGAGCAGGGCCTTGAGGGTGGCGGCGTCGGGTGGGGTTTCCAGGTAGCGCACCACCTCCGGGGTCAGGCCACGGGCTTCGAGCAATTCCAGCGCGCCACGGGACTTGGAGCAGCGCGGGTTGTGATACAGGGTCAGTTCGGTCATGTTCGGGGTCGCATCCGGCAGGGGGTGGCGGCTATTCTAACCGCAGCGAATTGGCATTTTGCCTGAATCTTGAAGAAGGATTGACCCATGACAAGGCGATTGGCAGCAGCCCTGGCCATCACCGCGAGCCTGTTGCTCGGCGGATGCGGTGTGGACTACGGCCTCGACCAGAACGGCAATGCGGTGAAAGCCGAGCAGATCGAAGGGCGCTGGGTGGTGCTCAACTACTGGGCCGAATGGTGCGGGCCGTGCCGCACCGAGATCCCCGAACTGAACGCAGCCGCCAAGGACTGGCAGGCGCAGGGGATCACCGTACTGGGGGTGAATTTCGACGGCTTGCGCGGCGATGAGCTGAAAAAGGCCAGCCAGGCGCTGGGCATCGACTTCACCGTGCTCGCCGACGACCCGGCCGAGCGCTACGACCTGCCGCGCAGCGAGGCGCTGCCGGTGACCTACATCATCGACGACAAGGGCAAGGTGCGTGAGCAGTTGATGGGCGAGCAGACGGCCGAGGGGCTGGCCGAGAAGATCAAGGTGCTAAAGGGCGCCTGATCGGCGGTGCGCCGATCGCGGGTCAAGCCCGCTCCCACAGCGTTGTGGGGCGGGCCTGGCCCGCGATGCAGGCGATGCGGGCTGTCAGCCTTCCTCAGGCCAGAAACGCAGCGGCTTGCCCTGTTCGGGCCAGAAGCGCACCTGCTCGATCGGCGAGATGTCCCAGCGCTGCACGGTCTCCAGCGCCTTCAGAAAGCGCTTTTCCTGCTCCATCAGCGCCGGCGCGCACTGCTTGCGCGTGCTGCCCACCGGGCCAAAGCTGAGTTTCTCGCCGTCCAGCGTATACGGCGCAAACCAGTGGTTGCAGCCGGCATTGCCATACGCCCGGCCATCCTCGGCCAGCGTCAGGGTCAGGTGGCTGTAGTCGATCAGCGGACGTTCGCCAATCCACTCCAGCACGTAGCTCTGCTCCTGTTGCAGCTTCATCGGCTCGGCTGCGCAACCGGCCAGGGTCGCGACCACCGCTGCACAGACCATCACGGGTTTCACTTTGCAGCCTCCTGGCATTTCGGGCACAGGTGCTTGTCGCCCTGTGTGCACCAACCCAATTCGGCGATGCGCGCCACGGCCGCCGGCTTCTGCGCCTTGGTGCCCAGCTTGGCATCCACGGCGAATTCGAAGTCCAGTGTGGCCTGGCAGCCATCGCAGTTGACCTGCCATGCATGAATCGCCAGCTCGCCGAACACCGGGCCCGCCGCTACCGCCACCCACTGGCCGGTGGGGTTGATCAGGTGGCGCACGGTCTCGACCGTCAGGCGCATCGACAGGGTCTTGCTGCCCTTGAGGGTCACCAGCAGTACGTCGCCTTTCTGGATCGAGCCACCGTTGCCGGTGACCTGATAGCGACCGGGTACCAGCGAGCGGCATTCGATCAGGGTGTGTTGCGGATTGAACAGGGTGTAGCGGAAATCGTGTTCGACCATGGGTCCTCCAAATATGGCGCGTATCCTAGCATCATCCCTCGACCAGATTCTGCGGATTGCCTGCCGCCCAGCGGGCAATGTTCTCCAGCGTGGTGGCGGCGATCGCCGCCAGTGCCTCGCGGGTCAGGAAGGCCTGGTGCGCGGTCACGATCACGTTGGGGAAGGTCAGCAGCCGCGCCAGCACGTCGTCCTGCAACGGCAGGTCGGAGCGGTCCTCGAAAAAGATCTGCGCCTCCTCCTCGTACACGTCCAGCCCCAGGTAGCCGAGCTGGCCGCTCTTGAGCGCGTCGATCAGCGCCGGTGTGTCGACCAGCGCGCCGCGCCCGGTATTGATCAGCATGGCGCCCAGCTGCAGGCTGGCCAGGCTCTGCGGGTTGATCAGGTGCCGGGTCTGCGGCGTGAGCGGGCAGTGCAGGCTGATGATGCGCGATTCGCGCAGCAGCTCCGGCAGGTCCAGGTAACGTGCACCCAGCGCCTCCACCTCGGGGTTGGGGTAGGGGTCGTACGCCAGCAGCTGGCAGCCGAAGCCTGCCATGATCCGCGCAAAAGCCAGGCCGATCTGGCCGGTGCCGACCACGCCGACGGTCTTGCCGTGCAGGTCGAAACCGGTCAGCCCGTGCAGGCTGAAATCGCCCTCGCGGGTGCGGTTGTAGGCACGGTGCAGGCGGCGATTGAGGGCAAGAATCAGGGCCACGGCGTGTTCGGCCACCGCATGCGGCGAGTAGGCCGGCACCCGCACCACCGTCAGCCCAAGGCGCTTGGCGGCGGCCAGGTCGACATGGTTGTAGCCGGCCGAGCGCAACGCGATCAGGTGCGTGCCGCCGGCCTTGAGGCGGGTCAGCACCGGCGCCGAGAGGTCGTCGTTGATGAACGCGCACACCACCTCGTAGCCTTCGGCCAGTGCCGCGGTGTCTTCGGTCAGGCGCGCGCCTTGAAAGTGCAGCGCCAGTTGCGTGGCCCCTGGCGCGCTGCTGAAGCTGTCCTGGTCATAGTGTTGGCTGCTGAAGAGCAAGGCTTGCATGGCATGGTTCCCAAGGGTCGGATGCCGTCAGTGTAACCAACCGGCAAGGCCCGGGCCTTGCCAGAGATCAGGCGCTCTGGCGGGCCACGGTCGTCAGGCGGTTGATGGCCTGGTCCAGTTCGTCGAGGGCACGCTGGGCCTCGGGGTCGTCCTGCTTGAGCAGGGTTTCGCTGCGCTGGCAGGCGGCGCGCAACTGCGGTACGCCGCAATAGCGCGTGGCGCCATTGAGTCGGTGCACGCGCTCGATGGTGGCGTGGCGGTCGTCGGCCTCGCGGGCGCAGCGGATCGCGTCGCGGTCGGCATCCAGCGAAGCCAGCAGCATGGCCAGCATGTCGGCGGCCAGGTCCGGCTTGCCTGCCGCCAGGCGCAGGCCTTCCTCAGGGTCCAGCACCTTCAGGTCGTTGCCGTCGACCGGCAGTTCGGCGCCGCGCTCGTTGGTCGGGCTGCCCAGTTGCAGGCCGGTCCACTTCAGCACCACCTGGGCCAGCTGGCGCTCACTGATCGGCTTGGTCAGGTAGTCGTCCATGCCGCTGTGCAGCAGGGCGCGCTTCTCGTTGGCCATGGCATGCGCGGTCAAGGCCACGATCGGCAAGGCCGGGGCGCTGCGCGTGGCCTCCCACTGGCGGATCTGTTCGGTGCATTCGCGCCCGTCCATCACCGGCATCTGTACGTCCATCAGCACCAGGTCGAAGTGCTCGTCCTGCACTGCGCTGATCGCCGCATGGCCGCTGTCCACCGCCAGCACATCGGCGCCGAGGTCTTCGAGCAGGGTCTGCACCAGCAGCAGGTTGGCCGGGTTGTCGTCCACGCACAGCACGCGGGGCTGGCGCTGGCCGCTGGGCACCTTGTATTCGCCGCTGGTACGCCTGGGCTGCACCAGCTCGAGCAGGGCCCGGCGCACCTTGCGCGTACACGCAGGCTTGGCGTGCAACTGGCCGTGGGCATTGGGCAGGTGCGGGTGGTACAGCGCCTGTTCGGTGGTGGGGCACAGCACCAGGGCCTGACAGGCAAAGTGCTCCAGGCGCTGGATGTACTGGCCCAGGCGCTCGGGCGCCAGCGATTGCAGGTTGACCCCCATGATCGCCAGCTCGAACGGCTGGCCGGCAAGGAAGGCGGCCTCGATGCCCTTAAGCAGCTGCTCGCTGGTGGTGAAGGTGGTCACGTCCAGGCCGCAGTCCTGCATCTGGTGCGCCAATGCCTGGCGGGCCAGTTCGTGGTCGTCCACGATTGCCATGCGCCGGCCTTGCAGCGCCTGGGGTGGCAGGTCCTCGGCGTCGTCGCGGGCCTTGGGCAGGTTGAGGCTGATCCAGAACTGCGACCCCTCGCCCGGGGTACTGTCGACGCCGATCTCGCCGCCCATCTGTTCGATCAGGCGCTTGGAGATCACCAGCCCCAGGCCGGTGCCGCCGGGCTGGCGCGACAGCGAGTTGTCGGCCTGACTGAAGGCCTGGAACAGGGCACGCACATCCTGGCTGGACAGGCCGATGCCGGTGTCCTGCACGCAGATGCGCAATTGCACGCTGTCTTCGGTTTCGTCATCGAGCATGGCGCGGGCAACGATGGTGCCTTCGCGGGTGAACTTGATCGCGTTGCTCACCAGGTTGGTGAGGATCTGCTTGAGCCGCAGCGGGTCGCCCACCAGCGACAGCGGGGTGTCGCGGTACACCAGGCTGACCAGTTCGAGCTGCTTGGCGTGGGCCGCCGGGGCGAGGATGGTCAGGGTGTCCTGGATCAGGTCGCGCAGGTTGAACGGGATGCTGTCGAGCACCAGCTTGCCGGCCTCGATCTTGGAGAAGTCGAGGATCTCGTTGATGATGCCCAGCAGGCTGTCGGCGGATTTTTCGATGGTACCCAGGTAGTCGAGCTGGCGCGGGGTCAGTTCGCTTTTCTGCAGCAGGTGGGTAAAGCCCAGGATGCCATTGAGCGGCGTGCGGATCTCGTGGCTCATGTTGGCCAGGAATTCGGACTTGATGCGGCTGGCTTCCAGGGCTTCCTTGCGCGCCATGTCCAGCTCGATGTTCTGGATCTCGATGGTCTCAAGGTTCTGGCGCACGTCCTCGGTGGCCTGGTCGATGCTGTGCTGCAGCTCTTCATGGGCGTTGTGCAGGGTTTCGGCCATGCGGTTGATGCCATTGGCCAGTTCATCCAGCTCATGGCTGCCCAGGCTCGGCAGGCGCTGTTCGAGGTTGCCGTCCTTGAGCTGGTTGACCGCGAACTTGATCTGCCCGATGGGGCCGTTGATGGTGCGGCTCATGCGCAGCGCCAGCAGGGCGGTCGCGCCCAGGCCCACCAGAATCAGCAGCAGGCTGGCGAACAGGCTGCGGTAGCCGCGCAGCAGCGTGCCATCGTGGGACAGCTCGATCTCGACCCAGCCCAGCAGGCGGTCGGCTTCACCGGGAACCCGTTCGCCGGCCAGCTCGCGATGGCGGCCGAACACCGGCAACAGGTAGCGCGTGGCATCGTTGCCGCTGCGTTGCAGCAACTGGGTGCCGCCACCGCTGGGCTGCTGGTTGAGCATGCTCGGGCCGGCGTGGGCCAGGTGGCTGCGGTCGGGGTGCAGAAACGACACGGCGCGCACGTCGGCCTGCTCCAGCGCCTCGGCGGCGATGCGCTCGAGCTGCGCCGAATCGTTGCGGGCCAGCACCGGGGCCACCAGGGGCGCCAGTTGCTCGGCGATCATGCGACCGCGTTGCAGCAGCTGGGCCTGCAGTTCGCTTTGCTGCAACCAGGTGAAGTAACCACCCAGCACCAGCGCCATCATGCTGGCCGGGAGCAGGGCGAGCAGCAGTACGCGGCTTCTGATTCCCAATCGATTCAGCACGCCCACTCTCCTGTGCTCGGTTAGCGCTGTAGGACCTTCGTCGGCATGTTCCGACGACCCAACTCTGAAAATTACCGCGACTGTGTATCTAATGCACTCATTTGTATCTGTTTTTGTCGATTGTAGGAGGCGCAGGTGCTTTTGTCGGCGCGTGTTGCTTGCATGGGGGGAATGCTCAATAATCGAGCGATTGAGAATTGCTAGCACCCGCCAATGAATCCCGTCGCCATTAACGCCTCAAACATACTTGCCATCGAGGACGATCCGGTCCTGGGTGCCCACCTGCACGAGCAGCTCGAGCGCAGCGGGTTTCTGGTGACCTGGTGCCGCGATGGCCGCGAAGGGCTGCAGATGGCTCGCCAGCGCAGCTTCGATGTGGTGCTGATGGATATCCTGCTGCCCGGCCTGAACGGGCTGGATGCCCTGGCGCGGCTGCGCGAGAAGAGCTCGATACCGGTGATCCTGATGTCGGCGCTGGGCGCCGAAGGCGATCGCATCACCGGCTTCCAGCGCGGCGCCGACGACTACCTGCCCAAACCGTTCAGCATGGTCGAACTGCGCGTGCGCATCGAGGCGATCCTGCGGCGGGTGGCGCTGGAGCGCCGGCACCAGCCGGGGGAGGGCACGCCCGCGGGCGAACTGGTGTTCGATGAACTGGCCTGCGATGTGCTCCACGGGCAGCAGCGGGCCGGCCTGACCTTAAGCGAGTACCGCCTGCTCGACACCCTGCACCGCAGCCAGGAAGAGGTGTTGAGCAAGGCATTCCTTTATCAGCACGTATTGCAGCGCGGCTATGCCCGGCATGACCGCAGCCTGGACATGCACGTGAGCCAGATCCGCCGCAAGCTCAAGGCCATCGGTTACCTGGAGCGCCAGGTGCGCACGGTGTGGGGCAAGGGCTATGTGCTCAGCGCCAGCGAGGACCTGTAGGTGCTCAGCCGTCATTCCCTGTTCTGGAAGCTGGCCTTGCTGCTGGTGGTGTTCTGCCTGCTGATGATTGCCCTGAGCTGGCAGTGGGGCCGGCACATGGAGATCCGCAACGCCTACCTGTCGCCCAAGGCGCGCGCCACCCTGGAAGACTACGCCCGCGAGGCCGAAAACGCCGTGCGCCGCGGCGGGCAGGCCGGCGTGGATGCGTGGCTGACGCAGATGCACGAGCGCGAGCGCGGTTTCGTGGGCGTGATCGGCAGCGATCTGCAATCGCTGGGCAGCGTGCCGCTGACCGACGCCCAGAGCCAGCGCCTGACGTTTCTGCGCGGCACCGACTGGCCGGTAAGCCGGCATTCGGCGCGCTCGCCATGGATGCTCGTGCCGTTCCCGGACGACTCCAGCCTGGGCAGCCTGGTGATCGAACTGCCGCAGCGGCTGATGCCGGGGCGCCTGAACATGCTGTTCTGGCGAATGGTCACCAACGGCCTGATCCCCGGCTTGCTAACCCTGGTGTTCTGCGTGGGCCTGTATCGCATGCTGATTCGCCCGCTGAGCCAGTTGCGCGAGCAGGCCAATGCCTGGCGCGCCGACCGGCTCACCGCGCGGGTGGCCAGCGACACCACCAGCCGCAAGGACGAGTTCGGCGAGCTGGGGCGCGCCTTCGACGACATGGCCGAGCGCCTGCAGGGCACGGTGGCCCTGCAGCAGCAGTTGCTGCGCGACCTGTCCCATGAAATGCGCACGCCGCTGAGCCGCCTGCGGGTGGCCAGCGAGGGCGAGACCGACCTGGAGGCGCTGCGCGAACGCCTGGGCCGGGAAGTGGACAACATGCAGCGCCTGGTGGAAGACGCCCTGCAACTGGCCTGGCTGGACGCCGAGCGCACGCAGTTGGTCAGCGAACCGATCCAGGTGCAGGCGTTGTGGGAGATGCTGGCGGAGGATGCCTGCTTCGAAAGTGGCTGGCCGCGGGAGCAACTGGTGTGCACGCTGGGGGCCGACTGCTGGGTGCAGGGCAACCTCAACAGCCTGGCCCAGGCGTTGGAGAACATTCTGCGCAATGCCATTCGCCACTCTCCGCCGGGCGGGGTGATACGCCTGGCGGGAAGCCGCCAGGGGGGCCAGTGGCTGCTGTGGCTGGAGGACGAAGGCGGAGGCGTGGACGAGGCCCAGCTGGAACACATCTTTGCGCCGTTCACCCGCCTGGACGACTCGCGGCCGGGGAACGGCGGCTTCGGCCTGGGCCTGAGCATTGCGCGCAATGCCCTGCAGCGTCAGAGCGGGCAGCTGTGGGCGCAGAACAACGCCAAGGGCTTGCGGGTGAACATGCAGCTGCCGGCGGTGATCTAACACCGCTGCGGCTGTAGGCGCCGGCCTTGCCGGCCAATGCACCACCACCGTTTCAAGTTGCTGCGCGCGGGCTGCTTATATCCCTCGGCTATAACCCTCAACCATTGCGTGATATGGGCCAAAGCCGTTTGCCGGTATGATAGGCGCCCCCGCAGTCTGGATTGCGAAATACGCCATGACCTTGCAGTACCCTACCATCGCCGATTGCGTCGGCAACACGCCCCTGGTTCGCCTGCAGCGCATGGCCGGCGAGACCAGCAATACCCTCCTGCTCAAGCTCGAAGGCAACAATCCGGCAGGCTCGGTCAAGGACCGGCCGGCGTTGTCGATGATCACCCGTGCCGAACTGCGCGGGCAGATCAAGCCAGGCGCCACGCTGATCGAGGCAACCTCCGGCAACACCGGTATCGCCCTGGCGATGGCAGCGGCGATCAAGGGCTACAAGATGATCCTGATCATGCCCGACAACTCCAGCGCCGAACGCAAGGCCGCCATGACCGCCTACGGCGCCGAGCTGATCCTGGTCAGCAAGGAAGAAGGCATGGAGGGCGCCCGCGACCTCGCCGAGCGCCTGCAGGCCGAAGGCCGTGGCCAGGTGCTCGACCAGTTCGGCAACGGTGACAACCCCGAAGCCCACTACGTCAGCACCGGCCCGGAAATCTGGCAGCAGACCGGCGGCAGCATCACCCATTTCGTCAGCTCCATGGGCACCACGGGCACCATCATGGGCTGCTCGCGCTACCTCAAGGAGCAGAACCCCAACGTGCAGATCGTCGGCCTGCAACCGATGGAAGGCTCGGCGATCCCCGGGATCCGCCGCTGGCCCCACGAGTACCTGCCGAAGATCTTCGACGCCAGCCGCGTCGACCGTGTGGTCGACATGGCCCAGAGCGAAGCCGAAGAAACCACCCGCCGGCTGGCCCGCGAAGAGGGCATTTTCTGTGGCGTGTCCTCCGGTGGTGCGGTGGCGGCCATGCTGCGCCTGTCGCGCGAGCTGGAAAACGCGGTAATGGTGGCGATCATCTGTGACCGTGGCGACCGTTACCTGTCGACCGGCATCTTCGACGCGGCCAACTGATGTCCAAGGCCAAACGCAATGGCGGTCTGCGCTTCCAGCCGACCGGTGGTACCCGTGCGCCCCAGGTGCCAACGGGCAAGAAGCAGCGCCTGAGCATCGAGCGCCTGGCCGGTGACGGCCGCGGCATCGCCTTCTTCGAAGGGCGCACCTGGTTCGTCAGCGGCGCCCTGGCCGGTGAAGAGGTCGAGGCACGGGTGCTCAATGCCCACGGCAAGGTGGTCGAGGCACGCCTGGAGCGTGTGTTCAGCCCCAGCGAGGCGCGGCGCCCGGCGCCGTGCAAGCACTTCGATCGCTGTGGCGGCTGCAACCTGCAGCACCTGCCCCATGCCGCTCAGCTCGAACTCAAGCAGCGCCTGCTGGCCGAGCAGTTGCAGCGGGTGGCCGGCGTGGTGCCCGAGCAGTGGGCCGCGCCGTTGTCCGGCCCCGAATTCGGTTACCGCCGGCGCGCCCGCGTGGCGGTGCGCTGGGACGCCAAGGCCCGGAAGCTCGACGTGGGCTTTCGCGCCGAAGCCAGCCAGGACATTGTCGCCATCGACGACTGCCCGGTGCTGGTACAACCCTTGCAGTCGATACTGCGTCACCTGCCGCTGCTGTTGCAGAGCCTGAGCAAGCCACAGGTGGTGGGGCACGTGGAGCTGTTCAGCGGCACCGCCCTGGCACTGCTGCTGCGCCATACCGCGCCACTGGTCGAGGCCGACCTGGCACGTTTGCAGGCGTTCTGCAGCGAGGCGGGTGTACAACTCTGGTTACAAGGTGAGGGGCAACCGGCCCCGGCCAATCCAGCGGACACGCTAGGGTTTACCCTGGAACCGTGGAACCTGGAATTGGCCTACAGGCCAGGTGACTTCGTGCAGGTCAATGCCCAGGTCAACACCGCGATGATCGAGCAGGCCCTGGCATGGCTTGCGCCACAGGCCGACGAGCGTGTGCTGGACCTGTTCTGCGGCCTTGGCAACTTCGCCCTGCCGCTGGCCCGGCAGGCCCGCGAAGTGGTGGCGGTGGAAGGGGTGCAGGCCATGGTCGATCGGGCCGCGGCCAATGCCCAGCGCAACAAACTGCATAACACGCAGTTTTTTCAGGCCGATTTATCCCAGCCTCTGGCGACTTCAGGCTGGGCGGCAGGAGGCTTTTGTGCGGTACTCTTGGACCCACCGCGCGACGGTGCCTTCGAGGTGGTGCGCAACATCGCCGCACTTGGCGCCCGACGTCTGGTCTACGTGTCGTGCAACCCGGCGACGCTGGCCCGCGACACCGTCGAGCTGGTCAAGCAGGGGTACCGGTTAAAATGTGCCGGGATCCTCGACATGTTTCCGCAGACTGCGCATGTCGAGGCCATGGCGTTATTCGAGGTGGGTTAGCGACGCTGGCCCGCCCGGTGTCGCCCCTTCGATCTGGCAGGGGCGACACCCGTGTTTTCAAGCGCATGAGCATGCGCTGTAGGGAAAGGTAAACAAAGATGGTACAGGTGAGAGTGCACCAGCCGGTCAACACCGACGGCAGTATCAATCTCGAAGCATGGCTGGATCATGTGGTCAGCGTCGACCTGGCGCTGGACCGGGAAGCCCTCAAGGCGGCCTGCGAGTTCGCTCAGGACATAGAGAAAAAAGGTAACCCGGCCAAGCATTCCTGGGCCGACGGTACCTCGAGCTTCCAGGCGGGCCTGGAGATCGCCGAGATTCTCGCCGACCTCAAGCTCGACCAGGACTCCCTCGTGGCGGCGGTCATCTACCGTGCGGTGCGTGAAGGCAAGGTGACCCTGGCCGAGGTGGGCCAGCGTTTCGGCCCAGTGGTGTCCAAGCTGATCGACGGCGTGCTGCGCATGGCGGCCATCAGTGCCAGCCTCAGCCCGCGCCATTCGCTGGTGCTGGGCTCGCAGGCGCAGGTCGAGAACCTGCGCAAGATGCTGGTGGCGATGGTCGACGACGTGCGCGTGGCGCTGATCAAGCTGGCCGAACGAACCTGCGCCATTCGTGCGGTGAAGGGCGCCGACGACGAGAAGCGCAACCGCGTGGCCCGCGAGGTGTTCGACATCTACGCGCCGCTGGCCCACCGCCTGGGCATCGGCCACATCAAGTGGGAGCTCGAAGACCTCTCGTTTCGCTACCTGGAACCCGATCAGTACAAACAGATCGCCAAGCTGCTGCACGAGCGCCGGCTCGACCGCGAGCGCTTCATCAGCGACGTGATGAACCAGCTGCAGAACGAGCTGCTGGCCACGGGCGTCAAGGCCGACATCAGCGGCCGGGCCAAACATATCTATTCGATCTGGCGCAAGATGCAGCGCAAGGGCCTGGAGTTCAGCCAGATCTACGACGTGCGCGCCGTGCGTGTGCTGGTGCCCGAGATGCGCGACTGCTACACCGCGCTGGGCATCGTGCATACCCTGTGGCGGCACATCCCCAAGGAGTTCGACGACTACATCGCCAACCCCAAGGAGAACGGCTACCGCTCGCTGCACACCGCGGTGATCGGCCCCGAGGGCAAGGTGCTGGAGGTGCAGATCCGCACCCATGCCATGCACGAGGAGGCCGAACTGGGCGTTTGCGCGCACTGGCGCTACAAGGGCACCGACGTCAAGCCCAGCTCCAACCACTACGAGGAGAAGATCTCGTGGCTGCGCCAGGTGCTGGAATGGCACGAGGAACTGGGGGATATCGGCGGCCTGGCCGAACAGCTGCGCGTGGATATCGAGCCGGACCGGGTGTACGTGTTCACCCCCGACGGCCACGCCATCGACCTGCCCAAGGGCGCCACGCCGCTGGACTTCGCCTACCGCGTGCACACCGAGATCGGCCACAACTGCCGGGGCGCCAAGATCAACGGGCGCATCGTGCCGCTCAACTACAGCCTGCAGACCGGCGAGCAGGTGGAGATCATCACCAGCAAGCACGGCAACCCGAGCCGCGACTGGCTGAACTCGAACCTGGGCTACGTCACCACCTCGCGGGCGCGGGCCAAGATCGTGCACTGGTTCAAGCTACAGGCCCGCGACCAGAACGTCGCCGCCGGCAAGACCCTGCTCGAGCGCGAACTCAACCGCCTGGGCCTGCCGCAGGTGGACTTCGAGCGCCTGGCCGAAAAGGCCAACCTCAAGACTGCCGAAGACATGTTCGCCTCGCTGGGCGCCGGCGACCTGCGCCTGGCGCACCTGGTCAACGCCGCGCAGCAACTGGTGGAGCCGGACCGCATCGACCACATTGAGCTGGTGCCGCGCAAGGCCACCGGCTACAAGCCGGGCAAGCGCGGGGATATCCAGATCCAGGGCGTGGGCAACCTGCTGACGCAGATGGCCGGGTGCTGCCAGCCGCTGCCGGGCGATGCCATCGTCGGCTACATCACCGTGGGCCGTGGGGTGACCATTCACCGCCAGGACTGCGCCTCGGTGCTGCAACTGGCCGGTCGCGAGCCGGAGCGCATCATCCAGGTCAGCTGGGGCCCGGTGCCGGTGCAGACCTACCCGGTGGACATCATCGTGCGTGCGTATGACCGCCCGGGCCTGCTGCGCGACGTGTCGCAGGTGCTGCTCAACGAGCGAATCAACGTGCTGGCGGTGAACACCCGTTCGAACAAGGAGGACAACACCGCGCTGATGTCGCTGACCATCGAGATCCCGGGCCTGGACGCCCTGGGGCGCTTGCTGGGGCGCATTTCGCAGTTGCCCAACATCATCGAGACGCGGCGCAACCGTACGCCTTGAGGGCGCCATTGCGGGGCAGGCCCGCTCCTGCAGGATCCTTGTGGGAGCGGGCTTGACCCGCGATGTGGCCAGACCTGCCGAACAGAGAGCACACGATGTACACCCTAGACGACCTGCTCCACCTCATGGCCCGCCTGCGCGACCCGCAGTACGGCTGCCCGTGGGACCTCAGGCAGACCTACGCCACGATCATCCCGCACACCCTCGAAGAAGCCTACGAGGTGGCCGACGCCATCGAGCGCAGCGACTTCGAACACTTGCAGGGCGAACTGGGCGACCTGCTGTTCCAGGTGGTGTACTACGCCCAGCTGGCCCGTGAAGAGGGCCGTTTCGAATTCGCCGGGGTGATCGACAGCATCACCCGCAAGCTGATCCGTCGCCACCCGCACGTGTTCCCCACCGGCGAGCTCCATGCGCCGCTGGACCTGCCACGGCTCGATGAAGAACAGGTCAAGCAGCGCTGGGAAGAGATCAAGGCCCAGGAGCGCGCCGAAAAGGGCGAGCCCGAACAACTGTCGCTGCTCGACGACGTGCCGGCGGCCTTGCCGGCCCTGTCGCGTGCGGCCAAACTGCAAAAGCGTGCGGCCCAGGTCGGATTCGACTGGGACGACCCGTTGCCGGTGCTGGACAAGGTGCGCGAGGAGCTGGACGAAGTACTCCAGGCCATGGCCGACAACGACCCGGCGGCGCTGGCCGACGAGGTGGGCGATTTGCTGTTCGCCACCGTCAACCTGGCCCGCCACCTCAAGCTGGACCCGGAAAACGCCCTGCGTGGCGCCAATCGCAAGTTCGAACGACGTTTCCGTTTTATCGAACAGGCATTGCGCGACATGGGGCGCCCGATTGAAGATTGCACCCTCGAAGACTTGGACGCGCTCTGGGGCGAAGCCAAACGTCAGGAAAAGAACCTGCCCAGCTGCGGCTGAGCTGTTGCATAAGTGAGTGAACACCGATGAGCCTTTCCCTTCGTGACCAACTGCTCAAAGCCGGCCTGGTCAACCAGAAGCAGGTCAAGCAGGTCAGCAAAGAACAGAAGAAACAGAAACGCCTGGAGCACAAAGGCCAGGTCGAAGTCGACGACACCCAGCAGCGCCTGGCCAAGGAAGCCATGGCCGAGAAGGCCAAGCGTGACCAGGAGCTCAACCGCCAGCAGCAGGAAAAGGCCGAGCAGAAGGCCCGTGCCGCCCAGGTCAAGCAGTTGATCGAGGTGTCGCGCCTGCCCAAGCTGACCACCGAGGACTACTACAACTTCGTCGACGACAAGAAGGTCAAGCGCCTGTCGGTCAACGCGTTGATGCGCAGCAAGCTGAGCAGCGGCTCGCTGGCGATCGTGCAGCATGGCGGTGGCTACGAGGTGATCCCGCGCGAGGCCGCGCTGAAGATCCAGGAGCGCGACCCGCAGCGCATCGTGCTGCTCAACACCCAGGTCGAAGCGCCGGATGCGGACGACCCGTACGCCGCCTACGTCATCCCGGATGACCTGATGTGGTAAGCCTGCTGGGCTAGACACGACAAACCCCGCCTCGGCGGGGTTTGCTGTTTCTGAAGACGGGGAATTACTGGGGTTGGCGCTTGGCTTCGAGGTACTCCAGTTCGATCCGGTAGCTGTGGGCTTCCTGTTCGTTGTGGAACATGCCGACCAGTTGGTCCTGCTGATGCACATCCCAGATACGCACGCCTGCGGCCAGGCCTTCGTGGGACAGTTTCGATTCATCGCGCTCAGTTACTTTGACAGTCATCTGCTAACTCCAAATCCAGTTAACTGCGGCACCGTGTCGCAGGTCTCTTTTATAGAATTTGTTAGCAGCCTAAGTAAATGCTTGGCGCATGAAACATCTTTCATGCCGCACGGTCGAGGCGACTCCTTCGCCAGCAAGGCTGGTGTCTGCAGGGAGGGCCACGCCACAAAAACAAAACCCCGCACAAGGCGGGGTTCCGGGTAATGCACGCTAGCGGCCTGTCAGCTGCCCTTGACCGACTTGCCGTCGACCGTGCCGTCCTGCAGCACGATCACGTACTCCTTGCCGTCGGTCTCGACCTGGCGCAGTTGCACCAGCAGGTAGTCCCAGTCCTTGGCGAACCACAGCTCGGTGACGCGCTTGCTCTGGCTCGGGTCGCGCACGCGCTCGACCTTGATCGCATCGACCTGGCCGGTCTTGGTGCTGACCTTCTCGGTACCCAGCACGCGGAAGTCGTAGGTGTCGATCTCGTCGCCATCCACCACCTGGTAGGTCATGCTCTTCTTGCCGGCTGCCACGTCATGCTGCAGGGCCAGTTGGTAGGACGACTTGTCCAGCACGCCGCGGTTGAGCGGCAGGTTGACCGCGTCGCCACGGTCGGAGCCGGTGATCTTCTTGCTCGACCAGTCGAAGTCCAGGTCGACCTTCTTGGCCTTGCCCAGGCCGCCACGTTCGAAGTGGTAGGTCTGCGGCAGCAGGGTGTCCTTGTCCAGGCGCAGGGTACTTTGTTCGGTCAGGCTGGCAATCATCATCGAGGCCTTGAAGTTGAGGCTCCAGGTCCCGTTGGCGTTCTTGGCCAGGCTGCGCTCGGCGGTGCCGCTCATGGGCAGTTGCTTCCAGTCGGCGGTGTAGCTGGCCGAAAAAGGCTTCAGATCGGCTGCCTGAAGCGGCAGTGCAAGCACGGCAAGTGCGAAGAGCAGGGCACGACGCATAAAATCTCCTAGGGTCGAATCAAGTGGCCGCTGGCCGCCAAGGGCTGGCCATCCAGTAGAGCACCGTGCTCGCCAAGGCGCAAACGGCCTTCGGCGAACCAGCGCACCGCCAGCGGATAAATCAGGTGTTCCTGGCTGTGAACCCTCTGGGCCAGTTGCGCCGGCGTGTCATCCGAGACTACCGGTATCACAGCCTGTACGACCAGTGGCCCGCCATCGAGTTCCTCGGTGACGAAGTGCACACTGCAGCCATGCTCGGCATCCCCGGCTTCCAGCGCACGCTGGTGGGTATGCAGGCCCTTGTACTTGGGCAGCAGGGAAGGGTGGATATTGAGCAGGCGGCCGTGGTAATGGCGCACGAAACCGGCACTGAGGATACGCATGAAGCCGGCCAGCACCACCAGCTGCGGGGCAAAGCCGTCGATCAGCTCGACCAGCGCCGCGTCGAAGGCCTCGCGGCCGTCGAAGGCCTTGTGGTCGAGCACGGCGGTGTCGATGCCCGCATCGCGGGCGCGCTGCAGGCCGTAGGCATCGGCGCGGTTGGAGATCACCGCGCGGATCCGCACCGGGCTGTCGCCGGTGCGGGTACTGTCGATCAGGGCCTGCAGGTTGCTGCCGGTGCCGGACAGCAGCACCACTACATCACAAGACGTGCTCGGCATCAGTGCGCCTTGAGGTTCTTCAGCTCGACCTGGGCGGCGCCTTCGGCAGCGGTGGCGATCTGGCCGATCACCCAAGGCTGCTCGCCGGCTTCGCGCAGCACGTTCAGGGCGTTGTCGACCTGATCCTGACCCACGCAGATCACCATGCCCACGCCGCAGTTGAGTACGCGGTGCATTTCGGTCTCGTCGACGTTGCCCTGCTGCTGCAGCCAGTCGAACACCGCCGGGCGCTGCCAGCTGGCCACGTCGACCACGGCCTGGGCGCCTTTTGGCAGCACGCGCGGGATGTTGTCGAGCAGGCCGCCACCGGTGATGTGGGCCATGGCCTTGACCGCGCCGGTGTCCTTGATCAGCTTGAGCAGCGGCTTGACGTAGATGCGGGTCGGGGCCATCAGCAGTTCGGTCAGCGGCTTGCCGTCGAGCTGGACGTTCTGGATGTCGGCGCCGGCCACTTCGATGATCTTGCGGATCAGCGAGTAACCGTTGGAGTGCGGGCCCGACGATGGCAGGGCGATCAGGGCGTCACCGGCAGCCACCTTGGAGCCGTCGATGATCTCGGCCTTTTCCACCACGCCGACGCAGAAGCCGGCCAGGTCGTAGTCTTCGCCTTCGTACATGCCCGGCATTTCAGCGGTTTCGCCGCCTACCAGCGAGCAGCCTGCCAGTTCGCAGCCGGCGCCGATGCCGGTGACCACGTCAGCCGCGGTGTCGACGTTGAGCTTGCCGGTGGCGTAGTAGTCGAGGAAGAACAGCGGCTCGGCGCCACACACCACCAGGTCGTTGACGCACATGGCGACCAGGTCCTGGCCGATGGTGTCGTGCTTGTTCAGGTTCAGTGCCAGGCGCAGCTTGGTGCCCACGCCGTCGGTGCCCGAAACCAGCACCGGCTGCTTGTAGCCGGCCGGAATTTCGCAGAGGGCGCCGAAGCCCCCCAGGCCGCCCATGACTTCCGGGCGCGCCGTGCGCTTGGCGACGCCTTTGATGCGTTCGACCAATGCTTCACCGGCGTCGATGTCTACACCGGCGTCCTTGTAGCTCAGGGAGGGTTGCTTGCTCATGATCCAGGCCTTTAGGGGGAGGGATTCGGGGGAATCGACCGGCACCTGCCAGGCATTGCGAGGGTTTTCCTGCTGCCTGAGCGTCGCCGGTCTGCGAAGGCGCGCGATTTTATCAGGGTTACCCGGTAGCGGCCATCCTCAGGCCGACGGGCAGGGCCTCATTCGACATAAAAACATTGATTCGGCACGGCGGCTGGTTGCCGCGCCATGGGCTGTATAAGGTATAGGTAATGAAATTTGACCGCAGGGCTGAATGTTTTACCCGCGGGGGTGGTCAGAGCTTCACTTTTCACTGACCGCGCTTTCTATTTACCTGGACAGGAATCCTCCATGCGTTTGCGTTCATACCTGGCCGTTGGCTGCCTTGCCCTGTTTGGCCTGAGCGTTCAGGCCGAAACCCTCACTGGCCTTTATCAGGTGCGCGAGCCGGTCAGCGGCGAGGGCACCGAAGCCCGCGCCCAGGCCACCCAGAATGCCCTGAGCACCCTGGTGGTGCGCCTCACGGGCGACCCCAAGGCGCCGCAGAGTGCGGGCCTGGCAGGGCTACGCAAGGACCCGCAGCAAATCATCAGCCAGTTCGGTTTCGAGGCCGGCCCGCCTGAAACCGTGCTGGTGGATTTCGACCCCGGCAGCACCGACCGGGCTTTGCGCCAGGCCGGGCTGGCCCTGTGGGGCAGCAACCGGCCGGCCATCCTCGGCTGGTGGTTGAACGACAGCGTGGGCGGTTCGAGCCTGGTGGGCGATGGCCAGAGCAGCGCCGAACCGCTGCGCCGCGCCGCGCAACACCGTGGCTTGCCGCTGCGCCTGCCCATGGGCGACCTGAACGAGCAACTGGTGGCCACTGCCAAGAACCTCGAAGGCACCGACCCCGCGCCCCTGCGCGAGGCCTCCGAGCGCTACGCGGCCGATGCGTTGCTGGCGGTGCATGCCACCGAGGGCGAGGGCAAATGGCAGGGCACCTGGCGCCTGTGGCTGGGCGACCAGCGCGAGCAGGGCAAGGTCGAAGGCGCCGATCAGGCCGCCCTGGCCGATGCGGTGATGCTGGCCGTCAGCACGCGCCTGGCGCCGCGCTTTGTCGCGCGGCCGGGCACCGGTGGCGAAAACCAGATACAGGTCCAGGGCATGACCCTGGAGCGCTATGCGCAGCTTTTGCAGACCCTTGAGCCGCTGGGCGGGCGCCTGACCTATGTGGACGGCGATACCCTGACCTACACCGTCAGCGGCACCCCCGAACAGGTGCGTGCGCAACTGGGCCTGGCCAGGCTGCAGGAGGTGCCGGCAGAGGCCGCCGCCCCAGCGCCGGTCGCACCCGCAGCCCCAGGCGAGGCCCAGGTGGCTGCGCCGGCACCGTTCACCGGTTTGCGGTTTCGTTGGCAGGGAGCGTGACTGAATGATGGATACACGCCGTTGGGTATGGGTGTTGGGGGTGCTGGTAATCGGCACGCTGCTGTACTTCTTGCACGGGATCCTCTCGCCCTTCCTTATAGGTATCGGCCTGGCGTACCTGGCCGACCCGCTGGTGGACCGGCTGGAGCGCGCCGGGCTGTCACGCACCTGGGGCGTGGTGGTGGTGTTCGCCCTGTTCACCCTGGTGTTCATGGCGATGCTGCTGGTGCTGATCCCGATGCTGGCCAAGCAGTTGGTGCGCCTGTACGAGCTGGCACCACAGATGCTCGACTGGTTGCAGCACGTGGCGCTGCCGTGGGTGCAGACGCGCCTGGGGCTGGCCGATGGCTTCTGGAAGTTCGACAAGATCAAGTCGGCGATCAGCGAGCACATGGGCCAGACCACCGACATCGTCGGCATCGTGCTCAGCCAGGCTACCGCGTCCGGGCTGGCGCTGATCGGCTGGTTGGCCAACATGGTGCTGATCCCCGTGGTGGGCTTCTACCTGCTGCGCGACTGGGACCTGATGATGGCCAAACTGCGCCGCCTGTTGCCGCGCCAGCGCGAAGAGCAGGTGGTGTCGCTGGCCCTGGAATGCCACGAGGTGCTCGGTGCGTTCGTGCGCGGGCAGTTGCTGGTGATGCTGGCGCTGGGGGTGATCTACGCCGCCGGGTTGATGCTGGTGGGCCTCGAACTGGGCCTGCTGATCGGTATCATGGCCGGGCTTGCGGCCATCGTGCCTTACATGGGTTTCATCATCGGCATCGGCGCGGCATTGATCGCCGGCATGTTCCAGTTCGGCGGCGATCTGTACCCGATGCTGGGCATCGTCGCGGTGTTCATGGTGGGTCAGGCCCTTGAAGGCATGGTGCTCACGCCGTTGCTGGTGGGCGACCGCATCGGTCTGCACCCGGTGGCGGTGATCTTCGCGATTCTGGCCGGCGGCGAGCTGTTCGGGTTCACCGGGGTGCTGCTGGCGCTGCCGGTGGCGGCGGTGATCATGGTGTTGCTGCGGCACATGCACGACCTCTATAAAGAGTCGGACATGTATGCTGGTGAAATCGACCCGGACCTTTGAAGGACACCCTGAGTGATGGAACATGAAACCGACCACGCCTGTGCATTGGCAGGCGTGATGGATGCATTGCCGCTGCTGGCCGATGACCTCGACGAGGATGAGGTGGCAGCGGCCCTGCAGCAGCAGGGCTACTCGCGGCACGCGGCCGAGAAGCTCACGATGTTCGTACCCTCGGCGTTTTCCTGGGTGGTGCTCAAGCGTCTGGGGCTCAAGGCGCTGCCCAGTCATTTCACGGCCTATGACCAGGACGACAATGCGGTGCGGATCCCGGTCGCCAATCAGCACTACTTCACCGCGGCGCTGACCCTGGCCTACAACACCTTCGAGAATGGCTGGAGCGCCGCACTACCGCGCAGCACCTTCCAGCGCGTTGCCGGGCGCAGTTCGGAGATGAACGCGGCCAACCAGGTACTGGATAAGGAAGGCTCGCTCGAAGGGGCGAGCATCAACACCGTGGAGCTGTTTCGCCTGAGTGCAGAGGAACTGCTGGAGGATTGACCCATGCCTGCCCCATATGCCGCGCAAGCCTTTGATTTTGCTAACGCATTGTGCGGTTGGCGTCACGGGTATAGACTTTGCGGACTTTTCACCAAAGGCCCCTTGCGGTTCCTCGGGACTGCCCAGCCAGCATGAAACCGATCCAGTTGCCCCTGGGTGTGCGTCTGCGTGATGACGCCACCTTCATCAACTACTATCCGGGTGCCAACGCCGCCGCATTGGGCTACGTCGAGCGACTCTGCGAAGCCGACGCCGGCTGGACCGAAAGCCTGATCTACCTGTGGGGCAAGCAGGGCGTAGGGCGTACCCACCTGCTGCAGGCCGCGTGCCTGCGCTTCGAGCAACTGGGCGAGCCTGCGGTGTACCTGCCTCTGGCGCAACTGCTCGATCGCGGCGTGGAACTGCTCGACAACCTGGAACAGTACGAACTGGTGTGCCTGGACGACCTGCATGTGATTGCCGGCAAGCCGGACTGGGAAGAGGCCATGTTCCACCTGTTCAACCGCCTGCGCGACAGCGGCCGCCGCTTGCTGCTGGCAGCGTCCAGCTCCCCCCGGGAACTGCCGATCAAGCTGGCCGACCTGAAGTCGCGCCTGACCCTGGCGCTGATCTTCCAGATGCGCGCCCTGTCGGATGAAGACAAGCTGCGTGCCCTGCAGTTGCGCGCCTCGCGCCGGGGCCTGCACCTCACCGACGAAGTCGGCCATTTCATCCTGACCCGAGGCACGCGCAGCATGAGCGCACTGTTCGACCTGCTCGAACGCCTCGACCAGGCTTCACTGCAGGCGCAGCGCAAGCTGACCATCCCGTTTTTGAAAGAGACATTGGGCTGGTAGGGCCGGCCCAGAGCCTCGGCACATAAAAGTCACATTTTTTTCGATTGAATTTGCAAATCGATCCGATAGAAGGCATAGTCTCGGCTTCATCAAATTCAAGCCACGGTCGTGCCCATGCTAAATCGCTTCGCACCCCTCGTGCCCCTCGCACTTGTGACCTTGCTGTTCGGCTGCGCGACCACCGGTCCCGTCACCCACCAGCAGGCTCCCGCTCCAGTTGCTGCCCAGGCTGCCGCCAAGCCTTCCACCGCCGCGTCGGTGTTCGAAGAAGAGCTGGCCACCGAGCAGGACCTGGAAGCGTTCTCCTCCAGCACCAAGCCCTACGAACTGCCAGCCCTGGCCGACAACATTCTCGAACGTGGCATGTCCCTGATCGGTACCCGCTACCGTTTCGGCGGCACCTCGGAGAAGTCCGGCTTCGACTGCAGCGGCTTCATCGGCTACCTGTTCCGCGAAGAGGCCGGCATGAACCTGCCGCGCTCCACCCGCGAAATGATCAACGTGAAAGCCCCGCTGGTTGCGCGCAACAAGCTCAAGCCAGGCGACCTGCTGTTCTTCAGCACCAATGGCCGCGGCCGCGTCAGCCACGCCGGCATCTATCTGGGCGACGATCAGTTCATTCACTCCAGCAGCCGCCGCAGCGGTGGCGTGCGCATCGACAATCTCGGTGACCGCTACTGGAGCAAGACCTTCATCGAAGCCAAGCGCGCGCTGGCCATGGCACCGACTACCCTGTCGCGTAACTGAGTCTGCGCGTGATGTCCCGCACGGCGGCGTAGCTGAAAAGCTCGCCGCCGTGCGTGTTTACAGAAAACGTCTAATCTAGTTTCTCACCTATTTCCGACTTGGGGTCGGGCGGCTTCAGACAGGATGTTCTGACTATGTCGATACTCGCGCGCGTTGCTGTACTTTCCCTGGCGGCCCTGCTGGGTGCCTGCTCCAGCCATGCCCCGCAGAAACCTCAGGTGGTCGAGCCGAAGGTGATGGCGCCCCAGGTGTATTTCTCGCCAGTGGCCGAGGATGTGCTGTTCCGGGCCCTGGGCCTGGTGGGCACGCCTTACCGCTGGGGCGGCAATACCCCGGACTCGGGGTTCGATTGCAGCGGGCTGATTGGCTACGTGTACCGGGACGCGGCGGGTATCGCCCTGCCGCGCTCAACCCGCGAGATGATCGGCATTCGTGCCCCGGACATCGACAAGGGTGCGTTGCAGTCGGGCGACCTGGTGTTCTTCGCCACCAATGGCGGCACCCAGGTGAGCCATGCCGGTATCTACGTGGGCGAGGGGCGTTTCGTGCATGCACCGTCAACGGGCGGTACGGTGCGCCTGGACTACCTGTCCAACAGCTACTGGCAGAAGACCTACCTCAACGCCAAGCGCGTGCTGCAGCCGGCGCACCTGGCGCGCAATCCCTGACAGCGTGGCCTGCAAAGCCGGCTCCAGCAGGAGCCGACCTTGCCGGCGAACACGTCAGCGCAGTGCTACTGCGCCTTGCTCACCCGCCAGATCACATTGCCCACGTCGTCGGCCACCAGCACCCCGCCACGCTGATCGTTCACCACGCCGACCGGGCGCCCCATGGCCTTGCCGTCCTCGTCGAGAAACCCGGTCAGCAGATCGATGGGCTTGCCCGACGGTTTGCCCGCCGTGCTGAACGGCACGAAGATCACCTTGTAGCCACTGTGCGGCTTGCGGTTCCATGAGCCGTGCTGGCCGATGAACGCGCCCTGGTCGAACGGCGCCGGCAAGGCATTCGGCACGGTAAACGCCAGCCCCAGCGAGGCGGTGTGCGGCCCCACCGCATAGTCCGGCGCAATCGCGCTGGCCACCAGTTTTGCATCCTGCGGTTGTACGCGTTCATCCACATGCTGCCCGTAATAGCTGTAGGGCCAGCCATAGAAGGCGCCGTCCTTCACCGACGTGATGTAGTCCGGCACCAGGTCGCTGCCGATCTCGTCACGTTCGTTCACCGCCGTCCACAGCTGCTGGCTATGGGGTTCCCAGGCCAGGCCGTTGGGGTTGCGCAGGCCGGTGGCGAACAGGCGCTGGCTGCCGGTGGCCGGGTCGACCTCCCAGATCGCGGCGCGGCCTTTCTCCTGCTCCATGCCGTTTTCGGCCACGTTGCTGTTGGAGCCCACGGTCACGTACAGCTTCTTGCCGTCGGGGCTGGCGATCACGTTCTTGGTCCAGTGGTGGTTGAGCGTGCCGCCCGGCAGGTCGACCACCTTGGTGCCGGTGCCCTGCAGGCGGGTGGCGCCTGGCTCGTAGGTGAAGCGCAACAGCCGATCGGTGTCGGCCACATAGAAGTCGTTGCCCACCAGGGCCATGCCGAACGGCGAGTTCAGCCCCTCGATGAAGGTGGTGCGGGTGTCGGCCACGCCGTCCTTGTCGCTGTCACGCAGCAGGGTGATGCGGTTGGGGCTGGGCACTCCGGCGCCGGCGCGGCCCATCACCTTGCCCATCACCCAGCCCTTGATGCCCTTGCCGTCATCGGGCTTGGGCGGCGCGTTGGTCTCGGCCACCAGCACGTCGCCGTTGGGCAGCACGTACAGCCAGCGCGGGTGGTCGAGCTTGTCGGCGAAGGCCACCACCTGGGTGCCTGCCGCAGCCTTGGGTTTGCCGCCCTCTGGCCAGCCGATGGCCGGCGCGATGTTTACCGTGGGGATCAGGGTCTTGTTCGGTTCGGGCAGGCGCGGCGACGGGCCGGTGCCATCGGTGACGTCCAGGCGGGCGTTCTCGCCGCAGGCCACCAGCCCGGTGGTGAGTGCCAGCAGTACAGCAATGCGCATGTTGCCCATGATCGGTGTCCCTCGCGAAGTTGGCCGTGTCCAGTAAGGTAGAGGCGGGCACGTCGGCGAGGTTCCCTCGACAGGGGCTCAGGCCTGCTTGAGCAGCAGCGCGATGCCGGGGTGGTAGCGGCCCACGTCGTCGTGCAGCTTGCGGTAGCCATAGGGGAACACCCAGGCGATGGCGCATGCATTGTGCTTTTGCAGGTCGTCGACCAGGTCCTGAAGCTCTTCGGGGCTGGCGTGTTGCCCGGCCTTGTACGGGCTGACGAACAGCGCGGCGACCTTGAGCTGGCTGGCATAGCCCACCAGGCGAGCCTGGGCGACGCTCTCCTGCAGGGCATCGGTGAGGTCGAGCTTGCCGACCCGTGGCCAGCGCTGGGTGGCTTGCAGGTAGGCGGTCTCTTCCTTGCTGGCGATCACCAGGTCGCAGTGCGCCGCACGCTCGCCTTCGTCGCGCTGCTTCTTGGTCTGCGCACCCTGCAAGGTCACCAGCTCCGCCTGCCAGGCCGCCGCGCCCAGCACGCCAAGGTTGCTTTGCACGCCTTGCCAGTAGGGGGCGTCGCTGTCGCCCAGGGTCTGGTTGTAGCGCTCCAGGCACTCGGCCCAACGTTCCAGGGCGGGGCGCAGGAACTCCAGACGCGGGTTGTTGATGATCAGACCTTGCATGCCGTGCTCCATTGTTATTGTGGATCGGAGAGGTGCGGATAATGGCTATGTGATATCACTGCAGTGAGTGTGACACAAGATGACATAAATGCCATTGATCCAGACCGCTTCGCAGCGCCTTTGATTGACGCTCATGGCCCAACCCTCTAACCTTCGCGACTTGTTTCAGGTGCTCTGCGGCCAAGGTGCCGGCAGGGTGAAACAGGGAAGCCGGTGGGCACGTGCAACGTGCGATTCCGGCGCTGCCCCCGCAACGGTAAATGAGTCGGGATCGCGCAGGGCCACTGGGTGCAACAGCCCGGGAAGGCGCGCGATCCGGGTCGATCAGACCCGCCCATGAGCCCGGAGACCGGCCTGTCACAGATCAACGGCATCACGGAGGGTGATGCGCGGTTCTCCCGGCCAGTGGCAGGGCCTGCGCGTTTTCCGTGTGCCATCGCCAACCTGCTGTCGCGCCGACTCGATCCCCCCGGTCCCTGTGCGCGCCAGTTGCCCACGGAGCCTCCGATGACCGACACCACCGATCGCGACGAACGCCATCTGGCGCGCATGCTGCGCAAAAAAGCGGTAATCGACGAACGCATTGCCAACTCGCCCAATGAATGCGGCCTGCTGCTGGTACTCAGCGGCAACGGCAAGGGCAAGAGCAGCTCGGCCTTCGGCATGCTGGCGCGGGCCCTGGGCCACGGCATGCAATGCGGCGTGGTGCAGTTCATCAAGGGCCGCAACAGCACCGGCGAGGAGCTGTTCTTCCGCCGCTTCCCCGAACAGGTGCGCTACCACGTGATGGGCGAGGGCTTTACCTGGGAAACCCAGGACCGCCAGCGCGACATCGCCGCCGCCGAGGCTGCCTGGGCGGTTTCGCGCCAGTTGCTGCAGAACCCGGCCATCGGTTTTGTAGTGCTCGATGAGCTCAACATCGCCCTCAAGCACGGCTACCTCGACCTCGACCAGGTGCTCGGCGACCTGCAGGCACGCCCACCGATGCAGCATGTGATCGTCACCGGCCGCGGCGCCAAGCCCGAGATGATCGAGCTGGCCGACACCGTGACCGAGATGGGCATGGTCAAGCATGCCTTCCAGGCCGGCATCCGTGCCCAGAAGGGCGTGGAACTATGAGGCAAACCCGTCATTGCCCGGCGGTGCTGATCGCGGCACCTGCATCTGGCCAGGGCAAGACCACGGTGACGGCCGCACTGGCGCGCCTGCACCGCAACCAGGGGCGCAAGGTCCGGGTGTTCAAGTGTGGCCCGGACTTTCTCGACCCGATGATTCTGGAGCGCGCCAGTGGCGCACCGGTGTACCAGCTGGACCTGTGGATGGTCGGCGCCGAGGAAAGCCGGCGCCTGCTGTGGGAAGCCGCCGCCGACGCCGACCTGATCCTGATCGAAGGGGTGATGGGGCTGTTCGACGGTACGCCGTCCAGCGCCGACCTGGCGCGGCATTTCGGCGTGCCGGTGCTGGCGGTGATCGACGGCACGGCCATGGCCCAGACCTTCGGCGCGCTGGCCCTGGGCCTGGCGCGCTACCAGCCCGACCTGCCGTTTGCCGGCGTGCTGGCCAACCGGGTGGGCTCGCTGCGTCACGCGCAACTGCTCGAAGGCAGCCTGACCGAAGGCCTGCGCTGGTACGGCGGGCTGTCGCGGGAAACCGGCATCGAACTTCCCAGCCGCCACCTGGGCCTGGTGCAGGCCAGTGAACTGACCGACCTGGACCTGCGCCTGGACGCCGCCGCCAACGCCCTGGGCGACAGCTGCGAGTCGGCCCTGCCGCCGGCGGTGGCCTTCGATGCGCCGCAGCCGCGCAGCATCGAGCCACTGCTGGCCGGCGTGCGGATCGGCGTGGCGCGCGACGAAGCCTTCGCATTCACCTATGGCGCCAGCCTGGACCTGTTGCGCGAGATGGGCGCACAGCTGAGCTTCTTCTCGCCGATCCACGACCGCCTGCTGCCAGACTGCGACAGCCTGTACCTGCCCGGCGGCTACCCTGAGCTGCACCACCATGCGTTGGCCGCCAACACGCCGATGCTGGCGGCGATCCGGGCCCATCACCAGGCAGGCAAGCCCTTGCTGGCCGAATGCGGCGGCATGCTCTACCTGCTCGATGCACTGACCGATGTGGCCGGCGAACGGGCCGAACTGGCCGGCCTGCTGCCGGGCGAGGCGGTGATGCAGAAGCGCCTGGCGGCCCTGGCCCTGCAAGCGGTAGAGCTGCCCGAGGGCACCCTGCGCGGGCATACCTATCACCATTCGCTGACCAGCACCGCGCTCGAACCCATCGCCCGCGGGCAAAGCCCCAACGGCGGGCGCGGCGCCGAGGCGGTGTACCGTTGCGGCCGGCTGACGGCCTCGTATGTGCATTTCTACTTCCCGTCCAACCCGTCTGCGCTGGCGGCGCTGCTGGCACCATGAGCGACCAGGCCTTCAACGACGCCGAGCGCGCGGCGGTCTACCGCGCCATCGGCGAGCGCCGCGACATGCGCCATTTCAGCGGCGGCGAGGTGGCCCCCGAGCTGCTGGCACGCCTGCTGCAGGCGGCGCACCAGGCCCCGAGCGTGGGCCTGATGCAGCCCTGGCGTTTCATCCGCATCACCCGCCGCGAGCTGCGCCAGCAGATCCAGGCGCTGGTGGAGCAGGAGCGGGTGCGCACCGCCGAGGCACTGGGGCAGCGTTCTGACGATTTCATGCGGCTCAAGGTCGAGGGCATCAACGATTGCGCCGAGGTGCTGGTGGCGGCGCTGATGGACGGGCGCGAGGCGCACATCTTCGGCCGTCGCACCTTGCCGGAAATGGACCTGGCCTCGCTGTCGTGCGCCATCCAGAACCTGTGGCTGGCGGCCCGTGCCGAGGGCCTGGGCATGGGCTGGGTGTCGCTGTTCGAACCGCAGGCACTGGCCGACCTGCTGGGCATGCCGGCCGGTGCCAAACCGCTGGCGGTACTGTGCCTGGGCCCGGTCGAGGCGTTCTACGAGGCGCCCATGCTGGTGCTCGAAGGCTGGGCCCGCGAGCGGCCATTGAGCGAGATGCTCTACGAAAACCATTGGGGAGAGCGTTGATGAGTGTGGCCTTGCTGAGTGTGGCCGGGGTGGCGCTGGATGCCTTGCTGGGCGAGCCCCGGCGTGCGCACCCGCTGGTCGCGTTCGGCCGTTATGCCGGACGCCTGGAACAACGCTTCAATGCCGGCGGTCGTGGCTGGCGCAGCCATGGCGTCACCGCGTGGTTTCTGGCGGTGGTGCCCCTGACCCTGCTGGTCACTGTGCTGTCGTGGCTGCCCTACATCGGCTGGCTGGTGGAGATACTGGCGCTGTACTGCGCGCTGGGCCTGCGCAGCCTTGGTGAGCATGTACGGCCCGTGGCCGAGGCGCTGCGTGGCGGCGACCTGGATGAAGCGCGCCGCCGCGTGGGCTACCTGGTCAGCCGTGAAACCGGCGAACT
Source organism: Pseudomonas sp. AE27 (assembly GCF_037113495.1). Taxonomy (NCBI): domain Bacteria; kingdom Pseudomonadati; phylum Pseudomonadota; class Gammaproteobacteria; order Pseudomonadales; family Pseudomonadaceae; genus Pseudomonas; species Pseudomonas sp. AE27. The sequence goes on from NZ_CP146966.1 coordinate 395,486, forward strand.
GGATGACACCGCCGTGGCGCGTGCCGCCACCGAATCGGTGCTGGAGAACGGTAGCGATGCAGTGTTCGCCGCCCTGTTCTGGTTCGTGGTGGCGGGGGCGCCAGGTGTGGTGCTGTATCGCCTGAGCAATACCCTGGATGCCATGTGGGGCTATCGCAACGAGCGCTTCGAGCGCTTTGGCTGGGCCGCAGCGCGCATCGACGATCTGCTCAACTATATTCCGGCGCGGCTGGTGGCCCTGACCTACGCGGTGCTGGGCAGGACGCGCCTGGCACTGAGCTGCTGGCGCCGTCAGGCACCGTTGTGGGACAGCCCCAACGCCGGCCCGGTGATGGCAGCTGGCGCCGGTGCGCTGGGTGTCGAACTGGGCGGCGCGGCGGTGTACCACGGCGAGCTGCACCAGCGCCCGCAACTGGGTGAAGGCCCGCCGGCCGATGCCGACGCCATCGAGCGTGGCTGGCAACTGGTGTGCAAGGGCGTGTGGTTGTGGTTGCTGCTGTTGTGCGTGGGGGCGCAATTCTATGCTTGAACACGGTGGTCGTTTGCAACGGGCGGTGCTGGAGTACGGCATCGCAGTGCAGGACTGGGTCGACCTGTCCAGCGGCATCGCGCCGTGGCCCTTCGCGATCCCCGAGATCCCGTTGCGCGCCTGGGCACGCCTGCCCGAAACCGACGATGGCCTGGAGCAGGCGGCCCGCGAGTACTACGGCGTGCCGCAACTGCTGCCGGTGGCCGGGTCCCAGGCCGCCATCCAGGCCCTGCCGCGCTTGCGTCGCAGTGGCAAGGTCGGTGTGCTGTCGCCGTGCTACGCCGAACATGCCGAGGGCTGGCGGCGCGCCGGGCACCGCGTGCGTGAAGTCGGCGAGGCCGAGGTGGAGTTCTTTCTCGACAGCCTCGATGTGCTGGTGGTGGTCAACCCCAACAACCCCACCGGGCGTCTGTTGAGCGCCGAGCGCCTGCTGGGCTGGCACGCCCGCCTGGCCCAGCGCGGTGGCTGGCTGGTGGTGGATGAAGCGTTCATGGACAACACCCCGCAACACAGCATCGCCGCCGAAACCTGGCGCAACGGGCTGATCGTGCTGCGCTCGTTCGGCAAGTTCTTCGGCCTGGCCGGTGTACGCCTGGGCTTCGTGCTGGCCGAACGTCAACTGCTGCAGCTGCTGGCCGAACAACTGGGGCCCTGGTCGATCGCCGGGCCCACGCGGGTGCTGGGCCAGGCCTGCCTGCTCGACCATGGCGCCCAGCAGCGCCAGATCACCCGCTGCGCCGAGGCCAGCACACGCCTGGCGCAGGTACTCGATGCTGCCGGTTTCACGCCGGCCGGCGGCTGCGACCTGTTCCAGTACCTGGAGCTTGCCCACGCCGCGCAGTTGCACCAGTTCATGGCGCGGCGCGGCATCCTGCTGCGCCTGTTCGAGCACCTGAGCAGCCTGCGTTTCGGCCTGCCGGCCACCGACACCGATTGGCAGCGCCTGGTCCAGGCGCTGGACGACTACCGCAAGGAACACCCATGACCACCCTGATGGTGCAAGGCACCACCTCCGATGCCGGCAAGAGCACCCTGGTGACCGCGCTGTGCCGCTGGTTGGCGCGCCAGGGCGTGGGTGTCGTGCCGTTCAAGCCGCAGAACATGGCACTCAACAGTGCGGTGACGGCCGACGGGGGCGAAATCGGCCGCGCCCAGGCGGTGCAGGCCCAGGCCGCCGGGCTGGCGCCGCACACCGACATGAACCCGGTACTGCTCAAGCCCAACAGCGAGACCGGAGCCCAGGTGATCGTGCATGGCCGCGCGGTCACCAGCATGAACGCGGTGGCCTATCACGACTACAAGGCCATCGCCATGCAGGCGGTACTGGCCTCGCACCAGCGCCTGAGCGACGCCTACCCGGTGGTGATGGTGGAGGGCGCGGGCTCGCCGGCCGAAATCAACCTGCGGGCCGGGGACATCGCCAACATGGGGTTTGCCGAGGCGGTCGACTGCCCGGTGATCCTGATCGCCGATATCAACCGCGGCGGGGTGTTCGCACACCTGGTCGGCACACTGGAGCTGCTGTCGCCCAGCGAGCAGGCGCGGGTCAAGGGCTTCGTGATCAACCGCTTTCGTGGCGACATCGCCCTGCTGCAGCCCGGCCTGGACTGGCTCGAGGCGCGTACCGGCAAGCCGGTGCTGGGCGTGCTGCCGTATGTGCTGGACCTGCATCTGGAAGCCGAGGATGGCCTGGACCGACGCCAGGGCCAGAAAGCCGCGCAGGTGCTCAAGGTGATCGTGCCGGTGCTGCCGCGCATCAGCAACCATACCGACTTCGACCCGCTGCGCCTGCATCCGCAGGTGGATCTGCAGTTCATCGGGCCGGGCGACGCGATACCGCCGGCCGACCTGATCATCCTGCCGGGCTCCAAGAGCGTACGCAGCGACCTGGCGCACCTGCGCGAGCGCGGCTGGGAGGAGGCGATAGCCCGCCACCTGCGCTACGGCGGCAAACTGCTGGGCATCTGTGGTGGCCTGCAGATGCTCGGGACCCACGTGCATGACCCACTGGGCCTGGAAGGCGCCGCCGGCAGCAGCGCGGGCCTGGGCTGGCTGGACTACAGCACGCAGCTGGAGGCCGAGAAGCAGCTGCGCAATGTCAGCGGCACGCTGAACCTGGAGCAGGCGCCCGTCAGTGGCTACGAGATCCATGCCGGGGTCACCCGCGGGCCGGCGCTGGCGCAGCCCGCCGTACAGTTGGCCGACGGTCGCAGCGATGGCGCGGTCAGCGCCGACGGGCAGATCCTGGCCACCTACCTGCACGGCCTGTTCGAGTCGCCGCATTCGTGCACGGCGCTGCTGCGCTGGGCTGGCCTGAACGATGTGCAGCAGGTGGACTACCATGCTCTGCGTGAACTGGACATCGAACGCCTGGCCGACCTGGTGGACACGCACCTGGACGGCGCCCGGCTTCGTCAACTCTGCGGGCTGGACTGACATGCTCAAGCTGATTCTTGGCGGCGCCCGATCGGGCAAGAGCCGCCTGGCCGAACAATATGCCGTCGACAGCGCGCTGGCGGTGACCTATATCGCCACCAGCGAGCCGCTGGACGGTGAAATGAATGCCCGCGTGCAACTGCACCGTGCGCGTCGCCCTGCCGAGTGGGCGCTGATCGAGGAGCCGCTGGCGCTGGCGCAGGTGCTGCGCGAAACCGCCGCGCCCGAGCGTTGCCTGCTGGTGGACTGCCTGACCCTGTGGCTGACCAACCTGCTGATGCTCGAAGACCCCGAGCGCCTGGCCGCCGAGCGCGATGCACTGCTGGACTGCCTGGCGCAGTTGCCGGGTGAAATCATCCTGGTCAGCAACGAGACCGGCCTGGGCGTGGTGCCCATGGGCGAGCTGACCCGTCGTTACGTCGATGAAGCCGGCTGGCTGCATCAGGCCATTGCCGAACGTTGCCAGCACGTGGTGCTGACCGTTGCCGGCCTGCCACTTACGCTCAAGGGAGCCTGAACATGAGTCAAAACTGGTGGCAGAACGCGTGTCAGCCGATCAATCTGGCTGTGCGCGAACAGGCGCTGGAGCGCCAGCGCGAGCTGACCAAGCCAGCCGGCTCACTGGGCCGGCTGGAGCAGGTTGCGGTGGAGCTGGCGGGCTTGCAGGGCAAGCTCAAGCCTGGCGTACGGCAGGTATGGATCGCGATTTTCGCGGGCGATCACGGCGTGGTGGCCGAGGGGGTTTCGGCCTATCCGCAGGTGGTCACCCGGCAGATGCTGCAGAACTTCGTCGGCGGCGGCGCAGCCATCAGCGTGCTGGCCCGCCAGTTGGGTGCGCAGCTGGAGGTGGTCGACCTGGGGACGGTCGACCTGACCCTGGAACTTGCCGGTGTACGCCATCTGCGCATCGGGGCGGGCACCGCCAACTTCGCCCAGGTGCCGGCAATGACCGCCGAGCAGGGGCGCCTGGCGCTGCAGGCCGGGCGCGAGAGCGCCTTGCGTGCGCGTGATGCCGGGGCGCAACTGTTCATCGGCGGCGAAATGGGCATCGGCAACACGGCCTCTGCCAGTGCGGTGGCCAGTGCATTGCTCAAATGCACCCCTGGCGAGCTGACCGGCCCCGGCACTGGCCTGAATGCTGCCGGTGTCGAACACAAGACCCGCGTGATCGAGCGCGCGCTGCTCACCCACGCGGCGCTGGCCGACGACCCATTGGAGCAGCTGTTGTGCTTTGGCGGCTTCGAGATTGCCGCGCTGGTGGGGGCGTACCTGGCGTGCGCGCAGCAAGGCATCGTGGTGCTGGTGGACGGTTTTATCTGCACCGTGGCGGCGCTGGTTGCAACGCGCATCAACCCCGGTTGCCGGGCCTGGCTGCTGTTCGGTCATCGCGGCGCCGAGCCCGGGCACCAGCGGGTGCTCGAAGCGTTGCAGGCGCAACCGCTGCTGGAGCTGGGCCTGCGCCTGGGCGAGGGCAGCGGGGCGGCGCTGGCGGTACCGCTGCTGCGCATGGCCTGCGACCTGCACGGGCAGATGGCGACCTTCGCCGAGGCGGCGGTGGCGGACCGCGATACATGATCGTCGACCTGCTGCGTCATGGTGAAACCGAACTGGGCGGTGGGCTGCGCGGCAGCCTGGACGACGCGCTGACCGAACTTGGCTGGGCGCAGATGCGTGCGGCTGTGGTCGAGGGCGGGCCGTGGACGCGGATCATCAGCTCGCCGCTGCAGCGCTGCGCGCGATTTGCCGAAGAACTTGCCGATCAGGCGGGCGTGCCCATGCAACTGGAGGCCGGCCTGCAGGAGCTGCACTTCGGCGACTGGGAGGGGCGCAGCACCGCCGAGCTCATGCTTACCGACGAACAGGGCCTGGGGCTGTTCTGGGCCGACCCTTATGCCTTCACGCCGCCGGGTGGCGAGCCGGTCACGGCGTTTGCCGAGCGGGTGCTGGCGGCCATGGCGCGGGCGTATCAGGCCCACGTCGGCGAGCGCGTGCTGCTGGTGACCCACGGCGGCGTGATGCGCCTGCTGCTGGCCCGTGCCCGCGGCCTGCCGCGCGAGCAGCTGCTGCAGGTGGTGGTCGGGCACGGCGCGGTGCACCGTCTGCATTGCGCGGCCGACGGTCGTTTCACGGAAGCCGCCTGATGCAGGCGTTCTGGATTGCCCTGCAGTTTCTCAGCAGCCTGCCGGTGCGCCTGGCGGGCATGCCCGCGCCCGAGCAGATGGGGCGCTCCCTGCTGTGCTACCCGCTGGTGGGGCTGTTGTTCGGCGGGGTGTTGTGGGCCGCCAGCACACTGCTGGCGGGCAGCCCGCCGATGCTGCAGGCGGCCCTGCTGCTGTGCGTCTGGGTGTGGTTGAGCGGTGCGTTGCACCTGGATGGCCTGGCCGACAGCGCCGATGCCTGGCTGGGCGGGTTCGGCGATCGCGAACGCACCCTGACGATCATGAAGGACCCGCGCAGCGGGCCGATTGCGGTGGTGACGCTGGTACTGGTGCTGCTGCTCAAGTTCTGCGCGTTGCTCGCGCTGGTCGACAGCGGGCAGGCGGTGGGCCTGCTACTGGCACCGGTACTGGGGCGGGCGGCGATGCTGGGGTTGTTCCTGTGCACGCCGTATGTGCGCGCAGGCGGCCTGGGACAGGCGCTGGCCGAGCATCTGCCGCGTGGCGAAGCCAAGGCCGTGTTGCTGGCGACCGGTTTGGGGTGCCTGGTGCTGGCGGGATGGAACGGTATCCTGGCCGTGGGCGTGGCGCTGCTGGTGTTCGCGCTGCTGCGTCAGGTGATGCTCAAGCGCCTGGGGGGCACCACCGGGGATACAGCAGGGGCGTTGCTGGAGCTGCTGGAGCTGGCGGTGGTGGTAAGCCTGGCACTCTGAAGGGGCTGTCAGGAGCTCTTCGCTGCGGTCATGTATCCGTAGTGTTTTGCAACTGAATGCAGCACGTTGTCAGCCTTCGCAAGCGCTAGCCTTACGTTCCTCTGTCTTTGCGGGGTGCCCCGATGCGCAACCAGCTGCTGGCCTGCCTTATCGCCTGTTCGTCCCTGCCGGCCCACGCCGCCGACCTGATCGACTTCTGGAACACGCCGCGCCATGGCGGCAACAGCTTCAACCGCCTGCCGCCCGACCAGGCCTATTTCGAGGCGCTGCACGGCTACGGGGCGAGCTGGGTGCGGTTGTCCTATGACAAGTGGCAAGCGGCGCAGCGTGATTTTCTGCTCGGTAATGCCGATACCTACCAAGGGCTGCCGGCCGCCGACCTTGCCACGCTCAAGGCCACCCTGGACCGCGCGCACGCCGCAGGCCTCAAGGTCGTTATCACGCCCCTCTCACTGCCCGGCATGCGCTGGGCACAGAACAACGCCGGCCAGTTCGATGACCGGCTCTGGCAGGACAAGGCCTACTGGGCCCAGGCCGCCGACTTCTGGCGTGACCTGGCGCGGGCGCTCAAGGACCATCCGGCGGTGGCGGCCTACAACCTGATCAACGAACCGGCGCCCGAGAAACTCGGCGGCCTGGCCGAGCACGCCAGCGCCGAGCAGATGCGCGCCTGGTACCGACAGCAGCAGGGCAGCACCCGCGACCTGCCGGCGCTGTATCGCCAGTTGGTGGCGGCGATACGCGAAGTCGATCCACTCACCCCGGTCATGCTCGATGCCGGCTGGTACGCCGCGGCCGATGCCTTCGAGTACTGGCCTGGCGCGCTCGACGACCAGCGCCTGCTCTACAGCTTTCACATGTACGAACCCTACGCGGCCACCAGCGCGCCCAACCTGGAGCGCGCCACGCCCTATGCCTACCCTGGGCCCGCGCCCTTTGGCGGCAGCGTTGCGCAATGGAACAAGGCCCGGGTGCAGCAGTATCTGCAGCGCCCGCTGGACTGGGCCGGCAGGCACGCGGTGCCGGCCAATCGCCTGGTGGCCGGCGAGTTCGGCTGCATGCGCCGCTGGGCGGGCTGTACCGCCTATCTGGAGGATGTACTGGGCACCCTCGATCGCCAGCAGGTGCACTGGGCCTTCTACAGCTTTCGCGAAGACAGTTGGGACGGGATGGACTACGAGCTGGGCAGCGCCAAAGTGCCGTGGGCTTATTGGCAGGCGATCGAAAAGGGCCTGCCGGACCCGCTCAAGCGCACGCCCTCCAGCCTGTTGGAACCGATTCGAAAACGCCTTGCCCTCAATGGCGTACCCCACTGAACGCTTGCATCCTGGAAACTCCGGGTATATACACGCATCTATGTTGAAGAGCCATTGCATCTGTACTCATCTGCGCCGGGCCGCCCGTGGGGTCAGCCGGCACTATGACGAAGCCCTTGTGGGCTTCGGCATCAATGTCGCCCAGTTTTCCCTGCTGCGGCATCTGCAGCGTCTCGATCAGCCCAGCATCTCGGTGCTGGCCGAGTCCATGGGCCTGGATCGCAGCACGCTGGGTCGCAACGTGCGGGTGCTGGAAGCCGACGGCCTGGTGGCGTTGGCCGAAGGTGTCGACTTGCGCAACCGCATCGTACTGCTGACGGAGAAGGGCCTGGCGCGCCTGGTGGCCGCCACGCCTGCCTGGGAGCAGGCCCAGGATGCCCTGGTGAGCAACCTGGGCGAAGGGCAGCGCGATGAACTGGTGCGCCTGTTGGAACAGTTGGCTTGAGCGTATTACACCAATAAGCGGGTATATACCCGTGTAACCTTGCGGCGGTCTGGGAGAACAAGAATGACATCGGTATGGCGCACGAGCGGTTGGGTGCTGTTGGGGGCGGCGCTGATCCTGGCATTGTCGCTGGGGGTGCGGCATGGCTTCGGCCTGTTCCTGGCGCCGATGAGCGCCGAATTCGGCTGGGGGCGCGAAGTGTTCGCCTTCGCCATCGCCTTGCAGAACCTGATCTGGGGCCTGGCCCAGCCGTTTGCCGGTGCCCTGGCCGATCGCCTGGGCGCGGCCAAGGTGGTGATCATCGGCGGCATTCTCTACGCCGTGGGGCTGGTGATGATGGGCATGGCGGACTCGGCGTGGTCACTGTCGCTCAGTGCCGGGCTGCTGATCGGCATCGGCCTGTCGGGCACCTCGTTCTCGGTGATCCTGGGTGTGGTAGGGCGTGCCGTGCCGGCAGACAAGCGCAGCATGGCCATGGGCATCGCCAGCGCCGCAGGCTCCTTCGGCCAGTTCGCGATGCTGCCGGGCACCCTGGGCCTGATCGGCTGGCTGGGCTGGTCGGCGGCATTGCTGGTGCTGGGCCTGCTGGTGGCCTTCATCGTGCCCCTGGTGGGCATGCTGCGCGATAACCCGCTGCCCAGCCAGGGGCACGAACAGACCCTGATGCAGGCGCTGCGCGAAGCCTGTTCGCACTCGGGCTTCTGGTTGCTGGCGCTGGGCTTTTTCGTGTGCGGTTTCCAGGTGGTGTTCATCGGCGTGCACCTGCCGGCCTACCTGGTCGACCAGCACCTGCCGGCCACCATCGGCACCACGGTGCTGGCACTGGTCGGGCTGTTCAATATCGTCGGCACCTACACCGCCGGCTGGCTGGGCGGGCGCATGTCCAAGCCGCGCCTGTTGACCACCCTGTACCTGCTGCGGGCGGTGGTGATCGTGCTGTTCCTGTGGGCGCCGGTGACCCAGTTCAGCGCCTACCTGTTCGGTATCGCCATGGGCCTGCTGTGGCTGTCGACGGTGCCGCTGACCAACGGCACCGTCGCCACCCTGTTCGGGGTGCGCAACCTGTCCATGCTGGGCGGCATCGTCTTTCTGTTCCATCAGTTGGGCGCATTCCTGGGCGGCTGGCTGGGCGGTGTGGTGTACGACCGTACCGGCAACTATGACCTGGTGTGGCAGATCTCGATCCTGCTCAGCCTGCTGGCTGCCGCGCTCAACTGGCCGGTGCGCGAGCGCCCGGTGGCGCGGCTGCAGGCGCGGCCGGAGGCGGCATGACCGCGCGCCTGGTAGCGTTGGTGCTGGCTGGCCTGGTGCTGGCGCTGGTGTGGTGGGGCTGGCACCAGGGCGGTCTGGCGCTGATGCAGTTGGGCATGGGCGTGTGCTAGGCGTAAGCTGAACCCCTGCACTCAGGCAAGGGAGACGCACCATGTACGCACGCTGGCTGTTGGTACCGCTATTGATCCTGGCCGGTTCGGGGGCCGTGCTGGCCGCCGACTGCCCGGCCTTGCTGCAGGGCGAGTTGCCCAAGCTGCGCGCCAAGGAACAGGTGAACCTGTGCGAGCGCTTCGCCGGCAAGCCGCTGGTGGTGATCAACACCGCCAGCTATTGCGGCTTCGCGCCGCAATTCGAAGGGCTCGAGAGCACCTACAAGGCTTATCACGGGCAGGGCCTGGAAATGCTCGGGGTGCCGTCCAACGACTTCAAGCAGGAAGACGCCGACAGCGAGAAGACCGCCAAGGTGTGCTATGCCAACTACGGCGTGACCTTCACCATGACCGAGCCACAGAAGGTGCGCGGCGACGACGCCACGCCGCTGTTTCGCGAGCTGGCCAGGCAGAGCAATGCGCCCAGGTGGAATTTCTACAAGTATGTGGTCGATCGCCAGGGCAAGGTGGTAGCCAGCTTCTCCAGCCTGACCAAGCCGGACGACCCGGCGTTCAGGGCTGCCATCGAGAAGGCCATCGCCTCGCAGCCCTGAGGTGGGCTCAGGCCTTGCCCGGGTGGACGGTCCAGGCCACCAGCTTGAGCACGATCGGCCGTACCACCAGCACGCAGGCGAAGGCCACCGGCATGGCCAGCTGGTAGGCCTTGAGCACATTGGCCAGGTAATGCTCGCCGACGCCGCTGTTGGCGGCGGTGATCACGAAGCACATCAGCAGCGCCATGATCGATGACATGTAGAACGCGAATACGTAGGGGGTGGCGCGTACGCCGAGTTTCAGGCGTGGGCGAGGGCGGGTCTGGCTGGTCATGCAGGCTCCTGAAGGTAGGGGAGGCGCCAGACTAGCAGGCTGCCAGGGTATGAGGTAGACGACGCCAGCTTAGGTCTTTATAAAGAGAACCTTACGAATCCTGGAGTTTGGCCGTGAACCTGTTGGGCTCGATACGCAGTTTCATCAAGGTGGTCGAGGCTGGCAGCATCGCCGGTGGGGCCCGCACCCTGGGCTTGAGCGCCGCCGCAGTGAGCCAGAACATCGCGCGCCTGGAAGCCCATCTGCAAGTGCGCCTGCTGGCCCGCACCACCCGCAGCATGGCGTTGACGCCCAATGGTCGCGCCTATTACGACAAGGTCAGGCATGTGGAGCGTGATCTGGAGCTGGCGCAGCTGGCCGTCACGTCCGATGACGGCGAACCCCAGGGCCGGTTGTGCATCTCCTCCTCTTCGGCCTTCGCGCGCTATGTGCTGGCGCCCCTGATGCCGGCATTCAACCTGCGCTATCCGCAGCTTTCAATTGAATTGCTTACGAGCGACCGGCGTGTGGACCACGCGCGCGAGTCGATTGACGTGAGTGTGCGCATCACCCCCCAGCTGGAAGACGGCCTGCTGGCGCGGCACGTTGCCCAGATCCCGTTCATCTGTTGCGCAGCGCCTGCCTACCTGGAGCGTGCCGGCCGGCCCGGCACCCCGGAAGCCTTGAAGGGGCATCGCTGCCTGGTGTTCCGTTACCCGGTGGACGGCCGTTTTCTGCGGTGGGGCTTTGTGCGTGACGGCCTGCGTTTCGATGCCGAGTTCGGTGATGTGTCGATCAGCGATGACATCGACGTGCTGGCGCAGATGGCGGTGATGGGGGGTGGGATCGTGCGCCTGGCCGAGTTCGTGGCGCGGCCTTACCTGGAGAACGGGCAACTGGTGCCGCTGTTCGAATATGCCCAACCCCACCAGGCCTATGCACAGACCTCGCCCATGGACATCTACCTGTGCGTGGCCGACCGCTCGGCGCTGACGCCCAAGGTGCGGGCCTTCATGGCGTATGTGGAGGACTGCCTGGCGCAGGCCTGGCGCGTGCGCGCGCGGGCATAAAAAAACCGCCTTTGGAAGGCGGTTTTTTCATGCAACAGCGATCAGAAGCGGTAGGTCAGCGAAGCACCCAGGCCGTGTGCACTGTTTTCGTACTTGGCGTTGTACGAGCCCTTGAACGAAGGGTCGGTGATGGCGGTGCTCTGGTGAATCTTGACGTCTTCTTCCATCAGGTACGAGTAGGCCACGTCGATGGTCATGTCGTCGCTCGGGTTCCAGCCTGCCCCCAGGCTGAACACCTTGCGGTCGCCGGTTGGGATGCGTGGCGAACGGTTCTGGTTGTTGGCTGGCGACTGGTCGACGGAGAAGCCGGCGCGCAGGGTCCATTCCTTGTTCAGCTTGTAGGCAGCGCCGATGGCGTGGGCCCAGGTGTCGTGCCAGTTCTGTTCTTCGGCGATCTGGCCCAGTGCCGGTGCCAGTGGCCCGGTGCCCTCGTTGTTGACCACGATGGACTCCAGGCGGCTCCAGCGGGTCCAGGTGCTGCCCGCGTACAGGGTCCAGTTGTCATCCAGTTCGTGGGTGACCGAGAAGTCGACCGACTCGGGGGTCTTGATCTTCAGCGAGGCGTCGAACTTGCTGCCGCTGAACGGGCCGAAGCCCGGGCCGCTGATCTTGGTGTCGCCCTTGAGCTTGTAGTCGACCATCGAGTGGTAGGTCAGGCCGACGCGGGTTCTGTCGGTGGCCTGCACCATCACGCCGATGTTGTAGCCGACGGCGGTGTCGTCACCGGTGATCTTGACCTTGCCGTCGTTGCTGCCTGGGGTGGCGCGGTTCAGCGCGGCGGACTCCAGGGTGCCGTCGATACGGTTGATGGTCGGGCCGAAACCGATCGAGACCTTGTCGTTGAAGGCGTAGCTGATGGTCGGTTGCAGGGTCACGACCTGAACTTCGCTCTTGCTGCCGAAGTAGCGGCCGGCAAAGCCGTGCTCGTAGTCGGTGATCAGGCCGAAAGGCACGTAGACCCCGAAGCCGAATGCCCAGTGGTCATCGATCGGCTTGACGTAGTAGCCCATCGGTACGCCAACCACGGGGACCATGTCGCCGTCGTTGCTGCCGCCGAAGGTGCCGCTGCCCTTGATGTCGGACTTGGCAATGATGGCCGCGCCGCCGACGGTCACTTGTTCGCGTTTGAGGCGGGACATGCCGGCAGGGTTGCCAAACACGGTGCTGGCGTCATCGGCAGAAGAAGAACGACCCGCGAAACCTGTGCCCATGCCGCTGATGCTTTGCTCGTTGAGGGCAAAACCGCTGGCGAAGAGTTGAGTTGATGCGAAAGCGACAGCGAGGCCGAGTGAGGATTTGAGTATTACTTTTTTCATTATTAGAACTCCATGGGATCACCGGAGCGCAAAGTATCAATAATTTTGGACGTGCGCTATAGGCTCTAAATCAGGAGATACCGCGTTTTTGTAGGACAATCCGACCAGAATCGCTGATTTTATCCGGTTGTTTGAAAATGGTTCTCAGCAGGCCTGGAGTGCCGGTTTGCCGACGCATGCCTGCCAGGCCTGGGTGAAGTCGCGTAAACGGGCGTGGGGCTGGAATGTTTGACGCCAGATTCTTGCGAGACCTAGCAGGTCGTCGGATTCTGGTAGCGGCAGCGCCTTTTCTTCGACCAGCATCCAGGCGATGGCGGTGGCGTAGCGCAGGTTGACGGTCAGTTCCAGGTGCGGGCCGCTGAGGAACGCGTGCTGGCTGGCGAGGCCGCGGACCAGGCTGGCCAGTTCGGGGTCGTGGGCCAGGAACTGGTCCCAGATCGATTGGTGGCGCAGTTCGCCGATGCGGTACAGGCCGTGGCCACGGCGGTCGTGCAGGGCCGAACCCATGCCCGACTGGCTGGCTGCGATGCCCAGCAGCAGGGCTTCGGCGCTGGGGCAGTAGCGGCCCAGGTACAACAGGGTGGGGCGGATGACGAATTCACTCAACTCGCTCGCGGCGATAGCCATAATGCCCTCGAACTTCGTAAATGGCCGGCGGGACGCTGGTGCTTGGCAGCAGGTGGGTCGGGGTCAGGCCCGCCGGAAGCGGGCAAGGCCGCTTGAGTTGAAGTGTAGTGTCATATCTATGCTGTAAAGGACTGTTTTTAAATCGATTGTGGTGGCTTGGCATAACCCATATGACGCTTGGGTATTAGGCCGTGGGGGTTAAAGCGCTTTCGGTGGTTGGGGTTCGGCCAATGAATCCGGGCCTTGCAGAGGGCAGGTCGAGCGCGGCGGTCACTGAATTTCAGGCATAAAAAAGCCCCGCCAACCGGCAGGGCTTCTTGCGTCTCAGACGACCATCAGGCAACCAGTGCCTGGCGAGTCCGGTCAATCACCGCTTGCAGCGGCTCAGCACTCTCGTACTGCTCCGGATACAGACGCTCGCTGTGACGAGCAATGCCGTGTTCATTGACCAGGGTAAAGCTGAAGCTGCCCTTGCGCGCCGCATGGATCATGCAGTTCAACGGGGCAAATGCCTGGCTAAGGGTGCGAATGGCAGCCTGAGTATGGATGGATGTATTCATAGTTATTAGATGTTCCTGCAAAAGACACAGCATAAGAGCCGTGTTCATATAAAACGTTCCAGTAACGCAAAGCTTTAGGGCTAGAGCGAAGAACCTGACTGGAACAGGGCAGCCAGAGGTAAGCGCATTGATTAGGTGGCGCCAGGGCTGACTGGTAGGTACTAGGAAGACAGGCAACACGTCAGGGCTAAGGTTCTGCGCCGCTGTGTGAAGATCCTGTTCAATCTGCAGGGTGACTCGCCAAGAGTAGGTAATGGTTACCTGGGAGTCATCAAGTGGGCCGGTCCTGGTTTCAACAGGTGCTGTTCCGTTGTCGGATCAGGACGCTGCAAGGACTGCTTTGGCCAGAATTGAGTTTCAGCTTGGTACTAACGCTGGCAACACTACAGCAGTTTCCAGGTTGTGGCAACCCTTTGTGCTTTTCGTGCGCCAAGCCGGCCATTATCTCGATTTCAGGCTGTTCTGTGAAGAGGGCCCCAGGAGGCACCACGGCGCGTGCGGAGCATTTTCGTGCAATCCCGTGCCTCGCTTTGGGGCACCTGTCCACACCTGTAACACCTCTTGTCAATGTGGCGCTACACCGCGGCAGGGCCCTGGCGATGACCAGTTCGAAAGTACAAGTCAATGAAAAAAAACACTTTTTTTAGCTGGTGAAAAAATCGTCAGTTTGAGCGCGGGCCCCATTCTACCGGGGTTTGCGGGGTGTAGGAGGGGGTTGTCCACCGAGTTATCCACAGCTTCTGTGGATTGTCATGCGGGTCTGCTCTAGGACGCGGGTGCCAGCAATGCAGGAAGTGTCTGACAATTTTCGCGGCGCATTTCGGCTCGCGCGAAATGTCTACTGACGTGTCAAAAAAAAACATCGCCTGAAGGAAAAAAAGCCTCGAATTCCCTCGGGCCATGCACGAGAAAATCCGGTAGAGTGGCGCGCCTCTCGAGTTGCCTTCGCCGTTTTTTATGAAGTTTCGCAGCAAAACCCCAAGCCCCACTGCCCAACCCCCCGTTGCCGAGCCCCGACGTTTTTCGTTGAAGGTGGCCCTGTGGCTGCTCGACAGCCCGCGCCTGGGCGACAACCCCAACGTCAAGCACTTCGCCGGGCGCCTGCTCAAGCAACCGGCACGTCAGGGTGTGGTGGTGGCGCAGAGCCGGCTGGGGCAGATGCTGTGCCGCGATTGCGGCAACGCCCGTGACCGGCGCATCGGCCACGAGCTGCTGCGCCAGGCTGCCCGGGCCGGTGACCGCAGGGCACAGCTCGAATACGGCCGTCTGTGCACCCAGCCCCAGGTCAACGAGCCGGAGCAGGCACGTTACTGGCTGGAACAAGCCGCCGCGCAGGGCTCCAAAGAAGCCGTGCGGCTGCTCGGGCAACTCACGAGCCACTGATCGACCGCCCGGGGCTGTTAAGCTCTGGGGGATTTCCCTGGGGGTGAGCATGCTGTCTATGGCTGCAATGGATCTGACCAGCATCGTGCTGGGAATGGTGGTGGCGGCTTTGCCCGCTGTGGTGGTGCTGGTGCGTCTGCAACGTCAGCTGGCTGACAGGCAGGCCGCCGCCGCACTGGCCGAGGAGCGCCTGAGCAGTGCGCTGCTGGCCCAGGAGGGCCTTAGCGCGCAACTCGACGCCAGCCGTGACGAAATCAGCGACCTGGGCCAGGCCAATGCCGCCAAGCAGGCCAGCCTGGCCGCTCAGGGCCGCGAGCTGGAGTTGCTGCAGATCGAGCGCGACAACGCACGCGATGCCGCCCATGCCTGGAACCTTGAACGCAACGCCCGTGAAGCCGAGCTGCGCCGCCTCGAAGCGCGTTGCGCCGGCCTTGCCGCCGAACTGCGCGAGCAGCAGGACAGCCACCAGCAGCGCCTGAACGACCTGCAGGGCTCGCGCGACGAGCTGCGTGCACAGTTTGCCGAAATGGCAACGAAGATTTTCGACGAGCGCGAGCAGCGTTTCGCCCAGACCAGCCAGCAGCACCTGGGGCAACTGCTCGACCCGCTCAAGGAGCGTATCCAGTCGTTCGAGAAGCGCGTCGAGGAAAGCTACCAGCAGGAAGCCCGCGAGCGCTTTTCGCTGGGCAAGGAACTCGAACGCCTGCAGCAGTTGAACCAGCGCCTGAGCGACGAGGCCACCAACCTGACCCAGGCACTCAAGGGCCAGAAGACCCAGGGCAACTGGGGCGAGTTGATTCTGGAGCGGGTGCTGGAACATGCGGGGCTCGAAAAGGGCCGCGAATACCAGACCCAGGTCAGCCTCAAGAGCGCCGATGGCGAGCGTTTCCAGCCCGACGTGCTGATCATGCTGCCCGGCGACAAGCAGGTGGTGGTCGACTCCAAGGTCAGCCTCACGGCCTACCAGCAATATGTAAACGCCAGTGAAACCGACGTGGCCCAGGCCGCGCTCAAGCAGCATGTGCTGTCGCTGCGCAACCATGTCAAAGGCCTCTCGGGCAAGGACTACAATCGCCTCGAGGGCCTGCACAGCCTGGATTTCGTGCTGTTGTTCGTGCCCATCGAGGCGGCGTTTTCGGCGGCGCTGCAGGCCGAGCCCAACCTGTTTCAGGAGGCCTTCGACCGCCAGATCGTGATCGTCAGCCCGACCACGTTGCTCGCCACCCTGCGGGTCATCGACAGCCTGTGGAAACAGGAGCGCCAGAGCCAGAACGCCCGCGAGATCGCCGAGCGCGCCGGCTGGCTGTACGACAAGTTCGTGTTGTTCATCCAGGACCTGGACGAGCTGGGCAACCGCCTGCAGCAGGTCGACAAGGCCTATGCCGCAGCGCGCAACAAGCTCTGCGAGGGGCGCGGCAACCTGATCAGTCGCAGCGAGCAGCTCAAGCTGCTCGGCGCGCGGGCCAGCAAGAGCCTGCCGGCCGACCTGCTGGAGCGCGCCATGGGCGGCACCGACAACCTTGCCGAAGGCCTTACTGCACCAGGCTCAGATGACGATTGAGCAGGGCGCGCAGGGCCGCCGGCTTGACCGGCTTGCTCAGGTAGTCGAGGCCGGCGGCATGTACCCGCGCCACGGTCTCGCCGTGGCCGTCGGCACTGATCACCACCCCCGGCACCGGCTCGCCCAGGCGCGTGCGTAGCCAGGCCATCAGTTCGGTACCGATTTCGCCGTTGTCCAGGTGGTAGTCCACCAGCGCCAGATGCGGGCGCAGGCCCTTGTCGAGCAGGGCGGCGCATTCCTCGCGGTTGCGCGCCGTCGACACCAGGCAACCCCAGCGGCTGAGCAGGCTGTTCATGCCGATCAGGATGCTGTCTTCGTTGTCCACGCACAACACCTGCAACCCCGCCAGCGGCTGGCCGGCCTGTTCGGCTGGCTTGGCCTGGGCCGGGCTCGCGGCGCTGGCCAGCGGTACGCTGACGCGGAACACGCTGCCCTTGCCGGGCGATGAGCGCACCTCCAGCGGGTGGCCGAGCACCTTGCACAGGCCGTCGGCGATCGCCAGGCCCAGGCCCAGGCCTTTTTCGGCGCGGGTCTGGTGGCTGTCCAGGCGCTTGAATTCCTCGAAGATCACCTGCAGCTTGTCGTCGGCAATGCCCGGGCCGCGGTCCCACACTTCCAGCCACAGGCGGTCCCCGGCGCGGCGCACGCCCAGCAGGATCGGGCTCTTGCCATAGCGGAAGGCGTTGGTGAGGAAGTTCTGCAGGATACGCCGCAGCAGCTTGACGTCGCTATGCACCCGCAGCTTGCTGCCACGCACGCGAAAATCCAGGCCCTGCTGCTGGGCCAGTACCTTGAACTCGGCACCCAGGGCGTCGAACAGTTCGCTGAGGGCGAACGGCTTGGCGTCCGGGTTGATCTTGCCGTTCTCCAGGCGCGAGATGTCCAGCAGGTCGCTGATCAGCTCTTCGGCCGAACGCAGGGCGCTGTCCATGTGCTGCACCAGTTGCTGGGCGTCGCCCGACAGGCCCTCTTCCTGGTGCGACAACGCGGCGGAGAACAGCCGTGCGGCGTTCAGCGGCTGCATCAGGTCGTGGCTCACGGCCGCCAGGAAGCGGGTCTTGGACTTGTTGGCCGCTTCGGCATGGCTCTTGGCCTCGGTCAGCGCCAGGTTCAGTTGCGACAGCTCGTGGGTTCGTTCGGCCACGCGCTGCTCCAGGCCTTCGTTGGCGTCCTTGAGGGCCTGCTCGGCCTCGCGGAAGGGGGTGATGTCGGTAAAGCTCATCACGAACCCGCCGCCGGGCATGGGGTTGCCGATCAGCTCGATCACCCGGCCATTGGGGAACAGCCGCTCGGAGGTGTGCGCGCGCCCCTGACGCATCCAGTGCAGGCGCCGCGCCACATGCACCTGGGCCTCGCCCGGGCCGCACAGGCCGCGTTCGGCGTTGTAGCGGATGATGTCGGCAATCGGCCGGCCGACACTGATCAGCCCGTCGGGGTAGTTGAACAGTTCCAGGTAGCGACGGTTCCAGGCCACCAGGCGCAGCGACTGGTCGACCACGCTGATGCCCTGGCTGATGTTCTCGATGGCCCCTTGCAGCAGGGCGCGGTTGAACTGCAGCACCTCGGAAGCTTCGTCGGCGATGCGTACCACGTCCTCCAGCTGCATGTCGCGGCCTTCGATGGCCGCCTTGACCACGGCGCGGGTCGAGGAGGTGCCGAGCACGCCGGACAGCAGGCGCTCGGTGTGCTCGATCCATTCGCCGTCGGCGTTCTGGTTGGGGTTGAAGCCCTTGCCCTGGCGATAGGCGAAGCGGATGAAGCTCTGGCGCGCACGCTCTTCGCCGACGAAGCGCGCGGCCAGGTGCAGCAGGTCGTCGATCTGTACCGCCAGCAGCGAACGGCTGCTGGGCCGCGCGCTGGTTTCCTGGCCAATGAAGCGCCCGGCCTGCCAGTGCTCCGATACCCGCGTGCGCGACAGGATCGAGACCCAGGCGAACACCGTGAAGTTGCCTGCCAGCGACAGCACCACGCCCTGGGTCAGCGGGGTGATCGGCAGGTTGAGCGGGTTGCCGTGCAGCCAGGCCAGGCCCGGGAACAGCTCCAGCGACCAGCCCACGCTGTGGGCGGCAATCGGCAGTACCAGGGTGTAGAACCACAGGAAGGTGCCGGTGGCCAGGCCGGCGAACACGCCGCGGCGGTTGGCCTGCTTCCAGTACAGCGCACCGAGCATGGCCGGGGCCAGTTGGGTGACGGCGGCAAAGGCGACCTGGCCGATGGTGGCCAGGCTGGCGGTGGAGCCCAGCAGGCGGTAGCTGACGTAGGCCAGCAGCAGGATTACCACGATGGTCACCCGGCGTACCGTGAGCATCCAGTGGCGGAACACCTCGAACGGGCGCTCGGCGTTGTTGCGCCGCAGCAGCCAGGGCAGCAGCATGTCGTTGGAGACCATGGTCGACAGCGCCACGGCCTCGACGATGACCATGCCGGTGGCGGCCGAGGCGCCGCCGATGAAGGCCAGCAAGGCCAGCGCCGGGTGTGCTTCGGCCAGCGGCAGGCTGATCACGAACGAGTCCGGCAGCACCGAGTTGGGCAGCAGCATCTGCCCGGCCAGGGCAATCGGCACCACGAACAGCGCGGCGAGGATCAGGTAGGCCGGAAAC
Source organism: Pseudomonas sp. AE27 (assembly GCF_037113495.1). Taxonomy (NCBI): domain Bacteria; kingdom Pseudomonadati; phylum Pseudomonadota; class Gammaproteobacteria; order Pseudomonadales; family Pseudomonadaceae; genus Pseudomonas; species Pseudomonas sp. AE27. Next base: position 414,426 of record NZ_CP146966.1, read on the forward strand.
ACCCAGCGTGCCAGGCGCATGTCCTGCGGTTCGATGTTCTCCACCACGGTGACATGGAACTGGCGCGGCAGGCAGATGATCGCCATCATCGCCACGCCGGTCTGCACGATCATCGACGGCCAGTTGATGGTCTCCTGCCAGTAGCCGTCAAGGGCGGGCGCCAGGCGGGCCTGGCTGAACAGGTCGTCGAAGCCGTCATACAGACTGAAGGTGATGAACGCGCCCACGGCGAGAAACGCCAGCAGCTTGACCAGCGATTCGAAGGCGATGGCCAGCACCATGCCGCGGTGGTGCTCGGTCACATCCAGGCTGCGGGTACCGAACACGATGCTGAACAGCGCCAGCACCAGCGACACCACCAGCGCGGTGTCCTGCACGCGGCTGCCGGTGGCATCGGCCCCGGCACCGATCAGCAGGTTGACCCCCAGCACGATGCCCTTGAGCTGCAAGGCGATGTACGGCAGCACGCCCACCAGGCAGATCAGCGCCACCACCACCGCCAGGGTCTGGGACTTGCCGTAGCGCGCGGCAATGAAGTCGGCGATGGAGGTGATGTTCTCCTGCTTGCTGATCAGCACCATCTTCTGCAGCACCCAGGGTGCAAACAGCATCAGCAGTACCGGCCCCAGGTAGATGGGCAGAAAGGCCCAGAGTTGTTCGGCGGCCTGGCCGACCGCGCCGAAGAAGGTCCAGCTGGTGCAGTACACCGCCAGCGACAGGCTGTACACCCACGCGCGCAGGCGGGGCGGCAGCGGGGTGCTGCGCCGGTCGCCGTAGAAGGCGATGGCGAACATGATGGCCATATAGGCCAGGGCGACCAGGGCGATCAGCCCGCTGGACAGCGACATGAAAACTCCGAACGAAAAAACGGTAACGGCCAACCACGATCAATCAGTCTGGCACGCCGTTCTCACTTCGTCAGCGCCGACGAAGGTCGCAGTGGCAGAGCGTCGCAGTGCTCAGTCGCGCAGGGCCAGTTCGACCAGTTCATGCAGCTGCTGCAGGCTCGGGGGCGCTTCGGCGAACAGAATGCGAAACACCGTGGGAGCCACCAGCAGGTCGAGCAGCCGTTCCACCCCGGGGCCGGCTTCGCCACGCTGCTGCGCGCGGTCCAGCAAGGTCTGCAACTGGCCGCGCAGCAGGGTGGTGCAGTAGCCGGGGCAGGCGCTGCTGAGCACGTCGCGCATCATGTGTCGGCCGGGCTCGGAGCTCATCTCGTCCAGGTACTGCTCGGCCCAGGCCAGCAGGTCGCCGCGCAAGGTGCCGGTGTCGAGGGGTTCACTGTCGGGGTGCAGGCGCTCCACCGCCACGTCGGCCAGCAGCGCCGCCAGTTCACCCCAGCGCCGGTAGATGGTCGAGGGGGTGACGCCGGCACGTGCGGCCACCATGGGCACGGTCAGGCTCGCGCGGTCCTGCTCCTGGAGCAGGGCCCGCACGGCGCTGTGCACCGATTGCTGGACACGGGCGCTGCGACCGCCCGTGCGAATACCTTCTTTGATCGCCATGGCGCGACCTTAACACAAAGGGTTTGCGTTAAGGATTAAGGGCGCGCAGACTGCACAAAAGCTAACGGTTAGCTTTAGTGGAGAAAGCACATGATCGGATTGTTCAGCCGTCCGGCGTCGGCGCGTTTGCGGCTGGTGTACCTGGCCGTCGCGCTGCTCGGGTTTCTGGCGGCTTCGAGTGCGCCGACGCCGTTGTACCAGCTGTATCAGCATGCGTGGCAGTTTTCGCCGGCAACCCTGACCCTGGTGTTTGCGGTGTATGCCTTGAGCCTGCTGGCGGCGTTGCTGACGGTGGGGTCGCTGTCCGATTACCTGGGGCGCCGGCCGGTGATCTTCGTGGCGTTGCTGCTCGAGAGCGTGGCGATGCTGCTGTTCATCCAGGCCGAGTCGGTGCCCTGGCTGCTTGCGGCGCGGTTGCTGCAAGGCTTTGCCACCGGCATGGCCACCAGTGTGCTGGGCGCCGCGCTGCTCGATACCGACCGCGAACAGGGGCCGTTGGTCAACAGCCTGGCGCCGCTGCTGGGCATGGCCTGGGGGGCGCTGGGCACCAGCGTGCTGGTGGAGTTCGCGCCGTGGCCGCTGCGCCTTGTGTATGGGGTGCTGCTGGCGCTGTTCGTGGTGCTGGCGCTGCTGGTGTGGCGTTTGCCGGAGAGCGTCAGCCGCCAGCCGGGCGCGCTGCGCGCCCTGCGTCCGAGCCTGCTGGTGCCGCCCCAGGCGCGTGGCGCGGTGTGGCGCATGCTGCCGGTGAACATTGCGGTGTGGGCGCTTGGCGGGTTCTTCCTCTCACTGGGGCCGTCGCTGGTGCGGGAGGTGAGCGGCCTGGGCTCCAGCCTGATCGGTGGCGCGCTGGTGGCGACCCTGACCCTCAGTGGTGCGCTGGCGATCTATCGGCTGCGCCTGCGCCCGGCACAGCAGGTGCTGGCGCTGGGCACCGGGCTGCTGGCCGGCGGGGTGGGGCTGATTCTGCTGGCGCTGTACAACGCCAGCCTGGTGCTGTTCTTCGCCGCCACGCTGGTGGCGGGCAGCGGCTTTGGTGCGGGGTTTCTGGGTGCGTTGCGCAGCACCCTGCCACTGGCCGAGGCCCATGAACGGGCGGGCTTGATGGCCACGTTCTACGTGCTGAGCTACCTGGCGTTCTGTGTGCCCGCGCTGGCGGCCGGGTTGATGGTGCGCCAGTTCGGGCTGGTGGCCACCAGCGAGGTGTATGCGCTGGTGCTGGTCGGGTTGTGCGCGGTGGCGGGGGTGTTGAACCTGCCGGCGATGCGCGGAGCGCGATCTATCTGATCTCGGTGGTGCTGCGTTTTCCGGCAAGAGCAGCGTGGATCTTTGTCGGCGCCGGCCTTCAGGCCTGGCGCCGTGCCCCCAGGCAATAGAACAGCCCCGCAAGCCCCACCGACAGCATCATCAGGTAGAACATCGCTGTCGGCATCAGGTGTGCCAGCGCAAACCCGCACAGCACCGGCCCCAGCGCTGCCCCCAGGTTGGACAGGTTCTGTGCGCCGTAATACACCCCGCGCAGGTGCTCCGGGGCAATGCTGTCGATGAACATGTATTCGGCCGGGATCACGATGATCTCGCCCAATGTGAACACCAGCATCGCCAGGCACCACACCCACAATGTCTGCGCCAGCGAGAACCCCAGCAACCCGATCACGAACAGCAGCATCCCGGCCAGCAGCCAGGGCATCAGCTGGCGACTGCCGATGCGCCGGCCGATGGCGTATTGCAGGGCGATCACCGTGATGGCGTTGGTCGCCACCAGGTAGCTGACGGTCTGGTTGGCCTGGATGGCCGATGTGGTGGTCACCAGGTACTGCGACAGGTAGGCCGTGAACTGGCCGAACACCACCGCACTGAGCGCGCCGCCCAGGGTGAAGTACACCAGGCGCCGATCGCCGAGCAGGTGCCTGCCGACCGCCAGCAGGCCCAGCGTCGGCCCGCCGAGCCCGGCGCGTGCAGCACGCTCGCCCCGGCGTTGATAGCTCAGGCACATGCCCAGCCCCAGCAATGCCGACAGCACGAACGGCAGCCGGTCATCCAATAGCACCAGCGCCACCCCAACAAAAGGCCCGACGGCATAGGCGACGTTGCTCAGGGTGTACTTGATCGAGAACACCTCGCCGCGTGCCTGCACTGGCAACAGCGCGCAGAAGCCGTCCTTGGCGGCGATGTCCACCACTGCCAGGGTGAGGTTGATCACCACCAGGCAGGCAAACAGCATCCCCAGTTGCCGGCTGGCCACGGCCACGAAGAACGCCAGGGCGAAGGCCAGGGTGGAGAACACGATCACCGTGTAGCTGCGCAGGGTGTCGATCAGGTAGCCGCCATACAGGCTCAGCAGCGAGCCGACGATCAGTGCACCGCCGATCATCAGGCCGATGGCGCTGATGCCCAGGGCGAAGTGCTCCGACAGGTACACCACCAGGTACGGCAGGGTGATGGCCCGCGCCAGGGTCAGCACGAAGGTGGTGCACAGCAGCAGGCGAACCTCGGCGCCATAGCCCCGCAGGCTTTCGAGCATGTTCACGTCCTTGTCCGGTGAGGTCAGACGCCAGCATACGTCAGCCTTGAAAGGCTCGCGAACGGCTTATATATAGGTAAAACAGATAACAGTTAGAGAAATTACCCGTTATATCGATATTCCATAGGGTTGTAACATCGATTTCACCTCACCGGAGGACAGGAGACCGACACCATGACCTGCACCAAGATAGCCCACCCCTTGCGCCCGCTGAGCCGCCTGGCTCACCCGCGCGAGGTGATCCGACAGTTCACCCCCAACTGGTTCGCCGCGACCATGGGCACCGGCGTGCTGGCGCTGGCGCTGCGGCAGGCGGTGCCGGGGTTGTCGGGTATGGCCGAGGCGCTGTGGCTGCTGACCATTGGCCTGTTCGTGCTGTTCAGCGTGCTCTACACCGCGCGCTGGGTGATGTTCTTCGATGAGGCGCGGCGGATTTTCGCGCATTCCACGGTCTCGATGTTTTTCGGCACCATCCCCATGGGCCTGGCGACCATTCTCAATGGGGCGCTGGTATTCGGAGTCGAGCGGTGGGGCACGGGGGTGCTGCCGTGGGTCGAGGCGTTGTGGTGGCTGGACGTGGCCCTGGCGCTGCTGTGCGGGGTGGCGATCCCTTACCTGATGTTCACCCGCCAGGAGCACAGCATCGACCAGATGACCGCGGTATGGCTGCTGCCGGTGGTGGCGGCCGAAGTGGCGGCGGCCAGCGGCGGCCTGCTGGCCCCGCACCTGACGGACGTCCATCGCCAGTTCCAGGTACTGATCACCAGCTATGTGCTGTGGGCGGTGTCGTTGCCGGTGGCGTTCAGCATCCTGACCATCCTCACCCTGCGCATGGCGCTGCACAAGCTGCCCCAGGCGAGCATGGCCGCTTCGAGCTGGCTGGCACTCGGGCCGATCGGCACCGGTGCCCTGGGCATGATGTTGCTGGGCAGTGATGCACCGGCGATCTTCGCTGCCAATGGCCTGGGCAGCCTGGGCGAGATTGCCCGCGGGCTGGGGCTGGTGGCCGGTATCGTGCTGTGGGGCGCGGGGCTGTGGTGGTTGCTCACTGCCGTGTTGATCACGCTGCGCCATCTGCGCGATGGCATGCCGTTCAACCTGGGCTGGTGGGGCTTCACCTTTCCGCTGGGGGTGTATGCCCTGGCCACGTTGAAGCTGGCGGCGTGGCTGCAGTTGGGGTTCTTCACGGTGATGGGCCACGTGCTGGTGGTGGCGCTGGCAGGGCTGTGGCTGGTGGTGGCCAGCCGTACCCTGGCGGGGGCCTGGCGTGGCGAGCTGTTCGTGTCGCCTTGCATTGCGGGGTGCACGGGCAAGTGACAAGGGTGGCAGTTTCGCCGGCAAGGCCGGCTCCGGCAGGGTTTTGCTGGCGCTAGAAGGCCTTGTCGGCGAAGCGGTTCATGCGGTGGCTTGCATTTACCCGTGCATCTGTGGCTTTTTGCGGGCTGGCTTCCTCCAATAACAAAGCCCCACTCAGGACCCTGGACGATGAGTCACCCCTCACAGTTTGCCCTGCTGCAAAAACGGCGCTTTCTGCCGTTTTTCGTCACCCAGTCGCTGGGGGCGTTCAACGACAACCTGTTCAAGCAATCGCTGATCCTGGCCATTCTCTACAAGCTCAGCCTGGGCGGCGACGGCACGATGCTGGTCAACCTCTGCGCGCTGCTGTTCATCCTGCCGTTCTTCCTGTTCTCGGCCCTGGCCGGCCAGTTCGGCGAAAAGTTCGCCAAGGATGCGCTGATCCGCACCATCAAGCTGGCCGAGATCGTCATCATGGGCGTGGGCGCCGCGGGCTTTCTCTATAACCACCTTTGGATGATGCTGGTGGCGCTGTTCGCCATGGGGACCCATTCGGCACTGTTCGGCCCGGTCAAGTACTCGATCCTGCCCCAGGCCCTGCGCGAAGAGGAGCTGGTGGGCGGCAACGGCCTGGTGGAGATGGGTACCTTTCTGGCGATCCTGGCCGGCACCATCGGCGCCGGGGTGATGATGTCCAGCACCCACTACGCGCCCATCGTGGCCAGCGCGGTGGTGCTGGTGGCGGTGCTGGGCTACCTGGCCAGCCGCGCAATCCCCCGTGCCGCGGCCTCGTCGCCGCAACTCAAGCTGCAATGGAACATCTTCAGCCAGACCGTCGCGACCCTGCGCATGGGCCTGAAACAGACCCCGGCGGTATCGCGCTCGATCGTGGGCAACTCGTGGTTCTGGTTTGTCGGCGCCATCTACCTCACGCAGATCCCGGCCTATGCCCAGGAGTGGATGCACGGCGATGAAACCGTGGTCACGCTGATTCTCACGCTGTTCTCGGTGGGCATCGCGGTGGGGTCGCTGCTGTGCGAGCGCCTCAGCGGGCGCAAGGTGGAGATCGGCCTGGTGCCGTTCGGATCGTTCGGCCTGACGGTGTTCGGCCTGCTGTGGTGGTGGCATTCGGGGGATATCCCGGCCGCCGGCGCGCCGTATGACTGGCTCGCCCTGCTGGGCATGAGCAAGGCCTGGTGGATCCTGCTGTCGATCATGGGCCTGGGTGTTTTCGGTGGTTTCTACATCGTGCCGCTGTACGCGCTGATCCAGTCGCGCACCCCCGAAGACGAGCGTGCCCGGGTGATCGCCGCCAACAACATCCTCAATGCACTGTTCATGGTGGTCTCGGCCGTGGTCACCATGCTGTTGCTGGGGCTGGCCAAGCTGAGTATCCCGCAGCTGTTTCTGGTGGTGTCGCTGCTCAATATCGCGGTCAACACCTACATCTTCCGCATCGTGCCCGAGTTCAGCATGCGCTTCATGATCTGGCTGCTCAGCCATTCCATGTACCGCGTCGAACACCGCGACCTGGACAAGATCCCGGATGAAGGCGCGGCGCTGCTGGTGTGCAACCACGTGTCGTTCGTCGATGCGCTGCTGATTGCCGGGGCCGTGCGCCGGCCGATCCGCTTTGTCATGTACTACAAGATCTACCGCCTGCCGGTGCTCAATTTCATCTTCCGTACTGCGGGGGCGATCCCGATTGCCGGGCGCAACGAAGACCTGACGACCTACGAGCGTGCGTTCGAGAAAATTGCCGCCTACCTGGCCGACGGCGAGCTGGTGTGCATCTTCCCGGAAGGCAAGCTGACCTCCGATGGCGAGATCGATGCATTCAAGGGCGGATTGAGCCTGATTCTGGAGCGCACCCCGGTGCCGGTGATTCCGTTGGCGCTGCAGGGTCTGTGGGGGAGTTTCTTCAGCCGTGACCCGGCCAAGGGGTTTTTCCGGCGCCTGTGGTCGCGGGTGACCCTGGTGGCCGGTAGCGCCGTACCGGTGGAAACGGCGCAACCGGCGCTGTTGCGCGAGCGGGTCAGCGAACTACGCGGCACCTGGCGCTAGGCGCGGGGGCCAGGGTCAGCTGGCGCTGACCTTGAGCCCCACCAGGCCGATGATGATCAGTGCCACGCTGGCCAGGCGCATCAACGCCATGGATTCGCCAAACAGGATGATCCCGGCGATCACCGTACCCACTGCGCCCACACCGGTCCAGATCGCATAGGCGGTGCCCAGCGGCAGTTCCTTCATGGCAAGGCCGAGCAGGCCGAGGCTGACCGCCATGGCGGCAACCGTGAGCACAGTGGGCAGGGGGCGGGTGAAGCCGTCGGTGTATTTGAGGCCGATGGCCCAGCCGACTTCGAACAGGCCTGCGAAAAACAGGATGATCCAGGACATGCGCAGTACTCCATCTGTTGATGGGGCCGTCCCCGGATAGGTCACGCGGTGCGTCGTGAGGTCGTCCTCACAGTGCGCACTATAGTGCACATTTCCTTGCCGGGGGGCAAGTGGCGGTCAACGCGTGGCGTCGACCGCTGCCGTTTCGGCGACGGGTTCTTCCATGCGCCGGAACCAGGTCGAGAGTAGCGCACCGGAGATGTTGTGCCACACGCTGAACAGCGCGCTGGGCACCGCCGCCAGGGGCGAGAAGTGCGCACTGGCCAGTGCCGCGCCCAGCCCGGAGTTCTGCATGCCGACTTCCAGCGCCAGGGATTTGCGCTGGGCCAGCGGCAGCTTGAATAGCTTGCCGGTGACGTAGCCCAGGGCGAACCCGAAGGTGTTGTGCAGGATCACCACCGCCATGATCAGCAGGCCCGATTCGGCGATCTTGGCCTGGCTGGCCGCCACCACCGCGCACACGATCAGCACGATGCTCACCACCGACACCAGCGGCAGCACCTGCACCGCCAGGTGTACGCGCGGGCCGAGCAGGCGCTGGGCGAGCACGCCGAGCACGATCGGCAGCATCACCAGTTGCAGGATCGACCAGAACATCTCCATGAACGAGACCGGCAGCCAGGCCGAGGCCAGCAGCCAGATCAGCGCCGGGGTCAGCAGCGGGGCGAGCAGGGTGGTGACGGCGGCTATTGCCACGGCCAGGGCCAGGTCGCCCTTGGCCAGCCACGCCATCACATTGGAGGAGGTACCGCTTGGGCAGCAGCCGACCAGGATCACGCCCACGGCGATTTCGGCGGGCAGGTGGAACAGCTGGCACAGCAGCCAGGCCACGCCCGGCATAATCACGAAGTGGGCGACCACGCCCAGGGCCACGCGCCAGGGCTGGCGGAACACGGCGGCGAAGTCTTCGACCTTGAGGGTCAGGCCCATGCCGAACATCACCAGGCCCAGCAGCGGCACGATGGCGACCTTGAGGCCGATGAACCAGGCGGGTTGGAAGAAGGCCAGGAGGGCAAACAGCAGCACCCACCAGGCGAATGTATTGCCGACGAAGCGGCTGAGGGCGGCGAGGGCGCGCATGTTGGGATGCTCCTTGTTATTGTGGTGGCCCATTTGCCGGCAAGGCCGGCTCCTGCAGGCGATGAAGATCCCCGTAGGAGCCGGCCTTGCCGGCGATGAGGCCCGCAGGGCCTCTATATAGAGAGCAGACGATCAGACCCCCTGCGGGATCTCCTCTCCACCCAGCGCTTCGAACAGCGCCGGCAGGAAGTCGCCGAAGGTCAGCATCATCAGGGTGAAGCTTGCATCCAGCTGGCCAAGGGCCTCTTCGCCGCCGTCTTCCTCGGCCTGGTCCTGCAGCAGCTCTTCGAACTTCAGGCGCTTGATCACCATCTTGTCGTCCAGCACGAACGACAGCTTGTCCTGCCAGGCCAGCGACAGCTGCGTCACCACCTTGCCGGTACCCAGGTGCAGCTGGATCTCGTCGCTGGTCAGGTCCTGGCGCTTGCAGCGTACGATGCCGCCGTCTTCGTGGGTGTCGCGCAGCTCGCACTCGTCCAGCACATAGAAGTCGGGCGCAGCCTTCTGCGACTTGACCCAGTCGGTCAGGGTCGCGCTTGGGGCGATCTTCACCGTCACCGGGCGCACCGGCAACGAGCCCATCACTTCACGCAGGGTCGACAGCAGGTCCTCGGCACGCTTGGCGCTGGCCGAGTTGACCAGGATCAGGCCCTGCTTGGGCGCGATGGCGGCGAAAATCATCGAACGACGGATGAAGGCGCGGGGCAGGAAGGCCTGGATGATCTCGTCCTTGATCTGGTCGCGCTCCTTCTTGTAGACCTTGCGCATCTGCTCGGCTTCGATCTCTTCGATCTTCTCCTTGACCGCATCACGCACCACGCTGCCAGGCAGGATGCGTTCTTCCTTGCGTGCCGCGATCAGCATGAAGTCGCCACTGACATGCACCAGGGGCGCATCTTCGCCTTTGCCGAAGGGCGCGACGAAACCGTAGGTGGTCAACTCCTGGCTGGCACAGGGGCGCGCCGGCTTGCTGGCCAGTGCGGTTTCCAACGCCTCGGCGTCGAACTGGATGTCCTGGGTAAGGCGGTAGGGCAGCAGGTTTTTGAACCACATGGGGTGCATCTCTCCTCGGTACATAAGGAGGGCATTATTCTCCGAGCGGCGTGTTCAGGCCAAGCCCGCTAAGTCATTGGAAGGCCTGAAAAATAATTTTAAAAAAGTGCTTGCCAGAGTGTGAGGTGCTCCGTAGAATGCGCGCCACACCGAGACGAAGGGTGATTAGCTCAGCCGGGAGAGCATCTGCCTTACAAGCAGAGGGTCGGCGGTTCGATCCCGTCATCACCCACCACTTCTCAGTGTATCGCGCAGCGGTAGTTCAGTCGGTTAGAATACCGGCCTGTCACGCCGGGGGTCGCGGGTTCGAGTCCCGTCCGCTGCGCCATATATTAGCTTCAGGGCCCACTGAACTCCCTGAAGCCACAAACGAAGCGACCTTAGGGTCGCTTTTTTTGTGCCTGGCGTTTGGCCGCGCCTGCCACGCATCCCCTCCAACAACGAAAAAGGCGCCGCTGAGGGCGCCTTTTCCAGACAGCCTCGCGCCGTCTTACCAGTTGTAGGTCACGTCTGCACTCAGGGTGCGGCCTTCGCCGTAATAGCAGTCCAGCCCGCCATTGCAGGCCGCCACGTACTTCTCGTCCGTGAGGTTCTGCAGGTTGGCCTTGAGCTTCACGCCCTTGACGTGCAGCGGCGATTTTTCCAGGTCATAGGACACCATGGCGTCATACACGGTGTAGGACGGAATCTGGAAAGAGTCGCCCACGTAGTCCGAACCGTAGCTGCTGCGCACATAGCGCGCGCCCAGGCCCACACCGAACCCGGCCAGTACGGTGGAAACGTCGAAGTCGTAGTTGACCCACGCCGAAGCGGTCAGCGGTGGCTGCATGGCCAGGGTACGGCCTTCGCGGCCGTCGTTGATGCTGCGCCACTTGATCTGGTTGCGTGATACCGCAGCCAGCACGCTCAGGTTGTTGGTGACATTGACCTTGCCTTCCAGCTCGACACCACGCGAACGCACCGAGCCGCTCTGCACGCTCAGGCTCGGGTCGTCGCGGTCGTTGGTCAGCATGTTGTCCTGGTCGATCTGGTAGGCGGACAGCTGGATGAAACCGTCGATCGACCTGGGCTCGTACTTGATGCCCACTTCATACTGCTTGCCGTTGGTGGGGTCGAAACCCGAACCGTTGGCGTCGACACCGGACAGCGGCAAAAACGACTCGGCGTAACTCACGTAGGGCGTCACACCGTTGTCGAACGAGTAGCCCAGCCCCGCACGCGCGGTGAACTTTTCATCCTTCTGGTTGGTGTGGCCGCCGTTGAGCGGCGTCTTGTTGTCGGTTTCGGCAAAGTCATAGCGGCCGCCCACGGTCAGGAACCATTTGTTCCACAGCAGTTGATCCTGGGCATACAGGCCGGTCTGGGTAATGGTGTTGTCCCAGCGGTAAGGCTGGGTGAAAGTGAACTTGCTGCCGTAGACCGGCTTGTACAGGTCGATGCCCGGGCCGCGACGGTCGTATCGGCCGAGGAACTCGGAGTTGAAGTGGTAGTAGTCCACCCCCAGCAGCAGGGTGTGGTCCAGCTCGCCGGTCTTGAACTTGGCCTGGGCGGTGCTATCGATGCCGTAGACCCGGTTGTGCTGCGCCCAGTCCACCCCGAAGCGGTCTGCCTGATAGCTGAAGTCGTTGGCGCCGGTGACCGGGTTGGGGCCGAATGAATAGCCGTGCAGTGGCGCGACGTAGCGGTCGTCGAGGTCGGCGTAGCGTGCGTTCTGCTTGAGGGTCCAGGTGTCGTTGAGCTCGTGGGCGATCTCGTAGCCGACCACGAACTGCTCGCGGTCATATTTGTTCAGGCCCGGCTCGCCGATGAACAGGCTGCGGCTGATGCGCCCGTTGGCGGTGCTGTACACCGTGCCCTTGGCCGGCAGGCCCTGGGCTTCCGGGGTGTCGCGGTCTTTCTGGTACTGGCCGAACACCGTGACGGTGGTGCGCTCGTTGGCCAGCCAGGTCAGGCTGGGCGCCAGCAGCATGCGGTTCTGGTCGGCGTAGTCGATCTGCGAGTTGCTGTCGTTGACCACGCCGGTCAGGCGATAGAGGAACTGACCCTGATCGTCGATCGGGCCTCCGAGGTCGAAGGCCCCGTACTTGCGATCGTAGCTGCCGCCACCGATGACCACTTCATGCAGCGGCGTGGCGGTGGGGCGCTTGCTCACCATGTTGACGATGCCGCCCGGCTGGTTCTGGCCATACAGCACCGACGCCGGGCCCTTGAGCACTTCGATGCGCTCCAGGGTGTAGGGGTCGATCTGCAGCGAGCCACCGGTGCTGCCGCCGCTGTAGGGCAGGTGCAGGCCGTCCAGGTACAGCGGGGTGGGGGAGAAGCCGCGGGAGGTGGGTTCATCGAACACCTTCACCCGGTCGGCGAAGCCGCCACCGGTCATGCCGGCGGTGTAGCGCAGGGCCTCGGTGACCGACTGGGCGCCGCGCATCTTCACTTCGTCCTGGGTGATGACGTTGATCGTCTGCGGGATCTCGCTCAGGGCCGTGTCGGTCTTGGAGCCGGTGGCGCTGCGCTTGGCCACGATCCCGTCGACCGGGCCGTAGGCCGATTCGGTTGCGCGGCTGTCGATGTTGGTGGCGCCCAGCACCACGGACGCATCGGCGGCAGGCAGTTTTTCCAGCACCAGGGTCTGACCGTCCAGCAACTGCCAGGTATGGCCGCTGCCCTGCAGCAACCGGTCCAGGGCCTGGGCCAGGGTAAAGGCACCCTGCAGGGCCGGGCCGGACCGGCCAGCCAGGTCGCTGGAGTTGAACACCAGACGTACGTTGGCCTGGTCGGCCAGTTGAGTGAGCATCCGGTCCAGCGCCTGGGGCGCCAGGTTCAGGGTCAGGCGCGTGGTGGTTTCGGCTGCGTGGGCCAGCGGCAGGGTCAGCGGCACCCCGCCACCCAGGGTCAGAGCGATGGCCAGCGTCAGGGTACGGCCACTGAACGGAAAAGCGTTGGAAAGCGCCTGCATTGAAATCGTCCGTCGTCAAATGTTGGTAAGAAGCGATATTTATGAGAAGTATTCGCGTTCAAACCAACGACGATTCATTGCCGTCAACCTTGCCAACAAAATCCGGATTTATTTTTCTTCGACGCTCTCGCGGTTCATCACCAGGGTCAGCCACGGCAGTTGCACGACCCGCAGCGGTTGGGTGCGCGCCAGGGTACTGAACATCTGGGCACCGTCGTCCAGGTTGAACACCCCGCTCACCGCCGTGCTCGGCAATTGCCCCGTCACCACCAGTGCGCCGGGTACATAGCGCCCGATTTCGCTGACCACCTCGTCGAGTGGGCGTCGATTGAAGATCAGCTTGCCGCGCTGCCATGCCGAATCACTGGTCAGGTCCAGCGGGCGCGTGGAGGACGGTGGCAGGCCCTGGGCATAGTCCAGTTGCTGGGCCGGTTCCAGGCGCGCGCTCTGGCCACCGGACGTTACCTGCACCACACCTTCGCTGACGCCGACCCGCACCTGCTGTTCGAGCAGGTTCACGTCGAACCGGGTGCCCAGTGCCTGGGCCGTGCCTGCAGCGGCATGCACCACGAATGGACGCGCCGGGTTCTTGCTGACCTGGAAAAGCGCCTCGCCCTTGATCAGGTCGATATCGCGACGCGTGGACGAATAGCGCACCGACAGTGCGCTGGCGCTGTTGAGCCAGACCTCGCTGCCATCCTCCAGCACCAGGTGCCTGCGTTCGCCGACGGCGGTCGACTGGTCGGCCATGTACACCTTCATTGGCTGCCCCAACTGGGTCACGGCCAGCACCGCCAGCCCGGCGGCCAGCGCAGCCCATCGCAAGGGTTTTGCACGGCGTTGGGGCGCTGGCGGCACGAAGGATTGCGCGGTGGCCGTCTGCGCTACCCCGTGCCACATCTGCTCGGCCAGCCGCGCCGCTGCTTCGTGCGCCGGGCTGCGCTGTCGCCACTGGCGAAACGCGGCATGATCCGACTCGCTGGCATTCCCCGACATCAGCATCACCCACTGCTCGATGGCCTGATCCTCCAGCTCGACAGGGGATGGTTGGGAAGGGTTGGGTCTAGTCATGATGAGGGGCTGCTGAAACCTTCAGAGGGGGCGTACCGGGCATTCTAAATAGATTCCGACTGACGTAGCCAATCGCGGCAGTGCCGCATGGCTTGCACAATGTACTTGCCCACCGTGCTTTCGGACACGTCCAGGCGCACGGCTATCTGTGCATGGGTCAAGCCTTCGAGGCGATTGAGCAGCAGTGCCAGGCGCGCCTTGCTGGGCAACTGGGCCAGGCTGCGGTCCAGTTGTTCGATCGCTTCGGCAGCCAGGAACTGCTTCTCGGGGGAGGCGAGGGGGTCGCATACGTCCAGGTTGTCACTGACGTCGTCATGCAGCGCCGAGCGTCGCTGTTCCTGGCGCAGGCGGTCGATGGCAAGGTTGCTGGCAACGCGAAAGACAAAGGCACGCGGTTCGAGAATCTGCGCCGTATCGGACAGGCTGGCCAGTCGCAGGTAGGTGTCCTGGGCCACGTCCGCGGCCTTTTCCACATTGCCCATGCGCCGTGCAAGAAACGCCAGAAGGTCGGCGTAATGCTCCTGGAAGGCGCTGACCAGCGGGTTGACGGCGGAGGTTGGGGTGGACATCCATTGTGCTCGTGCGACGTAATGCGCAAGCTTATCTCAAATGAGAATGACTATCATAGATATGTTTTTTTACAGGTCAGGCCTTTTTCGCCGTGTGTGCATTCGTTGTTTGTCGAGGTGGGGGGTTCAGTTAAAGTAGGGCGCCTTTCAGCAGGCCGGGCGAGCTCCGGCCGCTGGCCGATGACGACCACTGCCAGAGACCTCATATGCAGGATGCAACCCCCGCCGCCGCGCCCTTGCTGGGCATTGACCTGGGCACCACCAACAGCCTGATCGCCGTATGGCAGCAAGGCCGTGCCCAACTGATCCCGAATGCCCTTGGCGAGGTGCTTACCCCCTCGGTGGTCAGTATCGATGACGACGGCAGCATCCTGGTGGGGCGCGCCGCCCGTTCGCGATTGACCACCCACCCCGATCGCAGCGTCGCGGCATTCAAGCGTTTCATGGGCAGCGAAAAGCGCCTGGAGCTGGGCGGGCAGGCATTCAGCCCCGAAGAGCTGTCGGCCCTGGTGCTGGGCTCGCTGAAGCACGACGCCGAGGCCTTTCTGGGCTGCGCAGTGCACGAGGCGGTGATTTCGGTGCCGGCCTATTTCAGCGATGAACAGCGCAAGCGCACCGTGTTCGCCGCCGAGCTGGCGGGCCTCAAGGTGCAGCGCCTGATCAACGAACCGACTGCCGCCGCCATGGCCTACGGCCTGCACGAGCAGAAATTCGAGCGCACACTCATCTTCGACCTGGGGGGCGGTACCTTCGACGTCACTGTGCTCGAATACGCCCTGCCGCTGATCGAGGTGCATGCTTCCACCGGCGACAACTTTCTTGGCGGCGAAGACTTCACCGAAGCGCTGCTGCAGGCCTGCCTGAAGGACTGGGGCATGACCCTGTCCAGCGTCGAACCGCAGGCGCTGGCGAGCCTGTACGACAGCATCGAACTGCTCAAGTGCAAGCTGGGCGAAGGCCCGCAGACGGTCTACTGGAAGGGTGCCGGCGAGCCCCGCGAGTGGACCCTGGACGAGCTGGGCGCGCAGACGATCTGGGAGCCGCTGCTGGGCCGGGTGCGCGCGCCCATCGAGCAGGCCCTGCGCGACGCGCGGCTGAGCCCGCGCGACCTCGACAGCCTGGTGCTGGTGGGCGGTGCCACGCGCATGCCGGTGGTGCAGCAGATGGTGGCCAAGCTGTTCGGCCGCCTGCCGTACCGCCACCTCGACCCCGACACCATCGTCGCCCTGGGCGCTGCCAGCCAGGCGGCCTGCAAGGCCCGCGACTCGGCCATCGAAGAGCTGATCCTGACCGACGTATGCCCCTACACCCTGGGCATCGAGACCACCCGCGGCGCCAACATCAGCGGGGTATTCTCGCCGATCATCGAGCGCAACACGGTGATACCGACCTCGCGGGTGCAGCGCTTCTACACCTCCCACGAGCAGCAGAAGACCATCAACGTCGAGGTCTACCAGGGCGAGCGGCCGTGGGTGCGTGACAACATCTTCATCGACAGCTTCGTCGTCGAGCTGACCCCGATGGACAAGATCCAGTCACTGGACATCCGCTTCAGCTACGACATCAACGGCCTGCTCGAAGTCGACGTGACCCTGGTGGACACCGGCAAGCGCCACAGCCACAGCATCGACCGCAGCCCCACCGGGCTGGATGAAGAGGCGCGCCAGAACAGCCATCAACGCCTGGCCGGGCTGAAGATCCACCCGCGCGATGCATTGCCCAACCGCACCCTGACGGCGCGCCTGGAGCGCGCCTGGATGCAGTGCCTGGGCGATGAGCGCGAGCAGATCGGCACCTGGCTGAGCGACTTCAGCCAGGTGCTGGCCACCCAGCAGTCCAGCCTGATCGCCAGCCAGCGCCAGCAGTTGAACGAGGCGCTGGACGCACTCAACCTCTAGCCGATCAGGCGCCGCAGCACAGCCTGCAGCCCGCCGCTGAGGGCGTCGGGGTCATGATGCTCCGGCGACACGCCCCAGCGGTTGGGCAGCACGTCGCCGGGCATCACCACCAGCACCAGCGGCAGGAACGGCAGCGCTACCGACAGCGCAGCCAGCAGCACCATCACCACGATCCCGTGGCCGATGTCGTGCAGCCGGCGCAGGCAGGTGCCGAACAGCAGGGCCAGGCCCAGGCCGATCTTGACCATGGCCTCGGGCGCATCGCTGGAGGTGATGGCAAGCACCAGGGTGACGAAGAACCACAACATCAGCTGGCCGACGAATGCGCCACGGCCCAGGCGCGTGTTCCAGCGCCAGAAGGCCCAGGGCGATACTGGCTGAAGATCGGCCTGGGCCAGCAGCAGGCGCTCGCACCAGGACAACACCGCGGTCAGCGCAAAGCGCAGGCCGATACCGGTGCTGGGGTCATCCTTGGCCTTTTGCAGCTGCTTGAGCACCTTGAGGCGCGGTACGCCGACACGGCCGTAGCGGATCAGGCCCTTGAGCGTATCCATGACCTGGTAGAACACCGTGCTGTCCATGCCGTAGGCATCGAGTTTCTCGCGCGGCGGCCGGCTCGGCTCGCCCTTGATCAGGCCGCTGCGAAAGGCTTCGAACCACGGCTCTTCACTGGAGATGTCGGCCATGGTGCGCAGCAGCACGCGGTGCTGTTCGGCATCCAGTGCCGG
Source organism: Pseudomonas sp. AE27 (assembly GCF_037113495.1). Classification (NCBI taxonomy): domain Bacteria; kingdom Pseudomonadati; phylum Pseudomonadota; class Gammaproteobacteria; order Pseudomonadales; family Pseudomonadaceae; genus Pseudomonas; species Pseudomonas sp. AE27. The sequence continues at coordinate 431,500 of NZ_CP146966.1, forward strand.
GTCGTGGTAGAGCACTGCCCAGAACAGCATCATGCCCAGCAGGTCGTCGGCGAAGGCCTCTTCGTCCTTCTGGTAGCTGGCCAGCAACGCCAGCGTGCTGGGCAGGCGCGCACTGCTCAGGGCCTGGTCCGGCGCGGGCAGGCTGTCGGCAATGGCTTTTTGCAGCGGGTCGCGGCTGTCCAGCCAGCCCAGCAGCCCATCGAGGTTGCCTTGTTCCTGCAGCAGGTTCAGCAGCAGGGTATGGACCTTTGCCAACGGATGGCCGGGTGGGCACTGCAGGGTGTCGAGCATGCTCGGCGTCACCAGCGCCAGCCAGCGTTGTGGCGCCTGGGCCAGGGCCAGCATGAACAGTGCCTGGCGGTGCCAGTGCCACAACTCGGCGCCGGCCGGGGCGGGAGGCAGCACCACGCCTGCGGCGCCCAGCTCGCATTGCATCTCCAGGCCGAACGGTACCGGCATCATGGCGCGCGGGCTGAAGGTCTCGTGCAGGCGGGCCAGGGTGCGCCCGTCGTAGGCGCGCAGGCGGCGCAGCCAGTCGCGGCACAGGGTGGTGGCGCCGTCCTTGAGCACGTCTGGCAGTTGTGGGTGCGGCGAGTTGCTGTTCAGGAACGCCTGGATCGCCAGCGGGATCGGCGCCTGTTGCAGCCAGGCCAGTTGCTGTTGGGCCTGGTAGCGCAAGCCGTCGAGGATCAGTTCATCGATCAGGTGGCTGCTTTTAGGTTCGTCGAGCACCTGTTGCAGCAGCGCGGCGTCACCGCAGTGCAGGGCCCAGGCGTGACGGTACAGACGCTGCAGGGCCGGGTCCGGGTGTTCGTCGATCAGGCTGGCGAGCAGTTCCAGCTCACGCTCATCGGTGGCCCGCCAGTCGACGAACTGCCCCGCGATGCCGTCCAGTTCCAGGCGCGCGGCCTGGAACCAGCGCGTCAGGGTTTCCGGGCGCTGCGCCGGGCTGCCCAGGGTCTGTTCGTCTTCGCTCAGGTCGTCGGGCCAGGTGCGCACCGGCGCCAGGCGGTCGAAGGCCTGGATCATCAGCGGCAGGCGTTGCGGCTGGTGCGCGGTGCACAGGTCCAGCAGCTCGCGGGCGGCCACCGGGTGGCGGAACTCCAGCCACAGGCGGCTCCAGCACGACAGCGCTTCTTCTTCCTTGCCCAGCAGGCTGGCCTGGCAGGCCTGCTGGTACAGCGCGTCGACATCGTCGGGTTGTAGCGCCTGGCGTTCAACGCACAGCGCGTACAGGCTCGGGCTGGCCACCCCGGCCTGGCCGATCTGCAGCAGCAGGCGTTCGACCAGTGCGGCGTCCGGGGGCAGGGCGACCACGGTGTGTTCCCGGGCGAAAGCGGCCAGTTCGAACAGCGGGCGGTTGTTGTAGAGGTGGTCCAGGCTGCGCAGGTACCACAGGGTTTCCAACTGCGCGGCCGTAGACCAGTCGTTCATCAGGCGCATGTCGAACGGGTCGGGGGCGGCGAAGCGAGCCAGCAGCGTCTCGACTTCCTGCGCCTCTTCGAAGCCCAGGCGCAGCAACTGCTTGTCCCAGGCCAGGCGCTTGGCCAGCACCTGCACGCAGGCATTGGACAGCTGGCCGGCTTCTTCCAGGCGCCACAGCAGCTCCCAGCTGACGTCCTCGAGTTCTTCGAGGGGCAACTGGTCGAGCTCACGCAAGTAGTCCTGCCAGGCATCGACGTTGTAGCGCCGGGCCGGGTCGGCGAGCATGCGGGCGAAGGTGGCGATGACCGGGTGCACGCGAGGCGGGCGCGGCGGGCGTTCTGCGTAGGCCTGTTCTTCGCCGGCGTCCTCGTCGTCTTCGTCATCGTCATCCGTGCGGGTGGCGAGCTTGAGCGCGTGCTCGTAGGCCTGGCGCAGCAGTTGGAAGCCCTGCGGGTCGGTTTCGGGGTGAAACTCCGGCAGGCGGGCGCGGTAGGCGCCGCGGATGACGTCCTGGTCCTTGGTGGGCTCGATGCCCAGCTTTATCCAGCAACTCATGACCAGGTGCCCTCCTCGAGCGAATCGGGCCGGGGCGGGTAGTCCAGTGGTAGGTCCCAGGGCAGGCTGGCGAACAGTGCCTTGCCGCGCTTGAGCATGTTCATGATGATGCAGCGGTTCCAGTGCTCGGCGCCCTGGCGGTCGATCCGGTAGGGGTAGACGTCGTCGTCATGGCTGGAGCAGTTCCATAGCGATTTGCCGAACATGTAGCCGGCGATGTAGGTGTCCCAGCTGTTGTAGAAGTGGCGTGCGCGCAGGGCCAGGCGGCTGTGCAGCCAGAGGCTTTCGGGCTCGGTGATCAGGTTCTCGAACACCCCGGCGCGCAGCAGGTAGCCCATGCGGCCCAGGTCCCAGGCGCGGGTGCCGCCGAAGCCGCAATCGGCATAGGTGCGTGCGGCAAATTCATAGTTGGCGCGCTCGCGCGGGCCCAGCTCGTCAAGCAGTGCCTGCCATTGGCTGGGTTGGCGGCGAGGGTATTGCCAGTAGGCATCGTTGAGTTTTTCGGCGTGGCCGGTGTCGGCCATGCGCAGCATGTCGAGCAGCTCGCGGCGGTTGTTGATGCCCCACCATTTTTTCAGGTCCAGGTCCCCTTCGGCTTCGAAGTAACGGGGGGAGGTGAGGCTGGCGCCGTTGAGGGCGGCCATGGGGGCAGAAAGGGCGTACAGCCAGTGCTGTTCAATCTCTTCCATGAATAGAAGGCTCCGGGGTCGACGGGGAATGGGCGGGGTCGACCGTAATGGCGCGGATTGTAGAGAGGCGGGGCGGGTGGGGCAATTGGATCCAGATTTTTTCGGCAGTGGTGTCTACCGGTGCTGGTTTTCTTGCTCTTGCTCTTGCTGTTGCTTTGCTTTTGATCTTTCCGTCCTTCAGGAGGCCGGATGCTGGACGGAGCGGTTTTGCTTACTTTTTCCAAGAAAAAAGTAAGCCGCTGTAAGAGCGGAAGGGGCCTTCGGCGTCTCTGTCCATGCTGGATAAGCTCGAAAATCGAGCAACCATCGCTCCCCGGGAAGGGGGCCGAGAGATTATCCGGCACGGGCGGTGATCCAAGCGCCCCACAAGCCCCCCTGAAGAACCGGAACATCAAAAGCCCGATCAGCAGTGCGATGGTGAGCCGGTCACCCGACCATGCCCCGCTCTTCCTCACGCAAGGTCAACACCTCGACCCCCTGCGCCGTCACTGCCACCGTATGCTCCCACTGTGCCGACAGGCTGCGGTCCCGGGTGATCACCGTCCACCCGTCCTTGAGCGTACGCACCCCACGCCCGCCCTGGTTGATCATCGGCTCGATGGTGAACACCATGCCCGGCTTGAGCACCAGCCCGCTGTTGCGGTGTCCGTAGTGCAGCACCTGCGGCGCCTCGTGCATCTGCCTGCCGATGCCGTGCCCGCAGTACTCACGCACCACGTTGTAACCCGCGCCCTCGGCAAGCCGCTGTATCGCATGCCCCACATCACCCAGCGTGGCCCCGGGCCGCACCTGGCGAATGCCCGCCCACAACGCGGCATAGGTGGTATCGACCAATTGCCGCGCCTCGTCGGCAATGGCGCCCACCGCATACATCTTCGACGAGTCGGCAATGTAACCACCCTGTTCCAGGGTGATGTCCACATTGATGATCGACCCCGCCTTCAGCACCTCGTCGGCACTTGGCACGCCGTGGCACACCACATGGTCGACGGAGGTGTTGAGCGAATACTTGAACCCGTACTGCCCCTTGCTGGCCGGACGCGCCTTGAGCACATCGACGATGTACGCCTCGGCACGGTCGTTGATCTGCAAGGTGCTGACCCCTGGCGCGACAAAGCCGTCCAGGTGCTCGAACACCCGCGTCAGCAATTGCCCGGCGGTACGCATCAAGGCCAACTGCTGCGGGTTCTTCAGGATCACCTCGCTCATGCGATCAGCTCCCTGAGGCTGGCCTGCTCCTGGCGCAGCAACTGGCGCAACAGTTCCTGGTAGGTCATGTGCGGGTTGAGCTCGGCCAGCATGCCGATGCGAATCCAGTACTCGGCCTGCGCGTTGATCGAGCGCGACACCGCGCCGCTGGCAATGCGCAGGTCTTCATGCAGCGCGTCATCGATCTTGACGATACCCATGGCAATACTCACTCTGTATACGAAGCGTATATATAGCATATAGCTGGTGTGTTGTTCGAGGCCGGCGCCGCAAAGGGGCTGCGGTTGCGATAAACTCCGGCCATGAACCTCGATACCCGCATCAAGTTCCGCCACCTGCTGTGCTTTCTCGAAATCGCCCGTCAAGGCAGTTTCGCCAAGGCCGCCGACGCCGTGGCCATCAGCCAGCCGGCGATTTCCAAGACCCTCAAGGAGCTCGAAGAACTGCTGCAGACGCGATTGTTCGAGCGCGGCAAGCAGGGTGTCGAGCTGACTGCGGCCGGGGTGCGCTTTATGCGCTACGCCGGCCCGTGCGTACAGGCCCTGCGCGAAGCGGTGAGTACCCTGCGCGGCGAGGAACACGCGCCGCCGCAGGTGAAGATCGGCGTGCTCTCGACCGTCGAAAGCCTGCTCATCCCCGAAGTGATCTGCCGCCTGCACCAGCGCCACCCGGCCCTGGTGGTCAGCGTTGCCACCGGCCCCAGTGCGCACCTGCTGGCGCAGTTGCACGTGGGGGAGCTGGACCTGGTGATCGGGCGCATGACCGACAGCCCGCAGATCCAGGGCCTGCTGTTCGAGCACCTGTACAGCGAGTCGATGTCGCTGGTGGTGCGCCCCGGCCACCCGTTGCTGGCACGCAGCCCGATCGAGCGCAACCAGGTGGGCCAGTACCCGCTGGTACTGCCCCTGGCCGGCACCACCATTCGCAAGCATGCCGACAGCCTGTTCGTGCAATGCGCCATCGAGCAACCGCAGCAACGTCTGGAAACGCTTTCCCCGGCACTGAGCCGGCGCTATGTGCTGGGCAGCGATGCGGTGTGGGTGGCCCCGCGTGATGCGGTGCGGGTCGACCTGCAGCGGGGCGAGCTGTGCGAGCTCGACCTGGGCGTGCGCGAACCCGGTGGCTCGGTGGGTATCTGCAGCAATGCCGCGCTGCCACAGGCCCTGCCGGCCCAGTGGTTGTGCCAGGTGCTGCGCGAAGTGGCGGGGCAGTACCGCGAAGGACACTACCCGTAGATTTCATCCAGATCCGGGGCGTTGGCTGCAATACTGGCCACTGGCTTATCGGCTGCATGAAGAAGCCTTCACCTGGCTGAACTTCTCGACCTTTTGTCGCTCTCATGCCGGTAGCCATTGGTCGTGGCCGCCTGATAAGCTCGCGGCTTTACTCGATTGCCCTTTTGGCGCATGAACAAGGAAATAGCATGAAACAGCATCGGTTGGCGGCTGCGGTTGCCCTGGTTAGCCTGGTACTGGCGGGTTGCGATTCGCAGACCAGCGTCGAGCTGAAGACCCCGGCACAGAAAGCTTCCTACGGTATCGGCCTGAACATGGGCAAGAGCCTGGCACAGGAAGGCATGGACGATCTCGACTCCAAGGCCGTGGCCCAGGGCATCGAGGACGCTGTCGGCAAGAAGGAACAGAAGATCAAGGACGAAGACCTGGTCGAAGCCTTCGCCGCGCTGCAGAAGCGTGCTGAAGAACGCCTGGTCAAGATGAGCGAAGAGTCGGCCGCCGCCGGCAAGAAATTCCTTGAAGAAAACGGCAAGAAGGACGGCGTGGTCACCACCGCGTCGGGCCTGCAGTACCAGATCGTGAAGAAGGCCGAAGGCGCCCAGCCCAAGCCTACCGACGTGGTCACTGTTCACTACGAAGGCAAGCTGATCGACGGCAAGGTGTTCGACAGCTCCGTCGAGCGCGGCAGCCCGATCGACCTGCCGGTCAGCGGCGTGATTCCGGGTTGGGTCGAAGGCCTGCAACTGATGCACGTGGGCGAGAAGGTCAAGCTGTTCATCCCGGCTGACCTGGCCTATGGCGCACAGAGCCCTAGCCCGATGATCCCGGCCAACTCGGTACTGGTGTTCGATCTGGAACTGATCGCCATCAAGGACCCGGCCAAGGCAGCAGAAGACGCTGCTGAGAAGTAAGCGTCCCGCTGTGTGCACAACGCCCCGTCTCGACGGGGCGTTGTCGTTTATGGATCGGGCTGAACCGTGGGAGCGATCTGACGTCACACCTTGGCGGCGTGCGCAACTGTGACGGCTTTCGCAAAGTGACCGCGTAATGAAACAGGTGTGTAAAAAACGCCCGATTTGACCCAGGCCCTTGCCTGGCGGGCACGCCGAGCCTGAAAATGGCCTCTGTTCACAAGGTTATCCACAAATACTGTGGATAACCTTCCCGGCCCTGCCGTTGGAGGTGGTATGAAAGCACCCTGGAATTTTGCCCGTTTCCTGCCGCTGGCCGAGCGCCTGTTGAGCCGGGGGCGCCTGCCAGCGCTGATCTTCGCCGTGGCGCGCAAGGGCCCGAGCCTGGGCAAGCTCAAGGATGACGTACGCCTGCTGCAGGCGCTGTGCGTGGCGTGGTGGCGTGGCGAGTACCGTGCCATCAGCTCAAGGGCGCTACTGACCATCGTCGCCGGCCTGCTGTACTTTGTCAGCCCGCTGGACGCGATCCCGGACTGGCTGCCCGGCATCGGCCTGCTCGACGATCTCGCCGTACTGGCCTGGGTGCTGAAGACGTTCGACAGCGAGCTGGCGGCTTTTCGCGCCTGGCGCAATCGTCAGTCTCCCGAGAAACTGCGCGTGGTCGAGCGCCTGCCCGACACCCCAGAAGCGTTGCGCCTGGAGCAGGGAAAGCGCTAAATCCGGTTACACCCTGCAATACTGCGCCGGCTGGTACTATATTTGGCATAAGCGCTATACCGAGCGATTACATGCGCAGGTTCTTACAAGGGGGTTGTAATGGGTATTCAGGTTATCAGCCGAGACGGTCAACCCGAGTACGCGATCGTGCCCTGGGAGCACTATCAAGCGTTGTTGAAGGCGGCAGGTCAACCGGCCGCCACGGCGCAGCCGGCAGGCGTCAACGCCAGCGCCGCTGCACCCACGCCGGCCAGCCTGCCCACATTGAGCGAGCTGGCCGCCTTGCGTGAGGCCAAGGGCCTGGCTGCCGAGCAGCTGGCGCGCAAGGTGGGCATCAGTCCGGTGTACCTGGCGCTGATTGAAAGCGGTGAGCGCGATCCGGATGCCGCGATTCGCCGCAGCCTGGCCTGGGAGCTGGGCGTGGCAGGCTGGAGCGAGCCGTCGTGAGCGGCGTGCGGATCAGCCGTCAGCAATGGGAGGGGCTGCTGGGCGAGCTGGACGTGGCACGCCGGCAACGCCACCTGCTGACCTACCGCGCCTTGCTCGAACGCCTGGAGCTGCCAAGCCCGGCGATGCAGACCCTGACCGCCGCGCTTGAGTACCTGGCGGTGATCGATGCACGCGCCGAGCAGCCACTGCGCAGCTCGCTGGTGATCAGCCAGGGGGCCAGCCGATTGCCACGTACCGGCTTTTTCGAATGCGTCGAGCGCCTGGGGCGGTTTTCCGGGCCATCGGACGGCATGGCCGCAGCATCCTGGCATGCCTCGGAAGTGGTACGGGTGTTCGAGTACAGCTATCCCGAACAGGCCTGAGGCGCCAGCGCCGTATCGATCAGGTACAGGCTGTGCCCGGGCACATCCTTGGCATGGTGCTTGGCCTGGGAGGCGAGGTCGGCCAGTTGGCCGGCATCCAGTTGCGCGCAGGTATGCGCATGCAGTTGCACCACACCGATCGAGAGTGACAGCAACGGGAATTCCTGGCGCTGGCCCAGGCGGTTGTGCGCGATGAAGCACCCGGCCTCCAGGTGCTCGGTGCGGTAGAAGCGCCGACAGGCATTCTGAAAGTCGTCCAGCAGCACGTTCAGGCGCTGCTCCCATTCCTTCGAACCCAGTACCAGCATGAAGTCGTCGCCACCGATATGGCCGACGAAGTCCCGGCTGGGGTCGACCCGTTCGCTCAGGCACTGGGCCAGGCTCAACAGCACTTCGTCGCCCTTGGCATAGCCATAGATGTCGTTGAAGGGCTTGAAGCTGTCGATGTCCACATAACAGATCGCCGCCTCGCGCTGTTGCTGCAGCAAGCGGGTCAGGCATTGCTGGATCGGCACGTTGCCCGGCAACAGAGTCAGCGGGTTGGCATAGCGGGCCTGCTGCAGCTTCTGTTCGGTGATCAGCTTGAGCACGTCGATCACCCGCCCCAGGCCCAGGTAGCGACCGTTCTGGGTAATGATGAAGTCTTCCTCGATGCGCTGGCGCGCGCGACTGGTCAGCAGGCGGCTGACCTTCTGCAGCGACTGGTTGAGCTCCACCGCCAGAAAGTCCTCGTTCATCAGCCGGCTGATCGGCTTGCGCGCATACAGGTCGGTGGCGAACGGTTTGAGCAGCGCGTCGGACAGCGAATGGCGGTGCACGATGCCGCAGGGGCGCTGGGCATGGTCGAGAACAGCCAGCGAGTTGAGGTTGGCCTGGCGGCGAAACAGCGCCAGTACCTCCAGGGTCGCCGTATCACCGCTCACGGCCGGTTGCTCGTTGAGCAGCGCGCTCAGATCGCGGCCGTCCTCACCCAGCACCACCGCGCCACTGTGCGTCGCTGACGGCAGCATGGCGGTAGCGTCGCGGGGCGGTTGCTCCTGCGGCCGGCACAGCAGGTAGCCCTGTACCAGGTCGACCCCCATCTCGGTGAGCACCGCCAGCTCCTCGGCCAGCTCGATGCCCTCGGCAATCACCTTGGCCCGCGACGCCTTGGCGATCTGCAGGATCGAGCCGACGAACTCGCGCTTGACCGCATCCTGGTGAATGCCGTCGATGAAATGCCGGTCGATCTTGACGTAGTCCGGGCGCAGTTCCGACCACAGGCGCAGGCTGGAATAGCCGGCGCCCAGGTCGTCCAGGGCGATCGAAAAGCCCATGTCGCGGTAGTGGTGCAGGGCGTTGAACAGCAGCTGGAAGTCGTCGGTGGGGGTTTGTTCGGTCAACTCGATGACCACCCGGCTGGGTGGGATGCCCAGGCTCTGCAGCAGCTTGAGCGTGCGCCCGGACTGGTATTGCGGCTCGAGCAACGACTCGGGCGACACGTTGAGGAACAGCTTGCCTTCCAGTTGCTGCTGGCTGAAACGCCGGCACGCGCTTTCGCGGCAGGCCACCTCCAGTTCGGTCAGGCGGCCGGCATGGCGGGCCACGGCGAACAGGTTGATGGGGGAGTGCAGCGGGCTGTTGGACGGGCCGCGGCTGAGGGCTTCATAACCGAGGATGCGTCGCTCGGACAGGCAGACGATGGGTTGGAACAGGCTGTGCAAGCCGCTTTGAGCCAGGATGGAGCTCAACGCGCTGAGCTGTTCGGTCACGGTCATGGCAGGGCTACCTTGAAAAAAAGGGACTGGGGCCATCGGCGCCCAGTCCCTTATTTCACGACAGAATGATGACTGTTTGATGACCCGAAAAGGGCACCGTCACATTATTTTGCCATTATCGTTTCAGTGCTTGGCCACCGAGGAATTCAGCCCCAGGTAGTCCAGCAGGATGCGCCCGGTTTCGGCGAGGTACGCGTCATCTTCCGGCTTGGTGTCATCCGGCTCGACCGGCAGGGCGTCTTCGTCTTCCTTCTTCAGTTCCTTGAGCGGCTCTTCGCCCTTGGCCTTGCGCCGGATGTTTTCCAGCGCCAGCTGCTTGCCTTCGATGTCGGCATGGCGAGCGCGGCGTTCCACCTCGTTGAGGCTGACGGTCTTCTCGTTCATCAACTGCTGGGTCAGGGCCAGGCGATCGCGAATGTAGACGAACTCCGGGTCCTTGGCGCTGCGGTTTTCGTGGCGTGCCTTGAGTTGCGCAAGGAACGGCTTGAACGGGTCGACGGCCGGCTTGATGGCCGGGCGGATGGTGTCCCACGGCATGGCTTCGGGCAGGGCGCTCTCGCCGATCTCCTTGGTGTCGATGATCGACGGGTAGTCGATGTCCGGCAACACGCCCTGGTGCTGGGTGCTCTGCCCGGAAACCCGGTAGAACTTGGCCAGGGTCAGCTTGAGCTCGCCGTGGTTGAGCGGCTGGATGGTCTGCACGGTGCCTTTGCCGAAGGTCTGGCCACCGATGATCAGGGCACGGTGGTAGTCCTGCATGGCGCCGGCGAAAATCTCCGAGGCCGAGGCCGACAGGCGATTGACCAGCAGCGCCAGCGGGCCCTTGTAGAAGGCACCGGTGTTTTCGTCTTCGAGCACGTCGACACGGCCGTCGGCGTTGCGTACCAGCACGGTGGGGCCCTTGTCGATGAACAGGCTGGTCAGCTCGGTGGCTTCCTGCAGGGAGCCGCCGCCGTTGTTGCGCAGGTCGATGACCACGCCGTCGACCTTTTCCTTCTGCAGTTCGGTGAGCAGTTTCTTCACGTCACGGGTGGTGGACTTGTACTCCGGATCCCCGGCGCGGAACGCCTTGAAGTCGAGGTAGAAGGCCGGGATCTCGATGATGCCCAGCTTGTAGTCGCGTCCGTCCTGCTTGAGCTTGAGCACCGACTTCTTGGCGGCCTGTTCTTCGAGCTTGACCGCTTCGCGGGTGATCGAGACGATCTTGCTGGTCTGGTCGTTAGGCGCGTTGCTGGCCGGGATGACCTCCAGGCGCACCACGGAGCCCTTCGGGCCGCGGATCAGCTTGACCACTTCGTCCAGGCGCCAGCCGATCACGTCGACCATTTCCTTGTCGCCCTGGGCCACGCCGATGATCTTGTCGGCCGGGGCCACCTGCTTGGTCTTGGCGGCAGGGCCAGCCGGCACCAGGCGCACGATCTTGACCTGGTCGTTGTCGCTTTGCAGCACCGCGCCGATGCCTTCGAGCGACAGGCTCATGTTGATGTCGAAGTTCTCGGCGTTGTCCGGCGACAGGTAGTTGGTGTGCGGGTCGTACGACTGGGCGAAGGTGTTGATGTAGGCCTGGAAGATATCTTCGGCGCGGGTCTGGTCCAGGCGCGCGAGCTGGTTCTTGTAGCGCTTGGTCAGCAGTTCCTGGATGGCCTTGGGTTCCTTGCCGGCGATCTTCAGGCGCAGCACCTCGTCCTTGACGCGTTTGCGCCACAGGTCGTCGAGCTCGGCCTGGTTCTGCAGCCACGGAGCGTCCTTGCGGTCGACCAGCAGGGTTTCCTGGGTGGTGAAGTCGATCTTGTCGACGCCCTTGTTCAGCTCGGCCAGGGCGAAATCCAGGCGCGATTTCACGCGATCCAGATAACGTTTGTAGATGGTGAAGCCCGGGTCCAGGTTGCCGCTCTTGAGGAAGTCGTCGAACTGCGTCTTCCACTTGTCGAACTCGGCAATATCGCTGGCCATGAAGTAACTGCGCGAGGGATCGAGCAGTTTGATGTAACTGTCGTAGATGATGACCGAGCGCGCATCATTGAGTGGCGGCTTGCTGTAGTGGTGGCGCTTGAGCAACTCGACCACGTTCAGGCTGGCGACCACTTCATCGCGGTCTGGTTGCAACTTGTCCCAACTGTTGGCGGCCGAAGCGGCGCCGGCCAGCGGCAAGCTGCCAAGGCCGATCATCAGGGCGAGGGCAGTGCTGGGCAGGAGATGCTTCATGCTGATTCGACGTAGGGGCAATTGATCACGCATATTAGGCCGTCTTTGAATTCGCCGGTTCCATGGAGCCGGACGCATAATGCAAAAAGCCTGGTGCCAAGGCAGCCAGGCTCAGTCATGACTCAACTATGGAGGCACTGTGAAGGCATTGCAAGGCGTTGACGGACATGTGGAGTGGGTTGAGACGACAAGTCCAACTTGCGATGTAGGTCAAGTACGCATCCGCGTGGCAGCGGCCGGGCTCAATCGCGCCGACCTGTTGCAGCGTGCCGGATTGTACCCGCCGCCACCGGGCGCCAGCGAGTTCCTGGGCCTGGAATGTGCCGGGGTGATCAGCGAAGTGGGAGCCGGGGTGTCCTGGCAGGTGGGCGACCGGGTATGCGCACTGCTGGCCGGTGGCGGCATGGCCGAAGAGGTGGTGGTCGACGCGCGCCACGTGCTGCCGGTGCCCGAGGGCCTGAGCCTGCAGCAGGCGGCTGCGATCCCGGAGGTATACGCCACGGCCTGGCTCAACCTGTTCCAGCTGGGCGGCCTCAAGCCGGGCGAGAAGGTGTTGCTGCATGCCGGCGCCAGCGGCGTGGGGTCGGCGGCCATCCAGCTGTGCAAGGCGTTCGGCAGCCCCAGCTGGGTCAGCGTGGGCTCGGCCGAGCGGCTGGCCTATTGTCAGGCGCTGGGCGCCAGCGGTGGCGTGGTGCGCGGTGACGATATAGAGGCGCTGAACGACTTCGCCCCGTTCGATGTGATCCTGGACCCGGTGGGGGCCAACTATGCGGCGCTCAACCTCAAGCTGCTGGCCCGTGACGGGCGCTGGGTGATCATCGGCCTGATGGGCGGGCGCAAGGCCGAGCTGGACCTGGCCCAGGTACTGGCCAAGCGGGTGCAGGTGACCGGCTCGACCCTGCGCAATCGCGATGACCAGTTCAAGGCCGACCTGCTCAGTGACCTGGGCCAACAGGTGTGGCCGCTGTTCGCCGAAGGGCGCTTGAAGCCGCAACTGGTAGGCAGCTATGCGGTGAAGGACGCCGAGGCGGCGTATGCCGAACTGGCGGGCAACCAGGTATCGGGCAAGTTGGTGCTGGTGATCGACGACAGCCTGGTATAGGGCCCTGTTCGCCGGCAAGGCCGACTCCTGCAGGAGCCGACCTTGCCGGCGAACTTTTTTCAGGCCCAGGCCAGAATCGGCCAGCCATTCTTCTCGGCATGCTCGCGCAGCACCGGGTCCGGGTTCACCACATACGGGTGGTCAACCTTCAGCAGCAACGGCAGGTCATTGCGCGAATCGGAATAGAAGCTTGCGCCTTCCAGGTTCTCTTCCTGCTGGTCCAGCCACTCCAGCAAGCGGGTGATCTTGCCTTCGCGGTAGGTCAGGGTGCCCACGGTCTTGCCGGTGTAGAACCCTTTTTCCACTTCCAGCTCGATGCCCAGGTACTCGTCGATCCCCAGGCGCGAGGCAATCGGTCCCACCAGATGCACACCCGAGGCCGAGATCACCAGAATTCGATCCCCCGCCTTGCGGTGCTCGGCAATGGTGCGGGTGGCCTCACTGAAGATGATCGGCTCGATGAAGTCTTCCACCCACGGCTCGACCAGATGATCGACTTCCTCTGGTGTGCGCCCGATCAGCGGCTCCAGGCTGAACGCCATGTAGTCTTCCATCGCCAGGTGCCCCTTGCCGTAGGCCTCCATCAGCTCACGGTCCCTGCGCAGGAACGACTCACCGTCCACCCAGCCCAGGCGCACCATCTGCTCGCTCCACAGCGAGGCGCAGTCGCCGTGGATCAGGGTTTCATCCAGATCGAAAATCGCTAAAGCCATAACAACAAAACTCCTGTTCGGCCCTCAGGCAACTTCGCAGAGGGCGGTGGGATCGATGGACAAGGATACCCGCTCGCCGTCCGCATGCAGATCGGCGGCTGAACGATTGAGCACATCCACCACCAGCTCCACACCACGCGCTTCGATGCGGTAGCGGATCACGTTGCCCAGCAGGCTGTGACTGCGCACCAGGCCTTCGCGTTCGCCTTCCAGGCTCAACGCGATGGCTTCGGGGCGGATTGCCAGGCGGCTGTTCACCGTACGTTGCAGCAGGCGGCTGGCACTCTGGGCATCGAGCAGGTTGTAGTTGCCGATGAAGCCGGCCGCGAAGGCATCCACGGGCGCGGTGTACAGCGATTCGGCATCGCCGCTCTGCACGATGCGGCCCTGGTTCATCAGGAAGATGCGGTCGGACATGGTCAGCGCCTCTTCCTGGTCATGGGTGACGAAGATGGTGGTCAGGCCCAGCTCGCGCTGGATCTGGCGGATCTGTTCGCGCAGGTGCTTGCGGATGCGTGCATCCAGCGCCGACAGCGGCTCGTCCAGCAGCAACAGGCGCGGACGGGTCACCAGCGAGCGGGCCAGGGCCACGCGCTGGCACTGGCCGCCGGAGAGCTGATGCGGGTAGCGGCTGGCAAAGTCCTGCAACTCGACCATGCGCAGCGCCTCGAGTACCCGTGGGCGGCTGTCTTGGCCCTTGATCTTCTGCATGCGCAGGCCGAAGGCGACGTTCTGTTCCACGCTCATGTTGGGGAACAGTGCGTAGCTCTGGAACACCATGCCGATGCCGCGCTTTTGCGGGCTCTGCGGTACCAGGTCCTGCCCGTCGAGCAGGATCCTGCCGCTGTCTACAGCGGTCAGGCCGGCGATGCAGCGCAGCAGGGTGGACTTGCCGCAGCCGGAGGGGCCGAGCAGGGTGACGAACTCACCGCGGCCGATCTCGCAGTTGATGTCGTTGAACACCGCGCTGGCGCCGTAGCTTTTTTGCAGGTTCTGGATGCTGACGAAGCTCATTTCAGGTCTTGTCCTTGTTCAGGCGGTTGGCTGCCCAGGTCAGCACCAGCACGAAGAGGAAATAGGAAATCACCAGCGCGCTGTTGAAGTGCCCGCTGCTGTTGCGCATGTTGTTCAGGTACACCTGCAGCGTCTCGTAGCGGGTGCCCACCAGCAGGTTGGCAAACACGAACTCGCCGAACAGGAACGAGAACGACAGCAGCAGCGCCACCATCAGGCCCTTGCGCAGGTTGGGCAGCACCACCAGAAACGCGGCCTGCCAGGTGTTGGCCCCCAGCAACTGGGCGGCATCCATCAGGTCGCGCAGGTTGATCGCCTGCAGGTTGTTGGTGATGGCGCGGTACATGAAGGGCAGGGCCACGGTGAAATAGCAGCCGATCAAAATCCACGGCGTGCCGACCATCGCCATCGGCCCCGAGCCATACAGCTGCAGCAGCCCCACCGACGACACCACCGGCGGCACCGCGAAGGGCAGCAGGATGAGGATGTTCATCAGTGCGTCGAGCCTGGGGAAGTGGTAGTGCACCACGAACAGCAGCGGCAGGATCAGCAGCACCGACAGTACCAGCGCGCCCACGCACACCAGCAGCGACTGGCCGAAGGCGGCCAGAAAACGCGGCTCGCTCCACAGCGCCAGGTACCACTTGAAGGTCAGCCCGCTGGGCAGCAGGCTGGCCGACCAGCTGGTGGACAACGAGTAGAGCAGGGTGCCGGCCAGCGGCAGCAGCAGGATCACGAACAGTACGTACACCACCACGCGGTGGTAGAGCCCGGCCGGGCCCGATTCAGCGCGAGACATGGTAGCTCCTCTTCAACAGCCACTGGTGCACCAGCGTGACCAGGGTCATCAGCCCCACCAGGATCATCGCCAGCGCGCTGGCCAGGTTCGGGTCCAGCGAGATGTCGCCGGACACCAGCGCGGCGATGCGGATCGGCAGCACGTTGAAGTTGCCGGTGGTCAGTGCGTACACCGTGGCGTAGGCGCCCAGTGCGTTGGCCAGCAGGATCACGAAGGTGCCCAGCAGCGCCGGGGTCAGCACCGGCAGGCCGATCAGGCGCCAGTAATCCCAGGCGCTGGCGCCCAGCAGGGCGGCCGATTCGCGCCAGTCTTCGCGCAGGGCGTCGAACGCCGGGTACAGCAGCAGTACGCCCAGCGGGATCTGGAAGTAGGTATAGAGGATGATCAGCCCGGTCTTGGAGTAGAGGTTGAAGTCCTCGATGATCCCGGCCTGCTTGAGCAGCAGGGTCAGCGCGCCGTTGAAGCCGAGCAGGATGATGAAGGCGAAGGCCAGCGGCACGCCGGAGAAGTTGCTGGTCATGTTGGCGAAGGCGTTGACGAAGTCGCGCAGGCGCGAGTCCACCTTGCGCAGCGAATAGCTGCCCAGGATGGCGATCAGGATGCCGAACAGACTCGACCAGAAGCTGATCTCCAGGCTGTGCTGGATGGCCTGGCGGTAGAACTTCGAGCCCAGCACCTTGCTGAAATTGTCCAGGCCCCAGCCGCTTTCGGCCTGCAGGCTGTGCACGGCCACCCAGGTCAGCGGGGCGATCTGGAAGATGATGAAAAATACCGCGAAGGGCAGCAGGCACAACAGCGCCAGCCATTTGCCACGGGTGATCGAGTTCACGAGAGCAACTCCCGGCATACCGGCTTGTCGTGGGGGATGCCGAGCAGTTCGCATACGGTGCCGCACAGTTCGGTCTGCAGGGGCTTGGCGGCCGGGTCGAGGCTGAACCGGTCGCCGAACACGAACAGCGGCACTTCGCGCTCCTCGGGCAACACGCCGTTGTGCGAGCGGTCGTTGTTCATGCCGTGGTCGGCGGTGATCAGCACCTGGTAGCCGTCCTGCAGCCAGGTGCTGAGGTAGTCGGCCAGCAGGATATCGGCGCTGCGTGCGCTGTTGCGGTACTGGCTGCTGTCCAGGCCATGCTTGTGCCCGGCATCGTCGATGTTCATCGGATGCACCAGCAGGAAGTTCGGTGCGTGCTTGCGCCGCAGGTACTCGGCGTCGGCGAACAGGTGCGAGTCGGGGTAGTGGTCGGCGTAGTAGAACAGGCCATGCTGGATCGGCAGTTTCAGCGCATGGGTGTGGCGGTCACGCAGCGGTTCGAAGGGGGAGCGGTTGTACAGCTCGCTGACCCAGTGGTAGGCCGCGGCGGCGGTGCTCAGCCCGGCGTCGCGGGCGTAGTGGAAAATGCTGCGTTGGGTGGACAGGCGCGTGACGTTGTTGTGCACGATGCCGCTGTCGATCGGCGGCACACCGGTGAGGATGCATTCGTAGAGTGGTCGCGACAGTGCCGGCAGTTCGCATTCCAGGCGGTACAGGGCGGCGCGGTCTGCTTCTACATAGGCATGCAGGTGGCCCATGGCGTGGTGGGCCACCTGGTGGTTGAGGCCGTCGAGGATGACGAGGATGACGTTGTGGTTCATGGGTGGCTCCGGTGACAGCGATGACCACATCGCAGGTCAGGCCCGCTCCTTGTGGGAGCAGGCCTGACCCGCGATGGTTTCACTCCATCTCGATGATGACCTGCTCCTGCCACTTCTGCGGCAGGGCCTTGGAGGTGGCTTCCCATGCCGCTGCATCCTTGATCGGCTGCGCCGGCGCGTACTGCTCGTTGGGCAGCAGCTTGGCCTGCACGTCCGCCGGCAGCTTCAGGTGCTCGGCACGAATCGGCCGCGCATGGCCGATGGCCAGGTTGGTCTGCCCGGCATCGCTGAAGATGTATTCACGGGTCAGCTTGGCGGCGTTCGGGTGCTTGGCGTACTTGTTGATGATGGTGGTGTAGCCGGACATCACCGAGCCGTCGGACGGGATCAGCACCTCGAAGCGTTTCGGGTCGATCTGCTCGCGGTAGCTCAGGCCGTTGAAGTCCCACACCACGCCGACCTCGATCTCGCCCTTCTCAAGGGTCTGGATGGTCGGGTTGGCCAGCGACAGGCGCTTCTGCTGGGCCAGCTTGGTGAACAGTTGCAGGCCCGGCTCGATGTTGGACTCGTCGCCCTTGTAGGCAATGGCTGCAGCCAATACGCCGTTGGCCGCCTGGGCAGCGGTGCCGACGTCACCGATGGCGACCTTGTACTTGCCCTTTTCCAGGTCGTGCCAGGTCTTGGGAATGTCTTCTTCCTTGACCAGCTGCTTGTTGATGATGAAGGCGATGGTGCCGGTATAGGCCAGTGCCCAGTGTCCGTCCTGGTCCTTGGCCCAGGTCGGTATCTGCTCCCAGGTGCTGGGCTTGTACGGCTGGGTCACGCCCTTGGCCAGCGCAATGGGGCCGAAGGCGGCGCCGACGTCGCCGATATCGGCGCTGGCGTTGTCTTTCTCGGCATCGAACTTGGCCACTTCCTGGGCCGAGCTCATGTCGGTGTCCATGTGCTTGAGGCCGTACTTGCTCGCCAGGTCCGCCCAGGTGCCCTTCCAGTTGGCCCAGGCATCGGGCATGCCGACGCTGTTGACGACGCCTTCCTTGCGGGCGGCGTCCTCGAGGGCCTTGAGGTCGGTGTCCGCGGCCATGGCCGAGGTGCACAGGGCAATACTGGTGCCTAACAGTGAGGCCAGAAAAAGCTGTTTCATCCGAAGCTCCTTGATGGGTGCCGTGCAAAACGCTGAGAGGGTTTCGATTCGGTTGGTCTAGGTCAGCAATACCCGAGCCAAGGTAGGCCGGTTGCATGACAGTTTGATGTCGAAGGCGCCGCGCCAGGTGTGTGCAGCGGCCCTGAAAATAGAGCGTAGACCAGTTTCAAGTGCTTGATCCGCAACGCCTTGACCGCGCTCGACCGGGCCTGTGCGTGACCGTCCGGCGCACTGTCATGTGCCGTTCATGTGGATTGCCTAGGCTTTGGTTACTCCGCCCGGCCATCGTCGCTGCGCCGTTCTGGCACACGCACCAGGCTGGACTAGTCCAGATAGGTAACCCTTGATGCATCGACTGCCCACGCGTGCAGTAACAGCCATATGCAATGCCCTGCAAGAGCAGATCGAGCATGGCCTGCTGGCGCCCGGCTGCAAGTTGCCGGCCGAACGCAAGCTCAGCGAGGTGTTCGATACCACGCGCATCACCCTGCGCGAGGCGCTGGTGCAACTGGAGGCCTGCGGGCTGATCTACCGCGAGGAACGCCGTGGCTGGTTCGTGGCGCCCCAGCGCCTGAGCTATGACCTGATCGAGCGCAGCCACTTCCACGCCATGGTGCGCGACCAGGGCCGACAGCCGGCTACCGAACTGTTGTCGGCCCGCCTGCAGCCGGCGCCGGCGGCGATCTGTGCGCGCCTGCAATTGCCGGCGCTGTCCAGCGTGATCCAGATCTGCCGCCTGCGGCGTATCGATGGGCGCGCGGTGCTCTATGCCGAGCACTACCTCAACCCCGAGTACTTTGCCGGGATTCTGGATTTCGACCTGAGCCAGTCGCTGACCGAGCTGTACGCGCTGCACTACGGCATCGCCTATGGCCGGGTGCGTTTCGAGACGCTGCCCACCGCGTTGCCGGTAGCGGCGGCGATGGCGCTGAAGGTATCGGCCGGCAGTGCCGGCCTGCATATCACCCGAGTCAACAGCGACCAGCACGGGCGGCTGATCGACTGCGACCTGGAGTACTGGCGCCACGATGCGATTCGCATCGTGGCCGAGGCGGGCTAGGCGTTGCTGTCGGCGGGGGCGGTGTCCTGGGCGGGGCCACCGCCGGCGGTCACCACCTGCACCGAAAGACGCGGGGTAGCCAGGTCCAGCCCGGCTTCGTCGAGCTGGCGCTTGAGCGCCAGGTTGAATGCCCGCGACACCTCCCATTGCTTGATCGGCGCGGTCTTGAAGCGCGCGCGCAGCACCGCCGAGCCGGACTCGAAGCTCTCCACCCCCTGGAACTCCAGCGGCGACCAGATATTGCGCCGTTGCAGCGGATCGCTGCGCATCTTCTGGCCCACGTCGCGAACCAGGCCGATGGCCTTGTCGATGCTCATGTTGTAGGGGATGGCGATGCGGAAGATCGCGTAGCCGAATTCGCGCGAGTAGTTCTTGATGCTCTTGATCTCGCTGAACGGGATGGTGTGCACGATGCCGTCGATGTCGCGCAGGCGCACGGTACGGATGGTCAGGCCTTCGACGGTTCCCAGGTGGCCGCCTACATCCACATAATCATCGATGGCCAGGGAGTCCTCGATGATGATGAACAGGCCGGTGATCAGGTCGGCTACCAGCGATTGCGCACCAAAGCCGATGGCCAGGCCGATCACACCGGCACCGGCCAGCAGCGGCGTGACGTTCATGCCCATGTTGGCCAGGGCCACTATCACCGCGATGATGAAGATGGCCACGAACAGCACGTTGCGGATCAGCGGCATCATGGTTTGCGCACGGGCATTGGCCAGGCCCTTGCGCGAGCGGGTCAGTGCGTGGTGCACGGCGGTGTCGCTGAGGATCCACACCAGCCAGGCGGCGATCAGCGTACCGGCCAGGCCGAACACGCGCACCGCCACCTCGTGGCCTTCGCCCTCGGTGAAACCGATCAGCGAGAAGCCCCATACACGCAGGCCCAGCTCGATGAACACCAGCCAGATGAGCAGGTGCACCAGGGTGTAGCCAAAGCTCTTGAGGCGTTCGGCGTAGACCGCCTGGCGCCGGTTGGCCCGCTGCGGCTTGAGCGCATGGCGGCGCACCAGGCCGTTGACCACCATGCACATCACCACCAGCACCGTGCACATCAGCGACTGGCGCAGGGCCGTGCTGGTGTCGCCGGCGGACACGAACGTGGCGAACAGCGAAATGCCCACCAGCACCAGGGCCGGCAGGTACCAGAAGGTGCCGAGGATCTCGATGGTGTCGCTCAGGGCGCGGCGCGTCAGGCGCCGAGACAGCGGCTGGTTGCGAATGAGGTGCGCGATTGGGCGGCGAAAGCGCAGGATGAACAGCCCGGTGGACAGCGCCGCCAGAATGTTGGCCAGGGTCGCCAGGGTGTGCGCCAGGTGGTCGCCCAGGGCGGCGGCCATGCGTGGGTCGTTCATCGCCTCGCCGAAGGCGGCAAAGCTGCCGATCAGCCACAGCGGACGGAACGCGCGGTGGCGCAGGATGTACAGGGCGCGGTGGCGGTGCGGGCCATCGAGCAGCGAGAAGGCGATCACGCAGATGGCCGAGAAGCAGGTGCCGACCACCAGGGCGTAGGCCAGTACCATGGCCATCGACTTGCCCAGCGAAGAGGGCAGGGCAAAGCTCAGGTACACGGTGATGATCAGCGCCACCAGCCAAGGCCCGAGCTTGCGCAGGGCGAAGCGCACCAGGTCCCAGGTGCGCGGGTGTTGCGGCAGCTCTTCGGTGAGGCCGAAGCGCAGGCGTACCTGGTGGCTGACCCAGTTCAGCGCGTAGGCCAGCAGGCTCCAGAGCGCGATGATGGCGGCGAAACCGAACAGGATCGTCGGCCATTCATGCACCGGCACCACCCGCGCACTGAGCTCGATCTGGGCCAGTTCCAGTTCGCGGCTCCAGCGGTTGAACGGGCTGGCCTCGCCGCTGAACTGCTTTTCCAGTTCGTTGAAGGTGGTGCCGATCAGGCCCAGCACACCTTGCTCGGCACTGGGCTGGGCTTGCCTGGTGGCGTCGCGCAGCTTCTTCAGGTCGGCCAGCAGCTTGCTGCGTTGCTGGTCGTTCTCGAGGTTCTTGATGACATCGTCGAGCGATTGCGCGAGGGGTTCAGTCGCCTCGGGCTGGGGTTTGCTCGAACCGCCAAGCAGGCCCGGAAGGCCGGCCGCGTGTGCGTGGCCCAGGGGCAGGAACAGAATCAGCAGCAGGGACAGGAAACGCAGGAAGGCAGGCACCGGACGATCAACCTCGAACACTCAATCGCCCGAGTGTAGAGCATTTGTCAGGTGAGTTTCTCGAGGATCTTCCACACCATGATGCCCAGGATGCCCAGCATGCCGATCCACATCATCAGCACCCCGCTGTTGCGCTCGCGCATGCTGAAGCCGACGGTGAGCAGGATCAACCCGGCGATCACCGGGAGGAACATCGTTTGAAACTCGGACATGCGCAAGGTCCTTATGCTGTAGGAGGTGTAATGATGGGCAAGCATAGCGCCAAATGTTTGCGCGCGGGTTGATGGGGGTCAGTCGTGGCCTCTTCGCTGGCAAGCCAGCGCCCACAGGTACGGCGCCTGTTTGGCGATCACCGCAGTGCTGTGGGCGCAGGCCTGTCAGGTCAGGGCAGATCGCGGCTCAGGTAGAACGCGGTCAGCACCTTGACCAGGTGCGCCAGGTCCTGGCTGCCGCACAGCTCGCGGATCGAGTGCATGGCAAACGTCGGCAGGCCGATGTCCACCGTGCGCACACCCAGGTGGCTGGCGGTGATCGGGCCGATGGTCGAGCCGCAGCCCATGTCGCTGCGCACCACGAAGCTCTGCACAGGCACTTCCTCGGCCATGCACAGGTGGCGGAAGAAACCGGCGGTTTCGCTGTTGGTGGCGTAGCGCTGGTTGTTGTTGACCTTGATCACCGGGCCGGCGTTGAGCTTGGGCCCGTGGTTGCCGTCGTGCCGGTCGGCGTAGTTGGGGTGCACGCCGTGGGCATTGTCGGCCGACACCAGCAGCGAGCGCTGGATGGCCCGGACGAAATCGTCACCGTCGGGCAGCAGGCGGCGCAGGGTCTGTTCCAGCATCGGGCCGTCGGCGCCGCAGGCGGAGCTGGAGCCGACCTCTTCGTGGTCGTTGCACACCAGTACGCAGGTCTCGTCGCTGTCGGCGGCCAGCAGGGCCTGCAGGCCGGCGTAGCACGACAGCAGGTTGTCCAGCCGCGCGCCGGCGATGAAGTCGCCATGCAGGCCGACCACGGCGGCGTCCTGGGTGTCGTAGAAGCTCAGCTCGTAGTCCAGCACCACGTCGGCGTTCAGGCCATGTTCGCGGGCCAGTTGCTCGGTGAGCAGGGCGCGAAAGTCGACGCGCTCGTCACCGGCCACCTGGGCCAGGATCGGTGGCAGCTCGGTCTGCGGGTTGATCGCCCAGCCTTCGTTGGCGCTGCGGTTGAGGTGGATCGCCAGGTTGGGGATCACCGCGATGGGCTGCTTGAAGTCGATCAGCTGGCTTTCGACCTTGCCGTCACGGCGGAAGGTCACGCGCCCGGCCAGCGACAGGTCGCGGTCGAACCAGGGGGCCAGCAGGGCGCCACCGTAGACTTCCACGCCCAGCTGCCAGAAGCCCTGGCGCTGCAGTTCGGGCTGTGGCTTGACGCGCAGGCAGGGGCTGTCGGTGTGGGCGCCGACCAGGCGAATGCCGTCGAGCAGCGGCGAATGGCGGCCGAGCTTGATGGCGATGATCGAGGAGTCGTTGCGGGTCAGGTAGTAGCGTCCGCCGGGCGTGGTGGCCCAGCTGTCACGTTCGTCCAGGCGCTGGTAGCCGGCGGCCTCGAGGCGCTGCGACAGGCTGGCGGTGGCGTGGAACGGCGTGGGGGAGGCCTTGAGAAAGTCGATCAGGCCTTGGTTCAGTGCATCGCGCATAGGTCACTCCAGACAGCAGTGGCGCGAGTTTAACGTATTGATCACGGATTTGCGTGGGCCCTATCGCGGGGCAAGCCCGCTCCCACAGCGTTCAGGGTGATCGTTGTGGGAGCGGGTTGACCCGCGATGGCCGCGCCGCGGTGTATCAGAACGGCGCCGGGCATTCGAAGCGCAGTCGCTCGCCGCTCACCGGGTGGGTGAAGCTCAGCATGCTGGCATGCAGGCACAACCGCTCATGCGCCGCCAGGGCCTCGGGGTAGGCGTACAGTCGATCCCCCAGCAGTGGATGCCCGATCGACAGCATGTGCACGCGTAACTGGTGCGAACGCCCGGTAATCGGCGTGAGCTCCACCCGGCAATGATCGCCACAGCGCTCGACGATGCGCCAGAAGGTCAGCGCATGCTTGCCCTGCTCGTGGTCCACCACGTGCCGTGGCTTGGTGGGCGGGTCGTAGCGCAACGGCAGGTCGATGCTGCCGCTGTCCAGCGCAGGCTGGCCCCAGCACAGTGCGGTGTAGGCCTTCTCGGTTTCACGGTCATGGAACTGGCGCGACAGCTCGCGGTGGCTGTCGGCGTCGCGCGCCAGCAGGATGATCCCCGAGGTTTCCCAATCCAGACGGTGCACGATCAGGGCGTCGGGGTAGCCGTTTTCCTGCAGGCGGGTGATCAGGCAATCCTTGTTGTCGTCGGCGCGCCCCGGCACGGACAGCAGCAGGGTCGGCTTGTTGACCACCAGGATGGCGGCATCCTGGTGAAGGATGTGAACGTTGGACAGCGGCATTGCGTGTTCTCTGCAAACGCCAACGGCGGCGGCCGGGCCCGGGCTGTATGAGCCCGGGCCCGGCCGCCGCCGTGGCAGGTTACCCCTGTGCGCCGATCAACGATCGGGCAGGGTGATATTGAGTTCCAGGATGGAGCAGCTGCCCTGGTTCTCCAGAGCGACGTGCACATCATCCGAGCCGATGTTGACGTACTTGCGGATCACCTCGACCAGTTCCTTCTGCAAGGCTGGCAGGTAGTCCGGAGTACTGCGCTGGCCGCGCTCGTGCGCCACGATGATCTGTAGACGCTCTTTCGCGACCGACGCGGTGCTTACTTTTTTGTTGGCACGAAAGAAGTCAAAAAGGTTCATTGGTCAGTTGCCTCCAAACAGGCGCTCGAAGAATCCCTTCTTCTGTACATCGAGGAACCGGTGTTCCACGGTTTTGCCCAGCAGGCGGTCGACGGTGTCGCTGTAGGCCTGGCCGGCATCGCTCTGGTCGTCGAGGATCACCGGCACGCCCTGGTTGGATGCCTTGAGCACCGCCTGGGATTCGGGGATCACGCCCAGCAGCGCGACGGCGAGGATTTCCTTGACGTCCTCGACACCGAGCATTTCGCCCTTGCTCACGCGCTCTGGATGGTAGCGGGTGATCAGCAGGTGTTCCTTGATCGGGTCTTCGTTGCGTTCGGAACGGCGCGACTTGCTGGCCAGCAGGCCCAGCATGCGGTCCGAGTCACGTACCGAGGAGACTTCCGGGTTGGTCACCACGATGGCTTCGTCGGCGAAGTACATGGCCAGGTGGGCGCCTTTCTCGATACCGGCCGGCGAGTCGCAGACCACGTATTCGAATTGCTCCTTGAGCTCCATCAGGACCCGCTCCACGCCTTCGAGCGTGAGGGCATCCTTGTCACGGGTCTGGCTGGCGGCCAGCACGTACAGGTTCTCGAGGCGCTTGTCCTTGATCAGGGCCTGCTGCAGGTTGGCTTCGCCGTTGACCACGTTGACGAAGTCGTACACCACGCGGCGTTCGCAGCCCATGATCAGATCGAGGTTACGCAGGCCGACGTCGAAGTCGACGATGACCGTCTTGTGGCCGCGCAGTGCGAGGCCGGTACCGATAGCGGCGCTGGTGGTGGTCTTACCCACACCACCCTTGCCGGATGTAACCACTAGAATCTTGGCCAAGGTGTATCACCCCTAAAGAAAAAGGACGTTGAGGTCCCAGAAATATCCAAACCGGCAACATATGGAAAAGTTGCGCTGAAAATGGCGGCAAGTATCCGTTAAAGACGGGTGATGTTCAACACGTCACCGGACAGGCTGACCTGCACGTTGGCCCCCCACAACGGGTCGCGACGCAGGTCTTCGGCCACCTTGTACTGCCCGGCGATCGAGACCATTTCGGCGGTCAGCTGCTGACAGAAAATACGTGCCCTGGTGTTGCCCTTGATACCGGCGAGGGCGCGACCGCGCATCGCGCCGTAAACATGGATGTTGCCATCGGCCAGAAGTTCCGCACCGGGGCTGACCGAAGCCAGTACCACCAGGTCGCCGCCCTGAGCATAGATCTGTTGGCCGCCACGCACCGGCGAGGTGATGATTTTTGTCGGTTTTACCGCAGGCTCCGGCGGCGGGGCCGGGGCCGGGGCCGGCTCGGGCTTGGGCGCCGGTGGCACCTCCACCGCAGGCTCCAGCGCACGTTCGCGGGCACCGGACGGCGGCAGCACCGGCAGGTCGATGGCAATGGCGGCGGCGATGTCCTCGATACGGCTGGCGCGAATGGCCAGGGTACGCAGGCCATGGTGGCGGCATACGCGCATCAGCCCGGGCAGGTCGACCGCGCCTTCGCCGGCCGGCAGCTTGTCCAGCGCCAGCACCAGCGGGGTGTTGCTGAAGAAGTTGGGGGCCTGGGCGACTTTGGCCGCCAGTTGCCGATCGAGGCCTTCGAGGTCGTTCTGCGCAAGCTCGAGCACCGTGATGGCGAGCATGCTGCCCTTGAGCTGGAACACGGGGGCTTGGTCTGGCGTCTGGGTTTGGCTCATGGTTGGCATAAGGCAGCTTGTTACGAAAAAGTGCTCAGACTTATAACGAGAACGCCGGTTAGCCGCAACCCGCAGCGAACCGTTGTAGAATGCCCGGCCATCGTCTTTGCGGAATGTTTAATGGATCGCCCGCGTTTTCGCCTTTATTTTCTTCATCCACGCTTCTGGCCGCTGTGGCTGGGCCTGGCCCTGCTGTGGCTGATCGTGCAGCTGCCCTACCGGGCTTTGCTGGTGCTGGGCCGCCTGCTGGGCGCGCTGATGTACCGTGTTGCCGGTGACCGTCGACGCATTGCTGCGCGCAACCTGGAACTGTGTTTCCCCGAATTACCGTCTGTCGAACGAACCCGTCTGCTCAAGGAAAACTTCGCCTCCACCGGCATCGCCTTCTTCGAAATGGCCATGAGTTGGTGGTGGCCAAAGGCCCGGTTGGCGCGCCTGGCGCACATCGAGGGGCTGGAGCACCTGCAGGCGGCGCAGCGTGACGGGCAGGGGGCCATCCTGATGGCCCTGCACTTCACCACGCTGGAGATCGGTGCGGCGCTGCTGGGCCAGGAACACACCATCGACGGCATGTACCGCGAGCACAAGAACCCGTTGTTCGACTTCGTGCAGCGCCGCGGGCGCGAGCGGCACAACCTCGACTCGCTGGCCGTGGAGCGCGAGGACGTGCGCGGCATGCTCAAGCTGCTGCGCTCGGGACGCGCCATCTGGTATGCGCCCGACCAGGACTACGGCGCCAAGCAGAGCGTGTTCGTGCCGCTGTTCGGGATCGAGGCGGCTACCGTGACCGCCACCACCAAGTTCGCCCGCCTGGGGCGGGCGCGGGTGATCCCGTTCACCCAGCAGCGCCTGGCGGACGGCAGTGGCTACCGGCTGGTGATCCATGCGCCGCTGCAGGATTTTCCGGGGGAGAGCGAAGAGGCCGACTGCCTGCGCATCAACCAGTGGATCGAGTCGGTGCTGCGCGAATGCCCCGAGCAGTACCTGTGGGCACACCGACGCTTCAAGTCGCGCCCGCCGGGGGCGCCCAAGCTGTACTAGGACGAATCGCGGTGTGGCTTTCGCCGGCAATGCCGGCTCCTACATAGGTGTGCGGTACCGGTAGGAGCCGGCCTTGCCGGCGAAGGCAGCGACACAGACTTCAGGGAGTACCCCATGCCAGCACCCCAACCGGTCACCGGCCTGATCCTCTCGGGCGGTGGCGCCCGTGCCGCCTACCAAGTCGGCGTGCTCGCCGGCATCGCCGACCTGCTGCCCGCCGGCGCCGGCAACCCGTTCCCGGTGATCGTCGGCACCTCGGCCGGGGCCATCAATGCGGTGACCCTGGCCAGCGGTGCGATGCATTTTGCCGACGCCATCCGCCGCCTCACCGGCTTCTGGCAGGGCTTTCGCAGCCACCAGGTACTGCGCAGCGACTGGCCCGGGGTGATCCGCCAGGCCGGCCGCTTCGTCGGCCACAGCCTGCTGGGCCTGGGGGCCCAGGTACCGGTGGCGCTGCTCGACAGCTCGCCGCTGCGCAAACTGCTCAACCAGCACCTGGACCTGGACGGCATCGGCCATGCCATCGACCAGCAGCACCTGCGCGCGGTGGCGGTGACCGCGTTCGGCTACGAGTCGGGCCAGGCGGTGACCTTCT
The DNA here is from genome assembly GCF_037113495.1 of Pseudomonas sp. AE27. Lineage (NCBI taxonomy): Bacteria > Pseudomonadati > Pseudomonadota > Gammaproteobacteria > Pseudomonadales > Pseudomonadaceae > Pseudomonas > Pseudomonas sp. AE27. The sequence continues at coordinate 458,757 of NZ_CP146966.1, forward strand.
ACCAGGGCAAGGGCGCCATCGACCCGTGGCTGCGCCATCGACGCATCGGCATGCCGACCCGCCTGAGCGTCGAGCACCTGCTGGCCAGTTCGGCCATCCCGTTGCTGTTTGCGCCGATCAGGCTGGGCCACGAATTCTATGGTGACGGTGCGGTGCGCCAGTCGGCGCCGATCAGCCCGGCGCTGCACCTGGGCGCCAACCGCGTGCTGGTGGTGGGGGTCAGCGGCAACCCCCAGGGGCCGACGCCGGGTGATCCACGCGAACGGGTGTTCAGCGGCAAGCAGCCGAGCCTGGCGCAGATCGGCGGGCACCTGCTCAACAGCACGTTCATCGACAGCCTGGAAGACGACCTGGAGCTGTTGCAGCGGCTCAACCACCTGAGCCACCTGCTGCCCAGCGACGTGCAGCCCCGGCGCCTGGGCCTGGCCCCGGTGGAGGTGCTGGTGGTTGCGCCCAGCCAGCCGCTGGACGAGATTGCCGCCCGCCATCGGCGTGAACTGCCCGCCGCGCTGCGCATGTTCCTGCGCGGCCCGGGGGCGACCAAGACCAGCGGCGCCGGGGTGCTCAGCTACCTGTTGTTCGAAGCCGGCTATTGCAGCGAACTGATCGAACTGGGCCGGCGCGACGCGCTGACCAAGCAGGGCGAGCTGTGCCGCTTTCTCGGCCTGCCGCTGCCCCGGCCCTGAGCGCTACTCGGCGATCTGCAGGCGGCGTGCCTCGGTGTACACGTAGCGCACCTTTTCATACTCGAACGGCGAGTTCAGCTGGCCGTAGCGAAAGCTGGTGGTATAGCGCTTGTCGATGGCGCGCAGTACCCAGACCTCCGGGTTGTCGCTGCTGACCTCGGCCATGTTGAGGAAGTTGATCCAGTTCTCGGCGCTGTAGTCCACCACCAGCCCGCCGGTGTCGCGCAGGTTCGACGGGCCCAGGATCGGCAGCATCAGGTACGGGCCGTCCGGCACGCCATAGAAGCCCAGGGTCTGGCCGAAGTCTTCGCTCTGGTGCGGTAGCCCCATCTTGGTCGCCGGGTCCCACAGGCCGGCGACGCCCAGGGTGGTGTTGAACAGCAGGCGCGCGGTGATCTCCATCGAGCGCTTGCCCTTGAACTGCAGCAGGCTGTTGAGCAGGTTGGGCACATCGCCCAGGTTGCTGAAGAAGTTGCTGACCCCGGTGCGCACGAAGCTTGGGGTGATGTAGCGGTAGCCATTGACCACCGGCAGGAACACCCACTGGTCGAAGCGGTAGTTGAAGTGGTACAGCCGGCGGTTCACCGACTCGAACGGGTCGTAGACGTTCAGCGCGGTCAGGGTCGAACGCTCGAACTCGCGCTGGTCCAGGCCGGGGTTGAACTTGAGTTCCTTGAGCGGATCGGTGAAGCCGTCGGCTTCGATCACGCTGGCTCGCGCCGGGATCTCATCGGCCTGTACCAGGCCTGCGGCGAGCAACGCCGTCACGATCAGAAGTTTTTTAACCACGGAAAAACTCCAGCATCGCGTCGCTGTTGACGCGGTAATTGATATTGCCGCAGTGCCCGCCATGCGGGTACAGGGTCAGGCGGTCGCCAAAGGTGCTGCGCAGAAAGCCGATGTCGCCGGGGCCCAGGATCACATCGTCGGCGTTGTGCATCACGGCGATTTTCGGGCTGTTTTGCAGGTAGTCCTTGAGGGCATACAGGCTCACCTGGTCGATCAGCTGCAGCAGGCTGCCGCCATCGGTGCGCGCGCGCCACATGGGAATGACCTGCTCGGTCAGGTAGCAGTCGAAGTCGCATTGCAGCGCACGCTTGAAGAACGGCGTGAGGCTGCTGCCTTCGGTGATCGGGTACTTGGGCGGGGTGATCAGGCCGCGGCGGTTGATCAGGTCGGAGGTAAAGGCGATATCGGCGGACGAGAAGCGGAACGAGGTGCCGATCAGCATCGCCATCTGCTCGTTGCTCAGGTGCTGGCGCGACTGCTGGAAGTCGTAGAGCAGTGCGTCGTTGAGGTCGATGTAGCCTTTTTGCTGGAAGTAGCGGGTGAGTTTGGTCAGCACCAGTTCATAGAAGGTGGTGCTGTTGTTCACGCCCTTGACCTCGGTCTGCACCAGCTTGTCGAGGTTGCTGATCGAGGTGTAGAGGTTGACCGGCGGGTTGAGCAGCAGCACGCGCTTGAAGTTGAAGCTGCGCCGGGTTTCGTCCAGGTGGCTGACGAAGGCTGCGTCGAGGGCACCGAGGCTGTAGCCGGTGAGGTAGTACTCGCTGACAGGCAGGCGCGGGTGCTGGGCGCGCACGCCCTGCATCACCCGGTACAGGTCTTCGGCGTCTTCGGCGCTCACGCCCGGGGTGGCGAAGCGCGAGGCGGCGCTGATGAAGTCGAAGCTGGTGGGCGATGACAGCTGCACCACGTGGTAGCCGGCCTTGTAGTAGAGGCGCTTGAGGTACTCGTTGAGGCTGCTGGTGTAGGGCGCGCCGGTACCGGCGATCAGGAAGATCAGCGGCGCCTCGTGGTCCTGTCGGGCCAGGCGATAGCGCAGCTTCTTGACCGCCCAGAAGTTGTCCGGAAGGGTGAACTCGCGTTCGGGGCGCAGGTTGAGGCTGTAGTCGGACTGATCGATGTCATCGTCGGTCGGCAGTTCGGGGCGCAGGTCGGGCGGTGTGGAGGCGATCGTCGCCTCGAAGGGATTGGTCAGCGGGTAGCCATAGGTGGCCGCATCGACATCCACCGCAGACGCGGCCGCACTCATCAAGAGGCCACCCAGCAGGGCAGCAAGGCGCAGTGATCGAAGCATGACGGATCCCCAGGAAAGGCAAGGCAAAGTGTGTACTGCAGGCTAGGACACTCGTGCTATCGGCAAAGTTGCCTTGTGCCCCGGCATTTACCGTCCCCGATGTTGCCGTGCTGGCCAGTGCCAGGGCAACAGCGGGTTTTGTTTCTTTGCTGATAAAAGTAGCTCAGGCCGCCGCTTTTGCCTTGCACAGGCCCGGTGGGGGATTATGCTGGGCGCCGTTTTCCTGTTTCCGGAGTTGTCATGTCCCGCCGTTTGCCGCTGATTGCCTTGCTTGTGTGCCTGTCGCTGTGGGCTGCGGCCTGCTATGGGGTGCGTTACGGCTTCATGGAGGATGTCAGGTGGGTCGGTGTGTGCAGCTCGCCCCAGGTGAGCTGGGAGTGCCAGTTGCGCGCCACGCTGGGCCTGATGATCCACTTGCGGGTGCTGGGCTGGGTCGCCCTGGGGTTGGCCGTGGTGGCGACGCTGGTGCCGCGTCGGGCCGGCTGGTGGCTGGCGGTGCTGTCACTGGTGTTCGGGCTGCCGGCACTGGCGCTGTATACCGTGAGCCTGGCGGCGTTCGCGCTGGTGCTGGCGGGGTTGCGGCTGGTGCGGCGCACGGCCTGAGGCTCACGCTGTATCGTTCGCCGGCAAGGCCGGCGCCTACCGGGTTCAACGTCTCCCTGCAGAGCCGGCCTTGCCGTCGAAGAGCCGACGCTCAGCCCTGCCTGATCCGCAGGCAGCGCCACAGCGCCGCGGTCATCAGCGCGCTCACCAGGGCCCACACCAGCGCCTGCTGGCTGCTCAAGCCCTCGATGAACAGCTGCGGCGCAATCCCGGCGCCCACGATGAAGGTCAGCAAGGCCACCTCGGCGCGCGCTACCCGCACCGGTCGCAGCAGGTACACCACCGCCGGCAGCACCAGCGCCGGGCTCGGGAAGCTGCGGTAGCGCGGGTCGAACACCAGCGCCAGCATGCTCACCGCCGCCGCGAAGCCGGCCGCCATCACCCACCAGCCGGCACGCGCCTGCAGCCAGGCGAACAGGCGCTCACGCCAGCCACTGCGCTGTGCCAGCGCCAGCGCGCCATGGGCCAGTACCACCAGGTTGAGCCCCGCCAGCAGCACGGCCCACAACCACTCGCCAACGAAGCGGCTGTTGACCCGTACCAGCTCGCCCCACAACCCCAGGCTGGCGGCCCCCAGTGCGGCCAGCAAGGGCAGCGCCAGGGCGCCACGCACGCCGCGCACCGGCCCGGCCAGGGCCAGGGTGGCGGCGAACAGCAGCACGCCGATACCCAGCCACTGCGGCCAGAACGGCAGGTTGCTCACCGGGCCTTCGAGTATGCCCTTGTCCTGCCGGTCGGCATCGTACAGCCCCCAGTAACCGCCCACCGCGCCTTCGCTGGCGCGCTTCCACGGCTGGTCGAAGGCTTCGATCAGGTTGTAATGCCAGCCATTCTGCTCGGCCATGGCGACGAACCCGCGAATGAAGCGCGCTTCGTTGACCCGGCTGGGCAGGGCGGTCTCGCGCTGGCGCCCTTCGCTGGGCCAGCCGGTTTCGCCGATCATCACGTCCTTGGGCGCGAAGCGGTTGCCGAACACCTGGCGGATCTCGCCTACGTGGGCCAGCGCATCGTCGATGCCCTTGGGATCATCTTCCCAGTAGGGCAGCAGGTGAATGGTCACGAAGTCCACCTGCGGCGCGATCTGTGGATGCTGCAGCCAGAACTCCCACACGTCGGCGTAGGTCACCGGTACCTGCACCTGGCTTTTCACCTGGTGGATCAGATCGGCCAGGTGATCGCCCGTCACTTCCTTGCGCAACAGCACCTCGTTGCCCACGATCACGGCGCGGGTGATGTCCGGGTTGGCATTGGCGGTGGCGATCAGGGCCTTGATTTCCTTGGCCGTGACCAGCGGGTCGGCACTCACCCAGGCCCCGAACATCACCTTCAGGCCGTACTTGCGCGCCAGCTGCGGGATCGCTTCCAGGCCCGTCATCGAGTAGGTGCGGATGCATTCGAAGCGCTGTGCAAGCAGGGCGAGGTCGGCCTCCACGCGCTCCGGACGCAGGGTGAAGGGCTGGTCGAACGGCGACTGGTCCTTGTCGAAGGGCGTGTAGGAGACACATTGCAGCTTGTGTGTGGGGCTGGCGGCGTCCGGCAGCGATACCGGCTTGCCGAGCCCGTACCAGAGCCCGCCCAACGCGAACAGGCCAAGCAGGCAGGCAAACAGGTAGGGCAGCAGCGGGAAGCGGGCAGTCGAGGGCATGGCGCGGACCGGTCAGGAAACAAAGCCGCCAATACTACCTGCAAATGCCGGCCGGTAGCGGGCCTGGCTGGCGTTGTGATGTCGTTTCTCGATGTTTCGACGTCGCTGACAGAGCAGGTTGGCCGCCAGTGGCGGTTGATGATGCAGGTTCCGTGACGTGACGAGGGGATGCCTTGATGAAAATGCGACGACTCCTGGGGGCGGGCACTGCCCTGATACTGGCCATGGGCACCAGCCTGGCCATGGCCAAGGAAGTAAGCATCGGCTACGTCGATGGGTGGTCCGACAGCGTGGCGACCACCCATGTGGCGGCCGAGGTGATCAAGCAGAAGCTCGGTTATGACGTCAAGCTGATGCCGGTGGCCACCGGCATCATGTGGCAGGGGGTGGCCACCGGAAAGCTCGATGCGATGCTGTCGGCCTGGCTGCCGGTGACCCATGGCGAATACTGGGCCAAGAACAAGGACAACGTGGTCGACTACGGCCCCAACTTCAAGGACGCCAGGATTGGCCTGATCGTGCCCGAATACGTCAAGGCGCAGTCGATCGCCGACCTCGGAAGCGATGCCGGCTTCAAGAAGAAGATCGTCGGCATCGACGCCGGGTCCGGGGTGATGCTCAAGACCGACCAGGCCATCAAGGACTATGACCTTGCCGGCTACAAGCTGCAGGCCAGCTCCGGCGCTGCCATGACCTCTGAACTGGGGCGCGCCTACGCCAAGCAGCAGCCCATCGTGGTCACCGGCTGGGTGCCGCACTGGATGTTCGCCAAGTGGAAGCTGCGCTTTCTCGAAGACCCCAAAGGCGTGTACGGCGCCGCCGAGACGGTCAACAGCATCGGCAGCAAGGAACTCGATACGAAGGCGCCGGAAGTCGCAGCGTTCCTGAAGAAGTTCTCGTGGCAATCCAAGGACGAGATCGGCGAAGTCATGCTGGCCATTCAGGAAGGCGCAAAGCCGGACGCTGCGGCGAAGGAGTGGGTCGCCAAGCACCCCGAGCGGGTCGCCGAGTGGACCGCAAAATAATGGCCTAAGGCCTCTATCTGGCACCTTCCAGGGCCGCGCGGTGTTTTGCCACCGCGCGGCCCTTTGCATGGGCGGCTGTTACGTAGCCGGTAAAAGAGTTTTACATCTAAGACTAAGGTCGTCTGGAGTGCGTCCCAAGGCAGCATAAAGTGGCGTGGTACTACCCAATCTGTGCTGCGAGGACAAAAACAATGAACGACAGCATTTATCTCTCGATACAAAACAGCCCGCGGTTCAAGGAGCTGGTTTCAAAACGTGAACGCTTCGCCTGGATTCTCTCGGCGATCATGCTCGGCCTCTACGCCGCCTTTATCCTGTTGATTGCCTACGGCCCGCAGATTCTGGGCGCCAAGCTCAGCCCCGGCTCCTCGATTACCTGGGGTATCCCGCTGGGTGTGGGTCTGATCGTTTCGGCTTTCGTGCTGACCGGCATCTACGTACGTCGTGCCAACGGTGAGTTCGACGAGCTGAACAACGCGATCCTGAAGGAGGCTCAGCAATGATCCGGCGTCTACTGGCAACACTGGCCTTTGGCGCTTTCGCGCCTGCCGTCTGGGCCGCCGACGCCCTGACCGGCGAGGTGCACAAACAACCCCTGAACGTCTCGGCGATCCTGATGTTCGTCGCCTTCGTCGGTGCCACCCTGTGCATCACCTACTGGGCTTCCAAGCGCAACAAGTCGGCCTCTGACTACTACGCCGCAGGCGGGCGAATCACGGGCTTCCAGAACGGCCTGGCGATTGCCGGCGACTACATGTCGGCAGCCTCCTTCCTGGGTATTTCCGCACTGGTATACACCTCCGGCTACGACGGCCTGATCTACTCGATCGGCTTTTTGGTGGGCTGGCCGATCATTCTGTTCCTGATCGCCGAACGCCTGCGCAACCTGGGCAAGTACACCTTTGCCGACGTGGCCTCGTATCGCCTCGGGCAAAAGCAGATCCGCACCCTGTCGGCCTCCGGCTCGCTGGTGGTGGTGGCGTTCTACCTGATCGCGCAGATGGTCGGCGCCGGCAAGCTGATCCAGCTGCTGTTCGGCCTGGACTACCACGTGGCGGTCATCCTGGTGGGTATCCTGATGTGCATGTACGTGCTGTTCGGCGGCATGCTCGCAACCACCTGGGTACAGATCATCAAGGCGGTGCTGCTGCTGTCCGGTGCCAGCTTCATGGCGCTGATGGTGATGAAGCACGTCAACTTCGACTTCAATGCGCTGTTCTCCGAGGCGATCAAGGTTCACCCCAAGGGTGAGGCGATCATGAGCCCGGGCGGCCTGGTCAAAGACCCGATCTCCGCGTTCTCGCTGGGCCTGGCGCTGATGTTCGGTACCGCTGGCCTGCCGCACATCCTGATGCGCTTCTTCACCGTGAGCGACGCCAAGGAAGCGCGCAAGAGCGTGCTGTACGCAACCGGCTTCATCGGCTACTTCTACATCCTGACCTTCATCATCGGCTTCGGCGCGATCCTGCTGGTCAGCACTAACCCGGACTTCAAGGACGCAGCAGGCGCCTTGCTGGGCGGCAACAACATGGCTGCGGTGCACCTGGCCGACGCCGTGGGCGGCAGCATCTTCCTGGGCTTCATCTCGGCAGTGGCCTTCGCCACCATCCTGGCAGTGGTTGCCGGCCTGACCCTGGCCGGTGCCTCGGCGGTGTCCCATGACCTGTATGCCAGCGTATGGCGCAAGGGCAAGGTCAACGACAAGGACGAGATCCGCGTGTCGAAGATCACCACCGTCGCACTGGGTGTGCTGGCCATCGGCCTGGGTATCCTGTTCGAAAGCCAGAACATCGCGTTCATGGTCGGCCTGGCGTTCTCGATCGCGGCCAGCTGCAACTTCCCGGTACTGCTGCTTTCGATGTACTGGAAGAAGCTGACCACCCGTGGCGCCATGATCGGCGGCTGGATGGGGCTGGTAAGTGCGGTGGGCCTGATGGTGCTCGGTCCGACCATCTGGGTGCAGATCCTGGGTCACGAGAAAGCCATCTACCCGTATGAGTACCCGGCGCTGTTCTCGATGCTGATTGCCTTTGCCGGTATCTGGTTCTTCTCGGTTACCGACAAGTCCAAGGCAGCGGATGACGAGCGTGCGCTGTTCTTCCCGCAGTTTGTCCGGTCGCAAACCGGCCTGGGGGCAAGCGGTGCTGTTTCGCACTGAGTTCTGAGCAATAAAAAAACGGCCTTCGGGCCGTTTTTTTATGTGGGGGCCATTGCACCCCCGGGTTTCTATATCTTGCCGAGCAACAACAGGATCAACAGGATGATCAGCACGGTACCAATGATGCCGGACGGGCCGTAGCCCCAACTTCTGGAGTGCGGGAAAACGGGTAAGCCACCGATCAACAGCAAAATCAGGATGATGATAAGTATGGTGCCCATGGCAGAGTCCTTTTGTTGAGTACGGTAATCAGCGTGTGCAGTTGCGATCCATCTCTTCGGTCATGACGTTCATGTCCGCCTGTTAAATCGGACTCCCACAGGCAACTAAAAGTTTAGTTCGATATGTGTTTGCCCGCGCCATTCAGCATCCTGATACAGCGTGGGCGTCGCTGCACCCTTCGCTACACTGGCCTTCAACTTCAGGAACAAGGCATCCGGCTATGCAAAACCGCATGATGATCACTGGCGCCGGGTCCGGCCTTGGCCGCGAGATTGCCCTGCGCTGGGCCCGCGAGGGTTGGCAACTGGCCCTGAGCGACATCGGCGAGGCCGGCCTGCAGCAGACCCTCACGCTGGTGCGCGAGGCGGGCGGCGAGGGCTTCGTCCAGCGTTGCGACGTGCGCGACTACAGCCAGCTCACCGCCCTGGCCCAGGCCTGCGAAGAAAAGCTCGGCGGCATCGATGTGATCGTCAACAACGCCGGGGTGGCGTCGGGCGGTTTTTTTGCCGAGCTGTCGCTGGAAGACTGGGACTGGCAGATCGCGATCAACCTGATGGGCGTGGTCAAGGGCTGCAAGGCGTTCCTGCCGCTGCTCGAACGCAGCAAGGGCCGCATCATCAACATCGCGTCCATGGCGGCGCTGATGCAGGGGCCGGCCATGAGCAACTACAACGTGGCCAAGGCCGGGGTGGTGGCGCTGTCCGAAAGCCTGCTGGTGGAGCTGCGCCAGCAACAGGTGGCGGTGCATGTGGTGTGCCCGTCGTTCTTCCAGACCAACCTGCTGGATTCGTTCCGCGGCCCCACCCCGGCAATGAAGGCCCAGGTGGGCAAACTGCTGGAAAGCTCGCCGATCAGCGCCAGCGACATTGCCGGCTGTATCTACGAGGGGGTGGCGCGCGGTGACTTCATGATTCTGCCCCACGAGCAGGGGCGCCTGGCCTGGCAGCTCAAGCAGCGCGACCCGCAGGCGCTGTATGACGAAATGGCCGAGATGGCCGTGCGAATGCGTGCCAAGGGGCGTCAGACGCAGGCGTAGGCTGTTCGCTACGGTATGCTAGGCGCTTTTGCGCAGGTAGCAGCGGACGTGATGAATTATGTGTGGTTCTTTCTGGCGGCGGTGTTCGAGATCGCCGGCTGTTATGCCTTCTACATGTGGCTGCGGCTGGGCAAGAGCGGCTGGTGGATCGCCCCCGCGCTGCTCAGCCTGACCCTGTTCGGCCTGCTGCTGACCCGCGTCGAGGCGGCCTACGCCGGGCGCGCCTACGCCGCCTATGGAGGCATCTATATCGTCACTTCGCTGCTGTGGCTGGCGGTGGTGGAGCGTGCCCGGCCGATGGGCAGCGACTGGCTCGGTGCGTTGCTGTGCGTGATCGGCGCCACCATCATCGTGATCGGACCACGTCTGCAAAACAGTTGAGCGGGTAGGATCTTGTAGGCAAATTCCCGCTAAGTTGTGGGAATTGTCTATTTGCCTGTCAGAGCGTTGAACCGTTTCAGCACCCGGTTCAGTCTTCACTCTCCCCTGATGTGGAGGATTGGAGAATGCTGGTCATAGGGCGCGAAGTCGGCGAGGTCATCACCATCGATGACGACATCAAGATCAAGGTGCTGTCGGTAGACGGCAACACGGTGCGTTTCGGCATCTGCGCACCACGCGATGTGGAGGTGCACCGTGCAGAAATCTATCGGCGTATCGCCGAGCAACTGGGCAAGGGCGGCCTGGGCGCCTGATCACTGATCGTCGAGCAGCTCGCGGGGCACTTCATGCCTGGCGAGCAGTTGGCACTGCTGGCTGTCCAGGTCGAACAGGATAACCGCCTGCCCCTTGGCCAGCGCCTGGCGCACGCGCAGTACACGGGTTTCCAGCGGGGTGTCGTCGCCATTGTCGGTACCGTCGCGGGTGACGAAGTCTTCGATCAGGCGGGTGAGGGTGTCGGCTTCGAGCTGGTCGTAGGGTATCAACATAAAAAAGCTACAGAATCAGGAAAGGTTTCGCACATGCTACGCGAAACCTTTCCTGCATGTGGCCTGCATGTGGCTAGCCTTTTTGGCCAACCAGGCTGTCCACCGCCGGTACGCGGGTATCACTTTCCATTTGTGCGTCGTGTTCCAGCTGGTGGCTGAAGCTTTCCAGCGAACTGCCGGTGGGCTTGGAATCGCTGGCGAACACCGGCGGGCTGAGCAGGTAGGCGCTGAGCAGGCGGCTGAGGGCAGCCAGGCTGTCGATATGGGTGCGCTCGTAGCCGTGGGTGGCGTCGCAGCCGAACGCCAGCAGCGCGGTACGGATGTCATGCCCGGCGGTGATCGCCGAATGCGCGTCGCTGAAGTAGTAGCGGAACAGGTCGCGGCGCACCGGCAGGTTGTGCTCGCGGCCCAGGCTCAGCAGGTGGCGCGACAGGTGGTAGTCGTAGGGGCCGGCGGAGTCCTGCATGGCCACGCTGACCGCGTGTTCGCTGGAGTGCTGGCCGGGGGCGACCGGGGCGATGTCGATGCCGACGAATTCGCTGACGTCCCACGGCAATGCGGCGGCGGCCCCCGAGCCGGTTTCTTCGGTGATGGTGAACAGCGGATGGCAGTCGATCTGTGGCTGGATGCCGCTTTCGACGATGGCCTTGAGCGAGGCCAGCAGCGCCGCGACGCCGGCCTTGTCGTCCAGGTGGCGGGCGCTGATATGGCCGCTTTCGGTGAACTCGGGCAACGGGTCGAAGGCCACGAAGTCACCGATGCCGATGCCCAGGGTTTCACAGTCGGCGCGGGTGGTGCAGTAGGCATCCAGGCGCAGCTCGACGTGCTCCCAGCTCACCGGCATCTGGTCGACCGCGGTATTGAAGGCGTGCCCGCTGGCCATCAGCGGCAGCACGCTGCCGCGAAACACGCCGGTGTCGGTGAACACGCTGACCCGGCTGCCCTCGGCGAAACGGCTCGACCAGCAGCCGACCGGGGCCAGGCCCAGGCGGCCGTTGTCCTGCAAGGTGCGCACGCTGGCGCCGATGGTGTCCAGGTGTGCCGAAACGGCGCGGTCGGGCGAGCTCTTGCGGCCCTTGAGGGTGGCGCGGATGGTGCCGCGCCGGGTCAGCTCGAAGGGGATACCCAGTTCTTCCAGGCGCTCGGCCACGTAGCGCACGATGGTGTCGGTGAAGCCGGTGGGGCTGGGGATGGCGAGCATTTCCAGCAGGACCTTCTGCAGATAGGTCAGGTCCGGTTCGGGCAATTGATCAGGCATGCGGACTCCTCGTGGGGCGTTGTCACGGCACCGGCCGGCTGTGCGGGAACAGCAGGTCGACGAAGCGTTCGGCAGTGGGTTGGGGTTCGTGGTTGGCCAGGCCCACCCGTTCATTGGCTTCGATGAACACGTAGTCGGGCTGGTCGGCGGCCTTGACCATCAGGTCCAGGCCGACCACCGGAATGTCCAGGGCGCGGGCGGCCCGCACGGCGGCATCCACCAGGGTCGGGTGCAGGCGTGCGGTGACGTCTTCCAGGCAGCCGCCGGTGTGCAGGTTGGCGGTACGCCGTACGGCCAGGCGCTGGCCGGCGGGCAGAATGGTGTCGTAGTCGACCCCGGCGGCGTGCAGGGTGCGCTGGGTCTCGGCGTCGAGCGGGATCTTGCTTTCGCCACCGGTGGCGGCCTGGCGCCTGCGGCTCTGGGCTTCGATCAGCGCACCGATGGCGTGCTGGCCGTCGCCGACGATCGAGGCAGGGTGACGAATCGCGGCGGCCACCACCTCGTAGCCGATGACCACGATGCGCAGGTCCAGCCCTTCATGAAAGCTTTCCAGCAGCACGCGGCTGTCGTACTGGCGCGCGTGCTCGATGGCGGCGTCCAGGTCTTGCAGGCAGGTCAGGTTGACCGCCACGCCGTTGCCCTGTTCGCCATCCAGCGGCTTGACCACCACCGCGCCGTGGTCTTCCAGAAAGGCCAGGTTGTCGGCGGCGTTGCCCGCCAGCTGTTGCGCCGGCAGGCTCAGGCCGGCGGCTTCGAGCACCTTGTGGGTCAGGCTCTTGTCCTGGCACAGGGTCATGCTCACGGCGGTGGTCAGGTCGCTGAGTGACTCGCGGCAGCGCACCCGGCGTCCGCCGTGGTTGAGGGTGAACAGCCCGGCGGTGGCATCGTCCACCTGCACATCGATGCCGCGCTTGTAGGCTTCCTCGACGATGATTCGCGCATAAGGGTTGAGCCCGGCCTCCGGCCCCGGCCCCAGGAAAAGCGGCTGGTTGATGCCGTTCTTGCGCTTGACCGCGAAGGTGGGCAGGGTGCGAAAGCCCAGCTTGGCGTACAGCCGCTTGGCCTGGCGATTGTCGTGCAGCACCGACAGGTCGAGGTGGCTCAGCCCGCGGCTCATGAAGTGTTCGATCAGGTGGCGTACCAGTACTTCGCCGACCCCGGGCCGGGTACAGTTGGGGTCCACGGCCAGGCACCACAGGCTGCTGCCGTGCTCCGGGTCGTCGAAGGCCTTTTGATGATTCAGGCCCATCACGCTGCCGATCACCGCACCGTTGTCCTCGTCTTCGGCCAGCCAGTACACCGGGCCGCCCTGGTGGCGCGGAGTGATCAGCGCCGGGTCGACCGGCAGCATGCCACGGGCCACGTACAGCTCGTTGATGGCTGCCCAGTCGCTGTCGCTCTGTGCGCGGCGGATACGAAAGCCGCGAAACACTCGCTGCGCCTGGCGGTAGTCGCTGAACCACAGGCGCAAGGTGTCGGAGGGGTCGAGAAACAGCTGTTGCGGCGCCTGGGCCAGTACCTGCTGGGGGGCGGCCACGTACAGCGCGATATCGCGCTCGCCGGGCTGCTCCTTGGCCAGGGCCGCCGCCAGGCTGGCCGGGTCGGGGTAGGTGTGGCCGATCAGCAGCCGGCCCCAACCACAATGCAACCAGCGCGGCTGGTCGTGCGGGTCGCTGCCGTCGCCGGCCAGTTGCGCCTGCAGGCGTTCATAGGACGGCACCTGGCCGCGCAGCAGGCGCTGGCCATAGGGTGAGGCATGGGCTTTCATCGATCAGATTCCTTGTTCGCTGAGCCACAGGTTCAGCGCGGCCAGTTGCCACAGCTTGGAGCCGCGCAGCGGCGTCAGTTGCCCATGCGGGTCGCTGAGCAGGCGGTCGAGCATGGCCGGGTTGAACAGGCCGCGGTCCTGGCTCGGGTCCAGCAGCAGCTCGCGTACCCAGTCCAGGGTGGCGCCTTGCAGGTGCTTGAGGCCCGGTACCGGGAAGTAGCCCTTCTTGCGGTCGATGACTTCACTGGGGATGACCAATCGCGCGGCTTCCTTGAGCACCTGCTTGCCGCCATCGGGCAGCTTGAACTGGGCCGGCACCCGCGCCGACAGCTCCACCAGCCGGTAGTCGAGGAACGGGGTGCGAGCCTCCAGGCCCCAGGCCATGGTCATGTTGTCGACCCGTTTGACCGGGTCGTCGACCAGCATCACCGTGCTGTCCAGGCGCAGGGCCTTGTCGACTGCCGCGCTGGCGCCGGGCTGGGCGAAGTGCTGGCGCACGAAGTCGCCGGCGGCGTCATTGCCCAGCAGCCAGGCCGGCTGCACGGTGTCGCGGTACTCGTCGTAGCTGCGGTCGAAGAAGGCCTCGCGGTAGGCCGCGTACGGGTCCTTGGCGCCGTCCACCTGCGGGTACCAGTGGTAGCCGGCGAACAGCTCGTCGGCACCCTGGCCGCTCTGCACCACCTTGCAGTGCTTGGCCACTTCCCGCGAGAGCAGGTAGAAGGCGATGCAGTCGTGGCTGACCATCGGCTCGCTCATGGCGCGGAACGCGGCCGGCAGTTGCTCGATGATTTCGCGCTCGTCGATGCGCAACTGGTGGTGGCGGGTGCCGTAGTGCTTGGCGATCAGGTCCGAATACTGGAACTCGTCGCCACGTTCGCCGCCGGCATCTTCGAAGCCGATGGAGAAGGTCGACAGGTCCTCGACCCCGACTTCGCGCAGCAGGCCGACCAGCAGGCTGGAGTCGACGCCGCCCGAGAGCAGCACGCCGACATCCACGGCTGCGCGCTGACGGATTGCAACGGCTTCGCGGGTGCTGTCGAGCACGCGGTCGCGCCAGTCTTCCAGGGTCAGGTGCTGTTCATCGGTGCGTGGGCCGTAGTGCAGGTTCCACCACACGTGCTGCTCGGCGCGGCCCTGGGCGTCGATGCGCATCCAGGTGGCCGGTGGCAGCTTTTCGATGTTCGCCAGCAGTGTCCGCGGGGCGGGCACCACGGCGTGGAAGTTCAGGTAGTGGTTGAGTGCCACCGGGTCGAGCACCGGGTTGATGTCGCCGCCCTTGAGCAGGGCCGGCAGGCTCGATGCGAAGCGCAGGCGTTCGCCGGTGCGCGACAGGTACAGCGGCTTGACCCCTAGGCGGTCGCGGGCGAGGAACAGCTGCTGGCTGTCACGTTCCCAGATCGCCAGGGCGAACATGCCGTTCAGGCGCTGCAGCAGATCGGCGCCCCAGGCGTGGTAGCCCTTGAGCAGCACTTCGGTGTCGCCGTCCGAGTAGAAGGCATAGCCCAGGCTTTCGAGTTCGGCGCGCAGCTCGGGGAAGTTGTAGATGGCGCCGTTGAATGCCAGCGACAGGCCCAGCTGACTGTCGATCATGGGCTGGGCCGAGCCGTCGGACAGGTCCATGATCTTCAGGCGTCGGTGGCCCAGGGCGATGGGCCCCTGGCTATGGAAGCCCCAGGCATCCGGGCCGCGGGGCGCCAGGTGATGGGTCATCCGTTCGACCGCGGCCAGGTCCGCCGGGCGTGGTGTGTTGGCTACAGGGGTGAAACGAAACTCTCCAGCTAATCCGCACATAAGTCCTTACCGGTTTTTCCGTTGGGGAAGGTGCCCTGAATTCGGGCACATAGGAACTGACCGGTGCGGATCCTGTGAGTTTTAGATCAATCTGTTATAAGCCTTCAGCCTTGCTTGCCCTTGCCGCGTATCAGTTCGCGCAACATGAAACGATTCGGGTGGCAGGCCTCGGCCACGTCGCGCGGCACCGGCAAGGGTGCGTTGTCGACCCAGGCGGCGATCAGTTCACCCGCCAGAGGCGCGGTGATCAGGCCGCGCGAACCATGGCCGCTGTTCACATACAGGCCCTCCAGCCAGGGGCACGGAGTGTCCGGCAGCTGTCGCGCGTCCTTGCCGAGCACGGCATACGCCTGGTTGAACGCCGCCTTGTCGGCCAACGGGCCGACGATCGGCAGGTAGTCGGGGCTGGTGCAGCGAAACGCCGCGCGGCCCTGCAGGCTGGCAGGTTCCAGCTCGCCAGCGCCAAGGCGTTCTGCCAGGTCGCCGGAGATTTCCCGTAGCAGCTCCAGGTTGCTCGCATGTTCGGCAGCGGTGGGGGCGAGGTCGGTGCCGTGGAAGTCGAAGCTCGCCCCCAGGGTGTGTTCGCCCAGGCGCGGCGGCGCGACGTAACCGTCGGCGCACACCACGGTGCCCAGCCCGCGGCTGGCGTTGGTGGCCGGCAGGCGGGTGATCTGCCCGCGGATGCGCTTGAGCGGCAGCTCGGCGCACGGCTCGAAACGATGGATGTCCGCTGCGCTGGCCAGCACCACCAGCGGCGCGCTGGCCAGCAGGCGCTCGCCGTCCCATGCCTGCCACAAGCCGTCGACCTTGCGCAGCTGTACCACGTCATGGTGGGGCAGCAGGGTGATGTTCGGTTGCCCGGCCTGCCATTGGCACAGCGCGGGCGGATGCACCCAGCCGCCCTCGGGGTAGTACAGACCGCCACTGGGCAGGCCGACCCCGGCCACGGCTTCGGCCTGCGGCTGGTCGAGGCGCCGTAGCAGGGTGTCGCTGAACGCCTGGTCGAGCTTGATCTGGCGCTGGTCTTCCTTGTCGTCGAAGGCCAGTTGCAGCACCCCGCAGGCGTCCCAGTCGGTGCCGCGCTGCAACTGTTCGAGCAGGCGGCGGGTGTAACCGAAGCCGGCGACGATCAGCCGCGACAGTGCGGTGCCGTGGGCCGACAGCTTCAGGTACAGCACGCCCTGGGGGTTGCCCGAGGCTTCACCGGCAGGGACGGCGTGGCGCTCCAGCAGGCGTACCTGCCAGCCGCGCGCCGCCAGGCTGGCGGCGGTGGCGCAACCGGCCAGGCCGGCGCCGATCACCAGCGCCTCGCGGGGGCCGGCCAGCGGCGCGGGGCGCGCGAACCATGGGGCAACCGGCGCGAGCGGCGCTTGCTCGGCGGGCCAGCCGGTGAATGCGCCGCGCAGCACTTCCCATTTTTTGCCGATACCCGGAATGCGCTTCATCTTGAAGCCCACCGCAATCAGCCCGCGACGCACCCAGCCGGTGCTGGTGAAGGTGCCAAGGGTGGCACCCGGCGCCGACAGGCGGCCGAGCTGGGCGAACAGCTCGGGGGTCCACATGTCGGGGTTCTTGGCCGGGGCAAAGCCATCGAGAAACCAGGCGTCGATGGGGGCGTCCAACTGCGGCAGCTGTTCCCGCGCATCGCCGATCATCAGGGTCAGGGTCACCCGACCCTGGTCGAAGACGAACTGCTGGAAACCTTCGTGCACCGCCACGTACTGCGCCAGCAGTGGCTGGCTGAACGGCGTCAGCTCGGGCCACAGGGCCAGGGCCTTGGCCAGGTCGGCATGGCTGAGGGGGTATTTTTCGACGCTGACGAAATGCAGGCGTGCCCCGGCCGGTGCACAGTCGGCGAACACCTGCCAGGCGCAGAAGAAGTTCAGGCCGGTGCCGAAGCCGGTTTCCCCGATCACCAGGCAACTGCCGTCGGCCATCGCGGCGAAGCGCTGGCGCAGGTCGTTCTGCTCGATGAACACATGACGGGTTTCCTCCAGGCTCTGCTCCTTGGAGAAATAGATGTCGTCGTACTGGCGTGAATACGGGCGGCCCTGTTCATCCCACTCGATCTGGGCGTACTGGGTCGGGGTGGCGGGGGTGTCGTTCATGTTCGGCTCGGCAACAGCGAAGCGTGCATTCTAGCCGATCGCCTTGCGACAAAGGGCTGCGTGATCCGCTAGTCTTGCTTATCCAAGAAGGGAGCCTGGTATGTTCGAATCCGCCGAAATTGGTCACGCCATCGACAAAGAAACCTATGACGCCGAAGTGCCGGCGTTGCGCGAAGCCTTGCTCGAAGCCCAGTTCGAGCTCAAGCAGCAGTCTCGCTTTCCGGTCATCGTGCTGATCAATGGCATCGAGGGGGCCGGCAAGGGCGAAACCGTCAAGCTGCTCAACGAGTGGATGGACCCGCGCCTGATCGAGGTGCGCACCTTCGACCAGCAGACCGACGAGGAGCTGGCCCGGCCGCCGGCCTGGCGCTACTGGCGGGCCTTGCCGAGCAAGGGGCGCATGGGCGTCTTCTTCGGCAACTGGTACAGCCAGATGCTGCAGGGGCGGGTGCATGGCCAGTTCAAGGACGCGGTGCTCGACCAGGCCATCAACGGTGCCGAACGGCTGGAAAAGATGCTGTGCGACGAAGGCGCGCTGATCTTCAAGTTCTGGTTTCACCTGTCCAAGAAGCAGATGAAGGCGCGGCTCAAGTCGCTCAAGGATGACCCGCTGCACAGCTGGAAGATCAGCCCGCTGGACTGGCAGCAATCGCAGACCTATGACCGGTTCGTGCGCTTCGGCGAACGGGTGCTGCGCCGCACCAGCCGTGACTATGCACCCTGGCACATCATCGAGGGCGTGGACCCGAACTACCGCAGCCTGGCAGTGGGCAAGATCCTGCTCGAGGGCCTGCAGAACGCCTTGAAGGCCAAGGCCCTGGGACGCCAGACCAACATCGCGCCGCTGGGCGAATCCATCGACGGACGCAGCCTGCTGGGCAGCCTGGACATGACCCTGCGCCTGGACAAGAACGACTACCAGGAGCAGCTGATTGTCGAGCAGGCCCGTCTGGCGGGCCTGCTGCGTGACAAGCGCATGCGTCGCCACGCGCTGGTGGCGGTGTTCGAGGGCAACGACGCGGCGGGCAAGGGCGGTGCCATTCGGCGCGTGGCCGCCGCGCTGGACCCGCGTCAGTACCGCATCGTGCCGATTGCCGCCCCTACCGAGGAGGAGCGGGCGCAGCCCTACCTGTGGCGGTTCTGGCGGCACATTCCGGCGCGCGGCAAGTTCACGGTGTTCGACCGCTCGTGGTACGGGCGGGTGCTGGTGGAGCGCATCGAGGGCTTCTGCAGCCAGGCCGACTGGATGCGCGCCTATGGCGAGATCAACGATTTCGAGGAGCAACTGCACGACGCTGGCGTGGTGGTGGTCAAGTTCTGGCTGTCGATCGACGAGCAGACCCAGCTGGAGCGTTTTCAGGAGCGCGAGCAGATACCGTTCAAACGCTTCAAGATCACCGAGGAAGACTGGCGCAACCGCGACAAGTGGGACGCGTACTCCGAGGCGGTGGGCGACATGGTCGATCGCACCAGCACCGAAGTGGCGCCCTGGACGCTGGTGGAGGCCAATGACAAGCGTTGGGCGCGAGTGAAGGTGCTGCGCACCATCAACGAGGCGCTGGAGGCGGCGTTCAAGAAAGACAAGAAGTGATCATTGGCCGCATCGCGGGGCAAGCCCGCTCCCACAGGAACTCCATCAGCCTTGTGGGAGCGGCTTGACCCGCGACGGCTGCATAGCAGACCTTTTTTCAGCCTTTGCCGCCGGCCTCGAGCATCTGCTCCGGCCTTACCCATTCATCGAACTGCGCATCGGTCAGATACCCCAGTTCCAGCGCTGCCTCGCGCAGGGTGGTGCCTTCGGCGTAGGCCTTCTTGGCGATCTGCGCCGACTTGTCGTAACCGATATGCGGGTTGAGCGCCGTCACCAGCATCAGCCCGCGCTCCAGGTGCTCGGCCATCTGCTGCGGGTCCGGTTCGATGCCCGCCACGCAGTGCTGCTGGAAGTTGCGGCAGCCATCGGCCAGCAGTTCGATCGACTGCAGCAGGTTATGGATGATCACCGGCTTGAACACGTTGAGCTGCAGGTGGCCCTGGCTGGCGGCAAAGCCGATGGTGGTGTCGTTGCCCAGCACCTGGCAGGCCAGCATCGACAGTGCCTCGCACTGGGTCGGGTTGACCTTGCCGGGCATGATCGAGCTGCCCGGCTCGTTGGCCGGCAGGCGCACCTCGGCCAGCCCCGCGCGCGGCCCGGAGCCGAGCAGGCGCAGGTCGTTGGCCAGCTTCATCAGGGCCACGGCCAGGGTTTTCAGCGCACCGGCCAGGGTGATCAGCGGCTCGTGCCCGGCCAGCGCGGCAAACTTGTTGGGCGCGGTGACGAACGGCAGCCCCGACAAGGCGGCAAGCTCGGCGGCGATCGCCTCGGCAAACCCGTGCGGCGCGTTCAGCCCGGTACCCACGGCGGTACCGCCCTGGGCCAGTTCGCACACCGCCGGCAGCGCCGCGCGGATGGCGCGCTGGGCGTAGTCCAGCTGGGCCACGTAGGCCGAGACCTCCTGGCCGAAGGTGATCGGGGTGGCGTCCATCATGTGGGTTCGCCCGGTCTTGACCAGTTGCATGTGGCGTGCGGCCAGTTCGGCCAACCCGCCCGACAGCTCGGCGATGGCCGGCAGCAGTTGCTGGTTGACCGCCTGTGCGGCGGCAATGTGCATGGCGGTCGGGAAGCAGTCGTTGGAGCTCTGCGAGCGGTTGACGTGGTCGTTGGGGTGTACCGGCACCTTGCCGCCGCGGCCCTTGCCGGCCAGCTCGTTGGCGCGCCCGGCCAGCACTTCGTTGGCGTTCATGTTGCTCTGGGTACCGCTGCCGGTCTGCCACACCACCAGCGGGAACTGGTCGTCATGCTCGCCGGCCAGCACCTCGTCGGCGGCCTGTTCGATCAGGCGGGCGATGTCGGCCGGCAGGTCGCCGTTGCGGTCATTGACCCGCGCTGCGGCCTTCTTGATCAGCACCAGCGCGTGCAGTACCGCCAGCGGCATGCGTTCCTTGCCGATGGCAAAGTTGGTCAGCGAGCGCTGGGTCTGGGCACCCCAGTAGGCCTCGTCAGGAACTTCAACCGGGCCCAGGCTGTCAGTTTCGATACGGCTCATGCGGTACGCACTCCTTCAATGGCTTGTTTGCGCAGTTTAGGCCCTGATTCGGCATGGCGGTTCCATTGCCTGTCGTCCCTCTTGAGCAGGCTGCCCCAGTCGGCGCAGAATGCTCTACTCTGGGTACGCCCTCTTTTTATTTTAAGGAATTTCGATGACCCGTCTTCGCGCCCTCTGCACGGCTGTCGCGCTGGTCTGCGCCAGCGGCCAGGCACTCGCCGATACCGCCAGCCACAACGCCAGCGCTGAAAAATTCCTGGTGATGGCGCACGCCGACAAACTGGGTACCCCGGTCTACATGCAGGTGCAGCAGATGTTTGCCCAGCGCTTCGAGCAGACCAAGGCGCCGGCGTCCAAAAAGGCCGTGCTTGAAACCTACCAGGCCAAGGCCAACGCCGCCCTGGACCAGGCCATCGGCTGGAACAAGCTCAAGCCGGACATGATCAAGCTGTACACCAGCACCTTCAGCGAATCCGAGCTCAAGGACCTGGTCGCCTTCTACCAGTCGCCACTGGGCAAGAAAGTCCTGGAAAAGATGCCTGCCGTTACCCAGCAGTCAGCCCAGCTGACCCAGCAGAAGCTTGAAAGCGCCGTGCCGGTGGTCAACAAGCTGCTGGCCGACATGACCAACGAGCTGGACCCGTCCGCCGGCAAGGCGGCCGCACCGGCCAAGAAACCTTAAGCGGAGCCCAGCATGTCGATGCAGCAGAAGATCGAACAGAGCCTGGCGGCGCTCGCCCCGCAGCACCTCGAGGTGCTGGACGAGAGCCACATGCACAGCCGGGGCCAGCAGACCCACTACAAGGCCGTGCTGGTCAGCGAACAGTTCGATGGCTTGAACAGCGTCAAGCGCCACCAGAAGGTCTACGCCACCCTGGGTGACCTGATGGGGCAGTTCCATGCCCTGGCGTTGCACACCTACACCCCGCAGGAATGGCAGAAAGTCGGCAGCGCGCCGGCTTCGCCCACCTGCGCCGGAGGCAGCAAACACTGAAATCCCTTTCAGGTTTTTGCTAGAATCCGCAACGCGCCGCCTGTCGGCGCGTTTTTTATTGTCGACCCGGTCCGCCCTTTGCGAGGGTGACCACCTGGAGAATCAAGGCATGACCCAAGCTATCGTCGTGGCGGCGCTGTACAAGTTCGTCACCCTGAAAGATTACGTCGAGGTGCGCGAGCCGCTGCTCGAGACCATGGAGCGCAACGGGGTCAAGGGCACCCTGCTGCTGGCCGAAGAGGGTATCAATGGCACCGTGTCGGGTACCCGCGAAGGCATCGATGGCCTGCTGGCCTGGCTGCGCAGCGATGCACGCCTGGTGGACATCGATCACAAGGAATCGTACTGCGACGAACAGCCGTTCTACCGCACCAAGGTCAAGCTCAAGAAAGAGATCGTGACCCTCGGCGTGCCGGGCGTGGACCCGAACCGGACGGTCGGTACCTATGTCGAGCCCAAGGACTGGAACGCGCTGATCAGCGACCCCGAAGTGCTGCTGATCGACACCCGCAACGACTATGAAGTGGCGATTGGTACCTTCGAGGGCGCCATCGACCCCAAGACCACCACCTTTCGCGAGTTTCCCGAGTACATCAAGGCCAACTTCGACCCTGCCCGGCACAAGAAGGTGGCGATGTTCTGCACAGGTGGCATCCGCTGCGAAAAAGCCTCCAGCTATATGCTCGGCGAGGGTTTCGAAGCGGTCTATCATCTTAAGGGTGGCATCCTGAAGTACCTCGAGGAGGTCCCCCAGGAAGAAACGCGCTGGCAGGGCGACTGCTTTGTCTTCGACAACCGCGTGACCGTGCGTCACGACCTCAGCGAAGGCGACTACGACCAGTGCCACGCCTGTCGTACCCCGATCAGCGTGGAAGAACGGGCCTCCGAGCATTATTCGCCAGGCATCAGCTGCCCGCATTGCTGGGACAGCCTGAGCGAGAAGACCCGGCGCAGCGCCATCGATCGGCAGAAGCAGATCGAGTTGGCCAAGGCCCGCAACATGCCGCACCCGATCGGCCACAACTATCGCAAAGCCGAGGTGTGATGGATGACCGCTCGCCTGCTGTATGTAATGGACCCGATGTGCTCCTGGTGCTGGGGTTTCGCACCCGTGGCCGAGGCCCTGATACGGCAGGCGCGCGAGGCCGGCGTGGACACCCACCTGGTGCCCGGCGGCCTGCGCTCGGGCAGCAGTGCGCTGGATGCCTCCACCCGGCGCTACATTCTTGAACACTGGCAGGCGGTCAACCAGGCCACCGGCCAGCCGTTCAAGCTTGAGGGCGCGATGCCCGAAGGCTTTGTC
This sequence comes from Pseudomonas sp. AE27, assembly GCF_037113495.1. Lineage (NCBI taxonomy): Bacteria > Pseudomonadati > Pseudomonadota > Gammaproteobacteria > Pseudomonadales > Pseudomonadaceae > Pseudomonas > Pseudomonas sp. AE27. The sequence goes on from NZ_CP146966.1 coordinate 481,446, forward strand.
TACGACACCGAACCTGCCTGCCGCGCGCTGGTGGCTGCACGCAGCCTCGACCCGCAGCGGGCCTGGACGCTGCTGGGGATGATCCAGCAGGCGTTCTACCAGCGCAGCGAAGACGTGACCCTGCCGGTCAAGCTGGTGGAGCTGGCCGAGCAGGCCGGTTTCGACCGCGCCGCCTTCGCCGAGGCCTTCAGCAGCGGCGACACCCGCAGCGCCACCGCCGCCGACTTCACCTGGGTGCAGGACCTGGGCATCGCGGGCTTCCCGACCCTGCTCGCCGAGCGCAATGGCCAACTGGCCCTGCTGACCAACGGCTACCAGGCCCTGGGGGCGCTGCAGCCGCTGCTGGGGCGCTGGCTGGAGCATGCGGTCAATGCTTGACCTGCCTGGCTCCCCCGACCCGGTGCCCGGGCCGACGCCAGCACCTGTCGATCGCTTGAGCTGGGCCGAGATCCGGCGCCTGGCGCAACACCACAAGAAAGCCCTATGGACTGCCAACGGCGTGGCCGTGCTGGCGGCCCTGTGCAGTGTGCCGATTCCGCTGCTGCTGCCGTTGCTGGTCGACGAAGTGCTGCTGGGGCACGGCGATGCGGCGCTCAAGTGGATGAATAACCTGCTGCCCGCCAGCTGGCAGGTGGCGGCCGGCTACATCGGCCTGATGCTGGTCTTCACCCTGACGCTGCGCTGTGCGGCACTGGCTTTCAACGTGGTGCAGGCCAAGCTGTTCGCCGGGCTGGCCAAGGACATCGTCTACCGGCTGCGCATCCGCCTGATCGAGCGGCTCAAGCGCATCTCGCTGAGCGAGTACGAGAGCCTGGGCAGCGGTACGGTGACCACGCACCTGGTCACCGATCTGGACACCGTGGACAAGTTCGTCGGTGAAACCCTCAGCCGCTTTCTGGTGGCCATGCTCACGCTGGCCGGCACCTCGGCGATCCTGTTGTGGATGCACTGGCAGCTGGCGCTGTTGATCCTGCTGTTCAACCCGCTGGTGATCTTTGCCACGGTGCAGTTGGGCAAGCGGGTCAAGCACCTGAAGAAACTCGAGAACGACAGCACCTCGCGCTTCACCCAGGCACTGACCGAAACCCTGGATGCGATCCAGGAAATCCGTGCCGGCAACCGCCAGGGCTACTTTCTCGGGCGCCTGGGCATGCGTGCCCAGGAGGTGCGCAACTATGCGGTGTCCTCGCAATGGAAGAGCGATGCCAGCAGCCGCGCCAGTGGCTTGCTGTTCCAGTTCGGCATCGACATCTTTCGCGCAGCGGCCATGCTCACGGTGCTGTTTTCCGACCTCAGCATCGGCCAGATGCTGGCGGTGTTCAGCTACCTGTGGTTCATGATCGGCCCGGTGGAGCAGTTGCTCAACCTGCAGTACGCCTACTACGCGGCAGGTGGTGCGCTGAGCCGGATCAACGAGCTGCTGGCGCGCAGCGACGAGCCGCAGTATCCCGGCGGCATCGACCCTTTCGCGGGGCAGACCACCGTGGGCATCGAGGTGCGCGGGCTGCGTTTCGGCTATGGCGAGGAGCCGGTGCTGGACCAGTTGAACCTGTCCATCGCACCCGGCGAGAAGGTGGCCATCGTCGGCGCCAGCGGCGGCGGCAAGAGCACCCTGGTGCAGCTGTTGCTGGGCCTGTACAGCGCCCAGGCCGGCAGCATCCGCTTCGGCGGTTCGACCTTGCAGGAGATCGGCCTGGAAACCCTGCGCGAGCATGTGGCGGTGGTGTTGCAGCACCCGTCGCTGTTCAACGACACCGTGCGCGCCAACCTGACCATGGGCCGCGAGAGTACCGATGAGGCCTGCTGGCAGGCTCTGCGCATTGCCCAGCTCGACGCCACCATCGCCGCGCTGCCGCAGGGCCTGGACAGTGTGGTGGGACGTTCGGGCGTGCGTCTGTCCGGCGGGCAGCGCCAGCGTCTGGCGATTGCGCGCATGGTGCTGGCCGAGCCCAAGGTCGTCATTCTCGATGAGGCCACCTCGGCGCTGGACGCGGCCACCGAGTACAACCTGCACCAGGCGCTGAGCCGCTTCCTCAGCGCCCGTACCACCCTGATCATCGCTCACCGCCTGTCGGCAGTGAAGCAGGCCGACCGCGTGCTGGTGTTCGACGGCGGGCATGTCGCCGAGGATGGCGGTCACCAGCAGCTGATCGCCGAGGGCGGGTTGTACGCCAAGCTCTATGGGCATTTGCAACAGAGCTGAGGGCCTTCTACTGTACAACTGTTGTACAGGTGAAAAAGGGCCTGATGGCAGGTGGCAAATGGCCTAGGCTGTGTCTGTGCAGGATGAGACTCATCGGGCTGCGCATTGCTGCAAGGGACCTCATGAAGCAGAAACGGACTCTCGAAGCGCCCAGGTTGTTGGGCATCATCTGGCCTTTTGTGGCGGTCGTACTGTTCCAGGCCTTGCTGGGGGGCATCAGCCTCTATGCCTTGTCGGCCGTGCGCGGTTATGTGGCGGGCGAGAGCCTGTGGTCCAAGGGGCAGAAGGACGCCATCTACTTCCTGAGCCTGTATACCGACAGCCGCGACGAGGCGGCCTACCAGAAGTACCGGCAGGCCATCGCCATCCCCCAGGGTGGGCACCAGCTGCGCACCGCGCTGGACGCCAAGCCCCTGGACCTGGCCGCTGCGCGCCAGGGCATCCTCAGGGGCGGCAACCACCCGGATGACATCGACAGCGTCATCTGGCTTTACCTGAATTTCCGTCATGTCAGCTACATGGAACGCGCCATCGAACGCTGGTCGGTGGGGGACGACTACCTGCAGCAGCTGGATGCGCTGGCCAACCGGATCCACCAGGGCATCGTCACCGGGAATGTCACTGCGCAGCGGGTTGCCGCCTGGAAGGGTGAGATCGCCGCGATCAACGACGCGGTAACCCCCGCTGCCATGGCGTTCAGCGATGCACTGGGCGAAGGATCGCGCATGCTGTTGCGCCTGCTGCTGGTGGTCAACCTGGCCACGGCACTGTTTCTGATTGCGCTGGCCTGCCTGCGTACGCACAAGCTGCTGGCGCAGCGTCAGGCCTTTGCCAGCGCCCTGCAGGTGGAGAAGGATCGGGCGCAGATCACCTTGCAGTCGATTGGCGATGGGGTGATCACCACCGATGTCGAGGGCTGCATCGCCTACATGAATCCTGCCGCCGAGCAGTTGACCCACTGGAGCGCCGGACAGGCCCAGGGCCTGCCGCTGGCGGCGCTGTTCAGCCTGCTGGACGACAACGCCGAAAAAGACAGCCTGTCCCTTACCGAGCGCATTCTGAGCGGTACCCTCAAGGGCGGCAGCGAGCACGCCAAGCTGATCCAGCGGCTGGACGGCAGCACGGTGTCGGTGGCCCTGGTGGGCTCGCCGATCATCAGTGACGGTCAGGTCAGCGGCATCGTGCTGGTGCTGCACGACATGACCCAGGAGCGCCAGTACATCGCCAACCTGTCGTGGCAGGCCACCCATGATGCCCTCACCGGGCTGGCCAACCGGCGCGAATTCGAATACCGGCTGGAGCTGGCACTGGGCGACCTGGGCCGCCAGGCGGCGCGCCACACCCTGCTGTTTCTGGACCTGGATCAGTTCAAGCTGGTCAACGACACCTGTGGCCATGCGGCGGGCGACGAATTGCTGCGTCACATTTGCGCGGTGCTGCAGGCGGGCGTTCGCGAGGGCGATACCCTGGCGCGCCTGGGCGGCGACGAGTTCGGTATCCTGCTGGAGAACTGCCTGCCCGAGCAGGCCGAGCGCATTGCCGAGAACCTGCGCCAGACCGTGCAGAGCCTGCACTTCGTGTGGAAGGGGCGCCCGTTCATGACCACCGTGAGCGTGGGCCTGGTCCACCTGCAACTGGCACCCCATACGCTGGAGGCCTCGCTGCGTGCGGCCGACATGGCGTGCTACATGGCCAAGGAGAAGGGGCGCAACCGGGTGCAGGTGTACCACCCCGACGACACCGAGCTGTCCATGCGCTTTGGCGAGATGGCCTGGATCCAGCGCCTGCACATCGCCCTGGAGGAAGACCGCTTCTGCCTGTATGCCCAGGAAATCGCACCACTGGCGGCCGGTGAGTCGGATGCCGGTCATCTGGAAATACTGCTGCGCCTGCATGATGAGAGCGGGCGCATCATCCTGCCCGACAGCTTCATCCCGGCCGCCGAACGCTATGGGCTAATGATGGCCCTGGATCGCTGGGTGGTGAACAGAGTGTTCAAGGTGATTCGCCAGGCGCTGGACGAGGGGCGAAAGGGGCCATTGGCAATGTGCGCCATCAACCTGTCGGGCAGCAGTATCGGCGATGACAAGTTTCTGGATTATCTGCAGCGTCAGTTCGTCGAGTACGCCATACCGCCTGAAATGATCTGTTTCGAGATCACCGAAACCAGTGCGATTGCCAACCTGGGCAGCGCCATTCGTTTCATCAACGAATTGAAAGGGCTGGGTTGCCACTTTTCTCTGGACGACTTCTGCGCCGGCATGTCGTCGTTTGCCTACCTCAAACACTTGCCCGTGGACTTCCTGAAAATCGACGGGAGTTTCGTCAAGGACATGCTTGACGATCCTATTAACCGGGCTATGGTCGAAGTGATCAACCATATTGGCCACGTCATGGGCAAGCGCACCATTGCCGAGTTTGTCGAGACGCCCCTGATCGAACAGGCGCTGCATGAAATTGGTGTCGATTACGCCCAGGGCTACCTGATCGAGCGGCCGCAGGTGTTCACCTGTGAAAGCTTGCAACGCCGGCGTATCCGCTCTCGGCCCTTGCTGTTCAAGACGCCGGGGACGTTTCGCTGAACGTTCACTTCAAATCACAAGGATGTAGGGATATGACAGTGATTGATGCATTTGAGCGAGTGGGTCCATTGATGGACGCGCAAAGTTATCCACTCTGGGCTCAGAAACTGATCGAGGATTGCAGTGCGAGCAAGCAGCGGGTGGTAGAGCATGAAATCTATCACCGCCTGCGCGACGGCAAGCTGAGCCAGCGCACCCTGCGCCAGTATCTGATCGGCGGCTGGCCGGTAGTCGAACAGTTTTCGGTGTACATGGCGCAGAACCTGGCCAAGACCAGTTTTGCCCGCCACCCGGGGGAAGACATGGCGCGTCGCTGGCTGATGCGCAATATCCGTGTCGAGCTCAACCATGCCGACTACTGGGTGCACTGGGCCCAGGCGCACGGGGTCAGCCTGGACGATCTGAACGAGCAGAACGTGCCGGCCGAGTTGCAGGCGCTGAGTGACTGGTGCTGGCATACCTGTGCAGCCGATTCGCTGATCGTGGCCATGGCCGCGACCAACTATGCGATCGAAGGCGCGGTGGGGGAATGGTCGGCGCTGGTGTGTTCGACGGATACCTACGCCAACGGCTTTCCCGAAAGCGGGCGCAAACGCGCCATGAAATGGCTGAGGATGCACGCGCAGTATGACGACGAGCACCCTTGGGAGGCGTTGGAGATCATCTGCACGCTGGCGGGCAACAACCCACCACAGGCGCTGCAGACCCAGCTGCGTCGTGCGATCTGCAAGAGCTACGACTACATGTACCTGTTTCTGGAGCGCTGTCTGCAGCTGGAGCAGTCCCCACAGGCCGAGCCGGGCTCCGCTGCCCGGTCGCGCTCGGCCCTGGTCGGCGCCTGAGGCCTACTGCGCGTTGAGCGCCTGGCCGTTGATGCCCTTGCTGTCCGGGCCCATCAGGTAGAGGTAGACCGGCATGATCTGCTCGGGCAGCGGGTTGTTCTCCGGTGCCTCGGCAGGGTAGGCCTGGGCGCGCATGCTGGTGCGTGTGGCGCCCGGGTTGACGCTGTTGGCGCGCACGGGGGCAACGTTCTCCAGCTCGTCGGCGAGGGTCTGCATCAGGCCTTCGGTGGCGAATTTCGATACGCCATAGGCACCCCAGTAGGCCCGGCCCTTGCGCCCGACGCTGCTGGAGGTGAACACCACCGAGGCATCCTCAGACAGCTTGAGCAGCGGCAGCAGGGTGCTGGTGAGCATGAACATGGCGTTGACGTTGATGTGCATGACGCGCATGAAGTTCTCGCCCGACAACTGCTCCAGCGGGGTACGCGGGCCGATGATGGAGGCGTTGTGCAGCAGCCCGTCGAGACGACCGAATTCGTTTTCCACCATCACTGCCAGCTCATCGTACTGATGGGGCAGGGCGGTTTCGAGGTTGAAGGGCACGACCACCGGTGCCGGATGGCCGGCTGCGGTGATCTGGTCGTACACCTCGTTGAGGTTGGCTTCGGTCTTGCCCAGCAGCAGTACCGTGGCGCCATGGGCGGCGTAGGCCTTGGCAGCAGCGGCGCCGATGCCGCGACCGGCGCCGGTGACCAGGATGACCCGACCGTTGAGCAGGCCGGGGCGGGCGGTGTAGTCGAACATGGGATTCCCTCGAGATCGTGGTGAGGCATTCGCCGGCACGGCCGGTTCCTACAAATCGATGCGGTGTTGTAGGAGCCGGCCGTGCCGGCGAAGCTTTTGGCGGGTGTCGGCGATCAGCAGCCGCACAGGGCGCTGTCGAGCACCTTGCGCAGGTCCAGAGGATGATCGACCACCACGTCCGCGCCCCAGTTGTTGGGGTTGTCCTCTGGATGAATATAGCCGTAGCGCACCGCTGCGGTGCGGGTGCCGGCGTCGCGGCCCGACTCGATGTCGCGCAGGTCGTCACCCACGAACAGCACGCTGGCCGGGTCCAGGTTCAGGGTCTTGCAGGCCAGGATCAGCGGCTCGGGGTCGGGCTTGCTGTTCTTCACGTGATCCGGACAGATCAGCAGCGACGAACGCTCGGCCAGGCCCAGCTGCTGCATGATCGGCTCGGCGAAGCGTACCGGCTTGTTGGTGACCACGCCCCACAGCAGGTTGCCTTTTTCGATGTCGGCCAGCAGCTCGGCCATGCCGTCGAACAGCTTGCTGTGCACCGCGCAATCCTTCTGGTAGCGCTCGAGGAATTCCAGGCGCAGCGCCTCGAACTCGGGGGCTTCGGGGCTCATCGCGAACGCGGCGGCGACCATGGCTCGGGCGCCACCGGAAATCACCTCGCGAATCCGTTCGTCGTCGATTGCCGGAAGGCTGCGGTCGGCCAGCATGGCCTGGCAGATGGCGATGAAATCCGGCGCCGTGTCGAGCAGGGTGCCGTCCATGTCGAAAAGTACTGCTCGCAAACGCATGCTCATTCCTCGCGCAGGGTCTGGATCATGTAGTTGACGTCGACGTCGCTGGCCAGTTTGTAGTGCTTGGTCAGCGGGTTGTAGGTCAGGCCGATGATGTCCTTGACGCTCAGGCCCGCTTCGCGGCTCCAGGCGCCCAGTTCGGACGGTCGGATGAATTTCTTGAAGTCATGGGTGCCGCGCGGCAGCAGCTTCATGATGTATTCCGCACCGATGATGGCGAACAGGTAGGCCTTGGGGTTGCGGTTGATGGTGGAGAAGAATACCTGGCCGCCGGGCTTGACCATGCGGTAGCAGGCGCGGATCACCGAGGAGGGGTCGGGTACGTGCTCGAGCATCTCCAGGCAGGTGACCACGTCGAACTGCTCGGGCATTTCCTCGGCCAGGGCTTCGGCGGTGATCTGCCGGTATTCCACCTCGACGCCGGACTCCAGCTGGTGCAGGCGGGCGACGGCCAGCGGCGCTTCACCCATGTCGATGCCGGTGACGGTGGCACCCCGCAGGGCCATGGCCTCGCTGAGAATGCCGCCGCCGCAACCGACGTCGAGCACTTTCTTGCCGGCCAGCTTGACCCGCTCGTCGACCCAGTTGACCCGCAGCGGATTGATGTCGTGCAGTGGCTTGAATTCGCTTTCGCGGTCCCACCAGCGGTGGGCCAGGGCTTCGAATTTGGCGATTTCGGCGTGGTCGACGTTGCTCATGGAACGGTCCTCAGAAACTTTGATAATTCGCTACAGGTCGGCAGCCGTGGCTGCCGACGGGTTATTCGTGCTGGCCGCCGATACGCTGGCCCCAGCCACAGGCGCTGGCATGCAGGGCCTGTTCGTCGAGCCGGGTGAGGCGGCGCTCATCGAGCAGTTGCCGGCCGGCCACCCAGACGTGTCTTGCGCAGTCCCGCCCGCTGGCATACACCAGTTGCGAGACCGGGTCGTAGATCGGCTGCTGGGCCAGGCCCGACAGGTCGAATGCCACCAGGTCGGCAGCCTTGCCCAGCTCCAGCGAGCCGGTTACGGCCTCCAGGCCCAGGGCGCGGGCGCCGTTGAGGGTTGCCATGCGCAATGCGCGATGGGCATCCAGGGCGCTGGCCGAACCTGACACGGCCTTGGCCAGCAGGGCCGCGGTACGGGTTTCGCCCAGCAGGTCGAGGTCGTTGTTGCTGGCGGCGCCATCGGTGCCTATGGCTACGTTGACGCCAGCCTGCCACAGGCGTTCCACCGGGCAGAAGCCGCTGGCCAGCTTGAGGTTGGATTCAGGGCAGTGCACCACGCTGGTGTTGCTTTCTACCAGCAGGGCCAGGTCGTCGTCGCTGACCTGGGTCATGTGCACGGCCTGCAGGCGCGGGCCCAGCAGGCCGATGCGTGCCAGGCGCGCCAATGGCCGCTCGCCGCACTGGTCGATGGACTGCTGCACCTCGAAGGCGGTCTCGTGCAGGTGCATGTGCACCGGCGCGTCCAGCTCTTCGGCGATCACCCGGACCTTTTCCAGGTTGGCGTCGCTGACCGTGTACGGTGCGTGCGGGCCCAGGGCCACGGTGATGCGCGGATGGTGGCGCAGGTCGCCGAACAGCTCCACGCCCAGGTGCAGGCCTTCGTCGAAGGTGCGGGCGCCGGGAATCGGGAAGTCCAGCAACGGCACTGCGATCTGCGCGCGCATGCCGCTGTCGTGCACGCATTCGCTGGCGATCTTGGGGAAGAAGTACATGTCCGAGAAGCAGGTGATGCCACCCTTGAGCTGTTCGGCAATGGCCAGGTTGGTGCCGTCACGCACGAAGGCTTCATCGACCCAGCGGGCTTCGGCGGGCCAGATGTGCTCCTGCAGCCAGGTCATCAGCGGCAGGTCGTCGGCCAGGCCGCGAAACAGTGTCATCGCTGCGTGGCCGTGGGCGTTGATCAGGCCGGGCGCGAGCAGGCAACCGGGCAGCTCGCGCACCTCGGTGGCCTGCACGCGCAGGGCGTCTTCGCGCGGGCCGATGAAGGCGATAAGGCCGTCGCGGATACCGATGCCGTGGCCCTTGAGAACCACCCCGGCCGGTTCGACGGGCACCAGCCACGAGGGCAGGAGCAACAGGTCGAGGGGAGGTGCAGGCTTGGGCATGTGCGAAAATCCCGGTATCGCAGAAGGTGGGGGCGAAGTATACCCGAGCGTCCGCGGCTGGGGCTCGTTATAATCGTGCGCTTTTGATGTCCGAATGACGGGGTGAGGCATGCGCGATCGACTGTTGGCTGCGGAGAAGGTGACGGCCATCGATTGGCGGGATGGTGCCCTGTATCTGCTCGACCAGCGTGCGCTGCCGTTCGAGCAGCGCTGGCTGGCGTATACCGATGCCGTCGGGGTGGCCGAGGCCATCCGCACCATGGTGGTGCGCGGCGCCCCGGCCATCGGCATCAGTGCGGCCTATGGCCTGGTGCTGGCGCTGCGCCAGCGCCTGGCGGATGGCGATGACTGGGAAATGGCTCTGGAAGAGGACTTCGAGCTGCTGGGTGAAGCCCGTCCCACCGCCGTCAACCTGTTCTGGGCACTGAACCGCATGCGCGAGCGGCTGTTGCGGATCAAGGCCGGGGATGACGTGCTGGCGATCATGCTGGCCGAAGCCGAGGCCATTCACGAGAGCGACCGTGAAGCCAACCTGACCATGGCCCAGCTGGGCGCCGAGCTGATTCGCAGGCACCAGGGCAGCGAGCAGGCCATCCTCACCCACTGCAATGCCGGCGCGCTGGCCACGGGCGGGTTCGGCACTGCGCTGGGGGTGATTCGCGCCGCGTACCTGGAAGGCATGGTGGAGCGGGTGTACGTGGCCGAGACCCGGCCCTGGCTGCAAGGGTCGCGGCTGACCGCCTGGGAGCTGGCTGGCGAAGGGGTGCCGGTGACCATCGGCGTGGATTCCGCCGCCGCGCACCTGATGAAGACCAAAGGCATCACCTGGGTGATCGTCGGCGCCGACCGCATCACTGCCAATGGCGACGTGGTCAGCAAGATCGGCACCTACCAGCTGGCGGTCAATGCCATGCACCATGGGGTTCGCTTCATGGTGGTGGCGCCCAGTTCGAGCATCGACCTCAACCTGGCCAGTGGCGAGGAGGTGATGCTCGAGGAGCGGGATGTCAGCGAGCTGCTGGAGGTGGGCGGCGAACGGGTCGGGGCCGGGGTAGAGGCCTTCAATCCGGTGTTCGATGTGACGCCGGCAGACCTGATTGACGTGATCGTGACCGAAAAGGGCATCGTCGAGCGTCCGGACGCGGCCAAGATGGCGCAGTTGATGTGCCGCAAGCGGTTGCATTGAGGTCCGCGCCGCGCCCTTTGCCGGCAAGCCAGCCTCAGATCGGGCGGCGGTTTGCCATACTCCCAAGCCTATCGGGACTGTGGTAACATCCGACGGTTTCCAAGACCGCCTCCCGAGGCGGTCTTTACTGCGCAGATCCATGGCATAACTCGTTGATTTGTCGTAAGTCGCTGCCGGTCATCTGCTTGCAGCGGCGAGCTTCGTTCGTCCCATATGGATGTGACGAGGTTTCACCAGAAAAAGGAATCAGGCTTCTCATGGGCGAACTGGCCAAAGAAATCCTACCGGTCAATATCGAAGACGAACTGAGACAGTCCTACCTCGACTACGCGATGAGCGTCATTGTCGGGCGTGCACTGCCCGATGCGCGTGATGGCTTGAAGCCCGTGCATCGCCGCGTTCTGTTTGCGATGAGTGAACTGGGTAACGACTGGAACAAACCGTACAAGAAATCCGCCCGTGTGGTCGGTGACGTGATCGGTAAGTATCACCCCCACGGTGATACCGCGGTCTACGACACCATCGTCCGTATGGCCCAGCCGTTCTCGCTGCGCTACCTGCTGGTGGACGGCCAGGGCAACTTCGGTTCGGTGGACGGCGACAATGCCGCGGCCATGCGATACACCGAAGTGCGCATGACCAAGCTGGCGCACGAGCTGCTGGCAGACCTGCACAAGGAAACCGTCGACTGGGTGCCCAACTACGACGGCACCGAGCAGATTCCGGCGGTCATGCCGACCAAGATCCCGAACCTGCTGGTCAACGGCTCCAGCGGTATTGCCGTGGGCATGGCGACCAACATTCCGCCGCACAACCTCGGTGAAGTCATCGACGGTTGCCTGGCGCTGATCGACAACGCCGACATCACGGTCGATGAGCTGATGCAGTTCATCCCGGGGCCGGACTTCCCGACTGCCGCGATCATCAACGGTCGCCAGGGCATCATCGAGGCCTACCGCACCGGTCGCGGGCGCATCTACATGCGTGCCCGCTCGACGGTCGAGGACATCGACAAGGTCGGTGGCCGCCAGCAGATCGTGATCACCGAGCTGCCGTACCAGCTGAACAAGGCGCGGCTGATCGAGAAGATCGCCGAGCTGGTCAAGGAAAAGAAACTCGAGGGCATCACCGAGCTGCGCGACGAGTCCGACAAGGACGGCATGCGCATCGTCATCGAGCTGCGCCGTGGCGAAGTGCCGGAGGTGATCCTCAACAACCTCTACGCCCAGACCCAGCTGCAGGCCGTGTTCGGCATCAACATCGTGGCGCTGATCGACGGCCGTCCGCGGGTGCTGAACCTCAAGGACCTGCTCGAGGCGTTCGTGCGTCACCGCCGCGAGGTGGTCACCCGCCGTACCGTGTTCGAGCTGCGCAAGGCCCGCGAACGCGGCCATATCCTCGAGGGCCAGGCGGTCGCACTGTCCAACATCGACCCGGTCATCGCCCTGATCAAGGCTTCGCCGACGCCGTCCGAGGCCAAGGAAGCGCTGATCGGCACGCCGTGGGAGTCCAGCGCCGTGCAGGTGATGGTCGAGCGCGCCGGCGCCGATTCCTGCCGCCCGGAAACCCTCGACGAGCAGTACGGCCTGCGTGATGGCAAGTACTACCTTTCGCCCGAACAGGCCCAGGCCATCCTGGACCTGCGCCTGCACCGCCTGACCGGCCTGGAGCACGAGAAGCTGCTGGCCGAGTACCAGGAGATTCTCAAGCAGATCGGCGAGCTGATTCGCATCCTGAACAACGCCGAGCGCTTGATGGAAGTGATCCGCGAAGAGCTGGAGCTGATCCGTGCCGAATATGGCGACGTGCGCCGCACCGAGATTCTCGATGCACGCCTGGACCTGACCCTGGGTGACATGATCCCGGAAGAAGACCGCGTGGTGACCATCTCCCACGGCGGCTACGCCAAGACCCAGCCGCTGGCGGCCTACCAGGCCCAGCGCCGTGGCGGCAAGGGGAAGTCGGCCACCGGCGTCAAGGACGAGGACTACATCTCGCACCTGCTGGTCGCCAACAGCCACACCACGCTGCTGCTGTTCTCCAGCAAGGGCAAGGTGTACTGGCTCAAGACCTACGAAATCCCCGAGGCGTCGCGTGCCGCACGTGGTCGTCCGCTGGTGAACCTGCTGCCGCTGGGCGAGGGCGAGGTCATCACCACCATGCTGCCGGTGGAGGAATACACCGAAGGCCACTTCATCTTCATGGCCACCGCCAACGGCACCGTGAAGAAGACCCCGCTGGAGCAGTTCAGTCGTCAGCGCAGTGTCGGCCTGATCGCGCTGGAGCTGGACGAAGGCGACATCCTGATTTCCGCCTCCATCACCGATGGTGAGCGCGAGGTCATGCTGTTCTCCGATGCCGGCAAGGTCACCCGCTTCAAGGAGTCCGACGTGCGTGCCATGGGGCGTACCGCCCGCGGTGTGCGCGGCATGCGCCTGGCCGAGGGGCAGAAGCTGATTTCGATGATCATCCCCGAAGAAGGCAGCCAGATCCTCACCGCTTCCGAGCGTGGTTTCGGCAAGCGTACCGCCATCGCCGAGTTCCCCGAGTACAAGCGTGGCGGCCAGGGCGTCATCGCCATGGTCAGCAACGATCGCAACGGCCGTCTGGTCGGTGCGGTACAGGTGCAGGAAGGCGAGGAGATCATGCTGATTTCCGACCAGGGCACCCTGGTGCGTACCCGTGTCGGCGAAGTCTCCAGCCTGGGCCGCAATACCCAGGGCGTGACGCTCATCAAGCTGGCCAGCGACGAGACCCTGGTGGGTCTGGAGCGGGTGCAGGAGCCGTCCGACGAGGAAGACGACGAAGACTTCGTGGCGGATGCCGAGGCTGACGTGGACGCCGGCGAAGGGTCGCCACTGGACGCTGCAGCTGACGAAGAGACGCCGCAGGAATAAATTGTAGTAGCGCAACCTATGGGAGCGGCTGTGGGGGCGGGCAGGCCCGCCACTGCGGTGTCTGCTCCCACAGACATCAAGAGCAGAGCGAGAGTGGATGTGAGCAAACGAGCCTTTAACTTCTGCGCAGGCCCTGCTGCGCTTCCTGAAGCTGTGCTGCAGCGTGCCCAGGCAGAAATGCTGAACTGGCGCGGCAAAGGCCTGTCGGTCATGGAGATGAGCCACCGTAGCGACGACTACGTGGCCATTGCCGAGAAGGCCGAGCAGGACCTGCGCGACCTGATGTCCATCCCCTCCAACTACAAGGTGCTGTTCCTGCAGGGCGGCGCCAGCCAGCAGTTTGCCGAGATCCCGTTGAACCTGCTGCCCGAGGGCGGTACGGCCGACTACATCGAGACCGGCATCTGGTCGAAAAAGGCGATCGAGGAAGCGCGTCGCTACGGCAACATCAATGTCGCCGCCAGCGCCAAGCCTTACGATTACCTGGCCATCCCGGGTCAGAACGAGTGGAACCTGACCAAGGACGCCGCCTACCTGCATTACGCCTCGAACGAGACCATCGGTGGTCTGGAGTTCGACTGGGTGCCGCAGACCGGTGACGTGCCGCTGGTTGTGGACATGTCCTCGGACATCCTCTCGCGTCCGGTCGACGTGTCGCAGTTCGGTCTGATCTACGCCGGTGCGCAGAAGAACATCGGCCCCAGCGGCCTGGTGGTGGTGATCGTGCGTGAAGACCTGCTGGGCCGTGCCCGCAGCAGCTGCCCGACCATGCTCGACTACAAGGTCGCGGCCGACAACGGCTCGATGTACAACACCCCGGCAACCTATTCCTGGTACCTCTCGGGCCTGGTGTTCGAGTGGCTCAAGGAGCAGGGCGGCGTCGCTGCCATGGAGCAGCGCAACCGCGCCAAGAAGGACCGCCTGTACGGCTTCATCGACAAGAGCGACTTCTATACCAATCCGATCAGCAGCAATGCCCGTTCCTGGATGAACGTGCCGTTCCGCCTGGCCGACGAGCGCTTGGACAAGGCGTTCCTGGCGGGCGCCGACGAGCGTGGCCTGCTCAACCTCAAGGGTCACCGTTCGGTGGGCGGCATGCGTGCCTCGATCTACAACGCCCTGGGCCTGGATGCCGTGGAGGCACTGGTGGCCTACATGGGTGAATTCGAGAAGGAACACGCCTGATGTCCGAACAGGAACTCAAGGCCCTGCGCGTGCGCATCGACAGCCTCGACGAGAAGATCCTCGAGTTGATCAGCGACCGTGCGCGCTGCGCCCAGGAAGTCGCCCGGGTCAAGACTGCGACCCTGGCAGATGGCGAGGTGCCGGTGTTCTACCGGCCCGAGCGCGAGGCGCAGGTGCTCAAGCGCGTGATGGAGCGCAACAAGGGCCCGCTGGGCAACGAGGAAATGGCCCGGCTGTTCCGTGAAATCATGTCGTCGTGCCTGGCCCTGGAGCAACCGCTCAAGGTCGCCTACCTGGGGCCTGAGGGCACCTTTACCCAGGCCGCAGCCATGAAGCACTTCGGCCATGCCGTGATCAGCAAGCCGATGGCGGCCATCGACGAGGTATTCCGCGAAGTGGTCGCCGGCGCGGTCAATTTCGGCGTGGTGCCTGTGGAAAACTCCACCGAAGGTGCGGTCAACCACACCCTGGACAGCTTCCTCGAGCACGACATGGTGATCTGCGGCGAAGTCGAGCTGCGCATTCACCACCACCTGCTGGTGGGCGAGAATACCAAGACCGACAGCATCAGCCGTATCTACTCCCACGCCCAGTCGCTGGCCCAGTGCCGCAAGTGGCTGGATGCTCATTATCCGAACGTCGAGCGGGTGGCGGTATCGAGCAATGCCGAAGCTGCCAAGCGGGTCAAGGGCGAGTGGAATTCGGCGGCGATCGCCGGTGACATGGCGGCCGGCCTGTACGGTCTGACACGCCTGGCGGAGAAAATCGAAGACCGTCCGGACAATGCCACGCGCTTCCTGATGATCGGCAACCAGGAAGTGCCGCCGACCGGTGATGACAAGACCTCGATCATCGTTTCGATGAGCAACAAGCCGGGTGCGCTGCACGAACTGCTGGTACCGTTCCACGAGAACGGCATCGACCTGACCCGCATCGAGACCCGTCCGTCGCGCAGCGGCAAGTGGACCTACGTGTTCTTCATCGACTTCGTCGGCCACCATCGTGACCCGTTGATCAAGGCGGTGCTGGAGCAGATCAGCCAGGAGGCGGTGGCCCTGAAGGTACTGGGCTCGTATCCGAAGGCGGTGCTCTGAGGTATGCCAATGCGTGATGTTCTGAACAGGGTCCTGCTCCGTGGTTGAAGTCGTAAAGCAAGGCGGGCCCGTCATTGGCCGGCTGGTGGTGGTGGGCCTGGGCCTGATTGGCGGCTCGTTCGCCAAGGGCCTGCGTGAAAGTGGCCTGTGCCGCGAGGTGGTCGGTGTCGACCTGGACCCGCAGTCGCGCAAGCTGGCGGTCGAGCTGGGTGTGGTCGACCGTTGTGAAGAGGACCTGGCTGCGGCCTGTGTCGGGGCTGACGTGATCCAGCTGGCGGTGCCGATCCTGGCCATGGAAAAGCTCCTGGCGCGCCTGGCGCAGCTTGATCTGGGTGCAGCGGTGCTGACTGATGTGGGCAGCGCCAAGGGCAACGTGGTGCGTGCTGCGCGCGAAGCCTTTGCCGAGAAACTGCCGCGTTTCGTACCTGGCCATCCGATCGCGGGCTCCGAGCAGAGTGGGGTGGAGGCCTCCAATGCCGCCCTGTTCCGTCGTCACAAGGTGATTCTCACGCCGCTGGCAGAAACCGACCCGGCCGCCCTGGCTCTGGTCGATCGCCTGTGGCGTGCACTGGATGCCGATGTCGAGCACATGCAGGTGGAGCGCCACGACGAAGTGCTGGCGGCAACCAGTCATCTGCCGCATCTGCTGGCTTTCGGCCTGGTCGATTCGCTGGCCAAGCGCAATGAAAACCTCGATATCTTCCGTTACGCTGCCGGTGGGTTCCGCGATTTCACAAGAATCGCCGGAAGCGACCCGGTCATGTGGCATGACATCTTCCTCGCCAATCGCGAGGCTGTCCTGCGCACACTGGATACATTTCGCAGCGACCTCGACGCCTTGCGCGACGCGGTCGATGCAGGGGATGGGCACCAGCTGCTGGGCGTTTTCACCCGCGCCCGGGTTGCCCGCGAGCATTTCAGTAAAATCCTGGCCCGTCGGGCCTATGTGGACGCTATGAACTCCAACGACCTGATTTTCCTGGCACAACCTGGTGGCCGCCTGTCCGGCCGTATTCGCGTACCAGGCGACAAATCGATTTCTCACCGCTCGATCATGCTCGGCTCCCTGGCCGAAGGCACCACCGAGGTGGAAGGCTTCCTCGAGGGTGAGGATGCGCTGGCGACCCTGCAGGCGTTCCGCGACATGGGCGTGGTCATCGAAGGCCCGCACCATGGTCGCGTGACCATTCACGGGGTGGGGCTCAATGGCCTCAAGCCGCCGCCTGGCCCGATCTACCTGGGTAACTCGGGTACCTCGATGCGCCTGCTGTCCGGCCTGCTGGCCGCGCAGCCGTTCGACACCGTGCTGACCGGCGATGCTTCGCTGTCCAAGCGCCCGATGAACCGTGTGGCCAACCCGCTGCGCGAAATGGGTGCGGTCATCGAGACCGCCGCCGAGGGCCGCCCGCCGATGACCATCCGCGGTGGCCATACGCTCAAGGCGCTGGATTACAAACTGCCGATGGCCAGTGCCCAGGTCAAATCCTGCCTGTTGCTGGCCGGCCTGTATGCCCAGGGCAAGACTACCGTCACCGAGCCTGCGCCTACCCGTGACCATACCGAGCGCATGCTGCGCGGTTTTGGCTACAGCGTGAGCGTCGATGGCCCTACCGCCTCGCTGGAGTCGGGTGGCAAGCTGACCGCCACCCACATCGAGGTGCCGGCCGATATCTCCTCGGCGGCCTTCTTCCTGGTCGCGGCCTCGATTGCCGAGGGTTCGGAGCTGGTACTGGAGCACGTCGGCATCAACCCGACCCGCACCGGTGTCATCGACATTCTGCAACTGATGGGCGGCGATATCACCCTGGAAAACCAGCGTGAAGTCGGCGGCGAGCCGGTAGCCGATCTGCGAGTGCGCGGCGCCAGGCTCAAGGGTATCGAGATTCCGGAGCACCTGGTGCCCCTGGCGATCGACGAGTTCCCGGTGCTGTTCGTGGCTGCGGCCTGTGCCGAAGGGCGTACCGTGCTGCGCGGCGCCGAAGAGCTGCGGGTGAAGGAGTCGGATCGCATCCAGGTCATGGCCGACGGCCTGCTGGCGCTGGGCGTGAAGTGCGAGCCTACCCCGGACGGCATCATCATCGACGGCGGCAGCATTGGTGGTGGCGAAGTGCATGGGCATGGCGACCACCGTATCTCCATGGCCTTCAGCGTCGCCTCGCTGCGCGCTTGCGCGCCGATTCGCATCCATGACTGTGCCAACGTCGCCACCTCGTTCCCCAACTTCCTCGCGCTGTGTGCCGAAGTCGGCATCCGCGTAGCTGAAGAGGGCAAGTCGTGAACGCCCTGGCACCGGTCATCACCATCGACGGGCCTAGCGGTTCTGGCAAGGGTACCGTTGCCGGCATGCTGGCCCGCGAGCTGGGCTGGAAGCTGCTGGATTCCGGTGCTCTGTACCGCCTCCTGGCATTCGCCGCCGGCAACCACGGTGTCGACCTGACCAATGAAGAGCTGCTGGTCAAGCTGGCCGCCCATCTGGACGTGCAGTTCATCGCCGCCGAGCCGGGCAAGTTGCAGCAGATCATCCTCGAGGGGGATGATGTGAGCAATGTGATCCGTACCGAAACCGTGGGCGCTGGCGCATCGATGGTGGCTTCGCTGCCGGCGGTGCGTGATGCGCTGCTGCAGCGCCAGCGGGCGTTTCAGGAGTCTCCCGGCCTGATCGCCGATGGGCGCGACATGGGGACGGTGGTGTTTCCAGACGCGCCCTTGAAGATTTTCCTCACGGCCAGCGCCGAGGAGCGGGCGCGTCGTCGTTACTTGCAGTTGAAGAGCAAGGGCGATGATGTTAGTCTGTCGAGTCTGCTAGATGAGATACGTGCGCGTGATGAGCGCGACACCCAGCGCGCAGTGGCCCCGCTCAAGCCGGCGGCCGATGCAATCCAGCTGGATTCCACGGAATTGTCCATCGAACAGGTGTTGCAACGCATCAGAAGCGAGATCGCACTTCGCGATATCGCCTGATACAGGGCGGCATGCAGGGGCACCAGTCAACGTCCTGCAGGCTTTCCCTTTATATGAACGAAACCCACATTGTCTGGAATGTGGCTGATGGGCGTATGTCTCGCCCTAATCTACAGGAATTAAAATGAGCGAAAGCTTTGCAGAACTCTTTGAAGAAAGCCTGAAAACCCTCAACCTTCAACCAGGTGCGATCATCACCGGTATCGTTGTCGATATCGACGGTGACTGGGTTACTGTCCACGCCGGTCTGAAGTCCGAGGGCGTCATCCCGCTCGAGCAGTTCTACAACGAAGCTGGCGAGCTGACCATCAAGGTCGGTGACGAAGTTCACGTTGCGCTGGACGCGGTCGAAGACGGCTTTGGCGAAACCAAGCTGTCCCGTGAAAAAGCCAAGCGCGCCGAGTGCTGGATTGTTCTGGAAGCAGCTTTCGCCGCCGAAGAAGTGGTCAAGGGCGTTATCAACGGTAAGGTTAAAGGCGGCTTCACTGTCGACGTTAACGGTATCCGTGCGTTCCTGCCGGGCTCCCTGGTTGATGTCCGCCCAGTGCGCGACACCACCCACCTCGAAGGCAAAGAGCTGGAATTCAAGGTCATCAAGCTGGACCAGAAGCGCAACAACGTTGTCGTTTCCCGTCGCAGTGTCCTGGAAGCCGAAAACAGCGCCGAGCGCGAAGCTCTGCTGGAATCGCTGCAGGAAGGCCAGCAAGTCAAGGGTATCGTCAAGAACCTCACCGACTACGGCGCATTCGTTGACCTGGGCGGCGTTGATGGCCTGCTGCACATCACCGACATGGCCTGGAAGCGTATCAAGCACCCGTCGGAAATCGTCAACGTTGGCGACGAGATCGACGTCAAGGTACTGAAGTACGATCGTGAGCGTAACCGCGTTTCGCTGGGCCTGAAGCAACTGGGCGAAGACCCATGGGTTGCTATCAAGGCACGTTACCCAGAAAGCACCCGCGTCATGGCGCGCGTCACCAACCTGACCGACTACGGCTGCTTCGCAGAGCTGGAAGAAGGCGTGGAAGGCCTGGTACACGTTTCCGAAATGGACTGGACCAACAAGAACATCCACCCTTCGAAAGTCGTACAAGTCGGCGACGAAGTGGAAGTCATGGTTCTGGACATCGACGAAGAGCGTCGTCGTATCTCCCTGGGCATCAAGCAGTGCAAGTCGAACCCATGGGAAGACTTCTCTGGCCAGTTCAACAAGGGCGACAAGATCTCCGGCACCATCAAGTCGATCACCGATTTCGGTATCTTCATTGGTCTGGACGGCGGCATCGACGGTCTGGTTCACCTGTCCGACATCTCCTGGAACGAAGTGGGCGAAGAAGCCGTACGTCGCTTCAAGAAGGGCGACGAGCTGGACACCGTCATCCTGTCGGTTGACCCAGAGCGCGAGCGTATCTCCCTGGGTATCAAGCAACTGGAAGACGATCCGTTCTCCAACTACGTTGCTGTCAACGACAAAGGCGCTATCGTAAAAGGTATCGTTAAAGAAGTTGACGCCAAGGGCGCTATCATCACCCTGGCCGACGATATCGAAGCCACTCTGAAAGCTTCCGAAATCAGCCGTGACCGCGTTGAAGACGCGCGTAACGTTCTGAAGGAAGGCGAAGAAGTTGAAGCCAAGATCATCAGCGTTGACCGCAAGAGCCGCGTAATCAACCTCTCCATCAAGTCGAAAGACGATGCTGAAGAGAAAGAAGCAATCCAGAGCCTGAAAGCCGCTCCGGAAGCTGCCGCCGATACCACCATGGCTGCACTGCTGCGCGAAGCAATGGCCAAACAGAACTGAGTTCTGCTTGATCATTAAAAAGGGCGACTTCGGTCGCCCTTTTTTGTGCCTGCGATTCATGTCTGTTTGCCGATGAGTCTGCAGGGGGTCCCATGCCTTCCTGTGTTCCGCCAGGGCGCATTCGTCCATGTCAGGGCGAAGCAAATGCGCCAATCCCATGCCCCGCCTCACCTGCGGGCAGCGGCACTCACTTGTCACCCTTGTGCGCAAATCTTGAAAATTTTATGGGTAAGCGGATTAAATGGTTGATCTTACCTTTGCATGAGAGTGAGACAGACCGGCATCTCATCGGATTATCTGGTTGATGCTTCACCTACTGCTGGTGCATGTTTCCTTCGCTAATTCCAGCAAGAACCCCACACGCCTCAACTTCCCGGTCATCGTTGCAACTCGCTCTCAGTGAAACGAGTTGTTTCTCAAGCGCTTGCAGAGCGGTTATCTGCGACCGCACATGAGAGATGTGATCATCGAGCAAGGCGTTGACGGCGGTACAAGGCTGATGAGGGTCGTCCTGATAGCGCTTTAGTTCGTGAATTTCTGCCAGTGACAGATCCAGGATGCGGCAGCGACGAATAAAGGCCAGCCGCTCAACGTGTTTCTCGGTATAGACACGGTAACCGTTGTCCTGCCGATCAGGCGGCGGCAACAAGCCCTGCTGTTCATAGAAGCGGATCGTCTGTGTTTCGACCCCTACCAACTGCGCCAACTGACCAATGCGCATCAGCCTCCTCCCCAACGGATTCTTTACTCTATTGACCTTATAGTAGCTTTATAGTTTTAAATGGTACCACAACATTGTTCAAGTGGAGTCGTATCATGAGCAAATCCTGTGGTGGCGCCTGTGGCGGTGATGCAACGTCCGCAGCGGATACCGATATACAGGCCTCCTCCGAGGCGCCAGGGAGATGGGTCAGTGTTTATGCCGTGCCGAAGATGGACTGTCCATCAGAAGAACGAATGATTCGCCTAGCCCTGAACGGCTTTGAGGAGATTCGGGCGCTGTCCTTCGACTTGTCGAACCGCCGGCTGAAGGTCGTGCATGACGGCGAGGTCGAGCCCGTCACCTCGAAACTGAAGACCTTGGGGCTAGGCGCCTCGCTTCAGGAAACCGTCGCTGCAAATCCGGAGACCATCAAGGCCGCCGAGTTTTCGGCAGCTTCTGCTAAGCAAGAATCCGGGACCCTGCGCTGGTTGCTCGGCATCAATGCACTTCTGTTCGTGGTGGAAATGACTGCCGGTCTGATCGCCCGGTCCACCGGCCTGATTGGAGAATCCCTGGACAATTTTGCCGATGCGGCGGTGTACGGGCTTGCCCTTTATGCGGTTGGACATAGCGTGAAAATGCAGGTACGTGCCGCGCATCTTGCTGGTGTACTGCAACTGATCTTGGCTGTGGGCGTGCTCGTAGAGGTGGTGAGACGCTTTGTATTCGGTAGTGAGCCTGAATCGCTGGTGATGATGGCTATCGCATTCGTCGCATTGATTGCCAATACCAGTTGTCTGCTGCTCATATCCAAACATCGGGAAGGCGGGGCGCACATGAAGGCAAGCTGGATATTCTCGGCCAACGACGTGGTGATCAACCTGGGGGTCATCACCGCCGGCGCCCTGGTCGCGTGGACCGGTTCCAATTATCCGGATCTGATTATCGGCACCATCGCGGGGGGCATTGTACTTAACGGTGCCAGACGCATTTTGGCGTTGAAGGGTTAAATAATGCTCATTATTGGCAAAAAGCTCTCGCCGTATGCCCTATTGTCCATATCGGGCCTGCTGGCAGCGTCTGATCAGGCTGTAAAGTGGCTGGTGCAGCAATCAATGGCCTATGGCGAGTATGTTTCGGTGACCCCGTTCTTTAACTGGGTGCACCTATGGAACACCGGTGCCGCATTCAGTCTTTTTGCGAATGGTGGAGGCTGGCAGCGCTACTTTTTTATCGGAATCGCGGTAGTGGTCTCGATTTTTCTGATCAAGCTGATCCTTGAAAATCGTCATAAAGGAGAAGCCATCGCTTACAGTCTTATCCTCGGTGGCGCCATGGGCAACCTGATTGACCGGGTCTTTCGCGGCTATGTTGTGGATTCCTTTGATTTCTATTGGCGAGACTGGCATTGGCCGGCCTTCAACCTGGCTGATATTGCAATTGTCCTCGGTGCCTTACTTTTCGTTTCCAGCAGCTTGTTGGGTAAAAAAGCAAACACCAATGCCGAGTCGGATGGATCTGACTGACACCTACGCCTATACAACACCATGACCGAACTTCCCGACAACATCCTTCACCTGCCGCAATACCAAGTACTGGGCTGCAAATCAACCGACGACGAAATGCACTTCCAGGTGGACGTGCCCGATCCCATCGCCTGCGAGGAATGCGGCGTGCAGGGTGAGTTCGTACGGTTCGGCAAGCGTGACGTTCCCTATCGTGATCTGCCCATCCACGGCAAGCGGGTCACTCTCTGGGTGGTCCGCCGCCGATACACCTGCCGGGCCTGCAAGACAACATTCAGGCCCCAGCTACCGGAGATGGTGGACGGATTCCGTATGACACTGCGGCTGCATGAGTACGTGGAGAAGGAATCCTTCAACCACCCCTACACCTTTGTGGCGGCACAGACCGGCCTGGACGAGAAGACGGTGCGCGACATCTTCAACGCCCGCGCCGAGTTCCTGGGGCGCTGGCACCGCTTCGAGACGCCCCGCATCCTGGGCATTGACGAGCTATACCTGAACAAGCGCTACCGCTGCATTCTGACCAACATTGAGGAGCGAACCCTGCTCGACCTGCTGGCCACCCGCCGCCAGGACGTGGTGACCAACTACCTGATGAAGCTGAAAGACCGGCAGAAGGTCGAGATCGTCAGCATGGACATGTGGAACCCCTACCGGGCAGCGGTCAAGGCTGTGCTGCCCCAGGCCCGTATCGTGGTCGATAAGTTCCATGTGGTGCGCATGGCCAACGATGCCCTAGAGAGAGTGCGCAAGGGCCTCAGAAAGGAGCTGAAACCGTCCCAGAGCCGGACTCTCAAGGGAGACCGGAAAATCCTGCTGAAACGCGCTCACGAAGTCTCAGACCGGGAGCGCCTCATCATGGAGACCTGGACAGGCGCGTTCCCGCAACTGCTGGCCGCCTACGAGCACAAGGAGCGCTTCTACGGCATCTGGGACGCCACCACACGGCTCCAGGCAGAAGCCGCCCTGGACGAGTGGATAGCCACCATCCCGAAGGGCCAAAAGGAAGTCTGGAGCGATCTGGTCAGGGCAGTGGGAAACTGGCGCGAAGAGACCATGACCTACTTCGAGACGGACATGCCCGTCACCAACGCTTACACGGAGTCCATCAACCGACTGGCCAAGGACAAGAACCGTGAAGGGCGCGGTTACTCCTTCGAGGTGATGCGGGCACGAATGCTCTACACCACGAAGCACAAGAAGAAGGCACCGACTGCGAAGGTCTCTCCTTTCTACAAGAAAACCATCGGTTACGGACTGCCGGACTTCGCAGAGGAACTCAACTACGGAGTCGATCTATCAACCATCTGAGGGTGGTATCAGATTGATGGGGTGAAGGTGCCCCATCAACCATTAAATCCGTATACCCAATTTTATTAAGTCAAGAACCACCCTGTTCAAATCAGCTAGGGCGTGCTACAAACAGAGTAAGCAATGATCTAGCTGCTTGATAAAGAAGGGAAAAATATGACGAAGTCGGAGCTGATCGAACGTATTGTCACCCATCAAGGGCTGCTTTCATCGAAGGATGTGGAGCTGGCCATCAAGACCATGCTTGAGCAGATGTCCCAGTGCCTGGCTACAGGGGATCGAATCGAGATCCGCGGCTTTGGCAGCTTCTCGCTGCATTACCGGGCGCCGCGCCTGGGCCGTAACCCGAAGACGGGTCAGTCGGTGAGTCTGGACGGCAAGTTCGTGCCGCATTTCAAGCCCGGTAAAGAGCTGCGTGATCGGGTCAACGATGAGGAGGAGGGCGCATGATGGCCGCTGAGCAAGGAGCAAGTCATGCGTAACCTCAAGCGTGTAGTGCTGGCGCTGGTGGTGCTGGCCGTTGCGGCGGTGGTGCTGCTGTTTGTGCTGGAGAACCAGCAGTCGGTGGCATTGGTGCTTTTTGGGTGGGCTGCGCCGGCGTTGCCGTTGTCGGTTGTGGTGCTGGTTGCCTTGGTGGGTGGGTTGCTGGTTGGGCCGGTGATGGGGGCATATGTTGCAGTGCGTGCCAGAGGTCGTGCCCGGCGTATGAGTCGGTAACGCAGCCCGCCTGGCTGCAAAATGCAGAATCTTCCTACAGCTACTGAGCGAAGATGCCACGTGGCGGCGGCCATCTTTTATGGGGTAATGGCGCTCCATTGAATACCCTGGAATGGATCGCGCATGTTTTCTCTCGATTCCTCACCACCGCGCCATCTATGGCGTTTCAGCCTATTATCAAGCCCTCCTTCCTCTTTGTTTCTCCTCTCTTCTGGTTTGCGCATCGGTATGCCGGGTGGGCGCTCGGGCCCGCTGTCCACCTCGCATTAATCTGGGGCCCGTCGATTGATCATGCTTTCAACGGTCATGCTGCAGCAGATTATGCTGGCACATGCTGAGCTCGATGCCGGCTACGTACTGTCCAAAGTATTGCCATTGTGTTTCGGCATGTGAGCCAGGTGGGTGAAAGTAGTGTTGTGGCTTTTGCTTCTGCGCTGGGAACTTATCTGAATGTTGCCTTATCAGATGCCTCTGCATCGGTGCCGCATGCGCGTAAAGAAAATGTCGTCGTCACCAGGCAGGTTGCCAAAACGTCACTAAGCTATGATTTATTAAAGAATTATATGCCAATGACATCATTTTGCTATCTGCTGTTTACTGACCTTCCAATCTAAATGGTTGGTTTCAAAAGAAAATGGACCTAGGGAATCACAAAATAAATGTCCAACGACCGTGAGCGAGTGATTAGAGATGATGAAATTGATCTTGTGGAGCTGATGGCTCGATTGTGGTGCCATAGGCTATTGGTTCTCGTGACGACACTGCTGGTGGGGGCAGTTGCTGTGGCGTACAGCATGCTGGTTACTCCGACCTACGAAGCCAAGGTGTTTGTGCAGCCTCCCACCCAGAATGATATTGCTCATCTCAACTACGGTCGCGGTGGTAGCTCGGGGTTGATGATGCTGTCAGTAAAAGACATTTCCGGTGTGTACTCGCGCGTGCTGCAGTCCGAGTCATTGCGTCGTGAGTTTTTCGAATCGAATTACCTGCCTTGGGTGACTCAGCGAGAGGGGCGGCGTTCCCAAGATGACCTTTATAACCAGATGAGCAAGGTGCTCGTGCTAGAGCTTGTGAATCCCGAGTCACCAGGGCGTTACTCCGTTGCTGTCAAGCTATCCGATCCGCACTTGGCTGCACAGTGGGCGATGCGCTATGTGCAAATGGCAGGAGAGCGCGCGAAGAACGAGGTGCTCAAGGATGTGAAGGCTGACGCTATGGTCAAGGCAAATAACCTTGAGCGGCAGATTGCCTTGGCGCGCGAGACTGGGGCGCACAAGCGAGAGGACCGAATTGCACAACTCAAGGAGGCGTTGATTATCGCCAAGTCCATTGGGTTGGTAAGACCGCCGATCATCAGCGGAGATATCGCCAAGGAGCTTTCTGCAAATATGGACGGGGCACTGACCTATATGCGGGGGAGCGAGGCGCTGGAGGCAGAAATTAGTAATTTGGAGCGACGGAGTTCGGACGATCCTTTTATCTCCACATTGCGTGAGCAACAGGCTGATTTCGAATTCTATCAGTCGTTGGCTATCGATCCGGCCACTGTAGAAGTCTATCGGCAGGATGGAGGGATCGAGTCGCCTGACATGCCGGTCAATCCGAAGAAGGCGTTGATCATCCTATTGGGGGTTTTGGTTGGTCTATTCCTGGGGGTGATCTTGGCGCTGGTGAAGCATGTATGGTTGAGTAATCAAGGCGTACGCTCTTAGGTGAAGCGCGCTTGCCGCGTCCTGTATGGAGCGCGGCGCGATTAGGTGGCACAATGCATGCAAATTGACGCGGCAGTGTGCCCTGTGGCTCTATTCGGCGAGTTCGCCAATAGCGTATAGGTGCTTGTCTGTCAGACACGGTACGTATATTTCAGCCAGAGCAGGTTTAAATGTGACAAGTGTTTCCCGTATTCCCCCGGTCATCGCACAAGGTGAATTTGATTTTCTGGCGACCGCCCAGGTGGTTTGGCAGCAGAAAAAATTGATCGTCGCTTTCTCGCTGATGTTCGCTGCTCTGGGGGGCATTTACGCTTTTACAGCCACGCCAGAGTATGAAACCAGTGCAGTGCTGCGTTCTGTTGCACTGAATGATCTGGATGCATTGAATCGGTCAGGTGTCTACTCGCTGTCGCCGGATGAGGCGTTGATGCGGGTTGCGTCTGCCCTGGATTCTTATGAGGTCCGCCTTGGCTTCTATAAGGCCAATCCTCAGTTGCAGGAGCAGTTTGTTGGGGCCTACAGTGCACCAACGCATGCATTCGAGAGGTTTAACCGCGATCTGCAGATGAAGGTGCAGACGGACGTTCAGAAGTCCGCCGCGTTCGCCACAAGCGTAAATATGCAGATGCGCTACCCGCAGGGTATCAGTGGCCCTGATGCGCTCAACGGACTGATTGAGTACGCAATTGATAACGAGCGCCGACATATTTCTGACGACCTAAAGGTTATCGTCAGCAATCGGCTGGCTGAAGTGGATGCAAAGCTAGCTGCTGCACGCAGCAACTATGATGCTACGAAGCAGGGGCGGATCGCCGAGTTGCTGGAGGCTGATCGTCTGAAGCGCGCGCAGTTGCAGGATGAGTTGAAGGCGTTGCGTAGCCAGCTCAAGCTGCTGAGGGAGGACCGTATTGCCCAGTTGAATGAGGCAATCACAATTGCGCGTTCCCTGGGTTTGAAGAGGCCTTCAACGCCTTCTTCCATGGCCAATAGCGATTCCTCCGGTACGATTAATCGCACCGAGGTCACCAACCAGCAGATCCCTCTGTACTTCATGGGTGTAGATGCACTGGAGGCGGAGCGCCAGGTAATGCGCCGTCGTGAGTCGGACGATTTTTCCGATCCCAAAGTTGCAGAGATTCGCAAGCAGCTTTTGGTGCTCGCCAATAATCGCGAGGTCGAAGTATTGCGCAAGCGCGATAATGACGAGCTGTTCCTGAAAGGAATCGAGGCGCTGCGAGCCGAGCGAGTGCGACTTGAGAGTATGGGGGCGGACGCAAGCAGTATGCGATTGGTAAGCATTGATCAGCCTGCAATGGCACCCGTGGCACCGGTGCAGCCGAAAAAGTTGATCCTGGTCTTGGCGGGCTTGGTAGTAGGTGTCGTCTGCGGCATTTTTCTGGCGATTATGCGGAATTTGTTGGTCGTGCGTCGCCTTCATCTTTCACAAGAGGTTTCAATGGCGGTGCCCGTGGTCGCCAAGACGCAGGCGCCTTCGCTGCCTGAAAGTGGTCGGTAGGTCGTTGATGGCCTGTAGGCTCGGGTGCGCAGGCTCCATTGCGGCATTTTGCCTGCTAGGCTTCGGTGAGTTTTTCTAGCGAAAATCCCGCGTCGGAAGTGATCGTTCTTGAGTTAGGAATTTTCAGATGTTTGCTGTCGTGCGCAATAGGTTAAGCATGGAAGGTGGTCTGATAAGCGATGCGATCCTGCGGGTGAATGTTTCGTTGATTGGGATGAGCCTTGTCGATAGTTGTTTTAACTGGACAGTTACTCAGGTAATCATCGCTGCTGGGCGGAACATAGGGTCTGTTTATTCAGGGCTCCTATTGCGTTCGCGTAAACCCTCTACCGCTCCGTGGGGTAGGCTGACAGAGCGGGACAATGGAGAAGCGTTCTGTCTTTGTGTATAGTGGTTCGAAAATTTTGTGCTGCATAAAGCTCGCTTTTGATGCTTTGTGCAGCGTTGGTGTTGGAGCCGCGGCAGCAGGGCTATTGGTGAGCCTTGCATGGCGGCATGGCGCAGCACGTCCCGGCCGCTGAGCTCTCTCGAGCAAGCAGTGGCGAAGGGGCGCTGGGGATGCAGATCAGGCAGCATCTTACGATCAGTTGAGTCGCTGCGCCAAGGTCCCTTGGCGAGCTTCTTCGATGGTACATTCATATCTTTGTCGCCCCTGAGCAAGTGTCAGGGAAAGAGACTTTAAGGGTTTAACGATGACTACAGTTTTGGTGACCGGCGCTGACGGATTTATCGGCTCGCATTTGACCGAGTTGCTGGTGCGCGAAGGTTATAAGGTTAAGGCGCTTTCCCAATATAACTCATTCAACTATTGGGGCTGGCTTGAAGACGTTGACTGTCTTTCACATGTTGAAGTGCTTAACGGCGACGTGAGGGATCCTCATTATTGCAAGCACATTACCAAAGATGTGGATATTGTCTTTCACCTCGCGGCACTGATTGCCATTCCATACTCGTATGTTGCCCCTGACAGCTACGTGGATACCAATGTCAAGGGGACCCTGAACATCTGCCAGGCTGCGCTGGAGAACGGCGTCAAGCGCATCATTCACACGTCCACAAGCGAAGTGTACGGGACCGCACAGTATGTGCCGATCGATGAGAAGCACCCGCTTCAGGCACAATCGCCTTACAGTGCGTCAAAAATTGGTGCTGATGCGATGGCGATGAGCTTTTTCAATGCCTTTGATCTGCCGTTGACCATCGCTCGTCCGTTCAATACCTATGGCCCTCGCCAATCCGCTCGGGCAGTTATTCCGACCATCATCAGTCAGATCGCCGCCGGTCAGAAACAGATCAAGCTGGGCGACGTAACCCCTACTCGCGACTTCAACTATGTTGCTGATACTTGCCGAGGATTCCTTGAGCTTGCGCGCTGCGAGCGTGCGATCGGTGAAACCGTCAACATCGGTTCGAATTTTGAGATTTCCGTTGGTGACACCCTCAGCCTGATCCGTGAACTGATGGGCAGCGAGGTCGAGTTTCTGACGGATGATCAGCGTATTCGTCCAGAAAAGTCCGAGGTTTTCCGTCTGTGGTGTGACAACTCCAAGATTCATGGTTTGACCGGATTCAAGCCTGAGTACTCCATTCGCCAAGGTCTGGAAAAGACGGTGGAATGGTTCTCGCAGCCACAGAATCTGGCCAAATACAAAGCCAATATCTATAACGTTTGAGGTTCGGTATGTTCGACTCGCTTGTCAGGTTTGTACGCGAACAATATCGCACCAATGAATTCATACCGTTGCACGCGCCGGTATTTGGGGGCAACGAGCAGCAGTATGTGGCCGATACAATCACGTCTACGTTTGTCTCCAGCGTAGGTGCCTTTGTTGATCGCTTCGAACGTGACATGCAGAGCTACACAGGAAGCCCGCGGGCAGTTGCAACCGTCAATGGAACCGCTGCGCTGCACATTGCGTTGTTGCTTGCGGGTGTCAAACCCGGTGAACTGGTGATTACCCAGTCGCTGACGTTTGTGGCTACCTGCAATGCCATCGCCTATTGTGGGGCACAGCCGGTGTTTGTGGATGTGGACCGTGAAACTCTGGGCCTTTCTCCATCGGCGCTCGTGGTGTGGCTCGAGGCCGAGGCGTTCATCGATGCCGACGGCCAGTGCCGTCTGAAAAAGGATGAACGAGTCATCAGGGCCTGCTTGCCGATGCACACCTTCGGTCATCCGGTGGCCCTGGATGAGTTGGTCGATGTGTGTCGTCGCTGGGGGCTTGCATTGGTCGAAGATGCTGCCGAATCGCTGGGCAGCACCTACAAGGGGCAGCATACCGGCACCTTCGGTCTGATCGGCACCCTGAGCTTCAACGGCAACAAGGTCATCACTACCGGTGGTGGCGGCATGCTGTTGGCAGGCGAGGCTCTCGGGAATAAGGCCAAACACTTGACCACAACCGCCAAGCAGCCACATCCCTACGAGTACGTGCATGATGAGGTGGGCTACAACTATCGCTTGCCGAATATCAACGCGGCTTTGGGTTGTGCTCAGCTCGAGCAACTCGATGCATTCCTAGAAGCCAAGCGCGCTTTGGCGATGCGCTACGCTGATGAACTGGCCGGTAGCGACTTGCAATTTGTGCTCGAGCCCGAGGGCTGTCGTTCCAATTACTGGTTGAATGCGGTTGTCTGCCAGGATCTGGAGCAGCGGGATGCGCTGCTCAAGGCCACCAATGACAGCGGTGTGATGACGCGCCCTATATGGCGCCTGATGAATCATCTGCCGGCTTATCGCGAGTGCATCGCCGGGGATTTGAGCAATGCCCAGTGGCTTGAGGCCAGGGTGGTGAACCTGCCCAGCAGCGTGCCCGCCGGTGGAGCTTCATGAGTCGGCGCATCGCCGTATTCACCGGTACCAGGGCAGAGTACGGCCTTCTGTATTGGCTGATGAAGGAGATCCAGGCCAGTTCGTCGCTGGAACTGCAGGTTATTGTTAGTTGCATGCACCTGTCTCCGGAGTTTGGTAATACCTGGCAGCAGATTAGAGACGATGGTTTCGTCATCGACGCCAAGGTCGAAATGCTGCTGTCATCCAACACCGATGTCGGTACGGTCAAGTCTATGGGCCTGGGTACGCTGGGTTTCGCTGATGCGCTTGATCGACTGCGGCCTGACATCCTAGTGGTGTTGGGCGACAGGTTTGAGGCACTAAGTATCGTTCAGGCTGCCTTGATCATGCGAATTCCGGTCGCCCATCTGCATGGTGGTGAGGTTACCGAAGGGGCCTATGATGACGCGATTCGGCACGCTATAAGCAAGATGGCCTATCTGCATTTCGTCGCGGCGCACCCCTATCGTCAACGCGTCATCCAGATGGGCGAAGCGCCAGAGCGTGTGTTCAATGTAGGGGCTGTGGGCCTGGATCATATCAAGCGCACGCCCGTTCTGTCCGAGCCTGAGCTGGCAGAGACGTTGTCGTTTGATTTCAACTCGCCGTTTCTGCTGGTGACCTATCATCCGGTAACGCTTCTGAAGGAAGACCCTGCCTCCAGTTTTGCTGCGCTACTGGGAGCACTGGACGAATTTTCCGATTACGGTGTAGTGCTCACCTATCCCAACGCCGATAATGGCGGACGGGATCTCATTCCCATGATTGAAGATTATGCGGCTTCCAATCCCGGTCGTGTACTGGCGATCCCGTCGCTGGGTTTTCGCCGTTATCTCAGTGTGGTGGGCAAGGCCGCAGCGGTTGTGGGCAACTCGTCCAGTGGGCTCATTGAGGTGCCGTCCTTCGGTGTGCCGACCGTGAATATTGGTGCGCGCCAGCAAGGTCGTCTGTGTGCAGAGTCCGTCGTCCACTGCCTACCGGAAAAAGCGTGTATTGTCGCCGCCCTTGAAACGGCTTTGAGTCAACCTTTTTCAGCCGCTTGCAAGCGAGTTGAAAACCCTTATGGACAAGGCGATGCTGCCAAGCAGATCGTGCAGATCCTCGAAACTTGTGACGTCTCAGGTCACAAGTCATTTCATGATTTGAGTTGACGTATGAAAAAATTAAACGAGGAAGGCGTATACGTTATTGCCGAGGCCGGCGTTAACCACAATGGGCAGCGCGACCTGGCTTTTCAATTGGTCGAGTTGGCCGCGCGCGCAGGCGCGGACGCGGTAAAGTTTCAGACCTTCGATGCTCGGAAGCTGGCGTCGGCCACTGCACCCAAGGCGCTTTATCAGCAGAAGACCACCGATGCTGCTGAAAGTCAGTTAGCCATGCTTCAGAAATTGGAATTGCCCAGGGCTTGGCATGCGGACCTGCAGGCGCATGCGAAGGCCAAGGGAATCGAGTTCATCAGTACCGCTTTCGATGGGGACAGTCTCGAATTTCTGTGTACGCTGGACATACCGTTCTTCAAGATACCATCCGGTGAGCTGACCAATGGCCCGCTGCTGTGGCAGTTTGCGCGTACGGGCAAACCACTGATTCTTTCCACTGGTATGGCGACATTGAGTGAGGTGGAGCAGGGGCTGGCAATCATTGCGCACGCTTTGGCCAATGATCAGGAGCCTCTGGGCATGGATCAGGTTTGGCGTTGCTGGAGCAAAGCCCAGGCGCGGGAGCGTCTGAAGGGGCATGTGACCTTGCTTCACTGCACCTCGCAGTATCCAACGCCGCTTACGGAAGTGAACCTGCGGGCGATGGATACCCTGCAACACGCCTTTGGTCTAGAGGTCGGTTACTCTGATCATACTCAGGGCTTGTTGATTCCGCTGGCAGCTGTCGCCCGTGGCGCTAAAGTGATTGAAAAACACTTCACCTTGGACCGAACGATGTCTGGCCCGGATCACAAGGCTTCTCTGGAGCCGACCGAGCTCGCCGAGATGGTTGCGCAGATCCGCGGTCTGGAGCAAGCGCTGGGCTCGTCCTCAAAGTCACCGCAACCCAGTGAATGGGATACACGTAATGCCGCACGTCAGCAAGTGGTGGTTACGCGAGATATCGTAGCCGGTGAGCGATTTACTCGTACTGACCTGGCTACCGCGCGTTGTGGTGGGGGGCTGCCGGCTACTGCCTTGTGGGGAATGGTCGGTATAGCGGCTTCGCGCGACTATCGAGCCGGCGAGGCAGTTGAATGACGACGGCGCTGATGGATGGCACATCGTGTCCGGTGCTTCTGCTCGGGGCAGGTGGGCATGCCAAAGTGCTGTTGTCATTGCTGCGCGCGGTGGGCGTCGATGTACTTGGTGTTTGTGATCCCGCTCTTGCTGTGGCTTCTATTGCGTCCTGGCGTGGCGTGGATGTCCTGGGTGGGGATGAGGTGCTCGAACAGTTTGATGTTGAGCAAGTCGGACTGGTCAACGGTATTGGTCAGGTGCTGGGTTCGTCACTTCGCCGGGATATGTTTTTGAAGTTGACCGCACGAGGCTTTCACTTTCCGTCGCTCGTTCATCCCTCTGCCTGGGTTGACCCGAGTGTGAAGTTGGGCGACGGGGTACAGGTCATGGCGGGTGCAATTATCCAGGCCGATACTACGATTGGCGTTAACTCAATCATAAATACCGGGGTCAGAATCGATCACGACTGTATACTGGGCAGCCATATTCACTTGGCCCCCTCCGCAGTGCTGTGTGGAGCAGTCAGCGTGGCAAGTGAGTCCTTCATCGGAGCCGGCTCCGTGACCATACAAGGCGTATCGATAGGTCAGTGCGGTATCGTCGGAGCGGGTGCTACCTTGGTAAAAGACCTACCCGCAGGTCATGTGGTAACGAGTGCGTCAGTACGAATCCATGAATCGAAATATGTGAGTCGGCCAGAAAAAACATGAAACCACTAGATCAGCAACTCTGGCGCAAAGTGTTGATTGCCCAGGGCTCGAGTATTCAGCAGGCGATCAGCAACCTGGATGCTTCCGGGTTGCAAATCGCGCTCGTCGTTTGTCCGCAAGGTCGCTTGCAAGGGAGTGTCACCGACGGTGATGTCAGGCGCGGCTTGCTGCGTGGGCTTGAACTCGGCAGCCCTGTGGAGCAGATCATGGCGCTCAGCCCGTTGGTTGTGCCGCCTGAGATGGCGCGCGATATGGTTCTGCACCTGATGCAAGCCAACAAGGTCCATCAACTACCGATCATAGATGCAGAGCGTCGCGTTGTGGGCTTGCACCTGTGGGATGAAGTGCTGGAACCTGCTGAACGCGAAAACACCATGGTGATCATGGCCGGTGGCTTGGGCAAGCGTTTGCTGCCACTCACCGAAGACTGCCCCAAGCCCATGTTGCCGGTGGGCGGCAGGCCCATGCTCGAGCTGATTATCGAGCGCGCGAAGGCAGATGGTTTCGTTAATTTCATTGTGTCTGTGCATTACCTCGGGCACATGATCGAGGACTATTTTGGAGATGGCCACAAGTGGGGAGTGAAGATCACTTACCTTCATGAAGATTCACCTCTTGGCACTGCGGGCGCTATCAGTTTGTTGTCGCCGCGCCCAACCCTGCCGTTCCTTGTAACGAATGGCGATGTATTGAGTGATATACGCTACGGTGAAATTCTTGATTTCCACCTAAGACATGGAGCGTTGGCAACAATGGCAGTTAGGCTTCATGAGTGGCAGAACCCATTCGGGGTGATTCGTACGGAGGGCATCAAAATCGTTGGTTTTGATGAAAAGCCTATCTATAAAACTCATGTGAATGCCGGTATCTACGTCTTGGACCCTGCAGCACTTGACGAGTTGGTTGTGGGCGGTCAATGCGACATGCCTACGCTGTTCGAGCGTGTCCAGCAGAAGGGCGAAAGTACGATTGCATACCCGATGCACGAGCCTTGGCTTGATGTGGGGCGTCCTGACGACCTGCAACTGGCTCGTAATAAGTATCCTGTCTAGTTGTTGATTTTTCTCTTGGAGAGTTACGTTGAAGATTTCCCCTAACGCGTCTTTTGATCTATCGAAGTTTTCTCTGCCCAAAGGCGAGCTTGAGGTTTTTTACGGCCTGCCGCGGGATGTCAAATTTTGCAAAATCTGCAACATGTCCAACCAGCAGCCGATGTCGAGCAACGAGTATGCGCATAGCCATAGCTCAACCAAGACAACACTGAGCTTTGACGAAAATGGCGTGTGCCATGCCTGTAACTTCAACAAGCTCAAGGAAACAGGTGAAATCGACTGGGCCGAGCGCGAGCGCGAGCTTGTGGAACTGTGCAATCAGTACCGCAAGAACGACGGCTCCTACGACTGCATCGTGGGCGGTAGCGGTGGCAAGGACAGCGCGATGCAGTCCCACCTGTTGAAGTACAAGTACGGTATGAATCCACTGACCGTGACCTGGTCCCCGCACCTGTACACCGATATCGGCTGGAAGAACTTTCAGAATTGGTTGCACGTTGGTGGGTTTGACAACTTCCTGTACACGCCCAACGGTAAGATCCATCGTTTGCTGACCCGCAATGCGACGATCAACCTGCTACACCCGTTCCAGCCGTTCATCCTCGGCCAGAAGACATTTGTGGCTAAAATGGCCGCCAAGTTTAATATTCCACTGATTTTTTACGGGGAAATGCCGGGTGAGTACGGTGAGAAGATTTCTCACAAGACCTCCAGCTATGCCGCGAAAGATCAGGAAGTGGAAAGTGAAGGTTTCTCGCTCGACTACCTGGGCGACAAGGACATTCGCGATGTATACCTGGGTGGCAAAGCCATTGGTGAATACCTTGACGACGGCGTGCCTATGGTCGACCTGGCCAGCTATCTGCCAATGGCGCCCGACGTACTCGAGAAGAAAGGTATCGACTTCAAGTACCTGGGGTACTACACCAAGTGGGTCCCTCAGGAAGCCTACTACTACGCGGTGGAACACACCGGTTTCGAGGCCAACCCGGTACGTACCGAAGGCACTTACTCCAAATACAACAGCCTCGATGACAAGGTTGATGGTTTCTTCTATTTCACACGCTGGATCAAGTTCGGTGTCGGCCGCACGATGATGGATTCCGCCCAAGAGATTCGTAATCATCACATCGACAAGGACGAAGCAATCGCGCTGATGCAGCGTTATGAGGGTGAATACCCTTCACGCTATGAAAAAGAGTTTCTAGATTACATCAGCATGACGCGTGAAGAGTTCTTGGCAACCTGCGACAAGTTCCGCTCGCCGCACCTTTGGCATGTTGTCGATGGCGAGTGGAAACTTCGCTACACCCCTTGGGCTCCGCAGGGCAACGCTTAATGAGTAACACCCGCCTTATTGCCCGACTCGATGTAAAGGGCAAGGACCTGATTAAGGGTATTCACCTCGAAGGGTTGCGCAAAATCGGTGTGCCTAACGATTTTGCCATACGCTATTACGAGCAGGGTATCGATGAACTTATCTACATGGATTGCGTTGCGAGCCTTTATGGGCGCAACAGCCTGAGCGAGTTGATCGAGAACACGGCAAGAAACGTGTTCATTCCCCTTACTGTCGGTGGTGGCGTACGGTCGGTGGATGACGTTGCGCATCTGCTGCGTTGTGGCGCCGACAAGGTGGCGGTCAATACTGCCGCCGTTGCCAGGCCGGGATTGATTACCGAGATCGCCCGCCGTTTCGGCAGCCAGTGCATGGTACTTTCGGTCGAGGCCAAAAGCGTGGGTATGCAGCGTTGGGAAGTATTTACCGATAACGGCCGCGAATCCACTGGCAAGGATCTATTGGAGTGGGTGCGTGAAGCTGCCCGGCTCGGTGCTGGCGAAGTGCTGTTGACTTCCGTGGACCGTGAAGGGACACGCAAGGGGTTCGACCTTGAACTGGTCACGGCTGTTACCGAGGCTGTGGACATTCCCGTGATCGCCAGTGGCGGCATGGGCAGCTCCGCGCATGCGATCAGTGTGGTAGGGGCGGGGGCGGACGCCGTGGCTATGGCTGACATCCTGCATTACCAACGTGCTTGCATCGCTGAGATTCGGCGTGACGTTTCTGCTGCTGGTGTACGGGTGCGGTCCTATGAGTGAAGTTGTTACGGTTATTGATTATGGCGTTGGCAACCTGTTCAGCGTCCGACGGGCGCTCGAGCATTGCGGCGCTACGGTCAACGTGGTGTCTGATCCAGACAGGTTAAAAGACTCCACCAAAGTCCTGCTACCTGGTGTGGGTGCCTTTGCTGATGCCATGGGCAACCTGGCTGCCAATGGCATGCACCAGGCGATTATCGAGTTCGCAAGCTCCGGGCGGCCGCTGATGGGTATCTGCCTGGGCATGCAATTGCTGCTCGATAGCAGCTGCGAGCATGGTCACTCCTTTGGGCTGGGTTTGATTCCGGGGGCGGTCGAGCCTATCCCTACCCTCGACAGCAATGGGCAGCGCTCGAAGGTTCCGCATATCGGCTGGTCCAGCCTCACATTCCCGTCAGGCCGAACAAGCTGGGAGCAAACCCCATTGGCATCGGTCAATCCTGAAAGCAGTGCGGTTTACTTCGTACATTCGTACATGGCTGTTCCCACCGATCCTTCTCACCGAATTGCCAATTGCCAGCATGACGACACTTTGATTGCTGCGGTGATAGGCCACAATAATGTGTGGGGCGCACAGTTCCATCCCGAAAAGAGTGGCAAGGTAGGCCTTTCTATCCTTTCCAGCTTTGTGGCAATGCAATGAAGATTCTTGCAGTAGTACCGGCCAGAGGCGGCTCGAAGCGCTTGCCCGGAAAGAACATCAAGTTGCTGGGTGGACGGCCGTTAATTGGCTGGACTATCGAGGCTGCGTTGCAGAGCGACGCGACCTGTGCAGTGCTGGTTTCGACCGATGATGCTCAGATCGGCGCTGTTGCGCAGGCCTTCGGCGCAAGCGTGCCGGGATTGAGGCCTGCGCACCTGGCCACGGATACAGCGAGTAGTGTCGACGTTGTACTGCATGCTCTCGATGTATATGAGGCAGACCATGGTCAGGTAGATGGAGTGTTGCTATTGCAGCCTACATCTCCGTTTCGCACTGCAGAATCGATACGCCGAGCGGTCGCACTGTTCCGGGAAGATGTCTCTCGCCCGCTGGTCAGTGTGTGTGCCGCCAGCACGCACCCTGCCTGGTGCTTCAGGCTCGAAGGCGATTCCAT
Organism: Pseudomonas sp. AE27; assembly: GCF_037113495.1. Taxonomy (NCBI): domain Bacteria; kingdom Pseudomonadati; phylum Pseudomonadota; class Gammaproteobacteria; order Pseudomonadales; family Pseudomonadaceae; genus Pseudomonas; species Pseudomonas sp. AE27. The sequence goes on from NZ_CP146966.1 coordinate 519,316, forward strand.
GGAGCCTTTTCTGGGGTGGGAAAATCTCTCCAGGCGGTCCCAGGACCTTGAGCCTGCTTGGACGCTCAGCGGTTCGATCTACCTGATTGCCCCCGATGTGCTACGTGAGCACAGGCGTTTCGTGCTGCCCGGCACAGTGCCGATGATGGTTTGCGACAGCCTCGAGTCAATTGATATCGATACCCCTGAAGACTGGAGCGCGGCGCTGCTGGCCTTGGAGAGCCTGTCATCGACGGAGCCAGTGGGCGCGCGAGGGGATTGAGTTGGTTTGGGCATGCTGGATTTATGCTCAATCAAGGCAGGCACGCAGCGCTGCTGTCTGAGCTGTGGGTGCGTTTTTGCGCCATGGGCTGTTCAAGCAGTCTGACCGCAGCAGTGTGCAAGCAGATGGTCTTGCCCAACACGTTACAAAGTATTCGAAGGTGATATGGAACAGTTACGAGCCTCACTGTTGGCGCTGCCGAGGCGCCGCAAGCGCCTGCTTCAAATGCTTGTGGATGTACTGGTGGTGTGGGTTGCGCTTTGGCTGGCGTTCATCGTCCGGCTGGGTATTGATGAGTACGTTGCGCCGATCAAGGCGCACCTGTGGCTGTTTGCATGCGCCCCGATCGTGACCATCCCCATGTTTGTCTACTTTGGCATGTATCGAGCGGTGATGCGCTATTTCGGCAATGACGCATTGGTCGCAATCTTCAAGGCCGTCAGCCTCTCTGCATTGGTGCTGGGGGTGATTGTTTACTGGTACAGCGATCACACACGCATCGTGCCGCGCTCGATCATTTTCAATTACTGGTGGCTGAGCCTGGTAATGGTGGGCGGGTTACGTCTGGCCGTTCGCCAGTACTTTCTTGGTGACTGGTTTGCCGCCACGCAACATGTGCCTTTTACCAATCGCAATGGCGGTCTGCCCAAGGTAGCCGTCTACGGAGCAGGCGCCGCAGGCAATCAATTGATTGCCGCTTTGCGCATGGGCAAGCTGATGCGACCGGTGGCCTTTATCGACGACGATGCAAGTATTGCCGATCGGGTTATCTCCGGATTGACGGTCTATACACCTGAAAATATCGAGAAAATGATCGAGGTAACCGGTGTAGAGGAGGTGCTGCTTGCTATTCCTTCCGCGACACGTGCTCGCCGACGTGAAATCCTGGGCTTTCTCGAGGGGCTTTCGCTGCATGTGCGCAGCGTTCCCGGCTTCATGGACTTGGCCAGCGGGCGGGTAAAAGTCGAAGATCTGCAGGAAGTGGATATTGCCGACCTGCTGGGCCGAGATGCCGTACCAGCACAGGATGACCTGCTTGAACGTTGCGTCAGCGCAAAGGTAGTCATGGTCACGGGGGCCGGAGGGTCGATTGGTTCGGAGCTGTGTCGGCAGATCCTGATGCTCAGGCCCAAGGTGCTGGTTCTGTTCGAGCATAGCGAGTTCAATCTGTACAGCATCCTCTCGGAGCTGGAGCAGCGTGTATCGCGAGGTTCGCTATCCACGCGGTTGCTGCCCATTCTTGGCAGCGTTCGAAACCCGGCGCAGTTGCTCGACGTAATGAAGGCCTGGCATGTCGAGACGGTTTATCATGCGGCTGCTTACAAACATGTGCCGATGGTTGAGCACAATGTGTCGGAAGGGCTGCTGAACAACGTAATCGGTACGTTGTATACCGCTCAAGCAGCATTGCAGGCGCAGGTTGCCAACTTCGTTCTGATTTCAACTGACAAGGCAGTACGCCCCACTAATGTCATGGGCAGCAGCAAGCGGTTGGCCGAAATGACGTTACAGGCGCTGAGTCGCGAGCTGGCGCCAGTCTTGTTCGAAGACAGCAGCAATGTGTCGCATGTCAACAAGACGCGTTTCACTATGGTGCGTTTCGGCAATGTGCTTGGCTCTTCGGGTTCGGTAATTCCGTTGTTCTACAGGCAAATCCAATCCGGTGGCCCGTTGACGGTCACTCACCCCAAGATCACGCGTTACTTCATGACCATCCCGGAAGCTGCACAGCTTGTTATCCAGGCAGGTTCAATGGGGCGGGGCGGGGATGTGTTCGTGCTGGACATGGGGGAGCCGGTGAAGATCGTCGAGTTGGCAGAAAAAATGATTCACCTCTCAGGTCTGAGTATCAAATCCGATGGTAATCCTCGCGGAGATATCGCTATCGAGTTCACCGGACTGCGCCCTGGGGAAAAGCTGTACGAAGAACTGCTTATAGGCGATGAGGTGGCCTCTACCCGCCACCCGATGATCATGAGTGCTCAGGAGGACCATCTGCCGTGGGACGAGCTTAAGGAGCGCCTCAGTGTATTGTTGGCGGCTCTTGCCGAGGATGATTACACGCGAGTTCGTCAGCTGTTGCGCGAAACAGTAAGCGGTTACAAGCCCGATGGTGAAATCGTCGACTGGATTCACCAGCAGCGCCGTCTGGAGCCGTGAACCTGTAGCCAGGCGCTTATCATCCCCTGGGCCGCAACATGAGATAGGCAGCTTCAGCCTTTTATGCGTAGTTGCACGGCGCTCAAAGCCCCATCGGGGAACGAGCAGCCGGTATCGACATAGACGACATTGCCCAGTTCCGTTATCCCCGGTACGGTCGAGTGCCCTACATACAGACGCTCGACTCCGCTGATCGGGGTCGGGTCCTGTCGAGTTATCCTGGTCCTTGAATACATGGCTTGCTGGTATGCCGCAAGGCGTGTGGGGGTGTGCTCGGAGCACAGCAGTGCCACAGCGCTGTTCCAGTCCAGTTGGTCTTCCCAGCCGGGCAGCTCGGCGTGAATCACGCCGATTTTTCGTTGATTACCCACTGCAACTTCAATGGCCATGGGCAGTTTAGCGAGTGCATCGATCACAATCTGCTGGCGCTTTGCGTCAAGCTGATAGAACCATGCGCCGCCATTTCGCGCATGTCTGGCGGCGTCGCCCGTGCCTGCTGCGTGATCGAGAACCATCTGTTCGTGATTCCCTCGCACTGCATGGAACCAGGGATGCTTCAGCCAATCCACGGCCTGTTCGGAAAAAGGGCCGCGATCAATGAGATCCCCGGTACAGAACACTCGATCGAGGCTGGGATTGAAGCGATGGCGCAACAGTAGCGCCTCGAGCTGCTCGAAGTGCCCATGGATGTCGCCTACGATGAAATCGCGCCCTGCGTTGTTGAGGTCAAATGAACGCAGATGCGCACTGGTGGAGGTGTGGTGCAATTCGGTACTCGGGTGAAGGTTATCTGGCCTGCCATACACTGATAGCAGGCATTTTAGATGCGAGGCCTGGTTGGTAGCGAAACCGGGCCGAAGAAAAAACGACGCTCCTTGCGGCCCACGTCCAGGTGCTTGCTCTGCTTGTACACCTGTTCGAAACGGTTTGGGTCAACACCAGCGTATGCGGCAAGGGCTGATTCGACCAAGGCGTCATAGGCCGCTTCGGTGATGTACCTGTAAACCTCGCGTCTGTAGAAGAATCCGAATTGGAATCCAAGAGTTTCGCTAAGACACTCAGTGTTCTGCGCAAAGCAGTTCTCTAGATCGATCGCGTAGGTCGGGGCTGTCCCATCGTTGCTAATCATGACATTCGCCGCCCACAGGTCCATATGATAGATGCCGTTGCTGTTGAGCGAAAACAACAACTCAAAGGACGCTTCAATCAATCGGTGAATTTCTTCAGGCTTTGACTGCATCCACTGGTAACCATCCGTGTAGCCCTGCAGCATCTCGGTAATGATAAAGAAATCTTTCACCAGGCCCAGCCTGGATTTGGTGTAGCCATAGCCCACCACGGCTGGGACGCGCGCACCGCGGCGATGCGCTTCCGAAGTGTTGAGCAGTTCTTCGATCGGCCAATCGTACATGCCGCAGCGTTTGCGCGCACCGCGGGCAAAGCGGAATTTTTTCGGGAAGGTCTCGAGTACTTGACGTTTGGCGAACAGGGAGCCAGCGCTGCCGGCAATTGGGGCGCTTGTGCGTTTCGCCAGATCGTTCAGGCTGAGCAGTTGCTCGAAAGCCTGGGCTACCACCGAATTGAACGGCACCTTCAGGTGGAAGGTTGAGCGCTGATGTTTAAAGGTAAATGGGTAACCATCCAGCAGGCTCTTGCTATCGTCAAGCACCAGTACTACACCCTGTGGCCAATTGCTATTAGGTCGCCGAAATGTAACATTTCCTACAGATTTTTACATATTTTTCACATCTTGTTTTAATCGATTTGCTATTGACTCTGGATGTGCGAGCAACCACCCGCTAGGTTTCACAGGCAGCCAAGGAATCGCTGCCTTAGCAAGCTCACACACCAAGGAGTGCCACCGTTATGCGCAATACCTTTCTTGTTTCTCTGCTGCTCGCGCTGCTCAGCGCGTTCTCGCTGCCGTCGTTTGCGGCGGCCACCAAGGCCGCGGGCGACTCGCCAGTCACTACAGTCAGCGCAGCGCTCGCCTCAACCACCGTCAACCTGAACACTGCCGATGCGGCGACACTGCAGTCGTCGCTTGCAGGTATCGGCAAGGCCAAGGCTGAAGCGATCGTGGCCTACCGCGAAGCCAACGGCGCGTTCGAGTCAGTGGATGAGTTGCTGGAGGTGAAGGGGATAGGCCAGGCGCTGATCGAGCGCAACCGGGACAAACTGGCGGTCAAGTGACCTGAGGAGGGGCGGGTCGGGCAATGCTCGATCCGTTTTTATCATCAAATGGCATGGGCCCATCGCCGGCAATGCCGGCGCCTGCAGAAGGCGGGGAAGCGCCACGTTTATCGGTCTTGCGCGTCCTTGGCATCGGCTTCGGCATTGCGCTCATGCACGCGCTTGAGTTGCTCTTCGGTCAAGGGCAGCTTCTTCGCCGTATCACGCAGCATCATCAAACCACCGACAATCGAGCCGATGGCAACCAGCAAGATCAACCAGGCATACCAGGGCATGAGCTTCTCCTTATCGACGGCGAATGGCGCCGCCTCTGTGATGTTGGACTCGACACGAGCGTCGATGGTTCAAGTATAAGAGGCCCACCACCTGGGGGCGAATTCGCGATCACCGGCCCCCATTGGCACTGCGCATCGGCTACAATGCGCGCCGATTTCGACTTGCCCAGAGAGCCTGCCCATGTCCGCCTGTCAGACGCCTATCATCGTCGCCCTGGATTTCCCTACCCGTGACGCCGCCCTGAAACTGGCCGATCAGCTGGACCCCGCGCTGTGTCGGGTCAAGGTCGGCAAGGAGCTGTTCACCAGCAGTGCGTCGGGCATCGTTGAAACCCTGTGTGAAAAGGGCTTCGAAGTGTTCCTGGACCTCAAGTTCCACGATATCCCCAACACCACCGCCATGGCCGTGAAGGCCGCAGCCGAAATGGGCGTGTGGATGGTCAACGTGCACTGCTCTGGCGGCCTGCGCATGATGGCGGCCTGTCGCGACGTGCTGGACCAGCGCAGCGGGCCACAGCCGCTGTTGATCGGTGTGACCGTGCTGACCAGCATGGAGCGTGAAGACCTCGCCGGTATTGGCCTGGACATCGAGCCGCAGGAGCAGGTGCTGCGACTGGCCGCCCTGGCCGAGAAGGCCGGCATGGACGGCCTGGTGTGCTCCGCCCTGGAAGCCCCGGCCCTGAAGGCCGCGCACCCGTCGTTGCAGCTGGTGACTCCGGGCATTCGTCCTGCCGGCAGCGCCCTGGACGATCAGCGTCGTATCCTTACCCCGCGCCAGGCGCTGGACGCCGGCTCCGACTACCTGGTAATCGGTCGCCCGATCAGTCAGGCGGCTGACCCTGCTCAAGCGCTGGCTGCAGTGGTAGCCGAAATTCGCGGCTAAGCGACCCGGTTTTTCGCCAGCAAGGCTGGCTCCTACAAGGAGGAGCCGGCCTTGCTGGCGAAGGCGTTCCCCTTATACCTTCAACACCAGCTTGCCAAAGTTTTCCCCGCTGAACAGCTTCAGCAGCGCTTCGGGAAAGGTCTCCAGCCCCTCGATAACATCCTCCTTGCTCTTGAGCTTGCCGCTGGCCAGCCAGCCGGCAATTTCGTTGCCTGCGGTGCCGTACTTGGCCACATGGTCCATCACCACGAAACCTTCCATGCGCGCGCGGTTTACCAGCAGCGACAGGTAGTTGGCCGGGCCCTTGACCGCCTGCTTGTTGTTGTACTGGCTGATGGCACCACAGATCACCACCCGCGCCTTGAAATTCAGGCGACTGAGCACTGCATCGAGGATGTCCCCGCCGACGTTGTCGAAGTACACATCCACCCCTTTGGGGCACTCGCGCTTGAGTCCCTCCAGTACGTCTTCGGCCTTGTAGTCGATAACCCCGTCAAAGCCCAGTTCATCGACCAGATAGCGGCATTTCTGCTCGCCGCCGGCAATCCCGACCACACGGCAGCCCTTGAGCTTGGCGATCTGCCCGGCAATGCTGCCGACCGCTCCCGCTGCACCCGAGATCACCACGGTTTCGCCCGTCTTGGGCTCACCCACTTCCAGCAGGGCAAAGTAGGCCGTCATTCCGGTCATGCCCAGGGCGGAGAGATAGCGTGGCAACGGTACCAGCCTAGGGTCGACCTTATGCAGGCCCTTGGGCTCGCCAATGAAGTAATCCTGTACACCAAGGGCTCCGCTTACCGTATCACCCACGGCATAGTCAGGGTGCCTGGACGCCACCACTTCACCGACACCCAGTGCGCGCATGACCTCGCCGATACCTACAGGCGCAATGTAGGACTTGCCCTCGTTCATCCACCCGCGCATGGCCGGGTCCAGCGACAGGTACAGGTTCTTCACCACTACCTGTCGCTCGACAGGCTCGCTCACAGGCACGGTTTCAAAGGTAAAGTCATCACGTGTCACTGCCCCGGTGGGGCGCTTGGCAAGCAGGAAGCGGCGGTTGGTCCTGTCGGTCATGGCAAGGTTCTCTCTGGAAGGCAAACCCTGTTGATAGGCCTGCATCGGCAAATCGGCAAGGTCCAGCCTTGTGGCGAATGGTGATTGATCCATCTGGATGATTGAGCCTAGCAGCTAAAATCACCCGGTTCGATGGTGTGTTCACTGCGTGCCTGATGATGCTGCCCAGGAGCCACCGCCGATGACTAGACTCCCGCCATTGTCCTCACTACGTTGCGGGAGTTATCGATGAGCATGACTTTTTCCGGCCAGGTTGCCCTGGTCACCGGGGCCGGCGCCGGCATCGGCCGGGCCACGGCGCTGGCATTTGCCGCACAAGGCCTGAAGGTCGTGGTGGCAGACATGGACGTCGCCGGTGGCGAACACACGGTCGGGTTGATTCAGGCCGCCGGCGGCCAGGCACTGTTCGTACCTTGCAACGTTACCCGCGAGCAGGACGTGCAGCATTTGATGGCGCGCACTGTCGAGGCATACGGTCGTCTGGACTACGCCTTCAACAATGCCGGTATAGAAATCGAGCAGGGGCGCCTGGCCGACGGTAGCGAAGCCGAATTCGATGCGATCATGGGCGTCAACGTCAAGGGCGTGTGGCTGTGCATGAAGCACCAGTTGCCGCTGATGCTCGCCCAGGGCGGCGGTGCGATCGTCAACACCGCATCGGTCGCCGGCCTGGGGGCTGCGCCCAAGATGAGCATCTACAGCGCATCCAAGCATGCCGTGATCGGGCTCACCAAGTCGGCCGCCATCGAGTACGCCAAGAAACAGATCCGGGTGAATGCGGTGTGCCCGGCGGTGATCGACACCGACATGTTCCGCCGTGCCTACGAGGCCGATCCACGCAAGGCTGAATACGCCGCCGCCATGCACCCGGTCGGTCGCGTGGGCAAGGTCGAGGAAGTCGCTGCAGCGGTCCTTTACATGTGCAGCGACGGTGCGGCATTCACCACTGGCCAGGCTCTGGCAATCGATGGTGGTGCCACCGCTATCTAGCGGGTGGGGCAGGGGAGGGCCAGGCCCTCCCGTACCGATCAGGCAGCCTTGCGCCAGTTCAGGATCATCAGCGTCAGTACCCCCGCCACAATCCCCCAGAACGCCGAGCCGATCGAGAACAGGGTAAAGCCCGAGGCCGTGACCATGAATGTGATCAAGGCCGCCTCGCGCTCCCTGGCCTCGCTCATCGCCACCGTCAGGCCGTTCATGATCGAGCCGAACAGCGCCAGTGCGGCAATCGACAGCACCAGCTCCTTGGGCAACGCGGCGAACAGTGCCGCCAGGGTGGCGCCGAACACGCCGGCAATGCCATAGAAAATCCCGCACCAGACCGCCGCGGTGTACCGCTTGCTCGGGTCTTCATGGGCATGCGGCCCGGTACAGATCGCGGCGCTGATGGCCGCCAGGTTGATGCCGTGCGAGCCGAACGGGGCCAGCAGCAGCGAGGCCAGGCCCGTCACTGAAATCAGCGGCGAGGCAGGTACCTGGTACCCGTCCGCACGCAGCACCGCCACACCCGGCATGTTCTGTGAAGTCATCGCCACCACGAACAGCGGGATGCCGATGCTGATGGTCGCGGCCAGCGAGAACGACGGCGTGGTCCATACCGGTGTCGCCACCTCCAGGTGGAAGCCGCTGAAGTCCAGCAACCCCATCACTGCGGCGATCGCGGTGCCCACCACCAGCGCGGTCAGTACCGCATAGCGCGGCGACAGCCGCTTGATCAGCAGATAGCTGAAGAACATCCCCAGTACCAGGGCGGTCCGATGCTGGGCGGCAACAAAGATCTCGCTGCCGATCTTGAACAGAATGCCGGCCAGCAGGGCCGCGGCCAGCGATGCCGGAATGCGCCGTACCAGGCGTTCGAAACTGCCTGTGAGCCCGCAGATCACCACCAGTACGGCGCAGGTGATGTAGGCGCCGATTGCCTCGCCATAGCTCACGCCGCCCAGGCTGGTGATCAGCAAGGCTGCGCCGGGGGTCGACCAGGCGACCGTGATGGGCGTGCGATAACGCAGTGAAAGGCCAATGCTGCATACCGCCATGCCGATCGACAGCGCCCAGATCCACGAGGAAATCTGCGCGGTGGTCAGGCCGGCCGCCTGGCCCGCCTGGAACATCAGCACCAGCGAGCTGGTATAGCCCGTGAGCATGGCAATGAAACCGGCGACCACCGCCGAGGGGGAGGTGTCGGCCAGCGGACGCATTGGCGCAGAGGTGGCGTCAGGCATGCAGTAATCCTTGTGCGGGTGTAAGCGGGTTTTTCAGACTACGCTGCGATAGGGCGAGTTTTGCCATACAGCAACCATTGCATTTAACCGTACAGTCGCCAACTATGGACGGCGGTTTCGTTTCAGCTTTGGAGAGGGGGGAACAATGTACAAGGTCTACGGGGATTACCAGTCGGGCAACTGCTACAAGGTCAAGCTGATGTTGCACTTGCTTGATATTCCGTACACATGGTGTCCCGTGAACATCCTCAATGGCGAGACCGAGCGCCCTGAGTTTCTGGTCAAGAACCCTAACGGCAAAGTGCCGGTGCTGGAGTTGGAGGACGGCAGTTATCTGTGGGAGTCCAACGCCATTCTGAACTACCTCGCCGAAGGTAGCCTGTTCCTGCCGAGTGAGCCGCGTTTACGTACGCAAGTGCTGCAGTGGCAGTTCTTCGAGCAGTACAGCCATGAGCCCTACATTGCCGTGGCACGTTTCATCCAGTTCTATCTGGGCATGCCCGAAGATCGTGTCGATGAATACAAGTCGTTGCAGAAGGGCGGGCACAAGGCGCTGAAGGTGATGGAGAAACAGTTGCAGGAAACACCCTACCTGGTCGGTGACCAGTACTCGATTGCCGATGTGGCGTTGTATGCCTACACCCATGTGGCCCACGAAGCCGGCTTCCTGCTGAATGATTACCCGAAGATTCGCGCCTGGCTGGAACGCGTGGCCTCGCATCCGCGGCATGTGCCCATGATCGATTGATGGTGTTTTGCCGGCAGGGAGCAGCCCTGCCGGCCAAGCGCTGTCAGACCGCCGAGAACCGCTGGTTCAGGTAGTCGATGATCACCTTGGACTCGTACATCCAGGTGGTCTTGCCGTCTTCCTCGATGCGCAGGCACGGCACCTTGATCTTGCCGCCTTGCTCCAGCAGGGCCTGGCGATCCTGTTCGTTGTTCTTCGCGTCACGCAGTGCCACCGGCACGTTCAGGCGGTGCAGTGTGCGGCGGGTCTTCACGCAGAAGGGGCAAGCGTGAAACTGATACAGGCTCAGCCCCTTGGCCTGCTGCTCGACATTCGCCTGGGCGGCCTCATCACGCTTGAGTTTGCTCGGGCGGCTGACCCAGTCGAGGAAGACGATCAACTGGCCAAGGCCAACCCGCAGTGCTTTGACGATCATGGCAACTCCTCACAATGAAAAAAGCCGACCTGGGCAGGTCGGCTCGCAGAACCTCGGCCGATTACTTGATCAGGCTGAGGAACTCGCTGCGGGTGGCAGCATTGTCGCGGAAGGCGCCGAGCATCACCGAGGTGATCATCGACGAATTCTGTTTTTCCACACCGCGCATCATCATGCACATGTGCTTGGCTTCGATCACCACGGCCACGCCCAGCGCGCCGGTCACCTGCTGAACCGCCTCGGCGATCTCGCGGCTGAGGTTTTCCTGGATCTGCAGGCGGCGAGCGTACATGTCGACGATGCGTGCCACCTTGGACAGGCCCAGCACCTTGCCGCTCGGGATATAGGCGACATGCGCCTTGCCAATGAACGGCAGCATGTGGTGTTCGCACAGCGAGTACAGCTCGATGTCCTTGACCAGGACCATTTCGCTGTTGTCGGAGCTGAACAAGGCGCCGTTGGTCACCTCTTCCAGGGTTTGGTCGTAGCCGCGGCAAAGGTACTTCATGGCCTTCGCAGCCCGCTTGGGCGTATCGAGCAGGCCCTCGCGGGAAACATCCTCGCCGAGTTGGCCGAGAATCGCGGTGTAGTGCTGTTCCAGGGACATGGATCTACCTGTGGGATTTATCGCAAAAGCGAAGGGTACGGCGGCTGTGACGGCGCTGCAAGCGCGGCGTTACTCGTCACGCCCTTCGAGCATGGTCCGCTTGAGCATGACATACACCGCGCCGGTGCCGCCGTGGCGCGCCTGGCACGAGGTAAAACCCAGTACCTGGGCATGCTGGCGCAGCCAGGTGTTGACGTGGCTCTTGATCATCGGACGCTTGCCATCGAGCCGCACCGCCTTGCCGTGGGTGACTCGCACGCAGCGCACCTCGAAGCGCGTGGCCTCTGCCAGGAATGCCCAGAGGGTCTCGCGGGCTTTCTCCACGGTCATGCCGTGCAGGTCCAGGCTGCCTTCGAAACCGATCTGGCCAAGCTTGAGCTTGCGCATCTGGCTCTCCTGCACGCCATCGCGGCTCCAGTGCAGGTCGTCTTCCGGGCCCACGTCGATGACGAACTGATCGGACAGGCCGTCGATCACCGTCTGGTCGCTGCGCACGGTCGCGGCCTGGCGCAGGCTGGCCAGCTGCTTGCGGTCGGCCTTGGGTTTGCCGGTGTCGGCACGATCATGCCGGATCGGCTTGACGCCGTGCATCTGGCTCTTGAACAGGGAAAAATCGTCGTCTTGCATGTAAGCCTCCGCCTGGGCGGCGCAGTTTACGCGACTCCCCACAGGGTTGCAGTCAATCGTGTTTCTTCATCAGGTGCGGCGACAGGTTCAGCCCCCTGGCACGGCGCAGGCGCAACCGGCTGCGGCGCCAGGACCAGACGCCCAGGTACAGCGACAGCAAGCCCAGGCCCAGCACCACGGCAGCGCCGGGGCGGTTGTTGTTGAGCTCGCCCAGCGCCTCGGCATGGCCCAGCAGGCCAGCGACGCCGGCCATGGTCAGGAGCACGCCGAGTATCGCCAGCAGTGCCGAGAACGCCGTGGCCAGGCGTGCGCCCCAATTGCGTTGTTCGCGGGGACGCAGGCGCCTGGCGTCGAAACTGGATAACTTCATTCCGACTTTCCTCAAAGGGTATCCGGGGTTGGACCCGAACGCCCCAGAGTGGTTCCACTTGCCTGTCGGGTGGTCAGATCAGGCTGTTGACGGGTGCGACACAGGCAAAGTTGTCGGCCATGATCGCCATTTCGCTCTGCTGGATCTGTGCGGCCGGGATCACGCCGTCCTTGAACGGCAGGTCGCGGGTGGCGCAGCCGTCTTCGACCAGGGTGCAGCGATAGCCGTAGTCCTTGGCGCGGCGCACGGTGGTGCTGACGCTGGAGTGGCTCATGAAGCCGCACACGATCAGGTCCAGGTGGCCGTACTTCTGCAGCGTCTCGTGCAGGGTGGTGTTCTTGAAAGCGTTGGGCATGCGTTTTTCGATGACGACTTCATCGCCCTGCGGCTCCAGGCCCGGAATCCACTCGCCGCGCGAGCCCTGTGGGTCGAACAGGCCACCCACGGTGCCCAGGTGGCGCACATGCACCACGGGCCGGCCAGCCTTGCGTGCAGCCTCGAGCAGTTTGCCGATGTTGGCCACCGCTTCGTCCATGCCCGACAGCGCCAGGGGCCCGCTCAGGTACTCCTTTTGCGCATCGATAATCACCAGGCTGGCGTTGCTCAGCTTGGCCGGCGGATAACCGCGACCGCTGAGGTGGAACATCGTCGTTGGAACGGACATCAGGGGCTCCTTTGGATAGGGCTTTTCACCTATTGTCCCCTGCTTGGCGACTTATGTGAATGGCTTAGCGTGCATGTGGTGTGGATAGCGGCCTGCAGGCATGAGCACAATTGCGGCCAGAGGCGTATTGGCGGGCCCATTTGTGTTCCAGGCTGTTAGAATTGCCGGTCGTCTTTAAAGGAGTCTGCCCGTGATCACTTCCCGCCTGCGCACCCTGCGCGACCACATCCGTTGGGCTGTCAGCCGTTTTCATGAGCAGGGGCTGTTTTTCGGGCATGGCGCCGACAACGCCTGGGACGAGGCACGCCTGCTGGTGCTGGGTTCGGTGCATCTGCCATGGGAAGTGGCCGACGCCTATCTCGATTGCCGTCTTGAAGACGACGAGCTGGTCAAGCTGCAGCGCCTGCTCAAGCGACGTATCGAAGAACGCGTGCCGACCGCGTACCTGCTTGGCGAGGCGTGGTTCTGTGGCATGTCGTTCATCGTCGACGAGCGCGTGCTGATCCCGCGCTCCCCCATCGGCGAACTGATCGAAAAACGCTTCGAGCCATGGCTGGCTGCCGAACCCGCGCGCATACTCGACCTGTGTACCGGCTCCGGCTGCATCGGCATCGTCAGCGCTGACGTGTTCCCCGAGGCCGAGGTGGTGCTGGCCGACCTGTCGTTCGAGGCGTTGGAAGTGGCCAACCAGAACATCGAGCGCCATGGTCTTGAGGAACGTGTGTTCACCGTGCAGGGCGATGGGTTCGAGGGGTTGCCGGGGCAGCGTTTCGACCTGATCCTGTCGAACCCGCCATATGTCGATGCCGAGGATTTCGCCGACATGCCCCAGGAGTACCACCACGAGCCGGAGCTGGGCCTGGCCTGCGGCAATGACGGTCTGGACCTGGTACGGCGCATGCTGGCCGAGGCGGCGGATCACCTGACCGAGAAGGGCCTGCTGATCGTCGAGGTCGGCAACAGCCAGGTGCATGTCGAGCAGTTGTACCCGGAGGTGGATTTCGCCTGGCTGGAGTTCGAACGTGGCGGGCACGGGGTGTTCATGCTCACGGCCGAACAATGCCGGCAGCATCAGGCGCTGTTTGCTTCGCGGGTGTAAGGGATACAGGTTTCAAGCCTGTCGCGGGTCAAGCCCGCCCCAACAGGGCGCATTGCCGTGTTGGGGCGGGCTTGACCCGCAACGCTTTCAGCGGTTGGTGGCAATCCAGATCAGCAGCCCGGCCTGGAATACCGCAAAGGCCACCAGGCAGGTGATGGTGAAGCGCAACCCGCTGTCTTCGCGGCGGTACTTGTTGACCCGCTCATCGCGCTCGCGCAGTTGTGCTTCCTTCTCCTGCAGGTTCTGCTCGGCCTGCTGCAGCATGCCCGCAGCATCCAGGATGTCTACCTTCTGTACCTTGTCGGTATTCCAGCCACCCTTGAGCTGACCTGCCTGGACTTCCACGCAGCGTCCCTTCAGGTGCTGCGCATCGGCGTACTCGACCTCCAGGCCATGACTGCGCAGCACCTGGTCGCGGCGCAGGCGTGTGTCTTCGTTGAGTGCGTCCTTGTTGGCCAGGGCCATGCCCTCGACCCGGTAGTGCGACCACTTGCGCTGTACCCAGTGCACCGCCTGCGACAACAGGAAGCGCCCCAGGCCACGGCTGACCGGCTCGATCTGCAAGCCACTGTCGGGGCCGATCTTGATCTGGTGCAACTCGTGGTCCACCCAGATATCCAGGCGATTCTGCTCCTTGCGCACCTTCTGCCCAGGCAGGCGCACTTCCATGCGCAGCAGGCTGTGGGTCTTGTTGTGCCGTTCGGCATAACCGTACTGCACGAAGCGCAGCGGCCGCGCGCCGGTGTTGCGGTCGGTGGGCTGCGGGGACAGGCGCAGCATCTGGAAATGCTCGGGCACAACATCCGCCCAGGGCAGCGAGGCCGCTTCCGGGGCTGGCGATTCGTCGGTCGCGTCTGGGGCGTCCTGGGGGGTGGCTTCAGTCATCACGGCGGTCCTTTTGTGCACAGCAGGCGGGTCGCAAGGGCGACGCCTGCACCGGCTTATCGGCCGCTTTGCGCAAGACTGGAGACACAATTTGCGCCAATTCGCTTCATGCCGCCGGCAATCGACGAATGAACTCGACGATCCGCTCGCCCAGGGCACTGGCCAGGGGCAGCTCGGGGTTGTTGTAGCTGTCGCGCTGCTGGCTCATTTCACGCGGGCTGATGCGCAGCATGTGGTTCATGCCGTCGATCAGTGCCAGTTCGGCGTCCGGCTTGGCAGCGTGCAGGCGCTCGGCATCCTCGACCTCGACCTGGACGTCGTTGCGCCCCTGCACGATCAACGCCGGCAAGTGGAGGCGGGCGAAGGCGGCGGCCGGGTCCTGGCGAAACAGCGAGATCAGGTACGGCTGCACACTGGGGCGAAACACGTCGCGCAGGTGCAGCGGTACCTGGGTGCTGGGCTGGCCGGCCTTGAGCTGCTCGATCAGGCGTACGGCCTGGGCTCGCTCGGTCGCCGGCAGGCGTTCACCCAGTTGCTCGCGCAGTACCTGATCGACCGGGCGCCCGCTGCCTGCCACTGAAATTACCGCGCTGGCGCCGGCCTGTTCGGCCGCGAGGCTGGCGATCAGTGCGCCCTCGCTGTGACCCAGCACGATCAGCGGGCCGAAGCGCGGGTCGGCCTTGAGCAGATGGCCCCAGGCAACGGCATCGGCCACATAGCGCTCGACGCTGAGGTTGCGCTCGTCGGGGGTTGCCGCGCGGCTGGCGGCCACCCCGCGCTTGTCGTAGCGCACGCTGGCAATGCGGTTGTTGGCCAGCAGCAGGGCCAGGCGCTTGAGGTTGTCGATACGTCCGCCGGCGGGATTGTTGCCGTCACGGTCCGTGGGGCCGGAGCCGGCGATGATCAGCACCACCGGTGGCGGCGTGTCGCTGCGCGGCAACAGCAGGCTGCCGTGCAGGGTGCCGTCGTCGGTCACCAGGCTGATCGGTCGTTGCAGTACCGTGGGGGCAGCAGCCTGGGCCAGGCCGGTAAACAGGAGGAACAACAGGGCGAACGTGCGCAGCATCATCAGGCCATTAGCGAGGAGGTGGCGTTTTGACTCGTCCGGCGGCATTAGGTTCGCGCCCGGAGGTGATCTAAGGGTATACCCTGCGTATACTGGTTGGCCTTGTTACCATCCAGTTAAAAATCAGGCTGAACGCGGAGCGCCCTGCATGTCCGGCAATACCTACGGCAAGCTGTTCACTGTCACCACCGCTGGCGAAAGCCATGGTCCGGCGCTGGTCGCCATTGTCGATGGCTGCCCTCCGGGCCTGGAGCTTTCGCTGGCCGATCTTCAGCACGACCTGGACCGGCGCAAGCCCGGTACCAGCCGGCACACCACTCAGCGCCAGGAGCCCGACGAGGTCGAGATTCTCTCTGGCGTGTTCGAGGGCCGTACCACCGGCTGCGCCATCGGCCTGCTGATTCGCAACACCGACCAGAAGTCCAAGGACTACTCGGCGATCAAGGACCTGTTCCGCCCGGCCCACGCCGACTACACCTATCACCACAAGTACGGCGAGCGCGACTACCGTGGCGGCGGCCGCAGCTCGGCCCGTGAAACCGCGATGCGCGTGGCTGCCGGTGCCATCGCGAAGAAGTACCTGGCCACCCAGGGCATCCGCATCCGCGGCTACATGAGCCAGCTGGGTCCTATCGAAATCCCGTTCAAGACCTGGGAGTCGGTGGAGCACAACGCCTTCTTCAGCCCCGACCCGGACAAGGTGCCGGAGCTGGAGGCCTACATGGACCAGCTGCGCCGTGACCAGGACTCGGTGGGTGCCAAGATCACCGTGGTCGCCGAAGGCGTGATGCCCGGCCTGGGCGAGCCGATCTTCGACCGCCTCGACGCCGAGCTGGCCCATGCGCTGATGAGCATCAACGCGGTCAAGGGCGTGGAGATCGGTGCCGGCTTCGATAGCGTGGCCCAGCGCGGCACCGAACACCGTGACGAACTCACCCCCGAAGGGTTCCTCAGCAACAATGCCGGCGGCATCCTGGGGGGCATCTCCTCGGGGCAGCCGATCATTGCGCACCTGGCACTCAAGCCGACCTCCAGCATCACCACGCCGGGCCGTTCCATCGATGTGGATGGCAACCCGGTGGAGGTCATCACCAAGGGCCGTCACGACCCCTGCGTCGGCATCCGTGCCACCCCTATCGCCGAGGCGATGATGGCCATCGTGCTGATGGATCACCTGCTGCGCCACCGCGGCCAGAACGCCGATGTGCGGGTAGCCACCCCGGTACTGGGCCAGCTGTAGTGCACCTGCCCGACGTCGACGCCACGGCCCGCTGAGCCGTGGCGCCGATTCCCTACTGGCGGCTGTCCAGCTTCTACCTGTTCTATTTCGCCTTGCTGGGTTCGACAGCGCCGTTTCTGGCGCTGTATTTCGATCACCTGGGGTTTTCCAGCGCGCGCATCGGCGAGTTGGTGGCCATCCCCATGCTGATGCGCTGCGTGGCACCGAACCTGTGGGGCTGGTTGGGCGATCGCAGCGGCCAGCGCCTGCTGATCGTGCGTCTGGGGGCCTTGTGCACCCTGGCCAGCTTCTCGTTGATCTTCGTGGCCAAGAGCTACGCCTGGCTGGCGCTGGTAATGGCCCTGCACGCGTTCTTCTGGCATGCGGTACTGCCGCAGTTCGAGGTCATCACCCTGGCCCACCTGCAAGGTCAGACTGCCCGCTACAGCCAGGTGCGGCTGTGGGGGTCGATCGGTTTCATCCTCACCGTGGTGGCCCTGGGGCGATTGTTCGAATGGTTGAGCCTGGACATCTACCCGGTGGCGCTGGTGGCGATCATGGCTGGCATCGTGCTGGCCAGCCTGTGGGTGCCCAATGCCCAGCCGCCAGGCCAGCACGAGCGCAGCGGTGGTGGCGGCTTTCTCAGGCAACTGGCCAGCCCTGGCGTGGCCGCGTTCTACGTGTGCGTGGCATTGATGCAGTTGAGTCACGGCCCGTATTACACCTTTCTCACCCTGCACCTGGAGCGCCTGGGCTATGCCCGCGGCACCATCGGCATGTTGTGGGCGCTGGGGGTGGTGGCCGAGGTGCTGATGTTCCTGGCCATGAGCTGGATCCTGGCGCGGTTCTCGTTGCGTCGGGTGCTGTTGGCGAGCCTCTTACTGGCGGCCTTGCGCTGGTGGCTGCTGGGGACCTTTGCCGAGCATCCGGGCGTGCTGCTGTTCGCCCAGTTGCTGCACGCCGCCACGTTCGGCAGTTTTCACGCGGCCGCCATCGCCTTCGTGCAGCGCAGCTTCGGCGCTCGCCAGCAGGGCCAGGGGCAGGCGCTGTATGCGGCCCTGGCCGGTACCGGCGGTGCGCTGGGTGCCCTGTATTCGGGCTACAGCTGGAACGCCCTGGGCGCCACCATCACCTTTAGTATTGCCAGCGTCGCGGCGCTGGTCGCAGCCGTTATCATTGCGTTTCGAATGACAGAGGAAAAGGCCCCATGAGCAGCCTGAGCGTGTTTCACCAGTCCACCCCGGACATTCCCAACAAGGTGCTGACCCACCTTGAAGACATCGCCGCGACACTGGCCGAGCAGGGAATAAGGTTCGAGCGCTGGACGGCGCAGTCGCCTGTGCAGGCCGATGCTGGCAAGGCCGGTGTGCTGGCCGCCTACCAGGTGCAGATCCACCGGCTGCAACACGAAGGCGGTTACCGCGCCGTCGACGTGATCAGCGCCAGTGGCGATCCGATGAGCGAACTGCTGGACGAACATGTGTATTCGGATGACCTGGTGCGTTTCTTCGCAGCCGGGCGCAGCCTGGTCAGCGTGCGGGCAGGGGATTACGTGCATGCGGTGGTGTGCGAGAAGGGGGATCTGATCGTGGTGCCGGCGGGGTTGCGGGTATGGATAGATGGCGGGGACAACCCGCACTTCGTGGCGGTGCGACTGTTCAATCGGCCTGAAGGGGTAGTGGCGCAGTTCACGGGGGAGAAGCTGGCCGAGCGTTACGCGCGATTGGACGATTGATCACGCCGAGGCCACTGGCTTGCAAGCCAGCGCTCACAGGAACCAAGGTGATCCTGTTGGCACTGGCTTGCCAGCAAAGGCCGCTACGCGATTCAGCGATAGGTCGGTAGTGCGAACCGCTGTTGGCTTTGCAGCATCGAGATCACCGGCAGCTCGCTGGCCTGCTCGGCCAGGTCGCGGCGGATCGCGCTGATCGCCCACGACAGTTGCTCGGCACTGTGCAGCTGGCCATACGAAATCGAGCGCTTGACCTGTTTGCCGTCGGCGGCGCGCAACGTCAGCAGTACACCGCCATCAGGGCGAGCCTGGGTGGTGACGTCGTAGGCGGAAAATACCGAGGCGAATTTTTGCTGGATGAGGTCCATATCAGCTCCTGACTGTTGTGTGGCAGACATGAAGTGATAGGTGCAGCGACCGTGCCAGTTTTCCTTGATTAAAAAAAGCTTATAAAACAATGACTTAAAGTTAGCGTACAGAAGGGGTGCCGTGCATTCTGCATGGTCGTGCAATTTGCACAGTGCATTTTGCAGTGCCCTGCGGCCAATAGATTCGCTCTGTCGTCCTCATGGGATTTGCGAGGTTGACCCAAAGCCTTCCCTGACAAAGACTTGGGCTCTACCGCAGCCAGGAGGTTCCCGATGACCGACCACCCAACCCCCACCCCGATGAACGACGATGAAGCCGCAGCCTTTGCCGAAGAAGTGTTCGATCGGGCGCGCAAGGGGGACGCCGACATGCTTGGCCGTCTGCTGGAGAAGGGCCTGCCGGTCAACCTTCGCAATGGCAACGGCGACACGCTGCTGATGCTTGCCAGCTACCACGGCCACCTTGAAGCGGTGAGGGTGCTGCTTGAGCACGGCGCAGACCCGCAGATTGCCAATGACAAGGGCCAGTTGCCGATTGCCGGTGCCGCTTTCAAGGGCAACCAGGCGATGATCGAGCTGCTGGTGGAGAAGGGCGCGCTGATCGATGGAGCGTCTGCCGATGGCCGTACCGCGCTGATGCTGGCCGCGATGTTCAACCGCACCTCCATCGTCACCTACTTGCTCGGCAAGGGCGCGAACCCCAATCACCGCGACGCGCAGGGCGCCACCGCACTGGTTGCCGCGCAAACCATGGGCGCACCCGACACCGTCGCCCAGTTGCAGGCGCTGGCCGGCTAACTGCCAGGGGGCTTTTGCGGCTATCCTTGGCGACTTTTTTCGCCTCGCAGGGCCCCCGCATGAAAAACCAACTGGTCGAACTCATCGGCAAAATCAGCTCCGGCTGCCTTCCGGACGCCGAAATCGAGCGCATCGCCGATGAAGCGGCGCAGGCCTATGCCGACCCGCAGGCGTTCCTGGCGGCCAACCCCGACATCAACTACGACGACACCTTCCCGATCCCGCTGGGGGAGTGGGTGGTGATCGGCAGCCTGCCCGATACCGTGCTGTTCCAGGCCGACACCTACAGTGACCTGTTCCAGCAGATCACCGACTCGTTCGGCAAGGACGTTGCCTTCAACATCAAGCCCAAGCAACTGGTCAAGGTCGAGCCGCTCACGGCACTCAACCGCATCCAGGTGCAGATGGGCAGCATGAACAAGGAAAACGGCGGCTACACCCTGGTCAACATCAGCCAGTTGCTGGACGACGAATTGCAGATGGTGCTGGTGTACGGCAACGACGTGCCGCGGGTGCTGGAGCTGTGCGCCGAGGTCGGCATCGCCGCGGCGCCTGCCCTGGAGGCGCTGCGGGTCGCGGTACACGTCTAGCCCAGCGCGGTATCCAGGAACATCATCACCGCGAAGCCGCCCATCAGGCCCAGGGTGGCCGAGGTCTGGTGGCCATTGCGGTGGGTTTCGGGGATCACCTCGTGGGATACCACGAAAATCATCGCCCCGGCCGCCAGGCCCATGCTCACCGGGTAGGCAATGGCAAAACCGGTGGAAATGCCCAGGCCGATCACTGCCCCGATCGGCTCCATCAGCCCCGAGCCGACCGCCACCAGCGCAGCCTTGAGGTTGGACAGGCCGGTGGCGCGCAACGCCAGTGCCACGGCCAGGCCTTCGGGAATGTCCTGGATGGCGATGGCGGTGGTCAGCGGCAGGCCCACGTTGAGGTCGCCGTTGGCAAAGCCCACGCCGATGGCCATGCCCTCGGGCAGGTTGTGCAGGGTGATCGCCAGCACGAACAGCCACACCCGGTTGATGCGTTCCGACTGTGGGCCGCAGGGGCCGGTGCTTTCGTGCTCATGGGGCGTGAAGCGGTCCAGGCCCAGCATCAGCAGCACCCCCAGGCCCATGCCGACCACCACGGTCAAGGCCGCGAAAGGCCCGTTGCCGGTGATTTCACGCGCAGCCTCCAGGCCCGGCAGAATCAGCGAAAACGAACTGGCGGCGAGCATCATGCCGGCGGCGAAGCCGAGCATCACATCCTGCGAGCGGGCGCTGACGTCGCGCAGCACCACCGCCAGTACCGCGCCCAGCGCCGTGGCGCCAAACCCTGCCAGGCCGCCGAGCAGGGCCATGTGCAGGTTGTCCTTGTTGTCGCCATGCACCGCGTTCCAGGCACTGGCGACCAGCAGGCCGAGCACGGCGAGCAGGCTCAGGGCCAGGCCGGCACTGAGCCATGGGGTGGCCTGAACCTGGTGCAGCCAGGCGCTGCGCAGGGAGGTCGGGTTGGCGTTGGCGGAGCTTTGGGCGGGTGGCATGGAGGCCTCTGTGGTACGGAGTCGATCAATCGAGTGTAATCACTGCGCGGCGTGTGCGACGAGCGGTTCGCCGCTATGGGGCCGATAGCCAGCTACGCTGAAGGCAGGTTCAATCATGGGAGTATCACCATGGGGTCGACGTTCAATGGGTTGGTGGGGCTGGTCATTCTGGCGCTGGATATCTGGGCGATCATCAACGTGATCAAGAGCGGCGCCAGTGGCGGGGCCAAGGTGCTGTGGATCCTGCTGATCCTGCTGCTGCCGGTGCTGGGCCTTATCATCTGGGCGATTGCCGGGCCACGGGGCAACGTAAGGCTGTAGCGCCAGTCCAGGCTCTTGTGGGCGTGGGCCTGCCCGGCGATGCGGCGGCTCAGATCAACCAGGCGCCCTCAAGCTGCAACAACTGCTGCTTGCGCTCCAGGCCACCTGAAAACCCGGTCAGGCTGCCGTCGCTGCCAATCACCCGGTGGCACGGCACGATCACCGCCACCGGGTTGGCGCCGTTGGCCGTGCCTACCGCGCGTATCGCCTTCGGCCGCCCGACGCGCTGCGCCAGTTGTGCATAGCTGGTGGTGGTGCCATACGGAATCTGCTGCAGCGCCCACCACACCGCACGTTGGAATTCGGTACCCCGTGGCGCCAGGGGCAGCTCGAAACGCTGGCGCCGACCTTCGAAATACTCATCGAGCTGTCGCGCCACCGTATCCAGCTGCGCGCCCGCCGGCTGCCAGCTTTCGGCCAGTTGCCAGGGGTGGGCGCTGTCCATGTGCAGCAGGTGCAGACCTTGTTCATCACCGGCCAGCAGCAACTGGCCGATAGGGCTGGGGTGGTAGCGAAAGTACATGGTGAGTGGCTCCGGGCATGTCTGGCCCACACGATACCCGAACACTGAGCTATTGTTCGAGGCGCGGTCTTCAACATAATTTTCACATTCGATTGCTGACAATCCGCGCGCGAATTTCCGTTCGTCCAAGGGCCACGCAATGTCCCGGCCCTCATAAAAATCTGAACCCTAGGGATCTTCCTGTCCATGGCTAACACGGATGCCTTGAGTCATCAGCGAGCCGCTTCGCGCCCGTTGCTGCAACCAACGCTCAAATCACACCTCGCCTATACCTTGCTGTGCGGCCTGGTGATCATGCTGATGCTGAGCCTCGTGCGCCTGGCGCTGCTGCTCTACAACAGCGACATGATCGGTGACACCCCGCTCTCGACCGTCGCCGAAGGCTTCCTCAACGGCCTGCGCTTCGACCTGCGCGTGGTGGTATACCTGAGCATTCCGCTGCTGCTGGCGATCCTCAGCGCTCGCGCCATGGCCGCCCGTGGCCTGTTTCGCGTATGGCTGACCCTGGCTTCCAGCGTGGTGATGTTCCTCGGCCTGATGGAGATGGACTTCTACCGCGAGTTTCACCAGCGTCTCAACGGCCTGGTGTTCCAGTATGTGAAGGAAGACCCCAAGACCGTTCTGAGCATGCTCTGGTACGGCTTTCCGGTGGTGCGCTACCTGCTGGCCTGGGCCTTTGGCACCTGGGTGCTGAGCCTGCTGTTCAAGGGCATCGACCGTCTTACCCGCCCGCGCGGCGAGTACTCCAGCAACGTCGCCGGCCTGCGCAGCGTGGCGCCCTGGTACCTGCGTGGCGCGGTATTCGTGGTGATCCTGCTGGTGGCCGTGATCGCCGCCCGTGGCACCTTGCGCCAGGGCCCGCCGATGCGTTGGGGTGACGCGTTCACTACCGACTCCAATTTCGTCAACCAGCTGGGCCTTAACGGCACCCTGACCCTGATCGACGCCGCCCACAGCCGTTTTGGCGAAGACCGCGGCAACATCTGGAAGGCCACCCTCGACCAGAGCCAGGCCCAGCAGACCGTGCGCGACATGATCCTGACCGAGCACGACCAGCTGGTGGATGCCGAAAGCGCGGCGATCCGCCGTGACTTCACCCCGCCTGCGGCCAACAGCCTGCCGATCAAGAACGTCGTGGTAATCCTGATGGAGAGCTTCGCCGGCCACTCGGTGGGCGCGCTGGGCAGTACCACCAACATCACCCCGTACTTCGACAAGCTGGCCAAGGAAGGTCTGCTGTTCGACCGTTTCTTCTCCAACGGCACCCATACCCACCAGGGCATGTTCGCCACCATGGCCTGCTTCCCGAACCTGCCAGGCTTCGAATACCTGATGCAGACGCCGGAAGGCGGCCACAAGCTGTCCGGCCTGCCGGCGCTGCTCAGCGCCCGCGACTATGACGACGTGTACGTCTACAACGGCGACTTCGCCTGGGACAACCAGTCCGGGTTCTTCGGCAACCAGGGCATGACCACCTTCATCGGCCGCAATGACTTCGTCAACCCGGTGTTCTCCGACCCGACGTGGGGGGTGTCCGACCAGGACATGTTCGACCGCGGTGCACAGGAGCTTGCGCACAACTATGGCAAGAAGCCGTTCTATGCCCTGCTGCAGACCCTGTCCAACCACACTCCGTATGCGTTGCCCAAGGACCTGCCGGTGCAGCCGGTGACCGACCAGGGCCGCCTGAACGAGCACCTGACCGCCATGCGCTACTCGGACTGGGCGCTGGGCCAGTTCTTCGAGAAGGCGCGCAAGGAGCCGTACTTCAAGGAGACCCTGTTCGTGATCGTCGGCGACCACGGCTTCGGCAATGCCCAGCAGGTCACCGAGCTGGACCTGGGCCGCTTCAACGTGCCGCTGCTGCTGATTGCGCCGGGTATCCAGGAAAAGTTCGGTGCGGTCAGCCACACCGTGGGCACCCAGGTCGACATCGTGCCGACCATCATGGGCCGACTGGGGGGCGAAACCCGTCATCAGTGCTGGGGGCGTGACCTGCTCAACCTGCCGGCCGGCGATGAAGGCATCGGCATGATCAAGCCATCGGGCAGTGAGCAGATCGTCGGCCTGGTGCAGGGCGATCGCATTCTGATCCAGTCCAAGGACATGTCGCCGCGCATGTACCGTTACCAGCTTGGGGCCAACTTCAAGGCCGAGGTGATCGAAAGCCCGGACCAGGCACAATTGAGCCGCAAGCTGGAGTCCTACATCCAGACCGCGACCAAGAGCCTGCTGGACAACACTGCCGGCGTGACCCACAGCACGCCGCAATGACGCACGGGCTGTTGCACTGACCAGGACCCCGGCTTGCCGGGGTCTTGGCTTTTCGGGCCGTGGGTGCTCAAATCACGCGCCTCAGCAAGAGGGGCCGACAGCGGTCCCGCAAAAAGGATGTTTGCGTGCGTGTGTTCGTGTTGCTGGTTTGCCTGTGCCATTCGATCCAGGCGGTGGCTGATGCCGTATCGCCTGCGCCCGAGATGGCTCAGGAATGTGTAGGGCGCTCGCACTTTGTGGTACCGGCCAGCCTGGAGTGGCAAATGAGCGGTCTTCGCCTGGGCGAGCCGTTCGCCCGCTTCATGCCTGGTGGCGATACGTGGCAGGCCGACTACGGCGCACCGGCGTTCTCCGGGGAATCGCACCTGGTCACCATCGATGTGAGCCCGCTCACTACCCGTGAGCCCGCTCACTACCCGTGAGCTGTACGACCGCCTCAAGGATCGTCTGGTCCTGAGCCGGGCCAATGCGCAGGGCGAGTACATCATGGCCGAGCAGACACGTATCGGGAACCTGATGACCCCGTACCTAAAGGCCCAGAAGCCGAGCGAGTACCACGCCTTGAACGAACGGTACAAGGCACTAGCGCGCACCTTCGAGCGCATCGACAAGATCCCCGGTGAACGGGCGTCGCTCGAGGCGATGATCGCCGACTTCGCGGGCAAGGGCTGGCCAGTGGACACGCTGCAGGCGCGGCTTGAGCGGCTCAACCGTGAAGACGCGGTGTACCCCGTCTCCGATCGCTTCAAGTGGCAAGTCCTGCCGGACTTTGCCCTGGAGGATGGCTATGCGGTGTACAACGAGCATGGGTTGACCGTGGTGCTGTGGCGCCAGTCGCGCGTCTACAAGCTCAACTTCGGTTACATCGAACGTGGAGTGAGCAACGAGCAGGTGCTGCAGCGGTTGGACCCGCATGTACGCCGTGTGCTCGCCGCCTTGCGTCCACGCGCCGCCTTCGAAGTGCCTCGACAACCGGGTATATGCCTGCCGTTCGGCTTTCTGGCCGATGACGGTACAGCCCCCTATGTGGTGCGCGCCGCGTGGTTCGGGCGGCACCAGGAGGCGGTCCGCTACGACCTTCAGGTGGCCAGCCAGTCGCTGCGCGAGCAGTTCGAGGCCCGGCGGGCCGCTGACCTGTCGCTCGATCGCGCTGATTTCCCCGTACTTGAGCAACTGCCGGAACGCCAGTTCCGGCTGGGGCAGATGACCATCCTGCAAACCACCACGCTGACCAAGTGGTACCTCGAACACGAAACGGATCGCCGCGAAACATTCCAGCTGCGCGCAGCGCACCTGGGCGCCTCGCCCGTTCCTTCGATGATCCTGCAGGTGGACCAGTTGCACAGCCGCGACGGCCTGAGCCTGAAGCTGTTGGAGACAGAAGCCGTCGAGATACTGGGGCAGGTACAGGCCCTGCCGAACGCACCGCAAGTGGCACAGAAAAGGAAACGTACATGAAGTCGTTACACATGAGCTGGATGTGGCTGGCGTTGCTGGCAGCGCCCCTGTCGGCGCTGGGTGAGCCGGGTTACCAGACGCCGCCGGGTTGGCGTACCGAGTGCATGGGGCGGGTGCAGTTCGATGTGCCCAAGGAGATTGCCTGGCACCTTGCCGGCGGCTACTGGCAAAAGCCGGACTTCGAACCCGTGCGCCCAACCATCGCCCCGGGTGGCCAGCAGATCATGTATGGCGAGGGCGTGACACCCGAGCAGACCTACCTGGTGAAGATCGAAGTGAGCCCCGTGACGGATCGCAATGTCTTCGATCGCCTGCAGCTTATCCACGGGCCTAATCGCGGTTCGGCGCAAACACGCGTGGTACGTGCGCAGATCGACGCGCTGCAAGCCCAGATCGATGCAAAAAAGGCTGACGACGAAGACTATTCCACGTTGCTTGAACAGCATCGCGCCCTGGACGACACCATTACGCGAATCAACTGGGTGAGCACCGAGTTGTTCGTACTCAACGACATGATCCGCGAGTTCTCGGCCACGGGGCGCCCCACCGTCAAACTGGAGGCTGAACGCGCAGCTTATCTCGAGGAACAGGCCAAGTGGCCGACCGACGCATTGTTCGAGCAAGAGCGCTTTCTGGACCTGGGGATTGCAGATACGTTCGCCGACTGGGTGCCGGGTGAGATGACGGCCCATCTCTGGCGTAACCAGCGCATCTATCGCTTTGTATTTCATGCAGGGTCGGACGCTGCCGGCGTACCGGTCTCACTGGAACGTGTCGAGCCCAGGGCCCGTGCCTTGCTGGCGGCCTTTCGAACCCGCGAGCAATACGAAATCCCGCAGCAGCGCGGCTTTTGCCTGCCGTTCGGGTTCATTGCCGACGATGGCGCCCCGCATCATTCGATAACGCTGGGCTTCAACCCCGTGGGCAACCCGCACCTGCTGCACCGCCTGAGCATGGGGCGCGAGATCAGGAAAGACGCCGATTTCATGCCGAAGCTGTTGGAGCAGGTGATTTCCAGGCGGTTTCCGACGCTCGTCCAGACCGACATGTTCGGCCCGCTGCGCGTGCTTGTCGGGGCCCTCGACGGCAACCTTCGCGGTGCGCGCTACAAGGCCTATGATGCGTACCACAAGCCGGTGGATTACGAAACGTTCACGCTCGACGGCGACGCTCCGCCCACTGGATACCAGCCTGGCGTGGGGCTGACGGTGCTCGATGATCATTCCCAGCCGCAGCTTGCGTTCGAGCGCACCCGCGTCGATATGCTGCAGACCCTGAAAAGCATCCGGGCGCTGCCGGGCGGCCATCGTTTTGCGCCGCAGGCCGACTGAACAACCGCCCAGGCGCGGGGTCAACGGAAGGTAAGGCTGATTCACCCTGAGTCGCGTTACTGAGGAGAATCCAATGAAAGCGTGGGTAATTACCTTTGTTGACCAGAAAGGCGAAAGGACCTCGCTGTCGTTTGACGCCGAGCAGCAGCCCAGTATCGAAGAGGCGGCTCGGGTGATTCGCGCCCACCTCTATCCTGTCGTGGACAAGGCGGACCTCAATGATTTCGAGGGCCGCGTGTCGATGCCCACTGCCGAATGGCTGAAGCAGGACAGCGGCGTGGAGATCAAGGAAATCAAAGAACAGCCCTGAGCGCTCGCGCTACTGGCATACCCTTGTGATTGGCGCTAGTCTGCAGCCAGGGTCACGGGTTATTTACCCAGCCGGCCCTTTTCCCTTAAACCATCGCTGCATCCGCTACATCCGCTCGAGTTGCCCACCCACGTTTGGCAGGGTGGGTCAGTGCGTAATGCACTGAAAGTCTATCCATCGCGACGAGGAGGACGATTCATGAGCAGCCCGTATGAGGACA
Organism: Pseudomonas sp. AE27; assembly: GCF_037113495.1. Lineage (NCBI taxonomy): Bacteria > Pseudomonadati > Pseudomonadota > Gammaproteobacteria > Pseudomonadales > Pseudomonadaceae > Pseudomonas > Pseudomonas sp. AE27. The sequence goes on from NZ_CP146966.1 coordinate 546,951, forward strand.
TCAGCAGCACGGTTCTACGCCGCATGAAAGAAGGCGGTTTCGATTTTGCCCAGATCCATCCCATCGAGTTCTATGCGGTGTTCCCGGACGAGGAGCGGGCGCGCAGGGCCGCAGGCAAGTTTCGTGGTGAATCGATCAACACCCAGATACGCGAAAGCGACGAGGGGTGGCAGCTGGAGTTGAGCAAACTGATGTTCGCCACCTATGGCGGCATCGGCGAGTTCGAGCATGACTTCGAGCTGGCAGTTTCCCCTTTGGGCGGCCAGATACAGGGCTGGGGCGTCAAGCAGGAGCGACTGCTCGCCTGAACCTGTGTATCCGCGGGGCGGCCATGCCGCCCCCATCCATTTTCAGGGTACTTCCACCCCGGACCGCTTGCGGCTGGCCATGTGCGCCAGGTACCCCAGCAACTGGTCCAGTTCTGCGTCGCTGATCACCGTTTCGGCAAAGCCGGGCATGCGCGCCTGTGGCCACTGGCGCAGGCTTTGCGGGTTGCGGATGTAACGGCGCAAGAACGCCGGCTGGAAGTACTCGGTGGGGTTGAAGGGCATGTTCAGGTCGGGCCCGAACTGCGCATCGCCGGCACCGTTGAGTCGGTGGCAGGCCAGGCAGTTTTTCTGAAACACGGCAAAGCCCAGGTTGACCGGGTCGTTCTCACGCAGTTGCGGGTCTGGCAGCAGTGCCGGGAAGCGCGATGCCACAGGGGCCAGGCGGCGCATGGTGGCAAGCTGGAAAGGCCATTGTTCGGGGCTGATCCGGCCTGCCTGCGGTTGGGTCCACACCAGGTAGAAGGGCCCGGCGCTGCCTTTGCCCTTGCTCAGAGCTGGCCATGGGTGGGCGGGGTCCTCGATGGCCAGCCAGGCGCGTGCCGGGCCGTTGCCGAGCAACGGGGCAGCGGGCAGTTCGGCGGCAAAGCCATCCAGCGCCACGGCCTGCAGATGATCGCCGGGGGCTACGCCCTCCAGCAGCGCCACCATGGGCACGGCGCGGTAGTGCATGGTCTTCTTGTAGGAAACGTCACCGTCGATGCGGATATCCCGCGCCTGCGGGTGAGCCAGCAGTTGAGCGGTGCTCCACTGGCGCTCGGCGCCGCCCAGGTTCAGGGTCAGCTGTGCGGCGTGCAGGGGCAGGCTCAACAGCAGGATCAGGGCAAGGCAATGACGCATCGGGTGCTCTCCAACCATTCAGGCCGGCAGGATACACCAGCGTTGCGATGATGCCTGGTTACAGAACGGGTGGGCTTCAGCCGAACAGTCGTGTGAGGTTGGGCACGATCAGCAGCAGCGTCGTGGCGAAGAGGATGAGGCCGGCTTGACGTACTTTGGAGTGCTTGAACATGGCGGTCTGCCTTTTTGTTGTTATTCCTGAATGCCGTGTGGCGTCCTTGGCCAGGGTCCGTGATAACCCGCGAGCGCTGTCGAAATGTCCGCGTTGCCCCCGCATCGGACCTGCTTTGCTTCGATTACAACTAACCTTAGGGTCAACGTCACCCGTGTTTTAGAACGCTTTCGTATTAAATGGTGGGTTCTAAGGCACTACGGCTATGAGGCCAAGGGCCATCCGGCGACCATCCCTTCAGCTAGACACGTGCGTGCGCTCCGGGGCATGGCCTGCACAGTGTGACCGTTCGTCCGAGTGAACACTTGCCTCCGAGCGCCATTCGCGGCAGGCTCTAGCGACACTTTGTGCCTCATGTCGTTCGGGACTAAATCTATGTCGTTACGCATCTGCATCCTGGAAACCGATGTCCTGCGACCCGAGCTGGTCGATCAGTATCAGGGCTACGGACGGATGTTCGAGCACCTGTTCACCCATCAGCCGATTGCCGCCGAATTTCGCGTGTACAACGTGATGAACGGTGAATACCCCGACGACGACGAGGTGTTCGACGCCTACCTGGTGACCGGCAGCAAGGCCGACTCGTTTGGCGACGACCCGTGGATCGCCAGGCTCAAGACCTTTCTGCTGGACCGCTACAAGCGCGGCGACAAGCTGCTGGGCGTATGCTTCGGCCACCAGTTGCTGGCCCTGTTGCTGGGCGGGCGCAGCGAGCGCGCGCACCAGGGCTGGGGGGTGGGAACCCACCGCTACGTGATGGCGGCCAAGGCGCCGTGGATGAGCCCGCAGGTGGAGGAACTGACCCTGCTGATCAGCCACCAGGACCAGGTTACCCAGTTGCCCGAAAACGCCACAGTGATCGCCTCCAGCGACTTCTGCCCCTATGCCGCCTATCACATTGGCGACCAGGTGCTGTGCTTCCAGGGCCACCCCGAGTTCATCCACGACTATTCCCGTGCCTTGCTCGAGCTGCGCCAGCAGCACCTGGGCCCGGAGGTCTACAGCAAGGGCGTGGCCAGCCTCGACCAGCAACACCAGGGCACCACGGTGGCCGAGTGGATGATGCGCTTTGTCGCGCACAAGCCACAGGGCAGCGCGGCCTGAGGCCTACAGCCAGCCGGAGCGCTTGAAGCTGGCGAACAGTGCCGTGCAGCCCAGGGCGATGACCCCCAGCACGGTGAAGTAGCCGTAGTGCCAGCTCAGCTCCGGCATGTTCTGAAAGTTCATCCCGTAGATACCCGCCACGGCGGTGGGGAAGGCCAGGATCGCCGCCCACGCGGCGAACTTGCGCTGGGTGATGCTCTGGCGTGACGACTCCAGCAGCATGCCGATCTCGATGGTCTGGCTGGCGATGTCGCGGATGCTCGACAGGTCTTCCATCTGCCGCGTCACGTGGATCTGCACGTCGCGAAAATACGGGCGCATGTTCTTGTCGATGAAGGGGAAGGCCAGGCGCTGCAGCTCTTCGCTGATCTCGACCATCGGTGCCACATAGCGGCGCAAGCGCAGGATGTCGCGACGCAGGCCGTGCAGGCGGCGGATATCGTCTTCCTGCAGCGAACTGCTGAGTACGTTGTTTTCCAACTCTTCGATCTCGCTGTGAATCGCCTCGCTCACCGGCTGGTAGTTTTCAGTGACGAAGTCGAGCAGTGCATACAGCACGAAGTCTTCGCCGTGCTCGAGCAGCAGCGGCCGGGCCTCGCAGCGCTGGCGTACCAGGGCATAGGATTTGGAGTGGCCGTTGCGGCAGGTGATGATGTAGCCGTTGCCGGCAAAGATATGCGTTTCGATGAACTCCAGCCTGCCGTCCTGGCGTACCGGCGAATAGGTCACGATGAACAAGGCATCGCCGAAGGTTTCAAGCTTGGGCCGGCTGTGCTTTTCCAGCGCATCCTCGATTGCCAGTTCATGCAGGTTGAACTGGCGCTGCAGATTGGCCAGTTCCTGCGCGGAGGGCTCTTCCAGCCCGATCCACACGAAGTGCCCCGGTTTGCTGGCCCACTCGGCGCCCTCGTCGAGGCTGATGTTGGTGACTTTTCTACCGGCGCTGTAGACCGCTGCCGCTACGACTCGACCCATGGTTGTGCCTTTCCCCCGTTGTCATGCCCCTAGCTTGGTATGACTACGACAAATCGGCAACTGCGCGGCTGGCCTGCAATTCTTTTTCCATCAGGTCGATGCAGCGTTGCATCTGTTCGCGGCACTGCTCGGCCAGGGCGGGAACATCCTGGTGGGTCATGCCGGTGGTGGAGATCGGCGCCAGCGAGCGGATGATCACCTTCTGCTTGCGCCAGCCGTTGAGGTTCAGGCGCCTGGCGTAGCGGCTCACGCACACCGGCACGATGGGCACGCCGGCTTCGATGGCCATGTGGAACGCGCCCTTCTTGAAGGCCAGCAACCGATCGCCGGCGTTGCGCGTGCCCTCGGGGAATACCCAGATCGAGGTGTCCTGTTCCTGCAGGGTGCGGGTGGTGGTCTGCATGGCGCGTCGGGCCTGGTAGGCGTTGCTGCGATCGACCAGCACATTGCCGCCCAGCCAGAACAGCTGGCCGAACAGGGGGATCCATTTGAGGCTCTTCTTGCCGATGCACACTGTGCGCGGCGGCACCACGTGACCGAGCACGAACAGGTCATGGTTGGATTGGTGGTTGGCCACGATCACGCAGCCCGGGGGCTGGTCGAACAGCGGGCCGACTTCGGCCTGTACCTGCAGGCGCATCAGCCAGGTGGCGGGCCAGCCATACAGGCGCGCGAACACGCGGCTGTTGTCGGGGTTGAAAGGCCGACACAGGCCGATGAGCACACCCAGTATGCCTACCAGAACAAAATGCAGGCCCAGGAGGGGCATGCGGATCAGAAACAGCATTGTGGTTAACCCCGGACAAAACGCGGCGCAGTGTACGGTTGTGCACAGCCCGGGGCAAACTTAAAGCTTCGCCGGCAAGGCCGGCTCCTGCAACGGTTGCGTCCCCTGCAGGAGCCGGCCTTGCCGGCGAATGGCGCGACCCGCTATCAGACCGGGTGTTCCTGGTCGCGAATGATCGCGTCGTCCAGCAGGTCCAGCAGCGCCTTGCGCACCTTGAGCTTGGTCTTCTTGTGCGCGTTCATGTTGATGGTCTTGAGTTGCTGCGCCGCTGCCAGGGCGGTTGCGTGCAACTGCTCCACCGGCACCACCTTGTCGAGGAAGCCGGCATCCACGGCACTGGCCGGGTCGAACATCTCGGCATTGATGACCGAGCGGTGGAAGGCCGAGCGACGCAGGCGATCACGCGCCAGCTCGATGCCGGCGTGGTGCATGGTCATGCCGATCTGCACTTCATTCAGGCCGATGCGGAACGGGCCTTCGACGCCGATGCGGTAGTCGGCCGACAGCAGCAGGAATGCACCCTTGGCCACGGCGTGGCCAGGGCAGGCGACGATCACCGGGAACGGATGCGACAGCAGGCGCCGGGAGAGCGTCGAGCCGGCGGTCACCAGCGCGATGGAGGCCTGTGGCCCAGAGGTCATCACCTTGAGGTCGTAGCCACCGGAGAGGATGCCCGGCTGGCCGGTGAGGATGACGACGGCGCGATCCTGCACGGCACGGTCCAGTGCATCGTTGAAGGCAGCGATCACGTCCGGTGAAATGGCGTTGACCTTGCCGTTGTTCAGGGTCAGCGTCGCGATGCCGTCTTCCAGTTGGTAGGTAACCAGCTCACTCATGACAGAGTTCCTTTAGGTGGAGTGGGGCTGACGTTACCCAGCTGCCGCGGTCAGGTAAAGCACCAAGGCTGACCGATGAGTCAGGCGCAGCACGCCGGCCCCGGCACCACGGGCTTCGTGCATGGACCACAGCCGAACCACGCCAGAGATTGGCAGCTTTGCCACTGCTGGCTTAAGCGCATGAATATTCTGAAAAAAACCTTTGCCATTCAAAGTGCTTTCGACTACATTAGCGCGCCTCGACAGGCTGAACAGCTTGGCGAGAACCGGTGAAGTGTCCGAGTGGCTGAAGGAGCACGCCTGGAAAGTGTGTATACAGGAAACTGTATCAAGGGTTCGAATCCCTTCTTCACCGCCATATTCAGATACGCGAAGAGCCCCCGAACTTGAAAGAGTCCGGGGGCTTTTTGTTGGGCCATTGAAAAGGAAGTTTCAGATGCTTGCAGAGTGCTTTTCCGAACAGCAGATTCTTGCCGCCGAGCAATTGATTGCTCTTGTCAGCCCCACGCCCGAAATGGCCGCCGAGCATCTTCAGGCGTTTCGCGAGCTGGAGCTGGACGAGGATGACATCGAAGAGTTCGAGGACGATCCCAAGCAACTGATGTGGATGGTCAAGGACATCGCCGACTGGGAGTCGGTGTTCTACGTCGACTGGAAGGACACCGAGTCGTTCGTGCAAAGCGTCCAGCAACTGGCAGAAGCACGTGACGCCCAGGTGACCTTTGGCGTGGATGACCCGGAAGATGAAGACTTCCTGGAAAACCACAGCGTGTCGCAACTGATGGCGCTGGCCCATGCCGAGCTTCAGAAGCAGGGCCTGGTGCTGTGGAACTGGTCGACGCTGGAGGACTGCTACAGCGGCTTCATCACCACCCCGGCCGCGGCGGCCGACCTGAGCGAAATCGCCGGGATACTGGAAGTGCAGTTCCGCGAGGGCAGCGAGCCGTTCTGATCGGCGGCGCGCTGTTCGCCAGCCAGGCTGGCTTCTGCAGGCAACGCGAACGCCTGTGCAGGAGCCGGCCTTGCCGGCGAACGCATTCTCAGAAGCTCACAGCAGCCGACACCCGCGCAGTTCGCGGCGCGCCCTGAAACAGGTAGCCGTCGCCCAGATACTCCCCCGCGTCCCTCCAGTAGCGCCGATCGAACACGTTATCCACTGTCAGGCGCAGCACCGTGTCATACCCGCCGATGCGCGTGCGATAGCGGCTGCCAATGTCGAACACCGCATAGCCACCCACCGCCACCGTACCTGCCTGGTTGGCATACTTGCTCGCGCTGTAGCGCGCCCCACCCAGCAGCGCCAACCCCGGTACTCGCGGGAGGCTGTAGTCGGCCTGCAGCGCCGCGCGCAGGTTCGGCACATTCAGCGCCTGATGGTCGTCGTACGCCCGCGTGCCGCTGCCGCCGACCCGTGCACGAATGGCCGCGGCACTGGCGTTGATCTGCAGGTTCGACGTTACCCAGCCGCTGGCCGCCAGCTCCAGGCCAGTGTTCTTCTGCTGCCCCTGCTGCACGTAGGTGAAGTCACCGCTGCCATCCGGCTGGGCATACTGATACCCCTGGCGCAGCTGGAACAGCGCCGCGCTCAGGCTCATGCGCTGCCATTCACGCTTGATACCCAGTTCGAGCTGGCGTGACGTGGTGGGGGCCAGGATGTCCTGGCTGTTGAGCGCGAACCACGGCGCGGCATTGCCCGACGACAGCCCCTTGCTGTAGCTGGCGTACAGCGAAATGTCCGCGCGCGGCTTGTAGATCAGTGCGGCGTTGGGCAGCAGTTCATATTGCCGGGTATGCCGGCGCAGGTTGCCGTCTTCACCAAAGGCCTGCTCGTCCAGGCGTACAACGCGCGCACCGAGTACCGTCTGCCAGTGTTCGTCGAAGCTGATCCGGTCGCTGGCGAACAGGCCGTACTGGCGGCTGTCGAGGCGGCGTTCGCGGTGGCCCGGGCTGCCGTCGAAGGGCTCCAGTGCAGGCGTAGGCTGGTAGATGTTGCCGCTGCCGATCCACTCGTTGAACGTCGGTCGCTGGTCGACAGTTCGCCGTTGCGCGCTGCTGCCGACCGTCAGCTCGTGCTCCAGGCCCGCCAGGGCAAACAAGCCGTTGAGAGTGACCTGTGCCTCGTCGGTGCGCCGGGTATCGTCCGGACTGCGGTAGTCGTAGATGTCGTAGTCGCCCTCGGGGCTGAAGTAGTTCGGCACCTTCGAGCCTGCGCAGCTGGCGGCGCCGTAGCAACCCCAGGCGAACGCGCTGTAGTCGTCGATCACCACGCGGCTGCGCGAAGCGCTCACGCTGCCGGTCCAGGTGTCGCTGAAGCGGTATTCGAAGCGACCGCCCAGGTTCAGCGAGTCGATCTGCACCGGCTTGGCCCAGTGCTGATAGGCCAGGCGATCGTCGGGGTCGATGCCGTGGGGCAGGCGGTTGCCGCCGAGCAACTGGTAGCCGGGCACCGAGCGCTGCTCGCGCTGCTGGTACTCGACATCCAGTTGCAGCAGCGCATCCGGGTTCACTTGCCAGTCGAAGGCCAGAGAAGCGAAGTCGCGCTGGCCGTCGGCATGGTCGACGTAGGAGCGGATATCTTCATGGGCCAGGTTTGCGCGCAGGCCGAACTGGCGTTCGCTGCCAAACCAGCCGCCCAGGTCGGTGGCGATGTAGCGCTCGCCCAGGGCCGTGCTCGATACCGTGAGCGAACGGATGTCCTGCGGGCGCTTGGTCACATAGTTGATCAGCCCGCCGGGTTCGGCTACTCCGCTTTGCAGGCCCGACAGCCCCTTGAGCAACTCGACCTGCTGCTTGTTCTCCAGCGCCACGTTCTGCTCGCCGGCGATGGTCTGGCCGTTGATGGTGTAGCTGTGGGCGGCGTCCAGTTCGAAGCCGCGCACGTTGAAGTTCTCGTAGTAGCCGATGGGCGCATAGCTCTCGCCGACCGAGGCATCGCTTTGCAGCACCTCGCTGAGCAGGCGCACCTGGCGGTCCTGCAGCAACTGTTCGGTGAACACCGATACCGAGGCGGGGGTGTCGAGCAGCGGCGCCGCGCCAAAGCCGGCCACCGAGGCCTGGCGCGGCTGGTAGCCGTCCTCGAGCACATCGGACACGCTCAGGGGCGCGAGGGTGATGCCGCTGTCGGCCAGGGTGGTGGACGAGCTCAGGGCCAGGCCGAGGCTCAGCAGCCCCAGGGGCAGGCGAGGGTGGTGCAGGGTCATGCGCAGGTTCCTTGAAGGCCAGCAACAGGCGCGCCGGCAGGCGGGGCGCCATGTTACCTGAAGGGGGCCTGCGGGTAGGAGCCAGCCTTGTTGGCGAACGCCGTTACGCGGCCTTCACCTGAGCCGAGCGGCGCTCCACCCACAGCCACACCACCAGCGCCACGCCGCCGATCATCAGCCCTGCCACCACGATGCCGTTCCAGCCGTTGGCCTGGAACAACTGCGTACCCAGCAGCGAGCCCAGTGCGCCACCGATGAAGTAGCAGGTGATGTACCCGGCATTGAGTCGGTTGCGCGCCTCGGGGCGCAGGGCGATCACCGCGTTCTGGTTGCTCACGTGCACCAGCTGTACCGCCAGGTCGAGCACCAGCACGCCAATCAGCAGGGCGGCGAGCGACACCTGGGCGAAGGCCAGCGGTACCCAGGCCAGCACCAGGGCCAGCAGCCCCACGGTGGTGCCCAGCGAGCCCTTGCCGCGGTCGGCCAGGCGCCCGGCCCAGTTCGCGGCCAGCGCGCCGGCAGCACCGGCCAGGCCGAACAGCCCGATCACCGCATCGGAGTAGTGGTAGGGCTCGGCTGCCAGCAGAAACGCCAGGGGTGTCCAGAACAGCGCGAACAGGCAGAACGACAGCAGCCCCAGCAACGAGCGCAGGCGCAGCACCGGCTCATCCACGAACAGGCGGAACACCGAACCGATCAGTGCGGGGTACTTGAGCCCGGCGTGCTGGTGGCGCTCGGGCAGGGCCCTGGCCAGGGCGATGGCGCTCAGGGCCATGAGCGCAGCGGCCAGCAGGTAGATGCTGCGCCAGTCACCCAGGGTCGCCATGAACCCGGCAGCGGTGCGCGCCAGCAGAATGCCCAGCAGCAGACCGCTCATCAGCGTGCCGACCACTCGCCCGCGCTCGGACGGGTCGCTCAGGCCGGCGGCCATCGGCACCAGTACCTGCGCCACCACCGAGAACAGCCCGGTCAGGGTGGTGCCGATCAGCAGCCACATCAGGCTGGGGGCGAAGGCGCTGATCAGCAGGCCGACCGTGGCGATGGCGATCATGCTGACGATCAGGCGGCGTTGTTCGAACAGGTCACCCAGCGGCGCGAGCAGCAACAGGCCGGCGCCGTAGCTCAGCTGGGCGGCAATCACGATGCTGCCGGCGGTGGCGGTGGTCAGGCCGAAATGCTGAGCGATGCTGTGCAGCAAGGGCTGCGCATAGTAGTTGCTGGCCACGGCCAGGCCGGTGGCGGTGGCCATCAGCAGAATCAGGGCGCGGCTCAGGTGAGTTGTGGCGGGAGCCATGGACCGTCTCGTTGTCAGGGGGGAAGGGGAGTGCATTATCGAAAATGCGCTAGCATGACGCCAATGAATCGTTTAGATCCCATCAATCTCTTGTACAGATGGAAAGATGAACCTCAAGCAGATCGAATACGCGCTGGCGGTGGCCGATACCGGTAGTTTCACCCGTGCGGCCGAACGTTGTCATGTGGTGCAGTCGGCTTTGAGTCATCAGGTGGCGCGCCTGGAGTCGCAACTGGGCACCTTGCTGTTCGAGCGCAGCTCGCGCCGGGTGCGCCTTACACCTGCCGGCGAAGCCTTCGTGCTCAGCGCACGCACGGCGCTGGAGGCCACCCGGCGCATCGCCGAGGACGTGGCCGCAGCCTGTGGCGAAGTGCGCGGGCGCTTGTCCATCGGCGAGATCAGCTCGCTGACCGAGCTGGACCTGGTGGACCTGCTGGCCGGTTTTCACGGGCAGTACCCGCAGGTGGACATTCGCTGGCTGATCGGCAAGAGCGAGCTGCTGATTGCCGATGTGCGCGAACGGCGCCTGGATGTGGCGTTCATCGGCGTCTGGCCGGGGGAACCGCTGGCGGGGGTGGCGTCGCGCCTGCTGGCGGCCGAGGAACTGGTGGCGGTGCTGCCGCTGCAGCACCCGCTGGCAGGCATCGGGCGTCTGGCGCTGGAGCAACTGGAAGACCAGCCCCTGGTGGACTTCCAGGCTGGCAGCGGCGCGCGTCGACAGACCGACGAGGCATTTGCCGCCGCAGGGGTGCGTCATCGGGTGCAGTTCGAGGTGGGCAGTATCGGCCTGATCGAGAAGTTCGTGCAGCGTGGCCTGGCCCTGGGGCTGGTACCGGCAAGGATCGCCGCAGGCTTCAAGGGCGTTGCCGCAGTACCGGTGTGCGATGCCCCGGTGCGCCACCTGTACGCGATCTGGTCGACCACCCCGACGCCGGCGGCGCGGGCCTTCGTCCAGTTGCTGGAGCAGAACCTGGCGGCAAGGGCAAGCCATTAGCCGTGGCAGCCTCTTTGCTGGCAAGCCAGCGAAGTGCTTCAGAGCACTTCCACCAGTTCGTAGACCTGGCGCCCATTGCCCAGTACCAGCACCACCTCGTCGCCCTCGAGCTTGCCCATCAGGCTTTGCCCCAAAGGTGAGCGCGGGGTGATCACCGTGATCAGCGCCTGCCCTTCGCCGATTTTCAGCCCTGCCGCTTCCGGCCCCAGGAACACGCGCTGCTGGCGATCCTGTTCGTCGGCCAGCAGCACCAGGTTGCTCAGTTGCACGCCGGCCTCGGGGTCGTAGTCGCGCAGGGTCAGTTGCTGGTACGCCAGCCGTGCCTGGCGAATCTCCTCCATGCGCCGGGCCTGCCCGGTGGCCAGGTACGAGGCTTCCAGGCCGAGGGTGTCGTACTTGTTCTCGGCGATGTTCTCCTCGGCAGTGGCCGCCTCATACGCGGTCTGCGCAGCACGTTGCGCCACGTCGAGGTCGACGCCCAGGCGCTCGATGATGCGCGCCAGCAGGTCGGTCTTATTCATCTCAGTTGCAGAACTCAAGGACATTGGCGCGGCTTTTCTCGGTGGGGGCGGTACGGTTCTGTTGCAGCCAGAACTGGCATCTGGGGTTGGACAGGTTGCGCGGGCTGCCCTGGGCCTGCTCCTCGGCCTGCTGCACCGCCTGATCGTGCAGGATCTGCTTGTACTGCTCGAACATGCGGTTCTGCTCCGGCGACTGCTGCGGCGCCACGGCCGGCGCGGGCGGGGCGATCACCTCGTGCAGGGGCTGGCGCAGGTCGGGCAGGTACTGCCAGCCCAGCCACAGGGTCAGCATGATGGCAACGAAGCCCAGCCACAGGCCGATGGCCACGCACAGGATCAGTTGCAGCGGGTTTTGCGAAATTTTCAGTTCACGGCGACGCGCACGGTACGACATGGCAGCCTCCTGGCCAGGACAATGGCGGCGATTGTCGCATGCAGCGCGGGTTTTATTCAGCCTCGCTACTGTTGTCTGCAATGATTAACCCGGACAATCGGCGCTTTTTGTTTCCGGCTCAACGTGAGGTGCCTGCCATGAAACCGACCTGGGATATCTTCTGTTGCGTCGTCGACAACTATGGCGACATCGGCGTCACCTGGCGCCTGGCCCGGCAACTGGTGGCCGAACACGACGTGGCGGTGCGCCTGTGGGTGGATGAACTGGCGGCCTTCGTGCGCCTGTGCCCCGAGGCGGACGCCCAGGCCCGGCAGCAATGGCAGCAAGGTGTCGAGGTGTGCCTGTGGCCGGCCGACTGGCAGCCGACGGCAGTGCCGGACGTGGTGATCGGCGCCTTCGGCTGCCACTTGCCAGCGGCCTATGTCCAGGCCATGCAGGACCGCACCGTGCCGGCAGTGTGGCTGAACCTGGAGTACCTGAGCGCCGAGGGCTGGGTGGAAGGCTGCCACGGCCTGCCGTCGCCCCAGGCCAATGGCCTGCGCAAGGTGTTCTTCTTTCCGGGGTTCACGCCCGGTACCGGCGGGTTGCTGCGCGAAGCCACGTTGCTGACGCGGCGCAAGGCGTTCGAAGACGACCCGCAGGCCCGTCAGGCATTCCTGCGCGGCCTGGGCGTGAGGGTGCATGAGGGTGCACGGCTGATCTCGTTGTTCGCCTATGAGAACCCGGGCCTGGCCAGTTGGCTCGATGTGCTGGCCGCCGACACCCGCCCCAGTCACCTGCTGGTGCCCGAGGGGCGCATCCTGGGGGATGTGCAGGCCTGGCTGGGCGAGAGCGGGCTGGGGGTGGGCAGTGTGACGCAGCGTGGGGCGCTGACGGTGCAGATCCTGCCCTTCGTCAGCCAGGATGACTATGATCGGCTGCTGTGGTGCTGCGAGTTCAATGCAGTGCGCGGCGAGGACTCGTTCGTGCGTGCTCAGTGGGCCGGGCGGCCACTGCTGTGGCATATCTATGTGCAGGAAGAGTACGCCCACTGGGAAAAGCTCGAGGCCTTTCTGGACCATTACACCCAGGGCTTGTCGGCCCCGGCAGCCGCCGCGCTGGTGGCGCTGTGGCGGGCCTGGAACATGGATCGCGACATGGGCCAGGCGTGGCGCGAGCTGCTGGCGCACTGGCCGGAACTGAGCGCCCACGCCGAGCGCTGGTGCGCCGCGCAGGCCGCTCAGCCGGACCTTGCCACGGCGCTGGTACAGTTTTGTCGAAATTCGCTATGATATGCGGCCTCGATTTTTGTAAATCCATCCAAATTCGGATATCTCGCAATGAAAACTGGTAAAGAGCTGAAACCCGGTACCGTGATCCGTATCGACAACGACCCTTGGCTGGTTCAGAAAGCTGAATTCACCAAATCGGGCCGTAACAGCGCGATCATGAAGACCAAGCTGAAAAACCTGCTGACCGGCTACAAGACCGAAACCGTCTACAGCGCCGACGACAAGCTGGACGACGTGATCCTCGACCGCAAAGAAGCGACCCTGTCCTTCATCAGCGGCGACACCTACACGTTCATGGACACCACCGACTACACCATGTACGAGCTGAACGCCGAAGACATCGAAAGCGTTCTGCCTTTCGTTGAAGAAGGCATGACCGATGTGTGCGAAGCCGTATTCTTCGAAGACCGCCTGGTTTCCGTAGAGCTGCCGACCACCATCGTGCGTCAGGTCGACTACACCGAAGGTTCCGCCCGTGGCGATACCTCCGGCAAGGTCATGAAGCCTGCCAAACTGAAGAACGGTACCGAGCTGTCGGTTGCCGACTTCATCGAGATCGGTGACTGGATCGAGATCGACACCCGCGAAGGTGGCTCCTACAAGGGCCGCGCCAAGGTTTAAACCTGGCGATCTGCGCGAACACGAAAACCCGGCCAAGGCCGGGTTTTTTTATGCCCTGCGTGCGCGGCTGCGGCGCCGTCAGAGGCTGTTCTGCAGGTTGTCGCGCAGCGCCAGCAGCTCGGCCTGCAAGCGTTGCAGGCGCTCCAGCGAGTGGCCGCTGGCGCCCAGGATGCACGGCGGTATCGAGCGTGCCTGCGCTTGCAGGGCACGCCCCTGGGCAGTCAGTTGCACGATCACCACGCGCTCGTCCTCGCGGCTGCGGGTGCGCTTTAGCAGGCCCTCGGCTTCCAGACGTTTGAGCAAGGGCGTGAGCGAGCCGGGGTCGGTCAGCAGGCGATGGCTGATTTCGCCGACGGTCAGCCCGTCCTGCTCCCATAGCACCAGCATGGCCAGGTACTGCGGGTAGGTCAGGCCCAGTGCCTGCAGCAGTGGTTTGTACACCTTGGTCATGAGCAGTGACGTGGAGTGCAGGGCGAAGCACACCTGATTGTCGAGCAGCAGCTCATCGTAAACGGGCGCTTTGGAGGTGGCGTTCATGCGGCTCCTTTCTATCTGGTCCATGAAATGGTGGCGCGCATGCTATGCGCGCTATTGCCAGCGCAGCTCGCTCTGCAGTGCCAGGTCCCAGGGAGGGATGGGGCTGAAGCGGCTCTTGAGGAATTCGAGCAGCAAACGGCTGCGAGAGTTCGTTTCATGTTCAAGGCGCAATGCATAGACACCGCTGGTTTCGGCCGGGGGCAGCCCGTTCTCGCAGAACAGCGGCAGCAGGTCGCCGCGCAGCAGGTACTCGCTGATCAGCCAGGTGGGCAGGTGCGCGATGCCCAGGCCCGCCAGGGCGCCGAACAGCAGGGTCTCGGCGTTGTTGGCGCTCATGCGCATGCGCGAGGGGCGCAGCAGACGCATCTGCCCGTCCACCGCGAAGCGCCAGGCGAAGGGTGGGGCCAGGCCATCCCAGTCCAGCCCGTCGTGCTCTGGCAGGTCGCAGGGACTGGCAGGCACGCCACGGGCCTGCAGGTAGGCGGGGCTGGCGCAGGCAATGCGCACCATGTACGCCAGTGGTGTTGCCACCAGCCGGGTATCGGCCAGAGGGCCTGCACGCAGCACCAGGTCGACTTCGCCCAGGTGCGCGCCCTGCAGGTCGACGAAGCTGTCGATCAGGCGCAGTTGTACATCCAGGCCCGGGTACGCCACCAGGAAATCGGCGATGGCCGGTGCCAGGTGGCGGCGGCCGAACGCCGAAGGCGCATCGATGCGGATCAGGCCCTCCGGTGCATTGCTCAGCGACACGGCCTCGGCGCGGGCCAGACGCAGCTCTTCGACGATACGCCGGGCGCGTTCGGCGAATGCATTGCCGGCGGGCGTGGGGCGTACCGCATGGGTGCTGCGCACGAACAGGCGGCTGCCCACGGCGGCCTCCAGGGTATCGATGCGTCGGGCCACCGCCGAAGGGGTCAGCGGGTGGCGCCGCGCTGCGGCAGAAAAGCTGCCGCTTTCGAGCACATCGAGAAACAGGCTCAGGTGTTGGGTGAGGGCGTCCGGGGTCATGGTGATTGCTTGTGCGAATTGGGCACAGCCATTGTGCGTTGCTGTGCGTTTCCCCGCTAGCCCGCCATCGGTAGCATGGCGCTATTGCAGAGCAGAGAGGCGAGCATGGTCGAGTGGTTGATGTACATCGTATTGGGAGCAGGGCTGGGTACCCTGGGCGGGCTGTTCGGGATCGGCGGCGGCCTGATCGCGATCCCCGTGCTGGGCGTGCTGTTCGGCCTTGACCAGCAACTGGCCCAGGGCACCGCGCTGGTGATGGTGGTGCCGAACGTGTTGCTGGCGCTGTGGCGCTATCACCAGCGCAATCGCATCGAGCTGCGTCATGCATTGCCCTTGTCGCTGGCCGGCTTCGTGTTCGCCTGGCTCGGCTCGATCTGGGCAGTGGGGTTGGATGCACAGGCCATGCGCGTCGGCTTCGTGGTGTTTCTGGTGGCGCTGACGGTGTGGAACCTGGTGCGCATGTTCACTCGCAACGCGCCGCCTTCGACCGAGTTGCGCCAGCCCTGGCCCTGGCTGGGTGTGCTGGGCGGGGGGGCCGGTGTGGTCGGCGGGCTGTTCGGGGTAGGGGGCGCGGTGGTCGCCACACCGGTGCTGACCAGTGTGTTCGGCACCACCCAGGTGGTTGCCCAGGGCCTGTCGCTGGCACTGGCGGCGCCCAGTACCTCGGTCACGCTGCTGACCTACGGGCTGCACCAGCATGTGGACTGGAACATGGGCATCGCGCTGGCACTGGGCGGCTTGCTGAGTATCAGCTGGGGCGTGAAGCTGGCCCATGCGCTGCCGGAAAAGGTCCTGCGCTCGTTGTTCTGTGTGTTTCTGGTGGTGTGCGCGTTGATGCTGGGCTTCAGGGTCTGAAGCCCGCCGCGGGTCGAGCCGGCACGGCCGTCGAGGGCCGTGCAGGTGTCAGCGCCGTACCTGCTTGAGCGTTTCGGCGATCAGGAACGCCAGCTCCAGCGACTGGTCGGCGTTCATGCGCGGGTCGCAGTGGGTGTGGTAACGGTCCGACAGCGCGTCTTCGGTGATCGGCCGGGCGCCGCCGATGCATTCGGTGACGTTCTGACCGGTCATCTCGATGTGAATGCCACCGGCATGGCTGCCTTCGGCCTGGTGCACCTGGAAGAACTGCTTGACCTCGCCCAGGATCTGCGCGAAATCGCGGGTCTTGTAGCCGCTGCTGGCCTTGATGGTATTGCCGTGCATCGGGTCGGAGCTCCACAGTACCTTGCGCCCCTCGCGCTCGACGCTGCGGATAAGCCCCGGCAGGTGCTCGCCGACCTTGTTGGCCCCCATGCGCACGATCAGGTTGAGCCGGCCCGGGTCGTTGGCCGGGTTGAGGATGTCGATCAGGCGGATCAGCTCCTCGGTGTTCATGCTCGGGCCCACCTTGACCCCGATCGGGTTGTTCACCCCGCGCAGGAACTCCACGTGGGCGCCGTCCAGCTGACGGGTGCGATCACCGATCCAGAGCATGTGCGCCGAGCAGTCGAAGTAGTCGCCGGTCAGGCTGTCGCGCCGCACGAAGGCTTCCTCGTAGTTGAGCAGCAGCGCCTCGTGCGCGGTGAAAAAGCTGGTTTCGCGCAGTTGCGGCGAGCTGTCCATGCCGCAGGCGCGCATGAAGGCCAGGGTCTCGTCGATGCGGTCGGCCAGCTGGCTGTACTTTTCGGCCAGCGCCGAGTTGGCGATGAAGTCCAGGTTCCACTTGTGCACCTGGTGCAGGTCGGCGAAACCACCCTGGGCGAAGGCGCGCAGCAGGTTGAGGCTGGCGGTGGACTGGTGATAGGCCTGCAGCAGGCGCTCCGGGTCGGGCACGCGGCTGGCAGGGTCGAAGCCGATGCCGTTGACGATGTCGCCCCGGTAGGCCGGCAGGGTCACCTCGCCGATGGTTTCGTCATTGGACGAGCGCGGCTTGGCGAACTGCCCGGCCATGCGCCCCACCTTGACCACCGGGCAGCCGGCGGCAAAGGTCATGACGATGGCCATCTGCAGCAGCACCTTGAAGGTGTCGCGGATTTTCGCTGCCGAGAACTCGGCAAAGCTTTCGGCGCAATCGCCGCCCTGCAGCAGGAAGGCACGGCCTTCGGTCACTTCGGCGAACTGGCGGCGCAGCTCGCGCGCCTCGCCGGCGAACACCAGCGGCGGGTAGCTGGCCAGGGTCTGCTCGACCTTGAGCAGGTGCGCTGCATCGGGGTAGTGCGGTTGCTGCTGGATCGGCAGGGCACGCCAGCTATCGGGACTCCAGGGTTGGCTCATCACAGGCTCGGTTTCTATCGGAAAAGGGCTGTGAACATGCTAACACCTGGACCCTGCCTTGTTGCATCGCCTGTATTGACGGACAATGGTCGTTTTTGCTTGGGCACATGCAGGTGTCGGGAGAGAGCATGACAGAGGAACGGGTAGAGCGGCTGCTGGCGCAGGTGCACGACGAGTTCGGCACCATCAGCGTGCTGGAAGTCGAGGACTACCGCTTTCTCGAGTTTGGCGAGGCCATCGAGCAGAGCTGCGTATTCACTGCCGACCCGAGCTGGCTGGAGTACGACTATACCCGCGCCATGCTGGTGGGCGCGCTGTGCCACTGCGAGCCTGAAAGCGCGCTGTTTCTCGGCCTGGGTGCCGGTACCCTGACCCAGGCCTGCCTGAAGTTCCTACCCCTGGAGGACGTGGAGGCCATCGAGCTGCGTCCCGAGGTGCCGCGCCTGGCCATCGAGTACTTGGGGCTGGACGATGATCCGCGCCTGTACATCCGCGTGGGTGATGCGGTCGAGCTGCTGGAGACGGCCGAGCCTGCCGACCTGATCTTCGTCGACCTCTACACCGACCACGGGCCCGGCGTCGGCCACCTGGCCTGGAAGTTTCTCGAGGACTGCCAGAAGCGCCTGAACCCCGGCGGCTGGCTGGTCATCAACCAGTGGGCCACCGATGACGGCAAGCCGCTGGGCGCTGCGCTGTTGCGCGGGCTGTATCACCGCCATTACTGGGAGCTGCCGGTGAAGGAGGGCAACGTCATCCTGCTGGTGCCCGCCGACCTCGACCAGACCCTCGACCGGGAGGCGCTCACCGCGCGCGCCCGGGCTCTTGAACCGCGCCTGGGCTACTCCCTGCAGCGCCTGATCGAGGTGATCCGACCGGCATCTTGAATAAATCGTTTCAGCTCCGGCCGCGCCGCCAACAGACGCGTGGGCCTCGATCATCGGCAAGGGCTGTCGATTCGAGGCCTCCGGGCTTCTCTTCCCTGTAAAAAAGTCTCACGCGATGCAGGAAATCGGGTATAGTACGCGCCGGTCTTTTACCGGACCTCGTTCAGGTAGTGCAATTCCCCGAAGCCAGCTTCGGCTGCGCGTCCGCACCGCGGACTCTGCCTTGACGTTCCTTTTTTTCTTCAATCGTTTTCGCAAATCCCCGCCGACAAAGCTGCCAGGGTGACCTTCGGGTCTTACAAGGCATGTGCAGCTTTGGAGCATGGGTCTTTGCGGATGCACTTAGAGGCAGACCCATGACCCAGGAAACCGGCGGCTTCGCCGCTCTCGATCTTCATCCAAGTATTGTTGCCGCCGTTATCGCCACTGGCTACGAAGAGCCATCGGCCATTCAGCAGCAATCGATCCCGATTATTCTTGCCGGTCATGACATGATCGGTCAGGCGCAGACAGGTACCGGTAAAACCGCTGCCTTCGCTCTGCCAATCCTGCACCGCATCGACCCGAGCAAGCGCGAGCCGCAAGCCCTGATCCTGGCGCCAACCCGTGAGTTGGCGCTGCAAGTAGCTACCGCATTCGAAACCTACGCCAAGCAGATGCCGGGCGTTACCGTGGTAGCGGTATACGGTGGTGCCCCGATGGGCCCACAACTCAAAGCAATCCGTAACGGCGCGCAGATCGTCGTCGCTACCCCTGGCCGTCTGTGCGACCACCTGCGTCGCGACGAGAAGGTGCTGGCTACCGTCAATCACCTGGTGCTCGACGAAGCTGACGAAATGCTCAAGCTGGGCTTCATGGACGACCTGGAAGTCATCTTCAAGGCCATGCCGGAAACCCGCCAGACCGTACTGTTCTCGGCCACCCTGCCGCAGTCGATCCGTGCGATCGCCGAGCGTCACCTGCGTGACCCGAAACACGTCAAGATCCAGACCAAGACCCAGACCGTGACTGCCATCGAGCAGGCACACCTGATGGTCCACGCCGACCAGAAGGTCTCGGCGGTACTGCGCCTGCTGGAAGTCGAAGAGTTCGATGCACTGATCGCCTTCGTACGTACCAAGCAAGCCACCCTGGACCTGGCCAGCGCCCTGGAAGCCAAAGGCTACAAGGCTGCCGCGCTCAACGGTGACATCGCCCAGAACCAGCGTGAGCGCGTCATCGACTCGCTCAAGGATGGTCGCCTGGACATCGTCGTCGCTACCGACGTCGCTGCCCGTGGTCTGGACGTACCGCGCATCACCCACGTGTTCAACGTCGACATGCCGTACGATCCGGAGTCCTACGTTCACCGTATCGGCCGTACCGGCCGTGCCGGTCGCGAAGGTCGTGCACTGCTGCTGGTCACCCCGCGTGAGCGCCGCATGCTGCAGGTGATCGAGCGTGTGACCGGCCAGAAGGTTGCCGAAGTTCGTCTGCCCAACGCCCAGGCCGTACTGGACGCGCGCATCAAGAAGCTCACCAACAGCCTCGCGCCGCTGGTTGCCGATGCAGAAGCTACCCACGGTGATCTGCTCGACCGCCTGACTGCCGACATCGGTTGCAGCCCGCGTGCCCTGGCCGCGGCCCTGCTGCGCAAGGCCACCAATGGCCAGGCGCTGACCCTGGAAGCCGTCGAGAAAGAGCAGCCGCTGGTGCCGACTTCGGCCCCACGTGGTGATCGTCCTGCCGGTGAGCGCTCCGAGCGTGGCGAGCGTGAGCGTCGCGCGCCGATGCCACTGGGTGAAGGTCGTGCACGTTGCCGTACCGCGCTGGGTGCGCGTGACGGTATCGCGGCCAAGAACCTGCTGGGTGCGATCCTCAACGAAGGCGGCCTGGCCCGCGAAGCGATCGGTCGCATCCAGGTGCGCGACAGCTTCAGCCTGGTCGAGCTGCCGGAAGATGGCCTCGAGAAGCTGCTGACCAAGCTCAAGGACACTCGCGTTGCCGGCAAGCAGCTGAAGCTGCGTCGTTATCGCGAAGATTGATCTTCGAGTGAAATGAAAAATCCCCGACTGGTTCGGGGATTTTTTTTGCCTGGGCGGCCTGTTTCGCTTGTAGGGGCCGGCCTTGCCGGGGAAAGGGCTGCCGCCTCAGTCGAACCGATAGATATCCATTCCCAGTGCTCCCAGGGTGAAGCCCTGGTGCTCGATCGCGAACCGTTCGCCCGCGCCGCGGGCAAAGTACAGCGGCAGCAGGTGTTCGTCGCTCGGGTGGTTGCGCACCGCAAACGGCGCCTGCCGGCGATAGTCATGCAGGGCCGGCGTGTCGCCCGCAGCCAGCTTGTCGATCATCCAGTCGCGAAACGCCAGTGCCCAGGGCTCTACGCTCTCGGGGCCGGCATGCCAGTCGAGTTCGCGCAGGTTGTGGGTAATGCTGCCGGAGCCGATCAGCAGCACGCCTTCCTCGCGCAGGGCCGCCAGTGCCTGGCCTACCTGTTGCTGGTACGCCGGGCCGTGCTGGCTGGGCAGTGATACCTGCACCACCGGGATATCGGCCGCCGGGTACATCAGCGACAGGGGCACCCACGCGCCATGGTCGAAAGGCCGCTTGGCGTCGAGTGTTGTGGGCAGCCCGGCTTCATTGAGCCGTTGCCTTACCTGTTCGGCGAGCTGTGGGTCGCCGGGGACTGGGTACTGCACGGCATACAATGCGGCCGGAAAGCCGCCGAAGTCGTGCCAGGTGGGTGGGTGCGGGTTGCTTGTCACGCGCAGTTCGGTGGTTTCCCAGTGCGCAGACATCACGACGATCGCTCTGGGGCGCGGCAGTTGCGCCGCCATGCGCGCAAGTGCCGGGCCGCTGGCACCCGGTTCCAGTGCCAGCATGGGAGAGCCGTGGGAGATAAACAGGCTGGGCAGCATCGGGGTGGTCCTGAAGGTTAATATGCAGCCATCTTCAGGCAGATCATTGATCTAAATCTAATATAAGTTTTTGCGGTATTTAATCGAATTTATCGAGGTAAGGTTATGCAGCCCGCGTTCTGGCACAACCGTTGGGAGAACGATCTGATCGGCTTTCACCAGCAGCAGGTCAACCCGTATCTGCAGCAGCATTGGCCCGCACTGGGCATTGCGCCTGGTGCCCGGGTACTGGTGCCGCTGTGCGGCAAGAGCCTGGACATGGCGTGGCTGGCCGCGCAAGGCCATGACGTGCTTGGGGTGGAGTTGTCCGAGCGGGCGGTGAAGGACTTTTTTTCCGAGCATGAGCAGGAGCCGCAGGTTTCGCAGCAGGGGGCCTTCATGGTCTACCGCAGCGAGGGCATCGAGTTGTGGTGTGGCGATTTCTTCGCACTGACCGCGGGTGACGTGCGGGGCTGTGCGGGCCTTTACGATCGTGCCGCGATCATCGCCTTGCCGCCTGCCATGCGCGAGCGGTATGTGGCGCATCTGCAGCAGCTCCTGCCGTCGCCTTGCAAGGGCCTGTTGATCACTCTTGACTACGATCAGGCGGTCACTGACGGTCCGCCCTTTGCCGTGCCCGATGAAGAGGTCGAGCGCCTGTTCGGCGAGCATTGGCAGTTGGCGATCGCCGCGCAGGACGACGTGTTGGCGCAGAGCCCCAGGTTCATCAAGGCGGGTGCTGATCGGCTGCTGGAGCGGGTGTACCGTCTGCAACGCTGAAATGAAAAAGGGCGACCCGTGGGTCGCCCTTACTGTGTGCCTGCTGCTCGCTTAGCCGCGACGACGCAGGGCTTCGATACGATCTTCCAGCGGCGGGTGACTCATCAGCAGGCCTGCCAGGCCCTGCTTCAGGCCACCATTGATGCCGAAGGCATTCAGGGTGTCAGGCATGTGCACAGGCACGCCCTGTTCAGAACGCAGGCGCTGCAGCGCGCCGATCATCGCGTTGGTGCCGGCCAGGCGGGCGCCGGCTTCGTCGGCGCGGAACTCGCGTTTGCGCGAGAACCACATGACGATGATGCTGGCCAGGATACCCAGGACCAGTTCGGCAACGATGGTCGCGATGTAGTAGGCAATGCCCTGGCCTTCTTCGTTCTTGAAGATCACCTTGTCGACGAAGTTGCCGATGATGCGTGCGAAGAACATCACGAAGGTGTTGACCACACCCTGTACCAGCGCGAGGGTCACCATGTCGCCGTTGGCGACGTGGCCGATCTCGTGGGCCAGCACGGCGCGCACTTCATCACGCGAGAAACGCTCGAGCAGGCCCTGGCTGACCGCGACCAGTGCATCGTTGCGATTCCAGCCGGTAGCGAAGGCGTTGGCCTCGTAGGCCGGGAAGACGCCCACCTCGGGCATCTTGATGCCTGCCTGGCGGGAAAGCTCTTCGACGGTCTGCAGCAGCCATTGCTCATGGTGGGTGCGCGGCTGGGTGATGATCTGGGTACCGGTGCTCATCTTCGCCATCCACTTGGAGATGAACAGCGAGATCAGCGAGCCGGCAAAGCCGAACACAGCGCAGAAAATCAGCAACTGGTCGAGCTTGAGGTCAACCCCGTTTGCCGCCATGAACCCGTTGAAGCCGAACAGGCTCAGGGTGATGCTGGCAATCAGCACGACCGCAAGGTTGGTGGCCACAAACAGCAAAATGCGCATCATGGTTGTTACGTTCTCCTGACGGATAGAAAGCTTGCGTATGCGGGGTATATAAGGTGCGCGCTCCGTGTATTCAACCGGGCGACTATTTCAAACTGTGTACTTGTGCGGGCAGGCGCGGAGAATGCCAGGTGCGCGAGCCAGAGCGGCAGGCTTGAGGTTGGCCCGTGGCCTGCGCCAGGGCTGGCGCAGGCAGGCATTCGGGCTTACTGCTGGTAGGTCTTGAGGAAATTGCCGATGCGACCGATCGCCTGCTCCAGGTCATCGACACGTGGCAGGGTCACGACGCGGAAGTGGTCGGGCCACGGCCAGTTGAAGGCGGTGCCTTGCACGATCAGCAGTTTTTCCGACAGCAGCAGGTCGAGGGCGAACTTTTCGTCGTTGAAGATCGGGCAGACCTTCGGGTCGATGCGCGGGAAGGCATACAGGGCGCCCATCGGCTTGACGCAGCTGACCCCTGGAATGTCGTTGAGCAGCTCCCAGGTGCGGTTGCGCTGCTCCAGCAGGCGACCTGGCGGCAGCACCAGGTCATTGATGCTCTGGTAGCCGCCCAGTGCGGTCTGGATGGCGTGCTGGCTCGGCACGTTGGCGCACAGGCGCATGTTGGCCAGCATGTCGATGCCTTCGATATAGCTCTGGGCGTGCTGCTTGGGCCCGGACAACGCCAGCCAGCCGGAGCGGAAGCCCGCCACCCGGTACGACTTGGACAGGCCGTTGAAGGTCAGGCAGAGCAGGTCGGGGGCCAGCGAGGCGGTGCAGATGTGCACGGCATCGTCGTACAGGATCTTGTCGTAGATCTCGTCGGAGAACACCACCAGGTTGTGTTGGCGGGCGATTTCCAGCATGCCCAGCAGCAGCTCGCGCGAGTACACCGCGCCAGTGGGGTTGTTCGGGTTGATGATCACCATGGCCTTGGTGTTGGGGGTGATCTTGGCCTTGATGTCGGCAAGGTCGGGGAACCAGTCGGCCTGCTCGTCGCACAGGTAGTGCACCGGGTTGCCGCCGGCCAGGCTCACCGCAGCGGTCCACAGCGGGTAGTCCGGGGCCGGGATCAGCACCTCGTCGCCGTTGTTGAGCAGGGCCTGCATCGACATCACGATCAGCTCGGACACGCCGTTGCCCAGGTAGATGTCCTCGATGCCGACACCTTCGACCTGCTTCTGCTGGTAGTACTGCATCACCGCCTTGCGCGCGCTGAACAGGCCCTTGGAGTCGCTGTAGCCCTGGGCGGTGGGCAGGTTGCGGATCACATCCTGGAGGATCTCGTCGGGCGCCTCGAAACCAAAGGGCGCCGGGTTGCCGATGTTCAGCTTGAGGATGCGGTGGCCTTCCTCCTCCAGGCGTTTGGCGTGCTTGAGCACCGGGCCGCGAATGTCGTAGCAGACATTGGCGAGCTTGTTCGATTTGCTGACCTGCATGATGTGATCCCGATTAGAAAAGATCGCCGCGCATTGCGCTGTGAAAACGTTTGAAATGCGTGTAACGCGGGTGCCAGACTGACGTCTGATGAGGCGCAATAATACGTGCCACCCGCGTTGTCGAAAAGACGCAGTGCGGGGTTTTTAATTCAGCGAGGCCTGGTGATGGAAAAGATCGAGAAAACCCTGGAAGAATGGCGTGCGATGCTCGACCCCGAGCAGTACAACGTGTGTCGCCTGAAGGGCACCGAGCGCCCGTTCAGCGGCAAGTACAACAGCACCCGCACCGATGGCGTCTACCATTGCATCTGCTGCAACAAGCCGCTGTTCGATTCCAGGGCCAAGTTCGACTCCGGCTGCGGCTGGCCCAGCTTCTACGAGCCTATCGCCGACAACGCGATGGTCGAGATCCGCGATACCTCACATGGCATGATTCGCACCGAAGTCACCTGCGCCACTTGCGATGCCCACCTGGGCCATGTGTTTCCCGACGGCCCGCCGCCCACCGGTCTGCGCTACTGCATCAACTCGGTGTGCCTTGACCTGGTGCCGCGACAGTAACCCACCCGAACGCAGGAGACGCGGTCATGGCCGACAACAGTTTGCTCAATATTCCCTGCACCACCCTGCGGGGCGAGCAGAAAACCCTGGCGGATTACCCGGCAAGGGCGGTGCTGGTGGTCAATACCGCCAGCCAGTGCGGGTTCACGCCACAGTACAAGGGCCTGGAGTCGCTATGGCAGCGCTATCGCGAGCGCGGCCTGGTGGTGTTGGGCTTTCCCTGCAACCAGTTCGGCAAGCAGGAGCCGGGCGATGAGCTGGCGATATCGCAGTTCTGTGAAGCCAACTTTGGCGTGAGCTTTCCCCTGTTCAGAAAGGTCGAGGTCAATGGGGCGGGCGCGCATCCCCTGTTCGCCGCGCTCAAGCAGAGGGCTCCCGGCCTGTTCGGTTCGCAGGCGATCAAGTGGAATTTCACCAAGTTCCTGGTCGATCCGCAGTCGGGTGCCGTGAGCCGTTATGCGCCCAGCACCAAGCCCGAGGCGCTGGCGGGCGATATCGAAAAGCTGCTGCGCTAGGTTTCAGGGGCTGTTGGCGGCACCCAGTGATCGATCAGCGCCAGCAACTCTTCGCGGCGAAAGGGTTTGGCCAGGTAGTCGTTCATGCCTGCCGCCCGGCAGCGTTCGCGTTCCTCGGGCATGGCGTTGGCGGTAAGTGCCACGATGGGCAGGTCGGGCCAGCGTCCGCTCTGGCGTATGCGTCGGCTGGCCTCGTAGCCGTCCATCACCGGCATGTTGCAGTCCATCAGCACCAGGTCGAAGGCGGCTTGCTCCAACTGCTCCAGGGCCTCCCCGCCGTGGGCGGCCACGATCACCTCGCAGCCCAGCTTGCCCAGCATGCCCTTGGCGACCAGCTGGTTCACCGGGTTGTCTTCCACCAGCAGGATGCGGGCACGACGCTCGCTGGTCTGGGTGCCTGCCTGGGCGACCGGGCCTGCATCGTCACTGCCCTGCAGAATGCGCTGCAAGGTCTGGTACAGGGCGTTGCGGGCCAGCGGGCGGGCCTGCTGCTGCAGCGGTGCCAACTGGGCGGCTTCTTCCCCCGGCAGGAAGTTGCCATAGGCGGTCACCAGCAGGATTGGCGCCTTGAGTGACGGACGCAGGCCGAACAGGCCATCCAGGTTGTCGGTGACCAGCAGGTCGGGCTCCAGGTCGACCAGGCTGTCGATGCTGTCATGGCGCGAGTACGTCAGCCCCCAACGTGGCAGCAGGCTCTGCAGCAGTTCGGCAAGGCCGCTGCTGGCGCTGCTGATCGCCACCACCTTGCCGCGCAGGGGGGCGGGTGCAATCGCCGGGGTGTGGGAGGCCAGCGGCAGCTCGACACTGAACTGGCTGCCGAAGCCAGCTTCCGAACTGATGCTCAGGCGCCCCTGCATGGCTTCGCAGAGGTTGCGGGTCAGCGCCAGGCCCAGGCCGGTGCCGCCATACTGGCGGGTAATGCCGGCACCGGCCTGGGTGAAAGGCTGAAAGATCCTGACCTGGGCTTCCAGCGGGATGCCGATGCCCGTGTCGCAGACCTCCAGGCGCACGCCGCCGGGGTAGGTGCCCAGGCGAACGTCGACACGCCCGAACCGGGTGAACTTGAGCGCGTTGGACAGCAGGTTGCTGACGATCTGGCGCACCCGCGTGGGGTCACCCAGCACGCTGCTGGGAAACTGCGGATCGATCAGGCAGGTCAGCTCCACGCTGGGCGCCGCGTTCTGCGACAGCAGGTTGGCGGTGTCTTCCACCAGGGCGCCGAGGTCGAAGGGGATGCGCTCCAGCTCCAGCTGGCCGGCGTCGAACTTGGACAGGTCGAGAATATCGTTGAGCAGTTCCACCAGTACCTTGCCCGAGTCGTGGGCGATGGACAGCTGCTGGCGTTGTTCGGCGTTGAGCGGGCTGTCCAGCGACAGCGCGATCATGCCCAGCAGACCATTGAGCGGGGTGCGGATCTCGTGGCTCATGTTGGCCAGGAATGCGGCACGGGCCTGGGCCATGTCCAGTGCCCGGCGTCGCGCCTGCTCCAGTTCCTCGTTGGACTGGCTCAGGCGGGTGTTGCTGGACTTGAGTTCGTTGGTACGGGCCGAAACGATGTTTTCCAGCTCGTTGAGGTAGTCGGTCAGGCGGTTTTCGGCGTTGCGCCGCTGCTGGATCTCGGTGGCCATGCTCACGAACTGCTGGTTGGCGACCTTGACCAGCACGCCGATCTCGTCCTGTTCGTGACCGGGCGGGAAGGCCAGCTTGTTCTGGTTGGGCGCGCGTGCATTGCTGTTGCTAAGGGCGCTGATCACCCGCACCAGCGGCTTGGTCAGCATGAAATAGAACAGTGCCAGCAGGATGCCGGTCAGCACCAGGCTGCGCACGAACCCGTTGAGCAGCGTTACTTCGGCCCGCTTCAGAAAGCGGCTGCCGAAGGCGAAGGTGTCGACTTCAAGATACAGGGTGCCGAGGTATTCGCTGGGCATCTGGTCGAGCATCAGGCGATCCTGGAACTGCCGGCTCTGGCCGAAGAGAAAATCACTCAACATCCGATAGCTGCTTTGTTCGCGCGGGCGCTGCACATCGGACAACACGCTGTCGGTGTTGTCGATCAGGCGCGCACGGGTGATGGCGGGAGATTTGAGCAGGCCCAGGGTCAGTTCGTTGGCCAGTTCCGCATCGAGGTTGTAGGCAATGCGCGAGGCAGGGTTGTGGCTGATTTGCAGCAGTGCCTGCATCTCGCGATTGATAGAGGCGTCTTCGCTGGCATAATCGATGCCGATCTGGATGAGACTGAGCAATGTTCCCAGGATGAAACCGACCAGGACCGTCAGCCGGGCTTGCTTGTAAGACAGGCGATTGGTGAACTTGATATCCATGTATCCCGAGCCAGTTCCACTTTCCGTGCGCTGCGCAAGCATAGCCGATCACCCCCGGTAGCTGGCAGGTACTGTCGCACATTCAGGCTTTCCCAAGAATCTGTGTCGAGGACATAACGTGGACTCTCGCTTGAATGCTTTCCTGGAGCGCGCCGAATCGGTATTGGCGCGTCTGGAACCGCTGCTGCCGGCATTGCGCCCCAGCATCGATTGGACCCAGTGCCTGGCTGCCCGTTGGCAGCGCGAAGGGCGCAGCGGTTTTCTGCTGCCGCTCGAGGTCAGCCTGGACATGCGCCTGTCCGACCTGATCGGTGTCGACAGGCAGCGTGAACAACTGGGCCGCAATACCCGCCAGTTCATCGACGGCATGCCGGCCAACCACGCGCTGCTGTGGGGCTCGCGCGGCACCGGCAAGTCGTCGCTGGTGCGTGCCTTGCTGGCAGAGTACGCCCCACAGGGGCTGCGCCTGATCGAGATCGAGCGTGACCACCTGGCGGACTTGCCGCGGGTGGTGGAGCAACTGCACAAACTGCCACAGCGTTTCGTGCTGTTCTGCGATGACCTGTCGTTCGAGGCCGGGGAGGGCGACTACCGCGTGCTCAAGAGCGTGCTGGACGGCTCACTTGAGCAGGCGCCGGACAACGTTCTGCTGTATGCCACTTCCAACCGTCGGCACCTGGTGCCGGAAAAGCAGAGCGACAACGAGAACTGGAAGATGGTCGACGGCGAGCTGCACCCCAGCGAGGCCGTCGAGGACAAGATTGCCCTGTCGGACCGCTTCGGTCTGTGGCTGTCGTTCTACCCGTTCACCCAGGAGCACTTCCTTGATGTGGTCGAGCACTGGATCACCCAGTTGGCGCTGGCGCCAGGTCTGGTCTGGGCACGGGATGAAGAGCTGGACAAGGCCGCGATCCGCTGGGCAACCGGCCGCGGCAATCGCAATGGCCGCTGCGCCTATCAATTTGCCCGCTATTGGGTGGGCCTGAAACTGCTGGAGCAACAGTAATGATCGATTTGAATGCAGTGGGGGGCGGCCAGTGCGGCTATGACCTGCTGGCGGCGCAGCTGGAGGCGCTACTGGACGGGGAGCGGGATTTCATTGCCAACGCTGCGCAGCTTTCCGCCTTTCTGTACAGCCAGGTCGAAGACCTGAACTGGGCAGGTTTCTACCTGGCGCGCGGTGAAGAGCTGGTGCTGGGGCCGTTTCAGGGGCAGGTGGCGTGTGTACGCATCCCGTTCGGGCGCGGGGTGTGCGGGGCTGCGGCGGCTACACGCCAGACCCAGCGTGTGGAGGATGTGCATGCCTTCCCGGGGCATATTGCCTGTGACAGCGCCTCCAACAGCGAGTTGGTGATCCCCCTGGTCAAGGACGGAGCGCTGATCGGCGTACTGGACCTGGACAGCCCTGTACTTGCACGCTTTGGTGAGCAGGATCAGGCCGGGCTGGAGCGTCTGGCGCGGATTTTCCTGGATTCGACGGACTGCTGAGGCGGGTAGAGGCGTTACGCCCATTCGCCAGCAAGGCTCCTGTCGGGGGTGCTGGCGAATGGGTTGTGTTGCAATCAGTCGTAGATGACTTTCTTCTTCCAGTCTTCTTCGGTGTCGGACTTCAGCCCTTCGGTCAGTGGGTTGACCTCGTCTTCGGTTGGCTGGTTCTGGCTCAGTACCATGGCGTTGGCGCGTGCCAGCAGTTTGTCCATATAGTCGAGCTGCTCGCGGTAGAGCACCGGATCAGGTTGCTTGCGCAGGTACTGCACGCCCCGTTCGAACGCCAGGCGGGCCTGCCCCGGCTGGTTCTGCTGCAGCGCATGCTGCCCCAGGTTGTTGAAGAACTCGATGTGCAGCAGCACCAGGATATGGCGAATTTCCTTTACCCAGTACTTGGCTTCGTTGGTCGGCAGGAAGCCTTCCTGGGAGGCGCGCACCACCTGGCTGTGCAGGGCTTCGAGCAGAAAGCGTACATCCTTGGCACGGGCTTCGGTCTGGATCGGGCCGGGAGGGTTGTTCACCGGTATGCCATCGCCCAGGGCAATCAGGCCCTGGAGCTCGCTGATGCGTGCCTGGATTTCACGGTTGTGCTTGTCCAGGGCCAGGCGGCGCTGGTTCAGGTTCAGTTCGAGGCGGGTCAGCAGCAGCTTGAGTGCCGGGGTCATCAACTGGCCGGGGAAGGTTTCGGTGATTTCGCCACAACGACGCAAGCGGTCGGCCAGCTCGATCTTGAGACGGGCTCGTTCCAGCTTGTTGCTCTCGACTACATTGTTCAGGTAGCCAATCACGATCAAGAGTGCGATACCCGCTACTATAAGCAGGGTGATCAGAAGTGGTGTCACCGTTAACGCCTCATACAGGAAGGTTTGCCGTTTGAGTGTAGTGGCTTCGCTTTTGCCCGGATAGAGCTGTTTGGCAGTTGAGCAGGGCGGATTGCTGGCATTTTGCCTTGAGGTGCCGCCAGCACTGGGCCGCGTCGCGTATGTGCGTCAGAAAATAATCGTCAAGGCTCAGGCGCGCTGCGGCCCCCGTGGCAGCGTAAAGCAGGGCGAAGTCATTGATTTAAATAAATTTATATCTAGGGGTTGACGACTTCTCAAAGCACCCCTAGAATGCGCGCCACTTGCAGCGTAAAGCACACAGCGAAACGCGGCAGGGAGTGAATGTTGTAGCGTGTCCCCTTCGTCTAGTGGCCTAGGACACCGCCCTTTCACGGCGGTAACAGGGGTTCGAGTCCCCTAGGGGACGCCATTGCGGGAATAGCTCAGTTGGTAGAGCACGACCTTGCCAAGGTCGGGGTCGCGAGTTCGAGTCTCGTTTCCCGCTCCAATTTTAAGCAGCTTTGCTTCAGGGCGGGGCTGAGTGAAACCAGAAAGCATCTTCGGGTGTATTTCTGGAACTGAAACACTACACCATGGTGTTTCAGGCAGTGTCCCCTTCGTCTAGTGGCCTAGGACACCGCCCTTTCACGGCGGTAACAGGGGTTCGAGTCCCCTAGGGGACGCCATTTGCGGGAATAGCTCAGTTGGTAGAGCACGACCTTGCCAAGGTCGGGGTCGCGAGTTCGAGTCTCGTTTCCCGCTCCAAATTCAAAGAAAACGCCGTTCGTATGAACGGCGTTTTTTTTTGTCTCGATTAAAGTTCTTTTTTCGCAAGTCTGTAGGAAGGTGTTCCGATGCAGGTGGTGCGGGGCTGTCCGACACTTCGGATTGAGGTAGAATGCCGCTCTTATTTGTCGGTCGTGCGAACTTGCTCTGGTTGATTTTCAGCCCCCTCGATGCAGGTGAAGCCGATCACCCCGACAGGTGCCCGCTGCTTGTCCTGCGCCTGTTTGTTCACTCGAAAGATTAATGGACTTAATCATAGCGTCGAAAATCGTGGCCTCTATTTTCATATAGATCAGGCTAAACCCATTACTGGCACAAGGGAGCCTTAATGAAGCTTCTCATGATCACCAACTGCCCGCAGATGGCAGGCTTCGCTGTCGAGAATGGTGTAGACCGCATTTTCGTGGACACGGAAATCACTGGCAAAGAGGCACGTCAGGGCCACCTGAACACAGTTATCAGCAAGCACAACCTCGATGACGTGCGGCGCGTCAGGCCCGCCGTGCCGTCAGGTCGTTTGCTTGTGCGCATCAATCCTGTCCACGAAGGCAGCCAGGCCGAGATCGATCAGGCTATTGATGCAGGGGCCGATATCCTGATGCTTCCCATGTTCAGGGGGCCTGACGAAGTTCGCACGTTCACTCAGGCGGTACGGGGCAGGGTGCGCTGCAGTCTGCTGGTCGAGACAGTGGGTGCGGCTGCAACGCTGGCAGAATGTGTGCGGGTGCCGGGCGTGGACGAGGTGCATATCGGTCTGAACGACCTTCACCTCGAACAGGGGCTGGACTTCATGTTCGAGCTGGTAGCCAACGGCACGGTAGATGGTCTGGCGGCGGTACTGCGCGATGCCGGCCTGCCGTTCGGTATCGGTGGTCTTGCGCGGGTGGGTGACGGCATGCTGCCGGCCGAATTGCTGGTGGCGGAACATGCACGGCTTGGCTCCAGCGCGGCAATTCTGTCCAGAGCCTTCCATCGCAATGCCTCCTCGGTGGAACAGATCCGGGCCGAGATGGATTTTGCAGGCGAAGTGCAGAAGTTACGCGACGTCTATGAGCACTATCGATGCGCAGCACCGGAGCAGTTGCAAGCCGCTCATGCTAGCGTGCAGACGGGTGTGCAGGCGATTGTCGCCGCGATCCGGGCTCGTCGGGTGAATGGTTGAATGACGTCGCCAGGACAGCGTAGTTTGTTGAGTGCAGGGCTGTTCCTGAGTCTGGCATTGATGGCTGGGCGTCTGGCTGGCTTCGGGCGCGAGGTGTTGCTGGCATCATCATTGGGATTGTCCGAGCAGGCCGATATCGCCATCGT
Organism: Pseudomonas sp. AE27; assembly: GCF_037113495.1. Classification (NCBI taxonomy): domain Bacteria; kingdom Pseudomonadati; phylum Pseudomonadota; class Gammaproteobacteria; order Pseudomonadales; family Pseudomonadaceae; genus Pseudomonas; species Pseudomonas sp. AE27. The sequence goes on from NZ_CP146966.1 coordinate 578,775, forward strand.
GCTGTTGACGGTGCCTGATCTGCTGGTCAACCTCCTGCTTTCCGGTGGCATCGGTGTGGCTCTGGTCCCGGCGCTGCGCGCGGCAAGCCCGGCACAGGCTGCGGCCCTTTTCAGGCAGGCTTCGCTGGCATTTGGCGCCTTGTTCGCAGTGTTCGGCCTGTGTTTTGCGTTGCTGCCGGGATTGTGGTTTTGGCTGTTCGCGCCAGGCTTGCAAGCGCCCACGCAATGGCTGGACAGCTGGATGATCTATGCCATTGCGCTGGCGATTCCGCTTGCCGCGCTCTCTGGCGTCAGCACAGCAGCGCTCAACGCCCGTGACCGTTTCTTCGTGGCCGGGTGCGGCACGCTATTCTTTAATCTGAGCATCATTGCCGCGTTACTGATGGCCATGTTCTGGTCCAGAAGTTACCTGTCGTTGCTCTGCGCGGGCATCCTGGCAGGAGCGCTGCTGCGCTGGGTCAGCCAGTGGATTGCGCTGCGTGGAGGCGCACCACGGGTAATGCAGGCACATCATGGTCTGCTGCTAGACCGTCGTTTGATACAGGGCTTCGTCGCCGGGCTGGCTTCGGCATCGTTGCTGATTCTGGTGCCGGTGGCTTTGCGTGCGGGGGCTAGTTGGCTGGGCAAGGGGGAATTGGCAGCGTTCAACTATGCAATAAAGCTGGTCGAGCTGCCGCTGGGCATTCTGATCACCACCTTGGCCACCGTGGCATTTCCACGCCTGAGTGAGGCTCACGATCACAACGACTTGACGGCCTTCGACGGTCTCCTGAAATCGGGCCTGCAGCGTGCGCTGGTGTTGTCTTTTGCCGTTGTGCTGTGCGGAGTACCGTTTGTCGATGCGGTGGTGGGGATACTCTTCGGTGCGGGGCGTGTCGGTGTCGATGGGCTGGCGCACATCACCAGCCTTACCCAGGTCGCCCTGCTGAGTGTGCCGTGGGTGGGTATAGCCAGCCTGGCGGCAGCGGCACTCAACGCGCGTAGGCTGCCGGCGCAGGTGCTGCGCCGAACTGCCCTGATCATGCTGGTGTTCCCATTGTTGTGCTTGCCAGGGTTGCTGATGGCCGACCCCATTGCGCTGATGGGGGCACTGCCGGTGTTTCATTGCATCCTGGCGATCAGCCTTATGCAGGCCTTGGGTCGCGCGGGCGCGCGGTCTGCTCGTGCGCAGTTGTATAGAGTTTTGGGCTGTTTGTTCGCCATCGGCAGTGTCGCGATCGTCGGCTGGCTCACTGACGTTCTGGTAGTGAAACCATTTGCCGTGCTGTTGCCCGGTTCCCTTGATATTTGGCGCGTGCTGCTCGCGGGTGGTGTCTTTGCTGGCGCAGTGGCTGCGGGTCTATTGGTGTTGCGCTTTGCTGACAGGCGTGGGAGATAACGTGAAAAGGCTTTTTGACTTGTTTTGTGCTGGTGGGGCTATCGTGGTGTTGTCGCCGATCTTACTCGGGGTCGCGGCAGTCATCTATTTCTCCGACTTCGGACCAGTGCTGTTCAAGCAGCGAAGGGTCGGGCGTGCAGGGCGTGAGTTTTTCATCTACAAGTTCCGAAGCATGGTGCTCAATGCCGAGAGTCTCGGCGGGTTCTCCACTGCAGAAGGCGATCCGCGGATCACCCGGGTTGGTCGGTTCATTCGGCGTACCAGCCTTGATGAACTGCCGCAGTTGTTCAATGTATTGCTGGGTGACATGAGCGTGGTCGGGCCGCGCCCGGATGTGCCCGCGCAGCGTCCGCTATACACGGAAGAAGAGTGGCGCGTGCGACATAGTGTGCGACCGGGTATCACCGGGCTTGCGCAGGCGACTTTGCGCTCGGCTGCAACCGAGCAGCAGCGCAAGCAATTGGATCTGCAATATGCCCAAGAGGCGTCGCTGATGAAGGACCTTGAAATCATCATGCTGACGTTCAAACAGGTTTTCGGAAAAGGCGGCAACTGAAATGTGCGGAATTTTTGGATATTTTAATCGCCGGGGCAAGTCGCTGGCCCCTGACACGGTGCGGTCGATGGGAGAGTCGATTCGTCATCGCGGACCAGATGATCAGGGTGTATTCAGTGCTCCGGGTGTGGCGCTGGGCAACCAGCGCCTGTCCATCATCGACCTGGCTGGTGGGCATCAGCCGTTCATTTCCGATGACCAGAACATCGTCGTTGTACAGAATGGTGAAATTTTCAATCACCTTGAGCTGGCGCAGGAGCTGGAAGGCACGCCGTACGCTTGTCGTACGCATTCGGACACCGAGGTGCTGCTGCGCCTTTACGAGCGTGAAGGTATTGCCTTTGTCGAGAAACTCAATGGGATGTTCGCCATCGCCATCTACGATGCCCGCGAGCAGGCGTTGTACCTGGTGCGTGATCGCATCGGGGTAAAGCCGCTGTATGTACACGATGATGGCGAGCAGATCACCTTTGCGTCGGAGATCAAGTCGGTGCTCAAGGCTGGCATGCCACATCCGCCAATGGACGAAGAGGCTTTGCACCACTACCTCACGTTCAACTACGTGCCGGCGCCGTTCACCTTGTATCAGGGTGTGCGTCATTTGATGCCGGGTCACCTGATGAAGATCACCTCGCAGGGTGTCGAGGTGTCGTGCTGGTGGGACCTTGCGGCGGTCCAGCCCGTTCACGGACGCAGCGAGGAGGAATGGATCGAAGAATTCAACGCCATTTTGGACGACGCCGTGCGCTTGCGGCTGCGTTGCGATGTACCGTTCGGTGCGTTTCTTTCCGGCGGCGTTGATTCGAGCACCGTCGTTGGCTTGATGGCTCGACACATGACCGATCCGGTGAAGACCTTTTGTATCGGTTTCGACGACCCGCGCTACGATGAGTCAGCCTACGCGCAGGAAGCTGCCGAGCGTTTTGGGGCCGAGCACGTCATGGAGCGGGTAGAGCCTGACATGCTTGATCTATGGCCAATGGCTACCTATCACTGCGACCAGCCCCATGGGGATGTTTCATTCCTGCCCACCTATCGCGTTTCAGCGTTGGCCGCCAAACATGTGAAGGTAGTGCTGACCGGTGATGGCGGCGACGAACTGTTTGCCGGTTATGATAAGCATCGAGATTTCTTCGCGCGTCCTGAAGCGGCCACCTGGTCCGACGAAGAGTTTCAACGCAACTATTTCGACAGTATTTCGCTGTTTACCCACCACGGTAAACAGGCCTTGTACACGCCAGAGCGCGCGGCGCGGTTAGAAGCAATAGATTCCTTCGACGTAGCAGCGCCTTACTTCAAGGCGGTGGCGCACCAGGATCGAATCAACCAGGCCTTGTATCTGGACATGCAGTTGCTGCTTTCGGGCAATAATCTGGTCAAGCCCGACCGAATGGGCATGGCCGTGTCGCTCGAAGCGCGTACGCCTTTCCTGGACTACCGCATGATGGAGTTCGCCTTCCGCATGCCGGGTTCGCTCAAACTCAAGGACGGCATCACAAAGTATCTGTACAAAAAAGCGGTCGCGCCGCTGATCGGCGATAACCTGGCCTACCGCAAGAAGCAGATGTTCACGGTGCCAGTCGGCGAGTGGTTCAAGACCACCAAAGCGGATTATTGTCGTGAGAACATGCCTGTCGGCGTGTTTGACCAGGCAGCGATGTCCCGCATGAATGAGGCGCATATTTCAGGTGAGGAGAACAGGACGCGGGAAATTCGTGCGCTTATTGCCTTGAGCCATTGGCAGAAGAACTGCTAGGGCCTGACGCATGAAAGTACGTATCTCAACGCTCGTGATTCTGTTGCTGCTGTTGGGCATTACGTTGTCCGGTGTGAAGGAGTTTTCAGCGTGGCCGCAGGTCTTGGACCTGTGGCTGCAGCAGGCAGACCCGGCGACTCTGACCGGGCATCCGCATTTTTTCCGGTACATGGTCGCCTATCCGGGGTTGATGCTGGAGCGGGACTATCCAGGGCTTGGATTCTCACTGTACTGCTGCCTTTTCATGCTGCTCAATGCATCGGTGTGGTCGGCCATCGTGCGCAAGACTCACCAGGTCAGTCCTTCCTACCTGATCTGGGGTTTGTTTTTCCTGGTTCATATGTTCATGAACGGGCGGGGTGTGATCGCCTGGAGCGCCTGGCTTTTGGGCGTCTCGTTGTGCATTGACATGAGTCGGGCGCAGGTTCCTATAAAATGGCCGGTTGTGCGAGGTGCCGTTGCCTGTTTCCTGGGGACCGTCAGCACAGGTGTATTCGTCATCGTGCTGTTCGCCATCTTCCTTTTCTTTCTCGAGCGCTGGAAAGCAGGCGGCGTCAAGCTCAGGAACTTCAGCGGGCTGATGGCGTTGATACTGCTGGTGCTCTGCGGTTATGTGTTCTTGTCCTACTTCATTGTGGCGATCGAGAAGAACCTGGACTTCTACGGTGGCGGTATGCAGGGCTTGATGCTCATGCTCAAGCATGGGATGGGCAAGATCTTCTTTGCAGGCGGCGGTCTGGGTCTGATCCTGTTGCTGTTAGCCCTACCGGTCGGTGCGCTGGGAGCTCTGTTTTTCTTTTTCGGCCCCCGCATACGCCCTGTACGCAAGCTGTTGATCATCTCGATGGCGGGGGGGCTGTTCGGTTTTACTGTGCTTACTCTTGCCATACCGCTCTTGCTGTGTGAAGCCGGCAGTGCCATGAGACGAGTATTGAGATTTCTCGGACTGCGGCGTCAACCTGTTGCTCCAGTGGTCGGTGCCCGTGGTTTGAATGTGACTGATTGATTGCAAGGGATCCCATACCCTTTTAAGGTGTTTGCCTGATTGCATGCAGTATTCATGGGTAGCACAGCGTGAGTGATTGCAACTGTTTGATTGAGGAGTCCTGTACCCGTGCATTGCACTAGGTCAGGCCGATCGTATTATGAGCACCCTAGATGACAAGTGATGACGTTGTAGCTGTTGCCGATTTGCCTGTTGCAGAGAAAAACCCGATTTTGATAGTTACCTATGGCGGCGGACACGTTGCCATGCTGACGCCGGTGGCACGTAGCCTTATAGCAAAGGGACATCCGGTGTTGGTTCTTGCTTTGACTACCGCTGTCGGGTATCTGGAACGAGCGGGCATTCCATTTATTGGCTACCGGCACCTGCCGGGTGCCGACCAGGCTGATGTCGTGGCATGGGGGCGCAAGCTGACCAGCGAACTACCGTCTGGTGGCAGCATTGAGCTGGCCGAATCGGTCGCCTACATGGGGCTGAATTATCGCGAACTGGTGGCAGAACATGGTCTGGAAGGTGCAGCACAATTGTTCGCCGAGCACGGACGCCGGGTGTTCTGTCCAATCGGTCTGTTCAAGCGGTGGCTGGCCGAGCTGCGCCCGTCGCTGGTGATAGCAACCAGTGCTCCGCGTAGCGAGCGAGCCGTACTCGAAGCCGCCAGCGCGCTGGGCATTGCTTCGATCTGTGCCGTGGATCTTTTTGGTCTGCAGGAAATCCAGTGGATCAACCGCCCCGGTTATGCGAGTCGAATCTGTGTACTGAATCAGAAGGTACGGGATATGTTCGTGGAAAAAGGCTGTCACCCCGACGCGATAGTTGTCACTGGCAATCCGGCGTTCGATCGGTTGCAGCAGCCTCAGGTACAGGAAGCGGGACGTGCAATGCGTGCTGCCAAAGGTTGGAGCAAGGACGAAACCGTCATTCTGTGGGCTTCGCAAGTTGAGCCCGAGCGCCATCCTTTCGATGGGCGAATCGGCGATCCGACATTGCCGCGCAGGATCGAGGCAGTCTTGCGGGAGTTTGTCAGCACTCATGCAAAGTACCGATTGGTGTTGCGCTATCACCCCAGTGAAAGTGTCCAGTTCCAATCAGGCCAGGAGCGTGTCGAGCTCAGTCCACCCAGTGAAGATCTTGCAACCTTGCTGCATGCTCTCGATATCGTGGTAGTGACCAGTTCCACGGTGGGCCTCGAAGCGCATCTGGCCGGGCGTTGTGTTCTTTCTGTGGGTGGATCTGTTTTCAATCAGGATGCGCCCTACGGAAAAATGGGCATTGCCACTGAAGTGAGCTCACCTGAAGGGCTTGGTGCGGCGCTGAGCCGCGTCCAGCTCAAGTCTGAGCAGCGCCCATCAATGGTTTCGGCTGGTCCCTTGAAGGCCAGCGCCACGCATAACATCGTCGAGCTAGCCGAATCGCTGCTAGGGTCAGAAGGCACGGTTTCTCCCCTCTCGTAAGACGGGTCATGGCTTGGAGGATACCAAGCAGGTCGCGGGGGAGTACCCCTGGGTCGATCAATTGAAGAAAAGGAGTGTTGTGGTGTTGAGGCTTGCTGAACAGATGCGGCGTCGCTTGATTGATCTGCCCCGTAAGCAGAAACGGATCATTCTTGTACTGGCGGATGTCGTACTTGTGTGGGTCTCGTTGTGGCTGGCTTTTGTGGTGCGCCTTGGCGATGCGGACGAAATCGATGTGTTTGGCAAACATGCCTGGTTGTTTGCCCTCGCTCCGCTGTTTGCCATTCCACTGTTCGGGTGCTTTGGCCTGTATCGGGTGGTGATGCGCTACATGGGGAACGATGCGCTGATCGCCATCGTCAAGGCTGTGTCCATTTCTGCATTGCTTCTGGCGCTATCCATCTACTGGCACGTTGATGCGCCCAAGCCATTGCCCCGTTCGATGGTATTCAACTACTGGTGGCTGAGCATTTTTCTGATCGGTGGGCTGCGTCTGGGGTTGCGCCAGTACTTTATTGGTGAATGGTTTTCCCCAGGCTCCCCCTTGCGCTTGAGAAACAAGGACGCTTGTCTGCCCAAGGTCGCGGTATATGGCGCAGGTGCGGCGGGCAATCAGCTGGTCGCCGCCCTGAGGTTAGGTCGGGTAATGCGTCCGGTAGCGTTCATCGATGATGACCCCAGCTTGTACAATCGTGCAATTGCCGGGTTGCGGGTGTATTCGGCCAAGCATATTCAGCAGATGCTCGACGAAACCGGTGCACACCAGATACTGCTGGCGATCCCTTCGGCGACCCGGGCGCGTCGACGTGAGGTTCTGTTGGCGCTCGAATCTTTCCCGTTGCACGTGCGCAGCGTGCCCGGTTTCATGGATCTGGCCAGCGGGCGGGTCAAGGTGGAGGATATCCAGGAGGTGGATATCAGCGACCTGCTCGGGCGAGAATCGGTTCCGCCACTGCAGGCCCTGTTCCAGCAATGTATTCGTGACAAGGTGGTGATGGTAACCGGGGCGGGAGGTTCGATCGGTTCGGAGCTGTGTCGGCAGATCCTGTTCAGTCAGCCGCGCGTATTGTTGCTGTTTGAACACAGCGAGTTCAATCTGTACGCGGTGCACATGGAGCTGGAGCGACGCATCTCCAGCGAGTCACTGCCCACCAGACTGATTCCTATCCTGGGGTCGATTCGAAACCCGTCCCGCATGCTCGATGTTCTGCACACCTGGGGTGTGGAGACGATCTATCATGCGGCTGCCTACAAGCATGTGCCGATGGTGGAGCACAACGTCTCCGAGGGAGTGCTGAACAATATCTTCGGTACGCTGCATACGGCCCAGGCGGCGGTGAAGGCAGGGGTGACGAATTTCGTGCTGATTTCCACTGACAAGGCTGTGCGCCCGACCAATGTGATGGGGAGTACCAAGCGTGTAGCGGAAATGATCCTGCAGGCTCTCAGCCACGAGCAGGCACCGGTGCTTTTTGGGGATGATGAGGCTGTGCATCACGTCAATAAGACACGCTTCACAATGGTGCGCTTCGGAAATGTGCTGGGCTCTTCCGGCTCGGTAATTCCGCGTTTCCATGAACAGATCCGCACGGGTGGCCCGGTTACCGTGACGCATCCCAAGATTACCCGCTATTTCATGACGATTCCGGAAGCCGCGCAGTTGGTGATTCAGGCGGGCTCGATGGGACAGGGTGGAGACGTGTTTGTGCTGGACATGGGCCAGCCGGTGCTTATCGCTGATCTGGCGCAAAAAATGATCCATCTCTCTGGTATGAGCGTGCGTTGTCACAAGAACCCGACTGGGGATATTGCACTGGAATTCACCGGATTGCGCCCCGGTGAAAAACTGTACGAAGAGTTACTGATCGGTGAGAACGTCAACTCCACCGAGCATCCCATGATCATGTGTGCCAATGAGGAACACCTCACCTGGGAGGCGCTCAAGGCGATACTCGCCAAGATGAACGCCGCGGTGGATGCCGATGACTATCCGCGCATTCGAGCCTTGTTGCTGGAAATGGTCACTGGATACACGCCTGACGACGACATAGTCGATTGGATCTATCAGCAACGCTGTGGAGGTGGCGAATCACTTCATTGACGCCTTCCAGCTGAAAAAACGCCGTTCATGTGAACGGCGTTTTTGTCTCGATAAAAATTTGCTGTTGCAGGGCCGTCAATCTGGCAGCTCTCCCCGTATGTCTTGGCTGGGAAATGGCCAGCCTATCAGCGCAGACATGTCGCACTTTTGCTGCGCTTGAGGATGGGTAGCAGGCCATGCGTAGCAAATGTCTCAGTGCTTGCTGTCGTCGCCCGACATGCTCAACAACTGCTTCTCCTGGTTCCAGTCGAACGGTTCGTCGTTCTGCTCGGCTTCGTAGCGGCGTTCTTCCAGCTCCTGGTACATGGCCAGTTCTTCTTCCGGCATGTAGTGCAGGCAATCGCCGCCAAAGAACCACAGCAGGTCGCGGGGGATAAGGTGCGCGATCTGCGGGTAGCGCTGGATGACCTGGCAGATGAGGTCCTGACCCAGGTAGGTGCTCTCCGGGTCGACCGGCAACTGTTGCATCAGGTCGTCGAAACGCTCCAGAAACAGCGCGTGGCTTTCTTCCGGTACCTGTTCGGCCTCACCCAAGGCTGCAAGGATGGTGCGCAGGTGGGTGAGCAGGGCGAGGTGGTATTCCAGTTGAGCAGTGGCGTTGGCCATGCGGGCGATCCTCTAGAGCAAAATCGGGCGCGGGAGTATAAGGCTCCCCGCGCCCGATGTCCCGTTGGAGTGATGCTCAGCGCACCTTGCCCTCGGTGGGCAGCAGCTCGTCCTTGCTGAACGCATCCACGTCGATCACACGGCGCCGTGCGGCTTCGGCCTCGTGCAGGCTTTGAGCTTCGCCGGCCTGCAAGGTGTTGGCGTGCAGGGCTGCGTCGATCAGCGATTCGCCGGGAGCCGGCGCCAATTGGCCGCCCTTGTGGGCCTGGTGCAGCTTCTTGTGCAGCGGGGCGCTGGCCCTTAGCAGGTCGCTGGCCTGTTGCAACGCGCCCACCGGGTCGCTTGCATCGGTGGGGCGATAGCAGCCAGCCAGCAGTTGTTCGAGTGCCGGATCACCCTTGGCGCGACCCAGCAGCGCAGCAACCTCGGCATCCAGTTCGTCCGACGGGCCGGTATGACGGCGCCCGAACGGGAACACCACCAGGCGCAGCGCGCCACCGAGGAACCGATTGGGGAAGTTGTCGAGCAGGCGGTCCAGGGCTTTTTCGGCCTGGCCCAGGCTTTCTTCCATGGCCCAGCGCAACAGCGGCCGCAGATACTCGGGCGAATCGAGGTCGTGGTAGCGCTTTAGGGCTGCCGAACCCAGGTACAGGTTGCTCAATACGTCGCCAAGGCGCGCCGACAGGCGCTCACGGCGTTTCAGCTCGCCACCGAGCAGCATCATGCACAGGTCGGCCAGCAGGGCGAAGGCCGCCGCCTGGCGATCGAGTGCGCGAAAGTATCCCTGGCTCAATGCATCGCCGGGTGCCTTTTCAAAGCGCCCCAGGCCCAACCCCAGGATCAGCGTGCTGGCCGCGTTACCCACCGCGAAGCCCACATGCCTGAGCAGCAGGGCGTCGAACTCCTTGAGCGCCTGGTCGTGGTCTTCACGTGCGGCCAGGGCCATCTCCTTGAGCACGAACGGGTGGCAGCGAATCGCCCCCTGGCCAAAGATCATCAGGTTGCGCGAGAGGATGTTGGCGCCCTCGACGGTGATGAAGATCGGTGCCCCCTGCCAACTGCGACCCAGGTAGTTGTTCGGGCCCATGATGATGCCCTTGCCCCCGTGCACGTCCATGGCGTGCTGGATGCATTCGCGCCCCCGTTCGGTGAGGTGGTACTTGAGGATCGCCGAAAGCACCGAGGGTTTTTCACCCAGGTCCACCGCGTTGGCGGTGAGCATGCGCGCGCTGTCCATCAGCCAGGCATTGCCGCCGATGCGGGCCAGAGCCTCCTGAATGCCCTCGAACGCGGCCAGCGGTACGTTGAACTGCTCGCGTACCTGTGCGTATTGGCCCGTTACCAGGCTGGTGTACTTGGCGGCGCCGGTACCGACTGCCGGCAGGGAGATCGAGCGCCCCACCGACAGGCAGTTCATCAGCATCATCCAGCCCTTGCCGAGCATCTCCTGCCCGCCAATCAGAAAACTCAGCGGGACGAACACATCCTTGCCGCTGTTGGGACCGTTCATGAACGCGGCGCCCAGCGGCAGATGGCGCTGACCGATCTCGACACCTGGGGTGTCGGTCGGGATGAGAGCCAGGCTGATACCCAGCTCCTCCTTGTCACCCAGCAGGTGATCGGGGTCGTAGGCCTTGAACGCAAGACCCAGCAGCGTCGCCACCGGGCCCAGGGTGATATAGCGCTTCTCCCAGTTCAGGCGCAGGCCCAGTACTTCCTCGCCCTGCCACTGGCCCTTGCAGATGACCCCGGTGTCGGGCATGGCGCCGGCGTCGGAGCCGGCCAGCGGACCGGTGAGGGCGAAGCACGGGATGTCGTCACCGCGGGCCAGGCGGGGCAGGTAATGGTTGCGTTGCTCGTCGGTGCCGTAGTGCAGCAGCAGTTCGGCCGGGCCGAGCGAGTTGGGCACCATCACCGTGGAGGCCAGGTCGCCGCTGCGGGTGGCCAGTTTCATCGCGACCTGTGAATGAGCGAAGGCGGAAAAGCCCTTGCCGCCGTATTCCTTGGGAATGATCAGGGCAAAGAAGCCATGGGTCTTGATGTGCGCCCAGGCTTCGGCGGGAAGGTCCATGTCCTGGCCGATCTGCCAGTCGCTGACCATGGCGCAGAGCTCCTCGGTGGGCCCGTCGATGAAGGCTTGCTCTTCAGCGCTCAGTTGCACCTTGGGATAGGCCAGCAGGGTGTTCCAGTCGGGGCGGCCACTGAAGAGCTCGCCGTCCCACCAGACCGTGCCGGCATCGATGGCCTCACGCTCGGTCTGCGACATCGGCGGCAAGGTTTTGCGAAACCAGCCGAACAGCGGGGCAGTCAGCCATTTGCGGCGCAGATCGGGCAGCACCAGGGGCACGGCAGTGGCCACCAGCAGCAGCCAGAAGATCGTCAACAGCCAGCCGGGGGCATGGCTGAATGCGCCCATCGCCACCAGGTAGACGGCAACTACGCCCAGTGCGGGCAGGGGGGCAACCCGCCGGTGCGCCAGGTAGGCAATACCGACCACCAGCACCACTAACCACAACAGCAACATATGCTTTCCTCCGTGAGCTCCAGAAATAGCTATCCGACAGAGCTTAGACCGCCTGTGCCAAACAACCCGTCAGAACAGTGACAGGACGTGACCTGTGGAAGTTCGCGGTTTCGGGCCGCGGGCCAGCGATTGTCAGCCTCGCCAGCTCGGGTAGACTGAGTGCCCACCGCCTATGTCAGGAGTCGTCATGCTGAAGATCTGGGGACGCAAGAACTCGTCAAACGTCAGGAAGGCGCTGTGGTGCGCCCAGGAGCTGGGCCTGGGTTACCAGTCGATCGATGCCGGTGGCGAGTTCGGCGTGGTCGACGAGCCGCACTACCGTGCCCTCAACCCCAACGGCCGGGTGCCGATGATCGAGGATGGCGAGCTGGTGCTGTGGGAATCCAATACCATCGTTCGCTACCTGTGTGGCCGGTATGCCCCAAACACTGACTGGTACCCCGCCGACCCGGCGGCCCGGGCCAGCGCAGACAAGTGGATGGACTGGACCACGTCATCGCTGGCTACACCATTCCGCCCGTTGTTCTGGGGCATCCTGCGTACCCCATCTGACCAGCAGGACTGGGTGCAGATCAACGCCGCGCACAAGCAGTGCGCCGAACTGCTGTCGATCGCCGATCAGGCCCTGGCCACGCAACCCTACCTGTCGGGAGAAGCGATCGGCATGGGCGACATCCCGCTGGGCTGCTTCGTGTATGCCTGGTTCGAGATGCCCATCGAGCGTCCGGAAATGAAGCACCTGCGTGCGTGGTACGAGCGCCTCAGGCAACGGCCGGCCTACCAGGCGGCGGTAATGACCGCGCTGACCTGAACCTGTCGATTACCCTGATAGTCAATATCGATACACTTCACTGTACTTGCGTGGCCTGGACAAGCACCATGGCCACATTCGTCGCGGTCGGCCCTGTCTGACCGCCTGCCTTGTGAACCCTTCAACCTGGTGTGTAGACCTGCTATGAGTTCTGCTCTGTCCATTCGGCAGCTAACCAAGACCTACGGCAATGGCTTCCAGGCCCTCAAGGGCATCGACCTGGATGTCGCCGAAGGTGATTTCTTCGCCTTGCTCGGCCCCAATGGCGCCGGCAAATCCACCACCATCGGCATTCTCTCGACCCTGGTCAACAAGACCAGCGGCACGGTGAATGTGTTCGGCCATGACCTGGACCGAGAGCCTGCCGCGCTCAAGCGCTGCATCGGCGTGGTGCCCCAGGAGTTCAACTTCAATCAGTTCGAAAAGACCTTCGATATCGTCGTGACCCAGGCGGGTTACTACGGCATCCCGATGAAGGTGGCCAGGGAGCGCGCCGAGCAGTACCTGACCCAGCTTGGCCTGTGGGACAAGCGTGACGTGCCATCGCGCTCGCTGTCCGGCGGCATGAAGCGCCGCCTGATGATTGCCCGCGCGCTGATCCACGAACCGCGCCTGCTGATCCTCGACGAGCCTACCGCTGGCGTCGACATCGAGCTGCGCCGTTCGATGTGGAGCTTTCTGACCGAGCTCAACCAGAAGGGCATCACCATCATCCTGACCACCCACTATCTGGAAGAGGCCGAGCAGCTGTGCCGCAACATCGGCATCATCGACCACGGCACCATCGTGCAGAACACCAGCATGCGTCAGTTGCTGGGCACGTTGCATGTGGAGACCTTCCTGCTCGACCTCAAGCATGACCTGGCCCAGGCGCCGCAACTGGCCGGCTACCCGTGCCGGCTGATCACCCCGCACACCCTGGAAGTGCAGGTGGACAAGGACGTGGGCATCACCGCGCTGTTCGGCCAGTTGGCCCTGCAGAACATCGAGGTGCTGAGCCTGCGCAACAAGACCAATCGTCTCGAGGAGCTGTTCGTGTCCCTGGTGGAAAAAAACCTGGCGAAGGTGGCGGTATGAGTTCGGAACTGCGCGCCAACCTGGTTGCCCTCAATACCATCGTCTATCGAGAAGTGCGGCGGTTCACGCGGATCTGGCCGCAGACCCTGCTGCCCCCGGCGATTACCATGGTGCTGTACTTCGTGATCTTCGGGAACCTCATCGGCCGGCAGATCGGCGACATGGGTGGCTTCACCTACATGGAGTACATCGTGCCGGGCCTGATCATGATGTCGGTGATCACCAACTCCTACGGCAACGTGGTGTCGAGTTTCTTCGGCAGCAAGTTCCAGCGTTCGATCGAGGAGCTGATGGTGTCGCCGGTGTCGCCGCACACCATCCTCATCGGCTACACCCTGGGCGGCGTGCTGCGCGGGTTGGCGGTGGGGGTGATCGTGACCCTGCTGTCGCTATTCTTCACCCATCTGCAGGTGCATCACCTGGGCGTGACGGTGCTGGTGGTGGTGCTGACCGCGACGATCTTCTCGCTGCTGGGCTTCATCAACGCAGTGTTTGCGCGCAACTTCGATGACATCTCGATCATCCCGACCTTCGTGCTCACGCCGCTGACGTACCTGGGGGGGGTGTTCTACTCCATCACCCTGCTGCCGCCATTCTGGCAGACCGTGTCGCTGGCCAACCCGGTGCTGCACATGGTCAACTCGTTCCGCTACGGCATCCTGGGCGTCTCGGACATCCGCATCGGCGTGGCCATCACCTTCATGCTGGTGGCCACCGCGGTGCTGTACATCGGCTGCGTGCGCCTACTGGTCAGCGGGCGAGGAATGCGCAGCTGATTTCTGCTTGCGCCTGCGCCACTGCCTGCCCACCCACCAGCGCCAATAGAGCATGGTCAGGCAGTAGGCCAGCGCCCCCAGCAGCACGCCGCACACCACCGAGCCCAGCAGAAAGGGCTGCCACAGCGTCGACAGCTGGTCGGTGATCCATTCGAAGGTGAGTTCCTCAGGCAGCGTGCGTGGCGGTATCTGCATCAGCCATGCCCCCACCTGGTAGGTGCAGTAGAACACCGGCGGCATGGTGATGGGGTTGGTCAGCCACACCAGGCTGACGGCGATGGGCATGTTGCCGCGCACCAGAACCGCCAGGCTGGCGGCCAGCAGCATCTGCATCGGGATAGGGATGAAGGCTGCGAAAAGGCCTACAGCCATGGCCCGTGCCACCGAATGGCGATTCAGGTGCCAGAGGTTGGGGTCGTGCAGCAGCCGGCCGAGAAAGCGTAAGGATTTATGTTCCCGAATGCTCGTCGGATCTGGCATGTAGCGTTTGAAAAGTCGACGCGGCATGTGGGCTCTCGGCGTTCTGAAGTGGCCAGTATGCACGGATTGTAAACAGCGCCAATTCAGACTTTGTGACAATTAATAAGCAAGGTGCGGGCCTGGGTGATCTAAGCCTCTGGGGTGAGATCTGCTCAGGAGCTTTACCCATGCGCACAAGGATGTTGGCGCTGGCCTTGGGGCTGTTGGCGCTCAACGTGCTACCTGCCTTGCCGTCGGTCGGCTGGCTCTGGGGCATCGGCATGACGGGCGTGTTATGCCTGGTGTGTCGATGGGCAGTGCCCGGTCTGTTCCTGCTTGGTTTTGCCTGGGCCTGTTGCTCGGCGCAATGGGCGCTGGACGATCGACTGCGGCCCGAGCTGGAGGGGCGCACCCTGTGGCTGGAAGGTCGGGTAGTGGGCCTGGCGCAGCAGGGCGCACATTCGGTGCGTTTCGAGCTGGCCGAAGCCTCCTCGCGCCGCGCCCAGTTGCCGCAGCGGCTGAGCCTGAGCTGGTTTGGCGGGCCGTCGGTCAACAGTGGCGAGCGTTGGCGCCTGGCGGTACAGCTGCAGCGCCCCTCCGGCCTGCTCAACCCCCATGGGCCTGACCAGGAAGCCGCCATGCTGGCCCGGCGAATCGGTGCCACCGGCCGTGTAAGGGCAGGTGAACGACTGGCCCCGGCCAGCCATGCGTGGCGTGATTCGGTGCGCCAACGCCTGCTCGGGGCTCAGGCCCATGGGCGCGAAGGTGCGCTGGCGGCGCTGGTGCTGGGTGACGGCGGGGCGCTGGCACAGGAGGACTGGCAGGTGCTCCAGGCAACCGGCACGATGCACCTGCTGGTGATTTCCGGTCAGCACATCGGCTTGCTGGCCGGTCTGGTGTACGGCCTGGTGGCCGGGTTGGCACGTGTGGGGGCATGGCCCAGGGCGCTGCCCTGGCTACCCTGGGCGTGCGGCCTGGCGTTTGCGGCGGCCCTGGCGTACGGCTTGATGGCGGGCTTTCAGGTACCGGTACGACGCGCCTGCATCATGCTGGCGGTGGTGCTGTTGTGGCGCCTGCGTTTTCGCCACCTTGGGGCCTGGATTCCCTTGCTGCTCGCCCTCAACGGTGTATTGCTGGTGGAGCCATTGGCCAGCCTGCAGCCGGGGTTCTGGCTGTCGTTCGCGGCGGTGGCGGTGCTGGTGTATGTGTTCGGCGGCCGGCTGGGGGCCTGGAACCCCTGGCTGGCATGGTGCCGGGCCCAATGGCTGATCGCGATCGGCCTGTTGCCGGTGCTGCTGGCGCTGGGGCTGCCGATCAGTCTCTCGGCACCGCTGGCCAATATGGTTGCGGTGCCCTGGGTCAGTATCGCGGTGTTGCCCCTGGCGCTGGCCGGCACACTGCTGCAGGGGCTCCCGTTGCTGGGGGAGGCCCTGTTGTGGCTGGCTGGAGGTTCGCTGGCAGCCTTGTTCTGGACACTGGCACAGGTGGCGCATTGGCAACCGGCCTGGACACCGGTCGCCTTGCCGATATGGGCATGGTTGATGGTGGGTGGTGGCGCGGTACTGCTGCTGTTGCCGGGCGGGCTGCCGATGCGGGTGCTGGGCTGGCCCTTGCTGCTGCTGGCCGGCTGTGCGCCTCGCAACGAGATCGCCCATGGGCAACTGGAGGTGTGGCAGCTGGATGTCGGCCAGGGCCAGGCGTTTGTGCTGCGTACCCGTCACCATGCAATGCTGTATGACGCAGGCCCGGCCACCCGTGGTAGCGACCTGGGGGAGCGGGTGGTCGTGCCGACTCTGCGCAAGCTGGGGGTGCGCGAGCTGGACCTGGCGCTGATCAGCCATGCCCATGCCGACCATGCCGGCGGCGCCCTGGCGGTGCAGCGCAGCGTGCCGCTGGTGCGTGTGGTGGGCGGCGACCCGGATGAGCTGCCCGGGCAACTGCAGGCCCAGGCCTGCGCCAGTGGCGAGCAATGGCAGTGGGATGGCGTGCTCTTCAGCCTGTGGCGCTGGCAGCAGGCCGGCGACAGCAATCAGCGCTCCTGTGTGTTGCACGTGGATGCCGGCGGGGAAACCCTGCTGCTTACCGGTGACATCGATGCCCAGGCCGAGCGCGCCTGGCTGCGCGAGTCGACAGCCGGCCCGGTCGACTGGTTGCAGGCGCCCCATCATGGCAGCCGCACCTCGTCGAGCCAGGCCTTTCTCGAGCGAACCCGGCCACGGGGCGTGTTGATTTCGCGAGGGCGCCACAATGCATTCGGGCATCCGCACGCACAGGTGATGGCGCGTTACCAGGCGCTGGGTATCACCGTGCACGACAGCGCCCTGCACGGGGCGGTGCGCCTGGTGCTGGGCAGCTTTGGCCAGGCGGTCGGGCAACGCAGCCAGCGGCGCTTCTGGCGGGAGCCGACATGACGCTGTTCGGCCCCGTGGCCCCCTATGGTAAAGTGGCGGACTTTTTCGAGGGGGTCGCTACTGTGTGGGAATTGGTCAAGTCCGGTGGCTGGATGATGCTGCCGATCATTCTGAGTTCCATCGCTGCCATGGCTATCGTCGCCGAACGCCTGTGGACCCTGCGCGCCAGTCGTGTCACCCCGCCGCACCTGCTTGGCCAGGTGTGGCGCTGGATCAAGGACAAACAGCTCACCAGCGAGAAGCTCAAGACCCTGCGCGCCGACTCGCCGCTGGGCGAGATCCTGGCCGCAGGCCTGGCCAACTCCCGCCATGGTCGCGAAATCATGAAGGAGTGCATCGAGGAAGCCGCCGCCCGTGTCATCCACGAGCTGGAGCGCTACATCAACGCACTGGGCACCATCGCGGCCATGGCGCCGCTGCTGGGCCTGCTGGGCACCGTGCTGGGCATGATCGATATCTTCAGTGCCTTCACCGGGTCCGGCATGACCACCAATGCCTCGGTATTGGCGGGGGGGATCTCCAAGGCGTTGATCACCACCGCAGCCGGCCTGATGGTGGGTATCCCGGCAGTATTCTTCCATCGTTTCCTGCAACGGCGCATCGATGAGCTGGTGGTGGGCATGGAGCAGGAGGCCATCAAGCTGGTGGAAGTGGTCCAGGGGGACCGTGATGTCGACCTGAGCGAGGGCAAGGCGTGAAATTCCGGCGCAAGCCACGGGAGACCGTGGACATCAACCTCGCTTCGCTGATCGACGTGGTGTTCATCCTGCTGCTGTTTTTCGTGGTGACCACCACCTTCACCCGTGAAACCCAGTTGCGTGTCGAACTGCCCGAGGCGGTCAGCGGCGCTCCGGCGCCCGACGCCGAGGCCAAGCAGCTGGAAATCACCATCAGCGCCGAAGGCGTGTACTCGGTCAACAACCACCTGTTGCCCAAGAGCGACCTGGGCACCCTGACCGAGGCCCTGCAGAAGGAATCACAGGGCGACACCAAGATGCCGCTGTCGATCAGCGCTGACGGCAAGACTCCGCACCAGGCCGTGGTCACCGCCATGGATGCCGCTGGCAAGCTCGGCTTCAGCCAGTTGCGCATGACCACGGTCGAGGCCGCCCAGGGGACACCTTGATGGCGCTTGCCGATCGCCTGTTGCATGCCTGGTATGCCGGCCACCCGGCATTGGTATTGTTGCGCCCGCTCGAGGCCCTGTATCGCCGGGTGGTGCGGGGCAAGCGCGAGCGTTTTCTGGCCGGGCAGGGCGACATCTATCGCGCACCGGTGCCGGTGCTGGTGGTGGGCAACATCACCGTGGGTGGCACCGGCAAGACCCCGCTTATCCTGTTTCTGATCGAGCACTGTCGCCAGCGCGGCCTGCGCGTGGGGGTGGTCAGCCGAGGCTATGGGGCCACTGCGCCGCAACTGCCGTGGCGCGTGCGTGCCGATCAACCGGCCGAACAGGCCGGTGACGAACCCTTGCTGATCGTGCAGCGCACCGGCGTGCCGCTGATGATCGACCCCGATCGCAGCCAGGCGGTGCGCGCCTTGCTCGACGCCGAGCCGCTGGACCTGATCCTGTGCGACGACGGCATGCAGCACTACCGCCTGGCGCGTGATCTCGAGCTGGTGCTGATCGACGCGGCCCGCGGCCTCGGCAATCGCCGCTGCCTGCCTGCCGGGCCGCTGCGTGAGCCGGTGGAGCGCCTGGATGAAGTGGACGCCGTGCTCTACAACGGCGCCCTCAGCGACCGTGATGATGGATTTGCCTTCACCCTGGCCCCTACGGCACTGGTCAACCTGCGCAGCGGCGAGCGCCGAGGCCTGGAGCATTTTGCGCCGGGCCAGGCATTGCACGCGGTGGCCGGCATTGGCAACCCTCAGCGATTTTTCAACACCCTGCAGGGGCTGGGCTGGCAGCCTGTGCCGCATGCGTTTGCCGACCATGCGGCGTACAACGCCCAGGCCCTGAGCTTCACCCCGTCATTGCCGCTGGTCATGACTGAGAAGGATGCGGTGAAATGCCGTGCTTTCGCCGCCGATGACTGGTGGTATCTTGCGGTCGACGCACTGCCTTCGCCGGCCTTCGTGGCCTGGCTCGACGCGCAGCTGGCGCGTCTGCTGCCCGGGCCTCGCCAGCACTGACATTTTCTTTTTCCGGCCACAGGCCTGAGGAATATCCATGGACACCAAATTGCTCGATATCCTTGCTTGCCCGATCACCAAAGGCCCGCTCAAGCTCAGCGCCGACAAGACCGAGCTGATCAGCAAGGGGGCCGGCCTGGCGTACCCGATTCGTGACGGTATCCCGGTGATGCTCGAGAGCGAAGCCCGAACCCTGACCGATGACGAGCGCCTGGACAAATGAGCCTGGATTTCACCGTTGTGATTCCAGCACGTCTGCGCTCCACCCGTCTGCCGGGCAAGCCATTGCTGTCGATTGCCGGCAAGCCGATGGTGCAGCACGTCTGGGAGCAGGCGCGCAGAAGCAGCGCCACCCGCGTGGTGATTGCCACCGATGACCCGAGCATCGTCGCTGCATGCCAGGGGTTTGGCGCCGAGGTGCTGCTGACCCGTGAGGACCACCAGTCGGGCACCGACCGCCTGGCCGAAGTCGCCACCCAGCTGGGCCTGTCGGCAGATGCGATCGTGGTCAATGTGCAGGGTGACGAGCCGTTGATTCCCCCGGCGATCATCGACCAGGTGGCGGCCAACCTGGCGGCGCATCCTGAAGCGGGCATTGCCACGCTGGCCGAGCCGATCGAAGACGTCGAAGTGCTGTTCAACCCCAATGCGGTCAAGGTGAGCACCGACCGCAACGGCCTGGCCCTGACCTTCAGCCGTGCGCCCTTGCCGTGGGCGCGTGATGCGTTTGCCCAGAGCCGCGAGCAATTGCCGGCGGGTGTGCCTTATCGCCGGCATATCGGCATGTACGCCTATCGCGCAGGCCTGTTGCAGGACTTCGTCGCCTGGGGCCCGTGCGGCCTGGAGCAGACCGAGTCGCTGGAGCAGTTGCGTGCGCTGTGGAATGGCGTGCGCATCCACGTGGCCGATGCCTTGCAGGCGCCGCCTGTGGGCGTCGACACACCTGAAGACCTGGAGCGCGTTCGGCGCTTGCTGGAGGCCTGATGCGCGTCCTGTTCGTATGCCTGGGCAACATCTGCCGCTCGCCGACGGCCGAGGGCGTGTTGCGCCATCAGTTGAAGCTGGCAGGCCTCGAGGATCAGGTCGAAGTGGCCTCGGCGGGTACGGGAGACTGGCATGTGGGCAAGCCGCCCGACAGCCGAACCCGCCGCGCTGCGCTGGCGCGCGGCTACGACCTGTCCGCACAGCGTGCACAGCAGGTGAGCGCGCAGGACTTCAGCCGGTACGACCTGATCCTGGCAATGGACACCAGCAATCTCGGCCACCTCAAGGCGCTGCAACCGTCTGCCGGTACCGCCGAACTGGACCTGTTCCTGCGCCGCTACGAGGGTGAGCTGGATGAAGTGCCCGACCCGTACTACGGCGGCGAAGAGGGCTTCGAACAGGTGCTTGATCTCATTGAGCTGGCTTGTAGCAAGCTGGTGGTCGAGCTGAAGGGCCGGCTATGAGCGTGCAGGTGCAATCGCAGGTTTCACTCAAGCCTTACAACACCTTCGGAATCGAGGTGAAGGCGCAGTATTTCGCCCAGGCACACAACGATGACGAAGTGCGCCAGCTGCTGGCGCACGCAGCCGAACAGCACCTGCCGGTGCTGGTGATCGGTGGCGGCAGCAACCTGCTGCTGACTGCCGATATCCAGGCGCTGGTGCTGCGCATGGCCAGTGTCGGTGTGCGGATACTGTCGGATGATGGCCAGCGCGTGGTGGTCGAGGCAGAGGCGGGTGAGCCCTGGCATCCCTTCGTGCAGTGGACCCTGGCCCAGGGACTGTCGGGGCTGGAAAACCTCAGCCTGATCCCCGGTACCGTCGGGGCGGCGCCGATGCAGAACATCGGCGCCTATGGCGTGGAGATCAAGGACGTGTTTGCCGGGCTGACGGCACTGGATCGGGAAACCGGCCAGTTGCACGAGTTTGCGCTGGAACAGTGTGATTTTGCCTACCGTGACAGTGTGTTCAAGCGTAATTCCGGGCGCTGGCTGATCCTGCGGGTTCGCTTCGTGCTCAATCGCGCCGAGCACCTGCACCTGGACTACGGCCCGGTACGCCAGCGGCTGAGTGAGCAGGGCATCGGTCAGCCGACCGCACAGAATGTCAGCGATGCCATCTGCAGCATTCGTCGCGAGAAGCTGCCAGACCCGGCCGAGCTGGGCAATGCCGGAAGCTTCTTCAAGAACCCGGTGGTGAGCGCCGAGCTGGCGCAGCGCGTGCGCGAGGCGTATCCGGATGCGGTAGGTTATCCACAGGCCGATGGTCAGGTAAAGCTGGCGGCGGGGTGGTTGATCGAGCAGGCGGGCTGGAAGGGGTTTCGCGAGGGCGATGCCGGGGTGCACCGTTTGCAGTCGCTGGTGCTGGTGAACTACGGGCAGGCCAGTGGCAAGCAGTTGCATGCGCTGGCGCAGCGGATTCAGGCTGATGTGCTGGCGCGCTTCGGCGTCGCGCTGGAGATGGAACCCAACTTGTATTGACTGGGCGACTTGTTCGCTGGCAGCGCCGATTCCTGCGGGTTCGGCGTTGTTGGTGACACATCCACCACCAGGCATCAGGCAATAAAAAGCCCCGCCAGTTTGCACTGGCGGGGCTTTTTAATGGCCGTCAGACGAGCGGTTTATGCTCTTCTGCAGCTTCCTGCGACTGCTCGGCAGCAGCGGCGGCCGCTGCGGCTTCAGCTTCGCGCTTGCGGCGACGCACTTCACGCGGGTCGTTCGGTGCACGGCCGTTGGCCAGCGTGACGACCGGTGCCTCAACCTCGGCAGGCTCGGCGATCGGTGCCTGTGCCTCGGCGACCGGTGCTGGCTCAGCGGCAATGACCGGCTCGGCTTCGACTGCAGCCGGCGCTTCAGGCTCGCTCGGCAGGGCGATGACCGGCTCGGCAGCTACAGGTGCCTCGACGGGCGCTTCGACAGCTGGCGCCTGCTCAGGGGCTTGAGCTGGTGCTTCCACCAGGGCCTCTATCTTGGCCTCGGCCTCGATCTGGGCCTCGACTGGTTGCGGAGCAACTTCGACGACAGGCTCGATGCTCGACTCGACTGCCTGCACCGGTGCTTCGAACGGTTGTTCGATCACAGGGGCGATGGCCGCTTGTTCAGCAACAGCTTCTTCGGCAGCGGGCTGTCGAGCTGTTTCGTTCGACTCGGTGCTGGTTTCGACAACCACTGGCTCGACGGTGCCGGCCTCGAAAGGCGTTTCGGCCACGACGGCTGGGGTGTCATCGACAGCGGCAGTTGCACGCTCGGCCTGAGCGTTGGCCTGGGCCTCGGCGTCGGCACTGATGTTGCTGGTGGCAACGGCGGCAGTCACGGCCAGGCCGGCAGCCAGTTCCACGCCCGAAGGCTGCGCATTGCCTTCGCTGCGTTTTTCCGCAGCAGCAGGTTGTTCGCCAGCTTGTTCGGCGCCTTCTTCGGTGCCGTCTTCGCTGCCTTCGACCACATTGCCGTTGGCATCACGCTGACGCTCACGACGGTTGCTGCGACGACGCTGACCGCGCGAGCGACGACGTGGACGATCGCCTTCGGCGCCTTCCTGGTTGTCATCCTGCAGCAGCTCTTCGTTTGGCAGTTGCTCTTCGGCCGCATCCTCGACCGGCTCGGCCGGGCGTGGCTGACGCTCTTCGCGTGGCGGACGCGGTGCGCGCTCCTCGCGAGGGGCACGTTCTTCACGTGGTGCGCGCTCTTCACGCGGTGCACGCTCTTCACGTGGCTGACGCTCTTCGCGCGGGGCGCGCTCAGGACGTTCTTCGCGGACGGCCGGGGCCGGGGTGGCATCCAGAGGCTCACGCAGTTCGCGTACCGGGCGATCTTCGCGTGGGCGACGGTCTTCGCGTGGGGCACGAGGCTGACGTTCTTCACGCGGGGCGCGTGGTGCGCGTTCCTCGCGGGTCGAGGTCTCTTCACGGGCTTCGCGAGGCTGGCGTTCTTCACGCGGCTCACGTGGCGCGCGCTCGGCACGCTCTTCGCGTGGCTTGCGCTCTTCATCGCGACGACCGTTGCGGTTGCGGCTCTGCTGGCGACCGTTGCGACGCTCCTCGTTGCGCTGAGGACGCTCGGTGGCGGGCTTTTCGGTTACCACCGGTGCGGCGGCCACAGGTTCTTCCTTGCCGGCGAACAGGCTGACCAGCGACTTGACCAGGCCCTTGAACAGGCTTGGCTCTGGCAGGGCGTGTACCGGGGCGGCTGGGGCAGCAGGGGCTTCCGGAGCCGGTACCGGAGCATTGGCGCGGGCCGGTGCAGTCTTGACCGCGGCTTCCTGGCGAACCAGGGTGCGGGTGGCGGCAGCCGGTTGCACTTCTTCGGTTTCGGTCGCAGCGATTTCGTAGCTGGACTGGTTGTTCAGGGCTTCCGGGCTGTCGTCGCGCAGGCGCTGCACTTCGAAATGCGGGGTTTCCAGGTGGTCGTTCGGCAGAATGACGATACGCGCCCGGGTGCGCAGTTCGATCTTGGTGATCGAGTTGCGTTTTTCGTTGAGCAGGAACGCGGCGACCGGGATCGGTACCTGGGCACGCACCTCGGCAGTGCGATCCTTCAGGGCTTCTTCCTCGATCAGGCGCAGGATTGCCAGCGACAGCGACTCGACGTCACGGATGATGCCGGTGCCGCTGCAGCGCGGGCAGACGATGCCGCTGCTTTCGCCCAGGGAAGGGCGCAGGCGCTGGCGGGACATTTCCAGCAGGCCGAAGCGCGAAATGCGGCCGACCTGTACGCGGGCACGGTCGGCTTCCAGGCACTCGCGCACCTTTTCTTCGACGGCGCGCTGGTTCTTGGCCGGGGTCATGTCGATGAAGTCGATGACGATCAGGCCACCGATGTCACGCAGACGCAGTTGGCGGGCGATTTCCTCGGCCGCTTCCAGGTTGGTCTGCAGGGCGGTTTCCTCGATGTCGCTGCCTTTGGTGGCGCGCGCCGAGTTGATGTCGATGGACACCAGGGCTTCGGTCGGGTCGATCACGATCGAGCCGCCCGATGGCAGGTCGACGACGCGCTGGAAGGCGGTCTCGATCTGGCTTTCGATCTGGAAGCGGTTGAACAGCGGCACGCTGTCTTCGTACAGCTTGATCTTGCTGGCGTACTGCGGCATCACCTGGCGGATGAAGGTCAGGGCTTCTTCCTGGGCGTCGACGCTGTCGATCAGCACTTCGCCGATGTCCTGGCGCAGGTAGTCGCGGATGGCGCGGATGATGACGTTGCTTTCCTGGTAGATCAGGAACGGCGCTGCGCGGTCGAGGGACGCTTCCTTGATGGCGGTCCACAGTTGCAGCAGGTAGTCCAGGTCCCACTGCATCTCTTCGCTGCTGCGGCCCAGGCCGGCAGTGCGAACGATCAGGCCCATGTCGGCAGGAGCAACCAGGCCGTTGAGCGCTTCGCGCAGTTCGTTGCGCTCTTCGCCTTCGATGCGACGGGAGATGCCGCCGGCACGCGGGTTGTTAGGCATCAGGACCAGGTAACGACCGGCCAGGCTGATGAAGGTGGTCAGGGCGGCGCCCTTGTTGCCGCGCTCTTCCTTCTCGACCTGGACGATGACTTCCTGGCCTTCGCTCAGCACTTCCTTGATGTTCACCCGGCCTTCGGGCGACTTCTTGAAGTATTCGCGGGAGATTTCCTTGAGGGGCAGAAAGCCGTGGCGCTCGGAGCCGAAATCGACGAAGGCGGCTTCAAGGCTGGGCTCGATGCGGGTGATCTTGCCCTTGTAGATGTTGGCTTTTTTCTGCTCGCGTGCACCGGACTCGATGTCCAGATCGTAGAGGCGCTGGCCGTCTACCAGAGCAACACGCAACTCTTCAGGTTGAGTCGCGTTAATCAGCATTCTTTTCATGTAGTACCGTCGGTTTCCGGGCTGCCGGAAACGGCGTTCGGCACACACGACTTCTCACGGTCGGTGTCAGGGTGCGTCAGGGGTGGCGGACCATCCCGTGTCCAGCGGCTTGCGGTCGGACTGGTCGCCCAGTGCTGCCGAAGTCGCGACGACGCGTCCTGCTAGCTGTGGTGTCAAATGCACTCAGTCAGGAGGAGGAATCAGCCTTCGGCCGTGGACACCCTGGGGCATCTTGATCAAGACCGGGTCCGGTCGCGGGCCAGAGGGCCTGTGGACTGGACGCAGTGCTACACGGTCCGACGGTTGTGCATCTCCACCCTACACGTATCCCTGATAATTCGGGTGCTGCCGCGCGCTGAATCCGCAACGGGTTGCAGTTATCGCCAGCTCCATACGGGAGCCCGCGCTTTCTATGGCTAAGGCTGGTATTTCCGAAGCATTCGCCGTGACTGCGTGAAAGCGACTGCACTGAAGGAGTGGGCATCGAAAAAAACGTGCAGGAGGGTCAAACACCGCTCTTGTTGTTTTTTATCGGTCTTCTCTCATCGGCGCTGGTAGCGATTCCAGGCACTTCTGTAAACTGGCGAAAGCCCCGTCGGACGGCCTCGCGTCCTCGAGAATTGCGTAGGTCAGGGCCGGCTCAAAGCCATTGGTCCGCTGGCCAGCCGCTTTTGGCGGCGTTCGCGACTATAGCAGCAATCATTAAGTGCTTCAAATCCATAAAAAATTGTTATGATTCGCAAATGACGACTACTACCCCTCCGACCTCCGGCGTCCAGCTGATCGAGGTCGCGCCGGAACTTGCCGGCCAACGGATCGACAACTTCCTGATCACTGCACTCAAGGGCGTTCCCAAGACCTTGATTTATCGCATTTTGCGCAAAGGCGAAGTGCGGGTGAACAAGGGGCGGATCAAGCCAGAGTACAAATTGCAGGCCGGTGATATCGTGCGCGTGCCGCCCGTTCGTCTGCCTGAGCGTGACGAGCCGGTGCCGCTGGCACAGGGCCTGCTTCAGCGACTCGAAGCGGCCATCGTGTACGAAGACAAGGCCCTGATCGTGCTCAACAAGCCTGCTGGCATCGCCGTGCACGGCGGCAGCGGGCTGAACTACGGTGTGATCGAAGCCTTTCGTCAGTTGCGCCCGGATACCAAGGAGCTGGAGCTGGTGCATCGGCTCGATCGCGATACCTCCGGTCTGCTGATGATCGCCAAGAAGCGCAGCATGTTGCGCCATCTGCATGCCGCGTTGCGCGGTGACGGCGTCGACAAGCGCTACATGGCGCTGGTGCGTGGTCACTGGGCCACGGCCAAGAAGCAGGTCAATGCGCCGCTGCTCAAGAGCAACCTGCGTTCCGGCGAGCGGATGGTGGAAATCAACGACGAAGGCAAGGAGGCGCTCACCCTGTTTCGCGTGCTGCGCCGTTTCGGCGATTTCGCGACCATGG
Organism: Pseudomonas sp. AE27; assembly: GCF_037113495.1. NCBI lineage: Bacteria > Pseudomonadati > Pseudomonadota > Gammaproteobacteria > Pseudomonadales > Pseudomonadaceae > Pseudomonas > Pseudomonas sp. AE27. The sequence goes on from NZ_CP146966.1 coordinate 605,073, forward strand.
TCGAGGCACGCCCGATTACTGGCCGTACCCACCAGATTCGCGTGCATGCCCTGCATGCCGGGCATTGCATCGCCGGCGACAGCAAGTATGGCGACGAGGATTTCACTCGCGAGATCCGCGAGCTGGGCGGCAAGCGCCTGTTCCTGCATGCCTATGCGCTGACCGTGCCGTTGCCCGATGGCGGCGAGCTGAAGCTGGAGGCGCCGGTGGACGACATGTGGGCCAAGACCGTGGAGCGTTTGAGTGCGCCGTGATTACGACCTGCTGATCTTCGATTGGGACGGCACGCTGGCCGATTCGATCGGGCGCATCGTCGAAGCGATGCATCGCTCGGCCGAGCGTGCCGGCTATGCGCTGTGCTCGGACGAGGCGGTCAAGGGCATCATCGGCCTGGCGCTGCCCGAGGCGATCAGCACGCTGTACCCGCATCTGGATCAGCCTGAAGTCATGGCGTTTCGTCAGCATTACGCCGACATCTATATGGCCCTGGATACCCAGCCGTCGCCGTTGTATCCCGGCGTGGTCGAGGCCCTCGAGTCGTTCAGGGCCGATGGCTATCGCCTGGCAGTCGCTACCGGCAAGGCGCGTCGCGGCCTGGACCGGGTGCTGGTGGCCAATGGCTGGGAAACGTTCTTCGACATTACCCGGGCTGCCGACGAAACCATGGGCAAGCCGCACCCGCGCATGCTCGAGGAGATCCTGGCCCATTGCCAGGTGCCGGCGAGCCGTGCGTTGATGGTGGGCGATTCGTCGTTCGACCTGCTGATGGCGCGCAATGCCGGCATGCATTCGGTGGCGGTGGGGCATGGGGCGCTCTCGCTCGAGGCATTGAGCGTTTACGAGCCGCAGTTGTCCATACAGCACTTTTCACAATTGCAGGCGTGGCTAGGCCGAACCGCTGCAATCGAATTTCCAGGGTAGGTGAGCATGACTGACGAGTGGAAGGCGCCTGACGCCGAAAAGAACGAAGAGCGCACCAGCTGGAAGCTGCTCGAGAAGACCTTGCTGGCGGGCGTGCAGGAGCAGCGTCGGGCCCGGCGCTGGGGTATTTTTTTCAAGCTGCTGACGTTCGTGTACCTGTTCGGCATCCTGGCCCTGTTTTCGCCGCTGATGGATATCGACAAGACCGCCGCCCGTGGCGCGAGCCATACGGCGCTGATCGAGGTGCGCGGGATCATTGCGGACAAGGAGCCGGCCAGCGCCGACAACGTGATAGCCAGCCTGCGTGCGGCCTTCGACGACGTCAAGACCAAGGCGGTGGTGCTGCGTATCAACAGTCCGGGCGGCAGCCCGGTGCAGTCTGGCTACATCTATGACGAGATTCGTCGTCTGCAGGCCGCCAAGCCGGCGGTCAAGGTGTACGCGGTCATCAGCGACCTGGGTGCGTCGGGTGCCTACTATATCGCCAGTGCGGCTGACCAGATCTATGCCGACAAGGCCAGCCTGGTGGGCTCGATTGGTGTGACGGCAGCTGGCTACGGCTTTGTCGGCACCATGGAGAAGCTGGGTGTCGAGCGTCGTACCTATACGGCGGGTGAGCACAAGGCCTTCCTTGATCCATTCCAGCCGCAGAAACCGGACGAAACGGCCTTCTGGCAGGGTGTGCTGGACACCACCCACAAGCAGTTCATTGCCAGTGTGAAGCAGGGGCGCGGCGAGCGGCTCAAGGACAAGGAGCATCCCGAGCTGTTCAGCGGGCTGATCTGGTCGGGTGAGCAGGCCGTGCAGCTGGGGCTGGTGGACGCCCTGGGCAATGCCGATTATGTGGCGCGTGAGGTGGTGGGGGAGAAGACCCTGGTTGATTTCACCGTCGAAGAGTCGCCGTTTGATCGCTTCTCCAAGCGCCTGGGTGCCAGCGTCGCCGAGCACCTTGCCATGTGGATGGGCTTTCAGGGGCCGGTACTGCGCTGAGAGTGCTAATTAATGAAAAACCGGCCAGATGGCCGGTTTTTTTATTGCCGGTATTGCCTTGCCCTCACGGTATGCTCACCCCTTCCTTGAGCAGCATGTCGACCAGTCGGATCAGCGGCAGTCCCACCAGGCTGGTGGCATCGCAGCCGTGGGTGCTTTGGAACAGGCTCACCCCCAGCCCTTCGCACTTGAAGCTGCCAGCGCAGTCGTAGGGTTGTTCCGCGCGCAGGTAGCGTTCGATGCGTGGCAGGTCCAGTTCGCGCATGTGCACGGTAAATGGCACGCAATCGACCTCGCAGTGGCCGCTCTGAGTATTGAGCAGCGCCACGCCGGTCAGGAAGGTGACGTGATTGCCGCTCGCAGCCAGCAATTGCTCGCAGGCCTTTTCGAAGGTGTGTGGCTTGCCCAGAATCTGTTCGCCCAGCACGGCAACCTGGTCGGAGCCAATGATAAGATGCCCCGGATGGCTGGCGGCCAATGCCTCGGCCTTGTGCCTGGCCAGGCGCTTGACCAGCTCTGGGGCGGGCTCTTCGCCGATGCGCTGTTCGTCGATATCGGGCGCTGCCCAGGCAAAGGGCAGTTGCAGTCGCGCCAGCAATTCGCGCCGGTAGGGTGAGCTGGAAGCCAGTAACAAGGGCAGCATGATGAACTCCTGAGCAGGTGCGCCGATTCTAACATGTTGAACGGGGCCGAATTTCCTTTGACAGGGGCGGGGGGCATCCCTAGAATGCTGCGCCTATGTTGAATGACCCGATTCCACCTCACGTTGACCCGCGCAAATTGGCCGATCGTGGTGTTTCTCTCGAAGGAACGCTGCTACTCGCCGATTTGGAGAGACTCTGCGACCCGCTTTCCGACGATGTCGGTACGGTGCAGGCTAAATTCGATTTTGAGCGAGACGAACAGAAAACCGTGGTTATCCACAGTGCTCTGACCGTCGAGGTCAAGATGGTTTGCCAGCGTTGTCTTGAGCTGGTCACCCTGCCGATCCACAGCGAATCTACATATGCTGTGGTGAAAGAGGGTGCGAATACCCAGTCGTTACCGAAAGGTTATGACGTGCTGGAACTGGGCGAAGATCCTTTGGATCTGCAAGCATTGGTCGAGGAAGAGCTTCTGCTCGCCTTGCCCATCGTGCCTGCTCATCATCCGGAAGAATGCCAGCAGCCGGCGGGCGCCGATGAGCCCGAACCGAGCAAGGACGAGGTAACGCGGTCCAACCCGTTCAGTGTATTGGCGCAGTTAAAGCGTGACCCAAACGTTTAGGAGTTAATCAATTATGGCTGTTCAGCAGAACAAAAAATCCCGCTCTGCCCGTGACATGCGCCGTTCGCACGACGCTCTCTCGGAAAACGCTCTGTCCGTAGAGAAAACCACTGGTGAAGTGCACCTGCGTCACCACGTATCGCCAGAAGGCGTATACCGTGGTCGCAAAGTGATCGACAAGGGCGCTGACGAGTAATCCTTGTCCGCTCAGATCGCGATTGACGCAATGGGCGGGGACTTCGGTCCCCGCAGCATTGTTCAGGCCAGCATTGCTTGCCTGTCGGCTACTCCCTCGCTGCACCTGACCCTCGTCGGTCAACCCTCCCTCCTTGAAGATCTGATCGCTGGCCAGTCGGCAGCGGATCGCGCGCGCCTGCATATTGTGCCGGCCAGCGAAGTGATCGGCATGGACGAGCGGCCGTCCCAGGCGCTGCGTGGCAAGCCCGACTCGTCGATGCGCGTGGCCCTCGAACTATTGCGTGATGGCAAGGTGCAGGCCTGCGTGAGCGCCGGCAACACCGGCGCGCTGATGGCGTTGTCGCGCTATGTGCTCAAGACCCTGCCCGGCATCGATCGGCCGGCGATGGTGGCGGCCATACCGACCCAGACTGGCTATTGCCAGCTGCTTGACCTGGGGGCCAACGTCGACTGCAGCGCCGAGCACCTGTTCCAGTTCGCCGTGATGGGCTCGGTGGCGGCGCAAGCGCTGGGCATTTCCCGGCCGCGTGTGGCGCTGCTCAACATCGGTACCGAAGACATCAAGGGCAACCAGCAGGTCAAGCTGGCTGCGACGCTGCTGCAAAATGCCCGCGGCCTCAACTACATCGGCTTTGTCGAAGGCGATGGCCTGTACCGTGGCGAAGCGGATGTGGTGGTGTGCGACGGCTTTGTCGGCAATATCCTGCTCAAGTCCAGCGAAGGCTTGGCCACCATGATCGGTGGGCGCATCGAGGCGCTGTTCAAGCGTGGCCTGATGGCGCGGGCGGTGGGGGCCCTGGCGATGCCGCTGCTCAGTCGCCTGAAGGCCGACCTTGCGCCGGCGCGCCACAATGGCGCGAGTTTTCTCGGCCTGCAGGGCATCGTCATCAAGAGTCATGGCTCGGCGGGTGTGCAGGGGTTCCAGAGCGCGATACAGCGGGCGCTGATCGAGATCCAGGAGAACTTGCCGCAGCGCTTGCACGGCCGTCTGGAGGATCTGCTGCCTTAGGCATCGGCACAACGACGTGCATAAATGTGACCGCTTGGTTCTCGTTACCATCCAATTGTCAGTTTTCTCGCGCTCAGCCCCGGCTGGGCGCTATTTTCGACGACAAGATCATTAGGGGCTTGTTCAATGTCTGCATCCCTCGCATTCGTCTTTCCTGGCCAAGGTTCGCAGTCGCTCGGCATGCTTGCCGAGCTGGGCGCCCAGTACCCGCTGGTCATCGATACCTTCCGTGAGGCCTCCGAGGCTCTCGGTTACGACCTGTGGGCACTGACCCAGCAGGGCCCGGAAGAACAACTCAACCAGACGGACAAAACCCAGCCGGCCATCCTGACCGCCTCGATCGCCCTGTGGCGCCTGTGGCTGGCCGAAGGTGGCGCGCGCCCTGCATTCGTTTCCGGGCACAGCCTGGGTGAATACAGTGCGCTGGTGGCTGCCGGCAGCCTGAGCCTGGGTGAGGCGGTCAAGCTGGTCAAGCGTCGCGGCGAGCTCATGCAGGAGGCCGTGCCGGCCGGGCAGGGCGCCATGGCTGCGATTCTGGGCCTGGATGACGCCGTGGTCGTGGACCTGTGTGCTCAGGCCGCGCAGGGTGAGGTGGTCAGTGCGGTCAACTTCAACTCCCCGGGCCAGGTTGTCATTGCCGGTGCCAAGGCTGCTGTAGAGCGCGCCATGGAAGCCTGCAAGGCCGCCGGCGCCAAACGTGCGCTGCCGCTGCCGGTCAGCGTGCCGTCGCACTGCGAGCTGATGCGCCCGGCCGCCGAGCGGTTTGCCGAATCGGTGAATGCCATCGACTGGCAGGCCCCGCAGATCCCGCTGGTGCAGAACGTCAGTGCGGGCGTGGCTGGCGATCTCGAAACCCTTAAACGCGACCTGCTGGAGCAGCTGTACAAGCCGGTACGCTGGGTCGAATGCGTGCAGACCCTGGCCGCCAATGGCGCGGTGCAACTGGTCGAGTGCGGCCCCGGCAAGGTGCTGGCCGGCTTGAACAAGCGCTGCGCCGACGGCGTGAACACCTTCAACCTCAATACCCCGGATGCTTTCGCCGCCACCCGTGCGGCGCTGGCCTGATTTAGGAGAAACTTGCATGAGCCTGCAAGGTAAAGTTGCACTGGTCACCGGCGCCAGCCGTGGCATTGGCCAGGCGATCGCCCTGGAACTGGGGCGTCTGGGCGCCACCGTCATCGGTACCGCCACGTCCGCCTCCGGCGCCGAGCGTATTGCCGCGACCCTCAAGGAGCACGGCATCGCCGGTACCGGGCTGGAGCTGAACGTGACCAGCGACGAGTCGGTCACCGCCACCCTGGCATCTATCCAGGTGCAGTTCGGTGCGCCGACCATCCTGGTCAACAACGCCGGCATCACCCGCGACAACCTGATGCTGCGCATGAAAGACGACGAGTGGTTCGACGTCATCGATACCAACCTCAACAGCCTCTACCGTCTGTCCAAGGGCGTGCTGCGCGGCATGACCAAGGCGCGCTGGGGTCGTATCATCAGCATCGGTTCGGTCGTTGGGGCCATGGGTAACGTCGGCCAGGTCAACTACGCCGCCGCCAAGGCCGGCCTGGAAGGCTTCAGCCGCGCCCTGGCGCGTGAAGTCGGCTCCCGTGCGATCACCGTGAACTCGGTAGCGCCGGGTTTCATCGATACCGACATGACCCGCGAACTGCCAGAGGCGCAGCGTGAAGCGCTGCAAAACCAGATTCCGCTGGGTCGTCTGGGCCAGGTCGACGAAATCGCGAAAGTGGTTGCGTTCCTGGCCTCTGACGGCGCAGCTTACGTGACCGGTGCGACTGTCCCGGTCAACGGCGGGATGTACATGTAGTTAAATGTGACGGATTGCTTCAAAAAAATGTCATACGAGCTGTCTAAAATCCGTTATAAAGCTGCAACCAAATTCTAGGCGGCAGGTGGGTGTGAAGTTCGAGGGATGCATTACGCTTGAAAAGCGGGCGTCTTTCTATAAACTTACACACCGGCCAGCTGCCTGACATATATCCATTAGGAGTGAAAACTAGGTATGAGCACCATCGAAGAACGCGTCAAGAAAATCGTCGCCGAGCAACTGGGCGTTAAAGAAGAAGAAGTGGTCAACACCGCTTCCTTCGTAGAAGATCTGGGTGCCGATTCCCTTGACACCGTTGAGCTGGTGATGGCTCTGGAAGAGGAATTCGAGACCGAAATCCCTGACGAAGAAGCCGAGAAGATCACTACTGTTCAAGCAGCCATCGACTACGTCACCAGCCACCAGGCTTAAGACTTTGTAGTCGTCGCTTCTTGTCATGGAAAAACCGCACTGCCGTTACTGGCGTGCGGTTTTTTCTTTGCATGAGATGTAGACCATAGAATAAGGAGAGTGCTGTGTCGCGTAGACGCGTCGTGGTCACCGGTATGGGTATGCTGTCGCCACTGGGCACGGATGTGCCAAGCAGTTGGCAAGGCATTCTGGCTGGCCGCAGTGGCATAGGTCTGATCGAGCATACTGACCTGTCTGCCTACTCCACCCGTTTTGGCGGCTCGGTAAAGGGCTTTGAAGTCGAGCAGTACCTGTCGGTCAAGGAAGCCCGCAAGCTCGATCTGTTCATTCAATACGGCCTGGCGGCCGGGTTCCAGGCGGTGCGCAATGCCGGGCTGGAAGTCACCGATGCCAACCGTGAGCGTATCGGCGTGGCCATGGGTTCGGGCATCGGCGGCCTGACCAATATCGAAGAAACCAGCCGGACGTTGCACGAGCAAGGCCCGCGGCGCATTTCGCCGTTCTTCGTGCCAGGCTCGATCATCAACATGATTTCCGGTTTCCTGTCGATCCACCTGGGTGTACAGGGGCCCAACTACGCCATTGCCACTGCCTGCACCACGGGCACGCACTGCATCGGCATGGCGGCGCGCAATATCGCCTACGGCGAAGCCGACGTGATGATCGCCGGTGGCGCAGAGATGGCGGCCTGTGGCCTGGGTATGGGCGGTTTTGGCGCTTCGCGTGCGCTGTCGACGCGCAACGACGAGCCAACCCGTGCCAGCCGGCCGTGGGACAAGGGCCGTGACGGTTTCGTGCTGTCCGACGGTGCCGGTGCGCTGGTGCTCGAAGAGCTCGAGCACGCCAAGGCGCGGGGTGCGACCATCTATGCCGAACTGGTTGGTTTTGGCATGAGCGGCGACGCCTACCACATGACTTCGCCACCCGACAACGGTGCCGGTGCGGCCCGTTGCATGGCCAACGCCTTGCGCGATGCGGGCGTGAACCCCAGCGAAGTCGGCTACATCAACGCCCACGGTACCTCGACGCCTGCCGGCGACCTGGCCGAAGTGGCAGCGATCAAGTCGGTGTTCGGCGAGCACGCCTACAAGCTGGCCGTGAGCTCGACCAAGTCGATGACTGGTCACCTGCTGGGGGCTGCCGGCGCGGTAGAGGCGATTTTCAGCGTGCTGTCCATCAATGGGCAAGTGGCGCCGCCGACCATCAACCTCGATGAGCCGGATGAAGGCTGCGACCTGGACTTCGTGCCGCACCAGCCGCGCAACATGCCGATCGAGGTCGTGCTGTCGAACTCCTTCGGTTTTGGCGGTACCAATGGCTCGCTGGTGTTCCGCCGGTTCGCCGAGTGATGCACAGCTGGGTCGATGGCCTGCCGGCTGACGTCCTGACGTTGAGCAGCCGCGGGCTGGCCTATGGCGATGGTCTGTTCGAGACCATCGCCGTGCGGGCCGGGCGGCCCTCGCTGCTGACGTATCACCTCGATCGCCTGGCGCTGGGTTGCCAGCGCCTGGCGATCGACGCCGATCACCCACTCATCCGCGACGAGGTATGCCGTTATGCCGGCTTGCTGGGTGATGGCGTGCTCAAGCTCATTCTCACCCGTGGCGACAGTCAGCGCGGCTATGCCCCGGCTGCCGGTGCACCGCCGCGTCGCATTCTTCAGGCCAGCCCCGCCGCCAGCTACCCGCCGCAGAACGCCGAGCAGGGGGTAAGGCTGTTTGCCTGCCAGACCCGCCTGGCCGAGCAACCCTTGCTTGCCGGGCTCAAGCACCTCAATCGCCTGGAGCAGGTACTGGCACGGGCCGAGTGGCAGGGCGCCGAGTACGCTGAAGGTTTGATGCGTGATGTATCCGGGCGCGTGATCGAAGGTGTCTACAGCAACCTGTTCGTGGTGCGCGATGGCGTGCTGTACACCGCCGACCTGGCGCGTTGCGGCGTGGCCGGGGTAATGCGCGCTGCCTTGCTGGACGAGGCGCCGCGCCACGGTATCACGGCCCGTGTGGTCGACCTGGCGCTGGCCGATCTCGAGCAGGCCGACGAAGTGTTGCTGTGCAACAGCGTGTATGGCGTATGGCCGGTGCGTGCATTTGCATCGCTGAACTGGTCGCCGGGGCCGCTCACCCGTAAACTGCAGGCCATTGCCCGTACGCTACTGGATGCCTGATTCGTGAGACGTAAATTGTTGGTGCTGCTGGAGACTGGGTTGATCCTGGCCGGCCTGCTATTGGGCTTCTCGGCCTGGAAGGTGCACTCGGCGCTGGAGCAGCCGCTGCACCTGACCGGCGAGCGGTTGCTCGATGTTCCTACCGGCACCACGCCCAACCGCATGTTCTACCGCATGCAGCAGGACGGCGTGATTCGCGACGCCTTCTGGCTGCGCCTTTACTGGCGCTTCAACATGCCGAGCGTGGCTTTGCATACCGGCGAGTACCGCATGACCCCCGGCATGAACGTGCGCGACCTGTTCGAGGCGTGGCGGCGTGGTGACGTGGTGCAGTACAGCCTGACCCTGGTCGAGGGCTGGAATTTCCGCCAGGTGCGCTCGGCACTGGCCAGACATGAAAAGATCCGCCAGACCCTGGATGGCCTGAGCGACAGCGAGGTCATGGACAAGCTCGGGCACCCGGGCGTGTTCCCCGAGGGGCGCTTCTTCCCTGACACCTATCGGTTCGTGCGCGGCATGAGCGATGTCGAGTTCCTGCAGCAGGCGTACGCGCGCCTGGAGGAGGTGCTGGCCAAGGAGTGGAACGAGCGCTCCCCGGCTGCGCCCTATCGCGACCCTTACCAGGCGCTGATCATGGCCTCGCTGGTCGAGAAGGAAACCGGCGTGCCACAGGAGCGTGGTCAGATCGCCGGCGTCTTCGTGCGTCGCCTGCAGATCGGCATGCTGCTGCAGACCGACCCTACCGTGATCTATGGCATGGGCGAACGCTACAACGGCAAGATCACCCGCGCCGACCTGCGTGAGCCCACGCCCTACAACACCTACGTGATCGCCGGCCTGCCGCCGACGCCGATTGCCATGGTCGGGCGTGAAGCCATTCACGCGGCCTTGAACCCGGAGCCGGGCAGCAGCCTGTACTTCGTCGCGCGGGGCGATGGCAGTCATGTGTTCTCCGACGACCTGGGGGCGCACAATTCAGCCGTGCGCGAGTACCAGATCAAGCGGCGTGCCGACTACCGTTCAAGCCCGGCGCCAAGCGCCGGCGACACCCCGAACGAGGTTCCTGCATCCGAGGCGCCCCAGGCTGCACCGCAGCCTGCCGAGCCCTCGGTGCAGCCGGATGTTCCCCCGGCCAGCGAACCTACCCCGCAATGACCCTGATTAAGGACTGCCTGTGAGCGGCTTGTTTATCACCCTGGAAGGTCCCGAAGGCGCGGGCAAGAGCACCAATCGCGAGTACCTGGCCGAGCACCTGCGCGCCCACGGGCTGGATGTGGTGCTGACCCGCGAGCCGGGCGGCACCCCGCTGGCCGAGCGCATCCGCGAACTGTTGCTGGCCCCCAGCGATGAGACGATGGATGCCGACACCGAGCTGTTGCTGGTGTTCGCCGCGCGCGCCCAGCACCTGGCCCAGGTGATCCGCCCGGCGCTTGCGCGGGGCGCCATCGTCCTGTGCGACCGTTTCACCGATGCCACCTATGCCTACCAGGGCGGTGGCCGCGGGCTGTCGGTCGAGCGCATTGCCACCCTTGAAACCTTCGTCCAGGGCGACCTGCGCCCCGACCTGACCCTGGTGTTCGACCTGCCGGTGGAGGTCGGCCTTTCGCGCGCAGCGGCGCGCGGGCGGCTGGATCGCTTCGAGCAGGAAGGCCAGGCGTTTTTCCAGGCTGTTCGCCAGGCCTACCTGGCCCGCGCAGCCGCCGACCCGGCGCGCTATCACCTGGTCGATGCCGCGCAACCGCTGGCCCGGGTTCAACTCGCCCTGGATGCGTTGCTGCCGCAGATCCTGGAGCGTTGCCGTGGCTGAGGCCTACCCGTGGCAGGCGACGCTCTGGCAGCAACTGGCCGGGCGCACACAGCATGCCCATGCGTACCTGTTGCACGGCCCGCAAGGCATCGGCAAGCGGGCGCTGGCCGAGCGCCTGATGGCGTTTCTGCTGTGCCGCCAGCCCGAGGGGCTTGAGGCGTGCGGGCACTGCAAGTCGTGCCAGTTGCTGAAGGCGGGCAGTCACCCGGACAACTACATCCTGGAACCTGAAGAGGCCGACAAGCCGATCAAGGTCGACCAGGTGCGTGACCTGGTCAGCTTCGTGGTGCAGACCGCGCAGATGGGCGGACGCAAGGTGATTCTCATCGAGCCGGTCGAGGCAATGAACATCAACGCTGCCAACGCCTTGCTCAAGAGCCTCGAAGAGCCTTCGGGCGATACCGTGCTGTTGCTGGTCAGTCACCAGCCCAGCCGGTTGCTGCCGACCATCAGGAGCCGTTGCCAGCAACAGGCCTGCCCGTTGCCAAGTCAGGCGCAGAGCGAGGCGTGGCTGGCAGCCGCGTTACCCGACAGTGACGAGGCCGAGCGCCACGAACTGCTGAGCCTTGCAGCAGGTTCGCCACTGCTGGCTGTCAGCCTGCAGGCCCAGGGTGTGCGCGAGCAGCGCGCGCAGGTGGTCGAGGGGGTCAAGAAGCTGCTCAAGCAGCAGCAGTCCGCGACCCAGTTGGCCGAAGGCTGGAACAGCATCCCGCTGTTGTTGCTGTTCGACTGGTTCTGCGACTGGTCCAACCTGATCCTGCGCTATCAGCTGACCCAGGACGAAGAGGGCCTGGGGCTGGCCGACATGCGCAAGGTCGTGCAGTACCTTGCCCAGAAGAGCCCGCAGGGCAAGGTGCTGGATATCCAGGACTGGATTCTTGTGCAGCGCCAGAAGGTGCTGAACAAGGCCAACCTCAACCGCGTGCTGTTGCTCGAAGCGTTGCTGGCCTCCTGGGCCCTGTTGCCGGGCCAGCGTTGAGCTGGCCTTTCGATCCTCCATTTTCAGTGTTGTCATTACGCCCATGCTTGTAGATTCCCATTGCCACCTCGACCGTCTCGACCTCGCCGCCCATGGTGGCTCCCTGGATGCCGCGCTGGATGCCGCGCGGGCACGGGGCGTCGGGCATTTCCTGTGCATCGGCGTAAGTGCCGACAATGCGGCCCAGGTCAGGGCGCTGGCAGCGCGCTACCCTGATGTGGACTGCTCGGTCGGCATCCACCCGCTGGACCTGGCGCCAGGCGAAGCGCCGGCGCTGGACTGGCTGCTCGGCGAACTGAACCACCCCGAGGTGGTGGCCATTGGTGAGACCGGGCTGGACTATCACTACGAACCCGAGGCTGCACAGTTGCAACAGGCATCGTTTCGGCTGCACCTGGAGGCGGCCAGGCTCACCGGCAAGCCGGTGGTCATCCACACCCGTGCGGCGCGCGCCGATACCCTGACCCTGCTGCGCGAGGCGGCATTGCCGCAGGCAGGCGTGCTGCACTGCTTCACCGAAGACTGGGAGATGGCCAAGGCAGCGCTGGACCTGGGGTATTACATTTCGTTGTCGGGGATTGTCACGTTCCGCAATGCCGACGCGTTGCGTGACGTGGCGCGGCAGGTGCCGGCAGATCGTTTGCTGGTAGAGACCGACTCACCGTACCTGGCGCCGATTCCGCACCGCGGCAAGCCGAACTTGCCGGAGTATGTGCGTGACGTGGCGGAGTTCATCGCGTTGGTGCGGGGGGAGCGTTACGAGCAGCTGGCGCAACAGACCACCGAGAACTTCAGGCGTCTGTTCCCCCTGGCGCGGGTGCGGGTGGCCTGACCCCGCTGCGCGGGCGCCGTGGCGGTCGCGCGGGCAAAAAAAACCCGGGTTCTGGGGGGGAATCCGGGTTAAGACCATTAGGAGTAAAACAAAGGCGAGCGGTCCGTGTTCACCCTTATCGGCGCGTCACTTGGGGGGATGCGTCGCGCCAACACCTCAAGTATTGGTCAGGTTCGCCGCGATTCCACCAAGGGTTGATCGTTTTTTAAACAGATTTGGAATACGTGCGGCCCTGCTGAGCACGCATTGCTCTGCCGTGCGCCTGACCGCCTGGATTGCACGTCTGGGGCAGGGGGAAGGGGAGGTCCGCTTCGGGCAACCGGGTCGCCGGCCTGTTCAAACTCATCAAGAAACATAGGCATGCGCGGATGATCCGTGCATTTTTGCGCAAGTTAGGCATAATAACGGGCTTCGATTTTGATCCAGTCCTTCTTATGCAGAAAGAACCTCGTAAGGTCCGTGAGTTTCGTCGCCGAGAGCAAGAGATTCTCGATACCGCGCTCAAGCTGTTTCTCGAACAGGGTGAAGACAGTGTCACCGTCGAGATGATCGCTGACGCCGTGGGTATCGGCAAAGGCACGATCTACAAGCACTTCAAGTCCAAGGCGGAGATCTACCTGCGCCTGATGCTCGACTACGAGCGCGATTTGAACGAACTGCTGCACTCTGCCGATGTGGATCGCGACAAGGAGGCCCTGTCGCGTGCCTACTTCGAATTCCGCATGCGCGACCCGCAGCGCTACCGCCTGTTCGACCGCCTCGAAGAGAAGGTGGTCAAAGGCAACCAGGTGCCGGAAATGGTCGAGGAGCTGCACAAGATCCGTGCCTCCAACTTCGAGCGCCTGACCCTGCTGATCAAGGGTCGCATCACCGAGGGCAAGCTCGAGGACGTGCCGCCGTATTTCCACTACTGCGCAGCCTGGGCCCTGGTGCATGGCGCGGTGGCACTGTATCACTCGCCGTTCTGGAGCAATGTGCTGGAGGACCAGGAAGGCTTCTTCCAGTTCCTCATGGACATTGGCGTGCGCATGGGCAACAAGCGCAAGCGCGACCCGGAGCCATCTGGCAGCTGAATGCTCGCTGGCGCCGTGCAGGCATATACTCAGGTAAGAGGCTTGCAAAAAACTGATTTCTGAGTCAGGTTTTGCAGGCCCGATTCACACTTGCCGGAGTGCTCCATGATCGTCGACCGTCAAGGCAGACGTTTTCGCAACCTGCGCGTCAGCCTCACCGCGGCGTGCAACTATGCCTGCACCTATTGCGTGCCGGACGGCAAGCGTCTGGTCGCAGCGCAGGATGAGCTCTCGGCCCAGGCCATGGTGCGTGGGGTGGCCTGGCTGATCGAAGCTGCCGGTATCGAGCGCCTGCGTATCACCGGTGGCGAACCCCTGGTCAGTCCCAAGCTCGAAGCCTTCCTGGCTGGCGTGTCGGTGCTCGGCCTCGATGACATCGCCCTGACCACCAATGGCCAGTTGCTCGCGCGCAAGCTGCCATTGCTGCTGGATGCCGGCATCCGGCGCCTGAACGTCTCCCTTGATACCCTCGACGCCGATGCCTTTCGCGGGATCTCCCGTGGCGGGGATCTGGCCAGCGTGCTCGATGGCATGCACAAGGCCAGCGACGCCGGCATGAAGATCAAGGTGAACATGGTGCCACTGCGCGGGCGCAACCTCGATCAGGTGCTGCCGCTGCTCGACTACTGCCTGGCCCGTGGCTATGAACTGCGCTTTATCGAACTGATGCGCATGGGGCACCTGGCCAGCGACCACAACGCTTTCCTGCAGCAGTTCGTGAGCCTGGAGCAGTTGCTGCAACTGATCGGCGAGCATCACGAGTACGCCCAGGCCGATGCGCCAGTGGACGCCACTGCATTGCGCTACCGGGTGCCGGGGCAAGGCCACTTCGGCGTGATCGCCAACGAAAGCGTGCCGTTCTGCCGAACCTGCTCGCGCCTGCGTCTGTCTTCTACCGGGTGGCTGCATGGCTGCCTGTCGTCGAGCAACCGGCATTTCATCGGTGACCTGCTCGACAAGCCGCGCCACCAGGCGTTGCCGGCCTTGCAGGGCATGTTGATGAAGGCCCTGGGCGACAAGCAGGCCGTGGCTTTTTCAGGCGGTGCCACGGTGATGAAGATCATCGGCGGTTGAGCCATACCCTCCAGCTGGCGCAAAACCTGCATCTGGCGGCTGTTCGCCGGTTTTCCGTCACCGGCTTCTGGAGGAAAGATGCGTAGCCTGGTTCTGCTGCTGGCGCTGATGGCGCTGGGTGGCTGCATGAATGTGAGCGATATGGGCGAAGGTGTGCGCTACCACATGAGCGACGCCGGCCTGCTCGACCATAGCGAAACCCGCCGTTCGTTGTCGGTGCGCCTGCAGCCCGACTCGTTCGTCTTCATCGGTCAGGGCGTGTTCGTGCCGCCGGGCAATGCCTATCCGCGGCCCAACGTGGTGGCCGAGGAAGCCTTCAAGGCCTTTGTCGAGTACTTCCCGCTGGTGCGACGTGCCGAGGGTCCGCTGGGGCTGGAGGATGCCTTGTCCCAGGCGCGCGACGTGGGCGCGCATTACCTGCTGTATGCGCGTTTTGCCAAGGCCGACAACCGTATCGGCAATGGTGACGAGTGGTACGACGAGCAGGCGGTGGACCGCCTGGGTGTCGACACCGGAAGAATTCAGCTGATGCTGATCGAAACCAGTACCCGCTATCTGATCGATACCGTGAGCATCCGCAGCCGTGGCGGTTTGCTGACGTTCCACGACAATCAGCCGCAGGATTTGATTGCGGCACCGCTTGAGGATTACGCTCGCAGTTTGTTGGGCATGAGCCGCTGAGGAGCAGATGATGGTGGATACCGGCAAGGCCAATGACCTGTTGGCGCAACTCCCGAAGGTCGGCAAAGGTCCGGCGCCGGTCCACCTGTGGAATCCGGACTTCTGCGGCGACATCGACATGCGAATCGCCCGCGACGGTACCTGGTACTACCTGGGCACCCCGATTGGTCGCAAGCCGATGGTGCGTCTGTTCTCCACCATCATCCGTCGCGACGGGGATGACTACTTTCTGGTCACGCCTGTGGAAAAGGTCGGAATCCAGGTCGATGATGCGCCGTTCGTGGCGGTGCTCATGGACGTGCAGGGCAGTGGTGAGCAGCAGGTGCTGCGCTTCACCAGTAATGTGGAGGATGTGGTCGAGGCCGGGCCCGAGCACCCGCTGCGTTTCGTGATCGACCCGCTGACACAGGAGCCTTCGCCTTACGTGCACATGCGCAACAACCTCGAGGCGCTGATCCATCGCAGCGTGTTTTACCAGCTGGTAGAGCTGGCTGTAACACGTGACATCGATGGGCAGCCATGGCTGGGCGTATGGAGTGCGGGGCAGTTCTTTCCGATCGGGCAGCAATAGCCTGTCGCAGCCTGTATCGCCAGGCAGCCCTGGTCCGGGCTGAATACCAAAACGAAAAAACCCGCCAAAAGGCGGGTTTTTCGAGTATTTCAGAGGCTGTGCAAGCACGCTCTGAAACGATGTTTGGCTCCGCGACCAGGACTCGAACCTGGGACCCAATGATTAACAGTCATTTGCTCTACCGACTGAGCTATCGCGGAATCTGGGGCGTATCTTACTGATTGCTAAGGGGAAGTCAAGCTCCCCCTGAGCAATCAGGTGTTACAGGACCTCGACGATCGCCTTGGTCACCACGTGAATGTTGTTCTGGTTCAACGAGGCGACGCAGATACGACCGGTATCCAGAGCATAGATCGCATGCTCGTCCTTCAGGCGTGCCACCTGCTCGACGGTCAGGCCCGAGTAGGAGAACATGCCGCACTGACGCCCGACGAAGCTGAAGTCCTGCTGTGCGCCGTACTGGGCCAGCAGCTCGACCATCTGCTTGCGCATGCCGTGGATGCGCTGGCGCATCTCGGCCAGTTCCGCTTCCCACATTGCGCGCAGCTCGGGGCTGTTGAGCACGGTGGCGACAATGGTCGCGCCGTGGGTCGGCGGGTTGGAGTAGTTGGTGCGGATCACGCGCTTGACCTGCGACAGCACGCGAGTGGCCTCTTCCTTGGACTCGGTGACGATCGACAGGGCGCCGACGCGCTCGCCGTACAGCGAGAACGACTTGGAGAACGAGCTGGAGACGAAGAAGTCCAGGCCCGATTCGGCGAACAGGCGCACGGCAGCGGCGTCTTCGGCGATGCCCTGGCCAAAGCCCTGGTAGGCCATGTCCAGGAACGGGATGTGACCCTTGGCCTTGACCACCTCGAGCACGTTGTTCCAGTCGGCCGGGGTCAGGTCGACGCCGGTCGGGTTGTGGCAGCAGGCGTGCAGTACCACGATCGAGCCGGACGGCAGCGCGTTCAGGTCCTCGAGCATGCCGGCACGGTTGACGTCATGGGTGGCGGCGTCGTAGTAGCGGTAGTTCTTGACCGGGAAACCGGCGGTTTCGAACAGGGCGCGGTGGTTTTCCCAGCTCGGGTCGCTGATTGCGACAGTGGCATTGGGCGACAGCTGCTTGAGGAAGTCAGCGCCGATCTTCAAGGCGCCGGTACCACCGACGGACTGGGTGGTGACCACACGGCCGGCGGCCAGCAGGGGCGAATCGGCACCGAACAGCAGCTTCTGCACGGCCTGGTCGTAGGCCACGATG
This sequence comes from Pseudomonas sp. AE27, assembly GCF_037113495.1. Classification (NCBI taxonomy): domain Bacteria; kingdom Pseudomonadati; phylum Pseudomonadota; class Gammaproteobacteria; order Pseudomonadales; family Pseudomonadaceae; genus Pseudomonas; species Pseudomonas sp. AE27. Next base: position 622,135 of record NZ_CP146966.1, read on the forward strand.
CCGTCGATCGGCAGGTAGCCGCGGGAGGCGTGCTGGGCGGCGCGTTGGGTTTCGGCTTCGATGACTGCACGCAGCAGTGGGATACGCCCTTCTTCGTTGCAGTAAACACCAACGCCCAGGTTCACCTTGTGGGTGCGGGTATCGGCATTGAACGCTTCGTTGAGGCCCAGGATAGGGTCGCGGGGTGCCAGCTCGACAGCGGAAAACAGGCTCATTTTTACCTTGGCTCTGAATGGAGAGTGATAGAGGTCGCACGCTCCAGCCGAATGCACTGAAGCGGTGCACAAACGGGGAGTCAGTATAGTGATACCCATCGGTCACGGCGACAGTCTGTCGCAGCTTTTACTGCTGTTTTCGCGAATATTTTTCGACCGTCAGTCGCTTGCGCCGGTCAATACTGTGAAACAGGCCGTGGTTTGCCTTGAAACTGGCGCCGGGCACCGCCAATTGGGTATAAGTACTGTCTGTAAATACAGTTGCCTGTATCCGTTCATTTCCAGGGGTTCACCATGTCCGAGTTTCAACTCGTCACCCGTTTCCAGCCGGCGGGTGATCAGCCCGAAGCCATTCGCCTGATGGTCGAGGGGATCGAGGCCGGGCTGGCGCACCAGACCCTGCTCGGGGTGACGGGTTCGGGCAAGACCTTCAGCATCGCCAACGTGATTGCCCAGGTGCAGCGCCCGACCCTGGTACTGGCGCCGAACAAGACCCTGGCCGCCCAGTTGTATGGCGAGTTCAAGTCATTCTTCCCGAACAACGCGGTGGAGTATTTCGTTTCCTACTACGACTACTACCAGCCCGAGGCCTACGTGCCGTCCTCCGATACCTTCATCGAGAAGGACGCCTCGATCAACGACCATATCGAGCAGATGCGCCTGTCGGCGACCAAGGCGCTGCTGGAGCGGCGTGACGCGATCATCGTCACCACGGTGTCGTGCATATATGGTCTGGGCAGCCCGGAAACCTACCTGAAGATGGTGCTGCACGTGGACCGTGGCGACAAGCTCGACCAGCGGGCCTTGCTGCGCCGTCTGGCCGACCTGCAGTACTCCCGCAACGACATGGACTTTGCCCGCGCCACCTTCCGTGTGCGCGGCGACGTGATCGACATCTTCCCGGCCGAATCGGACCTGGAGGCCATCCGCATCGAGCTGTTCGATGACGAGGTGGAGAACATCGCGGCCTTCGACCCGCTGACCGGCGAGGTGATCCGCAAGCTGCCGCGCTTCACCTTCTACCCCAAGAGCCACTACGTGACCCCGCGCGAAACCCTGCTCGAGGCCATGGACGGGATCAAGGCGGAGCTCAAGGAACGCCTGGAGTACCTGCACAAGCACAACAAGCTGGTCGAGGCCCAGCGCCTGGAGCAGCGCACCCGGTTCGACCTGGAGATGATCCTGGAGCTGGGCTACTGCAACGGCATCGAAAACTACTCGCGCTACCTGTCCGGGCGTCCGGCCGGCGCGCCGCCGCCGACCCTGTACGACTACCTGCCGCCGGATGCGTTGCTGGTGATCGACGAATCCCACGTCAGCGTTCCGCAGGTGGGGGCCATGTACAAGGGGGACCGCTCGCGCAAGGAAACCCTGGTGGAGTACGGCTTTCGCCTGCCTTCGGCGCTGGACAACCGGCCCATGCGCTTTGACGAATGGGAGTCGGTCAGCCCGCAGACCATCTTCGTCTCGGCCACGCCGGGCAACTACGAGGCCGAGCATGCCGGCCGTGTGGTGGAGCAGGTGGTGCGCCCGACCGGTCTGGTCGACCCCCAGGTGGAGGTGCGTCCTGCCACGACCCAGGTGGATGACCTGCTGTCGGAGATTCGCAAGCGTGTGGCGGTGGAGGAGCGGGTGCTGGTCACTACCCTGACCAAGCGCATGGCCGAAGACCTCAGCGACTACCTGGCCGATCACGATGTGCGGGTGCGCTACCTGCACTCGGACATCGATACCGTTGAGCGAGTCGAGATCATCCGCGACCTGCGCCTGGGCACCTTCGATGTGCTGGTGGGTATCAACCTGCTGCGCGAGGGCCTGGACATGCCCGAGGTCTCGCTGGTGGCGATTCTGGATGCGGACAAGGAGGGCTTCCTGCGTTCGGAGCGCTCGCTGATCCAGACCATCGGGCGCGCGGCGCGCAACCTCAACGGCCGCGCGATCCTGTACGCCGACAACATGACTGGCTCGATGGAGCGGGCGATCGGCGAAACCGAGCGTCGCCGCGACAAGCAGATGGCCTTCAACGAGGCCAACGGCATCGTGCCCAAGGGCGTGGTCAAGGACATCACAGACATCATGGAAGGCGCCAACGTGCCCGGCTCGCGCAGCAAGAAGCGCAAGGGCATGGCCAAGGCCGCCGAGGAGCGCGAGCGTTACGAGGCCGAGTTGCGTTCGCCTGGCGAGATCGCCAAGCGCATCAAGGCGCTGGAAGAGAAGATGTACCAGCTGGCGCGGGACCTGGAGTTCGAGGCTGCAGCGCAGATGCGCGACGAGATCGCGCAGTTGCGTGAGCGACTGCTCACGGTCTGACGGGCCTTTCGCGGGTCAAGCCCGCTCCCACAGGATCACATTGACGCCAAGGGCAATGGAGTACCTGCGGGAGCGGGCTTGCCAGCGAAGACTTCAACGCGGTCTAGTGCGCCTCGCCCGCCTTCAACCCCTGCGGCAGCTTCTTCGTCAACAGCACCGCCACCATGCTGATTGCCAGCCCGATGCCGACAAAATGGAAGGCATCGTTGTACGCCATGATCATCGCCTGCTGATGGGTGATCTCGCTCAGCCTGGCCAGTGCTGCCCCTTCGCTGCCCAGCTTCTCGGTCAGCAAGGTCAGCCGCTCGGCCACTGCGGCATTGGTCGGTACCACCGCCTCGCGCAGGTAGTCGAAATACACCTTGGTGCGCGCATCCAGCAGCGTGGCCAGCAGCGCAATGCCGATGGCCCCGCCCAGGTTGCGCAGGATGTTGAACAGGCTCGACGCCGAGCCTGCGTCCTGCGGCTGGATATAGGCCGTGGCAATCAGCGAGATGGTCACCATGATCATCGGCTGCCCCAGCGCACGGATGATCTGGATATGGTTGAACTGGGTGCCGGCAAAGTCCGGGTTCAATACCCCCGAGCTGAAACTCGCCAGCCCGAACAGCCCGAAGCCGATGGTGCAGAGGATCTTCGGCGAAATCACCTTCATCAGTTGCGGCACCAGCGGGATCAGGAACAGCTGCGGCACCCCCATCCACATGATCACTTCGCCGATCTGCAGGGCGTTGTAGTTCTGGATCTGCGCCAGGTACAGCGGCAGCAGGTAGATCGAACCGTACAACCCCACGCCCATGCCCAGGCTGGCAATGCTCGACAACCCGAAATTGCGGTTCTGCAGGATGCGCAGGTTGATCAGCGGGTTGGGTTTCGAGAACTGCACGATCACGAAGGTAATGAGGCTGACCAGGGCAATGCTGCCCAGGGTGACGATCAGCCCCGACTCGAGCCAGTCCTTGCGATGCCCCTCCTCAAGAAACACCTGCAGGCAGCCAAGCCCGACGCCCAGCGTCAGGATGCCGGTGTAATCGGTGCTTTTGAGCAGCTCCCAGTGTGCTTCCTTCTTCTCCAGGCCGTACAGCAAGCCGCCGATCATGATCAGGCCGGGCGGGATGTTGATGTAGAAGATGTATTCCCAGCCCCAGTTCTCGGTCAGCCAGCCGCCCAGGGTAGGGCCGATGGACGGGGCGAAGGTGGCGGTCATGGCGAACATCGCCATGCCCTTGGCGCGGTGATGCTCGGGCAGCTTGATCAGGGTCAGGGTGAAGGCCAGCGGGATCAGGGCGCCGCCGGTAAAACCCTGCAGGGCGCGGAACACGATCATGCTTTCCAGGTTCCAGGCCATCGAGCACAGCAGCGACGACACCAGAAAACCCGCCGACACCCACACCGCCAGGCGCCGCGCCGACAGCAGCTGCACCAGCCAGGCGGTCAGCGGGATCATGATGATCTCGGCCACCAGGTAGGAGGTGGAGATCCACGAGCCTTCTTCCAGGGTCGCCGACAGGGCGCCCTGGATGTCCTTGAGCGACGAGTTGGTGATCTGGATGTCGAGCACTGCCATGAACGCGCCGAGCATCACGCTCATCACCGCGATCCAGTCGCGCCGGCTGGGTTCGCCGGCGGGACGGATCAGTTGATCACCGGCCATCGGTACGGATATCGACGGTGGCGGTCACCGACATGCCCGGGCGGATCTTGCCGTGCAGCGGGTTGTCGGCGGCGAAGGTCAGCTTGACCGGGATGCGCTGCACGACCTTGGTGAAGTTGCCGGTGGCGTTGTCGGGTGGCAGCAGGCTGAACTGCGCGCCGGAAGCGGCGAACAGGCTGTCGACGCGGCCTTCGATCGGCGTGTCGGGGTAGCTGTCGAACACCAACTCGGCACGCTGGCCGGGCTGCATCTTGCCGATCTGGGTTTCCTTGAAGTTGGCCTGCACCCAGATGTCCTGATCGGGCACGATCGACAGCAGGTAGGCGCCGGCCTGCACGTACTGGCCGTTGCGTGCCGCGCGCTGGCCGATCATGCCGCTGATCGGCGCGCGAATTTCACTGCGGCTCAGGTTCAGCTCGGCCTGGGCCAGGTCGGTGCGGGCGGTGGCGATCTGCGCATCCAGGCGCTTGAGTTCGGCAGCCAGTGCGTTGACCTGCTGGCGTTGACCCTGCAGGTCGGCCTGGGCCTTGCTCACCTGGGAGCGTGCCACGTTGCTTTCGGCCGACAGGGTGGTCACCCGTTCTTCCGAGACAAAGCCTGGCTTCCGCAGCGCCTGTGCACGGTTGAGGTCCAGCTGGGTACGCCCAAGCGTGGCCTGGTTGGCCGACACCTGTGCCTGGCCGGCGGCGATCAGGCTCGCCTGCTGCGTCAGGCGGCTGTCGGCTTGCAGGCGCTCGGCCTCGCGGGTGGCCAGGGTGGCGCGGGCGCGCTCCACGGCAAACTGGAAGTCGTTGCCTTCCAGGCGTACCAGCAGGTCGCCCTTGGCCACATGCTGGTTGTCCTCGACCAGCACCTGCTCGATGCGCGCGCCCAACTGGCTGGAAACCCGGGTGATCTCGCCCTGCACGTAGGCGTTGTCGGTGCTCTCGTAGAAGCGCCCCTTGAAGTACCAGTGGGCCAGAAAGCCCAGGCCGATGAGCAGAACCAGGGTCAGGAAAATCAGCAGGCGACGCTTGAGTTGGGCAGGCATGGGTACGATCGTTCCAAAAATGTAAGCAAATTTAACAAGGTTTGCCTTGGCAAACACAAGCGCCGATCGTGCCCATTGCTGGAGCCGGGTGGCCCCGTGCTGTTAACATCCAGCCTTTGTTTCACCTCTTGTTCGAGACTCTCATGACCACCGTTCGCACGCGTATCGCGCCTTCGCCGACTGGCGATCCCCATGTCGGCACCGCCTACATCGCCCTGTTCAACTACTGCTTCGCCAAGCAGCACGGTGGCGAATTCATCCTGCGTATCGAAGATACCGATCAGCTGCGCTCCACCCGCGAGTCCGAGCAGCAGATCTTCGATGCCCTGCGCTGGCTGGGTATCGAATGGAGCGAAGGCCCGGATGTCGGCGGCCCGCACGGCCCGTACCGGCAGAGCGAACGCGGCGAGATCTACAAGCAGTACGCCCAGCAACTGGTCGATCTGGGCCATGCCTTCCCGTGCTTCTGCACTGCCGAAGAACTGGACCAGATGCGTGCCGAGCAGATGGCCCGCGGCGAAACCCCGCGCTATGACGGGCGCGCCTTGCTGCTCTCGCCTGAAGAAGTGCAGCGTCGCCTGGCCGCCGGCGAGCCCCATGTGATCCGCATGAAAGTTCCGACCGAAGGCGTGTGCGTGGTACCGGACATGCTGCGCGGCGACGTCGAGATTCCGTGGGATCGCATGGACATGCAGGTACTGATGAAGACCGATGGCCTGCCGACCTACTTCCTGGCCAACGTGGTCGATGACCACCTGATGGGCATCACCCACGTATTGCGTGGCGAAGAGTGGCTGCCTTCGGCGCCCAAGCTGATCAAGCTGTACGAGTACTTCGGCTGGGAGCAGCCAACCCTGTGCTACATGCCGCTGCTGCGCAACCCCGACAAGAGCAAGCTGTCCAAGCGCAAGAACCCGACCTCGGTGACCTTCTACGAGCGCATGGGCTTCATGCCCGAAGCCATGCTCAACTACCTGGGCCGCATGGGTTGGTCGATGCCGGACGAGCGCGAGAAGTTCTCGCTGGCCGAAATGGTCGAGCACTTCGACCTGTCGCGAGTGTCGCTGGGCGGCCCGATCTTCGACATCGAGAAGCTGTCGTGGCTCAACGGCCAGTGGCTGCGTGAGCTGCCTGTCGCAGAGTTTGCCGCGCGCGTGCAGAAATGGGCGTTCAACAGCGACTACATGATGAAGATCGCGCCGCACGTGCAGGGCAGGGTAGAGACCTTCAGCCAGATTGCGCCGCTGGGTGGGTTCTTCTTCGAAGGTGCGCTCAAGCTCGACGCCAAGCTGTTCGAGCACAAGAAACTGTCGGCCGACCAGGTGCGCCAGGTGATCCAGCTGATCCTGTGGAAGCTCGAGGGGCTGCGCCAGTGGGAGAAGGATCGCATCACCGGCTGCATCCAGGCGGTGGTCGAGGCGCTGGAGCTCAAGCTGCGTGACGCGATGCCGCTGATGTTCGCCGCGATTTCCGGCCAGGCCAGCTCGGTGTCGGTGCTCGATGCCATGGAGATCCTCGGGCCGGACCTGACCCGCTACCGCCTGCGCCAGGCGCTGGACCTGCTGGGTGGTGTGTCGAAGAAAGAAAACAAGGAATGGGAAAAGCTGTTGGGCACCATTTACTGAGCATTTTTCCCGTAGGAGCCGGCCTTGCCGGCGAACAAAGCGCTGCGGTACCCGGTATTGCGCAGCGCCTGTTTCGCCGGCAAGGCCGGCTCCTGCAAGGGCGAGACCCCCGAGTTTGCGGGGGCTCTCCTGACCCAGGCCGGTAAGTGTTTGTTATCTCGGAAATTTCTTTTGGATTTTGTTGAAAATTTATTTGACAGGTCTTCAATCCGATCTTAATATGCGCCCCGTCCACAGCGATGAACGAAACGAAGCGCGAAGCACCCAGCCAAGCGATTCAGTTCAAAGCGACATTGTGGGGCTATAGCTCAGCTGGGAGAGCGCCTGCATGGCATGCAGGAGGTCAGCGGTTCGATCCCGCTTAGCTCCACCAAATTCCCTATCCGGAGTTGGTCATACAACTCAGGGTTCAACCGGGTTCCAGCAGCCGGGTTGTGTGGTAAGAAGGTTCGTCCCCTTCGTCTAGTGGCCTAGGACACCGCCCTTTCACGGCGGTAACAGGGGTTCGAGTCCCCTAGGGGACGCCAGTTTTACACAAGTGATGTTGCAAGACATCGCTGGGCCGCGAGGCTAGAAATCTGGGGCTATAGCTCAGCTGGGAGAGCGCCTGCATGGCATGCAGGAGGTCAGCGGTTCGATCCCGCTTAGCTCCACCAATTTTGCCAGGGTTCGTGAAAACGAGCCTGCACGAAGGTTACAAGTCCCCTTCGTCTAGTGGCCTAGGACACCGCCCTTTCACGGCGGTAACAGGGGTTCGAGTCCCCTAGGGGACGCCATTTTACCCGCTTTGCGGGATTTCAAGGCTCATTCGATTATTGAATGAGCCTTTTGTTTTTTCCCTCGAAAAAATCTCTTGCGCGCTTGGGCCGCAGGAGAAAGTGCTTGCCAATAAATATTATGAGCATAATATTACCTACATAATATTTGGAGGCCTGCCATGCACGACAAAAAAGCCCAGACCCGCCAGCGCATTTTGGATGCGGCGCGCAGTGCGCTGATCCTTAACGGCCCGGCCGATCCCAGTGTGCAGCAGGTGATGGGCGCTGCGGGGCTCACCGTGGGTGGGTTCTATGCGCATTTCGAGAACAAGGATGCGCTGATGCTCGAAGCCTTTTGCCAGTTGCTTGGCGAGCGCCGGGCCTTGCTGGCACAGGTCGACGCGTCGCTGGACGGGGAGGCGCGTCGTGCCCTGGTGGCGGCCTTCTACCTGTCGCGCAAACACCGCGATGCCGTCGACAGCGGCTGCCCGCTGCCCAGCTCTCTGGGCGAGATCAATCAGTTGCCGGCGACCTTTCGCGCGGTGCTGACCGAGCATATCGAGTTGATGATGGCCAACCTGGCCGACACCCCCGAAGACGCCGACAAAGTGCTGGCCGACCTGGCCCTGATGGTCGGCGGCCTGGCCCTGGCGCGAGCGCTGGGTACCAGCGAATTGTCCGACCGTGTGTTGCGTGCCGCCAAGTCCGCGGTGATCTGATCTGGAGCGACGTGATGAACAGCCTGAGCTGGATTCGTGGTATCAACGCCACTGTTGGACGCCTGGCACCCAATCGGGTGGCCGGGCAGATGCGCCAGGCCTTCATGAGCCCGCGCACCTTGCCGCCACGCGACTGGGAACTGCCGCTGCTGGCGCGTGCCGAGCGCATTACCCTGCGCTTTGGCCTGAGTGCGCTGCGCTGGGGGCAAGGCCCCACGGTGCTGCTGATGCACGGCTGGGAGGGGCGCCCCACCCAGTTCGCCCATCTGATCGAGGCCCTGGTGGCCGCCGGCTATTGTGCGGTGGCGCTCGAAGGGCCGGCCCACGGCCGCTCGCGTGGAAACAAGGCCAACGTGGTGTCGTTCGCCCACGCCTTGCTCGAGGCGGCCGGCGAGCTGGGCCCATTGCACGGGGTGATCGGCCATTCCATGGGCGGTGCCAGTGCGCTGCTGGCCCTGCAGTGGGGGCTGCGTACCGAGGTGGCGGTGAGCATCGCCGCGCCAGCGCGCCTGCTCGAGGTGCTGCGCGGCATGGCGCGGCACCTGGGGTTGCCGGCGCGGGCGCGGGCAGCCTTCATTCGCCAGGTGGAGCGAGAGGTCGGGGTGCCGATCTCGCGCCTGGACGTGGCCGTCTACCAGCTGGAACTGCCCGGTTTCATCGTGCATGCCGAGGACGACCCGCTGGTCGCCGTCAGCGAGGCGCGGCTGATTCATCAGGCGTGGTTCGACAGCCAGCTGCTGCTGTTGCCCCAGGGCGGGCATATGCGTGTGCTGTCCGACCCGCAACTGGTCGACGGCGTGCTTGCGCTGCTGCAACGCAGTGCCCGGCCAGTGCGCCAATCGGCCTGAGCATCCGTTACACTCTGCCCGTTCACTACAGATCGGGAGCGGGCATGAGCTGGGATCGGGCAACGCCATTTACCATCGACCTGCAGGTCGGTGCCGAGGATATCGACGGCCTGGGGCACGCCAACAACGCGGTGTACGTCACCTGGCTCGAGCGCTGCGCCTGGCGTCATTCCCAGCGCCTGGGGCTGGACCTGGCCGAGTACCGGCGCCTGGACCGCGCCATGGCCGTGGTGCGTCACGAGATCGACTACCTGGCCAGCGCCTATGAGGACGACATCCTGCAGTTGGCCACCTGGATCGTCGACTGGGACCAGCGCCTGAAGATGACCCGTCACTTCCAGCTGGTGCGACCAAGCGACGGCACCACCTTGCTGCGGGCGCAGACCACCTTCGTGTGCATCGAGCTGTCCACCGGCAAGCCCAGGCGCATGCCGGCAGAATTCATCGAGGGCTACGGCGCCGCGATGGCCGGAGCCCGATAAGCCACGGTTTTTGCTAGACTGCCGGCCTTTTTCGCGCGAGACCCACGCCATGCAAATTGCCCTGGCCCCCATGGAGGGGCTGGTCGACAACATCCTTCGCGACGTACTGACCCAGGTGGGCGGCATCGACTGGTGTGTCACCGAGTTCATTCGCGTGTGCGACCGGTTGCTGCCGGCGCATGTGTACGAGAAGCTGGCCCCGGAGCTTGGCCGCGGTGCGCAAACCGCCGCCGGCGTGCCTTTGCGTGTGCAGTTGCTGGGCTCCGACCCGGCATGCCTGGCCGATAACGCGGTGCTGGCCTGCGAGCTGGGGGCCCCCGTCATCGACCTCAATTTCGGTTGCCCGGCCAAGACCGTGAACAAGTCCCGCGGCGGCGCGGTGCTGCTCAAGGAGCCCGAGCTGCTGCATGCCATCCTGCGCGAAGTGCGCCGGGCTGTGCCTGCGCATATCCCGGTCACCGCCAAGATGCGCCTGGGCTTCGACAGCCCGGACGGTGCGCTGGACTGCGCCCGCGCCCTGGCCGAAGGCGGTGCCGACCAGTTGGTGGTGCACGCACGCACCAAGGTCGACGGCTACAAGCCGCCGGCGCACTGGGAGTACGTGGCGCGGGTGCAAGAGCTGGTGAAGGTGCCGGTGTTCGCCAACGGCGAGGTGTGGACGCTGGAAGACTGGCGCCGCTGCCGCGAGGTCAGCGGCGTGGAGGACATCATGCTCGGTCGCGGCCTGGTGTCGCGCCCGGACCTGGCCCGGCAGATTGCCGCCGAGCGCCAGGGCATCGAGTTCGTGCCGCTGGACTGGCAGGCACTGCAACCGCTGCTGCAGGACTTCTGGGTGCAGGCCCGGGAACAGATGACCGAGCGTCAGGCACCGGGGCGACTGAAGCAGTGGGTGGCGATGCTGACCCGTACCTACCCCGAAGCCACGGCACTGTTTACCGAACTGCGCCGCGAGACCGACTGTGATCGCGTGGCGCGGCTGCTGGGTATTCCGGTCAGCGAGGCGGCCTGAAAAAATTTTTGTGGTCGATGCTTGAAATGTTAGGGCGGGTCCTTATCTAGGGAGTACGCGATGCCGAAGTCGGGTCGCGCAATCACCAACTCGCTGATATTTCAGGAGATGTACCATGACTACCGCATTTTCTCTGGCTCCACTGTTCCGTCAATCCGTTGGCTTCGACCGTTTCAACGACCTGTTCGAATCCGCGGCACGTAGCGAGTCGGGTAGCACCTACCCACCCTACAATGTTGAAAAACATGGCGAAGACCACTACCGAATCGTCGTTGCTGCAGCTGGCTTCCAGGAAGAGGACCTCGACCTGCAAGTGGAAAAAGGCGTTCTGACCGTCAGTGGCGGCAAGCGTGACAGCAGTGGTGAAAGCGTCACCTACCTGCACCAGGGCATCGCCCAGCGGGCCTTCAAGTTGTCCTTCCGCCTGGCTGACCACATCGAAGTGAAGTCGGCGGGCCTGGCCAACGGTCTGCTCAGTGTCGATCTGCTGCGTGTTGTGCCTGAAGAAGCCAAGGCCAAGCGCATCCCGATCAACGGCGAGAAACCTGCGCTGAACTGAGTGCGGGCTGAGTGAAAGAGGGCACCTTCGGGTGCCCTTTTTTGTGCCCGGTTCGCGCGGCTCTTCACTGCAGGGGCCAGCCTTGCTGGCAACTGCCGTACTGCGGTGTGTCAGTAGTCCGCCGGTGCCTGCAGCAGCATCGCCCTGAACTCGTTCAGCGGCAATGGCCGGCTGTGCAGGTACCCCTGGTACAGATGGCACCCCAGCCGCTCCAGAAACTCCAGTTGCTCCGACAGCTCCACCCCTTCGGCAATCACTGCCAGGTCCAGGCTTCTGGCCATGGCCACGATGGCCTTGACGATCTCTGCATCATTGGGGTCCAGCGGTGCATCGCGCACGAATGACTGATCGATCTTCAGCGCATCCACCGGCAAGCGCTTGAGGTAGGTGAGCGACGAGTAGCCGGTGCCGAAGTCATCCATCGCAAAGCTCACCCCGAACGCCTTCAGCTCGCGCATCTTGCTGATGGTGTCCTCCAGGTTCTGGATCACGATGCCCTCGGTGATCTCCAGCTTGAGCATCTGGTAGGGCAGGCGGTAGTCGTCCAGGCTGCGCCGCACCCGCTCGACGAAATCGTTCTGGCGGAACTGGCGCGGGCTGATGTTCACGCACAGGCTGAAATCCATCGGATCGATCAGCCCGTCCTGCAGCATGCGCGAGCAGGCATCGCAGGCTTCGTCGAGTATCCAGCTGCCCACCTCCAGGATCAGCCCGCTTTCCTCCAGCACCTGGATGAACTGGCTGGGCGGCTGCTGGCCCAACAGCGGATGGTGCCAGCGCAGCAGCACCTCGGCCCCGACGATGCGGTTGTCACGGGCATCCACCTGGGGCTGGAAGTGCAGCGCCAGTTCGCCCCTGGCCAGGGCCATGCGCAGGTCGCTCTCCATGCGCAGGCGTTCACTGGCGGCCTTCTGCATGGTGGTGTGGAACAGTTGCGTGGTGTTGCGACCCGAATCCTTGGCGCGGTACAGCGCAATGTCGGCGCGCTTGAGCAGGTCGGCCGGCGTGGTGCCGTGATCGGGGATCAGTGCCACGCCGATGCTGGGGGTTACCTGCAGGCGCTGGCCGTCCAGCGACATCGGCTCGGCCAGCAGTTCGCGCAAGGTGTCGGCCAGTTGGCGAACCTTGTCGGTGACCTCTTCGCGGCTGCCTTCCAGGCCGCTCAGCAGCACCACGAACTCGTCACCCCCCAGGCGCGCCACGGTGTCCTCCAGGCGCACGCTGGCTTCAAGCCGGGCTGTGATGATCTTGAGCACCGTGTCGCCCACCGGGTGGCCCAGCGAGTCGTTGATGTGCTTGAAGTGGTCGAGGTCGAGGAACAGCAGGGCACCGCGCAGGTTCTGGCGTTTGAGCAGGGCGATCTGCTGGCTCAGGCGATCCATCAGCAGGGCGCGGTTGGGCAGGTTGGTCAGCGGGTCGTGGTAGGCCAGGTGGCGGATCTGCGCCTGGGCATTCTTGAGCTGGCTGACGTCGCGGGCAGTCAGCAGCAGGCAGTCTGTCTCGTTTAGGGTGATCGGCTCCATCGACACCTCCACGGTGAGGATTTCGCCGCGTTTGTTGCGCCCCAGCATTTCGCGGTGGTGCACCCGCCCGCGCTCACGCATTTCACCGAACAGCAGGGTCTGCTGCTTGTCGTCGGCCCACAACCCGATCTGAGCCATGCTCTGGCCGATCACCTCGTCGGCGCTGTAGCCGGTGAGCCGGCAGAAGCCGTCGTTCACCTCCAGGTAGCAGCCACTGTCGCGCTCGGTGATGGTGATGGCGTCGGGGCTGGAGTGGAAGGCCTTGGCGAACTTCTCCTCACTGGCCTTGAGTGCGGCTTCGCCGCGTTGCTGTTGGGTGATGTCGCGCAGGGTGGTGACGCTGCAGGGCTGGTTGTCGACCTTGATCAGGCGGCTGGAAATCACACAGGTCAGGGGCTGGCCATCCTTGTGATTGACCACCACCGCGACATTGTTCAACGCCTGGTCGCGAATCACCTGCTCGATGCGTCGTGCGCGGGCGGCCGATTCGGCCCACAGCCCCAGTTGTTCGGCGGTACGACCCAGTACCTGGTCGGCGCACCAGCCGAAGGTCTGGGTGAACGCCTGGTTGATCTCGATGAACTGGCCGGTGTCCTGGCGGGTGACGCAGATGGGGTCGGGGCTGACCTGGAACAGGCTGGCGAACTTTTCCTCCGAGCTGGTCAGGCGCTGTTCGCGTTCAACCTGTTCGGTGATGTCCAGCAGGGTGCCGGCCATGCGCAGCGGGTTGCCCTGGTCGTCACGGTACAGCCGTGCGCGGCTCTCCAGGTAGCGTGTGGCGCCGTTTTCCAGCTGGATGCGGTAGGTGATCTGGTAGTTGCCCGCAGGGCCTTCGCGCAGGCTGCGATAGGCCTGGCGCATGCCGCTGCGCTCAAGCTCGGGCACGCCTTCGAAAAACGCCTCGAACGACTCGTGGAACGGCACCGGCGCCAGGCCATGCAGTTGTGCCGCGCGGGCCGAGCCGTACAGCATGCCGCTGGGGATGTGCCAGTCCCAGGTACCCAGCTGGGCAGAGTCCAGTGCCAGGTCCAGGCGCTCCTGGCTGTCCTTGAGGGCCTGTTCGGCACGCTTGCGCTCGCTGGTGTCGACGAAAGTACTGAGCAGGTAGGTGACACCTTCGAGTTCGATGGCCTGGGTGCTGAGGATGCCATCGTGGACCTGCCCGCTGCTGGCGCGAAACTGCACTTCCAGTGTCACCGGGCCGTTGTTGCCGCTGGTGGCCTCCAGCACCTGGTCACGCTGCCTGGGGTTGGCCCACAGGCCCAGTTCCAGCGTGGTACGCCCGATCACCTGGGCGCCGGGCCAGCCAAGAATGTTCTCGAAGTGCTGGTTGACCTCATGGATCAGCCCGTCGGCGCGCCGGGTCAGCAGCACCACGTTCGGGCTCAGGTGAAAAAGCGTGGCAAAGCGCTTTTCGGAGTTGATCAGTGCGGTTTCGCGTTCGCGCTGGCGGGTGATCTCGCGCACCACCCCGATCATCTGCAGGCGCCCGTCGCGGTTGGTGGCCAGGCTGCCGTTCACTTCCAGCCAGTGCAGGCTGCCGTCCGGCCAGCGGATGCGATGGCGCAGGGCCTGGTCCACCGGCTCGCCGTTGAGCACTGCATGAAAGGCCTGGCGCATGCGCGCGCGGTCCTCTTCCGGCAGCAGGTCGAGGTAGTCGATGTCGTGGGTCAGCGGTTGATGCGGATCGAAGCCAAACAGCGCCTGGGTGCCTCGTGACCAGTTGATGCGCCCGCTGCCCACATCCCACACCCAGGCGCCAAGGTGCGCACCATTGAGTGCCGCGAGCAACTGCGGCGCACTCTCCCAGGCCTGTTCCAGCTCCTGGGGGTCTGCTGCGTGGATACGGGGAAGGCGCGCAAAACGATTGGCTGACTTGGGCATCGGTACCAGACCTTTGGCGGGTGATACGTCCTTGGTGGCGGGCCGCCCGGGGCAGGGGCGGGCTACGCCGGGCTTGCGTGACTGTCGAGCAGGGCCATGAAGGCTCTGGCCGCATTCGATAACGTTCGTTCCGTGTGCAGAATGTAGCCTAGCTGGCGCGACAGCTGTATGCCCGGCAAGTCGATGGATGCAACCTGCTCATCGAGCATTGTGCGCGGCAGCACACTCCAGGCCAGCCCGATCGACACCATCATCTTGATGGTTTCCAGGTAGTTGGTGCTCATGGCGATGTTGGGGACCAGGCCCTGGGCCTCGAACAGACGCTGCACAATATGGTGTGTGAAAGTGTTGCCGCCGGGGAACACGGCCGGGTGGTGGGCAATGTCCGCCAGGCCCACCGCGCCCTTGCAGGCCAGCGGGTGCTCGGGGGCGACCACGAAATCCAGCGGGTCGTCCCATACCGGCACCGCGCGCACCAGGCTGTGGGGCTCGGGGGCGAGGGTGATCACGGCGATTTCGGCGCGCCCGTGCAGAATTTCCTCGTAGGCCACTTCCGAGTCCAGAAACTGGATGTCCAGAGCCACAGCCGGGTACTGACGGGTAAACGCCCGCAACAGCGGCGGCAGGCGGTGCAGGCCGATGTGATGGCTGGTGGCCAGGGTCAGTCGACCGCTGACCTCGCCGGTGAGGTTGGTCAGGGCCCGCCGGGTGTCGTCCAGCACGTTGAGGATCTGGTAGGCGCGCGGCAGCAGGGCACGGCCGGCTTCGGTCAGGCTCACCTCGCGGCCAAGGCGGTCGAACAGGCGCACATCCAGCTGCTGCTCCAGCCCGGCAATGCGCTTGCTGATGGCCGGCTGGGTCAGGTGCAGGCGCTCGCCGGCACCGGAAAAGCTCCCGGTTTCAGCGATGGCGATGAAGGCACTAAGGTTGGCCAGGTCCACGGAATGAGTTCCTCGGGTTTGGATTCCTGAAAGTTATCCAAAGCATAAAAAATATGAATTTGAGTTATTCAATCTAACCCCATAGCATCGTCCGTACAAGCCAAGGGGTTATTGGCATAGAAAGACTGATGAGGAAAGTCTGATGGCTGGCAAAACGCTCTACGACAAGCTCTGGGATTCGCACTTGGTCAAGCAGCGCGACGACGGTTCGGCGCTGATCTATATCGACCGTCACATCATTCACGAAGTGACGTCGCCGCAGGCCTTCGAGGGGCTGCGCCTGGCCAACCGCAAACCCTGGCGCATCGATGCCAACATCGCCACCCCCGACCACAACGTGCCCACCACGCCAGAGCGCAAGGGCGGCATCGAGGCCATCGCCGACCAGGTGTCGCGCCTGCAGGTGCAGACCCTCGACGAAAACTGTGACGAATACGGCATCACCGAATTCAAGATGAACGATGTGCGCCAGGGCATCGTCCACGTCATCGGCCCGGAGCAGGGTGCCACCTTGCCCGGCATGACCGTGGTCTGCGGCGACTCGCATACCTCCACCCACGGCGCGTTCGGCGCCCTGGCCCACGGCATCGGCACCTCCGAGGTCGAGCACGTGCTCGCTACCCAGTGCCTGGTGGCCAAGAAGATGAAAAACATGCTGGTGCGCGTCGAAGGGCAATTGCCGTTCGGCGTCACTGCCAAGGACATCGTGCTGGCCGTGATCGGCAAGATCGGGACCGCCGGCGGCAACGGGCATGCCATCGAGTTTGCCGGCAGCGCCATTCGCGAGTTGTCGGTCGAAGGCCGCATGACCATCTGCAACATGTCCATCGAGGCCGGTGCGCGGGTGGGCCTGGTGGCCACCGACGAGAAGACCGTTGCCTACGTCAAGGGTCGTCCGTATGCGCCCAAGGGCGAGCAGTGGGACCTGGCCGTCGAAGCCTGGAAAGACCTGGTGTCCGACAGCGACGCGGTGTTCGACACCGTGGTCGAGCTGGACGCGGCGCAGATCAAGCCGCAGGTCAGCTGGGGCACCTCGCCCGAGATGGTGCTGGCGGTCGACCAGCGCGTGCCGGACCCGGCTGCCGAGGCCGACCTGGTCAAGCGCGGTTCCATCGAACGCGCGCTCAAGTACATGGGCCTGAACGCCAACCAGGCGATCACCGACATTCAGCTCGACCGCGTGTTCATCGGTTCTTGCACCAACTCGCGCATCGAAGACCTGCGCGCCGCGGCCGTGATCGCCAAGGGTCGCAAGGTGGCCTCGACCATCAAGCAGGCCATCGTGGTGCCGGGCTCGGGCCTGGTCAAGGCGCAGGCCGAGCAGGAAGGCCTGGACAAGATCTTCCTCGAGGCCGGTTTCGAATGGCGTGAACCGGGCTGCTCGATGTGCCTGGCGATGAACCCGGACCGCCTCGAAAGTGGCGAGCATTGCGCCTCCACCTCCAACCGCAACTTCGAGGGGCGCCAGGGCGCCGGTGGGCGTACCCACCTGGTAAGCCCGGCAATGGCGGCGGCTGCCGCAGTAACCGGTCGTTTTGTCGATGTACGCGAGTTGATCCAAGGGAGCGCAGCATGAAAGCCTTTACCCAGCACACCGGCCTGGTCGCCCCGTTGGACCGTGCCAACGTCGACACCGACCAGATCATCCCCAAGCAGTTCTTGAAGTCGATCAAGCGCACCGGGTTCGGCCCGAACCTGTTCGACGAATGGCGTTACCTGGACGTGGGGCAGCCCTACCAGGACAACAGCAAGCGCCCGCTGAACCAGGATTTCGTGCTCAACCATGCGCGTTACCAGGGGGCCAGCGTGTTGCTGGCGCGGGAGAACTTCGGTTGCGGTTCGAGCCGCGAGCATGCGCCTTGGGCGCTGGAAGAGTACGGCTTTCGCAGCATCATTGCGCCCAGCTACGCCGACATCTTCTTCAACAACAGCTTCAAGAACGGCTTGCTGCCGATCATCCTCGGCGACGAGGAAGTCGACGAGCTGTTCAAGCAGGTTGAGGCGGACCCGGGCTACCAGCTGACCATCGACCTGCAGGCGCAGACCGTGACGCGGCCGGACGGCAAGGTGCTCCACTTCGAGATCGACGCGTTCCGCAAGCATTGCCTGCTCAACGGCCTGGATGACATCGGCCTGACCTTGCAGGATGGCGATGCGATTGCAGCGTTTGAAGCCAGGCACCGTGCTAGCCAGCCCTGGTTGTTTCGCGACGCCTGAATGATGCAGTGATGTGCCGGCCAAGCCGCCCCAGGAGATCCATGATGACCCGCAGCACCGCCCACACCGAAGTCGTCCAGCGCCAGTTCGGCGAACAAGCCTCTGCCTACCTGAGCAGCGCCGTGCATGCCCAGGGTAGCGAATTCGCCCTGCTGCAGGCCGAGCTTGCCGGGCACGCCGACGCCCGCCTGCTGGACCTGGGCTGCGGTGCCGGTCACGTGAGCTTCCATGTCGCCCCGCTGGTGGCCGAAGTGGTCGCCTATGACCTGTCGCAGCAGATGCTCGACGTGGTCGGCGCCGCCGCCATCGAGCGCGGCTTGAACAACATCGTCACCGAGCGTGGCGCCGCCGAGCGCCTGCCGTTCGCCGACGCCTCGTTCGATTTCGTCTTCAGCCGCTACTCGGCGCACCACTGGAGCGACCTGGGCCTGGCCCTGCGCGAGGTGCGCCGGGTGCTCAAGCCCGGCGGCGTGGCGGCGTTCGTCGACGTCATGTCGCCGGGCAGCCCGCTGCTCGACACCTACCTGCAAAGCGTCGAAGTACTGCGCGACACCAGCCACGTGCGCGATTATTCTGCCGGCGAGTGGCTGCAACAGGTCAGCGAAGCCGGCCTGTGCACCCGCAGCCACACGCGCCAGCGCCTGCGCCTGGAATACACCTCGTGGGTGGAGCGCATGCGCACCCCCGAGCCGATGCGTGCGGCGATTCGCCAGTTGCAGCAGGCGATGGGCGACGAAGTTCGCCAGCATTACCAGATAGAAGCCGATGGCTCCTTCAGCACCGACGTGATCGTGCTCTGGGCCCAACGCTGAGTTTTCCCCGGTACGCCAGTGCGGCGCACCGCTTGAATTGAATGATGAGGAACCCATGAGCAAGCAGATTCTGATTCTCCCAGGTGATGGCATCGGCCCGGAAATCATGGCCGAGGCGGTCAAGGTGCTGGAACTGGCCAACGACAAGTTCCAGCTCGGCTTCAGCCTGGCGCACGATGTGATCGGTGGCGCGGCCATCGACAAGCACGGCGTGCCGCTGGCCGACGAGACCCTGGAACGTGCGCGCCAGGCCGACGCCGTGCTGCTGGGCGCGGTGGGCGGGCCGAAGTGGGACAAGATCGAGCGTGATATCCGCCCTGAGCGCGGCCTGCTGAAAATCCGTTCGCAACTGGGCCTTTTCGCCAACCTGCGTCCGGCCATTCTCTACCCGCAGCTGGCCGATGCGTCCTCGCTCAAGCCAGAAATCGTCGCCGGCCTGGATATCCTGATCGTGCGCGAGCTGACCGGCGGCATCTACTTCGGTGCGCCGCGCGGCACCCGCGAACTGGAAGGCGGCGAGCGCCAGGCCTACGACACCCTGCCGTACAGCGAGAGCGAAATCCGCCGCATCGCCCGTGTCGGTTTCGACATGGCCCGCGTGCGCGGCAAGAAGCTGTGCTCGGTGGACAAGGCCAACGTGCTCGCCTCCAGCCAGCTGTGGCGTGAAATCGTCGAGGACGTGGCCAAGGACTACGCGGATGTCGAGCTCAGCCACATGTACGTCGACAACGCCGCCATGCAACTGGTGCGCGCGCCCAAGCAGTTCGACGTGATGGTCACCGACAATATGTTCGGCGACATCCTGTCGGATGAGGCTTCCATGCTCACCGGTTCCATCGGCATGCTGCCGTCGGCGTCACTGGATGCCAACAACAAGGGCATGTACGAGCCGTGCCACGGTTCGGCCCCGGACATCGCCGGGCAAGGCATCGCCAACCCGCTGGCGACCATCCTGTCGGTATCGATGATGCTGCGTTACAGCTTCAACCAGCAGGCGGCGGCCGAGGCCATCGAACAGGCCGTGAGCCTGGTGCTGGATCAGGGCCTGCGCACCGGCGACATCTGGTCGGCGGGCTGCAGCAAGGTAGGTACGCAGGAAATGGGCGACGCAGTAGTCGCAGCGCTGCGGAATCTGTAATCTTTCGGGCCCGCCGCTGGTTTCTTCCAGGCGGCGGCCCACTTTTAGCGAAGGTGTAGTTGCGATGAAACGTGTAGGTCTGATCGGTTGGCGCGGTATGGTCGGTTCCGTGCTCATGCAGCGGATGCTCGAAGAGCAGGATTTCGATCTGATCGAGCCGGTGTTCTTCACTACCTCCAATGTCGGGGGCCAGGGGCCATCCGTGGGCAAGGACATTGCTCCGCTCAAGGATGCGTACAGCATTGAAGAGCTCAAGACCCTCGATGTGATCCTGACCTGCCAGGGTGGCGACTACACCAACGAGGTGTTCCCCAAGCTGCGCGAAGCCGGCTGGCAGGGTTACTGGATCGATGCCGCTTCCAGCCTGCGCATGCAGGATGACGCGGTCATCGTGCTGGACCCGGTCAACCGCAAGGTCATCGACCAGCAGCTGGACGCCGGCACCAAGAACTACATCGGTGGCAACTGCACCGTCAGCCTGATGCTGATGGGCCTGGGCGGCCTGTTCGAAGCCGGTCTGGTCGAATGGATGAGCGCCATGACCTACCAGGCGGCCTCCGGCGCTGGCGCGCAGAACATGCGCGAGCTGATCAAGCAGATGGGCGCTACCCATGCGGCGGTTGCCGATGACCTGGCCAACCCGGCGGCGGCCATCCTCGACATCGACCGCAAGGTTGCCGAGGCCATGCGCAGCGACGCCTACCCGACCGAGAACTTCGGCGTGCCGCTGGCCGGCAGCCTGATCCCGTGGATCGACAAGGAACTGCCCAACGGACAGAGCCGTGAAGAGTGGAAGGCCCAGGCCGAGACCAACAAGATCCTGGGTCGTTTCAAGAACCCGATCCCGGTCGACGGCATCTGCGTGCGCATCGGCGCCATGCGTTGCCACAGCCAGGCGCTGACCATCAAGCTGAACAAGGACGTGCCGATCGCCGACATCGAAGGCATGATCAGCCAGCACAACCCCTGGGTGAAGCTGGTGCCGAACCAGCGCGAGATCAGCATGCAGGAGCTGAGCCCGACCAACGTCACCGGCACGCTGAACATCCCGGTAGGGCGTCTGCGCAAGCTGAACATGGGGTCGCAGTACCTGGGCGCCTTCACCGTGGGCGACCAGCTGCTGTGGGGCGCGGCCGAGCCGCTGCGTCGCATGCTGCGGATCCTGCTGGAGCGTTGATCGCTGCTGCGCGGTAGAACAGGCCCCCTCGTCTTGCGACGCAGGGGGCTTTTTTGTGGTGGCCTGATGCCTTTGCCGGCACCGGGTGGTCTCGCTGCGGCAATCCGAGTAAAGTGCCGCTCCCCCCGTTCTGCCAGAGGCACTGTCCATGACTCAGACCTACGATATCGCCGTGATCGGCGCCACCGGCACCGTCGGCGAGACCCTGGTGCAAATCCTCGAGGAGCGCGATTTTCCCCTGGGCACCCTGCACCTGCTGGCCAGCAATGAGTCGGCGGGCAGCTCGGTGAACTACCGTGGCAAGAACCTGCGCGTGCGCGAAGTCGATGCCTTCGACTTCAGCCAGGTCAAGCTGGCGTTCTTCGCCGCAGGCCCTGCGGTTACTCGCAGTTTCGCCGCCAAGGCGCGTGCCGCCGGGTGTGCGGTGATCGATCTGTCCGGCGCGCTGTCGGCCGAACAGGTGGCAGCAGTGGTGCCCGAGGCCAATCCACAGGCCATCGACAGTCAGAGCCTGCCCGTGCAACTGGTCAGCCCGAGCGCTGCCGCGGTTGCCCTGGCGGTGGTGCTGGCCCCGCTCAAGCACCTGCTGGAACTGGAACGGGTCAACGTGACGGCGTGCATGGCGGTGTCGGCCCAGGGCCGCGAGGCGGTGGGCGAACTGGCCCGGCAAACTGCCGAGTTGCTCAATGCGCGCCCGCTGGAGCCGCGCTTCTTCGATCGCCAGGTGGCGTTCAACCTGCTGGCCCAGGTGGGCACCAGCGACAGCGAGGGCCATGGCGCGCTGGAACGTCGCCTGGTGAGTGAGCTGCGCGAGTTGCTTGGCCTGCCTTCGCTGAAGATTTCCGTGACCTGTGTTCAAGTCCCGGTGTTTTTCGGCGATAGCTACACTGTGGCCGTGCACAGTCGCAAGGCGGTCGATCTGGCGGCGGTGAACGCCGTGCTGGAGCACGCCGACAGTGTCGAGCTGGTGGAGGCGGGTGACTACCCGACCCCGGTCGGTGATGCGGTGGCCCAGGATGTGGTGTACGTCGGGCGGGTGCGTGGCGGTGTCGACGAGGCCGAACAGCTCAATCTCTGGCTGACCACCGACAACGTGCGCAAAGGCGCGGCGTTGAACGCCGTACAGCTGGCGGAGTTGTTGATAAAACACCTTGCGTAAAAGATACTTGGCGACGATTTGCACATTGTTTCTGAAATACTGGAAGTGAGCGGCCGTCACGCGCTTGCGGGGCACCTTGCCAACATGATCCGGTGGTCATGCCAGTCAAATGCCTCACGGCGGTTTTTCACTTTCTTCTCGGTAGCCGGGGAAGGTTCATACAAAGGATGAGGTCATGCTTCGAATTCGCAAACTGGTGTTAGCAATAGCCGCGGCATCGGCGCTGTCCTCGGGTATGGCGCATGCGCTGGGGCTGGGCGAGCTGACCCTCAAGTCGGGGCAGAACCAGCCGCTGGATGCCGAGATCGAATTGCTCGATGTGCGTGACCTCACTCCCGCCGAAGTGGTGCCCAGCCTGGCGCCGGCCGAAGAGTTCAGCAAGGCCGGGGTCGAACGCCAGGCGTACCTCAACGACCTGACCTTCACCCCGGTGATCAACCCCAGTGGCAAGAGCGTGCTGCGGGTGACCTCCAGCCAGCCGCTGCCGGCCCCTATGGTCAAGTTCCTGGTGCAGGTGATGTGGCCCCAGGGCCGCCTGCTGCGCGACTACAGCGTACTGATCGACGCCTCCAAATTCTCTCCCGAAGCGGCCCAGGCGGCTTCGGGCGTCACCCCTGCGGTGACCGCGCCCGCCCGCCACACCACCGTGCGTCGCGACACCTTGTGGCAGATTGCCGCCAAGGCGCGCCAGGGTGGATCGGTGCAGCAGACCATGCTGGCGATCCAGGCGCTCAACCCCGATGCCTTCTACAACGGCAACATCAACCAGCTCAAGGTTGGCCAGGTACTGCGCCTGCCCGACCAGCAGCAGATCGCCGCCATCCCCCAGGGCCAGGCCGTCAAGGAAGTGGCCGAGCAGTATGCGGCCTGGCGTGAGGGGCGCCGTCTGGGCCCGCGTGCGCGCCAGCTCGACGCCACCCGGCGTGACGCGGCCGGCGCCGCCCCGGCGCGTATCGCCCAGCAGGACAACCTCAAGCTGGTGGCACCCGGCGGCAAAGGTGCGGCTGGCGACAGCAAGGCCCTGGCCGACAAGCTGGCGATGGCCGAAGAGAGCCTCGACACCACCCGGCGTGACAACGCCGAGCTGAAAAGCCGTGTGGCGGATCTGCAGAGCCAGCTGGACAAGCTGCAGCGCCTGATCGAACTGAAGAACGACCAGCTGGCGCGCCTGGAAGCCCAGAGCGCCGCGCCGGCGAGCGTGCCTGCGCCCGAGCAGCCGGCGATCGATGCCCAGTTGCAGCAGGCGGTACCGAGCGAAGCGGTGGTGTCCCCGGCGCCGGCTGCCGTGGATACCGCGCCGGTGGCCGAAACGCCGCCGGCTGCCGTTACCCCGAGCGATTCGGACAAGATGCTCGACGACCTGCTGGGCAACAGCTGGCTGCTGGCGCTGATCGCAGGTTCAGCCTTGCTGGTGCTGTTGTTGCTTCTGCTGCTGTTGGCGCGCAAGCGTCGTGCCCAGCAGGAGGCTGAAAAGCACATGCGCATGGCGCGAGCCCTGGCCGAGGAAAGCGACCTGGGCCTGGGGCCGGACATGGACCTGCCGCAAAGCAGTTTCGAGGGCCTGGAGGTCTCCGCGCCGAGCGTGACCCTGGCGCCGGGTGTGGTGGCGGCCTCCGCTGCAGCGGCTGCGGCTGCCGAGGTAGCACCCGCCTACGACAGGCTGGACCCGGAGTCCGAGCTGGAGCTGGAGCCGGAATTCGAGCCCAAGCCGGCCCCCTTGGTCGAGCCCGCGCCCGAGCCGGTAGAGGTTCCGTCTCCGGCCCCGGCTGCGGTGGTGGCACCGGCCGTCATCGCGGCTGCCGTGCAGGCACCAGCCGAGGACGCCCCCGCGCCAAATGACGATGCCCTGCTGGCGGAAGTCGACCTGAGCATTGCCCGCGGTCGTCTGAACCATGCCGCCGAGCTGCTGGAGCCTGCGGTGGAGCAGGCCCCCGAGCGCGCCGACCTGCGCCTGAAGCTGATGGAAGTCTATGCCCGCCAGGGCGACCGTGACGCCTTTGTCGGCCACGAGCGCCAACTGGTTGCCAATGGTCAGAACCACGCCGATGTCGAGTCGCTCAAGCAGCGTTACCCGGCCATGCTCGGCGTGGCCGCAGCGGGCGTCAGCGCTGCGGCCCTGGCCGCCGAGCTGGATGCCCAGTATGTGCAGGACCTGCTGCAGGACGACCCGCAGCCCGAGCCGGAAATCGAGTTGCCGGGCGAAGACGACCTGGACAGCGCCTTCGACCTGAGCCTGGATGACCTGGAGGGGTTGGAAGGTCTTGAAGACCTCGAAGGTCTCGAGGGCCTGGCAGACCTGCAGATCGATGATCCGCAGGCCCCGCAGGCCACGCCGCCTGCCGATATCGCGGCGCTCGACGACCTCGATTTCGATACCCTGCTGCAAGAGCAGACCCAGGCCCAGGCCCAGGCCGAGACGCCAGCGCCGCAAGTGCCCGACGTGCAGGAGCAGGCAGTGACTGAAGTGCCGGCCGAGACACCCGCCGAGGTGCCTGCCGAGCCGATGCCCGAACCTGCACCGGTCGAGCCCGAGCCAATCCTGGATGACCTGTCCGACTTCGACCTCGACATGGGCGCCGACCTTGCGCCACCGGCGCCTGAAGCTGCACCCGCCGCTACGCCTGAAGCGCCACTGGATATCGAGGCCCAGTTGGCCGCGTTCGATGACTCACTGGGGCTGGACGACAGCTTCCCGGACCTGGCCGATGATTTCGACCTGTCCCTGGCCGACGAGCCGGACCCGCTGGACGCCAGCTTTGCCGCCGAGCTGGACGACGTCAACGCCGAGCTCGACAAGCTCTCGCAGAACCTCGAGCAGCCTTCCATCGCGCCGCACTTCACCGCCGAGGACGCCTCCGACCTGATGCTCGACGAGCCGGAGTTCGACTACCTCTCCGGTACCGACGAAGCCGCCACCAAGCTTGATCTGGCACGTGCCTACATCGACATGGGCGACAACGACGGCGCCCGCGAGATACTCGACGAAGTGATGAAGGAAGGTACCGAGACCCAGCGCAAGGAAGCCATCGAACTGCGTTCGCAGATGAGCTGAACGCCCACCTGAAAGGCCAACGGCAGCCCTCGTGGCTGCCGTTGTCGTTATAATCCGCGCCATTGCGTAAA
This sequence comes from Pseudomonas sp. AE27, assembly GCF_037113495.1. Taxonomy (NCBI): domain Bacteria; kingdom Pseudomonadati; phylum Pseudomonadota; class Gammaproteobacteria; order Pseudomonadales; family Pseudomonadaceae; genus Pseudomonas; species Pseudomonas sp. AE27. The sequence goes on from NZ_CP146966.1 coordinate 647,318, forward strand.
CCGACAGGCTGTATCCCCTTGGAAATCATCGATAACGCCGCAGCCGAAATGGCCGCCGAAGGCTTTTTCAGAATCGCGCTGGGCGTGGAATACAAAGGCACCCGCTACCGTGGCTGGCAACGCCAGGCCAGTGGCGTGCCGAGCGTGCAGCAGACCCTCGAGGAGGCGCTGTCGAAGGTCGCCGACTCGCCAGTGTCGCTGCAGTGCGCCGGGCGTACCGATGCTGGCGTGCATGCCAGCGGCCAGGTGGTGCATTTCGACACGCGGGCGGTGCGCAGCATGAAGGCCTGGACCATGGGCGCCAACATCAACCTGCCGCATGACGTCAGCGTGTCGTGGGCCAGGCAGATGCCGGCGCACTTTCACGCGCGCTTCAAGGCCATTGCCCGGCGCTACCGCTACGTGATCTACAACGACCAGATCCGCCCGGCGCACCTGGGCGACCAGGTCACCTGGAATCACCGCCCGCTCGATGCCGGGCGCATGGCCGAAGCCGCAGCCTACCTGGTGGGCACCCATGACTTCAGCGCCTACCGCGCCGGCCAGTGCCAGGCCAAGTCGCCGATCAAGCAGATCCATCACCTGCGGGTGAGCCGGCATGGGCGCATGATCGTGCTGGATATCCGTGCCAGCGCCTTCCTGCACCACATGGTGCGCAACATTGCCGGCGTGCTGATGACCATCGGCGCCGGCGAGCGTCCGCCCGAGTGGGCCAGGGAAGTGCTCGAAAGCCGCGTGCGTCGTACCGGCGGGGTGACCGCGCACCCGTTCGGGCTGTACCTGGTGCAGGTGGAATACCATGACGAGTTCGAACTGCCCGAGCGTTTCATCGGGCCACATTTCCTTACGGGTTACGAGTCGTTGACGGCTGACGGCCCGCAAGGCATTTGCTAACATCCGGAGCTTTCCGGTTCAGCTGAGGTTCACAGGCCATGTCCGCCGTTCGCAGCAAGATCTGCGGGATTACCCGCATCGAGGATGCGCTGGCCGCGGCCGAGGCGGGCGCCGACGCCATCGGGCTGGTGTTCTACGCCAGAAGTCCGCGGGCGGTGAACGTGCAGCAGGCGCGGGCGATCATCGCTGCACTGCCGCCCTTCGTCACCACCGTGGGCCTGTTCGTCAACGCCAGCCGCTGTGAGCTCAACGAGATCCTCGACGCCGTGCCGCTGGACCTGCTGCAGTTTCATGGCGACGAAACCCCGGCCGACTGCGACGGCTACCACCGTCCCTGGATCAAGGCCCTGCGGGTTCGCCCCGGGGATGACCTGGAGGCCGGCTGCCAGCAGTACGCCAAGGCCAGCGGCATCCTCCTCGACACTTTCGTGGCCGGCATTCCGGGCGGAACCGGCGAGGCGTTCGACTGGTCCCTGATACCCGAGCACCTGAGCAAGCCGATCATCCTGGCTGGCGGCCTCTCGGCCGACAATGTCGGGGCGGCCATCGCCCAGGTGCGTCCTTATGCAGTGGACGTCAGTGGTGGGGTGGAGCAGGCCAAGGGCATCAAGGATCCGGCCCGCATCGAGGCGTTCATGCGCGCGGTGCGCCAGGCGTGAGGGGCGGGCGAATGCTCGATGTGACGGCTGGCGGTGCGCCATCGTCCATAGCTTTCGCAGCCCGTTGCTGCCGGATCGCGCCCACGGGTCGATCGAAATTACCGGGTGGCGCCACCGGCGTCGCCTTTACAGGTTGACGATGAAGCTGGGGCAGGGTGGTACCGCGCTGAACGCGCACCGCCGGCCACGGTTCATCATCGCGTCATACACGAATTGAGCTCAAGGGCATACGCGTGACCCGGCAACTTTTGCCTGCCGGTCGCCGCTACTGGAGAAAGAAAGCATGAGCAACTGGTTGGTAGACAAACTGATCCCTTCGATCATGCGTTCCGAGGTGAAGAAGAGCTCGGTACCCGAAGGGCTGTGGCACAAATGCCCGTCCTGCGAGGCCGTGCTGTATCGTCCGGAGCTGGAAAAGACCCTGGATGTGTGCCCCAAGTGCAATCACCACATGCGCATCGGCGCACGTGCACGCATCGACATCTTCCTCGACGCCGAAGGCCGCAATGAGCTGGGTGCCGACCTGGAGCCGGTCGACCGCCTGAAGTTCCGCGACGGCAAGAAGTACAAGGACCGCCTGGTTGCTGCGCAGAAGCAGACCGGCGAAAAGGACGCCCTGGTTTCCATGAGCGGTACCCTGCTGGGCATGCCGGTGGTGGTCAGTGCGTTCGAGTTCTCCTTCATGGGCGGTTCGATGGGTGCCATCGTCGGCGAGCGTTTCGTGCGTGCCGCCAACTATGCCCTGGAAAACCGCTGCCCGATGGTCTGCTTCTCGGCCTCGGGCGGCGCGCGCATGCAGGAAGCGCTGATCTCGCTGATGCAGATGGCCAAGACCTCCGCCGTGCTGGCGCGCCTGCGCGAAGAAGGCATTCCGTTCATCTCGGTTCTCACCGACCCTGTTTACGGCGGCGTTTCGGCCAGCCTGGCAATGCTCGGCGACGTGATCGTAGGCGAGCCCAAGGCGCTGATCGGCTTTGCCGGCCCTCGGGTTATCGAACAGACCGTGCGCGAAAAACTGCCTGAAGGCTTCCAGCGCAGCGAGTTCCTGCTGGAGCACGGTGCCATCGACATGATCATCGCCCGATCCGAACTGCGCCCGCGCCTGGGCAATCTGCTGGCACAGATGATGGGCCTGCCGACGCCGAAGTTCGTCGCCCCCGTGATCGAGCCGATCGTGGTACCACCGGTGCCTGCCAACGTATGACCCAGCGCACCCTGGGCGAGTGGCTCGCCTACCTCGAGCAGTTGCACCCGTCGACAATCGACATGGGCCTGGAGCGTTCGCGGCAGGTCGCAACGCGCCTCGGGCTGGGCCAGCCCGCGCCTCGGGTGATTACCGTTACCGGCACCAATGGCAAGGGCTCTACCTGTGCCTTCGTGGCCAGCCTGCTGCAGGCCCAGGGCCTGAAGGTCGGGGTCTACAGCTCGCCGCACCTGCTGCGCTACAACGAGCGGGTGCAGATCGACGGCCAGCAAGCCAGCGATGCGCAGCTGTGCCAGGCATTCGCCGCCGTCGAAGCGGCGCGTGGCGAGACCTCCCTGACCTACTTCGAGGCCGGTACCCTGGCGGCGTTCTGGCTGTTCCAGCAGTCGGCGCTGGACGCCGTGGTGCTTGAAGTGGGCCTGGGCGGGCGGCTCGATACCGTCAACCTGGTGGACGCCGACCTGTCCGTGGTCACCAGTATCGGTGTCGACCATTGCGATTTCCTTGGCGATACCCGTGAGTCGGTGGCCTTCGAGAAGGCCGGGATTTTCCGTGCCGGCAAGCCGGCGCTGTGTGGCGACCTCGACCCGCCGCAGCCGCTGCTGGACAAGGCACGCGAACTAGGCTGCCGGTTCCTGCTGCGCGGACGCAACTTCGACCTGTCCAGCACCGACCAGTACTGGCAGTGGCGGGGCGTGGATGCGCACGGCAATGCCGTCGAGCTGCACGACCTGCCGTTGCTCGATCTGCCCATGGAAAACGCGGCGCTGGCGTTGCAGACCTACCTGCTGACCGGCCTGCCCTGGAATGCCGCGCAGATCGCCCAGGCACTGCGCGACACCCGTATCGTCGGGCGTCTCGACCGTCGCCAGTTCATCTGGCAGGGCAAGCACCTGAGCATTCTGCTCGACGTCGGCCATAATCCACATGCGGCCCAGTACCTCGCTCAGCGCCTGGCTTCGCGCCCGGTGCCCGGCAGGCGCTTGGCGGTGTTCGGCCTGCTGGCCGACAAGGACCTGGCCGGGGTGATCGAACCGCTGCATGCGCAAGTGGCCCACTGGGCGGTTGCGCCACTGGACACCGCCCGCAGCCGGCCTGCAAGCGAGTTGCAGGCCGCGTTGCAGAACCTTGGCGCCGACGTGAAGTCGTATGCAAGCGTCGCCGACGCCCTTGACGGGCAGTGCGCGCAAGCGACGGCAGGCGACCAGATCCTGCTGTTCGGATCATTTTTCTGTGTCGGCGAGGCCCTGCAGTGGCTGAGCCGGCAGACCATGGAGGACGGGGCAAATGGCGTTGCTGGATAAAGTCGTCAAGCAGCGGATGGTGGGCGCGCTGGTGCTGGTGGCACTGGCGGTGATCTTCCTGCCGATGCTGTTCACCCGTGAGGACGAGCTGCGCCAGGTGCATGTCGAGGCGCCCGCCGCCCCGGCTGTGCCGGCCTTGCCGCAGGTGCAGGTGGAACCGGTGGAGGTGCCCGAGCCGCAGGTGATCCAGGATGAGGCGCTCACCGCCCAGGAACCCAGCGCACCGAGCACGCCCATTGCCCCGGCACCGGTGGTGACTGCACCCACCCCAGCGCCCGCCGCGCCGGTGACGGAGGCCAAGCCGGCCACGCCTGCGCCGGTCAGCAAGCCTGCGGCGGCCCCGGCCAAGCCGGTTGCCAGTGCACCTGCCAAGGTCGATGGCAATGGCCTGCCGGTGAGCTGGTCGGTGCAACTGGCCAGCCTGTCCAACCGCGCCAATGCCGAGAATCTGCAGAAAACCCTGCGTAGCCAGGGCTACAACGCCTATATTCGCTCGGCCGAAGGTACCAACCGGGTGTTCGTCGGGCCGCTGATCGAGCGTGCCGAAGCCGAGCGCCTGCGCGATGTGATCAACCGCCAGCAGAACCTCAAGGGTTTTGTGGTGCGCTTCCAGCCCGAACGTAGCTGACCCCCCCCGCCGTCCGGCCGCCGCCGGACGGCAAATCACCGCTTACCGATAGCCCACCGCTCTGGTAAAATGCGCCGCCTTATCCGTTTGCAGGCAGCACTGTGGCATTTACCTGGGTCGACTGGGCGATTCTCGCGATCATCGCCGTTTCTTCGCTGATCAGTCTCAAGCGCGGTTTCGTCAAGGAAGCCTTGTCGCTGCTTACCTGGATCATCGCCGGTGCGGTCGCCTGGATGTTCGGTGGCGGTATCTCGCAGTACCTTGAAGGCTACATCCAGACGCCGTCGGCGCGGGTGATAGCCGGATGTGCCATTCTTTTCGTCGCCACCTTGCTGGTGGGGGCAATGATCAATTTTCTGATCGGCGAGCTGATTCGCGTCACCGGGTTGTCCGGGACCGATCGCTTCCTGGGCATGGCGTTCGGCGCCGCTCGCGGGGCCCTGCTCGTCGTGGTGGCGGTCGGGCTGCTGAGCCTGGGGCCGGTACAACAGGACCCGTGGTGGCAGGAGTCTCGCCTGCTGCCACAATTTCTATTGGTGGCTGACTGGTCGAAAAACCTCATTCTGGGGCTGACCAGCCAGTGGCTAGCCAGCGGAATCAGCGCACCGGCTGATCTCCCGTTTCAAGAACAGTTGCTTGGGCCCAAAGCGCCCTGAGTGCTGATCCGTCAAGTTTCATAATGTAGGGGTTGCGTCGCATGTGTGGCATCGTCGGTATCGTCGGTAAGTCGAACGTCAATCAGGCGCTGTATGACGCGCTAACCGTGCTCCAGCACCGCGGCCAGGATGCTGCCGGTATCGTTACAAGCCATGATGGCCGACTATTCCTGCGCAAGGACAACGGCCTGGTACGTGACGTGTTCCAGCAGCGTCACATGCAGCGTCTGGTGGGCCACATGGGCATCGGTCATGTGCGCTACCCGACCGCGGGCAGCTCGACCTCGGCCGAGGCCCAGCCGTTCTACGTCAACTCGCCGTATGGCATCACCCTGGCGCACAACGGCAACCTGACCAATGTGGAGCAACTGGCCAAGGAGATCTACGAGTCCGACCTGCGCCACGTCAACACCAACTCCGACTCCGAAGTGCTGCTCAACGTATTCGCCCATGAGCTGGCGGTGCGCGGCAAGCTGCAACCGACCGAGGAAGACGTGTTCGCCGCCGTGACCGACGTGCACAACCGTTGCGTGGGTGGCTACGCGGTGGTGGCGATGATCACCGGCTACGGCATCGTCGGCTTCCGCGATCCGAACGGCATCCGCCCGATCGTGTTCGGCCAGCGTCACACCGACGAAGGCGTCGAATACATGATCGCCTCCGAAAGCGTCTCGCTGGACGTGCTCGGCTTCACCCTGATCCGCGACCTGGCGCCGGGCGAAGCGGTGTACATCACCGAAGAAGGCAAGCTGCACACCCGCCAGTGCGCCATCGCGCCCAAGCTTTCCCCCTGCATCTTCGAGCACGTTTACCTGGCCCGCCCGGATTCGATCATCGACGGTGTGTCGGTGTACAAGGCGCGCCTGCGCATGGGCGAGAAGCTTGCCGAGAAGATCCTGCGCGAGCGTCCCGAGCACGACATCGACGTGGTCATCCCGATTCCCGACACCAGCCGTACCGCGGCGCTGGAACTGGCCAACCACCTGGGCGTGAAGTTCCGTGAAGGCTTCGTCAAGAACCGCTACATCGGCCGTACCTTCATCATGCCCGGCCAGGCCGCGCGCAAGAAGTCGGTACGCCAGAAGCTCAATGCCATCGAGCTGGAGTTCCGCGGCAAGAACGTGATGCTGGTCGACGACTCGATCGTGCGCGGCACCACCTGCAAGCAGATCATCCAGATGGCCCGCGAAGCCGGCGCGAAGAACGTCTACTTCTGCTCCGCCGCGCCAGCGGTGCGTTTCCCCAACGTCTACGGCATCGACATGCCGAGCGCTCATGAACTGATCGCGCACAACCGCAGCACCCAGGACGTGGCCGAACTGATCGGCGCCGACTGGCTGGTCTACCAGGACCTGCCGGACCTGATCGAGGCTGTAGGTGGTGGCAAGATCAAGATCGAGCATTTCGATTGCGCGGTGTTCGATGGCCAGTACGTGACTGGCGACATCGACGCCGCCTACCTGGACAAGATCGAGCAGGCGCGCAACGACGCCTCCAAGGTCAAGAACCAGGCGGTCAGCGCGATCATCGACCTTTACAACAACTGACAAGGGGAGCAACGGCATGACACAGCAATGGGATGCCGGGCGCCTGGACAGCGACCTCGACGGGGTCGCTTTCGATACGCTGGCGGTACGCGCCGGCCAGCATCGCACGCCGGAAGGTGAGCACAGCGACCCGCTGTTCTTCACCTCCAGCTACGTGTTCCGTACGGCGGCCGATGCCGCTGCGCGGTTCGCCGGCGAGGTTCCAGGCAACGTCTATTCGCGCTACACCAACCCGACCGTAAGGGCCTTCGAGGAGCGCATCGCCGCCCTGGAAGGCGCCGAGCAGGCGGTCGCCACCTCCACAGGCATGTCCGCGATCCTGTCGCTGGTGATGGCCTTGTGCAGCGCTGGCGACCATGTGCTGGTCTCGCAGAGCGTGTTCGGTTCGACCATCAGCCTGTTCGAGAAGTACTTCAAGCGCTTCGGCGTGCAGGTCGACTACGTGCCGCTGGCCAACCTGGCTGGCTGGGAACAGGCGATCAAGCCCAACACCAGGCTGCTGTTCGTCGAGTCGCCGTCCAATCCGCTGGCCGAGCTGGTGGACATCGGCGCGCTGGCCGAGATCGCCCATGCCCGGGGCGCGCTGCTGGTGGTGGACAATTGCTTCAGCACTCCGGCCCTGCAACAGCCATTGAAGCTGGGCGCGGACATCGTCATGCATTCGGCGACCAAGTTCATCGACGGCCAGGGCCGCTGCATGGGCGGCGTGGTCGCCGGACGCAACGAGCACATGAAGGAAGTGGTGGGCTTTCTGCGTACTGCGGGGCCGACGCTGAGCCCGTTCAACGCCTGGGTGTTCCTCAAGGGCCTGGAAACGCTGAACCTGCGCATGCGCGCCCATTGCGCCAATGCCCAGGCCCTGGCCGAGTGGCTGGAGCAGCAGGACGGTGTCGAGAAGGTGCATTACGCCGGCCTGCCTAGCCACCCGCAGCACGAGCTGGCCAAGCGCCAGATGCGCGGCTTCGGTGCGGTGGTGAGCTTCGAGGTCAAGGGTGGCAAGGAGGGCGCATGGCGCTTCATCGACGCCACGCGGCTGATCTCGATCACCGCCAACCTGGGTGACAGCAAGACCACCATCACCCACCCGGCCACCACCTCCCACGGCCGTCTGGCGCCGCAGGAGCGTGAGGCCGCCGGGATTCGCGACAGCCTGATCAGGGTTGCCGTGGGCCTGGAAGACGTGGGCGACCTGCAGGCCGACCTGGCGCGCGGTCTGGCGGCGCTGTGATCGACTGGTCGGTGAGCGAGAGCAGCCACAACGGGCGTGTGGCGCTGGTAACCGGCGCTGCACGCGGGATCGGCCTGGGCATCGCGGCCTGGCTGATCAGCGAGGGCTGGCAAGTGGTGCTCACCGACCTGGATCGGGCCCGTGGCGCGAAGGTGGCCAAGGTGCTCGGTGACAACGCCTGGTTCGTCGGCATGGACGTGGCCGACGAGGCCCAGGTGACGGTGGGCGTGGCCGAGGTGCTGGGGCAGTTCGGGCGCCTGGATGCGCTGGTGTGCAACGCGGCGATTGCCGACCCGCACAATACCACCCTCGAAAGCCTCAGCCTGAACCACTGGAACCGCGTGCTGGCGGTCAACCTGGGTGGCCCGATGCTGCTGGCCAAGCACTGTGCACCTTACCTGCGCGCGCATTGCGGCGCCATCGTCAACCTGGTGTCCACCCGTGCGGCACAGTCCGAACCCGATACCGAGGCCTATGCTGCGAGCAAGGGCGGGCTGCTGGCCCTGACCCACGCACTGGCCATGAGCCTGGGCCCGGAGATCCGCGTCAATGCTGTCAGCCCTGGCTGGATCGATGCGCGGGACCCTTCGCTGCGCCGTGCCGAGCCCTTGAGCGAGGCCGACCATGCGCAGCACCCGGCGGGCAGGGTAGGAACCGTGGAAGATGTGGCGGCGATGGTGGCATGGCTGTTGTCGCGCAACGCGGGTTTTGTCACCGGCCAGGAGTTCGTGGTGGACGGTGGCATGACCAAGAAGATGATTTACACGTAAGCGGCAGGCTTCACGCGGCACGCTGCAAGAACCTGTGCAATCGGCTTTTGATTCTGCTTTTACTTGCAGCTTGTTGCTTGAAGCCTGCAGCTGTTTTTTTACGAAAGTGAAAAAAACTTCAACACTGGTATTGACTTAGGTTCGATACCTGCGTAAATTTCACCACCTCAGCGAAGCACACGGGTGATTAGCTCAGCCGGGAGAGCATCTGCCTTACAAGCAGAGGGTCGGCGGTTCGATCCCGTCATCACCCACCACTTCCTGAGATGTTCCTGGCCCGACACTTTCGAAAGACGGTGTTACCAGAGAGGAACAGGACGCAAGTCCACTATGCGCAGCGGTAGTTCAGTCGGTTAGAATACCGGCCTGTCACGCCGGGGGTCGCGGGTTCGAGTCCCGTCCGCTGCGCCACTTTTCTCCAGATCGGTTCAACAACCGGTTTGAGGTCCGAAGCCAAGGCTTCAGGCCAGATCCCAGTTTCAAGCAGGTGAAAGCCTGTGCGATACGCAGCGGTAGTTCAGTCGGTTAGAATACCGGCCTGTCACGCCGGGGGTCGCGGGTTCGAGTCCCGTCCGCTGCGCCATATCCGCCTCGAGGCCCTTGAACTCCTCGAAGCAACAAAAAAAGCGACCTTAGGGTCGCTTTTTTTGTGCCTGCAGAAAAGCCTGGCCGCCAAGGCTGGCACCTGCTGGCGAGGCACTGCCTGCAGTTGCCGGCCTTGCTGGCGAAAGAATATGCCCCTCAGACCTTGAAGCGCGAAAGCAGCCCTTGCAGCTCAGTGCCCAGGCGCGCCAGCTCTGCCGCCGAGGTGGCAGTGTGCGCCGAGGCGGTGGACGTCTGTTCGGCCACATCACGCACATTGATCACGCTGCGACCGATCTCTTCGGCTACCGCGCTCTGCTGTTCGGCGGCGGTCGCGATCTGCACGTTCATGGCCTGGATGTGCGTGACCGTGTGTGTGATGGCCTGCAGCTCCACGCCTGCCTCATTGGCCAGCCCGACTGTCGTACCGACCATGCCCTGGCTGGTGTGCATGCGTTCTGCAGCCCTCTGCGCACCCTGCTGCAATGACCCGATCAATGTCTCGATCTCTGCGGTGGACTGCTGGGTGCGTCGGGCCAGCCCGCGCACCTCATCGGCCACCACGGCGAAGCCACGCCCGGCCTCGCCGGCACGTGCCGCCTCGATGGCGGCGTTGAGCGCCAGCAGGTTGGTCTGCTCGGCGATGGCATTGATCACCGTCATCACACTGCCGATGCGTTCGCTCTCTTCGGACAACCTGCCGACGGCGTCGGCGGAGGTGCCGATGTCGTCGGCCAACTGGTCGATCTGGGTCAGTGCGCGCTGTACCACCAGATTGCCCTGGCTGGCCTGGCTGTTGGCCTGGCAGGTGGCGTTACTGGCCTGCTCGGCATTGCGCGCCACTTCCTGCACCGTGGCTACCATTTCGCTCATGGCCGTGGCGACCTGGTCGGTCTCCAGTTTCTGGCTGTCGACGCCGGCACGGGTCTGTTCGGTGATGGCCGAGAGCTGCTCGGCCGCAGCTGACAACTGAGCGGTAACGGTGCCCACCTGGCCCAGCACACCGCGCAGGTTGTCGCCGCTTTGGGAGAGGGCTAGGAGCAACTGGCCAAACTCGTCACGGCGCAGCTCGCTGCTGTTATCCCTCAGGTCGCCGGCACCGATACGACGCGCGATCACTACGGCCTGCTGCAGCGGCTGGGTGATCTGGCGGATGATCACCCAGCCGATCGCACCGCCCAGCAGCATGGCGCCAACCAGCAGCCCGAGCATCAGCGCACGGCTGTGGCTGGACTCGTCGACGCTGAGCTGATTCTGGTGTGCGATCAGCGTATTGATCGCTTCCAGGCTGGTTTCGATATTGCTCACCAGCACCGTACGGCTGCGGGCCTGCTGCTCGACATCGCGGGCAAAGCGCTCGGCCAGTTGCAGGTACTGGTCCAGGTCGGAGGGCAATCTACCCAGTTGCGGGTGACGGCTGCCCAGGCGCTTCACGCTGTCATTGGCGTGCGTGTGGGCCTCACGCACCGTGTCCAGGCGTTTGGTGCTGCCCTCGCGCATCATGGCTAGGCTGTTCTGGCGCAGGTCGCTCAGGGCGTCGTTGAGGGTGGCAAGGTCGCGACGGACGTTGCCGGCGTCGTCCTGGTACAGCGCCTGTGTCAGTGTCCGTACATCGGTCTGCAGGCTGCTGCCCAGACGCTCGGAATCGGCCTGGATGCGGCCTATGTCCTGCTGGGCGGTTTGCAGCTGGCGAAACTGCTGCATATAGCCCTGCATGTTTTCCAGCACGTGTTGCAACTGCTGCCTGGACACTGCGTCGTCCAGGCGCTGGAGGTTCTCCTCGATCAGCGCCACCAGGGTGCTGTACGAGGTATTCAACTGCGCCGCAAGGTTTTCATCGCCGTGGTGTTCATACGACAGGCGCGCGGCGCGAATGTCATTGGTGTGGTCGAGCACGTGATTGACCGACACCAGCCGATCGGCACGGGTGGTCAGGGTGTTGAGGCTGCGAATGCCGATCACGGCGAGGAGCGCCATCAGCAGCACGATACTCGCGAAACCGAGGGCCAGCTTCACTTTCACCGATATGTTTTTCACCTTGAATGCTCCTGGGTCGATGGTCAGTGGCTGACGTAGTGGCGTATTGCCATTTTCTGTCGCATGCCAGGCCAGTATCGATGGGCTCAAGGTGTAGCGGGGAGTCAGACATTTCCCGGTTTGACGTGGGAAAGCTGGTTAAATAGTGAGCGAAAAAAATCGCGACCAATGGTTCAGGACGGCTGTGTAGCGCAGGCCAGCCGCTGTGCAGGTGAAATTTAGTGCCGGATCGCCCGGTTGCGGTTTCAGTCATCTGCGGATGTGATGCACAATAGGCGCCGACCGTTTTTCGCAGGATTTTCAATGTCAAAGTCAACCGTCTTCACTGCGCTCGGGCTGGCCCTTGTGCTGGCGGGCGTTGCCGGCTGTTCCTCGAAGAAAGCCGCCATCTACGAACACGAGAACTTCGACGACTCGGGCACCTTCTCGCGCAGCTTTCCGGTCAGCGAAGCAGGTACCTGCGAGGCTGCCCGGCGCGCGCTGCTCAGCCAGGGCTACATCATCACCACCAGCGAACCGGGCCAGGTCAATGGCAACAAGAGCTTCCAGCAGACGGGCGACTCGCACCTGCAGATCAGCTTCAATGTGGTCTGTGCCAACGACACCGGTTCCGGTCAGCGCTCGACCATGTTCGCCAATGCCCTGCAGGACCGTTATGCGCTGAAAAAATCCAACACTTCGGCCAGCCTCGGGGTGGGTGTGCTGGGGTCGGTGTCGATGCCGATCGGCTCGTCGGACGACTCCATGGTCAAAGTGGCCAGCGAAACGGTGACCTCGCCCAAGTTCTACGAGCGCTACTTTGCGTTGGTCGAGAGTTTCCTGCCCAAGCCGAGCAAGAAGGCGAAGGTCGAGCCCAAGGCCGAACCCGCCAAGCCGGCTCTCGACCTGGGAGTGCCCGAGCCTGCACCTGCTGCGCCAAGCGCTCCGGCCGTCGAGGCCGCGCCGGTGCAGGCTCCGGCCCCTGCGGCACCTGCCGAGGTTGCAGCGCCGGTGGTGGCGGTACCGGCAGCGCAAGCGCCGGCTGCACCGCTGGTCGACGACAGCAAGAGCTCGCAGCCTGTGGCGCCGCCCCAGGATGCGGCGCCGATCACGGTCGAACAGACTGCACCGCCCACCGAGCCTGCCGCCGCACCGGCGCAGCCTCCAGCGGCCCCGACGCCCGACGCACCTGCGCCGCTGTGACGCATCGGATAAATCATCGATTGCCTGCTACGTTTATCTCAATGGGCTGAGCGCTTGTGCTTTTCGCTGGCTTGCCAGCGAAGGGCGAGCCACCTTGCGCCAGCCTGTCACGTCACGGTCATTTTTTCTTCACCTGGGCACTTTAGGGTGAAGCACGACTCAATGACATGATCGAGAAAACCAAGGAGCAGGCAATGGACGACTATCAAGAAGAACTGCTGGAATACCGCGCACTCGAACTCGACCCGCCAGAGCCGGCCGAAGACGCTACCGAGCTCTGATCGGGCTCATGCGCCCCGCCGCTGGCTGCGGCGAAAGTCCCCCGGCGTCACGCCGTTCCAGCGCTTGAATGCGCGCTGGAAGGCCTCTGCCGACGCAAACCCCAGCAGGTAGGCTATTTCGCCAAAGGCCAGCTCCGTGTCGCGGATGTAGGTCACAGCCAGATCGCGGCGCGTGTCGTTCAGAATCGCCCGAAACTGCGTGCCTTCCTCGGCCAGCTTGCGCCGCAGGGTCCAAGTGGGCAGTTGCAGCTGCGCCGCCACTTCACCCAGGTCCGGTTCACGTCCGCCGTTGAGCAACGGCCCCAGCAGGTGGGCGATACGCTCAGCCAGGCTGCGCATGCGCGTGCGCTCCGCCAGTTCCTGCTCGCATAGCTGCAACAGGTGCTGCCAGGTGCTGGGGCAATGGGCCGGGTTGCGCAGCGCCAGGCTGGCGCGGTCCAGGCGCAACTGATTATGTGTGGCCCCGAACTGCACCGGGCTGCTGCACAGGGCCTGGTAACGGTCGGCATAGGCGGGCGCGCAAAACTCGATCTCCATGCGCTCCGCCTGCACTGCCACCCCCACCAGCCCCGACAGTTGTGCCAGCCAGCCGGCCAGTACCGAGTCGACCACGAAGCGGTTGTAGTCGTTGTACGGGCTGATCGAATAGAAGCGCAGCCAGGCGCCCTGATTGTCCTCATGGAGGCTGGACTGGCCACGGTAGTTGGCGGCGTACAGCGGCTCGAAACGCACCAGCGTACGCGCGGCCTCGCCCAGGGTGGGGGCCTGGGCGGCGGCTACACCGGCCAGGCCGGCCTGGTTCAGGCGGCTCAGGCGGCCCATGTGCAAGCCCAGCGCCGGTTCGTTGCTGAGTGCAATGGCGGCATGCCCCAGGTGCATGTAGCGCGGAATCGACAGGCGCGCACCGGCTTCGGCCAGCCGTGCAGGCACAAGCCCGTAGCGTTGCAGAAGGGGGGCCGGATCATGCCCCAGTTGCTGCAGCGCCTGCGCAAGGCTCTGGATGAACCCCACCGACAGATCCCCCAGGCGTACCCGTGGTCGGTTCATCGGTTACAGCCAGAGGTTGAGCAGGCGCGCGCCGGGATGACTGCTGGCGCTGACGTAGTGCCCGTCGCGGCTGGTGAAGCCCAGGCCGTCGCCGGCAATTTCCCAGAACTGGCCGCGCAGGAACACGCTCAGCAGGGCGGTATCGGCGCTTTGGCCGTGGCCGATCAGGCGCTGCCAGGCCTGGCCTTCCTCGACCTGGCCGGCCTTGAGCGGCAGGCTCACGGCCATCGGCTGGTGGCGGTTGCCGCGCCAGGGGGTGGTCCAGCTGTCTCGGCCGCTGATGAAGGCGGGTACCGCGATCAGTTGCGCCGACTGCGCGGCCAGTTGCTGGTAGTTGGCCGGGTACCAGCTGTCGCTGCCCACCAATACGCCGAGGCGGCCTGCGGGTGTATCGAATACTTGCAGCGGATAGGCATCGCCGCTGCGGATGAAGCGGCGCACTTCACTGTCGGGGTATTGCTGGCGTTGCGGCTGGCCGATCACCTTGCCGTCGCTGGCGAATACCACGCCGTTGTTGTACAGCGCGCCGCTGCCACTGTGAAGGATGCCTTGCTCTGCATACGGGGTGGGCAGCACGATGGAACCGGCCACCAGGGTCACGCCGAACTCCCTGGCCAGGCCGCCGAACAGTTGCTGGTAGTCGGCTGCCATCTGCGTGGCCTTCATGCGCAGGTGCGCATCGGCGCGGCGGTCGTCGCCCTCGGCGTTGAACATCGCCAGCCCGTAGCGCAGCGGGTTGCTCAGCTCCAGCCATTGCCAAGCTTCCTGCAGGCGGGTGACCTGGTACAGCTCTTTCTTTTCGCCGCGGGCCCACAGCCAGGTGCCGATATGCTCGGGCAGCACCACGATCGTGCGCGGGCCGACCAGGCCCTGGGTGCGAGCGTGTTCAAGGTAGGCGGCGAGCTTGCGGTGCAGCAGGGCCAGGTTCTGGTAGTCGCCCGGATACAGCAGTGGCTCGATGCCCAGCAGATTGCCCTTGTCGGCGGGCACGCCCTGGTTCAGCGCCACTTCAACGCGCAGGTCGGACAGGTAATGGCCGGCCGGGCGTTGTTCGGTCCACAGGCCATAGCCCAGGAGCATGGCAGTCAGAACAAGCGCCAGGGCGCCGAGCAGAAGTTTTCGCATGGAATCAGATGTATATCCGCAGTTGCGTCGAGGGTACTGGAAACAGGGGGTTGGTGAAACATATCCTGCTCGCACCGGGGCTGCGCGAGCCGGCTATACCCAGCAGCGTATCCGTCAGATGCTGGCCTGCCTGCCGCGGTCCTGAGCCAGGCGACCGCCTACGGCTGGTCTCAGCCCTTGGCCGCCATGGCCGTCACTTCCACGCGCATGCCTTCGACCGCAAGGGCGGCCACGCCAACTGCGGCCCGCACTGGCCATGGCTTGGCGAAAAAGCGCTGGTACACCGCATTGAAGGCGGCGCGGTCGGCCATGTCGGTGAGGTAGATGGTCAGGTGCATGACCCTGTCCATCGAGCTGCCGGCGCGCTCCAGTGCCACCTTCAGGGCTTGCAGGGTGCATTCGCTCTGCAGGGTGATGTCGCCCAGTTCCAGGCTGCCGTCGGCCCGGGTCGGGATCTGGGTGGAGACCAGCACGCCGCCGAAACCGACAACGTCGGAGGAGATGGAGTCGGCATCGAGATCGGGAACGAAGGTGAGGTCGTGGTTGGCCATGGGCAGCTCTCGTTTGAGGGGGGACAAGTTGGTCGACAGTTTACAGGGTCATGGCACATGAGGTGCGATGGCGAGCGCATTCAGTCGTCAGTGAGTGGGCGCCTGTCGGCGACGATCGATCGGTCCGTCGACGCTCGTTTTGCCTCTTGAAATGCTCCCGGCCGATTTCCCCAACTGCGCAACTTCTTGCGCACTCAAATGTGGATAACCCTGTGCATACATTGCTGCGGGCCATAATAAACTTGGCCTGCAGCCAACTGCGCAACTTCTTGCACAGTACTGCGCAAGAAGTTGCGCACTTTTTCGGGTTTTCTCGCGTAAAAGTGCTCAAAAAACGTACAGCAAAAACACAAGCTACTGATTAAAAACAACTAAATTTCAGTTGGCACGGGTCTTGAACTGTCTCCTTGCAGTCGCACGGCATTTTTCGCCTGTTCGGCTTCATTTTTTGCAAGGAGCAAACCCCCATGGCAACACCTGCCTACATGTCCGTCACCGGCACCAAACAAGGCCTGATCACCGCCGGTGCCTTCACCGCCGATTCGGTCGGCAACACCTACCAGGAAGGCCACGAAGACCAGGTCATGGTCCAGGGCTTCAACCACGAAGTGATCATCCCACGCGACCCGCAGTCCGGTCAGCCGACCGGCCAGCGCGTGCACAAGCCGGTGGTCATCACCAAGGTCTTCGACAAGGCGTCGCCCCTGCTGCTGGCCGCGCTGACCTCCGGCGAGCGCCTGACCGAAATCGTCATCCACTGGTACCGCACCTCGGCGGCCGGCACCCAGGAGCACTATTTCACCACCAAGCTCGAAGACGCGATCATCGTCGACATCAAGGACTACATGCACAACTGCCAGGACCCGGCCAACGCGCACTTCACCCACCTCGAAGACGTGCACTTCACCTACCGCAAGATCACCTGGACCCACGAAGTGTCCGGTACCTCCGGCTCGGACGACTGGCGTACCCCGGTCGCCGGCTAAGCCTGCGTTGGTTCACTGCCCCGGCCAGCCAGCATGGCCGGCCGGGGCAGCCTGTCACCCCAGTTTTTGCAGCGGGAGGAACATCGGATGTTCTCAGCGGCCAACCAGCCCCATTTCACCCTGACCCTGGACGGGGTCGACAGCGACTTTCAGGTGCTGTCGTTCAGCGGGCGCGAAGCGCTCAGCCAGCCGTTCGAATTCGAACTGGAACTGGTCAGTGAACGGGCGTCGCTGAACCTCGAATCCCTCCTGCACACGCTCGCCTTCCTGCAGCTGTCGCCCAGCGGCAGCGGCATTCACGGGCTGGTCTACAGCGCCGCGCAGGGCGAAGCGGGGCGGCGCCTGTCGCGCTACCGGCTGGTGCTGCGCCCGCAGCTGGCGTACCTGGCACACCGCATCAACCAGCGCGTCTTCCAGCACAAGACGGTGCCGCAGATCATCGCCCAGGTGCTCGAAGAGCACGGCATCCTCGCCAGCGACCACCGCTTCGTGCTCGGCGCGGTGTACCCCGAGCGGGTGTACTGCGTGCAGTACGACGAGTCCGACCTGCACTTCATCCAGCGCCTGTGCGAGGAGGAGGGTATCCACTACCACTTCCAGCACAGCCCGCAGGGCCATGCGCTGGTGTTCGGCGACGACCAGACCGTATTCCCCAAACTGGCCCCGGTGGCCTACCAGCAGGACACCGGGCTGGTGGCCGACGTACCGGTGATCAAGCGCTTCGGCCTGCGCCTGGCCACGCGCACCAGCCGCACCACGCGGCGCGACTACGACTTCACCAAACCGCGCATCCAGCTCGAAAGCGACGCCGACAGCGGTGCTGCGCCGGACCTGGAAGACTACGACTACCCGGCGCGCTTCAGCGACCGCGCGCGCGGCAAGCACCTGGCCACCCGCGCCCTGGAGCGCCACCGCAGCGACTACCGCCTGGCCGAGGGCCGCAGCGACCAGCCGAGCCTGGTCAGCGGGCATTTTCTGAGCCTGACCGAACACGCCAACCCGGCCTGGAACGACCTGTGGTTGCTCACCGAAATCATCCACGAAGGCAAGCAGCCGCAAGTGCTCGAAGAGGTGATCAGCAGCGACGTCACCGACCTCAAGGACGACTTTCACCAGGGCTATCGCAACCGCTTCTGCGCCACGCCGTGGGACGTGCCGTATCGGCCGCCGCTGAGGCATCCCAAGCCCAAAGTGCTGGGTGCGCAACGTGCGGTAGTGACCGGCCCGGAAGGCGAGGAGATCTATTGCGACGAGTACGGCCGGGTCAAGGTGCAGTTCTTCTGGGACCGCGAAGGCCAATCGGACGACAAGACCACCTGCTGGATGCGCGTGGCCTCCAACTGGGCCAGCCAGAGCAGCTTCGGCGCCATCTCGCTGCCGCGTATCGGCATGGAGGTGCTGATCACCTTTCTGGAAGGCGACCCCGACCAGCCGCTGATCACCGGTTGCCTGTACCACGGCGCCAACCTGCCGCCGTACCGGTTGCCGGACTTCAAGACCCTGGCCACGGTCAAGAGCAAGGAATACAAGGGCAGCCGCAGCAACGAGCTGCGCATCGACGACACCACCAGCGAGATCAGCATCGCGTTGCGCAGCGACCATGGCGCCAGTGCGATCAACCTGGGCTACCTGACCCACCCGCGCCCCTCGGGCGGCCAGCCGCGTGGGGAGGGTTTCGAACTGCGCACCGACCGGCATGGCGCCGTGCGTGCGGCGGCGGGCCTGCTGCTGACCACCGAGCCCCGGCATCACGAAGCCAAGCACCACAAGGACCTGCCCGAAACCGCCGAACGCCTGGCCACCGCCAGCGAGCAGCAGGACGGCTTCGGCCAGCAGGCGCGCGAGGTGCAGGCGCAGGAGGCGGGCGATCAGGACGAGGTGGCCAAGGCCCTGCATGCCCAGCACCAGGGCATTGTCGGCAGCGGCCCGACCAACCAGAGCGCCAACGAGTTTCCCGAGTTCAGCGAACCGCACCTGGTGCTGGCCAGCCCGGCGGGCATCGCCCTGACCACGCCGCGCTCGACCCATGTCGCCACCGGCGAACATCTGGCGTTGAGCAGCACCGGGCATACGAGCCTGTCGATCGGCAAGCGCCTCTTGGCCAGTGCCAGCCAGGGCATGCGGCTGTTCGTGCAGAACATGGGCTGGCGGCTGATTGCCGTATCAGGAGATATCGACTTCCGGGCCCTGAAGAACAGCATCAACCTGCTGGCCAAGCTCGACATCACTGCCAATGCCGATCGCATCACGCTGACAGCCAAGACCGAACTGGTGGTGCAGGGCGGCGGCAGTGCCACCACCTACAACGCCAGTGGCATCACCCACGTGACCACCGGGCCGTACACCGCGCACGCGGCGAACTTCGCCCATGTGGGGCCCAAGAGCCTGGCCGGGACCTTTCCCGAGCCGCCCAAACCGGGCAAGGGCAACCTGGAGCTGTTCAACCTGTACGCCAATGCCAAGGGCATCCAGGCCGGCGATTACGAAGTGACCGATGCGCTGGGCACGGTGCTCAAGGGCAGCCTCGATGGCCAGGGGTTCAATGCCGTGTCGGGGGTTGCGCCGGGGCCGGCGTGGGTCAGGTTTGGTCTCGATACGGTCAACACCTGGAGCCTTGGCAGTTTTACCAAGGGCCTGCCCTGGCCGAGCCTGTCGGCCCTCGAAGAGGGCACGCCGTCGATGCTCGGTGCGATGTTCGACAAGCTCAAGCCTGATCCTGGCGGCAGCCTGATCGAAGAGGCCAAGCAACTCGCCGGCAAGGGCATGCATGCAGCAAAGGCCGGCAGTGACTTGCTCAACACCGGCCAAAGCGCGCTCCAAGGCATGCAGCAGATGCGGGGCGCAATGCAGGGCGGCATGGGTGGGCTGGCACAGCGGGTCAGCGCTTCCAGTGCCGTCGGTTCTACGCTGCCTGCCGCCTCGGCCGCGCTGAGTGCGGCGGGCCTGGCCGGCCTGCCAAGGTTGCCAGTACCCAAGCTGGCTGAACTCAAGGCTCACAGCCTGAACACTGTTACCGATTTGCTGCCAGGTGAACTGATCTCATGACTGAACATACCTACGCTTGCGACGACCACTCCCGCGCCTCGCAGGTAGCCATCACCCCGCTTCGCGAAATCCAGATAGAGGACGTTGGTCGTGGCGCCGTGGTCTTCGATGCCTGGCTACGTGAGGTCAGTGCCAGTTTTGCCACCCTCGAGCGCATCAGCGGTGTCGCCGGCAGTGTGCCCATGGCAGGCAATATCATTGCCTTGGTCGACGCGCTGGGTGATGTTGTCGCGCTGGCGCGCAGCAACGTACCTGAGCCCTTTGATTGCGCGAGCTTCGGGCTCAACCTGATCGGTCTGGTGGCTTCCCCTGCGAGCATGACCGCAGCACGCATGGCCTTGCGCCCGATGCTGTTCATCGTGCGCCAGGAGGGCAAGCGGGCGCTGGGTGATGCGCTGATAGAGCTGATGGCGGGCCACTTGAATGCTGACATCGTCGGTAGCCTGGATGACTTCGTCGAGCAGTCCCAGGGCAATCTCAAGGAGGCGTTGGCCCAGGCAGCAATTCTGGGCGAACAGATCATTCTCGACATCGCCTCAGGCCTCGGTGCTTTGGTTGCCGGCACTGCTGTGGGTGTGGCCAGCCCGGTCTCGGCGCCAGCTGGAAGCCGGCTTGTCCACGACCCGACGGCGAGCATCGACAACTATCTCCGGGCAGCCTTTGATGCCTACAAGGCGGCCGGCAAAGGCATGACCAGTGCTGCTGTCAGCGTTGCACTGGGGGACGAGGGCAAAGCTGGCCTACTGGCGCAGATTGCGCGCCTGCGGGAACTGGCGCCACAGGTGCGTGCTGAAATCCTTGAACTTTCCGATCCCGGCTGCCCTTGCTCCATTGAAGGCCTGCGCATGAAGCTGGCCAGCAGCGTAGAGCAATGGCGCACGCGCAACCCCCAGGTTGTGGTGGCCAACGTCAAGACCGCAGCCATCAGCACGGCCCAGCACCAGGCTGCCGACGGTAAGGTCGAAACGCAGAAGATGCAGAGCCCGGCGAGCCTGGAGGCCAACCAGTGCAAGAATGGCGCGCCCACCAGCACGTGCAACCGCATCAACTTCGCCTCAGGTAGCGAGACGCTTCAGCACACCGACTTCAGCCTGCCGGGGCCGTTTCCGATCGTGTGGACGCGTACCTATCATTCGCGCCTCGATGCCCTCGACAGCGCCAGCCTGGGCGCACGCTGGATCACCGAATTCACCACGTGCATCGATGTGCTGGATGACGGCGTGCTGTTCCACGACGTGGATGGCCGCAGCCATGCCTACCCGCTGCCCAAGATCGGTATGTCGCACTATGACCCGGTGGAGTACAACGCCCTGGTACGCACCACCGACAGTCAGCTGATTCTCATGCGCGGGCTGGGGCGCAAGGAAACCTATGAGCGGGCAGGGGGGCGCTTCCTCCTCACGCATATCGTGCTGCGCAGTGGCGCAGGAGCCATGCTGCATTACGAGCACCGTCATCAGGGGCGCCCGGTACTCTCGGACATCAACACCTACCAGGAGAATGACCCCGCCAAGGTACACCTGCAACTCGGCACCGTGCTTGACGGGCATGGCCGTATCCAGGGGCTCTGGCAGGTGGTCGATGGCAAGCCGCTGCGCCAGCTCTGCGCTTATCACCACGATCAGCTTGGCGACCTGGTAACCGCCCAGGACGAGCATGGCGCTGCCTGGCAGTACGCGTACCAGCACCACCTGATCACGCGCTATACCGACCGTACCGGTCGTGGTCTCAACTTGCGCTGGGACGGCAGCGGCCCTCGCGCCAGGGCCGTGCACGAATGGGCAGACGACGGCAGCTTCGAGACTCGTCTCACCTGGGATGAACACATTCGCCTGACAACGGTGACTGACGCGTATGGCCAGCAGACCCGTCACTATTACGATGCGCAGGGCTACACCTATCGTATCGAGTACCCGGATGGGCGCTCGGAGTGGCTGTTTCGCGACCAGCGCAAGAACCTGATTCGCCACCTTCATGCCGACGGCAGCCAGGATCGTTTTGCCTACGACGAGCGAAGCAACCGGCTGCAACACATTCGTGCCGACCATAGCGTGGTGCATTACGCGTACAGCGACGATGATCAGCTGATCAAGGTTCGGGATGCTGAAGGTGGGCTGTGGCGACGGGACTACGACGAGCGCGGCAATCTGGTAGAGACGGTCGACCCGTTGGGCAACAAGACCGAGTTTGCCTACACCGCCACAGGCCAGGTCAAGGCAATCAAGGATGCTCACGGCAACGAGAAGAAACTCGGGTACAACGAGGCCGGGCAGATGCTCGAATACACCGACTGTTCGGGCAAGACCAGCCAGTGGCACTACAACGAATTCGGGCAACTGGTGGAAACCGCGAATGCGGCGGGCGACAAGACGCAGTACGAATACAAGGCGGGGCAGTTGGCCAAGGTGATTCATCCAGACGACACCGAAGAGCGCTTCGAGCGTGATGCCGAAGGCCGTCTGCTGGCGTACCTCGACGCGCTCGACCGCTGCACCACCTGGACCTATTCCGACGCCGGGCTTCTGGCCGAGCGCGTCGACGCCAACGAGCACACCCTGCGCTATCGCTGGGACAAACTGGGCCGGCTGATTGGCCTGGAAAACGAAAACACCAGCCAGGCGAGCTTCGTGTACGACCCGGTCGGTCGCCTGTTGCAGGAGACCGGCTTCGATGGCCTGACCACCCGTTATCAATACGACCCGTACAGCGGTCGCCTGGCCTCGACCCAGGTCGGCCAGCGCCGCATCGACCTGCGTTTCGACCCCATGGGTCGGCTGGCCGAGCGTACCGCCAGGCTGGACGATCAGTCCCAGACCGAGCGCTTTGCCTATGACGGCAACGGCAGGCTGATCCAGGCGATCAACGCGGCAAGCCAGTTGCAGTGGTTCCATGACGAGGCGGGCAATCTGACCCGCGAGCATCAGCATTACCTGGGGTTGCAGCAGCCGGTGGTGGCGGTGTGGACGCACGAGTACGACGTGCTCAACCAGCGCATCGCAACCGTGCGCCCCGATGGCCATACGGTCAGCTGGCTGACCTACGGCAGCGGCCACCTGCTGGGCATGAAGCTCGACCAGCACGACATGCTCAGCTACGAGCGCGATGACCTGCACCGTGAAGTGGCGCGCCATCAGGGCAACAAGCTGATGCAGACCCAGGCCTGGGACCCGGCCGGACGGCTGCAGGAGCAACTGCTAGGCAGCCACGACGGCAAGTCCACGTTGCTCAAGCGTCAGTACCAGTACGATGGCGCCGGGCAACTCACCGACATTCACGACAGCCGGCGTGGTCAGTTGGCCTACCAGTACGACCCTGTCGGTCGCCTGTTGCAGGCCAGCAGTCGCCTGGGGGTGGAGACATTCGCGTTCGACCCGGCGGGTAACTTGCTGGACGAGAAGACGCAGCAGCTCAACCGCCCGCTGGACCAGGCCCCCAAACGCAACAGGTTGATGGACAACCTGCTGCGCGAATACGCCGGCACCCATTACACCTACGACGTGCGCGGCAACCTCGCCGAACGGCTGCACAACGGCGTGCGTGCGCAGTTCACCTGGGACCTGTTCGACCGGCTGGAGAGCTACAGCGATGACAAGCTCAAGGTCGAGTACAGCTATGACGCCCTCGGGCGGCGATTGCACAAACACTCGGTTGCGCATTACTCGAACAAGCCGCAGGCCGGCACGGGCTGGAATCAACTCGAACGGGCCAAGCGCCAGCGTGAGCTGGACTGTGGCTTCACGCTGTTTGGCTGGGACGGCGACACACTGGCGTGGGAAAGCTCCCCGCCGCGTGATGAAGGCGATACGGGCCGTACGGTGCATTACTTGTATGAGCCGGGCAGCTTTGTGCCGGTGGCCCAGGCCCTGCGCAGGGGGCCGGTGCGGCTGCACAAGCAGCCGGACTGGAGCGGCCGCCACTACGACTTCGACCTGGACCCGTTGTGGCACACGCACATGCAGCCGCAGGCGTTTGACGCGCTTGCGTGGTACCAGTGCGATCACCTGGGCACGCCGATGGAGCTGACCGACCATAATGGCGAGATGGCGTGGGCGGGGCAGTACAAGGCGTGGGGGGAGGTGCGTGAGGAGCGGTCGGTTTGGGCAAGGCAGGTAGGGCTGAGTAACCCGCTACGGTTTCAGGGGCAGTATCACGACCGTGAGGCTGGGCTGCACTACAACCGTTTTCGCTACTATGAACCGAAGACCTATCGTTATATATCGAAAGACCCTTCAGGTCTGCGGGGAGGGATTAATTTCTATAATTACGCGTCTGGAAATCCGCTTGGTTATGTTGATCCTCTCGGACTAAACCCTGTTGCGGGATGCGTACTTGGATCTTGGGCGGGGCCATTTGGATGTGGAGCTGGAGCAATTGTGGGTGCCGTTGCCGGAGGTGTCGCGGTCGGTGCAGTTCTAACGACTTCAGGCGACTCTGCCAAACAGAGTGGAGAGATACGTGATGATGCAAATTTGAAGGTAAGCCCATTATCAATTGGTATGCCATCGCCGGGAAATTGTACGCCTGGTGAGCACCGAAAAATGCAGGACGAAGTTGACAGGGCCTGTAAAGGGGGACGTCGTACCTGCAAGGGAGTTACCGATCCTGTGCAAGCTTCAATTCTGCGTGAGGTGAATCTGGAGTGTGCGTTAGCTCGTGATGCTGTAAATAATCGATGTTTCGCTGGTGGGGATAAACAACACCGAAATGAAGCAATCAAAGCGTGGGAGAGTGTAGCGCTATGCGAGAAGAAGATTCGATGAAAATGGAGCAGCTCAGAATTAGAGAACAAATAAAGCTCGCTTTTAAGTGTACAGCGCCGCCGGAGGCCTCTCAGATTGTAGCGTCTTCTTATCCTGAGCCCCTTCAGATCAGGGATTTTTTCAAGGGTCGGAATTGGTGGGATGTTACGCTAGATATATTGGTAGATGAATATGTTGGAGATGCATCTGCATGTTTGTCATTCATGGCCCCCGTCGGGATGAGGTATTATTTGCCAGCTTACCTTTTGATCGCATGTGAGCAATATGATGAAGGTGATGTAATTTCCAAGGAACTGCCATCAAGGCTGCTGATGTATGCCAGAGATAATGATCTTTATAAGATAAAATGTATGGATGACGCGAAGCAGGCGGCGGTTGCGCAGGTGCTTGAGTTTCTGGTTCAGGCCTATGACGATGAGGATGCTTACGAAGCGTTAGAGTTTTTTTGGGGTAAGTTTCTATGATGGTTGAGCATGCCATTGGTGAAGGCTGGTGGTTTATGATTCAGTTTGTTTAGTTGATTATGAGGTCGCGGTGAGTTAGTCGCGCGTTTTGTTAGGTGTGAAGCTCGCTCTCGCTGCCATGGTAGTAATTGCCTATCTTTCTTTCTGTTTACTTGCATTGCTCGCGGGTCTGGATTAACCCACACCTATTTAAGTAATTCGGCATGCTATTTTTGTGACGGGCTTGGTTCCACTGTGTGCTTGGTTGCTGGTTATTTTTTGTACTAAGCGTCAAGGGTGATCAAAAACTTTTCGCTCGTGATGACTATCATGTTGTGCGCAGTGTAAGGCGAAAAACGAGAATGTTTTGTCTGTCGTGATGTACCAGCCCCATTATTCTAGGTGAGTTATGTGCGACACGATTCAGTTTTTCAGAATTTCCTTGTTTGCTTTTTGTGGTGTTTCAATGGCGGCGGCGGTGATTTATGCAAATCAATTTTGCAAAAAGAGAGGCGTAAATATGAAAACTTTTTCTGGCATATTTGAAATGTGGGCGATGGTTTTCAAGTTTGAGTATAAAAAGCTGTCATTCATCATGCTGACTGCAACCTATGGCGGGGCACTCATGATTGTCGCTATTTTCGTACTGACCCTTTGGGGGCAGAGTAAGGGGTGTGTCTTTCCGATCAATGACAGGGCGATGCGTTAAGCAAAGGACTTCATACATGGCAATGAGGGCATCAGGGGTACCGAGTCGAAGGCGCAACGCATTAAACTGCCGCCGACAATTGCCACCGCGACACAAACAAGGGACCCTCAAATGACGACATTCACTCACCAGGACGGCCAGTACGTCGAAGTTGCCGGGGCGCACCTCTATTTTCCACTGTAATTATTCCACTGAAAGATTGAGGGCGTATTGTGTGCTTTTGGATGGCTTTATTGATTGAAATAATTTTCTGGTTTTTGTTTGGGGTGGTTTTTTTAACGGTTTTTTATGCAAATGCATACTGCAAGCGTAATGGCATAAATATGAATACCTTTGCAGGGCTTTTTGAGATGTATAGGCATGTTTTTTCATTTAAAAATAAGATGCTTTCGTGGGTGGTTCTTACAACTGTTTACGGCGGAGCGGCCGCAGGAGTCGGGTTGGCTTCTTTGGTGTTTTACGCGCGATCTCAGGGGTGTGCGCTTGATGTAGTGGTTAATTTAGGGTGAGCGAAAGGAGAAACAAGAGCTGAAGTATGGCTCGGCAAGTTTTTACTGGTGCGTGTTTGGCGCCGAAGAAGTGTGTTTTAAGTCGCAACTGTGATGTCTTGATTTTTTACAGGAAATTTGTATTTTGCTTGGTGTTTATTGTTTTATTGGGGACGGTCGAAAGGCTGTGTTTTGTAGTTGATGGGCGGTTTGGTGGGGTGGGCCATATTTCAGTACTGCCATGCGGTGATGTAGCTCAGTTCGCTTTGTGGTCAGCGTTCTATCTTTAGTCTTGTGCCATCAGCGTGGTCAGAAGAAATTCATGTGCGATACGATCCAGTTCTTCCGTATTTTTCTGTTTTTTGTGGGGTGGTTGTTTTTGACGGTTTCGGTGATATACGCAAATCGCTGCAGCAAGAAAAAGGGTATCAATATGAACACTTTTTCGGGCATGCTTGAAGTGTGGGGTATGGTTTTCAGATTCGAAAATAAAAAGCTTTCAATCATGTTGCTGACATCAGCCTATGGAGGTGCGGTACTGGCAATCGTCATCCTCATACTAA
This sequence comes from Pseudomonas sp. AE27, assembly GCF_037113495.1. Taxonomy (NCBI): domain Bacteria; kingdom Pseudomonadati; phylum Pseudomonadota; class Gammaproteobacteria; order Pseudomonadales; family Pseudomonadaceae; genus Pseudomonas; species Pseudomonas sp. AE27. The sequence goes on from NZ_CP146966.1 coordinate 674,007, forward strand.
CGCATTGGGGCCAAAGCCAGGGTTGTGTCTTTCCGATCAATGACAGGACGATGCGTTAAGCAAAGGACTTCATACCTGGCAATGAGGGCATCGGGGGTACCGCGTCGAAGGCGCAACGCATTAAACTGCCGCCGACAATTGCCTCCGCGACACAAACAAGGGACCCTCAAATGACGACATTCAATCACCAGGACGGCCAGTACGTCGAAGTTGCCGGGGCACGCCTCTATTGTGAACAGCAAGGCAACCCACAGGGCCCGGCACTGGTTTTTCTGCACGGTGGCTTTGGCGATATCGAAACCTTCAATGCCATCACGCCGGCCCTGGCCGAACGTTATCGCCTGATCGGCATCGACAGCCGCGGCCAGGGCAAATCGACCCTGGGGCACCTGCCGCTGACCTACCAGCGCTTGCAACTGGATGTGGAGGCGGTTGCCCGGCAGTTGGGGCTTGAGCGCTTCAGCCTCGTCGGCCACAGCGATGGCGGCATTGCAGCGCTGCGCATCGCGGCTGCCGGGAGTGCTGGCATCGACAAACTGGTGACGATCGGTGCCCACTGGCAACTGAAAGCAGATGATCCCGTGCGCGGCATGTACAGCTGCGTGACCGGCGCGCGCTGGCGTGAGCTGTTCCCGCACAGCTACGAGCGCTACCTGCAGTTGAACCCCGAACCCGATTTCGACCGCCTGGCCGTGGCGTTGCGCGAGCTGTGGCTGGATTCAGGCGAGCAGGGCTACCCGAATGAAACGGTGTGCGGCATCACCGCCGATTTGCTGGTGATTCATGGCGATGAAGACCGCCTGGTAACGCGGGCCAACGCCTGCGAGCTGGCCGATCGGGTGGCGAATGCGCAACTGCTGAACATCCCGTTTACCGGGCATTCGCCGCACGAGGATCACCCCCAGTGGGTAATGCCTGCGCTCAAGGCACTGCTGGGCCTGTAACATGACGCTGCCGTTTGCGCGCCGCGCGGCTTGATCCGGCCTTAAGTGTTCAAGGAGCACCCACCATGCAAGGCTTCCATTGCGCCACCTGTGGCGAGTATCACGACGAGCTGCCCACCACCTTCGGCGCGCCAGCCCCTGCCGCCTGGTATGACCTGCCGGAGGCAGAGCGCGAGCAGCGTGCGCCACTGTCCAGCGATCAGTGCATCATCGATGACACCCACCACTTCGTGCTCGGGCGCCTGGAAATCCCGATCATCGGCTCACCCGAGCCGTTCGTGTGGCTGACCTGGGTGACGGTCAGCGAGGCGGATTTCTACCGCACCAGCGAACTGTGGGAAACCCCAGGTCGCGAGCGCGAACCACCTTATGCGGCACGTGTGCAAAGCGAGTTCCCCTATGAGGTTTCGACCCTCAACCTCAAGGCTACGCTGCAGACCCAGGCCCTGGGCGACCGCCCGCTGGTGTTCGTGGACGCGGGCGATCACCCGCTCGCCCTGCAGCAAAACACCGGCATCACCCACGATCAGGCTCGGCAACTGGCCGAACGCTGCCTGCATCCGTGAACAGGCCAGCGCCTCACGCACTGTCAGTTACGGTCATTAACTTGTAACTTTCGGTCATTGAGCCTCACTTCCAGGCGCATTACTGTCCCTCACAGATAACCGACGGGCCCCGCTGCACGCAGCGAGGCGCCCGCATTCCGTGATCAGTTCGCTGTGGAGTTCACCATGACCGCCGCTCAATACCCGCACCTGCTTGCCCCGCTGGACCTGGGCTTCACCACCCTGCGCAACCGCACCCTGATGGGCTCGATGCACACCGGCCTGGAGGAGAAACCCGGCGGTTTCGAGCGCATGGCGGCGTACTTTGCCGAGCGCGCTCGTGGTGGCGTCGGCCTGATGGTCACCGGCGGCATCGGGCCCAACGAAGAGGGCGGGGTGTACTCCGGCGCGGCCAAGCTGACAACGGCCGAAGAAGCGCAGAAGCACCGTATCGTTACCCAGGCGGTGCACGAGGCCGGCGGCAAGATCTGCATGCAGATCCTCCACGCCGGGCGCTACGCCTACAGCCCCAAGCAGGTGGCCCCCAGCGCGATCCAGGCGCCGATCAACCCGTTCAAGCCCCGCGAGCTGGACGAAGAGGGCATCGAGAAGCAGATCCAGGACTTCGTCACCTGCGCCACGCTGGCCCAGAGCGCCGAGTACGACGGCGTCGAGATCATGGGGTCCGAAGGCTACTTCATCAACCAGTTCCTGGCCGCCCACACCAACCATCGCACCGACCGCTGGGGGGGCAGCTACGAGAACCGCATGCGCCTGGCCGTGGAGATCGTGCGCCGGGTGCGCGAAGCGGTCGGCCCGAACTTCATCATCATCTTCCGCCTGTCGATGCTCGACCTGGTGGAAGGCGGCAGCAACTGGCAGGAGATCGTGCAGCTGGCCCAGGCCATCGAGCAGGCCGGCGCCACGCTGATCAACACCGGCATCGGTTGGCACGAGGCGCGTATCCCGACCATCGCCACCAAGGTGCCGCGTGCCGCGTTCAGCAAGGTCACCGCCAAGTTGCGCGGCACGGTGCAGATCCCGCTGATCACCACCAACCGCATCAACACCCCGGAAGTCGCCGAGCAGATCCTTGCCGAAGGCGACGCCGACATGGTGTCGATGGCACGCCCGTTCCTGGCCGATCCGGACTTCGTCAACAAGGCCGCCGCCGGGCGCGGCGACGAGATCAACACCTGCATCGGCTGCAACCAGGCCTGCCTGGACCACACCTTCGGCGGCAAGCTGACCAGTTGCCTGGTCAACCCGCGGGCCTGCCATGAAACCGAACTCAACTACCTGCCGGTGGCCCAGCCCAAGCGTATTGCCGTGGTCGGCGCCGGCCCGGCCGGCCTGGCCGCCGCTACCGTGGCCGCCGAGCGTGGCCACCAGGTGACCCTGTTCGACTCGGCCAGCGAGATCGGCGGGCAGTTCAACGTGGCCAAGCGCGTGCCGGGCAAGGAGGAGTTCTTCGAGACCCTGCGCTACTTCAAGCGCAAGCTGCAGACCACCGGCGTGGAGCTGTGTCTGAACACCCGCGTCAATGTCGAGCAACTGGTGGAGGGCGGCTACGACGAGATCATCCTTGCGACCGGCATCGCGCCTCGCCTGCCGGCCATCGACGGTATCGATCACGCCAAGGTGCTGAGCTACCTGGACGTGCTGCTGGCGCGCAAGCCGGTGGGGCAGAAGGTCGCGGTGATCGGTGCCGGCGGCATCGGCTTCGATGTGTCGGAGTTCCTGGTGCACCAGGGCGTTGCCACCAGCCAGGACCGCGAGGCGTTCTGGAGGGAGTGGGGCATCGACACCCGGCTCGAAGCGCGCGGCGGCGTGGCGGGCATCCAGGCCCAGCCCCATGCTCCGGCGCGCCAGGTGTACCTGTTGCAGCGAAAGAAGACCAAGGTTGGCGACGGGCTGGGCAAGACCACCGGCTGGATCCACCGCACAGGCCTGAAGAACAAGCGGGTGCAGATGCTCAACAGCGTCGACTACCTGAAGATCGACGACGCCGGCCTGCATATCCGTATCGCCGAAGGCGAGCCGCAGGTACTGGCGGTGGACAACGTGGTGATCTGCGCCGGCCAGGACCCGCTGCGCGAGCTGCAGGATGGCCTGCTGGCCGCCGGGCAGTCGGTGCACCTCATCGGCGGCGCGGACGTCGCCGCCGAGCTGGACGCCAAGCGCGCGATCAACCAGGGTTCACGCCTGGCGGCCGAGCTGTAAAGCGGTGGCGGGGGTGCGCTGGTAGACTGCGCGCTCCCGTTCTGCCGAGCCTGTTCGATGTCTGCCGCTTTCGATGACCTGCCACTGGCACCCCTGCAACCGCTGGCCCTAGGCTGGCTGGCGCGCGCCGGGGTCGAGGTGGCAGTGCTGCGTCTGGACCTCATCGACCCGCTGATCAGCGGCAACAAATGGTTCAAGCTGCAGGGGCACCTGCGCCTTGCCCATGCCCGTGGTGCCCCGGGGGTGATCAGCCTGGGCGGCGCCTATTCCAACCACCTGCATGCCCTGGCGGCGGCCGGCAAGCGCTTCGGCTTTGCCACGGCCGGGCTGTTGCGTGGGCACCCGCACAGCAACCCCACCGTGCACGACCTGCAAGCACTGGGCATGCACCTGCACTGGCTGGGGTACGCCGGATACAGGGCGCGGCATCAGGCGGATTTCTGGCAGCCCTGGCAAGCCCTCTACCCGGCATGGCATTGCGTGCCCGAAGGCGGCGCGGGGCCACTGGGCACCGAAGGCTGCGCACAGATCGTGACCCAGGCGCGGGCGCAGCTGGCGGCCGTGGGCTGGGCCGATTACGACGCCTGGTGGCTGGCGGTGGGAAGCGGTACCACGCTGGTGGGGCTGGCCCAGGCCGAAGCGGGCGCCCACCCGGTGCACGGCGCGCTGGCCGTGCCGCCGGGGCACGGGGTGGAAGGCGAGGTCGAGGTGCTGGCGCCGGGCACTTACCGCCTGCACGACGCCAGCCGGGGCGGCTTTGCCAAGGTCGACCCGGCCTTGCTGGCATTCATCCAGGCCAGCGAGGCCGAATCGGGCCTGCCACTGGAACCGCTGTACACCGGCAAGGCGTTGTTGGCCCTGCAGGAGCGTGTGCTGGCTGGCGCGTTCGTGGCCGGCACGCGGCTGATCTTCGTTCACACCGGCGGCTTGCAGGGCCGCCGCGGGTTCGCCTAGTCAGTCACCTTTTTGCGGCAGCATGCGCAGCAGGGTGTTATCGCGGACCACGTAGTGATGGTAGAGGCCGGCCAGTGCGTGCAGGCCGATCAGCCAGTAGCCCAGTGCGCCGAACCACTCGTGCCAGCCCTTGACGAACTTGGCCAGGTCGGTGTCCGGTGCTACCAGGGCGGGCAACTCCAGGCCGAAGAACGGGATCGGCTTGCCGGCCGCGCTGAGGATCACCCAGCCGGCCAGCGGCAGGCCGATCATCAGGGCGTACAGCGCCCAGTGCATCAGGTGCGCAAGACCCGTCTGCCAGGCCGGCGGCTTGGGTTCGATGCGCGGGGTGGGGTGGGTGACCTTCAGGATCAGGCGCAGCCATACCAGCACGAACACGCTCAGGCCGAGCATGAAGTGCAGGCTTTTCATCAGGTCGCGCTCGGCGCTGTCCTTGGGGAAGATGCCGCGCAGTTCGATGCAGGCGTATACCACCGCCAGCAGAATCAGCATCAGCCAGTGCAGGGCGATCGACAGGCTGCCGTAGCGTGCCTGCGTATTGGTCAGGGTCATGGTGGTTCCTCATATCGGACAATCAGGTCAATGGCCGCGCTCTTGATGGCGCTGTGCGGATAACTCTAATCGCTTGCGCGTGCCCTGCACCTGCGCTGGGGCAAAAAAGTGTGCTAGCGGGCCTTCAGACCCTTGCCGAGCAGGTAGTCGACCAGTTGCGGGTCCTCGATACGGATGGCCAGGTCCATCAGGTCGCTCCTGTCGTCGGCCAGGCAGTAGGGTTTGTGCGGGTCGCAGTAGGTGCCGGTGCTGCTCATGCCGCGCTCGAGCAGCACGCTGAGGATGTCGTAGCTCACGTGCGGGGCGTCGGGCCCGTCGCGACCCTGGCGCGAAAGCTCGACCAGGATCGCTTCCATGGTTTCGCTGCCGGCCTCGGGCAGTGGCAGATGGCGGGCGACGGCCCGGCGCGTGGCGCTGTGCTCGGTCAGCACTGCGGCGTCGAAGGCGTCCATGTTGCTGTCGCTGCGCGTGAAGTAGGAGGTGTCGGCGCCGGCCTTGACCAGGGCGTCGATCAGCGAGGCATCGGCGCCCTGGGCGATGGCCAGCAGCAGCGGGCGTGGGTTGTGGTAGTCGCCGGCTTCCACCGGCGCGCCCTGGGCCAGCAGCCATTCGATGGTGGCAGTGGGGTGGTTGTGCTTGATGGCCGTGGACAGCAGCGATTCGGGGTAGTCGCCGAGCCCGACCATGGCCGGTAGCGCGGCACGCAGGTGTTGCAGCATGGCCAGCGAGGCGTTGTTTTCGAGTGCGAGGTGAAAGGCCGTGGTATTGCGGGTGACCACACCGGGTGGATACTCGCCGGGTTGGCTGCGCGGGGCCAGCCACGTGTCCAGGTCGGTGGGCGTCGCCTGGCGCCAGAAGCTGTCGCTCAGCAGGGCGAGGTCGTTGTCCTGGTCCAGACCTGGGGCAGGCGCTGCGCTGGCACTTGCGGGCCAGACCAGGGTGACGGCGAGCGCCAGGGCGAGAAGATTGCCGGGCACGGGTGGGTTCCTTGTGCGGGTGCTGGGTGAGGGGGGGCGAGGTTAGCAGAATGTTGTCAGCGCTGGCCCCTTCGCCGGCAAGGCCGGCTCCCACGGGGGCGTACGTTCATGTGGGGGGCGGTCCAGCCAGTGCATGCTAACCCGCCAGGTTCGGCCAGGCATCGGCCACCAGAAACAAGCGTTGAGCCTCTACCCAATCCCCGCTATCCCCAGGCACCAGCCGCACCAGCAACTGCGCGGGGGCCATCGGGTCCAGCGCTTGCAGCCAGGCCTGGAACTGTTCCGTGCCCCAGGCCTGTTCCTGCGTGTACCGCGCCGGCGCCAGCCATGCCTGGCGCGGCAACGGCTGCCAGCACCCGGGGTCGGCCTGCGCCGCAAACCGGGCCCAGTCGCGCTGATGCAGCCAGCGCCCGCGCAAGTGTTGTGGGTGCGCACCCGCCGGAGGCTGCGCCGGCCCCGGCCATGGATACAGCAGATACCCGCCCAGCCAAAGCTGAGCCGTGAAGCTGTCTATGTGCAGCGCCGCCAGCGCCTCGCGCCCCTCGGCCCGCGCCGAAATCGGCAGTTGATGGTCGTTCAGGTGCGCCAGCTTGCGGTCCAGCCGGTCATGGCAGCCCGGCCCAAGCCACTGCGCCGGGTTGCGCCCGTCACCGTGCTGCGGGCCCAGGTACAGCTTGATGGCCAGCTCCAGGTGATGCACCCCGTCGCGGTCACGCAGCAGGATGTCCAGCTCGCCCAGGGTGTGCCCGCCGTCGCGGATCGGCAGGTTGGCCGCCAGCAGCTCCACCCCAGGAGCATGGCGCAACGCGAACTGCCACAGCCGCTCGTAGTACAACCCCAGGCGCCGGCTGGCGGCCTGTGCCAGCCAGGCCTGCAGGTCACGGCTGTCGTGGTCCAGCGCCAGCAGCCAGTCGCGCAGCAGCGCCGGTGCGGCCACCCAGTCGCTGCCGGCCAACGGGTGGCGCTGCGGCCAGGGCGTCACTGCGAGCATGGGGGGCGCAAGGATTACCCACGCCAGGTCCCGCACCGGGGGCTGGCGCAGGCGGTTGGGCAGGTCGCAAAGGTCTGTAAAGGGCATCATCCTGCGAGCATAGCCGCCCGCCCCGGCGCCTTGTGCAAAAAACTGCGGCGTTTGCCGCTGCCCGGCGCTTTCGCCCATAATCAACGCTTTGGCCAACCGGCCCATTCAACGCCGCAGTGCCCCGCAGGAGCCCCATGGAGCAATTTCGCAATATCGGTATCATCGGCCGCCTTGGCAGTTCGCAGGTGCTCGATACCATTCGCCGACTGAAAAAATTCCTGCTCGAGCGGCACCTGCACGTGATCCTCGAGGACACCATCGCCGACGTGCTGCCCGGCCACGGCCTGCAGACCTCCTCGCGCAAGCTGCTGGGCGAGGTGTGCGACATGGTCATCGTGGTCGGCGGCGACGGCAGCCTGCTCGGCGCCGCCCGCGCACTGGCGCGCCACAACATCCCGGTACTGGGCATCAACCGCGGCAGCCTGGGGTTTCTCACCGACATTCGCCCCGACGAGCTGGAGGTCAAGGTGGCCGAAGTGCTCGACGGCCACTACCTGGTGGAAAACCGCTTCCTGCTGCAGGCCGAAGTCCGCCGCCACGGCGAGGCCATCGGCCAGGGCGACGCGCTCAACGACGTGGTGCTGCACCCTGGCAAGTCCAACCGCATGATCGAGTTCGAGATCTACATCGACGGCCAGTTCGTGTGCAGCCAGAAGGCCGACGGCCTGATCGTCGCCACACCGACCGGCTCGACCGCCTACGCGCTGTCGGCCGGCGGACCGATCATGCACCCCAAGCTCGACGCCATCGTGATCGTGCCCATGTACCCGCACACGCTGTCGGGACGCCCGATCGTGGTCGATGGCAACAGCGAGCTGAAGATCGTGGTATCGCGTGACCTGCAGCTGTACCCGCAAGTCTCGTGCGATGGCCAGAACCATTTCACCTGTGCCCCCGGCGACACCATCACGGTGAACAAGAAGCCGCAGAAGCTGCGCCTGATCCACCCGCTGGACCACAACTACTACGAGGTCTGCCGGACCAAGCTCGGCTGGGGCAGCCGTCTGGGTGGTGGAGGCGACTGATGCTCGATCCCGCGCGCAGTTACGACCTGATCGGCGATGTCCACGGCTGTGCCCACACCCTGGAGCGTCTGCTCGACGCCATGGGGTACAAGCGTCAGGGCGGGGTGTGGCGGCATGCGCAGCGTCAGGCGATCTTCCTTGGCGACATCATCGACCGCGGCCCGCGCATTCGCGAGGCCCTGCACATCGTGCACGACATGGTCGAAGCCGGTCAGGCCCACTGCATCATGGGCAACCACGAATTCAGCGCACTGGGCTGGACCACGCCGGCGCTGCCGGGCAGCGGCAAGCAGTTCGTGCGCGAGCACAACCCGCGCCATGCGCGGCTGATCGAAGAGACACTGACCCAGTTCGCCGACCACCCCCACGACTGGCACGACTTTCTCGGCTGGTTCTACGAGCTGCCGCTGTTCATCGATGCCGGACGCTTTCGCGTGGTACATGCCTGCTGGGACGCGCGCCTGATCGAGCCGCTGCGCCAGCAGCATCCGGACGGGCGCATCGACGAGCATTTCGTGCAGGCCTCGGCCGTGGCCGGCAGCTTTGCCCACACCGTGTGCAACCGGCTGCTGCGCGGCACCGACATGCGCCTGCCCGACGGCCTCACCCTGACCGGCGGCGACGGCCTGACCCGCGCATTCTTTCGCACCAAGTTCTGGGAGGAAGACCCGCAGACCTACGGCGATATCGTGTTCCAGCCCGATGCGCTGCCGGCCGAAGTGGCCAATGCGCCGCTCAGTCGCAGCCAGAAGAACGCGCTGCTGCGCTACGGTGACGACGAGCCGCTGCTGTTCGTCGGCCATTACTGGCGCAGCGGCCGGCCCGCACCCATCCGCGCCAACCTGGCGTGCCTGGACTACAGTGCGGTGCTCTACGGGAAGCTGGTGGCCTATCGGCTGGATGATGAAACCCGCATCGACCCGCACAAGTTCGTATGGGTGGATGTCGAACGGCCGGAGGCCAGTCAATGAGTGCGGCAATGGTGATGCGCCTGCCCCTGAGCGTCGACCTCAGCGGCTTTGTCGAGCTGCTCAAGCACCTGCAGGTGCCGCACCGGGTCTCGGAGGAGGGCGAGGAGCAGGTACTGTGGACCGCCGACTACCTGGTGGAAGATGTTCGCCAGCTGTACCAGCGCTTTCCGGAGGGCAATGCCGATGTGCAACTGCCGCCCCTGGCGCAGCCCCCGGCCCCACCGCGCCCGAGCCTGGCCGCGCAGGCGAAGGCCAGCAAGGCCACTGCAGCGGTGTTGCTGCTGTGCGTGGTGGTGGCGGCACTGACCGGCCTGGGCGACAACTTCGCCACCTTGAGCTGGCTGACCTTCCTGGATTTTCGCGTGCAGGGCGACTACCTGTATTTCACCCCGTTGCTGACCAGCCTCGATGCAGGCCAGTGGTGGCGCTTGTTCAGCCCGATGCTGGTGCACTTCGGCATCCTGCACCTGGCCATGAACGGCCTGTGGTACTGGGAGCTGGGGCGGCGCATCGAGCTGCGTCAGGGCACCCTGGCCTTGCTGTCGCTGACCCTGCTGTTCAGCCTGGTGTCGAACGTGGCGCAGTTCGTGTTCGGCGGGCCCAGCCTGTTCGGCGGCTTGTCCGGGGTGCTGTACGGCCTGCTCGGGCACATCTGGCTGTACCAGTGGCTGGCGCCGAACCCGGTGTATCGCATGCCGCGCGGCGTGCTGGTGATGATGCTGGTATGGCTGCTGCTGTGCCTGTCCGGGCTGATCACCCTGCTCGGCTTCGGCGCGATCGCCAACGCCGCCCACGTGGGTGGGCTGTTGGTCGGCTGCCTCAGCGGGCTCTTGGGCGGGGCACTGGCCCGGCGTAAACTGTCAGCTTGATTTTTGGAGACGCTATGTCCACTTTTGCGCAAATGATCGAAAACATCACCCCGGAGATCTACGCCAGCCTGAAACTGGCCGTGGAAATCGGCAAATGGTCCGACGGGCGCAAGCTCACCGCCGAGCAGAAGGAGCTGTCGTTGCAGGCCGTGATCGCCTGGGAGATGCAGAACCTGCCCGAAGACCAGCGTACCGGCTACATGGGCCCGCAGGAATGCGCCTCCAAGTCCGCGCCGGTGCCCAACATCCTGTTCAAGTCGGACGCGATCCATTGATCGAACTCGGCCGTGGTTCCATCAGCAAGATGACGGCGCGCCTCGAGCAGCCGGTCGTGCAATACGCGTTTCGCCTGGGCGACGTCGAAGTGCCGGTCAACCCCCTGCTGGGCAAGACCGTGCGTCTCGAATACCTGGGCGCGATCCACTGTACCCACTGCGGGCGCAAGACCAAGACCAGCTTCAGCCAGGGTTACTGCTACCCGTGCATGACCAGGCTGGCGCAATGCGACACCTGCATCATGAGCCCCGAGCGCTGCCACTACGAGCACGGCACCTGCCGTGACCCGGCCTGGGGCGAGCAGTTCTGCATGACCGACCACGTGGTGTACCTGGCCAACTCGTCGGGTATCAAGGTCGGCATCACCCGCGCCACCCAGCTGCCCACGCGCTGGCTCGACCAGGGCGCCAGCCAGGCCCTGCCGATCGTGCGGGTGGCCACCCGGCAGCAGTCCGGGCTGGTCGAGGACCTGTTCCGCAGCCAGGTGGCCGACCGCACCAACTGGCGCGCACTGCTCAAGGGCAACGCCGAGGCGGTCGACCTGGTGGCCGTGCGCGAGCAGTTGTTCGACAGCTGCAGTGAAGGTTTCAAGGGCCTGCAGGACCGCTTCGGCCTGCAGGCGATCCAGCCGCTGACCGACGTCGAGCCGATTGAAATCCGCTACCCGGTAGAGGCGTACCCGAGCAAGATCGTGAGCTTCAACCTGGACAAGAACCCTGTCGCCGAAGGCACCCTGCTGGGGATCAAGGGCCAGTACCTGATTTTCGATACCGGCGTGATCAATATTCGCAAGTACACGGCCTACCAGCTGGCCGTGCATCAGTAAAAGGACCGCCACATGCGTACCGAACAGCCGCAAGTGATCTACCTCAAGGACTATCAGGCACCCGAGTACCTGATCGACGAGACGCACCTGACCTTCGAACTGTTCGAGGACCACAGCCTGGTCCACGCGCAGTTGGTCATGCGCCGCAACCCGGCGCGCGGTGCCGGCCTGCCGGCGCTGGTGCTCGACGGCCAGCAGCTGGAACTGCTCAGCGTGGCGCTGGACGACCAGCCGCTGGGCGCTGACGACTACCAGCTCGACGACAGCCACCTGACCCTGCAGCCCACTGCCGAGCGCTTCACCCTGGACACCAGCGTGAAGATCCACCCCGAGACCAACACCGCGCTCGAGGGCCTGTACAAGTCTGGCGGCATGTTCTGCACCCAGTGCGAGGCCGAGGGCTTTCGCAAGATCACCTACTACCTCGACCGCCCGGACGTGATGAGCACCTTCACCACCACGGTGATCGCCGAGCAGCATCGCTACCCGGTCCTGCTGTCCAACGGCAACCCCATCGGCAGCGGGCCGCAGCAGGACGGTCGGCACTGGGCCACCTGGGAAGACCCGTTCAAGAAACCGGCCTACCTGTTCGCACTGGTGGCCGGCGACCTGTGGTGCGTCGAAGACACCTTCACCCGCCAGTCGGGGCGCGACGTGACCCTGCGCATCTATGTCGAGCCGGAGAACATCGACAAGTGCCAGCACGCCATGGTCAGCCTGAAGAAGTCCATGCGCTGGGACGAAGAGGTGTATGGCCGCGAATACGACCTGGACATCTTCATGATCGTGGCGGTCAACGACTTCAACATGGGCGCCATGGAGAACAAGGGCCTCAACATCTTCAACTCCAGCTGCGTGCTGGCGCGTGCCGAGACCGCCACCGATGCCGCGCACCAGCGGGTCGAGGCGGTGGTGGCCCACGAGTACTTCCACAACTGGTCGGGCAACCGCGTGACCTGCCGCGACTGGTTCCAGCTGTCGCTCAAGGAAGGCTTCACGGTGTTCCGCGATTCCGAGTTCAGCGCCGACATGAACTCGCGCACGGTCAAGCGCATCGAGGACGTGGCCTACCTGCGTACCCACCAGTTCGCCGAAGACGCCGGCCCCATGGCCCACGCCGTGCGCCCGGACAGCTTCATCGAGATTTCCAACTTCTACACCCTGACCGTGTACGAGAAGGGCTCGGAAGTGGTGCGCATGGTGCACACGCTGCTGGGTGCCGAAGGCTTTCGCAAGGGCAGCGACCTGTACTTCGAACGCCATGACGGCCAGGCCGTGACCTGCGACGACTTCATCAAGGCCATGGAAGACGCCAACGGCGTCGACCTGACCCAGTTCAAGCGCTGGTACAGCCAGGCCGGCACGCCGCGCCTGAACGTCAGCGAGGCTTACGACGCCGCTGCCCAGACCTACAGCCTGACCTTCAGCCAGAGCTGCCCGGCAACCCCGGACAAGGTCGAGAAGCAGCCGTTCGTGATCCCGGTCGAACTGGGCCTGCTCGATGCCCAGGGCAACGACATTGCCCTGCGCCTGCAAGGCGAAACGCAGGCGGGCGCGACCACGCGGGTGCTGTCGGTGACCGAGGCCGAGCAGACCTTCACCTTCGTCGACGTGGCCGCCAGGCCGTTGCCGTCGCTGCTGCGCGGCTTCAGTGCGCCGGTCAAGCTGAGCTTCCCGTACGACCGCGACCAACTCATGTTCCTGATGCAGCACGACAGCGATGGCTTCAATCGCTGGGAAGCCGGCCAGCAACTGTCGGTTCAGGTCTTGCAGGAACTGATCGCGCAGCATCAGCGCGGTGAAGCCCTGGTGCTCGATCAGCGCCTGGTCACTGCCCTGGGCAGCGTGCTGGCCAACGAGGCACTCGACCAGGCCATGGTCGCCGAAATGCTCTCGCTGCCGAGTGAGGCCTACCTCACCGAAATCAGCGAAGTGGCCGATGTGGACGCGATTCACGCGGCCCGCGACTTTGCCCGCCAGCAACTGGCCGAGCAACTGTTCGACGGGCTGTGGGCGCGCTACCAGGCCAACCGTGCGGTCTCGCGCGAAACCGCCTATGTGGCCGAGGCCGAGCACTTTGCCCGGCGCAGCCTGCAGAACATCGCGCTGTCGTACCTGATGCTCACGGGCCGGGCGCAGGTGCTGGAGGCGACGCTCGAGCAGTTCGAGGCGTGCGACAACATGACCGAACGCCTGACCGCACTGGCCGTGCTGGTCAATTCGCCGTTCCAGGAAGAGCGCGCCAGGGCACTGCAAAGTTTTGCCGAGCACTTCAAGGACAACCCGCTGGTGATGGACCAGTGGTTCAGCGTGCAGGCGGGCAGCCCGTTGCCGGGCGGCCTGGCGCGAGTGCGGGCGTTGATGGAGCACCCGGCGTTCACCCTGAAGAACCCGAACAAGGTGCGCGCGTTGATCGGTGCGTTCGCCGGGCAGAACCTGGTCAACTTCCATGCGGCCGATGGCTCGGGTTATCGCTTCCTGGCGGACCTGGTGATCGAACTGAACGGCTTCAACCCGCAGATCGCCTCGCGCCAGCTGGCGCCGCTGACCCGCTGGCGCAAGTACGATGCCGCGCGCCAGGCGCTGATGAAGGCCGAGCTGGAGCGCATCCGCGGCTCGGGCGGGCTGTCCAGCGATGTGTTCGAGGTGGTGAGCAAGAGCCTGGCCTGAGGTTGAGGGCAGGTTGAACAGGGGGCTGGCCTTTTCGGGGCAGCCCCCTTTTTTATGATGAAGGTGCGGGCGGACAACGCGACATCCACGATCCAGAGGCCGCGCTTAACAAAACATAACGCGTTGTACGTTGTCATCCATTTCCAAAGCCTGCTAGCTTGAGGCCAGCATTCGCGGGGCTCTAGATTGCCGCTTCCAGCCCCGCCAGTAGCACCGAATAACAATAATGTGGGAGAGGACTATGAATGTATTCACGGCCAGCGTCTTGCTGAGCCTGAGCCTGGGCCTGGGGCTGTTCGCCGCAACCGCCGGGGCTGCCGATGACGGCCCGACACCGCAGACGGTGTATTCACAGACCTCGAACAAGGCCTCCCACAGCCTGCTGATCGACATCGCCAAGGCCGGGCCGCGCCTGGTGGCGGTGGGCGAACGCGGGCATATCCTCTTCTCCGACGACCAGGGCCAGAGCTGGACCCAGGCCCGCGTCCCCAGCCGCCAACTGCTCACTGCCGTGTACTTCGCCGATGCCAAGCACGGCTGGGCGGTGGGCCATGATGCGCAGATCCTCGCCAGCAGCGACGGCGGCGCCACCTGGAGCAAACAGTTCGAAGACCCGTCCCGCGAATCCCCGCTGCTGGATGTCTGGTTCCAGGACACCCGGCACGGGCTGGCCGTGGGGGCCTATGGCAGCCTGTTCGAAACCACCGACGGCGGCGCGCACTGGCAGGACGTCGCAGAGCGCCTCGACAACCCCGATCAGTACCACCTCAACGGCATCGCTGCCGTGAAGGACGCGGGCCTGTTCATCGTGGGCGAACAGGGCAGCATGTTCCGCTCCCGCGATGCCGGGCAGACCTGGGAACACCTCGACGGCCCCTACGAGGGCTCGCTGTTCGGAGCGATCGGTACCGCCCGCGCCGATACCTTGCTGGTCTACGGCCTGCGCGGCAACCTGTACCGTTCCAGCGATTTCGGCAGCACCTGGCAGGCCATCGCGCTCCAGGGCGAGCGCGGTGCGCTCGAATTCGGCCTGGCAAGCGCTACGCTACTCGAAGACGGCAGCCTGGTGCTGGTGGGCAACGGCGGCAGCGTGTTGCGCAGCACCGATGACGGCCAGAGCTTCAGCGTGTTCAACCGGCCCGACCGTATCGCCCTTTCGGGCGTGAGCGGTCAGGCCGATGGGCAGCTGATCCTGGTCGGCCAGGGCGGGGCACGCCTGGCTACCGCCACCGGCGCCGCGAGGGCGCAACCATGAGCAGTCAGGAGTCGTTCAACATGCAGCACAACCAGGACAAGGCGAGCCTGCTCGAGCGCCTGATATTCAACAACCGCCCGGCGGTGATCGGCATCTGTGTGCTGGTGAGCCTGTTCCTGTTCTGGCAGGCCATGCTGATTCGCCCGTCCACCAGCTTCGAGAAGATGATTCCGCTGGAGCATCCGTTCATCCAGAACATGATCGAGCACCGCAACGACCTGGCCAACCTGGGCAACACCGTGCGGATCTCGGTGGAGGCCAAGGACGGTGACATCTTCAGCAAGGCGTACATGGAGACCCTGCGCCAGATCCACGACGAGGTGTTCTACATTCCTGGCGTCGATCGTTCGGCGCTCAAGTCGCTGTGGAGCCCCAGCGTGCGCTGGACCGAGGTGACCGAGGAGGGCTTCGCCGGTGGCGAGGTGATCCCGCAGACCTACGACGGTTCGCCCGACAGCCTGGAGCAACTGCGCAACAACGTGCTCAAGTCCGGTCAGGTCGGCCGGCTGGTGGCCAACAACTTCAAGTCGAGCATCGTCGATGTGCCGCTGCTCGAATCCTACCCCGACCCCAACGACCCGGGGCGCCAGATCAAGCTCGACTACCAGGCGTTCTCGCACCAGCTCGAAGACCTGATCCGCAACAAGTTCGAGGCGCAGAACCCCAACGTCAAGATCCACATCGTGGGCTTTGCCAAGAAGGTCGGCGACCTGATCGACGGCCTGATGATGGTGGTGATGTTCTTCGGCATCGCCCTGGTGATCACCTGGGTGCTGCTGTACTGGTTCACCTGGTGCATCCGCAGCACCATTGCCGTGCTCATCACCACCCTGGTGGCGGTGGTGTGGCAACTGGGGCTGATGCACGCGGTGGGCTTCGGGCTCGACCCGTATTCGATGCTGGTGCCGTTCCTGATCTTCGCCATCGGCATCTCCCACGGGGTGCAGAAGATCAACGGCATCGCCTTGCAGTCCAGCGAGGCCGAGAACGCGCTGACTGCGGCGCGGCGTACCTTCCGCCAGCTGTTCCTGCCGGGCATGATCGCCATCCTGGCCGATGCGGTGGGCTTCATCACCTTGCTGATCATCGACATCGGGGTCATCCGTGAACTGGCCATCGGTGCCTCGATCGGCGTGGCGGTGATCGTGTTCACCAACCTGATCCTGCTGCCGGTGGCGATCTCCTATGTGGGCATCAGCAAGAAGGCCATCGAACGCAGCAAGAAGGATGCGACCCGCGAGCATCCGTTCTGGCGCCTGCTGTCCAGCTTCGCCAGCCCCAAGGTGGCGCCGGTGTCGGTGCTGCTGGCGCTGGCGATGTTCGGTGGCGGCCTGTGGTACAGCCAGAACCTGAAGATCGGCGACCTCGACCAGGGTGCGCCGGAGCTGCGTCCGGATTCGCGCTACAACAAGGACAACGCCTTCATCATCGACAACTACTCCACCAGCTCCGACGTGCTGGTGGTGATGGTCAAGACCCCGACCGAAGGCTGCTCGGTGTACAAGACCATGGCGCCGGTCGACGAGCTGATGTGGAAGATGGAGAACACCCCCGGGGTGCAGTCGGCGATCTCGCTGGTGACCGTGTCCAAGCAGATGATCAAGGGCATGAACGAGGGCAACCTGAAATGGGAGAGCCTGTCGCGCAACCCGGACATCCTCAACACCTCGGTGTCGCGTGCCGAGGGCCTGTACAACGCCGACTGCTCGCTGGCGCCGGTGCTGGTGTTCCTCAACGACCACAAGGCCGAGACCCTCGACCGCGTGGTGGATGCGGTCAAGGCATTCGCTGCCGAGCATGACCAGGAGGGCCTGGAGTTCCTGCTGGCGGCGGGCAACGCAGGGATCGAGGCGGCCACCAACGAGGTGATCCGGTCGGCCGAGCTGACCATCCTGATCCTGGTGTACCTGTGCGTGGCGGTGATGTGCATGATCACCTTCCGCTCGTTTGCTGCCACCCTGTGCATCGTGCTGCCGCTGGTGCTGACCTCGGTGCTGGGCAACGCGCTGATGGCGTTCATGGGCATCGGCGTCAAGGTCGCGACCTTGCCGGTGGTGGCGCTGGGCGTGGGCATCGGCGTGGACTACGGGATCTACATCTACAGCCGCCTGGAGAGCTTCCTGCGCGCCGGCCTGCCGTTGCAGGAGGCCTACTACCAGACGCTGCGCTCCACCGGCAAGGCGGTGCTGTTCACCGGGTTGTGCCTGGCGATCGGGGTGTGCACCTGGATCTTCTCGGCCATCAAGTTCCAGGCCGACATGGGCCTGATGCTGACCTTCATGCTGCTGTGGAACATGTTCGGCGCGCTGTGGCTGTTGCCGGCGCTGGCACGCTTCCTGATCAAGCCGGAGAAGATGGCGGGCACCCAGAGCAAGTCGATTTTCGCGCACTGACACACTGCGTCGTTTTCATCGCGGGTCAAGCCCGCTCCCACAATGGCTACCGCGGTCCTTGTAGGAGCGGGCTTGACCCGCGATGCTTTTAAGGTTGGGGTATCATGCGTGTTTAATCAGGGATACCCCCCATGACCACCCTTGCCCAAGCCCTTGAATCCTGCGACATGCTGTTGATCGATGGCCTGCACGCATTCGACTTCACCTTCGACGATACGGGCCTGCGCATCGAATTGATGGACGGCCGTGCGTTGAAGAAATGGCAGTTCAGCCCCGAGCAGATCGGCAGCGCGACGCTTGCCGGCGAGCACTGGCAGCTCAGCGACGACACGGGCGAGCATCAACTAGTCTGCATGAGTGCCTTGCGCGCTTCTGAAGAGGACGACGATGAAACGCCAGCTGATGTCCCTGCTGACCGCTAGTGCCATGGCGCTGACGCTCAACGCCCACGGCCATGAACTGCTGGTGGGCACCCATGACGGGATCTACCGCTACCGCTTCGACAGCCAGCGCGGCCAGCTCGACCCCACGCCCCTGCAAGTGCTCAGAAGCAGCAACCCGTCCTGGCTGGCGCTGTCGCCGGACCGGCGCAACGTGTTCGCGGTGAACGAGAACGGTGACGGCCAGGGCCAGGTCAGCAGCTTTGCCCGGGCGCATGACAGCGGTGAACTGAGCCTGTCGAGCCAGGTGTCCAGCGACGGTGACGAACCGACCCACTCGAGCCTGAGCCTGGATGGGCGTTATCTGTTCGTGGCCAACTACGGCGTCAAGCCTGAGCCGGGCGGCAGCCTCAGCGTGTTGCCGGTCGCTGCCGATGGCCGTTTGTCGGCGTCGGTGCAGCAGGTGCGCCATGTGGCCAGCGGGGTGAACCCCGAGCGCCAGGCCGGGCCGCATGTGCATTCGGTGGTGCCGTCCCCGGACGGGCGATACCTGTTTGCCAGCGACCTTGGCGCCGACCAGGTGATCGGCTACCGCTACCAGCCCCAGACCCCGACCCGGCCACTGGGCGCGGCAACCCCGGTCGTCCTGCCGCCGGGCAGCGGGCCGCGTCACCTGGCGTTCGGTCCAAACGGCAAGCATGCCTACCTGACCCTGGAGATGAGTGCACAGCTGGTGGTGTTCGACTACCACGACGGCACGCTGAGCCAGCGCCAGATCCTGCCGTTGACCGAACAGGCCGATGCCGCGGCCAAGGCGGCCAGCGCGGTGCATGTGTCCGCCGACGGGCGCTTCGTGTACGTGAGCAACCGCGGCACCCGCAACGAACTGATCGTGTTCGCCATCGACCGTCAGGATGGCAGCCTGCGCCAGGTGCAGCGCCGTTCGGTGGAGGGTGATCACCCGCGCGAGTTCACCCTGGACCCGACCGGGGGCTACGTGCTGGTCGGCAACCAGCAGAGCAACCAGATCGTGGTGATCCGGCGCGATGCGCAGACAGGCCAGCTGGGCGAGGTGGTGCAGACGCTGGCACTGCAATCGCCTTCGGACCTCAAGTTCGTCGACTGAACTATCAATCGCCTTGATATTCGCTACTGGCGCAATGAATTTTTCAGTGCGCCGGCAGCGGCGTAGGTTTGAACCACGGCCCAACCGGCCACTTCAACCTGACGCTTTCGAGGGCATTGCCATGAACTTCAATCTTTTTTCGGTTATCGCGGCTTCGGCCATTTCTGCCTCCGTGGTGCTGCCTGCCGGCGCCCAGGTCGAGATCCGCGAGAAAAAATCCTCCACCCCGAGCTACACCCAGAAGTACCTGCAGCAAAGCGCGAATTTCTATGCGGCGCTGGATCACAAGGTCCAGCACTGATCGTTTCCGGTGCTGACCTTGTAGCGTCAGTACCGGCCCCTTCGCTGGTCAGCGTGCCATGATCGCCTTGAACAGCGCCGACTCCAGCCACCCCTGCAACCACACGCGCAAGCGCGGGTAGGGCGCTGTGGCAAACCAGTCAGGCTCGACCCCGGCAAACTGGCGAACGAATGGCATCAGCGCCACGTCCGCGATGCTCGGGTGCGCCGCCACCAGGTAGGCCTGCCGCTCGAGGCGCTGTTCCAGGTCCAGCAGTACCGCCTCGGCCAGCGCACGATACGTCTCGCGCGACTGCTCCGGGTAACGCTCGGCATACTTGTAGTGATTGAGCTGCTGCTTGAACAGCGTGTCATTGCGCTCGATCAGTTGCGTGGCCTGCTGCGCTGCGTTCGGGTCGTCCCGCAGCGCCCAGTTTTGCGGATCATGCCGGGCCAGCGCCCAGTGCATGATCTGCAGGCTTTCCTCCAGTACCTCACCGTCCACGCTCAACACCGGCACCGTGCCCTTGGGCGACAGCGCCAGCATGTCGGCCGGCTTGGCCTTCAGGCTCACTTCGCAGATCTGCACCGGGCAACCGGCGTAGCGCAAGGCCATGCGCGCACGCATCGCGTAGGGGCAGCGGCGGAACGAATACAGGATCATCCGCTGACCTCCACCGTGCTCAACCCATTGCCCTGGCGCCGCACCTGGATCTGCACCGGGATCCGCTCATGCATTTCCTGCACGTGGGAGATCACCGCCACCTTGCGGCCCTGGGCCTGCAGGCCGTCCAGCGCGTCCATGGCCAGTTGCAGCGACTCCGGGTCGAGGCTGCCGAAGCCTTCGTCGATGAACAGCGACTCGATGCGCAAGGTGCTCGAGGCCATCGAGGCCAGGCCCAGCGCCAGTGCCAGCGACACCAGGAAGGTCTCGCCGCCGGACAGCGAGTGCACCGAACGCAGTTCGTCGCCCATCTCGGTATCCAGTACCAGCAGCCCCAGCGCGCTGCCGCCACGCTTGAGCCGGTAGCGCCGCGCCAGCTGGCGCAACTGGGCATTGGCGTGGTGCACCAACAGATCGAGGTTGTAGCCCTGGGCGATCTTGCGGAACACGTCGCCGGTGGCCGAGCCGATCAGCGCGTTCAGGCGTGCCCAGCGCTGCCACTGGGCATAGGCCTGGGCGATGCGCTCGGCCAGGGCCTGGTAGGCCAGTTGCCGGCGCTGGTCGTCGGCCTGCTCGGCGCGCAGTTCGGCGCACTGCTGCTCGCTGATCACCAGGTGTTGCTGCAGCTCGCTCAGCGCCTGCTCCAGCTGCTCGGCGGGTACCTCGCCGCTGGCCTGGGCCTGATGCTGCTGCAGGCGCTGTTCGCGCTCTGCGACGAGCACGCCGGCCTGCTCGATGGCCTTTTCTGCCTGTTGCAGGCGCTGGCGCAGTTGACTGACCTGCTCGTCGTCCACCGCCAGCAGCTGGTCCAGCCCGGCATCGTCGAGTTCCGGGTGACCCTGGCGCCATTGCCCGATGGCGTGGTCGAGCTGCTGGTTTTCCTGCTCCAGGGCGCCCAGACGCTGTTCGTCTGCCTTGAGTTCGGCCGCCCGCTCGATGGCCTGGGCCTGGGCCTGCTGCAACTGCTGGCCGGTCGTTGCCTGCGCGCTGCGCGCTGCCTCGACCTGCTGTTCCAGGTGCTGCTGCCAGTGCTCGGCACCGGCATGCTCGCCAATCAGCGCGGTCAGGGCGTCGCGGGCCTGTTGCTGCTGGGTGCGCAGGGCATCGACCTGCTGCTGCACGGCCTGATGGCTGAGTTCGAGCGCCTGTTGCTGCACCTGGGTCTTTTCAAGCTGCTGCTGACGCTCGGCGTGCTCCTGCTGCTCGTCCTTTTGCCGGTCCAGCAGCTCCAGGCGCTGGGCCAGTTGCTGGTCCAGTTGCAGGAAGGTCGCGGCGGGCTCCTGGCGCAAGGCGTCGAGAATGTCGCCTGGCAGCAGCGTGGCGAAGCCGGCCAGCGCCTGCTCCAGGTGTTCGTCGTCGGCCTGCAGCGCATGCTGTTGCTGGCTCAGGTGCTGCGCGGCCTGCTGGTTCGCCTCGACGCTCGCCTGCACCTGCTGCTGCACACGGGCGGCGTCTTTCTGCAGGGTCAGCAGGGTAGCGAGGCGTTGCTCGTCGCGGGCGATGTCGTCGTTCAGGCGGCGTAGCTGATGCTCCAGCCAGGCCGAGCGCTCGCCCACATCCTGTGCCGAGAGTTGCGCATACAGCGCGTGCGCCTCCAGGCCAGGAGCCAGTGCCTGCTGCTGGACGGCCAGTTGTTCCTGCTGGTGCAGGTACTCCTTGATCTGGCCATTCACGCCGCCCAGGGTGCTGCGCAGTTCGTCGAGCTTGAGCTTGAGCGCCTCCACCGCCTGCAGGGCGCCGGCCTCTTCAGTCTGGTCGTGCCGGCCGAGGCTTTGCAGCAGGGCTTCGGGCTGGTGATAGGGGTGCTCCTGACTGCCACACACCGGGCAGGGCTGGTCGTCCTGCAACTGCGCGCGCAGTTCCTCGACGCTGGCGCTGCGGGCCAGGCGCTGACGTTCGAGCACCTGGCGGGTGACCTGCAGGGCCTGTTCGGCGGCGGTCAGCTCGGTCTTGCCCTGCAGGCCTTCGGCGATCAGGCCTTCACGCTGTTGCTGGGCTGCCTGCTGGCGCTCGCGCAGGGCCTGGGCGCGTTGCGTCAGCTCCTGCTGGCTGGCCCACAGGCGGGACAGCTCTTCGACGGCGCGCTGCTGCTTGCGGTTGTCCTGCAGCAGGGTGCCGAGCAGGTCGATCTGTTCGGCCAGCGCCTCGGGCTCGGCGCCGGCCTCGTGGTAGAGCAGGGCCAGGCTTTCACGGTGTGCCTGCAACTGGCGTGCGCACTCATCGGCGCGCTGCTGCAGGCCGGGCAGCTCCTCGCGGCCCTGGCTGAGGCGGTTGCCGACCAGCATCAGTTGCTGCAACTGGGCGCGGTAGGCGTTCCAGGCATCACCGATGCTGGCCAGGTGAGCGCTCTGGCTCAACTGCTCGTCGACCTGGGCCAGGCGCTGGTGGGTGAGCTGCTGACGCTCGATCAGCGCCTGGATCTGCTGCTGGCCTTGGCGACTGGCTTGTTCGGCCTGCTGACATTGAACGTTGCGCTGGTCAAGTTCCTGCTCCAGGCGCGCCAGCGTCTGCTGCTCGGCGAAGGCCTGGCGCAGCAGCGGCGCGCACTCGGTCTGCCGGGCCAGGGCTGTGGCCAGGTGCTCACCGGCGGCTTGCTGCGCCTGTTCAAGCTGCTGCAGGCGTTGCTGCAACTCGGCCTGCTGCTGGCGTTGCTGCTGGATGCTCGCTGCCAGTGGGCTGAGCTGGCTGGCCAGTTCCCGCTGGCGGGCGAACTGATGGCGCTGCGGGGCGAGTTGTTCGAGGCGGCTCAGGTTCAGGCGTTCGCCCTGCAACTGCGCCCACTGTTGCTGGGCGCTGTGCAACTGCTCGCTGGCGGCGGCCTGCTGGTCCTGCAGATGCTTGAGTTCGGCGAACCAGCTGCGCTGCTGTTCGAGCAGGCGCAGGCGGGCCTGTTCGGCCTTGAGCTGGCGCTGCGCCTCGGCGAGGCGCTGGTCGAGCTCGGCGCGTGCCTCGTCGGCCATCGGCATCACGCCCTGGGCCTGGTCGGTAAGCGCCTTGTGCGTCTCTTCGGCCTCCTTGCTCTTGCTGTAGGCGCGCCGGCCCAGCTGGCTGTAGATGGCGGTGTTGGTGAGCTTTTCGAGCAGTTCGCTGCGTTCCTTGTCGTCGGCCTTGAGGAACGCGCTGAATTCGCTCTGCGCCAGCATCACGGCGCGGGTGAACTGTTCGAAGTTCAGGCCCAGGCGGGCCTCGATCATCTGCTCGTATTCGCGCTTGCTCTGGTTGCTCAGCAACTGGTTGCTGTCCAGGTCGTGCAGGCTCTGGCGGCTGCCCTGCAACTTGCCGGTGGGTTTGTCACGGGCGCGGTTGGCTTCCCAGCGGGCGCGGTAATGGCGCCCGTCGATGCCGACGAAGTCGACTTCGGCAAAGCCGCTGCCCGTGCCGCGGCGCAGAAGAGTGCGCGGGTCGCTGGTGAGTATTTCGCTGTCGACCTCGGGCAGCTTGGTCTCGCGGCCGATGTTGTTCAGCCGCGGCACCGCGCCGAACAGCGCCAGGCACAAGGCGTCGAGCAGGGTGCTCTTGCCGGCCCCGGTCGGCCCGGTGATGGCGAACAGGCCGGCGCTGGCCAGCGGCTCGCAGGTGAAGTCGATCTCGAACGGGCCGGCCAGGGAGGCGAGGTTCTTCAGGCGAATGGCAAGAATCTTCATGGCTGTTCCTCCTCCTGCTGCACGTCCTGCAACAGCAGGGCGAAGTCGGCCAAAGTCTGTTCGTCGACGCTGGTGCCGTAGGCCTGTTCCCAGGCACGGCTGAACAGGTCGTGGGGGCTGAGCTGGCCCAGCTCGATCAGGCGGGTGTCGTCCTCGCCGTCGCTGGCGCCGGTGCCGGCGTATTCGGCGGCGATGCGTACCAGGCGCACGGCCTTGCCTTGCAGGCAGGCTTCGAGCTGCTGGCGCAGGTCGGGCTGCGGTTCGTCCAGGCGCACCCGCACCTCCAGCCAGGGCTGGCGCTGCGGGTCGTCGAGCAGGTCGACCTGGGGCAGTTGCCCGAGTTGTTCGAGAATCTCCACCAGCGGCGCCGGGCCCAGGCGTTGCAGGGGCACGGCACGCGGTATCAGGCGCGGTTCGACACTGGTCAGGGTGGCGCCGTCGAGTTCGACTTCGAGGATCTGGTGCTGATAGCCGATTTCGGAGAACGACAGCGGAATCGGCGAGCCGCTGTAGCGGATGCGGTCTTCGCGGTTGACCTTCTGCGGCTTGTGCAGGTGGCCCAGGGCGACGTAGCTGATCTGGCTGCCGAACAGGCTGGCGGGCAGGGCCTCGGCGTTGCCGATGATCAGGCTGCGCTCGGAGTCTTCCGATACCGAGCCGCCGGCCATGTGTGCGTGGCTCACAGCGATCAGCGCCTGGCCAGGCTTGCGTTGCTTGAGGGCGGCCTCGATCAGCCATTCGTGCACCTGGCCGATGCCGCGCAGGTAGTCGTCACCCAGGTGCGCGCCGGTGACTTCGGCCGGGCGCAGGAAGGGCAGGGCCAGGCACCAGGCGGTCACCTTGCCCTTGGCGTTGGTCAGCGGCACCAGCAGGCGCTCGCTGTCGAGTTGGCCGTCGTCGAGCCAGTGCACGCGACCCAGGGCGTAGGTCCTGAGACGGCGCATCAGCGGTGCGGGCAATTCGATGCGCGAGCCGGAGTCGTGGTTGCCGGCGATCATCACGATGTTCAGCCTGGGCTGCTGTTCGTGGGCCTGGACGATGAAGTCGTAGAGGCGCTCCTGGGCTTTGACCGGCGGGTTGACGGTGTCGAAGATGTCGCCGGCAATCAGCAGCGCGTCAGGCTGGCGCAGCTTGAGCTGGCCGAGCAGCCAGTCGAGAAAGCAGGCATGTTCGAAGTCGCGCTCCTGGCCATGCAGGGTTTGCCCCAGGTGCCAGTCGGAGGTGTGAAACAGACGCATTGGAAGTCCCGTGAAGGTCGAGCCGGTAGCCGGCTATGGTAACGCGGGTGGCAGGTTTTGGGGGCTGTGATAACCCTTGCGCAGGCGCCGCGTTATTTGGGATAGAGCGGCGGCAGGCTGCCGTTCTCGGCGGCGCTTGGCTGCGCCTGCTCGGCTGCGGGAATGGTGCCGATCGCCCGCCACAGTTCATCGCCCTGCCAGTATTGCCCGCTCTCGCTGTAGAGCGCGCCATTGAGCCCGTCCAGCGCATCCGACAGCGGCACGAAGCGCGCCGCCATCTCGGCCAGGGTCTCGGGCTGCTGGCGGGCCCAGGCATCCAGCGCCTGGCGGGTGGCCTGCGGGTCGTTGGCCTGACAGGCACGCTTGAGGTCGTCGAGCAGGGTGCGCGGGCTCGGCCCGCTCTGCGCCGCACGCATTACCGCCGGCTGCGAGCGTGCGCGCCACCACAGGGCGAAGCCGAGCAGGGTGGTCAGGGCCAGCAGCAGCGTGCTCAGTTGCCACGGCCATAGCGGCCGGTTCTCGAGGTTGACGACGCTGGCCGGGGTGTCTGCCGTGAGGGCGGGGTTGTCTTCGATCTTCAACCCGCGCGCCGGCAGGCTGGTGCGCTCCACGTGCTGTTCGCGGGTGTTCCACCACACCACCTCGAGGCTCGGCAGTTCCAGTGCGCCACTGTGGGTCGGCACCAGCGCCTCGCGTTCCTCGCGCAGGCCTACCAGCCCGCGTTCGCTGACCTCTTCACGCAGTTGCGGCTGATCCGGGTAACGGCGCAGGCCGTTGACTTCGGTGGCGGGCAGCGGTGGCAGTTGCGCACTGGACAGCCCGTCGGCGCTGAGGATCACGCTGCGCGTCAGCGAGTCGCCGATCTGGGTCGGGGTCTGCGCCGGGTCCGGGCTCCAGCGTTCCTCAAGGCTCAGGCTGCGTGCCGGCAGCCACGGCTGGTCGGCGGGGTACTCGGCCGGTATCGGCAGCACCTGCAAGGGCAGCGGCGTGGAACTGACCCGTACCTGCTTGCCACGTGCCGCGCCGCTGTCGCCCTGGGCCGGCTCGTCGGCGCTGGTGGCGCTGAAGGTCAGGGCGGGTATGCTCAGTGCGCCGCTTTGCTGGGGGAAGATCGCGTAGCGCATCTCGATCACGCCAAAGCGCACGCCGTTGATCAGTTTTTCATAGGTGCGCGACTCGCCCAGCGGTTCGACCCGGGCATTGGCGATCACCAGCGGGCTGAGGCTGCTGTCATCGTAAAGCGACACCGAGTGGTAGATGCGCAGGGTCAGTACGGCCTGGGCCTGCACGTACACGCTGTCTGCGTCCAGGCTGGCATCGATGCTCACCGGCGCCTGGCTGATGTCGCTGGCCGCCTCGGCCGGCAGTACCTGCAACGTCACCGGCTGGCTCTGCGCCTCGCCCAGGTGCAGCACCGGCACCTGGACCGTGCCGCTCTGGCGCGGGCGCAGGGTGATGATCCAGCGGGTATTGGCCTGGGTCTGGCCGTCGAGGCTCTTGAGGCTGTTGACCTGGCGCGTGTCGCGCACTTCGAAGTCGGCCTGCAGCGGGGTCAGGTCGGGCTTGCCGAACTGGGTCACGTCTTCGATTTCCAGGGTCAGCTCCAGGGTTTCGCCCGCGATCAGGCGGCTGCGGTCGACGCTGGCGAGCAGCGTCGCCGCCTGCACCTGCAGGGCGAACAAGAAGCTGAAAACCAGGGCGCAGACGCGGATCATTTGGGGCTTTCCTGATGCAGTTGCTGTTCGTACCAGAACTTGCGGCGCAACAGCTCGGACGGGTTGTCCGGGATCTGGCGCAGCCATTGTTCCAGGGCCTGGCGCTGCTCGGCATCCAGGGTGCTGTCGACGGGGCGCTGCGGTGGCCGGGTGGTGTCTTCGTCCGGCGGCTCGCTGGCGTTGTGCGCGTGCTCTGGCGCGGTGGCGGTGTCTTCGCCGGCGCCGGCCTTGGCATCGCCCTGGCTGCTGTCGCTGCTGTTCGATTGCTGGCCGTTGCTGGCCGAATCGGTCGGCAGGTCGGGCCGGCCCTGAGGCGGGTCTTCGGTGGCCGGCGGTTGCTGGGGCTGTTCGGGCTGGCGGCGCAGCAGCTGCTCGACCAGGTCCTTGTTGGCCTGGGCCGCTTCCAGCTCGGGCTCCAGCTCCAGGGCCTGCTCCCAGGCATCCACGGCCGCCTCCAGTTCGCCGCTGCGGGCCAGGGCATTGCCGCGATTGTAATGGGCGCTGGCGCTGCTGGCCCGTGCGAATTCACGGGCGGCGCCAGCATAGTCGCCAGCCTGGTACAGCGCCATGCCTTTCCATTGCGGGTCTTCGAAGTGGCGGGCGGCCTCGGCCGGACGCTGCTGTTCGAGCAGGCGCTGGCCCTGCTGGTCAGGACGCAGCCACAGGTCGTTGAAGGTGAAGGCATGGCTCGGTTGCGGCAGCAGGCCGAGCAGCAGCGGCAGGCAGAACAGCCAGCCACGCCGGCCAGCGCACGCGGCCAGCAGCAGTAGCGGGATCAGCAGCCAGTAGCCCTGGTCGGCCCAGCTGTCCAGTTGCAGGGTCTGGCCGTCGGCGCGCAGCGCCTGGGGATTGTCGAACAGGCCCAGGCCGCGCAGGTCGAGGTCGTCGATGCGCGCCTTGCGGTAACGCCCGCCGGTACTGTTGATGAAGGCCTTGAGCTCGGCGCTGTCCAGGCGCGGAACCAGGATTGCCCCGTCCGCGTCCTTGAGGTATTCGCCGTTGGTCTGCCTGACCGGCGCGCCTTCGGGGGTGCCCACGCCCAGCATCAGCAGCTTGGGACCATGACGCCCCAGTGCCTGGGTGATGCCCTGACGTTCCTGCGGGCTGAGCGAGGAGCCGATCAGCAGCAGGCGCCCCTGGCCCAGCGCGCCCTGGGCCAGCAGTGCCAGCGCCTTGCGTACCGCCAGGTCGGCGCGCTGACCAGGTTGCGGCATGATGGCGGGGTCCAGGGCGTCGAGCAGGTTGCGGCTGGTGGCCAGGTCGTCGGACAGCGGCACCAGGGTGTGTGCGCTGCCGGCATACACGATGATCGCGGTCTGGCTGTCGCGGCGGTGTTCGAGCAGGTCGAGCAGCTTGCGTCTGGCCTGCTGCAGGCGGTTGGGCGGGGTGTCGTCGGCGAGCATCTGCGGGGTCAGTTCGAGCATGACCACCAGCGGGTCGGCGGCGCGCTGGCGGGTCTCTTCCAGGCGCTCCCAGCTGGGGCCGACCAGGGCCAGCACGGCCAGCAGCCAGGCCAGGCCCAGGGCGATCCACGGCAGCTTGCTGTCGCGGCCATTGCCGCCGCCCAGCAGCACGGCATGGAACGCCGCGGGCAGGATCATCTGCCAGCGTCCGGCGCGCTTTTGTCGGTGCCACAGCTTCCACAGCAGCCAGCCGAGCAGCGGCAGCAGCAACAGCCAGGCCGGGCGCAACCATTGGGGCCAGAGCTCGATCATCGACGCCTCCGCAGGCGCAGGCGCTTGAGGCGCTCGCGCCATTCGGGGTGCGGCTGCAGAAAGTGCGGCCGGCGCAGCAGGCGTTGCAGCAGGTTGTCGGGCCAGCGATCGCGCACCACCAGCAGTACGCTCAGGCCCAGCGCCAGGGCCAGCGGCCAGCTGTACAGGGCATGCGCGGTACGCGCCTGGGTCGGTTGCTGGGCTACCGGCTCGAGGCGGTCGAGGGTCTGGCCGATGGCGTTGAGTTCGTTGCCGTCGCGGGCGCGGAAGTAGGCGCCGTGGGTGACCTCGGCGATCTCCCTGAGCGAGGCTTCGTCCAGGTCCAGGCTCGGGTTGAGCCCGAGCATGCCGGCGGTGCCGGTTTCGTCCGGGTCGGCGCCGATGCCGATGGTGTAGATCCTGATGCTTTCCTGGGCGGCCAGGCGCGCGGCGGTCAGCGGATGGATCTGCCCGCCGTTGTTGGCGCCATCGGTCAGCAGAATCAGCACGCGGCTTTGCGCAGGGCGCATGCGCAGGCGCTTGACCGCCAGGCCGATGGCATCGCCAATGGCGGTGTTCTTGCCGGCGATACCGATCTGCGCCTCGTCGAGAAAGCTGCGCACGGTGCGTCGGTCGAACGTCAGCGGGGCCTGCAGGTAGGCCTGGCTGCCGAACAGGATGAGCCCCACGCGGTCGCCTTCACGCGCTTGCAGAAAGTCGCCCATCAGTTGCTTGACCAGGGTCAGGCGGCTGACGTCCTCGTCGTCCCAGCGCATGTCGGGGAAGTCCATCGAGCCGGACACGTCCACCGCCACCAGCAGGTCGCGCCCACTGGCGGCCACCGGCAGCGGCTCGCCCAGCCATTGCGGGCGTGCGGCGGCGCACAGCAACAGCAGCCACACCAGCACGAACGGCGCCTGCTGGCGCCAGGTCGGCAGGTTGAGCCGCGCGCGGCGCCCGGCCAGGCCTTCGAGTTCGTCCAGAAAGCTCACCTTGAGCACCGGTTCGCCGCTGTCGGCGGCCGGCAGCAGCAGACGGGCCAGCCACGGCAGCGGCAACAGCGCGAAGACCCACGGCCAGGCCAGTTCAAACATGTTTGCGAATCCAGGTGTCGACCGCCTGGTTGAGCCCGGCGATGGCCTTGTCGTCAAGCCGGCACTCGGGCTTGTAGGCGCCTTCCACCAGTACCATCCAGCGGGTCAGGCCGGCGGCCGGGCAGCGGTTGTCGAGAAACGCCAACCACTTGCGCCCGTTGAGGGTGTGACTGTGGCTGTCGGGGTAGTGGTTGCGGCACAGGCGTTTGAGCAGGGCGTTGATCTGCTGCAGCCAGGCACCGGCCGGTGCGCCGTCGTAGGGCTTGGGCAGCGCCGCCAGCTCTGCCAGGGCGGCGATGCGGATCGGTTCCAGCGGTTGTTCGGCGCGTGGCAGCGGGGCCTTGCGCGGGCGCCAGTGACGCAGCCGCCACAGGCCCCAGGCGAGCACGGGCAGCAATGCCAGCAGCACCCACCAGCCCGGCGCGGGCGGCCACGCGCCGATGGGGGCGGGGGCGATCAGCGGTTGCAGTGCGTCCAGTGGGTTCATCGGCTTTTACCCGAGCGTTGCGGGTCGAGGTATTCGCGCAGTTGCTCGATCATTTCGCTCTGGGTGCTCAAGGGCATCAGCACCACGCGCAGTTTCTGGGCCAGCAGTTCCCAGCGTTCGATGCGTGCCTCGCTCTGCTGGCGATAGCTCTTGCGCAGGTTGGCATCCAGGGTATCGAGCTCCAGCTGTGCGCCGCGCTGGGCAAAGCGCAACAAGCCGGCGGCGGGCAGGGCGTGGTCGAGTGGGTCGGATACCGGCAGCAGCAGCAGGTCGCAGTGGCGCGCCAGCAGGCTCATCTGTTGCTCCACCCCGGGGGTGAGCGCGCGTTCGTCGCAGATCACGATGGCCAGGCTGCCCGGGCGCAGCACTTCGCGGGCGCGGCGCAGGGCGATGTTGAGGTTGTCGCCCTGGGGCTGGGCCTCGGTGTGCAGCGACTGGTTGACCCGCGCCAGGCGGTTGAGCAGTTGCAGCAGGCTCTGCTTGCTGCGCCGTGGCTTGATTTCATAGTGCTCGTTGTCGCCGAACACCAGGCCGCCGATGCGGTCGTTGTGGCCCAGCGCGGCCCAGCCGATCAGGGCGGCGGCCTGGGCGGCAAGTACCGACTTGAACATCAGCCCGGAGCCGAAGAACAGGCGCCGGCTCTGTTCGACCAGGATGAAAATGGGCCGCTCGCGCTCTTCGTGGAACAGCTTGGTGTGGGGTTCCTGGGTGCGGGCGGTGACTCGCCAGTCGATGTTGCGCACATCGTCGCCGGCCTGGTACACGCGCACCTGGTCGAAGTCCACGCCGCGCCCGCGCAGGCGCGAGTGATGCAGGCCCACCAGCGGGCTGCGTTGCCCAGGGGCGGAGAACAGCTGCACCTCGCGCACGCGATGACGCATCTCGATCAGCTCGGAAAGGCCGATGCGGATGCCGGGCTCGGCCTGCGCTGAAAGAGGCATGGCTTCAGGCCACGGCGACGACGTCGAGGATGCGCTGGATCACCCGGTCCTGGTCGATACCGGCCGCTTCGGCCTCGAACGAAAGAATGATGCGGTGGCGCAGCACGTCGAACAGCACCGCCTGGATGTCTTCGGGGCTGACGAAGTCGCGTCCGGCCAACCAGGCGTGGGCGCGTGCGCAGCGGTCCAGGGCAATGGAGCCGCGCGGGCTGGCGCCGTAGGCGATCCAGTCGCCGAGTTCGGCGTCGTACTTGGCACCGGTGCGGGTGGCCATCACCAGTTGCACCAGGTACTCCTCCACTGCGTCGGCCATGTACAGGCCGAGGATCTCCTTGCGTGCGGCGAAGATCGCCTGCTGGCTGACCCGGCGTTCGGGCTTGGTTTCGCCGTTGAGCGCCTCGCCGCGCGCCTGCTGCAGGATGCGCCGCTCCACGGCGGCATCGGGAAAGCCGATTTTCACGTGCATCAGGAAACGGTCGAGCTGGGCTTCGGGCAGCGGGTAGGTGCCTTCCTGCTCGATGGGGTTCTGCGTGGCCATCACCAGGAACAGGGGCGACAGCTCGTAGGTGCTGCGCCCCACGCTGACCTGGCGCTCGGCCATGGCCTCGAGCAGGGCCGACTGGACCTTGGCCGGGGCGCGGTTGATTTCGTCGGCCAGCACCAGGTTGTGGAAGATCGGACCCTGCTGGAACACGAAGCTGCCGGTTTCAGGGCGATAGATTTCGGTGCCGGTGATGTCGGCGGGCAGCAGGTCGGGGGTGAACTGGATGCGGTGGAACTGCGCCTCGACGCCTTCGGCGAGTTCCTTGATGGCCTTGGTCTTGGCCAGGCCCGGCGCACCCTCCACCAGCATATGACCATCGGCGAGCAGCACGATGAGCAGGCGCTCGACCAGTTTTTCCTGGCCAAGAATCTGGGTGGAGAGAAAGGTGCGCAGCGCGATGAGCGCTTCACGATGTTCCATCGGGACGGTTCCTGGGCGTGCGCCCGGGGGGAGGGCAACAACGCCCGGGCAGGGGCTGATACTTTAATCCATCCGGGGGTGTGGCGACTAATGGTGGGTCGCAAATTTGTGCGGTGGGCCTCCTCGCCGGCAAGGCCGGCTCCTACAGGCAATGCGTAACCGCTGTAGGAACCGGCCTTGTCGGCGAAGAGCGAGTCAGTTCTTGAAGCTGGAGTGCTTGCGCCCCTGGTCACACAGGGCGAACACCACCACGAACACCGCGGCAATCGCCAGGATCGCCACCACGCCGTCGGTCGAATGGGTCGGCGAGCTGGCCACCAGTGCCAGGCCGCCCAGTGGCGCCAGGCCACCGGCCACCGCGGTGCCGATCTCGCGCCCGGTGCCAAAGCCCGAAGAGCGCGTGGCCGTGGGGAACTGGCGGCTGAGGAACGAACCCTGCGGGGCGAACATCATCGGCGCCAGCAGGCCGGTACCAATGGCGATGGCGATGTAGATCATCAGCGGCTCGGCGGTGTTGAGCAGGGCCATGAACGGGTACGCGAACAGTACCGAGAACAGACCGCCCATGATCAGCACGGCCTTGCTGCTCCATTTGTCGCACAACCAGCCGAAGCATGGCACCGCCACGATCGCCACCAGGCTGGCAATGGTCACCGACAGCGAGGTCACGTGGGCCTCCACACCCTTGAACTGGGTCAGGTAGGCCAGCGAGAAGGTCTTGAAGATATAGCTCAGGGCGTTGTAGCCGATGGCCACGAAGAACACCACGGCCAGGCCCTTGAGGTCGTTCTTGAACAGCGCCTTGAGCGGCGACACCTTGGCTTTTTTCGGCGCCTGCTCGAGTTCGGCGAACTGCGGGGTTTCCGGAATGCTGCGGCGTACCCAGAAGCCCACGCCCACCAGCACGATGCTGCAGATGAACGGGATGCGCCAGCCGCCCGAGAGCAGGAAGTCGTTGCCGTTCATGGTCAGCAGGTACACGGTCAGCGACGACAGCAGCAGGCCCAGGTTGAGCCCCAGCGCAGGCCAGGCACCCTGACTGCCGCGCTTGCCTTCGCTGGCATGTTCGTAGCTGGTCACGGCCGCGGCGGACAGCTCGGCGCCCGCGCCCAGGCCCTGGATGATGCGCACCAGCACCAGGATGATCGGCGCCCAGATGCCAATGCTGGCGTAGCTGGGGATCAGGCCGATCAGGGTGGTGCACAGGCCCATCATGCAGAAGGTCACCACCAGTACCTGCTTGCGCCCGAAACGGTCGCCCAGGTAGCCGAACAGCACGCCGCCGAACGGGCGCGCGATAAAGCCGATGGCAAAGGTGGAGAAGGCCAGCAGCGAGGCAACCTGAGGGTTGCTGGCGTCGAAGAAGATCTTCGAGAACACGATGGCCGCCATGGTGGCGTACAGGTAGAAGTCGTACCACTCCAGCATCGAGCCGAAGATGGTGGCCGCCGCGACCTTGCGCAGGCGCTTCCTGTTCTGTTCCGGGGTTTCGGTTGCGGTGGTGACCGCTTCATGTACCGACATCGAGAGATTCCTTGTTGGTCTTTGTAGTTATTTTCAAGCGGGCGGCGGGCGCCCGTGCAGCAATGCGGATCAGCGTGGTGTGAGCAGGCGGTCGGCGATCATTTCGCCGATCGGGATGGCCGAGGTGGCTGCCGGCGACGGTGCGTTGCACACGTGGACCATGCGCGGGGTCTCGGCGAACAGGAAGTCGTGCACCAGGGTGCCGTCACGCATCACTGCCTGGGCGCGGATGCCCGCCTCGTAGGGCAGCAGGTCGTCGACCTCGAGCGAAGGGCAGTATTTGCGGCACTGTTCCAGGTAGCCGCGCTTGAACAGGGAGTTCTTCATCTCGGTGGTGCCCGAACCGAGGTTGTTCCACAGGGTTTTCCAGAAGCCGGGGAAGCGGGCGTACTGCGCCACGTCGCGCCAGTTGATCGAGAACTTGCCGTAGTTCTCGCGGCCCAGGCCCAGCACCGCATTCGGCCCGACAGTGACGCTGCCGTCGATCATGCGAGTGAGGTGCACGCCCAGAAACGGCAGCTCCGGGTCGGGGATCGGGTAGATCAGGTGATTGACGATCTGGTTCTTGGTGGCTGGCAGGCGGAAGTATTCGCCGCGAAACGGGATGATCTGGTGGTCGATCCTGACCCCGGCCAGCGCCGCCAGGCGGTCCGACTGCAGGCCGGCGCAGGCGACCAGCTGCCTGGCGCGCCATACGCGGTCTTCGCTGCTGATGGTGACGCTGTCGCCGCTTTCGGCGATCGCCGCCACGCGGGTGTCCAGGCAGATCTCGCCGCCGGCGGCCTGGATGACCTTGGCCATGGCCTGGCACACCTGCCTGTAGTCGACGATGCCGGTGGCATCGAGGAACAGCCCGCCCAGGCCGACGATGTTCGGCTCACGACGGCGCAGTTCGGCGGCATCCAGGCGCTCGACCTTCAGCCCGTTCTGTTGCGAGCGCTCGTACAGCGCCTGCATGCGTTGCACCTCGAGCGGGTTGGACGCCACCAGCAGCTTGCCGCACACCTCGTACTTGATGGCGTGGGTGTCGCAGAAGTCCTTGGTGGCCTGGGCGCCGCGCTTGCACAGGTCGGCCTTGAGGCTGCCGGGTGCGTAGTAGATGCCGGCGTGGATGACCCCGCTGTTATGGCCGGTCTGGTGCCGGGCCAGTGTGGTTTCCTTCTCCAGGATGACCAGCGAGGCGCCAGGCTGGCGCTTGAGCAGCGCCATGGCGGTGGCGAGGCCGACGATGCCGCCGCCGATGATGCAGTAGTCGTAAATCATGCAGGGGTCACCTTGGTATTCTTATCTGGTTATCAGGTTGTCAGACTAAGTAGTGCGAAGAAAAGGGCGCTGACCCGCAGCGCCCGTCACGTGATGTTCATTCCATGGCTGGCAGGTCCAGCTTCAGGCGCTTGGCCGAGGCCCGCAGGTGCGCTTCGGCGCAGGCCGCGGCGCGCTGGCGGTCACCGTCGGCAATCGCCTGGTACAGCGCCTGGTGTTCGCGATTGGCGTCGGCCGAGCCGCCTACCGAATGCGCCGCCGAGTTCTCCCACGCGGTCTTGCGCGCGGCAGCCAGCTGGCCGCGCAGAAAGTCATGGAAGGCGACGAAGTAGTCGTTCTTGCTGGCTTCGGCAATTGCGCGGTGAAACTCCACGTCGGCAGCCGCGGCCACGTCGAACTGGCTGCGCTTGTCGATCATCTCCTGCAGGGCCTTGGCCATGCGCGCCAGGTCTGCCTGGTCGCGGCGCTGGGCGGCAATCGAAGCGGCCTGGGTTTCGATCCACAGGCGCACTTCGAACATCTGCACCAGGTCGGCACTGCGCCCGTTGTTGCTGGGGAAGCGGAACACCGTGCCGGTCGGATTCTGCGAAATGTACGAGCCCAGCCCGCGCCGGGCGATCAGTACGCCATCGGCCTTGAGCTGGGAGATCGCCTCGCGCACCACCGAGCGGCTGACATTCAGCTGTTCGGCCAGTTGCTGCTCGGTGGGCAGGCGTGCTTCGGCAGCCAGGCGCCCCGAGTCGATCTCGGTGCGGATGGCGCTGACGACGCGTTCCACCAGGGTGTCGGGGCGTTGAAGCTCGAGCATGAAGGATAAAGCCAGTAGGTCAGGTTGTCAGACAATGCCCGTGCAGCCGCATGTTGTCAAGATTGTGCCTGGGGTTGCAGGCGATAGAACGCCCGTGCGTTACCCCACAGCACGCGCTCGA
Organism: Pseudomonas sp. AE27; assembly: GCF_037113495.1. NCBI lineage: Bacteria > Pseudomonadati > Pseudomonadota > Gammaproteobacteria > Pseudomonadales > Pseudomonadaceae > Pseudomonas > Pseudomonas sp. AE27. The sequence goes on from NZ_CP146966.1 coordinate 709,510, forward strand.
CACTGGCGCTGCCCAGCGTGTGGCGGATCAGCTGGATATCGGCCGGGTCGAACGGGCGCGGTGCGCGGGTGGAGGGCAGGTCGCTGCCGAACATCAGGGCGTGGGGGTTGGCGGCATCGATGTCGCGCAGTGCTTTGGCTACGTCGAAATCAACCCGGCCAAAGCCGCAGGCCTTGATGCGCACACCTGCCTCGGCCAGTTGCAGCAGCGCCGGCAGGCCTTCGCGGCGCAGGCCCAGGTGGTCGATGCTCACCGCCGGCAAGCGGCGCAGCAGCGGGGTCAGCTCGCCCAGCTCGCGCGAATCGACGTACAGCTCGACGTGCCAGCCGGCCAGTTCGAACACGCGCAGGGCCATGGCTTCGAGCTGATCGGCCTGCGCCGAGCCGCCGCGCTTGAGGTTGAAGCGCAGCGCACGCACGCCGGCGGCATCCAGCGCGAGCAGCTCGGCATCGCTGATGCCGGCCGGCACCTGGGTCACCCCCACGTAGCCTGGGCCCAGCTGTTTCAAGGCGGCCAGCAGGTAGCCCTGGTCGAAGGCCTGGAACGAGCCCGACACCACCGCGCCGCCGCAGATGCCCAGCGGCGTGACGACCGCCAGGTAGTCTTCGGTGGTGAAGGCCTCGGGCAGGTAGCCGTTGTTGGGCACCAGCGCGAAGCGCGGGTCGATGACGTGGCAGTGGGCGTCGAAGATCGGCTGGGGCATGGGGGCTCCTTGACGGGGTTACAGCTCGCTGACGTAGGTGCCGGTGCCCTTGAGGATGTTCTGCAGGGTCTGCTCGACTTCGGCGAGGTCGGTGCCGTCGCTGCTGAGGGTGATTTCCAGATGATCGGCGCCGTTGAACACGTCGGCGTCTCCCGGTGCCACTTCGATCAGCAGGCGCCTGGCACTGAGGGTGACCTTGATGCCGTCCAGTGTGCTCGGTTCGTCATCCAGGGTGATGTCCACCGTGTCTTCGTCCGGGTAGCGGGTCATGAGGAACATCTGGCCCTTGTCGCTGTGGCAGCACAGGGTGGCCATGTTGTCTTCTTCATCATCGCAGGGGGTGGCGAAGAGCAGGGGGGTGGTCAGTTGCATGGACGGCTCGGTGGTCAAGAAGTGAAACGCGAGTGTGCCAGTCTTCGGTCAATGGATAAATCGCCGCCTGCCGCTGATTGACCGAATATGTCGCAGCATCGCAAGCAGGGGTGACCGGCCAGTCGTTAAGCTGCCCTGTCGATGGACAACCCGACGACACCCAGCGTGTGGTTGGCTATGGTTGATCCGAGCATGACGGCATGTGCGCGACGCTTCACTCAATAACAAGCCCAAGCGGAGTACCACAGATGGCGTTTTTCACCGCAGCCAGCAAAGCCGACTTCCAGCATCAACTGCAGGCGGCCCTGGCGCAGCACATCGGGGAACAGGCACTGCCACAAGTGGCGCTGTTTGCCGAGCAGTTCTTTGGCATCATCTCTCTTGACGAATTGACCCAGCGTCGCCTCTCCGACCTGGCCGGCTGCACCCTCTCGGCCTGGCGCATCATCGAACGCTTCGACCACACCGAACCCCAGGTTCGGGTCTACAACCCCGATTACGAACGCCACGGCTGGCAGTCCACCCACACGGCCGTGGAAGTGCTGCACCATGACCTGCCGTTTCTGGTCGACTCGGTGCGTACCGAGCTCAACCGCCGCGGCTACAGCATCCATACCCTGCAGACCACCGTGCTCAGCGTGCGTCGCGGGGCCAAGGGCGAGCTGCTGGAGATTCTGCCCAAGGGCACCCAGGGTGAGGGCATCCTGCAGGAATCGCTGATGTACCTGGAGATCGACCGCTGCGCCAATGCCGCCGAGCTCAACCTGCTGGCCCGCGAGTTGGAGCAGGTGCTGGCCGAAGTGCGCGTGGTGGTGGCCGATTTCGAGCCGATGAAGGCCAAGGTGCGCGAGCTGCTCGAGCTGATCGACCACACGGCCTACGCCCCGGCCGCTGCCGAGAAGGACGAGGTCAAGAGCTTCCTGCAATGGCTGGTGAGCAACCATTTCACCTTCCTGGGCTACGAAGAGTTCGTGGTCAAGGCCGACGCCCAGGGCGGCCAGCTGGAGTATGACGAGCAGTCCTTCCTCGGCCTGACCCGCCGCCTGCGCAGCGGCCTCAGCGCCGACGACCTGCGCATCGAAGACTACGCCGTCAATTACCTCAACGAGCCGCTGCTGCTGTCGTTCGCCAAGGCCGCGCACCCCAGCCGCGTGCACCGCCCGGCCTACCCGGACTACGTGTCGATCCGCCAGCTGGACGCCGACGGCAAGGTGATCAAGGAATGCCGCTTCATGGGCCTGTACACCTCGTCGGTGTATGGCGAAAGTGTGCGGGTGATCCCGTACATTCGCGGCAAGGTCGCCGAAGTGGAGCGCCGTTCGGGCTTCGACGCCAAGGCCCACCTGGGCAAGGAGCTGGCCCAGGTACTCGAGGTGCTGCCGCGCGACGACCTGTTCCAGACCCCGGTGGACGAGCTGTTCAGCACCGTGATGTCGATCGTGCAGATCCAGGAGCGCAACAAGATTCGCGTGTTCCTGCGCAAGGACCCCTACGGGCGCTTCTGCTACTGCCTGGCCTATGTGCCGCGCGACATCTATTCCACCGAGGTGCGCCAGAAGATCCAGCAGGTGCTGATGGAGCGCCTGAAGGCCAGCGACTGCGAGTTCTGGACCTTCTTCTCCGAGTCGGTGCTGGCCCGCGTGCAACTGATTCTGCGAGTCGACCCGAAAAACCGCATCGACATCGACCCCCAGCAGCTGGAAAACGAAGTGGTGCAGGCCTGCCGTTCGTGGCAGGACGACTATGCCAGCCTGACCGTCGAGAGCTTCGGCGAGGCCCAGGGCACCAATGTTCTGGCCGACTTCCCCAAAGGCTTCCCGGCTGGCTACCGCGAGCGCTTTGCCGCGCATTCGGCGGTGGTGGACATGCAGCACCTGCTGACCCTGTCCGACAGCAAGCCGCTGGTGATGAGCTTCTACCAGCCGCTCACCCAGGCCGGCAAACAGCAGCTGCACTGCAAGCTGTACCACGCCGACACCCCGCTGGCGCTGTCGGACGTGCTGCCGATCCTGGAAAACCTGGGCCTGCGCGTACTGGGCGAGTTCCCGTACCGTCTTCGCCACAGCAATGGCCGCGAGTTCTGGATTCATGACTTTGCCTTCACCTACAGCGAAGGCCTGAACCTGGATATCCAGCAGCTCAACGACACCCTGCAGGATGCTTTCGTGCACATCGTCAACGGCGACGCCGAAAACGATGCGTTCAACCGTCTGGTGCTGACCGCCGGCCTGCCGTGGCGCGACGTGGCGCTGCTGCGCGCCTATGCCCGCTACCTCAAGCAGATTCGCCTGGGCTTCGACCTGGGCTACATCGCCAGCACCCTGAACAACCATACCGACATCGCCCGCGAGCTGACCCGACTGTTCAAGACCCGCTTCTACCTGGCGCGCAAGCTGGCCGGGGATGACCTGGACGACAAGCAGCAACGTCTGGAACAGGCGATCCTGAGCGCGCTGGACGACGTGCAGGTGCTCAACGAAGACCGCATCCTTCGTCGCTACCTGGACCTGATCAAGGCCACCCTGCGCACCAACTTCTACCAGACCGACGCCAATGGCCAGGCCAAGTCGTACTTCAGCTTCAAGTTCAACCCAAGGCTGATTCCCGAGCTGCCCAAGCCGGTGCCCAAGTTCGAGATCTTCGTGTATTCGCCGCGGGTCGAGGGCGTGCACCTGCGCTTTGGCAACGTGGCACGCGGCGGGCTGCGCTGGTCGGACCGCGAAGAGGACTTCCGTACCGAAGTGCTGGGCCTGGTGAAGGCGCAGCAGGTGAAGAACTCGGTGATCGTGCCGGTGGGTGCCAAGGGTGGCTTCCTGCCGCGCCGCCTGCCGCTGGGCGGCAGCCGCGACGATATCCAGGCCGAAGGCATCGCCTGCTACCGCATCTTCATTTCCGGCCTGCTGGACATTACCGACAACCTCAAGGACGGCGTGCTGGTGCCGCCGGTCAACGTGGTGCGTCACGACGATGACGACCCGTACCTGGTGGTGGCGGCCGACAAGGGCACCGCGACCTTCTCGGATATCGCCAACGGCATCGCCATCGACTACGGCTTCTGGCTGGGCGACGCCTTTGCCTCGGGCGGTTCGGCCGGCTACGACCACAAGAAGATGGGGATTACCGCCCGTGGTGCGTGGGTTGGCGTGCAGCGCCATTTCCGCGAGCGTGGCATCAACGTGCAGCAGGACCCGATCACCGTGGTCGGTGTGGGCGACATGGCCGGCGACGTGTTCGGCAACGGCCTGCTGATGTCCGACAAGCTGCAACTGGTGGCTGCCTTCAACCACCTGCATATCTTCATCGACCCGAACCCGGAGCCTGCCAGCAGCTTTGCCGAGCGCAAGCGCCTGTTCGACCTGCCGCGGTCGGCCTGGAGCGACTACGACACCAGCATCATGTCCGAAGGTGGCGGGATCTTCTCGCGCAGTGCCAAGAGCATCGCCATCAGCCCGCAGATGAAGGAACGCTTTGCCATCGAGGCCGACAAGCTGACCCCGACCGAGCTGCTCAATGCGCTGCTCAAGGCGCCGGTCGACCTGCTGTGGAACGGCGGCATCGGCACCTACGTCAAGTCCAGCGAAGAGAGCCACGCCGATGTGGGCGACAAAGCCAACGACGCGTTGCGCGTGGACGGCAACGAGCTGCGCTGCAAGGTGGTGGGCGAGGGCGGCAACCTGGGCATGACCCAGCTGGGTCGGGTCGAGTTCGGCCTCAACGGCGGCGCGACCAACACCGACTTCATCGACAACGCCGGTGGCGTGGACTGCTCCGACCACGAGGTCAACATCAAGATCCTGCTCAACGAGGTGGTGCAGGCCGGTGACATGACCGAGAAGCAGCGCAACCAGTTGCTGGGCAGCATGACCGACGAAGTGTCTGCGCTGGTGCTGGGCAACAACTACAAGCAGACCCAGGCACTGTCGCTGGCGGCGCGCCGGGCGCGTGAGCGGATTTCCGAGTACAAGCGCCTGATGGCCGACCTGGAAAGTCGCGGCAAGCTGGACCGGGCCATCGAGTTCCTGCCTACCGAAGAGCAACTGGCCGAGCGCATTGCGGCCAACCAGGGCCTGACCCGGGCCGAGCTGTCGGTGCTGATCTCGTACAGCAAGATCGACCTCAAGGAAGCCCTGCTGCAGTCGCTGGTGCCGGATGACGACTACCTGACCCGCGACATGGAGACGGCCTTCCCGCCGTCGCTGGTGAACAAGTTCGCCGAGGCCATGCGTCGCCATCGCCTCAAGCGCGAGATCGTCAGCACCCAGATCGCCAACGACCTGGTCAACAACATGGGCATCACCTTCGTGCAGCGGCTCAAGGAGTCCACGGGCATGAGCCCGGCGAACGTGGCCGGTGCCTACGTGATCGTGCGCGACATCTTCCACCTGCCGCACTGGTTCCGCCAGATCGAGGCGCTGGACTACCTGGTGCCCGCCGAAGTGCAGCTGACGCTGATGGACGAGCTGATGCGCCTGGGCCGCCGGGCCACGCGCTGGTTCCTGCGCAGCCGTCGCAACGAGCAGGATGCCGGGCGTGACGTGGCCCACTTCGGGCCCAAGATCGCGGCGCTGGGGCTCAAGCTGGACGAACTGCTGGAGGGGCCGACCCGCGAGCGCTGGATGACCCGCTACCAGGGCTTCGTCGAAGCCGGCGTGCCGGAGCTGCTGGCGCGCATGGTGGCCGGAACCACGCACCTGTACACCCTGTTGCCGATCATCGAGGCTTCCGATGTGACCGGCCAGGACCCGGCCGAGGTGGCCAAGGCGTTCTTCGCCGTGGGCAGCGCGCTGGACCTGACCTGGTACCTGCAGGAAATCAGCAACCTGCCGGTGGAGAACAACTGGCAGGCACTGGCACGTGAAGCGTTTCGCGATGATATCGACCTGCAGCAGCGCGCCATCACCATCTCCGTGTTGCAGATGGTCGATGCGCCTGCCGACATGGATGCGCGGGTAGCCTTGTGGCTGGCGCAGCATGCGGTGATGGTGGAGCGCTGGCGCGCGATGCTCGATGAGCTGCGTGCGGCCACCGGCACCGATTACGCCATGTACGCGGTGGCCAACCGCGAGCTGGTTGACCTGGCGCTGAGCGGGCAGTCGGCGGCGGTGCCGTCGTGAGTGTGTAGCAGGTAAAAAGAAGCCCCGGCCTGTGCCGGGGCTTTCTTTTGGCGGGGTGGGCCGCTGCGCCGGCAAGGCCGGCCGGGCGGCTTACTTGAAGCGCCGCTCCACGCCTTTCTCCACCAGGATCTTGGCGGATATCTCTTCCACCGAAAAATGCGTGGAGTTGATGTTGGGAATGTTCTCGCGCCGGAACAGGTTCTCCACCTCGCGCACCTCGAACTCGCACTGGGCAAAGCTGGCGTAGCGGCTGTTGGGCTTGCGCTCGTGGCGAATGGCAGTGAGGCGGTCGGGGTCGATGGTCAGGCCGAACAGCTTGTGCTGGTGGTTCTTCAAGGCCGGTGGCAGCTGCAGGCGCTCCATGTCGTCTTCGGTCAGCGGGTAGTTGGCTGCGCGAATGCCGAACTGCATGGCCATGTACAGGCAGGTGGGGGTCTTGCCGCAGCGCGATACGCCCACCAGGATCAGGTCGGCCTTGTCGTAGTAGTGGGTGCGCGCACCGTCGTCGTTGTCCAGGGCGAAGTTCACCGCCTCGATGCGCTCCATGTAGTTGGAGTTGCCGCCGATCGAGTGCGATTTGCCCACCGAATACGACGAATGGGCGGTCAGCTCCTGTTCCAGCGGCGCCAGGAAGGTCGAGAAGATGTCGATCATGAAGCCGTTGGAGGTAGCCAGGATCTCGCGGATATCCTGGTTGACGATGGTGTCGAAGATGATCGGGCGCACGCCGTCGCGTTCTGCGGCGGTATTGATTTGCTGTACCATGGTGCGCGCTTTGTCCACGGTGTCGATGTACGGTCGCGTGAACTTGTTGAACCCGATGCTCTCGAATTGTGCCAACAAGCTTTGTCCCAGCGTTTCGGCAGTGATGCCGGTGCCGTCGGAAATAAAGAAAGCAGATCGTTTCATTTGCGCCTTGGGCCTTAAGCTGGTGACGATTCTTGGATATGATACGTTCGGTTTGCCGAACATCCCTGGTCGGCATTCTCACTTATTTTCCAGGTCCAGGCCACAAACGCCCGGTACGGTCACAGCGAACTGACCGGCGTCATGAGCTTTTCCAACACAGTTAGTGGAGAGATCACCTTGGTAGAGTACGTAGTTTCCCTCGATAAGCTCGGCGTCCATGATGTAGAGCATGTGGGGGGCAAGAACGCATCCCTCGGAGAGATGATCAGTAATCTCGCGGGCGCCGGTGTATCGGTCCCCGGCGGCTTTGCCACTACGGCTCAGGCGTACCGTGACTTTCTCGAGCAGAGCGGCCTGAACGCCCAGATCCATGCCGCCCTCGACGCGCTGGATGTGGATGACGTCAATGCCCTGGCCCGCACCGGCGCACAGATCCGCCAGTGGATCATGGAAGCCGAATTCCCCGAGCGGCTGAACACCGAAATCCGTACCGCCTTCGCCGAAATGTCCCAGGGCAACCCGAACATGGCTGTCGCCGTGCGTTCCTCGGCCACTGCCGAAGACCTGCCGGACGCCTCGTTTGCCGGGCAGCAGGAAACCTTCCTGAACATCCGCGGCGTGGACAACGTGATCCGCGCGGCCAAGGAAGTGTTCGCCTCGCTGTTCAACGACCGCGCCATTTCCTACCGCGTGCACCAGGGCTTCGACCACAAGCTGGTGGCCCTGTCGGCCGGCGTGCAGCGCATGGTGCGTTCCGAAACCGGCACCGCCGGCGTGATGTTCACCCTGGACACCGAGTCGGGTTTCCGTGACGTGGTGTTCATCACCGGCGCCTACGGCCTGGGCGAAACCGTCGTGCAGGGCGCAGTCAACCCCGACGAATTCTACGTGCACAAGGGCACCCTGCAAGCCGGGCGCCCGGCCATCCTGCGCCGCAACCTGGGCAGCAAGGCCATCAAGATGATCTACGGCGACGAGGCCAAGGCCGGTCGTTCGGTCAAGACCGTCGATGTCGACAAGGCCGACCGCACCCGTTTCTGCCTGAGCGACGAAGAGGTCAGCGAGCTGGCCAAGCAGGCCATGATCATCGAGCAGCACTACAAGTGCCCGATGGACATCGAGTGGGCCAAGGACGGTGACGACGGCAAGCTGTACATCGTGCAGGCGCGCCCTGAAACCGTGAAGAGCCGCGCCCAGGCCAACGTCATGGAGCGCTACCTGCTCAAGGAAACCGGCACCGTGCTGGTGGAAGGCCGTGCCATCGGCCAGCGCATCGGCGCCGGCAAGGTGCGGATCATCAAGGACGTTTCGGAGATGGACAAGGTCCAGCCCGGCGACGTGCTGGTGTCCGACATGACCGACCCGGACTGGGAACCGGTGATGAAGCGCGCCAGCGCCATTGTGACCAACCGTGGCGGGCGTACCTGCCACGCCGCGATCATTGCCCGTGAACTGGGCATTCCAGCGGTGGTCGGGTGCGGCAACGCCACCCAGCTGCTCAAGGATGGCCAGGGCGTGACCGTGTCGTGCGCCGAAGGCGATACCGGCTTCATCTTCGAAGGCGAGCTGGGCTTCGACATTCGCCAGAACTCGGTAGATGCCATGCCCGACCTGCCGTTCAAGATCATGATGAACGTCGGCAACCCGGATCGCGCATTCGATTTTGCCCAGCTGCCCAACGCCGGTGTCGGCCTGGCGCGCCTGGAATTCATCATCAACCGCATGATCGGCGTGCACCCCAAGGCACTGCTCAACTATGCCGGCCTGCCGGCCGAGCTCAAGGAAAGCGTCGACAAGCGCATTGCCGGCTACGGCGATCCGGTCGGTTTCTACGTCGAGAAGCTGGTCGAGGGCATCAGCACCCTGGCCGCAGCGTTCTGGCCGAAGAAGGTCATCGTGCGCCTGTCGGACTTCAAGTCCAACGAGTACGCCAACCTGATCGGCGGCAAGCTGTACGAGCCGGAAGAAGAAAACCCGATGCTGGGCTTCCGTGGCGCCTCGCGCTACATCAGCGAATCGTTCCGTGACTGCTTCGAGCTCGAGTGCCGTGCACTCAAGCGCGTGCGCGACGAAATGGGCCTGACCAACGTCGAGATCATGGTGCCGTTCGTACGGACCCTGGGCGAAGCCAGCCAGGTGGTCGACCTGCTGGCCGAGAACGGCCTGGGCCGTGGCGTCAACGGCCTGCGTGTGATCATGATGTGCGAGCTGCCCTCCAACGCGATCCTGGCCGATGAGTTCCTCGAGTACTTCGACGGGTTCTCCATCGGGTCCAACGACCTGACCCAGCTGACCCTGGGCCTGGACCGCGACTCCGGCATCATTGCGCACCTGTTCGACGAGCGTAACCCTGCGGTCAAGAAGCTGCTGGCCAACGCCATCCAGGCCTGCAACAAGGCCGGCAAGTACATCGGTATCTGCGGCCAGGGCCCTTCCGACCACCCTGACCTGGCCAAGTGGCTGATGGAGCAGGGCATCGAAAGCGTCTCGCTGAACCCTGACTCGGTGCTCGAAACCTGGTTCTTCCTGGCCGAGGGCCAGGCCCAGGCCTGATGCGCTGAAGAGGAGCGGCCGCCAGCCAGGAGGCGTCGGGCGGCCGCTTCAACGGATTTTCAGGGCGTGATCCAGTGATGGGCTCGCCCTTTTTTGTGCAAGTAACCTATGCAAAGCAGCAGTACTCTTTTTCCCGTTGCCCTGCTCAGTGCCGAGCGGCGCGGCGACCTCAGCGAAGATGTGTATCGGCTCAAGGCCGGCAACAGCCCCGACCGTACGGTCGAGCTGGCGCTGACACGCCTTGGCATGGCCGACCAGAGCGAGGTGCGCGGTGCCCCGGTCATCCTGTTGCATGGCAGCTTTTCCAACCGGCGCTTCTGGTTCTCGCCGCGCGGTATCGGCCTGGGCGCGACCCTGGCACGCGCCGGTTTCGACGTGTGGATACCGGAAATGCGCGGCCATGGGCTGTCACCCCGCAACCGCGACTACCGCCACAACCGTGTGGCGGACTATGCCCGTTACGATCTGCCGGCAATTGCCGCGTTCGTGTGCGAGGTGAGCGGGCGCACCCCGCACTGGCTTGGCCACTCGCTGGGCGGTACCACGCTGGCGGCAGCATTGGGCGGGGCTTACCTGGCCCAGGAGCAGGTCGCCAGTGCGGCCTTTTTCGGCACTCAGGTCAGCCGTACCTACTGGCCATTGAAAATCCCACCGGTGGAGTGGGGCGGGCGCCTGCTGCTCAAGCGCTTTGCACACCTGTCAGGTTCGCGGCTCAAGCGCGGGCCCGAAGATGAGCCCATCGGCCTGGCGCTGGAAAGCATGCGCTGGTTCGGCCTGTTCGGACGCTTTGGCGACAAGCAGAGCGACTGGTGGGCCGGGCTTGCCGAGGTGCGCGTGCCAGTGCTGGCGGTGGCTGGGGCCGGAGATCACCAGGACCCGGTGTGGGCCTGTCGCAAGTTGTTCGAGCAAATAGGCAGCGAGCACAAGCGTTTCGTGCGGCTGGGGCGCGAGGAAGGCTTCGACAATTTCGGTCATGTCGATATGCTGGTCAGCAAACCGGCCCAGGCCCAGGTGTGGCCGCTGGTGGAGCGCTGGCTGAGCGACCCGCAGGCCATGCTGGCCCCGGCCGAGACAGGTGACCCGCAGCCCGTCGGCGTGTAGCCTTGGTTAAACGCCGGTGCGCCGGCTTCGTCTTTTCAGTGAACGTGTGAAATCCGCTTTCCATTCAATTGGCCATCGACAGGAGTTTCCCATGCATTACCTTACCCCCGACTTGTGTGACGCCTACCCGGACCTGGTGCAGGTGCTGGAGCCGATGTTCAGCAACTTCGGCGGCCGCGATTCGTTCGGCGGTCAGATCGTCACCGTCAAGTGCTTCGAGGACAACTCGCTGGTAAAGGCGCAAGCCGACCTGGATGGCAAGGGCAAGGTGCTGGTGGTCGACGGCGGCGGTTCGCTGCGCCGGGCGCTGCTGGGTGACATGATTGCCGAGAAGGCCGCCAAGAATGGCTGGGAAGGGCTGGTGATCTACGGTTGCGTGCGTGACGTGGATGCGCTGGCGCAAACCAATCTGGGTGTGCAGGCGCTGGCCAGCCACCCGATGAAGACCGACAAGCGCGGCATTGGTGACCTGAATGTGGTGGTCACGTTCGCTGGTGTGACCTTCCGGCCGGGGGAGTACGTGTACGCTGACAACAACGGTGTCATCGTGTCGCCCAGCCCGTTGAAGATGCCCGAGTAATTTTCGCTGACGGTGCGTGGGGTAGGGATGTTCGAGGAAGAAAACGCGCAGTGGGGGCTGGTGCATGCCCTGGTACTCGATGGCAAGGGCGGTGCGCGTTCGATCGCTCGAACCGAACTGGACGATCTGCAGTTGCAGCCGGAGCAGAGCCTGTGGCTGCACTGGGATCGCAGCCACCCGCAAACCCAGACCTGGCTGCGCCATGACAGCGGCCTGAGCCCCTTCGCCTGTGACCTGCTGCTGGAGGAAAACACCCGGCCGCGCCTGGTGCCTTTACCGGATGCGCAGATGTTGCTGTTTCTGCGCGGGGTCAACCTCAACCCGGGCGCCGAACCCGAAGACATGGTGTCGGTGCGTATCTTCGCCCAGGCGCAGCGGGTGATTTCGCTGCGCCTGCGGCCGCTGCGGGCCACCGACGAGCTGCTTCAGCAACTGGACGAGGGGCGTGGCCCGACCACGGCCTCCGAGCTGTTGCTGAGCCTGGCCCAGTTGCTGACCGAAAAGGTCCAGGCGCTGGTGTCGGACCTGTCCGAAGTGGTGGATGAAGAGGAAGAAAAACTCGAATCCGACGAACGGTATACGCCTGAGCACGGCAGCCTGCAGCAGATGCGGCGGCGCGCCGCCGGCCTGCGTCGGTTCCTGGCGCCGCAGCGGGAAATCTATGCGCAGCTGGCGCGCAACAAATGGCCATGGTTCGCGCCGGACGATGCCGACTACTGGAACGAGCTCAACAACAGCCTGATCCGCTACCTCGAAGAGCTGGAACTGACCCGCGAGCGCGTGGCGCTGGTGCTTGAAAGCGAGGACCGGCGCCTGAGCGAACGCATGAACAAGACCATGTACCGCTTCGGAATCATCACCTGTATCTTCCTGCCCATGAGCTTTTTGACCGGCTTGCTGGGCATCAACGTGGGGGGCATTCCGGGTTCGGAAAACCCCTATGGCTTCCTTTATGCCAGCTTGCTGGTGCTCGTGCTGGCCCTGGGCCAATGGTGGCTGTTTCGCCGTCTTCGCTGGGTATAGGGGCACTTTCTTGAAATTTCCTACAACATTTGCGCAGATTGTTCATGTGACCCGCCCTATGAGCGTCTCGTCTTTGACAGACATTGCGCGAGGTGCCCATGCACGATCCGTTTGAAGAATCCCTGCGGGACCTGCTCAAGGCCTCGCCGTCCGGCAAAGACCGCGACGACGACGCCTGCCTGGGCCGGGTCCTCAAGACCGCCAACCGTCAGGTAGGCGCGGGCGATCTGTTCAGCCTGCTCGGCCGTTGGAGCCAGGCGCTGATGATCGCCGTGAACAATGGCTCGGCGCATGTCGCGCCGGTGCGTCGTAACGCTTCTGCCCGTAAAGCTGATAAGGCTGATTGATTATGGAACTTGATCTCTGGACCCAGAGCCTGGTGGCGGCGATGACCGCCTTGTGGACCAAAGTCGCCAACTTCATCCCCAACCTGTTTGGGGCGCTGGTGGTGGTGCTGCTGGGCTTTGTGGTTGCCAAGCTGCTCGATACCCTGTTGTCCAAGCTGCTGGCCAAGCTTGGCCTGGATCGCCTGATGGGCGGCACCGGCCTGACCAAGATGCTCAGCCGGGTGGGCATCCAGGTGCCGATCTCGACGCTGATCGGCAAGATCGTCTACTGGTTCGTGCTGCTGATCTTCCTGGTTTCGGCCGCCGAATCCCTGGGGCTTGAACGTGTTTCGGCGACCCTGGACATGCTGGCGCTGTACCTGCCCAAGGTGTTTGGCGGTGCGCTGGTGCTGCTGGCCGGTGTGCTGCTGGCCCAGATCGTCAACGGCCTGGTGCGCGGTGCCGCCGAGGGCATCGGCCTGGAATACGCCGCAGGGGTCGGGCGTATCGCCCAGGGCCTGGTCATCATCATCAGCATTTCGGTGGCCATCAGCCAGTTGGAGGTCAAGACCGACCTGCTCAACCACGTGATTGTCATCGGGTTGATTACCGTTGGTCTGGCAGTTGCGCTGGCCATGGGCCTGGGCAGCCGTGAAATCGCCGGGCAGATCCTGGCTGGAATTTACGTACGTGAGCTCTATCAGGTCGGCCAGCAGGTCCAGATTGGCGAGGTCGAGGGGCAGATCGAAGAGATCGGCACGGTCAAGACGACCGTGCTCACCGACGAGGGTGAACTGGTATCGCTGTCGAACCGGATCCTCCTGGAGCAGCGGGTCAGTAGCCGCTAACCGGGCAAATCCTGCTAATGTATGCCGCCGCAAAATCGCCCAGGCAGGGCGAGCGGCGACAATGACCTGACTGTCGGCCAGATTTGTTTTGAATAAAGTTCACTCGCTGCCCATGCGTTACGACCCCCGCGAGCTCACTGATGAGGAGTTGGTGGCGCGTTCGCATGAGGAGCTTTTTCATGTTACTCGCGCCTATGAAGAGCTCATGCGGCGCTACCAGCGGACCCTTTTTAACGTGTGTGCACGTTATCTGGGGAACGATCGGGATGCTGACGATGTCTGTCAGGAGGTGATGTTGAAGGTGCTGTACGGCCTGAAGAATTTCGAAGGCAAGTCGAAATTCAAGACCTGGCTCTACAGCATCACCTACAACGAATGCATCACCCAGTACCGCAAGGAGCGGCGCAAACGTCGTTTGATGGATGCGCTAAGTCTCGATCCGCTCGAGGAGGCCTCTGAAGAGAAGGCCCCCAAACCGGAAGAGAAAGGCGGGCTGGATAAATGGCTGGTTCATGTGAACCCGATCGACCGCGAAATCCTGGTGCTACGATTTGTCGCAGAGCTGGAGTTCCAGGAGATCGCCGACATCATGCACATGGGCCTGAGCGCCACGAAAATGCGCTACAAGCGTGCGCTCGACAAGCTACGCGAGAAATTTGCGGGCCTCACCGAAACTTAGTGAGTCGCAAATATCTCTAACGTATCGACAAGGTCTGCTAAACTTGTCGACGAGTTGTCCCCCGGGTTTGGTGGGACTACTTAACAATCACCAGATGGGGATTTAACGGATGAAATTGAAAAACACCTTGGGCTTGGCCATTGGTTCTTTTGTTGCCGCAACTTCCTTCGGCGCTCTGGCACAAGGCCAAGGCGCAGTCGAAATTGAAGGCAACGTCACCAAGCAGTACTACGACAGCGAGCGTAACTTCAAGAACGACGGCACCAATCCTGGTGTTCGCCTCGGTTACTTCCTGACCGACGACGTGTCCTTGGACCTGGGCTACAACGAGACTCACAACGCTCGTGGCGACGTGTTCAACAAGGACATCAAAGGTTCCAAGGCCAAGCTGGACGCCACCTACCACCTGGGTACCGTTGGTGACGCAATCCGTCCTTACGTATCGGCTGGTTTCGCTCACGAGAGCCTGGGCCAAGCTACCCGTAACGGTCGCGATCACTCCACCTTCGCCAACCTGGGCGCTGGCGCCAAGTGGTACATCACCGACAACCTGTTCGCCCGTGCTGGCGTTGAAGCGATGTACAACATCGACAACGGCAACACCGAGTGGGGCCCATCCCTGGGTCTGGGTCTGAACTTCGGTGGTAGCGGTGGCAAGGTTGCACCGACTCCTGCGCCAGCTCCAGTAGCTGAAGTCTGCTCCGACAGCGACAACGATGGCGTGTGCGACAACGTCGACAAGTGCCCTGACACCCCAGCCAACGTCACCGTTGACGCTGATGGCTGCCCGGCTGTTGCTGAAGTCGTTCGTGTAGAGCTGGACGTCAAGTTCGACTTCGACAAGTCGGTCGTCAAGCCAAACAGCTACGGCGACATCAAGAACCTGGCTGACTTCATGAAGCAGTACCCATCCACCACCACCACTGTTGAAGGTCACACTGACTCCGTCGGTCCTGACGCTTACAACCAGAAGCTGTCCGAGCGTCGTGCAAACGCCGTGAAGCAGGTTCTGACCAACCAGTACGGTGTTGAGTCGAACCGCGTTGAATCGGTTGGCTACGGTGAGACCCGTCCGGTAGCTGACAACGCCACCGAAGCTGGTCGCGCTGTCAACCGTCGCGTTGAAGCTCAAGTAGAAGCCCAAGCCAAGTAATTGGTCTGACGCTTGAGAAAAGCCCGGCTCCGGCCGGGCTTTTCTTTGCCTGCGATTTGATCGGGCGGTGGGTGCAAGGCGTACGCGGGCCTGTCTTCGTGGCGGCTGCACCGCTATAATCGCTGCCTTCCCACACCTCGAGCTAAGCCTGCCCATGTATACCCTGGCCCGCCAGCTGCTGTTCAAACTGTCCCCGGAAACCTCCCACGACCTGTCGCTGGACCTGATCGGTGCAGGTGGGCGCCTGGGCCTCAACGGGCTGTTGACCAAGGCGCCGGCGCAGTTGCCGGTAACCGTCATGGGCTTGCAGTTCGCCAACCCGGTCGGGCTGGCAGCGGGGCTGGACAAGAACGGTGCCGCCATCGACGGCTTCGCTCAACTGGGCTTCGGTTTCGTCGAGATCGGCACCGTGACCCCGCGCCCGCAGCCAGGCAATCCCAAGCCGCGGCTGTTCCGCCTGCCTGAAGCCGAGGCGATCATCAACCGCATGGGCTTCAACAACCTGGGCGTCGACCATCTGCTCGAGCGTGTGCGTGCGGCCAATTACCATGGCGTGCTGGGCATCAATATCGGCAAGAACTTCGATACCCCGGTGGAGCGGGCAGTGGACGATTACCTGATCTGCCTGGAGAAGGTCTACGGTCACGCCAGCTACGTCACCGTCAACGTCAGTTCGCCCAACACCCCGGGCCTGCGCAGCCTGCAGTTTGGCGATTCGCTCAAGCAACTGCTCCAGGCCCTGGCCGAGCGCCGTGAGGCGTTGGCCCTGACCCATGCCAAGCGCGTACCACTGGCCATCAAGATTGCCCCGGACATGAGCGATGAGGAAACCGCACAGGTGGCGTCGGCTTTGCTGGCCACTGGCATGGACGCAGTGATCGCGACCAACACCACCCTCAGCCGCGAAGGTGTGGAAGGCCTGGCGCATGCTGACGAGGCCGGTGGGCTGTCGGGCGCCCCGGTACGCGACAAGAGTACCCACACGGTGCGCATGCTGGCCGCCGAACTGGGTGGCAAGCTGCCGATCATCGCAGCAGGCGGTATCACCGAAGGCAAGCACGCCGCCGAGAAGATCGCTGCCGGTGCAAGCCTTGTGCAGATCTACTCCGGGTTCATCTACAAGGGGCCTGCGCTGATTCGCGAGTCGGTGGACGCCATCGCCGCCATGGGGCCACGCTGAGCGGGCATAAAAAGGGCCCCTCAAAAGGGGCCCCTGGGCCGCAGCCCGCCGCTCGGATAGAGCGTGCATGGTGACTAGAATTCAGATCCTCGTTCAGCCAACGGCGTGAAGTTCGTTGAGTCTATGGATACCCGCAGTGCCGGTCATACCGTCCCAGTTGTCGCCACGTCCCTCGCGCCAGCCGTTGACCCAGGCTTGGCGTACTGACGGTAGAGTAAAAGGGCAAAGCTCGCGGGATTTGCCGGTGACCCCATATTGGTAGCCACGTAAAAATGCTCTTTCCAACGGATCACGCTTAAGTCTTCTCATAGGGTGTTGCCCTCACTTGTTGACTGTAATGTCCCGTCGGCCTCGGCTGAGGCCGGGCAGAGTCGTTCTGCCGGTTATGCGCTCGCTGCCGGCGTGGCGAGCTGGAAGTGTTGCCCCGTTGCAGGACAACCTGATACGAGTTCTAACCAATGCAGGTCACAGTGTGAATGATCGTTTTGTCATAAGGACGTAACCTTTCCAAGGGTCAGGGGATAAGTAAAAAATTGCTTCAGCGGCGAAATGAAGGCAAAGCCAGCTATGATCAGGCTTTGCTCATGGCTCAGGTCAGAACGCCATCGTTGAGAATCACTTCCAACGCAGGGGCTCAAAACGACGAAGGGTCATAAAAAGTCGCAGTTTTACTAGAATTTTTCATTCTGCCGGACGATCAAAGCCTTTTTACCCTGGGGTAAATGGCCGTTGTCCGGCGGCCCGGCGCCATGTCAGCGCCATTCGAACGCCTGCTGGAAGGCGTTCGATCAAACAGCGAAGGGGCGATGCGCTTGCCTTTTCACCTATTGCTCAAGGCTTGGATTACTCATGTCGGACCGTTTCGAACTCTATCTCACCTGCCCCAAGGGCCTGGAAGGCCTGCTTGCCGAAGAAGCCCGTGGGCTGGGCCTGGAGGATGTGCGAGAGCACACCTCGGCCATTCGCGGCGAAGCCGACATGGAAACCGCCTATCGCCTGTGCCTCTGGTCGCGTCTGGGCAACCGCGTACTGCTGGTGCTCAAGCGCTTCAACATGAAGAACGCCGATGACCTGTATGACGGGGTCAACGCCGTCGACTGGCAGGATCACCTGGAAGCCACTGGCAGCCTGGCCGTGGAGTTCAGCGGGCACGGCTCGGGCATCGACAACACCCACTTCGGCGCGCTCAAGGTCAAGGATGCCATCGTCGACAAGCTGCGCAATGCGGCGGGCGAGCGGCCTTCGGTAGACAAGCTCAACCCCGATCTGCGTGTGCACCTGCGCCTGGAACGCGGCGAGGCGATTCTGTCCCTGGACCTGTCCGGCCACAGCCTGCACCAGCGAGGCTACCGTCTGCAGCAGGGGGCTGCGCCACTGAAGGAAAACCTTGCCGCTGCCGTGCTGATCCGTGCCGGCTGGCCGCGTATTGCCGCCCAGGGCGGCGCGCTGGCCGACCCGATGTGCGGTGTGGGTACCTTCCTGGTGGAGGCGGCGATGATTGCCGCCGATATCGCGCCGAACCTGCGCCGCGAGCGCTGGGGCTTCAGCGCCTGGCTGGGTCACGTGCCGGCGCTGTGGCGCAAGCTGCACGACGAGGCCAAGGCGCGCGCCGAAGCCGGGCTGGCACGTCCGCCGCTGTGGATCCGCGGCTACGAGGCCGATCCGCGGCTGATCCAGCCAGGGCGCAACAACGTCGAGCGTGCGGGCCTGAGCGACTGGATCAAGATCTACCAGGGCGAAGTGGGCAGCTTCGAGCCGCGTCCCGACCAGAACCAGAAGGGCCTGGTAATCTGCAACCCGCCCTACGGTGAGCGTCTGGGTGATGAAGCCAGCCTGCTGTATCTCTACCAGAACCTGGGCGAACGCCTGCGCCAGGCCTGCCTGAACTGGGAGGCGGCGGTATTCACCGGCGCGCCCGATCTGGGCAAGCGCATGGGTATTCGCAGCCACAAGCAGTACGCCTTCTGGAACGGCGCGCTGCCGTGCAAGCTGCTGCTGATCAGGGTGCAGCCCGATCAGTTCGTCACCGGCGAGCGTCGTCAGCCAGAGCGCGAGCGGGGCAGCGAGCCGAGCGAGCCCGTGGTTTCAGTCGCCAGCGAGCCGGCGCGTCTGAGCGAAGGCGGGCAGATGTTCGCCAACCGCCTGCAGAAGAACCTCAAGCAGCTGGGCAAGTGGGCCAAGCGCGAGAACATAACCTGCTACCGCGTCTACGATGCCGACATGCCGGAATACGCGCTGGCCATCGACCTCTACCATGACTGGGTGCATGTTCAGGAGTACGCCGCGCCGCGCTCGATCGACCCGGAAAAAGCCCAGGCGCGCCTGTTCGATGCCTTGGCGGCGATCCCCCAGGCGCTGAACATCGACCAGAGCCGCGTGGTGATCAAGCGGCGCGAGCGGCAATCCGGCACCAAGCAGTACGAGCGCCAGAGCAGCCAGGGTCAGTTCACCGAGGTGAGCGAAGGCGGCGTCAAGCTGCTGGTCAACCTGACCGACTACCTCGATACCGGGCTGTTCCTCGACCATCGCCCGATGCGCATGCGCATCCAGCGCGAGGCGGCCGGCAAACGCTTCCTCAACCTGTTCTGCTATACCGCCACGGCCAGCGTGCATGCGGCCAAGGGTGGCGCGCGCAGCACCACCAGTGTCGACCTGTCGAAAACCTACCTGGATTGGGCGCGGCGCAACTTCTCGCTCAACGGCTTCTCGGACAAGAACCGCCTGGAGCAGGGCGACGTGATGGCGTGGCTGCAGGCCTGCCGCGAGGAGTACGAGCTGATCTTCATCGACCCGCCGACCTTCTCCAACTCCAAGCGCATGGAAGGGGTGTTCGACGTACAGCGTGACCATGTGGAGCTACTTGACCTGGCCGTTGCGCGCCTGGCACCGGGTGGCGTGCTGTATTTCTCCAACAACTTCCGCAAGTTCCAGCTCGACGAACACTTGCAGGAGCGTTACGCGGTCGAGGAGATCACCGCCCAGACCCTGGACCCGGACTTCGCGCGCAACAGCAAGATCCACCGCGCATGGCGCATCCAGGCGCGCTGATGGCGCGCAGGATGTGATCAGGCGTGTGGGGGTGGCTACCTTGCAGCCACCGCCTACACGCCCGGGTGGAGCCCTGAGCCCGGCTCAGGGTTGCAGCGCTGCGGTACTGCTGTTGAGCTTTGGCTGGCGGTACAGGTCCAGCAGCACCTGGTCGAGCACTGCCGAGGCGCCCCAGGGTTTTGGGTCGTTGAGAATTGCCACCACCGCCCAGGTGTTGCCGTTGCTGTCGCGGCTGAAGCCGGCGATGGCACGCACCGTATTCAGGGTGCCGGTCTTGATGTGTGCTTCACCGGTCATGGCGGTGCGCTTGAGGCGCTTGCGCATGGTGCCGTCCATGCCGGTCAGCGGCATCGAACTGATGAATTCGGCAGCGTAGGGGCTCTTCCAGGCTGCCTGCAGCAGGGTGGCCATTTCCCTGGCGCTGACACGCTCGGCACGGGACAGCCCTGAACCGTTCTCCATGACCAGATGCGGCGCGGTGATGCCTTTCTTCGCCAGCCACTGGCGCACCACGCGCTGTGCGGCACGGGCATCGTCGCCGTCGGCATCGGTGCGGTACTGCGCGCCCAGGCTCAGGAACAGTTGCTGGGCCATGGTGTTGTTGCTGTATTTGTTGATGTCGCGGATCACCTCCACCAGGTCCGGGGAGAATGCGCGGGCCAGCAGGCGTGCACTCTTGGGAACTTCGGCAACCCGGTCAGCCCCCATGATGCGCCCGCCCAGTTCGTTCCAGATGGCACGTACCGCGCCGGCGGCGTAGGTCTGGTGGTCGAGCAGTGCCAGGTAGGTCTGGGAGTTGCAGCCGTCAGCCAACTGGCCGCTGACCACCACGCTGACGCCGTCGGCCTGGGTCACCGGGTTGTAGCGCACTTCGCCCTTGCACTGGTTACCCGGTACCGCCTTGACCTGGTTGTCGATGCGGATGCTGGCGATGGGCGGCTCTACCGATACCAGGACCTTGCCGCCATCGTTGCGTGCCACGAAGCGCAAGGCCTTGAGGTTGACCAGCAGGGAGTCGGGCTTGACCAGGAACGGCTTGTTTTCATCGCCGCCGTCGTCGTTGAACTGGGGAAGCTGGGGCTGCACGAAGTGGCTGCGGTCCAGCACCAGGTCGCCATTGATGGTCTGTACGCCGTTGGCGCGCAGGTCGCGCATCAGCAGCCAGAGTTTTTCCATGTTCAGCTTGGGGTCGCCGCCGCCCTTGAGGTACAGGTTGCCGTTGAGGGTGCCGTTGCTCAGGGTGCCGTCGGTGTAGAACTCGGTTTTCCACTGGTGGGTCGGGCCGAGCATTTCCAGCGCGGCATAAGTGGTGACCAGTTTCATGGTCGAGGCCGGGTTGACCGACACATCGGCGTTGAACACCGTGGGTGTGCCCGGGCCATTGAGCGGCAGCATCACCAGCGACAGCGCGGAGCCGTCGAGCTTGTTGGTCTTGAGGGCCTGTTGCACCTTGGGCGAAAGGGTGGTGTTGACGGGGGCGGCGTGGGCCGGCATGGCCAGTGGCAGCAGCAGGCCGGCGAACAGCAGTGAACGTAGAGATGTGGTCATTTGCACTGAAACCCTGCAGGCGAGGGGTGAAAAAAACCAGAGCGCAATAGGGTGACGGCCCCGGTATGGAAAAATATAGCGCGCATTATGCACCACGCATGCTGCCCATGTGCCTAACAATGCCTGTCAGTGCGGCGATTTTTCGGGTTTTATTCAGGCAGTTTCGCGGTGGAACTGGTAAAGTGCCGCGCGTTATTACTTAAGAGGATTGTTTCATGGCGACCAACCGTTCCCGCCGTCTGCGTAAAAAACTGTGTGTAGACGAGTTCCAGGAGCTGGGTTTCGAACTGAACCTGGAGTTCAAGGAAGACCTGTCCGACGAAGCCATTGACGCTTTCCTCGACGCCTTCCTGGATGAAGCCATGGATGCCAACGGCCTGGACTACGTCGGCGGCGACGACTTCGGTCTGGTCTGCAAGGCAGATCGTGGCTCGGTCACCGAAGAGCAGCGTGCTGCAGTGCAGGCATGGCTCAAAGGCCGCAGCGAGCTGACCAAGATCGAAGTCAGCCCGTTGCTGGATGCCTGGTATCCGGAAAAGCCGGTCAACCCGGCTAGCTGATACCTCGTCAAAGCGGCAGCCCTGGTGGCTGTCGCTTGCGTTCTACCCCTGCATCGGCCCCGTTCCCGTGGGCTGCGACAGCGCCTCCAGCGTATCGCGCAACGCCTGATCCACCTCGCTCATTGCCCTTAGCACCTGCCGTTTGCGTCGCCTGAGCACAGGTTCTGGCGCAGCGTCCTCGCACGCCGCTTCCAGCCGTTCGCAGGCCAGCATCAGCGCCTCGGACTGCACCATGCGCGCCACCCCCAGCACCTTGTGTGCAGCGTCCCTGAGTATTGCCGGCGAGCCGCGAGTATCGGCGTCGAGCAGCTGCTGACGGTCGATCGGGGCGCAACTGAGCAACTGTTCGAGCAGGCGGCGCAGTTCGCCTGGGTCGTTGCCGATGATCGGCCCCAGCCCCATCAGGTCGATCAGGGGCATGTCACCACGGGCGCGTCCTGCCGACAGGGGAGCGTCGTTCAGGCGCTGGCTGAGTTCATGCAGGGTGATGGGTTTGAGCAGACAGTCGTTCATGCCCGCGGCGTGGCAGCGATCACGCACTTCAGGTTGGGTGTTGGCGGTGTAGGCCAGGATGGTGCAGGGCGCGCGCCCGAGTATGCGCTCTTCCTCGCGTACGGCCTGGGCCAACTGGTAGCCGTCCATCTGCGGCATGTTGCAGTCCACGATCAACACGTCGAAAGGCTCCAGGCGCCATGCCTGCAGCGCACTCAGGCCGCTGTCGGCATTGGTGTGCTGCACGCCGAGAAAGTCCAGCTGCTGGCCCATCAGCAGCAGGTTGGCCGGGTGGTCGTCGACCACCAGCACCTTCACCGCCGGCGCCGGCAAGGTCGGCTGGGGCACGGGGTCGGCGAGCTTCTCGCAGGCTGCCAGCCCCGTCAGCGGCATGCTGATCTTCACCTCGGTCCCGGTGCCCGGTTCGCTATGCAGCGTCAGCTGGCCGCCCATCATGGCGCACAGGCTGCGGCTGATGACCAGGCCCAGGCCGGTGCCGCTGCGTGCCAGCGGGCTGTCGGGGGCGACCTGGGCGAAGGGCTGGAACAGGTACTGCTGGTCGGTCGCGCTGATGCCGATACCGCTGTCGCTGACCGAGAGCAGCAGTTGCAGGGTATCGGGCCCGGCGCCCGGTTGCAGGGCCAGGTCCACGCGTACCTGGCCCTGGTCGGTGAACTTGATCGCGTTGCTGACCAGGTTCGAGAGGATCTGCTTGAAGCGCAGCGGGTCGAGCAGCACGTCGCGGCAGGCGCTCTCGTCGATGACCAGGCTCAGGCTGAGGTCCTTCTGCCGGGCCAGGGCCTCGAACACCCGACCCACCGACTCCACCAGCTCACCCAGGTTGACGCGCTGGGGGCTCAGGCTCATGTGGCCGGACTCGATACGCGCGATGTCAAGGATATCGCCGATCAGCGACAGCAGGTCCCTGGCCGAGCTGTAGGCCACCTCGATGGCGGGACGGTCGAGGTGCCCGGCATCGGCGCGCTTGAGTGCCAGCTCGAGCATGCCGATCACCGCGTTCATGGGGGTACGGATCTCGTGGCTCATGGTGGCCAGGAACTTGCTTTTTGCGCGGTTGGCGTTATCGGCCTGCTCCTTGGCCTGGCGCAGTTCCTGGATCAGCTGGCGGCGGTCGCTGATGTCCAGCCAGCCGCCGATGATGCCCTGTACCTCGCCCAGCGAGTCGCGGTACGGCAGTACCCAGTGGTAGATGGTCAGCTCGCGGTTCTTCAGCATCATGGGGCGGTCGACGATCAATGGCAGGCCTTCGTTCATCACCTGCTGGTAGTCCGCCTGAAACTGACTGGCATTGTCGGCATCGGTGAGCGGCGCATCGTGGATGGACTTGCCCAGTACCTCTTCGGCGCGCGCCTCAACGGCCTGCAGGTAGCTGTCGTTGCAGCTCTTGAGCAGGCCTTGGCGGTCACGCACGTAGATCGGGTGCGGCGTGCCGTTGACCAGCGCCCGCATGAACTCGAGCTGGTCGCCCAGGGCGCGCTCGATCTGCTCGCGCTTCTTGATCTGGCGACGCATCCAGCCGTTCCAGGCCAGCGACAGGATCAGCAGCAGGCCAGTGCCCAGCACCAGTTGAATGATGAAGCGCTGGTGGCTTTGCCAGTAGGAGCTGGGTTCGCCGCTGAAATCGCGCCAGCGGCCATTGATTGCGCCCAGCTCCTGGGGCGGGATGCTAAGCAGGGCCTTGTCGAGGATGGAGGTCAGTTCGTCGGCGCCCTGGGCGGTGGCCATGGAGTAGGTCGCCGGCTCGTCGCCGATGTTGGCGCGGATGATCAGCTGCTTTTGGGTGGTGAGCCTGAAATTGGCATTGATCAGCGCGGTGACCATGCCGTCCACCTGGTGACGCGACAGCAGTTCGGCGGAGGCTGCGGGGCTTTCCGTTTCAACCAGCTCGATGCCGCCATGGCGAATGCGCAGCCCGTCGTTGAGCGTACTGCCGCGGGTCACGGCCAGGCGCTTGCCATACAGCTGGCGCAGCGATGCAGGTTCGTCCTCGCCCTTGCGCGTGACCAGCACGTAGGCGTTCTCCAGGTAGGGCCGGCTGATGTTCAGGGTGGCTTCGCGCTGTGTGCTGGGCGTGATGGTGGCGATGACGTCGGCGCGACCCTGGTGCAACTGGTCGATCATGTCGCTGATGCCGGCGCTGCGATGGATCTCGAAACGCAGGCCGGTGCGCAGACGGATCAGCTCGAGCAGGTCGGCAACGATACCTCGCAGGTTGTTGGCACTGTCGTAGAACGACAGCGGCGCGGCGTTTTCGTCCACCACCACGCGCACCACCGGGTGTGCCGCCAGCCAGCGTTGTTCGCGTGGGGAAAGTTGCAGCTTGCGATCAGTCAGCAGCATGCCGTCGCCGATGCTCCAGCGCTGGAAGATACTGGTGCGCATGGCGCTGGTGACCGCGTCCAGGGTGGTATTGACCAGCTCGAGCAGCAGCGGGTTGTCGGCGCGCAGGGCGAAGCTGAAGCCCACAGGCTCGTGTTTGCCGAAGTTCACCATCTTGAGGTTTTTCAGGTAGCCCTGGTTGATCTGGTAATAGGTCGACAAGGCGTCCCCCAGGAACACGTCGGCCTGTTCGAAGGCCACCGCGTTGAGGGCATTGTGGTAGGAGCTGTAGGTCTGCACCGTTGCGTTGGGGTAGGTGGCGCGAACCTCGCTCAATGGCAGGTAATGGGCAACCACGCTCAGGCGCAGCCCCTTGAGGCCGTTGTCCAGTGCCCGGGTTTCATTTTCGCGGGTGACCAGCACCGGCAGGTCTTCGGCATAGGGGCGCGACAGGGCCACCTCGGGGAGGGCGGCATCGTAGCCATTGGCACTTCCCAGCAGGTCGATGTGCCCGTCTATCAGGGCTTGCAGGGCCTTGTCGCGGTTGGCGAAGCGCTTGACCCGAATGGGCCGGTTCAAGGTATTGCCGATCAGGCCGGCGTAGTCGGCGGTCAGGCCCTCGTAATCGCGGCCACTGGCGGTGATGTCGAACGGCGCGTAGTCCGGTGCCGAAGTGCCCAGTACCAGCACGTCATGCTTGTCGAGCCAGTCGGCCTGGGCCGGTGTGGGGGTTACAGCCATGGCCGCCAGGCCGCTGCGGCTGAGCAGCTCGTAGCTGCGCTCGCCGGGTTCATTGGCGCAGAGCGAAGGGGCGAGACAGGCCCCGGCGAACAGCAGGCAGAACAACAGAAGACGTTTGGCCATGCTCGCACTCATACCAGCGCGTTGCGTTTGGCCATCTCGATCAGTTCCACCAGCGAGTTGGCCTTGAGTTTCTGCATCAGGCGTTTTTTATAGGTGCTCACGGTTTTATTGCTGAGAAACATGCCGGACGCAATTTCCTTGTTGCTCTTGCCCTGGGCAAACAGTTGCAGAACCATCAGTTCGCGATCATTGACGGTCTTGAACAGTTCCATCTCGCTGTCGCCGCTGTCCTGATGGCGAAGTGGGTTTATTGCCTGGCTGGGGAAATAGTTGTAACCGGAAAGTACCGCCTTGATGGCACTGAGCAACTCGCTGAGGTCCTCCTGCTTGCATACATAACCGCAGGCGCCCGACAACATGCAGCGTGTTGCAAACAGTACGGGTGATTGCGCAGTCAGCACCAGAACCTTCATCGGTACGGCCATGCTGTTGAAGCGTGACAGCACTTCCAGGCCATCCAGCTTGGGGATGCCGATGTCGAGGATGATCAGGTCGGGCACGGTTTCGCGGGTCATCTGCATGGCGTCCACGCCATTGTCGGATTCGCCGGTGACCCGATAACCCTCGTTCTCCAGCAACATGCGTACAGCCAGGCGAATGACGGGATGATCGTCGACAATAAATACGGAGTGCATAATCACCTTCCAGGTAGGGGCCATAAAGAAGCCGCACCATAGCCCAGTTGGAAGGCGTGCACGTAAATAGAGTTGCGCTCAAACTTAATATGGGAAAATTCCTACAATAAGTTGGGCGTAAAGCTACAAATAGTTGATTTTCTAGCGCGCCATATCGTTTTGCGCACTAATCAATACGGCTGCAATCGCCTACGTTACATACGTGGAAGTTGCAGCGTATTGATCGGGTCAACTGCATCAGACCGGGCTTGAACGCCCGGTCATTTCGCGGGCCATTTCGCTGGCATAGCTGTCGGTCATGCCGGCAATGAAGTCGATCATGCGCAGGAAGGCGCTGTGCAATGTGCTGTTGGGGTCGGGCGCATTGTTGCCCAGCAGGTCAAGGATGCGCCGGTGCTTGAACGAGGGCGTGCGTCCGCCGTGCTGTTCCAGCGCTGCGCCGCAAAATGCATTGAGCAGAATCTCCAGCGTGGTGTAGGCACCGATTTCATGCAGTGTCTTGCGCTTGTCCTGGAAGATCTTCTTGCGCGCCATGTCCTTTGCCTGCAGCACACAGCGCTTGGCCGGGCCGTGCATGTGCTCGACCAGGTCGCCGTGCAGGGTGCCGGCCAGCAAGGCTTGCTGCTGCTCGACGAATGCCCGCGCGGCGGCGTTGGTCAGGTGCTCGATCGCCTTGCCGCGCAGGATCGCAAGCTTGCGCCGGCGCGAATCCCCGGGGCCCAGCTGGCGGTAGGTTTGCGGTAGGTCGTCACCCACCAGCCCCAGCAGCAGCGCTTCTACCTCGGCGTAGTCGAGCAGCTCCATTTCCAGGCCGTCTTCCAGGTCGATCAGCGCATAGCAGATATCGTCGGCGGCCTCCATCAGGTACACCAGCGGGTGCCGGGCCCAGCGTTGCGGCTCGAGTTGCGGCATGCCCAGCTTGCGTGCGATCTGCTCCAGCAACGGCAGCTCGCTCTGGTAGCAGCCGAACTTGTGCTTCTTGTAGCCCAGGGCATCGGCGTGGCGGGCGCTCCAGGGGTACTTGAGGTAGGTGCCCAGGGTGGCGTAGGTGAGGCGCGTGCCGCCATCGAACTGGTGATACTCCAGTTGGGTCAACACGCGAAAGCCCTGGGCATTGCCTTCGAAATTGAGGAAGTCGCCCCGTTCGGCATCGCTCATCGCATCCAGCCAGCCGCGTCCGGCGGCCTGCTGGAACCAGTGCCGGATTGCGTCCTCGCCGGAGTGGCCGAACGGCGGGTTGCCGATATCGTGGGCCAGGCAGGCAGACTGCACCACCATGCCCAGGTCGCTGGGCGCGCACCAGTCCGGCAGGCTGTCGCGCAGTGTCTCGCCCACCCGCATGCCCAGCGAGCGGCCCACGCAACTGACCTCCAGCGAGTGGGTCAGGCGCGTGTGGATGTGATCGTTGCTGGTGACCGGGTGTACCTGGGTCTTGCGCCCCAGGCGGCGAAAGGCACCCGAGAAGATGATCCGGTCGTGGTCCTTGTGGAAGGGGCTGCGCCCGAGTTCTTCGGGGCTGTGCAGGGTTTTGCCGAGGCGTTCGCGGGTAAGCAGTGTGTGCCAGTCCAAGGCCGGTTCTCCAGTGCGGGGCAGGCCCCTAGCTTCCCGTGTCCCGGACGTGGCCGCAACCCTCAGAGGCCATCGGCATCCAGGTCGATCAGCAGCAGGCGGCGCCCGTCGTCGAAGAACTGGCCGGCGATCATGCAGTACTGGTTGGTGGTGGCGTCGCGGTAGGTGCTGGACAGAATCAACCGGCGCTCATCCCAGCCCTCGGCCAGCAGGTGATAAAAGTAGGGCCGCCATGACCAGTTGTGGCCCTGGTAGCCGTTGTTCACGTGCCAGTGCTGGCCGTGCCATTCCAGATTGGGGGTGAGCTGGGTGCCGTGCCGGTCACACAGAAAAAACCGCAGCACCCAAGGGTAGGCGTGCAGGTTCGGCAACTGTTCGACCGAGGCCTGGGCCTGCGCCCAGGCCTGCAGCCGGGGCATCAGTTCGGCCAGTTGCTGGCGGCGTTGCATCAGCCGTGCGCGCTCGTCCAGCTTGCCCTGCACGTAGCGCTCGCGCAGGTGGCCGAAGCGGGTGACGAATGCATCGCTGGCGAAAAAACCGGCCTGGGCCTGGGCGAACAGGTGGCCCTGCAGGTAACGCGCGCCACATTCCAGGGCGAAGTCAAGCTCGGCCTCGTTCTCGACGCCTTCGGCAATGATCCAGCACCCGGTCTTCTCGGCCATCTGGGCCAGGGCCTTGACCACTTCGCTGCTGGGCCCGCCGCGGGCGGCGGCCTGGAACAGGCGCATGTCGAGCTTGAGAATGTCTGGCTGCAGCGCCAGCACCCGGTCCAGCTGCGAGTAGCCGGCGCCGAAATCATCGATGGCGATGCGTGCGCCGGCCTGGCGATAGCGCGTGACCACATCGGCCAGGCGCTGCAGGTCGCCGCCCTGTTCGGTGATCTCGAAGACCACCCGGCGTGGATCGATGCCGTGCTGACGTACCTGCATCAGGCTGGGCAAGGGCTCGTCGGCAGCCAGCTCGCTGATCCAGCGGGGCGAGATGTTCAGGCTCAGAAACCAGTCGCCCGGTGCCTGGCTGAAGGTTGCC
This sequence comes from Pseudomonas sp. AE27, assembly GCF_037113495.1. Lineage (NCBI taxonomy): Bacteria > Pseudomonadati > Pseudomonadota > Gammaproteobacteria > Pseudomonadales > Pseudomonadaceae > Pseudomonas > Pseudomonas sp. AE27. The sequence continues at coordinate 738,136 of NZ_CP146966.1, forward strand.
AGGGCCTGGCCACGCAGCGTGCGATCGAGGGTGCGCAGGGCTGCGGTGGGCATTTGCGGGTCAATGAACAGCGGGCCGACCGAGCGCAGGTGGCCGTCGGCCTGAACCAGTCGGCCAAGGGCTTCGATACCGGCGATGCGGCCAGTGGCCGTATCGATGAAGGGTTGATAGCAGGCGAGCGGGTGCCCGTCGTACACGGCGGCTCCTTGTTTTTACGAGACGGCTGGCCGGATGCTCAGCACGGCAAGCCTGCGGCCCGCCGCCTCGTATTGCAAGAATGCAGCCAGTTTGCGTTCAGCGCCTTGACTGCATGAACAGGCGTATCAGCGGGGTCAGGCTGCTGCCCACACCGGCCAGCCGTGTCAGGCTGCCGTTGCGTGCGCCCTTGCCGGTCAGAAAGCCCAGCAGCACCACGGCGCCGATACCCCAGAGGGGCGCGTGCTTGATGCCCAGGCCGCCCTGCAGCCCGCCTTGCAGGGAGTCGCCCACCCCGCGCAGGCGTGTCAGCGGCTTGAGCAGTTGCCCGGATTCGTGGCGGATTTCCTGGCGACGCATTTCCAGGCGCAGGCGTACCAGGGCCTTGCGCAGTTCGCGGCGGTCGGTGGTTTGCGGCAATTCAGGCAGGCTCATGGCAACAGGCGCTCCCGGTCCTTGGCAAGTTCTTCGAGGGTGGCATGGAACGGCGAGGACTCGTCGAACACCGCTGCCTTGAGGCGCAGCCCGCAGAACACCGCCGCCAGGCTGTAGAACACGCACAGGCCGATGATGCCGGCCAGGCGATAACTGTCCCACAGCAGAATCAGCAGCAGCGCCGACAAGGCCGTCAGCAACAGCAGGGCGAACACCAGGGCCAGCCCGGCGAACAGCAGCAGGCTCAGGGTGCGCGCCTTCTGTTCCTGCAGTTCGATGCCGAACAGTTCGACGTGGCCGTGCAGCAGACCAAGGATGGCGGCGCCAAGGCGCCGTGAAGACGAGCCGGTGGTTTCGGTTTCCATACCCCGTACCTCAGCGACGACTGGCCAGCAGGCCGATCAGAAAGCCCACGCCAGCGGCGATGCCGACGGATTGCCAGGGGTTGGACTGCACGTAGTCCTCGGTGGCGCTGAGTGCAGCCTGGCTGCGTTCACGTACCGAGTCCTGGGTCTGCTTGAGGGTCTCGCGGGCACGCGACACGCTTTCCTCGATCTGCCTGCGCAACTCGTCGGCCTGATCGCCGGCCAGGGTCGCGGAGTGCTCCAGCAGTTTTTCGGCATCCTGTACCAGGATTTCGAAGTCTGCCTGAAGGATGTCTTTTGCAGTTTTGCGGGCCATGGGTCTCTCCGTGTCAAGTGGGCGTCTGGCATTTCGAGTGCCGAGCGCTGCGTAAGGTTCAGTGCAATCGGCAGTGGTACAGCATTTGCCTTGCCTTGGTGCAGCAGGCCTGGCGGCCGCGCCAGATCAGGGCGCGAAACGACGGCCGGTCGATAAACCATAACCCAATCCACGACAAACCCCGGAAAAAACTCCACGTCAGCGCTGCATTCGCGCCCCCGGCCCCCACATGGCGGGCCAGGGTAGTGCGCACGGCAGCCGCTAGCGCCCGGTCAGCAGTCGGGCCTGGCAGGCATCGATGGCGTTGGAGGGGCCGCTCAGCAGCACCGCGTCACCGGCATGCAGGCAGGTATCGGTGGCCAGTGCCACTTCCTCGCCATCGCGCTGCACGGCCTGTACTTCCACCCCGAGCAGGTCCAGGCCCAGCTCGGTCAGCGGGCGACCGCAGGCATAGGCATCGGCGCCCAGGTTGACCGCATGCAGCATGACCTTGGGCAGGCCTTCGCTGTCGACCGGGCTGGTCTGCGCCCCCTGGTAGAACCCGTGCAGCAGGCGATAGCGGCTCTGGCGCACCTCGTCGATACGTTGCTGTACGCGCTCCTGGGGTACGCCGAGCATGACCAGGGCATGGGAGGCGAGCATCAGGCTGGACTCCAGCAATTCCGGCACCACCGCCGTGGCACCTGCGGCGCGCAGTTCGTCGCGCAGGCTGTCGTCGCGGGTGCGCACCAGGATCGGCACCTGGGTGTTGAAGTGACGGGCGGCCTTGAGCACGCTCATGGCGACATCGGTCTTGTCTACCGCGATCACCAGCAGCCGGGCACGCTCCAGGCCGATGGCCGCCAGCAGTTCACCGCGTCGCGAGTCGCCGTAGTGCACGCGCTGCTCGCCGGCGGCGGCCTCCTGCACCCTGACCGGGTCGTCGTCCAGGGCAATGAAGGCCAGCTGTTCGCGCCGCAGGAAGCGCCCGATGGACTGGCCTACCCGGCCATAACCACAGATCAGCACGTGCCCGCTGAGCGAGGCGCTTTGTGCCTGGATCTCTTCGAGTTGCACCTCCTGGTTGGGTTTGCGATGCAGGCGGGCGGCCAGCGCCGGAGCGCCGCGCAGCATCAGCGGGGTGACCAGCATCGAACAGAAGGTGGCGGCCAGCAGCAGGTGCCCGAGGTCTTCGGGCAGCAGGCGGGTCTGTTGCATCTGCGCCATCAGTGCGAAGCAGAACTCGCCGCCCTGGGCCAGGGCCACGCCACTGCGCCAGGCGGTTTCGCTGTCGCTGCCGCGCAGCTTGACCAGCACCGCCACCACCACGCCCTTGATGGCCAGCAGGGCCAGGGTCAGGCCGAGGATTTCCAGGCCGTGGCTGGCAAACAGTTGCAGGTCGATGAGCATGCCGATACTGACAAAGAACAGCCCCAGCAGGATGTCGCGGAAGGGGCGGATATCGGCTTCGATCTGGTGGCGATAGTTGCTTTCGCCCAGCAGCATCCCGGCGAGGAACGCCCCCAGTGCAGGAGACAGGCCCAGCAGGTGGGTAAGCCAGGCGGTCAGCAGCACGATCACCAGCGCCAGCAGCACGAACAGCTCGGCCGAGTGCGAGCGGGCCACCTCGTGGAACAGGCGCGGCAGCAGCCAGCGATTGGCCAGCAGCAGGCCGATGAACAGGATCACGGTCTTGCCCAGGGTCAGCGGCAGTGCCCAGTACCAGGCCTGGCCGCCCTGGCCGGCGAACACCGGCACCAGGGTCAGCAGCAGTACCGCAATCACGTCCTGGAACAGCAGCACGCCAATGGCGTTCTGGCCGTGGCTGCTGAAGATTTCGCCGAGGCTGGTGAGCTCCTTGCTGACGATGGCGGTGGACGACAGCGCCAGGCCGCCGCCCAGCAGCAGGGCAGCCCCGGCCGGCATGCCAAGCAGCCCCAGCAGGCCGGCCAGCAGCAGCGCCGAGCAGATCACCTGCAGGCTGCCCAGGCCGAAGACCACGCGGCGCAGGGCGAGCATCTTGCTCAGAGAGAATTCAAGGCCCAGGGAAAACAGCAGGAACACCACGCCCATTTCGGCGAGGTCGGGCAGTTCTTCGCTTTCATTGACCCAGTCCAGGGCGGTGGGGCCGACGAACAGGCCGACGCACAGGTAGCCCAGCACGGGGGGCAGTTGCAGGCGCCGGAAAATGGCGATGACCACCAGTGACGAGGCCAGGATGATCAGCAGGTTGGCAAACACTCAATACACTCCATTGCAATGCCGACGGGCGCGAAAAAATTTGTCAGTCTACAGCGCTCGAGGCCACGCAGGCTGACCCAGGTCAGTCGTTGGTGTCTCGACCCGCCAGGTGTACGGGCCTAGAATACGGGTCCGCTTTTCACGTTTCACGGTACTTCCCATGCTTCCTGAAACTCAACTGCTCGGCACCCTGGGCTGTCACCTGTGCGAGGTGGCCGAGGCCATTCTGATGCCGCTTGTCGAGCACGGGCTGCTGGTCGAGCTGGTCGATATTGCCGATGATCCGGCCGATGTCGAGCGCTACGGCCTGCTGATTCCGGTGCTGCGTCGCTGTGACTCCGGTGCCGAGCTGCTCTGGCCGTTCGATACCGAGCAGGTGGTCGCGTTTCTGAGCTGAGCGTCGCCAGCGGGGTGTTCACATGCCGATGCACAATCTGTGATGCAACGGCGCAGGTGCTGTTGGAGAATCGCCAGCGCAGCATACACCCGTGACGAAGTCTCATCCGCCAAGGAGTGGCGAACCATGCACCTGAGTCCGCATTTCACACTGGAAGAACTGACTGCTTCCGAAACTGCCCGGCGTGAAGGCCTGACCAACCAGCCCGGCCCCGATGCCCTGGCCAACCTGCGCCGTCTGAGCCAGACCCTGGAGCAGGTACGCAGCCTGCTCGGGCATCCCATCCGCGTCAACAGTGCCTACCGCAGCAACGAGCTCAACCGTCGTGTCGGCGGGGTGAGCGGCAGTGCGCATACCCTCGGGCTGGCAGCCGATATCAGCGTGGCGGCGCTTTCACCCCTGGTGGTGGCGCAACGTATCCTGGACAGCGGTCTGGCGTTCGACCAGCTCATTCTGGAGTTCGACCGCTGGGTTCACCTGGCCATCGCCGAAGGGGCAGGGCGCAAGCAGGTGCTGACGGTGCGCGAGGGTACCGGCTACCTGCCGGGGTTGCAGTGAGTACTGTTCATTCATACACTGTATGCAAATACAGTAATCGGGTGAGCGCTTGCGCCAGAGGGGCCGGACGATGGTCAACGTCGAACAATTGAAATACAGCGTCAACCGCATGGCTGTCGAACAGGTGCGCGAGGCCGTGCTCGAATTGCGCCTCGATGGCCTGGTCACCGAGGGCAAGACCCCTTTCAGCAAGATCCACTTCAATACCTGCTTTGCCGAGATCGAGGCATTGTTCCAGCGCGCCGGTTACCACCGGGCGCTGGATGTGGTCGGTTATCAGGGCCTGATGTATGCGTTGTACGATCCGGGCCGCTGGGAGGCGGTGGATGTGCTGCGCTGGCTCAAGGAGTTTACCGAGGCTGCGGCAACCCGGGCTGGCTGAGCCGGCAGGCATGCCGGATAATGGACGGCCCCCAACTGGCGAGCATGTCCATGAGTGTCCCTTTCGATCCGGCCCAGCACCAGGCCAGCACTGTCTGCCTGCCACCGGGCAGTTGGGCCACCGTGCTCGACTGCCTGTGCGACCACTTCAAGGCGATCAGCCGTGAACAATGGCTCGATCGCATCGCCCGTGGGCGGGTGCTGGATGCCCAGGGCGCGCCGATTGACGTGGGCCTTGCCTACAAGCCAGGCCTGCGTATCCACTATTTTCGCGAAGTACCCAACGAAAAGCCGATCCCGGTGCAGGAGCATATCCTGCACGTCGACGAGCACCTGGTGGTGGCCGACAAACCGCACTTTCTGCCGGTGACGCCCACTGGCGAATATGTCGAGCACACGTTGCTGCGCCGTTTGATTCGCCGGCTCGACAACCCGCACCTGGTGCCATTGCACCGCATCGACCGGCACACGGCAGGCCTGGTGCTGTTCTCGGCCAACCCGCAAAGCCGTTCGGCCTATCAGCAGCTGTTTCCCACCCGACAGATCGACAAGCACTACCAGGCCATTGCCCGCGCCTTGCCGCAGCTGGAGTTCCCGCGGGTGCACAAGAGCCGGCTGGTCAATGGCGAGCCGTTCTTTCGCATGCAGGAGGTGCCCGGCGTCAGCAACAGCGAAACCATTGCCCGGGTTCTGGAAAAAAACGGCGAGTGGTGGCGCTACGGCCTGTCACCGGTCACCGGCAAGACCCACCAGTTGCGGGTGCACATGACGGCGCTGGGGGCGAGTATCTGCAATGATCCGTTCTACCCGCAGATCGTGCAGGGGCCCGATGACTACGCAAGGCCACTCAAGCTGCTGGCCCACAACCTGCGCTTCAACGACCCGCTCGATGGGCAGGAGCGCTATTTCGAAAGCCGGCTGACACTGGACTGGTAGACCGCTGTGGGCGCACAACCAGAGGTTGTGCGCCACCGGGTCAACGGTTGAAGCGCTCCACCAGGGAATACTGGGTGGTGGCGGTGAGGGTCAGTTCCTCGCTGAGCAGCGCCGAATGTTGGGCCTGCTCGGAGGTCTGGTCGGCAAGCTGGGCGATGGTGCTGATGTTGCGGCTGATTTCATCGGCCACTGCGGTCTGCTCTTCGGTAGCGGCGGCAATCTGCGTGGTCATGTCGGTGATGTTGGCCACCGCCTCGCTGATGCCCACCAGCGCCTGGTCGGCTTCCATCACCCGTGCCACACCTTCCTCGGCCTGGCGATGGCCGGTTTCCATGGTTTGTACGGCATTGCTGGCGGTTTGCTGGAGCTTGGCGATCAGGCCGTGGATCTGCCCGGTCGATTCACTGGTGCGCTGCGCCAGCTGACGCACTTCGTCGGCCACCACCGCGAAGCCGCGGCCCATTTCACCGGCGCGTGCCGCTTCGATGGCGGCGTTGAGCGCCAGCAGGTTGGTCTGGTCGGCAATGCCCTTGATCACATCGACCACGCCACCAATCTCGTCGCTGTCGCGGGCCAGCTGGGTCACGGTCAGGCCGGTTTCGCCCACGGCAGCCGACAGACGCTGGATCGCATCGCGGGTTTCGCCGGCGATGTCGCGGCCGCGCCCGGTCAGGCGGTTGGCTTCCTGGGTGGCATCGGCGGTGCGCTGCACGTGGTTGGCCACTTCCTGGGTGGTGGCGGCCATCTGGTTGACGGCAGCGGCCACCTGCTCGGTCTCCACGCGCTGGCGCTCCAGGCCCGAGGAGCTGTTGTGGGCCAGGGTGTCGGACTGGCGCGCCTGCTCGTTGAGGTGCTCGGCGGTGTCCTGCAGGCGGGTCAGGCAGGTCTTGAGGCGCGCGTCCTGGCTGAGCATGGCCATTTCCAGGCGAGCCTGCACGCCGCGGCTGTCGGTGTACATCTGCGCGATCAGCGGGTCGGAGGTGGTCTGTTCGGCCAGGCGCAGCAGGCGCTTGAGGCCACGCTGCTGCCAGCTCAGGCCCAGCAGCCCCAGCGGTACCGACAGGGCGGCCGCCACGGCGAAGCCCCAGGAGTGGCCCAGCCAGCTGCCGATCAGGAAGCCGACCTGGCTGACCAGGATGAACGGCAGCCAGTCCTGCAGTACCGGCAGCCAGCGGTCGCGACGCGGAATGGGTGGCTTGCCCTGATTGATGCGGTGATACAGCGCCTCGGCGCGACGGATCTGTTCGGCGCTGGGCTTGACCCGCACCGACTCGTAGCCGACTACCTGGTTGTTCTCGAAGATGGGGGTGACGTAGGCGTTGACCCAGTAATGATCACCCGACTTGCAGCGGTTCTTGACGATGCCCATCCACGGCAGGCCCTGCTTGAGCGTACTCCACATATGCGCAAACACAGCCGGCGGCACATCCGGGTGCCGGACCAGGTTGTGTGGCGCACGAATGAGCTCCTCCCGCGAAAAGCCGCTGATCTCGACGAAGGCATCGTTGCAGTAGGTGATCACACCCTTGGCATCGGTGGTCGATATCAGACGTTGTTGGGCAGGGAAAGTCCGTTCGCGCTGGGTAATCGGCTGATTGTTACGCATAAGCTGTTCTATCCGGAAGGCTTTCGTGGTGTATCGGCAGACAGGCGTTTTTATTGAATGGATATTTAAAGAATATTGATCCGGCTCAAGGTGCCTTAGCTGTTCGTGTTGTAGTTGAAAGGCTGCAAAGTCAAGCAACTTGTTTGCATTCTTTCATATATTTGTCATGTTAGTCAGCTAGTGACCTGGTGTTCACGCGGGGGCAGGTAGCGGGCGGGCAACGCCGCACAGTGCCTCTGGTTCAGGTCGAACTCAGTGGCCACACGGCGGGCCAGTGCAGGCCCGGCGCAACGGCGCCGGGCCTGCTTCAGGCTAGCTCGCGATCAACTGGCGCAGCACGTAGTGCAGAATGCCGCCAGCCTTGAAGTACTCCACTTCGTTGAGCGTATCGATGCGGCACAGTACCTGGATCTGCTGCGTCGATGCGTCTTCGCGGGTGATGCGCAGGGTCAGCGTCATGCGTGGCTGCACCTGGGTCTGGCTGAGGCCGAGAATGTCGATGCGCTCATGGCCGGTCAGCCCCAGGGTCTTGCGCGTCTGGCCCTCGGCGAACTGCAGGGGCAGCACGCCCATGCCCACCAGGTTGGAGCGGTGGATACGCTCGAAGCTTTCGGCCAGTACCGCCTTGACCCCCAGCAGGTTGGTGCCCTTGGCGGCCCAGTCGCGGCTGGAACCGGTGCCGTATTCCTGCCCGGCGATCACCACCAGTGGTGTACCTTCGGCCTTGTAGCGCATGGCCGCGTCATAGATCGCCAGCTTCTCGGCGCTGGGCACATGCACCGTGTTGCCGCCTTCCTCGCCACCGAGCATCTCGTTGCGGATGCGGATGTTGGCGAAGGTGCCGCGCATCATGACCTCGTGGTTGCCGCGACGCGAGCCGTAGGAGTTGAAGTCCCGCGGCTCCACGCCCTTGTCGCGCAGGTAGCGTCCGGCCGGGCTGTCGGCCTTGATGTTGCCGGCGGGCGAGATGTGGTCGGTGGTCACCGAATCGCCCAGCAGCGCGAGTATCCGGGCGCCGTGGATGTCTTCGATGACCGGCAGCGGGCCGGTGATGTCGTCGAAGAATGGCGGATGCTGGATATAGGTGGAGTCCTCCTGCCACACATAGGTCGCTGCCTGCGGCACCTCGATGGCCTGCCACTGTGCGTCGCCGGCAAACACCTCGGCATACTCCTTGTGGAACATCGCGGTATCGACCTTGGCCACGGCTTCGGCGATTTCCTGCTGGCTGGGCCAGATGTCGCGCAGATACACCGGCTTGCCGTCCTTGCCCAGGCCCAGGGCCTCGCTGGACAGGTCGACGCGCACGCTGCCGGCCAGGGCGTAGGCCACCACCAGCGGCGGCGACGCCAGCCAGTTGGTCTTGACCAGCGGGTGTACCCGGCCTTCGAAGTTGCGGTTGCCCGACAGTACCGAGGCGACGGTAAGGTCGGCCTGGGTGATGGCCTTTTCGATCGGCTCGGCCAGCGGGCCGGAGTTGCCGATGCAGGTGGTGCAGCCGTAGCCGACCAGGTCGAAGCCCAGGGCATCCAGATAAGGGGTCAGCCCGGCCGCCTTGTAGTAGTCGGTCACCACCTTGGAGCCGGGGGCCAGTGAGGTCTTGACCCAGGGCTTGCGCTGCAGGCCCTTTTCCACGGCCTTCTTGGCCACCAGCCCGGCAGCCATCATCACGCTGGGGTTGGAGGTGTTGGTGCAGGAGGTGATCGCGGCGATCACCACGGCACCGTCCTTGAGCAGGTGATTGGCGCCCTCGTGCTCGTATTCGATTTCGCCGGCCTGGTCGGCATTGCCCACCGCGACGCCGCCGCCCCCTTCACTTTCCAGGCGCCCGACCTCCTTGGTCGACACCTTCAGTTGCAAGCCGATGAAGTTGTTGAATGCCTGGGCCACCTGGGACAGCGCCACACGGTCCTGCGGGCGCTTGGGCCCGGCCAGGCTGGCTTCGACTTCGTCCATGTCCAGTGCCAGGGTGTCGGTGAACACCGGCTCCTGGCCCGCCTCGCGCCACAGACCCTGGGCCTTGCAGTAGGCCTCCACCAGTTGCACGGTGGCGGCGGGGCGACCGGACAGGCGCAGGTAGTCCAGGGTCACGTCGTCCACCGGGAAGAAACCGCACGTGGCGCCGTACTCCGGCGCCATGTTGGCAATGGTCGCGCGGTCGGCCAGGGGCAACTGGGCCAGGCCGTCGCCGTAGAACTCGACGAACTTGCCCACCACGCCCTTCTTGCGCAGCATCTGCGTCACCGTCAGCACCAGGTCGGTGGCGGTGATGCCTTCGCGCAGCTTGCCGGTCAGCTTGAACCCGATCACCTCGGGGATCAGCATCGACACCGGCTGGCCGAGCATGGCCGCCTCTGCCTCGATGCCGCCCACGCCCCAGCCCAGCACGCCCAGGCCGTTGATCATGGTGGTGTGCGAGTCGGTGCCGACCAGGGTGTCGGGGAAGGCATAGGTGCGTCCGTCTTCCTCGCGGGTCCACACGGTGCGGCCCAGGTACTCCAGGTTGACCTGGTGACAGATGCCAGTGCCCGGCGGCACTACGCTGAAGTTGTCGAAGGCGTTCTGGCCCCAGCGCAGGAACGCATAGCGTTCGCCGTTGCGCTGCATCTCGATGTCGACGTTCTCGCCGAAGGCCTGTGCGGTGGCGTAGCGATCGACCATCACCGAGTGGTCGATCACCAGGTCGACCGGGGAAAGCGGGTTGATGCGCTGCGGATCGCCGCCGGCCTTGGCCATGGCGGCGCGCATGGCGGCCAGGTCGACCACGGCGGGCACGCCGGTGAAGTCTTGCATCAGCACCCGTGCTGGGCGGTACTGAATCTCGCGGTCCGAGCGGCGCTGCTGCAGCCATTCGGCCAGGGCGTGCAGGTCCTGGCCGGTGACGGTCTTGCCGTCTTCCCAGCGCAGCAGGTTTTCCAGCAGCACCTTGAGCGACATCGGCAGGCGCTGCAGGTCGCCGAGGCTGCGGGCGGCCTCGGTCAGGCTGTAGTAATGGTATTCACGGTTCTCCACCGTCAGGGTCTTGAGGGTTTTCAGGCTGTCGAGCGAGGGCATCTGCCAACTCCTTCTGCGTCGGTGCCTGGCAATCATCCTTGCAGTCGCCAGTTCACCGCCTCTGTGACGGTCCGCACGGCACGGACCTGGCTAAGCGGTCAGGTTAGCCCTGTTTGGCGGACCTGACCATGTACTGGACCGGCGGGGCGTGTCGCCAGTTCCTAAACTGCTTTATCATTCGCCGATTTGCCGTGTGCAGGTGTTGCGCCCGGTCAGGGTTGGCGTGCAGGCCAGCCGTTCTGGAGTAGTTGATGAATACCCTGTTTATGCATTGCCGGCCCGGTTTCGAGGGTGAAGTGTGCGCCGAGATCGCCGAGCATGCCGCACGCCTGGGGGTTGCTGGTTATGCCAAGGGCAAGCCGCAGAGCGCCTGTGCCGAGTTCGTGTGCAACGACGCCGAGGGCGCCGAGCGCCTGATGCGCGAGCTGCGTTTCAAGCAGCTGATCTTCCCGCGCCAGTGGGCCCGCGGCAGCTTCGTCGAGTTGCCCGAAACCGACCGTATCAGCGTGCTGCTCGAGCACCTGGCCGCCTACCCGGTGTGTGGCAGCGTGTGGCTGGAGGTGATGGACACCAATGACGGCAAAGAGCTGTCTACCTTCTGCCGCAAGTTCGAGGCGCCGTTGTGCAAGGCCTTGAACAAGGCTGGCCGGCTGGTTGACGACCCGGCCAGGCCGCGTCTGCTGCTGACCTTCGTCAGTGGCCGGCGCGTGTTCGTGGGGCTGGCCGCAGCGGACAACTCGGCGATGTGGCCGATGGGCATCCCGCGCCTGAAGTTTCCGCGCGAGGCGCCGAGCCGTTCGACCCTCAAGCTCGAGGAGGCCTGGCACCACTTCATCCCGCGTGAGCAGTGGGATCAGCGCCTGTCGGGCGACATGACCGGGGTCGACCTGGGCGCCGCACCGGGTGGCTGGACCTACCAGCTGGTCAAGCGCGGCATGCTGGTGACCGCGATCGACAACGGGCCGATGGCCGAGAGCCTGATGGATACCGGGCTGGTGCAGCACCTGATGGCCGACGGGTTTACCTACAAGCCCAGGCAGACCGTGGACTGGATGGTGTGCGACATTGTCGAGAAGCCGGCGCGCAGCGCGGCGCTGCTGGAAACCTGGCTGGGGGAAGGGCTGTGCCGCGAGGCAGTGGTCAACCTCAAGCTGCCGATGAAGCAGCGCTATGCCGAGGTGCGGCGGCTGCTCGAGCGTATCGAGGACGGATTCAAGGCGCGCAAGGTCAAGGTGTCGATCGGCTGCAAGCAGCTGTATCACGACCGTGAAGAGGTGACGTGTCACCTGCGTCGTCTGGATCTGAAACCGCGTTGAGACCCTCGCCGGCAAGGCCTTCAATCAACACCGAACAACCGCTGACCCCGGAGTACCTGATGACCGACCTCACCCCCGACGCCACCCTGGATGCCACCGGCCTCAACTGCCCCGAGCCGGTCATGATGCTGCACCAGCACATCCGCGACCTGGCGCCCGGCGGCCTGCTCAAGGTGATTGCCACCGACCCCTCGACCCGCCGCGACATCCCCAAGTTCTGTGTGTTTCTGGACCATGAACTGGTGCAGCAGCAGGAAGATGCCGGCACCTACCTGTACTGGATCCGCAAGAAACTCGCCTAACCCCGGCGCTGCTGGCGGATGCGCTTGCGTGCGCTGCGCGCCAGGCGCACCGACAGCATCAGCGCCGCACAGGTCAGCCCCACGATAAGGCCTTCCCATAGCCCGCTGGGGCCGCTGGCCGGCCCGAAGTGGTCGGTAAGCCCCAGCAGGTAGCCCACCGGCAGGCCGATGCCCCAATAGGCGAACAGGGTCAGGATCATGGTCACGCGGGTGTCCTGATAGCCGCGCAGGGCGCCGGCCGCAGTCACCTGGATCGCGTCCGAGAACTGGAACAGCGCCGAATACACGATCAGCATCGAGGCGATCTGGATCACCGCCAGGTCCGTGGTGTAGATGCTGGCGATAGGCTCGCGCAGCAACAGCATCAGGCTGGCCGAAAAGCAGGCGTAGGCCAGCGCCGTACCCATGCCCACCCCGGCGGCAAAGCGCGCCTGGCGCGGGTCGCCGGCACCGATGGCCTGGCCGACCCGCACGGTTACCGCCATGCCCAGCGAATACGGGATCATGAACACCAGCGAACTCACGTTCAGGGCGATCTGGTGCCCGGCCACCACGGTGGAGCCCAGGCTGCCGATCAACAGGGCGATCACGCCGAAGATGCTCGATTCGGCGAACACCGCGATGCCGATCGGCAGGCCGACCGTGAGCAGGCGCTTGATCTCCGACCATTGCGGCCAGTCGAAACGGGCGAACACCTGGGCCTGGCGATAGGCCGCTGCACGGCCGACCCACAGCGCCATGGCCAGGGCCATGAACCACATCACGATGCCGCTGGCCCAGCCGCAGCCCACGCCGCCCATGGCTGGCACGCCCAGGTGGCCGTAGATGAACACGTAGTTCAGCGGGATGTTTAGCATCAGCCCGCTCAGCCCGATCACCATGCTCGGCCGGGTGCGGCCCAGGCCGTCGCTGCTGCAGCGCAGCACGTAGTACAGCGCCACCGCCGGCAGGCCGAAGGCGATGCCTTGCAGGTAGCCCATGCACGGTGCGATCAGTTCCGGGTCGACCTTCATCAGGTGCAGTACCGGCTCGGCGCTGAGCAGCAGGCCGCAACCGCCCAGGCCGACCACGCCGGCCAGCCACAGGGCCTGGCGCACCAGCGGGCCGATCTCGGCATGCTGACCGGCACCGAAGCGCTGCGCCACCTTGGGCGTGGTGGCCAGCAGGATGCCGGTCATCAGCAAAAACACCGGTACCCAGATCGAGTTGCCCAGGGCAACCGCTGCCAGGTCGCGCGGGCCGACCCGGCCAGCCATCACGGCATCCACGAAGCCCATGGCGGTGGTGGCCAGCTGGGCGATGATGATCGGCGTGGCCAACTGCAGCAGGCTGCGTACTTCAGTGCCGACCCTGGCTGGGCGGGAGAGGCGGGTGGTAGCGGTGTTCGACTGTGTCACGGGGCGGATGTCCACAATAAAGGCGCGGAAAACCGCCTAGTCTACGCCTTGACGCATGGGTCAGGAAATACACCGGCGGGCTTTATCTCGGCTGGATCGAGCCGGGTGTATGGGCCTACACTGCGCTCCCTTACAGGAGAGCGCCATGCTGATTGTTGCCGACGAGAATATACCGCTGCTCGATGCCTTCTTCGCAGGCTTCGGCGAGATCCGCCGTTACCCGGGCCGCAGCATCGACCGCGCCTGCGTGCAGGACGCCGATGTATTGCTGGTGCGCTCGGTGACAAACGTCGACCAGGCCCTGCTCGAAGGCAGCAAGGTGCGCTTCGTCGGCACCTGCACCATCGGCACCGATCACCTGGCCCTGGACTACTTTGCCCAGGCCGGTATCCAGTGGTCCAGCGCGCCGGGCTGCAATGCGCGGGGCGTGGTGGATTATGTGCTGGGCAGCCTGCTGACCCTGGCCGAGCTGGATGGCGCAGACCTGGCGCGGCGCACCTACGGGGTGGTTGGCGCCGGTGAAGTCGGCGGGCGCCTGGTGGAGGTGCTGCGCGGGCTGGGCTGGACTGTGCGGGTATGCGATCCGCTGCGCCAGGCGCAGGAGGGGGGGGACTACGTGAACCTGGAGCAGGTGCTGGCCGAGTGCGATGTGATCAGCCTGCACACGCCCTTGACCAAGGGCGGCGAGCATTCGACCTGGCACCTGCTGGACGCCGAGCGCTTGGCGCAACTGCGCCCCGGCGCCTGGCTTATCAACGCCAGCCGCGGCCCGGTGGTCGACAATGCGGCATTGCGCAGCCTGCTGCAGGCGCGTGACGATGTGCAGGCGGTGCTGGATGTGTGGGAGGGCGAGCCGCAGGTCGATCAGGCGCTGGCCGACCTGTGCGTGATTGCCACCCCGCATATCGCCGGCTACAGCCTGGATGGCAAGCAGCGCGGCACGGCGCAGATCTACCAGGCGTTCTGCGCCTGGCGGGGCGAGGCCGAAACGGTGCGCCTGGCCGACCTGCTGCCGCGCCCATGGCTGGCGCAGCTCAGCCTGCAGGCCGAAACCGATCCGGCCTGGGCTCTGGCCACACTGTGCCGTGCGGTGTACGACCCGCGCCGCGACGATGCAGATTTTCGTCGCAGCCTTGACCGTGACCCGCAGGCCCAGCGCGCGGCCTTCGATGTGTTGCGCAAACAGTACCCGCCGCGGCGCGAGATCGAGGGGCTGATGGTGCGCATCGAGGGTGATGCGCCGCAGTTGCAGCAGATGGTCAAGGCGTTGGGTGGCCTGTTGGTGTGAGGTACTGCTTTCGCCGGCCGGCAACGGGTCTCCCTGCAGGCGCCGGCCTTGCCGGCGAAGCGGGCTTTACACCAGGCATAAAAAACCCGGCACCAGGGCCGGGTTGATTTGAATAGGGGTCAGGCTTTCTTGGCGAGCTCTACCCGGCTTTTCTCCAGGTCCTCGCAGGCTTTTCTGATCATGTCTTCGGTGATCTCGATTTCCCGACCCTGGGCATCGATGATCGACCCGCACGCCGGGTTCGGATGGCTTGGGCGTTGCGCTTGGGTATTGCTGTTTTGCAAGCTCATTTCCTGTCTCCTCATCAGGTTGCAAGCTCAGACTAGATCCGCGACATGACCGCACCATGACAGCCCTGTCACACCTCCAGTCCAACAGAAAGTCAGACAAATCTCCAGCGGCACTTTAGAACGAAACGCTCTAGTGAACTTGTTGCCTGGTCTTGTCAGTGATGCCCCACGCGCTGCAGAGTTCCTTGGCGCCTGACCGGTGGTCGGGTGTAGGCTGACCTGCATACTCCGGATAAACGAAGACCTTCATGCCCAGCCTTCTTTCTGCTCGCCAGCGCCAGGCCCTGCGCCTGGCCTGGCGTTTCATTCGCCCTTACCGCAAACAGGCCATGGCCGCACTGCTGGCGCTGGTGGTCACTGCAGGCATCACGCTGTCCATGGGTCAGGGCATTCGCCTGCTGGTGGACCAGGGTTTCATGACCCAGTCGCCACACCTGCTCAACCAGTCCATCGGCCTGTTCATGTTGCTGGTGCTGGCACTGGCGGTGGGTACCTTCAGTCGTTTCTACCTGGTGTCGTGGATCGGCGAGCGGTGCGTGGCGGATATACGCCAGCAGGTGTTCGATCACCTGGTTTACCTGCACCCGGGCTTTTTCGAAAGCAACCGCAGTTCGGAGATCCAGTCGCGCCTGACCACCGACACCACGCTGCTGCAATCGGTGATCGGCTCGTCGCTCTCGCTGTTCCTGCGCAATGCCCTGATGGTGCTGGGCGGCATCGTGCTGCTGTTTGTCACCAACCCCAAGCTCACCAGCATCGTGGTGCTGGCCTTGCCGCTGGTGCTGGCGCCGATCCTGATCTTCGGCCGGCGGGTGCGCGGCCTGTCGCGCCAGAGTCAGGATCGCATCGCCGACGTGGGCAGCTACGTGGCCGAAACCCTCGGCCAGATCAAGACCGTGCAGGCCTACAACCACCAGGCCCGTGACCAGCAGCGTTTCGGCCTGACCGTGGAGGCTGCCTTTACCACCGCCCGCCAGCGAATCGTGCAGCGCGCCTGGCTGATCACCCTGGTGATCGTGCTGGTGCTCGGGGCGGTCGGGGTGATGCTGTGGGTCGGTGGCATGGACGTGATCGCCGGGCGTATTTCCGGCGGCGAGCTGGCGGCGTTCGTGTTCTACAGCCTGATCGTCGGCAGCGCCTTCGGCACCCTCAGCGAAGTGATCGGCGAGCTGCAACGGGCCGCGGGCGCAGCCGAGCGGATCGCCGAGCTGCTGGCGGCACGCAGCGAGATCCACGCCCCCGACGAAGGGCTGGAGCGCCTGCCTCCCAGGGTCAGTGGCCGCCTCGAACTGCAGGGGGTGCATTTTGCCTACCCCTCGCGGCCCACCCCAGCGGCTATCGACGGCCTGAGCCTGACGGTGGTGCCTGGCGAGACCCTGGCCCTGGTCGGGCCCTCGGGGGCGGGCAAGTCGACGCTGTTCGACCTGCTGCTGCGCTTCTACGACCCGCAGCAGGGGCAGATACTGCTCGACGGCCAGCCACTGACCCGGCTCGACCCGCAGGACCTGCGTCGGCATTTTGCACTGGTTGCGCAGAACCCGGCGCTGTTCTTCGGCACGGTCGAAGACAACATCCGCTACGGGCGTGCCGAGGCTACCAGTGCCGAGGTCGAGGCAGCGGCGCGCAGCGCGCATGCCCATGAATTCATCCTGCAGTTGCCCCAGGGCTACCAGACGCACCTGGGCGATGCCGGGCTTGGGCTTTCTGGTGGTCAGCGCCAGCGCCTGGCCATTGCCCGGGCGTTGCTGGTGGACGCGCCGATCCTGCTGCTGGACGAGGCCACCAGTGCCCTCGACGCACAAAGCGAGCACCTGATCCAGCAGGCCTTGCCAGCCCTCATGGCCGGGCGCACCACGCTGGTCATCGCCCATCGCCTGGCCACGGTGCAGCACGCCGACCGTATCGCCGTGATCGACCAGGGCCGGCTGGTCGCGGTGGGCACCCATCGCCAGCTGATTGCCGAGAACCCGCTGTATGCGCGGCTTGCCGCCTTGCAGTTCAACAGCGCATGAAGGAAATGTTACAGATTTTGTACGTCTGTAACATTTCTGTAGCAATCCCCTGAGAGTATCGGATCAGCTGTTGCGTAATGCTCAATGCAGTTTGCTGCCATCGCTCGATGGCAGCTTTTTTTTGCCCGGTGAACGAGGACAAGGATGTCTTTGACTGGTGCGGCAGGTGGCGCGCCAGCTTTCCTATCCTCTTGTTCCGAGACCCTTGCGATGTTCGTGCGTAAATCCCTGCGGCTGCAAATTCTCGCCCTGCTGGCTGGCAGCCTGCTGGCGATGTTGCTGATCGCCCTGGTGTGCTTTCAGTTCCTGTCGGCCAGCGTGCGTGGCTATGGCCAGCTGGTGGAGGGGCCGATACTGGCTTCGCAACTGATCGACGAAGCCAACCTGCAGTTCAAGGTGCAGGTGCAGGAATGGAAGAACGTATTGCTGCGCGGCAAGCAGCCGGTCGAGCGGGACAAGTACTGGCAGCAGTTTTCGGCGCGTGAACAGCAGGTGCAGGCGCTGCTGGCCCAGCTGGTGCGGGCCAACGCCGACGATGCGGGGCTCAGAGCGCGTCTGCAGGCGCTCAAGGACAGCCACGCGCAACTGGGTGCTGCCTATGCCCGCGGTCGCGATGCGTTCATCGCGGCAGGGGCCGACCCCGCTGTCGGGGACCAGGCAGTGAAGGGCGTGGACCGCGCGGCCAGCGAACAGATGAGCGAACTGGTCAGCCAGTTGCGTGCCGATGCCCAGGTGCAGGCGGCGGCCATCGATGCCCGCGCGCAGCGTACGGTGTGGCTGGGGCTGCTGGTGATGCTCGGCTCGGCGCTGCTGATTGCGCTGCTGAGCCTGTGGCTGGTTGATCGCAGCCTGATCGAGCCGATTCGACGCCTGATCGAATACGTGGCACACCTGAGCCAGGGCCGCTTCGATGCCCGCGTGGCCTGCGGACGCCATGACGAGCTGGGGCGCCTGGCGGTGGCTGCCAATACCCTGCGCGATTTTCTGGCCGACACGGTAGGGCGCCTGCAGGACAACGCCCGGGAGCTGGAGTCCGCCAGCGGCGAGCTGCGCAGCCTGGCCGGCGGCATGGCGCGGGGCACCGAAGACCAGTTCCAGCGGACCGACCAGGTGGCCACGGCCATGCAGGAAATGTCCGCCACTGCCCAGGAGGTGGCCCGCCATGCAGCGGACGCGGCGCGCGCCGCGGATGATGCCGACCACAGTGCCCAGGCCGGCGAACAGGTGATGCAGTCGACCATTGCCACCATCGACGCGGTCAACCGGGACATCGCCGGCACGGCGGCGGTGATTCGCCATCTGGAACAGGACAGCGCCCGTATCGGCAAGGTGCTGGAGGTGATCCGCGCTATCGCCGAGCAGACCAACCTGCTGGCGCTCAATGCTGCCATCGAGGCGGCCCGTGCCGGCCAGGCCGGTCGCGGGTTCGCGGTGGTGGCCGACGAGGTGCGCAACCTGGCCCAGCGCACGGCGGCGTCCACCGCCGAGATCAACCAGATCATCAGCGCCGTGCAGTCGGGCGCGCTGGAGGCGGTCAAGGCCATCGAGAACGGCCAGGCCCGCAGCGAGGAGGGGGCCGACCAGGTACAGCGTGCCGGTGCCATGTTGCAGCGCATCACCCAGGCGGTGGAGGCCATCCGCGACATGAACCGCCAGATCGCCACCGCCGCCGAGGAACAGACCAGCGTGGCCGAAGACATGTCCTGCAACCTGGTGGAAATCACCCGCATCGCCACCGCCAATCAGGGCGCCGTGCAGCGGACCGAGCAGGCCGGGCAGCACTTGCACGACCTGTCGGGTCGGTTGGGCGAGGTGACGGCGCGCCTGCGGGCCTGACCGGGGGAAATCCGCCACCTGCCGGCCTTTATGTCGGGCAATGTGGCGGATTGTCGCCAGCAAAACCATCAACGATGGGGTGCGACCACAGGTCCTAGCTATTAGCCGTTGGTCTTGTGAAAGTTGGCCCGCTTTCTGCTTAAGGCGACCCAGGCTTAAGCCTTGCGAAACATTCAGGGCTGCTACGGCAGCCATGGCGTCAGACCGTTCCCCGCACCCTCGATACCCCAGCCGCCAGCCAGCCTCGAAGGCCTGGACGCCATGCCTTGAGCCATGGCCTGCGCGCGCAGAACCACAAGAGACGGGCGTGCACTGCGGGCGTGATGGTCATTGCCAATCACTTCACTTCAATTGGATTGAACTATGAAAAAAATCCTGCTGACGCTCCTGTGCCTGAGCGTCATGGGTTGCTCCAAGCCCAGTGAACCGGAAAAGACCGTCGACGTGCTGCTGATCGGCGGCGGCATCATGAGTGCAAGCCTGGGGACCTACCTCAACGAGTTGGAGCCGGATTGGTCCATCGACGTGTACGAGCGCATGGACAAGGTGGCCGAGGAAAGCTCCAACGCCTGGAACAACGCCGGTACCGGCCACTCTGCGTTCTGCGAGCTGAACTACACCAGCGAAGCGGCTGACGGTTCGATGGACATCAGCAAGGCGGTGGGCGTCAACGAGCAGTTCGAGATCTCCAAGCAGTTCTGGGCCTACCAGGTCGAGCAGAAGGTGCTGAACAACCCGACCTCGTTCATCAACAACGTGCCGCACATGAGCTTTGTGTGGGGCGACAAGAACGTCGAGTTCCTCAAGAAACGTCATGCGGCCCTGCAGCACAGTTCGCTGTTCCGTGGCATGGAGTACTCCGAAGACCACGCGCAGATCCAGAAGTGGGTGCCGATCGTGATGGAAGGCCGTGCCGCCGACCAGAAGATTGCCGCAACGCGCATGCCGATCGGTACCGACGTGAACTTCGGCGAGATCACCCGCCAGCTGTTCGCTTCGCTGACCCAGCATGACAACGTCAAGCTGCACACCTCGCACGAAGTGCGCGACATCGTGCGCAACGCCGACAACACCTGGACCGTGGTGGTCGCCGACCTCGCCAACAAGGGCGTCGAAACCAGCGTCAAGGCCAAGTTCGTGTTCATCGGTGCCGGTGGTGGCGCGCTCAAGCTGCTGCAGAAGTCGGGCATCCCGGAAGCTGACGGCTATGCCGGCTTCCCGGTGGGCGGCCAGTTCCTGATGACCGACAACCAGGACATCGTCAAACGCCACAAGGCCAAGCTGTACGGCAAGGCCTCGGTCGGTGCGCCGCCGATGTCTGTACCGCACCTGGACACCCGTGTCATCGATGGCAAGGAAGTGCTGCTGTTCGGCCCGTTCGCGACCTTCTCCACCAAGTTCCTGAAAAACGGTTCGCTGCTGGACATGTTCTCGGCACTGACCACCCACAACATCATGCCGATGACCCATGCCGGTATCGACAACATCGACCTGAGCACCTACCTGATGGGCCAGTTGATGCTGAGCTTCGAAGACCGCATGCATGCCCTGCGCGAGTACTTCCCCAACGCCAGGAACGAAGACTGGAAACTGCTGCAGGCCGGCCAGCGCGTCCAGGTGATCAAGAAGGATCCCGAGCACGGTGGCATCCTGCAGTTCGGTACCGAGGTGGTGGCTTCGCAGGACGGCACCATCGCCGCGCTGCTGGGCGCCTCGCCAGGTGCCTCCACCGCCGCACCGATCATGCTGACCGTGCTGGAAAAGACCTTCAAGGACCGTATCAAGACCCCTGAATGGCAGGCCAAGCTGAAGCAGATCGTGCCGACCTATGGTCAGAAGCTCAACAACAACCTCGAGCTGACCAACAAGACCCGTGAGTGGAGCAGCTCGCGCCTGAACCTGCTGTTCGTGCCGGTGCTGCCGGACGAGACGGCGGTGGCCGCGCAGTAACGTCGGGTTGACGCTTCGCGGATCGAGCCCGCCCCCATCGGATGATTGACATCCTTGTGGGGGCGGGTTTGAGCCACAGCGGATGCAGTACAGCCAGAAACCACAAAGCCCGCAAAAGCGGGCTTTGTGGTTTTTGCCGATCTGGTCGGAGAGACAGGATTCGAACCTGCGGCCTTCTCGTCCCGAACGAGACGCGCTACCTGGCTGCGCTACACTCCGATGACAAAATTCTACTCAAAAAAAAACGCGACCGGCAAGCCCCGGCGAGGGGCCTGAAGCTTGCCGTCTGTACTGCCTTTTACAGCTCTTTCACGGTGCGGACCTGGTCCTTGTTGATCCGGGTGCTCTTGCCGTCGAGCTGTTCGATTTCATAGAAGCCCGAATCTTCATCGTACTTGGGGGTGTCGACCGCCTGGATCTCACGTCCGTCATTCAGCGTGATCACGGTAGGCGAAGCACACCCGGCGAGGGTGCCCAGGCCCAGGGCGAGCAGGAAAGCGGGGAGGGTCCGTTGAATCATATTCTTTCTCCATTGAGGGGGAAGTTGCGGGTCATGTCATTGAGACGCATCGCGTCCCAGCAAGTTCCTCGCAACTTGAGCATAGCGGCTGAACCGCGTCATTGATCGGGAACAATGCAATCGGCCGCTGGCGGGCGGGCGCGGGGAGGGCTGTGATATAACTGGCGGCATTCTTTCCCTGTCATGGATTCACCTTCCTCATGAAAGCCAAGGCTGATGTACCGTTCGTGCCGCTGAACATTGCAGTGCTGACCGTCAGCGATACCCGCACCCTGGAAACCGATACCTCCGGCCAGGTGTTCGTCGACCGCCTGACTGCTGCCGGCCACGCGCTGGCCGCCCGTGTACTGCTCAAGGACGACCTCTACAAGATTCGCGCGCAGGTCGCCACCTGGATCGCCGACGAGCAGGTGCAGGTGGTACTGATCACGGGCGGCACCGGCTTCACCGGCCGCGACAGCACCCCCGAGGCGGTCGGTTGCCTGCTCGACAAGCAGGTCGACGGCTTCGGTGAACTGTTCCGGCATATCTCCCTGGCCGATATCGGCACCTCCACCGTGCAGTCCCGCGCCCTGGCCGGGCTGGCCAACGGTACGCTGGTGTGCTGCCTGCCCGGCTCGACCAACGCGGTACGCACCGGCTGGGACGGGATTCTTGCCGAGCAACTGGATGTACGCCATCGCCCGTGCAATTTCGTCGCGCACCTCAAGCAGGCGGCGCCGTGTGAAAGCCGTGGCTGAGCCTGTTGCGGCAAAGCCGCTGCTGCCCGTGGAGCAGGCACTGGAGCGCTTGCTGGCGCTGGCCGAAGCGGCGCGCATCGAAGACTGCGAAGAGGTGCCACTGGCTGCTGCCGAGGGCCGTGTGCTGGCCACGGCGCTGGTCGCCGGCCTTGATCTGCCGCCCTGGCCCAACAGCGCCATGGACGGCTACGCACTGCACCACGCCGACTGGCAGGGCACGCCGCTGGTGGTGAGCCAGCGCATTCAGGCCGGGCAGGCGCCTGCGCCTCTGGAGCCGGGTACCTGTGCGCGCATCTTTACCGGTGCGCCGCTGCCGGCAGGGGCCGACTGCGTCGAGATGCAGGAGAACGCCGACGTTCAGCCCGATCAACGCGTGTGTTTCACCGAGCCGCTCAGTGCCGGGCTCAACGTGCGCCCGCAGGGCCAGGAAACCCGGGCAGGTGAAACCGTGCTGGACGCCGGGACCCGCCTCGGGCCGGTCGAGCTGGGCCTGGCTGCCTCGCTCGGCTGCGCGGTGCTGTCGGTAGTGCGCAAGGTGCGGGTGGCGGTGCTTTCCACCGGCGACGAACTGGTCGAGCCGGGGCTGCCCCTGGGCCCCGGGCAGATCTACAACAGCAACCGGCGCCTGCTGGTCAGCTGGCTGCAGCGCCTGGGCTGCGAGGTGAAGGACGCCGGCATCCTGCCCGATGATCTGGCGTTGACCCGTGAGCGCCTGGGCCAGCTCAAGGACGTGGACCTGATTCTGTCCACCGGTGGTGTATCGGTGGGCGAGGCCGATTACCTGGGTATCGCCCTGCGCGAAGAAGGTGAGCTGTCGCTGTGGAAGCTTGCGATCAAGCCCGGCAAGCCGCTGACCTTCGGGCATTTTCGCGGGGTGCCGGTGATCGGCCTGCCAGGCAACCCGGCGTCGACCCTGGTCACCTTCGGCCTGCTCACCCGACCGTACCTGTTGCGCCGCCAGGGTGTGCACGACGTGACACCGCTGCAGTTCAGCGTGCCTGCCGGTTTCGACTGGCCCAAGCCAGGCAATCGCCGCGAATACCTGCGCGCGCGCATGGAGCAGGGCCAGGCGCTGATCTACAAGAACCAGAGCTCGGGTGTGCTGCGCAGCGCCGCGTGGGCCGAGGGCCTGGTGGAGGTGCGCGAGGGCACTGCGCCCGGCAAGGGCGACAGCGTGCAGTTCATCCCCCTCAGCGAGCTACTCGGCTGACGGCAGCAGGCCCCGGGCAACCCGGTCGTTGCCCAGTGGGGCCTGCGCGGCGAGGCGCGCATACACGCTCTCCAGCTGCGCGGCGGCCCTGCTCCAGTCATGCTGCTCGCGCACGAACTGGCGCGCGGCATCGGACAACTGCTGCATGCGTGTCGGGTGGCTCAGCAGGCGGGTGATGATCAGTGCCAGCGTGTCGGTGTCGTCCCCACCCAGGTAATGCTCGCCGTTGCGCACTGCCAACCCCGCTGCGCCCTGGGTGGTGGTGACCACCGGCAGGCCTGCGGCCATGGCCTCGAGCAACTTGATCTTGCACCCACCGGCATGACGCAGCGGGGCAAAGAACAGCGCCGAGTGGCGTTGCAGCTCACGCAGGTCGGGCAGGTAGCCGATCCATTCGATGCGTGGGTCGTTCCAGCGCAGCTTCCACTGGGTGGGCAGGGCATGTCCGACCACCGCCAGGCGCACGGCCGGGTTGCTCAGCCATACCTGCGGCAGGATCTCCTCCAGCGCCCACTCCAGCGCCTCCAGGTTGGCGCCGTACTCGAAGTTGCCCACCAGCAGCAGGCGCTGGCTGTGCGGGCAGGCGCTGATGTGCTGGTAGTACTCGTAGTCCACGCCGTTGATCACCACCTCGGCAGGGCGGCCGGTGAACTGGCGGATCTGTTCGGCATCGCGCGGGTTGACGGCCACCACTTCGCTGGCCTGGCGCAGCACCCGCGACTCCCAGCGCCGGTAGCGCCAGCGGTCGAAGCTGTTGAACGGGCGCAGCCACAGAGGCAGGCGGTCCTGGCACACCGCGCCGGTGTCCGACTCCACATGATGCTCGCTGACCATGAAAGGCAGGCCGCTGGCTTGCAGGGCCTTTTCGAAGGGTTGGAAACTGTAGCTGTGCTCGATCTGGATCACATCCCACTGCTCGCGCAGCAACGTTTCGAAGCAGTGGCGCAGGTGGGGCGCCAGGCCGTTGGTGCTGGCCCGCATCGGGTAGCCGACGTACAGCGCCGCCAGCAGGTTGAGCGGGCTGCGCAAAGGCCTTCGCGGCAACACGATCAGTCGCTCGAGCAGTGGCTCCAGTGCCTGTCGGGCTGCCTCGCCAAGCGGAACTTTCGAGTGCACCAGCAGCGTGATCCTGTGCCCGCGTTCAGCCAGGCCACGCAACAGGTGGTATTGCCGGGCCTTGCTGCCGCTGGTGGTGGGCCAGGGCAGGTAAGGCAGTGTCCAGAGTACGCGCATGACCCACTTCCTCTCTTGCCGCAGCGGCGTCGACAGGCTGAATGCGAAAACGCGCCTGGCGGGCCTCAGCCGATCGCTGCTGCCGGGGCGCGTCCATAGATATCAGTAAAGCGCACGATGTCGTCCTCGCCCAGGTATTCGCCGCTTTGCACCTCGATCATTACCAGATCGATCACCCCGGGGTTGCTCAGGCGATGCTCGCGCCCCGGCTTGATGAAGGTCGACTCGTTGGTGTCGAGCAGAAATTCCTCTTCGCCGTTGGTCACGCAGGCCATGCCGCTGACCACGATCCAGTGTTCGCTGCGGTGATGGTGCATCTGCAGGGACAGGCAGGCCTGCGGGCGTACCATGATGCGCTTGATCTTGAAGCGCGGGCCTTCCTCGAGCACGGTGTAGGTGCCCCAGGGGCGCGTCACGGTGCGGTGCAGGCGATAGGCGTCGTGGTCCTGGCGCTTGAGCTGCTGGGCAATCAGCTTGACCTCCTGGCTGCGGCTCGCGTCGGCGATCAGCAGGGCGTCGGGGGTGTCGATGATGATCAGGTTGTCCAGGCCGATGGCGCCCACCAGGCGGCGAGGCGAATCGATGTAGCAGTTGCTCACGTCGTGCAGCACGGTCTCGCCGTTGCACTGGTTGCCCTGGGCATCGCCCTGGGCCAGGCTGCGCACCGCCCGCCAGCAGCCGATGTCACTCCAGCCCAACTGGCTGGGCAGCACTGCCACCTGGGTGGAACGCTCCATCACGGCGTAGTCGATGGAGATGTCGGCAACCTGCGCGAAGCTGGTGGCATCCAGTTCCAGTTGCAGGCTGTTGTTGCCCTGTTTGCTCTGGCTCAGCCCCAGGCATTCGCCGACCGCATCCAGAACCTGCGGTGCGTGCTGCTGCAGCTCGCGCAGGATGGCATCTGCACGCATGCAGAACATGCCGGCGTTCCACAGGTGCTGGCCGCCCTCGACATAGCGCTGGGCGATCTCTGCGTTCGGCTTTTCGACGAAGCGCTCCACGCGATAGCCATGGGCATCCAGGGCCTGGCCCTTCTCGATGTAGCCGAAGCCGGTTTCCGGTTGGGTGGGCACCAGGCCGAAGGTGGTCAGCCAGCCTTGCTCGGCCAGGGCGCGGGCGCGTTCCACGGCCTCTTCGAAGGCTGCCTGGTCGGTGATCAGGTGGTCGGCGGGCAGCACCAGCAGGTGGGCGTCTTCGCCGTATTCACGGGCACAGTGCAGGGCGGCGGCGGCAATCGCCGGGGCCGTGTTGCGCCCGCAGGGCTCGAGAATGAAGTCCAGCGCGATGCCGGGCTGTTTGAGCTGGCGGTATTCATCCTGGGTGCGGAAGAACACTTCGCGATTGGTGACGGTGAGTACGCGGGCCACATCCTTGAGTGCGCAGGCACGCAGGAAGGTTTTCTGCAGCAGGCTCTGGCCATCGGGCATGCGCATGAAGGGCTTGGGCATGGCCTCGCGTGAAACCGGCCACAATCGGGTGCCGGCTCCACCGGCAATGATGCAAGGGATCAGTGTGCTCATTTCACTCAGCCTCGTGTTCTGGGCACCGCTAGGCGGTGTGATAACAGGGAAAAGGTGAACCTGGCAGGCGCTTTGCTCAATGAGTCAAAAAAGTGACTTTTATCACTGGCATCGTCCGTGAAGGCCAAATATTTGTCGAATGATGCACATCGATTGAGAATCTTTCAATGGCAATTGTGTGAAAGCGCTGTTTTTGACGTGGTCCGCATGCAACGGAACCGTGTTGTAATCGGTCGATATACACGGGCGTCATCTGACGCGGCACCGCCGTCGGCGGTGATCAATGCGGGGGAGCAGTTATGGGTGAGCGCAGGGCATTGTTGATTCTGCATGGCAAGCAGGCCATGAACGACGAGGTGCGCGCGGCGGTAATGGGCTTGCGCGAGCGCGGCTGGCAGCTCGATGTTCGACTCACCTGGGAGGGGGGCGATGCCCAGCGCCTGGTGCACGAGGCGCTGGCGGCGGGGTACCCGCATCTGGTGGCCGGTGGTGGCGACGGTACCCTGCGCGATGTGGCAGAGGCGCTGGCCCAGGCCCGGGGTGATGCCAGCCTGGCGCTATTGCCGCTGGGTACCGCCAACGATTTCGCACGGGCTGCCGGTGTGCCGCTGGAGCCGGACCAGGCTCTGAACCTGCTGGAGTTGCCGGCGCGGGCGATCGACCTGGGCGAGGTGGGCGGGCAGGTGTTCCTCAACATGGCCACCGGCGGTTTCGGCAGCCAGGTCACGGCCAGCACTTCCGAGGACCTGAAGAAGGTGATCGGTGCCGCGGCCTATCTGTTCACCGGGCTGTCGCGTTTCAGCGAGCTGCGTGCGGCCTCGGTGGAGCTGCAAGGTCCGGATTTTCACTGGCAAGGTCAGTTGCTGGCCCTGGGAATCGGCAACGGCCGCCAGGCCGGCGGCGGGCATGTGCTGTGCCCGCAGGCGCAGGTGGACGACGGGCTGCTCGATATCAGCATCCTGCCGGCGCCGCAGGAGGTGGTCGGCACTTTGCGTGACCTGCTGAGCGAGGGCCTGGGGCTGGACAATCTGTTTGTTCGCGCGCGCCTGCCGTGGGTCGAGATCAAGAGCGCCGAAGGCCTGGACATCAACCTCGATGGCGAGCCGCTTCAAGGCGACAGCTGGCGCTTCAGTGCGCTGCCGGGGGCGCTGCGCGTGCACCTGCCCGCCGA
The DNA here is from genome assembly GCF_037113495.1 of Pseudomonas sp. AE27. Classification (NCBI taxonomy): domain Bacteria; kingdom Pseudomonadati; phylum Pseudomonadota; class Gammaproteobacteria; order Pseudomonadales; family Pseudomonadaceae; genus Pseudomonas; species Pseudomonas sp. AE27. The sequence goes on from NZ_CP146966.1 coordinate 765,384, forward strand.
GTCGCCGCTGCTCAGTCGTCCAGGCTGATGATCTGTTCGCGCACGGCGAACAGCACCAGGCCCGCCACGTCGTAGATCTGCAGGCGTTTCATGATCTGCGAGCGGTGGGTCTCGACGGTCTTGATGCTCAGGCCCAGGCCGTTGGCGATTTCACGGGTGGATTTGCCGCGCACGATCAGGCGCAGGATTTCCAGCTGGCGCGCCGTGAGGTTGTGGTTCTCGACGGCCTCGGGCTTGCTGCTCTGGGCGCGCAGTAACGCCTGGTTGATCACGGTATGCGCGATGGCCGGGCTCAGGTAGCGCTCGTCGCTGCGCAGCGCGGCCAGTGCCTGCTCCAGTTCGGTGGCGGTGGTGTCCTTGAGCAGGTAGCCATGGGCGCCGATTTCCAGTGCGCGCATGATCAGCTCGGGGTCGGTGTGCATCGACAGGATCAGCACCTTGCTGCGACAGCCGGCAGCCTTCAGGCGGCCCAGGGCCTCCAGGCCCCCGGTCGAGCGCATCGAGATGTCCAGCAGCACGATATCCGGGTCCAGGCGCTGCACCAGTTCGAGCAGTTGGCTACCGTCGTTGGCCTCGCCGACCACGGCGTAGCCGGGTATGTCGGCGACCAGGGCGCGTACGCCGGCGCGAATCAGGGAGTGGTCATCCACCAGCAACAGATTACAGATCATGGGGTTTACTTGTATTGGCGCGTTCACGGGCACGCGGTGGCCAGGGGAACAGTACGTCGATGTGGGTGCCCTGGCCGGGTTGGCTGTTCACGCTCAGCCGGCCATTGAGCAGGTTGACCCGTTCGCTCATGCCGGCCATGCCGCGCTGGCCCTCCTCGCCGGGGGCGGCAGCAGGCGTGAAGCCCTGGCCGTCGTCGCTGATCGATAGCGCCAGGCCTTCGGGGGTGCGCTCGATGCGCACGCTCAGGTTGCGCGCCCGGGCGTGTCGCAGAATGTTGGTGACGGCTTCCTGGGTAATGCGAAAGGCAGCGATGGCCATGTCTTCCGGAATGCCACCCAGGCGCTGCCTGCACTCCAGGCTCCAGTGCACGTCGGTGTTTTCCAGGGTGCGCAGCAGGTGCGCGCGCAGGCTCGCTTCAAGCCCCAGGCTGGCCAGTTGGCGTGGGTTGAGGATCGCCGACACATCACGCACATTGGCCAGGGTGTCGTCCAGGGTGCTGCGCAATGTGGCGCAGTGTTCCTGCAGGTCGGCCGGCATGCGCCGTTGCAGCCAGTCTGCCTGCAGCTTGGCGGCTGTCAGCAGTTGGCCGATATCGTCATGCAGTTCGCGGCTCAGACGCTGGCGTTCGCTCTCCTGCACCTCGAGCAGGCGGTGGGCCAGCTCCTGGGGGCGCATGGCGATCGAGCGCGCGGCCTGGCGCAATTGCCAGCCAATTCCGAGCAGGGCGGCCAGCTGCAGTGCCAGCAGGCTGCCGGGCATCGGTGCCGCACGCAGGTACAGGTACAGGTTGGCCGCCGCCGACACCAGGCACAGCAGGGCGCTCAGCCAATGCAGCAGAGAAGCGCCCGGAGGGCCGCGCTTGAGTGTCTTGAGGCTTGAGAGCATAGGGAATGAAGCCACTGAAGTATCGCTGTTGAAAGCCGGTCGAATATCGCCCAACAGACGTTTGGGGCAACGCCTGGATTTAACTTTGTGCAGTTTTGCCAACACTGGAATCAGACGATTTCAAGTGTGCTGAAAACGCCAAACTTCAGCACCGTGCATTGTCGGTGTGCAATTTGCGTCGGGCATAGTATCACTTCGCTTGGAAATGGTCGCGGGGCGTGAAAGATGTCCGAACTGTCAGTTTTACGGGCTGGTACGGTCGTTCCGGATGGCGCAAAGTCTAGCACTTTGCTATCACTGGTGGCGATACACAACTTGTCCTATATGCGCTGATATTGTTTTTGTATACAGCTGACAGAAACTCGCCGCCCACGCGTAAGTTAATGCTTAGTGTTGTGGGAAAGTGCTTTGAAATGATGTGCGGCGGGGAAATTTCCCACGCCGGTTAGTTGTGCAACTTCATGCGCCCAGGGCGGGTGCAGGGGCGGCGGGTGTGGCGGTCGCCTTGGCCGGTTCTGCGTGCAACTGCCGGAAGGTCTGTTCCAGTTCCTCCAGCAAGGCCAGTTGCTCCTGGGGGTCCAGGTTCAATTGGCCGGTGTGCGGGTCGATCAGTTCAAGCTGCCAGGCCAGCAGGCTCAGGCAGGCTTTCAGCTTGGGCAGTGCAGCGTGAAGGCGCGCGCGGCATTGCTGCGGTTCGAGCACATGACAGAGTTGGCGACAGAAGTCGGCGATCTGCGTCTGGGCCTGCAGGTGGGCACGCTCGGCCAGTGTGCCGAGGGTGTTCAGCAGGCAGTCGCACGCGTCGGTATCGTGGCCGATCAGGTCAAGGTGCGACAGGCACTCCTGAGCGCGGGTCAGCAGTACGTGGGCATCGACCTGAAAGTCGTGTAGGGCGCTGATGTCCGCAGTGGTGTCGGACATCAGTCGTTTCCTGCCAGGCGCAGACTGCGGATGGGGGCTGAAACGCCCTGGAGCCGGTGTTTTGGCAAGACGCTAGCATTGGTTGTGGACAACAAGGCAGTAGCGAGCAAAAGCCTGACTCCATTCATGCAATGAGAATGGCGTCACATTAATGGCTAAAGGATATTGCGAACATCAGGTCTCGCCCGATTGTGGCTAGGGGTTTCCCTGATGGCATTGGCTTGGTGTGATCGCTGATGACCTGCCGCGACTGCAAAACTGTCAGCGCAGTAAACCATGATGCTAAAGTGACATCAATGCCCCCCGCAGCATTTTATTTTGGGGGGTCAAGCCAAGACGAACGCGGCCGATACACGGTTGATAATTCAATTTTTGCGACACGCCTGGGGGTTGTTTAATGGCTGGCATTCTCGACACGGTAGACCAAAGGACGCAGCTGGTAGGCGAGAACCGTCTGGAAATCCTCATGTTTCGCCTGGCCGGGCGCCAATTGTTCGCGATCAACGTGTTCAAGGTGCAGGAAGTGCTGCAGATGCCCAAGTTGACCCTGATGCCGCAACGCCATGCGTATGTGTGCGGCGTGGTCAACCTGCGTGGGCAGACCCTGCCGGTGATCGACCTGTCCCAGGCCATCGGCATGCGCCCACTGGAGCCGGGGCCCAACAGCACCATCATCGTCACCGAGTACAACCGCTCGGTGCAGGCGTTCCTGGTGGGAGGCGTGGATCGTATCGTCAACATGAACTGGGAGGCGATCATGCCGCCGCCCACCAGTGCCGGGCGTCAGCATTACCTGACGGCCATCAGCAAGGTCGACGAGCAACTGGTAGAAATCATCGACGTGGAGAAAGTACTGGCCGAAATCGTGCCGTACAACGCCAAGGTGTCCCGCGACAAGCTGGAAGACCCAGTACTGGCGCAGGCGCGAGGGCGGGAGGTGCTGCTGGTGGACGACTCCACCGTGGCCCTGGCGCAGTTGCGTGAAACCCTGAGCCAGCTGGGGGTGAAGATGCATGTGGCCAGCGATGGCCTCAAGGCACTCAACCTGCTCAAGGGCTGGGCGGATGCCGGTGAGGACGTGTGCTCGAAGTTGCTGATGGTCTTCACCGATGCCGAAATGCCGGAAATGGACGGCTACCGCCTGACCACCGAGATCCGCAACGACCCGCGCCTGCGCAGCCTGTACGTGGTACTGCACACGTCCTTGTCGGGCAGCTTCAACGAATCGATGGTGAAGAAGGTCGGTTGTGACAACTTTTTGTCCAAGTTCCAGCCCGACAAGCTGGTGGATGTGGTACGCCAGCGCCTGATGCTGGACGAAGCGACCGTCTGAGCCGTTATCGACTGCCGGGCAGCGGTTGCCCGGCCCTCGGTGTAAGCTTGCGCCTTTATCATCCGGAGCCGGCCCATGCGTCTGAGCGCGTTGTATCGTTACCCACTCAAGTCGGCCCAGGCGCAAGCCATGGGCCAGTCGCCGTGCGGCCTGCTGGGCTTGCTGGGTGACCGGCGCTGGATGCTGGTGGAGCAGGACAACGGACGTTTCCTGACCCAGCGCGCCTACCCGCAGATGAGCCAGTTATCGGCGCTGTACGACGCCGATGGCGGGCTGGTGCTCAGTGCCCCGGGTTTTGACCCCTTGCCGGTGGCGGTGCCGCAAGCGGACGCCAATCTGCGTGGGGCGACCATCTGGCGCGACACCCTGCGCGTACCGGATGCAGGCGATGCGGCGGCCGACTGGTTGAGCCGCTTCATCGGCAAGCCGGTGCGCCTGGTGCATGTGCCCGAGCCGCGTACCCGCTATCTGCCGGCCGGCTACGGTGAGAACAGCGACCGTGTGGCCTTCGCCGATGGTTTCCCCTTGCTGCTGATCGGCCAGGCGTCGCTCGACGACCTGGTACAGCGGGTTGGGCGCCCCTTGGAGATGCTGCGCTTTCGGCCCAATCTGGTGGTCGAGGGCAGTGCGGCATATGCCGAGGATGGCTGGAAGCGCATTCGCATTGGCCAGCAGACCTTTCGGGTGCTTTCCCCGTGCACGCGCTGCATCCTCACCACCCTCGACCCGCAGACCGGCGAGCGCAGCCCCGATCGCGAACCCTTGACCACGCTCAAGACCTATCGGCAGAAGGAGGGGGATGTGCTGTTCGGCCAGAACCTGGTGGCCGACGGCGAGGGCGTGCTGGAGGTGGGGATGGCGGTCGAGGTGCTGGAATAGCGACGGGCCGGGCCCCTGCACACGCACCGTCGCCTCCACAAGGTTGCGCTTCGACGTTGCCGGCGAAGCGCTGATCACCGCTTACTGATCGTCGAAAAACCGCTCGTGCCAATCCACCAGTGGCTGCGGTGAATTGAGTTTCTGCCCGTAGATCACCGAATACGACAGCACGTTCTGCACGTACTGGCGGGTCTCGTCGAACGGAATCGACTCCACCCATACGTCGAAGCTCAGGTGATCGGCGCCGCGCAGCCACTGGCGCACGCGTCCGGGGCCGGCGTTGTAGGCGGCCGAGGCCAGCACCCGGTTGCCGTTGAACTGGCCGTGCACCTGGCTCAGGTAGGCGGCGCCCAGCTGGATGTTCTTGTCCGGGTTCAGTACCTGCGCCGGCGAAGCCAGCGGGATGTTGAACTTGCGCGCCGTCTCCTTGGCGGTGGCCGGCATCAGCTGCATCAGGCCGCTGGCACCCACGTGGGAACGGGCATCGTCCATGAAGGCGCTTTCCTGGCGGGTGATCGCGAATACCCAGCTCGAGTGCAGGCCGCGTACCTTGGCTTCGCGTACCAGGGTGTCGCGGTGGGCCATCGGGAAGCGGATATCCAGGTCGTCCCAGTACTGGGCCTGGCTGATGGTGCGGATGGCCGGGAAGTACCAGCGCATTTCATAGGCCAGGCGCGCCTGGGCGACCATCTCGTCGCGGCTGAAATGACGGCTGACGTGGTACCACTCGCGGCGCCCGTCAACGATCTGGCCGCGGGCATGGAATTCCAGCGCGCGCCGCACGCCGGGCGTGTTGCGTACCTTGTTGATCAGTTGCTGGCTGAGCACCAGCGGCTTGTTGTTGAGCTGGTAGGGGGTCTGTGCACGATCGGCGGCCAGGAACCCGTAGAAGTCGCGCTCTCGCGCTACCGTCTTGTACAACAGTGGAATCTGCGGGTTCTTCGGCTGCGCCAGCTCCAGGCTGCGCGCCTGCCAGTAGCGCCAGCGGTTGGTGGTGGCCAGGTCCTGGGGCAGGCGTTTGGTCAGCTCGTAGGCATCTTCCCAGCGGCCCAGGCGCAGCAGCAGGCGCAGGCGCCATTCGGTCACGGTGTTGTCGCGCAGCTCGGGGTCGTACTGGGTCATCAGGCCCAGGGCGCGGGGGTCGTAGCGCCGTGCCAGGGTAAGGCCGATTTCGCGGGCGATCGCCACCTTCTCGTCGCGGGAGAAATGCATGCGATTGGCGTAGTCGTCGAGCAGCGCCATGGCCCGCTCCGGGTCCTGGCGCGCCAGGCGGCGCAGGCCCAGGCTGACCACGTCGGACATCGCTTCGTTGACCGGGGTGAAGCGCCCGGGGTTGTTGAGCAGTTCGGGCTTCTGCGCCACATCCACCAGCAGGCGGCCTTGCGGGCCCAGGGTATTCAGGCCTTTGATCAGGGTGTTGGCCAGGGCGTAGTTGCGCGCCTGGGCCGCGAGCTTGATGCGCTCCCAGCGCTTCTGTTCGGTCAGCTGGCCCTCGGCGGCCCAGCGGTCGAACAGCACGTCGCAGGCCGCCGGCTGAGACTTGCCCACCAGCCACAGCTTGTCGGCGGTGGCATAGCCCTCGGCGCGCAGGTTGTGGCTGAGCTGATACTGGCCGTTGAGGCAGTCGAGCTCGGTGAAGTTCAGCTTGGGGTCGTAGTACTTGACGAAGGGTTGCCAGTCGCCGCGCTCTGCCAGCCAGCGCAACCAGCGCAGTTTCATCCAGTTGGCCTGGGGCAGGTCGCCATGCTCGGCAAGAAACTTCTCGATCTCGGCGTTGCTGGCGCTCTTGAGGCGCGCCGTCAGTTCGTCGTAGGCCAGGTAGGGCTCCAGCGGATAATCACGCAGGGCCTGTTCGTAACGGCGGTAAGGGCCGCTGTCGCCCTTGGCCAGGGCACGCTTGGCTTCATCGTAGTACTGGCGTTGCTGGGTGAGATCGGCGGCCTGGACGGTGCTGGCCGCGGTGGCGGAAAAAAGCAGACAGGATACGAGGCTGAGCAGGCTGCGGCGCATGATACTTCCGGACAGTTTGACCAAAACGAGTGTCGGCGGCGCCAGCACTGGTGGGATTACGTGCTTAAGCTTAGCCGTTTGCCGGGGGCGGAAGAAAGCATTGTGCTTGTATCGGCATGTAATGCAGGACTGCGGTCGGCACGCCGGTCGCGCTTAATGTGAAGCAGGCGCAACTCAGGTAGAATGCGCCCCCGGTTTTTGGAGAAGATCATGACCCTGCTCAAATTAAGCGATGTGTCCCTTGCGTTCGGCGCCATGCCGTTGCTGGACAAGGTGTCCTGGCAGATCGCCCGTGGTGAGCGGGTCTGCATCATCGGCCGCAACGGCACGGGCAAGTCGAGCATGCTGCGCCTGGTCAAGGGCGACCAGAAGCCCGACGAAGGCGATGTGTGGCGTGCCCCGGGCCTGAAGATCGGCGAGCTGCCGCAGGAACTGCCGGTGGCCGACGGGCGCACCGTGTTCGATGTGGTTGCCGAAGGCCTGGACGGTGTCGGTGCATTGCTCGCCGAGTATCACCACCTGAGCCAGAACATTCACACCGACGCCGACCTGGAAAAGCTCATGCACGTGCAGAGCGACCTTGAGGCGCGCGATGGCTGGCGCTTGCAGCAACTGGTCGACAGCACCCTGAGCCGCCTGCAGCTGCCGGCCGACAAGACCCTGGCCGAGCTGTCCGGTGGTTGGCGTCGGCGTGTGCTGCTGGCCCAGGCGCTGGTGTCCGAGCCCGACCTGCTGCTGCTCGACGAACCGACCAACCACCTGGACATCGGTGCCATCGCCTGGCTTGAAGATGCCCTGAGCGGTTTTGGCGGCGCCGTGCTGTTCATTACCCACGACCGTTCCTTCCTGCAGAACCTGGCCACGCGCATCCTCGAACTGGACCGAGGCGGGTTGATCGACTGGAACGGCGACTACGCCAGCTTCCTGGTGCACAAGGAAGCTGCGTTGGCTGCCGAAGAGACTGCCAACGCGCTGTTCGACAAGAAACTGGCCCAGGAAGAGGTGTGGATCCGCCAGGGCATCAAGGCCCGGCGTACCCGCAACGAAGGCCGCGTGCGCGCCCTGAAGGCACTGCGTGTGGAACGCAGCGAGCGTCGCGAGCGCCAGGGCAAGGCCAACATCCTGCTCGACGTGGCGGAAAAGTCCGGCAAGCAGGTGATGGTGCTGGAAAACGTCAGCTTCGCCCACCCCGATGGCCCTTACCTGGTCAAGGATTTCTCGATGGTCCTGCAGCGCGAGGACCGTATCGGCCTGCTGGGTGCCAACGGTACCGGCAAGACCACGCTGCTCAAGCTGATGCTGGGCGACCTGGAGCCAAGCTCGGGCAAGGTGGAGTCGGGCACGCGTCTCGAAGTGGCCTACTTCGACCAGTTGCGCCATCAGCTTGACCTGGAAAAGACCGTGATCGAGAACATGGCCGAAGGCCGTGACTTCATCGAGATCGATGGGCAGAACCGTCACGTACTGAGCTACCTGGGCGACTTCCTGTTCAGCCCCCAGCGTGCACGCACGCCGGTCAAGGCGTTGTCCGGTGGCGAGCGTGCGCGCCTGCTGCTGGCCAAGCTGTTCAGCAAGCCGGCCAACCTGCTGGTGCTCGACGAGCCGACCAACGACCTGGACGTGGAAACCCTGGAGCTGCTCGAAGAGGTGCTGGCGGGTTTCAAGGGCACCGTGCTGATGGTCAGTCACGACCGGGCGTTCCTCGACAACGTGGTCACCAGCACCCTGGTGTTCGAAGGCGAGGGCAAGGTGCGTGAGTACGTGGGCGGCTATCAGGATTGGATTCGCCAGGGCGGTTCGCCCAAGCTGCTCGGCGTGACCGAAAGCAAGTCGGGCAAGTCCGAGCTCAACAGTGCGGTGGTCGAGGCCGTTGCACCCGAGCCTGCGGCAGCGCCGGTGGTCAATGAAGGCAAGAAGAAGCTCAGCTACAAGCTGCAGCGCGAGCTGGAGGCTCTGCCGGGGCAGATCGATGCCCTGGAGCAGAAGATGGCTGCGGTGCAGGCGGAGATTTCCGATGCAGGCTTCTATCAGCGGCCAATCGACCAGACCACCGCCGTGCTGGCCAGCCTCGAGAAGCTGCAGGGCGAGCTGGACACACTGGTGGAGCGTTGGGCCGAGCTCGACAGCTGATATGAAGAAGGCCCGCTGTGTCCAACAGCGGGCCTTCTGGTATCAGTCGGCCTTCTTCTGCAGGCGTACCGCCAGCACATCGCACGGTGCGCCGTGCAGCACGTCATTGGCGGTGGAGCCCAGCAGCAGCGCCAGGCCGTGGCGGCCATGGCTGCCGACCACGATCAGGTCGCACTTCTGGTCCTTGGCCAACTGGTGAATCTCCTGGCGAGGCTGGCCGTAGGTCAGGTGGGAATCGCCGCGGTTGATCTCCGGATACTTGTTGAACAGGCGGTCCATGCGCTCCTTGGCCTGGTCGAACTGTTGCTGCTGCAGTTGCGACAGGTCCATCGGCACGTCGCCGCCGAAGGCCATGGCCATGGGCTCGACGATATGTACCAGGGAAACCTTGGTGCCGTTGGGCGTGGCCAGCTCGCGAGCGCGCTTGATCACCGGGTCGCATTCTTCGGTCAGGTCGACGGCGACCAGAATGTGTTCGTAGGGCATGAGGGCTCTCCTGACAATCGCGATAGTTAAAGTATGGTCGGTTTCAGGCTGATCGCATCGATGTCGGCTAACCAGCTCATTTGCAAAGTCTTTATAGGAATAACAGATATGACGTTCTGGGTAGTAGTGTCAATCCTTGCGCTGATGCTCAGCCCCATGGTCTGGCTGTTGCCCTCGCGTCGCACCAGCGGGCGCATGGCCCTGCGCCTGGAGGCGCGGCGCATGGGGCTGGCCATGCAGCTTACCCCGCAAACCTGGCCGCACTGGCTGCCCGAAGAGCCGCCGCACACCTGCGCGCAGTATCATTGTGCGCGCCGTCGCGGGCATGCCGACAGCTGGAGCTACTGGCAGGTGACACCAGGGGTGTGGCTCAACCAGTGGCGCGAGCCCTGCGAGGATGCGCGCGTGCTCGAGCACCTGTCGCGCCTGCCGGCGAGTGTCTACAAGGTCGAGGCCAACCCGCAGATGATCGCGTTGTGCTGGGGAGAGAAGGGGGATGCCGCAGTGTTGCAGGACATTGCCCGGTTGCTCAAGGCGCTGGCGTGACCCGTGAGTCGTGTGATTGAACGCCAGGGCCAGCCCCATGGCGGGGCCGGCAACTGAATAAAAAAGGCCAGGCAGGCCGGAAACTTCTTCGATGCCCTCAGTGTAGCTGCGCTTTATCCCTTCGCTGCTTCTCTCATGCGTATCCATGGCCGATCACCTGCATGAATGATGGCCAATCACCTACAGGCTGAACCCGCACCCCTTCGCTCAAAATGACCGTAAAGTCGCGTTTTGCTCGTGCTTTTGGGTATTTGACAACGGCAGGCTTTTCGGTGAATGTGTCCGTACCCAAATCAAACGGGCGTATGAATTGAGCGTTTGTATGTCACATGACGCTCGCAGAATCCCGACTATCGCGCTGACGGGTGTGCCTGGTGCCGAATTTCGTGCCAGCGTTCGGCGTGTACAGTTCAGCTTCCATATCGTGGAGATCAGTTGATGATTTACGAAGGTAAAGCCATCACGGTTAAGGCTCTTGAAAGCGGCATCGTCGAACTGAAGTTCGACCTCAAGGGTGAGTCCGTCAACAAGTTCAACCGTCTTACCCTGAATGAATTGCGTCAGGCCGTAGACACCATCAAGGCAGATGCGTCGATCAAAGGTGTGATCGTCAGCAGCGGCAAGGACGTGTTCATTGTCGGCGCCGACATCACCGAATTCGTCGACAACTTCAAGCTGCCGGATGCGGAGCTGGTTGCAGGCAACCTCGAAGCCAACAGAATCTTCAGCGATTTCGAAGATCTCGATGTACCGACCGTTGCCGCCATCAACGGCATCGCGCTGGGCGGCGGCCTGGAAATGTGCCTGGCGGCCGACTTCCGCGTCATGTCGACCAAAGCCAAGATCGGCCTGCCTGAAGTCAAGCTGGGTATCTACCCGGGCTTCGGCGGTACCGTACGCCTGCCGCGCCTGATCGGCGCCGACAATGCCATCGAATGGATTGCCGCCGGCAAGGAGAACCGCCCTGAAGACGCACTGAAAGTCGGTGCCGTCGATGCAGTGGTGGTCCCGGAGAAACTTCAGGAAGCTGCCCTGGAACTGATCAAGCGCGCCATCAGCGGCGAGCTCGACCACAAGGCCAAGCGCCAGCCGAAGCTGGAAAAGCTCAAGCTCAACGCCATCGAGCAGATGATGGCCTTCGAGACCGCCAAGGGTTTCGTGGCAGGTCAGGCAGGCCCGAACTATCCGGCGCCGGTCGAAGCCATCAAGACCATTCAGAAAGCCGCCAACTTCGGGCGTGACAAGGCACTGGAAGTCGAGGCCGCCGGCTTCGTCAAACTGGCCAAGACCTCGGCAGCCCAGAGCCTGATCGGCCTGTTCCTGAACGATCAGGAACTGAAGAAAAAGGCCAAGGCCTACGACGAGATCGCCCAGGACGTGAAGCAGGCCGCCGTACTCGGCGCCGGCATCATGGGTGGCGGCATCGCCTATCAGTCGGCCTCCAAAGGCACGCCGATCCTGATGAAGGACATCAACGAGCACGGTATCGAGCAGGGCCTGGCCGAAGCCGCCAAGCTGCTGGTCAGCCGCGTCGACAAGGGTCGCATGACCGCCGCGAAAATGGCTGAAGTGCTCAACGGCATCCGTCCGACCCTGTCCTACGGCGACTTCGGTCATGTGGACCTGGTGGTGGAAGCCGTGGTCGAAAACCCCAAGGTCAAGCAGGCCGTGCTGGCCGAGGTCGAAGACCAGGTCAAGGCGGACACCATCCTGGCTTCCAACACCTCGACCATTTCCATCAGCCTGCTGGCCAAGGCCCTCAAGCGTCCGGAAAACTTCGTCGGCATGCACTTCTTCAACCCGGTGCACATGATGCCGCTGGTGGAAGTGATCCGTGGCGAGAAGTCCAGCGAACTGGCGGTGGCCACTACCGTTGCCTATGCCAAGAAGATGGGCAAGAACCCGATCGTGGTCAACGACTGCCCGGGCTTTCTGGTCAACCGCGTGCTGTTCCCGTACTTCGGCGGTTTCGCCAAGCTGGTGAGCGCCGGTGTGGACTTCGTGCGCATCGACAAGATCATGGAAAAATTCGGCTGGCCGATGGGCCCGGCGTACCTGATGGACGTGGTCGGCATCGACACCGGCCACCATGGCCGCGACGTGATGGCCGAGGGCTTCCCGGACCGCATGAAGGATGACCGTCGTTCGGCCATCGACGTGCTCTACGAAGCCAAGCGCCTGGGCCAGAAGAACGGCAAAGGTTTCTATGCCTACGAGGCCGACAAGCGCGGCAAGCAGAAGAAGGTTGCCGACCCGTCGGTGCTCGAAGTGCTCAAGCCGATTGTCTACGAGCAGCGTGAAGTCAGCGACGAGGACATCATCAACTGGATGATGATCCCGCTGTGCCTGGAGACCGTGCGCTGCCTGGAAGACGGCATCGTCGAGACGGCGGCCGAGGCCGACATGGGCCTGGTCTACGGCATCGGTTTCCCTCCGTTCCGTGGCGGTGCACTGCGCTACATCGATTCGATCGGTGTGGCCGCGTTCGTTGCCCTGGCTGACCAGTACGCCGACCTGGGCGCGCTGTACCACCCCACCGAGAAGCTGCGCGAGATGGCCAAGAACGGCCAGAGCTTCTTCGGTTAAGCGCCCAACGACTAGAGCGAGAATATTGTATGAGCTTGAATCCAAGAGACGTCGTGATCGTCGACTTCGGTCGTACGCCGATGGGCCGCTCCAAGGGCGGCATGCACCGCAACACCCGCGCCGAAGACATGTCGGCGCACCTGATCAGCAAGCTGCTGGAGCGCAACGTCAAGGTCGACCCGAGTGAAGTCGAGGACGTGATCTGGGGCTGCGTGAACCAGACCCTGGAGCAGGGCTGGAACATCGCGCGCATGGCTTCGCTGATGACCCAGATCCCGCACACTGCGGCCGGCCAGACTGTCAGCCGCCTGTGCGGTTCGTCGATGAGCGCGCTGCACACGGCTGCCCAGGCGATCATGACCGGCAACGGCGATGTGTTCGTGGTCGGCGGTGTCGAGCACATGGGCCACGTGAGCATGATGCACGGCGTGGACCCCAACCCGCACATGTCGCTGTATGCGGCCAAGGCCTCGGGCATGATGGGCCTGACCGCCGAGATGCTGGGCAAGATGCATGGCATCAGCCGTGAGCAGCAGGACGCCTTCGGTCTGCGTTCGCACCAGCTCGCCCACAAGGCGACGGTCGAAGGCAAGTTCAAGGACGAAATCATCCCGATGCAGGGCTATGACGAGAACGGCTTCCTCAAGGTCTTCGACTACGACGAAACCATTCGCCCGGACACCACCCTGGAAAGCCTGGCGGCGTTGAAGCCGGCGTTCAACCCCAAGGGCGGCACCGTGACAGCGGGTACCTCCTCGCAGATCACCGACGGCGCCTCGTGCATGATCGTGATGTCGGCCCAGCGTGCCCAGGACCTGGGCATCCAGCCGCTGGCGGTGATCCGCTCGATGGCGGTGGCCGGCGTGGACCCTGCGATCATGGGCTACGGCCCGGTGCCGGCAACCCAGAAAGCCCTCAAGCGTGCGGGCCTGAGCATTGCCGATATCGACTTCTTCGAGCTCAACGAAGCCTTCGCTGCACAGGCCCTGCCGGTGCTCAAGGATCTGAAAGTGCTCGACAAGATGGATGAGAAGGTTAACCTGCACGGCGGCGCAATCGCCCTGGGTCACCCTTTCGGTTGCTCCGGTGCGCGGATTTCCGGCACTCTGCTCAATGTCATGAAGCAGAATGGCGGTACCCTGGGTGTTTCGACCATGTGCGTCGGCCTTGGTCAGGGGATCACCACCGTCTTCGAACGCATCTAAGCGTTTCGTTGTCGGAAGCCGGGGCCTTGTGCCCCGGTTTTTTGCTTTTTGCAGATTTTTTTTCAAGAGGGTTGGCAGCATGCAGATACAACCAGGCGTATACCGGCATTACAAAGGGCCTGAGTATCGTGTATTCGGTGCCGCGCGCCATTCCGAGACCGAGGAGTGGGTGGTGTTCTACCAGGCCCTGTACGGCGATTTCGGCCTGTGGGTACGCCCGCTTTCGATGTTCACCGAGTCGGTCGAGGTTGACGGCGAGCACGTGCCGCGCTTTGCTTTGGTCGAGGCCGAACCCGAGCGGTTTTCGCGTGCCGATGCGCAAGTGGGCTAACCTTCGGCGCTTGACCTCACTCTGTTGCCACTATATATAGCGGTGCCACGTCAGGTACCTGCCGTGTTTTTATTTTCGTTATTCAGGAATTTTCCGATCCATGGGCAAATCGCTGGTCATTGTGGAATCCCCGGCTAAGGCCAAGACCATCAACAAGTACCTGGGCAACCAGTACGTGGTGAAGTCGAGTATCGGCCATATCCGAGACCTGCCCACCAGCGGTTCCGCCAGCAAGGAGCCTGCTGCCAAGCGCGGCAAGGCTGCTGCCGGCGAGGCACCCGCGCTGTCGCCGAAAGAAAAGGCGCGCAAGCAACTGGTGGCGCGCATGGGCGTCGACCCGGACCACGGCTGGAAGGCCAAGTACGAGATCCTTCCGGGCAAGGAAAAGGTCATCGAGGAGTTGCGCCGCCTGGCCAAGGATGCCGACACCATCTATCTCGCAACCGACTTGGATCGCGAGGGGGAAGCCATTGCCTGGCACCTGCGCGAAGCCATCGGTGGGGATGACAGCCGCTACAAGCGCGTGGTGTTCAACGAAATCACCAAGAAGGCCATCCAGGAGGCCTTCTCCCAGCCGGGCGAGCTGGACATCGACCGTGTCAATGCACAGCAGGCGCGTCGCTTCCTCGACCGCGTGGTGGGCTACATGGTCTCGCCACTGCTGTGGCAGAAGATCGCCCGTGGCCTGTCGGCCGGCCGGGTGCAGTCGGTGGCCGTGAAGCTGGTGGTGGAGCGTGAGCGCGAGATTCGCGCATTCATCCCCGAAGAGTACTGGGAAGTGCACGCCGACCTGGGTACTGCCAAGGACGCCAAGGTGCGCTTCGAGGTGGCTCGCCAGAACGGCGAGGCCTTCAAGCCGCTCAACGAAGCCCAGGCCATGGCCGCGCTGGAGAAGCTCAAGGCTTCCAGCTACACCATTGCCAAGCGTGAAGACCGCCCGACCAGCAGCAAGCCCTCGGCGCCGTTCATCACCTCGACCCTGCAGCAGGCGGCGAGCAATCGCCTCGGCTTCGGGGTGAAGAAGACCATGATGATGGCCCAGCGTCTGTACGAAGCCGGCTACATCACCTACATGCGTACCGACTCGACCAACCTTTCGGTCGATGCGGTGGAAATGGCGCGCAGCTACATCGAAAGCGAGTTCGGCAAGAAGTACCTGCCAGAAGCGCCGATCGTCTACGGCAGCAAGGAAGGCGCACAGGAAGCGCACGAAGCGATCCGACCTTCGGATGTGGCCACGCACCCGACCAAGCTCAGCGGCATGGAGCGTGATGCCGAGCGTCTGTACGAGCTGATCTGGCGCCAGTTCCTGGCCTGCCAGATGCCGCCGGCGCAGTACCTGTCGACCACCGTCAGCGTCACGGCGGGCGAGTTCGAGTTGCGTGCCAAGGGCCGTATCCTCAAGTTCGACGGTTACACCCGTGTGTTGCCGCAGCAGAGCAAGCCGGGCGATGACGATGTACTGCCGGAAATGAACCAGGGCGAAGTGCTCAAGCTCATCAAGCTCGACCCGAGCCAGCACTTCACCAAGCCGCCAGCACGTTTCTCGGAAGCGAGCCTGGTCAAGGAAATGGAAAAACGCGGTATCGGTCGCCCATCGACCTACGCGGCGATCATCTCCACCATCCAGGACCGTGGCTATGTGACCCTGCACAACCGCCGCTTCTACTCCGAGAAGATGGGCGACATCGTGACCGAGCGTCTGTCCGAGAGCTTTTCCAACCTGATGGACTATGGCTTCACCGCCGGCATGGAAGAGAACCTCGACGATGTGGCCCAGGGCGAGCGCGACTGGAAAAACGTGCTGGACGAGTTCTATGGCGACTTCAGCAAGAAGCTGCAACTGGCTGAAGATGCCGAAAAGGGCATGCGTGCCAACCAGCCGACCCCGACCAACATTGCCTGCAAGGAATGCGGCAGGCACATGATGATCCGCACAGCCTCCACGGGTGTGTTCCTCGGTTGCTCGGGCTACAGCCTGCCGCCCAAAGAGCGTTGCAAGGCCACCGTGAACCTGGTGCCAGGTGACGAGATTGCCGCCGACGACGAGGGCGAGTCCGAGTCGCGCGTGCTGTTGGGCAAGCACCGCTGCCCGATCTGCGCCACGGCGATGGACGCCTACCTGCTCGATGAGAAACACAAGCTGCACATCTGCGGCAACAACCCCGATTGCACGGGCTACGAGATCGAGGAAGGCAGCTACCGCATCAAGGGCTACGAGGGCCCGAGCCTTGAGTGCGACAAGTGCGGCAGCGAGATGCAGCTCAAGACCGGTCGTTTCGGCAAGTTCTTCGGCTGTACCAACCCGGAGTGCAAGAACACCCGCAAGCTGCTCAAGAGCGGCGAGGCGGCGCCGCCGAAGATGGACGCGGTGAAGATGCCGGAGCTCAAGTGCGAGAAGGTCAACGACACCTATGTGTTGCGTGACGGGGCTTCGGGCCTGTTCCTGGCCGCCAGCCAGTTCCCGAAGAACCGCGAGACCCGCGCCCCCCTGGTGATGGAGATCGTGCCGCACAAGGACGAGATCGATCCGAAGTATCACTTCCTCTGTGAAGCGCCGAAGAAGGACCCGGACGGTCGCCCGACGGTGATCCGCTACAGCCGCAAGACCAAGGAGCAGTATGTGCAGACCGAGGTCGACGGCAAGCCGACCGGCTGGCGAGCGTTCTATGACGGCAAGGCGTGGAAGGTGGAAGACAAGCGCTAAGCGATAGAATCGGCTACAAGAGGCTGCATCTGGTGATCCTGGACGCAGCCTTTTTTTTAGTCAGGTCAGCGAACGGTTGTGAGGTTTGATCGGGACGTTTCTCCGCCAGGGCTGTACACCATCGAGCAGAGGCAAGCAGATGAGTCAGGAAATGTTGGAAGCAGGGCCGCAGTCGGCCAGAATCCTGTCGGTGTTCGATTTCGATGGCACGCTGACCCGCCGTGACAGCTTTGTACCTTTTTTGAGATTCGCTTTCGGCAACGGCTTTTTTGCTCGCCGCATGCTGCGGATGATCTGGCCAAGCCTGCGCTATATGGGGCGGCGGATCAGCCGCGATGAACTCAAGGCCCAGTTGATCCAGACGTTTCTTGCGGGTGTGAAAGAGCAATGGGTCGCGCAGAAGGCGGTGGCGTTCAAGTCGCAGGCGTGGGCCCGGCTCATGCGCCCGCAGGGCGTGATTTCGGTGAAACAGGAACTGGCCTCTGGTGCTGAGGTGACGATCTGTTCGGCATCGCCGGCGCTGGTGCTCAAGCCCTTTGCCGAACAGTTGGGCATCAAGCTGATCGGCACCGAGCTGGAGGTGATCGATGGCGTGCTGACCGGCAGGATCAGTGGCGACAACTGCCGCTGCGAAGCCAAGGTTCTGCGCCTGGAGGCGGTTTACGGGGTGCTGACGCAGTACCGCATGCGCGCCTGGGGCGACACGCGGGGCGACCATGAGCTGCTGGCCGCGGCTCAGGACGCACACTGGCGGCACTTTCATCCCGCGTGGCAGCGTGGCCGCCTGCGCATCGAAAAGATCTACGGCCCGGTCACCCCGGCCACGTCGAAAGAGTCGGCTGCAACCACGGTTGGCGGTTTGCCGCGCAACGATGACCGCAAGGGCGGTTGAGCCTCACGCCTGCGGTGATTCAGCTTGCGCGCCTGCGATCCATCACAGAAACTGAGCCCCCGCCTCACACTCCCTCGGAGCGCGCCTCGATGGCCCAGGAACTCTATACCCGTACCAACCAGAAGATCTATTTCGCCGGTCTGGCCCTGGAGGCACTGGGCAAGGCGCAGGACAGTCGCGCCATGAACGCCCAGGCGCAGACCCAGGCCGAGCGGGAGTCTGCGCTGTTTCACCTGTATGGTGCGCTGTTGGGGCTGTGTCATGAGATCGGTGGCTATTATCGCTTGCCCCAGGCCGGCGCGCTGCGTGCCGAGCAACTGCTGAGCCGTGAAGTACTGGCGACCATCGCCATTCCCGAGCTGGCTGAACTGGTCGAACTCGCCGAACAGCCTGAAACCTGGCTGGCGCAACTGCTCAGGGCTTATGCCGATTTGTTCCGACCACCTGTCGCGAGCAAGGCGCCCAAAGGTGATGTGACCCAACCGTTGATTCAGGCCGTGAGCTTGGATGAACCCGAGGCGCCAGCGCTGTCGCGCGAAGAACTGGAGAGCTGGCGGCAGAATCTCAAACGCCTCGTGGTGCGTTTTCGCGAAGGTCTGAGTGAGTGCTGATCCTGCCAGTGGCTGGTACAATGCCGGCCTTTCCTGGAGAACAGTCTTTTATGCCCACGTCCTTTCTAGAAATTGTAGAGTTGCCTGACGGTCGCATCGAGTTGCGCCGCGCCGAGGACGAGGGGTCGTTGGTAACCCTGGATTTTTCGGAAGATGCCAAGGCGTTCCTGCAGGGCCAACACGTCGAGGTGGCCAAGGCCATGCTCAGCGTTGGTGTGCAGATGGCCGGCAAGTTGGTTGAAGGCGAGATCGAACAGGAACATGCAGGCCCACGGGTTCTGCACTGACCGTCAGTATCCGGCTTCCTCGTCCTGAGGAAGCCTGCTGCATACCCTTCGAGCGTTCAGCGAGTATCAGCCCAGGCGGATATTCAGGCTTTGTGCGTCACCCGCACGGGCAGCATTGGTCAGTTGCAGGCGGGCGCCGTTGCTGACCGGATTGAACCAGGTGACCACCGTATGGCTGCGCCCCAGGCGCAGGGCGTCACAGGCCAGTTGCAGCGCACTCTGGTTGCCGCGAGGCTGCAGCAGCAGTATGCGTTCGCGGTTGAGCCCTGCGTCCCTCAGCCAGGCCTGGGTGAGGCTACCGGGTGGGGCGATCAGGGTAAGCCAGCGGGCGTCATGCTCTTCACTCAGCTCGCTCAGGTCGCGTAGCACCGGTGCCAGCAGGCTTTGGCAGTGCTCCAGCGCGCCACGCAAGGACAGCTCGCTGAATGCCTGCGGCTTGTTGCTTTGCCGGGCGGGCTGCCTGGTTTTGACCCGCGGCAGTACCGGCTGGGCCAGGAATGCTTCGAACAAGGGCAACTGTGCTTGCTGTGGTACGTGGGGGAACTGCATGACGCCTCCTTATTAGCATTAGCGGCGGATAACGCCGACGCTCAAGCCCTCGATGACCAGGTCCTGCTCTTTCAGGTTGACTTCGATAGGGGCGAATTCGGGGTTCTCGGCGATCAGCCAGACCTTGTTGCCTTCCCGTTTGAAGCGCTTGACCGTGACTTCGTCACCCAGGCGGGCTACGACGATCTGACCATTGCGCGCTTCGCGGCAGGTGTGTACGGCCAGCAGGTCGCCGTCGACGATGCCGACGTCCTTCATGCTCATGCCGTGCACGCGCAGCAGGTAGTCGGCGCGGGGGTGGAAGAAGGCCGGGTTGATGGCGCAGGATTCCTCGATGTGCTGCTGGGCGAGGATAGGGGCACCCGCGGCCACGCGGCCAATGATGGGCAGGGCGTTTTCATCGGGCTTGCTCTCGAGCCCCGGAATGCGGATGCCGCGCGAGGCACCAGGGGTCATCTCGATTGCACCCTTGCGGGCCAGTGCCTTCAGATGCTCTTCGGCGGCGTTGGGGGATTTGAACCCCAGTTCCTGGGCGATTTCCGCGCGGGTGGGCGGGAAGCCGTTGTCTTCGAGGCAGCGCTTGATGAAAGCCAGAATCTCAGCTTGGCGTGGCGTCAGTTTTAGCATGTCGATCGCTCTGTCTTTTTATACAGTGACTGGGATTATATACAGTGAT
Source organism: Pseudomonas sp. AE27 (assembly GCF_037113495.1). Lineage (NCBI taxonomy): Bacteria > Pseudomonadati > Pseudomonadota > Gammaproteobacteria > Pseudomonadales > Pseudomonadaceae > Pseudomonas > Pseudomonas sp. AE27. The sequence continues at coordinate 785,090 of NZ_CP146966.1, forward strand.
AGCGGCAAGCTACAAGCGGCAAGCTCCAAGCGTGCCCGCAGTTGCCTGCCGCTTCCGGCTTGTGGCTTGTCGCTGCCTTCAATACCATGACCGGCCGGGCACAAAACGCCCGTGCGTACTTGACAGAACCCTGCCTTGAAACGTATGTTTCAAACAAGTGTTTGTCTCGCGGAGTAGTCATGGCCCAGTCGGAAACCGTTGAACGCATTCTCGATGCTGCCGAGCAGCTGTTCGCGGAAAAAGGTTTTGCCGAAACCTCATTGCGGCTGATCACCAGCAAGGCCGGCGTCAACCTGGCGGCGGTGAACTACCATTTCGGTTCGAAGAAGGCGCTGATTCAGGCGGTCTTCTCGCGTTTTCTAGGGCCGTTCTGCCAGAGCCTGGAGCGTGAGCTCGAGCGGCGCCAGGCGCGCCCCGAGCACAAGCCCAGCCTTGAAGAACTGCTGGAGATGCTGGTCGAGCAGGCGCTGGTGGTGCAGCCGCGCAGCGGCAATGACCTGTCGATCTTCATGCGCCTGCTGGGCCTGGCCTTCAGCCAGAGCCAGGGCCACTTGCGTCGTTACCTCGAAGACATGTACGGCAAGGTGTTCCGCCGCTACATGCTGCTGGTCAACGAGGCCGCGCCGCAGATTCCTCCCCTTGAACTGTTCTGGCGCGTGCATTTCATGCTCGGCGCTGCAGCGTTCAGCATGTCGGGCATCAAGGCCCTGCGCGCGATTGCCGAGACCGATTTCGGGGTCAATACCTCGATCGAGCAGGTCATGCGCCTGATGGTGCCGTTCCTGGCCGCCGGCATGCGTGCCGACAGCGGGGTCACGGACGAGGCGATGGCGGCGGCGCAGTTGCGTCCGCGCAGCAAGACCAGCCACGCCCCGGTGCCGGCAAAGGCCTGATTCCCCGGCTGGGCGGCACAGCCGGCTTCGGCTAAGCTAGCGCCCATGCCTATTCTCGATTTGCTGCACATTTCCATCGCCGACCAGTGCCTTTATGGGTTCGCCCAGGGGCGACTGGCGGTGCGTCTTGCGGTGTCCACCGCACTCAATGGCCCGGGCGAGCACAACGGCTCCGGTTGTACACCGCGCGGGCTGCATCAGGTGCGTGCGAAGATCGGCGCGGGCTTGCCCCAGGGCGCGGTGCTGCGCGGGCGTCGCTGGACCGGCGAGGTCTGGACGCCCGACCTGCACGCGCAGTTCCCTGGGCGCGACTGGATCCTCTCGCGCATTCTCTGGCTCAGCGGTCGCGAGCCGGGGCGCAACCGCCTCGGGCCGGTGGATACGTTCCGCCGCTATATCTACCTGCACGGCACGCCCGACAGCGAACCCATGGGTGTGCCGTTGTCCCACGGCTGCATACGCCTGCGCAACGCCGACCTGGTAGCGCTGTTCGACCGGGTGTCTGTGCATTGCCCGGTACAGATCGAAGAAGCCGCCTGCCCCCAGTGGGCGAGCGCGCCCCTCAACTGAAGGATCATTTATGAGTACCCGCCTGCAAGGCTCCCTGATGGTCGACGTGGCCGGCACCTGGCTGACTGCCGAAGACCGCCACCTGCTGCGTCAGCCCGAAGTGGCCGGCCTGATCATCTTTGCCCGCAACATCGAATGCCCGCGCCAGGTGCGCGAACTGAGTGCGTCGATCCGTGCCGTGCGCCCGGACCTGATCCTGGCCGTGGACCAGGAGGGTGGTCGCGTACAGCGCCTGCGCCAGGGCTTCGTGCGCTTGCCCGCGATGCGTGCGATTGCCGACAACCCCAATGCCGAGCGCCTGGCCGAACACTGCGGCTGGCTGATGGCAACCGAAGTGCTGGCGGTAGGGCTCGACTTGAGCTTTGCCCCGGTGCTGGACCTTGACCACCAGCGCAGCGCGGTGGTTGGCAGTCGCGCCTTCGAGGGTGACCCGCAGCGCGCCACCTTGCTTGCCGGTGCCTTCATTCGCGGCATGAACGCGGCGGGCATGGCGGCCTGCGGCAAGCACTTCCCGGGGCATGGCTGGGCCGAGGCGGATTCGCATGTGGCGATACCCACAGACGAGCGCAGCCTGGAGCAGATCCGCGCAGCCGACCTGGTGCCGTTCACGCGCCTGAGCGGGCAGTTGGCGGCGGTGATGCCGGCGCATGTGATCTATCCACAGGTCGACAACCAGCCGGCCGGCTTCTCGCGGCGCTGGCTGCAGGAGATTCTGCGTGGCGAGTTGGGCTTTGACGGGGTGATCTTCAGCGATGACCTGTCGATGGCCGGTGCGCATGTGGTGGGGGACGCCGCCAGCCGTATCGAGGCGGCGCTGAGTGCCGGTTGCGACATGGGCCTGGTGTGCAATGATCGGGCGGCTGCCGAGCTTGCGTTGTCCGCGGCGCAGCGGTTGAGGGTGAGGCCGTCGCCGCGGATCGCGCAGATGCGCGGGCAGGGTTTTGCGCGTACCGATTACCGCCAGCAGCCCCGCTGGCTGGAGGCGCTTGGCGCGCTGAAGGATGCACAACTGATCGACTGAGGTCCTGCGCCGGCAAGGCTGGCTCCTGCAGGTGCTGCGATACCTGTAGGAGCCGGCCTTGCCGGCGAAAGGCTCAACTAATTTTCGCGGCCTGCCGCTTCCCGGGCAACGGCGCAAACAGCGCATCAATGTCTTCATCCGCCAGCTTCCAGTCCCCCGCCTGACGCCCCTCCAGCAAGCCTGCAGCCAGCGCTGCCTTCTCCTGTTGCAACTTCTGGATCTTCTCTTCCACCGTGCCCCGTGTAATCAGCTTGTAGACGAACACCGGCTTGTCCTGGCCGATGCGGTAGGCGCGGTCGGTGGCCTGGTTTTCGGTGGCCGGGTTCCACCACGGGTCATAGTGGATCACCGTGTCGGCCGCGGTGAGGTTGAGGCCGGTGCCGCCCGCTTTGAGGCTGATCAGAAACAGTGGCGTCTGCAGGCTCTGGAACTGCTGCACCGGGGTGCGCCGGTCGCGGGTTTCACCGGTCAGCAGGCTGTAGCGGACGCCACGCTTGTGCAGCTCCTGCTCGATCAGTTCGAGCATCGAGGTGAACTGCGAGAACAGCAGGATGCGTCGCCCTTCGCTGAGCAGTTCGTCGAGCATCTGCATCAGGCTGCCCAGCTTGCCCTTGTCCGAATGGGTGGTTCTTGGCGCAATGCTTTTGACCAGGCGCAGATCGCAGCACACCTGACGCAGCTTGAGCAACGCATCCAGAATCACGATCTGGCTGCGTGCCGCGCCGTTGCGGGTGATTTCCTCGCGGACCTTCCTGTCCATCGCCACCCGCACCGTTTCGTAGGTGTCGCGCTGCGCGTCGCTCAGCTCCACCCAATGCACGATCTCGGTCTTGGCCGGCAGTTCGCGGGCCACCTGTTCCTTGGTGCGGCGCAGCAGGAATGGCTTGATGCGCGCGGCAAGATGCGCCATGCGCTCGACGTCGCCATGGCGTTCGACAGGGGTGCGGTAATCGCGGCTGAAGGCCTTGCTGTCGCCCAGCCAGCCGGGTAGCAGGAAGTGGAAGATCGACCACAGTTCGCCCAGGTTGTTTTCCATCGGTGTGCCGGTCAGGCACAGGCGCTGGTTGGCCTGGATCTCGCGCGCCGCTTCGGCGGCCTTGCTGTTGGCGTTCTTGATGTTCTGCGCTTCATCCAGAATCAGCAGGTGCCAGGGCTGCGCGGTGAAGTGAGCCAGGTCGCGGGGCAGCAGGGCGTAGGTGGTCAGTACCAGGTCGTACTGGTCAAGGTCGGCGAAGTGTCGGGTGCGGCCGGGGCCATGCAGGGCCAGCACGCGCAGCTGCGGGGTGAAGTGCTGCGCCTCGTCGAGCCAGTTGGGGATCAGGCTGGTCGGCATCACGGCCAGGGCAGGGCGCTGCAGGCGCCCCGCGTTCTTTTCGGTGAGCAGGTGCGCCAGGGTCTGCAGGGTCTTGCCCAGGCCCATGTCGTCGCCTAGGATCCCGCCGACCTCCAGTTCGCGCAGGGTCTGCAACCAGTTCAGGCCTTCGAGCTGGTAGGGTCGCAGCGTGGCGTTCAGGCCCTCGGGGGCGGCGATGTCGGTACGCCTGGACTCGCGCAGGCGGCGGGCAAAGTCGCGTACCCGGTCGCCGCCGCGCCAGGTCAGCGCCATGTCGTCGATGCTGCTCAGGCGCGCGGCATCCGGCGCTGCCAGGCGCAGCGAAGGCCCGCTGTCATTGCCCAGGTACAGCTCGCCCAGGGTGGCCATCAGCGGCTTGATGCGTGCGTAGGGCAAGGCCACGCGCAGCGCCGGGCTGTCATGGCGGGCGCGGTTCAGGTCGATCAGCAGGTACTCGTCGTCGCTGCGCCGGGCCAGTTCGCTGGGGCGCAGCAGTTCGGGGTTGCTGCGCAGCAGGTGCAGCACGATCGGCAGCAGGCTGTGGCGCTGGCCGTTGACCACGATGCCCAGCTCCAGGTCGAACCATTCGCGCCCCGGCGCTTCCTCGACATCGGCGTACCAGTCGTCGATGTCATGCAGGTTGAAGGCGAAGTCGGGCCTCACTTCCACCTCCCAGCCGGCTGCACGCAGGGTATCGATGCCGGTGCGGGCGAACTGCAGCCAGGCCTGGTCGTCGGCCATCTGCAGCATTTCGCCGGCGCTGTCGGGCAATGCCTTGCTCTGGCGCGTGGCAACGCTGAAGCCCATTTTCTTCAAGGTCTGGCGCAGCGCCTTTTCGGCGTCTGGCTGACGCTGGATACGCTGGCGGACGTTGCCGTCGATACGGATGACTTCGCTGCTGCTCTTGTCGCTGGTGCGCTGCCCGTCATAGGTGAACGCCAGTGCCGCACGGTGTTGCAACTGGCGCTGCATCTTGCCGGTCTTGGGCATGTAGGCGGTGAATTCGTAGCTGCCCAGGGTGAGGTGCGCAACAGCCGGTACATTTTCGATGACCTGGTTCTGGTAGGTCGCCGTGGCTGGAGGCGGCGGAAAGTCGTTGGCCGTCAGCCGCTCCGTCAGGGTGTACAGCGCCGCTGCGCAATGCTTGCAGTTCTGGCGGACAGGGCAGCTGCAGGTGGCGATCAGGAGGGGGTGAACGTCGCCTTCGATCAGCAGGGTCTGACGGTAGAGGTTGCCGCCGGACCCGTGGCACAGGGTTGTCGCGCCCTTGTCGTCAACCGAAACGAGCCTGACGCGCTTGTTGTCTGCATAGTCAAGCCCTCGGGTGAGGGTCTTGGGGCCGAATTGTTCGCGCCAGAGCTTGCTCTTGAGCGCGCGCTGCAGTGTGGTCGACATGGCTCTACTGTTCCATCATCTCCGCTTCAGCAGGAGAGGTGGTGCGTGTGCCGGCGGCGATCACTTTGAACAGGACCGCCAGGTGCCCGCCATCGAGGAAGGTCAGTTCGTTGTTCTTCACCGTGCTGTTGACCTGCCTGAGCTGTTCGCTCTGGATCACGCTGCCATTGCCATCGAGCTGGTTGACCCAGAAGTTGGCCTGCACTTCGATGAAACGGCCCTGCCTGAGGCTGACATTGCCTTCGACCGGGAAGTGGCCGAACTGCTCCTGGCCCTCGCTGATGGCAACCCGCGACGGTTCACTGCCTACCTGCTGCTGCCAGGCCCTGTGCAGCAGCACGGTGTAGTTACTGTCGGCGGCCAGCTTTTCGGCCTGTGCAGTCAGCACCGGCTTGCGCACGTCGTAGTCGCTGGGGGCCTTGGCGCCCTGGCGCCAGTCTTCCGGGGCGAACTGGCTGGTGATCGCGGGCACCGCATTCTGGCGCAGCAGGAACATCTCGACCTGGTACTGGCTGTCGGCAAAGGCGGCCGGCGCAATCAGCGCCAGCAGCAGGGTCAAGCTACGAATTGCACGCATGGATCATCCTTCAAGCGGGTTTCGGGGCGAGTCGTTCGAACAGCGCCTCCACTGTAGTAAAGCGTTCATCGGCGCGTTCCATGGGCACCATGAACTTGAACATCGTCGCGCCTTCGAACTTGTAGCGCTTGGGCTGGCCCTGGATCAGCTTGATCAGCACCAGCGGGTCGACCGGGGTCTCGGCCTCGAATTCCACCCGTCCGCCTTGCGGGCCGGCGTCGACCTTCTTGATGCCCAGCTTCTCGGCCTGCAGCTTGAGCAGGGTCAGGCGCACCAGGTTCTTGGTCGGCTCGGGCAGCAGCCCGAAACGGTCGATCATCTCCACCTGCAGATCCTTCAGGCCATCTTCGTCCACCGCCGAGGCGATGCGCTTGTACAGGATCAGGCGCGCATGCACGTCGGGCAGGTAGTCCTCGGGGATCAGTGCCGGTACGCGCAGGTTGATCTCCGGGCCGCCGCCCAGGGGCTGGTCGAGGTTGGGCTGGGTACCCTTGCGAATCGCCTTGACGGCGCGTTCGAGCATTTCCATGTAGAGGGTGAAGCCCACCGCCTGGATCTGCCCGCTCTGGCCTTCGCCCAGCAGTTCACCGGCGCCGCGGATCTCCAGGTCGTTGGTGGCCAGCACGAAGCCTGCGCCCAGGTCCTGGGTATTGGCGATGGCCTCCAGGCGCTTTTCGGCGTCGGGGGTGATCTGCTGGCGTGGGGGCGTCAGCAGGTAGGCATAGGCCTGGTGGTGGCTGCGCCCCACGCGGCCGCGCAACTGGTGCAGCTGGGCCAGGCCGAACTTGTCGGCACGCTCGATGATGATGGTGTTGGCGCTGGGCACGTCGATGCCGGTCTCGATGATGGTCGAGGCGATCAGCACGTTGAAGCGCTTGTGGTAGAAGTCGCTCATCACCTGTTCGAGTTCGCGTTCGCGCATCTGCCCGTGGCCGATACCGATGCGCGCCTCGGGTACCAGTTCGGCGAGGTCGGCGGCGCACTTCTCGATGCTCTTCACGTCGTTGTGCAGGTAGTACACCTGGCCGCCACGCAGCAGTTCGCGCAGCAGCGCCTCCTTGATGGTGCTCTTGTTCTGCTCCATCACGAAGGTGCGCACCGACAGCCGGCGTGCCGGCGGGGTGGCGATGATCGACAGGTCGCGCATGCCCGCCACCGCCATGTTCAGCGTGCGCGGGATCGGCGTGGCGGTCAGGGTCAGGATGTCGACTTCGCTGCGCAGCGCCTTGAGCTGCTCTTTCTGGCGCACGCCGAACCGGTGTTCCTCGTCGATGATGACCAGGCCCAGGTCCTTGAACTTGACGTCGTCCTGCAGCAGCTTGTGGGTGCCGATGACGATGTCGATCTTGCCTTCGGCAAGGTCCGCCACGGCGGCACCGACTTCCTTGGCCGACTTGAAGCGGCTCATCACTTCGACGGTTACCGGCCAGTCGGCAAAGCGGTCGCGGAAGCTGTTGTAGTGCTGCTGGGCGAGCAGGGTGGTGGGCACCAGTATCGCGACCTGGCGCCCGCCGTGCACGGCGATGAAGGCGGCGCGCATGGCCACTTCGGTCTTGCCGAAGCCGACATCGCCGCACACCAGGCGGTCCATCGGCTTGGCGGCGAGCATGTCCTCGCGTACCGCTTCGATGGCCGACTGCTGGTCCGGGGTTTCCTCGAACGGGAAGCCGGCACTGAAGGTGGCGTAGTCTACCGACGGGTCGGCAAACGCATAGCCCTTGCGCGCGGCGCGCCGGGCATAGATGTCGAGCAGCTCGGCAGCCACGTCGCGCACTTGTTCGGCCGCCTTGCGCTTGGCCTTCTGCCAGGTCTCGGAGCCCAGACGGTGCAGCGGTGCCAGCGCATCGTCGCTGCCGGTGTAGCGCGCGATCAGGTGCAGGTTGGCCACCGGCACGTACAGCTTGGCGCCTTCGGCGTATTCAAGGGTGAGAAACTCGGCGGCCTGGCCATCGATCTCCAGTGTCGCCAGGCCCAGGTAGCGGCCCACGCCATGGTCGATATGCACCACCGGGGCGCCTTCGCGCAGCTCGGTAAGGTTCTTGATCACCGCGTCGTTGTTGACGTCGCTGCGCTTCTCGCGGCGCCGCCGCTGCATCACGCGCTGGCCGAACAGCGGGCTCTCGGCAACCAGCGCCAGGGCCGGATCGTCCAGCAGCAGGCCGTCGTCCAGTGGTGCGATGGTGATTGCCAGGCGCTGCTTGCTGGCGACGAACTCGTGCCAGCCATCGACGGTTTGCGGGCGCAGTTTCAGGCGTTCGAGCAGTTCCAGCAGTACTTCGCGGCGCCCGGCCGATTCGGCGGTGAACAGCACACGACCGGGGAATTGCTCGAGGAACCCCGACAGCGCCGCCAGGGGCTGGTTGGCCTTGGCTTCGATGGCGAGGTTGGGCAGCGTCTGCGCGGCAAAGCGCTCGCGGCCGGGGCCGGCGTCGATGTCGTCCTGGCTGACCACCACCCGTGGCCAGCCCTTGAGCCGGGCGAAGCAGTCTTCCACCGGCATGAACAGCTCGGCAGGCGGCAGCAGAGGGCGGTTAGGGTCGATGCGCCGCTCTTCATAGCGGTTGCGTACATCGCTCCAGAAGTGCTCGGCGGCCTGTTCCACGCCGGGCAGGGAGAACACCTGGGTGTTTTCCGGCAGGTAGTCGAACAGGGTCGAGGTTTCCTCGAAAAACAGCGGCAGGTAGTACTCGATGCCGGCCGGCACGATACCGCTGCTCAGGTCCTGGAAGATCGGGCTGCGGCGAAAATCCACGTCGAAGCGCTCGCGAAAGCGCGCTTTGAAACGGGTGACTTCGTCTTTTTGCAGCGGGAACTCGCGGGCCGGCAGCAGGCGTACCGAGTCGACCTTGTCGATCGAGCGCTGGCTCTCCGGGTCGAAGGTGCGCAGGGTCTCGATCTCGTCATCGAACAGGTCGATGCGGTACGGCAGCTTGCTGCCCATCGGGAACAGGTCGATCAGGGCACCGCGCACCGCGAACTCGCCATGCTCGTACACGGTGTCGACGCAGCGGTAGCCGCTGGCCTCCAGGCGCGTGCGCATCTGTTCCACATCCAGCTTCTGGCCGATGTCCAGCACCAGGCTGCTGCCCAGCAGAAAGCGCGTGGGCGCCAGGCGGTGCAGTGCGGTGGTGATCGGCACCACGAGGATGCCGTGGTCCAGCTCCGGCAACCGGTACAGGCTGGCGATCCGCTGCGAAATGATGTCCTGGTGCGGCGAGAACAGGTCGTAGGGCAGGGTTTCCCAGTCGGGGAACGGCAGCACGGCCAGTTCCGGGGCGAAGAAACGCAGCTCCTGCTCCAGCCGGTCGGCGCTCTGGCTGTCGGCGGTCAGCAGCAGGGTGAAGCGCTTCGCGGCGCTGGCGGCCTCGGCGATGGCCAGGCTCAGGGCGGCACCGGGCAGGTTGCCCCAGGTGTGTTTGCCGGCACTGGCCGGCAGGTGAGGTAGACGCAGAACAGGCACGGGAGGTCGAGCTCCAAGCGTTGCGACAAAACGCCGATTGTACCGGGCGCGGGGCATTGCTGTCAGGTTTCAGCCGCCTGAATGTGGGGCCTGGATCATGCCGTGCGGCGCCGGCGACAGGCGCTCATTGCTCGAAGCGACGCGGGGCGTCATAATGTAGCCCCTTTTTTCTGTCCCTACATGTGGAAGGTTCCCGTGACTCAGAAGCCCGACCAGTGTCTTGGTGAGTGGATCGATCGTGAAGCGCTTGCAGAAGCGATGATCCCGCTTATCGGTCAGCTCTACCGCAATAACAATGTGGTGAGCTCGATCTATGGCCGTAGCCTGATCAACCGTTCGGTGATCGCGATCCTCAAAGCCCACCGCTTTGCCCGTCATCGCCAGACCGACGAAACCGAACTGTCTGTCCACGAGACATTCCCGCTGCTCAAGGCCATGAGCGAGCTCAAGCTGGGCGCCGCTTCGGTCGACCTGGGCAAGCTGGCCAACAAGTTCAAGCAAGAAGGCAACGGCCGCAGCGCCGAGCAGTTCGTGCGTGAAGAAATGGCCGACGTGGTTGGCCAGCAGAACGCCTCCGCACGCAAGGGCACCGACGTGGTCCTGTACGGCTTCGGTCGTATCGGCCGTCTGCTGGCGCGTATCCTGATCGAGAAGACCGGTGGTGGCGACGGCCTGCGCCTGCGTGCCATCGTGGTACGCAAGGGCGCCGAGAACGACCTGATCAAGCGTGCCAGCCTGCTGCGTCGTGACTCGGTGCACGGTCCGTTCGATGGCACCATCACCATCGACGAAGAAAACAACACCATCACCGCCAACGGCAACCTGATCCAGGTTATCTACGCGAAGAACCCGAGCGAAGTCGACTATACCCAGTACGGTATCGAGAACGCCCTGGTGGTCGACAACACCGGCGTCTGGCGCGATGCCGACGGCCTGGGCCAGCACCTGGCCTGCCCGGGTGCCGCACGCGTTATCCTCACCGCACCGGGCAAGGGCGCGCTGAAGAACATCGTGCACGGTATCAACCACGCCGACATCAGCCCTGACGACAAGATCATCTCGGCGGCTTCCTGCACCACCAACGCCATCGTGCCGGTGCTCAAGGCAGTCAACGACAAGTTCGGCATCGTCAACGGTCACGTCGAAACCGTTCACTCGTACACCAACGACCAGAACCTGATCGACAACTTCCACAAGGGCAGCCGCCGTGGTCGTTCCGCTGCGCTGAACATGGTCATCACCGAGACCGGCGCCGCCACTGCCGCCGCCAAGGCGCTGCCAGTGCTCAAGGGCAAGCTGACCGGTAACGCGATCCGCGTTCCGACGCCGAACGTCTCGATGGCGATCCTGAACCTGAACCTGGAAAAGGCCACCAGCCGCGACGAGATCAACGAGTACCTGCGCCAGATGGCCATGCACTCGGACCTGCACAAGCAGATCGACTTCGTCAGCTCGCAGGAAGTGGTTTCCAGCGACTTCGTCGGCTCGCGTCACGCCGGTGTGGTCGATGCCGAGGCCACCATCTGCAACGACAACCGCGTTGTACTGTACGTTTGGTACGACAACGAGTTCGGTTACAGCTGCCAGGTAGTGCGCGTGATGGAAGACATGGCCGGGGTCAACCCGCCAGCGTTCCCACGCTAAGCATCACGTTGCGTTGAAAGAACGGGAGCCTGCGGGTTCCCGTTTTTTTTGGCTTCAGAAAAGGAGGCGTCGTGTGAAAAAGGGATGGGCTGCGCTGCCTGCCCTGGTGGCATTGCTGGTCGGTTGCGAGCACAGGGATTCGATCGAGCGCATCAGTGGCCCGACCATGGGCAGCAGCTACACCGTGCAGTACGTGCGCAAGGCCGGCGGCCCGACGCCTGGGCAGGTGCAGCAGGAGGTCGAGGCGATCCTGCAGGGCATCGACCAGCGCTTCTCCACCTACCGCAGCGATTCACTGGTGGGGCAGTTCAACCAGTTGCCCGCCCACCGCTGCCAGGCGATGCCGGCCGACGTGCTGCAGCTTGTGCGGGTAGGTGAGCAGCTCTCGCGCCAGAGTGACGGGGCCTTCGATCTCACGGTGGAGCCGCTGCTCGACCTGTGGGGCTTCGGCCCCCAGGCGCGTGAAGAGAAGGTGCCCGATGCCCGGCGGCTGGCGCAGGTGCGCGAGCGGGTGGGGTATACCCACTTGCGTATCGAAGGCCAGCAACTGTGCAAGGACGCTGGCGTCGAGGTCGACTTCAACAGCATCGCCGCCGGGCATGCGGTCGACCTGATCGTGGCACGGATGCAAGCTCTGGGGGTCGAAAGCTTTCTGGTGGAAGCTACCGGTGAGCTCAAGGCAATGGGGCGCAAACCCGATGGCAGTGCCTGGCGCATTGCACTCGAACTGCCGCGCGACGATCTGCAGATAGCCCAGCAGGTGTTGCCGCTGGAGGGGTACGGGGTGTCCACGTCGGGTGACTACCGCAATTATTTCGAGGAGAATGGCCAGCGTTATTCGCATACCTTCGATGCGCGCCTGGGCACCCCGGTGGCCCATGCGCTGGCGGCGGTGACGGTGCTGGCGCCCACTGCGCTGATGGCTGACGGGTACTCGACCCTGTTGCTGATCCTGGGCCCGGAGCAGGGTTGGCGCTTCGCGGTCGAGCATCGGATTGCGGCAGTGTTCGTGAATCGGGTCGAGGGTGGGTTCGTTTCCCGGGCCACGCCAGCATTCAACAGCATTGCGGGGAAATGAAAGGCTTCGCCAGCAAGGCGGCCTACATGTAGTGCAGAGAAAAATAGCCTACGACGCGACCAAGGGTTAATGTGCGCGGCGTTCAAGCTTGATTAGACTGCACCCGAATTTTTGCATGGCGCCGATGGCGGCATGATGTAGCCCCGGAGGTCAATCTGGCGTCCGGGCCTGTTCTGAAGGAGTACGCATGGCTGTCTACAACTACGACGTAGTGGTGCTGGGTTCCGGCCCGGCAGGAGAAGGGGCGGCAATGAACGCCGCCAAAGCAGGACGCAAGGTAGCGATGGTCGATAGCCGTCGCCAGGTCGGCGGTAACTGCACCCATCTGGGCACCATCCCGTCCAAGGCCCTGCGTCACTCGGTGCGCCAGATCATGCAGTTCAACACCAACCCGATGTTCCGGGCCATCGGTGAGCCGCGCTGGTTCTCCTTCCCCGACGTGCTCAAAAGCGCCGAGAAGGTCATCTCCAAGCAGGTCGCCTCGCGCACTGGCTACTACGCCCGCAACCGCGTTGACGTGTTCTTCGGCACCGGCAGCTTCGCCGACGAGCAGACCATCGAAGTGGTCTGCGCCAACGGTGTGGTCGAGAAGCTGGTAGCCAAGCACATCATCATCGCCACCGGCTCGCGCCCGTATCGCCCGGCCGATATCGATTTCCACCACCCGCGCATCTACGATAGCGACACCATCCTGAGCCTGGGTCACACCCCGCGCAAACTGATCGTGTACGGCGCCGGCGTGATCGGCTGCGAGTACGCCTCGATCTTCAGCGGCCTGGGCGTGCTGGTGGAGCTGGTGGACAACCGCGGCCAGCTGCTGAGCTTCCTGGACTCGGAAATCTCCCAGGCCCTGAGCTATCACTTCAGCAACAACAACATCACCGTGCGCCACAACGAAGAGTACGAGCGCGTCGAAGGCCTGGACAACGGTGTGATCCTGCACCTGAAGTCGGGCAAGAAGATCAAGGCCGACGCCTTGCTGTGGTGCAACGGGCGTACCGGCAACACCGACCGCCTGGGCCTGGAAAACATCGGCGTGAAGGTCAACAGCCGTGGCCAGATCGAAGTGGACGAGGCCTACCGCACCTGCGTGCCGAACATCTATGGTGCCGGTGACGTGATCGGCTGGCCAAGCCTGGCCAGTGCCGCCCACGACCAGGGCCGCTCGGCCGCCGGCAGCATCGTCGACAATGGCAGCTGGCGCTTCGTCAACGACGTGCCGACCGGCATCTACACCATTCCGGAGATCAGCTCGATCGGCAAGAACGAGCAGGAGCTGACCCAGGCCAAGGTGCCGTACGAAGTGGGCAAGGCGTTCTTCAAGGGCATGGCCCGGGCGCAGATCGCCGGCGAGCCGCAAGGCATGCTCAAGATCCTGTTCCACCGCGAGACGCTGCAGATCCTCGGCGTGCACTGCTTCGGCTACCAGGCCTCGGAGATCGTGCACATCGGTCAGGCGATCATGGGCCAGCCGGGCGAGCAGAACACCCTGAAGTACTTCGTCAACACCACCTTCAACTACCCGACCATGGCCGAAGCCTATCGGGTTGCCGCCTACGACGGTCTCAACCGGCTTTTTTGAGCGGCTCCGGCCGGTGGCCTGAGCCGGCCGGGGAGACCGATTTCAGCGATTCTCGAGGGTGGCGCTGGCCAAACCGGGAAAGTCTGTAATCAGGCTGTCTACGCCGAAGTCGGCGAGTCGGAGCATCAGCGCCGGCTCGTTGACTGTCCACACCGACACATGCAACCCCTGGCGCTGGGCCTTGGCCAGGCGCTCGGGGGTGCAGTGCGTCCAGTTCAGCGCCAGCAGTTCGCAACCGTAGTTCTGCGCGACCTTCAACGGGTCGAGCCAGGTGTATTCCGCGACCAGCCCGCGGGACACGTCCGGGGTCAGCTCCAGGGCGGCGCCCAGCACCTCCCGCGAGCTTGAGGTGATGGTGACCTTGTCCAGCAGGCCGAAGCGCTGGGCCATTTCGCGAATCGCCAGCACCGTGGTGGCAGCGCGGGTGCGCGAGGCACTCTTGACCTCCAGCTGCCAGTGGTCGAAATCACATTTCTCGAACAGCTCTTCCAGGCGTGGGATCGGGCAGGGGTTGACCCAGCCCGGGCCGCCCTTGCGCGCATCGTAGGTCACCAGGTCGGCGGCGCTGTGCTCCACCACCTTGCCGCCACGGCCGGTGGTGCGCTTGAGGCTGGGGTCATGAATGACCATCAGCTCGTTGTCGGAGGACAGGTGCAGGTCCAGCTCGCAACGGCGAACGCCGTGGCTCAGGCATTGCTGGAAACTGGTCAGGGTATTCTCGGGGGCTTCGCCCTTGGCGCCGCGGTGGCCGTAAATCAGGGTCACGTTCGTTCCTTCAAGCAAGACGGAAAATCAGGAGGCAGGCGGGGTGTTCTGTTCCAGTGCCTGGCGGCGTTGCAGTGCCTGTTTCTGCAGGATATAGCGCGCCAGCAACTGGCGCTGGGCGTCGGTCATCTCGACGAATTCGGCGCCGATGTCGAACAGGCCATCAGCGGCCTTGTCGCAGTGGGTCACCTTGGCCCGCAGCAGCAGGCCCAGGGCCTGGGGCATCAGCACCATCTTCACCGAGACGCGGCTGCCGGCGGTGATGGCCTGGGCCTGGTGCACCTCGACGCCACCTTCGGAGAGAGTCACCGGGCGCGCCTCGCCGATCTGCCCCAGCAGGGTTTGCGCAACCACGGCGCTGAGCAGGTCGATGCGTTTGTTCTGGGCCTTGAGAAAAGCTGCCAGGGTGCGGTCCTTGTCACTGAGCTGGCGCAGCAGGTGCTGGGACTCGAACTCGCTCAGGTGCAGTTCGCTGAGCAGGTTGAAGAGTGGTGAAGCATCTTGCAACAACTCGCCGCCCAAGGCCTCGGCGGCGCTCAGAGGGGTAATTTCCAGTGCGATCCTGTCCTCGATACGGTAGTATTCGCGGCGATCTTCTTCATCTAATGTCGACATGGCGAACCCATGGTAGCGGCGGTGGTCTGAGTGTAAAGCTGCTATTCAAGCCCCGCCACAAGGACGTTCCTCTTTCCTCCGAACAAGCCCCGACATGTTCAGACCTCTTTTCGTATTTATCGGTACGCGTTACACCCGTGCCAAACGTCGCAATCACTTCGTCTCGTTCATTTCGCTGACCTCGATGATCGGCCTCGCCCTGGGCGTGGTGGTGATGATCGTGGTGCTGTCGGTGATGAATGGCTTCGATCATGAAATGCGTACCCGCGTATTGGGCATGGTGCCCCATGCCACCCTCGAGACCGGACAGCCGATCAGCGACTGGCCAGCCCTTGCCGATACAGTAAAGCAGAACCCGGCGGTGCTGGCGGTGGCGCCGTTCACCCAGATGCAGGGCCTGCTTACCCATGACGGCAAGGTACAGAAGGTGCTGCTCAACGGTATTGACCCGGCGCAAGAGCGCAAGGTGTCGATCATCGACGACTTCGTGCGCGAGGGTAAGCTCGACGCGCTGGCGCCGGGCAGCTTCGGCATCATGATCGGCGACAAGGCCGCAGCCAAGCTGGGCGTGGGCATCGGCGACAAGCTGACCTTCGTCGCCCCCGAGGTCACCGTGACCCCGGCCGGCATGTTCCCGCGCATGAAGCGCTTCACCGTGGTCGGCATCTTCCACGTGGGCGCCGGCGAGATCGACGGCTACCTTGGCCTGACCAACCTGTCGGACCTGTCGCGCCTGCACCGCTGGAAGGCCGACCAGGTGCAGGGCCTGCGCCTGAAGTTCGACGACCTGTTCCAGGCACCCCGCGAGGCCTGGAACATCGCCCAGAAGCTGGGCGAGCACGAGTTCTACGCCCGTGACTGGACCCGCAGCCATGGCAACCTGTACCAGGCCATCCGCATGGAAAAAGCCATGATCGGCCTGCTGTTGCTGCTGATTGTCGCGGTGGCGGCGTTCAACATCATTTCCACCCTGGTGATGGTGGTCAACGACAAGAAGGGCGACATCGCCATCTTGCGCACGCTGGGCTCCACGCCGGGTCAGATCATGGCCATCTTCATGGTGCAGGGCACCGTGATCGGCGTGGTCGGCACCCTGATCGGCGCCGTGGTCGGCATCGCCGCCGCGCTCAACGTGAGTGCAGCGATTGCCGGCCTCGAGCGGTTGATGGGGCACAAGTTCCTCAACGCCGACGTGTACTTCATCGACTACCTGCCGTCCCAGGTCATGGCCGAAGACGTGTGGATGGTCTGCGGTGCGGCGCTGGTCCTGAGTTTCCTCGCCACCCTGTATCCGGCCTGGCGTGCGGCGCGCACCCAGCCTGCGGAGGCGCTACGTTATGAGTGAGTTGGGCATGAGTGATAAAGCAGTGCTGAGTTGCCGCAACCTGGGCAAGTCCTACGAGGAAGGCCCGGAGTCGGTGCAAGTGTTGTCGGGCCTGCAGCTGGAGCTGCACCCGGGTGAGCGCGTGGCGATCGTCGGCAGTTCAGGGTCGGGCAAGAGTACCTTGCTCAACCTGCTGGGTGGCCTCGATACCCCGACCCAGGGCAGCGTATGGCTGGCCGGTGAAGAGCTGTCGGCGCTGGGCGAGCGTGCACGTGGCCTGCTGCGCAACCGCGCACTGGGCTTCGTCTACCAGTTCCACCACCTGCTGCCGGAGTTCACCGCGCTGGAGAACGTGTGCATGCCGCTGCTGATCGGCCGCACGCCGATCCCCGAGGCGCGCGAACGTGCCGAGGCGCTGCTCACGCGTGTCGGCCTGGGCCATCGCCTGACGCACAAGCCATCCGAGCTGTCCGGCGGCGAGCGTCAGCGCGTGGCGATTGCCCGGGCGCTGGTCAACCGGCCCGGGCTGGTGATGCTCGACGAGCCTACCGGCAACCTCGACCACCACACCGCACAGGGCATCCAGGACCTGATGCAGGAGCTGAGCAGCTCCTCGCAGACCGCGTTCCTGGTGGTGACCCACGACCTCAACCTGGCGCGGCAGATGGACCGTGTGCTGCGCCTGGAAGACGGGCGTCTGGTTTCGATCTGACCTGGCAGTACAGGTGGCCCGCCGTGCATGGCGGGCCCCTTGTCTCTTTTCTTTACCTGGGTGCTTCAGTTCATGTTCAGACCCTTGTCAATTTTCATCGGTGCGCGTTACACCCGTGCCAAGCGCCGCAACCATTTCATCTCGTTCATCTCGATGACCTCGATGATCGGCCTGTCCCTGGGCGTGCTGGCGATGATCGTGGTGCTGTCGGTGATGAACGGCTTCCAGCGTGAAATGAGTGCGCGGATCCTGGGCATGGTGCCGCATGCCGCCGTGCTGGGCGCCCAGCCGCTGGACAACTGGCAGGCGGTGGCCGATGCCGCGTTGAAGAACCCCGAAGTGCTGGCCGCTGCGCCGCTGACCGAGATGGAAGGCATGCTCTCCTACAAGGGCGCGATGCAGCCGATCCAGATCAGCGGCATCGACCCTGCGCAGGAAGGCAAGGTCTCGATCGTGGCCGACCACATCGTTCAGGGCCGGCTCGACGACCTAAAGCCGGGCGAGTTCGGCGTGGTGGTAGGCGAGATGACGGCGCGTCGGTTTGGCCTCAGGGTCGGTGACAAGCTGACCCTGATCGTGCCCGAGGTGAGCACCGCGCCTGGCGGCATCACCCCGCGCATGCAGCGCCTCAACGTGGTCGGCGTGTTCAAGGTGGGCGCCGAGCTGGATGGCTCCATGGGCCTGATCCACATGGCCGATGCGGCGAGCATGCAGCGCTGGGCGCCAAACCAGGTGCAGGGCGTGCGGCTCAAGGTCAAGGACCTGTATGCCGCGCCGCAGGTGTCCAGGGCGATAGTGGGCGAACTGGGCGAGCAGTACCGTGCCGATGACTGGACCCACACCCAGGGCAGCCTGTTCAGTGCCATGAAGATGGAAAAGACCATGATCGGCCTGCTGCTGATGATGATCATTGCGGTGGCGGCGTTCAACATCATCGCCACCCTGATCATGGTGGTGAACGACAAGGGCGCGGACATCGCCATCCTGCGTACCATCGGCGCGACGCCGGCGCAGATAATGGGTACGTTCATGGTGCAGGGCAGCCTGATCGGTGTGGTGGGCACCTTGATCGGTGGTGTGCTCGGCGTGATCGCGGCGCTCAATGTGAGCCAGATCGTCGGCTGGCTGGAGCGGGTCAGCGGGCAGCATATCTTTACCTCGGACGTGTACTTCATCAGTACGCTGCCATCGGAACTGCAATGGGGCGATGTGGCGCTGATCTGCACGGCGGGGTTGGTGATGAGCTTTCTGGCCACCCTGTATCCGGCGTGGCGTGCTTCGCAGGTCGAGCCGGCGTACGCCTTGCGGTACGAGTGATGCCACCGCTCTTGTAGGAGCCGGCGTTTCCGGCGAAGCGGACACACTGCCTGGCCATGTTCAGGCATGTCGCATGCGCCGATTCGCCGGCAACGCCGGCTCCTACAGGGCTGCGTTGTGTTCCGGCAAGTCGATCAGGAACCGCGTCCACCCCTGCGCCGATTCGGCACTGATCACCCCACCGTGCGCCTGCACGATCGAACGGGTGATCGCCAGCCCCAGCCCCGCATGTTCGCTGCTGCCTTCCCGGCGTGCCGGGTCGGCCCGGTAGAACCGGTCGAACAGCCGCGGCAATAGCGCTGCATCGATCGGCGCCCCGCGATTGGCCACCACCAGGCGAACCCTGCCATCACCCTGCGCAATCTCGACCCGTATCTCGCCCTGTGCCGGGGTAAAGCGCAGCGCGTTGTCCAGCAGGTTGGACAGGGCCCGTCGCAGCATGTTGCGGTCTCCCGTCAGCTCGGCCAGCCCTTCGCGGCTCAGGCTGATCTGTGCATCCTCGGCCAATGGCGCGTAGTACTCGATCAAGGCATCGGCCTCCTGGTCCAGCGCCAGGGGCTCGCGATTGGGCATCAGCAGGCCGTGGTCAGCCTTGGCCAGGTACAGCATGTCGTTGACCAGTTGCGCCATCCATTGCAGTTCCTCGAGGTTGCCGTGCAATGCCTCGCGATACTCCTCCAGGCTGCGCGGGCGGGTGAGGGTGACCTGGGTGTGGGTCAGCAGGTTGGACAGCGGCGTGCGCAGCTCGTGGGCAATGTCGGCCGAGAAGGCCGACAGGCGCTGGAAGGCATCGTCCAGACGTTCGAGCATGGCATTCATGGTGCCGGCCAGTTGCGCCAGCTCTGGCGGCATCTGGGCCTGGGGCAGGCGTGTGGTCAGCGAGCGCGCCGAAACGCCGGCTGCCACCTCGCCCATCCGGCGCAGCGGACGCAAGCCACGGCGCACGGCCCAGGCACCGAGCAGCGCGGTGGCCAGCGCCGAAAGGCCCATCGTCAGCCAGATCAGGCGCTGCATGCGTTGCAGAAAGTGCTGGTGGTGGGTGATATCCAGAAACAGGGTGAGCCGGCTGCCGCCTTCAAGCACCACGCACAGGCTGCGAAAATCCATGCCCTCGCTGCGCAGGGTGCTCAGGCCCGGTGTGTCGGGTGCGTCAGGCAGGCCGGGGCGGCTGGCAAACCACTGCGCCCCGTCGCTGCCACGAATGCGCAGTGCAAGGTCGGCCTGGTGGCTCAGCTCGCCGCGCAGCAGCGGTAGCCGCGCTGCCAGGCTCGGGCGGTCGTGCACGCCGACAAGTGCCTGGCGCAGTACCGACAGGCGACTGTCGAGCAACTGCTGATCGAGCTCGATGAAGTGGGCCTCGCTGGCCCGGCTGAACAGGAGCCCCGCCGCCAGTGATACCGCCGCCGTGCAGGCGGCGAACAACAGCGCCAGGCGTGCGCCCAGGGACAATCTGCGCATCACGCCGGGCGCTCCTCGAGCACGTAGCCCATGCCGCGCACGGTGTGGATCAGCTTGTTGTCGTGGCCATCGTCGACCTTCAGGCGCAGGCGCCGGATCGCCACTTCGATCACGTTGGTGTCGCTGTCGAAGTTCATGTCCCACACCTGCGAGGCGATCAGCGATTTGGGCAGCACCTCGCCCTGGCGGCGCAGCAGCAGTTCGAGCAGGGCGAACTCCTTGGCGGTGAGGTCGATGCGTGCCCCGGCGCGTTCCACCCGGCGGCGAATCAGGTCCAGGCGCAGGTCGGCCAGGTTCAGGGTGGTTTCCTGGGGCGGGCTGGCGCCGCGGCGCAGCAGGGTGCGGACCCGCGCCAGCAGTTCGGAGAACGCAAAGGGTTTGATCAGGTAGTCGTCGGCGCCCAGTTCCAGGCCATGCACGCGGTCCTCTACCGCATCGCGGGCCGTGAGGAACAGCACCGGGGTGTCGAAGCCGGCCTCGCGCACGGCCTGCAGAATCTGCCAGCCGTCACGCCCGGGGAGCATCACGTCGAGAATCAGCAGGTCGTAGTCGCCGCTCAGGGCCAGGTGCTGACCGGTATCGCCGTCGGTGGCCAGTTCGGTGCTGAAGCCGGCTTCGTTGAGGCCCTGGCGCAGGTAGAGGCCGGTCTTGGGCTGGTCTTCGACGATCAACAGTTTCATGGGCTTCTCGGCAGCGTTGGGGGCTGGGTTTATACCCTGTGGCAGGGTGCGCGGGGCAAAGCTGACAAAGTTGTAATGTTTTCGTCAGGTGGTTGCCAGCGGCAGTTTTCTACAGTGCGGGGCATGAGCTTGCACATGATAGAGGATGCACGATGAAACGCTTGATGATCGCGAGCGCCCTGGCGCTGTGGAGCTTGCCGCTGCTGGCGGCACCCGGGCACGAGTACGCCTTCGGCAAGCCGGCTGCGGCGGCGCAGGCCACGCGCACGGTGGAGGTCGTGATGGGCGACATGTACTTCGAGCCGCGCGCGCTGCAGGTCAAGGCCGGCGAAACGGTGCGTTTCGTGCTGGTGAACAACGGCCAGGTGCCCCACGAGTTCAACCTGGGGGATGCGGCCATGCACGCCCGGCACCAGCAGGAGATGCTCGCCATGCAGGGGCAGATGGATCATTCGGCAATGGGACATGGCGGCATGAATCATGGCGGTGATGATCATGGTGCGATGGGTAGCGGCGACATGCAGCATGACGACCCGAACATGGTGATGGTGGCGCCGGGCAAGCGCGCCGAACTGACCTGGACCTTCAGCCAGAGCACGCCGATCGAGTTCGCCTGCAACGTGCCGGGGCATTACCAGGCTGGCATGGTGGGCAAGCTGACTATCGCCAAATGACCAATGCAGCGCGCAAACCCGATAAACTAGACCAATTTCGTCCTTCAGGTTTGAGCCATGCATCCCGCCGCCGAACATTCGCCACTGGGCAAGTCCAGTGAATACATCAGCACCTACACGCCGTCGCTGCTGTTCCCCATCCCGCGTGCAGCCAAATGGGCCGAGCTTGGGGTCACCGCGCAAACGTTGCCGTGGTCGGGTGTGGATTACTGGAACTGCTTCGAGCTGTCCTGGCTGCTGCCTTCGGGCAAGCCGGTGGTGGCCATCGGCGAGTTCGCCATCCCGGCCGATTCGCCGGCCATCATCGAGTCCAAGTCGTTCAAGCTGTACCTGAACTCGCTGAACCAGACCGAGTTCGCCTCGGCGCAGGCGGTGCAGGCCTGTCTGGTCAAGGACCTGTCTGCGGCAGCCGGCAAGCCGGTAGGGGTGCGTATCCGCAGCCTGGCCGAGGTTCAGCGCGAGGGTGTGATGGCGCTGCCGGGCACCTGCATCGATGACCTGGAGGTCAGCATCAGCAACTACGAGCAGCCCCAACCGGAGCTGCTGTGCTGCGATGCCGAGCGTGTGGTGGAAGAGACCCTGCACAGCCATCTGCTCAAATCCAACTGCCCGGTGACCGGGCAGCCGGACTGGGGCAGCGTGACCGTCCATTACCGTGGCGCGGCGCTGGACCATGCCAGCCTGCTGACCTACCTGATCAGCTTCCGTCAGCATGCCGACTTCCACGAGCAATGCGTGGAACGTATCTACCTGGACCTCAAGCGCCTGCTCAACCCCGAAACCCTCACGGTGTATGCGCGCTACGTGCGCCGGGGCGGGCTGGACATCAACCCGTACCGCAGCACCGGGCCGGTCACCCTGAAGAACCTGCGCCTGGTTCGCCAGTAACGAAAAAGCCCCGTCCAGTGTGACGGGGCTTTCGTTTTTGCCGCGGGGTTCAGATGCCCATGCTTTGCAGGCTCTGAACGATGTTGCGCAGGGTGGCGGTCAGGCCCGGGTGCTCGACCTCGAAACGTTCGACGGCGAGGTTGACGCCGTCGACCAGGTTGTTGTCCGGGGTTACGGCCTCCAGTTCGATTTTTGCTTGGATCTGCGCCATCAGTTCGTGCAGCTCGACACGCTCCTGTTCCGAGAGCGGTGGGTTTTGCTCCAGTTGCTCGCGCAGGGCGTCGAGTTGCGCTTGAAGTTCGCGGGCAGGCATGGGTGTTCTCCCTCTATGAATAGGCTCAGACATGGACCCCGCGCGCGGGCGAAAGGTCCGTGCCTCGCTGTTCAGGTTAATCCACCCGGCGCCGCTTTGCATGACCCTGATCAATGTGCCTGTATCAGGGTTTTTCGCCCTTGAGGCGGCGCAGGCCGATATCGGCCAGGCAATCGGCCAGTTGTTCCAGCTGGTCGATCACCGAATGCACCCCCAGCCCGAACAGGTGAACGGTAGCCTTGCCTCGCTTGAGTTCGCGCTCGCGTTCCTCCAGTGCCTGCCAGGTAGCCTCGTCCAGCCCGCACAGCGAGCCGCACGAGGCCAGGCCCACGGTCCACAGCCCGGCGTTGAGCCCGGCCTGCAGCAGGCGCGGCTCGCCGCTGACCAGCACGCAGCCATCGAGCCGGTCGGCCTTGAGCTGCATCAGGGCGTGCCAGCAGGCATCCGGCGCGGGCCAGGGCGCGTGGCCGGTGGTATCCGGTCGGCGCACCCAGGCGGGCAGCGCCTGGCTCAGGTGCTGGCCCAGGGCAGCCGGCAGTTCGTCGAGCCAGGCACAGGGCACGCCGTGTTCCCGCAGCCAGTGCAGGGCGGGCAGGGCGCCTGGTGTAGGCCTGGCCGGTGCGTTGCCGGGCGCCTGGCATCGTGCGCCGAAGTCGACCAGGCAGCCGCGCAGGCCGAACAGCACGGCGGTGAAGGCGGGGGAATGGGGCATGGCAACGTCCCTGAAATAACCAGCAAGCCTAACGTCGGGGTGTGACCGTGGCGTGACGCTTTGATGACCTTCAGGCGGCTTTCACAAAATATCGACGCAGGTTGGAGGAAGCTGCCTAATCTGCCAGAGAGGCTTTATACTTGTTTCCTTTTGGCTGTCGACGGCCTGATGCCGGCGCAGTGCAATGTTTGCCTAGGAGAAATTTTATGCGTGGGATCGGTGCTGGCGTGATCGATCGTATGACCCGTGCCTGTGTCTGCGCGAGCCTGCTGCTGGCGCCGGTACTGGCCCAGGCGGCGACCGAGGAAGACCCGTGGGAGAGCATCAACCGGCCGATCTTCCGGTTCAACGACACGATCGATACCTACGCGCTCAAGCCGCTGGCCCAGGGCTACCAGTGGGTGACGCCGCAGTTTCTCGAGGACGGCATCCACAACATGTTCCGCAACCTCGGTGACGTGACCAACCTTGCCAACAACGTGTTGCAGCTCAAGCCCCACGCAGCCGGCGTGGATACCGCGCGGTTGATCGTCAACACCACCTTCGGCCTGGCCGGCTTCTTCGATGTGGGTACCAAGATGGGCCTGCAGCGCAGCGACGAGGACTTCGGCCAGACCCTCGGCTACTGGGGTGTAGGCAGTGGCCCGTACGTGATGCTGCCGCTGCTTGGGCCGAGCACCGTGCGCGATGCGATCGCCAAGTACCCGGACACCTACACCGAACCCTACCGCTACATGGACCATGTGCCCACCCGCAACACCGCAATCGCGGTGGACGTGGTGGACACCCGTGCCAGCCTGCTGTCAGCCGAGAAGATGATCCGTGGCGACAAGTACAGCTTCATCCGCAACGCCTACCTGCAGAACCGCGAGTTCAAGGTCAAGGACGGGGATGTAAAAGACGATTTCTGATCGTGATGCATGAAAAAGGCGGCCATGGCCGCCTTTTTCATGCCTGCTGTTCAGCTCATCGCAAGGATCTTGAGGCCCAGCTTCTGCTGGCCCTGGGGCTGATCGGCAATCCACACCACTTGCGTTGTGGCGTGCAGGCCCTTGAGTGAAGGGTGGTCCGAATCGATGCTGACGCTGAGGTTGTCTCCAACCTGAAAGGTTTTCGCTGCCTGTACCTGCATGCCGCTGCTCGAGAGGTCCAGGCACACCGCCGCAATCACTTGCTCGGCATGTATCAGGGTAACGTCGGTATCTACCCGCATCCTGATGAAATCACGCTTCTCGCTATAGTCGGCGTGGTTCTGGCTCATGCCTGCATCCTTCCATTGGGTTGCGATAGAAGGGGTTTTTATAACTCCCGGTGATTTGTGCTGTAAAGAGCACAGGCGACCATCGGTGCATGCTTGAAACCCCCGGCGGATGGGAGTACCGTCTGCGCCTTACAGGGCACCTCTGACATTTGCCGGGCAGGCCTTTTGTCCTACACCTGAAATGCAAGAGTGGCTAGAAGTGAATCCAGTAAGCGGGCCTCGTTTTGCCTGGCCGCCTACCCCAACCTATTTCTGGCGCCGTTTGCCCACATGCAGAAAAACAGTGCAACGCTGCTGATAATCGATGATGACGATGTAGTGCGTGCGAGCCTCGCCGCCTACCTGGAAGACAGCGGCTTCAGCGTCCTGCAGGCAAGCAACGGCCAGCAGGGTCTCCAGGTCTTCGAGCAGGAACAGCCTGATCTGGTGATCTGCGATCTGCGCATGCCGCAAATGGGCGGCCTGGAGCTGATTCGCCAGGTTACCGAGCGTGCCCCCGACCTGCCGGTGATCGTGGTGTCGGGCGCGGGCGTGATGAACGATGCCGTCGAAGCGTTGCGCCTGGGTGCTGCCGACTACCTGATCAAGCCCCTGGAAGACCTGGCAGTGCTGGAGCACTCGGTTCGCCGGGCGTTGGATCGGGCGCATCTGGTACTGGAAAACCAGCGTTACCGCGACAAGCTCGAAACCGCCAACCGTGAGCTGGAGGCCAGCCTGCACCTGCTGCAGGAAGACCAGACTGCCGGGCGCCAGGTGCAGATGAACATGCTGCCGGAGAACCCCTGGAAGGCCGGAGACCTGCGTTTCGAACACCAGATCATTCCGTCTCTGTACCTGTCTGGCGATTTCACCGATTACTTTCGTGTCGACGAGCGACGCGTGGCGTTCTACCTGGCCGACGTGTCCGGCCATGGTGCCTCCTCGGCGTTCGTGACTGTGCTGCTCAAGTTCATGACCACGCGCCTGCTGTTCGAATTCAAGCGCGCCGGCACCTTGCCCGAGTTCAAGCCGTCCGAGGTGCTCGGGCATATCAACCGCGGCCTGATCAATTGCAGGCTGGGCAAGCACGTGACCATGGTGGGCGGCGTGATCGACGAGCACACCGGCCTGATGACCTACAGCATCGGCGGCCATCTGCCGTTGCCGGTGCTGTACACCCCGGACGACACCCGGTACCTCGAAGGGCGCGGCCTGCCGGTGGGGCTGTTCGACGAGGCCACCTACCAGGATCACGTTCTGGAGTTGCCGCCGCAGTTCAGCCTCACATTGCTGTCTGATGGCATTCTGGACCTTTTGCCTGGCGACACACTCAAAGATAAGGAGGCTGCCTTGCCTGAAATCATCAAGGCAGCAGGTGGCAGCCTGGATGGGCTGCGCCAACGATTCGAATTGGCTACGCTTGGGGAGATGCCGGATGATATCGCCCTAATGGTGTTGAGCAGGAACCTTCAATGAGTACTGGAAGAATCCAGTTTGCCGAGCAGAATGGCACCTTTGTTCTGAAGTTCGTCGGTGAAGTGCGTCTGACCCTGTGTTCGGCGCTGGATGCAACGATTGAAAAGATCTTCACGGCGCTGAATTTCTCGGCGATCGTCATCGATCTTACCGAAACCAACAGTATCGACAGCACCACTCTGGGCCTGCTGGCCAAGTTGTCGATCCTGTCGCGGCAGAAGGTCGGCCTGCTGCCCACGGTGGTGACTACCCATGCCGATATCACCCGGCTTCTGCAGTCGATGGGGTTCGATCAGGTGTTCAACATCGTCGATCGTCCAATCCCGTGCCCCGAGTGCCTGACCGATCTGCCGTCCCAGGACCAGAACGAAGAGGTAGTGCGCGCCAAGGTGCTGGAAGCGCACAAGATCCTCATGGGCCTGAACGACTCCAACCGCGAAGCCTTCCACGACCTGGTCAACGCCCTGGAGCGGACCTGATCGATCCTGGCGCCCTGTAGCGGGCGCCGAACTCACCTTTTCATTCAGCCTCGCGGGGAAACTCCGTGGGCGGCGCGCCGTTGGCGTTGAGCTGGAAGATGCGCTCGGGCTGCCCCTGCGCGTTGAAGAACACCTGGCCCAGCCCGGCGCTGTTCCACAGGCGCTCGCCGGCCTTGCTGTGCGCGGGTGTACGCGGCACCACCTGCATCAGGCGGCGCTTGGTGAACCAGTTCAACGGTGATCGTGGGGCGTAGAGCCAGCGATTGAGTCGGTCGAACACATCGAGCAGCCGGCGCGGGAATTCGTTCTTGATGCCGCTGCTGGTGATCTGCCACAGGTGCGGGGCGCCGCGTTTGTGACGAATCATTACCTCGTAAACGAAAGAATAGTGCACGTCGCCCGAGAGGATCACGTAATGCCCTGGCGTGCGCGAGTGACGGAAGATATTCAGGATCACCTGTGCCGCCCCCCGGTGCGCCATCCAGTTCTCGGCGTCCACCAGCAGCGGATAGCCGCACCAGCTGAACACGCGCTGGATGGTTTCGATCAGCTTCACGCCAAACAGCGGGGCGGGGGAGACGATGATGGCCGAGGGGTGGTCCAGCAAGGCCTGCTGTAGTTCGCACAGCGCTTCCCAGTCCAGCAGCCCGGAGGGCTTTTGCAGCTTGCTCTCGCTGCGCCAGCGACGTGTGCGGGTATCGAGTACCAGCAGCGCAGGCTGGGTGGGCAGCACGAAGTGCCATTCCTGAAAGCGCAGCAGCTGTTTGATCAGGCCATCTTGCGCAGCGCGGTCGAAATAGCCGTCGTCATCGGCGCTGTGGCTCAGGGCCTGGCAGCTTTGCAGCAGCTCGCCAAACACGTCCGGGTTGTTGCCCCAGCCCTGGCAGAGCATGTAGCCGATCAGCGCGTTGCCGATGATGCGCCGCGAGAAGGCGTGCCCGTAGGCGGTTTCTTCCCATTGGGCCGAGAGGTTCCAGTCGTCGGTGATGTCGTGGGCGTCTCAGTCGGAAGCCTGAGGAGTATGGACAGCAACTGGAAGCTAGAAAATGCAGCGTTTCCGTCGAAATCACAGCTAGTCCATATGGACTAGCTCAAATATGGACATTTTTTACAGAATTGTCCATAGGGGCTCTGCCTCGCTCAGAGCAGTGGTCACTCGCTACGGGAATCTGCGCTAGTACAAAAGCATTCCGTTGCAGCCTACCTATGGTGGGGGATTTCGCATTCGCCAAAGCCTCCGGTTGGTTAGTCTGATTTGGCATTTGTCAGGATTGAGTCTGAATCGCCCCTGGTTTCCTAGACACTCTCCAAGCTCAGGAAATAGCGTTTCTCATACTCTACTGGAGACAGCTGCATAGCACTGCTGTGTCGGCGTTTAGGGTTATAGAACATCTCGATGTAATCGAAAATATCACTTCGGGCTTCTTCACGGGTTGTGTAGATCTTTCGTCGGACTCGCTCCCGCTTCAAAAGCTGGAAAAAGCTCTCGGCTACGGCATTGTCGTGGCAGTTTCCCCGCCGGCTCATGCTGCTGATTACATTGTTGGCCTTCAAGAAACTTTGCCAATCCGAGCTACTGAACTGACTGCCTTGATCTGAGTGAATCATCACTTGCTGCTGAGGCTTGCGTCGCCAAACAGCCATCAACATCGCGTCGATAGCTAGGTCGCTGCTCATCCTTGGCTTCATTGACCAACCAATTACTTGGCGTGAGAACAGATCCAGCACTACCGCGAGGTAGAGCCACCCTTCATAGGTGCGGATGTAAGTGATATCTGTCACCCAGACCTTGTTCGGCTCACTGACCTTGAACTGCCGCGCGAGGTGGTTGGGCGAGGCCACTGTTGGTTTTCCACCATAGAACCCTGGACGCCGCCGATAGCCCGTTTGAGAACGCAGCCCCTCCGCCTGCATCAAGCGCCCGACTCGATTTCGACCGCATTCCTCTCCCAGCTCACGCAGGTCATCGTGAATTTTGCGGTAGCCGTATACACCTCCGCTTTCCAGCCAAGCGTGTTTGATCAAGCCAAGCAGACGTTGATCTTCTTTTGCTCGGGAAGATTGAGGCTCGGCCAGCCAGGCGTAATAACCGCTGGGGTGCACCTTGAGGGTATGGCAAAGGCGCCGCACCGGGTAATCAGTCGAGTGCTTCTTGATGAAGGCGTACTTCAGCCGCACTCCTTGGCAAAGTACGCGGCGGCCTTTTTTAAGATGTCTCGCTCTTCCGTCACGCGCTTGAGTTCAGCGCGTAGCTTGCGCAGTTCGGCCTGCTGATCGTCGTCTTGCTGACGCTGCTCTTGGGGCTTGCTGTAGACCTTGATCCAGGCGTAAAGGCTGTGCACGGACATACCCAGGCGCTGGGCGACATCGGCGACAGGTTTGCCTTTCTCGGTCACTTGCTTGACCGCTTCGATCTTGAATTCTTCGGGGTAACGCTGACGACTCATGGCTCCTCCTATTTGGGCCTCATTATGAGGCTTGGAGGTGTCTACGAAACTAGGGGCGATTCATGCATGCAGTATGGTTTGAGCACATCTGGATATCATAGGCCGCGTCTGTAATTCAGGGGGTTAGCGATGTTGATAAACCCGCTCCGTGAGCTGCTGTATTCACTCTGGGTTTTTCCATGCAAATATATATTTCTGATTCAAAATATGGCTAGGCGCAAACTGGCATGTAGGGCTGGTGAATATACCGGGCTGGCTCTGTTCTAAACGGTTTATAAGTGCCAATATTCTCAGGCGTTCCTTTATTGATAGCTTGAATTTGGGATGCAATGGGCTATGTTACGGAGACGGCAACGTTGGCTTGATGTGATGCTGATTTTTCCAACAGAGGGCGTAGTGGTCCAGTACTCTCTGCACTGGTGTCTATTGATGCCGGAACGTGCCATGAAGCATTCCGCTTGTCGTAACGGTAGAGTAAATATGATTGTTCGAGGTTGATTCGACTGATCATAAGCCGAACCAAATTGTAAATTGCATCACGGGGGCAAACGGTCCTAGGAGGAAGCCTTCGTCGAAAGTTTCCACAAGTCATAGTAAAAGTTGAGCGGCTTTGTCAATCAGCATCAGTTCCTTGGGCTTATCTATGCTGCAGTCGATCGGGTTGATGTGGATGACCACGACGCACGCCGCCAATGCGAGGTCGGAAAAACAGGCGGCTTGCATGACTCCCCTTGAGGAGACAATCGCCAGCAGAGTGACAAAATGCCGCGTCGGCTGCGTGCCGGCCTTCCAGGGCCTCGCCGTACCACACCATGCCAGACGCAGTTGGCCATTGCAGTGGATACAGCGCGACGGCTCGGCCAGTTAGCCGTCCAGGGTGACGATCTGCTCAACGTTGCTGAGGGCGGCGGTACGACGAGAGGCGAATCATTTGGGCGTCATCAGACTGCCATGCAGATACACGACGCGCTGACTGCCGGCACGTCATGCAGTTCATCAGCATTATGAGTGCTTACCTTTACCCGGTATCGGCTGTCAGCCAGGCGAGCAATTGCTTGGTGCGCCGCATTGGGTTGTGCCTACAGCAATTGATGGCGAGCCTCGAGGTACCAGATCCACACTAGCGCAAGGCACCTACGACAGTCACTGACGTTTCCAGGCGGTCGCCTTTGGCTCTAATTCTGGCGAGCGGTCAAAGTAAAAAGCCCGCCGAAATCGGCGGGCTTATCAATTGTCTCCAAGGGGAGGCGGAGCGCCAACAAATCTCGGAGCCAGCCCTCATAGCATACTCCAGTTTGGCGACAACTGGGGGCCAGTGGGGTGCTTGCTGCTGGTTTGCCACACCGTATACGACTAAATCAAGGCATGGTGGGTCTAGGAAAAACCCGTCATTCACCGTCGCGGAACCAATCGTTCCGGCTGGCCAGGCCCAGTTCCACTTCGCTGGGGATGGGGTTGCTTTCGAACAGATGCGCTGTCCGCCGCTCCTGTTTGAGACAGGCGAGGGGGGTAAAGAAGCAGCGC
The DNA here is from genome assembly GCF_037113495.1 of Pseudomonas sp. AE27. Lineage (NCBI taxonomy): Bacteria > Pseudomonadati > Pseudomonadota > Gammaproteobacteria > Pseudomonadales > Pseudomonadaceae > Pseudomonas > Pseudomonas sp. AE27. The sequence goes on from NZ_CP146966.1 coordinate 815,267, forward strand.
TCGCACAGGTGCACTTCATAGCGCTCGCCGTCGTGCGCCGTCCCATAACCCCACTGAGCTTCCAACGTCCCGAACTGCAGGTTGCCGCTCGCCTGCCGAGTGGACTCATCACAGATATCACAGCGCAAATCGGTCACGGCCTCCTGTTCCACGCGTCCCAGGATCTTCATGAGGTTATCTCGTTCGTCAGCGTAACTTTAAGCGTAGAAGTTGGCGGCTTGCGCACTGGGCCATCGGTCGCAAGGCCTAAGGCCTTACAGGTCAGGCTGCGCAGCGGCTCACCGCTACGCTGAGAAGTGGTTGCACCTCGGGCGCTGTGCCGGGCGAACGCAGTCTACTGCGCAAGATCGCTAGCCGGGTTTGGCGAAGGTGGCTGTCGATGGCCTGTGAGAGATCTCTCTGCGAATATTGCTCGCACGCGGAAGCCGTCGTGGTCAGATTGCTACTGCCCGCTCTCGGAGTTCGGTATTCAAAATTCGATCGTTTTCGCTATAGTCGACTGGACAGTCGATCACGTGCACGCCTGGGTTGGAAATGCAGCGATCGAGCAGCGGTAGCAAAGCATCAGCGCTTTCTACACGGTAACCGTTGGCGCCGTAGGACTCGGCGTATTTAACGAAGTCCGGGTTCCCATAGTCCAGGCCGAAATCGGTGAAGCCCATGTTGGCTTGCTTCCAGCGGATCATGCCGTAGCCGTCGTCGCGCAGGATCACCACGGTGATGTGCATGCCCATACGGACGGCGGTTTCCAGTTCCTGGCTGTTCATCATGAAACCACCATCGCCGCAGACCGAGATCACTGGACGGTCCGGGTGCACCAGGTGCGCCGCCATCGCCGATGGCAGGCCGGCTCCCATGGTTGCCAGCGCGTTGTCCAGCAGCACGGTGTTCGGGTTGTGCGCCTTGTAGTTGCGGGCGAACCAGATCTTGTAGATGCCGTTGTCCAGGGCAACAATGCCTTCGGGGGGCAGTACACGGCGGATATCGGCGACCAGGCGTTGCGGATAGATCGGGAAAGGGGTCATGCCGAGATAAAGGAAAATTAGGACATACGCGCTGCAACTGATTGTATTTAAATATTTTTCTAGCGTCGCTGAGCTGCTCAGGGTGGGCTTTATAGGCTTTTATAGTCAATTATAGAAACGGCTCTGAACGCCTGATTGAGGTTATGCCGAGGCAAGGGGGAAATTCACTCATTTGTCCTGTAACTCATTGTTATTAATGAGTTTATTTCGACAAGAGGGCGTGCCGAGATAAGGCAAAAATTAGGGCATTCGCTCTGTAACTTGCCGCACTTAAACGAACAGATTGGAAATCCTGCTCAAGCGAAGGCGCGCTTAGCGTAATGGCTTCAGCCAGATACCGCTGAGGATCAGTTCGGCCTGCTGCGAATTAAGTAGGCCGATCTGGAGTTGGCAAAGGTACTGGGGTGTCGGTATCAAGGCTCTGAGCCCAAGTCTCGACCAATGCGTGATCGATCACCAAACCCTCGCTCACGTCGGCCAATGCCTCGCGTGTTAGATCAGCGAGTCGTTGGTCGTGATTTATTGAATTGGCCATTCCCCGTCCATTTTGCCGTGCTCTGCTGCTAGCTGACGGGCGTTGGCTCTGAATAGCCCGTCTTCACGCCCTGGGTGGCCGCGTAATGGCGGGTTTGGAAAGCCAGGACATCCTGCATCTGCTTGCTGACGTCCTCTTCAAGCCCCCATTCATAGGCCAGCTTGTCGAGTTGGTAGCGAGAGACAAGCTGGGTCGCACGCGGTGAGCGCTCTGCTGGTTTCAGGTTTGACCAACTGCTGACAAAGCCTTTTAGGCGCGCGGCTTTGTCCGTTGATACACAGGGAAAGCGACGCAGCAGGTCGACGAGATAGAGGGCACGCAGCTTCTGTTCAGGCTCGCGCAGCTTGCCTGCCACTTCACGCTGCAGTACTGGCACGAGGTCGCGCTCTTCGTACCACAACTGCTTGGCGAGCTCCACAAGAGCATCGGACGCAACTTGGCTAAGACGCTGCTGGGTGACAGTCTCCAGAAGCGTGCCAAAGCTTTGTTTACGATCCAGACGTGGCATCTCGCCCATCCTCCAGGTACTTCGCTGTGACCAGTTTCAGGCAGCCTAGCATTGCACTTCGGTTGCCCACGGCATAATCGATTGCCTCTGTTGCTAGTGTAACAAACTGGCCGACATCGACACGGCCACATTCGATGAGCTGTTCGATATCAGATTGATCGTTTTCCGTAAAGCGGCCGAGCTTGGAGATGGCCAGATCCACGCCGGCGGCAACGAAGATATGTAGCGGCTGCTCACCCTCGAAACCCTCCATGGGGATGGCGCGCTCGCGGTAATCCTCGTGCAGTGGCCCGAGGGCATTGGTGTAGTTCTGGTCCAGGTACACCTGCAAGTCGCGGCCGTCGCCGTCCTCATATCCCTCTGGCGGTGTGTAGACGGCCATGATCTCGTCCTTACGCAGCACACGGGCCGCCTCGATCTCCGCATCGATGTCCGCACTACCACGCGCATGGGTGAGCAGGTGCACCGCGCAGCCGCCGAAGACGAAGACCTTGAGTGAGCCTGGCGGATTGCCATCCAGTAGCGGCAAGGCCCGGGCGAACAGATTACCAATGGCCTGGCCCAGCGGCGTAGTCAGCCGGACAGGTTCCGCAGCCCCCTCATCGGCAGTCTCAAGTAGTGTCATCTCCACCTCCGCTCAGTGCATAGGCTCAGTGTGCCGGTTCATGTGCTACGTGCGCCATCGCTGTTCACAAGCGGCACCCCGAGTAGCTTTAGCTGTGTAGTGGCTTCGACCAAGCGCTCCTGCAGGCCCTGCGTCTACTGCACCTGAAGCGCGGATGCTTCGCTCAGCCGGGACACCTCCTCCTGCAATGTGCGACAACGCTGTTCAAGGGCTTCATTCGAGCGTTCGGAGCCGGCCAGCGTGCTCTGCAGAGCCTCCAGGGCCTGAGTTTTCTGCGCCACTAGCTGTTGCTGTGCATGTCGCTCTTTTTGCAACTGCCGCGCCTCGGTGAGCAAGCGTGCATTGTCGCGGTTCAGTTGCGTCAGTTCGTCCTGCTTGATTATCAAGGTCTGCTGCAGTTGCCGCAGTTCTAGTTGCAATTGTTGTATCTGCGACTCGTGTCGGCGTTGTTCCTGCTCACGCTGTTCCTTGCTGGCCTGCCGGTAGTGCTCCAGGGTGTCGCGCGCATGTCGGTGTTTTTCCTCCAGCGAGTGGATCTGTGCGTCGCGATCCTTGTGCCGCTCCTCCAGGTCGCGATTAGCCTGCTGTAGGCGGGCGTTCTCGATCTCGGCCTGCTGCCGTTGCTCGCGTGCCTGCTGCAACTCGTGATGAGTGGTCTCAAGTCGTTCCGCGTCGAGCGCGGTCTGGCCTTCCAGTTGTTGGATGCGGTTTTCGGCCTGTCGAAACCGATGCTGGTAATCGAGCCGTTCGCGGGCCAGTTGTTCGCGCTCCTGGGCCACGGCGGCCTGCGCCTCCTCCTCTAGCTGATCTGCCAGTTGGCTGACCAGATTGGCCAACTGTTCGCTGAGCGGGATCAAGGCCGCATCCCGGCCGCGCTCGGCGTCTTCAAGCTCTTTCAGGTAGCGGTGAATGGTGGTCTTTGAACCGGTATTGCCCAGCTCGATGCGCACCGCATCAATACTGGGGTGGATACCGCGGGCGAGTAGAGAATTCCGGGCTTTCTGCACGATTGCTTTGTTGATGCCACCGCGGGCCATAAGTGGAACTCCTGACGATTTCGTTCTGTGGTATGTACTATGTAAATACATAGCATATTATCAAGAACTTCGTTTTTTTCCGCTCGTATTCTAGAATTGGATAATCATGAATTATCCAAGGTGATGCGGTGTTTTTGTCGTTTGGCAGTCGCTCACCGGTACACCAAGGGGATGCGCTCAGATGAGCCAGGAGATCGAGCGGTACCTGCAGGCCGGCACTCGTGCCAACACCCGGCGGAGCTATCAGCAGGCGCTTGAGCACTTCGAGGTGACGTGGGGTGGCTTTCTGCCGGCGACTAGCGATACAGTCGTGCGCTATCTGGTCGATCACGCCGCCACCCTGTCCAGCAATACCTTGAAGTTGCGCCTCGCGGCGTTGGCGCAGTGGCATGTCAGCCAAGGCTTCCCGGATCCGACCAAGACTCCGCTGGTCCGCCAGATCCTCAAGGGCATTCGTACTTTGCACCCACGCCAAGAGAAGCAGGCCGAACCTTTGCAGCTGCGCCAGCTCGAACAGTGCGTGTTGTGGCTGGAACAAGCTTTGGAGCAGGCCCGCGCGGAAGACGACTTGCCACGGCTACTGCGCTGTTGCCGCGATCGCGCTCTGATACTGATCGGCTTCTGGCGGGCCTTTCGCAGTGATGAGCTATGTCGCCTACAGGTCGAGCACATCCAGGTGCGGACCGGGGAGGGCATGCAACTGTTCCTGCCCTGGAGCAAAGGTGATCGGGACAACCAAGGCCAGACCTTCAACGCGCCGGCGCTGGCCAGGCTGTGCCCAGTACAAGCCTACGTCGACTGGATCAGTCTTGCGGGTATCGCACGCGGGCCGGTATTCCGTGGAATTGATCGCTGGGGGCACTTAGGTGAGCAGGGCTTGCACCCAAATAGCGTTGTCCCACTCATGCGCGCCGTACTGCAGGCAGCAGGGCTGCCTTCGGAGCTGTACAGTAGCCACTCGCTGCGCCGCGGGTTTGCCACCTGGGCCACCCGCAGCGGCTGGGATATCAAAGCGCTGATGCAGTACGTAGGCTGGAGCGATGGGCAATCCGCATTGCGCTATGTCGAGAGCACAGGAGTGTTCCCTGGGCAACTGAGTGCGCTACAACACATCTCAAACTGGCCCGAGGGACTGCCATAAGACCGCCTTCCGCGGCCCCGATCTGCACCTAGCTGCGCACTGGGAACACCAGCTCGTCATGTGCGGTGCAAATGAGTCGATGATCCAGCACATGGAAAATTGCAGGGTTCTTGGCATCCTGGGCACCCACAAAGAAGAGGTAACTGCGGGATGCCTGCTTGTCTTTTTTGGCTTTTATGTTCTCTTGCCGGGCTATTTCCAGCTCATTTTTCAGTCGCCCGCGGGCAGCTGCTGACCACTCGCTCCAAAGGACGACCACCTGGTAAGGCGTTAGTTTTTTCTCTTCCCATTCGCCCGCGTTGAGTGAAATGGTCAAGTGTTCATGCTACAAAGACGCGCTGAGGGAACGCTGGTCGAGGCAGTCCAGGTTGTACTGCCTGCGAGGCTGAATGGATCCAATGACTGGACGATGGAGAAGCTGACCGAGCTGATAAGGGTCTATGACCGGGACGAACGAGTCTTGGGCTACGACTTCCAAACGGCATCAGGCCAGACCTACTCGCACAGAGATTGCCTGTACTCACAGGACGGAGCCAAGCACCAGGTCTATTGTTCGATGATGTGTCCCGCATGAGATGGTCGCCACCTCTGGTGGTTCTTGGCAGGGCCACTCACGAGGTTTGACAGGACAATGAAGGCTCTTCCCGAGAAAATCCTGGACATCATTCAACAGCTTCCAGAAGGTGAGGTTCTGACACCTAGCAGATTCCTGCATCATGGTTCTCGCCATGCTGTGCAGCGAGGACTCTCTCGCCTGGTCGAAGGTGGAAAGCTGTTTCGCGTTGCTCGGGGCATTTATGTTGCCGCAGTCGAAACTCGGTTCGGCGTGCGCCCGCCGGCACCGGAGAAGGTTGTCCACTCGCTGGCTAATGCGCTGGGTGAAGTGCTGGTCGACCACGGGGCTCGTGCCGCGAATAAATTAGGGCTGAGCACACAGGTTCCAGTTCGCTATGTCTTTCTAACCGACGGACGCTCTAGGGAGCTTCAGGTAGGCAAGACCACCGTGTCGATTCGGTATGCGCCTCGATGGTTGATGGCTCTAGGCGCTACTGGAGCGGGGGAAGCCATTCGAGCATTGGATTGGATTGGCGAGGCAAGCGTGGGGTATGCCGTTTTCAAACTTCATAAACTACTACCCGAGAGCGAATGGGGTGATCTGGTGTCAGCTCACCGCTCGTTACCTATCCGGATGGCGAATGCAATCTGCGCTCAGTCGAGTTGCACCCACCCTGTCAAGTTGGGCTAGCGGTTTAGCTGTAGCCTACTTACCGCCAGATCGGCATCATCTGGAATGGGGCAATTCGATGTGAAAGCCCGTGAGGCCGGCGGCTGAGGTGCACCAGATGCGGCCTTTGTGAGCCTCAATGATGGATCGGGTGATGGCAAGTCCGAGCCCGGCGTTGCTCGGGCTTCCCTCCCGCCGAGCGGGGTCGACCCGGTAAAAGCGGTCGAAGAGCTTCTCTAAATGCTCTGAGCTAATTGTGTCCCCTGGGTTCTCGATGCTGAAGGTTGTGGAGTCCGCTGTCTCGCGGATCAAAACCGAAATTGTATGTCCCACCGGCGTGTAGCGCAGTGCATTGGACAGCAAGTTGGAAAGTGCACGATCAAGCATCAGCCGATCTCCCAGCACTTGGCCTGTGCCTGTGAGCGATAGTTCAATGCCATGTTCTTCGGCCAGAAGGTGGTAGTAGTCAAACAGCTTGAAGACTACGTCAGCCAGTTCGATCCTGGCCTGCTCGGGGATGATCAGGCCATTATCAGCCTTGGCCAAGAAAAGCATGTCATCAATCATCCGAGACATGCGCTTCAAGTCCTCCAGGTTGGAGTAGAGATTCTCTTCATAGGCATTGATATCGCGTTTCTTGCTCAGCACGACCTCGGTGTGGGTCATCAGGTTGCTAACGGGCGTGCGTAGCTCGTGGGCAATGTCGGCCGAAAAATTGGAGAGCCTAACGAAGGCATCCTCTAGCCGAGCCAACATCGCATTGAAGGATAGAACCAGTTGCTGAAGTTCCCGCGGCACTGGTTCGAGAGGGATTCGTTCCTGTAACGAGCGAGCGGACATCCCGGAGGCCACATGAGTGACTTGCCGCAGAGGCCTAAGGCCGCTGCGAGCAACCACCCAGCCGAGCGCGGCACTGAACAGGGCACTGATGACCAATCCAATCCAGAACCATCGTTGCAGCGTGTCGAAAAAGTGTGTGTGATTGGTGACGTCAAGAATCAGCAAAGCTGTGAGCGGCTCAGCCTGATCGGCTACCGAGATTTGCGCCGTCATGCCGCGGTACATGTGTTGGCCGTTCTGCCACTCCCACATGCTCTGCTCATTTTCACGTCTGAAACGCTCTGGTACTTCGACTGCTCTGGGGTCGGAGAACAGTACAGAACCGTCACTGGCCAGGATAGTGGCCGCCAGATCCTGATGGGCTCCCAGCAAGGCTCGCAACTGCGGTAATTCTTCCGAAAGGCTCGCTTCACCGCGAGCATTGTTGAGGATATGTTTGGCGGATTCGAGTTTCTCCACCAGGGCCTGCCGATCCAGCATCTTGAAGTGGTGCTGGCTGAGCATATTGAAACTCAGCCCTGCTACCGTCAGGACTGCAATTACCGCGGACATGAACATCAGGCTCATGCGTGCTGTCAGCGAAAGGTGCTTCATATTCACTCCGGCGCATCCATCATGTATCCCATGCCGCGGGCGGTATGAATCAGCTTGAGATCGAAATCGTCATCGATTTTTGCGCGTAGCCGGCGTACCGCAACCTCAATGACATTGGTGTCGCTGTCGAAATTCATGTCCCAAACCTGAGAGGCAATCAGCGACTTCGGGAGCACCTCGCCGCGCCGGCGCAGTAGCAGTTCCAGCAGTGAAAACTCCTTCGCGGTCAGGTCAATTCTTTTCCCGCCACGGATCGCACGCCGCTTCATCAGATCGACTTCCAGATCGGCAATTTTCATGGTGGTCTGCGTCGGCGAACCATTACCTCTGCGCAACAGCGTTCTGACCCTGGCCAGAAGCTCTGAGAAAGCAAATGGCTTGATCAGGTAGTCGTCCGCACCCAGCTCCAACCCTTTAACGCGGTCTTCCACACCATCGCGTGCCGTCAAGAACAGTACGGGGACGTCTTTTCCTGCTGCGCGCAACATGCGCAGCACTTCCCAACCGTCCAGCCCAGGCATCATTACATCCAGAATTAGCAGGTCATAGGCTTCGCTAAGTGCATGCTGAAGGGCATCTGTACCGGTCATAACCCGGTCGACATTGAACCCAGCCTCGGTGAGACCTTGCTGGAGGTACGTACCGGTTTTGGGTTCGTCTTCAGCTACCAGTAGTTTCATGTGTGCAGACTCCAAAAGTCGGGTGGCCTGAGTTTGCAGGCAAACCGCGGCCCCAACCAGAAGCTTACGAAAATGTAATTCTGACTTCAGCTCACTGACAGGGTGGCTTGTCTAGGGTGCAAGCATGAGCACTAGGTTGTGCTCTCGGCCCTCGACAGACCAAAAGCAGAGGTGCCGGCCATAGTTAGCACTGATGGAGACTGCCCCATGAAATCGCTGAAACCTTTACTTCTGGTTGGTTCGCTGCTGCTTTCTTCTATGGTCTGGGCCGAAGGGGGGGGTGATCGTACCTTTGAGCGCATGCAGCAGATGCGCGACAAAGCGGAAGCCGTGCTGATCCAGGCAGAGAAGGCCCCAGTCGGCGAGCGGCATGTGCATATGAAGGAGCACATGAACATGCTCGAAGACCTCATGAGTCAGCTGCACAATGAACATCCTGCTCCAGGCATGTCTGCCGAAGATCATTTGGCCTGGATGGAAAAACACGACAAGTTAGTAGACGACGTGCTGGGTCAAATGATTCGCGAGCACAAGCTGATGATGGCCGACAAAGAGTGCCATAAGTAAGAGTTTCCCCCATCTTCCAGGCCTTCCGTGATTGCTCCTTTGGCCTAGCGGCGCCTCAATGGCGCCGTGCTTTTTTCCAGCTGACGCAATTGTAGTTTTGGGGTCAGCGGCCTGGCAGGAAGCGGGGAATAGCATGAGATTTCCAGCCTACCTAGCGAGGTCTCACCATGAAACGCATCCCTCTTAAGCTGCTGATCAGCACACTGTTCATCAGCACCACTTTTCCGGCATTTGCCGAGACCAGCGACAGTAGCAATGGCATTGGGCAGCAGGCCCAGGCGACGCCAGCGACTCGTACCATCTTGGTAAAGATGGACGACATCAACTACAGCCAGAAAACGATCGATGTGAAGCCAGGTGAAACCGTGCGCTTCGTTCTGAAGAACGAGGGCGCGTTGATGCACGAGTTCAACATCGGGCAGGCAGCGTCCCAGCTGGAGCACCAGCGCAAGATGGCGTCCTTGTTCAAGGACGGCACACTGACCCCGACCGGCATGGCCGAGCGCATTGTCTGGCATGAGCGTTATGGCACGGGAGACTCCAACCCTCCAGGCTATCCGGAAGTCATCAAAGCCAAGCATGACGACCCGAACGCGGTTCTCGTCGAGCCCGGCACAACCAAAGAGTTCGTGTGGACCTTCCCTAAGGCGGGCAGTTTGAGCTTCGCCTGTACATTGCCTGGGCATTACCAGGCGGGGATGGTCGGTGAGTTTGCTCTGCGTTAGTCCGGCATCGGTGCTACCCGTTGGCAGCGGGCTGGGTAGCACCGATCTGACGAACCTTACTGCGATGTAGTTTTCACGTCAGCGTACCGCCAGCTGCACCTCATTAGCATCGGGACTCATCCCTCCTCAACACCTCAGAGGCACACCATGAAACTCAGACCCGCTTTCATAATCACCACCCTTGGCTTGCTGCTCAGTGCTGCCAATGCGCTGGCCAGCCCGGGCCACAAGAAAGACAGTATTGGGCAACCGGGAGACGGTCAGGCAGTAGATCGCACCATCGAAGTCCGGATGGGGGACATCTTCTTCGAACCCAAAGCAATGGAGATCAAAGCAGGCGAGACAGTTCGCTTCGTCCTGAAAAATGACGGTGCACTGCTACACGAATTCAATCTTGGCAAAGCGGCATCTCATGCCGCGCACCAGAAAGAGATGGCCGCGATGTTTCAGAACGGCACGCTGTCCCCTACAGGTGCACATGACATGAGCAATATGGGCCATGCCATGGGCGGCATGAAGATGGTCGGTATGGAACACGATGACCCCAACAGTGTTCTTGTCGAACCTGGAGCACGCGAAGAGTTGATCTGGACCTTCTCCGCCGCCACCGAACTGGAGTTCGCCTGCAATATTCCAGGACATTATCAGTCGGGAATGGTCGGTAAGGTGACCGTACGCTGACGTTTATTGATACTCGCCAACTCCGTCCAGTCTGAGACACCTATACTGATCCGGCCGCCATTGAAACGAGGCTATTGTCGTGGACCATACCCATCACACCAGTACCACTGAGCCGCCTTTTTGGAAGAGCAAGATTGGCATTGCGCTGATCATGCTGGCCGTAATCGGCATCTTCTATGTAGCGCGTGAGCATTACGGTCATCTTTCGCAGGCCCTGCCGTACCTCATCCTGCTGCTATGCCCGCTGATGCATCTGTTTGGCCACAATCACGGCGGGCACTCCCACTCCAGCAGCACCGCTGTTTCCAAGGACGAAGAAAGGACATAGATCGCATGCAAAAGACCTCCTGCCATCATGACCAGGATCATTCACATAACTCGCACGCCCACTCCGAGAGCCAGCGCGACCCGGTGTGTGGCATGGAGGTCAAACCTGATGGCCCTTATCGCGAGAGCTTTGAAGGGAAGGCCTATCATTTCTGCAGTGCGAAGTGCCTAGAGAAATTCCAAGCAGATCCTCATCAGTACATGAGCCATCAGTCTCATGGGGAGCATCACCAGCACGCGACTCCAGCACCCACATCGACACCTGTAGGTGCTGAATACACCTGCCCGATGCATCCAGAAATCCGTCAACCGGCTCCCGGAAACTGCCCGATCTGCGGGATGACGCTGGAACCTGTCATCCCGGAGCTGGAAGAGGAGGAAAATCCAGAGCTGAAGGACTTCTCGCTGCGGTTCTGGTGGACCCTACCGTTGACCGTCATCGTGACCGTATTGGCGATGGCCGGCCATTCCTTGCAACTGTTTCATGGCACGACCCAGAACTGGGTCGAGCTGGCTCTGGCGACGCCCGTGACGCTATGGGGTGGCTGGGTATTCTTCACCCGCGGCATTGACTCCATCCGCCACCGCAGCCCCAACATGTGGACCCTGATCGGTTTGGGAACGGCCGCTGCCTACCTCTACAGCGTGGCCGCTACCTTGGTTCCGCAGTGGTTTCCGGCGGCCTTTGCCCAGGACGGACGTATCGGCGTCTATTTTGAAGCAGCCGCAGTGATTATCTCACTCACGCTGTTGGGCCAAATGCTCGAACTCAAGGCCCGCTCGCAGACTTCGGCAGCCATCAAGTCACTGCTGAGGCTGGCACCAAAGACTGCGCGTCGCATCAAGCACGATGGCCAGGAAGAAGATATTCCGCTGACACATGTCCATCAGGGCGACCACCTACGTGTCCGGCCGGGAGAGAAAGTCCCGGTGGACGGTACGGTTCTAGAGGGGGAGAGCGCCGTCGACGAGTCGATGCTTACCGGAGAACCGTTACCCGTGACCAAGCGGGTAGGGGATGCCCTTATCGGTGCCACCATGAACACCCATGGAAGCCTGGTGATGGAGGCGCAGAAGGTCGGTGCCGAGACCATGCTGTCGCAGATCGTTCAGATGGTGGCCAGAGCCCAACGTTCCAAGGCCCCCATGCAGCGTATGGCTGATGCGGTGGCAGGGTATTTCGTGGTCGGGGTGATCCTGATCGCGATTCTGACCCTCTTCGGCTGGGGGCTATTAGGGCCGGAATCAGGCTGGGTATTTGGCCTGATCAATGCGGTGGCGGTGCTAATCATTGCGTGTCCCTGCGCTCTGGGTCTGGCAACCCCGATGTCCGTCATGGTTGCGACTGGCAAGGCCGCTAGCAGCGGTGTGTTGTTCCGCGATGCCAGCGCCATCGAAAATCTATGCAAGATCGACACGCTCATCGTCGACAAGACTGGAACCCTGACTGAGGGGCGTCCCGTATTCCATAGTGCGGAAGGGACAGGCGGTTACGACTCCAATGAAGTGCTGCGCCTGGCTGCTAGTCTCGACCAGGGTAGTGAGCACCCGCTGGCTCATGCCATAGTCGATCATGCGCGCGGTCAGGGCATTGCACTGGTCAAACCGGACACTTTCGAATCTGGCTCGGGTATTGGTGTGCGCGGCCAGGTCGATGACTATCAGCTGCAGCTCGGCAACACCGCACTGATGGACGAGGCGGGCGTCGATATTACCCCGCTGCGCAATCGCGCCGAGCAACTGCGTCTGGGAGGCATCAGCATCATCTATTTGGCCGTTGATGGCCGCCTGGCGGGACTACTGGCCGTTTCCGATCCGATCAAGCCTACTTCTCAACAGGCTGTCTCCAAGCTTCAAAGCGAAGACGTAAAGGTCATCATGGCCACTGGTGATGGCCTCACCACAGCAAGAGCCGTGGCGCAGCAGCTCGGAATCGAGGAAGTGCATGGTGAGGTCAAACCGCAGGATAAGGAGAAACTAGTCGCCGATTTGCAGGGCTATGGCCGTCGTGTCGCCATGGCGGGTGACGGTATCAACGATGCGCCCGCCCTGGCCAGGTCTGACGTAGGTATCGCCATGGGCACCGGTACCGATGTGGCGATGAACAGCGCCCAAGTGACGCTGGTCAAGGGAGATCTGATCGGCATCCTGCGAGCGCGCACCCTGTCAGTGGCAACCGTGAAAAACATGAGGCAGAACCTCGCCTTTGCGTTCATCTACAACGCGATGGGAATCCCGCTAGCAGCGGGGCTGCTGTACCCGCTGACGGGGCATCTTCTGTCGCCCTTGATTGCTGCGCTGGCGATGAGTGTCAGCTCGGCGTCGGTGGTCTTCAATGCTCTGAGGTTGAAATCAACGGACATGGGATAGGCTTCCATACCACCGACCAGGTGATTATTCAGAAGCGCATCTGACCGGAAAATGCCGTACGGTAGTTTCCGGTCCGACCTATCTGTCGCAACACATAGTGACGAGGTGACGTTCTATGGACTGTTGCCGCTGCGGGTAGGAGACTGGTCGTCGTTAACCCATGAGGACTCTCCGTGGCCCGCATTCGCAGACTGATTATCAGCAACTTCCGATCTATCCAGGCGCTCGACTGGGTGCCGGCCCCAGGAATTAACTGCCTCATAGGTCCTGGCGATAGTGGAAAGTCCAGCATTCTAGATGCGATTGACCTTTGCGTCGGTGCCCGCCGGGGCGGCACGTTCGGCGACATGGACTTCTTCGCTCTGAACGTCGAAACACCCATCACCATCAGTGTGACGCTTGGCGATTTGCCGGTATCGCTGATGGATATCGATGTTTACGGCGAGTTCTTGCGTGGATTCAATCCAGGAACGGGAGAAGTCGACGACGAACCGCGAGCGGGGCTGGAGACCGTTATCACCTTGCTTCTGCAAGTTGGTGCCGATTTGGAACCTACCTGGACACTTTTTTCTGAGCGTGCGGAGCAGCAGCAACTCGAACGCACTCTTCCCTGGAAGGAACGAGCGGCACTAGCACCCGCCCGTATCGGCAGCTTTGCGAGTTCGAACTTGTCGTGGAGTCGTGGCTCAGTGCTCAATCGACTTACTGACGAGCGTGCAGAGCTAGGTGCCGAACTTGCGCGCGCCGCGAGGCAAGCAAGAGCGAACTTTGGCAATCAAGCCGCCGGACATCTAACTCAGACGCTTGAGGTGGTGCAACGCACGGCTCAGCATCTTGGGGTTTCGGTTGGAGCGATGCCACAAGCACTCCTTGACGCACATTCTGTGTCGATTGGCGAGGGTGCGATCGCGCTGCACAGCGACACAGGCATTCCCCTTCGCTCCCTTGGCACGGGCTCGTCGCGATTGCTAGTGGCAGGGTTGCAAAGAGCTGCAGCTAGCGCCGCGCCAATTGCTCTTGTCGATGAGGTGGAATATGGGCTTGAACCTCATCGGCTCATGCGATTCTTGGACTCCCTGGGCGCAAAGGACGCTGCCGCTCCGCTGCAGGTCTTCATGACGACTCACTCACCGGTCGCGCTGCGCGAATTGTCCGGCAGCCAGTTATTCGTTGTTCGGTCTGGGCCTCAACGCCACAGCGTTATGGCGGCAGGGGAGGCCAACGAAGTACAAAGTACCCTTCGGAAGGACCCAGAGGCATTCCTCGCCAAATCCATTATCGTTTGCGAGGGTGCCAGCGAGGTTGGCTTCGCGCGTGGCCTTGATCAATGGTGGGTCAGTCTTGGCGCTACCTCATTCCTGGCTCATGGCGGCGCTTATGTGGACGCCGGCGGAGGAAGTCCCGATAACAGTCTTATCCGTGGAACAGCACTTCAGAACCTAGGCTATCGCGTGATGGTTTTTGTAGACGCCGACAAGCCTTCGACCGCGGGGCTCCCTGAAGCATTCTTGGCCGCAGGCGGACAAATTCTTACATGGCGACCAAGCCTCACTTTGGAGGACGAGATCTTCCGCCATCTCAGTGACCAAGCACTCGATGCACTTCTGGCGAAAGCCGAAGCAATAGTGGGTGCAGAGCTGATGAACGCACACATCCAGTCGAAGTCCCAAGGACGTGTGACACTACATGACATCAAATCTGAAAGATTTATTCAGGGCTACTCGCCCGCGACGCGAGAGCTGTTGGGAGCTGCATCTCGTATCCGCAACAGCGGGTGGTTCAAGTCGTTGACAACCTATCAGGAGGTTGCAAGGGACATCGTCGGCCCGTCTCTACAGAACGCCGACCCGGGCTTCATGGCAGTCACGAATCAGCTCTGGACGTTTACAAGTGCCCCTTGAGATTGATCTTTTTGCTATCGAGCGTGGCTCCATAACAGCCCCCGCAGGTTGTGGAAAAACGCAATTGATTGCCGAGACGCTCATCGCGCATAGACAGAGCAAACCCATCCTCGTACTAACGCATACGAACGCAGGCGTTGCGGCCTTACGGGCACGCCTGAGACGCGCCGGCGTCCCTAGCTCCGCCTATCGAGTATCCACCATCGACGGATTCTCGATGCGCCTCATCGCCAAGTTCCCGGCGCGAAGCGGCCATAACCCGCAAATCTTGGAGCTCCACCAGCCCAACACTGACTACCCTGCAATTCGAGAGGCTGCCAGGCAGTTACTGCACGCTGGCCACCTTGCTCAGTCTCTCCGTGCCACCTACGCGCGGTTGCTTGTCGACGAGTACCAAGACTGCAATGTGGTCCAGCACGCTATCGTTTCAGGTTTAGCCCAGGTGCTTCCGACCTGCGTGCTCGGTGATCCAATGCAAGCCATCTTCGACTTCCGTGGCAACCGACTGGTGCATTGGACGAACGAGGTACTACCCCAATTCCCGGCAGCGGGAGAACTGGGGACGCCGTGGCGCTGGCGACTGGCCGGCGCTGAGAACCTCGGGCAGTGGCTGCTCGCCATACGGCAACAACTTCAAGCTGGCCAGCCGGTGGATCTGCGCACGGCTCCGGCTGAAGTGCGCTGGGTGCAGCTCAACGCCGGGACCGAAGTCCAGCAGCGGCTGGTGGCCGCTAGAACCGAGTCACCCAACGCTCGGGGCAGCGTCCTCATCATCGGGGACTCCATCAACGTGCAAGGTCGCCATCAGCTCACGAGCCAGACACCCGGCGCCATGGCCGTCGAAGCCGTCGACCTAAGGGACCTCGTCAACTTCGCCAGGAACTTTAACCTGCAGGGTGCCAATGCTCTGGCACAACTTGCGGAATTTGCTTCAAGCGTGATGACGGGGGTAGGTGCAGCAAACCTGCGAACGCGTGTGGAGTCTCTGCGCACAGGACGTGCCCGAACGCCACCGACCCCGGCCGAGGCCGAGGCCGTCGCATTCGTCGGGGAGCCAACACCGCAGCGAGCACTCCTTGTGCTCAACGCCCTCGCCGAACAGCCGGGGGCACGGGTGTAGGGGTTATGCCGAGATAAGGCAAAAATTAGGACATTCGTTCTGCAAGATATTGAACTAAAAGGAAATTTATTGAGTTCTTGATTGCTGGTCATCCCCCGCCTGACTAGCCGTCTATGCTGATGTTTTGCCTTACTTGGGGGATGAACTCAATGGCTTCGGTGGAAAGGACAGCCTACCGGCTCTTGCCCAGTCAGTTGCCAGCTAAGGAGCTGCATCGATGCTATTCCCTGTCTGATTCAGAGATCGAATGGGTCAATAACACCGCTAAGAGTCCAGCGCTATCGATTGGGCTGGCAATCCAACTAAAGGTGTTTCAGCAGCTACACTATTTTGTTCCGTTCGAGGAGCTTCCTCAGGAGCTCATCAGTCATGTCCGACAATGCCTTCGCTACGGCGCACGAATAGCTCCGCGCTACAGCAACCCCCGCACCCTTTACCGACACCAAGCGGCGGTTCGGCAGTACCTGCAGGTTACACCCTTCTATAGCAGCGACGGGCTAGCGATCACTGAGGAAATCGCACGTGACTGCGCTGTAGTGCTTGAGCAGCGAGTCGATCTCATTAATGCCATGCTTGATGAGCTGATTCAGCGTGGCTATGAGCTTCCGGCTTATTCGACGCTCAACAACATCGCAGAAACCGCTTTGGCGAGTGCTCAGGAAGTTACCTTCAACCTGATCGTGCTCCGAGCGCCAATCGAGGTGATCTACAAGCTAAAGGAGCTGCTCGACACGGATTTCGGGCGTCGGCAGAGTGACTTCAACGCACTCAAGCAGGCACCCAAGAAGCCTTCCCGCAAGCACCTGGAGGTGTTGATCGACCACCTGGCGTGGTTAGAGAGCTTCGGAGATCTGGATGCCATTCTTGAGGGGGTCGTCGATGCTAAGATCCGCCACTTCGCCACCCAAGCCGCCGCGTCGGACGTCGCCGAGCTGAAGGACTGCTCGCTGCCGAAACGCTACACACTGATGCTGGCCTTGATCTATCGGATGCGGGTGCGAACTCGGGATCACCTGGCCGAGATGTTCATCCGACGGATTTCGACGATCCACAAACGCGCCAAGGAGGAGTTGGAGCAAATCCAGGCGCGGCAACGCCAGAAGCTGGAGCAACTGGCGGCCACCCTGGATGGCGTGGTGCAGATTCTTGTTCAGGAACCGGATGACCAGGAGGCTGGCAGTCTGATCCGGGAATTCCTCTCTCCCGATGGCAACCTGGATCGGTTGCGCGAGACTTGCGCCGAAGTCCAGGCTACGGGCGGTAACAACTACCTGCCGCTGATCTGGAAGCACTTCAAGTCCCATCGCTCGCTGTTGTTCCGTCTGAGCCACCTTCTTCAACTGGAACCCACGACTCAGGATCGCTCACTTATCCAGGCGCTTCAGCTCATCCAGGACAGCGAAAATCTACACCGCGAGTGGATCGACGAGCATGTCGACTTGTCGTTTGCGTCGGAGCGCTGGGTTAAGGTCGTGCGTCGTCCTGCCAGTGAAGGGCCACCTACCAACCGGCGCTATCTGGAAGTCTGCGTGTTCTCTTACCTGGCCAGTGAGCTGCGCTCGGGTGATATGTGCGTGCTGGGGTCGGAATCTTTCGCCGACTACCGTAAGCAGTTGCTGCCCTGGGAAGAATGTTTCCATCGTCTACCGGCCTACTGCGAAAAGGTGGGGCTGCCTGGCACGGCGAAGGAGTTTGTCGCCTCCCTCAAGATTCAGCTGGAGGAAACCGCGCAGCATCTGGATGAAAAATTCCCTTCTTGCCGAGGTGACGTATCGATCAATGAAGCCGGCGAACCGGTGCTACGCCGAGTGATAGCGCGGGACATCCCGCCTTCGGCCATCTCGCTACAGACGGCGCTTATGCAGCGCATGCCGGCCAGGCACGTGCTCGACATCATGGCCAACATTGAGCATTGGATTCAGTTCACTCGGCATTTCGGGCCGATGTCCGGCAACGAGCCAAAGCTCAAAGAACCGGCCGAGCGCTACCTGATGACGATCTTCGCCA
This sequence comes from Pseudomonas sp. AE27, assembly GCF_037113495.1. Classification (NCBI taxonomy): domain Bacteria; kingdom Pseudomonadati; phylum Pseudomonadota; class Gammaproteobacteria; order Pseudomonadales; family Pseudomonadaceae; genus Pseudomonas; species Pseudomonas sp. AE27. The sequence continues at coordinate 833,175 of NZ_CP146966.1, forward strand.
TGGGCTGCAACCTTGGCCCCAACCAGGCCGCACGGCATCTGGCCGGTAATGTCACGCCGCACATGCTGTCCTATACGAATCGCCGCCATCTCTCGCTTGAGAAGTTAGACAAGGCTAACCGCGAGCTGGTGGAACTCTATCTGCAACTTGACCTGCCCAAGCTCTGGGGCGATGGCAAGGCGGTGGCCGCGGACGGTACGCAGTTCGACTTCTATGACGACAATCTGCTGGCCGGCTACCACTTCCGCTATCGCAAGATGGGGGCCGTGGCGTACCGACACGTGGCCAATAACTACATCGCGGTGTTCCAGCACTTCATCCCGCCTGGTATCTGGGAGGCAATCTATGTGATTGAGGGGTTGCTCAAGGTCGACCTCAGCGTCGAACCCGATACGGTGTACTCTGACACCCAGGGCCAGTCGGCCACGGTGTTCGCCTTCACTCATCTGCTGGGCATCAATCTGATGCCGCGTATCCGCAACTGGCGCGACCTGGTGATGTGCCGGCCAGATCGCGGCGTTTCGTATAAACACATCAACCGTCTGTTCACCGACACCGCCGACTGGCACCTGATCGAAACCCACTGGCAGGATCTGATGCAGGTCGCGTTGTCAATCCAGGCCGGCAAGATTTCCTCACCTATGCTGCTGCGCAAACTTGGCTCCTACAGTCGGCGCAACAAGCTCTATCATGCCGCGCAAGCGCTGGGCAGCGTGATCCGGACGATCTTCCTACTCAACTGGATCGGCAGCCGCGAGTTGCGCCAGGAAGTCACCGCCAACACCAATAAGATCGAGTCCTACAACGGCTTCTCTAAGTGGCTGTCCTTTGGCGGTGACGTGATCGCCGAAAACGATCCGGACGAGCAACAGAAACGCCTGCGCTACAACGACATGGTGGCCTCGTCGGTGATCCTGCAGAACACCGTGGACATGATGCGCATCCTGCAGAAGCTCGCCCGTGATGGCTGGCAGTTCACTGACGACGACGTATCGTTTCTCAGCCCCTACCTAACCAGCAATGTCAAACGTTTTGGGGAGTTCAACCTGAAACTCAAACGCCCACCGGAACCCTGGATCAAGGATTCCATTTTCCAGCAGGCTGCGGGATCAATGCGTGCGAAACAGATGTCTGACAGCAACGTTGAGGTGACGAACTGATGCATATCCCGCCAGCTTCGTTCCGCGTGACACCTTATGGGGACGTCGATACCAAGGTACTCGACTCTCTGCGTGCAAGCTACGACACCGCTCAGTTGCTCAACTTGGTCGACCGGCTGGATGCCTGCCTTGCTGAAATCGGAGGGGTCGGCAGCATTCGAGAAGACTTCCTACGCCTGCATGGCATGGCCATGACGGTACTGGAAGGTTTCCCCCTCACTGTGGCTACCAGTGATGTCGACAGTATTTGGGCGCAGGCGATGGCCCTTCAAGAGGATATTTCTGCTTTATGTTCATGCTTGCAGGCGGGTTCTAAACACGTTGCTCCTTTGGCAGCGCTTGCTCCTGACTATCAGGACTAGACTATTCGTGCAAATGGGCTGCCGGCAGACTGAATACAATGGAGGTGCAGAGTAAAACTGATGCTGCAGGACTGACGAGTAACTCTATAGCATCGCTGTACTGTGGGGTGAATTTGACTCTGGGTAGCCGGTTTTGACGCCCTGTAGGCACGCTGCCATCCTCCCGGGCATCGGCCTAGATAAAACGGGTAAGCGGATTAAATGGTTGATCTTACCTTTGCATGAGAGTGAGACAGACCGGCATCTCATCGGATTATCTGGTTGATGCTTCACCTACTGCTGGTGCATGTTTCCTTCGCTAATTCCAGCAAGAACCCCACACGCCTCAACTTCCCGGTCATCGTTGCAACTCGCTCTCAGTGAAACGAGTTGTTTCTCAAGCGCTTGCAGAGCGGTTATCTGCGACCGCACATGAGAGATGTGATCATCGAGCAAGGCGTTGACGGCGGTACAAGGCTGATGAGGGTCGTCCTGATAGCGCTTTAGTTCGTGAATTTCTGCCAGTGACAGATCCAGGATGCGGCAGCGACGAATAAAGGCCAGCCGCTCAACGTGTTTCTCGGTATAGACACGGTAACCGTTGTCCTGCCGATCAGGCGGCGGCAACAAGCCCTGCTGTTCATAGAAGCGGATCGTCTGTGTTTCGACCCCTACCAACTGCGCCAACTGACCAATGCGCATCAGCCTCCTCCCCAACGGATTCTTTACTCTATTGACCTTATAGTAGCTTTATAGTTTTAAATGGTACCACAACATTGTTCAAGTGGAGTCGTATCATGAGCAAATCCTGTGGTGGCGCCTGTGGCGGTGATGCAACGTCCGCAGCGGATACCGATATACAGGCCTCCTCCGAGGCGCCAGGGAGATGGGTCAGTGTTTATGCCGTGCCGAAGATGGACTGTCCATCAGAAGAACGAATGATTCGCCTAGCCCTGAACGGCTTTGAGGAGATTCGGGCGCTGTCCTTCGACTTGTCGAACCGCCGGCTGAAGGTCGTGCATGACGGCGAGGTCGAGCCCGTCACCTCGAAACTGAAGACCTTGGGGCTAGGCGCCTCGCTTCAGGAAACCGTCGCTGCAAATCCGGAGACCATCAAGGCCGCCGAGTTTTCGGCAGCTTCTGCTAAGCAAGAATCCGGGACCCTGCGCTGGTTGCTCGGCATCAATGCACTTCTGTTCGTGGTGGAAATGACTGCCGGTCTGATCGCCCGGTCCACCGGCCTGATTGGAGAATCCCTGGACAATTTTGCCGATGCGGCGGTGTACGGGCTTGCCCTTTATGCGGTTGGACATAGCGTGAAAATGCAGGTACGTGCCGCGCATCTTGCTGGTGTACTGCAACTGATCTTGGCTGTGGGCGTGCTCGTAGAGGTGGTGAGACGCTTTGTATTCGGTAGTGAGCCTGAATCGCTGGTGATGATGGCTATCGCATTCGTCGCATTGATTGCCAATACCAGTTGTCTGCTGCTCATATCCAAACATCGGGAAGGCGGGGCGCACATGAAGGCAAGCTGGATATTCTCGGCCAACGACGTGGTGATCAACCTGGGGGTCATCACCGCCGGCGCCCTGGTCGCGTGGACCGGTTCCAATTATCCGGATCTGATTATCGGCACCATCGCGGGGGGCATTGTACTTAACGGTGCCAGACGCATTTTGGCGTTGAAGGGTTAAATAATGCTCATTATTGGCAAAAAGCTCTCGCCGTATGCCCTATTGTCCATATCGGGCCTGCTGGCAGCGTCTGATCAGGCTGTAAAGTGGCTGGTGCAGCAATCAATGGCCTATGGCGAGTATGTTTCGGTGACCCCGTTCTTTAACTGGGTGCACCTATGGAACACCGGTGCCGCATTCAGTCTTTTTGCGAATGGTGGAGGCTGGCAGCGCTACTTTTTTATCGGAATCGCGGTAGTGGTCTCGATTTTTCTGATCAAGCTGATCCTTGAAAATCGTCATAAAGGAGAAGCCATCGCTTACAGTCTTATCCTCGGTGGCGCCATGGGCAACCTGATTGACCGGGTCTTTCGCGGCTATGTTGTGGATTCCTTTGATTTCTATTGGCGAGACTGGCATTGGCCGGCCTTCAACCTGGCTGATATTGCAATTGTCCTCGGTGCCTTACTTTTCGTTTCCAGCAGCTTGTTGGGTAAAAAAGCAAACACCAATGCCGAGTCGGATGGATCTGACTGACACCTACGCCTATACAACACCATGACCGAACTTCCCGACAACATCCTTCACCTGCCGCAATACCAAGTACTGGGCTGCAAATCAACCGACGACGAAATGCACTTCCAGGTGGACGTGCCCGATCCCATCGCCTGCGAGGAATGCGGCGTGCAGGGTGAGTTCGTACGGTTCGGCAAGCGTGACGTTCCCTATCGTGATCTGCCCATCCACGGCAAGCGGGTCACTCTCTGGGTGGTCCGCCGCCGATACACCTGCCGGGCCTGCAAGACAACATTCAGGCCCCAGCTACCGGAGATGGTGGACGGATTCCGTATGACACTGCGGCTGCATGAGTACGTGGAGAAGGAATCCTTCAACCACCCCTACACCTTTGTGGCGGCACAGACCGGCCTGGACGAGAAGACGGTGCGCGACATCTTCAACGCCCGCGCCGAGTTCCTGGGGCGCTGGCACCGCTTCGAGACGCCCCGCATCCTGGGCATTGACGAGCTATACCTGAACAAGCGCTACCGCTGCATTCTGACCAACATTGAGGAGCGAACCCTGCTCGACCTGCTGGCCACCCGCCGCCAGGACGTGGTGACCAACTACCTGATGAAGCTGAAAGACCGGCAGAAGGTCGAGATCGTCAGCATGGACATGTGGAACCCCTACCGGGCAGCGGTCAAGGCTGTGCTGCCCCAGGCCCGTATCGTGGTCGATAAGTTCCATGTGGTGCGCATGGCCAACGATGCCCTAGAGAGAGTGCGCAAGGGCCTCAGAAAGGAGCTGAAACCGTCCCAGAGCCGGACTCTCAAGGGAGACCGGAAAATCCTGCTGAAACGCGCTCACGAAGTCTCAGACCGGGAGCGCCTCATCATGGAGACCTGGACAGGCGCGTTCCCGCAACTGCTGGCCGCCTACGAGCACAAGGAGCGCTTCTACGGCATCTGGGACGCCACCACACGGCTCCAGGCAGAAGCCGCCCTGGACGAGTGGATAGCCACCATCCCGAAGGGCCAAAAGGAAGTCTGGAGCGATCTGGTCAGGGCAGTGGGAAACTGGCGCGAAGAGACCATGACCTACTTCGAGACGGACATGCCCGTCACCAACGCTTACACGGAGTCCATCAACCGACTGGCCAAGGACAAGAACCGTGAAGGGCGCGGTTACTCCTTCGAGGTGATGCGGGCACGAATGCTCTACACCACGAAGCACAAGAAGAAGGCACCGACTGCGAAGGTCTCTCCTTTCTACAAGAAAACCATCGGTTACGGACTGCCGGACTTCGCAGAGGAACTCAACTACGGAGTCGATCTATCAACCATCTGAGGGTGGTATCAGATTGATGGGGTGAAGGTGCCCCATCAACCATTAAATCCGTATACCCGTTAGTAATACCTTCTTCCCCATCTCGGCCGCGAAGCCAGTTTGAGTGATTGCCTGGCTCGCGCATTTCCAGCGTGTCATAGGAGTAGCGCTTTCGCTTGAACAGGCTTTTCAATGCGGCGAACTCGTGGCTTTTCTCGTCTTCTATTCCGACGACTTTTCCTACAAGCGCCTCCCAATGACCTACGCCGTCGGCCAGCATCGCCTGGTAAGTCTCTGGGTCCAGCAAGGCTTGCTGTTTGAAATGAATGATGCGGTGTGTCATAGACGCGCTCGGGAGTGGCCAAAGAGAAGTCGCTAGCCTATAGGTTCCGGGTCATTCGTGAATAGTTGCCCTGAGCTTTAGCAAACCTTCGTTGACCCACAATTTCAACCAAGTTGCGGCCTGCAGGGGGGCTTGCTCTCCATGTGTTGCGCTCAATGACTCGCAGAGTTCGGCGAACGATCCACCCTCGACGAAAAACCGCAATGCTGACGCCTCTTCTGGCTCCAGGCTTCGGTACTGGCATACGAGGTTATGACGCCAGACCAGACAGTCTCGATTCCCGGCTGGTTGGGTGGCAACGGGAAGCAGATCCCCAGACTTGGCAGCCTTCCACAGCGCCAGGGTGTTGTACTGCAATCGCAGCCATCTGGCAGATGGAGTCAGGGAAACCCTGAATGAAACCCAGTCTTCAGCCGAAAACTCACTGATGGCCTGCAGTGAAAGCGCTTCGACGTCCTGCGCATCGAAAGCCAGTGTAAAAGCCCACTCAAGCTCCGCGAGTTCGCGAATCGGTGAAAGTTGAGGTTCCGCAATGTAGCTGCCAATAAACTCGGGCAGCTTCTCACCAAGCCAGCGAATGCTGAAATGCCGTGGTGGCCAGGCGGTGAAATAGGCCAGTGCGAGTTGCTCGAACGACTCTTCTCCCAGCCATTGCTGCAGCGCCGGGAAATCCTCGCGCAGCACCGCCAGCAGGCGCGAGCGATAGGCGTTATGGTAGATCCGCAGGCCTTCGAGGGCACTCAGCGCAGTGCAACCCCGGACTTGCTCCAAAAGCTCGTTGGAGGGCAGGGCACCATCTGTCAGGTAAGTTTCAAATGCAGTCTGTAAGGCGCTCAGGCTCAAAGGGTTGCCCTCGATATCACGCCATTGGCGATAGCTCGGGCATGCTCCAACTCGGATAACAGATCCTCGAACGGTGGAAAATGATCATCCCGCTCGATCAACGTCGACGTTGGACCCAAGTAGCTCAAAGTCTTGCTGTAGAGCGCCCAAACCGGGTCAGCGATGGGCTGGTCGTGGGTGTCGATGAGGTATTGCCCGTAATCGCTATGCCCGGCCAGATGAATTTGACGAATCCGCTCGTGCGGCAATTCCAAGATGAACTGCCATGGGTCAAAATCCTGATTTCGTGCGCTGACGTAGACGTTGTTCACGTCAAGGAGCAATTCGCAACCGGTCAGGAAACTCAGTTCCGAGAGAAACTGCGATTCGCTCATGCTGGACGTCTTCCACTGCACGTAAGAGGAAACGTTCTCCAGCACAATGGGACGTTCCAGAACATCCTGCACTAGACGCACCCGCGCGGCGACATGCAGCAGGCTTTCTTGGGTAAATGGCAGCGGCAGCAGGTCGTGGAGTTGATGGGCGTTGCCGCGACTCCAGCACAAGTGGTCGGAAACCCACTGGGGCTGTATCCGGTCCGCCAGTTGCTTGAGCTGTCGTAGGTAGCCCATGTCCAGGTTATGTGAACCGCCGATCGACAGCGATACTCCGTGCATCACCAACGGGTATTGCTCGCCAATCGCATCGAGAAAGTAGAGGGCCTTGCCACCGCCCACCAGGTAATTCTCGGAAATGATCTCAAACCAGTCGACCGCAGGTCGCTGTTCAAGAATCTGCTGGTAATACTCACTGCGAAGGCCAAGACCGAACCCCAGTGTTTTGTGCTTACTCATTCAAGACTCCAGCAGGGGAGTGGCAGGCACTCCCCGCAACGGCATTATTCGCTGGTCTTACCACCGGCCTCATCGCACTTGGCCTGAGTCATCAGCTTGAAACCCTGGCCTTTACATTCTCCCTGGCCTTTGCAGGCATTTTTGGCGGTCATGCAGTCGTTCTGGCCCTTGCAACCGTTGACGCCGAAGCACTTCACTTCAGCTGCTTTGGTGTCCTGGGCGGCCTGGACAGGCAGGGTAGCAAACAGGCTGGCGGCCACGAGAGCCAGAGCGGCACCGGTAGCGACGTTGGATTTATTCGACATAGTGACAATCTCTCTTAATTGTTGGTGGTCTTATCCGCGGGTGCGAATGACCCTGAGTAGCTTAGGCATCGCTGCCGAGCATGCCCTCTCAAGAAATTCGCAAGGCTTTATGAGGGCATGAAAGACAGTACCGAGCCTTCTGGATGGGCTACAAGAAAGAAATAGCAACCTGACAGAACTGTAATGTTCGGCTCAGGTTGCTGACAGGCCCTCTTAGTTAACGTGACATCGAGCCTAAAGCTCGGCCTCTGCAGTTGCAGGGACCACTTAACTTACGAGGAATACCCAAAATGAAATCGATCAAAGCTCTGCTTGTAGTTACTGCTCTGAGCATCTCCAGCTTGGCAATGGCTGAAGGTGGTGCTGACCGAACCTTCGCGCGCATGGAGCAGGCACGCCAGACGTCTCTGGAGGCCTACCGGGTGGCCCAGCAGCAGAAAGTTGAGGCTCCTGTAGCCAGCAGTCCAACCGAGCAAGCAGAGCACACCAACTGCTGAAGTCATCTACCTTACAGAAATGTAATCACCCGGATGGTTGGGATATGGCAGTTTCATACTGCTCATCGTCGGTAAGGCTTGTGCAATGCACCGACGTGGAAAGTTGAGGGGTAAATCCCCGACATTGAAGCAGCCATGAACCCGAGACCGGGCACACCATCACCGGCTCATTTGACGGATTGGACAAAACGGCATGCAAAGCAAAACCACAAGGCGCACCTTCGTCAAAGGCCTGGCAGCCACCGGTATTATCGGCGGACTTGGCCTGTGGCGCACGCCGGTCTGGGCGGTGAACAGCCCCGGCCAGCCCAACGTACTGACTGGTAACGAATTCGACCTATTCATCGGTGAAACCCCGGTGAACATCACCGGCGCAGCGCGCACGGCCATGACCATCAACGGCTCGCTCCCTGGGCCGATTCTTCGTTGGCGCGAAGGCGATACCGTCACATTGCGCGTGCGCAACCGCCTCAAGGAGGACACCTCCATCCATTGGCACGGCATCATCCTGCCGGCGAACATGGATGGCGTTCCTGGCCTGAGCTTCCATGGCATCGCCCCTGATGGCATGTATGAGTACAAGTTCAAGGTCAACCAGAACGGCACCTACTGGTATCACAGCCATTCTGGGCTCCAGGAGCAGGTCGGCGTATACGGTGCGCTGGTCATCGATGCCAAGGAGCCCGAGCCCTTCAGTTACGACCGTGATTACGTCGTGTTGCTGAGCGACTGGACGGATGAAAATCCAACGCGGGTACTGGCCAAGCTCAAGAAACAGTCGGACTACTACAACCAGCACAAACGCACCGTTGGTGACTTCATCGATGACGTAAGCGAGATGGGTTGGTCCGCCGCCGTAGCCGACCGTAAGATGTGGGCCGAAATGAAGATGAGCCCGACTGATCTCGCCGACGTCAGTGGCTACACCTACACCTACCTGATGAACGGCCAGGCACCTGATGGCAACTGGACCGGCATATTCAAACCAGGCGAAAAGATCCGCCTGCGCTTCATCAACGCCTCGGCGATGACCTATTTCGATGTGCGCATCCCGGGCCTGAAGATGACTGTGGTTGCGGCCGATGGTCTGCACGTCAAACCGGTCAGCGTCGACGAGTTCCGTATCGCCGTGGCCGAGACCTACGACGTGATCGTCGAACCAGACAGCGAACAGGCGTATACCGTGTTTGCACAATCCATGGATCGCACTGGCTATGCGCGCGGCACCCTTGCTGTACAGGAGGGGTTGAGTGCACCAGTACCCAGCCCCGACCCGCGTCCGCTGATTGCCATGGGCGACATGGGTATGGATCACGGCAGCATGGGCGGTATGGATCACGGGAACATGGCCGGGATGGATCAGGGCAATATGGCGGGAATGGATCATGGCAGCATGCAGGGTGGCATGGCTGGTATGGATCACAGCCAGATGGCCGGAATGGATCATTCAAACATGGCTGGCATGGCTGGCATGGCTGGCATGGCTGGCAACATGCAGGCACACCCGGCCTCAGAGACCAACAATCCTTTGGTCGACATGCAGACCATGACGCCGACGCACAAGCTGGACGACCCAGGTATCGGCCTGCGTGATAACGGCCGGCGCGTGCTGACGTACTCTGACCTGCGCAGCACCTTCCCTGATCCGGACGGGCGTGAGCCAAGTCGCACCATCGAGCTGCACCTCACCGGGCATATGGAGAAATTCTCCTGGTCCTTCGATGGAATCAAGTTCTCTGACGCCGAGCCTCTACGCCTCAAGTACGGCGAGCGTGTTCGCATCACGCTGGTCAACGACACCATGATGACTCACCCGATCCATCTTCATGGCATGTGGAGTGATCTGGAGGATGCGAACGGCAATTTCCTGGTGCGTAAACACACCATCGACATGCCGCCAGGTTCCAAGCGCAGCTATCGGGTGACCGCCGATGCGTTGGGGCGTTGGGCCTACCACTGCCACCTGTTGCTCCACATGGAAATGGGCATGTTCCGTGAAGTCCGTGTGGATGAGTAAAGGAGATTTCTGATGAGTACTTTTATGAAGCGTAATGCCCTGTTTGGCAGCGCAGCGATGTTCAGTTTTTTGGCTGCTTTGTACGCGCCGACGTCATTGGCAGGTGAGGGGCACAGCGAGCACGAACAACATGCTGCCGAGTCGGCTGCGCCCGAGGCCATCAGTGACAAGCCTGCAGATCAATCGAAAGGCAAGGCCGCTGGCCAGCAGATGGATCATGGCACCATGGATCATGAGGGCATGAACCATGACGATATGGGGCACGAGAAGATGATGGATAAGCATGGCGGCACCGAAGCCGAAGCAGGTTCGAACCATGACCACTAGGTTTTCACGCCCGTCCCTCATAGCGCTGGTCGTGTCGCTGAGTGCACTCAGCGGCGGCGTTACCCAGGCTGCGGAAGAAATGGATCATTCGGCAATGGGGCACGGCTCCATGTCGATGGACCACAGCCAGATGGGCCACGGTTCCGCCAAAGCGCCGATGGAGGGCATGGATCACAGCAAGATGGATCATGGTGCCATGCAGAGCGAATCGGGCAGCATGGACCATAGCCAGATGGGCCACAGCCAGAGCCAAGAGAAGGCCCCAGCCATGGACCACAGCAAGATGGGACACGGCACCATGCAGGGACAGATGGAGGGCATGGATCATTCGAAGATGAACCATGGCTCCGCTGAAGCCCCGAGAACTACCAGTCGTACGCCGATTCCCGTTCTGACGGATGCTGATCGCCAAGCGGCTTTCCCGCCACTGCCTGGCCACAAGGTGCATGACAGCGCCATCAACAGCTTTTTCCTGCTCGATCAGCTCGAATACCAAGACGCAGATGAGGGCAGCACCCTGGCCTGGGATGCGTCGGGTTGGGTAGGCGGTGATATCAACCGGGTCTGGTTCCGCTCCGAAGGCGAGCGTACCAACGGCGTTACCGAGGACGCTGAATTACAGCTGCTGTACGGCCGCTCGATCGGCCCTTGGTGGGATGTCGTCGCGGGCGTCCGCCAGGACTTCAAACCGGAGTCGCCGCAGACTTGGGCCGCCTTCGGTATCCAGGGCATGGCGCTTTACGCCTTTGAGGCCGAAGCCACGGCCTTCGTCGGCGAGAATGGCCAAACTGCTGCCCGACTGGAGGGCGAGTACGACATTCTGCTGACCAACCGGCTGATTCTCCAGCCAACTGCCGAAATGAACTTCTACGGCAAGAACGATCCTGAGCGAGGTGTGGGGTCCGGGTTGGCCAATACCGAGCTCGGTTTACGTCTGCGTTACGAGATTGTCCGGCAGTTTGCCCCCTATATCGGGGTTTCTTGGAGCCGCTCCTATGGCAACACGGCAGACATGGTGCGCGACGAGGGCGGTGATGTAGACGAGGCGCGTTTTGTCGCCGGTATCCGGATGTGGTTTTGAGAACCTGACATGAAAAGAACAATTAAAACTTTGGTGGCGGCCGGCGTGGTCGGTAGCACAGCTGTCCTGGCCGGTGCCTACTTTGGCGTGGTCAACGTGGGGGCCGACGATCCCCATTTTCCTGCAGTGCATGCGTTTCTCACGATGGCCCGTGACCGCTCTATCGAAGTCCGTTCGCGGAACATCGAGGTTCCCAACCTGGATGATCAAGCTCTTATTCGCGCCGGTGCGGGCAACTACAACTCCATGTGTATCGGCTGTCATTTGGCGCCAGGTGTGGCGGAGACCGAGCTAAGCCAATCGCTTTATCCTGCGCCTCCCAACCTCGCCAAAATCGGTGTCGATGGCAATCCGTCAGCAGCGTTCTGGGTGATCAAGCATGGCATCAAGGCAACGGGTATGCCTGCGTGGGGCAAGAGCATGGGCGATGAGTACATCTGGGGCATGGTTGCCTTCCTTGACCAATTGCCGGCGATGGATGCCAAGCAATACCAAGCACTCGTCGCATCCAGTGGCGGCCATCAGCATGGTGGTGGGGAAACGCAAATGCACAATCATGAAGGTCAGCACGGCGACAACAAGCCTGGCCATCATGGCAATAGCGGCGGTGGCGAAGACCATCATGGAACAGGTGATGCCGGAGAGCCTGGCCATCACGATGCCGCGGCTACTGATAGCGAGGGTGGCTCCGCACCTGAGGCAGGTCACCATTCGGACATGAGTAGCGATGACCACCATGCCGGGGATGAGGCCGCCCCAAGCGGCGGAGACCATCATTCCGAGCAAACTCCGAATGCCTCGCCCAAGACCCATACCCACGCCGATGGCAAAGAGCACGTGCATGAAAGCTAAATATCTGGCCTTGCTGGCCGCTCTCTCCGTCACATCTGCAGTTCAAGCCGCTGATGCCCTGACGATTGATGTCCATCGTGATGCTAATTGCGGATGTTGCAAGAAGTGGATCTCACACCTCGAAGCGAATGGCTTCAAAGTCGTCGACCATGTCGAAAGCAACATGACGGCAGTGAAGCAAAGTCTGGGCGTTGCGCCGCGGTTGGCGTCTTGTCACACCGCGGTGATTGACGGCAAGTTCGTCGAAGGTCATGTGCCGGCGGCTCAGGTCATCGAACTCACCAAGCGCGATGATCTGCTGGGCATCGCTGTTCCCGGGATGCCGGCGGGCTCCCCCGGCATGGAAGTCGATGGCGTACAGCATGCCTACCAGGTCATTGGCTTGACCAAGACGGGTTCTGATCAGGTCGTTGCAGAATATCCCGCCCAGTAGTACTGCCTGCCAGCACGGCCGCTTGTGTGTAGTGGCCGACTCATTTTCATACGTCCTTTAACCTAAGTAAAAAAGGCGCCCTAGGGCGCCAAGGGCTGTCTCCAAACCAAAGGAGCACTACGAGGGGACAGCAGGACCAAGGAGCGAGCGGGCAATCAACCCGCTCGCTTGCCAGGGTTAGAGAACTTCCAGCGGGTACTCGACAATCAGGCGGAACTCATCCAAATCCGACTCGAAGTCGGTGGCGCGAGTCGTGGCTTGTCGAATGCGAAAGGACATGTCCTTCAACGACCCAGACTGCACAACGTACTTGGCCTCGATGTCCCGCTCCCAGCGCTTCTGGTTGGTCAACGGATCGCCGTTGTCATCACGGCGCATATAGACTTCGTTGGCGTTGCTGTAGTCGGCATCCCAGCCCTGGGCATATCGAGTCATGAAGCTCAATCCAGGCACACCGAAAGGCTCCATATCCAGGTCATAGCGCACTTGCCATGACTTCTCCTTCGGCGAGTTGAAGTCGCTGTACTGGATGGAGTTGTCGAGGTAGATGGAGTCCGATTGGCGCAAGTAGTCGAAGTCATCATCGCCATTGTTGCGCTGGAGACCCACCAGCACTGTATGAGCGCCGAATTGGATGCCGACCTTGCCGCTCCAGATGTTGTTATCGAAGCTCCCGAGGAGCTGCCTCCCTTCATCGACCGCCTTGTAGTAGTTCAGCCCGCCGATCAAGGCGACATCGTCCGCAAGCGGGTAGCTCAGCGTGGTGCCCGCGTAATATTGATTCCAGGCATCCTTGAGGCGGCTGGTGTAGAGACTAAAGCCGACGTTGTCATTAAGCGTGTAATCACCACCGAAATAGGCGATCCATGGCGAGTCCACTTCGCCCGCGTAGAAGGTAGCGAAGCCGTCGCGCATGCTGCTGGTATTGGGTTGGCTCATCGAGTGGAGGCGACCGCCCTGAAGCGACAGTCCTTCCACGCTGCTGTTGACCACGGTGACACCTCGGAAACTCTCCGGTAAAAGCCGTGCATCACCGTATTGGACGACCGGGCTGACGGGAAAGACGTCGCCTACCTTGATCTCGGTATCCATGAACCGAGTTTTCACCGCGCCCCCCAGTTTTGAGTAGTTGTCCTCAGCCTGCCCGAGGCTGTTGTAAGGCATCACGTCGACTGAGCCGCCTGCTCCAGAACGGCCGTCGCCGGTGTCAAGCTTGAGCCCTAGCATGGCAAAGGCATCGACACCAAAGCCTATGGTGCCCTCGGTGAAACCAGACTCGAATCTGCCTATCACGCCATGCGCCCACTCTTCCGAATAGCCATTACCCGAGCTGCTGGACTGGCCTTTACGGAAATCGCGGTTGAAGTAGAGATTTCGATTGAGAATGGTCAGGCTGCTGCCTTCGATAAATCCCTCGCCTTTCTCGCCGGCGGCCATTGCAGCTTGCCCGGTACTGACGCTCAGAGTGAGCAGAGAAAGTCCTAACAGGGTTCTGTTATTCATAAATGCTCCTGATGTTATTGGCAGTTGTCATTGTGTGGTCGCATATATGTGCCAAGCGCGCCGGGCATAGCCAGGCACGCCTTGGTCATATTTCCACATGCCAAATAACGTCAGGGTGACTTGGAAATTACATTTCAGTCAGCGCGATGTCATTTATCTAGTTTTGATTACGGCAACCTGTCCCGGCTGCCCGGTATTCAAGAATATTCAGATCGCCATTGGAGTCCTCGTAGGTCATCTGGGCCGGCATCACACCGCAGCTAGAGTCCGTCGGGGTAGTGGCCACGACCCTGGCGATATCGAGTTTCATGCCGTAGCGGTAATGAATAACTTCAGGCGGATTCTTTCCGTTAGCGGCAGCATACTCTTGCATGGCCTGCTCATTGGCCTGAATCATCCGACCATAAACACGATCAGCGCCGCCTTCTGCCAGAGTGGCAGAGGAAACAACCATAGCGGCAAGGGCTGCAATAACTTTGAGGCTTTTCATGTTTAATCACTCCTTCAAGGTGGTGATTAAAATATATCCGCTCAACCTGTCATAAAAATGAAGTCAAAGTTACATCGCCGTAATGCTTCCTGCCGCGTTACCCGGGCGAGTCAGCTTGGCGCGTGGCTTGCCCGGGTTTGTAAAGCTATAGCTCCTGCGGTGCGCGAACCTTCTGTGTACGCTGCCTTCGCATCAGCCAGTACGCGGCCGGCAAAACCAACATGGACATCAGCGGCGCGGTAATCATGCCGCCGACCATGGGCGCGGCGATGCGCTTCATCACCTCAGATCCGGCACCTCCGCCCCAGAGGATTGGCAACAGGCCGGCGATGATCACGGCCACCGTCATCACCTTGGGCCGCACGCGCAGCACTGCGCCTTCACGAATTGCCTCCAGTAGTGCCGGGTCACCGCTGCGCCCGGCATCCATACGTGCATGCCAGGCATTCTTCAGGTACAGCAGCATGATCACCCCAAATTCCGCCGAGACGCCGGCCAAGGCGATAAAGCCGACCCCAGTGGCAACCGACAGGTTGAAGCCGAACCAGTAGAGCAGCCAGATGCCGCCCGATAGGGCGAAGGGCAGGGTTGCCATGATCAGTAGGGCCTCACCGAAGCGGCTGAAGGTCAGGTAAAGCAGCACGAAGATGATCAACAAGGTCGCCGGTACCACCCAGGCCAGCCGTGCATTGGCGCGCTCCAGGAACTCGAACTGACCGGAGTAGGAGACGGTCATGCCAGCATCGAGTTGTACCTGCTCAGCTACGCGTTGCTGCAACTCGCGCACGGTCGATGCCAGGTCGCGCCCACGGACATCGACATAGACCCAACCGGACAGACGCCCGTTCTCGCTGCGCAGCATTGGCGGCCCTTCGGTCAGACTAACCTGGGCGACGGTGCCCAAGGTGATCTGCTGGCCGGCTTGCGTGAGGATCGGCATACGCCGTAGTGCCTGCGGACTGTCTCGCCACTCCTTGGGATAGCGCAGGTTGATCGGGAAGCGGGCCAGTCCTTCAACCGTCTCACCAATATTGCTGCCGCCGATGGCGCCCGATACCACCGCCTGCACATCGGCGATGCTCAGGCCATAGCGCGCCGCGGCCAGTCGATCGATCTGGATGTCCACGTAACGGCCGCCAGTAAGGCGTTCTGCCAAGGCCGAACTCACCCCAGGCACCTCTTTGGCCACGGCCTCGATATCGCGCGTTATGCGCTCGATGTCGACCAAGGAGGTTCCGGACACTTTCACCCCAATGGGGCTCTTGATCCCCGTCGCCAGCATGTCGATGCGGTTGCGGATGGGCGGCACCCAGATATTGGACAGCCCCGGAACTTTTACCGCGCGATCCAGTTCCTCGATCAGCTTTTCGGGTGTCATCCCCGCGCGCCATTGATCGCGTGGTTTGAACTGCACCGTGGTCTCGAACATTTCCAGCGGTGCTGGATCGGTGGCGGTCTCTGCTCGCCCGGCCTTGCCGAATACCCGTGCCACTTCGGGCACCGTGAGGATCATCCGGTTGGTTTGCTGCAGCAGCTGGGTGGCCTTGCTGGCCGGCAAGCCGGGCAGGGCTGATGGCATGTACAACAGGTCGCCCTCGTCCATCGGCGGTAGAAACTCTCCTCCGAGTCTGCTGAGGGGCCAGAGACTGGACAAAAACACTAGCAAGGCCAGCGCTAGGGTCACCTTAGGCCAAGCCAGCACCCACTCCAGCACCGGCCGGTATGCACCGATCAGCCAACGATTCAAGGGGTTCTGTTGTTCGCTGGGGATATGCCCACGAATCCAATAGCCCATCAGCACCGGTACCAAGGTGATCGAGAGGCCAGCAGCGGCAGCCATGGCATAGGTCTTGGTGAATGCCAGCGGGCCAAACAAGCGACCCTCCTGGGCCTCCAGGGTGAAGACCGGGAGGAAAGACAGGGTGATGATCAAAAGGCTGAAGAACAGCGCCGGCCCGACCTCGGCCGCAGCTTCGCCGATCACCCGCCAGTGCGCCTCGCCCTGAAGCGGTTCACCGGGGTGTCGAGCCTTCCAGGCCTCGATGTGCTTGTGCGCGTTCTCGATCATCACCACGGCGGCATCGACCATGGCGCCGATGGCGATTGCGATCCCGCCGAGCGACATGATGTTGGCATTGACGCCCTGGTAGCGCATGACGATGAAGGCCATCAGGATGCCCAGGGGCAGGGTGATGATCGCGACCAGCGACGAGCGCAGGTGCCAGAGGAAGATCAGGCAAACCAGGGCAACCACCGCGAACTCTTCCAGCAGCTTGTAGCTGAGGTTATCGATGGCGCGGTCGATCAATTGCGAACGGTCATAGGTGGTGACCACCTCGACGCCGGCCGGCAAGCTGCCCTTCAGGCTGTCCAGCTTGGTCTTCACCGCGGCGATGGTATCGCGGGCATTCTTTCCGGAGCGCAAGATGACCACGCCACCTACAACTTCACCCTGGCCATCCAGCTCGGCAATGCCACGACGCATCTCTGGCCCCAACTGAATGGTGGCCACCTGACCCAGCAGCACCGGAACTCCGCTGGCCGAAGCCCGCAGCGGCACATTGCGGAAATCCGCCAGGCTCTCTAGATAGCCTGAAGCCCGGACCATGTACTCGCGCTCTGCCAGCTCCAGGATGGCGCCGCCGGTTTCCTGATTGGCGCTCTTCAGCGCCGCTTCGACCTCCTGCTGAGTTACCCCATAAGCCACCAGCTTCTGGGGATCGAGCAGCACTTGGTATTGCTTGACCATGCCGCCGAGGGTGGCCACTTCGGCTACGTTGGGCAGGCCCTTGAGTTCGTACTTAAGGAACCAGTCCTGCAGTGCCCGCAGCTGGGCAAGATCATGCTGGCCGCTGCGGTCGACCAAGGCGTACTGGTAGATCCAGCCCACGCCGGTGGCATCCGGCCCAAGGGTGGTGGTAACACCCTCGGGCAGGCGTTCCTGCGCCTGGTTGAGGTACTCCAGCACCCGCGAGCGTGCCCAGTAGAGGTCGGTATCGTCCTCGAACAGCACATAAACGAAGGAGTCGCCGAAGAACGAGTAGCCGCGCACTGTCTTCGCCCCCGGCACCGAGAGCATGGTGGTGGCCAGCGGGTAGGTCACCTGGTTCTCGACAATCTGCGGTGCCTGCCCGGGGAAGCTTGTGCGGATGATGACCTGGGTGTCGGACAGATCCGGCAGTGCATCCAACGGCGTGTTGCGCAGCGACCAGATGCCCAGGGCGGTGATGAACAGGGTCGCCAGCAGCACCAGAAAGCGATTGCCGATAGACCAGTGGATCAGGCGTGCGATCATGGCTGGTCTCCTTCCTTGCTGAGCTGCTCGATCATCAGGCCGGAGTTTTTCTGGCGGGCGCCGATACGTACGTGATCTCCTGGCTTAAGTCCCACAGCTACTTCTGAGCTGACCAATGGAAAAGCCATGGTCATACCTGGCATATTCAGGCTCTCGAAGGGCCCGTGCTCCAGGGTGACTGACTCCGCGTCCAGAGCACGAATCACACCATGGGCCTCATGTAGTTCCTTCTTATTGTCCTGCTCGGCATGGCTGGCCATGACACCCTGTAGGCTGGCCTCCGAATCGATGAGGAACTGGCCGGAGGTAACGACCGCCTGACCCTCCTCAAGACCGGACAACACCTCCAGACGCCCATCAGCCTCGCGGCCCAAGGTTATTTCCAGGGGGCGGTAGCGCCCATCGCCTTCTACCAGCATCACCAACGCACGCTTCCCGGTGCGAATCACGGCTTCACTCGGCACAAGAAGCGTGGATTGTTCGACGGCACTGTTCAGGCGTACGGCGGCGAACATGCCGGGGCGCAACTTACCGGCAGGGTTGGGTAGCTCGCTGCGTACCGTGAGCGTGCGTGTTTGCGGATCGGCACTCGGCAGCAAGGCTATGACGCGGCCCAGCAGCGGTCGATCAGGAAAGGCCGTCAGGTTGGCGCGGATCTCGTCCCCGACCTGGATACTTCCGGCCATGGCCTCGGGTATCGCCGCATCGAGCCAGACACTGGATAGCCCGTTAATCAACGCCAGATCCTGCCCGGCTTCGACGGTCATCCCGGCGCGTACCTGCAAGGCTTGGAGCTCGCCGCTGATAGGTGTGGTGAGGGTTTGCACCGCCCGTGGTCTGCCGCTGCGGCGGACCTGCTCGATCAACGTTTGAGGCATGCCAAGCAGGCGCAGGCGCTCTTGGGCCGCACTTATCAAGCGAGTGTCAGCGGTACGCAGTACCGCCAGGAACTCCAACTGCGCGGCGGACCATTCGGGAATCAGCAGGTCGACCAGGGGGGCTCCGGCAGGCAGCACATCGCCCGGGGCGCGACCGTAAACCCGCTCGACGAATCCGCCGGCGCGGGCCTGGAGGTTCGCCACTTCTCGCTGGTTATAGGCCAGGGAACCCACCGCCTCGATATCCGAGGGCAGTACACCTCGGATCACCATCGAGGTTCGCATTCCGAGGTTCTGCACGGCTTGAGCGGGGATGCTCAGGACAGACGGATCCTGCTCGGATCCTGCGTATTTAGGGACAAGTTCCATATCCATGAAAGGTGACTTGCCCGGCTTATCGAAGCGCTGCTCAGGCTGCATCGGGTCGTACCAATAGAGCACCTTGCGCTCGTCCGTCGGTGCGGAGCTAGGCAGGATCTCGTGTTTGGCTTGCCGCTGGGCCAGCCAGTAGCCACCGCCCGCCGCGCCAATGCCCACGGCCAGCAAGGCGACCGCAAAACCAAATGCCGATATCTTCATTTCAGTCCCTCCACATAGGCGTAGTACAGGCTTGCGGAGAGCTGGCTCAGCTTGCGCTGCTGTTCAATCTGCCGTAGCTGAGCCTCGATCAGGTCGCGCTGGGCGGTGAGGACGGATGTCAGCTGGCTGTTGCCGGCCTGGTAAGCGGCAAGTTCGAGATCGGCACGTTTGCTTGCAAGCGGGATCAAGGTTTTTTCGGTGCGTGACAAGGTCCTGCGCAGTTGCTCAAGCTCGGCAATACCGCCTTCCAGCTCAGCCTGATGGGCGCGCAGTAATGCTTCCTGCTCGGCTTCCATCTGCGACACGCTTTGTTGTCTGGCGTTGATCTTGGGCCCCTGACGTGTGCCTACGAACAACGGCAGGTCGAAGGTAAATTGCACCATCACCATATCGCCGAATTGGTTGTCGCGATTGTTGTAGGCAAACTCAACACCCCAGTCGGGGGTCTTCTCGGCGATGGCCTCGTTCAGCTCGGCGCTAGCCTCGCCGACTCGGGCGGAGGCAGCGCGCAACTCAGGGTGTGAGGCAATGCGTTGCTGCAGGTGCGGTACCACCAGGTTCAGATTGGGAACACCTCCTTGCAAAGGCTGGTCAGCCTCGTTGCCTATCCAGCGGCGCAGCTTGGCACGAGCTACTGCCACATCGCGATTCAGTTCATCTCGCCGATCTTGTAACGCCAAAGCTTCCTGGTCGGCCTGCAACAGCTCGCCAGGCTGAGCACTACCGCCGGCAATCAGCGATTGCACGGTCGAGCGGAGCATCTCGATCTGACGGTCCAGTTGATCGAAGAGGCCAACACTGCGTTCGGCGTAGTACACGTCCAGCCAGCTCACTGCTGTCTGGCGCTTGATCTCCAACTGCATGGCACGCTGCTCGGCCTCGGCTCGGACAACTGAAGCCTCGGCCACCTGGCGCCGAGCCTGACGCTTGTCACTGTTGGGGACTTCCTGCATGAGCCCAATGCGGCGCATGGTCATGGAGTCACGATTAAGTGTGTAACGGTCAGGGCCTTCGATCGGCAGGTTGTCGATGCCTAGAATCAGCTTGGGATCGGGCAGGGCGTCTGCGGGCCCTACAGCCTGTTGTGCCGAAGCCACCTGCGCCTGGCGCGCGAGGTTCTCAGGGGCACTCTGCTCGGCCAGAGCTTGGGCTCGTTCGAAGGTTAGGGGCTGCGCCTGCGCGGCAAGCCAGGGAGCTGCCCAGAATGCGGCAGCCAACACACCGAGATAGCCACGGCGTGGAAAAAGGAAAGCGGACATGCTTTCGCCTCCAATGCGATTGATCGAGGTCGCAGCTACGAAACGTGGCCGCGACGATGCGCCTGACTGTAAGGCGCGGGATGATCACTGCATTAGACGAAACGAGGAGGGCGCCAGAGTCCTGCTGGCTCTCGCTTAATCACCGACTGTGTCAGCAATATTTCGGGGCGTGAGGGAAGAGGGGATATGCTCTTGATCACATTGGTCTGGAGAAGTCCTCCGGTCTTGCATTCCTGGCCGGATTTGCAGGGAGACTTATTGGCCACCCCATCAGACGTGTCCATTTGCTCGCAGCACGGAGCATCGGCCGTTGCATGGTCCTGATGATCGGCGCTCTGCATCGGGCAAGGTTGTGCCGGCATGCTGAAAGCCATACCGCCGAAGGTCGGCAGCACGAGGCTAGCAATCATTACCAGGATCAATCCAATCCGACGCACAGCAATTCACCAAGCGGGGCTATAGGGCGACTATAGCAGATTGCCTCGAGGCATGAGTGCACTTCGACGTGCCCCGCAAGCGTGTGACATGTGTGGGAGGTTGAGGTCGTAATGATGCGGACGTGTACTACGTGTCGATTGCTGAAATTTGTAAATGACTGAGCTCGATCCATTGATCCACTTGGTTAAGGCCATAGGCTGCCGCTGGACGAGTCGGCGCCATAGAAGAGCTCATTGCGCGTCTGCCCCGGGCTGAAGGCGTTAAATGTATACACAATGTTCAATTCGCCCCAAAAGCGTGTTCACTTGCTCATAGCCCGATCTAGTCATCAGTATGCTGCAAGGCACTTGATGTGCTAATCCGATGGCGGGCTTGTACAGCCAGAGTACGGCAAGCGTTCGAGATCCAAGCACATGCGTAGCTAGTGCTAATGCCTGCTGGCACCTTCCAACGAAACACCGATGGACGAAGCTCCAGCAACCCAATGGTGCAATGGGGCAAAACGCGATTATTTCAGTTTTGTTCATGTTGCACCCCTCAAAGGTGAATCCTGCCTTTCAGCCACACAGTCGCCCAGCGGGCTCCATTTTTTTGCCACTTTGCGCGGCAATGTCGAGCAATCTTCCTTGTTTCTCAGACCGAGCAAGCAGAATCTCTCGTGCGCCGTCTTCAATTGTCGATTTTAGAAGCCATCTGTCAGTCTTTATTTTCCGTCGACCCTTCATCGCATATCTCCGCCCGTAGGGCCTGGGGCACCAGTTACAACTGAGAGGATCTCGTAATCCCTGGTTACGCCAGCCAGAGTAGCTTGGCTCCTGCAGTGGGCTCCATTCAATATGGGTATGACAGCTGTGCAGCTCATAGCGCTCCCCATCATGGGCAGTGCCATAGCCCCAGTGTGCCGAACTGATGCCCGTCAGTATCCAAGCGGGTGGAGCAACTGCATACATCGCACACGACGTCTGTAACGGTCTCGACCTCAGCTCTTCCGGTTATTTTCATCGCTGATTCCTACAAATGCCCCTGACTTTCGCTTTCAGCATACAGGCTCCAGGACGGAGCGTAGGCTAGCCGAAGCATTTCTAGACGTTCACCGACTTAACGTAGTTGTAGTCACTCATGTTCGCATGGATGGAAATCAGGACGTTGAAGGTCTTTCCCAGAGAGGCAGAGATTAGATGGTGTCCATAACTGCTGTACGTTCGGATTACGCTGCCCGCACCCCTACGTTCGGACTATCATCGAAGATCATCAGGCTGGGCAGGTGCGCCAGTATCCGCGCCACGCCGTCCAGCCCTTCGACGAAGCCCTTCAGGCAGTGCTGTTCGCGCTGGTAGCGGGCCTGGCGCTGGGTGGTCAGGCCTGATGGCATGGGGGTGTCGACCAAGGTCCAGGGCACAGGCGACCAGACCAGCAGGTACATGGCCATGATCTCGGCCAGGGTTACCAGGTGGTTGTCGGCGTTGCTGCTGGTGAAGATGGGTTTGCGCGTGCCGCCGAAAAAGCGCTCGCGCAGGGTTTCGTTGCTTTCCAGGGCTGGCAGCAGGTCGGCACGGTGATAGTAGCTGGCCGGGTGGCGGTACAGCTCGGCGCTGTTCTGCACCACGGCGCCTTCCAGGTGCTCGTGGTACAGGCCCAGCCGTTCGATCAGCCCGTGGATGGCCCGCAGCATGGGGCCGGCGACATCGTCGGCGTACACCTGGTCGCCGCTCATCATCAGCAGCGCCGGGCGCTCGGCGGGTGCGTGGGGCGCGGCCAGCAGGCGGTCGGCGCACAACAGGCCATCGGCGGCGGGGTGGTGCGGCTTGCGGCACGAGCCATGCAACAACTGGTCGAGGCGCTCGCGTATCACGAAGTTGGGCAGGCGGGCGCCTTCATACAACAGGTGTGGGGCCCAGGTGGCGATGCCCTGGCCGCCGATCAGCACGTCGTAGTCGATCTGCACGTCGGTGGGCAGTGGAGTGTGCAGCTGGATATCGAGCAGGTGCACGAAGGCGTGCTGGCCGATGGGGATGACCTGACAGCTCAGGGTGTATTCGGTGGAGTGTTGCAGGTGCAGTTCGGGCTGCAACGGCTGTGAGCCGACCAGCCACAGGACCATGCGCGCAGGCTCCAGGCGGCGCAGCAACGGGCCGGCCAGTACCAGGGGCAGCGGGGTGTTTTCGGGCATTGATTACTCGAAGATGGATGGGTGCGCCTTCGGCGCTTCGCCGGCAATGCCGGCTCCTACAGTATCGTGCAGCCCTGTAGGAGTCGGCGTTGCCGGCGAAGAGGTCTGCAAGATCCAGCGTGCAAAACCGCTAATGCTCCGCCTTCACACCTTGCCTGGCAAACCGTATTTGTATCAGGCCTTTGCAGCCAACAACGCCTCGAGTTTCTCCTGATCCCGCGCAAATTGGCGGATGCCCTCGGCGAGTTTCTCGGTGGCCATGGCATCTTCGTTGGAGAGCCAGCGGAACTGGCTTTCGTCGAGTGTCAGGCGTGGCTCGCCAGCCTTGCCCGGGGTGAGCTTGCGCGCCAGGGTGCCCTGGTCATCGCTGAGCTGCTGCAGCAACTCAGGGCTGATGGTCAGGCGGTCGCAGCCGGCCAACTGCTCGATCTGGCCGATGTTGCGGAAGCTGGCGCCCATGACCACGGTGTCGTAGCCGTTGGCCTTGTAGTAATCGTAAATACGCGTGACCGACTTCACGCCCGGGTCTTCGGCCCCGACATACTCCTTGCCGGTCGATTTCTTGTACCAGTCGTAGATACGGCCCACGAACGGCGAAATCAGGAACACCCCGGCATCGGCACAGGCAGCCGCCTGGGCGAAGGAAAACAGCAGGGTCAGGTTGGTCTGGATGCCTTCCTTTTCCAGCACCTCGGCGGCGCGGATGCCCTCCCAGGTGGAGGCCAGCTTGATCAGCACGCGGTCGCGGCCGATGCCGGCCTTGTCGTACAACTCGATCAATTGGCGCGCCTTGGACAGCAGGGCAGGTTGGTCGAAGGACAGTCGGGCGTCCACTTCCGTGGAAATACGGCCCGGGATCACCTTGAGAATTCCGCTGCCCACCGATACCGCGAATGCATCGCAGGCAAGGCCCAGGTCGCCCTTGCTGTGCTTGAGCGCGTCATCGAGCAGCTCGGCATAGCCGGGCATGGCGGCGGCCTTGAGCAACAGGGACGGGTTGGTGGTGGCGTCGACCGGCTTGAGCCGGCTGATCGCATCGATATCGCCGGTGTCGGCGACGACCGTGGTGAACTGCTTGAGTTGTTCCAGCTTGGAAGTCATGAGCGTGCTCTGTCCTGTGCGGTTGGACGACATTACCCGAGCGCTGCCGGCCGCTCAAGGGCTGTGCGGCAGGCTATCGGGGGAGGGTAACGATTGGAGTGTCCAGCCGCGCGCAGGTTCCTAGCGTCCTTCCAGCAGCAGCCCCGCCTGGTCGAGCAGGCCCAGGGGGTCGGTGCTCTTGTGGATGTCCACCGACAGCAGCTGGCGGAACTTGCGAGCGCCGGGGAAGCCCTGGCCCAGGCCGAGGATATGCCGGGTGACATGATGCATGGCGCCGCCGTTCTGCAGGTGCTGGGCGATGTACGGGCGCAGCCTGGCCAGCGCTTCGCTGCGGCTGATCACCGGGGCGTCGCTGCCGAACAGCTGCTGGTCGACTTCGGCCAGTACATAAGGGTTGTGGTACGCCTCGCGGCCGAGCATCACGCCGTCGAAGGTCTGCAGGTGCTGCTGGCATTCGGCGAGGGTCTTGATGCCGCCATTGAGAATGAACTCCAGGTCCGGGAAGTCGGCCTTGAGCTGCGCGGCGACGTCATAGCGCAGTGGCGGGATCTCGCGGTTCTCCTTGGGCGAGAGGCCCTCGAGGATGGCGATGCGCGCGTGTACGGTGAAGCTGCGGCAGCCTGCGTCGCGTACCTGGCCGACGAAGTCGCAGAGCTCGGCGTAGCTGTCGCGGCCATTGATGCCGATGCGGTGCTTGACCGTGACCGGGATCTGCACTGCGTCGAGCATGGCCTTCACACAATCGCCCACCAACCCCGGATGGCCCATCAGGCAGGCGCCGATCATGTTGTTCTGCACGCGGTCGCTGGGGCAGCCGACGTTGAGGTTCACTTCGTTGTAGCCGGCGTTTTGCGCGAGTACGGCGCAGGCGGCCAAGTCCGCCGGCACGCTGCCACCCAGTTGCAGGGCCAGCGGGTACTCGGCTTCGTCATGGCGCAGAAAACGCTCGGCGTCGCCATGCAGCAGGGCGCCGGTGGTGACCATTTCGGTGTAGAGCAAGGCATTGCGCGACAGCAGGCGCAGGAAGAAGCGGCAGTGGCGGTCGGTCCAGTCCATCATGGGTGCAACAGAAAACCTCCTGACGACCGTATTGCCTGGGGCTGTTGGGTTTTCCGCTTGAATCTGTTGCATTTCTGTATCTCTGATTGATGCCGAATTATTCCGGTTCTTGCTGGTTTTGCTTTGCTTGTTGTTACAAGGTAGTAGCCTCAAGCAGTCATGTAGCAAAACCCCGGGAACCATCACGCAGCGCAAGCGCAAGGACGGATCGACAGCGAATACCGTGCAGATCCGGACCGTGAAAAAGGGTGAGACAGTCTATCAGGAAACCCAAACCCTCGATCGGATGCAACGACCCCAAGCCTGGATCAGTAAGCGCGAGGCGAAACTGTACGAGCCAAGAGGTATCGAGAAGGCTAGTTGGGCGGGTGTAACGATCAAGGAGACGAGCGAGCGGCACCTGAACCACGAGAAGCTGCGTTGGGAAATACCAAGCGGGCTACTCTCAACCCCATCAAGGTGATGACGAGGTCAAGCCTGCACTTACAGGCGGGCGGTGTAGGATTGGTGGCTCAGGATGTGGCCCTTGACGCAAGCTGTCAAAACCGCCTAAAGGCAATCCAAACGCTTCTACACCGCGCCCAGTAGTTCAATCGGCTGGGTATATGTAATAACTACCCATCGCACAAACGCTCAGATAAGCACTGACAGATATGTTCAGGCTTTAAAAATGGCAAGATTATTATATCTTGCCATTATTTTTGTCGCTTGCTACTTACCTATTTTGTACTTCAGTGTCACTCGGTTTCCGCTATCTGCCACGTAGAGATATCCATCAATGACCTGAATGCCATTAGGGAAGTTCAGCCTTTTTCCGTGAGGTGCAAAGCCTTGTGCTTCGCCAGCAATTGTCAAGATTTTTCCAGTGCCAGTGACCATCCTGATTTTGTGATTGAACTGGTCTGTGATAAACACGTTTCCATGTTCATCTGCGGCAAGTTTGGTTGGCGTATTAAGCTCGGCATCCACAGCCAAGCCATTGTCACCAGCGAAAGACCCCATGCCTTGATAAATTGAATATTTTTGTTTCCCGGCAAAGCTATGTACTATTCCATTTGTATCGACTCTCAGCACGGAGTTGTTCCAGCCGTCCGCGATCAACACATCACCGTTCTTCAGCGCAATAGCACCGAGAGGGTGATTTAGCTTTGAAGTATTTGCCGCGCCCCCTATGACAGGAACGCCTGCACTTCCAGTTCCTATCAACGTAGTAACTTTACCGGTAGGGCTTATCTTTCGAATCTTGTGGTTATATGTATCCGTTACGTAGAGGGTCCCATCTGCACCGAATGACATTCCAGCAATAGATTTGAAGCGAGCATTTTCAGGGTTGTCATCGTCAATATCGCCGTAGGAGTCATGGCCAGCGAATCTGCTTACCTGCCCGTTTGCATCAATCTTCATGATTCGATGTTGTTCTGATACAAACACATTGAGGTTCTTGTCTACTGCCAGTGTAGTAGGGTAGTAAAATTTCGTATTTAGTTTATCTACGTTAATCGATGCCCAGCCCTGCTCTCCAGTACCAGCCCAAACGGACGACTCGCCCGTAGCTATATCAAGTATAAAAATTCTTGGTCGCTGATTGTCGAGTATTAAAAGCTTCCCTTCACCATACTGTGCAACACTGGTAAGAGCACCTATCGCATTAGCGCTCGTGCCAGTGAGCTGGGTTTTGTTTACACCATCGAACGAATAGATAACACCTTGGTCGGAGTCGGTAATCAGTAAACCGCCATGGTAGGGTTTGACATTTGAGATGTTAGCAAACCCAGATGCTGCAATTTTTGAGTTAAAGTTCTCGTCTACCGCGTAAAGCAATGTATGGTTTCCTACGAAAAGAGTGTCGCCAAGTTTCGCAAGCCCCTTTCCGTACCCACTTTGCATTGTAAGAACTTCTGTCTCTTTATCTTGCTTGAATTTGTAGAGTTTGTTCAGTTCCGTAACATAGGATTCATTCTCTCCTATCAGGATGTCTTTTGCTTTTTCGAATTTTTGAGTAGCTGTCGTGGTGTTGGATATTATTGTCTGAGATTTGTCGATGCAGAAAATGCCACCCTCAACAGAAATTCCGTTTATCATGCGGGTTGAGGGAAAACATAAATTGCCATTTTCATCATATTTTAGAGAGGCTGTGTATCCAATTGGAGAGGCGGTGGCTGCTGTGCCAACGTTAGGCAGCTCTTCTCCGCCACGAATTCCGGCAATTGTTGAGACTTCACCGCTTTCTATGTTTATTCTTCTAATTAGATTGTTGCCGCTGTCTGCGAAATTCAGATACTTCTGGTCGTCGGAGATAAGCAACGCCGTAGGAAGATTGAGCATGACAGATTCTCTGGGCCCATCACCATTGAATCCTGATTCAAAAGTGCCTGCGAAGTTTTCCACTACGCCGTCTTTGATTTTTCTGATCACGTGCAAGTGCGTATCCGAAACATAGATAGTCCCATCACGTGCTTCCACTGCGTCTTCCGGGTAATTAAGCCTTGCGTTTTCTACTGGCATTGGCTTGGAAGAATCAATACCAAATATTACATCACCCAAAATTATGCCTTTCGGTGCGGTGTCTCCGCAGCCGCTCAGAACTAAAACCGATGCAAATAGTAGCTTTTTCATTAATGGTCCTACCTTGGATTAACTAGAAATCGTATCAAATTTCGGGGTGATTATGAATACGGTAATGGACTGTTGTGGCGCATGAGAGAAGTACGAATCGTCCTACTGCGAACACTCCGGTCACCACCCAAGGTATGACGAAGGCGGAGGGCATTCGGCGTGGCTCTTGAAGTAGTGATCGCTGAGACAATCCGATAAGCCAGCGGGGTCCACGGATGTTTCGGGCGATGGGCGTTCTGCGCTGACACCGCGTCACACGGCCAGCCCCAAAAAAACAAGTGCGCCAGTTTACCAAGAGTCTGCAAGCTTCGCCTGCAAGCCTGTCATGCCGGCGCCCAAACGGCCGTGGGCGGGCTAGTCTGTTGCTATCCCCTGCGCAATGTTCGGCCCACCCCCGCAGGTGAATCGAGGCGCGGCCATGAAGCCTGTCAGGAAAATCGGATTGCGCCGCAGCCTGCGACGGCTTGGGCCCGGGTTGATCACCGGCGCCGCCGACGACGATCCGAGCGGTATCGCCACCTATTCGCAAGCCGGCGCACAGTTTGGCTTCTCCATGCTGTGGACCGTGGTGCTGACCCTGCCCCTGATGATCGCGATTCAGCTGGTGAGCGCACGCATCGGCTACATCACCCGTCGCGGACTGGCCGCCAATATAAAGCAGAGCTTTCCCGCCAGCGTGCTGTGGGCCGTGGTGGGCATGCTGCTGGTGGCCAATACGCTGAACCTGGCGGCCGACATCGCAGCCATGGCCGAGGCCCTTCGCTTGCTGGTGGGCGGGTCGGCGCATATCTATGCCGTCACGTTCGGCCTGCTGTGCCTGGTGCTACAGGTGTTCATGCCGTACCGCGCCTACGTCAGCTGGCTCAAATGGCTGACCCTGGCGCTGCTGTCGTACGTGGCGGTGGCGTTCATGGTGCACGTGGACTGGAGCGCGGTAGCGCGGGGTATCGTGTTCCCCGATATCGCATTCAACCATGACACCCTGCTGATGGTGGTGGCGGTACTGGGTACCACCATCAGCCCCTACCTGTTCTTCTGGCAGGCCGCACAGGAAATGGAAGACGCCACCACGGGCCAGCAGGTGCCGGCAAGGCGCGAGGTGCGCCGGCACCTGCTGCGCATCCGGGTCGATACGGTGGTGGGCATGACGTTTTCCAATCTGATCGCGTTCTTCATCATCCTGAGCACGGCGGCAACCCTGCGTGCCGCCGGTATCACGGATATCCAGACCTCGGCCCAGGCGGCCGAGGCGCTGCGCCCGCTCGCGGGGGACTTTGCCTTTCTGATCTTCAGCCTGGGCATCATCGGCACCGGGCTGCTGGCGGTGCCGGTGCTGGCGGGGTCGGCCGCCTATGCCGTGGCCGAAGCAGCGGGGTGGTCGGGCAGCCTCAGCGCGCGGTTGGACAGGGGCGAAGGGCGTGCGTTCTACACCTTGATCGCCGCCGCGACCGTCGGCGGGGTGATCCTGTGCTTCACGCCCACCGACCCTGTGAAGGAGCTGTTCTGGTCGGCAGTGCTCAACGGCGTGATCGCCGTGCCCATCATGGTGGTCATGATGCTGCTGGCATCGCGACCGCAAACGATGGGCGAGCACGTGATCAGGCCGCGGTTGCGCTGGCTTGGGTGGATTGCCACCGGGGTCATGGCCATCACCGTGGCCTGCATGCTGGTGACGCTGTAGAGCAGGTGCCTAGCTCGCCCACTTCGAGCCGCGAATCACCGCACAGAAATTCCCGGGCTTGAAGGCGGGGTCCTTGTCGGCCAGCACATCCGCCTTGACGTTGCCGAAGGTGGTCTGCGGCTTGTGGCGGATGCCGTCGTAGAAGGCCTGGATGATGTCTTCCTTGAAGTGCTCGCCCCGCGGGTGGGCGCTGACGATGGCTTCGCGCTCGGCAGCGCTGTATTGGCCGTGGGTCAGCCCCAGCACGTCCATCTCGACCCCTGCTGTCACCAGCGCCACCACCGGGTGCATGTGCTCGGGTATGCCTGGGGTGGTGTGCAGAGCGATGGCGGTCCATACCGTATCGATGTCCTGCTGGGCGATGCCGTGGCCGCACAGGAAGTCGCGTGCGGCATTGGCGCCATCCACTTCGAAACGCTCGCAGGCGCTGCTGTGCTGATGGGTCAGGCCCATGTCGTGGAACATGCAGCCGCAGTACAGCAGCTCGGCGTCGAACTTCAGGCCGCGCTTCTGGCCCGCCAGGGCGGCGAAGTAGAACACGCGGCTGGAATGGTGGAACAGCAGGGGCGAGGCCGTATCGCGTACCACCTCGGTGATTTCGCGGGCAAGGTGGCTGTCGGGGATCTTGATGCCGTGGATGTCGAGTGTCATGGGGCAGGCTCCGGGTTGGGGTTCGCCTTCATTGTCAGGCTCGACACTGCTGTCCTCAAATGGCGTGATACGCCATATACTGCCATTTCACGTGAAATCACGACGCCTTGAGGTTCGCCCCTTCGCCATGACCAGAACCATTGCCGTACTGGCGCTGCCCGGTGTTCAGCTGCTCGATGTGTCGGGCCCGCTGGATGTGTTCGCCCAGGCCAATGTCGAGGCGGGTCGGCAGGTCTACACGTTGCAGGTGGTGGCGTGCGAGCCAGGGCCCATTCACAGCTCGTCCGGTGCGCGGCTGTTGCCCGACCTGGTGGCAGGTGAGCCCGGGCAGTGCTTCGACACCTTGCTGGTGGCCGGGGCACCGGATGCGGCGCGGATGCAACTGAACAACACGCTGCTGGCCTGGATCCGCGACTGCGCGGGCCAGTCGCGCCGCTTCGGCTCGGTGTGCACCGGCGCCTTCGCGCTGGCGGCCAGCGGGTTGCTGGATGGGCGGCGGGTGACCACGCACTGGGCCGCGGCACAGGCCCTGGCACAGCGTTACCCGAGCCTGAGCGTGGAAGAGGATGCGCTGTATGTGCGCGACGGCAAGCTGCGCACAGCCGCCGGGGTCACTGCCGGGCTGGACCTGGCGCTGATGCTGGTGGAGGAAGACCTGGGCCGTGAAATCGCGCTGCGGGTAGCGGCGCAACTGGTGATGTTCTTCAAGCGCCCGGGCGGGCAGTTGCAGTTCAGCCGCAAGGGCGAGGCGCAGCCAGCCGGGCGTTCGGTGTTGCAGCAAGTGCAGCGCTGGGTGGCCGCCAACCCGCAGCTGGCGCTGACAGTCGAGGCACTGGCCGAACATGCCGGCCTCAGCCCCCGGCATTTTGCCCGGCTGTTTCATGCCGAGGTGGGGGTCACCCCCGCGGCCTGGGTGGAGTCGGCGCGGGTGGCCGCTGCACGCGCCCTGCTGGAGGCCGGTGGTGATGCGCCCAAGCAGGTCGCCGCCAAATGCGGCTTCGCCAACGCCGACACCTTGCGCCGAGCGTTCTTCAAGCACGTGGGGGTGACACCTGCCGAGTACCGCAAGCGTTACGGGCACGGCGGGGCGTAGCAACGCTCAGTCGTGCTCCTGGCCCAGGTAGAGCAGCTCGCTTTCGAACAGGTTCTCCAGCATCTCACGCGTCAGCGGCTCCACCAGCGTGCCCGCATGGTGGGTGATGCGCAGGCTGGCGCCGGCCTGCTCCAGCGCATCGATGATTGCCAGCAGCGTTTGCTGCTGCGTCACCGTGCCTTGCTCGCTGGGCACCTCCAGGGCGAAGTCCGTGGTATCGAACAGCACGACCGGCGTTTGCGTGCCCACCTTGCGCATCAGCTCGCCGATGCTGTCGGCAGACCACTGGCGCAGCAGCTTGACGATCCCTGGCTTGTGGTCGGCGGCGGTGACGGCGATGGCGTATCGGGACATGGGGGCTCGCTTGAGTCGTGCAATAAAGGGCCGGCAAGGTGAATGCAAATAATGGCAAAAAGCCTTGAACCGATGACGGGTGCGGCGGTCCGACCTCAGGCCTGCTACCCTGTGGCCTTCACATTTCTCGTTTTGCCATAGGAACAGCGGGGCTATCAGATCACTGCACGTCGAAGCGTGCCAGCAATTCAAGGAGCTATTTCGTGGGAAGAACCCCCTCCAACGACACACCCGGGCATTCTCAGCCGCCGACCGTCGACGGCATTCCAGCTCCCAGCGGTGAAGTAAACCTGATCGATACCGACTACGTCGTCGGCCAGGACAATTTCAAGGGCGAGTTTTCCTTCTCGCTGGACATCCACGGCAAGGTGTTCCTCATCTCTGCCGCCACCATCTTCCTGTTCGTCATCCTCACCCTGGCCTTGCAGAACGAAGTCGAGCCGGTGTTCAGCGCCATGCGCAGCTGGTTGACCGCCAACCTGGCGTGGTTCTTCATGAGCACCGCGAACATCTTCGTACTGCTGTGCCTGGGCCTGATCGTTTCGCCGTTGGGCAAGGTGCGCCTGGGCGGGCGCGAAGCGGTGCCGGACCATTCCTATGTGGGCTGGTTCTCGATGCTGTTCGCCGCCGGCATGGGTATCGGCCTGATGTTCTATGGCGTGGCCGAACCGATGTCGCACTTCTCGGCCGCCATGGGCGGGGTCACCCTCGACGCCAACGGCGTGCGTACCGACTGGGCGCCGCTGGGCGGTGCAGGCGGTGATGCCAAGGTGGCGGCCGACATGGCGATGGCGGCCACCATCTACCACTGGGGCCTGCACCCGTGGGCGATCTACGCGATCGTTGCGTTGTCGCTGGCGCTGTTCACCTACAACAAGGGCTTGCCGCTGTCGATCCGCTCGGTGTTCTACCCGTTGCTGGGTGAGCGCGTGTGGGGCTGGCCGGGGCATGTGATCGATATCCTGGCGGTGTTCGCCACGCTGTTCGGCCTGGCCACTTCCCTCGGGATCGGTGCCGAGCAGGCGGCAGCCGGGCTCGAATACCTGTTCGCGATCCCCTCGACCAATGTCAGCAAGGTGCTGCTGATCATCGGCATCAGCATCATCGCCCTGGGCTCGGTGCTGGCCGGCATGGACAAGGGCGTGAAGATGCTGTCCCAGGTGAACATGGGCCTGGCGTTGCTGCTGCTGGTGTTCATCATCGTGGTCGGGCCGACCCTGGCGATCTTCACCGGCTTCTTCAGAAACCTCACGGCCTACATCGAGTACCTGCCGGCGTTGTCCAACCCGGTGGGGCGCGAGGATGCCGAGTTCACCCAGGGCTGGACTGCCTTCTACTGGGCCTGGTGGATCAGCTGGTCGCCGTTCGTGGGCATGTTCATCGCCCGTGTCAGCCGTGGCCGCACGGTGCGCGAGTTTCTCATCGCCGTGTTGCTGGTGCCCTCGCTGGTGTCGGTGCTGTGGATGACCACTTTCGGCGGCACCGCCATCGATCAGACCGTGAACCAGCACTTTGCCGGCGTGACCGATGCGGTGCTGGAGCTCAAGCTGTTCGCGATGCTCAGCGGCCTGCCGCTCAAGGAGATCACCTCGTTCATCGGCATCGTGCTGGTGGCGGTGTTCTTCATCACCTCGTCCGACTCCGGCTCGCTGGTGATCGATACCATCACCGCCGGTGGCAAGGTGGATGCACCGGTGCCGCAGCGGGTGTTCTGGGCGGTGATGCAGGGCGTGATCGCGATTGCGCTTTTGCTCGGTGGCGGCTTGATTGCGCTGCAGGCGATGGCGGTGTCGACCGGCCTGCCGTTCGCCATCGTGTTGCTGCTCGGCTGTGTGTCGCTGGTCAAGGGACTGATGTCGGAGCCGCGCGGTTAAAGCCCGCCCGGCGCAGCAACTTTATTGTGGGGGCGTAGCAGCCGGCCTTGCCGGCGATGGCGTGCATGGCGCCCCTGGCCCGGCGTAGCCGGGCATCGCCAGCAAGGCTGGCTTCTGCACAAAGCCAGTTTGCTGGCGTTCAATCCCACAGCCGCCCGATTTCCATTCCCGCTTCGAACCGATGTGCCACCTGTGCCTGCAACAGCTCGGCCGTGGCCAACGCATCGGTCAGGGCATGGTGCGCGTGATAGGGCGGCAGGTGATAGCGTGCGCGGCTGTCGGCCAGGCGTATGGAGGCTGGCGGCCGGCGCAGCAGGCGGTCCCGCCAACTGCGTTTGCCACGGTGCAGCAGCGCTTCCAGCTGCATGGTGTCGATCACCGGAAACTCCAGCCCCTCACCCAGGTGCCGTCGCACCGCATTGTCGAGAAACCCGCGCTCCAGGTTGCGGTAATGCACCACCATCACATGCCCGGCCATGGCCCCCAGCAACGCGTTGAGCACATGGGGCAGGGTGGGCGCATGGCGGATGTCGCTGTGGGTGATGTGGTGGAAGGTCACCGACTCGTCGCTCAGTTCGGTGCGCGGTTTAACCACCCAGTAACGCGCCTCGGCGCAGCGGATGCGCTGCAGGGTGAAGGGCATCAGGCCAATGCTGACAATGGCGTCCTTCTGCGCATCCAGCCCGGTGGTTTCCACATCCAGCGCCAGCAACGGCACCTGCTCCAGGGGAGTGCCAGCCGGCACCACGCCGGCGGCGTAGAAGTTCTTCAGCAGCGGGTTGCGCGCCTGGGCTGCCAGTGCCTGAAAGCGCGTTGCCCAGTCGATACGGTCGATACCACGCGGCTTCATCGCGAGTGCCGCACGATGCCAGGGTAGCGAAAGCGCAGGAACTTCTGCGCATGGCTCAGCACCTGGAACGCTTCCTTGAGGTTGTGTCGCTCGCTGCTGGAGAAGCGCTCGGGCTCGATGTAGTTGTCTGGCTGCTGGCCGTTTTCGAGGGCGTCCACCTGGTGCCGAATGCGCACCATCGACAGGAACTCCAGCGCATAACGCAGGTGCTCGATGGCCGCCGGCTGCATCAGCTTGGTGGCGCTGATGGCTTCCAGGCGCTCGACCGAGTTCTGCGCGGTACTGGCGCAGGCCAGGGCATGTACGCGAATCAGGTCGGTGAGCGGTGCGGTGCCGCGGCCCTTGAGGTTGATGATCTGTTTCTGGCGGCCGTCGGTTTCCATCACGAAGGTGCGGAAGAACCCCAGCGGCGGCGTACGGTTCAGTGCATTGCGCGCCATGGCGGTAAGAAAGGCGGGGCTGGCGCTGGACTTCTGCGCGCACAGGGTCTTGAGGGTTTCCACCAGTTCCAGCTGGCCATACACCCCGTCGAGGTCGAAGAAGATGCTGCTGTTGAGCAGGGTGGCCGCGTTGGGTTTGTCGATCCACTGGGTGAAGTAGCCCTTCCATACCCGCAGCGGCTGGCGCCACTGGTCGTTGGTGGCCATGATCCCGCCCTTGCAGTAGCTGTAGCCGCACGCGGCCAGGCCGTCGCTGACGAAGGTGGCGAGTTTGAGGAAGTAGGCGTCGTGCTGCACCGGGTCGAAGCTGTCGTCCAGCACCAGGGCGTTGTCCTGGTCGGTGACCAGCAACTGTTCGTCCCGCGCCATCGAGCCCAGCGCCATGAAGCAGTACGGCACTGGCGGCGGGCCCAGGTCGCGTTCGGCCAGTTCCAGCAGGCGCTGGGTGAAGGCGCGCCCGATGCCGGAAATCGCGCTGCCGATCATGTGCGCCGTGGCGCCATCGCGCACCATGCGCACATAGGTGCCGCGCAGGTCGCGCAGCAGCGAGCGCAGGCCAGCCACGCTGTTCTGGTTGGAGATGCTGTTGACCAGGTGCAGGCTGCTCTGAGACTCGTGGCGGATGATGTCCGACAGGTTGATCAGCCCCAGCGTGCGGCCCTTGTGCACCACCGGCAGGTGGTGGATGTTGCGCCGCAGCATGCACAGCATGGCTTCGAACACCGAGTCGTTGGCCTGGATCACCACCGGATCGCTCGACATCACCGTGCTGATGGGCAGGCTGCTGCTGAGGTCGGCGGCCAGCACGCGGGTGCGCAGGTCCCGGTCGGTGACCAGCCCCAGCAGTCTGTCGGGGGCATCCGGTACCGGTTCGACCACTGCCACGCACGACACGCTTTCGGCGGCCATCAGGCGCGCCGCGTCCAGAATCGAAGTGTCCTGGCTCACCCACACCAGGCTGCGCGAGAGCAGGGTGCGTGCCTTGAGCTGGATCAGCTCGCTGGCGCGGCCCTGGCCTTCGACAGCGGACTTGAGGCGCGAATGCCCTTCGGCCTCGACGAACTCGGCAAAGCTGTCGTGCTGCTCGCACAGTTCGGCAAACAGGTCTGCCGGAATGAAGTAGATCAGGCTGTCTTCCAGCGCCTTGGCCGGGAAACGCACCTTGTTGCTGCGCAGCAACCCGGCCTGGCCGAAGATGTCGCCTTCGCCCAGGCGGTTGTAGAGCTCGCCGTTGCGCCGGTAGATCTCCACCGCACCGCTGCGCACGTAGTGCAGGTCCTGGATGCTGGCGCCTGCTTCCAGGATGGTGCTACCGGCCTTGAAATAGCTCACCTGGATTCGTGGCGCAATGCCGTTGAGGGTTTCTTCGGGCAGGGCGTCGAAAGGGGCGAAACGGTGGAGGTGATCGCGAACCTCCAGAAGCTCGATCTGCATGCAACCTCGCTGAATGTGGGCGTGAAGTGGACCGGGGCTCAGGGCCGCATCAACGGCTCGACGCCGATCCAGGATTTTTTCGGGTGGTGGCACAGTTGCAGTGGCGCCACGGTAACCGACTGCCCGTCGATTTCCAACGTGCCCAGGTTGATCGTCCACTTGGCGTCGGCGTTGAAGTCCGGGGTGTTGAACGCGACGTAGACCGAGCCATAGCGGCTGTTGTTGGTGAGCTTGGGAATGCGCCGGTGCACCTCGTCACTGTTGATGTCGAACGGCGAGGGGCGCACGTAGTCCT
The DNA here is from genome assembly GCF_037113495.1 of Pseudomonas sp. AE27. NCBI lineage: Bacteria > Pseudomonadati > Pseudomonadota > Gammaproteobacteria > Pseudomonadales > Pseudomonadaceae > Pseudomonas > Pseudomonas sp. AE27. Next base: position 869,767 of record NZ_CP146966.1, read on the forward strand.
TGCCCGAAAGCGGGAAGTCGTTGTTCAGCGCGCCCAGGTAAAGGTCCGGGCGGGCCGCCAGGCGCTGGCCATTCTCGAAGGTCAGGTAGGCCTTGCGGCTGTCGTACAGCATGGGGATGGGCGCTTCGCCCGACCCTGGCTTGAGAGGCTGCTGGCGATTCTTGTTGAAGCCGATCACCTGCACGTAGAACTCGCGCTGTGGCGAGCCATGGGGCACGCTGAAGTAACCCTGCGTGTAGGGTCGATCTCTCCACATCAGCGCATGGTCGTAGAGGTAGGTGTACAGGTAGAAGGTCTTGACCCCGTGCGCGGTCGGCACCTCGAACACCTGGCGCGACTCGCACAGGTCGGCATAGGCCGGGCGCTCTCGCGGGTAGGGCACGCAGGCGACGAGCAGGGCGCTCAGGGCAAGGGCAAGAGGAAAGCGGTGGAACAGAACGTGCAACATGCCGGGCCTCCATGGCTCGATAGCTCTGCGCAAGCAGTCAACGTGTAGTGTCGACGCCCTGTACTTGTCGAGGTTTTATCAGGCTTTGCGCCGGAATTCCGAACATTTCGTGCAACCGCCATATCATCGGCAGTGTCAGCGCTCTCGTTCCATTGAGTACTTCGTAGACCCGGTTCTTCCGGCCGATTGCCGGTACCAGGTCGGCGGCGCTCAGGCCGGACTGCTCCATTCTGAAGCGAATAGCCTCGATGGGGTCGGGCAGGTCGAGCGGAAACTGCTTGGTCTCATACGCCTCTATCAGCGTGACCATGACATCGAAGTAATCACCTTCGGGCGTGCCGGGTTCCGGCTCGTTGTCGAACAGCTCGGACACTGCGTTCAACGCGGCCTTGTAGTCCTGCTCGGTATGAATTGGGTGAATGTTCACAGGATCACTCCATCTCAACGGTGTCGGCGTCAATGCCATCGTATTGTTCGTGAGTACCGACAAACTTGATGTAGATGGCTTCGAAGCGATAGGCCACGGCAGCCACGATCCGATAGTCATTGCCTTTGATATTGAACACCACTCTGCGACTTTTGAGGATGCTGGCATTGCCGAACTGCGCCTTGATATCCGCAGGCGTGGACCATCTTGCCTGCCTGGCTTCGTCAATCCATGAGAGCAAGGGTTGCTTGGATGCAGGATGCTTCTCGGAAAATGCTTTCAGGTGACTGATGGCAATGATTCTCATAAGGCCCCATTCTGGTCCCAAGGTGGGACTTTTTCAAGCGCGACTTCCAGTTGTTCGTCGCTTGATGACGTCAGACGTTGCCCTCTGGACCACGAGCAACGCCTGAGTGTTATCGGCGAATGGCCAATGTTCAATTACCAGAGTGCAACGGTGTACGACAGGATCAGCCGGTTCTCGTCCAGGTCGTTGCCGAAATGCGTGGAGCGTACCGTGGCGTTGCGCCACTTCACGCCGACGTTTTTCAGCGGGCCGCTTTGCACCACGTAGCCGATATCGGTGTCGCGCTCCCACTCCTTGCCATCGGGCCGCCCCGCACCCAGGTCGATGCCGTCGCCGCGCAGGTAGCGGGTCATGAAGGTCAGCCCCGGCAGGCCCACGCTGGCGAAGTTGAAGTCGTAGCGGGCCTGCCACGAGGTTTCGTCCTTGTTGGCGAAGTCGCCGATCTGCACGAAGTTCACCAGGTAGGCATCGGCACCGTTGAGGTAGGCAAAGCCGGTGTCGCCGCGCATGCGCTGGTAGCCCACACCGAAGGCGTGGCCCTGTATGCCATAGGTGAACATCGCCCCCAGCGCCTTGTTGTCGACGTTGCTGGCGCCGTCGTCGCTGGAGCGGGCGAACCGGACATCGCTTTTGAGCGACTGCCCCTCGCCCAGCGCCCAGGTGTGGTTCAGGCCCACGAAGTGCTGGCGGTAGAGGTTGTCGAGCGCACCGTAGCTGTAGCTGGTAGTCAGGCTGTCGGTCCACTTGTAGCTAAGGCTGGCGAAGTCGAAGCGATCGCTGTCGCTGCGCCGGGCCACGATGTTTTTTGCCGCGCCCGTGGTCACGCCCATGTCCTCGTAGTCGGTGGAGTCGCGCTGGTTGACCTGGCGCAGCCGGCCGATGTCGAGGTTCAGGTTCTCCAGCTCCTGCACGTTCAACTGCCCGCCGGAAAAGGTCTGCGGCAACAGGCGCGAGTCGTTGGGCATCAGCACCGGCAGCCTGGGTATCAGGGTGCCGACCTTCAACACGCTGTGACTGGCGCGCACCTTGGCGGTCAGGCCCAGCTCGCTGTACTCGCCCTGGGCACGGCGCGGTGCCTCGCGGTCACGCTGCAGCAGGCCGCTACCACTGCGTTCGGGGCTGGAATCGAGCTTGAGCCCGAGCAGGCCGATGGCGTCCACCCCAACGCCCAGGGTGCCCTCGGTAAAGCCGGACTCGTAGCGCAGCACAAAGCCCTGGGCCCATTCCTCGGCCTTGGACTGCGGGGCCTCGTGCTGGCGAAAGTCGCGGTTGAAGTAGAAGTTGCGCAGTTCCACGCTGGCCTTGCTGTCATCGACAAAGGCCGCGTTGGCCGTGCTGCAAACGCCGGCGAGTGTTGCCGTGGCCAGCAGGCCAAGGCTGAACGGTGGGAAAGTGCGGTGCATGGTAAATCCTCTTTTTTGTTTTTATGAGGTGCAGCGATGCCCGCACGGGCCGCCGTAGCGGCCCGTGACAGGGGTTGCAGTGGTTCAGTGGCTGACGGCGGTAGCGGCGCCCAGGCCAGTCTGTGCGCGCACGAACTGGTCGTCGAAGGCCGCACGTTCGCGGGCTGCGCGGGCGCTGCGGTCGAGCCTGGACACAATCACCGTGACCAGGAACGCCAGCGGCATGGAAAACAGTGCCGGATGGTCATAGGGATAGATCGCCTGGGCGTTGCCCAGCACCGACACCCACACCGCCGGCGACAGGATCACCAGCCCCAGCGCGGTGATCAGCCCGGCAAAGCCGCCGGCCAGCGCGCCGCGGGTGGTCAGGCCTTTCCAGTACATGGCCATGATCAGCACCGGGAAGTTGGTGGAGGCCGCGATACCGAAGGTCAGGCCCACCAGGAAGGCCACGTTCTGCTTCTCGAACAGGATGCCCAGCAGGATCGCGATGATGCCCAGGCCGACGGTGGCGATACGGGTCACGCGCATCTCGTCCTTTTCGCTGGCGGTGCCCTTTTTCCACACGGTGGCGTAGAGGTCATGGGAGATGGCCGACGCACCGGCCAGTGCCAGGCCCGACACCACCGCGAGAATGGTGGCGAAGGCCACCGCCGACAGGAAGCCCAGGAACAGGTTGCCGCCCACCGCCTTTGCAAGGTGCATGGCGACCATGTTGCCGCCACCGATCAGCGCGCCCTTGAGGTCGCCGTCCACGTAGAACTGCGGGTCGGTGCCGACGATGACGATGGCCGCGTAGCCCAGCACCATCACCACCAGAAAGAAGAAACCGATGAAGCCGGTGGCGTAGAACACCGACTTGCGTGCTTCCTTGGCGTTGGGCACGGTGAAAAAGCGCATCAGGATATGCGGCAGCCCGGCGATGCCGAACACCAGCCCCAGCGACAGCGACGCGGCGTTGATCGGGTCGGCCAGCATCGAGCCGGGGCCCATGATGCTCCAGCCTGTGCTGTGCACGTTCACTGCGCGGCTGGCCAGGGTTTCCAGGCTGAAGCCGAACTCGGCCATGGCCAGCAGCGCCAGGGTGGTGCCACCGGCCAGCAACAGCACGGCCTTGATGATCTGCACCCAGGTGGTGGCGATCATGCCGCCGAAGATCACGTACACCAGCATCAGGGCGCCCACCACCATCACTGCGGTGCTGTAGTCCAGGCCGAACAGCAGCTTGATCAGTTGCCCGGCACCCACCATCTGCACCACCAGGTAGCAGCACACCACGGTCAGCGAGCCGAAGGCGGCGAAGGTGCGGATGCGGGTCTGGTCCAGGCGGTACGACACGATGTCGGCAAAGGTGTAGCGCCCCAGGTTGCGCAGGCGCTCGGCCATCAGGAAGGTGATGATCGGCCAGCCGACGAAGAACGCCACGGTGTAGATGAAGCCGTCGTAGCCCTTGGCGAACACCAGGCTCGACAGGCCCAGCAGGGTGGCCGCCGACATGTAGTCGCCGGCAATCGCCAGGCCGTTCTGAAAACCGCTGATGCCGCCGCCGGCGGTGTAGAAGTCGGAGGTGGAGCGGGTCTGGCGCGCGGCCCTCCAGGTGATCGCCAGGGTGCCCAGCACGAACACGAAGAACATCGCGATGGCGTGCAGGTTGACCGGTTGTTTGTCGGCCACCAGCGGCGCCGCGAAAGCCGCCGGGGTCAGCAGCAGGCTGCTCAGCACTAGCAGTGCGGTGCGGTTCATTTCGACTCCTCCAGTACCTGTGCGCTGAGGCTGTCGAAGCGGGTATTGGCTCTGCGCACGTACCAGCCGGTCAGCAGCCACGACAGCACGATCAGTGCCGAGGCCACGGGAATGCCGAGGGTCAGTTGGCGACCGTCCCCCAGCGGTGTGTGCAGCACCTGCGGGTAGAACGCCACCACCAGCATGAACAGGTAGTAGGCACCCAGCACTGCGGCGCTGAGTGACCAGGCCAGGCGCGATCGGGTGCGCACCAGTTGCTGGAATTTGGGGTTGGCGCGGATGCGGTCGCAACTCTGCGCGTGATCGGTTGGGGCGTGCGTCATGGGTGGGGCTCCTTTGTTGTTTTTATTGCCTGGGGCGGGCCATCGACTTTGTTGCGGGTGTGGGGCGTCAGGGCGGCGGGCAGGGCTCGCAGCCAGACGGTAAATGCGGTGGGGCAGGCGCCGGCGCGCCGCGATCAGGTCGCGGGGCGGGGTAACGTGCGCGGGGGTGAGCCGAGGTTGAGCAGGCTCGTACAGGCAGGGGCGAGGCCCTGGTGAGAATTCGACATGTGTGGCACCCGTTGGCTGATTGTTAGCTCTTGATGTCAGCTGCCCCCTTGTCGGTGGCGGCAGCGCAGATGGCTCCGGGCATCTTATATAACAATGTCGGGTTGTTATGGAAGTACTACCTGCGACGTATGGTAATACTACTATACGTTGCGTCATAAAAAAGCTTCGCCGGCAAGGCCGGCTCCTACATGATCACGGTAGGAGCCGGCCTTGCCGGCGAATGGCGTCGACGCGCTGTCGGAAAGATGCGCTCAGAACGCGAGCTTGTACCCGATCAGCAACAGCATCCCCGCCAGGCAAGGGCGCAGTACGTTGTCGGAAATGCGCCCGGTCAGGTGGCTGCCCAGGTAGATCCCCGGCAACGAGCCCAGCAGCAGGTAGCCCAGCAACGACCAGTCCATGTTGCCCATGCTCGCATGGCCCAGGCCGGCGACCAGGGTCAGAGGTACGGCGTGGGCGATCTCGGTGCCCACCAGGCGCCGGGTGACCAGGTACGGGTACAGCAGAAACAGCGCGACAGTGCCCAGGGCGCCCGCGCCAATCGAGGTCAGTGACACCATCACGCCCAGCACCACGCCAGTGACCACGGTCAGGGCGTTGAGGCTGCGTTCGCTGAGGTGGTAGCGGTCACCGGCGTGCTTGCTGGCAAACGCCTGCAACCGCGACTTGAACAGGATGGCCAGCGCCGTGAGGATCAGCACCACCGCCAGGCCCTGCTTGATCACGCCGTTGAGCGTCTGGGTGTCGGTATGCAGGGTGCTCAGAAACCACAGGGTCAAGGCCGCCGCTGGCACGCTGCCCATGGCCAGCAGCCCGGTGATCTTCCAGTCGATGTTCTTTTGCTTGCTGTGCACCCAGACGCCACTGGCCTTGGTGATGGCCGCATACAACAGGTCGGTGCCCACTGCAGTGGCCGGGTTGATGCCGAACCAGAGCAGGATCGGGGTCATCAACGAACCACCGCCAACGCCGGTCATGCCGACAATGAACCCAACAACCAGGCCTGCGATGGTGAAACCAAAAGAACCTACATCCATAAATACCTAAACACCCAGCGAGCCCGTGATCGGATGGCGCCAGCATAAAGGTTTTTTTATAGCCAAATAGACTTGTTCGTTATTAGTTTATAACCGTAACGCAGCAGGCGAGGGTGCCATCGACCGCCTGGGCGGCCGATGGGCGAGGGCGGGGGTCAGATCTTGAAGCTGTCTACCAGTTGCTTGAGGCGCCCGGCCTGACGCGCCAGGTCATCGCAGTGCTTGAGGGTGTCGTTGAGGTTGGCCACACCCTGCTGGTTGAGCACGTTGATCTGGGTGATGTCCAGGTTCAGGCTCTCGACCACGGCGGTCTGTTCCTCGGTGGCGGCTGCTACCGACTGGTTCATGCCGTCGATCTCGCCAATGCGCAGGGTCACGCTGGTCAGGCGTTCGCCGGCCTGGTTGGCGACCTGCACGCTCTGCTCGCTGGACACCTGGCTGGCGTTCATGTTGTGCACTGCCTCGCGCGACCCCACCTGCAGGGTGGTGATCATCTTGTGGATCTCTTCGGCCGATTCCTGGGTACGGTGCGCCAGGTTGCGCACTTCGTCGGCCACTACGGCAAAGCCGCGACCGGCTTCACCGGCCCGTGCTGCCTCGATGGCGGCGTTGAGTGCCAGCAGGTTGGTCTGCTGCGAGATGCCCTTGATCACGTCGAGGATCTGGCCGATGTCATCGGTGCTGGCGTTGAGGGTTTCGATCTGCTCGCACGACTCGCTGATCTTCTGCGACAGCGCCGTCATCGCGCTGATGGTCTCCTGCATCACCTGGCGACCATCGTTGGCCTGGTCGCTGGCACCGCTGGCATGTTGCGAGGCATCGGCGGCGTTGCGCGCGATCTCCTGGGTGGCGGCGCCCAGTTCGTTGATTGCAGCGGCCACGCTGTTGGTGCGCAGGCTCTGTTCCTCGGAGCCGATGATCGAGGCGTTGGAGGCGCTCATCACGCGTTCCGACAGGTCGTGCACCTGGCGGGTGGCCGAGGCCACTTCGGAAATCGATGCATGGATGCGCTCCACGAACTGGTTGAAGGCACCGGCCAGTTCGCCGAATTCATCCTTGTTTTCCACGGTCAGGCGCCGGGTCAGGTCGCCTTCGCCCTGGGCGATGTCCTGCATGGCGCGGCCCATGGTGGTGAGGGGGCGCATCAGCACCGGAATCAGCAGGCTCAGCAGGCCGGCGATGGCGGCCACGGCGATCAGCATGGCGATGATGGCCGAGGTGCGGAACTGGCTCAGCGGGGCGTAGGCCTTTGCCTTGTCGATGGACAGGCCGATGTACCAGTCGGCCGACGGCAGGCCGCTGACCGGGGCGAACGAGATGATCCGCTGTTCGCCGTTGAGGGTCACGTCGTGCAGGCCGGCGGCGACCTGCAGGTTGCTGCCGGGGTAGATGTCCTTGAGGTTCTTCATGGCCTGGTCGCTGTCCGGGCTGACGATCATCTGCCCGTCGCGGTCGACCAGGAAGGCGTGGCCGATACCGCCGAAGTCCACGGCATTGATGATGTCCACCAGGGTGGCCAGGCTCAGGTCGCCGCCCACCACGCCGACCAGTTCGCCGTTGCTCTTGACCGGCATCGCAATGGTCACCACCAGCCCGCCGACAGCCGCCAGGTAGGGTGGGGTGAGCATGGGTTTGCCGGCGGCGACAGCGGCGGTGTACCAGGGACGCTGGCGCGGGTCGTAGCCGTCGGGCATTTTCGCGTCCGGGCGCTGGGTGAACACGCCGTTGGTCTGGCCCACATAGGTGAACTGGAAGTTCGATGTGAAGGCGGGCTGGTCGACCAGCCCTGGGAAGTCGGCATTGGCGCCCTGGTGGGCGATGTTCTGGGCCAGGTTTTCCAGCACCAGGATGCGCCCGCTCATCCAGTTCTGCACACTGCTGGCTGTCAGCGCGCCGGCTTGGTTGACCGACGATTCGATGTTCTGGCGGATGGTGTTGCGTTGCAGGTAATCGTTGTAGAGGGTGAACAGTGCAAAGGCCAGCACGACGACTGCGCCGGCGCTGAGCAGGATCTTGTGGCGAAATTTCAGGTTCATGTTTCGAGACCTTTAGCCAGATAGGGGAAGTGACGGCGTCACGGGTCGGAGCCTTGTGAGCACCGCCATCGTGAATTGCACGCGACTGACCTTTCAGGTATCGGCTGAAACCACGAAATATTTACGTACCATTTTGACGCGGGGTCAGTCGGCCAGGGCTGCGGTCTGTCTCAGCAACCTCACCAGCTCCTGGGCAGCGCGTTGCAGCGGCTGCTGCTTGAGCCAGAAGGCATGCACCGGCAGGCGCAGTTCATTGCGGGTGTTGCGAAAATCCAGTTGCACCAGTCGCCCGGCCTTGAGCAGCGGGGCAATGCGCGACAGCGGGAAGTCGCCCCAGCCAAGCCCGGCCTCGACCATCTCGATGGCCATGCTCAGGCTATCGGTGCGCCAGTGCGAGGCACCGATCAGCACGCGGGGGTCGAGCATCGGCAAATCGCGGCTGGCCACCACGATCTGGCGCACGTTGACCAGGTCTTCGAGGTAGCGCACCTGCTCGCCCAGCGCGGGGTGATGGGGCGAGAGGGTGGCGGTCAGCGACTCCATGCCGACCTGTTCGAAGCGCTGGCGCGGGTCGACCGTCAGCCCGGCAAACGCCAGGCACAGCTGCACGCGACCCTCGTGCAGCAGGTGCAGCGCATCTTCCTGCGGGGCGCTGAGCACCTCCACCTGCAGCAGCGGGTGGCGCTGGCTGATCTGGCCGATGGCCTGGAGCAGCGGCTGGTGATCGATGTCGGGCACCACGCCGATGGCCAGGGTGCTTTCCAGGCCCTGGGAAAGCTCGATGGCGTGCACCTGAAGCTGCGTCAGCTGGTCGGCGATCAGCCGGGCATGGGGCTCCAGCGCCAGAGCCAGCGGGGTGGGGCGGGTTTCACGGTGGGTACGCTCGAACAGGGCAAAGCCTAGCTCCGCCTCCAGGTTGGCGATGGCCATGCTGACTGCCGAGGGTACCCGCCCCAATGCCCGGGCGGCAGCCGAGAACGAGCCGCGGTCGAGCACTGCAAGAAACAGTTCGATAGTGTCGCTGGAAAAATTCATCAGCCTCTCCTTTCAGTAGATCTGATAGCTGCTGACTTTTTCTGTCAAGAAGATTGACGCATCCTGCCGGCCGAATTTGATTTGCCGAGGGGTGAAAAGGTGCAAGGTCTGAAACGCAAGCTGGTGTATGTAACGGCCTATGAAGGTATCGGGCTGTGCCTGTCGACACTCGGGCTGGCGCTGCTGTCCGGCACCGCGCCCAGCAACACCGGGCCGCTGGCCGTGATGATCACCACCATCGCGATGGTATGGAATTTCATCTACAACACCCTGTTCGAGTACTGGGAGAGCCGCCAGGCCACACGGGGGCGCAGCGTGGCCCGGCGCGTGGCGCACGCGATCGGGTTCCAGCTGACCCTGGTGGTGTACCTGATCCCGCTGATTGCCTGGTGGCTGGGGATTTCGCTGTGGGAGGCCTTCGTGGTGGACCTGGCGTTCATCATCCTGATCCCGTGCTACACGTTCCTCTACAACTGGCTGTTCGATCGGGTGTTCGGGCTGCCGAGTTCGGCATCGGCACAGGTATCGCCCGCCGTGTAGGTCGTGCAGGCCCGCGATGCTTTGCTTCTGAGCGTCGGCTAGGCATAGAATGATAGGAATTCTCATTCGTACCCCCGGTCGCCCATGTCCACTCCCGATCCCGCGTTGCGCGAACAGGTCAGCCGTATCTATCAGGACCACCACCGCTGGTTGCAGGGCTGGCTGCGTCCGCGGGTGGCCTGTCGGCACCTGGCGGCCGACCTGATGCAGGACGTGTTCGTGCGGGTGCTCAGCGCCCCGGACGCCAGCGACCGGCTCGGCGCGGTACGCGAACCACGCGGCTACCTGGCCACCATCGCGCGACGTTTGATGATCGACTACTTTCGCCGTGCCCGCCTCGAGCGGGCCTGGTTGCAGGCACTGGCCGAGCAGCCCGAAGCGGTGGAGATATCCGAGCAGGAGCGGCTGATCCTGCTGCAGACCCTGTGCGAGCTGGATGCCATGCTGGCGGGGCTCGGCCCGCGCATACGCCGGGCCTTTCTGCTGTCGCAGCTCGATGGCATGACCTACAGGCTGATTGGCGAGGAGCTGGGGGTTTCCGAGGTGACGGTCACCCGCTATATCGCCAAGGCCTTTCACCACTGTACGCTGTACAGCCTGCAAGCCGACTCGTGACCCCATGGCTACTCTCGACCCTCTCCAGCGCGCCGCGCTGGAACAGGCTGCGCTTTGGCGCGCCCGCCTCAATGCTGATGCCGTGGATGATACCGACCGGCAAGCGTGGCAGACCTGGCTGGACGCCCACGACCAGCATCGCTGGGCCTGGCAACAGGTCGTCCAGGTTCAGCAGCGGCTTGGCCAGCTATCTGGCGGGCTGGCCGGGCGTACCCTGGACATCGCCGGGCAGCCTGCCGCGATCCCGCGGCGCGGCGTGCTCAAGGGCATACTGGTGCTGGCCGGCACCAGCGGCCTGGGCTGGGCCGGCTACCGAGAGCTGAGCAGCGGGCCGTGGACGGCGGACTACCATACCCGCGTCGGCAAGCGTCAGGCATTGACCCTTGCCGATGGCACCCGGCTCGAACTCAACACCGACACTGCCCTGGATGTGCGCTACGACAACCAGCAGCGCCTGCTGGTACTGCGCCAGGGCGAGGTGATGATCACCAGCGCCGCCGACAAGGCCGGGCGCCCGTTGCGGGTGCAGACCGTCAACGGCACCGTCGAAGCGCTGGGCACGCGCTTTCTGGTGCGCCGCGACAGCGACGCCAGCAGCACGCAACTGGCGGTGTACCAGGGCCAGGTGGGCGTGATGCCGCGCGATGGCATGGGGGGGGCGGTGGTCGATGCCGGGGATCAGGTGCGGTTTTCACACCCCAAGTTCGTGCTTGGCTCGCCACTGGAGCCCGACCGCGATGCCTGGCGCAGGGGGCTGCTGATTGCCAACGACCAGATGCTGGGGGTATTCATCGCCGAGCTGCGGCGTTATCGCGCCGGTTGGCTCAAATGTGCCAACGAGGTTTCCAGCCTGCGTATCAGCGGTACCTTCAAGCTCGACGACACCGAGCAGATTCTGCGCGCCATCGGCAAGACCCTGCCGGTGCGGGTCGAGCGGCGCACAAAATACTGGGTAAGCATCGAACCCCTCACGACCTGAAAAATATTTTTCGTAAATGATAGGTATTCGCTCCTTCGTTCGACTTCTAGGCATGCAGGCGTGATGGCCTGACTGCCAACCAGAAGAGAAAAGAACCGATGAATACCCGATCACCGGTCGCGGCAAGGCTGCGTACCACGCTGTTGTGCTCCACCCTGCTGTGGCCGCTGGCGATGCCGGGCATTGCGCACGCCGACAGCACCACACCGACCGAATACAACCTCGACCATGGCGACCTGGGTCAGGTTCTGAACCGCTTCGCCGCCCAGGCCGGCGTGGTGCTGTCGTTCGCACCGAGCCTGACCGCGGGCAAGACCAGCGCCGGCCTGCACGGGCGTTACAGTGTCGATCAGGGCCTGCAGGCGTTGCTCGAGGGCAATGGCCTGATGGCCGTGCGTGAAGACGACGGGCGCTACAGCCTGGCCCCGCTGCCGCAAACTGCCGGGGCGCTGAACCTGGGCGTGACCGAAGTCACCAGCAACCAGTTGGGTACCATCACCGAAGACAGCGGCTCCTACACGCCAGGCACCATCGCCACCGCCACACGGCTGGTGCTGACACCGCGCGAAACGCCCCAGACCATCACCGTGGTCACCCGTCAGCACATGGACGATTTCGGGCTCAACAACATCGACGATGTGATGCGCCATACCCCGGGCATCACCGTGTCGGCCTTCGACAGCGACCGCACCAGCTACTATGCCCGCGGCTTCTCGATCAACAACTTCCAGTACGACGGCATCCCCTCGACGGCGCGCAACGTCGGCTATTCGGCCGGCAACACCTTGAGCGACATGGCCATCTATGACCGCGTGGAAGTGCTCAAGGGCGCTACCGGCCTGCTCACCGGCGCGGGGTCGCTGGGGGCCACGATCAACCTGGTGCGCAAGAAGCCGACTGCCGATTTCAAGGGGCATTTCACCCTGGGCGCCGGCAGCTGGGACAACTATCGCAGCGAACTCGACGTGGGCGGCCCGCTGACCGACAGCGGCAACGTGCGCGGCCGTGCGGTGGCGGCCTACCAGGACAAGCACTCGTTCATGGACCACTACCAGCGCAAGACCAACGTCTACTACGGCATCCTCGAATTCGACCTGAGCCCGGACACCCTGCTCACCGTGGGCGGTGACTACCAGGACAACAAGCCGGAAGGCTCGAGCTGGTCGGGCAGCATTCCGCTGTTCGATGCCCAGGGCAACCGCAACGACCTGCCACGCCACTTCAACAACGGCGCCAAGTGGAGCCACTGGAACCAGTACACCCGCACCGTGTTTGCCAGCCTGGAGCATCACCTGGCCAACGGCTGGGTTGCCAAGGCGCAGCTGGACCACAAGATCAACGGCTATGACGCGCCGCTGGGCTCGATCCAGGGTTACTACCCGCGCGCCGACGGCACCGCCAGCCTCTATTCGGCCAAATACACGGGCGAGACGGTGAGCAATTCGGCCGACCTCTACGCCAGCGGGCCGTTCGAGCTGCTGGGGCGTGAGCACGAACTGGTGATCGGTACCTCGTTTGCCCAGTCTCACTGGGAAGGCAAGGGCTGGTGGAGCGCCCGGTACCCCAATGGCAACTCCGTCGACTACGGCAGCTGGAACGGCAACACCCCCGAACCGGACTGGGGGGAGCAGACCCAGACCGTGGATGACCGCGTGCGTCAGACCGGCACCTACGTGACCACCCGCCTGCACCCCACCGACGACCTGACGCTGCTGCTCGGTGCACGCCTGGCCAACTACCGCATCAACGGCGTGACCGCCAACGGCCGCGAGGACGATCGCCTGCTGCCCTACCTGGGGGCGGTGTACGACCTCAATGACTACCTGTCGCTGTACGCCAGCTACACCGATATCTTCATGCCGCAGGATGCCTGGTACCGCGACCGCAACAACCGCCTGCTCGACCCGGATGAAGGGCAGAACTACGAGGTGGGCCTGAAGGGTGAGTTCCTGGACGGGCGCCTGAATGCGAGCCTGGCGTATTTCGAGATTCACCAGAGCAGCCGGGGCGAAGAGGACCGGGCCTACAACGGCAACCCGACCAACCCGGCGGTCGAGTATGCCTACGAAGGCATCAAGGCCAAGACCAAGGGTTATGAGGCAGAGATCTCCGGCGAACTGGCTGAGGGCTGGCAACTGCAGGGGGGTTACACCCACAAGGTGATCCGCGATGACCAGGGCAAGAAGGTGTCGACCTGGGAGCCCGAGGACCAGGTCAGTTTCTACACCAGCTACAAGCTCAAGGGGGCGCTCGACCGCTTGACCATCGGCGGTGGTGCGCGTTGGCAGGGCAAGGGCTGGCAGGTGTTGTCGAACAACGTCAAGAAGCGCGACGAAGAGTTTGCCCAGGACCCTTACTGGCTGGTGGACCTGATGGCGCGTTACCAGATCAGCGAGCAGCTGTCGGCCACGCTGAACGTCAACAACGTGTTCGACAAGGCCTACTTCACCAATATCGGCTTCTACAACTCGGCCTCTTATGGCGACCCGCGCAACGTGATGGTGACCACTCGCTGGGACTTCTGAGCCAGCGTGCCGAGGTGTCAGGCCTGCCGTTGGGCGAGGCAGGCCTGGTGGATCGCGTCCCAGCATTCCTGGCTCCACAGGCGGATCCAGGTGGCGGCCCACAGTCGGTCCCAATGCCGGCGCAACGGGTTGCGTCGGCGCGCCTCCAGCAGCTCTTCGATTTCTTCGTTGAGCGATACCGGCTCGAAACCGGTCCATACCGGTGGTACCGGTGCCACGATGTTGTAGTAGCAGACCGGCGCGACTTCCTCGTAGAAGATGCGCTTGAGCTCGGCCAGGTCGAAGGGTTCGAGTTCGCGGGCGATCCAGGCGTAGTCCACCCAGCTGTCGACGAACGACTCGGAGAGCAGGGCGCGGACGTTGTGGCGTTGTTCTGGGGTCACGGGGCGGGCTCTTGTGGGGATGCCCGATGCTGCGCGGTTTGTCGTTGGCAGGTCAAGCGCAGCAAGACCCTTCGCCGGCAAGGTCGGCTCCTGCACAACACCTCCTGCAGGAGCCGGCCTTGCCGGCGAAAGGCGCACCGCCATTCTCAATCCAGGCTCAGCTTGGCCTCGATGCGGTCCAGGTGCTGGTGCATCAACTGCAGCGCCGCCTCGCTGTCGCCGTCCTCCAGTGCGTCCACCAGGGCTGCATGTTCCTGCCAGGCGCAGTGTTCGCAAGGCTGGGTCTCGTACTGGGCAATGATCAGCGACGTCATGGGCACCAGCCCGTTGAGAAACCGCGTCAACGGGGCATTGTCGGCCATCTCCGCCAGCTTCAGGTGAAACTCGCCCCCCAGACGAATCGCCGTGCACCGATGGCCCTGCTCGTGGTGCTTGCGCTCGCGGGCAATCAGCTCGCGCAACTGGCGGATGCGTGGGGCACTGGTGCGCCGCGCCGCCAGCCCGATCAGCGTGGTTTCAGCCAGGCGCCGGGCACTGAGCACCTGGCGCGCCTGCTGCGGGTCGGGTGCGGCCAGCCGGGCGGTGTGCGCCGGGCGTTGTACCACCACCTGCTGGTCGGACAGGCGCCCCAGCACGCGGCGGATCACCGTGCGGCTCACGCCGAAGGCCTGGCCCAGCGCCTGCTCGGTCAGCGCGGTACCTGGCGCCAGGCGCTGTTCGAGGATCGCATCGAACAGGCGCGGGTAGATCTCGTCAGCGCTCAGGCGCTGCTCGCCGGCCGCCAGCAGCGCGGGCAGGGCGATCGCGGACGGGGTAGCAGGGCAGGCGTTCATGGTCGCTCTCCTGGTCAGTTGCCCGGGTGTTCATCCGGAATGGTCAATTCGATGCCCATGCGCAGGCCTTCCTGCAGAATGTGCCGGCGCATCTGCGCACTGGCCTGGGCGCTGTCCTTGTTGCGGATGGCGCGCACCACCGCCTCGTTCTCTTCCAGGCGCGCGGCCAGGTGCTCGGGCGAGTTGTGCAGCACCTGGGCGCTCTGCTTGAGGGCATTGCTGGTCTGCTGCACCACACTCTGGAAAATCGGGTTGGCGGTCAGTGCGAACAGCTCTTCGTGAAATGCCAGGTAGGCGCGCACCCCGGCTTCGCTGTCGCAGGCCTCCAGGGCCT
The DNA here is from genome assembly GCF_037113495.1 of Pseudomonas sp. AE27. Classification (NCBI taxonomy): domain Bacteria; kingdom Pseudomonadati; phylum Pseudomonadota; class Gammaproteobacteria; order Pseudomonadales; family Pseudomonadaceae; genus Pseudomonas; species Pseudomonas sp. AE27. The sequence goes on from NZ_CP146966.1 coordinate 884,963, forward strand.
CGCGCATGTCCATCAGGGTCAGGCGCAACTGGCCGATTTCCTTGCTGCTGACCGACTGCGCCACTAGCCCGACAATGAACGGCTCCAGCGTGTAACGCAGCTGCAGTACGTCCTCCAGGCTGGCTCCGGCCACGGCCGCGGGGGCCTGTACCAGCTCCTGGGTACCGGGGTCGAGCACCAGCACTCCCTTGCCTGGCATGGAACGCACCAGGCCGAGGGTCTCCAGCACCGTGACCGCCTCGCGCAGGCTTGGCCGGCTGATGCCCAGTTGCTCGGCCAGTTCTCGCTGACCCGGGAGCATCTCGCCCGAGCGCCACTGGCCACGGGCCAGTGCCTGGCGCAGTTTCTCCACTACCGCATTCACTACCGTCGATGAGGTAATCACTGTTTGCTCCCTGAAAACACATGCATACGTCGTTGCCTAGAATTCCTGTTGATGGGCAGGGGTGGGCAGCTTGCGCGTCTGGAAGCTGAAGCCCTGCTTGCCGTTGAGTACGTTGTTGGCGCGTTCCAGATCAATGTCCTTTTCCCAGCGGGCGATGGCCACGGTGGCCACGCAGTTGCCGATCAGGTTGGTCAGCGCGCGGCCGATGCCCATGAACCAGTCCACCGCCAGCACCAGCACCAGGCCCACCACCGGGATGGCCGGTACTGCCGTGAGGGTGGCGGCCAGAATCACCAGCGCCGACCCCGGAATGCCGTGGGCGCCCTTGGAGGTGATCAGCGACACCAGCAGGATGGTCAGCAGGTCGGTCATGGCCAGCGGCGTGCCGGTGGCGTTGGCGATGAACACGATGGCCAGGGTGAGGTAGATCGAGAACCCGTCCAGATTGAAGGAGTAGCCCGTGGGGATCACCAGGCCGACGGTGGAGCTGCCGATGCCCAGGTGTTCGAGCTTGCGCATGATCTGCGGCAGGACCGCATCGGACGAAGCAGTACCCAGCACGATGCCCAGTTCTTCGCGCATGTACTTGAGGAACGGGAACAGCTTCAGGCCCGAGACGCGCATCACTGTCCCCAGGATCACCAGCACGAAGCCTGCACAGGTCACGTAGAACAGCGCCACCAGGCCGCCCAGGTGTTGCAGCGAGTCCAGGCCGTACTGGCTGGTGGTGAAGGCGATGGCGCCGAACACGCCGATCGGCGCCAGGCGCACGATCATGCCCATGATGCGGAAGATCACATGGCTCAGTTCGTTTATCAGCCGGGTGATGCCCGACGCGGCCTCGCCCACCAGGTTCAGGGCGCTGCCGAACAGCACCGAGAACAGCAGCACCTGGAGGATGTTGTTGTCGGCGAAGGCGCCGAGCACCGAATTGGGTATCAGGCCCATGAGGAACGCTGCCGTACCCTGGATATGCTGGCCACGCTCGGCCAGCGCGCCGGCATCGGCGGTCGACAACTGGTCGAGGTGGATGTTGGCACCGGTACCGATGCCTGAGGTGAATGCCAGTACCAGCCCCAGCACCAGCGCAATGGTGGTCAGCACTTCGAAGTAGATCACCGACTTGAGGCCGATGCGGCCAACCTTCTTGAGGTCGCCGGCACCGGAAATGCCGCTGACCACCACGCAGAACACAATCAGCCCGATGAGCATCTTGATCAGCTTGATGAAGCCGTCACCGAGGGGTTTGAGTTGGAGGGAAACTTCAGGAAAGCTCAGGCCGCAGGCGATGCCGAGCATCAGGCCGAGCACCACTTGGAGGAAGATCGAACGCGAGCACCATTTGAGCATGGGGAGGGATCTCTGGTCGGTGTCCGTGCTTCTGGCAACAAGCGCCGAGCGACAGACTTAATTATTGTGGTCTTACCGGTATGTCCAGTGCAGGCGCAGTGTATGCGGGGTTTTTGCGGGTTTGCAAGTATTTCGCGAATCCAGGGCATCAGATCGGTTTTACCGGTCTGACCAGTTGCAGTACTTATCGACGACAAAAGCGCTTCAAGCAACAGTGGCAGGCGCCTGTCACGCTTTTGCGAGGGCAGTGATCAAGGCTTGGAAAGGGCCAGGTCTACCGCTGCAATCAGCTTTCCCAGGTCCTTGGGTGGAGCTTTGTGAATAACACCGAACAAGTAGGCACGTTGCTCGTCCGCATCTTCCAGGTCGGCGAAAAAGGCATTGAGCTTGACGCCCAGCACGTCGGCAAAGGTGAACAGCGCTTCGACACTGGGGGTGTAGGTGCCGGTTTCAAAGCGGCTTATGGTTTTGGGGTCAAAACCGGTTTTTTCGCCAAGTTCAGCCTGAGTAAGCCCGGCTACCTTGCGATAGCGTCTGATGGCTGGACCCAAACTAGATAATTCCATCGCTCGATTCCCATTTAGAATCAAGAACTTAACGATAAATATTGGCATTGCACAACGCCACGTTTCATCACCTTTCCTTGCAAAATGTGATGTATTTCGTAGAATCGTTCACTTGGACCGACATTTACGCTGCAGGTTTCAGGGCCGCTGGACAAGGCTTTAGCGTGCGCTTCAGGGAGTTTTAACGTGCGTCTCAATCTGCCGGTCACGGCTGTCGAACAGACCTTTCCGGACCATCAGCGGCTGATTTCCGCCACCGATACCGACAGTAACATCACCTATTGCAATGCCGAATTCGCCGCCATGAGTGGCTTCAGCCAGGCGGAACTGATCGGCAGCACGCACAACCTGGTGCGCCACCCGGACATGCCACCTGCCGTATTTGCCCTGATGTGGCAGTACCTCAAGGCCGGCCAGAGCTGGATGGGCATCGTCAAGAACCGCTGCAAGAACGGCAACTTCTACTGGGTCAGCGCCTACGTCACACCGGTGCTCGAGCACGGCCGCCTGGTCGGCTACGAATCGGTACGGGTCAAGCCCACTCGCGATCAGGTGCAGCGCGCCGAAGCGCTGTATGCCCGTCTGCGTGAAGGCAAGCCCCCCGTGCCCTTCGGGCGTCGCCTGGCCCTGCAGGGCCGCGTGCTTGCGCTGCCGTTGCTGGCAGCCGCTTTGGCCATGGGCGCCAACCGGCTGTTGCCGGGCTGGGGCGGGCAGGGCATCACGCTGGCGCTGTTCGTGGCGGTGGGCCTGTGGGGGCACAATCGCCTGCGCCATGAAGTGCGCCAGATCGTGCGCAGCACCCCCAACACGTTCTCCGACCCGATCAGTGCGCTGGCCTACAGCGAAGCGCTGGGGCCGACCGCGCAACTGCAGATGGTATTGATCAGTGAAGAGGCGCGCCTGAAAACCGCGCTGACGCGCCTGAGCGACCTGGCCAACCAGATGGCCGTGGCCGCCAGCGATTCCAGCCGGCTGTCCAATGCCACCGAGCTGGCGCTGCTCGACCAGCGCGCCGAAACCGACATGACCGCGGCGGCGATGACCGAGATGGCGGCATCCATCGCCGAAGTGGCGGTGCATGTACAGCAGACCGCCAGCGAGGCCGGCACGGCCAACCAGCTGGCCGAACAGGGCAGCCAGGTGGCCGGTACCTCGCGCGAGGCGATCCAGCTGCTGGCCAGCACCGTCACCCAGATCAACCAGGCGGTCGGCCACCTGGCCGGGCAGACCCAGGACATCATGCTGGCTGCCAGCGTGATCCAGGCGATTGCCGACCAGACCAACCTGCTGGCGCTCAACGCTGCCATCGAAGCGGCGCGTGCTGGCGAGCAGGGCCGCGGATTTGCCGTGGTGGCCGATGAGGTGCGCGCCCTGGCGGGCAAGACCCGCCAGTCGACCCAGCAGATCCAGGGCATCATCGAGACCCTGCGCAGCGGCGCCGATGACGCGGTGAGCATCGCCAACCTGGGCATCCAGGAGGCCGAGCAGGGCGTGGCGCAGGTGGTCGAGGCGCAACGCGCACTACAAGGCATTCGCGAGGCGGTGGCACGCATCACCGATATGACCCAGCAGATGGCGGCCGCCTCGCAGGAGCAGTCCTACGTGGCGGAGGACGTGTCGCAGCAGATCAATCGGGTAGCCGGCACGGTGCAGAAGACTGCCGACAACGCCAATGCCGCCGCCACCCGTGGTGGCGAGCTTGAGCATATTTCCAGCGGCCTGCGTGCCTTGGTTGAACGCTTCAACCGATAGCCGCCAGGCGAGTGAACGAGCATGGATGACAACTACCGCGCGGCCGTCGACGCGGCCGCGATCTTTTCCGAAACCGACCTCGCCGGACGCATCACCTACGTCAACCAGCAGTTCTGCAGCATCTCCGGCTACAGCCGTGAAGAGCTGCTGGGGGCCAACCACCGCATCCTCAATTCCGGCCTGCACGGCAGTGACTTCTTCGAGAGCATGTGGGCATCGCTGGTAGCCGGCAAGGTCTGGAAGGGCGAGATCTGCAACCGCGCCAAGAACGGCTCGTTGTACTGGGTCGACAGCACCATGGTGCCACTGCTGGACCCGGCCACCGGCAAGGTCCGCAAGTATGTGTCGATCCGCTTCGACGTCAGCGAGAAACGCCAGCTGGTGCACACCCTGCAATGGCGCGTGGGGCATGACGTGCTCACCGGGCTGCCCAACCGCGCATTCCTTTCGGACCTGCTGAACCAGGCCCTGGAATTCTCGCGCACCGAGCAGTTCCCGCTGGCGGTGTGCATGCTCGATCTGGACGGCTTCAAGGCGGTCAACGACGGCTATGGGCATGCCTGCGGCGACCTGCTGCTGGTCGAGGTGGCGGCGCGGCTCAAGGGCATACTGCGTGGCGGCGATGCGGTTGCGCGGTTGTCTGGTGACGAGTTCGTGCTGATTCTGCGCCATGTCGAGGGCCAGGCGCAGTTGCGCACGGTGCTGGGGCGGGTGCTGTCGGCGGTGGCGGCGCCGTATTCGATTCGTGGCCAGCAGATCAGTGTCAGCGCCAGTATCGGCGTGACCCTGTACCCGGCCGACAACGATGATGCCGACACCCTGCTGCGCCATGCCGACCAGGCGATGTACGTGGCCAAGCAGAGCGGACGCAACCGCTTCCACCTGTTCGACGTATCGCTGGACCAGGAAGTGAAGGCCACGCACCAGACGGTTGAGCGGGTCCGCCGCGCCATGAAGAATGGCGAGCTGCGCCTGTTCTACCAGCCCAAGGTGAACATGCGCAGTGGCGAGGTGCTGGGCTTCGAGGCCTTGCTGCGCTGGCAGCACCCGGTCAAGGGGCTGGTGCCGCCAGCGGAGTTCCTGCCGTTGATCGAGCAGACCGACCTGATCGTGGACATCGGCGAGTGGGTGATCGACCGCGCGATGGCGCAGATGCAGCATTGGCAGGACGCCGGGTATCGCTGGTCGGTGAGCGTGAACATCGCGGCGCGCCACTTTCAACGGTCTGACTTCGTCGAGCGCCTGCGCCTGTTGCTTGTGCGTCATGACGGGGTTGCGCCGCGCATGCTCGACCTTGAGATCGTCGAGTCGGTGGCAATCGAGAACATCAAGCGGGTCAGCGAATGCCTGGAGGCGTGTCAGCAGTTGGGGGTGCAGTTTTCACTGGATGACTTTGGCACCGGCTACTCGTCGCTGAGCTATCTCAAGCGCCTGCCCACCCAGGCGATCAAGATCGACAAGTCGTTCGTGCGCGACATCCTGCATGACCAGGATGACCTGGCCCTGACCCGCGCGGTGATCGGCCTGGCACGGGCCTTCGGGCGCCAGGTGATCGCCGAGGGGGTGGAGACGGTGGAGCATGGCGAGGTGCTGATGGGGCTTGGCTGCGATGTGGCGCAGGGCTACGGCATCGCCCGGCCGATGCCGGCGGCGGAGGTGGTGGGATGGGTGCGCGAGTATGTGCAGCCGCATGAGTGGGTGGTGTTGCGCCAGGCGTAATGCCGCATCGGGCCCTTGGCCGGCAAGGCCGGCTCCTGCAGGGCCGGCGCTACAACTGCGGCGCCGTGTTCTTCACCACCGCCAGTTCCGGGTGCGCCACCAGCTTGTCGATGTGCAGCTCGTCGTTGTTCATCCAGGTTTCGCTCAGCACCCGGTAATGCTCCATGTCCCGGCAGCGCATGCGCAGGCTGTAGTCGAAATGCCCGCTGATGAGCTGGCACTCGAATACCTGCGGGCAGGCCTTCATGCAGGCCTCGAAGGCCCGCTGGGCCGAGCGCCCGCTCTGGTTGGACAACGCCACCAGCACCAGCAGCGACAACCCTGGCGACACCCGCTGCACATCGATGATCGCGCCATAACCACGTATCACCCCGCGTCGCTCCAGTTTGCGCACCCGCTCCAGGCAAGGCCTGGGCGTCAGGTGCACCAGCGAAGACAGCTTCTCGTAGGTGATGCGCCCGTTGTGACGCAGTACGTCGATGATCGCCTCGTCGATCCGATCCAGAGGCGGCGTGTCATGCAAGCGGTTGGCCTTGGTGTCCATGGTGGCGTCGGTTCACTTCAAACGGTTGGAAAGAAATTGCTGCAGGCGTTCGCTCTGCGGCTGGTCGAGCATCTGCGGGCCGCCCTGTTCCTCGACCCGGCCCTGGTGCAGGAACAGTACCTGGCTAGACACCTGGCGGGCAAAGCCCATCTCGTGGGTGACCATCAGCATGGTACGGCCTTCCTCGGCCAGCGTCTGTATCACCTTGAGCACTTCGCCAACCAGTTCCGGGTCCAGTGCCGAGGTCGGTTCGTCGAACAGGATGATCTCCGGTTCCATCGCCAGCGCCCGGGCAATGGCCACGCGCTGCTGTTGCCCGCCAGACAGGAATGCCGGGTACTGATCGGCCGCGCGCCCTGGCAAGCCGACCTTGTCCAGGTAGGCGCGGGCGCGGGCCTCGGCTTCGCGCGGGCTCACCCCAAGCACGCGGCGCGGCGCCAGGCAGATGTTCTCCAGCACGGTCATGTGGCTCCACAGGTTGAAGTGCTGGAACACCATGGCCAGGCGCGTGCGCAGGTTCTGCAGCTGGGCCGGGTTCGGCGCGCGGGTGCCGGCGCGGCCCTGGTGCATCTCGATGCTCTGGTCGTCGAGGGTGATCACGCCCGAGTCCGGCTGTTCGAGAAAGTTGATGCACCGCAGCATGGTGCTCTTGCCCGAGCCGCTGGCGCCGATCAGGCTGATCACGCCGCCCTTGCGCGCCTGCAGCGAGACGCCCTTGAGTACCTGGTGATCGCCATAGCTCTTGTGCAGGGCATCCACGCTCAGTTTGATGGCGGCGCTGCTGACGCGCGGGGCGGTGGGGGTTTCGTACAGGGCCTGGCCATGGGCCGGCAGGGGGTGTGCGCAAAGGGTCATGGGTCAGCCTCGGGCAGGAACAAGGAAACGCATCCAGCGGCGTTCGGCCAGGCGAAACAGCCCGACCAGCGCGAAGGACAGCAGCATGTACAGAATGGCCGCGATGCCGAAGGCCTGGAACGTCAGAAAGGTCGCGGCGTTGGCGTCGCGGGCCACTTTGAGGACGTCGGCGACGGTGGCGGTGAACGCCAGCGAGGTGGCATGCAGCATCAGGATCAGCTCGTTGCTGTACACCGGCAGCGCACGGCGCAGGGCTGCCGGCAGCACCACGAACAGGTTCAGGCGCCAGCCATGCAGGCCGTAGGCCTGGGCGGCCTCGATCTCGCCATGGGGAATGTTGCGAATGGCCCCGGCGAAGATCTCCACGGTGTAGGCGCAGGTGTTGAGCACAAAGGCCAGCAGCGTGCAGTTGAGCGCATTGCGCAAGAACTGGTCGAGCAGCGCGTTGTCACGCACCACCTCCAGCCCGTACAGCCCGGTGTAGCAGATCAACAACTGGATATACAGCGGGGTGCCGCGAAACACGAAGGTGTACAGCTCTACAGGCCAGCGCAGCCAGCGCTTGCGCGACACCCGCGCCAGCGCCAGTGGCAACGACAGCACCAAACCCAGCACCATGGTCACGATGAACAGCCACAGCGTCATGGCCAGCCCCGACATGCCCGCGCCATCGCTGTACAGGTAGGCCCGGCCGTATTCCTGAAGCAGTTCGATCATGATGCCAACCCCTTGATGCCGGTGTTGTAGCGCCGTTCCAGCACCTTGAACAGGCGATTGGAAAGGGTGGTGATAAGCAGGTAGACCAGCCCCGCGAACAGCAGAAAGTACAACGGCTCATTGGTGGTCTTGCCGGCGTTCTGCGCAGCCTTTACCAGGTCGGAGAGGCCGATGATCGACACCAACGCGGTGGACTTGAGCAGCACCAGCCAGTTGTTGCCCAGCCCCGGCAGGGCGAAGCGCATCAGTTGCGGGAACAGCACCAGCTGGAAGCGCTGCACGCGGCTCAGCCCGTAGGCGGTAGCCGCTTCCAGCTGGCCATGGGGCACGCTGAGGATCGCTGCGCGAAAGTTCTCGGTGAAGTAGGCGCCATAGATGAAGCCCAGGGTGATCACGCCGGCCATGAACGGGTTGATCTCGACGTAATCCCAGCCAAGCAGCTCGGTCAGGTCGTTGAGCCACAGCTGCAGGGTGTAGAAGATCAGCAGGATCAGCACCAGGTCGGGCACGCTGCGAATCAGCGTGGTGTAGAGGGTGGCGGGAATGCGCAGCAGGCGCAGCGAGGACAGCTTGGCGCTGGCGCCGATCAGGCCCAGCAGCAGGCTCAGGCCCAGTGACAGAAAGGCCAGTTGCAGGGTCATCCAGGTTCCTTGCAGCAACAGCGGGCCGAAGCCCTGCAGGCTCAGCGCCTGCAAGCCGGTGGAGGTGAGGAAGTCGTTCACGGGAAAACTCTCGGTAGGACCAAAGGCGGGTGCGACAGCGCACCGGGCCGTGCAGGCCCGGGCTCTGCAGGCGATTACTCGTTGTAGATATCGAGGTCGCCGACGTACTTCTGCTGGATCCTGGCGAAGGTGCCATCGGCCAGCACCGCGGCGATGCCCTTGTCGATCAGCGCCTTGAGCTCGGCGTCGTTCTTGCGCAGGCCCATGGCGATGTCCAGGGGCAGGGTGGGGTCCTTGATTGCCGGGCCGCTCTTGAAGTCGGCGCCTTCGGGGGTGTTGAGGAAGTTCAGCTGCGCTTCGAGCTTGTCGGTGAGGGTGGCGTCCAGGCGCCCGTTCATGAGGTCGGCATAGTTCTGGTTCTGGGCCTGGTAGGCTTTGACCCGGGCGCCCAGCGGCGCCAGCTTGGCGCGGGCGTAGGCCTCTTGCAGCGAGCCTTGCAACACGCCAACGGTCTTGCCCTCGAGCGATTCGGGGGTGTCGCCGAAGTCGGCGCCCTTGCGCACGATCACCGAGGTGGGGCTGAGGAACAGGCGATCGGAAAACTCGATCTGCTTCTGACGGGCCGGCGTCACCGCCATGGACGACATGATTGCGTCGAACTTGCGTGCACGCAGGGCCGGGATCATGCCGTCGAATTCGTTGTGCACCCAGGTGCACTTGACCTGCAGCTTTTCACAGATGGCATTGCCCAGCTCGATGTCGAGACCTTGCAGGCTGCCATCGGCGGCGACGGATTCGAAGGGCGGGTATTCGGGGAACACGCCGAAACGGATTTCTTTCCATTCCTGGGCCTGGACTGTGCTCGCGCACATGGGCAGGAGCAGCACGCTGAGCAGCTTTCGCAGCGAGGTCATAAAGGTATCCCTGTGTCTTGTAGTTGATGTAGGGCAGTGAACGCTTCGTTGGCCTGAGCCTTGGTCTGTGTGTGACTCTTCGGTCTGGCGTCAGAATGCGTGAAGGCAGCATTTTTTTTGTGTCGTTTGGGCCGGCGCTGGCTGCCGGATTCTGCTGTTGGCGATTCGGTGTCAGCCGAATCGGCTGCATGACCTCCTGTTTTGGCTTCGGGGCAGCTTGCTGTGTACGGCCGTGCAAGGTGCACGGCCGCCTGGATTGACGTGCAGGCCCGGTCTAGGCGCGTTTCTTGTGCACCGCCTGAACCTTGGGCAGCAGCCGTGCAAACAGGTCCTTGGGGTTTTCCAGGGCCGGCACCAGGTCGATTTCATGGCCGATATCCAGGGCCTTGGCCACATCCAGCACATAGCGCAGGGCCGAGTAGTCTTCGATGGCAAAGCCCACCGAGTCGAACAGGGTGACCTGGGTGTCGTTCTCGCGGCCGAGCACCTGGCCGTTGACCACTTGCCAGAACTCGGTGATCGGCGAGTCGGCTGGCATCTGCTGGATCTCGCCCTCGATGCGGCTCTGCGGTTCGTACTCGACGATCACCCGTGCGGCGTCGACGATGTCGCGGTGCAGCTCGGTCTTGCCCGGACAGTCGCCACCCACCGCGTTCAGGTGCATGCCCGGCTCGATCATGTCGGCGGTCAGGATGGTGGCGTAGGCCTTGTCGGCGGTGACCGTGGTGACGATGTCGGCGCCGCGTACCGCATCGGCCACGGAGCTGGCCAGTACCACCTTGATCGCCGGGAAGGCGCGAAGGTTCGCGGCCAGTTTGGCCGTGGCTTGTGGGTCCAGGTCGTACAGGCGGATTTCCTCGATGCCCACCAGCGCGTGGAAGGCGATGGCCTGGAACTCGCTCTGCGAACCGTTGCCGATCAGCGCCATGCTGCGGCTGTCGGGGCGCGCCAGGTAGCGTGCGGCCAGGGCCGAGGTGGCGGCGGTGCGGATCGCGGTGGTCAGGGTCATTTCGCTGAGCAGCAATGGCGCGCCGGTGTCGACATCGCCCAGCGCACCGAACGCCATCACGGTGAGCATGCCGCGCTGGGTGTTCTTCGGGTGGCCGTTGACGTACTTGAAGGCGTAGAGGTTGGCGTCGGAGGCCGGCATCAGCTCGATCACCCCGTCTGGCGAGTGGTTGGCCAGGCGCGCGCACTTTTCGAAGTCGTGCCAGCGCAGGTAGTCCTGGCGGATGTACTCGGCCATTTCTTCCAGGCAGGTAGTGAGGCCCTTGCGGGCGACCAGTTGGCTGAGGTCGTTGACGTCGATGTAACGGGTCATGGGGAGCTCCTTCTTGTGGTCGGTCAATTGCGCACCGGCAGGTGCACTTCGGCGAGCATGCAGCGCGCGCTGCCGCCGCCGATGCGTTCGATGTTGTCGATGTTCACCACCACCGGGTGGGTGTGCCGCTCGACCTGGCGGCGCTGCTGGGGGTGCAGCGAGCGCCAGGCACTGCGCGACATCACCAGCAGCGGCTGGCCTTGCTTGTCGTGCACTTCGAGCATGTTGCCGGCGAAGCCTTCGAGCTGGTCGAAGTCCAGGGCCAGGATGTCCTTGCCGGTGGCGCGCAGGCTGTGTTCCAGGGTACGGCGCTCGTCGGCATCGGGCAGTGCCTTGAGGCACACCACCGACAGCCCGCGGCCCACGCTCATCATCACGTTGCAGTGATAGATGGGCGCCCGGTGCCGGTCGACGGCGTGAAACAGGCACAGGCGGTAGTCGAGCCTGTCGGCGAACTGGCGCAGTGCTTCGGTGTGGGTGCGCCCGGAGTGGCAGGCGTAGCTGATGCGGTGTTCGCGGTCGAGCACCATGCTGCCGGTGCCTTCCAGGAACATGCTCTGTTGCTCCAGCGGGCTCAGGTCGATGGTGTTGTGAATGCTGAAACGGTCGGCGAGCACCTGCAGCACGCCCTTGTCGCGTTCCAGCCGGCGGTTGTGGCCCTCCATCGGGTAGAGCACCAGGCTGCCGTCGGCGTGGCTGCTCCACCAGTTGTTGGGGAAGATCGAGTCAGGCGTGTGCGGGGCCGGCGTGTCCTGCACCACCAGCACCTCGACGCCATGCTGGCGCAGGGTGTCCACATAGCCGTCGAACTCTTCCAGCGCTTTATGCTGTGCCTGGTCGGGGTCCAGCGCAGGCTGCTGGAAGCGGTTGTTGAGTGCGGTGTCCGGGTTGAAGGCGAACCGCGCGGGGCGGATCATCAAGACTGTATTGGTGGTTTGCATCGAGGCACGCATCCGGGGTTGGCAGTGCGTCTATTGTCGATGCAGTGGCGCTGCAATCCCGGCTGAAGCGCGCGGGGCGCTCAGCGGGGAAAGCTGAAAAGCGGGGTATTGCAGCGTAATCGGCTGTGCCGGTTCAGGGCAGGTGCTCGGCCATGTCACGCAACTGGTTGGCCAGCGCGACGGCAGCACGGGCGCTGTGTTCGCCTGCCACCAGGTGCGTGAAGGGCAGGTCGATCAGCCGGCCCTCGCGCACCGCACGCAACTTCGAGAGGGCCGGGTGGTTGTGCAGGTACTCGCGCTTGCGCCGGGCCGGCGACCAGACGGCGTCGGCCAGGATGATCACGTCCGGGTCGCGTTGCAGCAGGGTTTCGGGGTCGACGGTCACGCGGTGCAGGTCGACGTCGGCGAACAGGTTGCGCCCACCGGCAACCTGGATCAGTTGGGTGATGAAGCCGCGGCTGCCCTCGCTGTCGAGGCCCTGGTGCTCGCTGTCCAGGTAGAACACCGAAAGCGGGGCATGCTGCGCGGCGAGCTGGCGGGCGCGGTCCAGGTCTGCTCGTTGCTGCGCGATCAGCCGAGCGGCCTGGGATTCGCGCTGCAGCAGCTTGCCCAGGCTGCGCAGGTCGTCTTCGATGGCCGCGAAACCGGAGGCCGGGCGCGGGTCGCAGGCGTTCTCCAGCAGATAGCTGCCGATGCCATTGCGGGTCAGGTGGGTACGGGCGCCCACGCCATCGCGAAAGGCGCTGGCGAAACCGCCGACCACCAGGTCGTAGCGCTGGGCATAGAACACCTCCGGCGAGGGATATAGCCGCGACAGCAGGGGCACGCCGCGGTAGCGCCGGGAGGCCAGCGCCTCGGGGTCGTCATCGATGTAGCTCACCGCAACCAGCGACGGGCCGACCTGCAGGGCCAGCAGCAGGTCGGCGGCATGCTGGTTGAGCGCCAGGATGCGCTGCGGCGGGGCGTGCGGCAGGGTCCAGTCCTGGCCGCAGTTACGGTAGGTCTGGGCGTGGGCCGTGGTGCCGAGCAGGCACAACAGCAGGCAGAGCAGGCGCGTCATGGGGTATCACCATTGAGCAGCAGTGCGCTGACCGGGGTACCTGCGACCAGGTGCTCGCGCACCAGGCGGCGGGCATCGTCGGCGCTGGCGATGCGGTACCAGCAGCGCTCGGGGTAGACGGTGGCGACCGGGCCCAGGTTGCACGGGAACTGGCAGTGGGTGCGGGTCAGCAGCACGCCGTCGGCGGTTTCCATGCGCTGGGCGGCGAGCAGTTCGTTGCGCACCACTTTCCACACCTGCTGCGCGCCGCGCTGGGTGCAGCGCGGGCCGGTGCACAGCATCACGTGGCGGGCGTGGGCGGGAATGTGCGACCACTCGGGTTTGCTGGGGATGGGCATGGGCTTGTCCTTGAGTCCGTGGTGCGGCTTTCGCGGGTCAAGCCCGCTCCCACAGGTGACGGATGAGCCTGTGGGAGCGGGCTTGACCCGCGCTGCTTCTAGAAGCTGTAGGTGTAACGCACTTCGCTGGTGAACGGCCTTCCCAGGTTCTGCACCTTGCGCGCGCCGCTGTCCATGCTGGTGGTGTAGTCGCGGTCCAGCAGGTTCTCCAGCAGCAGGCTCAGGCGATGCTGGCGGGCGCCGTCCAGGTAGCGGTAGGCATCGGCGTCCACCACGGTGTAATGCCCGTAGTCCACATCCCGCGGGCTTTTCACCGTGCCGATGTAGCGCACCGCCGCGCCTGCGCCCCACATCCGGTCACCCGACTCGTACCCCAGCCGGCTGCGTGCAAAGAACCCGGGAATGTTGTTGAGGGTGGCGCCGTTGCGCGACTCGCTCAGGTTGCGCGTCATGTCTGCCGCCAGCTGCCAGCGGTCACTGAGCTGGAACTGCCCGTTGACCTCGACGCCGCGCACCTGGATCTCGCCATCGCCGTTGACCCATTGTGCATCCACGATGGTGATCAGGTCCTCGATGCGCCGGGTGAACAGCGTACCGCTCAGGCTGTAAGGCTGGCCCTGGATCAGGCCGGTGTAGTCCAGGCCCAGTTCGGCATTGCGGCTCTTCTCTGGCTTGAGGTTGGGGTTGCCCATCTCGTCGCCCGGCTCGTTGACGTACAGTTGCTCGGCGTTGGGCAGCTTGTAGGCGGTGCCGAACTGGCCGCGCAGCTTGAGCTGGTCGGTCAGGTCGTAGAGCGAGGTGAGCATGCCCACCGTGGCACTGTCACCGCCGCTCAGGTGCTCGCGGCGCACGCCGATGCTGGGGTGCCAGTCAGGCAGGGCGTCGATGACAGGGCGCAGCTGCACATACAGCGCATGGGCCTCGGCCTGGTTGTTGTCGATCTTGAGCACGTCGTCCTTGCCCTTGAACCACTGGTTGTCGGTACCGAACACCAGGGTGTGCTCGCCGGGGAGCACGGCCTTGCCTTCGGCCTGCATGCCCCAGTCGCTGAAGCCCCAGTAGTCATCGTGGTTGAGGGTGCGGGTGCTGCCGTCGGTGTTGTTGTAGATGCGGGTGTAGCGCGTATCCCAATCGTTCATGTGGCCTTTGACGAAGTAGCTGAAGCCGGGGTTCAGGCGCTGCTCGAAGGTGGCCGTGGCGATCTGCTGCACGCGGTCGTTGGTGGTACGGCGGTTGGCGTCCGGGCGCAGGAAGTCCAGGTTGGCGGCGCTGTACTGGTAGAACAGCTCCAGGCGGCTGTCATCGCCCAGGCTTTGTGCGGCCTTGGCGCCGAAGGTGTTGACCTCGTAGCTGCGCTTCTTGTCGCTGACCGTCGAGGTGATCTGGCTGCTGTGGTAGGGCTGATAGCCCTCGGACACGTTGTGGCTGACGTAGGCCAGCAGCCCCAGGTCGCCCAGGCCGTTGCTGAAGATGCGCTCGATACGGGCATCGCCGTTGCGCCCCATGAAGCTGTCGACGCCCAGGTTGACCTGGCCCGAGGGGTCGCGGCTATGGGCCGAACGGGTGACGATGTTGATGACCCCGGCCACGGCCTGGGTGCCGAACAGCAGGCTCTGGCCGCCCTTGAGTACCTCGATGCGCTCGATGGCGGCGGCGGGCAGGGTGTCTATATAGATGCCCCCGTAGAGGCGGTTGTTCAGGCGCACCCCGTCGAGCATGATCAGCGTGTCGTCGTTGCGCCCGCCCAGCAGCGAATAGGTGCCATAGTCGAACGGCCCCTGCTTGGGCGCCACATACAGGCCGGGCACGAACATCTGCAGCACGCGGGTGATGTCGGCGCTGGGGCCGGCGCGCTCGATCTGCTCGCGGTCCACGACCTCCACCTTGCTGCCATAGCGCGCCATCTCGGCCACCGTGGTGGACTCCACCGAGGGTGCGGAAACGATCTGCTGGTCGAGGGTCAGGGGTTCGCTGGCCGCCAGGGCCGGGCTGCCGATCAGGCAACCGATCAGGGTAAAACGACGTGTCTTCATCTACTTCTCGAAAAAGGATTTTTCGGGAAGCGCACAGGAGGGTTCCGGCGAACGCGCGCCAGAATACCGGCTCGTGCCCGCCCACCGCAGGTTTGCCAAAATGACTGAACGCATCCTTTCAACAGTCGTGGGTTTGCAGGCCGGTCTCCGGGCTTGCGAGGCTCGAAGTCATCCGCCTTCCCATGCGTTGCGCACAGTGGCCGTTGGATGCTTCACTCGCTTACCGTTGCGGGGGCAGCGCCGGACTAGTCATGCAAGACGCACCGGCTTCCCGTTTCACCTGCTGCACGGCGGCAGCAGGCACCTGAAACTGGGCCGCATCTGACCATTGTCATGACAGTTCGTCAACCTGACGGCCTTTGCTGACGAGCGTGCGTTTGTTTCAGGCCAAAAAAAACGGCACCTTCTCAGGTGCCGTTATCTGATGCTGCCGATCGAGCCTTACTTGTGCAGCTCTTCGGCCGCATACAAGGTGTTCTCCAGCAGGCACGCCCGGGTCATCGGCCCGACGCCGCCTGGCACCGGAGTGATCCAGCCGGCGCGGGGCAGGGCGGTCTCGTAGACCACGTCGCCCACCAGCTTGCCGTCTTCCTGGCGGTTGATGCCCACGTCGATGACGATGGCGCCTTCCTTGATCCATTCACCCTTGACCAGCCCCGGCTTGCCGGCAGCCACCACCACCAGGTCGGCGCGACCGACGTGGCCGGCCAGGTCCTTGGTGAAGCGGTGGGTCACGGTCACGGTGCAGCCGGCCAGCAGCAGCTCCATGGCCATGGGGCGGCCGACGATGTTCGAGGCGCCCACTACCACCGCATTCATGCCGTACAGGTCCTGACCGGTGCTGTGCAGCAGGGTCATGATGCCTTTGGGGGTGCACGGGCGCAGCAGCGGGATGCGCTGGGCCAGGCGGCCTACGTTATAAGGGTGGAAACCGTCCACGTCCTTGTCGGGGCGAATGCGCTCGAGCAGCAGCGAGGCATCCAGGTGCGCCGGCAGTGGCAGTTGCAGCAGGATGCCGTCGATGTCGGCGTCTTCATTTAGGCGGTCGATCAGGTCGGTCAGCGCCTGCTGGGTGGTGTCGCTGGGCAGGTCATAGGCCTGGGAGTTGAAGCCGACCTCTTCACAGTCTTTACGCTTGTGCGAAACATAGACTTGGGAGGCGGGGTCGCTGCCTACCAGGATCACTGCCAGGCCGGGGGTGCGCAGGCCTTGCTCGCGACGTTGCGCGACACGTTGGGCGATCTGCTGGCGCAGGCTGGCGGCGATCGCCTTGCCGTCGATAAGTTGTGCAGTCATGACGCGTGATTAACCATCGAGAGGGAATAAAAAGAGCGCGCATTCTCGCATGACCGGGGCGCAGGGCAAAGGCGCTTGGTCTGGCAATTCCCCTAACCCCTTAAATAAAATGAATTTTTTTCAAAAAGGTGTTGACGTCTTTGCCGCTCGTCTATAACATTCATCGCACTTGTCGGGCAGAGCCTAGCACTGGTTAGCAAGGTCAGGCAGAATGAGTGGTTTTGATAGCTTGTTCGGTATGACTAAAAGTTAATTTGTAATCCTAACAGAAAGCAGATTAAATATGCGCCCGTAGCTCAGCTGGATAGAGCATCCGCCTTCTAAGCGGATGGTCGCAGGTTCGAGTCCTGCCGGGTGCGCCAATACAGGCAGCTGGCACAAGTAAAAGCAGTAAAGCAATATGGTGGGCGTAGCTCAGTTGGTAGAGCACAGGATTGTGACTCCTGTTGTCGTGGGTTCGATCCCCATCGTCCACCCCATATTCTAAAAGGCGCCCGATGAAAATCCGGCGCCTTTGCTTTAAAAGCTTCACGCGGACGTGGTGAAATTGGTAGACACACTGGATTTAGGTTCCAGCGGCGCAAGCTGTAAGAGTTCGAGTCTCTTCGTCCGCACCACCTTGTAAATCAAGTACTTACCAGCTTTAGAGCGCCCTCCGCTCGACACGCTGGATTATCAGTGTAGCGAGATTGTGACATTGGCTTGTCGAGCACACTGACCGCATCTCGCACCCTGGCCGGTGCGAGGTGCGCATATTTCTCGGTCATCTGCACCGACGAATGCCCTAGCAAATCCCTTATCTCCATCATCGGTACCCCAGCTGTCACCAGCCAAGCTGCGCATGTATGCCGCAGGTCGTGGATGGTGAAGTCGGTAATGCCTGCCTTCTTTGTTGCTGAATCGAACCCGGTAGACGGATCAGCGACCCTTTCCCCATTGCGACGCGAGAACACCCAGGGTGAAGATGGGCAGTGCTCGGCCCGATCGGCCATCCTGCTGCGCATCACCGCCATAGCGGCCTCGTTCAGCGGGATGCTGCGGCGTTTCTTGGCCTTCGTTCTTTCCCCCTCCAGGAAAATCAGCCGGTTGGCCATGTCCACCCGTCGCCATTCAAGCCCGAGCATCTCTTCTTTGCGGCAGCCGGTGTTTACCGCCAGGCGGATGAAGTCGTCCAGCACATCTCCATGGCGCTGCGATCTGGCCACGCGGCACAGGGCGTCAACCTCCGATCTAGTAATCCAGCGCACCCGGCCTTCTGGCTCCCGCATCGTTCGACCCTTCACCGGGTTGGGAAGACCCCACTCCAGTTCAGTGATGCCCCAGTTGATTGCCGCAGACAGCGCGGCCAGCTCCCGGTTGATGGTGGCCGGCGACTTCCCGGCCTTGATCCGAAGGGACGAGTACTCCCGAATGTCCTTACCGGCCAAGTCGTTCATGATTCGGCCGGCGAAGAACGTGCGAAGTGCTTTCACCCGGTGCTGCGTGGTTTCGAAACTGCGCTGCGTCTGGGCCGCATGGTTCAGGTACTCAACCATCACTTCCTCAAACGTCCGCTGGCGATCGACCCCCATCTCCTTTTCCCGCCACGCCTGGCTCCGCTGTTCCTGCTCTAAAGCCTTGGCTGCGGCATGGTCCTCGGTGCCAGAAGAGCGTCTAACGTACGTTCCATCTGACGCGGTGTAGCTGATCCACCACACCTTTCCTCGTTTGTACGGCATATCCTCTCCTCGGATACGACGCCCGCGGCGGCGAGGGTAGCAGGGATGCCAGCCTCGATCATCTCAACGAGCTTTTGATAGTGAACGCGCAGCGGCCCGAAGCCCCGCACGCATGGAATTTTTCCGTCCTTCGCGAGGCGATAGGCAGTTGAGCGACCGATTCCCAGCATCTCAGCCGCCTGGGTGACTGAAATCAGTCGCAGGTTCATGGATGGTCTCCACGCCGCCGGTGGCGGCAGGTTGGTTGTTACCTCGGCGCGATGGCAATGATCTCGGCGGCTATTAGCATGTTGCTCAGCCAGTCGTCGCCTGTCGCGCCATCAGGGTCGTCATCGCCACACTCGAGCGTCTGAGTCGGATCATTCGGATCTGCCATCAAAAGCACCGCGTAGGTGTCAGCGCTGTTGTAGATGGACCGCTGCTCGAGCTTTTCGTAAACGGAACCCACCGCTGCGGATATCACCTCCAGGCCGGTGCAGTTTCCGCCGATGATCACCTCGGCTTGCGCGCGGTATTGCCACAGTGCGAATGTGAGGCGAACTGTTTGGCTGGCCATGCTGCCACTGCAGGTCAGATTGGGGTCGTAGTTCATGATTGCGGACATAGGGAATCCTCGCCCGCGCATGTCGGCGGGCTTGAGTTGTAGGGGGGGGGTTAGGCTGAAGCGGGGCGCTTCATGAAGGTCATCCAGTGCGTCTTTTCGCGCTTGCCGGACTTGTGGCCAAACAGGGGCTTTTCATCGGTGAGGGCCAACAGTTCGCTGACCAGCACCTGGGTTTCGTTCCACTTGAAGATCAGGATTCCTTCAGGTTCCAGTACCCTGAAACACTCGGCGAACCCCTGCCGGATGTCTTCGCGCCAGTCGCTGGTGAGCAGACCGTACTTGGCGCGCATCCAACTGTCGACACCGGCGCGGGTGAGGTGCGGCGGATCGAACACCACCAGGCGGAAGGCCGAATCCTCGAAGGGCAACTGCCGGAAGTCCATCAGCACATCCGGCTCAACCTTGAGCACCCGGCCGTCGCAGAGCAGGTGCTCCTCGTCGCGGATGTCGCCGAACAAAGCGCGCTGGTCTTGCTTGTCGAACCACATCATGCGGCTGGCGCTGCACGGATCGAGCACTTTGGCTGCGGCGCTCATCGCGGCCCCCTGTAGATCAGGTAGGCCATATAGGCGAGGGCGATCATGGCATCAGTTCCTTCGGCACCTGGACTGGGTCTCCTAGTCTGGCGGCGACGATTGCGCGGCATGAAGCGATCAGAGCGGTCTCTCCTTTCATGCCAAGCGGGTGCCCCCATTCAGTGTTGGCGTTCCAGGGGCCCAGCTTCGTTTCCATTGGTGCACCAAGATCCAGCTTGTATTTCTCGACAAGCGGCCCTCCAAGCGCCCAGCTCTCTTGCGGATTGTACCGCTCGCACCGCTCGGTTGCCTCGCCGCGATAGTTCACGAACACCCTGGCCGGCGCGCCGTAGTGCGGCTTGGCCACATGCACATCCAGCCCCTCGGCCTTGGCGACCGCCCAGGCCAACTGCTCGCCCACCAGGTCGGCCGTCTTCACTTCGATTAGGTCGGTCATGCGCGCCTCCGTTCGGGATTACCATACAGGTCGTACTCCGGGCGCTCTGGCGGATATGCCTCAGCGGTGAGCGCCTGGTCGATGGCGGCGCGCAGGTCCTCGTTGTAGTTCTCGCCCAGCACCCGAGCGCATGGCTTGCCCATGTAATGGCCGATGATCTCAATGCCGATCGTGTAGTCGCCGTCCATGCCATTCGAATGACTCTCGAAACGAACATCCCAGCAGCACGACTCCAGGGCGCTAAGCCTGTCGCGGTCGCGGCGCAGCTCTTCCAGTTCATCACTGGATACGATGGTGAAGCTCGTTTTCTTCTTGCTCACAGCTGATACCTCTCATCAATCCAGCGCCCAGGCGCCAGTGCGGGTGTATGCTCGGGTTGTGTTTCGTGCGGGGAGAGCTGGCGCTGGTTGCCGGCCACTTGCGGCAGCCAGACCTTCACGCAGCTGATGGCGTTGTTGCCCAGCGAGTTCATGACGTAGCACACGACGCCGCGGGGCTTGTCCTCGAAGTACCAGACACCTGACGGCAGTTCGGTTGCGCTGGCGCCGGTGGCCAGCAGCAGGAGGCAGAGGGCGAGGCGGGTCATTTGCGCAGGCCCTCGTCTGGGTCGAAGCCGAAACGCCGGCACAGCGCGTGCGCCACGCCAGAACCACAGCAGAAGGCATCCTTCATGAGCACCCAGCGTGGCTGCTTCATTCTGGTGGTGCCACGCACCATGCGGACCGCAGTGCGGAGCAGATCGTCTTCGGTGAACTCGCAGCCGGAGAGCGTAATGGTGCGGCTCTGACCCTTGAGTCGTTCAATTTCTTCCCGCAGCTCGGCAACCTGGCCGTGCTCGCATTCGTCGCTTTGGTCATCGATCAGCTTCAAGCCGACCATTTCGTCGTCGCGCCAACCACCGTAATCGTGGTCGTATCGTTCACAGAAGAAGCCTTCTTCGCCGTCGCGGGTCGGGATCGTGTAGCTGTCGAAAGGGCCGCCATAGGTCGGCACCATCCCGCCATCGGGGTGCTCAATCCACATGAAGAACTTGCGCCCTGTTATCGGGCATTCGTCCGGGCACCAACGTGCCGCCGTTTGTGCGCTGGGCATACGGATTCCTTGGCCGCCATATCGCGGCAGTGAATAGAGGGGAGAGGGGTTATCGCTTGAGGTAGGTTTTTGTCAGGTCGCCGTTGACCGAATGGCCCCGGCGCAGGATCAGGTTCGCCAGCGCTGCGCGGTCTTTCTGGCTGTGGCTGGCCTGGCTGAGTAAACCGAAGTAGCTGTTGGCCGTCTCGCGCAGCTCTTCAGCCGGCGCGGCTGCGGTGCGCTTCATGGCCTGGGCCACTGATCTCTTACGTGTGGTTCGGCGCCACGGCTTGATCATGTGCCCGACGAAATCAACGCCGCGGTCAATTGGCTGCAGGATCGTTTTCGACGGGTTGAGCCTTGCGCCCAGGCTTGGCAGGAACTGCTCGATCCTGTGCAGCCACTCGTTCAGCTGCTGCGCTGAGTCGTGCAGCAGCACGAAGTCGTCGACGTAGCGGATGTAGTGCTTAGCGCGCAGTTCGTGCTTGCAGAACTGGTCCAGCGCGTCGAGGTAGACGTTGGCGAAGAACTGCGAGGACAGGTTACCGATGGGCAGGCCCAGGTGGGCTGGCTGCGCGGTCAGTCGCTTGTGTTGCGGTACCCGGTTGAACAAGTGCGCCGGGCTGCGCACGTCGTAGTTCTCGCGCGGATCGTGCGTGAGCACCTGCAGGGCCAGCTGCTGCCACCATGGATCGGTGACCCTGGCTACCAACTGGCGGCCCAGCACGCGCTTGTCGATCGCGACGAAGAAGTTTGCCAGGTCGCACTTCAGGTAGAAGCCAGGCCTCGACCAGTTCTGCGTCTGGCTCCGGATCTTCGCCTCAAGGCGCTTGCCGGCGTACAGCGTGCCTCTACCTGGGATACAGGCGCAGCTGTCCACTATGAAGCTGCTTTCGATGCCGGGGCCGATGCGGTTGTACAGCAGGTGGTGCACGATGCGGTCGCGGAAGTCGGCGGCCCACACCTCGCGGGCTTTTGGCCGGGTGACCACAAAGCAGATAGAGCGGCCTGGCCGGTATTGGCCGGTGACCAGGGCGCGGTGCAGCTCCGTCAGGTTCCGCTCCAGGTTCACTTCGAATGCCAGCGCGCTGTTGCTGTTGCGCTTGGAGCGCCGGCAGTCGTAGTAGGCCTGGACCAGTTCGCTGAACGGGTAGGGCGTTGAATCTGCGGACGGGGCGGACACGGAGCTCGTTGTTCTTGTCGTTGTTGTTCTGATAGCCATCATCGAAGTTCATGTTGAATGCGTTGTTGGCGGAGCGCTGCGACCTGTCGTGCTATCTACGTCGGCCTGCCGATTGCTCGGCGGACAAACTGCGCTGGACCTACACGGACGCTTTAGACCGGCGGTATCCATGGTGCGCATGGCGGTGACCCAAGGTCAGCGGCACGACCAGATTCAATTCGCACAGGCCTGGAAGCCGTAACCTTCAGGCAGCGGGCGCGGATGGGGTGAAGCGTTTCCAGGCGTTGGCCTGCTTGCCGATCGATGTGGTGACCTCCATCGTTCTGGCGTGCTGGTCAGCGCTGATGAAGCGGTTGTCCTTGAAGAGGCGCATGAGCAGTTCGATCACCTGGACCTTTTCGACCAGTACCGACAGGTGTGGACGCTTGTCCTGCGTCGCGTTTGCCCGGGCAATGAGCATGAGCACGTCAATGCACTCGTCGATCACGCGCCGGCCCAGCGACTGCTTGAGCTCGCGCGGGATGTTCCTGGTGAGGTTCGTGGCCATCTGCAAAAGGCCGCTGGCGGCCCTGTAGATCGAAAGCTCGGTGTGCATTGCCATGTCATGCCCCTCCTTGGGCGGCCGGCCGCAAGCGGCCGGTTAAATGAAAAAATTACTGAATAAGCTCGCTGCGGACGGGGCGGACACGGAGCTCGCCGCTCTTGTCGCCGTAGCCCTGAGAGCCATCACCGAAGTACATGCCGAATGCGTGGTAGGCGGAGCGCTGCGAACTCGACCAGTACCAGGTATCGCGGAACGCCTCGGGGCCGCCGGCCTGGAAAGCTTCGTGAGCGGTCTGTTTGGGGTCTTCCTCGCTGTACAGCAGGCCTACTGGCTCGCTGTGAGGGTTGTCACCGTCGCGCCGGCCGGCCCAGTTCTCTTCGGTGGTCGGCTTGAAGTGGCGGTACTGCAGCTCCTGCACGTCGCGCGCTGGGATGGCCCAGTCTGTGAAGCCATCGATCTCCAGAGCCAGGACCTGCTTGGCCAGCTCGCTGCCAGATGCGGCCATAGCCTCGGTGTTGGCGCGACTGTTGGTGAAGCTGTCGACGCCTTCGATCTTCACGCCGTACTCTCCCCAGCGCCCTTGAAGCTCATGTTCGGCGCCGGCGGTGATCCACAGGTGACGCGCGCCGGTATCTTGGTCGCGAGCGATGCCAGTAACGAAGCCACCGCCGTAGGCCTCGCCGATGGCGGGGATGTTGGCGGGCTGTGCTGCTTTCTCAACTGCGCTCATGTGCTGCTCCTTGTGTGCAGGCAACAAAAAAGGCGCTGATGCGCCCTTGTTCGAATGAATGAAGGATCAAATAAAGAATCTGCGGACGGGGCGGACACGGAGCTCGCCGCCCTTGCCGCCGGTGCTCTGACAGCCATCATCGAAGCTCATGCCGAATGCGTAGTGGGCGGAGCGCTGCGAACTGCTCCAGTAAGCCCCTTCGGTGATCAGTCCGTGGACCCAAGCCTGGTAGAGCTGAGATGCGGCCGGAAGGTCGAAGTCGGCATGTCCGTCAGCGCGGTATGCCCGGGCTGCTTCAGAGGCAGGATGGCCGCCCTCTGCTATCAGGATGTCAGTGTTGGCCTTGCCGTCGTGCCGACTGGTGGCTTTCGACTCAGTATTGCGGCCGCCCCACTCGTGCTCACCGATGTCTTCGTGGGCGAAAATGAGGTAGTGCGCCGGCACGTCACCGATGGCCGGCACGAATCCTCCGTTGATACCGCCCTGGCCCGGCCAAGGCTGGCCGACTGGCGGCACAGCGATGTTGCTCGGGGCGTTGGCGGACGACAGGCCGGCCAGAGCGCTAACCAGGGCAAGTTCGGCGAGCTTCGGGCGGGCCACCTTGAAGTGCAGACCGTTGTGTTCAAGCTTTACCATTTCAGATTTCATGAGCATCTCTCAGGAGTGAGCAGCCCTGCCTGGGGCGGCATATGGGTAAGTGAAGTTTTTGTTCAGCCGTTGCCGAGCAATAACAGGCCGGTGTCGTCGGGGTCATCGCCCAGCAGAAGGTCCGGCGCGCGCAGTTCGCGGCTCAGTCGGAACCGGTCGAGCTTGCGCACCACGGAACTCGAAAGCTTGATTTCGTGGCGCGGAGCACTGAGGAAGTGGCGGGCCGCTTCAGGCCCTAATTCATGGATGCGGTGGATCAGCAGGGTCATTGCCTCGCCGTTTTCCTCGACCTCGGCCCACTCCATGATTTCGGCCAGGGCCTGGCGGGTGCCTTGGCCGGCCTTCATCCGCAGGTCTTCAATGCCGACTTTGGCCTCTTTCTTTCTGCGCTTCTCGTCGCGCTCTTGCGGCGTCATCGCCATACGGCACCTCTTTCAAGCCGCTGGGCGGCAAGTGAATGTGCAGCTGCCGGCGGCGCTGCTGCACTCGGTTGTTGATGCGCCTCATTGGGCCGCCTGGAATTTGATGTCGAACTCTTTCTGGATGGTCGAGATCAGTGCCCGGCTGACGCCCAGTGCCTCGGCGGTATCAGTTTTGTTCATGCCCTGCTCTTCGGCGCAGTACCGCACGAAGCCTGAAAGCGCTTCCCGGCGCCGCCGGCATTCTTCGTGCTCTCGGGCCTTGGCCGACTGAAAAGCGATGCCGTACTTTTCAGAGAGCTTGAACAGCTGCTTCCTGGATAACCCGGTGGCCTCCATCACTTCGGCCTGCGTCATGGTTTTCGACATTTCGCGGATTTCCGCGATTCGCCTGGCTTCTGCCGCGCGCTTCTTCTGGGCCTCCGACTTGATGGAAAAGATCTGATCGGAGCCAGCTGCCTTGGGCGGGCGGGGCTTGTAGTTGAACCCTTGGAGCTCGACCACCCGGCCGCCAGATGCGAAGAAGGCAGCCTTGGCTGCCTCCAGTTCTGCCTGGCGCTGGGCGCCGGTGATGATATGGTTATCGATCATGCTGCCTTGCTCCTCAGCTTGGTCTCGTACTGGTCGACCAGCAGCTTGAACTGCCAGAGGTCTTCTTCGAGCTTCTCGATGTAGTCGTCATCACGCTTGAACTCTTGCAACCAAAGCTGGCGCCCGACGGGCTTCAGGAGCGGGCAGTACATCCCGATATGCCACCACTTCCTGCCGGTGATCCACATGCAACCCTGCACCTGGTCGATAACATCACTGGCGTCGTTGTCGATGTGGAATGCTCGGAGCTTGTCCGGGGCCAGGAAGCATTTGTACTCGCTGCCGCCATCCTCACCGATGAAGCCGTCCGCGCTGGCGCCGAACGAGCCGTCGTCTGTTTTGACCAGGCCGACCTGCCTGACGATCAGGCCCGTCTGAATTTCATGCTCCATACGGGCTTCCGGCTCCAGTTCGTGGCCGCGGCGCATCTGCCAGGTCTCGAACCCGCCATCGAGAGGGGCACCACCAATACGCTCGACCGCCAGTTCGAAGGCGTAGGTGAGGGCGGCATTTGATGGCTCTCCGACCTTTTCCCCATCCAGCGCCCTCTGAACCACCTCCGCCTTCGGCCCTGCCTTGTATCCGGCAACGTCGCGTGCTTTGGCTTCGCTGTGCCCGGCCAAGATAGCGTCAACGTAGGTGCGCTGTTGCGCGGTCAAGCCGTTCACCTTGGAGCGGGCGGTGCTGAACATGCTGGCAGTGATCACTCCAGCGCGGGCTTGCAGCCACTCGGGAGACCCTTGGGTGCAATTGACGATGATCATTGGCTTGCTCCTGCTTGTGGGGCCGCGCTGAGCTGAGAGCCTCGAGCGCTAACCGCTACTTTCAAGGCCTCGTACAGCTCGTCGGCCGTCTTCTTGTCAGTGGCCTTTAGGTCTTGGGCGAACTTGACGCCCGCTTGCCAGACGGCCGTGAGCGAATCTTTGGATTCAGCTGCGTAGGCCTTCGGGACCCACTCATTCATCAGCTCGCCGAGGCTTTGAGGCTGGTCACCGTCGCCGTTCCCGTCGTTGTCCTCGTTCGTCAGCACGACGTTGAAGATCATCATCGTCAGGTATCGCCTGGCGTAGCTGTAGGTGGAGCCATTGGCGTGCACGCCAGTCTTGTTGACGCTGCCCTTGATGCCCGTCGAGTCGATGGGCAAGTCGACGTGGTAGCGCTTGGTGTGCCCTGCCTCGTGCATGCAGTCGCAAACTGTCCGGATGTGCCCGGCCAGCGGGCTGTCATCGGTGCCGAACGACAGCGAAAAGCCGTGAAGGGTGTAGGTTGGCGCGATCTTCTTGTCGATCGACTCCAGGGCGGCGTAGGAGCTGTTGGTCTGGCTGTTGTACTTGTCGCGGAAGACCGGCCCGATATCGGACTGGGCGCGCACCATGGCAGCGTTGAAGGCGGCCGCAGCAGATCGGTCGGTGTACCGCTCATACATGGCCATCATGGCCTGCATCTTCTCGGTATCGAACGAAGGGTCGGTAGCCGCGCGCTGGACCATGGTCAGCATGGCGGTGGCTTCAGGGGTGGCCGCAGCCGCGGCGATTTGGCGAGACTCGCGGTGCTCGGCGATAGCTGTGGCGCTCATGGCGTACCTCAGTAGGAAATGGCGATGTTCGGGATCTTGCGCTGCGCGATCAGGGTGACCGCTTGCTTTGCGCAGGCTTCTGGCATGCCGCCGGCGATGAAAGCTTCCAGCGCTGAACGGTTGATGCTGCGTCGGTGGGCCTCGTCGCGCTCGCGGGCTTCCTGCTTCCGGAGGATCTCGGCTGCAGCGGCATCGGCGCGGCGGCGTTCTTCCTGGCGCGCCTGCTCGGCTGCCTCTTCTTGCCGTCGAGCGGCGTCCTGGCGCTCCTGCTCCATCCGCTGCTCGGTAGCAACGCGGTCGGCCTCTGCCTGAATCCGGGCGCGCTCGGCTTGTTCGGCTTGCAGCTTGAGTTGCAGGCGCTGGTTCTCGGCTTCGCGCTCTTGTGCGGCGGCCTGGTCGATCAGCTCCTGCTCGCGGCGGGCGGCGGCTTCACGCTCGGCCTGCTGCGCCTGAGCCACGCGCTCGCGCTCTGCCTCGACGGCGGCTTCCTGTGCCAGACGGATGCGGTCTTGCTCGGCGCGCTCTTCTGCTTCACGGCGCAGGCGGGCCAGTTCGGCTTGCTCGGTGTCGTACTTCTGCCGGGCTGTGATTGCTGCCTGGATGGCGCTCATAGACGACTCTTTGACCCGGGCCGCCTCAGCTTCGAATTCCTCCCAAGCTTCGCCCAACTGGAATGCGGACAGCTCGGTGATGCGAGCCTGCAGCTGCTCGGCATCCAGCGCGCCCAGTTCGGTGGACAGCCCCTTCATGTGGTCGATGGCGTCGTTGTGGCGATCGATCCGAGCATCCTCGGCAGCTTCCCACTCGGTGAGCGGCCGGCGCGTTTCATCCCGCAGCGTGTCCATCTTGGTCACGAAGTCGCGAAGCTCAGCCTCGACCACCTTCGGCATTTCCTTGAGTCGCCGCAGGTAGTCGCGCCCGGGCTTCTCGACGGCGGTCTTCGACTTGCTGACCTTGGCGGCCAGGCTGGCGATGCGCTCCCGGCCCTTGCGGGTTTTCAGGTCGGGAACCTCGCCCAGCACCTCACCCTTCACCAGGTCGATGAATTGCTGCAGGCCGCCGGCCACGTAGATGGCCGGGGCGTTCGCCTCGCTGATCTCTTCGATCGCGATCAGTTTCTGTTCTGCGGACATTGGAAAACCTCGCGCCAGGCCGGCGCCGTCAGTTGGAATAGGGAAATGCCAGGTCACCCAGATTGGAGGTACGCTCCAGGCCCTGGCTGCGGTGGATGGTTGCGCGCTCTCGCCGCTTACGCTCCCGGAGGGGTACGGTTATCCCGAAGGCCCGCCGTGCGCCGGGTGTGAATTCAGGAAGTGAGGGTGCCGGCCAGGGCGCTTGCGAGCATCCAGGCAGTGCAGATGAAGAGGGTGGTGAAGCTGCCGCGCCAGAAGGCGAAGCGGCGGGCGCGCTGAAGACCTGTCATGCTGCGTCAGCCTTGGCCTGCTCGTACCGATCGATAGCCAGGTCAGCAGCGACCTCTTCGGCTAGGGCCCGGCCATACTCATTGGCCCACGGCCGAATCAGGGCTTCGGCCACGTCATGCAGGGCAGTAGGGTGGCCCGCTTTGGATGGGCCTACCGCCTCGCAGGCAAGATCGTGCGCCTTGCGGTGAATACCGCGACCGTCGGCGATGACCTCACAGATCATCCGCTCAATCGGGTACTCGCGGTTGTCGGTCAGCAGCGGCGCGATGTGCTCCTGTGCGCCCAAGTGCTCCGCGAGGGCCTCGTATAGTGACTGGGGGGTTACCAGCGAGACCTCTTTGCCAAACGGGCGCGGCGCCGTGACGTTCTCGCCGCAGATCAGCTTGTTGATCGAGTCGTGCAGCCAGTTCGGGCCTTCCGGCGTTTCGAGGAAGTTGCTCATGACCTTGTCTCCGTCTCCAGCCGGCGCGCCAACGCACAGGCCTCATTGTGATCTCGGCGGAAGCCAACAACCTTGCCGCTGGCACTGTCCACCACATGAAAGAAGTCCCGGCCCGCAGGCTTCACCTGGAGCCGGAACAGGATCACCGGCATCACCCGGCCAACCTTCTCGTAGAACTCGGCAGTGGCAATCACAGAGCGCTCCTTGAGCACGGAAAGAATGTCGCGCCGGGTTTGGATGCTTGGGTGCATGGTCGCCTCCAGGTGGTGGGTTACTCGGTGGGTGGTGCCGGAAGTGGCATCCAGTGGGTAGGCGGGTTCTCGTCGGTGAAACCACCGTCCCATGACATCCAGAAGGGCTCGATGTCTTCGTACTCAGGGCAGCGGCACACACCGCCGCAGTCGCCTACGTGCTTCAGAAGCTCGTCGCCTACGGTGTAATGCCCCAGCGTCACCCGATCTGGGATAAGCACGCCGTCAAACTTCTGGCCAATCGATGCAAGCAGCACCTCAGTGCCGTCGCGTGGAGCCGAAGTGATCGGCTGCCAGCCGCTCATGCCAGCATCCCCATCACGTGCTCGAAGTCGTAATCAAGGTCCTGGCAGAACTGGCGGGCGACCCCTTCCGTAACCTGCTTCTCTCCGGCGCACGTGTCGCAAGCACCGCCATTTTTGACCTTGTGGCGCTCATCGTGACCGCAGCAGGGGCAGCCGATCCGTCCAATGTCGT
Source organism: Pseudomonas sp. AE27 (assembly GCF_037113495.1). NCBI lineage: Bacteria > Pseudomonadati > Pseudomonadota > Gammaproteobacteria > Pseudomonadales > Pseudomonadaceae > Pseudomonas > Pseudomonas sp. AE27. The sequence continues at coordinate 914,066 of NZ_CP146966.1, forward strand.
GGAATCCCAGAGCGCCTATCAGGCCGTGATCGGGGTTGTGGCAAGTCTCCTTGCCGTCACCGCCGCAGTCAGGGCAGGTGACCATAAGTGGTGATTCGCTCATAGCGTGAACCTCGGTAGCCAACCGCATTGGCCAGGAGCCAGGCGCGGGTGACCAAACCCACCTTGAAAGGTGGCCTGGCACCTGCCTAATGCGGTCGTATGTGAAGGGAAGGGGATGCGGGATGCATCGGGGTGTGAACTGGCAGGAGCCAATCTCTGCATCGACCGGTGTTCGTTCCTCCCGATCTCGCTGGATAGAAGCTGTGCTGCTTGGCGGCAGGATTCAGTTCACACTCCGATGCAGCCTGCGATGGGGAGCAGGGCATCGGGCAGTTAACGTCAGGCTGACGTGGCGCTGGTTGTTCAGTCGTCTTCGCCCTGGGCCAGCATCTTTTCGATGTCGGCGGCGACCGGCTTCTTCCAGTTTTTGATCTGGCCTGTCTCAAGGTCGATGTTCAGGATCAGGTAATCGCCGTAGTGGTCACCCGGGAAGAAGTCGGGCACGTAGCCCTCGTAGCTGCCCACCTCTTCGCCCTGAGCGTCCTGTAGGCCTGCGGCAAAGCCATCGCGCACCTTGATGTGAAGGCGTAGCTCGGTCACATCGACCTGAACCGTTTTTTGCTGGTTGATCTGCATGCTGCGTTCCTCGGTTGATTTCCCGTCTGGCCCTGTCGCCAAGGCCAGCCGGCGAAGTCATTTCGCGTACTTCTTCACCATTGCGTTTACCGCGTCGGCGTCAGTAATTTCGCGCTGAATGCCGAGCTGCTTGGCAACAGGGTTTGCTGGCGCCGCAACCAGAACTCGTGCCTTGCTGAAGTTACGGATCAGGAACTCTACGCTTGGGTGTTTCGGCCACATGCTGGATGCCTCTTTCGGTTGATTTCCCTGATGCCCCTCGCGAGAAGGGCACCGAGGAAATCTGCCGCGACCCGCTACTGGCGTCGGTCGCTGGCTCAAATCGTTCTGTCTTTACTGGCCGCTGCGTCGGCGTGCCGGGCGCAGCAGCTGAATTTGGTAACTCTCAACAGACCAGCGAGCCGACATGTCGAGCAAGGGAGTCTGCTGTGTTGCGTACTGTCCACCAGGGCTCAACGGCCGGATTCACTCGGCGCCTGGTGGCTCGTCTTCGGGTTGTTAAAGAGCGGCGGCCGGTGAGGGCCTGGCCGGGTGGTGTGCGCCGGCTGTGAGGCAAATATCAACCAGCGGTTGATGAAAGTCAACAACCTCAGGTTGATATTTTTTCGGAAGGCATGAAAAAGCCCGCGCTAGGCGGGCTGTGGGAATTCGGCGAGATTAACTAAACCTGGTCTTGATTTGCCAAGCTCCATCTATCCAGCTTGGCTCAAGCTCTGCGAAGACCAGAAAAGCAGGCGGCCCTAAGGCATCGACAGGCGGCCCGATCAGGGCGGCGCATAATTTTCCGGCTACGCCCTGGGGAACACGCTCGCTCGGGAACGTGGCAATTCCACGCTTTAGCCCATCACCAGTTGGATAGTCAATGACAGCAAATGACCCCGATTCCTTGGAAGAGCTTGTGGATATGACGATGCATGGCGTGCACTCGCCATCGCGCAGCGAAGTGTCCATGTATTTGCATGAGTATTCCATCACGCTCTTTGCATCCTTGAAGTGGAGTGCAAGCGGAGGATGGGGCTTTGGCTGCTCGGTTTCTCGAGACAGCCTCGCATAGAACCATTCTGTGATGGATGAAAACGCGAATATGGCGAAAAAAGAAACGATATAGAGAAGGAAATAGGCACCCTCGGCCCAGCTTGAGTATGAGGATCTGATCACTCCGTCAAGCCAAAACACTATGCCGGCAAACGCGGCGTAGACTAGGAAAGTCAGCGTCCTGGCATGTCTCTCGTGAGCTTTATAAAGCTTGTCTTCACTTAAGTTCATTGTCTCGCATCCCTTCCGATCTGGTAGAGGTGATTCCATGCACCTTCTCGTTCCTGCGCTTCTTCACCAGGGTGGTGAGGGCCATTATCTCTTCAGGATCGAGCTCCTCCAAGGCAAGAGCTTCGAGTATCGCATCGATCAATTCAACAGCTTCTCGTGGGCATCGCTGCACACCAACGATTGATTGAGCGAACTCCTCTGCCCCCTTCCTTTTCGACTGCCCTAACGCCTTTTTTGCATGGCGTACGCAGAGCGTAAGAGGCATGGGTAGCTGCTCAACCTGGTCTATATCATTGCTGCCAGCCCTTGGCGAGGCCGCTGCCATAGCCATCCCTGCAACTGCTCCAAGAGCAGCCCCGGCCTTCATTCCCTCTACAAGCGAGTAATGGGAAGCGGTCTCTGAAACCTCAAAGCCCAGGCTCGGCAGGGGAAGCCCGCGACCGTATTCCAGCCATTCGGGTCTGACGCCAAGCCAATCAGAAAGCGGCAAAAGCTTGTCTTTTTCAGGGATCGAATCGCCATTCAACCACTTCCCTATAGCAGTGGTTGAGGTGTCAACGCCCCTGCGCTTCAACTCGCTCTTTATGTCCACGGCGCGGCCGCGTTCTCGCACGCCCGCTATTGAGCACGCCTCATGCAAGCGCTTCGAAAACTCGGCGCGGATTTTCTCTATCTCAACCATCGGTTGATCGTCTCATACGCTTGCATCAACAGTCAGTTGATCTGTAATATCAACCGCAAGTTGATAAGAGGCATCACGCCATGAACGCCGTTCATACCGCAATTGAAAGCGCCGGCGGACCCATCGCAGCAGCGGCCGCGTGCCGGGTCAGCCGGCAATCCGTTGATAAATGGATCGCCAAAGGGTGCCTGCCGCGCACCGAATACACCGGGGAAACGAGCTACGCCAAGGCGCTGGCCGAAGTCGCTCAGGGAAACGGAAAACCGTTCGACCCTGAGTGGCTTCTTTCCCATGCGTCACCAAAAAAATCAGCCGCTTAACCCACCTTCAACCCATTAGGAGCAGCACCCGCAATGAGCGACCTGACACGACCCAGCGAAAAGAACATCAACCAGATGAAGGTCCTGCTGGACGACAAGTTCGACGGCCTTCTGGAATACGCCGCTCAGATTCACGGCACCAAGAAAGCCGTGCTGGCCCGCGAAGTTCTTAAGTCCTGGCTGCTCGATGTTGTTGGCAATTCTATCCGCGACGACCGCGCGGCCTGAAGAGAAACCGCAGGGACCCAGTAGGGACCAGCGAAGGACCGGAGGCGATATGCCAGAAAAGCAGGGCATGGAGCTTGGCGAGTTGCTTGACCCGGAAGAGTTGAAGTTGCTGGAGGTCGAGGCGGCGCGGCGGGGGATGACCCCAAGCGAACTGGCCAAGCTCGGGATTCAGCAGGAACTGACCAGGCGCACCAGGCCAAGGGCAATGACAGGAACGATTCAAGCGTTCCGCAAACGGTAGTGCGCCCGGAGGCCGGGCACAAAAAAACCACCGGGCATGGTGGTTTCTTCGACAGCTATTCAACGAGACGAATCATGACAAATATCATCCCGCTACGCAACACCGGGGGGTTTACCCGGATGGACAATCAGCTGATGGATGGCCTGATGGCCATCAACCTGTCGGCGCACGAGATGAAGGTCGTGCTGTACGTGGCCAAGGCCACCCTGAACTTCAACGAAGGCGCCCAACGCATCCCGGCCACCGCCATCGCCAAGGCCACCAACATTCACCCCGACACGATCTCCAAGGCTATTTCTGGCCTGTTGCGCCGCCGAGTGCTGTTCCGTGAGGGTGGTGCCCGTGGCGATATCGGCCTGTGCGACCCGAAGGAGTGGGTATTTGTTGAGCATCCGAAACAGACCATATCGTCTGACTCGGCTCAAATCGTCCGAATCGGATCTACTGCGAAACAGACCGAAACCGACGACTCCCTTCTCTATTCCAAGAAAGAACCCCTATTAACTCTTTCTTCGAAAGAGATTAATCCCCCCCAAGAGCCCGTCGAGCCACCGAAGGCTGAGCGCAAGGCACCATTCGGTATGGCCCAGTTGCTGGCTGACAACCCGCACAACGTCCCTGAGCAGTTGCTGGCCGACTGGCTGGCCCAGCGCAAGGTCAAGCGCGCTGCTGTGACCGCCACCGTCTGGGCAACCGTGAACACCGAGCTGGCCAAGTGCGCCGACGCCGGTATCTCCGCGAACGACGCAATCACCGAAGCGCTGAATTCCGGGTGGCAGGGCTTCAAGGCGTCCTGGGTGATCAAGCGCCTGGCCGAAGCCGCTCCGGCTGCCCAGTCACGCCACCACGGCTTCGCTGACCGCGATTACACCGCCGGCCTGATCCCCCGAGAGGATGGTTCCTATGCGTTCTGAGAAAGTCGTGCACCTGTCCAGCATGGCCAGCCCACAAGTCACCTCGATGGCGGTCTGCGAGGAGCACGGGGAATACCCGGCCACCGTCACCCAGGTGCTGAGCCACACATTCCGTTCGCCATGCCCGCACTGCAAGGCCGCCCGGATCGCGAAGGAGAAGGCTGAGCTCGTCGAACGTCAACGCCACGAACTGGCCTGGAAGCTCGGCGATGCCCTGGTGCCAAAGCGCTTCAAGGGCAAGACCTTCGAAACCTACCAGGCTTCCAGCCCTGGCCAGGCCAAGGCCCTGGCGCGCTGCCGGCTCTACGTCGAGCAGTTCCAGCAGAACTTGGAGGCAGGGCGCTGCGTGATCCTGGTTGGCCATCCTGGCACCGGAAAGACTCACTTGGGCGTCTCCATGGCTCAGGCCGTCATGGCATTGACCGAGTACACCGCAGCCTACCGCACGCTGGGCGGCATCCTGCAGGTGATCCGCGCGACCTTCGACGGCAGCTCAGGCCAGACCGAGGGCAGCATCCTCGACGCACTGGTGCGTCCCACGCTGCTGGTGCTGGACGAGGTCGGTGCCAGCAAAGAGGCCCCGAGCGACTTCGAGCTGAGCCGCCTGTTCTCGATCATCAACGGCCGATACGAGCGGATGTTGCCCACCATCGTGATTTCCAACCTGGATGTTCGCGAACTGCCGGCGGCAATGGGCGAGCGCTCCGCCGACCGCTTGCGTGAGGGCGGGGTGATCGTGCTGCCGTTCACCTGGGAATCGCACCGTGGCAAGGAGGTGGTGTGATGAATACCGCAATCTTGCTCTACGGATGGGTGCAAACCACCTTCTTCGGCCTACTGGTTGGCCTGGCGGCCGAGGAGGCCAGGACCTGGAAGCACTATGCATTCCTGCTGGTGCTGTCGTTCGGCTGGCCGGTGATCGTTGCCTGGAAGCTGCTGTGCAAGCGTGAGGAGAAGCACTGATGGACACCAACAAGATGCGCGAGCAGTTCGAGAGCTTCGCCCGCGAAGTTATGGGCTGGGAGGATGGCGATTTCCGCTTGGGCTCGGATGAAAAATCTTACTACTGGGGCACTACTGGTGATGCATGGGTCTTCTGGCAAGCCTCCCGCGAGGCCGTGGTGGTGGACCTGGGTGCGCCATCGCACTGGGTTGCCGACTACGCGGCCTGTGGCGGCGGCATGACCGTGTTCGATGCCGAAAAGGCTGCCAAGGTGACCGACCCAATGTGCTCGAAAACCCCTTCTTACACGATCCATGCGCTTGAGAAAGCCGGCCTGAAGGTGGCGCCATGAGCATCGACAAGGCAAAACTGAGGGATTTCGCCGAACGCCTGGTGTCCGAACATCAGGCTGGAAAAGGCGATCCCGTTCCCGCTATCGGCGTTCCTGCGGCTGATGTCCTAGCCCTGCTCGCGGAGATCGAGCGGCTTGAAGTAGTCGCGCAACACGAAATCGAAATAGCAACTGAGCGCGCCAAGGAGGTGTGTGGCGCCAGGATGACGCTGCATGCTCTGACTGGTGAGCGCGACCAGCTCAAGGCCGAGAACGAGGCGCTGCGCAAGGATGCCTTGCGGTATAGGTGGCTGCGCGATGGATGCGGCGTTGTTGAATACAAGGCGATTGCAGGCTCGATAGGCCCTGGAATGCTGCCTTCCGGCGACAAGCTTCAGGCAGCAATCGACGCGGCCATGGCCAAGGAGGCGCCCCATGGCTGAGCTTGCACTTATCCGCACGGCCCAGGGCCTAGTGCCGGCCACCGAGGCTGACCGAGAAACCATCCAGTGCTGGAAGGCTGGCCAGGTCATCCACGGCAAGTTCACCAAGATGCGCAACGCCAGGTTCCACGGCAAGTTCTTCGCCATGCTCGATCTGGCTTGGGACTACTGGGAGCCGGTGGGCGGCCTGGTGCCTCGCCAGGAGCTGCGGGGCATTCGTGGCCTGGCCAAGTACTTCGAGGAGTGCAGCGGCAAGCCAGGGCAGCTCTCAGTTGCCGTGGATTCCTACATCGCCCAGCTCGAAGCCGATCGCGCCCAGCGCTTCCCTGCAGTCGACAAGAGCCGTGAAGCGTTCCGCGAGTGGGTGACCATCGAGGCCGGCCATTTCCACCTGGTGCGCACACCCGAAGGGGTCCGCAAGGAAGCCAAGTCGATCAGTTGGGCGGCAATGGATGACACGGCCTTCGAGCCGCTGTACCGCGACGTGTTCAACGCCTGCTGGCGCCTGGTGCTGTCGGCTCACTTCGAAACAGAGCAGGCCGCCCTGGCTGCTGCTGACCAGATCGGGAGCTTTGCATGACGCGCGTAGCCCTCAAGGAAGTGAAGCAGAAGACCTGCAAGGCCTGCGGGGGGAAGTTCCGGCCGAGCTTCAACAGCACGCAGGTGGTGTGCAGTCCGAAGTGCGCACTTGCCCATGCCCCGGCCAACCAGCAGAAGGCCCGCAAGGCCATCGACCAGCGCGAGCGCCGCGAGATCAAAGTGCGCAAGGAGAAGCTGAAGAGCCGCGGCGACTACATGCGCGAGGCCCAGGCCGAATTCAACACATACATCCGCCTGCGCGACCAGCACCTGCCCTGCATCAGCTGCGACTCGCTCCCCAGCGACCACGACCTGATCACCGGCAGCCGCTGGGACGCCGGGCATTACCGGTCGGTGGGCGCGTGCCCGGAACTGCGCTTCGAGCCGCTCAACGTGCACCGCCAGTGCGTGAAGTGCAATCGAAACCTGTCCGGCAACGCGGTCGAGTACCGCATCCGGTTGGTGAAGCGCATCGGCGCCGACCACGTGGACTGGCTCGAAGGGCCTCATAAGCCCCAGCGCCTGACCATCGACGACCTCAAGGCCATCAAGGCCGAGTACCGGGCAAAGATCAAACAGCTGAAGGAGGCTGCATGAACCAGGTAGCGATGATCACCGGGCCTGCGAGCACAGCCGAGCGCGGCTGGCTCAAGCCTGCCTTTCCATTTTCGGTACGAGCGCACTACTTCGTGCAGGAGCAATCAGCCAAAGACGCTGATGGCGGCCAATGCTACGCCTGGAGGTCTCTCTGTGGCGTTGATGCATTCACCAGCGGACGGGCACCGATGTTTGAGGCCGGAAACTGGACCCGCTGCAAGCGATGCGAAAACCATTTGAGTCGGAGGGCTGCAGCATGACCTGGACCATCACTGACACGGGCTGCATGTTGCTGCTGGCCATGGCAATCGGTTCCACCTGGTGCCTCGGGCGCGGCCAGCTGATCGCGATGAAGAGCAAGCGCGAGGAGGGGTTGCAAAGCAGTATGAACGAAGATCGCAACCGCTGAACTTCATACGCAGAACTACGCAAGGAGAGGTCCAGTGAGATTTGTTAATAACGTTCGATGCAGCTCCTGCAAACAGATCAGGCTTCAACCATCAGGCCCAGGTCATATTGCTCAAGGCGCGTATGTGTTCAATGTCCGGCGGGAAGTTTGCCAAGCTTGCGGGGCGCGAGGCTGTTTTTACGACTCTGCAGAACGGTGGGTATCGTCAGCTAAGTGGTACAGGCCGTTTTCATGGGCGAAAGGCAGCTGGGTTAGTGCGGGATATGAAGTTCTGGCAAAAGGGGGTGAGCGATGATATACGACGCCGAAGAGCTACTGACGCAATGGGGGCGCTGGGTGTGGCAGGGCGCCGGCATCCCAGGATATGGGGTCTCCCAGATCTACGCCATCATGCGCGACAACGTAGAGCAACCGACATCCCGCCTTCCGGCCGACATCACCGATGACGAGGCGCTTATGGTTGATTCGGCGGTGGCAGCGCTGTGGCGACGTAGGCCCGGAACTGCAGACTGCCTGCGCATCTACTACTGCACTGATATGACCATGGAGCAGGTGGGAAAGATCATGAGCATGCCAAGGCTGAAGGTGCGCGAGCTGATCATTGCTGGCAACAACTACGTCCAGGCCTGCTGCGACATGAAGCAGGCCGCTTAACTCGTTGACGTGTTAACACAAGACTGGCATATTGCCGTCAGATTGCGGTTTTACCGCTTCAAACAAGCCCAGCCATCGCGCTGGGCTTTTTGTTATCCATGAATTCATCACCAGACCCCGCCATCGAGCGGGGTTTGTCGTTTCTGGAGGCCCTATGAAAGCCCCAGGCAGCAGGAGTAGCAGCATGTCGAAACCGGAAGGCATCGTTGAAGCAGTCGGCGCCTCGGTGGCGAACAAAGGCATGCTGGTGGGGGCGTCAGCGGGCCTGGCCGGCTGGCTGTCCCAGGTGAACTGGATCGGGATCATCGGTGTGGCACTGGCCGCCCTGGGCTTCCTGGTCAACACGTGGTTCCAGATCCGTAAGGACCGCCGCGAGTCAGCCGAAAGCGCTGCCCGGCTCCGGGCCCTGCGTGAGCAGTGCGAGCGATGAGCGTCCGCCAGCGCATTGCTGTAGGCCTGCTGGCTGTCAGTGCTGCCGGTTTCGGCACCTGGAAGGCCAGTGAGGGGTTCACCGACGTGGCGGTCATCCCCACTAAGGGCGACGTGCCCACCATCGGTCACGGCAGCACCCGCTACGAGGACGGCACCAGGGTCCGCATGGGTGACACGATCACCCGCCAGCGCGCCGAGGTGCTGGCCCGGAACCTGCTGACCCAGGACGAGAAGGCATTCGCCGCCAGCCTGCCGGGCGTGAAGCTGTTCCAGGACGAGTTCGACCTGTACATGGACTTCGTCGGCCAGTACGGCATGGGCACCTGGCGCGCAGGCTCGCCCCGCCGGGATCTGCTGGCCGGCAACTACGTCCAGGCCTGCCACGACCTGCTCAAGTACCGGTTCGCCGCCGGCTACGACTGCAGCACCAAGGTCAACGGCCAGCCCAACAAACGCTGCTGGGGCGTCTGGCAGCGCCAGCTCGACCGCCACGCCAAGTGCATGGGCGCGCAATGAGCCGGAGACAGCCCTATACGCCCTGCAAGCTGTACGTCGATGGGGCTGATGGCATTGCGGTCGGCGACTTCATCACCACCGCCGCCGGTTCGGCATACCTAGTGCAGACGCTTCGAGTGAACCGCAAGCGGCCAGAGCGCAAGCACATGGACTGCCTGCGCTGGCCCAAGGCCGAGATCCCCGCTGAAGCACGCTGCTTTGAGCTGACTTGGTACAAGAGGTGATCCGATGACCAACTACCTGATAGCCGCCCTGGTCGCCTGCGGCCTGCTCATGTACGGCGGCTGGCAGAAGATCCAGCACCAGGCCGGCCAGCTCGATCAGCAGGCCCAGGACATCGACACCCTGCAGCGCGCCGCAGAGTCGCGCCGCAACACCATCAAGCTGCTGGCCGACCTCGACACCCAGCACACCCAGGAGCGCGAACGTGCGAACCAGACCAATACAGACCTGCGTGCTGCTGTCGCTGCTGGCAAGCGCCGGCTGTCAGTCCTCGCCACCAGTTGCACCGCCACTGGATCTGCCACCGCCGCCGGCGTGGGCCATGCAGAAGCGCGAGCCGAACTTGACCCAGCGGCTGCTGAACGAATTGTCCGAATCGCCAACGACGGCGACGACGCCATCCGCCAACTGAACGCCTTGCAGGACTATGTCCGCACGGCTTGCACGGGACCAGCGCAATGACACAGTACCAAGTGAAGACACCCGATGGTGTGGTGCACCGTATCGAGGCCGTAACCCATGTCAACGACTCGCTCGGCCTGACCCTGTATGCGGCGGCCGGCGGTACCGCAGCGATATTCCCAAGGTTCGAGTGGATGCGCCTGGTGCCGGCCGTTGTCGATCAGCCTGCCGATAGCTCGAGCACTACCAGCACCAGCGAAACAACCAACAGCGGCGAGGTTGTAGCCCCGGCCGCAACCGGCGAGTGATCCACTGATGGCCCTGACCGCAAAGCAGCAGCGTTTCGTCGTCGAGTACCTGGTCGACCTGAACGCAACGCAAGCGGCCATCAGGGCAGGGTATGCCCCAGCAAGGGCCCGTGAGCAGGCCTACCAGCTGATGAAGCGGCCAGCAGTCAAGGCAGCCATAGAACAGGCCATGCAGGATCGTAGCAAGCGGCTGAAGGTCGACGCCGACTACGTGCTGCAGCGGCTGACAGAGATCGATCAGTTGGATGTGATCGATATCCTCAACGACGACTTGACTCTCAAGGCGTTGAGCGACTGGCCAAAGGCGTGGCGGCTGTCGCTGTCCGGCATGGACATCACCGAGATCGGCAGGGCGACTGAGGATTCTCGGGCAGCCATGGCCTTCCTCAAGAAGATCAAGTGGCCCGACAAGGTCCGAAACCTGGAGCTGCTGGGCAAGCACGTCAACGTGAACGCCTTCAAGGAGCAGGTTGAGGTGAACGTGACCGGGCTCGCCGACCGAATGGCCAAGGCCAAGGCGCGTGCCCGTGACCGCTCCCGCCGAGATTGACTACGAGCAGGAGCTGGCGGACGACATCGCCAGTTTCACTGACGACCCGCTGGGCTACGTCCTGTATGCGTTTCCATGGGGCGAGGAAGGCACAGAGCTGGCCAACAAGACCGGCCCCCGAAAGTGGCAGCGCGAGGTGCTGGATTCGATCGGTGAGCAGCTGCGTGCCGGCGCCAGAGATCGCGGCGAGGTAATCCGCGAGGCGGTGGCCAGCGGCCACGGTATCGGCAAGTCTGCGCTGGTGTCCTGGATCATCAAGTGGGCGCTCGACACCGAGGTCGACACCCGTGGAGTGGTCACGGCCAACACCGAAAGCCAGCTGCGCACCAAGACCTGGCCAGAGGTGGCCAAGTGGAACCGCCTTTCGATCACCGCCCACTGGTTCAAGCTGACCGGCACCGCGCTGATCAGCACCGACCCGGGCCACGAAAAGAACTGGCGCATCGACGCGGTGCCTTGGTCCGACACCAACACCGAGGCCTTCGCCGGCCTGCACAACGAAGGGAAGCGCATTCTGCTGATCTTCGACGAGGCCTCGGCCATCGCCGATCTGGTATGGGAAGTGGCAGAGGGCGCGCTGACCGACGCCGATACCGAAATCATCTGGGCTGCCTTCGGCAACCCGACCCGTAACAGCGGCCGCTTCCGCGAGTGCTTCACCAAGTTCAAGCACCGCTGGCGGCACCGCCAGGTCGACAGCCGCACTGTCGACGGCACCAACAAGACGCAGATCGCAAAGTGGATCGCCGACTACGGCGAAGACAGCGACTTCGTCCGTATCCGCGTTCGCGGCATGTTCCCGAGGGCTTCCGACTTGCAGCTGATCCCAACCGACTGGGTGGCCGAGGCCATGCGGCGCGAAGGCGTGTTCGGCATGGACGACGCCCTGGTCTGCGGCATCGACATTGCCCGCGGCGGCATGGACAACAACGTCATTCGGTTCCGGCGCGGCATGGATGCCAAGAGCATCAAGCCGATCAAGATCCCCGGCAGCGAGACGCGCGACACCACACCGTTCATTGCCAAGGTCTGCACCCTGGTGGTCGAGCACCGGCCTGATGCGGTGTTCGTCGACTCCACCGGGGTTGGCGGCCCGGTCGCCGACCAGCTTCGGCGCCTGCTGCCCGGCGTGATGATCATCGACGTGAACTTCGCCAGCCAGGCGCCCGACCGGCACTACGCGAACATGCGGACCTACATCTGGTGGCGCATGCGTGAGGCTATCAAGGCAGGCCTGGCCATCGAGAGCGATACCGAGCTCGAAACCGAACTCACCAGCCCCGAGTACGACCACAACGGGTCGGACCAGATCGCGCTGGAGAAGAAGAAAGACATCAAGAAGCGCCTGGGCATCAGCCCAGACGACGGAGACGCGCTGGCCCTGACCTTCACCATGCCGGTGATGAAGAGCCAGTACCAGGCCGGGCGGGGTGGCAGCAGCCACGTGTCCGACTACGACCCATTCGATAACTGAGGATTCCCCCGTGGGCGGAGCAGTCAAGAAAGTGGCCAGCGTTGCAACGCTCGGCTTGAGCGATGCCGTGCTCGGCGACTCATTCAGCGCGCCGAAAAGCAACGACACCACCCCTGAACAGGTAGACACCAACGACGTGTCCACCGCTGATGCTGAAGGCCTGGCCAATGACAAGCGCCGGCGCGCCAAGGCTGCCGGCATCTCGTCCACCATCTTGGGCGGTGCAAGCGCGGCAGCAGCGCCGACCACCACCAAGACCCTGCTGGGGCAATAATCATGGCCACCGACAGCCCACGCAAGCTGGCCGAGAAGCGGCTGTTGGCGCTGAAGAATGAGCGGTCGTCCTGGGATGTGAACGCCAAGGAAATCTCCGACTTCATCCTGCCCATGCGCTCCCGGGTGATGTCCGACGACACCAACCGCGGCGACCGGCGCAACAACAAGATCATCAACAACCGGGCGACCATGGCCAGCCGCACCACGGCGTCGGGGATGATGAGCGGCATCACGTCGCCAGCCCGCCCGTGGTTCAACCTTGCGCCCGTGGCGCGAACCATCATGGAGTTTGGCCCAGTCAAGTCGTGGTTCTACGAGTGCACCCAGCGCATGCGCGACGTGTTTCTGCGCTCGAACCTGTACCAGGTGCTTCCGACCTGCTACCAGGAAGGCGCCACATTCGGCACTGGCTGCATCTGGGTTGATGAAAGCCCGGACACCGTGATTCGTTGCGAGGCGTTCACCTGGGGCGAGTACTACCTGGCGAACGGCGCAGACGGCCGCTGCAACGCGATCTACCGCGAATTCAAGTGGACCGTGAACCAACTTGCCGAGAAGTTCGGCAGAGCGTCGCTGAGCCCCACAGCACAGTCGATGCTGGACGCAGGCAACGGCGACCAGTTCATCAGCTGTGCCCAGCGGGTTGAGCTCAACATGAACGCGAACCCAGACCGCGCAGACGGCCGCAGCTTGCCGTTCAGCGCGCTCACCTGGGAAGCTGGGGCTCCTGGCGACCAGGTGCTCGAGCACCGCGGCTATCACGAATTCCCGGCCATGGCGTTTCGTTGGGACTTGCTGCCAGGCGATGCCTACGGCACCGGCCCTGGCCGCATTTGCCTTGGCGACGTGAAGGCCCTGCAGCTGTACGAGCGCCAGGCCGCACGCATGACCGAGACCGGGGCTAACCCACCCCTACAGGCTCCCGCAGAGCTCAAGGGCCAGCCCAGCAGCACCATCCCAGGCGGCGTGACGTACGTGCCAATGGTTGGCGGCCACAACCAGATGGCACCGATCTACCAGCCGAATGCGGCCTGGCTGGCACCGATCCAGAGCAAGATCAAGGAGCACGAGGCGCGCATCAACGAGGCTTTCTTCGTCGATCTGTTCCTGATGGTCAGCCAGCTAGACACCGTGCGCACCGCTACCGAGATCGCGGCACGCAAGGAAGAGAAGATGCTGATGCTCGGCCCGGTGCTGGAGCGCATCAACGATGACCTGCTTGACCCGCTGATCGACCGTACCTTCAACATCATGCTGCGTCAGTCGGTCCCGATCTGGGCCGGCATCATCGATGGCGACCCGTTGCTGCCGCCACCGCCCGAAGAGCTGATCAACGCGAACAGCGAGATTCAGGCGGTGTACGTATCGATCCTGGCCCAGGCCCAGAAGTCGCAGAACGTGCTGGGGCTGGAGCGCTTTGCGACCCTGGCCGGCAACCTCTCGGGTGCATTTCCCGAGGTCCTGGACAAGGTCGACTCGGACCAGCTCGTCGAGGAGTACGCCGACGCCATCGGCGTGGTGCCGACCGTTGTCCGTGGCGCCGATCAGGTCGCGGCCATCCGCGAGCAGCGCGCGCGCCAGAAGCAGGCCGAGCAGGCGCAGCAGGCCATGGGCCAAGCCATCCAGGGCGCCAAGCTCCTGTCTGAAACCGAAGTCACCCCGGACAACGTCCTGGGTCAGATGCTGGGGGCCTAAATGGTCGAAGACGCCGAGATCCTGCAGCAGCGGGAGGACGCCGCACGCCTGGAGCAAGAGCAGGCAGCCCAGGACTTCAAGTGGCTGATGGCAGATCCCCGTGGCCGGCGCCTGGTGTGGAAGCAGCTTGAGGCTGCTCGCGTGTTCCATCCGGTCTACGACCCGAAACCAATCCCAATGGCCTTCAACGAAGGTCGCCGCCAGCACGGCCTGAGCCTGCTGGAGCGCATCAACACCCTGTGCCCGCACCTGTACCAGGTGATGGTCACGGAAAACACCACGGTCAATAGCGAGGAATGACCATGAACGACAAAGCAATCGAGCAACAGATTCAGGCCAAGGGGCTCAACGCTCCGCGTATCAAGCCTGCTGACGTCCAGGCGAACATCGTCGGCGAGTACTACTTCACCGCATCTGAAGGCGTGCAGGCTGCTCTGCACAAGCAGGATGAACTGACGCGCCTCACTGGTGCGCACGGTGAGTTGGCTCTGCTCACCTTCTGCGTTCTGGTGCTCAAAAACGGGTTCACCGTCACTGGCGAGTCGGCATGTGCCAGCCCTGAGAATTTCGACGAAGAGATCGGTCGCCGCATCGCTCGTGAGAATGCTGTGGCCAAGGTCTGGCCGCTGATGGGCTACGAACTGCGCAGCAAACTGGCCGGGGGTGAAGCATGAACCTCTTCATCCACGGCCGTCTCGGTCACTTCCTCATGAACGAAGCCGGCGCCGATGGTGCTGATGCTGGCGGCGCAGCTACCACCCAGGCCACTGGCGAGCCACAGAGCAACATCCTCGGCGGTGCTCCTGCTGCACAGCAGGGCCAGCAGCAACAGCAGGCCGAGCAGGGCCAGAAGGCTCCGGAAGGCCAGCAGCAGGGCCAGAAGACTGAAGGCGAGGGCGATCAGGCGCAAAAGCCTGTTGTGCCTGAGGCCTACACCTTCGCCGAGCTGCCCGAAGGCTACGAACTCAGCGCCGAGCAGTTGGCCGAGGTAACCCCACTGCTGAAGGAACTGAACCTGACCCAGGAGCAGGCCAACAAGCTGGTTGCCTTCGACGCGCAGCGCGCACTGGCTGCCGAGCAGGCCGGCCTGCAACAGCGCCAGGGTCTGGTCACCGGCTGGGAGAAGTCCCTGCGTGATGACGCGGACTTCGGCGGTGCCAACTTCGACGCCAACGTCGGTGTGGCCCAGAAGGCCCTGGCCCAGTTCGGCACGCCCGAGCTGAGCACCATGCTCAAGGAGTCCGGCCTGGGCTCCCACCCCGAAGTTGTACGGCTCTTCCACCGGATCGGCCAGCAGTTGGCCGAGGGCCAGCTGCATAGCGGTTCCGGCAACTCGTCCCGCAAATCAAATGCCGAAGTCTTTTACGGCCCAGGCAAATCCTGATCACCCCAAGGAGTACGTAAACCATGTCCGTTATCGCCAACAATGCGCTGACGCTGGCCGACTGGGCCAAGCGCCAGGATCCGGACAGCAAGCCGGCGCGCATCATCGAGATGCTGAACCAGACCAACGAAATCCTCACCGACATGCTGTGGCTTGAGGGCAACCTGGCGACCGGCCACCGCACCACCATGCGTACAGGTCTGCCATCCGGCACCTGGCGCGCGCTGAACGCCGGTATCGCCCGTGGCAAATCCACCACCGTGCAGGTCGATGAAACCTGTGCGCTGCTGGAAAACCTCGGCGTTGTCGACGAAAAGCTGGCAGCGCTCAATGGCAACACCGCAGCATTCCGGCTGTCCGAGAACGCCGCGTTCATCGAGGGCATGAACCAGGACATGGCAACCGCCCTGTTCTACTCCAACAGTGCACTGGAGCCGGCCAAGCCCCTGGGCCTGGCGCCGCGGTACAGCGACAGCACCGCGAAGAACGGGCAGAACATCATCAAGATGGGCGGCTCGGGCTCCGACAACACCTCGGTGTGGCTCGTGGTCTGGGGCGATCAGACCGTGCATGGGATCTTCCCGAAGGGTTCGCAAGCCGGTCTCGACCACAACGACATGGGCGTGGAGCTCGTCGACGATGGCACCGGCAAGTTCTTCCGCGCCTACCGCGATCACTACAAGTGGGAAACCGGTGCTGCCCTGCGCGACTGGCGCTACGCCGTCCGCATTTGCAACATCGACATCAGCGACTTGGTGGCAGACACCAACGGCAGCACCGTGAAGCTGATCGAGGCGATGGTGCGCGCGGTGCACCGCATCCCGAACCTGCGCATGGGCCGCGCCGCGTTCTACATGAACCGCACCATTGCCGAGTGCCTCGACATCCAGGCGATGAACAAAAACAACGTGCGGCTCAAGATCCAAGAGTACGACGGCGAGTGGATCACCAGCCTGCGTGGCGTGCCGTTCCGTACTTGCGACGCGCTGCTCAACACCGAGGCGCCGGTCATCTGACCGGCGTTTTCCTACCAAAATCCAAGATTGGAGAAACCCCATGATCACCGACAAGCTGAACATGTTCAGCGGGCTGGCTGGCCAGGTAGTCACCGCGACGGCGGCATCGACCGACGTGCTGGACCTGGGACCGCTGACCCACGGCAACACCCGCCGCGACATCGGCGCCGGCGAGCCGCTGTATCTGGTCATCGCTGTTCTGGTTGCAGCCGCCGCTGCTGGCGCTGCCACCGTGAACTTCCAGCTGCAGACCAGTGACGACAACGCCACCTGGGTGACGTTGTTCGACTCGGGCTCTGTGGCCATGGCCGATATGACTGCCGGCAAGCGTCCTGTGGCTGTGGCTGTACCGCGCGGCGTCCGACGCTACCTGCGCGTCAACTACACCGTTGGCACTGGGCCGCTCACTGCTGGCACCTTCTGGGCTGGCCTGGTTAAGGATGTGCAGGACACTGCCACCTACGCCAGCGGCTTCACCATCGTTTAAGGAGCGACCATGAAAGTTATCGCACTTGAACGCGGCTACTACGGCGGGAAGATCCAAGACCCGCCAGAGGCTGGTGGCCAGCCGTTCGACATCCAAAGCGAAAACCACCTGGGCAAGTGGATGGAGCCGCAGGGCTGGACGCCGTCCGCCACTACCAAGCCTACGGCCAGCACCAACACCGGCAGCCAGGGGAGCGGGGCGGTGCAGCCGGCCTTCACCGTCAAGCACAACGGCGGCGGCCGCTGGGTTGTCATCGATGCCACCGGCGAGAAGGTCGGTGATTTCGTGGGCGCGAGCAAGGACGACGCCCAAGCCGAAGCAGATCGACTGACCGCTGGTGGTGAGCCGTACGTGAAACCCGACGACACCACCACCGGCAACCAGGGCGGCGGTGCTGGTGGCGACGGCGGCAACCCTGACGATGACGACGAAGGCCCGGACGCCTAAGTCAGAACCAGCACCCACCAAGGGCCCTTCGGGGCCCTTTTTCATGGAGCCAGATTCATGTCCTCGGTAATCGACATTTGCAACATGGCGATCTTCCGCATCGGCAACGGTACCCGTATCGATGACCTGGAGGAGAACAGCCAGCCAGCCCGAATCTGCAAGCAGTTCTACGAGAGCAGCCGCGACTACGTGCTGCGCGCTGACTGCGACTGGGGGTTCGCCACAGCCTTTGTTCAGCTGGCGGAAGTCGACAACAACCCGAGCCCCGAACATAGCCATGCGTATGCAGTTCCTACCGACTGCATGCGCGTTCGCCGCATTGTGAACCCAGGCTGGCCGCAGGGCACATGGCCCGCCGGCGCGGGCTGTCATGCTCCGCAGATCCAGCCCATCCCGTTCCGTATCATCAGCGGTGCCAGTCAGCTCCTGATCAGCACCAGCGTTTCACCTGCAACCATTGAGTACACCCTGAAGGTCGAATCTCCGGAAATGTTCGACCCGATCTTCGTTTCGGCCCTGGCCTGGTACTTGGCCAGCCAGATCGCTGGGCCCCTCGCAAAAGAGGCCTCAATCGTCCAGGCGTGCAAAGCCGAATACAAGGATGAGGTCCTCATAGCTGCTGCCGCTGCACTCAATGAGGGCGTGACGCAGTATCAGGGCGAATCCTCATTCATCGCGGGGCGTGGAGCATGACTGAAGTCATCCAGCCCTCATTCGCCGCCGGTGAGATCTCCCCGGCCACCTATGCCAGGGTCGATCTGGGTCGGTATTACACAGCGCTCAAGACGTGCAGGAACTTCGTTGTTCTGCCGGAGGGTGGCGTGCAAAACCGCTCGGGTACGCGCTTCATCGCTGAGGTGAAGAACAGCGCCGCGCGCACACGGCTGATCCCGTTTCAATTCTCGACTGAGCAGACCTACATTCTTGAGTTCGGCGACCTGTACATTCGGTTCGTAAGTGCCGGCGGCCAAGTTGTGAGTGCCGACCTGCCATACGAAATCGTCTCGCCGTACACCACCGCTCAGTTGCCTGAATTGAAGTTCACGCAGTCAGCGGACGTGCTGACGATCGTTCATCCCGACCACCCGCCGCGCGAGCTTTCGCGGCTTGCACCGACGTCCTGGACCCTGACTGTAATCAAGTTTGAGCCAGCAATCGCTGCGCCCGGCGGGCTCTCTGCGGCACCCAGAGATGGTGGATCAGGTGATGCCACGGACTATCAGTACAAAGTGACTGCGGTCAGCAGCATATCCGCCGGCTCAGTTGAATCATGGGCGAGCAACACGGCTACTGTGAGCAGTTGGGACAACAAGCCCGGTGCCACGCTCTCGTGGACTGCAGTGGCCGGTGCCGATCACTACAACATCTACAAGAACAAGTCGTCCGGTGTGTTTGGTTTTGTTGGCCAGTCGTCCAGTACGACATTCAACGACATCAACATCACGCCGGCCACCGACAACACCGTGCCGATCGGTTACAACCCGTTCGCCGACAGCAACCACCCGTCCGTGGTTGGCTACTACCAGCAGCGCATGACCTTCGCCGCGAGCCGGGCCAATCCTCAAACGGTCTGGATGTCCCGCACTGGTGACTTCCACAACTTCGGCTATTCCGACCCGAACAAGGACGATGACGGCATCGAGTTCGTGATTGCCAGTCGGCAGGTCAACCAGATCCGCCACCTGGTATCGCTGCGCGAGCTGCTGGCATTGACCTCTGGCGCAGAGATTACGATCACCGGCTCAAGCGATTCGGGGGTCACCCCTTCAAACGTCTCGGCGGTAGAGCAGAGCTACTTCGGCTGCAGCGAGGTTTTGCCAGCCATCTACGCAAACACCGCGCTGTACATCCAGGCCCGGGGCGGGAAGTTGTCGACCCTGGCCTACAACTACGTGTCGGACGGCTTCCAGCCGCAGGATGTGAGCGTTCTATCGTCACACCTGCTGCGCGGCTTCACCATCCAAGACCAGGCCTTTGCCCTTGCGCCCAACGGCGTGCTGTGGATGGCGAGGAACGACGGGATGCTGGTCGGCTTCACGTTCCTTCCCGACCAAGAGGTCTACGGATGGAGTTGGCATGACACCGATGGGCAGGTCGAATCCGTGGCGAGCGTCCCAGAGGGTGACGAAGATGCGCTCTACCTGGTGGTGAGGCGCACGATCAACGGCGTGACGAAGCGCTACATCGAGCGCATGGCCACCCGGCAGCTGACAAAGTTCGGCAGTGGCGATTACTGGTTCGACCGGGCTTTCTTCGTCGATTGCGGCCTGACGTACGATGGACGCCGCACCGGCTCTGCAGTCCTGAGCGGGGGCACAGACTGGAAGTACCCGAACCCGCTGGCCCTAACCGTGGGCGTGGAGACGTTCGACTCTGACATGGTCGGTCGCAGCGTGATCATGTACGGCGGCGGCACGGAAACCAGCATTGGCGAGATCCTCACCGTGCGGATCACTGCCTACCTATCGCCAACCCAGGTCACCGTCGAACCACAGACCGTGGTGCCATATTCGCTGCGCGGCATATCAGCCACCCGCTGGGGCCTGGCAGCTACGACGGTCAGCGCGCTTGGCCACCTCGAGGGCAAGACCGTCAGCATGTTGGGGGACGGCAACGTCATCCCTCAGCAGGTAGTAACTGATGGCACTGTCACGCTGGACAGCCCAACGCTGGTTGTGCACATCGGCCTGCCAATCACCGGCGATTTCGAGACGCTAGACATTACGCTGCAGAACAACCAGGCGTTCCTGGGAAGCAAGAAGCGGATCAACCAGGTGGTGGTGCTGTGCCAAGAAAGTCGGGGCATCTTCGCCGGGCCAGATGCTGACCACCTGGATGAATTCAAGCAGCGCGCTGGCGAGAACTACGGCGAGCCGATTGAACTGCTGACAGGCCGGGCTGAAATGGATATTCCGTGCCAGTGGGATTCCAATGGTCGCCTGTTCATCCGCCAGACCGATCCGCTCCCGCTCACAATTCTGGGGGTCATGCCCAATGTCCAGTCCGGCGGCTGAAATGTTGCCGGTCGATGACCGGCTGATCGCCGAAGTACTTGCGACCGTGCGGGCGGAAGACCGGCTCGAGTTCGAAAGCCTGCGCGGGCTGAGCGTCGAGGCCGAGCTTCGCGACTCTGTGACCAGCAGCATCCACCCCCGGGCCTACGTCGTTGACGGCAAGGCCGTGGCTATGTTCGGCGACATCAAGTACGACGAACGCATCGGTGTGCCGTGGCTCATCAGCACCAGCGCAATTGACCAGCACCGCCGGTCATTCCTCATCGAGTGCGACCGCGAAGTCGCCGCCATGCGCCAGCGCCACCAGGTGCTGATCAACTACACCGATGCTCGCTACACCAAGGCCTTGCGCTGGCTGCGCTGGCTCGGTTTCCACATGCATGAGGCCGTGCCCTATGGGGTCAACGGCGAGTTGTTCCATCCAATGACATTGAGGGGGTTCTGATGGGCGCAGCAGCAGGTGCTGGCGCAGCAGCAGGTGGCGGCCTGCTGAGCGCGTATTCCCAGATCCAGGTCGGCAAGGACTCGGTGAAGGCCGCCAAGCGCCAGCAGCGGTACCTGAACGAGCAGGCCGGCGACGTGATCAACCAAGGTGACTTCGCCGCGGACCTGACGAACGAGCAGGGCCGGCAGACAGCGGCAAGCCAGCGGGCCGGCTTCGCAGGCAATGGCGTTGTGGTAGGCGAGGGCTCTGCCGGCCGGGTAGAGCAGAGCACGCTCGACATGTCGAGCCAAGATGCGGACCAGTTGCGCCGCAACGCCTTCAACCAGGCCATGGGTCTGGTAACCCAGGGGAACGAAGAAATGCGCCAGGCCAAGGCCAATCAACGCACGTCACGCCTCAACGCCTTCGGCTCGCTGCTCACCGGTGGCGGCCAGGCCTACAGCATGTACAGCAGGGGCTGACCATGGCGAGAATTCCAGATTACCAGCGTCGCGTCGGACCGGAGGCAGTTGCCGCCCCGCGCGTTGCGCAGGCATCGACCGATGCGTCTGGCCTTGGTCGAGGGTTGTCGAGCCTGGCCGGCGACTTGGATCAGGTCTACCAGCGCGAGGTCCAGGACGCGAACCAAACGGCGCTGCTCAACGCCGACAATCAGCTCGGCACCTGGCAAAACAAGGCCCTGTACGATCCTGAGAATGGAGCGTTTACCCGCAAGGGTAGTGCTGCCTTGAACATCAGCCAGTCTGTGTTGGGCGAGTTCGACAAGCAGCAGCAGGCGATCTATGACGGCCTGGCCAGCGAACAGCAGCGCCAGATGTTCCGCCAAGCTTCGCTGCAGCGTCGAACCAGTCTTGAAGGCAAGCTAGGAACCTACGAGTTTCGCGAGCAGCAGGCCTACAAGGATGATGTCGACAATTCGTCGATTCAGCTCTCGCTGGACAGTGCAGCGCTGAACTACAACGACCCGCAGGCCATCGAGCAGAACCGGGCCAAAATGGACGCGGTCATCCAGGCACGCGGAGCTCGCAACGGCTGGTCTCCAGAGGAGCTGCAGGCGCAGCGCCAGCGCATGAACAGCACCCTTTCCCAGTCGGTGATACAGCGCATGCTGATGGACTCACCACAGAAAGCGAAGGGACTGTACGAGCAATTTAAAGGCGGCATGACGGCCGAGGATCAGATTCGGGCCAGCAACGGCATTGACCAAGGCTTCAGGCGTCAGGAAGCAGAAGCCCGGCAGCGCCAAGTTGAGGCGCGCCAGCTTCAGGCCATCGCCCGGGTAGAGCTGCAGTCGCGTGTTCAGGATGCCCAGTCCGCATACCTTCAGGGGTTCGAATTCGACAACCCGCCGAGCCGTGCCGACTTCAACGCGGCATACGGCGATAAGGGCGGCCAGGCCTATGAGTCGTTCGCAAAGGTTCAGGCAGTTGCGCCTGCCATTCGGGAATTCGCCACCGCTACGCCGCAAGAGCGCCAGGAGATCCTCGCCAAGTTCCAGCCGGCCCAGGGCGGTAGCGCTGGGGATGGGTTTGCGGAGGATGATCAGCTCTACCGGCGGCTGGCGACCGTTGCCACCGGCCTCATGAAACAGCAGCAGGCGGATCCGGCTGCATACGCTGCGACCTACAGCAGTCCTGTCCGCGAAGCCTTTGCAGCAGCCCAGCAGGCCGGAACGCCAGAGGCCTACAAGGCATATGCCGACGCTACCATTGCGGAGCAGCGCCGCTTAGGCGTCCAGGCTCCAAGGCTTCTCCCGGATGCAGCGGCGGACCAAATAGCTGCTGGCTTCAACAGCCAGGTGGCCGGCGGCGAGAACGCTGCCACGCTGATCGAGCAGCAGCAGGCGCAGTGGGGGGCAAACTTTCCGCTGATCGCGCAGCAGCTCGGCAAGAAGCTTCCTCCCGAGGCGCAGGTAATCGCCACTGGATTGCCGAAAGATGTTGCTGAGCGCATGGCGTCGGTTGCCTCGCTCAGTGAGGCTGAGCTGAAAAAGGGCCTGGATAAAGGGGTGGCGACCAACGTCGAGGCCGCAGTCCAGTCCAGCATGGCGCCCTTCGCGCAGTCGCTGCAGGGGCAGGTCGGTGGTATCGAGACGTTCAACACCATGTACCAGGCAGCCAACAAGGCGGCCCTGTCCTACGTTCGCCAAGGCATGGCGCCGGACAAGGCCGCCCAGCGGGTGGTGAACGGCATGGTGAACGACAAGTATGAATTCTTCGGCACCTACCGGGTGCCCAAATCACTTGATACCGCCGCAGTGAAGCTTGGCGCCAGCCAGGCGCTGGAAAGCATCAGCGCTGACGACCTGATGCTGCTGCCTGGGATCCGTGGCGTTCCAGACGACGTGAACCTTGAGCAACTGCGCGAAGCTGTGATCGATGGCGGCCAGTGGGTGCCGAACAACGACGAGTCGGGTCTATCGCTAACGCTCAACGGGTATCGCCTGCTCGGCAAGGATGGCAAGCCGATCACCAGAACCTGGGATGAACTGACAGAGCAGGGGCTGCAACAGCGGGATAGCAGTGCATCGCAGATCGGTCGCGTGCGCGGCCTGGGGATCAACAATTGACTATTTATGCAGGCGATGCCCCGGCGCTTGACCAGCGCACGCTACTGGACGTTCCGGCGAACAGCGGGGATGTGTTCGGCGCGGCATTCGACGAGGCGTTCTCGACCAACCCCAGCACGTCGGCGTTTCGCCTGGAAGAGCTGAACCAGCAAGAGCAAGGTCGCGCCGTCGTCATGGGCCCGGAATCATACTTTGCGCCCAATGCCGGCCGGCTTGAGCCTGAGACACCCTTGCTGGGCGCCGAGCAGGCACGCGAGCAGGTTGCTGGGGCCGGGCTCGACATCAAGATCCCCGACCAGGGCATTCGCCAAGGAGCGCTGGAGGTCTTGATCGAGCGGCATCGTGAGCAGCTGGCGCGCCAGCAGATCATGGCCAGGGCGGGCAGTGGCAACATGCCAACCCAGATTACAGCCAGCCTTGCTGCATCCCTGCTCGATCCGCTCAACATTGCTTCGGCCTTTGTGCCTGTTGTTGGCGAGGCACGGTACGCCCGCTTGCTGGCAGGCGCCGCCACACCAATGGGGCGGGCAGCAGTGCGTGGTGGTGTTGGCGCTGTGGAGGGTTCGGTCGGCGCTGCCATAGTTGAGCCGCTGCCGCTGCTGGCTGCCCAGGCTGATCAGACCGAGTATGGCCTTTCCGACTCTCTGGCCAACATCGCACTTGGTGGGGTACTTGGTGGGGGGCTGCACTCCATTGGCGGCGCTGTGAGTGATGCACTTCGCCGCCGGCTTGCCACCGAAGCTACGCCGGTCGATACCGCCCTGAGTGCTGGTGCACCCGCTCGTTCGGTTGATTCAGGCAGGGGCATGGATCTCGCCCGCATGTTCGATGAAGACCCTGAAGCTGCGCTGCGTTCTGGCCTTGCCAGGCAACTCGATACCGACCGAGCCGTGCTGTATCGGTCGGCTGAGCAGCAGGCGCTGGACGAAATCAGGCCTGCACTTACCGGTGAGCGCGTTGGCAATGTGGCCGACCTCAAGGCCGAGCGGGTAGGTCTTGTGGCTCAGGATATGGCCCTTGACGCGACCTACCGCGATCGGGCGAAGGCGTTGCAGGGTGAACGCCTGACCCGCAAGCAGGCAGAGCGAGCAGCCCGCGACGCCATAGCGGTAGAGCGCGAACAAATTCGCGCGCGCACCAGCGAGATCGACACCCTGCTGGAGCGTAACCGGGCCGGCGAGCTGGATCGCCGCGACGCAGGAATGATTGAGCGGGGGCAAGTTCCAGAGCGCTTACAGCCGCAGGTACAGGCCAGGGCCAGGCAGATCATGCAGGGCTACCAGCAGCGCCCGCTGGGAGCGGCCATCCGCACCGCCCGTGAAAACGCCGAGGGAGCAGATTGGGTCATTCGCGAGAATGCCCTTCGCACCGCTGTAGCCCAGGCTATGAGCGGTCGGGAGATCGATGTAGCCAAGCTGTTCGAGCTGGAGGATCCCGCCAAGGCAGCCAGTGCTCTGGAGTACTTGAAGCGGCCGCAGGGCCGCCGCATTGACCCAGAAGGGCAAGTCGAGAGTCGGCGCATCGATGGGCAGCCGAAGTCGGCCGACGACCTTGAAGACGCGCGGGCGGCCTTAGCCGAGGACGAAGCGCTGGCGCGAGAGATGCTTGAGCAGTTGCCAGCCGATCAGCGCGCCCAGGTTGAGGCGCTGGGTCGAGACGAAATGGCAGCGGCAGATGCAGAAGCCGCGAAGGCCCAACAATACGCCAAGGCCTATCGTGCCGCGGCCATCTGCGAACTGGGGAGAGGTTGATGGCACTTCCATCGGGAATCAGCCCATGCGCCGACGCGGTCAGGGCCGCAGCCGGCGACATGGAGCCGAACGAGATTCAAGAAATATTCCAGCTGCTGCGCGGGCGAACCCAGGAGATTCTGGCTCGCGAAGGCGCCCTGGGCAGCGAGCAGGCCGCGCTGCGTGCAGCCGATGAGTTGGCCAGGCAGGCTGAACACGCAGCCATAATCGAGAGGCGTAACGCGTTGATCAACGTGCGCGCCCGGGCCCGCCTTGTGGCCTTTGTCCGTGACCAGTTCGCCGATCGTCCTGACCTTGGCGTGGAGTCGTTCCTTGTAGGCACCAACCTCGCGCGCCAGGGCTCCCGGCTGTCGGTCGCTGCTGAGCAGAAGGCGCTGGGTGACGCCTACATCGGAGGAATGCTGGCCGATCTGGACCGCGCCGACCTGACTGCAGTGCTTGCCCGGGGAGACTCCGACCAAGACATCGCCGATGCGCTCTGGCGGGTTGGCCGCGATCTCGAGACCAAGGACTTGAACCCGCAGGTGGTCGAGATTGCCCGAATCATCCAGCGCTATCAGGAGGGGGCCCGCATCGATGCCAACCGTGCCGGCGCCAGCATCGGAAAGATGCCTGGCTACATCGCCCGCCAGAGCCACGACAGCGAGAAGATTGGAGTCGCTGGCTTCGAGCGCTGGGCTGAAGAGATTCTGCCGCGCTTGGACCAGGCTACCTTCCGCGAAGGTGGCGACCCCATGGCATTCCTCAAGGGGGTCTTCGACGGCCTGGTCTCCGGCGATCACCTCAAGTCACCAACAGGCCAGCAGCCGAACGGGTTCAAAGGGCCGGCCAATCTGGCCAAGAAGATCAGCCAGGAGCGCGTCCTGCACTTCAAGGATGGCGTAGCCTGGCATGAGTACAACCAGCTCTTCGGCACAGGCAACCTGCGCGAGGCTGTGCTACGCGGGCTGGATCTATCGGGGCAGAACACGGCGATGATGCGCCGCCTCGGCACCAATCCAGAGGCCAACTTGAACATGGCCATGGACGTGATCAAGGAAGACCTGCGCGACGGGAATCCGAGGGCGCTGGAGAACTTCAACGATGCTAGGCGCAACGCAATCGCTAATCGCTTCAAGGAGGTCAGCGGCCAAACACGCATCCCAGGTAATGCGACACAGGCCCGGGTGGCGGCCAACGTCCGAGCATGGCAGTCCCTGTCGAAGCTCGGCGGCGCGCTTCTGTCCAGTTTCACTGACCTGCCGGTGGCCGCCAGCGAGATGAAGTATCAAGGGCGGAGCTTTCTTGGCAGCCTGGCAGAGATGGGCGCCGGCCTGCTGAAGGGCAGAGGCAGCGCTGAACAGCGCCAGATCCTTTCGGCCTATGGCGTGTACGCTGACTCGATGCGCGGGGAGATCATGCGCCGGTTCTCCGCCGACGACTCGGTGGGCGGCAAGATGTCCCGTGGCATGAGTCACTTTTTCCGACTGAACGGTCTGTCCTGGTGGACTGACGCCAACAAGGCCAGCGCCGGCCTGATGATGGCGCACAACTTGGCTCAGAACAAAGGCAAGGCTTGGGGTTCTTTGAATTCAGACTTCAAGCGCGCCCTAGGCCTGTACGACCTGGACGCTGGCAAGTGGGACCTGCTGCGCGAAATGGATATGCGTATGGCCGATGGCCGTGACTACATGACCCCAGATGGCGTTGCGGCGATCAGCGACGAGCGCATAGGCCAGTACCTGGCAGAGCGCAATCGTCCGGTGTCGGATGGCGCTATTCGCGAATCCCGCCAAGATCTTGAGCGCAGTCTGCGCGCCTACGTCAACGATCGGGTGACCTATGCGGTACTCGAGCCGGACGCCCGCACGCGATCGATCATGAATCAGGGCACCCAGCCCGGTACCGTCCCGGGTGATCTGCTGCGCTTCATCACCCAGTTCAAGAGCTTCCCGGCTGCCTACATGCAGAAGACACTCGGTCGTGAGCTGTATGGCCGTGGGTATACGCCGACTGCGCTGGGCAACGATTTCCGTGGCGGTCGAGACCTGGTGCAGGCGCTACGAAATGGCAATGGCGAACGACTGGCGTTGGCGCAACTGATCTTGTGGACCACTGCGTTCGGCTACCTGTCGACCGCATCGAAGGACGTCACAAAAGGGCGTGAGCCTCGTCCTGCCGATGATCCCAAGACCTGGCTGGCGGCGATGGTGCAGGGCGGCGGCCTGGGTATCTTCGGCGATTACCTGTTCGGTGAGGCCAACCGCTTCGGCAACACGGCGCTCGAATCAGCTGCAGGACCTGCCCTGGGCACTGCCGCCGACCTGATCAACCTCTGGGCCAGGGCCAAAGAGGGGGACGACACTGCGGCATCAGCCCTCCGCCTGGCCCAGAACAATACACCGTTCATGAACCTGTTCTACGCGAGAATCGCGATGGATCATCTGTTCATGTTCTCGGTGCAGGAAGCGCTGAACCCAGGTTCCCTGCGCAGAACTGAGGATCGAATCCGCCAGGAGAACGGACAAGAGTTCCTGATCAGGCCATCACAGAGCTACCAAGACCCACTGGGAATCGCCAGGTAACAATCAACAAACCCAATAGAGAGCCCCGCACCCGCGGGGCTTTCGCATTTCTGGAGCATAGAAAATTGACCGTATCGACCACCGATAGCGTTAAAACGTACAGCACGGGTGGACCGAACTTTCCAATCCCGTTTCGATTCCTGCAGAACTCTGACATCGAGGCCGTTCTGGTCAAGCAGGACGGAACAACCGAAACGCTGACCGGGGCTCAGTACTCGCTGGCCGGCGCTGGTACGCAAGGCGGCGGTACGCTCATCTCGGCATATGCTGCCAGTGTTCTCGCTTTGCCGGGGGCAACCTTGACGATCTCCAGGGTGATGATTGCCGTCCAGCCAACGGATCTGCGCAACCAGGGCAGGTTCCTGGCTGAGACGCATGAGACCGTTTTTGATCGGCTGACCATGCTTATTCAGCAGGGATTTGCAGAGTCGAGCCGCGCCCTGAAACGCCCAATTGGCGCCGATTACTTCGATGCCGAAGGCTGGAGGATCGCAAATCTCGCGAACCCATTGAGCCCACAGGATGCTGCAACCAGGGGGTGGGCGGAGGCGTTTATTGCTTCCATCCTCGCAACCGGCCAGGGGCCGGTCAACAATGCCGCCAATGTGATCTACGCCGCGCCAGACGGAAGCATCACAGTAGTCCAGGCGATGTCGGGGCAAGCTGGGTCTGGTCTAATCGGCTACTCTGCGGAAGGCCCGAATACTGTGCCGCGCACCGTTCAGGATAAATTGCGCGAACTCGTGAGCCGAGCCGACTACGCGACTGATGCAGCGTTCAATGCAGCCAGAAGCGGAAAGCCGAGCATAGATGCAGATGGTTCGTTTGAAGCAAAAGTCAAGCCTGCCAATGGTGGTACGCCTGTGCAGCTTGGGAAGTTCGTGCAGGAGGAATCCCCGAATGGTCCTCGGGACATGCTTGTATGGGCAGCCGCGCAGACCGTGACTCTGTCCGGGGATACATGGTGTATGGGCGGGTTCCGTCGCTTTGGAAAGTACGTCAAGTCGCGAGCGCCTGTTTTCAAAGCGCCTACCTTTCAGAACGCGATGACGCTGCCCGACGCCCTTGCACATGGTATGGCCTCCTCGACTTTGAATAATTGGTACGCAGCTTTTGCGGTTGCCAACGACGCGGACGCAACGGCGTCATTCAAGGTCGCGCCGTTCCTGTTCGTCAAGTCGGTGGTCGGCAGCGTGTGCACCCTTGGCCGTTGTGGCGAAGTCACCGATGTGAACGTTATCGACAACGCAACTTACACCTGGGCGGATAATGCCCTGGCCGGGACTGACGTTCTCGTGCTCAACGAGATTTTTCTCTCCGGCACCCCAAGTTGGACGATGCGGGTAGCGAAGATCACCGCGAATACGGCAGGTACGGTTACCCTGGACACCATCGGCTCGGTTGGGCCTAAATGCATGCTGTTGCCCGCCCCGGCAGGCTGGCAACACTACCGCTACTGCGCCAGCTTCTATCTCGATACTGCCGAAGTGCGAAACATGTTCGACGGTGGTGGCGGCCCCGTGCGATGCCGCATGGCCGGGACCAACGTTGTGTATGCGCACGGAAACAACGGTACCAATTCTACCTACCTAGATGGCGTGGTCCCCAGCGGCACCAAACGTATTGACCTGTCGCGGTTTATCCCGCCACTCGCAACCGGGGTGTACCTGCAATCTGGCTACCAACTGGCATCTAGCAGCTTCCCCATGCGGGCTGACATGTTCTTTGACATGGACGGGTCTATTCATACCCCCGAGGTTCACACGTTCCAGAAAGACAGCGCCGAAGTAAACGCGGTTCCGCTTACCGTCTTTTTGACTTTCAAAGGTGGGCAGTTCTACATGCCGAGTACGGGCGGGACTAACGCGTCGGTAATCGCGCGAGTATCCCAAACGGTAACGGGCTGGTTCGAGCCGTAAAAAATGGCGATGCCTTTTTTCGGGAGCGACAAGCTTGCGCGCGGCCGCGCTCATCGCCAGGTTTGGCATGAGTCGCGGCATTTGCGCCTACTGGTTGAAAAACTTATATGATTAGCTGCTAATTCCAAAGTAGGACTTTTCAGTGAAAAGTGATTTTTCGGTTGTTGCGTTAGCATCTGTCAGCCTTTTTTTGTCATTAAATGTTTGTGCTGCCGAGCCAATAAAATATACGGCGCCTGAGTATACAAGGCATGAAACTCAATCATATTTTGTGCCAGGTGAGGGTACAAAAAATCTTGTTTATGCAGCGAACAGCTTGCCCCTGGTATTTTCAGGGGAGGCATTCCCTTCTGACATGATTGTGGCTAGTGATGTCGGAACCAATATTTCGCGTTATCGTGCCACCGGTGAACTTGCTTGGCGTGTTGTGACCTATCCAGCTACAGTCAGGGCTGTTAGCGTGAATGGGAACACTGTTTACGCATTTGCTGGGAATACAAAACTTTCTCTGGATGCTGATACTGGCAATATACTTGGCAAGGAAGTAATTGATTCAGCCTATCTTTTCAACAAAGTCGATGGACAGACGAAGTTGTCAGGATTGAACAGCTCCGGCAAAGGGACTGTGCACGTAAACGGTAAGCTTCACTGCCAGGCTGGATCAGCAGTGAAAGGTCACCTGTAATTGACCTTGCGGGCGGCAGGGAGTCGAAGGGCGGCATGATGGGAGGGAGTTGGTCGGCAGAACGCCGTAGATGGTGGTGTGACAGGATTGTGCTGCACACGCGGTGTGATGTGACACAGGGTGGGACGATCTGAACGGTCTTGACGAGTGCGGGCGTCGTAACCCATTGAATTTAAAGGGCTACAGGTAGACCTTCATGATTTAGGTTCCAGCGGCGCAAGCTGTAAGAGTTCGAGTCTCTTCGTCCGCACCATAGATGCTTTCACCGCCCTTCGCTGAAGTGCGTTGAAGCCCGGAACAAGCCGCCTTGAGCGGCTTTTTTCGTTTCTGGGCTTCTACTCCTTACCCGCACCTACCGCTGCACCGCAATGCACTTGATCTCCACCAGCAACCCTGGTCGGGCGAGTTCGCTGACGCCTATGCAGGTCCATGCACAGGTGCCCCTTGGAAAGACCTTGTCCTTCACGCTCCTGAACAGCGGCATATGGCGTTGCATGTCGATGTGATAGGTCGTCATTTCGACCACGTCGTCAAACCCGCAACCGCCCGCCGCGAGCACGAGGCGAAGGTTTTCCCAGGCCGCCAGAAACTGCTGCTCCGGGTCTTCAATCACCTCCAGCTCCGGCGTTCGACCCACCTGCCCGGCGCAGTACAGGGTTCTGCCCACCTTTACCGCGGGGGCATAACCAGCACGCTCGCAAAGCAATTTCATCTCGTCGGGGACGATAATCTGGCGATCAGTCATGGGGCAGGGTCCAGGAGAGTAGGGCTATCAAGCGACGCGCCACTCTATAGAACAGAAAAGCCACCTATCAAGGTGGCTTTCGCGTTTCAGTGCCCTCGCGTCAGTGCCTGGTCGCCTTGGGCCCACCTACCGGTGACAGCTCAAGCTCCAGTCGAACGATGTTGAGGATTCTGGTGAGTGGAGCGGCTTGCTCCGCCTCCCCCAGGGCGAGGAGGTGATCGCGTTGTTCGCGAATTCTGCTGAGGCTCTCGTCGAGCTGCGCAGCGGCCAATCGGTATTTTTCCATGTGCGGTTCCTTTATCACGGCCTCCCTGCCACTCGAGTCGGCCGTTCCGTGTGCGGGTGCTGTGGCACCGTTCGTCAACGGAAGGCCCTGCAAGCATAGCGTCCTTTGCGCCGTAGGCGCGTGAACATCACGGGCAGAACTGTTCCAACATTTATCCGCGCGCATCCTGATGAATGATTTTAAAAATAATACTGATTTTCATTTCCCTTTTTGACTGCCTCACGTGACCTCTATTGCAAGACCATTGCAACGTTCCAGGGAGCTTCACGTGAAACGCATCGCGCCGACCGTAAATCCAGGCCAGCAGCCCGACAGGCACCGTGTTTTCAAGGCGGCGCAGGGCGCGCTTACTGTGCTGGCGCTTGCCGTCAGTGGTGCCAGCGTTGCAATGGCGGCGCCCATGGAGGCGCCCACCGCTCAGCACGCAGCTGTACGCAAGCATTACCAGATTGCGGCAGGCCCGCTGGCGCCCGCACTCAACCAGTTGGCGGGCGCCACCGGCGTGATGCTGACCTTTGCCCCGGAGCTGACCGACAAGCGCCAGACCCAGGGCCTGGATGGCGAGTACAACCGCAAGGAAGCCTTCGACCTGCTGCTGATGGGTACCGGGCTGCGCATCGTGCAGCTCAAGGACAAGAGCTTCGTGCTGCGCGCCGAGGAACAGAGCCGCAGCGCGCTGGAGGTGGGCCCCACGCTGGTCAACGCACTGGGCGAGCGCCCGGGCGTGATCCGCAGCAGCCGCGAAGTGCACGCCGAACGCCAGGACCTCAACAGCCTGGTGCGTTCCATGCCCGGTACCTACACCCTGCATTCGCGCAGCCAGCCCGGGGTTTCGGTGAACATCCGCGGGCTGTCGGGCCTGGGGCGGGTCAACACCATGATCGACGGCGTGACCCAGACCTTCCGCAACAACGCCGGTCACGGTTCAGGCGGGCCGATGGCCTTCGTCGACCCCAACCTGCTGGCCGGTGTCGATGTGCAGCGCGGCGCGGTGGACGGCGCCGAAGGTGCCAATACCCTGGGGGGCACCGCCAACTTCCGCACCTTCGATATCGACGACATCGTCAAGCCCGATCACCGCGTGGGTGTGCGCAGCACCTACCGCACCGGCAACAACGGTTACGGCAACACGCGCATGCTCGCCGCCGGCGCACGAACCCGTCCCGAGGATAGCGAAGGCGTGTACGGCATCGTCGCCGCCGCCAGCAGTTCGCAAACCGGCGAATACAAGACCAGCTCCGGCCAGGAAAACCACTACGACACCACCAAGCAGAGCCCGCGCTCGGGCCTGCTCAAGGTGCGCCTGCAGCCCAACGACCTGCACCGCCTGGACCTCAGCGGCGTGCAGTACCGCAACGAGTTCTACCACAACTACCCATGGGAACTGCGCAACGAAACCTACCGCGCCAAGTACGCCTACACGCCCTACAACGAATGGGTGAACCTGACGGTAAACGCCTACCAGAACAAGACCCAGCTCGATTACCCGCCGGTGGAGGAATCCACCTTCATCGGCCGCAAGACCCACGACGATGCCCACGGTTTCGACTTCACCAACCTCAGCCGTTTCAACCTCGGCCCGGTGGAAGCGAGCTGGAGCAACGGCATGCGCTACTACACCGACGACTTCGTTGCCGACACGCCGGAAAAACGCGGGGCCAACCCCGAAGGCAAGCAGCAGACCGAAAGCCTGTTCAGTACCCTGGAGCTGGACTACGACATCTATGCCATGACCCTGGGCATGCACTACGACGGCTACAAGGTCAGCGGCCACGTGCCCAAGTGCTCGATTTTGCGCGAGTGCGCGGGTATCGGCGGGGGCGATGTGGACATCACCCGCCGCGAGCACAGCTTCAACCCGCGTATCGGCTTTGCCGTAAAGCCCTATGACTGGATGCAGCTCTATACCAGCTGGTCGCGCACCTCGCGTGCACCGCGGGTGCAGGAGATGTTCTTCGAGAAGGTACCGATGACCGCCGACGCCAGCGATGCCGACGGCGTGGGGGCCAACCCCTACCTGCGCCAGGAGCGCTCCACCAACTACGAGTTCGGCTTCAATCTCAGTCGCGCCGTGCTGTTCAGCAGCAACGACTACGCCCAGCTCAAGGTCAACCGCTTCATCAGCAAGATCGACGGCTATATCACCCCGCAGTCGTTCGACATCGTCGATGACGACGGCGAATATTCGGCCAAGGCCAACTGGGTCAACTGGCCCGAGCAGGTGCGCATGAGCGGCTACGAGATCGAGGGCCGCTACGACGCAGGCTTCGTCTACGCCAACCTCTCCTGGACCCGCGCCACCACCAAGGCGCCGACCACCTCGGGCATCGAACTCGAAGACATCAACAGCCAGCCCGACCGCTACTGGACCCTCGACCTGGGCACGCGCTGGTTCGACGAGCGCGTGGTGCTCGGCGCCCGCGGCGAGTACTCCGGCCCTGCCGAAGAAAGCTGGGACTGGTACGAAACCAGGAAGACACAGTCTACCGGCGTGATCTGGGACCTTTACGGCAGTTGGCAGGTGCAGCAGAACGTCAGCCTGTTCTTCAACGTCGAGAACGTGGAGAACAAGACCTACAGCTACAACGCCTCGGTGGACTCGATCATGTCCGCCTCACTGGACCGCGGTACCGGGCGTGGGCGTACCACCTCGTTCGGCGTCACGTTCGAATACTGACCCCACAGGACCCTCTCATGTATACGAACTGCCTGCTTGGGGCATGCCTTGCCCTGCTCGTCGGCTGCGCCACGGTCAATACGCCGCCGGCCCAGACCGCCTATGCCCGTGTCGAAGCCAACATCCCCGGCTGGGGCGCGATCGTTGATGTGCGCAGAGGCCAGCAGATCGATGCCGGGCAATTGCTCGACGTACTGGCGCAAGCCCCCACGGTGATGGTGGGGGAGACCCACGACAACGTGGCTCATCACCTGATCGAGCAGTGGCTGGCCACCGGCCTGGCCGAGCGGCGCCAGCAAGGCGCCGTGGTGCTCGAGATGCTCGATAGCGATCAGCAGCGCCCGGTTGGCGATGTGCAGGCGTGGCTGGGCGCAGGCAACCACGTGCGGCTGGCGCGTCTGCGCAAGATCATGCAGTGGGATGAGCGCTGGAGCTGGGAGCAATACGGCCCGTTGATGCAGGCACTGATGCAGGCCCCGGCCCCGGTGCTGGCCGGCAACCTGTCTCCCCGCGAACGCAAGCAGGTGGCAGCCGACGCGCGTGCGGATGCGGCCAGCCTGTTTCCGCAAGCGGCAATCGCCGAGGTGCAGCGTCAGCGCATCGTGCAGATGCACTGTGGCGAGATCGACCTGCCGCGACTGAACGCCATGCTCGCCATTCAGCACGGTCGCGACCGGCGCATGGCCCAGGTGCTCGACGCCGCGCCGGCCCCGCGCCTGTTGTTCGCCGGTGTGCTGCACACCCTCAAGTCCCAGGGCGCGCCCCAGTACCTCAGGCATAGCGCGCGCGATCCCGGTTTGAAGGTGCTGGTGCTGGGTGAGGAGGGCCAGGCCCCAGCCGTGCAGGGTGCCGACTTCGTGTGGCTGCTGCCCAGCCAGGACGGCGACGGTGTTGCGCTTGCCCCGGCGGCTGCCAGCTGCGACGCACCCTTGCAGCCAGCCCTTCACTGAACCTTTTCTGCTCACAAGGAATCCCCACATGCCTGCTATTACTGCCAGCGATCTCCGCCAACGCCTTGGGCAAGACTGCCTCAGCCTCGCCCTGCCTGCCGCCGAAGTGGCGGCCCGGCTGTATCACCTTGGCCCGCTGAGGGTCATGACCCAGGCCAGTCATGCATTCCTCGACCAGGTGGGGCGCTTCCCACGGTCGGACGATGTTGCCCAGGTCGGTCTGGTGCTTGGCGAAGATGGCCTGGACCTGCGCCTGAACCTGCGCGCCTGGCACTGGCTGTGCCTCACCCGTGGCCAGGCCGCTGGTGATTTCGAGCTGCGGGTGTTCGACCGGCATGCCGCGCCGCTGCTGCGCCTGGCGTCGCTACCCGGCTCGAACCTGCAGGCGTGGGCCGAGCTGTATGCCCAGGGCAGCCTGGAGCAGCCGCACTTCACACCGCGCGAGGCGCTGGTCAAACAAGATGTACAGGTCGCCGGGCTGGTCGACGACTGGGCGGCGATGGGGGATGTGCATGACCACTTCGCGCTGCTCAAGCGTCATGGCCTGACCCGCTATCAGGGCAACCAGGGCGTGGCCCCGCAGTTTGCCCGGCGTATCGGCAGCGCGGGCACTGCGGCGCTGCTCGGGCAACTGGCCGACAGCGGGCTGGAACTGATGGTCTTCATCTATAGCCCCGGCTCCACGCAGATCTACACCGGCAAGCTCGACAGCGCCACGCGGCAGGGCGACAGCCTGGTGTTCGACATGCCGGGTGACGGTGACGCCGCACCAACCCGTTTCGGCATACGTGACACCGTCGAAGCCGAAGCCTGGCGCGTGTACAAACCCAATGCCGTAGGCGGGGTCAACAGCCTGGAGATCTTCGATGCCGAGCAGCGCCTGATCGTGCAACTGTTCGGACGTCGCCCTGCCGGGCAGCCCGAGCAGCCAGCCTGGCGCGAGTTGCTCGATCGGTTGGAGGCGGGGCAATGAGCGCTCGGCTGCTGAGTGTGTGCCTGCTTCTTTTAATAGGTACAGCGCCCGTGCATGCCGATCAGGCCGACACATTGGTCATCGGCAACGACCTGGCCGAGATTGCCGCGCAGTTGCAGGCCACTTCGCGGTTGGTGGGGCGTGACGATTCCAGTCACTACCCACCCGAAGTGGCTCGCCTGCCGTCGGTGGGCTATCTGCGCCAGTTGTCGTCCGAAGGCATCCTGAGCCTGCATCCGCGGCGGGTGGTGCTCAGCGATGCGGCGCGTCCGGCCGTGGTGCTGCGCCAGCTGGATACCGTGGGCGTCGAGGTCATCGAAGTGCCCAGGGGCAAGCGCATCGCCGATATCCCACGCAAGATAGAACAGGTGGCCAAGGCCTTCGACCGTGAAACCCTGAGCCAGCCGCTGGTTGCAGAGCAGCAACGTCTGGCCGCCGAGCTGGCTGCACTGGCGCCGCTCAAGGGCCCCAGGGCGCTATTCATCTTCAATCGAGCGGGCATGATCCCGCTGATCATGGGGCGCGGCACCGAAGCCCATGCCGCACTGGAGCAGGCGGGCATCGAGAACTGCGCGCCGTTCAGTGCCTACAAGCAGGTGGCGGCCGAAGCGATGGTGTCGCTTGCACCGGATTTCGTGATCATCAGCCGCGCCGGGTTGCAGGCCCTGGGCGGCGAGGACAACCTGTGGAAGCTCGGCGGCCTGGCGCTGACCCCGGCCGGTCAGCACCGGCGCCTGGTGCAGGTGGACGATCAGGCGCTGCTCAACCTGGGCCCACGCACCGTGGCGGCCATGCTGCAACTGCGCCGTGATGCCGGGGCGCTGTTCCCATGACGCGCTCGCACACCCGCTCATTGCCCACGCTGTTGCTGATGCTGGCCGGCCTGTGCGCCTTGCTGGCGCTGTGCTCGCTGGTGGGCAGCATCGGCCTGTCGCCGCGCATCCTGCTGGGCCATCTGCCCGCGCCGCTGGAATGGCAAGTGTGGAGCGAGGTACGCCTGCCGCGGCTGCTGCTGGCGGTGCTGGTGGGCTCGACCCTGGCAGCAGGCGGCACCGCCATGCAGGGGCTGTTTCGCAACCCGCTGGCCGACCCCACGCTGCTGGGCCAGGCCAGCGGTGCGGGGTTGGCGGTGTCGATCTGGATCGTGCTGTTCAATGGGCGTTTTGCCGGCCTGGAGCTGTATGGGCAGTTTCTGGCCGGGTTTGTCGGGGCGTTGCTGGTAACGCTGGTGATCTTCCGCATCGGGCGCGGCTACAAGGGGCGTGAATCGACCATCACCCTGCTGTTGGCCGGCCTGGTGATCAATACCCTGACCGGCGCGGTGGGCGGCATGCTGACCTTCATGGCCAGCGAAGAACAGTTGCGCCAATTGAGCCTGTGGGGCATGGGCAGCCTGGGCAGTGCCGAGTGGTCGACCCTGAGCGTAGCGCTGGTGGTGTTGCCGTTGACCTTGCTGGTGCTGGTGCGCAGCGCCGCCGACCTGGACCTGTTCCAGTTGGGTGAGGTGTCTGCCCATGCGGCGGGGCTCAATGCCGAGCGCCTGAAAAATCGCATTGTGCTGGCCTCCTCGCTGGGCGTGGGCCTGTGCGTCGCACTCACCGGCATCATCGGCTTCATCGGCCTGCTGGTGCCGCACTGCCTGCGCCTGTACTTCGGGCCGGGCCACCGTCTGCTGATTCCGGCCTCGATGCTGTGCGGGGCGATTCTGCTGCTGCTTGCCGACACCCTGGCGCGCAGCCTGGTCAGCCCTGCCGAGATTCCGGTCGGCCTGGTCACCAGCGTGATCGGCGGGCCGTACTTTCTCTGGTTGTTGCTGGGCCGCAAGGTCCGGGAGTTCTGAATGCTCGATCTTCTCGCTGTCGGCCTGCATCGGCCATTTGCCCTCAGCCCGGTCACCGAGGCCATACAGGGCGGCCAGCTACTGGGGCTGATCGGCCCCAACGGCGCAGGCAAAAGCACATTTTTGTCGCTGATCTCCGGCTATATCACGCCCGACTGCGGCGAAGTGCGGCTGCTCGATCAGCCGTTGAGCGCCTATTCGCCGCGCCAGCTGGCGCGCAACCGCGCCCTGGTCACCCAGCACATGGACAGTGCGTTCGACTGGCAGGTCGGCGAATTCATCCAGCTGGGCCAGGGGCATGCCGGGTTGCCGTGCGCCGGCATCGTCGAGGCCATGGACATCACTCATCTGCTCGACCGCGGTGTGCTGTCGCTGTCGGGCGGCGAGTTGCAGCGGGTGACCATCGCCCGCGCGCTGAACCAGTTGGCCATCAGTCCTGCGGGCCCCACCGAGGGCCAGGCGCCGCGCCTGCTGCTGCTCGACGAGCCCACCAGCGCGCTGGATATCGGCCAGCAGCAGAATCTGATGCGCCTGTTGCGCCGGCTGGCCCGCCTGCCACATATCGCGGTGGTGTGCGTGCTGCATGACCTCAACCTGGCGGCGCGCTACTGCGACCGGCTGTGGCTGATGGAAAAGGGCCGGTTGTGCGCCAGCGGGCCCCCCGCGCAGGTACTGAATGCACATACCATCGAGACGGTGTTCGGGGCTCAGGTCAGTGTAACGGCGGGGCCCGGCCACGCGGTGGGCATCGAGCTGGCGTGCTGAGTGGCTAGTTCCCTCAGCGGGCGCTGACCGTAACCCAGTAGCGTGAGCGCCGGATGATGCTGACCGGCAGCGACTGGGTCAGCGCGTCGAGTACCGCATCGCTGTCGGCCAGCGGGTAGACCCCCGAGATGCGCAAGTCGGCCACTTCACTGGCGCAGCGCAACAGGCCGGGGCGATAGCGCGACAGTTCGGCAATGAAGTGCCCCAGGCGCATGTCGTCGGCCTCCAGTGCACCTACGCCCCATGAAGGCTCGCGGCCCACCCGGGTGCTGTCGTCGATGCGCATGGCAGTAAAGCGTGTGCGCTCACCGGCACTGAGCCGCTGCGGCGTGGTGTGCAGCGGGCTGAGTTTCAGCGCGCCTTCGAACAGTTGCACATCGGTGCGCTCGGGCTGCACCTGCACCACGAACCGGGTGCCCAGCGCGAGGACGCTGCCCTGGGCGGTCTTCACGCTGAAGGGGCGCTGCGCGTCATCATGCCCGGTATTGATCAGCAGCCGCCCACTGCGCAGGTGCACGGTGCGCTGGGTGGGGGTGAAGCCCACCTCCACCGTGCTGTCGGCATCCAGGGTCAGTTGGCTGCCATCGGCCAGGGTGATGTGTCGAGGGGCGCTGGCGCCATTGTGGTAGGCCAGGCCCGCACCGCTGCGCCAGGGCTCGCGGTAGGCCAGGCCGCCGGTGCCGCCGGCCAGGGCAAGCAGCAGCAATGCCTTGACCACCCGCCGACGACTGCCGCCGCCGTGGCTGAGGCTGCGGTAGCCGGCGGTGGGCTCCAGCCCGGCCAGGCGACCGCGCAGGCTTTCTATATGCAGCCAGGCGCGTTCGTTGTCCGGGTCGGCGGCGCGCCAGCGTGCAAAGGCCTGGGCCTGCTCGGGCGGCAGGTCGCCGTCCATCCACAGGGTCAGCCAGTGGGCAGCCTCACGGGTGGTGCGGGGCTTGAAGGCCGGTTGCGGTGTGCTCATGGCAACTGCGCAAAAAAACAGTGCTGGTTGGCGCGCACCAGGTACAGCTTCACCGAGCGTGTGCTGACTTGCAGGCGCTCGGCGATCTCGGCGATTTTCAGACCCTGCAGGTGCGACAGCAGAAACGCTTCGCGGACCTTGGCCGGCAGTTCGTCGAGCAGCCTGTCCAGCAGGGTCAGGGCTTCAAGGGCCAGGGTGCGCACCTCGGGCGAGGGCTCCACGGCTTCGGGCAGGTTGGCCAGGGCTTCGAGATAGGCCTGCTCCACCAGTCGGCGCCGGTGTACGTTCGCCATCAGGCGCCGCGCCACGGTGGACAGGAACGAGCGCGGCTCGCGGATGCTGAACAGGTCCTTGGAGGCCAGGATGCTCAGGAACGTGTCCTGGGCCAGGTCAGCCGCCGACTCCGGGCAACCCATACGGTTGCGCAGCCATTGGCGTAGCCAGCGATGGTGATCGGTGTACAGCGTCTGCAGGTACGCATGGGCGCTGGCAGGGGCGTGTGGGCTGGATTCCATCGAGTGCGATCGGTGCAGGGCTGATGAGGCTGCGGAGTATAACGAGATTATTTCTCAAATGATAATTGTTATTGTTAGTGGGTTGTGGCCGCCAAACCGGCTCCTGCAGGAGCCGGCATGGCCGGCGAAGGCAGCACCGCCGTCTACAGAGCAAAAATCCACGGCACCATCAGCACGCTCACAATCATCACCAGGATCGTGAACGGTACCCCCACCTTCACAAAGTCGGCGAAGCGATACTGCCCCGGCCCCAGCACCAGGGTGTTCACCGGCGACGACACCGGCGTCATGAACGCGGCGGATGCGGCCAGCGCCACGATCATGGCGAACGGGTAGGGCGATGCGCCCAGTTGCTGTGCGGTGGTGATCGCAACCGGCGCCATCAGTACCGCTGTTGCGGTGTTGGAAATGAACAGCCCGATCAGCGCCGTGATCGCAAACAGCGTGGCGAGGATCACGTAGGGCCCGGCACCGCCCAGCACGCCCACCAGGCCGTCCACCGCCAGGGCGATGCCTCCGGTTTTCTGCAACGCCAGGGCAAAGGGCAGCATGCCCACGATCAGTATCAGGCTCTGCCAGTGGATCGCCCGGTAGGCGCTCTCCATGTCGATGCAGCGGCTGGCGCCCATCAGCAGGCAGCCGATCAGCGCGGCGATCACGTTGGGTACCAGGCCGCTGATCATCAGGCCCACCATCACCGCCAGGCTGATCAGCGCATAAGGCGCCTGATTCAGGGCCGGGGCCACGTTGTCCACTTCCGCCGGCAGGCTCAGCACCAGAAAGTCTCGCGGTTGCGTCTGCAGCTGGCGAATCGCCTTCCAGGTGCCGATCACCAGCAGGGTGTCGCCCAGCTTGAGCTTTTCTTCCACCAGTTGCTCGTCGATGGCCGCCTGGTCGCGACGCAGGCCCACCACGTTCAGCCCCCAGCGGCTGCGGAACGTCAGCTCCAGCAG
This sequence comes from Pseudomonas sp. AE27, assembly GCF_037113495.1. Classification (NCBI taxonomy): domain Bacteria; kingdom Pseudomonadati; phylum Pseudomonadota; class Gammaproteobacteria; order Pseudomonadales; family Pseudomonadaceae; genus Pseudomonas; species Pseudomonas sp. AE27. The sequence continues at coordinate 955,172 of NZ_CP146966.1, forward strand.
GTTCTTGCCGATCAACTGCGAGCCCGGTGGCAGCGCCACTTCGGCCATGCCCACTTCGCGCGACTGGTCGATGAAGTAGGCGGCCTTGAAGTGCAGAGGCTCCAGGCGCATGGTCTGGCACAGGTTGCGCAGGTCGTCCTTGGGCGAGAACAGGTCAAGCAGCAGCACGTCGCCTTCGTGCACCAGGGTACTGGAGTCGGGGCTGATCACGCGGGTGCTGAACTTGTGCTGGCGCTCGATGCCGACCACGTTGGCACCGTGCTCGGTGCGCAGCTTCAGCTCGCTCAGGCTGTGGCCGATCAGCGGCGAATGGGGCCTGACCCGCAGGCGTCGTTCACGCCCGGCCAGCTTGTAGTCGATGATCAGGTCGAGCAGGGTGCGGCGGGTTTCGGTGCTGCCATCCTTGCGCGTCGCGCTGCCCAGCCAGTTGCGCGTCAGCAGCATGTAGCCCACCCCCAGCACCAGGATCACCAGGCCGAAAGGGGTGAAGCTGAAAAAGCTGAAACCGGTTTCACCGTGGCGTACCAGCTCGCTGTGCACCACCACGTTGGGAGGCGTGGCCACCAGGCTGAGCATGCCGCTGATCAGCCCGGCGAAGGCCAGTGGCATCATCAGGCGGCTGGGCGACACCTTCATGCGTGCGGCGATGCTCAGTACTACCGGGATGAAGATCGCCACCACGCCGGTCGAACTCATCACCGAGCCCAGGCCTGCCACCGACACCATCAGCAGCACGATCAGGCGAGTTTCGCTGTTGCCGGCGCGTTCGGCCATCCACTCGCCGATGCGGTAGGCGATGCCGGTGCGCACCAGCCCTTCGCCGATCACGAACAGCGCGGCAATCAGCACCACGTTGGGGTCGCTGAAGCCGGCCAGGGCTTCCTGCACGCTCAGGATGCCGAGCAGGGGCAGGGCGACGATCACCAGCAGCGCCACCACGTCCATGCGCGGGCGATTGATGACAAACAGCGCGACGGCGCTGAACAGCAGGCCAAGGACCCAGAACAATTCGTGATTCATGCAGGTATCCGAAAAGAAGACGCCGGTGAGTCTGGCAGAAACCGGGCGGCCGTTTGTTGATTTGCTGCAGCGCTTGGGTGGCACAGGGCCAGATGTTAAGGTGCGCGGCATTCTGCTGTTCACCTGTCGCCGATGTCACCCTGGCTAGTGACAAATAAGCCAAAGCTGATAGATTTCAGGCGGTTGAAGCAGTGGCCGGGTTATCGGCCGCAGGAAGGAATGCACCATGATTGCAAAAGAATCACGCCAGGCGGTCGCGCTAGAGCGGTTTGCCCAGGCAAACCCGCAGTTGCTCGAAGAGATAGCCGGGCTCAATGCCCACGAGCAACAGCAGCAGATCCAGTGGGCGTTCGATGACCAGGCGCAGGAGCGTGGCCTTCAATCCTGGGAGTTGACCCTGGAGTTGATTGCCGAGTCGCCCGAACAACTGCGCGAGATGCGTCTTGAAGTGCACCGCGAAGTGGCCGAGGCATTGGGCCTGAGCTGGCAGGAATACTGCGAGTTCAACGAAATTGAAGATGCTGCGCCCTGAGGCGCGGTAGTGTGTTGAAAAGTTTCTGTTCCATAGCCTCCACTGGGCATCGGGATGCCCGCCGGTCAGGCCGCAACGCCTTCAACGGCGGGTTCCGGCGCCCAGGCAAGAGGCTTCGGGGCAGTTGTGCGAAATTCAAATGTGCCGCGGCCTGTTCTCCTTGATTTGAACGGGGTGACTTCTGGTGTTTGAGTCACTAGAATGCTTGCCCTTGATTCTGGAGTCGGTATCGCCGGCTAACGTCTGTGCAACGAGGAATATCCATGCAAGTTTCTGTTGAAAATACTTCCGCTCTCGAGCGCCGCATGAGCGTCACCGTGCCGGCTGAGCGTATCGAGAGCCAGGTCAACAAGCGTCTGCAGCAGACCGCCCAAAAGGCCAAGATCGCTGGCTTCCGTCCAGGCAAAGTTCCAATGAGCGAAATCAAGCGCCGTTTCGGTGCTGACGCTCGCCAGGAAGCAGTAGGCGATGTGATCCAGTCCTCCTTCTACGAAGCCGTGGTCGAGCAGAAGCTGAACCCGGCCGGTTCGCCGTCGATCGAGCCGAAGTCGCTCGAAGCGGGCAAGGACCTGGAATACGTTGCCGTCTTCGAAGTGTTCCCTGAGTTCACCGTTGCCGGTTTCGAGTCGATCAACGTCGAGCGCCTGAGCGCCGAAGTGGCTGACGCCGACCTGGACAACATGCTGGAAGTGCTGCGCAAGCAGAACGTTCGCTTTGAAGCGACCGACCGTGCTGCCCAGAACGAAGACCAGCTGAACATCGATTTCGTCGGCAAGGTCGACGGTGAAGTGTTCGCCGGTGGTTCGGCCCAGGGCACCCAGCTGGTGCTGGGTTCCGGCCGCATGATCCCAGGCTTCGAAGAAGGTCTGGTCGGCGCCAAGGCCGGTGAAGAGCGCGTTCTGAACCTGACCTTCCCCGAGGACTATCAGAACCTGGACCTGGCTGGCAAAGCCGCCGAGTTCACCGTTACCGTCAACAGCGTTTCCGAGCCAAAACTGCCTGAGCTGACCGAAGAGTTCTTCGCCCAGTTCGGCATCAAGGAAACCGGCATCGAAGGCTTCCGCACCGAAGTTCGCAAGAACATGGAGCGTGAACTGCGCCAGGCCATCAAGACCAAGGTCAAGAACCAGGTAATGGATGGCCTGCTGGCTGCCAACCCGATCGAAGTGCCAAAGGCCCTGCTGGAAAACGAAGTGAACCGTCTGCGCGTGCAGGCCGTTCAGCAGTTCGGTGGCAACATCAAGCCTGAGCAACTGCCGGCCGAGCTGTTCGAAGAGCAAGCCAAGCGCCGCGTCGTGCTGGGCCTGATCGTCGCCGAAGTGGTCAAGCAGTTCGACCTCAAGCCAGACGAAGACCGCGTTCGCGAAATGATCCAGGAAATGGCCTCGGCCTACCAGGAGCCTGAGCAAGTCGTGGCCTGGTACTACAAGAACGACCAGCAGCTGAACGAAGTCCGTTCGGTTGTGCTGGAAGAACAAGTTGTGGATACTGTTCTGCAGAAAGCGACTGTGACCGACAAATCGGTCTCTTACGAAGAAGCTGTCAAGCCGGTGCAGGCACCTGCCGCTGACTGATTTCCTTCTCTTGTAGGAAAACACCACAAGCCAGCCTTCGAGCTGGCTTGTGCGTATTCAAGACATGACTATTTGGGAGTGAGTGCAGGACATGTCCCGCAATTCTTATTATCAGCAGAGCTCTGACATCCAGGCCGCAGGCGGCCTGGTCCCGATGGTTATCGAGCAATCCGCTCGTGGCGAACGCGCCTATGACATCTACTCGCGCCTGTTGAAGGAGCGGGTGATCTTTCTGGTCGGCCCGGTAGAGGACTACATGGCCAACCTGATCGCAGCGCAATTGCTGTTCCTTGAAGCGGAAAACCCGGACAAGGACATCCATCTCTACATCAACTCGCCGGGTGGTTCGGTGACAGCAGGCATGTCGATCTACGACACCATGCAGTTCATCAAGCCCGACGTTTCCACCACCTGCATCGGCCAGGCGTGCTCCATGGGCGCGTTCCTGCTGGCTGCCGGTGCCCATGGCAAGCGTTTCTGCCTGCCGAACTCGCGGGTGATGATTCACCAGCCGCTGGGTGGCTTCCAGGGTCAGGCCTCGGATATCGAGATCCACGCCAAGGAAATCCTGCAGATCCGTTCGCGTCTGAACGAGCTGCTGGCCCATCACACCGGGCAGGACCTCGAAACCATCGAGCGTGACACCAACCGCGACAACTTCATGAGCGCCGAGCGTGCTGCCGAATACGGCCTGATCGACTCGGTGCTCCACAAGCGGCCTGTTTGATAGGCAGCCAAGCGGGTGGGCGGGCCCTCCCGCCACCTGTGGACTTGAAAAAGCCCGCAATTGCCTTCATCTTGTGTTGCAAGCCTACCGGATTGGATCGATCGAATGACTGACACCCGTAACGGCGAGGACAACGGCAAATTGCTCTATTGCTCCTTCTGCGGCAAAAGCCAGCATGAAGTACGCAAGTTGATTGCCGGCCCCTCGGTCTTTATCTGCGACGAGTGCGTCGACCTGTGCAACGACATCATCCGTGAGGAGGTGCAGGAAGCCCAGGCCGAGAGCAGCGCGCATAAATTGCCTTCGCCGAAAGAAATCAGCGGCATCCTGGACCAGTACGTCATTGGTCAGGAGCGCGCGAAAAAAGTCTTGGCCGTAGCGGTGTACAACCACTACAAGCGCCTGAACCAACGTGACAAGAAGAACGACGATGTCGAGCTCGGCAAGAGCAACATCCTGCTGATCGGACCGACGGGCTCGGGTAAGACCCTGCTCGCCGAAACCCTCGCGCGTCTGTTGAATGTGCCGTTCACCATTGCCGATGCCACCACGCTGACCGAAGCGGGTTATGTCGGTGAAGATGTCGAGAACATCATTCAGAAACTGCTGCAGAAGTGCGACTACGACGTGGAAAAGGCCCAGATGGGCATTGTCTACATCGACGAAATCGACAAGATCTCGCGCAAGTCGGACAACCCGTCCATCACCCGTGACGTTTCGGGCGAAGGCGTGCAGCAGGCATTGCTCAAGCTGATCGAGGGCACGGTTGCCTCGGTACCACCGCAAGGTGGCCGCAAGCACCCGCAGCAGGAGTTCCTGCAGGTCGATACGCGCAACATCCTGTTCATTTGCGGCGGTGCGTTCTCGGGCCTCGAAAAGGTCATCCAGAACCGTTCCACCCGCGGTGGCATCGGCTTTGGTGCGGAAGTTCGCAGCAAGGAAGAAGGCAAGAAGGTTGGCGAGTCGCTGCGTGAAGTCGAGCCGGACGATCTGGTCAAGTTTGGCCTGATTCCCGAGTTCGTCGGTCGCCTGCCGGTACTGGCAACCCTCGACGAGCTCGACGAGGCTGCACTGATGCAGATCCTCACCGAGCCGAAGAACGCCTTGACCAAGCAATACGGCAAGCTGTTCGAGATGGAAGGCGTCGACCTGGAGTTCCGCAGCGATGCGCTCAAGTCGGTGGCCCGCAAGGCACTGGAGCGCAAGACCGGTGCCCGTGGCCTGCGTTCGATTCTCGAAGGCATCCTGCTCGACACCATGTACGAGATTCCTTCGCAGAAGGATGTCAGCAAGGTGGTGATCGACGAGAGCGTCATCGATGGCTCGTCCAAGCCGCTGTTGATCTACGAGAACAGCGAGCCGCAAGCTAAGGCTGCACCCGACGCCTGAGTCGGGTGACGGCAGCAAACCAGCAAGGGGCCTACGGGCCCCTTTGCTTTTCCTGTCGCAGAGCTTGTTTTTTTGCGGGCCTGCCCCCACATTAACTCCATGCTCAAATTTCCATCGGATTACGGCCATAAGGCCGCTGTAGAGGCGAAATCATGAAGACAACCCTCGACTTGCCTCTTTTGCCATTGCGCGATGTCGTCGTTTACCCGCACATGGTCATCCCGCTGTTCGTGGGGCGTGAAAAGTCCATCGAGGCCCTCGAGGCCGCGATGACGGGCGAGAAGCAGATCCTCCTGCTGGCCCAGAAGAATCCAGCTGATGACGATCCAGGTGAAGATGCCCTGTACCGTGTCGGCACCATCGCAACCGTACTGCAACTGCTCAAACTGCCCGATGGCACCGTCAAGGTGCTGGTCGAGGGCGAGCAGCGCGGTGCGGTTGAGCGCTTTGTCGAAGTCGACGGGCATATTCGCGCCGATGTGGCGCTGATCGACGAAGTCGAGGCCGCCGATCGCGAGTCCGAAGTCTTCGTGCGCAGCCTGCTGTCGCAATTCGAACAGTATGTGCAGCTGGGCAAGAAGGTCCCCGCTGAAGTCCTCTCGTCGCTCAACAGCATCGACGAGCCGGGCCGCCTGGTCGACACCATGGCCGCCCACATGGCCCTGAAGATCGAGCAGAAGCAGGAAATTCTCGAAATCATCGACCTGGGCGCCCGGGTCGAGCACGTCCTGGCCTTGCTGGATGCCGAAATCGACCTGTTGCAGGTCGAGAAGCGCATCCGTGGCCGGGTCAAGAAGCAGATGGAGCGCAGCCAGCGCGAGTACTACCTGAATGAGCAGATGAAGGCCATTCAGAAAGAGCTCGGCGACAGCGACGAAGGCCACAACGAAGTCGAAGAGCTGAAAAAGCGCCTCGACGCTGCCGGCCTGCCCAAGGATGCCTACGCCAAGGCCCAGGCCGAGCTGAACAAGCTCAAGCAGATGTCGCCGATGTCGGCTGAAGCCACCGTGGTGCGCTCGTACCTCGACTGGCTGGTGCAGGTGCCGTGGAAGGCGCAGAGCAAGGTGCGCCTTGACCTGGCCAAGGCCGAAGAGATCCTGGATGCCGACCACTATGGCCTGGACGAGGTCAAGGAACGCATCCTCGAATACCTCGCCGTGCAAAAGCGCGTGAAGAAGATCCGCGGCCCGGTACTGTGCCTGGTCGGCCCGCCGGGTGTGGGCAAGACCTCCCTGGCCGAATCCATTGCCAGCGCCACCAATCGCAAGTTCGTGCGCATGGCCCTGGGTGGCGTGCGTGACGAGGCAGAAATCCGCGGTCACCGCCGTACCTACATCGGTTCGATGCCAGGTCGCCTGATCCAGAAGATGACCAAGGTGGGTGTGCGCAACCCGCTGTTCCTGCTCGATGAAATCGACAAGATGGGCAGCGACATGCGTGGCGACCCGGCCTCGGCACTGCTCGAAGTGCTCGACCCCGAGCAGAACCACAACTTCAACGATCACTATCTGGAGGTCGATTACGACCTGTCGGACGTGATGTTCCTGTGCACCTCCAACTCGATGAATATCCCGCCGGCGCTGCTCGACCGGATGGAAGTGATTCGTCTGCCGGGGTACACCGAAGACGAGAAGATCAACATTGCGGTCAAGTACCTCTCGCCCAAGCAGATCAAGGCCAACGGCCTGAAGAAGGGCGAGCTGGAGATCGACACTGCCGCCATCCGCGACATCATCCGCTACTACACCCGCGAAGCCGGTGTGCGGGGCCTGGAGCGCCAGATCGCCAAGATCTGCCGCAAGGTCGTCAAGGAACATGCCGGGCTCAAGCAGGTGGCCGTCAAGGTCGATGGTGACAACCTCGAGCATTACCTGGGCGTTCGCAAGTTCCGCTACGGCCTGGCCGAGCAGCAGGACCAGGTAGGGCAGGTAACCGGCCTGGCGTGGACCCAGGTGGGCGGCGAGCTGCTGACCATCGAGGCCGCGGTGATTCCGGGCAAGGGTCAACTGATCAAGACCGGTTCGCTGGGCGATGTGATGGTCGAGTCGATCACTGCCGCGCAGACCGTGGTGCGCAGCCGTGCACGCAGCCTGGGGATCCCGGCCGACTTCCACGAGAAGCGCGACACCCACATTCACATGCCGGAAGGGGCTACCCCCAAGGACGGCCCGAGCGCTGGCATCGGCATGTGCACTGCACTGGTGTCGGCCCTGACCGGGATTCCGGTGCGCGCCGATGTGGCCATGACCGGGGAAATCACCCTGCGTGGCCAGGTGCTGGCCATTGGCGGTTTGAAGGAAAAACTGCTGGCAGCACACCGCGGCGGGATCAAGACCGTGATCATTCCAGAAGAGAATGTGCGCGACCTGAAGGAAATTCCTGACAATATTAAACAGGATCTTCAGATTAAACCTGTCAAATGGATTGACGAAGTCCTCCAAATTGCGCTGCAATACGCCCCGGAGCCCTTGCCAGATGTGGCTCCCGAGATTGTCGCCAAGGATGAAAAGCGCGACAGCGATTCCAAGGAACGAATCAGTACCCATTAGTACGTATTTGGCTGGGGGGCCTCCACGACGTTAATTCGGGCCCTTGTTATAAAGCGGCGCCCACTTGTCGGTGGGCCACCCGGCAATCGTTTTGCTTTTCATTACATACTTAGAAACAAACTCAAATAGAGATAAGGGGACTTAGAGTGAACAAGTCGGAACTGATTGACGCTATTGCCGCATCTGCTGATATCCCGAAAGCTGCTGCCGGCCGTGCGCTGGACGCAGTCATCGAATCCGTCACCGGCGCCCTGAAAGCCGGTGATTCCGTGGTGCTGGTCGGTTTCGGTACCTTCTCGGTAACCGATCGTCCTGCCCGTACCGGTCGCAACCCGCAAACCGGCAAGACTCTGGAAATTCCTGCTGCCAAGAAGCCAGGCTTCAAGGCCGGCAAAGCACTGAAAGAAGCCGTCAACTAAGGCGTCTCTTTCAGGCTTCGCCTAACCGGGTCGGGTTTCGCCTGGCCTGGTAGCGCAGCACGGGGAATCGCAAAAACAGATTCCCGTGTGCTTCGCCAGTTACGAGAAGGCGCATCCTCGGATGCGCCTTTCTTCTATCAGGACTCTACCCACGCTCCGCGGTTGTTTATTTAGTACGGCCGTTTCTGGGGGACGCATGCTTCAAAATATCAGGGACAATTCACAAGGTTGGATTGCCAAGACCATCATCGGTGTCATCGTGGCCTTGATGGCGCTGACCGGCTTCGATGCCATCTTCCAGGCCACCACCCATAGCCAGGACGCTGCCAAGGTCAATGGCGACACCATCAGCCAGAATGAGCTGAGCCAGGCTGTCGACATGCAACGTCGGCAACTGATGCAACAGCTGGGCAAGGATTTCGACGCCTCCCTGCTGGATGAAAAAATGCTGCGTGAAGCAGCACTCAAGGGCCTCATCGAGCGCAAGCTGCTGCTCCAGGGCGCCAAGGATGCCAAGTTCAGCTTCTCCGAAGCCGCGCTTGACCAGGTCATCCTGCAAACGCCGGAGTTCCAGGTTGACGGCAAGTTCAGCCCCGAGCGTTTCGACCAGGTGATTCGTCAGCTGGGCTACGGTCGCCTGCAGTTCCGCGACATGCTGGCGCAGGAAATGCTGATCGGCCAACTGCGTGCGGGCCTGGCCGGCAGCGGTTTCGTTACCGATTCGCAGGTCGAGGCATTTGCCCGCCTGGAGAAGCAGACCCGTGATTTCGCTTCGCTGACCTTCAAGGCCGACTCGGCCGCGGTCAAGGTCACCGACGAAGAGATCAAGGCGCACTACGACGAGCACGCCAAGGAGTTCATGAGCCCCGATCAGGTGGTCATCGACTACATCGAGCTGAAGAAGGCCGCGTTCTTCGACCAGGTCAAGGTCGACGACGAGGCGCTCCAGGCGCTGTACCAGAAGGAAATCGCCAACCTGGCCGAGCAGCGCCATGCCGCGCACATCCTCATCGAAGTCAACGACAAGCTTGACGATGCCCAGGCCAAGGCCCGCATCGAAGAGATCAAGCAGCGTCTGGACAAAGGCGAAGACTTTGCCAAGCTGGCCAAGGAGTTCTCCCAGGACCCGGGCTCTGCCGCCACGGGTGGTGACCTGGGCTATGCCGGCCAGGGCGTCTACGACCCGGCCTTCGAAGAGGCGCTGTATGCGCTGAACAAGGGCCAGGTATCGGCGCCGGTGCGTACCGACTTCGGTTGGCACCTGATCAAGCTGCTGGATGTGCAGGCACCTGAAGTGCCGACCTTCGCCAGCCTGAAAGACAAGCTGACCCGCGAGCTCAAGACCCAGCAGGTCGAACAGCGCTTCGTCGAAGTGACCAAGCAGCTTGAGGACTCGGCGTTCGAAGCCTCCGACCTGGCCCAGCCGGCCCAGGAGCTTGGCCTGAAGCTGAACACCTCGGCGCCGTTCGGCCGTGAAGGTGGCGATGGCATCACGGCCAACCGTGCAGTGATCCAGGCGGCGTTCAGCCCGGAAGTGCTGGAAGAGGGTGCCAACAGCACCGCCATCGAGCTGGACCCGGAGACGGTCGTGGTCATCCGTGTCAAGGAGCACCGCAAGCCTGAGCAACTGCCGCTGGAAGTGGTGAGCGACAGCATTCGCAAGCACCTGGCCAGGGAGCACGCCAGTGCGGCGGCCAAGGCCAAGGGCGAGGCGCTGATCGCCGGCCTGCGCGACGGCAAGGTCGAACTGGCAGCCAGCCAGGAAGGGCAGAGCTGGAAGGTCCAGGAGGCGGTCACACGCAACCAGGAGGCCATCGACCCGGCCGAGCTGCAGGCGGTGTTCCGCATGAGCAAGCCGCAAGCCAAGGACAAGCCGACCTTCGGTAGCGTCACCTTGAACGACGGCAGCTTTGTGGTCCTGCGCCTGAACGGCGTCAACGAAGGTGCTGCGGCAAGTGACGAAGAGAAGGCGGCCTACCGTCGCTTCCTGGCGTCGCGTGCTGGCCAGCAGGACTTCGCTGCGTACCGCAAGCAGTTGGAAGAGAAGGCGGACATCACCCGTTACTGAGTGATGCTGCTGTAGACGGAAAGGGCCGCTGATGCGGCCCTTTCTGTTTTTGTGTTGGTTGTACGGGGGCGTTCGCCGGCAAGGCCGGCTCCTACAGGGATCGCAACCTCTTCAGGAGCCGGCCTTGCCGGCGAATGGCCAGATCCCGGACAAAAGAAAAGGCCGCATCAGCGGCCTTTTCCCATCCTGCCAACCTTACTCGGTAAGGTCGCCCATGGCGGTAGTGTTGAAGCCACCGTCCACGTACATGATTTCACCGCTCACGCCCGACGCCAGGTCCGAGCAGAGGAACGCGCCGGCGTTGCCGACTTCGTCGATGGTGACGTTGCGACGCAGCGGGGTCTGCGCTTCGTTGGCGTCCAGCATCTTGCGGAAGTTCTTGATACCCGAGGCTGCCAGGGTACGGATCGGGCCGGCCGAAACAGCGTTCACACGAGTGCCTTCCGGGCCCAGGCTGCGCGCCAGGTAGCGCACGCCGGCTTCCAGGCTGGCCTTGGCCATGCCCATCACGTTGTAGTTGGGCATGGTGCGCTCGGCGCCCAGGTACGACAGGGTCAGCAGGCTGCCATTGCGGCCCTTCATCATGTCGCGACCGGCCTTGGCCAGGGCCACGAAGCTGTAGGCGCTGATGTCGTGGGCAATGCGGAAGCCATCACGGGTGGTGGCCTGGGTGAAGTCGCCGTCGAGCTGGTCGCCCGGCGCGAAGCCTACGGAGTGCACGATGCAGTCCAGGCCGTCCCACTTCTTGCTCAGTTCTTCGAAGACCTTGGCGATTTCTTCATCGCTGGCAACGTCACAGGGGAAGCACAGCTCAGGGCTGGAGCCCCAGCCAGCGGCGAACTCTTCGACGCGGCCCTTGAGCTTTTCGTTCTGGTAGGTGAAGGCAAGTTCTGCACCCTCGCGATGCATGGCGGCAGCGATGCCGGATGCGATGGACAGTTTGCTTGCGACACCGACGATCAGTACGCGCTTACCGGCGAGAAAACCCATGTGTTGTTCCTCTTCAGGTTAATCGACAGCTGTGGGGGCCAAAAAGGCGGCTTCCAGCAGCTGCTGTGTATAGGGATGTTGCGGGGCGCTGAAAATACCCGTAGCCGGACCTTGTTCCACCACCTTGCCCTGCTTTACCACCATCAACTGGTGGCTGAGCGCCTTGACCACCGCCAGGTCATGGCTGATGAACAAGTAGGTCAGGTTGTACTTGGTCTGCAGCGTACGCAGCAGTTCCACCACCTGGCGCTGAACGGTCCGGTCGAGCGCCGAAGTGGGCTCGTCCAGCAGTATCAGCGCCGGTTTCAATACCAGTGCCCGGGCAATGGCAATACGTTGTCGCTGGCCACCGGAGAACTCGTGAGGGTAGCGGTGCCGGGTTTGCGGATCCAGTCCTACTTCCTCGAGCGCCTCCATGATCGCCTGTTCCTGCTCTGCCTCCGTGCCAATCCGATGAATGCGCAGGCCCTCTCCGACGATATCGCTCACGCTCATGCGCGGGCTCAGGCTGCCGAAGGGGTCCTGGAACACCACCTGCATCTGGCGTCGCAACGGCCGCACCTGTTGCTGGGTCAGGCCGTCCAGCGCCTGGCCTTCAAAGCGTATCGCGCCCTGGCTGCCGATCAACCGCAGGATCGCCAGGCCCAGGGTAGACTTGCCGGAACCACTCTCGCCCACGATGCCCAGGGTCTGGCCCTGGGGCAGGCTGAAGTTGATGCCGTCCACCGCCTTGACGTGGTCCACGGTCTTGCGCAGCAGGCCCTTCTTGATCGGGAACCACACGCGCAGGTCCTCGACCTCGAGCAGCGGCGGGCCCACCGGGTTGTCGGCAGGCTTGCCGCTGGGCTCGGCACCGAGCAGCATTTGCGTGTACGGATGCTGCGGGGCACGGAACAATTCGTCACACGACGCCTGTTCGACGATGCAACCGCGCTGCATGACACATACGCGGTGGGCAATTCTTTTCACCAGGTTCAAATCGTGACTGATCAGTAGCAGCGCCATGCCCAGGCGCGCCTGCAGGTCCTTGAGCAATTCGAGGATTTTCAGCTGCACGGTGACGTCCAGCGCGGTGGTCGGTTCGTCGGCGATCAGCAGCTCCGGCTCGTTGGCCAGGGCCATGGCGATCATCACCCGCTGGCGTTGACCGCCCGACAGCTCGTGGGGCAGGGCCTTGAGGCGCTTGACCGGGTCGGGAATGCCCACCAGTTCCAGCAGCTCCAGGGTGCGCTCGGTGGCCGCCTTGCCGCGCAGGCCCTTGTGCAGCATGAGAATCTCGTTGATCTGCTTCTCGATGTTGTGCAGCGGGTTGAGCGAGGTCATCGGCTCCTGGAAGATCATCGCGATGCGGTTGCCGCGAATGCGCCGCATCTGTTTTTCTTCCAGCTTGAGCAGGTCCTGGCCTTCGTAGGTGATGCTGCCGCTGGGGTGGCGGGCCAGCGGGTAGGGCAGCAGGCGCAGGATGGAGTGCGCGGTCACCGACTTGCCCGAGCCGCTTTCGCCCACCAATGCCAATGTCTCGCCACGACGGATGTCGAAGCTGATGCCTTCGACCACGCGTTGCTGCTGCGCCCCGGTGACGAACTCCACCGACAGGTCGCGCACTTCGATCAAGGTGTCGTTGCTCATCTCATTTCCTCGGGTCGAAGGCATCGCGGGCGGACTCGCCGATGAACACCAGCAGGCTGAGCATCAGTGCCAGTACCGCGAAGGCGCTCATGCCCAGCCACGGCGCCTGCAGGTTGGACTTGCCCTGGGCCACCAGCTCGCCCAGCGACGGCGCGCCCGGTGGCAGGCCGAAGCCGAGAAAGTCCAGCGCCGTGAGGGTGCCGATGGCGCCGGTCAGGATGAACGGCAAAAAGGTCATGGTCGAGACCATCGCGTTGGGCAGGATGTGCCGGTACATGATCGCGCCGTTCTGCATGCCCAGCGCCCGCGCCGCGCGCACGTATTCCAGGTTGCGCCCGCGCAGGAACTCGGCGCGCACCACGTCCACCAGGCTCATCCACGAGAACAGCAGCATGATGCCCAGCAGCCACCAGAAGTTGGGCTGCACGAAACTGGCCAGGATGATCAGCAGGTACAGTACTGGCAACCCCGACCAGATCTCCAGAAAGCGCTGCCCGGCCAGGTCGACCCAGCCGCCATAGAAGCCCTGCAGGGCGCCTGCGATCACCCCGATGATGGAGCTGAACACCGTCAGCGTCAGGGCGAACAGCACCGAGATGCGAAAACCGTAGATCACCCGCGCCAGCACGTCGCGGCCCTGGTCGTCGGTGCCCAGCAGGTTCTGCGCCGAGGGCGGGGCCGGGGCGGGCACCTTCAGGTCGTAGTTGATGCTCTGGTAGCTGAACGGGATCGGTGCCCACAGCACCCAGCTGTCCTTGGCTGCCAGCAACTCGCGGATGTACGGGCTCTTGTAGTTGGCCTCCAGCGGGAACTCGCCGCCGAAGGTGGTCTCGGGGTAGCGCTTGAGGGCGGGGAAGTACCATTCGCCGTCGTAACGCACCGCCAGCGGCTTGTCGTTGGCGATCAGCTCGGCGCCCAGGCTCAGCCCGAACAGGATCAGGAACAGCCACAGCGACCACCAGCCACGGCGGTTGGCCTTGAAGCGTTCGAAGCGGCGGCGGTTGAGAGGGGATAGGGTCATCTCAGTGCTCCCGGCTGTCGAAGTCGATACGCGGATCGACCAGGGTGTAGGTTAGGTCACCGATCAGCTTCACCACCAGGCCCAGCAGGGTGAAGATGAACAGCGTGCCGAACACCACCGGGTAGTCGCGGTTGATGGCCGCCTCGAAGCTCATCAGGCCCAGGCCGTCGAGGGAGAAGATCACCTCCACCAGCAGCGAGCCGGTGAAGAAGATGCCGATGAATGCCGAGGGGAAGCCCGCGATCACCAGCAGCATCGCGTTGCGAAACACGTGCCCGTAGAGCACCCGGTTGGGGCTCAGGCCCTTGGCCTTGGCGGTGATCACATACTGCTTGTTGATCTCGTCGAGGAAGCTGTTCTTGGTCAGCAGGGTCATGGTGGCGAAGTTGCCGATCACCAGCGCGGTCACCGGCAGGGTCAGGTGCCAGAAGTAATCGAGGATCTTGCCCGTGGTGCTCAGTTCATCGAAGTTGTTCGAGGTGAGCCCGCGCAAGGGGAACCAGTCCAGGTAGCTGCCGCCGGCAAACAGCACGATCAGCAGAATGGCGAACAGGAATGCCGGGATCGCATAGCCGACGATGATGGCCGAGCTGGTCCACACGTCGAAGTGGCTGCCGTGCCGGGTGGCCTTGGCGATGCCCAGGGGGATCGACACCAGGTACATAATCAGCGTGCTCCACAGCCCCAGCGAGATCGACACCGGCATCTTCTCGGCAATCAGGTCGATGACCTTGGCGTCGCGGAAGAAGCTGTCGCCGAAATCCAGCCGGGCGTAGTTCTTGATCATGATCCACAGGCGTTCCGGCGCCGGCTTGTCGAAGCCGTACATGCGCTCGATTTCCTTGACCAGGGCAGGGTCCAGGCCCTGGGCGCCACGGTAGTTGGAGCCGGCCACGGATACTTCCGAGCCGCCACCGGCGATGCGGCTGGTGGCGCCGTCGAAGCCCTCGAGCTTGGCGATCATCTGTTCCACCGGGCCACCGGGTGCGGCCTGGATGATCACGAAGTTGATGATCAGGATACCCAGCAGGGTGGGGATGATCAGCAACAGGCGGCGAAAGATATAGGCCAGCATGTCAAGGTGCCTCGCCCGCTGGGGCAGCATCGGCTGGGGCGGCGTCTGCGGCCCCCGGCACCACCGGTTTCACGTCCGGCTTGATCCACCAGGTGTTGATGCCGATGTCGTACTTGGGCGGCGTGGCCGGGTGGCCGATATGGTTCCAGTACGCCACGCGCCAGGTCTTGATGTGCCAGTTGGGCACCACGTAGTAGCCCCATTGCAGCACGCGGTCCAGGGCACGGGTGTGTTCGATCAGGCTCTGACGCGAGTCGGCATTGATCAGGCCGTCCACCAGGGTGTCCACGGCCGGGTCCTTGAGGCCCATGAAGTTGCGGCTGCCGGGCTTGTCGGCGCTGGCGCTCTGCCAGAACTCGCGTTGCTCGTTGCCCGGCGAGTTGGATTGCGGGAAGCCGCCCACGATCATGTCGAAGTCGCGCGAGCGCAGGCGGTTGATGTATTCCGATACATCCACCCGGCGAATGTTCAGCTCGATGCCCAGGTCGGCCAGGTTGCGCTTGTAGGGCAGCAGGATGCGCTCGAACTCGGTCTGGGCGAGCAGAAACTCGATCACCACCGGCTTGCCCTGGGCATCCACCATCTTGTCGTCCTGGATGCGCCAGCCGGCTTCCTGCAGCAGCTTGTAGGCCTGGCGTTGCTGCTCGCGGATCATGCCGCTGCCATCGGTGACCGGGTTCTTGAACGCTTCGGTGAACACCTTGTCGGGGATCTGCCCGCGCAGCGGTTCCAGCAGTTTCAGTTCGGCCGCATCCGGCAGGCCGCTGGCCGCCATGTCGGAATTTTCGAAGTAGCTGGTGGTGCGGGTGTAGGCGCCATTGAACAGCTGCTTGTTGGTCCACTCGAAGTCCAGCAGCAGGCTCAGTGCCTCACGCACGCGCACGTCCTGGAAGATCGGGCGGCGCAGGTTGAACACGAAGCCCTGCATGCCGGTCGGGTTGCCGTTGGCGATCTCTTCGCGGATCAGGCGGTTCTGGCGAACTGCCGGGATGTTGTAGGCGGTGGCCCAGTTCTTGGCGCTGACCTCCAGCCAGTAGTCGAACTGGCCGGCCTTGAGCGCCTCGAGCGCCACAGTGTTGTCGCGATAGTAGTCGACGCGAATGGTGTCGAAGTTGTAGAAGCCGCGGTTGATCGGCAGGTCCTTGCCCCAGTAGTCGGGGTCGCGCACGTAGCGGACCGAGCGCCCGGCCTTGACCTCGGCGACCTTGTACGGCCCGCTGCCCAGGGGGATCTCCAGGTTGCCTTTGGTGAAGTCGCGGTTGGCCCACCAGTGCTTGGGCAGCACCGGCAACTGGCCGAGGATCAGCGGCAGTTCACGGTTGCCCTTGTGCTTGAACTTGAACAGCACACGCAGCGGGTCTTCGGCGATCACTTCGTCGACGTCGGCATAGTAGGCGCGGTAAAGCGGTGCGCCGCTGGTGACCAGGGTGTTGAAGGTGAACACGACGTCTTCGGCACGAACCGGATGGCCATCCTGAAAGCGCGCCTCGGGGCGCAGGTAGAAGCGCACCCAGCTGTTGTCGGGGGCTTTTTCGATCTGCCTGGCCAGCAGCCCGTATTCGGTGAATGGCTCATCAAGGCTGTTGCGCGCCAGGGTGTCGTATACCAGATCGATGTTGTCGGCAGGCACGCCCTTGTTGATGAAGGGGTTGAGGCTGTCGAAGCTGCCGGAGCCGTTGACGCGAAAGGTGCCGCCCTTGGGCGCGTCGGGGTTCACATAGTCGAAATGCTTGAAGTTGGCCGGGTACTTGGGCGCTTCGTCGTAGAGGGTCACTGCATGTTGCGGGGCGGCCAGGGCCTGAAGGCTCAGGCTGGCCAGCAGCAGGCCGCCTGCGATCAGGCGCAGGCACGGCAATGGCATCATTGGGCGTTCTCCGTGGGCTTGAGCCACCAGCTGTTCAGCCCCAGGGTGTAGGGCGGCGTGGCGACAAAGGCAAACCGGTTGCGGTAGGCCAGGCGGTGATAGTCGAGATACCAGTTGGGAACCATGTAGTGCTGCCATAGCAGCACTCGATCGAGGGCGCGCGCCGCAGCCACCTGGTCGTCGCGGCTCTGTGCATTGAGCAGGGACTCTAGCAGGTGGTCGACCACCGGGCTCTTCACGCCCGCGTAATTCTTGCTGCCTTTGGTGGCGGCCTGGCTGGAATGAAAATACAGCCACTGCTCAAGGCCCGGGCTCAGGGTCTGGTTCAGGGTCATCAGAATCATGTCGAAATCAAATTGGTCCAGCCGTTGTTTGTACTGGGCCCGGTCTACCGTGCGCAAGCGCGCGTCGATACCGATGCTGGCAAGATTTTCGACATAAGGTTGCAGGATCCGCTCCAGGTTCGGGTTCACCAGCAGAATTTCCAGCTTCAGCGGCTGCCCGTTGCTGTTGAGCAGGCGCTGGCCGCTGAGCTTCCAGCCTGCCTGGCCGAGCAGGTTGAGGGCCTGGCGCAGGGTATCGCGGTCGATACCGCGCCCGTTGGTCTTGCCCACGCTGTAGGGCTGGGTGAACAGGGCGGCAGGCAGTTGGTCGCGGTACGGCGCCAGCAGCAGCCACTCCTTGCCCACCGGCAGGCCGGTGGCGCTGAACTCGCTGTTGGGGTAGTAGCTGCTGGCGCGCTTGTAGGCGCTGCTGAACAGGGTGCGGTTGGTCCATTCGAAGTCCAGCATCAGGCCCAGCGCCTGGCGCAAGCGGTCGTCGCTGAAGGCGGCGCGCCGGCTGTTCATGAACAACCCCTGAGTCTGGGTCGGGATCTGGTGGGCGATCTGCGCCTGGATCACCTGGCCACGACGCACAGCGGGGAAGTTGTAGCCGGTGGCCCAGTTCTTGGCCTGGTGCTCGATGTAGACATCGAATTCACCCGCCTTGAATGCCTCGAAGGCCACATCGCTGTCGCGGTAGAACTCGAACTCGACGCGGTCGAAGTTGTACTTGCCGCGGTTGACTGCCAGGTCCTTGCCCCAGTAGTCCTTGACCCGCTCGAACACCAGGCTTCGACCTGGCTGTACCTGGGTGATGCGGTACGGGCCGCTGCCCAGTGGCGGTTCAAAGGTAGTGGCCTTGAAGTCGCGGCCTTTCCAGTAATGCTGGGGCAGCACCGGCATTTCGCCCAGGCGCAAGATCAGCAGCGGGTTGCCGACACGCTTGAACACGAAGCGGATGCGCTTGGGGTTGAGGATGTCGACCCGCTGCACTTCCTGCAGGTTGGTGCGGTAGAGCGGGTGGCCTTCCTTGAGCAGGGTGCGGTAGGAGAACGCCACGTCGGCGGCGGTGATCGGCCGGCCATCGTGAAAGCGTGCCTCGGGACGCAGGTTGAACACCACCCAGCTGCGGTCTTCGCTGTACTCCACCGAACGGGCGATCAGCCCGTAGCTGGAGGTGGCTTCATCGCCCGAGGGGTCGCGCTGGCCGGTGCCCACCATCAGGGTCTCGTTCAGCTCGTTCACCCCGTACTGCAGGAAGTTGGGCGTGGTGACCGGGCTTGAGCCCTTGAAGGTATAGGGGTTGAGGGTATCGAACGTGCCGAATGCCATGGCGCGCAAGGTGCCGCCTTTGGGCGCTTGCGGGTTTACCCAATCGAAATGGGTGAATTTGGCTGGGTACTTGAGCGTGCCGAACTGGGCGTAACCGTGACTTTCGCTGATGGTCGCGCCCGCGGGAAAGCTCAAGGCCAGGCTGAATGACAGCAACAGGAGGGGACGTATCAAGTCGGCGATCCGATCCGGGCTTGGGCTTTATTCCGGCTACAGTAACAGCTTGTATCGGCAGGAAAAAGAGCAGCCCCGGAGATCGCCGGGGCCGCGGCCAGGCAGGCCTGGCCCGGGTCTCAGTGCGGCAGGTAGACGGTGAGGGTCTGGCCGGGCTTGAGGGCATGGCCGCTGCGCGGATTCCAACGCTTGAGGTGCTGCATTTCAACGTTGAAACGCTTGGCCACCATGTACAGCGAATCGCCTTTGCGCACCTTGTACTGGGTAGGCTTCTTCTGGTTGCCGGCCGCGCTGGCAGGCTGCGCACCTTGCATCACCAGGGTCTGGCCGACCTTGAGGTTGTTGCCGCGCAGCTTGTTCCAGCGCTGCAGGTCCTTGACGCTGACCTTGTTGGCCCGGGCGATGCTGCCCAGGTTGTCGCCACGCTTGACCCGGTAGCGGCTGTTGCGCACCGGCGTCGAGGCTTCGGCCAGGGCTGCCTCGAATACCGCCTTTTTCGGCTGCAGGCTGAGCAGCTCTTCGGGCTTCATGTTCGACAGGCTGGTGGTCAGCAGTTGCGCCTTGGCGGTGGGTACCAGCAATTGCTGCGGGCCGTCCACGGTCATGCGTTTCTTGAAGGCCGGGTTGAGCTGGAACAGTTCGTCTTCGTCGATCTCGGCCAGTGCGGCGACCCGCGACAGGTCGAGCCGGTCCTTGATCGCCACGGCTTCGAAGTAGGGTTCGTTGGCAATCGGGTTGAGGTTCACGCCGTACGCCTGCGGGGTCAGCACCACCTGCGACAGGGCCAGCAGCTTTGGCACGTAGTCACGGGTTTCCTTGGGCAGCGGCAGGTTCCAGTAGTCGGTTGGCAGGCCGAGCTTCTCGTTGCGCTCGATGGCGCGGCTGACCGTGCCTTCACCGGCGTTGTAGGCCGCCAGCGCCAGCAGCCAGTCGCCGTTGAACATGTCGTGCAGGCGGGTCAGGTAGTCCAGCGCCGCGTTGGTCGAGGCGGTGATGTCGCGACGGCCATCGTAGAAGCGCGTCTGGCGCAGGTTGAAGTAGCGCCCGGTGGACGGGATGAACTGCCACAGGCCCACCGCGTGGGCGCGGGAATAGGCCATCGGGTTGTAGGCACTTTCGATTGCCGGCAGCAGGGCCAGCTCCAGCGGCATGTCGCGCTCTTCAAGACGCTCGACGATGTAGTGGATGTACAGGCTGCCGCGGTCGCCGGCGCCTTCCAGGAACGAAGGGTTGCTGGCGAACCACAGGCGCTGCTGCTCGATGCGCGGGTTCACCGCAATGCCGTCCTGCAACTGGAAGCCCTGGCGCATGCGTTCCCAGACGTCCTGGGCCACGGCTGGCTCGACCGGCTTCTTGTCATGCACGAAGATCGGTTTCTGCTTGATCCGCGCCTGGAAGTTGTGCGCGCGAACGCTATCGGATTCATCGACCTGGCGCGTGCTCTGGCAGCCCACGAGGGTGGCGGCCAGGGCCAGCGCACTGGCTTGGGCCAGGCGCGTCAGGGCAACGGAATTGAAGGTTCTGCGGCTAGGGGACGACATTGGCTGGGGGAAAGTTCCGGGCAAAAATGTCGGGCGATTCTAGAAAGGCACCCCCCATCGGTCAACCTTTGAGAATTTTCCGACCTTCACAGCGCCTGTTTAGAACGTGTCTTTCCAGGCCCGCAACCCTGCAAAAACAGCACTGGGCGTAGGGTTTATGCGGCCCACCCGTTCGTCTATTTTTTGTTTAACGGATGTTTCTGCTACTCGCAAAAACGGGTTGGTCAGCTTCTCCAGCGCGATGGTGGAGGGCAAAGTGATGCGATCTTGCGCGCGCAGTGCGGTAACGTCTTCGAAGCGTTGGATAACGTGCGGGTTCTGCGGCTCGACCGCACAGGCAAAGCGCAGGTTGCTCAGGGTGTATTCGTGGGCGCAATACACCTGGGTGGCCGACGGCAGCGCTGCCAGGCGCTCCAGCGAGTGGTGCATCTGCTCCGGCGTGCCCTCGAACAGGCGCCCGCAGCCGGCGGCGAACAGCGTGTCGCCACAGAACAGCATCGGCAACTGCGGCTGGGCACAGTAATAGGCGATGTGCCCCAGGGTGTGGCCGGGTACGGCGAACACCTGGAAATCAAGCCCCAGTACCTCGAGGCGGTCATTGTCGTTCAGGGCCTGGTCGCGGGCGGGTATGCGTTCGTTGGCCGGGCCGCTGACGCGGGCGCCGGTGTGCGCCTTGAGCTGCTCAACGCCGCCCACATGGTCGTGGTGGTGATGGGTGATCAGAATGTCGGTCAGTTGCCAGTCGGCATGCGCCTGCAGCCAGGCCAGCACGGGGGCGGCATCGCCCGGGTCGACCACCGCACAGCGCTGGTTCACGGCATCTTGTAACAACCAGATGTAGTTATCACTGAAAGCGGGCAGGGCCTGTATCTGTATCATCGTGCGATTCGCCAAACGGTGGACATGGGTGCATCTTAGTAGCTATGTGCGTTGTCGAGAACCTTCCAAGGGAGACAGCAATGACCGATCAAGCCTTTGCCCAGGCCGACCCGCAGTGGCTCGAGCTGATCAGCCAGGCGCGCGAGTGGTTCGCCGGCCCGCTGGGCCAGCAGCTGCTCGCCGGGGAACAGCGCCTGCTCGAAGAGGAGCTGGGGCGCTTCTTCGGTGGCTACCTGGTGCATTACGGCCCTTGCGCCGAGGCACCGCCCAATGCCCCGCAGGTTCAACGCAACGTGCGCCTGGGGGCGCCGCTGCCGGGCGTCGAGATCGTGTGCGAAGAACAGGCCTGGCCCCTGAGCGAGCACGCCGCCGACGTGGTGGTGCTGCAGCACGGGCTGGACTTCAGCCTCTCGCCCCACGGCCTGCTGCGCGAGGCGGCCAGCAGCGTGCGCCCTGGCGGGCACCTGCTGATCGTCGGGATCAACCCCTGGAGTACCTGGGGCCTGCGCCGGGTGTTTGCCCATGATGCGTTGCGCAAGGCGCGCTGCATCTCGCCGTCGCGGGTGGGCGACTGGCTCAACCTGCTGGGCTTCGCGCTGGAGAAACGCCGCTTCGGGTGCTATCGTCCGCCGCTTGCCTCGCCGGCCTGGCAGGCACGGTTGTCTGGCTGGGAGCGTGCTGCCGGGCGCTGGCAGATATCCGGTGGTGGTGTGTACGTGCTGGTGGCGCGCAAGATGGTGGTGGGCCTGCGCCCGCTGCGCCAGGTGCGCCGCGAGCCGATGGGCAAGCTGCTGCCGTTGCCGATGGCCAAGGTCAACCGGCGCACGCCTCACCCCGAGGGCCGCACCTTCAATGATGAATAAAGGCTGTACATGAGCGAAAGCGTCGAAAGCGTCGAGATCTACACCGATGGTGCCTGCAAGGGCAATCCTGGCCTGGGCGGCTGGGGCGCGCTGCTGGTCTGCAAGGGCGTCGAAAAGGAGCTGTGGGGCGGCGAGCGCGAAACCACCAACAACCGCATGGAACTGATGGCCGCCATCAAGGGCCTCGAGGCGCTCAAGCGCCAGTGTGATGTGCTGCTGGTGACCGACTCGCAGTACGTGATGAAAGGCATCACCGAGTGGATGGTCAACTGGAAGAAGCGTGGCTGGAAGACCGCCGCCAAGGAGCCGGTCAAGAACGCCGACCTGTGGCAGCAGCTCGACGAACAGGTCAACCGCCACAACGTGAAATGGCAGTGGGTGCGAGGGCACGTCGGTCACGCCGGCAACGAGCGTGCCGACCAGCTGGCCAACCGCGGCGTCGACGATCTGCGCAAGCAACGCTGAACCCTCCCTTTAGCGAATTCGCCACATCCTGCCCCGGGTGAGGTAAAATTCGCCGCTTTCAATATTCAGGCAGTACGCGGCAGGAGATGACCGACGTGGAGATGCAGAACAACAGGTCGGTAGTGCTCGACACCGAAACCACCGGTATGCCGGTGGCCGATGGTCACCGCATCATCGAGATCGGCTGTATCGAGCTGGTCGGCCGGCGCATGACCGGACGCAATTTCCACGTGTACCTGCAGCCCGACCGCGAAAGCGACGAAGGCGCGATCGGGGTGCACGGCATCACCGACGAATTCCTGGTGGGCAAGCCGCGTTTCGCCGAAATCGCCGACGAGTTCTTCGAGTACATCAAGGGCGCGCGGCTGATCATCCACAACGCGGCGTTCGACGTTGGTTTCATCAACAACGAATTCGCCATGCTCGGCCAGCACGATCGCGCCGATATCGCACAGCACTGCGAGGTGCTCGACACCCTGCTGATGGCCCGCGAGCGTCACCCGGGCCAGCGCAACAGCCTCGATGCCTTGTGCAAACGCTATGGCGTAGACAACTCCGGCCGCGAACTGCACGGCGCGTTGCTCGACTCCGAGTTGCTGGCGGACGTGTTCCTGGCCATGACCGGCGGCCAGACCAGCCTGTCACTGGCCGGCAGCGACAGCGAGGGCGAAGGCCAGTCCAGCCAGGGCAGCGAGATCCGTCGGCTGGTGGGGCGTCAGCCGGGGCGTATCATCCCGGCCACCGAGGCAGAGCTGCAAGCGCACATGGCGCGCCTTGAAGCAGTGGCAAAATCCACCGGTGGCCCGGCCTTGTGGCAGCAACTGCTCGAGGCCCGCTGAAGCAAATCCCGCCGCGTACCTGGCGCCGACCTTCTACCCTGAAATGAACGGCCTCACGGCCTGTCGCTCAGAAGGTGCCGGCGCCCATGTACAAGGACCTCAAGTTTCCGATACTCATCGTGCACCGCGATATCAAGGCCGACAGTGTGGCCGGTGATCGCGTGCGCGGCATTGCCCAGGAACTGGCCCAGGACGGCTTTACCATTCTGCCGGCGGTGGACTACGCCGAGGGCCGCCTGGTAGCGGCCACCCACCACGGCCTGGCCTGCATGCTGATTGCGGCCGAAGGCGCGGGGGAAAACACCCACCTGCTGCAGAACATGGTCGAGCTGATTCGCCTGGCGCGTGTGCGCGCACCGCACTTGCCGATCTTCGCACTGGGCGAGCAGGTGACCCTGGAGAACGCCCCGGCCGACGCCATGAGCGAACTGAACCAGTTGCGCGGCATCCTTTACCTGTTCGAAGACACCGTGCCGTTTCTGGCCCGGCAAGTGGCGCGGGCGGCGCACAACTACCTGGACGGCCTGCTGCCGCCGTTCTTCAAGGCCCTGGTGCAGCACACCGCGCAATCGAACTACTCCTGGCACACGCCGGGCCATGGCGGTGGCGTGGCGTATCGCAAGAGCCCGGTGGGCCAGGCGTTTCACCAGTTCTTCGGCGAGAACACCCTGCGTTCGGACCTGTCGGTGTCGGTGCCGGAGCTGGGGTCGCTGCTCGACCATACCGGCCCCCTGGCGGCGGCCGAAGCGCGTGCGGCGCGCAACTTCGGCGCCGACCACACCTTCTTCGTGATCAACGGCACCTCCACCGCCAACAAGATCGTCTGGCACTCGATGGTCGGGCGTGACGACCTGGTGCTGGTGGATCGCAACTGTCACAAGTCGGTGTTGCACGCAATCATCATGACCGGCGCAATCCCCCTGTACCTGTGTCCGGAGCGCAACGAGCTGGGCATCATCGGCCCCATCCCGCTGAGCGAGTTCAGCCGCGAGGCGATCCAGGCCAAGATCGAGGCCAACCCGCTGGCCGCAGGGCGCGAGCCGCGGGTGAAGATGGCGGTGGTGACCAACTCCACCTATGACGGGCTGTGCTACAACGCCGAGATGATCAAGCAGGTGTTGGGCAACAGTGTCGAGGTGCTGCATTTCGACGAGGCCTGGTACGCCTACGCGGCGTTTCACGAATTCTTTGCCGGGCGTTACGCCATGGGTACTTCGCGCAGTGCCGACAGCCCGTTGGTGTTCAGCACCCATTCCACCCACAAGCTGCTGGCCGCGTTCAGCCAGGCCTCGATGATCCACGTGCAGGACGGCGGTGCACGCCAGCTCGACCGTGATCGATTCAACGAGGCGTTCATGATGCATATCTCCACCTCGCCGCAGTACAGCATCCTGGCCTCGCTGGACGTGTCGTCGGCGATGATGGAAGGCCCGGCTGGGCGCTCGCTGCTGCAGGAAATGTTCGACGAGGCGCTGAGCTTTCGGCGTGCGCTGGCCAACCTGCGCGAGCACCTGGCCGATGACGACTGGTGGTTCAGTATCTGGCAACCGCCGCAGGTGGGTGGCATTCACCGCGTGGCGACCGAGGACTGGCTGCTGCAACCCCAGGCCGAATGGCACGGCTTTGGCGATGTGAGCGAAGACTACGTGCTGCTCGACCCGATCAAGGTCACGCTGGTGATGCCGGGGCTGGATGCGGGCGGCAGCCTGGGCGAGCATGGTATTCCTGCGGCAGTGGTCAGCAAGTTCCTGTGGGAGCGCGGGCTGGTGGTGGAGAAGACCGGCCTGTATTCGTTTCTGGTGTTGTTCTCGATGGGGATCACCAAGGGCAAGTGGAGCACCTTGCTCACCGAACTGCTGGAGTTCAAGCGCAACTACGACGCCAATACCGCGCTGCTGCAGAGCCTGCCGTGCGTGGCGCAGCTGGACCCGTTGCGCTACCAGGGCATGGGCCTGCGCGACCTGTGCGAGCAGTTGCACGAATGCTACCGCGCCAACGCCACGGCCAAGCAGCTCAAGCGCTTGTACACGCGTTTGCCCGAGGTGGTGATGAAGCCGGGGGATGCGTATGACAAGCTGGTGCGCGGCGAGGTCGAGGCGGTGCCGATCGAGCGCCTGATCGGGCGGGTGGCGGCGGTGATGCTGGTGCCGTACCCGCCGGGGATTCCGTTGATCATGCCCGGGGAGCGCTTTACCGAGTCGACACGCTCGATCATCGACTACCTGGGCTTTGCACGGGCGTTCGACCGTGGGTTCCCCGGGTTTGTGGCCGATGTGCACGGGCTGCAGCATGAGGTGGGGGGCGTGTATACGGTGGATTGCATCCGCGAATGAGGGATGGCTTGTGCTGGCCGCTTCGCCGGCCTTGCCGGCGAAGCCTTCACCGCAACTGTTGCGTACTCACCACGTGCCCGAAATGATGCCGCCACAGGCTCACCCCCAACTGCCCCGACCGATCCAGCGACGACCCTACCGTGAGGTCGCTGATCAGGGTCGGCTGCAGCCCCGCATCAAACAGCGCGAACCCCGCCGCCAGCACGCAGGTGTCGGTCTGTATGCCGCACACCAGCACGCGCTCGGGGTTCAATTGCCTGAGGTAATCCAGCATCTCGGCCGTAGGGGCGTAGCCATGCTTGATGAAGATACGATCTGCCGCCACCAGGCTCTGGTCGTGCGCCGCCGGTTGCCAGCCCAGCTGACGTTGAAACGGGGTCACCGATTCATCATGGCGCTCCACGCTCGCCACCGACGGCATGCGGCCGATCAGTGATGCTATGCCGTCTACCAGCCATTGCGGCGGGTTGAACGAGGGTTGTACGTCGATAATCAGCAGTACCTGGCGCATGGAATGCCCTATGGAAGTTCAAGGCCGGGCGATTGTAACCCCCGGCCTTGCACAGATGCTAAAATCCGCCGCTTGAAACCTGGAGATAGACGCGTGCGCAAAGTGGCGGTGGTAATGGCAGTGCTGGCCCTGGCCGGCTGTGACAACGATGCCGAACGGGTACACAAGCAGGTTGCCGAGCATCTGGATAACCCGAAGACGGCCAAGTTCGCCAACGTGCGATTCAACAAGCAGGGCGATATCTGCGGCCAGTTCCGTGGCAAGGACGCGGCCGGTGTGTTCCAGCCTTACCGCAGCTACGTGGCCATCAAGCAGGGCGACGACTACCAGATCATCATCGACGAAACCGGCGGCGACCTGCGCATCCGCGAAATCTGCGGTGGTGCCGACCTGCAGCGCCGCGCCGATGCCCTGGCCGACCAGCCCGCGCCCGAAGGCTGGGACGTCGAGATCATCCAGGGCCCGAACATGGGCGCCCTCAGCGACATGACCGCACGCCTGATCGAAAAACAGATCCCATCCTCGGTGGTGTACCGCGACGGCAAGCCGGTGGTACTGCTGGGCCCTTACCCGACCAAAGAGGAGGCCCTGGCCAGCAAGAACGATGTGATGGCGCGCCTGGGTACCGATTCGGTGGTCATCCAGCACGGCGCCGAGCGCTAGCCAGCACGCGGCGGCACCTCTTACACTCACGGCTTGTCTTCAAGGATGAGCCGTCATGAGTGATTCGCCCTTCGCCATTACCCTTCAACGTTGTACCGAACAGCACGTCGAGGGGCTCACGGCCCTGTACAACCACCCGCAGGTGGCGCGGCAGGTGCTGCAGATGCCGTATCAGAGCGCCGACCTGTGGCGCAAACGCATCGCCACCGACAACGAACGAATGGTGTTTCTGGTGGCCTTACATCAAGGCGAGGTGATCGGCAGCTGTACGCTCGAGCAGTTCATACGTGTACGTCGCGGTCATTGCGGCGGCATCGGCATGGGCGTCGCCCCGGCCTGGCAAGGGCAGGGGGTGGGCACACGGCTGTTGTCGGCGGTGCTCGAGGTGGCGGACAACTGGATGGGCCTACAGCGCGTCGAACTCACTGTTTACGCCGATAACCAGCCGGCACTGGCGCTGTACCGGCGCCACGGCTTCGAGGTGGAAGGGCATTTGCGCGACTATGCTTTACGTGACGGTGTGTTCACCGATGCCTGCAGCATGGCGCGCCTGCGACGGCGCGAGGGTTAGAGGAGGGGGCTTATGTCCACACTGGAGCGAGCCATTGCGGTTGCCGCCAGGGCCCATGAAGGGCAGCAGGACAAGGGCGGCACTGCGTATATCCTGCACCCGTTGCGGGTGATGCTGAGGGTGCAGACCACCGAACAGCGCATCGTCGCGGTGCTGCACGACGTGCTTGAAGATACCAGCATGAGCTTGTCGGACCTGGCCCGCGAAGGCTTCGCCCTGAAGATACTGGCGGCGGTGCAGGCGCTGAGCCGGCGCGATGACGAAAGCTACGAGGCCTTCGTCGCGCGGCTGGGCAGCGACCCGCTGGCACGGGTGGTAAAGCTTGCCGACCTTGCCGACAACAGCGACCTTTCGCGCATCGCCATGCCCGGCCCCGAAGACATCGCGCGCCTGCAGCGCTATCAGCAGGCCAGCGCCTACCTGCAGGCGCTGGCCTGAACGCTGGCGCTTTCGATCACCCGTGCCAGGCGCTGCATCGCCGCATCGATGGCTTCGCCACTGAACCCGCCCAGGCCGAGCACCAGCCCGGGCCTGCCGTGCGGCCCCGCATACATGGGGGATACCGCGCGCACCACCACCCCGGCCTCTGCGGCCTGGTCCGCTACCTGCCTGTCGTCGATACCGGCTGCCAGCCACAGCACCAGGTGCATGCCCTGGTCGGTCGGTTGCAGCCAGGCCAGCTCAGGCTCCAGCCAGCGCGCCACCGCTTCGTTCACCTGGCGGTGGATGGTTGCGTACACACCGCGGATGCGGCGGATGTGCCGGTCCAGATGGCCTTCGTTGATGAAGGCCGCCAGTACCTGCTGGTCGGCGTTGGCCGGATGACGGTCCATCAGCACGCGGGCACCGCAGAAGGCGTCCACCAGGTCCGGCGGCACGATCGCATAGCCCAGGCGCAGTGACGGGAACAGGATCTTGCTGAAGGTGCCCAGGTAGATCACCCGTTCAGGGTCCAGCCCCTGCAACGAGGGGAACGGGTGCCCTGCATAGCGCAACTCGCCGTCGTAGTCGTCCTCGATCACCCATGCATTGTGGGTTCTGGCCCAGCTCAGCAGTGCCTCGCGCCGGGTCATGCTCATCGGCATGCCCAGCGGGTACTGGTGCGAAGAGGTGACGAAGGCGGCGCGGGCGTGGGGGCAGGTAGCGACGGCGTGTTCCACGTCCATGCCCTCGGCGTCCACCGGTACGCGCACCATCTGCCCGCTGTGCCCGGCGCTTTCGAGAATGGCGGTGATACCGCGGTAGGCCGGGTCTTCGACCCAGGCGAAGTCGCCGATGTCCAGCAGCACCTGGCAGGCCAGATACAGGCCCTGCTGGGTGCCGGAGGTGATGATCACCTGGCTGGCCTCGCAGCGTACCGAGCGGGATTTGCGCACATAGTCCACCACCGCCTCGCGCAGCTCGATTTCCCCCAGCGGGTCGCCATAGCCGGCAGGGGCGCCCGGGCCGCGGGCGCGCACCCGGTTGCCAAGGCGCCGCCAGATATCATCCGGCGCGGCCTTGCCCAGCGGTACCGAGACGGCGAACGGTACCTGGGGTACCTCGCCGAAGCGGCGGGCAAGTTGTGCAAAGCGTTCGATGCGTGCCGAGCTGGCGGCGGGCCGCGCCACACCTGTCGTGTGCGCGGCAGGTGGCTCTTCAAGGCTGTGCGCGACCCGCGTGCCGGCACGGCCGCGGGACTCCAGAAACCCCTCGGCCGTCAGTTGCTCGAACGCCTCGATGGCCGTGCCCCGCGCGATCATCAGCGATCTGGCCAGCATGCGGGTCGAGGGCAGCGCCTCGCCGGGCTTGAGGTCGCCGCGCCGGATCGCCGCACGCAGCGCCTGGGCCAGTTGGCGCCCCAGTTGGCCGCTGCTGCGGTCCAGCGTGCCCAGCGAAGGAATATCCACCACGTTGGCTTTGCGCGCCATGTTTTCTGGTCCAGTCATTTTGTTCGATAGTGGATCTATACCATGGGCCAGTTGCGCCACACAATTTGCCATCGCCCTGTGCCGGATGGATGCAAACCATGTACGTACCGCAGTCTTTCAACGAGTCGCGCCCCGAGGTGCTGCATCAACTGATCATGCAGAACCCGCTGGGTGTATTGGTCAGCCACGGCGAGGGTGGGCTGGATGCCAACCATCTGCCGTTCCACTTCAAGCCGCAGGAGGGCACGCAGGGGGTGCTGCATGCTCACGTATCGCGGGCCAACCCGCTGTGGCGCGAACTCAAGGATGGCGATGAAGTACTGGTGATCTTTCGCGGCGCCGATGCCTACATCTCGCCCAACTGGTACCCCAGCAAGCACGAGACCCACAAACAGGTGCCCACCTGGAACTATCAGGTGGTGCACGCCCATGGCCGCGTGACCTTGCACGATGACGAGCACTACGTGCGTGGCCTGGTGGCCCTGCTCACGCGCACCCACGAAGCATCCCAGCCCGTGCCGTGGAAGATGTCCGACGCGCCGAAGGACTACATCCGCGACATGCTCAAGGCCATCGTCGGGCTCGAGATCGAGATCACCCGTCTGGTCGGCAAGTTCAAGCTGGGCCAGAACAAGGAGGCGCGGGATATCCAGGGCGCCGCCCAGGGGTTGAAGGCGTCGGGCAAACCAGCAGTGGGCGAAGCCATGTTGAGCGCCACCGGTCACCCCCTGCACGGGCCGGCCTTGCCGGCGAAGTTGCCCGAATGACCGCCGCCTGATCCCACCTGAAAATCGACTTTTCCTACAGAGTCGGCCAGAATCGGCGGCTCGGCTGCGTTATGGCTTTTTGACTGCATCGGTCGAGAGTGGGTGCTTTTGCACCGGCCCGACTTTCCAGCGCAGACGACAGGACATGACCCAGGACGAGTGGTTGAAGGCCAATGCGGCGCGGTTCGGCAGTGACTACGAACGATTGTTCGCCAGCAACGTGCTCAGCCTCGTGGCGGGCATCCGTTACGAGTCGCTGAGTGCGCAATACCCCTTCAAGGACAATGATGGCAAGCAACGCTACTGCGACCTTGTCATCAATGAAGAGGGAGACGTGCGCATCGCCATCGAAATCGATGGCTATGACAAAAGCGGTACGGGCACCGGCATGTCGCACCCCGAGTTCATCGACTGGCAGCGGCGACAGTCTGCACTCACTTCCCAGGGCTGGCGGGTGCTGCGCTTTGCCAACCGCGACGTCAGGGATCACCCGCAGCGTTGTGCTCGGGATATCAGCGTACTGCTCGATGCCGAGCGAAAAAAAGCCCACGACCTGCTGTCGAGCACGCGCCAGAGCGCCAGCGTGCAGCAGGTGGCGCAGGGCAGCCGGATCAAAGGGCTCAACAAGGAGGTTTCGGTCATGAAGTACACGATCATGTCATTCACTGCGCTGATCGGGGTTCTGATCGTGGTGTTTGCGTTCAAGGGCACCGAGTCGGTTGCAGGCTCGGCCGTGGTCAGCCAGGCAGTGGCGGCGCCGGCGTCACCCGCCACCTTGCAGGGCGCCACCTGCGACAACCCGCTGGACTGGCGTCAGGCCGCCGACCATATCGGGCAGAGCGCTGCGGTGCTGGGCCCGATCATGAAGGTGACCTACAAACCGTCGTCCAGGGGCCAGCCGACCTGGATCGACCTGGGTGCCAGCTTCCCCAGCAAGCGACGGTTGGGGCTGGTGGTATGGGGCGAGCATCGCCCGGCGTTCGCCTCGTTGCTGGCGCAGCCGCTGGAGGGGCGCACGGTGTGCGTGATAGGGCGTATCGAGCAGTACAAAGGCGTGCCGCGTCTGGAGTTGCAGGGCGCCAGTCAGTTCCAGCTGGTCAAGTGATCTTCAGGTGCAGCCTTGGCGTCAAGGCTGCACCGTTATCCCCTCAGCTGGCCTTCTGGCAGTTGCCGGCGATGCTGTAGCCCTCTGCCTGGGCGGCAGATTCGCTGCTGAACTCGACCCGATTCTTTTCGGCAATGCTGTTGTACGACGGGCAGTCCGGGCGGTGGTAGCGCTTCTTGGCCCGGTTGCCGCGCACTTGCCCGGTGGCGTCGGCCACGGTTGCAGCCTTGGTTTTGGCGGGTGCAGCGGGCCTTGCCGGTGACGCGGCGGTCGTGGCCGTGCCCTTGCCTTGCCCCAGCTCTGCACGCAGGAATATCGGCGCGTGATCGGAGATGTTCGCCCGGCCTTGCTGGTGAGTCATGCCCAGGTGTTTCGGGTAGTCGTACACGCCCACGCTGTTGACCTTCAGCGGCGAGGAATGGCTGACGAAGATATTGTCGTAAAGGTTGGCGAATTTGCCGTCGGTTGTGGACAGCGTGCTGGCGCCTGCGACCACCAGTGGTCTGGCGGCGGCATTGAGCGACTTCCAGGCAGGCGAAGTGGGCGGCATGTTGAAGTCGCCCATCAGCAGGATGTGATTGTTGCCGGGGTAGACTTCCTTCAGCCAGGTCCAGTAGCTCGACAGCGCATCGATTTCCGCGACCCGGTCAGACGGCTTTTTCCCGTACACGATATGCACCGTGGCCACCACGAAATAGGCATTGTCGGTGAGTGAC
The DNA here is from genome assembly GCF_037113495.1 of Pseudomonas sp. AE27. Classification (NCBI taxonomy): domain Bacteria; kingdom Pseudomonadati; phylum Pseudomonadota; class Gammaproteobacteria; order Pseudomonadales; family Pseudomonadaceae; genus Pseudomonas; species Pseudomonas sp. AE27. The sequence goes on from NZ_CP146966.1 coordinate 987,021, forward strand.
TTGAAGCGCGCGGAGTAGGGCTCGCGCTCGAAGATCTTCTTGCGGTCCAGGTAGGACACCGCACCGTCTTCATAGGCGACCTTGCTGTCCTTCCACACGAAACCATACATTTCCTTGTACGAAGACCTGCCTACCGCATCGGAGGCCATGTGGCTCCAGGGCTCGCCGCTCTGGCGGCTGAGTTCCCTGGCCAGCTTGTCCAGGGCCGCTTCGCTCATCAGCTCCTGCACAGCCAGAAAATCCACATTTTTGGCGACCTTGGCAATGGCCTTGAAGTCCTTGTTGGGGCGGTCGCTCAGGTGTTCCAGGTTCCAGGTGCCGATACGCGTTTCAGCAAACACCTGGCCACACAACAACATCAGCAGCATCACTGCAGCTGCAAGATTCTTGAACATCATTACTTCCAGATTCTACGGATAACACCATCGCCCAGAAGGGCGACAAGTCGGAGCAGGGTGGGCGGGCAGCGCCTGGCGACGGCTTCAGTCTTCCTTGGGCACAACCCAGAATATCTGCACGCCGCCGTCATCCCGGTAGGCCAGGGTGACGTTGTCGTTTTCGGCGATTTCCTCGAGCAGGGTCTCCCAGTCGGCAGGCGACTCGTGCTCCAGGCGAAAGATCAGCGCCGCGCGGGACTTCTGCGCGGTTGGCGAGTTGATGATTTTCTGAATGCGGATGCCCAGTTGCTCGTAGCTGCTGACGGGCTTGGCGGCAGAGGAGGTGGCCACAGGTACAGGTTCCTTGTTTTTGCTGTATGCGCATACAGTATTTTACTGTAAGGCTTTTCGCAACTGCGTGTCGCTCAAAGAACCCATGTGACCACACGGCGCAGGCTTTGCTGCACCGTGGGCAAAATAAAAATGGCGAGGTTACAAGAGGTTAGGCCGCCCTGCTGTAGGAAGGGCGGCCTGCCGGGCTACTGCACTCAGTATTCCCAGAAGATGCGCTGCAGCTCTTTGCTGTCCTGGGTCTTGGTCAGGGCGACCATGGCCAGGATGCGCGCTTTTTGCGGGTTCAGGTCGTGCGCCACTACCCAGTCGTTCTTGTCGTCAGGCTGCTCGGCGTTGCGCAGCACGAACCCGCCCTGGTTGACGTGGGACGAACGGATGATCTGCACGCCGTTCTTGCGCAGTTCCTGCAGGGCCGGCACTACGCGCGAGGACACCGAACCGTTGCCGGTACCGGCATGGATGATGGCCTTGGCGCCATTTTGCGCCAGGGCCTTGTAGGCGGTGTCGCTGACGTTGCCGTAGCTGTAGGCGATGTCCACGGCAGGCAGGCTGCTGATGGTCTTGATGTCGAATTCCGAATCCATCGTGTGGCGCTTGGCCGGCAGGCGGAACCAGTACGACTTGCCTTCCACGACCATGCCCATCGGGCCCCAGGCGCTCTTGAACGCTTCGGTCTTGATGTTGATCGACTTGCTCACGTCGCGACCGGACTGGATCTCGTCGTTCATGGTCACCAGCACGCCCTTGCCGCGCGATTGCTTGTCGCTGGCCACGGCCACGGCGTTGTACAGGTTGAGCATGCCGTCAGCCGACATTGCGGTACCGGGGCGCATGGAGCCCACGACCACGATCGGCTTGTCGGTCTTTTCCACCAGGTTGAGGAAGTAGGCGGTCTCTTCCAGGGTGTCGGTACCGTGGGTGATCACGATGCCGTCCACGTCCTTGCTGTCGGCCAGCTCGGCAACGCGCTTGCCCAGTTGCAGCAGGTTTTCGTTGGTGATGCTTTCGGAGGCGATCTGCATCACCTGCTCGCCGCGTACGTTGGCCAGGTTGGCCAGCTCCGGAACACCGGCAATCAGCTTGTCGACGCCCACCTTGGCGGCTTGATAGGTAGCGCTGTTGGCGGCGCTGGCACCAGCACCGGCAATGGTGCCGCCGGTGGCGAGGATAACCACGTTGGCGAGTTTCTGTTGGGTTTCGGCTTCCTTGGCGTAGGCGCCAGCAGGGAAGAACATGAACAGGGCCAGGGCGGCCGGAGCGAAGGAGTGAAGCGCAGCTTTCATCGTTATTGTTCCTTATGAGTGAAATTGCTGTGTTGCCCACACAAGTTCAGCAGAAAGCGTACCAGTTGCCCAATTAACTGAGTGTTTACCCCAATTCATTGATTTATAAGAAATTTATTTAGGTTTATACCCCGTGCTGCCCGGCACTGTTTTCGGAAACCCGAATTATTGCGGTGCCGGATGTTCGGTTTTCCGAAGATTTTAAGGATAATTCCCGGCACTATTGGGGCCATGAAGGGCGGTCGGCAGATTTGACAAAACCCGGTAGCGTTTCCATAGTTGTTAACCGCAAACGTTTGCGACCCGACAAAAATCATAAGATTCGGAGTGAACCCATGACGCTGCCCTTCGCTGGACGCCTGCTGGCCGTTGCCATGCTGGCCACCCTCGCCACCGCCGTACCCTTCAGCCACGCCCATGCTGACACCGCCAAGCCCAAGGTGGCCCTGGTGATGAAGTCGCTGGCCAACGAGTTCTTCCTCACCATGGAAGACGGCGCCAAGGCCTACCAGAGAGACCACGCAGGCGAGTTCGACCTGGTGTCCAACGGCATCAAGGACGAGTCCGATACCAGCAACCAGATCCGCATCGTCGAGCAGATGATCGTCTCCGGGGTCAACGCGCTGGTGATTGCTCCGGCCGATTCCAAGGCCCTGGTGCCAGTGGTCAAGAAGGCCATGGACGCGGGGATCACCGTGGTCAACATCGACAACCGCCTCGACCCGGATGTACTCAAGAGCAAGAACCTCAGCGTGCCCTTCGTGGGCCCCGACAACCGCAAGGGCGCGCGCCTGGTGGGCGAGTACCTGGCCACCCGCCTGAGCGTGGGCGATCAGGTCGGCATCATCGAGGGCGTGCCGACCACCACCAACGCCCAGCAGCGTACCGCCGGTTTCAAGGACGCCATGGAGGCAGCCAAGATCAAGATCGTCTCGGTGCAATCGGGCAACTGGGAGATCGACAAGGGCAATGCCGTGGCCTCGGCCATGCTCAACGAATACCCCGACCTCAAGGCGCTGCTGGCCGGCAACGACAGCATGGCGCTCGGCGCGGTGTCGGCGGTGCGCGCGGCAGGCAAGGTCGGCGCGGTGCAGGTGGTGGGCTACGACAACATCAAGGCGATCCAGCCGATGCTGCGCGACGGTCGGGTGCTGGCCACGGCCGATCAATACGCCGCCAAGCAGGCGGTGTTCGGTATCGAGGCGGCCCTGAAGATGCTGCGCGGCGAGAAGCCGGACGTGGATGCCGACAACGTCATCCAGACCCCGGTTGAGCTGGTCAAGCAGCCCTAGCCCGCTGACGGTGCCTGCCATGGTGCGGGCGCCAGGAGAACACCTTATGTCGGCGACTGCGGATGTCGTGTTGTCGGTCAGTGCAATCGGCAAGACCTACGCCCAGCCCGTGCTGGGCGATATCGAACTGTCCCTGCTGCGCGGCGAAGTGCTGGCCCTGACTGGCGAGAACGGTGCGGGCAAGAGCACCCTGTCGAAGATCATCGGCGGGCTCGAAACCCCCACCACCGGGCAGATGTTCTACCAGGGCCAGGTGTATCAGCCCGCCAGCCGCACCGCGGCCGAGCGCCAGGGCGTGCGCATGGTGATGCAGGAGCTCAACCTGCTGCCGACCCTGAGCGTGGCCGAGAACCTGTTTCTGCACAACCTGCCCAGCCGCGCCGGCTGGGTCAATCGCACGCGCCTGCGCCAACTGGCGACCGCGGCAATGGCGCAGGTGGGGCTCGAAGCGATCGACCCCGATACGCTGGTCGGCGAGCTGGGCATCGGCCATCAGCAGATGGTGGAGATCGCCCGCAACCTGATCGGCGACTGCCATGTGCTGATTCTCGACGAGCCCACCGCGATGCTCACCGCACGCGAGGTGGAGCTGCTGTTCCGCCAGATCGAGCGCCTGCAGCAACGGGGTGTGTCGATCATCTACATTTCCCACCGCCTCGAAGAGCTCAAGCGCATCGCCCAGCGCATTGCCGTGCTGCGCGACGGCAAGCTGGTGTGCGTGGAACCGATGCAGCGCTACAGCAGCGAGCAACTGGTCAACCTGATGGTGGGGCGCGAGCTGGGCGAGCATATCGACCTGGGGCGCCGCACGATCGGCGAGCCGGTACTGCGTGTCAGCGGCCTGGGCCGGGGCGACAAGGTGCAGGACGTCTCGTTCGAGGTGCGCAGCGGCGAAATCTTCGGCATCTCCGGGCTTATCGGTGCCGGGCGTACCGAGCTGCTGCGCCTGATCTTCGGTGCCGACACGGCCGACAGTGGCAGCATCGAGCTGGGCAGCCCGCTGCGCCCGGTGCACATCGACTCGCCCATGGCTGCAGTGCGCCACGGCGTGGCCCTGATTACCGAAGACCGCAAGGGCGAAGGCCTGCTGTTGTCGCAGTCGGTCAGCGCCAACCTGGCGTTGGGCAACATGCCGGCGATCTCACGCGCGGGCCTGGTGGATGGTGCTGCCGAGCGTGCCCTGGCCGAGCGCCAGATCCAGGCCATGCGCATCCGCAGCGCCGGGCCCGCACAAACGGTGGGGGAGCTGTCGGGTGGCAACCAGCAGAAGGTGGTGATCGGCCGCTGGCTGGAGCGCGACTGCGCCGTGCTGCTGTTCGACGAGCCCACGCGCGGTATCGATGTGGGCGCCAAGTTCGACATCTATGGGCTGCTCGCCGAGCTGACCCGCCAGGGCAAGGCGCTGGTGGTGGTGTCCAGCGACCTGCGCGAACTGATGCTGATCTGCGATCGCATCGGCGTGCTTTCGGCAGGGCGCCTGATTGAAACCTTCGAGCGTGAGCACTGGAGCCAGGACCAGCTACTGGCCGCTGCCTTTGCCGGCTATCAGAAACGTGACGCGCTGCTGCAAGACGCAGTGCCCAGGAACCCCGCATGAACACCTCCCCGATAGACACACCGCCTGGCTCACCGGCCCGGCGCAGCGGTACCTACCTCGGCCTGGGGACCTACCTGGGCCTGGCCGGTGCGCTGCTGGCGATGGTGGTGCTGTTCTCGTTGCTGAGCAGCCACTTTCTGTCGTACGGCACCTTCAGCACCCTGGCCAACCAGATCCCCGACCTGATGGTGCTGGCGGTGGGCATGACCTTCGTGCTGATCATCGGCGGCATCGACCTGTCGGTGGGCTCGGTACTGGCCCTGGCCGCGTCGGCGGTCAGTGTGGCGATTCTGGGCTGGGGCTGGAGCGTGCTGCCGGCGGCACTGCTCGGCATGGGGTGCGCGGCACTGGCCGGGACCCTTACCGGCTCGATCACCGTGGCCTGGCGCATCCCTTCGTTCATCGTCTCGCTGGGTGTGCTGGAAATGGCGCGTGGCGTGGCCTACCAGCTCACCGACTCGCGCACCGCGTACATCGGTGATGCCTTTGCCTGGCTGTCGGAGCCGGTGGCCTTCGGCATTTCGCCGGCCTTCATCATCGCCTTGCTGGTGATCGTGGTGGCGCAACTGGTGCTGACCCGCACCGTGTTCGGCCGTTACCTGATCGGCATCGGCACCAACGAAGAGGCCGTGCGCCTGGCCGGCATCGATCCGCGCCCGTACAAGATTCTGGTGTTCTCGCTGATGGGCCTGCTGGCCGGCCTGGCGGCGCTGTTCCAGATCTCGCGGCTGGAGGCCGCCGACCCCAACGCCGGCTCCGGGTTGGAGCTGCAGGTGATTGCCGCCGTGGTGATCGGCGGCACCAGCCTGATGGGCGGTCGCGGTTCGGTCATCAGCACCTTCTTCGGTGTGCTGATCATTTCGGTGCTGGCCGCAGGGCTGGCGCAGATCGGCGCCAGCGAGCCGACCAAACGCATCATCACCGGGGCGGTCATCGTGATCGCCGTGGTTCTCGACACTTACCGCAGCCGGCGCGCGCGCCGGCGGACCTGAACAATGGCAACCATCAAAGATGTAGCGGCGCTGGCGGGTATTTCCTATACCACCGTTTCCCACGTGCTGAACAAGACCCGCCCGGTGAGCGAACCGGTGCGGCGCAAGGTAGAGGCGGCGATTGCCGAGCTGGACTACGTGCCCAGTGCGGTGGCGCGCTCGCTCAAGGCGCGCTGCACGGCCACCATCGGCCTGCTGGTGCCCAACAGCGTCAACCCGTATTTCGCCGAACTGGCGCGGGGCATCGAGGATGGCTGCGAGCGCAATGGCTACTGCGTGATCCTGTGCAACTCCGATGACGACCCGCGCAAGCAGCGCAGCTACCTGCGCGTGCTACTGGAGAAACGCATCGACGGTCTGATCGTGGCCTCGGTGGGCGAGGAGGCCGACCTGCTCGACAGCCTGGCCAGCGTGCGCACGCCCATGGTGATCGTCGACCGCGCGCTGGCGGGCGTCGACGCCGACCTGGTGCGCATCGACCACGAGCAGGGGGCCTACTTGGCCACCCGGCACCTGCTGGAGCTGGGGCACGAGGACATCGCCTGCATCAACGGTCCGGCACACACCAGCGTGGCCAAGATGCGCCTGGCCGGCTTTCACCGGGCACTGGCCCAGGCCGGGGTGCCCCTGCGCGAGGGCCGCGTGGTGGACAGCGACTTCACCAGCCTGGGCGGCTATGGCGCCGCAGCGCAACTGCTGGGCCACGACCGCCCGACCGCGATCTTCGCGGCCAACGACATGATCGGCATGGGCGTGCTGCGTGCCGCGGCCGAGCGCAACATCTGCGTGCCGAGCGAACTGTCGGTGATCGGTTTCGACGATATCCAGATGAGCCAGTACGTCTACCCTGCGCTGACCACGGTAGGGCAGTCGATCCGCGAGCTGGGCGAGATGGCGTCCGAACTGTTGCTGCGGCGTATCGGTGAGCCGCAGCGCAGTGGGGTAGAGCAGCGCATCGTCGCACCGAGCATCGTGCTGCGCGAGTCCACCGGGCCGCGTCCTGACCTCTTCAATGATTACCGCTAGGACCGACATGCCATGCAAGCGAATGTAGTGGTGGTAGGCAGCCTGAACATGGACCTGGTGACCCGCGCCGAGCGCCTGCCGCAGGCGGGGGAAACCCTGGCCGGCGAGTGGTTCGGCACCGTGCCGGGCGGCAAGGGCGCCAACCAGGCGGTAGCAGCTGCGCGGTTGGGGGCAGCGGTGGCGATGATCGGCTGTGTGGGGGAGGACGCCTACGGTGCGCAGTTGCGTCAGGCGCTGCTCGACGAGGGCATCGATTGCCAGGGCGTGGACACGGCGGCGGGTGTTTCCAGTGGTGTGGCACTGATCGTGGTGGATGCCAGCAGCCAGAACGCCATCGTCATCGTGGCCGGTGGCAACGGGCACTTGCTGCCGGCATCGGTACAGCGCCTGGACCGCCTGCTGCAGGCTGCCGATGTGATCATCTGCCAGCTCGAAGTACCGCAGGCCACCGTGGCACATACCCTGGCCCGTGGCCGGGCGCTGGGCAAGACCGTGATCCTCAACCCGGCACCGGCCACCGGGCCGCTGTCGGCTGACTGGTTTGTCAACATCGACTACCTGATCCCCAACGAGAGCGAGGCCAGCGCCCTGACCGGGCTGCCGGTGGCTTCGCTGCAGGAGGCGCAGGCAGCCGCCAGCCGACTGCTGGCGCTGGGGGTGGGCAAGGTGATCGTCACCCTGGGCGCGCAAGGCGCTCTATTCGCCGATGGCCAGGGTTTTGCGCATTTTCCGGCGACGCGGGTGCAGCCACTGGACACCACGGCGGCCGGGGATACCTTCGTCGGTGGCTTTGCCGCTGCGTTGGCCGCTGGCAGGTCGGAGCGCGAGGCCATTGCCTTTGGCCAGCAGGCCGCCGCCATTTCGGTCACCCGCGCCGGTGCCCAGCCCTCCATTCCGTATCTGAGCGAACTGCAGGGGAGCACGCCATGAAGAAGACCCCGTTGCTCAATATCGCCCTGTCGCGCCTGATCGCGTCGCTGGGGCATGGCGATGTGGTGCTGATCGGCGACGCCGGCCTGCCCGTGCCTGCCGGTGTCGAGCTGATCGACCTTGCACTGACGCCCGGCATACCGGATTTCATCAGTACCTTGCACACGGTGCTGGCCGAAATGCAGGTCGAAAGCCACGTGCTGGCCGACGAGACCCTGCAACACAGGCCGCCGGCCCTGGCAGGCATCGACCTGCTGCATGCCCGCGGCGAGCTGGGCGCGCGCCATTTGATGAGCCATGCGGCGTTCAAGCAGCTCGGTGCGCAGGCCAGGGCCATCGTGCGCACCGGCGAATGCCAGCCCTATACCAACATCGCGCTGGTGGCGGGCGTGACCTTTTGACTGTTGTCCCCTGAGCACAAGGAGTGCCCGATGCCTGAACGTGTCCATAACGCCAAACGTTTGCTGCGAGGTGTAGTGCTTATGTCTGCCCTGTCGAGTGCTGCCGTGCTGGCCGCGCCCCGCGACCTGATCATCGATACCGACCCCGGCGCGGATGACGTGGTGGCGTTGTTGTTCGCCCTGGCGTCGCCAGAGGAACTGAAGGTGCGCGCCATTACCACCGTGGCCGGTAATGTGCGACTCGACAAGACCTCGCGCAACGCACGGCTGGCCCGGGAGTGGGCGGGGCGCGAAGAGGTGCCGGTGTACGCCGGCGCGCCCACGCCGCTGGTGCGCACGCCGATCTATGCCGAGAACATCCATGGCGAGGAGGGCTTGCCTGGCGTGGCGGTGCACGAGCCGAAAAAGGGCCTGGCCCAGGGCAGCGCAGTGCAGTACCTGATCGACACCCTCGGTGGCGCTGAACCCAACAGCATCACCCTTGCCATGCTAGGCCCGCAGACCAACCTGGCACTGGCGCTGATTCAGGCCCCGCAGATCGTCAAGGGCATCAAGGAAGTGGTGGTGATGGGCGGTGCCCACTTCAATGGCGGCAATATCACCCCGGTGGCCGAGTTCAACCTGTACGCCGACCCACAGGCGGCAGAGGTCGTGTTGCGCAGCGGGGTCAGGCTCACCTACCTGCCGCTGGACGTGACCCACAAGGTACTCACCAGCGAGGCGCGCCTGAAGCAGATTCGCGGGTTGAACAACCACGCCAGCAAGCTGGTGGGCGATATTCTGGATGCTTACGTCAAGGGGGACATGGCGCACTACGGCCTGCCGGGTGGGCCGGTGCACGATGCCAGCGTGATTGCCTACTTGCTCAAGCCCGAGCTGTTCAGTGGCCGGCAGATTCACGTGAGCGTGGATAGCCGCGAAGGCCCGACCTTTGGTCAGACCATTGCGGACTGGTACGGCACGCTCGAGCTACCGGCCAATGTGATGTGGATCGAGAGCGGCGATGCTCAGGGCTTTTTCGATTTGCTCAGCGAGCGTCTTGCTCGATTGCAGTAATGGGTGTGGGCTGGTGTTCGGTCGCGGGCCAGTGGCGTTCGAACACCTGGTCGACGAAGGTGCGGGCAGCTTCGTGGCCGAGGTCTTGAAGCAGCAGGTCGGCGGCGATGATGAACAGCTCTTCGGTGGTGCCGGGGCTGTAGGAACGATGGCCGTCAGGCCATGTGACCTTGATGTTGGTGTCCAGGGTGGGGCTATTCATGGGGGTCTCGATCGAAAATACGCGTGCTGTTTGGTGCAGATGCCGGGCCCTGGCGTCTACAGCGGGGGCATGATTGCGCTCCGCCAACAGGTACAAGTTAAACATGTTGCAACAGGGCCAGCACTGCTACTTATGCATAAGCAGCGGGGCTAGGCAAACTAATTGGTGGTTGGGTTCGCCTATTCGTGACGTCTGTACCGATTCGTCGTTGGCACTTGGGTCGGCGCGGTAGCCGTGGAGCTGGCTTGCCAGCGAAGAGGGCGAACAGAGTCCGCCTGATGTACCCTGCACCCCACAGCCACCGCGCACGCCCGAGGACACCCCGTGCAGATCGACTTGAACACCCCCGAGCAGCTCACCCCCCAGCAGGTGCGCCAGCTGCTGGCCGAAGGCAACGACCGAATCCACAACCAGTTGCGCGTCACCCGCGGCGGCATTGCCTACCTGTCGCAGATTACCGGCGGGCGCGAGCTCGATGGCCTGCTGTTTCGCCTCGAGACCTGGGCCGCCGGCTCGGGCTGCGTGGGCCCTGTTGCCGCCGACGACGAACGCTGGGTCATGCAGGTGTACAACGTGCTGGCCAGCAACTGGCCCAAGCCCGCCAGCGACTACATCGATATCTACTGAACCGCTGCGCTCAGGCAAAATCCGGTCACGATTGAGGTTTCCCTGACGAGCACGTCTCAGGCAGACTGGGACGTTTTTGCAACCAAAAGTGCTTAAAACTGTCGTATCAGACAGCATTCCAGTATTTGAAAGGAGGATTCATGTTCCGCACGCGTGCAACATTGGCGAGCCTGTTGGCAGCCGTGGTTCTGGCAGGTTGCAGTACCGATGGCTCATCGTCCAAGGCGCCAGAGGTAGCGGCAGCACCGAACCTCGATGGTCGCTGCGATGCCAGCAACGCCGCATTCACCGTCGGCAAGCCGGCAACCCCCGAGCTGCTGGAGCAGGCGCGCAAGGCGAGCGGGGCGCAGATCGCCCGCGTACTCAAGCCGACCGACATGATCACCCTGGAGTACCGTTCCGAGCGCTTGAACCTCAACGCCGACGACAAGGGCGTGGTCACCCGGGTCAACTGCGGCTGATTCCGCCCCGGGCCTGCCGTTGCATAAACGGCAGGCACAAAAAAACCCGTCCAAGGACGGGTTTTTTTAATTCGTCAGAACTTACTCTGGACGAACTTGTGCAGCCTGCATGCCCTTCTGGCCTTTTTCGGCAACGAAGGAGACGGTCTGGCCTTCTTTCAGGCTCTTGAAGCCGTCAGACTCGATGGCCTTGAAGTGTACGAACAGGTCGTCGCCGCCACCTTGTGGAGTGATGAAGCCGAAGCCTTTTTCATCGTTGAACCATTTGACGGTGCCGGTTTGGCGATTGGACATGGGTGTATCTCCAGGAAACATGATGTTTTTCAGTAGTGCGGTGTCGCCGAGGCCAACAAGGTGCACAGAGGCATCATAGTCTAATTTTGCGCTTGTGGTGACTTTTACGTGTGCCGAATGCTGATCTGGCGCAAATTAACTGAGTTTTGTATGGCCTGCGCCCTTATTTCTGGGGCTTGCAGGCCTTCGTAACCAGCTGGGTTGCCTTGTCTATGAGCTTCTGGTCTACGCCGTCATTGCTGTTGAGCTCTTTGATCTCTGCGTCCGAAAAGTTTTTTTCGATCACATTCACGCTGCAGCTGCAGTGCTTTTCGGCGGATTGTTTCGTCATGCCCGGCTGGGCAGAGGCGGTGGCCACGCAGGACGTCAGGTAGCCTGGTGGAACAGTGCCTGCGTTGGCGCCAAGCGGCAGCAGCAGGGCACCAGTGGCCGCCAAGGCCAGAAGAGAATGAAGTCGCATACCGGTCACTCCTTTATTAGGTCGGGTGTATCTAGAGTAGGTCGCTTCCTAATCTCTGAGCGGAAAAAAACCGCTCAAGTTCACCGCATCGGTCTAATTTCAGAATATTTCTGCATATCCCCGGCCCATGGCCCTACGCGCCGAAAGCTTTGTGCTAGCATGCCTGGCTCAGGATTTGGCCGATTCGTCTTGCCGCTCAAATCTTTCTATATATATGTATCCAGTCACTCTGGTTCGTACCCTGGCAGGCCCTTGGGCTTCTGCCACTGTGAGGCAGGCTTTGCATTGCAAAGACAGGGTCGAATCGCGTACTGGCTCATCCCAACCCACGTGACCTTTGGTAGGGGTCACCACTAGGAGAGGAGGCGCCATGCCCACTATTACTCTTCCCGATGGCAGTCAACGTTCGTTCGACAAGGCCGTAACCGTAGCCGAGGTCGCCGCATCCATTGGTGCAGGCCTGGCCAAGGCCACCGTGGCCGGCAAGGTCGACGGCAAGCTGGTCGACGCGTGCGACCTGATCGAGCAGGACGCCAGCCTGCAAATCATCACGCCCAAGGACGAAGAGGGGCTGGAGATCATCCGTCACTCCTGCGCTCACCTGGTCGGTCATGCCGTCAAGCAGCTGTACCCGACCGCCAAGATGGTGATCGGCCCGGTCATCGACGAGGGCTTCTACTACGACATCGCGTATGAGCGTCCCTTCACCCCGGAAGACCTGGCGGCGATCGAGCAGCGCATGCAGCAGCTGATCGAGAAGGACTACGACGTCATCAAGAAGGTCACCCCGCGCGCCGAGGTGATCGAGCTGTTCAAGGCCCGTGGCGAAGACTACAAGCTGCGCCTGGTCGAAGACATGCCGAACGAACAGGCCATGGGCCTGTACTTCCATGAAGAATACGTCGACATGTGCCGCGGCCCGCACGTGCCCAATACGCGCTTTCTCAAGTCGTTCAAGCTGACCAAGCTGTCCGGTGCCTACTGGCGCGGCGACGCCAAGAACGAGCAACTGCAACGTGTTTACGGCACGGCCTGGGCTGACAAGAAGCAGCTGGCCGCCTACATCCAGCGCATCGAAGAGGCCGAGAAACGCGACCACCGCAAGATCGGCAAGCGCCTGAACCTGTTCCACCTCCAGGAAGAAGCGCCGGGCATGGTGTTCTGGCACCCCAATGGCTGGACCCTGTACCAGGTGCTCGAGCAGTACATGCGCAAGGTGCAACGCGACAACGGCTACCTGGAAATCAAGACCCCGCAAGTGGTCGACCGCACGCTGTGGGAGAAGTCCGGGCACTGGGCCAACTACGGTGACAACATGTTCACCACCCAGTCCGAGAACCGCGACTACGCCATCAAGCCGATGAACTGCCCGTGCCACGTACAGGTGTTCAACCAGGGCCTGAAGAGCTACCGCGAGCTGCCGCTGCGTCTGGCCGAGTTCGGCGCTTGCCATCGCAACGAGCCTTCGGGCGCCCTGCACGGCATCATGCGTGTGCGCGGCTTCGTGCAGGACGATGCGCACATCTTCTGCACCGAAGAACAGATGCAGTCCGAGTCCGCCGCGTTCATCAAGCTGACCCTGGACGTGTACAAGGACTTTGGCTTCAAGGACATCGAGCTCAAGCTCTCGACGCGCCCTGAAAAGCGCGTGGGCTCCGACGACCTGTGGGACCGTGCCGAAGGCGCACTGGCCGCCGCGCTCGACAGCGCCGGCCTGCCGTACGACCTGCAGCCGGGTGAAGGGGCGTTCTACGGCCCGAAAATCGAATTCTCGCTGAAGGATTGCCTTGGCCGTGTGTGGCAGTGTGGTACCCTGCAGCTCGACTTCAACCTGCCGATCCGTCTGGGCGCCGAATACGTCTCCGAAGACAACGGCCGCAAGCATCCGGTGATGCTGCACCGTGCCATCCTCGGTTCGTTCGAGCGTTTCGTCGGAATTCTCATCGAGCACTACGAAGGTGCATTCCCAGCCTGGCTGGCGCCTACGCAGGCGGTGATCATGAATATCACCGACAAACAAGCGGATTTCGCCCAGAAAGTGGAAAAAACTCTGGCCGAAAGCGGCTTCCGTGCCAAGTCCGACTTGAGAAATGAGAAAATCGGCTTTAAAATCCGCGAGCATACCTTGCTCAAGGTTCCCTATCTCCTGGTTATCGGGGATCGGGAAGTCGAAACGCAAACTGTCGCTGTGCGTACCCGCGAAGGTGCTGACCTGGGCTCCATGCCCGTCGCCCAATTTGCGGACCTGCTCGCGCAAGCGGTTTCCCGGCGTGGTCGCCAAGATTCGGAGTAATTACTATTAAGCGTGATATGAGACAAGATAAACGAGCTGCACCGAAAGCCCCGATCAACGAGAATATCTCGGCACGTGAGGTTCGGTTAATTGGCGCTGACGGCGAGCAGTTGGGCATCGTCTCGATTGAAGAAGCGCTTCGTATCGCTGAAGAAGCGAAACTGGACCTGGTAGAAATTTCTGCTGACGCCGTTCCGCCTGTCTGCAAAGTCCTCGACTACGGCAAAAGCCTGTTCGAGAAGAAAAAGCAGCAGGCTGCGGCGAAGAAGAACCAGAAGATCATCCAGATCAAAGAAATCAAGTTTCGTCCAGGGACGGAGGAAGGGGATTACCAGGTAAAACTACGCAACCTGGTACGTTTCCTTACTGATGGGGACAAGACCAAAATCTCTCTGAGATTCCGTGGTCGTGAGATGGCCCACCAGGAGCTGGGTATGGAACTGTTGAAGCGGATCGAAGCTGATCTTGCCGAATACGGGACCGTCGAACAGCATCCTAAGATGGAAGGACGCCAGCTTTTGATGGTCATCGCCCCCAAGAAAAAGAAATAACCACCAGGGCACGGCAGGCCTTGCGGTTATGTTTATCAACTGAATGCGGAGTATCCGAACATGCCAAAAATGAAAACCAAAAGCGGTGCAGCCAAGCGTTTCTTGAAAACGGCTAACGGCATCAAGCACAAACACGCTTTCAAGAGCCACATCCTGACCAAAATGTCGACCAAGCGTAAGCGTCAACTTCGCGGTAGCAGCCTGCTGCACGCGTCGGACGTTGCAAAAGTCGAGCGCATGCTGCGCCTTCGTTAATTTTTGGTTATAGATAGAGGAAATTACTCATGGCTCGTGTAAAGCGTGGCGTCATCGCTCGTAAGCGTCACAAGAAAATTCTGAAACTGGCTAAAGGTTACTACGGCGCTCGCTCGCGCGTATTCCGTGTTGCCAAGCAAGCGGTCATCAAGGCAGGCCAATACGCCTACCGCGACCGTCGCCAGAAAAAACGTCAGTTCCGCGCTCTGTGGATCGCTCGTATCAACGCTGGTGCTCGCGTCAACGGTCTGTCCTACAGCCGCCTGATCGCTGGCCTGAAAAAAGCGTCGATCGAAATCGACCGCAAAGTTCTGGCTGATCTGGCAGTGAACGAAAAAGCGGCGTTTGCTGCGATTGTCGAAAAGGCTAAAGCCGTTCTGGCTTAAGTACCCACGACAATCATTCGCCGTCGATGTCGGCGGCGGATGTTAAACGTCATAGATAGGGGAAGAGCCTGTAAGCTCTTCCCCTATTTTGTATCTGGAGTCTGTACATGGAAAACCTGGATGCGTTGGTCTCCCAAGCCCTCGAGGCTGTGGAGCGCGCTGAAGACATCAATGCCCTGGAGCAGATCCGGGTTCAATTCCTTGGCAAGAAAGGCGAACTGACTCAGGTGATGAAGACCCTGGGCAACCTGCCGGCTGAAGAGCGGCCCAAAGTCGGCGCACTGATCAACGAAGCCAAGGAACGCGTTACCGAGGTGCTCAACGCCCGCAAAGCCGCCTATGAAGAAGCCGAGCTCAGCGCTCGCCTGGCTGCCGAGTGCATTGACGTCACCTTGCCTGGCCGTGGCCAGACCTCCGGTGGTTTGCACCCTGTCACCCGTACCCTCGAACGCATCGAGCAGTTCTTCACCCATATCGGCTACGGCATCGCCGAAGGCCCGGAAGTCGAAGACGACTACCACAACTTCGAAGCGCTCAACATTCCCGGCCACCACCCGGCCCGGGCAATGCATGACACCTTCTACTTCAATGCCAACATGCTGCTGCGCACCCACACCTCGCCGGTGCAAGTGCGGACCATGGAGTCCACTCAGCCGCCGATTCGCATTGTCTGCCCGGGTCGCGTGTACCGCAACGACTCGGACATTACCCACTCGCCGATGTTTCACCAGGTCGAAGGCCTGCTGATCGATCGCGACATCAATTTTGCCGACCTCAAAGGCACCATCGAAGAATTCCTGCGCGTGTTCTTCGAAAAAGAGCTGGCGGTACGTTTCCGTCCGTCGTTCTTTCCCTTCACCGAGCCTTCGGCTGAAGTCGATATCCAGTGCGTGATGTGCAGCGGCAAGGGCTGCCGTGTGTGCAAGCAGACCGGTTGGCTCGAAGTCATGGGCTGCGGCATGGTGCACCCGAACGTGCTGCGCATGTCTGGTATCGACCCTGAAGAGTTCTCGGGCTTCGCATTTGGCATGGGGGCCGAGCGCCTGGCCATGCTGCGTTACGGCGTCAACGATTTGCGCCTGTTCTTCGACAACGACTTGCGGTTCCTTGCGCAATTTCGCTAGGTCGCGCACCCGTAACGAATCTTTAGGAGAGCAGGATGAAATTCAGTGAAAAGTGGCTGCGCGGTTGGGTCAACCCGCAGGTATCCCGTGACGAGCTGGTGGCACGTCTGTCCATGGCCGGTCTTGAGGTCGACAGCGTAACCCCGGCCGCCGGTCAATTCAGCGGCATCGTGGTGGGCGAGGTGCTGAGCACCGAGCAGCACCCCGACGCCGACAAGCTGCGCGTGTGCCAGGTCAGCAATGGCAGCGAGACCTTCCAGGTAGTGTGCGGCGCGCCGAATGTGCGCCCTGGCCTGAAGATCCCGTTCGCCATGATCGGCGCCGAACTGCCAGGCGACTTCAAGATCAAGAAGGCCAAGCTGCGTGGCGTCGAGTCCAACGGCATGCTGTGCTCGGCCGCCGAGCTGCAGATCAGCGAAGAGAACGACGGCCTGCTGGAACTGGCGGCAGACGCCCCGGTTGGCCAGGACATCCGCGTGTATCTGGACCTGGACGATGCCAGCATCGAGGTCGACCTGACCCCGAACCGCGGCGACTGCCTGTCCCTGGCCGGCCTCGCCCGTGAAGTCGGTGCCCTGTACGGCGCCCCGGTCACCCGCCCTACCGTGCCGGCCATTGCGCCAGGCATCGACGACGTGCGCCCGGTAGACGTGCTGGCGCCGGCCGCGTGCCCGCGTTACCTGGGCCGCGTTATCCGTAACGTCGACCTGTCACGCCCGACCCCGCTGTGGATGGTCGAGCGCCTGCGCCGCAGTGACGTGCGCAGCATCGATGCTGCCGTCGACATCACCAACTACGTGATGATCGAGCTGGGCCAGCCGCTGCATGCCTTCGACCTGGCTGAAATCAACGGTGGCATCCGAGTGCGCATGGCCGAGGAGGGCGAGAAGCTCGTCCTGCTCGATGGCCAGGAAGTTGCCCTGCGTGCCGACACGCTGGTCATCGCCGACCACGATCGCGCCCTGGCCATTGCCGGCGTGATGGGTGGCGAGCACAGCGGCGTTGCGGCCACCACCAAGGATATCTTCCTTGAAAGCGCCTTCTTCGAGCCGATCTCGGTGGCTGGCAAGGCCCGCTCCTACGGCCTGCACACCGATGCCTCGCACCGCTACGAGCGTGGCGTCGACTCGCAACTGGCCCGCGAAGCCATGGAGCGCGCCACTGGCCTGCTGCTGGATATCGTAGGCGGCGAAGCCGGCCCGATCATCGAGACCGTCAGCCCAGAGCACCTGCCCAACATCGCCCCGGTCACCCTGCGTGCCGAGCGCATCACCCAGATGCTGGGCATGGAGATGGACAGTGCCGAAGTCGAGCAACTGCTCAACGGCCTGGGCCTGAAAACCAGCGGTGAGGCCGGGCAGTGGCAGGTCGAAGTGCCCAGCCATCGCTTCGACATCAGCCTGGAAGTGGACCTGATCGAAGAGCTGGCCCGTCTGTACGGCTACAACCGCCTGCCGGTCCGTTATCCGCAAGCGCGCCTGGCCCCGCAGGCCAGGTCTGAAGTGCGTGGCGAACTGCCTGCGCTGCGTCGCCTGCTGGTTGCCCGTGGCTACCAGGAAGCGATCACCTACAGCTTCATCGACCCCAAGCAGTTCGAGCTGTTCAACCCTGGCGTAGAGCCGCTGCTGCTGGCCAACCCGATTTCCAGCGACATGGCGGCCATGCGCGTCAGCCTGTGGCCGGGCCTGGTCAAGGCACTGCAGCACAACCTCAACCGCCAGCAAGACCGCGTGCGCCTGTTCGAGAGCGGCCAGCGCTTCGTCGGCCAGCTGGGCGACCTCAAGCAACAGCCGATGCTGGCTGGTGTGGTCTGCGGCAGCCGCCTGCCGGAAGGCTGGGCCAACGGCCGCGACACCATCGACTTCTTCGATGTGAAGGCCGACGTTGAAGCGGTACTGGGCTTCTCCGGTTCGCTCGACGACTTCACCTTCGTGCCCGGCAAACACCCGGCGCTGCACCCAGGCCAGACCGCGCGCATCGAGCGTGACGGCGTCGAAGTCGGCTACCTGGGCGCCTTGCACCCCGAGCTGGTCAAGACCCTGGGCCTGGATCGCACCGTGTATGTGTTCGAGCTGGTGCTGGCGGATGTAGTGGAAGGGCGCCTGCCGAAGTTCCACGAACTGTCGCGCTTCCCCGAAGTACGCCGTGACCTGGCGTTGATCGCAGGGCGTGATGTGGCGGCCAGCGCGGTGCTGGATGTAATCCGTGAAAACGCGGGCGAGTGGCTCACCGACCTCAGGCTGTTTGATGTGTATCAGGGTAAAGGTATTGATCCTGATAGAAAAAGCCTGGCCGTCGGCTTGACCTGGCAGCATCCATCGCGCACTCTTAACGACGATGAGGTGAACGCCACCACGCAAAACATTCTCACCTCGCTTGAACAAAGGTTGAACACCACGTTAAGGAAATAGCGTATGGGTGCTCTGACGAAAGCTGAGATGGCCGAACGGCTGTACGAGGAGCTGGGCCTGAACAAGCGCGAGGCCAAGGAATTGGTCGAGCTGTTTTTTGAAGAGATCAGGCACGCTCTTGAAGACAACGAGCAGGTCAAATTGTCGGGTTTCGGCAACTTTGACTTGCGTGACAAGCGCCAGCGGCCGGGCCGCAACCCGAAAACGGGTGAAGAGATCCCGATCACGGCGCGTCGAGTCGTCACCTTTCGTCCAGGGCAGAAGTTGAAAGCCCGAGTTGAGGCCTATGCTGGAACCAAGTCATAACGACGAGCTTCCGCCGATTCCAGGCAAACGCTACTTCACCATTGGTGAAGTGAGCGAGCTTTGTGCGGTAAAACCGCACGTGCTCCGTTACTGGGAGCAGGAGTTTCCCCAGCTTAACCCGGTGAAGCGCCGCGGTAACCGCCGGTATTATCAGCGCCAGGACGTGCTGATGATCCGGCAGATCCGGGCGCTGTTGTACGACCAGGGCTTCACCATCGGCGGTGCGCGGTTGCGCCTGTCGGGGGATGAAGCCAAGGATGACACGACCCAGTACAAACAGATGATTCGGCAGATGATTGTCGAATTGGAGGATGTGCTGGTGGTGTTGAAGAAGTGACCGAAGCCGTTTCAGGAATTTTGGAAAAAAAGCTTCCATAATTCAAAAGGTTAAGGTAAATTCTTCATCGTTCTCAGCAACAAGGGGAACATGCTTCAAGCCCAGTCGGGGCGTAGCGCAGCCCGGTAGCGCACTTGCATGGGGTGCAAGGGGTCGAGTGTTCGAATCACTCCGTCCCGACCATATATTTCAATGACTTAGCCACCTTCGGGTGGCTTTGTTGTTTTTGGGGCTAGTGACTTTTCGAGTGACTTCGCCTTTTTCTTCGTCCAATCCTCCTTTTCAAGATCGTCAGCACCGGGCGCGTGAATCGGTTGCCGACACCTTGTTTGCAACTTCAATCAGCTGGTCACGCTCTGCGCAGGATAGCGTCGGCGCCTTAGGGCCAAAGTTTTTTTGTTGCCCGCGCCAGCTGGCTGGGGCCACTACAGACACTGCGCATCCTTCTATTTCGACACCGCAGAGGTAAGAAATTTCTTCGATTGTGGCGGCGGCCCAGCACGGTGCCGGATGGCCGGAACAAACGTGGTGCATACGCCAGAGGTTCATGTTTTCAAAAAAGAGAGCGTTGACATGGTGCCCCTGCCGCTCACCGTCTTCCTGACATTCAGGGGAGGGCAGTATTGCCGGCCATCGACTGGGGGCCAACTTAAGCCAGATATCGCGCGTGAATTATTCCGTGTCAGTGTGGTTTGAGCCTTAAAGCTCTGCAGAACTCGGCGCCTGAGTGGCTTTCTTGGTGGGCTGAACTGGTGCTATCGCGGCTCAAGGGCGCCAGCCCACCGTGTAATCTCGATTTGTCGGACCGTATCACGTAGTATGTGCGCGAAATTCAGTGCCTATTGTCTTCGTCTACTACGGATAGCAACAGACTAATGACTTCTAATTTGTCCCACCCAAAATATAGACCGGACATTGATGGCTTGCGGGCCATTGCAGTTCTCTCAGTTGTAATTTTTCACGCCTTCCCAAGTGTCATGAAGGGGGGGTTTATCGGGGTTGACGTATTTTTTGTAATATCTGGGTTTTTGATATCTACAATTATTTTTAAAAGCCTAGATAGAAGGGCTTTTAAAATAACGGACTTCTATGTTCGAAGGGTGAAAAGAATCTTCCCGGGTCTTTTGTTTGTTCTGATTTCAAGTTATGCACTAGGTTGGTACTTGCTTTTAGCAGATGAATACGCTCAGCTAGGAAAGCACATTGCATCTGGTGCTGGGTTTGTATCAAATTTTACTCTCCTTGGGGAGTCTGGGTATTTTGACAATTCTGCCGAGACAAAGCCACTACTGCACCTTTGGAGTCTAGGTATCGAAGAGCAGTTCTATATTATCTGGCCTGTGGTTTTGATCGTTGCGTGGAAGATTAGATTCAACTTTTTTATTATTGCCTTACTGTTAGCTGCAATCTCGTTCTACCTCAATATTGTTGGGGTCGCAAGCGATGCGACTTCAACATTCTACTCGCCGCACACAAGGTTCTGGGAGTTGCTATGCGGCAGTATGTTAGCGTGGGTGACTCACTACAAAGGTTCTGCGCTGCGAGAAATGAAGATCAGAATCGACGCGGGAATCTCAAATAGATACAGCGCCGTGTCGAACATACAGTCAGCGGCCGGTATTGCATTTCTCGTGCTTGGCTTCATCTTCATCGATAAGGAAGTTGGCTTTCCTGGAAAATTTGCAGCTGTTCCGGTCATTGGAGCGGTGCTGCTTATCGCTGCCGGCCCGGAGGCTTGGCTCAATCGTGTGCTAATGTCCAACAGGCTGATGGTATGGATTGGCTTAATCAGTTTTCCTCTCTACCTATGGCACTGGCCTATTTTAACGTTTGCGCGGATTGTCAACGGTGATGTCCCTGATGTCAGCGTGCGCGTTGCTGCGGTACTGTTGTCTATCGTGCTTGCCTGGATCACTTATCGTTTTATCGAGCGGCCTATTCGTGAAGGGGGCGATGGAAACGGCAAGGCCTATGCTCTTGTGTCCGCAATGGTTGTCATGGGGGCCGTAGGTTTTACAACTTACCAAAAAAATGGATTGGAATTTAGATCTTTGCCGCAGCAAGTATTGGCAAATGTAGGTGTGGTTTCCGGTTACAAGGAAACAATGGGGATCTATGGTCTTGGAAAGTGCTTCATAGACTATCATCAAAGCGCAGCAGATCTAATCAAAGAGCAGTGTGTAAGTGCTGAGGGCGCTGGTCGAAGACTGGTTGTCTATGGTGATTCCGAAGCGGCACATCTTATTGCTGGGATTAGAAAGGTATATGCAGGCAGTGAGTTATCAATTCAGCAGTGGACCGGAACTAGCTGCAGGCCATTTGCTTATATTGAAAATTCAGAGCGGCGCTGCACAGAGTTCTCGGATATGTTTGTAAAGGAGATGCTTCCAGATCTTGGTTCTGGAGATGTGTTGATTGTTGGTGCTAATTGGCTTGGCTCATACTTACGGATCGGTCAAACGCAGTATGAGCAAGAACTGGATCAATTTTTTAGTGATCTTGGAAAGGCTAGGGCCAAGGTGGTGGTGTTCGGTAATACGCCAGATTTTTCCGTTGAGCCAATTAAGTTTGTCGCAAGGAAAACAGCTTTCTCACATGCTCAGCAGTTTATGCGCTCTGATGATTACCTGCATTCTAATCTTGTGATCGAAAGGCTTGCAAAGAAATACGGGCTGGAATACTTCAACCCTTCTTCAGTACTGTGTCGGCACGAAGCACCACTTGAGTGTCTGGTGTATACCGGAAAAAGTATGACCTACTTTGATCGTGGACATTTGTCTGGGGCTGGGTCTGAAATTGTGGTTGAGGGGTTTGCCAAGCAGTTCGAACTACTTGATAAACCAATCGAAGAGATATCGGCATCTGCTGATTAGATATAACATCTAAATTAACCCGGCATTGTGCGGGCTTCTAGATATCCTCCTAATGCCCGCCAAGTTGCGGGCATTTTCGCCTGCTCTAAACCAAGCGATGGCTCGTTTCAAAATCAACAGCCTGCTGCGCGCCAGGCATCAGCCACCTGCAATGCCATCGCTGCCCAGCAGCGCCAGGCAGTGGGCTTTGCCATTGTGGTGCTTGGGCGATTGTTTGAAGACGCTGACCGAATGGCGAGCAGCTGCGCAGCGCTTGAGCGAAGTTGAACAGCGGGCCTTGCATATCAGGCGGTGAAGGATGGAATTCGTCGGAAGGGCGACAGCTATATAGAAGGAGCGGATCGCTCGGCAGAACGCCAGGGCGGGCTAGCCAGGGCCAATGGCCTTTGAAGTGACGTTGCTAGGATGCGTCCGGACTCGTGAGGCTTCGTTGCAGCGAAAGCAGGGCCGGAAATCCTTTATTATCATGCCGTACGCAGGAGTGGCACGCATGGGGTGCAAGGGGTCGAGTGTTCGAATCACTCCGTCCCGACCATATATTCAGAGAATAAGGCCATTTCCGAAAGGGATGGCCTTTTTCATGTGTGTGATTTTTGTGCCCTGGTTTCAGGACACAAACAAAGCACAACGCTTTCAGTGATTGATTTCCTTCTGCGAGGCGGTTGCCTCGGGCTTAGCTGTTAGCTACTGTCCGGCGCGTGAATCTGGGTATTAGGAGCCCGAGCTCTTCAACGATCCTTTTGAGTTAACTGCGTTGGCAGACAGTGTTGGCCCCGCCGGAAAGCAGGAAACGCTCAAAGTAAGGGGCGACCAGTTCAAAGACCAGATAGCCATTCTGTGCATGCTGAGTTCGTTAATAGGCAGTTTTTTAAGAGTGCCTGATTAAAAGATAGCGGGATATTATCTGGAGGCCGCTGGAGATGCTCCAGCGGCCTTAAGTTTACTGCTTTGCCCATGTACCACAAAAAGATATTTGCGAATAGTTAATTTTGTAGAGGCGCCCTTGAGTAGGTGGGCACTCATGAGGCCATGCAGAGCCGATGTCCTTCAAGTAACTTGCTTGGCCGGTATTTATAATAGCTAGACTCCTGACTTGTTTGCATATTAGCGTTTTGGACTTTCCGTCCCAAATGACCCGCTCCCAGTCATTCCCAAATGTATTGGAGCAAGGTAGGTTGGAGTTGGCGGTGTTGTACCCTTTGAAGTCTGTTATGTATCTGTTGGATGTTCCGGTTTTTTTGCAATAAGCAATATCTGATTTTCCATCAAATGAGAAAGAAGACCATCCTTCTCCAAGCGTGCTGCATTTTTGAGCTGCGCTTTTACCGGTCGCAGGCCAAATGGCAGTCACATCGACAACCCCAGTGGGTGGTGTGGGGGGCTCGGGCTCTGGTACGGGAACGGGTGAAGAAACGTATGGAGGAAGCTCAACAGATTTCAAATTTTTACCGCCTTCTGTAGTAGTGGCCACAACTATTACAGCAAGGTCAGCTTCCCTTCTAGTGCAAATTAATGAAAATCCCGACGCGGTAATCTGGTCTCCTGCTTTCGGTATATCGCCCTGGCAAGTGACATCTGAACTGGGTGATATTGCCCACTGGCGAACTTCTGTGAAGCCTTTTTCACCCCCGGGTGAATACTGGATATGATAAATAAAACGTTTTGGGTCTTGAGATGGCTGTATATAATGACTGACGCCAGAGTTGTTTTGTCTAATACATTCAGACCAAGAGCTGGCAATCACGTTGCTGGCTTTTTGGGCGATTTTCTTGTAGAGGGTGTTAGATAAGGCTTCATCATAATCCGATGAGCAGTAACTGCTGGAGTACGACTGATTCGAGCTTGCAGAGCCGGTTATAGTGTTGTAGTTGAGGCTGCCGTCATAGTTGCTTGATCTGGCCTCGGAGTTGCAAATTACATCTTTCGAGAGATTGTATTTGTGCTGGAAGTCTAAGACGTTCTCCTTGTCGTATATTCCGTGTTTAAGAATTGCATCGCAAACGCTGTCGAGCGCAAAAGCCTGGGGTACGGCCAACAAAGATATTGCGGGAAGAAATGATGCCAAAAGCTTCATAAATGCCCTCATTGATCATCGATGTGGTCTCTGAGGGATAGCACACCGACTGGCAATGCGCCAGCCGGCGGAAGACGGGTATTTACTGAAGGCAGGTCTCGACGGGCAAGTCATACCGGACTTCCCAGCAAATGCCGAGCTCGGCATTTGCGAGTAGCACTTCTCCTCCACGCGATACTCCGCCAGAATGCGCGCACATTTCGATTTTGATGATCGGTCTAACGCATGGAGCGAGTAGGTGCGTCATTTACTAGCGGCAATAGTGCTCGGTTTTTCCTGCTCTCTGCCCGCCTTGGCGGGGGATGGACGCGCCGTAGAACCCACGTTCCTTGGAGTAATCGTTACGTCTTCTCTGGCCGTGACGCTGTTTCCCGTGACCCTGACCGAGGACGCGGAAGCCAGCAGCCGAAATAGCAGCAAAAACCAGGATAAAAAAATCGTAGACGCCCGCAATGACGCGGCGGCCTATGTGGCAAGCGACGGCGCCATTCTGGGCGTGGAGCTGCAAGCTGCCTTGTCAGCGCTGCGGCCCGCAAGCACGGTAACTACTGAGGAAGAGATGCAACTGGCGAAGGCGATCCTGGCCTATCAACCAGCGGACTAAAGTCCTGGCTAAAGCGCCTTTCTCACAACGGATTTGCAATCCGTTACATCCAAACCTCAGCCTTTCCCTATTCCCTGTAGTCTCTTTCCCAATCATACTCCCGCCGCACGCCAGCCATTGCGCCGGCCCTGTCAGCGCTCTAGTCTCCTCCGCGTCGTTGCTCATCAACGACCGGCTTTGACAGGCCGTCCCTGACTCTTGGCGCACGTGCATCCTTTATGGCGGCTGTACGTGGGGCACACTCGTGTGCGCCGAGTTCTAGAGTCCTCGGTCTGTCAACCCGCGTACCGCTGCCACCTTCTTGTTTGACAGCAGGTCTGTAGCAGCCTCATCGACTCTAGAGGTTCATCATGCTCAAGATCGTCCCAGACCCACCGCACCACGCCACCCAATCCCTCGAAGACATCCTCATCCAACTCTCCGAATACCTGCTCTGCGCACAGACCGTGTCGCAGCACGCGGTGCTACTTCATTCCCAAGCCCCCCAGCAGATGCTCAGCCTAGCGGCCGTGCATGAGATAGAACACGCGCGGGGGTTGGTGGAGGTGGCGTTGAGCCGGGTTCAGGCTGTTCACTGATGGGGTAGTAGGGGGCTTGGGTGCTATGCGACCGTGTTGCGGTCGTTCGCGGGTCAAGCCCGCTCCTACAGGGTTTTGTGGTGTGCATTCGGCTACGGCGGTGTCTGCATTCGCTGGCAAGGCCAGCTCCTACAAGGTTATGCGGCGCCTGTAGAGCCCCCACACCTCCTGAAATTGGCAACGCTGCAGGAGCATTTTGGATGGACAAGGATTCGATTGCACCCGCCACAAACGCGATCAAAACCATCGGCGTCGGCACCTTCGGCGAAGGCGAAGCAGCCTCCAACGCCGACCGGCTGTTCCGCGTGCAACCCGGTCACAATGCGCAGTTCGCGCTGGAACAAGCCGCCGCGCTGATGAGCTGCGTGTACAAGCTCACCCTGCAAGCCGGCCCCCAGCAGGACGCCTCGCTGATCTGGGCCGCGCATTGCCTCAGCGGCATGTCAAAAGCCCTGGTCGAGGACGTGGCTCACGCCATGCTCACCGACTAGTCACCCCGCACAGCAGCGGGCGAAGGGCGCCGATGCTGCCCCTCGGCCGCGGCAAGGCCGTCACCGATCACCCGCACCCGCGCCATCACCACCTGCGGCTGCTGCATCACCGC
The DNA here is from genome assembly GCF_037113495.1 of Pseudomonas sp. AE27. NCBI lineage: Bacteria > Pseudomonadati > Pseudomonadota > Gammaproteobacteria > Pseudomonadales > Pseudomonadaceae > Pseudomonas > Pseudomonas sp. AE27. The sequence continues at coordinate 1,012,769 of NZ_CP146966.1, forward strand.
AAAGTGCCCGCCCTCGATCATGCGCAAGCTGAAGCCACCCTCGGTCACGCGCTGCCAACAAGCCAGCGATTCGAAGCGCACCTGCTCGTCACCCATACCGCCAAACGCATCCACCGGGATGTCCAGGCCGCGCACATGCGTGTGGCGATACCCCAGAATCAACTCCAGGTCGGCCTGCAGTATCGGCACCGCCAGGTCCATCATCGCCTGGTTCGCCAGCACCTCCCGTGGCGTGCCGGCAAGGTTCGCCAGGTAATCGCGCAAGGCCTGGTCATTGAGTGCTGGCAGGCCAGCGCACACGGGCAGCCAGTCCGGGCTCTGGCGAGAAGACACCAGCAGGTGCACGGGCTTGCGCACCCCCTGCGCCAGCAACACCCGCGCAGTCTCGTAGGCGAGCAGGGCGCCCAGGCTGTGCCCGAACAGCACCAGCGGCTTGTCGGGCAACGCCTGGCACTGCTCGGCAAACGCCGCGGCCACCTCCGTTACCGAGCGGGCGAACGGCTCGCGCAAGCGTCGGCTGCGCCCCGGCAGTTCCACGGCGTACAACTCGCACACCCCAGCCGCCGCCTGCTTCCACGCAAAGAAGCTCTGCGCGCTGCCGCCCGCGCAGTGAAAGCAGACCAGGCTGACCGGCGCTTCGGCGTCTGCCAGCCACTGCACCAGCGGCTCAGCGGGTCTCATCGAACAGGTCCAGCTCGCTCGCCAGGTACAGCTGGCGCATCTTCGCGCGCTGGATCTTGCCGCTGGTGGTCTTGTGCATGCTGGTGGGCTGCACGAACACGATGCGGTTGAGGGTGATGCCGTGCTGGTCCACCACCGCGCTGCGTACCACCGCCTTGAGCTGACGCGGGTTGTCCTGCAGCCAGCGCTTGATCTCGCGGTTCAGTTCGATGGCCGCCACCAGGGTCTGGCGCTGCTGCTCGTTGTCGTGGCTGAACACCGCGCAACTCTGCGGGCGCACCTCGTCCAGGGCTTCGATCACGGTGTACTCGATGTCTTCGGGGTGCAGGTTGCGGCCCTCGCAGATGATCAGGTCCTTGAGCCGGCCACACACGTACAGCTGGCGGTCGTCGGGGCCGACAAAACCCAGGTCGCCGGTGCGCAGGTAATCCAGGGGGCTGCCATCGTCGATCCGCGCTTTGAAACCCGCCTCGGTCGCCGCCGCGTTCTGCCAATAGCCCTGTGCAATGCTCGGCCCGCGTAGCCAGATTTCGCCGATGTGCCCAGGCGTGCAGCGCTGTCGGCTGGCCGGGTCGACGATTGCGATTTCCACCTCCCACGAAGGCTCGCCACACCCCACCAGCTCCTGCGGTGCCCCCGCATCCACGGGCACCACCACCGAGCACACCGGCCGCCCCTGCGGCCCGCCGCTCACGAACAGCGTTGCCTCCGCCAGCCCATAGCACGGCACAAACGCGCTGGCCCTGAAGCCATGCCCCGCATACTGCTGCGCAAAGCGCGCAAGGCTTGCCGGGCGTACCACGTCGGCGCCGTTGAGGGCGTGGGTCCAGTGGGACAGGTCCAGGCCCTGCAGGCGTTCGGCGTCGTAACGCTCCACCGCCAGGTTGTAGGCAAAGTTCGGCCCCCCGGCCAACCGCGCCTTGTACCGCGCAATGGCCTGCAACCAGATCAGCGGCTGACGCACGAAGGTCGCCGGCGCCATGATTACCGTGTGGTTGCCCAGCACGATGGGCAGCAGCTGCCCGAGTATCAGGCCCATGTCATGGTGGTGCGGCTGCCAGGTGACGAAGTCGCTGGTGTGGTCCAGCGCCCAGCTGTCGCGCATCATGCGCAGGTTGGCAGTGATGTTGGCGTGGCTCACCCTCACGCCCTTGGGCGTCGAGGTGGAACCGGAGGTGTACTGCAAGAAGGCGACGCGCTGCGGGTCACGCTCCGCAGGCCGGGCGAACGCCAGCGGTGCGTCGCAATCGTCGGTAGGGCTCAGCATCGCCAGCGACGCCGCCGGGGTGCCGGCAAATGCCTGCTGTAGCATTGCCTGTTCGCTTGCGGCCACCAGCAGCAGGCAGCTGCCGCTGTCATGCAGAATGCTCAGGCAACGCTCCACCCGGCGCCGGTTCGGCAGGTTGACGGGGACGGCGATGCGGTCGGCGGTCAGGCAGGCCAGAAAGCTTGCGATAAAGTCCAGGCCCTGCGGGAAGAACAGCGCCACGCGATCACCCGGCTCACTCACGGCCTGCAACTGGCGGGCGATGGCGTTGGCCCGCCCCAGCAACTGCTGGTAGCTGACCTGCTGCTGTTCTTCCCCCTGGTCGTCGAGCAGGGTGAACAGCACCTTGTGCGGGTGCACCCAGGCGCGCAGCGCCAGGCTATCGTGCACCGCCAGCAGGCCGGTGGCACTGGCCAGTTCCTGTGGGCTCAGGCAGCTCTTGTCAAACATGCGCGGCCTCCCCACGGGCGGCAATCGCCGCGATGGCGAGGGCCAATTCGGCGATGGTCGGGTGCTCGAACACCAGGGTCGGCGACAGGCGCAAGCCAAACTGCTGCTCCAGGCTGCCGATCAGTTTCATGCCCGCCAGCGAGCCGAGCCCGAACGCACCCAGGGGCGTATCCAGGTCGATGTCCTCGGGCGGCAGGTCCATTTCACAGCAGATGAATTCGCTGATGCGCGTTTGCAGCGTCTCGACCAGGGTCATGGCGTTGTCCTTGAAGGGCAGAGGGGAGGGCAGAGCAGGTTGAGCAATTGCTCCGTGGGCATGGGAATGGGCAGCTCGGGCCGGCAGCGCTGGCGCCAGTGATTGAACAGCCACAGCGAGGTATCGCCCGGCTGTTGCCATTGGTTGAGGCCGGCGAGCATGTGGGCCTGCAGTGCGCGGCGTGCGCAGGTGGCTTGGGTCGCGGGGTTGGCAGCGTCGCCAAGGCGGTCGCGCAGCGCGGCCTGATCGCCGCCGCTGTCGCTGAGGTAGAAGGCCTGCAGCGCCTCGGCCTGTTCGTTGCGCAAGCTGTCGAGCACGTAGCCGGGCGTGCGGCTGGCGAACTCGGGGTAGCGCCAGTCCGTCAACGGGCGATGCTCGGCCTGTGTCATGCCGGCAAGCTGCTGCTGACGCTCGACGGGCAGGCCGGCCTCGCTGCCCAGCAGAAACACGCTGCCGCACACCACGAAATCCACCCCCATATCGAACATCGCCTGGGCGCTGGCAGGGCTGCCGATCAGGCCGCTGGCGCCGATCTTCGGCCCGCAAGGCTTGCGCCGGGCCAGCGCTGCCAGCAGCAGGGGCAGATGTGTATCGGCAGCAATCACCAGTGCATCGGCGTCAGCCTCCAGCTCATCGATGCACTCGACCCGCACCTGCCAACGCACCCCGGGGCAGCGCTCACGCAGGGGCTGCCAGTGGGCCGGCACCTCGATGCAGGCCAGTGTCTGGCCCGCCAGCCAATCAATCAGTGCCGGATCAGCGCGGCCATGCAGGCGGATACCGAAACGGCCGCACACCTGCGGCTCGGCACTCAGGCGCAGCACACGGGCCTTCAACTGTTTCTTGTCCAGGCCGTGACTGTCGATCAGCCCCATGGCCCCGTGGCGTGCCAGTTCGCTCAGCAGTACGGGGGCGTCAGGCGCAATCACCAGCACAGGGCGCGTAGGGGCATTCGACCGCTCAATGGCAGGCTGCTCACGAATAGCCTTGAGCATCCCGCCCAGAATCGCAGGCTGGCCGATCTCGACAAAATCCTCGACGCCCTCGGCCAGCATCCGCTCGACCACCTGCTGCCATTGCACCGGGTGGGTCAGGTGTGTGGACAGTGCCTCCACCAGCCCGTCGCGGGTATGCGGGCGCGCGTGCACGTTGGCGATCACCGGTAATGCCGGTTCGCGAAACGCTCCGCTCATGCGATGCAGAAAGTCCCGAAACGGTTGCTCCACAGCGGCCATGTGCGCGGTATGAAAGGGCCCGCTCACCTTCAGCGCAATGGCCCGAATCCCCTGCGCTGTGCAGTGCTCCAGCAACTGTTCAAGGGCTGCCAGCGTGCCCCCTACGATGATCTGTGTGGGGCTGTTGATATTGGCGATGGCCAGGCCTGCATCCGGCCGTTCGTCCAGCAGTGCCTGCACCCGCTGCCGATCCTGGCCTAGCACCGCCACCAGCCCGCCGCCCTGCACCTGGGCCATCAACCGCGCCCGCTCGATGACGATGCGCAGGCCCAGGCTGAAGTCCAGCGCGCCGGCAGCGGTCAGCGCCGCGTACTCACCCACGCTGTGCCCGGCCGCAACGCTGGCAACGACGCCATCCTCACGTGCCGCCAGGTAGCCAAGCCACGACACCACATAGATGGCCGGCTGGGTGAAGGTGGTGAGGTTCAACTGCTGCTCGGGGTCTTCCAGGCACAGACGCTCGATCGAGTAACCCAGCACCGCATCGGCTTCGGCCACCAGCGCGGGAAAACGCGCGAACAACGCCGCGCCCATGCCCTTGCGCTGGCTGCCCTGGCCCTGGAACAACCACGCCTTCATGCGCTCACCTGCTGGCGCACAAGGTCGAAGGCGCGCATCTGCATGCCCGCCAGGCGCAGTGCGCAGCGGCCATCGGCCGTGCACAGGGCCACATCGAAGGTCATGCCCTGGCGCTCGACAATCAGCTGCCGCGCGTCTCGCAACGCCTGGGGATCAAGCGCCAGCGTGCGAATGCGATAGGGCAGGCTGGTGCCCGCCGCCGTGCTCAGGTGGGTCAACAGCGCAGCCCACAGCCGGTAGCCGTCCAGGCCCTGAGGCAGTGTCGCCTGCACACCCTCTGCCGTGACGGGCAACGCCTGCAATACCGGCGCGGCAGCAACCGCAGCCGCGGTCTCGACCTGCAGCAGCACCTGCCCGTTCACACTCACCTGCCAATGCCGTGGGGCGCGGGTAAAGTGCAGCGTGTCGCTTGCCGCAAGGGCAACCGGCGGGCCAAAACACACATCGTTCCAGTGCAGCACGCTGCTTGGCTGGGCAACATGGCCCACCAGGGCGGCCAGCGCCATGCATGAACCCGGCAGCGCCGCGCCAGGCGCCCAGCAGTCGAGCCACGCCTGTGCCGGCGTGGCCGGCGCAGGTGCTGCGACGGCTGCGCTGTACCACACCCGCTCCAGCCGCCAAGGGTAGGCCGGCAAGGGATACTTGTGTGGCCGCGGTTCGTCGCCATACAGCGTGGCCCAGCCCGGGCTCGGCACTTTGCCGGCCACCCAATGCGCAGCCCATTGCTCGAGCAGTGCACGGTCGGCCCGGCCACTGCCTGCCTCCGGCGCCGGTTTGGCGGTCAGCCCATCAGCGCTGTGCCACCGGGTATCCGAGGGGCAATCAGACGACCCCAGATACGCCCGCAGCTGTTCGAACAACGCCTCGCGACTATCGACCACCACCGCCAGCCGCCGCACCATCGCATCGCGCCCCTCCTGCAGGCTGCGGGCGATGGCCGCAAGGCTGGCCGACAGGTCGCCCGGCATCGCATTCAAGCTCTCCAGCCGTGCCGCCTCTTCAGGCTGCACCGCCGCTTCGCCCACCAGCCGCTCGACCACCTCTTCAAGGCTTACCGCACCGCGCCATGCATCGATGGGTACGTCCAGTTGCAGGGCGTCCAGCGCCTGCTCCAGGCAACCTACAAAATCCTCGGCGTCCATCTTCAGTTCGGCAAGCCGGGTGGCCACACCGTTGCCTGGCATCAGCCCCAGCAGGTCGCGCAGACGTTCGTCCAGCGCCTGGCGCAGCGCGCCGCCGGCATCGGGCAAGGGCTCGCCAAAGGCCGCCAGCAACTGCCGCGCACGGGCGCGCAGGCCGTCTTCATCCTTGGCCGACAGCAGCACCAGATACGGCTGGCCATCGGGCACGCCAGGGCTCTCGCTCCCCCTGTCGGCAGCCTTGAGCACCACATGCGCATTCACCCCGCCAAACCCGAACGCACTCACCCCGGCCAGCAGCGGTGCATCTTGTTCGCCCATGGAATGCGTGGCATCGGGCAGATAGAACGGGCTGCCCGCCAGCTCGATCTGCGGGTTGAGCGCGTCATGGTGCAGGTTGCCCACCACCTGGCGATGCTGCAGGCACAGCAGGCTCTTGATCACCGAGGCAATCCCGGCCGCGGCTTCCAGGTGGCCGATCTGGCTCTTGAGCGCGCCCAGTGCGATGGGCGTGCCGGCCTCGGTCATGGGCAGGGCGTTTTTCAGCGCGTTGATTTCAATCGGGTCACCCAGCGGCGTGCCGGTGCCGTGGGTCTCGATCATCCGCGCCTGGCTGGGGCAATGGCCGCTCTGCTGCCAGGCCCGGGTGATCACCTCGGTCTGCGCCTTGGGGTTGGGCGCGGTAAAGCTGTGGGCACGGCCGCCGTGGTTCTGCGCGCTGGCGCACACCTGGCCGTAGATGAAGTCGCCGTTGGCCTGGGCTGCCGCCAGCGGCGCAAGCACCAGCGCGGCCACCCCTTCGCCGCGCACATAGCCGTCGGCACTGGCGGCGAAGGTCTGGCAATGTCCGGCATGGCTGAGCATGCCGGCCTTGCCGAAGGCGATGAACAGCTCCGGCCCCAGCAGCAGGTTGACCCCGCCCACGATCGCCAGCTCGCATTCACCGTCCTGCAGTGCCTGCCGGGCACGGTGCAGTGCCACCAGCGAGCTGGAGCAGGCGGTGTCGATGGCCTCGCTGGGGCCGTGCAGGTCCAGGCAGTACGACACCCGGTTGGCGATGGCTGTCAGCGCGATGCCGGTGCCGCGCCAGGCATCACTGGGCACGCCGTCGCGGCGCATCAGCGTGGGGTAGTCGGCATGGCCCACGCCCACGAACACCCCCACCCGCCGTTTGGCCAGCTGGCCCGGCGCGTAGCCGGCATCTTCCAGCGCCGCCCAGGCCGCCTGCAAGAACAGCCGTTGCTGCGGGTCCATGCCTTGCGCTTCGCGGGGCAGAATGCCGAAGAAGCGCCCGTCGAAGCGGTCGACCCAGGGCATGAAGCCGCCGCGCTGGCAGTAGGTGGTCTCTTCCCCGGGGTTCAGCGCGCTGTCGTGGTCGCGCCAGTTCCAGCGCTCGGCCGGCACCTGGCCGACCGCATCGCGGCCTTCGCGCAACAGCTGCCAGAACGCGCGCAGGTCTGGCGCCCCCGGCAGGCGCGCGCTCATGCCGACCACGGCGACCGGCGTCACGACGGGCATGAGACCGGCTCCCGCTCTTGGACGTGGTGTGCGGCGCTGCTGGCGTCATAGGTGTGGGCGATGCTCAGCAACGGGCTCTGGCGATTCCCGGCCTGGGCCCGCTCGCGACCCTGGCGCAGCTCCTTGGCCAGGTAGTGCAGGTAGGTGGGGCCGTGCATCTCGTAGTTGTTGCGTGGGGTGGCCAGGAACTCGCGCTCGATCACCTTGCGCTCGGCGGCAATATGCGCGCGCTCGGCCTCGGCACCGGGGCGCTGGTACGCACCGGCAAAGTAGTCGGCGGCCACCTCGGCCTGGCGCTCCATCATGTCCAGAAAGCCCCAGGTCACGGCCTGGAACACGCCGATGAAGGCAAGGTTCGGCACCTCGGGCAAAAAGATCCGCTGGTACAGCGGAATGCGGTTTTCCTCGATCTGCAACAGGCTCTGGGGCAAGAACGGGAAGTCGGTGTGATAGCCCGTGGCGTAGATCACCGCGTCCACTTCCAGGCTGCTGCCATCCACGAAGTGCACGGTGTTGCCGTCGATGCGCTGCACCTGCGGCACCACCTTGAGCTTGCCGTCGCCCACGCGGTTGGCGAAGTTCTCCGACAGCGTCGGCAGGCTCGACATCATCAGGTGGTCGGGCTTGGGCATGCCCAGTTGCTTGCGCTTGGCGATCAGCAGCTTGTACAGGCCGGTGAACATCAGCCCGGTCAGCGGGTAGGGCAGAAGCTTCTTCACCCACCAGTCGTTGAGTGGGCCCATCACCTTGTCCACGCGAATGCCGAACAGGTAGTGCGGCAGCACGTACACCCCACGGCGCAGCGACAGGTAGGTCATGCGTGCATCGTGGCTCACGTCCACGGCAATCTGCGCGCCGCTGTTGCCCACGCCCACCACCATCACGGTCTTGTTCTGGTAGGGGTGGCGATAGCGATAGTGTTTGGAGTGGATGCTGTCGATCCGGGCAGTGGCTGCGTAGTCCGGCAGGTTGGGCGTGTTGTGGTGCCCGTTGGCGACCACCAGCGCGTCGTAGTGGCGTACTTCGCCCGAGCCCAGGGTCACCCGCCAGGTGCCGTCGGCCAGGCGCTCGGTGTGCTGCACCGGGCACTCCAGGTGAATGCTGTCGCGCAGCGCGAAGTGCTCGACGAAGCTGTCCAGGTACGCATGCACCTGGCGGTGCGAGGGGAAGTCCGGGTAATGCGACGGCATGGGGAAGTCGCTGAACTGGTACAGGCCCTTGGGCGTGTTCATGTTCATGCTGTGCCACACCGAGGTGTGCTCGCCCGTGTGGTCGAAGGCCCAGATACCGCCGATGCGGTCGCGCTTGTCGAAGCAGTCGAAGGCAATGTGCTTGCGCTTGAGCGCGCGGGCCATCGACAGGCCGCCGACCCCGGCGCCGACGATGCACACCCTGGGGCCTGGCCCGGTCAGCGGGCGAATGGCGGCTACACCCGGTGCGGCGTGGCTTGGCGAGTTGACGCGAGTGTGCTCAGTCACAGGTTGGGTCCTTTTTTTTTAGGGTGGGTGAGGCTCGACAGAAACTGCGCAGTGCGCGTATCGCCCAGGTGCCGGTTGTGTTCGGCGCAGTCCTGCAGCACGCCGTCCACGCCCCGGGCCAGGGCCCGGCGCAGGTTGGCGACCATCAGGTCGATGCTGTCGCGGTCGATGTTCAGCGGCGGCAGGTAGCGCAGGCAGTGGTTGTGGATCGGGCACACGGCTGCCGCCACCCCGCCTTCGGGGTCGCGCAGCAGGCTGCCCCACAGCAAGTAGCCGAAGCTGCGCTCGACAAACGCCGGGGTGCCGGCCAGCTCCAGCTCCACCGTCAGCAGCAGGCCCTCGGCGCGCACTGCGCGAATCAGCGGGAACGCCCGTTGCAGCTCCAGCAGGCGCTGGTGGAAGTACTCCCCCTGCGTTCGCGCATGGGCCAGCGCACCCTCGCGCTCCAGTGCCTGCAGGCAGTTCAGCGCCAGGTGTGCGCTCAGCTGGCTGATGCCGCGCCCCTGCAGGTCGGCCACGCGCTGCGGTTGTCGCTGGGCGCCAGCGTGGGTCACGGCCTCGCTGCACAGCACCACGCCCATCGGCAGCAGGCTGTCGCACAGCGCGCTGCCCAGTGCCACGATATCCGGCTGCGGCACCTGTGCCTGGCTGTGCAGAAAGCGCCCGGTCATCAGGTTGGTCTGGGTTTCGTCGATGCCCACCAGGTAGCCGCCGGCGTCGCGATGGCGCTCGATCATCGCGATCAGGTGGGGCGGCACCGGGCGCGAGGCATTGGCATCGACCTGGATCGTCTCGAACCACACCAGGGCGATTTCGCCGCTCAGCAGGTGGCCCTGCAACTGCGCCTCGGCCTCTTCGGCCAGCGGGTCGATGAACACGGTATGCGCATGCAGTGGCTCGAACGGCGCGCGGAAGATATCGAAGCCCAGCGTGTGCGAGGCCGCGGCGCTGAGCATCGAGAACCCCAGCCCGCCGCTGAAACACAGCAGTTTGTGACGCTCGCCCCTGGCCGCCAGCAGGCCGAGGGTCAGCGCGGCCTCCACGGCGGTGACGTTGCTGGAGGCCGGCAGCGCCATCGGCAGGCCAGTGTTGTGCTGCAGCAGGCCTTGCAGCTCGCCCGAGTAGTCGCGCCGGGTGTCGTGCTGGCGCGCGACCTGCTCGATCACATCCAGCGGGTTGAGGCCGCGCGGGCAGGTGCCCACGTTGACGAAGCAGTCGATGATTTCCCGCGAGGGTTCGCCATCGTGCATCAGCCGTGAGCGCACCCCGCGAGCCTCGTGGAAGCGCCCATCGAAGCCGTGCATGCGGGCGATCTTCGCGTACCCGCGGTTGCCGTAGCACAGGTGCGCCTGGTAGGTCGCTTCGCTGCTGCTGGCGATACGGCGCAGTTCGCGTTGCTCATCCACGCTCAGCCCGGCGGCGAACTGCGCCATCAGGTGTTCGAAGGCCAGCTTGAACGGCAGGCCGAAGTTGCTCATCACATGGCGCACATAGCTTTCGTTGGGCGTCATCAGCCACGGGTTCTTCACCCGTTCATGTACCAGGCAGGCGCCCAGCGGCGCCTGGAGCCCGCTCAGGCCCTCGCCCAGCACGATCAGGTCGGGGCTTTCGCACAACGCCAGCAACGGCCAGTGCCCGGCCTGCCGGGCAGGCTCCACCACCAGGCTGAGAATGCCGCTGCCGGCCAGCTCGCGCAGCCAGGCATCGCAGGCCTCGGCGTTGGCGTCGGCGGCCTGGATGCAGGCCACCGCCGCCAGTTGCTCGGGCCCATGCTGGCGCTGGTAGGCCAGCGCCTGGGCAAGGCTCGCCACCACCCGGATGCCGGGTACCAGCGCACTGGCATCGGCGCGCTGCAGCGGGTTGAAGTAGCGCGCCCAGTAGCCGCTGTCGTCGATCAGCAGCAGTTCGCCCTGGCCGTCGGGGGTGTGGTTGCGTGCATGGTGGCGGGCCAGGCGCAGGGCCGCATCCAGGGCTTCCTCCAGCGAAGTCATGAAGTAGCTGCGGTAATCGGCAGGCTCGCGCTTGCCGCGCTTGGCCAGGTGATTGAGCAGCAGGGCGGTCTGCGCGGCGGGCGCCGACAGGATCGCGCAGTGGCCCTGTTCGCCCTGGCGCACGTAGTCTTCCAGTGTCTGCAGGGTGTGCGCGGTGGCCGGCTGAAACACCGGGGGCACGGGGCGCCGGGCCGGGCCTTCGGGGGTTGGCAGGTTGTGCAGGAACTCCAGCAGCAACTGGTTGTAGCGTTGGTGATGGGTAAAGCCCAGCAGGTGCCCGGAGCCCTGCACCTCGATCAGTTCGGCATGCGGCACGGCGTTGGCGATCAGCGCCGAATAGGCCGGCGGCTGATAGGCATCGTCGCTGGCGCAGATGATCCTGCACGGGCAGTGCAGGTTGCCCAACTGCGGGCGCAGGTCGAAGTCGCCGATCACCTGCTGGTAGGCCGGCAGCGCTGCCATGTTCCAGCCGCGGTTGAGGGTCATGAAGCGCGGGCTTTTCTGCAGCTCGCCCATCAGTACCGGGAAGTTCGACGCGCCTTCGCTGAACGGCGAACTGACGCTGATGCACAGCCCTGCGCAGCGGTGCGGTTGGGCCAGGGCAAAGGCCTGGGCCAGCACGCCGCCGAACGAATAGCCGATCACCGGCAGCGGCTGGTCGATACCCAGCTGATCCAGCAGCACCACGATATCGGCCACCAGGTGCGCAATGTCGAACGCAGGCGGCAGCTCGGCCTCGCCGCAGCCGGGCAGGTGCAGCATGATCAACCGGTGCCCGCGCCCCAGCGCCTGCAGTTGCAGGCGCCACATCACGTCGTACTGCATCACCAGCCCGCCCAGCATCAGCACCGGCGTGCCGCTGCCATAGGTCGCGCATTCCAGGCGCGGCGCGCCGGGTCGGTGGATCTGCACCCGCGTGGCCTGCTGGCACAGGCTGAACTGTTCGTCGAGCAGGGCCTGGCTGGGCTCGTGCTCGTTGCTCGCTCGCGTGCCCTGGACCACCGCCGGGGCAGCGGGGGCGAGGTGCTCATAGCGTTGCCACAGCGCCTCGATGCTCAAGGGGCCTTGCGTAGCGGGTGTGGCCACTGCGCCGGCAGCCACGGGCGCAACCACCTGCGCCATCGGTGGCGCCGCAGCCACAACCGGTTCGGGGGCGGGCAAGGGCGCACTGTCGCCGTAATGCTCGAGCAACTGCCCGTGATGGTTGGCCAGCAGGTAGCCGCAGAAGCTCTGCAGGTTCTGGAATTCGAAGAACACCGTCGGTGGCACGCTGATGCCGAAGCGCTGGGTGAACAGCGTGCCGATTTCGGTGGAGGCGATGGAGTCCAGGCCGTAGTCCATCAATGCACGCGTGGGCGAAAAGTCCGCCGGGTCGATCTTCAGCACGCCCAGCAGCAGATCGCGCAGGTCCTCCAGCAGGCGCTGCTCCAGCGGCGGCGCGGCGCCGGCATCCAGGCTGTCGAGCAGCAGCAGCGCCTGGCGCGCACTCAGCGCGCCGGCATCCGGGTCGCCCGTCAGGGGCAGGTGGGTCGGTTGGTTCATGGTCGGTTCCCCGGCGTGTCGTCGATGGTCAGGCGCTACGCGCCAAGGGTGGCGAGGGCTGCAGCCGCGCGGTCAGAAAGTTCACGGCCCGGATGAACTTCCACAGGTCCACTTCGTGGGCGTGGCGCTGGGTCTGCATGAAGCGCTGCTGGCCCAGGTCGAGCAGCTGCGGCTGACGCTTGATCTGCTGCACGGTGTGCCAGGCCGGGCTGCGCAGGGCACGGGCCTGCAGGTAGGCGGCCACGAAGCGCCCGGTCATGTTGGCCAGGTTGCCGATGCCCGACGGCGTGTTGAGGTAGCCGACGAACACCAGGTCGTCGTGCTCGGCCGGCAGCATGCGCAAAAACAGCGAGTCGAAATCGCGCTGCCAGTCGAAGGTCTGCAGCGGCAGAAACGGCAGGTCGATGCCGTAGCCGGTGGCCCATACGATCAGGTCGATGGTGGCCACGCTGGCGTCGCAAAAGTGCACCTGCTGGCCGTCGAAGTGGCTGATGTCGGGCTTGGCCTGCACATCGCCATGGCCGATGTAGTAGAGAATCTGCGAGTTGAGAATGGGGTGGCATTCGCGAATGCCGTGGTCCGGTGCGGGCAGGCCATAGTCGCGCCCGTCGTAGCCGGCGAACTTGAAGCTGCGCTCCACGTGCGCCCAGTATTCGTCCTCGTCGGCAAATTTCGGCGCCTGGTCCATCAGCCATTCCTGGGTCGGCTGGCCATCGATGAACTTGGGCATGTAGTGGTAGCCGCGCCGGGTCGAGTGCAGCGCCAGGCTGGCGGTTTGCGCGGCGTCCACGGCAATGTCGCAACCGGAGTTGCCGCCACCCACCACCAGCACGCGCTTGCCGCGAAACTGTGCCGAGCTGCGGTACGCGCTGGCATGCAGGGCCTGCCCGCTGAAGGTGCCGGGGTACTGCGGCACCTTGGGCGTGCCGAGCAGGCCGTTGCATACCACCACCGCCTCGTAGCGGGCCTGGCGCCCGTCGTCGAAGCTCAGCAGCCAGCCGTCGGCGGTCTTGTGCATGTGGGTGACGCGGGTGTTGAAGCGGGTGTGCTGCTGCAGCTGGCAATGCTCGGCCAGTTGCGTCAGGTAGTCGAACACCTGGGTGTGCCGCGGGTAGTCCGGGTAGTGCTCGGGCATCGGGAAGTCGGCGAACTGGGTGTTGCGCTTGGAGCTGATCAGGTGCACCGCTTCATACATTTTCGAGGCCGGGCCGTCGGGCTGCCAGTTGCCGCCGAAACGCGCGGTGGCCTCGATGATCTCGAAGGCCAGGCCCACTTCGCCGAGGGCCTTTGCCACGCCCAGGCCACTGGCCCCGGCGCCGATGATGGCGATAGTCGGCTGCTGCATTGCATCACTCCCTTGAAGGTGGAAACAGGCGAATTCAGAGCATCGAACGCAGCAGGTCGCGGGCCTGTTGCTGGCTGATTTCCCGGCGGGCCAGGCGGTCGAGAATGTCTTGTGGCGTCACCGCGGGCGCAGCGTGCGGTGGCGCCGGCAGCGGTGGGCTGCTCACTGTGGGCGGCGTACTGATCCAGTAGCGACGACGCAAGAATTCATAGCCGGGCAGCGGCACCTTTCGCCACGCCTGGGTCGCCGCTGGCGGTGTCGCGGGCAGGTGCGCATCGAGCCAGGTGCGGGCCAGGGCCGCACACTCGGGCGCAGGGGCCGGGCCACTGAGCAGCACCCGTGCGTCGTCGCCCGGCGGGTTCATCAACCATTCGCTCAACTGCCGGCGCAGCGCATCGAAGTCGTCGGCCACCACGGCCAACCGTGCTTGCTCGAACGCCTGGCGCCCGTGCAGCAGGGTGCTGGCGACATCCCGCGTGGTGAAGCAGCGCAGGCCCAGGTAGTGCTCGGGGTGCTGCGGTGCCAGGGCGTGTTCATGCTCCAGGCAGTCGACAAAGCGCTGCAGGTAGCTGCGCAGTTGCCCGGCGCTGTGCGCGCTGAATACAAAGGCCTGGGGGCCGGTGGGCGCGGGTGGCGCTTGCAGCGGGGCGTCCTCGATCAGCACATGGGCATTGGCGCCGCCGGCCCCGAACGAACTGATGGCGGCCACCCGTGGCAGGCCATCTGCAGGGTCCGGCCAGTCGGCCAGGCGCTGCTGCACCACGAAGGGCGTGTTGCTGAAATCGATGTTCGGGTTCAGCGGCTGGGCATGGATGGACGGCGCCAGTTGCCGGTGCTTGAACTGCAGCAGCACCTTGGTCAACGCGGCCATGCCGGCGGCCGATTCCAGGTGGCCGATATTGGCCTTGATCGAGCCGATGGGGCAGCGCCACTCGCTGGGTACCTGGGCGGCCAGGGCCTTGCCCAGGCCACGGATCTCGATCGGGTCGCCCAGGCTGGTGCCGGTGCCGTGGGCCTCGATATAGCCCAGCCTGGCGGCGGGCAGGCCCGAGCGCTGCAGGGCGCGGCCGATCACCTGGGCCTGCGATTCGGCGTTGGGCACGGTATAGCCCGAGGTGCGCCCGCCATGGTTGAGCTCGCTGCCACGGATCACCCCGTACACGTGGTCGCCGTCGCGCAGGGCCTGGGCCAGGGGCTTGAGCAGCACCACGCCCACGCCTTCACCCGGCACATAGCCGTCGCCGCCGGCACCGAAGCTGCGGCACTGGCCCTGGGTGGAGGCGAAGTTCAGCTCGCACAGCATGCGGTACTTGTACGGGTGCAGCGACAGGTTCACCCCGCCGGCCAGGGCCAGCTCGCAACTGCCGCTGCGAATCAGGTCGCAGGCCAGGTGCAGGCTGGTGAGCGACGACGAACACATGCTGTCGACGGCGAACGAGGGGCCTTCCAGGTCCAGGCAGAACGACACGCGGTTGGCGATCGAGGCATACGAGGAGTTGGTCAGGGTCGCCGGCCGCGCGGGCCAGCTCGACGCACCATAGAACTGGTACTCGCCGTACATCACCCCCGCGACCACCCCCACGCGTCGTCGCTCCACGCCCGGCTGGCGCGGCCCGCACAGGCTCTGCGGGGTGTAGCCGGCGTCTTCCACGGCATGCCAGGCGGTTTGCAGAAACAGACGCTCCTGCGGGTCCATGCGCTCGGCGTCGCGCGGCGAGATGCCGAAGAACAGCGGGTCGAAGCAGTCGAAATCATCCACCAGGCCGCCCCAGCGCGCATACAGCTGGTCGTCGCCGCCCGGTTGCTCCCAGCGCGAGGTCACTTCGCTGATCAGGTCATCGCCGGCCGCCAGGTGCTGCCACAGCGCCTGGGCATCGCGTGCGCCGGGGTAGCGCCCGGCCAGGCCGATGATCGCGATGTCCTGGCGTTGGGTGTCGGCAGTGCCCTGCGTGACCACCGACAGCGCGGGTGCTGGCGGCTCGACCACCACGGGGGCCGGTGCCAGCCGGGCGACTTCGGCCGGGTGCTCGTTGCCGAGCAGGGCGGCCAGCTCGCGCAGGCTGCGCACTTCGAACAGCACGGTCTTCGACAGGGTGGGGAAGTGCTGTTCAAGCCGGCCGTTGAGTTCCATCACCAGGATCGAGTCCAGGCCGAATACCTCCAGCGAGGTGTCGGGGTCGACCTTGTCCAGCGGCGTGGCCGTCACCTCGGCCAGTTGACGGGTGAGGTAGTCGAGCAGGCAGGGCGCGTCGCTGTGCGCCTGCGCCGCAACCTGCACGGGCGGGGCAGGCGGCGCCTCGATGCCGAACAATCGTGCAACCGCGTCGCGCTTGCCGCACACCGGGATCAACACCGCTTGCGCCAAGGCGAGGCAGCGCAGGAACGTGGCCACCCCCTGATCGCTCGGCAACAGGGCCAGGCCATGGCGAGCCAGCCATTGGCGCACCGGCGCCGGGGCCTGCATGCCGTTGTCGGTCTGCCACAGTGGCCAGGCAATCGACAGCGAGCGGCCCTGGCGCTGGCCGCTGGCACAGCGCTGCTGGCGGGCCTGCACGAAGCGGTCGAGCCAGGCGTTGGCCAGCGCGTAGGCGCTCTGCCCGACATTGCCGTACACCCCGGCCAGCGACGAGCACACCATGAACAGTTTCAGCGGGTCATCGGCGGTGGCTGCATCCAGATGGCGGGCGGCCAGGGTCTTGCCCTGGAGTACGCTGGCGCGCTCCTGGGCAGGTTGCCGCAGGAAGAACCCGTCCTGCAGAACCCCGGCGCAGTGAATCACCCCGTGGCAGGCGCCGTAGCGCTGGCGAATGCTGGCCAGGGCGGCGTGCAACGAGTCGGCATCGGCGCAGTCGGCCTGCCAGTAGGCGGCATCGTCGGCGCCCAGGTGCGTGAGGCGCTGCAGCCATCGGGCAGCGTCTGCATCGAGGGCGCGACGGCCCAGCACGGCCAGGCGCAGGCCGCCGAGGCTCGCCAGCGCTTCACCCAGTGCACGGCCGACGGCCCCCAGCCCGCCGCTGATCACCAGCACATCGCCGGCGCTCAGTTGCGCCGGCGCTGTGCCGGCACCCGGGGTGACAAAGCGCAGGCTCGCCACGCGGCGTTGCCCTTCGCACAGCGATACCCGGTTGACACCGGGCTGCGCAGCCGCAAGCAGTTCGTGCGCCAGCGCTTCACGCTCTGCGCTGCCGGGCTGGTGGCTGGTTTCGATCAGGCTGGCGCTCAGGCTGGGGATCTCCTGCACCACCGAGCGCAGCAGCCCTTCAAGGGCACTGACAGGGCCGGGGTGCAGCACGATCCGGGTATGCAGCGCGGGGGTGCTCTGGCCCTGGCACAGGTGGCGCAGCAGGTCTGCGGTGGCCAGGGCGGCGTCCAGCCCTTCGCCCAGGCCGGCGTCCTGGCTGCCGGTGCTGCGCAGGTCGATCAGCAGGCGTGCGGGTACTTGCTGCTGGCTGGTCAGCAGGCGCAGCAACAGGTCGATGTGGCGCGCATCGCCCAGGTCGGCCTCGACGGTGCGTGGTGAGGTGTAGTGGAACTGCTGCGCGGGTACCAGTCGCCAGGCGGCGTCACGCAGTTGCGCGGGTAACTGGGCGAAGGCTTGCGGGTCGTCGCACAGCAGCAGTGTGGTGGGCATCGGCCCGGGGGTGGCCGGGGCGGTGGGCTGGTGCTGCCAGTAGGGTTCGAGCAGATGCACGGCATGCTCGGGGTCGACGCGGTACTCGCGAAAGGCAAAGGCCTCGATGTCCATCAGCACCTGGCCGTCTGCATCGAACACCCGGAAGTCGTACAGGCGCATCTGGCTGCCCTGGGCAGCACGCGGGCGCACGTGCACGAAGCAGCGCTCGGTCAAGGGCCGGTAGCCGTGCAGGGCCTGGCAGGCGTAGGGCACGAAGGTGGTGTCGATCTGTGCATTGCCCTGGGCGGCGGTGACAAAGGCGCTTTGCAGCACCGCATCGAGCAACGCCGGGTCCAGCGTGCTCAGCGGTTCGCCCTGGCGCTGCTCGGGGCGCCAGTGCAGTTCGGTAAGCGCCTGTTGCTCGCCCAGCCACGCGCCGGCAATGCAGCGCAGGGTGGGGCCGTAGGCAATGCCCAGGCGCTCGAGGGTGGGGTACAGCGCGTCGAGGGCCAGCGGCCGGGTGCACTCGCTGCGCACCTGCGCCAGGCTTGGCAGGCTGTCGGCGGGCACCTGCACGGCGCGGCACTCGCCACGAAAACTGGGGGTGGGGTCACTGGCCGGCAGCGGCTGGAACGCCAGGCGCACACCGTCGTGGGTGCGTTCGCTGCGGCATTCGATGCTGCGCTGCTGGCCGGGCTCGACGCGGATCGGGCTGGCCCAGGTCAGCTTGTGCAGGGTCAGCGGCAGGTCCAGGCCGTGGCGGCGCGCCTGGTTGCAGCACAAGTCGATGTAGGCGGCGGCGGGCAGCACCGGCTGGCCCTGCACCACATGGTCGCGCAGAAAGAACTGGCCGGCATCCAGGTGCAGCTGGGTGCTGGCGTGGGGCGCGGCCGACGCCACACGCGGCACCCAGTAGCGGTCCCTGGCAAAGGGGTAGAGCGGCGCGGCCAGTGGGCTGGGCGGCTGCGGCCAGAAGCGGCCCCAGCGGGCGAGCGTGCCGTCTACCCAGGCCGCTGCCAGTTCATCGGGGGCGCTGGCGCTCAGCTCGCGCGTTGGTGTGCCGGGCAGCAGCCGGCCCTGATAGCCCCCCGGCATCGATTGCACGAAGCGCTCCAGGCCAGCCTGCAACTGCGTCAAGTCGGCAGCTACCAGCGCGAAGCGATGGTCGAACGCCGGGCGGCAGCATTGCAGGGTGTAGGCGAGCTGGTTGGCCGATGCGTCGGGGTGGCGTTGCAACCAAACCAGCAGGGCGGCAGCCTGTTCACGCACTTGCGCTTGGCTGCGCGCCGACAGCGGGTACACCGCCGGGCCCTTGCTGGCGCTCGACGGTGTGGGTTCGGGGGCCTGTTCGACAATCACATGGGCATTGGCGCCGCCAGCGCCGAACGAGCTGATGCCGGCGCGGCGCGGGCCGTTGTCGCTGGTCCAATCGCGCGTGTCGCGCACGATCTGCAGGTGGCTGTGCTCGAGCCCGGCGTCGGGGTTCAGCACCCTGGCATGCAGCGACGGCGCTAGGCGCCGGTGCTGCAACTGGAGCACCACCTTGCTCAGCCCGGCCATGCCGGCGGCCGCTTCCAGGTGGCCGAAATTGGCCTTGATCG
Organism: Pseudomonas sp. AE27; assembly: GCF_037113495.1. NCBI lineage: Bacteria > Pseudomonadati > Pseudomonadota > Gammaproteobacteria > Pseudomonadales > Pseudomonadaceae > Pseudomonas > Pseudomonas sp. AE27. The sequence goes on from NZ_CP146966.1 coordinate 1,031,464, forward strand.
AGCCGACATGGCAGGTCGCCGAGTGTTGCCCGCCCAGTGCCTGCCTGAGCCCTTGCAACTCGATGGGGTCGCCCAGGCGCGTGCCGGTGCCGTGGGCTTCGATGTAGCTGATGCTGGCGGCCGGTACCCTGGCATCGGCCAGCGCCCGCTCGATCAGCGCGGCCTGGGCACCGGCGCTGGGCACGGTGTAGCCGTTGGTGCGCCCGCTGTGGTTGATCGCACTGCCCTTGATCACTGCCAGTATCCGGTCGCCGTCGCGCCGGGCCACCTCGAGCGGCTTGAGCACCACGGCCGCAACCCCTTCACCGGGCACGAAGCCGTCCGCCTCGCTGCCGAACGCATGGCAACGTCCGGTGGGCGAGAGCATGTGCTGCTGGCACAACTGCACGTACTTGGCGGGGTGGGTGTAGAGGTTGACCGCACCTACCAGCGCTGCCCGGCACTCGCCCTTGCGCAGGCTGTCGATGGCGCTGTGCAATGCCGTGAGCGATGACGAGCAGGCGGTGTCGATGGCCAGGCTCGGCCCGCACAAGTCCAGGGCGAACGACACCCGGTTGGCCACCGACCACGGCAGGCCACTGGGGATCGCCGGTTGCCCGGCCTGCCACAGGGCAGGGCCGAGCAGGGGGTAGGTGTTGCTGGTGATCCCGACGAACACGCCGACATCCAGCGCACCCTGGGCGCCGCGCAGCAACTGGCCGCGCTCGCCCAGGTGGCCGCTGTCTTCCAGGGCATGCCAGGCGCATTCGAGAAACAGCCGCTCCTGCGGGTCGAGGCAGGCGGCTTCACGCGGGGCGATGGCGAAGAACTGCGCATCGAACCGATCGATATCGGGTAGAAAGCCGCCCCATTTGGCATAGCTCAGGCCGCTGCTGCGGGCGTCGCTGCCCGCGGCGAAAAAACCGTCCAGCGGCCAGCGCTCGGCGGGTATCTCGCTCACCGAGTCGACACCCGCCAGCAGGTTGCGCCACAGCGCATCCAGGTCGTCGGCACCGGGGAAGCGGCCATGCAGGCCGACAATGGCGATATCGCCAGCGGGCTCCTCGTTGCACGGCGCCAGGGGGGCAATCGAGGGCCAGGCCTCGACGCCTGCGGCTGGTGGGGGCGGGCTGGGCGGGCGGCCCTGCAGGTAGCTGGCGCTGGCCTGCGGATGCTCGCGCAGCAGGTGCGTGGCAACGTCGCGGATGCAGCGGCAGTCGAACAGCAGGGTCTTGTTCAGGTCGGCGAAGAGGGGCTGGATCAGCTCGTTGAAATTCAGGATGGCCAGCGACGTGAGGCCGATCTCGTGGAAGGGCGCATCGTTGTACAGGGTGTGGGCCTCGACACCGGTCGCCTGCTCCAGCAGTTGACGCACCAGATCCATCAAGGCGGCGTGCGAACGGGCTTCCTCGGTATCGAGCATCTTCAATTCCTGAATAAAAGTTGGCAGACGACGGGCAGGCACACAGAGGCCGACGCCGCGGTGGCGTCAGCCTTCAAGTGGCTGGGTCAGGTATTAAAGGGTAATGCTGGTGGTGGGGTAGAACAGCATGTTCAATACGAACAGAATCATCCAGAAGCCGATTTCCAGTGTTTCGGTAATAGGCTGAATACGTTTTATCGCGCCATAGACATGCACCACAAACATCAGGGTGAATACCACGAAGAGTATGTCGAAGGCATAACTGAAACTGGTGCCGGTGGTGGCCGAGCGCAACATGGCCACTTCAACCACCAGAATGAACGCGCCCAGGCAGCGGCCGAAATAGATGGCCAGGTGGGTATGTTCCGGGATGGTCCATTGCATCAGGCGCGCCCAGGTGAGTGGCGCAATGAAAATCGGCAGGGCGAAGAACAGCGTGGTCACGATCATCAGGGTGGTGATGTACACACTACTGTATTGCGCATAGTAGCCAAGCATCGGCGAACTCCTTGTTCAATTGTTATTGTTGTTATTCATCGTGGGGTTTTGCTGGGGGCAAGCATTGCGAGGGCGGTACTTGTGTGTCAAGCAAGCCGCGGTGGGGGAATACCAAAGAAGGGGAGCCGGGTCGAGAGTCGTACTACTTAGGGCGCGAGACTTAAAACGTTATCAACCGCTTCACGGCAGGTGAAGTTATCAAGTAATAACCGGGTGAATAAAGTTTTATTTATCCGATAGTTGCGAGCCCTGCCGGCACATGACCGTCAGGGCCCACTCGCTCGCCGCCTACCACAAACCTGCTGCAGCCCCTCAGGAAAAAAATGCAGGATGTTGTGCGCAGAAATCGCTTGAGGTGGCCGGCCTTGCCGTCCAAGGTGCCACCCTGATAGCCATTGCCTGAAAAAGGCTGAAGCGTGCGGCGCAGGCACATGACGATGCCTGCGTGAGGAGCGGCCTTCTGCAAGCGTGACGCGTCATCTCGCTGCAGAACGTTGCCGTCTTCTCCCAATAATAAGAGAGGTAAAGGAAATGCAATCCAACAGTCTCAAGCAGAGCCTGAAGCAACGTCACATCACCATGATCGCGCTGGGGGGCGTGATCGGGGCCGGGCTTTTCATGGGCTCCGGCTCGCTGATCGCGTCGGCCGGCCCCGCCGCGATCCTGTCGTACTTCATCGGCGGCATCGTGGTCACCCTGGTGATGTTCATGCTTGGCGAGATGGCCTGCCGCACCCCCGATGCGGGGTCGTTCTCCACCTACGCCAACATGTACCTGGGCGAGTGGGCCGGCTTTACCGTCGGCTGGCTGTACTGGTTCAAGTCGATGATGACGATCACCCTGGAGGCCGTGCTGCTGGGCGCCATCCTGCATGATTTTCTGCCCTGGCTGCCGATCTGGGCGGGCGCGTTCATCATGTTGGTGACCCTGATGGCGAGCAACGCCTACTCGGTGAAGTCGTTCGCCGAAGTGGAGTACTGGCTGGCCGCGCTGAAGGTTGCCACCATCCTCATCTTCATGCTGCTGGGCGTGTCGATACTGCTCGGCCTGCACAGCGACATCCCGTCCCCTGGCCTGGTGAACCTGACCGCGCACGACGGCTTCATGCCCAATGGCCTGTCGCCGGTGATGGCGGGGGTGATCGTGGTGATCTTCTCGCTGGGCGGCAGTGAAATCGCCGCCGTGGCGGCTGGCGAGTCCGAGAACCCGCGCCGCAACGTGATCCGCGCGATCAAGAGCGTGATCCTGCGCGTGATGCTGTTCTACGTGGGCTCGGTGTCGATCCTGATCCTGTGCCTGCCGTGGACCGACAAGGCCAACCTGGCGTCGCCCTATGTTTCGCTGTTCACCCTGGCCGGGTTCGGTGGCGCGGCGGTGGCAATGAAGATCGTGCTGTTCGTCTCGTTCATGTCGGTGATGAACTCGTTCATGTTCTCCAACTCGCGCATGCTGTTCTCCCTGAGCCAGCGTGGGCATGCGCCCAAGCTGTTCTCGCACACCACGGCCAAGGGCGTGCCGCTCAATGCCTTGCTGCTCAGCCTGTGCATCTGCCTGACGATTCTGACCGTGCACTTTCTCAGCGGCGGCGACCTGTTCATGACCCTGGCCAAGAGCAGCGGCACCTTCGTGATGATCGTGTGGATCTTCATCATCATTGCCCACCTGGCCATGCGCCTGAAAACCCGTCACGAACCGGTCGACCCCAAGGCCTTCCGCGCCTGGTTCTTCCCTTATGCCAACGTCGTGGCACTGCTTGCGCTGCTCGCCGTGATCGGCAGCCAGGCCATCGACCCGGCATCGCGCCTGCAACTGTGGTTCATCGCGGCCACCACGGTGCTGGTGGTGGTGGCCTATTTCGTGAAGCGCAACCGGGTGGCCGACAAACCGGCGGCTTACGTGCAAGCCGAGTAAGCCGTGGCAAGGGTGTAGGAGCCAGCCTTGCTGGCGATGCCCGGCCATGCCGGGCCAGGGGTGCTGTACGCACCATCGCCGGCAAGGCCGGCTCCTGCAGGCCGCTTTACCAGAACCCTGCCGGCGCCTGCAGCGCAGCCCTGAACACCTCGATTGCCCGCTCCACATCTGCCATCTCGGTGTACCGCCCCACGCTCACCCGCACACTGCTCAGCGCCTGGCCGGCATCCAGCCCCAGTGCCAGCAGCACATGCGAAGGGGCCTGGGTGGCCGAGCTGCACGCGGAGGTCGACGACAGCGCCAGGCTGCCGGCCACCTGCGCGCTGTTGAACCCGCTGCGGCTGATGCACAGGTTCAAGGTGTGCGGGACACGCTGCTGCGCGCACCCATTCAGGGTCACGCCCGGCAGGGCCAGCAAGCCTTCACGCAGGCGCTGGCTCAGTTGCTCGATGCGCATGCTTTGCGCATCACCTTGCACGCCCGCCAGCTCGAACGCCGCGCCCATGCCCACAATCTGATGCGTAGCCAGCGTACCCGAGCGCATACCGCCCTCGTGCCCGCCGCCATGCATCTGCGCCTGCAGCACGGGGCGCGCACGCGGGCCGACGTAGAGCGCACCGATGCCTTTGGGCCCATAGACCTTGTGCGCCGAAAACGACATCAGGTCGACCGCCAGCGTGCCCAGGTCGATGGCCACCTTGCCCACCGCCTGCGCCGCGTCCACGTGCAGCAGTGCGCCGTGTTCGCGCACGATGTCGCCGATGCGGGCGATGTCGGTGAGGGTGCCGAGTTCGTTGTTCACCCACATCAACGACACCAGTGCGGTGTCCTCGCGCAAGGCCGCCTGCACGGCCTCGGGCTGGATCAGCCCCTGTGCATCGGGCTTGAGCCAGGTGACCGTGTGGCCCTGGCGCTCCAGTTCATGGGCGGTGTCGATCACCGCCTTGTGCTCCAGGCAACTGGTGATCAGGTGACGGCGCCCAGGCTGGCCCTGGGCAATGCCTTTGAGGGCCAGGTTGTTGGACTCGGTGGCGCCCGAGGTCCATACAAGGGCGTCTGCGGTAGCGCCAACCCGGTCGGCCACTTGCTGGCGCGCGTGGTCCACGGCCTGTCGGGCGGCCTGGCCATAGCCGTGGCCAGTGGAGGCGGGGTTGCCGAAATTGCCCTGGCGGCCGAGGCAGGCCAGCATGGCTTCGATCACCCGGTCATCGACCGGAGTAGTGGCGGCGTAGTCGAGGTACAGCGGTAGTTCTGGCATGGTCATCGTCTTTTTATGCACGTGAAGGGCAGGTAGGTAGCCTACCGACGATGACGGAGAAAATTTTTGACTGTTGTTCGGTTTGTTTGGTGTTTGTAGAAAAAATCTTCTATTTGAATCCAAAGAGTTAGTATTTTTTTCGTTATGGCGCGCCGCCGACCGTATTCATGCCTAAACCGCTGCGCCTCGCCAACCGCATCACACCCTGAACATCGCCATCAGCCCCTGCTGATGATTGGCCAGCCGGTTGAGTGTCTGGCTGATCTGCGCCGATTCCTCGGCTTGCCCGGACAACGATTCGGTCACGTCGCGAATGCTCGCCACGTTGCGGTTCACTTCCTCGGCCACGGCACTCTGTTCCTCCGCCGCCGAAGCGATCTGCAGGTTCATGTCGGTGATCACCGCCACCGCATCGCCAATGCGCTGCAGGGCCGGCAATGCCTGCTCCACACGCGCCGCGCTGTCCTGCGCCTGGCGGTGGCTGTTGTGCATGGCCTCCACCACCTCGCGGGTGCCTTGCTGCAACCCTTCTATATCGACGCGAATCTCGTCCACCGAGTCCTGGGTGCGCTTGGCCAGGTTGCGCACTTCATCGGCCACCACCGCAAAGCCGCGCCCGGCTTCCCCCGCCCGCGCTGCCTCGATGGCGGCATTCAATGCCAGCAGGTTGGTCTGCCCGGCAATCGAACGGATCACGTCCAGCACCGAGCCGATCTGCTCGCTGCGCGTGGCCAGGTGTTCCACCTCCTGCATGCTGGTGGTCATCTCGCCGGCCAGTTGTTCGATGGCGCGGGTGGTGTCGCCAATAAGCTCCAGGCCTTCGCGGCTGGCATGGTCGGCGCCGCGTGCAGCCTCGGCGGCCTGCGCGGCGTTGCGCGCCACATCCTGCGCAGTCGCGCTCATCTCGTGCGACGCCGTCGCCACCTGGTCCACCTCGCGGTACTGCTGATGCATGCCGGCGCTGGTCTGGCTGGCCAGTGCCGCCGACTGGTCGGCGGTGCCGCGTGCGTCGTGCACCGAGGCCTTCACGTCGGCAATCACCGGCTGCAGCTTGTCGAGAAACCGGTTGAACCAGCCCGCCAGCTCACCCAGCTCGTCCTTGCCCGCATACTCCAGGCGCCGGGTCAGGTCGCCCTCGCCACTGGCGATGTCCTTGAGCATCGCCGCCACGTCCAGTATCGGGCGGGTCACGCCGCGCGCGGTCAGCCAGATCACCAGCAACCCCACCACCGCGGCCACCAGTGCCATCAACAGGCTGCTGAGGTTGGCGCTGGCATTGTAGGTGTCCAGGCGATTGTTGAGTGCCACGGCCGGCGCACGCAGCACCTGCTCGGGCACTTCCAGCAGCACGCTCCACGGCTGGGCACCGGGCACCGGGGCGAACGACTGGCTCACCTGCAGCAGGCCGTTGTCGTTGAATTCGGCCGCCTTGCCGGCACGCATCTGTTCGGCCAGGGCCCTGGAGTCGGTGCCGAACACCTGCTCGAAGTGCTTGCTCAACTGGCCGCTGTCCTCGCTGTGCCCGGCCAGCAGGCCGGTCGCGCTGACGATGCTCACCTGCCCGTTGCCGTCGAACAGGTCCTTGCGCCCCTCCAGGCTCAGCAGCTGCAGGTTGTCCAGGCTGATGTCCACACCCAGCACGCCGATCAGCTTGCCGTTGTGCTTGAGCGGGATGGAGATGCTGGTGGTCAGCGGGGTGCGGTCGCCCACGGTGTCGAAGTAGGGCTCCACCATGCAGGTGTCACCGCTCTCCAGGGTGCAGGTCAGCCAGCGGTTGGAGACCGAGCCATTGGCCGAGACGCTGGTGTCGGCGAGCATCGATTCAGGCATCGCCTCGCGCTCCAGGGTGCCGGGGCTGGGCTGCGACCAGTACAACGAGAACCGTCCGGCCTCGTTGCTGCCCGCGCCGGCCTGGTTGACGAAGGCCGCGTCCTTGCCGTCCAGCGCATCGGGCAGGAACACCAGGTACAGCCCGAGCAGTTCGGGGTTGTTGCCCAGCGCCCGTTCGGTTTCGCGGGTCAGGGCCTGGCGCAGGTCGCCATTGCCCTGGGCGCGCAGGTACATCACCAGGTCTGCAAAACCGTTGCCGTACAGGTAGGCGCTCTGGAAGTAGCGCTGGATCTGCGCCGCCTGCAGCTGCGCGTAGGTGTGCAGGCGCAGGCGCGCGTTCTGGTCGAGCATCTGGGTGCTGGCGCTGCTCACCAGCGTGGCGCTGCGCGAGGACTGCACCCGTGTCGCCACCATCAGCACCACCACGACGGCCAGCAGGCACAGGCCCGCCAGCAAGGTGATCTTCCATTGAATTCGCAGGCGACGCAGCAACATGATCAGGTCCTTGATTTCACGGTGTCGAGCAGCAACGGCCCGCTCTGGATCGCGGGTGGGCATCGTTGGGCGGTGCTCGGCAGGGGTGGCGCAGTGATGGCATACAGGAGGCACGGACCATAAGAAAATTGACAGACAAGTGTCAATTAATATTTCCACTTTGAGGCAGGGCGCTGGCAGATAAAACGCAAAATTGCCGATTTTTCCGTTTTTTCGCGGGTGATGAGTGATGGTTTGTTTATTAAATTAGACAGATTGGTTGTCAGCCCAGGTGAAACCATATGTAAACTTCGTAAATAAGATTTAAACCCATTTGAGAATCATTATATTTGGCGTCTCTTTGTGGCAGCCCTGCCGTGCAGGCTGCCCTTGTGCTTGATGTGACGGAGACGTGAAATGCAGTCCAGAAGTACCCACAACAGCCTGGCCTGGGCCTTTGTCGCCCTGTCATCGCCGGCCCTGATTGCCACCTCGGCCCAGGCCGATGACGAGCAGAACGGCGAGAACACCCTGGTGATCCAGAACACCATGGTCACCGCCGAGCAGGAAGCCAAGCAGGCACTGGGCTCTTCTATCATCACCGCCGAGGACATCAAGCGTCACCCGCCCGCCAACGACCTGTCCGACATCATCCGTCGCGAACCGGGGGTCAACCTCACCGGCAACAGCGCCAGCGGCGCGCGCGGCAACAACCGCCAGATCGACCTGCGCGGCATGGGCCCGGAAAACACCCTGATACTGATCGACGGCAAGCCCTCCAGCGCCCGCAACGCAGTGCGCTACGGCTGGAACGGCGACCGCGACACCCGCGGCGAAACCAACTGGGTACCGGCCGAGGCGGTGGAGCGCATCGAGATCCTGCGCGGCCCGGCTGCTGCACGCTATGGCTCCGGCGCCATGGGCGGGGTGGTCAACATCATCACCAAGCGCCCCACCCAGGAACTGCAGGGCAACGTCAGCCTGTTCACCACGCTGCCCGAAGACCACGCCGAAGGCGCCAGCAAGCGCACCAACTTCAGCCTCAGCGGCGGCCTCACCGACGACCTGGCGTTCCGTGTGTATGGCGGCCTGGCCAAGACCGACGCCGATGACCTGGACATCAACGCCAAGAGCGCCAACAGCGCGCTGGTGGCCGGCCGCGAAGGCGTGCGCAACAAGGACATCAACGGCCTGCTCAGCTGGCGCCTGAACGATGAGCACCGCCTGGAGCTGGGCAGCGGCTACAGCCGCCAGGGCAACATCTACGCCGGCGACACCATGAACAGCAACGGCGGCGGTGACGTGGAGCGCATCTCCAGCCTGTACGGCCACGAAACCAACGTGATGCAACGCAGCACCTACGACCTCACGCACCTGGGCGACTTCCAGTGGGGCTCGACCAAGTCGTCGCTGTCGTATGAATACGTGCGCAACTGGCGCCTCAACGAAGGCCTGGCCGGTGGCCCGGAAGGCTCGATCAACGACACCGGTGCCGACATGTCGCGCCTGCGCAACACGCGCCTGTCCAGCGAAGTGAACCTGCCGTTCAGCCTCGACAGCAGCGAACATGTGCTGACCCTGGGTGGCGAGTACCTGTACGAAGTGCTCAACGACAAGGGCTCGCTGCGCCCGCAAAGCTTCGACCCCAGCGGTGGTGCCGGCAATGAAATCGCAGGCTTCGATCGCAGCGACTCGAAGATGTCGGCCAAGAGCTTCGCCCTGTTCGCCGAAGACAACATCGTGATCGGCGACACCACCATCACCCCGGGCCTGCGCCTGGATCACCACGAAGAGTTCGGCGACAACTACAGCCCGAGCCTGAACGTGGCGCACAAGCTCACCGACGACCTCACCGTCAAGGGTGGTATCGCACGGGCCTACAAGACCCCGAACCTGTACCAGGCCAACCCCAACTACCTGCTCTACAGCAAGGGCAACGGTTGCAGCACCCAGCAGACCAACAACGGCGGCTGCTACCTGCAGGGCAACCCCAACCTAGACCCCGAAACCAGCGTCAACAAGGAAATCGGCCTGCTCTACGACCGTGGCACCTGGCGCACCAGCGCGACGTACTTTCGCAACGACTACAAGAACAAGATCATCGGTGGCACCGACGTGATCTACGACATCAACAGCGGTCGCCGCGTGACCCAGTGGGAAAACGCCGGCAAGGCATTGGTGGAAGGGGTGGAAGGCAACTTCTTCGTCGAGCTGACCCCGTCGCTGGACTGGAACACCAACCTCACCCTGATGCTCAACAACGACAACCGCGACACCGGCGAGCCGCTGAGCGTGATTCCCAAGTACACGGTCAACAGCACCCTGGACTGGCGTGCCACCGACAAGCTGTCGTTCCAGGTCGCCGGTACCTATTTCGGCAAGCAGAAGTCGCCGACCTACAACTACCGCACCCAGCAGAACTACGACCTGGATGCCCAGCAGGACGTCGAAGCCTACGGCCTGGTCGATGTGAGCACCGGCTACAAGATCACCAAGAACTACGACGTGCGCTTTGGCGTGAACAACGTGTTCGACAAGCAGATCCACCGGGGTGGCAACGCCAGCAGTTCGGGCGCCAACACCTACAACCAGCCGGGCCGGGCGCTGTTCGCGGCACTGAACATCTCGTTCTGAGCCGCCATTGCCTACAGGCTGCCCCGGGTCGATCGCGCATCGATCGGCCCGGGGCGGCTTTTTGTGTTTTCAGGCCCTCTACACCCGTACTACCCAAGGTGAAGCGTGAGTTATCTATCAGCACAACCTGCCACGAAGATTCTGGCCGTCGAGGACGATCCGCTGCTGGCGGCCCATCTGGAACAGCACCTGCGTCGCCGCGGTTTCGATGTGAGCGTCTGTCATGGCGTGGACGACAGCACCGACCTGCAGGTCTGGACGGGCTTCGACCTGATCCTCATGGACATCCTCCTGCCCGGTCGCGACGGCCTGCAACTGCTGGGTGAACTGCGCGAGCGGTTCATGGTGCCGGTGATCCTGATGTCGGCACTGGGTGCCGAGCAGGACCGCATCGTCGGCTTCAGCCAGGGCGCCGACGACTACCTGCCCAAGCCGTTCAGCATGAACGAGATGGACGTGCGCATCGATGCGGTGCTGCGCCGGGTCGCCTATGAGCGGGCCGCGCCGGAAGGCGCGCAGGGCGAGCCGGCGGCGCTGCGCAAGGACATGCGCCAGGACATGCAGCTGGGCACCGCGGTGGCCAGCTTCACCCCCATCGAGTACCGCCTGATGCAAGTGCTGCTGGCGCACCCCGAGGAAGTGCTGAGCAAGCCGTTCCTCTACCAGCAGGTGCTGCACAGGCCGTTCTCCCAGCAGGACCGCGTGCTGGACATGCACGTCAGCCACGTGCGCCGCAAGCTGGCCGCCATCGGCTATGCCGGCCGCCTGGCCACGGTATGGGGCAAGGGCTACGTGCTGACACAGGTGCCGGCATGAGCTTGCCCGGACGTCACTCGCTGCTGTGGAAACTGTGCGCGCTGCTGGTGGTGCTGTGCCTGTCGATCATCTGGTTCAGCCGCTCGGGCGGTGCGCACCTGGAGCGCAGGAGCTATCACCTGAGCGAGGAGGCGCGCCAGGTGCTCAAGGGCTACGCCGTGGAGGCCCACGCGGCGTGGCGCAGCGGCGGTACGCCAGGCGTCGACCGGTGGCTGGCCGACCTGAAGATCCGCGAGCCGGGCTGGGCGCTGGTGCTGGGCAGCGACCTGCGCTCGTTGAGCAGCCAGACGCTGACCGATGAGCAGCAGAAGTACGTGACGTTCATGCGCGAGCTCGACTGGCCCATGAGCAAGCGCTCCACCGAGCTGCCGGCGATCAGCGTGCCGTTCCCCGAGGCGCCCCAGGCCGGCAGGCTGGTGATCCAGTTGCCCGAGCGCTTCATGCCGTCGATGCGTCCGCTGCTGGTGCAACTGCTGATCCACGGGCTGCTGCCGGCGCTGTTGGCACTGCTGGCGGGTTTTCTGCTGTATCGCGTGCTGATCGGCCCGCTGGCGCACCTGCGCGCCCAGGCCAATGCCCTGCGTGCCGACCGCCTGGACACCCGGGTCGACCCGGCGATTTCCCGGCGTAGCGACGAACTGGGCGATTTGGGGCGGGCCTTCGACCACATGGCCGAGCGCCTCGAAAAGACCGTGTCGCTGCAGCAGCGCCTGCTCGCCGACCTGTCCCACGAGTTGCGCACGCCGTTGACGCGCCTGCACATGGCCGCCGAAAACGAGCCCGACGATGACGTGTTGCGCGAGCGCCTGACCCGCGAGGTGCAGTGCATGCGCCAGCTGGTCGACGACACCCTGGAGCTGGTGTGGCTCGGCACCGAGCGCCCGCAACTGGCGCTGGACACGGTCGAGGTGCAGACCCTGTGGGAGGTGGTACGCGAGAACGCCTGTTTCGAGTCCGGCTGGCGTGAGGGGCAACTGCCCATGGCGCTCACCGAAGACTGCCTGGTGCGCGGCCACCTCAACGGCCTGGCCCAGGCGATGGAAAACATCGTGCGCAATGCCATCCGCCATTCGCCTGCCAACGGGCAGGTGCGCCTGGGCGGCCGGCGCGATGGCGATTGCTGGCACCTGTGGATCGACGACCAGGGCCCCGGCGTGGCCGAGGCTGCGCTGGAGACCATCTTCCAACCCTTCACCCGACTCGACGCCGCACGCCCGGGCGGCGACGGCTTCGGCCTGGGCCTGACGATCGCCCGTTGCCGGGTGCAGTTGCAGGGCGGCCAGGTATGGGCACAGAACCTCAAGCCGGGCCTGCGCGTGAACCTGCGCCTGCCAGCGGCAGCACAAGGAGAAACCTGATGAGCAACACCCGACCGGTCTGGTTGTTGATAGTGTCGCGCGCGGCAGCCGCCTTGCTGGGCGGCTATGCATTCAGCTATGCGGCCACGGCTTTTCTGGCCCGTGTGCTGCCAATGCCTGCGGTGGATGCGGTGATCGTGGCCAGCCTGCCGTCCTTTGCGTTTTACACCTGCGCATTCCTGTGGGCCTTCGCCAGTCGCGATGCCCTGCGTGCATGGTGGCCGGCGGCGCTGGCGGTGCCGTTGGCGGCGGTCGGCTTCTGGCCGCAGTTGTGGAGCCTGTGAGATGAAAAATACCTTCACCCAATCCATGGCGTGGCTGCACACCTGGGCCGGCCTGATCTTCGGCTGGCTGCTGTTCGCGATATTCGCCACCGGTACGCTGGCGGTGTTCGACAGCGAAATCGACAACTGGATGCGCCCCGAGGTGCGCAGCCACGACCTCACCCAGTTGCAGGCCGCGCAACGCGGGCTGGCCTACCTGACCCAGCATGCACCGGGCGCCAGCAACTGGAACATCAGCCTGCCGGATGCGCGTTCGCCCGGTTTGCAGGTAGCGTCCGGCGAGCGTCGACGCGGTGGCGGCACCCCGCTCGACCCGCATACCGGCGAGCCGATCGAGGTGCGCGAAACGGCCGGCGGCAGCTTCTTCTTCCGCTTTCACTTCACCCTGAACCTGCCGCGCAACTGGGGCATCTTCGTGGTCGGCGCCCTGGCAATCGTGATGCTGGTGGGGCTGGTCAGCGGCATCGTGATCCACAAGAAGATCTTCAAGGAGTTCTTCACCTTCCGCCCCGGCAAGGGCCAGCGCTCGTGGCTGGATTTTCACAACGCCAGCGCGGTGCTGCTGTTGCCGTTTCACCTGATGATCACCTACACCGGGCTGGTGATCTTTTTGCTGATCTACATGCCGGCGGCGGTGGATGCGCTGTTCGAGGGTGACAACCAGGCGTACTACAAGGCCCAGGGCGAGCAGCGTCTGCCCACGCCGCGCGCGGCGCTCAAGCAGCCAGCCGCGCTGGTGGACCTGGCCCCGGTACTGGCCAGCGCGCAAGAGCGGCTGGGCGCCATCAGCAGCATCGGTATCTCCAACCCCGGTACGGCGGCCGCGCGGATCGAGGTGCGCCCGACCCTGGGGTATCGCATCGCCCTGAGCAAGGGGCAGGCCATGGTGTTCGACGGCGTCAGCGGCGAGCTGCTGCGCGATGTGCCCGACATGCGGCCTGCCGTGCTCACCCAGCGGGTGATGGCGGGGCTGCACTTCGCGCAGTTCGGCGGCTATCCGATGCGCTGGCTGTACTTCGTGTGTGCGTTGGTCAGCACCGCGATGATCGGCACCGGTCTGGTGCTGTTCTGCGTCAAGCGCCGGCGCAAGTACGCCAGTGCCTCGGTGTCGGCGCAGCGTTGGTACAAGGTGGCCGAGAGCTTCAACGTGGCGTTCGTCGCCGGCCTGATGCTGGCCTGCACAGGCTTGCTGTGGGCCAACCGCCTGCTGCCGGTGGAGCTGGCGCAGCGGGCCAACTGGGAGGTCAAGGCGTTCTTCGCGGTGTGGTTGCTGTCGCTGCTGCATGCCGGTTTGCGCCCGGCGCAGCGCGCCTGGGCCGAGCAGCTGGGGCTGGCCGCGGTACTGTGCATCGGCCTGCCGGTGCTGGGCGCGTTGACCGCGCAGCACGACCCGGCGCACCGCGTGCTGGAGGCCACCAGCGTGGTGCTGGGTGGGTTGCTGGCGTATGCGGCATGGCGCTGCGTGGCGCCGCGTGAAGAAAAACCTGCGCGCAAGCGTGCGACGGTAGCGGTGGAGGGGCAATGACATGCTGATGATCGGCGCGGTGGTGTTTGCCTATGTGGGTATGTTGGCGTTGTGCCTGGGGCTGGAGCGGCACTACAAGCAGGTGTGGGGCAGGGCACCTGCACCCTGGTTGAGGGTGGCCCTGCGGTCGGCGGGCTGGTCGGCGCTGGCCATCAGCCTGTGGGTCAGTGGCGTGGCCTGGGGCTGGGCGATGGGGCCGGTAGCCTGGTTTGGCAGTATTTCACTGGCCGGGTTCGGGGTGGCGATGCTGTTGCCGTACTGGCCGCGTCTGGCGGTGTGGTTGCTGGGCGTTTTACCGATATGGGGGGTAGGGGTAGTGTTGGCTTGACGGTTTTTTGTGGCGAACTTATACCTGCAAACAGTGTCGGGAAGTGTGCAATCTAAATAATTGGGAAGTTTTAATTGCGGCCAATCATTGCGCGTGTTTCGTACTAACCTCATACGGGCGTGTACGTTCTGCATAGAACGGATAATAACTTTCTTATGATGGAATTGTATGAAAACCGAAAGGACTCGCTTACCCTTTGAAACCTCCCTGTCACGACGACTTGCCAGCCGCCTGAAAATGAAACACCTGCTGGTGCTTCAGGCCATTCAGGCGCATGGCTCGCTGACCCAGGTTGCGCTGCGGCTGTCCACCAGCCAACCGGCGATCACTCAGATCCTCGCCGACCTCGAAAGCCTGTTCAGCGCCCCCCTTTTTGTACGCTCACCGCGCGGCATGCTGCCCACTGAACTGGGCAACCTGATCGTCGCACGCTCCAGGGGGATGCTGGCCGACCTCGATCACTGGGCGATGGACATCGAAGCCATGACCCAGGGTCGCGCAGCACACTTGAACGTGGGCGTCATACCGTTTCTACCCGGGCGCCTGCTGGCCACCGCCATCAACCAGACCCGCTCCTGCGGCAAGCGCATATCGGTGACCTTGCACGAGGGCTCCAGCGCCCACCTGCTGGAGCGCCTGCAGGCCCACGAACTCGACTGCGTGATCGGCCGCACGTCCGCGCTGCCGGACGTGCCCGATCTGCAACACGAGGTGCTGTATCACCAGGAACCCCGGCTGATTGCCCACGAACGCCTGGCGATGCACCTCAACCAGCGGCCACTCGACCTGCAGGCACTGGCTCGCCTGGACTGGGTACTCGGCCCACGCCAGACGCCGATCCGCGAGCAACTCATCGACTTCTTCCTCAATGCCGGTATCACCCCCCCTTCACCCATGGTCGAGAGCTTGTCGTCCAGGTTCATCGGTGAGCTGGTGGCAACCAACGAGCAGGCCGTGGCCATCGTGCCGGCAGATGTTGCCGAAGAGCTCGTGCGTTTGTGCAATGTCGGCAGGGTGCGCCATCGCCTTGGCTGGCGGCTGTCACCCATGAGCCTGTTTCAGCGTATCAATGGTGCCAATGCGGTCGAACAGGCGCTCTTTGCACGGGCACTCAAACGCGCCGCAAAAGTTGCTGTTTTATCGACGTCACCGGTCAATGAACAGTGGCTGGTCACGACAGAATGAAGTGTCGCAATAACATTGTTTTATAGGCTGATACAGGATTCAAATTTCCAACTTTACAGACCCGGTACCATACTTCCCGCCAGGCGCACCATGAGGGTGCGCCAGGGAAAGGGGGATATCAGGTGCTTACGGTTTATTTGATTGTAACGGTCGGAGCAGTGGTGGCCGGTTTTGTTCAGGGGCTCTCGGGTTTTGCATTCGGCCTGGTGGCCATGTCGTTCTGGGCCTGGGTACTCGACCCGAAGCTGGCTGCCACACTGGCGGTATTCGGGGCGCTGACCGGCCAGGTGGTGGCGGCCATTTCGGTACGCCGGGGCTTCAACATGCAGCGCCTGCTGCCCTTCGTGCTTGGCGGCCTGGCCGGCATCCCACTCGGCGTCGCGCTGCTGCCCAGCTTGGACATGAACTGGTTCAAGGCCATTCTGGGCACCCTGCTGGTGAGTTGGTGCCCAGCCATGCTGTTTGCCAAGAACCTGCCGAAAATCACTGCCGAGGGCAAGATCGCCGACGGTGTGATCGGCATGGCCGGCGGCATCATGGGCGGGCTGGGCGGTTTCACCGGCACTGTGCCGACCCTGTGGTGCACCCTCAAGGGGTACGACCGCGACGTGCAGCGCTCGATTATCCAGAACTTCAACCTGTCCATGCTGCTGGTCACCATGGGCACCTACCTCAGTACCGGCATTGCCACGCGCGAGATGCTGCCGTACTTCGCCATTGTCGCGCCGGCGATGCTGATTCCGACGTTCCTCGGCACACGCCTGTATATCGGCATCAGCGACGTGCAGTTTCGCCGCGTCGTGCTGAGCCTGCTCACGGTCTCCGGCATTTCGCTGCTGATTTCCTCGGTACCCAACCTCATCGGCTGAATAGCACTGCTGATGCACTTACTCTTTAAGGAAGAATGAGTCATGTCGCATACCCCGCTGGACAGTGATCACCTCGACCCCTCTGCAAGCCCTGGCGACGACAGGCTGACCGCACGCGAGCGCGAGGCTTTGAAGCACTATGCCGCCGGCAAGAACTGCAAGGAGGTGGCGCTGGCACTGAGCATTTCGGTCAACACCGTCAAGTTCCACACCAAGAATGCGGTGGCCAAGCTCGGCGGCAAGAACCGCACGGCAGCGGTGGCCCGCGCGTTCGCGCTGGGCCTGCTGTCGTGAGCAGATGCCTATTGCTGCAGGCTCGACAACGACGGTTGCACGCGGCTGTTGTTGGTCATCAGGTGAGTGACCAGGTTGCGCGCGTGCACCGCCAGGCGTTCGATCGCTGACACATAGAACAGCGAGCCCTGGGTCAATGGCCCGATCGCATACACCCCCCGCTGCCCATCGATCAGGTGGGTGGTAGGGTTGATCGCGATGCCGCCGTGGCTGTTCTGCCGGATCAGGCCGCGGTCGAGCAGGTTTTCTATCAGCGGTGAGTCCAGCCGCGCCAGGTTGCCGGCAAAACCGGTGGCGTCGATGGCGTAGTCGACGCTCAGGGTCTGCCCGCTGAGGTCGATCAGGATGTTGCCTTGCGCATCCGCGCGGGTGGCTTTGTAGCCTCGGTGAATGGATACCCGGCCTGCCTTGATCAGCGCTTCGAGCTTGAGTGCATTGTCCAGCGGCATGGGGTGGCGATAGGACATCCACAGGCCCTGGTACTTGCGCTGGAAGCGACGCTTCTGCACGGTGTCCAGCCGTGTCCAGAACTCGTCGATCCAGGTCTTGGTGGCGTCCAGCCAGATCTGCCAGTCACGCACATGGGCCGCCGCCTGGATTTCCCGCTGCAGGCGTTCCAGCGGTTCCAGCGGTGCAAACAGGCCCTTGTACTCGGCGCTGAAGCTGCGCATGTGGCGAAAACTGTTCAGGAAACCACTGATCGAGACGCGCTCTGGCAAGCGTCGCTGCGTGCCCACCGGGTTGTCGAGCACGGCCCCGCGCACCAGCGGGATACGCCCCGAGTTGGAGTAGATCGCGACATGTCCGGCGCCCAGCCCGCTGAGCATGAGGGCCATGTCCACTGCGGTCAGCTTGGTGCCCAGGATGCCGACGGTGGCCCCCGGCCTGACCTGCGTCTTCAGGCGCTCCAGATCGTGATAGGGGTTGGCGTAGTAGTGCGCCAGGTCGGGGTAGGGCGTCTGCTTCTTCAAGTGCCCGACCGCCAGCACCACGTTGTCGAAGCGTTCATCGCCCTGTGCGGTGGTCACGGTGTAACCGGGGTGCTCGGCCTTCACGTCGATGACGGTTTGCGCGAGGGTTCGCAATCGGATGTTGAACCGGGCCAGGGTGTGACGGGCAAGCTCCAGCTCCTTGGCCAGGTATTGGCCCATCTGCCGGCGGCTGACATAGTCGTTCAGGTCGGTGGTTTCGCAACCAGGCTGGGCCTTGAGCCATTTCAGGAACCCATAGGCATGTTCGACGTCCGTGCCCAGGGTGGAAGTGGCCATGTTCAGAATGAACTCCGGTGTCGTGGTGGCCTGGCCGTAGGGTAGCCCCGGGCCGAAGTGGCCGGTGGTTTCGTACACGGTGATTTCCGACACCGCTGCGTCATGCCCCTGGCGTGCCAGTTCCTTGCAGAGCAGAACGGCGCTGCATCCAGCGCCCACAATTGCGATTTTCATTCAGGCATCCCTTCAGTGACGGGTGGTCTGTTGAGTGGCGTAGAACTCGCGCATGAGCATGTCGGCGCGGATGTTCAACGGCGCCTCGAGGAACAGGTTCAACAGGTCGTGCAAGGTGGCCGGTGCACCCTCCAGGTAACGTCGGATCGAGTGACCGTCATGGGCCCGTACCGGGTCGTGGCGCAGCACCACATCCTTGAGGCGCAGCAATTTGCGTCCCTTGCCTTCCTTGTAGAACGCCCAGCTGGCCTGATCGTAGCGGTGCTGTGCAGCCACGCCGCCGTGAAGCTGCGCGATGGTCGCCGTGTTGGCGCAGGCCTTGGCCGGGATGTAGTCGTGCGTGGTGGTGCCGGCCAGGCTGCGTATATCGTTGTAGGCGGTGATATCGATGACCGGCGTGCCTTGCAGGGTGGTGTCGATGTCGGTGGCGGAGCCGAACGAAATGGCCACCGCACGGTTGAATATTTCCTCCTGTTCCAGAACGGAGTAGCCCAGGCGCTGCATGTCCTCGCGCATGGCATTGTCCAGTTGCTGCAATGTGGCGGCGCCAGAGCTGTGGGCACAGAAGTGCAGGCGCTGAAGGTCTTCGATGCCCTGGAAGGAAAGCCGGGTGGCGGGGCGTCCGGCGTGGTCCAGTGGCAACCCGTTGTCATCGCGGGCCACCAGGCCATCGGGGCAGAACCTGAGGGCGTTCGGTTGCGCAATGATGCGGGGCAATATCACCTGTTCATAGATCAGGCGTGCCGAGTGGCTGACGACCTGGCTGTGCCACTGCGTGCCGAGGATGAACCGGTTGTGCAGCATGGCCGATTCGATGATCGGGTTGTCCTGGGCATCAAGGCCCGAATGCACAATGCCCAGCAGCGCCACCGACGATTGCCCGATGCCTTGCAGGAAACTCGAGAAGGTCGAAGCCAGGCCCTTGCCCAGGGCAATGCCTTGCGGGTAATTGGTGGTGGGTGTGCTGGGCAGTACGGCCCATTGGTAGTGGCGTATCGGGTTGGGCAGGGCAGTTGCGTGCACATCCTGCACGTCCTGCGCCTGCACGTGGTAAAGCCGCGTGCCGTGTGCCTTGCGTTCGGCAGACGAATCGCGGCGCAGGCGCGAGGTCAGTTGGTGAATGCCTTCGAACAGCAGGGCCATGGTCATGCTGTAGTCGGCGTCGGTGCGCAGTACAGTGTTGACCACCAGGGTTCTGCTGCTGTTGTAGCGACACGGTAGCGACGCCAGGTATTCAAGAAAGCGCAGGTCCTGGCCCTTGTACTGGTGCGGTACGATTCGATAGCTGTCGCGGGGTAACTGGTCCTGCGTCGCCAGGGTGTCCAGAGCCTGGTCCCAGGCAAGGTTCGTCACGCCGTGTTCGTCGTTCAATTCACGAATGAAGTTGAGCGCCTGTACGGCATACAGGCGCTTGCCGAACTGGTTCAGCGGCAGGCGGTAACGGTCACGCTCTTCGATGAAGTAGCGCACGTACAGGCCGCTGTCGAAAATGGTCTCGATCGCCACCTCGGCCAGGCGTTCTGCGCTGACGGGTGCCTGCCCGGCCAGGGTTTCGGCGAGGCGTGCCGATACATGTCCGATGAACGCCGCCTCACGTTCCAGGTAGCGCTGCTGCAGGGGTTGGAGCGCATCGAGCAGTGCCCGGGCGATGGGGCGTGGCGCCGTGGGGGTGCCTTCCAGTTCCAGGCTTTTCAGCGTTGCGGCTGCCTCGCGAAACAGTCTCACCTGGTCCAGCGGCATGTTCAGCCGGTCGCGGGTCTGCTCGGCGTCCTGCAGGCTCACGCCCAGTGCTTCGAGCCGCTTGCGCACGTAGCGCACCTGATCGGCGGTGGTGGCCTTGCGCGAGCCGCCGGGCGCCAGCGTATCCGGTACATGCAACGCATCTTCCAGGCCGACTCGTACACCGTCCAGGCGCAGGCTCAGGGCCACCTCCGCCAGTATCCTCAGCATCGGCCCGGGTGCCAGGATTGAAATGACCGCGTCGGGCACTTCACGGCGGATGCGTTGCACAAACGGCTGCAAGCGCGACGACGCCAGTTCGATGGCGTGCGCCAGAGACGCCGGGGTGTCCTGCTTGATCAGCCCATAGACTGCTTCCCGGTCGGCTACCGGAATCAGCGAATCGTCGCTGACACTGCCGTCTTCGGCTCGGCGGAACTGATCCACGCCGGCGACCAGCATGAACAGTATCGGGTTGCCTGCCTGTGACAGCCCGCGCAGGTTCGGGCCGAGTGCATTATCAAGTATCGAACTGTTGAACACTTCAACTTCCGGGCGAATGGCGAAGGTGTTCAAGTGTTCAAGTTGCTGTTCAAGAAACTGGGGTGAGTTTTCATAACCGCCGCCGGCCTGGAATATAACCGGGCCGGGGCTGAATGAACTTACATCTGGCCCGCGTTTATTCAGGCCATAGTGATGCAAGTGCGCCCGGCGTATCGGGCTTTCGAAGTTGCGACCGCCGCGTACACTGGTCGAGAGGTTGATGATGGCCGAAGGAATACGTTGATGCAGTGCCGGTACTATCTGGTTGTACTGGTCGACATCGATATGGTTTTGCTGGGCCCCCAGGGTGATGGTCTGCGTGTTGCCGGGGATCGACAGGGTGTGGCTGTCGGACAGGTCGCGGGTGTGCAGGTGAAGGATCGCCGCGCCTTCGGCGGCGGCGTGCACGCTGGCTTCGATAATGGCGTCCGGGGTAATGGGAAGGTACGGTGACGCGGCCCGCATGGGGTTCCAGTAACCGGCTGCGCAGACCTCCCAGCCCTGTGAAATCAGGGTTTCATAGGCTGCGGGGGAGTCGCTGCGCAGCGCTTCGACCAGGCTTGGCGGCAGGTAGCCCTGGTGCAGGGGATCATCCTGCACCAGCGCGCCGTCGTTATCCAGCTGCCAGCCGCTGCCGGTCAGAGTGAACACGATGTCCTGCTGGGTCTTCCTTGATTCGAGCCATTCGAGGGTTGTTGCACTGACAGCCACAAGCGCCCGGGTACCGGCGCCGGGGTTGACGCGGGTGCGCAGGCCGCCCGCCGCAACGCGTTTCCAACCTGCATTCAACAGTACACTTTCAAGTGAGTCGTCCTGGGCGGCGAGTTCCGAGTTATCGAGAAACTTCGGCTCTTTCGGTGAGACGAAACGAGACACTGCACCCACCGGTGCGGCGGTGATAAACATGCGGGTCGACATAAACACTCCGTGTTCAACAGGTTCAATGTGCGTTGGGCCCTCCACGCACATGAATTAGATCCCACTGGCGCGCACTGCGTAACTACCTGATCGGGTAGTAATCGGTTTAACGTTTGGATGTATTTAAACTATTCAATCAACAGTTGGTTCTATCGACGATAGACGGCCACTTCGCCGACAGGGACGGTGCCTGCGGGTTCATGTCACTGGTTGCCGCGTCGGGGGGCGCATGGTAGAACCCTTGCACCATTCATGAATCGAATCTACGCATGACCCTCAGTCTGAAACCGAATAGGTCTCTGTTCGACCTCGACCTGCTGCGCGCCATCGTGGTGGTGGCCGACTGCGGCAGTTTCACCACGGCGGCCACGCGCCTGCATTCCACCCAGTCGACCATCAGCCAGAAGGTCCGGCGCCTCGAGGAGATGGTCGGTCACCGCTTGCTCGAGCGCGGCAATCGCGAAGTGCTGCCCACCGACGCCGGCCAGACCCTGCTCGGCTATGCCCGCCACATGCTCGCCCTCAACGACCAGATGCTCGAAGCCCTGGCCGGCGCCACGGTCGGCGTGACCCTGCGCCTGGGCGTCCCGGAAGACTTCGTTGGCGGGCGCACCACCAACGCGCTGTCGGCGTTCAACCGCAAGCACCCGCAGGTCAAGCTCGAAGTCACCAGCGGCCTGTGTCGCGACCTCAGCCAGAGCTACGACAACGGCGAGCTCGACCTGGTGCTGCTCAAGCAGCGGCGCAACGGTCGCGAAGGGGTGGCCAGTTGGCCGGAGCAATTGCGCTGGATCGACAGCGCGCACAACCCGGCCCTGGCGCTGGACCCGATCCCGCTGGTGACCTTTCCGCCACGCGGGCTGTACCGCGACGAAATCATCAGCGCAGTAGAGAGCCTGGGCCGGCGCTGGCGCATCGCGTTCACCAGCTCCAGCCTCAGCGGCATTCAGGCCGCCGTGGCCGACGGCATGGGCATCAGCCTGCTGCCGCCACGCGCCGTCACCGCCGAGCACCGGGTGCTCGGCGAGGCGGACGGCCTGCCGGTGATCGACAGCTACGAGATTCTGATTCTGCATCGCCAGACGGCCGACCCGATGGTACGAGCGCTGGCGGGCGTGTTGACCGGCCTGCTCGAAGCACAGGCGGTGTGAGCCTGCGGGTCACTTCCCCACAAAAAAGCCCGCCAGTCACGGCGGGCTTTCTGCATCGCTACCTGCTTAACGCTTTGGGTTCAGCGTCAGGTTCACGTTGCGGTTCACATCCTTGTACAGCAGGTAGCGGAACGGGCCAGGGCCACCCGAGTAGCAGGCCTGCGGGCAGAAGGCGCGCAGCCACATGAAGTCGCCGGCTTCCACTTCGACCCAGTCCTGGTTCAGGCGGTACACCGCCTTGCCTTCCAGCACGTACAGGCCGTGCTCCATCACGTGGGTTTCAGCGAACGGGATGGTGCCGCCTGGCTGGAAGGTCACGATGTTGACGTGCATGTCGTGGCGCATGTCGGCCATGTCGACGAAGCGGGTGGTGACCCAGGCGCCATCGGTGCCCGGCATCGGGATCGGGGTAACGTCCTGTTCGTTGGTGACGAACGCTTCCGGGTGCGCCAGGCCTTCGACTTCCTGGTAGTGCTTGCGGATCCAGTGGAAGGTCACGTTGGCCGCGCTGTTGTTGCGCAGGCTCCAGTCGGCGCCCGGCGGAATGAACGCGTAGCCGCCTGGCTTGAGGGTGTACGGCTTGCCTTGCAGGGTGATGTCTACTTCACCCTCGACCACGAACAGAACCGCCTCGGCGTTCTTGTCCTGCTCCGGGCGCTCGCTGCCGCCTTCAGGGGCAACTTCGACGATGTACTGCGAGAAGGTCTCGGCGAAACCCGACAGCGGGCGGGCGATGACCCACATGCGCATCTTGTCCCAGAAGGGCAGGTGGCTGGTGACGATGTCACGCATCACGCCCTTGGGGATCACCGCGTAGGCTTCGGTGAACATGGCACGGTCTGTCAGCAGCTCGGTCTGAGCCGGGTGCCCGCCGTGGGGGGCGAAGTAAGTGGTTCTGGACATGGACAGTCTCGATGTTTGTTGTTGTGTCCCCCGGGCCAGCCTGCGGCGGGCGGCCCCGTTCAGGGATTGCACCGCTACGTTATGACCATCTTTAGCTATCCACAAATTAAATGTTGAAATCCCTGCCATTCGATTTGTGAATGTGGCGTGCGCCGGGCCAGCACTGCGCTACAGGTGTGCGCCCTGTGTAGCGGGTGATGCAACACCTGTAGCGTTGATTGCAGCGCGGGCGGCATCGGTACGGCGCGCGCAAAGCCGCGTGCCAGAGCGGTTGTGGCGGTTCATGTCACAGCTGGCATGGCGGTTGCGATGAGCTGATGGCGCAGCGCGAAGACTGCGCCACTAATAAGAACAGGACACTCCCATGAGACAGACTGGCCTCGCCTCGCTTCCCCTCAAATCCCTTGCCGTTGCCGTGCTGCTGAGCCTGGCGGGTACACCGGCGCTGGCTGCGGACATCCCGGCCAACGTCGATGGCGCGCGCATCATCGCCGCCGACAAGGAGCCCGGTAACTGGATGAGCACCGGGCGCACCTACGACGAACAGCGCTACAGCCCGCTCAAGCAGATCAGCGACCAGAACGTCGGCCAGCTGGGCCTGGCCTGGAGCTACAAGCTGGACCTGGACCGTGGCGTGGAAGCCACCCCCATCGTGGTCGACGGGGTGATGTACACCACCGGGCCGTTCTCGGTGGTGTACGCGCTGGATGCGCGCGACGGCAGGCTGATCTGGAAGTACGACCCGCAATCGGACCGCCACCGCGCCGGCGAAGCCTGTTGCGACGCGGTCAACCGTGGCGTGGCGGTGTGGAAGGGCAAGGTCTACGTGGGCGTGCTCGACGGGCGCCTGGAGGCCATCGACGCCAAGACCGGCCAGCGCGCCTGGTCGGTCGACACCCGCGCCGACCACAAGCGCAGCTACACCATCACCGGCGCCCCTCGGGTGGTCAACGGCAAGGTGGTGATCGGCAACGGCGGCGCCGAGTTCGGCGTGCGGGGCTATGTCACCGCCTACGACGCCGAAACCGGCAAGGAGGCGTGGCGCTTCTACACCGTGCCGGGCGACCCCAAGCTGCCGCCCGAGGGCAAGGGCATGGAGATCGCCGCCAAGACCTGGTTCGGCGATGCCTATGTGGAGCAGGGCGGTGGCGGCACCGCCTGGGACTCGTTCGCCTACGACCCGGAGCTGAACCTGCTGTACATCGGCGTGGGCAACGGCTCGCTGTGGGACCCCAAATGGCGTAGCCAGGCCAAGGGCGACAACCTGTTCCTGTCGTCCATCGTGGCGGTCAATGCCGACACCGGCGAATACGTGTGGCACTACCAGACCACCCCGGGCGATGCCTGGGACTACACCGCCACCCAGCACATGATCCTGGCCGAGCTGCCCATCGACGGCAAGCCGCGCAAGGTACTGATGCAGGCGCCGAAAAACGGCTTCTTCTATGTGATCGACCGCGCCACCGGCGAGCTGCTGTCGGCCAAGGGCATCGTGCCGCAGAGCTGGACCAAGGGCATGGACATGAAGACCGGGCGGCCGATCCTGGACGAAGAGAACGCCGCCTACTGGAAGAACGGCAAGCGCAACCTGGTGACCCCGGCGTTCTGGGGTGCGCATGACTGGCAGCCGATGTCGTACAACCCCGACACCGGGCTGGTGTACATCCCGGCGCACATCATGTCGGCCTACTACGAGCACATCCCCGAGGCGCCCAAGCGCAATCCGTTCAAGAGCATGTACCAGCTGGGCCTGCGCACCGGGATGATGCCCGAAGGCGCCGAAGGCCTGCTGGAGATGGCCAAGAGCTGGTCGGGCAAGCTGATCGCCTGGGACCCGGTCAAGCAGCAGGCCGCCTGGGAAGTGCCCTACGTGACCATCTTCAACGGCGGCACCTTGAGTACCGCGGGCAACCTGGTGTTCGAGGGCAGCGCCGACGGGCGGGTGATCGCCTATGCCGCCGACACCGGCGAAAAACTCTGGGAGCAACCGGCTGCCAGCGGCGTGATGGCCGCGCCCGTCACCTATAGCGTGGATGGCGAGCAGTACGTGACCTTCATGGCCGGCTGGGGCGGCGCGTTCTCCACCTTTGC
Source organism: Pseudomonas sp. AE27 (assembly GCF_037113495.1). Classification (NCBI taxonomy): domain Bacteria; kingdom Pseudomonadati; phylum Pseudomonadota; class Gammaproteobacteria; order Pseudomonadales; family Pseudomonadaceae; genus Pseudomonas; species Pseudomonas sp. AE27. The sequence continues at coordinate 1,056,897 of NZ_CP146966.1, forward strand.
CGGGGCCCTGTCGCTGCGGGCCGGCGTGCAGCCGTACGCCCAGGTGCTGACCTACAAGCTGGGCGGCACCGCCAAGCTGCAAGAGCCGGCGCCACGCCCGGACACCCCCAAACCACCCGCGTTGAGCAACGACACCGCATCGATCGAGGCGGGCGCCAAGCTGTACGACGGTTACTGCTCGCAGTGCCACGGTATCCACGCGGTCAGCGGCGGCGTGCTGCCCGACCTGCGCAAGCTCACCCCGGAAAAACACCAGATGTTCCTCGGCATCCTCTTCGGTGGCCGCGTGCCGGATGGCATGCCGTCGTTCGCCGACGCCTTCACCCCCGAGCAGGTCGACCAGATCCACCAGTACCTGATCAAGCGCGCCCACGACCTTCATCAGGAAGGCGATACCTGGAAGCAGTTCAGCGCCAAGTCATCCCATTGAAAAGGAGCCATTGACCCATGAGTGACGTCATCTACCAGAACTACATCGCCAATGCGTTCGTCGACAGCGACGCGCAGATCGAGGTGCACAACCCGGCCAATGGACAACTGCTGGGGCGCGTACCCCAGGCCAGTGACGCGCAGGTGGAGCAGGCCATTGCCGCCGCGCGCAAGGCCCAGAAGGGCTGGGCCACGCGCCCGGCCATCGAGCGCGCCGGCTACCTGCGCAAGATCGCCAGCAAGGTGCGCGACAACGCCGAGCGCCTGGCGCGCATCATCACCGCCGAGCAGGGCAAGGTGCTCGGCCTGGCCCTGGTCGAAGTCAACTTCACCGCCGACTACCTGGACTACATGGCCGAGTGGGCGCGACGCCTGGAAGGCGAGGTGCTCACCAGCGACCGCGCCGGTGAAAGCATCTTTCTGCTGCGCAAGCCGCTGGGTGTGGTGGCCGGGATTCTGCCGTGGAACTTCCCGTTCTTTCTGATCGCCCGCAAGATGGCGCCGGCCCTGCTCACGGGCAACACCATCGTGATCAAGCCCAGCGAAGAAACACCGATCAACTGCTTCGAGTTCGCCCGCCTGGTGGCCGAGACCGACCTGCCCAGCGGTGTGTTCAACGTGGTGTGCGGTACCGGGGCGACCGTGGGCCAGCGCCTGACCAGCCACGCCGGCATCGACCTGATCAGCTTCACCGGCAGCGTGGGCACCGGCTCGCGGATCATGGCCGCGGCGGCGCCGAACATCACCAAGCTCAACCTTGAGCTGGGCGGCAAGGCGCCGGCCATCGTGCTGGCTGATGCGGACCTGGAGCTGGCGGTCAAGTCGATCACCGCGTCGCGGGTGATCAACACCGGGCAGGTGTGCAACTGCGCCGAGCGGGTGTACGTGCAGCGCGAGGTGGCGGATGAGTTCACCGACAAACTGGCCAGCGCCATGGCCGCCACCCGTTATGGTGACCCGCTGGCCGAGGCGGACCTGGACATGGGCCCGCTGATCAACCAGGCCGCCCTGGACAAGGTCGGGCAGATGGTGCGCACCGCCACCGGGCAGGGCGCGCAGTTGGTGACCGGGGGCGCGGTGGCCGATCGCGGGCAGGGCTTCCACTACCAGCCGACGGTGCTGGCCGGCTGCTCGGCCGACATGGAGATCATGCGCAAGGAGATCTTCGGGCCGGTGTTGCCGATCCAGATCGTGGAGAGCCTGGACGAGGCGATTGCGCTGGCCAACGACAGTGAATACGGGCTGACTTCATCGCTGTACACGCGCAGCCTGAGTGCAGCGATGCATGCCAGCAATGCGCTGGATTTCGGCGAGACCTACATCAACCGCGAGAACTTCGAGGCCATGCAGGGCTTCCATGCCGGCACGCGCAAGTCGGGGATCGGTGGGGCCGATGGCAAGCATGGGTTGTATGAGTACACGCATACCCATGTGGTCTACATCCAGATCTGATTGACCGCTTCGCCGGCAAGGCCGGCTCCTACAGGAGCCGGCCTTGCCGGCGAACGGGTTCACAACCGATCATTGGGCTGCACCACCCCGTACTTCTTCATCTGCCGATACAGCGTCGAGCGCGCCACCCCCAGTTCAGCCGCCACCGCACTGATGTTCCAGCGATGGCGCCGCAACCTTTGCAGCAACTCGCTGGCCGGGTCCTGGCTGTCGATGCGCAGCGGCTCGTCGCGCACCACCTGCACCACCTCCGCCGGCAGGCAATCCACGTCGATCACCCCGTCCTCGGCCAACGCCACCGCGTAGCGCAACGCATTGAGCAACTGACGAATGTTGCCCGGCCACGCATGGGCATGCAGGCACTGGCGGGCCTGTTCGGTCAACCGCACGCCGCTGCTCTGCGCCGCCAGTAACTGCTCGATCAACGCGCCCCGGTCACTGCGTTCGCGCAAGGCCGGCAACGCCAGGCTCATGCCGCCCAGGCGGTAGTAGAGGTCCTCGCGAAAGCGCTTGTCGCCAATCATCCCGTGCAGGTCCTGGTGGGTCGCCGACACCACCTGCACGTCCAGCGCCACCGGCGCCTGGGCGCCGATCGGGAAGATCTCGCGCTCGGCCAGCACCCTCAGCAAACGGGTTTGCAGGTGCGCCGGCATGTCGCCGATCTCGTCCAGAAACAGCGTGCCGCCGGCGGCCAGTTCCAGCTTGCCCTTCATGCCCTTCTTGTCGGCCCCGGTGAAGCTGCCGCCGCGGTAGCCGAACAGCTCGCTCTCGATCAGCGTCTCGGGAATCGCCGCGCAATTGAGCGCGATGAACGGCCCGGCGCGCCGCGCACTGGCCTGGTGGATGGCGCGGGCGAATGCCTCCTTGCCGGTGCCGGTCTCGCCAGTGATCAGTATCGGCAGGTCCTTGTCGAGCACCTTGCGCACCCGCTGCACCGCCTGTTGCAGGCGCGCATCGCCGCCGGCCAGCTGCTGCAGGTCGGGGTGGCTGCTGCGCACCGGCGGTCTGGCCGGGGCAGGGCGGTGGCGCTGCGACGGTATGCGCAGGCCCACATCCAGCAAGGCGTCGTCCTGCTGCCCGCGCAGGCGCACGCCGCGTGCACCGCCCTGGGTCAGGTGCAGCAGTTCATCCACCGAAGTTGGCAGCAGGCTGTCGATGCGCGCACCCAGCAGCGGCGCCGCATCGCGCTGGTGGGCAACGAAGGTGGCGCGGTTGGCGCCGATGATGCGGCCGTTGTCGTCCAGCGCCAGCAACTGCTCGTTGGCCAGGTCGGCTATGTCGTCGATGGGCTTGAGCGACAGGGTGAGGCGGTCGCGGTAGCACTCGCGAAAGTGCGCGTTCTCGATCAGCCGCGCATACAGGATCACCAGTTGCAGGGTCAGGTACTGCGCCTCCTTGGGCCCGTTGCTGTTCAGGCAGGTGGCGTTCAGGCAGCCGCGCAGCAGGCCCTGGGCGTCGAAGATCGGTGCCACCGAGCAGCTCAGGCGAAAGTTGGAGGCCAGAAAGTGCTCTTCGCGGTGGATGATCAGCGGCTGCGCGGCGGCCAGGGTGGTGCCGATGCCGTTGGTGCCGGCAATCGACTCGTCCCAGCGCGCGCCCACCACCAGCCCGGCCTGGGTATAGATGTGGCTGGCTTCGGGCAGGCGGGTGTCGAGGGTGATGCCGTGTTCGTCGCTGAGCAGCACCGCGAACCCGGCCGGCACCACGCGCCTGGCCAGGCCGCTGACGCCCTGGCTGGCGATGGCCAGGTATTGCTGGTGCTGCTGTTGATGCTGGCGGATGGCGTCGGCGCCCAGCACGTGGGTACGCCCGGCGGCGCCGGGGTCGAGGCGATGCTCGACCACGCTGCGGTACCAGGACTGCGCAATGACAGGGTCGGGGCGGATGCCGCGCTCGGGGAAGTGATCGTCGACGAAGGCCGCGAGATCGCTCGGGCTGGTCTGGGTATGCTGCATGCTGGGCTCCCGTCGACCGTGGCGCGCGCAGGGGCGGCTCACCGTCATCTTGTTGTCTCGGGCCAGGGGCGGGCACCGATCTGTGCCTACCTTAGTCGCTGTGTCGGGAATTTTCAGCTATTGATGCAGCCCTGGCCTAGAAAAGCATCCCCAGCAGAATTGCCTTCACCGTCGCCTCGGCCTTGTTGCTGGCCTGCAGCTTGCGCATGGCGTTGACCAGGTGGAACTTCACCGTGCGGCTGTCGATGGTGAGGATGATGCTGATCTCGCTGTAGGTCTTGCCCACGGCGGTCCATTTGAGCACTTCTTTCTCCCGTGCGGTCAGGGCCTTCTGGGCCTCGGGCAGGTGGGTCTGGGCAAAGAAGCCGGTCATGGCACTGTGCGCCAGTTGCGACAGCCAGATGAGCTTGGCTTCCTTGGCGTCCAGTTCCAGTGTGGAGATCGGGTCATCCGGGCGGGACAGGGACAGCAGGCCGATGGTGCCGTAGTCGCCCTGCACCGACAGGCACCAGCCGTGGTCCAGGCTGTAGTGCCGCGCCTCTTCCCAGAATGCCTGCTGGTGCTGCTGTTGCGCGGCGGCCCACTGCAGGGGCGTGGTGCGGGTCAGCCCGTGGGCCACCGTCGGGTCGCAGGAAAAATAGTCCTCGGCCACGTACCTGGCTTCCCAGGCGCTGGGGTAGTTGGAGCGCAGGATGAACTGCGGGGCGGCGATCGGCAGCGGATTCTTCAGCCCATAGGAACAGAACTCGAAGTCCAGCTCGCGGGTAAGTCGGGTCAGCTCGCTGAACAGCTCGCCTTCGTTGCGGCACCCCGTCACCACGGCAATGAAGTGCTCGCGCCAGTCATTCACGCAATGTGCCTTTCATGGGTGGAATGTGCTCGGCCAATGGAGAGTGCAAACAGGCCCGAATTATACCGTACGGTACAGTTTTCGCGGAAAACTTCTGTAGCAAATGGCCATCAGTGCGCTGGCATTTCAGGTTTTTCCTACGAATAAACCTGCCCTTTCGGGCAGCTATATAGGCTCCGGAGGGTTTGTTGTACTCCCAGCTCTTTGAGTTGGGGCGTTTTCATGTTCACTGCTGTAACCGGGACCATCAAAGACTTTCCGCGCACCATGGCGAGCGCACTGGCCGAGTACCGCTACCAGGTGTTTGTAAGGGAGCTGGGCTGGCCATTGCAGTGTCCCGAGGGCCAGGAGTGGGATGAGTTCGACCGCCCCGATACGCTGTATGTGCTGGCATGCGACAAGCAACAGAATATTTTCGGTTGTGCCCGCCTGATCCCCACCCATCGCCCGTACCTGCTGGCAGAAGTGTTTCCGCACCTGGTTGGCGATGCGCCGCTCCCCTATCAGCAGGACATATGGGAGCTCTCGCGCTTCGCCATGAGTTCGCCCAAAGGCCAATACCTGTCGGCTGAACAGGCTTGGCAGAATACCGTGGCGATGGTCGGCAAGGTGATCGATGTGGCCCGTGCCCAGGGGGCGCGCAGGCTGATTGCCTTTACTGCAATGGGTAACGAGCGGTTGCTCAAGCGCATGGGCGTGACCACGCGAAGAATCGCGCGTCCGCAGATGATTGACGACAAGCCGGTGCTGGCCTTCTGGATCGAAATCGATGACCAGACGACCCGCGCACTGCAACTGGCAGCGTGACGGGTGAACATGTCGAGGGAAGGTGGTAAAGCAATGATTGCGTGTGTGCGTTGGCTGTTGGTCGTGCTGTTCGTGGTGGTGACGTTTCCGTTCCTGTGCCTGGTGCTGTTGCTCAACCCGCGCAAGCAGGACAACCTCTACCTGGCCTGCAAGGTCTACAGGGCCATCAACTGGATCTTTGGCGTGCGCGTCGAGGTCGGTGGTTTCGACGCCATCGCGCCCGACCGCTCCTACATCTATGTGGCCAACCACCAGAGCAACCACGATGCATTTGTCGTGGCCCAGGCGCTGCGCCCAGGCACGGTGATCGTGGGCAAGCAATCGTTGCGCTGGCTGCCGTTGGCCGGGCAGCTGTACTGGCTGACCGGCAGCCTGTTCATCGACCGCAGCAACCCGCGCGCGTCGATCACCAGCCTGCGGCGCATCGCCACCCGCGTGGCCGACAGCAAGACATCGCTCTGGATCTTCCCCGAGGGCACGCGCAACACCGGGCAGGGCGTGCTGCCGTTCAAGACCGGTGCATTTCGCATCGCCAAGGAAATGGGCATCGGCATCATCCCCGTGACCATCAGCCCGGCGGTGCGCCGGATCCGCCACAACGCCCTGGGCTGCACCGATGTGAGTATCGTGGCGCACCGGCCCATCGAGGCCGACCTGGTGGCCAGCATGGATGCCAAGCAGCTGGCGTCGTATACGCGGGAAGTGGTCAACAATGGGTTGCCCATCGTGTAGTTGCCGGGGCCTTCGCCCGCAAGGCTGGTTCCTGCAGGAGCCAGCCTTGCGGGCGAAGAGGCCCGTCAGTTCGCCGCCTTGAACCTCAAGCGCCACGCATGCAGCAGCGGCTCGGTATATCCGCTCGGCTGCTCACGCCCCTTGAACACCAGGTCGCTGGCGGCCTGGAACGCCATCGAGGTGGCGAAGTCCGGCGCCATCGGGCGGTATGCCGCATCCCCGGCATTCTGCCGGTCCACCACCACCGCCATGCGTTCGAGCACCTCGCGTACCTTGGCCTCGCTCACCGTGCCATGCAGCAGCCAGTTGGCAATGTGCTGGCTGGATATGCGCAAGGTCGCACGGTCTTCCATCAGGCCGACGTTGTGGATGTCCGGCACCTTGGAGCACCCGACCCCTTGCTCCACCCAGCGCACCACGTAGCCGAGAATGCCCTGGCAGTTGTTCTCCAGCTCCTGCAGTTTTTCCGCATCGCTCCAGTTCGGACGCGGCGATACCGGAATGGTCAGCAGGTCGTTGAGCAGGCTGTCACGCTCGCCGGCCAGGTCGATGCGCTGCAATTCGCTCTGCACCCCCTGCACGTCCACCTGGTGGTAGTGCAGCGCATGCAGCGTGGCGGCCGTGGGTGAGGGCACCCATGCGGTGGTGGCACCGGCCTTGGGATGGCCGATCTTCTGCACCAGCATGTCGGCCATCAGGTCGGGCATGGCCCACATGCCCTTGCCGATCTGCGCGCGCCCCTTGAGCCCGCAGGCCAGCCCCACCAGCACGTTGTTGCGCTCGTAGGCGGTGATCCACGGCGTGGACTTCATGTCGCCCTTGCGCAGCATCGGGCCGGCTTCCATGGCGCTGTGCATCTCGTCGCCGGTACGGTCGAGAAAGCCCGTGTTGATGAACACCACCCGCTCGTGCGCTGCGCCGATGCACGCCTTGAGGTTCACCGAGGTGCGCCGCTCCTCGTCCATGATGCCCATCTTCAGGGTGTTGCGCGGCAGCGCCAGCAGGTCTTCGACACGCCCGAACAGTTCGGCGGCAAACGCCACTTCGGCAGGGCCGTGCATCTTCGGCTTGACGATGTACACGCTGCCGCTGCGCGAGTTGCCGCGCCGCTGCAGGTCGTGGATGGCGATCAGGCCGGTCAGCACCGCGTCCATGATGCCCTCGGGAATCTCGGCACCATCGCCATCGAGAATCGCCGGGTTGGTCATCAGGTGGCCGACGTTGCGCACGAACAGCAGCGAACGGCCATGCAGGGTCAGTGTTGCGCCATCGGCTGCGGTGTAGACGCGGTCCGGGTTGAGGCGGCGCACGCGGGTCTTGCCGCCCTTGCTGATCGCTTCGCTCAGGTCGCCTTTCATCAGGCCCAGCAGGTTGCGGTAGATCAGGGTCTTGTCTTCGGCATCCACCGCGGCCACCGAGTCCTCGCAGTCGAGGATGGTGCTCAGGGCGGCTTCGACCAGCACGTCCTTGACCCCGGCCGCATCGGTCTGGCCGATGGCGCTGGTGGGGTCGATCTGGATTTCCAGGTGCAGGCCGTTGTTCTTCAGCAGCACCGCGTTCGGCTGGGCGGCATCACCCTGGAAACCGACGAACTTGGCGGGGTCTTTGAGTGTGGTAGTCAGGCCGCTGATGAGCTCGACGCGCAGTTGCCCGCCCTCGATGCGGTAGGCCTTGGCCTCGGCGTGCGAGCCGCCGGCCAGCGGTGCAGCCTGGTCCAGGGCCTTGCGCGCGAAGGCGATGACCTTCTGGCCACGGCGCGGGTTGTAGCCCTCGCCAGCCTCGGCGCCGTCGGCGTCGCTGATCGCATCGGTGCCATACAGCGCGTCATACAGCGAGCCCCAGCGTGCGTTTGCGGCGTTGAGCGCATAGCGCGCGTTCATCACCGGTACCACCAGCTGCGGGCCGGCCTGTTCGCACAGCTCGCTGTCGACGTTGGAGGTGCTCACCGCCACCTGTTCAGGCACCGGCACCAGGTAGCCGATCTCGCTCAGGAAGGCGCGGTAGGCCGGCATGTCGGCCACCGGGCCCGGGTGGGCGCGGTGCCAGGTGTCCAGCGCGGCCTGCAGGCGGTCGCGTTCGGCGAGCAGGGCGCGGTTCTTCGGCGCCAGGTCGTGCACCAGGGCGTCGAAGCCTTGCCAGAAGTTGGCCTCCGGCACACCGGTGCCGGGCAGGGCCTCGGTTTCGATGAAGTGCTGCAGGGCGCTCGCGACCTGCAGGCGTTGACGCTGAATACGGTCGTTCATGTTCGGTTGCTCCTGATCAGTCTTTAACGGCGGCAACGCCGGCCTTGGCCACCTGGGCGTCCTGTTCGGACTTGACCCCCGACACACCCACCGCGCCGACCACCTGGCCGTCGACGATCACCGGCACGCCGCCTTCGAGCGTGCCGCTGATCACCGGCACCGACAGGAACGCCGTGCGCCCGCCATTGATCATGTCTTCGTACAGCTTGGTTTCACGTCGGCCCAGCGCCGCGCTGCGGGCTTTTTCGGTGGCGATGTAGGCACTCACCGGCGCGCAGCCGTCCAGGCGCTCGAAGCCCAGCGGGTGGCCGCCGTCGTCGACCACGGCAATGCTCACGGCCCACTGGTTGGCCTGGGCCTCGGCACGGGCGGCGGCGAGAATCTGCTGCACGTCGCTCAGGGTCATTACGGGTTTGCTTTGCATGAAATCAGGCTCCTGGGTTGAGGGCTTGGTCAACGAGTTCGATCCAGTGCCGCACGGGGGTTCGCCCGGCACCGTCGAGGTGGGTCTGGCAGCCGATGTTGGCCGTGGCGATCACGTCGGGGTGGCCACTTTCCAGCGCATCGAGCTTGTTGTCGCGCAGTTGCCTGGACAGCACCGGCTGGGTCAGCGAATAGGTGCCGGCCGAACCGCAGCACAGGTGGCTGTCGGGTACCTCGGTAAGGTTGAAGCCCAGGCGTTTGAGTACGGCTTCAACTGCGCCGCCAAGTTTTTGTGCGTGCTGCAGGGTACACGGGCAGTGGAAGGCCAGGGTCTGGTCGCAGCAGGCCTCGAAGCGCTCCAGAGGTTCGGCGCGGATCACTTCGACGATGTCCCGCGCCAGGGCGCTGATGCGCTCGGCCTTGGCCGCGTAGGCCGGGTCGTCGCGCAGCAGGTAGGCGTATTCCTTGACGAAGGCGCCGCAGCCGCTGGCGGTCTGCACGATGGCTTCGGCGCCGGCCTCCACTGCTGGCCACCAGGCGTCGATATTGCGCCGCGCACGTTCAAGCCCGGTGTCCTGCGCGTTGAGGTGATAGTCCACCGCGCCGCAGCAGCCGGCCTGGGCAATCGGCGTGATGCTGATGCCCAGGCGGTCGAGCACGCGCGCGGTGGCGGCGTTGGTGTTGGGCGACAGGCTGCGCTGCACGCAGCCTTCGAGCATCAGCACGCGCCGTGCATGGGTGGCCTGGGGGCGTTGCCGGGCCGGTGCCACGCTGCGTGGCAGGTGGGTCCTGAATGCCTCGGGCAGCACTGGGCGCAGCAGCTCGCCGGTACTCACCAGCGCCTGGAACAGGGCCGGGCGCGGCACCACGGCGCGCAGGCCGCTGCGCAGCAGGCGCTGGCCCAGCGGGCGGGGTACACGGGCCTCGATGGCGTCGCGACCGATGTCCAGCAGCTTGTGGTACTCCACCCCCGACGGGCAGGTGGTTTCGCAGTTGCGGCAGGTCAGGCAGCGGTCCAGGTGCTGCTGGGTCTTCTCGCTGACGGTGTCCTGCTCGAGGAATTGCTTGATCAGGTAGATGCGCCCGCGCGGGCCGTCCAGCTCGTCGCCCAGTTGCTGGTAGGTGGGGCAGGTGGCATTGCAGAAGCCGCAGTGCACGCAACTGCGCAGGATGCGTTCGGCTTCGTCGGCGTGGGGCAGGCGCTTGGCCGCTTCGCTCAGGTTGGTCTGCATGGTGGCTCCTGGGTCAGACGTCGGCGTACTGGCGGCCGGGGTTGAAGATGCCCTGAGGGTCCAGGTTGCGCTTGAGCGTCTGGTGAAACCGCAGGATCGGTGCGGCCAGCGGCTGGAACGGGCTGTCCGCCACGCCCGGGGTGAAGCAGGTGGCGTGCCCGTTGGCGGCGGCGGCGAGTTGACGGATGCTGTCGGCATCGGCGCTGCTCTTGAGCCAGCGTTGCGCGCCGCCCCAGTCGATCAACTGCTCGCCCTCGATCGCCAGCGGCGCCGTCAGTGCCGGCACCGACAGGCGCCACAGCGGGCGCGGGTCGTCGAAGAACGCCAGGCGCTGTTCGCGCAGGTCGTCCCAGTAGCTGTCATCCAGCGCATCGCCGCCCAGGCGTTCGGCGGCGGCGCGTACCGAACCCTCGTTGCCTTCCAGGCGCAGGTACAGGGTGCTGCCGTCATGGCTGGCGGCGGTCAGCGGGATCGGCTGCTGGCCCCATTCGCCGAGCTTGTCCAGGGCCATCTGCAGCGGCATGGCCTGGCGCAGGCTGACCCGGCAGCGGTACTTGGGCAGCACCTTGAACGAGGCTTCGGTGATCACCCCCAGGCAGCCCAGGCTGCCGGCCAGCAGGCGCGACAGGTCGTAGCCGGCGACATTCTTCATCACCTCGCCGCCAAAGCGCAGGTGCGTGCCCAGGCCGCTGATCATGCGCGTGCCCAGTACGAAGTCGCGTACCGAACCCGCCCATGGGCGACGCGGGCCCGACAGGCCGGCAGCGAGCATGCCGCCGACCGTGGCGTTGTCGCCAAAGCACGGCACTTCGCAGGCAAGCATCTGCCCGCCACGCTCCAGCGCGGCCTGCAGCTCGCGCAGGGGCGTGCCGGCGCGGGCGGTGATCACCAGTTCGGTGGGGTCGTAGGAGACGATGCCGGTGTGCCCGGCGAGGTCCAGTGGCTGGGCGTCGACGGGGCGCCCGTAGAAGGTCTTGCTGGCACCGCCGCGGATGAACAGCGGGGTGCGCTCGGCGATGGCCTGCTGCACGCGGGCCAGCAGGTCGGCGCTGCGGTCGCTGCCGTGGGCCGGGTCGAACAGTACGGTGCTCATCAGAAGCGCTCCAGGTCCGGGAAGGGCAGTTGGCCGTGGTGCACGTGCATGGCGCCGAATTCGGCGCAGCGGTGCAGGGTGGGGATGTTCTTGCCCGGGTTGAGCAGGCCCAGCGGGTCGAACGCAGCCTTTACCGCATGGAACAGGCTCAGCTCGTCGCTGTTGAACTGGGCGCACATCTGGTTGATCTTCTCGCGGCCTACGCCGTGCTCGCCGGTGATGCTGCCGCCGACCTTCACGCACAGCTCGAGGATCTTGCCGCCGAACGCCTCGGCGCGTTCCAGCTCGCCGGGGGTGTTGGCATCGAACAGGATCAGCGGGTGCATGTTGCCGTCGCCGGCATGGAACACGTTGGCCACGCGCAGGTTGTACTCGGCCGAGAGGTCGGCGATGGCCCCCAGCACGTGGGGCAGTTCGCGCCGGGGTATGGTGCCGTCCATGCAGTAGTAGTCGGGCGACAGCCTGCCCACGGCGGGGAAGGCGTTCTTGCGCCCGGCCCAGAAGCGCACGCGCTCGGCTTCGTCGCGGGCCAGGCGCACTTCGGTGGCACCGGCCTGTTCGAGCAGCACGCGCACGCGCTCGCAGTCGTCGTGCACGTCGGCCTCGACGCCGTCCAGTTCGCACAGCAGGATGGCCTCGGCCTCTACCGGGTAGCCGGCGTGGATGAAGTCTTCGGCGGCGCGAATCGCCAGGTTGTCCATCATCTCCAGGCCGCCGGGGATGATGCCGGCGGCGATGATGTCGCCCACGGCGCGGCCGGCCTTTTCCACCGAGTCGAAGGCGGCCAGCAGCACCTTGGCCACCTGCGGCTTGGGCAGCAGCTTGACGGTGACTTCGGTGATGATGCCGAGCATGCCCTCGGAACCTGTGAACAGCGCCAGCAGGTCGAAGCCGGGGGCGTCCAGGGCATCGCTGCCCAGGGTCATGCGTTCGCCCTCGACGCTGAGCATCTCGACCTTGAGCACGTTGTGCACGGTCAGGCCGTACTTGAGGCAGTGCACGCCGCCGGCGTTCTCGGCGACGTTGCCGCCGATCGAGCAGGCGATCTGCGAGGAGGGGTCGGGTGCGTAGTACAGCCCATGCGGCGCGGCAGCCTGGGAAATCGCCAGGTTGCGTACGCCGGGCTGTACGCGGGCAAAGCGCCCGGCCGGGTCGATTTCAAGAATCTTGTTGAAGCGCGCCATTACCAGCAGCACGCCCTTTTCCAGCGGCAGCGCGCCGCCGGACAAACCGGTGCCGGCGCCACGTGCCACCACCGGCACCTTGCGCTCGTGGCACAGGCGCAACACGCTCTGCACCTCTTCCAGATGGCGCGGCAGCACCACCAGCATCGGCGTGGTGCGGTAGGCCGAGAGGCCGTCGCACTCGTAGGGCTTGAGGTCTTCGGCGGCGTGCAGGATATCCAGGTCGGGCAGGCGGCTCTGCAGGGTGTGCAGGAACTCGGCCCGGTCGACGCTGTGCAGCGCACCATCGACGCGTTCGTCGTAGAGAATGTTCATGGGCAGGCTAACGACCCTTGTCTTGTTGTTATGGAAGCTCGATGGAACACGGCTCACTTGCATCATTGGCCGGCGGCGGCTTAGTGTCTATCGCTCAAATCACTGGTCGAACCAGTTTGTTGCTGCGGTTTTTCCGGCTTGTTCATAAATGTTCAACAAATACAGTTAGTTATGTATTGATCTGGCAAGGGGCATAAAGCCCCTGGTGTCTGGTCATACCAGTTGGAGGAACGATGGGCGAAGCGCTTTCAATGCAGGTGGCAGACGTGGTGTGCGAGCGCATCGAGCGGCTGATCGTCGATGGCGTGCTCAAGGTCGGCCAGGCGCTGCCGTCGGAGCGGCGCCTGACCGAAAAGCTCGGCGTGTCGCGCACGGCCCTGCGCGAAGGGCTCAAGCTGCTGCGCGCCAAGGGCATCATCGAGACTGCGCATGGCAAGGGCTCATATGTGGCGCAGTTGTCGGGGCAGGGCAGCACCTCGGCATTGATGCACCTGTTCAGTTCGCAGCCGCGCACCCTGTACGACCTGTTCGAGGTGCGCAGCCTGCTGGAAGGGGAGTCGGCACGCCTGGCGGCGCTGCGCGGCACCGAGGCGGACTTCGTGCTCATACGGCGCAGCTACGAGGCGTTGCTGGCGGCCCATGAGCAGCCACTTACGGCCTCGGAGCATGCGCACCTGGACCATGCGTTTCACCTGGCGATCTGCGAGGCCTCGCACAACCCGGTGCTGGTGCAGACGCTGCGCTCGCTGACCGACCTGCTGTTGAACTCGGTGTTCGCCTCGGTGAACAACCTGTACCACCGCGATGTGCAGAAGCGCCAGATCGACCGCCAGCATGCGCGGCTGTACAACGCCGTGACCGGGCGAATGCCGGATCAGGCGCGCAAGGCGGCGATTGCGCATATCCAGGGCATCTGCGCGAACCTCAAGGAGATCGAAGAGGAGGAGCAGCGGCTGGTACGCGCGACGTTGCGGCTGGAGGGGTGGGTTTGAGGGCGTGTGGGCCGGGGTAGGCGCGCCGTGCGGCGGAGCTCTGCGACATCTGCCTGCTGGTCGCAGCAAAAAATGCGAACGATTGCAGTCAAACCCACTCACACCTTGAGGGCACGACCCCACGCCCCCCGTCGAAGGAGCAAGCGTATGACCCAGCGAGGCCAGGACACCATCGAATGGCTGCAAGGCCAGTCCATGCTGCAAGCCGCCCGCGACCGCGCCCGGCTGTATGCAGGGCAGGCGCGCATGTGGCTGCACCCTTACGCCGAGGCCCGCGCCCGCGACGCCAGTGCCATCGCCTCGGTGTGGCTGACGGTGTACCCGGCCTCGATCATCGTCGAGGAGGGCGGTTCGGTGTTGCAGGCGCTGGCCCATGAGCAGCTGTGGCAGGCGCTGTCGGAGCTGGGCATCCAGGGCGTGCACACCGGGCCGTTGAAGCGCTCGGGCGGCATCACCCAGCGCGAGTTCACCCCCAGCGTGGACGGCAACTTCGACCGCATCAGCTTCGACATCGACCCGCGCTACGGCAGCGAGGCCGAACTGGTGCACCTGAGCAAGGTGGCCTCGGCGCACAACGCGGTGACCATCGACGACTCGATCCCGGCGCACACCGGCAAGGGCGCCGATTTTCGCCTGGCCGAGATGGCCTACGGCGACTATCCCGGGCTGTACCACATGATCGAGATCCGCGAAGCCGACTGGGGCCTGCTGCCCGAGGTGCCGGCCGGGCGCGATGCGGCCAACCTCACGCCGGCCATGTGCGACGAGCTCAAGGCCCGCCATTACATCGTTGGCCAGTTGCAGCGGGTGATCTTCTTCGAACCCGGCATCAAGGAAACCGACTGGAGCGCCACGCCGCCGGTACTCGGGGTCGACGGCAAGCTGCGACGCTGGGTGTACCTGCACTACTTCAAGGAGGGCCAGCCATCGCTGAACTGGCTGGACCCAAGCTTTGCCGCGCAGCAACTGATCATCGGCGACGCCCTGCACGCCATCGACGTGCTCGGCGCCCGTGGCCTGCGTCTGGATGCCAATGGCTTTCTCGGCGTGGAGCGGCGCGCCGAAGGGCCGGCCTGGTCGGAGAGCCACCCGCTGTCGGTCACCGGCAACCAGTTGCTGGGCGGCATGATCCGCAAGGCCGGTGGTTTCAGCTTCCAGGAACTGAACCTGACCCTGGACGACATCGCCAACATGTCCCACGGCGGCGCCGACCTGTCCTACGACTTCGTCACGCGCCCGGCCTACCAGCACGCGCTGCTGACCGGCGACACCGAGTTTTTGCGCCTGATGCTGCACCAGATGCATGCGTTCAAGATCGACCCCGCCTCGTTGATCCATGCCCTGCAGAACCACGATGAACTGACCCTGGAGCTGGTGCATTTCTGGACCCTGCACGCCAACGACAGCTACCTGTACAAGGGCCAGACCTTCCCTGGCAACATCCTGCGCGAGCATATCCGCAGCGAGATGTACGAGGGCCTGGCGGGCGAGCACGCACCGTACAACCTCAAGTTCGTGACCAATGGCGTGTCGTGCACCACGGTCAGCATCATCACTGCCGCGCTGGGCATTCGCGACCTGGGCAGCATCGACGCCGAGCAGCTGGCGCTGATCCAGAAGGTGCACCTGCTGCTGGCCATGTACAACGCCATGCAGCCGGGGGTGTTTGCGCTGTCGGGCTGGGACCTGGTCGGCGCCTTGCCGCTGGAGCCCGAGCAGGTTGAGGGGCTGATGGGTGACGGCGACACCCGCTGGATTCATCGCGGCGCCTATGACCTGGCCGACCTGGACGTGGAGGCGCAGCTCTCGGCCGAAGGCCTGCCGCGTGCGCGTTCGCTGTATGGCAGCCTGGCCAGCCAGTTGCAGCAGCCCGACAGTTTTGCCAGCAGCCTGAAACGCATGCTCGCTGTGCGCCAGGCCTATGCGATTGCGGCGAGCCGGCAGATCCTGATCCCCGAGGTGGCCAACCCGGCCTTGCTGCTGATGGTGCACGAGCTGCCGGCAGGCAAGGGCATCCAGATCACCGCACTCAACTTCGGTGCCGAGCCACTGAGCGAAACCCTGCATCTGCCGGATGTAAGCCCCGGCGCGGTGGTGGACATGATCAACGAACGGCTGGAGGGCGAGCTGAGCGAAGCGGGGGAGATGACCATCAATCTGGATGGCTATGAGGGCCTTTCGCTGCGCATCGTGAGCAGTGTGGCGACGCTGTAGGCGTTTGCATGCGGTAACGTTTTTACAGGCCCGGGGTTTCGTGTCTGACGGTTCCCCGGCCCCTTCGCTGGCAAGGCCAGCTCCTGCAAGGGGCCGCCACCGTCACCGCACTGCTGCCTGCCCCGTGACACACCCCGCCCACCTGATGGAAAATGCCCGACGCTTCTCCCCACCAAAAGGCTTCTGCATGGACAAGCTGGACCGGGCAATACTCGACCTTCTGCAAACCGACTGCACCCGCGCGGTGGGCGATATCGCCGAGCAGATCGGCCTGGGCACCACCGCCTGCTGGCGGCGCATCCAGAAGCTCGAAGAGGCCGGCATCATCCGCGGCCGCGTGGCCCTGCTCGACGGCAAGAAGCTCAATGTCGGCGTGGTGGTGTTCGTCTCGATCAAGACCACCCAGCACAACGCCGACTGGCTGGCCGGCTTTCATGCCGCCGTGGCCGGTATCGACGAAGTGCTGGAGGTGTACCGCATGGCCGGCGACACCGACTACCTGCTGCGCGTGGTGGTGCCGGACGTGGCCGCCTACGACGCGGTGTACAAGCAGTTGATCCGCATTCCGGGCCTGTCCGACATCAGCTCCAGCTTCTCCATGGAGCAGATCAAGTACTCCACCCGCCTGCCGCTGCGCTATGCGCCCTGAGCCGATCACGCTGCACCAGGCCGGCGCCGACGACAGGCAGGCTGCCGTCGCGTTCGTGATGCAGGCCCGCGCCGCGCTGTTCCCCAAACTCGCCGCCACCGGGATGCCGGCAGACCTGCAGCAGTTCGAACAGGTCTACCTGCACGGCGCGGGGCGTTTCCTGCTGGCCCGCTGCAATGGCCAGATCGTCGCGGCCATCGGCTACCTGCCTTACGATCACCGCTTCCGCCAGCTCGACTACCGTGGGCAGAAGGTGGTGGAAGTGGTGCGCCTGTTCGTGTTGCCGGCCTATCGCCGCAGCGGGCTGGCCGGTGAGTTGTACCGCGCGTTGCGTGAGCTGGCGCTGCAGGACCAGGTGCAGGTGCTGTACCTGCACACCCATCCGTTTCTGCCAGGCGCCATTGGTTTCTGGCAAAAACATGGCTTCGAGATCATCGATGTGGAAGCCGACCCGGTGTGGCAGACCACCCACATGCAATGTCGCCTGCCCGCCGGCTGAACCTCAGAAGCGCCCGTTGAGCGGGTATTCCACCGCCAGGCGGATCTGGTCGGCATCCAGCTCGGCCTGGGCAGTGTTGCCCCGATGCACGTTGTGCCGCAGCGACACGGTGGTGCCCTTGGCCACGCCGCCCTGCACCACGTAGCGCGCCTCCAGGTCGCGCTCCCAGTGCTTGCCGCCTTCGCCGTAACCCAGGTACGCATAGCCGCCACGCGGGTCGACGTGGCTGCCATCGATGCGGCTGCCGCGCACATACGCCGCACTCAGCACCAGCCCGGGCAGGCCCCACGGGGTCATCGCCAGGTCGTAGCGGGCCTGCCACGACTGCTCGTTGGGGGCGTTGAAGTCCGACAATTGCACGGCGTTGCTGATGAAGATCGCGCCACGGGTCACATAGTCGAACGGTGTGTCGCCATCGACTTTCTGGTAGCCCAGGCTGAAGCTGTGCGGCCCTTGTGCGTAGGTCGTCAGCAGGCTCCAGGTGGTGTTGTCGATCTGCCCGGACAACGCCTTGCCGGTGTCGGTGGTGCGGTACAGGTTGAGGTTGAAGGTGAGCGAGCGATTGGCGTCCAGTGCATGGCTGAAGGTGCCGCCCAGGTAGTGCTGGTTCCAGGTGTCTTCGTAGCGCGAGGTGTACAGGCTGGCGCTGAGGCTCGGGCTTGCACTGTAGACCACCCCGGCCAGGTCGAAGGCATCGCCCTTGACTGCGTTGGAGTAGTTCACCACGAACCCCTGGTCATGGCTGCTGGCGTTGCGGTCGGTGCTCTTGAAAGGTCGCAGGCAGAGGGGGCGAATTGAATGGTTGCTGTATAACATTTCTATTCGCTCGGTAAATCTTCCTTACAATCTTGACTGTCATGCTGCGACATCAGACCGCACCCATCTGGCGCTGCGCGCTGGAACCCGTCGACCCTGCGTGACAAAATGCCGCCTCGCAAAACCCTTGCACAAGGCTCCCGCTCTCGGGGCCGGCACCTTCCCAAAAGGATGGTTACATGAACGATTTACTGACCCGGCGCACGGTGATCGCCGGGCTCGGCCTGCTCGGCCTCGGTGCCCTGGCAGGTTGCAACAACTCCGGCGCGCTGGACTTCAAATACGGCAAGGACCTGAGCAACAAGATCCTCGGCCGCACCTTCAAGCTCAAGGACCCGCAAGGCAACGTGATGACCCTGTCGAGCTTCCAGGGCTCGATGCCGATGGTGTTCTTCGGCTTCACCCAATGCCCGGCGGTGTGCCCCACCACCCTGGCCCGCGCGGTGCAGATCAAGAAGCTGATGGGCCGCGACGCCGATTTCCTGCAGGTGGTGTTCATCAGCCTGGACCCCGAGCGCGACACCCCCGAAGTGCTGGACGCCTACGTCAAGGCCTTCGATCCCTCGTTCGTGGCGCTGTCCGGTACCCTGGAAGAGACGGCCGCAGTGGCCAAGGAATTCGGCGTGTTCTACGAGAAGGTGCCGGCCGGCGACACCTATACCATTTCCCACAGCTCGACCAGCTACGTGTTCGACTCGCGTGGCGTGCTGCGCCTTGGCCTCTCGCACTCCCTCAATGCCAAGGAATGCACCGAAGACCTGCTTACCGTAATGGAGGTTTGTTAATGCGTTCTCCCGTGAAACACGCGCTTGGCGCGATGGCGTTGCTGTCCCTGTTCGGTGCGGCGCTGCCCGCCGTTGCCCAGACCACCGTGGGCGAGCCCTGGGTGCGCGCCAGCGTGCCGCAGCAGCAGTCGACCGGTGCGTTCATGACCCTCACTGCCAGCACCGACAGCAAGCTGGTGGGCGTCGAGTCGCCGGTGGCCAAGACCGTGCAGGTGCACCAGATGCAGATGCACAACGATGTGATGAGCATGAGTGAAGTCAAGGCGCTGGACCTGCCCGCCGGCAAGCCGGTGGTGCTCGACACCAATGGCTACCACGTGATGCTGATGGGCCTGGTCAAGCAGGTGAAGGAAGGCGACACGGTGCCGCTGACCCTGATCGTCGAAGACGCCAAGGGCCAGAAGGAGTCGATCAAGGTCGACGCCCCGGTGCGTTCGCTGACCGCCACCGACGGTCACGGCGAGCACTCGATGCACGACCACAGCCACATGTAAGTACCCGCCGCGCCGGCCCTTGCGCCGGCGCAATCCGTTCCTGCCGGGTGGTTCGCCACCCAACGGGTTCAACTGGCCTGCGCCAGATAGTCCCGCAGCCGATCCTGCAGATACCACACACCTTCAGCGTGTTTCAGGTAATCGCTGATCGGCATCATCTGCCAGTACTGGCCTTCGTCGCCAAATTCGATGGCATCGATTTCCCCCTGCGTGATGTGCCCCACCAGAAACCAGGACTCCCAGCCGGGTCTGGCCAGGCTGGGGTAGTTGCGGCGCCATTCGATGCGTTCGGGGGGCAGGCGCAGGGCGAACTCTTCGTCCAGCTCGCGCAGCGCGCATTCGACCGGGGTCTCATCACCTTCGCGCCCCCCGCCGGCAAAGTCCCAGCAGCCGGGGAAGGGGATGGTGCTTTTCACGTCGCGCTTGTAGGTCAGCAGGTGGTCGTGGAACAGCAGGGCGAGTTTGGCACCGCAGAAGGGTTTGAGGGGCATGGAGACTGGCCTCTGGCAGGACGGGGCGTTAGGCACCGGGCCGATATTTATACGACGGTTCTGCAGGTTGCGCGGCGTTTTTTGTGGTGTGGGCTGCCGGGCAGCTGCTGGTCACACAGGCATGCGCCGCCGACGGGTATAACTGAACCCGGGAATAAGGATATGCTGTTTCGAAATATTACAAATTGGTGAGGGCAGAATGCCGTTAAAGGACCTGTTGCTGGCGCTGGTGGTGATCGTCGCCTGGGGCCTGAATTTCGTGGTGATCAAGGTCGGCCTCGACGGCCTGCCGCCCATGCTGCTGGGTGGCCTGCGCTTCGTGCTGGTGCTGTTTCCAGCGATCTTCTTCATCAAGCGCCCGCAACTGCCGTGGCGCTGGCTGCTGGCCTACGGCACCACCATCTCGCTGGGCCAGTTCGCCTTTCTGTTCGAGGCCATGGGCAACGGCATGCCGCCGGGCCTGGCGTCGCTGGTGCTGCAGTCGCAGGCCTTCTTCACGCTGTTCTTTGCCGCGATGTTTCTCGGTGAGCGGCTGCGCGCCGCCAGCCTGCTGGGGCTGCTGGTGGCCGCCGGGGGCCTGGCGCTGATCGGCAGCGAGAACGGCAGCCACGTGCCATTTTTGGCGCTGGTGCTGACCCTGTGCGCCGCCGCATGCTGGGCCATGGGCAACATCATCACGCGCCGCTTCGGCAACATCGACCTGGTGGCGCTGGTGATCTGGGGCGCGCTGATCCCGCCGTTGCCATTCTTCGCCCTGTCGTGGTGGCTCGAAGGGCCGGCGCTGATCGAAAGCTCGCTGCGCGGCATCGGCCTGAACTCGATCCTGGCCCTGGCGTACTTGGCCTTCATCGCCACCATGCTCGGCTACAGCCTGTGGAGCGGCCTGCTGTCGCGCTACCCGGCGGGCAAGGTCGCACCGTTTTCGCTGCTGGTGCCAGTGGTGGGGCTGAGCTCCTCGGCGTTGCTGCTGGGTGAACGCCTGAGTACCCTGCAATGCTGGGGTGGGGTGCTGGTGATGGTGGGGTTGCTGATCAACGTGTTCGGCTCGCGCCTGCGTCAACGCCTGCGGGCCGCGCTGAGCTGAGGCCCCAGGGCGGCGGTGGAACGATCCGCCGCGCACGCCGCTCCAATTCCAGACCCTCGCCGACCAAGGTCCGACCATGAATTCACCTCGATCCACCACGCCCCATGCCGGCCCGGCCGGCATGGTCAAGGTGCGCGGCGCGCGCGAACACAACCTGAAGAACGTGGATGTGGACATCCCTCGCGATGCGCTGGTGGTGTTCACCGGCGTGTCCGGCTCGGGCAAGTCGTCGCTGGCGTTCTCGACCCTGTATGCCGAGGCCCAGCGCCGCTATTTCGAGTCGGTGGCGCCCTATGCGCGACGCCTGATCGACCAGGTCGGGGTGCCGGATGTGGACGCCATCGAAGGCCTGCCACCGGCGGTGGCCCTGCAACAGCAGCGCGGCACCCCCAGCGCGCGCTCCTCGGTGGGCAGCGTGACCACGCTGTCGAGCCTGATCCGCATGCTCTATTCGCGCGCCGGCAGTTACCCGGACGGCCAGCCGATGCTGTATGCCGAGGACTTCTCGCCCAATACGCCCCAGGGCGCATGCCCCGAGTGCCACGGCCTGGGCCGGGTCTACGAGGTGGACGAGGCCTCGATGGTGCCCGACCCGTCGCTGACCATCCGCGAGCGTGCGGTGGCCTCGTGGCCGCTGGCGTGGCAGGGCCAGAACCAGCGCGACATCCTCGTGACCCTGGGCTATGACGTCGACATTCCGTGGCGCGACCTGCCCCAGCAGCAGCGCGACTGGATCCTGTTCACCGAGGAAACCCCCACCGTGCCGGTGTATGCCGGCATGACCCCGGCCCAGACCCGCGACGCCCTCAAGCGCAAGCTCGAACCCAGCTATCAGGGCACCTTCAGCGGCGCGCGGCGCTATGTGCTGCACACCTTCACCCATTCGCAGAGCGCGCTGATGCGCAAGCGCGTCAGCCAGTTCATGCGGGCCAGCGCCTGCCCGTTGTGCGCGGGCAAGCGGCTCAAGCGCGAGGCCCTGACCGTGACCTTCGCCGGGCTGGACATTGCCGAGCTGGCGCAGTTGCCCTTGCTGCAGCTGGCCGAGGTGCTCAAGCCGGTGGCCAGCGCCACCTATGTCGAGCATGGCGACGAGCAGGGTGCGGTGCTGACCCACGCGCAAACCCGTGACGCCCGCCAGCAGCGCGCGGCCAGGGGCGACAACGCCCATGCCGGCGGCCCGGATGTGCGCCACACACCCAACCTCTCGCTGGAAAAACGCCTGGCCGCGCAGCGCATCGCCCAGGACCTGCTCGAACGGGTGGCCACCCTGATCGACCTGGGCCTGGGTTACCTGGCCCTGGAGCGCAGCACGCCGACCCTGTCCTCGGGCGAGCTGCAGCGCCTGCGCCTGGCCACCCAGCTCAACTCGCAGCTGTTCGGGGTGATCTATGTACTGGACGAACCCTCGGCCGGCCTGCACCCGGCCGATGGCGAGGCGCTGTACGAGGCCCTGCTGCGCCTCAAGGCCGCGGGCAATTCGGTGTTCGTGGTCGAGCACGACCTGGACACCATGCGCCGCGCCGACTGGCTGGTGGACGTGGGCCCGGCGGCGGGCGAGCAGGGCGGCCAGGTGCTGTACAGCGGGCCCCCGGCCGGGTTGGCCGAGGTCGAGGCCTCGCAGACCCGCAACTACCTGTTCGGCGCCCAGGCCGCCGTGCCGCGCACCCCGCGTGAACCCGGCGGCTGGCTGGGCCTGGAGGGCGTGACGCGCAACAACCTGCACAACCTCGATGCGGCCTTCCCCCTTGGGTGCTTCACGGCCGTCACCGGGATTTCCGGCTCGGGCAAGTCCAGCCTGGTCAGCCAGGCGCTGCTGGAGCTGGTGGGCGCGCACCTGGGCCAGGCCACTGCGCCCAGCGAGCCCCAGGAGCAGAGCCTGGAGGATGACGTGGCGCAGGCCAGCGGCGGCCAGGTCACGGCGGGCCTGGAGCACATCCGCCGGCTGGTGCAGGTGGACCAGAAGCCCATCGGCCGTACCCCGCGCTCGAACCTTGCGACCTACACCGGCCTGTTCGACCACGTGCGCAAACTGTTCGCCGCCACCGATGCGGCCCGCGAACAGGGCTTCGATGCCGGGCGCTTCTCGTTCAACGTGGCCAAGGGCCGTTGCGAAACCTGCGAAGGCGAAGGCTTTGTCAGCGTCGAGCTGCTGTTCATGCCCAGCGTCTACGCACCGTGCCCCACCTGCCATGGCGCCCGCTACAACCCGCAGACCCTGGCGGTCACCTGGCAGGGCCTGAACATCGCCCAGGTGCTGCAACTGACGGTGACCCAGGCCCTGGCGGTGTTCGAGCAGCAGCCGGCGGTGCAGCGTGCCCTGGCGGTGCTGCACGAAATCGGGCTGGGCTACCTGCGCCTGGGCCAGCCGGCCACCGAGCTGTCGGGCGGTGAGGCGCAGCGCATCAAGCTGGCCACCGAACTGCAGCGCATGGCCCGCGGGGCCACCCTGTATGTGCTCGACGAACCCACCAACGGCCTGCATCCGCAGGATATCGACCGGCTGATGCTGCAGCTGGGGCGCCTGGTGGATGCCGGGCATACGGTGATCGTGGTGGAGCACGACATGCGCGTGGTGGCCCAGAGCGACTGGGTGATCGACATCGGCCCGGGGGCGGGGGACCAGGGCGGCACGCTGGTGGCCTGCGGCACGCCGCAGCAGGTGGCGGCCAGTGCGCACAGCCGTACCGCGCCGTTTCTGGCCCGGGCCCTGGGCTGAGGCGGCTCAGGCGTCGAGGCTGCGCCGAACCTTGTCCAGCAGTTCGTGGATCTGGAACGGCTTGGTGACGATGTCCATGCGCTCGCCGAGAAAATGCTGCCGGTCGATGGCGTTCTCGGCGTAGCCGGTCATGAACAGCACCGGCAGGCTCGGGCGCAGCATGCGCGCGACATTGGCCAGCTCGCGCCCGTTCATGTGCGGCAGGCCCACGTCGCTGAGCAGCAGGGCGATGCTCGGGTCGGCATGCAGTTTCTGCAGGGCGCTTTCGACGTCCGGCGCCGGGGTGCAGCGGTAACCGGCATCGGTCAGCACCTCGCAGACGAAACTGCGCACCACCGACATGTCCTCGACCACCAGCACATGCTCGCCGGCGGTACTGATCACGGTGTCGGGTGTGGGTTCGGTGATGCTCAACAGCGGGCTCTGGCTGGCCGGCAGCAGCAGCGTCACTTCGGTGCCGCGCCCGCCGGTGCTGCGGATGTGCACGTCGCCGGCCGACTGGCGGGCGAAGCCGTAGATGGTCGACAGCCCCAGCCCGGTGCCCTGGCCGATGGGCTTGGTGGTGAAGAACGGGTCGAAGACCTTGCCGATCACCTCGGGGGCGATGCCGCTGCCGTCGTCGCGCACCGACAATGCCACGTAGGCGCCATCGGCCAGCTTGAGGTCGTCCTGGGTGTGCGCCGCGTAGGTGCTGATCCAGATGTTGCCACCCTGGGGCAGCGCGTCGCGCGCGTTGATCACCAGGTTGAGCACGGCGTTCTCCAGCTGGATCGGGTCTACCAGGGCCACGCTGAGGTGCTCGCTCAGGTTCAGGTGCAGGCTGATGTGTTCGCCGATGGTGCGTCGCAGCAGTTCCTCCAGCGAGCGGATGTGCTGGTTGATGTCGGCCGGGCGGGGGTCCAGCGGTTGCTGGCGGGCAAAGGCGAGCAGGCGGTGGGTCAGGGTGGCGGCCCCCATGGCGGCGCCCAGTGCAGCGTCGGCGTAGGACTGCACCTTGTCGACGCGGCCCTGCTCGATGCGTTTCTTGATCAGCTCCAGGCTTGTGATGATGCCTGTGAGCATGTTGTTGAAGTCATGGGCGATGCCGCCGGTAAGCTTGCCCAGTGCGTCCATCTTCTGCACCTGCAGCAACTGCGCCTCTGTACGGGCGCGCTCGGCCACTTCCTGGGCCAGCAGGGTGGTCGCGCTGTCCAGTTCGGCGCGCTGGGTGCGTTCGCGGTGGCGCTGTTCGGTCACGTCCTCGACGAAGATCAGGCTCGACTCGCCGCTGCGGTAGGGCGACACCTGCCACTGGGTCTCGCGCAGTTGGCCGTTGACGCGCATGTGCAGCAGGCCCTTCCAGCGGTCCCGGGTGCCGAGCCTGCGCAGCAGTTCGTCGATCACCGGCTGCTGGTCGTCGGCAAAGCACTCGACCAGGGTGTCGGGGCTCAGATTGTCCTGGATCAGCTGGGCGAACGCCTGGTTGCATTCGTGCACCTTGAGCCCGGTGCCCAGCAGCGCGATGGGCGCGGCGGTGCTGACGAAGATCTCGCGAAAGCGCGCCTCGCTCTCGCGCAGCGCCTGCTCGGTGTCGCGTACCCGCAGCAGCGTGCGCAGGGTGGCCAGCAACACCTCGGGGTCGACCGGGTGGATCAGGTAGGCGTCGGCCCCGGCGTCCAGCCCGGTGATGATGTCGCCGGTACCGATGGCAGCCGCCGATACGTGGATCACCGGCAGCAACGCGGTGGCCGGGGTGGCGCGCAGGATGCGCACGATATCGAAGCCGCTCATGTCCGGCAGGTGTACATCCAGGATCAGCGCGTCGTAGGTCTGGCTGGCAATCAGCTCCAGGCCCTCGCCACCGGTGCCGGCCTCGTCGATGCGGTAGCCATGGCACTCCAGGCGCCGGCGCAGGGCATAGCGGGTGACGATGTTGTCGTCGACGATCAGCAGGCGGATGTCAGGCTTCATCACCAGGCTCCTGGGCCAGCGCCAAGGGGATCACTACGTAGAAGGTCGAACCGACCCCGGGCGTACTCTCGACCCCGACCCGGCCACCCAGCAGCGCCGCGAAGCGCTTGCACAGCGACAGGCCCAGGCCGGTGCCGCGCAGGCGCTTCTGCAGCGGCGAGTCGATCTGTGCGAAGTCCTCGAACAGCGTGTCGTGCAGCTCGCCCGGGATGCCGATGCCGGTGTCGTGCACCGCAAAGCGGATCTGGCCGTCGTCTTCCAGTTGCGACGACACCCGCACTTCGCCGCGGGCGGTGAATTTCAGCGCGTTGGAAATGAAGTTGCGCAGGATCTGCGCCAGCTTCTTGTCGTCGCTGTACAGGCGCGGCAGGCCCTGGGGCTCTTCGAAGATCAGGTCGACCGCCGAGGCATCGACGATCGGCCGGAACATGCCGCGCAGGGCCGCGAACAGGTCGAGCATGTCGAACCAGGCCGGCGAGATGGTGATGCGCCCGGCCTCGATCTTGGCCAGGTCGAGCAGGTCGTCGACCATGTCGATCAGTTCGCGCGCCGAATTGCTGACGAAGGTCACCTGCTTGTGCTGCTCGGGGCTCAGCGGGCCGTCCAGCTCGTCGCTGAGCAGGCGGGCGATGCTCAGGATCGAGCCCAGCGGCGTGCGAAACTCGTGGCTCATGTACGACAGGAAGCGGCTCTTGAGGTCCGAGGCCTGGCGCAGTTGCTCGGCCTGGATATCCAGCTCGGCATACAGGGCCAGCACGCCCTGGTTGGTCTCTTCGAGTTCGGCGCGCAGGGCGTCGCCCTCTTCACGCAGCCGCGCGATCAGCGCCTGCGCCTCGGTGTCGGCAAGGGTAGGGGAATCAGCCACTTAGGGTCTCCAGGGCAACAACCAGCACGGTGACATCATCGCGGCCTCGGCAGAAGTCGCGATGCAGCACGGCGGCGATCAGTGCCGGGTGCTGTTGCATGAGGCCAGGATACTGCTGCAGGTCCCAGCGCGATTGCAGCCCGTCGCTGTAGAGCACCAGCAGGTTGGCATGCACATCAGCATAGTCAAAGGGGCGCACGCGACGGAATTGCCCGCCGACGATACCCGGGTGCGAGGCCAGGCCACGACTGCTACCGGGTGCGAGCAGGTGCGCGCCGATGTTGCCGACGCCGCTGAAACGCAGCGCGCCGTTGTCGTACTGGGCGAAGGCCGCGGCGCCGCCACGTGTGCCCTGCATGTTGACGTGCATCGCCTCGAGCACCTGCGCGGGGTCGGCGAACGGGGCCTGGGCAAAGGCCTGGGTGCCGGCGTGGGCGGCCCGTTCGGCGAGCTCGCCGTGGCCCAGCCCGTCGACCACCAGGGCACTGATGCGTTGGCCGTCGTAGGCCAGGTACCAGGCATCGCCACAGGCCGGGTCGTGATGCAGGCTGTGCTGGCTGGCGCCCCAGCGCAGGTCGCAGGCCGCGCTGCTGCGCGGGTACAGGCGCGCCAGCACGGCGGCGCCACGGCTGTCGGCGTACACATCGAACACATCGGCCAGGCGCTTGATCGCGCCCAGGCCGATGCCCTGGGTACCACCGGTGGAGAACCCGTCGGCCAGGCAGTGGTGCAGGTCGAAGCCTGCACCACGGTCGATGGCGATCAGTTCCAGCCCGCTGTAGCGGCTGTTGGGCAGCACCCGCAGGTGCAGTTCACCGCGCCCGGCATGCTTGAGCAGGTTGCTCGCAAGCTCGGTGGCCAGCAGCGCGGCGCGCCCGGCGTCGGTGGCATCGAAACCCTGCTGTTCGGCCAGGCGTTGCACGCAGCGCCGGGCATGACCGACCTGGCTCTCGTCTTCTATCGGCAGCACCTGGGTCAGGCTGCCCAGGATACTCAGGCCCATCGCAGAATCGTCACGCGCGTGCCGGCCCCGGGGGCGGTATCCAGTTCGAACTCGTCCACCAGGCGCTTGGCCCCGGTCAGGCCCAGGCCCAGGCCGCCGCCGCTGGTCCAGCCATCGGTCATGGCCAGCTTGATGTCGGGGATGCCCGGCCCTTCGTCGCGAAAGGTCAGGCGCAGGCCCTTGCGATGGTCCTTCTCGACCACCTGCCAGTCCATGTGGCCACCGCCGCCATACACCACGGCGTTGCGGGCCAGCTCGCTGACCGCCGTGACCAGCTTGGTCAGGTTGATCAGGCTCATGCCGCAGCCCTGGGCCAGGGTGCGCGCCAGTTGCCGTGCACGTACCACATCCTGCTCCAGCAGGATGGGCTGGGTGCCGCTTTGCTCGGCGCTCATTGCGGTGCAGCCGAGTTGTTGAGCAGGCGCATGCCGCGCTCGGCGTTGAGCGCGGTACGCACGCCGGGCAGGGTCAGGCCCAGTTCGACCAGGGTGATCGCCACGGCCGGCTGCATGCCCACCAGCACGGTCTGCGTGTCCATGATGCGCGACACCCCGGAGATGGTGCCGATCATGCGGCCGATGAAGGAGTCGACCATGTCCAGCGCCGAGATGTCGATCAGCACGCCTTTGGCCGAGGTCGCGCTGATGCGCTCGGACAGGTCGTCCTGCAGGGTCATGGCCAGCTGGTCATGCATGTCGACCTGGATGGTCACCAGCAGGAATTCGCCGATTTGCAGAATCGGGATGCGCTCCATGGCTTCAGCCCGCCTTGGCGACGGACAGGCCCAGGCGATGCAGGGCCAGCTTCAGGGCGTCGGCCAGGTTGGCCTTGGTCACCACGCCCTGCAGGTCCAGGCCCAGGTGCACGATGGTCTGGGCGATCTGCGGGCGTACACCGCTGATGATGCAGTCGGCGCCCATCAGGCGGATGGCGGTCACGGTCTTGAGCAGGTGCTGGGCCACCAGGGTATCGACGGTGGGCACACCGGTGATGTCGATGATGGCGATTTCAGAGCCGGTGTCGACGATGCGCTGCAGCAGCGATTCCATCACCACCTGGGTGCGTTGCGAGTCCAGGGTGCCGATCATCGGCAGTGCCAGTACGCCGTCCCACAGCTTGACCACCGGGGTGGACAGCTCCAGCAGTTCTTCCTGCTGGCGCTTGATCACCGCCTCGCGGGATTTCTGGAAGGTGCGGATGGTGTGCAGGCCCAGGGCATCGAGCAGTTCGGACACCTGCAGCAGCTGGTTGGCCAGTTGCGCCGGCTGCTCGCTGTACTCGCGCTGCAGCAGGGCGAACAGCGGGCCCTTGAGGGAGAAGATGAAGGTGGCAGTCTGCTGCGAGTCCTGGCCGAGCAGGGCGCGGCTATGGGAGAGCTTTTCCAGGAACAGGCGCACCTCGTCCCAGGCACCGGCGTTGAGGTTGCTGGCATCGCCGTTCTGCAGGCCGGCGTGCAGCAGGTCGAGAAACTCTTCGGTCTGGCGCTTGAGGTCGTCGGCCTTGAGGTTGCGCGTGGCACCCGACGCGTCCAGCCCGGCCAGCCATTCGGCTACCAGGGAGGCCTGGTGGGTGCGGATGGCGGTGAGGGTGACAGGTTGCAGTGCAGCCATTTGGACAAGCTCCTGAGCAGGGTAGGTAAGGCACATGCGCATCTGAGTGTGCAGGCCTGATTCTAGTTCGATATTGCCTTCATCAAATTTTCTGCAGGCCCTCAGCTCCCGCTGGCGGGGCGCGGTTGCAGCATCGGGTCGTAGGGGTTGAGCTGGCGCAGCGACTCGAGCAGGGCATTGGCTGTGTCCACCTGCCGGGCCTGTTGCAGATAATGCATCAAGGCCAGCCGAACATCACGGTTAAACGGTTGTTGTTGCAGGCTGCTCCACAGTTGTTGCATTGCCGGCTCGCGCTGCCCCTGATCGTGCAGGGCCACCGCCAGCACATACCCGTAGCCGGCGTTCTGCGGGGCCAGCTGCACGGTTGCGCTTCTGACAGGAGCCAGCCTTGCCAGCGAGGCAGGGCGGCGAAAGTGCGGGTTTGTTACCATCGCGTTCTTTTGGGTCGGGGCATGTCCCGACAACGCACAGGAGTACGCAATGATCCTCACCACCACTGGCACTGTCGAAGGGCGCGAAGTCGCGGCCTACCTGGATGTAGTCAGCGCCGAATCGGTGCAGGGCATCAACGTGGTACGCGACATCTTCACCAGCTTTCGCGACTTTTTCGGCGGCCGTTCGCAAACCCTGGAAAGCGCCCTGAAAGAGGCGCGCATCCAGGCCACCGACGAAATCCGCCAGCGCGCCCGCAGCCTGCAGGCCGATGCAGTGATCGGCCTGGATTACGAAATCAGCATGCCGTCGGCCCGTGGCGGCATGGTGGTGGTGTTCGTCACCGGCACCGCGGTCAAACTCAGGTAGCCATAGGCCACTGGTCGGGTGCGACAATAAGTGACCAGGCAGTCTTCAAATGTCCGGCTAGTCTCTGAAAGCAACAGGTCACTATTTCCTAGGCATTCATCTGCGTGCCGGTAGTGATCCACAGCAGGGGAGCCGGGTATGAAGGAATCGTATTTCGAAGACGATGGTGACGAGTTTCCCATCAACAGCCAGGTGCGTTGCGGGCAAGCAGCGTTCCAGCTGGGGTTTGCCAACATGACCCTGGAAGACGCGCCGGTACGTGTGCGCTCCACGGTGCCACCGCGCAGCGAGCGCCGCCGGTTTCTGCCGGGCCTGCGCAAGAAGTAGCCACGACGCCGAAGAGGCCCCGCCATCCAGCCTGTGCTGCGGTGTGTGGGGCTTTTTCATGCGGGTTGTAGGCTATTTCGCAAACAGACGACCGGTACGCTGAATCTGCCGTTTTATGCGGCTTTCTTGACCTCGCTCAATGGGGCGACGGCTGTCGCTAGCCCCCTTGGCGGTTGTATGCCTTACTGTCGGTTCGAACGAACAAGGAGCAGTGCGATGCGCATCAGGGAAGAGACTTATTGGGCGTGGGCCGACTCTCAGCTGCACAGCCGCAGCCATGACGAAGAACTCAGCGATGGCACCAGCATCGACGTGCAGGTGCGGTTGTCGCGCACCGGGGCCACGCAGATGTTCCTGGGGGTGTACGGGCGCCGGGGCAAGGCGCTGTTCGAGGAGTACTACCCCTCGTGCCCGGGTGAAACCATGAGCCGTGCGCTGGTGCGCGGTGTGGACCGGGCCCGGGCGTTGGCCACCGACGCCGTGCCGATGGAGCACCCGCGGTTTCGTCGTCAGGCCTGATGCCTGCGGTTACGCCCTGTCGTGGCGCACAGGGAATGTGCGCAGACGGTGGGGCGAGCCAGAGCCGCGATGAGGCGATAAGGCACGCATGAAAAAGGCGACCCGAAGGTCGCCTTTTTCAATTCGCCTGGCTCAGCACAGCCGGTCGATCACCTTCACGTCCTGGCGCTCGCGGATGGCGGGCCATTCCTGTTGCAGGGTCTCCAGCACCTTGGCGACAAACGCGGTGTCTGCCGCTGCCTTCTTACCGACGTAGCCCTTGCCACGGCGGAACATCCTGAAACGGGCGCGCATTTCACGCTTCGCATCGATCGCCTCTTCGACAGTGTGCGGCGGCATCTTGTCGATGTGCACGTCACCTGTGGCACTGACCCACAGCAGGTGGTCATCGAGGCTGTCCTTGCGGGCAGCGAACAGCTGAGCCAATTGGTCGATGGTGGGTTGGTTGTTCAAGTTGATCATAAAGCCCCCTATTACCTATTCGTCGTTGGTGAGTTCAAACCTGCGCTACTTCATGTAGCGATCTACCAAGGCTGCTACAGCAGCGTCGCAACAGGGGCTTTCTTCACTCTGCCTTTTGGACAGTCCCTCTCCACGGACAGCCCGAAACCGCTCGAACTGTCTGGAACACCCTTTGCCAGCGCTCCCGATCAGGGAGACGGCCTCATCATGCAAGGGGCAACGAATGCCGTCAATAGGTTTTGTAGTGATTTTTTTTATTCACTACAAATGACCGGTCAGTCTTTTTCGAGCTTACGGGTCGCCGCGCCACAGGCTGTTGGAATGTCCTACAAAGCGCTCTGGTCAGGGCGTCTTGGCCATGTATTGACCCGGGTCAGCGCGTACCGGCCAGGCGCTGGGGATGATAGGGGCCTGTTTTGTTGCCAAAGAAGTCCTGCCCATGAGTACCCCCGCCAATCCTCCCGCAGCGCCTGGCGCTCAACCCCTGTTGCCCGTGGGCCTGCTGCTGGGCATCGTCGCGCTGGTCGGCGTGCTGCTGTTGCCGCTGCCGGCCGACCTGCCGGTGGCCGGTCACCGCGTGCTGGCGATCCTGGCCTTTGCGGTGGTGATCTGGATCACCGAGGCGGTGTCGTACGAAGCCAGTGCGATCATGATCACCTCGCTGCTGGCATTTTTGCTGGGCACCGCACCGACCCTTGCCGACCCGTCGGTGATCTACGGCTCGTCGGCAGCCGTGAGCATGGCCCTGACGGGCTTTGCCAACCCGGCATTGGCACTGGTGGTGGGGGCCCTGTTCATTGCGGCGGCGATGACCCACACCGGGCTGGACCGGCGCATCGCGCTGGTCACGCTCAACCGGGTGGGCGTGAGCACCCGACGCATTCTGCTGGGGGCGATGGTGGTGATCATCCTGCTCAGCCTGGTGGTGCCCAGTGCCACGGCGCGCAGTGCCTGCGTGGTGCCGATCATGATGGGCGTGATCGCCGCGTTCGGCGTGAACAAGCGCTCCAATATCGCCGCCGGCATCATGATCATCGTGGCCCAGGGCACCAGCATCTGGAACATCGGTATCCAGACCGCTGCCGCGCAGAACCTGCTGACGGTCGGCTTCATGGACAGGATGCTCGGTGCACGGGTGTCATGGATCGACTGGCTGATCGCCGGGGCGCCGTGGGCGTTGATCATGTCGGTGGTGCTGATCGTGCTGGTGCTCAGGATGCTGCCCCCCGAGAGCGACAGCATTCCCGGCGGCAAGGCGGCGGTAGCCGAGCAGTTGCAGGCGCTGGGGCCGATGAGCGGGGCGCAGAAGCGTCTGCTGGGGGTGTCGCTGCTGTTGCTGCTGGCCTGGGCCACTGAGGGCAAGCTGCATCACTTCGACACCACCTCGACCACCTACGCCGGGTTGGTGCTGCTGTTGCTGCCGCGCTTCGGGGTGATGACCTGGAAGGATGTGCAGGCGCGTATTCCGTGGGGCACGGTGATCGTGTTCGGCGTCGGCATCAGCCTGGGCACCACCCTGTTGACCACCCAGGCCGGGCAATGGCTGGGCGGGCAGGTGGTGGCCAATACCGGGCTGGATCAATTGGGCACGCTGGGGGTGTTCTCGATTCTGGCGGCGTTTCTGATCGTGATCCACCTGGGCTTTGCCAGTGCCACGGCGCTGACCTCAGCGCTGCTGCCGATACTGATCGCGGTGCTGCAGACCTTGCCGGGGGATTTCAGCCGCCTGGGCATGACCATGGTGCTGGGGTTTGTGGTCAGCTACGGGTTCATCCTGCCGATCAACGCACCGCAGAACATGGTGTGCCTGGGTACCGAAACCTTCAACGCGCGGCAGTTTGCCAAGGTCGGGATCGTGGTGACGCTGGTGGGGTACGGGTTGATGCTGGTGTTCGCCGCAACATGGTGGCACTGGCTGGGCTGGATGTAGAAGGGCCGTTGCAAGCGGCAAGCGGCAAGCGAGGCCGAGCCAGCTTGCCGCTTGCAGCGATGCTCATCAGAAGTTCGCCGGGGTGTTGGCGCTGATGATCTCGGCTTCGTCCTGGCCGATGTTCTTGAAGCTGTGGGGCAGAGTGGTGGGGAAGTAGTAGCCGTCGCCGGAGTTCAGCACGCTGACCTGGCCGTCTACCCGCAACTCGATGGTGCCACGGGTCACCAGGCCGCATTCCTCGCCCTCGGTGTGCACGATCGGCTCTTCGCCGGAGTCGGCGCCC
Source organism: Pseudomonas sp. AE27 (assembly GCF_037113495.1). Lineage (NCBI taxonomy): Bacteria > Pseudomonadati > Pseudomonadota > Gammaproteobacteria > Pseudomonadales > Pseudomonadaceae > Pseudomonas > Pseudomonas sp. AE27. The sequence continues at coordinate 1,090,102 of NZ_CP146966.1, forward strand.
GGCGCATACAGCTCGCGCAGCATGCGCATCTGCCGACCTTCGACACTGGCGCCGACCAGCAGCATGCGCAAGCCACCACTGCCCAGGTCGGGCTGCTCGTTGGCGCGGAACACGAAGCGTTCTTCGCGCGGCGGTTCATCGAAACTGAAGAACTCCGCCAACGACATCGGGATGCCTTCCAGCAGCTTTTTCAACGAGCTCACCGATGGGCTGACGCGGTTCTGCTCGATCTGTGAAATCGTCGAGTTGGTCAGGCCGCTGCGCCTGGCCAGCTCCCGTTGCGAGAGCTTGGTGCGTTCACGTACCAGTTTGAGTCGTGTCCCCGTGTCCATAGCCGCCTTGATGTCAAAAATAATGGGCGACGCATTAAAACACATTCCGTCGCCGAACCCGCCTACTGGCGTGCAGGCACCGGCCACAAGGCGATCAACAGCAGCAGCAAGGCGGCCATCAGGTACGGCAGGCGCGGGTCCAGGGCGTAGATCAGGGTGCCGGCCAGCGGCCCGATCACCGTGCCCAGGGCCTGTGCCGCGCCCACAGAGCCTGCGGTCGCGCCCTGTTCACCGGCATCCACCGCGTTCGCCGCCAGCGCCTGGAACGCCGGGAACACCCAGCCCATGCCGGCCGCAGCGACGAAGTAGCACGCCCACAGCATGCCCACGCTGTCGGCCAGGGCGCCGCTGGCAAAACCCAGCGCACTGATGCAGCCGCCCACGCGGATCATGCGCAGCGGCGGCCATTGCAGCTTGCTCACCAGCACCTGCGAGAAGATCAGCGCCGCACCCACCATGGTCAGGGCAATGCCCGCCGCCTGGGCGGCATCGGCAGGCGCCAGGCCCAGGCGGTCAAGGGCAAAGAAGCCTACGGTGATCTGCGCCAGCGACACGCACAGCATCGCCACGAAGGCCACCGTGAGCGGGCGAAGCAGGCGCGGGTCGGTCAGGCTGACGGGGCGGGGCGGTTGCCTCAGGTGCAGCTCCTGACCCTTGAGCTTGAACTGCAGTACCAGCAATGCCAGCAGTGGCAGCACCGACATCGCATAGAACGGCAGGCTCAGGCTGTGGCGCGCCAGCAGCGCGGCCAGTGCCGGGCCCATCACCAGGCCCACGGCGTTCGCCGCACCCAGCGAGGCCATGGCGCGGGCGCGCTGTTGCGGTTGCATGTTGTCGGCAATCAGCGCGGCGCAGCCGACCGGCAGGGCGGCATAGAACGCACCGATCAGGCCGCGGCCGATCACCAGCGCGGCAAAGGCCAGGGAGGTGGCCGGCAGGTAGCGCAGCGCGCCATCGATGAACAGGCACAGGGCCCAATAGGCCAGGGTGAACCCCGCGGTGCCCACCAGCAGCACCCGGCGGCGACCGAAGCGGTCGCTGGCCCGGCCCCAGGGGCGCGCCAGCAGCATCCACACCACCCCGGCTACCGTGACCGCCGCCCCCGCCTGCCAGGCTGCCAGGCCCAGCACGCGGGCGATGGGGCCGATCAGGGCGACGAAGGCCATCATCGCCATGGTGCAGGCCATGTTGACCACCATCAGCGGACGCAGGTCGAAGGCGGGGGTTTTGAGCAGCGGGGGTTGCTGGGCGGTGTTCATGGCTATCCAAGGCAGAGGAGCAGGGCGGCCATTGTGCCGCAGCTGTCCCCAAGGCTAAAGTCTGTAAACGATAGTAATAATCATTTAATTGACTTCAGCCTTGTTGCTGTGGGTTAGAAGTCGCCTTGCAGGGTCACCATCAGGTTGCGCGGCTCGCCATAGAAGTTGCCCCAGCCAGCGGCGCCGACGCTGCTGTAGTAGTGCTTGTCGAACAGGTTGTTGCCGTTGAGGGCCAGGCTCCAGTTGTCATCCAGGCGATAGCCGATGCGGGCGCTCCACAGGGCGTAGCCGGGCTGCACCATCTTGGTGTTGCGGTCCACGAAGTGGTTGGCACTCTGCGCGCTGACCCCGCCGCCCACGCTCCAGCGCTGCAGGGCGCCGTCCAGGTCGTAGTTGGTCCATACACGCGCCATGTGCCTGGGCACGTAGCTGGCGGTGAAGGTGGCGTCCTGGCGTTCGTCGTCGATGCGCTTGAGGTATTCGACCTGGGTGTAGGTGTAGCCGGCCAGCACCTGCAGGCGCTCGATCAGCTCACCGCTCAGCTCGGCCTCGAAGCCCTGGGCGCGCACCTTGCCGCTGTCGGTGTAGCAGAAACCGTCGGACGACCCGCCGCATACCGTGTTGTAGTCAGCCTCGGCGCGACCCTGCTCGGTGTTGCGGAACAGGTTGAAGGCGCCATTGAGGCGACCCTGGTACCACTCGGCCTTGACCCCCACCTCATAGCTGGCACCGGTCTTGGGCTTGAGCGAGCTGCCGTCGGCCTTGGTGTAGGTGCTTTGCGGCTGGAAGATGTCGGCGTAGCTGGCGTACACCGACCAGGTGTCGTCCAGGTCGTAGATCAACGCGGCGAACGGCGTCACCTGGCCGTTTTCCTGGCTGCGGTTGCGCTGCCAGTAGTCCCAGGCCTGGGTGTAGCTGTCGCTGCTGTTGCGGTACCAGCTGACGCGGCTGCCGAGCACGGCGGTGAGGGGCTCGGCCAGCTTCAGGCGCAGGGTGGCGTAGGTGCCGAACTGACGGGTGTCGGAGGTCACCGGAATCGGCCCGCCGCGGTAGGACTCCTTCTCGTAGACCGAGTCACCCGGCTTGGGGATGTGCGGGTTGGGGTTGAACGGGTTCTGGGTGACGCCGTACAGCTCGGTCAGGTTGATCAGTTCGTAGCGGTCGCGGCCCTTGGAGCGGCTGGCGTTGGCGCCGACGATGATCTCGTGCTCCAGGCCCCAGGCCTGGAAATGGCCGTCCAGGTTGGCGTCGAAGCCGTAGTCGTCCTGGTCGTAGTCGAACAGCCCGGAGTACAGCTTCGAGGCGCCCTGGGTACTGCCCACCGGCACGGTGCCTTCGCCCATGGCGTATTGCATGTTCTGGTCGTTGTGGGTGTACATCGAGGCGACCTTGAGCGCCCAGTCTGCGTTGAAACGGTGGGTAAGGTCGGCGAACAGGCTGGTTCGCTCGCTGTCCCAGTGGTTCCACGACGCGCCCAGGCAGGTGGAGCGCGACAGCTTCAGGTCGCTGCCGTCGCTGTAGCGCGGCAGGCCCTGCCAGCAGGGCTTGGCGTCGAGCTTTTCGTAGGCCAGGCCCAGGCCCAGGGTGGTGTCCTCGTTCAGGTCGTAGTCCAGTGCGCCGTACACCACCTGGTCTTCGCGCTCGCCGATGTCGTAGAAGTACTTGCGGTCCTGCTGGGCGACCACGGCGCGCCCGCGCAGGGTGCCGGCGTCGTTGAGCGGGCCGCCGGTGTCGACCTGGGCGCGGTAGTTGTCCCAGGTGCCGGCCGACAGCGTGACGTGGGTGGCGGCCTTGTCCTGGCCGCGCTTGCGAATGAAGTTGACCCCGCCGGCCGAGCTGCCGGCGCCTTTCATCATGCCGGCGGCGCCGCGCATGATCTCGACGCGGTCGTAATAGGCCATGTCGCTGGAGAAGCTGTTGGCCTGCACGTAGTTGCCGCCCACATCCAGCGGTACGCCGTCGTACTGGTACTGGCCGGCGATCATGAAGCCGCGCGAGTAGAAGTACTTGCCGCCCATGGGCGAGTCGTGAACGGTGATGCCGGGGGTTTTCTCCATCACCTGTTCGAGGCTGGTGAGGTTCTGTTCGTCCATCATCTTGCGCGTGATGACCGTGACCGACTGCGGGGTTTCGCGCAGCGAATGCTGACCCTTGCCGATGCTGACGCTGCGCACGGTGTAGCTGTCGGTGCTGTCGCCGGTGCTGCTGGTGCGGGTGCCGTCGACATTGGTGGCGCCCAGTTCCAGGGCGCCGTTGCTGCTGGGGGCCGGGCGCAGCGAGTAGCTGCCGTCGCCTTGTGGGAAGGCTTGCAGCCCGCTGCCGGCCAGGATGCGGCCGAGGCCGTCGAGGGTGGCGTACTGGCCTTGCAGGCCGGGGCTCTGCTTGCCGCGGGTGAGGGCGGCGTCGTAGGACAGGTTGAGGCTGCTGGCGGCGGCGAAGGCGCCGAGCACGCTGGCCAGCGAACCGGCCGGAATGTTGTAGGCCGTGCGGCTGCTGCTGACTTCATCGGCCATCGCCGAGGGGGCTGGCAGCACGCTGGCGGCCATGGCGGCGGCCAGCAGGTGGGCGGGGAGCAAGCGGGGGGAACGGGGTGACATGGGGGCCTCGTCGGATGCAGAAGGGATGCGCGAAAGGGGGTGTTTCAGACAAGGCGGATGAGAATGAGAAAAGGTACCGCGGGGGGAGGAATTTTTTTTGCTGCATCAAACACTGAGCTGTGCAGGTCAAGAGCCGGCCAGACAAGGCCGGCGCCTACATCACCCGCACCCAGTACCGACCATGCCGCTCGATTCGCAAATCGAACGAGCGCGCCAGCGCCGACAGCGCCGCATCACTGTCGGTCAACGAGAAGTTGCCCGACACACGCTGCTCTGCCAGCTGCGGCGCATAGGTCAGCAACCCCGGCCGGTACCGCCCCAGCTCGTCGAGCAGATCACCCAGCCGCCAGTTCTCCACCACCAGTTGCCCCAGGCTCCACGCCGCCTGGGCGGCCGATGCCAGCTGCGGGCTATCCACCCGCTGATCACTGAACCCGCACGCCTGCCCGCTCTCCAGGCGCTGCGCCTCCCCCAGCAAGGGGCTGACCCGCACCGCATGCTCGAACACCTCGACCTCGCTGCGCCCGGCCTGCTGCGCCACGCTGAAGCGCGTGCCCAACGCCTGCACCACGCCCTGCGCGGTCTGCACCCGCAACGGCCGCTGCTGCACATCCTTGCCACTGGTAAGCAGGATCCGCCCGCGCACCAGCTGAATCAGCCGTTGCCGGCTATCGAAGCGAATGTTCACCGCCGACGTCGTATCGAGCACCAGCTGGCTACCGTCGGCCAGGGTGACGCTGCGAATTTCACCCGTGCCACTGTGCACGTCCGCCAGCAACGCCTGCGCCGGAGTACTGCGGTAGCTGGCCCAGCCACCCAGCCCCAGCCCGGTCGCCAGCAGCAGCCCCTTGACCACGCCGCGGCGGGTCAGGCCCTGGGCTTCGGCACGCTTGAAGGCATCGAACGCCAGCCCACCCGGCACACTGGCCAGTTGCCCATGCAACTGCTCGACCCGGGCCCAGGCCCAGCCGTTCTGCGGGGCACTGTCCAACCATGCCCGCCAGGCCCGTTCCAGGCCGGGGCTGGCATCGCCGGCCATGCGCTGCACATGCCAGCGGGCGGCTTCCTTGAGCGCCTGGCGCTGCGCTTCGCGGTCGTTGCTCATGGCTGCTCGTCGAAGGCGAGCAGCAGGCAGCGCTCGGTGGTCTTGTACATGTACTTCTTCACCGAACTGAGCGAAACGCCCAGCGTCGTGGCGATTTCGCCATAGGTCATGCCCAGCCAGTTGGCCATCAGGAACGCCTGGCGCGCCTTGGCGCCGCACCCGGCCAGCAGACGGTCGACTTCGCGCAGGGTCTCGAGAATCAGCAGGCGCTCTTCCAGCGAGATCTCCTCGTACACCGGCTGGGCGGCCAGGGCTTGGAGGTAAGCCTGTTCGAGCTTCTGGCGCCGGAAGTGGTCGATCATCACCCGCCGCGCCACGGTCGCCAGGTAGCTGCGCGGCTCGCGCAGCAGGCGCACCAGCTCCAGCGACTCGGACGAGGCGAGGATGCGCACGAAGGTGTCCTGCATCAGGTCGGCGGCGCGCTGCGGGCAGCTCAGGCGCCGGCGCAGCCAATGCTGCAACCACAGGTGATGGTGCTGGTAGAGCTGGCCGACTTCGGCGTTGGCGGGTGAGGTGGGGGCGCTCATCCTGGCGACTTCCGGGGAAAAAGGATGCAGATGATAAGCATTCCCAAGAATGTTAGGAAGAGGGCAGGTGAAATAGCGCTGGGCGCATCGCGGGCTTGCCCCGCGAAAGGGCCGCCACGCGGCCCCTTGGCGGTTACCACAACGCCAGCGTATACCCCACGATCAAGCGGTTCTCGTCGATATCGCTGGTCAACCCGCCACTGGAACGGAACGTCGCATTGCGCAATCGCACGCTCACGTTCTTCAGCGGCCCGCTCTGCACCACATAGGCGATGTCGGTGTCGCGCTCCCATTCCTTGCCGCCGCTCACCGTCGCGGTCTGGATATGGCTGCCATTCACATAGCGGGTCATGAAGCTCAGCCCCGGCAGCCCCAGCGCGGCGAAGTTGTAGTCGTAGCGCGCCTGCCACGCATCGGTTTCGGCCTTGGTGAACACATTCACCGTCACCAGGTTGACCGAGTACGGGTCCAGCCCCGGGTAGGCGAAGTCGCCGTCCCCCGAGAGGTTCTGGTAGCCCAGGCCGAATTTGTGCGCGCCCACGCCCAGGGTCAGTATGCCGTTGAAGAAGCGGTTGTCGATGCGCCCGCCGTCCACCCGCGCAGCGGAACGCAGGTTGGCGCTGCCTTGTTCGCGGGTGTCGAAGTAGCGCAGGTCGCTGCGCAGGCTCACGCCTTCGGCCAGCGGCAGGTCATGCACCAGCCCGGCGTAGTGCTGGCGGTAGAGGTCGTGCATCTGTGCGTAGTAGTAGCTCAGCGCCAGATTGGGGCGCAGCGCGTAGGTGCCGCCTGCCAGGTCCAGGTGGCTGCTCTGGACACCGGCATAGCTCATCTGGTCGTTGCTCGAGGAGTCGCGCAGGTTCTGTTTTTCCAGGCGGCCCACGTTCAGGGTCAGGCCGTCTATGTCCTGCGAGGTCAGCAGGCTGCCGTTGTAGGTCGAGGGCAGCAGGCGCACGTCGTTGATCGAGGCAACCGGCAAGGTGGGCTGCAAGGTGCCGAGCTTGAGCACGCTCTTGCCCAGGCGCAGCTTGGCGGTCAGGCCCAGTTCGCTGTAGTCGTGCGCCGGCTCCTGGCTGGCGCCGAACGGCAGCAGGCCGGTGCCCCGGCGCGCCTTGCTGGAGTCGAGCTTCAGGCCCAGCTCGCCCAGCGCATCCAGGCCAACGCCCAGAGTGCCTTCGGTGTAACCCGATTCCATGCGCAGGATGAAGCCCTGGGCCCACTCCCGCGCCTGGCTCTGGGGCGCGGCGTGCTGGCGAAAGTCGCGGCTGAAATAGAAGTTGCGGGCCTCCAGGCTGGCCTTGCTGTCCTGGATGAAATCGGCCTGCACAAGCAACGGCGCAAGCGCGGCGCACAGGCCGGCGCTGGCCGTCAGGGGACGGCGGGATAACGACATGCAATCTACCTTTTGTTGTTGTTCTGGCGGCAGCCGCTGCTGCGGTGCGGGCATATAATTAACATATTATCTTTTTGCCCCGAAAGCCTTTGCAGGCTTGCGAGCGAAAAAAGTTAACGTGTTAACGTTATGCCCTTTGCCAGGTAGGTTGCTTGTTGCTGCGCCGGCGCGCTCAGCGCCCCGGCCACATGCTGCGCAACACGCCATCGCGGCGGACAAAACCGTGCACCAGTGCGGCGGCGATATGCACCAGCACCGTGGCAAACAGCAGGTACGCCAGCCAGCCGTGCAGGGCGCGCAGCAGGGCGTACAGGCGCAGGTCGTGGGGCGCGATGGCCGGCAGTTGCCACGGCAGCGGGTAGCCACCGGCCGATTGCATGCCCCAGCCGATCAGCGGCATGCCCAGCATCAACCCGTACAGCAGCAGGTGCGAAGCCTTGGCGGCCCACTGCTGCAGGCGTGGCAGGTCGCTGGGCAGGGGCGGGGTGGCGTAACGCAGGCGTGTGGCGATGCGCACCACCACCAGCACCAGCAGGGCCAGGCCGATGGCCTTGTGCAGGCTGACCAGCCAGGGGTGGCGGGGCGAGAGGTCGGCGACCATGCTCACGCCGACAAACAGCATCGCCAGGATCAACACGGCCATCAGCCAGTGCAGCAGGCGCGCCAACGGGTGGAAGCGGGTGGACGGGTGCAGGTTCATGGGTGGGCCCCCAGGGCGGTTTCGCGGCTGCGCCGGTTGAAGGATTCGGCATAGGCGGCCGAGCGGGCGGCCAGGATCGGGTCGGCCGAGGCCTGGATGCCGTCGGGCAGTATCAGCGGGTCGAAGTTCAGGTCACGGCATTCGCCCTGCTCGGGCGCATCGACGTGGTCGATCACCAGGGTGCCGGCATCGACCTGCTGGCGGGTGACGGGCCAGGGGCGCGCGGGGTCGTCCACCGGGTCGTCGGCGCCGGCCAGGGTCAGGCGCAGGGTCCAGCGCAGCGGGCCCTTGGCCAGGCGTTGCTGCAGGTCGTGCTGAAGGAAGTTCCTGTCGTCGACCTGGGCTGGCAACGGGGCGAAGTCGCTGTGCGGCTGCAGGCTCCAGCGCACGTACTGCACCTTGCCCGCCGCATCCACCAGGCGAAACGCGTTGATGCTGTTGAAGGCCGAGCTGGCAAAGCTGTCGGAGGGCTTGTAGTCCCTGGCCCACTGGCGGAAGGCGGCGCTTTCGGGATGCCTGGCGAAAAACGCCTGCAGGGCCGCCGGGTCCGGCTTGCCGGTGGCCGGGTCGGGCGTCGAGGCCAGCACCTGTTCGTAGAACCCTGCGGCATCGCTGACGGCCAGCACTGGCGGGGTGTTCATGCCGGTACGCCAGCGCTGACCGTCGTCGCTGCTGAACTGCAGCGCCAGGCTGCGGGTGGCGACACTGGCGTCGGCGCTGAACGGGTTGGCGCCGCCGATGGCGAAACGTCCGATCACCGGCACTCTGGATTGGCTGAACACCCGGGCCCGCGACCAGCTGGCAGCCTGGCCGCTGCTGTCGAAATAGCCGCTCACGCACAGGCCCTTGGCGTGGTTCTTTCGATAGCCGGGGTAGTGCCCGGCCTGGGCCTCGAAGGTGTCGATGATACGTTGCGGGGTCAGGCGCTGCGGGCCGATCCAGCCGGCAGCGTAGGCAAAGCTTGCGCCCAGGGCGGCGATACCCAGGCCGATGACGGCCAGGCGCAGGGTGCGGGCGCGACCGTTTAACGGAGTGCTCATGGCGGCGATCCGGTCAGTGAATGAGCCGGTACGACGCACCGCACCAGGTTTTATTCCACGCCGGCGGGAATAAATTTCGGCGGCGAGCGTCTGCCTCGTACACTGACTGCCAGCCGCCCAGAACCCCGACCATGAACGATCTTGATGACGAACAGTTGCGCGACATGCTCCAGCGCCTGCGCCGCTTTGCCTTGTGGCTGACCCGCGAGGCCAGCAGCGCCGACGACCTGGTGCAGGCCACGGTGGAGCGCGCCCTGAGCCGGCGCGGCCAGCAGCGTGGCGGTGACAGCCTGCGCGCCTGGCTGTTCGCGATCCTGTACCGGCTGTTCATCGACGCCAAGCGCCGCGAGCGCCGGCATGCCCGTTGGCTGGCGTGGTTCGGGCGCGACGAGGCGGTGGGCAGCAGCACCGAGGATATCGTGCTCGCCGAGTCGGGCCTGGCCGCATTCGCGCGCCTGCCCACCGAGCAACGGGCGCTGTTGCTGCTGGTGAGTGTCGAGGGCCTGAGCTACAAGGAGGCCGCCCAGGCCCTGGACGTGCCCATCGGCACGGTGATGTCGCGCCTGTCGCGGGCGCGTGCGGCAATGCGAGAACTGGCCGAGGGCAATACGCCGCCCCCGGCATTGCGGAGGTTGAAATGAGCCGGCTGATCCCGTCCGAAGACGAGTTGCACGCCTATGTCGACGAACGCCTCGAGACGGCGCGCCGCCGCGAGGTGGAACTGTACCTGGCAGCCCACCCCGAGCAGGCGGCGCGGGTCGAGGGCTGGCGCGCCGATGCACGCCTGCTGCGCACCGCCCTGGCCGGGCTGGCCGAGCAGCCCGCGAACCCGCGGCTCGACCCGGCAGCCGTGCGCCGCGCCGTGCGCCAGCGCCATCGCCGCCAATGGGCCAGCGCGGCGATGCTGCTGGTGGCACTGGGCATCGGTGGCCTGGGCGGCTGGCAGGCGCGCGAGTCGAGCCTGCAGGCGGGCCTTGCACCGATGGCCGATGCCGTGCAGGCGCACCGCCTGTTTGCCCAGTCGGGCACATTGGACCTGAACGTGCAGCGGCCGGGGCAATTGCAGGCCTGGCTGGGCGAGCACTTTGCCCAGGCAGGGCAGTTGCCGGACCTCTCGGCCTATGGCTTCACGCCGGTGGGCGCGCGGTTGCTCAGCAACGAGCAGGGGCCGGCGGCGCTGCTGCTGTTTCAGGATGCCAGCGGCGAGCGGGTCAGCCTGTTCCTGCGCTCGCCCGGCGAGCACTATGCGCGCATGCCCAGTGGCGAGCGGGTGGACGGCGAGTTGCAGGCCCGCTACTGGTCGCAGGGCGCCTACAACTACGCGCTGGTCAGCCCGGCAGCAGAGCCGCGTGCCGCGCAGTTGCGCCAGGCACTGGGGATTGCCCTGTAGCCGGTGCGAACAGGTCCATGAAGTGGCGTGCCTGCGGGGTGCTCTGCTCCCCCGGGCACACCATGTACAGGCCCAGCGGCGGGGTGTCGTGCAGGGCACAGAAGTGCACGCCGTCCTGGCGGTTGGCCCGCGCCGCCGCCTGCGGCACCAGGGCCACGCCGAACCCGCAGCCCACCAGGCTGACCAGTGTCTGCATCTGCGCCGCCTGCTGGCTGATGCGCGGGGTGAAGCCGGCGCGTTCGCACAGGCTCAGCATCTGCTGGTGAAAGCCGCTGCCCAGGGCCGGCGGGGTGAACACGAAGTCTTCGTCTGCGGCCTCGCTCAGGTGCACCGGGCCACCGTGGGCCAGTCGGTGCCCGGCAGGCACCGCCAGCAGCAGCGGCTCGTCGAGGATCAGCCGGCTGTGCAGGCGCTCGCTCAGCCCCGGCAACTGGCGCATGAAAGCCACGTCCAGTTCACCACCCAGCACGCCCTCGGCCAGTTGCGCCGAGGGTTGCTGCTGCAGGCTCAGGCGCACCTTGGGCCACTGCGTGCGAAACCGGCGCAGGGCCTCGAGCAGCGGCGGGTAGCCGGCCAGTGCCAGGCTGCCGATGCGCAGGTGCCCGCTGACCCCGTCGGCCACCTCGCGGGCGTGTTCGGCGCCCTGGTCCAGCAGGCTCAGGGTGGCGCGCGCGGTCTCGACGAAGGCCTGGCCGGCGCCGGTCAGGCACACCCCGCGCGAGTGACGTACCAGCAGCGTGCAACCTAGCTTCTGTTCCAGCCGCGCAATCGCCTGGCTCAGCGGTGGCTGGGCCATGTGCAGGCGTTCGGCGGCGCGGTGGATGTGCAGTTCTTCGGCAACGACGATGAACTGGCGTAACAGGCGGGTCTCGATCATGGCGGCGTCCCTGGCGCGGTGCGATATCTGACGGGTATCGGAACCGGCCTTCGATAATATTCAACTTTGCGCGGCGCGCTCGATAGGCTCGACGACTTTACAGGAGAGCGCCCATGAACTTCACCCATCGCACCTTTCTCGTCACCGGCGCCGCCCGCGGCCTGGGGCTTGCCTACGCCAGGGCCCTGGCCGAACGCGGCGCGCGGGTGGTCATTACCGACCGCGGCGCCGACCGCGCCGGCTGCGGCACCGACCCCGGCCCGGTCGAACAGGCGGCCCAGGCCCTGCGGGCGGCGGGGCACCAGGTACTCGGGCACTGCGCCGAGCTGGCCGATGAATCGGCCTGTGAGGCGCTGGTGGCACGCACTGTGGAGCAGTTCGGCGGTCTCGACGGGGTGATCCACAACGCCGGCTGGGTGGGGTACCAGCCAATCGAGCAGGTGGATGCAGGCTTTGTCGAGCGCGCCCTGGCGATCAACGTGCAGGCGCCCTTGTGGCTGTGCAAGCACGCCTGGCCGCACCTGAAGGCCAGCGCCGCGCCGCGGGTGGTGCTGACGACCTCCGACCGGGCGATGTATGCGTGCTACGCGCAGACCGGGCTGGCGGCCTATGCCGCCGGCAAGATGGCGCAGTTGGGCATCATGAATGCCTTGAGCGAAGAGGGCGCCGCACACGGCATTCTGGTCAACGCGGTTTCGCCGGTGGCGCGCACGCGCATGTGGGGCGAGGAGGGCGAGCCGGATGACCTCAAGCCCGAGTGGGTGGTGCCGGGGGTGGTGTACCTGGTGTCGGACGCGTGCCAGGTGACGGGGCAGGTGCTGCGCGCCAGCAACGGGCAGTTCGTGGCCACGCGCTTCGAGGAGCAGGCGGGGGTCACCTACCCGAGGGATCTGCGCGGGGTCGAGGCGCAGCAGCCCGAGCAGGTGGCGCAGTGCTGGGCGGCGCACGGAATCTGAGGCATCGCCGGGGGATCGCGCCTACTCTTTCAGGCAGACCGTTTGCCATTGCGACCGGCCACCTGATAAAACCTGTATGCAGCATTGCGTCAGGCGTTAATACCCCGATGCCACAGCCGTTCGCTGGCGTCGTACATATGGAATCCAGAATGACCCCAAGACACGTAATCAACGCATCTGTCAGCCCCAAAGGCAGCCTGGAGACACTCTCCCAACGTGAAGTGCAGCAACTGAGCGAAGCCGGTTCCGGCAGCATCTACACCCTGTTCCGCCAGTGCGCCCTGGCCATCCTCAATACCGGCGCCCACGTCGACAACGCCAAGACCATTCTCGACGCCTACAAGGACTTCGAAGTCCGTATCCACCAGCAGGACCGCGGCGTGCGCCTTGAGCTGCTGAACGCGCCGGCCGACGCCTTCGTCGATGGCGAAATGATCGCCAGCACCCGCGAAATGCTGTTCAGCGCCCTGCGCGACATCGTCTACACCGAAAGCGAGCTGGACCGCATGGGCATCGACCTGGAAAGCTCCCAGGGCATCACCGACTACGTCTTCCAGCTGCTGCGCAACGCGCGCACCCTGCGCCCGGGCGTGGAGCCGAAGATGGTGGTGTGCTGGGGCGGCCACTCGATCAGCACCGAGGAATACCAGTACACCAAGAAGGTCGGCCACGAGCTGGGCCTGCGCAAGCTGGACATCTGCACCGGCTGCGGGCCGGGCGTGATGAAGGGGCCTATGAAGGGCGCCACCATCGCCCACGCCAAGCAGCGCATGAGCATCGGTCGCTACCTGGGCCTGACCGAGCCGGGCATCATCGCCGCCGAGGCGCCGAACCCGATCGTCAACGAGCTGGTGATTCTGCCGGACATCGAAAAGCGCCTGGAAGCCTTCGTGCGCGTGGGCCACGGCATCATCATCTTCCCTGGTGGCGCAGGCACGGCCGAGGAGTTCCTGTACCTGCTGGGCATCCTGATGCACCCGGAAAACCGCGACCTGCCGTTCCCGGTGATCCTCACCGGCCCGCGCAGCGCCGAGGCGTACCTGCAGCAGTTGCATGATTTTGTCGGCGCCACCCTGGGCGAGGCGGCCCATGCGCTGTACGAGATCATCATCGACGACCCGGCCCAGGTGGCGCGGCAGATGACCGAGGGGCTCAGGCAGGTCAAGCAGTTCCGCCGCGAGCGCAACGATGCGTTCCACTTCAACTGGATGCTGAAGATCGAAGAGGGCTTCCAGCGCCCGTTCGACCCGACCCACGCCAACATGGCCAGCCTGCAGCTGAGCCGCGACTTGCCGGCGCACGAGCTGGCGGCGAACCTGCGCCGTGCGTTCTCCGGGATCGTGGCGGGCAACGTGAAGGACAAGGGCATTCGCCTGATCGAGGAGCATGGGCCGTACGAGATCCATGGCGATACCGCGATCATGCAGCCACTGGACAAGCTGTTGCAGGCGTTCGTGGAGCAGCATCGGATGAAGCTGCCGGGTGGGGCGGCGTATGAGCCGTGCTACCGCGTGGTGAGCTGAAGCTTCGCCGGCAAGGCCGGCTCCTACAGACGGTGCACGACCTGTAGGAGCCGGCCTTGCCGGCGAATGGGGCCAAAACGATCAGCCCTGCTGCAAGCGCCTGAGCACCAACCCGGTCAGCTCATCGATCATCGGCCGGAACGCTTCGGCCGTGCAGTGCTGCCCGAGCATCACGGTGCGTGTGGTGAGGTGCGAGAACAGCGCATCGAACAGCACGTGCGGCAGTTCCGACAGCGATGCATCCGCGGCCACTGCCCCTTGCCCGCGCTGGCCTTCGAGCAAGCGCAGAATCAGCGAATGCCACACCTGCGGGCCATGCTCGTACCAGGTCTGGCCCACTTCGGGCACATGCGCCGTGCCATTGACCACCAGGCGGTAGAACGCCACGTGCCGCGGGCTGGTGACCACCGCCACCAACTGGTCGAGGATCAGCCGCAGCCCCTCGGCCAGGCCCACGGTGCTGGTGTCCAGCTGGCGCAGGTCGATGATGAAGTCGTCGCACAGGTACTCCACCACCGCCACCAGCAGCTCGTTCTTGCTGCCGAAGTAGCGGTAGATGGTGGCCTTGGAACCGCCTGCCGCGGCGACGATGGCGTCCATGCTGACGCCATCGTAACCGTGCTCCAGAAACAGCTCGCTGGCGGTCACCAGCAGGTTGCGCCTGCGCTCCACACTTCGGCTCGTAGGGGAAGTCGGGGCACGGTGCAACGGGGTCATGGGCGCTACTCTTTGTCAGGGAGCGCGTACGCTATCACGTAATCCCCGCGATCTGGAGACTGGCGCGCACCGCCGGCCACCACCACCACGTACTGACGGCCCGAGCGCGGCGACACGTAGCTCATCGGTGTGGCCTGGCCGCCGACCGGCAGGCGACCCTTCCACACTTCCTCGCCCGTGGCGATGTCCAGCGCCCGCAGGTAGTAGTCCTGGGTACCGGCATAGAACACCAGCCCGGCACCGGTGCTCACGCCGCCGCCCAGGGTGGGCATGCCCAGCGGGATCGGCAGGTTGGCACGCACGCCATTGATCACCGCGTCCTGCACCGTACCGGCCGGACGTTCCCAGACCTGCTTGCGGGTTTTCAGGTCGATGGCGGCGAACACGCCCCATGGCGGGCTCTGGCAGGGGATGCCCAGTGGCGAGTTGAAGGCCTTGTGGTCGATCACGAACGGCGTGCCGTCCATCGGGTAGGTACTGCCCACGCCGTGCCCGGACTTGAGGTGCGACAGGTCGACGTTTTCACGCTTGACCAGCTTGACCACCTGCGGGATGCGGATGTCGTTGAGGAACAGGTAGCCGTTGCGCTCGTCGATGGCCGCGCCGCCCCAGTTGAAGCCACCGTAGTAGCCCGGGTAGATCAGGGTGTCGCGGGTGCTCGGTGCGGTGAATTCACCCTCGTAGTTGAGTTCGCGGAAGTTGATGCGGCACATCAGCTGGTCGAAGAAGGTCGCGCCCCACATGTCCTGTTCGGTCAGCGGTTCGGCGCCCAGCGCCGGCATGCCTACCGAGTAGGGTTGGGTCTTGGCTACCCAGTCGCCTTCGGCATGGGCCTGGGGCACGGGTTTTTCGACCACGTCGGCAATCGGCTTGCCGGTGCGACGGTCGAGCAGGAAGATCTGCCCGCGCTTGGTCAGCTGGATCAGCGCGGGGATCTTGCCGCCCTTGCCGTCCGGCACGTCGTACAGCGCCGGCTGGGCAGCCACGTCGTAGTCCCAGATGTCGTGGTGCACGGTCTGGAAGGTCCAGCGCTCGCGGCCGGTGGCCATGTCCAGGGCAACCACGGCAGACGAGTATTTCTCGGTCAGCGCCGGGCGATCGCCACCCCAGAAATCGGGCTGCTGGTTGCCGGTAGGCAGGTAGACCAGGCCCAGTTCGTCATCGAACGCCGGGGTGGACCACATGTTCGGCGTGCTGCGGGTATAGGTTTCGCCCTCCGGTGGCAGCTTGGTGATGGCCGGGTTGCCCAGGTCCCACGCCCACACCAGTTCGCCGGTGTCGGCGCTGAAGGCACGCACCACGCCTGACGGTTCGTCGGTGGAGCGGCCATCGAAGACCCAGCCGCCGAGGATGATCAGGTTGCGTGCAACGGTGGGCGCGGAGGTGTAGGCGTAGTACGGCACGCCTTCATCCACCAGGCCCAGGCCCTGGGTCAGGTCGACCGAGCCCTTGTCGCCGAAGTCTTCGCACGGCTTGCCGGTGTCGGCGTCGATCTCGATCAGCCGTGCATCCATGGTGACCTGCACGATGCGCTTGGCGCACACACCACCCGTGGCGCGTGGGGCGGGTGCCAGGTCAGCGAACTGGAATGGCTTCTGGACCTTGGCCGGCTCGTAGTAGCCAAGGCCGCGGCAGCGGTTCCAGGTCTTGTCGTTGGCGGGCTTGGAGTCGAAGGTCCAGCGCTCCTTGCCGGTGTCGGCATCCAGCGCGATGACCTTGCTCAACGGGGTGCAGGTGTACACCGTGTCGGCGATCTGGATCGGCGTGTTCTGCGACTCGGAGGCGCCTTCGGCGATCTCGCCGGTGCGGTAGGTCCAGGCCACCTGGAGCTTGTCGATGTTGCCCTTGTTGATCTGGTCCAGCGGCGTGAAGCGCGTGCCCTGCGGGCCGTTGCTGTAGTGCTGCCAGTCCTGGGGGGCGCCGGCCGTGGTGGCCGGGGTGTCGAGCACAGGTTCCGTGGTGGCGTGCATGACCCCGTGCGGCACGAAGGTCGAGGCGCCGCCGGCCACCAGGGCCAGCCCGAACAGGGCGGCGCAGGCATGGCTGAGGCCACGTTGACGGCCGCCGCCCAGGTACGGATGCAACACCGCCGCCACCAGGCCGATCACCAGGAACGGCGCCAGGCGCGGCACCAGTGGCCAGAAGCGCAGGCCGACTTCCCACAGCGACCAGATGACGGTGGCGCCGAACACCAGCGCCATCAGGCCGGCGCCCAGCGGCTTGCGCCGGGCATAGAGCACACCGGCCAGCAGCATGCCCAGGCCGGCCAGCAGGTAGTACCACGAGCCGCCGAGGGTGGCCAGGCGCACACCGCCGACCGCCAGGGCCAGGCCACTGAGGCCGAGCAGGGTACCGAAGATATAAAAGGCAAGGCGAGTTGAAGCAGGGGCAGGGGCCCCCGGGTTATCTGTGTTTTTCATTCCTGTTTGTCCATGACACGACCCCAGCTGCGCGGGCATGGAGGCGTGGATTCATGTTTAGTACTGTACGGTACAGTTTTATTTTGAACCTGTTCAGGCGGCAATGAAAGACAAAATGTCGCACCGGTGAAATTTTTTGTGACAATCATCGGGATCAGGATGAACAGCAAGGGGAGTGCAGGCATGGTGTTGCAGGTGGTGGCGAGTACGCCCAGGACGTTGGTGGTGATGCCGGATGCGGTGTTGGCGCCGTGGGTGAACCAGGCGTTGATCGACAGCTTTGTGCTGCACCAGCCGTTTTTGCCGTGGGCCAAGGCCGCACCGGCGTTGCAGGACACGCGCAACAACCTGCGCCAGGCGTTGCTGGACCACGCGCGGGTGGAGGCCGAGAAACGTTACTTCATTCTCACGGCCGATCAGACCGCGGTGATTGGCTGTGCGGGACTGCACCCGGACCCTGCGGGCGAGCATGCGCATGTGCTGGGGTACTGGGCCAACGTCGGGTACAGCGGGCAGGGGTTGATGAGCGAAGGCATCGGCGCGCTGCTGGCGGCGCAGGATTTCGGCACCTTGCGCCTGACCGCGGCGTCGGTGAACGGCGCCAGCCATGGGCTGGCCAGGGCGCTGGGGTTCGAGGTGGTGCGGGTGGTGGAGGGTGTGCGCGATACACCGTGGCATGGGGTGCATGACACCTGGATATTCGAGCGCAGGGTTGAGGCATGACCGGGCCGGCCTCTTCGCCGGCAATGCCGGCTCCTACAGGTCCGTGCCTGCAGGAGCCAGAATGGCTGGCCACATCAGAAGGTGGCGCGCACGCTCAGGCGCAGGTTGCGCGGCTCGCCGTACCAGCCCTGGCTGTAGAAGCCGATCTGCTCGTAGTAACGCTTGTCGAACAGGTTGTCGACATGCGCACTGACACTCAGGTGGTCGTTGAGGGCGTAACGGCTCATCAGGCTGACCAGCGTGTAGCCGCCTTGCTCCAGGTCGGTGAAACCGCCCGGCATCGCCACGTCGCTGCGTGACACGCCACTGCGCCACGTCGCGCCACCGCCCACGGTCAGCTTGTCCAGCACACCGCCCAGACGGTAGGTGCTGAACAGCTTGGCCTGGGTGCGCGGGTGGTTGGTGTTGATCGCCTTGTCGTCAGCATTGCGGGCAATGAAGTGGGTGTAGCTGGCCGACAGGTTCCACTGCTCGGTGAGCTGTCCGGCCAGTTCCAGGTCGAAGCCGTCGACCCGCGCCCCGGTGCCGGCCTTGTACGCCTGCTCATTGGGGCGCCCCTCCACGTTCACCCCCGGGATCGCTTCGGCCAAACCCTCCTGCTGGGTGCGGTACACCGCCAGCGCTGCGTTCAGGCGACCGTCCAGGTAGCCGGCCTTGATGCCGGCCTCGTAGCTGTCACCGGTCACCGGGTCGAGGATGCTGCCGTCCGGCCCGCGCGCGTTCTGCTGGTTGAAGATGCTGGTGTAGCTGGTGTACAGGCTGTAGGTCGAGTTCAGGTCATACACCAGCCCCGCGTAGGGCGTCACTTCGTTGCGGTAGCGGTACTGGCGCAGGCTGCCGTAGTAGTCCTGGTCGATTTCCCAGTTGCTGACCCGTGCGCCGAGTATCAGGTGCAGCGGGTCGGCCAGCGACAGGCGCGTTACCGCGTAGCCGCCGTTCTGCCGGGTGTGGGTGGCATCGCCCGAGGCACGCACGTTGGACCAGGCGGGCTCGGCAATGTGGTTGCTGTTCCAGTCCATGAAGTTGCCGGTATCCGGTACCGTGCCCAGCGGCCTGAACTGGTCGATGGTCAGGTCGTCGTCGATGCTCATCGCACCGAACGCCAGCTCGTGGCTGCGGCCCAGCAGCTGGAACGGCCCGCTGGCGGTCAGGTGCCAGTCGTCACGGGTGCGTTCGCCCTCGTACTTGAGGAAGCTGGCCGACATGCCGCGCCCGGTTTCGCGGTCCGGGTAGCCGCCGCGGTACAGGTAGCGCATGCGGTAGTTGCCTTCGAAGCGGCTGTAGGCGGCGCGCAGCTTCCAGTCGTTTTCCAGCTGGTGCTCGAGGTCGACGAAGGCGGTGGTGGACTCGGTGCCGAAGTAGCCCCACTTGGTGTTGTTGGCCGCCGAGCGGCCGAAGTCGGTACGCCCGCCGTCCTTGTAGAACAGCGGAAAGCCGCTGCCCATGCCGTCGGTTTCGTTCTTCTGGTACTCCAGGCTGGTGGTCAGCCGGGTGCGCGGGCCCAGTTCGCTGCTGACCACGCCGTACAAGGTGCGCGAGCCGTAGTCCAGGTAGCTGACGTGGCTGTCCTTCTGCGAATAGGCGGCCACCACCCGCGCGGCGATGCGCCCGTCCTCGGTCAGCGGGGCCGACACGTCCATATCACCCCGTCGCTCGTCCCAGCGCCCGATGCCCGCCGAGCCGCTGGCGGCGAACTCGGGCAGCGGGCGCTTGCGCACGAAGTTGACCGCCGCCGACGGGCTGCCGGCGCCGGTCAGCAGGCCGGTGGAGCCGCGCACGATCTCGACGCGATCATAGATGGCCGAGTCCATCTCGGTGGCGCCGAAGTTCCAGAAGCCGTTGATCGGCGAGGCCAGGCCGTCGAACTGGAAGTTGTCGATGGTGAAACCACGCGCCGAGAACGAAAGGCGATTGCTGTCGTTGCGCACATGGGAAATGCCCGGCGCGCTGTCGAGAATCTGCGCGGTGTTGCTCAGACCCTCGTCCTCGATCTGCTGGCGGGTCACCACGCTGACCGACTGCGGGGTTTCGCGGATCGACATCGGCAAGCCGATGGCGGTGGACATCGCGCCGGTGGTGTAGCTGGCGCTGCCTTCGGTGGTCTGCGGCCGGTACGCCTCGCCCTGTACGTCGGTGGCCTGCAGTGTCAGCACCGGCTTTTCGGCGGCCTCCTCGGCACTGGCCATCAGGGAGACAAAGGCCCCGCCCAGCAGGGCGATACGCACACTGCTGATCGGTCGGGTAGAGGGGGCAAGGCGGCGCTGCATGGGAATCGTTCTCCGCAGAGTATCGTTATCGTCTGCGTATTATTCACAGTTGCTTGCGGGGCCACGTTTGGCAGATGCCAGACTGCTTATGGGCGCTGCCAAAGCGTGCGTCGGGTGGGGAACTTCAGGCGGTTTCGCGGGGGGCGTGGCCAAAGCGCTGGCGAAACGCGGTGGCGAAATTGCTGGCGTGGCGGTAGCCGACATGGTGGGCGGCCTGCTGGATCTGCCAGCCCTGTTCGAGCAACTGGCGGGCCTGGTCGAGGCGCCGGTTGCGCAGGTAGCCGAACACCGTTTCGCCGTACAGCGCGCGGAACTTGCTGCGCAGCGAGCTGCTGCTCATGCAGGCCAGGCGCGCCAGTTCGGTGAGGTCGTGCTCGTCGCCGGGCTGCTGGTGCAGGTGCTCGCGCACCCGTTCGAGCATCAGCCGGTCGCGTGGGCACAGGCCCGACGAAGGGGCCGGCAGGCTGTCGAAACTGGCCAGGCCGTGGCTGAGCAGTTGCAGGCTCAGGCCCTGGCACAACAGATGCTGCAGGGTGCCTTGCCAGCGACCGGACAACATGTCTTCGATGCCCGCCAGCAAGTGCGCGGGCAGGGCCCAGCAACTCAGGGCCGAGCCGTGACCGCGCAGGCGGGCCTCGATCAGCTCGGCCAAGGCCTCTTCGCCCACATCCTGCGGGCGGCGCAGCGACAGGTTGAGCCCGCGCAGGTGCGCGCCACCGCGGTGCAGTGCCGACATCGGCCGGCCATCGCCGCACAGCGCGGTGATGCAGGCGCCTGGTTGCAGGGGCTGGGTGCGGGTGTAGGTGATCGAAGCCTGACCCTGGAGTACCAGCGCGAGGGTCAGGTCGGGCATGTCCAGCGAATCGGCGCGGTAGGTGTGGAAGGCCTGCACGTCGGAGTTCACCAGGCTGAAGCCGGGGGCCAGGCGATGTTCGCTGATATGGCCCTGCATCAGGCACGGATCGTCCTCGCCGCCGTCGCCTTCGGGCAGGCTATAGTGCACGTCGTAGCGCTGGCCCAGGGCATGGAAGTCGCTCAGCAGGTAGCGGGTGGGCGCGGACAAGACAGGGCTCGGGTGTCGAAAAAAGGAAGGCGATAATAGCATTCATTCTCAAATGCAGGGTGGCTGGAGTGGGGCGGTGATGAGCGAAACATGTCAGGTGCGCCAAGCACTGGAAACGGATGCGCCGGCGATCAGCCGGGTGATTGTCCAGGCCTTGCGCACGAGCAACAGCCAGGATTATTCGCCGGCGGTGATTGCGCGGGTGGAGCAGAGTTTTTCCCCCGAGGCGCTGCTGGGGTTGATGGCGCGCCGGCAGGTGGTGGTGGCGCAGTTGGGCGGGCAGGTGGTGGGTACCGCGAGCCTGGAGGGGGACGTGGTGCGCACGGTGTTCGTGGCGCCGGACCGGCAGGGGCTGGGCATCGGTCGGGCCTTGATGCTGCATGTTGAAGAGCTGGCCGGTGCGTCGGGGGTGCAGGCGCTGCGGGTACCGTCCTCGCTGACGGCGCAGGCGTTCTATGCGCGGTTGGGGTATGCGGTGGTACGCGAGGTGGTGGAGGGGGAAGAGCGCACCATCGTGATGGCCAGGGCGCTGGGCAGGTGACACCGCGTCGCCTGCAATCGCGGGTCAAGCCCGCTCCCACAAGGATCATCGCGCCCGCGACCCCAGCACCTCATCCCCACGCCACGGTGGTGACGGGGCTCAGGTCGACGTGCAGCGCGCCCTACAGCGAATATGTACTGCTCCATGCGTAGTCGATGAACGACGGGCTCGGGTCTTCGTCGGCGACGAAGCGCCGCGCACGGTGCCTTGCTGGTTCAGTGGGCCGCCTGCGTCCAGTTGCAGGCCGTAGTGGTCCCAGGAGCCGGCCTTGCCGGTGACGGTCATGGTGGGTCTGTGCTGCCCGCGCTTGCGCCCCAGGCATGGCCGTCAGGCGGCGGCCTGGGCTTGCAGCACCAGTTGCCCGTCGACCTCGACAACCAGCCCGCTGGCGACGAACAGTGGCACCAGGCGTTTGTGCAGCTGTGGCTCGACGAAGGCCTTGATGGCGTCCAGGTCCAGGTTGCCGCTGACATCCAGTTCGGCCTTGGTGTAGGACAGCCAGGCTTTTTTCAGGACCATCAGCACATCGCTTGCGGTGGTGGTGGCGAAGCGGCGATGGGTGACCTGGCCCTGGAAGTCGAAGGTATGGGCGAAGGCGTAGCCGCTCTCGTCGCCCTTGTTTTCCAGGCAGCGGCTGCATGCGCAGGCGCCGTCGGCGAATGCGGCGCGCAGGTAGGTGTTGAAGTCCACCACGGGTTTGAGGCCCAGGCGCTTGTCGACTTCGAACAGGTCCCCGGTCATGTTCGCATCAGCGTTCAACGTCATTTCCTCACAGTCATCCAGTTGGGTTTGCAGGGCGGCACAATACCAGCCTGGGCTGCCAGTGGGTACTTGCGCAGGGATGTCGCGGGTTCAGCTAAGCACTACGACGTCTGGCCCACTCATCCACCACATCCCCCATCGTCCGCGCCGTACCATCGACTATCCACGCCATCAACGGCCGGTCGAACCTGAAATCCTCGCCACACTGCTCACGCATGAACCGCCGCACGTTCTGCGTGTTGCGGTAATCCTCGCCCACCGGTGTATCCCGGGTAATCACCCCGCCATGCCAGTCAAAAGCCATACCGTGTCTCCTTGCGTCGTTTGAGGGTTTCACTGGGCAACTCCTTGAACAGCGCCTGATAACTGCTGGAAAACCGCCCCAGGTGCCAGAACGACCAGCGCATTGCCACTTCCGCCACGGTGTGGCCGCGCGCGGTCAGCAGCTCGCGGTGCGCGCCATTGAGGCGGCGCAGGCGCAGCCAGTGGCTGGGCGTGATGCCGGTGTACGCCTTGAACGCATGCTGCAACTGACGCACCGAGCTGCCGGCCACCTGCGCCAGTTGCACCAGGTTCAATGACTCCTCCGGCGAATCTGCCGCCCATTCGCTGACCTTGCGCATGATGGTGCGCTCCTCGGTGCGCCGCCACAGCTCGCCGCGGTCCAGGCACACCGAGGCGGTGTCGAGAATGTACAGACAATCGTCCAGCAACTGCCTGGCCAGCACCTGCTGGCACGGCGCGTCCTCGCTCTGCGAGAGGCGCGTCAGGGTACTGCTCAGCCAGCCGCTGAACAAGGCATTGCGCTGGGAATTGAGCGGTGCCATGAACAGACCTTCGAGCGCCGCAACGTCCACGCCGTGCTCACGCACGAACGCAGGGCCGAACACGACGGCCACTTCCTGGTAGTTCTCGGGGGTGATCCAGATGTTGCGGCTTTCGCCATTGAGCACGTACAGGCTGTTGTCACTGCGGTCGAAGCAGAACGACAGCGAACCGCCGGGGGCGCTGAAGCTCTGCTCCACCCGGGTGTTCATGCGCTCTTCGTACACCTCCACGCCCTGCAGGTCGAGGCAGCGCACCATCCCGGCAAAGTGCCCGGGTGACATCTGCTGGTAGTGCTGTGCCCAGCCTGGCGTGGCGCGTACCTGTTCGGCCACATCGGCACTGGTGAAGGCCTGTACCCGCAAGGGCGACGGGGTTGTCATGAGAACCTCTGAATGCACTGCTTTGGTGCATTTTCTTCTGCTCAAAGTGGATAGATGCAGCCGCAGCTGCGGCACCAAGATAGACCTCAACGCGGCGCAGGGGAAGCCAGGCCTTGCCCGCCCGCGCCACACACACCCTTGCGCATGCCCTGCATCACGACAACGAGGTTCTCATGAATACCCCCTTCGATCAGCTGTCCACCTGGCTGAAAGAACACAAGATCACTGAAGTGGAATGCGTGGTCACCGACCTGACCGGTATCGCCCGCGGCAAGATCGCCCCCACCAACAAGTTCCTGCATGAGCGAGGCATGCGCCTGCCGGAAAGTGTGCTGCTGCAGACCGTGACCGGCGACTTCGTCGAGGACGAGATCTACTACGACCTGCTCGACCCGGCCGACATCGACATGCTCTGCCGCCCCGACTCGACGGCCATCTACCCGGTACCCTGGGCGCTGGAGCCCACCGCGATCGTGATCCACGACACCTTCGACAAGCAGGGCAACCCCATCGAGCTGTCGCCGCGCAACGTGCTCAAGAAAGTCCTCAAGCTGTACGCCGACAAGGGCTGGCAACCGATCGTGGCACCGGAGATGGAGTTCTACCTGACCCAGCGCTGCGAAGACCCGGACCTGCCGTTGCAGGCGCCACTGGGCCGTTCGGGCCGCGCCGAAAGTGGCCGCCAGTCGTTCTCCATCGATGCCGCCAACGAGTTCGACCCGCTGTTCGAGGACGTCTACGACTGGTGCGAGGCCCAGGGCCTGGACCTGGACACGCTGATTCACGAAGACGGCCCGGCGCAGATGGAAATCAACTTCCGCCACGGCGACGCCCTGGACCTGGCCGACCAGATCACCGTGTTCAAACGCACCATGCGCGAGGCCGCGCTCAAGCACAACGTCACCGCCACCTTCATGGCCAAGCCGGTGGGCGACGAGCCGGGCAGCGCCATGCACCTGCACCAGAGCGTGGTCGACAGCGCCACCGGCAAGCCGATCTTCGTCAATGACGACGGCAGCATGAGCGAGCTATTCCTGCAGCACATCGGCGGCCTGCAGAAGTACATCCCCAAGGTGTTGCCGATGTTCGCGCCCAACGTCAACTCGTTCCGCCGCTTTCTGCCCGACACCTCGGCACCGGTGAACGTGGAGTGGGGCGAAGAGAACCGCACCGTGGGCCTGCGCGTGCCCACCTCCAGCCCCGAGTCGATGCGCGTTGAGAACCGCCTGCCCGGCGCCGATGCCAACCCGTACCTGGCGATTGCCGCCAGCCTGCTGTGCGGCTACCTGGGCATGGTCGAGGGCATCGCGCCCAGCGCCCCGGTGCAGGGGCGTGCGTATGAGCGGCGCAACCTGCGCCTGCCGATCACCATCGAGGACGCGCTGGCGCACATGGAAGACTGCCCGACCATCGAACGCTACCTGGGCAGCAAGTTCGTGCGTGGCTACGTGGCGGTCAAGCGCGCCGAGCACGAGAACTTCAAGCGCGTGATCAGTTCGTGGGAGCGCGAGTTCCTGCTGCTGAGCGTGTGATGCGCTGACCTGCCGATCATCGATAAAACAATCAGAAGAGGTGTCGATATGCGTCTGTTGAAATCCGTGTTGCCGGTGGCCCTGGGGTTGCTGTGGGGGGCCGCCGCACAGGCCCAGCCGAGCGTCAGCGTGTACAACTGGACCGATTACATCGGCCCCACCACCCTGGCCGACTTTCAGGGGGCGACCGGGATCAAGGTGATCTACGACGTGTTCGACTCCAACGAAACCCTGGAGGGCAAGCTGCTGGCGGGGCGCACCGGCTACGACGTGGTGGTGCCGTCCAACCACTTCCTGGCGCGCCAGATCAAGGCCGGGGCGTTTCTGGAGCTGGACCGCTCGCAACTGCCCAACTGGAAGAACCTCGACCCGGTGCTGCTCAGGAAACTGGAGGACAACGACCCCGGCAACCGCCACTCGGTGCCCTACCTGTGGGGCACCAATGGCATCGGCTACAACGTCGACAAGGTCAAGCAGGTGCTGGGCATCGACCATATCGATTCGTGGGCGGTGCTGTTCGAGCCCGAGAACCTGAAAAAACTCAGCCAGTGCGGCGTGTCGTTCATGGATTCGGCCGACGAGCTGTTCCCGGCAGTGCTCAACTACATGGGCCTGGACCCGCGCAGCGAAAACCCGCAGGACTACAAGAAGGCCGAGGCCAAGTTGCTGGCGCTGCGCCCGTACATCACCTACTTCCATTCCTCCAAGTACGTCACGGACCTGGCCAACGGCGATATCTGCATCGCCTTCGGTTACTCCGGCGACGTGTTCCAGGCGGCCAACCGCGCCAGGGAAGCCCACAACGGCGTGAACATCGCCTATTCGATTCCCAAGGAGGGCAGCAACCTGTGGTTCGACCTGCTGGCGATCCCGGCCGACGCCACCAACCCCAAGGAGGCGCACGCCTTCATCAACTACCTGATGGACCCGCAGGTGATCGCCAAGGTCAGCACCCTGGTGGGCTACGCCAACCCGACGCCGGCTTCGCGCCAGTACATGGCCGCCGACCTGGTCGACAACCCCGAGGTGTATCCGCCCCAGGCGGTGCTCGACAAACTGTATATCTCCAGCACCCCCACGCCGGCCATCATGCGTTTGATGACCCGCTCGTGGAGCAAAGTGAAATCGAACAAATGAACAACGTGAATGGCAATGCGCAACACGCCCGTTCGTACTACGCAGCGACGGCCAGAAGCCAGGCCGACTACCCGACGCTGGAGCAGGACCTGATCGCCGATGTGTGCGTGATCGGCGGTGGCTTCACGGGGGTCAACACCGCCATCGAACTGGCTCGCCGCGGGCTTTCGGTGGTGTTGCTGGAGGGGCGGCGCATCGGCTGGGGCGCCAGCGGGCGCAACGGCGGGCAACTGATTCGCGGCATCGGCCACGAGGTGTCGGGGTTTGCCCGCTATGTGGGGCAGGAAGGGGTGGCCTACCTGCAACGCGCCGGCATCGAGTCGGTGGAGGTGGTGGGCCGCCGGGTGCAGGAGGACGGCATCGACTGCGACCTGCGCTGGGGCTTCTGCGAGCTGGCCAATACCCCGGCGCAGTACGCAGCGTTCCAGGCTGAACAGCAGAGCCTGGAGGGGTTGGGCTATCGGCACCAGACCCGACTCTACGGGCCGCAGCAGATGCACGAGGTGGTGGCCTCGAAGGTGTATGCCGGCGGGCTGCTGGACATGGGGTCCGGCCACCTGCACCCGCTCGATCTGGTGCAGGGCGAGGCGCGCCTGGCGGCGTCGCTGGGGGGGCAGGTGTTCGAGCACAGCACGGTGCTCGAACTGGTGCATGGCCCCACCGTGCAGGTGCGCTGCGCGCGCGGCAGCGTGCGGGCCGGCAGCCTGGTGCTGGCGTGCAATGCGCACCTGGACGACCTGGAGCCACGCCTGAGCGGCAAGGTGCTGCCGGCCGGCAGCTACATCATCACCACCGAGCCGCTGTCGGCACCGCGCGCCGCTGGGCTGATCCCGCAGAACCTGGCGCTGTGCGACCAGAAGGTCGGCCTGGACTACTACCGCCTTACTGCCGACCGGCGCCTGCTGTTCGGCGGGGCCTGCCATTATTCCGGGCGCGACCCGGCGGATATCGCCGGCTACATGCTGCCCAAGCTGCTCAAGGTGTTCCCGCAGCTGGCGGATGTGCGCATCGACTTTCAATGGGGCGGCAAGATCGGCATTACCGCCAATCGCTTTCCGCAGGTGGGACGCCTGCAGCAGCACCCCAACGTGTTCTACGCCCAGGGCTATTCGGGGCACGGGGTGAACGTCACCCACTGGACGGCGAAGTTGCTGGCCGAGGCGATCCACGCCGGGCATAGCCAGGGCCTGGATATCTTCAGCAAGGTGCCGCACATGACCTTCCCCGGCGGCCCGGCCCTGCGCTCGCCACTGCTGGCGCTGGGCATGTTGTGGTACCGCCTGCGCGAGCTGCTGGGGTAGGGCGGCGCAAATCGCCGGTTGCAGCTACTGTGCATCTATCAGAGGCTCACAAGAAGGCTCGGTCATGCGCTCATTCGCTGCAGTTTGCTGTCTTGCCGTGTGGTTGATCGCTGTTCTGCCGGGCTCTGCCGCCGCGGCGCCGCCTGCGGCGGTAGCCGAAGACAAGGCCCAGGTGCTGGAGCAGAAGGCTGCCGAACAGGGGCGCGAGGCCAGCGTACCCAGCGACCAGGCCATCACCCGCAGCGAAGTGCAGGCGGTCGACCCCAAGGGCGAGGCCGCGCTGGATGACGCGATCACCTGCCTGGCGCGCACCCTCTACTGGGAGGCCAAGGGCGGTGAGGCGGCGGACATGCAGGGTGTGGCCAGCGTGGTGATGAACCGGCTGGGGCACGAAGGGTTTCCGGGCACCGTGTGCGAGGTGGTCAAGCAGGGCATCAAGGAGCGCACATGCCAGTTCTCGTGGTGGTGCGACGGGCGCTCGGACGATGTGGAAGAGCCGGTGCAGTACACCGTGGCCAAGGAAATCGCGCGCAAGGCGCTGAATCAGCAACTGACCGACAGCACCGATGGCGCGATGTACTTTCATGACCGCCATGTGCATCCCGCGTGGGCGAAGGCCTATAGAAAGACAGCCGAAAGTTCGAAGTTTATTTTCTACAAACCGCGTGACGGGGAGGCGCGGTGATTGGCCGGTAAGCAGGGCGCAGCATGTTTTCAGCAGTATGTAACCTGATAACTTTGCCAGTGTCGGTTGATTAGGCGCTGTTGTATGTTGATGCCTGACTTCGCGGTGAGTTGGAGTGGTACGCGATTGATCTGGACGAGGATGATGGCCATGGCAAGCACTGGTGTGTTAGTGGCGGATGAGTGTCGGAATGCTTACAATTCGCTCAAATTAAGTAAAGCGCTTAGGTATATTGTTTTCAAGGTTTCGGATGATTACAAGGAGGTTGTTGTTGAGTCAACAGGCGATAGGTCCGCAACCTACGAGGATTTTCTGAGCGCGCTGACCCCGCGTGACGCGCGATATGCTGTCGTCGACTTTGAGTTTGAAACCGCTGAGGGGAGGCGAAATAAAATTTTGTTTATTGCATACATAACTGATTCAGTCTCCCAAAGAAAAAGGATGGTGTATGCCTCCAGTAAGGATGCACTTAAAGTTGCTTTAACTGGTATTTCTTTAGAGATTCAGGCAACTGAAAAAGATGAGCTTGAATACGACTTGGTTCTGGCTAAGGTTAGTAAAGGCCTTGCAATTCGGTGAATATCCATTCGGGCTTACTCTGTACAGCCTGGATAAAGAGTGCATTCACGACCGTCCATCTGGAAAGTCGAAAATGTCGGGTCACGATAACTGCAGGAGGCTTCGCCAACCCACTTCCATTGTGAAGCGCAGGGCTTCATGCCATTGCCGACCGGTGACCAGTTCTCGGGATAAAGCGGCCACTCCTTGTCGATGAGGCGGTACACGAAGCGCAGGTCGGTCTTGTTCAGCTGGGTGTAGGCGATGTTGGCGACCGGGCCGGGGTGCCTGGAGGTCCGCTCCAGGGGTTGCCACTGGCTGTCGGCGGCGAGGCAGTCGATGTCCCTGGCCAGCACGTGGCGCTCATGCCCGGGCACGATGTGGTAGGCCGTGCCGCACAGGCGGCGCACGACCAGCTCGGGGTCTGCGTCGCGCACCGGCCCAGTGCCGTCGGGCAGTGCCGGCAATACCTTGACCCCCGCCAGGCTGTACCGCCCGCTGGGGGACTTGATGCTCACGGTGATGTTGTCCAGTTGCTGGGTGCAACTGCCGATGGTGTAGGTCAGCGGGATCCTGAACGTGACGGTGCGCGCGTCGGGGTGCGCATCGGCCTGGTCGGTGCGGTACTGGTTGGGGCGCGAGCGCATGCCGCCGGTGGCGGGGGAGGCCACGGTGCAGCGGTACGGGTCGAGCGGGGCGTAGCTGGCGTTGTAGGTGACGCCGTGGTTAGGCGGGAGTTCGGCGATCAGCGTGGTGCTGCTCAAGCCGTAGTGGCTGGTGGCGCCCACGGCGCTTTCCTTGGCGACGAAACCGATCAGGCTGCAGGCGGGCAGCAGGGGCAGGGCCAGTAGCAGGTACAGCGGTTTCATCCGGGGCCATCCGTGGGCAAGTGCGGGAGGGGATGGTGCGCGATTGTGCGGGTGTGGGCAAGAGGCTGCACCGACCCGCGATGGGTCGTTGGCCGTCATGCCAGCCCCTCAGAACGACCGCACAATCCGACCCAGCGTCTCCATCGCCTGCTCCGACTGCTCGGTCCAGGGGCTGCCGTAATTGAGGCGGATGCAGTTGCGAAACCGACGCGTCGGCGAAAAGATCGGCCCCGGCGCAATGCTGATGCCCTGGGCCAATGCCATCTGGAACAGCTTCAGCGAGTCCATCTGCTCCGGCAGCTCCAACCACAGGAAGTACCCGCCGCTGGGGTGGCTGACCCGCGTCTGCGCCGGGAAGTGCCGGGCAATCGCCGCCAGCATGGCGTTCTGCTGCTCTTCCAGCGCATAGCGCAGGCGCCGCAGGTGGCGGTCGTAGCCACCATGCTGCAGGTAGTCGGCAATCGCCGCCTGCGCCGGCATCGATGCACACAGCGAGGTCATCAGCTTGAGCCGCTCGATCTTCTGCGCATAGCGCCCGGCCGCCACCCAGCCGATCCGGTAGCCCGGCGCCAGGCTCTTGGAGAACGAACCGCAATGCATCACCAGCCCTTCGGTGTCGAATGCCTTGGCCGGCTTGGGCGCCTGCTGCGCGTAGTACAGCTCGGCATACACGTCGTCTTCGATCAGCGGCACCTGGTGCACGCTCAGCAGCTCGACCAGCTGCTTCTTCTTGTCTTCCGGCATGCTCGCGCCCACCGGGTTCTGGAAGTTGGTCATGCACCACACGGCCTTGACCGGATGCCGCTCCAGCGTCTGCGCCAGCACCCCCAGGTCGATGCCTTCGCGCGGGTGCACCGGAATCTCCACCGCCTTGAGCTTGAGCCGCTCCAGAATCTGCAGGCAGGCATAGAACGCCGGTGCCTCGATGGCCACCAGGTCACCCGGCTCGGTTACCGCCTGAAGGCACAGGTTCAACGCCTCCAGCGCACCGTTGGTGATCAGCAGTTCTTCCATCGGCAGCATCAAGCCGCCGACCATGTAGCGCAGGGCGATCTGGCGGCGCAGTTGGGGGTTGCCCGGCGACAGGTCGGTGACCACCATGCGCGGGTCCATCTCGCGGCTGGCGCTGGCCAGCGAGCGCGCCAGGCGCGGCAGCGGGAACAGGTTGGGGCTGGGGAACGCCGAACCGAAGGCCACTGTCTGCGGGTCCTTGATCGAGTCGAGGATCGAGAACACCAGCTCACTGACGTCCACCTCGGTCGATTCGCTGGCCTGCTCGATGATCTGCGGCTCGTTGAACTGGCGCGGGGCGTGGGTGTTGACGAAGTAGCCCGAGCGCGGCCGGGCCCGGATCAGCCCGCGACGCTCCAGCAGGTAGTAGGCCTGGAACACCGTGGACGGGCTGACCCCGTGGGTCTGGCTGGCGTAACGCACCGACGGCACGCGCTGGCCGGGGCCGAGTACCCCGGAGCGAATCAGTTCGGCAATGTCGTCGGCGAATTTCTCGTAGCGTTTCATCATGGCTCTGGGCGGTCTGACTCAGCGGAGTGTATGTGATCAGCGGTTCAAAGGCGCGACAAAACGGCTGCGCGCAAGGCTGCGCACGTTCGGCTGGTCGGTGTCGATGAGTTCGAAGCTGATCTCCTGGGAGCTGCTGGGCGCACGGTCGGCCAGCATCGCCACCGAGACCGGTATATCGCTCATTTCGCTGGCCGCCAGGGTGAACTCGGTCTTGCCATGCAGTTCGAAGCCCTCTGCGTCCACCAGGCGCAGGCGGTAGGTCTGCGGCTGCTGGGTCTTGTTGATGACCTTGAGGGTGTAGATGTTCTCGATCTGCCCCAGGGCGTTCTCGCGGAACAGGCCGCGGTCCTTGATCACGTCCATCGACACCATCGGGCGTTGCTGCAGGGCGATCACCAGGGCGCCGATCATCACCACCAGCACGGTCACGTAGCCCAGCAGGCGCGGACGCATCCACTGGGTGGTGCCGCCTTGCAGGGTGTGCTCGGACTTGTAGCCGATCAGCCCGCGTGGGTAGCTCATCTTGTCCATGATGCTGTCGCAGGCGTCGATGCAGGCGGCGCAGCCGATGCACTCCATCTGCAGGCCGTCGCGGATGTCGATACCGGTGGGGCATACCTGCACGCACATGTGGCAGTCGATGCAGTCGCCCAGGCCCTGGGCCTTGTGGTTGGCGTCCTTCTTGCGCGGCCCGCGCGACTCGCCGCGCTGCGGGTCATAGGCGATGGTGAGGGTGTCCCTGTCGAACATCACGCTCTGGAACCGGGCATACGGGCACATGTGCATGCACACCGCCTCGCGCAGCCAGCCTGCGTTGATGTAGGTGGCACCGGTGAAGAACAGGATCCAGAACAGGCTGACGCCACCCAGCTGCAGGGTGAACAGCTCCTGGGTCAGTGGCCGGATGGGGGTGAAGTAGCCGACGAAGGTCAGTGCGGTCAGCAGGCTGACGCCCAGCCACAGGGTGTGCTTGGCTGCGCGGCGCGCCAGCTTGTTGGGGCCCCAGGGCGCCGCATCGAGCTTGATGCGCTGGTTGCGTTCGCCCTCGGTGACCTTTTCGCACCACATGAACACCCAGGTCCAGGTGCTTTGCGGGCAGGTGTAGCCGCACCAGACGCGCCCGGCGAACACGGTGATGGCGAACAGGCCGAAGGCGCAGATGATCAGCAGCGCCGACAGCAGGATGAAGTCCTGCGGCCAGAAGGTGGCGCCGAAGATGTGGAACTTGCTGTCGGCCAGGTCCCAGAGGACCGCCTGGCGCCCGTCCCAGTTCAGCCAGACGGTGCCGAAAAACAGCAGAAACAGAAAACCCGCGCCACCCAGGCGCAGGTTTCGGAAAAAGCCGGTGAAGCTACGGGTGTGGATGTGTCTGTCGCTGCTGGCGGCCTTCTTCTTGAACGTGGAGGGCTCGGCAATTTCAACGATCTGGACGGGAATTCGTTCGCTCATGGTTCGTCGCTCATCAGGCCTCGATCAGGCCAGAGCACTATGGCGTCCCATCTGTTTGCATAACAGGTGCAGATATCTGGATAAAAACCGTATCAGATTATCCCTTGAAACCCTGCAGCCCTTATATGATCGAGCCCTCCTCGGAGGTCTTCAAATGCCTGCGACTATCCACCGCACCTGCCACGGTGAGCGCGTCAGCCTCTGCCTCGGTGATCGGCACCCGTTGCCCGGCCAGGGTCGCGACCGACATGCGCAGGTCGGCATCGGTGATGATCTGCACCTCTGCCGCTTCACCTTCGATGTTCAGGTCGTCGGCTATCAGGGTGCAACGCTTGGTGGTTTCGTTGATTTCAATGGGCATGGCGGTGTCCTCGAACGGGGGGCTTACAGCTGTGACCCCGTTGCCGGCCGGGTTGCTGAGCGTGGCCGATCAGCGGTCGACAGCACTCGCGCGCCAGGCTGTTGTCCATCCAGTATCCCCTTGCTGATGGACGCTGCTCATGGACGCCTGGTGGCACCAAGTCTGGTCGACACTGATTGCCGAATTCGCCGATATCACCGATGCCAAGCAACTGACGCAGGTGACGGTGCGCCTGTTGATGGCTGCGCTGCTGGGGGCGGTGCTGGGCTTCGAGCGCGAGCTCAAGGGCAAGGCGGCGGGAGTGCGCACGCACATGCTGGTGGCCATCGGTGCGGCGCTGTTCGTGCTGGTGCCGCGCATGGCCGGGGCGGACGACGCAGCGTTGAGTCGGGTGGTGCAGGGGATCGTCGCCGGCATCGGCTTTCTGGGGGCGGGCACCATACTCAAGGGCAAGGAGGACGATGCGGGCCATGTGAAAGGCCTGACCACCGCTGCGGGCCTGTGGATGACCGCCGCCATCGGCGTGGCCGCAGGCATGGGGCGCGAAGCCACTGCGCTGGTGAGCACGGTGCTGGCGTTGCTGGTGCTGGGGGTGATGCCGTGGGTGGTCGACCGCCTGGAGAAGCGCAAGCCAGAGGATGACCAGCAGAACGAGTAGGGCAGCAAGCACTGAGGGGAGCCTGGGCTCCCCTCAAATTTTGTTGCGTGTGCTCTTTTTATTATTGGAGGGTGGTCTATTGTTGTTTTTGGCGACCCTTGCCTCTTGTTGCGTTGCGATCCCCATCCGGGATCAAGAGCAAACGTATTTTTTTGAGCGCTGATCGACCTTTATCATTGCTGATCCAACCGAGACGGGCGCTACCTTGGGGTAGTTTTATTGTTCTCTGTCAGGTCGCGGGGCACGCCCCCGAAAAGCCATCCACTTCAAAAAAATCTGTTAGCTGCGCCTCTGCCGTGTTGTTCTTGTTATGTCAGAGCCGGTACGTCTTATTTTTATTGGGTTGTCGCATTTTTTATTGTTGTTGTACGAAAGATATAGCAGGTGCCGTGCCAACTTTTTAAAACCCAATAAAATCAATGGTTTGCTGGTTTGGTGGAAAAATCGTCACGGGAAATTGTGCTGATTTGTTTCCGTGTTACCCGGATTTTCCCTGTCGGGTGTGGGGGCGGTAACACTCACCCCCCCATTGGCCCTGTTGCTGCGCACCGTTACCGGGCAGCGCGTGCCCTGGCCACACGCGAACCGCTGGCGCGGCCCAGCACGGCACTGATGCGCTGGCCGGCGTCGATCAGCTTGTCCAGGTCGATGCCGGTCTCGATACCCAGGCCCTGCAGCAGGTACAGCAGGTCTTCACTGGCCACGTTGCCACTGGCGCCCTTGGCATACGGGCAGCCGCCCAGGCCGGCGACCGAACTGTCGAACACGTTGATTCCCTCCAGCAGGCTGGCGTACACGTTGGCCAGCGCCTGGCCGTAGGTATCGTGGAAGTGCCCGGCCAGCTCGGCACGTGGCACCTGCGCGCCGACCACTTCGAACAGGCGGCGGGTGGCGCCCGGGGTGCCGGTGCCGATGGTGTCGCCCAGCGACACTTCATAGCAGCCCATGTCGCGCAGCTCGCGGGCGATGGGGGCGACCTGCTCGGCATCTACCTGGCCTTCATAGGGGCAGCCCAGCACGCACGAGATATAGCCGCGTACCTTCACCCCGTGTTCGCGCGCCGCCTGCATGATGGGCGCGAAGCGCTGCAGGCTTTCGCTGATCGAGCAGTTGATGTTGCGCTGCGAAAACGCCTCGGACGCGGCGGCGAACACGGCCACCTCCTTGACGCCTGCGGCCAGTGCGTCTTCGAAACCGCGCAGGTTGGGGGCCAGCGCCGCATAGGTGATGCCGGGCTGCTGGCGGATGCTGGCGAACACGTCGGCCGAACCGGCCATCTGCGGTACCCACTTGGGCGAGACGAAGCTGCCCACCTCGATATAGGACACGCCGGCGTCGGTCAGGTCATCCACCAGGCGGACCTTGTCCGCCACGCTGATGGGTTGGGCTTCGTTCTGCAGGCCGTCGCGGGGGCCGACTTCTACCAGACGCACATGGGTAGGCAATGACATGGCTAGGATTCCTGTGGGCCTCAATGGCCGTTTTTCTGATTGTTCAGGGTGGTGGCCAGCGCCTGCTGGCAGCGCTCCTCGGCGGTGTCGAGTTCCAGCTGCATCTGCTGGATGTCGAGCAGTTGCTGTTCGAGTTGGGCGCGGCGCTCGGCGATCTTCGCCAGCATGCTGTGCAGCTGTTTCTGATTGCCGCTGGTGGGGTCGTAGAGTTCGATCAGCTCGCGGCACTCGGCCAGCGAGAAACCGATGCGCTTGCCGCGCAGGATGAGCTTGAGGCTGACCTTGTCGCGGGCCGAATACACACGCTCCAGGCCACGACGTTCGGGGCTGAGCAAGCCCTGCTCCTCATAGAAGCGGATGGCCCGGGTGGTGATGTCGAGTTCGCGGGAAAGGTCGGAGATGCTGTAGGTCTGGCTGCTCATTGCATGGCTCGGGGAAGGGGGCATGCGGCTAAGCTACTGGCTGGTTGACGTATACGTCAAGCAGGCATTCGGGATGCCTGTCGCGGGTCACGCCCGTTCCCACAGCTTCAGCGCAGGTCGGGTGGGGCTTGACCCGCGAAGGCTGCAACGCATCCCGCACCTTATGCGCGTGCCTCCCGCTCGTCCTGCGCCACCACCGCCTGGCACAACTCGATCATCTGCTCGCGCATCCAGCGGTTGGCCGGGTCCTGGTCGGTGCTTTCATGCCAGTACAGGTGAGTTTCCAAAGGCGGCACGTCGCCCACCGGCAGGCTCACGTAGTTCAGTTGGTGGCGCCGCGCGAAGCGCTCCGGCACGGTCATCACCATGTCGGTCTGCTGCAGCACCTGCGAGGCCATCAGGTAATGCTGCGAGCGCAGCGCGATCTTGCGCTTGAGCCCCTGCTTGCCGAGCGCCAGGTCCACATACCCCAGGCCGTTGCGCCGGCTGGAGATCTGGATGTGGGTCAGGCTCAGGTAATCCTCCAGGCTGATGCTGTCCCTGGCCAGCGGGTGGCCCTGGCGCATCGCGCACACGAACGGGTCTTGCATCAGCTTGACGTGACGCACCTGCGGGTCGGTGTTCAGCGGTGCATCCACGGCAAAGTCCAGGCGTCCGGCGGCCAGTTCCTTGGTGGTCTCGCGGCGCTTGCACAGAAAGCTCTCGATCACCACGTTCGGCGCCAGCCGGCGCAGGCGCTGGAACAGCGATGGCAGCACCACCGCCTCGGTAAGGTCGGTCATGCTGATGCGGAAGGTCTTGTTGGCCTGCAAGGGGTTGAAGATGCGGCTCTCCTGCACCGACACCCGCAGCAGCGACAAGGCATTGCGCACCGGGCCGATGATGTTCTGGGCCATGGGCGTGGGCACCATGCCCTGGGCCGTGCGCACGAACAGCGGGTCGTTGAAGGTCTCGCGCAGCCGCGCCAGCGCATTGGACACCGCAGGCTGGGTGATGCCGACGATCTGCCCGGCACGGGTCAGGTTGGCTTCGGTGTAGATCGCATCGAAGACGATGAACAGGTTCAGATCGACCTTGCTGAGGTTCATGGATGCCGCTCTTGTTGGAGTTATGGCCCGATCATATATCGGTTATGAATGTTTATACACGCCGAGAATAGGCTAGGTGGATTTTGCCCGGTGATCTAGCATCCAAGCCAGATCTCTTAAATCACTCGCCTTTCCCAGCAGGTACCGCTCATGGATTTCGCCTATTCACCCAAGGTCCAGGCACTGCGCGAACGCGTCACCGCGTTCATGGACGCCTATGTATATCCCGCCGAGGCGGTGTTCGAACGCCAGGTTGCCGAAGGTGATCGCTGGCAGCCGACCGCGATCATGGAAGAACTCAAGGACAAGGCCAAGGCCGAGGGCCTGTGGAACCTGTTCCTGCCCGAGTCGCAGCTGGGCGCCGGCCTGACCAACCTGGAGTACGCGCCGCTGGCCGAAATCATGGGCCGCTCGCTGCTGGGGCCGGAACCGTTCAACTGCTCGGCCCCGGACACCGGCAACATGGAGGTCCTGGTGCGCTACGGCAGCGAGGCGCAGAAGCGCCAGTGGCTGGAGCCGCTGCTGCGTGGTGAGATCCGTTCGGCGTTCGCCATGACCGAGCCCGACGTGGCCTCGTCCGACGCCACCAACATGGCCGCACGGGCGGTGCGCGACGGTGACGAGTGGGTGATCAACGGCCGCAAGTGGTGGACCTCCGGCGCTTGCGACCCGCGTTGCAAGATCATGATCTTCATGGGCCTGAGCAACCCGGACGGGCCGCGTCACCAGCAGCACTCGATGATCCTGGTGCCTACCGATGCACCGGGGGTGAAGATCGTTCGCCCGCTGCCGGTGTTCGGCTACGACGATGCGCCCCACGGCCACGCCGAGGTGCTGTTCGAGAACGTGCGCGTACCGTATGACAACGTGCTGCTGGGCGAAGGGCGCGGCTTCGAGATCGCCCAGGGCCGTCTCGGGCCGGGGCGCATCCATCACTGCATGCGTTCGATCGGCATGGCCGAGCGTGCCCTTGAGCTGATGTGCAAGCGTTCGGCCGAGCGCACCGCATTCGGCAAGCCGCTGGCGCGCCTGGGTGGCAACATCGACAAGATCGCCGACTCGCGCATGGAGATCGACATGGCCCGGCTGCTGACCCTCAAGGCGGCCTACATGATGGACACCGTCGGCAACAAGGTGGCCCGCAGCGAGATCGCGCAGATCAAGGTGGTGGCACCGAACGTGGCGCTGAAGGTGATCGACCGGGCCATCCAGATTCACGGCGGGGCAGGGGTCAGTGCCGACTTCCCGCTGGCCTACATGTACGCGATGCAACGCACCCTGCGCCTGGCCGACGGGCCGGATGAAGTGCACCGCGCGGCGATCGGCAAGTACGAGATCGGCAAGTACGTGCCCCGGGAGATGCTGCGCAGCGGGCACTGAGCCCGCGTCGATGCCCTCGCGGATCGCCTGCTGACCGGGTGGGGCGGGCATGATCCGCGAGGGTATTCGACACGCTGCCCGAGGCTACTCCACCCGTTTCACCTCCTTGGCCGCCGTTCGTGTCTTGAACAGCGACAGCAGCACGCCACCGGCCAGCAGCCCGAACGTCACGCACAGCGACAGCAGCGGCGGCACCTTGCCGATCAGGCCGTGGGCGAAGATCTTGCCGCCGATAAATATCAGCACCAGCGCCAGGGCGTACTTGAGGTAAACGAAGCGGTGCACCAGCGCCGCCAGGGCGAAGTACAGCGCACGCAGGCCCAGGATGGCGAAGATGTTGGAGGTGTACACGATGAAGGGGTCCTGGGTGATCGCCAGGATGGCCGGCACGCTGTCTACCGCGAACACCAGGTCGGCCAGCTCGATCAGCACCAGGGCCAGGAACAGCGGTGTGGCGTACAGCAGTGCCCTGGGCTGGCCAGCCGGTTTGAGGCGCACGAAGAAGCGCGCCCCATGCAGGTCATCGGTCACGCGCATGTGCCGGCGCACGAACCTGATCACCGGGTTGTGTGCCAGGTCCGGGTGCGTTTCGTGGCGGGTGAACAGCATCTTGAGGCCGGTAAACAGCAAGAATGCGCCGAACAGGTACAGTATCCAGTCGAATTCCTGCACCAGCGCACTGCCCAGGCCGATCATAAGGGCGCGCAGCACCACCACGCCCAGAATGCCCCAGAACAGCACGCGGTGCTGGTAGCGGCGCGGGATGCCGAAAAAGCCGAAGATCATCGCCATGACGAACACGTTGTCCATCGACAGCGACTGCTCCACCAGCAGCCCGGTGTAGAACTCCAGCGCGCTCTGCGCACCCAGCTCCAGCCACACCCAGCCACCGAACAGCAGCCCCACGCTGAAGTAGGCCGAGTACAGCAGCAGGCTTTCGCGCATTTCGATGTCGTGCGGGCGACGGTGGAGCACGCCAAGGTCCAGGACCAGCAGAGCCACCACCAGGGTGATGAACACCAGCCACAGCCACACGGCCGTGCCCAGGAAATCGTCGAAGAGAAATAACGGCAGAGCGCTCATGAGCCCCTCCTTGTCGTCGTAGTTGTATGAAAACAACTGTGACTCCGACATGGCGGCGATCAGCCGTCAGAGGGGCCCGGTGTCACTGAGCCAAAGCCTAGCTCGCCTCTGGAAAGGGTGAGGGGGGAGGCTGTTACAAATGGTTTCCCGGGTGGGTGGGTCAGTAGACCCAGACTTCCACGCGGCGATTGCGGATTCGGCCTTCTTCGGCGGCATTGGTCGCCACGGGCATCTGACCGCCCAGGCCCGTCACTTCGCGCAGGTTCACCCCTTCGCGCACCAGTTCGCGGCGTACCGCCATGGCCCGCAGCCGCGAGAGCAGGGCGGCGCGGTCGGGGTCGTCCTTGGCGTCGCCGAACCCCACCAGCACCACGCTGTGCTGCAGCTTCTGGTGTTCGCGCAGGTACGCCAGCACGCGCTGCACATCGCGCAGCGCCTTGTTGTCGAGGCTGGCGCTGCCTTCCTGAAAGCGGAAATTGACATTCAGGCGCCTGGCGTTGGCGATCAACTGGCGGTACTGCGCCGGCATGCCCGGCAAGGCCTGTACCTGGACCGGCCGCACCTGCTGTGCGACGAACCCGCTGCTGGCCACGATGGCCTGGCCCGCTGCGCTCTGGGCGAACTCCACCAGGGCACTGGCCAGCGGGTTGCGCTGGGCGGGCGGCAGGTACAGGTACAGTCGCCGCGACAGCGGGTAGTCTTCGCTGGCCACCAGGGCGGGGGTCGGCAGCATGGCCTGGGAGGTGCCGTCGACGATGGCCAGCACCTTGGCCCCGTGCACCGACGCCAGGCTGCTGAAACCGATGGCCTGGCGGTCGGCACTGACCTCGTCGGCCAACTGCTCGCCGGACTCGAAACGCCTGGCGTGGCTGGCCAGCGAATACTGCTGGGCGTCCAGCACCAGGGCCTTGAAGGTGTCGAAGGTGCCCGAGCGGTCATCGCGGGCGTAGAGGTGGATCGGCCCGCTGCCGGCGCCCAGTTCATCCCAGGTGGTGATGCGGCCGGCGAAGATCTGCGCCAGTTGCGTGGTGCTCAGCTGGGGCAGCGGGTTGTCCGGGTGCACGATGACGGCCACGCCATCGAGGGCGATGACCTGTTCGGCGTCGGCACTTTTCAGGTCGCCCAGCGCGTGCAGCGCCTGCTGCTCGCTGTCGTTGATCGGGCGTGAGGTGGCCGCCAGGTCGGCGTCGCCGCTTTTGAGCGCGGCAAAGCCGGTGCTCGAGCCATGGGCGGCAATGCTCACGCGCAGTGTCTGGCCCTGTGGCGAAACCCCCTGCACCCACACCTCGTTGGGCCGTGCGCCGGGCAGGGTCTGGATCGACCGGGCGCCCTGGGCCTGCAGCAGGCCGCGTACCAGCGCGGGGCCGAGCACGCTGCCCACGGTATTGGAGCCTTGCAGGCGCAGGCTGGCCGGCTCGGCGCAGCACAGCGCCGGCAGCAGGCCAAGCAGCAGACAGAAAGATCGCAACATTGCCGGGGGTGCTCTGCACTCAAGATGGTGAGCGCAGATTAAGACAGATCGATGACAGTCCAATGACTGCCATCGAGCGCATGACTCAGTTCAGTTCCAGCCAGATCGGCGCATGGTCGGAGGGTTTCTCCATGGCACGCAACTCGTAGTCGACCCCGGCGGCCTTGATGCGCGGCAGCAGTGCCTGGGAGGTCAGGATCAGGTCGATGCGCAGCCCGCGCTTGGGCTCGTC
Source organism: Pseudomonas sp. AE27 (assembly GCF_037113495.1). NCBI lineage: Bacteria > Pseudomonadati > Pseudomonadota > Gammaproteobacteria > Pseudomonadales > Pseudomonadaceae > Pseudomonas > Pseudomonas sp. AE27. The sequence goes on from NZ_CP146966.1 coordinate 1,130,697, forward strand.
CTCGAAGCCGCGGCTGCGGTAGTCGAACCAGCTGAAGCGGTCGGCCACTTCCGGGTGCAGATGGCGGAAGCTGTCGGTCAGGCCCCAGTTCTTCAGGCGCGCCATCCACTCGCGCTCTTCGGGCAGGAAGCTGCACTTGCCGGTCTTCAGCCAGCGCTTGGCATTGTCTGGGCCGATGCCGATGTCGCAGTCCTCGGGCGAGATGTTCACATCGCCCATCACCACCAGTGGCTGGTCGTTCTGGAATCGGGATTCGAGCAGGGCCTGCAGGTCTTCGTAGAAGCGCTGCTTGGCCGGGAACTTGGTGGGGTGGTCACGGCTTTCGCCCTGGGGGAAGTAGCCGTTCATGATGGTGATGGGGTTGCCGTGCTCGTCGGCGAAGGTGCCCCAGATGAAACGCCGCTGCGCGTCCTCTTCATCGGTGCTGAAGCCCTTGACCAGGCTCAGCGGCGCCTGGCGCGACAGCAGGGCGACACCGTAGTGGCCCTTCTGCCCGTGAAAGTGCACGTGGTAGCCCAGCGCCTGCACCTCGGCCAGCGGGAACTGCTCGTCGGACACCTTGGTTTCCTGCAGGCCGATCACGTCCGGCTGGTGCTTTTCGATCAGCGCGGCCAGTTGATGGGGGCGGGCGCGCAGGCCATTGATGTTGAACGAGACGATCTTCATGGGGGGCGCAATCCTGAGCAAATCGGGAATGCTAGCCGATGGCGCCCGGCGTGTCAGCACGCGTGGCGTCCTGGCCTATAGTCAAAGGGAACGTTGGCCAGCGCGCAGTACTCAGAAAGAGGCATTGAAGCCCACCAGGAGAGCCACCATGTCCGATACCCCTGCCGTACCGGCCGAAGTTCGTCAGCTCGACAGCGGCTACAGCCGTGAGGCGCGCTCGCTGCTGTACCAGGCCTACCGGCATGAGCCGACCTTTCGCTACCTGTTCGAGGCCGATCGCCCCGGCTACGACCATCGCGTGCGCGCCACGGTACGCGAGCTGGTGCGTCAGCATTTCTTCCAGGACCTGCCGGCGCTGGGCCTGCTGGTGCAGGACCGGCTGATCGGCATCGCCCTGATCGCCCCGCCGCAGCGGCGCCTGGGCATCACCGAGAGCTGGGCGTGGCGCCTGCGCATGCTGCTGAGCGCCGGCCTGCGCTGTACCCGGCGCTACCTGGACTACCAGGCCGCGGTCATGGCCTGTGTGCCGGGCGACGCGGTGCATGTGCTGCCGCTACTGGGCATTCACCCGCAGTTCCAGGGCCATCACTATGGCGAACAGTTGCTGGTGGCGCTGCATGACTGGTGCGCCGAGGACGAACAGTCCGAAGGGGTGGTACTGAATACCGGCAATGACCACTACCTCGAGTTCTACAAGCGACAGGGCTACCTGGAAATCGGTGAAATTGCTGTAGGACCAATCCGCGAGCATGTGTTTTTTCATCCCAATCCCCAGCGTTTGCGCCAGGCACAGGCCTGAAGGGGTGGTGTATCAGACCGTCGGCGAGCTGCGGGCAACCGCCAAGCTCTGGTAGCATCCGCGCCTATGACGTATTCAGGACGATTCACCTGCGGGTTGATTTTATGGGTTGCCAGCTGCGCGGTGTACGCACAGAGCGAGCTGGTAGTACGCATCAAGCCCGCCAACAACGAGCTCAAGGCCAACGTCGAAGGCTATATCGGCAGCCTTGGCACCCGCGATGAAGAAGCGCTGCTACGCTTCAGCCGCGGCGCCGTGGAGCAGGCCAGAAAAGCCGCCCAGGCGCTGGGCTACTACCAGGCGCAGATCGACAGCCAGGTCAAACCTTCGCCCAAGGCCGACAAGGGCCCGCAACTGGTGCTCAGCATCGAGCCGGGCGAGCCGGTGCGCCTGCGCGAGGTGACCGTGCGCGTCGAGGGCCCGGCCAGCGAGATGACGGCCTTCCGGGTTCCTTCGAGCAAGGCGCTGCGGCCTGGGGCTGTGCTCAACCATGGCAACTACGAGGACGCCAAGCGGCTGATCCAGAACCAGGCCTCGCGCTACGGTTTCTTCAGCGGGCATTTCCTGCGCCAGCGCCTGGCGGTCGACCCGGCGGCGGGTGTGGCGGATATCGAGCTGGTGTACGACAGCGGCCCGCGTTACCAGCTGGGCAAGGTCCGCTTCGAAGGCGACGCGCCGTTCGACGAGAGCCTGCTGCAACGCATGGTGCCCTTCAAGCAAGGCACCCCCTACGACTCCGAACTGATCGCCGAACTGAACAACGCGCTGCAATCGAGCGGCTACTTCGAAGGCGTGCGGGTCGACGCTGCGCCCACCGCCGCCGTGGCGCAGAGCATCCCGGTAGAGGTGCAACTGCAAACCCGCAAGCCCCGCACCATGGGCCTGGGCCTGGGCTTTTCGACCGACGTCGGGCCGCGCGGCAAGGCCAACTGGACCCGCCACTGGGTCAACCCGCAAGGCCACAGCTATGGCCTGGAAACCGAGCTTTCGGCGCCGCGCCAGAACGTCGGCCTGTGGTACGACATACCGCTCGACCCGCCGCTGACCGACAAGCTGCGCTTTGCCGGCGGCTACCAGAACGAAGAGATCGCCGGCACCGACAGCCTCAGCAAACTGCTCACCGTGGGCCCGGAATGGCACAGCAAGCTGCCCAGCGGCTGGCAGCGCGTGGTATCGCTCAAGTGGCAGCGCGAAGAGTACCGTCTGGGTGATGATTCGGGTTTGAGCACCCTGCTGATGCCGGGTGTGAGCTACAGCTACCTGCGCAGCGACAACCGCATCGACCCGCACAACGGCTACCGCTTGCAGTTCGACGCGCAGGTGGCCAAGGAAGGGCTGCTGTCCGACACCAACCTGCTGCATGGCAACGTGCTGCTCAAGGGCCTGACCACCGTGGCGCAGAACCACCGCTTCCTGGGCCGGGTGCAGTTCGGCGGCAGCGCCACCAACGGCTACAAGTCGGTGCCCCCCTCGCTGCGCTTCTTTGCCGGTGGCGACCAGAGCGTGCGCGGCTACGACTACCAGACCCTTTCACCCAAGAACGCCGATGGCGACCGTATCGGCGGGCGCTACCTGGTGGCCGCCAGTGCCGAGTACCAGTACTCGATCGCCGAGAAGTGGCGCCTGGCGACCTTCGTCGACCAGGGCAACTCGTTCAACAGCCTGGAGCTTCCCAGCCTCAAGACCGGCGTCGGCTTCGGTGTGCGCTGGGTGTCGCCGGTCGGCCCGCTGCGGCTCGACCTGGCCAAGGCGCTGGACGATGACGGCGGCATACGTTTGCACTTTTCCATGGGGCCCGAGTTGTGAGCAAGGTGTTGAAACGCGGCGGGCTGGCCCTGCTGGCGCTGCTGGTCGTGCTGGTGCTGGCCGTGGGTATCCTGCTGGGTACCCAGGCCGGCAGCCGCTGGGCCTTGAGCCTGGTGCCGGGCTTGCAGCTGGACAATTTTCAAGGCCGCCTTGGCGGGCAATGGCAGGCCGATCGGCTGATCTGGCAGCAGGGCGAGGACCGGGTCGAAGTGCTTGCACCGGTGTTTGCCTGGTCGCCCGGCTGCCTGTTGCGCATGACCTTGTGCATCGACCAGCTGCGCGCCGGGCAGGTCAACCTGGACTTCGCCCCCAGCGAGGCAGCGCCCGACAGCGGGCCGCTGCAGTTGCCCAGCCTCCAGTTGCCAGTGGCGATCGAACTGGGCGAAGTACAGGTCGGCCAGTTGCATCTGGACGGCAGCGAGCAGTTGAGCCAGTTGCAACTGGCTGCGCACTGGACCGCCCAGGGCCTGCAGATCGACAGCCTGAACCTGCAACGCGAAGACCTCAGCCTGAACCTCAGCGGCCTGCTGCAACCGGTGGGTGACTGGCCGTTGCAGCTGCAGGGTCAGGTGCAACTGCCGGCCATCGACGACCAGCCCTGGCAACTGGCGGTGCAGATAAAAGGCGACCTGCAGAAAAGCCTCGACCTGCAGGCCGACAGCAGCGGCTACCTGCAAGGGCGCCTGGCGGGTCAATTGCAGCCCCTGGCCGAGCACCTGCCGGCCCAGGTACGCCTGAGCGCCACCGGCTTCAAGCCATCGGCCGGATTGCCGGACACCCTGCAGTTCGAGCAGCTGGAACTCAGTGCCTATGGCGACCTGGCAAAAGGTTACCAACTGGTGGGCGCCGGTCGCCTGCCGGCCGAGCAGGGGCCGATCAGCCTGAGCCTGCGTGGCCGGGTGGATGCCAAGGGCGCCCAGATCGCTGCCCTGGACCTGAGCGCCGCCGCGCAGCAGCGTGTCACGCTCAGCGCCACTGCCGACTGGCAGAGCGGTCTGGTTGCCGATGCCAGCATCGACTGGCTGGACTTCCCGTGGCTGCGCCTGTACCCGCTGGACGAGGCTCCGCAGGTCACGCTGCGGCGCCTGAACGCCAAGGTCAACTACCGCGACGGCAACTACCAGGGCGATTTCAGTGGCGACCTGGACGGGCCGGCAGGTGCCTTCAAGGTCAGCAGCCCGTTCAAGGGCGACCTGGGCCAGGTCAGCCTGCCACAGCTGGCCCTTGAAGCCGGCCAGGGCAAGGTGGCCGGCAGCGTCGCCGTGCAGTTTGCCGAGGGCGTGGCGTGGGACGCGGCACTGGAATTGTCGGCGCTCAACCCGGCGTACTGGCTGGCCGAGCTGCCGGGCACCCTGGCGGGCCCGCTGCGCAGCAAGGGCGAACTCAAGGGCGACACGCTGCGCCTGAATGCCGATCTGGACCTCAAGGGGCGATTGCGCGGCCAGCCCGCCGTGCTGCAGGCCAAGGCCGACGGTGCAGGCGAGAACTGGACCCTGGGCACCTTGCTGATCCAGCTGGGGGACAACAAGATCAACGGCAGCGCCAGTGTGCAGCAACGCCTGGCCGGTCAGCTTGACCTCAACCTGCCGCGCCTGGGCCAGCTGTGGCCGCAACTGCAAGGCCAGCTCAAGGGCCGGCTCGATGTGGCCGGTACGCTCAAGGCGCCGCAGGGGCAACTGACCTTGCAGGGCCAGCAACTGGGCCAGGCCGAAAACCGCGTGCAACGCCTTGACCTGGACGCCCGGCTGGACAGCGCCCAGCGTGCCCTGATCGACCTGCAGGCCGGGTCGATCCGCCTGGGCGAAACCAACCTGGGCACCCTGACTGCCAAAGGCCAGGGCGACATTGGCAAGCAGCAATTGCAACTGGCCCTCGATGGGCCGCAGCTCAAGCTCGACCTGGGCCTGGACGGTCAGCTCGACAAGGGCAACTGGCGCGGACGCCTGGCCAGCGGCCAGGTGCAGGCGGGCGGGCAGGACTGGCAACTGCAGGCACCGGCCAGGTTGCAGCGCCTGGCCAATGGGCAGGTGGATTTCGGCGCCCATTGCTGGCGCTCCGGGCAGGCCAGCCTGTGTGGTGAAGACCAGCGCCTGATGCCCGACCCGCGCCTGCGCTACCACCTCAAGCAGTTCCCGCTGCAAAGCCTGGCGCAGTGGTTGCCCAAGGACTTCGCCTGGCAGGGCATGCTCAATGCCGACATCAACCTCGACCTGCCGGCCAGCGGGCCCAAGGGGTCGATCGTGGTGGACGCCAGTGGCGGCACCTTGCGGGTGCGGGAAAAGGATCGATGGCTGGACTTTCCGTACCAGGCGCTGCGCCTGAACAGCACCCTGGGCCCGCGCCGCGTGGACACGCGCCTGGAGTTCGTGGGCGGGCGCCTGGGCGAGCTGACCCTGTCGGCGCGTATCGACCCACTGGCGCGCAACAAGCCGCTGAGCGGAGACTTCCGCCTGAGCGGGCTGGACCTGTCGGTGGGCCGGCCGTTCGCGCCGATGGTCGAGCGCCTGGCTGGCCAGCTCAACGGCAGCGGACAGATCACCGGTACGTTGCTGGCGCCCCAGGTCAACGGCAACCTGACGCTGAGCAATGGCGAAGTGTCGGGGGCCGAGTTGCCCATCAGCCTCAGCGACCTCAGCCTGCGGGCACAGATCGCAGGCGAGCAGGTGCAACTGGGCGGCGAGTGGAAGAGCGGCCCGGTCGGCCAGGGCCGCCTGAGTGGCCAGATCGGCTGGGCCCAGGGCCTGGCGGTGGAGTTGCAACTGCAGGGGCAGCGCCTGCCGGTCACCGTCGAACCCTACGCCAACCTGGAGGTGGCGCCGGACCTGAAGATCCACATGATCGGCGAAAAGCTCGCGGTCACCGGCAAGGTGCTGGTGCCCAAGGGCAAGATCACCGTGCGCGAACTGCCGCCTTCGACCGTCAAGGTGTCGGATGACACGGTCATCATCGGCCACCAGACCGAGCAGGGCAAGGCGCCGATGGCCGTGGCCATGGACATCGACGTGGAGGTGGGGCAGGACAAGCTGGCATTCAGCGGCTTCGGCCTGACCGCCAACCTGCTGGGGCGCGTGCACATTGGCGACAACCTCGATACCCGTGGCGAGCTCAGCCTGGCCGATGGGCGCTACCGCGCCTATGGCCAGCGCCTGACCATCCGCCGTGCGCGCCTGCTGTTTGCCGGGCCGATCGACCAGCCCTACCTGGACATCGAGGCCATTCGCCAGACCGACGACGTGATTGCCGGCATCCGCCTCAGCGGCAGCGCCGAACAGCCCACCACCCAGGTGTTTTCCGAGCCGGCGATGAGCCAGGAGCAGGCCTTGTCGTACCTGGTGCTGGGGCGTCCGCTGGGCAATACCGGCGAAGACAACAACATGCTGGCGGAGGCGGCCCTGGGCCTGGGCCTGGCGGGCAGCGCGGGGATTACCGGCAGCCTGGCATCGAGCCTGGGCATCGAGGACTTCCAGCTCGACACCCAGGGCAGCGGCGACAACACCAGCGTGGTGGCCAGCGGCAAGCTGACCGAGCGCCTGAGCCTGCGCTACGGCGTAGGGGTGTTCGAGCCGGCCAACACCATCGCCTTGCGCTACCTGCTCAGCAAGAAGGTCTACCTGGAGGCTGCCAGCGGTATCGCCAGCTCGCTGGATATCTTCTACAAGCGCGACTTCTGATACGGCCCGTCAAGGGCTGCGCACACAACAACGCCAGGCGCGACCGCTCGCGCCTGGCGTTGTTGTGTGCAGGGTGTGTCTAGCGCGTGTGCGCTTCCTGGCGACGGATGTTGCCGATCTGGCGCAGGCTCAACCCGTACTTGTCGGCCAGTACGCTGCGTGACTGGCCATTGGAGCTTTCCTGCTGGATCTGCTGGTTGCGCAGCTGGCGATTGAAGTGGTCGGCCTTGGGAATTTCCAGCGCCATGCCGGCGTAGCGCTTGATCAATGCATCCAGCGCTTCGGTTGGCAGGATCTCGGCCAGCGTGGTGCGCTCGCGGTGCTTGGGAATGTACTTGGGGCGGCCGCCGTAGATGGTGGTCAGGCGGTAGGCATGCTCCAGCCCGATGCATTCGATGAGCATCTGCAGTGACTGGGGCAGTTGTTCGATGTCGATCTTGTTCAGGTCACACAGTTCCATGATGACTTCCTTGTTGGCGGTATGAGCGAAGGGGCCACTTCATCGGGTGCCGTCCGTGCCTGAGCATCCTTGCCAGGTGCGGCGCGCCCCACGTCGACAGCGTTGAACTGCCAAGTGGCCTGAAGGAATTCTCGGTCAACCGCCAAGGGGAGATCTAGGCAGCAAGCGGGTCAGGGGAGGTAGTCTTTCCGTACACATTGCGTGAGGAAGTCGGTGGTCTGTTGTAGGAACCAGCGGCGTCAGGGAGGGCGTGGCCCCGTGTCTACGGCGAGCCTGCTCCAGCACTGTGGTTCAGGTTGCTCAACCCTGAACGCAGGGCACGGGCACACCTGGCGGATGATTTCAGGTTGTCGCGTCGGGAAAAACCGGGAAACATCCTCCTGCGTGACGTGGCGTTGTATCATGGCCGCCGGCCGCAGTAGGGCCCTCAAACCCGTTGTCGTAAGGATTTTTCAATGACTCAAGCTCAACGCCTGAAATACTCGATCCTGGTTGCCCTGGTGGTGCTGGCAATCATGCTGGGCGGCTCGTACCTGCAGAACGCCGGCGTGATCAGCGAAAAGGTGTTCCAGTACATCGCCATCGGCGTAGCCGTATTGGCCGTGATCGTGAACGGCATCATGCGGCGCAAGGTCAAGTTCTGACCGCTTGCGAGGCTGCGGCCGGCGTCACCCGGCCGTTGGCCTAGCGTGAAACCGGCTGTTCCAGCACCGCGCGAGCCTCGGGGTTGAGGCTGTAGCACTTGTCGCTGCCCAGGCTGATCACACCCTCGACGCACAGGCGCTTGAGCACTTCGCGAACGCTCAGGAACGACAGCGGAATATCCAGCTGCTCGAGCTGGCTGTGCACCCCGCGCACCCCGATACTGCGCCCCTCTCTGGCGGCCGCGTGCAGCGCATCGATGACCTTCAGCCGGATCAGGCTGGTGCGCAGGCCGAATGCCTTGAGCAGTTCGCGGATATGTTCGTTGCCGGCGCGGTCCGGTTCAGCCGCTTCGGGCTTTTCCGGCAGCGGCGCGTGGGCTTTGCGTCTGAAACGCAGCGGTGTGATTGGCTGTTGCTGGTTGTACATGTGAAAACTCCCTTTCCCGAGCCTGTCCAGTTTGCGTGTGGTGCTCTCACTCTATAAGACGAACGAGCACGGCAAATCTGCATCGGCAAGGCAAAAAATATTGCCTTTATGTAGAGAGAGACGAACGAGCGGCGCAAAAGCGGTAAATTTTCATGATGAAATTCGTCTAGTCAGGATGTTCGTTCACCCTGATGCTGCCGGAGTCCGCGTGTTTGCCAATCGCTCGATCCCCTCGTTCTGCCTGACGGCCCTGCTGGTTGCTCTGAGTTGTTCAGCCCACGCCCGCGAGGCGCCGCCGGGCGAGGCCCGGGCCGAGATCCGCCGCACCAGCTTCGGTGTGCCGCACATCGTGGCCCGCGATGAGCGTGGCCTGGGCTATGGCATCGGGTATGCCTACGCGCAGGACAACCTGTGCCTGCTGGCCAACGAAGTGGTGACCGTCAACGGTGAGCGCTCGCGGTTCTTCGGGCCGCAGGCGCTGACCCTGGAGCAGCGTGAAAACCTGGCCAGCGACGTGTTTTTCACCTGGCTGAACACGCCGGCGGCGGTGTCTGCGTACTGGCAGGCGCAACCGGCGCCGATCCGTTCATTGCTCGAAGGCTACGCGCTGGGCTACAACCGCGCGCTGGCCGAGCGCACTGCCCAGGGCCTGCCTGCCCAGTGCCAGCAGGCCGAGTGGCTGCGCCCCATCACCGCCCTGGACCTGGTCAAGCTGACCCGTCGCCTGCTGGTCGAGGGTGGGGCCGGGCAGTTCGTCGAAGCCGTGGCCGGTGCCGCGCCCCCCGGTGCAGCGGCGGGGTTGCCGGCTGCGGCCTTCAGTGTGGCCCAGGCGCGTCAGGCCAACTTTGCGCTTGAGCGCGGCAGCAACGCGGTGGCGATAGGGCACGAGCGTTCGGCCAATGGCCGTGGCCTGTTGCTGGCCAACCCGCATTTCCCGTGGGTGGGTGGCATGCGCTTCTACCAGATGCAGTTGAGCATCCCCGGCAAGCTGAACGTGATGGGCGCCGCGTTGCCCGGCCTGCCGCTGATCAATATCGGTTTCAACCGGCATCTGGCCTGGACTCACACCGTCGACACCTCCCGGCACTTCACCTTGCACCGCTTGCAACTGGACCCGAAAGACTCGACCCGCTACCTGCTCGACGGCGTGTCCACCCCCATGACCCGCCAGCCGGTGAGCGTGTCGGTCAAGGCTGAGGACGGCCAGCAGCAGGTGGTCACCCGCGAGCTGTACGGCACGATCTACGGCCCGCTGGTACAGTGGCCCGGGCGGCTGGACTGGACCGGGCAGGTGGCCTTCAGCCTGCGTGATGCCAACCTGGGCAACACCCGCGTGCTGCAGCAGTGGTACAGCATGAACCAGGCCGACAGCCTGCAGGCCCTGCAGCAGTCGGTGCAGCGCCTGCAGGGCATACCCTGGGTCAACACCCTGGCGGTGGATGCCAGGGGGCAGGCGTTGTACCTGAACCAGTCGGTGGTGCCCTATGTGGATGCGCCGCTGCTGGCGCAGTGCAGCGACCCGGCGGCGGGCCTGGAACTGATCGTGCTCGACGGTTCGCGCAGCGCCTGCAACTGGAAGGTCGATGCGCGAGCGGCGCAGCCCGGTATCTTCCCCGCGCAACTGCAGCCCAGCCTGCTGCGTGGCGACTTCGTACAGCACTCCAACGATTCGGCCTGGATGGTCAACCCGGCGCAGCCGCTGCGCGGCTACTCGCCGATCATCAGCCGCGAAGACGTGCCCCTGGGCCCGCGCAGCCGCTTTGCCCTGCAGCGGTTGAACCGCCCCGGCAAGATCAGCGCGCAGGACCTGCACCACATGGTCATGGACGACAAGGTGTACCTGGCCGAGCTGGCGCTGCCCGACCTGCTGCAGTGGTGCACGGGCGCGACGGCCGATCCGCAGCTCAAGGCCGTATGCGACAGCCTGGCGGCGTGGGATGGCAAGGCCGGTCTGGCCAGTGGCATCGGCCTGGTGCACTTCCAGAACATCCTGCAGGCGTTGCAGGAGCACGGTGAATTCTGGCGCGTGGCATTCGATCCGGCCGACCCCCAGCACACCCCACGCGGCCTTGCGCTGGAGCGTGCCGAGGTGGCCAGGGCCGTGCGTGAGGCGGCATTGGCGTCGCAGGCGCAGGTGGCCGAGGCCGGGCTGAGTGCGAATGTGCAGTGGGGGCAGATCCAGCAGGCGGGCGACGGCACGCCGATGCATGGCGGGCCGTCGAGCCTTGGGGTGTACAACGCCATGCAGAGCGTGCCGGGCGAGGGGGGCAAGCGCACCGTGATCAGCGGCACCAGTTACCTGCAGGTGGTCAGTTTCGATGACAAGGGGCCGCACGCGCAGGGGCTGCTGGCGTTTTCCCAGTCCAGCGAGGCGGGGTCGGTGCATGCCAGTGACCAGACCCGTGCGTTCTCGGCCGGGCACTGGCACACCATTCCATTCACCGAGGCGCAGATCAAGGCGGACCCGCAGTACCAGGTGCAGGTGATACGTGAGACGGATACTGCAGCTGTAGTCAGCAGCGCACGTTGAGCGTCGGCTGCATCGCGGGTCAAGCCCGCTCCCACCAGGGTTGCGCACTACCTGTGGGGGCGGGCTTGACCCGCGATAGCGTGCTACGTATTCAGATCCCGCAACAACAGCCCGAAGCCCAGCTCCACCTGTTCGGGAATCGGCAGGTACACCGTGTGCCCATCCCCCGGCGCCACCTCCAGCGGGTTGCCCGCGCGATCCCGCAGCTGGTGCAGGTCGAAATGGTAGTTGCCCCGCGGCGTCATCAGCTCCAGGTGATCGCCCAGCCCGAAACGGTTCTTGACCTTGACCTCGGCCAGCCCGTCGACCCGCTCCCCGGTCAGCTCGCCCACGAATTGCTGGCGCTCGGACACCGAGTTGCCCCGCTCGTAGTTCTGGTACTCGTCGTGCACGTGGCGGCGCAAGAAGCCTTCGGTGTAGCCGCGTTGCGCCAATGACTCCAGGTCGAGCATCAGCGAACGGTCGAATTCACGCCCCGCCAGCGCATCGTCGATGGCCTGCCGGTACGCCTGGGTGGTGCGGGCACAGTAGAAGTGCGACTTGGTACGCCCCTCGATCTTCAGCGAGTGCACCCCCATGCGGGTCAGGCGCCCGACGTGCTGCACGGCACGCAGGTCCTTGGCGTTCATGATGTAGGTGCCGTGCTCGTCCTCGAATGCCGGCATGTCTTCGCCGGGCCGGTTGGCTTCCTGCAGCACGAACACCTGGTTGGTGGGGGCGCCGACGCCCAGGGTCGGCTGGACTTCGCGCACGATGTCACCCACCTCGTTTTCCTGGGCCGGGGTGGCGCTGTACTGCCAGCGGCAGGCGTTGGTGCAACTGCCCTGGTTGGCATCGCGCCGGTTCAGGTAGCCCGACAGCAGGCAGCGCCCCGAATACGCCATGCACAGGGCGCCGTGCACGAACACTTCCAGCTCCATCGCCGGCACCTGCTGGCGGATCTCTTCGATTTCCTCCAGCGACAGCTCCCGGGACAGGATCACCCGGCTCAGGCCCTGGGATTGCCAGAACGCGACACTGGCCCAGTTCACCGTATTGGCCTGTACTGACAGGTGGATCGGCATGGCCGGGAAGTGCTGGCGCACCAGCATGATCAGCCCAGGGTCGGACATGATCAGCGCGTCCGGGCCCATGGCGATCACAGGTTCCAGGTCTTTGAGGAAGGTCTTGAGCTTGGCATTGTGCGGGGCGATGTTGACCACCACGTAGAACCGCTTGCCCTGGGCCTGGGCTTCCTGGATGCCCAGCGCCAGGTTGGCGTGGTCGAATTCGTTGTTGCGCACACGCAGGCTGTAGCGCGGCTGGCCGGCGTACACCGCATCGGCGCCATAGGCGAAGGCATAGCGCATGTTCTTCAGGGTGCCAGCAGGGGCGAGCAGTTCGGGTCGGGCGAGGTGGGTCATGGCAAGGTCGCGACAAAAGCGCGGATGCTACGCGCCTGCACCACCGATTTTATTGATCCACGGCAACGGCACTTTCTGCAGTGCGCCGCGCACTAAACATCAGAGCGCAAAGGAGCGGACATGAACGAAACGGTATTGCAGCAAAAAGCCCTGATGTGGTTGCTGGTCCTGGTGACCCTGGCCTTCATCTGGATTCTATTGCCCTACTACGGCGCGGTGTTCTGGGCGGTGATCCTGGGCATCGTGTTTGCGCCGTTGCAGCGCCGGTTGCTGTTGCGCCTGGGCTGGCGGCGCAACCTGGCAGCGGGCATCACGCTGCTGGTGTGCCTGCTGATCGCGATTCTGCCGGTGATCGTCATCAGCACGTTGCTGGTTCAGGAAGGCGCCACGCTGTACAAGAGCATCGAGAGCGGCCAACTGGACATCGCCGGCTACATCGAGCGCTTCAAGGACATGCTGCCCGCTGTGGCCCAGCATGGCCTGGAACGCCTGGGCATGGGGGATCTGGAGGGCTTGCGCGACAAGATCGCCAAGGGCGCGATGCAGGGCAGCCAGTTCTTCGCCACCCAGGCGTTCAGCTTCGGGCAGGGCACGTTCGAGTTCCTGGTGAGCTTCGGCATCATGCTGTACCTGCTGTACTTCTTCCTGCGCGATGGCGCCGAATTGGTGCGCAAGATCCGCACGGCGGTGCCCCTGGCCGAACACCAGAAGCGTCGCCTGCAACTGAAGTTCAATCGCGTGGTGCGTGCCACGGTCAAGGGCAACCTGCTGGTGGCGGTGACCCAGGGCGCGCTCGGCGGGTTCATCTTCTGGGTGCTGGATATCCCCAGTGCGCTGGTGTGGGCGGTGCTGATGGCGTTTCTGTCGCTGCTGCCGGCGGTGGGTGCCGGCATCGTGTGGGGCCCGGTGGCCGCGTACTTCCTGCTCAGTGGTTCGATCTGGCAGGGTGTGGTGCTTGCCGCCTTCGGGGTGTTCGTGATCGGCCTGGTGGACAACGTGCTTCGCCCGATCCTGGTGGGCAAGGACACCCGCATGCCCGACTACCTGATCCTGATCTCGACCCTGGGCGGGCTGGCGGTGTTCGGCCTCAACGGCTTCGTCATCGGGCCGTTGATCGCCGCGCTGTTCATGTCCAGCTGGGGGATTTTCGTGGCGACCAAGCCTCAGGTGCAACTGCCCTGAGGCGCCGCTGGCGAGCGTCACTTCCAGCTATAGGACATGCCCACGTAGGCTGCGAAGCCTTCGCCGGGGGTGGAGCGTGCGGCATCGAGGCCCTTGTCGTCGTAGCCGGGCGTCACGGTTGCGGCATAGCGCTGGTTGGTGAGGTTGCGCAGGTCGAGCCAGGTGGCCCAGTCCTGTCGGGGGGAGGCGTAGCCGAAGGTCGCGCCCAGCAGGGCATACGCATCGGCCTGGTAGGAGTTGGCGTAGTTGACCTGCACCTTTGAGGCCATCTGCGTGTTGAGCCCGGCATAGAAGCCGCTGGGATGGTCCAGGCGCACCTGCGCCTGGTAGTAGTGCATCGGCATGCCGGGCAGGCGGTTGTCGCCGAACGCCGCGTCATCGCGGTAGTGGAAGTCGCTGAAGGTGTAGGCCTGGCGCAGCGACACCCGGCCAACTCCGCTGTGTTCCCACAGCAGGCTGTCGAGGCTGGCTTCCACCCCCTGGTGCACGGTAGGGCTGGCATTCACCTCGCCGACGATGGCGTTGGTGGTGCTGCTGGCGGCCACGGTTTCCACTGTCAGCAGTTCGTGGCGCACGGCCGAGTAGTACCAGGCCAGGTCCCAGCGTCCCAGCCGCGAGTCGCCGCGGGCGCCGAGCTCCAGAGTGGTGGCGGTCTGGTTGCGCAGCTCGATGGGTTGGGTCTGCAGGCCGTTGATCGCTGGCGAGCTCCAGATCAGCGCCCAGGGGTGCGCAGGCTCCACCGAGCGGCTCAGGTTGCCGTACAGCTGCAGCGCGGGGCTGAAGTCGTAGCGCAGCCCCAGGCGCGGGGCGTAGTCCCAGTCATGCTGGCTGACCTTGCCGCCGCTGGCCGGATAGGTGACGGCGCTTTCGCGGCGGGTATAGATCATCGCCAGGCCGCTGGTCAGCCACAGGTCTGGCACCAGTTCCAGTTCGTTGCTGAAGTGGAGGACGCTGTCCGAGCCCTGGTAGGTGAAGTCGCGGGTCTTGGTGCCTATGGGCTGAGAGGGGGCGGTCTCGACCCGCACGAACTCCGAGGCCCCCGTGTTGGGCAGGTGCTTGGTGGTGCGCCAGCCGAGGGTGGTCTTGCTCTCGCGGCCGAACAGGGTGTCGCGGCGCAGGTAGTTGAGCGTGCCGCTGACGTCGGTGTACGCCACCTTGAGGCGCTTGGTGCCTTCACGCAGGTCCATCGGGTAGTCGTGGTAGACCAGGCCGGCTTCCAGTTGCGAGTCGTCATCGAGGTAGAAGGTGGTCTTGTTGCCCAGCCAGGTGCTGCCCGGTTGCGGGCGGCTGGCGTCGCGGCTCAGGTACAGCGGGTTGGCAGCGCGCGGGTGGTGCTTGATCTGGTCCTTGGTCAGGCGCCCGGCCAGTTCGTTTTCGGTTTCGCGGTAACGCAGGTAGAAGCGGGTTTCCAGGTTGGGGTTGAAGCGGTAGCCGACGTTGGCGGCGATGCCCTTGCTGCTGCCGCTGCTGTGGTCCTGGTAGCCGTCGTATTCCGAGTCGGTGAGGGCGACGTAGTAGTCCAGGTCACCCAGTACCTGGCCGGAGCTGACCTGGCGTTTGCCGTAGCCACGGCTGCCGGCCTCGACCCGTACCTGCAGGGGCGCGGCGTCGTAGCCGGTGTGGGTCACGTAATTGATGGCGCCGCCCAGGGCCAGGGCGCCGCGGTCGAAGCCGTTGGCGCCGCGCAGTACCTCGGCGCGGCTTAGCCACAGGGGCTCGAACAGTTCATAGGGCGTGCCGCCGGGGCCGGTCAGGGGCAGGCCGTCGAACAGGGTGTATACGCCGGAGCCGTGGGCGCCGGGGGCACGGTTGAGGCCCGAGCCGCGAATCGACAGTTTGATGCCGTCGTTGCCGGCGGATTGGGCGAACACGCCGGGCTGGTAGGCGAGCACGTCCTGGTTGCTGGCGACGCGGCCTTGTTCGACCTGTTGCATGTCGATCAGGTTGGTGGCCCCGGGGATTTGCTGCAGGCGCTCGCGGGCGTCCTGAAGTTCGTTGTGTTCCTGGTCCTGGATCAGTACCTGGCCGAGTTCGATGCCTGGGTTGGCTTGGGCGGTGGCGGTGCAGGCGATCAATACGGCGAGGGACGAGCGGGGCAGGGTGGGGTGCATCGAAGGGGTTCCGGGACGGTTGGGCGGGTATCTGACGTTGCAAGTATCAGACGAAGCACAGTGGGTGATCTGTAGTGCAGTCATGCTTTTGATCTGTTCTGGATCCGCCCTGGATCTGCTGTTGATTTGCTTTTGATTTTGATCTGCTTTTGATCTTGATCTTCCGTCCCCCAGAAGGCCGAGTGGAGGTGTCGTGCAGGGGGCGGGGCGAAGCCCCTTCGGCGTTAGCCGAAGCGAGCGACTGTTAGAGTTGCTTGCAACTCGGGTCGCGTGCCCCCGGAGCGGCGCCGGAGGGAGGGGACCCGGAGCGAAGCGTAGGGCCTGATGATGGACGGAGCGGTTTTGCTTACTTTTTCCAAGAAAAAAGTAAGCCGCTGTAAGAGCGGAAGGGGCCCTGATTGTCGATAAACATGCTGGATATGTTCACGGTCGTCGATTTTATCGAGCGGTGTGTTTATCCGGCATGGATAGCGCTGCGAATGAAGCCTTCCGCTCTTACAGCGGGTCACTTTTGCAAGGACGCAAAAGTAACCAAAAGGTCCCCGGCCAAACATACGGCCCTACGCTTCGCTCCGGGTTCCCTCCCTCCGGCGCCGTCCAGGGGGCACGCGACCCGAGTTGCTGCGCAACTCTAACAGTCGCTCGCTTCGGCTAACGCCGAAGGGGCTACGCCCCGCCCCCTGCACGACACCTCCACTCGGCCTCCTGACAGGCCGGACAATCAAGATCAAGATCAAGAGCAAGAGCAACGGCGGTTTGGGGTATTGGTTGTTCAATCGCCAAAAACAAAACACCCCGCCGAAGCGGGGTGTCCTGTCAATGCATCAGCACTCAACCAAGCAACTGCAAACCTGCATGCTGCACCAGGTCCAGCAACGGCTGCGGATAAACACCCAGCACGAACGCCAGAATCGCAATCGCCAGCAGCATCACACCACCGGTACGCTGCTCCCAGTTCAACGGCGCATCGTGACGACGCAGGTTCGGCTCGATCAGGTACAGGGTGACCATCACGCGCAGGTAGTAGAACACCCCGATCGCACTACCAATCACCAACGCACCCACCAGCCACCACAGCTGCGACTCGACGCCGGTAGCAATGATGTAGAACTTGCCGATGAAGCCCGCGGTCAGCGGAATACCCGCCAGCGACAGCATCATCACGGTCAGTACCGCCGTC
Source organism: Pseudomonas sp. AE27 (assembly GCF_037113495.1). Classification (NCBI taxonomy): domain Bacteria; kingdom Pseudomonadati; phylum Pseudomonadota; class Gammaproteobacteria; order Pseudomonadales; family Pseudomonadaceae; genus Pseudomonas; species Pseudomonas sp. AE27. The sequence goes on from NZ_CP146966.1 coordinate 1,147,576, forward strand.
AGGTACGGACGACGCCAGAACAGGCCGCGGTACTCGTACAGGGCATCGGCATCACGGCCCTTGTAAGGCGAGGACATCAGGGTGATGACGCCAAACGCGCCCAGGCTGGTGATCACGTAGGTCACCAGGTACACGCCAATGGCTTCCACCGCCATGCCCTTGCTCGCCACCAGCGCAATCAGCAGGTAACCGAAGTGGGCGATCGAGGAGTAACCCAACAGACGCTTGAGGTTGCTCTGGGTCAGCGCCAGCAGGTTGCCGACCAGAATCGAGGCCACTGCAATCACCGACAGCACGGTGGTCAGCACGCCGCTGCTGGCAGCAGGGGAGAGCATGAACAGGCGTACCACAACGGCGAATACAGCCACCTTGCTCGCGGTGGCCAGGAACGCGGCGACCGGCGCCGGAGCACCTTCGTATACGTCCGGGGTCCACAGGTGGAACGGTACCAGCGACAGCTTGAACGCCAGGCCGACCAGCATCATGCCCAGGCCCAGCTGGGCAATCAGGCTTGGCAGGCTGGTGGTGGCCAGGGCCTTGCCGATGCCGTCGAAGCTCAGGCTGCCAGCGTCGGCATACAGCAGCGCCATGCCGAACAGCAGGAACGCGGAACCGGCTGCCGACAACACCATGTACTTGATGCCGGCTTCCAGCGAACGCTTGTTGAAGAACGCATACGCCACCAGGCCATACACCGGTACCGAGAGCAGCTCCAGGCCGATGAACAGGCCGGCCAGGTGTTGCGCGCAGACCAGCACCAGGCCGCCCAGGGCCGCCATCAGGATCAGCAGGTAGAGCTCTTCGCGGTTGCCCGGGTAACCCTTGCCGCCGTCACCCAGGTAGGCATGCGCCAGGGTCACGCAGGCCAGGGTGGCGACCAGGATCAACGCCATGTACAGGCACGCGAAGCTGTCGACGGTCAGCAATGGGGTGACCGCCAGCGGGGCCACCTTGAGGGTCGGGATGATCGACAGCAGGGCCAGGTTCAGCCCCACGGTCGACAGCAGGAAGGTTTGCGAGTGATTGCGGCGCCAGGCGATGGCCAGCATCACCACGACGATGGTGATACTGGTGATCAGCAGTGGCGCAAGCGCAATAAAGTGTTGAATCGTCAGGTCCATAGCGCTCTTACCGGGCCGAAGCGAGTTGAGTGAAAGCGGAGCCGAGCCACTGCTGCACACCACTCATGGTGGCGGCGGAGGTATCCAGGAACGGCTGCGGGTAAACGCCCAGCACAATCAGCAGTACCGCCAGGCCCAGCACCATGATCAGTTCGCGGTTGTCCATGCCGGCCAGTACTTCGTCGGACTTGGCCGGGCCGAAGTAGGCGCGGTGGATCATGATCAGCGAGTACACCGAGCCGAACACCAGGCCGGAGGTGGCAATCGCGGTGACCCATGGGGCACTGACGAAGCTGCCGATCAGGATCAGGAACTCGCCGACGAAGTTGCCGGTACCCGGCAAGCCCAGCGAGGCCGCGGCGAAGAACAGGCTGATGGCCGGCAGGTAGGCGATGCGCGACCACAGGCCACCCATCTGACGCATGTCACGGGTGTGCAGACGCTCGTACAACTGGCCGCTGAGGATGAACAGCGCCGCCGCCGACAGGCCGTGGGCCAGCATCTGGATCACCGCGCCCTGCAGGGCCTGCTGGCTGCCGGAGTAGATGCCGATCAGCACGAAGCCCATGTGCGAGACGCTGGAGAACGCGATCAGGCGCTTGATGTCGGTTTGCGCGAAGGCCAGGAATGCACCGTAGAAGATGCCGATCAGACCCAGGGTCATGGCGATCGGCGCGAACTCGGCCGAGGCATTCGGGAACAGCGGCAGGGCAAAACGCAGCAGGCCGTAGGCCGCGGTCTTCAGCAGGATACCGGCCAGGTCGACGGAACCGGCAGTCGGCGCCTGGGCGTGGGCATCAGGCAGCCAGGAGTGGAACGGTACCACCGGCAGCTTGACCGCGAAGGCGATGAAGAAGCCCAGCATCAGCAGGTATTCGGTACCCGCCGGCAGGTCGGCCTTGAGCAACTGGGTGTAGTCGAAGGTGATCACACCGGTGTTGCCGTAGTTGACCAGCACCAGGCCCAGGATCGCCACCAGCATGATCAGGCCGCTGGCCTGGGTGAAGATGAAGAACTTGGTGGCTGCGTAGATCCGGGTCTTCTTGCCGTCCGAGGAGCTGTGACCCCAGAGCGCGATGAGGAAATACATCGGCACCAGCATCATTTCCCAGAAGAAGAAGAACAGGAACAGGTCCATGGCCAGGAACACACCGACCACGCCGCCCAGGATCCACATCAGGTTGAGGTGGAAGAAGCCGACGTGGCGCTGGATCTCTTTCCAGGAACACAGTACCGAGAGCACACCGAGCAGGCCGGTGAGCAGGATCATCAGCAGCGACAGGCCGTCCAGGGCCAGGTGCAGGCTGATGCCGAAGCGCTCGATCCACAGCACTTTGAACTCGTAGGCCCACTGTGGCGCGGCACCCGGCGCAGGCGCCAGGGTGTAGTCGCCGTTGGCCCACAGCCAGAGGCCGATACCAAGCAGCAGGGACATGGTCAGCAGCGCGATGTAGCGCGGCAGGGTGGCGCCGAAGCGCTCACCCAGCCAGCACAGCAGGCCGCCGATAAAGGGGATCAGGATCAGCCAAGGCAAAATCATGACGGGCTCAATTCCTTTCGCAAAGTCGCAAGGTTCATATCAGACCGCAGCCACAACAACGGCACCGAGCACAAGCACGGCACCAATGGCGATCGAGGCGGTGTACCAGCGCAGCTGACCGGTTTCGGTTTTGCTCATGGCGGCATGACCGCCCTTGGCCAAACGCGGAATCAGGCCGATGCTGCGGTCAACCGGATCCTTGCGCAGGATGTGGCTGATCAGCAGGTAAGGTTTGACGAACAGCTTGTCGTAGATCCAGTCGAAGCCCCAGGCGGCGAACCACCAGGCCGACAGCACACGACCGATACCGCTGTTGGCGATCGCGGTAACCAGGCGACGCTTGCCCAGGAACAGCATGGCGGCCAGCAGGATACCGGCGATGGCGATGGCACCCGAGGCGATTTCCAGGCTGTGCTTGGCTTCGCCACCGGCATGCCCGACGCTCTGCGGCAGCACGCCGGCCAGCGGTGGGTGGATCCAGGCGCCGACGAAGGTCGACAGCACGATCAGCACGCCCAGCGGCAGCCAGTGCGAGATGCCGTGGCCAGCGTGGGCTTCGGTCTTGGCTTCGCCGTGGAAGGCGATGAAGATCAGGCGGAAGGTGTACAGCGAGGTCATGAACGCACCCACCAGGCCGGCGTACAGCAAGCCGCTGTTGCCGCTGGCGAAGGCTTCCCAGAGGATCTCGTCCTTGGAGTAGAAGCCGGCGGTCAGCAGCGGCAGGGCAGCCAGGGCGGCACCACCGACGATGAAGCTGGCGTAGGCCAGTGGCAGTTTCTTCCACAGGCCGCCCATCTTGAAGATGTTCTGCTCGTGGTGGCAGGCAACGATCACCGCACCGGAGGCAAGGAACAGCAGGGCCTTGAAGAAGGCGTGGGTCATCAGGTGGAAGATCGCGCCGTCGAAGGCGCCCACGCCCAGGGCCAGGAACATGTAGCCGATCTGGCTCATGGTCGAGTAGGCCAGGATACGCTTGATGTCGGTCTGTACCAGCGCGGCAAAGCCGGCCAGCACCAGGGTCACGCCGCCGACCACACCCACCAGGTGCAGCACGTCGGGCGCCAGGGCGAACAGGCCGTGGGTACGCGCGATCAGGTAGACACCGGCGGTCACCATGGTGGCGGCGTGGATCAGTGCCGATACCGGGGTAGGGCCGGCCATCGCGTCTGCAAGCCAGGTCTGCAGCGGCAGCTGGGCCGATTTGCCCACGGCGCCGCCCAGCAGCATCAGGGTTGCCAGCACGATCCAGAAATCACCGGCCTGGAACTTCTGCGGCGCCAGCACCAGCAGTTGCTGGATGTTCAGGGTGCCCAGTTGCTGGAACAGGATGAACAGGCCGATGGCCATGAACACGTCGCCGATACGGGTGACGATGAAGGCCTTGAGCGCTGCGTTGCCGTTGTTGCGGTTGCTGTAGTAGAAACCGATCAACAGGTACGAGCACAGGCCCACGCCTTCCCAACCGAAGTAGATGAACAGCAGGTCGTCGCCCAGGATCAGGAACAGCATGCTGGCAATGAACAGGTTGGTGTAGGCGAAGAAGCGCGAGTAGCCGGCTTCACCACGCATGTACCACGAGGCGAACAGGTGGATCAGGAAGCCCACGCCGACCACCACGCCGAGCATGGTCACCGACAGGCCGTCCAGGTACAGGGTGAAGTTGGGCTTGAAGTCGCCCACCTGCATCCACTGCCACAGCAGCTGGCTGTACGCGCCGCCTTCAGGCGGGGCGACGTTGAACTGCCAGATCACGTAGGCGGCCACGATGGTCGAGAGGCCGATCGAACCGACACCGATCAGCGCCGACAGGTTCTCCGAGAACCGCCCGCGCGAGAACGACAGCAGCACAAAGCCGATCAGGGGGAAGACGAAGGTCAGAAAGAGTAGGTTCATCCGCGCATCTCACTGGCAGCATCGATATCGAGAGTGTGGAAGCGGCGATACAGCTGCAGCAGGATCGCCAGGCCGATACTGGCCTCGGCGGCGGCCAGGCTGATCACCAGGATGAACATGATCTGCCCGTCCGGTTGCGCCCAGCGGCTGCCCGCCACGATGAATGCCAGTGCCGAGGCGTTCATCATGATTTCCAGGCTCATCAGTACGAACAGAATGTTGCGGCGCACCATCAGCCCGACCAGGCCGAGGCAGAACAGGATGCCGGCGACGGCCAGGCCGTGTTCGAGAGGAATTGCTGACATGATTTACTCCTTCGCCTCGTTGCGGCCGAGGTGGAACGCCGTCACTGCTGCAGCCAGCAGCAGCATCGAGGCCAGTTCCACCACCAGCAGGTAAGGGCCGAACAGGCTGATGCCCACGGCCTTGGCGTCAACGGTGGTATGACCGATGGCGGCGCCGCTCGGCTGCACGAACAGCACGTACAGCAGTTCGGCCAGCAGCAGGACGGCGAGGAACACCGGCCCGCCCCAGATGCCGGGCTTGAGCCAGCCGCGCTCCTGGGCGACCGACGCCGGCCCCAGGTTGAGCATCATCACCACGAACACGAACAGCACCATGATGGCGCCAGCGTAGGCGATCACTTCGAGCACGCCGGCAAACGGCGCGCCGAGGGCGAAGAAGGTCATCGCCACGGAGATCAGCGAAATGATCAGGTAGAGCAGGGCATGCACCGGGTTGGTGTTGGTGATCACCCGCAGGGTGGACACCACGGCGACACCGGATGCGAAATAGAAAGCGAATTCCATCTTTCTTCCTTAAGGGAGCAAGCTCTTCACGTTGATCGGCTCGGCTTCGTTCTGCGCGGCGCCCTTCGGCTTGCCGGCAACGGCCATACCTGCAACACGGTAGAAGTTGTAATCAGGGTTCTTGCCGGGGCCGGAGATCAGCAGATCTTCTTTCTCGTACACCAGGTCCTGACGTTTGAACTCGGCCATTTCGAAATCCGGGGTGAGCTGGATCGCGGTGGTCGGGCAGGCTTCCTCGCAGAGGCCGCAGAAAATGCAGCGCGAGAAGTTGATGCGGAAGAACTCGGGGTACCAGCGACCGTCTTCGGTCTCGGCCTTCTGCAGCGAGATGCAACCCACCGGGCAGGCCACGGCACACAGGTTGCAGGCCACGCAGCGCTCCTCGCCGTCGGGGTCGCGGGTCAGCACGATGCGGCCGCGGTAGCGCGGCGGCAGGTAGACCGGCTCTTCGGGGTATTGCAGGGTGTCGCGTTTGCGGAACCCGTGGGAGAACACCATCACCAGGCTGCGCAGCTGGGTGCCAGTGCCCTTAACGATGTCGCCAATATACTTGAACATGGGTCAAATCCTCACTGGGCCGCAACAGCTGGCGTGTTGAGCAACACGAGCGCAGCGGTCACCAGCAAATTGATCAGGGTCAGCGGCAGGCAGAACTTCCAGCTGAAGTCCATCACCTGGTCATAGCGCGGGCGCGGGATCGAGGCGCGCAGCAGGATGAACAGCATGATGAAGAACGCGGTCTTCAGGGCGAACCACACGAACGACAGTTGCGGCAGGATGCCGAACGGCCCGTGCCAGCCACCGAAGAACAGGGTTACCAGCAGCGCCGAGATCAGGATGATGCCGATGTACTCGCCCACGAAGAACATGCCCCACTTCATGCCGGCATATTCGATGTGGTAGCCGTCGGCCAGTTCCTGTTCCGCTTCCGGCTGGTCGAAGGGGTGACGGTGAGTCACGGCCACGCCAGCGATGAAGAAGGTACAGAAGCCGAAGAACTGCGGAATGATGAACCACAGGTTCTGCGCCTGGTATTCGACGATGTCGCGCATGTTGAACGAGCCGACCTGGGCCACGATGCCCATCAGCGCCAGGCCCATGAACACTTCGTACGACACGGTCTGGGCCGAGGCCCGCAGGCTGCCGAGCAGGGCGTACTTGTTGTTCGACGACCAGCCGGCGAACAGGACGGCGTACACCGACAGGCCGGCCATGGCGAAGAAGAACAGCAGGCCGATGTTCAGGTCCGCGACACCCCAGGTCGGGGTGATCGGGATGATCGCGAAGGCGATCAGCAAGGCGCTCATGGCCACCACCGGCGCCAGGGTGAAGATCACCTTGTCGACGAAGGGCGGGTTCCAGTCTTCCTTGAAGAACATCTTCAGCATGTCGGCGGCAATCTGGAACATGCCGAACGGGCCGACGCGGTTAGGACCGTAACGGTCCTGCCACCAGCCCAGCAGGCGACGCTCGACGAAGCTGAGCAGCGCACCGCAGACCACCACCGCCAGCAACACCACGATGGCCTTGATGACAGTGAGGATCACATCGATCACTTCAGGGGTGAACCAGGTCATTGTGCTGCCTCCTGCAAGCCTTCGACGGATGCACCGAAGATGGCAGGCGGGATGCCGGCCAGGCCTTTGGGCAATGCAACCAGGCCTGCGCCCAGTTCCTCATTGATGCGCAGCGGCAGACGCAGGGTCTGGCCGGCCACGTTCAGGCTCAGCAGTGCGCCGTCGTTGACGCCCAGGCGGTCGGCTTCGGACTTGGCCAGTGCCACGTAGGCCTGCGGGATGCGCTCCTGCACCGGGGCGGCGCGCGAAGAGTTCTCTTCACTGCCGAACAGGTGGTAGAACGGCACGGCCTGCCAGGTGCCACGGGCCGGCGAGAACGCCGCCGGAACGCTGGCGAACCAGTTCAGCCTGTCGCCCTGGGTCTCGATCAGGCGGGTGCCCGGGTCGCCTGCACGCAGGTGACCACCGACCTCGTCCTGGAACTTGTTCCAGGCCTGCGGCGAGTTCCAGCCCGGCGACCAGGCGAACGGCACCTGCTGGCGCGGTTCGGCGGAGCCCGAGTAGCCTTCCATGGAGAAGGCGAACGCGGTGTCCGGGTCTTGCGGGGTACGTGGCTCGTGCACGCTGATGTTGGCGCGCATGGCGGTACGGCCCGAGTAGCGCAGCGGCTCGCGGGCCAGTTTCATGCCCTTGATGCGGAACGCGGCCGATGGCGCGGCGTTGACGATGCCGGCCAGTTGCGGCACCACGCCAGCCACGGCGTGGGTCACGTGGTCCAGCTGGGTCCAGTCGACCGGCTTGTTGAGCAGGGTGGCACGCAGTGCGTGCATCCAGCGCCAGCCTTCGTGCACCAGGATGCTGCTGTCCAGGTACTGCGGGTCGAACACCTGGAAGAAGCGCTGGGCGCGGCCTTCCTGGCTGACCAGGGTACCGTCGCCCTCGGCGAAGGTGGCGGCCGGCAGCACCAGGTGCGCGCGGTCGGTGGTCGGGGTTTTCTGGTGGTCGGCAACGATCACCACCTTGGCCGCGGCCAGGGCAGCGTCGACCTTGGCAGCCGGTACGCGGCTGTACAGGTCGTTTTCCAGCACCACGATGGCGTCGGCCTTGCCGGCGATCACGGCGTCCAGCGCCGCATCGATCGACTCGCCACCGAGCATGGCCAGGCCCAGGCTGTTGGCCTCGGGCACCACCAGGCTCAGCGAGCCGTTCTTCTCGCGCAGCTTGAGTGCCTTGGCGATGTTGGCGGCAGCTTCGATCAGAGCCCTGGAGGCCAGCGAAGTACCGGCAACCACCAGTGGGCGGTTGGCCGCGACCAGGGCGTCGGCGATGCGCTTGGCCAGGTCCAGGGCTTCTGCGTCCAGGCCTTCGACGGCTGGGGCGCTCGGGTCGATGGCGTGGGCCACGGCGAAACCGATGCGGGCCAGGTCGTCCGGCGCGGCGTGCACGCACTCCTGCGCCACGTCGTCGAGCTTGGTCTCGCTCAGGCTGGCAATGAACAGCGGGTACATGGCGTGCTGGCCGATGTTCTTTACCGCGGCATCGAGCCACGGCTGAACGCGCATGGCATCGGCCATCGCCTCGGCCTTGCCCTTGACCGACTGGCGCAGGGCCAGGGCCACGCGGGCAGCGGTCTGGGTCAGGTCTTCGCCAAGCACGAATACCGCGTCATGGTCTTCCATGTCGCGCAAGGTCGGCACCGGCAGCGGGCTGTCGTTGAGCACCTGCAAAGCCAGGCGCACGCGCTCTAGCTCACCGGCTTCCATGCCTGCATAGAAGTGTTCGGCACCCACCAGCTCGCGCAGGCCGTAGTTGCTCTCCAGGCTTGCACGGGGCGAACCGATACCCACGATGTTGCGCCCGCGCAGCATGTCGGCGGCCTTGTCCAGCGCGGCGTCCAGGCCCAGTTTCTGGCCGTCCTGGAGCAGTGGCTGGCGTGGGCGGTCGGTACGGTTGACGTAGCCGTAGCCGAAGCGGCCACGGTCGCACAGGAAGTACTGGTTCACCGAGCCGTTGAAACGGTTCTCGATGCGGCGCAGTTCACCGTAGCGCTCGCCCGGGCTGATGTTGCAGCCGCTGGAGCAGCCATGGCAGATGCTCGGGGCGAACTGCATGTCCCATTTGCGGTTGTAGCGCTCGGAGTGGGTCTTGTCGGTGAACACACCGGTCGGGCAGACCTCGGTCAGGTTGCCGGAGAACTCGCTCTCCAGGGCACCGTCCTCGACGCGGCCGAAATACACGTTGTCGTGCGCACCGAACACGCCCAGGTCGGTACCGCCGGCGTAGTCCTTGTAGTAGCGCACGCAGCGGTAGCAGGCGATGCAGCGGTTCATCTCGTGGGAGATGAACGGGCCGAGCTCCTGGTTCTGGTGGGTACGCTTGGTGAAACGGTAGCGGCGCTCGTTGTGGCCGGTCATCACCGTCATGTCTTGCAGGTGGCAGTGACCGCCTTCCTCGCACACCGGGCAGTCGTGCGGGTGGTTGGTCATCAGCCATTCGACGACGCTGGCGCGGAACACGCGGGCTTCTTCGTCTTCGATGGAAATCCAGCTGCCATCGGTGGCAGGGGTCATGCAGGACATGACGATGCGACCACGGGTGTCGTTCTCGTCGGTGTACTGCTTGACCGCACACTGGCGGCAGGCACCGACGCTACCGAGCGCCGGGTGCCAGCAGAAATAGGGGATGTCGAGGCCTAGCGACAGACACGCCTGTAACAGGTTGTCTGCACCGTTGACTTCGAGCTCTTTGCCGTCTACGTGGATAGTGGCCATGGTTCAAAGTTCTTCGTTGGCCCGCGTCTGCGGGCGTGGCTAATGGAAAGCTGTATGCCTGCGGTTCGCCGTCATCCGGGCGAGCATCGCGGGCAACGGGCGGCACGGACCGCCCGTCTTCTTGTTCGTTATGCGCCAACCACAACGGGTTTGGCCAAGTCCGGGTGCGGTGCAGCAGTGGCTGCGATGCCGGCTTCGAACTCGGGGCGGAAGTATTTGATGGCACTGCCCAGCGGCTCGACCGCACCGGGTGCGTGAGCGCAGAAGGTCTTGCCTGGGCCGAGGAAACCGACCAGCCCCAGCAGCGTCTCGATGTCGCCTGGCTGACCCTGGCCTTTCTCGATGGCGCGCAGCAGCTTGACGCTCCACGGCAGGCCGTCGCGGCACGGGGTGCAGAAGCCGCACGATTCGCGGGCAAAGAACTCTTCCATGTTGCGCAGCAGCGAGACCATGTTGACGCTGTCGTCAACGGCCATGGCCAGGCCCGTACCCATCCGGGTACCGACCTTGGCGATGCCGCCGGCGTACATCTGGGCGTCGAGGTGCTCGGGCAGCAAAAAGCCGGTACCGGCGCCGCCTGGCTGCCAGCACTTGAGCTTGAAGCCGTCGCGCATGCCGCCGGCGTAGTCTTCGAACAGCTCGCGGGCGGTGACACCGAAGGGCAGTTCCCACAGGCCAGGGTTCTTCACCTTGCCGGAGAAGCCCATCAGCTTGGTGCCGTGGTCTTCGCTGCCTTCGCGGGCCAGCGACTTGTACCAGTCGATGCCGTTGCCGACGATGGCCGGCACGTTGCACAGGGTCTCGACGTTGTTCACGCAGGTCGGCTTGCCCCACACGCCCACGGCGGCAGGGAAGGGCGGCTTGGAACGCGGGTTGGCGCGGCGGCCTTCGAGGGAGTTGATCAGTGCGGTTTCTTCACCGCAGATGTAACGCCCGGCGCCGGTGTGCACGAACAGCTCGAAATCGAAACCGCTGCCCAGGATGTTCTTGCCCAGCAGGCCGGCAGCCTTGGCTTCCTCGACCGCACGGGTGAGGTTGCGCGCGGCGGTGGTGTATTCGCCACGCAGGAAGATGTAGCCGCGGTAGGCCTTGAGCGCGCGGGCACTGATCAGCATGCCTTCGATCAGCAGATGGGGCTGTTGCTCCATCAGCATGCGGTCCTTCCAGGTGTTGGGCTCCATTTCGTCCGCATTGCACAGCAGGTAGCGGATGTTCATGGATTCGTCTTTGGGCATCAGGCCCCATTTGACGCCCGTCGGGAAGCCCGCACCGCCACGGCCCTTGAGGCCGGAGTCCTTGACGGTCTGCACGATGTCGTCCTGCGACATCTGCGCCAGTGCCTTGCGGGCAGCGGTGTAGCCGTCCTTGGCCTGGTACTCGTCGAGCCACAGTGGCTCGCCGTCGTCGCGCAGGCGCCAGGTCAGCGGATGGGTTTCGGCGGCGCGCGCGATGCGGTTGGCCGGGCCGAAGGAAGTGATGGTCATACGTAACCCTCCAGCAGTTTGGAAACGCCGGCAGGTTGCACGTCGCCAAAGGTGTCGTCGTCGATCATCAGGGCCGGGGCCTTGTCGCAGTTGCCCAGGCAGCACACCGGCAGCAGGGTGAAGCGCCCGTCGGCGGTGGTCTGGCCCAGGCCGATGCCCAGCTCGCTCTGGATCTGGCTGACCACCGACTCGTGGCCGCCGATGTAGCAGACCATGCTGTCGCACACACGGATGATGTGGCGGCCGACCGGCTGGCGGAAGATCTGGCTGTAGAAGGTGGCCACGCCTTCGACGTCGCTGGCAGGGATGCCCAGCACTTCGCCGATGGCGTACACGGCGCCGTCCGGCACCCAGCCGCGTTCCTTCTGAACGATCTTCAGGGCTTCGATGGACGCCGCGCGCGGGTCCTCGTAGTGGTGCATCTCGTGCTCGATGGCCGAGCGCTCGGTTTCGCTCAGGGCGAAACGGTCGGTTTGGATAAGCGTGTTATTCATGCTTAGCGGTCCACGTCAGCCATAACGAAGTCGATACTGCCCAGGTACGCAATCAGGTCCGCGACCATGCTGCCGCGGATCACCGAAGGGATCTGCTGCAGGTGCGGGTAGCTCGGAGTGCGGATCCGGGTGCGGTAGCTCATGGTGCCGCCGTCGCTCGTCAGGTAGTAACTGTTGATGCCCTTGGTCGCTTCGATCATCTGGAAGGACTCGTTGGCCGGCATGACCGGGCCCCACGAAACCTGCAGGAAGTGCGTGATCAGGGTCTCGATGTGCTGCAGGGTGCGCTCTTTTGGCGGCGGCGTGGTCAGCGGGTGATCCGCCTTGTACGGGCCTTCCGGCATGTTGCGCATGCACTGGTCGATGATCTTGATGCTCTGGCGCATTTCTTCCACGCGCACCATGCAGCGGTCATAGGCATCGCCATTGCTGGCCAGCGGCACTTCGAACTCGAAGTTCTCGTAGCCCGAGTACGGGCGTGCCTTGCGCAGGTCGAAGTCGCAACCGGTCGAACGCAGGCCGGCACCGGTGACGCCCCATTCCAGGGCTTCCTTGGTGTTGTAGGCAGCCACGCCGATGGTACGGCCCTTGAGGATGCTGTTCTGCAGGGCGGCCTTGGTGTACTCGTCGAGGCGCTTGGGCAGCCAGTCGACGAAGTCCTTGACCAGTTTTTCCCAGCCGCGCGGCAGGTCGTGGGCCACGCCACCGATACGGTACCAGGCCGGGTGCAGACGGAAACCGGTGATGGCTTCGATCACGGTGTAGGCGCGCTGACGGTCGGTGAAGGTGAAGAACACCGGGGTCATGGCGCCGACGTCCTGGATGTAGGTACCCAGGAACAGCAGGTGGCTGGTGATGCGGAAGAACTCGGCCATCATGATGCGGATGGTGTCGACCTTCTGCGGCACCTTGATGCCGGCCAGCTTCTCGACCGCGAGCACGTAGGGCAGGTTGTTCATCACCCCGCCCAGGTAGTCGATGCGGTCGGTGTAGGGGATGAAGCTGTGCCAGGACTGGCGCTCGGCCATCTTCTCGGCACCACGGTGGTGGTAGCCGATGTCCGGGACGCAGTCGACGATCTCTTCACCGTCCAGCTGCAGCACGATACGGAACGCACCGTGAGCCGAAGGGTGGTTGGGGCCAAGGTTGAGGAACATGTAGTCCTCGTTGGCACCGGAACGCTTCATGCCCCAGGCTTCGGGGTTGAAGCGTGCGGCTTCTTCCTCGAGCTGCTGCTTGGCCAGGTTCAGGCTGTAGGGGTCGAACTCGGTGGCGCGCGCCGGGAAGTCCTTGCGCAGCGGATGGCCTTCCCAGGTGGGCGGCATCATGATGCGGGTCAGGTGCGGGTGGCCGGCAAAGTCGATGCCGAACATGTCCCAGACTTCGCGCTCGTACCAGTTGGCGTTGGGCCAGATACCGGTGACGGTGGGCAGGTTCAGGTCACCTTCGTTCAGTGCCACCTTGATCATCACGTCGCTGTTACGCTCGACGGACAGCAGGTGGTAGAACACGGTGAAGTCGGCGCCCGGCAGGCCGCGACGCTGGGTGCGCAGGCGCTCGTCCACGCCGTGCAGGTCGTACAGCATGCTGTACGGCTTGGCCACGTTGCGCAGGAAGGTCAGCACTTCGATCAGCTTGGCGCGGGCAACCCAAAGCACCGGCATGCCGGTGCGGGTGTCCTGGGCGGTGAACGCCTCGGGGCCAAAACGATTGTTCAATTCGACGACCACATCCTGGTCGTCAGCCTTGTAAGGCGGGATGTAAATAGCGGTGTCCGCTGTCATGGTCTCGATCGCTTTCGGTCAACGTAGAGAATGAAGCCAGGCCGCCTGCTCGAATGAACAGGCGGCAGGTCGCTGGATCAGACTTCGTCGGGGCTGCGCAGGTGGGTAACCTGGATACGCTGTTCACGACGCTGCTCTTTCTGCGACGGCATCTCGGCGCGGTACACGCCTTGATCGCCGACGACCCACGAAAGAGGGCGCCGCTCCTTGCCGATCGATTCCTGCAGCAGCATCAGGCCTTGCAGGAACGCTTCGGGGCGAGGCGGGCAGCCAGGCACGTAGACATCCACGGGGAGGAACTTGTCGACCCCCTGAACGACCGAGTAGATGTCGTACATGCCACCGGAGTTGGCGCACGAACCCATGGAGATGACCCACTTGGGTTCGAGCATCTGCTCGTACAGGCGCTGGATGATCGGCGCCATCTTGATGAAGCAGGTGCCGGCGATGACCATGAAGTCGGCCTGACGCGGCGATGCCCGGATGACCTCGGCGCCGAAGCGGGCGATGTCGTGGGGCGCCGTGAAGGCCGTGGTCATTTCCACGTAGCAGCAGGAGAGGCCGAAGTTGTACGGCCACAGGGAATTCTTGCGCCCCCAGTTGACGGCTCCACTGAGTACATCTTCGAGCTTGCCCATGAAGATGTTCTTGTGGACCTGGTCCTCTAGCAGCGAATCGGAGACGGTTTCCCGTTCACCGATTGGATACTGCTCGTTGGGCGCATCGGGGTCGATCCTGGTGAGATTGTATTGCATTGCCAAAGCCTCATTGTTTCAGCTTCGCTTGCCGCTTGCGACGACCTTCGGGAGCCCAATCGAGGGCCCCGACGCGCCATAGGTAGACAAGACCTGCCAACAGAATTGCTATGAAAACGAGTGCTTCGACGAATCCGGTCCAGCCGCTTTCGCGGACGGACACAGACCATGCAAAGAGAAAGAGGGCTTCGATATCGAAGATCACGAACAGCATCGCGACCAGATAGAATTTGGCGGAAAGACGCAGGCGGGCACCGCCTGTTGGCAGCATGCCGGACTCGAACGGTTCGTTCTTGCTGCGGCCCCAGGCCTTGCTGCCCAGCAGGGCGGACAGGCCGAGCATGAAGGCACACAGGCCGACGACACCCAAAAGGAAGATGGCAAAGCCCCAGTTGTGGGCGATGAGTCCTGTCGAATCGGGCATGCTGAAAATCCTTAACAGAGCGCTTGGTCTCTGAGCTTGAAAAGAAGTAGAGCAGTGACGATATGTCGCAGCGAAATCTATCGCGCTGATTTTATGGGTAAACCCGTAGCAAGTAAAATTTCTGCAGCAAATTTATTCGTAGCATTAAGAACAAAAATCTTTCGTAACTCGCTGCAGGCCACGTATTCCGTGGATTGCGCGTGCTTTTGTTAATTATGTTTCTTGTATGGCGTAACGAAATGCAAGTTTCGAAATGATAATTAATATCATTTGAAGAGCTCCTGTTATTCCTACCTCCTGCGTCAACTAAAAGTTGTTGTTCAAGGGTGTGGCCGGCAAGTTTGTGCGGCCCTGTTTCGGGCAGTGTCTGCGTGCTGGCGCTGGGCTCTGGCTCAGGGTTGTGCGCGGGGGTGGCGCGTCGGTATCTGCGCTGCCACGGCCGTCCGCTGACGCCGGTGTGCACTAGCATAGCCAATCGGGGGTAATAAGGAAGCCTTGTGCCGGGCGGCTGGCCTTTTCGCCGGCAAGGCTGGCGCCTGCGCGGGGTATGAATGGCACAAGACCCGGAGCCCCATCACAGGCCCCGGGTCTTGCGTGTTACCCGAATGTCACCAATCGATCAGCCGATCAGTGGAACTGCTCTTCTTCGGTCGAGCCGGTCAGGGCGGTAACCGAAGACTTGCCACCCTGGATCACGGTGGTCATGTCGTCGAAGTAGCCAGTGCCCACTTCCTGCTGGTGCGCCACGAAGGTGTAGCCTTTGGACGCGTCGGCGAACTCCTGCTCCTGCAGCTTCACGTAGGCAGTCATGTCGTTGCGGGCGTAGTCGTGCGCCAGGTTGAACATGCCGTGCCACATGTTGTGGATGCCAGCCAGGGTGATGAACTGGTGCTTGTAGCCCATGGCCGACAGCTCGCGCTGGAACTTGGCGATGGTCGCGTCGTCCAGGTTCTTCTTCCAGTTGAAGGAAGGCGAGCAGTTGTAGGACAGGATCTGGTCCGGGAATTCCTTCTTGATGGCTTCGGCAAAGCGGCGTGCTTCGTCCAGGTCCGGCTTGGCGGTTTCGCACCAGATCAGGTCGGCATACGGTGCGTAGGCCAGGCCGCGGGCAATCGCCTGGTCCAGACCGGCACGTACCTTGTAGAAACCTTCCTGGGTGCGCTCACCCACCACGAATGGCTGGTCGTACGGGTCGCAGTCGCTGGTCAGCAGGTCGGCGGCGTTGGCGTCGGTACGGGCCAGGATGATGGTCGGTACACCGGCAACGTCGGCCGCCAGGCGGGCAGCGCTGAGCTTCTGTACGGCTTCCTGGGTCGGAACCAGTACCTTGCCGCCCATGTGGCCGCATTTTTTAACCGAGGCCAACTGGTCTTCGAAGTGAACGCCGGCGGCGCCTGCCTCGATCATGTTCTTCATCAGCTCGTAGGCGTTGAGTACACCGCCGAAACCGGCTTCAGCGTCAGCCACGATCGGTGCGAAGTAGTCGATGTAGCCGTCGTCGCCCGGGTTCTTGCCGGCTTTCCACTGGATCTGGTCGGCGCGACGGAACGAGTTGTTGATGCGCTTGACCACGGTTGGCACGGAGTCCACCGGGTACAGCGACTGGTCGGGGTACATGGACTCGGCCGAGTTGTTGTCGGCAGCCACTTGCCAGCCGGACAGGTAGATAGCCTGGATACCGGCCTTGACCTGTTGAACAGCCTGGCCGCCGGTCAGGGCGCCCATGCAGTTGACGAAATCTTTTTCAGGGCGGAACGAAGGGTGGGCGCCTTTGGTTACCAGGTTCCACAGCTTCTCGGCACCCATGCGGGCCAGGGTGTGCTCAGGTTGAACCGAGCCACGCAGACGAACGACATCAGCGGCAGAGTAGGTACGGGTCACGCCTTTCCAGCGTGGGTTCTCGGCCCAATCTTTTTCGAGGGCTGCAATTTGCTGTTCGCGTGTCAGTGCCATGAAAGTAAACCTCGTCGCATAGGTCGGTAAAAAATGTTCGCTCTGTCGGCTGCGCTGTGCGTACAGGGGCAGCTCCGATTGCTCGCTGGTCAGAAGCACTGGCAGCCAGTGGTGTGGGCGAAATGGCGACGTTGAACGATGGGGCTCGAAGGGGGAAGTGAGCAGGTCCTTGGCGTGGCTGCCGGGCAGGTTGGCTCGTGGTTGCCGTGCTGCGTCGATCAGGGTGTGCCGTCTACCGTTTGATGCGCTTCCGTCCCTCGGGACAACTTCGTTCCAGTCGCAATCTCGTCAAACCGCCTTGTGGGCTGTACAGACACGAATCGGCTCAGGTCGGGTAGGTCAGAGCGCAACTCGAAGGCCCTTGCCAGGGCCTCTGATTAGCGGGAGCGGGGCCATCATGCCTCTGCGATTCGGGGGCGTCAAATGTTTTGTAGTGCTTTTTTTCACCCACTACATCTTTGGTCTAATACGACTCGTCAGTCAGTTTCGAGGCCTTTGGTCGAGGCCTTGAACGGCGCGGGGTCAGTCCAGTGCCTCGACTTTTACCCGCAAAGTCATGTTCTCACCGCGCTGGGTGGAGTAACTGAGGGTCGAAGCGCTGCGATCCGCCTGACTTTGAGCGTTGACACCTGCCAGGCTGATCCACTCGCCAAGCTTGCCGGTGACCTTCGTGTCGGTGCTTTGCACCTTCACTACATCGGGACGTTCCTGGCTCATCCGGTCATTGTTGGTGCTGATGGCAAGGTGCACGGTTTCGCCGGTGACGCTGGCGGTGACGTAGAAACCCTGGGTGACGTTGCGGTACTCGGTGTTGCTCTGCACGCGTCCGTAGCTGTCGGTCTGGGTGCTGGTGATGGGAATGCTCTGGCCAACCTGGATCAGCGCCGGAGTGCCCTCGCTGGCCTGCACCTGTTGCAGCCCACCCTCACGGTTGGCGGTGCCGTAGCGGATCACGCGGGCGTTGCCGCGGTTGTCCTGGACGTTGCTGTCGGTGTTGTCGACGCTGATCAGCAGGCGCTTGGGGGCGGTGTCCAGTTGTTGCAGCAGGGTGCGAAGTTCGTCGATCTTGCCGGGCTCGGCATTGACGATCAGCTTGTTTTCGAAGGTGCTGACACTGCCGTCCTTGCCGATGAAGGCTTGCGCGGCGGGGAGCAGTTCGGCGCTGGTGCGGTGGTTCAGCGGCAGGACTTCGGTGGCGGCCAGCGCACTGAGGCTGAACGACAGAAGCAGGGTGGCGAGCAGGGGGCGTAGCGGCATGTCCATGGTCTCCGCGGGTGGAGTGGACATGATGGCAAATTTGTAGCGGTTGTGCTGGCCTGTTCGCCGGCAAGGCCGGCTCCCGCGGGTATGGGAGCTGGTCTTGCCGGCGACAGGGTTGGCGCTTACTGCGAGTCGCGCACCATGTCCACGTGCGGCAGGCCGGCCTCGAGGAACTCCTCGCTGACGACCTTGAAGCCCAGGCGCTCGTAGAATGCGGTGGCATGCACTTGTGCGGTGAGCTTCTGCTGGCGCAGATCGCGGTTCTGCGCCTCGGCGATGGCGGCCTGCATCAGTGCGTCACCCACCTTGAGCCCGCGCCAGTCCTTGAGCACCGACACGCGCCCGATCTGGCCATCCTGCAACAGGCGGGCGGTGCCGATGGCGTAGTCACCCTCAAAGGCCAGGAAGTGCACGGCGATGTTGTCGTCGGCATCCCACTCCAGCTCTGGCGGCACGTTCTGCTCGGCAATGAACACCGATTCGCGGATACGGCGGATGTCGGCGTTGTCTTTCTGCCAATCGGCCAGGCGTACTTCGATCTTATTCATTGGCAAATCCCAGGCTTCCTTGCTTGACCAGTTCGCAGATCAGGGTAAGGCCATTTTCGTCGCCAAGCCATGGCGCGAGGTTTTCCACGTGCAGGGCGTCGGCGGCGCAGATCAGCTTGAGCAGGTCGCGCAGTTCGCCCGGCAGCAGGCGGCTCTGGCCGCTGGCGAACAGCAGCACGTTGTCGTCGACTTCCGACCAGGCCAGGCGCGCGCTCGGGTTGCGGATCAGGATCGCACCCTGTTCCAGGCTGTCGATCAGGTCTTCTTCGCTCAGTGCCTCGCCAGCCACCAGTTCCGGGTAGCGTGGTTCGGTCATGAACTGGCCGAACCAGGTCAGCAGCAGGCGCTCGTCGCTCATGTGCTCGGCCAGCAGGCCCTTGAGGCGGTCCAGGGCGTCGCGCTGGATCTGGTGCGGGTCGCTCACCGGCTGGGCGTCGGCGTCGGTGTAGCGCTCTTCGTCAGGCAGGAACTGGCTGAGGAAGTCGGTGAAGTGGGTCAGCACTTCGGCGGCGCTCGGCGCGCGGAAGCCGACCGAATAGGTCAGGCAGTCGTCTTCGGCCACACCGTAGTGGGCCAGGCGCGGTGGCAGATAGAGCATGTCGCCCGGTTCCAGGGTCCACTCGTCGGTCTGCTCGAAGTCGGCCAGGATACGCAGGTCGGCGTGCTCGATCAGCGGGCTGTCGCTGTCGCACATCTGGCCGATCTTCCAGTTGCGCTTGCCCTGGCCTTGCAGCAGGAAGACGTCGTAGTTGTCGAAGTGCGGGCCCACGCTGCCACCCGGGGCGGCGAAGCTGATCATCACGTCGTCGATGCGCCAGCTTGGCAGAAAGCGAAAGCTCTCCAGCAACTCGCCCACTTCCGGCACGAACTGGTCGACGGCTTGTACCAGCAGGGTCCAGTCGCGCTCAGGCAGGGTGCTGAAGGTGTCGTCGTCGAACGGGCCGCGGCGCAGTTCCCACGGGCGCTCGCCATGTTCGATGACCAGGCGCGATTCGACTTCCTCTTCCAGTGCCAGGCCGGCCAGTTCATCGGCATCGATCGGGCTTTCGAAATCAGGGAAGGCCTGGCGAACCAGCAGGGGCTTCTTCTGCCAGTAGTCGCGCAGGAATTCGCGGGCAGTCAGGCCGCCCAGCAGCTGAAGTGGGGTATCAGGATTCATGTGTAACCTATTGAAAAAAAGTAATTTTCTTTCAGCAATAAAAACGCCCGGCCAAGCCGGGCGTCAAAACGCGGGGGCAATCAGATGCGTTTGGCTTGTGCCGCGGCATTACCGATGTAGTTGGCCGGGGTCAGCTTCTTCAGCTCGGCGCGGGCTTCGGCCGGCATGTCCAGGCCATCGATGAAGGTTAACAGCGCTTCAGGGCTGATACCTTTGCCGCGGGTCAGCTCTTTGAGCTTCTCGTACGGGTTTTCGATGTCGTAGCGGCGCATCACGGTCTGGATCGGCTCGGCCAGGACTTCCCAGCAGGCGTCCAGGTCTTCGGCGATGCGGGCTTCGTTGATTTCCAGCTTGCTGATGCCCTTGAGGCTGGCCTCGTAGGCGATCACGCTGTGGGCGAAACCGACGCCCAGGTTGCGCAGCACGGTGGAGTCGGTCAGGTCGCGCTGCCAGCGCGAGATCGGCAGCTTGCTGGCCAGGTGCTGGAACAGCGCGTTGGCGATGCCCAGGTTGCCTTCGGAGTTCTCGAAGTCGATCGGGTTGACCTTGTGCGGCATGGTCGAGGAACCGATTTCGCCTGCAATGGTGCGCTGCTTGAAGTAGCCCAGCGAGATGTAGCCCCAGATATCGCGATCGAAGTCGATCAGGATGGTGTTGAAGCGGGCGATTGCGTCGAACAGCTCGGCAATGTAGTCGTGCGGTTCGATCTGGGTGGTGTAGGGGTTGAACACCAGGCCCAGCTCGTCTTCGATGAAGGCGCGGGCGTTGGCTTCCCAGTCGATCTGCGGGTAGGCCGACAGGTGGGCGTTGTAGTTGCCCACGGCGCCGTTGATCTTGCCCAGCAGCGGCACGGCGGCAACCTGGGCGATCTGGCGCTCCAGGCGGTACACCACGTTGGCCAGCTCTTTGCCCAGGGTAGTCGGCGAAGCCGGTTGGCCGTGGGTGCGCGACAGCATCGGTACGTCGGCGAAGCGGTGGGCCAGTTCGCGGATCGACTCGGCGATCTGGCGCATCAGCGGCAGCAGCACGCTGTCGCGGCCTTCGCGCAGCATCAGGCCGTGGGACAGGTTGTTGATGTCCTCGCTGGTGCAGGCGAAGTGGATGAACTCGCTGACCTTGGCCAGTTCCGGCAGCTGGGCGGCCTGCTCCTTGAGCAGGTACTCGATGGCCTTGACGTCGTGGTTGGTGGTGCGCTCGATCTCTTTGACGCGCTCGGCGTGCTCGAGGGCGAAGTCGTCGGCCAGGGCGTTGAGCACGGCGTTGGCTTCGGCGGAAAACGCTGGTACTTCAGCGATTTGCGGGTGGGCGGCCAGGCGCTGGAGCCAGCGGACCTCGACCAGGGCGCGGAAACGGATCAGGCCGTATTCGCTGAAGATGGGGCGCAGGGCCTGGGTTTTGCCGGCGTAGCGGCCGTCAACAGGGGAAACCGCAGTGAGCGAGGAAAGCTGCATGGGGTGTTCTCGGACAGTCGGGCAACGAAAAGGGCGCATATCATACATGAAAAACGCGCCCGGGTTTTGAGGGTGACAAAAGGTCTTTCGGGCCTTTTCGCTGGCAAGCCAGCGAAGGCCGCGACGCGGTCAGGGTCAGCCGCGCAGCATCGGGTACAGCTCCTTGAGCAGCTTGCGCCGGCTGATCACCAGCTGCCAGCGGTGTCCGCCCAGCTGGCGCCACAGGCGCGCAGCACGGATGCCGGCCAGCAGCAGGGCGCGGATCTTCGAGGCATTGTTGGGCTGCTGCAGGTTGCGCATGTCGCCATGCACCTGGATACGCTGGCGCAGGGTGCTCAGGGTGTCCTGGTAGAGGGCGCCGCACGAAGCGATCACGTTTTCATGCACCAGGCCGAAATGATCGGCCTGGGACTGGATCTGCGGCAGGCGCTTGCCGATGGTGTCGAGCATGTCGCCACGCTTGGCCAGCTGGCGCTCCAGGCCCAGCATCGACAAGGCGTAGCGCAGCGGCTCGCGCTGCAGGCTGGCAGGGTCGCGCTCCAGCGCGCTGGCCAGGGCGCGGTAGCCATCCTTGAGGTTCAGGTCGTCACCGCCGAACACCTCCAGGGTGTCCTTGGGGTCGCGTACCAGCAGGCTGCCGAGCATGCAGCCCAGGTCGGCCTCGCTGGCCTGGCCCGTGCGGGCGATTCGGTCGACCAGCACGGCGGCCTGGAATACCCCGCCCAGGGCCACCAGTTGCTCTTGCATCTGGTTCATCAGCGGCTGCTCCAGGGCTCGGCCACTTCGATCACACCGCCCCCCAGGCATACCTCACCGTCATAGAACACCACCGACTGGCCCGGCGTCACGGCGCGCTGCGGCTCGTCGAAAACGGCGCGGTAACCGCTTGCGGTGCGTTCCAGGGTGCACGCCTGGTCGCTCTGGCGGTAGCGCACCTTGGCCGTCAGCTGGCGCGGGCTGGAGAGGTCGACGGGGTTGACCCAGAAGATCTCCGAGGCGAGCAGGGCGCGGGAGAACAGCCACGGGTGCTCGTTGCCCTGGCCGACCACCAGCACGTTGCGGCTGAGGTCTTTCTCCAGCACGTACCACGGCTCGTCGCTGGCATCCTTGAGGCCGCCGATGCCCAGGCCCTGACGCTGGCCGATGGTGTGGTACATCAGGCCGTGGTGCTGGCCGATGACTTCACCCTCGGTGGTCTGGATTTCACCGGGCTGCGCCGGCAGGTATTGCTTGAGAAAATCGCTGAAGCGGCGCTCGCCGATAAAGCAGATACCGGTGGAGTCCTTCTTCTTGGCCGTGGCCAGGCCGTGTTTTTCGGCGATGGCGCGCACCTCGGGCTTTTCCAGTTCGCCCACCGGGAACAGCGTGCGGGCGATCTGCTCGCCGCCGACGGCGTGCAGGAAGTAGCTCTGGTCCTTGTTCGGGTCCAGGCCCTTGAGCAGCTCGGTACGCCCGTCGATGTCGCGGCGGCGCACATAGTGGCCGGTGGCGATCAGGTCGGCACCGAGCATCAGGGCGTAGTCGAGGAACGCCTTGAACTTGATTTCGCGGTTGCACAGGATGTCCGGGTTTGGCGTGCGCCCGGCCTTGTACTCTTCCAGGAAGTGCTCGAACACGTGGTCCCAGTACTCGGCGGCAAAGTTGGCAGTGTGCAGCTTGATGCCGATGCGGTCGCACACGGCCTGGGCATCGGCCAGGTCTTCGCGGGCGGTGCAGTATTCGGTGCCGTCGTCCTCTTCCCAGTTCTTCATGAACAGGCCTTCCACCTGGTAGCCCTGCTCGATCAGCAGGAGGGCGGAGACGGAAGAGTCCACGCCGCCGGACATGCCGACGATGACGCGTGTCTTTTCGGGTTCGTAGAGTGCTGGACTGGTCATAGGTACCGGCTGTGTATCTGGAAAAAGACGTCGATTCTATCAGGCTGCGCCGCGCAAGGCGAAAGCCGCGGCTTCAATTGCGGATCAGGCTCAGGCTGTGCAGCGGGCCGGCCAGGTAGTCGTCGATGCATTGCGGCACCAGCTCGCTGCGCCAGCGCTCGGGGTCGGCCAGCAGTTCGTCGCGGGTGAGCCAGGTGGCGCGCACGATGTCGCTGTCCAGGGCGCGCTCGGGGTGGTGGCGAAGCGGGCGGGCAGCGAAGCAGATGCGCTGGTAGGTCACGCCGTTGCTGGGGGCGGTATAGAGGTAGATGCCGACGATGCCGGTAAGCTCGACGTCCCAGGCGGTTTCTTCGAGGGTCTCGCGCAGGGCGGCTTCGAGCAGGGTTTCGTTGGCCTCGAGGTGGCCGGCGGGCTGGTTGAAGACGTGCCGGCCGGCCTTGAATTCCTCGACCAGCAGGAAGCGGCCGTTGTCTTCGACGATGGTGGCGACGGTGATGTGGGGTTGCCAGGTCATGCGGGTGCCTTCGTAGTGGGTTGGCGTGCCTCTTCGCCGGCAAGGCCGGCTCCTACAAAGGGCTGTAGGAGCCGGCCTTGCCGGCGAAGAGGGCGCCGCCGATGTCCAGAAAGCACAAACCCCGGTGCGTGGCCGGGGTCTGTGTGTCAGCTCAAGCCAACCTTACAGCGCGGCAACCGCGTTGTTGAAGGTCTGGCTCGGGCGCATTGCCTTGGCGGTCAGCTCGGCATCGGGGTAGTAGTAACCACCGATTTCAACCGGCTTGCCCTGGACTGCGTTGAGCTCGGCGACGATGGTCGCTTCGTTCTCGGTCAGTGCCTTGGCCAGCGGTGCGAAGCGTGCTTGCAGCGCCGCGTCATCGGTCTGTGCAGCCAGTGCCTGGGCCCAGTACAGGGTCAGGTAGAAGTGGCTGCCACGGTTGTCGATGCTGCCAACCTTGCGCGCAGGGGACTTGTTGTTGTCCAGGAACTGGCCGGTGGCCTGATCCAGGGTCGCAGCCAGTACCTTGGCCTTGGGGTTGGCGTAGGCGGTGCTCAGGTGCTCGAGCGAAGCTGCCAGGGCCAGGAACTCGCCCAGCGAATCCCAGCGCAGGAAGTTTTCTTCCACCAGCTGTTGCACGTGCTTGGGTGCCGAACCGCCGGCGCCGGTTTCGAACAGGCCGCCGTTGTTCATCAGCGGCACGATCGACAGCATCTTGGCGCTGGTGCCCAGCTCCATGATCGGGAACAGGTCGGTCAGGTAGTCACGCAGCACGTTGCCGGTGACCGAGATGGTGTCTTCGCCGGCACGGATGCGCTGCAGCGAAACCTTCATGGCCTCGACAGGCGACAGGACACGGATGTCCAGGCCGGTGGTGTCGTGGTCTTTCAGGTACTTCTGGACCTTCTCGATCAGCACGCCGTCGTGGGCGCGTTGCGGGTCGAGCCAGAAGATCGCCGGGGTGGCGCTGGCGCGGGCACGGTTGACGGCCAGCTTGACCCAGTCCTGGATCGGCGCGTCCTTGGTCTGGCACATGCGGAAGATGTCGCCGGTCTCGACATCCTGGGACAGCAGCAGGTTGCCCTTGCCGTCGACGACGCGGATCACGCCATCAGCCTTGGCCTGGAAGGTCTTGTCGTGGGAGCCGTACTCTTCGGCCTTCTGTGCCATCAGGCCGACGTTCGGCACGCTGCCCATGGTGGTAGGGTCGAAGGCGCCATGTTGCTTGCAGTCTTCGATCACCGCCTGGTAGATGGTGGCGTAGCAGCGATCCGGGATCACTGCCTTGGTGTCCTGCAGCTGGCCTTCGGTGTTCCACATCTTGCCCGAGTCGCGGATCATCGCCGGCATCGAGGCGTCGACGATGACGTCGCTCGGCACGTGCAGGTTGGTGATGCCCTTGTCGGAGTTGACCATGGCCAGCGCCGGGCGCACGGCATACACGGCCTGCACGTCGGCTTCGATCTGGGCCTGCTGCTCGGCTGGCAGGTCCTTGATGCGGGCGTACAGGTCGCCGATGCCGTTGTTCAGGTTGAAGCCGACCTGCTCCAGTACGGCGGCGTGCTTGGTCAGCGCGTCCTTGTAGTACTCGGCGACGATCTGGCCGAACATGATCGGGTCGGAGACCTTCATCATGGTGGCTTTCAGGTGAACCGACAGCAGTACGCCCTGGGCCTTGGCTTCTTCGATCTGGGCAGCGATGAAGCTGCGCAGGGCCTTGGTGCTGAGCACGGCGCAGTCGACGATTTCGCCGGCCTTGACCGCGGTTTTCTCTTTCAGGACGGTGGTCGAACCGTCCTTGGCCAGCAGTTCGATGCGCAGGCTGTCATCGGCTTCGATCAGCGCGGCTTTTTCGCTGCCGTAGAAGTCGCCGTTGTCCATGTGCGCGACGTGCGACTTGGAGTCGGCTGCCCAGGCGCCCATCTTGTGCGGGTGCTTGCGGGCGTAGTTCTTGACCGACAGCGGTGCGCGGCGGTCGGAGTTGCCTTCGCGCAGTACCGGGTTCACGGCGCTGCCCTTGATGCGGTCGTAGCGGGCGCGGGCTTCTTTTTCCGCGTCGGTGCTGACGGTGTCCGGGTAGTCCGGGATGTTGAAGCCCTTGGCTTGCAGCTCCTTGATCGCGGCCTTCAGCTGCGGTACCGAGGCGCTGATGTTCGGCAGCTTGATGATGTTGGCTTCAGGCGTGGTTGCCAGTTGGCCCAGTTCTGCCAGGTGGTCGGCCACTTGCTTGTCGGCGCCGAGCTGTTCAGGGAAGGCAGAGAGGATACGGCCAGCGAGCGAGATGTCACGGGTTTCGACGGCGATGTCGGCAGTGGCGGTGAACGCTTCGACGATGGGCAGCAGTGAGTAGGTGGCGAGGGCGGGGGCTTCGTCGGTGAAGGTGTAGATGATCTTGGATCGGGTGGGCATATTCGGGTTAACTCTCTGTTTTGCTGAGCGTGCGCGGAATCTCGAGGGGTGCGCAGGATAGGCGCTTCGCTCAAGCGGATCCATGAGCAGAAGGTCGAGGATTCCGGGCTGTGATGGTGGGTTGCATCAGTCGAGTGTCAAACGGCTGAACTGCGGTAACAGCCCAGTCTTGTCGGGGCCGGACGTCTCTATTCGGACCGGTCGCCCCCAGTGACCCTTTGGTCACCGGCGGAGTATATCAAACCCTTGGTCGTAATCATCAAGGTCAACATGTCGGATGGCCACTTTTAGACCAAAGACGTAGAGCGTTTTACGCTGGTATGACGGTTTTTTCGGCGAGGTTTGCGTCTGCGTTCAACTGGGTTAGGCTCTGGGGATTGCATGAAGTCCTATCAACCAGAAAAAAGCGGAGTGCAGCATGGGATACCAGAAAATCAAGGTTCCGGCAGTCGGTGACAAAATCACCGTCAACGCAGACCATTCTCTCAATGTTCCCGACAATCCGATCATCCCCTTCATTGAAGGTGACGGTATTGGCGTCGATGTCAGCCCGGTGATGATCAAGGTGGTCGATGCTGCAGTCGAAAAGGCCTATGGCGGCAAGCGCAAGATCTCCTGGATGGAGGTGTACGCCGGCGAGAAGGCCACCCAGGTCTACGACCAGGACACCTGGCTGCCCCAGGAAACCCTGGATGCGGTGAAAGACTACGTGGTATCGATCAAGGGCCCGCTGACCACCCCGGTCGGCGGCGGCATCCGTTCGCTGAACGTCGCCCTGCGCCAGCAACTGGACCTGTACGTGTGCCTGCGTCCGGTGGTGTGGTTCGAGGGTGTGCCCAGCCCGGTGAAAAAACCTGGCGACGTCGACATGGTGATCTTTCGCGAGAACTCCGAGGACATCTATGCCGGCATCGAGTGGAAGGCCGGCTCGCCCGAGGCGAACAAGGTCATCAAGTTCCTCAAGGAGGAAATGGGTGTCACCAAGATCCGCTTCGACCAGGATTGCGGCATCGGCATCAAGCCGGTTTCCAAGGAAGGCACCCAGCGCCTGGTGCGCAAGGCCCTGCAGTATGTGGTGGATAACGACCGCGAGTCGCTGACCATCGTGCACAAGGGCAACATCATGAAGTTCACCGAGGGGGCCTTCAAGGACTGGGGCTACGAGGTGGCCAAGAACGAATTCGGCGCCGAGCTGCTCGATGGCGGCCCGTGGATGAAATTCAAGAACCCCAAGACCGGGCGTGAAGTGATCGTCAAGGACGCCATTGCCGACGCCATGCTCCAGCAGATCCTGCTGCGTCCGGCCGAGTACGACGTGATCGCCACCCTCAACCTGAACGGTGACTACCTGTCCGACGCCCTGGCGGCGGAGGTGGGCGGTATCGGCATCGCGCCGGGTGCCAACCTGTCGGACACCGTGGCCATGTTCGAGGCCACCCACGGCACGGCGCCCAAGTACGCCGGCAAGGATCAGGTCAACCCTGGTTCGGTGATCCTGTCGGCCGAGATGATGCTGCGTCACCTGGGCTGGACCGAGGCGGCGGACCTGATCATCAAGGGCACCAACGGGGCTATCAAGGCCAAGACCGTGACCTACGACTTCGAACGCCTGATGGAAGGCGCGACGCTGGTGTCGAGCTCGGGCTTCGGTGAGGCGCTGATCAAGCACATGTAAGCGGGCAGCAAAAGGCCGGCCTGTCCGAGAGGGCAGGCCGGCCCTGGTGTTCCTGGGGTGTTCAGGCGTCGATCGTGGTCGCGCTGCCGGCGGGCTCGCTCTGGGCGCTGGTGACGACGGGTCTTATGTTCTGCGCATGAAACCCCTTGGGTGCCTGAATGATATCGAATGTGACGACTTGTCCGGCCTTCAGGGTCTTGTAACCTTCCATGTTAATGGCAGAGAAGTGGGCAAACAGGTCCTCATCCTTGCCATCCTCGTTGATGAATCCGAATCCCTTGGCATTGTTGAACCACTTGACTTTGCCGGTTGCCATCCTCATATCCCTCTGCAAAGGACTCCATCACTGGAGTATCATCCACTCCATCCGCCTATGAACCTGCGAAAATTCTGGTTGACTGCGCGGATCTTTATCGACCACGGTGGGCTCTTATTGGTTGTAACACCGATTTGCCGATAGTCAAGGTCAGGCGACGGCCGTTCCGGCGTGTGGCCAGGCGGTCCACATTCAACCTTAACCTGTCGAAATGATGAATTTCTTTCCATGCATGCACATAGCCAGATTCGACTAACATTCAATCAGGATCGCCCGCAGCAGGATGAGGACGATGGCTCTGGTCTGGCGGTACAGGAAGCCAAGCCCGCGCTGCAGGCACCACCGATGTACAAGGTGGTTTTGTTCAACGATGACTACACACCGATGGATTTCGTCGTCGAAGTGCTCGAGGTGTTTTTTAACCTGAATCGCGAGCTGGCGACCAAGGTCATGCTGGCCGTCCATACAGAAGGGCGGGCAGTGTGCGGATTGTTTACCCGCGACATCGCCGAGACCAAGGCCATGCAGGTCAACCAATACGCCCGGGAAAGCCAGCATCCGCTACTCTGTGAAATCGAGAAGGACGGTTAATCGCCGACCACTTGGGTATGAGGTGAAGCTATGTTAAACCGCGAGCTCGAAGTCACCCTCAATCTGGCCTTCAAGGAGGCCCGTTCGAAGCGTCATGAGTTCATGACCGTCGAACACCTTCTGCTGGCGCTTTTGGATAATGAGGCCGCCGCAACCGTTTTGCGTGCCTGTGGAGCCAACCTCGACAAGCTCAAGCACGACCTGCAGGAGTTCATCGACTCCACCACGCCACTGATCCCCGTGCATGATGAAGACCGCGAGACCCAGCCAACCCTGGGCTTCCAGCGGGTGCTTCAGCGTGCCGTGTTCCATGTACAGAGCTCGGGTAAACGTGAAGTCACCGGCGCCAATGTGCTGGTGGCGATCTTCAGCGAGCAGGAAAGCCAGGCGGTGTTCCTGCTCAAACAGCAAAGTGTCGCGCGAATCGACGTGGTCAACTACATCGCCCACGGTATCTCCAAGGTGCCGGGCCATGGCGAACACCAGGACGGCGAGCAGGACATGCAGGACGAAGACGGCGGCGAAGCCTCGTCCTCGAGCAATCCGCTGGACGCCTATGCCAGCAACCTCAACGAACTGGCACGCCAGGGGCGTATCGACCCGCTGGTGGGGCGCGAGACCGAGGTCGAGCGCGTGGCGCAGATCCTTGCGCGTCGGCGCAAGAACAACCCGCTGCTGGTGGGCGAGGCCGGGGTGGGCAAGACCGCCATCGCCGAAGGCCTGGCCAAGCGTATCGTCGACGGGCAGGTGCCTGACCTGCTGGCCCAGAGCGTGGTCTATTCGCTGGACCTGGGAGCCTTGCTGGCCGGTACCAAGTACCGTGGAGACTTCGAGAAGCGCTTCAAGGCGCTGCTCGGCGAACTGCGCAAGCGTCCGCAGGCGATCCTGTTCATCGACGAAATCCACACCATCATCGGCGCCGGTGCGGCATCGGGCGGGGTGATGGATGCGTCCAACCTGCTCAAGCCGCTGCTGTCTTCGGGTGATATCCGTTGCATCGGCTCGACTACGTTCCAGGAGTTCCGCGGCATCTTCGAGAAGGACCGGGCCCTGGCGCGGCGCTTCCAGAAGGTGGATGTCAGCGAGCCGTCGGTGGAAGACACCATCGGCATCCTGCGCGGCCTCAAGGGGCGTTTCGAGTCCCATCACAGCATCGAGTACAGCGATGAGTCGCTGCGTGCCGCAGCGGAGCTTGCAGCGCGCTACATCAATGACCGTCACATGCCGGACAAGGCCATCGACGTAATCGACGAAGCGGGGGCGTACCAGCGCCTGCAGCCGGTCGAGAAGCGCGTCAAGCGCATCGATGTGCAGCAGGTGGAAGACATCGTCGCCAAGATTGCGCGCATTCCGCCAAAGCACGTCACCAGTTCCGATAAGGAGCTGCTGCGCAACCTGGAGCGCGACCTGAAGCTGACCGTGTTTGGCCAGGATGCCGCGATCGATTCGCTGGCCACCGCCATCAAGCTGTCGCGTGCGGGCCTGAAGGCGCCGGACAAGCCGGTGGGCTCGTTCCTGTTTGCAGGCCCTACCGGGGTCGGCAAGACCGAGGCGGCGCGTCAGCTGGCCAAGGCGCTGGGGGTCGAGCTGGTGCGTTTCGACATGTCCGAGTACATGGAGCGTCACACCGTGTCGCGCCTGATCGGTGCGCCTCCGGGCTATGTCGGTTTCGACCAGGGCGGCCTGTTGACCGAGGCCATCACCAAGCAGCCACATTGCGTGCTGCTGCTCGATGAAATCGAGAAGGCTCACCCGGAAGTCTTCAACCTGCTGCTGCAGGTGATGGACCACGGTACCCTGACCGACAACAACGGGCGCAAGGCGGACTTTCGCAACGTCATCGTGATCATGACCACCAACGCCGGCGCCGAGACTGCGGCACGGGCCTCGATCGGGTTTACCCATCAGGACCACTCGTCCGACGCGATGGAAGTGATCAAGAAGAGCTTCACGCCGGAGTTCCGCAACCGCCTGGACACCATCATCCAGTTTGGTCGCCTGAGCCACGAAGTGATCAAGAGCGTGGTCGACAAGTTCCTCACCGAACTGCAGGCCCAGCTGGAAGACAAGCGCGTACTGCTGGAGGTGTCGGATGCTGCTCGCAGCTACCTGGCAGCCGGTGGCTACGATGCGCAGATGGGTGCGCGGCCCATGGCGCGGCTTATCCAGGACAAGATCAAGCGGCCGCTGGCCGAAGAGATCCTGTTTGGCGAGCTGGCCGAGCATGGCGGCGTGGTGCACATCGACCTGCGCGATGGCGAGCTGGTGTTCGACTTCGAGACCACGGCCGAGATGGCCTGATCGCGTTCGCCGGCACGGCCGGCTCCTGCGGGGTGATGCAGCCCTGGTAGGGGTCGGCCTTGCCGGCCAGGCTTTTCAGGCAGGCACGCAAAAACGCCCGGCACTGGCCGGGCGTTCTTGTGTGTAGCGTTTAGCGGGCGCGGTAGGTGATGCGCCCTTTGCTCAGGTCATAAGGCGTCAGTTCGACGCGGACCTTGTCGCCGGTGAGAATACGGATGTAGTTCTTGCGCATCTTGCCGGAGATATGCGCGGTAACGACGTGCCCATTTTCCAACTCCACGCGGAACATGGTGTTGGGCAGGGTGTCGACGACAGTGCCTTCCATTTCGAAGCTGTCTTCTTTCGACATGCAGTAAAGCCCTCGGTGTCCAGTTGCCGGCCCGGTGCAACTGCGCCAGGCTAAAAAGTGGCGTGCATTGTGCCCGAAAAATGGGGTTCAAGCCAAGGGTTTCAGTTAAGCGTGACCCATCGTTGATTGATCAGCAGCTCGATGGGGCGGTACTGGGTCTTGTAATTCATCTTTTTGCAGTTCTTGATCCAGTACCCGAGATAGACCGCTTCAAGCCCCAGGCGCAGGGTTTCGCTGATCTGCCAGAGGATCGCGAAACGTCCCAGGCTGCGCCGTTCTTCCTGGGGTTCGTAGAAGGTGTACACCGCCGATACGCCGTTGGGCAGCAGGTCGGTGACCGCCACCGCCAGCAGCTTGCCGTCCAGGCGAAACTCGTAGAAGCGTGAAAACGGCAGGTCGCGGACCAGGAAGGTGGAGAACTGGTCGCGGCTGGGCGGGTACATGTCGCCGTCGGCATGGCGCTGCTCGATGTAGCGGCGGTACAGCTCGAAGTATTCTTCGTTGAACCGAGGGCGTGCGGGGGTCACCACCAGGTCGGCGTTGCGCTTGATGATGCGCTTCTGCTGGCGATTGGGCGTAAAGCGAGCCGCCGGGATGCGCGCAGGTACGCACGCATTGCAGTTCTGGCAATGCGGGCGATACAGGTGGTCGCCGCTGCGACGAAAGCCCATTTCCGACAGGTCTGCGTAGACGTTGGCGTCCATTGGCTGGCTCGGGTCGAGAAACAGCGTGGTGGCTTGCTCGTCTGGCAGGTAGCTGCAGGCATGGGGTTGAGTGGCATAAAACTTCAACCGCGCCAGCTCTGTCATGATCAACCCCTCGGGAGGTGCGTTTGGATTAAGTGTAAGCCAGCTGTGAAAACTCGCCTAGCAAACGCCAGGACGTCAGGCCCAGCTGACGTTGGCCGGCTGGTCGAGGTAGTTGCGCAGGTACTCGGCAAAGGCGCTGCGAGCGATGGAGCGGGCGCCGAGGCTGTGCAGGTGGTTGGTGGGCATCTGGCAGTCGATGAGCACGAAGCCGGCCGCCTTGAGGTGTTCCACCAGGTGCACGAAGCCCACCTTGGAGGCGTTGTCGGCGCGGCTGAACATCGATTCGCCAAAGAACAGGCGGCCCATGGCCAGGCCGTAGAGCCCGCCCACCAGCTCGCCGTTTTCGCGCACTTCCACCGAGTGGGCGAAGCCCTGCTGGTGCAGCGTGAGGTAGGCAGCCTGCATGGGGTCGGTGATCCAGGTGCCGTCGGCATAGTCGCGAGGCGCCGCACAGGCACTGATCACGCTGGCAAAGTCCTGGTCGAAGCTGACCTGATAGCGGCCCTGGCGA
Source organism: Pseudomonas sp. AE27 (assembly GCF_037113495.1). NCBI lineage: Bacteria > Pseudomonadati > Pseudomonadota > Gammaproteobacteria > Pseudomonadales > Pseudomonadaceae > Pseudomonas > Pseudomonas sp. AE27. Next base: position 1,179,870 of record NZ_CP146966.1, read on the forward strand.
ATGACCTTGCGCAGCGAGCGCGACACGTGCAGCTCGTCCGGGAACAACACGGTGCGCGGGTCGGGCGACCACCACAGGATCGGCTGGCCGTCCTGGTACCAGGGGAAGCAGCCATGGCGATAGGCCTGCACCAGGCGCTCGGCACTCAGGTCGCCGCCGGCGGCGAGCAGGCCGTTGGGTTCGTGCAGGGCCTTTTCCAGTGGCGGGAAGTCCAGGTTGTTGCGGCTCAGCCAGGTCAGCATGGAGGTGGGTCGCCGTGCGGTGGAGGAGGGGAGGGGAAGGATCGCCGCAAAAGGCTTCGTCGGCAAGGCCGGCGCCTGCCGTTGCGCCGCCGGCGTTGGCGGGCGGCGCAACTTAACCTGCACTATGCTGTCCCAACTACGCAAAAACCCCGCATAAGCCTTTGTCACAAAAGAGAATGCGTGCTCAAATTGCCGTATAGGAAATTGGCCCCCGTTTACGCCTCGTTCCGGCGTGCCGTCATGGCGGCAGGCGGGCAGTAATGTTAAAAGTAGTGGTTTGTTGACCCGGTCGCCCGGTCGACCCCTGTTGGACGCGCATTGAGCGCAGGAATAGACGCGTTTTGAAGAAATCCACCGCAACACCCAACCCCGAGCCGATCTGGCGCCAGCAGCTGCACTACCGGCTCAAGGAAGGTGCGCTGATCGCCATGGGCGCGCTGTGCCTGTACCTGTGGATGGCCCTGCTCACCTACGACCAGGCCGACCCGGGCTTCAGCCATACCAGCAATGTCGAGCAGGTGCAGAACGCCGCCGGTCGCGCCGGGGCGTTCTTTGCCGACGTGTTGTTCATGGTGCTGGGCTATTTCGCCTATATCTTCCCGTTGCTGCTGGCGATCAAGACCTGGCAGATCTTCCGCGAACGTCATCAGCCCTGGCAGTGGAGCGGCTGGCTGTTCTCCTGGCGTTTGATCGGCCTGGTGTTCCTGGTGCTGTCGGGCGCCGCGCTGGCGCATATCCATTTCCATTCGGCCCCGAACCTGCCGGCCTCGGCGGGCGGCGCGCTGGGCGAAAGCCTGGGTGACCTGGCCAAGAACGCGCTGAACGTGCAGGGCAGCACCCTGATGTTCATCGCGCTGTTCCTGTTCGGCCTGACCGTGTTCACCGACCTGTCGTGGTTCAAGGTGATGGACATCACCGGCAAGATCACCCTCGACCTGTTCGAACTGTTCCAGGGGGCGGCCAACCGCTGGTGGGCCGGGCGCAACGAGCGCAAGCGCCTGGTTGCCCAACTGCGTGAAGTCGACGAGCAGGTGCACGACGTGGTGGCGCCTGTGGTGCCCGACCGCCGCGAGCAGCTCAAGGCCAAGGAACGCATCATCGAGCGCGATACCGCGTTGAGCAAGCATGTGGCCGAGCGCGAGCAGCATGTGCCACCGGTGATCATGCCGGCGCCGGCCAAGGCCCCAGAGCCGAGCAAGCGCGTGCAGAAGGAAAAGCAGGCGCCGTTGTTCGTGGACAGCGCCATCGAAGGCACGCTGCCACCGATTTCGATTCTCGACCCGGCCGAGAAGAAGAAGGTCAACTACTCGCCAGAGTCCCTGGCGGGCGTGGGCCATCTACTGGAAATCAAGCTCAAGGAGTTCGGGGTTGAAGTGTCGGTGGACTCGATCCACCCCGGCCCTGTGATCACCCGCTACGAAATCCAGCCGGCCGCCGGGGTCAAGGTCAGCCGCATCGCCAACCTGGCCAAGGACCTGGCGCGCTCGCTGGCGGTAACCAGCGTGCGCGTGGTCGAAGTGATCCCGGGCAAGACCACGGTGGGTATCGAGATCCCCAACGAAGACCGCCAGATCGTGCGCTTCTCCGAGGTGCTGTCGTCGCCGCAGTATGACGAGGCCAAGTCGCCTGTGACCATGGCCCTGGGGCACGATATCGGCGGCAAGCCGGTGATCACCGACCTGGCCAAGATGCCGCACCTGCTGGTGGCCGGTACCACAGGTTCCGGTAAATCGGTGGGCGTGAACGCGATGATCCTGTCGATCCTGTTCAAGTCCGGCCCCGAAGACGCCAAATTGATCATGATCGACCCGAAGATGCTCGAGCTGTCGATCTACGAAGGCATCCCGCACCTGCTGTGCCCGGTGGTCACCGACATGAAGGACGCCGCCAATGCCCTGCGCTGGAGCGTGGCCGAGATGGAGCGCCGCTACAAGCTGATGGCGGCCATGGGCGTGCGCAACCTGGCCGGCTTCAACCGCAAGATCAAGGACGCCGAAGAAGCGGGCGAGCCGATCTACGACCCGATGTTCAAGCGCGAAAGCATGGATGACGTGCCGCCGCTGCTCAAGACCCTGCCGACCATCGTGGTGGTGGTGGACGAATTCGCCGACATGATGATGATCGTCGGCAAGAAGGTCGAAGAACTGATCGCCCGTATCGCGCAGAAGGCGCGGGCTGCCGGTATCCACCTGATCCTGGCCACCCAGCGTCCGTCGGTGGACGTGATCACCGGCCTGATCAAGGCCAACATCCCGACCCGCATGGCGTTCCAGGTATCGAGCAAGATCGACTCGCGCACCATCATCGACCAGGGCGGCGCCGAACAACTGCTGGGCCATGGTGACATGCTGTACATGCCGCCGGGCACAAGCCTGCCGATTCGCGTGCACGGCGCCTTCGTGTCCGACGAAGAGGTTCACCGCGTGGTCGAGGCCTGGAAGCTGCGCGGCGCCCCGGACTACAACGACGACATCCTCAGCGGTGTCGAAGAGGCCGGCAGCGGCTTCGATGGGGGCGGTGGTGGTGGCGGTGACGATGACGCCGAAACCGACGCGCTGTACGACGAGGCAGTGCAGTTCGTGCTCGAAAGCCGTCGTGCCTCCATTTCCGCGGTACAGCGCAAGCTCAAGATCGGCTACAACCGCGCCGCCCGCATGATCGAGGCGATGGAAATGGCCGGTGTGGTCACTGCCATGAACACCAACGGTTCGCGTGAAGTGATTGCGCCCGGACCGATGCGCGACTGATGATTCCTTATCTGCCGGCGGCCATTGACGGCCGCCGGCCCACCCCTACTGCAACGAGGATTTCCATGCGCCTGATTCGCATGCTGTTGGTTTCCGCCATGGCCCTGTCCAGCGCTTCGGTTTTCGCCGCAGAGGCGGACGTCAAAAGCCTGACCCAATTGCTGGAGACGTCCAAGACCATTTCTGCCGGTTTCTCGCAACTGACCCTCGATGGCAGCGGCACCCAGTTGCAGGAAACCACCGGTCAGATGGCGGTGCAGCGCCCTGGCCTGTTCTACTGGCACACCGATGCGCCTGCCGAGCAGGTGGTGGTGTCGGACGGCAAGAAGGTGACCCTGTGGGACCCGGACCTGGAGCAGGCGACCATCAAGAAGCTCGACGAGCGTCTGACCGAAACGCCGGCCTTGCTGTTGTCGGGTGATATCTCGAAAATCAGCCAGAGCTTCGATATCACCTCCAAGCAACAGGGTGACGTGATCGATTTCACGCTCAAGCCCAAAACCAAGGACACCCTGTTCGACTCGCTGCGCCTGTCGTTCCGCAAGGGGCTGGTGAACGATATGCAACTGATCGACAGCGTCGGCCAGCGCACCAATATCCTGTTCAGCGGGGTCAAGGCCAATGAGCCGATCCCGGCGAGCAAATTCAAGTTCGTCGTGCCTGAAGGCGCCGACGTGATTCAAGAGTAAAGAGGTCAAGCCCGCGTCCATGGACCTGTTTCGAAGTGACCCTGTTGCCCAGCCCTTGGCCGCGCGCCTGCGCCCGGCCAACCTGGACGAATACGTCGGCCAGCAGCACCTGCTGGCGCGCGGCAAGCCGCTGCGCGAGGCACTGGAGCAGGGCGCGCTGCACTCGATGATCTTCTGGGGCCCGCCCGGGGTGGGCAAGACCACCCTGGCGCGTTTGCTGGCACAGTTCTGCGAGGCGCACTTCGAGACCGTCTCGGCCGTACTGGCCGGGGTCAAGGAGATCCGCCAGGCGGTGGAGATCGCCAAGCAGCAGGCCGCCCAGTACGGGCGGCGCACCATCCTGTTCGTCGACGAAGTGCACCGCTTCAACAAGTCGCAGCAGGACGCCTTTCTGCCGTATGTGGAAGACGGCACGCTGATCTTCATCGGCGCCACCACCGAAAACCCCTCGTTTGAACTCAACAACGCCCTGCTGTCGCGGGCGCGCGTGTATGTGCTCAAGAGCCTGGACGAAGCCGCGTTGCACCGCCTGGTGGAGCGCGCACTGACCGAGGAGCGCGGCCTGGGCAAGCGCAACCTGAGCCTGGGCGACGAAGCCTTCAAGATGCTGCTGGCTGCCGCCGATGGCGATGGCCGGCGCCTGCTCAACCTGCTGGAGAATGCCTCGGACCTGGCCGAAGACGGCAGCGAGATCGGGGTGGAACTGCTGCAAAGCCTGCTCGGTGATACCCGTCGACGTTTCGACAAGGGCGGCGAGGCCTTCTACGACCAGATTTCCGCATTGCACAAGTCGGTGCGTGGCTCCAACCCCGATGGGGCGCTGTACTGGTTCGCACGCATGCTCGATGGCGGCTGCGACCCGTTGTACCTGGCGCGGCGCGTGGTGCGCATGGCCAGCGAAGACATCGGCAACGCCGACCCGCGTGCGCTGAGCCTGTGTCTGGCCGCGTGGGACGTGCAGGAGCGCCTGGGCAGCCCCGAGGGCGAGCTGGCGGTGGCCCAGGCCATTACGTACCTGGCCTGTGCGCCCAAGAGCAACGCGGTGTACATGGGCTTCAAGACCGCCCTGCGCGAAGCCGCCGAGCATGGTTCGCTGGAAGTGCCGCTGCACCTGCGCAACGCACCCACCAAGCTGATGAAGCAACTGGGCTACGGCGACGAGTACCGTTATGCCCACGACGAGCCCGATGCCTATGCGGCCGGCGAAGACTACTTTCCCGATGACCTCGCGCCGCGCCAGTACTACCAGCCGGTGCCTCGCGGCCTGGAACTGAAGATCGGCGAGAAGCTGCGCCACCTGGCCGAACTCGATCGCCTGAGCCCGCGCCAGCGGAGGAAGCCATGATTGCCCTGGTGGCCGCAGTCAGCGCCGGGGGCATTGCCGGCACGCTGCTGCGCTTTGCCGCGGGAAATTGGGTCAATGCCCACTGGCCACGCCACTTCTATCTCGGTACGCTGGCGGTCAACCTGATTGGCTGCCTGCTGATCGGCTTGCTCTACGGGCTGTTTCTGCATCGCCCGCTGGTGCCGGTCGAGCTGCGCGCAGGCCTGATCGTCGGCTTCCTTGGCGGCCTGACGACCTTTTCATCCTTTTCCATGGACACCGTACGCCTGCTCGAAAGCGGGCAAGCGCCCCTGGCGTTCGGCTATGCCAGCCTCAGTGTAGTGGGTGGCCTGCTCGCCACCTGGGCCGGATTGTCCTTGACCAAATTCTGAACCAGCGAGAAAACGATATGCTCGATTCCCAACTGTTACGCGGCCAACTTCAGGAAGTGGCGGATCGCCTGGCTTCCCGTGGCTTCAGCCTGGATGTCGCGCGCATCGAAGCACTTGAAGAGCGCCGCAAGTCTGTGCAGACCCGCACCGAACAGCTGCAGGCCGAGCGTAACGCCCGTTCCAAATCCATTGGCCAGGCCAAGGCCAAGGGTGAGGACATTGCCCCGCTGATGGCCGACGTCGAGCGCATGGCCAACGAACTGGCTGCCGGCAAGGTGGAGCTGGAAGGTATCCGCGAAGAGCTGGACGCTATCCTGCTGACCATCCCCAACCTGCCGGACGCCAGCGTACCGGTGGGCGCCGATGAAGACGACAACGTCGAAGTGCGCCGCTGGGGCACCCCGCGCAGCTTCGATTTTGCGATCCAGGACCACGTCGCCCTGGGCGAGCGCAACGGCTACCTCGACTTCGAGACCGCAGCCAAGCTGTCGGGCGCGCGGTTTGCCCTGCTGCGCGGCCCGATCGCCCGTCTGCACCGTGCCCTGGCGCAGTTCATGATCAACCTGCACACCGCCGAGCATGGCTACGAGGAAGCCTACACCCCGTACCTGGTACAGGCCCCGGCGCTGCAAGGCACCGGCCAGCTGCCCAAGTTCGAGGAAGACCTGTTCAAGATCAGCCGCGAAGGCGAGGCCGACTTCTACCTGATCCCGACGGCCGAAGTGTCGCTGACCAACATCGTGGCCGGCGAAATCGTCGATGCCAAGCAACTGCCGATCAAGTTCGTCGCCCACACCCCGTGCTTTCGTAGCGAAGCCGGTGCGTCGGGTCGCGATACCCGCGGCATGATCCGCCAGCACCAGTTCGACAAGGTCGAGATGGTCCAGGTGGTCGAGCCGGGCAAGTCGATGGAAGCCCTCGAAGGCCTGACTGCCAACGCCGAGCGCGTGCTGCAACTGCTGGAGCTGCCTTACCGCGTACTGTCGCTGTGCACCGGCGACATGGGCTTCAGTGCCGTGAAGACCTACGACCTGGAAGTGTGGGTGCCGAGCCAGGACAAGTACCGCGAAATTTCCTCGTGCTCCAACTGCGGCGACTTCCAGGCGCGCCGCATGCAGGCCCGCTGGCGCAACCCGGAAACCGGCAAGCCGGAGCTGGTGCATACCCTCAACGGCTCGGGCCTGGCTGTAGGCCGTACACTGGTGGCAGTGCTGGAGAACTACCAGCAGGCTGATGGCAGCATCCGTGTACCGGACGTGCTCAAGCCTTACATGGGTGGCCTGGAGATCATCGGTTAAATGGAGTTCCTGCCGCTGTTCCACAACCTGCGGGGCAGCCAGGTGCTGGTCGTGGGTGGAGGCGAGATTGCCCTGCGCAAGTCTCGCCTGCTGGCCGATGCAGGTGCCGTGCTGCGGGTGGTTGCCCCTGAAATCGAGGGGCAACTGGCCGAACTGGCACGCTCCAGTGGCGGCCAGACCCTGGCCCGCGGCTATCACGAAAGCGACCTCGACGGTTGCCAGCTGATCATCGCCGCCACCGACGACCAGGCGCTCAACGCCCAGGTATCGGCCGATGCGCGCCAGCGCTGTGTGCCGGTCAACGTGGTGGATGCGCCGGCCTTGTGCACGGTGATCTTCCCGGCGATCGTCGACCGTTCGCCACTGGTGGTGGCGGTGTCCAGCGGCGGCGATGCGCCGGTGCTGGCACGCCTGATCCGCGCCAAGCTGGAAACCTGGATTCCTGCCGCCTATGGCGAACTGGCCGGCCTGGCCGCGCGCTTTCGCCATCGGGTCAAGGAGCTGTACCCCGACGTGAACCAGCGTCGTGGGTTCTGGGAAGACGTGTTCCAGGGCCCGATTGCCGAGCGCCAGCTGGCCGGGCAGGGCGCCGAAGCCGAACGCCTGCTGCAGGCCAAGGTGGACGGCGCGCTGCCGCAGACCTCGGGCGAGGTGTACCTGGTGGGGGCGGGGCCGGGTGATCCGGACTTGCTGACCTTCCGTGCGCTGCGCCTGATGCAGCAGGCCGATGTGGTGTTGTACGACCGCCTGGTGGCGCCCGCCATCATCGAGTTGTGCCGGCGCGACGCCGAGCGCATTTACGTGGGCAAGCGCCGTGCCGATCACAGTGTGCCGCAGGACCAGATCAACCAGCTGCTGGTGACCCTGGCCAAGCAAGGCAAGCGCGTGCTGCGCCTCAAGGGCGGCGATCCGTTCATCTTCGGCCGGGGTGGCGAGGAGATCGAAGAGCTGGCCGAGCATGGTATACCCTTCCAGGTGGTGCCGGGCATCACCGCGGCCAGCGGCTGTTCGGCGTATGCCGGCATCCCGCTGACCCACCGCGATTATGCCCAGTCGGTGCGCTTCGTGACCGGCCACCTCAAGGACGGTACCAGCAACCTGCCGTGGAATGACCTGGTGGCGCCTGCGCAGACCCTGGTGTTCTACATGGGGTTGGTGGGCTTGCCGACCATCTGTGCCGAGCTGATTCGTCACGGTCGTGCGGCTAGTACGCCGGCGGCGCTGGTGCAGCAGGGCACTACCACCAACCAGCGGGTGTTTACCGGCACCCTGGCCGACCTGCCGCAACTGGTGGCGGAGCATGAAGTGCATGCGCCGACGCTGGTGATCGTGGGCGAGGTGGTGCAGCTTCGCGAGAAGCTGGCGTGGTTCGAAGGGGCTCAGTAACAACAGCTTCGCCAGCAAGGCTGGCTCCTGCAGGTACACGCGACCCACTGCAGGAGCCAGCCTTGCTGGCGAAGGGGCCCTTCAACCCCTGATCAAAAACTGGTCTTGTCCCAAATCCCCCGGCCCACCAGCCGCTCCCGATCATGTCGCGCCGCAAAGTCCTGCAATGGCCCCTTGGGCACGATCCCGTTCGGGTTGATGGTTTTGTGGCTCATGTAATAGTGATGCTGGATATGCTCCATGTTCACCGTCTCGGCCACTCCCGGCCACTGGTACAGCTCCCTCAGCCAGTTCGACAGGTTCGGATAATCGGCGATGCGCCGCAGGTTGCACTTGAAGTGCCCGTGATACACCGCGTCGAACCGAACCAGCGTGGTGAACAGCCGCCAGTCAGCTTCGGTCAGGTATTCGCCGGCCAGGTAGCGCTGGTCGTTCAGTAGCTTTTCCAGTGCATCCAGCTCGGCAAACAGCTCGTCAAACGCCTGCTCGTAGGCTTTTTGCGTAGTCGCAAAGCCTGCGCGGTACACGCCGTTGTTCACGGCAGGGTAGATCCGCTCGTTCAGTGCATCGATGCTCGCGCGCAGCGGCTCGGGGTAAAGGTCCAGGCGATTGCTGGTCAGCCCGTCGAAGGCGGTGTTGAAGATACGGATGATCTCGGCCGACTCGTTGTTGACGATGCGTTGTTCCTGCTTGTCCCACAGCACCGGCACCGTGACCCGGCCGGTGTAATGCGGGTCGTCGCGGGTGTAGCGCTGATGCAGGAATTCAAGCTGGTCGAGCTTGTCGCCCGTCGAACCCAGGGCTGTGTCGAAGGTCCAGCCGTTCTCGCCCATCAGCCAGCTGACCACCGACACGTCGATCAGCTTGTCCAGGCCCTTGAGCGTGCGAAAGATCAGCGTGCGGTGCGCCCAGGGGCAGGCCAGCGACACATACAGGTGATAGCGCCCGGCGTCGGCTGCGGGCAGCTGATTGCGCCGCTGCGCGTTCTCGCGCTGGAAGGTGCCGTCTTTGCTGCTTTCATACCACTGGTCATGCCAGCGGCCATCGATCAACAGGCCCATGGTGGTCTCCTTGGCGATTCGTTCAACTTGGAGCCCAGTGTACGGGCTCAAGTTCGAACCAATGGCGCAAAGCATCGGCCTGTTTGATCGAAAACCTCGATCAATCGCCTAGCTCAGGCGTTGATCCCACCAGTGCTGCGCCTGCGTGAAGGCGTCCTCTCGGGTTTGCCCCAAGCCGCGTAGCGCCAGCGCCATGCTCGATACAAGAGCCAGTTCACCGTAGCTGTCGCGGGCCTCGCCGCGCCATACCGCCAGCAGGTGCTGCAGGTCGAGGCTGGCCGGCTTCACATGGCGCTGGGCCGACAGCTGCGGCCATTCTTCATCCCAGTCTTGGCCATGGGCAGTGCCGTACAGGTGGCTGGTGGCATCCGGATTGATCTCGATCTCACCGCCGTCACCCTTGACCACAATCGCCGTATCGCCCAGCAGCCGACTGGCTTCGCGGTGTACGGCCTGGTAGCCGGGGTGGAAGATACTCTGCAGGCCGCACCGCGCCCGCAGCGGGTTGAGCACCCGTGCCAGGGAGTGAATGGGCGAGCGCAGCCCCAGGGTGTTGCGCAGGTCGATCATGTGCTGCAGGCGCGGCGCCCAGTCCTGCAGGGGGATGAACGCGATGCAGTGCTCGTCCAGGGCACTGGCGACGCTGGCCCAGTCGCGGCACAGCGGGACTTGCACCTGTTCCAGCACCTGTTCGGTATACAGGCGCCCGGCGGTGTGAGCGCCGCCGCCGTGCAGCAGGATGCGCACACCGTTTTTCGCAAGGCACTTGGCCGCCAGCAGAAACCACGGCAGGTGGCGCTTCTTGCCCGCATAGCTCGGCCAGTCCAGGTCGACCGCGATGGGCGGTGCCTGTACACGCTGGCGCACGGCTTCGGTGAAGCCGGCCAGCTCCTCGGGGCTCTCCTCCTTGTGACGCAGCAGCATCAGGAAGGCGCCCAGCTGCGTCTGCTCGACCTTGCCGTCCAGCAGCATGCCCATGGCCTCGCGGGCTTCTTCCCGGGTCAGGCCGCGGGCGCCGCGTTTGCCTTTGCCCAAAATGCGCACGAACTGGGCGAAGGGGTGTTCGGCGGGCGTTTCGAGGGTGAGCGGGGTAGGGGCAGTCATATGCAGTTGGTCGGCTTTGGCAGGCCCGCGAGCTTCGCGGCAAGTTTGGCGGGGGTGCCGTTGAACAGGCGGTTCAGGTGCAGGCTGTTGCCTTTGTCCGGGCCCAGCTTCAAGGCGGTGTACTTGATCAGCGGGCGCGTGGCCGGCGACAGCTCGAACTCCTGGTAGAACTGGCGCAGCAGCTCCAGTACCTCCCAGTGTTCGGGGGTCAGTTCCAGGCCTTCGCGCTCGGCCAGGGCTTGTGCCACGGGCTTTGACCAGTCCTTCAGGTCGACCAGGAAGCCGTCCTTGTCCAGGGCAATGTCGCGGTTGTCGAGGCTCAGGGTGCTCATAGCCAGCTGTTGACCTTGTCGTGGTCCAGCGACAGCTGCACGAATGCCGGGTAGTCGATGGCCCGGGCCGCGTCGCTGGAGATACCGCGAGCTTGCAGGTCTTCTTCCAGCGCAAACAGCCTTGCGCCCAGGTTGGCTTGTTGCAGCGCCTTCAGCGGCTCGCTGCCGGGCTGCAGCGCGTACACCGCGTCGCCGCACAGCAGCAGGCCGTCGTTGCTGCCCAGCAGGCGCAGGCAACTGCTCAGGCGGTTATCGCCGAACGGCGAGTGGGAAATGACGTGCAGGGTGCTCATCAGAGGGTTACCACCTGGTCAAAACGGTCGATCAGGGCTGCCAGTGCAGCGTCGTCGAGTACCTCGACGTCCAGTGTCAGGTGTTCAGCGTCCAGGCCGCGCTCGAGCAGGCTGCGGGCGTCGGCGAACAGGGCCTCCACGCCGAACATCGGCAGCGCCTGGAGGTTGGCCGCCAGGTTCTTCTGTTGCAGCTGTGCCGGTTGCTGTGCAGGTGCCAGCTGAAACACGCCGTCATCCAGAAACAGCATGCCCAGCGGCAAGTCGAAGGCGCCGCCGGCCAGGGCGATATCCAGTGCCTCGCGGGCCGACGGGCCGGCCCAGGGGGCCTGGCGGCTGATGATCAGCAATGACTTGGCCATTCAATCGCCTCCAAAGCAGACCAGGCGGTCGGCGGTTTGTGCAGCTTCGTGCAACTGGCCCAGGCCCGACAGCTCCCACGGCGCGGGCAGGTTCACGGCGGGGCGCTGATAACGCTGGGCCTCTTCGGCGTTCAACACGCCACGGCGCAGGGCGGCGGCGATGCACACCACCGCATCGAGCTGGTGCTCGGTGACGAAGGCACGCCATTGCGCCGGCACGTCCAGCTCATCCTGCGGCGCGACCACGTTGGCCGAGGCGCTGTGCACGCCATCCTGATAGAAAAACAGCCGCACGATCTCGTGCCCGCTGGCCAGGGCAGCCTGGGCGAACAGCAGTGCACGGCGCGAGGAGGGCGCATGGCCGGGGGAAAATACCGCGAGGGCGAACTTCATGGCAGGCTCTGTCAGCAAAACTGCGCCCATGATAAAGCAAAAAGCCCGCGCCTTGTGGGCGCGGGCCTGGTTGGGGCAGCTTGGCAAGCGGCCTCAGTTCTGAGCTTTGGACTCGGGCAGGAACCAGTTCAGCACCAGCGCACAGATACCGCCGGTTGCCACGCCAGACTCCAGCACATTGCGCAGTGCCGATGGCATGTGCGCCAGGAATTCCGGCACCTGCGCCACGCCCAGGCCCAACGCCAGGGACACCGCGATGATCAGCAGGGCGCGACGGTCCAGGCTGATGCTGGCCAGAATATTGATACCCGAGGCCGCTACGGCACCGAACATCACCATCGCAGCGCCACCCAGCACCGGCTCCGGCACCGCCTGGATCACCCCGGCCACGCTTGGGAACAGCCCCAGAATCACCAGCATTGCGGCAATCCAGATACCGATATGGCGGCTGGCAATACCGGTCAGCTGGATCACGCCGTTGTTCTGCGCGAACACCGAGCTGGGGAAGGTGTTGAACACACCGGCCAGCAGCGAGTTGGCGCCGTTGACCAGCACGCCGCCCTTGATGCGTTGCATCCACAGCGGGCCTTCGACCGGCTGGCGCGATACCTTGCTGGTGGCGGTAACGTCGCCGATGGCTTCCAGCGAAGTCACCAGGTAGATCACCAGCATCGGAATGAACAGCGCCCAGGAGAAACTCAGGCCGAAGTGCAATGGCACCGGCACCTGGAACACGGCGGCTTCATGCATGCCGGTAAAGTCCAGGCGGCCCAGGTAGCCGGCCAGTGCGTAGCCGACGGCCAGCGCGATCACGATCGCGCAACTGCGCATCCACACCACCGGGATGCGGTTGAGTACCACGATGATGGCCAGCACCACGCCGGACAGCAGCAGGTTTTCGCCGTTGGCGAAGGTACCGTTAGCCATGGCGCCGAAACCGCCGCCCATGCTGATCAGGCCCACCTTGATCAGCGTGAGGCCGATCATCAGCACTACTATGCCGGTGACCAGGGGGGTGATCAGGCGTTTCACGAACGGCAGAATGCGCGAAATGCCCATCTCAACGAACGAGCCGGCAATCACCACACCAAAGATCGCCGCCATTACGCCTTCTACGGGCGTACCTTGCTTGACCATCAGCGCGCCGCCGGCGATCAGCGGGCCAACGAAGTTGAAGCTGGTGCCTTGCACGATCAACAGCCCGGCGCCGAAGGGCCCGAAGCGTCGGCATTGCACGAAGGTGGCGATCCCGGAGATCACCAGCGACATCGACACGATCAGGTTGGTATCGCGGGCCGATACGCCGAGTGCCTGGCAGATCAGCAGGCCGGGGGTAACGATAGGCACGATGATCGCCAGCAGGTGCTGCAGGGCAGCGAGCAGGGCGATCAGCGGCCGGGGCCGGTCTTCCAGGCCTAGAACCAGTTCATTGGCCTGTTCGGGCGCTTGTTCGAGTGAGCTCATGGGTGTTGCTGCCCCGGGCAGAAAAAGGAGCGCATTCTACGGCGCGCGCGGGGATTGGGGTAGCCCAGTTTGCCAGCATTATCTGACGCTACAGCCCGCGGGGCGTAGGGGTCGGCCTTGCCAGCGAACGAGCGCGAAGCCAGCGCCCCTCAAACGCCACCCACAAAAAAGCCCGCCGAAGCGGGCTTTTTCAACACTCAACCAACCAAGCTCGGATCAGTCATCCCGACCCATCAGCCCGAACAGTTGCAGCAGGCTGACGAACAGGTTGTAGATCGATACATACAGGCTGATGGTCGCCATGATGTAGTTACGCTCACCACCGTGGATGATCGCGCTGGTCTGGAACAGGATGCACACCGACGAGAACAGCACGAAACCTGCGCTGATCGCCAGTTGCAGGCCGCTGATCTGGAAGAAGAAGCTTGCCAGCACAGCGCCCAGCAGCACGAAGAAGCCTGCGGTGATGAAGCCGCCCAGGAAGCTCATGTCCTTGCGGGTGATCAGCACGTAGGCCGACAGACCACCGAACACCAGTGCGGTCATGGCGAATGCCGAGCTGACCACTTCAGCGCCGCCGGCCATGCCCAGGTAGCGGTTGAGGATAGGGCCGAGCAGGAAGCCCATGAAACCGGTCAGCGCGAAGGTGGACACCAGGCCCCATACCGAGTCACGCAGTTTGTTGGTGAGGAAGAACAGGCCGTAGAAGCCGATCAGCACCACGAAAATGTTCGGGTAGCCGACGCGCATCTGTTGGGCCACATAGGCCATGACACCACTGAAAGCGAGGGTGATGGCCAGCAGGCCATAGGTGTTGCGCAGGACGCGGCTGACCTCTTGCTGTTCGACCTGCAGGCCGTGGTTGACGGCGTAATCCTGTTCGCGCATGGCGACACTCCTGTGGGTTTGAAACGTTCAGATGCAAAGATCATAACAGAGGCGCGCAGACCAGCCACCTAGAGAGTTTGACAGCTTGTTTCATTTCGGTATTATGGCGCCCGCAATACGAGGAAGCGTGGCCGAGTGGTTTAAGGCAACGGTCTTGAAAACCGTCGATGGGCAACTATCCTAGAGTTCGAATCTCTACGCTTCCGCCATATTCAAAGCCCTGATTAGTCAGGGCTTTTTGCGTTTTTGGGGCATGCGAAAACGACCTCTGGAACCATCCTTGGGAATGGTTTGAACCCAAAGCGCTTCTGATACTTCCTCATTTGGCGGGTTTCGCCAACGCCCCAATTCTTCGCAGCACGCGCTCGTATTTCACCGTGGCCCCGCCGATGGCGACGACGTGCCCGGTACCCCCAGCATCACCAGCCTGGGCGATGCAGGAACCGTCGGACTCGTCGAGAAGCAGGCAAGCTGTTTTCGATCTACGCAGAGACCTCATCGTCGAACCAGCAGCCGTAGCCCAACCAAAGTGTGGCGAAGCCAAACAATCAGCAGTGCTGCCTGATAGATAGACACTATTTTTCTCTCTGAAAAAATTAGCCGCGCAAAAGAATCGGGCTGTTTCGTGCACTATTTTTTCAAGGCGCTCAGGTGCGTGACGAGTGAACGAAGATTGGCGGGTGGGCTGATCTGGGCCTAAAAAGAAAAACTTGCGAGCAGGCCATGGCGGCCTGCTGCAATAACAGTCAGGAGTAGCGAGTGCAATAGTGTTTTTTACTTTACAGCTTTTCTGGAGGGCTACTCTTTTTGCGGTGCTTTCTGGCTTTTAAGATGCACTCCGGCAGCTTTCGCAGCGCCATCCCTTGTAACTTTCGGCTTTTTCAAGCGCTGCAACCAAATCACGACCGGCTATCGTGTTTTGGCAGTTGTTGTGTTTTTCGTTTGGTTTTCTCATCCCCTCGCATTGTTTCTTCAGGAAGGGGCTCACCACCGCCTGCTGCCTTGACGTAAGCGCTCTGAAACCCTTGTCTACGGCTAGCTGGGCGTAGCTTTGTACGCTCGGCTTTTCACCTTGAAATGCGTTCTGCGCGATAAGGGCCGAGAAAATCTCTCGCTCGATAGTCATTCGTTAATCCTTTATTCAACCAACAAGTTTGCTCATGTTTTTTATTATTCTGAGCAATGCGAAAGCATACGTTACCATCGGGTGAGGTTTTATTGAACTGGGTTTCCATCCAGCTATAAAAACGCACGGCTTCACATTTTTTGGTCAATAAAGTTTGGGTTCCTGGTATTTAAAATATTTCAATAGGTCATTGTTACAATTTATTTCTTGTTCAAAAAAGTTTCGCTCTCACTTTAATGGGGTCGTGCACCGTGTAAGTTTCCTGCCTTTCCCGCTAAGTTTTACGGTGACGACACGCCTTATGAGTTTTTATGAAGTTCCGCGATTTCCTGTGCCGGGCTGCCACTGAGTGCGCAGCTCGTGGGGAGCACTCGCCCTGTCGATTTCAGCTGCAGGTCGTGCAGGTCCTTCGTCAGCCCCTGGTTCATCGCCACAAGCTTGGCAATGTTCCTGCGCGCCTTGCCCAGCTCTCGGGTCAGGTATTCGGCCTCATTCGTAATGAGCACCACCTGGTGCTTCCACATCTCCAGCTCAGTGGGCGCTCCGAAGCCGTCAAGGTCTTCAATGTCTTGGGTCATTTCCGCCACCATATGGGTACTGTTTGCATATACAGTAATCCAGTCGGGCGAGCACGGCGAGCCGAGGCGACGAATTGCACGGGGAGGGGGATTTTTCGGCCGGCAGGACGCCGGAACAGGGGTGAGAATCGGTTTCAGAACGCCAGCGGCGCCACTTGCAGCATGCGGCCTGTCGCATGCCGAGTTATCGCCAGCACCACGCCCCTTCAGTCATGCTCCATCTGAACATACTCCAGCATCTTCTGGCTCCCATCCAGAATGTCACTGCAGATCGCCAGGCGAGCCGCCGCACCATCGCGCTGCTTCAACGCCTCCAGCACATCCCAGTGATGATCAATCGCCATGCGCTCGTTGAACCCGCCGTAGGCCCGGGCAATCAGCGGCCCGGTACGCATCCACAACCCATCCAGCAGGCTGACCAGCACCGGCATATCGGCGATTTCCGCCAAACTGAAGTGAAACTCGTGGTTGAAGGTCAGCGCGGACCTCAAGTCATTGTCCTTGATCGCCACCAGGTTGTTCTGAATGCAGGTTTGCAGCCGCGCCACTTGCTCCTCGGTCGCCAGCGATGCAGCTGTTTCGGCCGCCAACCCCTCGAGCGAGAGCCGGATGCTCCTGATCTCCAGGTACTGCTTGGAAGTCAGTACCGGCACACGAATGTCCCGCGGTGTCTTCAGAACCAGCGCCTGCTCCTTTGCCAGTTGAAGAATCGCGTCCCGCACTGGTGTGACACTCGTACCCAGCTGTTCGGCAAGGTCGCGTATGCGCAGCCGGTCGTTAGGCTGGAAGCGCCCTGTAATCAGGGCTTCGCGCAGCAGGCCATAGATACCGCTGCCAAGGTAGGAGTGTTTCAGGTGCTCAATCGGATAATTCATCGCGTACTCGTGTGCGGCGCAGGCCCGGCGGGAGAGGGGAGGCTACCGGCAGCGATTATCGAGTAACTCAAACATGTTGCCCACCGTTTACATGGATTTCTGCGCCATTGACGTACGAAGCGCCCTGCGTGCAGAGAAAATGCACCAACGCCGCGACCTCCTCGGGTTTGCCCATGCGTTTCATCGGGATCGATCGCTCCACGATCAGCTCGGTGCCAGCGGACAGGATGGAGGTGTCGATCTCCCCCGGGGCGATCGCGTTCACCCGAACCCCATAGGGCCCGAAGTCGTGCGCCATCTCGCGAGTCAGCGCCGACAGCGCCGCTTTGGAGCAGGCATACGCCACCCCTGCGAACGGGTGCACCCGCGAACCGGCAATGGAGGTGACGTTGATCACCGAGCCTTTCGCCGCCTTGAGCTCCTCGAACAACCCCCGCGCCAGCAGGGCCGTCGAGAAGATGTTCACGTTGAACACGTTCAGCCAGGTCGAGTAGTCGGACTCCAGCACCCCCAGTCGCTCCCCATCCGGGCCTTTGGGTGAAACGCCGGCGTTGTTGACCAACGCATCCAGCCGCCCCCCGAGTTTTTCCCGGATTTCCGGAAGCCTGCGCTGTATGTCCTCCACGCTCCCCAGGTCGAGGTGAATGTGGTTGGCGATGCCTTCGGCCCAGGGGCAGCCTTCGCCCAGGTCCTGCCTCGAGGCGGTAAACACGCGCCAACCCGCAGCACTGAAATGTTTCACGGTGGCGTGGCCGATGCCCCGGCTGGCACCGGTGAGAAGCAGCGTACGTTGATCGGTCATGGCGGGTTCCCTGTTCATTGGTGAGGGCAAGTGTAGCGTAAAATATGATGCATCATATTTATTATGTGTTTTAATGCGTCCCGTCCCCACCGGGGAAGCGTCACGTTCGATCGATTGCTGCCACTACAAGAAAACTGCCATCCCTTTAAAGCTGCCCACGACCCGTAGCTGACCTGGAGAGACGCATGAATAAGAAAATCGCAGCTGTACTTTTGCTCGCAACCATCGCAAGCCCGCTGTATGCCGCTGAAAAGCTGACCGTGGTGTCCTTCGGCGGCAACAACCGCCAGGCGCAGGAGAAGGCGTTCTACAAACCCTTCACCGCCCAGACCGGCGTGGCCATCACCGCCGACGACTACAACGGCGAAATGGCCAAGATCAAGGTGATGGCCGACACCGGCAAAACCAGCTGGGATGTGGTGGAGGTCGAATCGCCCGAGCTCATCCGTGGTTGCAGCGAAGGGGTGTTCGAACCGCTGGACTGGAGCCGGATAGGCAACAAGGAAGACTTCATTCCTGCGGCCGTCAGCGACTGTGGTGTCGGCATCTTCATCTGGTCCACCGTGCTGACCTACGACCCCAACAAACTCGCCTCCAGCCCGCAAGGCTGGGCCGACTTCTGGGACCTGAAGAAGTACCCCGGCAAGCGCGGCCTGCGCCGCGGCGCGAAGTTCACGCTGGAGTTCGCGCTGCTCGCCGATGGGGTAGACAACAAGGACCTCTACACGCTGCTGGGTACTGAAGAGGGTGTCAAACGTGCGTTCAAGAAGCTCGATGAAATCAAGTCCAGCATCCAGTGGTGGGACTCCGGCGCGCAGCCGCTGCAATGGCTGATCGCCGGTGACGTGGTCATGACCTCCGCCTACAACGGCCGTGTCACCTCTGCCCAGGAGGAAGGCCAGTCGTTTGCGATGCAATGGAATGGCAGCCTCTACGATCTCGATCACTGGGCCATCGTGAAAGGGGCGCCGAAAAAGGAACTGGCCGAGCGCTTCATCGCGTTCGCCAGCGAGCCCATGCAACAGAAGAACTTCGTCGAGGCCATCCCCTACGGGCCCAGCAACACCGGCGCGATGGACCTGCTGGACAAGCGCGTGGGCGAAAAACTGCCCACCGCCCCGCAAAACCTGAAAAACGCCCGTGCCACCGACGCCGAGTTCTGGATCGACCACGGTGAGGATCTGGAGGAACGCTTCAACGCCTGGGTCAACAAGTGATGCATGGCGCCCCTGAAACCGGGGGCGCCATTCAAAGGCCGTATAAGGATGCGAGTCATGCCCCTTGAAAATCTGGCTGTCGATGACAGCCTGCTCGAAGCTGCTCCGGCACGGGTCACCGATGCGCAGGCGTGTGCAGTGCTGCGCCAGCAATTCGGTTTGACCGGCACGCTCGAAAAACTGGGCGGCGAGCGCGACCTCAATTTCCGCGTGATGCTCGAAGACGGCTCATCCCGGTTGTTCAAGCTCTCCCACCCGCTTGAAAACCCCGATGTGGTCGACTTCCACAACCAGGCGATGCGAAGAATCGAGCTTCGCGATCCCGGGCTTGCGGTTCAGCGCGTGCACCCCTCGCTTGAGGGCCAGTACGCCACCTTCGTCGAGATCGACGGGCAGCGCATGCTGGCGCGGCTGCTGTCCTTCGAAGATGGCATGCCCCTTCACTGCGTGAGTCACCCCACACCGACGTTTCGCCGGGTCATCGGGCAGTCCATCGCCCGGCTTGACGTGGCGCTGCAAGGGTTTGCCCACCCCGCCGCCGGGCATGCGCTGCTGTGGGACATGCAGCACGCCGCGCACCTTCGACCGCTGCTGGTGCACATCGAACCCGGCCCCGGACGAAGCCTGGTGCAGCGCAGCCTCGAGCAGTACGCGTCGGCGGTGGTGCCAAGCCTCCCCGGGTTGCGCAAGCAGGTCATTCACAATGACACCAACCCGCACAACATCATCGTGGATGCCCACAACCCCGATGTGCTGCGCAGCATCCTCGATTTCGGTGACATGGTGCATGCGCCGCTGGTCAACGAGGTCGCGGTTGCCGCTTCCTACCACCTTGGGCAGGTAGGCGATGTACTGGAGCCGGCCCTGGATGTGATTGTCGGCTACCACCAGTGCAACCCCCTGAACCAGCAGGAGCTGGCGCTGCTGCCCGAGCTGCTGGCCACGCGCCTGGCGTTGGCCCTGTGCATCAACTCCTGGCGCGCCGAACTGCATCCGGACAATCGCCAGTACATCCTTCGAAACACCCAGCGTGCCTGGGCAAACCTGAAGGCACTGTCGGCGCTGTCTCGTGCTGAAACAGAAGACCGAATTGCTTCGGCCTGCCTGCGAGCAAATCGAGCATGAGCATGATCAACGGCTTCACGTCAGCCGACGCCACCCGGCTTTCGGCATCGCAGCGACGCCTGATCGAGCGCCGCGAGCGGCTACTGGGCCCGGCATACCGTCTGTTCTACGAGCGACCGCTGCACACCGTTCGAGGGGAGGGCGTATGGCTCTTCGACGAGCAGGGCCGTCGCTACCTGGACGCCTACAACAACGTTGCCTCCATCGGTCACTGCCATCCCCGGGTGGTCGAGGCGATGCATCGGCAGTCGCAGGTGCTGAACACGCACACCCGTTACCTGCAGGAGGGCATTCTCGACTATGCCGAGCAGTTGCTCGGTACCTTCACCGATGACCTGGATCGCGTCATGTTCACCTGCTCCGGGAGCGAGGCGAATGATCTGGCGCTGCGTATCGCCAGGCACTGCACCGGTGGCACCGGCGTCATCATCACCCGGTTCGCCTACCACGGCGTCACCGCAGACATCGCCGAGCTTTCACCATCGCTTGGCAGCGCCATGGTGCTCCCGGCGCATGTGCGCACCGTTCGCGCACCTGACGCTTACCGTCTGGGGGCCGAAAACGTGGCGTCGATGTTCGCCGCAGACGTGCGCACCGCAATCGATGACCTCAAGGCGCACGGCATCCGCCCGGCGGCAATCCTGCTGGATGGCATCTTCTCCAGCGACGGCGTGCTGCCAGGGCCGGCGGGCTGTATCGCCGAGGGTGTGGCGCTGGCCCAGGCCGAAGGCCTGCTGTACATCGCCGATGAGGTACAGCCGGGTTTTGCGCGTACCGGCCTTAACATGTGGGGGTTTACCAGGCACAACGTGCGCCCGGACCTCGTCACCCTCGGCAAGCCCATGGGCAATGGCCAGCCCATTGCCGGCATCGTCGGGCGCTCCCAGGTGGTCGATCACTTCGGCAGGAGCATGCGCTACTTCAATACCTTTGGCGGCAACCCGGTCTCGTGCGCGGCAGGTCAGGCGGTGCTGGACGTCATCCGCGAAGAACACCTGCAGCAGAGGGCCCATCACATTGGCAGCTACCTGCTGGACGGCCTGACACGGCTTGCCCAGCGCCATCAAATGATCGGCGACGTCAGGGGGGCCGGCATGTTCCTTGGGGTTGAGCTGGTCACCGACCGCGCCACCAAGGCACCCGCAGCCAGGCAGGCCCGCCAGGTGGTCAACGCGATGCGC
Source organism: Pseudomonas sp. AE27 (assembly GCF_037113495.1). Lineage (NCBI taxonomy): Bacteria > Pseudomonadati > Pseudomonadota > Gammaproteobacteria > Pseudomonadales > Pseudomonadaceae > Pseudomonas > Pseudomonas sp. AE27. The sequence goes on from NZ_CP146966.1 coordinate 1,200,746, forward strand.
GAGCAGGGCGTGCTGATCAGCGCCGCTGGTCCGCACCAGAACGTGCTCAAAATCCGTCCGCTGCTGGCGTTTACCGAAGAGCATGCGCAGATGCTTGTGGAAGCGGTCGATACCGCGATGCAAGGGGCTTGTTGAGAAGGCCAGGCCCCTGGTTTCTCAGCTTGCGCCGTGGGCGGCGAGGTTGCAGTATTGCCCCTTGAAGTACAGCAAGGGCTGCGTGGCAGCAGTTTGCTGCAGGTTCAGCGCCTTCACTTCGCCAATCACGATCAGGTGATCACCGGCGACGTGTTCGGCGTGGATCTCGCAATCGAGCCAGTGCAGGCTGCCGGCAATGATCGGGTTACCCAGTGGCGATGCCTGCCATTGCACGCCCTGCCACTTGTCGGTACCTCGTCGGGCGAACTGGTTGGAGATCCCGGCCTGTTCACCGGACAGGATATTGACCGCGAAGCGGCCTGCCTGGCGGATCCTGGGGTAGCTGGCCGAACCGGCCATCACGCTGAACGACACCAGCGGCGGGCTCATCGACACGCTATAGAACGACTGGCAGGTAAAGCCGACCGGCTCCTCCTCGATCTGCGACGTGATCACCGTGATACCGGATGCGTAGTGCCCGAGCGCTTCGCGAAAGCGCAATGGCTCGATGGCAGTACTGGAACGTGACATGGTAGGTCCTGGCTGAAGGGGCGGGTCCAAAGGCGGCGGGGAGGGGGCAAGCCGCTCGATCAGCGCTGCAACCCCTCCTGCACCCTTATCGGTTCAAGAGCTCTCTGCGCACGATGTCCGCGCCGGCGCTCAAGGCGTTCAGCTTGCCGCGTGCCACCTCGCGGGGCAGAGGGGCCATACCGCAGTTGGTGCACGGGTAGAGCTTGTCGGCGTCCACGAACTGCAGCGCTTTGCGCAGGGTGCTGGCCACTTCCTCGGGGGTTTCGATGGCGTGGTTCGCCACATCGATGGCCCCCACCATCACTTTCTTGCCGCGAATCAGCTCGATCAGGTCCATCGGGACATGGGAGTTGTGGCACTCCAGCGAGATGATATCGATGCCGGATTTCTGCAGCTTGGGGAAGGCTTCCTCATATTGGCGCCACTCCGAGCCCAGCGTCTTTTTCCAGTCGGTATTGGCCTTGATGCCGTAGCCGTAGCAAATATGCACGGCCGTTTCACATTTGAGCCCTTCGATCGCCCGTTCCAGGGTGGCCACGCCCCAGTCATTCACCTCGTCGAAGAACACGTTGAAGGCAGGCTCGTCGAACTGGATGATGTCCACGCCCGCCGCCTCCAGCTCTCGGGCTTCCTGATTGAGGATCTTGGCAAATTCCCAAGCCAGCTTTTCCCGGCTTTTGTAGTGGCTGTCATACAGCGTGTCGATCATGGTCATGGGGCCGGGCAGGGCCCATTTGATAGGCTGGCTGGTCTGCTGGCGCAGAAACCTGGCATCTTCGACAAACACCGGTTTCTGCCTGGCAACAGCGCCCACAACGGTCGGCACGCTTGCATCATAGCGGTCACGAATTCTGACGGTTTCGCGCTTCTCGAAATCCACTCCGCTCAGGTGCTCGATAAAGGTGGTAACGAAATGCTGGCGGGTCTGTTCGCCGTCGCTGACGATATCAATGCCTGCGTGTTGCTGTTCCTGCAGGGCCAGGCGCAAGGCATCCTGCTTGCCTTCGAGCAGTTCCTCGCCGTGCAGCTTCCAGGGCGACCAGAGCGTCTCGGGTTGTGCAAGCCAGGACGGTTTGGGCAGGCTGCCAGCAGTGGAGGTGGGTAGCAGTTTTTTCACGATAGATGACCTTGTATGTTCTGAATGATCAAAGCGCGTATTGGGCGGACCACTGCTCAAGCACGGTCTGGTAGGGCTTGATGAAGTGCTCTTCGACAAACCTGCCCTGTTCGATGGCCAACTGACTGCGCTCTTCTCGATCGTAGACAATGCGGGTCAACGAGTAATCCTGGTGATTCAAGCTCGGCTGATAGGATCGACCTGCTGCTGAATTCGCGTTGTAGATTTCAGGGCGATAGATCTTCTGGAAGGTATCCATCGTGCTGATGGTGCTGATCAGTTCAAGGTTGGTGTAATCCCCAAGCAAGTCCCCCGCAAAGTAGAACGCCAGCGGTGCCACGCTGTTGGCAGGCATGAAGTAGCGAACCTTCAGGCCCATCTTCCGGAAGTACTCATCGGTCAGGGAATATTCGTCCTGCTGGTATTCGGTGCCCAATACCGGGTGCTGGTTCTCGGTGCGCTGATAAGTCTTGCTGCTTGAAACACTCAGGCAGATGACCGGTGGTTTTTTGAAGTGTTCTTTATAAGTGCTCGAGTTCACGAAATGCTTGAACAGCTTGCCGTGCAGCTCGCCGAAATCATCCGGCGTACTGAACCCCTGCCGGTTCTTGTTGTGCCCCAGCAACAGCACGCTGAAATCATAATCGCGCACGTACGAGGAGAAGTTGTTGCCCACGATGCCCTCGATGCGTTCGCTTGTTTTGCGATCCACAATGGTGGTCTGCAATATTTCAATCAGCGGCAGGGCGGTGTCCCTGTGCTCGGCATCCATGTTCATTTCCACGGAAATGATTTCAAGTTCGACGTTGTAGCGGTCGCCTTTCGGGTTGTCCCAGTGCGCCAGGGCGTTGAAACGATTGTCGATCATCGTCAGGGTGTTGCGCAGGTTCTCCTGGCGACGCTGCCCCCTCGCCAGGTTTGCGAAGTTGGTAGTCGTGCGGGTGTTTTCAGCGGGGCGATAATGTTCGTCGAAACAAATACGCTTGATCGAGAATGTAAATGCTGTGCTCATTTTAATCGGGTGCCCTGATGGTCCGAGATAAAAACCGAATCTACATTTGCCCTCTTCGGCAAGTTTGATTCGTTGTAGGTTTTTTTGCTCGGGCGTCTTGAAGTGTTCCTTAATTGGGGCGTATTTTATGTCCGGGCATCGAACGAGTTAAATTGAATTGATTTCATGGGAACGTTAGCCACCCTCATGATGCTCATCTGCAGGGCTTTTGATTATTATTTTCCGCCTTGGCCAATAAGCGGCAGGTTCGCTTTTTCAAGATGCGCGCAGGCCATGGTGACCATTGAGGCCTCAAGGCGCTGGAGGCCATGGCGTCACTTGTTGCGGATATATAAATGAAACCACTGATCACGGCCCTTGCGCTGTTCATCCTCGCCGGCTGTACCTCCAGCGGCGCTCCCACGGCTGAGCAGCAAACCCGGGAATGCATGAACTATCAGGCCATGATGACTGCGCCCATGGCGCCCGATGCCATGCAGCGCCTCAAGGCTGCATGCGAACAGTCCAGGCTTCGATAACGGCCTAGGCTCTGTACGAAAAGCCTTGATACTCGGTGATGCTGGAAAACAGCCTGACCTTCGTCTCAAGACTTTTCATGCAGACCCTAGTCCCAGGCCATCACCACGCCTTCCAGCCGGCGAAATTCATCCAGTGTGCGGTGGAATTCGGCGCGTTCGAAGGTGGCGGTGCAAGCGGCCTCGAACCAGCTGACGCGGGGCTGCTCCAGGGTGATCACCTCGTGCAGCAGGCCGAAGCGCCGCCAGTGGATGTGATCCTCATGGGCGTGTTGCTCCACGACGATGACCGTGCAGCTCAGGTCCAGGTCATCGGAGCACACCAGCAGCGGCACCAGGGTGGTCCACCCAGGGGCAGTGGAGTAGCTGCGGTCCCACACCAGTTCATTATCGTCTTCGCCGTAGAGGCCGGCATGCGCTGCCACCAGATGAAGCTGCGCAGCGGGGTCTCGTATTGGCAGCCAGACTTCCAGCGGCACGCCATCGATGGCGAATGTCGAGTAGAAGCCCTGGCTGTACTTCGATTTGAAGCTGGCGATTGAAAGCTGGTTCACGTTGGTTTGTGCCGGGGTACTACGTTGTCAGGCGCACAGGAGGGGCTAAAGCTGGGTCAGCGTTATCGCCAAACAGGCTCTACGCAAGTAGAGCCAACTGGCATTACCAAGCCCTGGCCACAGTCGATTTAGCCAATCCCAACGCCACTGCGGTCTCCCTCTGCGACAGTCCCTTGGCCTTGCACGCCTGGATCTTCGCCGCCCGATCAGCTCTTGCCGCTTCACGTGCGCTGACCGCCCCACCATTGCGTTGACGTGCCATCTCGGCATCGCCTCCCAATTGCTTGAACTCATCCAGTTCTGCACCAACACGATCAAGTGCATCCTGAACCGAGACACCTTGCTCGACCACAGCCGCCAGCATCAGCAATGTGGCAGGCATCATGCCGAGCGAATTAGCGAGGGCGCTGAGGGTTTTGATGCTGACATCGGTCAGACCCGATTCGAGCTTGTACAGGTGTTTTCGATCAACAGGCAGGTCGGATTGAGCGACACCCTTGATGGCGCGCAATGTCCGCAGTACCACGGCAAGTCCGTTACGCGATGACATACCGCTCTCCGAAATGGGAGCATAAAGCCATGTTGCGCCGCCCCAAACTACGGTCTATAGTCATCCGAATGGGGCGGTCAGGGTACGTCGGCTTGCATGTGCGGAGTGTACCTACCAGCTTCTGGGCCATGAATTCAGTTGCCAGGAAATCACCAATGACTATTCGCTCAACCCAACCGCTCTTGAAAACTGTAGGCGCCGGGACCTTCGGCGAAGGCGAGGGCGGTCCAGGCGCAGATCGTTTGTTTCGCGTACAACCCGGCCACACGGCCGACTTCGCTCTGGAGCAAGCTGCCATGCTCTTGAGCTGCGTATACAAACTCACCTTGCAAGCAGGCATCCAGCAGGATGGCTCAATGATCTGGGCAGCTCATTATCTCAGCGGCATGTCCAAAGCCCTGGTTGAAGATCTTGCCCATGCCATGTTTTGCGAGGCGCCATGATGTACCGAAACCTCCCTGCTAACCCCCTCAGTGCCCGCCCTTCATCCGCCGCGCCACCAGGTAGATCCCCAACCCCACCAGCGCAGTCGCCGCGCCAATGTAGCCGGTACTGGTCCAGCCGAACCCCGCGGTAATCGCCATGCCGCCAAACCATGGCCCCAGCGCATTGGCCAGGTTGAACGCCGCATGGTTCGATGCCGCCGCCAGGCTCGGCGCTTCATGTGCAATGTCCATCAGGCGAATCTGCAAGGGGGCGGCCAGTGCGATCATGGTGCCGACCAGCCCGCAGCCCAGCAGCACGCCCCACGGCGAACTGGCCGCGAAGGGGAACAGGCTCAGCACGAGAATCGACCATACCAGCACCAACCCCACCGCGCGAAACTGCAGGCGGTCGAACAGCTTGCCGCCCGCGATGTTGCCGATGATGCCGCCCACCCCGAACGCCGCCAGCCCGAATGGAATCCACTGTGGCGACACCTTGGTCACCTGCAGCATGGTCGGCGCCAGGTAACTGAACACGCAGAACATGCCGGCAAAACCGATCGAGGCGATGGCCAGCGCCATCCACACCTGAGGCAGGCGAAACGCCTGGAGCTCCTTGCGCGGGTCGCTGCGTACTTCATCGTGACGCTGCGGCACGTAGCGCCACACCAGCCCGATGGTGCACAGCGCAATCGCGCCCACCAGCACGAACGCCGCGCGCCAGCCGAAGAACTGCCCCAGGAAGGTCGCCACCGGGTTGCCCAGCAGCATCGCCAGGGTAAGCCCCATCATCACCCGTGCCACCGCGCCCGCGCGCTGGTCGGTGGCCACCATGCTCGAGGCCACCACCGCCGCGATGCCGAAGTAGGCGCCGTGGGGCAGGCCGCTGATAAAGCGAAACGCCACCAGCCCGGCGAAGGAGGGCGCGAAGGCCGTGGCCAGGTTGCCGAGCGCATACAGCGCCATCAGCAACAGCAGCATGTGCTTGCGCAGCAGCTTGGCGCCCAGAATCGCCAGGGCCGGCGCACCCACCATCACGCCCAGGGCATAGGCGCTGATGGCATGGCCCACCTGGGGCTCGCTCAGGTGCAGGTTGCTGGCGATGTCGGGCATCAGCCCCATGATCGCGAACTCGCCGGTACCGATGGCAAAACTTCCCAGGGCCATGGCGGCTTCCATCTTGCCGACGGTGGCTCTGGAATAGGCGAGTGGCGGCGCTTGCTGAATGGTCATCTGAATCCTTGAAACAAACTGAAACGTTAAAGCGGGAAGCTTAATCAATCTGCCCCCTACGCGTCGAGAATCAGGGCACGCGCATTGGATTCGCCGCACAAGGCGCGGTGAGTACCGGGCCTGCTCGCGTCAATCACGCTACCATTGCCCGCGTTCCCCAAACGCCCAATGGAGTTGGTCTTGACCGGTTACCCAACCACCCGCAAACACCTGATCCACGCCCTCGGCTTCTCGATGGCAGCGTTGCTGCTCGGCGCCTGCACCAGCGCAACCCCGCCTGCGCCATCCAGCACCGCCTTGCCCGCCGCCCCGGAAATCGCCTCGGGCTACCGCACAGGCATGGCCCCGGTACAGGCACAGCACCACATGGCCGCGGCAGCCAACCCCCTGGCAAGCGCCGCCGGCCAGGCGATGCTGCGCAAGGGCGGGTCTGCGATCGATGCCGCCATTGCCATGCAGGCGGTGTTGACCCTGGTGGAGCCGCAGTCCAGCGGCATCGGCGGCGGCGCCTTCATCCTGTACTGGGATGGCAAGCAGGTGCAGGCGTTCGATGGGCGGGAGACGGCGCCCCAAGGGGCCGACAGCCGCCTGTTCCTGAAGCCGGACGGCACGCCGATGGGATTCAAGGACGCCCAGATCGGCGGTCGCTCGGTGGGCGTGCCCGGTGTGCTCAGGGCCCTGGAGATGGCGCACCAGCAACACGGCAAGCTGCCCTGGCGCGCGCTGTTCCAGCCGGCCATCGACCTGGCCCGCGACGGCTTCCCCGTGTCTGCGCGGCTGCATGCCCTGATTGCCGCCTCCACCTCGATACCGCAGTCGCCTGCACTGGCCCGTTACCTGCTCACGCCCCAGGGCCAGCCCTTGCCCGTGGGCACGCTGCTGAAGAACCCCGAACTGGCGCAAACCCTGGAGGCCATCGCCAACCAGGGCCCGGACGCCTTCTACCACGGGCCCATCGCCGAGGCGATGGTGCAGCAGGTCAATACCCACAGTAACCCCGGCACGTTGTCGCTGGGCGACATTGCAGGCTATCGGGCCAAGGTGCGCGAGCCGGTATGCGGGCCGTACAAGCAGTGGACGGTCTGCGGCATGCCGCCACCGTCGTCCGGTGGCGTCGCGGTACTGCAGACGCTGGGCATCCTGGAGGCGCTGCAGCGCCAGAAACCGGCACTGGACCTGGCCGCGATGGCGCCCGAAAAAGCTCGCCCCGGGGGCGTCATGCAACCCTCCGCCCAGGCCGTGCACCTGATTGCCGAAGCCGAGCGCCTGGCCTATGCCGACCGCGCCCTGTACCTGGCCGACAGCGACCAGGTGCCGGTCAATGTGCCAGGGCTCACCAGCAAGGCGTACCTGGCCCAACGCGCCACGCTGATCGGTGACCGGAGCATGGGCGTCGCCACTGCCGGTGTGCCGCCCGGCATGCCCCTGGCATGGGCACCTGACCGCTCGCCGTTGCGCATTTCCACCTCGCAGATCGTCGCGGTGGACGATCAGGGCGGCGCGCTGTCGATGACCACCTCGGTCGAGGCGGCGTTCGGCTCTCATGTGCTGGTCAAGGGCTTTCTGCTCAACAACCAGATGACCGACTTTTCGTTCATCCCCGAGGAGAACGGCAAGCCGGTGGCCAACCGCGTCGCACCGGGCAAGCGGCCGCGCTCCTCGATGGCGCCGACCCTGGTGTTCGACCAGGCCAGCGGCCAGCTGGTGGCCGCCCTCGGCTCGCCCGGCGGCTCGCAGATCATCGAGTACGTGAACAAGGCGCTGATCGGCTTGCTGGACTGGAAGCTCGACCCGCAGCAGGCCGTCGACCTGCCCAACTTCGGCAGCCGCAACGTCGGCACCGAAGTGGAGGCCGGGCTGGTCGGCCCCGCCCTGATCGAGCAGCTCAAGGCCCGCGGGCATGCGGTATCGCCCATCGAGATGACCAGCGGCACGCAGGTCATCGTGCGTGATGGGCAGGGCTGGTCGGCCGGTGCCGACCCACGTCGCGAGGGCGTCGCGTTGGGCGACTGAGTTTTTTGCCTGCCCAAGCTGGTAGGGTACGCAACGGTATCCCGCCAGGGCTGTTTTTTCAGAGGATCAAGCGAAGATGAGTCTGCAGTCAGTCAAAGCGTTTTTCTCCCACCATTCACCCGACCTGCAGGTGCTGGAACTGGCGTCCAGCACCGCCACCGTCGCCCTGGCCGCCGAGGCGCTGGCGGTCGAGCCGGGGCAGATCGCCAAGTCGCTCTCGCTGCGCGTGGGCGAGGAGGTGATCGTGCTGGTGGTACGCGGCGATGCGCGCCTGTGCAACCGCAAGTACAAGCAGCAGTTCGGCGTCAAGGCACGCATGCTCGAGGCCGAGCAGGTCGAGCAGCACACCGGCCACCCCATCGGCGGCGTGTGTCCCTTCGGCCTGAGCCAGCCGCTGCGGGTGTACTGCGACGAGTCGCTGAAGGACTTCGAGGTGGTCTTCCCCGCCGGCGGCGCGGTCAATGCGGCGGTGCGCATCGAGCCCGAGCGCCTGGCCACCCTGGTCAACGCGCAGTGGGTCGACGTGATCCAGCCACTGGCCTGAAGTCGTCAGGCGCGCAAGCGGTGGTGGCGCGGGGTTATGAAAACCGCTCGATTATCCGTTGCAGGGCAACGACAGGCCGACTTGCCACGGCAAGCCGGCCTGCCCGGGGGTCACACGCAGATCTGCTTGCGCGCACCGCGTGGCAGGCGGCAACGGTCGGCCTGGCTGCTCAGGCGGGCCTGCCAGCTGGCCTTGACGCTGAACGCGGGCACCGGCGCCGGCGCGGCCTGTTGCTGGCGCTGCTTGCGCAGTTCGGCCAGCGAAGGGGTCTTGGCCTTGGCGGCCACGGCTGCGGAGTCGGGGGCTGCCAGCGAGCGCAGGCAGGACTTGCACGACACCTGATCCGCTGCCTGAGTGCTGTTGAGGGTCTGACTGGTACGCCCGCAGGCGGCATTGGCGCCGTTCGCCGAATAGTGTGTAACCAAACCGTACATCTCCAACCTATTGATAACAAAGGCGCTATTTTCGCACAGCCGCGCCGCTGGGTGGGCGCCGGCTTCAGTTCACCAAGGAGAAGACACATGCAATACCGCGTGATTACAGCGCACCGCAGCGAATTCCCTCAGCCCATCACCTTTGCCAAGGGGGCCGTGCTGGAGGTGGGGGAGGTGTACCAGGGCGATGAAGGATGGGACAACTGGTACTTCTGCACCACGCCCGGCCAGCAGGGTGGCTGGGTGCCGACGCAGGTGATCGAAAGGCTGGGCGAGCAGGCAGGCCGCGCGCGCGAGGACTACACCGCCAGGGAGCTGGACGTGGACATTGGCGATGAGTTGCTCTGCGTGAGGTCGCTCAACGGCTGGTCCTGGTGCACAAGGTCGCGCGACGCGCAGGCCGGCTGGGTGCCTTCAAGCCATCTGCGCCACATCGAACAGGCGCCGGCGGCACCGACCCGCTGAAAGGCTGCACGCGGGTTCAACGGTGCGAGCGCTGATGCTCGCTGCACCCGTCGCGTATTGACGCCCGCCCGTGACGCCCACTAGGCTCGCTGCCGGTCCCTTTCATGGAGTGCTGCAATGGTTACCTGCTACCTGCGCTACATCGTCGATGCCTACAAGCTGCAAGAGTTCGAAGCCTACGGGCGCATGTGGATACCGCTGGTAGAGAAATTCGGCGGCCAGCACCATGGCTACTTCCTGCCCAGCGAAGGCGCCAACAACGTCGCCCTGGCGATGTTCTCGTTCCCGAGCCTGGCAGCGTACGAACGTTACCGCGAACAGTCGAAAACCGACGCCGAGTGCATCGCCGCGTTCAAGTACGCCGAAGACACCCGGTGCATCATCAGCTACGAGCGCAGTTTCTTCCGCCCTGTACTGGGCTGACCCCATCACGGCGCAAGCCCCCTCCAGTGGGAGCGGGCTTGACCCGCGATCGTGCCGCAGAGCGGCCCCAACTGCCGCCTACAGCTTCATCACCACCGACTTCAGCTCGGTGTAATGCTCGATGGCCGCCGCGCCCATCTCGCGCCCCACGCCCGACAGCTTGTAGCCGCCAAACGGCAGCGCCGGGTCCAGCGCACTGTGACAGTTGACCCACACCGAGCCCGACTTGATGCGCGGCACCATGCGGTGCACCTGCGCCAGGTCGTTGGACCAGATGCTCGCGCCCAGGCCATAGGCACTGTCGTTGGCCAGGCGAATCGCCTCGTCCATGTCGTCGAACGGAATCGCCACCAGCACCGGCCCGAAAATCTCCTCCTGCACCAGCGGGCACTGCTGGTCGACGTCGGCAATCACCGTCGGCTGCACGAAATACCCCGGCCCGTAATACTCGCCGCCACACGCCACCTTGGCGCCCAGCTCGCGGCCCATGTCGATGTAGCGGCCCACCCGTGCCTGCTGCTTGGCCGAGATCAACGGGCCCATGTCGATGCTCGGGTCCAGGCCATTGCCCAGCTTCATGCCGTTGGCGATGCCGGCAATATCGGCCACCACGCGGTCGAAATGCTTGCGGTGCACATACAGGCGCGACCCCGCGCAGCACACCTGCCCCTGGTTGAAGAAGATCGCGCTGGCGGCACCGGCAGCGGCCACCTCAAGGTCGGCGTCGGCCAGGATGATGGTCGGCGATTTGCCGCCCAGCTCCAGCGTCACCCGCGTCATCGAATCCATCGCCGCCTTGCCGATCAGCTTGCCCACCTCGGTCGAGCCGGTGAAAGTCACCTTGTCCAGCAGCGGGTGCGCCGACAGCGCCGCGCCGGCCACCGCGCCCACGCCGGTGACCACGTTGAACACGCCCGCCGGGTAGCCGGCCTCCAGTACCAGTTCGGCCAGCTTGAGCGCGCTCAGCGGGGTCTCGTCCGCCGGCTTGAGCACTACGCTGCACCCGGTGGCCAACGCCGGCCCAAGCTTCCAGCAGGCCAGCAGCAGGGGGAAGTTCCACGCCACGATGGCACCCACCACACCTACCGCCTCGCGGCGCACATAGGCATGGAACTCGCCGTCGAACAGCGGCAGCGACGGGTCGACCGTGGTGCCTTCGATCTTGGTTGCCCAGCCGGCCATGTAGCGCAGCGAGTCGATGGCCATCTGCACGTCCATCACCCGCGCCACCTGCGCGCTCTTGCCGTTGTTCAGGCATTCGAGCTCGGCGAACACCTGGGCATCGCGCTCGATCAGGTCGGCCAGCTTCCACAGCAGGTTCTGGCGCTCGCGTGGGCGCATGCGGCTCCAGGGCGAGTCATCGAACGCCTGGCGCGCGGCACGTACCGCCTGGTCGACATCCTCGACCGTGGCGGCAGGCACCTGGGCCAGCGCCTGGCCGTTGGCCGGGTTGAGCAGTTGCAGCGTGGCGCCATCGCTGGCGCCGCGCCAGTCGGCACCGATCAGCATGCGGTGCTGACGCTGCACGAACGCCTGGGTATCACTGTGAACCGGGAAGGCATGGGTCATGGGTGTGGCTCTCTTGTTATTGAAAGGAACCCGAGGCATTCAGCAACCCTTGTGCCAGCTTTTTTCTACTACCAAAGTACTTGTTTTTCAGGGGTTTGGAGGGCTTGAGCCGGTTCTGTGCGTATTAGGTCGAGACAAACGGTGAGACACATGAGACGCCCCTGAGAAACCCCGCAAAGCCTTGCAAACCGGGCCTGCAACGGGGCAGGTGGCAGCCGGGCACTTCACCGCAGGTTGACGCCCTCAAAGCGCAACCAATTGATATCAATGGATTAATTTCGTTGGCACGAAGCCTGCTACGGCCTGTGTGCCGCCCATTGGGTGGCTCATCCGACAAAAACAATAAACAGGTGACTCGATGAGCAAGACCGTACTGTCAAGCGTGCCGGCACACCGCCGTCGTACTGCATTGGGCTGGGCACAGGCCTGGACGCTGGGCCTCGCCGGCTGCCTGGGCAGCCAGGCGCACGCCGTGGATGTGGACGCCGGGGACTACACCGCCTTGCCCGAAGGCACCAACCTGGGCATGGTCTACTACCAGCATGCCGAACGTCGCTCGCTGTACTCCGGTGGCCACAAGCAGCCGGTGCGTGCCGGGCTGAACTCCGACATCGGCATTCTCAGGGGCGTGCACTTCATGAAGCTGGGCGGGTTCACCATCGACCCGCAGTTCCTGCTGCCCTTCGGCCAGCTCGAAGGCAAGCGCGACACCTCGGGCCTGGGCAAGAGCGATGGCGGCATCGGCGACCTGATCCTGGCCTCCACCGTGTGGCTGGTGGAGCGCCCGGAAGAAAAGACCTATTTCGGCATCACCCCGTTCCTCTACGTGCCCACCGGCCGCTACGACCGCGACGACGCGCTCAACATCGGCGAGAACCGCTGGAAGTTCGCGCTGCAGGCCGGCTATATCCAGGGCCTGGGCGACAAGTGGTGGCTGGACCTGATCGGCGACGTCACCTGGTTCGGCAAGAACGACGACGCCACCTCCGCCGGCCTGACCCTGCGCCAGTCCGCGCTGTACCAGGGCCAGGCGTTCCTGCGCTACCAGCTCACCCCGAGCCTGGACCTGCGCGTGGGCTACTCCAGGTTGTGGGGCGGCGAAACCCGCCTGGACGGCGTCGACCAGCACGACAAACCCGACACCGCCAAGTTTCTGGTGGGCGCAGGCTGGTTCGTCACGCCCAAGACCCAGCTGCTGTTCAACTATGGCCGTGACCAGTCGGTGGAAAACGGTTTCAAGGAAGGCGACCGCTTCAACGTACGCCTGATGCAGGTGTTCTGACCCGCACCTGCAGCCATCACCGAGGACACCGAACATGAAAAAACCTTTGCGTACTTCATTGCTGATGCTGTGCCTGGCCACCCCGCTGGCAGCCCTTGCCGCCGGGGTGGACGAGGCCGCCATCCGCGCCACCGAACAGGCCGGCGGCGAGTGGCTCAGCCACGGCCGCACCTATGCCGAACAACGCTTCAGCCCGCTCAAACAGATCGACGCCAGCAACGTCAGGTCACTGGGCCTGGCCTGGTACATGGACCTGGACAACACCCGCGGCCTGGAGGCGACACCGCTGTTCCACGACGGGGTGATCTACACCTCGATGTCCTGGAGCCGGGTGATCGCGGTCGACGCCGCCAGCGGCAAGGAGCTGTGGCGCTACGACCCCGAGGTGGCCAAGGTCAAGGCCCGTACCTCGTGCTGCGACGCGGTCAACCGCGGCGTGGCACTCTGGGGCGACAAGGTCTACGTCGGCACCCTGGACGGGCGTCTGATCGCCCTCGACGCCAAGACCGGCAAGGCCATCTGGAGCCAGCAGACCACCGACCCGGCCAAGCCCTACAGCATCACCGGCGCGCCACGGGTGGTCAAAGGCAAGGTCATCATCGGCAACGGCGGCGCCGAATACGGCGTGCGCGGCTTCGTCTCGGCCTATGACGCCGACACCGGCAAACTGGCCTGGCGCTTCTACACCGTACCGGGCGACCCGGCGCTGCCCTACGAGCACCCCGAACTGCGCGAAGCGGCCAAGACCTGGCAGGGCGACCAGTACTGGAAGCTCGGCGGTGGCGGCACGGTGTGGGACAGCATGGCCTACGACCCCGAGCTGGACCTGCTCTACGTCGGCACCGGCAACGGCTCGCCGTGGAACCGCGAGGTGCGCAGCCCGGGCGGTGGCGACAACCTGTACCTGTCGTCGATCCTCGCCATCCGCCCCGACACCGGCAAGCTGGCCTGGCACTACCAGGTCACCCCGGGCGACAGCTGGGACTTCACCGCCACCCAGCAGATCACCCTGGCCGAGCTGAACATCGACGGCAAACCGCGCAAGGTCCTGATGCAGGCGCCTAAAAACGGCTTCTTCTACGTGCTCGACCGCACCAACGGCAAGCTGATCTCGGCCGAGAAGTTCGGCAAGGTCACCTGGGCCGAGAAGGTCGACCTCGCCACCGGCCGGCCGGTCGAGGCCCCTGGGGTGCGCTACGAAAAAGAGCCCATCGTGATGTGGCCCAGCCCCTTCGGCGCGCACAACTGGCATTCGATGTCGTTCAACCCCGGCACCGGCCTGGTGTACATCCCCTACCAGGAAGTGCCCGGTGTGTACCGCAACGAAGGCAAGGACTTCGTTACCCGCAAGGCATTCAACACCGCCGCCGGCTTTGCCGACGCCACCGACGTGCCGGCCGCCGTGGTCAGCGGCGCCTTGCTGGCCTGGGACCCGGTCAAGCAGAAGGCCGCCTGGAAGGTGCCGTACCCCACGCACTGGAACGGCGGCACCCTGAGCACCGCCGGCAACCTGGTGTTCCAGGGCACTGCGGCGGGGCAGATGCATGCCTATTCCGCCGACAAGGGCGAGGCGCTGTGGCAGTTCGAGGCGCAAAGCGGCATCGTTGCCGCGCCCATGACCTTCGAACTGGCCGGGCGTCAGTACGTGGCGATCATGGCCGGCTGGGGCGGCGTGGCCACCCTGACCGGCGGCGAGTCGATGAACCTGCCGGGCATGAAGAACCGCAGCCGCCTGCTGGTGTTCGCCCTCGATGGCAAGGCGCAGTTGCCGCCACCGGCCCCGGCGCCCGCCAAGGTCGAGCGCGTGCCCCAGCCCGTCACCGCAGCACCCGAGCAGGTGCAGGCCGGCAAGCAGCTGTATGGCCAGTTCTGCAGCGTGTGCCACGGCATGGGCACCATCAGCGGCGGTTTGATTCCCGACCTGCGCCAGTCCAGCGACGCCACCCGCGAGCACTTCCAGCAGATCGTCCTGCAGGGCGCGCTCAAGCCACTGGGCATGCCGTCGTTCGACGACTCGCTCAAGCCCGAGGAGGTCGAGCAGATCAAGCTCTACGTGATGTCGCGCGAGTACGAGGACTACATGGCGCGGCACAAAGCCGCACCCTGAATCGCGCCGGCGGCCTGTGTACGTCACAGGCCGCCGGTCGGGTGCGTGTTGGTGCTCCGGGTCGATCTGGTCTTTTCTGAAAGTAGTCACATCGCTGGCAGTCTTTGTGACTTCAACGCAAGAGCCCGATTGCCCCTGGAGCCACTGCCATGTCCGCCATCCCTTCGCGCAGCCCCCGCAGGACGCCACTTGCCCGCAACAAGGACGTGACCGCGCTGGTCCCGGACTTCCCGTTCCACTACGCCGACTACCTCGCCGCCGCCCGTGCTGCCGGCCAGCCGCTGTGCCGAGTGCCGCCCGAGTGCTGGGGCCGCAAGGTGCTGGTGGTCGGCGCCGGTATCGCCGGCCTGGTGGCGGCCTACGAACTGCTGAAGATGGGCCTGCACCCGGTGGTGCTGGAGGCCGGCGAGCGCATCGGCGGGCGGCTGTATTCCAGGGTCATGGGCGACCCCGGCGCCGAGGTGATCTGCGAGCTGGGCGCCATGCGCTTTCCGGTATCCGGCAAGGCGCTGTTCCACTACTTCGACAAGGTGGGCATGACCGCGCAGTCGGCGGACTTTCCCAACCCCGGCACAGCGGCCGCAGTCAGCACCGTGGTCGACTACCAGGGCCGCGTGAAGTACTACGAGCACGACAGCCCGGTGTTTCCCGTGCCACCGGAGTACCTGCAGCTCGAAGAGCAGTTCTTCGACACCTTTCTGGCGGGCGCGCCGTTCCACTTCCATGAACTGGAAACCGCCATGACCGAAGGCAGCATCGACCAGAAAGCCATCAAGCGCCTGTGGAATGCCATCGTCCACTGCGGCGCCGGCCGCAGCTGGGACGACGTCAGCTTCTACCAGGCCCTGCTGCAGGAGTCGGGGTGGAGCCGCGAGCAGATCAACCTGTTCGGCCAGATCGGCTTCGGCACCGGTGGCTGGAACACCGACTACCCCAACAGCATCCTCGAAGTGCTGCGGGTGCTGTACACCGGGCTGGATGCCAGCCACCGGCTCATGTACCAGGGCGCCGAGGCACTGCCCAGGGCGCTGTGGACGCAATCGCCCACTGCGTTGGGCGACCCCTGCGACAACGGCCAGGGCGACAGCAGCGTCGAGTCGATGACCCGCCAGGTATTCGCCGAGCCGTTCAACCAGGAAGTCCGGCATATCAGCCCGCTGGCGAACGGTGAGTTCTCGGTACTGGTCCACGACCTCAAGCGCGATACCAGTGCCTGGCTGACCATCGGCCACGTGGTCTACACCCCGCACCTGCGGGTGCTCGACAAGCTGCGCGCCAGCGGCAACGTGCAGCAACTGAAGGCCATGGACGCGCTGCTGCCCAGCGCGACCTGGGAGGCCGTCAAATACACTCACTACATGCAGTCGGCAAAGATCTTCGCGGCCACCCGGCGGCCCTTCTGGCACGAACGACCGGGGCCGATGCAGGAACGCACGCTGAGCGTGACGCTTTCCGATGGCCTCACCCGTGGCACCTACCTGGTCGATTACGCGCAGGCGCCAAGCGGCTACCGCGGCAGCGGCATCTTCCTGTCGTACACCTGGAACGACGATGCGCTGAAGTTCCTGGGCGACCGCGCCAGGCCGGCGCCGCAGCATGCCCAGCTGTGCACCACATTGCTGCAGGCCATCTACCCCAACGTGGACCTCGCCGCGCACTACAGTGCCAGCAACACCTTCGTCGAGTTCAACTGGGAGGACCAGCCGCACTACCTGGGCGCCTTCAAGATGAACCTGCCCGGGCAGTACGCCTACCAGCGCAGGCTCTTCGCGCAGTTCATGACCGGGGTGGGCAGCGCCACGCCCTACGGCTTCGTGCTGGCCGGCGACGACGTGTCCTGGACCGGTGGGTGGGCCGAGGGCGCGGTCACCAGCGCACTCAATGCCGTGAACAAGATTGCCGTGTGCCTGGGCGGCGCGAGCGACCCGAGCAACCCCGGCCCGGTGGAATCCTGGGCCGACCTGCAACCGGTCGAACTGCGCTGAAGCTATCCACAAAAAAAGTGGGTAGCTCTGTGGATAAAGCGCTACACGCTACGTACCACAAGGGCTGCGTCAGTTTGATTACAAACTGAACAGCTTCCCTGGGTGTGCGTGGGGGGCTGTTGGCCACTGTGCCAAGTTCGTCATGCCCGTGGTCCGAATCGATCAAGCCCGGCCCCGGTCGATGGGGCACGATGGGCGGTCTGTCCAAGGAGCTGACCATGATTCGACTGACCCTTACCCAAGCCCATGAACTGGCAGAGTCGATCCTGCTGCACAACGGTTTCAACGCGGCGCACGCCGCAGCCGTGACGGCCACGGTGGTCGCCGGGGAGCGCGATGGCTGCGCCTCCCATGGGCTGTACCGGGTGATCGGCTGTGTGAACTCGCTCAAGGCCGGCAAGGTGTCGGCGGCGGCCGAGCCGCAGGTGATCGACCAGGCGCCCTCGATCGTGCGTGTGGATGCTGCTGGCGGCTTCTCGCAGCTGGCGTTCCAGGCCGGCTTGCCGATGCTGCAGGCCAAGGCCCGCAGCAACGGCATCGCGGCCCTGGCCATCAACCACTGCGTGCACTTTTCGGCGTTGTGGGTCGAGATCGAACAACTGACCGAGGCCGGCCTGGTGGCGCTGGCGTGCAACCCCAGCCATGCCTGGGTGGCGCCGGCCGGGGGCAGCCAGCCGGTGTTCGGCACCAACCCCATCGCGTTCGGCTGGCCGCGTGCGGGCGCCAACCCGTTCGTGTTCGACTTTGCCACCAGCGCGATTGCGCGCGGCGACATCGAGCTGCATCGGCGCGCCGGCAAGGCCATCCCCGAAGGCTGGGGCGTGGATGCCCAGGGGCAGCCGAGCACCGACCCGAACGTGGTGCTCGACAGTGGCGCGATGCTGACCTTTGGCGGGCACAAGGGTTCGGCGCTGGCGGCGATGGTCGAGCTGATTGCCGGGCCGCTGATCGGCGACCTGACCAGTGCCGAGTCGCTGGCCTATGACGCGGGCAGCAAGTCCTCGCCGTACCATGGCGAGCTGATTCTCGCGCTGGACCCGCAGCGGTTTCTGGGGGCGGGCGCCGAGGCGCACCTGACGCGGGCGGAGGCGGTGTTTGCGGGCATCGAGGGGCAGGGTGCGCGGCTGCCGTCACAGCGCCGCTTCGAGGCGCGCAAGCGCAGCCTGGAGGAGGGCGTGCAGATCCCCGAGGCGCTGTACAACGACCTCAAGGCATTGCTGAACTGAAACCCCATCGCGGGCCAAGCCCGCTTGTGTCTTGAGGAGGGGTTAGAATCTGAAGTGAGAGCGGTGAATGGCAAGCTGATAGCCCGAGGTGCCCTGAGCACGCGTGGGAGCACAAGCTGCCATTCACCGTTCTACTTTGGCGAGAGCCCGAACAGTTGGATGAGGGCCAAATCTCGAATCACAAGCGTGGGCCAAGCCAAAGTACTCTCACACCTTGAGTCTAAGAGGGTTTGGCCATGTCTTCCTCTGTCGGTATCGATGTTTCCAGTGCCACGCTCGCCGTTCACATCCGCCCCGAGGATATTAGTTTCAATGTTTCCAATGACTTGAGTGGATTTAAGCAGCTCGTCGAAAAACTTGGCGAGTACCAGGTTTCAGCCATTTTGCTTGAAGCAACCGGCGGTTATGAATGCAGTGCCCTTCGGGCACTGCAAGGTGCTGGTTTCCCGGCCTTCCGAATCAACCCCAATCGCGCCCGGGATTTCGCCAAGTCCATGGGCAAGCGTGCCAAGACCGACCCTATCGATGCAGCTGTGCTTGCCCATTTCGCCGAGGTGCTGCCGCCTCAACGTTGCGTAGCGATGACCCCTGAGCGAGCTTTGCTACGTGAACTGCTGATCCAGCGGGATCGTTTCGTCCAGCAACGTGACGATGACAAGCGCCGACTGAAGCAAGCGCAAACGGCATGTGTTTTGGCGAGTCTGGAGCGCCATATCAACTATTTGAAGGCCGAGATCAAAGCGCTTGAGCAAGAAATTGCCAAGCAGGCGGAGGAACTGCATGACGACCGCGTAGCGCAGCTCATGCAGGTCAAAGGTATCGGCCTGGTCACAGCCGCCAAACTGGTGGCCTTGCTACCGGAACTGGGTCAGGTGAGTCGCCAGGAGATCGCGGCTCTAGTGGGTGTCGCGCCGTTTAACGAAGATAGTGGCAAACACTCTGGCAAACGTTCGATCTGGGGAGGGCGGACACGAATCAGGCGGGCGCTGTACATGGCGTGCTGGGTCGTCATCCGGCACAACAAGGACTTCACTGAGCGTTATACCGCTATGAGGGCCCAGGGAAAGCTAGCGAAGGTAGCGGTAGTGGCATGCATGAGAGTCCTGATCGTCCGTTTGAATGCGATGCTCAAGGCCGGTACGCCGTGGCAGGAGCAGATCGCTCAACCGTAGGAGCCAGCTTTGCTGGCGATGCCCGGCTACGCCGGGCCAGGGGCGCTAAGCACCCCATCGACGGCAGAGCCGGCTCCTACAAAAAGACAGTTGCTCCCACAGGGGCTCCACTGACCATGAACATAGTGGTGTACCTGTGGGAGCGGGCTTGACCCGCGATGGGCTGCAAAGCAGCCCCAAATCAGTCAGAGCGGTTCGCGACTACTACAACCCTCCACCAACCGCACAATCCCCAACGGGTTGCCATCCTGCAACGCCGCCGGCAGCAGATCATCCGGGCAGTTCTGGTAACACACCGGCCGCAGGAACCGATCGATCGCCAGGCTCCCCACCGACGTCCCCCGCGCATCCGAGGTGGCCGGGTAGGGCCCGCCATGCACCATCGCATCGCACACTTCAACACCGGTCGGGTAGCCGTTGAACAGCACCCGCCCAACCTTCTGCTCCAGCAGCGGCAGCACCTGGGCAAACTGCGCCAGGTCGTCGGCTTCTGCAATCAGGGTGGCGGTCAACTGCCCATGCAGGCTCGCCAGCGCGCTATGCAACTGATCCGCATCGGCCACTTCCACCACCACCGTGGTCGGCCCGAACACCTCCTCCTGCAACAGCGCATCACCGTCGAGCAGCAAGCTCACATCTGCCTTGAACAGCTGCGGCTGCGCCTGGTTGCCCTGTTGTTCACGGCCCGCCAGGTGGCTCACCCCAGGGTGCGCCTGCAACGCCTGTACGCCCTTGGCATAACTGCGCAGGGTGCCGGCATTGAGCATGGTCTGCGCCGGCTGCTCGCCCAGCGTCGCCGCCAAGTGCGCAACAAACGCCGAAAACTGCGGCGAGCGCAGCCCGATCACCAGCCCGGGGTTGGTACAGAACTGCCCGCAGCCCATCACCACCGACGCCGCCAGCTCCGTGGCGATTTTCTCGCTGCGCACCTGCAGCGCCTGCGGCAGCACCAGCACCGGGTTGATGCTGCTCATTTCGGCAAACACCGGGATCGGCTGCGCCCGCGCCGCCGCCATGTCGCACAGCGCGCGCCCGCCCTTGAGCGAACCGGTAAAGCCCACGGCCTGGATCGCCGGGTGCTTGACCAGCGCCTCGCCCACCCCGGCGCCATAGATCATGTTGAACACGCCCTCGGGCATGCCGGTGCGCTCGGCGGCGCGAGTGATCGCGTTGGCCACGTGCTCGGCCGTGGCCATGTGCCCGCTGTGGGCCTTGAACACCACCGGGCAGCCGGCCGCCAGCGCCGCTGCGGTATCGCCCCCGGCGGTGGAGAACGCCAGCGGAAAGTTGCTGGCGCCGAACACCGCCACCGGCCCCACGCCGATACGGTACTGGCGCAGGTCCACCCGTGGCAGCGGCTGGCGCTCGGGCAATGCGCGGTCGATGCGTGCACCGTAGAAGTCGCCCCGGCGCAGCACCTGGGCAAACAGGCGCATCTGCCCGCTGGTGCGGCCGCGCTCGCCCTTGATCCGTGCCGTGGGCAAGGCCGTTTCGCGGGTTACCAGCGCGACGAAGTCATCGTCCAGCGCGTCCAGCTGCTCGGCTATGGCCTCCAGAAACTCCGCCCGGCGCCCGGCCGGCAGGTTGCGAAACGTCGGGTAGGCCGCCGCTGCGGCGCGGGCGGCAGCGTCCACTTCCTCGGCGGTGGCCTGGGTGAACCGGTACGGCAGGGCGTCGCCGGTGGTGGCGTCATGGCTGTGCAGGGTGATGCTGCCGGCGGCGCTGCGCGCACCGCCGATGTAGTTGTGGCCGATGATCTCGGTCATGCAGACCTCCTGTTGAAAGGGTTGGGCTCAGGCCAGCGAGTTGCCGCGAGCGCTGGCGGTGTCGGTGCTGGCGGCAACCCGCTCGGCCGACTCGGCGTCGACCAGGTGCAGCGACTTGCCACGGGTTTCACGGGTCAGGCCGACGGCGACGATGGAAATCGCCGCGGCGCCCACCAGGTACCAGGCAATCGGCGTCGAGCTGTTGTACTTGTTGAGCAGGGTGATGGCGATCAGCGGTGCCAGGGAGCCGGCGAAAATCGGCGCCACCTGATAGCACAGCGACAAGGCGGTGTAGCGCACATGGGTGGGGAACATCTCGGCCATCAGCGCCGAGTAGGGCGCATAGGTCATCGACTCGATGGCCAGGCCCAGGGTGATCGCCGCCATGATCAGCCAGTTGTTGCCGGTGTCCATCATCGGGAAGCCGACGAAGCCCCAGAACGCGGTCAGCACCGCACCGGTCAGGTACACCGGCTTGCGCCCCACCAGGTCGGACAGGTAGCCCATCAGCGGGATCAGGAAGAAGTGCAGCAGGTGCGCGCCGAACATCAGCAGCAGAATCTGCGAGGTGTCCTTGTGCACCACCAGCTTGAGGTAGGTGATCGAGAAGGTCACCACGGTGTAGTACAGGATGTTCTCGGCAAACCGTGCGCCGATGCCCACCAGTACCGAACGCCAGTGATGGCGCAGCACTTCCACCACACCCAGCTGCTGCACCTTGTGCTGCGCCTGGCGGGCCTGGGCCTGCTTGAAGATCGGGGCATCATCCACGCTGGTGCGGATCCAGTAGCCGATCAGCACCACCAGTGCCGACAGCCAGAACGCCACGCGCCAGCCCCAGGCCAGGAACTGCTCCTCGCTCAGGGTGCTCGACAGCGCCAGCAGCGCCACCGTGGCCAGCAGGTTGCCCGCCGGTACGCCGGCCTGCGGCCAGCTGGCCCAGAAGCCGCGTCGGTTGTCCGGGCAGTGCTCGGACACCAGCAGGATCGCGCCGCCCCATTCGCCGCCAAAGGCGAACCCCTGGATCAGGCGCAGCAGCACCAGCAGGATGGGCGCGGCGTAGCCGATGCTGTCGAAACCGGGCAGGCAGCCCATCAGAAAGGTGGTGATGCCGACCACCACCAGGCTCAGTTGCAACAGGCGCTTGCGCCCGAACTTGTCGCCATAGTGGCCGAACACCAGGCCGCCCAGCGGGCGGGCCAGAAAACCTACGGCGTAGAGGGCGAAGGCGGCGATGATGCCGTCGATGGGGCTGTCGGTCTGGCGAAAGAACAACTGGCCGAACACCAGTGCCGAGGCCGTACCGTAGAGAAAGAATTCATACCATTCGGCGACGGTACCGGCCATGGCGGCCGCTACCACACGCTTGAGGCCCGCCGGGGCGGTGGTTGCGCGGGGAGAGGGGTGTGCAGTGCTCATGCTGGCGTTTCCTGTGCAGGCGCAAGACAGAAAAACAGGCGCGCCGGGTGGGCCCCGCAGAGAGGCCCGCCCGGCACTCACTCAGAGGCCGACATCCGGCAGTTCAGGGCGATTGGCCAGGGCCTTGGCCATGATCTGCTCGACGAACTCGCGGTCGTCCTTTGGCAGGGCCAGGCGCGGTGGACGGGTCAGCGCGCTGCCGCGACCGGCAATGGCTTCACACAGCTTGATGCACTGCACCAGGTCGGCGCGGGCATCCAGGTGCAGGATCGGCATCAGCCACTCGTAGATCGGCATGGCCTCGGCAAAGCGTCCGGCCTTGGCCAGGCGGAAGATCGTCTCGCCCTCCTTGGGGAACACGTTGGACATGCCCGACACCCAGCCCTCGGCGCCCACCGCGATGCTTTCGAGCACCACGTCGTCGAGGCCGGCGAACAGCACGAAGCGGTCACCCACCTCGTTGCGCACGTCGATGAAGCGGCGGGTGTCGCCGGAGGAATCCTTGAAGCACACCACGTTGTCGCAGTCGGCCAGGGAAATCAGGATGTCCGGGGTCACGTCGTTTTTGTAGATCGGCGGGTTGTTGTAGACCATCAGCGGCACGTCGGCATGCTTGGCCACGTAACGGTAGTGCTCGGCGGTCTCGAACGGCTTGGAGCCGTACACCAGCGCCGGCATCAGCATCACCCCGTCCACGCCCACCTTGCGCACCGCGTTGGCCACCTTGGCAGCCTGCACGCTGGTGAACTCGGCCACGCCGCAGATCACCGGCACACGCCCACGCGAGGCATCCACCGCCACTTCGGTCACGGCAATCTTTTCTTCGGCCGTCAGCGAGGTGTTCTCGCCCACCGAGCCGCACACCACCAGGCCCGACACGCCGTCGCGGATCACGTTGGAAATCACCTGGTGGGTTTTTTCCAGGTTGATGGAGAAGTCGTCGTTGAATTGGGTGGTGACCGCAGGGAACACGCCACTCCAGTTGATGCGCTTGCTCATTGGTTGTCTCCGGTGGTTGTTAGTATTTCGTATACGATATTTTATGTGTGTGGAGCAGACCAGCGTTATTTCGGGGTTTTTGCTGGTCTTTTTGCTTAGGGTTTGTGAATCAAGGGCTTAGCGATCAGGCGCCGGGCCAGGTGTCCGACAGTCGGTAGCCTTGTGGCCACGGGTCGGCGGGGTCGAGCAGCAACTGATGGGTACCGGTGATCCAGGCACGCCCCGAAATGCACGGGTAGATGGCGGCGCGGCCGGCCACTTCGGTCAGCGAATCGATGCGACAGTGGAACTCCGAGCCCAGGATCGAGCGGCCGATGAAGCGTTCGCCCACCTGCATCAGGCCCTTGGCCTGCAACACGGCCATGCGCGCCGAACAGCCGGTGCCGGTGGGGGAGCGGTCGATCTTGCCGGGCTGGATCACCACCGCGTTGGCACCGGTGGCCACGCCATTCTCCATCACGACGGGCGCGGCGATCTGGCAGAACGAGATATGCGACCAGCCGGGGTTGAGCGGGTGCACAAAACCCAGTTGTTCGTTGGCGGCGCGGGTGATCTTCAGGCCCACCTCCACCAGGTCGGCGGCCTCGTCGGGGCGAATGGCAAAGCCCAGGCGCTGGGCATCGACAATCGCGAAACTGTCGCCGCCATAGGCGGTGTCGACCTGCAGCGAGCCCACGCCCTCGACCTCGATCCAGGCGTCCAGGCGGTCGGCGAAGGAGGGCACGTTCCTGACCTCCACGCGCTGCACCTTGCCGTCCCGGCATTCGGCCACGGCCTCGATCAGGCCGCCGGGGGCTTCGAGCACCAGGCGGGTCTGCGGCTCGGTCATCGGCAGGATGCCGCTGTCGAGCAACACCGTGGCCACGCACAGCGAGTTGGAGCCGGACATCGGCGGGGTGTCGGCCGGCTCCATGATGATCCAGCCCATCTGCGCGGCCGGGTTCTTGGGCGGCACCAGCAGGTTGACGTGGCGGAACACGCCGCCACGCGGCTCGTTGAGCACGAAATTGCGCAGGGTGTCGTCCTGCGCGATCCAGCGCGACTGTTCCCACAGGGTGTCGCCCGGTGGCGGCGCGACGCCACCGACAATCACATCGCCGACCTCGCCTTCGGCGTGGCAGCTGACTACATGAATCACCTTTGATGAACGCATTGCCTGGCTCCTGATTGATGGTGTGGCCTTCGCTGGCAAGCCAGCTCCTACAGGCTGCGCAGAACCCTGTAGGAGCCGGCCTTGCCGGCGAAGGGGTCTGAAGCTATTTCACCGACTTGAGAAACGCCGCCGTCTCCGGCTGCTGCGGGTTGCCGATCACCTGGTCCGGCGAGCCGATCTCGTGCACCAGCCCGTTGCGAAAGAACGCCACCCGGTCCGACACATCCCGCGCAAAGCGGATCTCGTGGGTCACCAGCACCATGGTCATGCCGTCTTCGGCAAGCATGCGCATGGTGTCCAGCACTTCGCCCACCAGTTGCGGATCGAGCGCCGAGGTGGCCTCGTCGAACAGCATGTAGTCCGGCGACATCGCCAGCGCCCGGGCAATCGCCATGCGCTGCTGCTGGCCACCGGACAACTTGCCGGGGAAGGTCTTGAACTTGTCGCCCAGCCCCACGTGGGTCAGCTGCTGGATCGCCAGTGCCTCGGCTTCCTCGCGGCTCTTGCCCAGTACCTTGCGCGGCGCCAGCATCACGTTCTCCAGCACCGTCAGGTGCGGGAAGGCATTCCACTGCTGGAACACGATGCCGATCTTCTGGCGCAGGCGGTTGAGGTCGGTGGCGCGGTTGTGCACCTCGATGCCGTCCACGCGAATGCTGCCCTTCTGGATCGGCTCCAGGCCGTTGATGCACATCAGCAGGGTCGACTTGCCCGAGCCCGAACCGCCGATGATCGACACCACCTCGCCCTTGTTCACCGTCAGGCTCACGCCCTTGACCACTTCCAGGTCGCCGAAGGATTTGTGTACGTTGTCGATCTCAATCATTTTCTTGCCACCTTCTTTCCAGTCGGGCGCCCAGGCGTGCGACCACCAGGCTCATGACGTAATAGATGAGGCCCGCGATGCACAGCACCAGCAGGGGTTCCTGAATCCGTGTGACGATGGTCTGGGAGGCGCGCAGCAATTCGACGATGCCGATCCACATCACCAGCGCGGTGTCCTTCATCACGCTCAGCACCAGGTTCAGCCAGCCCGGAAAGGCCACCCGCGAGGCCATCGGCAGCACGATCCAGCGCAGGTCCTGCAGGTAGCTCAGGCCCAGCGAACGGCTGGCCCGGCGCACGCTGGGCGGCACCGCCAGCACACCGCTGCGCACGATCTCGGTGAAGTACGCCGCGGCGTACACCCCCAGCACGATGCAGCCCACGCTGAAGGCGCTGATGTTCAGGCCCACGATGCTCTTGAACGAGTTGAACAGCACGAACTGGATCAGCAGCGGCACGCTGCGAAACACATCCAGCACCCAGGCCAGCGGCAGGCTGGCGCGTGGCAGCAGCGCACGCAGCAGGCCGAACACCAGCCCGGCCACCGAGCCCAGCATGATCGACCAGAAGGTCAGCTGCAGGGTGACCCAGGCCCCGTCGAGCAGGAACAGCATGTCGTTCCAGGTAAAGCTTGTAGAAAACATGGACAGCTCCTCAGTAACGGAACAGCCGCCAGGCCATCAGCCGGGCCACCGCGACGATCAGCTTGGCGATCAGGTAATACAGCACCGCTGCAATGGCGAAGTACTCGAAGGTGCGGAAGGTCTTGACGTTGTAGTCCTGGGTCACGCCGGTGAGGTCGTTGTTGAGCCCCACGATCACCCCCAGCGAGGTCATCAGCACCGCCCACACCATCTGGTTGCTCAAGGGGTAGAACACCACCCGCAGCAACTGCGGCACGATGATCATGCGGTAGGCCTGGAACGCGCTCATGCCCAGCGAGCGTGCCGCGCGCATCTGCGTGGTCGGCACTGCCTTGAGCCCGCCGCGAAAGTTCTCCGCCAGGTACCCGGCGTTGTTGAAGGTGATGCCGGCCAGCAGCGCGAACCACGAACTCACGTGCAGCCCCAGCGAGCCAAGCCCGAAGTACAGGATGTAGATCTGGAACAGCGAAGGGGTGTTGCGCGCAATCGATACCCAGGCATTGCCGATGCCGCGCAACACCGGCTGCTGCGCTTCACGCATCACGGTCAAGGCCAGGGCGATCAGCACGCCGAAGATCATCGACAGCGCGGCGGTCTCGAAGGTGACCCAGGCGCCGGCCAGCATGTCGGGCAGGGCGCGCAGGGCCGAGCGCCATTGGAAGGTGTAGTCAAACATGCGCGGGGCTCTCCTGTGGGGCGGCCGGTTGCAGCCAGGCCGGCAGGCGACCGCTGGCGCTGCCGGTGCAGGCGGCCTCGACGCACTCGCCAAGGCTGGCGAAATGCACCGCACGGCC
Organism: Pseudomonas sp. AE27; assembly: GCF_037113495.1. Lineage (NCBI taxonomy): Bacteria > Pseudomonadati > Pseudomonadota > Gammaproteobacteria > Pseudomonadales > Pseudomonadaceae > Pseudomonas > Pseudomonas sp. AE27. The sequence continues at coordinate 1,227,638 of NZ_CP146966.1, forward strand.
CGCCAGCCCGGGGGCGTAGTGGGCGTATTTGCCCGAGTTGGTCATCAGTGTGCGGGCGGCGGGCGGGATCACCGGCTCGCCGAGCATGCACCAGCAGGTGTCGGTCACCAGCACCGCGCCGAAGGCTTCGATCGGGGCAAGGTGGCCGGCGTCACGGGCCTGCTCCAGCACCGCACGGCCGCAGGTGATCACCAGGCTGACCGCCGGGTTGCGTGTGCGCCCGCGGCACAGCTGTGCCAGGTGCGCGAACTCGCCCAGGGAGAAGTGCGGGTTGCCCAGCGACACCAGGTCCACCTGGCTGTCACGGGCACTGTTCAGCTCGCGCCAGCTCACCAGCAGGTCGGCCAGGGCAATGCGTTTTACCGGCAGCACCTCGCCCGCGCTGACCGCCTGGGCCGGGTCCAGCGCTTCGGGTGTGACCCCGGCGATATGGAACAGCGGCGCCGCCGAGGTGGTGGCGAACGCGGCGCCGAAGGCCTTGAGGTCGTCGTGGGTGGGGGCAAAACGCTCCAGCCCTGTCACCAGCGGGATCTGGCTGCCGACCATGGCGCCGATGTGATAGCCCAGCAGCGGGTAGAACGCATCGTCCAGGTGGGTCAGCGCCGGCAGGTCGATCTGCACCCGCGCCTTGCGCTGGGCCTCCAGGTGGCAGCCGATCAGCGGCGCGCGGCCGGTCAGGGCGATGCAGATATCCAGGTAGTCGGGGTACTTCAGGGTACGCGCGCCGAGCACGCTGTTGGCGTACACCACGGCGTTGGACTCGGCCCACACGATCTGCTCGCCGAGCTTCGGCGCGCTGTCTAGCAGGTAGGGGGCGCAGGTAAAGCTCATCTGCGCGCCCATCGCCATGTAGGCATCGCCCAGCGCACTGGCAGGTTCGCCCAGCGCCGCGTCGATACCCAGTTCGCGCCAGCGGCGCTGGTCCACGGAAATCGAATTGAGGGTGGTCGGCACCCGCACCCTGGCGCCCCACTGCACCAGCTGCTGCGCAAAGCGCAGGCTGGCGGGGCCGGTGTAGATGCAGCCGTCGATATGCGCCTGGCTGATGTCCACCAGGCTGTGTGCGCCCTGCAGCTCGGCCATGCGCAGCACGATCTGCATCGCCACCTGCGCGGCCTTGCCCAGGTCGCCCGCGAGCAAGGCCTGGTCGTGGTCGGTAAGGGTGAGGGTGGTCGGGCGCGTCGCCGCCGGCGGGCTGGCCGGGGCTGCCGGCAGCGCCTCGGCGGGGGCCTGGTCGAACAGCACCAGGCGCTCGCCCTGCACCTGCGCGAAGGCCTTGCCGCGCAGGGCGGCAAAGGCCTGCTGGCCGATGCACAGCACCGGCAGCGAGCGCCCGAACAGCAACTGCGCCACCAGCACGCCCAGGGTCAGGATCTCATCCGGCTCGGCCAGCACCAGTGCCGCCGGTGCATGGCCGTTGCTGATCAGCTCCATCATCACACTGCTGCCGGTACACGAGCCGCGCCCGCTGGGAATGGCCAGCACGCGGCCGGCCAGGTGTGCGCCGCTGAGCGGGTGATGGCGGTCGATGACCTCGCCGCTGAAGGCGTCGACACCGCCCCAGAAACTCAGGCCGATGTCGGCGAACAGCAACTCGCCACTGGCCGCGCCATCGACCAGGCTACGCCCGTTCAGGGCAGTGGAAGGGCTGGGCATGCCGGGCACCTCAGTAGTAGACCTTCGGCACGGTCAGGTCGGTCGGCGGGATATCGGTGCCTACCCATTTGACGAACAGCTCGTTGTAGCGGCCGCTACGTACCTGCTGGTTGACGAACAGGTTGAGGTAGTTGAGCAGGCCGTACTCGTTGCGCTTGGCCCCCAGCGACACGTAGTCGATCACGTAGGGTGCGTTGCCGGCGATCTTCAGGTTCTTGTACTTGCCCGACTTGAGCGTGGCGGCGGCCACGGTGTTGGTCACCACGGTGGCATCGATGTGCCCCTGGGCCACGGCCAGGATGGTGTCGTTCTGCGACTGGTAGGCGCGGAAACTGCCGCTGCCCCACTGCTTCACGTCCTTCTCCAGTGCGATGGCTTCATAGGTGCCGCTGGTGTTGCCCAGGGCCTTGCCCTTGATGTCGTCGAAGCTGTTGATGCCGGTGTTGTCGCGGGTCAGCACGACCATCTGGAAGGCAAAGTAGGGCACCGTGAGGCCGACCGTCTTGGCCCGCTCCAGGGTGTCGGAGGTGGACGCCACGATCACGTCGGCCCGCCCCGAGACCAGCGCCGGGATACGGTCCGGGAACGGCGTCTCGACGATCTCGGCATCTACCCCGAGGACCTTCGCCAGGTCGTTGCAGTAGTCGACGTCGAAGCCGGCCGGCTTGTTGGCGTCGTCGCGAAAGCCCATGGGCGGGAAGTCCAGGGTCACGGCGCAGCGCAGCTTGCCGGAGCCGATGATGTCATCGAGCTTGTCGGCCTGGGCGGTGGCGATGAAGGAGGTACTGAGCACAGCGCTGAGAGCTACAACAAAAGCGGGGTTTTTCATGGAAGCCTCGTTTGTCGGAAGGTGCTGGTAGCGGGCGTATTGTGAATTTCGTATACGATATTTTTATAGCAATGCGCGTGCCTGTTTTTGCCCGGGCGATGCAATTGCTGTGCGGCCCTTGAGCCAGAGGACTTGCGTTGAATCCGGCAGGGCAGGCGGGCGGTGCGCAGGAAACGCTGCCCGGTGCCGGCGGTGTTACATATGGGAGCAGTGGGTGCGGCGGCGCACCCTAAAGGAACACACCGCGTCTAGCGACGGGTATCGCGGTACTGGCTTGGCGACAGGCTGGTGAGGGCGCGGAACTGGCGGCTGAACGCGCTGTGGTCGGTGTAGCCGCAGCGCAGGGCGATCTCGGTGATCGGCAGGTCGCTGTGGTGCAGCAGTCGCGAGGCTTCTTCAAGGCGCGCCTTGTGGATCATCTGGCGCGGGGTGAGCTGGAACACGCGCTTGCAGTTGCGCTCCAACTGCGCGGCAGACAACCCGGCAATCGCGGTCAGCTCGGCCAGGCTCACGGGCCGTGCGAAGTGCTCGCGAATGTGCGCATCCACCGCCGCCAGGCGATCGAAGCCGGGGTGGCTGGCCTGGGGCGCCTGCAGGTCGCGGGAGATGCCGGCCAGGCCGACGATCTGGCCCTGGGTGTCGAACAGTGCCAGCTTGTGGGTCAGGCACCACACCGGCTGGTTGCCGAAGTACAGGTGCAGTTCGAGCTGGTCGGCCAGCTCGCGGCCGCTGTCGAGCACGCGGCGGTCCTGCGCGGTGTACAGCGGGCCGAAGCGCTCGGGGAACACGCTGTCGGCGGTCAGCCCCAGCAGCTCGTGGCTGTGCCTGAAGCCGCAGCGCCGCGCCAGGGTGTGGTTGACGAAGGCGTAGCGGGCCTGGGTGTCCTTGATGAAGAACACCACGTCGCTCAGCGTATCGAGCAGCGGCGCGATCGGCTGCAGGCTGCTCAGCAGGCTGGGCAGGTCGCAGGGCTGGAAGCTGTTGAGCGATACGTACATGGCGCTGACGGTCTGGTGGGCACCTTCGGGATCATAGAGATCCGGCGCCCGCCTCGAAAGCCCCGGGCTGCGTTTCATGCGGGCGGGGTGTCGTCCAGGCACAGCAGGGTCTCGATGCGCGCCGGGCTGAACGGCGGGCGCGGCGCCGAGGGCTGCCAGCCGAACAGGTGCTGCGCTGCGGCGCCGCACACCCGGCCCTGGCAGGCGCCCATGCCGCAGCGGCTGCTCAGCTTGGCCTCGCGCCAGTCACGCTGGCCGGCGAGCTTGCTGTAGGGCACGTCCTCGCAGCGGCATACCAGGGTGTCGGGGCGGGCCAGTTGCTTGAGCTGCGGGGCAAGGGCGAAGGCGTGGTTGAGCGCCTTGGCGAAGCCCTGCCAGCGCGCTCGCTGCGGCCAGTGGCGGGCGGCGCCCTGGCGGTCGCCCACGGCCGCCAGCCCGGCAATGGTGCCTTCCACCAGCGCCAGTTCGCTGCCCCCAAAACCAGTGCATTCCCCCGCCGCGAACAGGCCCGGCGCACTGGTGGCCTGCCACGCATCCACGGCCAGCGCCTGGCCGTGGAGTGTGCAGCCCAGGGCCTGGCCGAGCTGGCTGTTGGGAATCAGGCCGAAGCCGCAGGCCAGGCGCTCGCAGGCCAGCTCGACCAGCTTGCCGTGCTGGCGCAGGCGCACGCCTTCGAGGCGCTCGGTGCCGAGTGCCTCCACCACATGGCTGTCGGTGCGGTAGTGGCGGTCGAACAGGCCGAACGCTTGCAGCAGCTTGTTTGGCCAGCGCGGCAGTTGTGCGGCAAAACCCGCCACCGCGCCGCGGGTTGCCTGTTCGGCGACGCCTACCACCTGCGCGCCGTTGTGCCGCGCCGTGGCAGCGCTGGCTAGCAGCAGCGGGCCGCTGCCGGCGATCACCACGCGCTGGTCGCGTACCGGCAGGCCGCCCTTGATCAGTGCCTGCAGGCCACCGGCACCGGTCACGCCGGGCAGGGTCCAGCCGGGGAAGGGCAGCAGCAGTTCGCGTGCGCCGGTGCACAGTATCAGCGTGTCGTAGTCGATCACCCAGCCGCGCTCGGCGTCTTCCACCAGCAACTGGCGCGGGCCGGTGGCGGCGATCACGCGGGTCTGCGGGTGGTGCTGCACATTGTTCAAGGCGCCCACGTGCTCGCGCAGGCGCTGTGCCTGCGTCGGCACGCTGGCCTGCGGGCCGTCGCGCCAGATCTGCCCGCCGGGCCAGGGGTTGTCGTCCAGCAGCACGATGCGTGCACCGCTGGGGGCAGCGGCCAGTGCGGCATTGAGGCCGGCCGGGCCGGCGCCGATGATCAGTACGTCGGCATGGGCGCTCATGCGTGGGTCTCCACCTGCATGCCGTCGCGGCACAGGGTCTGGCAGGCCAGGCGGCGCCGGCCGTCGATGCTCACCCGGCATTCCTGGCAGATGCCCATGCCGCACAGCGGTGCGCGGCGCTGGCCGCTCACCGAGGTACGCGTGCAGCCGTCGCCAGCCAGGGCCAGTGCAGCGGCCACGCTGGTGCCTTCGGCCACGCGCAGGGCACGTCCGTCCAGGGTCAGTTCAGGCATGGGTCGGTTCTCCGAGAAAACGCTGTGGCAGGTAGGCCTGTGCGGCCAGGGGCGGGTGTTCGTCGAACAGTTGCGCCACCAGCAGGTCGGCGGTGGCCGGGGCCGTGGTCACGCCCAGCCCTTCATGCCCCACCGCCAGCCACAGGCCGGGGCGTTGCGGGTGCTGGCCCACCAGCGGCAGGCCGTCGGGGCTGGCGGCGCGAAAGCCGGTCCAGGCGCGAATCGCATTGAGCTGGGCCAGCGCCGGCACGTATTCGGTGGCGCGCTTGAGCATCCTGGCAAGCATCCAGCCTTCCACCTGCGGGTCGGTGGTGCCGAACTGGCGTGAGGCACCGATGAACAGCTGGCCGGTAGGGCGCGGCTGGATATTGCACGCGGCCGACGGGCCGCTGGCGTTGTGCGCACTGGTCACGTAGCCCAGTTCCACCAGGGTGTGGGTGACCTGGACGGGGTAGCGGTCGGTGATCAGCAGGTGGCCCTTCTTGGGTTGTATCGGCAGTTCGGGGCACAGTTCGGTGGCCTGGATACCGTTGGCCAGCACCACGGCCGTGGCGGCCAGCCACTGGCCGTCGTCCAGGCGCACGCGGGCGCCATCCACCTCGGCGACCCGTGCCTGGCGCTGGCGAATGCGCGGCTGGTCGAGCATCCAGCGTGCGGTGGCCGGGGCATACAGAATGCCGTCGTCCTCGATCAGCAGGCCGCCCTCCAGCCCTTCGCGCAGCAGCGGTTCGCGTTCGCGCAATCGAGGTGCGCCGACCAGCTGGCAGATCACCCCATGGGCGCGCAGGTTGGCATGCTTGTGCTCGGCCACGGCCATTTCTTCAGCGTTGGCGGCCAGCCACAGGGTGCCGTTGCTGCGGTAGGCGCAGCCTTCGGGCAGGTTGCGCGCAATGTCGCGCCAGCGTTGCAGCGAGTATTGGCTCAGGGCCAGTTCGGCGGGGTTGTCGTCCAGCACCAGCAGGTGGCCCATGCCGGCGGCGGTGGCGCCGGGCAGCCCGGCATCCAGCACCAGCACGTCGAGGCCGCGCCGGGCCAGGGCCTGGGCGCAGGCCGCGCCGATGATGCCGGCGCCCACCACGATCACATCGGCGGCCAGGCCCTGGGTCACAGGCGGATGCCCCAGGCGAACGGGTCGTCCTGCTCGATGATCAGCGTGGCTTCGGCGCTGATATGCGCGCGGCCGCGAATGGTCGGCACGATGCGATCGCCGGCGGTTTCGAACGAGCCTTCGAACTGGCTGCCGATCACGCTGGCCTGGCGCCAGATCTGGCCCGGTTGCAGCTTGCCGTCGGCGGCCAGGCACGCCAGCTTGGCGCTGGTGCCGGTGCCGCAGGGCGAGCGGTCATAGGCCTTGCCGGGGCACAGCACGAAGTTGCGGCTGTCGGCGTCGGGGTCGTCGGCGAACAGCTCGACGTGATCGATCAGGCCGCCGTCCTCGCCGCGCAGGCCCTGATCTTCCAGGGCCTGCTGCACGGCCACGGTGTAGGCGGTGAGCGCGTCGAGGTTGTCGCCGCTGATACGCAGGCCGTGCTCGGCCACCAGGAAGAACCAGTTGCCGCCCCAGGCGATATCGCCGGTCACTTCGCCGATGCCGGGCACCTGCACGCTGACGGCGTGGCGATAGCGGTAGGCGGGTACATTGCGCACGCTGACCGAGTGGTCGTCGTGCAGGGTGGCTTGCACGTTGCCCACGGGGGTTTCGAGGGTGTGGGTGCCGGGGCCGATCCTGCCCAGGTGGGCCAGCGAGATCACCAGGCCGATGGTGCCGTGGCCGCACATGCCCAGGTAGCCGGTGTTGTTGAAGAAGATCACCCCGGCGCAGGCGCTGGGGTCGACCGGTTCGCAGAGCAGTGCGCCCACCAGCACATCATTGCCGCGGGGTTCGAGCATGCAGGCGGCGCGCCACTGATCGTGGTGTTCGGCCAGCTGTTGCCTGCGTTCGGCCATGCTGCCGTGGCCCAGGTCGGGGAAGCCTGCGGTGACCAGGCGCGTGGGTTCGCCGCCGGTGTGGGAGTCGATCACGGTGATGCGTTTCATGGGGCGCGTCCGTTGGGGGTATGGACGCAAGGGTGGCGGTTGGTGAGGGGTGGCGTCTTGATGGAATTGCGCGGTGTGGATGACGAAATCGGCATAGGGCCATGACATGTCCGAACTGTTGCAACGCGCCATGGCCTGGGGGATTTGAGTGGTCAGCCCTGTTGGCCCGGCTCCAGACTGGGGTGGGGCTTGGCCATCGGCAAGTGCTCCAGCAAGGTCTCGCACACCCCCGCAATGTGCTCATCCAGCAAGCCCACCGCGCGTTCCACATCACCCGCCCGGCATGCATCGAGGATCTCGCGGTGTTCGTGGTCGGCACGCTCCTTGCCCGCCGACAGGCTCATCTGCATGCGCAGGTACCGCTCCAGCTTGTCGTTCACCGAACGGATCATGCTCACCAGAAACGGTCGCTGCGCCGGCTCGTACAGGCACGCATGCAACTCCCAGTTCAACTGCGCCCAGCGCCCCACGTCGTTCTCGCCAATGAACTCCTGGCAGATGCGCTCGGCCTGTTCGAACGTGGCCTCGGTCATGTTCGGGATGGCCAGGCGCAACACCTTGTCCTCCAGCAACATGCGTACCTCGAACATCTGCGCCAACTCGAAGTCCGACAAGCGCGTGACCATCGCCCCACGATTGCGCTGGAACATCACCAACCCCTCGGCCTCAAGCCGCTTGAGCGCCTCGCGCACCGGGATCTTGCTGACGTTGAACTGACGCGCGATGTCGTCCTGGCGAATCGGCTCGTCTTCGTCGAAGTGCCCGGCCACGATGGCATCTCGCAGGTGCCGGGTGATGATCTCGGACGTGGAGGGCGTGTTGCCCAGGTCCGGCGCGTTGAGTTTGGGTAGGTTCACGGTGGCAATCATTCGAGGGGATTTAGGGATATGGTATACGAATTATCTGGAAACGTTCGCCCGGGAGCGCGACGCGTTGCCACACGATGACGGCGACGGCGGCTCGAAACCGTCCCCCGACAGGCACTGGCGCAGGTGCGTCAGCAGCGTCGCGACCTTGGGCTGCGCCTGCCGGCTCTTGAGCCACGCCAGGTGAATCGGCAGGCCGTCGGTGGCCAGCGGCGCCAGCACCTGCACCAGGCTGCCGTCTTCCAGCTGACGACGAATCAGCCAGGTCGGCAGCTGTGCGATGCCATGCCCGGCCAGCACCGCGGCCACCTGGCCCTCGGCATCGCCCACCGCCATGCGTGCCGGCATGATCCGACGTTCGGTATGCCCGGGGCGGGCGGTAGGGAAGTGCCACGGGCCGACCATGCCGTCATTGAGCCCGTACACGATGCAGCTGTGGCGTTCCAGTTCGAGCTCGTTGCCGGGCTCGCCATGGCGCTCCAGGTACGCGGGGGCGGCGCAGAACACCACGCGCTGCGAGCCCAGGTAATGGTGCCCCACCGCCGCCGGCCAGCTTTGCGGCCCGCCGATGCGCACGAACAGGTCGATGCCGGCCTCGACCGGGTCCACGAAGCGGTCGGAGAAGGTCACGTGCGGCATCAGCAGTGCATGCTCGCGCACGCAGGCCAGAATCGCCGGCAGCCCGTGCAGGCGCCCGAAGGCCGCCGGCAGGTCGATGCGTACCCGGCCGCGTGGCTCGGCGTCTTGGGTGCTTAGCGCCAGCTCCGCCTCTTCCAGCTCGGCCAGCACGCCGGTGCAGGTGCGATAGAACGCCGCCCCGGCTTCGGTCAGCGCCACGCGCCGTGTTGTGCGTGCCAACAGGCGCGTGTGCAGCCGCGCCTCGAGCCGCGCGACGCTCTTGCTGACCGCCGAGCCGGTCAGGTTAAGGCGCTCGGCCGCGGCCTTGAAGCTGCCCAGGTCGGCCACGCAGACGAACACGTCGATGCCCTTGAGGCGTTCCGAAGAATACATGTGCCCACCCCATTGATGAATTGCAGTCACTTTACCCGGTAAAACATATCGCCAATACGCCGTTTGTTCCCAAGTAGCCTGATTCGACCTCTACTGCACAACAGGTTGCGACCATGCACGACACCAAGCCCACCGTCCTCATCACCGGCGCCACCGGCCAGATCGGCGGCGACACCCTGCGCTTTCTGCAAGGCGACGACACCATCGAACTGGTGGCCGCCGTGCGTTCGCCGGCCAAGGCGCAGCCCTTCGAGGCCCGTGGCATCCGCACGGTGATCATGGACTTCGACCACGAGCACACCCTGGCGCCGGCCCTGCAGGGCGTCGACCGGGTGCTGCTGGTGACCGGCTACAGCGTCGACATGCTGCGCCAGAGCAAGGCCTTTCTCGACCGCGCACGCCACGCCGGGGTGCAGCACGTGGTACACCTGGGGGCCTGTGGAGACGACGACGCCACCATCGGCCACTGGGCCTGGCACCAGTTCGTGGAGCGCTATGTGCAATGGTGCGGCTTCAGCTTCACCCACCTGCGCCCGGAGTGCTTCATGCAGAACCTGCTCAGCTACGACGGCACCCAGGCCGTGCGCAACGGCGTGATCGAACAGTACACCGGCCACACGCGGTTCAGCTGGGTCGACGGCGAAGACGTGGCGCGGGTGGCGGCGCAGGCCCTGCTGCACCCGCAGCGCCATGCCGGGCAGACCTACCGCCTGGGCTACGACGTGAAGTCCTACGACGAGGTGGCACAGGTGATGAGCGAGGTACTCGGCCAGCCGTTTCGCTATGACGCGCAATCACCCGACGTGTTTCTCGAAAACATGCGCGCCGCCGGCGCCGAGATGGCCTACATGAGCTGCGTGCACGACAACTTCACGCGCATGGCCGCCGGCACCATCCCCGGGGTCGACCAGGTGTTCGACAACTTCCAGGCCATCACCGGCCGCGAGCCGGTGCGCTGGGTGGATTTCGTGCGCAAGCACCGGGCTGCATTCGCCTACTGATCGAATACATATCTGAATCTTTTTGTAAGAGGTAAATGCCATATTAGAGGCGGGTCAATCTTCATTTTAAAATACAATAGTGTATGTTTGTGCGCGGTGCGCCTTGCGCCGTCGTGCATAACAATAAAATGAGGTATTGCCCCCTATGATCGGGTTGAGACATCTGCGTATCAGCACCCGCATCACCGTGCTGGTGATCGGTATCACCCTGTTTGTCGTGTTGCTCAGTGGCTGGCTGGGGCTGACCCTGCAACGCAGCCTGCTGCAGGAGAAGATGGCCGGTGTCGGCACTGCGCTGGACACCGCATCCACCCTGCTGGCGCATTATGAGAAGCAGGCCGAGGAAGGCCACCTGAGCCGCGCCGAGGCGCAGCGCCAGGCGGCAGAAATGGTCAGCCGCATTCGCTACCTGGGCGACAACTACCTGCTGATTCTCGACCTGCAGCACCGCATGCTCATGCACCCCAAGGCACCCGCCCTGGTGGGCAAGTCGCAGGCCGATTTCAAGGACGTCAACGGCAAGCCGTTCGCCCGTGAAATGATCGACCGGGCCGTGGCCCAGGGGCGCGGCACGGTCGAGTACTGGTTCCCGCGGGCAGCCGGGCAGGCGCCGGAATTCAAGGTGTCCGAGGTGGTGCTGTTCAAGCCCTGGGGCTGGGTGCTGGCCAGCGGCATCCACCCGCAGGACGTGCGCCACGAAGTGAACACGGTGCTGCGCATGCCGGCGTTGCTGGTGCTGGTGGCGTTGCTCGGCATGGCGCTGTGCGCCTGGCTGCTGATTCGCAGCATCACCCGGCCGCTCAACCACACCGTGCAGGCGCTGGCCCGCGCCACCGATGGCCACACCGACCTGACCTTGCGCCTGCCCACCGACGGCTTCGACGAGCTGACTCAGGTGGCGCACAGCTTCAACCGCCTGGTGGAGGCTGCGCACCGCGTCACCCGCAGCATGGCCAAGGCCAGCCAGCGCATCTCCAGCACCAGCGACAGCCTGGGGCAGATCACCGAGGCGGCGCAGCGCAGCATGCAGGCCCAGCAACTGGAGACCGACAGCGTGGTCACGGCCATGAGCGAGATGGTCAGCACCGTGCAGGACGTGGCGCACAATGCCAGCGTCGCCGCCAGCGCCACCCGCGATGCCGAGCAACAGGCCACGGCCGGCAGCGCCACGGTGCGCGATGCCGGTGAGGCGATTGGTGCGCTGGCCGAGGCGCTGGAGCACAGCCGCAGCGTGGTCGACCAACTGGCCACCGACTCGGGCAGTGTCGGGCGCGTACTGGACGTGATCACCGCGATTGCCGAGCAGACCAACCTGCTGGCGTTGAATGCTGCCATCGAGGCGGCGCGCGCGGGTGAGCATGGGCGTGGCTTTGCGGTGGTGGCGGACGAGGTGCGCACGTTGGCGCGGCGTACGCAGCAGTCGACGCTGGAGATCCAGCAGATCATCAACCGCGTGCAGGCCGGTGCCAGCCAGGCGGCGGCGCAGATCGGCGCCAACGTCGAGTCGGCGCAGCAGCCGGTGGCCGCCTCGGCGCGGGCCGGGCAGGCGCTGGCGTTGATCGATGCGTCGGCGTCCACGGTGAGCCAGATGACCTTGCAGATTGCCAGTGCGGCGGAGCAGCAGGCGGCCACGGCAGACGGTATCAACCGCAGCGTCACGCGCATCCACGACGCCTCGACGGTGAGCGCGCGCACCATCGAGCATACGCGCCAGTCGTGTGATGAGCTGAGGGCGTTGGCGCAGCAGCTGGAGGAGCAGGTAGGGCAGGTGGTTACGGGGTAAATTGTGAGGGCCCCTTCGCGGGTCAAGCCCGCTCCCACAGGATCTCACCCGCCACGCCAGCATTTTGGACGCACCGCAAGACCCTGTGGGAGCAACTGTCTTTTTGTAGGAGCCGGCTCTGCCGTCGATGGGGTGCTTAGCGCCCCTGGCCCGGCGTAGCCGGGCATCGCCAGCAAAGCTGGCTCCTACGGTTGAGCGATCTGCTCCTGCCACGGCGTACCGGCCTTGAGCATCGCATTCAAACGGACGATCAGGACTCTCATGCATGCCACTACCGCTACCTTCGCTAGCTTTCCCTGGGCCCTCATAGCGGTATAACGCTCAGTGAAGTCCTTGTTGTGCCGGATGACGACCCAGCACGCCATGTACAGCGCCCGCCTGATTCGTGTCCGCCCTCCCCAGATCGAACGTTTGCCAGAGTGTTTGCCACTATCTTCGTTAAACGGCGCGACACCCACTAGAGCCGCGATCTCCTGGCGACTCACCTGACCCAGTTCCGGTAGCAAGGCCACCAGTTTGGCGGCTGTGACCAGGCCGATACCTTTGACCTGCATGAGCTGCGCTACGCGGTCGTCATGCAGTTCCTCCGCCTGCTTGGCAATTTCTTGCTCAAGCGCTTTGATCTCGGCCTTCAAATAGTTGATATGGCGCTCCAGACTCGCCAAAACACATGCCGTTTGCGCTTGCTTCAGTCGGCGCTTGTCATCGTCACGTTGCTGGACGAAACGATCCCGCTGGATCAGCAGTTCACGTAGCAAAGCTCGCTCAGGGGTCATCGCTACGCAACGTTGAGGCGGCAGCACCTCGGCGAAATGGGCAAGCACAGCTGCATCGATAGGGTCGGTCTTGGCACGCTTGCCCATGGACTTGGCGAAATCCCGGGCGCGATTGGGGTTGATTCGGAAGGCCGGGAAACCAGCACCTTGCAGTGCCCGAAGGGCACTGCATTCATAACCGCCGGTTGCTTCAAGCAAAATGGCTGAAACCTGGTACTCGCCAAGTTTTTCGACGAGCTGCTTAAATCCACTCAAGTCATTGGAAACATTGAAACTAATATCCTCGGGGCGGATGTGAACGGCGAGCGTGGCACTGGAAACATCGATACCGACAGAGGAAGACATGGCCAAACCCTCTTAGACTCAAGGTGTGAGAGTACTTTGGCTTGGCCCACGCTTGTGATTCGAGATTTGGCCCTCATCCAACTGTTCGGGCTCTCGCCAAAGTAGAACGGTGAATGGCAGCTTGTGCTCCCACGCGTGCTCAGGGCACCTCGGGCTATCAGCTTGCCATTCACCGCTCTCACTTCAGATTCTAACCCCTCCTCAAGACACAAGCGGGCTTGACCCGCGAGAGGCCTGACCAGGCACTGCAAGACAATCGGACTGTCATGGCCACCCTGGAATGCAAAACGCCCCGGCAAGCCGGGGCGTTTGTTCATCTACACACGATGCCAGCGCGTTACCAAAGCGCCACGGTGTAATCCACGTTCACCCGCAGCTCGTTGTCATCCCTGAACGCCGCAGTCGAGGCAAAGTCATTGCGGTACCACGCATGGCGCAACCGCAATGCAACGTTCTTGAACGTGCCGCTCTGCACCACATACGACAACTCGATGTCCTTCTCGCTCTCGCTGCGCCCGCTGCCGCCCAGCGCATTCGGCAATTCGATGCGGCTGCCGTCCAGGTAACGCAGCATGCCCTTGAGCCCCGGTACGCCCAGGGCGACGAAGTCGTAGTCATAGCGCACCTGCCAGGTACGCTCCTTGGGGTTGAGGAACTCGCTGCTCAATGCGCCCTCGCTCACCACCATCGGCTCGGACCCGGCGATGTACGGCATCGCCGTATCGCCGCTCAATTGCATGTAGCCCAGCCCCAGGCTGTGTGCGCCCAGGCTGTAGGTGCTCATCACGCCGAAGGTACGGTTGTCGACCTTGCCGGCCCTGGCCGGGCCGTCCTCGCCGCTGATGTGGTAACGCACATCGGTCTTCAGGCGCCCGTTCGCCACCGCACGGTTGTCGACGAAGCCGACGTAGTCCTGGCGATAGATGTCCTCCAGCTGCGCATGGTAGTACTTGAGCACCAGCTGCTCGGACCACTGATAGTCGCCGCCGCCATAGGTAAAGCTGTCCGACTCGGCTGCACCATTGAAGCGCCGGTTGGGCGCGGCGACGGTGATCTTCTGGTAGTTGGTGGAATCGCGCTGGTTCATGCGGTCCAGGCGCCCGCCGCTGAGGGTCAGGTTGTCGATGTCCTGGGACTTGAACTGCACCCCGCGAAAGGTCTGCGGCAGCAGGCGCGTGGGGCTGGCGAACAGGATCGGCGAAAACGGTGCCAGGGTGCCAGCCTGCAGTTCGGTCCTGGAGACCTTGACCTTGCCGGTCAGGCCCAGCTCCGAATAATCGTCGCGCGGGTCGCGGTCCCTGGGGTCGAACGGCAGCAGCCCGGTGCCGGTGCGCGCGGGGCTGGAGTCCAGTTTCAGGCCCAGCATGGCCTGGGCATCCAGGCCGAAGCCGACGGTGCCCGGGGTGTAGCCGGAAGTGAAGCGCAGGATGAAACCCTGGGCCCATTCGCGTGTCGCCGACTGCGCCGATTCGCCCTTGTAGTCACGGTCGAAGTAGTAGTTGCGCGCGGTCAGGGTGGCCTTGCTGTCTTCGATGAAACCCTGGGCCAGCAGTGCCGGGCTGAGCCCGCACAGGGTGCCGAGGGCGAGGGTGGTGTTGACCCGTTTCAGAGTGCTCATGGATCTGCCTTTTTTATTATTGTTGTGGGGGTTTATTCAGGGGCATGCAGCAGGACCCATTGCTGGTCCTGCACGCTCACCAGTGCACGCGCGCGCTGGTCATGGCCGAAATGGTCGGTGGCGCTGAGGTTGTACACGCCATGGGTGCCGACCACGTCGCGGGTCTGCTCCAGCTGGTCGCGCAGTTGCTGGCGAAATTGCGCGGTGCCGGGCTCGGCACCCTTGAGCGCCGCCGGGGTGGCCGCCTGCACCAGCAGCATGGCGTCGTACAGGTAGGCGCCGAACGGCGACAGGCTGTTGTCGCCGTACTTGGCCTGGTAATCCTGCGCGTACTGGCTGGCGATGGCCTTGGAGGGGTGGCTGGCGGGCAGCTTGTCCCACACCACCACCGGGCCCACCGGCAGTATCGCACCGTTGAGCGCCTTGTCGCCGATGCGCAGGAACGCGCTGTTGGCCGCGCCGTGGGTGTGGTACACGGTGCCCTTGTAGCCCAGCCGGCGCAGCTCGGTATGCGGCAGCGCCGCCGGGGTGCCGGTGGCGCCGATCAGCACCGCGTCGGGCTTGCTGCTCATCACCTTCAGCGCCTGGCCGCTGACCGACGAGTCGGTGCGGTTGAAGCGCTCGTCGCGCACCAGCGTGATGCCTGCCGCCGGCGCCATTTCGCTGAGCACCTTGTGCCAGTCTTCGCCCCACACATCGTTGTAGCCGATGTAGGCGAGGGTCTTCACACCGTTCTGCTGCATGTGCTCGATCAGCGCCTGGGCCATCAGGGTGTTGGTCTGGGCGATGGTGAAGATCCAGCTCTGCTCGCCGCTGGCGGGGCTGAACGGCGCCAGGGCGATCTGCGCGGTCTGGCTCTCCTTGGCGATCTGCGCGACTGCTGCCGAGGTGGGCACGGTGGTCGAGCCGATCAGCAGGTCGACCTTGTGCTCGCTGACCAGCTTGCGCGCGTTCTTGGCCGCGGCGGTACTGTCGCTGGCATCGTCCAGTACCACGTATTTGACGGCCTGCCCGGCAATCTCCCTGGGCAGCAGCGCCACGGTATTGCGCTCGGGGATGCCCAGCGAGGCCCCCGGGCCGGTGGTGGAGAGAATCACGCCGACGGTCATGTCGGCCTGTGCAGCGGTCGACAGCGTGGCCAGCAACAGCAAGGGAAGAATAGGTTTCATGCAAGCTCCTGATATTGTTTTTATGGGTGTGGCAAGTGCTGCGGGGCGCTACGTGCCGGTAGCGCTGATCACCTCCGTGGTGGCGGTGGGCGCGGGTGCGCGGCCCAGGTAGCTTTCGACCACCCGGGGGTTGCTGGCCAACGCCTGGGCGTCGCCTTCAAGCACGATCTCGCCGACCTCCAGCACGTAGCCGTAGTCGGAAATCTTCAGCGCAGCGCGGGCGTTCTGCTCCACCAGCAGGATCGACACGCCGCTCTGGCGCAGGGTGTCGAAGATGGTGAAGATCTCGCCGATCACCCGCGGCGCCAGGCCCAGGCTCGGTTCGTCGAGCATCAGCAGGCGCGGTTTGGCCATCAGCGCGCGGCCGATGGCGAGCATCTGGCGCTCGCCGCCCGAGAGCGTGCAGGCGGCCTGCTGGCGCCGTTCGAGCAGGCGCGGGAACAGCCCGAACACCTCGTCGAGGGTCTGCTGATGGTCGCGAAAACCGCGCCGGTGGCGGCTGAAGGCGCCCAGGCGCAGGTTGTCCTCCACGCTCATAAGGCCGAACAGCTCGCGGCTCTCGGGCACCAGCACCATGCCCTGGTCGATGCGCTGGGCCACGTCGTGGTGGCCCAGCAACGCCTGGCCGGCGTAGGTCACCTGGCCCTGGCAGGGCAGCAGGCCGATCAGCGCCGCCATCAGGGTGGTCTTGCCGGCGCCATTGGGGCCGATCAGGCTGACGATCTGGCCTTCCTCCAGGTGCAGGTCGAGGTTGCGTACCGCCTCGACCTTGCCGTGGTTGATCGACAGGTTGCGCACATCCAGCAGGCGACTCATTCGACACCTCCGAGGTAGGCGGCCAGCACCGCAGGGTTCTGCTGGATCTGCAGCGGGGTGCCGCTGGCCAGGGGCTGGCCGAATTCCATCACCACGATGTGGTCGGCCAGGCCCATCACGAACTCCATGTCGTGCTCCACCAGCAGCACGCCCAGGCCCTCGCCACGCAACTGCTCGAGCAGTTGCGCCAGCGCCTGTTTCTCGCCATGGCGCAGGCCGGCGGCGGGTTCGTCGAGCAGCAACAGCAACGGGTCGCTGCACAGCGCGCGGGCGATCTCGACGATGCGCTGCTGGCCCAGCGGCAGGCTGCCGGCCGGGGTGTGCAGGTATTCGCCCAGGCCCACCCGCTGGATCTGACGCGTGGCCTCGGCGAGCAGGGCGGCTTCTTCCTTGCGCTCCAGGTGCAGCATCGAGCGCAGCAGCCCGGCCTTGCCCCGGGCATGGGCGCCGAGGGCGACGTTCTCCAGCACGCTCATCTCGCCCAGCAGGCGCACGTGCTGGAAGGTGCGGCTCACGCCCAGGTGGGCAATGGCGCGCGGCGACAGGCCTTCGATGCGCTGGCCGTTGAAGGTGATCTGCCCGGCATTGGGCGTCAGCACCCCCGACAACAGGTTGAACAGGGTCGACTTGCCGGCGCCGTTGGGGCCGATCAGCGCGGTCACCTCGGCGGCATTCACCGACAGGCCCATGTTCTTGTTGGCCACCAGCCCGCCGAACTGCTTGAGCAGCCCCTGGGCCACCATCAGCGGCTTGCCGGCCGCCGGCATGCTGCGCCGGGGCAGGGCCGGCGCGTCATCCAGCGCCAGGGTGCGCGGGCGGCTGGCCGGCAGCACACTGCGCAGCACCGGCAGCAGGCCGCCGCGGGCGTACTGCAGCACCAGAATCACCAGCACGCCGAAGAAGATCATCTCGACGTTGTCGGCATGCCCGAACAGCTGCGGCAGCACGTCCTGCAGCACCTGCTTGATCAGGGTCAGCAACGCTGCGCCCAGCAGCGCGCCCCACAGGCTGGCGACGCCGCCCAGCACGATCATGAACAGGTACTCGATGCCCATCACCACCGAGAACGGCGTGGGATTGACCACCCGCTGCAGGTGCGCGTACAGCCAGCCCGACAGGGCCGCGAGCAGGGCGGCGATGATGAACACCTGCAGGCGGCTGCGTGCGGTATCGATGCCCATCGCCTCGGCCATCCCGGCCGATTCCTTGAGGGTGCGGATGGCACGGCCCTGGCGGCTGTGCAGCAGGTTGTCGAGCAGCCACAGGCTGGCCGCCAGCAACAACCCGATCAGCACGGCGAAATCGGCCGAGCCGCTGATTTGCCAGCCCAGCAGCTCGATGTTCGGCAGGTTCTGCAGGCCGCCGAAGCCGCCCAGGCCCGGCAGGTTGCCGAACAGGTAGAACAGCGCCAGGCCCCAGGCCAGGGTGCCGATGGGCAGGTAGTGCCCGGCCAGGCGCAGGGTCAGCAGGCCCAGGCTGGTGGCCACCACCAGGGTGATCGCCAGCCCCGCCAGCAGGCCCAGCCACGGCGACAGGCCGTACTGGGTGGTGAGCACCGCGCTGGCGTAGGCGCCAATGCCCACGAATGCGGCCTGGCCGAACGAGGTCATGCCGCCGATGCCGGTCAGCAGCACCAGGCCCAGGGCCACCAGGCTGTACAGGCCGATGTAGTTGAGCAGGGTCACGTGAAACGCGGGCAGCACCAGCGGCGCCAGGCCCGCCACCAGCAGCAGGGCCAACAGGGGGATCAGTCGCAGGGCCATCAGTGTTGCTCCTCCAGGTGCGGGTTTTTCAGCGACAGCCACAGCAGCACCGGGATCACCACGGTGAACACGATGACCTCCTTGTAGGCCGAGGCGCCGAAGTTGGCGAAGCTCTCCAGCACGCCGACGAAGAACGCACTGGCCGCGGCTATCGGGTAACTGGCCAGGCCGCCGAAGATCGCCGCCACAAAGCCCTTGAGGCTGATCAGAAAGCCCGAGTCGTAATACAGCGTGGTCAGCGGGCCGATCAGTACCCCGGAGATCGCGCCGATCAGCGCGGCCAGGCCGAACGCGGCCTTGCCGGCCAACTGGGTGGGGATGCCCACCAGCTGCGCGCCGGTACGGTTGAGCGCAGTGGCACGCAGCGCCTTGCCGTACAGGCTGTGGCCGAAGAAGGCATACAGCAGGCCGATCAGCAGCAGCGCGCTGCCGATCACCAGCAGGCTCTGCAGGCCCACCGGCAGCTCGCCGAGCATGAATACCGACTCGGCCAGGGCTTCGGTGCGCACGCCCTCGGCGCCGAACATCAGCAGGCTCACGCCCACCAGCGCGATATGCACCGCCACCGACACGATCAACAGCAACAGCACCGAGGTCTCGGCCACCCGCTGGTACACCAGGCGGTACAGCAACGGCCCCAGCGGCGTGACCAGGGCCAGGGTCAGCAGAATCTGCAGCAGCGCCGGCAGGCTCGCCAGGTCGAGGTTGCCCAGCACCGCCCACAACAGCAGCGGCAGGCTCAGGTAGCGCGCCAGCAGGCCCGGCAGCCGGCGCCATTGACGGCGCCGTGCGGCGTCGGTGCAGTCCAGTGCGCAGGCGGCCAGCGAGCAGCCCAGCAGCAGCCACACGGTGCCGGGCATCAGGCCCAGCTGCAGGGTGGCCAGGGTCAGGGCGCTGTAGGTGACGAAGTCGCCCTGGCACACCAGGATGGTGCGCGTCACCGAGAACACCAGCACCAGGGCCAGCGCCACCAGTGCGTAGATCGCGCCCGTGGTCAGGCCGTCCTGGGCAAGAAACGCCAGTATCGAGAAATCCATGGGCAGGCCTCAGCGAGCAGTGGGCAAGGGGGAGGTGGGATGCCGGTCGCAGAGGGCGGTCGGCGTCGGTGCGGCGGTGCCGTACCGGGGGCGTGACGGGTCGGGCGCGCAGGGCGGGACCCGGCGAGAGCGTGCAGGCGCGTGCATAGTGAAGTACTCGTTTTCTATTCTTATTGTGGTGCGCCCCTGCCCGGGGCAGGGCAACATGCAAGGCGTTTAAATACACATGTGCATGTGTATGTATAGACTACGCGGGAAGGTGGGCGGCTTGTCAACAGGCGCCGCAGCGGCGCGCCTGCATTCGCCGATTTATTCGATTATCTATTTGAATTTATTGAATAAATATTTTTCAAGACGAGCGTGCCAATACCCGCTGGATGGCGGGTATTGGATATACAAAGATACATTTGTGTATTTGCAATGTGCCGAGCGGGTCGGCACAGGCGCTCAGGCCGGGGCGTGGCTGCACGCGGGGAGGAGGATGCCGGCCATGCGCTGGCTGCGCGCCAGGCGTTGTTGCGGGGTGTCTTCGCTGTGCAGCAGCGACAGGCTGATCTGGTAGGCGTAGATCAGGTAGGCGCGGTCCTGGGCTTCGTCGCTGGGCACGCCGGCCTGAATCAGCAGCCCCTCGATGTAGTTCAGGCGATGGCTGTCCACCTCGTCGATGGCCTGGCGTGCCTGCTTGTCGCGCCGCGCCCAGCCGCGGATGCCCAGTTCGATCGAGGCGGCGTCCTTGGCGGTCTGGCCGTGGGAAGGCAGCTCCAGCAGGCGCTGCAACTGCTGCAGCGGCGAGCTGTGGGCCGTGCGCAGGTTGAGGATCACATCCTCGGTGGCGCGTGCGCGCCAGTTGCCCAGGATGCCTTCGAGCAGTTCGCCGCGGCTTTTGAAGTGGTAGTAGAAACTGCCACGGGTGATCTTCAGTTCCTTGGCCAGGGTGTCGACGCGCACGGCGTCGACGCCGCTGGTGACAAGCACTTCCTGTGCCGCATGAATCCAATCTTCCCGCGTGAGGTTGGTGCGTGATGACATTGTGTAGGGCCTTGTCCAACAAGCTGGATAAGCGCCAGGGCAGCGCAGGGTTCGACGCTTGGCCTTGGCAGCAAACCGTCATTCTAACGCCCGCCGCAACGGCGAAGCTATTGCCGGCATTGGCCACAAGGCCAGTGCCGGGTGTCCGCATCCTGCCATACATGACAGTACATAGGTGTAGGTATGGCTGCTCATTATTTGAAAATAGTCATGTTTTTTCATTGACTCAGGTCAAAGCGGTAAATAGCATGCAGATACACAACTGTATGTTAAGAATAAAAACCGGAGGCCGACATGAGCGCAACTGCAAAGACTCTGCTCGCAGCAGGGCACCACACCCACTACCACGAGGCCGGCCAGGGCGAGCCGCTGTTCCTGCTGCACGGCTCGGGCCCGGGTGTTTCGGGTTGGGCCAACTGGGCCGCCAGCGTGCCGGTGTTCGCCGACCGCTGGCGGGTGATCGTGCCGGACATCGCCGGCTTCGGTTTCACCGAGTTCAAGGATGACGCCCGGTACGACATCAAGCTGTGGGTCAGCCACCTGATCGGCATCATGGATGCCCTGGATATCCAGAAGGCCTCCTTCATCGGCAACTCGTTCGGCGGCGCCCTGGCCATCGGCCTGGCGGTGTTCGCCCCCGAGCGCGTCAACAAGCTGGTGCTGCTCGGCACCCCGGCCGGCGAGTTCGTGCAGACCCCCGGCCTGCGCGGTGCCTGGGAATACGAGCCGTCGCTGGCCAACATGCGCCAGCTGATGGAGCTGTTCCCCTACGACAAGGCGCTGATCACCGACGCCATGGTGCAGGCCCGCTACGAGGCCAGTGCCCGGCCCGGTGCCCAGGCCGCCTTGCGCAAGCTGATCCCGCAGCCCGCCGCCGAAGGCCAGACGATGGTCAAGGGCTTCCCCGCCGCCGCGCTGGCCAAGATCGTGGCGCCGACGCTGGTGGTACACGGTCGCGAAGACTGTGTGGTGCCGCCGGAGTGCGGGCTGCTGATCGCCAACAGCATTGCCGACGCCGACCTGCACCTGTTCGGGCGCTGCGGTCACTGGGTCCAGAGCGAGCAGCCACGGCGCTTTGCCGCGCTGGTTCGCGACTTTCTCGGCGAGTAGTCCGGCATGAGCAGAAACGTGATGGAGCGGGTGCTGTGGCAGCTGTGCGTGGAGCGCGCGGCCAAGCAGCGCTTTCGTGAAGACGCCGCAGGCTTCGTGCAGCGCTTTGCCCTGGCCCCCGACGAGGCGCAGATGATCCTCGACTTCGACGTGGCCGGCCTGCAGGCGGCCGGGGTCAACCCGATGCTGACCATGGGCTTCTGGCAGGAGCTTTCGCCGCAACGCAGCATGCGCGTCTACAAGCAGCGCCTGGGCTGTACCGATGAACAAGGCGCGGGGTTTTCCGCCGCGCTCAAGGGGTGAACCGATGGGCAAGATAGTGGGCGGCTTCTGGATGCCGCATGACCCGGTGATGTTCGTGGCGCCCGATGCGCCACCGGCCGCACAACGCGATGCCGTATGGGGCGCCTATGCCCAATGCGCCGAGCGCCTGGCCGCCTTGCAGCCCACGGCGGTGATCATCGTCGGCTGCGATCACTACATCCTGTTCGGCCCCCATTGCCTGCCGCGCTACGTGATCGGCACCGGCGACGTGGACGGCCCCATCGACCGCCTGCCGGGCCTGGACCGGGGCGTGGTGCGCAACCACCAGGCGCTGGCCGAGCACATCGTCCATCACGGTGAAGGGCAGGGCGTGGACTGGACCGTGGCGCGCAGCTTCACCGTCGACCATTCGTTCTCGATCCCGCACCAGCTGGTGGTCAAGCCGGCCGAGGCCCTGCTGGGCCGTGAGCTGCCGAGCATCCCGGTGTACCTGGCGTGCGGCGTCGACCCGTACATCTCGCTGGAGCGCTCGGCCGACCTGGGCCGGCAACTGCGCGCGGCAGTCGAGGCATTCGACGCCGACGAGCGCGTGGTGATCATCGGCAGCGGCGGCATCAGCCACTGGGTAGGCACCGTCGAGATGGGCCAGGTGGCCGAGGACTTCGACCGCGAAATCCTTGCCCACGGGGTCAACGGCGACCTGCAGGCACTGTGCGCCTACCGCGACGAAGACATCCTGCGTCGGGCCGGCAACGGCGCGATGGAAATCCGCAACTTCGCCTGCGCCATGGCCGCCCTGGAGCGTCCGCGCGGTGAAGTGATCGCCTATGAAGCCGTGCCCGCCTGGGTCACCGGCCTGGGCTTTGTGCAACTCAACAACGAGGAGCCGGCATGAGCCGCGTACTGCTTTGCCAGCGTGACGAGCTGGCGCCGGGCGAACTGAAGAAGGTCGCCAACGGCGATGGCGATGCCCTGTGCGTCTACAACCTGGGCGGCACCTTCTACGCCACCACCGACATGTGCACCCACGCCACCGCCTCGCTGGCCGAAGGCGACATGGAAGACGACCTGATCACCTGCCCGGTGCACTGGGGCCAGTTCCATATCCCCAGCGGCAAGGCCGTGACCTTCCCCTGCGAACGGCACCTGCGCACCTACAAGGTCATCGTCACCGACCGCGAGGTGTATGCCGACACGGCCCTGGAAGCCGACGAGGCGCTGGCCGACGCCGACAGCCCGGTCTGACCGGGCGCCGTCCAACCGCATACCTGTGAGTCTGAACCATGGATAACAACAAGCACATACCGCTCAGAACCCTCGAAAGCACGCCCGCCCTGGGCAACCTCGACCGCCTCTGTGACATGCAGGAGGGGCGCCTGTCGGGCAAGGTGTTCTGGGACGAGGCGATCTACGAGCAGGAGCTGGAGAAGATCTTCGCGCGCTGCTGGCTGTTCGTCGCCCACGAATCCCAGCTGCCCAGGTCCGGCGACTACCTGACCACCTCGATGGGTGAAGACGAAGTGCTGGTGGTACGCCAGAAGGACGCCTCGATCAAGGTGTTCCTCAATGCCTGCCCGCACCGCGGCAACAAGGTGTGCTTTGCCGAGGCCGGCAACGCCCGCGGCTTCATCTGCAACTACCACGGCTGGTCGTTCGGCGCCGATGGCGGGCGCCTGATGGGCATGCACGAATCCAAGTGCTACGAAGAAAGCCAGTTCGACAAGTCCAGGCATGGCCTGCGCGAAGCCCGCGTGGCCAGCTACAAGGGCCTGGTGTTCGCCACCTTTGCCAGCGATGCGCCGACTCTGGAGGAGTACCTCGGGCCGATGACCTGGTACATGGACGTGATGCTCGACATGGACGAGGGCGGCAGCGAGTTCCTGGGCGGCTGCATCCGCTCCACCATCGAGTGCAACTGGAAGATCGCCGCCGAAAACTTCGTCGGCGACATCCTGCACGGCGGCTGGACCCACGACTCGGCGGCCAAGGCCATGCTCGGCGGCCCGGTGGCCAATGTCGGCGAACTGCCCGAATCCTACTCGGTGAACTGGAACGGCCACGGCTACGAGTTCGCCACCGACGTGGTCGGCAACGCCGCCACCCTGGGCGAAAAGGACATCAACAAGTACCTGCATGTGCTGCGCCCCAAGGTCGCCGAGCGCCTGGGCGAGTTCCGCTCGAAGCTGATCGGCGCGATCTCCTCGTTCACCGTGTTCCCCAACTTCTCGTTCCTGCCGGGGCAGAACACCGTGCGCATCTGGCAGCCGCGTGGCCCGCACAAGATCGAGCTGTTCACCTGGGTCATCGTCAACAAGAACGCCCCGCAGGACATCAAGGACAAATGGCGCCGTGGCGCGATGATGACCTTCTCGCCCACCGGCGTGTTCGAGATGGACGACGGCGAGAACTGGGAGTACTGCACCAAGACCAGCCGGGGCGTGGTCACGCGCTACCAGGACTTGTACGTGGGCCTGGGCATGCACACCCGCCTGGACGACAGCGAGCTGCCGGGCAACGTGTTCAAGGGCCAGCTCAACGAATGCAACGCGCGGGCGTTCTACCAGCGCTGGAAAGACCTGCTGCAGGCACCGACCTGGGCCGACGTACCAGACCGCAACGGCACGCTGCGCTGAGGGGGGCGAGATGACACACCAACTGCAGGACACCCCGGTGTCCATCGACGAGGCCCGCCGGGTCGAACAGTTTCTGCTGCGCGAGGCGCGCCTGCTCGACAACGAGTGCTGGGACCAATGGCTGCTGAGCCTGAGCGAAGCCATCCACTACTGGATGCCCGGCATCGAGAACCGTCGCCGCGAAGACAAGTCCGGGCCCTACCGCCTGGAGCACATGGCCTTCTTCGATGACGGCATGCGCGAGCTCAAGCGCCGCGTGGCGCGCTTCAAGCAGCCCTCGGCCTGGGCCGAGAACCCGCCCACGCGCAACGTGCACCTGGTCAGCAACATCGAGGTGTACGCCGGCGCCGAGCCGGGCGAGTACCTGGCGTACTCGTGCTTCGTCAACGTGCGCAGCCGCGGCCTGGATGAACACGCCCAGCTGGCCGGGCGGCGCGAGGACGTGCTGCGCCTGGAGGCCGAGGGCCTCAAGCTGCTCAAGCGCAAGATTCTGATCCCCAACGCGATGTTGCTGTGCAAGAACATCAACACGTTCCTATGAGGGCCTGCACATGGCTTGGTTGAAAGGGCAGGTGGCACTGGTCACCGGCGGTACCGGCGGCATCGGCAGCGCCATCGTGCGCCGCTACGTGGCCGAAGGCGCCAGGGTCGCGGTAATGGGCCGCGACGCGGCGCAACTGGCGGCGCTGGCTGCCGAGCTGGGCGATGCGGTGATCACCGTGCAGGGCGACGTGGCGCGCTATCAGGATAACCAGCGCGCCGTGGCCGCCACCCTGGAGGCGTTCGGCAGGCTCGACACCTTCGTCGGCAACGCCGCGGTGTTCGACTATTTCACCCGCCTGGACCGCATCGCCCCGCCGGATTTCGAGGGTGCGTTCCAGAAACTCTTCGCCACCAACGTGCAGGGCTACCTGCTCGGCGCGCAGGCGTCGATCGAGGCGCTGCGCCAAACCCGTGGCAGCATGATCTTTACCTTGTCCAACAGTGCCTTTTATGCCGGCGGTGGTGGCATTCTGTACGTCACCGCCAAGCATGCGCTGGTGGGCATGATCCGCCAGCTGGCCTACGAGCTGGCGCCGGACATCCGGGTCAACGGCGTGGCGCCGGGGGCGACCAACACGCCGATGAAAAGCCTGGATGGCCTGAACAGCCGCAGCGTACCGCTCAACCAGATCCCCGGGTTCGAGGCCGGTGTCGCGCAGGCTGTGCCCCTGCAACGGATTGCCGAGCCCGAGGACCACACCGGGCACTACGTGCTGCTGGCCTCGCGCGAGAATGCCGGGTTGACCACCGCCAACATCATCCACAGCGATGGCGGCTGGGAGATTCGCAGCGCCGGCCCCACGCGGTCGCGCAAGGCCTGAGCCTTGATAACCAGAACAAGAGAGATGCGTGATGACAACAACAAGCCTGAGTGCACCGCAACAGCAACTCCTGAACCTGTTCGCCGGGCTCGACCTGCCGGTGCTGGCCGCGCCGATGTTCCTGGTGTCGGGCCCGCGCCTGCTCGCCGCCAGCTGCCAGGCCGGCATCGTCGGCAGCCTGCCGGCGCCCAATGCGCGCACCGTCGAGCAACTGCAGCAATGGCTGGAACAGATCGTCGGCGAGCGTGACGCCGCGCAGCAGCGTGGCGAGCAGTGGGCGCCGTGGATGCTCAACATGATCGTGCACAGCACCTACGACCGCTTCGAGGCCGAGCTTGAGCTGGTGCGCCGTTACCAGCCGCCGATCGTTTCCACCGCCCTGGGCAGCCCCAAGCGCGTGCTCGACACCGTGCACGCCTATGGCGGGGTGGTGATCGCCGACGTGATCAGCCCGGCCCTGGCACGCAAGGCCGTGGCCGCCGGCGTCGATGGCCTGGTGCTGGTGTGCAACGGCGCCGGCGGGCATACAGGCAACTACAACCCGTTCGCCTTCGTCGCCGAAGTGCGCGAGTTCTGGGACGGCCCGCTGGGCCTGGCCGGGGCGATCTCCAACGGGCGCGACATCCATGCCGCGCAGGTGCTGGGCTGCGACTTCTCGCTGGTGGGCACGCGCCTGATCGCCACCCACGAAAGCCTGGTCGAGGACGCCTACCGCGACATGCTGGTGGAGTGCTCGCTGGACCAGGTGACCACCACCAAGGCGGTCAGCGGTGTGCTGGCCAACTGGATGCAGCCGTCGCTGGACAAGGCCGGCATCGACCCGCGCAGCGAAACCCGCCCCAGCATCGACTTCTCCGGCGACATCGCCACCGCCAACAAGGCGTGGAAACACGTGTGGTCGGCGGGGCAGGGCGTGGGCCAGATCACCCGCACCTGCAGCGTGGCCGAGCTGGTCGACGAACTGCACCAGGGCTATCGCCAGAGTCGCGCGCGCGCGTTGTAAGCCAACCGGACCCGTTCAGGAGCAACCCCATGACCCACCCCAACCTTCAGGCCGCCGCCGCAGCGCTGGCCCAGGCCCGCTCGACCCGCACCCCGTGCGGGCGCATTTCCGAGCGTTTCGACATCCAGTCGCTGCACGACGCCTACGCCGTGCAGGAACTCGCCACCCAGGCCGCGCTGGCCGCCGGCCGGCGCCTGAGCGGGCGCAAGGTCGGCCTCACCTCGCTGGCGGTGCAGCAGCAACTGGGCGTCGACCAGCCCGACTTCGGCATGCTGTTCGCCGACATGGAATGCCACGATGGCCAGGCCATCGACAGCACGCGGCTGATCCAGCCCAAGGCCGAGGGCGAGATCGCCTTCGTGCTGGGGCGCGACCTGCCCGACCCCGACACCACCCTGGGCGAGCTGCTGCGCGCGGTCGACCATGTGCTGCCGGCGCTGGAGATCGTCGACTCGGCCATCGAGGACTGGAAGATCACCCTGGTCGACACCGTGGCCGACAACGCCTCCTCGGGCCTCTACGTGCTGGGCAAGACCCCGGTCAGCCTGCACGGCCTGGACCTGGCCCTGGAAGGCATGCTGCTGGAGAAGAACGGTGCCCAGGCCGCCATCGGCGTGGGCGCCGCGTGCATGGGCAACCCGCTGGATGCCTGCCTGTGGCTGGCGCGCACCATGGCCCTGGCCGGGCGCCCGCTGCAGGCCGGTGACGTGCTGCTGTCCGGCGCGCTGGGGCCGATGGTGCCGGTGGTGGCGGGCGACAGCCTGCGCCTGCGCCTGACCCGCCTGGGCGAAGTGAGCTGTCGCTTCACCTGAGCCGTGCCGGCTTGAACCCGGCGGCCTGACCGACCGCCGGTACCTACAACAATAAAACCAGTGAGCAGCGGGCCGACGGCCTGCCGCGCTCACGAGGGCGTGCAATGTACGACTTCTTCAACGACCCCACCCAGCTGGCCCCCGCCCAGGTGCTGTACGAACCGCGTGCCGACGGCAGCTTCGTGCTCAGCTCGCCCGAGCCGCTGCAACCCTATGCGCGCTGCATCGGCCAGTGGCTGGAACACTGGGCCGAGCAGGCGCCGCAGCGTGCCTACCTGGCCGAACGGCGCGGCGCGGGCTGGTTCAGCCTGACCTACGAGCAGGTGCGCCAGCGCGTCGGCGCCCTGGCCCAGGGCCTGCTGGAACTGGACATCGCAGCCGGCCGGCCGCTGCTGATGCTCTCGGAAAACGACCTGGACCAGGCGCTGCTGACCCTGGCGGCGATGCACGTGGGCATCCCGGTGTCGACCATCTCGGTGGCCTACTCGCGCAATACCGGCAGCGGCTGCGCCAAGCTCAAGGCGATTGTCGAGGTGCTCAAGCCGGGGCTGATCTTCGTCAACGACGGCGATGCCTATGGCCGCGCCATCGCCCTGGTCGACCCGGACTGCCCGGTGGTGGCGGCGCGCAACGCCCAGGAAATCCCCGGTGCGCTGGCCCTGCCGCACCTGTACAAGGCCGAGACCCCGGCGGTGATGGCCGCCTTCGCGCGCCTGGATGGCGACACCCCGGCGCGCTACCTGATGACCTCCGGCTCCACCGGTGCGCCCAAGGCCGTGGTCAACACCCACGGCATGCTCTGCGCCAACCAGCAGGCGATTGCCCAGTGCTGGCGCTTTCTGGAGCAGGGCGAACTGATCGTGCTCGACTGGCTGCCCTGGAGCCACGTGTTCGGCGCCAACCACAACTTCAACCTGGTACTGCGCAACGGCGGCACCCTGTACATCGACGACGGCCTGCCGGTGCCGGGGCAGATCGACCGTACGCTGGAGAACATCCGCTCGGTCAGGCCCACGCTGTTCTTCAACGTGCCGCGCGGCTACGAGATGCTGCTGCCGCACCTGGAGCGCGACCCGGCGCTGGCCCAGGCCCTGTTCGGGCGCCTGCGCATGCTGTTCTATGCCGCTGCCGCCCTGCCGCAAAGCAGCTGGAGCCGGCTGGTGGCGTGTGCCGGGAAGGTGCGCGACACGCCGCTGTTCTTTGCCACCGAATGGGGCTCCACCGAAACCTCGCCGGTGGTCACCAGCGTGCATTTTGCCGCCGACAAGGCCGGCATCATCGGCCTGCCGGTACCGGGCACCGAGCTCAAGTTCGTGCCGGCCGGCGACAAGCTGGAGATGCGCGTGCGCGGCCCCTCGGTGTTCCCGCGCTACCTGGGCGACCCGGCCAGCACCCTGGCGGCGTTCGATGAAGAGGGCTTCTACCGTATC
Source organism: Pseudomonas sp. AE27 (assembly GCF_037113495.1). Classification (NCBI taxonomy): domain Bacteria; kingdom Pseudomonadati; phylum Pseudomonadota; class Gammaproteobacteria; order Pseudomonadales; family Pseudomonadaceae; genus Pseudomonas; species Pseudomonas sp. AE27. Next base: position 1,256,552 of record NZ_CP146966.1, read on the forward strand.
GGCGACGCCGGGCGCCTGGTCGACCCGGCGCGCCCCGAGCTGGGCGTGCAGTTCGACGGCCGCGTGACCGAGGACTTCAAGCTCAGCAGCGGCACCTGGGTGTCGGTGGGCACGCTGCGCCCACGCCTGGTCAGCGCGCTGGCGCCGTATGCCAGCGACTGCGTGATCGGCGGGCATGACCGCGACATGATCGGCGCGCTGGTCTACCCGTCCCAGGCCCTGCGCGACCTGCTCGGCGCCGAGGGCCAGCACATGAGCGGTGCACAGCTGGCGCTGCAGCCCGAGGTGCGCCTGGCGCTGTGCGCGGGCCTGCAGGCACTGGCCCGGGAATACCCGGCCTCGTCCCAGCATGCCGTGCGCCTGGTGATCCTCGATTCGCCGCCCAGCCTCAACGACGGCGAGATCACCGACAAGGGCTACATCAACCAGCGCACCGCCTTGAGCCTGCGCGCCGAGGCCGTGCAGCGCCTGTACGCCGACAGCCTCGACCCGAGCGTCATCCTCCTCGCCGAAGTCTACGGAGAAGCCGTATGAACCCTGCAAAATTCAATGTCGCCATCATCGGCTCCGGCAATATCGGCACCGACCTGATGATCAAGCTGCTGCGCCACGGCAAGCACCTGAAAATGGCCGTGATGGTCGGCATCGACCCGGCCTCCGACGGGCTGGAACGCGCCCGCCGCCTGGGCGTGGCCACCACCCACGAAGGGGTCGAGGGCCTGGCGCGCATGCCCGAGTTCGCCGATATCGACTTCGTCTTCGATGCCACCTCGGCCGGCGCCCATGTACGCAACGACGCCTACCTGCGCGCACGCAAGCCCGGCATCCGCCTGATCGACCTGACCCCGGCAGCCATCGGCCCATACTGCGTGCCGGTGGTGAACCTGGAGCAGAACCTGGCGCAGTTGAACGTCAACATGGTCACCTGCGGCGGCCAGGCGACCATCCCGATGGTGGCCGCGGTGTCGCGGGTGGCCAAGGTGCACTACGCCGAAATCGTCGCCTCGATTGCCAGCAAGTCCGCCGGCCCCGGCACCCGCGCCAACATCGACGAGTTCACCGAAACCACCTCCAAGGCCATCGAAGCCATCGGCGGTGCAGCCAGGGGCAAGGCGATCATCGTGATGAACCCGGCCGAGCCGCCGCTGATCATGCGCGATACCGTGTTCGTGCTCTCCGAAGCCTGCGAGCAGGCCCGCGTGCAAGCTTCCATCCACGAGATGGCCCAGGCGGTGCAGGCCTACGTGCCCGGCTACCGGCTCAAGCAGCAGGTGCAGTTCGAGGTGATCGAGCCCCAGGCGCCGCTGCTGATCCCGGGCCTGGGCCGCTTCAGCGGGCTCAAGACCTCGGTGTTTCTCGAAGTCGAAGGCGCCGCCCACTACCTGCCGGCCTACGCCGGCAATCTCGACATCATGACGTCCGCCGCGATGGCGACCGCCGAGCGCATGGCCCAGGCCATGGCGCACAACTGAGGATGCCCGCATGACGTTCAATCCCGCCAAGAAGCTCTACATCAGCGACGTGACCCTGCGCGACGGCAGCCACGCGGTGCGCCACCAGTACTCGCTGCAGAACGTGCAGGACATAGCCCGTGCGCTGGACAAGGCCAGGGTCGATTCCATCGAAGTGGCCCACGGCGATGGCCTGCAGGGCTCCAGCTTCAACTACGGGTTTGCCGCCCACACCGACCTGGAGTGGATCGAGGCCGTGGCCGACGTGATCAGTCACGTCAGGATCACCACCCTGCTGCTGCCCGGCATCGGCACGGTGCACGACCTCAAGGCCGCGTATGACGCCGGCGCCCGCGTGGTGCGCGTGGCCACCCACTGCACCGAGGCCGACGTGGCCCGCCAGCACATCGAATATGCGCGCGCGCTGGGCATGGACACCGTGGGCTTTCTGATGATGAGCCACATGATCCCGGCCGAGCAGCTGGCCGCCCAGGCCAAGCTGATGGAAAGCTATGGCGCCACCTGCGTGTACATGGCCGACTCCGGTGGGGCGATGAACATGCAGGACGTGCGTGATCGCTTTCGCGCGTTCAAGGCCGTGCTCAAGCCCGAGACCGAAACCGGCATGCATGCCCACCACAACCTCAGCCTCGGGGTCGCTAACTCGATCACCGCGGTGGAGGAGGGGTGCGATCGCATCGATGCGAGCCTGGCCGGCATGGGCGCGGGCGCCGGCAACGCGCCCCTGGAAGTGTTCATCGCCGCCGCCGAGCGCCTGGGCTGGAACCACGGCACCGACCTCTACACGCTGATGGATGCAGCCGACGACATCGTGCGCCCGTTGCAGGACCGCCCTGTGCGGGTAGACCGCGAATCGCTGGCGCTGGGCTATGCCGGGGTCTACTCCAGCTTCCTGCGCCACGCCGAAATCGCCGCGGCGCGCTATGGCCTGAAAACCGTCGACATCCTGGTCGAGCTGGGCAAGCGGCGCATGGTCGGCGGCCAGGAGGACATGATCGTCGACGTGGCGCTGGACCTGCTGGCCGCCGCCGGACGCGCGCAGTGACGGAGGGTACGCACATGAGCTTCACCCTGCAGATCCAGCCGGTCGGCCTGAGCTGCCCGGTCAACGCCGGGCAGAGCGTGCTCGACGCAGCCCTGGCCGATGGCCTGATGCTCAAGCACAGCTGCCGCACCGGCACCTGTGGCAGTTGCAAGGGCCAGGTGCTCAGCGGCGAGGTGGACCACGCCGACAGCCCGCTGGCAGTGCTCAGCGAAGCCGAGCGGGCCCAGGGCCTGGCGCTGTTCTGCTGCGCCAGGGCACGTTCCGACCTGGTCATCGACGCGCCGGAAGTCACCGAGCTGCGCGGCATCGGCATCCAGCAGATGGGCGTGCGCGTGGCCAGCCTCGACAAGGTCAGCCACGACGTGGCGGTGCTGCGCCTGATGCTCGCGCCGGGCGCCGCATTCGCCTACCTGCCGGGGCAGTACGTGCAGGTGCTGCTCAAGGACGGCAGCCGGCGCAGCTACTCGATGGCCACCGCAGCGGCGCGCGACAACCAGCTTGAGCTGCACATCCGGCACATGCCGGGCGGGGTGTTCAGCGGGCATGTGTTCAATGCGTTGCAGCCCAGGGCGATTCTGCGCATGGAGGGGCCGTTCGGTTCGTTCTACCTGCGCGACAGCCAACGGCCGATGGTGTTGCTGGCCAGCGGCACCGGCTTTGCCCCGGTGCAGGCGCTGCTCGAGCAACTGCGCGAGCGCGGCGACAACCGCCGCCCGGTGTACCTGTACTGGGGCGGGCGGCGCCGTGAGGACCTCTACCGGCATGAACAGCTGCAGGCCTGGGAGGCGCAGTTGCCGTGGCTGCGCTACACCCCGGTGCTGTCCGAGCCGGGCCCGACCTGCGACTGGCAGGGTGCCACCGGCTTCGTGCACCGCCAGGTGCTGCAGGACTTTCATAGCCTCAAGGGCTTCGAGGTCTATGCCTGCGGCGCGCCGATCGTGGTCGACTCGGCGCGACGCGATTTCGTCGAGCAGCGGGGGCTGGAGCCCGCGCATTTTCATGCCGATGCGTTCGTGTAGCTCAGGCCGGGCGACCCCACGCACAGCGGGTGGGTGATGGCGTCACCGTCCTCGGCCCTCAGGGCCCTGGCCGGTGACGCCCCCATGCAGCCTGGATACAAAAAGTTACCTTGGGAAAACCCATTCAAATCAACCCATTAGGAAATTTACGGGATTCAGATACAAAAAATTTCAAAACTCCCGTGTACAGCTGAGGAAGGCCAGGGGTAATTTCTCCTACAAGCTGCGCGGTCAACTCTGCAATGGAATGCAGCCTGTAGCATCCCGGATCTTCATGCCTCCACCGGGGTTGCACCTACAACAATAGAGGGAGCTATCCGTGAACTGCATTTTCTGTGCAATCGCCAAGAAAGAAGCACCGGCTGCCGTTGTCTACGAAGACGAGCAGTGCCTGGCCTTTCTCTCGATTCAGCCGATCACTCCTGGCCATGTCCTGGTCATTCCCAAGGCCCACGCAAGCGGCCTGGGTGATATCCCTCCTCAAACCTGTGGCCACATGATGCGTGTGGGTCAACGGATGGCGGCCGCCCTGCGTGAAAGCGGCCTGAGCCTCGAAGAACAGCCCTGTGAAGGTATCAACCTGCTGCTGTGCGATGGCGCAGTGGCCGGGCAGACCGTAGGTCACGCGCACCTGCATGTGCTGGCCCGTTTTGTCGGTGACGGTTTCAACCTGGGTCATGCGGACCTCCCGATCGCCACGCCACAGGTGCTGGGCGAGCGCGCCGAGCAGATCTGCCGAGCCTTGGCCTCGCTACCACCGAACTGACTGCACCTCGCTCTGGTTCAACGGCACGCCCGCCACTAGCGGGTGAGTGTCTGGCTGTGCGCAGCCCGTAAATCAACAACCTATGGCTATCTACGCAAGGAGGCGAAGCTATGTATTGTCCTGTGGAAACTTAAGTCGTGCGCTGGGCTGAGTTGAATACTACAGATCACAATAAGAAGGGATTTCTCATGCCGTCACTCGCCAGTAACAAGGCTGACTTGCCTTCGGCAAGTATGCAGTTGGTAAAGGATGATTCCGCCGGTTCGGCCATCTACAGTTTCTATGATTCAGTCCTCCAGGAGTTGTGCCAGTCTGACAAGGTAAAGGTCAGGCAGGTGGTAACGCCTGCGCAATTCATCGAACTTTCTCGTGCCCGTAGCCGGTTGTATGGGCAGCGCAAGATCTATTACAAGACGCTGTTTGGCAACTCGGTCGACAACACCGTGTGCCTGGATGAATACGACCCGCGTTCCTATGTGTTTGCCTTTTATCATGATGGTGAAATCATCGGCACTCAGCGTATTACGCCGTTCCCTCACGAGTCGGGTGAGTTCATCAGCCATGAACAACTGGTGCAGTTCTCCGGGCCCAACTACGAGCACGAGTGCGTCGAACTTTCGCGCCTGATCGTCGACAAGCATGCCCCGGTCAAGAACGTGGTCAACGGGCTGGCCATGACCGGTGCCTCGCTGGTGGCCCTGCAAGGCGGCTACAAGACGTTCATCACCTATGTGAAGCCACGGCTGGCGCCGAAGTTCGACAGCTTCGTGTTCGATCAGGACGGCATCTTCTTCCAGATCAAGGCCCGTGGCGATCATTACTACGCCCTGTACAAAGGCGATCTGATGCCGTCGGTCACGCCCTTCTTCGGCCTGCCCAGCTGCCCGGCAGACCTGAAGGACGTCGATGACCTGATTCGCCATACCTTGGCCGCCCGTCACGCGAGGCAGTCACTGGCGGGATAAGCATCACACAATAACGACAACATTGAGGTTGATCCAAGATGGAAGCCAGGAACAAAGAAGTGGTCATCGAGTTTTACGAGCGCATGTTTGGTCAGCGTGAACTGGCGGTTGCCGATACCTTGATTGCCGAGGACTACGTGCAGCACAACAACGTGTTCATTCCCCCGCGCCGCGAAGGCTTCAAGACCTACTTCACGCAGTTCTTCAAGACGTTCCCCGAGTCGGGTACCAGTATCGAGCGGGTCTGCGCCGAAGGCGATTATGTCTTCCTGTATGCCAAGCACTGGGCCAAGCACAGGTTCTTCACGGTGAACTACAAGGTGATCGATATCTACCGTGTTGAAAATGGTGTGCTGATGGAACACTGGGACACTATCGAAGGCCTGGGCTTCTTTTCCAAGTTCATCTACATCATCAAGTCCGTGCTGCGCCTGTAACGCCGTATTCGCCTGACCGTATAACACGTGTCATGAACGATTTATCAACACGCCAAGGAAGAGAGTGAAATGACTGAAGTGACCGCGTTTCGCAAAGAGCTCAAAGCCATCTGTGACGCCGAATGGGAAAAGATCAAGGCCGGCCGTTTCTTCCAGATGATGAAGCGTCCCGAACTGCAGCGTGAGCTGTACATCAAGTCGATTGTCCAGGTGTACCACTACACCAAGAACAACGCGATCAACCAGGCGGTGGCGTGCTGGAACCAGGACCACAAGAAGGTCGGCCTGCTGCGTTTCGCGATGAAGCATGCGCTGGAAGAACTGGGCCATGAAAACATGGCGTACAACGACCTGATCGCCATTGGCGTGGACCCGTCGGAGTTCGAGAAACCGATGCTGCCGGCCACCGAGGCGTTCTACGGCTACCTGGACTTCGTTTCCGTATGCCGCGGCATCATTCCGCGCCTGGGCTACAGCTTCTGGGCCGAGGACTGCTATGAGCACCTCGAACCCCTGATGGACGTGTGCAAGAACCATCTCAAGCTGACCGACCAGCAACTGACCTTCTTCGTCGCCCACGCGATCATCGACGAGAAGCACTCCGAGCAGGTCAACGCCGCCATCGACCGCTGGGTCGTGACCGACGAAGAAAAAGAGGCGGTCAAGCAAGTGGCCCGCACCACGGTCTACCTGATGGGCAAGATCCTCGAGTCGGTCGCCGACGAGTTCTGATTGATCGGCACCAGGCGTCCTCGCGCACCCCGCTGCGCGAGGACTTTTTCACATGGCGTGCACAACAATAAAAACGATTGGCTGGTCATGGCGTTTGTCGAACCGCCTGGCGGCCACGGTCAATCCACCAGGAGGTGCCATGAGTAGTAATAGCGACATGATTACCTGGGGCATGATGCTGCGCAAAATTCCCTCGATCACTCGGGCCATTCCTCGGCTCGTCAGGGGCCTCAAGGTTTCCAAACTCAAGGCCGATCAGCCCTGTGGCCTGGGCTGGGCCTTCGAACAGGCGGTTGCGCGCAACCCTCAAGGGCCGGCGCTGCTCTACAAGGACACGCGCTTCAGTTACGAACAGGTCAACCAGTGGGCCAACCGTTTCGCCCACTACCTGCTGGCCCGTGGCCTGAAAAAAGGCGATGTGGTAGGCATCTTCATCGAGAACCGCCCCGAATTGCTGGTCAGCGTACTGGCCGTGAGCAAGATCGGCGGCATCTGCGCCATGCTCAACACCTCGCAGACCAACAACGTGCTGATCCACAGCCTGGGCCTGGTCAACCCGTCGGCGATCATCGTCGGCCAGGAGCTGGTGCCATCGTTCGAGGCGGTGCGCGACGAGGTGGCCATCGACAGGCAGCGCACCTTTTTCCTGGCCGACACCGACACCACGCGCGATGCCGGCATCGCCCCCGAGGGCTACGTCAACCTGACTCTTGCCAGTCAGGGGCACGCTACGGCCAATCCGGCGACTACCCAGCAGGTCTACCTCGACGACGCCTGCTTCTACATCTACACCTCCGGTACCACCGGCCTGCCCAAGGCCGGGGTGTTCAAGCATGGGCGCTGGATGAAGGTCTACGGCAGCTTCGGCATGATCGCCCTGGACATGCGCCCCGATGACATCGTCTATTGCACCTTGCCGCTGTATCACGGCACCGGCCTGTGCGTGAGCTGGGGTTCGGCATTGGCCGGTGCCTCGGGCTTCGCCATCCGCCGCAAGTTCAGCGCCAGCCAGTTCTGGGAAGACACGCGCAAATTCAAGGCCACCACCATCTGCTACGTCGGTGAACTGTGCCGCTACCTGATCGATCAGCCTGCGGCCGGCAACGATGGCGACAACCCGGTGGTGAAGATGATCGGCAACGGCCTGCGTCCGGGCGTGTGGCTCGACTTCAAGAAACGCTTCAACATCGAGCGGGTCTGCGAGTTCTACGCCGCCAGTGACGGCAACATCGGCTTTACCAACATCCTCAATTTCGAGAACACCATCGGCTTTGCCATCAACGCCTGGTCGCTGGTGGAGTACGAACACGACACCGGCGAACCACGGCGCAACGCCGACGGATTCATGCAGAAGGTCGGTAAGGGCGGTCAGGGCCTGTTGCTGGCCAAGATCGACGACGACGCCCCGTTCGATGGCTACACCGACCCGGAGAAGAGCAAGAAGGTGGTGCTCTACGACGTGTTCGAAAAGGGCGACCGCTACTTCAACAGCGGCGACCTGATTCGCGATATCGGCTTTGGCCATGCCCAGTTCGTCGACCGCCTGGGGGATACCTTCCGCTGGAAGGGCGAGAACGTCTCCACCACCGAAGTCGAGAACATCATGGTGCAGCACCCCCACATTGCCGAAGCCGTGGCCTACGGGGTGGAAATCAAGAACACCAACGGTCGCGCCGGGATGGCCGCCATCACCCCGTCGGCGCCACTGGAGCAGCTGGATTTCTGCGACCTGCTGCGCTTCGTCAAGAGCCAGATGCCTCACTACGCGGTGCCGATGTTCTTGCGCGTCAAGACCTGCATGGAAACCACCGGCACCTTCAAGTACCAGAAGACCAAGCTCAGAAGCGAAGCCTTCGACCCCAGCCAGACCGGCGAAGACCCGGTGTATGCCTGGCTGCCGGGCACCGAAACCTACGTGCGGGTGACCGATCAGGTGCTGCAGGACATTCATGGCGGCAAGTTCCGCTACTGAAGGGCAACCGCGCCAGCGGCGCACCGCAAGGCCTGCCTGCATGCATGCGCAAGGCTGCTCACTGGAGCGGGCGGCCTTGCGATCCACTTTCAGCTTCACCGCCCTGCAACTTCTGCCTGCCGGATTCTGCAGCAGCCCGTCGTGACCCCCACCGCTTGATTGCGCGCCTGATGCTCTGCCCCTTGCGGTACAGGGCATTCCGGAGTACAGCTGATGGCAGGATGCCTTCAGTTGTGGCATCGCAGGAGCGTTTCATGATGTCGACCCCCTTACTGCCGGTGCCGCTGCCGCACAAGCGTGACGTGCGCCTGGCCGTGCTGCTGTTGCTGGTGATCTGCGTATCGCTGGCATCGCTGACGGCCTGGAAGATATGGGCTGCACGTCAGCGCGCGCTGAACGAGGTTCAGGTACACAGCCTCAACCTGACCCAGGCACTGGATACCTATGCCGAGGGCATCATCCGCCAGAGTTCGATGATGCTGCTGGGCCTGAGCGAGCGGCTCGAAGTCGATGGCGGCGGGCCGCAGCAACTGGCGCGCCTGGCCGGGCTGGTGGAGGAGCAGAACGAACTGCTGACGCAACTGCATGGGCTGACCGTCTATGGCCCGACGGGCGAATGGCTGATGTCGACCAACGGCCCGATTCCGGACGGTGCGAACAGCGCCGACCGCGAGTTCTTCATCCACCATCGCGACAACCCGTCCCGCGAGGTGTTCATCGGCCCGCCGATCCGCAGCCGCTCCACCCATGACTGGGTGATCACCGTCAGCCGGCGTTTCGAGCAGCCCGGGGGACAGTTCGCCGGGGTGATCGCGGTGACCCTGGGGGTGGAGAACTTTCTGCGCCTGTTCGGCAAGATCGACGTGGGCAAGGACGGTGCGATCGCGCTCACCTACACCAGTGGGCGCATCCTGGTGCGCTACCCGTTTCGCGAGCAGGACATGGGCCGCGACTTTTCCCGGTCGCCGATCTACACCCGCTACCTGGTGGAAAACTCGGTGGGCACGGCTTCGTTTGCCTCGAGCCTGGATGGGGTGGAGCGCCTGTATGCGTTTCGCAAGAACGAGCACCTGCCACTGGTGACCACCGTGGCCATCGGCAAGCGCGAGGCCCTGGACGCCTGGCGCATGGAGGCGTGGCTGACGGTGGGGCTGGTGCTGGCGTTGCAGGGGGTGATCGCGGTGATTGGCCGGCTGCTGATCCGCGACATCCGCCATCGTGCCGAGATGGATGCGCAACTGCTGGTGGCGCGCGAAGAACTGCTGGCCACCAACCGGCAGCTGGCGGTGCTGGCCACCCACGACACGCTCACCGGGCTGGCCAACCGCCGGCGTTTCGACGAGGTGCTGGCCAGCGAAGTGCGGCGTGCCCAGCGCGAGGCCCAGCCGCTGGCGCTGCTGCTGATCGATATCGATCATTTCAAACGCTTCAATGACGCCTACGGACACATCGGCGGTGACGAATGCCTCAAGGCGGTGAGCGCCTTGTTGCGCGAGTGCGTGCGCCGCCCGACGGATGTGGTGGCGCGTTATGGCGGGGAAGAGCTGGCGATGGTGCTGCCCAATACCGAGGTGGCGGGCGCGGTGGTGGTGGCCGAGACGGTGCTGGCGCGGTTGGCCGAGCTGAACATCGTGCATGCTGGCAGCCCGTTCGGGCGGGTGTCGGTGAGTATCGGCGTGGCAGGCATGGCGGGGCAGGGCGAAACGCCCCTGACGCTGGTGGCGGCGGCCGATCAGGCGCTGTATGCGGCCAAGGCGGCGGGGCGCAATCGGTGTGTGGTGTTCGAGGGGGGCGGTGCTGCCCATCGCGGGTCAAGCCCGCTCCCACAGGGGTAGCGCAAGCCTCTGTAGGAGCGGGCTTGGCCCGCGAAGAGGCCCTCACAGACGACACAAAAGCCTTATTGCCCCAACCACTGCGGCGTATTGAAGTTGCTCAGGCGCCGGTCCTCCTCTGCACACTCCACTGCCTGCAACGGATGCTCCAGCAACGCCCGCAGCAGGCTGCGCTCACCGGCCTGCCATGCCGCCTGCAAGCTCGCCTGCTGGCGCACCGGGATCACGCAGAACATCGGCTGCCACTGCTGGCCCTGGCGCACCATCGCCGCGCAGTCCCCGGTGACCGCCACGCTCAGCAACTGCTCGAGCAACCCGCGCTCGATCAGCGGTGCATCACACGCCAGCACCACCAGCCAGGCATGCCGCGCCACCGCAAGCCCGGCCAGCACCCCGGCCAGCGGCCCGGGAAACCCAGGCTCGGCATCGCCCACCAACTGGTCGGCAAACGCCCGATAGGCGTGCTGGTTGCGATTGCAGGAAAGGATCAGGTCATCGCTCAGATCACGCACCACGGCGTGCACGTGCGCGATCAGCGGGCGGCCCTGCCAGGACAGCAGGCCCTTGTCCTGCCCGCCCATGCGCTGGCCACGGCCGCCGGCCAGCAAAAGAATGGAGCAGGGGGAAAGTACGGCGGCGGTCATTGCAAGGTTCCAGTCCATAAGCGGGCTAGCACCATCCCATGACCGCCGCGCGGCTGTCCATCAGCTTTGTTCGACCACCGCAGTGTCGGCCTGGGCGTCACGCCGGCGCCAGCCGGTCACGCGCATCACCACCACGAAGAACACCGGTACGAACACGATCGCCAGCGTGGCGCTGAGCATGCCGCCGATCACCCCGGTGCCGATGGCCTGCTGACTCGCCGAGCTGGCGCCGGTGGCAATCGCCAGCGGCACCACGCCCAGGATGAACGCCAGCGAGGTCATCACGATGGGCCGCAGGCGCAGGCGCGCGGCCTGCACGGTGGCCTCGACCAGGTCATGCCCTTCGTCCACCAGGCTCTTGGCGAACTCGATGATCAGGATCGCGTTCTTCGCCGACAGGCCGATCAGGGTGATCAGGCCGACCTTGAAGAACACATCGTTGGGCATGTCGCGCAGGGTCACCGCCAGCACCGCACCGAGCACGCCCAGCGGCACCACCAGCAGCACCGAGGTAGGGATCGACCAGCTTTCGTACAGCGCCGCCAGGCACAGGAACACCACCAGCAGCGACAGCGCCATCAGCATCGGTGCCTGCGCCCCGGACAACTGCTCCTGCAGCGACAGCCCGGTCCATTCCAGGCCAAAGCCCAGCGGCAGGGCATCGACCAGGCGCTGCACCTCGGCCATCGCCGCGCCCGAGCTGTAGCCCGGTGCCGGCTCGCCCGACACGGCAATGGCCGGGTAGCCGTTGTAGCGGGTCAGTTGCACCGGCCCCGATACCCACTGCGCCTGGGCGAAGGCCGACAACGGCACCATCTTGCCGCTGGTGTTGCGCACGTGGATCTTGAGCAGGTCCTCGACCTGGCTGCGCTGGTCGCCCTCGGCCTGCACCACCACCCGCTGCATGCGGCCCTGGTTGGGGAAGTCGTTGACGTAGGTCGAGCCGATGGCCGTGTTGAGCACCGTGCCGATGTCGTCGAACGACACGCCCAGCGCGTTGGCCTGCTTGCGGTCGATCAGCAGCTGCACCTGCGGGCTTTCGGCCAGGGCGCTCTCGCGCACGTTGGCCAGCACCGGGCTTTTCGCGGCCTCGGCCAGCAACTGGTCACGCGCCGCCATCAGCCCGGCATGGCCCACGCCGGCACGGTCCTGCAGGCGGAACTCGAAACCGGTCGAGGTGCCCAGGCCATCCACCGAGGGCGGCAGCACCGCATAGGCCACCGCGTTCTTGAACTGGCTGAAGGCGATGTTGGCGCGCTCGGCGATGGCCTCGGCGCTGTGCTTGGCGGTGCGCTCGGACCAGTCCTTGAGCGTGGTGAACACCAGCGCCGCGTTCTGCCCGCTGCCCGAGAAACTGAAGCCCAGGATCACCGTGGTGTTGCCCACGCCAGGTTCGCCTGCGCTGTGCGCCTCGATCTGCTCGGCCACCTGCACGGTACGGTTGCGGCTGGCGCCGGGCGGCAGCTGCACGTCGGTGATGGTGTAGCCCTGGTCTTCGGTAGGCAGGAACGAGGAGGGCAGCTGGCTGAAGGTCCAGCCCAGCGCCACCAGCAGCAGGCCATACACCACCAGGTAGCGGCCGCTGCGCTGGATCGCGTGCATCACCCAGCGCTGGTAGCCGTTGCTCATGCCTTCGAACTTGCGGTTGAACCAGCCGAAGAAACCGCGCTTGACGTGGTGTTCGCCCTTGGCGATCGGCTTGAGCAGGGTGGCGCACAACGCCGGGGTCAGGCTCAGGGCAAGGAACGCCGAGAACAGGATCGATACCGCCATCGACGCCGAGAACTGCTGGTAGATCACCCCCACCGAGCCCTGCATGAACGCCATCGGCACGAACACCGCCACCAGCACCACGGTGATGCCGACGATGGCGCCGCTGATCTGCTGCATGGCCTTGCGCGTGGCTTGCTTGGGCGGCAGGCCTTCCTCGGCCATGATCCGCTCGACGTTCTCCACCACCACGATGGCGTCGTCCACCAGGATGCCGATGGCCAGCACCATGCCGAACAGGGTCAGCACGTTGATCGAGAAGCCCAGCGTCAGCATCACCGCGAAGGTGCCCATCAGCGCCACCGGCACCACCAGGGTCGGGATCAGCGTGTAGCGGATGTTCTGCAGGAACAGGAACATCACCAGGAACACCAGCACCATGGCCTCGATCAGGGTGTTGATCACCTGTTCGATCGACACCTTGACGAACGGCGAGGTGTCATACGGGATGTCGTACACCGCCCCGGGCGGGAAGTAGCGCGACAGCTCGTCCATCTTGGCCTTGACCAGGGTCGCGGTCTGCATGGCGTTGGCACCGGGCGCCAGCTGCACGCTGAAGGCGGTGGACGGCTTGCCGTTCAGGCGCGTGCCGTACTGGTACTCCTGGGCGCCGATCTCGACCCGCGCCACATCACCCACGGTGACCCGCGAGCCATCCGCATTGGCGCGCAGCACGATGTCGGCGAACTCCTGGGGCGTCGACAGCTGGCCCTTGATCAGCACGTTGGCAGTGATTTCCTGGGTCGGGCTGCCGGGCAGGTCGCCGATGCTGCCAGGGGCCACCTGGGCGTTCTGCGCGGCAATCGCAAGGTTCACGTCCTCGGGGGTGAGGTTGAAGCCGATCAGCTTCTGCGGGTCGAGCCAGATACGCATGGCGCGTTCCGAGCCATACAGCTGCGCCTTGCCCACGCCCGGTACGCGGCGCACCTCGTTCATCACGTTGCGCGCCAGAAAGTCGCTCAGCGCGGTTTCGTCTAGGCGGTCATCGTCGGCGGTCAGGGTCACCAGCATCAGGAACCCGGTGGAGATCTTCTCCACCTGCAGGCCCTGCTGGGTCACCGCCCGCGGCAGGCGCGACTCGACGATCTTCAGGCGGTTCTGCACATCGACCTGGGCCAGTTCCGGGTTGGTGCCCGGCTGGAAGGTCGCCGTTACCGTGGCGCTGCCCAGGCTGCTGGTGGACTGGAAGTACAGCAGGTGATCGGCGCCGTTGAGCTCCTGCTCGATCAGGCTGACCACGCTCTCGTCCATGGTCTGCGCCGAGGCACCGGGGTATACCGCGTACACCTCGATCTGTGGCGGCGCCACGTTGGGGTACTGGGCCACCGGCAACTGCGGGATGGCCAGCGCACCGCCGAGCAGGATGAACAGCGCGACCACCCAGGCGAACACTGGGCGGTCAATAAAGAACTGCGGCATGGATCAGGGCCTCACTGGGCGGTGGTCTGGGCGATGGGGGCAGCCGTGTCGGTGGCGGGGGTCACGCTCACCTGGTCACCCACCTTCACGTGCTGCAGGCCTTCGGTGACGATGCGATCGCCCGGGGCCAGGCCCTCGGTGACGATCCAGCGGTCCTGCTGCACGCTGCCCAGCACCACGGCGCGCTCGCTCACGCGCTGCTCGGCGTCCACCAGCAGCACCCGCGGCAGGCCCGCGCTGTCACGCAGGATGGCCTGCTGCGGCACGCTGATGCCCTTGGGCTGCACCGCCTGTTCCAGGCGCACGCGGATGAAGCTGCCGGGCAGCAGGTCCAGGTCGGGGTTGGGGAACTCGCTGCGCAGGGTGATCTGGCCGGTGCTCGGGTCCACGCTGATGTCGGAGAACAGCAGCTTGCCCGCCAGCGGGTAAGGCGTGCCGTCATCCTGGATCAGCGTGGCGCGGGCCTGGTCCTGGCCCACCTGCTTGAGCTCGCCGGCACGCAGGGCACGGCGCAGGGCGTTGATCTCGCGGGTCGACTGGGTCAGGTCGGCATGGATCGGGTCGAGCTGCTGAATGATCGCCAGCGGGGTCGATTCGTTCTGCCCCACCAGCGCGCCCTCGGTCACCAGGGCACGGCCCACGCGCCCGGAAATCGGCGCGGTCACGGTGGCATAGCCCAGGTTCAGGCGCGCACGCTCGAGCGCGGCCTTGGCCGCTGCCACTTCGGCGTCGGCCTGCATGGCGGCGGCGCGGGCGTTGTCGTGCTCCTGGCGGCTGATCGCGTCGATCGAAATCAGCTCGGCGTAGCGCTGGTCCTGCAGGCGCGCCTGAAAGCGCGTGGCCTCGGCCTTGGCCAGGTTGGCGCGGGCGCTGTCGTAGTCGGCCTTGAACGGTGCCGGGTCGATGCGAAACAGCACGTCGCCCTGTTTCACGTCGCTGCCCTCACGGTACACCCGCTTGAGCACCACCCCGGCCACCCGCGCGCGCACCTCGGCGATGCGTGGCGCCAGGATGCGCCCCGACAGCTCGGTGCTGATGGCCAGGGGTTGCTCGCGCACGGTTTCGACGCTGACGGCGGGCTTGGGGGCTTGTTCTTCGGCGGGCGGCTTGCTGTCGCAGCCGGCCAGGGCCAGGCTCAGCAGCAACAGGGGCGCCAGGGTACGCAGACGGACGGGGCTTGAACTGGGCATGCGGATCTTCCATAAATGACCCGGCAATGCTAAGGCAGCCGCGCTACAGGCAGTTGTTAAGCTATGTAGGGCGAGTGTGAAAAAGTGTGAAGAATTTCGCGACCTGCGAATAAGCGCTATATCCTGCCTGACTTTCCCGGCCTTTCAAACTACCCATGCCCACTATCCTTCTGGTTGAAGACGACTGCGCCCTGAGCGAACTGATCGCCAGCTACCTGCAACGCAATGGTTTCAGCGTCAGCGTGATTGCGCGGGGGGACCACGTGCTGGAAGAGGCGCGGCGCAGCAAACCCGACCTGGTGATCCTGGACCTGATGCTGCCGGGCCTGGACGGCCTGCAGGTGTGCCGGCAGCTGCGCGCCGAATCGCTGCTGCTGCCGATCCTCATGCTCACCGCCCGCGACGACAGCCACGACCAGGTGCTGGGCCTGGAAATGGGCGCCGACGACTACGTCAGCAAGCCGTGCGAGCCGCGCGTGCTGCTGGCGCGGGTGCGGACCCTGCTGCGGCGCAGCAGCATCAACGAGCCGCATCTCGAGAGCGACCTGATCGTGATCGGCGGGCTGCGCATCGACCTGGCCGAACGCACCGTGCTGTGGCGCGACCAGACGGTGGAGTTGTCCAGCGGCGAGTTCAACCTGCTGGTGGTGCTGGCGCGCAATGCCGGCAGCGTGCTCAGCCGCGACTGCATCCTGCAGCAGTTGCGCGGCATCGAGTTCAACGGCACCGACCGCTCGGTGGACGTGGCCATCTCCAAGCTGCGGCGCAAGTTCGACGACAGCGCCGGCGAGGCGCGCAAGATCAAGACGGTGTGGGGCAAGGGCTACCTGTTCAGCCGAGTCGAGTGGGAATTCTGAGGAGCGGCCACGGCCATGCTGAAAATTCTGGTACGCCTGTATCTGGTGACCATCGTCGCGTATGCCGGGTCGATCTTCCTGATCCCCGAACTGATCCTGCATGTGTTCCATGACCGCTACATCGCCTACAACCAGGACCAGGCGCGGGGCGTGCAGCGCCTGATCGTCAACCAGTTCCACCTCAAGCACCGCGACAGCTGGCCCCAGGTGGCCGAGGCGCTGAACACCGATTTCGCCCCCCTCAGCATCGAGCTGCGCCGGCGCGCCGACCTGGACCTGAACGCCGAGGAGCAGGCGCACCTGCAGGCCGGCCAGTACGTGGTGCGCCTGGGGGAGTGGGGCTATTACGAAACCGCCCTGGCGCCGCTGGACAGCGAGTGGATGGTGGTGCTGCGCAACCCGCCGGACCCGGCGGACATCTACCTGCTGTCGTGGGGCATCACCGTCCTGATCGGTGCGGCGCTGCTGGGCTGCCTGCTGTTCTGGGTGCGCCCGCACTGGCGTGACCTGCAGCGGCTCAAGGCCACGGCGCAGCGCCTGGGCGAAGGCAACCTGGCGGAGCGCACGCTGATCTCGCCACGCTCGAACATCGGCGCGCTGGCCAAGGTGTTCGATACCATGGCGGCGGATATCGAATGCCTGCTGACCCAGCAGCGCGAGTTGCTCAATGCGGTGTCGCATGAGCTGCGCACGCCGCTGACCCGCCTGGATTTCGGCCTGGTGCTGCTGTACGACGAAATGCCCCCGGCCAGTCGCAAGCGCCTGCTGGAACTGGTGGGGCACGTGCGCGAGCTGGATGCGCTGGTGCTTGAGCTGCTGTCGTACAACCGCTTGCAGAATGGCCAGGGTGGCGAGCGGGTGGAGGTGGCGCTGCCCGAGTTCGTCGACAGCATCCTGGGCAGCTATGCCGAAGAGCTGGATGGGCGCGGGGTGAGCCTGGAGGTGCGTGCCGAGCCGGATCTGCCGCGCTTTGTGCTGGACCCGCGGTTGACGGCGCGGGCGGTGCAGAACCTGATCCGCAACGCCATGCGTTATTGCGGGCAGCGCATCCTGCTGCGCCTGAGCGTGGATGCCAAGGGCGCGTGCGTGCTGACCGTCGAGGATGACGGCATTGGCATTCCGCAGGAGGAGCGCGAGCGCATCTTCCAGCCGTTCTACCGCCTGGATCGCAGTCGGGACCGTGCCACGGGCGGGTTTGGCCTGGGGTTGGCGATCAGCCGTCGGGTGATCGAGGGGCAGGGTGGCACCCTGACGGTGGGGCAGTCGGCGTTGGGGGGGGCGCAGTTTCGCATCTGCTTGCCGCGGGGGCGGTAGGGGCGACAAGTCTGATGTCAGGTGGATTCACTGCAATCGGGTGTCGAACACACCGAGGCTGGCAATACCGCCCCGTGTAGGAGCCGGCCTTGCCGGCGAAGCGCCGCGCTTGCGGCGCTCGATCCTGAGAGCGCTGCAAGGGCATCGGTTGGCTCTAGTCGGCCACCGCAATTCCTGGCTGGTTTTCCAGCTCACCCCTTCAATCATCAGCCTTGAAATTCATTCGGGCTGGAAGGTGCCTGTCTTGAATCCACCGGTGCTCCCAAAACCGAGCGCCGCCCGCGCGGCGCTTCGCCGGCAACGCCGGCTCCTACATTGGCTGCAACGAACCATGGCCTGCAGGAATGCAACTGCGCCGATCACGGCCCCGGCCGCTGCGGCCGCACCGACACCCCGAACGCATTGCCCATGCGCTGCCCCGTGGCCGACTGGTTGAACAACCCCAGCTGGTTCGGCGCGCGCCGGCTCACATCCACCTCCATCGCCTTGCGGTTGGCCTGCGCCGCGCGCTGCCCGTTGCCGTTCTGCAACTGGCGCGTCAGGCAGTCGTACGCCAGCGCCCGCGCCTGGCCCACCTGCACGTCGATGCAACCCTCGTCCTGTCCCGCCTGCACCACGCCACTCGACAGGCCACTCAGCAGACCGGCAACCAGCCACAACCCCGCGATTCGACAGCCCATGTCCATGCCCTCCCTGAAGCGGTTTCCCCCAGTCTAGCCCCAGGCGACTTCCCACATCGTTAAGGTTTTTTGCCTACCGCTGTCACATCAGATTCATACACAGGCCCCACGATGGCGACTTTCGGGGGAGACACCGGTTTGCGCCACTGCCTTGCCAGAATCGCCGTGCTGCTGTTGGCCGTGCTGGCGATGCCGGTGCACGGCGCAGGCCCGATCCGTTTCGACATACCGGCCCAGCCACTGGACGAGGCGCTGCACGCCTTCGGCCAGCAGAGCGGCATGGCGGTGCTGGTGGACCGGGAGCTGACCGCACGCCAGCGCTCGATGCCGCTGAACGGCGCGTTCAGCGCCCGCGACGGCCTGCGCAGGCTGCTCGAAGGCACCGGGCTGATGGCCCGCTACAGCGGCGCCGAGGCTTTCACCGTGCAGCGCGTGGCACTGCCGGCAGCCGCGCCGAACCCGCGTGCCACAGGCGGGGCCGGCGCGGCCGGCAATTATGCGCGCACGCTGCAACGCGCCGTGGAACAGGCGCTGTGTGCCAGCGCGCTGGCACGCCCAGGCCATTACCGGGCCGCGGTGCAGGTATGGATCGACGCCCGCGGGGTGCTGGCCCAGAGCCGCCTGCTGGCCTCCACCGGCGATCACCGGCGTGACAGCGCGCTGGTCGAAAGCCTGCGCGCCCTGCGCCTGGAGCGGCCACCGCCCTCGGCGCTGGCGCAACCGGTGACGCTGCTGCTGTTGCCCGATACACGCATGGACTGCCCTTAATCGCATGGAGGCTAGGCAGTATGAATACACCTCTGGTCACGTTGTTCCTGACCTCTTACGACGAGTTCAAGGTGCGCCTCAAACGCCGCCTGGGTTCGGACGACCTGGCCTGCGACGTGCTCCAGGAAACCTACCTGCGGGTCGACCGCATGCAGGCCACCCACGCGCTGCACAAGCCCAACGCCTACCTGTACCGCATGGCCCTGAACATCGCCGCCGACCGGCGCCAGGCCGACGCCCGGCTGCTCACCGGCGCCGAGGTCGAAGACCTGCTGCAGGTGGCCGAAGACCAGGACCCGGCGCGCATTGTCGGCGGCCAGCAGGAAATCCAGTGCCTGCTCGGCGCACTCTACGAACTGCCGGCACGGCGCCGGCGTATCTTCATTGCCGCGCGCCTGGAGGAAGCCTCGCACCTGGAAATCGCCCAGCGCTTCGGCATCTCCACGCGCATGGTCGAGAAGGAGCTCAAGGCCGCACTGGGTTACTGCGCCACGCGGCTGGAAAGAAAAGTGTTCCAGCGGTTCGGTCCCGGTGCGGGAAAACCGTCTTGAACAATACACAGCGCCATTTTGATGCAGGCCCCTCAGACCATGACACCCCAGACTTCGGCTGAACCCAGCCTGCACAGCCAGGCCCAGGACTGGTTGCTGCTGCTTACCTCAGGGCGCGCCACCGTCGCCGACGCACGCGCCCTGCGCCAGTGGTGCGCACAGAGCCCGGCGCACGCCCAGGCCTTCGAGCAGGCCCGCCAGCTGTGGCAGCAGCTGGAGCCGGCGGCGCGCCAGGCCGAGCGCGTGGTGCCCCTGCGTACCCTGGGGCGCCGTGCGTTCCTGGGCGGCGCGCTGGCGGCCTCGGCAGCCTTCGTGCTGCTGCGCAGCAACCTGGTGGACGGGCTCGGCACGCCAGCGGCAGACTTTCACACCGGCGTCGGCGAGCAGCGGCGCATCGACCTGACCCAGGGCATCGCGCTGGAGCTCAACACCCAGACCCGCATCAACCGCAGCGGCGAAGCGATCGCCCTGCTCGAAGGCGAGGTCGAGGTGCTGGCCCAGGCCCCGGTGCAGGTGCAGGCCGGGCAGACCTGGGTGTCGGCCCAGGCCGGGCGCTTCAATGTACGCCACACCGATTCGGCCGTGTGCGTCACCTGCCTGCAGGGCCAGGTGCAGATTCTCTGGCAGGGCCGCAGCTTGCCCGTGCCCGCCGGCCAGCAACTGCGTTACGACGCCCGCAGCGCCGGCAGCGCGCAGCCGTTCGATGCCGAACAGGTAATGGCCTGGCGCGAGCAGCGGCTGGTGTTCCATGACGCGCCGCTGAGCCAGGTGATCGACGAAATCAACCGCTACCGCCCCGGCATGCTGGTGCTGCTCAACCCCAGCCTGGGGCGACGCAAGGTGCAGGCGCGCTTCAGCCTGGCGCAACTGCCAGGGGTGGCGCAGCTGATCCGCGATGCCTACGGCGCACGCTGCACCGAACTGCCCGGTGGCGTGGTGCTGCTCAGTTGAGCGGCCCCAGTACCTGGCGGTAACGCTGCGGGCCCTGGGCGCTCTGGCGCAGCAGTTCGATCTCGAGCCCCGGCGGATTGTCCCGGGCCTCGCCGGTCAGGTGCCGCCAGCCCTTGCCCGGCTCCCACACCCGCAGGTTGAATTCAGCCACATCCTCCAGTACCGCCACCCGGCCGGCAGGCGCCGGTAGCGGGAAGCGGTCGCGTGCCGGCGCCGCGGCGCGGTACAGCGTGCCACCCTGCAACCACCAGCGCACGCGCATCAGGCCGTCGTCGGCGGCGCTGCTGCGAATCAGCTCCAGGCGCGCCGGGCGCCCGTCGCTGGCCTGCACCCGCACCGCAGGCAGCGGTTTTTCGCTGGGCGGGTCCATGCCCGCCAGCACCGGCTCGGCCAGTTCGCTGCTGGCACGCAGGGCCAGGTCGCGCTCCAGCTGGTTGAACACCCGCAGCAGGGCGCGGGCCTGTTCGGTGCTGTCCTTGACGTGGCGGTCGGCGCGGCTGACGCTGTCCAGCCCGCGCCAGGCCACCAGGCTGACGATGGCCATCAACAGGATCGCCACCATCACCTCGATCAGGGTGAACCCGCCTTGCGGGTGGCGCCTCATGGCTGGTGCACCTCGACACGGCCGGCGGCATCGCGGCGCACTTCGATCTGCTGCTGGCCGCTGACCAGGCGCAGGGTCAGCGGCTCGCCGATCCATTCCGGGTCGATGCGCACGGCCCGCTGCGGGGTGCGCTGCACCGTCACCGGCGCGGCCTGCCAGGGGCGCGGGCGCAGCAGCGGGTCGCCGTCCAGCGCCGCGCCGGCCCGCACAAAACGGTAGCCGTCGCGGTCGGCCTGCCAGAGCAGGGCGCGGCCATTGGCCTGCACCTCGCTCTGGGCCACCAGCAGCAATTGCGCCAGGCGCTCGGCGTCTTCGCGCAGGGCCCTGGCCGGGTCAGGGCGGATGTTCAGGCTGATGGCGGCGCTGGCGATGCCGACGATCACCAGCACCACCATCAGTTCGATCAGGGTAAAGCCCTGTTGTGGATGGCTGCGTTGCATGGGGCGATGCCTCCTTGGCTGGTGACAGCGTGCACGGCGGAGATGATCGTCGTGTGAAACAAAAGCGTGAGAATCGGCGCGTATGCTCGGGCCAGGAACCACACGGAGACCGTTCCCCATGGCACTAGCATTCAAACCCGTGGCTGCCCCGCAACTGGTCCAGGGCGCGGCGCTGCTCGCGGCGCTAGCCGGGCTCGCGACCTGGGGCACGTTGCTCTGGGCGCCCACCCCCCAACCGGTGCCGGCTGCCATGGAGCAGACCCTATCGGCACCCCCGGCCGCCGCCGGGCAGTGGTTCGCCAACCTGCCGGCGCAGGTCGACATCAGCCTCAGCGGGCTGCTGGCCGGCAGTGCCGGTGCGGTGGCCATCGTTTCGCTCAACGGCGGCGCGCCACAGGCCGTGCGGGTGGGCGAGCAACTGGCGCAGGGGGTGCAACTGGTGGCCATAGAAGCCGATGCGCTGGTGATCGAGCGCGCCGGGGAACGCAGCCGCATCGGCATCGCCCGACTGCCCGAAGGCCCCGCGCTGCCGCGCCTCATTCGCCCCTAGGCGCCTGGCCCAGCCAGCTCTCCAGGCGCGCCAGCGGCGGGCCTTCACGGTCACGCTCGAACACCTCCAGGCGCACCTGCAGCAGCCCACCGGGGCGGCTGTCGACCTGCTGCTCGCAGCGCAGGCGCAGGCGCCCCTGGTCGCACTCCAAGCGGCGCACGCCCGGGGTTGCCTGGCCTTCCAGGCGCAGTTCGGCAAGGCGCGCCTGGGCCGAGAGCAGAGCCAGCGACTTGTCGCGCAGCAGGCCATTGCCCTGGGTCATCAGCCCGGCCGCGCGCACTGCAGCGGCCATCGCCACGGCCACGATGGCCAGCGCCACCAGCACTTCGATCAGGGTAAAACCGGCCTGTTGCGGGCGGCGTCTGCGCATGGGCATCTCGGTGTGGGCAAAGCTGCATCCTAGGGGGTCTGTCTGACCGATTGGCGACCGGAACTCCCGAGGATTTTCAATACCACTGACATATGCCCTTGCCACAATCGGCCCCCGAATCCCGCCAAGGAATGCCGAGATGTCGCTTACCTGCCCACGCCGTTCTGCCCCCCGTCGCCAACGCGGTTTCACCCTGATCGAGATCATGGTGGTGGTGGTCATCCTCGGGATCCTGGCAGCGATGGTGGTGCCCAAGGTGCTCGACCGCCCCGACCAGGCGCGTGCCACCGCCGCCCGCCAGGACATCGCCGGGCTGATGCAGGCACTCAAGCTCTACCGCCTGGACAACGGCAGCTACCCCAGCGCCGCCCAGGGCCTCAAGGTACTGGTGGAAAAACCCGCCTCGGCCAAGCCCGGCACCTGGCGCGCCTACCTGGAGCGCCTGCCCAACGACCCCTGGGGCCGCCCCTACCACTACCTCAACCCCGGTGCCAACGGCGAGATCGACGTGTTCTCGCTGGGCGCCGATGGCGAGCCTGACGGCGACGGCGTGAACGCCGATATCGGCTCCTGGCAGCTGTAGGCGCCGTGATGAGACCGTCCGCGCAGCAACGCGGAATGGCGATCATCAGTGCCTTGCTGATAGCCGCCGTGGTGGCGGTGATCGCAGCGGGCATGATCAGCCGCCAGAGCGTATTCACCCGTGAGCTGGAAAGCCTGCAGCAGCGTGCCCAGGGGCAGGGCGTGCTGCAGGCGGGCCTGGCCTGGAGCCGTGAGGTACTGGCCGAGCAGCGCCGCGTCGACCCGCTGGTACGCCTCGACCAGGGCTGGGCGCGCCCCATCGCCGGCCTGCGGGTGGGCGAGCACGGCGCGGTGTTTCAGGGCCGGCTGGAAGACGAGCAGGGCAAGTTCAACCTGCGCAACCTGGTGGTCGAGGAGCAACCCGACGCGCAGGCCCTGGCCACCTTCGAGCGCCTGTGTGCACTGATCGGCCTGGCCGCGCCGGTGGCGCAGGCGATCGCGGCGCGGGTGATCGACGGCTACCCGCGCCGGCAGGCGCCCGTGGCCGAGGCGGTGCACGGCTTCGACAGTGGTCGCGCAACCTCGCCGGGTGCCGCTTCGCGCCCGGTGCCGGCACGCCGGCCGATGCTGCGCAGCCTCGACCAGCTGGCCGTGCCGGGGCTGGATGCCGAAGGGCTGGCGCGCCTGCGCCGAGTGGCCACGGTGCTGCCGGCCAACACCTGGATCAATGGCAACACCGCGTCGGCCGAGGTGCTGGCGGCGCAGGTGCCGGGCTTGAGCGTAGACAAGGCGCGCCAGCTGATCGCCGAGCGCGACGGCGGGCGCTGGTTCGTCAACCGCGGGGATTTCGTCAACCGCCTGCAGATGCCCCACGTGGTCCTCGAAAGCGTGCCGGTGGGCATTACCAGCGACTGGTTCCGCCTGCACGGCGTGGCCCGTAGCGGCTCGCGCGAGGTGCGCCTGGAGGCGCTGCTGCTGCGCGGGCAGGCGCCCCTGGCACAGGTTGTCTGGGCACGGGTGGGCGCATGAAGGCACAACTGCACATGGCATTGCCGCGGCTGGCGGCGCTTGAGGGCGGGGCGCGGGTCGGCTATCGGCAACTGGACCGCCAGGGCCGGACCGAGGCCGAGGGCGAGGCGGCGCAGGCGCAGCTCAAGAGCCTGGCGCGGGGCCGCGAGGTACTGGCGTGGCTGCACCCGGACGACAGCCTGTGCACCGAGCTGGTACTGCCGCCGTTGCCGGCGGCGCGCCTGGGGGCGGCGGTGCAGTGCGCGGCGCAGGGCCTGATACTGGGCGATGTGCGCGCCGTGCATATCGCCCACGGGCCACGGGCAGCGGACGGGAAGGTGGCGGTGGCATGGCTGGGGCAGGCGGCATTGCAGGGCCTGGCGCAGTGGCTGTCGAATGCCGGCCTCAAACCCCGGGGCCTGTACCCGACCCCGGCAAGGGCCGGCGCATGCCCGGTGGCGAGCCTGCACAGCGGCCTGCGCGCCCCTGCCGCCGCACAGCACGGCTGGCCACGGGCACTCGCCCTGTGCGCCAGCGCCGCCATGATCTGGACCTTGGGCCTGAACCTCTACGCCGCGCGGCTGGCCGACACCGGCCAGCAACTGCGCCAGCACATGCACCAGCAGGTACGCGCTGCCTACCCGCAGTTGCAGGTGATCCTCAACCCGCTGCAACAGGTACGCCAGCAGCTCGCCGCCGGCGACAATGGCGCGGTCGCACCCTTCAACCACCTGCTGCAGGCCGCCGGCAGCGCCATGCCGTTTCTGGCCGGCGCAGTCGAGCAACTGACCTACCACGACGGCGTGCTCGACCTGCAGCCACTGCCCGGCGCCGCGCGGCCCCCGGCCGACAACGCCTGGCAAACCCGGCTGGCGGCGCAGGGCATCGAGGCCAGCAGCAGCGACCACGGCTGGACCCTGCGCCCGGCGACCGCCACGGGCGAGGAGGTGGCCAATGTTGAATAAGGCACGGCACCCCCTGCGCCGCCTGCGCCCCTGGTGGCACGGCCTGAGTGCGCGCGAGCGCCGCGCCGTGGCCCTGACCGCACTGCTGCTGGGCACCACGCTGTGGTGGCTGGTGCTGGTGCAGCCGGCACTGGCGCGCATCGCCCACTGGGAGGCCGAAACGCCCAGGCTGCGCAGCCAGGCGCAGACCCTCGACGGCCTGCTCGCCCACGCCCCCTCACTGCCGGGCGCCGCGCAACAGGCGCCGGCCCTGCGCCAGAGCCTGGAGCACGCCGGGCTGGGCGGCCATTACCAGCTTCAGGCGGTGGAGGGCGGCTGGCAGCTCGATCTTGCCCAGGCCCCCGCCGAGGCCGCCACCGCCTGGCTGCTGCAGGCCCCCGCACAACTGGGCCTGACGGTGGTGCACAGCCGCCTGCAACGCGACCCGCTGGCCGATCCCTCGGCCACGGCGTCGTTCTCCGGAATCGTTCGCTTGGACCAGGCGCAAGGCGCTAAGGAATCGTCATGATGTGCACCCAACTGCCGCGCCGACTGGCCGGCCTGGCTCCCCTGGTACTGGCACTGGCCCTGGCCGGTTGCAGCCAGCAGCCTGCGCAGCCACTGGCCAGCAGCGAGCTGGGCCGACCGCTGGCCAACGTGCAGCCCGGGCCGACCAGCCTGGAACGCCACGGCCTGCAGGCGCGGGTCGAGCCACAGCGCCCGACCCCGCGTGCCCCCGCCCACCGCGCCAGGCCCCACAGCGATGGCAGCGCCAGTGCCGCACCGGGCAACCCGCTGGGCGACCAGCCGGTGCAGCTGAACTTCGTCGACGCCGACATCCAGGCCGTGGTGCGCGCCCTGTCGCGGGCCACCGGGCGCCAGTTTCTGGTCGACCCGCGGGTCAAGGGCCAGCTGACCCTGGTGTCCGAAGGCGAGGTGCCGGCCACACGTGCCTACGCCATGCTGCTGGCGGCCCTGCGCATGCAGGGCTTCAGCGTGGTCGACGTGGGTGGCGTCAGCCAGGTGGTGCCCGAGGCCGACGCCAAGCTGCTGGGCGGGCCGATCAACAGCAAGGATGCCGGCACCGGCATGCTCACCCGCACCTTCCGCCTGCAATACGAGAACGCGGTCAACGTGATCCCGGTGCTGCGCCCCATCGTGTCGCCCAACAACCCGATCAACGCCTACCCCGGCAACAACACCGTGGTGGTCACCGACTATGCCGAGAACCTCGAGCGTGTGGCCCGGCTACTCGACAGCATCGACATCCCCAGCGCCATCGACACCGACGTGGTGGCGATCCAGAACGGGATCGCCAGCGACATCGCGGCCATGGTCTCGGAGCTGCTCGAAACCCAGGGCAACGACCCCACCCAGAAGATCAGCGTGATCGGCGACCCACGCTCCAACAGCGTGGTGATCCGCGCCGGGAGCCCCGAGCGCACGCAACTGGCCCGCGACCTGATCTACAAGCTCGACAACGCACAGAACAACCCCAGCAACCTGCACGTGGTGTACCTGCGCAACGCCCAGGCCGGCAAGCTGGCCCAGGCCCTGCGCGGGCTGCTCACCGGCGAGAGCGACAGCAGCAGCGGTGACGACGCCCGCGCCAGGCTCAGCGGCGGTGGCCTGCTGGCAGGCAAGCAGAACGGCAGCGGCGCGGCGGCGAACACCGCGCAGACCACCAGCGCCACCCCGCCAGCCGCCACCTACGGGGCCAGCCTCGGCCAGGCCGGCAACGCCTATGGCAACGGTTCGCAGGGCAGCGAGCAGAACACCGCGTTTTCCGCCGGCGGGGTGACCATCCAGGCCGACGCCACCACCAACACCCTGCTGATTTCGGCACCCGACCCGCTGTACCGCAACCTGCGCGAGGTGATCGACCTGCTCGACCAGCGCCGCGCCCAGGTGGTGATCGAAAGCCTGATCGTCGAGGTCAGCGAAGACGACGCCAACGAATTCGGCATCCAGTGGCAGGCCGGCAACCTGGGCAAGAACGGTGTGTTCGGCGGCGCCAACCTGGGCGGTGCCGGGTTCAATCGCGGTGCCAGGAACAGCATCGACGCGCTGCCCCCCGGCCTGAGCGTGGGCGTGGTGGACGGCACGGTGAACATCCCCGGCATCGGCGAGGTGCTCGACCTCAAGGTGCTGGCCCGCGCCCTGACCAGCAAGGGCGGCAGCAACGTGCTGTCCACGCCCAACCTGCTGACCCTGGACAACGAGGCGGCGAGCATCTTCGTCGGCCAGACCATCCCCTTTGTCAGCGGCCAGTACGTCACCGATGGCGGCGGCACCAGCAACAACCCGTTCCAGACCATCCAGCGCGAAGAGGTGGGGCTCAAGCTCAACGTGCGCCCGCAGATCTCCGAAGGCGGCACGGTCAAGCTCGACATCTACCAGGAGGTCAGCAGCGTCGACGAACGCGCCTCCAGTGCCGCCGGCACGGTCACCAACAAGCGCGCCATCGACACCAGCATCCTGCTCGACGACGGCCAGATCATGGTGCTCGGCGGCCTGCTGCAGGACGGCTACACCCAGGCCAACGACGGCATTCCGTTTCTTTCCAGCCTGCCGGGGGTGGGCGTGCTGTTTCGCAACGAGCGCCGCGCCACCAGCAAGACCAACCTGATGGTGTTCCTGCGCCCCTACATCATTCGCGATGCCGAGGTGGGGCGCAGCATCACCCTCAACCGCTACGATTTCATCCGCCGTGCCCAGGGCGGGCTCAAGCCGGCCCATTCCTGGGCACTGCCGGACGCGCAGATGCCGCTGCTGCCCAGCGCCGAGCAGGGCGTACCGCGCGCGGGCGCGGCCATCGGCACCCCGCGTGCGGCGATCCGCGCCGTGCCGCTGGATGAAGTCGGGGTTGCCCGGTGAGCCGCCTGCCGTACGCCTGGGCCAAGGCCCAGCGCGTGGTGCTGCTGGCCGGCGAGCACGCAGCGCCCCTGCGCCTGTGCCCCTCGACCCCGGCCTGGGCGCTGGGCGAGGTGCGCCGCCAGTTCGGCGAGCAGGCCGCCGAGCAGGTCAGCGAAGACGAGCTCGACCGCCTGCTGACCAGCGCCTACAGCGACAACGGCGGCGCCGCAGCGGCGGTCGGCGCGGCCGAGAACGACGTCGACCTCGACCGCCTGATGCAGGACATGCCCGAGATCACCGACCTGCTCGACACCCAGGACGGCGCGCCGGTGATCCGCATGATCAACGCGCTGCTGACCCAGGCTGCCGGCGACGAGGCCAGCGACATCCACATCGAACCCTTCGAGACCCACTCGGTGGTGCGCTACCGGGTCGACGGCACCCTGCGCGACGTGGTCTCGCCGCGCAAGGCGCTGCACGCGGCGCTGGTGTCGCGGATCAAGATCATGGCGCAACTGGACATCGCCGAAAAGCGCCTGCCCCAGGACGGGCGCATCGCCCTGCGCGTGGCTGGCCGGCCCATCGATATCCGTGTGTCCACCGTGCCCACCGGGCATGGCGAGCGGGTGGTGATGCGCCTGCTGGACAAGCAGGCCGGGCGTCTGCAACTGGAAACCCTGGGCATGGCCCCGGCGCTGCTGGCCCGCCTGGACGTGCTGATTCGCCAGCCCCACGGCATCGTGCTGGTCACCGGGCCCACCGGCAGCGGCAAGACCACCAGCCTGTACGCGGCGCTGGCGCGGCTCGATGCCAGCGTCAGCAACATCCTCACCGTCGAGGACCCGGTGGAATACGACCTGCCGGGCATCAGCCAGATCCAGGTGAATGCGCGCATCGACATGACCTTTGCGGTGGCCCTGCGCGCGATCCTGCGCCAGGACCCGGACATCATCATGATCGGCGAGATCCGCGACCTGGAGACCGCGCAGATCGCGGTGCAGGCCTCGCTCACCGGGCACCTGGTGCTGGCCACGCTGCACACCAACGACGCCGTGTCGGCGGTCAACCGCCTGCTCGACATGGGCGTGGAACCCTTTCTGCTGGCCTCGGCGCTGCTCGGCGTGCTGGCCCAGCGCCTGGTACGGCGGCTGTGCCCGCACTGCCGTCAGCCCGACCCGAATGCCCCCGGCCAGTTTCGCCCCCATGGCTGCGCCAGCTGCAACCACACCGGCTACAGCGGGCGTACCGGGATCCACGAGCTGTTCTGCATCGATGACCCGATTCGCGGCCTGATCCACCAGGGCGCCGACGAACAGGCCCTGCGCGCCGCAGCGCGCCAGGCCGGCATGCTGAGCATGCGCGAGGACGGCCAGCGCTGGGTCGACAGCGGCAGTACCGCCGTGGAAGAAATCCTGCGTGTGACCCGGGACGCCTGATGAGCCGATACCGTTATGAAGCCGCCGATGCCCAGGGGCGCATCAGCCGTGGCCAGCTGGAGGCCGACAGCCCGGCGGCGGTGATCGGGCAATTGCGCGGGCTGGGCCTGAGCGCCTTGCAGGTCGAGCCGGAGCCTGCCGCCAGTGCCGGCGGCGGGTTGTTCGCCAGCAAGCTGTCGGATGCGGACCTGGCCTGGACCACGCGCCAGCTGGCCAGCCTGCTGGCCGCCGGGCTGCCGCTGGAGGGCGCCCTGAGCGCGACCCTGGAGCAGGCCGAACGCAAGCACATCGCCCAGGTGCTGGGCGCGGTGCGCGGCGACGTGCGCAGCGGCATGCGCCTGGCCGACGCGCTGGCGGCGCGCCCGCGGGACTTTCCCGAGATCTACCGCGCACTGATCGCGGCGGGGGAGGAGTCCGGCGACCTGGCCCAGGTGATGGAGCGCCTGGCCGACTACATCGAAGACCGCAACACCCTGCGCGGCAAGATCCTCACCGCGTTCATCTACCCCGGCGTGGTCGGGCTGGTGTCGATCGGCATCGTGATCTTTCTGCTCAGCTACGTGGTGCCGCAGGTGGTCAGCGCCTTCACCCAGGCGCGCCAGGACCTGCCGGGGCTGACCCTGGCGATGCTCAACGCCAGCGACTTCATCCGGGCCTGGGGCTGGCTGTGTTTCATCGTGCTGGTGGCCGGGGCATGGGGCTGGCGTGTGTACCTGCGCGGCGCGTCGGCACGCCTGGCCTGGCACAGCCGGGTGCTGCGCCTGCCGTTGCTGGGGCGCTTCGTGCTGGGCCTGAACACCGCACGCTTCGCCTCGACCCTGGCGATTCTGGGCAGTGCCGGGGTGCCGTTGCTGCGGGCCCTGGAGGCGGCGCGCCAGACCCTGGCCAACGACCGCCTCGACCAGTGCGTGAGCGAGGCCACGGCGCGGGTGCGCGAAGGCGTGGGGCTGGCGTCGGCGCTGGCGGTGGAGAAGGTGTTCCCGCCCTTGCTGATCCACCTGATCGCCAGCGGCGAGAAGACCGGCAACCTGCCGCCGATGCTCGACCGCGCGGCGCAGAGCCTGGCCAAGGACATCGAGCGCCGAGCGATGGGCATGACCGCATTGCTGGAGCCGCTGATGATCGTGGTGATGGGTGCGGTGGTGCTGCTGATCGTGATGGCGGTGCTGCTGCCGATCATCGAGATCAACCAGCTGGTGCAGTGAATTGTTTCTTGCGCGGGGTGAACACCCGAGTCGGCCGGGTGGTGAATCCGGGAGGTTGCTGCGGTGTTGCGGCTGACGCCTTCGCCGGCAAGGCCGGCTCCTACAGGATCACACCAACCCCTGTAGGAGCCGGCCTTGCCGGCGAAGGACCGCACTGCGGCCTTGAAAACACCCGAGAAATTACCCGCCAAGCTCCCGATGTTTTTTCCTCTGACTGTCACCGCGCACTGCCAACCTTAGCCTCGTGGATCGGCCAGCAAGCCCTCTGGATCAAGGCGCTGCGCCACGCCACCGTGACATGCAAGCGCGACTCACCTCAACGTACGAACACGACGAAAGGAGCTTCTTCATGTTTAAGCGCACTATGATCGCAGCCTCGCTGGCTGTTGCCGCACTGGCTTCGGCTCAATCGATGGCAGCGGTTGTCGGTGGCGGTGCCACCCTGCCACAAGGCCTGTACACCACCCCAGGCGTACTGGGCGCCGGTTTCGACACCTACACCGGTGTTGGCAGCGGTAAAGGCAAGTCGGCTTTCCTGTTCAACCGTGCCGCCGATATCAACAAGCCCGCCGGTGTGACCGTCGATTTCGCAGGCAGCGACTCGATCCTTTCCGATGCGGAAATCAACACCTACAACCTGGACCACAACAGCGCCGGCAACGACGTCGCCAACAAGTGGGGCCCGCTGATCCAGGTTCCGTCGGCAGCCACCTCGGTCACCATCCCGTACAACCTCAAGCTGGCCAACGGCACTGCCGTCAACGACCTGAACCTGACCAGCGCCCAGCTGTGCGGGATCTTCTCGGGTTCGATCAGCAACTGGAACCAGATCGACGCCAGCTACCCGAACAAGGCCATCAAGGTGTTCTACCGCAGCGGCAGCAGCGGCACCTCCGAGATCTTCACCCGTCACCTGAACAGCCAGTGCCCGACCCAGTTCGGCGTCAGCAGCACCTTCACCACCGCTCAGGTCGGTGCAGAGCCTGCCACGTTCCAGGGTGTTGCCCTGAGCGGCGATATCGTGACCTCGGTGTACGGCACCGAAGACGCCATCGGCTATGTAGGCCCTGAAGACGTGGATGCCACCAACAACGCCAAGGTCGCCCGCGTCAACAACCTGCTGCCAACCGTCGGCAACGTGCAGACTGCACTGGCCAACGCCGCGCCGCCGGCCACCGCCGCCGCACGCGCGATTCCGCAGAACTGGGCCCCGGTGCTGGCCAACCCGGCCACCGGCTACTCCATCGTTGCCTACACCAACCTGATCTTCGGTCAGTGCTACAAGGACGCCGCAGACGGCACCGCCGTCGTCGCCTTCCTGAACCGTCATTACGGCGCCACCACCAACAACGATGCGGCCATCATCGCGCAGAAGCTGATCCCGTTGAGCCCAGCCTGGAAAAACGCCGTTCGCCTGCAGTTCGCCAACCAGTCCGGCGCACTGGGCGTGAACAACCTCAGCGTGTGCAACACCCAGGGTCGCCCGGCCTAAGCCGCGCCGACGCCTGTCGCTGTACCCCGTCGGTAACGGCTCGCGCCGTTACCGGCTTTTGCGTTTCAGAACGCCACCGATCACATGAACTTTGCGTGACAAAGGTTCGGTCTGCCGCCCGTGCAACCGCCTATGTCATAGGTCACCGGCCGCACCGGCGTGTGGCATCCCATTACCGCGATGGACCAGAAAAGGATTGATTGCAATGCGCCTTGGCACTGCTGCTTCGCCCTCCCACCGTACCCACCGTCAGGCCGATATGCCCCTGCTGCGGCTCAAGCCGCTGGCCCAGGTGATTGCGCTGCTGGCCCTGGCCGGCAGCGTGCAGGCGGCGCCTGCGGCGTTCAGTTCGGCCTGGTTCGCGGCCAAGGGCAGCGCGCCGCAGGCCGGCGGTACGGGCGGGCAGGGCGGTGCGGTGCAGTTGCCGGGGCTGCCACCGCCGCTGGCCCAGCAGCAGCGTGCCAATGCCCAGTTGCAGCGTTCGCTGCAAAACCTCAACAACACCGTGGCCGCCATCGCCGCGCAACAGGCTGCCCAGGCGGCCGGCCGCGCCGCCGCGCTGGCGGCGCCCTCGAGCATCCACAACGGCCTGGGCGGCAATGGCCTGAACCCGCTGCTCGATGCCAATGGCAAGCCGTTGTTCACCAACGCCGAGGCTCCGGTACAGACGCAGAAGGGCGGCACCACCCAGGTGACGATCAAGCAGACCGCCGACAAGGCGATTCTCAACTGGGAAACCTTCAACGTCGGCCGCGACACCCAGCTGACGTTCCAGCAGGACGCCAACTGGGCGCTGCTCAACCGCGTCGGCAACAGCGTCGCGCCCAGCCAGATCCAGGGCACGATCAAGGCCGACGGCACGCTGATGATCGTCAACCGCAACGGCATCGTGTTCAGCGGCAGCAGCCAGATCAACGTGCGCAACCTGACGGCGGCCGCCGCCACCATCAGCGACCAGCAGTTCACCGAGCGCGGCCTGTACGTGGACAGCCTGGGCAGCCAGCCGACCTTCACCGATGCCGCCGGCAAGGTCATGGTCGAGCGCGGCGCGCTGATCCAGACCCACGCCCCGGCCAGCTCCACCCAGGGCGGTGGCTACACCCTGCTGCTGGGCCACGAGGTGGAGAACGCCGGCCAGTTGATCAACGCCAAGGGCCAGGCGACCCTGGCGGCGGGCGATACCTTCTACATCCGCAAGGGCGTCGGCACGGCGGGCAACCCGTACTCCACCACCCGCGGCAATGAGGTGGCCACCACGCTGAAGGCCGGCAGCACGGCCGGCACGGTGAGCAACAGCGGGCTGATCCAGGCCAGCCAGGGCGACATCACCCTGACCGGGCATCAGGTGCGCCAGCAGGGCGTGGCCGTGGCCACCAGCTCGATCGACAACCGCGGCACCATCCACCTGCTCAACGTGGCCAGCGACCGCACCGGCAACGTGACCCTGGCCGCCGGCAGCACCACTGCCATCGTCATCGACGCCAACCCCGGCAGCGCACTGGACAGCCAGCGCGAGGCGGTGCGCAAGGACCTGGGCGGGCAGGTCAACCAGCGCAACGGCGCGTTCGACAACCTCAGCGCGGTGGCCGATGACCGCAGCCTGTCGCGGGTGGAGATCGTCAGTGGCGGCACGGTGGACTTCCAGGGCGGCTCGCTGACCCTGGCCACCGGCGGCCAGGTGGCGGTGAGTGCCGGCCAGCGCAGCCTGCTGCGCGACGGCGCGGTGCTGGACGTGGCGGGCGCAGTCGGGGTCAAGCTGGCCATGGACAGCAACAGCATCAAGGTCAACATCCAGGGCAACGAGCAGCGCGACGCGGCGGGCAACCGCGACAGCGGCGCGCTCAACAGCACCGATGTGTGGGTCGACATCCGCGAGCTGGTGCACGTGGCCGCCGGCACCAACGGCTACGAGGGCGAGCGCTGGTACACCGCCGGCGGCCTGCTGGAAGTGGGCGGCTACCTCGGCACACGCAGCCACGGGCTGGGCGAGTGGCTGGCCCAGGGCGGCACGGTGAGCTTCACCGGGGGCGACCTGGTGACCCAGGCCGGCTCGCTGGTCAACCTCTCGGGCGGCACGCTGGACGTGGCCACCGGCTACCTCAAGCAGACC
Organism: Pseudomonas sp. AE27; assembly: GCF_037113495.1. Taxonomy (NCBI): domain Bacteria; kingdom Pseudomonadati; phylum Pseudomonadota; class Gammaproteobacteria; order Pseudomonadales; family Pseudomonadaceae; genus Pseudomonas; species Pseudomonas sp. AE27. The sequence continues at coordinate 1,290,473 of NZ_CP146966.1, forward strand.
TGGCTCAAGGGCGCCGACGGGCGCCTGTACAACCTCTCGCGTGCCCCTGGCGACGTGCTGTACCAGGGCGTGTACAAGGGCTACGAGCAGCACAGCGCACGCTGGGGCCAGACCCGCTACTTCTACAGCCCGCTGATCGCCCCGCGCGAGCGCCTGGAGAACGGCTACACCGTTGGCCGCGATGCCGGGCGGCTGGTGGTCGGCACCGCCAATGCGCAGCTGGGCGGTGAGATCCTGGGTGAAACCTTCAAGGGCGACCACCAGCTGCAGGCCCCGCAGGCCGGCCTCGACGGCTACCGGCAAAGCCAGCTGAGCCAGGCCCGCGGCGCGCAGCTGATCGTTGGCGACTACCGGCCCACCGCCACGGGCAGCGTGCTCAACGCCGGCGCGGGCAACCTGCACCAGGTGGTGATCGGCTCGCAGGTGCAGGGCGGCTCACTGACCCTCGACGCCCCGGTCGAGGCCGAGCGCGAAGGCGTCCTGCGCCTGGAGGCCGAGCGCCTGCGCGAGCTTGGCGGCCTGCAGGTGGCCGCGTATGAGAGCATCCGCCTGGAGCAGGCGCTGAACCTGGCCGACGGCGCCGGCCTGAGCCTGCTGGCGCCACAGGTGCAGATAAACGCCGACCTGGTCAGCCACGGCGGCGACCTGCTGCTGGGCAACCTGCAACGCGGCTCGGACAGCCTGCGGGTCGGCAATGCCGGCCTGGCCGCGCGTATCGAGGTGGCCGACGGGGTTCGCGTGGAGGCCAGCGGCCGGCGCCAGGACGGCGTCAATGCGCAGCCCGCCGACCTGTCGGCCTGGCTGGACGGCGGTTCGCTGGCCCTGCGTGGCACCGGCGACATTCGCCTGGGCCAGGGCAGTGTGCTGAGTGTGGAAAGCGGCGCGGCGCGCACCCCCGACGGCAGCTGGCGCGGGGGTGCCGGTGGCGACCTGAGCCTGGCCAGCCTGACCTCGGGTGGGGCCGGTGGGCAGTTGCTGCTGGGCGGCGAGCTGCGCGGGTACGGCACCACGGGTGCCGGCACGCTGGCCCTGCGCGGCGACACCGTGAGCATCGGCGCCGACACCCCGGCGGCCAGCCTGAACCTGGGTAGCGATTTCTTCGCCAAGGGCTTTGCCCGCTACGAGGTGGTGGGCAACCAGCGCCTGGAGGTGGCGGCCGACAGCCAGGTGAAGGTGACGCGGCCGGTGTATCGCCTGCGTGGCGATGCCCGTTCGGCGGCCGAGGCGCTGGAGCTGTGGACGCCACCGCAGTACCTGGAGAACGCCGCCAAGGGCGTCCTGACCCAGCGCGCCGGTGCCAGCCTGCTGCTGCAGGCGGGCAGCGAGTTGGACCAGTCGGCCCAGCAGGTGGCGTCACGCTGGCTGCAGGTAGCCAGCGGCAGCCGTATCCAGGTCGATGACGGGCAGTCCATCACGTTGCGCAGCCCCGGTGGCCTGCAGGTTGACGGCAGCCTGGTGGCACACGGCGGGCAGATCACCCTGGCTGACACTGTTGTGCAGGAGGCCTTGACCAGTGCGGTGCGGTTCGAGCCGCATCAACGGGCGATCCGGGTCGGCGCCGGGGCGCTGCTCGACGTATCGGCCCGAGCCGTCACCGCCGTGGACGCGCGTGGCGAGCGCTATGGCGAACTGCGCCAGGGCGGCAGTATCGTCATCGGCAGCACCTTCGACCCCAACCTGGGTGGCGCGCTGGCCCCCGACCTGTTCGTGGTGGTCGAGCGCGGCGCTGTACTGGATGCGTCCGGTAGCCAGATGAGCGTCGATGTACCCGGGGTTGGCGCGACTCGGCTGGCCAGCCAGGGCGGCAGCATCAGCCTGAGTTCGATCAATGGCCTGTACGTGGACGGCGAGTTGCGTGCAGCGGCGGGTGGCGCTGGCGTGGCGGGCGGCAGCCTGACCCTTGCGCTGGAGAGCGGTACCTACCCGATCACCCCGGCCTATGCCGAGGCCATCCGCCAGCGCGAGCTGCGTATCAGCCCGCGCGGGGAAGCCTTCGCCAACCAGGCCGGTGAGCTGGAGCATGGCCATGGCCACCTCAGCGTGGCCCAGGTGGCGCAGGGCGGGTTCGATGCACTCACGCTGTTCAGCCGCGGCGTGATCAGCTTTACCGACGACGTGACGCTGCAACCGGCGCGCAGCCTGCACCTGTATGCCGGTGCACTGGGGCTGGCCGAAGGGGCTCGCGCCGATACCCGGGTGCGCCTGTCGGCTGCGCATGTGCGTCTGGCCGGGTACACCAGCCTGCCGCCGGCCGGGCCGGGCCTCACCAACAATCAAATCGGTATCGCGCTTTCGTCGCAAGCCGATCAGGCCAGGCTGCAGGTGGATGCGGCGCTGATCGACGTACGCAATACCCTGAAGTTCGGCACGGGGGTGAGTGAAGCGCTGAGCATCGATCGACGCGGCTTCCATCAGGTCAGCCTGAACAGCAGCGGCGATCTGCGCCTGCTCAAGACACTGGGCGGTAACGACACGCGGCTGGTGGCGCCGGGCACGCTGACCCTGAGCGCGGCGCAGATCTACCCTGGCACCAATGCCGTGGCAGTGATCAAGGCCGAGCATGTGAAGATTGCGCGCAGCAGCGCGGCCACGCCTGCCCAGCCCTATTCGCTGTTTGGCGCGCTGTCGATACAGGCCGACGCCATCGACCAGCAGGGCGTGCTGCGCGCGCCCCTCGGCGCCCTGGTACTGGGCACCGCCAGCACCCGCGAAGTGACCCTGCGCCCTGGCAGCCTGACTTCGGTCAGTGCCGCCGGCCTGGTGATGCCTTATGGCGGCACGGTAGATGGCCTGGTGTACAACTTCGCCGGCCAGTCGCTGAACAGCACGGTGCTGGGGCAGAGCCTGCCCAACGGCTGGCTCAACGTGACCCTGGGCGGTGGCAGCATCGCGGTCCAACCCGGTGCGGTAATCGACCTGTCCGGCGGTGGCGATGTGCGCGGCGCCGGCTTCATCTCCGGGCGCGGCGGCTCCACCGATGCCCGCTATCACCCGCTGGTGCGCAACAACCCCGATGGCAGCTTCAGCCTGCCGGGCCTGGCGAACAACCCGGTGTACGCCATCGTGCCCGGTGTGCAGGCCAGCGTGGCGCCCGAAGCGGTGGCGGGCGAGCCATCGGGTTCGATGCCGTTGGTGGGCCAGCAGATCACCCTGGACGCCGGGATCCCAGGCCTGCCCGCCGGCACCTACACCTTGCTGCCGGCCAGTTATGCGCTGTTGCCGGGGGCCTACCGTGTCGAGGTCAACGGCCAGGCCAGCGTCGGCGCGCCGCAGGCAGGTGCCATGGCGCTGCGCAATGGCTCATGGGGCCTGACCGGCAAGCGCTCGATCGCCGGCAGCGGGCTGGGCGATGCCCTGTCGCAGCACCTGATACTGACCGGTGCCGACACCTTGCGTCGGTACTCGCAGTACAACGAAACCAGTTTCAGCCAGTTCCTGCTCGACGATGCCGCACGCCTGGGTATCCCGCGTGCCGCGCTGCCCATCGATGCCAAGGGCCTGACCCTGGACCTGGGCCATAACGACACCACGCGGCCCGGCTTCAGCATGCAGGGCGTGCTGTTGAACAAACCGGCGGACAAGGGCCACGGTAGCATCGCCACGGTGCTGTTCGGCGACACCCTGGTGATCCACGGCGACAACGCGCCCGCCACACCGGGTGCCGGCGAAACCGCCATTGCCGCGTCGCAGCTCAACGCCCTGGGTGCCAGCAGCCTGCGCATCGGCCATGCCGGGCAGCGGGTGTACGGGCAGGGTGGCAACCAGCTGCTGTTCGGTGATGCCAGGGGCACCAGCATCGTGCTCAAGGGTGGCGCGCACCTGAAGGCCGCCGAAGTGCTGATGGTTACCGGGCGCATCGCCGGCGCCATCAACATAGAGCAAGGCGCGAGCATCGATACGCTCGGGCAGGGCGCACCCGCCTACGACAGCCGCGACGGCTACCTCTACAACCCGCACAACAGCAGCCTGCTGATCGTGTCCAATGGCTGGGTCGACGTGCTGGCGCCGCAAGCGCCCAGCGGGACGATCACCGGGCCGGGCAGCATCCTGATCGGCGGCTGCCTGACGCGGTGCAGCGGCCAGACCGAGCTGTATTCCGAAGGCACCATTGCCGCCGCCACCAACAACCGCTTCAGCCTCGACGACCAGGTGCGCTTCGGCACCCGCAACCTGACCCTGGCGGTGGGCGCGATCAACGTCGGCAGTGCGCAAAGCCTGGCCGCTGCCGCTGCGGCGGGCTACCTGCCCAGCGGCCTGACCCTCAACCAGCAGGTGCTCGACCGCCTGCTGCAGGGCGATACCCGCCGTGGCGCGCCAGCCCTGGAAACCTTGACGCTGACCGTGCAGGACAGCCTCAACTTCTTCGGCACCACCGCGCTCGACACCCTCGACCCGGCGACCGGCAAGTCGCGCCTGAGCAACCTGGTGCTGGGCACCCCGGCGATCTACGGGCATGGCGCGGCCACTGACGTGGCCAGCATTCGTACCGGCAACCTGATCTGGAGTGGCGCCACCCAGGCCGCGCCGGCCCTGCTCGGCAACGGTGCCGGCACCGGCAGCGGGCGGCTGCAGATCGAAGCCCGGCGCATCGAACTGGGGTATGGCCCGCAGGCGCAGAGCAGCAGCCAGCCGGCGTTCGAGCGCCTGGCGCTGGGCTTCAGCGACGTGGCGCTGCTGGCCAGCGAACGCCTGACTGCCAACCACCGTGGCAGCCTGTCGGTGTATCAGTCACGCGGCGAGTATGTGACCGGTGAAGGCTACCGCTACAGCGGCGGCAACCTGCTGGTGCGCACCCCGCTGGTGACCGGCGAAGCCGGCTCGGTCAACCAGGTGCGCGTCGGCGGTGCCCTGCAGATGCTCGCGGGGGCGGCGCCGAGCACCGCCGACGCGCAGCTCAAGGCCGGGGCGCTGGGCGCCGAATGGTCGTTCAGCGCGCAGCGCATCGACCTCGACACCCGCGTGGCACTGCCCAGCGGCAAGCTGACCCTCGACAGCCAGGGCGACCTGCGCCTGGGCCAGGCGGCGCAACTGGACCTGGCCGGGCGCAAGGTCAGCCTCAACGACCTGGACAAGTACAGCTGGGGCGGTGACGTGATCCTGCGCAGCCAGCACGGCAACATCCACCAGGCGGCCGGGTCGAGCATCGACCTGCACGCCGAACACAACCAGGCCGGCAGCCTGGAGGTGGTGGCGCTGGACGCCAGTGCCGGCCAGGTCGACCTGCAAGGCCGCCTCCTGGGCGCAAGCTCCGGCCACTACGATGCCGGGGGCACCCAGGTGCCCTACGCGGGTGCGGGTTTCACCCTGCGTGCCCAAGGGCTGGCCGGTGACCTGAGCAGTGCCTTCGCCACGCTCAACCAGCGCCTGAACGACGGCGGCGTGCATGGCAGCCGGCGCTTCCAGTTCAAGCAGGGCGACCTGCAGATCGGCAACGGGGTGCGCGCCAACCAGGTGCAGGTGTCGCTGGACAACGGCCATCTGCGTGTCAACGGCCTGATCGATGCCAGCGGCGAGCGTGTCGGCAGCATTCGCCTGGCCGCCGGCAATGGCCTGACCCTGGCCCAGGGCGCGGTGCTCGATGCACATGGCAGCGTGCTGCGCGTGGACAGCTACGGCAAGATCATCGACAGCCCCAACCGGGCTACCGTGGAGCTGAATGCCGGTGCCGGGCAGCTGACCCTGGCGCGTGGCGTGCGTATCGACCTGCGCCATGGCACCGACGCACCACTGGGCGGCGGTGCCGGCCAGCACGATGGCCGCGAGCGCGGCACCCTCGCGCTGTATGCGCCGCGGCTGCGGCCCGACGACCCGACCCATGGCGACATCGCCATCGACGCCTCGCAGGCGCTGTCGATTCTTGGTGCGCAGCGCATCGACCTGTTCGCCATGGCGCGCGATCATGCGGCCCCGCAGGGCGTCGACCCACATGTCAGCGGCAAGCCCTATGTCCAGATCGACCAGGCCTACCTTGACGCACGCCACGCGCAAAGCGTGCAGTTCATCGACAGCGCCCTGGCCAACACGGCGCTGGTCAACGGCAAGCTCGCCGGCCTGGTCAAGGGTTACGCCCAGCAGTTCCACCTGCGCCCGGGGCTTGAAGTGATCACCGACGGCGACCTGGTAATAAGCGGCGACCTCGACCTGTCGCGCTACCGCTATGCCAGCCTCAACCCCAACGTGCACAAGACCGGCGCGGTGTACGGCTCGGGCGAGGCCGGCAGCCTGAGCTTGCGTGCCGGTGGCGACGTGGAGGTGCTGGGCAGCATCAACGACGGCTTCGCGCCGCCACCCGAGACCCAGGACGACGGCGGCTGGGTGCTGCTGGAAGGGCGCCTGGCCTATGGCGCCCAGGTGGTGGTGCCCAACGGTGGGGTCGAGCTGCACGAGGGCACCGGTTTTCTGGCCGGCCAGGTGCTCAACTACGACCTGCCGATACAGGCGCGCGAGCTGGCCTCGGGCGCTGTGCTGCCAGTGCGTGCAACCCTTTCGGCCGCGATCGAGCTGCCGGCTGGCACCGTGCTCTCGGCGGCGCTCTACAACGCCGACGGCAGCCAGGCACTGGCGGCGGGCACCCGCCTGGAGGCCCCGCTGCGCCTGGAAGCGGGCATGCAACTGGGCGCCGGCACGCGGCTGGTGGTCAACACGCCCGTCACGGCCATGACCTGGCCAAAAGGCGTGGCACTGCCGTCCGATCCGGGCCACCTGCTGAACGGTGGCGCCGATGACCTGGTGCTGCTGGCGGGCAACCTGGTGCTGCAACGCGGCGCGATCATTCCGCCGCGCACCGATATCAAGCTGGGGGGCGTGGGCTCGGTGGCGCTGCGCAGCGAGGGCAAGGGCACCAACTGGGCGGTTGCCAGCATGCTGCCGGCCGGTTCGCAGTCGTGGAACCTGCGCGTGGTGGCCGGTGCCGATACCACGGCGGCCGACCCGCGCCTGGCCGACCCGAACGCCAGCGGGCGCCTGCGCCTGGCCGACCACCACGTGGGCATGCTGGCGGTAGGCGCCAGTGCCGGCTGGGTGTGGACCCAGGAAGGCATCGACGGGTTTGGTGTGGACGCCAGGCCCGGCGACCCGATCGACTTCGATGCCATCGGCTACCCCACGCTGTGCGACGAGTTTCCCACCTGGTGCGCCAGGGCACCGGCTGCCGGGGGCGGCCTGGTGTGGACCCAGGAAGGCATCGACGGCTTTGGCGTGGACGCCAGGCCCGGTGACCTGATCGATTTCGACGCCATCGGCTACCCCACGCTGTGCGACGAGTTCCCCACCTGGTGCGCCCGGGCACCGGCCGCCGGCGGCGGCCTGGCCTGGACCCAGGAAGGCATCGACGGGTTTGGCGCAGATGCCAGGCCGGGCGATCTGATCGACTTCGATGCGATTGGCTACCCCACCCTGTGCGATGAGTTCCCCACCTGGTGCGTGATGACCGCGCCGGGCAACACCGAGCACGACACGGTGCCCGGCGGCGCCTCGCGTTACAGCGTGCTGCGTACCGGTACCGGTGACCTGGACCTGATCGCCGCCGGCAACCTGGACATGACCACGCTGTTCGGCGTGTACACCGCCGGTACGGCGACCCCGGTGCCCGCCGCCTATCAACTGGCACGCGGGCAGGCCAATGACGGGCAGGTGCTGCCGGAGTTTCTCGGCGGCTACGAGGCGTTGGTCGATGGCGGCGCGCAGAGCCTGTACCAGGCCTGGTACCCGGAGCAGGGCGGCAACCTGCTGTTGACGGTGGGGGGCAACCTGACGGGCAACTCCCTCAGCCGCGAATATGGCAGCCTGACCCGCCTGGCCTACCAGTTGCCCACCGCACAGGTCGGCAACTGGCTGTGGCGCCAGGGCAGTGGCAACGCGCTGGCGGCAGACGAGCAGATACCCACGGCCTGGTGGATCAACTTCGGCACCTATGTGCGCTACCAGCGCAACAGTGTGGTGGCCGGCTTCACCGGCTTCGGCACCCTGGGCGGGGGCAACCTCGATGTCACGGTGGGCGGGCAGGCCGGTACCCTCGATGTGATCGGCAATACCGCTGACCAGTACCGCACGCAGTGGGACGACAGCGCACGTACCCAGGCCCTGCAGCTGGCAGTGGGCAGCACCGGCCGCGTGGGCCGCGATGGCAGCCTGACGCTGGGCGGTGGCGGCGACCTGAACCTGAAGGTCGGCGGCGCCGTCAACCCGACCCAGGCGGCCCTGGGGCGTGGCGACAACGCCGATGTACTGGGCGTGGCCGCCCATGACCTGCAGGGTACCCTGGTCAACCTGCGCGGCAACCTGCAGGTGTCGGCAGCGGCCCTGGGCGGTATCGACCGTGCCTACGGCGCGCTCGGGATACAGCAGGACAGCCACGAAACCCGCGCCTACGACCCGTTCCAGGCCACCCTGGCCAGCGCCAAAGGCGGCCTGGTGGTGGTGCCCGGCGACGCCACGGTGCAACTGAGCACCCGGGGCGACCTGGTGCTGGGGGCGGCGGCCGACCCGGGCCGTGTGCCCACGCTCAACACCACGCCGTTCGGCACGGCGGCGGGGGGCGGCAACAGCTGGTTCAGCCTGTGGACGGCGAACACTGCCATCGACCTGTTCTCGGCGGGCGGTGACCTGACCCCCAGCACCCAGCTGATCGAATTGACCCAGCCGGTCAGCGGTGATGCGCTGTCCGGCCTAGATACCTCGCCCACCGACGGGCGCTTTGTCTACCCGTCGATCCTGCGTGCGGTGGCGGCCTCCGGCAACCTGTACTACGGGAACTCCGCGCAGTACCGGGAGAAGAACCGGCTGCAGGGCGCGAGTGGCTACTCGTTGCTGCTGGCACCTTCGGCCAATGCCCAGTTGCAGCTGGTGGCGCAGGGTTCGATCTACGCCGGTGGCTATGCGATCAACCAGTCCGGCGCCGCACCGTCGGCCCTGGCCACGCCGTTCAACCCGGGTTTCATCGGCAGCTACAACGGCCACAGCGTCAGCAACCAGAGGCCAGACGGGATTGCGGCAGACCTGGAAGCGGGTCGCTTCCCGCTGTTCGCCTTTGGCAGCACCAGCACCGCCAATGCCTACGGGCAATTGCAGCCGGCGCGCATCTACGCCGTGAGCGGCGACCTGGTGGGGGTGCGCTCGGGCGAGGTCCTGAACTTCGGCAATGCGCGCAATGGGGCCGTCTGGTACGAGGGCGCCGCACCGGTGTGGATGATGGCGGGGCGCGACATCGTGTACAGCGGTACCGGCCTTGGCGAGACCACCTACGTGCCGGCGATGATGTCGGACATCGTCGGTGCGCTGGCGCTGTCCAGCGGCAACCTGTTCGTGCACAACCACGCCACCGATCACTCGCAGGTGGTGGCTGGGCGCGACATCCTGTTCAGTGGCCTGAACGTGGCCGGCCCCGGCACGCTCACCGTCAGTGCCGGGCGTGACCTGCGCCAGGAGGACCGCGCGGCCATCACCAGCCTGGGCGCCATCGTCACCGGCGACAACCGCCCCGGCGCAAGCCTGGTGTTGCAGGCCGGCGTGGGCGCCCAGGGGCCAGGGTATGCGCGCTTTGCCGAGCTGTACCTGAACCCGGCCAACCTTGCCGACAGCAACCAGAGCCTGGCGGCGCAGCCGGGCAAGGTGGCCAAGACCTACGCCGAGGAGTTGCGTCAATGGCTGGCCGAGCGCTACGCCTTCGAGGGCGATGCGGCCCAGGCGCGGGCGCGGTTCGCCAGCCTGCCGGCGACTGAGCAGGCGGTGTTTGCGCGCCAGGTGTACTTTGCCGAGCTGCGTGCTGGCGGCCTGGAGTACAACACCGTGGGCGGGCCGCGCCAGGGCAGCTACCTGCGCGGGCGCAATGCGATCGCGGCGCTGTTCCCCGAGCAGGACGTGGCCGGCAACCCGATCCGCTACGACGGCGACATCCTGATGTTCGGCGGGGCCGGGGTGCGTACCCAGGTGGGGGGCGCGATCCAGATGCTCACCCCCGGTGGCCAGCAGGTGTTCGGCGTGGAGGGCGAGGCGCCGCCGGCCGGTGCCGGGGTGATCACCCAGGGCAACGGCGATATCCAGCTGTACGCGCGCGGCAGCATCCTGCTGGGGCAGAGCCGCATCATGACCACCTTTGGCGGCTCGATTCTGGGCTGGTCGGCCGAAGGCGACATCAACGCCGGGCGTGGTTCCAAGACCACGGTGGTCTACACCCCGCCGCGCCGGCTGTACGACACCTGGGGCAACAGCAGCCTGTCGCCCACGGTGCCGAGTACCGGTGCGGGTATCGCCACCCTGGCGCCGGTGGTGGAAGTGCCGCCGGGGGACATCGACCTGATTGCGCCGCTGGGCACCATCGATGCGGGGGAGGCGGGCATCCGGGTGTCGGGCAACGTCAACATTGCCGCGTTGCAGGTGGTGAACGCGGCCAACATCCAGGTGCAGGGTGATGCCAAGGGCATGCCGGTGGTGGCGGCGGTGAACACCGGCGCGATCTCGTCGGCGAGTGCGGCGGCGTCGTCGGCGACCCAGGCCGCCGAAGATGCGGTGCGCCAGCAGCAGGCCGCGGCCCGCCAGCGTCAGCCGTCGGTGATCACCGTGCAGGTGCTGGGGTTTGGTACCGAGCGCCTGGTGCCGGGCAAGGAGGGCGCGAGCCTGGGGCCGCAGTACAACCCGCAGAGCCCGGTGCAGGTGCTGGGGGCCGGGGCGCTGGATGAGCAGGCGCGGGGGCGGTTGACGGAGGAGGAGCGCGGGAATCTGGTGCTGTAGGGTTGCCAGGTTCGGTTCGGGGCGGGTGGGCCGGTCGTTGCTACCCGCTTACCGCCCCAGGTGCCCCAGCGGCAGCGCCCCCTGCGGCTTGATCGTCTTGATTGCGAAGTTGCTGCGGATATCCCGGATCCCCGGCAGCTTGAGCAGCGTATCGGTCAGGAACCGCTCATAGCCGCGCAGATCCGGCACCACCACATGCAACAGGAAATCCGACTCGCCCGACACCAGAAAGGCGCTGACCACCTCGGGCAGGGCCAGCACGGCCAGGCGGAAGTTCTCCGCTTCGACCTCATGGTGCCGCTCGACCTTCACCCCCACGAACACCGTCAACCCCAGGCCGACCGCCTCGGCTTCGAGGCTGGCATGGTAGCCGCGGATCACCCCGGCTTCTTCCAGCAGCCTCACCCGTCGCAGGCACGGCGAAGCCGACAGCCCGATCTCTTCAGCCAGTTGCACGTTGGTGAGGCGCCCGTCGCGCTGCAGTGCGCCAAGGATGCGTTGGTCGTAACCGTCCAGCTTGGGGTAGGTTGGGTCATGGTTTGGCATAAGTGGCCTGTGGCTAGGTATCGAATTGGTACATCCTGCCAATAATAGCCACGTTGCGGGCGCATAACGCAAGCACCTGCCTCGACCTTCCGGCATAGAATTTTCACTCTGTTGCCCCAGCCTGAGGTCGTTGAAATGGACGAAAAACTGCTCTACCTGACTGCCCTGACGATGATCTACCTGATGCCGGGCCCGGACATGATCCTGCTGCTGCAGACCGGTGCGCGCCAGGGGCGCCGGGCGGCGCTGGCGACCGTGCTGGGGCTGGCGGTTGCCCGTGCGTGCCACGTGACCCTGGCCGCCGTCGGGCTGGCGACGCTGTTCAAGGTACTGCCCTGGACGTTCGAGGTGGTCAAGTACACCGGGGCGGCCTACCTGCTGTGGCTGGGGGTGAAGATGTTCAGGCCCGTGGCGGGTGCAGTGCAGGGCCCGGGGGGGGCAGCGGTACGTGGCACGTGGAGGGCGGCGATAGCGCAGGGCTTTCTGACCAACCTGCTCAACCCCAAGGCCTTGCTGTTCTGCTCGGTGCTGTTGCCGCAGTTCATCCACCCCGCACAGGGGGCGGTGGGTGAGCAGTTCGCGCTGCTGGGGCTGGTGCTGGTGGTGATGGGGATGATGTTCGATGGGGTGTATGCACTGGCCGGCGGGTGGGTCGGGCGCCAACTGGAGCAGCGCGCGCTGGCGCAGAAGGTTCAGCAGTGGGTGTTTGGTGGGCTGCTGGTGGGGTTTGCGGTTCGGTTGGTCTGGGTGCAGCAGGGGTGAGGGGCGGGCGGTTGGGGCGGGCCCGGCAGGCGCCAGTCGATGAAGTTGTGGCGCTCTTCAAATCGAGCGCCGCCCGCGCGGCGCTTCGCCGGCAAGGCCGGCTCCTACATTTGCTGCAACGCGCCATGGCCTGCGGGCCTCGGCGGCAGATAGGGGGCATGAGCCCAGGGCGGGCAGCACGAAACCTGCACATGGTGGACGTCGTTACAGGTGTAGGAGCCGGCCTTGCCGGCGAAGCGCCGCGCAGGCGGCGCACGACCCTGAGGGCGCTGGATAGCCCAGGCCCTGCATCTCTCTTCATGAAGCTTTGGTGACAAAAGTTCGGTAGCAAAGCGCCACCCCCGTCATGGGTATGTGCAGTCACTGCGCAGCCGCACAGGGACGAAGGGAGTGGAGCGATGGGAACCATGGAACGCTACGCAAAAGTCGGAATGCAGGAACTCGATCAACGCCTGGCGAAGATCGTCGAAGCCGCGCGCAAGCAACCGGTGTCGGTGTACCGCTACGGCGCACCCTGGGTGTGGATCGTGTCCCAGGACGACTGGCAAAGCGCGCTCAAGGAAGTCTCCAGCTGCATCCCGCCAGGCCATTCGCTGGTGATGCTCAAGCCCAGGGTCGAGGAACTGCTGGCCGCCCACGCGCAGGAGCTGGCCGACCTGGCCCGGCGCAACGCGATGAGCATCGCCCCGCACACCCTGATGCACCTGCTGCTGTTGCAGCTGCTGTATTCGGTCCCCAGCGAAAAACAACTCTACGAACAGCTCAACTACAACCTGCTGTTCCGCTGGTTCGTGGGCCTGGAACTCAAGTCGCGGGTGTGGAGCTTCAACCTGTTCAGCCACGACCTCAACGCACTGCTGGCCTGCCAGCAGGCCACGCGCCTGCTGCAGTCGATCGTCAACGAGGTGTGCAACGCGGGCCTGGCGCAGATGCCCGAGTTCAGCCTCAACCTGGCCCAGCTGCACAGCTGGCTGGCCCGCCACGCCGGTCACGGCGGCGCAGACAACCATTCATAAGACACGGCCCTGGGCCAGACGGATTTCCTTGAACGAGGGGGCGGTGTGGAGCATTTGTTTTTCAACGGGTGGCGAGCCGGCGCAGTGATGCTGCTGGCCCTGGGAACCCACCACGCAAGCGCCGAACAGGCCGAGCGTCGCGTCGATATCAACGAGTACGTGGTGCGCGGCAACACGGTGCTCGATGCCCGCGCCATCGAGGAGGCGGTGTACCCCTACCTCGGCCCGCAGAAGACCCTGGTGGATCTGGAAGGCGCCCGCGAGGCCCTGCAGAAACGCTATCAGGCGCTGGGCTATCAGTCGGTGTTCGTCGAGCTGCCCGAGCAGCAGGTCGAAGGCGGCGTGGTGTACCTGCAGGTCAGCGAAACCAGGGTCGGCCGGGTACGAGTGGTCGGCGCCAGGCATTACTCGCCCGTGGAGATCCGCGAGCAGGTGCCGGCCCTGAGCGAGGGCCAGGTGCCGGACTTTGCCAAGGTCCAGGGCGAACTGGCCGCACTCAACCGCGGCCCCGGGCGCCAGGTGATGCCACTGGTGCGCGAAGGCCAGCGCCCCGGCACCCTGGACGTCGACCTGCAGGTCGAAGACAAGCAGCCCTGGCACGCCAGCATCGGCCTGAACAACGACTACAGCGCCGACACCAGAAAGCTGCGCAGCGTGGCCACCGTGGGCTACAACAACCTCTGGCAACTGGGTCACAGCGTGTCGCTGACCTGGTTCACCGCCCCCCAGGACACCGACAACGCGCAGGTGTGGTCCGGTTCATACAGCGCGCCCCTGAACCCGCGCTGGACCCTGCAGGCCAGCGGCTACAAGTCCGACAGCAGTGTGGCCACCGTGGGCGGCAGCAACGTGCTGGGCAAGGGCCATTCCTACGGGCTGTCGGCGATCTACTCACTGGTGCCGGACGGCAACTGGGCCAACTCGTTTTCCGTGGGCATCGACTTCAAGGACTTCGACGAGCAGGTCGAACTGGGCGGCGAGCGCGATACCGTGCCGCTCAAGTACGCACCGATCACCCTGGCCTACAACGGCTTTCGCTACACCGAAGCCTCGCAGCTGGGGCTGGGCCTGAGCCTGGTGGCCGGCACACGCCGGCTGTTCGGCTACGGCAGCGACGACGAGGCCTTCGACTACAAGCGCTACCGCGCCGACTCCAGTTTCGCCGCGCTCAAGGGCGATGCGAACTACACGTTCACGTTTGCCGGCGACTGGCAGAGCGCAACCAAGCTGGGCTTTCAACTGGCCTCCGGGGCCCTGGTGTCCAACGAACAGTTCGCTGCCGGCGGCGCCACCTCGGTGCGCGGCTACCTGGCCGCCGAACGCACCGGCGACGACGGCCTGCTGTTCTCCCAGGAACTGCGCACGCCCTCGTTGGGCCGCTACGTGGGCAGCTACATCAGCGACTGGCGTTTCTATGTGTTCGCCGAAGGCGCGCAGCTGTCGCTGCAGGACCCGCTGCCCGAGCAGGACGACCACTTCAGCCTGGCCAGCGTCGGCCTGGGCACCCGCGCCACCCTCAACGACTGGCTGTCCGGCAGCCTGGACTGGGGCCTGCCGCTCAAGGACGGCGCGAACACCGAGAAAAACCACTCGCGTCTGCACTTCAGCGTACAGGCAACCTTCTGACCCCATCGGCATCGACCCTGGAGACATTCCATGCAACGCCTCATCTTGACCCTGCTCATTTGCCTGGGCTTTGCCCTGCCGGGCAGCGCCAGTGCCTGGTGGCAGGACGACTGGCAGTTCCGCAAGCAGATTTCCGTCGACACCACGCCCCAGGGCGCGGCGCTGACCCAGTCGCTGGGCCGCACGGCACTGCTGGTACGCCTGCACACCGGCAATTTCAGCTTTGATGGGGTCAATGAAAACGGCGCGGACATCCGCTTCGTGGCCAGCGACGACAAGACCGTGCTCAACCACCAGATCGAAAGCTTCGACCCGCTGATGGGCATGGCGCTGATCTGGGTCGACGTGCCGGACGTGCAGGGCGGCCAGCGCCAGGACCTGTGGATGTACTACGGCAACCCCAAGGCGCAGCCGGCCAATGCGCAACCGGCCTTCGATGCCGACTACACCCTGCTGATGCACTTCGACGGCGCCGCACCGCGTGACGCCAGCCCCTACGGCAACCAGGCCCAGGGCAGTGCGGCGAGCATCGAGGGCATCATCGGTCGCGCCATCCAGTTCAACGGCCAGCCGCTGCTGCTGGCACCCAGCCCGTCGCTGCAACTGCCGGCTGGCGCCGCCTTCACCTTCAGCGCCTGGGTACGCCAGGACCAGCTGCTGGGCGATCAGTTGCTGCTGGCCCGCCATGAAGGTGAAAACCGCCTGCTGCTGGGTGTGAGCCAGGGCCTGCCGTTCGTCGAGGTCAACGGCCTGCGCAGCGCTGCCGGCCAGGTGCTCGATGCCGGCCAGTGGCAACACCTGGCGCTGGTGGGCGAGGGCGGTACGCTCAGCCTGCTGGTGGACGGGCGCCAGGTCGCCAGCCTGACCGCGGCGGTGCCGGCGTTCAATTCGACCCTGGCCATCGGCGCCGACCTGCCGCCGGCCGAGGGTCAGCCGGCCGGCGCCTATGTGCCGTTCGTGGGGGCGATGGACGAGCTGCGCCTGTCGCGCATCGCCCGCGCCGTGCCGGTGCTGCAGGCCGACGCGCTGGCCCAGGGCGCCGAGTCGCGCCTGGTGGTGTACGGGGTGGATGAAGAGCAGTCCGGTTTCGGTTTCGGCAGCCTGGGCTTTCTGCTCAAGGCGGTGCCGCTGGACGCCTGGATCATCATCGCGGTGCTGGTGCTGATGATGGTGCAGTCGTGGGTGATCATGCTGCGCAAGAACCGCACCCTCAACCACGTCAGCCAGGCCAACCGGCTGTTTCGCGAGCAGTTCGCCAACATCGGCACGCGCCTGGAGATGTTCGCCGACGACACCGCCCTGGGCGAGCGCCTGACGCATTCGTCGCTGTGGCGCCTGTACCTGGTGGCGGTCAAGGAGATCCGTACCCGCCGCGCCCAGGGCTTCGACACCTCGGCGGTGTCGGCGGCCACCATCGAGGCCATTCGCTGCTCCATGGACGGGGTGCGCACCCGCGAGAACCAGGCGCTGGGCTCGAAGCTGTCGAGCCTGTCCAACGCGATTGCCGGCGGCCCTTACATCGGCCTGCTGGGCACCGTGCTGGGGATCATGGTGGTGTTCCTGGGCACCGCGATGGCCGGTGACGTGAACATCAACGCCATCGCCCCCGGCATGGCCGCGGCGCTGCTGGCCACCGCCATGGGCCTGTTCGTCGCGATCCCCGCGCTGTTTGGCTACAACCGCCTGATCACCCGCAACAAGGAGGTCAGCGCCGACATGCGCGTGTTCGTCGACGAGTTCATCACGCGCCTGGCCGAGCTGCATGGCGAAGGCCAGGCCGGCGAGGCCAGCCACCGGCGTGCTGCCCACGCTGCCCACCCGTCCATACCGGCCTGAGGAGAGCGCCATGGCAGCCATGAATGCTTCCCACGACGATGACGACGACGCGGCCGTCGACAGCATCAACGTCACCCCGCTGGTGGATGTGCTGATGGTGGTGCTGGTGATGTTCATCCTCACCGCCACCGCGCAGGTGTCGGGCATCCAGATCCAGCTGCCCAAGGCCAGTGCCTCGGTGTCGCTGTCCCAGCCCAAGACCAAGGCGATCTCGGTCAACGATGCCGGGCAGGTGTTTCTCGACGCCTACCCGGTGACCCTGGCCGAACTGGAAGAGCGCCTGCGCAGCGAGAAGGCGCGCAGCCCGGACTTCCCGATCATCGTGCGCGGCGACGCGGCGGTGCAGTACCAGAAGGTGGTCGAGGTGCTCGACCTGTTGCGTCGGCTGGAGCTGGCCCAGGTCGGGCTGGTGACCGGCAAGCCGAACCAGGGTTGAGGATGCCCATGAACCAGAAGTTCGATAGCCGGCGCCTGCTCAAGTGGGGCGTCGTGGCACTGGTGGGCGCGGGCCTGGCCTGGTTGCTGTGGCAGTGGGCCAACGACATGAGCGGGGTGCGCCGCGAGGCACCGAAGATCCCCGCGATCATTCCGCTGCCGCCCCCCCCACCGCCGCCGCCCCCCGAGCCCCCCAAGGAACCGGAGCCGCCCGTGGAAGAGAAGATTGTCGAGCCGCAGCCGGTGCCCGAGGCCGAGGAGGTCAAGCCGGCCGAGGAGGCGCCGCCGAGCCCGGCCGATGACATGGCCAACCCGATGCAGATCGACGGCGATGCACAGGCGGGCGGGGACGCTTTCAACATCGGTGCCGGCAAGGGCGGCGGCATGGCCGGCGGCGGTGGCGGGCTGGGCAGCGGCAGCTACGGCCAGTTCCTGGCGTATGCCTTCCAGCGCCTGCTGCGCGACAACCCCGAGCTGCGCAACCTGACCTTCAACCTGCAGGGCGATGTTTGGCTCAGCGAAACCGGCGAGGTGACCCGCGTCGAGCTGGTGCGCTCCAGCGGCGATGCCGCGGTGGACGCCCAGGTGCTGGCCGCGTTGCGCGCCGCCCCGGCCATGACCCAGCGCCCGCCGGCGAGCCTGACCCTGCCGGTGCGTATCGCCTTGCAGGGGCGCCGCGGATGAACCCGGCGCCCGATCCCTACGACGCACGACTTACCAACAGGAGCGGTAAATCCATGATGTGCTCAGTGAACCGATTGACCCTGGCAGTCGGCCTGGTGGTCGCCGCGGCGGTCGGTCCGGCCGTGGCGCAGACCCCGGCGCCGTCGCAGAACGCGACGATCAACCTGATCCGCCTGCTGGTGCAGCAGGGTGTGCTCAAGCAGGACCAGGCCCAGGCCCTGATCGACCAGGCCGAAAGCGAGGCGGTGCAGGCCCGCGCCAGCGTGGCGGCGGTGCCGGCGGCCAATGGCGAGGTGCGCGTGCAGTATGTGCCGGCCATCGTGCGCGACCAGATCCGCGACGAGGTCAAGGCCGAGGTGATGGCCAAGGCCAAGCAGGAGAACTGGGCCGCGCCCAACACCTTCCCCGACTGGGCCTCGCGCATCAGCTTCGATGGCGACGTGCGCCTGCGCGACGAGTCGCGCTACTTCTCGGGCAACAACAGCAACCAGATCATCGATTTCGCCAAGCTCAACGCCGACGGCCCCTACGACGTCAACCCCAACAACGGGCGCAACCTGCCGCCGCTGCTCAATACCCGCGAAGACCGCGAGAACCTGCTGCGCCTGCGCGCGCGCCTGGGCCTGAAGGCGGTGCTGTCGCCGAGCTGGACGGCGGGTATCCGCATCGGCACCGGCAGCGACAACGGCCCGGTGTCCACCACCCAGACCCTGGGCGGCGGCTTCGGCAAGAAGGACCTGTGGCTCGACCAGGGCTACCTGAGCTGGGTGGCCAGCGAGCGCGTGACCCTGACCGGCGGGCGTATCGCCAACCCGTTCATGTCCACCGACATGCTGTATTCCAACGACCTCAACTTCGACGGCGTGGCGGCCCTGTTCAACCAGCCGCTGAGCGACAGCCTGAGCCTGTTCGGGACCCTCGGCGCGTTCCCGGTGGAGTACAGCGCCGACACCGCCAGCAGCAACGGGCTGGACAAGGAGAGCAGCGACAACAAGTGGCTGTACGGCGCGCAGCTGGGCGCCAACTGGCAGATCAACGACAGCAACCGGCTCAAGGGCGCGCTGGCCTACTACCGCTTCGACGACATTGCCGGCGAGCGCTCCGGGGCATGCGAGCCGTGGAACGG
Organism: Pseudomonas sp. AE27; assembly: GCF_037113495.1. NCBI lineage: Bacteria > Pseudomonadati > Pseudomonadota > Gammaproteobacteria > Pseudomonadales > Pseudomonadaceae > Pseudomonas > Pseudomonas sp. AE27. The sequence continues at coordinate 1,309,232 of NZ_CP146966.1, forward strand.
CGACCCCGGCTGCGACAGTGACGGCAGCCGCCCGACCTTCATGCAGAAGGGCAACACGCTGTTCCTGCTGCGCGACATCACGCCCAACCCGGCCAACCCGGCCGCCACCCCGCAGCCGCAGTTCGTGGGGCTGGCGTCGGAGTTCAACCTGCTGGACCTGAACGCGGTATGGGACACCGAGCTGCCGCACGACTTCAAGCTGCGCAGCCAGGCCAACTACATCCACAACCTGGCCTACGACGAAGGCGAGATGCGCAAGCGTTCGGCCGGCCAGTTGGCCAACAACCTCGACAGCGACGGCAATATCAAGAGCGGTGCCAATGCGTGGATGGTGCAGTTCACCCTGGGCAACGCGCTGGAGCTGAAAAAGCAGGGCGACTGGAACCTGTTCGCCGGCTACAAGCACATCCAGCCCGATGCCTTGCCCGACGGCTTCAACGATTCCTCGTTCCACCTGGGCGGCACCAACGCCAAGGGCTACATCCTCGGTGCCAACTACGGCCTGGACCAGAACGTGTACGCCACGGCGCGCTGGATGAGTACCGAGGCGGTCTACGGCGCGCCGTTCGATATCGATGTGCTACAACTTGAAGTCAACACGCGCTTCTAGCAGGCGCGCACAGGGAGAAAGAGCATGAACAAGCGAGCCTATCGGGCCTGTTGTTCGTACCTGCTGGTGGCGTTGGGCGTGAGCTGGGCGGGGGTGGCTGCGGCCGAAGGCATGGAAGAGCGCCTGCGCACCCAGCTGCGCAGTACCACCCAGCAGTTGCAGGCGCTGCAGAGCGAACAGGCGCAGGCTTCGGCGGCGCGCCAGAGCGCCGAGCAGCAACGCGATGCGGCCCAGGCCCAGGTGCAGCAACTGACCGCGCAACTGGCCCAGGCCCGTGGTCAGGCCGAGCAGCTGCTGGGCCAGCAGCAGGCCCTGCACGGCCAGGCGCAGGCGCTGGTGGCCAGCAGCAACGCGCAACTGGGCAAGTACAAGCAGGCCTACGACGAGCTGCTGGGCATGGCCAAGGCCAAGGAAGCCGAGCGTGCGCGCCTGGCCGCCAGCCTGGCCGAGCGCGAGCAGCAGGTGCTGGCGTGTTCGGCAAAGAATCAGCAGATGTACGGGGTCGCCAAGGGGATTCTTGCGGCCTACGAAAAGATCGATGTGGCGGATGTGATGAGGATGCGCCAACCCTTTGCCGGGGGCGCCCGGGTAAAGTTCGAGGAACTTGCCCAGGCCTACGGCGATCAGCTGTACCAGACCCAGTTCGATGCCGCGCAGGGCGGCAGCAAACCGCAAGTCAATTGACACAAGGAAGCGAAGCCATGAGCGACAACCAACTGATCGAAACCGTCAGCGCCGACTCTCTGACCACCCTGTTGCAGGATGCAGGTTGCCGAGTCAATCGCAGCGAGCAGAATGCCGTGGTGCAACTGCTCAGTGCCAGCCAGGGCGTGGGCTATGCGGTGCGCTTTGGCAACCGTGCCGAGCGCGAGGGCGAGTTCCTCGACTTCACCTACAGCTGCGCCCTGCGCATCCAGGGCGAGCTGCCGGCCGGGCTGGCCGAACGCTGGAACGTATCGCGCCGCTTCGCGCGGCTGTCGGTGCAGGGCGAGTTCCTGGTGATGGAGATGGACGTGATGGTGGCCGACGGCGTCAGCCACAAGCACCTGCTGGGCAGCCTGGTGCTGTGGGACCGCCTGCTGCAGGAGTTCATCGTGTACCTGCGCGACTACAGCCGCAACGTGGCCCAGGTGCAGGACGAGGCGGTGGCCGGGGCTGAAGCGGTGAGCGCTTCGTGACTCGACGTACGCTGTGGGCCGGCGCGGGCGCGCTGGCCGTTCTGGGCGTGGCAGTGGTGTTGGCACTGCGCACGGGGGATGACCCGGTGGCAGCCAGCGCGAAAGCGCCGGCGGTTGCCGCTGTGGCGAGCGATGCGGGGCCGGCGCTGGCGCGCCTGGGCGACCAGCAGGTCAGCGTCGAGGAGCTCAAGGCGCTGTTCGCCAAGCTGCCGGCGCCGGCGCGCGAGGAACTGAGCGGCAATCGCCAGGCCCTGGAGGGCTGGATTCGCTCGCGCCTGACGGAAAAGGCGCTGTACCAGCAGGCCCAGGCCCAGGGCTGGTCGGAGCGTCCCGATGTGCAGGCGCAGACCCATGCGGTGGTGGAGCAGATCGTGCTGCGCGACTACCTGAACTCGGTCAGCCAGGTACCGGCCGACTACCCCAGCGAGGCTGAACTGCAGGCGGCCTACGAGAACGGCAAGGCCAGCCTGCAACTGCCCACGCGCTATCACCTGAGCCAGATTTTCCTGGCGGTGCCGGACGAGCAGTCGGTGGCACGCGTGCGCAAGCAGGCGCTGGCCCTGAGCAAGCAGGCCCAGGCTGCCAATGCCGACTTTGCCGCGCTGGCCAGGGCCAACTCGCAGGACCGCGAGAGTGCGCAGCGTGGCGGCGACAGTGGTCTGCAGCCGCTGAGCCAGTTGCTGCCGCAGGTGCGCGATGCGGTGCCGCAGCTCAAGGAAGGGGCGGTGAGCGAGCCGTTGCAGAGTGCGGCGGGCTTTCACATCGTCAAGCTCATCGAGGTGCAGCCGCCGCGTGTGGCCAGCCTGGACGAGGTGCGCGACAGCCTGCGTGACCTGTTGCGCGCCCAGCGCCAGGAACAGGTGGCCCGGGCCTACGTGGACGGCATGTTCAACAGCGCGACGCTGAGTATCGATGGCGCTGCGCTCAATCAGGTCATGGACGCCAGCCGCTAGGCGGCGCCGATCAAGGAAGAGCGGGCCCTGGCCGGGGCCCGGCAGGAGGCGAGGATGCCGATGTTCGATATGCCGCACTACGTGCCCGATTATCCGCCGGCCGAGCCGCTGGCCAAGGTGCGGGCCGGGCTGGGCTGGGTGCAGGACGAGCAGATGCTCAGCTGTTTTCTGGCCAGTGCGCGGTGCGGCTGCTTCATGCAGGCTGCGCGCAGCCTCAACCTCAAGTCCACCCTGTTGCGCAAGAAGCTGGCGCAGCTGGAAGCGCGGGTGGGGTATCCATTGTTCGTCAACCGCGGCCATGCCCTGGTGCTCAGCCGCGAGGGGCGCCAGTTGCAGGCGTTGCTGCAGTCGAGCCTGAGCAGCAAGCCACAGGCCATGACCGCGCTGGATGCGCCGGTGCTGGTGCGCCTGGCGGTGGCCGAGCCGATCATGCAGGACATTCTGGCGCGCAACCTGGTGGCCTTCGTGCGCCAGAACGCCGGGATCCGCCTGGACGTCAGCGGCCTGGATGCACAGGGATTGGCGCAGGCCGATGTGGTGCTGTGGCTCGATGACGAGGCGGGCAGCGTGCCGCTGCCGGGGTTTGCCGGCGAGGCGCCGACGCGCCTGGCGCAGCTGGAGTATCACCCGCACATTGCCAAGCGCTATTCGCGCGAGAGCAACCGACCGGTGTGCCGGGACGACCTGCGCGACTACATGCTGGTGCAGTGGCAGGGCGAGGCCCAGGTGGCGGCGCTGGCGCCGTGGAACCGCCTGTTGAACGAGCGCGAGGCGGGGGTGACGCGGGTGCCGGGCTACGACCTGTTCAGCCAGTTGATCAAGTGCAGCGCGTGCATCGGCTTGCTGCCGCATTATGCGGCGCAGCTGGACCGTGGCCTGCTGGCATTGCCGGGGTTGCTAGAGGCGCCGATGCGCCGCACGGTGTGGCTGGCGGTGCATGAGCGTGCGGCGCAGGCGGCGTTGGTGCAGGTGCTGGTGACCATGATCCGGGCCGCGTTCGAGGAGCGTCGGGAGTGGTTCTGAAGGGGCGCGGTGCCCTGTAGGCGCCGGCTTTGCCGGCGAACCGGCGCCGCACCTCAGACGATAAAACGCGTGACCAGCATGGTCAGTTGCGTGGCCAGCTGCGACAGCGCATGGCTGGCGACGCGGGTCTGCTCGGCGCCCGCCGCCGAGCGGCCCGACAATTCACGAATGTTCAGCAGGTTGCGATCCACCTCGCGGGCCACCTGGGCCTGCTCTTCTGCCGCGCTGGCAATCACCAGGTTGCGCTCGTTGATCTGGCCGATGGCCGTGTAGATGCCCTCCAGCACCTGGCCTGACGCCTGGGTGATGCCCAGCGTGGACTGCGCGCGGCCGGTACTGGCCTGCATCGAGTCCACCGCCGCCTGGGTGCCCTGTTGCACGCTGTTGATCATCTGCTCGATTTCCTGGGTCGATTGCTGCGTGCGGTAGGCCAGGGTCCTGACCTCATCGGCCACCACCGCAAACCCGCGCCCGGCCTCGCCGGCACGCGCCGCCTCGATGGCGGCATTGAGCGCCAGCAGGTTGGTCTGCTCCGACACCGAACGGATCACCTCCAACACCGTGCCGATCTCGCGAATCTGCACCGCCAGCTGTTGCAGGCGCTCGCCGCTGATCGCCACTTCGCTAGCCATGGCCTGGGTGCCGTCGATGTTGTCGGCGACCTGCTGGCGGCTCTGTTCGGCCAAGGCATTGGAGGCACTGGCCGCCTGGGAGGTGGACACCGCATTGCGCGCCACTTCCTCGACCGCCGTGGTCATCTCGGTAACCGCCGTGGCGGCCTGTTCCAGCTCCTGGTCCTGCTGGCGCAGGCTCTGGGTGCTCTGCTCGGTCACGCTGTCCAGGGCCTGGGCGGCGCTGGACAGCTGCGTGGCGCAGGCGGTGATCTGCCCCAGGGTATCGCGCTGGCTATGCTGCATGCGTTCCAGTTCGGCGAACAGCTGGCCGATCTCGTTGTGGCTGCGCACCGTCACCGGCACGCTCAGGTCGCCCCCGGCAATGCGCTGAAAATGCACGCCGGCCTCGCGCAGCGGGCGCAGCACACGGTCGACGATAAAGGCCCAGCACACGGCGGCCAGCACCAGGGTCAACAGCCCCAGCAGCACGCTCAGCCACTGGGCCGTGGCCAGGCGCTGGTCGGACTCGGCCATGATCTGCCGGCTGCGCTCGGCCAGGGCTGCCACCAGTTGCTGGCGCAGCGCCTGCAGGGCACGCATGGCGTTGCCGGCATCCACGTTGACGGTGAAGTAGTCGTCCAGCGAGCCCTTGAGCGTGGCGGCGCGCTGCCCGGCCACGGCGTTGGCGTAGTCGGCGAAGGTGCGCTGCAGGTCCTGGGCCAGGGCCTTTTGCGCCGGCTCATGGGTGTTGGTGACGAAGGCGTCGACCAGCGCCTGGCTGTCGCCCAGCAGCTTTTGCGACATGGCCAGGCGCGCCTTGGCACTGTCGAGGTGGCCGCCTTGCTGCTCGATAAAGCCCGACGACACGTTGGCACTGGCGCGAATCGCCATCAGCAGCGCGTTGTTGAGGCGGTCGGACTGCTGGGCGGTCTGGTCCAGCTCGTTGATCTGCGCGTCGCTGCCCACCGCCGCCCGCCAGGCGCTGACGGTGGAAAACAGCAGGGTGGCGCTGAACAGCAGCAGCACCCAGAACATTCCGGTGCGGATCTTGAGGTCGGCAAGCATGCGGGCATTACTCCTGGCAGTAAAAAATACCCCCACTCTGTGCGGTGGGTAGGCTGCTATCGGGGGCGCGGCGCATGACTTTAGGGGGCGACGACGGGTTCTGTTCGATTACCGCACAGCCTTTGTTTCAGCGGCCCTCGTGCTGGCGGCGGTAGGCGCCGGGCTGCACGCCGATGGCTTTGCCGAACGCCCGGGTGAAGGCGGCGATGGACTGGTAGCCCACCGCTGCGCAGACCTGCTCGACGGTGTTGTTGGCCTTGAGCAACTGGCAGGCGTGACGCATGCGCAGCGCCAGCAGCACCTGGCCCGGCGACTGGCCGGCCAGCTCGTTGAAACGCTTGAAGAAGGCCGAGCGCGACAGCCCTGTGCAGGCGGCCATGCTCTCCAGCGACCAGGGCTGTTCGGGGTGTTCGATCAACTGCTCCAGCAGCGGGGCGAACGCCGGGTGACGGGCCAGGGCGACCAGGCCGCCAAGGTCCTGGTTGTCGCTCACCTGCTGGCGCAGCACGTACAAGAACAGCAACTGGCTCAGGCGCTCCAGCAGGGTGGAGGAGGGTGCGGGGGTGCGCTGGCATTCCTCCAGGATCAGCTCGAACAACGCCCGCGCCGCCTGCAGCGACGGGTCGCCGGTGCGCAGGATGATCCAGTCGGCCAGCGACTCGGCCATCAGCGACGACAGCCCCGGCTGGAAGTGAAAGAACCCGCACACCAGCCCCACGCCATCCGCCGCCTGGCTGTCGAGCGCCTGCATCGGGATGCGCGGCTGGCAGCGCGCGGTGTCGCTGTCGGCGCTGTCGGACAGGCGATAGGGCAGGTCGCGCAGCAGGAACACCGCCTCGCCGGCCTCCAGCCGCTGCGGCTCGGGCTGGCCGTCGATGTGCAGCCAGCAGTGGCCCTGCACCACCACGTGAAAGCTGGCCCGGGCCAGGCCCTGGGTGCTGGCGTGCCAGCCACCGCAGTAGCGCCCCACATGGAACAGGCTGGCGTCCAGTTCCAGACGCTCTAATAACCAATCGACCAAAACGCTGAAAGAAATCATCTAATGGAAACACTCAGGAGCAAGTAATCGCGACTGTAGAATATGGATCGGTTTTCTTATAACCAACAGACTTGGCGAACACCTTCAGTATGCAGGAGACCACGCCATGTCACGCATCACTCTACACACCGTGCAAAGCGCCCCGGAAGCCGCGCGCCCGTTCCTGGAGAACGCGCAGAAGAATTCCGGCTTCATTCCCAACCTGCTGGGCGTGCTGGCCAACGCGCCGGCCGCGCTGGAAACCTATGTGACGGTTTCGGCGCTCAATGGCAAGGCCGAGCTGAGCCTGGCCGAGCGCGAAGTGGTGCAGCTGATTGCCGCCACCCAGCACGGCTGCGACTTCTGCGTGGCCGGCCATACGGCGGTGGCGCTGAACAAGGCCAAGCTGCCCGAAGAAGTGGTGCAGGCCCTGCGTGCGCGCGGCGAGTTACCATCGCCCAGGCTCGAAACCCTGGCCAAGTTTGCCCGCGAAGTGATTGCCACCCGTGGCAATGTGAGCGATGCCACCTACGCTGAGTTTCGCGAGGCCGGTTACACCGAAGGCCATGCCCTGGAAGTTATCCTGGGGGTGAGCCTGGCCACGTTGTGCAATTTCGCCAACGTGTTTGCGCGCACGCCGCTCAATGACGAGCTGGCCAAGTACCGCTGGCAGGCCGACGCTCAGTGAGCCCCGTGGCGCCAGTGTGTGGCTGGCGCCCTGTTCTAAGGAGGAAAGAACATGCTTGATCCCGTATTGCAGCACTGGCTGGAGGCCAATGCCGAGGCGCTCGACCAGGGCCGGTGCGACCCGCAGCAGGTGCTGGGGCAACTGGCCGCAGCCAAGGTGCTGGGTGTGGACCCGCGTCAGGGCGGCAGCGGCGCCAGTGTGGCCGACGCCGTGGAAACCGTGGCCAGCGTTGCCAGCTATTCGCTGGCCGCCGCCTTCGTGTTCTGGGGCCAGCGGGCCTTTATCGAATACCTGCTGCACAGCCCCAACAGCGCCCTGCGCGAGCGCCTGCTGCCGTCGTTGCTCAGCGGTGAGCTGGCCGGTGCCACCGGGCTCTCCAACGCAATGAAGTTTCTGTCCGGCATCGAGTCGCTGCAGGTCAGCGCCACGGCGCGCGGCGAGCAGGGCTGGGCGCTCAACGGGCGCCTGCACTGGGTCACCAACCTGCGCAAGGGCGGCTTCGTGGTGGCCGCCGCCATCGACCGCGCCGAAGGCGGTGCACCGTTCGTGGTGGCGATCCCCGACGGCATCGCGGGGGTGCAGCGCTCCCCCGACCTGCAACTGATGGGCCTGCAGTCGAGCAATACCGCCGCGCTGGATTTCGATCAGGTGGCCCTGGGCCGCGACTGGCTGCTGCATGAGGATGCCCGGCAGTTCCTGCCGGCGGTGCGCCCGGCGTTCCTGGGCCTGCAGTGCGGCATGGCCATCGGCCTGGCGCGGCGCGCCTTGCAGGAAGCGCAGGGGCACCTGCAGGGGGTGCGTTCGGTGCTGGCGCAAACCCTCGAGGCGCAGCGCGAGCTGCTGGCCGATGTGGTGAGCGAGCTCAAGGCCGGCCTGCTCGACGGGCGCTTCCTGGGCAACCCGGCGTCGCTGTTCAAGGTGCGCATCAGCCTGGCCGAGATTGTTGGCGAGGCGCTGCAACTGGAGCTGCAGGCCAGCGGCGGCAAGGCCTACCTGAGCGAGTACGGCGCAGGCTTTGCGCGGCGCTGGCGCGAGTCGGCGTTCGTGCCGATCGTGACCCCGAGCCTGGTGCAACTGCGCGCCGAGCTGCAACGCCAGGCACGCGCAGCATGAGCAAGGTGGTACTGCAGGCCCGCGGTATCAGCCTGGGCTACGCCCGCGAACAGGGCTGGCAAACCCTGCTCGAAGGCTTCGACCTGGACCTGGCGCCGGGCGAAGTGGTGTCGATCCTGGGCCCCAGCGGGGTGGGCAAGTCCAGCCTGCTGCGGGTACTGGCCGGCTTGCAGGCGGCGCGCGATGGCCGCGTGAGCCTGCTCGGCGAGCCGCTGGACGGCCCGCATCCACGGGTGGCGGTGGCGTTCCAGGACCCCAGCCTGCTGCCCTGGCTGAGCCTGGAAAGCAACGTCGCCTTCGGCCTGGATTTCGCTCGCCAGCCGCGTTTGGCCAAGGCCGAGCGCGAGGCGCGCATCGACCATGCGATCGCCGCCGTGGGCCTGCAGCATGCACGCCAGCATTACCCGGCGCAGTTGTCCGGCGGCATGGCCCAGCGCACCGCGCTGGCGCGCTGCCTGGCGCGCCAGCCCCATGTACTGCTGCTGGACGAGCCCTTCGGCGCGCTGGACGAAGTGACCCGCGCCGACATGCAGCAACTGCTGCTGAGCGTGATCGCCGAACACGGCACAGCTGCGGTGCTGATCACCCACGATATCGACGAGGCCCTGCTGTTGTCCGACCGCATCCTGCTACTGGGCGACCACCCGGCGCGGACCCTCGGCCAATGGCCCATCGACCTGGCGCACCCGCGTGAGCAGCAGGTCGAGGCGCTGGGCGCGCTGCGCATCGAGATTCTCAAGACCCTTCGGCGGGCGAGCCGCACCCACACTTCCCCAAACGATTCTTTGCCTACGCCGTCGGAGACTGCCCATGTGCCTGGACGACTTCACCCACACTCGTCGTGATTTTCTCAAACTCAGCGCGGTGCTCAGTGCCGCCGGTGCGATGCCGCTGCTGAGCAGCCTGCAGGCGCGTGCCGCCGCCGAGCCGGATGCGCCGGTGCGCATCGGCTACCTGCCGATCACCGACGCCACGCCGTTGCTGGTGGCGCACAACAACGGCCTGTTCGAGGCCGAGGGCATCAAGGCCGAGCGCCCGGTGCTGCTGCGCAGCTGGGCGCAGGTGATCGAGGCGTTCATTTCCGGGCAGGTCAACGTGATCCACCTGCTGTCGCCGATGACCGTGTGGGCGCGTTACGGCAGCAAGGTGCCGGCCAAGGTGGTGGCCTGGAACCACGTGGGCGGCTCGGGGCTGACCGTGGCCCCGGACATCACCGAGGTGAAGCAGCTGGGCGGCAAGACGGTGGCGATCCCGTTCTGGTACTCCATTCACAACGTGGTGGTGCAGCAACTGTTCCGTGATAACGGCTTGCAGCCGGTGTCGCGGGCGGCGACGGCTGCGGTGGCGGCCAACGAGGTCAACCTGGTGGTACTGCCGCCTTCGGACATGCCGCCGGCGTTGGCCAGCAAGCGCATTGCCGGCTACATCGTCGCCGAGCCGTTCAATGCCCTGGCCGAGGAACTCAAGGTCGGGCGCGTGCAGCGCTTTACCGGGGACGTGTGGCGCAACCATGCGTGCTGCGTGGTGTTCATGCACGAGCACGACCTGAACAACCGCCCCGAGTGGTCGCAGAAGGTGGTCAACGCCATCGTCAAGGCCCAGCTGTGGACCCGCGACCACCGCGCCGAGGCGGCGCAGATTCTGTCCAAGAGCGGTGCCAACCGCTACACCCCGCATGCCCCCGAGGTGCTGGGCCGGGTGCTCACGCCGGCTGCCGACAGCCGCGAACAGTATGTGCAGAGCGGGGCGATCCGGCATGCGCAGTGGGACGAGCAGCGCATCGACTTCCAGCCGTACCCGTTCCCCAGCTACACCGAGGAACTGGTGCGCCGCCTCAAGGACACCCTGATCGAAGGCGACAAGGGCTTCCTGGCCGCACTGGACCCGCAACAGACCGCCCGCGACCTGGTGGATGACCGCTTCGTGCGCAACGCCATCGGTGCCGTCGGCGGGCTCAAGGCCTTCGGCTTGCCCGACAGCTTCGAGCGTAGCGAGGAGTTCGCGGTCTGATGGTCAAGCCAGTCAAACACGCGGCCCTGGGTATCGCCGGGCTGCTGGTGCTGTTGTTGCTGTGGTGGGGTGGGATCGTGCTGTTCGGCGGTGACGGGCTGGCCTTGCGGTTTGCGCCGCAGGCCACCTTTGCCAGCCTGCTGGAGCTATTGGGGCATGCCGAGCTGTATGAGCATGTGGCGGTGAGCCTCAAGCGCATTCTGGTGGGGTTGGTGCTGGCGTTGCTGGTGGGCGTGCCGCTGGGTTTGCTGGTGGGCAGCTACCGGCGTCTGGACGCGGCGACCACCCCGGCGTTCCAGTTCCTGCGCATGATCTCGCCGCTGTCGTGGATGCCGGTGGTGGTGATGCTGATGGGGGTGGGTGATGCGCCGATCTACTTCCTGCTGGCGTTTGCCGCGTTGTGGCCGATCTTGCTCAACACGGCGGCGGGTGTGCGTCAGCTCGACCCGCGCTGGTTGCAGTTGAGCCGCAGCCTGAGCGCCACGCGCTGGGAGACCTTGCGCAAGGTGATCCTGCCGGGGGTGGTGGGGCATGTGCTGACCGGCGTGCGGCTGGCCATCGGCATAGTGTGGATCGTGCTGGTGCCGTGCGAGATGCTCGGGGTGAGTGCGGGGCTGGGGTATTTCATTCTGGATACCCGCGACCGGCTGGCGTACTCGGAGCTGATGGCGATGGTGCTGGTGATCGGGGTGCTGGGCTTCATGCTGGATGCACTGGCGCGAGGGCTGCATCGGCGCTGGGTGCATGGGTGAGGGGCTGATCCCTTCGCCGGCAAGGCCGGCTCCTGCATTGGCTCCAGGTCGTGGGGGCAGCCCGGCACCTCACACCGAACACGCCCGCCGATACTCCCCCGGCGTCACGCCGTACGCCTGCTTGAATTGCCGGTTCAGATGACTCTGGTCCGAATACCCCAGCGCAAACGCAACGTTGAACGGCAGGCAATCAGCCTTGAGCAGTTCCCGCGCACGGCTCAGCCGGCGCTGCTTGAGCCAGGCATGCGGCGGCAGGCCGGTAGCCTGGCGAAACACCCGGGCAAAATGAAACGGCGACAAGCCCACCGCAACCGCCAACTCCTCCAGCGACGGCGGGTAGGCCAGCCGGCTTTCCATCAGCTCCTTGGCCCTGGCCACCGACTGCGGCTCCTGCCCCGGTGCACGCGCCTCGCGCGCCCCGGCATGACGCTGCACCAGCAGCAACACCGCCTCGCGCCAGGCGGTCTGCTGCTCCAGCGCACTGGCGCCATGCTCGGCCAGGCTGTGCAAGCCACTGAAGGCACGCGCCAGCTGCGGGTCGTGCAGCACGCTGGCCTTGAAGATGGGCAGGCCGCCGCGCTTGAGCTCCAGCTCGTCCAGCACCGAGGTGATGCGCTCCTGCTCGGGGTAGTAGCCACGGTAGCGCCAGCCATGGGCATGCGCCTTGGCACCGGTGTGCAGCTCGTCCGGGTTGATCAGCACCATGCTGCCCTCGGGCGCCAGGTGCTCGCTGCCACGGTGCCAGAAGCGCTGTGCACCGGACTCGATGATGGTGATCACGTAGCCTTCGTGCACATGCGGGGCGAAGCGCTGCTGCACGTAGCGCGCATGCAGCATCTCGATGTCGCCCAGCGCCTGGGCCTGCCACAGGCGGGTCTGTTCACGCAGCACGGTTTTCATGGGGCGCCGTTCAACCACCAGCGCAGCACGAAGAACAACCCCATGCTCAGCAACATGCTCAGCAGCACGCTGCGGGTCCACAGCACCAGCACGACGGCCACGACCGCCCCCAGCAGGTAGGGGTTGGCCAGGCTCAGGTCGAGCTGGTGGTCAGGCATGAACACGATCGGCCCGCAGATGGCGGTGAGCATGCCCGGCACGGCAAACCCCAGGAACTGCCGCGCATTGGAACTCAGGCGCAACGGCAGGCGGGGTTCGAGAAAGGCGTAGCGGTTGAGAAACACCAGCAGGCCCATGGCAACGATCAGCAGCATGATCATGTGCGTGCTCCGGTCAGTTTCTGGCAGATGAAGCCTGCGCTCATGCCCAGCAGCCCGGCCAGCACCAGCGCGGTTTCCCAGTGCCAGTAGCTGAACAGCACCGAGCTGAACAGGGCCACGGCCACGCACACCACGGTGGCCAGGTTGCGTACCAGCGGCGCGATCAGCGCCACGAAGGTGGCGACGATGGAGAAGTCCAGGCCCAGCTGGTCCAGGTGCGGGATGTTGCGCCCCAGCACGATGCCGGCCAGGGTGAACAGGTTCCAGGCAATGTAGAAGGTCAGGCCCACGCCCAGCGCGTACCAGCGGTTGAACTGCTGGCGGTCGTACTGGCTGGTGAGGGCGAAGAATTCGTCGGTCAGCAGAAAGCCCAGGCCCAGCCGCCAGCGCAGCGGCAGGTCGGCGATCACCGGGCGCATCGACAGGCCGTACAGCAGGTGCTGGGAGGTCAGCAGCAGGGTGGTGAGCAGGATCGAGAACAGGTTGGCGCCGCCCTTGAGCATGCCGATGGCCACCAGTTGCGCGGCGCCGGCGAACACGATGGCCGACAGGCCCTGGCCTTCGAGCGGGGTGAGGTTGGCCTCTATGGCCATGGAACCGGCCAGCAGCCCCCAGGGGGCCACCGCCAGCGACAGCGGCAGGCAGGCGATCGCGCCTTGGATGTAGGCAGTGCGGGCAACGGCAGAACGGGACATGACAACACACGCTTGGGGTCGGTTGCACAGGATGCCAGAGCCGTGGGCGCTTGCCTTGTACGATCTTGCGGTGCCCGCGTACTTCAGCGCTGGCTGGTGAGGCGTCGCTGCGCCGGCAGGCAGCCGTTGATGTCGACGGCCTTCTGGTAGTAGGTAAGGCGCTGGCCCGGGTCGATGGTGCCCAGCAGGCGGTAGACCTCGGCCTGGAAGTCACGCTGGCGCCCCCACTGCATGTTCAGCCCCTGGGGCTGCTGGCGATTGCATTCCAGGCGCACCGCCGGCTGCGGGTAATAGGGGGCGTACAGGGTGTTGTTCAGCGGTATGCGTTCCAGCGCCTGGCGGTAGTCGGCGCTGTCGCTGAAGGCCGGGCACCAGGTGGTGATGCCCAGGGCGGCCGGGGCGAAGCCCTGGCGAATGCTGGCTTCGAGCAGCGGGCAGGCGGACCTGGCGATGTCGTTCTGCGGCAGGTAGGTGATGTAGAACAGCGCCAGGCGGTACTGCGCTACCGGGTGGTCGAGTTCGGCCGCCTTGCGCAGCAGCGCCACCGCCGGTTCCAGGATGCGCCCCAGCGCCTCGACCTCGCCGATCAGCTCCTGGTCGCCGGGTTCGGGGGTCAGTGGCAGGGCACGGCTGCGTGCATCGGCCTGCTCCAGAAACGGCAGGGCCTGGCGGTACAGCAGGTCGGCGTGGGGATCGATGCGCACCTCGTCGGCCAGGGCCAGGGCGGGCAGCAGACAGAGCAGGCTGATGTAGCGACAGGCAGAAAACACGTTAACGTTCCATCCGCGAAAAAAGGGCAGCGCTGGTCATGTCGGTATCCGGCTATCCATGGTTGGGTGGGGCTCCTGGGTCGGCATTCTAGCGGTTGGCGGCACCGGGGCAAACAGCCGTTGCTCCATGAAGTCGATGAATACCCGCAGCTTGGGCGACATCTGTCGCCCCGATGGCCACAACAGGTACAGACAACCGCCGTGGTCCAGGTGTTCATCCAGTACCGTCACCAGTTCGCCGCGTTCCAGTTGCTGGGTGATGGTGAAGTCCGGCAGGCAGGCGATACCGTGGCCGCGCATGGCAAAGCAGATGCGTGTTTCCAGGTGGTTGCACACCATCGACACCGGCACCTCGTGGTCGGCGCCGTTGTCGGCGCGGCGCAGTGGCCAGCGCTGGAGTTTGCCGGTGGTCAGGAAGCGGTAGTGCAGCCCGGCGTGACGGGCCAGCTCGCGGGGATGGCGCGGTGTGCCGTGCTCGGCGAAGTAGGCCGGCGAGCCCACCAGCACATGCCGGAAGTCGCCCAGGCGGCGGGCATTGAGACGCGAATCGGAGGGTTCGCCGGCGCGCAGTACCACGTCGAAACCTTCGCCGACGATATCCACCATGCGGTCGCTGAAGTCCAGGTCCAGTTCGATCTGCGGGTACTGCCCGATGAAGTCGCTGAGCAGCGGCACGATCATGCTGCTGACCTGGGGCAGGCTCACCCGCAGCTTGCCGCGCGGGGCCTGGCTGGCCTGGGACAGCTCGGCTTCGGTGGCTTCGATTTCGGCCAGGATGCGCCGGCTGCGCTCCAGAAACAGCGCGCCCTCGGCAGTGAGGGTGATGCTGCGGGTGCTGCGGTGGAACAGGCGTACCGCCAGCCGGCTCTCCAGCCGCGCCACGCGCTTGCCCACCGCCGAGGCGCTGACCCCCAGGGCCTTGCCGGCGGCCACGAAACTGCGGGTTTCGGCCACTTTCACAAACACCACGAAGCCGCTGAGGCTGTCCATGGTCGTTCTCCGATTGCGGACAGGTGTGTCCGGATTGTGCGGAATTCTACCCGTCTTTTTCCGCAGTGGCGGGAAGGATTACCGTGCAGTCACTTTTTTATTTCAGGAGTTTGCACCATGTCCCAGAGCAGTTGCCCGGCCCAGGCCGCAGCAGGGGTGGAGGCCGAACCGGCGTTCCCGTTGTCCGGCCTGCTGGCGTTGTCGATGGCCGGCTTCATCGCGATTCTCACCGAGACCCTGCCGGCCGGCCTGCTGGGGCACATCGCCAGCGGCCTGCAGGTCAGCGGGGCGATGGCCGGGCAACTGGTCACGGCCTATGCGCTGGGCTCGCTGCTGGCGGCGATCCCGCTGGTGACCCTGACCCAGGGCTGGCGCCGACGCAGTGTGCTGATGCTGGCGGTGCTCGGCTTCGGGGTGTTCAACACGGTGACGGCGGTGTCCGAGCACTACAGCCTGACCCTGGCGGCGCGCTTCATGTGCGGGGTGGCGGCCGGCCTGGCGTGGGGCGTGATCGCCGGGTACGCACGGCGCATGGTCAGCGTGAGCCAGCAGGGCCGGGCGATGGCGGTGGCCATGATCGGCGCGCCCCTGGCGCTGTCGCTGGGAGTGCCGGCGGGCACCTGGCTGGGCGACCTGCT
Source organism: Pseudomonas sp. AE27 (assembly GCF_037113495.1). Taxonomy (NCBI): domain Bacteria; kingdom Pseudomonadati; phylum Pseudomonadota; class Gammaproteobacteria; order Pseudomonadales; family Pseudomonadaceae; genus Pseudomonas; species Pseudomonas sp. AE27. The sequence goes on from NZ_CP146966.1 coordinate 1,324,569, forward strand.
TGGCTGGCGCAGCACCTTCGTGCTGGTGTCGCTGGCGACCCTGGTGCTGATGGGCTGGGTGCTGCTCAGCGTGCCGGACTTCGACGGCCTGCCGGCCGGCAGGCGTGCCGCCATCGGCCAGGTGCTGGCCACCCCCGGGGTGAGCGCGGTGCTGGCGGTGATCTTCACCTGGGTGCTGGCGCACAACGTGCTGTACACCTACATCGTGCCGTTTCTGCAGGCCGGCGGCATGGCCGGCAGCACCGGCCCGGTACTGCTGCTGTTCGGCTGCGCCGCGCTGGTGGGGATTGGCGTGGTGGGCGCGCTGATCGATCGCCACCTGCGCCGGCTGGTGCTGGGCAGCCTGGTCGGTTTCGGCGTGGCGTCGGTGCTGCTGGGCCTGGCTACCGGTGCGCCGCTGCTGGTGTACTTCAGTGTGGCGCTGTGGGGCCTGAGCTTCGGCGGCGCCGGCACCCTGCTGCAGACCGCCAGTGCCGATGCGGCGGGCGAGGGCGCGGACGTGGCGCAGTCGATGATCGTCACCGTGTGGAACCTGGCCATCGCCGTGGCCGGGCTGGTGGGCGGCGTGCTGCTGAGCCACTGGGGCGTGCAGAGTTTCCCGTGGCTGCTGCTGGCGCTGGTGGGGCTGGCGTTGACCCTGACCCTGCGTTCGCACCGGCACGGTTTTCCGCTGGGGCGGCGCAATGCCGGGTAAGCCCGGCACTATCAGGTAGAATCGGCGCATTGACAGGGGTACGAGGTTGCAGCGGTGGAGGTTCAACAGGGCTTTGTCCTGACCCGGCACTGGCGGGATACGCCAGAGGGCACATGCGTGGAGTTCTGGCTGGCGACCGACCAGGGCCCGCGCCAGTTGCGCCTGCCCGTGCAGACGTCGGTGGCGTTCGTCGCCGCCACCCAGCGTGCCCATGTCGATGCGGTGCTGCGCACCGAACGCGACGTCGAGCTGCGCGAGCTGGCGCTGTGCGACTTCCGCCACCGACCGGTGCTGGGCCTGTACTGCCGCCAGCATCGCCAGCTGATGCAGCTGGAAAAACGCCTGCGCGCCGCGGGCGTCGACCTGCTGGAAGCCGACATCCGCCCGCCCGAGCGCTACCTGATGGAGCGCTTCATCACTGCCCCGGTGACGTTCAGCGGCCGCCCCGATGCCGACGGCCTGCTGCTCGACGCCCAGCTCAAGCCGGCCCCGGACTACCGGCCGAACCTGCGCCTGGTGTCGCTGGACATCGAGACCACCGAGCGCGGCGAGCTGTACTCGATTGCCCTGGAAGGTTGTGGCCAGCGCCAGGTGTACATGCTCGGCCCGGCCAACGGCGACGCCAGTGGCGTGGACTTCGACCTGGAGTACTGCGCCAGCCGTGCCCAGCTGCTGGAGCGCCTGAACGACTGGATGGCCCGGCACGACCCCGACGCGATCATCGGCTGGAACCTGGTGCAGTTCGACCTGCGCGTGCTGCACGCCCATGCCCAGCAGTTGCAGGTGCCGCTGCGCCTGGGGCGCGGCGGCGAGGTGATGGAATGGCGCGAGCACGGCAGCCGCACGCACTTTTTTGCCGCCGCTGCCGGGCGCCTGATCATCGACGGCATCGAGGCGCTGCGGTCGGCGACCTGGAGCTTCCCCTCGTTCAGCCTGGAGAACGTCGCCCAGACCCTGCTCGGCGAAGGCAAGGCCATCGATACGCCGTACCAGCGCATGGACGAAATCAACCGCATGTTCGCCGAGGACAAGCCGGCCCTGGCGCGCTACAACCTCAAGGACTGCGAGCTGGTCACGCGCATCTTCGCCAGGACCGAGCTGCTGACCTTTCTGCTCGAACGCGCCACGGTCACCGGCCTGCCGGCCGACCGCAGCGGCGGTTCGGTGGCGGCGTTCTGTCACCTGTACATACCGCTGATGCACCGCCAGGGCTTCGTCGCCCCAAGCCTGGGCGGGCGCCCGGACGAGGCCAGCCCCGGCGGCTTCGTGATGGATTCGCGCCCCGGCCTGTACGAGTCGGTGCTGGTGCTGGACTACAAGAGCCTGTACCCGTCGATCATCCGCACCTTCCTGATCGACCCCATCGGCCTGGTCGAGGGCCTGCGCGAGCCGGATGACGAACACTCGGTGCCGGGTTTTCGCGGCGCACGCTTCTCGCGCACCCGGCATTGCCTGCCGGCCATCGTCGAGCGGGTGTGGCAGGGCCGCGAGCAGGCCAAGCGCGAACACAATGCGCCGCTGTCGCAGGCGCTGAAGATCATCATGAACGCCTTCTACGGGGTGCTTGGTTCCAGTGGCTGCCGCTTTTTCGACCCGCGCCTGGCGTCGTCGATCACAATGCGCGGGCACGCGATCATGCGCCGCACCCGCGAGTTGATCGAGGCCCAGGGCTACACGGTGATCTACGGCGATACCGACTCGACCTTCGTGTGGCTCAAGCGGGCCCATGACGAGGCGCAGGCCGGGGAGATCGGGCGTGCCCTGGTGCAGCAGGTCAACCAGTGGTGGCGCGAGCACCTGCGCGATGAGTACGGCCTGGACAGTGCGCTGGAGCTGCAGTACGAAACCCACTACAAGCGCTTTCTGATGCCCACCATCCGCGGTGCCGAGGAGGGCAGCAAGAAGCGCTATGCGGGCCTGGTACACCGCGAGGGCGGGCCCGACGAGATGGTCTACAAGGGCCTGGAGGCCGTGCGTACCGACTGGTCGCCGCTGGCCCAGCACTTTCAGCAGGAGCTGTACCAGCGCATTTTCGAGCGCAGGCCGCACCAGGCCTATGTGAAGGACTACGTGCAGCGCACCCTGGCCGGCGAGCTGGACGATCAGCTGGTCTACCGCAAGCGCCTGCGCCGGCCCCTGGACGACTACCAGCGCAACGTGCCGCCGCATGTGCGGGCGGCGCGCATGGCCGACGAGTTCAACGACAGCCAGGGGCGGCCACGCCAGTACCAGAATGGCGGGTGGATCAGCTACGTGATGACCCTGGCCGGGCCCGAGCCTTTGGAAAACCGGCGCAACGGCATCGACTACGAGCATTACCTGACCCGGCAACTGCAGCCGGTGGCCGATGCGATACTGCCGTTTGTGGGGGATGACTTCAGCACCCTGATCGATCGGCAGATGGGGTTGTTCTGATGGGGCTGTTGCGCCCCTGCACACCACCATTGAGCGAACCTGCAGGAGCCGGCCTGGCCGGCGAAGGGGCCAGTGGCCCGACACATCCCTGACCTTCAGCTATCCTCTGCACATGCACAGCTACCCTTGAAACCGAAAGTTACTTTTGTAAACGTCCACATACGCGGGCAGTCGTTTAGGCTCGCTCGGATCTTTCGCTTTGATCTGTAGTCTTTGGTGCATGGAAACAAGAAGGAGATGCACATGCTTGTTCGGTCACTGACCTTCGCCACTCTGCTGGCAGTCGCCAGCCCGCTGCTCGCCGATGACGCGCCCCTGGCCGTTGACCTGGGCAAGTCCAGACCCCTGATCGTGATTGCCCCCAGCACCGCCGACCCCACCTTGCGCACCTTGAACGAGGCCCTCAAGGACCCGGCGACCAAGAGCAAGTTCGAGGAGCGCAACCTGGTGCTCTACAGTGTGGCGGGCATGGTCGGCAAGCGTGACGACAAGAACCTCGAGCAGCAGACCACCATGGCGCTGATTCGCGAACTCAGCCTGGGCGCGCGCAAGGGCACCCAGGTGGTACTGGTGGGCAAGGACGGCGAGAAGCACATCATCGAGCATGACGGCACGGTGGAGCCGGAGCAGATCTTCGCGGCGGTCGACCAGTTGCCGGCCAGCGAAAAGGCCATTGTGGCGCCGACGGTCGCAGCGCCCGCCGCCGAGCCTGCGCCAGAGGGCAAGCCGGGCAAGCATGCCAAACCGGCCAAGCCCGCCAAGCCGGCTGCGCCGCCCAAGCCGCTGGAAGACTGAGACACCCCTTCGCCGGCAAGGCCGGCGCCTACAGGTTCAGCGCTACGCCTGTAGGCGTCGGCCTTGCCGGCCAGGCACTTCAGTCGCCCAGCCGCTTTTCCATGAACACCCGCCGAAACCCCGCCTGCTCGGCCCTGTGGGTTTCGCGATAACCCAGCCGCTCATACAGCCCCAGGTTTTCGCTCATCGCTTCATTGGTGTACAGCCGCACCACCTCCAGCCCCAACTGCCGGGCCCGCGCTTCGGCATGCGCCATCAGTTGTCGCCCCAGCCCGCGGCCCTGAGCGGCCGGGCTTACCGCGACATTGTCGAGCAACAGGCCATCGGCCTGGGCGATCAGCACCAGCACACCGAGCACCTGACCCTGCTCTTCGAATACCTCGACCCGACCCTGGGCGATCAGCGCGGCGTAATCCTCCAGCATCGGCCCCGGCCTGGCACCGATGCGTGGAATGTACAGCGCATAGGCAGCCTCGATCAGTGCCTGTACAGGTGCAACGTCGTGGGCGGTGGCGGGGCGGATCATCGGCAGGCTCCTGGTGGGTGGCAGCAAGCGCCTACCTTAAATCAAGGCGTTGTCGCAGGGCAGCATTGCTTTCACGGCAAAACATCAACATGATAATGAGACAAATTACCATTCGTGTCGGATTTGCCCAGCGTGCCCACGCCTTCAGACCCCAACGCCCTGTTCACCGCGCTCTATAGCGACAACTACCGCTGGCTGCGCGGCTGGCTGTATCGCCAGTTGCACTGCCCGCAGGATGCCGCCGACCTGACCCAGGACACGTTCGTGCGCGCTCTGGGCTCGCAGCAGTTGCCACAGCTGGAGCAGCCGCGGGCCTTCCTGGCCACCGTGGCGCGCCATCTGCTGCGTAACCTGTGGCGCCGCCGCAGCCTGGAGCGCGCCTACCTGGAGCAGCTGGCTCTGCTGCCCGACAGCTTCATCCCCTCTGAAGAAGACCTGGCCCTGGTGCGCGAGGCCATCGAGAGCATCGACCGTCTGCTGGCGGGCCTGCCGCTGCGGGTGCGCCAGGCGTTCGTGCTGCATCGTCTGGAAGGCCTGTCGCAGCCGGCAATAGCCGAGCAACTGGGCGTGTCGCTGGCGACGGTGGAGCGCGACCTGCGCCGCGCCTTTGTGCATTGCCTGAGCGTGGTGGGCCCATGAGCGTGCCCAAGGTGGATTCGGCCACCCAGGCGGCGGTCGACTGGTTGCTGCGGCTGGAATCGGTACCGCCCGGCGATGCGCGGCATCAGGCCTTCGAAGCCTGGCTGTCGGCCAGCCCGGCCAACCGCCACGCCTGGCAGCGGGTCAATGCACTGCTCAGCCAGCCGCTGGCCAGCCTCGAAGAAGCCGAGGCGCGCAGCCCCGGCCAGCGCCAGGCCGCCAGTCGCAGCTTGCTGGCGGCGCCCGTGCACGGCCGGCGCAAGGTGCTGGGTGGCGGCCTGGCGATGCTGCTGCTGGGGCTGGGTGCAGGCGGCATCGCCAACCGTCTGACACCGCTCGAAGGCCTGTTTGCCGATCTGCACAGTGCCACGGGTGAGCGCAAGCGCGTGACCCTGGCCGATGGCAGCGAACTGTTGCTCAACGCGCGCAGCGCCGTGGACATTCGCTTCGACGCTGCGCAGCGCCGTGTGCTGATACGTGAAGGTGAGGTGCTGGTAAGGGTGGCGGCCGATGCCGCGAGGCCCTTCGTGATTGCCACGGCGCACGGCGAGGCGCGTGCCTTGGGTACGCAGTTCCTGGTGCGCCAGAGCCGTGACCACAGCCTGGTGGCAGTGCAGCAGCACAGCGTGCGACTGACCACCCGTGGGGGCGCCAGCAGCGTTGTCGAACAGGGCCAGGCGGCGCGTTTCGATGCGCAGGGTATCCACCCCGAAGCAGTGTCGCTGCGCAGCCGCGCCGACTGGCAGAACGGGCAACTGGTGGTACACGACGAGCCCTTGGGCGAGGTGGTCGAAGTGCTGCGCCGCTATCGTCCGGGGCTGCTGCGCATAAGCCCGCAGGCGGCGCAGGTGCGGGTGTTCGGGGTGTTCAGCCTGGATGACAGCGATGCCACCCTGCACGCATTGGCCGAGACCTTGCCGATTCGCCTGGAACAGTACGGCGGCTGGCTGACCCGAATAGAGGCGCGCTGATTTTTTTGCACCCGGTGTGAGGGGGTTGGCGTTTTCGTCGGTCTTGCTCGTTGAATGCCAACCTACAACGAGCACCTTGCCACCATGTCACACATGACTTTCCGCCCAGGGCTGCTGGCCCTGGCCATCGCCCTTGGCCCGCTGTCGACGATGCCTGCGCAGGCCGACAACGCCATCGCGGCCAGCAGTGCCGTGCACCATTTCGACCTGCCGGCCGGGCCGCTGGGCGAGACGCTCAGTCGTATCTCTCGCGAAGGCGGGCACACCCTGTCGGTAAGCCCGGCGCTGCTGGAGGGCAAGCGTGCCGCTGCGGTACGCGGTAATTTCACTGCCGAACAGGCCGCGCGCCAGGCGCTGACCGGCACTGGCCTGGGGCTGGGCAGCACCCGCGGCGGCACCTGGAGCCTGTACCCGTTGAGCGATGGCGCCGCGCTCAACCTGGCGCCCACCGCCATCGATGGCCGCAGCCTGGAAGACGCGCGCGGCCCGGTGGAAGGTTACGTGGCCACCCGCAGCGCCACGGCCACCAAGACCGACACGCCGATCCTCGAAATCCCCCAGGCAGTCAACGTGGTCACCGCCGCCCAGGTGCAGACCCAGGGCGCGCGCAACCTGACCCAGGCGTTGCGCTATACGCCGGGGCTGAGTACCAACGGCTACACCGACCGCAACACCATCGCCGACGAGATCGGCAGCCGCGGCTTTGCGCCGACCCTACTGTACCTGGATGGCGCCTACCTGCCGTATGCCGGCAGCCTGGGCGGCGCGCCGCAGATCGACCCCTACCTGCTTGAACGCATCGAAGTGCTCAAGGGCCCGGCTTCGGTGCTGTACGGCCAGAACCAGCCGGGCGGCATGATCAACCTGGTGTCCAAGCGCCCGGGCACCGAGGACCATCATCAGGTCAAGCTCAGCTATGGCAGCTATGACCGGGTCAAGGGTGCCTTCGACGTGGGCGGTGCGCTGGACGCCGACAAGACCCTGAGCTATCGCCTGGTGGGCCTGGCCAAGAGCGGCAACGAGCAGGTCGAGCATGCCGACGAGTCGCGCACGTTGATCGCACCGAGCCTGACCTGGGCGCCAAACGAGCAGACCGAGTTCACCGCCTACGCACAGATCCAGCGCGACAAGGGCGCGGCGGACTATCAGGCGCTGCCGGTCATCGGCACGCTGTATCGCAACAGCCGCGGCCAGCATATCGACCGCGACGTGTTCCTGGGCGACAGCGACTGGAACGCCTACACCCGCGACCAGCAGGTGTTCGGCTACGACCTGGCGCACGTGTTCAACGACAACCTGAAGTTTCGTCAGAGTGCACGCTACATCGACGTCAACGATCGCTACCGCGGCTTCTACCTGAACCGCTTCGTCACCGATGCCAACGGCGTGGTCGACGATACCCGCGCCACCCGCACCAAGCTGGACTGGCGCCAGCACAACACCACCTACAGCATCGATAACAACCTGGAGGGCACGTTCAGCACCGGGGCGCTGGAGCACACCCTGCTGGGCGGCGTGGACTACCGCAAGTTCACCCGTCGCTACCAGGGCTACAACCTCTACAACGCCGAGATCATCGACCTGTACGACCCCACCAACTACCACACCGACGGCGTGCCGACCCTGACCACCAAGTGGGACAACACGGTGAAGCAGACCGGCCTGTACGTGCAGGACCAGATCCGCTTCGACCGCTTCATCTTGACCCTGGGCGGGCGCCAGGACTGGGCCGAGGTCGAGAACCGCGACCTGCTGGCGCAAAGCCCGGCAGAGCGCAAGGTGCCGCAGAAGGACAAGAAGTTCACCAAGCGAGTGGGCCTGACCTACGTCACCGAGTTCGGCCTGGCGCCCTATGTGAGCTATGCCGAATCGTTCATGCCGTCGGTGGGCAAGAGCTCACCGGCGCGTGGTGCCAGTTCGTTCAAGCCGATCGAGGGCGAGCAGTATGAAGTGGGGGTCAAGTACCAGCCGCAGGACAACACCCTGATCACGGCGTCGGTGTACCAGATCAAGCAGAAGAACGTGCTGACCACCGACCGCGACGACCCGATGTACCAGACCCAGGATGGCGAGATCCGCTCGCGCGGTATCGAACTGGAGGCCAAGAGCAGCGTGGGGCAGGTGGACCTGCTGCTGGCGCTGTCGTACCTGGATTCGTTCCGCACCAAGAGCGCCGACGGCGACGAGGGCAACCGCAACGCGGCGCAGGCACCGTGGTCGGCCAGCAGCTGGGTGGCCTGGCATTTCGACGACAGCCTGGCCGGGCTGACAGTAGGGGCAGGGGCCAGGTACACCGGCAAGAACTACGGGGACTCGGCGAACACCTTCAAGACACCGTCGTTCGTGGTGTATGACGCAACGATCAACTACGACCTGGCGCAGCTGGGGTTGAAAGGCCTGCAGGCGAGCCTGAACGTGCAGAATCTGTTCGACCGGGAGTATGTGTCGACGTGCGTGTATGCGTTTGGCTGCTATTACGGTCAGGAGCGTACGGCGGCGCTTGAGTTGACCTACGACTGGTAAAAGCTTCGCGGGTCAAGCCCGCTCTTGCAGGGTGGCGGTGATCACTTTGGGAGCGGGCTTGACCCTCGATGGGCTGTGCAGCAGCCCTGATGCCCAGCACACAACCCGCTGCTGCCACACTGTTGCCTGGTCAGCAGCCGCTGTTCGAATAATCCATAAAATTCATAGAATTCAACTACATAAAGCATTGGCACGCCGCTTGCGATAGTCCGCTTACCCTGACTCATCGGAACCCCCGCCATGCCTGCCCCTACCGCCTATCTACCCCTTGCCCTGGCCATTGCCGCCACGTTGCACGGCGCCGCTGCCCTGGCCGCCGCACCGCCCGCCGACGCCTTGCCCACCGTCACCGTGACCGCGCAGAAGCGCGAAGAATCGGTACAGGACGTACCCTCGGCGATCTCGGTGGTCAGTGACCGCCAGATCGACCGCAGCGGCGGCGGCTTCAGTGCCGGCAAGGCCCTGCAGAACGTGCCCAACGCCATCGCCCCCGAGTTCGCCGGGCACCAGCGCCCGCGCTGGTACATCCGCGGCATGGGCTCGGGCGACATGGCCTCGACCACCGTGTACCCGGTGGGCATCTATACCGATGACGTGTACATCGACCCGCACGTGGCCACCGGCTTCCCGCTCTACGACATGGAGCGCGTCGAGGTGCTGCGCGGCCCGCAAGGCACGCTGTGGGGCAAGAACACCACCGGTGGCGCGATCAACTTCGTGTCGCGCAAGCCAAGCTTCGAAGACGGCGCCAACGGCTACTTCAAGCTCGACCTGGGCAACTACAATTCGCGCCTGTACGAAGGCGCCTACGGCGATACCCTGGTAAAAGACCGCCTGGCCGCGCGGGTGGCGTTCATCGACCAGAGCAGCGACGGCCAGCTCAAGAACGAGGTCGATGGCCACACTGCCGGCGACATCCACGACCAGGCCCTGCGCCTGCAACTGCTGGCCCAGGTCAACGACGACCTGCAGGCCACCCTGCAACTGCACGCCCGTGACTACAAGGGGCAAGGTATCGTGGCCCGCGCCTGGGGTGCCGGGCCGGGCGGCAGCACGCTGTTCGGGCCCGCGCCCAAGCCTGCCTCCGACAAGGTCGCCTTCACCGGCAAGGCCGATGACCGCATCGAGCACAACGGCCTGCAACTGGCGCTCAAGTGGGACCTGGGCGAGCTGCAGCTGGACTCGATCACCGCCTTCGACGACGTGCACGAAAAGGCCCAGAGCCCGAACATGAGCATCTACGAGTTCGGCCGTGGCTATAACGACGACCGCTGGAAGCAGGTGTCGCAGGAGCTGCGCCTGTCGTCGGCGAAGAACCAGCCGGTGAGCTGGATCGTCGGCACCCACCTGTTCCACGAACAGCTCGACAGCCACAACAGCAATGCGCTGTTCCCCGAAGCCTACAACCAGGCCTTCGGCGTGGCCGACTTCGGGCGTACCGACATCGACCAGAAGACCGACAGCTTCGCGCTGTTCGGCAGCAGCACCTGGCAGGCTACCGACGACCTGAGCTTCACCGCCGGCCTGCGCTGGACCCGCGAAACCAAGGACATCGACCTGCGCCGGGTGGCCGCGCCGGATGCTGCCAGTGTCGACTTCAGCAGCCGCAACGACTGGTGGAAGCATTACAGCGGGCCGCTGGTGACCACGGTGGTGCAGGACGAGAAACGCACCTGGAACAAGCTGACCTACGATTTCACCCCCGAATACCAGCTCAACGACAACGCGCGGGTGTACTTGCGTTATGCCAAGGGCTTTCGTTCCGGCGGCTTCAGCGGCGGGGCGCAGGTGCAGGCCGAGGCCTCGGTGGTGGCGCCGGAGAACGTCGACGCCTACGAACTGGGGGTCAAGAGCGAGTGGTTCGAGGAGCGCCTGATCGCCAATGCCAACGTGTTCTACTACGACTATTCGGACATCCAGGTGAACGCGGTGTCGGTGCGCAACGGGCAGGTGGTGTCGCTGCTGACCAACAGCGGCCAGGGCGTGATACGCGGTGCGGAGTTCGAGTTGCAGGCGCTGCCCTTGGCCAACCTGGAACTGCATGGCTCGCTGGGGCTGCTGCACACCGAGTTGCAGGACTTCGAATCGGGGGGTGTGGACTACTCGGGCAACCGCATTGCACGTTCGCCGTCGCGCACGCTGGCGGTGGGGGGCAGTTATCGCATTGCGCTGGAGAACGGCGACGACATCACCCTGGGCACCGACTGGCGCTACCAGAGCCGGATCTTCTTTCTGCCCACCGCGCAGGCCGACCACAGCGTGTCGCAGGGTGGCTACACACTGGGCAATGCCAGCGCCACGTACCATGTGGGCGGGCAGTATGACCTGGACTTCACCGCCTACGTGAACAACCTCACCGACAAGCAGTACAAGACCGACAGCGTGCCGCTGCCGTTCGATGTGGCGTGGGATGCGCGGGGGGATCGCAGGACGTTCGGGGTGAGTGCCACGACGCGGTTCTGAGGTCGGGCTTGCGGGCCTCATCGCCGGCAAGGCCGGCTCCTACAAGGTTGCGCCGTCTGTAGGAGCCGGCCTTGCCGGCGAAGAGGCCAGCAGGTACACCCGCAATCGCTCGATGCTCTCGCGCCACGCACTGCCCACCGGCCACACCAGGTAGTAGGCATCTCCCGTTGCCACCGCCTGCTCAAACGGCAACGCCAGTCGCCCGGCGCGGACATCGTCGCTCACCAGCGCCAGGTCGCCGATCGACACGCCATGCCCGGCCATGGCCGCCGCAATCCCTTGCTCCAGCGTATCGAACAGCGTGCCGCGCTGCAGGTCGACCTGCTCGAGCAGGCCCGCCCCGCGCAGCCAGCGCTGCCAGTCCCGCCGGTCATTGGACGGGTGCAGCAACGCCACCCCGGCCAGCCGCTGCGCATCCCACACGCCATCCCCCAGCAACCCCGGCGCACAGATCGGGATCAATCGCTCATCGAACAGCTTGCACACCTCGACCTGCCCACCGAACTGCCCATTGCCCAGCAGCACCGCGCAGTCGTAGGGCTCGCTGGCAAAATCCACGCTGTCGACGTCCATCCACACGCTTGCCAGTTGCACGGTGTCGGCCTGGGGGTAACGCTGGATGCAGCCCAGCAGCCAGCGCATGGTCAGGGTGGAGGGCGCCTTCAGGCGCAGGTGGCGCGAAGCGCTGCGAAACGGCTGGCAGGCCTGTTCGATCAGGGCAAAGCCCGCCCCCAGTTGCTCGGCCAGACGCCGCCCGGCGTCGGTGAGGCGCAGGCGCGGGCCGTGGCGCTCGAACAGGCGGCAACCGAACTGGGCCTCCAGGGTGCGGATATGGCGGCTGATGGCGCTCTGGGTCAGCGCCAGCTCTTCCCCGGCGCGGGTGAACGAACAGGTGCGCGCCGCCACTTCAAAGGCGCGCAGTGCATACAACGGGGGCAGACGTTCAACCATGCCAGGGGCAGTCCATGATGAGTATTTGTCGTAGTAGGGCAGAGCATTTTGCGTTTTTCAAGGGCCTTGCAGCTGCGCACACTCTGCGCCTGACCTGCATTGACGACAAAGGAGCCTCTTTTGAACACCACGCTGCTGTTAGCCTACCTGGGCACTGTACTCATTCTGATCGCCACCCCTGGGCCGGTGGTGGCGCTGGTGGTCGGCACCAGCGGGCGTTCGGGCACCGGGGCGGCCATACGCACGGCGTTGGGGGCCAATGCCGCCTCCCTGGTGCTGGTGGCCGCCGCTGCGCTGATCCTGGCCGGCAGCCTGGCACTCAGCCCGGTGGTTCTCAATGCGGTGGCGCTGGTGGGGTGCGTGTTCATGGCCTGGCTGGGGCTGGGGGCGCTGCGTGCGTCAGCCGTGGAGGATGCGCCGCCGCCCAGGGCAAGTGGCTGGTGGCACGGCTTTGCGGTGGGTATCGCCAACCCCAAGGACATTCTGTTCTTCGTGGCGTTCTTCCCGCAGTTCATCCACGTCACGGCCTCGTTCGGCACCAGCATCGGGGTGCTGGCGGCGTTGTGGCTGGTGGTCGACCTGGGGGTGCTGGCGCTGTACATCGCGCTGATGCGCGGCGCCCTGGCGCAGCGGCACCGGGCGCTGGTGGCCCGGCTGTCGGGGCTGGTGCTGTTGCTGGTGGCGGTGGCCGGCGCTGTGTATTCGGCGAGGGCGCTGCTGGCCGCCTAGAGAGTGACCACAGCCTTGTCGCTGCCCTGGGCCTGTTGCAACAGCAGGCTCAGCTGCGCCACCTGACGCTGCAACTGGTCGCGTTCTTCCTTGAGGCGGCGCAGTTCGTCGCGGCGCACGCTCACGTAAAGGGTCTGGGGTGGGCTCGCTGACATCAAGGTTCCCATTGCACACCTCGCAATTGGTTTGGTACATGGTTTGAGCGTAGACGCTCGATCGGCCGCGATTCTGAATTCTTTTTCCTGTCATGGGAACTTTTTTGTTTATCGCTGTCGTGCCGTTGGTCGATGAAACCAACCCGGGCCTGCCTGGACTAACCTTGAAGGCCTGAGCAGGCTTTCTACACTTTACGGAGCATCGGCACATGCAACTGGGAATCGTGGGGCTGGGCCGCATGGGCGGCAATATTGCAAGGCGCCTGATGCGCGAGGGGCACCATACCGTGGTGCATGACCGCAACGCGCCCGCCATCGATACGCTGGTGGCCGAGGGCGCCACAGGCGCCGCCGACCTGGCCGCACTGGTGCAGCAACTGGACGCGCCGCGCGCGGTCTGGGTGATGCTGCCGGCGGGCGAGGCCACCGAGCAGACCATCGCGCAACTGGCCGACCTGCTGGAAGCGGACGATGTGATCATCGACGGCGGCAATACCTTCTACAAGGACGACATCCGCCGCGCCCAGCACCTGGCCGAGCGCCAGTTGCACTACGTGGACGTCGGCACCTCCGGTGGCGTGTGGGGCCTTGAGCGCGGCTACTGCATGATGATCGGCGGCGAGCAGGCGATTTTCGAACGCCTCGAGCCGCTGTTCGCCACCCTGGCACCGGGTGAGGGCGACATTCCACGTACCCGTGGCCGTACCGGCCCCAGCGAGCGCGCCGAAAAGGGCTATATCCATGCCGGGCCACCCGGCGCCGGGCATTTCGTCAAGATGATCCACAACGGCATCGAGTACGGCCTGATGCAGGCCTATGCCGAGGGCTTCGACATTCTCAAGACCAAGGCCAGCGAGAGCCTGCCGGCCGACCAGCGCTTCGACCTCAACCTGCCCGAAATCGCCGAGGTGTGGCGCCGCGGCAGCGTGGTCACCTCGTGGCTGCTGGACCTGACCGCCGATGCACTGGTGGCCGACCCGCAGCTGGGCAGCTACAGCGGCTCGGTGTCCGACAGCGGCGAAGGGCGCTGGACCATCGATGCGGCGGTGGAGCAGGCGGTGCCGGTACCGGTGTTGTCCAGCGCACTGTTCGCGCGCTTTCGTTCACGCCAGCAGCAGGGCACCTACGGTGACAAGCTGCTGTCGGCGATGCGCTTCGGTTTTGGTGGCCATGTCGAGAAGCCCGAATGAGTGAACACGACGTCGAAGCGGCACCAGCCTGTACCCTGTTCCTGTTTGGCGCCAATGGCGACCTGGTCAAACGCCTGCTGATGCCGGCGCTGTACAACCTGCACCGCGACGGCCTGCTGGACAAAGGCATGCGCATCGTCGGGGTCGACCACAACCCGGCCACCGACGGCGAATTCGCCGAGCGCCTGGAAACCTTCATGCGTGAACGCGACCAGGGCGAGGGTGCCACCCGGTGCCTGGACGACAAGCTGTGGAAGCGCCTGGCCAAGGGCATCGGCTACCTCACCGGCGACTTCATGGAGCCCTCCACCTACCAGGCCATCGCCGAGCGCATCGACAAGGGGCGCACCGGCAACGCGATCTTCTACCTGGCCACCTCGCCGCGTTTTTTCAGCGGCGTGGTGCAGCAACTGGGGGCGGCCGGGCTGCTGGACGAGGCCAACGGCTTTCGTCGGGTGGTGGTGGAGAAGCCCTTCGGTTCGGACCTGGCCAGCGCCGAGGCGCTGAACGCCTGCCTGCTCAAGGTGATGAGCGAAAAGCAGATATACCGCATCGATCACTACCTGGGCAAGGAGACGGTACAGAACATCCTGGTCAGCCGTTTTTCCAACGGCCTGTTCGAGGCGTTCTGGAACAACCACTACATCGATCACGTGCAGATCACCGCTGCCGAGACGGTGGGCGTGGAAACCCGTGGCGCCTTCTACGACACCACCGGGGCACTGCGCGACATGGTGCCCAACCACCTGTTCCAGCTGCTGGCGATGGTGGCGATGGAGCCGCCCGCCGCCTTTGGCGCGGACGCGGTGCGCAGTGAAAAGGCCAAGGTGATCGGTGCGATTCGCCCGTGGTCCAAGGCCATGGCCCTGAAGAACTCGGTGCGCGGGCAGTACACCGCCGGCAAGCAGGGGCGCAAGAAGCTGGCCGGTTACCGCGAAGAGCCTCGTGTAGACCCCGACAGCCAGACCGAAACCTACGTGGCGCTCAAGGTGATGATCGACAACTGGCGCTGGGTGGGCGTGCCGTTCTACCTGCGCACCGGCAAGCGCATGAGCGTGCGTGACACCGAGATCGCCATCTGCTTCAAGCCGGCGCCCTATGCGCAGTTTCGCGACAGCGATGCCGAGCGGCCCAAGCCCAACTACCTGAAGATCCAGATCCAGCCCAACGAGGGCATGTGGTTCGACCTGCAGGCCAAGCGGCCGGGGCCGACCCTGGCCATGGAGAACGTCGAGCTGGGTTTTGCCTACAAGGACTTCTTCAAGATGCAGCCCTCCACGGGCTACGAGACCCTGATCTACGACTGCCTGACGGGCGACCAGACGCTGTTCCAGCGTGCCGACAACATCGAGAACGGTTGGCGTGCGGTGCAGCCGTTCCTGGACGCCTGGGCGCAGGGCGGCGAGGTGCAGCCGTATGCGGCCGGGGAAGACGGGCCGCAGGCGGCCGACGAACTGCTGGCCCGCGATCGGCGGGTCTGGCACAGCATTGGTTGACGGGAGGTTCATGACGGGCGCCATCGAAGACTACGCACTACTGGGCAATTGCCGCAGCGCAGCACTGGTGGGCCGGGACGGCTCGCTGGACTGGCTGTGCTTTCCACGCTTCGACTCGCCGGCCTGCTTTGCCGCGCTGCTGGGCGACGAAGAAAACGGGCGCTGGCAGATCGCGCCGCGCGAAGCACCACTGGAGGTAACCCGCGAGTACCAGCAGGACACCTTGATCCTGCACACCACCTTCGTCACTGCCAGCGGCCGTGCGCGGCTGATCGACTGCATGCCGCTGGACGACGCGCACCACAGCGTGCTGCGCATCGTCGAGGGGCTGGAGGGCGAGGTGGCCTTCGACATGGACCTGGTGATGCGCTTCGACTATGGCAGCAGCGTGCCCTGGGTCGAGAAGCTCGACCCGCTGACCCTGACCGCCGTGGCCGGGCCGGACCGCCTGACCCTGCGCAGCACGGTAAGCACCCACGCACGCGATCACCATACCGGCAGCCGCTTCAGCGTGAAGGCCGGGCAGCGCCACACCTTCAGCCTGAGCCACCAGCCATCGCACCTGCCGTTGCAGCCGGCCTTCGAGCCGGAGCAGGCGCTGCTGGACACCGCGCACAAGTGGCGCGAGTTTGCTGCGCGCTGCCCGCAGGTGGGCGAGCACACGGCGCGGGTCAAGCGCTCGCTGATCACCCTCAAGGCGCTGACCTATGCACCCACCGGCGGCATCGTGGCCGCGGCCACCACCTCGCTGCCGGAGCACCTGGGTGGCGAGCGCAACTGGGATTACCGCTACTGCTGGCTGCGCGATGCCACCATGACCTTGCTGGCGTTCATGAACCTGGGTTACTTCGAGGAGGCCCAGGCCTGGCGCGAATGGCTGCTGCGCTCGGTGGCGGGCAACCCCGAGCAGATGCAGATCATGTACGGCCTGGCCGGCGAGCGCCGGCTGCCGGAGTACGAGCTGCCCTGGCTGGCCGGCTATGCCGGTTCGCAGCCGGTGCGGGTGGGCAATGCCGCGGCGGTGCAGCACCAGCTGGACATCTATGGCGAGGTGGCCGATGCGCTGTGTCAGGCGATGCGTGGCGGCCTGCCGCGCTTGCCGCGCAGTGCGGCGATCGGGCGGGTGATCATGCCGTACCTGGAGACCATCTGGCGCCAGCCCGACGAGGGCATCTGGGAGGTGCGCGGGCCGCAGCAGCATTTCACCCACTCCAAGGTGATGGCCTGGGTGGCGTTCGATCGGGCGGCCAGCCTGAGCGAGCCGACCGAGGAGGGCAAAGCCCAGGCTGCGCACTACCGCGAGGTGGCCGCGCAGATCCATCGCCAGGTGTGCGAGCAGGGCGTCGATGCGCAGCTGGGCTGTTTTGTGCAGGCCTATGGCTCGCAGGAGATGGACGCGAGCCTGCTGCAGATTGCCCTGACCGGTTTTCTGCCAGCCGACGACCCGAGGTTTCTGGCAACCCTGGCGCAGATCGAGAAGCGCCTGCTGCATGACGGGCTGGTGCGCCGCTACGACAGCGACAGCGGCTGCGATGGGCTGGCGCCGGGGGAGGGTACGTTTCTGGTGTGCTCGTTCTGGCTGGCGGACGTGTACGTGCTGCTGGGGCGTCAGCAAGAGGCCCAGGCGTTGTTCGAGCGCCTGTGCGGGCTGTGCAACGATGTGGGGCTGCTGGCCGAGCAGTACGACCCGCAAGGTGGCCGCATGCTGGGCAATTTCCCGCAGGCCTTCAGCCATATCGGCATCATCAACACGGCGTTGAACCTGCACCGGGCGCAGTGTCCGGTGCGCGACAGGGCCCGCTGCGGGTGACTGCGGTGGCCGCTTCGCCGGCAAGGTCGGCTCCTGCAGTGCAGGAGCAACAGCCCAGCCTTTGGCACAAGCGCCGCCTACGGTCTGCGATATAGTCCAGCCACCCCATCCCGCGTCAGCCCAAGGAGTGCCACGTGACCGACTACACCGCGTTCAAGGTCGAACTGTCGAACAGCATCGCCCACGTCCAGATCAACCGCCCGGAAAAGATCAACGCCATGAATGCCGCGTTCTGGAGCGAGATCGTCGAGATCTTCCAGTGGATCGACGAGACCGACGCGGTGCGCGTGGTGGTGATCAGCGGCGCCGGCAAGCATTTTTCTTCCGGCATCGACCTGATGCTGCTGGCCTCGGTGGCCAACGAAATGGGCAAGGACGTAGGCCGCAACGCGCGCCTGCTGCGGCGCAAGATCCTGCAGATGCAGGCCTCGTTCAATGCCGTGGATACTTGCCGCAAGCCGGTGCTGGCAGCCATCCAGGGCTACTGCCTGGGCGGCGCGATCGACCTGATCGCCGCCTGCGACATGCGCTACGCGGCTGCCGATGCGCAGTTCTCGATCAAGGAAATCGACATGGGCATGGCCGCCGACGTCGGCACCCTGCAGCGCCTGCCTCGCATCATCGGCGACGGCATGCTGCGCGAGCTGGCCTACACCGGGCGCACTGTCGGTGCCGACGAGGCGCGCCAGATCGGCCTGGTCAACCGCACCTTCGACGATCAGGCGAGCCTGCTGGACGGGGTCTTTGCGATTGCCGCCGAGATCGCGGGCAAATCCCCGATCGCCGTGGCCGGCACCAAGGAGATGCTCAGCTACATGCGCGATCACCGCATCGACGACGGGCTGGAATACATTGCCACCTGGAACGCTGCCATGTTGCAATCCACCGACCTGCGGGTGGCGATGGCCGCCAGCATGAGCAAACAGAAACCGCAGTTCGACGACTGAGCCCGGTCGCGAACCCTCAAGGAACGCAACATGTCAGCGCGCTGGACCACTGCAGTACTGGACCCCAACACCCCCGGCGGCCTGGCCGTCGCCCACTGTGCCGAGGGCTTTCTGGTGGACGCCAACGGCACGCTGTTCCCGCGGGACTGGCTCAGGCGCCAGGACCTGGACGTGGTGTGCGAGCACGGCATCGGCCACTTCGACGGCCAGCCGGTGTTTCTGCTCGAACTGCGCTCGGCACAGGCGCCGCAGGGCTGCAGCTGGCGCGGCCTGCGCCAGTTCATGCTGGAAGGCGATTCCGATACCTACACCCTCCTCGGTTATGCCGCGCAGATCGCCACCTGGGCCCGCGAGCACCGCTTTTGCGGCAGTTGCGGGCAGGCGATGGTGCAGATCCAGTGGGAGCGCGCGATGTACTGCGCCGGCTGCGAGCTGCGCAGCTACCCGCGCATTTCGCCGAGCATGATCGTGCTGATCACCCGTGGCGACGAGATACTGCTGGCGCGCTCGCCACGCTTCGTGACCGGCGTGTACAGCACCCTGGCCGGGTTTGCCGAGCCAGGCGAGTCTGCCGAGGACTGCCTGGTGCGCGAGGTGCGTGAAGAGGTGGCGCTGGAGGTGAAGAACCTCCAGTACGTGGGCAGCCAGTGCTGGCCGTTCCCGCATTCGATGATGCTGGGCTTTCATGCCGAATACGCCGGCGGCGAGATCGTGATGCAGGCCGACGAGATCGAGGATGCCCAGTGGTTCAGCGTGCATGCGCTGCCGCCGTTGCCGGCGGGCCGCTCGATTGCGCGTTACCTGATCGACCTTTATGTGGCGCGCCGCCTAGGCCTGGCCGAACCAGTGCTGCCACGCTAGGCGCACGGTCAGGGCCAGCACCACGGTGATGAACACCGGGCGGATGAACTTGCTGCCGCCGCTGATGGCGGTGCGTGCGCCGAAGAACGCGCCGACCATCAGCGACGAGCCCATGGCCAGGCCCACCGCCCAGTCTACCTGGCCGGAGAAGATGAACACCGACAGTGCTGCGGCGTTGCTCACGAAGTTCATGCTGCGCGCCACGCCACTGGCCTTGACCAGGTCGATGGGGTAGAGCAGCAGGGTGCTGACGGTCCAGAACGCGCCGGTGCCCGGGCCGGCCACGCCGTCATAGAAACCCAGGGTCAGGCCCTGGGGCAGTTGCCACTTCTTCTTAATCGGCGCATCGGCGTCCAGCGGCGCCTTGGGCGTGCCGCCGAACAGCAGGTAAACGCCGCAGGCGAACACCACCACCGGGAGCATCTTGTTCAGCCATTCGGCCGGCAGGTAGTGGGCAACGATGGCGCCGATGAAGGCCCCTACCAGGGTACCGACCAGGGCATGTCGCCACTGTGCGGGGTGGAACAGCTTGCGCCGGTAGTAGGTGAAGCCGGCGGTGGCCGAGCCGAAGGTGGAGCTGAGCTTGTTGGTGCCCAGCACCAGGTGCGGCGGCATGCCGGCGGTGAGCAGGGCGGGGGTGGTGAGCAGGCCGCCGCCGCCGGCGATGGCGTCGATGAACCCGGCCACGAAGGCCACGGCGGCAAGAATGGCTAGGGTGGTGAGATCTACGCTGAGTTCGAAGGGCATGGTGTTGGGCTTATTCGACTGGGGCGCAGAACGGTAAAGCTGCGCCTGAGGGGCGCTATGGTAAAGGAGATGGTGCGTGCCTGTCAGGGCCCTATCGCGGGTCAAGCCCGCTCCCACAGAAATAGCGGTGATCCTTGTGGGAGCGGGCTTGACCCGCTTTGCGGTATCAGGACAGGAACCCCCCATCCACATTCAACGCCGTACCGGTGGTGTAGCTGGACGCATCGCTGGCCAGGTACAGCACCGCGCCCGCCATCTCCTTCGGATCGGCCACGCGCTTGAGCGGGATCTGCTGCAGCGCCGTGTTCAGGATCGCTTCGTTCTTGACCAGCGCCGAGGCGAACCTGGTGTCGGTCAGCCCCGGCAGCAGCGCATTGCAGCGGATGCCAAAGGGGGCGCATTCCTTGGCGAACACCTTGGTCATGTTGATCACCGCCGCCTTGGTCACCGAGTAGATCCCCTGGAACACCCCCGGCGATACGCCATTGATCGACGCCACGTTGATGATGCTGCCGCCGCCGTTTTCGCGCATCAGCTTGCCGGCCTCGACCGACATGAAGAAGTAGCCGCGGATGTTCACGTCGACGGTCTTCTGGAAGGCGCTCAGGTCGGTGTCCAGCACGTTGCAGAACTGCGGGTTGGTGGCGGCGTTGTTGACCAGGATGTCCAGGCGCCCGAACTGCTCGCGAATGCCGGCGAACACCGCGCCGATCTGTTCCATCTCGCCAATGTGGCAGGCCACCGCCGTGGCCTTGCCGCCGGCGGCGATGATCGCGTCGGCCACGTGCTGGCAGCCGTCGAGCTTGCGGCTGGACACGATCACGTGGGCACCCTGCTGGGCCAGCAGGTGGGCAATCGCCTCGCCGATGCCGCGGCTGGCGCCGGACACGAAGGCGATCTTGCCGTCGAGGTCGAACAACTGGGTCTTGGACATGGGGCGGGTTCCTTGTAGTTGTAGGGCGTCAGAGCGTGGATTTGCCGATGACCTGCAGGCTCATGTGCTCCAGCAGCTTGTTCATGTGCACGAACTGGGCGAAGCGCTTGTCCTGGGTCTGGCCATGGAAGAAGCGGTAGTAGATCTGCTGCACGATGCCGGCCAGGCGGAACAGGCCGTAGGTGTAGTAGAAGTCGAAGTTGTCGATCTGCAGCCCGGCACGTTCGGCGTAGTAGTCGACGAACTGGCGGCGGGTGAGCATGCCCGGTGCGTTGCTCGGCTGGCGACGCATCAGTTGCACGGGCGCCGGGTCGCCGGCTTCGATCCAGTAGGCCAGGGTATTGCCCAGGTCCATCAGCGGGTCGCCGAGGGTGGTCATTTCCCAGTCCAGCACGCCGATGATGCGCATGGGGTTGTCGGCGTCGAGGATCACGTTGTCGAAGCGGTAGTCGTTGTGCACGATGGCGGGGCGTGGGTGGTCGGCCGGCATCTTCTCGCGCAGCCAGGCGATCACCGCTTCCCAGCGCGGTGCATCCGGGGTCAGGGCCTTTTCATAACGTGCGCTCCAGCCTTCGATCTGGCGCTGCACATAGCCTTCGGGCTTGCCCAGGTCGGCCAGGCCGCAGGCGGTGTAGTCCACCTGGTGCAGCTCGACCAGGCGGTCGATGAAGCTCTTGCACAGGGCTTCGGTGCGCTGGCTGTCCAGGCCCAGCTCGGGGGGCAGGTCCGAGCGCAGGATGATGCCCTTGACCCGGTCCATCACGTAGAACTCGCCGCCGATCAGCGATTCGTCGGTGCAGTGCACGTAGGCCTTGGGGCAATAGGGGAAGCCGCTGTTGAGCTGGTTGAGGATGCGAAACTCGCGGCCCATGTCGTGGGCCGACTTGGCCTTTTGCCCGAACGGCGGGCGGCGCAGCACGAACTCGCGGTCCGGGTAGCTGAGCAGGTAGGTGAGGTTGGACGCGCCACCGGGGAACTGGCTGATCACCGGCGTGCCGCTCAGGCCCGGAATGCTGGCCTTGAGATAAGGGTCGATGAGGGCGGCATCGAGTTCTTCGCCGGGGCGAACCTGGGTCGACTGGTCGGTGAGCGTCATGCTTTTCCCTTATTCTGAAAGTCGCTGATTATTGTTTAATCTAATTCTCGTGGATAAACCGAACAAGTGTTTGACGGTGTTATAGGCCAGCGTGTTGCACCACGATCACCACCCCTGATGCCGGGCGAAAAAAAACCGAAGCACAAGGCTTCGGTTCTGGTCGGCATCAGCGCAAGGCTCAGGCCGGGAACAGCTCGCTGAGTTTCATCGACAGCATCATGTCGCCTTCGACGCGCAGCTTGCCGCCCATGAAGGCCTGCATGCCGTCGGTTTCGCCGCTGACGATGCCCTTGAGGGTTTCGCTGTCCAGCACCAGGGTGCAGTTGGCGTCAGGGTTTTCGCCTTCCTGCAGGTCGCAGGTGCCGTCCTTGACGATCAGCGAGAAGTGCTTGTCTTCGTCGGTGATGTTGAAGCCGAACACCAGGTCCAGGCCGGCAGCGGCGGCAGGGTTGAACTTCTCTTGCATGGCTTGAACGGCTTTAGCTACGTCGGTCATGGTGTATTCCTTATTAAGTGATGTAAGCGACCCTGGGGCCGCAACAGGCCGGTGCTCATCGGTAGGTGATGAGCGCCGGCACCCTCAGCAACTGCACGTGGGCCTGGTTGTTGAAGGAAGCCAGCGCCACCTCGCGGCCACGAAACTTCAGCTGGCTGAGCGAGGTGTTGATGATCTGCCAGTTCAGCGCGAACGCCTGGCTGGGGGTGATGCCGGTGATCAGGTGGAGCAGGGCGGTGATGGTGCCGCCGGAGGTGAAGATGGCAATGTTGTCGCCTTGCCCGGCCTCGCGCAGCAGGCGTTGCAGGCCGTCGTGCACCTGCTCGACGAAGCCCTGCCAGCTTTGCAGGCCGTCGACATCGTGCTCGCCGCCGTGCCAGCGCTGCACCAGCAGGGCGAACAGGCGCTGGAACTCGCTGCGGTTGTCGCGGGCATTGCGCAGGATGTGCAGCGCCTCGGGCTCGTCCGGCAGCAGGCCGGGCAGCAGCGCGCGGATGACGGCGTCGGCGTCGAATTCGTTGAAGGCAGGGTCGGTTTCCAGGCTGGGTACCGCGCTGCCGGCAGCCTGCAGGCGGGCCAGGGCCAGGCGTGCGGTGTGCTGCTGGCGGCGCAGGTCGCCGGCCACGCAGCGATCCAGGCGCAGGCCCAGCTGGGCGAGGTGATCGCCCAGTGCTTCGCTCTGGGCAATGCCGGTCGGCGACAACACGTCGTAGTCGTCGGCACCAAAGGAGGCCTGGCCATGTCGAATGAGGTAGATGCTGCCCACGTCGTATGCCTGGAGTGAAGGTTCTGGCGAGGGTAGGTGGCCGATGGCGGCCTGTCAACGAAAAAACATACAAGCGTTTGAAAAGGTCGTTTGAACTGCGTTTCGGGGCGTTGCCCACGCTGGTGGAGGCGTGGCCGCGCCGGTATGCTTGGGCCACGTTTGGCGCCGTACGGGCGCAGACATGTTAAGGAGCTACTGTGGATTTTCTTGCTGAATACGCCAGCTTTCTGGCCAAGACCGCGACCCTGGTGATCGCGCTCCTGGTGGTGTTGTCGGCCATTGCCGGGTTGCGCGGCAAGGGCCGGCGCAAGGCCGGGGGGCAGTTGCACGTGACTCGCCTCAACGATTTCTACAAGGATCTGCGCGAGCGCCTGGAGTCGGGTCTGCTCGACAAGTCCCAGCTCAAGGCCCTGCGCAAGCAGCAGGCCAAGCGCGACAAGCAGCAGAAGAAAAAGCCCGAGGACAAGCCGCGGGTGTTCGTGCTGGATTTCGACGGCGACATCAAGGCCTCGGCCACCGAGAGCCTGCGCAATGAAATCACCGCGCTGCTGACCCTCGCCACGCCCAAGGACGAAGTGGTACTGCGCCTTGAAAGCGGTGGCGGCATGGTGCACAGCTATGGCCTGGCCTCCTCGCAGCTGGCGCGTATCCGCCAGGCCGGCGTGCCGCTGACGGTGTGCATCGACAAGGTGGCGGCCAGCGGCGGCTACATGATGGCCTGCATCGGTGACAGGATCGTCAGTGCGCCCTTCGCCATTCTGGGCTCCATCGGGGTGGTGGCGCAGTTGCCCAACGTCAACCGCCTGCTGAAAAAGCACGATGTCGACTTCGAGGTGTTCACGGCGGGTGAGTACAAGCGCACCGTGACCGTGTTTGGCGAAAACACCGAGAAGGGCCGCGAGAAGTTCCAGGAAGACCTGGACGTGACCCATCAGCTGTTCAAGGATTTCGTCTCGCGTTACCGCCCGCAGTTGCACATCGATGAGGTGGCCACCGGCGAGGTCTGGCTGGGGGTGGCGGCATTGAACAAGCAACTGGTGGACGAACTGCGCACCAGTGACGAATACCTGAGCGAACGCGCTCGCGATTCGAACCTGTATCACCTGCATTTTGCCGAACGCAAGAGCCTGCAGGAGCGCGTTGGCCTGGCTGCCAGCGCCTCCATCGAGAACACCCTGGTGGGCTTGTGGAGCCGCCTGGGCCGCTGGCGCTGAGCAATATGTAGCACTTCATCTGCGTCATGATGGGGTCTGCTTGGGGTTCAATCTACCCCGAGGACCATCATGACCACTCCCACCGATTCCACCCACACCTATGTCACCCCGGGGCCGCATGGCCCCTTCATCCATCAGCGCATGCCTGACTGGCTCAAGCACTCCACCCCTGCAAGTTTTGCGGCCCTGAGCCGGCCCTGGGGTGCCGAACAGCACCAGGGCGCAGGGGATGCGCCGGCGCCCTGGTTCAGCAATGCCCGCGAGGACCAGCGCCAGGCACTGCTCGCCTGCCAGCAGCGCGCCCGCGCCTGCGCCGACGCGTTGGCGCGTACCCTGCGCCCCCTCAAAGGCATCGTCGAGTTCGCCGAGCCGCTGCTCAAGGCCAGGCTCAAGCGCGACTTGCAGCGCGACGACGACGTCAACACCCACGAATTCGTGCACGTCACCCACGACACCGAACTGCTGGGCGCGCTGGTGCGCGTGGTGCCCAGGCGCCAGAGCCTGCTGCAGGCGGCGCTGCAGAACTTTGCCCGGGATGCCGAATTCGACGACGGTACGGCCCTGGCGGCCAAGGGCGCATTTTCCATGGCGCTGGTACCTGGCAGCGAGCACGCGCCGCGCTATCGCTACGTTTACAGCAGCAAGCTGGCGGTGGCCCCGCGCGACTTTGCCCGCGTGTGCCATGAGCTGGACCTGGGCAAGCAGTACCAGGACCACCTGGCTGCGGTGTACGAGGCGCCGGCCACCCATGATCGGGTTCGCCGGCAGTCCATCGAGGCCTACAAGGCGCGCCTGCGCGTGCGCGCCTGGATTGCGGCGATGAAGGGCGAGATTGGCGAGGCTGCCCGCAGCGCCTTGCTCGGCTGGCTCGATGGCACCGGTGCCGCCCAGTACAACGGCAAGCCCCTGGTGTTCAGCACCCTGGAAATGTTCGGCATTGGCTTATCCGGTATCTGGGTGGCCAGCGCCGACCGCCTGCTCAGCGAGCAGACCGAGCCTGTGCTGGTGTATGTGCCGGGCGCGCCCCTGTACCCGCTCAAGGAATACCCGAGCATCGAGGCGTTCAAGCGCGACCTGCGCATCAACCTGATTTCGCCCGCCTATCAGCAGGCCATGCGCGGTTGTGTGGCCCGGGCCGATGAAGAGCGCTTCTTCGGGCTGCTGGAAAGCAATCTGTTTCACCTGGTCGATGGCCAGCACGGGCTGCTGGAGCGCCAGCCCAACCTGGAGGCGGACCTGTACCTGCGTGAACACCGGGTGGAAGAAGACCTGTTCGAGTTGCAGCATCGACGCCTGATCGAGAAGGCCAAGGCTGATGCGCGGCACCTGGCCGTGCCCAGTGCCGACGCGGACGAAGCGGCCCGCGAGGCGCGCCTGGCGTACTGGGAAAGCATCGGTCTGAACGTGCTCAACAGCGCCGCCTTCTTCGTACCCGGGTTGGGGGAGGTGATGGCGGTGGTGGCGGCAGGCCAGTTGATCGGGGAGGTGGTCGAGGGCATCGAGGACTGGGAGGTGGGTGATCGCGAGCTGGCCATGGCGCACCTGCAGTCGGTGGCACTGAACATTGCATTCGCCGTGGGCCTGGGGCTTGCCCTCAAGCCGTTGGCCGTCGGGCCGGGCAGCGAGTTGCTGGAAGGCACAATCCAGATCAGGCTGGCCAACGGGCAGTACCGGCTGTGGAAGCCGCAGCTGGAGCCCTATGCTGCGGATGTCGATCTGTCGGGGGTCGTGCCGGACCTTCAGGGGCGCTACAGCGTGGGCGACAAGACCTACATTCGTGTGCAGGGCCGCGCCTACGAGGTGGTCGGCACCGAAGCGGGCCAGTACCAGGTCCGCCATCCTCGCGATGACGCCTACCAGCCGCCGGTGGTGCACAACGGCGCCGGGGCCTGGCGCCTCGAGGCCGAAGACCCGCAGCAGTGGGAAGGCCTGACGTTGTGGCGGCGCCTGGGCCATCTGGTGGACGGCATGGGTGACGAGGACCTGCTGAACATGGCCGCCATCACCGGCATCGACGAGGCACGCCTGCGCCGCCTGCACAGCAACAACGAGCCTTTGCCGGCGTTGCTCGGCGACAGCCTGGTGCGCTGGCAGATGAGCCGCAGGGTGACGGATGTGATTGCGGCCATGCGCGACGGGCAACCACTGGCCACCGAGCTCGATGCCTTGCCCCTGGCCTTGCTCACACGCATGCCGGGTTGGCCGGCCGGCGTGCTGGTACGGGTGATGGAGGACGGGCAGCTGGTCAAGGAGTACGGTACGCCGCTGAGCGCCGACAACCGGACCCTGTCGATCACGCGCCAGGAACTGGTCGACGGTCGCTTCCTGACAACGCTGCTGCAGGGCTTGACCGAACAGGAAGAGAAGGCCCTGTTCGGCCCCTACCTGGCCAGGACCGAGGCTGGTCGCCTGACGCAATTGCGTGAAGCCTATGCCCGTTACGCCAGCGTCAACCGCAGCCAGGTGTTCGACAGCCTCTACCGCGCCGACCCGGTGCAGGAGGTGGCGGGCATGGCGGTGGTACGCAAGCAGTTTGCCGGGCTGGCGTGGCGGCAGGCCAGAGAGCTGGTCGAGAGTGCCAGCGTCAGCGAGCGAGCGCAGCTCACCGCCAACCCGCCGCGGGTGCCGTTGCGCCTGGCCGAACAGGCCCGCTGGCTGGTGGAGCAGGCGCGCGTGGTGCGTGCCCGTGAGGGCCTCTACCTGGGCTACACCGATCGCCTGGACTGCCTGAAGGTTGCCATGGACCAGTTGCAGGCCTTGCCGGGTTGGTCTGGCGATGTGCTGTTGCAGGTACGTGAAGGCAGCCCGTGGGGCGATGAGCTCAAGGCGGTCGGGCGCAGCACGGCCACCGGCACCAAGCGTATTCTCGCGCGGCTGGACGAGGGCTATCAGGCTTATGACAGCGAGCATAACGCGCTGGGCGGGGTGGAGCCGTTGTGCGCCGCCATGCTGCATGCGCTGCCCGACAGCGAGCGCGTGCTGCTTGGCCTGAACATCAACCAGGCCGACGCGTTGCGCCTGATGTTGGCCGAGAATGCCGCCAAGGATACGGCTGCGGTGCGTAGCAGCATCGGCGTGCGTCCGCGCACGCGCTGGTTCAAGCCGCCAATGCGCATGCTCGATGGCCAGATCGGTTATCCGCTCAGTGGCCGGCGCCCGTTCGGCAGGCCGCAGACGCCGATGCAGCGGGCCCGGGCGCTGTACCCCGACCTGGCGGTGGACGAGGTGCAGGCCTTTTTGCAGGAGCTAGGCGAGGGGCTCAGTGAGGAGGAGCTGCTGGTCAAGCTTGAGGGGCGGCGCCAGGAACTGTTCAAGCTGATCGATGAGCTGACCGCCTGGCGCAACGATCAGTCCGTGAGTTTCGCCGCCCGTCGCCACCGGGAGGTGGCGGCCGATCGCATCGAGCGTTGCTGGCGGCGCCAGACCAGCCCGGTGGTAACCGTTGAAGGGCGAACCGTCGGCTACACCCTCAACCTGTCGGAGACGCGCCTTGAAGGTCTGCCGATTCTGAGTGCCGATTTCAGCCATGTGGCGTCGTTGTTCATGCGCGACATGCAGTTGAGTGAATTGCCCGAGGCCTTTGTCGAGCAGTTTGCCAATACGCGCTGGCTCAACCTTTCCAACAACCTGTTCAACACCCTGCCTGCCGCGCTGGAAGCCATACCGCGCATCACCCGGCTGACGTTCAGCTACAACAGCCTGGTCATGGATGCTGCTGCCAACGCGGTGCTGGCCAAACTGGTTCGCCTGAGAATCCTCAACCTGGACCATAACCCGTTGATAACCGCGCCCGATGTTTCGACCCTGGCCGACCTGCGCGGGCTCAGGCTGCAGCACACGGGCATCAGTACCTGGCCGACCGGCCTGATGGACCTTGACATGCTCGAAGAGGTCGACCTGCGCTCCAACAACATTCAGGTGGTGCCGCAGGACGTGCTGGCGCCCGCAGCCGAGCGTGTCGATCGGGTGCTGAGGATCAATCGGGTCACCAGCCTGCACGGCAACCCGATCGATGCCGACAGCCAGGTCAGGCTGACGGTCTATCGTCAGCGTACGCGTATCAGCTTTGGCGTGACGCCAAACCTGCGCGTCCATTTTGCGCCCGAGCCGATGGCTGCCGGTGCCACGGCCTGGCTTGCCGGTGCAGATGCGGTGCAGGCGGCCGAACTGCAGGCGATGTGGGATGCGCTCAAGGCCGAACCGGGCACCGGCGAACTGTTCCGGCTGTTCGATGACCTGGGGGAGACGTCCGATTTTCGCGAGACCTACGACGACCTCAAGCAGCGGGTGTGGACGCTGATCAAGGCAGTGAGCGCCAACACGGCGCTGCGCGAGGAGGTACTGCAGACCCTGGACAGCGTGCGCAACTGTGGCGATGCGGTGATCCTGGTGTTCAGCCAGCTTGAGGTGCAGGTGCTGATCAACCACGCCCTGGCGCTGGGTACCCAGCTGGGTGCCGAGTGGTCACTGATGAAGCTGGCGCGTGGGCTGTATCGTCTGGAGCAGGTCGAGCTGATTGCCCGGCGCGTCATCGATGCACGTGTGCGTGCTGGCACGGTGGTGGACGAGGTCGAAGTGCGACTGGCTTACCGTACCGCGTTGACCGAGCCGCTCGAACTGCCGGGGCAGCCCAACACCATGCGCTACCGAGCCACTGCCCAGGTCACCGATGCCGATATCAAGGCTGCGCAGAAGGAGATCGAAGAGGGCGAGACGCCGGCAGTGCTCAAGGCTTCGATTGCCCAGCGCGACTTCTGGGTCAGCTACCTGAAGGTGCAGTATGCCGAGCGCTACCAGCGCATCGCCAAGCCGCTGCACGCCCGCATGGAGGCCTTGCAGGCAGATGCCGATGCCGGGCACATCACCGAAGCGGCGTACCTGCGCCAGAGCCACGTACTGCAAGCCAACCTGGCCAAGGAGGAGAAAAAGTTGCTGGAGACGCTGACGGCAGAAATCTGGAACAGCGTGCCTGACCAGGTCACCCGGTTGTAAATTCGACGCCACAAAAAAAGGCCCCGCAAGGGGCCTTTTTCATGGGGCGGTGTTCAGCGTCGACGGAACAGCGGCTGCGGCTCGTCGGTGGCGGCCTGGTAGGTCACCGAGAAGTCCTGCAGGCTCTGCAGCGCTTCGACCGGGTCCTTGTCGGCCCGCAGGGCGAAGGCGTCGAAACCGCAACGCTTCATGTAGAACAGCTGATCGCGCAGCACGTCGCCGATGGCACGCAGCTCGCCGGTGAACTTGTAGCGGTCACGCAGCAGGCGCGCATTGGAGTAGTTGCGCCCGTCGGTGAAGGCCGGGAAGTTCAACGCGATGACCTGGAAGCTGGCCACGTCATCGCCGATTTCCTCGGCTTCCTCGTCGGCATCCAGCCACACGCCCAGGCCGCCGTCGCGGGCCTTGAGGGCATGGGCGTGCTCGCGCCACAGGTGCAGCGGCACGATGTAGTCGTCGCAGTTGGTCAGTTCGTCCAGGGTGACGTCCTTGGGCAGTAGGTGCCAGGTTTCGTCGACGATCTGGTTGCCCTTAATGATTCGCTGCATAGACGCGCTCCTTGAAAGGGTCGATGCCAATACGTTGGTAGGTGTCGATGAAGCGCTCGTCTTCAGTACGTTTCTCGACGTACACATCGATCAGCTTCTCGATCACGTCCGGCATGTCGTCCTGGGCGAACGAGGGGCCGAGGATCTTGCCCAGGCTGGCGTCGCGGCTGGCGCTGCCACCCAGGGACACCTGGTAGAACTCCTCGCCCTTCTTGTCCACCCCGAGAATGCCGATATGGCCGACGTGGTGGTGGCCGCAGGCGTTCATGCAGCCGGAGATGTTCAGGTCCAGTTCGCCGATGTCGAACAGGTAGTCCAGGTCGTCGAAGCGGCGCTGGATGGATTCGGCGATCGGGATCGACTTGGCGTTGGCCAGCGAGCAGAAGTCGCCACCCGGGCAGCAGATGATGTCGGTCAGCAGGCCGATGTTCGGCGTGGCGAAGCCGTTTTCACGCAGCTCCAGCCACAGCGCGTGCAGCTGGCGCTGCTCGACGTCGGCCAGGATGATGTTCTGCTCGTGGGAGGTGCGCAACTGGCCGAAGCTGTAGCGTTCGGCAAGGTCGGCCACCGCGTCCAGCTGCTTGTCGGTCAGGTCGCCCGGCGCCACGCCGGTCGGCTTGAGCGACAGGGTAACGGCCACATAGCCCGGCTTCTTGTGCGCCAGGGTATTGCGCGTGCGCCAGCGGGCGAAGCCGGGGTGCTGCTGGTCGAGCTCGGCCAGCTGGCTGTCGAGGTTGTCCAGCGCCAGGTAGTCGGGGTCGACGAAGTGCTTGGCCACGCGATGCACTTCGGCATCGGTCAGGGTGGTGCTGCCGCCGCGCAGGTGCTCCATTTCGGCGTCGACCTTCTGGGCGAACACCTCCGGCGTGAGGGCCTTGACCAGGATCTTGATGCGCGCCTTGTACTTGTTGTCACGGCGACCGTAACGGTTGTACACGCGCAGGATCGCGTCCAGGTAGCTGAGCAGGTCCTGCCAGGGCAGAAATTCGTTGATGAAGGCGCCCACCACCGGGGTACGGCCCAGGCCGCCGCCGACCAGCACGCGAAAGCCCAGTTCGCCGGCCGCGTTGTGCACCGGCTCCAGGCCGATGTCGTGCACTTCGATGGCCGCACGGTCGCTGGCCGAGCCATTGATGGCGATCTTGAACTTGCGCGGCAGGTACGCGAACTCGGGGTGGAAGGTGGTCCACTGACGCACGATTTCACACCATGGGCGCGGGTCGATCACTTCGTCGGCGGCAACGCCGGCGAACTGGTCGGTGGTGACGTTGCGCAGGCAGTTGCCGCTGGTCTGGATCGCGTGCATCTGCACCGTGGCCAGCTCGGCGAGGATCTCGGGGATGTCCTCCAGGGCTGGCCAGTTGTACTGCACGTTCTGCCGGGTACTGATGTGCGCGTAGCCCTTGTCGTAGTCGCGAGCGATTTTGGCCAGCATCCGGGTCTGGCGCGACGTCAGCTGGCCGTAGGGCACGGCTACCCGCAACATCGGGGCAAAACGTTGAATATAGAGGCCATTTTGCAGGCGCAGGGGGCGGAACTCTTCTTCGCTCAGCTCACCGGCCAGGTAGCGTCGGGTCTGGTCTCGGAACTGCTTGACGCGGTCCTCGATGATCCGCTGATCGTACTCGTCGTATACGTACATAGGGGTCCTGTTCTCAGGCTGCTTGCAGCTAATCGCGCGCACGGCCGCGCACTCCGGGGCGGAGCCGAGGCAAGATAGCAGTTTGCGTTTATGCGCAAAAGTGATGTTTTTGCATATGAAAAGAACTATATGGACTAAGTGAGACTGGCTAGCGTTTGGCTGTCACCTGAGCGTTGCCCGTGCCGTCGCGGTTATACTCGGCGCTTTGCGTTGCAGGAGCGTACTCGAATGCTCAAGGCCTTGTGCCTGTCGGTGTGGCTGGGCCTGTCGCTGGTGAGTGGCGCCCAGGCGGCCTCGGTGGTGTTTCTCAATCCGGGCAATGCCGACGAGACCTTCTGGGTCAGTTACTCGCGTTTCATGCAAGGCGCCGCGCAGAACCTGGGCATGTCCCTGCGAGTCGAGTACAGCGGGCGTGATCGCCAGCGTGTGCTGCATCAGGCGCGACAGGCGCTTCAGGGGCCGCAGCGGCCGGACTACCTGGTGCTGGTCAACGAGCAGTACGTGGCGCCGGAGATCATCCGCCTGTCGCGCGGCAGCGGGGTCAGGCTGTTTCTGGTCAACAACGGCCTGACGGTCGACCAGGCGCGGCAGGTGCACGAGTATCCGGACCGTTATCCGCCGGTCCTCGGCACCCTGACCGGCAACGACGAGGAGGCCGGCTACCGCATGCTCAAGACGCTGGTCGAGCAGTTGCCGCCCGCTGCCCTAGAGCAGGGCGTGGACCTGCTGGCGTTCTCGGGGTTGAAGCACACCCCGGCGGCGCAGTTGCGTGAGCAGGGCATGCACCGGGCGTTGGCCGAGTTGCCCGGCGTGCACCTGCGCCAGCTGGTGTATGGGGAATGGAGTCGCCAGCGCGCCTATGAGCAGGCGCAGTTGCTGGGTGCGCGTTATCCGCGTACGCAGCTGGTGTGGTCGGCCAATGACGAGATGGCGTTCGGCGCGATGCAGGCATTCGAGGAGGCCGGGCGGGTGCCGGGCCGGGATGTGCTGTTCAGTGCGGTGAACAGTTCGCCGCAGGCCCTGCAGGCGCGAATCGAGGGTCGATTGAGCGTGTTGATGGGCGGGCACTTTTCTCTGGGCGGGTGGGCCATGGTGCTGCTGCACGATGATGCGCAGGGCGTGCCGATCGGTCAGTTGCTCGCCCGGCCGCGGCCGGTGCCGGTGCTTCAGCTGATCGATGCGGTCAAGGCACGGCGCTGGCTCACGCTTGAACAGCAGGGCGACTATGGGCTGGATTTCAAGGGGTTCAGCGCCGTTGGCAAGGCGCCAGGGTATCGATACCCGTTCCTGAAGGACGCGATGGACTACTAACCGACGAGCTGTACAAAAACCCTGCTTGAGCAAAGGGCATTGCTGGACTTAACTGCATCAGGTGCAGTGCATTCCCATAACCACAACAAGAGGCAATGCAATGGGAAATCCAAGCAAGGCAAGCAAGCCGGACAGCAGTGTCGATGCGTGGGCGATACTCTGCCTGATTGTGCTGGTGGTCGTGACGGCGGTTTACTGGGTCAGTCATCAATAGGCGACGCCGCAAGAGCGAATCAACCCGCTCTTGCGGACATGCCGGTACAGCACCACCCTCAAGCCTTCAGCAAAGCCTCCGGTGCCTCGGCAGGCACCGGTCGCCCGATGGCCTGCTCGACCCGGCGCGCCACCACCGGGTCATCGGCAAAGGGTATGAGGCTTGCCTGGTCATCCACCTGGTCGCTATGGCGCCTGAGGCAGGCGCTGGTGATCAGGTAGAAGAACACCAGTCCGGTCACGCAGTACAACCCATATGCCCAGCCGTTCATTCGCTGCCCCTTACGCCATCTGCGCGTTGTCCAGTGCCAGTTTCGGGTCTGCCACGCGTACCGTGCGCCAGGTGTTCCAGGCCATCAGCAGCATCCCGCTCAGGAAGCACACGCCACCGACGAAGCGCACGATGAAGCCCGGGTGGCTGGCCACCAGTGCCTCCACGAACGAGTAGGTGAGGGTGCCGTCGTCGTTGATCGCGCGCCACATCAGGCCCTGGGTGATGCCGTTGACCCACATCGAGGCGATGTACAGCACGGTACCGATGGTGGCCAGCCAGAAGTGCAGGTTGATCAGCCCGATGCTGTACATCTTCTCGCGGCCGAACACCTTGGGAATCATGTGGTACAGCGCGCCGAAGGTGATCATCGCCACCCAGCCCAGCGCACCCGCGTGCACGTGGCCGATGGTCCAGTCGGTGTAGTGCGACAGGGCGTTGACGGTCTTGATCGCCATCATCGGGCCTTCGAAGGTCGACATGCCGTAGAACGCCAGCGACAGCACCAGGAAACGCAGGATCGGGTCGCTGCGCAGCTTATGCCAGGCGCCCGAGAGGGTCATCATGCCGTTGATCATGCCGCCCCAGCTCGGGGCCAGCAGGATGATCGACATCGCCATGCCCAGCGACTGCGCCCAGTCGGGCAGGGCGGTGTAGTGCAGGTGGTGCGGGCCTGCCCAGATGTACAGGGTGATCAGCGCCCAAAAGTGCACGATCGACAGGCGGTAGGAATACACCGGCTTGCCGACCTGCTTGGGCACGAAGTAGTACATCATCCCCAGGAAGCCGGTGGTCAGGAAGAAGCCCACCGCGTTGTGGCCGTACCACCACTGCACCATCGCATCGGTGGCCCCCGCGTACACCGGGTAGGACTTGAACCAGCTGACCGGAATCGACAGGTGGTTGACCACGTGCAGCATCGCGATGACCACGATGAAGGCCCCGAAGAACCAGTTGCCGACATAGATGTGCGTGCCCTTGCGGCGCAGCAGGGTGCCGAAGAACACCACGCCATAGGCCACCCACACGATCGCCATCCACACCGCGCCGGTGAATTCGATCTCGGCGTATTCCTTGGTGGTGGTAAGGCCCAGGGGCAGGCTCAGCAGCATGATCACGATGGTCGCCTGCCAGCCCCAGAAGGTGAAGGCCGTCAGCCAGTCGCTGTAGAGGCGTACCTGGCAGGTGCGCTGCACCGCGTAGTAGCTGGCGGCAAATTGCGCGCTGCCGGCGAAACCGAAGATCACCAGGCTGGTGTGCAGGGGGCGCAGGCGGCCGAAGGTGGTCCAGGGCAGGTCCAGGTTGAGCTCCGGCCAGACCAGTTGCGAGGCGATCCATACGCCCATGGCCATGCCGACGATGCCCCACACCACCGTCATGACCACGAACTGCCGGACCACCTTGTAGTTGTAGGCCTGTGCCTGTTGATGAGTACTCATGGCTGTTTATCCGCGTTTCCTTCCTAGCCCACCCCCCGACGGGACGAGCACAGGCGCTGACTCTAGAAAGCCTGCCGCAGACAAAACAGACTCAGAAACAGGCCTTATATACGGATCAGATAAAAGCCCTGTATTCATTGGGCAAAAGCGCTACTGATCTGTAACAGGTGCGACATTTGAACGCTGTTATGCGGCCTAAATCGCCGTCAACGGGGTGACCATCGGCCGCAGCCAGGGTTCATTGGAATTATCTTGACATCACCGCGAAACGCAGTAGAGAATTTCACAAACTTTGCGCGCAAAGTTTTGCAGGCAGGGGCTTTCTGTCGTTGTTGCAGGCGTTGCGCGATCCGATACGACACTTAACGCGCCAGGGCTAACGGGACGACGCAGGTGCGCATCCCGCGCACGCATTCGGCACCGGAAAATATAATAACGAAGGGAGCAACAGATGAAGCTTTCCAAAGAATTGGTCCTCCAGGCAAAGGCGACATTCGGTACGCCTACCTACCTGTATGACGAGGCGGTGCTGCGCAGCAGTTTCAATGAACTGCGCGACGCCTTGCCCGACTGCGTGGATATCTTCTACGCGCTCAAGGTCAATCCGAATCTGTCGCTGGTGAAGCTGATCCGTTCGTACGGCGGCAACACCGAGGTCTGTTCGCTGGGCGAGCTGGAAATCGCCCTGAAGGCGGGCGTTGCACCCCAGGACATCATTTTCCTGGGCCCCTACAAGAAGCCCGAGGAACACCGCCGGGCGCTGGAAGTGGGGGTGTTCGCCATCGTCGTCGAATCCGAAACCGAACTGCGCGCGCTCTCTGCCCTGGCCGGCTCGCTGGGCTGTACCGCGCCGGTGGCCATTCGCATCAATCCCAATTTCTCGGCCTCGGGCTCGCCCTGGAAGATGGGCGGGCGCCCGACCCACTTCGGTATCGAGGAAGACACCGCAGTGGCCAATTTCGGCCAGTACCTGGCGCTGCCCCACCTGCATATCAAGGGCATTCACGTCTACAACGGCACCAAGATCCTCGACGCCCAGTCGGTGTATGACAATGCCAGCTACATCCTCGACCTGTACCGCAACCTCACCCTTCGCTACGACCTGGACCTGAGCATGGTCGACGTCGGCGGCGGCCTGGGCATCAAGTACTACGAGAACGAAAAGGAACTCGACACCCGTCAGCTCAAGCAGCTGCTGGCGCCGCTGTTCGACAGTTTCCATCGCCAGTTCCCGCGTACCCGCATCATCGTCGAGTCCGGCCGTTTCGTGGCCGGCAAATGCGGCGCGCTGCTGGTCACCGTCGACAACATCAAGCACAACCACGGCAAGACCTTCGCCGTGACCGACGGCGGCACCAACTGCCACGGTGCCGCGGCGGGCAGCGGCCAGGTGCTCAAGCGCAACTTCCGCATCGTGCACGCCACTGGCAGCAATGGCGCGCCGCTGCGCGAGTACCATATCTCCGGCCCGCTGTGCAGCCCCGACGACCTGCTGGGGCGTGACGTGCGCATCGAGACCCTGAGCGAAGGCGACCTGCTGGCGGTGACGGCCTCCGGTGCCTATGGCCCCACGGCCTCGCCCACCCTGTTCCACAGCCATGGTCACCCGGCCGAGGTGATCGTCAGCCACGGCCGCCTGTTCCTGGCCAGGGCCCGTCAGACCGCACTGGAGATCCGCGACAGCCACGCCGACGTGGCGCTGGACGACATGCTCGCCGCCCCGGCCAGCGCACCTGTCGCCAGCAGCGCACCGGGCGTGACGGCCAGCGGCGCCACGCAGGCGCAACTGATCGAAATCCTGCGGGTGGTGCTCAAGCTGCCAGCCAGTACCGAGGTGCGTGCCGACTCGCACCTGCGTGACCACCTGGGGCTCGACTCGCTCACCTCGATGGAGCTGCTGGTCAGCCTGGAGGACGAGATCGAAGGCTTCTTCGTCAACCCCGACACCATTGCCCCCGGGCACTTCAATACCGTGACGACGCTGGCGCAGTACATCGACGCCAACCGCCAGAACGCCCCCGAAACCGCCTCGCAAGGCCAGCCAGAGGTACAGTATGAGCCGGTCTAGCGTGCTCCTGCAGCAGGTACTGGAGGCCAGCAACGGCCTGTATCCGCGCAAGGCGGCAGTCATCTATGCCGATGAAACCTACACCTATGCCGACCTCGACGATTCCAGTTCGCGGCTGGCCTCGGGCTTGCAGGCCTGTGGCCTGCAGCGTCAGGAACGGGTGGTGCTGTGCCTGGGCAACCGGGTAGAAACCATTTGTGCCTTCTGGGGTGTGCTCAAGGCCGGTGGCGTGGTGGTCAATGTCGGCCTGGAGACTCATGCCGAGGGCCTTGACTACATCGTGCGGGACGCCGAGGCCTCGGTGCTGATCACCACCTCGGAGAAGTTCGCCAGCCTGTCGGTGGACACCCCGAGCCTGCCGTACCTGCGCACCATCGTGCTGCTGGACGGCGAGGCCGACTCGGCGCTGACACGCACCTTCGAGGGTGTGCTGATGCAGGGCAACGGAGCTCCGGTGCCTTGCGGCACGCTGGACCTGGACCTGGCCGCGATCATCTATACCTCCGGGTCCACCGGCGAGCCCAAGGGCGTGATGCTGACCCATCGCAACATGCTCGCGGCGCTGTCGTCGCTGCACACCTACCTGGGCTACAACGACAGCGACCACGTGCTCTGCTCGTTGCCGCTGTCGTTCGACTATGGCCTGTACCAGATGATCATGGCGCTGAGCGCGGGCGCCACCCTGGTACTGGAAAAGGAATTCACCTGGCCGATCTTCCTGATCAAGAAGATCCGCCAGTACCAGATCACGGTCATCCCGTTCGTGCCCACCATGCTCATGCTGCTGCATGAGTACGCGAGCAAGCGCAACGCCAGTTTCGAGCACGTGCGCATGGTCACCAATACCGGCGCGGCGCTCAAGCCGCCGCACATTGCGCAGATGAAGGCGCTGTTTCCGCAGGCGCAGATCTTCTCCATGTACGGCCTGACCGAGTGCAAGCGCTGCACCTACCTGCCGCCAGAGGACATCGACAGCAAGCCGGGCAGCGTCGGCATCGCCATTCCCAACACCGAGTTGTGGCTGATCGACGAGCATGGCCAGCGCATCGACCAGGCCCACCAGGTGGGCCAGTTGGTGATTCGCGGCGCCACGGTCATGGCCGGCTACTGGCGCAACCCGCAGGCCACGGCGAAAAAGCTCAAGCCCGGCCCCTATCCCGGGGAGAGCGTGCTGCATACCGGCGACTACTGCCACCTGGACGAAGACGGCTACCTGTATTTCGAAGGCCGGATGGATCACGTGATCAAGTCCCGCGGCATGAAGGTCAGCCCGGCGGAAGTGGAAGACTTCTTCTACGCCATGGCAGGCATCGATGCGGCAGCGGTGGTCGGTGTCGAGGATGCTGCGGCCGGCGAAGGGCTGTGGGCTTTCGTGACCTTGAGCCAGGGCGTCACGCTCAGCGCCGAGCAGTTGCTCGAACGCTGCCGCGCCGGGCTCGAGCCGCACAAGGTGCCACTGGCAATCAGTATCGAGCTCACCTTGCCGCGCACCGCCAACGGCAAGTTCGACCTCAAGCAGTTGCAACACACGGCACGCTCGGCGCAGCTGGCGGCCGCCGGCTGACAGGCGCTGCGGGTGTTGCCCGTTACCTCGAAACAGTGCTTACGCAGGGAGTATCTACATGCGTCTTGGCAATAAAGGCAGGGACCAGACCCTGGACGTCAACGGGCAGACGTTTGCCCTGCGGGTCTGGGGCGAGGAGGGGGCTCATCCGGTATTGGCCGTGCATGGCTGGCTGGACAACGCCGCCTCGTTCGAACAGGTGGCGCCGTACCTGAAGGATTGCTTCGTGGTGGCACCGGACCTCGCCGGGCACGGACGCTCGGACCATCGGCGTGCCGACAGTGGCTACTATCTGTGGGAACATGCCGACGACATGAATACCCTGGTCGAGTGCATGGGCTGGAAGCGCTTTTCGGTGATCGGCCATTCCATGGGCAGCGGCATCGCGTCGATCCTGGGGGCGATGAACAAGTCCATCGACAGCATGATCTTCCTCGATGGCATGGGCGCTCCGTTCACCATCGCCGAAGAAGACACCGTGGAGCACCTGAAGAAGGCCCATCGCCTGATGCGCCTGGCCCTGCGCACCCGCCTGCATGGGTTCTCGGCCCCCGACAGCGTGCAGTTCAGCAGCGTCGAGGCGGCGGTCAACGAGCGGCGCAACAGTATCGACGGCCTGCTCTCGCCGGCCTCGGCACGCCTGCTGGCCATGCGCGACCTGCTCAGCGTGGGGGATGGCTACCGCTGGCGTCACGACCCGCGGCTAGTGCTGCCCGAACCGATGCAGCTGACCGAGCGTCAGGCCTGCGACTTCCTGCGTCAGATCAGTTGCCCGCTGCATGTGATGCTCGGGCGCCAGGGCCTGTTTGCCGGCCCGGAATTCGACAAGCGCAAAAAAGCGTTGCCCTGGGCCAGCCGTGTGCACTGGCATGATGGCGGGCACCATTTTCATCTCGAAGCGGCAAGTGACAGCCTGATCGCACAGATCAACACCGCCCTTGCGCAAAACGAGCAGGGCCCGGTGCGACGAATAGCCAATGAGTAACGGAGTAGGCGTGTGAAAGAGTTCTGGATTGCCCCGTCGATGCTGGCGGCCGATTTTGCCCGGTTGGGCGAGGAAGCCGAGCGGGTTCTGGCTGCCGGTGCCGACGTCATCCACATCGACGTGATGGACAACCACTACGTACCCAACCTGACCATGGGGCCGCAGTTCTGCAAGGCCCTGCGCAGCTACGGCATCACCGCGCCGCTGGATGTGCACCTGATGGTCACCCCCGTGGACCCGATGATCCAGGCATTTGCCGAGGCGGGTGCCGACTACATCTCGATTCACCCCGAGGCCACCGTTCACCTGGACCGCTCCCTGCAACTGATCAAGGATCTGGGGTGCAAGGCGGGCCTGGCCTTCAATCCGGCCACAGGGCTGGAGGAATGCAAGTATGTGTTCGACAAGCTCGACCTGTTGTTGCTGATGTCGGTCAACCCCGGCTTCGGCGGGCAGTCGTTCATCCCGGCGGTCTT
Source organism: Pseudomonas sp. AE27 (assembly GCF_037113495.1). Classification (NCBI taxonomy): domain Bacteria; kingdom Pseudomonadati; phylum Pseudomonadota; class Gammaproteobacteria; order Pseudomonadales; family Pseudomonadaceae; genus Pseudomonas; species Pseudomonas sp. AE27. The sequence goes on from NZ_CP146966.1 coordinate 1,364,496, forward strand.
GCCCAAGATCGAAGCAGCGCGCAAGCTGATCGATGCCAGTGGCCGTGACATCCGCCTGGAAGTGGATGGCGGGGTCAACCTTCACACCATCGGCCAGGTCGCTGCGGCCGGTGCCGACATGTTCGTGGCCGGTACGGCGATCTTTTCCCAGCCCGATTACCGCGCCACGCTCCACGCCTTGCGCAGCACGATTGCCGATGCCGCCCCGCGGCGCCAGTCATGAGCTGTGCAGTGAATTTCGCGAACCAGCATGAGTTACCCGTCCTTGCACAATAATACGTTTATCAAGGCCTTGCTGCGCCAACCCACGGCGCATACGCCTGTCTGGCTGATGCGCCAGGCCGGCCGCTACCTGCCCGAGCATCGCGCCCTGCGTGCCAGGGCCGGCTCGTACCTGGACCTGGTGAAGAACCCGGACCTGGCCACCGAGGCCAGCCTGCAACCGCTGCGCCGTTTCAGCCTGGATGCCGCCGTGGTGTTCGCCGACATGCTCAGCCTGCCCGACGCCATGGGGCTGGGCCTGTACTGCGTGAACGGCGATGGCCCGCGCTTTCGTCACCCCTTGCGTGACGAGGCGGCCATCGAGCGTCTGCGCGTACCCGAACCCGAGGCGCTGGAGCACACCTACCAGACCCTCGCCCAGGTGCGTCACGAACTGGAGGGCAAGGTACCGGTGGTGGGCTTTGCCGCAAGCCCCTGGACCCTGGCCTGCTACATGGTCGAGGGTGGCCCGCCGGGCGACTGCCAGTTGATCAAGAAGATGCTCTACCGTCGCCCGGAACTGCTGCACCGGTTGCTCAAGGTGCTCGGTCACGCGGTGGCTGCCGACCTCAATGCACAGATCGAGTCCGGCGCCCAGGCGGTGATGCTGGTGGACAGCTTCGGCGGTGTGCTGGCCGACGCTGCCTATCGGCGTTTCTCCCTGTATTACCTGCGTGAAGTGCTGGCGCGCCTGCACAAGACCCAGCATGGCGTGCGCATTCCCTCCATCGTGCATACCCGTGGTGGCGCCCAGTGGCTCAGCCCGCTGGCCGACAGCGGCGCCGATGCGCTGGGCCTGGACTGGACGTGTGACCTGGCGCTGGCACGCCAGCTGGTGGGCAACTGCGTGGCGCTGCAGGGCAACCTCGACCCGGCCGTGCTGCTGGCAGACGAGGCGAGCATTCGCCGCGAGGTGCGACGCACCCTGCAGACGTTCGGACCACCGGCGGCCGGTTTCGGCCATGTGTTCAACCTGGGGCAGGGCATTTCGCCGGCCACTTCGCCAGAGGCGGTTGCAGTACTGGTCGACGCGGTGCATCACTACAGCCGCGTCGCGGGAGGTGTGCATGCTTGACCCGACGTTCGACTTCGACAAGATGCTGTGTTTCTCGCTGTATTCGACAGCCAACGCCATGGTTCGGGACTATGCCGAACCGCTCAAGCGACGTGGCGTCACCTACCCGCAACTGCTGGTGATGGCCGGGTTGTGGGGCAAGGATGATGTGTCGATCAGCGCCTTGAGCGAGCTCACCCTGTTCGACCTGGGCACGTTGACGCCAATCGTCAAGCGCCTGGCGGATGCGGGGTTCATCACCGTGTACCTGGACCCCAGCGACCGACGCCGACGCAACCTGCTGCTGACCGACAAGGGCCGTGAGCTCAAGGCCGAGGCGGCGCAGGTGTTCAGCAACATGGCGTGCAAGATCGACCTTGGCGAGGGCGAGGTGGAGCAGGTGCTCAACGTGTGCCACCGGATCCGTACCCGCCTGCGCTGACTCGCACCCATTCGCCAGCAAGGCCTGCTCCTGTAGGAGCCAGCCTTGCTGGCGAACAGCCACACCACCCACCACATTGGCACACCCGCCAACCTCCCTGGCAGCCAGCGAAACACCCCACCTTCAGCAGCGCCATACACTCTCCTGGGATGTTCCCAACCATAACAAAAGGAGTGTTCATGACTGCCGGCACCGTACCCCTGCTAGCCAGTGTCCAGCGTTTTCTCGGACGCCAACACGGCCTGTACATCAATGGCGGCTGGCGGCCGTCCACCTCCAGCCAGACCCTTACCGTCTTCAACCCGGCCAACGGCCAACCCATTGCCGTGACCCCCGATGCCAGCGCCGAGGATGTCGACCAGGCCGTGCAATCGGCGCATCGGGCATTCGTCAGTGGCGTGTGGGCGCGCCGCGCCCCGGCCGAGCGCGAGCGTATCCTGCTGCGCTACGCCGATTTGCTCGAACAGCACGGTGAAGAGCTGGCCCAGCTCGAAACCCTGGAACAAGGCAAGTCGATCAACATCGCCCGCGCCTTCGAAGTCGGCAGTACCCTGAACTGGATGCGCTACACCGCCGGCCTCACCACCAAGATCTGCGGGCGCACCCTGGATGTGTCGATCCCGGTGCCTGAAGGCGCCCGCTACACCGCCTATACGCGCAAAGAGCCGGTCGGCGTGGTGGCTGGCATCGTGCCGTGGAACTTCCCGCTGATGATCGGCATGTGGAAGGTGATGCCCGCCCTGGCGGCCGGCTGCTCGATCGTCATCAAGCCCTCCGAGATCACCCCGTTGACCCTGATGCGCATGGCCGAGCTGGCCACCGAGGCCGGCATCCCGGACGGCGTGTTCAACCTGATCACCGGCAGCGGCAGCGTATGCGGCAGCGCCCTCACCAGCCACCCGCGGGTGGCGAAGATCAGCTTTACCGGCTCTACCGCCACCGGCAAGCACATTGCCCGTTCGGCGGTCGATCGCCTGACGCGCCTGTCACTGGAGCTGGGTGGCAAGAACCCGGCCATCGTGCTGGCCGACGCCGATCCGCAGCAGGTGATCGAAGGCCTGATGATGGGCAGCTTCCTCAACCAGGGGCAGGTGTGCGCTGCCAGTTCGCGTATCTATGTCGAGGCGCCGCTGTTCGACCGCCTGGCAGCGGACTTCGAGCAGGCGATCAAGGGGCTGAGCGTAGGCCCGGGCCTGGACCCCAGTGCGCAGATCAACGCCCTGGCTTCCGGCGCGCACCAGCAGTCGGTGCAGGCCTATCTGGCCGATGCCCGCGAGCAGGGCGCGCAGATCATCAGCGGTGCCAGCGCGCCGGATGCCAATGGCTACTACGTCAGCCCGTCGTTGATCCTCAACCCCGACGACAACCTGCGCCTGACCCGCAGCGAAGTGTTCGGCCCGGTGCTGAGCCTGACCCGCGTGGCCGATGTGGAAGAAGCGCTGGCCCGCGCCAACGACAGCGACTATGGCCTGACCGCCAGCCTGTGGACCACCAGCCTCAAGTCGGCCATGGACCTCACCCCGCGCATCGAGGCCGGCACCGTGTGGGTCAACAGCCACACCCTGATCGATGCCAACATGCCGTTTGGCGGCTTCAAGCAATCCGGTACCGGGCGTGATTTCGGCGTCGACTGGCTGGACGCCTTCACCGAGACCAAGTCGGTGTGCATCCGCCACTGAGGCGGCTGGCAGGCCGCAGGCGCTCAGCTGTAGCGCTTGCGGTACTCGCCGGGCGACACGCCAAAGCGCTGCTTGAACGCAGTGGTGAAGTAGCTGCTGTTGGAGAAGCCCCAGGTGTACCCCAGCGCCGACAGCTTGAGGGTCGACTGCGGGTTGCGCAGGGTTTCGGCGCAGATGTCCAGGCGCCGGTTCTTGATGTACTGCGCGATCACCAGGCCCTTCTTGGTGAACACCCGGTACAGCCCGCGCATCGACACGCCGATGTCGCGCGCGATCATCTCCGGGCACAGCGCCTCGTCGGCAATGTGCGCCTCGATCAGCGCCAGGCTTTTGCGAAAGATGCGTTCATGCGGGTCGGGGTTGCTGTCGCTGCCGCACAGTGCCGGGCGCATCAGGCTGATCAGCGCATCGATCACCGCTTCGCTTTCGGCCAGGCTCACCTCGTCCAGCTGGGTCGAGGACAACAGCATCTGCTGGGCGAGCAGGGCGACCGGCGAACCGGCCGGGATCTTGCGCCCGATCTCCACCGGGGTGAAGCGCAGCAGCTGGTCGACCCGGTCGTGGGGCAGTATCAGCGAGATCTGCTGGGAGGCATCGCCAAAGGTGAAGTCGCTGGGGCGTGCACTGTCGATCAGCAGGATGTCCCCCGGCATCAGCACTTCGCGGGCGTCGTCCTGGGCCATGTTGGCCATGCCCTTGAGCTGGAACACCGCAAAGTACTTGTGTTCGCTGCTGCGCTGCACCTCGCGCGGCGTGCGCAGCAGCCGCGCGTGAGAGCTGCTCACGTGACTGAAGCGCAGGGCGCCCAGCTGGCGGGGGCGAATCTCACCGCTGAACGCATCCCCCAGCGCGGCACCGTCGAACTCGCCGCAGGCATGGTTGATGTCGGCCAGCCATTGCTGGAAGTGCTGCTGGGCAGTAGCGGTATTCATGGGTCACACCTCACACCTGGCATTGTTGTTAGGGTGCATGTGATGGCTGGGGGCACGCGCTGCAGGTTAGCGCAGCCCGCCGAAGCGCCGGTAGAAGTTTTCGCTGGCATCGGGCAGCGGGCCGTCTGCGGTTTCCATCGCACTGCTCAGCCACTGTTCGGCCGGGGCACAGGTCAGTCGATACAGGTTGCGGCACAGCTGGCGTGCGGCGCGGCCCTCCCAGTCGCCCGGCAGCAGTTCGTCGGGCAGATGCGGGTCGCGCAGCAGCAGCTTGCGGTACTCGTGAATCAGCAGCAGGCGCACCATGAAGCAGTCCATCGGCTGCAGGCTGTCCTGCTCGCGCAGCGCCTGCCACACCGGGCGAAACAGCTGGATGAACTCGCTGTACTGCGCCCCCAGCTCCTCGATACGCCAGCTTTCGCGCACCTGGGCACGCAAGGCGCGGGAGGCCATCACGTCCTGGCCGGTGGTCTCGAACAGGATGGTGTCTTCCAGCGCGTCCAGGTCCAGCAGGGTGGCGTTGATGTCGGTGCGGTCGGCCCGCGGGCTGGCCAGCACCACCGGCGAGATGGCGCCAAAGCCCTGCCATTCGAGCTCTTCGCGTACCTGCTTGCGCTTGTCGGCAGACAGCTGGGTGAGCATCGCCAGGTGCCAGGAGCCATCCCACTGCGGCACCACCGAGCTGTACACCCGCTTGAAGGCCTTGTCGAAACGCCGCCGCCCGGCACCGGTGAGGCTGTAGTAGCTGCGCCGGCCGACCTTTTCGGCGGTCAGCCAGCCTTCCTTGGTCAGGCGGAACATCGAGGTGCGGATCAGCCGCTCGTTGATGCCGAAGGGCTCGAGCAACTGGATCAGGCTGCCCAGCCACACGGTGCCACCGTGGGGTTCGATGGCATCGCCATACAGGGTGACGATCAGCGAACTGGCACGGATCGGGATCTGTTCCTGGAAACGGGTGACGAGCTGATTGAGGGGCGCGAGCGACGACATGGAGGATCCGCTGGGTGAAACCCCGGAATATAACTGCCGTTTGTCCTTCAAGGCCAGCGTTGCCGTCGGCACTTCAGGCCGTGTGGTTTTTCGGGCGGAACGTACTGTCGCTGACACGTCTGCGGTCCTGTTCGGGTTGGCTCAAGGGGCTGCATTCCACCATCTGCTCCAGGCAGCGCCGGGTCAGTGCGTGGTACTCGCCCGTGCCGCCCTGCTTCCAGTGCACTTCAGCGTCGCTCAGGCTGCGTTTGACCTGGGCCGGCGAGCCCACCACCAGCGAGCGGGGCGGGCAGTCGAAGCCGGCCTTGACGAAGGCGGTGGCGCCGACGATCGAGCAGGCACCGATCACGGCGCCGTCCATGACCACCGCATTCATGCCCACCAGCGCATCGGCACCGATGCGGCAGCCGTGCAGCACGGCGCCGTGGCCCACGTGCCCGTTGCGCTCGATCACCGTGTCGCTGTCGGGGAAGCCGTGCATCACGCAGGTGTCCTGCAGGTTGGCGCCCTGTTCGAGAATGATGCGTCCGAAATCGCCGCGCAGGCTGGCCAGCGGGCCTACATAGCAGTCGGGGCCGACGATCACGTCGCCAATCAGTACCGCCGAAGGGTGCACGTAGGCGCTGGGGTCGATGACCGGGGTGATTCCGCCAAGGCTGTAGCAGGTCATGTCGGTTTCCTGTGGACGGGGATGACAGCGAATATAACGTATTGTTACTTGTTTGCAATGCTTCGATGTATCGCTTCTTGGCGCTTTACTCGCTATAAGCGCAGTGTTTGCTGGGTTTATTTGGCACGCATGGAAAACAAATAGACACAGACAAGTCGCAGTAATGTTGATTTTGTGTATCATATTGTGGCTATACTCTGCCGCAATCGGCCTCGACCCAACAATAACAGCCAGCCTCGACTGGCCCGTGCGGTGACCGTCATGCCTGACACCCTGTTGCTTGATAACTCCCACGCCGGCATCTGCCTGGTGACGCTGCACCGCCCCGAGGTGCTCAATGCCCTCAACACCCGCCTGCTCGGCGAGCTGGCAGCCGAACTCGAGCGCCTGGAGCGTGACGACAGCTGCCGCGCCGTGGTGCTCACCGGCAGTCGCAAGGCGTTTGCCGCCGGCGCCGACATCAACGAGATGGCCGAGCGCGATGCGGTGGGCATCCTCAACGACCCGCGTGTTGCCTGTTGGCAGCAGATCAGCCGCTTCAGCAAGCCCCTGGTGGCGGCCGTCAACGGCTTTGCCCTGGGCGGTGGCTGCGAGCTGGCGATGCACGCCGACATCATCGTGGCGGGCGTGGATGCGCGTTTCGGCCAGCCGGAAATCAACCTGGGCATCATGCCTGGCGCCGGCGGCACCCAGCGTCTGCTGCGCGCGGTGGGCAAGTCCATGGCCATGCAGATGGTGCTCACCGGCGAGCCCATCGATGCGCGCACCGCGCAACAGGCCGGCCTGGTCAGCGAAATCACCCAACCCGAATTCACCGTCGAGCGCGCCGTGCAGATCGCCCAGGCCATCGCGCGCAAGGCCCCGCTGGCCGTGCGCCTGGCCAAGGAATCGCTGCTCAAGGCCATGGATACCGACCTTGCCAGCGGCCTGCGTTTCGAGCGCCACGCCTTCACTGTGCTGGCCGCCACCGATGACCGGCGCGAGGGCATCAGTGCCTTTCGCGAAAAACGCGCCCCGGTGTTCACCGGCCGCTGAGTGCGCCGGCCCCTTTTACTTCAACCTTGCGAGCGGTACTGGTCATGACCTTCGAGCACATTCTTTTCGACATAGACGACGGCGTGGCCTTTCTGCGCCTGAACCGTCCCGAGCAACTCAACAGCTTCAACGCGCAGATGCACGCCGAAGTGAAGGAGGCGCTCAAGCAGGTACGCGCCAATGCCCAGGTGCGTGTGCTGCTGCTTACCGGTGAAGGGCGCGGCTTCTGTGCCGGGCAGGACCTGTCCGACCGCAACGTCGCGCCCGGTGCGCAGATGCCCGACCTGGGCGAGTCCATCGAAAAATTCTACAACCCGCTGATTCGCGCCCTGCGCGATTTGCCGCTGCCGGTGATCTGCGCGGTCAACGGCGTGGCCGCCGGCGCCGGGGCGAACATCCCGCTGGCCTGCGACCTGGTGCTGGCGGCGCGTTCGGCCAGCTTCATCCAGGCGTTCTGCAAACTCGGCCTGGTGCCCGACTCGGGCGGTACCTGGTTCCTGCCGCGGCTGGTCGGCGTGGCGCGGGCCAAGGCCCTGGCGCTGCTGGGCAACAAGCTGTCGGCCGAGCAGGCCGAGCAGTGGGGGCTGATCTACCGCTGCGTCGACGACGAGGCCCTGCGCGACGAGGCCCTGGGCCTGGCGCGACAGCTGGCGACACAGCCCACCTCGGGCCTGGCACTGATCAAGCGCGGGCTCAATGCCAGCCTGGACAACAGCCTTGACCAGCAACTGGACCTGGAGCGCGACCTGCAGCGCCTGGCCGGGCGCAGCGAGGACTACCGCGAGGGCGTGGCCGCCTTCATGGCCAAGCGCGCCCCCGTGTTCAAGGGGTGCTGAGCATGAGCGCACTGGACACAAGCGTTGTGGTGGCGGTGATCGGTGCCGGGGCCATGGGCGCCGGCATTGCCCAGGTGGCGGCGCAGGCCGGGCATCCGGTGCTGCTGCACGACAGCCGCCCGGGGGCGGCGAGCGCGGCCATCGAGGGGCTGGGTGTGCAACTGGGCAAGCGGGTGGAGAAGGGCAAGCTCGACCCCGCGCAGCGCGAGGCCACCCTGGCGCGCCTGCACGCGGTGCAGGCGCTCGACGAGCTGGCGGACGCTGGGCTGGTGATCGAGGCCATCGTCGAGAACCTCGACGCCAAGCGCGAGCTGTTTGCTCGCCTGGAAGCAATCTGCACGGCCGACTGCGTGCTGGCCAGCAACACCTCGTCGCTGTCGATCACCCGCATCGCGGCCGGCCTGGCGCGGCCCGAGCGGTTCGTGGGCGTGCACTTCTTCAACCCTGCGCCGGTCATGGCGCTGGTCGAGATCGTCTCGGGGCTGGCCACGGCACCGCAGGTAGCGGCCAGCCTGTATGCAACGGCCAGGGCCTGGGGCAAGGCGCCGGTGCATGCCAGCTCCAGCCCGGGCTTCATCGTCAACCGCGTGGCGCGCCCGTTCTATGCCGAAAGCCTGCGCCTGTTGCAGGAGGGTGCGGCCGAGTGCGCCACGCTGGATGCGCTGATGCGCGAGGCCGGCGGCTTTCGCATGGGCGCGTTCGAGCTGACCGACCTGATCGGGCATGACGTCAACTACGCGGTCACCTGTTCGGTGTTCGATGCCTATTACGGCGACATGCGCTTCCAGCCGTCGCTGATCCAGGCGGCGCTGGTGGATGCCGGCCGGCTGGGGCGCAAGAGCGGGCAGGGGTTCTATGACTATGGGCCCTCGGCCGCGCGCCCGGTGGTCAGCGAGCTGCGCAGTGGTTTGCGCATCGAGGCCTGTGAAGTCGAAGGCGACCTGGGCATTGCGCAGGGCTTGCTGACGCGTATCGAGGCGCACGGCATCAAGGTGTCGCGGGCCCCATCGCGGGTCGAGCCCGCGCCCACCGGTCGTTGTGGAAGCGGGCTTGACCCGCGATGCGGGCACGCAGTCATACGCGTGGGCGACGCCGTGCTGGCCCTGACCGACGGTCGCCTGGCCAGCCAGCGCGCCCGCGACGAAGGCTTGCACAACCTCGTGCTGTTCGACCTGGCGCTGGACTACGCCACCGCCGGGCGCATCGGCATCAGCTGGTCCGCCGACACCACCCCCGCTGCCCGCGACCAGGCCGTGGCCTTGCTGCAGGCCGCGGGCCTGGTGGTCAGCCCGCTGGCCGACGTGCCGGGGCTGCTGGTGATGCGCACCGTGGCCATGCTTGCCAACGAAGCCGCCGACGCGGTGCTGCAGGGCGTGGCCACGGCGGCGGATGTCGACCTGGCCATGCGCAAGGGCGTGAACTACCCCCAAGGCCCGCTGGCCTGGGCCGACGCCATCGGCCCGACGCAGGTGCTGGCGGTACTCGACAATCTGCAGGCCGCCTACGGCGAAAGCCGCTACCGGCCATCACTGCTGCTGCGGCGCACGGTCGCCGAGGGGAGGGCATTGCATGACTGACCTGAACGCCACCGAGCTTGCCAGCCAATGTGCCCAGGCCATGCTCGCCCGTGACCGCGCCAGCCTCGCGCTGGGCATGCAACTGCTGAGCGTCGCGCCGGGCAGGGCGCGCCTGAGCATGCCGGTGCGCGCCGACATGATCCAGGGCCATGGCACCTGCCATGGCGGCTACATCTTCACCCTGGCCGACTCGGCGTTTGCCGTGGCCTGCAACACCTACAACCAGGTCACCATCGGCCTGGGCTGCAGCATCGACTACATCGCCCCGGCACTGATGGGCGACACGCTCAATGCAAGTTGCGTGGAGCAGAGCCGTGGTGGACGCACCGGCAACTACGACGTGCGTGTGGAAAACCAGAACGGGCAGCTGATCGCGCTGTTCCATGGCAAATCTTACAAGGTGCAAGGCACAGTGCTTGCCCAGGAGACCGCAGATGAATGACGCCCTTATCATCGACGCCGTGCGCACCCCCATCGGGCGCTATGCCGGCGCGCTGAGCACGGTACGTGCCGACGACCTGGGCGCGGTGCCGCTGCGTGCGCTGATGGCGCGCCACCCGCAGGTGGACTGGTCGCAGGTGGACGACGTGCTGTTCGGCTGCGCCAACCAGGCCGGCGAAGACAACCGCAACGTGGCGCGCATGTCGGCGCTGCTGGCCGGCCTGCCGATGGAAGTGCCGGGCACCACGGTCAACCGCCTGTGCGGCTCGGGCATGGACGCCATCGGCCTGGGCGCACGCTCGATCCGCAGTGGCGAAGCCGGCCTGCTGCTGGTGGGCGGGGTGGAGTCGATGTCGCGCGCCCCGCTGGTGATGGGCAAGGCCGAACAGGCCTTCTCGCGCCAGGCGCAACTGTACGACACCACCATTGGCTGGCGCTTCGTCAACGCCGCGATGGAAAAGGCGTATGGTATCGACTCGATGCCGGAGACTGCCGAAAACGTCGCCGCACAGTTCGGCATTTCCCGTGCCGACCAGGACGCCTTCGCCCTGCGCAGCCAGCAACGTGCGGCGGCTGCCCAGGCCAGCGGGCGCCTGGCGCAGGAGATCGTGCCGGTGTCGATTGCCCAGCGCAAGGGCGAGCCCAAGCGCGTCGAGCACGACGAACACCCGCGTGGCGACACCACGCTGCAGATGCTGCAACGCCTGGGTACGCCGTTTCGCGAGGGCGGCAGTGTCACGGCGGGCAATGCCTCGGGGGTCAACGACGGTGCCTGTGCGCTGCTGCTGGCAAGCCCGGCGCAGGCTGCGCGCTTCGGGCTCAAGGCCCGTGGGCGGGTGGTGGCGATGGCCACGGCCGGCGTCGAGCCGCGCATCATGGGCATCGGCCCGGTGCCGGCCACGCGCAAGGTGCTGGAACTGGCCAACCTGAACCTGTCCGACATGGATGTCATCGAGCTGAACGAAGCCTTCGCCGCGCAGGGCCTGGCGGTGCTGCGCGAGCTCGGGCTGGCTGACGACGACCCGCGGGTCAACCCCAATGGCGGCGCCATCGCCCTGGGGCATCCGCTGGGCATGAGCGGCGCTCGCCTGGTGACCACCGCACTGGTGGAACTGGAGCAACGCGGCGGGCGGTACGCGCTGTGCACGATGTGCATCGGCGTGGGGCAGGGTATCGCGATGATCATCGAGCGAACCTGAGCCGGCAACACAGCGGGAGCCGTGCAGCTCCCACACTCGGGCCCGTCAGGGGCTGAACCATAAAAAGAATCAGAGTGAACACATGAACATGGCCGCCTTGAATACTGCTGTACTCGACCCGCTGGAGACCGCCAGCATCGATGAACTGCGCCAGCACCAGCTTGACCGCCTGCGCTGGAGCCTGTCCCACGCCTACCAGAACGTGCCGCTGTACCGCCAGCGCTTCGACCAGTTGGGAGTGCACCCCGACGAGGTGCGTTCGCTGGACGACCTGGCCCGATTCCCGTTCACCACCAAGACCGACCTGCGCGACAACTACCCCTACGGCATGTTCGCCGTGCCCATGCATGACGTGGTGCGGGTGCACGCCTCCAGCGGCACCACCGGCAAGCCGACGGTGGTGGGCTACACGCAGAACGATATCGACACCTGGGCCAACGTGGTGGCGCGCTCGATCCGCGCCGCGGGCGGGCGCAAGGGCGACAAGGTGCATGTGTCGTATGGCTACGGGCTGTTCACCGGCGGGCTGGGCGCGCATTACGGCGCCGAACGCCTGGGCTGCACGGTGATCCCGATGTCGGGCGGGCAGACCGAGAAGCAGGTGCAGCTGATCAACGACTTCCAGCCGGACATCATCATGGTCACGCCCTCGTACATGCTCAACCTGGCCGACGAGATCGAGCGCCAGGGGCTGGACCCGCACAAGCTGGCGCTGCGCCTGGGGATCTTCGGTGCCGAGCCGTGGACCGACGAGTTGCGCCGCTCCATCGAGCAGCGCATGGGTATCACCGCGCTGGATATCTACGGGCTGTCGGAAATCATGGGCCCGGGCGTGGCCATGGAGTGCGCCGAGACCAAAGACGGGCCGACCCTCTGGGAAGACCACTTCTACCCCGAAATCATCGACCCGGTGACCGGTGCGGTGCTGCCCGACGGGCAGATGGGCGAGCTGGTGTTCACCTCGCTGAGCAAGGAGGCGCTGCCGATGATCCGCTACCGCACCCGCGACCTGACGCGACTGTTGCCCGGCACCGCGCGGCCAATGCGGCGCATCGACAAGATCACCGGGCGCAGCGACGACATGCTGATCGTGCGTGGGGTCAACGTGTTCCCGACCCAGGTCGAGGAACAGGTTCTGAAAATAAAACAGTTTTCAGAGTGCTATGAGATTTATCTGTATCGTGATGGAAATCTCGACACGGTGGATGTGCACGTGGAGCTGCGTGCCGAATGCCAGCACTACGACGAGGCCCAGCGCAGGCTGCTGACCGCCGAGCTGGGCAAGCAGATCAAGACCTACATCGGCATCAGCACGCGCATCGTGCTGCAGCCGTTGGGCACGCTGAAACGTTCGGAAGGCAAGGCCTGTCATGTGTATGACAAGCGTCTGGCCAGCTGATAGCTGATGGCTGCCGAAGCCCCGACCTGGTCGGGGCTTTTTTTTGCGCCCTTCGCCTGCAAGCGCTTGTAGGAGCCGGCGTTGCCGGCGAAACGGCCCAAAGCGATACAAAAAACATTAGATACACTAAAAAGCTGTTTGATATTGAATTGTGTATCGCTTATAAATACTCCCATGCCCAACCAGCCTTGAGGCGGGAGCCCGAACATGTACGCACAGCTTGTCGAAACCGGCGTCAAACGCATCAAGTCCCTGGACGAGATGTCGCCCCAGGAACGTGCCTTCCAGGAAAAGATCGACGCCGAAATCAAGATCGAAGCCAAGAACTGGATGCCCGACGCCTACCGTCAAACCCTCATCCGCCAGATTTCCCAGCACGCCCACTCCGAGATCGTCGGCATGCTGCCCGAGGGCAACTGGGTCACCCGTGCCCCGACCCTCAAGCGCAAGCTGCAGCTGATGGCCAAGATCCAGGACGAAGCCGGCCACGGCCTGTACCTGTACAGCGCCATGGAAACCCTGGGCGCCGATCGCGACGAAGAGATCGCCAAGCTGCACAGCGGCAAGGCCAAGTACTCCAGCATCTTCAACTACCCGACCCTCAACTGGGCCGACATGGGCGCGGTGGGCTGGCTGGTGGATGGCGCCGCCATCGTCAACCAGGTGGTGCTGCAGCGCACCTCCTACGGCCCCTACGCACGGGCCATGGTGCGCATCTGCAAGGAAGAGAGCTTTCACCAGCGCCAGGGCTACGAGATTCTGCTGACCATGATGCGCCACGGCACCCAGGCCCAGAAGGACATGGTGCAGGACGCGATCAACCGCCTGTGGTGGCCGGCGCTGATGATGTTCGGCCCCAGCGACGACAACTCGCCCAACAGCGCGCAGTCGATGGCCTGGAAGATCAAGCGCCAGAGCAACGACGAACTGCGCCAGCGCTTCGTCGACCAGACCATCCCGCAGCTCGAACTGCTGGGCTGCACCGCCCCCGACCCCGACCTGAAGTGGAACGCCGAGCGCGGCCACTACGATTTCGGCGCCATCCAGTGGCAGGAATTCTTCGACGTGCTCAAGGGCAACGGCCCGTGCAACCAGGAACGCCTGGCCACCCGGCGCAATGCCATCGAAAGCGGCGCCTGGGTGCGTGAAGCCGCCGTCGCCTACGCCCGCAAACAACAGAACAAGAACGCCGCCTGAACCGGCGACTGATGGGAGATACACGATGTCTGTCTGGACCCTCTACGAAGTGTTCGTGCGCAGCAAGCACGGCCTGAACCACAAGCATGTGGGCAGCGTGCATGCCGCCGACGACGCCATGGCCATCGAGAACGCCCGCGAGCTGTACACCCGCCGCAGCGAAGGCGTAAGCCTGTGGGTGGTGCCCTCGGCGCTGATCGTGGCCTCCTCGCCGGACGAGAAGGACCCGCTGTTCGACCCGGCCGACGACAAGGTCTACCGGCACGCCAGCTTCTACGAGCTGCCCGACGAAGTCGGACACATGTGAGGTCGACCATGAACAGCACCCAAGACGATCTGATCCATTACCTGCTGCTGCTGGGCGACAGCGCCCTGATCCAGGGCCAGCGCCTGTGCGAATGGTGCGGCAAGGCGCCGGCCATCGAGGAAGAACTGGCGCTGATGAACGTCGGCCTGGACCTGGTGGGCCAGGCGCGCAACTGGCTGGACTACGCCGCCGAGCTGCTGGCCGACGGCCGCGATGCCGACGACCTGGCGTTTCGCCGCGACGAACGTGCCTACCGCAACCTGCTGCTGGTGGAGCAGCCCAACGGCGATTTCGCCGTGACCATGGCCAAGCAGTTCCTGTTCGACGCCTGGCACCTGCAGGTGCTCAAGGGCCTGTGCGACTCCACCGACCTGCGCATCGCCGGCATCGCCGCCAAGGCGCTCAAGGAGGTCACCTACCACCTGCGTCGCTCCAGTGAATGGGTGCAGCGCCTGGGTGGCGGCACCGACGAAAGTCGCCGGCGCATGCTCGCGGCCATCACGCAGGTGTGGCGCTTCACCGTGGAGCTGGCCAGCGGCAGCGAGGCTGAAACCCGCCTGGCCGCAGCGGGCATCGGCGCCGACCCGGCGCAGGTCGGCGCGGCATGGCTGCACCAGGTCGAGGCCACCTTCGCCTCGGTCGAACTGCCGCTGCCGCCTGCGGCCAGCCACTTCTACCTCAGCGGGCGTACCGGCATGCACACCGAGCACCTGGGCATCCTGCTGGCCGAAATGCAGTTTTTGCCACGGGCCTACCCCGATGCAACCTGGTGAGCTGATCGCCAGCGACCACGGTGCGCGGGCACTGCGGGCCGATGACCTGAGCCACGCCTGGACGGTGCTGGAGCAGGTGATGGACCCGGAAGTGCCGGTGGTCAGCGTGGTCGACCTCGGGATAGTGCGCGACCTGCACTGGCAGGCCGGCCACCTGCACCTTGTGGTCACGCCGACCTATTCGGGCTGCCCGGCCACCGAGGTGATCGAGGGCGATATCCGCCAGGCGCTGGAGCAGGCCGGGTTCGCCGCGCCGTGCCTGGAGCGGCGCCTGACGCCGGCCTGGAGCACCGACTGGATCACCGAGCAGGGGCGCGAGCGCCTGCGTGCCTATGGCATCGCGCCGCCCGTGGGCAGTGCCAGCAAGCGCAGCCTGCTGGGCGAAAGCCCGCAGGTGCTGTGCCCGGTGTGCGCCAGCAGCCACACCGAGCTGCTCAGCCAGTTCGGCTCCACGGCCTGCAAGGCCCTTTACCGGTGCCGCGAGTGCCTGGAACCTTTCGACTATTTCAAATGCATCTGAGCGCGCTGGCGCCGTGCAGCGGGAGAACAGCATGAGTCAATTTCACAGCCTGACCATCAAGGATGTGCGCGCCGAGACCCGCGATGCGGTGTCGATTGCCTTCGAGGTGCCGGCGCACCTGCAGGACGATTTCCGTTTCACCCAGGGCCAGTACCTGGTGATGCGCACGCAACTGGACGACGAGGAAGTGCGCCGTTCGTACTCGATCTGCAGCGGCGTGGAAGACGGCGAGCTGCGCGTGGCGATCAAGCGCGTGGCCGGCGGGCGCTTCTCGGCGTTTGCCAACGAGGTGCTCAAGGTCGGCCACAGCCTCGAAGTGATGCCGCCTTCGGGCAGCTTCCATGTGCCACTGGACCCGACCCGTCGTGGCAACTACCTGGCGGTGGCGGCGGGCAGCGGCATCACGCCGATCCTGTCGATCATCAAGACCACCCTGGAGCGCGAACCCGACAGCCGCTTCACCTTGCTCTACGGCAACCGCTCAAGCTCCGGCGCGCTGTTTCGCGACAAGCTCGAAGACCTGAAGAACCGCTACCTGCAACGCCTGAACCTGATCTTCGTGTTCAGCCGCGAGCAGCAGGACGTGGACCTGTACAACGGGCGCATCGACGCCGACAAGTGCGGTCAGCTGTTCTCGCGCTGGCTCGACCCCAGGGCGCTGGACGCCGCCTTCATCTGCGGCCCGCAGGCGATGACCGAGACCGTGCGCGACAGCCTCAAGGCCAATGGCATGGCGGGGGAGAAGATCCATTTCGAGCTGTTTGCAGCGGCGGGCGACGAACGCAAGCGTGAAGCCCGCGAGGCGGCGCGCCAGCTGGACGCCGCCGTCAGCCAGATCACCGTGATCAGCGACGGTCGGGCGCTGGCCTTCGACCTGCCGCGCAACACCGTCAGCGTGCTGGATGCCGGCAATGCCATCGGCGCCGAACTGCCGTACTCGTGCAAGGCCGGGGTGTGCTCGACCTGCAAGTGCAAGGTCATCGAAGGGGAGGTGGAGATGGACAGCAACCACGCCCTGGAGGACTACGAAGTGGCGGCGGGGTATGTGCTGTCGTGCCAGACGTACCCGGTCAGCGACAGGGTGGTGCTGGACTTCGATCAGGTCTGATACCGCGTCGGTCCCATCGCCGGCAAGGCCGGCTCCTACACGGCGATGAGGCCCGCCTGAACACCGCAACACCTGTGTGCCCTGAAAACTAAAACAACAACACCAAGAGAGCGCCCCAATGACCCCCGAAGACATCGACAGCATCTGCAAGCACCCCGACTTCAAGCAACTGGTACGGCGCAAGCAGCGCCTGAACTGGTCGCTGACCCTGGCCATGCTGGTCATCTACTACGGCTTCGTGCTGCTGGTGGCGTTCTCCCCCAGCACCCTGGGGCAATCGCTCAGCGGCGGCGTGACCACCGTCGGCATGCTGGTCGGCGTGCTGGTGGTGCTGGTGTCCTTCGGCCTCACCGGGATCTACGTGTACCGCGCCAACAACGTGCTCGACCCGCTCAACGACAAGGTCCGCCAGGAGTGCGCGAAATGAACTGGACAGCCATCAGCATGTTCCTGCTGTTCGTAGTGTTCACCCTGGGCATCACCCGCTGGGCCGCACAGCGCACCCGTTCGGCCAGTGACTTCTACACCGCAGGCGGCGGCCTCACCGGCTTTCAGAACGGCCTGGCCATCGCCGGCGACATGATCAGCGCCGCCTCGTTCCTGGGCATTTCCGCGATGATGTTCCTCAACGGCTACGACGGCCTGCTGTACGCCCTGGGCGTGCTGGCCGGCTGGCCGATCATCCTGTTCCTGATTGCCGAGCGCCTGCGCAACCTGGGCAAGTACACCTTCGCCGACGTGGTGTCGTACCGCCTGGACCAGACCCCGGTACGCCTGACCTCGGCCCTGGGCACCCTGACCGTGGCACTGATGTACCTGGTGGCGCAGATGGTCGGCGCCGGCAAGCTGATCGAGCTGCTGTTCGGCATCAGCTACCTGTATGCGGTGATGCTGGTGGGCGTGCTGATGGTGTTCTACGTGACCTTCGGCGGCATGCTCGCCACCACCTGGGTACAGATCATCAAGGCCGTGCTGCTGCTCTCGGGCACCAGCTTCATGGCGTTCATGGTGCTCAAGCACTTTGGTTTCAGCACCGAGGCGATGTTCAGCGCCGCCACCGAGGTGCACGCCAAGGGCACCGCGATCATGGCCCCGGGCGGGCTGCTGTCCAACCCCATCGATGCGATTTCCCTGGGCCTGGGCATGATGTTCGGCACCGCCGGGCTGCCGCATATCCTGATGCGCTTCTTCACCGTGAGTGACGCCAAGCAGGCGCGCAAGAGCGTGTTCTACGCCACCGGCTTCATCGGCTACTTCTACCTGCTGCTGATCATGGTGGGCTTCGGCGCCATCGTGATGGTCGGCACCGACGCAAGCTACCGCGACGTCAACGGCGCGATCATCGGCGGCGGCAACATGATCGCCGTGCACCTGGCCCAGGCCGTGGGCGGCAACCTGTTCCTGGGCTTCATCTCGGCCGTGGCCTTCGCCACCATCCTGGCGGTGGTGGCCGGGCTGGCGTTGTCCGGCGCCTCGGCGGTGTCCCACGACCTGTACGCCTGCGTGATCCGCAAGGGCCAGGCCACCGAGAAGCAAGAGATGCGCGTGTCGCGCATCGCCACCCTGGCCATCGGCGTGCTGGCGATCATCCTGGGCCTGATGTTCGAGTCGCAGAACATCGCGTTCCTGTCCGGGCTGGTGCTGGCGATTGCCGCCTCGGTGAATTTCCCGGTGCTGTTCCTCTCGATGTACTGGAAGGGCCTGACCACCCGTGGCGCGGTGATCGGCAGCATGAGCGGGCTGGTCTCGGCCATCGTGCTGCTGGTGCTCAGCCCGGCGGTGTGGGTCAACGTGCTGCACAACGAAACGGCGCTGTTCCCCTACAGCAACCCGGCGCTGTTCTCCATGAGCCTGGCGTTCCTGGGCGCCTGGGTGTTCTCGGTCACCGACACCTCGGAGCGGGCAGCGCAGGAACGCGGCCGCTACCTGGCGCAGTTCATCCGCTCGATGACCGGCATCGGTGCCGCAGGCGCAAGCAAACACTAATAAACCAAAACGATTGTCGGGTATAAAAATAATGAACCACATTCGCTTCATGCCAGCTTCGCTGCTGGCCGGCTTCGCCTTGCCCCTGGTCGCCGCGCCGGCCCTGGCCGACTTCATCGACGACAGCCATGCCAGGGTCGAGTTGCGCAACCACTACATCAACCGCGATTTTCGCCAGAGCAACGCGCCGCAATCCAAGGCCGAGGAGTGGGCCCAGGGTTTTACCGTGAAGTTCGAGTCCGGCTTCACCGATGGCCCGATCGGGGTAGGCGTCGACGCCATGGGGCAACTGGGCATCAAGCTCGACTCCAGCCGTGATCGGCGCGGCACCGGGCTGCTGCCGTTCGGGCCAGACAGCCTGGAACCAGCCGACGACTACAGCGAGCTGGGCCTGACCGCCAAGCTGCGCGCCTCAAAGAGCGTGCTGCGCCTGGGTACCTTGCAGCCGATCCTACCGGTGGTGGTGTACAACGACACCCGCCTGCTGGCCGCCAGCTTTCAGGGCGGCCTGCTGACCAGCCAGGAGATCGACGGCCTGACGTTCAACGCCGGGCGGCTGACCAAGGCCAACCTGCGCGATTCCTCCAGCCGCGACGACATCGGCTACGGCGCGGCCAGCAGCGACCGCTTCGATTTTGGTGGCGGCACCTATGCCTTCACCCCGCAACTGAACCTGACCTACTACTACGCCAAGCTCGACCAGATCTACCGTCAGCAGTTCGTCGGCCTGGTGCACACCCAGCCACTGGGCGAGGGCCTGAGCCTGCGCAGCGACCTGCGCTATTTCGACAGCCGTGGCGACGGCGCCGAGCGGGCAGGGCGCATCGACAACCGCAACTTCAACGGCATGTTCACCCTGGCCAGTGGCGCGCACAAGGTCAGTGCCACCTTCCAGCAGATGTCGGGCGACAGCGCCTTCCCGTTCCTCAACGGCGGCGACCCGTACACCGTCAACCTGGTGACCTACAACACCTACACCCGCGCCGGGCTCGACTCCTGGCAACTGCGCTACGACTACGACTTCGTCGCCCTGGGCATTCCGGGCCTGAGTTTCATGACCCGCTACACCGACGGGCGTCATGCCAGGACCGCGACCGTGGACAACGGCCGCGAGCGCGAACGCGACACCGACATCACCTACGTGGTGCAGAGCGGCCCGTTGAAGAACGTCAGCCTGCGCTGGCGCAACGTCACCTTCCGCTCAGGCAACGGCTTGACCAACAGCCTGGACGAGAACCGCCTGATCATCGGCTACACCCTGGCGCTGTGGTAAGCGCGCCCCTTAAAAGAACCGGAGGACACCTCATGTCTGTTGCCCCAACCTTGCAAAGCTTCATCGCCGGCCGCTGGCTCGGCCAGCATGGCGCGCAGCCGCTGCGCAGCGCCCTGGACGGGCACGTATTGGCGTACAGCCATGAAGAGCGGCCCGACTTTGCCGAAGCCATCGAGCATGCGCGCCGTGACGGCCTGCGCAGCCTGATGGCGATGGACTTCCAGCAGCGTGCCGCGCGGCTCAAGGCCTTGGCGCTGTACCTGGCCGAGCGCAAGGAACAGCTCTACGCACTGTCCCATCACAGTGGTGCGACCCGCGCCGACAGCTGGATCGACATCGAGGGCGGCAACGCCACGCTGTTCGCCTATGCCGGCATCGGCAGCCGCGAACTGCCCTCGGGCAACCTGCTGCACGAAGGCCCGGCCATCCCGCTGGGCAAGCAGGGCACCTTCGCCGGCAGCCACATCCTGGTGCCGCGTGCCGGGCTTGCGGTGCACATCAACGCGTTCAACTTCCCGATCTGGGGCATGCTCGAAAAGTTCGCGCCGACCTTTCTGGCCGGCATGCCGTGCATCGTCAAGCCGGCCACCTCCACCAGCTACCTGACCGAGGCGGTGGTGCGCCTGATGGATGAGTCCGGCCTGCTGCCGGCCGGCAGCCTGCAACTGGTGGTGGGCAGTACCGGCGACCTGCTCGACCGCCTGCAAGGCCAGGACGTGGTGACCTTCACCGGTTCTGCCGACACCGCGGCCAAGCTGCGGGTGACCCCGAACCTGATCCGCCACTCGGTGCCGTTCACCGCCGAGGCCGACTCGCTCAACTGCGCGATCCTGGGCCCGGACGTGAAGCCGGACGATGCCGAGTTCGACCTGTACATCAAGGAAGTGGTGCGCGAGATGACCACCAAGGCGGGGCAGAAGTGCACCGCCATCCGCCGCGCCATCGTGCCGGCCAAGCACCTGGACGCCGTGGCCACGCGCCTGCGCGAGCGCCTGAGCAAGGTGGTGGTGGGCGACCCGTCGGTGGAGGGCGTGCGCATGGGCGCGCTGGCTTCCCATGACCAGCAGCGCGATGTGGGCGAGCGGGTGCGCAGCCTGCTGCAGAGCTGCGACCAGCTGTTCGGTGCCAGCGATGGTTTCGAGCCTCGGGGCGAGGGCGTGAGCGAAGGGGCGTTCTTTGCGCCGACCCTGCTGCAGGCACGCGACCCGCACGCCGACGGCGGTGCCCACGACATCGAGGCCTTCGGCCCGGTGAGCACGCTGATGGCCTACGGCGACCTGGACGAAGCGCTGGCGCTGGCCGCGCGCGGCAAGGGCAGCCTGGTGGCCAGCCTGGTGACCGCCGACCGCGAGGTGGCAGCCAAGGCCATTCCGGTGGCCGCGGCCTGGCACGGTCGGTTGCTGATCCTCGACAGCGAGGCGGCGGCGGAGTCCACCGGGCACGGTTCGCCCTTGCCGCAGCTCAAGCACGGCGGCCCTGGGCGTGCCGGTGGCGGCGAAGAGCTGGGCGGGCTGCGGGCGGTCAAGCACTACCTGCAGCGTGCGGCAGTGCAGGGTTCGCCGAGCATGCTGATGGCGGTGACCGGCGAGTATGTGCGCGGTGCCCAGGTGTACGAGAGCGAGGTGCACCCGTTCCGTCGTCACTTCGAAGAGCTGCGCATCGGCGAGTCGCTGCTGACCCATCGGCGTACCGTGACCGAGGCGGACCTGGTGAACTTCGGCTGCCTGTCGGGGGATCATTTCTACATGCACTTCGACGACATTGCGGCCAGGCAATCGCAGTTCGGCAAGCGCATTGCGCATGGCTACTTCGTGCTGTCGGCGGCGGCGGGGCTGTTCGTGTCGCCGGGCGAGGGGCCGGTGCTGGCCAACTATGGCCTGGACACCCTGCGTTTCATCAGCCCGGTGGGCATTGGCGACACCATCCAGGCGCGCCTGACCTGCAAGCGCAAGATCGATCAGGGCAAATCCAGCCCGCTGGGCCAGCCGCAAGGGGTGGTGGCGTGGGATGTGGAAGTGACCAACCAGCTGGGTGAGCTGGTGGCCAGCTACGACATCCTGACGCTAGTGCTCAAGCGCCCGGCCTGACCTTGTTCGCCTGTAGGAGCCGGCCTTGCCGGCGAAGGGGCATGACTGGCCAGCGTGCCATGACTCTTCGCCGGCAAGGCCGGCTCCTACAGACCAAGGGGCCGAGCCTGCAAACCAATATGGCACGCACACAAAAATACCTGGCACACACGCAAGCGCTTTACCCCCTCCGACTTTGCTCTAATCCCGTCATGGCCTGCCACGCCACTCATTGATCCACCCAGAACGGGATAACAATAAAAAATGAAACGCTTGATGCCGCTTGCCGTGCTCTACGTGTCAACGCTCGCCCACGCCGGCACGCCCGGCAACATCGACGCCAACCGACTGCTCAACGCCAACCAGGACGCCGCCAACTGGCTCGCCCACGGGCGTACCTACGACGAACAACGCTTCAGCCCGCTGACCCGCATCAACGACCAGAACGTCGCCGGGCTTGGCCTGGCCTGGACGCAGAAGCTCGACATCGATCGCGGTACCGAAGCCACCCCCATCGTGGTCGACGGCGTGATGTACACCACCGGTGCCTTCAGCATCGTGTATGCCTTCGACGCCGCCAGCGGCAAGCCGCTGTGGAAGTACGACCCCAAGATCCCCATGGAAAAACTCAGCCAGGGCTGCTGCGACGTGGTCAACCGCGGTGTGGCCGTGTGGCAGGGCAAGGTCTACGTGGGCAGCTTCGATGGGCGCCTGATCGCCCTCGATGCGGCCACCGGCAAGGAGGTGTGGAGCGTCGACACCGTTCTGGACCCCAACAAGAGCTACACCATCACCGGCGCCCCGCGCATCGTCAAAGGCAAGGTGCTGATCGGCAACGGCGGCGCCGAGTTCGGCGTGCGCGGCTATATCACCGCCTACGATGCCGAGACCGGCAAGCAGGCCTGGCGCTTCTTCACCGTGCCCGGCGACCCGGCGCTGCCACCGGAAAACGAGGCCATGGCCAAGGCCATGAAAACCTGGAAGGGCAATGGCTGGGTCAAGTGGGGCGGTGGCGGCACCGTATGGGACTCGATGTCCTACGACCCCGAGCTGGACCTGCTGTACGTGGGCACCGGCAACGGCTCGCCGTGGAACTACCAGTTCCGCAGCCAGGGCGAGGGCGACAACCTGTACCTGTCGTCGATCGTCGCGCTGCGCCCGGAAACCGGCGAGTACGTGTGGCACTTCCAGGTGACGCCCGGCGATCGCTGGGACTTCACCGCCACCCAGCAGATCGTGCTGGCCGACATCCAGATCGACGGCAAGACCCGCAAGGTGCTGATGCAGGCACCCAAGAACGGGTTCTTCTACGTGATCGACCGCACCAACGGCGAATTCATCTCGGGCAACAACTTCGTGCAGGTGAACTGGGCCAGCGGCCTGGACCCCAAGACCGGGCGCCCCATCCTCACTGACCAGGCCGACTACGCCAAGGCGCCGAAGGTGATACAGCCAAGCTTCCTCGGCGGCCACAGCTGGCACCCGATGTCGTACAACCCCAACACCGGCTATGTGTACATCCCGGCCCAGGACACCGTGGCCGAACTCAAGGCCGCCGACAAGCCGCTGTTCCTGCCGACCAAGTCGGTGGTGAACTTCGGCCTGGACGTGCCCGACCTGCCGGAAGACCCAAAAGTGTTCAACCAGATCCGTAGCGCCTGGCGCGGCCACCTGATTGCCTGGGACCCGGTCAAACAGCAGGCCGCCTGGACCCACGACTATGTCGAGTCCGGCAACGGCGGCACCCTCAGCACCGCCGGCAACCTGGTGTTCCAGGGCACCTCGGACGGCCGCGTCATGGCCTTCAGCGCCGACAAGGGCAAGCAGCTGTGGGAGCACCGCGCCAACTCCGGCGTGCTCGGCGGGCCGGTCACCTATGAGGTCAAGGGCGAGCAGTACGTGGCGTTCATGGCCGGCTGGGGCGGCATCATGCCGCTGATCGCAGGCGGCCTGACCGACAAGGGCAAGGTGCAACCCGAATCCCGCGTGCTGGTGTTCAAGCTCGGCGCCAAGGGCGAACTGCCGCCGCCGCGCAAGGCCCCGGTGCTGCCGCCGCAGGTGCCCGCGCTGACCGCCTCGGCGGATGAAATCGCCCAGGGCCGCACCCTGTTCAACGGCATGTGCGGTGCCTGCCACGGCCTCAACGCCGCCAGCGGCGGGGTGATCCCCGACCTGCGCTACCTGAGCCCGGACAAGCACCAGGCCTTCGTCGGCATCGTCAGCGGTGCGTTCATGAGCAAGGGCATGCCGAGCTTTGCCGGGGTGCTGGACATGCCGCAGATGCAACTGATCCAGCAATACATCATCAAGCGCAGCCTTGACCTGCGCGCCGCCGCCGACGCCACTGCGGCGCAGTAAGCCACCCCTCGACCCCGCTCGCCAGGCGTGCGAGCGGGGCAGCCTCAACCCGTTCCAATAACAATTAACCGGTAGACAGGTGACTTCCATGAAAGCGCTTTTGCACAAAGGCGGCGCATTGCCGTGCTCGCTGTTCCTTGCCCTGTGCGCCAGCCCCGCGCTGGCCGATGTACGCCCCGACTCCGGCGACTATGCCGCGCTGCCACCGGGCACCGACCTGGCCTTGCTGTACCAGCAGAACCCGCGCATCGACCGCTCGTACATGGGCGGCAAGCGCGCCGCCGACAACCTCGACCTGGACCTGACCGTGGGCGTGCTGCGTCTGGTGCACTTCACCGAGTTCTTCAACACCGGCCTGATCTGGGACCCGCAGATCATCATCCCCTACGGCCATCAGGAAATCGGCGCCACCGGCCAGAAGAACAGCGGCCTGGGCGACATCACCTTCGGCGCCACGGTGTGGAGCCTGGCCGACATGGAGCGCAACCGCCACCTGGGCTGGTCGCTGTTTGTCACCGCGCCCACCGGCGCCGACAAGAACCAGGGCTTTGCCCTGAGCGGCAACCGCTGGGCGGCGGACTTCCAGGTGGGCTATGTGCACGGCTTCAACGAGCGCTGGACGTGGGACGTGATCGCCGAGACCGAGTTCTACCAGGAGCAGCGCGACACCGGTGCGCACCGTGACCCGCTGATCCAGTTGCACAACCACCTGCGCTACAACTTCACCCCGGCCACCTCGGTGGCGCTGTCGTACCGGCACAACTGGGGCTCGCGCGAGACGCTGGACGGGCAGACCCTGGAAACCAGCCACAACAACGGCACGGTCGGGCTGTCGGCGACCACCATGCTGGGCAAGCAGTGGCAGGTAATGGGGCAGTACTGGCGGGATGTGGACGTGCGCTCGGGGCCGATGACCGACCATTCGCTGCAGTTCAGGTTGGCGTATATCTACTGAGGCGAGCCTGACGCACACCGGGTGAGGGGCACCCGGTGTGGTCACACGCCATGGCCGGGCTTAGACTGCGTGGCTTGGGCCTGTCAGTCGCCACGCGCCGGGCCGGACACTTGAACTGTGACGTGAACATGAAGCTCAAACTGTGCCTGCTGCTGCTTGTCTGCCCACCGCTGTTGGCCCAGGAGTTCGCCTGCCAACTGGGTGGCAAGATCGTTCCCGTTGCCGAGTATCGGCAGCCGACCCCTGTCTTCACCCGGCTGAAAAATGACGGGCATCCGATGACGGCCTTCGGCTTTTCAATTGCGCACAGTCAGGTGCAGGGGGCCGACAAAGCCGCGCGTGACTATTGCCAGTCGCTGATCGCAACAACGCGCACCGTGCTGTTGTCAGGTCAGTACCCGGCTGATCACTTTCACCCGGGCCAGCCCCTGTCGCTCAAGCATGTGCATCGCGACCGCCATGTCTGGCCTTACTGGCCAGACTATTACTGGCTCGCAGATAGCCCCCAGGGCCGCTGACCGGCTCTTCGCTGCCGCGTCGCCTGGCGTGTATCGACCGAGGGGAGGGCGGCGCGCAATGCGCGATCGCGGATCGGCGCCGCAGAGCTGAATCATCAGTGGCGTGCCGACCGGGTCAGCACAGCGGCCTCTACCGAAGGAACTCGCACCCGCAGTGCAATCAGCAACGCGGCCAGCAGCATCAGCACGGCCGCCGCCACGAATACGCCTGCGCTGCCACCGAGGCTGAACATTGCCCCACCCGCGGCTGCGCCTGTGGCGATGGCCGACTGTACCGACGCTACCACCATGCCCCCGGCGCTTTCCGCCTGGTCAGGGACCGCGTTGGCGACCCAGTTCGACCACGCCACCGGCACACCGCCAAAGGCCAGGCCCCACACCGCCAGCAGTACGGCCTGCCCTGGCACCGACGCCGGCAACAGGACCAGCGCCAGTGCCGCAACGCCCACCAGCGCGGGCATCGACACCAGGGTGGCCAGCGGGTAACGAGCAAGCATCCACCCGGCCACCAGGGTGCCGGCAAAGTTCGCCACACCAAAACCCAGCAGCATCAGCGACAGCCCCTGCGGGCCAATGCCGGTCGTGCCTTCGAGGAATGGCCGAACATACGTGAACATCGCGAAGTGGCCGCTGTGCACCAGCACACAACCGAACATCCCCATGGCAATGCCTGGGCGCAGCAATACTTCAAGCACCGTGCGCAGGCGTGCCGGGCGGCGCGGCGCAAGGCTCGGCAGCGTGATTGACTGGAACGCCAGGGTCACCACCCCCACCGCCGCCGCTGCAAAGAACGCGCTGCGCCAGCCATATAGCCCACCCAGATAACTACCCAGCGGAACCGCAACCACCGTCCCGATGGCGATGCCACTGAAAATGATCGAGAGCGCTCGCGGCAACAACGCCCCCGGCACCAGACGCATCGCCACCGCCGCCGCCATGCTCCAGAACCCGCCAAGCGCGATGCCCAGCAAGATACGCATCAGCAACAGCACCGCGAAACTGGAGGAAACGGCGACCAACAGATTGGACGCGATCATCAACGTGGAAAAACCCAGCAACACCCAGCGGCGATCGATGCTGCGAGTCAGGCCTGGCACCAACAGGCCGGCGAACAGCGCCACCACGGCTGTCACCGTTACCGCCTGGCCAGCCAGCGCTTCGGATACCCCCAACTCGGTCGCCATTGGCGTCAACAGGCTGGCCGGAAGGTACTCCGCGGTCAGCAAGCCGAACACGCCCATGGCCAGCGAGAACACGGTCATCCACGCGGGGGTTGCAGGTTCTGCATCCGGCCCGGCGCCGGGACGGCTGTCGGGTACGGCATTGCAAACAAGGTCAGTCATTGCACGGATCTCCCAATCTTCAATTGCGACACGCAGTCTAGGCGCGAGAATCCGGATGATCTATGATCGAAAAACTCGATTTTTTGACCAGAACACCTGAATCATGCCGACGGACCCATCTGCCTTCTCTTCCGATCTCATCAACGAGCTGTTGCGCGGCATGCGCCTGCGCGGTGTCGACTACCGGCGTATCCAGGCGGGCCCGGCCTTCGGCTTGGGCTTCGCTGCCAAACCCGGGCATGCCTGGTTCCACTTCCTGGCGGTCGGCAACGCGGTGCTGCGCATGGAAGACGACACAACCTATGCGCTGTGCGCCGGTAACGCCGTCTTCATCTCCCATGGCGCGGCCCATCAATTGCTCTCGGATACACACGTGCCCGTGCAGCAAATCGACCTTCTGGACGGCGAGCCGCTGGGCGACGCCGTCAGCGCGGTGGACACCGGAACCGATGTCGGTGCCATGCCGACCACGCTTTTGTTCAGTGGCTGCATGGAGTTCGAATTGGGCAGCCTGCATGGCCTTGGCAAGCTGATGCCGGGCCTGATGCTGATTGATGCCGGCGGCCAGCGTTACCCCGGGCTGGTGCCGATTCTCACCACCATGGAGCGCGAGGTCAGCGCCGCACGCATCGGCTTCGCCGGCATCCTCGCGCGGTTGGCCGACGTGGTCGCCGCCATGGTCGTTCGAGGTTGGGTCGAGTGCGCCTGCGGTAACGCCTCTGGCCTGGTTGCCGCCCTGCGCGATCCGCGCCTGGCTGGTGCACTGCTGGCGCTGCATCAACAGCCGGGCCGCGACTGGACCGTCGAGCAGTTGGCGGAGCAATGCAATACGTCCCGCTCGGTCTTTGCGGAGCGTTTTCAATTGACGATTGGCATGACCCCGCTGCGCTACGTCACCGAAGTGCGAATGCGGCTTGCCAGCCAGTGGCTGACGCTGGAAAGGTTGCCGATTGAAGAGGTCGCGCAGCGTTTGGGCTATACGTCTCAGGCGGCGTTCAGTCGGGCGTTCAAGCGTGTTACGGGTAACACGCCTGGGTTGAGTCGCAGGTTGAGGCAGTCGGCGGCCATCTGAAGCTGAGTGGGATGAGCGGGTGGGCCATCTTGGGCGGCCTTGGCACTATTTGAGACAAGGCCGAACGCGGTCGCTCGCACCTCTTTGCTTTCGATAGGCCGCGTGTGCGGCCCGAGTGTTGCGTCATCAGTTACTGACCGCTTTGGCCTCCATGCCATCAAGCACCGACTCGATCAATGCGTTGCTCAATTCCAGCGAATGTTGCGAGGCCATCAGCAGGCTTTTGAACTGCTCATCGGCGCGTTCGCAGGCTTGTGCGGTGGTGTCCCTTGCACACTGGATCATGATCGACAGGTAGACCAGCGCATCTTCGAGCTTGATGTCTTCGCGCACGGAAAACAGGGGAGGGTGATCGCCGTGGCAACAGCCGAAGGAGGTGTAGGCGGGTTTGCGCGGGGTGTTGGGGAGTGGGGGATCAGGGACGATTTTTGTCATTGTGCAGCTCCTTGATTGGTGGAGCCGACCAGCATCGTGACCAAACGATGGGGGGCGGCTGTACGCAGGTTGGTCAACCGGGAATCAAGGAACCCGGCGCGCACGAATGCGCCCCACGCACAGCCGCCATAACACGAAACAGCAGACACAAAAAAGCGCCACTGATTCGGATGCGGCGCTTTGTGCGCCTTGATTTATCTCAGGTGACCAAACCTGGACGCTGGATTTACAGCGACTGAGCAAGGTTAACGGGGTTGGGGTGGGGATTCAAGTTTCTGGCTGAGGGAAGGACGAGGCGTTACCGTCTGAGAGCTGATGCATTCATTTTGACGATCTGGCTTGCTTTTGAATTCAAAGGTTTGAGGCGCGCAGAGTGGCCTGCGCTTGAGGCTGACCAATACGTTGCAGTCTGTTGCGGCAGCTAGAGATTCTGGCCGTATGCGGTCTTTGGTGAAAGACCGCTAACAACCCACAGCAGCCATTCACGAAGGGCCGCAATCGGCCAATGCCGCAGCAGTGGGCGCCGCAGCATGAGTGCGAAGACCTTTAATTACTCGACCTTTTTACCTGGCAATGGGGCCGTATGAATTTCGTCAAACATAGCGGTTGCCACTGAAGCAGCATAAACAATGTATTTCACATCACTTTCTTTGCTCTTGACTTCATAAATTTCACAAAGAAGACTTTTGTTGTTCTTGGGCAACACTGCAGGCGACCAGGATGAAGGGCTCTTGAAGTTATACTCAGGGCCTTTGTACATTAAGGATTTTATGCCAACAACGGTGCGCTTGTATTTTTGTCTGTCAGGTCTTTTGGAATTTTCATAGTCGCCTATAAATGATCCTAAAGAACCGGAGACAACATCTATGCACTCCTTGTCTAGCGCGGTCTCATAATCAGCAGCCGCGTAGGTTCCAACGCTGCCATGGTTGGAATAGAATTTTTGACGGGGCGTCAATTTCTCTTCTGGCTGCTTGGGTTTATATTCATCACCCTCGAAATAGTATTCGATGTACCCTCGCGAAATATCCACCCTGTTGTATATTTTTCTCTTTTCTATCACGTCTTCAAAAGTGTACCAGCGATGCTCAATTAGTGTGTGCTCGACGTCTAGCCCGCTCGCCATCACTTTTAAAGAAAGCACGGAGCCGAACAGGATATATGCAATGTTGATACTTTTCATGAGCTCGCCCAGGGCATGGTTTTTTAAAGTTTACTTGATTCTAGCCAGTGCACGATAGAGTTGTAAATTTAACTAATAGCAAAATCAACCTCAGTCAATGCGCCCCCTCACTCACTGGCCGGGATCTTGGCCTGCCTCCAGTGCCGATGCGTCGAGCTGGCCCGGTGCCTTTCCAAACCACCACAGAGCCCCCGCACCCAGCAACGTAGCCGACACAGCCAGCATCAGAATCACCCCTTGCGTGCCCAAAGGGGCAGCCAACAATGCCACCAGCAAGCCGGCCAGGGGCTGCGACAGATTGTTGAGCAAGGTGATCACCCCCACCGTCTTGCCAAAGTCCTGAGGCGCGATGACCCGCTGACGGATACTGCGCATGTAAACGTTGAACATCTTGTCGAAGCCGACGATCAGCAGAAACCCCACCACATAACCGATCAGATCTGGGCTCCAGGCGCTGATGAACGCGCCTGCGACGATCATCGAATAGGCCACGCCCCCCATTACACGTAAAGGCAACACCACCCGGGCGAGAAAAAACAGAATCACGATGGTGGTCACTGCGCCAACTGCCTGCAGCCCTGCGTAGTCATCCTTGCCGGCGCTGTACTCGCCGAGCACCATGGCCGCCGAGGTGGCCAAGGTGACCCCGACGATCAGGTTGACCCCAACCGCTAGCACGATGATCTTTTTCAGCTCCGCCAATGCGCGGATATGCCCGAAGGCGATGCGCAGTGGCTGCAGCCATATATCCTGATGCTGCTCGAACACTCCCAGCGTGATGCGGCTTAGACGTTGCCACACCAGCATGCCGATGTCGGCCAGCAAGAACAGCACGGCCACCCCAAGCACCACCCAATGCCAGGCCCAGACTTCCAGTAACAGCGCTGCCACCAGCGGCCCGAGCACCAGCCCGGTCTGGTCGGCTATCTGCGAGTAGGACAGGGTCTTGGCGTAGCTGTAGTGCTGGAAGATATGCGGCATCAGCACCTCTCTGGCCATGATGCCCTGCGTGGTCAGTACCCCACACAGCGCCGACAGCACCACCAGCCAGGCAATGCCGCCGAAAAGGGCGTAGAACACCACCGCCAGCACGCACAGAAGCGCTCGGTAGATCTGACTGATGTGCAGGATCCTGATGGGGCAGAACTTGTCGCACAGGGCCCCGCACACAGGGAACGCCAGAAAGCGTGGCAGTGATTCAACGAAAAAAGCGAGCCCGGCCCAGGACGCACTGTCGGTGACCTGAAACACCACCAGCGGCACGATGAACAGAAGGATCTGGTCTGCCAGTCGAGAGAAGAACAGTGAGGTGAAAAAAGCCAGGTAGTCCTTACGCACAACAACCTCCTGCCGCTTGGCGGCGTGGCGTGACGGCATGCCGCTACATCAATAGGCAGAGCCCGAGTTGTCGTTGAGGTTATGTCGCTCGTCACCGCGCAAGGGCGGGTTGAAAACGCTCACCAGAATCAGATCCTGTTGCTTGCCCCCGCGCAGGTAATGGCGATCATGCTGGTCGAGCACATACACGTCACCGGGTCGAATCGGATAGACATTACCCTGCATGTCTTCGACTTCGCCTTCCCCTGCGATGCAGTAACACGCCTCCAGATGATTGCGATACTGCAGCAGTGATTCAGTGCCAGCACGGACCAAGGTGTGGCACAGGGTAAAACCCATGGCGTCCCGCTCGGTGAGCAGGCGATGGCTTGTGCCGGCGCCCCATTCGACAAAGTACGGGGTTTTCTCGACGTCGGATTTGTTGCGAACGAACATATAGGCCTCTCTGGCAATGCAGGGATTAAGAAGGGGTCAGGCCGGTTCTGTATTTGTACTGACGGGAAGCAGGATGTTTTTGCCGCAGGCCAGCATCGCGTCGCTCCAGACCAGGTCGCGGTGCGCGGCCATGGCCTGAATATCGCGCCAGTGACGCTGAAGCGGATTGCCAGTCACCAGCGACGAGGCGCCCAGCCGCTCGACCAGGCGCTGCACCACCTGCACGCATTGTCGTGCCAGATAGGCGCGGTCGCGTTTGAGTAGCAACAGTTGCGCTGCGTCCAGGGCGTGGCTACGAACACCGGCGTCATGCAACCGGGAAATCAGCGAGTCATACAGCAGCCTGGCGCTGTAGAGCTGCGCCGAGGAGTGGGACACCTTTTCGGCGTAGCGTGGATCGCTGGACAGAGGCGATCCGGCCAGGGTCGCCAAATATTCGGCATGCGCGCCCTCGGCACAACCCAATAGCGGGCCGATGATGGAGGTAGTGAGGTAGGGTGCTAGCGGAAGCCCGTCGATATAGTCGGCGCCGGGTGCGAGCGGGCGCTGGCCAAATACTTCGTTCAAGGGGAAGGCCTGTTCGTGGGGCACCAGCAACTGGTGGGCCAGCACATCGTGCGAACCGGTTGCCGCCATGCCGTAGCTATCCCAGCTGTCCAGCTTCTGGACCTTGTGCGCAGCGACCAGCAGTAGGACACGCAGGGCCCGCTCGGCATCCGGGTGGTTCGGGCAGGGGGCATTGAGTATCAACCACGTGGCGTTCTCGATGCCCGAGCTGAAGCGCCAGCGCCCGCTAACCCGAACGCCCTCGGCCTCGAATGACAACTGGCTGTCTGCGCTGTTGGAAGCTGAGGCGAACAGCTGTCGAGGGCCTTCGGCGTATAGCCGGGCTTGGCAGGATGGAGGCAGGCGCCGAGCGATGCAGCTGTGGCCGCCCACCAGGGCCAGCATCCAGCCCGTGGAGGCACAGCCCATGGCTGCGATGCGCGCGCTCTCCACCAGTGTTGGCCAGTGCCCGCTGCTGGTGGCCGGGGCGCGGGGTGACAGCAGGTCCAGCCAACCGCCAGCAAACAGCTCGGTGAACGTAGCGCTGTTCAAGCGGCGGTTTTTTTCTGCCACGCTCGCTCGTTCCCGCCAGCCTGGCAGGTGTTGTCGGGCTCGTTGACAGAGTGCGGGCAGGGCCGCCTGGTGAGGCATCTGTTCAGCGAAATCAAACATTACCCGAGCCCCCATCATCGCTCGGCGAGGACGAAATGGCGCCCAGGCGCGTGCTTTCAAAGCTGAAGTCTGCGGGTTGCACCACCGGGCCCAGCAGACTGAGGAAGTGTTCGATTTTCTCCGGGTCGTCAGAGGCGACGAATTCGCAGAAGTTACTGCTGCTCCAGAGGAGGTGAACGTGATTGAAATGGGTCGAGAGGGTGCTGACTAACTCTTCCAGGGTGACCTGGCCGTTTTGCATCTGATGGAGCATCTGTTGGCGTTTCCAGCGAATTTCTTCTTCGCTGAAGTAGCGAGCTTTGAACACCTCGTCCTTGATGCGCTCCCGACGCAGGTATTCCATAGGGTCGGGGTGGTTGAGCTTCTCAAGAAAAAATGCCAACCCCCCAGGTTTGAGAAATTGCTTGATATGGCTGATTTGCCGATTGCGGTCGCGGCTATAAAACTGGAACGCGGCCATTTCATAAATGAACTCAAAACCCAGGTTGAAGCTCTCGTATTCGGGGCTTTGCAAGAGGGGCGGGCACACCTTGAAGAAAGACTGCGGATAGAACCGCGACAATGCCGGGTCTGCGTGCCTGTCGAAGGTGATCTGGTTCGCCCGATTGGGAGATGAGGTGAAGCTGCGGATCAGGCCTTGCGAATGGCCGGCCAGAGCACGGCCGTTGCTGCCATCAAAGGCATCTACTTCGAACAGGCTGAAGGTCTGGCCGGCTTCTGTGGTGCGGGCCTGGGCCAGGCGGGTCAGGGCTACGCCAACCCTGGACAGCTCTTCGAGAATGTATGGAACACTGGCGAGGAAATGAGAGAAGAGTGGCCCCGCACCCTCTATCAAGCGGTCATGGTAGTCAAGGACTCGTGGGTCTTCGATCTTCGACTTCAGATGGCTGTGCAGGGATTGCAAGGGCACTTGGCTGGCGCCTGTTGCCAGGCTATGGAAGTGGCCGGCCAATTTGAGCATGGCGCTTTGTTGCAGGTCCTGGTCCAGAATGGCGTCGTCCAGTAGAGGCTGGGTACAAGTGGTCATTTTGTCATTCCTGCCATCAGATCAGTCCTTGGGTGGTGAACTTGCCTGAGTCGGTTCTCGGCAAAGCTTCGAGGAATACGAAGTGGGTGGGCACCATGTGCCAGTCCAGCCGGGCTTTGCAGTGATCGAGCAGAGCTTGTTCGCTGGTCTGGTCATGGCCCGCTGCAAGCACGATGCAGGCCCTTGGCACGTGGCCGGCCGATTCGTCGGCGACAGGCACAACCAGCACCTCGGCCACCGCTGGGTGCGCGGCCAGGCACTGCTCGATTTCCAGCGGGTTGACCATCCAGATGTTGCGTGCGAACACATCGTCCTTGCGGGCCACGTAGTAGAGGTAACCCTGAGCGTCCTGCTTGAACAGATCGCCAGTGCGGA
Source organism: Pseudomonas sp. AE27 (assembly GCF_037113495.1). Lineage (NCBI taxonomy): Bacteria > Pseudomonadati > Pseudomonadota > Gammaproteobacteria > Pseudomonadales > Pseudomonadaceae > Pseudomonas > Pseudomonas sp. AE27. The sequence continues at coordinate 1,398,498 of NZ_CP146966.1, forward strand.
ACATCCGAGAATGACCGAAGGCATCGTGTATGAAGGCCTTGGCATTGGCCTCGGGCATGTTCCAGTACTCGAGCATCAGGTAGTCGCTGGTTACCAGCAGCTCACCGATTTGGCCGGGCTGGTCGATGGCTCGACCCTGTTCGTCCACAAGGCAAATGCTGATGCCAGGCAGGGGTTTGCCCACTGAAGTTGGGCGCTCGTCGATTTGCTCGGGGGGCAGGTAGCTGACGCGCTTGCACTCTGTGAGCCCGTAGCTGGAAAAGAGCTTCACCCTGGGCAGTACATTGCGTACCAGCTGAATTTGGCGGACGTGCAAGGCCTGTCCGCTGCTGGAAATGTAGCGCAGGCTGGGGACCCGAACCTGCCATTCAGGGCCAGCATTGGCTAGCAGGGAAAATACCGGGGGGAAGACATGCATCGCCGTGACTGCCTCGCGCTCGACAACCGCGAGCACATCGTTGGCGGTGCTGGCGGGGCGGCTTTCTATGACGCTGGTGGCGCCGGCGAACAGCGGCATCATCACGTTGTAGACGCCATAGTCGGAACCCAGCGTCGAATAGCTGAGGATGCGGTCGTCGGGTTTGATCTGCAGGTACTCGGTGACCCGGCTGCAGGCCGCTAGCATGATCCGATGATTGACCAGCACCCCTTTGGGATTGAAGCTCGAACCCGAGGTATAGAAGATCGAGGTGGGTTGCTCGGAGTCTATGACTAGCGGCATAGCGGCCGGGGCATTCTGATCCCTGTACGAGGCGATGGCATCAGCCAGTTGGATCACCTTTGGCGCAGCCGCGAATACCGGACCGGTGAGCAAAATCAGCTCCAGTCCGACTTCCTCAATCAGCTCCGGCAGACCCTCGGTACAGTCGGTAATCAGCACACGCGTGCCTGAATGCTTGAGCTGATGAACCAGCTTCTCGCGACTTAGTGTGTGATGAGTTGCAGCGGTGATTGCCCCGACTTGCAGGATGGCCAGATAAGCAGCGATCAGCTCGACGGAAATGGCTGAGTACAGACCCACACGGTCGCCTGTTGCAATGCCCACCGTCTGCAGCAAGGAGGCGACGTCATCTGCATGCTGTTGCAGCACTTGATAAGGCGTTGTGATGCCATCCAACACAATGGCCGACTTGGTAGGGTATTTAGTAGCATTATCTGCAATGACGTGATGGAGAAGCTGCATGGCTGAACATCCTTTCAGACTCAACGTTGGCAGTTACTTCGGTTTGTTATGCAGCAAGGCTTTCATCAGCCTTGGCTCTTCCGGATGACGAGGCAGTTCTATATTTATTATGGGGTGGTGGTTATTTAAAAGTGCCGGGCGGCTACGTGATGAAAAATATACTTCCATCTGGCGGGCAGGCCTGTCAAGTCGCGGTGCGACTGGGCAGAAGTTATTTTGTCACTGCCCGGTGACGTACTTAAGTTTTGAGTGTTAATGGTGTTTTTGGTCGAGAGGTGTTGATTGCTGCAGTGGTAGGAAGTTTCCTATGAATGATAGTTTGTTTGATTCAGATGTTGTGTTAAGTGGCGTTCAGTAGTTGCGAGATATTTTGATTGAAGTGAAAGGTGACATTATCTAAAGCGGATGGACCGCGACAGTTAAGTCATCACAGATTGAGGATATCGCCCCAGAAAACCCACGCGCAATGGTTGAAGGGCAGGGACGGTTTGATCGAACGGCAGGACGTGCGTGGCGCACTGCGTACAGACAACAACACGGCGCATCCCTGCGCCACTTCACATCAGAAACTGTACTTGGCCGTGAGCATCATGTTGCGCGGTGTGCCGTAGGTGTCGCCGCCGTAGCTGGTCGAGTTGGAGATGGACGAGTAGTACTTGCGGTCGAACACGTTGTTGGCGTTCAGCTGCAGGTCCAGGTTGCGGGTCAGCCGGTAGCCGGCCATCAGGTCGGTGACGGCGTAGCCACCCTGTTCCAGGCGATAGCTGCCACCGTTGGCCAACGCCACGTCGTTGTACAGGCGGCTCTGCCACGACACGTTGCCGCCCACGCGCAGTTTCTCCAGCGGGCCCTGGAAGCGGTAGGTGGTGGTCAGCTTGAACAGGTGCTCGGGCGTGTCGGTGTCAAAGCGCTGGTTGACGTTCTGCGGGTTGGCGGCGTCCTTGAGGGTATGCACGCGGGCATAGGTGTAGCCACCGCCCACCTGCCAGTTCTCGGTCAGCGCACCCTGCAGCTCGAAGTCGATGCCCTGGCTGCGGATCTCACCCGAGGCCTCGTAGCATTCGGTCTGCGGGCAGTTCGGCACGAACACCTGCACCGCGCGGTTTTCCTGGTCGATGCGAAACAGCGCCAGGCTGGCGTTGAGCGCACCCTCGAAGTACTCGCCCTTGATGCCTACCTCGTAGTTCTTGCCCACGATCGGCTTGACCGGGGTGCCGGAGGTGCCCTTGCTGCTCTGCGGGGTGAAGATGTCGCTGTAGCTGACGTAGACCGAGTGATGCTCGTCCAGGTCGTAGATCAGCCCGGCATAGCGGGTGACGTTGCGGGTGACCTTGTAGTCGCCGTCGCCATCGCGGTTGTCGTAGTCATACCAGTCCAGGCGCCCGCCCAGGATCAGCTTGAGCGGGTCGGCCAGGCTCAGGCGGGTGGTCAGGTACACGCCATCCTGGGTGGTCACTTCGCGGCTGTTGCCGGTGTGAGTGAAGTTCGGCTTGCCGGCATCGATCGGCCAGTTGGTGTCGTAGGGGGCATAGTTGTGGGTGGTCATGTCGTAGATGCGCTTGCTGGCACCCACCACCAGTTCATGGGTGCGCCCCAGCGCCTCGAAGGGCCCGCTGACAAAGGCATCCACGCCGGCCTGGTTTTCATCGTGGGCCGACTGGTACACGGTACGTGCCAGCGTGTTGTTGACCCAGCGCGACTGGTACGAGCCGGAGAACAGCGCGTTCTGCTCGGAATAGTTGGCGTTGACCTGCAGCTTCCAGTCGTTGGCCAGGCGCTGGCGTACCTCGGCAAAGACGGTGTTGATCTCCTGGTCCTTGTTCTCCCAGGGGGTACCCGGGTTGTACGAGCGCGGCAGGTTCAGGTGATGGCCGTCCAGGCCGATCATCGAGGCGCCCCAGAAGTAGTTGGTCTTGTCCTTCTGGTTGGAGAAGCCGAGGGTCAGGGTGGTGTCGTCGCTCAGGTCCGCCTCGGTGATGGCGTAGAACAGGCCGTGGGTTTCGTCCACGCCATCGACGAAGCTGTTGCTGTCGCGGTAGGACGTCACCACCCGACCGCGCAGGGTGCCGCTGTCGTTGAGCGGGCTGGAGGCATCGACCTCGCCGCGGTAGTCGTCCCAGCTGCCGACCGCACCGGTGAGGGTGACCTTCTGTTCGGCCAGCGGGCGCTTGCGCACCAGGTTGATGGCAGCCGAAGGGTTGCCCGCACCGGTCACCAGCCCGGTGGCGCCGCGCACCACCTCCACCCGGTCGAACATCGCCAGGTTCGGCTGGGCGCCCACGGTCCAGCCCTGGTAGCCACTGGGGATGCCGTCGTACATCAGGTTGTCGATATCGAAACCGCGCGCCGAATACGTCTGCCGACCAGGGCCGCTGGAGAAGTCGAGGAACAGCCCCGGGGTGGCCTTTACCACGTCGTTGATGCTGGTCATGGCCTGGTCGTCCATGCGCTGGCGGGTAATCACGGTAACGGCCTGGGGCGTTTCGCGCAGGGTCAGCGGCAGCTTGGTCGCGGTCGACATGGCGCCGGTGGTGTATGACTGGGTGCCTTCGGTGGTACTGCCCAGTTGAGTGTTGACGATTTCGGTGGCGCCCAGCTCCAGGGTCGCAGCCTTGGCTGGCTGCGGTGTCGCAGAGCTGTCATCGGCCAGGGCGGGGGTCAGGGTGGCCATGCAGATGGCCATGGCCAACAGATTGCGGGGCAGGCCGGAGCAATGCGGCGGGGTAGGGCGCGACATGAAGGGTTTCCAATGGCAGCGATAAAGATAATGTATATGAGAATCGTTACCAAATGCTGTGTCAAGGTGTGTCTCAATAAATAGCGGCGTTCTGGCCGATGCGGCTTCCTCTGTTAGCTTTCTGACCATCACCTTTTGTCACCACACCCCCAGGCATTCGTGCAAGGAAGCAGCCAGTACGAAGAACAGGCCAACCAGCCCTTCGAAAAGGGCTTCCCGACCGAAGCGACGGCGCGCTGTCTCATCGACGAGCTGGTGTTCCAGCGCGACGTACAGTCGTATCTGTGGGCGTGAGTGGGCCTGGGGCAACGTTACATAGGGCTCTTCTTCTGAAGAGCCCTAGGTCGATTTCAAATACCGATATAACGTCTGGCGACTGATATCGAAATCACGCGCCAGCCGGGATTTACTTTCTCCCGCGCGGGCGCGCTCAATTAAACTTACAACCTGATTGTCGGACAGTTTCTTCTTTCGACCTCGGTAGGAACCCCGATTTCTTGCAGTTGCAATACCGGCGGCCTGTTTTTCGCGCAGTGCCGCGCGCTCGAACTCTGCAAGCAACTCCATGGCCGCGACGATGGGGCCCGCAACTTCACGGCCGTCATCTCGGAATGTCAGGTTTTCATCCACAAACTTGAGCGTGACCTGTTTTTCGATCAAGCGGCGAATGAAGTTGCACAACTGCTCGGTATTGGCCGAAAGCGAGGCCATGCTGTCCACGATCACGGTATCCCCGCACTGCAGGTAACGCAGCAGCTTTTCAAAGCCTGCGCGGTGGGTGGCCGTGTCTGCAGGGGCATCGTAAAACACCGCGTCGAAGGCATCGGGGCTGGCTGGGCTGGGTACGCTGGCATCGGGTTTCGGTGAGGCGAGCCGGCAATATCTGATGCGATGCAATCTCATGGTGCCTCCTTGGCAATACTTGTACGGCGTCGTTTTATAACTGTACAACCTGTAACTAAATTAAAAATCCTTACAGGTAACTGTCACGCTGAACCCACCCAAAATACACAGTTGCAAAGACTTTTACTTGCCTTATCATTTTGAAGCTTGAAAGGATCTTAACAAGCTTCACGCAAACAGTCGATTTGCGTTCATATAATGCGCGCATGCATTCACCTACCCGTTGTATAGCCCGAACAATTGACGCGGCCGGTTTGTCCTGGCGGGGGATTGTCCGACACAAACAGAGGATGAGGTATGAAAGTCTTGGAGGCAGCAATGGAACTTGAACGCCCCACTACCGATCAGCAAAAGATTGATCATGTTACCCGGCGTATTACCGAACATGGTAATTACCTGCGCCAGCGCTATCCGATCCTGCAACATCAGAATGCGCTGGGCGCAGGTGTCATGGCGGTGTCGCTGATCGGCATGGTGGTGAGTGGGGGGCTCTACCTGCAGGGGTCCATTCCTGCCTGGGGCTGCATTCTGATCAACGCGCTGCTGACCTCGTTCATTCATGAAATAGAACACGATCTGATTCATCGTCTTTATTTCAGAAAACAGCCGCTGGCGCACAATGCCATGATGTTTTTATGCTGGTTGGCTCGGCCGGGAATGCCCAGCCCCTGGTTAAGGCGAAGTTTGCACTTTCATCACCATAAAGAGTCAGGCACCGAGACGGATGTGGAAGCCTGGATCACCACCAGTGGCAGCCCCTGGGGTGTATTGCGGTTGTTGAAACTGGTGGACGGGTTCATCTTCGGTTTTCTCAATGCGGTATTTGCCCCAGGCTGGCGGGAGAAAGTCCGCTTGCTGGTCAAGATCGTCCGGCTCAATACACCCTTCGGGCTGTTGTACTGGGGTTGCTGGTATGTGTTTCTCGGCTACCACCTGTATGCCTGGCTTGGCGCGGTCAGCGGGCACGAGGTGCACAGTTCCGCGACCACCCTGGCGGTAATGGATGTGGTCAACAGTGTGGTCGTGATTCTGGTCGCGCCCAACCTGATCCGGCAGTTCTGCCTGTTTTTCATCAGTTCGAACATGCACTATTACGGTGATGTGGCACCGCGCAATGCGCTGCAGCAAACTCAGGTCATGAACGCCTGGTGGCTATGGCCGTTCCAATTGTTCTGCTTCAACTTCGGCAGCACCCACAGTATTCACCACTTCGTTGTCAGGGACCCGTTCTACCTGCGCCAGATGACCGCGCCTTATGCGCATCAAGTCATGGCCGAGGCCGGTGTTCGGTTCAATGACTTCGGCACCTATAAACGCGCGAACCGTTATTCCCTGGCACACACGCACACGCGCTCGCGTGGATGAACGTTCCATCAACCTGTGTGTTTGAGGGGGCGCCCCAGGGGGCGCAGTCGGTAGTCAGGTTCACGAGCCAACAGTAATGCGTTCGGGTCTGTCAGGCGCCGAGACAATCATTGTCGCCTGGCAGGTCTGCTACGCAGCAACGTCGCTCGGTTACAGGGCAACATTTCAACGACGAGGAAGACGAGGCATGAAAGCGCAAGGGATATGTGCCCAGCCCTTCGAGGCGGTCCGGCAGGCCTTCGAAGCGATGTTCGATGATCCGCAGGAGCGGGGTGCCGGGCTCTGTGTGCAGGTGGACGGGGAGCGGGTCGTCGACCTGTGGGCCGGTGTGGCGGACCAGGAGGGCGGCAGGCCCTGGACGCACGACACGCTGGCCAACACCTTCTGTGTTGTAAAACCCTATGTGGCAGTGGCCATCCTGATGCTGGTCGAGGCGGGCCGGCTGGAACTGGATGCGCCGGTGGCCCGCTACTGGCCCGAGTTCGCCCGCAACGGCAAGGCCAGGGTCAGTGTGCGTCAGGTGATGAACCACACCGCCGGCCTGCCGGCGCTGCGGGGCCCCGACCATAACCCGATGATGTATGACTGGGAGCACATGGTGCGGGTGCTGGAAGACGAGCCGCTGTGGTGGGAACCGGGCACCGACCTGGGCTACGGCACCACCACCTTTGGCTGGATTCTGGGCGAGCTGATTCGTCGGGTGGACGGGCGCGACCCCTGCGCCTTCATCCATGAACAGATGCTGGACCCCCACGGCCTGGACGTGCACCTTGGGGTGGACGAGACGCAGTTTCACCGTATCGCTCGCTTCGACAGTGCCACCGGGCGCGTTGGCGACCCCTACTCGCAAGCGCTGCGCACGGTGGTGAAGACCGAGCCCTCGCATATCGCCACATTCGCCTTCACCAACCCCGGCATGGTGCCCCGGCGCACCAGTGACCCGCGCTGGTGGGCCTATCGGCAACCGGGGGTGTGTGGCCATGCCACCGCTCACGGCCTGGCCGGTTTCTACAGTGCGCTGCTGGCGGGCCACTTCATCGGCCCTGAACTGCTCGACGAATTCACCCGAGAGCACAGTCATGGCATGGATCGGGTATGGATGCGGCCAATGCGCTACGGGCTGGGCTGCATGCTGGAGCAGCAGGTCGACCCGGCGGCTTCCCACGCCATGGGCCCGGACACCTTCGGCCATATCGGGCTTGGCGGCCCGATCAGCTTTGCCGACCCCGAGCGGCGCGTGAGTTTCGGTTTCGTCACCACGACCTCGGGCGGCCACAGCATGATCGATCCGCGCCCCGGCCGGCTGTCAGCCCTTGTCTATGCGGCGCTTTGAGCGCGGCGCCAGCGTGCAGCGGCAGTTGCGTGCGGGTGGCGTCGCTCACCTCGAGCCAGCAGGGATGTCCCGTGGCTGATCCACATCCCTGAGGACGCCCGCATCCTCCACCGGCACCTGGACGCAGGCGTCGTGCGCGCCGCGCACGATGTCCTTGCCGCCCTGATCGCCCTGCAGGCATGCGAGGGCCGGCCAGAACTGTCGACCGAAGATCACCGGATGCCCACGCACCCCGTGATGCAGCGGCAGCACGATCTGCCGGGCGTTGCACAGGGCCTTCAACTGCTTGAGCGTCTGCCCCTGCACCCAGGGCATATCGCCCAGCAACACCGCCACGGCCGGGGCCGGTGACTGTTCCAGCGCACGCACCCCGGCTGCCAGGCTGCTGCCCATGCCCTGGTCGGCCTGCTCGGCCCACAGGACTCGTACCCGCCCGTCAATTGCCAGGGTCGCGGGATCGTCCCCGGGCCTGAGCACCACCCGGACGTCGTCGAACGCCTCCAGTGCCCGTGCCAGCGTGGCTGCCAGCAGCGTTTGCCCCGACGCCAGCCGTGCCAGGCGCTTGTCGCTGCCAAAGCGCCTGGCACGGCCTGCAGCCAGCACCAGGGCGATGCAGTCACCCTGGGTGCGCACAACACGATGCCTGAGTCAGTGGCGGGTGCTCCACCTGATGCTGGGTCGGCCCCGCGCCGACAGCGCCGGGAAGGGGCACGCCGTTCTTCACCGCCAGCACCTCGGCCATCACGCTCACCGCAATCTCCCCTGGGGTCTTGCTGGCGATGTAGAGCCCGATGGGCCCATGCAGGCGCCGCAGCGATTCCTGGGTCTGGCCAAAATGCCCGATCAAGCGCTGGCGGCGGTTCTCGCTGTTGCGCCGCGAGCCAATCGCCCCGATGTACATCGCCGGCCCGCGCAGCGCTTCGATCAGCGCCAGGTCATCCAGCCTGGGGTCATGGCTCAGGGCAATCACGCAGGTGCGAACATCCACCGCAAACGCGCGCACCACGTCGTCCGGCATGCCCATCAGCTTCTCTACCCCGGCGACCGTCCACACGTCCATGTGCTCGGGCCGCGGATCACACACCGACACCTTGAACCCGTTGAACAGCGCCATCACCGCCACGTACTCGGCCAGCACACCGGCGCCGATCAGCAGCATCCGGTAAGCCGGCCCCAGCGGGTTGCTCATGCGCTGCCCATCGAAGCTGAACGGTGCATGGGGCTGGTCGGCCTGCACCGTCACCTCACCCGAGGCCAGGTCAAGCTCGCGGCGCATCAGTACTCCCTCATCAAGCAGCGCCAGCAATCGGCCCAGCGCCTGCGCGCAGGGTGCGAACTCCAGCACCAGTTCCAGGGTGCCGCCACATGGCAGGCCGAACCGGTGCGCCTCGTCCGCACTCACGCCGTAGCGCACCACCTGTGGCGCGCCGCCGGGTATCCCCGGCCCGCCATGGAGGCTGCTGTACCGGTCAATCAGGTCGTCCTCGATGCACCCGCCCGACACACTGCCCACCGCGCGCCCGTCCTGCCTGAGCACCATCATCGAGCCCACCGGTCGCGGCGACGAGCCCCAGGTGCGCACCACGGTGGCCAGCAGGCAGCGCTCGCCGCCGGCAAGCCACTCTCGGGCAGTTCGCAGCACCAGCAGGTCAATGCTTTCCATGGGGTGTCCTCGACAGGCGTTGCAATGGCATGGGGGCTTCCTGGTGGTGATGCTCAACGCATCTGCAAGATGATCGGGTTGCTGCTGGCCGGCCCGGTGTGCTCGCGCAGCTTGCCCACCGCCTTGGCCTCTAACGCGCCACCGTGATTGCCCCAGGTGCTGCGCACAAAACTCAGCACCTCGGCAATTTCCCGGTCCGACAGCTGTTCGCGAAATGCCGGCATGCGGTAGGCGTCCGGCACGCCCGCGGCGACGATGCGCTGCGAGCCGTTCAGGGTGATGTTGATGGCCGATGCGTCCTCCCTGGCCAGCGCCGAGGTGGCGCCGGCCAGGGGTGGCATCCACTCGGCCTGGCCGCGCCCGTCCAGGCCATGGCAGGTCGCGCAGCGGCTCACGTAGGTATGCGCGCCGGGTGCCGAGGATGCGGCCGACAGCTCGCTCGCCTGGTACTGCCATGCCGGCCCGTCGCGGCTGGGGTCGCCGGGCAGCGACTTGAGGTAGTGCGCGATCGCGCCCAGGTCTTCGTCGCTCATGAACTGCGTGGAGTTGTTGAACGCCTCGGTCATCGAGCCGTACACCACCGCGTGCCGGTTGCGCCCGTGCTTGAGGAAGCTGACGATATCCGCCTCGTTCCAGCGCCCGAGCCCGGTGTTGGGGTCGTTGCGCAGGCTCGGCGCATACCAGCCATCCAGCAGCCCGCCGGCCAGGTACGTCTTGCTGGCCTCGCTCAGGCCCTTCTCGTTGAAGGCCAGGCCGCGCGGCGTATGGCAACTGCCGCAGTGGCCCGGCCCCTGCACGATGTAGGCGCCGCGGTTCCACTGCGCATCCTGGTCCGGCTTGGCCGGGTAGGGCGCGGGGTCGGTGAACAGGCCGTTCCACAGCGCAATCGGCCAGCGCAGGTTCAGTGGCCAGGGGATTTCGCTGGGCTTGTTGGCCTGCGCCGCCGGGCTCACCCCGTGCATGAAGAAGGCATACAGCGCGCGGATATCGTCGTCACTGAGCTTGGCGTACGAGGGGTAGGGCATGGCCGGGTACAGCCGGCGACCGTCCGGGGTCACCCCATGGCGTACGGCGCGGTCGAAGTCGGCCAGGCTGTAGGCGCCGATGCCGGTGGCGCGGTCGGCGGTGATGTTGGTGGCGTAGATCGCGCCCAGCGGGGTGGCCATCTTCAGCCCGCCGGTAAACGGCGCCGCCTCTGGCAGGCTGTGGCAGGCCACGCAGTCGCCCAGCCGCGCCACGTACTCGCCGCGTTGCACCAGGGCCGGGTCTGGCGGTGCGGCACTGGCCTGAGCGGCGAAGGGCGACGCTGGTGTGCGGGTCACGTACCAGGCCAGCACGGCTGCGATGACGAGGCACAGCAGCGCGAAACAGCCCAGCGTTGTTGCGAGTCGACTCTTGGTCATGTGCGCGATGTCCCTGATCGAGGCCTAGCTGAAGGTGTAGCGCGACAGCGGCATGCTGCGGATGCGCTGGCCGGTCAGGTGCGCCACCGCATTGGCCACCGCCGGGGCCACCGCCGGCAATGGCGGCTCGCCGATACCGCCCATCTTCGCGCCGCTCTCGACGATGCGTACATGCACCCGCGCCATGCGCTGCGCCGACAGGATCGGGTACAGGTCATAGTTGCGTGCGCGCGGCTGGCCGTTCACGTACACCGCTTCCTCCACCAGTGCCTGCGACAGCCCCAGCGACACCGCGCCATTGACCTGCGCCTCGATGATCGCCGGGTTGACGATGCTGCCGGGGTCGATGGCCTCCCAGATATCGTGCACCTTCACCTGGCCCTGCTCGATGGACACCTCGGCGATCACCGCCGCCTCCGAGCCGAACGGCGAGGCCATGGCCACACCCCGAGCGCGCCGCGAGCCGTCCTCGGCGGTGAACGGGCCACGCTTCCAGCCACCGGACAGATCGCCCACCGCCTGCAGCAGGTTGGTCAGGCGCTGGTTGTCGCGCAGCAGGTGCAGGCGCAGTTCGAACGGGTCCTGCTTGCCCTTGTCGGCCAGCTCATCGAGGAACGCCTCATAGAAGAAGTCATTCAGCGAGTTGCCCACCGAACGCCAGTAACCGAGCATCGCCGGGCCTTTCACATAGACCTGGGCGATACGTTTGCTGGGGATGGCGTAGGCCTTGCCCGACAGCCCTTCGAGTGCCGTGGGGTCGATTTTCTCGCCCTGCTTGCCGGCGATGGCTTCGGTGGGGCCTTCGGTGGCGCTGACTGCCTCGATGGCCACCGGCAGGCCCTGGGCGTCGAGTGCGGCGCGGAACCTGACCACGGCCATGGGGCGCAGCGCGTCACGCAGAAACTCCTCTTCGCGGCTCCAGATCAGCTTGACCGGGCGCCCGACCGCCTTGGCCAGCAGGATCGCCTGCGGGTAGGGGTTGGCGCTGTCGTACAGGAAGTGGCGGCCGAAAAAGCCGCCCAGCAGCGGCGAGTGCAGGGTGATCTGTGACGGGTCCAGGCCGGTGCGCTTGGCCATGTCGGCGCGGAACATGTCGGGCGCCTGGTTGGGCAGCCACACCTCCAGCGTGCCGTCGGGGTTGAAGCGCGCCAGGGCCGAAGGCGGCTCCAGCTGCGCATGGTTGAGGAACTGGTTGTGGTAGGTGGCCTCCACCTGGGTGGCGGCGTCGGCAAAGGCTTTGCCGAAGTCGCCTTCATTCTCTTCGTCGCGGGCCGGGCCGGTGGCCGCGGCCAACTGGTCGCGAAAGGCGTCACTGGAAAAGTCCGCAGGCATCTGGCGCACCTTCGAGTCGGCCGATGCCTCCAGCCACTGCACCTGCACGGCCTCCACCGCGCGCTTGGCGTGCCACCAGCGTTCGGCCACCACGGCCACCGCACCGGGCAGCCGATGCACCGAATGCACGCCCTTCATGGCTTTCACCTGCGCCTCGTTGCGCAGCTCGCCCACGCGCATGCCCAGGCGCGGTGCATGCTGCACCGCGGCATGCAGCATGCCGTCGACCTTCACGTCGATGCTGTACACGGCCTTGCCGGTGGACTTGTCATAGGCGTCCACCCGTTGCACCGGCTTGCCGATCCAGCGGAACTGGCTGGGGTCGCGCAGCGTCACGCTGGCAGGGTCTGGCACGGGCAGGTCCATGGCCTGGGCTGCCAGTTCGCCATAGCCCAGCGTGCGCCCCGACGCGGCGTGTATCACCCGGCCGGGCTCGGTGCTCAGGTCGCCCACCGGCACGCCCAGGCGCTCGGCAGCGGCCTGCAGCAGCATGGCGCGGGCCAGGGCGCCGAGGCGGCGCATGGTCGGGTAGCTGGTGCGCACCGACATGCTGCCGCCGGTGATACGCATGCCGTTGTCCATCACCACGTACTGCTCGCCGGGCGGTGCGCTGTCGATCAAAAAGGTGGCGGGGTCGGCATCGAGCTCTTCGCCCACGATCTGCGCCATAGCCGTGAAGATGCCCTGGCCGCCCTCCATGAACGGGCTGAGCAGGCGGATGCGGCCGTCCGGGCGGATCTCCAGGAAGGCCGGCACCTGGGTGCCGGGCGCCGCTGCGTTGCCCGTGGCGGCCTGCACACGGCTCAGGCCCAGGGGCAGGCCGAAGCCCAGCACCAGTGCGCCCACTGCCGTGCCGGCGCTTGCCAGCAGAAAGCTGCGGCGTGAGATATTGACCGGCTCGCCCACAGGGAAGGGCTGGGCCACGCCGGTAACGCGCAGGCTGTCGTTCATCAGGCGTTCTCCTGCGCGGCGGCCACGTCGTGCACGGCGGCATGGATGGCGTTGTAGGTGCCGCAACGGCACAGGTTGACCATCGCGGCAGCAATCTGGGCATCGCTCGGGTGCGGGGTGTGCTTGAGCAGGGCGGTGGCCGCCATCACCTGGCCCGACTGGCAGTAACCGCACTGGGCCACCTGGTGCTTGACCCAGGCGCTGACCACGCGCTTGCCCACGGCGTCGGCCTCCACGGCTTCGATGGTGGTGATTTCGCGCCCCACCACGCCTGCCACCGGGGTCACGCAGGCACGCACCACGGCGCCGTCCACCAGCACCGAGCAGGCGCCGCACTGGGCCAGGCCGCAGCCGTACTTGGTACCGGTCAGGCCCAGGTCATCGCGGATCACCCACAGCAGGGGCGTGTCCGCGTCAGCATCGACCTCGTAGGTCGTCTGGTTGATTCGCAGTAGCATGGCTCACCCGTCATCAGTCGGTCAGGTCTTGATTTCTTATGGGCGTGGCCGTGCGCAAGGCGCAGGCCACCCATAGACGCTAGCACACGGGGCGGCGGGGGCCGTTGAAGGGGCGGGTCAGGTGACGATCAGCAGGGGCTGGCCAGGTCCAGCTTGGCCACGATGGCGCCGGTGAAGAAGTCCACCACCTCGCCACGATGGCTCAGCACGTGGTCGCCAAACCAGTCAGCGGCCAGTCGCGCCTTGGGCATGATGGTGGTCTCGGTATGGCCGGTGGCGGTTGCGATGATGAGATCGCCGGCGAGCGTGGAGCTGTCGGTGGGCGAGGTCGGCAGGCACAGGTGGCTGCCGGATTCGTTGAACAGGATCCGGCCCGAGCCGACATGGCCATACGCACTGACGTCCTTGGTCCATACCGTTGCGCCCTCGCGGTCGCAGCACAACAGCCGGTTGTTTTCCCCGGTCACGAACAGGTACTGCCCGTCGCGGGAAAAGCGCAGGCTGCGCACCTTTGCCTCCAGCGGCACGCTGACCCTGCCGACTTCGCCGCTGGCGCAATCGACCGTCAGCACGCCATTGCGGGCACGCTCGTCGGGGGCCCAGAGCCTGCCCTGCAGCGGGTCGATGCTGCCGAACCTGGCGTCCACGTCACGCTCCACAGGGTCGCTGTGTTCCCCGCTGTCCAGGTCGATGATCACCGGGCGTTTCTTGCCATTGGCCACGCTGACCAGCGCGTAGCGGGCGCTGGGGTCGAAGCGTGCCCAGTACGACAGCAGGTTCTGGGTTGCATGCAGCGGCGCGCCGTCGTGCACAAGGTTCAGCCGCGAGCGGCTGGCCCCGCGCACCACCAGCCACTTGACCCCGCTCAGCGCGATGCGGCGTTGGTCGCGCGCGATGTCCCACACGCTGTCGTCGGGCTGGGCGAAAGCCGGCCGGCTCAGGGTGCCGGTGTCGGGATGGTACTGCACGAGGCAGGGCGGGCGAACGGTGTCGTCCTTGTCGAAGAACACCAGGCGGCGCGGTACATCGATGTACATTGGAACTCCCAGGGCCAGCGTGCGAAACGATGCAGGATAAAGCCTGATTGCGCTGGGCAAAAGCACTTGCTCATGACAGTTCTGCCAGGCAGCGCTCCAGGATATCCAGCCCGCGCTCCAGCACGTCTGCCTCGGCGGTCAATGGCGCCAGCAACCTGATGATGTGCCGCGCCTTGCCGGCCGGCATCAGCAGCAGCCCGGCCGCGCGTGCCTTCTCCAGCACCTCGGCCAGCTGCGCGGTGGCCGGCTTGCCTTGTGGCGTGACCAGCTCGATGCCGCGCATGGCGCCCACACCGGTCAGGCGCCCGAGGTACGGCGTCAACCCGCGGGCCTTCCACGCTTCATAACGCCCGACGATGGCGCGCTCCTGCAGCTCGCCCCAGGTCGCCAGGTTGGCATCGCTCATCAGTTCCAGGGTCGCCAACCCTGCCGCACAGGCCAGCGGGTTGCCCGAATAGGTGCCGCCCAGGCCACCCTTGGGCAGGCTGGCCATCAGCTCGCGCCGGCCTACCACCGCTCCCAGCGGCACGCCGCCGGCAATGCTCTTGCCCAACAGCAGCAGGTCCGGCTCGATGCCCAGCCGCGGGAAGCCGAAGCGCTGGCCGGTGCGGCCAAAGCCCGACTGGATCTCGTCGATGATGATCAGGATGCCGTGTGCATCGCAGAACGTGCGCAGGGCCTGGGCAAAGGTGGGGTCCATTGCCAGGAAGCCGGCTTCGCCCTGCACCGGCTCGAAGATGAAGCAGGCCACTTCGTTGACGTCGATCTCGACGCTGAACAGGCGCTCCAGCGCCTGCATCGCCTGCTCGCCGGTCACGCCGTTGTCGGCGCTGGGGTAGGGCAGGTGGAACACCGGGCCGGGCAGCACGCCGACCTTCTGCTTGTAGGGTGCCACCTTGCCATTGAGGTTGAGCGTGGCCAGGGTACGTCCGTGGAAGCCGCCATCGAAGGCCACCACCGCCGTACGCCCGGTGGCGGCGCGGGCCACTTTCAAGGCGTTCTCCGCCGCCTCGGCGCCACTGTTGGTGAGCATGCCTGCCATCGGGTAGCTCAGTGGCACGAACGCCTCCAGGCGTTGCATGAACTGCACATAGGGCCCGTGCGGGACGGCGTTGAACGCCGCATGGGTCAGTTGCGTGGCCTGGTGCTGGATGGCGCTGACGATCGCCGGGTTGCAATGCCCCAGGTTGAGTACGCCGATACCGCCCACGAAGTCGATGTAGTGCTTGCCATCGGTATCCCACACCTGGGCATTGCGCCCGTGTGAAAGTGTAATGGGATGCACAATGGAAAGAGATCGGCTGATTGTTTCGTGCGTCATGGGCAAGTACCTGGGTGACGGAAGTTTTTATATATCTAAGCCAACATCCGGCAAACGCCACAAGCGAAATAAAGTCGAGCAATCATTCCGTCAAATCGTGATCCTGCCCTGTATCCACTCGACGAACGCCTTCACCTTCGGCACCTGCGCCGCATGCTCGGCATGGGCGATGAAGTGCGCGCCCTCGCTGGGCATGGTGTGCGCCCAGGCCACCACCAGCTTGCCCTCGGCCAGTTCTTCGGCCACCAGGTAGCGTGGCACCAGGGCGATGCCGCAGCCGGCCTGGGCCGCGCGGATGCACAGGTAGAAGGTGTCGAAGCGCGGCCCGTGGTAGCTGTGCTGGGACTGCAGGTCCTGCTGCAGGAACCACTCGTGCCAGGCTTCCGGGCGCGAGGTGCATTGCAGCAACGGGTGGTGGGCGAGGTCTTCGGCACTGCGTGGCAGCGCTGCCGCGATCAGCTCGGGGTGACACACCGGCACCACCTCTTCATGGAACAGCTCGATGCAGGTGGCCCCCGGCCAGGTGCCCTGGCCGAAGAAAAACGCGATGTCGGCCTTGTTGTTGAGCAGGTCGAAGGGTTCCAGCTCGCTCTTGATGTCCAGATGGATGTTCGGGTGCTGCCGGCTGAAACCGTGCAGGTTGGGCACCAGCCAGCGTGCGCCGAAGGTGGGCTGGGTGGCCACGGTCAGCACCTGGGTCTCGCCGCCGTAGGTCAGGATGTAGCGGCTGGAGATGTCCAGCTGGGTGAGGATCTTGTTCACCTCGGCCAGGTACAGCGAGCCTGCAGGGGTCAGGTGCAGGCGCCGGCGCACGCGCTGGAACAGGTTGTGGCAGAGCATTTCCTCGAGTTGCGCCACCTGCTTGCTCACCGCGCTCTGGGTCAGGTGCAGCTCCTGCGCGGCGCGGGTGAAGCTCAGGTGGCGGGCCGCCGCTTCGAAGCATTGCAGGGTGGTGGTGGAGGGCATCAAACGCTTGGACATCGAGGGCACCGGGCAGATGAAAAGGACTGAGTTCATTCCATGGAGGAATCATGTGGTGATAAAAGGTCGTTTGTAAGCAGCCTGTTCGCAGATTAATACTGACCTGCGTCAATCATTTCAACTGCTAGTTTCGATGCCCCGAGGGACCGGGAAAAGTGCGTCTGAAACTTATCGAAAAGAGGCCGATCAGTACCCGTTACATCACGTTTGATGCCCAAAAAACAATAACGGCTCCTTACATTTCTGCTGCCGCACACTTTCCATGAAGACCTTGGCCTGACCTGCGCGGTCATCGCGCAACCAGGTGCAGCAGGCATTGGCCAGAGAGGCAACCATGTCGTCCCTACAAGAAAAACCGCAACGCTCGCTCAAGCACGGCCTGACCTCGCGTCAGGTCTCGATGATCTCCATCGCCGGCATCATCGGCGCCGGTTTGTTCATCGGTTCGTCCAACGCCATCGCCAAGGCCGGTCCGGCCATCCTCATCTCCTACATGATTACCGGCCTGCTGGTGCTGCTGGTGATGCGCATGCTCGGCGAAATGGCCATCGCCGACCCCAACAGCGGCTCGTTCTCCACCTACGCCGGGCGGGCCATCGGGCCATGGGCAGGCTTCACCATCGGCTGGCTGTACTGGTGGTTCTGGGTACTGATCATTCCGGTAGAGGCAATCGCCGGTGCCGACATCCTGCACGCCTGGTACCCCGACGTGCCGTCCTGGGCCTTTGCCTTCCTGATCATGATCGTGCTGTCGTGCAGCAACCTGATCAGCGTGAAGAACTTCGGCAAGTTCGAGTACTGGTTCGCCCTGGTCAAGGTGGTGGCGATCATCGGCTTCCTGGTGGTGTGCCTGATGGGGGTGAGCGGTGTATGGCCGCTGGCGCAGACCTCGGGCGTCGAGAACCTGTGGTCCAATGGCGGCTTCATGCCCAACGGCTTCGGCGCCGTGCTGGCCGGCGTGCTGGTGACCATCTTCTCGTTCTTCGGTGCCGAGATCGTCACCATTGCCGCCGACGAAACCGCCAACCCGAAAGACAAGATCCGCCGCGCCACCAACCTGGTGGTGTACCGCATCGCGATCTTCTACGTGTTCTCGATCTTCTTCATCGTCGCGCTGGTGCCGTGGAATGACCCGCGCCTGCTGCAGGTGGGTTCGTTCCAGCGCGCGCTGGAAATCCTCAACGTGCCGGGTGCCAAGTTCCTGATCGACGTGGTGGTGCTGGTGGCGGTGACCAGTTGCATGAACTCGGGGCTGTATACCGCTTCGCGCATGCTCTATTCACTGGGCGCGCGCGGTGAGGCGCACCCGCTGACCAAGCGTATTTCCGGCAGTGGCGTGCCCACCGTGGCGGTGCTGTTGTCGACCCTGGCCGGGTTTGTCGGTTGCTTCGTGAACTTCGCCTTCCCGGGCAAGGTGTTCGGCTTCCTGCTGTCGACCACCGGGGCCATCGCGCTGCTGGTGTACCTGGTGATTGCCGTGTCGCAGCTGCGCATGCGTGCCATCGTCGAGCGCGAGGGCACCGAGCTGGCGTTCAAGATGTGGCTGTTCCCGTGGCTGACCTGGCTGGTGATCGTGGTGATTTCGCTGGTGCTGGGCTACATGCTGTTCAGCCCCGACTACCGCTACGAGACCTTGATGACGGCGGCGGTGACGGCGTTGATCCTGGGCATCGCGTTCTACCGCAAGCGGGCGCGTATCGAGCATCAGCCGCAGGCGATGACCGAGCAGGGTTAGCGAGCGCTGCGCACTCGATCGCCGGCAAGGCCGGCTCCTGCAGGATCATCGTGACTCCTGCAGGAGCCGGCGAAGACGTCGCCACAGGCCTCAGCCGAAAATGTCGCGCACGCTGCTGCGATAGAACTCGAACGCCGCCAGCGCCCCATCCACCGCCTGGCGCTCCTGTTCCTCACTCAGCACCAGTGCATCGATCAACCCCACGAACTGGCGCCACTGCAGCGCACGCCCGTCCGGGTGCGGCGCCAGATGCCGGGCGCCACGCTGCGCGCCCAGCCCCAGTTGCTGGGTCTGCCTGAACAGAAACGCCGCCCCCAGGTTCGAGCCCTCGCTGCAGTACAGCCAGCCCAGTGCTTCAGCTGGCGCAGACAGCTGCACAGGGGCCGGTACACCGGGCACCGGCAGGCCAAGGTCGCGCAGGTCGGCCTGCACTGCCTCGAACCGCGACAGCGCCGCCAGCCCGGGCAATGTGCGGTTCAACTGCGCATCGCCATACAAGGCTTGAAGGCTGCCATGAAAGCGGTGTTGCACCTGCAGAAACAGCGCATAGCGCTCGCGGCTCTCGAACGGTCGAACGCCCATCACCAGCGTATCGACACTGTCGTGCTCGCGGCGGCTGGCGGCCTTGAGGCGTTGGCAGCGGCCGGGTTCGGGCGCAGGGGAGGCGGGGGCATTCATGGGCGGGGTCTCATGTCGGCAGTGAGCAGGCATTGGTAATGCCAATGCCTAGACTCTCTCGCGCCATCGTCGTTCCGTGCAGCATCTCGCCTGCCAGGCGAGCGTCTTCAATGCGTGGATCTGCAATGGAATCTTCATCCCGGGTCATTCGTCTCTGAACTGCATTCTTGGGCGTTATGGCCGGCGGATGCTTGCATGCGCTCCAGGTACGGTCAAGCGCCGCGCAGGGCGGGTAGATGCGGGGTTGAGCAGGGGTGTCGAGCAGGCCCCTGCACCCGCAGCGCGGGCGCAGGGGCTGGCAGGTTCATGCCGGTGCGGCGGCTGTCTTGACTGCCCGCGGCTTGCGCAGCTGTTCCAGGCGTGAGCCGCTGTAGGTGGTCTCGCGGAAGAACTTCCAGCGCCCGAACAGGCAGTACACGTGCGCCACGCGCCCCTGTTCGTGATAACCCATGCGCAGGTGCAGCTTCATGGCCGGTACGTTGTGCGTCTCGACCACGTCCACCACCTTGTTGCAGCCCTGGGCCTGCATGGCCGCCCACAGGTTGACCTGGGCATCCACCGACAGCCTGGTGCCGAAGTACGACGGGGTCATCTCGCCGCCGAACTCGAAGAACTCGCCCTCCTTGACCGGGAAGGTGCAGCCGTAATAGTGACGGTCCAGGTAGTCGCGCTTGCTGCCCCAGATGAACGCCACCGCATTGTCGGCATCGTCCAGGTACATGTGCCCGGTGTGGCCTTCGCGGGCAAGCTCGGCCATGGTCTGCACTCGGTCACCGAAGTGGCGGGCAAAGGCGACGGCGTTGTCCTCGGTGATGGTCACCAGGCGCACCGGCTTGTGCGGTCGCAGGTTGTGCGGCGGTACCGCACTGACCAGGTCGCGCTCCATCCACAGCAGTTCCCAGTGATAGAACACATGGCGTTCCCAGAGGGTTCTGGCGACGCGGCGAAGGCCTTTTCTTCTGATCTTGTCGCGCACGTTCTGCAAAGCACCCATGGTGCCTCCTTGCCGGATAGGGCGGATGAAACGGTGGGTTTGATGAAATCTTTTTCATGGTATAGCCCAGCGTTTTGACGGCGTGTCAAAAAGCCATCGCAGCGGTTGTTTCAAAATATGTGTAACAAGGGTGAACCGCTCTACACCGGAGGTTACCGGCATAGAGCAGTTGATCGGAAAGGTCTGACGCTTTTTTGACGATTTTATGGCGCCTGAATCAAGGCGCGGTTCTGCTCAGGCGATGAAGGTGTCAGGGGCCCGTGGCCGGGCCCGCGGCGCCAGGTGAGCGAGGCGCTTGCCGCTGTAGTGGGTGGTGCGCGAGAACCGCCAGCAACCGAACACTCTGTAGGCGTGGGTGATGCGACCCTGTTCCTGATAATCCAGCTGCAGGTGCATCTTCACCGCCTGCACGTTGTCCAGCGCCACCACATTGACGATGCGCGTACACCCCTTGGCCAGCATGGTGGACCACAGGTCGAGCTGGGCCCGGGTCGACAGGCCTGTACCGAAGTAGGCGCGGTCGACTTCCCCGGCAAACTGGAAGTATTCGCCCGGCTGCACCGGGAAGGTGCAGCCGTAGTAATGGCGGTCGTGGTAATCGCGGGTGCTGGCCCACACCATCGCCACCGCGTTGCCGTGGCTGTCCACGTACATGTGGCCGGTGTGGCCCTGTTCGGCGAGGTCGGTCATGGCCTGCACCTGGCCAGGGAAGTAACGGCTGAAGGCCTCGGTATTGTGGGGTGTTATCGCTACCAGGTGCACTGGCGGGCAGGTACGCCTGCGTTGCGCGGCGACGGGCGCAAGGGGGCTGCGCTGCAACCACACCAGTTGCCAGTGCGAGAAGATGTAGCGGCGCCACAGCGGGCGAAGCGCACGCAGCAAGCCTTTTTGTCTGATGCGCTGGTGGGCGATTTCGATCAATTGCATGAGAACTCCGACAGGTTTTATTCCAGGAGCTCCGATTAGGCGTCCACCGGCAGTTGCATGCCCTCGGCCTTCTCTACAGCCCCGGTAAGCTGAAGGTCATGCGCGCTGCATGACCTTGCAACCCGGGGCGTAGGCGCTCAGGCGTCGGTGTCGTGCAGCTGCGGCGCCGGCTCGCTGTCGGCCTTGCGTCTGGCTCGCGGGGCCAGGTGGGCCAGGCGTGAGCCGCTGTAGTGGGTCACGCGGGAGAAGTACCAGCGCCCGAAGAACCTGTACGCGTGGGTGATGCGACCCTGTTCGTGGTAGTCCAGGTGCAGGTGCATCTTGACTGCCTGTGCGTTGTCCAGCGCCACCACCACCACGATGCGCGTGCAGCCTTTGGCGAGCATGGCCTCCCACAGCTCGGTCTGTACCCGCGTGGACAGGCCGGTGCCGAAGTAGGCGCGCTCGACTTCGCCGGCGAACTGGAAGTATTCGCCGGGCTGTACCGGGAAGGTGCAGCCGTAGTAGTGCCGGTCGTGATAGTCACGGGTGCTGGCCCACACCATCGCCACCGCGTCACCGGCTTCGTCCAGGTACATGTGGCCGGTGTGGCCTTCGCGTGCAAGGTCGTTCATGGCCTGCAACTGGCCGGGGAAATGGCGCGCGAACGCGTCGGTATTGCTCGGGGTGATCTGGACGAGCCGCACGGGGGGGCAGGGGCGGGTGCGTTGTCGAGGCACCCTGGCCAACGGGTCGCGGTCCAGCCACACCAGTTGCCAGTGCTGGAACACGTGGCGTTGCCACAGCGGGCGCAAGGCGCGACGCAGGCCTTTTTGTCTTAGACGTTGGAGCAGTTGCGAAACTAGGCGCATACGGCCTCCTGGCAGATCCGGTACTCAAGGGACCCCGATTAGGCGTGTGTCGGTAAACCCTGACCATCGGACAATGCTGCAGCCCTTGTCAGGCTTTGCACTACTACGGGCTCATGACAAAGACACTGCATGTCCGTGGCAAGTTTCATCGGTGGGGCCGGCGCGGCGCGGCGAGCGTTATTGTCGCCCCCCCGATGCATGACGTACCATCGGGCCTGCGACCCGCACCTACCTATAACAACCTTCTGCAGCGCAACACCCAGGCCGCCGGCCCAGGGGTGGCTTTTGCCTGCGCGCCTTTTGCCGCGCAGGTTTCATTGAACCCAGGGTCGCGTCTGACGCGCCCGCCCCGGAGCCTTGCCCCGTCCGATGAACAACCCCGCAGATACCCGTAATGGCAGCTGGCTCAGCGTTTTCGCGCTGGCCCTGGCTGCATTCATCTTCAACACCACCGAGTTCGTGCCGGTGGCCCTGCTCAGCGACATCGGCCGCAGCTTCGACATGCCCACCGCCCAGGTCGGGCTGATGCTGACCATCTATGCCTGGGTGGTGTCGCTGGCCTCGCTGCCGATGATGCTGATGACCCGCAACATCGAGCGGCGCAAGCTGCTGGCGTTCCTGTTCGTGCTGTTCATTGCCAGCCATGTGCTGTCGAGCATGGCCACCAGCTTCGGCATGCTGCTGTTCAGCCGCATCGGTATCGCACTGGCCCACGCGGTGTTCTGGGCCATCACCGCGTCGCTGGCGGTGCGGGTGGCGCCGCCGGGCAAGCAGGCCAAGGCCCTCGGGGTGCTGGCCACCGGCACCACCCTGGCCATGGTGCTGGGCATTCCGCTGGGGCGAGTGGTGGGCGAGGCGCTGGGCTGGCGCACCACCTTCATGGGCATCGCCGGGGTCTCGGTACTGACGTTGCTTTGGCTGATGCGCTCGCTGCCGCGCCTGCCCAGCCAGAACTCCGGTTCGCTGCGCAGCCTGCCGATGCTGCTCAAGCGGCCGGCGCTGCTCTCGGTGTATGCGTTGGTGGTGCTGGGCATCACCGCGCAGTTCACCGCCTACAGCTACATCGAGCCGTTCAGCCAGCAGGTCGCGGCGATGAGCGGCGAGATGACCACCATCCTGCTGTTGCTGTATGGCGGGGCGGGCATCTTCGGCTCGATCCTGTTCAGTCGCTACAGCGAACGTTTCCCGCGGGGGTTCGCGATTGGCGCCATCGGCGCCATCGCCCTGAGCCTGTTGCTGCTGGCCCCGCTGGCAGTCAACCCGACCCTGCTCTGCGCGCTGAGCATGGTATGGGGCATGGCGATCATGTGTTTCAGCCTGGTCCTGCAATCGAAGGTACTGGTGCTGGCTTCCGATGCCACCGACGTGGCCATGGCCATGTTCTCGGGGCTGTACAACGTGGGCATCGGTGGCGGGGCATTGCTGGGCAGCCTGGTCAGTACCCACATGGGCCTTGGCGACATCGGCCTGGTGGGCGGCGCGGTCGCGGTCAGCGGCCTGGTGCTGTGTTGCGTGACCACCTACCGTTATGCCGGGGTGCTCGGCGCCGACAAACCGGCGTAAGCACCTCACCAGGGGCGCAGGCCCCGCTCGCTGAAGTAGCGCTCCACGGCGCCGGTGGAGGCCGAGGGTTCGGCCAGCGCCACGTAGCTGTCGGGGCGCAGCAGGTACAGCGCGTTGCGTGCCAGGCCGGCGGCAGTGCAGGCGGCCGACCAGGGGTAAACCTGCAGTGGCAGCTGGCGTGCGGCGCACCAGGCGCTCAGTTCCTTGCTGGCCAGGCCGTACACGTGCACCTGCCAGCCCAGGTGCGACAGCGCGCTGAAATTGTCGTGTTCCTGCGTCACCACCCAGGGCAGGCGGTCGCCGCCCTGCACATGGCCGGCGCTGCCGAAGCTCAGCGGCATCAGGCGGTAGTTCAGGCCCAGCTGCGAGACCGTGCGAAACAGCAGGCTGCGCGCCTTGGCGAATGCCGCCATGCGCGGTATCAGCACCGGTGCCAGGCGGGTACGCAACAGGTTGGCGATGCTGCCATCGGCGGTAGCGAAGGTGAACACCTGGTCGGTGGTGGCCACCAGGCGCCGGGCGAAGGCCATGCGCTCGACCGGGTAGCTGTCGAGCAGGTCGTCGTGGGCCTTGCCCTTGAGTACGCTGCACAGCTTCCAGGCCAGGTTGATTGCATCGCCGATGCCGGTGTTCATGCCCTGGCCGCCGGCCGGGCTGTGCACGTGCGCGGCGTCGCCGAGCAGGAAGGCGCGCTGCTGGCGGAAATGCCCGGCCACGCGATGGTGTACGCGGTAGGTGGAAAACCAGTTGACCTTGAGCACCTGCAGTTGCAGGTGCTCGATGGCACGTTGGCTGACATCCTCGAAACGCAGTTGCTCGGGGTGTTCGGCGCGTGCGTCGCGCACCGTGCCGATCAACCGCGCGCGGCCTGTGCCGGCCAGCGGGAACACCGCCAGAAAGTCCGCCTCGTCCAGGTCCACGTGCAGCTCGCCGTTCATGGGCGGGCCGCTGGCATCCACGTCGGCCACATAGAACAGCTGCTGGTAGGTGCCGCCGGGGAAGTCGACATGCAGGCCGTTGCGCACGGCCGAATGGGCGCCGTCGCAGCCGGCCAGGTAATGCGTCTCGCAGTCTTGCTCGCTGCCGTCGGGCAGGCGCAGGCGTGCGCTGACGGTGGTGTCGTGCTGGGTGAAACCGAGCAGTTCGGTGCTGCGTTCGACCTCCACGCCAAGGCCGCGCAGGCGCTCGATCAGCAGGTTCTCGTGCTGGTCCTGCGGGTAGATTTCGAGAAAGGGGTAGGGCGTGAGGTTGGCGCCGATGCTGTCCAAAGGCAGCCGTGCGGCGGGCTCGCCCTTGACCCAGAGGTTGGCGGCGGGCACCTGGTGGCCGGCGCCAACGACCGCGTCGGCCAGGTCCAGCTGGCGGTACAGCTCCAGGGTGCGGGCTTGCACGGCGAGCGCGCGGGAGGTGGTGCCGGCGGCGCTGGTCCTGTCGAGGATGCGTACCGAGATGCCCAGCTTGCTCAGCCACAGGGCCAGGACCAGGCCGGTGGGCCCGGCGCCGATGATCAGGACGTCAGAGTGGGGCATGGCGCGGTCCTCCGGGAAGGTGCGGTGGCACTGACAAGTGTAGATGCAGGTGGCCACACCCCTCATCCAATTCGGTGTACCTTTGCATCCCCCCAACGCCCAGAGCACACCCATGATCGACTGGCTCAGCAACCACCCACACCACAGCGATACCCTGGCCCGCTGGCTGCACGAGCAGTTCGCCTACGAATACGCCGATGTACCGCTGGCCCAATGGCAACAGGAATTCGCCCATGGCCAGACTGACGGCAGCCTGTACAGCCTGCTGGCGCTGGATGACGGCAACCTGCTGGGCAGCGCTTCACTGGCCCGCGACGACCTCCCCCTGCGGCCCGACCTGAGCCCCTGGCTGGCCTGCGTGTTCGTCAGCCCGCAAGCCCGCGGCCAAGGCCTGGCCGAAACGCTGATCGAGGGCATCTGCACCAAGGCCAGGGCCCTGGGGCACACGCACCTCTACCTGCACACCCACGACCGCGCCGAGTACTACCACAAGCGGGGGTGGCAGTACCTCGAGCAGTTCCAGGCCTGGGGCAAATCACACTGGCTGATGCAGTACCCGCTCTAGCCCGGGAACAGAAACGGGTTCACACCGCTGCGATCGAACCCCTGGCGCTCCACCTCGGCATCCAGCGCGATCGAGGCCAGGTCATCGGCCACCAGCTCAAGGTCGCGCTCGTGCTCGGGGTAGAACACCTTCAGGTAGCTGTGGCAGTCGTCGCAGCTCTCGGCCTTGATCGCGGTTTCATGGGTATCCAGCGACCAGTAGTCCAGGCTGCCGGTCTCTTCGCAGTTGCTGCACTTGAGCCGCACCATGTGCCAGCGGCTCTCGCACAACCCGCAGTGCAGGTAGCGCAGCCCGGCCTGGGCACCGGTCATGATCACGCTGGCCACCGGCGCCCCGGTGCACACCGGGCAATGCTGGCGCTGCTCGCCCACGCCGGCATTGCCGATGGCGGGCAGGTGCGCCGCCAGCTGGGTGAAGTACAGCGACAGGGCCGCCCACAGAAACAGCGCCTGACCGCTGTCGATCTCGCTGAAGCGGCCTGCCAGCAACGCATCGGCCGCCACGTCCAGGGCGGCCTCGCCCTGCGCGCACAGGCCCTGCAGGGTGGCGTGTTCGATGTGCTCGCCAAGCCCGCGCAACAGTTGCTGCCAGTAGGCATCGCGCGGCAGGCTGGCCCAGGCCAGCGGCGCCTTGCCGGCGGCTACCCGCCCGGCCAGGCTGCTCACCAGCGTTGCCGGCAGCGGCAGGCGTTCGAGCAGTTGCTGCTGGGCATCGGCCACCTGTGCCACGAACCGCAGGTAGTCGGCCATCGGGTGCCCCTCGGCCAGCTGACGCAGGCGGGTGGCGCGCTGGCGGTAGCGCTCGCCCAGGGTCGGCAGCAGCACGGCAGGTATTTCGCCAACGCCGGCGCTACGCTGCTCGGCAGGGGTCATCTGGATGCTGTTCATTGCTGCTTGCCACTCCCGCTCTGCTTGTTGCTGATCTGCCGGTACCAGCGGTCATGGTGGGTCTTGGCCCAGCTGCGGCTCACATACCCGGTGACCATGCCGCGAATCGAACCCTTGACCCAGAACGCCAGGTACGCATGGCCGATGATCAGCAGGATCAGGCAGATGCCGGCAATGGCGTGTACCAGCAGGCCGATGCGAATCGACGGGATGCTGAACCACGGCGCGAAGTACGGCCGCCAGATCACCACGCCACTGACCAGCAGCACGCTGATCAGGCCCATGATTCCCCAGAACAGGATCTTCTGCCCGGCGTTGTACTTGCCGATCTGCAGCGCCGGCTCGTGCTCGCCGGCCAGCACCTGGCGCACGTTCCTGAACCACGCGAGGTCTTCACGCTCGGGCAGGTTGTACTTGACGAAGCGCACGAACAGGAACGCCAGCAGCAGGAACACCACCACCCCGAAGAACGGGTGCAGGATGCGCGCCAGCTGCGGGGTGCCGAACACCGCGTTGAGCCCGTTGAGCGACGGGAAGAACCACGACAGCCCCGACAGGGCCACGGCAAGGAAGCACAGCACCATTACCCAGTGGCTGGCACGCTCGATGAAGCGGGTGCGCAGGATCAGTTTGTCCTTGTTCATGCGTGGGTGTCCTCCTCGTGTTTCTCGTCGGCTTCCTCGACCTCGTTCGGCCCCACGCCCACGTAGTGGAACAGGGTGCCGGCCAGGGTGGCGAAGAAGGCCACGGCCGCCACCGGCTTGAGCCAGCCCTTCCAGCCATGGATGGCGCTGCTGATGCGCGGGTCGGTGGGCAGCTTGTGGTACAGGTGCGGCTTGTCGGCGTGCTGCAGCACGTACACCACGTGGGTGCCGCCCACGCCCTGCGGGTCGTAGATGCCGGCGCCGGCAAAGCCGCGGCCCTGCAGCTCGGTCACGCGCTCGCTGGCCTGGTGCAGCATGTCCTGCTTGCTGCCGAAGTTGATCGCACCGGTGGGGCAGGTCTTGACGCAGGCCGGCTCCTGGCCCACCGACACGCGGTCCACGCACAGGGTGCACTTGTAGGCCTTGTTGTCCTTCTTGCTGATGCGCGGCACATCGAACGGGCAGCCGGCGATGCAGTAGCCGCAGCCGATGCAGTGGTCGGACTGGAAGTCGACGATGCCGTTGGCGTACTGGATGATCGCCCCCGGTTGCGGGCAGGCCTTCAGGCAGCCCGGTTCGGCGCAGTGCATGCAGCCGTCCTTGCGGATCAGCCATTCGAGCTTGCCGCTTTCATCTTCGACTTCATCGAAGCGCATCAGCGTCCAGGTTTCGGCCGACAGGTCGGCCGGGTTGTCGTACACGCCGACGTTGTGGCCGACCTCGTCGCGCAGGTCGTTCCACTCGTTGCAGGCCACCTGGCAGGCCTTGCAGCCGATGCAGATGCTCACGTCGATCAGCTTGGCCACTTCGGCCTGGTGGTCGCGCGCGCGCGGCGCCGGGGTCAGCACGTTGGTGGCCGAGCGCTTGATGATGTCTTGGGATTGCATGGACATGAAGTTCGCTCCCTCAGGCCTTTTCGATGTTCACGAGAAACGCCTTGTATTCCGGCGTGTGGGTATTGGAATCGCCCACCCCCGGGGTCAGGGTATTGGCCAGAAAGCCCTTGCGCGTGGTGCCTTCATAGCCCCAGTGGCAGGGGATGCCGATGGTGTCGACGTCCTGCCCGTCGATGGCCAGGCGGCGGATGCGCTTGGTCACCACGGCCTTGGCCTTGATGTAGCCACGCTGGGTGCTGACGCGCACCAGGTCGCCCTGCACGATGCCCTTGTCGGCGGCCAGCTTCTCGCCGATCTCGATGAACTGCTCGGGCTGCACGATGGCGTTGAGCCGCGCATGCTTGGTCCAGTGGCGGAACAGCTCGGTGATCGAGTAGGTGGTGGCCACATACGGGAACTGCTCGCGGCTGCCCATGCGCTTGCGATCGCTTTCGTACACCCGCGCGGTGGGGCTGTAGGTCACGTTCGGGTGCAGCGGGTTGTTCGCCAGCGGGCTTTCGGTGGGCTCGTAGTGTTCGGGGAACGGCCCGTCGTTCATCGCGCCCACCGAGAACAGCCGGCCCAGGCCTTCAGGCAGCATGATGAACGGGTTGGTGTTGCTGCCCGGTGCAGCGGTGACGGCGAAGTCCGGCACGTCCACGCCGCTCCAGCGCGCCCCGTCCCAGCCAATCAGCTTGCGCTTGGGGTCCCACGGCTTGCCCTGGGGGTCGGCCGAGGCGCGGTTGTAGAGAATGCGCCGGTTCTGCGGCCACGCCCAGGCCCAGCCCGGGGTGCAACCCAGGCCGCTGTCGGCGTTGTCGCGCCGTGCCATCTGGTTGCCCTTTTCGGTCCAGGAGCCGGCGAAGATCCAGTTGAAGCTGGCAGTGGTGCCGTCGTCGCGCAGCTGCGAGAAGTCGTCGAGCAACTGGCCCTTGCGCAGAATCAGGTTGCCCTGTTCGTCGTGCAGGTCGGCCAGGGCGCGGCCGTTGGATTCCTTGGCCACTTCCTCGGGCTTGGGGTCGAACGGGTCGGCGTAGTCCCAGGCTATGTTGAGGATCGGCGCGGGGTTGGCACCGCCTTCCTTCTCGTACAGCTCGCGGATCTTCAGGAACAGGTGGCCGAGGATCTTGCCGTCGTGCCAGGCCTCGCCGGGCGGCGCAGCGCCGGCCCAGTGCCATTGCAGCCAGCGCCCGGAGTTGACGATCGAGCCGTCTTCCTCGGCAAAGCACGAGGAGGGCAGGCGGAACACTTCGGTCTGGATCGCCGCGGTGTCCACGTCGTGCTCCTCGCCGTGGTTCTGCCAGAAGCTCGAGGTCTCGGTGGCCAGCGGGTCGATGATCACCAGGAACTTGAGTTTCTCCAGCGCGGCCTGGGCCTTGTTCTTGTCCGGGAACGCCGCCACCGGGTTGAAGCCCTGGGCGATGTAGCCGTTGACCTTGCCCTCGTACATGCGGTTGCTGTAGTTGAGCACGTCGTAGCTGTCGTCCCACTTGGGCAGCCAGTCGAAGCCCCAGTCGTTGTCCTTGGTGGCCTTGTCGCCCCACAGGCTCTTCATCAGGCTGACGAAGAACTTGGGGGTGTGCTTGTAGTAGTT
The DNA here is from genome assembly GCF_037113495.1 of Pseudomonas sp. AE27. Classification (NCBI taxonomy): domain Bacteria; kingdom Pseudomonadati; phylum Pseudomonadota; class Gammaproteobacteria; order Pseudomonadales; family Pseudomonadaceae; genus Pseudomonas; species Pseudomonas sp. AE27. Next base: position 1,428,007 of record NZ_CP146966.1, read on the forward strand.
GACCTGGTCGGGCAGCACCGCGCTGGGCGTGGTCTGCTTGAGGTAGGTGGCCAGGTCGGTCTGCGCATCCGATGGCAGGTTCATGTAGCCGGGCAGGCGCAGCGAGAGCAGGCCCAGGTCGGTGTAGCCCTGGATGTTGGAGTGGCCGCGCAGGGCGTTGACCCCGCCACCGGCCATGCCGATGTTGCCCAGCAGCAGCTGGATCATGCCCGAGCCTCGGATCATCTGCGCGCCGTTGGTGTGGTGGGTCCAGCCCAGGGCGTAGAGGAAGGTGGCGGTCTTGTCCGGGGCACTGGTGGTGCCGAGGATCTCGCAGATCTGCAGGAAGTCGGCCTTGGGCGTGCCGCAGATGTTGGTGACCATGTCCGGGGTGTAGCGGCTGACGTGGGCCTTGAGCAGGTTCCACACGCAGCGCGGGTGGCTCAGGGTCATGTCGCGCCTGGCGAAGCCGTCGGCGTCCAGCTCGTAGGTCCAGGAGCTGCGGTCGTAGCTGCGCTTGGCCGGGTCGTAGCCGCTGAACAGGCCGTCGTCGAAGCTGTAGTCCTCGCGCACGATCAGGCTGGCGTTGGTGTAGGCGCGCACGTAGTCGTGCTGGATCTTGTCGTGGGTGATCAGGTAGTTGACCACGCCCATCAGGAAGGTCACGTCGGAGCCGGCGCGGATCGGCGAGTAGATGTCGGCCACGGCGGCGCTGCGGTTGAAGCGCGGGTCCACCACGATGACCTTGGCGCCATTGCGGATCTTGGCCTCGATCACCCACTTGAAGCCCACCGGGTGCGCCTCGGCGGGGTTGCCGCCCATGATCAGCACCACGTTGGCGTTCTTGATGTCGACCCAGTTGTTGGTCATGGCGCCGCGCCCGAAGGTCGGCGCCAGGGCCGAGACGGTAGGGGCGTGGCACACACGGGCCTGGCTGTCGGTGCCCAGGATGCCCAGGGCGCGGGTGAAGCGCTGGTCCAGCGAGCCGGTTTCGCTGCTGGCGGCCGAGCTGCACAGCATGCCGGTGCTCAGCCAGCGGTTGACCGTGGTGCCCTTGTCGTTCTTCTCGATGAAGTTGGCGTCACGGTCGTCCTTCATCAGGCGTGCGATGCGCTCGATGGCGTGATCCCAGCTGATGCGCTGCCATTTGTCCGAGCCAGGGGCGCGGTATTCGGGGTAGAGCAGGCGTTGTTCGCTGTGGATGTAGTCCACCAGGCCCGCGCCCTTGGGGCACAGCGAGCCGCGGCTGACCGGGTGATCGGGGTCGCCTTCGATGTGGAAGATACGCGCCTTGGCGTTCTTGGCGCCGTCGCCAAGGCTGTACATCAGCACGCCGCAACCCACCGAGCAGTAGGTGCAGTTGTTGCGGGTTTCCTTGGCGCGCAGCAGCTTGTACTGGCGTGATTGGGTGGCCTGGGCCATGCCCGGGGCGAAGCCCAGGCTGGCCGCAGTGGCGGTGGCAGCGCCGACGGTGCACAGCTTGAAGAACTGTCTTCTGCCCAGTCCCATGGTTATCTCCTTGTACAAACGAGCTCCAGAATCGGCCGCGCACGCGCAGGCCCGCCGAGATCAGCGTCAGGATCGGTAAGTGGTATGCAGGCTAGTCACAGAGGGTGCGCGCCAAGACCCTTTCTATCGTGGGTGTATTGCGCGCAATCGGGGGCAGTTTATGCCCTTACTTAATTTGTGACTAATCGACCTTGTCGATGAACCTATAGAGGGATTCGATTGTTTGGCACTCAGCGCGAGAGGTCGGCGGGGATCATCGCGGTATCGATCACGATATCCACGGGCGCGGTGACGATAAACGCCAGCGGGCACACGATCAGCGGCCAGCAGAACTGCGCCGAGGTGGCGCTGAACAGGAACGAGAAGTTGTTGCGCACGCCCCGGTACATGCCTGGGGATGCACATTCGGCGCAGTACCCACCGCGCATCATGGTGCCGCAGCTGGTGAGGGCGAGGGTGGAGACGATGAGGGCGAGCGAGAGGATTCGGATGGTGCTGTTCCTTGGCACAGGGGGAGGGTCCGTTTTTCTGCGCGGCATTCTCTCACCGGGGGCCGGGGCAATGCTACAGTCGCTCCTTTTTCAATCAGCAGGCCAGGGCTCTTCGCTGGCAAGGCCAGCATCTGCAGGGCCAGCGAAGAGCCCGGTGCTGCCGACACACAACCAACGGGAGAGACAACCATGCGCGCAGCAATGCTATTGGGTACGGCACTGGTGCTGGCCGGATGCGCCTCGTCGACGATGAACCAGGCTCGCCTGGGCGCACCGCACAAGACCTTCACCTCGGCCAAGGCCGAGCCGCTGGTGGCCGAGTGCATCCAGTTCGGTTGGCAGGACGAAGCCGTCTTCGGCGTGGATGCCAGCGGCTACCTCGACGCCGGCCCCAACGGTGGGGCCACGGTGTCGACACGCGATGCCGAATACTTCGCCGATGTGCGCGCCGAAGCCGGCGGCACGGTGGTCAAGTTCTACACCCTCAAGGACGATGCATTGGCCCAGCGGCGCATGGCGGCGTTGGCCACCTGCCTCTAGCCACGCCCCTCGAAACGCCCGGTGATGCGCTCGCGCCAGCTCAGCGGGCGCGCAACGTGTTCATGCGCGCCGATCTCAACCAGGGTGAAGGCGCAGCGCACGATATCGCTCACTTCCTGATCGGCCAACCGTGCGCAGGCTTCGCGGTGCGCCTGTGCCTGATCGCGACCTGCCAGGCTGTGCACCTCGAAGCCAAGGTTGCGTTTGGTGATATGCCAGTGGTGAAACACAGCGACAAAGCGGCTCATGTGCGCCCCGCAGTCAGATCAGGGATGGGGTCATGCATGCAGCTTGCCCGTGATGCGCTCCAGCCAGCTCAGGCGCCGGGGCGCCAGGGCAGTGCTGGCAATCTCGATCACGGTGAAGTCGCAGGTCTGATCGTCCTGGTAGCCCTGTTCATTGCGTATGTCGCCCGCTTCAAGGTGCGCATCGGCATGATTGTCGCTGTGTAGCGCGTGCACCTTGAAGCCCCTGTCCACGGCATGCCGGCTTCGCAGGTGAAACACGCCCACGAAGCGGCTCATGCCTGCGAAGCCCCGCGCTGTGCTTCAAGCGCCTCGATACGTGCCTGCAGGCGTTCGCGTTCCTGGCGTTCGGCGCCGATGTCCTCGAACACGCTGATCAGATGCTGCGGCTGGCCGTCCTGGCGGCGCTGCAGGGCGGTACGTGCACGTACCCAGATGTAGTGGCCCTGCTTGTGGCGCACGCGCTTTTCCACTTCGTAGCGCTCGATCTCGCCGGCCAGCAGGCGCTGCAGCAACTGCAGGTTGGCGGCCAGGTCGTCGGGGTGGGTCAGTTGCTGGAAGGTCATGCCGTACAGCGTTTCGGCGCTGTAGCCCAGCAGCTCGCAGAAGCTGCCGTTGACCCGCTGCCAGGTGCCGTCCGGGTCGATGTAGGCCAGCGCGCCCCAGGCCAGTTCGAAGATGGCGCGAAAACGTTCCTCGCTGTTGCGCAGTTGCTCTTCGGCGACCTTGCGCTCGGTGTTGTCCATGCTGATGCCGACCATCTTCACCGCGCGCCCGGCGCTGTCGCGCACCACCGTGGCGCGGGAGGCGATCCAGCGCATCTCGCCGTCGGGGCGATAGATGCGAAAGTCGCACTCGCAGCCTTCGCCTTCGAGCAAGGTCTTGCTGTACAGCGCCTGCAGCATCTCGACGTCCTCGGGGGGCAGGTGCACCCAGAAGTCTTCGTTGCGGATCACCTGCCAGCCGTACACGGCCTCGACGTTGGGCGAGTAGGTGAGTTCGTCGCTGATCAGGTTCCATTCCCAGGTCACGATGCGGGCGCCTTCCTGGGCCAGCTTCATGCGGGTTTCGCTCTCCATGATCTCGGCGGTGTAGCGCCGGCGCAGGTCGGTCATCGGCAGCTCCACCACCTGGGTCTGCTGCACGTCCTGCAGGGCTTCTTCGCCGTAGCGCAGCCAGATCCAGTTGACCTTGAGAAAGTCGGCCAGCTTGCGCAGGTTGGCGTAGTCGATCTCGCCGCCGCGGGTCCATTTGTGCACGGCGGTGCGCGAGATCCCCAGGGCCGTGCCTACCGCCTGCAGCGTCAGCTTGTGGTGTTCGAGCAGTTCCTTGAGGCGAAAGGCGAAGCTGTTTTCGGTCATGCGCTGGGGTGTCCTTGGCGAGGGCATGGCCGGCCAGTATACATAAGCTGTCAACCTCAGGTTGACGGGGGTATGCGCGTCGCATCGCGGGCCTGACCCGCGATGCATTCAGCGCCGCTCACCAGCGCACACGCACCCCCAGGTTGCCGATCAACCCGTTCAAGTCGTTGTCGTCCACGTCGCTGCTGTAATCGGCACTGACAAACAGCGCCACCTTGGGCGTCACCCGTGCCACCAGGCCCAGGCCCACCTCCACGGTGGTGGCGTTGCGTCCGCTGCTGATCTTGTCGACCTTGTCCAGGCTCACCGTGTCGGCGTTCGAGAAGTCGTACCACACGTTGGTGCGCACATAGGGTTCGATGGGCATGCCGCGCACCTCGTAGCGGGCCGACAGCTTCGCCCCCACCCGGCCGGTCCAGCTCGGCTGGCTGTCATAGGCCTGCAGGGTCTGGGCCTGGGCGTCGTTGCCGGGGTAGTACTGCTGGTTGATCAACTGCGCCTGGGGCTCGATCACCCAGTGCTTGCCCAGGCCGATGGGGAAGCCGCCCTCCACCGAGAAGGTCAGCGCGTGCCCGTTGCCATCGAGCCGTTCGCCGTCGCTGCCGCGCCCGCTGGCGTCGAAACGGGTGCCCATGGCCACCGCATCCACATGCCAGCCCTGGTCATGCTGCAGGCTCCAGTACATGCCCAGGCTTTGCCCTTCCAGGCGCACGGCGTTCTGCTTGTCGCCCAGCTGTGGCCGGCGATTGTCCAGGCCGCCCTGCAGGTTGCTGTGGCCCATGAAGATCCCGGCGCGGTGGGTGTTGCCGCCGGCGGTTTCCCGCACGAACAGGTCGGGGGCGATCTGCAGGTTCTGGTTGGGGGCATCCAGGCGTTGCGGGGCGGTCCTGACCGGGGTGGGAAAGAACTGCGCCCACTGGCTGGCAATGCCTTCGTCGCCGAGTACCGCCGTGCGCTCTGCCAGGCGCTCGGAAAACGCCCCCAGCGTGCCCCGGCTCAGCCCCGACACGCTGGCCGGGACCAGCGACGGCAGCGCCAGGCCGTGTGCCGGGTTGAACATCGGGTCGTCGTCTTCCAGCCCCGCCGCCAGGCTTTCCAGCGGGGTTGCCAGCAGCAGCGACGTCGACAGTGCGTAGAAAACATACTCGAGCCCCGAAGGGCAGGGTGCGCTTTTCATGGCCGATCTCCTCTGTGTGTTACAGCCAAAGGTCTGGCCTGATGTCACGGGCTGTAAGGCAGGAACAGAGAGCGACCCAAACCAGCAAACCTGCCCCATGGCGCGCGCAAAGCCGCGTGCCAGAGGCCCGGAATGAAGTTGAACACGGTGGTTCTAGGTGTAGCTAAGGAGAGTCGCAGGCAGGCGTCAAGATTGTGTGATTATTTTGTGATGGCCGTGTTGGAGGGGGTAAGCGGTTGAAAAATAGCGGTTACTGAATGGGCATAGCCGCGTTGCGAATGACAACGCGGCTGGCTATTTCGAATGATTGCTAAAGCGTCAGGCGTCCTCGTCCCGTTGCAGTTCCAACAGCAGCAACGAGCGTCCGGTGACGTTGAACACGCTGCCGAATTCCAGGCGCTGGGCCTTGCGCAACTGCGGCCGGTCGGTGTCGATCAGGCAGTTCCAGTACTCGCCCTCGGGCACGTCGGGCAGGGTGAATTCCACGCCGTCGTGGTGCGCGTTGACGATCAGCAGCAAGGTGGCGTCTGCCCCCGGGCGCAGGATGCCGCTGACCTGCGCGCGCCCGTCCATGAGCATGCCCAGGCAACGCCCTTGCGGGTCTTCCCACTGTTCCACGCTCATCTCGCTGGCGTCCGGCGCCAGCCAGGTCACGTCCTTGACCCCGATCGCCTCGTTGTAGTCGCCCACCAGGAAGCGGCTGCGGCGCAGGATCGGGTAGGCCAGGCGCAGCTTGGTCAGGCGCTTGACGAACTTGAGCAGGGCGCTGCCTTGCTCGTCCAGGTCCCAGTTGATCCAGCCGATCTCGCTGTCCTGGCAGTAGGCGTTGTTGTTGCCGTGCTGGGTGCGGCTGAACTCGTCGCCGGCCACGATCATCGGCGTGCCCTGGGCCAGCAGCAGGGTGGCGAAGAAGTTGCGCATCTGGCGCTGGCGCAGGCTGTTGATCTCGGGGTCGTCGGTGGGCCCCTCGACCCCGTGGTTCCAGGAGATGTTGTTGTTGCTGCCGTCCTGGTTGTTCTCGTCGTTGTCCTCGTTGTGCTTGTCGTTGTACGACACCAGGTCGCGCAGGGTGAAGCCGTCGTGGGCGGTGATGAAGTTGACCGAGGCATAGGGGCGCCGGCCGCGGCGGTTGAACAACTCGCCGGAGGCGGTCATGCGCGCGGCAAAGTCGGCCAGCTGGCCTTCGTCGCCTTTCCAGAAGGCGCGCACGGTGTCGCGAAAGCGGTCGTTCCATTCGGCCCAGCCCGGCGCGAAGTTGCCCACCTGGTAGCCACCGGGGCCGCAGTCCCAGGGTTCGGCAATCAGCTTGACCTGGCTCAGCAGCGGGTCCTGGCGGCAAGCCACCAGAAAGCTGTGCCGCTCGTCGAAGCCTTCGTGGTAGCGGCCCAGGATGGTCGCCAGGTCGAAGCGAAAGCCATCAACGTGCATCTCGCCTGCCCAGTAGCGCAGCGAGTCGGTGACCAGTTGCAGTACGCAGGGGTGGCTCAGGTCCAGGGTGTTGCCGGTGCCCGAGTCGTTGATGTAGTAGCGCTTGTCGTCGGGCATCAGGCGGTAGTACGAGGCGTTGTCGATACCGCGCATCGACAGCGTGGGGCCCTGCTCGTTGCCTTCGGCGGTGTGGTTGTAGACCACGTCCAGAATCACCTCCAGGCCGGCGTCGTGCAGGTGCGCGACCATCTCCTTGAACTCGGCGATCTTGCCGTTGGCCAGGTAGCGCGGGTGGGGCGCGAAGAAGGCGATGCTGTTGTAGCCCCAGTAGTTGTTCAGGCCCTTTTGCAGCAGGTGCTGGTCGTTGACGAAGGCGTGGATCGGCAGCAGCTCGATGGAGCTGACGCCCAGGCCCTTGATGTGCCCCAGCAGCTCGTCGTTCATCAGCCCGGCGAAGGTACCGCGCGCCGCTTCCGGCACCGCCGGGTGACGCATGCTGATGCCGCGCACGTGCGCTTCGTAGAACACGGTACGGTCCCACGGCACGCCCACGCGCTGGTCGCGGCCCCAGGTGTAGGCCGGGTCGATGACCTTGCACTTGGGCACGAACGGCGCACTGTCGCGCTCGTCGAAACTGAGGTCGCCATCGGGGTGGCCGATGGTGTAGCCGAACAACGCCTCGGACCAGCGCAGCTCGCCGACCAGCTGCTTGGCATACGGGTCGATCAGCAGCTTGTTGGGGTTGAAACGGTGCCCGTTCTGCGGCTCGTAGGGGCCGTACACGCGGTAACCGTAGATCTGCCCCGGGTGCGCGTCGGGCAGGTAGCCGTGGTAGATCTCGTCGGTGTACTCGGGCAGTTCGATGCGCTCGAGCTCATGTTCGCCGCTGGCGTCGAACAGGCACAGTTCGACCTTGGTGGCGTTGGCCGAGAACAGTGCGAAGTTCACACCCAGGCCGTCCCAGGTGGCGCCCAGGGGGAAGGGCAGGCCCTCGCGGATGCGCGAAGGTTCAACGGCGTCGGGCTGGGTGTTGTGTTTGGACTTGGGCTGGGTCATGGCAATCCTTGTAGCGATCCTTGGGGGGCGAAAGGCGACGCACTGGGCGCCGGGGCAGCGTTGCGCTGCCCCGGGGCGGTAGTGACGCAAGGTACGGCGGCGTCAGGGCGTGGCGGGCTTCTTCGCGGTACGCGGCTTCTTTGCCGGGTCGGGCTTGGCCGCAGGGGCCGGCGGCTTGGCCTTGGACGCGGCGGCGCCGGGCTTTGGCTTGGCGCCAGGGGCTACCGGCGGTGCGCCTGGCGGGGTGGTACGGGGCTTGCGCGGGGCGGCCTTGGGCGCAATGGCCTCGGCTTCGGCCAACTTGCGTGCCATCTCCCAGTGGCGCTCCTCCTGGCCTTCGGGTTTACCTTCCGACTCCCAGATCTGGTAGGCGAATTCGCGGATACGTTTTTCCTCAGCACTCATCTCGACGCTCCTGATGACTCAGTCTGTTCTATGAAGAGATTGACGGGGAAGGCTTTGAGCGCAGTGCTCAGCCACAGCTCGTTAGAGGGTGTGACTGCGCCCTGGGCGAAAAGTCCCGTGCAATTGGCAGCGCACAAGGCGAACGGTAAAAGCACACGGGTATCGTCCCAGTTCTGTGCCGGGATCAAGGGTTGCGTGGCGTTGCCCAGCAGGCCCGAGGCCAGCCGCGGTACCACCACCACCGCACGTTGCGCCTCGCCGATACGGGCAAAGGCGAGCACCCGCTCGGCGTGTTTGCCGCGTACCTCCAGAGGTTGGTAGCGGCCGTGGCGAAACAGCTCTGGGTAGGCCCGGCGCTGCTCCAGCACCTGGGCGATCAGGGCCTGCTTGACCCGCCCGTCCTGCCAGTGCCCGAGCAGTTCGGCGGGGGGCAGGCTGTCGTCCAGGGCCTGGCGGCGCGCGGCGTAGTCCACCGCGCGGCGGTTGTCCGGGTCGACCAGGCTCAGGTCCCAGCATTCGTTGCCCTGGTACAGGTCGGGCACCCCCGGCACGGTCATGCGCAGCAGGCTCTGCACCAGGCTGTTGAGCGCGCCCGGGCAGGCCAGGGCCTGCGCCGCCTGGGCCACCGACTGGCGTAGCTGCTGGCATTGCGGCTCCAGCAGCAGGGCGTCGATGAAGCGTGCGCAGGCCTGCTCGTAGACCTCGTTGGGGGCGCTCCAGCTGCTGCGCAGCTTGGCCTCGCGCAGGGCTTTGCGCTGCCATTGGCGCAGGCGTTCGGCGTAGCCGCGCAAGGCGTGGGTGTCATCGCAGCGCAGCGTCATCGGCCAACTGCCTAGCAGGGTCTGGTACAGCAGCAGTTCATCACCGGCACTCGGTGCCACGCCATCGGCCAGTTGTGTGCGCAGGGGCGAGGCCAGTTCACGCCACAGCTCCACGCGCTGGCAGAACCAGTGGCTGCGTTCGCTGATCACCGCCAGGCGTGCGCGGCAGTCTTCGCCACGCTTGTGGTCATGGGTGGCGGTGGCCAGCAGGTTGTCGGGGAAGTGCGCCAGGCGTTGCTGGCAACTGGCATGGAAGGCCTCGGCCGGCGCGCTGAAGCGCTCGGCGTCGAAGCCCACGTCGTTGCGCGACAACAGCACCGCCGAGCGATAGAAGGCGGTGTCTTCGACGGCCTTGGCGGCGGTGGGCGAGGTCAGCTGCTGGAAGCGCACGCAGGCGTGGCGCAACTGCTTGCGCGCCCGCCCCGGGCCCAGCTCGCGCCAGGGCTGGCCGCCCAGCCAGCGCTGCAGGTAGTCCAGCAGCGGCCAGTCGGCTTCGCCCAGGCTCGAACGCGCATCGGCCAGGGCCTGCTGGAAGAACCCCTCGTCCATCGCTGGACGCCCGCAGGCATTGATGTAGGTGCGGTACACCGGGTAGTGCTCCACCAGCGCCTGCAACGCGCGGCGGATGGCGCCCAGGGTCAGGTCGCGGCTCATGATGTCGTTGCGCGCCACCTGCAGCAGGGCCTGGGCCACCGATTCGAAGTCGCCGGCCAGGCTGGCATTGAGCACCAGCTGGCGGGCCAGGCGCAGTTCCTCGACGAACGCCGGGCGCTCGCTCAGGTCGTGCCACAGCGCGGTCAGTTCGGCTTCGCCCTGCGGGTCATGCTGCAGCAGCGAGACCTGGTTCATGAATTCGTAGCCGGTGCTGCCGTCCACCCGCCAGTCGTCGTGCAGGCGCTCGCCGGGGCCGAGGATCTTCTCCACGTAGATCGGAAAGTGCTCGAGCGCAGCGCTCAGCGGCCGGCGTGGGAGCAGGCCGTCGACGCGTCGGCGCAGCTTGCGGCAGTAACCGCGTGGGTCGGCCAGGCCGTCGATGTGGTCGATGCGCAGGCCGTCGACCAGGCCGCGCTCGATCAGCTCGAACACCTTGGCATGGGTGGCCTCGAACACCGCCGGGCGCTCCACGCGCAGGCCGCCCAGCTCGTTGACGTCGAAAAAGCGCCGCCAGTTGATGTCGTCACCGGCGGTGCGCCAGCTGGCCAGGCGGTAGTGTTGCTGTTCGAGCAGTTGATGCAGGTGCTCGAAACCGCTGGGGGTGCGCCCGTCGAAGGCGGCCAGCACCTGTTCGATGGCCTGGCCGATGCGCGGCTCGCGGGCCAGTTCGGCCAGGGCCTGGTGCACCGCCTCGACGTTGGCCGGGGCGTGGCGCTGGCCCTCGAAGGCGGCAAAGCGTGCCCCCAGCTCGCTCAGCTCGGGGTGGCCGCTGACGCACAGGATGCGCGCATAGTCCGGCGGGCTGATCGGGAAGCGGTGCTCGTGGTGCTCGATGTGAAAGCGCCCGTGGCGGGCGTCGAAACGCAGCGGGATTTCCCCGGCCTGCAGCACCGCGCCATAGTCGCTGGCCAGGAACGGCAACAGCAACTGGCCTTTGAGCAACGGGTCGGGCGAATGCCACTGGATGTCGAAGAACTCGGCGTAGGGGCTGCGCCGGCCCCAGGCCAGCAGGTCCTGCCACCAGGGGTTGTGTGCGCCGCCCACGGCCATGTGGTTGGACACGATGTCCAGGATCAGGCCCATGCCGTGCTGGCGCAGCGCGGCCACCAGGCGTTCCAGCGCCGCCTCGCCACCCAGTTCGGGGCTCACCCGGGTCGGGTCAACCACGTCGTAGCCGTGGCGCGAACCGGGCCGCGCCTGCAACAGGGGCGAGGCGTACAGGTGGCTGATGCCCAGCCGGGCGAAGTAGGGCACCAGCGGCACCGCATCGTCGAGGCTGAAGTCGGCATGAAATTGCAGGCGCAGTGTGGCGGTGAGGCTGTTCATCGGTCACGCTCGAAGGCTTGTTCACGGGCCTGGGCCAGCAGCTCAAGGCGTCGCGCCGCATCGCTGTCGTCCAGCAGCTGTGCGGCGGGCAACGCGAAGCGGCGGCGCCAGTTGGGGTGGGTGTCGACGGTGCCGGGCAGGTTGGGTTGTTCGTCCACGCCCAGCAGGTCTTCCAGCGGTACCAGCACCAGCGGCGCGCGGGTATGCCCGAGCAGGCGCAGGCTGGCATCGATCAGGGTGTCGGCTTCGCTGCTGGTGTCGCCGTAGCTGCTGTGCAGCAGGCGACGCAGGCCCTGGATTTCATGCTGGCGGCTGTCGCGCCAGTCGCGCTCGGTGATCGCGTCGATCGCCCCCAGGCGCTGGCCCCAGTCGATGTCGCGGGCCTGCAGCCAGCCTGCCAGCGGGGGCAGGTCGTGGGTGCTGGTGGTGGCCAGGGCGTTGTCGGGCCAGTCGAGGATGGGGGTGAACTGCCCGGGCGGGTCCTGCTCGAACAGCAGCACACGCATGCCCAGGATCGCGCGGGCCGCGAGCTTTTCGCGCAGGCCTTCGGGCACCGTGCCCAGGTCTTCGCCGAGCACGATGGCCTTGTGGCGCACCGACTCCAGGGCCAGCAGGCGCAGCAGGTCGTCCAGTGGGTAGTGCAGGTAGGCGCCTTCGCTGGGGGCGGCGCCCTGGGGGATCAGCCACAGGCGCTGCAGGCCCATCACATGGTCGATGCGCAGGCCCCCGGCGTGGGCGAAGTTGGCCCGCAGCATCTCGATGAAGGCGCGGTAGCCGTTGCGGCGCAGGCCCTCGGGGGAGAACGCGCAGATGCCCCAGCTTTGCCCCGATCGGTTGAGGATGTCGGGCGGGGCGCCGACGTGCAGCTCGGCCAGCAGCTCGTCCTGGCGGCTCCAGGCCTGGCTGCCGGTGCCGTCGGCCCCCACCGCCAGGTCGGCGATCAGGCCCACCGCCATGCCGCTGCCGCGCGCCGCTTCCTGGGCACGTTCCAGGCTGCGTGCGATCAGCCACTGGCAGAAGGCATAGAAGCCGATCTGCTCGACGTGGTCGGCGGCAAACGCGGCAATCTCGGCGCTGCGCGGGTCGAGCCAGGCGGCCGGCCACTGGCGCCAGTCCTGGCTTTCGCCGCGTTCGGCGGCGGCATCGAGCAGCGCTTCGAAGCGGCAGTGGTCTTCCAGCGCCTGGCCGCCGGCGTGGCGAAAGCTGTCGAAGTCGGCGCGCTGCGGTTGCTCGCCCTTGATAAAGCCCTGGTACAGCGCCTGCAATATCTGCTGGCGTGCCCCGGCCGCCCGTGGCCAGTCGATCAACGGCAGGCCTTCGAGCTGTTCGAGCTGGGCCTCAAGGCCCAGGGCCTGGACCGTGATGCGCACCGTGCGCTCGTCGATCACCGCCTGGGGGCTGGCATACAGGCTGTTCAGAAACAGCCGGCTGGACGGCGAATAGGGGCTGTAGCTGGGGTGGTTGCGGGTGAACATGGCGTGCACCGGGCTGATGGCCAGGGCCGTGGCGCCACGCTCGGCGGCGCTGCGTGCCAGGCCCTCCAGTGCCAGGCAGTCGCCCAGCCCGCCGTCGCCCGGGCGGCGCAGGCTGTACAGCTGGGCACTCAGGCCCCAGCACCGTGGGTGCGGGGTGCCCAGCGCATCGGCCAGGCTGTAGCACTGCGCCGGGGCCACGGCCAGGGTGAAGGTGGTGGCGTCGATATGCAGCTGGTGATACCCCAGTGGCAGCCCTGGCGGCAGCAGGGCCTGGGCATCCAGCTGCAGCTGCTGGCGGGTGCCGTCCTCGTGCTGCACCTCGCAGCGGCTGTTGGCCGCGAAGTAGCGCGACAGGTCCAGCGGCTGGTGCTGGTCGACCGTCAGCAGTGGCGGCAGGTGACGGGAATCGTGGGCTTTTTCCAGGGCCTTGAGGCTGTTGGCGATGGCGATGTCGTCGGCGGCCGGGTGGCCAAGGGCGGCCAGGATGCGCCGCAGGACCGGTTCGCTGACACGCTGGGCGCGCCCGTTGGCGTCGATCCAGTCCACCGCCAGGCCAGCGCGTTCGGCCAGTTGCAGCAAGGGTAGGTCAGGCATGCACAGGCTCCGTGGGGCAGGAAGGGGTCAGGCTCACCACGCAGCTCAACGGCGGCAGGCAGGGTGGGCCCGGGGGCAGTTCGCAACTTTCGAACAGGTGCCGCTCGCGGGCCGGCAGGTCCAGGGCCAGTGGCTGCTGGCCGAGGTTGAGGTCGATGCGCAGCTCGCTGCCATCGCCCAGTTGCCAGCGGGCGCTCACGCCCTGGCCGTCGACCACCTGGGCGCCCAGGGCGCGGGTGCCCGGTAGGCGCGGGATGATGTGCTGGTGGCGCAGGTACAGCAGGCGACGGTACAGCGCCACCCACTGCTCGCTGTCCTCGCCCCATTGCGGTTGCGAGTCGAGGAAGGTCTGGGCGGCGTTCGGGTCGGGGATGCGCGCCCGTTGCTCGGGGTCGGCGAAGGCCTTGAACCCCTTGAACTCGGCGCGTCGGCCTTCGCGCACGGCGGTGGCAAGGTCGTCGTGGTGATCGGTGAAGAACAGGAAGGGCTGGCGGCACCCCCAGTCATCGCCCATGAACAGCAGCGGGATCATCGGTGCCAGCAACAGCAGCCCGGTGGCGGCGCGCAGGGCCTGGGGCGGGCACAGGCGCTCGAGCCGCTCGCCCAGCGCGCGGTTGCCGATCTGGTCATGGTTCTGCAGAAACAGCACGAAGGCACTGGGCGGCAGATGGCCGCTGGCTTCGCCACGCGGTTCACCGTTGCGGTCCGGCTGGCCCTGGAACACGAACCCCTGGCTCAGGCAACGCGCCAGCTTGTTCAGCGGCGCCTCGCGGTAATCGACGTAGTAGCCTTCCTGCTCGCCGGTCAGCAGCACGTGCAGGGCGTTGTGGCCATCGTCGTTCCACTGGGCGTCGTAGCCCTCCTGAAGCAGGTGCGCCTGGTTGCGCTCGTTCTCGAGGGTGAGCCACACCTGCCGGCCCGGTGCGGTGCTGGCGCGCACGCGGCGGGCCAGCTCATGCAGAAAGTCAGGGTCGTCGATGGCATGCACCGCATCCAGGCGCAGGCCGTCGAAGCGGTAGTCGTGCAGCCACATCAGGGCGTTCTCGATGAAGAAGTCGCGCACCTGGCGGCGGCGAAAATCGATGGCCGCGCCCCAGGGCGTATGCCGGTCTTCGCGAAAGAAACCCTGGGCATAACGGTGCAGGTAATTGCCGTCGGGGCCGAAGTGGTTGTACACCACATCCAGCAGCACCATCAGCCCCAGCGCGTGGGCCTGGTCGATCAGCGCCTTGAGTTGCTGCGCAGTGCCATAGCTCGCTTGCGGGGCGAACGGCAGCACACCGTCATAGCCCCAGTTGCGCTGGCCGGGAAACTGCCCGATGGGCATCAGCTCGATGGCGGTCACGCCCAGCGCGGCCAGGCGCGGCAGGTGCCTGGCCACGCCGGCGTAACCGCCCAGCAGGCCGACGTGCACTTCATAGATGACTGCCTCGTGCCACGGGCGGCCCTGCCAGTCGGGGTGTTGCCAGGCATATTCGGTGCCCAGCACCTGGCTGGGGCCGTGCACGCCGTCGGGCTGGGCACGGCTGGCCGGGTCGGCGACCGACAGGTCGCCGTCGATACGGTAGCGATAGCGCGTACCGGCCGGGCAGGGCAGGCGCAGCACGAACCAGCCGTCGTCACTGCGCTGCATGGGTTGCGGGGCGGCGTTTTCGCATTCCACCTCCACCTGCCGGGCATCGGGCGCCCAGAGGGCGAAGCGGGTGGTGTGGCTGTCCAGCATCACGGCCCCGTGGGTCGCGTGTTCCTGTGACCTGAAGGGCATACGGCAGTTCTCCTCAGCCTGCGTTGAGCGTGGCGCGCGTCACCAGTTCCTCGTACAGGTGGGCATAGGGTTCCACGGCCTGACACCAGTTGAATGGCTGGGTCATGGCCAGGCAGCGCATGGCATTGAGCAGGTGTTTCTTGCCGTATACGTAGAAGGCCCGCGAGAGTGCTTCGCGGTAGCTCTCCACGCTCGATTCGTCGAACAGAAAGCCGGTGACGCCATTCTCGATGGTGTCGGCCAGGCCGCCGGTGTTGCGCGCCACCGGCAGCGAGCCGAAGCGCTGCGCGTACATCTGGCTCAGGCCGCAGGGCTCGTAGCGCGAGGGCATCAGCAGAAAGTCGCTGCCGGCGAACATGCGCCGTGCGTCGGTCTCGTTGAAGCCGATGCGCACCCCCACGCGGCCCGGGAAGCGGCTGGCCAGCTCGCGCATGGCTTGTTCTTCCTCCGGTTCGCCGCGGCCGATGATGGCGATCTGGCCGCCCTGTTCGACGATGTACTCGGCCACCCCCAGGGTCAGGTCCAGGCCCTTCTGGTACACCAGGCGCGAGACCACGGCGAACAGCGGGCCGGTGGAGGGCTCCAGCTCGAACAGCTCGCGCACCTGGCTGCTGTTGGCCGCCTTGCCTTCCCAGTCGTTGATGCTGAAGCGGTGGGTCAGGTGGGTGTCGGTGGCCGAATCCCAGCTTTCGTCGATGCCGTTGGGGATGCCGCTGAGCAGGCCCTGCTGCGCCTTGCTGCCAAGAAAACCGTCGAGCCCGCAGCCGAAGGCCGGGGTGGTGATTTCCCGGGCATAGGTGGCGCTGACCGTGGTGATGTGGCTGGAGTAGGCCAGGCCGGCCTTGAGAAACGACAGCTTGCCGTAGAACTCCATGCCTTCCTGTTGCAGGGCGTGTTCGGGAATCGCCAGTTCCGGGCAGCAGCCGCGGCTGACCACACCCTGGTAGGCCAGGTTGTGGATGGTGAACAGGGTGGGGGTGTTCAGGCCGCGCCAGTGCATGTAGGCCGGGGCCAGGCCGGCAGGCCAGTCGTGGGCGTGCACCAGATCGGGCTTCCAGTGCACCATCCCCTCGCCCGCGGCGATTTCGGCGGCGGCCAGGCCCAGGCGGGCGAAGCGGATATGGTTGTCGGGCCAGTCACGGCCATTGTTGGCGCCGTAGGGGGTGCCTTCGCGCTGGTACAGCTCGGGGCAGATCAGTACATAGATGACCAGGCCGTCGGCCAGGTCCATGCGCCCGATCTTGCACGGGGGCAGTGCGGCATGGCCGCCCAGCTCGCCCACCAGGTGGATCGGGTTGTCGCTTTCGAGTACCTGCGGGTAGCCGGGGATCAGCACGCGTACATCGTGCAGGTGGCGCATGGCGCGGGGCAGGGCGGCGGAGACGTCGCCCAGGCCGCCGGTCTTGACCAGGTCGGCGATTTCCGAGGTCACGAACAGCACCTTGCGCTTGTTCGGGTTGCGCCGGGTATCGAGGGCAGGGGCCTTGGCTGTCGTGACGATCTGGGCAGCACGCACCTGCGCGCTGGTATCCGGGTTGAAATGCTCTGCATGAGGTTCGACAGCGGCGCTGATCATACTTGTCTCCGTCCCTTGTTCTGCGGGCGTATCCCACCCGCTGCATGTCTGTACTGTTGTTCTCGCTATGTCATGTGATGCGGTGAAACGCCCCGGACACACGTGCAAGCGCTACGCCAGCCGGCGCTCCTGCCGATGGCGTGCTGACGAGTGGGGGGTGGGCTGCGCCTGGGTAACCAGAGTCGTTGGCCTACTTAGTTGCTGACCTACCGGGTTTGCAGAAGTTTCGACTATTTTCGATCGAGTTTTCCGGACGGTATCAGGTCGATTGAACAGTGTAGGAGAGGGGCGAGATAAATGTGACCCGTTGGTCATGTTTTGTGAATTGGCCGGCACAGGGGTGCACCGACAGCGAGCGTGCACCGCTCGAAGGTGACCCCCGATGGTGCGCGTGCCAGCCTGGCTGGCGAAACCGGCGCGGTGGGTGGCTTCAGCCGCTCATCTGCGCAATCAGTTGCCACAGGCGCTCATCGTCGAAGTTCTTCACCACCAGCTGCGCACCGGCCTCCAGCAGCACCTGCGGCGCCTGGCTGGTCGACAGGCCCACGGTAAGGATCCCCGCGCGGCTCGCTGCCGTCACGCCCGGCACCGAATCCTCGAACGCCAGCGCATGGTCTGCCCTGGCCCCCAGGCGCCCCAGGCCGGTGAGGTAGGGCAGGGGATCGGGCTTGGCCCGTGCCAGTTCCTCGGCCACCAGCACATGCTCGAAGCGCTCGGCCAGGCCCATGGCTGCCAGCATGTGCTGCGCATTGGCCCGTGGCGCATTGGTGACCACGGCCATGCCGATGCCGCGGCGCTCGGCATGCGCCAGCAGGCGTTCGAGGCCGGCAGTGGGCTGCAAGGTCGGCGACAGCGCACGAAAGCGCGCCTCCTTGCGGTCGGCGAATGCCTCATGCTCGGCCACCGGGCGCCCGGGGAACAGGTAGCGGCACATGTCGGCGTTGGCCCGGCCACTGACGTGGGCGTCGAACTCGGCCTCGCTCAGTTCGCGACCCTGCTCACGCAGCAACTGCTGCAGTGCCTGCAAATGCAGGGTATCGGTGTCGGTCAGGGTGCCATCGA
This sequence comes from Pseudomonas sp. AE27, assembly GCF_037113495.1. Lineage (NCBI taxonomy): Bacteria > Pseudomonadati > Pseudomonadota > Gammaproteobacteria > Pseudomonadales > Pseudomonadaceae > Pseudomonas > Pseudomonas sp. AE27. The sequence continues at coordinate 1,445,471 of NZ_CP146966.1, forward strand.
GGTCGAACAGCAGGGCTTCAAGCATGGGGCGCGGTTTCCATTGCACGGCGGGCCATCATAACCATTTTGCCGTGGCGATCAGCGGGGCTGGTCAGATAAACCCGAAAAGAGTACAAATGTGCTCCATGAACAGACTATCGCCCAAACGTGCCGCCATCCTGACCTTCATCCGCGACCGCATCGCGCAGCAAGGGCAGCCCCCGAGCCTGGCCGACATCGCCCAGGCCTTCGGTTTTGCCTCGCGCAGCGTGGCGCGCAAGCACATCCAGGCGCTGTGCGAGGCCGGCTTCATCGAGGTCACCCCCAACCAGGCGCGCAGCATCCGCCTGGCCGGTGCGCTGCGCCGCCCCGAGGTGCTGGAGATCCCGGTACTGGGCCAGGTGGCCGCCGGCCGCCCGATCGGGCCCGACGTGGACATCCACGAACAGCTGATGCTCGATGCGCACCTGTTCAGCCGTACCCCCACCTACCTGCTGAAGGTGCGCGGCGACTCGATGATCGACGACGGTATCTTCGACGGCGACCTGGTGGGCATTCACCAGCAGCCCGATGCCCGCGACGGGCAGATCGTGGTGGCCCGGCTCGATGGCGAGGTCACCATCAAGCGCTTCCAGCGCGCAGGCACGCACTACCGCCTGCTGCCGCGCAACCCGGCCTATGCACCGATAGACGTGGGGCCCGAACGCGACTTCGTGATCGAAGGGGTGTTCTGCGGCCTGTTGAGGCGCGACTGATGGGCGCGGTGGTCAGCCTCGACGGGCTGCTCGACGAGCGGCGGGTCTGGAAGGGGCGCCCGCTGGCCCAGCCCCGGGGCCTGCAACCCACCGGGCATGCCGCGCTGGACGCGGTGCTGCCCGGCGGCGGCTGGCCACCGGGTGCGCTCAGCGAACTGCTGCTGGCTGCCGAGGGCGCCGGCGAGCTGCACCTGCTCTGGCCGAGCCTGGCGCGCCTGACTGCCAGCGGCGAACGGGTGGTGCTGGTGGCGCCGCCGTTCATTCCGTACCCGCCCGCCTGGCTGGCAGCCGGTGTCGACCTGCGCTGGCTGTCGCTGATCCAGGCCTCCCGCGTCGAGGCCCTGTGGGCCGCCGAGCAGTGCCTGCGCTCGGGCAGTTGCGGCGCGGTGCTGTGCTGGCCGCAGCAGGTCGACGACCGCGCCTTGCGCCGCCTGCAGGTGGCTGCCGAAACCGGCCAGACCCTGGCCTTTGCCTGCCGCCCGCAGCAGGCGGCACTCAACCCGTCGCCGGCCGCGCTGCGCATTGCCGTCGACCTGCACCCGGCGCAGTGGCGGGTGCTCAAGTGCCGTGGCGGGCTGGCCCCGGCCACCCCGATCGCCATGGCCGGGCGAGGGTGATGGGCGATGCTGTGGGCCTGCATCCTGCTGCCGCAACTGGCACTCGACAGCGTGCTGCGCGGTCGCGACGACCCCCAGGCGCCGCTGGTGCTGCTCAGCGGCCCGGCGCAGCGGCGCGTGTTGCAGGCGGTCAACCCGGCGGCCCGGGCCCTGGGGCTGCGCGCCGGGCAGAGCCTGAGCACCGCGCAGGCGCTGGCCAGCAGTTTTACCTGCGTCGAGCATGACCCGGCGGCGGTCGAGCAGTTGCAGCAATTGCTGGCCGCCTGGGCCTACCAGTTCAGTTCGCAGGTCAGCCTGCATTACCCACGCACCGTGTTGCTCGAAGTCGAATCCAGCCTGGGCCTGTTCGGGCCCTGGCCGCTGTTCGAGGCCCGCCTGCGCAAGGAGCTGGGCGAGCTGGGGCTGCGTCATCGCATCGTGCTGGCCAGCAACCCGGTGGCGGCGCGCATGCTGGCCAACGCCCATGACGGGCTGGCACTGAACGACGCCCAGGCCACCCGCGCCGCCCTTGCGCAGATGCCCGTGGACCGCATCGGCCTGCCGGTGGAGGCCGCCACGGCCTTGTCGCGCATGGGCCTGCGCGACCTTGGGCAGGTGCTGGGGTTGCCGCGCGACACCCTGGCCAGGCGTTTTGCCGCCAGCGTGCAGGTGCACCTGGATCGCCTGCTGGGCCTGCGCCCCATGGCGCTGGCGTGCTACCGGCCGCCGGACCGGTTCGAGGCGCGGCTGGAACTCAACTTCGATGTGGAATCGCACCAGGCGCTGTTGTTTCCGTTGCGCCGGCTGATTGCCGACCTGGCGGCGTTCCTGGCCAGCCGTGACGGCGGCGTGCAGCGTTTTACCCTGCACCTGGAACATGCCCGGGGCGTCGCCACGCCGGTGGTGGTCGGCCTGCTGGCCGCCGAACGCGAGGCGGGCATGCTGTTCGAGCTGGCACGCGGGCGCCTGGAGCAGTTGAGCCTGCCCGCACCGGTGCGCAGCGTGCGCCTGGTGGCCGACGACCTGCCGGCGTTCGTGCCGCAACCGGGCGAGCTGTTCAATGCGCGGCCCCAGCAGCAACAGGACTGGGAGCAGTTGCGCGAGCGTTTGCGTGCACGCCTGGGCGATGAGAGCGTGCGGGCTGTGCAGGCTTTTGCCGACCACCGCCCCGAGTGCGCCTGGCAGTCGGCTGGCGGCGCCCCGCCGCTGGCCCGTGCGCCGGGTGGGCCGCCGCGCCCGGGCTGGCTGCTGGCCGAGCCGCAGGCCTTGGCGCCCGAGGGCCTGCGCCTGCTGGCCGGGCCCGAGCGGATCGAATCCGGCTGGTGGGATGGCGGCGATGTACGGCGTGACTACTACCTGGTCGAAACCCCGGCCGGCCAGCGCGGCTGGGCCTACCGGCCACTGGGCGAAGGCGGGCCGTTGTGGCTGCAGGGCTGGTTCGCATGAGCGTGGGCTATGCCGAGCTGCACTGCCTGTCGAACTTCACTTTCCAGCGCGGGGCCTCGAGTGCCCGCGAGCTGTTCGAGCGGGCGCACCAGCAGGGCTACCAGGCCCTGGCGATCACCGACGAATGCACCCTGGCCGGTATCGTGCGCGCCTGGCAGGCGGCCAGGGAGACGGGCCTCAAGCTGATCGTCGGCAGCGAGGTGCGGGTGCACGATGGCCCCAGGCTGGTGCTGCTGGTCGAAAACCTGAGCGGCTACCAGCACCTGTGCCGGCTCATCACCCTGGCGCGGCGCCGGGCGAAAAAGGGCGAATACCAGCTGCTGCGCGAAGACTTCGCCGGCCCGCTGCACGGCCTGCTGGCGCTGTGGGTGCCGGACGAGCCGTTGCCGGCCGGCCCCGGCCTGTGGCTGCGCGAGGTGTTCGGCGAGCGCCTGTGGCTGGCGGTGCAACTGCATCGCGGTGCCGACGATCATCAGCGCCTGCAACAACTGCAGGGGTTGGCCGCGAGCCTGAACCTGCGCGCCGTGGCCTGTGGCGACGTGCACATGCATGCGCGTGGGCGGCGCGCGCTGCAGGACTGCATGAGCGCGCTGCGCCATCACAGCACCGTGGCCGGTGCCGGGCAGCACCTGTTCGCCAATGGCGAGCGGCACCTGCGGCCCCTGGCGCAGCTGGCCGAGCTGTACCCGGCCCACCTGCTTGAGGCCACCCTGGAGATTGCCCGGCGCTGCACCTTCGACCTCGGCCAGTTGCGCTACCAGTACCCGCGCGAAGTGGTGCCCGAGGGGTACACGCCGACCGGCTGGCTGCGCACGCTGTGCGAACGCCAGGTGCCGTGGCGCTGGCCGGGAGGAATCGAGCCGGCCGTGCGCCAGACCCTCGAACACGAACTGGCGCTGATCGCCGAGCTGGGCTACGAGAGCTACTTCCTGACCGTCTACGACATCGTTCATTTTGCCCGTGGCCAGGGCATCCTGTGCCAGGGCCGGGGCTCGGCAGCCAACTCGGTGGTGTGCTTCGTGCTGGGCATCACCGAGCTGGACCCGACCCGCACGCACCTGCTGTTCGAGCGCTTTTTATCGCGTGAGCGCGACGAGCCGCCGGACATCGACGTGGACTTCGAGCACGAACGGCGCGAAGAGGTGCTGCAATACGTGTTCAACCGCTATGGCCGCCACCGCGCCGCCCTGACGGCCGTGGCCAGCACCTACCATGCCGCCGGGGCGGTGCGCGACATTGCCCGGGTGCTGGGGCTGCCGCCCGACCAGATCAACGCCCTGGCCGATTGCTGCGGGCGCTGGACCGACCGCATCCCGCCGCCGGAGCGGTTGCGCGAAGCCGGTTTCGACCCCGACAGCCCGCTGCTGCACCGGGTGCTGACCTTGACCGGCGAGCTGATCGGCTTCCCCCGGCACCTGTCGCAGCACCCTGGTGGCTTCGTGATTTCCGAGCAGCCACTGGACACCCTGGTGCCGGTGGAAAACGCCGCCATGGACGAACGCACGGTGATCCAGTGGGACAAGGACGACCTGGACATGGTCGGCCTGCTCAAGGTCGATATCCTGGCCCTGGGCATGCTCAGCGCCTTGCGCCGCTGCTTCGACCTGGTGCGCTACCACCGCGGGCGCGAGCTGACCATCGCTACCCTGCCGCCGGACGATGTCCCCACCTACGACATGATCGGCCGTGCCGATACCGTGGGGGTGTTCCAGATCGAGTCACGGGCGCAGATGGCCATGCTGCCGCGGCTCAAGCCACGCGAGTTCTACGACCTGGTGATCGAGGTGGCCATCGTGCGCCCCGGGCCGATCCAGGGCGACATGGTGCACCCGTACCTGCGCCGGCGTAACAAGCAGGAGCAGGTGACCTACCCGTCGGATGCGCTGAAGAAGGTCTTCGAGCGCACCCTGGGCGTGCCGCTGTTTCAGGAGCAGGTGATGGAGCTGGCCATGGTGGCTGCCGACTATACGGCGGGCGAGGCCGACCAGTTGCGCCGTTCGATGGCCGCCTGGAAACGTCACGGCGGGCTGGAGCCACACCGCGAGCGGCTGACCCGGGGCATGCTGAACAACGGCTACAGCGTCGAGTTCGCCGAGCGCATCTTCGAGCAGATCAAGGGCTTTGGCAGCTACGGGTTTCCCGAGTCCCACGCGGCCAGCTTTGCCTTGCTGACCTACGCCAGTTGCTGGCTCAAGTGCCACGAGCCGGCGATCTTCGCCTGTGCGCTGATCAACAGCTGGCCGATGGGCTTCTACAGCCCGGACCAGATCCTGCAGGACGCGCGCCGCCACCGCATCCAGATTCGCCCGGTGGATGTGCAGCACAGCCAGTGGGACTGCAGCCTGGAGCCGGTGGGCGGCGATGAACTGGCGCTGCGCCTTGGCCTGCGCCAGGTGCGCGGCTTTCGCCAGGACGATGCCCTGCGCCTGGCACAGGCCAGGGCGCAGCGGGCGTTCGGCGATGTGGCCGACCTGTGCCTGCGTGCCGGCCTGGATGCGCGGGCGCGGGCGCTGCTGGCCGATGCCGGGGCCCTGGGCGCCCTGGCCGGGCACCGTTATCAGGCGCGTTGGGAAGTGGCGGCGGTGCAGGCGCAACTGCCGCTGTTCGCCGGGGTGGAGCCGCCCCGTGAAGCGCCGGTGAACCTGCCGGTGCCCAGCGTGGGCGAGGACCTGTTTGCCGACTATGCCAGCGTCGGCACCACATTGGGCCCGCACCCGCTGAGCCTGCTGCGCCGACGCCTGAATGGCCTGGGCTGTCGCAGTTCGCAGGCCCTGGAGGGGGCCGAACACGGCGATGCGGTGAGCGTGGCGGGGCTGGTCACCGGGCGCCAGCGGCCAGGCACTGCCAGCGGCGTGACCTTCGTGACCCTGGAGGATGAGTTCGGCATGGTCAACGTGGTGGTGTGGCGCGAGCTGGCCGAGCGTCAGCGCCGGGTGCTGGTGGGCTCGCAGCTGCTGCGGGTGATGGGTACGCTCGAATGCGCCGACGGCGTGCGCCACCTGATCGCCAAGCGCCTGGAAGACCTCAGCCCGCTGTTGCACGGGCTGGATGTGCGCAGCCGCGACTTTCGCTGATCACACCATCGCCAGGCGCTGCTTGCGGGTGGGCGGCGGGAAGGCGCGGTCGATGGCGCGCAGGTCTTCGCTGCTCAAGGTCAGGCTGGCTGCGGCGGCATTGAGCTGCACATGGCGCTTGTCCACCGCCTTGGGGATCGCGATCACGCCGTCTTCTCGGGTTACCCAGGCCAACGCCACCTGGGCCGCGGTGGCGCCATGACGTTCGGCGATCTGGTTGAGGGTCGCGTTTTTGAGCAGGCGTCCGGCCTGGGCCAGCGGGCAGTAGGCCATGGTTGGCAAGTGGCGCTTGTGGCTGTAGGGCAGCAGGTCGAACTCGATGCCGCGCTGCTCGGGGTTGTACAGCACCTGGTTGGTGGCGCAGGCCGGGTTGTCCAGCTCGCGCAGGTCATCGGTATCGAAGTTGGACACGCCCCAGCGCCGGATCTTGCCGGCCTCGCGCAGGCGCTCGAAGGCTTCGACGGTTTCCTCCAGCGGGTACTGGCCGCGCCAGTGCAGCAGGTACAGGTCGATATGGTCGGTGCCCAGGCGCTGCAGGCTGCGCTCGCAGGCGGCGGGGATGCCGCTGCGGCTGGCGTTGTGCGGGTACACCTTGCTGACCACGCAGACCTGCTCGCGACGCCCCTGGATGGCCTGGCCCACCACCCGCTCGGCGCCGCCCTCGGCATACATTTCGGCGGTGTCGATCAACGTCAGGCCCAGGTCGATGCCGTGCTGCAGGGCGGCGACCTCGGCTTTCTGCTGGCCGGGGTCTTCGCCCATGTACCAGGTGCCCTGGCCGATGACGGGTACGGTGGAGTCGCCGAGTTCGAGCGTACGCATGGAAGGCTCCTGCAAAGTGGGGAGGGTGGTCTACTGTCCTTTAGGGTTTTGTGGCGGGTCAAGCCTACCCGCGTCGACATTGATTTGAATAACCAATCAATCCATCAAAAAAACAAAATTAACAAATGAGTGGCCAAGGGTGAAGATGGCCCCAGACGCTCTCCGACGACCCTCGTCGGTTCTACAACTACAAAAGGCGAATCAGCATGGCCGGACTGGACAAGCGCGTAGCGACCTATGAAGAGGCCCTCGAAGGCCTTGCCGACAACATGACCGTACTGGCAGGCGGCTTCGGCCTGTGCGGCATCCCCGAAAACCTCATTGCCGAGATCAAGCGCCGCGGCGTGCGCGGCCTGACCGTGGTGTCCAACAACTGCGGCGTCGACGGCTTCGGCCTGGGCGTGCTGCTCGAAGACCACCAGATCCGCAAGATGGTCGCCTCGTATGTGGGCGAAAACGCCGAGTTCGAGCGTCAGCTGCTCAGCGGCGAGCTGGAAGTGGAACTTACCCCGCAAGGCACCCTGGCCGAGAAGATGCGCGCCGGCGGCGCCGGCATCCCGGCCTTCTTCACCGCCACTGGCTACGGCACCCCGGTGGCCGAAGGCAAGGAAGTGCGCGAATTCAACGGGCGCAAGTACATCCTCGAAGAAGCCATCACCGGTGACTTCGCCATCGTCAAGGGCTGGAAGGCCGACCACTACGGCAACGTGGTGTACCGCAACACCGCGCAGAACTTCAACCCGCTGGCCGCCACCGCCGGCAAGATCACCGTGGTGGAGGTCGAGGAGATCGTCGAGCCAGGCGTGCTGCTGCCTACCGAGATCCATACCCCGGGCATCTACGTCGACCGGGTCATCGTCGGCACGTTCGAGAAGCGTATCGAAAAACGCACCGTCAAAGCCTGACCCGACCCCGCGCAGAACAACAAAGAGAACCTGAGCATGGCACTTACCCGCGAACAAATGGCACAACGTGTAGCCCGTGAACTCAAGGACGGCTACTACGTCAACCTTGGCATCGGCATCCCGACCCTGGTGGCCAACTACGTCCCGGCGGATATGGACGTGATGCTGCAATCGGAGAACGGCCTGCTGGGCATGGGGGAATTCCCCACCGAAGCGCAGCTGGACGCCGACATGATCAACGCCGGCAAGCAGACCGTGACCGCCCGCACTGGCGCGTCGATCTTCAACTCGGCCGAGTCCTTCGCGATGATCCGTGGCGGCCACGTCGACCTCACCGTGCTGGGGGCGTTCGAGGTGGACGTGGAGGGCAACATCGCCTCCTGGATGATCCCGGGCAAACTGGTCAAGGGCATGGGCGGGGCGATGGACCTGGTGGCCGGTGCCGAGAACATCATCGTCACCATGACCCATGCCTCCAAGGACGGCGAGTCCAAGCTGCTGTCGCGCTGCAGCCTGCCGCTGACCGGTGCCGGCTGCATCCGCAAGGTGCTGACCGACCTGGCCTATCTTGAGATCGAGAATGGCGCGTTCATCCTGCGCGAGACGGCGCCGGGGGTGAGCGTGGAAGAGATCGTCGCCAAGACCGCCGGCAAGCTGATCGTGGCCGATGATGTGAAAGAGATGACGTTCTAGGCTGATAACCGCCTTGCCTGTGCTGGCCTCTTCGCCGGCAAGGCCGGCTCCTGCAGGGAACCACGCATTCCTGTGCAGGAGCCGGCCTTGCCGGCGAAGGGGCCTTCAGCCGTTCAAAAAAAATCAATAAGAAGGAAAATCCCGTGGCCGCCGAACTCCAAGACAGCCGCTCCGCCCGCTTTGCCCTGCGTTGCTCCAACTGGGCCGAACGCTGGTTCCCCGACTCCTGGGTGTTCGCCGCCCTGGCCGTGGTGCTGGTGTCACTGGCCGCCCTGGCCATGGGCGCCAAACCCCTCGATACCGCCACCGCCTTCGGTGACGGGTTCTGGAGCTTGATCCCCTTCACCATGCAGATGGCCTTCGTGGTCATCGGCGGCTATGTGGTGGCCAGCTCGCCGCCGGCGGTGAAACTCATCGACCGCCTGGCGCGCATTCCGAAGAACGGCCGTTCGGCCGTGTGCTGGGTGGCGCTGATATCGATGGTCGCCTCGCTGCTCAACTGGGGCCTGTCGCTGGTGTTCGGCGGCCTGCTGGTACGCGCCCTGGCGCGCCGTACCGACCTGAAGATGGACTACCGCGCCGCCGGTGCCGCCGCCTACCTGGGCCTGGGCGCCGTATGGGCCCTGGGCCTGTCCTCGTCGGCCGCGCAGCTGCAAGCCAACCCGGCCAGCCTGCCGCCGTCGATCCTGGCGATCACCGGGGTGATCCCGTTCACCGAAACCATCTTCCTCTGGCAGTCGGGCGTGATGCTGGCGGCGCTGGTCATCGTGTCGCTGATCGTGGCCTACGCCACTGCACCCGGCCCGCAGAGTGCCCGCGATGCCCAGGCCTGTGGCATCGATCCCAGCTTCAGCGCACCACCACCGGCGCAGCGCACGCGCCCGGGTGAATGGCTGGAATACAGCCCGGTGCTGACCCTGCTGCTGGTGGCCCTGGCGGCTGGCTGGCTGTACCACGAGTTCTCGACCAAGCCGGCCATCACCGCGATCTCGGGGCTCAATACCTACAACTTTCTGTTCATCATGCTCGGTGCCTTGCTGCACTGGCGCCCGCGCAGCTTCCTGGATGCGGTGGGCCGTGCGGTGCCGACCACCACCGGGGTACTGATCCAGTTCCCGCTGTACGGCTCGATCGCGGCCATCCTCACCCAGGTCAAGGGCGTGGACGCGCAAACCCTGGCGCACCATATCTCCACCTTCTTCGTGCAGATCGCCTCGCATGACACCTACGCCTTGCTGATGGGCGTGTACTCCGCGGTGCTGGGCTTCTTCATTCCCTCCGGTGGCGGCAAGTGGATCATCGAGGCGCCCTACGTGATGCTGGTGGCCAACGACCTGCAGTACCACCTGGGCTGGGCGGTGCAGATCTACAACGCCGCCGAGGCGCTGCCCAACCTGATCAACCCGTTCTACATGCTGCCGCTGCTGGGCGTGCTGGGGCTCAAGGCGCGCGACCTGATCGGCTTCTCGTTCGTGCAGTTGCTGGTGCACGTGCCGCTGGTGCTGTTCCTGCTCTGGGCGCTGGGCACCACGTTGCAGTACACGCCACCTGTGATGCCGTAGCGCATCCGGCGGGTGAAAAAGGCGATCTTCGGATCGCCTTTTTCATGTCTAAATTAAATCGATAAGCATTCGTATTAAGGGTGATCCGATGATGTCCCGCTGTGTACTTCTAAACGGAATTTCCCGTCGTAAAACAAGGAGAAGGCCGCGATGTTCGCGCCGATTACCCGTTCCATGACGTTGACACTGGGCCTGTACGGCACCGCCTGCAGCGCCGTCGCACTGGCTGACAACGAACCCCTGCCCGACGCCGCCCCCCAGGCGCTGGAGCTGGGTTCGACCAACGTGAGTGCCCAGGGCCTGGGCAGCACCACCGAAAACACCGGGGCCTACACCACCGGCAGCATGAGCACCGCCACCCGCCTGAACCTGTCGATCAAGGACACCCCGCAGTCGATGTCGGTGCTGACCCGCCAGCAGCTGGACGACTTCCAGCTCGACAACCTCTCCGAAGCCATGGGCCAGGTGACGGGCGTGGTGGTGCAGCGCAACGACTCCGAGCGCCCCACGTACAACTCGCGCGGCTATGCCATCGACAACTTCCAGATCGACGGCATGCTCAACACCTTCGCGGGGCTCAAGTCCGACTCGGACACCATCATCTACGACCGCATCGAAGTGGTGCGTGGCGCCACCGGGCTGACCACCGGTGCCGGCGACCCGTCGGGCACCATCAACATGATGCGCAAGCGCCCCACCCATGAACTGGCGGTGAAAACCGGCCTGCGTGGCGGCAGCTACGACAACTACTACAGCTATGTCGACGTGGGCGGGCCGCTGGCCTTCGACGGTCGTCTGCGCGGGCGCAGCGTGCTGGCCTACCGCGACGCCCATTCGTTTCGCGACCGCTACCAGACCCAGCGCGAGGTGGCCTACGGCATTCTCGAGGGTGACCTGAGCGACGACACCGTGCTGGCGGTGGGGTACGACTACCAGAACAAGCATGTACAGGGTGCCTCGTGGGGCACCGTGCCGTACTGGAACGCCTCCGGTGGCAAGGCCAAGCTGCCGCGCTCGAACAACATCTCGGCGCCGTGGAGTTCATGGCCGCTCAAGGACGAGACCGTGTTCGCCACCCTCGACCAGCGCCTGGGCGGCGACTGGCACCTCAAGGCGGCCTACACCTACCGCCAGAGCGAAACCGACGGCAAGGTGTACTTCGGTGGCCAGGGCTTCCCCGAGGCCGACCGCAGCGGCATGAATGCCTGGGTCAGCCACTTCATCGGCGACGAGAAAATGAGCGCCGCCGACCTCAACCTGGGCGGGCCCTTTGCGCTGCTGGGGCGCGAGCACGAATTCATGATCGGCTATGGCGAGTCGCAGCGGCGCAACAGCGCGCCGCTCAAGCGGCCCCTGGACCTGCCGCCCGGCTACACGACCATCCCCGACTGGAAGTACCTGGGCGGGGTAGACAAGTTCGCCGATACCGTGACCAACCTGGATGGTTCGCGCGATACCACGCAGCAGAAGGCCGGCTATGTCGCCACCCGGTTGAACGTGACCGATGCACTGCACCTGGTGCTAGGCAGCCGCTACGGCAGCTGGAAGGTCACGGGGCGCTCATGGGCATTCGATGCGGCGGGGCAGGTGGTGGAGAACCCGCGCTCCAGCCGCACCCACAATGACGTGTGGACACCCTATGCGGGCGTTCTGTACGACATCACCGACCACTACACCGTGTACGCCAGCTACACCGACATCTTCAAGCCGCAGAACTACAAGGATGTCGACGACAAGTACCTGGAACCGGTGGTGGGCAGCAACTACGAGGTGGGCCTGAAGGGCAGCCTGCTGGATGAGCGCCTGAACCTGTCGACGGCGGTGTTTCGCAGCAAGCAGGACAACGTGGCCGAGGTGGACGATTCCACTCCGGTAGGGCCCAACGGCGAGCAGTATTACAAGTCCGGCGGCAAGGGCAATACCGTGGAGGGCTTCGAGGCAGAGGTCGCTGGCGAGGTGATGGCGGGGTGGAACATGACCCTGGGCTACAGCTACACCCACTCGCTGGATGCCGAGCACAAGCGGCGCAACACCACCCAGCCGTTGAACATGGTGCGCTGGAACAGCACCTACAGGGTGATGGACAGGTTGACCGTGGGTGGGTCGGTGGATTGGCAGAGCGACATCTACCGCAGCGGCAATCGTCCGGTGGGGCGAGGCAGCGATGGCCGGATCATCACGGCGCCGGCTGACATTCGCCAGCGGTCCTACACGGTGGTGGGGTTGATGTCCCGTTACGAGTTCGACGAACACCTGTCGGCGTCCTTGAACGTGAAGAACCTGCTGGATACCAGGTACTACAACAACGTGGGGTTCTACAACGGGGTGTACTGGGGTGATCCGCGCACGCTGACGGTGAGCCTGGATTGGCGGTTGTAGCGCCCTGAAGCCGAGCCAACAGGGCTGGCGATGCATGCCCTGTTGGCCGTGGCAATCCCGTGCGCTGAGGCCGTGAGAAGGCCTTACCCCATCTGTTCGAGCAACCCGCGCAACCGCTCACGCCCGGCGTCATCCAGCCCGAACACCGGCCTGCGCGGCTCGCCCACCTCCAGCCCGGTCAACGCCAACCCTGCCTTCACCGTCGCCGGCAAGCCGCCCTTGAGGATGAACTCCAGCAATGGCAACTGCCGGTAGAACAGCGCCCGCGCCGCCTCAAGGTCGTTACCCAGCACGGCCTGGTACAGCTGCTGGTTGAGCGCCGGAATCAGGTTGGCTGCCGCCGTGCACCAGCCCGTGGCACCGGCCACGAACGCTTCCAGGGCCAACGGGTTGCAGCCGTTGTAGAACGGCACCTGGCCTTCGCCCAACTGCTGCAGCTTGTGCATGCGCTGGATGTCGCCGGTACTCTCCTTGACCATGGTCACGTTCTCGACCTGGCGCACGATGCGCATGATCAGCTCCACCGACAGGTCGGTGCCGCTGGTGGCCGGGTTGTTGTAGAGCATGATCGGCACGCCGATGCAGTCGCCGATGCTCTGGTAGTGCTGCAGGATCTCGGCTTCGCTCAGCTTCCAGTAGGCCGCCGGCAATACCATCACCGCATCTGCCCCATGGGCCTCGGCAAAGCGCGCGCGGCGCATGGCGCTGGCGGTGGTCAGGTCCGAGACGCTGACAATGGTCGGTACCCGCCCGCCAATGTGCGCCAGGCTGAACTCGGCCACCTGGTCCCACTCGCGGTCGCTCAGGTAGGCGCCTTCGCCCGTGCTGCCCAGGGGCGCGATGGCCTGTACCCCACCTTCGATCAGCCGATCGATGGAGCGGCCAAGGGCCGTCAGGTCGAGCTGGGTGCCGTCGGCGCTGAACGGGGTGATGGTGTAGCCGATGATGCCGTGAAAAGTCGTGGACATGAAAAACACTCCGCAGAAAACAGGTTCAGTTCAGGCAATCGGCATGCTGACGCAGGCACTGCCGGGCATAGTAGGCGAACGCCGCGCCGTGGCGCTTGGGGCGGGCGATCCAGTCGTGCGCTTCGCGCCCCAGCACCGGCTCGATGGGCTTGATCTGGCCGGCTGACATCGCCAGCAACTGCAGGCGCGCCGCGCGCTCGATCAACTGCGCGATCACACAGGCTTCCTCGATGCTGGCGCCGGTCGACAGCTGGCCGTGGTGCGAGAGCAGGATGGCGCGCTTGTCGCCCAGCGCCGCGCTGATCAGCTCGCCTTCCTCGTTGCCCACCGGCACCCCGGGCCAGCCTTCGAGAAACGCGCAGTCCTCGTACAGCGGGCAGAGGTCCATGTGCGACACCTGCAACGGTACCTCGAGCATCGACAGCGCGGCGATGTGGGTCGGGTGGGTGTGGATGATGCAGTTCACATCCGGGCGTGCGCGGTACACCCAGCTGTGAAAGCGATTGGCCGGGTTGGGCATGCCGCTGCCTTCGAGCACCTCCAGGTCCTCGTTGACCAATAGCAGGTTGCTGGCGGTGATTTCATCGAAGCCCAGCCCCAGTTGCTGGGTGTAGAAGGTGCCCGGTTGCGGGCCGCGGGCACTGATCTGCCCGGCCAGGCCGGAGTCGTGGCCGTTGTCGAACAGGATTCGGCAGGTCAGCGCCAGCTTTTCACGCACAGTCCACGTATTATCGGCAAGCGTGCCCTGCATCTGTTCCAGGGCCTGCTTGACCAGTTGGTCCTTGGGGAGTGCTAATGTCTTGGCCATTGGGGTTTCCTCGGTGGCGGATCGGACGTCAGGGCTGGCCCGCCCCGGTTGCTTGGAAGGTGAGCGGGGTGGTCAACCTCATGACACAAACAAGGCTATATGACACAAAGTGTCATTGGCAAGGGAAAGGTTGCCCACTGCACCGGGAATAGCGGCGTTAAATGTCTATCCGATTGAAAGTATTAAGAAAAAAACTTGGGCTGACGCTTGAGACGCTGGCCGAGAAAACGGCCATGACCAAGAGCTACCTGTCCAAGGTGGAGCGGGGTCTGAACACCCCTTCGATTGCGGCGGCGCTGAAACTGGCGCGGGCGTTGAACGTGAACGTGGAAGAACTGTTCGCCGAAGACCAACCTGCGCAGGCGCGCTACAGCCTGGTACGCCGGGGTGAACGCCAGGCGTTGTCCGGCAGCGCCGAAGGGCCGGGCTACGCGGTGCTGGCCCAGCATATCGGCCAGCGCAGCCTGCTGCCGTTCATCATCTGCCCGCCGGCGGACTTCAGCGACTCGACGTTCAAGGAGCACCTTGGCGAAGAGTTCCTGTTCGTGCACGAAGGGCAGGTGGAAGTGGACTTCATGCACGAGCGGGTGTTGCTCGAGCGCGGCGATGCGCTGCACTTCAATGCCCAGACACCGCACCGGCTACGCTCGGTCGGGGCGGTGCAGGCGCAGTTGCTGGTGGTGGTGCACGACGCCGACTCGCCGGTTTAACCGGGCTGTCGAATGAACGCCACCGGCACGTGGGCCGTCAGCCATACGCCATTGTCGGCCTGGAAGAACGCCAGGCCCTGGGCGTGCATTGCCGCTGCATCGATGTGCAGCAGTACCGGTGAGCCGTAACGCTGGCCGACCGCAATGGCCGTTTCGGGGTCGTGGGACAGGTGCACGTGGTGACGGTTGCCGGCGATCAGGCCCTGTTGGGCAATCGAGTCGAGAAAGCGCGTTGCCGTACCGTGGTACAGCTCGGCAGGCGGCGCCTTGGGCGCGTACTGGAGCTCGACCGTCGCTGTCGAGTGCCCCTGTACGGCGCGAATCCTGCGGCCATCGTCCGACAGGCCGAAGCGTTTCTTGTCGCTGCTGGCCACCACCGCCTGCAGGTGCGCCAGGTCCAGCGCGCGGCCCTGGCGAGCGGCGCCGGCAATCAGTGCATCGACATCGCCCCAGCCTTCGCTGTCCAGTTGCAGATCGATGGATTCGGGGGCGTGACGCAGCACGTAGCTGAGAAATTTGCTGGTTTCGGTGAAGTGCTTGCTGCTCATGCGGGTCTTCCTTGAACGGTCTGCGCGGCAGCTTATCAGGGCGCGCGAGTGACGACGAGCGGTGCGCAAGGGGCAGTGGCACGCCTTGAAGCCTGATAGAGTGCGCGTTGTTCCACTGCCCACAGGCCCGCACGCGATGACCACCACCTCGTATTTCTGGCGTGACCCGGCGTTGCCCTTCATCGAGGCGCGCGGGGTCGCAGACGGTCGCAAGGTCTGCTATGCGCGCCATTCCCATGCCGGGTTTTCCATCGGTGCGATCACTGCCGGGCGTAGCTCCTACCTCAGCGGGCACACCTGGCGCGAGGTCGAGACCGGCACGGTGGTGATGATGAACCCCGGTGTGGTGCACGCCTGCAACCCGATCGCCGACCAGCCGTGGTCGTACCTGATGTTGTACGTGGACATGCCGTGGCTGACCCGGCTTGGCTTCGCACCGGTCGCTGCCACCCTGAGTACCGCCCCGGCCCTGTTCGAGGCCCTGTTGCAGTTGTACGACGTGCTCATCGACAACCAGCGTGGCGCGGCGTGCAAGGCGGCGGCTGCCGAAGCGTTCTTCGGCGACCTGCGCCAGCAGCTGGAGGCAGCGCCACCGCCGCTGGCCAGGCCGGATGCGCGCCTGGAGCGGGCGGCGGCATTCATTCGCGCACATTGCACCGAACCGCTCAAGCTCGAAGACATCAGCCAGGCCGCCGGCTTGTCCACCTCGTATCTGATCCGCACCTTCAAACAGCATTACGGCCTGACCCCGCACGGCTTTGTGCTGGACTGCCGCGTGCAGTACGCCCGCGCCCAGTTGCGCCAGGGCCGGCTGATCGCCGAGGTGGCGCTGGAGGCCGGGTTTGCCGACCAGGCGCATCTGCAACGGGCATTCAAGCAGCACCTGGCTGCGACGCCCGGGCATTACCGCTCAGCCTAGGCGCTGTACGAAAAGCCTTGATACTCGGTGATGCTGGGTTGAAAACAGCCTGACCTTCGTCTTTTTCATACAGACCCCTGCATCAGGTACACCGCGCTCAGCACCAGCAGGGCGGCCAGGCTGCGATTGAACAGGCGCAGGCGCCGCGGGTTGTCGAGGTAGCTGCGGATCAGGCTGCCGGCCAGCGCCCAGCAGCCCAGCGAGAGGTAGCAGATCACCAGGTAGATCAGGCTGAACTGGCCCAGCAGGGCGGTTTCGCCCTGGCCCACGAAAGCGCCGATGCCCGCCACGCAGGCCAGCCAGGCCTTGGGGTTGAGCCATTGCATGGCAGCGCCGCGCAGCAGGCTGGGTGCGTGGGTATCACGCCCTTCACCGAGCGCGCCGTCGTCGCGGGCCAGTTTCCATGCCATGTACAGCAGAAACAGCACCCCGGCCCAGTGCAGGGCAACGGCAAGGCCTGGCCAGTGGCGCAGCACCTCATGCAGGCCTAGGCCGATCAGTACCAGCAGCAGGATGAACCCCAGGGTGGCACCGGTAACGTGGCGCATGGCCGGGCGCAAGCCATGCCGTGCGCCGGCGCCCAGGGCAACGATGTTGACCGGGCCAGGGGAAATGGAGGCGGCCAGGGCGAAGGCGGCCATGGAAAGGCTGAGGCTCATGCGGCAGATCCTTGAGGGGGAGGGTGCAGCGAGGGTAGGCGGGAAGGTCGGTGGGGTATTGAAGGAAATTGCCCTGTGCCGCAGCGCGTGTTTTGCCACAGATTGAAATAATTTCACGCTGTGAGAAAAGTCAGCTGAAATTGTAGGATCACCGTCCCTAATTGACCCAAGGTTGATATGACTTCGTTCTCGGAGCCTCCCAGTACCCGGCCGTCCTGGCCATCTCCCCTTTCCCGTCCCCGTGACGTTTCCCGCCTGAGTACCTGCCCATGGAATGGCTAGCCGACCCCACGGCCTGGCTGGGCCTTGCCACGCTGATCGTGCTCGAGCTGGTACTGGGTATCGACAACCTGGTGTTCATCGCGATTCTCGCCGACAAGCTGCCGCCCCATCAGCGCGACCGCGCGCGGGTGATCGGCCTGTCGCTGGCGCTGATCATGCGCCTGGGCCTGCTGGCCAGCATCTCGTGGATGGTGACGCTGACCGCGCCGCTGTTCGAGGTGTTCGACAAGAGCTTCTCGGGCCGTGACCTGATCATGCTGTTCGGCGGTGTGTTCCTGCTGTTCAAGGCCACCATGGAGTTGCACGAGCGTCTCGAAGGGCACGTCGCCCACCATCAGGGCCCGGCGCGCCATTCGGCGTTCTGGCCGATCGTGGCGCAGATCGTGGTACTCGATGCAGTGTTCTCGCTGGACGCGGTGATTACCGCCGTGGGCATGGTCGAGCACCTGTCGATCATGATGATCGCGGTGATCTTCTCCATCGGCATCATGATCGTCGCGAGCAAGCCGCTGACCCGCTTCGTCAACGCCCACCCCACGGTGATCATGCTGTGCCTGGGCTTTCTGATGATGATCGGCTTCAGCCTCACCGCCGAGGGCCTGGGCTTTCATATACCCAAGGGGTACCTGTACGCGGCAATCGGCTTCTCGATCCTGATCGAGCTGTTCAACCAGCTGGCCCGCGCCCGGCGCAAGCGCAGCCTGCAACAGCACCGGCCATTGCGCGAGCGCACCGCCCACGCGGTGATGCGCATGCTGGGTGGGCGCCGGTTGCAGGCCGACGAGGTGGGTGAGGACATCGCCGACCTGGTCGAGGATGGCGATGAACAGGTGCTGTTCGACCGCCGCGAACGGGTGATGATCAGCGGCGTGCTGAACCTGGCCGAACGCCCCATCAGAACGCTGATGACGGTACGCGCCAAAGTCGACTTCATCGACCTGGCGCAAACGCCGGAGGCGATCCGTACCGCGCTGATGCATTCGTCCTACTCGCGCCTGCCGTTGATTCGCCAGGGGCGGGTGGAGGAGCCGCTGGGCTTCGTGCACAAGAAGGAGCTGCTCAGGGAGCTGCTGGCCGGTCACGAGCCGGACCTGGAGCGCCTGGCGCGCACGCCGCTGAACCTGCTGGAGAGTTTCAGCATCCTCAACGCGCTGGAGCAGATGCGCAGCCAGTCGACCCACATCGCCTTCGTGGTCAACGAATTCGGCGACTTCACCGGCGTGCTGACCATGACCGATATCCTCGAGTCCATCGCCGGCGAGCTGCCCGATGCCAGTGAAGTCGAAGGGCCGGGCATCGTGCAGGCGCCGGGCGGCTACCTGGTCAACGGCGCGCTGAACCTGCGCCAGATCCAGGCGCAGATCGGCTTTGCGGCCAAGCCCACCGAGGACTACCAGACCCTCGCCGGCCTGGTCATGAGCCTGCTCGACCGCCTGCCGCGGGTGGGCGATCAACTGACCTGGGGCGACTGGCTGATGACCGTCGAGGCCGTGCAGGAGCGCCGGGTGCGGCAGGTACGGCTTACACCGAACGCCGCCGCTGACGCAGCAGGTGCCTGACCCCCTCGAGCACCAGCACCACCACTGCCAGCCAGATCGGCAGGTAGGTCAGCCACTGATCCGGGGCGATGCTCTCGCCCAGGATCAGGGCCACCGCCACCAGCAGCACCGGTTCCACATAGCTGAGCAGGCCGAACAGGCTGAACGCCAGCAGACGGCTGGCCATCACGTAGGTGACCAGCGCCAGGGCGCTGATCACGCCCAGGATCGGGATCAGCACGTAGAGCTGCGGGTGGGCCAGCAGGTCGGCTGCGCTCAGCGGGCCCTGCACGATGAAGTACACCGAGGGCGGCATCATCAGGCACATGTCGGCCCACAGCCCGCCCAGGTGATCGGTGCGCAACTTGCGCCGCAAGATGAAGTAGAACGGGTAGCCGCCGGCCACCAGCAGGGTTTCCCAGGCGAACGAGCCATGGCGTATCAGTTCATGCCCCACCCCCACCACGGCGCAGGCCACGGCGACCTTCTGCAGGCGTGACAGGCGCTCGCCATACACCACCCGCCCGGTCAGCACCATGGTCAGCGGCAGCAGGAAGTACCCCAGCGACACCTCCATGCTGCGGCCGTGCAGCGGTGCCCACAGGAACACCCACAGCTGCAGCCCCATCAATGTCGAGGTACCCACCAGCCCCAGCAACAGCAGCGGGTTGCGCCGGATGCGCTGCAGTACGCCGATTGCCAGTGGCCAGTCCTTGGACAGCAGCATGAACAGCGTGATGCACGGCAGGGTCAGCAGCATGCGCCAACCGAAGATTTCCTCGCCGTCGAGGGGGGTGAGCAGGGAGGTGTAGTAGTACATCAGGGCGAACAGACACGACGCCATGACCGATGAAACGATGCCTCTGGACAAGGGGGCCTCGGGAGCACGAAGGGGTAGGGAAGTGGTGAGCGCGCATGATCTCAGGGGCGCGTCACCTGGGCAACCGGCTGTGTGCCCAATGCAGCCACGAACTCGGCCAACGGCATCGGCCGGGCGAACAGGTAGCCCTGCTGGAAGTCCACCCGGTGCCGGGCCAGGTAGTCGCGCTGGGCGATGGTCTCCACACCCTCGGCGACGATGCCCAGGCCCAGCTTGCCCGACAGCTCGATGATGCTGTCGAGGATATGCAGCGACAGGGCATCGACGCCGATCATGGCCACGAAGCTCTGGTCGATCTTCAGGTAGTCGACCTTGAACTGGCGCAGGTAGCCCAGGCTCGACTGGCCGGTGCCGAAATCATCGATGGCGATCATCACCCCCAGGGCCTGCAGCCTTGCGAACAGTTGCTCGGTGGTGTCGCTGGGTACCACCAGCTTGCGCTCGGTCAGCTCCAGGGTCAGGATCACCCGGCCAGGCGGGAAGGCGGCGAGAAAATCGCGACAGTCGTCATACAGGGCCATGTCCTGGCAGTGATCGGCAGTGATGTTGATGCCCACATGAAAGCCGTCGCCAAAGCTCTGGGCGTGGGGCGCCAGGCCTTCGGCCACGCGCTGCATCAGGCGCCGGGTCATGGGCACGATCTGGCCGCTGTGCTCGGCATAGGGAATGAACAGGTCAGGGCGCACCATGCCTTCGCGCGGGTGCTGCCAGCGCATCAGCACCTCGGCGCCGGCCCAGCGGTAGTCACCCTCGCGCACCACCGGCTGGAAGTACGGGATGAACTCGTCGGCCTCCAGTGCCCGTTGCAGCTCCACCCGTGGCGAACTGGCCCTGCGCAGCTGCCAGCGGCAGGCCGCGCCGGCCATCACGCCCAGCAGGGTCACCAGGCCGAACAGCCCCGGGTACTCGGCGCGCATCAGGCGCCAGGGCTCGCCAGCGGCATAACCGCTGTGCACCGAAAAACGATAGCGCTGCGAGGCCTGCTGCGTCGGCGCCACGGCAAACACCGGGGGCGGGCCCTGGTGCACCACGCCGTCTTCGCCCATCCAGTTGGGGCCTACCTGCAGCACCAGGGTGGTGCCCTGGTCGAGCAGCTCCAGGGCGCTGCTCAGGTGGTCGCCATCGACGGTGGTGATGGCGCCGTCGTTGCCCTTGCTGAGCCGGTAGGCCAGCAGTGCATGGCCGGGCGTCACCGAGTTGCCGTTCATCAGCCACAGGCTGCCATCGACATAGTCCTTGGCATCCACCGGCTCGCTGAAGTTGCCAAACAGCGAACTGCAGTACAGGTCATTGTCACGAAACAGGTTGCTGGAGCGTACGAACGAGCCGCGTGTCACCTGTTCGCGCAGCGCCAGCGTGGCCTCTGCGCAGGGTTGGCCGGTCAGGGGCAGCAGGGCCTGGGCGGCGCCGGCGATGTTGTCGAGGATGCGTTCGAAGTGCCCGGTGACCAGGGCGGCCGTGTTCACGGCCCTGGCCTCGAGCTCACGCTGTGCCTGCCAGTGCATGATCAGTACGCCGGACACCACCGGTATCGCCCCCACCAGCCATGGCAGCAGGGCTCGCAGGGTCCAGCGACCGGGGCGTTTTTTCGTGAGGGGCATGGTGGCTACCTGTGCGGGATGAGCGCGGATGATTTCAAGGGCAGGGTTTCCCTGGTACCCCTGAGCGCACAGCATAGCCGTTCATCGGCCCGTATACAGCTGAGGCGTCAGCCTGATGTACTGCAGGGGAGGCTGCCGCTGTCGGCAGGCCCGGGCACTAAAGTACTTACAATTTTTCTTACGCCCTGTAGAATCGCGTTACGCATACAATAATAAGGTCCTTCGCCACTGGAGGATCAGACGGCCGAGAATAGGTCCCATATGAAGTGTCATGGGTTCAAACTGATTTATGGTGACTACCTCGCCCGCAGTGTGAGGGGCATCTCCTGCGCGCCGCCACGTTCGCTCCACATCGACAGCAAGCTACCCCTGTGATTTGAACGCTTTGATGATGAGGAAACGAACATGGCAGATATCTTCGAAAACCCGATGGGCCTGATGGGCTTCGAGTTCATTGAACTGGCCGCACCTGTCCCGGGTACCCTGGAGCCGATCTTCCAGATCATGGGCTTCACCAAGGTCGCCAGCCACCGCTCCAAGGACGTGCACCTGTACCGTCAGGGCGGCATCAACCTGATCCTGAACAACGAACCCAAGAGCGTGGCGTCCTATTTTGCCGCCGAGCATGGTCCGTCGGTGTGCGGCATGGCCTTCCGTGTGCGCAATGCCCATGAAGCCTATGCCCGTGCCCTGGAGCTGGGTGCCCAGCCGGTCGAGATCGAGACCGGGCCGATGGAACTGCGCCTGCCGGCGATCAAGGGTATCGGCGGCGCGCCGCTGTACCTGATCGACCGTTTCGAGGAAGGCAGCTCGATCTACGACATCGACTTCAAGTGGATCGAAGGCGTGGACCGCAACCCGGTCGGCGCCGGCCTCAAGATCATCGACCACCTGACCCACAACGTGTATCGCGGGCGCATGGCCTACTGGGCCGGCTTCTACGAGAAGCTGTTCAACTTCCGCGAGATCCGCTACTTCGACATCAAGGGTGAGTACACCGGCCTGACCTCCAAGGCCATGACCGCCCCCGACGCAATGATCCGTATCCCGCTGAACGAGGAGTCCTCCAAGGGCGCCGGCCAGATCGAAGAGTTCCTGATGCAGTTCAACGGCGAGGGCATCCAGCACGTCGCCTTCCTCACCGACGACCTGATCAAGAGCTGGGACGCGCTGAAAAAGCTCGGCATGCGTTTTATGACCGCGCCGCCGGATACCTACTACGAAATGCTCGAAGGCCGTCTGCCGAACCACGGCGAGCCGGTGGGCGAGCTGCAGTCGCGGGGCATTCTGCTGGACGGCTCGTCCGAGGCGGGCGACAAGCGCCTGCTGCTGCAGATCTTCTCCGAAACCCTGATGGGCCCGGTGTTCTTCGAGTTCATCCAGCGCAAGGGTGACGACGGCTTCGGCGAGGGTAACTTCAAGGCCCTGTTCGAATCCATCGAGCGCGACCAGGTTCGCCGCGGTGTACTGACCGCCGAGTAAACGCGGCGCGTATGCAAAAAGGCCATCGAGCATGCCTCGATGGCCTTTTTTGTGCCTGCGCCGGCCTCAACCGTAACGACGCACCGATGGCGCGCGGCGGTTGCGAAACAGCGTCCAGTACACCGCTGCCGAGGTCATGACGCCCACCAGCAGCAACGACGGGATGATGGCCTGGGCGTTGGACAGCATCGCCTGCCAGATATGGCCGTCCGGGTAGCCGCCATGGATGGTGTACCCGTAACTGGCGGACAGCACGCGGACATGCTGTTCGGAGTGATCGGGCAGCACGTCGTCGAAGGTGCTGCCCTCGCTCCACAGGTAATCGTCGCCGAACTGCAGCACCAGGTTGGCGCTGGCCTTTACCCGCTGCATCGTGGCTTGCAGGGTCTTGGCGTCGACCAGGGCCAGCACGCCGAGCGGGTACTCCTGCAGGCGGTAATACAGGATGGCCGAGTCCGGGGTCACATCGTTGCCCGGCTCCAGGCGCAGGCGCTGGTTGAAGAAGCTGCCCGGGTCGACCAGAAGCTGGTATTCGCCGTGCACCGTGCTGCAGTAGGCCCGGTTCTCGCGCACCAGCACCAGCGAGCGCAGCTCGGGGCGCATCACCACTTCGGTACGCAGGCTGGGCAGGGCCCGCGGGCAGGGGAAGTCCGCCAGGTTGAGCACCTTGTTACTGGCATTGTGCAGCGAGTCGAGGATGCGATCGATGTCCTGCTGGGTGTGCTGGATCGAGACCAGGGTCGACTCGGCCAGCATCTTTTCCACCTGCCAGCTCATGATCAACAGGCCGCACCCCACAGGGGTCAGGCCGATCAACAGGATGACCAGCAGTTCCAGCAGCACACGGCCAGCGCGAAATTTGTGACGGGGCATGATTCACCTATGTTGACAGAGCGGGCCGCAGGGGCGCGCGGGCATCTTGAGCGGATGCCGTTCAGCATAAGTGAGGGGCGTAGTTTGCCCTTGTAAGACGCGACGACATTGGCCGTGCTATTCGTCGACGCTCCGGGGGGCTAGCCTGCCTTCGATGCGGCCAGTACTGCCAGCACCTGGCGTGCGACAGCGGCCGAGGAGGCGGGGTTCTGCCCGGTGATCAGGCGCCCCTCGCGCTGATCGCGCACCACGTATTCCTGCCAGGGGTCCTCGGCCTTGCTGTACAGGCCACCGCGCGCGGCCAGTTCGTTCTCGGTCAGAAACGGCACCACCTTGTCCAGTTCGGCCAGTTGTTCCTCGACGTTGGAGAACCCGGTAACCTCGCGGTCCTTGAGCAGCAGGGTGTTGTCACTGAGCTTGATGTTGAGCAGGCCGACCGCGCCATGGCACACCGAGGCCACCACGCCGCCGGCCTCGAAGATCTGGCGCGCCAGGCCCTGCAATGCCGTGTTGTCGGGGAAGTCCCAGATCACCCCGTGGCCGCCGGTGAAATAGATCGCGTGGTAGTCCTGCGCCTTGACCTGGTCAGGGGCCAGGGTGGCGCCCAGGCGGTTCATGAACGCCTTGTCGTCGTACCACTGCCAATCCAGGTCCGGGGCCATGCTCAGGCTGTGCGGGTCGATCGGCACGTAGCCGCCGGCAGGGCTCACATAGTCCACCTTGTAGCCGGCCTTCTCGATCACCGCAACGAAGTGCACGGCTTCGCCCAGCCACAGCCCGGTGGCGCGCTTGAGGCTCGGATACCTGGCGGTATTGGTCAGCACTACCAGTACTTTCTTGCTCATTGCAGCGTTCCTCTGGTGATCGGGCGCGGGGAGGGGTGGAGCGAAGCAAACCTATAGAGCATAGTCGCGGCCGCAAAACCCGCCATCGCCCAGGGCGTTGTGCTAGTTTCCACCCATACAGCCGCTGTCACAGGAGTCACCGCCATCATGTCCACACACACCGATCCGTTCATGCAGGCCGCCATCGACGAAGCGCGGAAGAGCCTGGCAGAAGGTGGCATTCCCATCGGCTCGGTGATCGTGCACCAGGGCAGGATCATCGGACGCGGCCACAACCGCCGGGTGCAACAGGGCAGCGCGATACTGCATGGTGAAATGAGCGCGCTCGAAGATGCCGGGCGCCAGCCGGCCAGCGTGTACGCCGACGCCACCCTCTATACCACCCTGTCACCCTGCGCCATGTGCAGCGGCGCCATCCTGCTGTACGGCATCAAGCAGGTGGTGATCGGCGAGCACCACACCTTCCTGGGCGAGGAGGACCTGCTGCAGAGCCGTGGCGTGAACCTGCAGGTGCTGCATGACGCCACCTGCACCGGCCTGATGCGCAGATTCATCGAGGACCACCCCCAGCTCTGGAACGAAGATATCGGCGAGCAGTCCGAGCCTTGAGCCCCAAGGAAGCGCACCCGATCATGCACACCCCCCACTCTGAAGCGGCCCCGAACCTGTCGGGCGGCATGAGCGATGCGGTACGCCAGTTCGACTGGAGCCGCACCGCCCTGGGGCCGGCGCCGCAATGGCAGGCTTCGCTGCGCATCGCCGTGGACATGCTGCTGGCTTCCAAGTTTCCGGGTTGCCTGGTGTGGGGCCCCGAGCTGATCAGCATCCACAACGACGCGTTCGTGCCCTTGCTCGGCGCCAAGCCGGCGCCGCTGGGCAAGCCGCTGAGCGTGATCTGGAGCGACGTGTGGGACGATATCAGCGCCCTGGCGCAGCGGGCCTACGCCGGCGAAGCGGTGTTCATGGAAAACTTCGCGCTCGATACCGACCGCAACGGGGATGTGGAGCGGGCGTACTTCACCTTCTGCTACAGCCCAGTGCGCGACGAGTCCGGCCAGGTGGCGGGCTTTCTGAACACCGTGTTCGAAACCACCGAGACGGTCAGAAACGAGCAGGTGTGGCGCGAACGCGCCGATGCCTTCGAACAGAAGATCATGGAGCAGACCGCAGACCACGAGCGCATCTGGGAGCTGTCCAGCGACATCATGATGCTGGTGCGCGAAGACCTGCAGATCTACGCCATCAATGCCTGCGGTCGCGAGCTGCTGGGCTGGGACGATTCGTTCATCGGCAGGCCGGTGCTGGAGCTGTGCCATGTCGACGACCGGCCGGGCATCGAAGCGGTGCACCAGCAACTGCGGGCCGGGCAGACCGTGCAGGGCTTCAAGTGCCGCTACCGTCACCGTGACGGCCATTACCGCTGGTTCAACTGGTCGATCGTGCCCAGCACCGGCATCTATACCGCCATCGGCCACGACATCACCCTGGACCAGGAGCGCGCCGCGGCCCTGGTGCAAGCCGAGGAGCTGCTGCGCCAGAGCCAGAAGATGGATGCCGTGGGCCAGTTGACCGCCGGCATGGCGCACGACTTCAACAACCTGCTGACCGGCATCAGCGGCAGCCTGGAAATGATCGAGCGGCGTATCGGCAGTGGCCAGCTGGACGGCCTGGATCGCTACATCGCCGCCGCCAAGGAGGCGTCCCAGCGCGCGGCGGTGCTCACCCACCGCCTGCTGGCGTTCGCCCGGCGCCAGCCCCTCGACCCGCGCCCGGCAGACCTCAATGCCCTGGTGCACGGCATGGACGCCCTGATCCGCCAGACCCTGGGCCCGGACATCGCCCTGCAGCTGAAGGTCGAGCCGCAGCTGTGGCGCACCCTGGTGGACGCCAACCAGCTGGAAAACGCCTTGCTCAACCTGTGCATCAACGCACGCGATGCGATGCGCGCCGGCGGGCGGCTGACCATCAGTACCGGCAATGAACGCTACGATGCCCGGGTCGCAGGTAGGGACGGCCTGCCCCCTGGCGACTACTGCTCGCTGACGGTCGAGGACGACGGCCAGGGCATGAGCCCCCAGGTGATGGAGCGCGCCTTCGAACCCTTCTTCACCACCAAGCCCGTGGGCCAGGGCACCGGCCTGGGCCTGTCGATGGTGTACGGTTTCGTGCGTCAGTCGGGCGGGCGGGTGTGGATCGAGGCGTCCGATACCGGCGGCACCCGCATCAGGCTGGTGCTGCCACGCTACTGTGGCGCCGACAGCCAGCCTGCGGCCAGCGTACCGGTGCCGGCCAAGGTCAGCGTGCCGGGCAAGGGGCGGATCCTGCTGATCGATGACGAACCGACCCTGCGCATGCTGATCAAGGAGGTGCTGCAACAGGAAGGCTACGACGTGATCGAGGCCGTGGATGGCCGGTCAGGCCTGGCGGCGTGCCTGGCCGGCCCGCCGGTCGACCTGCTGATCACCGACATCGGCCTGCCCGGCGGTTTCAGTGGGCGCCAGGTGGCCAGCGAGGTGCGCCGGCACAACCCGCAGCAGAACATCCTGTTCATCACCGGCTACACCGACGAAGCCATCGCCCAGCGCGACACCCTCGAGGCGGGGGTGGAACTGCTGACCAAGCCGTTCCCGCTGGACCGCCTGCAGTGCAAGGTCAAGGTCATGCTTCAGCGCGCCGAGTCGCGCGGGCCGGGGGCCGGCACGCCGGCGCCCTGACTGGCCACGCGCTCCAGCAGCAGGTAGACGACGCAGGCCACCAGCAGCGGCAGCAGAAAGTACAGTACGCGGTAGGCAATCAGCGCCGCCAGCAGGGTGCCCTTGGCGTACTGGCCCTGCAGCAGGGTGATGAACACCGTCTCCAGCACCCCCAGGCCTGCCGGAATATGCGTGATCACCCCGGCAATGCTGCTGATCATCAGCACCCCAACGATGCTCGGGTAGCCCGCCTTGTCCGGCAGCAGGGTGTAGATCACCAGCCCCATCAGCAGCCAGTTGCATGCCCCCATGACGGCCTGCAGCAGTGCCAGGCGGATACCCGGCAGCGTGAGCACCTGCCCGCGCACCTGCCAGCTGCGGCGCCTGGCGAACGCGCAGGCGCCCAGGTAGGCCGCAGCGGCCAGCAGCATCAGCACACCGATCACGCGCAGCCCGCCGGTGCCGATCTCCATCCCCGCCGGCAGGCGCGGCAGGCCACAGGCGAACAGGCTGCCGGCCACCAGCAGGTAGCCCAGCCAGTTGGTCACCAGGCCCAGCCCGAGCAGGCGGCTGATGGTCGGTACATCCAGGCCCAGGCGCGAATACAGGCGATAGCGCAGGGCAACCCCGCCCACCCAGGCACTGAGGTTCAGGTTGAACGCGTAGCACACGAAAGCCAGCGGCACGACCTGGCGCGCCGGCAGCTGGTGGCCGGTGTAGCGCCGCCCCAGCAGGTCATAGCAGCTGAACAGCACGAAACTGCACGCCGCAATCGCCCCGCCCAGCAGCAACACCCCGGGCGGGTAGGACACCAGGGCGTGACGCACCTCGCCCCAGTCCTGGTTGCGCAGCAACATGAACAGCAATGTCGGTATCAGGATGAAGAACGCCAGGGTCAGGGCCCGGCGCGCCCATTGCCAGTGTGTGCCGGAAAGCTTCATGACACCGGCTCCTGGAGCGCCGCTGGCGGCTGCAGCGGCTTGAGCCGGGGCTGGTGCGCAGGCAGCCAGCCGACGATGGCCGGGAACAGGCGGGTGAAGTGGAACGCCATGAAGATCAGCGGTGCGCGCCACCAGTAGCCGCGCAGCACCCGTTGCAGGGTCACCGGCTTGCATTGGCTGTGGGCCAGCGCCTGGAGGTGCTCGCCCAGCAGCTGGTTGAAGGCCTGGTCGCGGATCACCAGGTTGGCCTCGAGGTTCAGCGACAGGCTCAGCGGGTCGAGGTTGCTCGACCCCACCGTGGACCACTCGCGGTCCACCACCGCGACCTTGCCGTGCAGCGGGCGCTCGCAGTACTCGTGAATGCGCACGCCGTCGCGCAGCAGGTAGTTGTAGAGCATGCGCGAGCACAGCCGCACCAGCGGCATGTCGGGCATGCCCTGCAGGATCAGGGTGACGTGCACGCCACGCCGGGCCGCATTGCGCAGGGCCCGCAGCATCCGGTAGCCGGGGAAGAAGTACGCATTGGCGATGATGATCCGTTCGCGCGCGGTGACGATGGCGCGCATGTAGTGCTGCTCGATGTCGGTGGGGTGCTCGGCGTTGTCGCGGATGCACAGGCACATGCGCGCCTGCACGCTGTCGGCACTGATCGGCGGCGCCCGGCGCCACCAGCCCCGGGGCCGCACAGGGCGGGCGCGCTGGGCGTCGAGCAGGGTCAGGGTGGCCTGCTGCAGGTCGGCCACGATCGGCCCCCGTACCCGCACGGCGTAGTCCTGCTTGGCCATCGGCCCGAAGTCGGCCAGGTGGTCGGCGCTGTAGTTGATTCCGCCGACAAAGGCAGTGTGCCCGTCGATCACCAGGATCTTGCGGTGCAGGCGGCGGAACAGGTTGGTGCGCAGCCCCAGCCGCCGCGGGCTCGGGTCGAACGCCTGCAGGTGCACACCGGCCTGGCTCAGCGCCAGCAGAAAGGCGCTGCTCAGGTCGGCGGTGCCATAACCGTCCACCAGCACCTCCACCTGCACGCCGCGTTGCGCTGCCTCGATCAATACCTGTTGCAGCTGCTTGCCGACCTTGTCCTCGAAAATGATGAAGGTCTCCAGCAGCACCTGCTCCCTGGCATTGGCAATCGCCTCGAAGGCGGCCGGGAAGTACGCCTCGCCATTGATCAGCAATTGCACCTCGTTATCCTCGCGCCAGTCGGCCTTCATAGCAGTACCTCCACGAACAGCGGCAAGTGGTCTGACAGGTGCGACCAGGGTTTGCGCCCCATCACCCGGGGTTGCCGGGCCTGGGCGTTACGCACATAGATACGGTCCAGGCATAGCAGCGGCCAGCGCGCCGGAAAGCTGCGTGCGGGGCGCCCGTGGGCCTGGGTGAACACCTCCACCAGGCCGCAGCCGGCCAGGTGCTGGTCGGCGCGCTGGCGCCAGTCATTGAAGTCGCCCGCCACGATCACCGGCGCCTCGGCGGGCAGGCTGTCCAGCAGCCGGCACAGCAGGCGCAACTGCTTGACGCGCTGGCGCTCGTCCAGCCCCAGGTGCGCACACACGGTGTGCAGCGGGCGCTGGCCGGGTACATCGAGCACGGCGTGGAGCAGGCCGCGGCGCTCGCTGCCGGTCACGCTCACATCGAGGTTTTCGTAATGCCGGATGGCGAACTTGGACAGCAGCGCATTGCCGTGCTCGCCGTCCGGGTACACCGCGTTGCGCCCGTAGGCGTACTGCGGCCACAGGCTGTCGGCCAGGAACTCGTACTGCGGCACGTGGGACCAGTCCGGGTGGCGGCTGGCATGGCCACGGTGGCTGCCCAGCACCTCCTGCAGAAACACCAGGTCGGCGTCCTGGCTGCGCACGGCCTCGCGCAGCTCGGGCAGCACATAACGCCGGTTGAACGCGCTGAAGCCCTTGTGCACATTCACCGTAAGCACCCGCATGGCGTGCTCGGTGACCTGCCGGCCGGCCACCGGCGGGGGCTGGGGCAGGCTCATGGGGCGTTGCCCGGGCCGAGCATCTGCGCCACCTTGCGCGTCAGCTGGGTGAACTTGAATGGCTTGTTGATCATCTGCATGCCCGGGTCGAGAAAGCCCCGGCACGAGGTGGCGTTTTCGGCGTAGCCGGTAATGAACAGCACCTTCAGCCCCGGGCGCAGCTTGCGCGCGATCTCCGCCAGCTGGCGCCCGTTCATCCCCGGCAGCCCCACATCGCTGATCAGCAGGTCGATCGGCCGGTCGGAGCGCAGAACCGACAGTGCCAGGCTGGCGTCGGCCACCTCGCAGCACTGGTAGCCCTGCTCGGCGAGGGTCTCGTGGACCAGCTGGCGCACCGTGTGGTCGTCCTCCACGATCAGCACGCGGTTGCTGCCATTGGCCTCCGGCGGCGGGCCGGGGGCGGGCGCTGGCGCGCCCTGTACATCCCCCACATGCCGCGGCAGGTAGAGCTCGACCTGGGTGCCATGGCCGATGCTGCTGTACAGCGCCACGTGCCCCTGTGACTGGCGACTGAAGCCATACACCATCGACAGGCCCAGCCCGGTGCCCTGGCCGATGGGCTTGGTGGTGAAGAAGGGGTCGAAGGCGCGGTCCACGCTGCTTTGCGGCATGCCGCAGCCGTTGTCGTGCACGCTCAGCAGTACATAGTCGCCGCTGGCCAGCGGATGCCCGCCAGGCAACGGCTTGCCCTGGCGACGGTTGCCGGCGTGGATGCGCAGCTCGCCGCCGTTGGGCATGGCATCACGGGCGTTGCTCAGCAGGTTGTCGATGGCTTCGCGCAACTGCTGCGCGTCCACCTCGATGTGCCACAGGTCGGCGTCGAGGCTGACCTGCAGGTCGATCTGCGGGGTCAGCAGGGCGCGCAGCTGGTCGCCGTCCAGCAGGCTGGCCAGGCTGACCGGGCCCGCATCCAGCGGCTGACGGCTGGAGAATGCCAGCAGCCGATGGGTCATGCTGGCGGCGCGCTGCACCGCCCCCAGGCTCATGTCGATAAGCTTGGGCAGGTCTTCCTGGCGGCCCTGGGCAAGGCGCCGTCGGATCAGCTCCACGCTGCCGCCGATGCCGGTAAGCAGGTTGTTGAAGTCGTGGGCTACACCGCCGGCCAACTGGCCGATGGCTTCCATCTTCTGCGTGTGGCGCAGCTGTTGTTCGTCTTCGCGCAGGTGGCGCAGTTGCTCTTCCACCCGTTGCTCCAGGTCCTGCAGGCGGGCCGCGCTGTACTGGGCCTGGTACTGGCGACGGCGTGCGCGCAGCGAAGCGTGGGTCAGGGCCAGCAGGCCGCTGGGCTGGAACGGGCATGCCAGCAGGAACAGGTTGCCCAGCGCCGTGTGCAGGTCGGCGTCCGGCGCCCGGGCCGGGCTGGTCAGCAGCACCACCGGCAGGTCCGACCAGGCGGGCTGGGTACGCAGGTAGTTGTGCACGGGCGACTGCACGAAGCCGCCCAGGGACTCGTCGGCGATGATGGCCAGCCCCGCGCCCTGGCCCAGGGCATCGGCCATCTCGTCCAGGTCGCGGGTGGCCAGCGCCTGTATGCCGGCTTCGTCGAACAGGTTCAGCGCCAGGCGGCTGAGGGTGGGCGGGGCAAGTATCAGTGCGCGTTCGCCGTTTGGCACCGAATTGTTCACGGGCGATCTCCTTTGATAACGCACAGCCAGGCGATTGCCTTTTTATCCATGCACTATCACTGGACACGCCACTTTCGGCGGGGTTCAAAACGCTTGCGGGAGCCCGGACGAGGGGCCTCAGAGGCCTTGCTGCACCAGCGGATCGTCCGGGTTCTGCTGCTCCAGCTGGGCCAGCAGCACCTGCACGTTCTGCAGCTGGCCGGTCTCTTTCCAGTAGCCGATCAGCAGCACCCGCGCCTTGCGGTTGGCCGGCTGGCGGGCGAGCAGGGTTTCGAGCTGCTTCTGCGCCACCTCGACCTGCTCCAGGCTGTGCAGGGTCAACGCCAGGGTATAGCGATACTCGGCGTTGTCCGGGTCCAGCGCCAGGGCCCGGTCGAACGCCAGCAGCGCGTATTCGTGCTGGTCGTGGCGCATCAGCCACAGGCCCAGCTCGTGTTGCAGGAAGGCCGAGTCTGGGTGGCGCTTGAGCGCCTGGGCCAGCAGCTCGCGGGAGGCATCGGCGTGGCCCTGGCTGTCGAGCAGGCGCACCTTGGCCGCCAGTGCCTCGAGGTCGTCGGGTGCCAGCGCCAGCGCTCGCTCCAGTGCCTGCGCCGCCTCGTCGTCATGGCCCTCGTGCACGTACAGCCGGGCCAGGTGCACCTGGGCGGCGGCATCGTCGAGCTGCTTGAGCAAGGCCTGCTGGTACTGCTCCAGTGCCTGCTGCAGCGGGCCGTAGTACAGGCCGACATCGTCCGGGCCCAGCCCCAGCAGCGCATCGACCGCGGCAAAGCGCACGCTCTGCTCGGGGTCTTCGAGCATCGGCCCCAGCAGCACGCTGCGCTGCGGCGCCGGCACCAGCGCACTGATGCTGGCGATCGCCGCGCGGCGCACCAGCGGGTCGTCGTGGCTCAGGTCCTGGTCGGCCAGCTTCAGCGCCAGCGGCGAAGGGTAGTTGGGCAGCTCGGCATGCAGGCTGGCGCGGCGAATGCCCGACAGGTCGGCGCGCGCCAGTTGCTGGTACAGCACCCGCGCCGCCCCCGGCTGCCCTTCATGGGCCATGGTCAGCGCCTTGGTGTAGCCATGGCTGGGGGCCGGCGCGGGGGCCGGGGCGTCACCCAGCCAGCCGTAGCCCAGCCCGATGACGAGCAGCACGAGCAGGCTGAGCAGTGTATAGAGGCGCGGTTTTGACATGCGGCATCCGGGCAGGCGGGGTGGGGCAAGCTTGGGTCAGCCAGGAAACGGAGTCAATCCGTTTTCCCCCTTCACCTGCCCGCACCCTGCGCCGCAGCCCGTGCCGCGAGCCGTCAGGTGCGAAAATGCACCACCAGGCTCTGCAGGTCGCTGCCCAGGCGCGCCAGTTCGACGCTGGAGCTGGCGATCTCGCTGCTGGCCAGTGCCGACTGGTCGGCGGTTTCGCGCACATGCAGCACGTTGCGGGTGATTTCCTCGACCACCGTGGTCTGTTCTTCGGCGGCGCTGGCGATGCGCAGGCTCATCTGCTGGATGTCCGAGACCTGCCGGGTGATCGCCGCCAGCGCATCGCCGGTGTTGCGCACCCCGGTCACGGTCGACTGGGTCTGCTCCACGCTGGACTGCATGATCTGCGTGCTCTCGTTGGCAATGCGCTGCAACTCGCCGATCAGGTGCTCGATCTCCTCGGAAGACTGCTGGGTACGCTGGGCCAGGCTGCGCACCTCGTCGGCCACCACCGCGAAGCCGCGCCCGGCCTCGCCGGCACGTGCCGCCTCGATGGCGGCATTGAGCGCCAGCAGGTTGGTCTGCCCGGCCACGGCCTTGATCACCCCGAGCACGCTGGCGATACGGTCGATTTCCTGGTGCAGGCGGCTCATCGACTCGGCCGACACCCCGACCTCGCCGGCCAGCGCCTCGATCTGCACGATGGCATTGCGCGAGATGCCCGAGGCGCCGCTGGCTTCCTCGTCGGCCTGGCGGGCCGCCTGGGCCGCGTCTTCGGAGTTGCGCGCCACGGCCTGCACCATCGAGGTCATCTGGTTCATGGCGGTGGCGACCCGGTCGGTGTCGCTGCGCTGGCTGTCGGTGCCGGCCTGGGTCTGGGTGGTGATGGTGGCCAGCTGGCTGGCCGATACCGCCAGTTGCGAGGAGCCGTGACCAATGCGCGTGATCACCTCGCGCAGACGCTGGCTCATGTCGCCGATGGCGCGCAGCAGCTGGCCCAGTTCGTCACGCCGATGGCTGTCCAGCTGCACGGTGAGGTCGCCGTGGGCGATGCGCTCGGCCGCCTCCAGGCTCTGGCGCAGCGGGCGCACGATCTGCCGGCCGATCAGCCAGGCGATCAGGGTGCCCAGCACCAGAGTCGCGACGGTCACGCCCAGCAGAATCGAGACCACCGTGGCCACGCTGGCGGCAGCGCGCTCCTCTTCCTTCTTGTACAGCACGTTGATGCTGCCCTGCAGGTCGGCCAGCAGGGCATTGGCCTGCACCACCCGGGCGCTGTCGGGCGGGTCCAGGGCCAGGGCGGCCTGGTGGGTGGTGATGTAGCCCTGCAGGCCGTCGGCCAGTTGCTGCACGGTCTGCAGGTCTTCGGCGGGCCAGGCGCCGCGCTGCACGTCCTCGAGCACCGCGTTCAGTGCGCTGTGCAAGGCCTGCTGGTGGGTCTGGTGGGTGTCCAGGTGGGCGGCCTGGGGCGCCAGCGCGTACTGGTAGTTGGCCTCGCGGGCAAACACCGTTTCGTCGAACAGGGTGCTCAGTCGGTTGATCCGCTCGAACGAAGTCTTGTCGTTGTGCAACCCCTTGAGGCCGGTGGCGGCCAACCACACCGCCAGGGCCAGCATCAGCCCGAAGCCCAGTGCCAGTTTGCGGGTGACGGTGAGGTTTTCCAGTGAAAGTACGCGCAGCATGAACGCTCCTTAGAGTGGGGGGAACGTGGTTCCCGCCACACTATAGAAGCGCTGTCGCAGTGGATGAAGGCTAAGTGCCATACATCACGCCAAACGTTGATCCAGCTCAATTTTATTGTCGGACAAAATTCAGAAGTCGTAACTCAGGCTGGTGTAGTAGAACGCGCCCTGGGCGCCCTCGGGCGAGGTGATCGAGTACTTCTGCACCCCGTACAGGGTCTGGCCTTCGAGTTTGTCGGGGTGGCTGTCGAACAGGTTGATCGCACCCACCGAGACCTTCAGCCCCTGGTCGAAGCGGTAGCTCAGATCCAGGTCGGTGATCCACTGTGCGCTGAAGGTCTGGTCCAGGTCGGGGTTGCTGGCATTGAGGCTCTGCCATTCACCGTAGCGGCGCTGGGTCAGGGTCACGCCCCAGTTCTGGTACAGCCAGTTGGCGCTGAGGGTCAGCTTGGTGTCGGGGGTGCCGTGCTCGATCAGGCCCTGGGTGGCACGCCCGACGATCTGGTTGCCGGCAATGCCGCCGGCATCGCGCAGTTCGGTGATGCGCGTGCGGGTCTTGGCGAAGCCGGCGTTCAGGTCCAGACGGCCGTACTGCGCCAGGTCCCACTGGTACTGGCCGGCCAGCTCGATGCCGTCGGTGCGGGTGTCGGCAATGTTGGTATAGAACGCCGCACTCTGGATGTTGGCATACGGCGTACCGGCGAAGATCGGCCCCACCACGCTGGCCGGCAACTGGTCGGACAGGGTGATGCGGTTGTCGATGTCGATGCGGTAGGCGTCCACGGTCACCGAGGCGTTGGCCAGCGGGCGCCACACCAGGCCCAGGGAGTAGTTGGTCGACTCTTCGGGCTTGAGCGCGCGCCCGCCCAGCAGCGCGGCCTCGGGGCTGTCGGCACGCAGGGTGCGCTGCTGCACCTCGACCCAGTTGCCGCTGCCAGGTGGCTGCTCCACCACCTGCACGCTGAACGAGGACAGCCCGCTCTGCACCAGCGAGGGGGCGCGGTAGCCGGTGCTGAGGCTGCCGCGTGCGGCGATCTGCGGGGTGAAGTCGTAGCGCAGCGACAGCTTGCCGTTGGTGGTGTCGCCAAAGTCCGAGTAATGCTCCGAGCGCAGCGCCACGCCAGCCTGGAACTTGTCGGTGAGCTGCCCTTCGAGGTCGACATAGGCGCCGAACACCTTGCGCTCCAGCGACGCGGCATCGACGTTGGTGATGCCCGAGTAGTAACCGGGGATCGGCCGCCCGCTGACCGGGTCCAGGCTGCCGAACAGCGGCCCGTTCTGCCAGCCGGCCGCCTCGCCGGCGCCCAGGTGGTAGTTCTCCTTGCGCCAGGCCAGGCCCGCCGACAGGGTCAGCGGCCTGGCCAGCAGGTCGGTGGGGAAGTCGCGCACCCAGTCCAGGGTCAGGTTGGTCTGTTGGTTCTCGCGCTCGCCGGTGTAGATGCTCGACGGGCTGGCCGTGCCCCAGCTGGGGTTGATGGCGTTGCGGTCGGTGGACTTCAACGTGTCGTTGCCGTAGTTGGCAGCCAGGTCGAACGTGCCCAGGGTTTCGTCCTCCCAGCGCAGGCCGCCGGTCACGGCATAGTCTTGCAGGTTGTAGCGGGTGACCGGCAGGCGCCCGTCCGGGTAGCGGCGCAGCGCATCGCTGCCGTAGTTGCGGGCCAGGGTGGTGGGCGGGTCGAAGAAGCCGTCGGCGTCGGTGTTCTTGTGCGCATAGGTGGCAAAGCCATAGGCGGTCAGCCCTTCACCCAGGCCGATTTCGCTGTTGGCCACCAGGTTGTACTGGTCCGAGACATTGCCCGAGCCCCAGCGCCAGGTGCGGTAGCGGTTGTTCTGCTCGCGCGGGGTATCGGTGCTGGTGCTGCCGGGGTAGAAGATCCGGTTGTCGGGGTTGGTGTCGCTGGCCGGGTCCTGGCTGCCGGCATCGAAGCTCAGGGTCAGGAAGCCATCGTTGGGCAGGGCCAGGCCCTTCCAGCCGCTGAGCTTGCGCTGCAGGCCGTCGCCCTTGTCGTAGCCGCCGAAGCGATAGCCCACGTTGCCGCCGTCGTCGTTCTCCTTGAGCACGATGTTGATCACCCCGGCGATGGCGTCCGAGCCGTACTGGGCGGCGGCGCCGTCGCGCAGGATCTCCACCCGCGACACCGCGCTGAGCGGGATCAGGCTCAGGTCCACGGCCGCTGCGCCACGCCCGTTGGCCAGGCCCTGGCGGGTCACGTTGGCGCTGGTATGGCGGCGCTTGCCGTTGACCAGCACCAGCACCTGGTCCGACGCCAGGCCGCGCAGCGAGGCGCCCTGGGCGATGGAGCCGGCGAACGCGCCCTGGGGCGACTGCGGGAAGCTGAACGAGGGCGACAGGGCGGTCAGCGCACCGGACAGGTCGCTGGCGCCGGTGTCCTGCAGCTTCTCGGCGCTCAGCACATCCACCGGGGCTGCGCTTTGCAGCGCGGTGACGTCGCTGCGGCGGGTGCCGACCACGACCACGGTATCGAGCTTGTCATCCGCGCCGGGTGCGGCCTGGGCAGAGCATTCGGGCACGGCAACGCTGCCGATGACCAGCGCGATGGCGCCGGCCAAGGGGGTGGGACGCAACATGGGGTGTACTCCTTGCAAGGCAGTTGAAGTGCGCCGGCAGCCTGCCGCCGGCGCGGTCGATCAGAATCGGCTGGTGACGCTGACGCCGACCGTGCGCGGGTCGCCGTAGGTCAGCACGTACTGGCCCTGGGGGCCGTTGGGCCGGCCGTGCACCTGGTAGCGGCGGTCGGTGAGGTTGTTGACGAAGCCGGTCACGCTGAGCTTTTCATCCGCGCTGAACCAGGTCAGGCGGCTGTTGGCCAGGGTGTAGTGGGGCTGGCTGAGGGTCGGCTCGGCGCTGCTCTGGCGGTTGGCCAGAAAGTACTCCTTGTCGCGAAAACTCACGTCGGCGCCGGCCACCAGCTTGCCGCCGATCGCCAGCGGGATGGTGTAGTCGGCGCCCAGCGACACCACGTTGCGCGGCGAGCGCACGAAGCTGTTGCCGCTGTAGTCGGCGGTCACCTCGCCGGTGGTGGGGTTGACGTTCTTGAAGTCGGTGTACTCGGTGTCCAGGAACGACACCGCCGCGCGCAGGTGCAGGTAGTCGGTGGGCTGGCCCTCGATCTCCAGCTCCGCGCCCTTGACCTTGCCCTTGGCACCGTTGGTGAGCGCGGTGGTGAGCACGCCGCTGTTGACCGTCAGCAGGTTGACCTGGATGTCCTGGTAGTCGTAGTAGAACAGGTTGGCGTTGACCGTCAGGCGGTGGTCGAACCACTCCGATTTCAGGCCCAGCTCGTAGGCATCGAGCTGTTCCGGGTCGACCGTGGTCAGCTGCGCCAGGTTGCTCGACAGGCCGGTGTTGAAGCCGCCGGAGCGAAAGCCGTGGGCATAGCGAAAGAACACCCGCAGGTTGTCGTTGATGCGGTACTCGGGCGTCACATCGTAGGTCCAGGCGTCCCAGCGCTTGCTCTCGTCGCGGTTGCCGTTGGCGCCCGCAGCGCCCAGCGGCACCAGCGGGCCGTTGGCGCTGGTGCGGGTGAGCTGGGCCAGGTCCAGGTCGATGCTCTTTTTCTCGGTGGTCCATCGCAGCCCGCCGGTCACGGTGAAGTTGTCGCTCAGGTCATAGGCCAGGTTGCCGAACAGCGCGTAGCTGTCGGTCTTGTGGGTGTAGTCGAGGCTGCTCAGGTCGACCCCGCCGATCTGGTTGGAGCCGGTGCCGTTGGGCGTCGGGCCCGGCGTCACGAAACGCCGGTCGGTGCTGTCGAGGGTTTCGTGAAAGTAATGGGTGCCGAGCATCCAGCGCAGGGTTTCCTGCTGCGGGGAGGCCAGGCGAAATTCCTGCGAGTACTGGTCGTAGCGGTTGTCGGTGTCGCTCGCGCCGTTGACCTCGTAGGGGGTGTAGTCGGCGTCGGTCAGCGACTGCTGGCGGATAGAGTCGTAGGCGGTGATGGAGGTCAGCCGGTAGTCGCCGATGTCCCAGTTCAGGGTCAGCGAGGTGCCGTCGTGGTCGAGTTTGGAGTGCTCGTCCACGTTCAGCTCGATGCGCCGCCCCTGGGGGCGCTGGTAGCCGACGTTGTAATAGGTGCCCAGCGGCAGCGAACCGCTGCTGCCATCGCCCTTGAACTGGCGCCCGTGGAGCTTCCACAGCGCCTCCAGGTCCGGGTTGAGCCTGGCCAGAAACTGTACGCGCACGGCCTTCTTGTTGACGTCGCCATAGGTCTGGTCGTTGGTCAGGTTGTGGGTGAAGCCGTCGCGCTCCTCGGAATACAGCGACACCCGGCCGGCCAGGCGTTCGTCCACCAGGGTGCCGCCCAGGGCGCCGTTGAGGATGCGTTCGTTCTTGCTGCCAAAGCCGATGGTGCCGAAGCCGTCGGTGTCGAAGGTGGGCTTTTTCGAGATCACGTTGACTGCCCCCGCCGTGGTGTTCTTGCCGTACAGGGTGCCCTGAGGGCCGCGCAGCACCTCGATGCGCTCCAGGTCGAACAGCGGGCCGCCGCCGGCGACGGGGGCGTTGAGGTAGACGTCGTCGGCATAGATGCCCACCGGGTAGACCGTGGCGGCGCCGGTGTCGCCGGTGCCCAGGCCGCGGATGTACCAGCGCGGGCGGCCATCGCCATCGGGGTTCTTGGCCGAGGCGTTGGGGATGAAGGTGGTGATGTCGCCCATGGCGCGCACGCCGTCGGCGGTGATGCTGGTGCCCTGGACCGCGCTGACCGATACCGGCACTTCCTGCAGGGTTTCTTCGCGGTGTTGTGCGGTGACGGTGACGGTCTTGAGTGCCGGCGTGGTGCTGTCGTCGGCGTGGGCGGTGCTGGTGCCTGCGAGCAGCAGGCCCAGGCCGATGCCCCTGGCCAGTGGATGAAGCTGATGCATGGTGTGGCTCCCCGAGTGTGGCTGATACGGGGCTAGAGCAGGGTTTGTGCCATGTTTGCAAGCTGTTGATTTACATTGGTTTTATCGGGTGTTTCGGGGTGGGTTGCTAGTGGTGCAGCAGGGGGCTGTGGAATGCCTGCTGCTGCAGCAGCAACCGGTTTGAAAAGCTTCGCCAGCAAGGCTGGCTCCTACAGGGGGCGAGGCCTGTGTAGGAGCCAGCCTTGCTGGCGAATGGGGCGACACGATTTTCAGGTGGCCACCCGCGACGTCGACCCGATCACCGCCTCCAGCACACTGAAATCGATCCAGTCGCGCACATCGAAGCGCCGCGCAATGAAATGCCACCGATGCAGAAAATCGGTGAAATCCTGCAGAGCCTCGATCGAGCGACTGTCCAGCGTGGTGCGCAGGCGCCGGTGCGCGTCCTCGCCATACGCCGCCGCCACCCAGTACTCGCTGGTGTTGAGCTCGCGCGCCAGGTAGCGCCGGGTTTCATCGGGGTTGGCCCAGGCCCACTGCTCGGTACGCAGCACCACGTCGACGATGCGCGTGCACGCGCCGAAATGCTGTTGCAGCAGGTTCAGGTCCACGGTCAGGGTGCGCGGCGTGCCGTTGTTGGAACGGATCAGCGGATCGGGGTGCGAGCCGGTGTCGATCACCACCCGCAAACCGAACTCGTGGGCCAGTTGCAAGGCCGAGGCCCCCTTGAGGAAGATCGCGTCGATGTCGCCGCGCAGCAGCCCGATCAGTTCGTTGTTGCGCCGGCTCACCCGGTTCATGCCCAGGGTCACCGTGGCGCCATGCACATGGGTGACCTGCTCGTCGCTGTGGGTGCCGCCGTAGGGGTAGTCCACCAGCTCAACATCGGCCACGTCCAGGCCTTCGAGCCTGAGCGCGTTTTCCAGCCCGCGCAGGGCCTGGGCGCGGGTGAAGTCGATCTGCACGTTGGCCCACTTGGGCAGGCCGAAGCGGCGGTTCTTGAGGTCGCGCACGCTTTTCACGCCGCTGTCCTCGGTGGTCAGGATCAACTGCACCTCATCGGCCCAGCTCAGCCCCAGCACGCGGGTCTGCACGCCGCTGGCGTAGGCCCAGATCGCCGGAATGTTGCCGCCGTGGCGCACCGAGTTGGGCAGGTGATGGTCGTAGTGGGCTTCGCGCACTTCGCGCTCGCTGGACTCGCGCAGCGACTGGATCGAGGTGCCCAGCGGCTGGAACGCCTCGGCCAGGCGCCCGGTCTGCACGGCGATACCAAGGCCGGTCGGCACCGGGCTGTGGGTGTACCAGAGGGTATCGAGAGGGGTGGTCATAGGGGCATCGGGTCCTTGATGGGTTGTTGTTGCACCAGCGGCAGCACTTCCTGGCCGATGCGCAGGGCTTCTTCCAGGTGCGGGTTGCCGGCCAGGATGAAGGTCGAGAAGCCGGCGTCGCGGTACTCGGCCAGGCGTTCGGCGATGTTCTGGTGGCTGCCCACCAGGCCCACGGTGGGGCCGGGCTTGGCCTTGGCGAAACCGGCCCACAGGTTTGGCCCCAGAATCAGGTCGTCGAAGCGCTGGATGTTCTGGTGATAGGCGCTCTGGCGGGCGCCGCCGACCGAGTCGCTGGCAGTGCTGAAGGTGCTGGAGAGGGCGCTGGGCCTGCCGTCGAGCCTGTC
Organism: Pseudomonas sp. AE27; assembly: GCF_037113495.1. NCBI lineage: Bacteria > Pseudomonadati > Pseudomonadota > Gammaproteobacteria > Pseudomonadales > Pseudomonadaceae > Pseudomonas > Pseudomonas sp. AE27. The sequence goes on from NZ_CP146966.1 coordinate 1,486,431, forward strand.
GAACTGGCGGCGCAGGTCGCGCCAGGCCGCCTCTTCGGTTTCGCGGGCGAACAGGTCCACGCGCAGGCCGAAGCGCACCGTGCGGCCCTGCCTGTCGGCCAGCTCGCGCACGCGCTCGATGTGCGGCCTGAGCTGCTCGATCGGCTCGGCCCAGTTCAGGTACACATCGGCGTGGCGTGCAGCCACGTCCAGGGCCGGGTCGGAGAAGCCGGAGAAGTACACCCCCGGCTTGCGCACATGGCCCAGGTGCTCGGGCAGGGCGCCGTTGTCCAGTTGATAGACCTCGCCCTGGTAGCTGAAGTGCTCGTTGCGCCACAGGCCGTCGATGATGTCGAGAAATTCGCCGGTGCGCCGGTAGCGCTGGTCGTGGTCGAGAAAGTCGCCCTGGGCGCGCTGGCTGGCGGGGTTGCCGCCGGTGATGATGTTCCAGTCCAGGCGGTCGTGGCTCAGGTGCTGCAGGATGGCGGCCTGCTGTGCGGCATAGGCGGGCAGGGTCCAGGCGGCCTGGAAGGCGATCAGAAAGCGCAGGCGGCGGGTTTCGCGGGCCAGTGCGGCGGCCACGATCCAGGGTTCGGGGCCGGTTGGCAGCAGGGCGCCTTCGAAGCCGGCCAGTTCGGCGGCCTTGGCCACCTGGGCGATGTAGTCGATATAGGTGAAGCCGTCGGGGCGGCCGTCTGCCAGCCGGCCGGGTGCGATATGGCCGTGCTGGTGGCTGAAGCTGCCACGGTTGTGCCGGTCGGTGCTCAATTGCGGCCCGTCGGTGCCCAGGGGCAGGCGCCAGAAGAATTCGGTGCTCATGGCTGTTCCTCGGTGAATGTGCCAGAGGTGGTGCAACCGTCATGCCACGCGGTGCGGGCCCGGTTTTGCGGGGGGTGGGCTGCTGCACTGCTGCCAGGGCAGCAGTGCAGCAGCAGTGGGTGCGGCGGTTGCAGCAGGAGGGGGCACCACAGAGGTCCAAAGCCGTGCAAACAGGGCTGGCAATGCAATACCGTCAGGCCATGGTGCGTTGCAACCAATGTAGGAGCCGGCCTTGCCGGCGAAGCGCCGCGCGGGCGGCGCTCGGTCTGGAGGGCGCAGCAAAGGCATCGACTGGCGCATGGTGGTTGCGCTGCGTTCGTGTGTCGGGCATTCCCGAACGACGTTTAACATCTGGGTTGAGATTGCACCGGGTTCGAGAGGTGCATGCTTTTGAATCGCATCGAATTCAAAAAATGCATACCTTGAATCGCATCAAGGCCCGAAGGTGCATGCCTCGAGTCCACCAGCGCCCTCAAGACCGAGCGCCGCCCGCGCGGCGCTTCGCGAGCAACGCTCGCTCCTACATTTGTTGCAACGTGCCATGGCCTGCAGGAGCGGCGTTGTGAGCTCTGGTGGCCTGACTGGAGACCGTGCAGGAGCCGGCCCGCGCATAGCTGCGATGCAACGCCGCATACGCCCCACCCCTGGCCAGCAACTGCGCATGCGGCCCTTGCTCCACCAGGCGGCCCTGGCCGATCACCACGATGCGGTCCGCCTCGCGAATGGTCGCCAGCCGATGCGCGATGATGATCGCCGTGCGCCCCTCGCACAGCCGACGCAACGCCCGCTGGATGCGCCGCTCGGTATGCACGTCCACCGCCGAGGTGGCTTCGTCCAGCACCAGCACCGCGGGGTCTGCCAGGTACGCCCGCACCAGGCACACCAGCTGGCGCTGCCCATGGCTCAGGTGCGCGCCCAGCGCCCCCACCTGGGTCGCGTACTGGTGCGGCAGGCGCTCCAGCACTTCATCGGCGCCCAGCTCGCGGGCCGCCGCGATCAGCGTCGCATCGTCCGCCCCCGGTGCTGCCAGGCGCAGGTTGTCGAGGATGCTGCCGGCAAACAGCACGTTGTCCTGCAGCACCACACCCACGTGCCGGCGCAACTGCTGCTGGCTCAACTGGCGAACATCGATGCCATCGAGCTTCACCGCGCCGCCGTCCACGTCATAGAAGCGCGTGAGCAACTGCACCAGCGTGCTCTTGCCATGCCCCGACGGCCCGACCAATGCCAGCACCTCGCCGGCCCGTATGTGCAGGTCCAGCCCGTCGATCACCGGCGTTGGCGCCTGAGGCTCATAGGCAAAGCGCACCTGCTCGAAGCGCACCTCGCCACGCGCCCTGGGCAACGCCACGGGCACCTGCGGGTCGAGAATCTGCGGCGCGGTGTCCAGCAGCAGAAAGATCCGCTGCGCCGAAGCCGAACCGGTGGCATAGCGCTCGAACAGGTCGGTCAGCTCCTGCAACGGCCCCAGAAACAGCATCACGTAGAACAGGCTTTCACCCACCTGGCCTACCGTCACCGAACCCTCGGCCAGCCCGTAGCCACCCACCAGCACCAGCACCGCCATGCCCATCGCCGCCAGCAGCGCGGTGAACGGCGCGAACCAGCCCGAGCGCAGGCTGCCCAGAATCAGCGCGCGGTTGAATTCGTCCAGCAGGCCCTGGTAGCGCTGCAGGTTGGTCTGCTGCCGGCCGGTCTGCTGCAGCAGGCGCACGCCGCTGACGCTCTCCACCAGGTGGGCGGTGAAGCGGCTGCGGTTTTCCGCGACCTTCGCCCAGTTGCGCTGGGCGATACGCTTGAAGCCCCAGGTGGCGAGCAGCAGCAACGGCATGCTGCCGATCAGGCTGAAGAAGAACAGCGGCTCGATCAGCCACAGCATCACCGCCGCCAGGCTGCAGCGCAGCAGGGCGCCGAGCAGCTCGGGCGGGCCCTGGATCAGCAGCGGCTCTAGCGCGTCCACGTCGCGGTCGGCCCGCGAAATGATGCGCCCGGCGCGGGTGCGGTCGAAGTAGCCCACGCTCAGCGCCTGCACGTGCGCAAACACCCGCACGCGCAGGTCGTTGAGCACGCTGATCGCGGCGCTGCCGGCGATGTACTGCGAGAGCCCCGCCAGCACGAAGCGCCCCAGCCAGCTTGCCGCCAGGCCCGCGCCCAGCCACAGCACCAGCGGCGGGTCCAGCAGCCAGGCGTTGCCGTCATGGATCAGCCCGTGATCGAGCAGCTCGCGCACGAACCACGGGCGCAGGAACACGGTGAACACCAGCACCAGCTCCAGGCCGATCACCCAGCCGATCTGCCGGCGCACCGGGCGCAGCAGCGGCAGCAGGCGCCGGAACATGCTGCGGTCCAGGGCCTTTCTTGCCAGGAATTCTTCTATTTCGATATCGCTCAGGGCAGTGCCCGCTTGCGGCTTAGCCATGCTCGATCCCCAGCAGTTCACGGTAGGTCGGGTTGCGTTGCAGCAGCTGCGCATGGCTGCCGCTGTCGGCAATGCCGGTACTGCTCAGCAGCAGCACGCGGTCGGCCAGTTGCACGGTGCTCAGCTTGCTGGCGATCAGCAGCAGGGTCGGCGCATGCCCATCGCTGCGGCGCTGGCGCAGGGTGTCGAGCACACGCTGTTCACTGATCGCGTCCAGCGCGCTGGTGGCGTCGTCCAGGCACAGGATGTCGGGGGCCGCCAGCAGGGCGCGGGCCAGGCACAGGCGCTGGCGCTGGCCGCCCGAGAGGGTCACGCCACGGTCGCCCAGCGGCGTGTCCAGGCCCTGGGGCAGGCGCGCCAGCACGTCCTCGGCGCTGGCCTGGCGCAGTGCATCGAGCAGTTGCGCGTCGCTGGCCGTGGGCGCACCCAGGCGCAGGTTGGCAGCCAGGCTGTCGGCGAACAGAAAGCTCTCCTGGGGCAGCACATGCACGCGCCGGCGCAGTTCATCCAGCGCCAGGGTGCGCACGTCGTGCCAGCCCCGTGCAGCGCTGCCCAGCAGCACGCGGCCCTGGTCGGCCTCGGTCAGGCGCGGCAGCAGGCTGGCCAGCAGGCTCTTGCCGGTGCCCGTGGCGCCCACCAGCGCGACCACCTCGCCGGGTTCTATCTGCAACGAGCATTGGCTGAGCACCGCCTGCCCACCGCCGGGCGCTGCCACGCCGACAGCCTCCAGCTTCAGGCCCAGCGGCCCCGGGGGCAGCGACTGCTGGCCGCTGACGATGTGTACCGGCGCATCGAGCAACTGCCAGATACGCTCGGCCGAGGCGCGCGCGTCGGCGAAGGTCTGCATCACCCGGCCGATGCCTTCGATGCGAAACACCAGGGTGGTGGCGATCAGCAGCGAGGTCACCAGCTCGCCGATGCCGATGCGCCCCTGGGCCACCAGCTGCGCACCGACCACCAGGATCCACACATGCCCCAGCGCCACCACCGCCTGCGGCAGCGGTATGCGCGAGCTGGCGTAGGCCAGCGCCTGGCGTGCATGCCCGGCAAACACCTGCACCTGCGCGGCAAAGCCCTGGATGCGCTGGGCCTGCAGGCCGAACGACTTGATCACCCGTACCGCGCCGATGCCTTCGGCCAGGTCCTGGTTGACCCGGTCGTAGGCGGCGCCCACGGCACGGTCCAGTGCCACCAGGCGCTCGGTCTGGTGCACGAAGATGCCCAGCCCGAGCACGGTCAGCAGCAGCGGCCCCAGGGCCAGCCACGGGTCGTACCAGGCCAGCAGGCCGACGGTGGCCAGCACCACCAACGGGGTTTCCACCAGTTGGCGCCAGAAGCTGATCAGGGCATCGCGCACCTTGTCCGCATCGCGGGTGGTGCGGGTGACCATCTCGCCCATGCCGTGCTGCCAGTGGTAGCCCAGGTGCAGGGCCTGCACCTGGGCCAGCAGGCGCTCGCGCAGGCGTGTGAGCAGCGCCTGGCCGAGCACCAGCGAGCCGATGGCCGCGGCGTACTGCAACACCGCGCGGCCCAGCGCCACCGCGCCTATCAGCCAGAACCAGTGCCAGGCCAGGCGTGCATCCAGGCTGCCATCGGCCAGGCGCACCACGGCGGCGCCGGCACTCACGTCGTTCAGCGCATGGCCGATCAGCCATTGCTGCCAGACCAGCCCCAGGTTGATGAAAACGAACAGCCCGGCGACCAGGGCGAAACGCCAGGGCATTTCGCGGTAGATCGCCAGGCTGCGCAGCAGCGGGTGTCGAGGGCTCATGGAAAACTCGAGGCAAAGGGGAAAGCAGGCGCAGGGCAGGCCCCGCGCCCGGTGTTCAGCGGCTGGCGCCCGCGCTCTGCTTGGCGGCGAGAATGGCGGTGTATTCGCCCGGGTCGATGCCGTTGAGGTAGTAGTTGCCCACGTGGTGCAGGCGCCAGCGGATCGGGTCGTGGGTGGTGTGCACCCGCGCATTGCGCCAGAAGCGGTCCAGGTTCCATTTGCTCAGCGAGGCGCTGGCCCCCAGCAGCGAGAAGATGTCGCTGGAGATCTTCAGCGAGGCGGCATCCGAGTGCGCCCGCGCGGTGGCTACCGAGAGAATCAGCTCGTCCTGCAGGGCCTTGTCGTCGGGGGCCAGCTCGTGCGCATCGAAGGTCCGTGCGGCATCGCGCAGCAGCGATTCGGCGGCGCGCAGGGCCACGGCGTATTCACCGATCTGGCGGATGATGTGCGGCTCTTCGCTGGCGCGCTCCACCTCGCTCTCCACCCACGGGCGCGCGTGCTGGTTGAGGTAGTCGATGCCGGCCTGCAGGGCGCCGGCGGCGATGCCGGTGTCGATGGCCGCGTGCAGTATCTGCGGGAAGGTCAGCCCGGTGCGCTTCATCGGGCCCTGGCGGCGCAGCACATAGCGCTCGTCCAGCTCGATGTTGTCGAACTGCACCGTGCCGCTCACCGAGTTGTTCTGGCCGAATGCGTCCCAGTCGTCGAGCAGGGTCAGGCCCGGCGTGTCGCGGTGCAGCAGCACCCCGGCGCCGCCGTCGTCGCTGGCGGCGGTCAGCGAGATCCATTCGGCCAGGTACGAGCCGGTGGAGTAGAACTTGCTGCCGTTGAGCACCAGCTTGCCGTCTTCGCGGCGCTCGATGCGGGTCTTGAGGGCGAACTTGTTCTTGCCGCCGACCTCGGCCAGGGCGTTGCCCAGGCGCTTGCCGGCGAGCAGGTCGGCGATCAGGCGCTCGCGCACTTCATCCGGGTAGCCGCTGAGCACACCGCGCAGCATCACGTTGTGAATCTGCAGCAGTTGCCCGACACCGCCGTCGGCGGCGGACACGATGCGCACGGTCTCGACGATGGTCTGTACCGAAGCGCCCAGCCCGCCGAACTGCGCGGGCACGCCGATGGCGGTCAGGCCGCTGTCGGACAGCAGCTGGGCCTGGCGACGCGGCAACTGGCGGTTGTTGTGCCGGTCGCGGGCCAGCTCGGCGATCTGGCCGGCGATTTCATGGGCGGCGGCGATGGCCTGGGCGGCGCTTTCCAGGCGGCGGGGCGGGGTACTCATGCGGGGGCTTCCTTGAATGAACAGGTTTCAGGCCCTTGAGCAGGTTCTGTGCCACACGCCGCAAAGCCTTGTGCCACAAGGACTGCGGCCAGGTGCGGGCGGCGGGGTGCTGCTGGGGCAGCAGCGGGGCGCCGATTGTTGCTCTGGCAGCAGCAGGGCAGCTGCAACACTGCTGCCAGGCCAGCAGCCGGTGTTCAGAAGGTCTTTAAAAAACCAACAAAAACAATGAGTTGGTGAGTTGGCACGGGCGCTGCAATGGCATGGCTACCTTCGCTTGATGGAACATGCCCATGTCAATCGCCGCTACCTTGCCGTTGCCTGCCGCACCGGCCCTCGAACAGATCTGGTTCACCCGCTGCCCGGTGCCGACCGCCTCCGGCATCGCCTACACCCTGGGCTGGCTGGGGGAGGAATTCGCCGCCGACGGCCTGCCGGTGGAGACCCTGCAGGAGGCCCGCCAGCTCGGCCATCACCACTACGATCACCAGTTGCCCGGGCTGTTTCGCGAGGGCGGCAACGTGCCGGCCCTGGCCGCCCGCGCCGCCGGTTCGCCCAGCCGCCTGATCGGCCTGACCTGGATCGAGGAATGGCAGACCGTCCTGGTACGCCCCGACTCCGGCATCCGCAGCGCCCGGGACCTCAAGGGCAAGCGCCTGGCGCTGCCGGCCTGGGGCGACAACCGCCCGGGCAGCATCGCCCGCGCCATGAGCCTGCATGGCTACAAGGGCGCGCTGAGCCTGGCCGGCCTGAGCTTCGACGATGTCGAACTGGTGGAAGTGGCGCTGCACAACCAGGACGACGCCCTCACCCCCGAGCAGGGCCTGCAGCGCCTGTGGTCGGGGCTGGACTACCTGGCCCGTGGCGAGGTCGACGCGGTGTACGTCAAGGGCGCCGCCGCTGCCGATGCAGCGCGCCGCCTGGGCCTGGTGGTGGGCATCGACCTGGACCAGATCAGCGACCCGCGTTACCGCATCAACAACGGCACGCCACGGCCGATCACCGTGCACCAGAGCCTGCTGGACAACCACTTCGAGCTGGTGGTGCGCTTCCTCGCGCAGACCCTGCGCGCCGCCGACTGGGCCAGCCACAACCGCGAGGCGCTGCTGCGCATCCTGCAGGACGAGACCCGCGCCGGCGCCCAGGGCGTGGACGAAGCCTACCGTGGCGACTTCCACACCACCCTGGCCCCGGACCTCTCGGCCCAGCGCCTGGGCTACCTGGACATCCAGAAGACCTTCCTCAACCTGCATGGCTTTCTCGAAGCCGATTTCAACCTGGCCGACTGGGTCGACCCGCGTCCACTGCAAGCTGCCCATCAACTGCTGGCCCGGCGCGCCCGCGCCTGAACCAAGGAGTCCGCCATGACCGTACTGACCACCGAGCACCTGATCGACGCCGACCTCAAGGCCTTCATCGAGCAGGTGCTGCACGAGGCCGAACAGGCCTTCACCGTGTTCCGCGAAACCAACACCCTCACCGCCGCCGGCACCGTGGGCTTCATCGAGCGCGTACCGGGCCGCGAGCTGCTGGTGTCGGTCAACTACCCAGGCCCGTGGGACTACCGCAAGCCGCTGCAGGCCACGGTCAGCGACTTTGCCGGCAACCTGGTGCATGGCCAGGGCAAGGGCGGGCTGGGCCGCTACACCCGGCTGTTTCGCGAAGACGCCGGCATCACCACGGTGTCCCACGTGCACACCCCGTACCTGGGCGCCTGGGCGCAGACCCAGCGCAGCCTGCCGTTCCACTACGTGCCGGTGCAGCGCTACCAGCTGGCCCGCGAGCTGCCGGTGTACATCGACCGGCGCCAGGACGAGGTCGACTTCATTCTCGAGCGCCTGGCCGATAACCCCTACACCCCGGCGATTCTCGAAGCCAACGGCGGTGCGACCGTGTGGGGGCGCCAGGGCCTGCGCGCCACCGCCGAGTTCATCCTGCTGCTGGAGGAGGGCGCGCAACTGCAACTGCTGGCCGAGTCCATCGGCGGCTCGCGCCCCTACGGCCCCGGCGTGCTCACCCAGCAATGGAACATGAGCAAGCTGATCGACCGCGCCCACGCGCTGGGCCTGGTCCCGGCCATCGACCGCCCACGCGCCTGAGGAACCTGCCATGGCCATCAAGATCCTGTGGTACCTCACCAGCCCCGACGGCCCCTACCCGTGGGAGCCCCAGGGGCGCTGGAAAACCGATTTCGCCCACCTCAGGCAACTGGCGGTGGCCAGTGACCGCCTGGGGTTCTACGGCGCCCTGCTGGGTTCAAGCCCCAACGAGAGCCTGGCGGTGTCGGCGGCACTGATCGATGCCACCGAGCGCCTGCGCTTTCTGGTGGCGCAGCACCCGGGCGAGCTGTCGCCGGCGGTGCTGGCCAAGTGGGCGCTGACCTTCGACGAGTTCTCCAACGGCCGCCTGCTGTTCAACGTGGTCAATGGCAGCGACGCGGGCCTGGCCACCCTGGGTGTGCATTACCCGCACGATGAGCGCTACCAGTTCAGCCTGGAATACTGGCGCGCCTTCCAGCGCATCTATGCCGGCGACACCGCCGGTTTCGACGGCCAGTACGTGAAGCTCGCGCCACGCCCGGCTGCGGCGGCGCGCCATCCGCTGGGCGGCTGGCACCCGCCGCAGCGCCTGGCGGTACCCCTGTGGGGCGCCGGCACCTCGGACGTGGGCGTGGCGCATTCGGTGCAACTGCTGGACGTGTACCTGAGCTTTGCCGACACCCCGCCCCGGCTGGGCGACAAGTTCCGCCGCGTGGCCGCCGAAGCGGCGAAGATCGGCCGCGAACTGACCTACGGCACGCGCCTGCAGGTCATCGTGCGCGAGACCGAGGCCCAAGCCTGGGCGCATGCCGAGAAGCTGCTGCAACAGACCTCCCTGGCCACCGCCCGCGCCGCCATCGAGCGCCGCCTGCCGCCGGGCCAGACCCTGGACACCTTCCACAGCGACAACCCGCAGGTGCAGCGCAACGTGCAGAGCATCCGCGACGGGCGCCTGCCCACTGCGCGCGAGCTTGAGATCTACCCCAACGTGTGGACCGGCCCCAGCCTGTTCGGCTTCGACATCCTCGGCCCGTCGTCCGGCACCTACCTGGTGGGCAGTGCCGAGCAGGTGGCCGAGCGCATTCGCGAGTACCAGCAGCAGGGCACCTCGGCGTTCATTCTCTCGGGCTTTCCGCTGATCGATGAAGCGCACCGGGTGGCCGACCTGCTGTTCCCGCTGCTGGAACTGGACCACGGGTTCGAGATCCCGCGCCTGGGTGCGCGCACCGCTGTCGAGCCGGCCTAAGGAGCTGCCCATGCCTCATGAATTCTCGCGCCGGATCTTCCTCGGCAACAGCCTGGCCGTCGGTGGCGGCCTGTTGCTGGGCTCCAGCCTGCTGGGCGGCTGCGATGCCGGCGGGCCTGCCAGCAGCGCGGCGGCCATTGCACGCCCGGGCACCCCGGTGCACGGCGGGCGCCTGCGCGTCGGCATCATCGACGGCGACCAGGCCGGCAACCTGGATGCACACAAGCCTTCCGGTGGCGGGATCATTCGCGGCTGGGCGCTGTACAGCAAGTTCTGGGAATGGAACGACGACGTCAGCACGCGCCTGGGCCTGGCCGAATTTGCCGAGCCCAATGCCGATGCCAGCGCCTGGACCATTCGCATCAAGCCGGGGCTGGAGTTCCACCACGGCAAGAGCATCGGCGCCGACGACATGCTGTTCTCGATCCTGCGCCTGACCGACCCGAAACTTGCCTCGCCATTTGCCGGGCTGGTGGGCGCCATCGACCGCCAGGCGCTGCGCAAGCTCGACGAGCGCACCATCGAGATCCGCTTCAAGCAGGGCCGCAGCTTCTTCCCGCTGGACGAGACCCTGATTGCCTTCGGCGGCATCGTGCCCACCGACTACGACCCGGTCAGCAACCCGGTGGGCGCCGGCCCGTACCGGCTCAAACGTTTCGTGCCGGGCCAGCGTGCGCTGTTCAGCCGTTTCGAAAACTACTACAAGCCCAACCAGCCATATGCCGACGAGCTGGAGATCATCGAATTCAAGGACCAGGTATCGCGCGTAGCCGCCCTGCGTGCCGGGCAGATCGACATCGCCAGCGGCGTGCAGGCCGAGCACAGTGCCTTGCTCAAGGCCGACCCGCGCCTGCAACTGGTGGTGTCGCCCACCACCTCGTTCAGTGGCTTCAACCTCAACACCGCCAAGGCACCGTTCCAGGACGAGCGGGTGCGCCAGGCCTTGCGCCTGTTGGCCGACCGCCAGGAGCTGGTGGGCCGTGGCCTCAACGGTTTCGGGCGCATCGCCAACGACCTGTATTCGCCAACCGACCCCACCTACAACCATGCCATCGCCCAGCGCCCCTTCGATCTGGACCAGGCCCGTTCGCTGCTGCGCCAGGCCGGGCAGACCGACCTGCGCATAGAGCTGACCACCACCGCCAACGAAATCAACGCTGCCCTGGTGTTCGCCCAGCAGGCGAAGAAGGCCGGGGTCCAGGTCAAGGTCACGCCGGTGGACGCCTCGGTATTCAACGGTCCGCAGAAGGAGCAGTGGCTGATGTCGCCCGGCTCGACACCGGCCCGCGGCTTTCTGGCCACCGGCCTGCACAACGATGCACCGCTGGCGATCTACAACCGCAGCAACTTCCGTGACGAGCGCTTCAGTGCGCTGTTCACCCAGGCGCTCGGCCAGCCGGATCTGGCGCAGCGCAAGCAACTGGTGCACGAGGCGCAGGCCATTCAGCACCAGCGCGGCGGCCTGCTGATCTGGGGCTTCACCGACGTGCTGGACGCCGCCTCGAACAAGGTCGGCGGCCTGCACGGCGAACAGACCACCTTCGCCTCCTGGCGCTTTGACAGCCTGTGGTTGAACCATGCCTGAACCGTGCGCAACCTCTCATCGACTGCCGGCCTGGCTGCCCTGGTTCATCGGGCGCCTGGGCTACGGCCTGCTCACCGCCTGGGTCATCAGCCTGGTGGTGTTCATCGCCACCCAGGCGCTGCCCTCGGACCCGGCGCGGGTGATCCTGGGCCCCGACGCGCCGCTGGAGAGCATCCAGACCCTGCGCGAGCAACTGGGCCTGAACCGGCCGATCCTGCTGCAGTACCTGAGCTGGCTGGGGCAGGTGCTGCACGGCGACCTGGGCATCTCGCTGGATTCGAACCAACCGGTGGCCGGCATCATTCTCGCGCGCTTTGGCAATACCCTGGCGCTGCTGGGCGGCGTGCTGCTGGTGGTGGTGCCGCTGGCGTTGAGCATCGGCGTGAGCCTGGCGCTGCGGCGTGACAGCCGCCTGGACCGCTGGGCGCTGTCGGCGCTGATCTTTCTCAAGGCCACCCCGGGTTTTCTGCTGGCCATCGGGCTGGTGCTGCTGTTTTCCATGCCGCAGTTCAGCCTGCTGCCGGCGGTGTCGATCCTCGACCCGGACAAGCACCTGTGGCAGCAGCTGGAGTTTCTGCTGCTGCCGATACTGGCCCTGAGCCTGTCGTCGCTGCCGTACCTGGCGCGGCTGGTACGCGCCTCGATGATCGAGGCGCTGGAATCCGACTACGTGAGTGCGGCGCGCCTGCGCGGGGTGCCCGAATGGCGCATCGTGTGGCGCCACACCTTGCCCAACGCGCTGGTGCCGGCGGTGCAGGGCGTGGCCCTGACCTTGCGCACGCTGATCGGCGGCGCGCTGCTGGCCGAGGTGATCTTCAGCTACCCCGGCATCGGCACCCAGCTCAACACCGCGATCCAGATGCGCGACCTTCCGCTGATCCAGGGCGTGGTGCTGGTGATCACCCTGGGCGTGGTGGCGATCAACCTGCTGGCCGATCTGCTCACCGTGCTGCTGACCCCCAGGCTGCGCACCGCGCGGCGGGCAACGCTGATCCAGCGCAACCGTCGCGGCATCCAGAGCTGGTGGCGCCGCCCGGCAGCCAAGGCCCCTTGAGAGGAAGAGAGCATGTTCAGTGCAAGTGTCTGGCGTGAGCCGCAAATTCGTCGGGGTGGGCTGGTGACCCTGGCCATCGTGCTGCTGGCGCTGCTGGGCCCGTGGCTGGCGCCGCATGCGCCCACCGACATGGTTGGCGGGGTGTACGGGCCGCCCAGCGGCGAGGCGCCGTTGGGGCATGATTTTCTGGGCCACGACGTGGTGTCGCGGCTGCTCGGTGGCGGTGTGTCGATCCTGTGGATGTCGCTGGCGGCCGCTGCCATTGCGCTGGTGCTGGGCACGGCGCTGGGGCTGCTGGCCGGGCTGTCGCGCCAGCGCCTGGACCAGGCCATCACCTGGCTGGCGGATGTGTGGCTGGCGTTTCCGGACCTGATCCTGGTGCTGCTGATCGTGTCGATGCTGGGGCGCGCGCCGTGGCTGATCGTGATGACCGTGGCAATTGCCTTTACCCCCGGCGTGATCCGCCTGGCGCGCGGCAGTGCGGTGGCGGTGGCCAGCCAGGAGTTCGTGGAGGCGGCGCAGATGATGGGCTTTTCGCGCACGCGGATTCTGCTGCGCGAGATCCTGCCCAACGTGCTGACGCCGCTGCTGGTGCACTTTGGCAACATGCTGACCTGGGGCGTGGGCATGTTGTCGGGCCTGAGCTTTCTGGGTTACGGCGTGGCGCCGCCGGCTGCGGACTGGGGGCTGATGATCAACGAGAACCAGGCCGGGCTGCTGGTGCAGCCGTGGGCGGTGCTGGCACCGGCGCTGCTGATCGGGGTGTTCGCCTACGGCACCAATATTCTGGCCGAGGGCATTGCCCGGCACAGTGCGGGAGAACGCAAATGAATGCGCATGCCTTGATGGCCTCTTCGCCGGCAACGCCGGCGCCTACAGGTTTTGCACCGTCTGTAGGAGCCGGCGTTGCCGGCGAAGCGTTGCGGGTCGAGAACCTGCGGGTCGAACTCGCCAGCGGCGCCGATATCATCGACCACATCCACTTCAGCCTGGCCCCCGGTGAAATCCTCGGCCTTGTCGGCGAGTCCGGCTCGGGCAAGACCACCCTGGCCACCGCGCTGCTGGCCCATGCCCGGCGCGGTGCGCAGATTGCCGGCGGGCGCATCGACATTGCCGGCGCCTCGCTGCTCGAGCTCAAGGGCGATGCCCTGCGCCGTGCCCGCGGCGGGCTGATCGGCTATGTTGCGCAAGACCCGGCCATGGCCCTCAACCCGGCGCTGCGCATCGGCAACCTGCTGCGCGAAACCCTGCTGGCCCACGAGCCGCAGCTTGCCCGTGCGGCCCAGGCCGACCGCCTGCAGCAGACCCTGGTGGACGTCGGCCTGCCCGGCGATCGCGAGTTTCTCAGGCGCTTCCCCCATCAACTGTCCGGCGGCCAGCAGCAACGGGTGATGCTGGCCCTGGCCTTCGTGCTGCGCCCGCGCCTGATCGTGCTCGACGAACCCACCACCGCCCTCGACGTCGGCACCCAGGCGCACATCCTGCAAACCCTGCGCAGGCTGTGCAAGGAGCAGGGGGTGGCAGCGGTGTACGTGTCCCACGACCTGGCCGTGATCAAGGACCTGGTCGACCGCGTGATGGTGATGTACGCCGGGCGCATCGTCGAGGTGGCGCAGCGCGAACGCCTGTTCGCGCGGCCCGCGCACCCGTACACCCTGGGCCTGCTGGCGGCGATTCCGGACGTGGCCCGCCAGCGCCCGTTGCAGGCGATTGCCGGCCATGCCCCGGCGCCCGGTCAGCGCCCGCAAGGCTGCGCCTTCGCCCCGCGGTGCGCGCGCCGCAGCGCTGCCTGCACCTCGCTGGAGCCGTCGCTGAATGCGCTGGACAGCGCGCAGCAGGTCGCTTGCCTGCACCCGCAACTGACTGCTGTGGCTGCGCCGACGGTGGTGCCGGCAACGGTGCTCAGCTGCGCTGACACGCCGCTGCTGAGCCTGCGCGACCTCAACCTGAGCTACGACCGCCAGGTGCTGTTCGACCTGTCGCTGGACCTGTACAAGGGCGAATGCCTGGCGGTGGTGGGCGAGTCGGGCTCGGGCAAGACCAGCCTGGCGCGCACCCTGGCGGGGCTGGGCGATACCGCCCAGGCCGAGCTGACCTTCGACGGGCAGCCGCTGAGCCTGCTGGCGCGCCAGCGGCCCGCGGCCACGCGCCACCGTATCCAGTACATCTTCCAGAACCCGTACCGCGCCCTGAACCCGCGCCAGACCGTGGCGCAGTGCCTGCAAGCGCCCCTGGAGCACTTCTTCGGCCTCAAGGGCGCGGCCTGCCGGGCGCGTATCGACGCGGCGCTGGCACGGGTCGCGCTGCCCCCGGATGCAGCGCACAAATACCCGCATCATCTGTCGGGCGGCGAGCGCCAGCGCGTGGCGATTGCCCGCGCGCTGGTGTGCGAGCCTTCGGTGCTGATCTGCGACGAGGTGACCTCGGCCCTGGACGTGTCGGTGCAGGCGGCGATCCTGGCGCTGCTCAAGCAGTTGCAGGGCGAGGGCATGACCCTGCTGTTCGTCACCCACGACCTGGGCGTGGTGCGCGCCATCGCCGACCGCGTGGTGGTGGTCAGGGAAGGGCGGATTGTCGAGCAGGGGCCGGCGCAGGATGTGCTGGACCACCCCCAGGCGGCGTACACCCAGGGGCTGCTGGCGCACTCGCCACGGCTGGGCTGAGCGGGCGGCCGGCGTGCATCAGCGCATGCACCAGCAGGCCGGTCAGCAACCCCCAGAACGCGCCGCCGATACCCAGCAGGGTGACATTGGCGGCGGTAGCCAGAAAGGTGATCAGCGCGGTCTCGCGAGTACGCGCATCGCCCATCGCGCTGGCCAGGCTGCCACCGATGGCGCCCAGCAGGGCCAGCCCGGCGAGGGTGGTGACGAAGGTGCGCGGCAGCACCATGAACAGGCTGGCCAGGGTCACGCCGAAAACCCCCACGGTGACGTAGAACACCCCGCAGGCGATGCCGGCGAGGTAGCGCCTGGCCGGGTCGGGGTGCGCGTCCTTGCCGGTGCAGATGGCCGCAGTGATGGCGGCCACGTTGAACGCATGGGCGCCAAACGGCGCCATCAGCAGCGACCCCAGCCCGGTGACCGTGATGATCGGGTTGGCGCTGGTGGCGTAGCCGTCGTTGCGCAGCACCAGCATGCCGGGCATGTACTGCCCGGTGAGGGTGATGACGAACAGCGGCAGCGCCACGCCGAACAGCGCGCCAAGGCTGAACTGCGGAGTTTCGAACACCGGCAGCGCCATGCTCAGGTGCACGCCGTGCAGGTCCAGGCGCTGCTGGGCCAGCAGCATGGCCAGGCCCGCCACCAGCACCCCGACCACGGCAAAGCGCGAGGTGAAGCGGCGCAGCACGGCGTAGGTGAGCACCAGCACGATCACCAGCAGCGGGTCGGCGCTGGCCCCGCCGAAGGCGTTGACCCCGAACTGCAGCAGGATGCCTGCCAGCAGCCCGGCGGCGATGCCGGCCGGTATCCAGCGCACCAGCCGCTCGAACACCCCCGACAGCCCCAGCAGGATGAAGCCGATGGCGCACAGTACGTAGGCGCCGATCACCTCGCCATAGGGTGTGAACGGCATGACCGTGGCCAGGAACGCCACGCCCGGGGTGGACCAGGCGGTGATGATCGGCGCGCGGTAGCGCCAGCTCAGCCAGGCCCCGGTCAGGCCCACGCCGATGCTCACCGACCACACCCACGAGGCGGTTTGCGCGGCGGTCAGGTTGCCCAGTTGCGCGGCCTGGAACACCAGCACGAAGGTGCCGCCATAGTTGACCATGACGCTGATCAGGGCGGCCAGGGTGGGTGAGACGAGGTCACGCGGGTGCAGGCGCGAAGCGGTTCGGTTCATGGGCAGGTCCTTGCGGGATGGGCTGGGGTGCCGAGCGTATCCGCGCCAGGGGTGGCCCGATCAGTCCACCTCGCTGGCCTGCGCCAGACCGCTGCGCACGCCGGGGCGCAGGGCCTTGGCCAGGCGTGCCACGGCACTGCCGATCTGGTGCGGGGTGAGCGCTGCGAAGCCCAGCAGCCAGCCGCCCTGTGCCGGCGGCGTGGCGTACAGGCGGCTGAGGCCGGGCAGGTGGATGCCCGCCCGCGCGGCCTGGCGGATCGTCTCGGCCTCGCTCCAGCCGTGCTCCAGGCGGCACAGCATCTGCAGGCCGCCCGGTGGCAGCTGCGCGCTGGCGATGCCGCCCAGGTGCTGGTGCAGGGCCTGGGCCATGGCCTCGCGGCGCACGGCATACAGCGTGCGCATGGCGCGAATGTGCGCGGCGAAATGGCCGTCTTCGATAAACCGCGCCAGGGTCAACTGGGCCAGCTGCGGGGTGTGCCCGTCGAGCATGCTGCGCGCGTGGCTCATGGGCGCGACCAGGGCCGGCGGCAGCACCATGAAACCCATGCGCAGGCCGGGGTACAGCGACTTGGCGAAGGTGCCCAGGTAGATCGTGCGCTGCGCGTTGTCCAAGCCCTGCACGCAGGCGGTGGGCAGGCCGTCGTAGTGGAACTGGCTGTCGTAGTCGTCCTCGATGATCCAGCCGTTGCGCTCGGCGGCCCAGGCAATCAGGTCCAGGCGCCGTTCCAGGGCCAGGGTGACGCCGGTGGGGTACTGGTGCGACGGGGTGACGTAGACGGTGTTGGCGCCGCTGCGGTCAGCACGCAGCAGGTCGGTGCGCAGGCCGTGCTCATCCACGGCCACGGGCACCACCTGCAGCTGGGCCATCTCGAAGGCCTTGCGCGCGCCAAAGTAACCCGGGTCTTCGAGCAGGATCGGCCCGCCGGGGTCGGCCAGCACCTGCGCGCACAGGTACAGCGCCTGGCGCGCGCTGCTCAGCACCAGCACCTGGTCGGCGTGCACCCTGGCGCCGCGTTCCAGGTTCAGGTAGCGGGCGATGGCCTGGCGCAGCGGCGCGGCACCCAGCGGGTCGCCATGCAGCAGCACCTGGGCGCGGTAGTCCTTCTGGGCCTGGCGTTGCAGGCGGTCCCAGGTGTCGAGGGGGAAGTTGCGCGTCTCGGGCAGGCCGGTGGCGAAGGCCTTGACCTGCTGCTGGTCGCTGACCCCGCCGCTGGCCAGGATCGCCGCGCCACGGGCGCTGAGGCCGACGGTGGCAGGCGCGTGCTGCGGCGCGCCGGTGCGCGGGGGGCGTGCACCCAGCAGACGTGGCCCCAGGTGCTCGGCCACATAGCTGCCCGAGCCTGGGCGGCGGCAGATGCAGCCCTCCAGCTGCAGTTGCACATAGGCCATCTCCACGGTGTCGCGAGACAGTCCCAGGGAACTGGCCAGGGTGCGGGTGGCGGGCAGGCGGCAACCCGGCGGCAGTTCGCCGGCAAGAATGAGTTCGCGCAGGGCGCGCTGTACCCGCACGCGCAGCTCCAGCGGGGCCAGCTCGGCGGCGGCCAGGCGGATCTTCAGGGTGTCGAGTTGAAAACTGTGGGCCATGACGTCTGTGCAGTGAAGAAGGGCAGGCCGGCATGCTGACCTGCCAGGGCCCGGCTGTCCATGCCTGCCCTTGAACGGGGGAAGGTTACAGCGCGATCTGGTAGAGGATCGTGCCGGGGTTGACAGCCACACGGTTGTACAGCTGCTGGGCGCGATGGTTGGTCTGGTGGGTGTGCCAGTACAGGCGTGTGCACTGCTGCTGGTCGGCGGCGGCCTTGACCCAGGCGATCAGGTGCTCGCCGGTACCCTGGCCGCGCATCTGCGGGGCGACGTAGAGGTCTTCGAGGTAGCAGTAGTGGGTGGTCGACCAGGTGGAGCGGTGGATGACCCAGGTGACCATGCCGACCAGCTCGCCGTCGTACTCGGCCACTGCGGCGAACACGGGCTCGTCGGGGTCCAGAAAGCGCTTGAAGGTGGTGGCGTTGACGGCTTCGCCCAGGTCGACCTGGTAGAAGTCCTGATAGGCCAGCCAGAGCGGCAGCCAGGCCTCGAAGTCGGTGGGCTGGATGGGGCGGATGGCGAGTGATGCGGTACTGCTGGTCATCGCTGATGGTCCTCGTTGATGGCAAGGCTGCATGCCTCGCGACCTGCCCAAGCATAGGGGCAGGGCGCGGGCATCAACCGACCACTTGGAGGGCGGCGGGCAGTCCGCGTGCCTCAGGCTGCCAACACGCCGGCCAGCGCGACCAGCCGCTGTTCGACCGTGTCGCGGGGGCAGTGGCTCTGCAGGTAGCCGGCCTCGACGACAAAGTCGAAGTCCTGCTGCAGGGCATGGGCCAGGGCGTCGCGCCCGAGCAGTTCATCGACATCCATCTGCAGCAGAAAGCCATGCGGCGTGGAGGTGACATAGAGATGGGTGTGCACCTGCGGGCTGGGCCTGTGCAGCAGGTAGAAGTAGGGTTCGTCGGCACTGCCGGAAACCGGCACGTAGCCTTCGACCGACAGCGGTGCCAGTTGCGCCAGCCGCTGCGGGGTTTGCAGCCGTTGATGCAGGGCGAAGCTGAACAGCTCGGCATGGCTGCCACTCATGCGTTCCCTGGCCAGCAGGTACACCTGGTCGCGTTCGAAGCGCAGTTGGCGCAACGCGCAGTACCCGAGGGCCGAGGGGGTCTGGATCAGCACCTGGCGCCACGGCTCCCGCACCCGGGCCTGGTCGATGATGCGTTGCAACTGGGCCGGCAGCGGGCGGGTTTCGTCCAGTCGGTTCCAGAGGCAGAACAGCGTCACGCGCATGCCGTCTTCATTGGCCAGCAGGCGTTTCCAGGTGCCAGGGCCCGTGAGACCGTCGCCAAGGAACGAATGGTTGTAGCCGCGTTTGAGCAGGTAATCACCCTCGCTCAACAGCGCGCGCTCCCAGAGGAAGTCGTCGATTGCGCGTAGCCCGTGGTCGTCGAACATCTGCTCGGCCAGCGCAAGGCTGCTGGCAAAGTGTTCCTGCCAGGTGGCGTGCGCGTGGCTTTGCAGCGCCCAGGCGGCGCTGCTGTGGTCGAGCAGAAAATCGATCTGGCCCTGGAAGTAGCCGTGCTGCTCGGCGTGTTCGAGCAGCGGCCGCCATTGGCTGTCGGCGACGATCAGTTTCGCCTTGGTGATTTCCTCGCGCACCTGGGTACCGCGAAAGCCGCTGACGGGCCTGTCGACGCTGGCAAAGTGCGCGAGGATGTCCAGCGCCTGCTCCAGCATTTCGCCGAGCCCGCTGACGCTGCGCTTTACATCGTCCGGCCCGTCGTAGCTGGCATTGACCGACAGGTTGACCACCAGCCGCATCCACTCGCCAAATGCCTGCGGTTGGCTGCTGCCATGGCGGCGCAGGAACATCGCATAGCCGCAGAACTGCACCAGGCGGGTGTAGTTCAGTGGCTGGTCGCTGATGGCGTGGTTGAAGAAGGCGACCTCGTCGAAGTAGTGCGCCGTTGGCAACTGGGTGGCGAAACTGCCGGGCCCCTCGCTCCAGGCTTCGAGCAGCAGCATCAGGGTTTCGGAAAACGCATCATCGAGCCAGCCGTTGTCCTCGTACACCTGGTAGCTCAGGCGCTGCTGGCGGTTGCGCAGCTTGAGCAGGTCGGCTTCGTAGCCCGGCGCCTCGGGCGCGCGGGTGGCCGCGGCGACCATCTGCAACAGGTTCATCACCGCCTGGTCGAACAGGCGCATGGTCGCGGGGGCCGTGGCGTCATTGCGGGCGTTGCTGAAGTTCCAGAAAAAATCCGCCCAGCGCGTGTCCATGCGCCAGGCGAAGAAGGTCGCGGTGCTGACCGGCTTGCCGTGCATCTGCCGGGTGTGACCGTCGAACTGGGTGTGCAGGTGCCGTTCATAGCGCGCCTTGAACGTCTCGAAGGCAGTCAGCGGCATGCCGCGGGCGTTCATCTTGATGTACAGGTCGTCGGCCAGGCCGAAGTCGTCCAGGTCGAGGATCTGGAAGCTGATCACCGGCCGCTGCACATCGATCAGGCGGGCAAAACGGGCGGTGGCGGCGTTGTGAAAGCGCTCGTGCATGGCCTGCAGCATGGTCAGGCATGACTGGATGGTGGGGTCCAGGCGCCAGTGGCGAAAGTACCAGGGCTGGTCGGTGAGGTGCTCGATCAGCGAGTCGTCGGCACCCAGCGCGGGCGAGGGTGCATGTTGGCTGAGGGCGTCGAAGAACTCGCTGCTGCTGGGCCTGACGCTGTAGGCGAATCGGGCGCTGCCGTTGGCGTTGCAGAACAGTTGGGTGAAGGCTGCCAGCTCACCGTCGCGTTGCGCCAGGTACCAGTGCAGCAGAAACAGTGTGGTCAGGCGCTGCTGGCCGTCGAGCGGGACGAACTGGCGCTGGGGGTTCAGCGTGCCGTAGACGAAGTCCAGGTTCAGCGGCAGGCTCGGGTCGTCGGGCGGCAGTGCCAGGGCGCGGGCCAGGGCACCGAGGAATTCGCTGCGCACCTCTTCGGTATCGGCCCTGCCCTGGGCGTAGTCGCGCTGGATCAGCGGGATGCGGGTGCCGGCGTAGCGCTCGAACAGCTGGCCGAAGATGATCTGGCTGTTGGCGCTCATGCGTGCTGCTCCTGCGGGTCGGCGAAGAAGGCTATCAGGGTGTGCAAGAGCGCAAGCGCGTAGCCCTTGCGGTCCTGTTCGCCCCAGAACAGCAGGTGCTTGACGTCAGGGCTGTAGCATTTGAGGAACAGGTTGCGCGTGCACAGCGGCACGAACACGCCGCCCTGGTCCAGGGCCAGCAGGCGCTCGCGCTTGACCGCGAAGATCGCGTTCTTGTAGCTGCGGTTGGTCTTCTGGTCGAGCAGCGTGAGGTTGCCGATGCTGTCGTCGACCTCCTGGTTTTCGCCGAACGCCTCCAGCACTGCCTGGTGGAGCGCGTTGAAAGCCTCATCGTCTGCACCCTTGGGGTCGCCAATGAATGCCTCCAGGGCCTCGCGCAGAGGCCGGGTTTCGGTCTTGTCCGGCAGGTGCGGCAGGCAGCGTTGCAGCCATTGCTGTTTTTCCTCGGCGCCGTTGAAGCGGTGGGCGGTGACCGAGCGCACATGTTCGATGTCCCAGCGCTCCTTCTTGAAGCTGTCGAACTGGAAGCGCACGTTCGATTGCGGGTTCTGCAGCAGGCTGGCGAGGTTGAACAGCAGCAGGGTCGCGCGAATGGCCGATCTGTCCCGCTGTGAGTAGTCCAGGCCGGCGAGGAAGGGCGAGAGCGCATCGGTAATGGCGTCGCGGGTAGCCGGCTGGGGCAGGGGCGAGCCGGTCAGTTGCATGAACACGCGCTGGCGCAGGCGCTGTTCGAACTGGCTCTTGGGCAGGCCTTGCGACAGGGCAAACAGCTCGGCCACGGCGACACCCTGCTGCACCAGAAAACCGATGATGTGGTAGAGCCGGCGGTCCTCGAACCATTCCTCCAGCAGCATGCAGGTGTTCTTGACCTGCTGCCATAGCGGTTGCGCCGAGGCGTCGGGGGCAGCCAGCCGGCGACTGTAGTGATGGAACACGGAGTAGCGCTGTCGGGCTGGCGCGCTTGCGCCTTCCACCCGGGCTACCAGCTGGAACAGGAAGCCGATGCGGTTCTGCCCGGTGCTTGGCTGCTCGTTCAGGAAGTACCAGAGCGCGTCGTTCTGCAGGGCCTTTTCGAGTTGATCCCATTCGTGGGCGATGCGCAGTTGCTGGGGTGTTTCGCCCGAGGCGTCGTCGGCGTTGCGCTTGAGAAACAGCGCACGGATCAGCTCGTCGTCGGTCAGGGGGATCTTGCCGATGTTCAGGCGCGTGAAGGCGTCCACCGGGTTCTCGCTGGCGGCCAGCTCGTACCAGATGACCTTGGTGCGGTTGAGCAGGGTGGACTTGAAGTCGTCGACTTCGTTGTCGTGCTGATCGAACCAGTGCTCGATGCTGTGCATGGCCTGGTACAGGTGGAAGAAATCGACATTGCCGCAGGCCTGCTCGGCCGAAGGCTCAAGCAGAAAATCCGGCAGGTGCGGGCGGGTTTCGTAGCTGAGTTCGAACACCGGTGCGCGGTGTCTTTCGGTGAGCCGCTGGTTGAAGAAACGCAGAATCAGCAGCAGCGTGGTGAGGCGCTGCTGGCCGTCGACCACTTCATACTGGCCATTGTCGCGGGCCTTTAGCACCAGCGGCTGCAGGCAGTAGAAGTCGTCGTTCTGCGGGTTCTTGCGGTAGGCGAACTCGAGGATGTCTTCCAGCAGTTGTTGCACCTGCTCGGGTTTCCAGCGGTAGCCGCGCTGGTAGGCGGGGATCCAGAAGCGATTGGCCGGGCTTTGCCTGTCCTCCCTGATCAGCTGGTGGACGGGCTTAGGCCGAAAATCGGGTGAGGTCATTGCAATGGTCCTTATTGCCGAGGGTGCGCAACAGCCGAGCGATGGCAGAGTGCCTTGGTAGGGCGAGGTTGGCAACGGAGTGGGCAGAAAAACCGCATGTGCAGGTTTTGCTGGCGCTGCGCACCAGATCGCGGGCAAGGCCCGCTCCTACGGCCTGGCGGCCAGAGGCGGAGTCTGCCCGCAGGGCGTAGGAGCCGGCGTTGCCGGCGAACGAGCGCGAAGCGGTCGCAAGGCCTGAGTGCGCGGTGTGTCAGGCAGACCGCATGTGCAGGTTTTACTGGCGCTGCGCACCAGATCGCGGGTCAAGGCCCGCTCCTACGGCCTGGCGGCCAGAGGCAGAATCTGCCCGCAGGGCGTAGGAGCCGGCGTTGCCGGCGAACGAGCGCGAAGCGGTCGCAAGGCCTGAGGGCGCGGTGTATCAGGCAGACCGCATGTGCAGGTTTTGCTGGCGCTGCGCACCAGATCGCGGGCAAGGCCCGCTCCTACGGCCTGGCGGCCAGAGGCGGAGTCTGCCCGCAGGGCGTAGGAGCCGGCGTTGCCGGCGAACGAGCGCGAAGCGGTCGCAACGCCTGAGGGCGCGGTGTACCAGGCAGACCGCATGTGCAGGTTTTACTGGCGCTGCGCACCAGATCGCGGGGCAAGGCCCGCTCCCACGGCCTGGCGGCCAGAGGCGGAGTCTGCCCGCAGGGCGTAGGAGCCGGCGTTGCCGGCGAGCGAGCGCGAAGCGGTCGCAAGGCCTGAGTGCGCGGTGTATCAGGCAGACCGTATGTGCAGGGTTTGCTGGCGCTGCGCACCAGATCGCGGGGCAAGGCCCGCTCCTACGGCCTGGCGGCCAGAGGCGGAGTCTGCCCGCAGGGTGTAGGAGCCGGCGTTGCCGGCGAACGAGCGCGAAGCGGTCGCAAGGCCTGAGTGCGCGGTGTGTCAGGCAGACCGCATGTGCAGGTTTTACTGGCGCTGCGCACCAGATCGCGGGGCAAGGCCCGCTCCTACGGCCTGGCGGCCAGAGGCGGAGTCTGCCCGCAGGGCGTAGGAGCCGGCGTTGCCGGCGAACGAGCGCGAAGCGGTCGCAAGGCCTACATTCACAATGCAGGCTTTTGCTGCGAGGCCACCGCGCCAACCGCCAGGGAAGTGCCCCTCACTCACCCCCCATCATCAGGTCCAGATTCTGCACCGCCGCCCCCGCCGCGCCCTTGCCCAGGTTGTCGAACACCGCCGCCAACAGCACCTGCTCGCCATTCTCGAACACCATCAGGCGCAGGTCGTCGGTGCCGTTCATCACCTGCGGGTCCAGGTACGTCAGCGCCTTGGCCTGCTGCATCGAAAGCACCTCGACGTGCTGCAATTGCGCATAGTGCTCGGCCAGGCACGCCTGCAAGCGCTCCCCGGTAACACCCGGCGCCAGCAGCCGCAATTGCACCGGGATGGTCAGCACGATGCCCTGGCGGAACGCACCATAGGCCGGCATGAACATCGGCCGCTGGCCCAGCCCGCTGTACTGCTGGATCTCCGGCACGTGCTTGTGCGCAAGCCCCAGCCCATACGCCTGGTATGCCGGCGCCCCGGCCGCATCCGGCCCCTCGTACAGCTCGACACCGGCACGCCCGGTGCCCGAGTAGCCCGACACGGCATGCAGGCTGGCAGGGTAGTCCTGCGGCAACAGGCCGGCATCGATCAACGGCTTGAGCAGGCCGATGGCCCCGGTCGGGTAGCACCCGGGGTTGCTCACCCGCTTGGCTGATGCAATGCGCTCGGCCTGCTGCGGGCTCATCTGGGCGAAACCATAGACCCACTCCGGGTGGGTACGGTGCGCGGAGCTGGCATCGATCACCCGCACCGCCGGGTTGCGGATGCTGGCCACCGCCTCGCGCGCGGCATCGTCGGGCAGGCACAGCATGGCGATGTCGCAGGCGTTGATCGCCTCGGCGCGGTGCTGCGGGCTCTTTCTGTGTTCGGCGGGCAGGGTCAGCAACTGCAGGTCGGTTCGGCCCTGCAGGCGCTGGTGGATCTGCAACCCGGTGGTGCCCTGGTCGCCATCGATGAATACAACGGGTGTGGCCATGAGTGTGCTCGCACGTGAAAAAGGTCAGGGCTTATCTTCGATGCGCGGTTAAGATAGGAAAAGTTGAATTTGGCAAAGGTCAGGTTCAGTTTTACTGAAGAGGCAACACCCATGCGTGAAATCAGCCTGGACCGTTTGCGTACCCTGGTGGCGATTGCCGACCTGGGGTCGTTCGCCGAAGCCGCGCGGGTGCTCAACCTGGCGCCGCCCACGGTCAGCCTGCATGTCGCCGAGCTTGAAGCACGGGTGGGCGGCACCCTGCTTTCGCGCACCCGTGGCAACGTGCAGCCCACTGCCATCGGCGAAACCCTGGTGGAGCGCGCCCGCCGCCTGCTGGCCGACGCGCAGCAGGCACTGGACGACGTGCAGCGCCAGGTGCTGGGCCTGGCCGGGCGCGTGCGATTGGGGGCGTCCACCGGGGCGATTGCGCAACTGATGCCCCAGGCGCTGGAAACCCTGGGCCATGCACACCCCGGCATCGATGTGCAGGTGGCGGTGCTGACCTCGCGCGAAACGCTCAACAAGCTCGCCGAGGGCTCGCTGGACATCGGCCTGGTGGCCCTGCCGCAAAGCCCGGTGAAGGGGCTGAGCATCGAGCCCTGGCGGCGCGACCCGGTCATGGCGTACCTGCCGGCACGCTGGGACTGCCCGGCGCAGGTCACGCCCGAGTGGCTGGCGACCCAGCCGCTGATTCTCAACGACAGCAGCACCGGGCTGTCACGCCTGACCTCGGAGTGGTTCAACGCGGCCGGCCAGCAGCCGGCGCCGCGCATCCAGCTCAACTACAACGATGCGATCAAGAGCCTGGTGGCTGCCGGCTACGGCGCCACCCTGCTGCCCAACGAGGGCTCCACGCCGCTGGCCGATGCGCGCATCGTGATGCGCCCGTTGCAGCCGCTGCTGTGGCGCCAGCTGGGCATCGCGCACCGCAGCGGCGAGGTGGAGCGTGCCACCGGCCATGTGCTGCAGGTGCTGTGGGGCTTGAGCGCGGGGTAGGGCGGGGCCGCGCAGACCTGTAGAATCCCTGCCAGGACCGCAAGGTCACCCTGTTTCCGGAGCCAGACGCCGCATGCCTGTCATCACCCTGCTGCAAACACCCCCCGACGAACCGATCAAGGGCCAGATCCTGCAGATGGTGGTCGACTACCTGACCGACATCAGCAGCGTGGCCCTGCCGCCGAGCAACCCGCTGTACAGCCTCTACCAGTACGGCATCGGCTATGAGGTGCACCTGTACCTGGAGGCCCTGAGTGGCGCGCGCGGCATCCCGGTGGAGCTGCTGGTGGCCACCGACGAGCAGGACCCCTCGCGGCTGCTGGGGTTCGTGCTGTACCTGCCGGTGCAGGACGACCCCCAGGCCTGCGCGGTGGCGTACATGGCGGTACTGGCCGGGCACCGGCGCCAGGGCATCGCCCGGGCCCTGCTGGGGCAGGTACGCGAGCGCTACCCGCACGTGGAGCTGGCCTGCGCCGTGGGCAAGGTGGCGTATTTCGAGGCGATGGGCTTTCAGGTGCTGGGGGCACGCGGGCCGCAGGTATTGATGAACACCCGCGATCACGCCACCGAGGGGCTGCTGGCGGTGCTCGACGTGGCGCCGATCTACCGCACCCTTGAGGTCCAGCAGATTCACGCCTACCTGCTCAAGCAGCACGGCAAGCGGGCCATGGTGGACGCCGAAAAGCAGCGCGACCGTCATCTGGATCAACTCACCCGCCAGGCCAGGGCATTCGTGCAGCAGCGCCTTGGCGACACGGGCGCGCAGGCCGCTGCCAGCCTGCGGCTGGTGTGAGGGTAGGGGCGTCAACCGGTGGATTTGTGCGCAGGGCAAGGAACGCCGGCCGGCACTGCGCATCCAAGCTCGATAGCGACGCACAGGCAGGTATTGATAATGCGTCGCATCCCGTGGTGCTACGAAAGCAACACAAAATCCCGCATCATGGGCGCAGTTTGTTCAAGGGAGAGTTACATGCACGACTTATCATCCAGGCTGCGTCTGGGCGCGTTGGCGCTGGGCATGCTTGTCACCACGCTGGCGGTGGCGAGCGACGAGACGCAACTGGTCGAGTCGATCAATGGCTATCGCAGCCAGTCGCAACGTTGTGCCGAGCAGGTGTCGCTGGAGCTGCCGCCGCTGGCCAGCGACCCGCGCCTGGTGCTCCCGGCCAACGGTGTCGGTGACTTGCAGCAGGCGCTGGTGAAGGCCTCGTACCCGATGGTCAGCGTGCAGGCCATCAGCCTGTCGGGGCCGCGCGATGCAGCGGCAGCGATGAAGGCGATCCAGGAGAGCTTCTGCAAGGTGGTGCTCGACCCGCAGTTCGTCGATGTGGGCGTGAGCCGCGAAGGGCGTGACTGGCGCATCGTGCTGGCGCGCCCACTGCTCAGTGCCAAGCTGGCGGAGTCGCAGGTGGAGGGGCAGAAGCTGCTCGATGCGATCAACAGTGCGCGGGCCCAGCCGCGCCAGTGCGGCGCCCAGGCCTATGCGGCCAGCGCGCCGCTGGCCTGGAATACCACCCTGGCAGAGGCCTCCCAGGGCCATACGCGGGCCATGGCCAACGGCAATTTCTTCGACCACCGCGACCGTGACGGGCGCATGCCGGGCGACCGCGCCGAGTTGCAGGGCTACAGCTATCAGCTGATCGGGGAAAACATTGCCGCCGGGCAGGACAACGTGCGCAAGGTGGTCGATGGCTGGCTGGCCAGCGCCGGGCATTGCGCCAACCTGATGAACCCGCAGTTCAAGGAGCTGGGCGCGGCCTATGCGGTGGACCCCAAGAGCGATGCGGGGATCTACTGGACGGCGATGTTCGGGACGAAGTGACAGCATCGTGGGTCAAGCCCGCTCCCACAAGGCACACCGCCATCCTTGTGGGAGCGGGCTTGACCCGCGAGAGGCCGGCGCCGACCTATACCAGTACCTTGGTCATGGGCACACACGTCAGGTCGATGCCCCGGGGTGAGTGATAGAGCGCTGTCGCTTCGCCCACATAACCACACTGTCGATAGAAGGCTGCTGCGTTCAGCGTGGCGTCCAGGTTCACCTGCGCCAGCCCCAGGTTGCGCGCCAGCGCTTCAAGAAACGCCAGCATCTGTTTGCCCAGGCCTTGCTGCATGTACCCCGGCAACACGAAGATCGCCCCGATTTCACGGGCATTCACATCCAGCATGCCGGTTGCCACCGGCTCACCTTCGATGCACCCCATGTAGAAGTGACTGGCCATGAGGCTGGCGTAGCCATCCTCGGCCGTGCCCGCCGTCCAGGCCAGCATCTGTTCTGCCGGGTAGGCCCCGATGCAGTGATGACGGACTGCCTCCCGACGTATGTCGTAGGCCACTTGGGCATCGGCGCTGGTAGCGGGTCTGATGGTGAGCATTTCACAGTCCATTGGTTCAGGAGGAGGTTGCGGTGGCACTGGCAGTATCGCTGCGGTGGCAGTTCAGGCACCAGACCACGCCACCGACCAGCAGCGCAATAGCAACCAGCTCCAGCGCACCGGGCAGCCGCTGTTCCCACAAAAAGCCGAACAGCAGCGCCGCCAGGGTTTCCACCACCAGCACCTGGCCGCTGAGCGCCAGCGGCAGCAGCCGGCTGGCCTGGTTCCAGAAGGCGCCGCCGACCACCGACGATAGCAGCGCCACGCCCGCGGCCACCAGCACGAAGTGAACCCAGGTTGCCGCGCCATGGGCCGCCACTTCAGGGCCCAGCACCGGAATCGCCAGCACCAGCGCCTGTGCGCCAGTCATCAGGCCCGTGAGCAAGGCCCAGTCGTGGGAGGACACGCCGCCGACCAGGGCCAGCCGACGGGCATTGGCCACCGCGTACCAGCTCCAGCTCACCAGCGCGCCCACGGCGCACAGCAGGCCGGCTATCACCTGGCCGCTGCTGGTGCGGGTGTCGGCGCCGCTGTGCAACGCATCGAGGCTGATCAGGGCCACGCCGGCCATCGCCAGCGTCAGCGAGGGGATCAGCCGCCGCACAGGCACCGCGTTGGCGTCATGGCGCCCCGCCAGGGTCACCAGCACCGGGATCAGACCGACGATCAACGAGGTGGTGGCGATGCCGACCAGTTGCACGCCGCTGCCCACCAGCGAGTAGTACACCAGGTTGCCCACCAGGCTCAGCCAGAACAGCGAGACCCAGTCGGCACGGGTGAGCTGCGCGCATACCCGGTGCAGGCGCGGCATCAGCAGCACCAGCGAAAACAGCCCGTAACACAGGAACCGCAGTACCGCGAACTGCACCCCGCTCAACCCTGGGGTGAGTTCGGGGCCCAGGAAGATCACGCCCCAGCACACCCCGGCCGCCACGCCGTAGCCAAGCCCCTTTACCAACGAACGATCAGCGAACATCGCACCACCCCTGCCGTGAAAGGTGCCCAGCATGCGGGTTTTGCCAGTGGTGGTATTGGCGCCGACTGCGGGGTTTTTTACCCAGGCTGTTGCTGGCGCCTGCGGTAGGCGGCGGGAGTGATGCCGCCCACCCGCTGCATGGCGCGGGTAAGGGCGGCCTGGTCGCTGAAGCCGCTGCGCAGGGCGATCTCGGCAATCGGCAGGTGGCTGTCGCCCAGCCAGCGCTGCGCCTGCTCGATCCTTACGCGGGTCAGCCAGCCCTGCGGGGTGCAGTCATGCAGCTCGCGAAAGCGCTGATGCAGCTGGCTGAGGCTCATGCCCGCGACATGGGCCATGCGCTCGTTGCTCCAGGCGGCGGCTGGTCGGGCGTGTACCTGGGCAATCAGGCGGTTGAGGCCGGGGTTCGGCTGCACCGGCAGGGCGGCCAGCGACGCCAGCAGCAAGGGCGCCAGGTGTGTTGCAGTGGCCGCCAGCTGGTCACGGCCGATGAGCTCGGCATATTCGATCAGGCGCCGGGTGGCGGGCGGGATGGCGACGTAGGTGCGTTGGGCCAGCGCCGTGAACGGCTGGCCGTGCAGTGCATCGGGGGCACAGTCGAGCACCAGGAAGCGACTGCCGGGCTGCGCCAGCTGCGCGTGCTGCGAACCGGGTCGCACCAGCGCCGCCAGGGCATTGTCGATGCTGCCGCCACGGCCATCCACGTCGATTTCCATGCGCCCGCAGATGGGCAGCACCAGTTGCGTGAAGTCATGCTGGTGATGAGCGCTTTCAGCCTGATAGCTGCGAATATCGAGGTTCAAGACCAATGGTGCACTCCTGGCGTCAGACGTCGGCATGGCCGCCGTGCGCACAGGCTATCCTCGACCCTCTGAACATTCAATCGCACGTGCGCGCCCCAGCCGACAGCCGGCTGTTCGAGATGATCGCACAGTGCCACAATGCGGCTTACCAGCGCTTCACCATAGCGGGCATAGCCAATGGATCATCCCTTTTCGCACCCTGATGCCACTGTGGCGCAACTGGCCCGTACCGACCGTTTGCAGTTGCTGTTCCGTCAGTCGCTGACCGCGGTATACGGCAGCTTTCTTGGCGCAGTGATGCTGTGCTGGCTGTGCTGGGACTACATCGAACACAACGTCGCGTTGAGCTGGATCGGCGTGCTGAGCGTGGCGACCCTGTCGCGCATCGTGCTGTTCACCGCTTACTACCGCAGCCCCGAGACCAGCCATACCCCCTCGCGCTGGGAACGCAGATACTGGGTCACCCTGGTGTTCAGTGCCGGCGTGTGGGGCCTGGGGGCGCTGGCGGTGATGCCGCACGACAGCCTGCTGGCCCAGGCGATCGTGCTGTTGTTCGCCGTGGGCATGTCGGGCAGCGCGGTGTCCTGCTATTACGCCTACCGCTCGATGACCCTGGCCGCCATCGGCCTGGTGCTGCTGCCCTGCACGCTGTGGCTGCTGTTTCAGCCCTCGCAGCTGCAGACCGGCATGGCCCTGGCGGTGCTGGTGTTTTCCTCGTTCATGCTGCGTGCCACCGGCAAGCTCTGCGCGGCGCTGGAGAAGGCGTTATGCCTGACCCACGAGATGGAACGCGCGCACCACATCGCCAGCAGCGCGGCGCAAACCGATGAGCTGACCGGCCTGAAGAACCGCCGGGCGTTCTTCGAACATGCCCAGCAGTTGTACTCCCACAGCCAGCGCGAGCAGCGCCCGCTGTGCGCATTGATGCTGGACATCGATCACTTCAAGCGCATCAACGACACCTACGGTCATCAGGTCGGCGACGAGGTGCTGCGCCAGATCGGCGGGGTGATCAAGGCCTCGTTCCGCGACACCGACGTGTACGGTCGGCTGGGCGGGGAGGAGTTCGCGGTGCTGCTGGCCGACACCCCGATGGACACGGCGCTGGGCATCGCCGAGCAGTTGGCGCAAGCCATCGCCCAATTGCAGTTCGTGCACCACAGCGATGGTCGCCAGGGCATGACGGCCAGCTTCGGCGTGGCGGTGGCCAGTGCGGCGCACAGCGACCTGCACACCTTGCTCAACAGCGCCGACCAGGCGATGTACCGCGCCAAGGCCCAGGGGCGCAATCAGGTGGTGGCGGCCGACTGACCGCCTGTGCACTGCAACTGAACGTTCGGCCGTGCCCGGCACTCACTAGAGCTGAGTGACCCAGAGGACAATGCCATGTCGGTTGACCGCAATACGCCTGAACTCAAAGCCTGGTATGCCGTGCTGGACGATCAGAGTTACCGGCTGAAGTCGCCGGATGCCTACCACCAGGCCCTGGTCAGCCTGGCCCAGGCGCTGCTGGACGACGGTGCCATCGAATGGGACGACTGGCTGGCGCTCAAGGCCATGGCCGATGAGGCGAACACGCACGCCATCGAAGCGGCCGTGGAGGCCAAGGTCGACGACCCGGATACCTGATGGCCAGGGAGGTGCGGATGAAAACGCTGAAGATCGCCACATTCAACATCAACGGCCTGCGGGCGCGGCTGCCCAACCTGCTGGCCTGGCTGGAGCGGGAACAGCCCGACATCGCCTGCCTGCAGGAGCTCAAGGCGGTAGACAGCGCGTTCCCTGTGGCTGACTTCGAAGCCCTCGGCTATGGCTGCCTGCACCATGGCCAGGCGTCGTGGAACGGCGTGGCGATTCTGGCCCGTGACGCGCAACCGCTGGAGGTGCGCCGCGGCTTGCCGGGAAGCGAGGACGATACGCAAAGCCGGTATCTCGAAGCGGCGGTGCTGGGCATTCAGGTCGGCTGCCTGTACCTGCCCAATGGCAACCCGCAACCGGGGCCCAAGTTCGACTACAAGCTGGCCTGGTTCGAACGCCTGATCGCCCACGCCCAGGGCCTGGTGAACAGCGAGCACCCGGTGCTGCTGGCCGGCGACTTCAATGTGGTGCCCACCGACCTGGATATCTACAACCCGCGCTCCTGGCTCAAGGACGCGCTGCTGCAGCCCGAAAGCCGCGAATGCTACCAGCGCCTGCTGGCCCAGGGCTGGACGGACGCGATCCGCCACCTGTACCCGGACGAGCGGGTGTACACCTTCTGGGACTATTTTCGCCAGCACTGGCAGAAGAACTCGGGGCTGCGCATCGACCACCTGCTGCTCAACCCGCCGCTGGCCAGGCGCCTGAAAAACGCCGGGGTCGACGCCTGGGTGCGCAACGAAGCGCATGCCAGCGACCATGCACCCACCTGGATCGAACTCAAGGCCGCTCGATGAGCCCCTTGTTGCGCATCGGCTGTGCCGGCTGGAGCCTGCCGCGCGCGTACTGGCCGGCGTTCGCCGAGCAGGGCACGCACCTGCAGCGATATGCGTCGCGCCTGCCGGCCGTGGAAATCAACAGCTCGTTCTACCGCCCGCACCAGCCCGCCACCTATGCGCGCTGGGCTCAGGCGGTACCGCCAGGCTTCGCATTCTCGGTCAAGGTGCCCAAGCAGATCACCCATGTGCAACGCCTGCATGACTGCGCCGGGTTGCTGGATGCGTTTGTGCAGCAGTGCACGCAGTTGGGCGAGCGCCTGGGATGCCTGCTGGTGCAGACCCCGCCATCGCTGGCCTGCGAGCCGCAGGTGGCGCAGGCGTTCTTCGGTGCACTGCGTGAGCGCTACGCCGGCGCGGTGGCGTTCGAGCCGCGCCATGCCTCCTGGGCCGACGCCGGGGCGCTGCTCGAACGCTGGCGCATTGCCCAGGTGGGGGCCGACCCCAGCCCCATCGGTGCCGTGCAGCCAGGTGGCTGGGCCGGCTTGCGCTATTGGCGTCTGCACGGCTCGCCACGCCTCTATCACAGCGCCTATGGGCACGAACGCCTGGCACTGCTGGCCCAGGACATACGCCAGGCCCTGGAGGCCGGTGTGGAGTGCTGGTGCATCTTCGACAACACCGCCAGCGGCGCTGCGGTAGGCGATGCACTGGGCCTGCTGCAACTGCTGGAGGACACATAAGGCAATTTGCTGGCCCCGACGCCTTTTCATCCTTGGCAAACTCGCCGCCTTTCAACGGGTTAGGATGACTTCATGCGAGGTTTCGTGATGACCGTGGCCGTGTGCGCGCTGGCCACCCTCTCGCTGGCGACGCACGCCAAGGCGCTGAACAAGAATGACCGCTTCGTGTGCAGCTGGGGTTCGGAGATTGCCGCCGGCGCGCAGCAGTCCAAGCTGTCCGGGGTCACGCTGTATGCCGCGCGCAAGCGCCTGCAATCGCGCAAGTTCCCCAAGCCGTGGATGCGCATGACGGCCATGGGCATTACCGAACAGACCTACAACAGCCGCTCGCGGCTCAAGCCGCCAGCCATCAAGCAGACCTACTACGAACAGTGCGCGCGCCATGCCATGGCGCAGCGCTAGGCGCCGAGCAGGCGCTCGATCCGGGCCAGTTCCCAGGTGCTGAGCAGGTAGACCGGGTCGGTGCCGTAGCGCAGGCCAGGCTCGTACACCCGGCCATCCGGGCTCTGGCAGCGCTGGCAGTGGTGCAGGTGGCCGTGTTCGACATCCAGGCTCAACTGCCAGCCGTCGATCTGCACCTGCATCACGCCACTGGCCGGTTGCGCCTGCAGGCACTGCAGGCTGGCCAGCCCCAGGGCGGCGTCACGTAGCTGCTGGCACACCTCGCGGGCGGTGAGGGTGTGGTCAGTGGGCGCGTTCATCCATACCTCCCGGAAAAAAGCGTCACTTTATGCGGTGGCGCGGGCGATGTCTTCGCCTGCCTGAGTCGCGCTATAGTCGCCGGCTTGTCGAAGCCCAATGAACGAGGTGTGGTGTGAGAGTGCTGATCGTGCTGTTGCTGGGCCTGATGCCCATCGTTGCCCAGGCGCTTGAGGTGGGCGAGCGCGTGGCCCCGTGGACCCTGCTCGACCAGTTCGAGCAGCCGTATACCCTCAACGACGACACGGCCCTGGTGCTGGTGGCGCGCAGCATGGAGGGTGGCAAGCTGGTCAAGGCGGTGCTGGAGGGGCAGCCCAAGGGCTACCTGGAGGCGCGCAAGGGTGTGTTTGTCGCCGACGTGCAGCGCATGCCGGCGCTGATCGCCAAGCTGTTCGCCATCCCGGCCATGCGCGACTACAGCTACCGCGTGCTGCTGGACCGCGAGGGGCGGGTGGCCTCGCGTTACCCGGGCGCCGAAGACAAGGTGCTGTTGCTGCAACTGGAGCACGGGCGCGTGACGGCCAAGCAGGAAGTGGCCGATGCACAGGCACTGCGCGAGGCGCTGGCCGAGGTGAAGGCGCGTTGAAGATCCCCGCTGAGTTCATCGTTCACGAAACCGCGCACTGGGATCGCGGGCCAAGCCCGCTCCCACAGAAGCAGCGCAAACCTGTGGGAGCGGGCTTGACCCGCGATCGGGTGCGCAGCACCAGCAGGCAACTACGCCCCTCACTTCACCGGATGCGCCGCCACCGCCACCTTCAACGCCTCGGTCACCAGCTCGATCAGCACCGGCCTGGCACTGGCCTGCATGGCCTTGCCGATGTCTGGCTGCTTGCTCATCACCTTGTCGGCATACTTGGATTCGCGACCTTCGCTGGCCAGTGACGCCAGCTCCTTCGCCGAAAACGACTGGCTGTAGGCCTCGACCAGGTGCTGGTCCCACT
The DNA here is from genome assembly GCF_037113495.1 of Pseudomonas sp. AE27. Lineage (NCBI taxonomy): Bacteria > Pseudomonadati > Pseudomonadota > Gammaproteobacteria > Pseudomonadales > Pseudomonadaceae > Pseudomonas > Pseudomonas sp. AE27. The sequence goes on from NZ_CP146966.1 coordinate 1,520,839, forward strand.
GCGGCTGGTACTTGGGCAGCAGCCCCTTGATGGCCGCCGTCACGCTCTTTTCCGCTTGCTGGCTGCCGACCTGCGCAGTCAGCAGGCCGTAGGTGTTGGTGCGCATGGCCGCCGACAGCGCAATCGGCCCCAGGTTGGCCCCGGCCTGGCTCTTGACCACGAACTCGCGCGCCGCCTCTGCGGCCGGTGCCTTGGCATAGGCAGTGCCACCCAGTCCGCTCAACGCCAGTAGGGCAAGCAGGGTATACAGAACTTTCATGATCACTCCGTTCTCGACAATCCGAATCTACTGCGCCAGGTGCTCCAGCGCGATGCCCGGCCGCTCCACATGGCGGTAGCCGGTCTGGCCGGCCACTGGCACGGGCACGCCCGGTTGCGGGGCCCTGGCCTGGGTACGATAACCCAGCGGGCTGATGCCCAGCTCTTTCTGAAACACCCGGCGCATGCGTTCTTCGCGGCCGAAGCCGACGGTTTCGGCAATGCGCTTGATCGGCTCGCGGGTGGTCTCCAGCAGGCGGCACGCCGCTTCAAGGCGCAATGTTTCCACCGCCTGGGCCGGCGTGTCACCCGTGGCCGCCACATAGGCCCGGGCAAAATGCCGCGGGCTCATGCCGAACTGCTCGGCCAGGCGCTCCACCCGCAGGTCGCCATCCAGGTTGGCGGCGATCCAGGCATGCAGCCGGGCCAGGCGCACATCCGGTGCGGTGCGCAGCGCGTTGGACTGTGCCTGCAACGAGGCACTGAGTTGCGGTTGCCCGGCCGAGCGCCACAGGAACACCGTGAAGTAGCGTGCCAGCGCCAGGGCCGTGTGGGGGCCCAGGTCCTGCTCCACCAGTGCCAGCGCCAGGTCGATGCCCGCCGTGGCGCCGCCGCAGGTCCACAGGTTGGCGTCGTTCAGGTACAGCGCGTCGGGCTGGCACTGCACGCTGGGGTAGCGCGCCTGCAACTCGTCATTGAACTTCCAGTGGGTCACCACCCGACGGCCATCGAGCAGGCCCGCAGCCGCCAGCGCGAAGGTGCCCGTGCCCACCGAGCACAGCCGGCGAATCTGCCCATGGCGCCGGCGCAGCCAGTCGCACGCGCGCGGGTCTGCTTCCAGTGCGGCCACCCCCGGGCCGCCGGCCACGATCAGGGTGTCGATGTCGCGCAGCTCCAGGTCCAGCTGCGTCAGTGAACGGGTCATCACCTCGATGCCCGACACCGTGCTGATCAGGCCGCCCTCGGGCGAGGCCAGTACCAGGCGATAGGGCGGGTGCTGTGCGAACGCGCCGGCCAGCAGGCGCGGCACGGCGCCGAACACCTCCAACGGGCCGGCCGCATTGAGCAGCAACGCATCGTCGAAACCCAGCACCACCACCGTGCGGGGCGCGGGTGGCGTGGCAGCAAAGGAGGGGTGTTTGGCATGGAGTTGCACGGGGGGCCTCGACATACTGGGTTCAACACGAAACAAGGGGACGACAATGCCGTTATTCGCTGCTGCTGCCAAGCACCTGCACGCCCGCCGCACCACCTTGCGCGCCGTGGCGCTGTGCGCCGGCATGGTGCTGGCCCAGGCCGTCAGCGCCGCACCTGCCGCGCTGCGGGTCGGCGACCAGAGCGGGCTGGTACAAACCCTGCTGCAGGCCGCCGGGGAGGCCGAGCCCCTTACCTTGCCCCTGAGCTGGCACCCGTTCCCGGCCGGCCCGGCCTTGCTCGAGGCGCTGAGTGCCGGGGCGGTGGATGTGGGGGTGGTGGGCAATGCGCCGCCGGTGTTTGCCCAGGCCGGCGGTTTCGACATCCGTATCATCGGCGTGGCCGACGGCGCCCAGAACAACAATGCGCTGCTGCTGCCACAAGGCTCGACGGTGCAACAGGTGGCCGACCTCAAGGGCCGGCGCGTGGCGGTGGCCAAAGGCTCCAGCGGCCACTACCTGCTGCTGGCCGCGCTGCGCCAGGCCGGGCTGAGCCCTCGCGAGGTGAAGATCGCCTACGCCAGCCCCATCGATGCGCAAAACGCCTTTGCCAGTGACCATCTGGACGCCTGGGCGGTGTGGTACCCCTTTGTCGGGCAGGCCACCGCCTACGGCGCCCGGGTGCTGGTGGACGGCTCGGCCTGGCCCGAGACCGGCCTTAACTTCACGGTCGCCAGCGGCCAGGCCCTGGCCGACCCGCAGCGTGCTCGACAGCTGGGCGAGCTGATGGTGCGCCTGGCCAGGGCGCAGGCCTGGGCCACCGCCCACCCGGATGCCTGGGCCCAGGCGCTGGCAGGCAGCACGCGCCTGCCCCTTGAGCTGGTGCGCGAGATGCTGGCGCACCAGCACCTGCGCTATGTGCCCATCGACCCTTCGATCATCGCCTTGCAGCAACGCCTGGCCGATGCCTTCGCCGCCGAGCGCCTGATCCCAAAACCGCTGCAGGTTGAACAGGTATTCGATAGCCGTTTCAACAGTTTGCTGCCACAACCTGACTAAACACTTCAACTCGACCTGCCATGCCGACCTGCCGTCGGCAGGGCATCACTCACCCGGAGAAACGTCATGACTGCCCTGCACACCCCGACCCTCAAACGCCACAGGACCGGCCTGGTTGCCGTGGACCACGCCCGCAGCGCCGGGGGTTACACCCTGTTCGCACCGCAGACCGCCGACGGCAACGTGTTCCTGATCGACCTGGACGGCGAAGTGGTACACCGCTGGAAGCTGCCCCAGCGCCCCGGTCGCGACGCGGTGATACTGCCCAACGGCAACCTGGGCTACAACGGCAACCACCCCGACTCCCCCGAGCTGTTCCCCGGCTGGTCGGTATGGCACGGCGGCGCCTTCAGTGAAGTCACCGCGCAAGGCGAGGTGGTGTGGCAGCACACCGACCTGCTGCACCACCACGATGCCCAGTGGCTGGACAACGGCCACCTGTTGTACACCACGGTCGAGCCCCTGAGCCCCGAGCTGGCCAGCCGCGTGGTGGGCGGTATTCCCGGCAGCGAGGCGGCGGGCGGGGTGATCTATGCCGATGTGGTCAAGGAGGTGGATCGCCAGGGCCAGGTGGTGTGGGAGTGGCGCAGCTGGGAGCACCTGCGCCCCGAGGACTACCCGCTGCACGACACCTTCGAGCGCTACCACTGGCCCATGACCAACGCGGTGACCCCGGGTCGCGATGGCAAGGTGATCCTCAGCCTGCGCAGCGTGTCGTCGGTGATCGCCGTGCAGCGCGGCAGCGGCGAGGTGCTGTGGCGTCTGGGCCACGATCTGGTGGCGCAGCAGCATTGCCCTAGCGAGCTGGAGAACGGCCGCATCCTGGTGTTCGACAACGGTATTTCGCGGCCACACGTGTCGATGCCGCACTCGCGCATCCTGGAGATCGACCCGCTGACCCGGCGCATCGAATGGCAGTACGCCGATACCCCCGGCTACGCCTTCTTCACCCCGTTCATGGGCGGTGCGCAGCGCCTGCACAACGGCAACACGCTGATCACCGAGGCCAACTTCGGCCGCCTGTTCGAAGTGACGCCGGCCGGCGAGGTGGTGTGGGAGTACATCAACCCGCATTTTGCCGCCTACCCCGATGCGGCCTCGCGCCGCTACCTGCCGGGCGAGAACAACGCGATCTTCCGCGCGCACCGTTACCAGCGCGACGACATTCCCTGGCTGAAAGCCTGAACACAGCGCACCAGCACCCACCCTCACGCTCACGCACACCACGCGCAGCGAGGTACCGCCATACCCCCAAAGGAATCGATGATGAAGCTGCCTTATCCACGCCCCCTGTGCCTGGCCGCACTGGGCCTGCTGTCACTGCCTGCGTCAGCCACTGAACCTACCCCCACCGACGCCCCGACCCTTGCCCCAGTGACGGTCGAGGCGCGCCGGCGCAGCGAAGAGGCGCAGCACGTGCCCACCCCCATGAGCGTGCTGGGCGCCCAGGCCCTGGAGGCGCAGCGCCTGTATCGCCTGCAGGACCTGCAACAGGCCATGCCCAGCGTCAACGTGGCGTTCATGAACCCGCGCCAGTCGAGCCTGTCTATTCGCGGGCTGGGCAACAACCCGGCCAGTGACGGCCTGGAGGGCAGCGCCGGGATCTACCTCGACAACGTCTACCTGGGCCGCCCCGGCATGGCCGTGTTCGACCTGCTGGACATCGAGCAGATCGCCTTGCTGCGCGGCCCGCAAGGCACCCTGTTCGGCAAGAACACCACGGCCGGTGTGCTCAACATCGCCACCCGCCAGCCCACCTTCACCCCGCAGGGCAACGTGTCGACGTCGCTGGGCGAGGACGGCTACCGGCAGGTGCAGGGCGGTGTGTCGGGGCCGTTGACCGACACGCTGGCCGGGCGGGTGGCGGCCTACCGCACCGACGAGAACGGCTACGTGGAGAACCGGTTCGACGGCGACACCCTGGGCGGCGGCCGGCGCCAGGGCTTTCGCGGGCAGTTGCTGTTCAAGCCGCAGGAAGACTTCAGCCTGCGCTGGATCGGCGACTACAACGAGGAGCACTCCAGCGCCGGCACGCGCTCGCTGTTCAGCACCGGGCCGACCATCAACGGGGTCAACCGCTATGAACAGCGGGCCCAGGCGGTGGGCGCGACGCTGGTCGACGGGCGCAGGGTCAACCTCGATGCCGACCAGCGTGTCACGGTGTTCCAGGGCGGCACCTCGCTGGAGGCGAACTGGGGGCTGGCCGATGGCTTCACGCTGACGTCGATCAGCGCCTACCGCTGGTGGGACTTCACCCCGCGCAACGACGACGAACTGAACGTGGACGTGATGCACAACGTAGGCCAGTCGGCCCGCGACAAGCAGTACTCGCAAGAGCTGCGCCTGGCCTCGCCGCTGGGTGGGCGGTTCGATTACGTGGTGGGCGGCTATTACTTTGGCCAGCAGATGCAGAACCGCGTGTTCACCGAATACGGGCCGCTGGCCGACACCTGGAACGGCACCCCGCAGGGCGCATTGAACGATGTGAACAGCGTGGGCCACGGCAGCATCGACACCGACAGCTTCGCCACCTTTGCCCAGGGCACCTGGCACCTGACCCCGCGCCTGGACCTGAGCCTGGGCCTGCGCGGTACCTACGAGCGCAAGCAGGCCAGGGTGACGCGCGATGCCCCGGTGGGCGGCGCGAGCGTGACGGGTGCGGCGGCAGCGGTAAGGCAGGGGCGTGTCGGCGCCTATGATTCGGGCGACCTCAGCCTCTACAGCTTCAGCGAGTCGGCGCTGGCCAGCCTGGCCTGGCGGGTGAACGACCAGGTACTGGCGTATGGCTCGTTGTCCCACGGGGAGAAGTCCGGCGGGGTCAACCTCAGCGTGGCCAGCGCCCCGGTGGCCGGCGCCGACTCGCTGCTGATCGGCAGCGAACGGGCCAACGACGCCGAACTGGGCATCAAGACCACGCTGCTGGATCAGCGCCTGCAACTCAATGCCAACCTGTTCTGGACGATTGTGCACGGCTACCAGACCAACGCCTACGACGACGCCAACCTCACCAGCTACCTGACCAACGCCGGCAGCGTGCGCAGCCGTGGCCTTGAGCTGGACAGTACCTGGCGGGTGAGCCGTGGCCTGACCCTGAGCCTGAACGGCTCGTGGAACGATGTGCGCTACCTGTCCTACGACAACGCCCCATGCCCGGCGGAGGTGGCCTTGCGCCCCGGCGCCCCGGCCGCCTGCGACCTCAGCGGGCATAACGTGGTGGGCGCGGCCAAATGGATTGCCAACACCAGCGCCAGCTACCAGTGGGACCTGGACAACGGCCTGCAACCCTACGTGAACGGCAACTACGCCTGGCGCTCGCAGGCGGTGGGCACGGTGGACGATTCGCGCCTGGCGCAGTTGCCGGGGTATGCGCTGGTCAACCTGTCGGCGGGGGTGCGCGGCGACTGGGGCCAGGGCCAGTGGGACGTGTCGCTGTGGCTGAAGAACGCCTTCGACAAGACCTACTACACCACCCTGTGGAACTCGCCCAACGGCGCCTACACCGGGGTGTTGGGTACGCCGCGCACCCTGGGCATGAGTGCACGCTACGACTTCTGAGGCGTGGGCTTCAGGAGTACGCCTGCACCACCCAGCGTACCTTCGCCAGCGCCGCGCGCAGCGTGTCCAGGTCCACCGAGCCCAGCGCCAGCCTGAGTGCACGCGGCACGTGACTGGTGGTGGCGAACGGCTGCGCGGTGGACACCGCCACCTGTTCGCGCATCAGGGCGGCGGCGATCTGTTCGGCGCGGGCGTCATCAGCCAGCGGTAGCCACAGAAAGTACGAAGTTGGGTGGGTGACGCAGGGCATGCCCGCCAGTACTTCGCGGGCGATGGCCTGCCTGGCCTGGGCATCGGCGCGCTTCTCGGCTTCCAGGCGCTCCACCGTGCCGTCCTCGATCCAGGCGCAGGCAATGGCGGTCATCACCCCGGGGGTGTTCCAGGTGGTGGCGCGAATGGAGCGCTCCAGCGCGGCAACCTGGTGCGGCGGCGCGGCAATGAAGCCCACGCGCAGGCCGGTGGCGATGTTCTTCGACAGGCCTGACACGTACAGCGTGCGCTCCGGTGCCAGCTGGGCCAGGGGCGGCGGCGCGTCGTCGGCCAGGAAGGCGTAGGCGGCGTCCTCGATCAGGTGCAGGTTGTGGGTGCGGGCAATCGACACCAGTTGTTCGCGCTGCTCCAGGCTCATCACCCAGCCCAGCGGGTTGTGCAGCGTGGGCATGCTGTACACCGCGCGTACCGGGCGGCTGCGGCACAGCCGCTGCAGGGCGCCGAGGTCCGGCCCGTGGGGCGTGACCGGAATCGGCAGCATCTCGAGGCGCAACGCCTCGGCCAGCACCTTGAACCCGGAGTAGGTGAGGGCGTCGACCGCGATCACGTCGCCGGGCTGCAGCAGGGCCATCAGCACCACGGCCAACCCGTGCTGGGCGCCGCTGACGATCAGTACCTGCTCTGGATTCACCTCTAGCCCGCAACCGAGCAGGTGCCGGGCGATGCAGGCGCGTTCATGGGCGCGCCCGGCATGGGGCTGGTAGCGCAGCAGCGCCTCCAGGTCGCCGCTCAGTGCCAGCTGGCGCAAGCCGCTGCGCAGCAGGTCGGCCTGGCCGGGCAATGCCGGGTAGTTGAAGTTCAGGTCGGCCATGCCGGCGGCCACCACCTGCTGGTCGACGCCCAGGTCGGGCGGCAGCGAGGTTTCGCGCACGAAGGTGCCGCGCCCGGTCTCGCCGCTCACCAGGCCCATCTGCTCGAGTTCGGCATAAACCCGTGACGCGGTGACCAGGGCCAGGCCATGGGTCGCGGCCAGGTGACGGTGGGTGGGCAGGCGGGTGCCAGGGGCGAGCCTGCCGTCACGAATGTCGGCGGCAAAGGTATCGACCAGGGCCTTGTAGCGCGAGCGAGGCATGTGCAGATGTATCCATGACGATTTTTTGATTGTGCTGATCGTCGGCCCTAGCATGGTTTTTGGCAAGCGTGCCCTTACCCCTGCAACCTGTCGAGCGTGACTTCAATGGAACAGACTCTCAAACCTCGTACCCTGGACGACGCCACCCGTGGCTGGATCAACGGCCTGATCGGCGTGGTGATTTTCAGCGGCTCCTTGCCGGCCACGCGCCTGGCGGTGCTGGAATTCGACCCGGTGTTCCTCACCGTGGCGCGTGCCGCCATTGCCGGTGTACTGGCGCTGGCCTTGCTGATACTGCTCAGGCAACCGCGCCCGACCCGGGCTCAGGTAATGCCCTTGATCGTGGTGTCGCTTGGGGTGGTGGTGGGGTTTCCGCTGCTGACCGCGCTGGCCTTGCAGCACGTGACCTCGGCGCATTCGATCGTGTTCATCGGCATGCTGCCGCTGGCCACCGCGGTGTTTGGCGTGCTGCGGGGGGGCGAGCGCCCGCGCCCGGTGTTCTGGCTGTTTTCGGTGCTGGGGTGCTTGATGGTGGTGGGCTTTGCCTTGTCGCAGGGCTTGGCGGCGTCGCCCCAGGGTGACCTGCTGATGCTGCTGGCGGTGGTGGTGTGCGGCCTGGGTTATGCCGAGGGGGCGCGGTTGTCGCGGGCGCTGGGCGGTTGGCAGGTGATCTGCTGGGCGCTGCTGGTGTCGTTGCCGGTGATGCTGGTGCTGACCTGGTACCTGGCGCCGTCGACGTTTGCGGGTATCAGCCTGCCGGCGTGGGTGAGCCTGGGGTATGTGTCGCTGTTCAGCATGCTGATCGGTTTCGTGTTCTGGTACCGCGGCCTGGCCCAGGGCGGGATTGCGGCAGTGGGGCAGTTGCAGCTGCTGCAGCCGTTCTTTGGCCTGGCCTTGGCGGCGGGGTTGCTGGGCGAGCAGGTCAGCCCGGGTATGCTGGGGGTGACGGTGGGGGTGATCCTGTGTGTGGCGGGGGCGAGGCGGTGGGCGCGGTAGAGGCATCCAACCTGCGCCCCTGTTGCTCTTGAGCCGAGAAAACCAAACTGGAACGCTGGTCCTGTAGGCCATGGCACGTTGCAACAGATGTAGGAGCCGGCCTCGCCGGCGAAGCGCCGCACGGGCGGCGCTCGATCTTGAGAGCGCTGCAAAGGCATCGGCTGGCACTTGGTGGTAATACCGCGATCTGAAACTGGGCCCTTCTGAAGAAATCCCAATTATCTGTCTCGAGATTGTTTCAGGGCTTGGAGGGGGATGTTTTTAGATTGCATCAAGCCTTGGGTGTGTCCGCCTGAGTATTTCATCAAGCCCTGCAGGTGCATGCCTTGAGTCCACCTGCGCTTTCAAGATCCAGCGCCGCCCGTGCGGCGCTTCGCCGGCAAGGCCGGCTCCTACATCTGTTGCAACGTGCCATGGCCTGCAGGACCAGCGTTGTCAGCTTTGTCTGTCCGGCCGCAGATTGAGGTGCGGCCATCAGGCTTGCGCCACCCTTGCTTCTTCATCTGATCCGCTTTTTGCCTCGCTAGCTGCATCTGTTTCCAGATCAGAAGGGGGCAGACAATGTGGCCTTCGACAGCCGCACCCCCTCAGTTAGGAGCTCCCATGGGCAAGATGGCAATTTTTGTATTCGGCTTTCTGGTATTGGCCTTCGCAATCGGAGCACTGGGTACCATCTCCCCCCTGTAACCCCCCGTCACACCCCGCACAAAACCAGGAAGGCGCCGAGACTCCCGCGCCTTCTTTTCTATTCTGCCACCAAGCCCTTGTTCACCCGCCACGCCAGCGGCAGCGTGAGCAGCAGCGTGGCCGCCAGCACCACCACCGCCGTGGGCACCCCGGTAAAGTCCCCCAGCCGCCCGAACACCACCGGTGCCAGTGCGCCGCCACCGATGGTGCCGGTGTAGAACAGCGCGAAGGCCTGCTCGTGCTTGCCCGCAGCCGCCAGCTCCGGCACCACGCCATACAGCACCGACGAGGTGCCGTTCAGCGCCAGGCCCAGCAACGGCAGCATCACCAGCGTGGCCGAATACGGCAGCACCACCGCCAGCACGATCAACAGCGCAGTCCCCGCTTCGGTGAGCGAGACGGTTTTCAGCAGGCCGATGCGTGCGCCCAGGTAGCCGCACAGCAGCTTGCCGAAGGCCCCGCCCACGAACAGCAGCGTCAGCGCCAGGCCGATACCGGCGGTGCCGGCGCCCTTGAGCCTGAGCAGAAACGGCAGGAAGGTCAGAAACCCCATGCGCACCGCGCTGTCGAGCATGCCCAGCATCAGCAGGGCACGCAGGCCGCCCGGCGAGCCGTTTCCGGTGGCCAGCTTCGGCGCCTTGCCGCCCGCCGCCAGGGCCTGGGCCCGGGAGGGGATCAGCCACCACAGCAACACCGCCGCAGCCACACCCAGCACGCCCAGCAGCGTTGCACCGGTACGCCAGCTGACGGCCACCAGCAGCACGCCCATCAGGCCCGGAATGACCGCCTTGCCGATATCGCCCGCGAAGTTGTAGTGCGACAGCGCCTGCTTGACCCCGCCGCCCGCCGCGTGGCTGTCGGTGATCATCGAGGAGGCCAGCGGGTGCTGGGTACTGGCGCCCAGCCCGCCCAGCATCAGCGCCACCAGCAGCACACCCAGGCCGGTGGCCTGGCCGGCGACCAGGTAGGCCACGCCGGCCAGCAGCGTGCCGCCCACCAGCAGGCGCTCGCGGCCAAAGCGCCGGGCCGCGCGGCTGGCCAGTAGCTGAAAGCCGGCCATCATCCCGGAATAGGCCCCGCGCAACAGGCCCACCTGGGCCAGGCTGAGGCCGAACTGCGCCTGCCACAGCGGCAGCAGCACGTAGATCACGTCGGTGAGCCCGTCGTGCACCGCGTGGGCGCTGCAGCCGGCCAGCAGCGAGCGGCGGCGCACCGAGGTTTCGGTGGTGACGGTGGCGTTACGGGGTACCGTTTCTTCCATGGATGACAAACCCTTCGCGTTCGGTCAGACGCTCGTAGTATGCCCGAACCGCTGCAAAATCCGGATGCTCCAGCGGGGTTTCGAACCAGCGATTGACCGACAGGCCGATGGCGATGTCCGCCAGTGAAAAGTCCTGGCCACTGACGTAGGCGCCGGTCGATTCGAGCTGGCGGTCGAGGATCTGCAGGTTGGTGGTCCACTGTCTGCATGCCGCCGCCAGTGCCTCGGGGTCCTGATGGTCGGGGGAATGGCGCACCAGCGACAGGAAGGGGTAGGTCCAGGACTTGTTGAGGTCGGTGGCCTGCCAGTCCATCCACTGGTCCACCCGTGCGCGCACCCGGGGCTCGGCGGGGTAGAGGTGCTGCCCGTGGTACTGGTTGGCCAGGTAGCGCAGGATGCTGTTGGACTCCCACAGCACGAAGTCGCCGTCCTTGATCACCGGCACCATGGCGTTGGGGTTGAGGGCCAGGAACTGCGGGCTGAAGGTGGACCTGAAGCCCGAGCCCCAGTCCTCGCGCTCGAAGGCGATACCCAGCTCGGTGCAGGCCCATAGCACCTTGCGTACATTGATGGAGGAAGCTTTGCCGAGTATCTGCAGCATGGGAGGCCCTTGTGGTTCGGTAGGGGAGTGAGGCGCGTCAGGCGCCGGTGGTGTCGTCGAGCGAGGCCATGTCGATCACGAAGCGGTAGCGCACATCGGAGCGCTGCATGCGTTCGAACGCCTCGTTGATCTGGTCCATGCGGATCATTTCACACTCCGGCAGAATGTTCTTCTTCGCGCAGAAGTCGAGCATCTCCTGGGTTTGCGCAATCCCGCCAATCGGCGAGCCGGCCAGGCGCCGCCGGCCGAGGATGAACGGCACGGTCAGTTGTTCGTCGATCGGCCCCACCTGGCCGACGATCACCAGGGTGCCGTCCACGTCCAGCAGCGACATGTAGGGCGACACGTCATGGCGCACCGGCACCGTGTCGATGATCAGGTCGAAGCTGGAGCGCGCGGCGGCCATGGCCTTGGCGTCGGACGACACCAGCAGCTTGTCGGCGCCCAGCGCCCGCGCATCATCGAGTTTGTCGGGGGTGCGGCTGAGCACCGTGACGTCGGCACCCAGGCCCGCCGCCAGCTTCACGGCCATGTGCCCCAGCCCGCCCAGGCCGATGACCGCGACGCGGCTGCCGGGCCCGGCATTCCAGGTGCGCAGCGGCGAATAGGTGGTGATGCCGGCGCACAGCAGCGGCGCGGCCTTGGCCAGGTCCAGGCCGTCGGGCACGCGCAGCACGAACTCCTCGCGCACTACAAGGTGCTTGGAATAGCCGCCGTAGGTGGGTTCGCGGGTGATGCGGTCCAGGCTGTTGTAGGTTTGCGTGTTGTTCTCGCGGCACAGCTGTTCCTCGCCCTTGCGGCACTGGTCGCACTGCTGGCAGGAGTCGACCATGCAGCCCACCGCCACGGCGTCACCGACCTTGTAGCGGGTGACCTGGCTGCCAACCTCGGTCACGCGCCCGACGATCTCGTGGCCTGGCACGATCGGGTAGCGGCTGAAACCCCAGTCGTCGCGGGCCTGGTGCAGGTCGGAGTGGCATACGCCGCAGTACAGGATCTGCATCGCCACGTCGTTGGGGCGCAGGGCGCGGCGTTCGAACTTGAAGGGTGCCAGCGGTGCTTCGCGGTGCTGCGCTGCATAGCCAATGGTGTACATGTTCACCTCTCGTCACGCTCGGGAATGGGGACCAGGGTTTCAATATAGCCAGCATGGCGGGCTTCGTTGGGCGGGTAGGGATATTGGCGGGAACTCTTGGCCTGGGGGGCCTATCCTAATGAATGTAGGTTCCCCCCATCACGGAGGCATCGTCATGCGCCGTTTACTGCTGGTTTCTTCCCTTGTGCTCTGCCTGCCTTTGGGCACGGCCCTGGCCCGTGTGGATGGTCGCGATGTCGCCACCTCCGCCGGGGTTTCCGCCTCGTTGTACTCGACCTTCAAGGACGACAAGCTGGTGATTCCGGCGCGCGATGATGCTTCGACGTTCATCGCCAGCGGCGGCGAAATTCGCGGTGTGTACCTGGAGTCGATGCTGCAGCGTATCCGTCAGCAGAACCCTGGGTTGCAGGCCAGTGACGAAGACCTGGCCAAGGCGATACTGACCCAGGATGAGCTGGGGGCGGGGCAGTAGTCGTCGGCTGCTGAATGCACACCTGTAGGAGCCAGCCTTGCTGGCGATGCGCGGCTACGCCGTGCCATAGGCGTTACGCACGCCATCGCCGGCAAGGCCGGCTCCTACAGGAAGCTGTTGCTGCCACAGGTCTGATGGGTGCTATCAGACTGAAGCCGGATCAACCTTGCCAGGGTCGATGCCCAGCGCTTCGATCGCGCCGGCCACCACCTCGCGCTCGATCACCCCGTCCGCCGCCAGCGCATTCAGCGCCGCCAGCACGATGAACTGGCGGTCCACCTCGAAATGCCGGCGCAGCGCCTCGCGTGTGTCCGACTGGCCGAAGCCGTCGGTGCCCAACGCCACGAAACGCCTCCCGGTCACCCACGGCCGGATCTGGTCGGCATGGATCTTCATGTAGTCCGTGGCCACCACCACCGGCCCCGCATGCCCCTGCAGCAGCGTTTCGATGTATGGCGTCTTCGGCGCCTGCAGCGGGTGCAGCAGGTTCCAGCGCTCCACCGCCTGCGCCTCGCGCCGCACCTCGGTCAGGCTGGTGGCGCTCCACACCTCGCTGCTGACGCCGAAATCACGCTGCAGAATCTCCGCCGCCGCCAGCACCTCATTCAGAATCGAACCGCTGCCCATCAACTGCACATGCCGCTCGCCCTGCGGCGGTTTTTCCACCGGCAGGCGGTACAGCCCCTTGAGAATGCCTTGCTCTGCGCCTTCGGGCATGGCGGGGTGGGCGTAGTTCTCGTTGAGCACGGTGATGTAGTAGTACACGTCCTCCTGCTCGGCATACATGCGGCGCATGCCGTCCTGGATGATTACCGCCAGTTCGTAGGCATAGGTGGGGTCGTAGGAGACGCAGCAGGGCACGGTGGCCGACATCACGTGGCTGTGCCCGTCGTCATGCTGCAAGCCTTCGCCCATCAACGTGGTACGCCCGCTGGTGGCGCCCAGCAGAAACCCCCGTGCGCGCGCATCGCCCGCCGCCCACAGCAGGTCGCCCACTCGCTGGAAGCCGAACATCGAATAGAAGATGTAGAACGGCAGGGTCATCACGCCATGGTTGGCGTAGGCGGTGCTGGCGGCAATCCACGACGAGGTGGCGCCGGACTCGTTGAGCCCTTCCTGCATGATCTGGCCGTCGGTGCTCTCCTTGTAGTAGCTGAGCGTGCCGGCATCCTGCGGCGTGTACAGCTGGCCCACATGGGAGTGGATGCCGATCTGGCGGAACAGCCCCTCCATGCCGAAGGTGCGTGATTCGTCGGGCACGATCGGTACGACGAGGCGGCCGACCTGCGGGTCCTTGAGCAGGGTGCCGAGAATGCGCACGAACGCCATGGTGGTGGAGATGGCACGGTCACCGGTGCCCTTGAGCTGGCTGTCGAAGGCCTCCAGGGCCGGCACCTGCAACGGCTCGACCCTGGCCTGGCGCGCCGGCACATGCCCGCCCAGGCGATCACGGGCCACCTGCAGGTAGCGCGCATCGGCGCTGTCGGGGGCGGGCTTGAGGTAGGGGATCTCGCCGAGGCGCTCATCACTCAGGTCCAGGCCGAAGCGGTCGCGGAAGGCCTTGACCGCCTCGTCGCCCATCTTCTTCAACTGGTGGTTGATGTTCTGGCCTTCGCCGGCTTCGCCCATGCCGAAGCCCTTGACGGTCTTGGCCAGGATCACCGTTGGCCGCCCCGTGTGACGCACGGCCGCCGCGTAGGCGTTGTACACCTTAACCGGGTCGTGCCCGCCGCGAGCCAGCTTCCAGATGTCGTCATCGCTCAGGTCGCTGACCATCGCCAGCAGTTCCGGGTACTTGCCGAAGAAGTGCTCGCGCACGTAGGCGCCGTTCTGCGACTTGTAGGTCTGATACTCGCCGTCCACGCACTCCATCATGCGCTGGCGCAGGATGCCGCTGCTGTCCCTGGCCAGCAGCGCATCCCAGCCGCTGCCCCACACCACCTTGATCACGTTCCAGCCGGCAGCACGGTACAGGCTCTCGAATTCCTGGATCACCTTGGCGTTGCCACGTACCGGGCCGTCCAGGCGCTGCAGGTTGCAGTTGACCACGAAGATCAGGTTGTCGAGTTTTTCGCGCCCGGCCAGCGAGATGGCCGCCAGCGACTCGGGCTGATCCATTTCGCCGTCACCGAGAAACGCCCACACCTTGCGGCCCTGGCGTGGGGTGAGGTCGCGGTCTTCGAGGTAGCGCATGAAGCGCGCCTGGTAGGCCGCGGTGATCGGCCCCAGGCCCATGGACACGGTGGGAAACTGCCAGAACTCGGGCATCAGCCGCGGGTGCGGGTAGGACGACACGCCATCGCGGTCGGTCTCGCGGCGAAAGTTGTCCAGCTGCGCTTCGCTCAGGCGCCCTTCGAGGTAGGCCCGGCCATAGATACCCGGCGCCGAGTGGCCCTGGATGTACACCATGTCGCCGGCAAACTGCGCGGTGCGCCCGCGAAAGAAATGATCGAAGCCCACGTCATACAGCACCGCCGCCGAGGCGTAGGTGGCGATATGCCCGCCCACCCCCGAATGCTTGCCGGCGCGCAGCACCATGGCCAGTGCGTTCCAGCGGATATAGGCATTCAGGCGCTGCTCGGTGGCCAGGTCGCCGGGGTAGGGCAGTTCGCGCTCGGGGCCGATGGTGTTGACGTAGGGGGTGTTGACGCGGCCACGAAAGTCGCCGTGCAGCGACACGTCCAGGTCCAGCATCTGGTCGATCAGGAAGTGCGCACGCGAGCGCCCCTCCACCTCGACAACGGTGGCCAGGGACTCAAGCCATTCCTGGGTCTGCTCGGGATCTGGGTCGTTCAACAGAGGGGGCTGCTGTTGCATCGGTAATCCTCCTGCGGGGTTGTGGCGGGCAGTGCCGGCAGGTCTGCCGGGTAGTAGTTGCATTTGCAATTGATTCTAGGCATGCGCCCCGTATGATTGCAAATGCAATAACTTTGACCCGAGGAACCCTCATGGCTGCACCCACCGCTGACCTCTGGTTCAGCTTCATTCGCGCCCACCGCAACCTGATTCGCGAAATCGAACGTCGCCTGGCCGACCAGGGCCTGCCCGTGTACGCCTGGTATGACGCGCTGTGGGGCATCGAGAGCGGCCCCGATGGCTGCCGGCGCATGCACGAGCTGGCCGATGTGATGGCCATCGAGCGTTACAACCTGACCCGCCTGGTCGACCGCCTGGAGGCCGAAGGGCATGTGGTGCGCAAGAAGGTCGCGGGCGACGGGCGCGGCGCCCTGGCGTGCATCACCGACAGCGGCAAGGCGCTGCGCAAGCGCATGTGGGCGGTGTACAAGCAGGCAGTGGACGAGCTGTTTCTGAGCCAGTTCACGCCCGAGCAACAGTCGCTGTTCGCCCAGGCGCTGGAACAGTCGAGCTTCAAGGCCCGGGCGTCATTCGCCTAGGCCCAGCCGGGCCTGTGCGGCGGGTAGCGCCTGGGTGTCGAACAGGCCCTGGCCGGCCAGTGCCTGCAACGCGCTGAAGGCTATCCAGCGCCGATCCAGGCAGTTGCCCGGCGCCAGGCTGTCGGCGCCCAGTGCGGTGAAGGGCGCCGTGACATGCGGGGCAAGCTGGTCGGCGATGTGCTGGGCATAGCCGGTCACGGCGATCACCGGCGTGCTGGCCGACATCAGGCAGTACTGCAGGTAGCTCTTGCGTGGCGCGGCCTCGGGGTGCAGGCGGTTCCAGCGAGCGGCATCGTCGCTGTCACGGGCCAGGCGCGTGTAGCTGGGGCAACTCCACAACTGGCTGGCGATGCCCCAGTGCGTGTCGAGCAGCATCGCGGCGGCGCGCACCTCCCGGAGCATGGCGCCGGCACCCAGCAGGCGTACCTGGGGGCGGGCAGCGCTGGTGGGCTGCAACGGGTACATGCCCAGGAATGCATCGCTGCAATCGTCGTGTGCCGGTTCATCGGCTGCCGGCGGCTGGTCGTGCAGGGTCATGTAGTAGAAGCCGTGGCGCCCCTGTACGTACAGCTCGTCCAGCGCCGCCAGCAGGATGGCCTGGGCCTCGGCAGCGCTGGCGGGGTCGTACGGGCGGCACTGGGCGTTGGCCGACAGCCACAACGGCAGCCACGGGTGCGCGCCCTTGGGCCAGCGCGAGGCGGCCGATTCCAGGTCGTTGAACACGATGCCGCGGTGGCCGATCTGCTCGGCCAGCATCGACACGCGGGCCGAGCTCGGCGATTGGGTGAGGTAGATCAGCGGGCGTTCGCGGCTGGGCGCCTGCTGGCGAAACCAGATGCCCCAGGGGCTGACCACCTCGCTCGCGCTGTCGGCGCGATCATTGATCACCCACAGGTTGCCCGCCACGGCCGGGTCGTGCTCGATGCGGTGCACGGTCTGCAAAATCTGCAACAGCGGCGAGTGCGACGCTGCGCCGGTCGACGGCAGGCCGGCCTCGATGCTGCGAATGCAGGCGTGGGCGGCCAGTCGGGCAGGGGGGATGGCAGGCAGTGAATCCACGGGGCAGCTCCATGATCGGTCCTTGGCAGAAGCGCAAGGGATACTGCAATCTGATTGCAAATGCAATCAGATGCTGTCGACACGATCAGGGCGCTGCGCTTTCAGGTATGGGGCACCGCGGCGGCGGCTGCGTTGCCGGCGTACTGGGGCTTGAGGTGGCCTTGTTCGTCCAGCAGGTAGGCGTCCATGATTTCCCGGACCACCGGCCCGGCCACGCGCCCACCGGCCTCGCCGTTCTCGATCATCACCGCGATGGCGATGCTCGGGTGGTCGGCGGGGGCAAAGCCCACGAACAACGCGTTGTCGCGGTGGCGCTCCAGGGTCTTGTCGCGGTTGTAGCGTTCCCCCTGCTTGATCGCCACCACCTGCGCGGTGCCGCTCTTGCCGGCGATGCGGTACTGCGCCCCGGCAGCGGCGGCGCGGGCGATGCCGCGCGGGGCGTGCATGACCATCTGCATGCCCTGGTTGACCTGGTCCCAGGCGTGGCGGTCATGCAGCACGATGTCGGGCATGGGGTTGGGGTCTACCGGCGGCTCGTCGCCGATGCTCATGGCCAGGTGCGGGCGGTGCCACACGCCCTTGCTTGCCAGCAGGCTGGTGGCCTGCGCCAGTTGCAGCGGGGTGACCTGCATGTAGCCCTGGCCGATGCCCAGGATCAGGGTTTCGCCGGGGTACCAGGCCTGGCGCCGGTTGGCGCGCTTCCAGGCGGGCGAGGGCATCAGGCCGGGTGACTCTTCGAACATGTCCAGCGAGACCTTCTGGCCCAGGCCGAATTCGCTCATGTAGTCGTGCAGGCGCTCGACCCCCAGCTTGTGCGCCAGGTCGTAGAAGTAGGTGTCGTTGGAACGCATGATCGCGCTGTACATGTCCACCCAGCCGTCGCCGCTGCGGTTCCAGTTGCGGTACTTGTGGTCGTAGTTGGGCAGCTCGTAGTAGCCGGGGTCGAACACCCGGCTGGCCGGGGTGATCACGCCGCTGTCGAGGCCGGCGATGACCACCTCGGGCTTGATCGTCGAGCCCGGGGCGTACAGGCCGCGCAGCACGCGGTTGAACAGTGGCCGGTCGATGGAATCGCGCAGCTCGGCGTACTGCCTGAAGCTGATGCCCTTGACGAACAGGTTGGGATCGAAGCTGGGGTTGCTGACCATCGCCAGCACCTCGCCGGTGGCCGGGTCCAGCGCCACCACCGAACCACGGCGATCGCCCAGGGCCTTTTCGGCGGCCAGCTGCAGGTGCGCGTCCAGGCTCAGGGTGATGTTCTTGCCGGGCACCGGATCGTGGTGGCGCAGCACGCGCATGATGCGGCCCTGGGCGTTGGTCTCGACCTCTTCGTAGCCCACCTGGCCGTGCAGCTGGGCCTCGTAGAAGTGCTCGATGCCGGTCTTGCCGATGGACTGGGTGCCACGGTATTCGGTGGCATCGAGGGTCTTGGCTTCTTTCTCGTTGATGCGCCCCACGTAGCCCACCGAGTGGGCAAAGTGCGCGCCCATGGGGTATTCACGAATGAACTGCGGCTCCACGTCCAGCCCCGGCAGACGGAACTGGTTGACCGCGATCAGGGCGATCTGCTCTTCGCTCAGGCCGAACATCAGCGTCACCGGCTCGAACGGCTTGCGGCCACGGCGCAGGTCCTTCTCGAAGCCCTGGCGGTCCTCCTCGCCCAGGCCCAGGATCTGCACCAGGCTGTCGAGCACCCTGGGCGTGTCGCCAGCACGCTCGCGGGTCATGGTGAGGTTGAAGCTGGGCTTGTTGTCAGCCAGCACCTCGCCGTTGCGGTCGTAGATCAGCCCGCGCTCGGGGGCGATGGGCAGCACGTGCACGCGGTTGTTCTGCGACACGGCGGCATGGTAGTCGTGCTGCACCACCTGCAGCACGTACAGCCGCCCCACCAGCACCGCCACCAGCACCAGTACCAGCAGCGCACACGCGATCAGCCTGCGGTTGACCAGGTGCGTTTCTTTCTCGTGGTCCTTGAGGGGGATAGGCTGGGGCATGTGCAGGCTCTTGCGGAAAACGGATACACCACCGGCCTGGGAGCAGGCAGTGAACGGGCGCGATGGCGTGAATGAACGGCGATCCTACGCAAGCTGCTGCGGTGCCTCAAGGCCGGTTGTCCGCAGGCGGTCGAGGGTGCGCCGAGGTTCCCCGGTTAGCGGGGCGCAGCGTTCATGAAGATTTTTTCATGAAGGCCGCAGCGGCCCGGTCGACAGGCTGCGCTTGCATGCGTGGCGAACTGCGAATACTGTATGGATAATCAGTATCGAGGTGGACCCCATGCAGCTCATCGCCAAGCTCGGCATCCTGGCCGATGCCGCCAAGTACGACGCCTCGTGCGCCAGCAGCGGCGCCCCCAAGCGCAGCTCGCGCGGTCGCGACGGCCTGGGCGCCACCGATGGCATGGGCATCTGCCACAGCTACACCCCCGACGGGCGCTGCGTGTCGCTGCTCAAGGTGCTGCTGACCAACTTCTGCCTGTACGACTGCCAGTACTGCGTCAACCGCCGCTCCAGCAACGTGCCGCGGGCACGCTTCACGCCTGAGGAGGTGGTGCGCCTGACCCTGGATTTCTACCGGCGCAACTGCATCAGCGGGCTGTTCCTCAGCTCGGGCATCATCCGCTCCGCCGACTACACCATGGAACAGTTGATTCGCGTGGCGCAGCTGCTGCGCGAAGAGCACAACTTTCGCGGCTACATCCACCTTAAGACCATCCCCGACGCCGACCCGCTGCTGATCGAGCAGGCCGGGCGGCTGGCCGACCGCCTCAGCGTGAACATCGAGCTGCCCACCGAAGCCAGCCTGCAGCGCCTGGCGCCGGAGAAGCAGGTGCGTACCATTCGCCAGGCCATGGGCACCATCCACCACGGCCAGCAGGCGGTGGCCGGTGAAGTCAACGCACCGCGCTTCACCCCTGCCGGGCAGAGTACCCAGATGATCGTGGGCGCCGATGCCACCGACGACCACACCATCCTGGGCAATGCCGAATCGCTGTACCAGGGCTATGGCCTGCGGCGTGTGTACTACTCGGCGTTCAGCCCGATCCCCGACAGCCCCACCAGCGTACCCCTGGCCGCGCCGCCGCTGCTGCGCGAGCACCGCCTGTACCAGGCGGACTTTCTCATGCGCGGCTATGGCTACAAGGCCGGCGAACTGCTGGGCGGCGCGGGCAACCTGGCGCTGGACATCGACCCCAAGCTGGCCTGGGCCCTGGCCAACCGCGAGGTGTTTCCGCTGGATGTGAACCGCGCCGAGCCGGCGCTGCTGGCGCGCATTCCCGGCATCGGGCTGCGCAGCGTGCAACGCCTGGTGGCGCTGCGCCGTGAACGGCGCATTCGCTATGACGACCTGATCCAGCTGCGCTGCGTGCTGGACAAGGCGCGCCCGTTCATCGTCACCAGCGACTATCGCCCGCCCCAGTCGGAAACCCGCAGCGGCCTGCTGCGCGAACGCCTGCGCGAGCCGCAGGCACCGGTGCAGATGGGGTTGTGGGGATGATCGCGCTGGACTGCGACGAGCACTTCGACACCTGGCGCGACCAGGCCCGCGTGCTGCTGGGCCACGGCATCGACCCCACCGAGGTGGTGTGGGCCCATGGCCCGGTGCACGATCTGCTGGCGGTGCCGGCGGTGTTGCCGCAGGGCCCCGGGCCGTTTCGCACACGGGTGCCGGCCGCCTTGCTGGATCAACTTGAGCAGGCCGCCCGCTACCGTGGCGAGCAGCGCTGGAACCTGCTGTATGAAGTGCTGTGGCGCGTGGCCCATGGCGACCGCACCGCCATGCTGGCGGGCGACCGGCTGGGCAGCGAGCTGCAGCGGCGCATCAAGCAGGTCAGCCGCGAGGCCCATCACCTGCATGCCTTCGTGCGCTTCGTGCCATTGCCGGCGGCACTGGCCGAGCAACTGCAACTGGACCTGGTGGCCTTCCATGAACCGGCCCACGACATTCTGCAAAGCGCCAGCGGCCACTTTGCCGACCGGCTGGGCCGCCAGCGCTGGCTGATCGCCACGCCACGCGATGGCATCCGTTTCGATGGCAGCACCCTGGACTACCGACGGCACTGCCCCGAGCAATGGCGCCAGTGGGCCTGCCACGCCGACGACCCTGGCGCCGAGCTGTGGCGCACCTACTACCGGCACACCTTCAACCCGGCACGGGTCAACCCCGATGCCATGCGCCAGCACATGCCGGGGCGCTTCTGGCGTCATTTGCCCGAAGGCCCGCTGATCGCGCGGCTGGTGGGCCAGGCGCGCCAGGGCAAGCAGCGCGACGGCCAGGCGCAGGAGGTGGGGCAGCAGGGCGGCAAGCGCATCGGGCGCGGGGATTCGCCAACGCGCTGAGGGCCGCCTTTCCATATGCCACCCTGGCTGTGTATGATCGGCGCGGGCCGATGCTGCCCGCCGCTCGCTCCCGTTGGGAAAGGTGAAAGCATTGCAGTTACCCCTGACGCGATCATTCTCTTGAACGTCGAGGCCTGGCAACGCGAGCCCCACACTGCCTCGGCACCAGGAGCACATGATGATCTCGATCGAACAGGCCAAACAGATGGCCAAGCGTCTGCGTACCGCCCTGCAGGCGCAGAGCCCGCCGCTGACCCACTCCGGTGCGCTGGAGCTGGTGGCGCAGCAGTTGGGCTACAAGGACTGGAACACCGCCTCGGCCCTGCTTGCCCCCGCCATCCCTGCAAGCGAAGTGAGCTTCGACAAGCCTATCCCCATCCTGCGCATGTTCGACGAAGCCAAGGCGCGCGAGTTCTACCTCGACTTCCTGGGCTTCAGCCTGGAGTTCGAGCACCGCTTCGAAGCCGACCTACCGCTGTACCTGGGCATCGTACGCAATGGGCTGCAACTGCACCTGTCCGAGCACCACGGCGACGCAAGCCCTGGCTCGACGGTGTTCATCCCCATGCACAACATCGAGCAATTGCGCGACGAGCTGCTTGCCAAGCGCTACGGCTATGGCCGCCCGGACATCGTCGAGCAGGGCTGGGGCAAGGTGCTTGAGGTGTACGACCCGTTCGGCAATCGCATTCGCTTCTGCCAGGGCTGACCGGCCTTTCCCCCCAGGCTGAAGATGCGCCGTTTGTTCAAGCGGCGCAGGCTGGGGCTGCACGAAACTCCAGGCTCTGACCTGCCTGGAGTTTCACGATGCGAACCCTGTACGCCCCTGTATTTTTCCTTGGATTCATCGGCTCGGCCGTGTGGCTGCTGGACGAGGGCGCAAGCCTTGGCTGGTTGCCGGTTCTGCTGTTGCTGGCGATTGGCGTGTCGCTGCTGTGCGAGCGGCTGTGGCCCTATCGCGAGCGTTGGAATGTAAGCCAGGGCGATGGCACCCGGGACGTGATTCACGCGGGGGTGAACGAGGCGCTCAACGCGGCCGGCATTGCCGCCATCCCCCTGATTGCCCTGGTGCTGCCCGATACCGGCCTGTGGCCGAGCGACTGGCCGCTTGCGCTGCAGCTGTTGCTGGCGTTGCCAGTGGCAGACCTGGGCATCACCCTGGTGCATTACGCCAGCCACCGCCTGCCGTTGCTGTGGCGCCTGCACGCCGTGCATCACAGCGTGACCCGAATGTACGGCTTCAACGGGCTGATGAAGCACCCGCTGCACCAGATGCTCGAAGCGCTGGGCGGCACCTTGCCCTTGCTGCTGTGCGGGTTGCCGCTGGATGTGGCGGCCTTGCTGGCGTTCAGCATATCCATCCAGCTGCTGTTGCAGCACAGCAACGTCGACATGCGCATCGGCTGGCTGCGCCATGTGTTTGCCTGGGCGCCGGTGCACCGGCTGCATCACCTCAAGTACGGCACCACGGGGGATGTGAACTTCGCGCTGTTCTTCAGCGTTTGGGACCGCCTGCTGGGTACCGCCTTGCACCTGCCGCACTATCACCTGGCGGACGACGACCTGGGTATCGGCGACTTTCCGGACTACCCGGTGGGCTACGGCGCGCAGTTGCGCCAACCCTTTCGTCGCGACCAGCCCGAGCATCCACCTGCCGTACTGCCCGATGCCCTGAGCCGTGCGCTAGTCCAGCAGCCTTAGGCGCAGGTGGCGCAAGGTACGGTCGGCACGGATGCCGAACTGCTGGCGCACGCTGCGTGACAGGTGGGCCGAGTCGGCAAAGCCTGCGCAGGTGGCTGCCTCGGTCAGGCTGCTACCGCCCAGTGCCAGCTGCAAGGCCACGCGCAGGCGTTGCCACAACACCAGGCGGCGCACCGACAACCCCAGTTGACCGCTGAACAGGCGCTCCAGCTGGCTGAGCGACAGCGCCGCTTCACTGGCCAGCTGCGCGGCGGGCAGGGTGTTTTCATCCAGTGCACGTACCCGTTGCAAGGCGGTGGCCAGGCGCGGATGCAAAGGGCGCCGGGGCAGGGCGCGCAAGCGTTGGTTCAGGCCCTCCAGGTCTGCGCCGGCGTCTTCGCAGAGCTGGCGCAGCACCGGCAGTTCGAAAGCCAATGGCTCGGCAAACAGCGTGATCGCCGGTTGCTCGCTGAGAATCGCATGCGGCTGGCCGGAGGCAATGAGCAGCAGCGGCCCGCACTCGACCTGGCCCTGGATCGACGCCTGCACCGGGGCAGCGCAGGCGATCAGCACCTGGTGGGCATAGTGGGCGTGGGCCTGGGTTTGCCCGACCTGCCCGGCCACCAGGCAGTAGTCGGTGGCCAGCCACAGGTCGCCTTGCCAGGGTTCGTTGGGTGTGCGGTGGATAGTGGTGCTCCTGAATGAGGCTGAAGGCGGGCGGCGAGGTTACAACGGCAAGGGCCGGTCCTGCACCACGCGCTTCATCACCAGGGTGGAGGTGAGCCGCTGCACGTTGGGCAGCGACGACAGGCTTTCATCATAGAGCCGCTGGAAGGCCGGCAGGTCCTGGGTGATCACGTGCAGCAGGTAGTCCGGCTCGCCGAACAGGCGCTGCGCATCCACCACCTGTGGCAACGCCACCAGCGCGTTCTCGAACGCCTCGACCGCCGTGCGATCGCCCTCGCGAAGGGTGACGAAGACCATGGCGGAAAAGGTCAGGCCCAGGGCAATGGGGTCCAGTTTCGCCCGATAGCCCAGCAGCACCCCCGATTCTTCCAGGGCACGCACCCGCCGGTGGCAGGGGGAGAGGCTCAACCCCACCCGCTCGGCCAGTTCGGTGATCGAAAGGCGCCCGTCTTTTTGCAGTTCGGCAAGAATGTTCCGGTCGATGCGGTCCATCTGGAAGGATCTTCCCCTATTGGCCTATGTCGCGATTATCTTCGAAAGAAAATTCTAGCAAGATTTCATTATTGTTCCCTGCACCAATTTGCTTGTGGAGCAGGACGATGCAGCCAACCGTGTACACATCCCTGACGTGGGTAGCGCCATGACCCTGAGTGTTTTCGTGGCGTTCTGGGCGGTGTCGATGTTGTTCATCATCACGCCGGGTGCGGACTGGGCCTATGCGATATCGGCCGGGCTGAAGGGGCGGGTGGTATTGCCCGCCGTGGCCGGGCTGTTGTCGGGGCATCTGATCGCGACACTGATCGTCGCCGCCGGGGTGGGCACGCTGGTGGCGGGGCATCCGTTTGCGCTGTCGGTGCTGACGGTGGCCGGGGCCGGGTACCTGCTATGGTTGGGCATCGGCATGCTGCGGCACCCGACTGTGCCCCAGGCGGACCAGGTGCAGGTAGCCGGTGCGTGGCAGCGCTGGGCGGTGAAGGGCCTGTGTGTGAGCGGCCTGAACCCCAAGGTGTTCCTGCTGTTTCTGGCATTGCTGCCACAGTTCACCGACGCCACGGCGCCGTGGCCGGTACCGCTGCAGATCGTGGCGCTGGGGCTGGTGCATGCGCTCAGCTGCGGGGTGATCTACCTGCTGGTGGGCTTTGGTTCGCAGGCCGTGCTGGGCGCGCGGCCTGCGGCGGCGCTGTGGGTCAGCCGGGTGTCGGGGGCGGCGATGGTCATCATCGCGCTGGTGCTGCTGGGCGGGCAGCTACCCAGGTAGGCAGAATGTACGCGGCAATCGAACAGGGGGAGTGCCATGAAGAGCTTGAGAGCACGGGCCGTACAGGGCCTGGAGGTGGGGGCGCAACTGAGCGTGACCCGGTGCTTCACCGATGAGGACATCCGCTGCTTTGCGCAGCTTTCGCGGGACTACAACCCCGTGCACTACGATGCCGCCTCGGCCGAACTGCGCAGGTTCAGGTCGATCATCTCCCATGGCCTGCTGACGGCCAGCCTGGTGACCGAGATCGGCGGGCAGATCGGCTGGCTGGCGACCAGCATGAGCTTCGAGTTCAAGCGGCCGGTGTATGCCGGCGATGCAATCACCTGCCACTGGCTGATCGTGGACAAGGACGAGCGCGGGCATGCGCGGGCGCAGTTGAGCATCGTCAACGCGCAGGGCGAAACCGTGCTGGAAGGCATGACCACCGGGGTGTTGCCGAACGCAGCGGCGCGTGAACGCATGGCGCAGCTGTTGGCCGAGGGCGACCCCGGCAACCTGGCTGCGGCAGGTGCCTAGGGCGCCGGCACGCGGCAGGGTTCAATTGCGAAAGTACAGCTCGTCCAGCTGGCGCCGACGGATCGCCACGTACTGCTCCCACACCTTGGGGAACTCCGCTTCGCGGATGAACGGGAAGGTGAGGTACACGAATCGCCCCTTCACCTGAATGTACTGGCGTGCACGCTGGAAGGCCGGCTGCTCGGTCAATGCGATGCTCTCGTCGTAGCCGTCGTGGTAGTGACGAATATCCACCCGGTGCGGGGCAAGCATGCCGCGGGCAAAGTCGATCACCCAGCCGGTGCCCACCGAGGTGCTCAGGTAACCGTAGACGCCATCCTCCGACAGCTGCAGGCACGCCTTGGCCTGCGTGCCGTCGTCATCGTTCACCAGCACGATCTGGTCATTGAAGTACTGGATGGATTGCCCCTGCGGCCCGTGCAGCACCAGGTTCCAGCCTTCGGCATCCATGCGGAACTCGCCCTGGTTGGCAAACTCGGCGATCCATCCGTTTGACAGCTCGATTCTGTGGTTGGTCATGGGGGTGGGGGTCCTGAGGGATAGGGCAGGCAGTTGCTTCAGCTGTGCTCGATCAGCATGACAGCAACGGTATCGGGCTCCAAGGCTTCGAACACATGGGGCTGGTTGGCCGGGTAGCGCAGGTAGTCGCCGGCATGCAACAGCACCGGTGCACTGGCCGGGCCTGCGCTGGCGGCCCCCTGGCACACGAATACATGCTCGAAAGTGCCCGCCGGGTGCGCCTGGGAATGGTGGGGCTGCCCGGGCTGGGCATGCACGCGGTACAGGTCCCGGCGTATGCCGGGCGGGCAGTCGGCGAGCAGGGTCGCCGCGTAGTCGGCGTCGTCGGCCTTGAGCGCCGCACCTTCGCCTGCGCGAATCACCGTGACCGTCTGCGCCGGCTGCTCGAAGAACCGCGTGACCTGAATGCCCAGTGCCGTGGCCAGCGCCCACAGGGTCTCGATGCTGGGGTTGCCAAGGCCGGACTCCAGCTGCGATAGCGTGGATTTGGCCACGCCGGCGCGGCGCGCCAGATCGCTGACGGACATCCCCGACTGCAAGCGCTCGCGCCTGATGGCCTGGGCCAGAATCATGATCGGCGCATCGTTCGATATAATGGTCATTTGTTCGTTATGAGTTGACTGGGAGAGAGGGCGGCGGACATTATGGCACCCACTCGTTCGTTTTGATGGATTTTGTTCGATGACACAGCCTTCTGTTTTTACCTCGACGGGACACCGCGCGCCATGAATGCACGTTCACGCGGCACCCTCGAAATGGTCACCGCCATGTGCATTTCTGGCACTGTCGGCTGGTTCGTGGTGCAGTCGGGCCAGTCGCCTTCGTCGATGGTGTTCTGGCGCTGCCTGTTCGGCGCCGCCGTGATGGCCCTGGCGTGCTGGGCGCTGGGGGTGTTTGGCACGCTGCGCCCGACGCGCGCGCAGTGGGGGTGGATGCTGCTGGGTGGCGTTGCGCTGGCCTGCAACTGGCTGCTGCTGTTCAGCGCCTACAGCCAGGCCTCCATCGCGGTGGCCACGGTGGTCTACCACACGCAACCCTTCATGCTGGTGGGGCTGGGCGTGCTGCTGTTCGGCGAGCGAATTTCGGCCAGTGGTGCTGGCTGGTTGGGCCTGGCGTTTGTCGGCATGCTGCTGATTGTGACGGCCAAGACGGGGGCGGCCGGGGAAAACTACCTGATGGGTGTGATGCTCGCGCTGGCGTCGGCCTTGCTGTACGCGATTGCGGCGATCATCGCCAAGCGCCTGCAGGGCGTGCCGCCGCACCTGATCGTGCTGGTGCAGCTGCTGGTGGGCGCGGCCATGCTCTGGCCCTGGGCGCAGGTGCCGGACATGACCGCGCAGCCCCAGGCCTGGGCCTACCTGCTGACCATTGGCGCGGTGCATACCGGGCTGATGTCGACCCTGCTGTACGGCGCCATCCAGAAACTGCCCACGGCGCTGATCGGCGCCCTGTCGTTTCTGTACCCGGCGGTGGCCATCCTGGTCGACTGGCTGGCCTTCGATCACCCCCTCAGCGCGCTGCAGGCAGCCGGGGCGCTGGCCATATTGCTGGCGGCGGCCGGCATGAACCTGGGCTGGCGCCTGGGCTCAAAGCCGGCCCTGAATACCTGAGTTAGACCACCGCATGCCCTGGGCCGCACTGGTCGAGCGTGGCCAGGTAAACACTGGGCGGGGCGCCCAATTGGCGGTGGAACATGCTGGAAAAGGCGCTGGGGCTGTCGTAGCCCAGCTCCAGCGCGACCCGTGTGACCGAGGCGCCGGCCGCCAGGCGGGTGACGGCAGCCATCAGGCAGGCCTGCTGGCGCCAGGTGCCGAATGAAAGCCCGGTTTGCTGGCGGAACAGGCGGCTGAAGGTTCTTGCACTGCAATGCAGGGCACTTGCCCAGGACTCGGCGCTGGTGTTGATGCGGGGTTGGCGCAGAAAGTTGTGACATAGTTCGGCCAGCCGCGGGTCGTTTGGCAAGGGTGCGAACAGCGCCAGGCTCGGCGCGCTGCGCAGCTCGTGCAGTACCAACTGAATCAGATGCCCGTCGCGACCGTGTGTTTCATACAGTGCGGGTACGTGCGCCGTGGCCAGCAACAGGTGGTGGAGCAGGGGCGAGACCACCAGGGCCTGGCACTGCGAGGTATCACGCACCGGCTGCGCCGGCTCTATGTACAGGCTGCGGGTGCTCACCCCGCGCATCAGCACCTGGTGCGGCTTGCCGGCGGGTATCCACACCCCGCTACCGGGCGGAATCACCCAGCTGCCGTCCTGGGTTTGGACCTCCATCAGGCCACTCATGCCATACAGAAACTGTGCGCGCCGATGCACATGGGTGGGCAGCAGTGTGTCGGGCGGGTAGTCGGTACCGATGGCGAGCACCGGGCGGGCGACGGCGTCGACGCTGGCGAGCGGAATATTGAGCATGTGAAGCACCTTGGCCGGAACGCGAGGATTATTGGCCAATTCGCGAGGGCTGGCCACATGTCTGGCCGTTAACGTGTGGCTCCCCCCTTGTGTTGGAAGCGATGCATGTTCTGGTTTCTGCTGTGTGCGTTCGGTGTGGTAGCCGGCGTGACCACTGTGCTGTTCGGCTTTGGTGGCGGCTTTGTGGCGGTGCCGCTGCTGTTTACCCTTATCAGTGTGAGCCATGCGCCGGGGTCGGCCATCGGCGAGGCCGCGATGCATATCGCCGTGGCCACCTCCACGGCGGCGATGATCTTCGGCGCAGGCCTTTCGACCTTGCGCCATGCCCGTGCGCGCACCTTGCAGTGGCCTGTGGTGCGGCCGTTGCTGGGTTACGTTGCGCTGGGTGCAGTGCTGGGCGCATGGGCAGCCACGCAGGTGCAAGGGGCGTGGATACGCTGGCTGTTCATCGGCTACCTTGGCCTGACCATTCTTGATGCCGTGATGCGCCCGGGGTTTACCGTGAGCACAAGCGATGGCATGCGCCCGCTGGGCCGTCGAGCCAGCGCCGTGATCGGTGTCGGCATGGGCGCCGTGGCGGCATTCCTGGGTGTAGGCGGCAGCGTGATGAGCGTGCCGCTGATGCGCAGGCGTGGGGCGAGCATGGCCGTGGCGACGGCGTCGGCCAACCCGCTGTCGCTGCCGATGGCGATTGCCGGTACTGCCGCCTACGCCGTGCTTGCGTGGCGCACCGAAGTGCTGGGGCCCTGGTTTGCCGGCTTTATCGATGTGCGTGCCCTGGCCGTGCTGGTGCTGGGCTCGTGGTGCGGCATTCACCTGGCCGCGCCGTGGATCGGGCGCATGCCCGACGCGCTGCATGTGAAGTGCTACCTGGCCCTGCTGGGGGTGGTGCTGGTGGTGATGGTGGTTGCCTGACTAGGCCAGCGGGCCTTGCCCCGTGATCAGCCTGAAACACCGCACACTTTCCAAGGTAACGATGTTGGTGCAGCATAGGCCCGCGTCGACCAAGGGACATGAGACTCGAATGAAGCTTATCGCTGCGCAAATCTCGGCCACCCCGGGGGATGTCGAAAAGAACCTCGCCCAACACATCGACGCTATCCACGCCGCCGCAAGCCAGGGAGCCGACGCGGTGGTCTTCCCCGAACTTTCGCTGACCGGCTACGAACCCGAACTGGCCGGTGGCCTGGCGATGGCGCCCACCGACAGCCGCCTCGATGCGTTCCAGGCCTTGAGCGATCGCTACACCCTGCTCATCGCCGTGGGTGCGCCAACCCAGGGGAGGGAGGGCACCCAGATCAGCATGATCGCCTTCCAGCCAGGGCTGCCACGTGCGGTGTATTCCAAGCAGCTTCTGCACGCCGATGAACTGCCATTCTTCACGCCCGGTACCCAGCAGCAGGTGTTCCGCCAGGGCGGGCATGTTCTGGTGCCCGCGATCTGCTATGAATCCTTGCAGCCCGCCCATGCAGACCAGGCCGCCGCGGCAGGTGCCCAGGTGTACCTGGCCAGCGTGGCCAAGTCGCAGAAGGGCGTGGACCTGGCCTGCAACCATTACCCGGCAATGGCCCGCAAGCATGGCATGACCGTGATCATGGCCAACTGCGTAGGCCCCGCCGACAACTTCATCGGTGCAGGCCAGTCCGCGGTCTGGAACCCGAATGGCGAGCGCGTTTGCACTGCCGACGCCACCCGGCAAGCCCTGGTCGCATATGACACACGCACGGGAGAAGCGGGCACTGTCAGCCTGGCTTGAATCACCATCGCCACCTCAATTCGTCGACCTTCGGAAGCACTCATGCCCGCCTTGATTCCCCTTGACCCCGCAACACTCCCGGACATCGCCACGCTGCGCCAGCGCGCCAAGGCCCTGGCCATGCTCGATGCCATCGTCTCCCCCGAATGGGAGTACCGCTATTTCAGCTACAACGCGAGCTGGTTCGACTGTGAGGAAATGGCGTCGATGCGCAATGGCTCGGGCGATGAATGGTTTGTGCACTTCGGGCCGTTCGGCGCGGCCATCAAGGGGATTGCGCATGAATCCCCGTTAGCCGGCGACAGCCGCCTCGTCGAGGCCGTACAGCAACAAGTGCCGCCGGCCTTTGCCGCCTTTCTCAACGAAGCGGCCTTCAGCATGGACTGGCTGAGCTACTGCTACTGGAGAAGCCCTGACGACGCGGCCTGGCAGAAGGTGGCAGCGCCGAACGTCACAACGGACCACCTCGACGATGGCTCGGCGGAGTTTCTGGCGCTGCTGATCGAACCGGCCAGTGGCTACGTGGAGTTTGCCCAGTGGTACTACGAGCAGGCCGTGCCATTGGCGGCGGTGCAGCAACTCTACGACCACACCCCGTTGACCGCCGACCTGGTGGCCGCGCTCAACCCGCAACTGGACTTTGCCGAGGCGGTGGCCTCGGCTGTCGAAACGGGCTACCCCTGCGCCGGATAAGTGCTACCACCCCTGGGCCAGCGGCGCTGGCCCTTGCAAGGTGGGGAACAGCGGCAACACTTCTTCGGCCAATTCCTGAATGACCTCGTCAACCGGCCGCCGGGCCATCTGAATGCCCAGCGCCGCATGATTGACGCCCGCTGCCTTCCATTCGCCAAGCAACGCGATCAGCCCGTTGCGCCCGGTCTTGAGCACATACCCACCTTGCAACGGCGTGCGCGGGAAGTCGGGGTCTTCGTCCAGGTCGATCCACTCGTTGGTCATGTGCGGGCGAAACCCGCCGTTGGGGATCTGCGAGCGCCACGCCCGAACCTTTTCTGCCAGGCGAAGCGGGCCCTGCGCCGTGTGGGTGGCGTCCGGGTAGGTCAGCCAGCCATCGGCCTGCTCACCCAGCCACTGCAGGGATTGACGCGACGACCCCGTCACGATCAGCGGAATGCGCCCGGTGACCGGTTGTGGCAGCAACTGCGTGCCGCTCATCTGGCCCAGCGGCGAGCGGATGGTCGCAGGGCCCTGCGCCAGCAATTGCCGAAAGTAGTCCACGCTGTGGGCAAAGCGCTCACCGCGCTGGTCATGGGCCAGGCCGTAGGCGGGGAACTCCACGGCCCTGTCCCCCGACGCGATGCCCATCACCAACCGGCCGCCCGACAGGCGATCGAGGCTGGCGGCAGACTTGGCCAGGTCGATGGGGTGGCGCAAGGTGAAGATGGCGCTGCCGGTGACCAGCGCGATGTGCCGGGTATGGGCGGCCAGGTAGCCCAGGTATACGAAGGGGTCGAACACCTGGCCGGCATCGCCGAAGGCCGGGTCGAACAAGGGCACGTCGCGCACCCATACGGCAGCAAAGCCCAGGCGCTCGATCTCGCTCACATGCTGCGCCTGGGCGTGAAGCACCGCCATGTCGCCCTGGTAGAAGCGCAGTGGCAGAAAGATGCCCAGTGTCAGGTGATCGGCGGCGAACATGCGCCGGTAGCCGGGGTGGTGGGCGAAGGCTTCGGCGTTCGCGCCGCAGGTGACGGCGGGTGCAGTGGGGTGGGTCATGGTGTTCATGCCTGTTCCTTGGTGTCGGGGTTCATGGGCCGGTGGCAGGGGCGGGCAGGCGGATGCCGCGTTGTACCGCAGGGCGCTGCTCAACCTGCGCGTACCATTGGCTCAACCAGGGCTGCTGGCTGAAGTCGAAGCCCACCAGCTGCGCGATATGCAGCCAGGCGAAGGTGGCTATGTCTGCAATCGAATAGGTGGCGCCACCCAGCCACGGCTGGTTTGCCAGGTGCTGATCGAGGGTGACGAAGGTGGCTTCGGTGAGGGTCCTGTAACGCTGGATGGCGGCAGGGTTGGGCACGGTGTCGAAGCATTCGAAGTGCACGCGCTGGCCCAGCAACGGCCCCATGCTGGCGCTGTGAAACATCAGCCAGGTGATGCATGCCCAGCGCTCGGGAGCGTCGTGGCCAAGCAACTGGCCGCTCTTGTCCGCCAGGTACAGCAGGATGGCGGCGGACTCGAACAGGGTGATGCCGGTGGCGCGGTCGATCAGCACCGGAATGCGACCGTGCGGGTTGAGCGCAAGAAACTCGGGCCGCTGGTGCTCGCCCTCATCGATGCGCACATGGTGCAGGCTGTAGGGCAGGCCCATTTCTTCCAGGGCGATGGTGATCTTGAAGCCATTTGGCGAACTGTCGGTGTAGAGAATCAGGTCAGGATCGGACACAGGGCACATACCTCAGGCAGACTAATGCTTGTTGCGTGGTGTGGGTGCCATGCTAGTGAGTGATTGCCTGGGACAAAAACGATTAGTCCTGCGCTTTGACGTTAGATTTTCTAAACCAGGGAATACGCCATGGGCGCCGTTCTACCCTTGCTGGCGCTGCGCGCCTTTACCGAAGCTGCACGGCTGGGCAGCCTCAAGGCGGCGGCCGAGCACATGGGCGTCACCCCCGGCGCCATCAGCCAGCAGATCCGCCAGCTGGAAGACCGCCTGGGCGTCACGCTGCTGGTGCGGGGGCGGCATGGGGTGCAGCTCAGCGATGCCGGCGCACGTCTTTTCCCCGGGTTGTCGCGGGGCTTTGGGCAGATCGAGAACGCGCTACTCGAACTTGAGTCGTTCACCCACGAGCAAACGCTTACCATCAGCACCGTGCCGTCGTTCGCGTCCACCTGGCTGGTGCCGCGCCTGGGTGACTTCAGTGCCCGGCATCCTGACATCGAAGTGCGGGTGGAGGCGTCGGCAAGGCTGGTGGATTTCCAGCGCGAGCGCATCGACATTGCGCTGCGCCATGGCCTGGGCCAGTACCCGGGGCTGGAGTCGATCCCGCTGATGGCGCCGGTGCTGCTACCGGTGGCCAGCCCTCGGCTGCTGGCCGAGGGGCCGCCTATCAACAGCCCGCAGGATTGCCTGAACTACCCGCTGCTGCACGATACCGAGCGAGCGGATTGGCCGCTGTGGCTGCAGGCGCATGGCGTGGAGGCTGACAGCCGTAGCCAGCGCGGTGCCAGTTACGATGAAGACCTGTTGCTGCTGCGCGCGGCGGCGAGCGGGCAGGGCATCGCCCTGGTGCAGGACAACCATGCCCAGGAAGATCTGCACAACGGCAGGCTGGTGGTGGCGCTGGACAGGCCGTGGCCGTCGCGATTTGCGTACTACCTGGTAACGCGCAAAGAGGCCTTGAAGCGGTCGCAGGTGCAGGCGTTCATCGAGTGGATAACGCAGCAGGCGGGCGCTGCGTGACAGGTGTGGCTCAGCCTTCGGCGGCGGGGGTCGGGGTTTCGGCGGCTTCGGCAGCCAGCTTCAGTCGGTCGGCCTTGCAGATGTATTTGGGTTTGCTTTTGGGGGCCAGCTTGGCGCTGGCCTTCTTGGCGTTGGCCTTGAGTATCTGCTTGATCTTCTTTTGGCGGTTCATGGTTCTGCTGGGCCTGTAGATGCTTGAAAGCGGTGCGGTGGCGGGGAGGTTGCAGGTGTTCTGCAGAGCCTTGCCGGTATTGCCGGTGGGGCGAGTTTACTAAAGGTTGCGCTGCAAGCGTGAGCGTTGTGCGTGGGGGGCTTTGAGGGCGCGTTCGCAGGTTTTGCTGGCGCTGCGCGGCAGATTGCGGGGCAAGGCCCGCTCCCACGGCCTGGCGGCCAGAGGCGGAGTCTGCCCGAAGGGCGTAGGAGCCGGCGTTGCCGGCGAACGAGCGCAAAGCGGTCGCAAGGCCTGAGTGCGCGGTGTATCAGGCGAACTGCATGTGCAGGTTTTGCTGGCGCTACGCACCAGATCGCGGGTCAAGCCCCGCGCCTACGGCCTGGCGGCCAGAGGCAGCATCTGCCCGCAGGGCGTAGGAGCCGGCGTTGCCGGCGAACGAGCGCGAAGCGGTCGCAACGCCTGAGTGCGCGGTGTATCAGGCAGACCGCATGTGCAGGTTTTACTGGCGCTGCGCACCAGATCGCGGGGCAAGGCCCGCTCCTACGGCCTGGCGGCCAGAGGCGGAGTCTGCCCGAGGCCTACATGCACGGTGTATCACGCGAACTGCATGTGCAGGTTTTGCTGGCGCTGCGCACCAGATCGCGGGGCAAGGCCCGCTCCCACGGCCTGGCGGCCAGAAGCGGAGTCTGCCCGCAGGGCGTAGGAGCCGGCGTTGCCGGCGAACGAGCGCGAAGCGGTCGCAACGCCTGAGTGCGCGGTGTGTCAGGCGAACCGCATGTGCAGGTTTTACTGGCGCTGCGCACCAGATCGCGGGGCAAGGCCCGCTCCTACGGCCTGGCGGCCCGAAACAGATCATCGAGCCATGCATAATCCGCTTCTGCCCGCAGGGCGTGGGAGCGGGCTTGACCCGCGAATCGAGCGTGAAGCGGTCGCAACGCCTGAATGCACGGTGCATCAGTCAATCTGCATACGCCGGCAATCACGCTGACCCCGGCGCATCATCAGAAGCTGTACTTCGCCGTAACCATCAAGTTGCGCGGGTCGCCAAACACGTCATATGGGCTCCACGTGGAGTTGCTGGCGATGCCCTGGTAGTACTTCTTGTCGAACACGTTGTTGATGTTCAACTGTGTGTCCAGATGCTTGTTGACCTGGTAACCCGCCATCAACCCGACCAGCGCATACGCCTCCTGCTCGACATGGTAGTTGCCGAACACATTGCTGCCCTTGTTGAAGGTCGCGCTCTGGCTATAGAGGTTGGCCCCCACACGCCACTGCTTCAGATCACCCTGCAACTGGTACGTGGTACTGGCCTTGAACATATGACGCGGCAGGTCGGTGTCGAACAGCCGGCCTTCCTTGGCCTTGTCGGCATCCTTCTCGTACTTGGCCTGGGCGAACGTATAGCCGGCGCCCACTTGCCAGTTGGGCGTCAACGCACCATTGATCTCGAACTCGATGCCCTGGCTGCGCACCTTGCCAGCCGCTTCATAGCACCCGTAGCTACCCACCGGGATGACCTTGCACAGGCTTGCATCCGCCACCTCGGCCGCGCGGTTGAGCTGGTCGATCTGGAACAGCGAAGCACTGGCATTCAGCGCGCCGCCAAAATACTCACCCTTGATACCCACTTCGTAGTTTTCGCCGGTAATAGGCTCGATGCCTTTGCCTTGGCCATCCTTCTCGGTCTGCGGCTGAAAGATATCGGTGTAGCTGGCATACACCGAATGGTTGTCGTCCAGGTCGTAGATAACCCCGGCATAACGGGTGACGTTGCGCAACACCTTGGTCTTGCCCGAGGTGTAGTACTGGTCGTTGATCTGGTCATAGATGGCCGTGGCGTCGTACCAGTCCAGGCGCGCACCGAGTATCACCTTCAGCGGGTCGGCTAGGTTCCAGCGCGTGGTGAGGTAGAGGCCTTCCTGATCGACCTTGTCGTCGATGGAGTAGATGTCCGGCACGTTCGGTCTGGCCAGCCCGCCCGGGTTGAAGCGGTTGATGTCCGGCACATCGACGAACACCGTGCCGCCGGTGGCTTCGGTTTTGAGCTGGCGCTTGCTGGCGCCGACCACCAGTTCATGCTCGCGCCCCAACAGTGTGAACGGGCCTGTGGCGTAGACATCGTAGGTGGACTGATCGAAGTCGCGGTTCTGGTTGAAGATGCGCTGGCGGTAGGTGGCGTCGTTGTTGCGCTCCAGCACGCCGCCCATCATCTTGAATTCGGACCAGTTTTTCGACGCTCCCAGGTGAAGGCGCCAGTCGTTGTCGAAGCGCTGGTCGAGCTCGACGAACACGGTCTTGTTCTCGACGTCCTGGTGCGACCAGCTGTAGCCGAAGGTCTTGGAGCGAGAAAAGCCCATGTGGCTGCCATCGGGGTTCACCGGCAGGCCGCCCCAGTTGATGTTGTTATTGTCGTTCTGGTCGGACGCGCCCACGGTCAGGGTGGTGCTGTCGGTGAGGTCGAACTCGCTGATGCCGTAGAACACCCCGCGCTCGCGCCCGGCGTAATCCTGATAGCTGCCCTTGTCGTTGTACGCGCCGACGATGCGGCCACGCACGCTGGCGCTGTCGTTCAGCGGGCCGGACACATCCAGCTCGCTGCGGTAGTTGTCCCAGCTGCCGGCGCTGCCGGTCACGCTGGCCTGGAACGCCTGGGTAGGGCGCTTGCGCACCATGTTGATGGCGGCCGACGGGTTGCCGGCCCCTTGCATCATGCCGGTGGCGCCGCGCACCACTTCGACGCGGTCATAGGGGGCCAGGTCGGCGGTGGCCACCCAGTCGGCGTTGTAGGTGGTGGGTAGGCCGTCGAACATCAGGTTTGTGATGGGGAAGCCGCGGGCGAAGAACTCGCTGTTGGCCGGGCGCGCGGCCGACAGGCGCAGCCCGGGCGTGGCCTGCACCACGTCGTCGAGGCTGCGCATGCCCTGGTCGTCCATGCGCTGGCGGGTAATCACTGTGACCGACTGCGGTGTTTCGCGCAGCGACAGCGGCAGCTTGGTGGCGGTCTGCATGGCGCCGGTGGTGTACGAACCGCTGTGCTCGGTGGTCGAGCCCAGGCCCAGGCCGCTGATGGTGGTGGCGCCCAGTTCCAGGGCATCTGCGCTTTGGCTACGGGCAATCAGCAGGTAATTGCCGCTGGCGGTGCGGGTAACCGTGAGGCCGCTGCCGGCCAGCAGGCGTTCGAGGCCATCCTGCACGGCATAGTCCCCACGCAGTGCCGGGGCGCGCTTGCCCTGCACCAGCGCCGGGTCGAACGGCAGGCTGATGCCGGCCACCTGGGCAAAGCTGTTGAGCGACTCTTCCAGCGGGCCGGCCGCCAGCTCGTAGTGGCGGCTGCTTGCCTCGGCGGCCTGCGCGGCCGCACTGGCCAGCGACACGCTGGTGGCACCGGCCAGCAACATACTGCGCAGGGTCAGTGCCAGCACGCTGCGCTGCAAAGGCCGGGTGGGGATAAAAGCAGAAGACATGGACGGCGTGCTCCTTTCGAATGACGAGGTGTATTGCCTGTCTGTCGAAGAGGGTGGCAAAACCCGTAAAAGTTTTTGAGATTTCTTCTCATCAGCCTTACCGGGCGACGATACGGGTCCATAACGGGGTAAAGCGTTCCACCCGCACCGGCAGCGAATCGCTCAGGGCGCTGAGGGCCTGGTCGATGTCATCGAGCTGGAACACGCCCGACACCTCCAGGTGCGCGATGGCCGGGTCGCAGCGCAGCCAGCCGTGGCGATAGCGCGCCAGTTCTGCGGTCAGCTCGCGCAGTTGCATGCGCTTGGCCACCAGTTGCCCGCGCGCCCAGGCGCTGGCATTGAGGGGGCTGGTTTCGACCCGCTGGCTGCCGTTTGCATCGATCAGGTATTGCTCCCCGGCGGCAACCATCACCGGCTGGCCCTTGCCCTGAATCGCCACCACCCCATCCTCGACCCGCAACCGCGTGCCGCTGGCTTCATCACGCACGGCAAAGGCCGTACCGATGGCCTGCAACTGCGCATGC
Source organism: Pseudomonas sp. AE27 (assembly GCF_037113495.1). Lineage (NCBI taxonomy): Bacteria > Pseudomonadati > Pseudomonadota > Gammaproteobacteria > Pseudomonadales > Pseudomonadaceae > Pseudomonas > Pseudomonas sp. AE27. The sequence continues at coordinate 1,558,499 of NZ_CP146966.1, forward strand.
CGCGTACTGACCCAGAAGCTGCGACGCCCGCCCGCCGTGGCGGCGTCCTTGCCGGTGTCGATAAAGATTTCGCCGCGCCGCAGCACGATCAACCGGCGCTGCGCGGTGAACTGCACGTCCACTGCACTGGCTGTGTTCAGTTGCAGGCGGGTGCCGTCGTCCAGCACAAACTGACGGCGCTCGCCCACCTCGGTGGCGTAGTCCGCGCCCCAGGGCACCAGCGTGCTGTCACGCATCGACCAGCCGGTAACGCCGCTGGCCAGCAGCCCCACGCCCAGCAGCTTGAGCGCCTGGCGCCGGCTGTGACGACCGCCTTGCAGGCGTTGCAGCGTGTCCCGCGCCACCGAGCCGGGCAGTGCGGCCAGGCCCTGGAAGGTGGCATCGCTTTTTTGCAGCGCTTGCCAGGCCACCTCATGCAGCGCGTGCGCCTGACGCCAGCGTTGGCAGGCCTCCAGCAGCTGCGGGTTGGCGCCGTCGGACTCGATGCGCACCAGCCAGCCGATGGCCTGGTCCACCACGTTGTCGGGCAGTTCGGGCAATGGCGGGCGGCTCATCGCTGGGCCAGGTAGCAATGGCGAATGGCGCTGGCCATGTACTTCTCCACCGAACTCAGGCTTACCGCCAGGCGCTCGGCGATCTCCTTGTAGCTCAGGCCCTCCAGGCGCGACAGCAGAAAGGCCATGCGCACCTTGGGCGGCAGGCCGTTGAGCAAGGCGTCCACACGGGCCAGGGTTTCCAGCAGTATCAGCTGCGACTCGGGCGACGGCACCTCGGCTTCGGGCAGGTGTGCGATGGCCTCCAGATACGCCCGCTCGACCCGCTGGCGGCGCACGCGATCCACCAGCAGCCCGTGGGCCACGGTGCTCAACCAGGCACGCGGCTGACGTAACTGCTGCAGCTGCTCCGGCTTGCCGAGGATGTGCACGAAGATGTCGTGGGCCAGGTCCGCCGCGTGGTCGCCGTGGCGCATGCGCTTGCGCAACCAGCCCAGCAACCAGGCGTGATGGTTGATGTACAGCGCACGAACATCGGCGTGAGGGGTGGGGGAAGTGGATGGCGACGACACGGAAAACCTCAGCATGATAGCCAGGTGCATTTGAGAATTTGTCGCATCCTAGTGCCAGTGGGCCGTGGACAGCATGGGGAGAGTGCGTGATGTGGGGGGCAGGTGGGGTTTTGGTGGGCGGAGCGAGCTCGGTAGGCCGCGTGTGCGGCCCGTGTGTTGCGTCGTTACTCGGGTGCCGCGTTTGCTTCCATGCCGTCCAGCACGGTGTCGATCAGTACGGTGCTCATTTCCAGCGATTGCTGTGCGGCGATCAGCAGCGTCTTGAACTGCTCGTCGGCGCGTTCGCAGGCTTGGGCGGTGGTGTCCTTGGCGCATTGGATCTGGAGCGACAGGTGAACCAGGGCGTCTTCCAGCTCGATGCCTTCGCAGACTGAAAACAGGGGCGGGTGATTACCGTTGCAACAGCCGAAGGCGGTGTAGATGCGTTTGCGGGGTTGAGTAGTAAGCGGGGGATTGGAGACGGTTTTGACCATTGTGCAGCTCCCTTTTTGAGTGGAACCGCCATCTGATGTTCAGGTGGCGCAGTTGCGCCTTTTGCATTAGCGGGCCGCGACGCCCGGTCGCTGGATTGACAGCGACGTCGCAAGATTAGCGGGGTTGGGGTGGGGATTCAAGACGTTCTACAGCGGTATGCGCAACGCCCCTGAAGCGGGAGCCGGATGCTTGTGCATTATTGCTCAGGCAGCAACGCTGGATCGGCTCGATGCAACTGGCAAAGTTGACAGTTGTGACAAGCAAAATGACGTAGCAAGCTATCCAGGAGCACATAGCCGAGTGCCTTTCCTGGGAGCATCGATCATGAGTGCAACATACTTCAGCGTACAACTCCAAAACGAAACATGGGATAAGATCAATTATTTCCACTACAAAAAATTCTACGACCACACCACGGGTACAAAATCCCCATTGACATCGCCCCAAACCATTTATGATTTCAATCTCTACCCCGGCGGAAAGTTTATAGCGACGACCGCCGATTCCTTAACTGCGCCACTTGAAGATCCACAAATTCTTCGATTCAAATTGAAAAATAATTCAGATTTTTGTGTCGGGTTGGTCCGCGTAGACGATGAGTTCCATTATCCCGAAGAGCTTAAAGCCGAGCTGGCGGAGATTCCGGAGGACAAAGGTGAGGAGTACGTTAAAGCTGAGCGCAAGTCAATAATCGAAGATTACAAGCGAATGTCTGGGGATAGACAAGAGTATCCGTTTTCAGGGGGGGACAAAAAATCGAGCTGGGCAGACTACGAAATAAAACCCTTTCGCGACCCCTCTGCACAGGTCGCATGGCTGCTACCTCCACACAGCTCAACTGAAGTGGAGGTAATCGAAGGAAGCTGGTGGGCGGTGAGCGAAGTAGAATTCAACTGACCTTTTCCCCTGGCAGCGCAACGGGGGAGCTTGGGTGCTGTACAGAACTCAAGTGACCATAATTCAGCTCTCGCGTCGTCAGCATTTTTTAAGTAGTGCATGCTTTGAACAGAGGGAGGTTGGTTGCCGTTGCAACAACCTCCCTTTTTGAGTGGAGCTGCCATCTGATGTTCAGTTGGCGCAGTAGCGAGCCGCGAGGCCCGGTCGCTGGATTGCCTGCGAGCTCGCAAGGTTAGCTGGTTGGGGGTGGGGCTTCTACACGCTCTACACCGGTATGCGCAACGCCCCTGAAGCAGGAGCCGGATGCCTCTGCATTATTGCTCAGGCAGGGCTGGATCGGCTCGATGCAACTGGCAAAGTTGACAGTTGTGACAAGCAAGATGACGTAGCAAGCTATCCATGAGCACGTAGCCGAGTGCCTTTCCTGGGAGAATCGATCATGAGTGCCACATACTTCAACGTGCACCTCCAAAATGAAATGGAGGGTAAGATCAATTATTTCCACTACAAAAAAGTCAACGATCGCACCACGGGTACAAAATCCCCATTAACATCGCCCCAAACCATTTATGACTTCAATCTCTACCCCGGCGGAAGGTTTATAGCGACGACCGCCGATTCCTTAATTGCGCCACCTGAAGAGCCAGAAACTCTTCGATTCAAGTTAACAAATAATTCAGATTTTAAGTTCTATCTGATTGAGCTGGACACTACCGATGGTGCAATTATGGAGTGGCTCAACTCAGACGGTTCTACGAAGAAAGCCCCCTTCAAGTTGAATTATACAATGAGACAACTGTTGCCCAATGTGCCTGTGACGTTGGAGGTTCCCAATGGAAGCCACTGGTATGTGGGCGAGGTGCCAGATCGGGGACGCGCATAGCCGCGCAATGGGGAGCTTGGCTTTGGAGAAAACTGAAGTGACGATAAGTGCAGTTCTCGAGCTGTCCACAGTTGCCACATAAGTTCCAAACATTGGAGGTAGGCAACGCAAGTCAATGGGAAGTAGGTGACGTGCTGGATGGGGCGCTCTAGGCACTGTACGAAAAGTACTGTCTTAACCGTCGCCAGCACGTTCACCCGGGCCCCCGGCGTCAACCTGGGCTACATCGGCGGTCGCGCCGAGCAGGTGGTGTTCGTGCGCGGCTTCGACCGCCTGCCGGTGCCGGTGTATATCCCCGGCATCTACATCTTTATGTGACACATCCCACACAACTCCAGGAAGTTTCTCCATATCTGAGAATTCCTTGCCCTCGTACCCTTTTGCCTTCATGGACCACCCAGGGCGCTTCGCCCCTGCCTAGGAAGGCTATTCCCGATGCCTGCTTCCCCCACCGCGTCCACGCCCAGCGAGCGTGAGATCCAGATTGCGATTGCCCCACTCGAAACCCTGCTCAGTGAAGACCTCGGCGCTGCCGCCGCCTCTGTCGACCACTGGCTGCGCGAGGTCACCTACGGCCTGGTGAACCTGCAACTGCTGCGCCAGGCCGGCGAAAATGTGCCGGTGGTCTGTAATGCCCTGGCCGGTGTGGATGTACTGATCGATATCCTCACGCTGCTGGAGAGCCCGTCTCCCGACCCGCTCGACTGGGTCAGCCTGGGCATCAACCTGATCGGCGTAGTGCCGTTTCCCCCAGGCCTGGCCAAGGCGCGCATGGTGCTGCGCCCGGTGCTGCAATTGACCCGCCAGACCCTGCGCCGTCGCCCGGGGGCGAACATCGGCGCGGTGATCCTGGAGATCATCGACGGCCACCTGCATGCCAACATCCGCGGCGCCCTGGAACACTACGTACGCGAGGCGCTGGCCCAGTTGCCGGCCATACTCGGCGAGGCCGCCGACACCGCGCGCCTGTTGTTCACCACGCTGGCCAGGACCATAGAAGCCGCTGCCCGGGGCCAACTCGACGCCGCAGCCAGCCACCAGTTGTCACGCACCCAGATGACCCAGGCGGCGCTGTACGACTCGCTGCTGAGCACTGACGCCTGGCGCCTGGCGCTGTCGGCCTTGGCCAATGCCTCCGAGGGCAACCTCAAGGCGGCCTACAACCGTGTCGCCAGCCACTTCGGCGAGGCGCTGGAAAGCCTGCTGCGCCCGCTGGTGCACACGCTCGACGGGTTGGCCGCGTCGGTGCCGGATCGCCTCGAAGCCCTGGGCGCCCCTGGCATGCAAAACAGCATTGCCTGGTTGCTGAGCCGCCTGCTGGAAACCGTGCTGGCACACCCCGCCAGGCGCGGCGTTGCCACCAGCATTCGCCCCGGGGTCACCCAGCAGGCGCGGCACATCCACAGTGAAGGCCCGACCGAGGTGGTCAGCCGCCAGGTCAGGGCCAAAAAGGCCCCCAATACCGACAAGAATGGTATCTGTCCCTGTACCGGCCACAGCATCGGCCATGTGCTCGGCGACGAGACCGTCGTTCATCAGGACTTCGCGTTGTCCGGCCCGTTTCCGGTGGATTGGGCCCGGGTCTACAACTCGCGGCTCGACGCTCTGGATAGCGGCACCATAGGCGCACGCTGGATCACCGAGTTCACCACCTGCATCGATGTGGTCGACAAGGGGCTGGTGCTGCATGACAGCGATGGACGCAGCCACGACTTCCCGTGGCTCGAGGTCGACACCTGGCACCACGACCCCATCGAATACCTGACCCTCAAGCGCACCCGTGCACAGCAGCTGACCCTGGTGCGGGGCCAGGAGCGGTTCGAAACCTATGCCCAGGTCGGCGAGCGCTTTTACCTGACCCACATTCGCCTGCGCAGCGGCGCCGGTGCCATGCTGCACTACGAGCATCGCCACAACGGCCAGCCGGTGCTGTCCGACATCAACACCTACCAGGACGACGACCCGAGCAAGGTGCACCTGCAACTGGGCACCCTGCTGGATGAGCAGGGGCATATCCAGGGTGTGTGGCAGGTGGTCGATGGCAAGCCGCTGCGCCAACTGTGCGCCTATCACTACGACGGCGCGGGTGACCTGGTAGCGGCTCAGGATGAAAACGGTGCCGCCTGGCACTATGAGTACCAGCATCATCTGATCACCCGTTACACCGACCGCACCGGCCGTGGCCTCAACCTCGAATGGGATGGCACAGGCCCGCACGCCAAGGCGATTCATGAATGGGCGGATGACGGCAGCTTCGAGACCCGTCTGGCGTGGGACCCGAACATCCGCCTGACCTACGTCACCGACGCCCACGGCCAGGAAACCTGGTACTACTACGACGCCCTTGGCTATACCTACCGCGTCGTACATCCCGATGGCCGCGAGCAATGGCTGTTCCGTGATGCACGCAAGAACATCATCCGCCACGTGCACCCCGACGGTAGCCAGGACCGCTACAGCTTTGATGAGCGTAGCAACCTGCTGCAGCACATCCGTCCCGACCACAGCACGCTGCACTACGCCTACGACGACCATGACCAGCTGATTAAGATCCGCGATGCCGAGGGTGGCCTTTGGCTGCGCGACTACGACGAGCGCGGCAACCTGGTAGAGACGGTCGACCCGCTGGGCAACAAGACCGAATTTGCCTACACCCCAAGCGGCCTGGTAAGTGCGATCAAGGACGCCAACGGCAACCAGAAGGCGCTGGCCTACAACGACGCCGGGCAACTACTCGAGTACGTCGACTGCTCCGGCAAGACCAGCCAGTGGGCCTACAACGACTTCGGCCAGCTGGTGCAGTTCGCCGACGCAGCGGGCAACAAGACCGCCTATGAGTACAAGGCCGGGCAACTGTCCAGGGTCACCCACCCCGACAACACCGAAGAGCGCTTCGAACGTGATGCCGAAGGCCGTCTGCTGGCGTACCTCGACGCGCTCGACCGCTGCACCACCTGGACCTATTCCGGCGCCGGGCTTCTGGCCGAGCGCGTCGACGCCAACGAGCACACCCTGCGCTATCGCTGGGACAAACTGGGCCGCCTGATCGGCCTGGAAAACGAAAACACCAGCCAGGCGAGCTTCGTGTACGACCCGGTCGGTCGCCTGTTGCAGGAGACCGGCTTCGATGGCCTGACCACCCGTTATCAATACGACCCGTACAGCGGTCGCCTGGCCTCGACCCAGGTCGGCCAGCGCCGCATCGACCTGCGTTTCGACCCCATGGGTCGGCTGGCCGAGCGTACCGCCAGGCTGGGCGATCAGTCCCAGACCGAGCGCTTTGCCTATGACGGCAACGGCAGGCTGATCCAGGCGATCAACGCGGCAAGCCAGCTGCAGTGGTTCCATGACGAGGCGGGCAATCTGACCCGCGAGCATCAGCATTACCTGGGGTTGCAGCAGCCGGTGGTGGCGGTGTGGACGCACGAGTACGACGTGCTCAACCAGCGCATCGCGACCGTGCGCCCCGATGGCCACACGGTCAGCTGGCTGACCTACGGCAGCGGCCACCTGCTGGGCATGAAGCTCGACCAGCACGACATGCTCAGCTACGAGCGCGATGACCTGCACCGTGAAGTGGCGCGCCATCAGGGCAACAAGCTGATGCAGAGCCAGGCCTGGGACCCGGCCGGACGGCTGCAGGAGCAACTGCTAGGCAGCCACGACGGCAAGTCCACGTTGCTCAAGCGTCAGTACCAGTACGATGGCGCCGGGCAACTCACCGACATTCACGACAGCCGGCGTGGTCAGTTGGCCTACCAGTACGACCCTGTCGGTCGCCTGTTGCAGGCCAGCAGTCGCCTGGGGGTGGAGACATTCGCGTTCGACCCGGCGGGTAACCTGCTGGACGAGAAGACGCAGCAGCTCAACCGCCCGCTGGACCAGGCCCCGAAACGCAACAGGTTGATGGACAACCTGCTGCGCGAGTACGCCGGCACCCATTACACCTACGATGCGCGCGGCAACCTCGCCGAACGGCTGCACAACGGCGTGCGTGCGCAGTTCACCTGGGACCTGTTCGATCGGCTGCAGAGCTACAGCGACGACAAGCTCAAGGCCGAGTACAGCTATGACGCACTCGGCCGGCGACTGCACAAACACTCGGTTGCGCATTACTCGAACAAGCCGCAGGCCGGCACGGGCTGGAATCAGCTTGAACGGGCCAAGCGCCAGCGTGAGCTGGATTGTGGCTTCACGCTATTTGGCTGGGACGGCGACACACTGGCGTGGGAAAGCTCCCCGCCGCGGTATGAAGGCGATACGGGCCGCACGGTGCATTACCTGTATGAGCCGGGCAGCTTTGTGCCGGTGGCCCAGGCCCTGCGCAGGGGGCCGGTGCGGCTGCACAAGCAGCCGGACTGGAGCCAGCGCAGTTACGACTTCGACCAGGACTCGCTGTGGCAAACGCACATGCCGCCGCAGGCGTTTGATGCGATTGCGTGGTACCAGTGCGATCACCTGGGCACGCCAATGGAGCTGACCGACCACCATGGGGCGGTGGCGTGGGCGGGGCAGTACAAGGCGTGGGGTGAGGTACGAGAGGAACACTCGGGCTGGGCAAGGCAGATTGGGCTGAGCAATCCGCTACGGTTTCAGGGGCAGTATCACGACCGGGAGACTGGGCTGCACTACAACCGGTATCGGTACTATGATCCGGGGGTTGGGCGATTTGTTAGCAAGGACCCGATTAGTTACGCGGGTGGATTGAATCTCTACTTATACGCACCGAACCCTATCGAATGGACGGACCCACTCGGACTGGAGAAAGTTGTTGCCGCTAGAAGCCGTGCGCATGCGTTGAGGCTTGCGCAGCAGCATGCTCAAGTTCCGAGGGTTGGTCGAGGAGGAACGGATATTCTCGTTGCCGAGCTTAATTCTGAAAGCAGGGGGAAAAATTACGCATGTCTGTGCGCTAGAGGAAGTACGCTAGGACGGAAGGAAGAAGGCGCTAAGCCGCTAGTTTTTGATCACCCAGACGGGCACCCTCATATGGTAGGCGAAGGATTTCCTGCTCATCACGACGGGCCGCATGTGCACGCGAAAAACAAGAAAGGCGAAGTCATAGTATTTACTTATCCGGGGTAGCTAGAATGTTCGAAGTTTTGATTTGCAGATCGGAATTTAAGTATCTAAAAAAATACGCGAATGATCGTATATCGTCACTACCGGCAAATGGTAATGATGAGCTTTCTGCTGTAATGGCGCGTGATCCGAATGGTAAGCTGGGGTTCGATGTGAATCAGGTAGCTGAAAGTATTTTAGATGAATTGTTAGGAGGGTGTTACTGCTTACGCGGCTCAGGCAGTGTTGATCATCCAGGAGTATTCCCCAAGGGAGGCATGCCGAATTTTTTCTTCAAAGATAAAGGTGGCGCATTTAGCAGTTTAGTTGCCTCGCATGAGCGTTATGTGCTAGCCATGAAAAAATACAGCATTCTTTCCCGCTATAGGCACACTGAAAAGCCAGAGCCTTCTGAGTTGTCGCACTTCCTGCAAGATGACAGCCGGATTGAAGAACCATTGTATGAAAGTCTGCTATCTTCTTGCGCATATTTTGGGATTTCTCAACGTGCGCAAGAGCATGGCTGGGGGGCATTTTATTTGATCTCCCAAGACATGGATGGTTTCTTGACTAAGTTAGAAAGCTTAGTAGGCGATGAAGGGCGCCTAGTGTTCATCGAAAATATGCGAGAAATGCCCTGTTGGTAGGGTGGCCAGTGTTGTGATGACCCGTGTCTTGACCCCATGGGACCGCTGGCGCGCATACCGCCAGTCAGGGTGACCAGTCGCAGAACGAGCGCTTTGCCTATGCCGACAATGGCAAGCTGAACCAGGCGCTCAATGCGGCGAGCACGCTGCAGTGGTTCCATGACGAGGTGGGCAATCCACCGCGCATTACTGGAACGTGGAAGCAGTACCGTGGGTCGGGAAAAATCACGGAAATATTGCTAGGCCGAACATAAAAGAAGCAACGGAAATACTAGGCCAGACGGTCGTGTATTCATAGATAAATGGCGCGTGCGCCATCCAGTACCTGACGAACATCCCAAAGGTGAATAACTTGGATAGTATTAAATCATTTGACTTCTCTTCTTTTGTGAATGCCAATAAGGATCACGCTGTAACAGGCATTGATTATGTAAGGGCAATTTATGTGAATCACGAGCTGGCATCGGACTTTATTGTTTGCTTTGCAAGATTTTTATGGCCAAGTTTCAATATTTTGAATGATAAGGTTTTTGTTGCTGAGCTGTTCGATCCTGAGATGTTTGAGCGTCACTTGAGTTTGAGCAAAAGTCTAGATGAGACTCAGTTCTGGATGAACCTGCTAGAGATAACGGGGGTTTTTGATGAGCTTCCCACGGAGCAAGCCATGGAAGTTGCCCTAATAATTTCTGAAAGTTGGAACTCTAAAATATTTAAAGAATTTGGTGCGGAGTATGCAGTGGCGCGACGTATATATGATGAAGAGTATGGAGAGGTCTTCGTTACTATCGGCTCTCGATCCTGATTGTTAAGTAGATATTGCCTGTCTTTGGATGGCTTTACTTGCAGTATATGTCATGAGAGCAGAACTCTATATTACTTGCATTCTTTGGGGCACTCGAGACGCGTCCTTGAGGGCGCAACCAGTGTCGATGATTCCCAGCAACTGCTCCTGTAGATTTGCATCTGCAGCTTAGACCAGGACCCGTTGTGGTAAACGCACATGCAGCCGCAGGCGTTTGATGCGCTTGCGTGGTACCAGTGCGATCACCTGGGCACGCCGATGGAACTGACTGACCACCATGGGGCGGTGGCGTGGGCGGGGCAGTACAAGGCGTGGGGGGAGGTGCATGAGGAGCGGTCGGGCTGGGCAAGGCAGGTAGGGCTGAGTAACCCGCTACGGTTTCAGGGGCAGTATCACGACCCTGATACTGGGCTGCATTACAACCGGTATCGGTACTATGATCCGTGGTAGGGCGATTTAGTGGGCAGGGCCCGTTTGGTTATTCGCGTGGATTGAACATACAATGTCGCGCCCCGGTGTTTTTCATTAAAATACGTATGCTGAGATTCAAATAGATGAAGTTACATGGGTTGTACGCAAAGATAATAAAAAAAGAAGCCTACAATGATCTGCGTTGCCTGGCAGGCGCGTTCGACGATTTTGAAGAATACCCCATCATTTCACGGGACAGCAGATTAAAAAAATTACAAAGAAAACTCGAGAAAAAAGACATCTCGGATTTTCTGTTGGGGCTTGCTGTTTTCGTATTGAATACCGTACGTGCACTCGCCCGTAGCAATCAAAGGCAGTTAGAGCTGACTGCCATCACCTTCACACGCTTCGATACCAGCGGTGGCTCCACGTTGGTGCCCCAACTCTTCATATACCCAAGTACTGCAGCCGGCGCACTTCGCCAAACGCTTATCAAGAATCAACCTGAAACGGACTCAATGGAAATGACCAAGGTCAAGCAGCTGTTCACGACCTGCGGCTTCGTTGAGAGCTTCGTTTTTCTAGAGAGCAGGTTCCTTGACCATGCCTGCAACGAGGAACTTGTACGTATTTATGCCATCCCTCGACAGACGATGTAGCGCGTGCCTGAGGGGTAGGGGTTCGATGCGCTTGCCGGCACTCCGCTGACACCTTGCCGTCGAGCGCAAAGCCGCTAGAAGCCCCGCTTCTGGGTTGGTCAATTCGCTATATATTTTTGTGTACAGCGTTGTAACGTCCTGTGAACAACGCTAGCATTCCTGCCGTTTGGCCCTGCGCCATCCCGCTTTCCCCCTAAAGCAACCACCGGCTGATCACCTCCTGGGGAGGTCGTGACCAGAAAAACCGTCGGTCGCTATATAAAATAATACACAACGTCGCCCGGGCGCCGCCTACGTCAAGGCCGACACAGGAGCAGCAATGAAGCCGCTAACACCGCACGCCCTGATGGTTGCCGTCGCAGCCCTGGGCGCTGAATCCGCCCTCGCGGAGCAGAAAAACACCTTCACCCTCGGCGAAATCCAGATCTCCGCGCCCCAGGACGAAACCCTGTCCACCGGCGGCTCGGTCATCGACCTGAAGGACATCCGCCTGCACGACCGCGAAACCGTCGCCAGCGCGCTCACCCTGGCCCCCGGCGTCAACCTGGGCTATATCGGCGGTCGCGCCGAGCAGGTGGTGTTCGTGCGCGGCTTCGATCGCCTGCAGGTGCCGGTGTATATCGACGGCATCCCCACCTATGTGCCCTACGACGGCAACATCGACCTGGGCCGCTTCACCACCTACGACCTGTCGCGCATCCAGGTGGACAAGGGCTTTGCCTCGCTGCTGTACGGCCCCAACACCCTGGGCGGGGCGATCAACCTGGTTACCCGGCGCCCGGTGCAGGAATTCGAAGGCGAAGTGGGCGGAGGGCTGGAGCTGACCGATCACGGCAACGTGAACGCCTACCGCACCTACGCCAACGTGGGTTCCAACCAGGGCGCGTGGTGGATGCAGGGCGGGGTGTCGTATGTGGATTACGACTACACCCTGCTGCCCGGCGACTTCAAACCCACCAACAACCAGCAAGGCACCGGCCGGCGCGAGAACAGCGACCACCGCGACACCAAGTTCAGCTTCAAGCTGGGCTTCACCCCCAACGAAACCGATGAATACGTGCTCGGCTACGTTCAGCAGGAGGGCAGCAAGGGCCAGCCCACCTATGCCGGCAAGCTGCCGCCGACCGGCCAGCGCGCACGCTGGTGGGAGTGGCCGCGCTCGGACAACACCAGCGTGTTCATCGCCACCAAAACCGGCTTTGGCGAGCACTTTCTGAAAACCCGCGTGTACCACGACACCTTCAAGAACTCGCTGGAAAGCTTCGCCTACCGCAACGGCGTGGTGGGTAACCTGCAGAAGGGCTTCCCGAGCAAGTACGACGACGAGAGCACCGGCTTCTCGGTGGAAGCCGACCTGGCCCTGACCGAGAACAACCGCCTGGGCATCGCCTACCACTTCAAGGATGACGTGCACCGCTCCCGCGATGGCGACAGCCCGCAAACCCACTTTCGCGACCAGACCCAGTCGATTGCCCTGGAAGACACCCTGCGCCTGAACGAGATTTTCAGCGTGGTGGGCGGCGTTTCCTACAACTACCGCAAGAGCCTGGATGCCGAAAACTACGGCACCACCGCCAGCTCGCCCAAGCAGGCCGTGCTGTACGACGAACCCACCGGCAGCAACGACGCGGTCAACGCGCAGCTCGGCCTGTTCGCCAACACCAACCCGCTGCTGGGCACCGATGACAACGGCCAACTGCGCCTCACCGTGGCGCGCAAAAGCCGCTTTGCGACCATCAAGGACCGCTACTCGACCCGCTTCGGTACGGTCATCCCCAGCCCGGACCTGAAGTCCGAACGCGCCACGCACTACGAGTTCGGCTACAGCGGCCAGGTTGCCCCGCAATGGCAGCTGGACGCGGCGCTGTTCGTGGCCAATATCGAAGACTCCATCCAGAAGGTCACCGTGCCCGCGCAGGACAACTGCGCCGCGCCCTGCGGCCAGTTCCAGAACATTGCCAAGGCGCGCAACCAGGGGGTGGAGCTGGGCATCAACGGCGACCTGGGCGAGTGGGAGCTGGCAGCCAACTACACCTTCCTCGACCGCGAGAACCGTAGCGACCGCGACCTGCACCCCACCGACACCCCGCGCCACAGCCTGTTCGGCTCGGCCTCGTGGAACCTCGACGCCTGGAAGCACACCGCCAGCGTGGAGGCGGCCTCGCGTCGCTACAACACCTCCGACGCCACCCAGATGGCACCGGGCTACGCGGTGTACAACCTCAAGACCGGCTACCGCTTCAGCAACGACGTGCTGATCGAGGGCGGCGTGCGCAACCTGTTCGACCGCCTGTACGAGTACAGCGAGGGCTACCCGGAAATGGGCCGTCAATACTTCGTGCAATTCAATGTGCCGCTGTAACCGCTGGCTGGCGGGCCTGCTGCTGGCGTTCAGCGGCCTGCTGAGCGCGGCCCCGCAAAGCGTGGTGGTGATGACCAGCTACCCCCAGGAGGTGATGACGCGGGTGGAGGATGGCTTCGCCCAGGCCCACCCGGAGTATCGCCTGCAGGTCCTCTGGCGCCAGGGCTTCGATGCCTTGCCGTACCTGCTGCAAGCCAGACAGGGCGGGGTGGATGTGTACTGGGCGCCGTCGCCGGGCAACTTCACCCGGCTGGCGAAGGCGGGCAGTTGGCAGCCGCTGGGTATCAGCCTGGAGGGCCTGCCGGCGCAGATCGGCGGCCTGGCGTTGCGTGATCAAAAAAACCTGTACCAGGCGACTGAGCTGGCAGGTTACGGCTTTGCCATCAACGCCGCGTCGCTCGCCGAGCTGGGTGTGCCCACGCCCAAGGACTGGCCCGACCTGCTCGACGCCCGGTTGCGCGGGCGGGTGGCGCTGCCCGACCCGGGCCGGGTCGGGTTTGCCCCGGTGCTGCTGGATATCGTGCTGCGCGCCTATGGCTGGGAGCGCGGCTGGGCCCTGTGGAGCGAGCTGGCCGGGCAGGCGCGGCTGGTCACGCGCGGCGGTACGCTGGTGAGTGACGAGGTCACCAGCGGGCGGGCAGCGGTTGGCTTGTCGATCGACTTCTTCGTCGCCTCGGCCAAGGCCAACGGCGAGCCGGTGGACTTCGTGTACCCGGCCCACGGCGGGCTCAACCCGGCATTCATCGCCATTACCGCAAGCACCCAGGCGCCGGCCGGTGCCCGGGCGTTCGCACGGTACGTGTTGTCCGACGCCGGGCAGGCGCTGCTGGCCGATGCCGACATTCGCAAGCTGCCGGTGCGCCCGAGCGTGTATGCGCAGCTGCCCGCGCAGTACCACGACCCGTTCGTTGCCGCAGGGCACGGCGCCTATGACTACGGCAACGGCAGCTCGCGCGAACGCCTGGCGCTGATCAGTTCGCTGTTCACCCAATGGCTGGGCCTGCCCCACGAGGCGCTGAACGAACTCTGGACGCGGCTGCACGCGGCCGAAGCGGCGGGGCATGACGTAGCTGCCATACGTCAGCTGTTGACCGCGCCGCCACTGACTGCCGGGCAAGCCGAGGCCAAGCCGTTGCTGGGCCTGTTCGCGGCACATCAGGACAAGGGCATGGCCCACGAGCCGGCAACCGACCAGGATGCACTGGGCCGCACCGAGATCACCTGGCAGTTCCAGGCCGCGCTGCAGCGGGCAGAGGCGGCGCGGTTGCTGGAGGGGCTGGGTCAGTGACCGTTGTGCGCATCGCCGGGCTGTCGATCGGTTTGCTGGTGAGCGCGCTCGCCAGCGCCGATGTCACCCACACCGCGGTCAACCGTGAAGCCTATGCCCAGCCCTTCGCCGGGCTGGACGAAGGCCAGTTGGAGCGCTTCTTTCGCGGGCGCAGCCTGTTCCGGCAGGCGTGGGTGGTCGCGCCGTCTCGCGACGAAGCGGTGGATGGGCTCGGGCCGTTGTACAACCGGGTGTCGTGCATCGCCTGCCACCCCAAGAACGGCCGTGGCCAGGCGCCGCAGCAGGGGGAGGCAATGCGCAGCCTGTTGCTGCGCCTGTCCGTGCCGGGCCGCGATGCCCACGGCGGGCCGAAGCCTCATCCTGTGTATGGCGACCAGCTCAACGACCAAGGTGTGCCCGGCGTGCCGGGGGAAGGGCGGGCCCATGTGTACTGGCAGGAGCACGCGGTGCAGCTGGGCGATGGCGAAACCGTGATGCTGCGCATGCCGCGTGTCGAACTGCGCGAGCTGGCCTATGGGCCACTGGACGGGGTGTTGACCTCGGCGCGGGTGGGCTCGCCGGTATTCGGCCTCGGTTTGCTGGAGGCCATCGAGGCCAGCACGCTGCAGGCCATGGCGGCTGAAACCAAGCCCGACGGCGTGACCGGGCGCATCAATCAGGTGTGGAGTGTGGAGCGACAGCGTGCCGAGGCGGGCCGCTTTGGCCTCAAGGCCAACCAGCCCGACCTGCGCCAACAGATTGCCCACGCCATGCTGGGCGACCTGGGCATCACCTCCACGCTGGCTCCTGAGCAGAACTGCACCCCTGCCCAACAGGCCTGTGCGCAGGCGCCCCACGGCGGCGAGCCGGAGCTGGACGCGATGCAGCTTGGTGACCTGCATTTCTACCTCGCCCACCTGGCCGTGCCTGTGCGCCGGCAGCAGGCCGAGCCTGCGGTTGTGCAGGGTGAAAAACTGTTTGCCGCGATTGGCTGCACGGCCTGTCACCGGCCCGAACTGGTCACGGGCACACACCCGCTGTACCCGGCGCTGAGCCAGCAACGGATCGCGCCGTACACCGATTTGTTGTTGCACGACATGGGCGAGGGGTTGGCCGATGGCCGTGAGGACTTTCTCGCCAACGGCCGCGAGTGGCGCACCCCTGCGCTGTGGGGGCTTGGGTTGGGTGAGCGGATCAACCCCGGCAGTGGCTACCTGCACGACGGCCGAGCGCGCACGCTGGAGGAAGCCATCGTGTGGCATGGCGGTGAAGCACAAATGGCCCGGCAGCGCTATGTAACGCTGGGGGCGAAGGAACGGGCGGCGATTCGGGCGTTTCTTGAGTCGCTGTAGGGCGCTGGACCCAAGGCGATCATCTCTCAGTGACGGAAGCGCGATTCAGCATGAGAAGGCCAGGGCATGAAGCCCTGGCCAATCGCAACCGTCACTTTTTCTTTTTCGCAGGTTTATCTGCCTTGTCCGACTTCTTGGCCTTATCGGGCTTGCTGTCCGATTTTTTTGCAGATTTCTTGGGTTCGGCATCTTTTTTCTTGTCTTTCTTTTCTTTCTTTTCAGAGGCTTTGGAAAGAGCCGATGCCGCAGCTGATTTCTTTGCCGATGATGACTTCTTGTCTTTCAAATCCTTGCTGGCTTTTGAAGACCCGTCTTTGCTTTTCTTCTCGTCCTTAGCCACGTTGACCACCTCTGATAGCGCTTGCCGGTATTGGCACGTTGCCTGTGGGATCATCCACATGCTGATCATTAGGCGAGTTCGCCCAGAGGCGGTTCAAATTATTTGAGGCGCTGGGCAGGGCCTTGGCGGATGTTGCGTCAGGTACCGGGGCTTGGCATGCCCGGCAAGCTGGGCCAAGCTTGCATGGGCCTGCAGCAGTTGCTCTACTACGGGCCTTTCATCGATAGCGCTGATGATTACTATCAAAGGGCCCGCCTGTCGGCGCGGTAAAACCCGCTTGTATAATCGCCTTCGATTTTTCCCCGCTTCCCGCGCCTGCTCAAGGCGTCATTTCCCCCATGGAACCCAGCACCATGCCAAGCGCAAGCCAGGCCCCTAGCGGCCTTCCCGAACACAATCAACAGAGCGTCAAACAGCAGTGGCTGGCGATTCTCTCGGTCGCGGTGGGCGCCTTTGCCCTGGTGACCAGTGAATTTCTGCCGGTGGGCGTACTCAACGATGTCGCCAGCGACCTGGGCATCAGTGCCGGTCATGCCGGCCTGATGGTGACGCTGCCCGGCATCATGGCCGCACTCGCCGCGCCCTTGCTGTCGGTGGGCATCGGCGCGATGGACCGGCGCTACCTGCTGATCGGCCTGACCCTGATCATGATCATCGCCAATGCGGTGGTGGCCTACGCTACCGACTTCAGCCTGCTGCTGTTCGGCCGTGTGCTGCTGGGGGTGAGCATCGGCGGGTTCTGGGCCACGGCCATCGCCCTCAGCGGCCGCCTGGCCCCCAAGGGAGTTGGGGTAGCCCAGGCCACCTCGATCATCATGGTGGGTGTGACCCTGGCCACCGTGCTGGGCGTGCCCGTCGGCACCTGCCTCAGTGGCCTGATGGGCTGGCGCATGACCTTCCTGGTGACCGCGCTGGTGGGTGTACCAGTGTTGCTGGCCCAGGTGTTCCTGCTGCCGCGGCTCAACCCCGACAAGGCCATTCGCATCAGTGACCTGCCGGCACTGTTCATCAATCCGCAAGCCCGGGTCGGCCTGATTGCGGTGTTGCTGATCGGCCTGGCGCACTTTGCCGCGTACACCTATGTGGCACCGTTCTTCAAGCAAAGCGCCGGCTTCGATGGGCCGACCATTGGCTCGCTGCTGTTGCTGTATGGCGTGGCCGGGGTGCTGGGGAATGTCTTCGCCGGGTTTGCCGCCAACCGCAGCGTGCGTTACACGCTGATGCTGGTGGCGCTGATGATTGCCGTCAGCACGGCGTTGTTCCCTTACTTCGCCACCGGCATGACCGGTGCGGTGATGCTGATCGCGCTGTGGGGCTTTGCCTTCGGTGCCTTTCCGGCCTGCGCCAGCATCTGGATGTTCGTGGTGGCGCCCAAGGATGTCGAGCGCGGCATGCCGCTGTTCGTGGCTTTGTTTCAGGTGATCATTGCGCTGGGGTCGTTCTTTGGCGGGCGCATCGTCGACCAGATGGGCAGCTCGGTGCTGCTGAGCCTGGCCACGGCACTGGTGGGCTGCGGTTTTGTCACGGTGCTGGTGCTGGGGCGCAAGGTCAGTAACCGAATGGCGGTTCAGCCTTGCTAGCAGCCCGGCGCATGGGCTGACGTCAATCTTGAGGGGGCCGCGTGTGCGGCCTTGCAGATCGCTGAGATTCGATAGCCCAAATCAGCACTTCATTGCTGATCTACGGCGCATAGAAACACCCGCCCAGCGGGTCAGTCCACACCAGCTCCCCGGTAGCGGGGCGGCGCATCAGGTTGTCGAGCTTGGCATCCACGTCACATTCATGGCGCTGCGCAAATTCCGCCGCCCTGGCGAGTGTGATCAACACCCCCGCCAGCGCGGGATGCTCACCGGCCAAGGCCAGGCACTGTTCAGCAAGCACGGCGTTGGCCGGCAGATCATCATTGTCGTCGAGCAACCCCGACAGCAGGCTGGCAAGCAACGGCTCGCTGGCCTCATCCACGCTTATCAACCTTTCCACTTCGGCCAGCCAGTAGAACTCGTTTTCGCTTCCCCTGAGTGAAGCGTCAGAGGGACCCACGGCGCCATAGTCGTGAATGACCTCGACGACATTACGGTTGCCCTGGGCCCACTGCCGGGCAAGAAAATTGTGGCCGCAACCTTCGAGCGTGAGGCGATAGAGCCTGGTACCGTGCTCGAACAGCATGCTGCTCGAACCCTGGCAAAGGAACGTCGCCTGGTTCAGCGGTGCGCTTGCCAGAATCGCCTGGAAGTGTTTGCCCGCCAGCACCGGTTGATCAGCCATGCCCATTCCCCCCGCTGAAGTTGCCGACCCCTGTTGCTTGAACAGCCGCTTTCGAGAGCAGGCCAAGCCTGCTTCTCGGGTGATCCCTTTCCCCAAGCCAGTTGGGGATCAAGGCGCCTTGCGCCGCAAAGTGCTCGACATGCACCACGGTGATTCTGCCGTCTGTGTAGGCCACGGCGTTGATCATCTTCCATGCGCCGGGGCGGGCATGGCGCAACAGCGCGTAGGCAGACGCGACATAGTTCATCCCCGTGCCCAGGCCGAACATCACGATCAGTCGGGTCTCTTGCGGCAGGTCGCGAAGAAAGGCCGTTGTACAGTTGCTGGCCACCGACTTGCCGAACGGGCTGGCAATGAACTTGTCCAGCATCCCGCCGCCTGATCCTTTCCAGGTACCAGCCTTGCGGTCGTGGCGCTCTACGGTGCAACGGATGAGCGATGCGAAATGAAAGCGCCCGTTGTTGTCCGCAATAAGGCGGTCCACCTGTTGCTTGAGCCTGTCAGGCGGGGCGGCGGGGATAAGGCCCACGTGGGCCAGAATCTTGCCCACATTGAGACGACTGCCCTTGTAGGCGATGTCGTCGTGAGGTGTGCTGGCAAGTGCCCCCGCCTGAGTGGGGCCCTTGGAGAAGCCCAGCACAACCACCTCTGGCGTAGTACTGCCCCATGCCAGCGGGTTTGCCGTAATACGCCACTCGCCCTCGGTGCGAGTGGCTACATCGAATGCTGGCGCACTCTCGGTGTGGCAACGCGAGCAGGAGACTCTGCCGTGACGGGGTAAGCAACTCATCAATCCTCCCAAGGTGCCGACGTTTGAAGTAGCAGGGCGCCACAAGATGGACTCGATCCGGCTATTACGCGGCAACTGCGAGCAGCGTAGTTGACGTTGTTTACTTTGCCATCAGCGTGTCTACCGCCCGTTTGTGCTCGGCCAATAGCCGACATGGCGCCTAGCCGGGCACGGGTGCTTCAGTGAGGCCAAGTCGAAGGAAGCTCAATGCATCCTTGTAGAGTGGGTGCCATGCGTCGGATGGCTCGCTATGGAGTGGATGCCAGAAAAACCTGAACGCGTGCCCTCCGTCATCCTGGGTAAAGTGAACCCAGGTGTCGGGAAGCTCGTGGGTGACGTGACACTCATGAAATGCCCACACATGCCCGGTTACCTCAGCGCGCCACACGCCAAGATTTCGTCCCACCGTGCCTTGAATTCCGGCTTCCTCGAACAGTTCTCGTACAGCAGCGTCTTCACTCGGCTCACCTGGCTCCACACTTCCCTTGACCAACTGCAGGCCCGCCAACGGATGCGCGAACCCCAGAACCTCCAACGTTTCACGGCTGCGCAGCACCACCGGGCAAGCTTTATCCACTGCCATGTTGTTCTCCCCTTGGCTCATTGCTGTTGAGTGTTGAGCGCGTCGAAAGCTGAACGATGTCAGCTGCCTTCAACACTGCACGATCTTAAAGCATCCATCCGGCTCTGCCGGGTTTTTGCCTCCCTCCCAAGTTCAGGACAAACCAGGCAGCACACTGATGAACCCTGCCCACATGTTGCAGTTTGTTGCCGCAGCCAGATGCCTGGCCTTGAGGTTGACGCAAATCAAGCTGCTGCCTATGGGGTTCGGGAGACCATGGCGGCACGAAAGGAGCGGATCGACAGCAGGCCAACGCCTCGATCCGCATGCGCCACATTGCATAAGGAGCCCCACATGAGCCCGTTGAAGCACGTACTGGTTGCCACCGATTTGTCCACTTCTGCGCGCAACGCAGCAGAGCGGGCCGCACTCCTGAGCCAGGCGCAGCATGCCGCGCTGGACCTGCTCTACGTTGCCAACCCCGCGCCTTACGAGCGCCTCAAGCAGGTTGTGGTACCCGATGACAACCTGTTGAATCGCGTGCTGGAAAGTGCCGGCGAAAACCTGCGTGCAGTGGCTGCCATGCTGTTCCACCGCTACGCCATCTCCGCTGGCACACAGGTCGCGCCCGGTTCGGTGGCTACCGAAATCACCCGTGTGGTGCAAGACAAACACACCAACCTGCTGGTATGCGGGGCCAAGGGGCAGAACCTGGCGCGCCGCCTGCTGGGCTCCACCGTGCAGCGCATGCTGAGCCGCATGCACTGCCCGATGCTGGTGGTCAAACAGGCCCCGCGCGAGGCGTACCGCCGCGTGCTGGTGCCGGTTGATTTTTCGCCTTCGTCGCTGCGTGCCATCGAGCTGGCAAAAGCCGTGGCCCCGCAGGCCGAAATCATTCTGATGCACGCGTTCGAAGCGCCCTTCGAGGGCAGCATGCGCTTTGCCTACATCGACCAGGACACCCTCGCGCACTACCGCAACGCCATCAAGAAGGATGCCGTGGAGCAACTTGCGGCCCTGAGCGAAGCCGCCGGCCTGCCCAATGCTCGGCAGATCATTGCACACGGCGACGCAGCCTGGCGGATCGTGGAAACCGAGCAGGAGCTGGACTGCGACCTGATCGTGGTCGGCAAGCAGGGCGAAAGCGCGCTGGAAGAGCTGCTGGTGGGCAGCGTCACCAAGCACGTGCTGAGCGAATCGCAGTGCGATGTGTTGGTGTCGATCTAGGGGCTGTACGTAGGGCAGGGGGCCGGAAACGCTTGGCACAGCACACGCGATAACGGTTCTGTCGCAAGCGCCGTGCGGCGTTGGTGGCATCCGCAAGGCCCATGTTGCGGATGATGGCGTAATGGTATTGTTGGCTACCGTTACGCCATTCATCAATCGGCACAGAAGAAGTGCTTCATGATCGACACCGCACAGATGGCCCTGATTCTTGATGCGCTGCCCGACCCTGCCTTCATCCTGTCGCGCAGTGGCAAGTACGTTGCGGTGTTTGGTGGCCGCGACGCGCGTTATTACCACGATGGGTCCGGCCTGATCGGCCTGTATATTTCAGACCTGATCAATGCCGACAAGGCGAACTGGTTTCTGGAGCAGATTGCCCGAGCACTGGCCACGGGAAACCTGCTGGTCGCCGAGTACGAGCTGAGCAACAGGGACGTGAAGGGCCTGCCCGATGAGGGCCCCAAAGATCCCATCTGGTTCGAAGGGCGCATCCAGGCCCTGAACTTCAGGGTGGACGAAGAGGAGGTCGTGCTGTGGGTCGCCAGCAATATCTCCGAACGGCACACACTGGAAGTCAGGCTCAGGGAACTGAGCGATACCGACCAGCTCACCGGTCTGTTCAACCGCAGAAAGCTCGAACATGACCTGAAACTGCACCACGAGTCCCTGACACGCTATCGTGTGCCGACGTCGGTGTTCCTGTTCGACCTGGACAACCTCAAGAAAATCAATGATACCCAGGGGCATCACGCCGGCGATCAGATCATCCAGGCGGTGGCCCAGATCTGTCGTTGCGCGCTGCGCGCAACGGATTTCGCCTGCCGCCTGGGTGGCGACGAGTTTGTGGTGGGCCTGCCCAATACCGAGCGCGAGCAGGCGCTGCAGCTTGCCGAGCGTCTGCATGAGCGCTTTCGCAAAGAGCTGAGCCGCTATTGGGCAGGCGACACGGTGGTCACCGTGAGCATTGGCGCAACGGCCATGCTGACCGAGGACCACGCTTACGAGGACACCTTGAAACGGGCCGATCGTGCCCTGTACGTGGCCAAGAGCATGGGCAAGGATCGGATTGTGTGGCTCTGACGCCAGGGTATGGCCAATGTCAGAAAACCCTTGACCTTCCAGACGTGGCAAGTCGGATAAGTACGCGAACGTTGCTTTGCCCCCGCAAAGCAGGTCGACACTCGTGCGAAAGGCCATGTGATGAACGTCAAACGCGTAACCCTTTTCACTGCGGCGCTAAGCGTCGCGCTCACCAGCGTCGGGTGCAAGGAGACGGCACCCGCGACTGAACCCGCCAAGCCTCCAAGTGTTCCGGTAGCCGAGGTGATCGTGCGCCCGGTAACGCCCCATGCCGAATTCACCGGGTCGCTGACCGCGATCAAGCGGGTCGAACTGCGCCCGCGGGTGGCCGGCTACATTCAGGCGGTGAGCGTGCCCGAGGGCCGCATGGTAGAGAAGGGCAGCCAGCTTTTTGTCATCGATCCACGGCCCTTCCAGGCCGCGCTCGACGCCGCCACCGCACGCCTGCAGGAGGCCCGTGCGGCGTGGCTGCTGGCCCAGGCAGACCATGCCCGAGCCCGGCAACTGTATGCGCAAAAGGTCGTTGCGCGGGACCGGCTCGACAGCGCGATTGCGGCGCTCGATGCGGGCCAGGCCCAGGTCGATGCCGCAAAGGCCGCGCTGGACGCTGCAAAGCTCGACCTGAGCTTCACGCGGGTCACCGCACCGATCAGTGGGCGTGTAGGGCAAACCCTGGTCACCGAAGGCAACTACGTCACCAATGGGGTGACGCCACTGACCACCATCGTCTCTGTCGACCCCCTGTATGTGTACTTCGATGTGGACGAGCGCACGTACCTGCGCTCGCTTGCATCAAGCCGCCCTGGCGCGGGCGCGCAGGCGGCGAAGGTGAGCGTGGCGCTGGCCACCGACAAGCAGTACGCGCGGCCCGGCCGCGTCGATTTTCTGGCCAACGCCGCCGATCGCAACACCGGTACGCTGCGTGTTCGCGCGGTGGTCGACAACCCCGACGGGCAGCTGACGCCCGGTTTGTTTGCCAAGGTGAAGCTTGAGACCGGCACGCCACAGGCCAGGGTGCTGATCTCGGACCAGTCGATTTCGACCGACCAGGGCAGCCGCTACGTACTGGTAGTGGGCAAGGACGACAAGACCCAGTACCGCCCGGTCGAACTCGGCCCGATGGTGGAGGGCTTGCGCGTGATCGAAAAAGGCCTGCAGCCCGGCGAGCGCATCGTGGTCAAGGGCCTGGTGCGCCCGGACATGCAGGTTACGCCGCAGCCCACCTCGATCGAGGGTTCGCCCGTCAAGGCGCAGCAAACCCTGGGGGCGGCGCAATGACATTCCCGCGCTTCTTCATCGATCGTCCCATTTTTGCCATCGTCCTCTCGATACTGATGATGATTGCCGGCATCGTCGCCTTCTTCCAGCTGCCGCTGAGCGAGTACCCGGCGGTCACGCCGCCGACCGTGCAGGTGACGGCGTCCTATCCGGGGGCCAACCCCCAGGTAATCGCACAAACCGTGGCCGCGCCACTGGAGCAGGCGATTACCGGGGTCGAGGGCATGCTGTACATGGCGTCGCAGTCTGCCACCGATGGCCGGATGGTACTGACCATCACTTTCGCCCAGGGCACCAATGCCGATATTGCGCAGATCCAGGTGCAGAACCGCGTTTCGCGGGTTCTGCCGCGCCTGCCGGCAGAGGTGCAGCACCAGGGCGTGGTCACCCAGAAGACCTCGCCGGACATGCTGATGGTGGTTCACCTGCTGTCTCCCGACAAACGCTACGACCCGCTCTACATGTCGAACTACGCCTACCTTCAGGTGCGCGATGAACTGTCGCGCCTGCCCGGCATCAGCGATGTGCTGGTGTGGGGCGCCGGGGAGTACAGCATGCGGCTGTGGCTCGACCCGGACCTGATCGCCGCGCGCGGGCTCACCGCAGGCGAGGTGATCGAAGCGGTGCGCGAGCAGAACGTGCAGGTGGCAGCGGGGTCGGTCGGCCAGGCGTCCAACGCCACCGCCGCGTTCCAGGTAACCGTGAACACCCTGGGGCGGCTGACCGATGAGCAGCAGTTTGGCGACATCATCATTCGCACCGGCGACGACGGTCAGGTCACGCGCCTGCGCGATGTGGCCCGTATCGAGATGGGCGCCGACTCTTACGCATTGCGCAGCCTGCTCGATGGCGAACCGGCCGTTGCGCTGCAGATCATCCAGAGCCCGGGCGCCAATGCCCTGGACGTTGCCCAGGCGGTGCGCGAAACCATGCAGCGGCTGGAGGCGAACTTCCCGGCGGGGCTCACCTCGCGCATTGCCTATGACCCCACGGTGTTCGTGCAGGCCTCGCTGGAGTCGGTGGCCATCACCTTGCTGGAGGCGATCATGCTGGTGGTGATCGTGGTGGTGCTGTTTCTGCACAACTGGCGCGCGTCGCTCATCCCGCTGATGGCGGTGCCGGTGTCGCTGGTGGGCACCTTTGCGGTCATGCACCTGATGGGCTTTTCGCTCAACACCCTGTCGTTGTTCGGCCTGGTGCTGTCGATCGGGATCGTGGTGGACGATGCCATCGTGGTGGTGGAGAACGTCGAGCGTCATATCGAGAACGGCGAGGCGCCGGCCCAGGCCGCCAGGCTTGCCATGGACGAGGTGACCGGGCCCATCATCGCGATCACCTCGGTGCTGGCTGCGGTGTTCATCCCCACGGCGTTCCTCAGCGGCCTGCAGGGCGAGTTCTATCGCCAGTTCGCGCTCACCATTGCCATCTCGACGATTCTGTCGGCGGTCAATTCGCTGACCCTCAGCCCAGCACTCGCCGGGTTGCTGCTGCAGCCACGCCAGCACGGCAACACCCCCGACCCCCGCAGCCTGCGCGGGCGTGCCCGACGGTTGCTCGGCACCCTTGGCCGGCCGTTCCAGCGTGCACCGCAGGCCTATGGCAACACGGTGCGCAAGGTGGTCCGGCTCAGCGGCCTGGTGCTTGTGGTGTACGTCGGCCTGCTGGGGTTGACCGCGTTCGGCTTCAATGCCGTGCCACCGGGCTTTGTACCGATGCAGGACAAGTACTACCTGGTGGCTATCGCCCAGTTGCCCAACGCGTCGTCGCTGGACCGCACCGAAGCGGTGGCCAGGCAGATGTCGCAATTGGCCCTGGCCGAGCCGGGCGTCGAAAGCGTGGTGGCGTTCCCGGGGCTTTCGATCAACGGTTTCGTCAATGTGCCCAACGCCGCGGTGATGTTCATCATGCTCGACCCGTTCAAGGAGCGTGCCTCGCCGGACCTGGCTGCAACCGCCATTGCCGGGCGCCTGCAGGCCAGGTTCGCGGGTATTCCCGATGGTTTTCTTGGGGTGTTCCCGCCACCCCCGGTGCCCGGCCTGGGTGCCACCGGCGGCTTCAAGATGCAAGTCGAGGACCGCAGCGGCGCGGGGCTGGAGGCCCTGGTGCAGCACACCCGCATCCTGATGATGAAGGCCACCGAGTCGGGGCAGTTGGCCGGGCTGATGACCAGCCTCGATATCAATGCACCGCAGCTCGACGTGGTCATCGACCGGGCCCAGGTCAAGAGCCACGGCGTGCGCCTGACCGATGTGTTCGAGGCGCTGCAGGTGTACCTGGGTTCGCTGTACGTCAACGACTTCAACCGCTTTGGCCGCACCTACAAGGTCACTGCGCAGGCCGACACGGACCACCGCATGCAGGCCGAAGCCATCGGCCGCCTGCAGGTACGCAATGCGGCCGGGGCCATGCTGCCGTTGTCGGCGTTTGTCAGCGTTACGCCAAGCTCCGGCCCGGACCGGGTGATTCACTACAACGGCTACCCCTCGGCGGACATTTCGGGGGGCGCGATGCCGGGCGTGAGTTCAGGGCAGGCGGTTGCGCTGATGGAGCGTCTGGCTGGGGAAATGCTGCCTGAAGGCATGACCTTCGAATGGACCGACCTGACCTACCAGCAGAAGCTGGCCGGCGATTCGGCGCTGTTCATCTTCCCGCTGTGTGTGTTGCTGGCCTACCTGATTCTGGCGGCGCAGTACAACAGCTGGCTGCTGCCCCTGGCGGTGCTGCTGATTGTGCCGATGTGCCTGTTGAGCGCGATCATCGGGGTGTGGCTGATGGAGGGCGACAACAACGTGTTCGTGCAGATCGGGCTGATCGTGCTGGTGGGCCTGGCCGCCAAGAACGCGATCCTCATCGTCGAGTTCGCCCGCACCCTGGAAGCGCGGGGGGCGAGTGTGCTGGAGGCGGTTGTGGAGGCATGCCGGTTGCGCCTGCGCCCGATCGTGATGACGTCCCTGGCCTTCGTCGCCGGCGTCGTGCCGCTGGTGCTTGCCAGCGGCGCAGGTGCCGAGATGCGCCAGGCCATGGGGGTGGCGGTGTTTGCCGGCATGCTCGGGGTGACACTGTTCGGCCTGTTCCTGACCCCGGTTTTCTATGTGGTGATCCGTGGCCTGGCGGCCCGCTTCGAGCGGCACACGCCCACAACCCAGCCTGCCCTGGAGGAGCGCCGTTCATGAGCCTTTGCTATCGAGCTGTTCTGGCGCCCCTGGCCACCCTCATGCTGCTGGCCGGGTGTGCTGCAGTGGGCCCCGACTACGTTGCGCCGTCGCTGCCGGCAACGCAGCTTCCCGCGCGCTTCGATGAGCTGCCTGCCGGGCTTGGCCCCGGCAGCGTCGAGGCCCGGTGGTGGGGTGCCTTTGACGAGCCCGCGTTGACCAGGCTGGTGCAGCGGGCGCTTGCCGCCAACCATGACATCGCGATTGCTGCCGTGCGGCTCGAAGAAGCCAGGGCGATGTTGCGCGAAAGCCGCCAGGGTTTCCTCCCGCGTGGCGGCCCTGCGCTCAGCTACGAGAACCGCCGCTGGAGCGAAGTGCAGACACCGGCTGGCCAGTCGCGGCAGAACGAAACCTATCGGGGGGCGGTCGATGCGTCCTGGGAAATCGACCTGTTCGGCCGCGTGCGCCGCTCGGTGGAGGCCGCACGCGCCCAGGCCGGTTCGCGCGAGGCGTTGCTGCGCGGGGTGCAGGCGAGTGTGGCGGCCGAGGTGGCGGCCACCTGGTTCGAGCTGCGGGGCATCGAGGCCGAGTTGGCGGTTGCCGCCGATACCCGCCAAAGCCAGCGCGACAGCCTGAGCATGGTCGAACGCCAGGTGAACGCCGGGGCGGCCACCGAGTTCGACCGGCTGCGCGCCGAGGCCCTGTTGCGCTCGGTCGAGGTGAGCGTGCCCGAGCTGGAGCGTCGGCGTGATGCCTCGGTCAACGCCCTGGCGATCCTGCTGGGCGAGCCGCCGCAGCGGTTCACACCACCGGCCGCCGAGCCTGGGGATCAGGCGCTGGCCCTGCGCACGATCGCCGTCGGCGAGCCCACCGCGTTGCTCTGGAGACGCTCCGACATTGCCGCGGCAGAACGCGCCCTTGCGGCCGCCACGGCGCAAATCGGGGTCGAGACGGCGGGCCTCTATCCCGAGGTGCAGGTGCAGGGCTCCATCGGTGTGGTCACCGGAAGCCTCGACGGGATGAGGGGCGCGGGCGCGCTGTCGAGCTTTATCGGCCCGATGATTCGCTGGTCGCTGCTGGACACCGGGCGTGTACGTGCCCGGATTGCCGCCAGCGAGGCACGCGCCAGGGAGGCGTTGATCGGGTACGACCAGACGGTATTGCGCGCGTTGCAGGAAACCGATGATGCCTTCAAGGCCCACGGGGCTGCGAGCAATACCCTGAGGCTGCGATTGCTCGAATCGGCGGCCAACGGCGAGGCGGCGCGGCTTGCCCGGGCGCGGTTCTCGGAGGGCGAGGGCGTCTATCTGGATGTGCTTGAGGCCGAGCGCGCCGATTACGCCAGCCGACGCGCCCTGACCGCCGCACGTACCCGACAACGCCTGGCGGTTGTGGGCATCTACAAAGCGCTGGGTGGTGGCTGGGAAGTCTGCGCGCAGGCCCGGCAGCCGTGCGACGGCGCCTCTCTCTAGGCGTTCCATCAGGCAAAAATAATCCCCGAAACCGGGGATTATTTTCATATGGCTTCCGCCAGCGTGTTACTGCTGTTCAGTAGCGTCGGGCAACGCATAGGCAATGATGTAGTCGCCCACATCAGGCGAATGGCTCATGCCGCCCGCCGAGATCACCACATACTGCTTGCCGGTCGCCGGCGACTGGTAGATCAACGGCGCTGCCACTGCACCTACCGGCAGGCGGGCTTTCCACACCTCCTTGCCGGTGGCCGAGTCCAGGGCCCGCAGGTAGTAGTCCTGGGTGCCGGCAAAGAACACCAGTCCCGAGGCGGTCGAGGTAGGGCCGCCCAGCGTCGGCATGCCCAGCGGGATCGGCAGGTGGGTCTTGAGGCCCAGGGGGCCGGTGTCCTGCACGGTACCCAGCGGTACCTGCCACACCAGTTTCTGGGTGTTCAGGTCGATGGCGCTCATGCTGCCGAACGGCGGGGTGTTGCACGGCACGCCCAGGGGGGATTGCAGGATGTCGATTTTTACCCCGCCATAGATGCCCGCCACTTGTGGGCGAATCGTGCCCATGAAGCCCGGCACCTCATCGGTGGAAACCTTGAACTTGCTGGTGTTTTCCTTGGTGACCAGCGCCATGCGCAGTGGTACGCGCATGTCGTTGACGAACATCATGCCGGTGTTTTCGTCGATGGAGATGCCACCCCAGTTCATGCCACCCAGCAGGCCCGGCCATTCGATGTAGGGCTTTTCGGTCGGCGGGGTGAAGGGGCCCACGTACACCGAGTCCTTGAACATGATGCGGCAGTACAGCTGGTCGAAGGTGCTCACGCCCCACATGGACTTCTCGGTCAGGGGCTCGGCACCAATCACCGGCATGCCCACCGAGTGCGGTTGGGTCGGTGCCAGGTGTTCGCCTTCGGCGGCGGGGGATGTCGGTACGGGCAGCTCCTGAACTTCAGTCACCGGCTGGCCGGTGCGGCGGTCCAGCACGAAGATGTTGCCGGTCTTGGTGGTCTGGATCAGCACCGGGGTCTTTTCGCCCTGGGCGTTGTTGATGTCGTACAGCACCGGTTGCGAGGGCAGGTCGTAGTCCCACACGTCGTGGTGCACAGTCTGGTACACCCACTTGGCCTTGCCGGTCGAGGCATCGACGGCTACCACGGCCGAACCGTACTTTTCCTTGGCCTGGTTGCGGTCGCCACCCCAGTAGTCGGGCGGGCCGTTGCCGGTGGGCAGGTACACCAGGTTCAGTGCCTTGTCGTAGGTGGGCACGGTCCACACGTTGGGGGTTTCCAGGGTGAACTGGTGGTCGCTGGCGGTTGCATCCTGGCCTTCAGGCGCACCGATGTCCCAGGCCCACACCAGCGCACCGGTCAGCACGTCGAAGGCACGCACGGCGCCCGACGGCTCCTTGGCGACGATGTCGCGCACCCAGCCGCCGACCACGGTGAGGTGGCCCATTACCACGGGCAGGGAGGTGGGGTGATAGCGCTTGCTGTTCTCGGTGGGGCCCATGCCTTTTTTCAGGTCGACATAACCGTTGTCGCCAAAGCTCGGGCACAGGGTGCCGGTGTATGCGTCCAGGGCAAACAGGCGGGCGTCGACCGACGACACCAGGATGCGCTGGCGGCACTGCTGCTCGCCATACGAGGCCTTGAGCTCGGCGCTCAGGCTGTCGTCCTTGTCGATGTCGTGGTAGCCCACGCCGCGGCACGTCACGTGCTCGGCGCTGCGCGCGTGCGGGTCGAACTTCCAGATCGGCTTGCCCGTGTCGGCGTCGAGGGCGGTGATCAGGTTTTCTGGCGTGCATGAATACAGCACGTTGCCGATCTGCAGCGGGGTGTTCTCGTCCACGCCGGCACCGGCGCCCGTGGTTCTGCGGCCGGTGCGGTAGATCCAGGCCACTTGCAGGTCCTTGACGTTCGCCGGGGTGATCTGGCTGAACGGCGCAAAGCGCGTGCCCGAGGCGTTGCGGCCGAAGAACTCCCAGTTTTCCGGCGCGGCGGGGGCTTCGGTCGGCGCAGGCTTGGCCGTGGAGGCGAGCGGGGTGGAGATTGCACCGTGCGGGTAGAACGCCGCCACGAAGGTCGCGATCAGCCCCGCGAACACCGCAAAGCCGAAGCGGTTGGCCAGGCGTCGGGTGCTTGCCGAGGTGCCGGGCAAGGCTGCGCCGACCCACAGGCTGAGGGTCAGGATGATTGCCGGTACCACCAGGCGTGGCAGCAACTCCCAGTAGCTGAACTGGCCGACTTCGTAGAATGCCCACACACAGGTTGCCAGGGCGATGGCTACCGAAAGGGCGATGCCGGCGCTTTTGCGCAGGAACATCAGCGCTGCCAGCAGCAGGTATGCAACGCCTGCGATCAGGTAGTAAGGCGAGCCATCGAGTGCTACCAGTTTGAAGCCGCCGTAGATCATCGCCAGCGATACGAGCAGCACCAGCAAGGCAAACAGCACCCTTGCGGTGGTGCCGAGTGCAAACTTCCGAGTTTGCGGTTGATGGTCATCCGTCATTTTTTTCATACGTTCCGTTAGTCAATGGAAAGTGCACGCAGGCTCTGCGCAGGGGTCAAGGCATTCAGTCGGCAGCGGTAAAGGTCGAACCCGTGGGGCGTGGCGATCAGCGCGCAAGGGCGTGCGCGATCATTCGATACGGGGGGCGCCGAAGGCTCTGGGAAAGGGTGTTGGCGTTGGGGTGGCCTTTGCGGAGTCGGCGCGGTAGGGCTGCCTGAAAACGGTGGCCAGTTTAGGCGGGCGAGGCGGGGCGGATAAATGCTCAAGGTCGAAAAGCATTGTTGGGGAAACAGTAACAATGGGGACGGTCGGTAGGCCGCGTGTGCGGCCCGCGGAACGAAAGGGAGGCAGCTGTACGCGGGTTAGCAGACCAGAGATCAAGGACCCCGGCGCGCATGAATGCGCCCCGCGTACAGTCGCCATGACACCCGACGACAAAGGGTGACGGCCGTAAGCAGGATGGTAGACCGGGACTCCAGGAACCCAGCGCGCACGAATGCGCCCTGCGTACAGCCGTCATAAAACGAAACAGCGGGTGCAAAAAGGTGTCAGCTGAGACGGATGGACGCTTGCACGTCCTAAGGTACTCGGGCTAGCAAACCCGAAAGGATGCAGCTATAGCTCGGTAGCCCACCTTTGCAACAGGCCGCCACAACCCAAAGCAGGCATATTAGCTTCTGGATCAGTAGGTAGCCCCCGCCAGTCCTAAAATCGAGACGGCGGTTCATTTCCAGCTTTGATCTGTGAAAAGACATGGTCTGGATCTGCCTGGCACCAATATCTGAACAGAAGGCGAGGTTCGGTATCCCCAAAATACTGACTCAGGAGGCTCTCGGCGGGGATTAACAATTTAGTTTCTGGCCATTGCTGAGCTAAAACACCTATGTGTTTGCCAGACGAACAAATAATCCACGTCGCCTTGCCTCCACTGATGTCAGGCAGGTAACCCATACCTTGGATCGCTTCGAACAAAGCGCGCAGTGTTACTGCTGGATCAAGCCTGATTGATGTCCTGTGACTTTCCAGATCATCCCCTGCATGCACGCTATCCCGATCAATTTGAATGACCAACATGAATGTTCCTTTTTAGCGTTGTGAGATTACTAGAATGCCAGCGTAGGAATGCCAGCTATCTGTCTACAGTCCGCCTCTGGCCGATTGCTGCCGTTAACCACCGGCAGCCTTGGGTCCGTTAGCGACGGCCGAAACCGTGTTTGCCCAGTAATCTCGAATCGCACTCGCCGCTGCGTTTTCTCCAGCATCACCGTGGCTGTTGATGACCCTCTATGAAGGACGGGCAGTTGTTTGTTCTTCTGCACCTTCAACTGCTGAACAGCCCGACAACCCCTCCAACTGCACATACTCAATGCGGTGCCGTCCGTTGTTTTTAGCCGCATAGAGCTGCTGGTCCACGGCTTTGATGAAGTCTGTAGGCCTGTCCCGCTCGCCTGGTACCACCGAACCCGCGCCTATGCTGACCGTCAGGCGGTGGTCATGTGGCGATAGCGCATGCACGATGGACTGCTTGTGGATCAACCGCTGGCAGCGCTCAGCCACTTTACGCGCCACCTCGGCATCGGCTTCGGGCAGCAGCACGATAAATTCTTCGCCGCCATAGCGAGCCACAAGGTCGTGTGGGCCATCCAACGCCAAACTCAGGGTCTGGGCAATCGCTATCAAACATTTGTCGCCTTGAATATGGCCGTACAAATCGTTGTACTGCTTGAAAAAATCGACGTCCAGCAACAGCAGCGACAATGGCCGGCGCTCGCGGCGCGCACGTTCCCACTCCAACTCGAAACAGCTGTCGAAGCGACGGCGGTTGGCGATATTCGTCAGGCCGTCCTTGAACGAGAGCACCTCCAGTTCCTTCTGCAAACTCAGCAACTGGTCTTCGGTCTTCTTGCGTTCGCTGATGTCGAACATGAAGCCGATCAGCGCTTCGACTTCGCCCCTGTCATTGCGCACCACGTGCACAACGTCGCGGATCCACACATAGCCGTTGTCCTTGGTCAGCGCTCGGTAGTCCGCCTCGTGGTCCACGCCAGCCTTGGATTGCGTCACGCAGAAGTTCACCACATGCTCGCGATCTTCTGCATGCATGCGCATTGCCCAGTCTTCCACGCTCACCCAACTTTCAGGGCTCCAGCCCAGCAACGCCTCGATCTGAGGGCCGATGTAGGTGAACTTCATCGAGGCCCAGTCAATCTTCCAGGGAATCGCCTTGGTCGACTCCAGAAGGGTTCTGTACACCTCATTGTCATTGACAAGCTCGCTTGCATCGGACATACACGATAGCCCTCGGAACCCTATGGATAAGCCACTTTAGCAGCCCTGGCAGGGCAAGTACTGCGTACCGAGCCATGGGTCGGTACATGGCGACATGGAAGAGGTTGCGGGCACGCTGAAAGCCCTTCGTATTCTGCCTGGCCGCCAACGGCCGCTCGGCCAGCAACTCACCCACCGAGCGGCAACCCGTTTCACACGCCAGCTTCGCCTATTTCAACGGAACGTAGATATCCGTCTGCCATTGATCCTGCGGTGTTTCGGGAAACACGCTCAGGTAATGGAAGAACAACGGGTGATCGCGTAGCTCTTCGTTACTGGAGGGTAGCCAGTCGCGGTAAAGCGGGTAGATGGATTCTCCGATGTAGTCAGGCGACCCCGTATGGCGAATCACGGCGCAACGCCCTGCCGGGATGACCCGTTCATGCACGCCGAATTCGTTGGGTAGCACGGCCTCGTCTATCTCGCCGCAAATCGCGAACCTGAAGGCCTCTGCGGGCGTGGTATCGGGATTGTCATAGGGGATGCCAAACGAGCGGCTCACGGCCACTGGCGACTGACCGCTCTGCATGCGCCACTGACGAAAACGACTGACGCTTTGACTGACGAGGCCGGGCGCCCCGCAATGTTCAAGCGCCGCCACGCGGGTTTCGGCGAACGTCACGATACGGATCTGCATGGTGATACTCCTGGAAAAGTGAGGGACAACGAATACCGCATTCCAGACCTGCCAGCTCGGTGCCTTGGCGAACGCACTCGGCGCCATGCCAAAGGCGCGCCTGAACGCCCTTGAAAAGGCCTCGGGGCTTTCGAAGCCAGCACCCAGTGCTGTCTCCAGCACGGACTGACCCGGTGAACCGACCAGTTGATGCGCAGCGCGCCGAAGCCTCATCAACTGCACATACTGTGCAACCGGCACGCCTACATACGCCGTGAATTGCCGGTGAAAATGAAACACCGAGAAGTTGGCGACGCGGCTCAGTGCACTCACCGAGAGATCGCCCTCGAGGCAGGTATCGATATAGGCGAGTACGGCGTCGAACCGTTTTGCGTAGGCATGGCTGTTGCTTGAGTCGGTCACCGAACAAAACCTCCTGAAGATGCGGTGAGCAACAGCATCCGCCTTTGCCCCCTCGTCGTGCCTAGCCGGGTTTGCTCTGATAGGGGTTGCTTCCCTATGCAAGCTGAGCCAGTTCCCGCGCCACCATCGCCGCCTGCTGTGCACTGGCAACATTGGTAAACCCCATTACCAGCCCGTGTCTGGGCGCACCTGCCAGGTACCACTGCGATAGCGGCTCCACCGCCAGCCCGGCGGCCCGTGCGCGCTTGGCCAGTTTTACATCGTCCACGCCGGGCAAACCGGCTACCAGGTGCATGCCGCCTGCCTGGGTATCGATCAGCAAACGCTCGCCCAACTGCTGCTGCAATGCCTCGATCAGCCATTGCCGGCGCCGGGCGTACAGATTGCGCATCTTGTTCAGGTGCCGCGCAAAGTGGCCTTCGTTGATAAACGCCGCCACGGTGGTCTGCAGCAGGTGAGGGCAGTGGTTGTGCAGCCGGTCGGCCTGGCGGGCGAAGGCCTCGCACTGCTGCGCCGGCACCACCAGGTAGGCCAGACGCAAGCCGGGGAACAACACCTTGCTGAAGGTGCCGGTGTAGAGCACGCGGCCCTGCTGGTCGAGGCTCTTGAGGGCGGGCAGGGGCTTGCCGCGATAACGGTATTCGCTGTCGTAGTCGTCCTCGATGATCCAGCTGCCTTGCCGGTTGGCCCACGCCAGCAGCGCCAGCCGGCGCGGCAGCGACAGCGACACGCCCAGCGGGCTCTGGTGGGTGGGGGTGACCACGGCAAAGCGCGCATCCGCCGCGCGGGCGATGCCCTGTTCCACATCCAGGCCCTGGTCGTCCACGCTGACGGGCACCAGCTGCGCGCCGGCTTCCTGCAGGGCGTTGCGGGCCATGAAGTAGCCGGGTTCCTCCAGCCAGCAGCGGTCGCCCGGCTGCATCAGCGTATGGCAAATCAGGTCGAGGCAGGCGCGATAGCCGGCGCACACGAACACCTGCTCGGGGCGGCAGGTGATGCCCCGCGAGATGCCCAGGTAAGTGGCAATCGCCGCCCGTAGCGGTGCGTGGCCGCGTGGGTCCGGGTACACCAGGCTTTCCAGGCCGCCTTGGCGCAGTTGCCGGCCGGCCAGCCGCGTCCACAGCTTGCGCGGGAAGGCGTCCAGGGCCGGCAGGCCCATCTGCAAGGGCAGTGGCAGCTCGCCGGAATGGGTGGTCGGGTAGGTGCTGGCGGCCAGGCCATGGCCCAGTTGGGGTGGGGCAACCGGGGTCAGTTGCGGGGTGACCACCGTGCCGGCGGCGCCGCGCGCCATCAGGTAGCCTTCGCCGATCAACAACTGGTAGGCCGCCTCCACGGTGCCCCGCGCCAGGTTCAGCTCGGCGGCCAGGGCGCGAACGGCCGGCACGCGATCACCTGGGCGCAGGCGGCCGTCGGCGATGGATTCGCGAAAGCGCTGGTAGAGCTGGCGATAGATCGGCGCCTGCTGGCTGCGGTCCAGTTCGAAGGAAAGCATCTTGGCCTAGTCGTTTATTCATTTTTCGGCCCTGTAGCTTAAGCCATTGCTTGCTTAAAGTGGGCGCTCTTGAAAAGCGGACGACGACCATGGCCTACACCCTTCAACACCTCGAAAGCCACGCAGCCTTTGAAGCCAGCTTTGAACTGATGCGTGTACTGCGCCCGCACCTCACCGACCTGGCCGACTATGTGGCGCAGCTGCAGCGTCAGTCGGCGCAGGGCTACCGCTTGTTGGCGGCGTGGGAGGGTGAGCAGGTGGTGGGCCTGGCGGGCTACCGCCCGCTGGAAAACCTGTTGTACGGGCGCTTCATCTATGTCGATGACCTGGTGGTAAGCCCCGACCTGCAACGCGGCGGCCTGGGCGCGCAGTTGCTGAGCGCCGTGCGTGACGAGGCGCTGCAGCGCGGTTGCGATCACTTCGTGCTGGATACCGGCCTGCACATGCCGCTGGCCCAGCGCTTCTATTTTCGCCAGGGGCTGCTGGCCCGTGGCATGCACTTCACCCAGAGCCTTAAGCCGGGGAGCCCGCAATGAACAACGTACTGCTGCTCAACGCCAGCCCGCAGGGGCCGGTGTCCCATGCCAAACAACTGGCGCTGGAGCTGGTCGCCACCTTGCGCCGGCGCCACCCCGAGCTGCAACTGATCGAGCGTGATCTGGGCGCGAGCCCGCTGCCCCCGCTCGATACCGATTACGCCCGCGCCCTGACCACCCGCACGCCATTCGACGCACCCACTTTCGCGGTGTCCGAGGCGTTGATCCAGGAACTGGAGCGCAGCGATGTGCTGCTGATTGCAACGCCCATGCACAACTTCATGCTGCCGGCCGCGCTCAAGCTGTGGATCGACTACGTGCTGCGCATTCACCGCACCTTCAGTGCCGGCCCGCAGGGCAAGGTCGGTTTGCTGCGCGACCGCCCGGTGTACGTGCTGGTGGGCTCCGGTGGCATTCACCAGGGCGAGGCGGCGCGCCAACCAGACTTTCTCACGCCGTACCTGCGCCATGTACTCAACACCCTCGGGCTGTTCGACCTGCACTTCACCTACCTGCAGGGCCTGGTGGGCAGCGAGCAGGCGGTGCGTAGCGCAATCGACGCCGGCCGCGCGCGCCTGGCGCTGGAGCCCTTGTTCAACCCACAGGTTTGCGCCTGATCCCCTTTACTTCACTGGAGTTTCACCATGAGCCAACTCAGACTGCCGTTCGCTTCCCTGTCGCCTGAGGCCTACCAAGGCCTGCTCGCCACCAACAACGCACTGGCCGCCAGTTCTCTGGGCCTGCCATTGATCGAACTGGTGTACCTGCGCATTTCGCAGATCAACGGCTGCGCCTTCTGCCTGGGCAAGCATTCGCAAACCCTGCGTGACAGCGAGGTGGCGCAAGCCAAGCTCGATTGCCTGGCCGGCTGGCGCATCAGTGGGCTGTTCAACGAGCGCGAGCGCGCCGCACTGGCCTGGGCCGAGACGCTGACCCACGTCAGCGAAAAGGGCGCCCCCGATGCGTTGTACGAGCCCTTGAAAGCCCATTTTTCCGACGTCGAGATTTCCGACCTGACCTTGGCCGTGGCGTTGATGAATGCGTTCAACCGGCTGGCCATCGGCATGAACCTCTGAGCGCGTTCCACTGTTGTGGGTGCTAGCGCCGGCACGGCATCATGGCGGTTCATCAATCAGGACAACGCCATGGTCACCCCGACGCTTCATCTGATGTGCGGCAAGATCGCCTCCGGCAAGTCGACACTGGCCAAGGCCCTGGCAACCGAACACGCGGCGATCTTGCTGAGCGAGGATCACTGGCTCTCCAGGCTGTACCCGCAGCAGATCCACTCGGTGGCCGACTACGTGCGCCTTGCCCGCCAGGTGCGGGCGGTGATGGGGCCGCTGGTTACCGACATGCTCAGGGCGGGCACCAGCGTGGTGCTGGACTTTCCGGCCAACACGCCTGCCGATCGCCAATGGCTGCGCGCCCTGGCCGACGCCGCACAGGTGCCGCACTGCGTTCACTACATCGAGGCAAGCGATGAGACTTGCCGGGCCAGGCTGCACCTTCGCAACGGCCGCGCCGAGCATGAGTTCGCCGCGACCGACGCCGAGTTCGATCTGATCACCAGCCACTTTCGGGTGCCCGACCCCGAGGAGGGGGTCGAGATCAGCGTTCACCGGCTCTGACCCTCGGCGCGCACAACTCAGTAGAGTTCGATCAACTGCCGGTCGATCGTGGCGCCCGGCATCATCTGCAAAAGCCCGGCGCCCAGTTCGTCAGCCGCAGCTTGCAGTGCCTCCAGGGGCATTGCAGGCAGGCTTTCGAGGATGAACCACATCTGTTCTGCATCGGCGTCCAGGCGCGTTCGGGTTCCCTGGCGCCAGTTCCAGCGCCGACACGTCACACCCAGGTCGTCGCGCCAGATCACTTCACCCTTGTCGGGCGATTCGTTGGCGGCGCTGCCGTCCTTGATGGTGTCGAACAGCTCCGTACCGTCGGCAACGGTCAAGTGAGGAACACCTGCATATGCGGAAAAGTTCTCGCCGCCTACCGGTACGGCGAACTTGAGGCTGATGGCGTTGTACAGGTCGACAATGGGGTCGATGCTCGGCAGCACGGCGTCGCGCAGCACGCGCTTGCGCAGT
The DNA here is from genome assembly GCF_037113495.1 of Pseudomonas sp. AE27. NCBI lineage: Bacteria > Pseudomonadati > Pseudomonadota > Gammaproteobacteria > Pseudomonadales > Pseudomonadaceae > Pseudomonas > Pseudomonas sp. AE27. The sequence goes on from NZ_CP146966.1 coordinate 1,596,533, forward strand.
GCCTCGGCCGAGCACGGCGTGCGCTGCGGCTTGGCGCCGAACAGCCGGAAGGTGTGTGCCCATGCCGCAAGGTGCGCCTCTGCCCAGTCCGGGGCGCCGGCCGTGACCGCCTCACAGGCCTGCGCCAGGGCGTTGGTCGCCACCTCGGGCCGGGTGATCGGCGTGGCTTTGACGCAGATGCTCATGGCACGGAACCCAGGTGCTATCTCTGCAATCTGCGGGTCAAGAACAGGCACGACAAACGACATGTATTTCTCCAGAAGGCAGGGGGAGCAGAACAGGTGCGCATTCTTGAACGGTGAGCCTTATCAGATCCAATGATTAGGCCTCATGCCTTATCAGTTCTTCTTATCCTGCAGATGGGGTGGTGCACGCACCTGTGTATTGCACACGCTCGGCGGCTTGTATGATGTCGGCCGGTTTTGGGCTTTGCAGCAAGCCCTGTTCAACGGAGTGGCAGTTGCAATGATTGTGGTAGTCGAAGGTATCAGCGCCAGTGGCAAGACCACCTGGTGCACAAGTCACGCCGAGCAACAGTTGATTGCCGAAAACGGGCGTTTTGAGAACGAGCCCGATCGCGCGACAGATCCGCTCGGGGCGGCTGCGTTCTGGGCCGAACGCAACGTCGATCGCTGGCAGGCGGCGCTGGCCATGGAGCAGCGCCATTCGCGGGCCGTATGCGACAGCGACCCGCTCAAGCTGCATTACATCTGGAGCCTGTGGCAGATCGGCGAGGCCAGTGAGCGCGACTGGCAGGTGGAACTGGACGCCACCCGCCAGACCTTCGCGCAAGGGCGCATCGGCTTTGCCGACGCCTACCTGGTTGCGCGCATCGACCCACAGCTGGCACGGGAGCGGGCCCGGGCCGACAGCACGCGTCGGCGCAGCAGGTTCGAGCTGCACGTGCGCCTGCAGGAAGCAGTGCTGAACTGGTACGGCGCCATCGAGCAGGTGCTGCCCGGCAGGGTGCAATTCGGTTTGCCCGCGCAGTTGCCCACGTTGCAGCGCCTGGAAGGGCGCTATGCGCTGGAGGCCTTTGACCAGATGATCGCCTCGCTACCCAGGCCACGGCATGTTTGACGACTATCTCAAGCGCTGGCAACTGACTGTCGATGGCGAGCCGTTCGACTCGCTGAACGGCACCCTGCTGCCGGTGCGCCAGCAGGGCAGGCCAGCCATGCTGAAGATTTCGCACGTTGCCGAAGAACAGGCGGGCAGCCTGCTCATGGCGTGGTGGCAGGGCGAGGGGGCAGCGCCGGTACTGGCTCACGACGGCCAAGCCCTTCTTATGGTGCGCGCGCAAGGTACGGATGCACTGACGCAGATGGTCAAGGACGGGCACGACGAGCAGGCCACGCGCATCCTTTGCGCGGTTGCCGCCCGCCTGCATGCACCGCGCGCCACGCCCATGCTCGCCCTGGTGCCACTGGAGCAGTGGTTCGAGGGGTTGTGGCACGGGGCCGACAGGCACGGCGGTGTTCTGCTGCACTGCGCCAGCACCGCCCGCGAACTGCTGGCTGCGCCGCGCGATGTGGGGGTACTGCATGGCGACATCCACCACGGCAACGTGCTCGATTTCGGCGCAGCCGGCTGGCTCGCCATCGACCCCAAGGGGCTGTATGGCGAGCAGGGCTTCGATTACGCGAACATTTTCTGCAATCCCGATGGCGAGCAGGCGCTGGCACCGGGGCGCTTCGCGCACCGGGTCGAGATCGTCGCCAAGGCCAGCGGCATGGAACCTCGTCGGTTGTTGCAGTGGGTGCTCGCGTGGTCGGGCCTGTCGGTCAGTTGGCTGCTCGAAGACCATCAACCGCCGGGCAGCACCCTTGAGGTGGCGAAACTGGCCGCAGCGGGGCTTGGTTATATGGAGTGACTGCGCTCCATGCGGGTCGATTGATGGAGCGCTGTCGCTCCGTTTGAAACCACAGGCGTGCAGGTGGGCTGCTGCTGGCCGACGATCGTGCGCGATGCATCAGCCAGATCGCGTTCGCAGGTTTTGCTGGCGCTGCGCGCCAGTTCGCGGGGCAAGGCCCGCTCCTACGCCCTTCGGGCAGAAACCACAGGGCTGTAGGAGCCAGCATTGCTGGCGAACGAGCGCGAAGCGGTCGCAGAACCTGCGTGCACGGTGCATCAGCCAGATCGCGGGCAAGGCCCGCTCCTACGCCCTTCGGGCAGAAACCACAGGGCTGTAGGAGCCAGCATTGCTGGCGAACGAGCGCGAAGCGGTCGCAGAACCTGCGTGTGCGATGCATCAGCCAGTTCGCGGGCAAGGCCCGCTCCTACGCCCTTCGGGCAGAAACCACAGGGCTGTAGGAGCCAGCATTGCTGGCGAACGAGCGCGAAGCGGTCGCAGAACCTGCGTGCACGGTGCATCAGCCAGATCGCGGGCAAGGCCCGCTCCTACGCCCTTCGGGCAGAAGCCCCACGGCTGTAGGAGCCAGCATTGCTGGCGAACGAAAGCGAAGCGGTCCCACAACCTGCGTGCTCGGTACATCAGCCAGATCGCGGGCAAGGCCCGCTCCTACGCCCTTCGGGCAGAAGCCCCAGCGCTGTAGGAGCCAGCATTGCTGGCGAACGAGCGCGAAGCGGTCGCAAAACCTGTGTGCACGGTGCATCAGCCAGACCACCCGCAACCCCTGCGCCTACCCCCCGGCAGCCCCTTCCAGAATCCTCGGCCCCGGTCCATCCTGCCCCAGCGCATCCCCCGGGTTGCGCAACGGGCAATCATCCAGCGACAGGCAGCCACAACCGATGCAGTTGTCCAGGCTATCCCTCAATGCCTCCAGCGTCCGGATGCGCGCATTCAGGTTCTCGCGCCAGGCCGATGACATCTCACCCCACTGCGCCGCCGTCAATTTGCTGTTGGGCGGGTAGCGGCTCATCGCATGCTTGATCTCTTCCAGCGGAATCCCGGTGCGCTGCGCCACCTTGATGATCGCGATGCTGCGCAGCACCAACGCCGGAAATCGCCGCTGGTTGCCGGCATTGCGCGTGCTGGCGATCAACCCCTTGGACTCGTAGAAATGCAAGGTGGAAATCGGCACGCCACTGCGCCTGGCCACCTCGCCGATGGTGAGCGAGCGCGCACCATCCATCGTCTTTTCTGCCGCCACGTGTGTTGACCTCAAGTTAAGTTGAGGTTTTATAGTCCGGCCCGATCTTTCCTGCAACCGCTTTGCCGTGCCGATGCCAGCCATCGGCACGGGATGCGCTGTGCAGCGAACACACCACACCGATGAGCGGAGCAAAGATGGGCAAGAGGATGCTGTTGGGAGGGGGCGCCGCTGTTGTGTGCGTGCTGGCCGTCGTCATGCTGCTGACCAGAAAGGACTCGACGGCGCACGCCACTGCGGCGTGGCCGGTGACCAAGGTCGCGCTGGTCACCGTCACCTCGCGTGAGGCGCCCCGCCAGACCTTCGCGGCCGGCGAGCTGGAAGCCGCCCACCAGGTGCAGGTGGCCGCGGAAACCACCGGGCGCATCACGCGCATCGCCTTCGAGTCGGGGCAAAGGGTCAAGGCCGGGCAACTGCTGGTGCAGCTCAACGATGCCCCCGAGCAGGCCGACCGGGTGCGCCTGAGCGCACAGCTGCGCAATGCCCGCACCCTGCATCAGCGCATCGGCAAGCTGCGCACCGCCAATGTCACTACCCAGGAGCAACTCGACAATGCCACCGCCGCCGTGCAGATGGCCGAGGGCGAACTGCAGCAGGTCGATGCACGGATTGCGCAGAAGGCGATCCGGGCTCCCTTTGCCGGCAAGCTGGGCATCCGCCGCGTGCATCAAGGCCAGTACCTGAATGCCGGTGACGCCGTGGCCAGCCTGGTGGACGCCACGCAACTGCGGGTGAACTTCTCGCTGGCCGAGCATGCCGCCCCGGGCTTGCAGGTGGGGCAGACCGCCGCCCTGGCGGTGGATGCACTGCCGCAAAAGACCTTTGCGGCGCGCATCAACGCCATCGACCCGATGGTGGGCAAGGCGCGCGCAGTGTGGGTGCAGGCCACCCTGGCCAACCCGGACGGGCAGTTGCAGGCCGGCATGTACGCCAGCGTGCAGCTCGCGGCGGCGCAGCCGACCCGGGTGATGGCCGTGCCGGAAACCGCCATCACCTATACCGCCTACGGCCAGACCGTGTTCATTGCCAACCACGACCCGGAACGCGGCCTGAGCGTGCACCGCGTGCAGGTGACCACCGGCGAGCGCTGGAAGGGCCAGGTGGAAGTCACCTCCGGGCTCAAGGCGGGCGACCGCGTGGTGGTCTCGGGCCAGCTCAAGCTCAGTGACGGCATGCAGGTGGAGCAGGTGGCCAATGACACGCTGCACAACGCCGACGGGGGCGACGCCTCATGAGGTTCACCGACAGTTTTGTGCGTCGCCCGGTGCTGGCCCTGGTGGTCAGCAGCCTGATCGTGCTAGCCGGCCTGTTCGCCCTGGGCAAGCTGCCCATCCGCCAGTACCCGTTGCTGGAAACCGCCACCATTACCGTCAGCACCGAATACCCGGGTGCATCGGCCGAACTGATGCAGGGCTTCGTGACCCAGCCGATCACCCAGGCGGTGTCGTCGGTGGAAGGCATCGACTACCTGTCTTCGTCGTCGGTGCAGGGCCGCAGCCTGGTGACCCTGCGCATGGAGCTGAACCGCGATTCGACCCAGGCGCTGAGCGAGACCATGGCCAAGGTCAACCAGGTGCGCTACCGCCTGCCGGACAAGGCCTACGATCCGGTAGTGGAGCTGTCGGCCGGGGATTCCACCGCCGTGGCCTATGTGGGCTTTGCCAGCGACACGCTGTCGATTCCCGAACTCAGCGACTACCTGTCGCGGGTGGTCGAGCCGCAGCTTTCCGGCATCGACGGCGTGGCCAAGATCCAGACCTTCGGTGGCCAGACCCTGGCCATGCGCCTGTGGCTGGACAGCGAACGCATGGCCGGGCGCGGCGTGACCGCCGCCGAGGTGGCCGATGCCGTGCGCAGCAACAACTACCAGGCCACGCCCGGGCAGGTACGCGGCCAGTTCGTGCTGGCCGACATACGCATCGATACCGACCTGACCAGTGTCGAGGCCTTTCGCGACCTGGTGATTCGCAATGACGGCACGGCGCTGGTGCGCCTGCGCGATGTGGGCACGGTCGAACTGGGCGCCGCGGCCACCCAGACCAGCGCCACCATGGATGGCCGCCCGGCGGTGCACCTGGGCCTGTTCCCGACGCCTGCGGGCAACCCGCTGGTGATCGTCGACGGCATTCGCAAGCTGCTGCCGCAGATCCAGCAGACCCTGCCGCCAGGGGTCAACGTGGCGCTGGCCTACGAGACTGCACGCTTTATCGAGGCCTCGATCCAGGAAGTGCTGCACACGCTGGTCGAGGCGATCGTGATCGTGGTGCTGGTGATCTGGTTGTGCCTGGGCTCGTTGCGCAGCGTAGCCATCCCGGTGCTGGCGATCCCGCTGTCGATGCTCGGCGCGGCCGGGCTGATGCTGGCGTTCGGCTTCAGCCTCAACCTGCTGACCCTGCTGGCGATGGTGCTGGCCATCGGGCTGGTGGTGGACGACGCGATCGTGGTGGTGGAGAACGTGCACCGCCATATCGAGGAGGGCCAGACGCCGGTGGCCGCCGCGCTGGTCGGTGCCCGCGAGATCGCCGGGCCGGTGATCGCCATGACCCTCACGCTGGCCGCCGTGTATGCCCCTATCGGCCTGATCGGCGGGCTCACCGGCACGCTGTTTCGCGAGTTCGCCCTGACCCTGGCCGGGGCGGTGATCGTCTCGGGGGTGGTGGCCCTGACCCTGTCGCCGGTGATGAGCTCGCTGCTGCTCAAGCCCGGCCAGCAGGAGGGGCGCATGGCCAGGCTTGCCGAGAAGGTGTTCGGCGGGCTGGCCAGCGCCTACGGGCGGGCACTGGCGCACTCGCTGTCGCGTCGCTGGGTCAGCGGTGGCGTCGCCTTGCTGGTGTGCCTGAGCCTGCCGTGGCTGTACCTGCAGCCGCAACGCGAGCTGGCGCCACCCGAGGACCAGGCCGCCGTGCTCACCGCCATCAAGTCGCCGCAGTACGCCAGCCTCGACTATGCCGAGCGCTTCGCCAGCAAGCTCGACCAGGTGATGCACAGCCTGCCGGAAACCACCGACACCTGGATCATCAACGGCACCGACGGGCCGGCCAGCAGCTTCGGCGGCATCAACCTCAGCCTGTGGCAGGCCCGCGAGCGCTCGGCCGATCAGGTCCAGGCCGACCTGCAGCAGGCCGTGAGCGAAGTGGAGGGCAGCAGCATCTTTGCCTTCCAGGTGGCCTCGCTGCCAGGCTCCAGCGGTGGCTTGCCGGTGCAGATGGTGCTGCGCAGCGCGCAGGACTACCCGGTGCTGTACCAGACCATGGAAACCCTCAAGCAGCGTGCCCGCGACAGCGGCCTGTTCGCGGTGGTGGACAGCGACCTGGACTACAACAACCCGGTGGTCAAGGTGACGGTCGACCGCGCCAAGGCCGCCAGCCTGGGCATCGGCATGCAGGCCCTCGGCGACTCCCTGGCCGTGCTGGTGGGCGAGCAGTACATCAACCGCTTCGCGTTGTATGGCCGCTCGTATGACGTGATCCCGCAGAGCACCCAGGATCAGCGCCTGACGCCCCAGGCGCTAGAGCGCCAGTATGTGCGCAGCGAAGCGGGGCAACTGGTGCCGTTGTCTGCCGTGGTGCGGCTGCAGATGACGGTCGAGCCCAACCGGCTGCTGCAGTTCGACCAGCAGAATGCGAGCACGCTGCAGGCCATCCCGGCACCGGGGGTTTCCCAGGGGCAGGCGGTGGCGTTTCTGCAGGCGCTGGCCAGCGAACTGCCGCCGGAGTTCAGCCATGACTGGCAGTCCGAGTCGCGCCAGTATGTGCAGGAAGGCAATGCACTGGTGCTGGCGTTTCTCGCCGCGATGGTGGTCATCTACCTGGTGCTCGCGGCCCAGTACGAAAGCCTGGTGGACCCGCTGATCATCCTGGTCACCGTGCCGCTGTCGATCTGCGGCGCACTGCTGCCGCTCGCACTGGGCTGGGCCACCCTGAATATCTACACGCAGATCGGGCTGGTGACCCTGATCGGGCTGATCAGCAAGCACGGCATTCTGATGGTGGAGTTCGCCAACGAGATCCAGCTGCGCGAGAACCTCGACCGTGCCGGGGCGATCATCCGCGCCGCGCAGATTCGCCTGCGCCCGGTACTGATGACCACCGCCGCGATGACCTTCGGCGTGATGCCGCTGCTGTTCGCCAGCGGCGCCGGTGCCAACAGCCGTTTCGGCCTGGGTGTGGTCATTGTCTGCGGCATGTTGATAGGCACGCTGTTCACCTTGTTCGTGCTGCCCACGGTGTATGCCTGGCTGGCCCGTGACCATCGCGTGCACAGCCCGCGCAAGCAGCAACTGGAGGAGGCCGAGCAGGGCCTTGCGCTTGGGCACAGGGAGGCAAGGCCATGAAGGGGTTCAGCCGTTATCCGCTGTTGCTGGGCGCCGTGGCGTTGCAGGGTGCCTGCAGCGTCGGGCCGCAATATCACGCCCTCGAGGTGGCGCCCATTCATGTGGTCAGCCCGCAGGCGCAGGCCTTCGCTGCGACGCCGGTGCAGCCGACGTCAGCCTGGTGGACCTTTTTCGACGACCCGCAGCTGGAACGCCTGATCGCCAACGCCCTGGCCCACAACCACGCCATCGAGCAGGCGCATGCCAGCCTGCTGCTGGCCCGTGCCCATGTGGATGAACAGGCGCTGGAGCGCCTGCCGACGGTGACCAGCAGCGCGAGCTACCAGCGCAGCCTGGCGCAGCAGGCCAGGCAGGGGCAGCCGCCGGCCCGCAGCCTGTCCGAATCGTGGCGGGCGGGGCTGGACCTGCAGTGGGAGCTTGACCTGTTCGGCCGCCTCGATCACCTGGAGCGCGCCGCCCAATCCCGTGCGCAGGCCTCCGCGGCCGACCTGGAACAGGTGCAGTTGAGCATCGCGGCCCAGGTGGCCCAGGCCTACTTCGAGGCCCAGGGGCTACGCCAGCAAGGGCTGCTGGCCGAAGAAGCGGTGCGCAGCTGGCAGGAGACCGTGCAGTTGACCCAGGCGCAGTTGCACGCCGGCGCCGGCCTGCCCGAAGCGCTGGAGAGCGCGCAGAGCAACCTGCTGCTGGCGCAATCGACTGTGGCGCCACTGCGCAGCCAGTTGCAGCGGCGCCTGTACCGGCTGCAGGTGCTCACAGGCCAGCGCCCCGGCAGCTTTGCCATCGCGCTGGGTGACATGCCGCCGATGCCATTGGCGCGCCAGCTGCCACTGGGGGATGTGGATCAGCTGATCCGCAACCGGCCCGATGTGGTTCAGGCCGAACGGCTGCTGGCTGCCCGTGTGCAGGATGTGGGCGCTGCCACTGCCGACCTGTACCCACGTTTGAACCTGGGTGGGTTCATCGGCTTCTTTGCCTTGCGTGACGGCGACCTGGGCAGTGCGGCGCGGGCGTTCGAGCTGACGCCCGGCCTGACCTGGCCAGCGTTCAACCTGGGCTCGGTGCGGGCGCGCCTGCGCGGTACCCAGGCGCTGGCCCAGGGCGAGGCGGCGCACTTCGAACAGGTGCTGCTGGTGGCGGTGGAAGAGGTGGAGGGCGCAGTCACGCAGTTGGCCGAGCACCAGCGCCACCTGCTCGGCCTGGTGCAGGCGGCGCGGCATGGCGAGGCGGCGTTCGCCATCGCCCAGCAGCGCTATGGCGCAGGTTCGGGCAGCTACCTGGCGGTCAAGGACAGCCAGCGCGACCTGTTGCGTCTGCGCCAGGACATCGCGCGGGCACAGGCCGCCTCCTATGGCAACGCCGTGGACCTGTACAAGGCCCTGGCCTGGCGCGCGCCTACCGGCAGGACGCTGAGCGCAAACACCCTGAACAACTGATGAGGACCGCTTCGTGGATACTGCAACTTCACTGCTGATGTTTCAGATGGTACTGGCCGCAGGGTTCTCCCTGTGGTTGAGCATCGCCCTGGTCAACAACCTGCAGGCCTTTGCCAGTTCGGCGGCGGCCGTCGGGGGCACGCTGTCGATGGCGCCCCTGCGCCAGGCACCGGCGATCGACCTGCCCCTGTGCTCGCGGGCCATCCACTCGCCCGCTGTGCACAGGGCGGCATTGATGGTCGTCGTGCTGCTGCAGGCGGGGGCGGTGCTGGCCGCCTGGGCGGGCTGCTACCACCTGCTGCTGGGCAGCGGCCTGGACGCAGCCCGGCCCTGGTTGAACCTGGCGCTTAGCGCAGCCCTGGGCTTTCTTTTCGCCATGCTGCTCGGGGGGCTGTGGTTCGGCTACTGGATACGCCAGGAGGGCCTGCAGCTCACTCACCTGGCGCTGGTGGTGTGGGTGGTGCTGAACTTCATGGTGTTCAACCTGCAGTGGGGCTAGTGCGCCGCTGTCACCCCAATCGGGCCACCCTCGCGTGGCCTTGATGCCCTATGGTTTGGCCAGCAGCCCGCGCAGCAGCAGTTCCAGTGCGCCGGTGCTGCGCGCCAGTCGCGCATCGCCGTCATCACCCTGGGCGATCCACACCGCAGCCTCGGCCAGGCTGCCGTAGACCAGCGAGGCCAGGGCCTGCGGGTCGGCCTCGGCCACCACGCCTTGTTCGATCAACCGTTCCAGCAGTGCCTGGATCGACGCGATGCAATGGCGTTGCGCGTCCGTCGAGGTGCCCCCCAGCACGGCTGGGGCATCGCGCAGCACGATGCGCTGGTAATCCGGCTCCAGCGCCATTTCCAGATACGCCCGGCACCGCTGGCGAAAGCCTTCCCAGGGCGTCTGGGCAGTGTCGGAGAGCGCCTGCAGGCGTGCATCCATCTCGGCGTCGATCGACGCCACCACGGCCGCCAGCAGCCCCTGCTTGTCGCCGAAGTGGTGATACAACGCGCCGCGGGTCAGCCCGGCCTGGGCGGTCAGGTCATCCATCGAGGTATCGGCATAGCCGCGTTCGCTGAACACGCTGCGGGCGGTGGCGAGCAAGGTGGCGCGGGTTTCTTCCATTTCGGCACGGGTGCGGCGAGCCATGGGCATGTCTCCTTACATACGGTGCGTATGATTATTTACATTCGGTGCGTATGAATATACGCTTTTTATACATACATGCCGTATGTGACTTGTCGCGCTGCCGTGTCAGCGGCCAATTCACCGCCCTGGAGCATCAGATGGCCAACCCTTATCGAGACCTTTTTGCCGCGCCGGGCGCCCTGGGCTTTGCCTTGGCCGGGCTGCTGGCGCGTACCGCACTGCCGATGACAGGCATCGGCATCATCACCTTGCTGTCGCAATTGCGTGGCAGCTACGCACTGGCCGGGGCAGTGGCGGCGGCCTTCGTGCTGAGCTATGCGCTGTTGTCGCCACAGGTATCGCGCCTGGTGGATCGCCTCGGGCAACGCCGCGTATTGCCTGCGGCCACCGCCATCAGCCTCCTCGGCCTGCTGCTGGTGCTGGCCAGCACCTGGCAACGGGCTGGCGACTGGGCGCTGTTCATCGGGGCGGTGCTGGCAGGGTGCATGCCGAGCGTGTCGGCGATGGTGCGTGCGCGCTGGACGGCCCTGTACCGTGGCCAGCCGCAGTTGCAAGCGGCGTATTCGCTGGAGACGGTGTTCGATGAGGTCAGCTTCATTGCCGGGCCGCCGCTGTCGGTGGGCCTGGCGGTGGTGGTACTGCCCCAGGCGGGCCTGCTTGCGGCCGCACTGTTGCTGGTGCTGGGTGTGTTCGCCCTGGTCGTCCAGCGCAGTACCGAGCCGCCGATCCAGCCCCGGGAAGCTGCCGGGGGTCGTTCGGGCTCGGTGATCCGCCTGGCCAACGTGCGCCTGCTGACCCTGCTGATGGTGGCGATGGGCATGATCGTCGGCACCGTGGATATCGTCAGCGTGGCCTTTGCCGAGCAACGCGGCCAGCCGGCGGCGGCCAGCCTGGTGCTGTCGGCCTATGCCGTGGGGTCGTGCGTGGCGGGGCTGCTGTTCGGTGCGCTCAAGCTGCAGGTGCCCTTGCCGCGCCTGCTGTTGCTGGGTGGGCTGGCAACCGCTGCCACGACCCTGCCGCTGTTGCTGGTCGCCAGCCTGCCGGGCCTGGGTGTGGCGGTGCTGGTGGCGGGGCTGTTCTTTGCGCCGACCTTGATCGTGGCCATGACCCTGGTCGAGCGGCTGGTGCCCGAACATCGTCTGACCGAGGGCATGACCTGGCTGCTGGCCGGCTTGAACATCGGTGTGGCCGTGGGGGCGGCGGTATCGGGGCAGGTGGTGGATGGCAGCGGTGCCCGGGCCGGCTTCGGTGTGGCGCTGGTGGCCGGTGCCCTGGTGCTGCTGGTGGCTGTGTGGGCCCACCGGCGCCTGGTTGCGCGGGCGGCGGCGTCGCAGCCCGCCTGAATCAGCTGGCTACATGGCGCCAGTGCCAGGGCTCATACACGTAGCCTGCGCCATTGTCGGGCGGGTACGACAGCTCGAAGCCATAGGTCGCTGCGTTGCGGGTCAACCATCTGAATGCCGGTGTCGCTTCGAATTCGGGCTCCAGGTCGGTGCAGCCGGGGGTGCCTATGTCGACGGCACGCCCGGTGTGATGCTCGCTGAAGAACGGCGGGGCCGAGACCGCAAGGATCTGCTCGATGCTCTGCCCCTTGTCCAGCTTGCGCTGGATGATGCTCTTCTGCCGTTCGACGCTTCTGAAGGCCGACACCAGGTAAAGCGCCACGCCCTCGGCACCGGCAGCCGCTTTCAACTGGCGCCAGGCCTGAGCGGCCACGGCGACCAGTTCGTGCTTTCGGTTGTCCTGGCCGGTCTCGGCCCACTGCAGCAGGCTGGCTTCGACGAACTCCTGCAGATGGCGCTCGATCACCGCGTTCAACGGTATGCCGAGCTGTTCGAGCATCTGCAATGCGGCGGGGGAGTAGGGCATGGGGCTGACCTGGGCAGTGGGTATCAATCCAGCCTAGCAGTGAAGGCGTGGTGCAATGGGGCGCCGTCCTTGAAAAACCGCTCCGGGCGGCAAGGTGCCAGGGCCGGCGACGTCTTGCCCTGCATGATCTCCTCGCTGGCCAGTTGGCCGACCACAGCCGCCAGCACCACGCCGGGGTGCATGGTGCACACGTAGACCCCGGCAACCGAGGGCAGCGGGCCGATGATCGGAATGCCATCGGCAGGCATCGGCCTGAGCCCGATGCAGGCCTGTTGCGTCTGCAGAGAGGTGACGCCATCGAGCTCCTTCCGGATGACCTTGGCGGTGCGCAGCGCCAGGGCTGCGGGCTGGTTTTGCGGTGCGTCGTCCAGGTAATCCTCCGCTGCCAGCAGGGTACCGTCGTCAGCCTGGCGCACCTCCATGTCCGGGCTGGACAAAATGCTGCGCACCAGGCCCGAAGGTGCGGCGTAGCGGATGAATATCGCCGGCGAGGCCAAAATGGGCAGCGGCAGGCCGATAGCCTCGGTCAGCGCCGCAGTGCCGGTTCCCGCAGCCAGCACCACCATGTCCGTCTCGATGATGCCTGCCGCTGTCTGCACACCCGTTACCCTGGTGCCATGGGTTGCAAGGGCCACCACCTGCGTGTGGGTGAGTACCGTTGCGCCCTTCGCTCGGGCGCCGGCGAGCAGGGCATGGGTGGCCTTTACCGCGTCCAGCGCGCCTTCATCGGGCGCATGGCTGGCCTGTAGCGGCGGGTGGCGCAGGTTCGGCTCCAGCTCGCGGATGCGCTCGCGACTCACCAGGGCGGCAGAGGGGCTGGGCGCCTGCACACCATAGGTCAGGGCGCCTGACCAGCGAATGGCCAGGCCCGGCAGCTCCGACTCCAGGCGTCGGTATTGCTCGATGGCGGCACCGCGCAGCGCCGCGATGGGGTCGGCGGCGCTGTGGGAGGTGTTGATCCAGGCGAACGAGCGACCGGTCACCCCGCACGCCACATCGCCAGCATCCAGTACCGTCACCTGTGCGCCTTTGCCGGCCAGGTGATACGCCAGGGACGCACCGACGATACCTGCGCCAATTACCACGATTCGCTTGTTCAATCACACACTCCGTTCAAACAGGCTCGCCTTGCCGATGCGTTACTGGCCCTTGCACTGGGCCAGTACCACCTGGCAGGTCCTGGGCGTGCCACCGGAGCGGCTGGCGTAGCGCATGCAGTTGTCCATGGATTTCTTGCGGGCCTGGCCCAGGGTCGAGCCCCAGGCCAGGCCGCCTTCGCCAGTGCTGGGCACCGCCTTTGCGTAGCAGTTGGAACCCTGGGCGGCATAGCGATTGGCGGCCGTCTTGCCGGCGCAGCCGCCGGTCAGCAGCAGGGCGAATGCAAGCAGGCAGGGCAGGCCCCATGACAAGCGGCCAGGCACTGTTTTTGCGTTCATCCCGGTTCCCCTGTGCAACGGTCAAGCGACGTGAAAAAGGGGGGTGTTCCAATGGAATACCCGTGGCAGGCGCGGCTGGCCATCGGGTGGTGGGCGGTGCGTTCCTGGCCGGGGAAATCCGGCCGGGAACGGCGCGCCAGAGCCGTTCGAGTCAGTCGACTCGGCGAGCATACCTCACGGGCGCGAGGTTTTCACGGTCAGCACTTCGGTGTACACCACGTCGACCGTCTGGCCGACCTTGAGGTTCTTCATGCGCGCCTGCAGTTCGGGGTCCTCGACCTTCACCACCTTCACCTTGCCCTGGGGCGGCAGCAGGGTCACTTCATGGGCGTCGAGGTCGATGGCGGTGATCTTGGAGGTGACGCGCACCTGGCGGAAAGCTTCGCCGCCCGGGTTGGGGTTGTCCTTGGTGGCGCGCACGGTGCCGGCCTCGTCGGTGACCTTCGGCGCGCCGCCCTCACTGGTGTTGAGCACATAGGCCACGGCACGGGTCACCGTGATGTCGACCTTGTCGCCCACCTTCAGGTTGTGCAGGTCCTTTGCCTGGTCGCTTAGCTGGATAGGCACCTGGCTGTTGTTCGGGCCTTCGATCGTGACCCGGAAGTTGCCCGGGTCCACGGCCAGCACCTGGGTGCTGATGTGGTCTTGCAGCGCTTCGCTGCCCAGCGGCAGTTCGGCGGCGTGGGCCGCAAAGCTGGCAGTGGTCATGAGTGAGGCGAGGGCAACGGCGTGGGCGAGGGAGCGAATCGATTTCATAAGCCTGCATTCCATGTAATGGCTGAATGAGCGGAACAACGCATGACGCAACGTGCGTGGATCACGCGCAAAGCATAGCCACTGATTGCGGATATGCCCGTTAGACGCCGCCCTGCGACTGCACCTGGCCACGCATCGCGGCCTCGATGAATGGCGCCTTGCCGGCCAGGTACTCGCCGATACCGTCACGATTGGTCGCTTCAAGCTCAAGCTTCAACGCCTGGTAGCGCTGGCGAAGGTCGTCATCGCTGCGCAGCAGGTCGCGAAAGCGCAGCATCCAGGCAATCTGTGGGTGGCCCTGGGCACACACGTGCACCTTGTGGGTACGGATACCGTCGACATCACGACGGTAGAAGTGGTGGCCCGGCGACAGGTCGGAGCCGCGCACGTACCCCAGAGCCTGCATGTGGGCGTGGCGTGCTGCGGTTTCCCGATGCGCCTGGACCACCACCAGCACGTCGATCTCCGGCTTGGCGGCAAGGCCGGGTACGCCCGTGCTGCCCACATGATGGATGTCGATCAGTTCACTGCCAAAACCCTGGGCGATGCCTGCCCTGGCGGCCAGGTAGCGCTCGGGCCATTGGTTGTCGTAGGGGCGGATCTGACTGGTCAGCTTCATTGCGGTGTTTCCCTGGGAGTCATATTGGCCAGTCGCTTACCCGTGCGTTCCAGCGCTCACGGTGGCGTTCGCGCCAGCCGCGGCTGCCGGAATCGAGCCAGGCGAGGGTGGCCTGAACACTGTCCTGGCTGATGATGAAGCTGTCGATATGGTTGACGATGGTCTCTTCGGCCACATGCAGCAGGGCCAGGTAGTCGTTGAAGCTTTCGGCCAGCACCACGTATTCGTCGCCTTGCTGGCGGCGGCCGGTCCAGGCGGGCAGGGCGGCGACCATCGCGGCCACCTGCTGGCGCCCCTCGCGCAGGTCCAGCAGCAACAGGCTGGCGCCGCCGTCACGCCCGATCGGCAGCAGGCCGTGGGCAGGGTAGCCAGGGCGCTGGCGTGCGCGTTCCAGCTCGTAGGGGTTCGACTCCCATTCGCCGTCCAGGTCCAGCCCGTACAGCGAGAAGCTCATCAGCTCCCGTTCGCCGCTGGCCAGGGTGACCGCCACGTCGTACTCGAGGTAGGCGCCGTTGCAGGTCGTGAGAAATTCACGGTAGTCAGCCGGCAGGGGCGCGCCAAGGCTGGCCTCCAGCTGTGCAAGCGCAGCGTCGCTGGCGCCTTGCCGGGTGTCTTCGAGCATCAGCCCGCGGTAATCGGTCATCGAGGTGGCTCGCTGTACAGGGGCGGCAGATGATGCCGCGCATGGGCGCCGCAGGCAAACGGCGCGGGTGGGGCCGCACCGTCTGCGGCATTACGCGGCCGGGGTGCCTTGATGAAAGGTCATCTGCCAATGGCCATCGAGCCTGCGCCATACCGAGCTGCGCAGCGACGCGGTGTCGCTGTGGCAGGTATAGGTCACCAGCGCAACGTCCGGCGCCAGGGGGCGTACCTGAAAATCGCTGATCGTGCGCACCCTGAATGCCTGGACGGGCAGGCTGGAGAGCACATCCGCCTTGTGCCAGGCCTTGCCGCTGGCGCCAATCTCCATGAAGTCATCGGCCAGCAGCGTCGACAGCAAGGCCGTGTTGCTGCGTACGTCCTGCTGCAGCAGGCGTTGCTCCAGGTAGTGCAGGGTGGCTTCCAGCTCGCCAGCGGGTTGCGTTGCGGGGCTGGCGTCGCCGCGGCGCTTGCGCCATTCATCCTGCGTCAGCTCCCAGGTTTCCTGGGGCATCGGCCCACTGACGAAATTGCCGGGCTGCACGTGCAGCAGGTGCATGCCCTCGCGCAGCGATATGCGCCGTGACGCCAGGTTGCTCACGGCCTTGGGCACCTGCAGGGTCGGGCGATTCAAGGTGTCGAACCAGAAGCGGTTGATCACCTCGCACACCTCGCGCATGTAGCCCTTGCCTTGCCACTGCGGCGCCAGCCAGAAACCGCGGTGGTTGCCGGGGGTATCGTGCAGCGACACGCTGCCGATGCACTGCAGCGGGTTCTGCACCAGGCGGATCATCCAGTGCCATTCCTCGCCACGCGCCATGGCGGGTAGCGCCAGGTCGCGCACATACGTCAGTGCGCCGTCGTCCGGGTACGGCCAAGGCACGCGGCTGTCGAGATAACGCACCACCTCCCACTGCGGGAACAGTTGCTGGATCGCCGCAGCGTCGCTCAATTGCAGGGGCGTGAGCTGCAGGCGCGCGGTGGTGAAGGTAGGGATGCGGTTCATCTTGGCCTCGAAGCGGTAATGCATGGGGTGGGCGAGGGTGGGCAAGGTGTCGGCACCGAGGGTAAACCAAACCCATGCGCCAAGGCGATTGGATCGCGCAGGCCGGCACGCTGTAGCATGTGCGCCACGTTGGGCGCGACGCGCAAGGGGCGCGCCCTCACCACGCAATGAACATGGGGTGCGCATGAGCGACAACCAACCCTGCCGCGTCTGCGGCAACGTGATCCTGGCAAGCACCGCAGCGCGCACCGGCGGGTTGTGCATGCCCTGCAAGGGCGGCTACCGGGAGAACATCGAGAACGGCAAGCGCTACGCCCAGGAGCGCAAGCAGTACCTGGCCAGCCCGCAGGCGCTGTACTGGTCTGCGCTGGTCGACCGGGTGTTCCGCACGCCCCAGGGCTTTGCCGGGCTGGCACTGGCCGAGCAGCACTATTACGCGGTCAACGTGCTGCAGGGCGAGGTGTACAACGGTGGTTTCGACCAGTACTTCGGCAACTCCTCGGGCGATCACTACGCCAGCGCGTGCGCGGGGCTGCGCGAACTCGGCGCGTTGCAGACCCTCGCGCTGCTGGAGGAGGCCAAGGGCCTGTTGTTCGGCGCCCAGGCAGTGCCTGCCGAGCAGGGCGAGCGTCAGTTGCGCATGCCCACCTATGCCGATGAGCCCGACCTGGCCTGCGAGGCCGCGCTGGATGCACTGGACACTCGCTTCTACCTCGACCCCGACCAGCTGGAGGAGCGCCTGGTGGCGTATGCGCGGCAACAGCAGCTGTTTGCCGCCGATTAGGTTTCGGGGTCCTGTTCTGCCAGGGGCGCGCGGTGTCAGTCGTTGCGGGCCTGCACGGTATCCAGTACCAGCTCCATGCCCTGGGACATCAGCGCGCTGCCCGCGCGCAGCGGTTCGGGTGGCCCAATCGGCTTGAAGCCCAGCGCGGTGTACAGGTGCATGGCAGGGCTGTCCTGAATCGTGACTCCCAGCCGTACCCGCTGCATGTCGTGGCGGCGGGCCCAGTCCAGCGCTGCCTGCAGCAGTGCCCGTCCGGCGCCGCGCCCGCGGCAGGCCGGGTCGACCCACATCTGGAAGATCTCGGCAACGCCGGGCCCTGCACCGGCCAGCTTGCACCACACCAGCCCACAGGGCGCTTCGCCCTCCAGCGCAACAAACGCACGGCCCTGGCCGGAGCTTGCCGCCGCCTGCAAGCGCGCCGACCAGTCTTCATCGGTGCGCGTGGCCTCCGAGCCGTAGGTGCTGCCGAACGCATCCGGCGAGTCCTGCAGTGACTGCAGGCGCAGGTCGCGGTACAGCGGCCAGTGCGAGGGTTCGAGTGCTGTTGTGGCGATCATGCTGCTGTTCACCTTGTCCATTGGTACTGCCTCAAGGCGAGTGCAGGGGTTCGCCAGCGGCTGCGGTGCGGTCCACCACGCGAATACTGTCACGTCCACCGCGCTTGGAGGCGTAGAGCGCGCTGTCGCTTTGTTCGATCAGGGCCGTGAGGCTGCCCGGCGGCTGGTCGAACAGGTTGGCGCCGATGCTCAGGGTCACTGGCGCAGGCGTGGGGAACAGCTGCGCGGCGGCCTGCCGGAACTGCTCGCGCAAGGCACCGCCCAGCGCCAGGATACGTTCGGTGGGGGCGTTGTTGAGCAGAATCACGAACTCATCGCCACCCAGTCGCGCCGCCAGGGCGCCGGTGGGCAGCACCGTGCGGATCATCTCGCTCAGGTCGACCAGCAGGCGGTCACCGGCGCTATGCCCGAACAGGTCGTTGACCAGCTTGAAGTTGTCGATATCGATCAGCAGCAACGCTCCGGGCCGCGTGGCCGACACGTCTTCGAGCAGGCGCGGCGCACGGACTTCCAGGGCGCGGCGGTTGTACAGGGCCGTCAGCGGGTCACGGGCGGCCAGGCGGGCGATGCGTTTTTCTCGCCGGTAGCGCTCGGTGCCGGTCATCGACAGCGCAATCAGCATGATTGCCATGGCGCCTTCCACCAGCGAGATCTGGATGATCTGGCCGCGGAACGCCGCCAGGTCGATCAGCGTGCCGGGCACCACCGCCGTGATCGCCTTGGCCACGTAGAACAGGCCGTGCATCAGCAGCACGTAGCGCAGTTGCACCGCCCCCACGCTCAGCGACTTGCCATGCGGGCGCAGCAGTGCACTGGCCTTGAGCGCCAGCAGCGCCACCAGCAGCGAGTTGACCAGCAGCATCAGCTTGGACCATTGCGGCTCCTCGGGTACCACCAGCAGCGCGAGCCATACCACGAAGACCAGGTACCAGCCCCGCGACAGCTGGGTTTGCGTGAAACGCCCGACACCCAGCAGGAACAGCCAGTGCGCCGTCACCAGCAGGCCATTGGCGAACCAGATACCGATCAGCAGCAGGCCGCTGCTGCGCAGCAGCGCGAGGGTACAGCCCACGGTGATGGTGGCGAACCCGGCGCTCCAGAACAGCAGCGAGGGTTCACGCACGCTGCGCCACTCGATCGCCAGGTACAGCGCGGCGGCCGCGGCGAGGGCGATCGTGATGGTGAGCATCGTGGGTGGGTCTAGCGCCATGGCGAGCGGGCCTGCATGAAGTGCACGGAAAGCGGCGATTGTAAGCGTTTGAATCGGTTTTTCGCAGTGCTTGCGCGAAGCGTTTCAGCCGGCTGTCGCAAACCTGGGCCAGCCTGTCGCGGGCAGTGCAAAAGACCCTATCGACCCTGTGGCCAATGGTCCTCGATTGCGTACCACGGCGCCTTCGAAGCCACCTCCACATGGCGCTGCCTGTCGAACGTCAGGGGTGAGTCCAGGGTGCCCAGCGCAACCGAGATCCAGTCGGCATGGTCCCCCTGTGAGCGCGACCAGAACAGCGATGAACCGCAGTCGCCACAGAACTGGCGCGCCACCGACTCGGACGATGCGTACGACTTGAGCCGCTCGCCTCCCTGCAGCAGTTGCAGGTCGTCGCGCCTGACGCTGGCGTAGCTGGCGAACGCCGCCCCGTGGCCCTTGCGGCACTGGCTGCAATGGCAGTGCGAAACCGCCTTGAGGGGCGCGCTGAGCTGATAACGGATGGCGCCGCACAGGCAGCTGCCCTGGTACTGGTGTGTCATGGAAGGTCCAACCCGGTTGCTCGCAATACAGGGCCGACAGTCTAAGCTGATCCCTTGCCCGTCATGCAACACACCCTTTTGCCACCCTGCACCGAGGCCCCGCCCTATGCCGTTGTTTCGCCCTCCCTACGCCAGCGCCCTGGCGCTCTGCCTGTCCTTCGCCTGTACCGGCGCCATCGCTTCCCCCGCCCAGGACCTGCTGGAAAAAGCCAAGGCCGAGCAGTCGAGCTACCTGGATACCCTCAAAACCCTGGTATCGGTGGACACCGGTACCGGCACCCAGCAAGGCCTCACCGACATCGGCGCATTGCTGGTCAAGCGCCTGGAGGCCCTGGGCGCCACGGTGCAGACCAGCGCCGCCACGCCCTCGGTGGGCAACAACATCGTCGGCACCTTCAAGGGCAGCGGCAGCAAGCGCTTCATGCTGATGGTGCATTACGACACCGTGTTCGGCCCCGGCACCGCCGCCAGGCGCCCGTTTCGCATCGAGGGCGAGCGTGCCTATGGCCCCGGGGTGGCCGACGCGAAGGGCGGGGTGGCGATGATCCTGCATGCGATCAAGCTGCTGCAGGATGTGCGCTTCAACGACTACGCCACCCTGACCGTGCTGTTCAACCCCGATGAAGAAATGGGCTCGCTCGGCTCCCGGCAGATCATTGCCGAGCTTGCGCGCAAGCATGACTACGTCTTCTCCTACGAGCCCCCGAACAAGGACGCGGTGACGGTGGCCACCAACGGCATCAACCAGCTGCTGCTGGAAGTGCGCGGTCGCTCGGCACACGCCGGCTCCGCCCCTGAAGACGGGCGCAACGCCTTGACCGAGCTGGCGCACCAGGTGGTGCAGCTCAAGGACCTGGGCGACCCGGCCAAAGGCACCACGGTCAACTGGACCCTGGCCAAGGCCGGCGAGAAAGCCAACATCATCCCGGCGCTGGCCACCGCCGAAGCCGACATGCGCTATGCCGACCTGTCCGAAAGCGACCGCGTGCTGGCCGACGCGCAACGTATCAGCCAGGCCCGGCTCATCGCCGACACGCAGGTCACGCTGACCCTGCGCAAGGGGCGCCCGCCGCTGGCCAGAAATGAAGGCTCCGCCGCCCTGGCCAGCACTGCCCAGCAGCTGTATGGCCAGATCGATCGCAGCCTGGAACCCATCGCCATGCGTTTTGGCACCGACGCCGGCTATGCCTATGTGCCCGGCAGCGCCACGCCGGCGGTGCTCGAAACCATGGGCGTGGTCGGGGCCGGGTTGCACGCCGACGATGAATACATCGAACTGTCCAGCATCGCGCCGCGCCTGTACCTGACGGTGGCGATGATCCGGCACCTCTCGCAGTAGGCTGCACCGCGCCCTCCCGGCACCCGGGAGGGCGGGCGGCTCAGCTGTGGTTGATGTCGCGGTCCTTGGTCTCGGGCAGGAAGAAGGTACCCAGGATGGCGGTCATCACCGCGATCACGATCGGGTACCACAGCCCGTAGTAGATATCCCCCGTGGCCGCGACCATGGCGAACGCCACCGTGGGCAGGAAGCCGCCGAACCAGCCGTTGCCGATATGGTAGGGCAGCGACATCGAGGTGTAGCGGATACGCGCCGGGAACAGCTCCACCAGCCACGCGGCGATCGGCCCGTAGACCATGGTCACGTAGATCACCAGGATGGTCAGCAGCAACAGCACCATGGGGTAGTTGGTCTTGTTCGGGTCGGCCTTTTCCGGGTAGCCGGCGTCCTTCAGGGCCGCGCCCAGGGTGGCGGCGAAGGCATCGTTCTGCGTCTTGAAGTCGGCGGCCGGCAGGCGGCTGCCGTCGAAGCTGGGCACCACTGCGTTGCCGATGCGCACCTGCGCCACGCTGCCGGGCTCGGCCTTTTCGTTCACGTAGGGGATCGCGCGCTTGGCCAGCACGCTCTTGGCCACGTCGCACGAACTGGTGAAGCGCGCCTTGCCCACCGGGTCGAACTGGAACGAACACTGCGCCGGGTCGGCGACCACCGTCACCGGGTTGCGTGCCTGGGCACTGAACACGTCGGGGTTGCCGTACTGGGTCAGCGCATGAAAGATCGGGAAGTAGGTCAGCGCCGCCAGGATGCAGCCGGCCATGATGATGCCCTTGCGCCCGATGCGGTCGGACAGGCTGCCGAAGATGACGAAGAACGGCGTGCCGATCAGCAGCGAACCGGCAATCAGCAGGTTGGCGGTCTGCGGGTCGATCTTGAGCGTCTGCAACAGAAAGAACAGCGCATAGAACTGCCCGGTGTACCACACCACCGCCTGGCCGGCGGTACCGCCGAGCAGCGACATGATCACCACCTTGAGGTTGTCCCAGCGGGCGAACGACTCGGTCAGCGGCGCCCTGGATGCCTTGCCTTCGGCCTTCATCCGGTTGAATACCGGCGACTCGCTCAGTTGCAGGCGGATGTACACCGACACGATCAGCAGCAGAATCGACAGCAGGAATGGTATGCGCCAGCCCCACGCCTCGAACGCCTCGGTGCCCAGCACGGTACGGCACGCCAGGATCACCAGCAGCGACAGAAACAGCCCCAGCGTGGCGGTGGTCTGGATCCACGAGGTGAAGAAGCCGCGCTTGCCGGGCGGTGCGTGCTCGGCCACGTAGGTGGCGGCGCCGCCGTATTCACCGCCCAGCGCCAGGCCTTGCAGCAGGCGCAGGGTGATCAGGATCACCGGGGCCGCCACGCCGATGCTCGAGTAGCTGGGCAACAGGCCCACCACCGCGGTGGACACGCCCATGATCACGATGGTGATGAGGAAGGTGTGCTTGCGCCC
The DNA here is from genome assembly GCF_037113495.1 of Pseudomonas sp. AE27. Taxonomy (NCBI): domain Bacteria; kingdom Pseudomonadati; phylum Pseudomonadota; class Gammaproteobacteria; order Pseudomonadales; family Pseudomonadaceae; genus Pseudomonas; species Pseudomonas sp. AE27. The sequence goes on from NZ_CP146966.1 coordinate 1,618,745, forward strand.
GATCATGTCGCCCAGGCGGCCGAACACGATGGCGCCGAACGGCCTTACCGCAAACCCGGCGGCGAAGGCGAGCAGGGCGAAGATGAAGGCAGTGGTTTCGTTGACCCCGGCAAAGAAGTGCTTGGCGATGATCGCCGCCAGGGAGCCATACAGATAGAAGTCGTACCACTCGAACACGGTGCCCAGGGACGAGGCAAAGATGACCTTGCGTTCCTCTTTGGTGATCCCGCGCCTGGGCGCACTGCCTGTGGAAGTGCTGTCGATTGTCGCCATGAGTTTTCTCCGGATTGTTGTTGTAGGCCGGAACACCCACTGCCACTTCACCCAAGCCCTGGGGCTGATGTCATCGGACTACGCAATGCGCACAGACACCTCGCAGCGCTGCCCGCTCGTTTGAAGCATAATCAGCTTCGCGCAGATATCCACTCGCCGACGGTTGGCCGGACGGCAGGAGGGGGCTGCAATAACCAGACGTGATGAGAAAGGGACACGCAATGCCGCAAAATGCTGACGACTCGTTCTACGACCGCGCCGACGCCCATATAGAGCTGTCCAACGAGCAGCTCGGGCAGGTCCAGGACCTGGGCAAGGTGAGTGCCTCGATGATGTTCGGCACCACCCGGTTCAATGCCTGGGTGAGTGCGCGCAACTTCAAGTCGGGGGAAGAAATGGCGCAGGCACGCGAGGCGATGCTCACGTACTTCTGCGACCAGTACCGGATGATGCTCGAAGACAACCTGGACGACCATATCAACAACTTTGCGACGTACATGCAGGGTTCGGCCAAGTAACGCGTTGCCCGCTTCGCCGGCAACGCCGGCTCCTACAAGGAAGAACCGTTATGGCAGGTGAATACAATCTGGCGCTGGTGATTGCCGCGGCGCTCAGCGCGCTGGCGGCCGTGCTGCACGTGGGTACGATCATCGCGGGGCCGTCCTGGTATCGCCTGTTCGGGGCGGGTGAGCGCTTCATCCGGGCGGCGGAGGCGGGCCGGACCTTTCCGGCGGTGGTCACGGCAGCGATTGCGCTGGTGCTGCTGAGCTGGGCGGCCTTTGCATTGTCGGGGGCGGGCGTGATCGCGCCGCTGCCGTTGCTGCTGCCGGCGTTGTGCGCGATCACGCTGGTGTACCTGCTGCGCGGTATCGCCGGGCCCTTCGTGCTGGCCAATACCGGGCGCAGCCAGCGCTTCATCGTGGTGAGCTCGCTGGTGTGCCTGGGGTTCGGGGTGGTGCACCTGGTGGGGCTGGTGCAGGTCTGGGGCCGCCTGGGCTGATCCGCGAATGGCCGGGCGGGGGCGCCGGGCCGGTGCCGCCACCCGGTCGGCCTCAGGCCTGTGCAGCCACACTGGCCATGAACAACCCCAGTTTCTTCTGGAAGTCGGCCACCTGCTGGTTGCCGGTGTCCTCGTTGCAGCGCAGCTCCCATTTCAGGCGTGATGCCTGGCGCTGCACCGCATCGCACTCGGTATCCAGTTGCACCAGCCGGTTCAACTGTTCGCTGCGTTGCCCGGCCTGCTGGCTCAGCTCCACGAACCGCCAGGATTTGCCCGGCTGGATGTGGGTCTTGCGATAGCTGACCTGCAACGTGGGGCGTTCATCGTGCAGGTTGAGGTTGAGGTAGAACTTGATCTGCTTTTTCAGCACGCTCTGCAGGTTGAGATCGTCCACCACCTCGCGACGGCCGCTCAGGTAGTCCTCGATGAACGGCAGGTTGTCGCGGTTCTGCTCACTGAAAGTCGCCGGTTCGATCAGTGCCGGGGTCAGGTTGACGGCAATCTTCTCGAATTCCAGAAAGTAGGTGTGGATGTCGTCGAGCAGCGCCTTGCGCTCGTCGTGAAGTCGCTGCAGGTGCTGTTCGCTGTCGTGCAGTGCCTGGGCCAGCGCCGGCGATGTCTTGTCCGGGCTGTGCTTGCCCTGCAACGAGCGGAAGGCATAGCGGGCGAGGAAATCGGACAGTGCCTCTTCCCCCCGGGCCGCCAGTGCCACTGCCTGGGCCTGCAGGTCGGCGGCCGCGCCCTCGAGGTCGCAATTGCGGAGCTTGGTCAACAAGGTGGTGAGTGTCGCTTGATCCATATTCAGCCCTCCCTTTGGCTGCCTCGCACAGTACTGCACCTGAGCGCCGGCCTGCCAGTGTCGGTGAAGCAGGTTGTTTCGGCGGCAATCATAAAAATCCACCGCAAGCTAATGAGAAGTATTACCATGCACGACTCCCGTCAGCCTGCGTCCCGGAACCCTGCCGATGCATCCACTTTCCAGCACCCACCATGCGGTGGGCGAACTCTACGTTCAACACCACAGCTGGTTGACGCAGATGCTGCGCCGCAAGCTGGGCAACCGGGAGCAGGCGCTGGACCTGGCGCAGGACACCTTCGTGCGCATCCTGCGCAGCGAGGCACCGCCGGTGTACCGCGAGCCGCGTGCCTACCTAACCACCGTGGCCAGCCGCCTGTGCATCCAGTACTTCCGGCGCCATGCGCTGGAGAAGGCCTACATGGAGTCGCTGGCCCATCTTGAACCGGCGCTGGTGCCGTCCCCGGAAACTCGCCTGCTGGTGCTCGAGGCGCTGGACGCGGTGGGCCAGGTGCTCGATGGGCTGGGCAGCAAGGTGCGCGAGATCTTCCTGCTGTCACAGCTTGACGGTCTGACCTACGCGCAGATCGCCGAACACCAGGGCCTGACGGTGAACGTGGTGCAAAAGGCCATGCTCAAGGCCTACCGCCACTGCTATGCGGCGGTCTACGGCGCATGAGCCGCTTCGCCCGGATCGACAACCAGCCGCTGGACCCCGGCGTGGTAGAGCAGGCCATGCTGTGGATGGTCACCCTGCAGTCGGGTGTCAGCAGCCTGGCCGAGCAGCAGGCCTGCCAGCACTGGCGCGATGAAAACCCCCAGCATGAACTGGCCTGGCAGCGTCTTGCCGGGCTCACCCATGACCTGCGCCAGGGCACCAGGACGTTACCGGCCGCCGGCGCGCGCGGATTGCTGCAGGCACGTGGCACTGCGTCGCGGCGCAATGTGCTCAAGGGCTTCGCCGGGCTGGGGGTGGTACTGGCGGCTGGCCTGAGCGTGCGTGAGCGGGTGCTGCTGCCGGAACTGTTCAGTGACTACCGCACCACCACCGGCGAGCGTCATCACGTGGCGTTGTCTGGCGAGGTGGAGCTGACCCTGGATACCCGCACCGGCGTGGATGCGCACGCAGACGTGCTGGCGCTCAACCTGGGGCGGGTCATGCTCACCCTGGGGCAAGGTGCTTCGCTGGCGGTGCGCACCGCCAATGGCTGGGTACGCCCCGAGCCCGCCTCGCGGCTGGTGGTCAGCCAGGGCCTGCCCGGGGTGTCGGGTACCCAGGTGCAGGTGCTGGCAGGCAGTGCCTCGATCGCCTGGGCCGGCAGCACCCGCATGACCTTGAGCGCCGGCCAGCAGGTGGCGTTCGGGCAGCAGGTCGGCAGTGTCGAACCCCTCGACGCGGGCGCCCAGGCCTGGGTTGACGGCCTGCTGATTGCCGAGCGCATGCCACTGGGCCAGGTGTTGGCCCAGCTCGACCGCTACCGGCGCGGCGTACTGCGCTGCGATCCGGCGGTGGCGGCCTTGCAGGTGTCGGGTTCGTTCTCCCTCGATCGGCCCGATGCCAGCCTCGACCTGCTGGCCAGTGTGTTGCCGATACGGGTACAGCGTGTGTTCGGCTACTGGGCAAACGTGGTCGTGGCCTGAGAACGATTATTTTTAACAGCGGCGGCAGTTTTTTCCATCTCATGCATCAAGACCAGGGAAGACGCTGAAAAACAGCGCATCGCCAACACCCTCAACCCATGGAATTGTTTATGCACAGCCGCCTCACTCCGCTTGCCGGTGCCTTGCGCACGGCTATCCTCGGGCTTTCCCTCGTGTGCGCCAGCCAGGGCGTACTGGCCGGCGCCGATGCCCACGCCACCCACGCCTTCCATATCGGCGCCGGCAACCTCGATCGCGTGCTCGGCGCATTCGGCCAGCAGGCCGGGGTGATGATCGCGGTCGACTCGGCCCTGACCCAAGGCATCCACAGCAGCGGCCTGGACGGCAGCTACGCCATCGCCGAGGGCCTTGAGCGACTGCTCGCGCCCCAGGGCCTGCAGGCGATGCCCGAAGGCGAGGGCTACCGGGTAATGCCAAGGCTGGCCACCGGCAGTGCGCAGCTGGAGCTGCAGGCCACCGAAGTCAGCGCCAACCAGCTGGGCACCATCACCGAAGGCACCGGCTCCTACACGCCGGGCACCATCGCCACCGCCACGCGCATGGTGCTGACCCCGCGGGAAACCCCGCAGTCGATCTCGGTGGTCACGCGCCAGGCCATGGACGATTTCGGCCTGAACGCCATCGACGATGTGATGCGCCACACCCCCGGCATCACCGTGTCGACCTACGACAGTGAACGTACCAACTACTATTCGCGCGGCTTCTCCATCGTCAACTTCCAGTACGACGGCATCCCGACCCTGCGTGACGCGCAGTACTCGGCCGGGCAGACCCTTACCGACATGGCGATCTATGACCGGGTCGAGGTGCTCAAGGGCGCCACCGGCCTGCTCACCGGCGCGGGCGGCCCCGGTGGCACGATCAACCTGATCCGCAAGAAGCCGACGGCCGACTTCAGGGGGCATGTGGACCTGGGCGCCGGCTCCTGGGACAACTACCGCTCGGAGATCGACCTCAGCGGCCCGCTGACCGACAGTGGCAACGTGCGGGGCCGGGCGGTGGCCGCCTATCAGGACAAGCACTCGTTCATGGACCATTACGAGCGCAAGACCAGAGTGTACTACGGCATCCTGGAAGTGGACCTGGACGAAGACACCCTGCTGACCCTGGGCGCCGACTACCAGGACAGCGACCCCAGGGGCTCGGGCTGGTCGGGCAGCCGTCCGGTGTACGACTCCCAGGGCAACCCCATCAGCCTGCCGCGTTCGTTCAACAATGGCGCCAAGTGGAGCAGTTGGGAGCAGTACTCGCGCACGCTGTTCGCCACCCTGGAGCATCGCCTGGCCAATGACTGGGTCATCAAGGGTCAGTACAACCACCAGATCAATGGTTATGACGCGCCACTGGGCTCGGTGTCGCCCGACACCCCGACCGTGTCGTCGATCTATTCGCGCAAGTACACCGGCGAAACCACCAGCGACAGCGGCGACCTCTACGCTACCGGGCCGTTCAGCCTGTTCGGGCGCGAACACCAACTGGTGGTGGGTGGCTCGGTGTCCAGCTCGCACTGGAAGGGCGACAACTACAACAACGTCACCTACTTCGACAACGAATACGATCTGGAGAGCTGGCACGGTCAGGCCATCGAGCCGGACTGGGGCTCGGTGACAAAGCGCAACGACGAAACCACCCGGCAAAGTGGCGGCTACCTGACTGCGCGCTTCAGTGTCACCGATGACCTTTCGCTGCTGCTGGGCAGTCGCCTGGCAAACTTTCAGGTCACCGGCACCAGCGACAGCCAGGAGAGCGGACGGCTGGTGCCCTATGCCGGGGTGGTGTACGACCTCAACAGCAACTTCTCTGCGTATGCCAGCTACACCGATATCTTCCTGCCGCAGACGGCCTACCGTGACAGCCGCAACAGGATGCTCGAGCCCAACGAGGGCCAGAACTACGAGGTGGGCATCAAGGGTGAGTTCTACGACGGTCGCCTGAACACCAGCCTGGCCTACTTCGAAGTGCACGAAGATAACCGCCCGCAGGCCGACACGTTCTACAACGCCAGGCCAACCAACCCCGACATCGACTACGCCTACATGGGCATCAAGTCCAGAACCAAGGGCTACGAGGCAGAGGTGTCCGGGGAGCTGGCACCCGGCTGGCAGGTGCAGGCCGGCTACACGCACAAGGTCAGCCGCGACCAGGGCGGGGCCAAGGTAGCTACCTGGGAGCCCGAAGATCAGCTCAACCTCTACACCACCTACAAACTTGGCGGGCGCCTCGACAAGCTCACCGTGGGCGGTGGGGCACGCTGGCAGGGCAAGGGCTGGCAGGTCCTCAACAACTACGCCAAGGGCACCAATGACACCTTCACCCAGACCCCGTACTGGCTGGTCGACCTGATGGCGCGCTACCAGTTCACCGAGCACCTGTCGGCGTCGGTCAATGTCTACAACCTGTTCGACAAGTACTACTACACCAACATCGGCTTCTATAACTCCTCGTACTACGGTGACCCGCGCAACGTGATGTTCAGCACTCGCTGGGACTTCTGACGTCCAGGCCCGCTCCCGTGTGGGGGCGGGTTCGACCTGCGATGGGTGCACCCGAAAAATCCGCGTCGGGCAAAAATCACTTCCGAGCTTTCGATTCCCGTGCAGTGAAGGCACAATGCGTGTCCTTTTTTTGGCCGGCCTTGCCGGGGGCCTCGAAATGATCAAGACGCCGTACTACCTCATCGACAAAACCAAGCTGCTGCACAACATGCAGAAGATCGCCTATGTGCGCGAACAGTCCGGGGCCAAGGCCCTGCTGGCGCTCAAGTGCTTCGCCACCTGGTCGGTGTTCGACCTGATGCAGCAGTACATGGACGGCACCACCTCGTCCTCGCTCTACGAGCTCAAGCTCGGCCGCCAGAAGTTCGAAGGCGAGACCCACGCCTACAGCGTGGCCTGGGCCGACGATGAAATCGACGAGATGATCGAGAACTGCGACAAGATCATCTTCAACTCCATCGGCCAGCTGCAGCGCTATGCCCAGGCCACCGAAGGCAAGGTGCGCGGCCTGCGCGTCAACCCGCAGGTGAGCAGCTCGGACTACCTGCTGGCCGACCCGGCGCGCCCGTTCAGCCGCCTGGGCGAATGGGACCCGGTCAAGATCGATGCGGTCATGTCGCAGATCTCCGGCTTCATGTTCCACAACAACTGCGAGAACGGTGATTTCGGCCTGTTCGACCAGATGCTCAACACCATCGAAGAGCGCTTCGGCGAGCTGCTGCACAAGGTCGAGTGGGTGAGCCTGGGCGGCGGTATCCACTTCACCGGCGAAGACTATGCACTGGATGCATTCTGCGCGCGCCTGAAGGCGTTCTCGCAGAAGTACGGCGTGCAGGTGTACCTGGAGCCGGGCGAAGCGGCGATCACCCAGAGCGCTTCGCTGGAAGTGACCGTGCTCGACACCCTGTACAACGGCAAGCACCTGGCCGTGGTCGACAGCTCCATCGAGGCGCACATGCTCGACCTGCTGATCTATCGCCTCAACGCCAAGCTGGCGCCCAGCGAGGGTGAGCACACCTACATGGTATGCGGCAAATCCTGCCTGGCCGGGGACATCTTCGGCGAGTATCAATTCGATCGTCCGCTGGCCATCGGCGATCGGCTGTCGTTCATCGACGCGGCAGGCTACACCATGGTCAAGAAAAACTGGTTCAACGGTTTGAAGATGCCATCCATCGTAGTGAAACAACTTGACGGTACTGTCGAGGTGGTTCGCGAATTTGGTTTTGACGACTACCTGTCCAGCCTCTCGTAAGCTGGCGGAAAGGAGAGATAAAGAAATTGAAGAAAAACGTTCTTATCATTGGTGCAGGAGGTGTCGCCAAGGTGGTGGCCCACAAGTGCGCGCAGCACAACGACGAACTCGGTCGTATTGCCATCGCGTCACGCAACATCTCCAAATGCCAGGCCATCATCGACAGCGTCAAGGCCAAGGGTAGCCTGAAGGTACCCGCCGACATCACGGCCTTTTCGCTCAATGCTCTGGATGTCGAGGCAACCAAGGCGCTGATCCGCGAAACCGAATCGCAGATCGTGATCAACGTCGGTTCCGCCTTCCTCAACATGTCGGTGCTGCGTGCCTGCATCGATACCGGCGTGGCCTACCTGGACACCGCCATTCACGAAGAACCGGGCAAGATCTGCGAGACGCCGCCCTGGTATGGCAACTACGAGTGGAAGCACCTCGAGGAATGCCAGCAGAAGAACATCACCGCCATTCTTGGCGTGGGCTTCGACCCGGGTGTGGTCAATGCCTATGCAGCACTGGCGCAACAACAGTATTTCGACCGCATTGATTCGATCGACATTCTCGACGTCAATGCCGGCTCCCATGGCAAGTATTTCGCCACCAATTTCGACCCGGAAATCAATTTCCGCGAATTCACCGGACAGGTGTGGAGCTGGCAGAACAGCCAGTGGACCAGCAACACCATGTTCGAAGTCAAGCGTACCGACGACCTGCCGGTGGTGGGTTCGCAGAACCTGTACCTGACCGGCCATGACGAAGTGCACTCGCTGTCCAAGAACCTCGACGTGCCGAACGTGCGTTTCTGGATGAGCTTCGGCGAGCACTACATCAATGTGTTCACCGTACTGAAGAACCTGGGCCTGCTGTCCGAGCAACCGGTGAAGACCGCCGAGGGCCTGGAAGTGGTGCCGCTCAAGGTGGTCAAGGCCGTGCTGCCGGATCCGTCTTCGCTGGCGCCGGGCTACACCGGCAAGACCTGCATTGGCGACCTGGTCAAGGGCACCAAGGACGGCCAGCCACGCGAAGTGTTCATCTACAACGTGGCTGATCACGAAGAGGCCTATGCCGAGACCGACAGCCAGGGCATCTCCTACACCGCGGGCGTGCCGCCGGTGGCGGCGGCCCTGCTGGTGGCCCGTGGCGAGTGGGACGTGCAGCGCATGGCCAACGTCGAGGAACTGCCGGCCGAGCCGTTCCTGAAGGCGCTGGACGTGATGGGCCTGCCGACCCGCATCAAGGACGAGAACGGCGATCGTCCCTGGAACTGATGGGTTCAGGCTGACAAAAAGGGGGGCGCCGTGATGGCGTCCCCCTTTTTTGTGTTGTGCCCTTCGCCAGCAAGGCTGGCTCCTACAGACCTACCAAACCCGTAGGAGCCAGCGTTGCTGGCGAAGAGGCCAGCCCAATCAACTCAAGATAAACGGCCACCCACCAGCACCGGGGTACGCGGCGGTATCACACGCTTGGACCCGGTAGCCTCGAACGCCGAGGCCAGGCGCAGCAACGCCGAGTCATCATACGCCCGCCCGGCGAAGGTCAGCCCCACCGGCATGCCGATGTCCGCCATCACCCCCATCGGCACCGTCACCGTCGGCACCCCAAGGTGACGGATCGCCAGGTTGCCGTTGGCCACCCACACCCCGTTGCTCCAGGCAATATCCGCCGAGGCCGGGTTCACATCGGCATCGGCCGGGGCCACATCGGCCACCGTCGGGAACAGCACCGCATCCAGCCCCAGCCTGTCCATCCAGTCTTCCAGGTCGATACGCCGCGTCTGCTCCAGCCCGCGCAGTCCATCGGGCAGGGTAGCGATCTGGTCCCACGGCGTGATGCCGCGCTCGGCCATGCGCACATACTCGTCCATGCCCGCCGCCAGGTCGCCCTCGCGGTTGGGCAGGGTGCCGGGGTCGTGGGGGAAGATCTTCGGCCCGTCCACGTCCACCAGGCGGTTGAGCTGCGGGTCGCCGTTGGCCTGCAGGAAGTCGTCGAAGGCCCAGGCCGTCAGGTCCCACAGTTCATGGTGCAGGAATGCCTTGGACACCAGGCCCCGATTGAACACGGTGGGGGCACCTGGGCGGTCGCCCTCGCAGTTCGATACCAGCGGGAAATCCACTTCGAGCACCTCGGCGCCGGCCGCTTCCAGTGCCTTGCGCGCCGCCTCCCACAGTGCGATCACCGAAGGCCGCGTGTTGATGCGCTGGCCGGTCGGGCCGCCGATGCCGGGGCTGTCCGAGGTGCCGGCATCCGGGTCCTTGTTGATGTACATGCGCGGGATGCCGAAGCGCTTGCCGGCCAGCGCCGCGCTGTCCGCCGCCAGTTGTGGGTAGGCGGCGGGGCGCACCGAGGCCACGCTGGGGATCGGCACCCAGGGCTGCAGGCGCCACAGGTCGCCACGGGTGTCGGGGTCTTCGGCCACCACCACGTCGAGCACTTCGAGCAGGTCGGCCATGGTGCGGGCGAAGGGCACCACCACGTCCATGGTCGGCGTCAGCGGCCAGTTGCCGCGCACCGAGATCACCCCGCGCGAAGGGGTGTAGGCGCACAGGCCATTGTTGGAGGCCGGGCCGCGGCCGCTGGACCAGGTTTCCTCGGCCAGGCCGAACGCGGCGAAGCTGGCCGCCGTGGCCGTGCCCGCGCCGTTGGACGAGCCCGAGGCGAAGGGTGCGGTGAGGTAGGCGGCGTTGTACGGGCTTTCGGCCCGGCCATACACGCCGCGCTGCATGCCGCCGTTGGCCATGGGCGGCATGTTGGTCTTGCCCAGGCAGATCGCCCCGGCGCCGCGCAGGCGCTCGATGGTGAAGGCGTCGCGGTAGGCCACCAGGTTGGCGAAGGCCGGGCTGCCGGAGGCGGCAGTCATGCCCTTGACCAGGTAACTGTCCTTGGCGGTGTAGGGGATGCCGTCGAGCGGGCCTAGGGGCTTGCCCTGGGCACGACGCTCGTCGGATGCCTGGGCTTCGCGCAGGGCTTCGGGGTTGCGCACCACCACCGCATTGAGCGCGGTGGGCGTGTCTGCGCCGTCGTAGGCATCGATGCGGGCGAGGTAGGCCTTCACCAGCTCGACCGAGGTGGTCTGGCCCGATTCGAGGGCGGCGCGCAGCTGCGCAATGGAAACTTCGGTGACTTCGATCATGCGGTGGTTACCAGCGGCCAAAGGGGTCATGAGTGATGGCGGGAATCATAGCGGTTTAAGGTTCAGGTGTCCGCCCGACGAGGGCCCTGGCAGATGACCTCAGATCACCTGTGCGCTGAAAAACCATCCTTTGTAAAGGCCTGCCTGCGTGCCGCCTAATCGCCTCCGACCGCGCCCTGCGCGGCAATCGCTCACTAAAACAAATAAAGGCGAAGTCATGCACGAAGACGCAGGTTTGTTACTGATATTGATGGCGGCCATCGGCCTGATCGTGGTGCTGGTGGTCAGGTTTCGGGTGCACTCGTTCCTGGCCCTGATGCTGGCCAGTTTTGTGGTGGGCGCCGGGGCCGGCATGCCGCTGCCGGCCATCGCCGATTCGTTCGAGAAGGGCATGGGCGGCACCCTGGGTTTTCTTGCGGCGGTGATCGGCCTGGGCAGCATCCTGGGCAAACTGCTGGAGGTGTCGGGCGGCGCCGAACGCATTGCGCGCTCGCTGCTCGAGGCCCTGGGTGAACAGCGCACGGCGTGGGCCATGATGCTGGTGGGCTTCGTGGTGGGCATACCGGTCTTTTTCGAAGTCGGTTTCGTGTTGCTGATACCACTGATCTACGTGGTGGCCCGCCAGACCCGGCTCAACATCCTCTACGTCGGCCTGCCACTGGCCGTATCGCTGATGACCGTGCACTGCATGCTGCCGCCGCACCCGGCGGCAATGGCCATCACCCAGCTGCTGGGGGGCGACGTGGGCAAGGTGATCCTGTACGGGCTGATCGTCGGCCTGCCGACCGCGGTGATTGCCGGCCCGGTATGGGCCACGCTGGTGTGCCCGCGGCACGCCGCGCCCGACGCGCAGGCCGCGCCAGAGCCTGCCGCCACGCCAGCCGCTGGCCGGTCGATGCCGGGCCTGGGCCTGACCCTGCTGGTGATTCTGCTGCCGCTGCTGCTGATGGTGGGCAAGACCCTGGCCAGCATGACCCTGGGGCCCGAGGCCGGGCTGTACCGGCTGATGATGTTCCTCGGCAACCCGCTCACTGCCCTGGCCATCGCGGTGTGCTTCGCCTACTGGGCACTGGGCCTGCGCCGTGGCCTGGGCATGGCCCGGTTGCAGGCGCTGACTGCCGGCTCCTTCACCCCGCTGGCCAGTATCCTGTTGATCATCGGTGCCGGCGGTGCCTTCAATGGCGTACTGATCGACAGCGGGGTCGGCAAGGTACTGGCCAGCACCCTGTCGCAGTGGGACCTGAACCCGATCCTGCTGGCCTGGTTCGTCGCCGGGCTGATGCACCTGGCGGTCGGCTCGGCCACCGTGGCGATGGTCAGCGCCGCCGGCATGGTGCTGCCGCTGCTGGACGCGATGCCGGGGCAGAACCGCGAGATCGTGATCATTGCCATTGGCGCCGGCGCGATTGGCTGGACTACCGTCACCGACTCGGCGTTCTGGGTGGTCAAGGAATACCTGGGCGTGTCGCTGGGCGAGGCGCTCAAAAAATTCACCGCCGCGACACTGCTGGCTTCGGTCGTGGCCCTGGGCATGACCCTGTTGCTGTCGCACTGGGTATGAGCCTGCCCGTACCCGTCACTTTTCTGGAGAACCGCATGATTCACGACAAGACCCTGGACCAGTGGCAGCACAGCCACCCCTTGATCGCCGACCTGGTGCGCCTGCAACCGACCACCTGGTTCAACCCGGGCCTGGCCCCGGCAGCGCAGGCGCTGGGCGACGTGCCGCTGACCCTGGCCGATGTGGACGACGCCAGCGCGCGGCTGGAACGTTTTGCCAGCTACATTGCCTCGGCCTTCCCGCAGACGGTGGTGAGCAAGGGCATCATCGAGTCGCCCCTGCTGCCGTTGGCGCAGGTGCAGGCCGCGCTGTGCGCCGAAGCGCAGGTACCCGTGCAGGGCGCGCTGTGGCTCAAGGCCGACAACCTGCTGCCGATCTCCGGCTCGATCAAGGCGCGTGGCGGTATCTACGAGGTGCTCAAGCACGCCGAAGACCTCGCATTGGCGGCGGGCATCCTGCAGCCTGGGGATGACTACGCCAGCCTCGACAGCGACCGCGCGCGGGCATTTTTCGGCCAGTACAGCGTGGCGGTCGGCTCCACCGGCAACCTGGGCCTGTCCATCGGCATCATGAGTGCGCGCCTGGGCTTCAAGGCCAGCGTGCACATGTCGGCCGACGCCCGGCAGTGGAAGAAGGACCGCTTGCGCAGTTGCGGGGTGGAGGTGATCGAGTATGCGTCCGACTACAGCGTGGCGGTGGAGCAGGGGCGCCAGCAGGCCGAGGCCGACCCGCGCTGCCATTTCGTCGATGACGAAAACTCCATCAACCTGTTCCTCGGCTACGCGGTGGCGGCGCGTCGCCTGCAACGCCAGCTCGAGGCGGCGGGCATCAGGGTGGATGCCGAGCACCCGCTGTTCGTCTACCTGCCATGCGGCGTTGGTGGTGGCCCTGGCGGGGTGGCATTCGGTCTGAAGCAGATCTTCGCCGACGCAGTGCACTGCGTGTTCGCCGAGCCGACCCATTCGCCCTGCATGCTGCTGGGGGTGTACACCGGGCTGCACGAGCAGGTCAGCGTGTACGACTTCGGCATCGACAACCGCACCGCCGCCGACGGCCTGGCGGTGGGGCGCCCGTCCGGGTTTGTCGGGCGCTCCATGCAGCGCCTGATAGACGGCTATTACACCGTTCCCGACGAGCAGCTGTATCGGCAACTGGCGCAACTTGAAGCCATCGAGGGCCATCGCCTGGAACCCTCGGCGCTGGCCGGGCTGCCGGGGTTCCTGCGGGTGACCGGGGAACGGCAGGGCTATCGCCAGCGCCTGGGCCTGAGCGCGCAGCGCCTGACCAATGCCACGCACCTGGTGTGGGGCACCGGCGGCAGCATGGTGCCGGACGATGAAATGCAGGCGTATCTGGCGCAGGGCCGTACACTGCTGGCCGGACACTAGCGGAACCTGCCCCGATGCTGAACCTGCCCCCGCGTTTGAGCGCACGCCTGAACAGCTCGCAATTTGCCAACCTGCACACCTTTCTGGTGGCGGCGCGGCACCTGAGCTTTGCCCAGGCAGCCGAGGAGCTGTGCCTGACCCCCAGTGCGGTGAGCCACCGTATCGCCCGCCTGGAGCAGGCCCTGGCGCTGCGCCTGTTCGAGCGGCTGACCCGGCGCATACGCCTGACAGCCGAGGGCGAGCGGGTGTTCGCGATACTGCAGGGGGTGATGGAGCAGCTGGGCGATGCCCTGGAGCCATCGCCCGAGGCCGAGCTGCGCGGGGCGGTGGCGTTGTACGCCCGCCCGTCCGCAGCGCAATGCTGGCTGGTGCCGCGCCTGGCCGACTTCCACCAGCGCTACCCGAACATCGCGCTGGACGTGCGGGTGGGCAACGATGCGGTCGACTTTCGCACGCACAACATCGACCTGGCGCTGCTGTACGCCAATGGCGAGTTTCCCGGCCTGGTCAGCCATGCGCTGATGAGCGAGACCATCGCCCCGGTGTGCAGCCCGCGCTATGCCGAGCTGCACCAGCTGTTCGACAACCCCGCCAATCTGCGCCAGTGCACCTTGCTGCACGATGCACTGGCCTGGGAGAACGCGGTGTTCGATGCCGAGTGGCAACTGTGGGCTGGCCAGCAGGGGCTGCTGGACGCCTTGCCGCAGCGCGGCCTGACCTTCGACCGGTCGGACCTGTGCGTGACGGCGGCCATCCACCACGCCGGTATCGCCATCGGCCGCCAGCGCCTGGTGCAGGCGCGTATCGACCAGGGCGAGCTGGTGCTGCCGTTCGGCGGGTTTTCCCAGCCGGGGCGCTATGACTACTTTCTGGTTCACCCGCCGCGCGACCCGTTGCCCCGGCGGGTGCAGGTACTGATCGACTGGCTCAAGGGTTGCGCCGCGGGCGACTAGACTGCAGAGGTCTGTCGCTTTTCTGTGGAGAACCACGATGAACAGCAAGAACACGATCTGCCTCTGGTACGACGGCGCGGCGCTGGAGGCTGCCACCTTTTACGCCAGCATCTTTCCCGACAGCGCGGTGGGCGCCGTGCACCGTGCCCCCGGCGACTTCCCTGCCGGCAAGCAGGGCGATGTACTGACCGTGGAGTTCACGGTCATGGGCATCCCGTGCCTGGGCCTCAATGGCGGCTCGGCCTTCCATCACAGCGAGGCGTTCTCGTTCCAGGTGGCCACCGACGACCAGGCCGAGACCGACCGCCTGTGGCAGGCGATCATCGGCAACGGCGGCCAGGCCAGCGTGTGCGGCTGGTGCAAGGACAAGTGGGGGCTGTCGTGGCAGATCACCCCGCGCGCGCTGACCGCCGCGATCACTCACCCCGACCCGGCTGCGGCCAAGCGTGCCTTCGACGCGATGATGCAGATGGACAAGATAGACATCGCCGCCATCGAGGCCGCCTTGCGACCCCAGGCACCGACGCGAGAGTAAATTCGCCGACAACTGCACAACAGGCTTTGTGACGCGCGTGTGTGCGGGCATAGTAGCGCCCGCACGCCAGCGCGCGCGTGCGTCACTATAAAACGAGCGGTTCGGCATGCGCCCCTTCGGGCCGGTGCATGACAAGATCGCCACACGAAGGAGGCTGTGCCTTGTCAACCGTAGAGAAGCATCTATCCAGGCTTGAGTGGAGCGACGTCTGGGCTGGCTTCAAGCAACTCTTGCCGATTTCCCTGTTCGTCGTGGTGTTCGGTGTGGCCTTCGGCCTCGCTGCAGCCCAGACCGGGCTGGGGGACGCGGCGACCCTGCTGATGAGCGCACTGGTGTTCGCCGGCGCCTCGCAGTTCGCCGCGCTGGAACTGTGGGGCGAGCAGGTACCGCTGGTGCCGCTGATTATCACCGTGTTCGCCATCAATGCCCGTCACCTGCTGATGGGCGCCACGCTGTACCCCTGGCTGCGCGAGCTGCCCACCGCTCGGCGCTACGGCGTGATGCTGGTGGTGTCCGACGCCAACTGGGCGATGGCCATGCAGGCATTGAACGCCGGCAAGCCGGGCCTGGGCCTGGTGCTGGGCGGCGGTATCGCGCTGTGGTCGGCGTGGTGCCTGGGCAGTTGGCTGGGGCTGCATTTCGGCAATGCGATCCACGACCCGGTCAGCCTGGGCCTGGACATGGTGATGGGCTGCTTTCTGCTGGCGATGGTGCTGGGCGGGCACAAGAGCCTGCGCATGCTGATGATCTGGATCGTGGCGGCCGGTTCGTCGCTGCTGGCCTACTGGTACCTGCCGGAGAACAGCCACGTGGTGATGGGCGCGCTGGCGGGCGGCATTCTGGGTGTGGTGTGGATGGAGAACAAGCATGAACGTTGAAACTGCAGGCGCCGGCACGCTGCTGCTGGTGGTGATCATGGGCCTGGTGACCCTGGCCACCCGTTGGGGGGGTGTGTTCGTGATGTCGTTCGTGCCCATCAACTACCGCGTGCAGCAGTTCATCAGCGCGATGTCCGGCTCGGTGCTGGTGGCGGTGCTGACGCCGTTGGCGGTGAACGGCGACAACGGCGCACGCCTGGCGCTGCTGAGCACGGCGGTGGTGATGCTGCTGGTGAAAAAGCCGCTGCCGGCGATTGCGGCAGGCATTGTGGCAGCGGCGCTGGTGCGGGCGCTGTAGGGGGCGAAGGGCACCTGGCATTGCTGCATCAGGTGCACATATGTTCGGCAATGGCGCTGTATTGTCGTTTACGGGTGCGCTAATTAGCCTTTGCAGACCTTCAACCACTGCAAGAGGCAACATCATGGTGACTTCAATCACGCTCCAGGCGGTAGGCGCCCCCGAGGTGATGCAGCTTCAGGCCGGCGCCGTGCAAGCGCCAGGCCCGGGCCAGGTGTGGCTTGAACAGGCCGCGATCGGCGTCAACCCGCTGGACATCAACCAGCGCAAGGGCACTGTGCCGATTGCGTTGCCGTCCGCGCTGGGCCTGGAAGGTGCCGGCACCGTGCGGGCGCTGGGGGCGGGCGTGACCGAGGTGGCCGTGGGCGACCGTGTGGCCTATGCCACCGGGCCGCTGGGTGGCTATGCCAGTGCACGCCTGTACCCGGCCGAGCGCCTGGTCAGGCTGCCCGCTGCCGTGTCGTTCGAAGACGCGGCTGCCGTGCTGTTCAAGGGCATCACCGCCCAGTACCTGCTCAAGGCGAGCTACCCGGTAGGCCCCGGCACGCGTGTGCTGATCTACGGTGCGGCGGGGGCGGTAGGGCAGATCATGGTGCCGTGGGCCAGGCACCTGGGCGCCCATGTGATTGGTGTGGTGTCCAGGGCGCAAAGCGTCGAGCGCGCCAAGGCGGCCGGCTGCAATGCGGTGTTGGTGTTCGACGCAGCCACGTTGGCGGCCCAGGTGAGCGAGCTGACCCAGGGCCTCAAGGTCGATGTGGTCTACGACTCGGTCGGCCGGGTGAGCTGGGAGGCGTCGCTGGACAGCCTGCGCCCGCGCGGCACGCTGGTGTCGTTCGGCGCCACCAGCGGCGCGCCCCCAGCGGTCGAGGTGGGCACGCTGAACGCCAAGGGCTCGCTGTTCCTCACCCGGCCGTCACTGGCGGCACATACCGCCAGCCCCCAGGAGTACCAGCAGCGCGCGCAGGATGTGCTGGATGCACTGGCGGCGGGTATCATCCAGCCGCACATATGGCAACGCTACCCCCTGGCCGACGTGGCCAGCGCCCATGCTGCCATCGAGCAAGGCCGGTCCCAGGGGGCGGTCGTGCTGATCCCCTGACCGACGCGCACGAGGCCGACCTCACCGATGGACCCTTTCGACAGCCGTCAGGCCGATGAATTTGCCACCTTGCTGGCGCTGCACGAGCATGGCTCGTTCGCTGCCGCCGGCCGGGTGCTGCAACGCCATGCCTCGGTGCTGTCCAAGCGCCTGGCGGCTCTGGAGCAGCGCCTGGGTATCCGCCTGGTGGAGCGAACCACCCGGCAACTGCGCTTCACCGACGAGGGCACGCGGCTGGTGGAGCGCCTGCAGCATGCCGCCAGCCTGATCAGCACGGCCGAACTCGAGGCCTGCAACGGTGCGGCGCAGGTGCGCGGGCGTCTACGCGTGGCGCTGCCGGGGGCGATGGGCCGGCGCTGGCTGAGCCCGCTGGTGGCCGGGTTTTCCCTGGCCTACCCCGAGGTGACCGTCGACGTCGACTATGCCGACCGCTTCGTCGATATCGTGGGCGAAGGCTTCGACGTGGCCGTGCGCGTCGGCGAGCTGGCCGACAACCGGCTGGTGGCGCGCAAGCTGTGCGAGCACACGCGCATCCTGTGTGCTGCGCCGGCCTACCTGCATCGTCACGGCGCACCGCAACGGCCAGCCGACCTGGCCGGGCACAATTGCCTGGGCTTCAGCGGCTTGCGTTCGTTCCCCGACTGGCGCCTGAACGGGCAGGGCGGGCAGCAGACGGTGCGGGTGCAGGGCAGCCTGATCAGCAATGACAATGAAGCACTGCTGGTGGCAGTGCGCAGCGGCGTGGGGATTCTGGCCGGTGGCGACTGGATGATGCACCAGGACCTGGCCGAGGGGCGCCTGGTGCGCGTGCTGCCCCAGTGGCAGCTGGACTCGGCGTCGGGCATCTACCTGATGCGGCCTTCGGCGCGCTTCACCACGGCCACTACCCTGGCGTTCAAGCACTGGATGGAGGCGGCCTTCGCCAAGGGGGCGCCATGGCAGCGCGCTGGGGCGTCTGCCGCCTAGCACTCAGGCCAGCCCCGCCATGCGCGCCGCGCGCAGGGCGAACCACAGCGTGGCCACGTCCTCGGTACTGTCCAGCGAGCGGCCGGTGATCTCTTCGATGCGGCGCATGCGGTACACCAGCGTCTGCTTGTGCACGTGCAGCTGCGCGGCCGCCGCCAGCCACGAGCGGTTGTGTTGCAGAAACACCTGCAGGGTGTGCAGCAGCTGGGTGTTCTGCTGGCTGTCGTAGTCGGCCAGCGGGCCCAGTACGTTGCGGAAGGTACGTTCGGCTTCATCCAGGCTCTGCGCCAGCCACGGTACGCTGGCGCCGGCCTGGGCGTAGGTCACCAGCGGTTGCGCGGCGCTGGTGTGGGCCAGTGCCAGGCGCGCCTCGCGCAGCGCCTCGACACTGCGCCCGGCGTGGCCCAGCGGGTTGCTCACCCCCAGCGGCACCTGCAGTTGCGCCTGCAGCTGCGGGATGCACTCGGCGGCGCCGAGCACGATCAGGTCATCGCCCTGAACCCGAATCAGCACGCGACGACCCTGGCGTTGCAGGGCTTCGTCGCAGGCCGCCGGTGACACCCCGGCGGCGCGGCCGAGCAGCAGGCAGGCCTGTTCGGCGCCGATGTCGAAGGCGGCCAGGCGCTGTTGTGCCTGATGCGCCGGCAGACGCTGCTGCAACAGGTCGTCCAGCAGCTCGGAGCCCAGGCGCAGGTTGCGCTCGTTGTCGACCCGCAGGCGCTCCAGCTCGATGCCCAGCACCGCCACCACATGGTGCAACAGGCCGTAGTCGAGCAGCCCGTCACCTTCGGCCACCAGCAGGCAGTCGGCCTGGGACGGCAGCGCCATCACCAGCAGCTCGCCCGCCTCCAGCGCGTGGCGCTGCACCACCGGCCGGTTGCCCGAGGTGTCGCGCTGGCGGGCCGCCAGCCATTGGCGCTGGCTTGTCGGCAGGCCGCCCAGTGCGTCGCGCCAGGGCGCGAGCGACGCGGCGTCGAGCAGGGTCAGGCGCGCCTGCACGTCCTTTTCCAGGCGCTTGAGCAGTGCGCCCAGGCCCAGCCCCTGAATGCTCATGCGGGCACTTTCGTAGACCCGGGTTATGGCATTGCGGCGCGCCTGCTCCTCCTGCTGGCCGGCATCGACGATGGCCCGCGTGACGGCGGCGAAGGGCACGCCGTAGTGGGTGAACATCACCGCAAAGTCCAGGGCGTCGGCCCGCTCCATCAAGGCCTCGAGGTTGGCCGGGGCCTGCATGTTCTCGCCGATCATCATGCCCGCCAGGCCAGCGGCCGCGAGGTTTTCCACGTACGCGCGCTGGGCATCGGCATCGGCGGGTATGCCGATGCCGGTGGTCATCAGCAGGTCGGCGTCGCCCAGCCATTCGCTGGGGTCGGCCAGTTCGCACACGTGGGCCCAGCGTACCGGCTTGCCCAGCCCTGCGGCACCGCTGATGACGCGGGTGCGCAGTTCGGGCAGGGCGATGATGTCGCTGACAGACAGGGCCATGGGGCAGCTTCCGGGGCAGGGTGACGGCCAGTGTAACCGGGCATGGCGCGCCTTTGAACGGCTTTGTACGAACGTATGAAGGTACGCGGCTGAATCTTGTTTGCGTCTGATTGTGGCGACCCGGCTGCGGCTCGACACTTGGCCTACTGAGCCATCCCGACCCGGAGAACATAACAATGCACAAGAATCTGGCCTTTTCGCTCACCCTGATCGCTGCCGCTGCGTGCAGCACATCGGCGCTGGCCGACCTCACCGTGGTGTCCCACGGCGGGGCCAACAAGGCCGCACAGGTGGCGGCCTTCTATGACACCTACCAGGCACAGACCGGCACCCGCATCGTGGCCGGCGAGTTCAATGGCGAGATGGCCAAGGTCAAGGTGATGGTCGATACCGGCAGCGTCTCGTGGGACGTGGTCGAGATGGAGATGCCCGAGCTGGCACGCGCCTGTGAAGAAGGCCTGCTCGAAGAGTTCGCCCCCGACCCGGCCGTGGCCGCGCAACTGCTGCCCGGTGCGGTACAGCCGTGCGGCGTGGGCTTTTTCGTGTGGTCGACGGTGATCGCCTACAACGCCGACAAGCTCAAAGTGGCCCCCACCAGCTGGGACGACTTCTGGAACCTGGAGAAATTCCCCGGCAAACGCGGGCTGCGCAAGGGCGCCATGTACACCCTGGAATTCGCCCTGCTGGCCGACGGCGTGCCGGCGGCCGATGTCTACACCCTGCTGGCCACCCGTGAAGGCCAGGACCGCGCCTTCGCCAAGCTCGACCAGATCAAGTCGAGCATCCAGTGGTGGGAGGCCGGCGCCCAGCCGCCGCAATACCTGGCCTCGGGCGACGTGGTGATGAGCTCGGCCTACAGCGGCCGGATCAGCGCGGTGCAGAGCCAGACCCCGCTGCGCATCGTGTGGAATGGCGGCATCTATGACATGGACGCCTGGGCCATCCCGCGTGGGGCCAAGAAGCGCGACGAAGCACTGAAGTTCATCAACCACACCCTCAAGGCCGAGCAGCAGAAGGGCTACGCCGAGCAGATCGCCTACGGGCCGGTCAACCGCGAGGCCTTGGGCCTGCTGAGCGAGCAGCGGGTCAGCGAGCTGCCCACCGGCAGCCCCAACCTGCAAGGCCAGTTGCCGATGAACGCAAGCTTCTGGGCCGACCACGGCGAACTGCTCGAACAGCGCTTCAACGCCTGGGCGGCACGCTCATGAAACTGACCCCCAGCGCACCGCTCAAACGCAGCTACTGGCTGGAAAGCGCCGAGCCCAGCCTCAAACCCGGCCCGGCGCTGCAGGGTGAGCACGACGCCGATGTGGTGATCGTCGGTGGCGGCTTCGTCGGCCTGTGGACCGCCCTGACCCTCAAGGAGCATGAGCCGGATATCCGCGTGATGGTGCTGGAACAGGACGTGTGCGGCGGGGGCGCCTCGGGGCGCAACGGCGGCTTCGTGATGTCGTGGTGGCCCAAGGTCGGCACCCTGGCGAGCTTCTGCACCCCGGAGCAGGCGCTGTTTCTGGGGCACAGCGCCGAGCGGGCGATCAGCGAGCTGGGCGAGTTCTGCCAGCAGCACCAGATCGACGCGCACTTTCGCCAGAAGGGCTGGCTGTGGACGGCCACCAGCCCCGCGCACATCGACACCTGGAACGCCACGCTGGCCGCCTGTGCCCGCCTTGGGGTAACGCCGTTCGAGCGGGTGCCGGCTGCCGAGGTGGCGCGCCGTTGTGGCTCGAAGGTGCACCTGGCCGGCGTGTTCGAGCGCAGCAACGCCACCGTGCAACCCGGCGCCCTGGTGCGCGGCATGCGCCGGGTGGCGCTGGAGGCGGGGGTGGTGATTGCCGAGGGTACTGCGGTCAGCGATATCCAGCCCGGCACACCGGTGCAGGTGCTGACCCCGCAGGCGCGCATCCGTGCCGGCTCGGTGGTGCTGGCCACCAATGCCTGGGCGGCTGCATTGCCGCAACTGGCGCGCCTGATCACCCCGGTCAACAGTTCCATCGTGCTCACCGAGCCGGTGGCGACCCGCCTGGAACAGATGGGCTGGACCGGCGCCGAGTCGATCACCGATTCGCAACTGATGGTCGACTACTACCGCACCACCGTGGATGGCCGTATCGCCTTCGGCAAGGGCACCGGGGCGATAGCCTACGGCGGCAGGATCGGGCCGGTGTTCAGCCACGACCCGGGCAGCATCGCGCTGACCGAGGCCGACCTGCGCCGTACCTACCCGATGCTCGATGACGTGCGCATCACCCATACCTGGTCGGGGCCCATCGACCGCACCTACGACAGCCTGCCGACCTTCGGCGGCCTGGGCGAGCAGGGCAACATCCACTACGGCATCGGCTGGAGCGGCAACGGCGTGGGCCCCAGCCGCCTGGGCGGGCGCATCCTGGCCAGCCTGGCCCTGGGGCGCAAGGATGCCTGGAGCACCTGTGCGCTGGTGGGGCGCAACTGCAAGGCCTTCCCGCCGGAGCCGCTGCGGTATGTGGGCGGTTCGCTGGTGCGCAACGCCGTGATACGCAAGGAGCGCGCCGAAATGGCCGGCCACACCGCCGGCCGTCTCGATTGCATGCTGGCCCGCCTGGCCCCGGCCGGGCTTGAAGACAAATCCTGAGGACTGCACATGAACCCTGTACTGATTCACCTTGAAGACGACACCGCCTTCGGCCCCAGCGCGGCAGTCGGCGCCCCCCTGGGCGAGCCGGTAGCCATGGCGCGTACCGCGTTGCACCAGGAGCTGGCCGGGCAGGGCGCCAGCACCGGCTTGTGGGAATGCACGCCGGGGCGCTTCCGGCGCCAGGTGGTGCAGGCCGAGTACAGCTACATCATCAGCGGCGAGGGCAGCTTCACCCCCGAGGGTGGCGAACCTATCCCGTTCGGTGCCGGCGATGCGCTGTACTTTGCCGCCAACAGCCAGGGCACCTGGGACGTGCGCCAGACGGTACGCAAGACCTACCTGATCCTGGGTTAATGCTCCGATAGTCATGCCTGATCCTCCGGGATCGGGCGTGCGGTAGTGGCGGTAGGCAGCGAATCTGCGATGATGCGCGTGTCTGATCCTCTGATGCGGTACCCCATGCAGCTCACCTGCCACGCCGATGCCAATGCCACGCTTTGCGCCCTGATCCAACCCCTTGCCACCCGCCCGGGCCCGGTCGACACCCACCTGCCGCAGGTGCAGGTGTTGTCCTGGAGCCACTACGTGGCGAGCAGCCCGCAGATCTACGAACCGAGCCTGATGATCCTGGCCCAGGGCAGCAAACTGGCCCGGCTGGGGCCGCGTACCCTGGAATATGGGGCTGGCCACTACCTGGTGCAGGCACTGTCGGTGCCGTTCATGTGCGAAACCTTCGCCACCGAAGATAAACCCCTGCTGGGCGTGTCGGTGGCGATCGACCGCACGGTGCTGAGCGAGCTGGTGCAGAGCATGGGGCTGGGGGCTGGCCAGGTGGTGGCGGCGCAGACGCCCGAGTCCATGACATCAGCGGCGCTGGATGCGCCGATGCGCGAGAGTGTGGAGCGGCTGCTGCGTTGCCTGCACGACCCGCTGGAAAGCCGGGTGATGGGGGCGGCGCGAGTGCGCGAGGTGTTGTACGTGGCCTTGCGTGGGCCGCAGGCCGGGGTGCTGCGGGCGCTGGTGGAGCAGCAGGGGCATTTTGCGCGCATCGCTGCAGCCCTCAGCCATTTGCGCGAGCATTACGCCGAGCCGTTGAGCGTGGAGGCGTTGGCGGGGCGGGCGAACATGAGTACCTCGACGTTTCATGAGCACTTCAAGCGCTGCACGTTGCTGTCGCCGATCCAGTACCTCAAGCGGTTGCGTTTGCTCAAGGCGCAGCAGATGTTGATAGGCGAGGGGTTGGGTGTGGCGCAGGTGGCGCATCGGGTGGGGTATCAGAGCACGTCGCAGTTCAGCCGCGAGTACAAGCGGCATTTCGAGCGCAGCCCGGGGCGGGAGCAGGCTTATCTCTAGGGAGGCGAGCGCGTTGCGCTCGTTCGCCGGCAAGGCCGGCTCCTACAATAGAGGTGGGCCACTCCTCATTCGGTGTAGTAGTAGCTCTTCAGGAACCGGAACTCATGCGCCTGCGCCTCGCACCACTGGGCAAACCCCACCGACTGATCCCCCTGCTGATACACCGCCCAGGCCTCGAGCATTTCACGCAGGCTGCACACTTCACCATCAATGTAACTGCGGGTCGTCTCGGCCTCGATCAACCGCGCCAGCGCACTGGCACGCGTAAGCTTCGTCGCCGCAACGGTAACGTCACCCAGAAACACCGACTCATGCAGGTGATGAACCATGAAATCAACCTCGCCCAGCTCATCCAGCGCCAACTGCCGCAACGCCACCTGATCCTGCGGGTCGTGCGCCAGTGCCGCCTGGAGCCACGCCGACTCGCCCGTCAGCTTGCCCATCCAGCGATAAGGCTCGGCCAACGCCGGGCCCTCGTCGCACCAGGCTCGCAGCACCTGCCTGAGGTAGCGGGTCAAGGCATGCGACAACAACTGGTGCGCACCACTGTTGCTGAAGGCAAGGTCGGCAATCTCGCAGACAATCGCCCGCTGCTGGCCCACCTCCCGCTGACGCGCACCGTCGAGAAACTCGTCCAGCGCCTTGAGCGCCGGCTTTTTCAGGCCCTGTTCGCGCAGCAGGCAATACCGCGAGAAACCGGCAAAGCCTTCACGGGAGGCATAGACCTCGCCAATGCGCCTGAGGCCTTCGAAATTGTCCTTGTTCCAGTAATACATGCTCTTCCTTGCCAGTCAGCGCCGACACCACGGTCGGCAGGGGTTCACGCCAGCGGCCACTGCGCTATCGGCTTGTAGCGGCCGCCACTGGACTCGAACAACACGAAGTCGTCGATGTTCAATCTGAACGCCGGTGGCTCCGGCGTCTCCGGTACATCACCCGGGTAGTCGCGCACCAGCGTCAGGTGCGCACGAAACTCACGCACGCTGTCTTCCACGCCCAGCGGCAGCAACGCCTGCTGCAGGGCATACACCCATTGACGCAAGGCCACCGGCGTCTGCGTGGGCTCCAGCACCAGTGCATCGGCGCGGTGCCATGCGACCAGCCGGTCCAGCTCCAGGCGCAGCGGGCCTTCTGGGCGCGGCACCGCCGCCATGGCGTCGCACAGCGCAGGCAGGCGCGAGACGCCGACTTCCCCAAGGAACATCAGCGTCAGGTGAAAATTGGCCGCAGGCACCGGACGACCACGGGTGATCCCCAGTGTGCTGCGCCATTTGCCGATGGCCCGGCATTGCTGCTCGGTACAGGGCAGGGCGATGAACAGGCGCTTGAACGGCTCGCCCGGGGTTCGCAGTTCACCTCGCATGGAAGCTCCCTTGAATGTGTGCAGGTGCCGACAGGGTACCGAGCAGCGCCGACCAAGGCCAGCCGTGGTTCCCGCGCCGCTCGCTATACTCCAGGCAAGCGCTTCACTGCACCGGGGGGCCGACCTTGAACCAGCGCATCTTGCTCGCCCTCTGCACCCTTGCACTGTTGCTGGCCATCGGCGGTTGCGCCCGGTCCCGGCCGACACCAGCGCCGCAACCCCCGGTGGTGCTGTCCCAGGCCGCCTGGCAACGTGTCGACTGGGACATCATCGACGCCTCCGAGGGCGCCAGCCGTTCCGCCCAGGACTATGCGCGACGCTCCATGAAGGTATGGAAAGACGCAGTGCACGCGCGTACCGAGGCGGACTTCATTCCGTGGTTCACCGGCTACTGGACCCAGCAGTGGCTGACCCTCAAGGTGGCCTGGTACAAGGTCAGCAAGAACCAGCAGACCGCGCCCGGCGAGGACCGCCTGGCGCTCTACCTGCAGGAGCAGTACCGCGAACGGGTGCTGGAGCCGGTGGCCAGGGAAATCAACCCGCAGCTGATCCGCGAGCGCGCCACCCAACTGTACGTGCAACTGCTCGGCCAGCAGCTGCAAGGTATCGGCCAGCGCTACCGCGCCGCCCCCGACCAGTTCGCCCTGCACCTGAACCGCATTCCCGCCATCGCCCTCGGCCCGCCGGCCGCACGCGACGCCTCGGTGCATCAGCTGATCACGGCCCAGCCACTGCTGACCCTGCCGGCCTACCTGGCGTTGAACGAGCAGATCCAGAAGGCTGCGGTGGCGGCAGGCCAGGCGCCGTCCGACACGGGCCTGTCGTCGGTGGCCAAGCGCGCCAGCGCCCAGCTCGAAGCAACGCTGGTGCCGCGCGGCGCGGCCAGCGCGGTGGCGGCTGCGGTGGGCAAGGCGGTGGGGGCGCTGATCTCGGTGGCCTCGGCGGGCATCGGCGCGATGATGCACGAAAGCGAGCGCCCGGCCATGGTCGAGCAGCTGCGGGTAATCCTCAATGTGGCGCTCAACGAGGAATGGCAGGGCCTGATGCAGAACCCCGCCACCGGGGTGATGGCGGGGGTCAATGCGCTGTCGGGGCAGATCCGCGACAGCCTGGTGCTCAGCAGCGGCTTGCCGGCGATGCAGCCCTGATGGCGGTGCTCATGGAGTGATCGCGACTTTCATCACGCCGTCGCGCTGGTGCGCGAACAGTTCGTAGGCCGCCTCGATGTCGTCGAGCTTGTAGCGGTGGGTCACCAGCGGCTTGAGGTCGACGCTGCCGCTGGCCACCACCTCCATCAGGCGGCGCATGCGCTCCTTGCCGCCGGGGCACAGGGTGCTGACGATGCTGTAGTCGCCAAGCCCGGCGCCAAAGGCCGACAGCGGAATGGTCAGGTCGGAGGAATACACCCCCAGGCTCGACAGCGTGCCGCCCGGGCGCAGGATGCGCAGCGCCGACTCGAAGGTCGACTGGGTGCCCAGCGCCTCGATGCTCACGTCTACGCCACGGCCGTGGGTGAGGGCCATGATCTGGTCCACCACGTTGCCCTGCTTGAAGTCCACCACATGGGTGGCGCCCAGCTGGCGGGCTACCGAAAGACGCGCGGGCACGGTGTCGACGCCGATGATGGTGGTGGCGCCCATCAGCTTGGCCCCGGCCACCGCGCACAGGCCGATCGGCCCCAGGGCGAACACTGCCACCGTGTCGCCGATACGCACGCCGCCGCGCTCGGCCCCGGAGAACCCGGTAGACATGATGTCGGGGCACATCAGTACCTGTTCGTCACTCAGCCCGTCCGGGATCGGCGAGAGGTTGGCCATGGCGTCCGGCACCAGCACGTATTCGGCCTGGCAGCCGTCGATGGTGTTGCCGAACTTCCAGCCGCCGGCCGGCTTGAAACCGTGCGGCGTGCCGGGGCCGTCCTGGGACGAACAGCCACACAGGCAGGCATAGCTGTGGCCGCTGGGGGTGATGGCGCCGGCGATGACGCGCTGGCCCTCGGTGAAGCCCTTAACCTGGGCGCCGAGCTTTTCGATGATGCCGACCGGTTCATGGCCGATGGTCAGGCCCTTTTCCACCGGGTACTCGCCGCGCAGGATATGCACGTCGGTGCCGCACAGGGTGGTGGTGGTGATGCGGATCAGGGCGTCCGAGGGGCCGACCTCGGGGATCGGTTTTTCATCGAGCACGATGCGGTTCTTTTCGACAAAGATTGCAGCTTTCATGCGGGCCATGGTCGTTTCTCCTCAAGGGGGTACACGCGCAACTTCATGGGGCAGGGTGCGCCTGCACGGGCGGCGGGCTGTTGATCCGGGTCAAGCTGATGAGCATAGGCCATGGCGGGGCTCATCTGCGTAGGAAACAAATCACCGGGTTCCCAGGCTATTTTCATGATCTTTCGTTTTAAAACAGATAGTTAGGTAAATAATCTAAAGTTGTTTATGAAGTGAACTTAAATTGTAGGACAGGGTCATAGGTTGCTCATGCTGGCAGGTTGATATGAAAGTGCCAGCGTGCAACCCACAAGACAGATACGTGCTAAGGACTCGGTTAATGAAAATCATCAAGACGCTGGTGCTCACCTCGCTGTTCGCCGCCCTGGCCGGCTGCGGCAGCGATGCCATCGAAGGCAAGTTCAACGTGCAGGCCAGCGTGATGGGCTTCAAGAGCAACGTGGGTACCGCAGAGCTGGACGAGGACTACATCACCCTGCTGGGCGACAAGTACGAGATCGACGAGTGGAAGCGTGACGGTGACACCGTCGTCGCCCGCGACAAGAACGGCACCGCGGTGATGAACGCGCGCGTCGAAGACAACGGTAACCGCCTGGTGGTGCTGGACGGCGGTGAGCTGGTCAGCATGACCCTGACCCGCATCAAGTAACTCCCCACGCCACATTCAACTCCAAGGACGTTCTGTGAAAAAAGTACTGGCTGTATCAGGCATTGCCGCGTTGCTGGCTGGCTGCGGGTCGAGTTACCAGTGGGACGAGGTCACCACCTCCAAGGGCAGCAAGGGCAAGCCCACTGCCATCTATGTGGACAAGAAGACCAAGGAGCCGGTGTCCGGCACCATCATCTGGAAGGAAGGCGACACGCTGATCTCCGAGTTCAAGGTCAAGAACGGCAAGGTCCAGGGCGACTGGGTTACCCACAATGCCGACGGCTCGGTGGCCATCGAGGCGCAACTCGATGACGGCCAGCTGACCGGCACCACGACCGTGTATTGCAGCGGCGGCGAGAAAAAGCCGCAGCAGCGCATCGTCATCGCCGGCAAGAAGCAGACCGAGAGCCAGTTCGACTGCGCCAGCGGCCTGCAGACCCGCGAACAGGTCACGGTGCACGAAGAGGGCAGCAAGCAGAACGGTCGCACCCTGGCCCAATCGGCCTGGCGCGTGGTCAATGGCGAGCAGGTGCCGGCCGTGGTCGCCAACTATGACAAGGACGGCAGCGGCCAGCTCGATGGCGTGCAGGAAACCTTCTACCCGACCGGCCAGTTGCAGGAGCGCAAGCACTACAACCAGGGCAAGCTGGAGGGCCTGCAGGAGGAGTTCGTGCTGCTCGACGACGGCACCTACCGTCTGCGTAAGGTCACTGCCTACAAGGATGGCCAGCGCGATGGCGATTCGATCCAGTACTTCGTCTCGCCCGACTGGCCGGAAAAGACCGTCGAAAAACGCGAAACCTACGCGGCGGGGCAGGACACCGGCAAGACCGTGATCTACCGCGAGCTGGATGTACAGGTGCTGGTGCCGTACCAGGACGTGCCGCCCAACCACTACAAGCTCAAGGAAGCGCTGGCCGGCAAGTCTACCCGTGACGGCTACGTGGCCGATGTGGAGTCGCTCAAGTACCTGCTGCAGGCCTCTGACATCGACCTGAACAAGCCGCTGGTCGCCGAAGCCGAGCTGCCGGTCCACTATGTGGCCGAGAATGCCTACGACATGCTGGTGAGCCTGGGCGCCGACCCGCTCAAGACCACCGCAGAGGGCAATACCCGGCTGATGATGTGCCTGAAGAACGCGTGGCGCGATTGCTCGGACGCGCACTTCGACCAGCTGCTGGCCTTGTCCAATGCCAAGACGGCCAACCTGTTCGGCAACACGCCGCTGCACGAGCTGTGCAAGAGCAACAGCCTGACCAAGGAGCGCCCGGAACTGGGCCAGCGCCTGATCGCCAGCCAGGACATCAACGCGGTGAACTACGCGGGCCAGACTGCCTTGCACTACTGCATCACGCAGCGTGACAAGACCGTGGCCAATGCGCTGATCGCGGCCGGTGCCGATCTGGACAAGGCGGACTATTCGGGCGTTACCCCGATGCAACTGGTGTTCCTGCGCGACCCGCGCCTGGGCCGTCAGAAGCAGGTGAGCTGGGACGCGGCGCGTATCCAGTACGTGGGCGGGCTGCTGGGCAAGTCCACGTTCAACTTCGAAGCGCCGTTCCCGGGCTTCGACAAGAGCCTGAAGCAGCTGATGATCGAAGCCAGCGATGCGCAGAGCGCAATGCTGGTTGACAGCCTGGCTGCCAACAAGGGTTGACCCCAGTCGCCGGGAAGGCTGGCCCCTGCAGGTGCAGGAGCCGGCCTTGCCGGCGAAGGCGCCGCATCAGGCGCCGACAGCCTCGCGGCTCATGACGCCATCGACCAGCCGCTGGATTCCCAGCGGATTGGCATTCTGCAACGCTTCGGGCAGCAGTGCATCGGGGTAGTTCTGCAAGCACACCGGGCGCAGGAACCGGTCGATCGCCAGTGAACCCACCGAGGTGCCCCGGGCATCGGACGTGGCCGGGTACGGTCCGCCATGCACCATCGCATCGCACACCTCGACCCCCGTCGGATAGC
This sequence comes from Pseudomonas sp. AE27, assembly GCF_037113495.1. NCBI lineage: Bacteria > Pseudomonadati > Pseudomonadota > Gammaproteobacteria > Pseudomonadales > Pseudomonadaceae > Pseudomonas > Pseudomonas sp. AE27. The sequence continues at coordinate 1,648,682 of NZ_CP146966.1, forward strand.
CATTGAGCAGAACCCGCCCGACCTTTTCCACCAGCAACTCACCCAGCCAGCGGTATTCGAGCAACTCGGCCTGCTCGCCGATCAGGGTGGCGGTCAGTTGTCCGCGCAGCCCTTGCAATGCCAGCGCCAGCTGCGCATCGTCCTCAATCTCGATAACGATGGTGGTTGGGCCGAACACTTCTTCCTGAAGCAAATCATCACCTTGCAGCAACAAGTTCACATCGGCTTTGAACAGCTGGGGTTGCGCCTGGCGCCCGTTCTGCGCGGCCCCTGCCAGGTGCGTGAGGCCAGGATGGCGGTGCAGGTGCTCCAGCCCCTTGGCATAACTGGCCAGTGCCCCGGCATTGAGCATGGTCTGTGCAGGCTGTTCGGCCATCTGTGCGACGAAGGCGTGCACAAAGTCACTGAACGCCGGCGAGCGCACGCCGATGATCAGGCCGGGGTTGGTGCAGAACTGCCCGCAGCCCAGGGTCACCGAACCGGTCAGCTCGCGGGCGATGGCCGCCCCACGCACCTGCAGCGCCTGTGGCAGCAGGATGACGGGGTTGATGCTCGACATCTCGGCGAACACCGGGATCGGCTGCGGGCGCTCGGCGGCCATTTTGCACAGGGCGTTGCCGCCCTTGAGCGAGCCGGTGAAGCCCACCGCCTGGATCGCCGGGTGGCGCACCAGCCATTCCCCCACACCTGCGCCATAGATCATGTTGAATACCCCCGCCGGCATGCCGGTGCGCTGCGCAGCGCGCAGGATCGCATCGGCCACCCATTCGGCGGTGGCCATGTGCCCGCTGTGAGCCTTGAACACCACCGGGCAGCCGGCGGCCAGCGCCGAGGCGGTATCGCCGCCGGCCGTGGAGAAGGCCAGCGGAAAGTTGCTGGCGCCGAACACCGCCACCGGCCCCAGGCCGATGCGGTACTGGCGCAGGTCCGGGCGCGGCAGTGGCTGGCGCTCGGGCAGCGCGCGGTCGATGCGAGCCCCGTGGAAGTCGCCACGGCGCAGCACGTTGGCGAACAGGCGCAGTTGCCCGCTGGTGCGCCCGCGTTCGCCCGAGATGCGTGCAGCGGGCAGGGCGGTTTCGCGGCATACCGTGGCGATGAAGTCATCGCCCAGGCCGTCCAGCTCGTCGGCGATGGCATCGAGAAATTCGGCGCGCCGCGTCGCAGGCAGCGTACGGAACTGCGGGTAGGCGCTGGCGGCAGCCTTGGCGGCGGCGTCCACTTCTTCGGCAGTGGCCTGGATGAAGGTGCACGCCAGCGCTTCGCCGGTGCTCGCATCCAGGCTCTGCAGTACGGTGGTGCCGGCAGCGCTGCGCTGGCCGGCGATGTAGTTGTGGCCGAGAACAGAGGTCATTGCGGGGTCCTTGTCGGTTGAGGGCAGGGGCTCAGGTGATGGCGCCGATCTGCCAGGGCACGAATTCGTTCTGGCCGTAGCCATGTTGTTCGCTCTTGCTGCGCTCGCCCGAGGCAATTCGCAGCATCAGGCGGTAGATGTGTTCGCCGCGTTCCTCGATGGTGGTGCTGGCGTCGGCGATGCCGCCGCAGTTCACGTCCATGTCGTCTTCCTGGGTTTCCCACAGGCGGGTGTTGGTGGCCAGCTTGATCGAGGGCGACGGTGCGCAGCCGTAGGCCGAACCGCGCCCGGTGGTGAAGGCGATCAGGTTGGCGCCGCCGGCGACCTGGCCGGTGGCCGAGATCGGGTCGTAGCCGGGGGTGTCCATGAACACCAGGCCGTGGGCACGCACCGGTTCGGCGTATTCGTAGACGTCCATCAGGTCGCTGGAGCCGGCCTTGGCCACGGCGCCCAGGGATTTTTCAAGAATGGTGGTGAGGCCGCCGGCCTTGTTGCCGGCCGAGGGGTTGTTGTTCAGTTCGGCGCCCATGCGCTCGCAGTAGGCTTCCCACCAGTGGATGCGCGCGATCAGCTTTTCGCCCACTTCGCGGCTGACCGCACGGCGCGTGAGCAGGTGCTCGGCGCCGTAGATTTCCGGGGTTTCGGACAGTATCGCGGTGCCACCGGCCGCTACCAGGCGATCCACCGCATTGCCCAGTGCCGGGTTGGCGGTGATGCCCGAATAGCCGTCGGAGCCGCCACATTGCAGGCCGACGGTCAGGTGCCTGACGCTGACCGGCTCGCGACGCACCTGATCGGCTTCGGCCAGCAGCGACTTGACCTGGGCGATGCCGCTGGCAATGGTGCGCGTGGTGCCGCCGGTGCCCTGGATGGTGAAGGTGCGCAGGGTGTGGCTGCTGTTCAGGCCCTGGGCGGCCAGCAGGTCGGGGATCTGGTTGGTCTCGCAGCCCAGGCCGATCATCAGCACCGAGGCGAAGTTGGCATGCACCGCGTACCCGCCCAGGGTGCGCTGCAGCATCGCCAGCGCCTCGCCGCCAGGGTCGACCGCGCAGCCCACGCCGTGGGTCAGGGCCACCACGCCGTCCACGTTGGGGTAGGGCGCGAGCGCCTCGGGGTGGATGTCGCGGCGAAAATGGTCGGCGATGGCGCGTGCCACGGTGGCCGAGCAGTTCACCGAGGTGAGGATGCCGATGTAGTTGCGCGTGGCCACCCGGCCGTCGGCGCGCACGATGCCCATGAAGGTATCGTCGGTGGTGGCCGGTGTGCCCCTGGCGTCCACGCCGAAGGCGTAGTCGCGGGCAAAGTCGCCCATGGCCAGGTTGTGCACGTGCACATGCTCGCCGGCGGCGATGGGCTGGCTGGCGAAACCGATGATCTGCCCGTAGCGGCGCAGCGGCTGGCCGGGGGCGATGGCGCGCACCGCCACCTTGTGCCCGGCCGGGATGGCCTGCAGCACCTCGATGTGCTCGGCCTGCAGGTGCAGGCCCTTTGGCAGGGGCTGGCGGGCGATCAGCACGTCGTCCAGCGGGTTGAGGCGGATCATGGCGTTGGCGGCGCTGTCGCTGCCTGTTGTTGTAATGAGTTGCATCTCAGTCATCTCCAGAGGCGTGGGCCGGGCTTACGCCAGGCCGCGCTCGCGATAGTCGATCAGGCCGGAGAACAGCATCAGGCCGAAGGCCATGACCACGAAGAAGATCAGGGCCAGGAAGTAGGAGCCGGTGAACTGCACGATCAGGCCGATCAGGATCGGCACCAGTACGCCGACCATGTTGCCGCAGAAGTTCATGCTGCCGCCCAGGATGCCGGCCTTGGACTTGCCGCCCAGGATCGCCGGCAGGCACCAGTACATGCCGCACCAGCGGATGAAGAACAGCGCGACGCACAGCAGGGCGATGACCCGCGCGGCATCCGGGGTGTAGGCCACCAGCAGGATGCACAGGGCAGCCACGGCGGCGGAGCCTGCGAACATGCTGCGCATCACGGTGTTGGGCTGGCCGCCGCTGGCTTTCCACTTGTCGGCGATCCAGCCGCCGATCAGCTCGCCGACGAAGCCGCACATGAAGATCAGGAAGGTGGCGCCGCCCATGGCCTTGATGTCCAGGTTGTGGGCCTGGTGCAGGTAGCTCGGCATCCAGGTCAGCAGGCCGTAGAACACGCTGTTGTAGCAGGCATAGCCGGCGAACATGGCCAGTACCGAGCGGCTCTTGAGCAGCTCCTTGAGGATCGCCTTGCGCCCGTTGCCGTCGCTGGCCACCGCGTTGGCCTGGTTGATGTAGTCCAGCTCGGCGGCGTTGACCTTGGGGTGCTCGCAAGGGTGGTTGCGGATGTACCACCAGGCCCAGATGCCGACCACGATGGTGCCCACCCCGGCGATCACGAAGGCGATGCGCCAGGAGTCGAACCAGGTGATCAGGCCGGCGATGATGATCGCGCCGAATGCGGTGCCCAGCGGCGCGCCGCCGTCCACCAGGGTGGCGCCACGCCCACGCTCGTTGGGGGTCAGCCAGGCGCCGTTGAGCTTGGCCCCGGCCGGCATGATCGGCGATTCGGCCACACCCAGGCCGACGCGGGTGATCAGCAGGGTGATCCAGTTGTGCGCGCCGCCGGCCAGTGCCTGGAAGGCGCCCCAGCCGATGGTGGCGGCGCCGATGATGTTGCGCACCTGGAAACGGTCCAGCAGCATGCCGCTGGGGATCTGCATCAGTGCGTACGACCAGAAGAACGCGCTGAGAATCAGGCCTTCCATGGCCGGGGTCAGTTCGAATTCCGCCGAGATCAGCGGCAGCGCCACCGACAGCGAGGCGCGGTCGATGTAGTTGATCGCGGCCAGCAACAGCAGGATCAGGAAGATGCGCCAGCGCACGGTGGTGGGCCGCTGGGCATCGGTGGCAGCCAGGGCAGGTGCCGGGGCGGCCTGCAAGGAGGTGTCTTTCATGCTCATCTCACTCTTATGGTTGTTATGAAATGCCGCGGCGGCGCGCGGGGCGCCGCCTGCGGTTCAAAGCGCTTTCACCTCGCCGGGTGAGATGGCCGAAGGCGTCACGCTGATGCCATTGCGCAGCGGGGCGCCGAACTCGGGCAGGCTGATTTCGAACACGTCGCCGGGCGCGGCCTTGACCTGGTCGGCGAACGACAGGGTCGCGGTGCCGAAGAAGTGCACGTGCACATCGCCCGGACGCAGGAACTGGGTGTACTTGAAGTGGTGGTACTCCAGGTTCTCCAGCGAATGGCACATGTTGTCCTCGCCGCTGAGGAATTCCTTTTCCCACAGCAGGTTATCACCGCGGTGGATGCGGCTGACGCCGCCCAGGTGAGCGGGCAGCTCGCCGACCCGCAACTCGGGGCCGTAGGAGCAGTTGCGCAGCTTGGAGTGGGCCAGGTACAGGTAGTTGCGCCGCTCCATCACATGGTCGGAGAACTCGTTGCCGATGGCGAAGCCTACCCGGTAGGGCTGGCCGTCATCGCCGATCACGTACAGGCCGGCCAGCTCGGGCTCTTCGCCGCTGTCTTCGGCAAAGGCGGGGCTCTGGAACGGCTGGCCGGGGCGTACCACGATCGAGCCGTCGCCCTTGTAGAACCATTCCGGCTGCACACCGGCGGTGCCGGAGGGCGGGCGGCCGCCTTCGATGCCCCACTGGAAGATGCGGGCGGTGTCGGTCAGGGCGGTGCTGTCGTCGATTTTCTGCTGGTGCATCTTGTCGCGGGTCGAGGCGCTGCCCAGGTGGGTCAGGCCGGTGCCGCTGATCAGGCAGTGGGCGGGGTCATCGTGGTCCAGCGGCGGCAGCACCCGGCAGTCGGCCAGGGCCTGGGCGTAACTGTGGGCGGTGGCGTCCAGGCCGCGGGCGAGCACTTCGTCGCACAGGCTGAGGGTGTTGCGAATCGCGGCCAGGGCCAGCTCACGCATGGTGCGGGTATTGCGTACCACCTGGATCAGGTCGCCTTCGATGACGCCGACGTGACGCGCGGCTGCAGGGGTTTCGAATTGGATCAGACGCATGCTGACTCCTGATTGTTCTTGTGGGGAGGGCTGTTGTCCGACACTTTAAATTTGCGTGGCTTTGCTGCCTAATGACAGCTGTTGACCGAGGGATAACCAAAAGTAATCACCTATGCTGCCACCCCTGACTACCATGGCTTCGCGCCTGCGCATGCGCCAGTTGCGCCTGTTGATCAGCCTCGACGAGCTGGGCTCGATCCACAAGGCCGCCCAGGCCCTGTCGATTACCCAGCCGGGCGCGACCAAGGCCCTCAATGAAATCGAATCGACCCTGGGCGCGGTACTGTTCGAGCGCACCAGCAAGGGGCTGGAGGCCAATGACCTGGGGCGCTGCGTGGTGCGTTATGCGCGCCTGATCAATACCGACCTGGCGCACCTGCGCGAAGAGATGATCGGTATTCTGCAGGGCCACGGCGGGCGGCTGTCGGTGGAGTCGATCATGGGGGCGGTACCGATGCTGGTGGAGGGCCTGGCGCGTCTGCGCGAGAGCCAGCCGGACCTGTCGGTATCGATCGTCGAGGACACCAGCGACCGCCTGCTCAGCTTGCTCGATCAGGGCCGTCTGGATGTGGTGATCTGCCGAACCAGCGTGAGCCCGCGACCGGGCGCCTATGTGAGCCGGGCCAGGCATCAGGAGCAGTTGGTGGTGGTGGCCAATCTGCAGCACCCGCTGGTGGGGTGTGCCGAGTTGAGGCTCGAGGCGTTGGCCGATTCACGCTGGGTGGTGTTCCCGGTGAACATGCCGATGCGCTTGACGCTGGAGCGAGAATTTCGTGAGGCGGGTTTGAGCTTTCCGCTGTATCCCATTGAAACTTCATCAACTTTCACCACGCTCACGTTGCTGTTGCAGGACCGTGGGCTGGTGGCGGTGATGCCGTGGGACTCGGCCAGGATCGCGCTCGAGCATGGGATGCTGGCGCAACTGCCGCTGGAATTGAACTCGCGCAGCGAGCCCTATGAGGTGGTCACGCGCAAGGGGGTGGAACTGCCGGTGCCGGCGCAGTTGCTGATCGAGGCGCTGGGGGTGTGAGGTGACAGGCCGGGCCCTTCGCCGGCAAGGCCGGCTCCTGCCGCAGGAGCCGGCCTTGCCGGCGAAACGGTTGGCGCGAATCAGGCCGTAGAGCCGACCTTCTTCGCCGCCTGACCCTTGGCTGCCTGCTGGCGGCAGGCCTGGCCGAAGGCTTCGAACATCTTCACCGAGTCCGGGTTCTGCGCCGCCTGCCATTCCGGGTGCCATTGCACCGCGAACAGGAACGGCGACAGGCTTGGTGCATGGATCGCTTCCACCAGCCCGTCTTCGGCACGTGCCAGTGGCTCGAGGCCTTCACCCAGGGTCTTCAGGCCCTGGCCATGCAGCGAGTTGACGCGGATTTCATCGCTCTGCAGCAGTTCGCGCAGCCAGCTGCCGGCTTCCAGGCGCACGCTGTGAACCTGGCTGTACTGCACATCAACCGGATCGTCGGGGTTCTCCCGGTGATCGTTGAAGCCTGGCTCGGCATAGACCTTCTGGTAGATGTCGCCGCCCAGTGCCACGTTGATTTCCTGCATGCCGCGGCAAATACCGAAGATCGGCAGGCCACGGGCGATGGCCAGTTGCACCAGCGGCAGGTCGAACAGGTCGCGGTCGCGGTCCTGGGCCTTGCCCGGGGTTTCGTTCTCCTGGCCATACAGCGCCGGGTCGATGTTGCTGCCGGCACCGGTCAGGTACACGCCGTCGGCCATGTCCAGGTACTGCTCGAGGTCTTCGGTACCGCAGCAGGTCGGAACCAGAACCGGCACGCATCCGGCATGGTCGACCAGGGGTTGGATGTATTTGTGGGTCATTACCTGGTAGGCATGGCCCTTGCGTTCCTGGGCACCCATGGTCATGAGTACGACAGGCTTGCGCAGGGTCTGATTCTTATTGCCAATGTTGCTGTTGGGCATATGTCACCTTGGGACAGGCTCGGCCTGTCATTGTTGTGCAGGCGCATCGGGAACCGCTGACGCTACCTGAGGTTTCGAGCACTGCCGAGAGCGCCTGGAAGGGCGACTCCCGGTCGAAACCTGTGACATAGCTTGCCAGAGCCGTTAAATATGTCAAACGGCTTTACCCTGTGGCAGGCTAATTTCCTTATGTTGTTTCTAGGAATACAACCCAATACCTTGTTTTATAAGGATTAATGTCAACTGTTAGCGTGCTTGGTAGTTCATTATATTTAACGTACGACTTTCGGCGTAGGCAACCAGGCCTCAGCTGGCCGGCTGGCCCTTGCGCCAGCGCCGCATGCCGGTGGTGATTGCGTACAGCAGCCAGACAGCCCAGCCGACCAGCACGAACCAGCCGAACACGAAGGGTATGCCGATGACGCCCACCCCCAGCAGCAACAGGCCGATCCAGAACATGCGGATCTGGAAGGTGTAGTGGCTGCGGTCCAGGTCATTTGCGCCAGCGCGGCTCTGGTAGGCGTAGACCAGCCCGGCAGGCGCGGTGACCACCACCAGCAGGCTGATGAGGTACAGCACGTAGACCAGCATCGGGCCGTTGTCGCTGCTGCGGGTGTAGGTGCTCTGGTTCTGCTGCGCCTGGCGGTGGCGCGGCTTGTAGTAGGCCGTGTGGTCGGTGCTGTCGGGCTGCTGCGGTTGGCTTTGCGGCTTGCTCTGCGGCTTTGCGCGGCCATCCGGGTCGGGGCGTTGAATCTTGAAATCCTGCATGCTTGCTGTTCTCCACTGGAGTTGGAAGGCTTAAGCCTGGGCGTCGTGCATGACCTGAATCGCCGACTGGGTGCCGCGGGTCTGCTCGCGGTACTGGTAGGTGACCTTGTCGGTGGCGACCTTGCCGTTGTAGCCGCTCTTGATGGTTCTGACGATGTAGTTGAAGTCGCCCTTGCTGCGGGTGGTGACCACCACATTGGCCTTGCTGCGGGCACCGGACACGTAGCTGCCGACGCGGCCCAGGGGCTCCTTGAGGCGCTTGTCGCGCTTGTTGACCAGGGCCTGGGGCACGTTCACCTGCATGGAGTCGACGGCATCGATGCTGGCGGCGCCCACCGCATTGCGCTCGTCGGCCGGCACCGCGACCTGGCGGGTACTGACCTGCACGGCGGCTACGTCGGCAGACTGGCGCTCGATGTCGGCCTGCACCTGCCGGGCCTGCTGCAGGTCTTTCTGGCGGCCGATGTAGTAGCCACTGGGGGCGCCCAGCGCGGCACCAATGGCGCAGCCCACACCGGGCTTGCCGCCGGTGCCGACCGCAATGATTGCGCCGCCCAGGCAGCCGGCAGCACCGCCCAGTGCGGTGCTGCCCATCTGCGAGTTCTGGCAGCCGCCGAGCAGCACGCTGCCAGCCAGTAGTACAAGGGTAAGGGTGGTCGAGCGGGTCAAGGTGGGGCTCCTTTCAGGCCGTGGCGGGGCGCTGTCATCAGTCGTTGTCGTGGTAGCCGTAGCTCAGGCCTTGCAGCAGGTGCAGGCGAATCGCTTCGTTGAGCGGGTAGAACAGCGGCTGCACCTGGGCGGTCCACTGCGCACCGTGGGCGATCACCCAGCCCATGGCGCCCAGGGTGCTGGCGCCTCGCTGCTTGAGGGTGAGAAACAGCGGCTGTTCGGTGACCTTGTTGCTGAACGGCATCGGCAGCGCCAGCACCACCACCGCGTACACCGCCAGCGCCCCCCAGTAGGCGCGGCGCGGTACCGGGCGCACGGCGCGCAGGGCGAACAGGGTGCATTTGAACAGGTGGGTGAAGGCCCCCAGCAACGAGAACAGCAGGGCGATCATCGGCACGATCAGGGCGCGGTAGCTGTCGCGGCCGATGTCGGCCTTGTCGTTGCGCTCGCCATAGCGGGCCGGCTCGACCAGGCGTTCTTCGAGCAGTTGCTGGGCATCCAGGAGCAGGGTCGGGCGGTAGATCGCCTGTTCATAGGCGTCGAGCGACCAGTCGGGCTTGAGTGACAGGCTGTCGGGCAGGTACAGCGCGCTACGCCAGCGCTGCTGGATCGCCGGGTCGGCGAAGAACCCCTGGCGCGACAGGCCGGGTTTGATCCAGTCGCCCTGGATATGCTTGAACAGCTCGGTGCCGTAGGCGCCGCTGGCATGGCCCTGCACGCGCTTGGCCACGGCCAGGTTGAAGCCGGCGCGGTCGCCGGGTTGCCAGTTGTCACTCACCTGAATGCCCTTGTCATCCAGCATGCGGCGCACCTGCGGCCAGTGTCGGCGCGGCACGTTGCCTGGGGTCAGGCGGCGATTGCGCTGCTTGAGGGTCTGTACGTAATCGTCCCAGGCCTGTTGCTGATGCCGGGCGATGGCGGCCGGGCTGGTGGCGTCCAGGTAGCGCTGGCTGCCCTGGCGGTAGTTGCCGTACAGCTCGTCCAGCTCGGCCAGGGCCTCGCGGTAACGCTGGTAGTTGTCGGCCAGCGGGCCGCGGCGGGTTTCGGCGAACAGTTCGAAGAAGGCCAGGCCCTGCTGGCGCACCCGCTCTTCGAGGCGATCGACCGACTGCAGCAGGATCGGCAGGGTGGCCAGCAGGGTCTTGCCCTCGGGGCGCTTGTAGTCGTCGGTGCCCAGCTCCAGCCCCTTCAGGCCGAACTCGCGATGCACCAACAGGTAGCTGATGGGCACGCCCAGCACGGCGCGGGCACGCTCCTGCGGGGTTGAAGTGGCGACCAGGTGGTTGATCAGGGCCAGCTGCGCATAAAACACCACCAGCAGGCAGCTGCCCACCGTCAGCGCAGACCAGGCCAGCGTGCGGCCCAGGCTCCAGTACTGGCTGCAGGCCTTTTTCAGTACCCAGCCCAGGCCCAGCAGGGCCACGGCGGTGCCGGCGATCAGGCGCCCGTAGACTTCGATCGACTCGACCTGCGCGGGGCTGGCCAGCCCGCCCACCACATCCAGCAGGCGTGCGTTGAAGCCCATCTCGACGAGCAGGTAACACAGCGTCAGCCCCAGCATCAGGCGGGCCACGAAGCGTTGCTGCTGGCGGGGCGTTGACGCACGTGCCACGACAGGCCGGCGCAGCCACCCGCGCCATGGCCGGCCCGTCAGGTCGGGCGACAGGCGGCTGTTCACGGCTAGTGTTCCAGCTCGGAGGTCAGGTCGAGCGTCACCCGGCGCTGGGCCGGCGCCGCGGTTTTGGCGCGGTCGACCACTTCAGTGGCGACCTGGGGCGTGACCTGCGGCGCGGCCGATGGCGCTGCTGCCGGGGCAGGCGTTGGCGGTTTGGCTTCGACCCTGGCCACCGCGGGCGCGGGCCTGGGTTGCGGCGGGGGCGTCGGGGCCACGGCGTGCTGGACGGGTGCAGGGCGTGGCGTTGCGGCCCTGGCAGGGGCTGGTGTCGCCTTGGCCAGGCCCTTGAGCAGGTTCGGCAGGTCGACCCGCAGCGGGCCGCGGAACTGCCGGTCGAGCGACGAGTAGGTCCAGGCCGCCGACTGCGTGCCGTTGAGCTGCATCGCCACCAGGCTTTTGCCGTCTTCGGCGCGCTGCAAGGCCAGCATGTCGGAACAGCCGCCCAGGCGGTAAGGCCCCCACGCCGAGGTGCCGGACAACACCACCAGCGCGCTTTGCGAGTCGCATTGCGGCGTGCGGTAGCTGAGCACCACGGCGGTTTCGCCCTGCAGGTCGTAGGTGCCCTCCACATTGGTTTCGCGCCACTGCGCTGGCAGCTGCAACTGCAGCTTGCGCTGGGGCAGCGTGAGGTAGGCGTGCCCCAGGGGGGTTTCCATGTGGTTGATCGGGCCGGCAGCCGAGGGGTGGGTGCCGATCAACTGGTCGGCCAGCGCGCCGGATGCCTGGAAGGCGAGCCCGGCCATTAGCCAGCAGGCCAGGGCGAGTGCGCTGAAACGTGAGGGGGTGTGGTGTTTCAAAGAGTGCTTCCCTGTACTGATGGCGCGCGTGACCCGCTGCGCGGGATGGTAGCACAGGGCTACATATTGGGCAGTTTCCTACAAGAATTGCTGACAACCGAAACGTGACGCGTAGCGCACGCCAGGGGCGGCGTGGCATTCTGTGGCGTTACGCCAGCAGGCGAAAACAGGACGCGCGCATTGAGACGGAGTAGACGATGACCCAGGCATTCACCCGCACCGTGGAGCAAGCACTGCGCAGCCGCCTGCAGGGGTGCGGCTATGACACCTCCGATCTCGAGCTGACCGTGCAGCAGGTCGAGGACAAGGGGCGCGCGGTGAGCGTGAGCCGGCGCTGGAGCCTGGTGACCGAAGTGCGCCGCGAGTCGGCTTCGGTGGGGCTGCGGATCAATTCGGTGAGCGAACACCAGCTCGAGCAGTCGATGGCCGAGCAGCGTCAAGTGCTGCTGGGCAGGGGCGCGGCGCATTACAAGAACCGTGTGCTCAAGGGGCTGGGCAGCAATCCCGCGCATTTTCTGCGCAGCCAGCAGGTGAAGCTGTTTGCCCTGGACCCGCTCTACACCAGCCATACCTGCGGCACCTGCAGCGGTTACGGCAAGCAGCGCTGCACCGCGTGCAACGGCAGTTGCAAGCTAAGATGCAGCAGTTGCAGCGGCAAGGGCCGCACGCAGTGCTGGGGCTGTGGCGGCTCCGGCCGCACCGGCAGTGGCAGTTGTGCCTACTGCATGGGCGCAGGCGGCGACAACTGCCCCAGTTGTGTGGGCGGCTCTGTGGCGTGCGGCTGCATGGGGGGGCAGGTGACCTGCGGCGGCTGTTTGGGCGACAAGTTCATCTGCACCCGCTACACCCTGGAGGTGTCGGCCAAGGCGGTCGGCAATTCGGTGCACCTGAAGTCCAACGATACCTGGCTCAAGCCTTACGTCGACGAGTGGGGGGATGAGCCCGAAACCATCGAGCGGGCTGCCGAAGGGTTCGCCGCGCCTTATTACCCGGACAACACACCCGAGAAGGGCGACCTGGTACTGAGCGTGGACGGCACCTGCTATTACAGCCAGGCCCAGGTGCGTGCCGGACGGCGCAGCATCCGTTGCAACATGCTTGGCCGCTACCGGCATGTGGTGTTCGATGACGGGCTGGCCGCCAGCTACTTCGACAGGGTGATCGAGCAGTTGGAAAACCCGGCAGACATCGAACAGGTGGCCCTGGCCAGCGAGCGTTCGGTGGCCCGGCGCATGATCGAGGAGTCTGGACACGTGAATTACGTCAGCCAGCTGTCGGACGTGAAAAACGGCACGGTCAGCCCCGAGCAGGCCAATCGCTTCTTCGCGCTGCGCAAGAACGCCTCGGACCAGCAGACGGCCCTGCGCAGCAAATTGGAGCCCAGGCTGGTGCTGCGCCGTGCGCTGGGTTACTTCTGGCGGCTGAGCCTGCTGATGCTGGTGCTGTTCTTTTTCAGCGCGGGCAAGCTTCTGGAGGTGAAGTTCGGCGGGCCGCAGGTGCTGTTCAGGGCCGATGGCCCGGCCACGGTGTGGGCCATGTTCAAGCATTACCTGGTGCTGCCGTTCACCAGTCCGATCAACGGGGTGATGCTGGTGGGCGTGGGGCTGCTGTGCACCTGGCTGTTCAAGGACATGCTGTGGCACCGCATGAACCGCTTCATGGGCAAGGGCCCGGGCAATCGGCTGCTGGCCGCCGTGGTGCTGGCCTTCTGCCTGATGCCGCTGCTGGCGTTGTTCCCGGACACGCCGATCGCCCTGCTGCGGGACGGGCCACGCCTGCAGCACATGCTGCCCAGTGCGCTGGTCGGCATGCTGGGGGCCTTGCCCACGCTGGTGCCGCTGTCGCTGCTGCTGGCCCTGGTGTTCAACCGCGCGCTCAACGCGCCGGCCATCGATGCGCGGCTGCGGCGCATGAACTTCGACGTGTGAGGCGGCAAGGGCAGGGCGTGTACCTGTCCTATACTTCGCGTATCCGCAACAGCTGGCTGTCGTTGATCGGATCGAGACGTCTCGATGCCGCCGGTAGTGCCTGTAGTCGTAGTCGCAGCTGAGCCGTCACTCAATCAGCGCTGCGCAGGGGTATAGCCATGGACATCGTGAGTCTGGTCATTCAGGTCATCAGTGGTGTGGTAGGCGGCAATGCCGCCGGCATGAGCAAGCAGAGCATGGGGCCGTTGCTCAATTCGATCTTCGGCGGGGTGGGCGGGGTGATCGTGGGCCAGATACTGGCCGCGATCACCGGTGAGCCCGGGGCCGCCATGGGGGCTGGCGGGTCGCTGGACATGGCGGCGATCATCAGCAGCATCGTCGGCGGTGGTGCCGGCGGCGCGGTGCTGACGTTCGTGGCCGGGTTCATCAAGTCGAAGATGCAGGCGCGCTAGGCGTAGTACGTGGTGGGCCTTTCGCGGGGCAAACCCGCTCCCACAAGGCCGGCGTGAGCCCCTGTGGGAGCGGGCGTGACCCGCGAAAGGCCAGCGGCTTCAGTGCAGAATCTGCGCCAGGAAGCCCTTGGCCCGATCACTCTGCGGGTTGTTGAAGAACGCCTCGGGCGGGGCATCCTCGATGATCTGCCCGCCGTCCAGAAACAGCACGCGCTCGGCCACCTGTCGCGCAAAGCCCATTTCGTGTGTCACGCACAGCATGGTCATGCCGGTGTCGGCAAGCTTGACCAGCACATCCAGCACTTCGGCGACCATCTCCGGGTCCAGTGCCGAGGTCGGCTCGTCGAACAGCATGATCTTTGGCTTCATGCACAGCGCCCGGGCGATTGCCACGCGCTGCTGCTGCCCGCCCGACAGCTGGCTGGGATACTTGCCCGCCTGGCTCTCGATGCCCACCTTGTTCAGGTAGAACCGTGCCCGCTCCTCGGCCTCCTTGCGCGACAGGCCGCGCACGCTCATCGGCGCCAGGGTGCAGTTGTCGAGCACGCTCATGTGCGGGAACAGGTTGAAGTGCTGGAACACCATGCCGATCTCGCTGCGCACCTCGGCGGCCTGGCGCGTGGTCAGCGCCAGGTCGGTGTCGTTGACCAGCAGGGTGCCTTTTTCGGCGATCTCTAGGCGGTTGATGCAGCGGATCAGCGTCGACTTGCCCGAGCCGGACGGCCCGCACAGCACGATGCGCTCACCTTCACGCACCTTGAGGTCGACGTCGCGCAGTACGTGAAAGTCGCCATAGAACTTGTTCAGCCCGTCGATGCTCACCACGACCTTGCGCGGGTCGGGGTGCGTGTCGGGGCGTGCAGCGGCAAGGCTCAGTGGTGCGGTCATGTTGTTGTTCTCCGCGATCTCAGTGTTCGAAGCGGTCGGCGCCATAGGGCGTCGGGTCGGTAAAGGTGTTCTCGCCGGTAATCATTTCTGCCAGCAGGCGCCCGCATACCGGGCCCAGGGTGAGGCCGTGGTGGGCGTGGCCGAAGTTGAACCACAGGCCCTTGTGCCGCGGCGCCGGGCCGATCACCGGGCGCATGTCCGGCAGGCAGGGGCGTCGGCCCAGCCACGGCGCGTCCTGGGTGCGCTCGCCCAGCGGGAACAGCTGGCGGGCGATGGCTTCGCAGCGCTGCAACTGGACCTCGTTGGCCGCATCGTCGCTGGCGGCGAACTCGATGCCGGTGGTCAGGCGAATACCCTGGGCCATCGGTGCCAGCACGAAGCCGCCCTGCACGTCGCACAGTGAATGCTTGAGTGCAGCACCGGCCTTGGCATGAAAATGTACGTGATAGCCGCGCTTGACCTCCAACGGGATATCGTAGCCCAGCGGGCGGAACAGCTCGCCGGCCTGCGGGCCCAGCGCGATCACCGCCTCCGGTGCAGTGACCGGGCCCTGGCGGGTGTCGACCTGCCATTCGCTGGCCACCTGGCGCAGGGTGCGCGCATCGCCCTGGATGAACTGCCCGCCGCGCTTGACGAACAGCGCCGCGTAACCGCGGGTGAGGCCGCCGGGGTTGCTCACGGTCTTGGGGTCGAGCCAGTGGATGCCGCCCACGGCGTTGGCGCTCAGGTCCGGTTCGCGCTCGTGCAGTTGCTGCTTGTCGAGAATCTCGAACTGCAGGCCGTAGGGCTTGAGCGCCTGGGCATCGGCCACGGCCTGGGCCAGGGCAGGCTGGGTGCGGTACACCTCGATCCAGCCCTTGGCCTGCACCATGGCGCCCAGTTCGGCGGCCTCGATCAGTGCGTCGTGTTCCTCGACGCAGCGCTGCACCAGCGGCAGCATGGCGCGGGTGGCCTCGGCCAGGGGCGCCGGGGCGGAGTTCTTCCAGTATTGCAGCAACCAGGGCGCGGCCTTGGGCAGGTAGCTGAAGCTGTAGCGCACGTCGGGCTGGCGGTTGAGGCCGTAGCGCAGCAGCTTGGACAGCTCGCGCGGGAAGGCATAGGGGATCACGCTGGAGCGCTCGATCAGGCCGGCATTGCCGTGGCTGGTGCCGCTGCCCGGTTCGTCACGGTCGATCAGGATCACCTTGCGCCCGCGTGCTTGCAGGTGCAGGGCCGTGGAAACACCGACGATACCGGCGCCCAGAACGATGGTTTGGCAATGCATGAAAAAATCCTCTACGGCTACGGTTCAGCGCAGGTGGCGGCCCAGTCGGGCTTCTATGTGTTTGAGGCTGCGGCGCACGATCTCCACGATCAGCAGGTAGAGCACCGCGGCCCACAGGTAGATCTGGAAGTCGAAACTGCGCGAGAAGGCCAGCTTGGTCACGCCCATCAGGTCGTAGATGGTCACCAGCGAGGCGATTGCACTGGCCTTGATCATCAGAATCAGCTCGTTGCCCAGCGGGCCGATGGCCACGATCAGCGACTGCGGCAGGATCACCTTGAAGAAGGTGGTCGAGCGCTTCAGGCTCAGTGCCCTGGCCGCCTCGTATTGCCCGGGGGCCACGGCCATCAGGCTGCCGCGAAAGATCTCGGCCTGGTAGGCGGCGGTGTTCAGGGTGAAGGCCAGCAGGGTGCAGTACCAGGCTTCGCGGAAGAACCACCACATGCCGACGTCCTGCCAGAAGCTCTTGAGCGAGCCCAGCCCGTAGTACAGCAGAAACAGCTGCGCCAGCAGCGGCGAGCCCCGGAAGAAGTAGATGTAGCCGGCGCTCAGGCGTTGCAGCAGCACGTTGTTCGACAGCCGCGCCAGCGCCAGCAGCAGGCCCAGCAGGGCGCCCAGGGTGAAGGAGATGGCCACCAGTTTGCCGGTGACCAGCAGCCCGTCGATAAAGCGCGGGCCGTAGCGTTCGAGCAGGTCGGGGTCGACGAAGAACGCCAGCAGGGCATCGAGATTCATGTGCGTGCACTCCGCAGGTGACGGCTGGTGTGGCGTTCGATATAGGCGAAGACCCGGCCCGACAGCGCCGAGAACAGCAGGTAGCCCAGGCAGGCGACGGTGTAGAAGAACATCGGCTCCTTGGTCACGCTGACGGCCAGGTTGGTCTGGCGCATCAGGTCGACCAGCGAGATGGTCGACACCAGCGAGGTGTCCTTGAGCAGCGACAGCCAGTTGTTCGACAGGCCCGGCAGGGCGATGCGCACCAGCTGCGGGAACACCACCTTGCGGAAGGTGGTGGTTTTGCTCAGGCCCAGCGCGGCCGAGGCCTCGTATTGGCCCTTGGGAATGGTCTTGAACGCGCCCAGCCAGATTTCACTGGAAAACGCGGCGAACACCAGGCTGAAGGCGATCATGGCGGCGAGGAAGGTATTGATCATTACCTCGCCCTCGTAGCCCATGGCGGTGAGGATCTTCTGCGCGGCGATCTGGCAGCCGTAATAGATGATCAACAGCGTGAGCAGTTCGGGCAGGCCGCGAAATACCGTGGAGAACACGGTGGCCCAGGCGCGCGGAAAGCGTTTTTTCGAGCGGGCGGCCAGCGCCACGCCAAGGCCCAGCGGCAGGCCGATGGGCAGGCAGGCCAGGGCCAGGGAAATGGTCACCAGGGCGCCGGCCAGCAGGGCCTGGCCCCAGCCACCGCTGGCGAAGGATAACAGGGACAGTTGTTCGATCATGCGCGAACCCTCGGCAAGACAACAGGGCCTCTTCGCCGGCAAGCCGGCTCCCACAGGGTCGCGGTTGACGCAAAACCCTGTGGGAGCTGGCTTGCCAGCGAATGCGGTCTTACTGGTAGATATCGAAGTCGAAGTATTTGCTGGCGATCTTCTGGTAAGTCCCGTTGGCGACGATCTCGTCCAGGGCCTTGTTCAGGCGCTCGCGCAGCGCCTCGTCTTCCTTGCGCACGGCGATAGAGGCATCGGCGGTGGTGCCCTTGACGTCACCCAGGATCTTGCAGCAGTCCTTGCCTGCCTTGCCCAGCCATTCGAGCAGCGGGAACTTGTCGGCAATCACCCCGTCCAGGCGCCCGGCGGCGAGGTCCGCGTTGGCTTCGTCCAGGGTCGGGTACAGCTTGACGTCGGCACCGGCCTTGCCATACACGTCTTCGGCGTAGATCGCCTGGGTGGAGGAGGACTGCGCGCCCACCGTGTAGCCCTTGAAGTCGGTCTGCGCGTCGGTGATCTCGCTGTCCTTGGGCACTGCGACCGACAGCGGCGTCTTGTAGTAGTGGTTGGTGAAGGCGATTTTCTTGCGGCGCTCTTCGGTGTTGATCATCGAGGCCACCACGGCGTCGTACTTCTTGGCCATCAGCGCCGGGATGATGCCTTCCCAGTCCTGGGCCACCACGGTGCACTCGACCTTCATCTGTTCGCACAGGGCCTTGGCGATGTCCACGTCAAAGCCGTGCAGCTGGTTCTTGGAGTCGACGTAGTTGAACGGCGGGTAGGCGCCTTCGGTGGCGATCTTCAGGGTTTCGGCCTGGGCCGAGGTGATGCCGGCGAACAGCAGCGCGCATGCGCCTGCAAAGCGGAGGACGGGTTTCATGAAACACCTCGTGGTTGATTGCACTCTTGCTATTGTTTGCTCGTTGACGTGTAGCCAACGAATTCGTTGTGTAGAGCGGCAGTTGCTTCCAAGCGTTTTTCAACATCCGGCCCGAGCTTCTTGCAGACCTCGTTGACCATCAGGTGTACCCACGACAGCATCGTCGCGGTGGACTCCCAGAACAGATTGAATTCGGTGGGGATGCGAAACACCTCGTCGGCGTTGGCATCGGCCCAGTCACAGAAGGTGTCGGTAACCAGTGTTACCGGGATGCCCGCTTCGCGTGCCTTGCGACACAGCACCAGGGCGTGGCGCGAGTAGCGGCGCGCCTCGAACACCACCAGCGCGCAGTCGTGCGAGGCGCTGAGCAGCACTTCGCCGAAGTGCCCGGCGCTGCCGTCCACCACCTGCACGCCATCGCGCAGGTATTGCAGCAGGTGGCTCATGCACTGGGCGATACCGCGCTCGGTCTGGAACCCGGCAATGAATACCCGGCGCCGTTCGGCCAGGCGCCGGGCCACGGTGTGCCAGGCCTCGGTGCGGCTGTACTCGTAGACCCGCACCAGGGCGGCGACCTCCAGCTCGAGGCTGCGCGCGCGGTCGATGTCGTCCTTGCCCTGTTGTTGGCGAAATTCTTGCAACCGATCACCGACCAGCCATGGGCCATCGCCCAGGTCGTCCTTGAGATCGTGCTTGAGGGCCTTGAGGTGTTCGTAGCCGAGCGAGCGGCAGAAACGCCCGACACTCGATTCGCTGACGCCGATTTTTGCCGCCAGGCTGGCCGAGGTCTCGAAGGGCAGGTCGGTGAAATGGGCGAGCATGTACGTGGCGATCTTGCGACCCGAGGCCGCCGCATGTTGCAGGCTGTTTTCCAGGCGTTGCTTGATCGGTTGGCTCACGGACGATTCTCGACGACGGTTGCGCTGGGAATAGAAAATGAATGTTTTCTGTCATCAAGTCAACATTTGACAGTTTGCTGTCAATCGGAGGAAAGTCCGCTATCGCTCACTGCTGTCGCCCATACCAATTCCAACAAGGGAGCTTCAGATGTCCGCAGCTGTTCACCACTTGCCCCAGGCCGACCTCGAGCGCCTGTTGCAGCAGATTTTCGTGCGCCACGGCACCAGCGAATCGGTTGCCCGCACGCTGGCCGCCAACTGCGCCAGCGCCCAGCGCGACGGCGCCCATAGCCACGGGGTATTCCGGATTCCCGCCTATGTGTCGACCCTGGCCAGTGGCTGGGTCAACGGCACGGCGGTGCCCCAAGTGCAGGACGTGGCCAGCGGCTACGTACGGGTCGATGCCGGGGGCGGTTTTGCCCAGCCGGCGCTTGAGGCGGCGCGGGCGCTGCTGGTGGAAAAGGCCCGCAGTGCCGGCATTGCTGTGCTGGCGATACACAACTCGCATCACTTCGCGGCCCTGTGGCCGGATGTCGAGCCCTTTGCCGAAGAAGGCCTGGTGGCCCTGAGCGTGGTCAACAGCATGACCTGCGTGGTGCCGCACGGCGCGCGCAAGCCACTGTTCGGTACCAACCCCATCGCGTTCGCCGCACCCTGTGCCGGGCATGCGCCGATCGTGTTCGACATGGCCACCAGCGCCATCGCCCATGGTGACGTGCAGATTGCCGCGCGCAAGGGCGAGCAGTTGCCCGAAGGCATGGGCGTGGACCGCGACGGGCAGCCGACCTGCGATCCGCAGGCGATTCTCGACGGGGGTGCCTTGCTGCCCTTTGGCGGGCACAAGGGCTCGGCGCTGTCGATGATGGTCGAGTTGCTGGCCGCGGCGCTGACCGGCGGCAACTTCTCGTTCGAGTTCGACTGGTCGCAGCACCCGGGCGCCAAGACCCCGTGGACCGGGCAACTGGTGATCGTGATCGACCCGACCAAGGCCGAAGGCAGCCGTTTTGCCGAGCGCAGCCGTGAACTGGTGGAACAGATGCAGGCGGTAGGCCTGACCCGCATGCCCGGCGAGCGGCGCTTGCGTGAGCGCGAGGCGTCGGCGCGGGACGGGGTGAGCGTGACGGCGCAGGAGTTCGAGCAGTTGCAGGTGTTGGCCAAGGGGTGACCCGCGGCCTTTTCGCCGGCGGATGCATGCGCAGCTGCACTGATCAGTTGCATCCAGGGTCATGTCACAAATCGGCGGCTACAGGTATCCTCGGCAGCGTCTTTCACGATTTGCCCAGACCCAAGGAGCTGCACGCTGTGTTCAAACATGTCGATGCCTATGCCGGCGATCCGATTCTCTCCCTGATGGAGACCTTCAAGGCCGATCCGCGTGCCAACAAGGTCAACCTGAGCATCGGCCTGTATTACGACGCCGCCGGTGTGGTGCCACAGCTGGCGGCAGTGGGCGAGGCGGAAAAACGCCTGGCCGACCAGCCCCATGAAGCCTCGCTGTACCTGCCGATGGAAGGCCTGGGCAGCTACCGCCAGGCGATCCAGGCGCTGCTGTTCGGCGCCGATCACCCGGCCGTGGGTGGCGCACGTGTGGCCACCGTGCAGACCGTGGGCGGCTCGGGTGCGCTGAAGGTCGGTGCCGACTTCCTCAAGCGCTATTTCGCCGACTCGCAGGTATGGGTCAGCGACCCGACCTGGGACAACCACCGCGCGATCTTCGAAGGCGCCGGGTTCAAGGTCAACACCTACCCGTACTTCGACCCGGCCACCCGTGGCCTGGACTTCGACGGCATGCTCGCCACCCTGCAGACCCTGCCGGCCAACAGCATCGTGCTGCTGCACCCGTGCTGCCACAACCCGACCGGGGTCGACCTGAACCAGGCGCAATGGCAGCAGGTGATCGAGGTGGTCAAGGCGCGCGAGCTGATTCCGTTCCTCGACATCGCCTACCAGGGCTTCGGTGAAGGCCTGGACGCCGACGCCTACGCCATTCGCGAGTTTGCCCGCGCCGGCGTGCCGTGCCTGGTCAGCAACTCGTTCTCCAAGATCTTCTCGCTGTATGGCGAGCGGGTTGGCGGCCTGTCGGTGGTCTGTGACGACAGCGCCACCGCGCAGAGCGTGCTGGGCCAGCTCAAGGCGACCGTGCGCCGCAACTACTCCAGCCCGCCCAACTTCGGTGCGCAACTGGTTGCGACGGTGCTTGGCGATGCCGGCCTGAATGCCCAGTGGCAGGCTGAAGTGGAGGGGATGCGCCTGCGTATCCTGGACATGCGCCAGGCGCTGGTGGATGCACTGGCGGTGCTGCTGCCGGGTCAGAACTTCGACTTCTTCCTGAGCCAGCGCGGCATGTTCAGCTACACCGGCTTCAGCGTGGAGCAGGTACGCCGGCTGCGTGACGAGTTCGGCGTGTACCTGATCGACAGCGGCCGGGTGTGCATGTCGGGCGTGCGCCCGGACAACCTGCAGCAGGTGGCCGAAGCGTTCGCGGCGGTGCACAAGACCGCATAACGGCCAGTCGCGGCTCAAGCCCGCTCCCACACGTACAGTGATGGCCTTGTGGGGGCGGGCTTGACCGGCGATGCGTTGCCGGCAGGTGCAACCACTCCTCGGCAAGGGCTTTGCAAGTGCAACCAAAGCGCGCACAATCGCGCCCCTCTTTTACAGCTGGGGTGCGCCGATGCGTCTGTTTGGCCACTCCCAGCGATGTTGCAGTCTTGCGAGCGGAGTTGCACCCGGATGAATGAGCAGGCCCCGAGCGTTGATCAACGCTTCGAATCGACCCCCGCCGCCCTAGGTAGCTGGGCCCGGCAGGACACCACCTGGATGCTGGGCCTGTTCGGTACCGCCATCGGTGCCGGCACGCTGTTCCTGCCAATCAACGCCGGCCTCGGCGGCTTCTGGCCGCTGCTGATCCTCGCGCTGCTGGCCTTCCCGATGACCTACTACGCACACCGTGGCCTGACCCGCTTCGTGCTCTCGGGGCGTGACGGTGCCGACATCACCGAAGTGGTGGAGGAGCATTTCGGCCTCAGCGCCGGCGCCTGCATCACCTTGCTGTACTTCCTTGCCATCTTCCCCATCCTGCTGATCTACAGCGTGGCCCTGACCAACACGGTCAGCAGCTTCATGGAGCATCAACTGCACATGGCGCCGCCGCCGCGGGTGCTGCTGTCGTTCGTGCTGATCCTGGGCCTGCTGGTCATCGTGCGCTGCGGCGAGCAGGCCACCGTCAAGGTCATGAGCCTGCTGGTGTACCCCTTCATCGTGGCCCTGGCATTGCTGGCGGTGTTCCTGATACCGCACTGGAACGGCGGCATCCTCACGGCCGCCACCGAGCTGCCATCGGGGTCGGCATTCGTGCACACCCTGTGGCTGGCGATTCCGGTGATGGTGTTCTCGTTCAACCACTCGCCGATCATTTCGGCCTTTGCCGTGGACCAGAAGCGCCGCTACGGCGAGCACGCCGACGAGCGCAGCGGGCAGATCCTGCGGCGCGCGCACCTGTTGATGGTGGCGATGGTGATGTTCTTCGTGTTCAGCTGCGTGCTCACCCTGAACCCGGCGCAACTGGCCGAGGCCAAGGCGCAGAACCTGTCGATCCTGTCGTACCTGGCCAACCACTTCAGCAACCCGACCATCGAGTTCGCTGCACCGCTGATTGCCTTCATCGCCATCGCCAAGTCGTTCCTGGGCCACTACATCGGTGCCAGCGAAGGCCTCAAGGGCCTGGTGCTCAAGACGGGCAAGCGGCCGGGCGCCAAGGCCCTGGACCGGTTCACCGCAGCCTTCATGCTGGTGATCTGCTGGGTGGTGGCCACGCTCAACCCCAGCATCCTGAGCATGATCGAGTCGTTCGGCGGCCCGGTGATCGCGGCGATCCTGTTCCTGATGCCGATGTACGCCATCCGCCGCGTGCCGGCGATGCGCAAGTACAGTGGCGCGCTGTCCAACGTGTTCGTGGTCGTGGTGGGCCTGGTGGCCATCAGCGCCATCGTCTACTCGCTGGTCGGCTGAGGCCGGGGGCGGGCAGGGGTGCACACCCTTGCTCGCTCTTTGTCCACAAATACTCTCTGGATATTCAACAATTTATCGCTGCCCCATAGGTGTCGGGGCACTTTCATGCTTAACTCTGGTCCTTTACTCACCCCCGCATAAGGACTTCTTTCATGGCTCAAGTGACTCTCAAAGGCAACCCGGTTCAGGTCAACGGCGAACTGCCGAAAGTCGGTGCCCAGGCACCTGCGTTTTCCCTGGTGGCGGGCGACCTGTCCGACGTGACCCTGGCTTCCTTCGCCGGCAAGCGTAAAGTGCTGAACATCTTCCCGAGCGTCGACACCCCGACCTGCGCCACCTCGGTGCGCCAGTTCAACGCCAAGGCCAACGAACTGGCCAACACCGTGGTACTGTGCATCTCGGCCGACCTGCCGTTCGCCCAGGCACGCTTCTGCGGCGCCGAAGGCCTGGAAAACGTCAAGAACCTGTCCACCCTGCGTGGTGCCGAATTCATCCAGAACTACGGCGTGGCCATCGCCGACGGCCCGCTCAAGGGCCTGACTGCCCGTGCAGTCGTGGTACTGGACGAAAACGACAAGGTGCTGCACGCCGAACTGGTCAAGGAAATCGCCGAAGAGCCGAACTACGACGCGGCGCTGGCGGTACTGAAGTAACGTATTCAGGCACCGCGAGTTTTCATGCACCGCATGGATGCCTTCGCTGGCAAGCCAGCTCCCACAGGGGGCGGTGCTGAAATAGAAAGGTTATTTGAAAAAAGTTGTAACGGCCTGGCCTTAGCCCAGGCCGTTTTTATTTATAGTTCAGCACTTTGCCAACGTCAGCTCTAGGTAAATAGCCGGTAAAGGCGCTTTGCTAAAACCGCTCTACTGCTTATCGTTCAGCCTCCTCAAGAGAAGTCTTTCCGCACAATGGCCGATCAACCGATGCAAACCGCCCGTCCTCGTCACTCCCGTCGCTGGCTGCTGAGCCTGCTGGTCCTGCTGCTGATTGCCGGCCTGTGCTGGGTATTCTGGCCCTCATCGCCGGCGACCAAGGCCCCGGGCGCAGGCAAGCCGGGGGGCGGGCGGCCAGGTTTCGGCGCGTTCGGCGGGCCGGTACCGGTGCGTGTGGCGCCGGCCACCGTGGGCGACTTCCCGCTGTACTACAAGGCCCTGGGCACCGTGACCGCGACCAACACGGTCAACGTGCGCAGCCGCGTGGGCGGCGAGCTGGTCAAGATCAACTTCAAGGAAGGCCAGCGGGTCAAGGCCGGCGACCTGCTGGCAGAGATCGACCCGCGCAGCTACCAGATCGCCCTGCAGCAGGCCGAAGGCACCCTGGCACAGAACCAGGCGCAGCTGAAAAACGCCCAGATCGACCTTGAGCGCTACAAGGGCCTGTTCGCCGAAGACAGCATCGCCAAGCAGACCCTCGATACCCAGGCCGCGCTGGTGGCCCAATACCAGGGCACCATCAAGACCAACCAGGCGGCGGTGGGCGATGCCAGGCTCAACCTCGACTTCACCAGGATTCGTGCCCCCATCAGCGGGCGCCTGGGCCTGCGCCAGCTGGACGTCGGCAACCTGGTGGCGGCCAACGACACCACGGCACTGGTGGTGATCACCCAGACCCAGCCGATCACCGTGGTCTTCACCCTGCCGGAAACCGAGCTGACCACCGTGCTGTCGCGCTACCGCAGCGGGGCCCAGCTGCCGGTGCAGGCGTGGGACCGCGGCGACACCCAGCAGCTCTCGGTGGGCGTGCTGAGCAGCCTGGACAACCAGATCGACACCACCACCGGCACCCTGAAGTTCAAGGCCGGGTTCGAAAACCAGGATGAAATGCTGTTCCCCAACCAGTTCGTCAACGTGCGCCTGTTGGCCGATACCTTAAAGGACGTGGTGCTGGCGCCATCGGCCGCGATGCAGTTCGGCACCAACGGCACCTTCGCCTACGTGATGGACGGCGACAACAAGGTGACCATCCGCAGCCTCAAGCTCGGCGCCAGCGACGGCGACCTCACGGTGGTCAAGGAAGGCCTGGCCAAAGGCGAGCGCGTGGTGCTCGAAGGTACCGACCGCCTGCGTGACGGCAGCGAGGTGGAAGTGGTCAACGACAGCAGCGACGTGCCCGCCACCCCAGGCCAGCACCTGCAGGGCCAGGACAAGAAAGACCTCTCGGCCACGCCGGGCGAGCAGGGCAAGGCTGGCGCATGAACCTTTCGCGGCTGTTCATCCTGCGCCCGGTCGCCACCACGCTGAGCATGCTTGCCATCGTGCTGGCCGGCCTGATCGCCTACACGTTGCTGCCCGTGGCGGCCTTGCCCCAGGTCGATTACCCGACCATCCGGGTCATCACTCTGTACCCCGGTGCCAGCCCGCAGGTGATGACCAGCGCGGTCACCGCGCCGCTGGAGCGCCAGTTCGGGCAGATGCCCGGGCTTACCCAGATGGCCTCGACCAGTTCGGGCGGTGCCTCGGTACTGACCCTGCGCTTCAGCCTCGAAATGAACATGGACGTCGCCGAGCAGCAGGTGCAGGCGGCGATCAACGCGGCCAGCAACCTGTTGCCCAGCGACCTGCCGGCGCCGCCGGTGTACAACAAGGTCAACCCGGCCGATACCCCGGTACTGACCCTGGCCATCACCAGCAAGACCATGCTGCTGCCCAAGCTCAACGACCTGGTCGACACGCGCATGGCGCAGAAGATCGCACAGATCAGCGGTGTGGGCATGGTCAGCATCGCCGGTGGCCAGCGCCAGGCGGTACGCATCAAGGTCAACCCTGACGCGCTGGCCTCGGCCGGGCTGAACCTGGCCGACGTGCGCACCCTGATCGGCGCCTCCAACGTCAACCAGCCCAAGGGCAACTTCGACGGCCCCACGCGGGTCTCGATGCTCGACGCCAACGACCAGCTGCGCTCCCCCGAGGAATACGCCAACCTGATCCTGGCCTACAAGAACGGTGCGCCGCTGCGCCTGAAGGACGTTGCCGAGATCGTCGACGGCGCCGAGAACGAGCGCCTGGCGGCCTGGGCCAACCAGAGCCAGGCAGTGCTGCTGAACATCCAGCGCCAGCCTGGGGCCAACGTCATCGAGGTGGTCGACCGGATCAAGGCGCTGCTGCCGTCGATCACCGACAACCTGCCGGCGGGGCTGGACGTGGTGGTGCTCACCGACCGCACCCAGACCATCCGTGCTTCGGTCAAGGATGTGCAGCACGAGCTGCTGATCGCCATCGTGCTGGTGGTGCTGGTGACCTTCCTGTTCCTGCGCCGGGCCAGCGCCACCCTCATCCCGTCGATCGCCGTGCCACTGTCGCTGATCGGCACCTTCGGCGTGATGTACCTGGCCGGGTTCTCGATCAACAACCTCACGCTGATGGCCCTGACCATCGCCACCGGCTTCGTGGTGGACGATGCCATCGTGATGCTGGAGAACATCTCGCGGCATATCGAGGAGGGCGAGACGCCGATGCAGGCCGCGCTCAAGGGCGCCCGGCAGATCGGCTTCACCCTGATCTCGCTGACCTTCTCGCTGATCGCGGTACTGATCCCGCTGCTGTTCATGGCCGACGTGGTGGGGCGGTTGTTCCGCGAGTTCGCCATCACCTTGGCGGTGGCGATCCTGATCTCGCTGGTGGTGTCGCTGACCCTCACGCCGATGATGTGCGCGCGCCTGCTCAAGCGCGAGCCCAGGGAAGAGGAACAGGGGCGCTTCTACCGCGCCAGCGGTGCCTGGATCGACTGGATGATCGCCCACTATGGTCGCGGCCTGCAGTGGGTGCTGCGCCACCAGCCGCTGACCCTGCTGGTGGCGGTGGCGACCCTGGGCCTGACCGTGCTGCTGTACCTGGCGGTGCCCAAGGGCTTTTTCCCGGTGCAGGACACCGGGGTGATCCAGGGTATTTCCGAAGCCCCGCAGTCGATCTCGTTCGCCGCCATGAGCCAGCGCCAGCAGGAACTGAGCGCGGTGATCCTGCAGGACCCGGCCGTGCAGAGCCTGTCGTCGTACATCGGCGTCGACGGCGACAACGCCACGCTCAACAGCGGCCGGTTGCTGATCAACCTCAAGCCCCACGGCGAGCGCGACATCACTGCCTCGCAGGTCATCACCCGTTTGCAACCGCAACTGGACAAGCTGGTGGGCATTCGCCTGTTCATGCAGCCGGTGCAGGACCTGAGCATCGAAGACCGCGTCAGCCGCACCCAGTACCAGTTCAGCCTGTCGTCGCCGGATGCCGACCTGCTCGCGCAGTGGAGCGGCAAGCTGGTGGATGCGTTGCATGATCGCCCCGAGCTGACCGATGTGGCCAGCGACCTGCAGGACAAGGGCCTGCAGGTGTTCCTGGTGATCGACCGCGACGCCGCCAGCCGTCTGGGCATCAACGTGTCGGAAATCACCAATGCGCTGTACGACGCCTTCGGCCAGCGCCAGATCTCCACCATCTATACCCAGGCCAGCCAGTACCGCGTGGTGCTGCAGGCCGCTGCGGCGGCCGACCTTGGGCCCAGGGTGCTCGACCAGATCTACGTCAAGACCACCGATGGCGCGCAGGTGCGCCTGTCGAGCCTGGCCCATGTGGAGCAGCGCCAGGCGCAACTGGCCATTGCCCACATCGGCCAGTTCCCGGCGGTGATGATGTCGTTCAACCTGGCCGAAGGCGTGTCGCTGGGCGAGGGCGTCAAGGTCATCGAACAGGTGCAGCAGCAGATCGGCATGCCGCTGGGCGTGCAGACCCGCTTCCAGGGCGCGGCCGAAGCCTTCCAGGCGTCGCTGTCGAGCACCCTGCTGCTGATTCTGGCGGCGGTGGTGACCATGTACATCGTGCTCGGCGTGCTCTACGAGAGCTACATCCACCCGGTGACCATCCTTTCGACCCTGCCCTCGGCCGCAGTGGGCGCGCTGCTGGCCTTGATGATCAGTGGCAACGACCTGGGCATGATCGCGATCATCGGCATCATCCTGCTGATCGGTATCGTCAAGAAGAACGCGATCATGATGATCGACTTCGCCCTGGAGGCCGAACGCAACCAGGGCATGGACCCGCAGACGGCGATCTACCAGGCGGCGCTGCTGCGCTTCCGGCCGATCCTGATGACCACCCTGGCGGCGCTGTTCGGGGCCATCCCGCTGATGCTCGCCACCGGCTCGGGCGCCGAGCTGCGCCAGCCGCTGGGCCTGGTGATGGTGGGCGGGCTGCTGGTGAGCCAGGTGCTGACGCTGTTCACCACGCCGGTGATCTACCTGTACTTCGACCGCCTGGCGCGTCGCTGGCGCCGTCAGCCTGACCCGCAACAGGCCGACGCATGAACCTCTCCGGCCCGTTTATCCGTCGCCCGGTGGCGACCATGCTGCTGAGCCTGGCCATCATGCTGCTGGGCGGGGTCAGCTTCGGCCTGCTGCCGGTGGCGCCGCTGCCGCAGATGGACTTCCCGGTGATCGTGGTGTCGGCCAGCCTGCCCGGGGCCAGCCCCGAGGTGATGGCCTCCACCGTGGCAACCCCGCTGGAACGCTCGCTGGGCAGCATCGCCGGGGTCAACACCCTGACCAGCCGCTCCAGCCAGGGCTCCACGCGGGTGATCCTGGGCTTCGACATGGGGCGCGACATCGATGGCGCCGCACGCGAGGTGCAGGCGGCCATCAATGCCACGCGCAACCTGCTGCCCAGCGGCATGAAGAGCATGCCCACCTACAACAAGTTCAACCCGGCCCAGGCACCGATCATGGTGCTGTCGCTGACCTCCGATGTACTGCAGAAGGGCCAGCTCTACGACCTGGCCTCCACCATCCTGTCCCAGAGCCTGTCCCAGGTGCCGGGTGTGGGCGAGGTGCAGATCGGCGGCAGTTCGCTGCCGGCGGTGCGCATCGAGCTGGAGCCGCAACTGCTCAACCAGTACGGCGTGAGCCTGGACGATGTGCGTCAGACCATCGCCAACGCCAACGTGCGCCGGCCCAAGGGCTTCATCGAGGACACCCAGCGCAGCTGGCAGGTACAGGCCAACGATCAACTGGAGAAAGCCAAGGACTACGGCCCGCTGGTGATTCGCTACCAGGACGGCTCGGTGCTGCGCCTGAGCCACGTGGCCAAGGTCACCGATGGCGTGGAGAACCGCTACAACAGCGGCTTCTTCAACGACAAGGACGCGGTGCTGCTGGTGATCAACCGCCAGACCGGCGCCAACATCATCAAGACCATCGAGAGCATCAAGGAGCAGTTGCCGGCGTTGCAGGACCTGATGCCGGCCAGCGTGCAACTGAACGTGGCCATGGACCGCTCGCCGGTGATCAAGGCCACCCTCAAGGAGGCCGAACACACGCTGCTGATCGCCGTGGCGCTGGTGATCCTGGTGGTGTTCCTGTTCCTGGGCAACCTGCGCGCCTCGCTGATCCCGACCCTGGCGGTGCCGGTGTCGCTGGTGGGCACCTTCGCGGTGATGTACCTGTGCGGGTTCTCGCTCAACAACCTGTCGCTGATGGCGCTGATTCTCGCCACCGGGCTGGTGGTGGACGACGCCATCGTGGTGCTGGAGAACATCTCGCGGCATATCGACGAAGGCGTCGCGCCGCTGGCCGCGGCCTTCCTCGGCGCCAAGGAGGTGGGCTTCACGCTGCTGGCGATGAACGCCTCGCTGGTGGCGGTGTTCGTCTCGATCCTGTTCATGGGCGGCATCGTCGAGTCGTTGTTCCGCGAGTTCTCCATCACCCTGGCGGCGGCCATCCTGGTGTCGCTGGTGGTGTCGCTGACGCTCACGCCGATGCTCTGCGCGCGCTGGCTCAAACCTCACGCCCCCGGCGAGCAGACCCGCCTGCAGCGTTGGAGCGAGCGTCTCAACCAGCGCATGATGGCCGGCTACGACCGCAGCCTGGGCTGGGCGCTGCGCCATCGCCGCCTGACCCTGCTGAGCCTGCTGGTGACCATCGTGGTCAACGTGGCGCTGTACGTGGTGGTGCCCAAGACCCTGATGCCGCAGCAGGACACCGGCCAGCTGATGGGCTTTGTGCGGGGTGACGACGGGCTGTCGTTCGCGGTGATGCAGCCGAAGATGGAAATCTACCGGCGCGCCTTGCTCAAGGACCCGGCCGTGCAGAGCGTGGCCGGTTTCATCGGCGGCAACAGCGGCATCAACAACGCCATGGTGCTGGTGCGCCTCAAGCCGATCAAGGAGCGCAAGGAGTCGGCGCAGAAGATCATCGAGCGCCTGCGCAAGGAGATGCCCAAGGTACCCGGCGGGCGGCTGTTCCTGATGGCCGACCAGGACCTGCAGTTTGGCGGTGGCCGCGAGCAGAGCAGCTCGCAGTTTCTCTACACCCTGCAAAGTGGCGAGCTGACGGCGTTGCGCGAGTGGTACCCGAAGGTGGTGGCGGCGTTCAAGGCGCTGCCGGAGCTGACGGCCATCGACGCCCGCGAAGGCAGCGGCACCCAGCAGGTGACCCTGGTGGTCGATCGCGAGCAGGCCAAGCGCCTGGGCATCGACATGAACATGGTCACCGCCGTGCTCAACAACGCCTACAGCCAGCGCCAGATCTCGACCATCTACGACAGCCTCAACCAGTACCAGGTGGTGATGGAGGTCAACCCCAAGTATGCGCAGGACCCGCGCACCCTGGAGCAGGTCCAGGTGATCACCGCCGACGGCGCGCGCGTGCCGCTGTCGACCTTTGCCCATTACGAGAACAGCCTGGCCGAGGACCGTGTCAGCCACGAGGGGCAGTTCGCCTCCGAGGACATCTCGTTCGACCTCGCAGAAGGCGTCAGCCAGGACGTGGCGCTGGCCGCGGTGGAGCGCGCGGTGGCCAAGGTCGGCCTGCCCGAGGACGTGATCGCCAAGCTCGGCGGTACCGGCGATGCCTTCACCAAGAGCCAGGAGGGCCAGCCCTGGATGATCCTCGGCGCCTTGCTGGCGGTGTACCTGGTGCTGGGGATTCTGTATGAAAGCTACATTCACCCGCTGACCATCCTCTCGACCCTGCCGTCGGCCGGGGTAGGGGCGCTGCTGACGCTGTACGTGGTCGGCAGCGAATTCAGCCTGATCTCGCTGCTGGGGCTGTTCCTGCTGATCGGGGTGGTGAAGAAGAACGCGATTCTGATGATCGACCTGGCCCTGCAGCTGGAGCGCCATGAAGGGCTGAGCCCGCAGGAGTCGATTCGTCGGGCCTGCCTGCTGCGTCTGCGGCCGATCCTGATGACCACCCTGGCGGCGATCCTGGGCGCCTTGCCGTTGCTGCTGAGCACCGCCGAGGGCGCCGAGATGCGCCAGCCGCTGGGCCTGACCATCATTGGCGGGCTGGTGTTCAGCCAGATCCTCACGCTTTACACCACCCCGGTGGTCTACCTCTATCTGGACCGCTTGCGCCATCGCTTCAATCACTGGCGCGGCGTGCGTACCGACGCTGCTTTGGAAACCCCGCTATGACCCGACCTGCCGATGTTTGTCCACCTTCCCTGCAGCGCGTGCTGGCGGCCCGTGGTTCGCGCCTGCTGACCTCGGCCCTGTGCCTGGCGATGCTCAGCGCCTGTACCCTGAGCCCCGACTACCACCGGCCGCAGGCGCCGGAGCCGGTGGCGTTCAAGTACGCTGAGGGCTGGACACAGGCCAACCCGTCCGACGCCCTGGCGCGCGGGGCCTGGTGGGAGCTGTACGGCGATGCGCAGCTCAACGGTCTGGTCGAGCAGCTCAATGCCAACAACCAGACGGTGGCCCAGTACGAGGCGCAATACCGCCAGGCCCAGACCCTGGTGCGCAGCGCCCGGGCTTCGCTGTTTCCCAGCCTCGACCTGAGCGCCGGCAAGACCCGCTCCAGCCAGGGCACCGGCAGCAGCAGTTCGAGCCTGAGCAACAACAGCAGCGGTATCCGCGACACGTACAGCGCCCAGCTGGGCGTGAGCTGGGAAGCCGACCTGTGGGGCAAGCTGCGTGAGGGCCTGAACGCCAACGAGGCGAGTGCCGAGGCGAGCCTGGCGGACCTGGCGGCGATACGCCTGAGCCTGCAGTCGGAGCTGGTGCAGAACTACCTGCAGCTGCGTGTGATCGACGAGCAGAAGCGCCTGCTCGAGGCCACGCTGGCGGCCTATCAGCGTTCGCTGACCATGACCCAGAACCAGTACCGCGCCGGGGTTTCGGGCAAGGACGCGGTGGCCCAGGCACAGACCCAGCTCAAGAGCACCCAGGCCGACCTGATCGACCTGATCTGGCAGCGGGCGCAGTTCGAGAATGCGATTGCCGTGCTGATGGGCAAGGCGCCGGCCGAATTTGCCCTGGCGCCGAGCACCACCATACCGGCCTTGCCGCAGATCCCGCTGGCGCTGCCGTCGCAGCTGCTGGAGCGCCGCCCCGACATTGCCTCGGCCGAGCGCAAGGTGATGGCGGCCAACGCCAATATCGGCGTGGCGCGGGCGGCGTACTTCCCGGACCTGACCCTGAGCATGAGCGGTGGCTACAGCAGTAGCAGCTTCAGCGACTGGATCAGCTTGCCGAACCGATTCTGGTCGGTGGGGCCGCAGTTGGCCGTGACCCTGTTCGATGCCGGCAAGCGCTCGGCCGAGGTCGACCGTACCAAGGCCGTGTACGACCAGACTGTGGCGCAGTACCGTCAGAGCGTGCTGGATGGCTTCCAGGAGGTGGAAAACTACCTGGTGCAGCTGAAAGTGTATGCCGATGAGGCGCAGGTGCGCGATGAGGCGCTGGCGTCGGCGCGCGAGTCGCTGCGCCTGACCGAGAACCAGTACAAGGCGGGCCTGATCGGGTACCTGGACGTGGTGAACGTGCAGACCACCGCGTTGAGCAATGAACGCAGCGTGCTGAACCTGCTGCAGGGCCGGCTGGTGGCCAGCGTGCAGTTGATTGCGGCGTTGGGGGGCGGCTGGGAGGCAGCCAGCCTTGCTGCTGAAGACCGTACCGCGACCGACAGGTAGTATGCGTCGAGGCGTTCGTCGGCAACGCCGGCGCCTACAGGCCGCGGTGTGATTGTAGGAGCCAGCCTTGCTGGCGAAGGCCGCGACGCGGTTCCAAAGCCTGATGGCCATTCGCCAAAAACATCCCGCCATCCCTCGGAAACTCCGTGCGTTTCGCTAAAGGTTGAGTACAATCATCGGTTTTTCACCGGGCCGGGACAGCGCCCGTCAACCGGGCCTTGGAACCTTCATGCTCAACGGTAGTTATTCCTCCTCGCTGGTCCTGATTTCGCTGTGCGTGGCGATTCTGGCGTCCTACACGGCGCTGGACCTGACCGGGCGCATCGCCACCGCCAAGGGCCGTGCCGCGTACCTGTGGATGGTCGGCGGTGCTCTGGCCCTGGGCACCGGGATCTGGTCGATGCACTTCATCGGCATGCTTGCCTTCAGCCTGCCCATCGAGCTGGGCTACGACCTGGGCCTCACCGCGCTGTCGCTGGTGATCTCGGTGCTTTCGTCGGGCTTCGCACTGTGGCTGGTGAGCCAGCCGAGCCTGCCGGGCCGCGTGCTGGCGCTGGGGGCGCTGATCATGGGCGCGGGCATCAGCAGCATGCATTACACCGGCATGGCTGCCATGCAGATGCAACCGGGCATCGACTACGACCCGCTGCTGTTCGCCGCCTCGCTGTTGATTGCAGTAGGCGCGTCGGTGGCCGCACTGTGGATCGCCTTCCGCCTGCGCCGCAATACCCCGTATGTACGCCAGATTCGCGGCGGCGCCGCCGTGGTGATGGGCATTGCCATCGTCGGCATGCACTACACCGGCATGGCAGCGGCCAATTTTGCCGACGGCAGCTTCTGTGGCGCGCTGGACGGTGGGCTCAGCGGCAGTGGCCTGGACTACTTGGTGCTGATCACCACCCTGGCGGTGCTGGCGGTGGCGCTGCTGACCTCGGTGCTGGATGCACGCCTGGAGGCGCGCACTGCGGAGCTGGCGCAATCGCTGACCCTGGCCAACCAGGAGCTGACCCAGCTGGCGCTGCACGACACCCTCACCGGGCTGCCCAACCGCAGCCTGCTGACCGACCGTATCGAGCAGGCCATCGCCAAGGTGGCCGAGCAGGGCGGCTGCTTTGCGCTGATGTTCATCGACCTGGACGGGTTCAAGCCGGTCAACGACGCGTTCGGCCATCACACCGGCGACCAGTTGCTCAAGGAGGTGGCGATGCGCCTGCGCGGCCACCTGCACAGCCAGGACACCCTGGCGCGCATCGGCGGTGACGAATTCGTGCTGCTGGTGGAGCTGGACGAGCCTGAAGATGCGGTGGGGGTGGCCGCCAAGCAGGTCAACCTGGTGTCGCGCCCGTTCCGGGTGGCCGAGCAGAGCCTGCAGATCTCCGCCAGCGTCGGCATCGTGTTGTACCCCGGCAACGGCGCCGACCAGATGGAGCTGCTGCGCAATGCCGACGCGGCCATGTACCACGCCAAGAGCGCCGGCAAGAACGCCTACAGCTTTTTCGATGTGTCGATGAACAGCAACGCGCGCCTGCAGCTGCAGTTGCTGCAGGACCTGCGCATGGCGCTGGAGCAGCGCCAGTTGCGCCTGTTCTACCAGCCCAAGTTCGATGCGGTGGGGCGCCAGCCTATCGGTGCCGAGGCCCTGCTGCGCTGGGAGCACCCGCAGCACGGCATGTTGCTGCCCGATCGCTTCATCCAGCTGGCGGAAAAAACCGGGTTGATCATCCCGATCGGCGAGTGGGTGCTGGACGAGGCCTGCCGCCAGATGCGCAGCTGGATGGACCAGGGCTATGAAAACTGGCGGGTTGCAGTGAACCTGTCGGCCATCCAGTTCTGCCATGCCGGGCTGGTGGACAGCGTGGCGTCGGCCTTGCAGCGTCATCGCCTGCCGGCCAACAGCCTGACCCTGGAGATCACCGAAACCACCGCCATGCACGACGCCGATGCGAGCCTGATGGTGTTGCAGCGCCTGTCGGACATGGGCGTGGACCTGTCCATCGACGATTTCGGTACCGGCTACTCAAGCCTGATGTACTTGAAGCGCCTGCCGGCCAACGAGTTGAAGATAGACCGTGGCTTCGTGCGCGACCTGGAGCAGGACAGCGACGATGCCGCAATCGTGTCGGCCATCGTGGCGCTGGGACAGGCACTGGGGTTGAGGATTGTTGCCGAAGGGGTGGAAACCGACCGCCAGCAGGACTTCCTGACCCGTCTGGGGTGTGATTCGCTGCAAGGGTACCTGCTCGGTCAGCCGCTGCCGGCCGAGCGTTTCATGGCTGATATCGAGAGACTGGCGGTGGGGCAGGCCTGAGCGCCAGCGTCAGGCCGAGCGTAGCGCACACGAGGGCTGGAACGCTTCAAGCTCGTCTTCCACCGCTTCGATGATGCGCTCCACATCCGACGCCGCCATCAGTGTGGCGCACGGAATGCCGGCAATCGCCAGCAGGGTTTCGCCGGTGGCGCGGTCGAACACGCGCGCCACCATGCTGCGCGGTGCATCCATGCTGGCTTCAAAGCCCAGGGGATGGAAGTGCCAGCGCATCATCTGGCAGGCGTTGGGAAACGTGAGCTTGTTCATGCCGGCCTCCTTTTACAGCTGACCCCGATTCGCTGAGCATGCCTGTACCCGGGACACGCTGCCCAGGGAAGGCCAAGACCCTAACCATAGCACCGATGCGGCCGCTGTCCGCCGCTTGTTTGCGCCCCGTTGCAGGATGTTTGACCTGCGTCACAATGGCTTTTTGCTATGTGTGGGTTGCGCAAGCGTTTGCGTGGTCCGCATTGCGGCGGGTGAGGCTGTCCTGGCCGCTGAAGCGGGCAGGGTGGGGGCCACGGGTATTTCAGACCAGCGGCGGGCTCAGCTGAGCAGGCCGGCGGCGATGTTGATGGTGAAACCCAGAATAGCGGTGTTGAACACGAAACCGATCACCGAGTGGGCCAGCACCACGCGGCGCAGTTCACGCCCGGCGACGCCCACATCGGAGGTTTGCACCGCGACGCTGAGGGTGAACGAGAAGTAGTGGAAGTCCCAGTAATCGGGGTTGCGCTCCTCGTCTGGAAAGCGCAGCAGCGGCTGCTTGGCGGTGCTGGTGTAGAACAGGCGCGCATAGTGCAGGCTGAAGATGGTGCCGATCAGCAGCCACGAGCCGGCCACGGTGAGGCCGGTGTACAGGTAGTGCAGGGCCTGGGTGCTGCCGGTCAGGCCCTTGCTGCTGGCCAGTTGCAGGGTGACTGCGGCAAGGCTGGCGATGGCCGCGATACTCACGGTAAACAGCACCAGCCCGGCATTTTCGTCCTCGATGCAGGCCACCTTGCGCACCTGGCCCGGTTTTGCCCGCAGGGTCAGCCAGAACACCAGCAGCAGGTACAGCCAGACCCCGAGGTTCCAGCCCGCCAGGATGTGTTGCACCAGGTTGTCTGCCGGGATGAACACGCCGCCCAGGCAGCCGACCAGTGCGGCGGCGCTGAGGCGCGGGTGGGTATGGGCCAGTTTGTGGAATGCCATGTTGCCTCACGTCGATGGATGCACCGCCAACTGTAGCCTATACCTAGGAAGCCTTTCTTCAGGCGCCACTGGAGCGACCGCATGAAACACGCATTGATCATCGGCACCTTGTGCCTGGCCGGGCTGGGCCTGGCCGGTTGTTCGAGCAGCACCGTGCAGCCCGACGAGTACTCCGGGTTCCTCAAGGACTACAGCCGTCTCAAGCAGACCACCTCGCCCTCCGGTGCCACGGTGATGCGCTGGATCGACCCGAACCTCAAGCTCGACCGCTACACCAGCGTATACATCGAGCCCAGCCAGCTGTATCCCAAGCCGCAACCTACCGCGCGGATTCCGCAGAGCACCCTGCAAGGCATCACCCACTACTACGACCAGGCGCTCAAGCGCGAGCTGGGCAAGTCGTTGCCGCTGGCCACCGGCCCTGGCCCGGGGGTGATCGTGGTACGCCCGGCGATCACGGCCGTCAGCAGCAAGACCGAGGGCCTGAAGGCATACGAAGTGATTCCGGTGGCGCTGGTAGCCGCGGCGGTAAGCACTGCATCGGGCATCCGCGACCAGGAAACCGATATCGCCACCGAGGCGCAGTTTCTGGATGGCGGCAACAACAAGGTGCTCGCCCAGGTGGTGCGCAAGGGCAGTGGCAAGCCGCTGGAAAACGACAGCCAGGTGATGAAGGCCGACGATGTAAAGGCAGTTCTCGATGGCTGGGCGTCCGACCTGCACCAGTCCTACCTCAAGCTCAAGGGCCATTGAGCCCTGTGCCAGGCCATTCGGGGAGCCCCGCAATGGCCTGGCAGCGTGTTGGCCGGTCTGCCGGCCCCTGCGGCCGACGACAGTTGACCGCTTCACCATTGAAACCCGGCTTCAATCAGCCTAGCCTGCGCGGCATACCGTTGAAAGGAGCCCGTCATGCAAGGCGTTACCCGCAAGATCACCCAGGCCATTCTGTACGAAGTCATCGCGGTGGCCTGTGTCGCACCGGCCCTGGCGTTGGCCTTCGATGAGGGCATGGCCCATTCCACCGTGCTGTCGGTGATCATGTCGGGCATGGCCCTGGGCTGGAACATGCTCTACAACTACCTGTTCGAGTTCTGGGAGGCACGTCAGGCCCGACGCAGCCGCACCTTCGTGCGGCGCCTGCTGCATGCCATCGGCTTCGAGGGCGGGCTGGTGCTGATCCTGCTGCCGGTGGTGGCCTGGTGGCTGGACATCAGCCTGTGGGCGGCACTGGGCACCAACCTTGCGCTGTTCGTGTTCTTCTTCGTGTACGCCTTCGTGTTCCAGTGGGGCTTCGACCGGGTGTTCGGCGTGCCCGAATCGGCGCACGAACGCGGCGTGCAAGCCTGCACGAGCGCAAAATGAATGATTGACTTGAAAAAGGCCCTGGGCTAGTTTCGCTGCCATGAGCTTATTCGCAGCGTTGCCTTCGCACAGCATTATTACCGCCATTATCAGATTGGCGGGCTAGCGAGCACCTTGCACCTAACCCGCCCTGGAGGCGGGTTTTTCCTTTCTGACTCCTGGGCACTTCAAAAAAAACCAGGAGTCACCGATGACCAGCCTTACCGTCTGCCCCAGCACCTCGACCAGCGCCACCAGCCTGCTGTCGGACTACGTGCGAAGGATTCTTGCCGCACCGGTATATGACCTGGCTATCGAGACGCCCCTGCAGCCCGCCCGGGCACTGTCCGAGACCCTGGGCAACAACGTGCTGCTCAAGCGCGAAGACCTGCAGCCGACCTTTTCCTTCAAGATCCGCGGGGCCTACACCCGTCTCAGTCGCCTGAGCACCGAGCAGCGCGAGCGCGGGGTGATCACCGCGTCCGCCGGCAACCATGCCCAGGGCGTGGCGCTGGCCGCCCGTGAACTGGGCATGCGCGCCACCATCGTGATGCCCACCACCACTCCGGCGCTGAAGATCGAAGGGGTGCGCTCGCGTGGCGGCAATGTGGTGCTGCACGGTGACAGCTTCCCGCGGGCGCTGGCCCATGCGCTGCAACTGGCCCAGAGCGAAGGCGCCACGTTCGTGCCACCGTTCGACGACCCGGACGTGATTGCAGGGCAGGGCACCGTGGCCATGGAGATCCTGCGCCAGCAACCGGGCGAGCTGGACGCGATCTTCGTGCCGGTGGGTGGCGGCGGCCTGATCGCCGGCATCGCCGCCTACGTCAAGTACCTGCGCCCGCAGGTAAAGGTGATCGGCGTCGAGCCGCATGACTCTAACTGCCTGCAGGCCGCGCTGGCCGCTGGCGAGCGGGTGGTGCTGCCCCAGGTCGGCACCTTCGCCGACGGCGTGGCGGTGGCGCAGATCGGCGCGCATTGCTTCGAGGTGTGCCGGCATTACGTGGACGAAGTGGTCACGGTCAGCAGCGACGAGCTGTGCGCGGCCATCAAGGACATCTACGACGACACCCGCTCGATCACCGAGCCTTCCGGTGCGCTGGCGGTGGCCGGGATCAAGAAGTACGTGGCCAGCCGCGGCGTGACGGGCCAGACCCTGGTGGCAATCGACTCCGGTGCCAACGTCAACTTCGACCGCCTGCGCCATGTGGCCGAACGCGCCG
Source organism: Pseudomonas sp. AE27 (assembly GCF_037113495.1). Taxonomy (NCBI): domain Bacteria; kingdom Pseudomonadati; phylum Pseudomonadota; class Gammaproteobacteria; order Pseudomonadales; family Pseudomonadaceae; genus Pseudomonas; species Pseudomonas sp. AE27. The sequence goes on from NZ_CP146966.1 coordinate 1,687,585, forward strand.
AACTGGGCGAGCAGCGCGAGGCGGTCATCGCGGTGACCATCCCCGAGCAGCCGGGCAGCTTCCGTGCCTTCTGCCAGGCCCTGGGCCAGCGCCAGATCACCGAGTTCAACTACCGCTACCAGCCCGGCAAGGAGGCCCGCCTGTTCGTCGGCGTGCAGACCCACCCGCACACCGACCCGCGCGCGCAGTTGCTGGCCAGCCTGGCCGGGCAGGGCTACGAGGTGCTGGACCTGACCGAAAACGAGCTGGCCAAGTTGCATATCCGCCACACCGTGGGCGGCCACTCGGCCCCCTCGCTCGACGAGCGGGTGCTGCGCTTCGAGTTCCCGGAGCGTCCTGGCGCCTTGCTGGGCTTTCTTGAGCGCCTGGGCAAGCGCTGGAACATCAGCCTGTTCCACTACCGCAACCACGGGGCTGCCGAGGCGCGGGTGTTCGTGGCGCTGCAGGTGCCGGACGATGAGCTGGCGCAGTTGCCAGGCACCCTCGACGGCATGGGCTATCGCTACTGGGACGAGACCGACAACCCGGCCTATCGGCTGTTTCTTGGCTGACTTTGCGCTGGATCAACATGCCCTGTGGCCCACGGGCGGATCCTTGAGGCAGAGATATAAAGCCTGAGGAATACCGCCATGAGCAGCACGTTTTTCATCCCAGCCGTCAACATCATGGGCATCGACTGCCTGGACGAAGCCATGACCGCCATTGTCGGCTATGGCTTTGCCAAGGCGTTGATCGTCACCGATACCGGGCTGGCCAAGGCCGGCGTGGCACAGCGAATCGCCGAGCAGCTGGCGATGCGTGACATCGACTCGGTGGTGTTCGACGGCGCCAAGCCCAACCCGAGCATCGCCAACGTGGAGCAGGGCCTGGCGATGCTCAAGCGCGAGCACTGCGACTGCGTGATTTCGCTGGGCGGCGGTTCACCCCACGACTGCGCCAAGGGCATTGCCCTGTGTGCCACCAATGGCGGGCACATCGGCGACTACGAAGGGGTCGACCGCTCCGCCAAGCCGCAATTGCCGCTGATCGCGATCAATACCACGGCCGGTACGGCCAGCGAGATGACGCGCTTCTGCATCATCACCGACGAGGCACGCCACGTGAAAATGGCCATCGTCGACCGCAACGTCACCCCGTTGCTGTCGGTGAACGACCCGGCGCTGATGGTCGGCATGCCCAGGTCGCTGACGGCGGCCACCGGTATGGATGCACTGACCCACGCCATCGAGGCCTATGTATCCACGGCGGCCACGCCGATCACCGACGCCTGCGCACTCAAGGCCATCGAGCTGATCAGCCGCAACCTGCGCCAGGCGGTGATCGACGGGCAGGACCTGACCGCGCGGGAGAACATGGCCTATGCGCAGTTCCTCGCCGGCATGGCGTTCAACAATGCTTCGCTGGGGTTCGTGCACGCGATGGCGCATCAGCTCGGTGGCTTCTACGACCTGCCGCACGGGGTGTGCAACGCGGTGCTGCTGCCCCATGTGCAGCGGTTCAATGCGGCGGTGAGCGCAGCGCGCCTGCGTGATGTGGCACAGGCGATGGGCGTGGCGGTGGAGGGGCTGAACGCGGCGCAGGGTGCCGATGCGGCGATCCAGGCCATCGTGCAACTGAGCGACGATATCGAGATCCCGCCGGGGCTGGAGGTGCTGGGTGCGCGGGTGGCGGATGTGCCGACCCTGGCGGCCAACGCGCTCAAGGATGCCTGCGGCCTGACCAACCCGCGGCGGGCCAGCCAGGCCGAGATCGAGGCGATCTTCAAGGCAGCCTTCTAGGGCATCTTCGCTGGCAAGCCAGCTTCCACAGGGTTCTGCGGTACGGCCAGAACCTGTGGGCTGGCTTTGCGGCGATGCCGTCAGACCACCAGCGACAACAGCATGATGAAGATGATGCCCACCACCGACAGGATGGTTTCCATCATGCTCCAGGTCTTGAAGGTTTCGGCCACGGTCATGTTGAAGTACTGCTTGACCAGCCAGAAGCCCGCATCGTTGACATGCGACAGGATCAGCGAGCCGGCCCCCGTGGCCAGCACCAGCAGCTCGCGGTTCACGCCCGGTATCATGCCGATCACCGGGGCCACGATACCCGCACCGGTAATGGTCGCCACCGTCGCCGATCCCGTGGCGATGCGAATCACCGCCGCCACCAGCCAGGCCAGCATGATCGGCGAGATCTGCGCCTGTACCGCCATCTGACCGATCACGTTGCCCACACCGGTATCCACCAGCATCTGCTTGAAGCCGCCCCCAGCGCCCACGATCAGCACGATTGCCGCCGTAGGCGCCAGGCTCTGGTCGAGCATCTTCATGATCTGCTGGCGGCTGAAGCCCTGGGCTGAGCCGAAGGTGTAGAAGGCCAGCAGCAGGGCTGCCAGCAGCGCCGTGATCGGGTGCCCGATCAGGTCCATCCACTGGCGAAAGATGTGCTCGGCCGGCAGTACCACGTCGGCGAAGGTCTTGAGCAGCATCAGGAACACCGGCAGCAGGATGGTTACCAGCGTGATGGCGAAGCTGGGCAGTTGCGTGCGCTCGGCTTCGCGGGCGATCTGGTCCATCAGCTCCTGGGACGGCGAGCCGGGGATGTACCGCGAAATGAACGTGCCGTACAGCGGCCCGGCGATGATCGCCGTGGGCAGCGCCACGATCAGCCCGTAGAAGATGGTCTTGCCGATGTCGGCGCCGAACACGCCGATGGCCAGCAGCGGGCCCGGGTGCGGCGGCACCAGCCCGTGCACCACCGACAGCCCGGCCAGCAGCGGAATGCCGATCTTGATCAGCGATACCCCGGTGCGCCGGGCAACGATGAACACCAGGGGTATCAGCAGCACGAAGCCGATTTCGAAGAACAGCGGGATGCCCACCAGGAAGGCGGCGAACATCATGGCCCAGTGCACCTTCTGCTTGCCGAAGGCGCGAATCAGGGTTTGCGCGATCTGGTCGGCGCCGCCGGAATCGGCCATCAGCTTGCCGAGCATGGTGCCCAGTGCCAGCACGATCCCGACAAAGCCGAGTACGCCCCCGAAACCGTCCTGGAACGACTTCATCACTTTGGCTACCGGCATGCCGGAGGTCAGGCCCAGAAAGCCCGCGGCCAGGGTCAGCGCCACGAAAGGGTGCACCTTGAAGTGGGTGATCAGCAGCACCAGGCCGATGATGGTCACCAGTGCATCGAGCAAGAGGTAGGTATCAGTTGCCAGACCGAACATGGTTCAGTGCCTCGTATTGTCATTGTTGTGGGCGGAACTTTTACAGCGTGCAGCAGTCGAGACAGCGCTATCTTTGGTGAGCCGGAAAACTCCCGGAAAATCAGGCAGTTCGCGCCAGCGCCGACTCACCGCAGGGCTTTAGCCAGGTGTCTACCTGACGGGCCAGCTGGGCGATGGGTTGGGTGGCGTCCAGGGTCAGGGTCAGGGTTTCGCCGCGCGGCGACTCCAGGGCGGCGAACTGGCTGTCGATCAGGCTTGCCGGCATGAAGTGGCCGGGGCGTGCCAGCACGCGGCGTTCGGCTTCCTGGGGCGTCAGTTCGAGGAACACGAAGCCCAGGTCGGGTACGGCGTGGCGCAGGGCGTCGCGGTAGCGCTTTTTCAGCGCCGAGCAGGTGAGGATCGGCCGTTCGCCGGCCTTGAGGGTGGCCTGCAGCTCTTCGCCCAGGCGGATCAGCCAGCCAGCGCGGTCGTCATCGTCAAGGGGAATGCCGGCGCTCATCTTCTGGATGTTGGCGGCAGGGTGAAAGGCATCGCCTTCGATCAGGCGGCCGCCGCTGCAATCGGCGATGGCAGAACCGACGCAGCTCTTGCCGCAGCCAGCCACGCCCATCACCACAATAGCGGACAGGGGAGAGTTCATCGGTACCTCCTGCGGGGCGAGATAGCGCTATCTTTGGCCGAGGCTGACAACGCCTCGGCGGCTTCCCACCCGGTTGTTATTGGTTTTGTAAAAGCAGTCTGGGCGCTCATCGCCGTGCACCTGCAGTTATGCATTGCCTGACGTCTGAGACAGCGCTACCTTAGTGCCCGTTCCCTTCTCTTTGCAAGCCGAAAAATAAAAGCCCCCATGACCCGCATTGGCTCCCGTACTACCGGTCGTCCCACCCTGGCTGAAGTGGCCAGGCTTTCCGGGGTTTCCCCGATCACCGCCTCGCGCGCCCTGCGCGGCATCAGCACGGTTGCCCCGGAACTGGTGCAGAAGGTCAAGGATGCTGCCGCAGCGCTGGGCTATGTCGCCAACCCGGCAGCCCGCGCGTTGGCGTCGGCACAGAGCCAGTCGGTGGTGGTGCTGATTCCGTCGCTGTCCAACCAGCTGTTCATCGAAACCCTCGAAGCCATCCACGACGTGATGCGCCCGCGCGGCCTTGAAGTGCTGATCGGCAACTTCCACTACGACGTGGCCGAAGAGGAGAACCTGATTCGCAACTACCTGGCCTACCAGCCGTGCGGCATGCTGCTCACCGGTTTTGACCGCACCGAGGCGTCGCAGCAGATGCTGGCCGCCAGTGGTGTGCCCTGCGTGCACATGATGGAGCTGGGGGGGCCGGACACGGCCACTTCGGTCGGGTTTTCCCAGCAGCAGGCCGGGCGCGCGGCTGCCCGGCACCTGATCGAACGCGGGCGGCGGCGCCTGGGCTTCATTGCCGCGCAGCTCGATCCGCGGGTGATGCAACGCGCCGACGGGTTCCGCCAGGCGCTGGACGATGCAGGGCTGTATGACCCGGCACTTGAAATGCTCGCACCGCAGCCGTCATCCATCGGCCTGGGCGGCGAGCTGTTCAGCCAGTTGCTCGAGCGTCACCCGGAGGTGGACGGGCTGTTCTTCTGCAACGACGACCTGGCCCAGGGCGCGATTCTGCAGGCCTTGCGCCAGGGCATCGAGGTGCCGGGGCAGGTGGCGATGGTGGGCTTCAACGACCTGCCGGCATCGGCTCACCTGGTACCGCGCCTGACCTCCATTCGCACCCCGCGCGCTGCCGTGGGGCGGCAGGCTGCGCAGGCGCTGCTGGCGTTGCTCGACGGCAAGGGCGGGCAGCCGCGCACCCAGGACCTGGGCTTCGAATTGATGGTGCGCGAAAGCAGTTGACGTGGGGTGATAAACGGTGATGGCAGTTGGCTTGCAGGGTACAGAAGTGCATCTATGCTGAGCAAAAACCGCCAATGGAGTGGTAACCAATGTTTAACGCCCATCGCAAGTCTGACCTGGCTGAAATCGAGCGTTGCACCCAAGCGTTACACCACTCCAATGCCAAGCTTGCGGCCATAGGCCGCTCGATGGCCATGATCGAGTTCAGCCCCGACGGGGTGATTCTCGAAGCCAACGAGCGTTTCTGCTCCACCCTGGGCTATGCCGCCGAGGAGATCATCGGCAAGCACCACCGCATTTTCTGCGAGCCCGACTACGTCAAGAGCGATGCGTACCGCACCCTGTGGCGCGACCTGGCGCGGGGCGAGGCCCACAGCGGTACCTTTCTGCGGCGCGACAAGGCCGGGCACGATGTATGGCTGGAGGCCAGCTACATGCCGGTGTTCGGCGCCAACCAGCAGGTCACCAGCGTGATCAAGGTCGCCTCCGACATCACCCGGCGGGTGGTCGAGGAGCATGAGAGCGAAAGCCTGATCAATGCCATCAGCCGTTCCATGGCGATGGTCGAGTTCACCCCCGAAGGCAATGTGATCCGTGCCAACGAGAACTTCCTCAAGACCATGCATTACCGGGCCGAGGAGGTCATTGGCCAGCACCACAGCCTTTTCTGCCACCGCAGCGAAAGCGAGTCGAGCGCCTACAAGGCATTCTGGGCCTCACTCAATCGCGGCGAGTACCATTCCCATCGTTTCGAGCGCAAGAACAAACTCGGGCAGATGGTGTACCTGGAAGCTTCCTACAATCCGATCTTCGATACCCGTGGCCGCCTGTACAAGGTGGTCAAGTTCGCCAGCGACATCACCCACCAGGTATGTACCCAGCAGACGGCTGCCGAAGCGGCCCACGCCACCTCGGTGCAGAACGATGCCTGCGCGCGCAAGGGCTCGGAAGTGGTGCAGCATACGGTGCAGGTGATCGAGGAGATCTCCCGCGAGCTCAATGCCGCAGCCCGCAGCATCGATGCGGTGAGCAAGCAGTCGGAACTGATCGGGCAGATCGTGCAGACCATCCGCAGCATTGCCGACCAGACCAACCTGCTGGCCCTGAACGCCGCCATCGAGGCGGCGCGGGCAGGTGAACACGGCCGCGGCTTTGCCGTGGTGGCCGACGAGGTGCGCAGCCTGGCGGCACGCACCAGCAAGGCGACCCTGGAGATCGTCGATGTGGTGCGCCAGAACCACGACCTTTCACTCAATGCGGTGGCCAGCATGCAGTCGAGCCTCAGCCGCACCGGGCTGGGGGTGGAACTGGCCAATGAGGCGGGGGAAGTGATCCTGGAAATCCAGCAGGGTTCGCAGCACGTGGTGGACGCCATCAGCCAGATCAACTCGACCCTGCAACTGCACTGAGCCGCATCTCAGCCGGCGGCGATGGATCGCTGCAGGTGTTCATGCAGATCTTTCAGGCTCTGTTCCAGCGCCGCCAGCAACGCCTCGATGGCCTTGTCCGGGGCCTTGCCGGTACAGGCCTGCTCCAGCGCATCGCAGTGCCCCACCAGGCCATGGGCCTTGAGCATCTTGGCGCCGCCCTTGATGCGGTGCGACAGGCTGCGCAGTTGCTGTCGACTCGCGCCTGAGCCCAATGCACGCAACGCCTCGAGGTCTTCGGCGCTGCTGCGCTCCAGCTCCGTCAGCAGACGCTTGATCAGCCGTGGGTCACCCAGGGTCAGGTGCTTGAGGTTGTCGATGTTGAAACCGCTGTTGTCCTCGGCGCGGGGCTCGGGTGGCGCCTGCGGCTCGGGGGTATCCACCCCCGACAGGTGACGGCTCAAGGCGCCCAGGCCGATCGGCTTGAACAGGCAGTCATCCATGCCCGACGCCAGGCAGCGTTCGCGTTCGTCGGCCTGGGCGTTGGCGGTCAGGCCCAGGATCAGGCAGGGCGGGCGTTTCGCCTGGGCTTCCTGGGCACGAATCTCGCGCGCCAGCTGGTGGCCGTCCATGCCGGGCATGTTGCAGTCGGTGATCACGGCGTCGAAGCGCCCGGCCTGCCAGGCCTGCAGGCCGCCCGCGCCGTCGCTGGCCTGGGTCACCCGATGGCCCAGCACGCTCAGCTGCTTTTCCAGCAGCATGAGGTTGGCGGGGTAGTCGTCGACCACCAGGATGTTCAGCCGCTGGCTGGCCTGCGCCGTTGGCTCCTGGGCCGGTTCCTCGGGTTGACTGGCAGTGCTGGCCAGCATCAGCGGCAGGCTGACCGTGACCTGGGTGCCATGGCCCGGGGTGCTGTGCAGCTCCAGGCTGCCCTGCATCAGTTCGCACAGGGTCCGGCTGATCACCAGGCCCAGGCCGGTGCCCTGGCGAGCCGGCTGGCTGCCGGCCTGGATGAAGGGGTGGAACAGGCGCTGCTGGTCCGGCTGGCTGATGCCGATGCCGCTGTCCTCGACGGCCAGGTGCATGTGCACCTGCTTGCCGCACGGCGTGGGCTGGCACTGCAGGCGCACGCTGACGCCGCCGCGCTCGGTGAACTTGATGGCATTGCCCAGCAGGTTGGACAGGATCTGGCGAAAACGCAGCGGGTCGATCTCCACCAGGGCGGCGGGGGGCTGCAGGTCCTGGGTCAGGCTGATGTCCTTGAGACGGGCGCTGCTTTCGAACACCTGCACGGTGCTGCGTACCAGCGCACCCAGGTCGGTGGGTTGTGGCGCCAGGCTCATGTGTCCGGATTCGATGCGGGCGATGTCCAGCACGTCGCCGATCAGCTCCAGCAGGCTGCTGGCCGAATCGAATGCCACCTGCAGGGAGTGCTCGTCGGTGCGGCCCTGTGCGGCATCCTTCAGGGCAAGCTCGAGCAGGCCGATCACCGCGTTCATGGGGGTGCGGATCTCGTGGCTCATGGTGGTCAGGAAGGTGCTCTTGGCGTGGTTGGCGCTGTCGGCCTGTTCCTTGGCCACATGCAGCTCTTCGAGCAGGTGTTCGCTGATGCGCAGCTGCAGTTGCAGGGCCTGCTCGGCCTCGGCGCGTTGCTGCATCAGCTTGCGCAGGTAACGGTTCCACAACGCTATGGCAAGCACCAGCGCCACCGCGATGCCAAGAATCTGCAGCACCAGCGAGCGGTAGTTGCGCCAGGGCGTGTCGCTGATCAGGGCGTTGATGCGCCAGCGATTGACCAGCTGGGTCATCTGCTCGGGCGGGATGCTGAGCAGGGATTTTTCCAATATCGCATGCAGTGGCGAAGAACGTTCGGTGGCGAAGGCGGCGAGGGCAGGGGTGTCGTCCAGCAGGGTGGCGATGCGCAGGCGGTCCTTGAACATGCGGCTGATGAAGTAGGCGGCGTTGATCTGCGAACTGAGCGCCGCGTCCGCGCGGCCCTGGGCCACGTACTCCATCAGTGCCAGCGGGTCGTCGACTTCGATCAGGCTGATGGCGGGATAGCGCTGGCGCAGTTCGGCGCTCACCGGTGTACCGCGAATGATCGCCAGGCGCTTGCCGTCGAGCTGGTCGGGGTGGCGGATCGACGTATCGCGCACGCTGGTCACCAGCACCCGCGGGTTGGCCAGGTAGGGCCGGGTGAAGGCCAGGGTTCTGGCGCGCTGCTCACCATAGTTGAGCGCGCCGACGACCTCGGCTTCGCCCTGTTCGACCATGCTGATCATGGTGGGCACCGAGTCGGTCTCGATGATCTGGAACTTCAGCCCGCTGCGCAGGCTGATCTGCGCCAGCACGTCAGCGGTGATGCCGCGAAAGTGCTGGTTTTCGTCGAAGAAGCTCAGGGGCGCGAAGTACTTGTTGATGACCACGCGCACGCTGGGATGCTGCGCGATCCAGTGTCGCTCTTCGTCGGTCAGCGCGATGTCCGCCCGGTTGAGCAGGATGCTGCTCACGCCGCTGGTCCAGCGGCGCATCACGTTCAACCGGTCGCTGTCGGTGATGCTGCCCAATGCCTTGTTCACCAGGTCCAGCAACGCGGTGTTCTCGCGCACCAGGGCAAAGCCGAAGGAAGAGCGCTGGGGTTTGACGTAGTGGGAGATCTGCAGGCTTTCGCGGTAGTTCTTGCCGATCAGGTAGTCGGAACTGATCGCGTCGCCGATGAATGCATCGGCCTGGCCCAGGGCCACCGCCGACAGGGCCGACATGGTCGAGGCGTACAGTTGCAGGTTCGCCCGGGGGTAGAGCTGGCGTACCAGCGACGGTGGCAGGTAGTGTTCGACCATCGACAGCGTCAGCCCGTCGAGCGGGTCGTCAGGGTCATGGGTCACGCCGACGGGGGTCGCGATGATCGGCTGGTCGTCGGCGTAGGGCTGGCTCATCACCAGTGCGCTGTCGGCGGCTTCGTAGCCGTTGGCGCTGCCCAGCAGGTCGATCTGGCCACTGTGCAGGGCGGCGATGGCCTGGATACGGTTCGGGAACTGCAGCACCTGCACCGGGATCTTCAACTGCTCGCCGATCAGGCCGGCGAAGTCGGCGCTGACCCCTTCATAGTCGTGCTGGCTCACATTGATGTCGAAGGGCGGGTAGTCCGGCGCCGAGGTGCCCAGGCGCAGCACCTGCTTGTGCTTGAGCCACCGACGTTCGGCGAGGGTCAGCGGGGGTGGCGCACTGCTGCTGACCGAGCGCCCGAGCAGTTGGCGGGCAACCCCCGGCTCCTGTGCCATGGCGCTTATCGCCAGCCACTGCACCAGGCAGGCGAGCAGCAGGGCAGGCAGGCAACGCTTGGTCATGGGCGGCTCAGGTCAGTGCGTTGCGGTTGGCCACATCGATCAACTCAACCAGCGATACCACCCCGAGCTTTTCCATGATGCGGGTCTTGTAGGTGCTGATGGTCTTGGCGCTGAGGATCATCGCCGTAGCGATTTCGCCGTTGCTGGCGCCCTTGGCCAACTGGCGCAGCACCTCGAACTCACGGTTGGACAGCTTGTCCAGGCGCTGGAGTTCCGAGCTTGACCGGTCATTGAAGCGTGACGCATCGGGCAGGTAGGAGTAACCGTTGAGCACGGCCTTGAGGGCGGCGCTCAGGATATCGAGGTCTTCGTCCTTGCGCACGAATGCCGAGGCACCGGACTCGATGCAACGGCGGGCGAACAGCCGGGGTGGGCGGCCGGTCAGTACCAGGATACGTGGCGGGTTGGTCAACTGGCTGAGCCGCTCCAGCACGCTCAGGCCATCCAGGCGTGGCAGCCCCAGATCGAGGATCACCACGTCAGGCTGCAGCTTGCGCGCCAGTTCGACAGCACTGGCGCCGTCTCGGGCTTCACCGACGATGTTGTAGCCATCGCGCTCCAGCAGGGTGCGGATGGCGAAGAGGATGGTGGTGTGGTCATCAACGATCAAGACTTTGGGCATCGCGCAACTCCTTGTCAGAGAGGTGATCCAGGCCCCGAACCGTTCGGGGCGACGCCTGCCCAGGCTCTGGCAAGGCGGCCAAGATACGTGGAAACGCTCAGCAGGAGTACGTCCAGTATAGAAGTGAGGAAGAAATCAGTTCGATTAGAGGATTTTTCTTACAAGGCGCTCGAAAGTTCTGTAGCCGAATTCCTATCGTCTGGGCCGGTTGTCGCTTGCAGAGGCTGTTGAATCGGCAGGCGCGCCCATGGGAACGCGCCGGGCATCGGGCCGGGAGGGCCGCCGTCAATGGCCGTCAAGGTCGGTACAGGTGCGCATGCCCGGCGCGGTAGAGCGCCGACTCGCTGAAGGTATCGCTGCCCAATACCCGGCCCACCAGGATCAGTGCGGTGCGTCGAAAGCCCTTGGCCTGCACCCGTTGCACGATGTCGTCCAGGCTGCCCAGCACCCAATCCTGATCTGGCCAGGTGGCGCGGTGCACCACGGCGATCGGGCAATCGCTGCCGTAATGCGGACGCAGTTCCTCGACGATTCTGGCCAGGTGCTTGACCCCCAGGTGAATGGCCAGGGTTGCCTGGTGGCTGGCGAGGCTCCCCAGCGATTCGCCCGGCGGCATCGGCGAGGTATCGCCGTAGCGCGTCAGGATCACGCTCTGGGCGATGTCCGGCAGGGTCAGCTCGCATTCGAGCAGCGCGGCACTGGCGGCCACGGCGGTCACGCCGGGGATGATCTGGAACGGGATACCCAGTTCACGCAGGTGGCGGATCTGTTCGCCGATCGCACCGTACAGCCCCGGGTCGCCGCTGTGTACGCGGGCCACATCCTGGCCGTTGGCGTGGGCCGTGCGCATCAGCTCGATGATCTGCCCCAGGTGCAGTTCGGCGCTGTTGATCACGGTTTCGGCGCGGTGGCCTTCGAGCACGGCGGCGGGCACCAGCGAGCCGGCATAGATGATCACCGGGCAGCTGTGGATCAGGCGCTGGCCCTTGACGGTGATCAGCTCGGGGTCGCCCGGGCCGGCACCGATGAAATAGACGGTCATGATGAATCCTTGGAAAGATTGCGCGGCATTATCCGTCAAACGGCGGGGCCCAGGCCAATGCCAGGGTGGCGGCGCCTTGCACGGTGCGTGGCAGGCGCAGTGCGGCATTGGCGCCGCCGCGTTGCTCGGCCAGGGCCAGCGCGGCGCTTTCGGCCACCCCATGGCAGCCGCTGAGGGCGAACGCCGTGGGCGAACGGTGGCTCAGGCGGCTTTCGAAGGGGGCCAGTTGCGCGGCCGAAAAGAACACCAGCGGCAACCCCAGTTGCCTGGCCAGTTCATGCAGGCCGGGCTCGTCGGCCTTGAGGTCGATGCTGGCCAGCCCGGCGAGGGCAGAGGCGGGCAGGTGATGGGCGAACAGGGTCTGCTGGAGCAGGGCAGCCAGTTCGCGGGCCGGGCAGCCGCGACGACAGCCCAGCCCGGCATACAGCTGCATCAGGCTGGCTGGCGACGGTACAGCCAGGCACTGAGCAGGCCCAGGGCCAGCCAGAACGCGGCATTGGTCAACAGCGACGCCACCTTGAACTGCGCCTCCAGTGCTTGCGGCGCCAGGCTCTCGTGCACCTCCGGCTGCGGCGCACCGACCACGTGCGGAACAACCAGCAATGCCACACCCAGCGCCTTGAGCAGCCAGTTGTGGGCAAACACGATCAGGGCCAGGCCGGCAGCGGTGGCAGCCGCGGCGCCCACCCACCACAGTTGACGCTGCGCCAGGTCGGCGGCGGCAGTGCCCGGCAGCTCTGGCGGCAGCCCGAGGGTGGGCGCCAGGCAGAATACCGCGAACCCGGCAAGCCCCCAGGCTGCGCCGGTGGCGGTACGGCCCGGCGCACGCAGGGTGTACAGCGCAGCCAGGATCAGGGCAAAGCCGACCGCCACCACCAGGTTGCCACCGGTGGTCGACAGCACGCGCTGCCAGCCGTCTTCAGGCGACCAGGCCTCGGCATCGTGGTGGTGGCCTTCACCCGCGGCGTCGGCATGCTCATGGGTTTGGGCGGCCGGTGCCGGGTTCTCGTAGGTTTCGGCCTGCAGAATCAGCGGTGCGACCCAGAAGCTTTGCAGCAGGGTCAGCAGCAGGGCGGCGAGCAGGCCGGTAAAGCCTGCGGTGCGGGCAATGCGCTTGATCATCGGGGCAGGTCTCAGTGGCAAGGGAACGCGGCGCTGTGGCGGGTATCGTGGGCAGCGTTGTGCACCGCCTCGATGTGCGAGAAGCCGGCGAAGTAGACCAGGCAAAGGCCCAGCAGCGAGGCACCGATGGCGACGGCCAGGCGCTGGCTGAGGGTAGTGGGGGTGACGAGGGGCTGGCTGGCGGTACTGATGGGCATGGCGCGTTCCTTTTTGCTGTTGTCGTGTCGTCGGGGCTATCGGCAACAGGCAAGCGCGGCCAACCCCTGCGCGAGGCTCGCCCAGGGGTTCAACAGCGCCCGCCCACCGCGGGTTTGTCATGACTGTATCGGGCCGGTCTCCGGGCTTGCGAGGGCTGGCAGCATGCTCAGCCTGAGGGCGTCACCTTCCCATGCCGCACAGCTGGCACAGTGGTAAAGACGCTTTCCTCGCTTACCGTTGCGGGGGCAGCACCGGATTTGTCGCTGCTTCTTTGCAGAAGCGGCTGACGCACCGGTTTCCCGTTTCACCTTGTAAAAAGGCACCCGAACGAATGCGGCTAGCAAATCATGCGCGCCGGCATCCGTCAATACAGCGGTTGACCTGCCCCGGACCACTGCGTAGCCTAGCCGCTTCGAGGTTCTGCGGCCCTGGCTGCAGCTAAGACGGGAATACGGTTCAAGCCGTGGCTGCCCCCGCAACTGTAAGCGTTGAACGGCATCGGCCGTGCCACTGCCCCGGGCGGGAAGGCGTCGATGCTGCCGGCAGGCGTGCCGGCACAGCGCGAGCCAGGAGACCTGCCTCGAACAGTTTCCGACTTTCAACCGGGCGGGGTGATCCGGTGGCGAATGCGCTCAGGCAGCAAGGCTCCTGCGGCTCTCGTCCTGCATGCCCGCCATCCTGCCAAGGGCACCCCCATGAAAACACTGGCCAAACTCCCCGTCACCATCGTTACCGGCTTCCTCGGCTCGGGCAAGACCACCCTGCTGCGGCACATGCTCGACAACGCCCAGGGCCGCCGCATCGCGGTGATCGTCAACGAGTTCGGCGAGCTGGGCATCGATGGCGAGATCCTCAAGCAGTGCAGCATCGGCTGCACCGAGGAAGAAGCCAGCGGGCGCGTCTACGAGCTGGCCAACGGCTGCCTGTGCTGCACCGTTCAGGAAGAGTTCTTCCCGGTGATGCGCGAGCTGGTGGCGCGCCGTGGCGACCTGGACCATATCCTCATCGAAACCAGCGGCCTGGCGCTGCCCAAGCCACTGGTGCAAGCCTTCCAGTGGCCGGAAATCCGCAACGCCTGCACGGTGGATGCGGTGATCACCGTGGTCGACAGCCCGGCCGTGGCCGCCGGCACCTTCGCTGCCTACCCCGACCAGGTGGACGCCCAGCGCAAGCTCGACCCGAACCTGGACCACGAGTCCCCACTGCACGAACTGTTTGCCGACCAGCTGGCCAGCGCCGACCTGGTGGTGCTGAACAAGGCTGACCTGATCGCTGCCGACGACCTGGCCAGGGTGCGCGCCGAGGTGGCCGAGGAACTGCCGCCTGCGGTCAAGGTGGTGGAGGCCAGCAGCGGCCGCCTGCCGTTGGACGTATTGCTGGGCCTGGGCGCCGAGTCCGAGCAGCACATCGACGCGCGTCGTACCCACCACGATTCGCACCATGACGGCGATGACGACCACGACGATCACGACCATGATGCCTTCGACTCCATCTCCATCGAGTTGCCCCAGGCCGACGAAAGCCTGCTGCTCGATGCCCTGACCCAACTGGTGGTGCAGCACGGCATCCTGCGCGTGAAGGGCTTCGCGGCCATTCCGGGCAAGCCGATGCGTCTGCTGGTGCAGGGCGTGGGTACGCGCTTCGACAAGCACTTCGACCGCGCCTGGCGCAGCGACGAGCCACGTACCACGCGCCTGGTGCTGATTGGCCAGGACCTAGACGCCGTGCAACTCGAAGCCAGCCTGCGCGCCGCACTGGGCGCCTGACCCATGCACCTGCTGCGGACCCAGCCCGGCGGCTTTGTGCCGGACGACAGCATCGCCGACCTCGGCCAGACCCCCGCCGACCTGGTGATTCTCTGCAGCGGTGATTCGCACCTGGCACTGCTGGCCGAAACCGCCCAGCAGTTGCCGGACGACTACCCCAGCCTGCGCCTGGCCAACCCCATGCTGGTGCAGAACCATGCTTCGGTCGACCTGTATGTGGACGAAGTGCTGCGCCATGCCAAGGTCATCCTGGTGTCGCTGCACGGCGGCATCGGCTACTGGCGCTATGGCGTGGAGCAACTGGTGGCGCTGGCGGGGCGGGGCGTGCAACTGATCCTGGTGCCGGGCGACGACCGCCCGGACCCTGAGCTGACCAGCCTGAGCACGGTGCCCGCTGCCCAGGCCGAACGGTTGTGGCACTACCTGCGCCAGGGCGGCAAGGCCAATGCGCTGAACCTGTTCCAGTGCCTGGCCAGCCAATGGCTGGGCCGCGACTACCACTGGGACGAGCCGCAGCAGTTGCCGCGCACCAGTGTCTATCACCCGCAACACCCCCAGGCGAGCGTGGACAGCTGGCGTGCCCTGTGGCAGCCCGGCCAGCCCGTGACGCCGATCATCTTCTACCGCTCGCACCTGCAGGCCGCCAACACGGGGTTCATCGATGCGTTTTGCGAGCGTCTGCAAGGCGCGGGGCTCAACCCGCTGCCGATTGCCGTGGCCAGCCTCAAGGAGGCAGCCTGCCTGGACCAGGTCGAGCAATGGCTGGACCAGGTCGACGCGGCCCTGATCATCAACACCACAGGCTTTGCCCAGTCCAGCCCGCAGCAGCCGCATTTGCGCCCGTTCCGGCGCGACATCCCGGTGCTGCAGGCCATCTGCGCACAGGACAACCAGCCGGCCTGGGAGGCCAGCGAACAGGGCCTGGGGGCCCGCGACCTGGCCATGCACATTGCCCTGCCGGAACTGGACGGGCGCATCATCAGCCGGCCGATCAGCTTCAAGGACCTGGCCTGGCGCAGCGAACGCAGCCAGTCGGACGTGGTGTGCTACAAGCCGCACCTGGAACGCATGGATTTTGTTGCGGAACTGGCCCGGCGCTGGTGCGAGCTGGCGCGCCTGGACAACCCGCAAAAACGCGTGGCGCTGATTCTGGCCAACTACCCGACCCGCGACGGGCGCATCGGCAACGGTGTGGGGCTGGACACCCCGGCGGCGGCGCTCAACATACTGCGCGCCATGCAGGCCCAAGGCTACCCGGTGGGGCCGTTGCCAGACAGTGGCACGGCGCTGATCCAGGCCCTGCTCGGCGGGGTCAGCAACGACCTCGACACGCTCGACCAGCGCCCCTGTGCGCAGAGCATGGCGCTGGACGATTACCGCGCCGCCTTCGCCCTGTTGCCCCAGGCCAACCAGCAGGCGGTGCGCGAGCGCTGGGGCGAGCCGGAGCAGGACCCGATGTTCCGCAGCGGGCGCATGATGGTCGCCGGCCTGCGCCTTGGCCTGACCTTCGTCGGTATCCAGCCGGCGCGCGGTTATCAGGTCGACCCCAGTGCGGTGTACCACGACCCCGACCTGGTGCCGCCGCATGGCTACCTGGCGTTCTACTTCTGGCTGCGCCACGCCTATGCCGCCGATGCGCTGATCCACGTGGGCAAGCACGGCAACCTGGAGTGGCTGCCGGGCAAGGGCGTCGGCCTGTCGGCCGGGTGCTGGCCGGACGCGTTGCTGGGGCCGCTGCCGAACATCTACCCGTTCATCGTCAACGACCCGGGCGAGGGCGCACAGGCCAAGCGCCGCACCCAGGCGGTGATCATCGACCACCTGATGCCGCCGTTGACCCGCGCCGAAACCTACGGGCCGTTGCGCGACCTGGAACTGCTGGCCGACGAGTACTACGAGGCGCAACTGCTGGACCCGCGCCGGGCCCGTGAACTGCAGCGCGACATCCTCAACCTGGTGCGCGACAACCACATCGACCGCGAGCTGCAACTGGAAGGCGCGCTGGACGATGCGGCGGTGTGGCTGCCGCGCCTGGACACCTACCTGTGCGACCTCAAGGAGTCGCAGATTCGCGACGGCCTGCATGTGTTCGGCCAATCGCCGGACGGTCGCCTGCGGATCGACACGCTGCTGGCCCTGCTGCGGGTGGAACGTGGTGATGGGCGCGGCCCCAATGCCAGCCTGCTGCGCGCCCTGGCCCGCGGCCTGGGGCTGGGCTTCGACCCGCTGGACTGCGACCTGGGCCTTGCCTGGGAAGGGCCACGGCCGCCGAGCCTGGCACAGGTGAGCAGCGAGGCCTGGCGGACCAACGGCGACACCCGCGAGCGGCTTGAACTGTATGCCGCCCGCCTGATCGAGCAGACCCTCGACGGGGCGCCGGCCAGCCACCAGCACAGCGCCGACGTCGAGGCCGTGCTGCAGGCGCTGCGGGCCCAGGTGGCGCCGCAGCTGGATGCCTGCGGCCCGGCCGAAATGCAGGGCCTGCTGGCGGCGCTGGACGGGCGTTTCGTGCCGGCGGGGCCGAGCGGGGCGCCCAGCCGCGGGCGCCTGGACGTGCTGCCCACCGGCCGCAACTTCTACACCGTGGATGTGCGCAACCTGCCCACCGCCACGGCATGGCGCATCGGTTTCGCCTCGGCCAACCTGATTCTGGAACGCCACCTGCAGGACCACGGCGACCACCTGCGCCAGCTCGGCCTGTCGGTATGGGGCACGGCCACCATGCGCACCGGCGGCGACGACATCGCCCAGGCCATGGCCTTGCTCGGCGTACGCCCGGTATGGGCCAGCGGCAGCCAGCGGGTGGACGACTTCGAGATCCTGCCGGTGAGCCTGCTGGATCGCCCCCGGGTAGACGTGACCCTGCGCGTTTCGGGGTTCTTCCGCGATGCGTTCGGCAACCTGATCAAGCTGTTCGACGCGGCGGTGCAGGCCGTGGCGGCACTGGATGAGCCGGATGACCTCAACCCCCTGGCGGCCAAGGTGCGCAGCGAGCGTGCCGAACTGCTGGCCGCTGGCCTGAGCCCCGAGCAGGCCGAGCGCCAGGCCGGCTGGCGGGTGTTCGGCTCCAAGCCCGGTGCCTACGGCGCCGGGGTGCAGAACGCCATTGACGGCCGTCTGTGGCACAGCCGTGAAGACCTTGCCGAGGTCTACCTCAACCATGGCGCGTATGCCTATGGCGCCTCGGACGACGGCACCGCCGCGCGCGAACCCTTTGCCCGGCGCCTGAGCCAGGTGCAGGCGGTGCTGCAGAACCAGGACAACCATGAGCACGACCTGCTCGATTCCAACGACTACTACCAGTTCCAGGGCGGCATGCTCGCGGCGGCAGAAAGCCTGGCCGGTGCCGGCGTTGCCAGTTACCACGGCGATCACAGCCAGCCGGATCGCCCGCGCATTCGCACCCTCAAGGAAGAACTGAACCGGGTGATCCGTGCGCGTGCGCTCAACCCCAAGTGGATCGACGGGGTCAAGCGCCATGGCTACAAGGGCGCGTTCGAGATGGCCGCGACGGTCGACAACCTGTTCGCCTTCGATGCCACCACGCACCTGATCGACGATCATCATTACCAGTCGCTGGCCGAGGCCTATGTGCTCGATGCCGCGACCCGCGAGTTTATCCGCCAGCACAACCCCGAGGCCCTGCGCGACATCACCGAACGTTTGCTGGAGGCCCAGCAGCGCGGGCTGTGGCAGGCACCGGGCGAGTACCGCCAGGCCCTGGAAGAGCAACTGCTGGACGCAGAGGAATAAGCCAGACATGAGCGAACCCGTACATTTTCCGCTGGCCGCCGTGGTCGGCGCCCACGACCTGAAGCTGGCGCTGTGCCTGACGGCCATCGACCCCAGGATCGGCGGCGTGCTGATCGAAGGCCCGCGCGGCATGGCCAAGAGCACCCTGGCCCGGGGCCTGGCCGACCTGCTGGGCGAAGGGCCCTTCGTGACCTTGCCGCTGGGCGCGACCGAGGAGCGCCTGGTCGGCACCCTGGACCTGGATGCTGCGCTTGGGCAGGGTCGCGCGCAGTTCTCGCCGGGTGTGCTGGCCAAGGCTGATGGCGGCGTGCTGTACGTCGACGAGGTCAACCTGCTGCCCGATCACCTGGTCGACCTGCTGCTGGATGTGGCTGCCAGCGGCACCAACCGGGTAGAGCGCGATGGCATTTCCCATCGGCACAGTGCGCGCTTCGTGCTGATCGGCACCATGAACCCGGAGGAGGGCGAGCTGCGTCCGCAGTTGCTCGACCGTTTTGGCCTGAATGTGGCCCTGCAGGGCCAGCCGCTGCCCGAGGCGCGAGGCCAGATCATCCGCCGCCGGCTGGACTTCGACAGCGACCCGCAGGCGTTCTGCGCGCAGTGGGCCGATGCCCAGGCCGAGCTGCGCCAGCGCTGCCAGCAGGCACGCGAACGCCTGGAACAGATTGCCCTGGATGACCAGGCCCTGGCGCAGATCACCCAGCGCTGCTTCGAGGCCGGGGTCGACGGCCTGCGCGCCGACCTGGTCTGGTTGCGTGCCGCCCGTGCCCATGCGGCCTGGCGCATTGCACCGGGCATCGAGGCCGAGGATATCGAGGCGGTGGCAGAGTTTGCCTTGCGCCATCGGCGCCATGACCGGCCCGCCGAGCAACCGCCTCGCCCCGACGCTCAGCCCCAGGGGCAATCGAGCCCGTCGAGCGAGCCCCAGGGCAGTGGCCAGTGGGGTGAGCTGCCAGGCCAGCCGGTGGCTGTGGGCGCTCGGCGCGAGGTACCGCGCTGGCCAAAAAAGCCTTGAGCATCCGCCCGCGCTCGCACCCAGCGGCGGATGCCAGGCCCCGTGCAGGCAAGCTCGACCGGGGCCCGCGCGGGCGTGCCCGGGCAGCCGGGCAGGGCAGCGTGGCCTGGCCTGCCACCCTGCTCAAGGGCCGCCCGCGCCAGCGCGACGAGCTGTGCTGGGCGCAGCGCACCGCCGCGCCGGCGCAGCTCTGGCTGGTGATTGTGGATGCGTCGGCGTCTACCCGGCGTTACCAGGCACTGAGCAAGGCCAAGGGTTTGCTGGCCGAGCTGTTCGACCAGGCCTACCGGGCCCGCGCCAGGCTCGCCCTGCTCACGGCCAGCGGCCGCGAACCGCGCTGGCAGCGCCACGGCCTGAAGGCCTCTGCTGCGCTGCAGCCCTGGCTGGCGGAGCTTGGCGCCGGCGGAGGCACGCCACTGCTCGAGGCACTGCAGCAGGCCCGGCAATGGCTGACCCAACGCCAGCGGCGCTACCCCAATGAGGTGCAGCACTGCCTGATCCTCACCGATGGCCGGCTCAAGGCCTGGCCGGCGCTGGAGGCACTGCCGTGCAGCAGCCTGCTGGTGGACATGGAAAGCGCACCGGTTCGCCTGGGCCGCGCCAGGCAAATGGCGCTGGAACTGGGTGCGCAATACCAACACCTGGAACAGTTCAACTTGCGTTGAAACAAGTACTTGGGCCGTAAACTGCGGCCAACTGCCGCAGCCGCCGGCGCACACTTCACAAACAAAAAAAGTGCACCCAGTGGGTGCACTTTTGCATGAACGGGGCAGGCCGGAAAGTTACTTCGGCATGCTCCACGGCTGCAAGTCATAACCTTTCTGGCTCAACTCGGCGCGCACTTCCTCGATCAGGTGTGCCAATTGCTGCGGGTCGGAATAGGTGCTGCTTGGAACTTGCTTGCTGCCGATACGGGTGCTGGTCCGGTCGATTACCGCCAGGCTGAGTTCGCCAGTGCCGTTAGGCACATCCCAGGCGACGCACTGGAAAGGTTCGAAGGCGTGGTCGGCAATCAGCAGTGCTTCGTTGACACGGAGCGGGGCGTTCATGGGTTCGGTCTCTCTGTGGTCCCAAACATTGAAAAAGTTGCGGCAAGGTGTGTTCCCTGCGGCAGGTTACTTGTACTGATGCACGCAGTAGTGGGTCAGGTCACACTGCAAGTAATGTTTTTTTAATCGGTGCTGACAATCTGCATTCATTGGCAACATCTGGGACGTTGAATTAACAGGAAAATTCTACCGAGCCGAAAGCAAGGCCGTATTTGCAGACGGACGGTAGTGGGCATTCTGACGTTGGTTGCTACTGTTACAGACGGGCCATACAACATGCTGTTTCTACTAACATTTCCAATAATTGGCGCCAAGGAAAGGTCATGCTGGAACCGGTACCGAACCGCCGCTTGCTGATCGTTGACCCTTGTGACGATTGCCACCGCTTGTTGCCAGGCCTGCGCAGCGTAGGTTGGGACGTGCGCACCTGCACCCTTGCCACTGCCCTGGAGCACCCTTGCGATGTGGGGTTGCTGCGCCTGCACGCCAGCCACCTGCAGCACCCCGATGCGGTCAAGGACCTGATCAGCCGCAGCGGTACCGAGTGGATCGCGGTGCTCAGCGCCGAGGAGCTGCGCGCGCAGAACGTGGGTGATTTTGTGTGCGAGTGGTTTTTTGACTTCCATACGTTGCCATTCGATGTCTCCCGCGTGCAGGTGACCCTGGGTCGCGCATTCGGCATGGCACGCCTGCGCGGCAAGGGCAACCTGCATGTGGATGAGCCCGAGCACGAACTGCTGGGTGACAGCCGCCCGATCCGCGAACTGCGCAAGTTGCTGAGCAAGCTGGCGCCCACCGAGTCACCGGTGCTGATTCGAGGCGAGAGCGGTACCGGCAAGGAGCTGGTGGCGCGCACCCTGCACCGGCAGTCGCAACGCCACGACAAACCGTTCGTGGCGATCAACTGCGGGGCGATTCCCGAACACCTGATCCAGTCCGAGTTGTTCGGCCACGAAAAGGGCGCCTTCACCGGCGCGCACCAGCGCAAGGTCGGGCGCATCGAGGCTGCCAACGGCGGCACGCTGTTTCTCGACGAGATCGGCGACCTGCCGCTGGAACTGCAGGCCAACCTGCTGCGCTTTCTGCAGGAAAAGCATATCGAACGGGTGGGCGGCAGCCAGCCGATTGCGGTGGACGTGCGCGTGCTGGCTGCGACCCATGTCGACCTGGAGAGCGCGATCACCAGCGGGCGTTTTCGCGAAGACCTGTATTACCGGCTCAACGTGCTGCAGGTGGTGACGGCACCGCTGCGTGACCGGCATGGCGACCTGTCGATGCTGGCCAGCCACTTTTCGCGTTTCTACAGCCAGGAAACCGGCCGGCGCCCGCGCACCTTCAGCGAAGACGCGCTGATGGCGATGGGCAAGCATGATTGGCCGGGCAATGTGCGCGAACTGGCCAACCGCGTGCGTCGCGGCCTGGTGCTGGCCGAAGGGCGGCAGATCGAGGCC
This sequence comes from Pseudomonas sp. AE27, assembly GCF_037113495.1. NCBI lineage: Bacteria > Pseudomonadati > Pseudomonadota > Gammaproteobacteria > Pseudomonadales > Pseudomonadaceae > Pseudomonas > Pseudomonas sp. AE27. The sequence goes on from NZ_CP146966.1 coordinate 1,709,395, forward strand.
CAGGACCTCGGGTTGCAGGGGGCGCAGGTCGAGATGACGCCGATGGGTACCCTGGAAGACTACAAGCACCGCGCCGAGCGCCAGGCGCTGTGTGACGTGCTCAATCGTCACAGTGACAACCTCAGCATTGCGGCCAAGGTGCTTGGGGTGTCGCGGCCTACGTTCTACCGGTTGCTGCACAAGCATCAGATTCGCTGAAGATCCCACGCTACGTCCATTCGCCAGCAAGACTGGCTCCTACCCGAAGGTAAGAGCCAGCCTTGCTGGCGAATGGCGTCGGCGCAGATCAGAAGTAGTAAGGGAATTTGAGGCTGAAGGTGAAGTCCGGCGCATCGTCGGTCAGGCCGATCGACAGGTTGGGCACTATGGTCAGGTTGTCGGTGGCGGCCAGGGTCATGCCCACGTTGAAATAGGCGGCGTTGGCATCACTGCTGGGCACCGAGGTCCAGCTGTCGCCGGTTTCGGCCGACTTGATCTTGGATTTGCGCGCGATCAGGTCGGACACCGAGAACGACATGCTCATCTTCTCGTTCAGCGCAAAGGCGATACCGGCGCCGATCTGGAAGCTGTCGCCCAGCTTGACCTTGCCCGGCACCTTGACCCCGGACGTGGAGCTGACGTCACTGAACGACTCTTCCAGGGTATGGGTATAGGACAGGCTGCCGAACAGTACTGCCGGGTCGAACGTCTTGACCAGCGAGATGCCCGGGCTGATGGACCATACGCCGTTGCCGGTGGGCAGGTCTTCGGGGTAGGCGAGGCTGTCGTTGTTCGGGTCCTGGATCAGCTTGATGCCGAACGGGTCCTTGCCGGTGGGCGCCTTGACCCGCAGGGTGAGCACCGCATCGGGGCTGTTTTCCGATTCGTCGAGGAACTTGTAGGCCACGCCGAAGTTGACATCCCCCAGGGTCGGGTCGCGAGTGACGGTCTGTTCGGTCACGCCCTGGGCGTTGTTGCCGGCGCCCCCGGACTGGTAGGTGGACTCGCGGTAGACGATGGGGGCGTTGATATCGAACTGCCAACGCTGGTCGAGGTTGTAGCGGGCAGTCAGGTCCAGGGTCCAGTTGTCGGCCTTGATGCGGTCCAGGTTGATGTTGCCCAGGAAAATCGAGTCCAGCGCGAGGAAACCGTTAAGGATCAGTTGGCGGGTGTCGTAGCGGGCGTAGGTGATGCCGGTCTCGACGCTGAACTTGCCGCCACCGAAGAAGCCGCTGGCCTCGTCGTACAGGTTGGACACGCTCTGCGCAGGTTCCGAATCGCCCTTGAGCGCTTCGCCGTAGGAACTGCCGGTGCCGGGGGCCGCCCCGGATGCGGTAGCCACCTGGCCTGACCGGGTGGGGGCCGCTGGCGAGCGGGTCAGGCGCTGAGGAGGTGCCGCGGGTTGATCTTCAACCTGACGGACCCGCTGCTCGAGCACCATCAGTGCCTGCTGCTGGGATTCATAACGTTGCTTGAGTGCCTGCAACTCCTGTTTCAGGGCCTCAACTTGCGGATCTGGCGCCGCTTGCAGCAGCGCTGAAGACGCCAGAGTGCTCACACAGACCACTGCCTTCAACGAAAACGATCGATGCATGGGTTAGCCGTCCCTTCCAACTGCGGTGAATTGAGACAGAGCGTAGATCAATATCCGGAAATACGAAGGCCCTTGAGTTGATCCAGGTTGCAGTTCAAGGCCCCGGCAGTAGGCAGGTTGTTGCGCAGTACCACATTGAGCTGGGTGATGTTGTTGACGGCGTTGTTGCCGCCCAGGAGCGTGGTGGCCTGCAGCAGCCCGCCCTGGGCCAGGCGCTGCACCGTATTGCCCTGGTTGTTGTTGGCCTGGATACCCAGCTGGATGCCCTTGCCGGTGGAGGAAACGCTCAGCGTGCCGGCGCCATTGCTGCCGGTGATGGTCTGCCCGCTACCCAGCAACTGACCCTGTGGCTTGCCCGCCGCCGGGGCACTGTTGGCTTCCTTCACGTTGATCGAGACATTGTTGTAGGCCGTGTTGTAGTCGCCCGCCGCGCGTACCGACTGGGTAACGCCCTGGGTCGTGCCAAGGCCGGCCCCGCCGGTGACGGTACCGTTGCCCTGGGTTACCGGGGCGCCGTTGCCATCGCGCGTGTCGAGCGAGACATAGAACTGAGGCTTGAACGAGGACTGCTGCACTTGCATGCTGGCGGTAGCGCCGATGCTGTCGCCGCGGGCGTTCTGCCAGGTGCTGCTCATCACCACGCCAAAGCTGATGATGCGCCCTGGCATCACATAGCGTCCGCGCAGCTCGGACAGTTCCTGGTCCTTGATCTCGATGGGCTTGAACTGCGCATGGGCAGGCAAGCTGGCGGCCAGGCAGGCGGCAACCAGCCAGGTTGAAGTCTTCATCGGGTGCTCCCCGGAGCTTCATGCCCCTTCTGATTAGAAGAAATCGCTTTGTATGAAACCAAAATCCATCAACTGTGCATCGTCTACCGGGCTGAACCCGTTGATCTTGTTTTTTGCAGTCAAGGGTTGTGGCGGGTCGAGCAATGCGTTGGCCTTGTCATAGCCAGGGCCGATGACGGCAAAGATGATGCCGTTCCAGCCTTTGACGAAATCATCGAACTTGTAGCGTTTGTGGCCCAGAACCGGGTCACCGATGTACACCCAGTCCTTTTCGGTGCGTTGCAGCACCACGAAGTGCTTGTATCCGCGAATGTCCATCAGCACCACCACCGGAATGGTGACGCTTTGCAGGCTTTCGGGCGGGATCCGATAGCCCCGGGCACGCATGCCGATGCTTTCCACGTATTTCTTCATGTCCAGCATGGAGAAGCCCTGGGTCTTGACCACTTGCTGGTCGGCGTGGGCGAGCATGCCGTCGATGATGTGTTCTTCGTCGACGTCCAGCCAGTAGGCTTGCTTGAGGACGGTGGCCAGGGCGGCGGCGCCGCAACTGAAGTCGGTTTTCTGTTGTACAAGGTCGGCGAAGCGTCGTTCGCGAATGCTCTGGATGGGCTTGTAAATGACATTGCCGCCCGGCAGGGCAGCGATGGGCATCTGTGCGGCCTCGGCCAGGCTGGCCAGAAACAGCAATGCGGCAAGCAGGGCAATGCGCATGGTCTTCGCACCGTGTAGATGGCAGGAAAGGGGCCCCTGGGGGCCCCGTCCTTGTTCAGCTTACAGGCAGGCGCGGCAGCCTGCTGCGATGGACAGCGAGTTGCTCTGCTGGTTGCCCGAGCCGGCCGACACGTTGGCGCCCACGTTGCCCGACACGCCATTGAGCGAGTTGCTCATGTTGGCGTTGTTGACCACAGGGTTGGCCCAGCCGGTAGGTTTGAGCACCTGGTAGGTGTAGACGCCACCGAGTACGAAGCTGCCTTCTTCGGTGAAGGTAAGCTTGTCTTTCTGTGGTTTGTTGCCGCCACGATCATCCCAGCCACCGTTGTGCCCGGGTTTGTCGTCTTTGCGTTCCACGTAGCCGTGGCCTTCGCCTTCGTACTGGCCATAGGCGGCAAAGGCGCCACCGAGGGTTTCCTTGGTGTAGGTACGGTCGGCCTTGTTGTTGACGCTCAGGCCAGAGGTGGACTGGTTGGCGGCTGCGCTGGCCACGGCCACACGGCCGCCGGACACGGCGATTGCCAGGTTGTTTTTCTGTTGGTTGAAGTCGCCGGCGGTCACGTTGACACCGATGTTGCCGGAGCTGTTGTTCGCCGAATTGGTGAGATTGGCGTTGTTCTGGGTAGAAAAGTTGTTGACGATGTTGCTGGTGTTGGTCTGGGTGGCGCTGGAAACAGCAACCGCACTGCCGAAGATGAAGCGTTCGTCGGCGGTGGCGATGGCGGCAACGTTGTCTTGCTGGTTGCCGTCACCGGCTGCCACGTTGGCGCCCAGGTTGCCTTGAGAGCCGTTTGCCGAGTTGTCCATGGTGCCGTTGTTGCGGGTGTTCTCGTTGAGCACACCGTTACCACCATTGCCCTGGGTATCGATCACGGTGGCGCCAGCGCCGGCGTTTACCAGCAGGGCGAGCAGCGCGCTGGAATTGTTGTTGCCGCCGTTATTGCCGCCATTGTTTCCGCCGTTGTGACCACCGTTGTTTCCGCCCGCTTGTGCAGCAACTGCCATGACCGCTGCGAGTGCGAATACCAGAGGCTTGAGTGCCATTGTGGGTTTCATGGTGTTTCTCCGCATTGTTTTTAGTTGTTAAGTGTTGTGTTGTGCTGCGTTGTGAACTGCTCGGGTCAATCTGCAACCCGTACGCTCAGGGTGTTGGCCATTCGGTTCCCGACCCCGGCGCTCTGGTTCAACTGGATCACCCCACGGCTGCCGGTGAAGGCCTGATCGCTGGTAGCGACCTGGCGACTGCCGGGGGTTTGACCTGTCGAGCCTGAGCCGTTTGACAGCGCCACGTTCTGCTGGTCGAGGACGCTGTCGTCGATGCTCTGCGCGGTGGCACTGATGCTTACCCGCACCGCATTGACTTGTTGTGTGTTGGCACCGGCCGACTGGTTGATCCCAATCATCCCGTTACCGTTGGTGAAGGCGTTGCCACCGATGCTGGCGCGGGCATTGATCGCGCTGCTGGCAGGGGTGTCGATGCGCTGGCGCACCTGGGTGGTGGCGGTGGCATCGGGGTTGATGGCGATGGCGCGGCTGTTGTTCTGTTGCTGCTGGTCGCCAGCCGCCTGGTTGATGGTCACGTTGCCCTTGTAGCCCTGGCCGCTGGCGTTGATGGTGGCGTTGTCATTGACCGGTTGGGCGGCCAGGGCCGACGCGCTGCAGGCCAGCGCCAGAAACAGCAGTGAGTGGTTCATCTCAACGGCCCCCGGTCAGGATCTGCAGCGGCGCAAGGCCACGCTGCACGTTCTGGTTGACCGAATTGGAGATGCTGTTGGCGCCCCCTGCGCCAGGGCCGGCGCCGCCACGCAGGCCCGGCAGGCTGGTGGGCACTGCCCCCATGCCGCGGATGTTGCCGGACGCGTCGGGCATCAACACCCGGTTTACACTGGCACCGCTGGCCACACCGGCAAAGTCGCCATCGCTGAGCTCGTTGGTCTGGCTCAGGATGCGTGGCGACTGATTGGCATTGACGGTCATGGGGCGGGGGTCGGGGGTGCCGGTCGGGCGAACGGCCGAACGCGGCTGAACCTGGCGCTGGATGACGATGGTGCCGTCGCCGGCGGCCAGTATCGGCAGGCTCAGGGTGCTGGCGCCCAGCGCACAGCCCATGACGAAAAGACTCAGCAGCTTGTTGGTGTGATTCCCCACGGCAGCGATTCCTTCTTCGGTGCGCTGGCCCTATCAGCGTTGCGAGAAGGAGAGCAGAAGCTGTGCCGCTTTTGCTTAGTACCAGCGAATCAAGGGCATAGCGCACGGGGCAGGGGCCGGTCGGAAAATCTGTATCACCGGTGATACAACCGCTGGTCCTTTTTACAGGCCTTGTAGCAGCGCAGATGCCCGGCGTGCCCCGAGGGTGGGTGTATCACCGGCTTAACACGTCACCGCGTGTTGGTTGCAAGTGCTCTGGATCGGCGGTTGAGGTGGCCAGGTGTGTAACGCCGGGTCAACACTCGGTGGCGCAGGCCGGGGGCTTTCCTTCCAGCAGCGCCTGTACGGCCGCCAGTACCGTCGATTGGCGGTATGCCCAGTCGCCCTCGATGACCTGCATGGGTTGGCCATGCCGTTGCAGCCATTGGCGGCTGGCCTCGAAGAACGCCTGGCGCTCCTCCAGCCGTGGCTGACAGCGCTGGCCGTCGCCGACCCAGGGCACGCCTGCGGGGCTGAGCAACAGGTGCAGGTCGTAGCGCCGTGCGAGCAGCGCCTGTTCCAGCCACGCCGGGCAGTCGTTGAACAGTACGCGGCTCCACAGCATGTTGCTCAGCAGGTGCGTATCGAGTATCAGCAGCTCGGGCTGGCGCGCGCGGGCCGCATCCTCCCACACCAGCTGCCCGCGGGCGATAGGGTCGATGTCGGCGTAGCAGGTGTCGCGTCGCTGCTCGTCGATGAAGTGGCGCACGTACTCGCCTACCAGTTCGCCACCGAAATGCGCCTGGATTTCGCCGCCCAGCCAGCTCTTGCCACTGGACTCCGGGCCCGCCAGTACCAGGACCTTCATGGGCTGGCCAAGGCCGGGTCACGTCGCCAGCTACGCCAGCCCTGCAGGGCGATCAGGGTGAACAGCGCATACAGCGCGGCGGTGATGTACATGCCTTTGTAGAGGAACAGGCCGACGAAGATCACGTCCAGCACCATCCACAACGGCCAGCATTGCACGCGCTTTTGCGCCATCCAGAACTGCGCCACCAGGCTGAAGGCGGTGAGGGTGGCGTCCAGCCAGGGCTCTGCAGCATCGGTCCAGGTGGCCATGGCCGCACCGAGGGCCAGGCTGGCCAGCAGGCCCACGCCCAGGCCCGACAGCAGCGGCGCGGTACCCAGGTAGGTCACCTGCCGGATCGGGCGATCCTCGCCGGGGCGTGTCCACTGCCACCACCCATAGAGCTGGAACACGGCAAACGCCAGTTGCAGCAGCATGTTCGAATACAGCTTGAAGTCGAAGAAGATCCAGCTGTAGAGCAGCACCACCAGCAGGCCGATGGGCCAGCACCAGGGGTTCTGGCGGGTCGTGAGCCATACAGCGATGACGCCCAGCACGGCAGCGTACAGTTCCAGGCCGGACATCGGCGTTCCTTGAAGGGGGGGCAGGGCGGCGATTGTACCTTGTGGCACGTCAGGTGCCAGCCTTGGGTGAGCACTTCGCCGCCAAGGCCGGCTCCTGCTGAGGCAATGTCGAGCCTTGCAGAAGCCGGCCGCCGGCGAGGTGCAGGCTGCGGTCAGACCCGGAACTGCCTCAGCAACTGCCCCAGCTGTTCGCTCAACTGGTTCAATGCGGCCCCGGCACTGCTCGACTGGTGCGCCGCCACGGCCGTCTGACGCGACAGCTCGGCCGTCTGGGTGACGTTGTGGTTGATCTCTTCCACCACATGCGACTGCTGCAGCGTGGCACTGGCAATCGAGGCATTCAGCGCGCTGAGGTTGTGCAGTGCCTGGCTGATGGCATCCAGGCTGGCACCGGCCTCGCTGGCCTGTTCGACCGTCTCGCGCGAGGCCAGGCTGCTGGCATCGATCGCCTTGACCGCAGCCTCGGACTGGCCCTGAAGGTGCTCGATCATCTGCTGGATCTCGGCCGTCGACTGCTGGGTGCGTTGCGCCAGCAGGCGCACTTCGTCGGCCACCACGGCGAACCCGCGACCCTGTTCGCCCGCCCGCGCGGCCTCGATGGCGGCGTTGAGTGCCAGCAGGTTGGTCTGCTCGGCAATCGAACGGATCACCTCCAGCACGCTGCCGATACGCGTGCTCTGGCCCGCCAGGGCCTGGATCACCTGCACCGCCTGGTCGATGGTGCCCGACAGCTCGTCGATTTTCAGCAGGCTGCCATGAATGCTTTGCCGGCCCTGTTCGGCCCGCTGCTGGGCGTCCTGCATCTCGCTGGAGGCGTGCTCGGCGTTTCTGGCCACGTCCTGCACCGCATAACTGACCTCGTTGATTGCGGTGGCCACCTGTTCCATCTGCTGCGACTGCTGCTCGCTGCGCTGGTGCGCCTGGCCGGCGTTGCTGCCTACGTCCCCGGCCGAATGGCCCAGGGCCTGGGCGGCGCCCTGCAACTGGGTCACCACCTGCTGCAGCTTGGCGGTGAAGGTGTTGAAGTGCAGGCCCAGCTGGGTGACTTCATCCTGCCCATGGGTGTCGAGGCGACGGGTCAGGTCGCTTTCGCCGCTGGCGATATTGCCCATGGCATCCACGGCTTCCTGCAAGGGGCGGGTGATGCTGCGGGCGATCAGCATGACCACCAGTGCCATTATCAGCGCGATGACCACCCCCAGCAGCGATGCGTCGCGAAGCTGGCGCACGAACTCGGCGTGCATGTCGTCGATGTACACGCCAGAGCCGATCACCCAGCCCCAGGGTTTGAACAGCTGGATGTACGAGGTTTTTTCCACCGGCTCGCTGGCACCGGGCTTGGGCCAGCGGTAGTCGATGCTGCCGGCGCCCTGGGCCTTGGCCAACGCGACCATTTCGTTGAACAGCGCATAGCCGTCCGGGTCGCGAATGCCGGAGAGGTCCTGGCCTTCGAGCTTGAGGTTCATGGGGTGCATGATCATCTTCGGGCCCAGGTCGTTGATCCAGAAGTAGTCGTCCTGGTCATAACGCAACCCGCGCACCGCACTCAGCGCCTGTTGCTGGGCGGCCTCGCGGGTAAGGGTACCGCTGGCTTCCAGCCCCTGGTAATAGGCCAGCACGCCGGCTGCGGTTTCGACCACGTGCCGGGTCTTTTCGGCCTTTGCCTGGTACAGGTCACCGTGGATCTGACGCAGCATCAGCAGCCCCAGGGTCACCAGCATCAGTACCGCCACCACCAGGATGAGCCACAGCCGACGGCTGATCGACATACTGCGTAAAGTCTTCATGAAGGTCACCCTATGTTCTTGTTATTGTCCGCATCCAACCACGCTTTACCGAAACAACCTACTCGACCAAGGGCTAAGTGATTGATTAGTAGAGCGCTGTCGCGTCGAGCGGCAGCGTTTGCACGAGCGCTCTGTTAGGATTTCGGCCTTCACGGGGCAGTTCTGAAGGCCGGGGTAGCATTTCCTTCGGTTTTGCGACGGAGTGTCGCCGTAATATGCCCGGTTTCGGGCAATCAAATAACGAATGATGAGACCTGCCAGCGGCAATGTCTTACGGGGGAATGATGGATTTTTGGACCGCCATGCAGGCTGTGATTCTCGGCATCGTCGAGGGTCTGACGGAATTTTTGCCCATTTCGAGTACCGGTCACCAGATCGTGGTCGCCGACCTGATCGACTTTGGCGGCGAACGCGCGATGGCGTTCAACATCATCATCCAGCTGGGCGCGATCCTGGCGGTGGTGTGGGAATTTCGCCGCAAGATCCTGGACGTGGTGGTGGGCCTGCCCCGCCAGGCCCGGGCCCAGCGCTTTACCCTCAACCTGCTGATCGCCTTCATGCCCGCCGTGGTGCTGGGCGTGCTGTTCGCCGACCTGATCCATGAGTACCTGTTCAACCCGATCACGGTGGCGGTGGCCCTGGTGGTGGGCGGGGTGATCATGCTGTGGGCCGAGCGCCGCCAGCACGTGGTGCGTGCCGAGGAGGTCGATGACATGCGCTGGACCGATGCGCTGAAGATCGGCTGCGCGCAGTGCCTGGCAATGATTCCAGGGACTTCGCGGTCGGGCTCGACGATCATCGGCGGGCTGTTGTTCGGCCTGTCGCGCAAGGCCGCCACCGAGTTCTCGTTCTTTCTGGCGATGCCGACCATGGTCGGGGCGGCGGTGTTCTCGGGCTACAAGTACCGTGACCTGTTCCAGCCGGATGACTTCCCGGTGTTCGCCATCGGCTTTGTGGTGTCGTTCATCTTCGCGATGATTGCGGTGCGCGGCTTGCTCAAGTTCATCGCCAGCCACAGCTACGCGGTGTTTGCCTGGTACCGTATCGCATTTGGCCTGGTGATCCTGGCGACCTGGCAGTTCGGCTGGGTCGACTGGGCCGTGGCGCACGGCTGAGATGGCCCGCACCGAAACGCGCCCGCCCATGCGCCACCTGCGCCTCAAGTTGCTGGCATTCGTGGCCCTGTGCCTGCTGCCGGTGCTGGGCGCACTGAAGCTGGGTGTGGGCACAGGCAACTGGTTGTGGCTGGCGGCCTATGGGCTGGCGAGCCTTGGCTGTTTCGGGCTGTATGGCTACGACAAGCGTCAGGCGCGCGGCCAGGGGCAGCGTACCCCCGAGAAGGTGCTGCATGCCTGCGAACTGGCCGGTGGCTGGCCAGGGGCGCTGCTGGCGCAGCAGGTGTTCCGGCACAAGACACGCAAGTTGTCGTATCAGCTGGTGTTCTGGGTGATCGTGCTGGGGCATCAGGTGTTCTGGGCCGACTACCTGTTTCTTGCCGGGCGATTGTTCGGGTTCTAGAGCGCTTTCGCCGGCAAGGTCGGCGCCTTCAGGGGCCGGCCTTGCCGGCGAAAGCCATCGGCCTCAGAGCAGCAACCCGACCTGTACGCGCTTGGGCAATCGCCGCACCACCAGTTGGTGCGAGCGGCGCAGCAACTCTTCCAGTTCCCCACGCCCCATCGCATAAGGCTGCGCCACACTGATCCAGTGTGCCCGCGCCAGGTACGGCGCCGGTCGCACCCCGGGGCGGTCCACGTAGCCCAGGAACAGCTCGGTGTCGACCTTGAACGACAAGCCTGCACCCGCCAGGTCCATCACCGCGAACATCTTGTTGCCGGCCACCGAGAACACGCGCACGCCACCCCATTTGTAATCTTCCTGCACACCGGGCAGGCCCAGGCAGAATGCCGCCACCTGTGCCTCGGTCATTTTTCGCTCAGACATAACGCTCTCCGCATTCCTCGAACGAGGCTACCAGGTGATCGATCCACGCCCTGACCGCCGGCAGCACGCCGCGCCGGTGCGGGTACACCGCCTGCAGGTAACCGCCCGGCAGTGACCAGCCCGGCAGCAGGCGTACCAGTTCGCCGCGCTGCAGTTCGGCCTCGCAGTGCATGATAGGCAGCGTGGTGAAGCCCAGGCCCGCCAGGGTGGCGGCCTTGCGCACCACGAAGTCGTCGATGGCCAGGCGCGCTTCCAGGGTCAGGTCCTGCTTGTGGCCCTGCTCGTCGAGCAGGCGCAGGTGCACCAGGCGGTCGGCCTCGACCGCGCCCAGTACCGGCACCCTGGCCAGGTCGGCAGGGGAGCTGACAGGGTGCCGGGCGGCAAACTCAGGTGCGGCCACCAGCAGCATCTGCGCCTGGCGCAGGCGGCGGGTGACCAGTGCCGGGTCTTCGTCGCCCAGGTCGCGCACACGCAGGGCCACGTCGATGCCTTCGGTGATCAGGTCGACCCGGCGGTTGAGCAGCACCATGTCCAGCTGTACCTGCGGGTACTGCTGCAAAAATGCGCTGATCACGCCGGGCAGGAACTCATGGGCCAGGCCCACCGGGCACGACACCCGCAAGCGCCCGCGCGGTTCGCTGGTCATGCTGGCCACCGCCTCGTCGGCCATCTCGGCCTCCAGCAGCATGGCCTGGCAATGGCGCAGGTAGCGCTCGCCCACGGCGGTGAGCTTGAGTTGCCGGGTGGTGCGCTGCAGCAGACGCGTGCCCAGGCGCTCCTCCAGTTCGGCAATGCGCCGCGACAGCCTGGATTTGGGCACACCGAGCAGACGCCCGGCCGCCGCGAAGCCGCCGGCCTCCACCACGCGGGCGAAATAGAACAGATCGTTGAGGTCTTGCATGCCGGTCATGGGCATTGTCCTGCCAGTGGGACGAAGAAGTGCGAATTTGCGATCTTATCAGCTATTGGCTATCCCGGTAGCATCCTCCCCATCGTGATCGCCAGCCGATCCTCATTCAGGAGAGCCCCATGAAACTGTTGCACATCGATTCCAGCATCCTCGGCGACAACTCCGCTTCTCGCCAGCTCAGCCAGCGCGTGGTCGCCGCCTGGCAAGCGGCAGAACCTTCGGCGCAGGTGGTCTACCGGGACCTGGCCGCCGATGCCATCAGCCATTTCTCGGCCGCGACCCTGGTTGCCGCCGGCACGCCTGACGAACTGCGCGATGCGGCGCAGCAACATGAAGCCAGGCTCAGCAGTGAAACCCTGCAGGAGTTTCTGGCGGCCGATGCGGTGGTGATCGCGGCGCCCATGTACAACTTCACCGTGCCGACCCAGCTCAAGGCCTGGATCGACCGCATTGCCGTCGCCGGCCAGACCTTCCGCTACACCGAAGCCGGGCCTGAAGGCCTGTGCGGCAACAAGAAGGTGATCGTGGTGTCGACCTCCGGCGGCCTGCACGTCGGCCAGCCGACCGGTGTGGCCCACGAGGAATTCCTCAAGGTGTTCCTGGGCTTTATCGGCATCACCGACGTCGAGTTCGTGCGCGCCCATGGCCTGGCCTACGGCGACGAGCACCGCAGCAATGCCATGCAGGCCGCCCAGGCGCAGATCGACAGCGAGCTGTTCGCGGCTGCCTGAGCCCCTGTCGAAAAGCCGACTTGCGGTCACCCTGCAAGTCGGCTTTTTCATGCACCTTTCATCCAGCCCGGCCTGGCCCGCTCTATGCTTGTCAGTACCGGTCACAGGTGCGGGCCGGGCAGGGTGAGCAACGATGCGGTGGGTTCGAACATTTTTGATGCTGGTGCTGTGGGGCTGCTGCCTGCTGGTGCAGGCCGAGCCCGCGCAGCACTGGAGTGTCGGCCTGCATCGCATGGCCGTGACCGACCCGGTGGACGGCCAGCCGATGCAGGCGCTGGCGTTCTACCCATCCAGCGACGCCGCCCGGTGGCATCAGGTCGACGGCTATCGGGTCCACGTGGCCGAAGAAGGCGCGGTGGTAATGGACCGCTTCCCGCTGCTGATGCTGTCCCATGGCAATACCGGCACGCCACTGGCGCTGCATGACCTGGCCAGCGCACTGGCACGCCGGGGCTTCGTGGTGGTGGCGGTGGTGCACCCGGGAGACAACGCTCGTGACCACAGCCGGCTTGGCACCCTGAGCAACCTCTATGGCCGGCCCCTGCAGATCAGTGCCGCCTTGACCGCGACCCTTGCCGATCCGTTGCTTGCACCTTACGTCAGCGACGGGCAGGTGGGCATGATCGGTTACTCGGCCGGTGGCGAGACGGCGTTGATCCTGTCCGGTGCCCGACCAGACCTGCAACGCCTGCGCCGCTACTGCCAGCAGAACCCGCTGGACGCCGATGCCTGCAAGGCCCACGGGGTGCTGGTGGCAGACCGTGACGACCTGTTGCCCCACGCCGACCCACGGGTGCGCTCATTGCTGCTGATGGCGCCGTTGAGCCTGATGTTCGGACGCCACGCGCTGGCCGATGTGAAGGTGCCCGCGCTGATCTACAGCGGCGACCGCGACCAGTTGCTGGCCATCGACAAGAATGCCCAGGCGCTGGCGCGCAAACTGCCGATCACCCCCAACTACCGCCTGCTGGCGGGTGCCGGGCACTTCGTGTTCATGGCCCCGTGCGACGCATCCCAACTGCAGCACATGGCCACGCTGTGCACCGATGCCGAAGGGGTGGACCGCGCCGGCATACACCTGTCGTTACAGGCCGAAGCCACGCGCTTCTTCACCCGCACCCTGGGGGGCGCCGAGCGTGTCGGCCTGAGTGCGGTCGATCACTGAGCCGTGGCGCGGCGCAACAGCACCAGGGTCAGGCCCACGCCGGCCAGTGACAGCAGCGCGGCCACACAGAAGATCGAGGCGTAGCCCAGGTGCGCAGCGATGGCGCCCATCACCGGGCCGGCAATCGCCAGGGCCAGGTCGAAGAACACCGCGTAGGCCCCCAGCCCGGCGCCGCGGCTGGAACTGGGCACCTGCTTGATCGCCTCGACCCCCAGTGCCGGGTACACCAGTGACAGGCCCAAGCCGCTCAGCCCCGCGCCGACCAACGCCAGCAGCGGTGACGGCGCCAGCCACAACAATGCCAGCCCCAGTGCCTCGACGCCCATGCAGGCAATTGCCACGCGGTAGCCGCCCCACTGGTTGACCGCGTTCACGAACAGCAGCCGCGACAGGATGAAGCACACGCCGAAGGCGCTCAGGCACAGGGCGGCGCCGCTCCAGCCGCGTTCTATATAGAAGAGCGTGACGAAGGTGGTCAGCGTGCCATAGCCGATGGAGGCCAGGGTAAGGCCCACGCCGCACGGTGCCACCCGTGCGAAGGCGGCCCAGAACGGCAGGCGCACGCCACGCACCACCGGCACCGAGGGCTTGTTGCGTATCACCAGTAGCGCCGCTGCTGCCAGCGCGGTCAGGCTCAGGCCCAGGGTGGCGAAGTTCAGTTCGCTGGCCACGATCACCCCCAGCGGTGCTCCGATGGCGATGGCGCCATAGGAGGCGATACCGTTCCAGGAAATCACCCGCGCGGTGTGTTCGGCGCCCACCTGGCCGATGCCCCAGCTCAGGGTGCCCACGCCAATCAGGCCCTGCGCGATGCCCAGGGCCACCCGTGCAGCCAGCAGCACTGCCAGGCTCATCACTGGCAGGTGCACGGCCAGTGCCGATGCCCAGGTCAGCACGCCGCTCAGCGCGATGCCCAGCAGCCCGTAGATGATCGCGCGCTTGGTCCCCAGGCTGTCGGCCAGGCGTCCGGCCATGGGGCGGCTGAGCAGGGTGGACAGGTATTGCAGGCCGATGGTGATGCCGGCGATGACCGCGCTGAACCCCAGGGTGTCATGCACGTGGCTGGGCAGCACCGCGATCGGCAGGCCGATGCAGAGGAAGGCGATGAAGGTGTAGAAGACGATCGACAGTATCTGTCGGGTAACCGACTCGTTACTGAGTGCAGCAGAAGGGGGCGGGGCAGACATGGGGCTCGTTCGCAGGCAAGCGGTTGGAGGCGACCATGATGGCGGGAGCGGGCAGGAAAAGAAAGCAGGCTAACGAACAAGCTGTGGCCAGCAAGGCCGGCCCCCACCCGGGTCGCGAAAACCACGCACCCTGCAGGAGCCGGCCTTGCCGGCGAAGCTTGTGTACGACGTTTAGATCAACACACCCTGGCTGCGCAGGTAGTCGTCATAGGTACCGCTGAAGTCGATCACGCCGCTGGGGCTCAGCTCGATGATGCGGGTGGCCAGCGAGGACACGAACTCGCGGTCGTGGCTGACGAACAGCAGCGTGCCCGGGTAGTTTTCCAGCGCCAGGTTGAGCGCCTCGATCGATTCCATGTCCAGGTGGTTGGTCGGTTCGTCCATCACCAGTACGTTGGGCTTTTGCAGAATCAGCTTGCCGAACAGCATGCGGCCTTGCTCGCCACCGGAGATCACCTTCACCGACTTGAGGATCTCGTCGTTGGAGAACAGCATGCGCCCCAGGGTGCCGCGGATGATCTGCTCGCCCTGCGTCCACTGGCCCATCCAGTCGAACAGGCTCAGGTCCTCTTCGAAATCGTGGGCGTGGTCCTGGGCGTAGTAGCCCACTTCGGCGCTTTCGGTCCATTTCACCTCGCCGGCATCCGGGGTCAGCTCGCCGACCAGGGTGCGCAGCAGGGTGGTCTTGCCGATACCGTTGGGGCCGATGATCGCCACGCGCTCGCCGGCTTCGACGGTGAAGCTGAAGTTCTTGAACAGGGTCTTGCCGTCGAAGCCCTTGGACATCTTCTCGATGGTCACGGCCTGGCGGTGCAGTTTCTTGGTCTGCTCGAAGCGGATGAACGGGCTGACGCGGCTCGATGGCTTGACCTCGGCCAGCTGGATCTTGTCGATCTGCTTGGCGCGCGAGGTGGCCTGCTTGGCCTTGGAGGCGTTGGCCGAGAAGCGGCTGACGAAGGTCTGCAGCTCGGCGATCTGGGCCTTCTTCTTGGCGTTGTCCGACAGCAGTTGCTCGCGCGACTGGGTGGCGGCGGTCATGTACTCGTCGTAGTTGCCCGGGAACAGACGCAGCTCGCCGTAGTCCAGGTCAGCCATGTGGGTGCACACGCTGTTGAGGAAGTGACGGTCGTGGGAAATGATGATCATGGTGCTGTTACGCGCCGTGAGGATGCTTTCCAGCCAGCGGATGGTGTTGATGTCCAGGTGGTTGGTCGGCTCGTCGAGCAGCAGCACTTCAGGGTCGGAGAACAGTGCCTGGGCCAGCAGCACACGCAGTTTCCAGCCTGGGGCGACTTCGGTCATGGGGCCGAAATGCTGTTCGAGGGGAATACCCAGGCCCAGCAGCAGTTCACCGGCGCGGGATTCGGCGGTGTAGCCGTCCATCTCGGCGAATTCGGTTTCCAGCTCGGCGACGGCCATGCCGTCGTCTTCGGTCATTTCCGGCAGCGAGTAGATGCGATCGCGCTCGGCCTTGACCCGCCACAGTTCCTCGTGGCCCATGATCACGGTATCGATCACGGTGAATTCTTCGTAGGCGAACTGGTCCTGGCGCAGCTTGCCCAGGCGCACGTTCGGCTCGAGCATCACCTGGCCGGCCGACGGCTCCAGGTCGCCGCCGAGGATTTTCATGAAGGTCGACTTGCCACAGCCGTTGGCGCCGATCAGGCCGTAGCGGTTGCCATTGTTGAACTTGACCGAGACGTTCTCGAACAAGGGCTTGGCGCCAAACTGCATAGTGATGTTAGCGGTAGAAATCAAGTGCTTATCCTGCGGGGTGTCCAGAGGTGTGTTTAGGTGCCGCCGACCTTTTGGGGCCGATTTTGGGCCCGTCAGATACGGGACGGCAGCTTCTCCAGCTCCTTCCAATCCGAGGAGGAGCTGATCCATTTTGCGTAGGTAGAGAGCAACATCTCGACGCTGTGGCCGAGTTGGTTCGCGATGAACGCGGGGTTCATCCCAGCCATTAGGCACATGGTTGCGTAGGTGTGGCGCGTGTCGTACTGCCGACGTTCACGGATGCCCAGCGCCTTGGGCGCGAGCTTGAAGTGCCTGATTGTAACACCTGCCTGCCTGATCTACATCCCGCCTTTACCCGGCTGGAACACAAAAGGACTGGTGGGAGTGGCTGATTTCGATGCCATTTTGCGCAAACCCGGTACCACGGCCTGATGCTCCCCAG
The DNA here is from genome assembly GCF_037113495.1 of Pseudomonas sp. AE27. Classification (NCBI taxonomy): domain Bacteria; kingdom Pseudomonadati; phylum Pseudomonadota; class Gammaproteobacteria; order Pseudomonadales; family Pseudomonadaceae; genus Pseudomonas; species Pseudomonas sp. AE27. Next base: position 1,725,928 of record NZ_CP146966.1, read on the forward strand.
CGTGCTCATCCCAGGGTTTCTTCCTTTTTGCCCGCATGCTTGTCTGCGGGCCGTTACTGCCGTCGTCCTTGCGCGCCGCCACAGCGGCCCGGCCAGTTCTTCGTTTGCCACGGCAACAGCTCTCCAGGCCCGCGCCTTTCGGCGGACTGATGTGTTATAAAAAGTATGTCAAACAGGAGGTTAGATATGGCCAATAAAGCCAAACCGTTCTACTACGCTGCGGCGCCATTGATTGCAATCGGCGCTGCGTTCGCCGCAGTCGGCGCCTCTGGGCAAGCTGCTTTTGGCTACACCGCGGTCGGCTTTCTGGTGCCTGGTGTAGTGCTGCTCATTACCGGATATCGCCAGCGGGCTTGACGTGTGCGGTGGGGTCAAGCTGCAGGCACAGGCATACACATAGGTGCCTGAGTGAAAATACTCAACGCGGACTATCGAGCGAGCCTTGAATAGGGAGGCCCTGCCTGAAGCGAAAACTCTTGTTCCAGGCATCTACCCCAGACAATAGGGGGGCGTGATTCCAAGAGAGCCCTTACGGAACTGCCTCGCAATGCCTGTCTCGGCCAAATTGTTAATTTTTTTCGCGTAATACTGGCTTAATTTTTAAAAGGCTTGATTGCCTGCTTTGGAGGTTGACGAGATTTTTTTGATGATCAGTGCCCAATTGTAAGAGCCATTTTCAGCGAATACACTCCAGACCATGAAACGCTACCTGCGGTTTTGTCTCATCTTCTTGATCAGCCTGGCGCTTCCCCTCAGTGGGATGGCGGGGGTTCAGGCACCGACAGAACCTTGCCCGATGAAGACCATGGGTATGGCTATGATGGACGACATGGGCCTGGATTGTTGCAACGACATGAAAAGCCCTGTCGAACACGGCAAACCTTGCAAGCCGGGCCAGGAGTGCAAGTCGGGCGGTATGTTGCAAGTCTCAATCTTCAAGCCTCCTGTGACCGTGTTCAGCCCCGTAGTGCTTTCCCTCATCAGCGATTCTCTGCCTGTACAGACCCCGTCCGGGGTATGGCGACCGCCACGCGTTTGATTCCTTTCCAACATTGAGCCTCATTCCGCATTAGCGGGATGGACTAGCTGCGCGCGTTCCATTTTTTCGCGTGCAGTGGATGATCACAGGAATCGTAAACATGAACTCCAAGTGCAATTGCACAGGCTGGTCTCTTATGGCCGGCTTGGCGGCAAGCGTGCTGGCATTGCCGAGCTTCGCTGCGCCATTGACGCTCGATGAAGCTCTGCGTCTGGCCGAAAACAATGCGCCGTCGCTGACCGCACAAGATGCCAAAATTCAAGCTGCCAGCAGTGCAGCTATTCCAGCCGGTGAATTACCTGATCCCAAGCTGCTGATGGGCGTGCAGAACTACCCCTTTGGGGGCCCGGATCGCTGGAGCATCGACCAAGACTTCATGACCATGCAAATGGTCGGGGTCAGACAGGAGATGCCCAACAGCGACAAGCGCAAAGCGCGGATTGAGGTCGCCGATGCAGCTATTGATCGCGCCTCTGCGGAGCGTCGAGTCGAACGTCTGAAGGTACGCCAGTCCACGGCATTGGCCTGGATCAGTAGTTACTCGGTTGAGCGCAAAGATGCACTGTTTCAGGACTTCTACAAAGAAAATCTCCTGCTAGCCGATACTGTACGGGCTCAGATTGCCGGTGGCCGCGCTCAACCTGCTGACGCGGTGACACCCAAACAAGAAGCAGCCAAACTGGCAGAACAACAGGACGATCTGACTCTCCAAAGAGCGCAAGCACAAGCGGCTCTCAAACGCTGGATTGGTTCTGCCGCTAACGACAAGCCTGTGGGTAGTTTTCCTGAATGGCCGGTCGACACCTCAGGCTACTCCCATAGGCTGCAACACCATCCCGAGTTGGCTGCGTTTGCACCGATGACCCGCGAAGCGCAGGCCAAGGTTCGGGAAGCCGTATCAGAGAAGCGGTCGGACTGGAGCTGGGAAGTGGATTACCAGCATCGTGGCCGTGAGTTCGGCGATATGGTCAGCGTGCAATTTTCTTGGGATTTACCTCTGTTTCCTGACTCGCGCCAAACCCCCAAAATCGCTGCCAAGCAGGCTGAACTCAGCCAGCTCGAGGCCGAGCGCGAAGCCCTGTCACGCGAGCACACTCAGCAATTGGAGAGCGAACTGGCCGACTATGAGCGCCTGAATCGTGCGGTGCGTCGAAATCAGGAAAGCCTGTTGCCTCTGGCCAAGGAAAAGGTCGAACTCAGTATGGCGAGTTATCGGTCGGGCAAAGGCGATTTGAGCGCCGTGGTTGCCGCCCGACGTGAACTCGTCGAAGCGCGCCTCAAACAGATCGACGTGGAGGAGCAACGAGCGCTGACCAGTGCGCGCCTGTATTTCGCTTATGGGGAGACCAGCCAATGAGCCTAAAAAAATGGAGTGGGTCATTGGTGATAGGCATCTCGTTGGCATTGGGTGTAGCCGGTGGGTACTGGTTCGCTCATCTGCGCATGAGCGAAGTGCCAAGTACCGTTCCAGAGCAGAGCCTCAATTCTCCAAACGAGCGGAAAGCCCTGTATTGGTACGATCCCATGTACCCGCAACAAAAATTCGACAAGCCGGGTAAATCCCCCTTCATGGACATGCAGTTGGTTCCCCAGTACGCCAGCGGTGCAGGGGATCGGGCAACTGTGAGTATTGATCCGAGCTTGACTCAAAATCTCGGGCTGCGTTTTGCGACCGTCACCCGTGGTGTCCTGGATTCCAGCCTCAATGTGACAGGCATCCTGGCGTTCAACGAGCGTGATGTCGCGGTGATTCAGGCTCGCACCAGTGGTTTTGTGGAGCGGGTCTACGCCCATGCTCCCGGTGACGTGCTCAAGGCCAACGCGGCATTGGCGGATATCCTAGTGCCAGAGTGGGCAGCCGCCCAGACGGAGTTCCTTGCCCTGAAACGCAGCGGGGATGCTGAGCTACTGGCTGCGGCCCGCCAACGATTACTGCTCACGGGAATGCCAGCGGCACTGATCACTCAGGTCGGGCGTAGTGGCAAGGTTCAGCCTTACTTGACGCTCACCAGCCCTATAGGTGGTGTGCTGCAAGAATTGAATGTTCGTGCAGGCGTGACCGTGGCGATTGGCGATACTCTGGCACGTGTGAACGGCTTGAGCAGTATCTGGCTGGCCGTGGCCATTCCAGAATCGGAAGCCGGAACTCTCACCTTAGGACAGACCGTCGAAGCGCGCCTGCCTGCCTTTCCGGGAACAATACTCAATGGCAAGGTCAGCGCGATTTTGCCCGAGACCAACTCGGACAGTCGCACAATTCGTGTGCGGGTGGAGCTGCCCAATCCTGACGGTCACCTGAAACCAGGTCTGTCGGCGGAGGTACGTCTGAACCGCTCGACCGAGAAGAGTGTCCTGTGGGTGCCAAGCGAGGCCGTCATTCGCACTGGTCGACGTGCTCTGGTGATGCTCGCCGCAGGCGCGGGTCGCTACCGTCCTGTGGAGATCCAACTTGGGCAGGAAAGCGATGGTAGAACGGCGATCCTGAAGGGCTTGGAAGAAGGTCAGAAGGTGGTTACGTCTGGCCAATTTCTGCTCGACTCGGAGGCCAGCCTTAAGGGCGTTGTCATAGGGGCGGAGGACCAGTCACCACCAGGTGCAGCAGGCTCCAGCTTACATGAAGCGGATGGGCAGATTGTTGAGATCAACGACAAAGAGGTCACTCTTGCCCATGGCCCTTTCAAGACGTTGGGCATGCCTGGTATGACGATGACTTTCCCGCTTGCCAAACCGGCACTGATGCAGGGACTTGAAACGGGTGACAAGGTTCGTATCGGAGTTACTCAAACCGATGATGGTTTGCGTGTGGATCGCTTGGATAAATCGGGGAGCCAGCCATGATCGCGGCCCTGATTCGTTGGTCAGTGGCCAACCGTATCCTAGTGCTACTGGCGACATTGTTCGTTACGGCTTGGGGCATTTGGTCGGTACAGAGCACCCCTATAGACGCGCTGCCCGATCTCTCTGATGTACAGGTAATCATCCGTACACCTTACGCAGGCCAGGCGCCGCAGATTGTCGAGAACCAGGTCACCAATCCGTTAGCCACCACCATGCTCTCGGTGCCGGGTGCCAAGACGGTACGTGGTTACTCCTTCTTTGGTGATAGCTTCGTTTACGTGTTGTTCGAAGACGGCACTGACTTGTATTGGGCCCGTTCGCGGGTGCTGGAATACCTGAGCCAAATACAAAGTCGATTGCCTGCCAGTGCCAAGCCGGCGTTGGGGCCGGATGCGACAGGGGTGGGGTGGATCTATCAATATGCACTGGTAGATCGCAGTGGCGGACACGACCTGGCACAGCTTCGCGCTCTTCAGGACTGGTTCCTCAAGTTCGAACTCAAGACTTTGCCCAACGTTGCGGAAGTGGCTACCGTGGGAGGCATGGTAAAGCAGTACCAGGTGCAGCTCGATCCGCTCAAACTGGCCAGCCTCGGCATCACGCAAGTCGAGGTGAGCGAGGCTATCGGCAAAGCTAACCAGGAAACCGGTGGTGCCGTGTTGGAGATGGCAGAGACCGAGTTCATCGTGCGGGCGTCGGGCTATTTAAAGACACTTAATGACTTTCGAGCTATCCCGCTTAAGTTGGGTTCAGGCGGTGTGCCGGTGACCCTGGGTGATGTCGCCACGATTCAGTTAGGGCCGGAAATGCGCAGGGGCATCTCCGAACTCGACGGCGAAGGTGAGACCGTCGGTGGTGTGGTGATTTTGCGTAGCGGCAAGAATGCTCGCGAAACCATTGCAGCGGTCAAGACCAAGCTCGATGAACTGAAAAGCAGTCTGCCGGCTGGTGTGGAAATCGTCACCACCTACGACCGCAGCAAGCTGATCGACCGCGCTGTCGATAATCTCAGTCACAAGCTGATCGAGGAGTTCATCGTCGTCGCCTTGGTGTGCGGGATCTTCCTCTGGCACCTGCGCTCATCCCTGGTGGCGATTATCTCGTTACCGGTTGGTGTATTGATTGCCTTCATCGTCATGCGTTACCAGGGTATCAACGCCAACATCATGTCCTTGGGCGGAATAGCCATCGCCATTGGTGCCATGGTCGATGCTGCCGTAGTGATGATCGAAAACGCCCACAAGAAAATCGAGGCCTGGCACGCAGCCAATCCGGATGAGGAGCTAACGGGGGAGCGTCATTGGCATGTGATGACTGAAGCAGCGGCAGAGGTAGGCCCGGCACTTTTCTTCTGCCTATTGATCATCACCTTGTCGTTCATTCCGGTATTCACCCTTGAGGCTCAGGAAGGACGGCTGTTTGGCCCATTGGCGTTCACCAAGACCTACGCCATGGCCGCAGCGGCGGGATTGTCTGTGACTCTGGTGCCCGTGCTGATGGGCTACTGGATTCGAGGGCGAATACCCAATGAGCAGCAGAACCCGTTAAACCGTTGGCTGATCCGAATCTATCAGCCGGCTTTGGATATGGTCTTGCGTCGACCTAAGATCACATTGCTGTTGGCGCTACTGATTTTTGTCAGTGCGCTATGGCCAATGTCGCGCTTGGGTGGTGAGTTTCTTCCGCCGCTGGACGAGGGTGATCTGCTCTATATGCCTTCGGCTTTGCCGGGCTTGTCGGCACAGAAAGCAGCGCAATTGCTGCAACAGACCGACCGCCTGATCAAAACCGTGCCCGAAGTCGAACATGTCTTCGGTAAAGCGGGACGCGCGGAAACTGCCACCGACCCCGCGCCGCTAGAGATGTTCGAAACCACCATTCAATTCAAACCGCACGAGCTATGGCGTGCAGGCATGACCCAGGAAAAACTGGTGGAAGAACTGGATCGAGTGGTGCGAGTCCCTGGACTGACGAATATCTGGATACCACCGATTCGCAACCGTATCGACATGCTGGCCACTGGGATCAAGAGTCCCATCGGGGTGAAAGTTGCCGGCACCAACCTGACGGAGATCGACGCCGCTACTCAGGCGGTAGAGCGCGTTGCCAAGGGTGTGCCTGGTGTCAGTTCAGCTCTGGCTGAGCGCCTGACCGGTGGCCGTTACATCGACGTGGATATCGACCGCAAAGCCGCCGCGCGCTACGGGCTGAATATTGCCGATGTGCAGTCCATCGTGGCCGGTGCTATCGGTGGTGAAAACGTCGGGGAGACCATTGAAGGGCTCGCCCGTTTTCCGATCAGCGTGCGCTACCCACGGGAGTGGCGTGATTCGGTCGGCACCTTGGAGCAATTGCCGATCTATACCCCGCTAGGGAGCCAGATCACCCTCGGCATAGTGGCGAAGGTCAAGGTCACGGATGGCCCACCGATGCTCAAGAGCGAAAACGCACGACCTTCGGGTTGGGTATACATCGATGTGCGTGGTCGAGACATTGCCTCGGTGGTCGCCGATCTGCACCGAATCGTCAGTGAGCAGGTCAAGTTGCAGCCCGGAATGAGCCTGAGCTATTCAGGACAGTTTGAATTTCTCGAAAGGGCCAACGCACGACTCAAGCTGGTGGTGCCTGCCACGCTGCTGATCATCTTCGTGCTGCTCTATCTGACGTTCGCCCGCTTCGATGAGGCTTTGCTGATCATGGCCACGCTGCCATTCGCACTTACGGGCGGAGCATGGTTCCTCTATCTGCTGGGATTCAACCTATCGGTCGCCACCGGGGTCGGCTTTATCGCCTTGGCCGGTGTGTCCGCCGAGTTTGGTGTGATCATGCTGCTCTACCTGAAGAATGCCTGGGCCGAACGGGAAGACCTCGGCGACAGCACTGAGCGCGGGCTGGTGGCAGCGATTCGTGAAGGCGCTGTGCAGCGCGTTCGACCCAAGGCCATGACCGTGGCGGTCATTATTGCCGGTTTGCTGCCGATCCTGTTGGGCAGTGGCACTGGTAGCGAAGTGATGAGCCGCATTGCCGCGCCCATGGTCGGCGGCATGGTCACGGCCCCCTTGCTTTCCCTGTTTGTCATTCCGGCAGCCTATCGCCTGATGCGTCGCCGGCACCTCATCGTTGAACCGATCAAACCACAAGGAAAATTCGTATGAAACTGACCCTGATCGCAGCTGCCAGTACCGCGTTTATGTTTTCACTTTCTGCCTACTCGCAGGACATGCCGGGTATGAAAATGGATGGTATGGAGGGCATGAAGATGGAGCAGGAAACAAAACAGGCTCCAGTTGCTGACGCTGAGGGAACCATCAAGGCTATGGATACTTCGAAGCATACGGTGACCATCTCCCACGGAGCTGTGCCAGCGGTGCAATGGCCCCCAATGACTATGGCCTTTTCAGTGACGGAGGATCAGCTGGCAGGTCTGAAGGTCGGAGACCATGTATCGTTTTCCTTTAGGGTAAAGGATGGCAAAGCCGCAATCGTTTCCATTAAAAAATAAGACTGTAGCGATGAGAACTACCGGCACGCTCTGTCGTGCCGGTTTGGAAAGGCTGCCCTTGCTAAAATCCGCTATCTGTTCGTCGCCACAATTCGCGTATTTACCATGGACACCACGTGAACCATTCCTGTGAAAAAGCGTGTGGTCTATGGACGCCGGAAACTTGCTCTAAACCCCGCCAACTGTTCATTCAAACTGATCTCCATGGGTTGACATCTTTCCTTTATATCGACGAAGCCTTCGCCGATCTGACGGGTATGACCGACCTGGACCAGCTCGGCCGGCGCATCCGCGCCCCGTGCAACCACAAAATGGAAAAACACCGAATCGACCCAAGTGGGGTAAGCCAAGGCTGCGGTACTTGTAAGCGAACGCTGTTTGTCCCCTCAAATCTTGATTTCTGATATGTCCGTGCTTTATTGGCTGATGTTTGTCGTCATTGACGATCAAACACTATTTGTCATTACCGAGCCAGGTGCTTGCACGTTCGCTTGAAGGCCTGGGCTCGCGCGTGTTGATAATCAGTTTGGTCAAGGAAATCAAAGGAATGAAACTTTCACCCGCAGCAAAAGGAATTGCACTGGCCCTGGTCGGTTTCTGTTCATCGATACCCGTGGTGCACGCCTGCACGCGGCTGGTTTTTCTTGGAGACAACCAACAGATCATAACGGCACGCTCAATGGACTGGGCGAAGGATGTGGAAACCAACCTGTGGGTGTTCCCCCAGGGCATGAAGCGCCACGGTGAGGCAGGCCCCAATTCGGTTACCTGGACGTCGAAGTACGGCAGTGTCATTGCGTCCGGCTACGATATTTCCACCACCGACGGCATCAACGAAGCCGGGTTGTCTGCAAACCTGCTGTGGCTGGTGGAATCAGAATATCCAGCACTCGAACAGGGCAAGCCAGGGCTCAGTATCTCGGCATGGGCTCAGTACGTATTGGATAACTTCAAGACCGTGGCTGAAGCGGTCGAGGCGCTCAAGGCCGAACCGTTTCATGTGGTGACATCCAAGGTTCCGAAGGAAACCCGCCTGGCAACGCTGCACCTTTCAATGTCCGATGCGTCGGGTGATAGCGCAATCGTTGAATATATCGATGGCAAGCAAGTCATTCACCACGACAGAAAATATCAAGTGATGACGAACTCGCCGAAGTTCGACGAGCAGTTGGAAATGTATGCTTACTGGCAAGGCATTGACGGAACACAGATGTTGCCTGGCACCAACCGCTCGCCTGATCGCTTTGCGCGTGCGTCCTTCTACGTAAATGCCGTGCCCAAGCATGAGGATGCGCGGCTGTCACTGGCCAGTGTGTTCAGTGTGATTCGCAACGTCTCGGTGCCGTACGGCATTACAACGCCAGATCAGCCCAATATCTCATCCACGCGCTGGCGGACCGTGGCGGACCATAAACACAAGCAGTATTTTTTCGAGTCCGCAGTCACGCCCAATACGTTCTGGGTTGACCTGAAGAAGCTGGACCTCAGCCAGAAAACCGGCAAGGTGAAGAAGCTGGACCTGGGGCCGAACCAGGCAAACGTGTATGCCGGCGAGGTGTCCGCCCGCTTCGAAGAGTCCGCACCGTTCAAATTCGAGGGGATTTGAATTGCACCAGCGACTTGATCCCTGACATTTACACTCAGGACGCAACAGCGCTCGCCTCGGCAATCATGAGGTCGAGCGCTTTTGTGTGCGTTGAACAAAACGAGGCTCTTTCATCAGCCTGCCTGCAGCAACCCAAATCCCAGACAAAGAAAAGCCCGCGATGGGGGGGAGCGGGCTTAAAGGTTTCTACTAGGAGCTGGGTCAACCATAAGCCTTCGAATGTGAAAGGCTTGTGAAAATTACGGGATTGGTCTGAATGATTGCTATTTCACCGTGCAGGTCCAGCGGTGATTGTGCCGGTAGGGCGCGCGCATGAAGGTGATGTCCGAGACGCGGGTCAGGCCGCGTTTGCGCAGGGCGTCGGTCAGTTGTACGAGTGTCTCTGCTTCGATAGTCATTGCTGTTACCTCGTCAGATTTACTGCGTTCATAGGTCTGGACCGGGCGGGTGTCGGGCTAATTCAATTTTTTTGCCCGTGTATCGACGACCGCAAACAGGCCAGGCAAAAAAGATGAACCACCCACGCCGCCACGCGCTCACATGAACAGCGGTACCTCAAACGCAGTTCCCGAAAAACAGAACGAGGATTTCATGATGAATACCCTGTTGCGAAGCAGTGCTTTTGCGCTGGCGTTTACCCTGGCAGGCGCGGTACACGCGGCCCAGGACGCCGACGATTTCGTGGAAGACGCCTCGGCGAAAGGCATCGCCGAAGTGGAAGCCGGCAAGCTGGCCCAGGAGAAGGGCAGCGCCAGCGACGTGAAGGCCTTTGCCGACATGATGGTCAAGGACCATACCGCCGCCAACGAGAAGCTCAAGGCCATCGCTGCCAGCAAAAAGCTGGAAGTCTCGGATGATGCCATGCTGATGGACAAGGCCAAGGCGATGATTCTGGAGCTGCGTAGCGCCAAGTCGTTCGACCAGGCCTATGCCAACAACCAGGTCAAGGCGCACGAGGCCACCATCGAGCTGTTCGAGAACTATGTGAAGGACGGCACCGATGCCGAGCTCAAGGCGTTCGCCGAGAAAACCCTGCCCACGCTGAAAGAGCATCTGACCAAGGCCAGGGCACTTGCCAGCGCACACGGCGGTGATGCAGCCCAACCCTGAGTGAATGCCCGCTGGCCAGTGCGCAGGCGCTGGCCATTGGCAATGCAGTACGCACCGTTCCAGTCGTAGAGGAGAGGTGACGATGAACGACACGGACAAAAGGCAGGCGTTGCAGAACTGGCGACAGGCGTTGGTCCACGAGCATGCGTCACTGGACGCCGAGCAGCGTTACGACAAGGCGTTGATGGCCGCCGATGCACTCGAGGTGGCGGGCATCATCAGCAGTCGCGAGTGGCGCGAGCTGGTGAAGGAAGCCAATGCCTTTATCTTCCACTGAGGGGCCTTGCCAATGCCGGCAGTGCCTGGAGGTTAGCGTCATGAAACTGACCGCGTTGGCGTTGCTGGTCGCCAGCCTGTCGATGCTGCAAGGGTGCTTCAACGAGCCCGAGCATGTCGACAAGGATACCGATCGCAGCAAGTCTTCCCTGCAGATGCAAAAGCCCGACACGCCCCCTGCGGAGCCGGCGCCTCGGCAACCCCCCAACAACTAGCTTGAGCGAACGTGCGCCCCAGTCAGCCGAGGCTTGGGGCGCAGGGCTCAGAAGGTGGGCGGGGTGATCACCCAGATCACCACCGCATCCACTTCACCCGGGTTGCCGTACTTGTGCGGCTCCTGGCTGGAGAAGCTGAAGCTGTCGCCTTCGCCGAGTTCGAAATGGCGATCCCCCACCCACAGCTCGAAGCGGCCGGACAGCACGTACCCGGCTTCTTCGCCCTCATGGCTGTAGCTCTGCTGGCTGTAGGTGCCTGGCGGAAAGCGCGAATGCAGCATCTCCAGTTCGCGGTTGGGTTGCGGGGTGAGCAACTGGTCGACGATGCCGTCTTCGTAATGCACGCTCAGTCGGCTCTGCCGGCGCACCACGTAGCCGCTGTCCTCGGGGGCGGTGACCGCCTCGCTGGCGAAGAACCACTGGATGGTCACGCCCAGGCTGCGGGCGATATTGAACAGTGCCGGTATCGAAGGGTACGACAGGTTGCGTTCCAGCTGGCTGATATAGCCGGCGGTCAGCTCGCTCTGTTGCGCAAGCTCGGTCAGGGTCATGCCGCGACGCTTGCGAAGCCCGCGAATGCGCGTGCCCAGAAAGTGCGGCGCGGCGCTGCCGTCCTCGGCGGTGGGCGGCAGCTTGCTGTTGTTGCTCATGGCGTTATCCGATCAGCCCTGCAAAGGCCCGGAGTATAAACAGCCTCACAGGCTCGCGGCGACTTTAAGGCCTTCATAGATGGCTTCCTCGGCGGTACGTGCCGCCAGGCAATCGCCAATGCGGTGTACTGCGGCCAGGTCCTGGATCTCGCCGGCCAGGGTGTCGACCGGGTGATGGCCGTGGCACAGCACCAGGGTGTCGATGCCCTCGAAGATCATCGCCTCGCCGCTGGCGGTGTGCTGCAGGTAGACGCTGCTGTCGTCGCAGCCATACAGCCGCGCATAGGGCGTGATCGGGATGCCCAGCTTGTGCAGCTCGCCGGCCATCTGGTCACGCACATACAACGGCAGGCTCTCGCCGCAGTGGGTACCGTTGACCGCCAGTTGCACCTGATGCCCGGCGCGGGTCAGGCGTTCGGCGATGCCCGGCCCGATCCAGTCGCAGCGCCAGTCCATCACCATCACCGAGCGACCGACCTGTACCTGCTCGCGCAGCACCTGCCAGGCGTCGACCACCTGCAACTCGCCGCCGCGTTCGAAAGCCGGCCAGTAGGGCGCGGCACCGGTGGCGACGATCACGGCATCCGGCTGCTCGCGCGCGACCAGCGCGCGGTCGACCCGGGTATTGCGCACCACCTCCACGCCGGCCAACTGCATCTCGCGTTGCAGGTTGGTGCTGGCACCGCCGAATTCGCTGCGCCGTGGCAGCAGTTGCGCCAGCAGCACCTGGCCACCCAGTTGGGCGGCCGCCTCATACAGGGTGACCTGATGACCACGGGCCGCCGCTACCGCGGCAGCCTTCATGCCGGCCGGGCCGCCGCCCACCACCATCACCTTCTTGCGCAGCGTGGCAGGCTGCAGTTGGCCGAACTGCCGCTCGCGCCCGGTCTCCGGATGCTGGATGCACGAAATCGGCAGGCCCTTGTGGAAGTGCCCGATACAGGCCTGGTTGCAGGCGATGCAGGCACGCACGTCTTCGGCTCGGCCGCTGTCGGTCTTGTTCGGCATCTGCGGGTCGCAGATCAGCGCGCGGGTCATGCCACACACGTCGGCCTGGCCGCGGGCAAGTATCAGTTCGGCCTCCTGGGGCTGGTTGATGCGCCCGGTAACGAACAGCGGAATGTCCAGGCTGGCCTTGAAGGTGCCCGCCTCGCGGGCCAGGTAGGCGGCCTCGATGGCCATCGGCGGCACGATATGCACCGCGCCGCCCAGGGACGCCGAGGTGCCGGCCACGATATGTACATAGTCCAGTTGCCCCTGCAGGGCCTTCACCGCGCCGAGCGATTCATCTTCGCTCAGGCCCTCGGCGTCGCGTTCATCGGCGCTGATGCGCAGGCCGATGATGAAGTGCTCGTCGGTGCTGGCACGCACCGCGGCGATGACTTCGCGCACAAAGCGCAAACGTTGTTCAAGGTCGCCGTTGTAGCCGTCGCTACGCCGGTTGACCCGTGGGTTGATGAACTGGGCGGGCAGGTACCCGTGGCTGGCCACCACCTCCACGCCGTCCACGCCCGCCTGATGCAGGCGCCGCGCCGCCGCGGCATAGCCGGCCACTATCTCGTCGATCATGCCTTGGTCAAGCTCGCGCGGCATCACCCGGAACCGTTCGTTGGGCACCGCCGAGGCCGAGTAGGCCACCGCCAGCAAGCCGTCGCTGGACTCCATGATCTCGCGGCCCGGGTGAAAGATCTGCGACAGCACCACGGTGCCGTTGGCATGGCAGGTCTCGGCCAGCCGGCGATACCCCTCGATGCAGGCGTCATCGGTGGCCATCAGCACGTGGGAGGTGTAGCGGGCGCTGTCGTGTACGCCGGCCACCTGCAGCACGATCAGCCCCACACCACCTTCGGCCCGGGCCTGGTGATAGGCAATCAGCTGTTCGTTGACCAGGTTGTCGGTGGGCATCGAGGTGTCGTGGCCGCTGGACATGATGCGGTTCTTGAGGCGCTTGCCACGGATCTGCAACGGGGTGAACAGGTGCGCGAAGGCGGTCGACATGGTGGTCAGGCTCCAGCGGGGGTGTTGTTATTATTTTTCTATGAAAGTGTACCGACAGTAAAAAATCAACTTGTTTTTTTACTTGGGTTTGATTAGCGTCGAGTCACCCCAGTGCAGGGGCTTACCTCACAAAAACAAGAAAGTGGACCACGCCGGCGCCAGGCCGAGTGGTACCCGCAGGAGGATCCATCGATGAAAGCGTTCCCGCGTAAACCAGGCCTGTATGCAGTGCTGCTTGCCCTGGGCCTGGGCAGTGCCCAGGCAGCTCCGCAGATGGTCGTGGTGGGTTATGGCGGTGCCGGGCAGAAGGCCCAGGACGTGGCGTTCTTCCAGCCGTTCAGTGCCCAGGACAAGAGCAAGCTGATCCAGAGCGAGTACAACGGTGAAATGGCCCGCATCAAGGTGATGGTCGACACTGGCAATGTGGACTGGGATGTGGTGCAGATCGAAGGGCCTGACTTGATGCGCGGGTGCGACGAAGGCATGTACGAACCCCTCGACTGGAAGCAGCTGGGGCATGCCGACGAGCTGATCCCGGACGCTGCCCAGGCGTGCGGCTCGGCGGCGCTGGTGTGGAGCGTGGCGATCGCCTATGACCGCGACAAACTGGCCCAGGCGCCCACTTCCTGGGCCGACTTCTGGGATGTGCGCAAATACCCAGGCAAGCGCGGCCTGAGGAAGCGTGCGGTGTACAACCTGGAGTTCGCACTGCTGGCCGACGGCGTCAAGGTCGAGGACGTCTACAAGGTGCTGGCCACCCCCGAGGGCGTGGACCGCGCCTTTGCCAAGCTGAGCGAGCTCAAGCCCAACATCCAGTGGTGGGAGGCAGGCGCGCAGCCGGCGCAGTGGCTGACCGCGGGTGACGTGGTGATGACCTCCACCTACAGCGGGCGCATCGCCAGCGCCGCGCAGGCCGGTGCGCCGTTGGCGGTGGTATGGCCCGGCAGCCTGTACGGCATGGACTACTGGGCCATCATCAAGGGCTCCAAACATGTCGACCAGGCCAAGCGGCTGATCGCCTACACCAACGACCCGGCAGCGCAGGTGCGCTATGTGCAGCAGATTCCCTACGGCCCGACCAACACCCAGGCCGCGGCAAAGCTGGACCCGTCGCTTGCCAGCTGGGTGCCGACCTCGCCGCAGAACCTTCAAGGGGCGCTGTCGATGAATGTCGAGTTCTGGGTCGATCATGGTGACGAACTGGAGGAGCGGTTCAACGCCTGGGCTACCAAGTAGCCGTTGCAGCCCGTCTCCTGCACCGTTCTGCAGGAGCGGGCTCAGCTGTGAAGGGGCGCGCGGCGCCCCTTCAAAGTCTGGTTAAATACGCGCTTACCAGAACCGCCGGCGAGCCCGTTCCATGCACGATGACGACGATATCCACGAACCCGAGCACGACCACCTGCTCGACCACGAATTTCACGATCAATACATTGCCCCCGAGCCAGAGGCGGGCGGTATGGATGACGAGGACGATGATGCCTGGGGTCTGCTCGACGATGACGATGACCAGCCCGAAGACCCATAGCCCTGCCGGCTTCACCATTCGTCGCGTGTGCTGCACCCTGGCCCCGGCCTGACCTCCAACTGACAGGGCCCGGATGTTCCGGGCCTTTGCTGGCGAGGTGTTCCATGACTGACCAAGTGACTGCCCAAGCCCAAGACCCCACCCAACCGACGACGGCTCCCGAAGACGTCGATCCGCTGGCACGCCCACCGGTGTTCACGCCAGATCGTCCCGAGGACTGGAAAGACCCGGCCAGCGGTGATGGCGTGCCCGATGACGAAGACATGCCGCTGCCCAATGATTGAGCGCAGGGGCGCCTGCCAGGGGGCTGGGGGGATCGCTGGCAGACACCCGGATGCCTGGCCCCATTCGACGACGTGGAGGTATTGATGACCGGTAATCAGCACACACCAGAAGGACCGCATTCATCCGAGCACGCCTCTGAACGGGACACGCTGGACTTTGATCCCGATTCGCCAGACCTGGATGACCCGCAGGTGGATCCGGTAGGCCCGGCCAAGGCGCCCAAGGGCGGGCCAGAACCACGCAAGCCACCGCTTCTTGGCGAGTAGCCGCAAACAAGGGCCCGGCGCAATGCCGGGCCTTTTTGCAATCAGCCGTGCAATCAGCCGCCGGCTGCCTTGGCCGCGGTCACACCCGCCGCACTGAGCTTGATCGGGTAACGCACTGACGGTTCATCGTCGGCCCCAACGGTGACCGCACCGTCCTGGATCAACCCCTTGTCCTGCAGTTGCTTGAGCGTCTCGGCCACCGCCTTTTCGCCTTCGAAGTTGTCCAGCACTTCCTTGCCCAACCCGTTCGGGTGGGCGTGGTACAGCCGGGTGAGTACTTCGTTTTGCAGTGTTTGATTGGTCATTGCCTGCCTCGCAGTGTTCATGGGTATGAAGGGCGTTGCACAGCTTCCGACAGGCCAGGGCGGCAGGGATTCCACCGGATGTCGCGAGGGGGCGACCGGTTGCGTTACAGCAGGTTGCGGGGCGGGGGCGGGCAGCAGGGCCCTGAAACAGAACTGCCCCGGGCAACGCCGCGGGGCAGTGGGTCAAGCGCTACGCCGGGGCGTCAGGGCTTGTTGTTGAGCTTGCGCAGTTCTTCGTAGGTGGCCGACTGGACGAACCAGAAGCCGGAAACGATGCACCAGGTCAGCGTACCGACAATCAATGTGCCCAGGCCAGCCAGGAAGCTCTGGCTGAACATGAACAGGCCGGAAATCCAGATGACGGCCAGTGCCACGTACAGCACCACGTTGTTGACGCTGATAACAAAATCTTTCACGAGTAATCCTTCCCGAGTCATTGTCCACTGTCGCACGAACGGCGTGCGACAGGCCGCTATCATATTGATATTGCGACAACAATTCCATCGGAACGGGCGATGCGCCTGTTTGTCAGCGGCTAGCGAAAGCGCGGCAGCGGTCGGTCCAGGGTGAGGGAGGTCAGGGTCTTCTTCACCAGCACCTCGTCGGCTTCGACGGCCTTGAGGGTGTCGCGGATCTTGCCCGCCACCGGTACATCGCCCTGGCGGTCGATCCAGTCGGCGATCTCCTTGCAGGCCACGGCCAGGCGGTCCTGACGGTGGTTGATCAGGGTCAGCAGGGTGGTGATCTCTTTGTCGGACATGGCGCATTCCTCCCTTCGGCGAATTAAGTGTAGCAGTGCGCCGGCAGTTGGCCCCCCCAGCCTCAATCGGGTTTGCCGCGCACGATGCGCCCGTCCTTGACCTCGTCGGCATAGGCCTTGAGCTTGTCCGAGTCCCGGTACAGGCGGTTCATCAGGTGCAGCACCGCCACCACGTCGACGTCCTTGATGCGCTCGGCCAGCTTGCTGATTTCACCGGCGGTACGCTCAAGGTCGGTGGCGACCAGCTTCAGGTCACGTTTGAGTTCTGCGGAGGACTTCTTGATACCCATGGATACCTCGGATGGGCTGATTGCGTTCAAATGGGTGCATTCTAGCAGGCGACACCATCGGCAACAGAAGAGGGGAGGCACAGCATGAGCGCCAGGGTGCAGGTACGGGCCAACCGTCGTGGTCGCGATATCGCGGTGGGCGATGTCCATGGGCACTTCCAGCGCCTGCAGCAGGCACTGGATACCGTCGGGTTCGATCCGGCCATCGATCGGCTTTTCAGCGTGGGCGACCTGGTCGACCGTGGGCCCGACAGCGAACAGGCGCTGGCATGGCTCGATCAACCCTGGTTTCACGCGGTGCAAGGCAATCATGAAGCGTTGGCCATTGCCCACGTGCGGGGCCACTGGCTGGACCAGGCGATGTACCGCGCCAGTGGTGGCGGCTGGTTTCTTGACCTGGATGCGCAGGCCCAGGCCCGCTTTGTGGCCGCCTTCGAACAGATGCCCCTGGCGCTGGAGCTGCAAACCCCTGAAGGCCTGGTCGGCCTGCTGCACGCCGACTGCCCGTTCGCGCATTGGCAGACACTGTGCGAGCACCTGGCAGGCGAACCTTCAGCCGATGTTCAGGAGGTGTGCCAATGGTCGCGACGACGCTTGCAGCAGGGCGACACTGGCGAGGTTCAGGGCTTGCGTGCGCTGATCGTCGGGCACACCACGCTGCGCGAGGTAAAGGTGCTGGGCAATGTCTGGCACCTCGATACCGGCGGCTGGGCAAGCGGACACTTCAGCCTGCTTGATCTTGCCAGCCTTGAGTTACTGCAGACGCCTAGATGAACCACCACGGGTCACCGTTGGGCTTGGTGGGGGTTCGCCTGAGCTGGCGTATCGATACCCATGACAACGCGATGCCAACCAGCAGCATCAGGCCACTGAACACCATCTCTCCTGGCAGATTTCGAGAAGCGCGCGATCATACATGACTTGACGCTGGCCGGCAGGGCATTTGAAACTCGTTGCCCCAGCCACCGGAGCCCCTCATGGACCTGACCACCCTCGCGTTATTCATCCCGGCCTGTTTCGCCCTGAACATGGCCCCTGGCCCCAACAACCTGCTGTCGCTGAACAACGCCAGCCGCTACGGCCTGCGCACGGCCTGCCTGGCTGGGGCCGGCCGCCTGCTGGCGTTTGCCGGCATGATCGTACTGGCCGCCATGGGCCTGGCGGTGGTGCTGCATACCAGTGAATACCTGTTCCTGCTGGTCAAGGTGCTGGGCGCCGGCTACCTGTTCTACATCGCCTGGCAGTTGTGGCGCGCACCGGTCGGCGAGGCCGCGCAGGTCGGTGCACGCGGCGTGGGTACCCTGCGCCTGGCGCGTCAGGAGTTTCTGGTGGCGGCGGGCAACCCCAAGGCCATCCTGATCTTCACCGCATTCCTGCCCCAGTTCGTCAGTGTGACAAGCGCCACGCCGGTGGCCGAACAGTTCGCCGTGCTGGGGGCGATGTTCCTGGTACTGGAGTGGCTGGCCATCGCCATCTACGGTTGGCTGGGGGCGTACATGCAGCGCTGGTTCAACCAGCCTGCACCGCGTCGGCTGTTCAACCGGGTCAGCGCATCGTTGCTGGGCCTGGCGGGGTTCGGCCTGCTCGCCGCACGCCGGGCCTGAGCCCTACCAGCTGATGCGCAGCCCCAGGGTGCCGCCAATCGATTCCTGCTGGCGGCTGTCAAGGTTGGCGCTGTAGGTCACTGCGCCGTACACCGCCACGGCGGGGCTCAGCCGGGCGCTCAGGCCGGCGCCCACGTCCATCCAGGTGGCGGCCTGATCAGTCCTGATCGGCTCGCCCCCGTCGAACCGCAGGGTGTCGCGACCGCCACTGCTGCGCCATACATTGCTGCGCAGGTAGGGCTCCAGCGGCACGCTGCCGGCCAGGTAGCTGCCCTTGAGTCGTGCGCCAACGCGCCCGGTCCAGTTGGTCTGGCTGTCCTGGCTGACCGTTGAAATGCCATCGCTGCGCGTCTCGAAGTCGACCTTGCGGGCGATCACCTGCACCTGGGGCTCGACCACCCAGCGCGCGCTCAATGCCAGCGGATAGCCGGCCTCCGCCGAGGCCGCCAGGGCATGCCCGTCCAGATCGAGCTTCACGCCGCGATCGGAACGGGCGCGGCCGTCCAGATCGGTGTACTGCAGCACCGTGTCCACGTACCACTGCCCGGGGCCGATCAGCGTCCAGTAGGCGCCGACACTGTCGCCATCGAGACGGACATCGCCCACTGCATTGTCCTCGAAACCCAGTGCGAAGCCTTTGACATCGCCATCGAGCCGGCTATGGCTGACATACACCCCGGCGTGCTGGCGATAACCGCCGTCGGTGTGCGTCGCATACAGGTCATGGCCCACCTCGAAACCGCTCAGGTTGCCGTCCAGGCTTGGCGACACCGTGCCGGACCACTGCTGGCGCAGGTGCTCGCCAAAGGTGCGGGCCCACCCGGCGGCCACCAGGCCTTGTTCGTCGAGCAGGCGTTGCTCGCCCTGGCGCTGGTGGAAGGTGCCCAGGGTCGACAGGCTGATGATGGCCGCGGCGCGGCTGGCCACCGCGTACACCGGCACTTCGGCGCGGTACAGCACGATGGCCTGCCCGGCGACCGGGGTGGGCAGTGGCGGGGTACCCGGGGCGGCCACGGGCGCCGGCACCACCGGTGGTGGTGGCTGGCCGGGCAGGGGCGGCGCCGATACCGGGGGCGCGACCACGCTCGAGCGCAGGTACCAGCTGTTCTCGCTGCCGGCGCTGACCCCGCCCTTGAACAGGTAGTACTGGTAGGCCCCGGCCGACAAGGGCTGGCCAAGGCTGAACGCCGTGCTGGTGCTGGTGGTGCCAGGGCCGGCCTCGACCACCTGGATGCCATCGGCCGCTGTCAGCGCGCCGCTGCCGCCCAGGTTGTTCACCTGAAGGGCAGTGCTGCCGGCCAGCGAGCCCTGGTTGACCACCAGCCGGTCGGAGGCGGCGCCGTCGCCTTCGAGCACGCTGTCGACCTTGAGCACGCCGTTGCTGCCTGCGTAGTTGCCGTCGAGGGTCAGGCGGCCCAGTGCATTGGCGCCGCTGCTGAGGTCGATGAGCCCGGCGTTGTTCACGCTCACCGGTGTGCCGCCGGCAAACGCCGTCACCTGGCCGGTGCGCGCCACCAGCTGGCTGGTGGCATCGATCAGCAAGGTGCCGGTACCCGTGCCCTGGTCTCCAAGAACCAGGTGGTCATCCAGGTTGAAGACCGAGGCGTTGGTCAGGGCCATGCGCTCCCAACCGGTATAGCGCGCGCCCAGGCTGCTGCGGGTATGGTCCAGTACCAGGCTGTCGCTGCCCAGGCCGCCGTCCACCTGGCGCACCAGCCCCAGGCGGCTTTCGTCGAGGTTGGCCAGCAGCGCCTGGTCGCTGCCGTCGCCCATCAGCACCGCACCGCGCACGATGCCGTCGTCGCGCCAGGTGAAGCTGTCGTCGCCGAAGCTGAGCAGTACATTGCCCACCACCTCGCCACCGCTGATGGTCACGCTGTCGTCGCCGCCGCTGACGCTGATGTTGCCGCCGATGCGTCCGCCACTGACGATGACCGTGTCGCGGTCAAAGCCTGTGACCAGGTTGGCGTCGATGATGCCGCCGGACATGTCGAACAGGTTGCGGTCCAGCTTCATGTCGACGCGCCCGATGCGCCCGCCGCTCATGTAGGCCACATCGCCATCTTCGAAGGCGCCGATGATGCGTCCGCCGCTCATCTGGAACAGGTCGCGGCCGTTGCCCTGCTGCAAGGCCTGCAACTGCCCGCCGGTCATGATGAAGGTGTCGATGCCCGCGCCCTGATCGAGCACGCCGGTGATGATGCCCGACGCCATCTCGACGCGGTCGGCGCCGGGGCCGAAGGTCACGCTGCCGGCGAGGGTGCCGCTGCCCCCGGCCGGCAGTATCAGCGTGTTGTCACCGCCAGGGTCGACAAGGGAGGCGCCAATGCCGCTGTCGCAGACATAACGATCGTTGCCGCCGGTAGGGGCGAAGGTGCAGTCCGCCTGACTTGTCAGGGCCCACGGGCCCAGCAACGGCAGGCACGCCAGGGCAACGCGGCTGGGCGGGCTCATTTCGTCCTCCTTGGGCTAGCGATCGGCCCAAGCGATACAGGGCTGCGACGGCGGTCGCAACTGGCAGAAATGATAGGTGGTCATCGAAAAAGTGCACATTGGCGCAGAAACGCCTGACCGATGGCACGCCTATCGATCAGGGCAGAGGGCTCAATCGCGGTAGAACACCTGCACCAGGTGGTAACCGAATTTGCTCTTGATCGGGCCGTGTACCACCCGCAACGGCTTCTTGAAAATCACCTGGTCGATGGCGCCCACCATCTGTCCCGGGCGTACTTCGCCCAGGTCGCCGCCGCGTTTGCCCGACGGGCAGGTGGAGTACTTTTTCGCCAGCACATCGAAGGCTTCGCCCTTGGCGATGCGCTGCTTGAGCTGTTCGGCCTCTTCGGCGGTCTTGACCAGGATGTGACGGGCCTGTGCTTTCATGTTGCCTCTGTTACGGGTAAAACCGGCGATTATGCCTGATTCGGGGCAGGGTGGCTTGGCGCGCCGTGCCCCGAACCCACGCTTGGCGGGTTACTCCACCGTGGCGCGTTTCACGTCGCTGGAAGCCGACCAGATGCGATAGCGCACTTCCACGTCCTTGGGGGTGTAGACCACCACCGGCAACTTGCTGTTGTAGCGCAGCAGGAAGCCATCGCCGACCACCGGCACGAAGGCGTCGGTCTTCTTGTTGTCGGGGCAGCCCATCAGGGTCGAGACAGGGCCCATCACCTTGTCCAGCCGGTAGTAGCTATAGCCCCAGCCTTCGAGGGTCTTTTCTTCGAGGTTGCCACCCAGGCGCTGCAGGTTGCAGTCCACCTTGAGGGTCTTGCCGGCCAGTACCTCGACCTTGAATGCCGACTCGTCTTTCTGCTCGGGCAGGTGGATCACCTGGCGCACAAAGCCGTTTTCGGCTTCGGGGTAAGGGGCCACATCCTTGAGGCTGGCCGCGAGAACAGGGGCGCTGAAAGCCAGGGGCAGCATGAACAGGGCGGTCAGGGAAAGCGGTCGCATAAAAGCTCCTTGCGGTTTGAAAATGACAGTCGTAGCCGGCCAGCGGTACCTGCGCCCCAGGCCGATGGCTACTGGGCCAGCCAGCCGCCATCGATGTTCCAGGCGGCGCCGCGTACCTGGCTGCCGGCTTCGCTACACAGAAACAATACCAGCTCGCCCAGGTGTTGCGGTGTGACGAAGGCGTGCGAGGGCTGCTTTTCGGCCAGCAGGTCCTGCTGGGCCTGCTGCGGATCGACCCCGCTGGCGATGCGATCGTCGATCTGCTTCTGTACCAGCGGGGTGAGCACCCAGCCGGGGCAGATGGCGTTGCAGGTCACGTTGCTGGTGGCGGTCTCCAGGCCCACCACCTTGGTCAGCCCGACCACCCCGTGCTTGGCCGCCACATAGGCGGCCTTGCCTACCGAGCCGACCTGCCCGTGCACCGAGGCGATGTTGATCACCCGACCCCAGTTGCGCTGGCGCATGCCGGGCAGTGCCAGGCGGGTGCTGTGAAACACCGCCGATAGGTTGAGCGCGATGATCGCGTCCCAGCGTTCCACTGGGAACGCCTCCACCGGTGCGACATGCTGGATGCCGGCATTGTTGACCAGGATATCGACCCCGCCGAACTCGCGTTCGGCATAGGCAAACAGGTCGTTCAGTTGCTCCTCGCTGCCAAGGTCTGCCGCGTGGTGCCCCACCCGGGTGCCATGCCGGCCCACCTCGGCAAGCGCTGCACTGGCGTCGCCGAAGCCGTTGAGAATCACATCGGCGCCAGCGCCGGCCAATGCCTGGGCGATACCCAGGCCGATGCCGCTGGTGGAACCGGTAACCAGTGCGACTTTTCCTGCAAGGCTCATGGAAGTCTCCTTAGACAATGCCTGTAGCGTAGAAGGTAGCGATCACCACGAAGACTGCCAGGGTCTTGATCAGGGTGATGCCGAAGATGTCCTTGTAGGCTTCGCGGTGGGTCAGGCCGGTCACCGCCAGCAGGGTGATCACCGCGCCGTTGTGCGGCAAGGTGTCCATGCCGCCGCTGGCCATCGCGGCCACTCGGTGCAGCACCTCCAGCGGAATGTTCGCCGCGTGCGCCGCACTGATGAAACTGTCGGCCATGGCTGCCAGCGCAATGCTCATGCCGCCGGATGCAGAACCGGTGATGCCGGCCAGCAGGGTCACGGTGATGGCTTCGTTGACCAGCGGGTTGGGAATGTTGCGCAGCGCATCGGCCAATACCAGAAAGCCTGGCAGCGACGCGATCACGGCGCCGAAACCGTATTCCGACGCCGTGTTCATCGCCGCCAGCAGGGCACCGTTGACCGCGCTCTTGCTGCCCTCTGCCAGGCGTGTGCGGATGGCGCCGAAGGCGCTGACCAGCACCAGCAGGATGCCCAGCAGCAGGGCGGCCTCGACCGCCCAGATGGCCGTCAGCTTGGCGATCTCGGTCTGTACCGGGGCGCTCATGCCGGGCAGGCTCAGGCTGTGGGTCTTGCCGTACCACGCCGGGATCCAGTGGGTGAACAGCAGGTTCATCACCCCCACCAGCAGCAGTGGCGACAACGCCAGCAGCGGGTGCGGCAGGGTCAGGTCGGCGGCGGTTTCGGGCTCGTTGCGCAAGTCGCTGCCGTAGCCTTCACCGGCGCGCTGCGCCTTGTTGCGCTGGCGCTGCAGGTACAGCATCCCGGTGCAGAACACGAACAGCGTACCGATCACGCCAAGCCAAGGCGCGGCCCAGGCGGTGGTGTTGAAGAAGGTGCTGGGGATGATGTTCTGGATCTGCGGGGTGCCCGGCAGGGCGTCCATGGTGAACGAGAACGCACCCAGGGCAATGGTGGCTGGTATCAGACGTTTGGGGATATCGCTCTGGCGAAACATCTCGGCGGCGAACGGGTACACCGCGAACACCACCACGAACAGCGACACCCCGCCATAGGTGAGCAGCGCGCACACCAGCACGATCACCAGCATGGCCTGGCGTGTGCCCAGCAGGCGAATGGCGGCAGCCACGATCGAGCGCGAGAAACCCGAGAGCTCGATCAGCTTGCCGAACACGGCGCCGAGCAGGAACACCGGGAAATACAGCTTGATGAACCCGACCATCTTTTCCATGAACACCCCGGTGAAGGCGGGCGCGACGGCGGAAGGGTCGGTAAGCAGCACCGCGCCGAGGGCGGCGATGGGGGCAAAAAGAATCACGCTGTAGCCACGGTAGGCCGCCAGCATCAGCAGCGCCAGGGCTGCCAGGGCAATGATCACACTCATTGAGTGTCTCCTTGGGTGCATCTTGTTTTTGTTGGGATGCAGCCCTTAGCGAAGACCGTGCCATGTTAATAAGCTATTGATTTGTATGAATAAAAATTAATTCCAGTGGAATTTATCGAATGATTGTCTCTGGTTTGAGACTGGGTGTGCCGTGCGTGCGCTTGCAGCGCAGGAGGATCTGCACACGGGGTCTGCCTGACACACCGTGCACTCTGGTTTTACGACCGCTTCGCGCCCGTTCGCCGGCAAGGCCGGCTCCTACGCCTCTGGCCGGCAGGCCGTAGGAGCGGGCCTTGCTCCGCGATCTGGTGCGCAGCGCCAGTCAAACCTGCACATGCGGTCTGCCTGATACACCGCGCGTTCAGGCCTTGCGACCGCTTCGCGCTCGTTCGCCGGCAAGGCCGGCTCCTACGCCTCGGGCCGGCAGGCCGTAGGAGCGGGCCTTGCCCGCGATCTGGTGCGCAGCGCCAGTCAAACCTGCACATGGAGCTCGACTGACACACCGTGCACTCTAGTTTTACGACCGCTTCGCGCTCGTTCGCCGACAAGGCCGGCTCCTACGCCTCTGGCCGCCAGGCCGTAGGAGCGGGCCTTGCCCGCGATCTGGTGCGCAGCGCCAGTAAAACCTGCACATGCGGTCTGCCTGATACATCGCGCGTTCAGGTTCTACGACCGCTTCGCCCCGTTCGCCGGCAAGGCCGGCTCCTACGCCTCTGGCCGCCAGGCCGTAGGAGCGGGCCTTGCCCCGCGATCTGGTGCGCAGCGCCAGTAAAACCTGCACACGGGGTCTGCCTGACACACCGTGCACTCTGGTTCTACGACCGCTTCGCGCCCGTTCGCCGGCAAGGCCGGCTCCTACGCCTCTGGCCGGCAGGCCGTAGGAGCGGGCCTTGCCCGCGATCTGGTGCGCAGCGCCAGCAAAACCTGCACATGCGGTCTGCCTGATACACCGCGCGTTCAGGCCTTGCGACCGCTTCGCGCTCGTTCGCCGACAAGGCCGGCTCCTACGCCTCTGGCCGCCAGGCCGTAGGAGCGGGCCTTGCCCGCGATCTGGTGCGCAGCGCCAGTAAAACCTGCACATGCGACCTGCCTGATACACCGCGCAAACAGGTCTACGACCGCGTTGTGCCAATTCGCAAGCAGGGCTGTCTCCAGGTTGAGATACAAGTCTCTCTATTGAGACTTGATCCCCAGAGCCGCCAGCTTCTTGTACAGCGTCGAACGCCCCAACCCCAGCTCACGCGCGGCCTGCGGCACATTCCCGGCGCAGCGGGCGAGGGCGTTTTCCAGCAACTGGCGCTCGAATGCTTCGCACGCCTGCCTGTAGTCGGTTACGGGGTCGGTGTCGACTGTAAGGGGCGTCAACGGGCCCAATGCCGATTGCACCTGGGCGGCAGTCAGTTGCTGCTGGTCGGCCATCAGCGTGGCCCGCTCCAACACGTTGCGCAGCTCGCGAATGTTGCCCGGCCAGGCATGTCGGGCCAGCAGCGCCTGGGCCGGTGCCTGCAGCTCATGGCGGCTGCCCAGCTCCTCCAGAATCGCCTCGCTCAACGCCGGCAGGTCATCGAGCCGGGCACGCAATGGCGGCACCTCGATCGGCAGCACGTTCAGGCGGTAATACAGGTCGGCGCGAAACTCCCCGCGGGCCATCGCTGCCGAAAGGTCGCGCGAAGTGGCAGCAATCACCCGCACATCGCTCTGCAGCATCTGGTTGGAACCCACCGGCTCGTACTCCTTTTCCTGCAGCACGCGCAGCAGTTTGCTCTGCAGCGCCAGCGGCATGTCGCCGATCTCATCGAGAAACAGCGTGCCGCCTTCGGCCACCTGCAGCTTGCCCGGTCGGCCCTTGCGGTCGGCGCCGGTGAACGCACCCGGCGCGGTGCCGAAGAATTCGGCCTCCAGCAGATCGTGCGGGATAGCGGCGCTGTTGATGCTGACAAACGGCTTGTGGGCGCGGGGCGAGGCGGCGTGGATGGCATGGGCGAGCAACTCCTTGCCCGTGCCGGTCTCACCCAGCAGCAGCACCGGCGAATCGCTGCTGGCCCCACGCCGCGCGCGGCGCTTGACCTCAAGGCTTGCGGCGCTGGTACCGATGAACTGCGCAAAGCTGTACTTGGCCTGGCGCGCACGCAGCAGCGAGCGGGTCGAGGCCAGTTCCTGCTGCATGCTGGCATAGCGCTTGAGCAGCGGCGAAAGGCTGTGCAGCTCATCGAACAGGGCAAAGCCGATGGCGCCCATCACCGCGCCCTCGGCATCGTGGATCGGCAGGCGCATCACCACCAGCGGCTCCTTGGGCGTGTCGAGCATGTCCAGCAGAATCGGCCGGCCCTGGGTGATCACGTCGCGCATCTGGCTGCCGGGGATCACGCTTTCACACGGCTGACCAATGGCGGCACTGGCGTCCTCCAGGCCAAAGCGCCGTGCGTAGCGCTGGTTCATCCACACGATTCGTGCATCGCGATCGACGATGATCGTGCCCTCGCTGGATTGCTCGATGATCTCGAACAGCGAGCGGATCGCCAGTTGGCGCACGCGCTGGTAGTCCTTGAGGCTGTCACTGTCTTGCATGGGCCGCTCCGCCGTAATGAGGCTGCGATTATGCCCGTGGATCGAACGCCTCGCGCAATGCATCGCCGATGAACACCAGCAGCGAAAGGATCAACGCCAGGGCGAAGAACGCGGTAAACCCCAGCCATGGCGCCTGCAGGTTCTGTTTGCCCTGGTTCACCAGCTCGCCCAGCGAGGCGCTGCCGGCGGGCATGCCGAAACCGAGAAAATCCAGTGCAGTGAGGGTCGAGATGGCCCCTGTGAGAATGAACGGAAGGTAGGTGAGGGTGGCGTTCATCGCATTGGGCAGAATGTGCCGCACGATCACCAGCCGATCGGGCAGGCCCAGCGCCCTGGCGGCCTGCACGTATTCCAGGTTGCGTCCACGCAGGAACTCCGCGCGCACCACATCCACCAGTGCCAGCCATGAAAACAGCGCCATGATTCCCAGCAGCCACCAGAAGCCGGGTTCCACAAAACCACTGAGAATGATCAGCAGGTACAGCACCGGCAGCCCCGACCACACTTCCAGCAGGCGCTGGCCGATCAAGTCCACCCAGCCGCCGTGGTAGCCCTGCAGGGCGCCGGCGGCCACGCCGATCACGGTGCTGATGGCGGTCAGCAGCAGGGCGAACAGTATCGACACACGGGTGCCGTACAGCACCCGCGCCAGCACGTCGCGCGCCTGGTCGTCGGTGCCCAGCCAGTTGGTGGCGGTGGGTGGGCTGGGGGTGGGTACCTGCAGGTCGTAGTTGGGGGTGTCGGCGCTGAAGGGGATCGGGGCAAACAGCATCCAGCCACCCTGGCCCTCGATCAGCTGGCGCACGTACTGGCTGCGGTAGTCGGGCTGGAACGGCAACTGGCCGCCGAACTGCTGTTCGGTGTAGCGCTTGAAGACGGGGAAGTACAGGCTGCCCTGGTAGCCCAGCAGCAGCGGCTTGTCGTTGGCCACCAGCTCCGCCCCCAGGCTGAGCAGCAACAGCAGCCCGAACGCCCACAGCGAGAACCAGCCGCGGCGATTGCGCCGAAAATTCGCCAGCCGGCGCCTGGACAACGGCGACAGGCGCCGCATCAGTGCTGCCTCGTGGCAAAGTCGATACGCGGGTCGACCAGGGTGTAGCACAGGTCGCCCAGCAGACGGATCAACAGGCCGAACAGGGTGAAGATGAACAGCGAACCGAACACCACCGGGTAATCCCGCGACACCGCCGCCTCGTAGCTCATGCGGCCCAGGCCGTCGAGCGAGAAGATCACTTCGATCAGCAGCGAGCCTGCGAAGAACACCGTGATCAGCGCCTGGGGAATGCCCGCCACCACCAGCAGCATCGCGTTGCGAAACACATGCCCGTACAGCACCCGACGCTCGCTCAGGCCCTTGGCCCGCGCGGTGACCACGTACTGGCGGGTGATCTCGTTGAGGAAGGCGTTCTTGGTCAGCAGGGTGAGGGTGGCGAAACCGCCGATCACCAGCGAGCCCACCGGCAGCACCAGGTGCCAGAAATAGTCGGCCAGCTTGCCGGCCAGGCTCAGCTCGGCAAAGTTTTCCGACACCAGCCCGCGCACCGGAAACCAGTTGAGCGAGGTCCCACCGGCAAACAGCACGATCAGCAACAGTGCGAACAGAAACGCTGGCAGCGCATAGCCGATCACGATCAGCGCACTGCTCCAGGCATCGAAAGCGCTGCCGTGGCGGATGGCCTTGCGGATGCCCAGCGGGATCGACACCAGGTAGGTGATCAGGGTGGCCCATAGGCCCAGTGAGAGGGTGACCGGCAACTTGTCCAGGATCAGGTCGGTGACCTTGGCACCGCGAAAGAAGCTGCTGCCGAAATCCAGCTGGGCGTAGCGAGTGAGCATCAGCCACAGCCGCTCGTGGGCCGGCTTGTCGAAGCCGTACTGGCGTCTGATGGTCTCCAGCAGTTTGGGGTCCAGCCCGCGGCTGGCCCGCGAGTCGCTGTGCAGCGTGTCGCTGCCGGCCCCCGGCGCACCGCCGCCGATACCCTGCAGGCGCGCCACGGCCTGTTCTACCGGGCCGCCCGGTGCCGCCTGGATGATCACGAAGTTCACCAGCACAATGATCAGCAGGGTGGGCAGTATCAGCAGCAGCCGGCGCAGGATGTACGCGGTCATGGCGCAGCCTCCAGGCGCTCGGCCATCTGAGCCGTGGTCAGCGGGGTGGGGCTGACCTCCCACCAGGTGTCCAGCGCCGGGTCATTGCTGGCTTGCACCCTGGGGATGCCGAAGCGGTTCCACCACACCGTGGAGGCGCCGGGCGGGTAGTAATTGGGGATCCAGTAGTAGTTCCATTGCAGCACCCGGTCCAGCGCGTGGGCATGGCGCAGCATGTCGGCCGGGCTCGCGGCCTTGACCAGGCCGTCGATCAGGCTGTCCACCGACGGGTCCTGCAGGGCCATGTAGTTGTTCGAGCCAGGGTCGGTAGCCGCCGCCGAGCCGAAGTAGCTGTAAAGCTCTAGCCCCGGCGAGGGCGACACCGGGTAGCCGGTGACGATCATGTCGTAGTCACGGGCCATCAGCCGGTTGACGTACTGGGCCGCGTCGGTGCGGCGTATGTCCAGGGTGATGCCGATCTGCGCCAGGTTGCGTTTCCACGGCAGCAGCAGGCGCTCCAGGCCCGACTGGCCATTGAGGAAGGTAAAGCTCAGCGGCTCGCCCCGGGCATTGACCAGCTGATCGCCCTGCGGGCGCCAGCCGGCCTGCTGCAGCAGAGCGAGGGCTTGCAGCTGCTTGTCACGGATCAGCCCCGAGCCGTCGGTGCGCGGCGCCTCGAACACCCGGTCGAATACCTCGGCCGGCACCTGGGCACGCAGGGGTTCGAGCAGGGCGAGTTCTGCGCGGTCGGGCAGGGCGCGGGCGGCCAGCGCACTGTTGGCGAAAAAGCTCTGCTGGCGGATGTACAGGTTGCGCATCATCTGCCGGTTGCTCCATTCGAAATCCCACAGCAGGCCCAGTGCCTGGCGCACGCGCCGGTCCTGGAACACCGGGCGCTGCAGGTTGAACACATAGCCCTGTGCGTTCTGCGGCGCCCCTCGGGCCAGGTGCGCACGTTGCAGGCGCCCGTCGTCCAGGGCCGGGCCGTTGTAGCCGATCGAATAGCCGGTGGCGGAGAACTCGCGGTTGTAATCGTAACCGCCACCGCGCAGCACCTGGCGTGCCACGTCGGTGTCGCCGAAATACTCG
This sequence comes from Pseudomonas sp. AE27, assembly GCF_037113495.1. Classification (NCBI taxonomy): domain Bacteria; kingdom Pseudomonadati; phylum Pseudomonadota; class Gammaproteobacteria; order Pseudomonadales; family Pseudomonadaceae; genus Pseudomonas; species Pseudomonas sp. AE27. The sequence goes on from NZ_CP146966.1 coordinate 1,755,633, forward strand.
ATCTTCAGCTGGTCGAAGTTGTAGCGCCCACGATTGACCGGCAGGTCCCGTGCCCACCAGTCGCGGTTGCGCTCGAAGGTGATGCTGCGCCCGTTGTCGACCCGTGCGATGCGGTACGGGCCGCTACCCACCAGCGCCTGGAAGCCGCCGCCGTTGGTGAATGCATCCTGGTCGAGCGCGTGCTCGGGCAAGACCGGCAGCGACGCCAGGTCCAGGGCCAGGGTACGGTTCTGATTGTTCTTGAAGTCGAAGCGTACCTGCAGGGGCGTCTCGACCACCACAGCAGCCACGTCGGCAAACTGCGTGCGGTACTTGAGATTGCCTTCACGCAGCAGCAGTTGGTAAGTGAAGCGTACATCCTCGGCACGCACGGGCCGGCCATCGGCAAAACGCGCACGCGGATCGATGTAGAAGCGCAGCCACAGCCCATCGGCGCTGCGCTCGAGCTTTTGCGCGATCAGGCCGTATACGGTATAGGGCTCGTCCAGTGAACGAATGGCCAGCGGTGAATACAGCCAGCCGTCCACCTCGCTGACCCCGGTGCCCTTGTCGATGTAGGGCAGCACATGGTCGAAGCCGCCGATTTCCAGCGCCGAGCGACGCAGGCTTCCACCTTTCGGGGCTTGCGGGTTGACGTAGTCGAAATGGCTGAACGAGGCGCGGTAGCGGGGGGCTTCACCATAGACGGTGAGGGCGTGGCTGGGGGCGGCGATCAGGGTTTGCCAGGGAGGCAGCAGAAACAGCAGCGGGGCAAGGGCGAACAGCACAATGCGGGTCAAGCCCGCTCTCACAGGAGCGGGCCGACCCTCGACACGGCCGGCAGATGCGGCCAAGGCCGATCAGTCCTGGCGGCTGGTCACTTCCAGCAGGTGATAGCCGAACTGGGTCTTCACCGGGCCTTGAACAGTGTTCACCGGTGCGCTGAACACCACGGTGTCGAACTCCTTGACCATCTGGCCGGGGCCGAAAGAGCCCAGGTCACCGCCCTGGCGGCTGGAGGGGCAGGTGGAGTTGGCCTTGGCGATTTCGGCGAAGTCGGCGCCGGCTTCGATCTGTGCCTTGAGTTCGTTGCACTTGTCTTCGCTGGCGACAAGGATGTGACGGGCGGTGGCTTTTGCCATGGAGAATGCTCCTGGTGAGTAAAGGTGCAGCCTAGCGCAATCGGCGCGCGATTTCCTCCCCCGGTGTGCACGTGCCTTGGCCGGGCACCTGGTATTTGTGTCAGTTGTGCGCCTCGTACATTTTGCCTTTGAATCATTTCCAGCCCATTCCCCCGTTCATACCTTTCGGGCTTCCTGGATTGGAGAAAACTTCATGACGAACAACTTGATTGTCCCCGGGACCCAATCGGGCTTGCAAACGATGATCGACCTGTTCAATGCCATAGTGGGAGGACCGCCGGCATTCGGAGGATTTGCAGCCGGCACCCTGGCCCTGCGGCGCATCTACATTCCAGGTTACATCACCCCGGTATACACCGAAGGCGCCCAGGTTGGCGTGAACAAGGGGATGGTCAATTCGGTGCGCGGAATGCAGGTATTCGTGCAGCCGTATCCGAACATGCTGGCGGGGGATCTGATCGAGGTCTTCTATGGCACCAGCAACATCGCGGCGGTGAAGGTCAGTGTCCGCGAGGAGCAGCTCGGCCAGAACATCGAAACCTACATCCCGGCCAAAAAGGTGCTGGAGGGCGTGCACGACCTCTACTACGTGATCACGCGTGCAGGCTCCACCAACAAGGAGTCTTCGCTGGTGCTCAAGGTGCTGGCACGCCTCAAGTACCCCGGCGGAAACGACCCTGAACCCGATCGTCCCGGGCACTACAAGCTGCTGCCACCGTTTCTGACGAGCCCTCCAATCGGTGGCGTGGTGGGTGAAGAAGACTTCAAGGACTTCCTTGATGGCGAGCTGTATGGCGTGGAAGTCACCGTACCGGCGTACCCGAACATGCGCGAGTACGACACCATTCGCCTGAGCTGGGGCGGCTCGATCGTCGAGTACATCGTGCAACCTGACGAGGTGGGCAACGACATCGTCATCGAGGTGGATGCCGAGCTCATCTACGAGGCCGGCGACAGCGAAAAGCTGGTGCTTGTGTACTGGGTCTGGGACGAAGTGTTCAATACCGCAAGCGACTGGTCATTGCGCGGTTACATCGAGGTATCGATCGACCCCAACAAGCTGTATCCGCCCACCATCATCAACCCCGACCCGGAAGCCTTGGAGGGCGAGCCGATCGATGTGGCGCTGGTGGCGCAAGACGGCCTGGAAGTACAAGTGTCGGCGCTGACGGGCTTCAAGAAAAATGATGTGATTACCCTGTTCTGGGTAGGCACCACGGCGCAAGGCCAGGTCATCACGCGGCAGTACAGTCAAAAGTGGGTCAGCCCCCGGACGCTGATATTCAAGATTTCCTATGCAGATGTGCAGATGCTGGCGCGGGGTTTTGCCAGGACCTGGTTCACCAGAAAGCCTGATAAAAGCGACGTAGTACAGACTTCCCGGCGTGTGGGCACAAACTTTATCGGCGCTGCCGTGAAGTTGCCAAGCCCGCAAGTGACCGAAGCGGTCGACGGCGTGCTGCAGCCCACCCTGGCAACGGCGACCGTGGTGGTACCGGCAGCGGCCGAGCTGGAGAAGGACGACTTCATCGAGATCACCTGGCGAGGCACCGGTTCCGATGGCAGCACGTTGCTCTACAAGGACACCAAAACGGTCACCAGCGCCAGCGCAGGAAAAGCCATCTCGTTTGCCGTGAACGGGCCGCAGAACCTCCAGCCGCTCAGCGGCGGCTCGCTCGAAGTCAGCTACACCGTAAGCCGGCAGGGCCTGGGGCGCCCTCTGGAATCACAGGCTCTCACGCTGCAAGTGGGCGTGGCGCAGTTGGAACTGCCGGCACCCCGTTGCCCGCAGGCACAAGACGGTGAACTGGATCCTGATGCTCTCGACAGCGTCGATGTGATCATCGAGCCGTATACCGGAATGAAACTCGACCAGACCATCAGGGTGGTGTGGTCCGACGCGGGCGGTGCGTACTTCGACGATCTGATGAAGGTGACCAAGAACAATCTCGACAAGCAAGTGACGTTCACCTTCGAGCACGCCGACTGGAGCAACCACCTGACAGTGGCAGCCGATGTGTACTACCAGGTCATCGAAAGCGGCCAGCCGACTCGCGTATCTGCCCTGCTTTCGTTGCGCCGCAAACAGCACCAGTTCCTGCTGCCCGACCCGGAGGTGGATGGCGTGGTCGATGGCACGCTGCGCCCTGTGGGCGATGCAGTGGTCTGGATCCCGCGCGAGGCCCAGCTCAAACTTGGCGATGAAGTGGAACTGTTCTGGGATGGCGATGCCCCCCAAGGCTCGACAAGCGTCACCCTGTACATCCAGAAAGATCAGGAATCTAAACTTGAGATGCCTCGTATCGAAGCACGGTTCGTGCTGGCCAACATCGATGCCAATGTACGGGTCAAGTACGTGGTGTACCGCTTCGATGGCCGCGAGCAGACTTCCGGCACCGTCACGCTGCGGGTACAGCGTGCGGCGCTGCCGCTGCCGATATTCGTAGAGGCCACCGCCAACAACCAGCTGAACCCGGACGATGTGCGCAATGGTGCAACGTATCGGATCGACGCCGTGGCCAAATTGCTGGCCGGTGACAAGGTGACCGTGCTGGTGCACAGCGAGGTGCTGGCAGGCAACTTCAGCCGCACGATCACGGTAACGGCGGGCAACGCGGGCAAGGCCCTCGACGTGTCGGTACCCTATGCCACGATCAACGCCAGCAATCGCACCAATATCACGCTCGAGTACACGCTGCAGCGTGGCAGCGGCGGCCCGGAGGAACGCTCGCCGTCCAACAGCTATTTCGTCAACCGTGTGATAGGCAGCGGCAACCTGCGTATTTTCGGCGCCCGCTACGGCGCGAGCACCTACCGTGCCTCCAGTTCCTCGCGAGTTCTGAGCGCATTCAATGCGCAAAGCCTGCAGCCGATTCTCGCCGAATGGCGTTACCTGGACGAGGCGGCCTGGACCGCAGGCACTACCTGGATGGACAAGCAGCCCTGGAAGGCGCTGCGCGTACGCACGCAAACCGATGAAGTGCAACTCAACCCGGCCAACATCATCGGCAACGGAATCGACGCCACGGTCAATGGCAGCGCAGCGTTTGTCGCCCTGCGCAACGAACGCTCGGGGGGGGAGCGCGATATCGTCGGCTGGGGCAGCCCAGCCTACGGGGCATCCATCCCGCCGACATGGCAAACCCTCGACAACATCGCTGAAGTCAGTTGCACGCGCAGCGCTTATGCAGCACGCCTGACCGATGGTGTTGTGCTGTGCTGGGGCAATGCGGGCGAGGGCGGTACCACGCCGCAAGAAAACGGAAGATTCGTCGAAGTGCGCAGCAATGCCAGGGCGTTTGTCGGACGCAAAGTCGACGGCCGCCTCGCTGCCTGGGGGGTGGCGGCCGAGGGCGGGACCATTCCGCCAGCGATCCTCAACCTGGCGGACTTCACCGCCGTCTACGGTGCCGGCAGCGCTTTTGCAGCGCAGCGTGCCGACGGTTCGCTGGTAGCCTGGGGCAGTGCCGCCAACGGCGGCAACCTGCCCAGCGATATCGCCTTGTTGAAAGACGTCTACTACGTCAAGGGCAACTTTGCCGCCTTTGCCGCACGGCGCACCAACAGGCGCATCGTTGCCTGGGGCAATGCCGGCTATGGCGGCACGGTACCGGGGGCTATCGCCCAGTTGACCGATGTCGTCACCCTTGAGGGGGCTACAGCCCAGGCATTCAGCGCCTTGCGTGCTACTGGTCAGGTGGTGGCCTGGGGGGCTGCCAGCCATGGTGGCTCGGTGCCGGCTGAGATTGCAGGTTTGAGTGACATCGTGGAGGTCACCAGCACCTGGCATGCCTTCTGTGCCCGGCGCCGGAACGGTTCGGTAGTGGCCTGGGGCAACCCGAGCAACGGCGGCACGGTACCGCCTGCGGTGGCCGGCCTGCGCAATATCATTCAGGTCACCGGCAGCGCATGGGCGTTCGCCGCCCTGTGCAGCGACGGCACCGTGGTGGCCTGGGGGCGTCCCGAAGCCGGCGGCGATATCAGCCGAGTGGTCGGGCAACTGACCCATGTGCGTGCGGTGTACGCCAACTCCAACGGCTTCGCCGCATTGACTTCGGACGGACGCGTGGTGACGTGGGGCCAGCCGCTGGGCGGCGGTGACAGTGCGGCGGTGCAGGCAGCGCTACGCAACCAGGTGACTACCGGGCACCGGGTAGGTGTCAATGCCGCGGCCGACGGCGAGTGGGCGGGCGTGCCAGGTGCCTGATGCCTTTGAGCGATATGACCCTGCAATCGGCGCTACCTGGTGCCGATTGCCTACCTGCGGGAGTTTGACGACATGACCGACTACGCCATGCCAATGATGAAAGACGTCAGGGAAGGGGCACTCGACCTCGGTACAGCGGGCGAATTCACCCGTGCAGAGGTGCAAAGAAGTGCCACCTGGTATCAAAAAAATCTGAACCTTGTTGTGCGTGATGAGCAGCAGACGGTGCTCTACAGCAAAACAATAAGCGCCCCGAACAACGACCGACTGTCGGTATGGGATATTTCGAAAAGCACATTGCTGGGCCGTGAGGGCCAACAACTGCACGTGTATTACGAGGTTGACGGGGTGAAGTCGCAGGTGCTGACGTTCACCGTCAAGGCGAACTTCGCTGCGCCCCTGGCAGTCGACCTCAGCGGCCGCAACTACATCGTGTTCTTCAACGCCGCCCTGGAGCCCAGCCCGCCCCCGGTAGTGCCCGACTACGCGCAGTTCACCCGCACCACAGCACAGGCCGTCAACTATAAAAGCAGCGACACCAACGTTGCCCGTGTCGACAGCGGCGGCAAGGTCAGCCTGCTGGGCAATGCAGAGGATCCGCCGGTCACCATTACCGCACTGGACGCTGCCGGTGCCTCGATCGGCAGCTACACGCTGACGGTCCGAGGGGTCAGGGAACTGTACCTGTTGAGCGACCACCCCGAACTGCAGGCCGAAGGCGCCACAGCAGCCGCCAACACGGTCGGCCTGAGCGTGCCGACAGCCGACGACTTCAGTCGCTTCGGCACTGTGTACGCGGCGGCAAAAGACGATCTCGCGGGCTATCTGAAGCAGCAGAACCAGGGCCTGCCGGACATGACGGCAAGGGGCTTTCTGGGGGCTACTGATAGGAACGGCTCACCCGCCTACCTGGACCTGGCAACGCTGCAGGTCAGCAGTGCCAGCCCAAGCCAGAAAGGCTACGCGGTAGGCATCAGCCAGGCCGACTGACTCCACGGCAGGAGCAACCGTTCATGGACGCAATCAGACGTACCTATGCGGCACTGGTGTTGTGCGTGTGCGTGAGCATGTTCAATGCGCATGCAGACACTACCCAACCTTCGGACCCCACCCTGTACCTGCCGCAAGTGGCAGCCTTGCAGGGCGCCGAGCTGGACCCTGAAAAGGTACCGGCCATGGGGCTGGGCATCACCGTCCAGGGGGTTGGTAACGATAACGCGGTAGTACTGGCGTTCCAGACCACCTTGACGATCTACCTTGCCGATGCGCAAGGCCAGGCGATCACCTCGATCAGTTGGCCGATCTCGGCGCGCAATGCCGGCAAACCCGTCACCTTGCTGATAGAAAAGCGCTATGTCGAGGCCAATGTCGGCAAGACCCTGCAGGTCTACTACACCGCGCAGGCGCCGCGCTCGGCGCCGCGCAGATCGGGCGTGGTCACCCTGCTGATCAAGGAAGGCTTCACTGCTGCACAGGCACTCAACCTGGCCAGCCAACGCTATGTGGTGTTCTTCGACGAGCACAACCAGGCCAGGACGCCACCGACCATCCCTGACTATGCCCGCTACACCCGTGCACAGCCAGGTGCCAGCGCCTATCGCGTGGACAACACGGACATTGCCAGGGTCGATCCCGATGGACAGGTCTCGGTATGGGGCAATGGCGACATCACCGTCACTGCGCAGAACGCGGCAGGGGCCAGTTCCAGCTACGTGCTCAGTGTGCGCGGCGTGCGTGAGCTGCGCCTGCTCAGCTCGGCGTATCGATCCACCTGGGCACAGGCGCAGGCCAAGGCCCGCGACGAGGGCTACACCCTGCCGAGCTACGAGGATTTCGAGGCGCTGGCACGCCTCTACCCATCGCCGACCGGCAGCCTCGCCAAGGCACTGAACCTGTCTCCTTACCGGGTGTGGGGCAAAGTAGTGGGCGCACAGACGGCCGTGTACCTGGACCTCTACGACAATCTGGTCAGTTCCGAAGTCACGACAGAGTATGAGCTGGGCTATCCGGCCGGCATTCGTTGAACAGTGGCGGCACGCCATGGGAGGCGACCTGGATGAACGTTGCGAACAAACTGATTTGTGGCATCGCATTGTGCCTGTTGCTGGGCAGCGCCCATGCCGTCGGGAGCCCGCAGGTAGCGGTGCAGTTGAATGCGCGCTACAGCAGCACACCGGCACAGTGCGTGGGACGCGCACCGGCCTTTGCCTGTAGCGGCGTGTTGCTGCGCGCAGTGCCGGCCAGCGATGTCGAAACGTTCTGGAAGAAAGACGATGCCGCGCAACTGAGTTTTCTGCGCAAGGACCGCGCCTTCGACGGGCTGGCAGCACCTTCGGGGTTCGTGTTGTTCGACCGACTGACCGCCGTGGGCCTGGGCAAGCCGTATCAGGCCGGCAGCAGTGGCGGTGGCGTGGTGGTCAGTACCTGGAATGCCCAGGTGCCGGAGAAGTTGCCCATCCAGGGTATCTTCTACGACATCACTCGGGTTGGGGCCCTGGCAGCAGCCCAACGCAGCCAGCTCGCCTACTTCAAGGCCACGGCCCAATGGTTGCCGGTGGTGCGCCTGCACCTGGGCGATGGCGATGGCCTGGTGTTCGGTTTCAGCCAGCAGGACCAGCTGGACAATGGCTACAGGGTCGCCCGGCGCCTCAACCAGCGGTACGCCGACACCCAGCCTGCCTGTATCAGCGGACGCTCCGGGTTCGATTGCAACGGGGTGCTGTTGCGCTCGACAGGCACGGGCAACTTCAAGGCCTGGAATCCGGGGCCCCGTGCGCTTAAGAACGGCGGCGTGTCCTTCAGCTACCTGCGAAGTGACATGGCCATCAGGATGGTGGTGTGGCCGCAAGGCTATCTGATTCGCGAAACCGCCGCCCCTGTAGTACACACCTTGCCTGCCGCGTGCCTGTACGCCGCCGACGGCGCCACGCACGATGCGGTGTCAACCAACACCTGCACCTTTCGTGGCTGGTGCGACGAAAAACAACCGCCCGTGAACAGCGTCGCCACCTGGTCCGCCCACACTGGTGGTGGTCGGTTCGGAAGCTGCGCGTTCCGGGCCGACGCCACGGCCTTGCAACTAATGGTCGATATTCGCCAGCAAGTCCCGGGGTTAACCGGTTGGAACGAAATCATAGTCCCTACCTGGCCGCAGGACATTGCAGCGCAGTTGCCGATCGAAGCGTTCTTCTTCAGCGCTACTGGGTTTTACGGTAACAAGGGCCTGGTCGGAGGGCAGACGTTCCAGCAGGACTACTTCAAAGATACCAGCCGCTGGCTGCCGCTGGTCGAACTGGAGGTACAGGCCGCCAACGGGCAGCCCTTCAGCTATGACCCCGCTGAGCAGAAGCTCTAGTGAGGCGCGCACATGGGCATCTTGAGACTGTGCGGTGTGCTGGCGCTGTGCGCCTGCCTTGCGCCGGTGCACGCGCAGGAAGGCACCCGCACGGCGCAGTGGCTCAATGCACGCTTCACCAGCACGCCCGAACAGTGCGTGGGCAGAAGTCCTGCCTTCGCCTGCAGCGGCGTACTGGTGCGCAGCGTACCGCAGAGTGCGAACGCAGATTTCTGGACGCTCAAGGACGTTGCCGGCAGCGACCTGCGCTTTGTCTTCCTGCGCAACGACCGCAGCATGGCGGGCCTGGCGCTCGGGTGCGGCTACCTGCTGTTCGATGGTCTGAGCGCAGCAGCGCTCGGCAAGGCTTTTCAGGCTGTGCAAGACCCGGTATCGCCCGGGTCGGTCCTGGTGTCTGGCTGGCAGGCACAGGCGCCGGCGCAGCTTGCCATCCAGGCACTGTTCCATGACAGCGCGCAGGCCGGGGGCCTGCGCTGCGCTCAGCGCAATCAGTTGGCCTATTACCAGGCCACCGGCCTCTGGCTGCCGATCCTGCGGATTGCGCCTGGCGATCCGCAGGCACAGGTGTTCGGCTTCGCGCAGCAAGAGCAGCTCTACAATGGCAGGCGCGTGGCCGAGCGCCTTGAGCACCGCTATCGGGATGCCTTGAGCGGATGCCGCGACGGGCAGGCAGCCGCCTACTGTCGCGGGGTGCTGATCCGCGCAGTGAATGGCGCCTCCGGTTTTCACGCATGGAACCCCAGCAGCAACTCCGTGACACGCAACGGCGTGTCGTTCTCCTACATACGTGCCGATGTCGGCACGCAGCGCCTGGCCGGTACCGAAGGGCTCATCTACCGCGAGCTTGCAGCACCCGCACGCCACACACTGGTACTGCGCTGTGCCTACCCGGCCAATGCCAGTACCAGCGCCATCCCCGACAGCTGCCGGGCCAGCTGCGCCTCGCAGAACATCAACAGTGTCAGCGCCTGGCGCAGCCGCTATGGCGCAAGCCCCGTCAGCAGTTGCGCCTTCGACCCCAGTGCTGCGGCCTTCGAGTTGAACATCGAAGTGCGTGCCCATGGCGGCGCCTGGAACGAAATCATCATCGCGCCCTGGCCGCAGAACATCGGCCCGCAGCTGACACTCGAGGCTGCATTCCTTATCCGTGGCAGTGGCGGGCTGAACGGTGCCCGGTACATCCAGCGCGATTACTACCAACAGGCCGGCAAGGTCATTCCTGTGCTACGGGTCGATCTGACGGCGGCCAACGGCCAGGTGTTCACCTTCGACCCCCTGGACCAGAACCTGTGACAACGCGAGGCATCGAGAAGGTACGAGCGTCTGCGCGGTGGCGCGCAGGGCTTCGGCACCCTGCGGGCACCGCCTTCTCGGGGCGGTGCAGCGGCAGGCGGGCGTGTCCCGCTATCGGGCAACTCGCAGTCTGGCGGCAGACGCGTCGAGCAGTGCCCGGGTCGCTTCCCAGCCCAGGCAGCCGTCGGTAATCGACACCCCGTACTTGAGCGGCGCCTTGCCCAGTGCCTGGCAGCCATCGAACAGGTGGCTCTCGAGCATCATCCCGATTACCGATCCATCCCCGGCCAGGCGCTGTTGCAGGACCGCTTCGAATACCTCGGGTTGACGAAGCGGGTCCTTGCCGCTGTTGGCATGGCTGCAGTCCACCATCAGACGTGGGCGGATGCCGGCCTTGTGCAGGCCCTGGCGCGCCTGCTCCAGGCTGGCGGCATCGTAGTTGGGGCCCTTGTGGCCGCCGCGCAGCACCAGGTGGGTGTCGGGATTGCCGAGGGTCTCGACGATCGCCGGATGCCCCTGGGCATCCAGCCCGAAGTGGCGGTGGGCATGCGCGGCACTGCGGATGGCGTCGCAGGCGATGCCCACGCCGCCGTCGGTGCCATTCTTGAATCCGACCGGCAGCCCCAGGCCGCTGACCATCTCACGGTGAATCTGCGATTCGGTGGTGCGTGCCCCGATGGCCGCCCAGCTCAGCAGGTCATCGAAGTAGCCTGCTGCCATCGGCTGCAGCAGTTCGGTGGCCACCGGCAGGCCCCGTTCGAGCATGCCCAGCATCAGCTGACGAGACAGCGCAAGGCCACCCTGCATGTCATCGCTGCCATCCAGGTGCGGGTCGTATGCCAGGCCTTTCCAGCCCACCGTGGTGCGGGGCTTTTCGACATAGGCACGCATCACCAGCAACAACTGGTCATCGACCTGGCGGGAGAGGGCGGCCAGGCGTTCGGCGTATTCGAGGGCAGCGTGGGGGTCGTGCAGCGAGCAGGGGCCGACAATCACCAGCAGGCGATCATCCTCGCCGTCGAGAATCGCCTTCACCGCCTGGCGGTGGCGCTCGACCTGGCCGCCAAGGGCGCTGGACAAGGGCAGTTGCTGCTTGAGCTGAAACGGGCTGGGCAGGCGCAGGTTGAGGCTACTGTTGGCTGCGACAGCCTGGGGTTGGGACAGGTTCAGGGCTTGGGTGGACGCTTGCATGGTCGGGTTTCCTTGGGCGGAAGGCGGGTTCGGTCCCGCGCCTTCGGCCCTAGCGAGATGTTCGATTTCGTGTCGGTGTTTGCGTGCCACCTGTACTCGACCGGTCGGAGGCGGCTGGCTGGCCCGAACGGCAGTGGCTAAATCGCCAGGCAAGGCTTTGGTAACGGTAATAGGTGCTGTGGTTCATGGTGCAATCCTCATCGATGTCGGTGGTGTACGGTGCCCAAAACAAAACCCCCGGTAGGCAGGGCCGACCGGGGGTTGAGTATTCTCGTGTTCGGCGGCCCTGGGAGTGGGCGCCGGTGTGGGTATCAGCGGCGCCTGTGGCTAAACCAATACCCAAAATAAAAGCCGCTGGTAGACAGTGCCGCGCACGCAGGCACAGCCGCCAGGTGCGATACGCGACCTGTGTGCAGTGCTTGAGTGAGGGAAATCGACGACATGCTGTGCTCCAGTTGATTGCCCGAGCTTACTTCAGGCGCGCAACTGGATGCAACTGGCAAATGGCGTTAGGCTTGCACCCGACTGCTGGCACCGGAGGGTGTCAGCGCACGCCGCACAGACGTGCATACCACCACATGGAGTCTCCCGATGCATGTGAACGACTACACATCGGCCATTACCACCCGCACCACCGGTGCAAGCACCATCCCTACCAGCCTTGGCATCAACCATGGCAACAGCAGCAGCGCCAGGGCCCTGAACGCCTACGCAGGGCAGGACACCAGCAGTGTCTCCAACCTGGCCCGTCAACTGGCCGCAAGTGCCACCCGTGCCAGCGAGCGCGATACCGGCCTGAGCCATTCGGCACTCGGTGCGTTGGCCAAGTCGCTGCTCGACAAGATTACCGGCGCTGCGTATTCGGCCAACAAGGCCGCCCACGACAAGGAAGTACCGGCCACCGATGACCCCGAGCTGCTGGCCCGGGCCAAACAGGCCACTGCGTTCGTGAACTCGACGCTGACCGTGGGCAGCAAGACCGTTGAAAACCCGTTTGCCGGCCTGTCGCGCGAGCAACTGGCGCTGATCACCTACGATGACAGCGGCACCTTCACGGTCAACGAACGGCGCGCCGCGTTCGAGGAGTCCACCCGCCAGGAGCAGGCGTGGCGTCGCGAGGTCAGCGACAAGGCGCAACAGGAATACAACACCACCGGCCGCATGACGGACTTCTTCAAGCAAGTGCAGGCCCACTACAACAGCCTGCCGGCAATCGAGAAGGCTCAGTATCCGGCCGACTATGCGGCGCAGGTGCAACAGCACATCGATGCCGACATCAACTACAAGGCGCAGAACGCCAAGGACATGATCGTTCCCATGACCCTGGCCGAAACCCTGTTGTCGATGGGGCCGGTGGGCAGCGGCAAGACCCTTGCGCTACCCGGCGCCGGCTGATCAGCGCCGCAGATAGGCGGTAAAGTCGATATCGCCGGCACTGAGAATCGCCTGCACCCGGTTGTGCACGTTGAGCTTGCGCAGAATCGCCGAGACATGGGCCTTGACCGTGGTCTCGGCGATATCCAGGTTGTAGGCGATCTGCTTGTTCGACTCCCCCTTGGTCATGCGCTCGAGCACCAGCAACTGCTTGCGGGTGAGCGCCTGCAGCAGCTCCGGGGCAAAGCCTGCATGCTCGCTCTGGTTGCGCCGGCCGGTGCTTTTTTGCGTGCGGATGATGTCGGGCGGCAGGTACACGTTGCCGTTGAGGATCTGCTCGATGGCATCGGTCATCTGCGAGCGCGGCGACGACTTGGTGATGAACCCCACCGCGCCATAGGTGATTGCCTGCAGCACCACCTGCTTGTCCTGCTCGGCCGAGACGATCACCACCGGGATCGTCGGCGCCTCGTTGCGCAGGTTGATCAGCCCGCCAAGGCCATGCATGCCGGGCATGTTCAGGTCCAGCAGGATCAGGTCCAGGTCGTCATGCTGGCCGGTCAGGCTCAGGGCGCTGTCCAGGTCAGCGGTTTCCATGACCTCGCTGCCAGGGAAGCCGTCAGTGATGACGTTGTGGATCGCTTCGCGAAACAGCGGGTGGTCGTCGGCGATCAGAATCTTGTACATGGCTTTGCACCTTATTGTTGTGGTTGACCGCTAGGCAGACAGTAGTCAGGGGAACGCTTCGGGTGTCGCGGGGTGTACCGGCAGCCCGGCATTCTCCCAGGCATCCAGGCCATCACGGTACCAGTACAGCCGCGTGTAGCCCAGTGCATCGGCGCGCTTGACCGCATTCCAGCTCAGCCAGCAATCGGAGCGACAGTAGAAGACGATGGCGCGCTGCTTGTCGCCATGGCTCAGGCGTTGCAGGTGGCGGCTGAAATAGCGGGCCCAGGCGTCGTCCAGCTGGCCATCGCCGGTGTTGGCCAGCCAGTGGCTGTGGGGGAGGTTGGCATGCGGCTCGCTGTCGATGAACCGGCCATGCAGCCAGGGGCGCTTGTACACGTCGATCAGCAACGGCGGTGGCTGCTGTTGCAGCAGGGCCTGCAGCTGCGCGGTGTCGAGGGTCTGCGCCGGCGGCGCCTGATCGGGGGTAGGGCTGCGGTACAGGGTGGCGCGGTAGCCGTCGGCAGTGAACAGCGCCGTGTCGGCGCTGGCGGGCAGCGCCAGGGTCAGGCAGGCAGAAGCGAACAAGGCACGCAGCAGCATGGTCGGCAGTCTCGTTTTTGTTATGCCTGGTATTACAGGCCAGTACTGGCGCTTTGTGAATGCGACCATCGACAGCGCGGGCAGTACCAAAGTAGTAGCGGCCGTGCTCGCCAGCGGCTCTAGCATGGGGTATAGCCACTACAGGAGTACTGCGCGATGGGCATCTTGCTGGTCGACGACCACCCGATGATCCGCCTGGGCCTGGCCCACTTTCTGGGCGAAGGGCTCAATGGCCTGCCAGTTCGCGAGGCCGGCAGCGGCGAAGAGGCCCTGCAGCAGGTGCAGGAGGAACTGCCCGGCCTGGTGATCATGGACTTCGACCTGCCCGGCATCAGCGGCCTGGAAACCACCCGGCGCCTGCGTCAGCGCCTGCCGCAACTGCGTGTGCTGTTTTTCAGCGAACACACCGAGCTGGGCCTGGTTCGCCAGGCACTGGACGCGGGGGCCTGCGGGTTTCTGTCCAAGGCGGCAGCGCCGGCGGTGGTGCTTGAAGCCGTGCGCCGGGTACTGGCGGGGCATGCCTACATCGAGCAACCGCTGGCCACCCAGCTGGCCTGCCAGCCGCACCCGGGGCAGGGTGGCGGCAATGCTCGGCTGCAGGGGCTGACCCAGCGCGAGATCGAAATCTTCCTGATGCTGGCCAAGGGTACGCCGACCCGGTTGATAGCCCAGCAGCTGTGCATCAGCGCCAAGACCGTCTCCAACTACCTGACCTTGCTCAAGAGCAAGCTGCAGGTCAGCTCCCATGCCGAACTGGTGCACCTGGCAATCGAAGCCGGCCTGCTGCGTATAGCGGCGTAGGCTGTGTACGCAGGCACCTAGTCCCAGGTGCTCGGGCAACCCTGGCAGCCTTCCATGTTGCTGTCCTGGAAGTTGGCGTAGTGCTGGCGAGTGCCGCGCAGGTCGGCTTTCTCCAGGTTGCTTTCACCGAACTTGGCTTCCTGCAGGTTGGCATCGGCCAGGTTCGCACCCACAAGGTCGGCCCTGCTCAGCCAGGTCATTTCCAGGTCGGCGGCTTGCAGGTTGGTGTTGTGCAGCTTGGCGCCGGACAGGCGGGCAAACTCCAGGTACGCGGCGCTGAGGTTGGCACCATTGAAGTTGGCGCCCTGGGCGTACATGCCCCAGGCCTGGACCGCGATCAGCGTGGCATCGGTGAAGTTGGCCACGCGCAGGTTGGTTTGCTGCAGGCTGGCACGGGTGAGGTTGGCGCCTTGCAGGTTGGCTTTCTCCAGGTTGGCCAGGTCGAGCTTGGCGTGACGCAGGTTGGCGCCACGCAGGTCGGCACCGGCCAGGTTCATCTTGCGCAGGTCCTGGTTGTTCAGGTCGGCGTTCTGCAGGTTGGCGCCGGGGCACTGGCTTTCAGGCTGGATGATGCAGCCGTTGATCTTCAGCGGCTGTGGTTCCAGTTCATCGTCGGCAGCAAAAGCCGGGGACAGGGCGACGGCGAGCACTAGGGGCAGATACTTCATGGGAATCTCCTTGGCAGTTTGAAAGCAGACGCGGGTCAAGCCCGCTCCCACAGGTTTGGTGATCCCTTGTGGTGGCGAACTTGACCCGCGAAAACGCTCAGATCAACGCTTGGCGGTCTTGGTATCCCAGGCCGGGATCTTGAACACCCAGAACGATCCACCCTGTGCCACCGGCTTGGTCAGCTCGGCCATGTCGCCACCCCACAGCGGTACTGCACCGCCGTAGCCGACGGTCACGCCGATGTACTGCTCGCCATCCTGTTCCCAGGTGATCGGTGGCGAAACGATGCCGCTGCCGGTCTGGAATTTCCACAGCTCTTCGCCGGTCTTGGCGTTGAAGGCCTTGAAGTAGCCGTCACCGGTACCGGTGAACACCAGGTTGCCCTTGGTGGCCAGCACGCCGGCCCACAGCGGCAGGCGCTCGTTGTGCTCCCACACCACCTTGCCGGTGGTCGGGTCCATCGCACGCAGCGAACCTACGTGGTCCTCGTACATGCGCTTGATGCGGAAGCCCATGCCCAGGTAGGCCGACCCTTTCTTGTAGTTGACCTCTTCGGTCCAGTATTCCTCTTTCCAGTGGTTGGCCGGTACGTAGAACAGGCCGGTGTCCTGGCTGTAGGCCATCGGGTTCCAGTTCTTGCCGCCCAGGAACGGTGGCGAGACTTCCACCGGCTTGCCCTTGGTTTCGCCTGGCAATGGCTTGGCCGGGCGCTGGCCTTCGTTTTCGACCGGGCGACCGGTCTTGAGATCGATGTGGCTGGCCCAGGTGATGTTGTCCACGAACGGGAAGGCGTTTTTCAGCTTGCCGTTGGTGCGGTCCACCACATAGAAGAAGCCGTTGCGGTCAGCGTGCGCGGTGGCCTTGTACTGCTTGCCGTCCTTGTCCTTGTAGTCGAACAGCACCAGTTCGTTGTTGCCCGAGAAGTCCCAGGCATCGTTCGGGGTGTGCTGGTAGAACCACTTGACCTCACCGGTGGTCGGGTCGACGCCGACCTGGCCCGAGGTGTACAGGCTGTCGAAGTCGTGCGGGTTGCCGTCCTTGGAGGTACGTGCCCAGGTGTTCCACGGGCCAGGGTTGCCGGCGCCGACTATGATGGTGTTGGTTTCGGGGTCGAAGCTTGCGCTTTGCCATGGGGCGCCGCCACCGTGGCTCCAGGATTCGACCTTGCCGGTCTCGGTGGTCGGGTCGTCCGGCCAGGACGGCGCCTTGACGTCGCCGGTAGGGGTGCTGTCCTTGCCGTTCAGGCGGCCCATATGGCCTTCGACGAACGGACGCATCCACACTTCTTCACCGGTTTCCGGGTCGCGGGCATACAGCTGGCCGACCACGCCGAATTCGTCACCGGAGCTGCCGTGAATCAGCAGCACCTTGCCGCTCTTCTGATCCTTGATCAGGGTCGGGGCGCCGGTCATGGTGTAGCCGGCGCTGTGATCGCCGAATTTCTTGTTCCATACCACCTTGCCGGTGTCTTTGTTCAGCGCGATCACGCGGGCATCGAGGGTGCCGAAGTAGATCTTGTCGCCGAAGATGGCAGCGCCACGGTTGACCACGTCACAGCACGGACGAATGTTGTCCGGCAGGCGATGGTTGTAGGTCCACAGACGCCTGCCGGTCTTGGCATCCAGGGCGAACACCCGCGAATAGGAGCCGGTGACGTAGATCACGCCGTCGTTGATGATCGCCTGGGATTCCTGGCCGCGTTGCTTTTCGTCACCGAAGGAGTACGACCAGGCCGGGGTCAGCTTGAACACGTTCTTGTCGTTGACCATGGCCAGCGGGCTCCAGCGCTGGGCATTGGTGCCCATGCCGTACTGCAGCACGTTCTGGGTGTTGAGGTGGTCGTTGGCGATGTCTTCCCAGGTCACCGGCTTGGCGTTGGCCGCCGGTGCCAGGGCCAGGCTCGAGACCAGCAGGACGGCCTGCACAGCCATGGACAGTGGGGAAAGCGCGGCGGGTAACGATCTTATTGTCATAGTGGGTGTTCCCAATGGAGGTTTTGTGCCTGCCTAGACTGGATCGTCGCCGCCTGCGCAGATACGGAAAAACTCCCGCCCTGAGCGGGAAAATGTCCCAGTCGGCGCATGATTTGGCACTGCCCCACAAGCCCTACTACCAAGGGAGTAGCACGCGACCACCAAAGCAGCATGGGGGCGCCGGAGTGCGCTTTCTAAGATGCCCGGCAGCACCCCGGTATCGCGAGGTGCCTGCGTGCAAACCGTACAGACAAAGCAGTCGAGGGCAGAACAATGACAACAGTGAAAAACGCCTGGATGAGCGCCGTGCTGATGGCCGGCCTGATGAGTACCGGGGCGGTGTTCGCCCATGGCAACGTGACCCCGTCGGCGGTCAACACCGGCACCCTGGAAAAACTCGGTGACGAGTGGCGTGAAACCAACCCCTACCGCAACGGCCCCAACCATGACGAGGCAGTGTCCATCGGCGCCTCGGCCTACAACCAGAACTGCGCGGCCTGCCACGGCCTGGAAGCCAAGTCCGGCGGCATCGCCCCCGACCTGCGCCTGCTGGACGAGGGCGAGGCGGGCGATGAATGGTTCGTGGAGCGGGTACGCAACGGCGCGGTGCGTGACGGGCGCGTGTACATGCCCAAGATGGCCGACTACCTGAGCCAGGAAGCGTTGTGGGCGGTGCGTACCTACCTTGACAGCGTGCACATCGAGGAATAGGCCATGCGCCGGGTACCGTTGCTGTTGGCCGCGTTGCTGCTGGCCGGCCCGGCCTGTGCAATACAGCCGGGTGCCGATCCGGTGCCGTCGGTGATGTGGGAGTTCTATCGCAAACAGTGGCTCCAGGATGAGCCCTACGTCTTTGATGAGCGCGTGCGGGTGATTGCCCCGCCATTCGCCGAGGACGCCCGACAGGTGCCGTTGCAGGTCGATGCCCGGGCGTTGCCGGGCAAGGTGCAGCGCATACTCGTGTGGGCCGAACTCAACCCGATACCGCGGGTCGTCGATTTCCATCCCGGCCCGCAGGTTCTGCCGTGGCTGGCGGTGCGCATACGCATCGAGCAGGCCACCCCGCTGCGGGCGGCCGTGCTGACCGATGACGGTACCTGGCACATCGGTTCGAGCCTGATCGATGCCGCCGGCGGTGGCTGCACGGCGCCCAGCGTGGTACGCAGCCAGCCCGGCTGGGAAGAGCGTCTGGGCCAGGTACTGGGTGCACGCTACCCGCGCGAAGCCTTCAGCCGCGTGCGCCTGGACGTGTCGCACCCGATGGATAACGGCCTGACTGGCGGCATCCCCGAATTCTTCATCGAACACGCCGAGCTGTTCGATGCCCAGGGCCAGTCGCTGGCCACCCTCGAACTGTTTCCTGCCGTAAGCGAGAACCCCAGCCTGGGCTTCGACCTGCTCAACCAGGGGGCTACCCGCCTGGTGCTGCGTGACAACAACGGCAACCAGTTCGACGCTGCCATCGAGTGAGGACCGTGATGCGAGCACTGTTGCTGTTGCTGGCGTGTGTCAGCCTGCCGAGCCTGGCCGACCTGGACTATCGCCTGGCGCCGCGCCAGATCGCGGCCGGCACCTATGTGCTGGAGGGCAGCACCGAGCACTTCTCCCGTACCAACGGCGGCAACATCGTCAACACCGGTTTCATCGTCACCGAGGCTGGCGTGGTGGTGATCGACAGCGGTCCGTCGCTGCGCTATGGGCAGGCCTTGCGCAAGGCCATCGAAAGCGTCACCGACCAGCCGGTGGTGCAGGTGCTGCTGACCCACCACCACCCCGATCACGCGCTGGGCAGCCAGGCCTTTGCCGGTGTGCCTGTCGGTGCACTGCCTGGTACCACGCAGTTGCTGGAGGAGCAGGGGGATGGCCTGGCCGAGAACATGTACCGCATGGTGGGTGACTGGATGCGTGGCACCCAGGTGCGCCTGCCCGACCAACAGGTGGCGGCGGGTGAGCGTGCGTTTGGTTCGCACCGGTTGCGGCTGCTGGCCTTGACCGGTCACAGCGGTGCCGACCTGGCGGTGTTCGACGAGAAGACCGGAGTGTTGTTTGCCGGCGATCTGTTGTTCTACCAGCGCGCGCTGACCACGCCCAACACCCCTGGCCTGGCGGTGTGGCTACAGGATCTGCAGCGGCTCGAGGCGCTGCCGTGGAAGGTGCTGGTGCCGGGGCACGGCCCGCTGGCCACGGACCGTGCGCCGTTTGCGCAGATGGTTGATTACCTGGGGTGGCTGGACAAGGTGATGCGTGAGAGTGCGGCGCAGGGGCTGGACATGACCGAGGTGATTGCCACGCCGATACCCCAGCGGTTTGCGGGCATAGCGTTGAGTCAGTACGAGCTCATTCGCAGCGTGAGCCATCTGTACCCGCAGTATGAGCGGCAGGTGCTCAAACGGGTGGATCGCTAGAAGGTCTGGGGCCGGGCCAACAAGGCTGACAGGCCATGGTGGCCCGGCATCACATCAAACCGCGCCTTTACAACGGATAGTGCTTCAACTCCCGCGCAATCAGCATGCGCTGAATCTCGCTCGAGCCCTCATAGATCTGCGTGATCCGCGCATCGCGGTAGTATCGCTCCACCGGGTAGTCTTCCAGGTAACCATACCCACCATGCACCTGGATGGCCTTGGAACACACCCGTTCGGCCATCTCCGAAGCAAACAGCTTGGCCTGCGAAGCCTCGCTCAAACACGGCTTGCCCGCACTGCGCAAACGCGCCGCATGCAGTATCAACAACCGCGCCGCATTGAGTTGCACCTGCATGTCGGCCAACAGGTTGGCCACACTCTGGTGCTCGTTGATCGGCTTGCCGAACTGGATGCGGTCACGCGAATACGCCAGCGCCGCCTCGAACGCCGCGCGCGCAATGCCCAGCGCCTGAGCCGCAATCCCGATACGCCCGCCCTCAAGGTTGGACAGCGCGATCGCCAGGCCCTTGCCACGCTCGCCCAGCAGGTTGGCTGCCGGCACACGGCAGTTGTTCAAGGTCACCGCACAGGTGTCGGAGGCGCGAATGCCCATCTTGTGTTCGCTGCGATCGACCACGAAACCTTCGTTGTCGGTCGGCACCAGAAACGCCGACAGCCCTTTCTTGCCCAGCTCCGGGTCGGTCACCGCAAACACGATCGCCAGGCCCGCGCGCCGCGCATTGCTGACGAACTGCTTGGACCCGTTGATCACCCACTCATCACCCACGCGCTCGGCACGGGTGCGCAGGTTGTGCGCCTCGGAGCCGGCCTGGGGTTCGGTAAGGCAGAAGCAGCCGATCACCTGGCCGGTGGCCAGACGCTCCAGCCAGGTCTGCTGCTGCAGGTCGCTGCCATAGGCGAGCAGGGGGCCGCAGCCCACCGAGTTGTGGATGCTCATCAACGCCCCGGTGGCGCCATCGCCGGCGGCAATCTCTTCCACCGCTAGTGCATAGGCCACGTAGTCGGTGTAGCTGCCGCCCCATTGCTCGGGCACCACCATGCCCAGCAAGCCCAGCTCACCCATCCTGGCCACCACGCCATCGTCGATCCAGCCGGCCTTTTCCCAGGCCTGGGCATGCGGGGCGATCTCGTTACGGGCGAAGTCGCGCGCCATGTCGCGGATCATGATCTGTTCTTCAGTCAGTTCCAGGTCTTGCATGTGCGTACTCCGGCCCTCACAGGCCTTCGAAGAATTGATCCACCCGCGAGCGTGAAAGCTCGGCGACGGTGGCGGGGTTCCAGCGAGGCTGCTTGTCCTTGTCGATGATCAGCGCGCGTACACCTTCGATCAGGTCGCCGTGCTCGAACCATTGCCGGTCCAGGTGCAGCTCCATCGCAAAGCAGTCCTCCAGGCTCAGGTGGCGCCCGCGACGCAGCATCTCCAGGGTCACCGCCATCGCCAGGGGCGAGCGCGTGGCCAGCAGGTCGGCGGTCTTGAGTGCCCATTCGTGGCTGTCGCCGACGGTCACGGCACGCAGTTGCTCGATGATGCTGGCCACATCGGGCAACGCGAAGAAGTGGTCGATGGCCGGGCGCAGCGCAGCCAGGGGAGGGTTGTCCAGGGTCTGGGTGCCCAGCCTGGCCAGCACGCCCTGCAGGTCCTTGAGCGGGTGCTCGCTCCACTTGAGCGTGTTCAGGCGTTCATCCAGGGTGCTCAGCCTGGCGCTGTCGACATGCCAGTCGGCCAGCCCGCAGTACAGCGCGTCGGCCGCCTGGATCTGCACGCCGCTCACCCCCAGGTAGGTGCCCAGTTCGCCGGGGATGCGCGACAGGAAATAGCTGCCGCCCACGTCCGGAAAGTAGCCGATGCCGGTTTCGGGCATGGCCAGGCGGCTGCGCTCGGTGACCACACGCAGCTCCGCGCCCTGGGCCAGGCCCATGCCGCCGCCCAGGGTAAAGCCGTCCATCAGGGCAACGATGGGCTTGCGGTAGTGATGAATGCACAGGTCCAGCGCGTACTCCTCCACGAAGAAGTCGCGGTGCAGGCTGTCGCCTGCCTTGAAGCTGTCATGCAGCGAACGGATGTCGCCGCCGGCGCAGAAACCCTTGGGGCCTTCGCCACGCAGAACCACTGCGTGAACCTGCGGGTCGACGGCCCAGGCGTCGAGCTGCTGCTGCAGCTGACGCACCATCGGCAAGGTCAGGGCGTTGAGGCCGGCGGGGCGGTTGAGGGTCAGATGGCCTACATGGTTGCGTACGGTAGCCAGTACGTTGGTATCGACCGGGGAATGCGCTTGCGCGGTCATCGCTGTCTCCCTGCTTTGTTATTGATTTTCCACATGATTTGTCGCGCCGTGGAGATGAATTCAAGGATCGTCGGATCGTAACAGTGCAATTTTGCCCATTACAATCGACAAAACTGCAGTGCCTGTCTGCATTTTTGCATGGTGGTCTCGGCCATCCGGAGCGGGTGCTGGCACTTTAGCCTTGTGACACTGGCGGACACAGGATTAGTTCCCCGGTGCCTGGCACCTCGCGCCTCGCCAAAGCAGCAGCGCCTTGCCCCCAAGGCAGCGTAGGGCGCGCGGCGCCGCTTTTCGATAATCGCCTCCGACAACCGTCCACCCGTTTGCGGAGAGCGTCATGCACAACAATAAGAATGCCCATACACGTTTCCTGCCCTTGGTGGCGAGCCTTGCCGCGCTGGGCCTGACCCCGCTGGCCCAGGCCGAGATCATGCTGTACGACAAGGACGACACGACCTTTTCCACCGACGGCTACATCAACGCCTTCTACGTCAACAGCAAGGTCGACCGTGACGGCGAGCAGTTCGACCGTCGCCAGTCCCGGGTCAAGATGGGCTTTCTGCCCAACTACCTGGGTTTCAACATGACCCGTCAGATCGACGACCTCAAGCTGGGCGGGCGCGCTTCGTTCTGGGTCACCATCAACGACAGTGAAACCAACGGCACCGACACGGCCATCGACGTGCGTCAGTTCTACGGCACCGTGACCAATTCGGAGTGGGGCGAAGTACTGATCGGCAAGGACTTCGGCCTGTTCGCCCGTTCCAACATCCTGCTCGACGAGTTGCTGGCCGGCTATGGCCAGGTCAGTGACACCCTCGGCCTGGTGGACGGTGGCGGCGTATCGTTCGGCAACATCGGCACCGGCTACCCGTACCCGTTCCCCACTGCGCAGATCACCTACCGCACCCCGGTGATGGATGGCCTGCGCATCGCCGTGGGCATCATGGACCCGGTCGATACCAACGATGACAGCGCGGTGGGCAAGGCCTACCAGAAGAATCCGCGCACCGAGAGCGAGATCACCTACCAGTTCGACCTGGGGGGCGCCAAGATCTACAGCTGGATCAACGGTGGCTACCAGACCTCGGACAACACCGATCACAACGTCGACTCGGTGACCTCCAAGGGCCTGGGCTATGGCGTACAGGCCAAGATGGGCGCCTTCTCGCTGACCGGTTCCGGCTTCACCGCCAAGGGCATCAACCCGTTCTTCACCAACAACGCCGGGGAAGCAACCTTGCGCGAGGTCGACAGCAAGGGCTACCTGATGCAGGGCTCGTACAAGTTCGGCAAGAACCGCCTGGCGTTGTCGTACGGCAAGACCAAGGACGACGGCAACGGCGCGGTCAACACCGGCGCCGACTACGAGACCCGCGGCATCGCGCTGTTCCGCGACATCAATGCCAACCTCACCCTGGTAGCCGAATACAACCAGTTCGAAATCCGCGGGCATGAGGGCAGCAGCCAGAACGAAGACACCGATACGCTGGCCCTGGGTGCCGTGCTGACCTGGTAAACCGCGTCGCCCCCTTCGCTGGCAAGCCGGCGCCCACAGCGATGCCTCTGTCCTTCACGTCAGTGGCAAACCTGTGGGCGCCGGCGTTCCAGCGAAAGGGCACCCCCCTTGCAAACCTACAACCAATGCCACCCCCACCCACTACCCAAGTAGCATTCGACCCTCTCCAGCCCCTTCGTACACTGGGCCCATCCGTTAAAGCCCCCGCCGGAGGCCGTCATGCACCACCCCCCCGCCGAGGGCATTGTCAGTGCCGTCTCGCGCGCCAGTGTCGCCGAAGAGGCCGCACAGGACCTGGCCCGTCAGCTGCTGCACCCGCACCTGGGCTTCGTGCTGTTCTTCTGCTCCGCCGAATACGACCTGCCAGCCTTGGCCCACTCGCTGCAACAGAGCCTGGGCGGCATCCGCCTGGCAGGCTGCACCAGCGCCGGCGAAATCACCCCCGAAGGCTACGGCCGCGGCTGCATCACCGCGCTGGGCTTCGATTACCGGATGTTCTCGATTGCCGCCGAACTCATCGCCCCCATGCAGTACTTCAGCCTGATCGACGCGCAGCAGATGGTCGAGCGCCTGGTCGGCGACTGTCGCAGCAACACCCTGGCCCCGATCAAGGGCCACAGCTTCGCCCTGACCCTGCTCGACGGGCTGTCCAGCCGTGAGGAAACCGTGCTTGCCGCCCTCAGTGCCGCCCTGGGCGACATCCCGCATTTCGGCGGCTCGGCCGGCGACGACAACTACCTGCACCACACCCATGTGTACTTCGACGGCGCCTTCCACAGCAGCGCTGCCGTGGTGCTGCTGGTCAATACCTGCCTGGATTTCGAGGTATTCACCACCCACCACATCCAGCCGCGCCAGGAAAAGCTCGTGGTCACCCGCGCCGACAGTACCCTGCGCCGGGTCTACGAGCTCAATGCCGAACCCGCCGCGCAGGAGTACGCCGCGCTGATCGGCGTGCCCCCCGAACAGCTCGACCACCGCACCTTCGCCGCCCACCCGCTGGCGGTGCGCATCAACGAGCGCTACTACGTGCGGGCCATCCAGCAGGTGCACGACGACGGCAGCCTGAGTTTCTACTGCGCGGTGGAGAACGGCATCGTGCTCACCGCCATGCGCCCCGGGCCCCTGCTGCCCAACCTGAGCGCGTTGTTCGACGGCTTGCGCGAACGCCTCGGGCCGTTGCTGCTGACCATCGGCTGCGACTGCTTCCTGCGCCGCCTGGAGCTGGAAGGCAGCGCAGAGTTCGAAGCCGTCGGCGCCTTTTTGCAGCAGCAGCCTGTGGTGGGGTTCAACTCCTATGGAGAACAGTTCAATGGCATGCACATCAACCAGACGTTCACCGGCGTCGCCATTGGCCAGCCCCGTGCACGCCGTGGACATTGACCAGGCCGCGCTGATCGCCCGCTTGCAGCATGAAAACCGCAAGCTCA
This sequence comes from Pseudomonas sp. AE27, assembly GCF_037113495.1. Taxonomy (NCBI): domain Bacteria; kingdom Pseudomonadati; phylum Pseudomonadota; class Gammaproteobacteria; order Pseudomonadales; family Pseudomonadaceae; genus Pseudomonas; species Pseudomonas sp. AE27. Next base: position 1,780,546 of record NZ_CP146966.1, read on the forward strand.
GCCGTATCAACGCCGCCCTGATCGAACGCCAGGAATCGGGCGCCGCGCGCCCGGACGACTCGTATGCGGCGTTCCAGCACTCGGTGGTGCTGGCCGAGCAGGTGCGCGAGCGCACCGATGCGCTGAACCAGGCCATGGCCGAACTCAAGGCCAGCAACCACCTGCTCAGCGATGCGCGGCTGCGCGCCGAAACCGCGCACCAGTACCTGGTGGACGCCATCGAAAGCATTTCCGACGCCTTCGTGCTGTTCGACCCGCAGCAGCGCATCGTGCTGTTCAACCAGCGCTTCAAGGCGTTCTGGGCCAACAGCCGCATCCGCATCATCGGCGGCATGCGTCTGGCCGAGATCAAGCGGCTGATGCAGAGCACCGGGCTGTTCTGCGAAGAGCAACGCGGCCCCAGCGCCGAGCACATGGTGTACCGCCTGCAGGGCGGGCGCTGGCTGCAGGTCAGCGAGCGGCCGACCCAGGGCGGCGGCTGCGTGATGCTGTTCACCGACATCACCCAGATCAAGCTCAGCGAAACCCAGCGCCGCGAACAGGCCGTGGCGCAGAAGTCGCACCTGCTGCAGCGTGCGGTCGACAACCTGTCCCAGGGCGTGGCCATGGTCAATGCCGACGGCGTGCTGGAGTTGTGGAACCGGCGCTTCCTGGAACTCAGCGGGCTGGCCCCGATTGCCGCCCATCGCGACTTTGCCGAGGTGATCGCCGACAGCGAGCTGGCCTTGCTCACCCCGGCCAGCACCGATGCCAACGGGCGCAGCATCCATGAACTGGAGCAGCGCCTGTTCGACGGGCGCATGCTCGAAATCCGTACCCATCCGCTGCCGGCCGGCGGTTTCGTCAACACCTTCACCGACATCACCGAGCGCTATCAGCATGCCGAGGCGCTGAGCGAGAGCGAGCGCTGGATCCGCCTGATCACCGACCACGTGCCGGCGCTGATCGCCTACCTCAACGCCGACCTGGTCTACGAGTTCACCAACAAGGTGTACGAGCAGTGGTACTGCTGGCCGCGCGGGGTAATGCTCGGCCAGAGCCTGCGCGAGGTGCACAGCGCCGAGCATTACCAGCGCCTGGAGAGCTATGTGGAGCGGGCATTGTCGGGCGAGAGCGTGACGTTCGAGTTCGCCGAAACCAACGCCCACGGCCAGGAGCGCTACATGCTGCGCTCCTATGTGCCCAACCAGCTGGCCAGCGGCGAGGTGGTGGGGATCTTCGTGCTGATCCGCGACATCACCGAACGCCGGCGTACCGCCGAAGCCCTGCACCAGGCCTACCAGAACCTGGAGTTGCGGGTGCGCGAGCGCACCGCCGAACTCACCCAGCTCAACCAGCAACTGCTGCGCGAAATCGAAGAGCGGCGCCGCGCCGAAGCGCGCCTGCGCGAGGCCAAGCAGGAGGCCGACCAGGCCAACCTGTCCAAGACCAAGTTCCTTGCCGCGGTCAGCCACGACCTGCTGCAACCGCTCAACGCCGCGCGCCTGTTCACCAGCGCGCTGCAGGAGCAGAACTGTGCAAGCCCGGCGCTGGTGCGCAACGTCAGCAATTCGCTGGATGACGTCGAAAGCCTGCTGGGCACCCTGGTCGACATCTCCAAGCTCGATGCCGGGGTGATCAAGGCCGATGTCGCGACCTTCGCCGTCAGCGACCTGCTCGACAACCTGGCCGCCGAGTACGCCCATGCCGCCGCCAGCGAAGGCTTGCGCATGAGCTACGTGCGCAGCAGCCTGCGGGTGCGCAGCGACATCCAGCTGCTGGCACGCATCCTGCGCAACCTGCTCAGCAATGCCATCCGCTACACCCCGCAGGGGCGCCTGATGCTCGGGTGCCGGCGGCGTGGGCAGCGGGTGTTCATCGAGGTATGGGACACCGGCATCGGCATCGCCCCCGACAAGTGCGCCGAGGTGTTCCAGGAGTTCAAGCGCGGCGACCTGCAGCGTCCCGACCAGGATCGCGGCCTGGGCCTGGGCCTGGCCATCGTCGACAAGATCGCCGGCATTCTCGGCCACCGCGTGCACCTGCGCTCCACGCCGGGCAAGGGCTCGGTGTTCTCCATCGAGGTGCCGCGCAGCAAGCGTGCGCCCCGGCGCGAGCCGCAACCGTCACAGGTCGAGCCGCTGACCGAACGCCTGGACGGCGCACGTATCTGGGTGGTGGACAACGATGCGGCGATCTGCGCGGGCATGCGCAGCCTGCTGGAGCAGTGGGGCTGCTCGGTGGTCACCGCCCTGAGCGAGCAGGACCTGGCCCGCCAGGTGGCACTGGACAGCGAGTGGGCCGACCTGCTGATCGTCGACTATCACCTGGACAACGACCGCAATGGCCTGGAGGCGGTCGGGTCGATCAATACGCAGCGGCACACGCCGTTGCCGGCCCTGATGATCACTGCCAACTACAGCGTGGAGCTCAAGCAGCAGGTGCGCGACCTGGGCCACAGCCTGCTGCACAAACCGGTGCGGCCGATGAAGCTCAAGGCCGCCATCAGCCACCTGATCGGTTGCGAACTCAGCGTGGCTGGCGCCCGCTGACGAAGTGCGCCGCGTCGTTGTAGCCGTGGGTGGAGGCATGCCCGGGGGTAACCAGCGAATCGATGAAGGCTTCGTCTTCGGCGGTGATCTTCACCTGCAGCGCACCGCCATAGGTGTCCCACTGCGCTTCGGTGCGCGGGCCGACGATGGCGGAGCTGACGTGCTGGTTGTTGAGCACCCAGGCAATGGCGAACTCGACCATGCCCACGCCCTTGGCCTGGGTATAGGCGTGGATCTTCTGCGCGATGGCCAGTGACTCGCTGCGCCATTCGGTCTCGAGGATGCGCTTGTCCTGGCGCCCGGCGCGGCTGTTGGCGTCCGGGGTGGCGTCGGGGGCGTACTTGCCGCTGAGCACCCCACGCGCCAGCGGGCTGTAGGGCACCACGCCCAGGCCGTGAAAGGCTGCAGCGGTGAACTGCTCGGTTTCGGCCTGGCGGTTGACGATGTTGTACAGCGGCTGGCTGATCACAGGCTTGGGGATACCCAGGCGTTCGGCCAGGTTGCACACCTCGGCGATGCGCCAGCCGCGAAAGTTCGACACGCCCCAGTGACGGATCTTGCCCTGGCGCAGCAAGTCGCCGATGGCTGCCACGCTGACCTCCAGCGGGGTGGCGTGGTCTTCGCGGTGCAGGTAGTAGATGTCCAGGTAATCGGTGCCCAGGCGCGTGAGGCTGGTGTCGATGGCATTGAAGATATGCTTGCGGCTCAGGCCGCTGCGGTTGGGCAGGCCGTCGACCGGGCCGAAGCCGACCTTGGAGGCCAGCACCCAATCGTGACGGTGGCGGGCGATGGCTTCGCCGACGATTTCTTCGGAGCGGCCGGCGTTGTACACGTCGGCGGTATCGATGAAATTGATGCCCTGGTGCCAGGCCTTGTCGATGATACGCAGCGAGTCTTCGGTGCTGGTCTGCTCGCCGAACATCATGCTGCCCAGGGTGAGGGCGGAAACCTGCAGGCCACTGCGGCCCAGGGGACGGTAGATCATGCTCGAGCATCCTTTTGCGGGAGGGGGTCGAGCTGTTTTACAGGGTTGAAAGCTTCGTCGGCAAGGCCGGCTCCCGCACAATCGTGTGAACGGCCCTCAGGCCCGTAGGAGCCGACCTTGCCGGCGAAGCGGTCGTCAGCTGGGGCGCGACACCCGCAGCGCCACCAGGCTGCCCACCACGATCAACCCCGCCAGCGAATACAACGCCACGTCGGTCGAGCCGGTCTGGTCCTTGATCCAGCCCACCAGGTACGGGCTGAGGAACCCGGCCATCTGGCCCACCGAGTTGATGATCGCCAGGCCCGCCACTGCAGTGCCCGCGGTGAGCAGGGCAGTGGGCATCGGCCAGAACATCGGCAGGCCGGTGAGCGCGCCCATGGTCGCGATGCTCAGGCCCAGAATCGCGATCACCGGGCTGTGGGCGAAGTTGACCGCCATCAGCAGCCCCACCGCGCCCATCAGCATCGGCACCACAAGGTGCCAGCGCCTCTCGTTGCGCAGGTCTGCCGAACGCCCCACCAGCAGCATGAACAGCCCGGCCAGCAGGTACGGGATGGCGCTCAGCCAGCCGATCAGCAGGGCATCGTCGAAACCCATGTTCTTGATGATCGATGGCAGCCAGAAGTTGATCGCATACACGCCGCTCTGGATGCAGAAGTAGATGAAGCCGAAGGTCCAGATCAACGGGTTGGCCAGCACCGACAGCAGGCTGTCGCTGGCGGTTTTCGGCTTGGCCGCCGCATCCGCATTCAGGTCGGCCTCAACCGCCTGGCGCTGCGCCGGGGTCAGCCAGCCGGCCTTGGCGTAGCCGTCGCTGAGCAGCACGATCGCCAGACAGCCGAGCACCACGGTAGGCACGCCCTGGATCAGGAACATCCATTGCCAGCCGGCCAGGCCGCCCTGGCCGGCGGCGAAGTGGTTGAGAATCCCCCCCGAGAACGGCCCGCCCAGCAGCCCCGACACCGGGATCGCCGACATGAACAGCGCCATGATGCGCCCGCGCCGCTGCGCCGGGAACCAACGCGAGAGGTACAGCACGATACCCGGGAAGAACCCCGCTTCGGCGGCGCCGGTGAACAGGCGCAGCACGTAGAACTCCATGGGGGTGGTGACGAACAGCAGGCAGGTCGACAGCGTGCCCCAGGCGATCATCATCAGCGCGATCCAGCGCCGTGGCCCGAAGCGGTTGAGCGCCAGGTTGCTGGGCAGGCCGCACAGCACGTAGCCGATGAAGAAGATGCCGGCACCCAGGCCGTAGATGGTTTCGCTGAACTTCAGCGCGTCGAGCATCTGCAACTTGGCGAAGCCGACGTTGACGCGGTCCAGGTAGTTGAACAGGTAGCAGATGAAGATGAACGGGATCAGCCGCAGGGTGATGCGCCGGTACAGCGCGTTGCGGTCGATGTCGTGGCCTTGGTCAGGGGCAGGGCGGTATGACATGATTCTCTCTCTGTTTTTATGTTTATCGCCGCAACTGCGTCGAGGCAGTTGTCATGACGAGTCTGTTTGAGCCAGAGGACGCTGTCTTTGTGCTTTTGCACAGCCTTTGCGCTGCACCGCTGTGCCCTCGACCAACCATTGCGACCACAAGGATCCGCCCATGTTCGAGCTCGACCACGACCTGGCACAGGATATCGTCGACCGTGCGATGGCCATTCTGCCCTACAACGTCAATGTCATGGACAGCCAGGGGCTGATCCTGGGCAGTGGCGAGGCGCAGCGTATCAACACCCGCCACGAAGGCGCGCAACTGGTGCTGGCCAACGCGCGCATCGTCGAGCTCGACGAAGAGGCCGCCAGGTGCCTCAAGGGCGTGCAGCCGGGTGTGAACCTGCCGCTGCTGCTGGACGGGCGCCTGATCGGCGTGCTCGGCATCACCGGCGACCCGCAGCAGGTGCGCACCTACGCCGAACTGGTGCGCATGACCGCCGAGATGCTGCTGGCCCAACGGCACCTGCAAGTGCAGCAGCAATGGCGCAAGCAGCGCTGCGACGACCTGCTGGCCTTGCTGCTGGGCGGCAACGGCGACGCCACCCGGCTGGTGGACGAGGCTCGGCAACTGGGTCTCAAACCCCAGCTCACGCGTATCCCGTGCCTGTTCGAGCTGGAGGAGGGCCCGGCCGCCGAGCCGCTGGCGGCCTGGCTGATGCTGCGCTACCCCGACAGCTGGTGCGTGAGCCCGGCACGTCAGTCGTTGCTGTGGTGCCGCCCGGCGACGGTGGCGCTGGACGAACAGCGCCTGCTGGACAAGATGCAGGCCCAGGGCTGGACCGTGCAGCGCCTGGCAGTTGCTGGCCCGGCCGAAGGGCTGGACAACCTGCGCCGCGGTTATCGTCGGGTGCGCGACCTGCTTGCCTACGGGCGCGAGGTACTGCCCCGCCAGCGCCTGCTGACCCTGGCGCGCTATCGGCTGCCGGCGCTGTTGTGGCGTCATCGCAACGACGATGCACTGGACGAACTGCTGCAACCGCTGCAACGGCTGCGTGCCAAGGACAGCAACGGGCAGCTGCTGGCCACCCTGCGGGCCTGGTGCGCCCACGACGGGCAGAGCCAGGCGTGCGCCGAGGCGCTGGGCATTCACCGCAACAGCTTGCGTTACCGACTGGAACGGGTGGCCGAGTTGAGCGGGGTGGACCCGATGCGGCTGGAAGGGATGCTGAGCCTGTACCTGGGGTTGCAGTTGTTGCCCGTGAACAGTTGATTGCCTGTGCGGGCCGCTTGGTCGGTGCATTGTCCAACTGAACAAATAACCCTGCGCCCGCCTGTGCATCCGACCGACGCCCGCCGCCGGCGCAACTGTCAGCATGCAGCTCATCTGGATAAGGAGCACACCGCATGAAAATCGTCATCGCCCCCGACTCGTTCAAGGACAGCCTGAGCGCCGAAGACGTGGCCGCTGCCATCGCCCGGGGGCTGGCCGATGCCTTGCCACAGGCCGAGCTGGTCAGTTGCCCGATGGCCGATGGCGGCGAGGGCACCCTGCAGGCCCTGGTGGCGACCTGCAGCGGCGAACAGCGCAGCCTGCAGGTGCAGGGCCCGCTCGGCACACCGGTACTGGCCCACTGGGGCTGGCTGGCCGACAGCCACACCGCCATCATCGAAATGGCCCAGGCCAGCGGCCTGCAACTGCTCGGCCTCGCGCAGCGCGATGCATGCCGCAGCAGCACCTATGGCACCGGGCAACTGATCGGCGCGGCGCTGGATGCCGGGGCACAGCGCATCATCCTGGCCATCGGCGGCAGTGCCACCAATGATGCCGGCAGTGGCATGCTGCGAGCGCTGGGGCTGCGGCTGTTCGATGCCCAGGGCGCTGAACTGGCACCGGGCGGCCTGGCCCTGGCGCACCTGGCCCGGCTGGACAGCAGCGGGCTGGACCCGCGCCTGCTCGACGTGCAGGTGGAAGTGGCCGCAGACGTCGACAACCCGCTGTGCGGGGCCAATGGTGCCTCGGCGATCTTCGGCCCGCAAAAGGGGGCGAGCCCCGCCCAGGTCGCCTTGCTCGACCATGCACTGGGGCACTTTGCCGACCATTGCGCCGGCCTGCTGGAGGAAGACGTTCGGGCGTTTCCGGGCTGTGGCGCAGCGGGCGGCATGGGCTTTGCGGCCAAGGCCTTCATGGGCGCGCAGTTTCGTGCTGGGGTCGAAGTGGTGGCCGAGCTGGCCGGGCTGGAGGCGGCGGTACGCGGTGCCGACCTGGTGATCACCGGGGAGGGGCGCTTCGATGCGCAGACCCTGCGCGGCAAGACCCCGTTCGGTGTGGCGCGCATAGCCAGGCGTCACGGCGTGCCGGTGGTGGTGATTGCCGGCACCCTGGGCGAGGGCTACCAGGCGCTGTACGAGCATGGCATCGATGCGGCATTTGCGTTGACCAGCGGGCCGATGAGCCTGCAGCAGGCGTGCGAGCAGGCGGCGCCTTTGCTACGCGACAGGGCGCGGGACATCGCTCGGCTGTGGGCCTTGCACCAGGGTCTGTAACAAGCCCACTACTGCTTCGCCGGCAAGGCCGGCGCCTACAGACAGCGGCCAACCTGTAGGCGCCGGCCTTGCCGGTTATATACATAGATCAGCAACTGGCAACTGTTCGCCTGGCAACACCCTCCCGACACTAGCCCTCCAATACAACACCCGATTACTTGCCGCTTTATAACTAAACCCCTTTAAACAAGGCACTTCGCCAGTTGGCACGCTCGCTGCAATAGTCCCTGTGAGATTGACTATACCAATAGAAACTCGCCTAATTTTAATCAGGTGGGGAGCAAGACCTTGAAACGCGTGCATTGGGCAACTTCGGCAGTATTGCGACATTCATCCCTGTTCGCTGTAAGCAGCGCACTATTAACCTTCATCCCGTTGGCCTCGGCCGCCGACACCGACACCAGCGGCGACAAGCGCCTGGGTACGGTCACCGTGCAGGCCGCCAAACAGAGCCCTGTGCAGGCGGCGCAGAGCAAACTCGACGAGGTCGCCGGCGGTACCAGCCTGGTCACCCAGGCTGAAGTCGAAAAGGGCCGCTCGGCCACCCTGGAAGACACCCTGGCGTACCAGCCCGGCGTCTACGCCCAAGCTGCCGGTGGCAACGATGCCATCAAGATTTCCATTCGCGGCTCCGGCGCCAATACCTCGCCCGGCTATTTTCGCGAAGGCACCAAGTTTCTCTTCGACGGCCTTGCACTGACCGGCGCCGGTGGCACGCCCTATGAACTTCTGGATACCCAGGGCCTGAACTACACCGAAGTACTGCGCGGTGCCAACGCCTTCGAATACGGCGCACTTTCACTGGGGGGCGCGATCAACTTCGTGACCAACTCCGGGCTGACCGCACCGGGCAACCGCATCAAGCTCGAAGGCGGCAGTTTCGGCTGGCAGAAGCAGACCCTGAGCACCGGCGGCGTGGCCGGCAATGCCGACTACTACGTCAGCGTCGACAACGCTCGCCGCGACGGCTACCAGGACTTCACCTTCACCAAGGCCAAGGGGGTGGTCAGCAACTTCGGCTACCGCTTCAACCCCAAGCTCGAAACCCGTCTGTACATCCGCTACCGCGAGGAATACCACGAGAACTCGGGCACCCTGACCCTGGCGCAGCTCAAAAAGAACTCCAAACAGACCAACGCCGCCACCTACGCCACCCGTGGCGACTCCACCAAGCGCGGCTCGACCTGGGTCGGCAGCAAGACCACCTACACCTTCGATGACGATGCCACCCTCGAAGCCGGGCTGGTGTACCACAATTACCCGCAGATCCTCAGCCGCAAGAGCACCGTCAACCCCAACTACTGGGACTGGCGCGACATCAACTACTCGCTCAAGTACAGCCGCACCGACCAGCTGTTCGGCCTGCCCAGCACCACCACCGCGGGCTGGAGCAGCACCCAGCACATCCGTTCCGGCGCACGCACCTACAAGGGCGACAAGGATCTGGGCATTCTGCAGAAGCAGGTCGAGTACGACGGCTCGTTCGACCATGTGTTCACCCTGGGCAACGACCTGGGCCTGACCGACAACCTGTACCTGGCCACCGGCGTGTCGGCGATCGAGATCAAGCGTGACATCAACGTCACCTACAGCGACCGCCCCAACACCAGCGGCCTGCCCAGCCACTACAAGTACGACGAGTGGAAGCTGGCCCCGCGTATCGGCCTGCGCTACTACATCGCCCCGGACGTGCAGCTGTTCGCCAACGCCAGCCGCACCATCGACCCGCCAAGCTCCTGGTCCAGCTCCGGCTCCGGGGTCACCAGCAACTACGCCAAGCCACTGGTGCCGCAAGCGGCCAACACCGTGGAGTTCGGCATCAAGGGCAAGTCGGGGATCTTCGACGGCAGCCTGGCGTTCTACAAATCCTGGGTCAAGAACGAGCTGCTCAACGTCGAAGTGCTGCCGGCCACCGCCACCTCTGCCGCGGTGGTGTCCACCTCCAATGCCACGCCCACCATCCACCAGGGCATCGAGGCCGGCCTGAGCACCCGCCTGTGGGAAGGCGCCAACGGTGACAGCCTGACCTGGCGCCAGGCCTACACCCTCAACGACTTCCACTACGAGAACGACCCGCTGTTCAAGAAGAACGAACTGCCGGGCCTGCCCAAGCACGTGTATCAGGGCGAGCTGCAGTACCAGTGGGCCAGCGGTTTCTACGCCGGGGTCAACGTGCGCACCGCGTCCAAGACGTCGGTGGACTACGCCAACAGCTTCTACGCGCCGTCCTACACGCTGTGGGGCGCGCGCCTGGGTTACGACGACCCGGGCAAGACCTGGCAGGTGTACCTGGACCTGAAGAACATCACCGACCAGGACTACGTGACCGCCGTGCTGCCGACCTACAACTCCCAGGGCAGGGACGTCGCGTCGCTGTACCCGGGCGACGGCTTCGGCGCCTTCACCGGCGTGACCTACAACTTCTAAGCCAGCGCGGCCAGCGCCGACGTGCACCTGCACGCGGTGCTGGCGGAGGAAGCACATGACCCTGATCACAAGGCTCGCACGCCTGGCCGTACTCGCCAGCGTGGTGGCGCTGGGCGCCTGCAAGCCGGCCAGCGAAGCGCCGCGCAACAGCGTATCGAGCGCCGACGGCGTGCTGCGCGACGGCAGCCTGAGCTACGCCGCCGAGGACTACCGCGAAGCCGCGCCAGGCAAGCCGGGCGGCACGCTGCGCATTTCCACGGCGTCCGACACCACCACCCTGGACGTGCATTCGATTTCCCACGGCAACGTGCAGTGGCTGGGGCGCATCCTGTTCGACTGCCTGCTGTACCAGGACGACCAGGGCAACATCTCGCCGTGGCTGGCCAAGTCGTGGGACATCTCGCCGGATGGCAAGACCTACACCTTCCACCTGCGCGATGACGTGACCTTCAGCGACGGCGAGAAATTCAACGCCCGCGCCGTGCAGATCAACCTGGAGCACATGCGCGACCCGGCCACCAAGTCGCCGCTGGCCGCCGCGTACATCGCGCCCTACGTGAACGGGCGCATCGTCGACGAGTACACCTTCGAGGCGCACCTGCGCGAACCCTATTCGCCGTTCCTGGACGTGCTGGCGCAGTCCTGGCTGAGCATGATCTCGCCGCGCCAGATCCTCGAGGCGCCCAAGTCCATCGCCGAGCATGCCATCGGTTCGGGGCCCTTCGTGCTGGAAAGCTATACCCGCGACCAGGGCGCCACCTTTGTCAAACGCAAGGGCTACAACTGGGCGCCCCCGGTGACCCGGCACAACGGCGAGGCCTACCTGGACCGCCTGGAACTGAGCATCGTGCCCGAGCCGATGATCCGCTTCAGCGCGCTCGAGTCCGGCCAGTCGGACTTCACCGTGGACGCGCCGGCGCAGAACGCCAGGGCCATTCGCAGCAACCCCGACCTGCAGATGAGCAGCCGCATCCGCAAGGCCAACCCGTTTCGCAGCCTGACCTTCAACGTCGAGCAGTTCCCGTTCCAGGACGTGCAGGTGCGCCGCGCCGTGGCCAAGGCCATCGATCGCGACGGCCTGGCCTGGATCACCGGCTTTGGCGAGTACCAGCCCAAGGGCGATTTCCTGGCCGCCAACACCCGCTACTACGACCCCGCGTTCAAGGATGTGCTGGCTTATGACGTGGCCGAGGCCAACCGCATTCTCGACCAGGCCGGCTGGGGTGAACGTGACGCCAGGGGCTACCGGGTCAAGGACGGCCAGCGCCTGTCGGCGCGCCTGCTGATGTACGAGACCGGCGCCTTCCCCGGTAGCGTGGCAGTGGCCATCCAGGCCGACCTCAAGAAGGTCGGTTTCGAGCTGGCCATCGATCTGCTGCCCCTGGCCCAGGTCACCGAGCGCCGCTATGCCAGCAACTTTCAGGCAATCGCCGGCGGCTACTGGCACACCAACACCCCCGACGGGCTGTACATCCTCTACCACAGCAATGCGATCAGCACGCCCAAGCTCATCGGCCAGAACGCCGGGCGTTTTCGCGATGACGCCCTCGATGCGGCGCTGTCGGCGGCGCGCCGTTCCACCGACCCGGTGGAGCTGGCCGCGCTGTACCGCACCGCGCAGCAACGCCTGGTGGAAACCGTGCCGGCCGTACCGGTGTACGAGAGCCATGTGCTGGTGGCCTACCGCAAGGCGGTCAAGGGCGTGATCTTCGATACCTCGCACAACACCCCGTTCTTCACCAGCATATGGCTCGACCAGGAGGCCCGATGAACACCCTGCGCCTGATACTCCGTCGGCTGCTGGCCGGCATCGGCGTGCTCTGGGGCGCGGCGACCCTGACCTTCCTGGCCTTGAACCTGAGCGCCGGCGACCCGGCACTGGCCATCCTCGGCGGGCCGGAGGCGATGCCCAGTGCCGAGCTGATCGCCCAGGTGCGCGCCGAATACGGCCTGGACCAGCCGTTGATCGTGCAGTACGGCCACTACCTGGGGCGCCTGGCCCAGGGCGACCTGGGCGAGTCGTACCGCCTGCGCATCCCGGTGGGGCAGATCATCGCCGGGCAACTGGGCGCCACCGTGCAACTGTCGCTGGCTGCGGCGGTACTGGCGGTGCTGCTGGCCGTGCTGGTCGCGGTGCTCACCGCCAATCGCGCGCCATGGCTGCGCTCGCTGGTGTCGGGCACGGAGCTGGTGCTGTCGTCGGCGCCCTCGTTCGTGATCGGCCTGGGCCTGCTGCTGGTGTTCGCGTTCGGCTGGCACCTGCTGCCGCCGTCCGGCTCCAGCGGCTGGCAGGCGCTGATACTGCCGAGCGTGGCGCTGGCCTTGCCGGTGGCGGCGGTGCTCAGCCAGGTACTGCGCCAGGAACTGGAAGACATTCTCGAACAACCCTTCATCGCCATGGCGCGCGCCCGCGGCATGTCCGAAACCGGCGTGCGCCTCAAACACGCGCTGCGCCATGCGCTGGTGTCGCTGGTGACCCTGTCCGGCTTCGTGTTCGCCAGCCTGCTCGGCGGTGCGGTGGTGATCGAGCTGCTGTTCTCGCGCCAGGGCATCGGCCGGCTGATGCTCGACGCCGCAACATCCAAGGACGTGCCGCTGCTGCTGGGCATCACCCTGCTGGCGGCGGCGATCTACGTGGTCGTGAACTTTCTCGTCGACCTGATCAATCACTGGGTGGACCCGCGTGCCAAGGCCGTGTGATGCCACCCCCAAGCAAGGACCTGTCATGACCCAATCCAATTCCTACACTGCGCTGCAGGCGCGCTTCAAGCCGCTGTTCGCACAGATCGGCGAGGGTGCGGTGGCGCGAGAACAGCAGCGCGAACTGGCCTTCGAGGCCGTGGCGTTGCTGCGCGATGCCGGCTTCACGGCGCTGCGCGTGCCCCAGGCGCATGGGGGGGCCGGCATCAGCCTGCCGGTGCTGTTTGGCCTGCTGATCGACCTGGCCGAGGCCGACTCCAACCTGCCGCAGATCGTGCGCGCGCACTTCGGTTTCGTCGAAGGGCGGCTGTCGGCCCGCGAACCGGCGTCCCAGGACTACTGGTTCGCCAAGGTGGTGGCCGGGCAGCTGTGGGGCGCGGCAATGGCCGAGCGCAGCGACAGCAGCACCAACTCGGTCAGCCTGGAGGCCGCCGAGGAGGGCTGGCGCCTGAACGGCGAGAAGTACTACTGCACCGGCACTATCTACGCCGACTGGGTGGCGGCCGTGGCCATGCACGACAAGGATTTCGTCAGCGTGGTGGTGGCAGTGGACGCCCCCGGCGTGACCCGTGAAGACGACTGGGACGGTTTCGGCCAGCGCCTGAGCGGCAGCGGCACCACACGCTTCGAGCAGGTGGCGGTGCCCGAGCAGCATGTGCTGCGCCGCTTCAAGCCCGGCGAGCTGCGCGCCGAGTCATACATCTCGGCGTTCTATCAGCTGTTCCACCTCGCCACCCTGGCCGGCATCGCCCGCGCCGCGCTGCGCGATGCCACCGCCTTCGTCCAGGGCCGCACCCGCGCCTTCGGCGTGCCGGGCCAGTCCAGCCCCAAGGACGACCCGCTGGTGCAGCGGGTGATCGGACGCCTGTCGAGCCTGGCCTATGCCAGCGAAACCCTGGTGCTGGCTGCCGCCGAGGTACTCGAGCGGGTACACCAGGCCGAGCTGAACGACAGCGCCCAGGAAGCCGACTACGTCGAGGCCGATATCCGCACCTTCCAGGCCCAGCAGATCGTGCTGGAGCAGGTGCTGGAAGTCACCACCCTGCTGTTCGAGGTGGGCGGCGCGTCGGCCACCAGCCAGGCCCGGCGCCTGGACCGGCACTGGCGCAATGCGCGCACCCTGGCCTCGCACAACCCGGCGATCTACCGCGAGCGCGCGCTGGGCAACTACTACCTCAACGGCGTCAGCCCCGGTGCTGCCTGGCGTGCGCTGCATGCCCAGGACGGCACCACCGTGCGCGACGAAGCCAGCGCGGTGTAACCGCCTTCATTCAGGAGCAGCAGCCATGAGCCAGATCGCAAGACAGATGAGCATCGGCATGAACATCCTCGGCTTCGGCGCGCATGCCAGCGCCTGGCGCAAGGCCGAAGTACCGGCCAACGCCTACCTCGACGTCGAGTACTACCGCAACATCGCGCGCATTTCCGAGCGGGGGTGCCTGGACGCGATCTTCCTCGCCGACGGCCCGGCGCTGGCGGGCGACATCGCCCAGCACCCGGCCGGGCGCCTGGAACCGACCGTGCTGCTGACGGCCGTGGCCCTGGCCACCCGGCACATCGGGGTGATCGCCACCGCGTCCAGCAGCTACAACGACCCGTTCAACCTGGCGCGGCGCTTCAGCTCGCTGGACCACATCAGTGGCGGCCGGGCGGCCTGGAACGTGGTGACCAACGCCGGCGACGCCGCCGCGCAGAACTTCGGCCTGGCCGGCGCGCCGCGCCATGTGGACCGCTATGCGCGGGCCGACGAGTTCATCGACGTGACCCTCAAGCTGTGGGACAGCTGGGAGGACGACGCGATCATCGGCAACGCCGCCAGCGGCCAGTTCGCCGACCCGCACAAGGTGCACAGCATCGACTTCGTGGGCGAGCATTTTTCGGTCAAGGGGCCCCTCAACCTGCCGCGCTCGCCGCAAGGCCGGCCGGTGCTGGTACAGGCCGGCTCGTCCGAGGGCGGCAAGGCCCTGGGCTCGCGCTATGCCGACGCGATCTTCACCACCCAGACCACCTTGCCCGACGGCCAGGCGTTCTATCAGGAGATGAAACAGCGCGCACGCCAGTGGGGCCGCAACCCCGATCACCTGAAGATCATGCCGGGGCTGTCCACCGTGATCGCCAGCACCGAGGCCGAAGCCCGTGCGCGCTTCGATGAACTGAACGCCTACAGCGGCGAGGCGGGGCTGGTGCAGCAACTGGCGTTTCGCATCGGCCTGCCCCCCGACGAGCTGGACCTGGACGCGCCGCTGCCGTGGGAGCGTATTGGCCCGGTCAGCGAATTCGAGCGCGGCTCGCACGGTTTTCTCGAAGCCCAGTTGAACCTGGCACGGCGCGAGAACCTGACCATCCGCGAACTGTCGCGGCGCATCCTGGTGGGCCACCGCCTGCTGGTGGGCACCCCGGAACAGGTCGCCGACACCCTGGAGCACTGGTTCCGCGCCGGCGCCGCCGATGGCTTCAACATCATGCCCGACATGTTCCCCTCGGGGGTCGAGGTGTTCGTCGACCAGGTGGTGCCGCTGCTGCAGCAGCGCGGGGTGTTCCGCCGTGAATACACCGGCAGCACCCTGCGCGACCACCTGGGCCTGCCGTACCCGGCCAGCCAGTACCAACGTGCGGCAGAAGCCGTCTGAACCGATTAGCGAGGCACACCCCATGAACTACCGCACACTGGGCAACAGCGACATCAAGGTCAGCGTCATCGGCCTGGGCACCATGACCTGGGGCCACCAGAACAGCGAGCAGGACGCCCACCAGCAGCTGGACCTGGCGCTGGACCACGGTGTCAACCTGGTCGACACCGCCGAGATGTACCCGACCCCGACCCATGCCGACACCTGGGGCAGCACCGAGCGCTTCATCGGCACCTGGCTGGCCCGGACCGGCCGGCGCAGCGATATCGTGCTGGCCAGCAAGATCGTCGGCCCCACGCGCAACCCCGGCAGCGGCACGCATATCCGCGATGGCCTCAGCCGCCACGACCGCGCCAACATCGTCGCCGCGCTGGACGGCAGCCTCAAGCGCCTGCAGACCGACCACCTGGACCTGTACCAGCTGCACTGGCCCGACCGCAGCACCAACTTCTTCGGCCAGCGCGAGTACCCGTATGTCGACGACCCGCAGGCCATTGCCATCGGCGAAACCCTGCAGGTGCTGGCCGAGCAGGTGCAGGCGGGCAAGGTCCGCCATATCGGCGTGTCCAACGAAACCCCGTGGGGGGTAGGGCAGTTCCTGCGCCAGGCCGAGGTGCTGGGGCTGCCGCGTATCGTCAGCATCCAGAACCCCTACAGCCTGCTCAACCGCCTGTACGAAGGCGGCCTGTCGGAATTCAGCCACCGCGAAGGGGTGGGCCTGCTGGCCTATTCGCCGCTGGCCTTCGGCGCGCTCACCGGCAAGTACCTGGGCGGTGCACGGCCCGAAGGTTCGCGCCTGTCGTCGGTGTACCGCACCTTCAACCGCTACGACAGCGCGTCGGCGCAGCAGGCCATTGCCGCCTACGTGGCACTGGCCCGCGAGCTGGACGTGAGCCCCGCGCAACTGGCCCTGGCTGCGGTGATCGGCAAGCCGTTCGTCAGCAGCGCCCTGACCGGGCAGACGAGCCTGGCGCAACTGCGCGAGAACATCGGCGCGCTTGAGCTGCAACTGAGCGGCGAGACCCTGGCGCGCATCGAGCAGATCCACGCGCACACCCCGAACCCGGCGCCCTGAGCCGCAACCCCTAGCCTGTGGAGGTGCCCATGGCGCCCATCAATCAAAGCGCGAGCGTCGGCCTGATTGCCGCCGAGCCGCTGTTCGTGGCCCGGCGGCGCAAGGTGCGGCGCTGGGCCATCCGCCCGGGCCTGGTGCTGGCCGGGCTGTTCGTGCTGCTGCTGGTGATTGCGGCCATCCAGCCGCACTGGCTGGTGGCGGGCGACCCGCTGGAGGCCAGTGCGCGCCAGGCGTTTCGTGCCCCCGACAGCCTGTACTGGCTGGGTACCGACGAAAACGGCCGCGACATCCTCACCCGGCTGGTGTACGCGGTGCGCCCGTCGCTGGTGCTGGGCCTGTCGGCCACCGCCATCGGCCTGCTGCTGGGCACCCTGTTCGGCCTGGCGGCGGGGCTCGGCCCGCGCTGGCTGGACGGTGCGGTGATGCGCGGGGTGGATGTGCTGCTGGCATTCCCCGACCTGCTGCTGGCCCTGGTGATCATCACCTTCTTCGGCCAGGGCCAGTTGAACACCATCATTGCCGTGGGCATCGCCAGCGTGCCGCGCTATGCACGCCTGGTGCGCGCACAGGCCCTGGTGGTGCGCGGTGCCGGCTACGTCGAGGCCGCCACCACCCTGGGCCTGGGCCGGCACGCGGTGATCCTGCGCCATGTACTGCCCAATGCGATCAAGCCGATCCTGATCCTGGCCACCATCGGCATCGGCGGCAACATCGTCTCGGGCGCGGCCCTGAGCTTTCTGGGCTTTGGCGCGCCGCCGCCGGAGCCGGAGTGGGGCGGCATGCTCGCCGTGGGCCGCAACTACCTGGCCAACGCCTGGTGGCTGGTGGCCTGGCCCGCCCTGGCAATCACATTGACCGTGGTCTCGATCAGTACGATCGGCCGCGAACTGCTGCGCCGCAGCGAAGGTAAACGCCCATGAGTCGCGCACCGCTTATCGATGTACAGGACCTGCACGTGCGCTTTGGCGCCCAGGCCGTGCCCACCCTCAAGGGCATCAGCTTCCAGCTGCACCAGGGCGAGTGCCTGGCGCTGGTGGGCGAGTCGGGCTCGGGCAAGAGTGTCACCTCACGCACGCTGGCCGGGCTGACCGGCGCCCATGCCCAGGTGCAGGCCAGCCGCCTGGACTTTGCCGGGCACGACCTGCGCGAGTTCGACGAGCGCACCTGGCGCCAGGTGCGCGGCGCGCAGATCGGCTTCGTGATGCAGGATGCCCTGGGCGCGCTGGACCCCTTGCGCCCGGTGGGCAAGGAGATCGCCGAGCCGCTGCAGCTGCATACCGGGCTCGACCGCGCGCAGCGCCAGGCCAGGGTGATCGAGCTGCTGCGCGCCGTCGGCGTGCCGCAGCCGGAACTGCGCGCCCGCCAGTACCCGTATCAACTGTCGGGCGGGCTGCGCCAGCGGGCGCTGATCGCCTCGGCCATCGCCTGCAACCCGCGCCTGTTGATTGCCGACGAGCCGACCACCGCGCTGGACGCCACGGTACAGGCGCAGGTGCTGAGCCTGCTCGAATCGCTGCGTGGCGAGAACACCGCGATGCTGATCGTGAGCCACGACCTGGCGGTGGTGTCGCGCCTGGCCAACCGCGTGGCGGTGATGCACAACGGCGTGATCGTCGAGCAGGGCAGCGTCGAGGCGGTGCTGCACGACCCGCAGCACCCCTACACGCAGTTTCTGCTGCGTGCCGGCCGGGCGGTGCACTTTCGGCGCACGCCGGGGGCAGCACGAACGCCGTTGGCCATCGTGGCGCCGCCCCAGGAGCCACCGCTGTTGCAGGTGCGCCAGCTGAGCAAGGCGTTCAAGGGCCCGGACGGGCAGATGCGCACCGTGGTCAACCAGGTGTCGCTACAACTGCGCCGCGGCAAGACCCTGGGCATCGTCGGCGAGTCGGGCTCGGGCAAGACCACCCTGACGCGCATGATCCTGGGCCTGGAAACCCCCGACAGCGGCGATATCCAGATCAAGGGCCAGCCCTGGCTGAAGCTTTCCGAGGCGCACAAGCGTCAGTTGCGGCGCAGCATCCAGGTGGTGTTCCAGGACCCGCTGAGCTCCTTCGACCCACGCTACAACGTGCAGCGCGTGCTGTTCGAGGCGCTGGAGGTGGCCGGGCACAAGCGCACCGACTGGCGCAGGCGGGCCGAGGAACTGCTGGGCCTGGTACGCCTGGACGCGGCGCTGCTCGACCGGCGCCCCATCGAGCTGTCGGGCGGGCAGCGCCAGCGCATCGCGATTGCCCGCGCGCTGGCCGCCGGGCCGCAGATTCTGGTGTGCGACGAGCCGGTGTCGGCGCTGGACGTGTCGGTACAGGCGCAGATCCTCGAACTGCTCGACGACCTCAAGCAGCGCCTGGGCCTGGCGTGCCTGTTCATCTCCCACGACCTGGGGGTGATCAACCAGGTCAGCGACGAGGTGCTGGTGATGAAGGACGGCGTGGCGGTGGAGAGCGGGGCGGTACGCGACGTGTTCGACCACCCGCAGCATCCCTACACCCTGGCCTTGCTGGAGGCCATTCCGCACCTGGAAAGCGGCCGCCGTACCTCGTTCGAATTCCTCAAGTTGGCGATCTGAACCATGAGCCTGCATTTCTCGACCCGCCTCACGCCGCGACGACGGCTGCACCACTGGAAGATCGACCACCTGCCGGACACGCCGCTGGCCTTCGTGCGCCTGTGCATCGGCAATTACAAGGTCTGGTACTCAAGCATCCTGCTGTTGCAGTGCATCGCCGTGGTCAGCGCGGTGCTGATCCCCTGGGCGCTGGGCCTGATCACCCGGCAGGTGACCGAGGCCGCCTCGGTGCATGCCGCGCTGCCGGGGCTGGTGGCGCCCCTGAGCCTGTTCGGCACGCTGCTGGTGCTGGAACTGCTGAGCGCCCGCAGCGCCGCCGCCTGCCACATCAAGGTGCTGCCGCTGCAACGGCGAACCGTGACCCATGCCTTGTTCGCCTACCTGCAACGCCATTCCCAGCGCTTTGTCAGCAGCGAGTTCGCCGGGGCGCTGGCGCACCGCATCGCCGAGGTGGCGCTGGGGGTCAACCAGACCCTGGGCATCCTGCTGTTCGACATGCTCGGCCTGGCGCTGACCCTGAGCCTGGCCACCGCCTTGCTGTGGAGCGCCTCGGGCCTGCTGGCCGCGTTCATGCTCGGCTGGTCGCTGCTGTTCATTGGCGTTTGCTATGTCCTGGCGCGGCGCAGCCATCCGCTGGCGCAGCAGTATTCGGCGGCGCGCAGCACCAGCAACGGCAAGGTGGTGGACGCGGTGAGCAACCTCACCAACATCCGCCTGTTCGCCCGCCAGCCGTTCGAGCACGGCTACCTGGGGCACTACCTTGACCGCGAGGTGGACGCGGCCTACCGCTCGTTCTGGTACATGGAGAAGATCCGCTGGTTCCAGTCGGCCGGCGGCGTGGCCCTCAAGCTGGGCATGCTGGGGCTTGCGCTGCAGCAGTGGTACGTGGGGCGCATCGACATCGCCACCTTCGTCATGGCCACCAGCCTGTCGCTGCTGATCATCAATGACGTGAGCAACCTGTCGCGGCGCTTTCTGGAGTTCTTCGAGGCCACCGGCAACATCGCCAACGGCGTGCGCACCCTGGTGCGGCCCCACGAGGTGGTGGACCACCCCGGCGCACGGGCGCTGCCGCCGGTGCGCGGCGACATCGAGTTTCGCGACGTGAGCTTCGGCTATGCGCCCGACAAGCCGATCTTCCAGCACCTGAACCTGGTGATCCCGGCGGGGCAGACCGTGGGCCTGGTGGGCACCTCGGGCTCGGGCAAGTCGAGCCTGCTCAACCTGCTGCTGCGCCTGTACGACGTCAACAGCGGCCAGGTGCTGGTGGATGGACGCGATGTGCGCGAAGTGACCCAGCATTCGCTGCACCAGCAGATCGGCCTGATCCCCCAGGAACCTGGCCTGTTCCACCGCAGCATCGGCGAGAACATCCACTACGGGCGCCTGGAGGCCAGCTTCGAGGACGTGGTGCATGCCAGCCGCCGCGCCGGCGCCGACGACTTCATCGACAGCATGGAACACGGCTACGACTCGCTGGTGGGCGAGCGCGGGGTCAAGTTGTCGGGTGGCCAGCGCCAGCGCATCGCGATTGCCCGGGTGCTGCTCAAGAACGCCCCGATCCTGGTGATGGACGAAGCCACCTCCAGCCTGGACTCGCTCACCGAGCGTTTCATCCAGGAAAAACTCGACGAAATCATGCGCGGCAAGACCGTGCTGGTGGTCGCGCACCGCTTGTCCACGGTGGCGCACCTGGACCGCATCCTGGTGTTCGACAAGGGCCGCCTGATCGAGGACGGCAGCCATGCACAGCTGCTGCGCCAGCGCGGCCAGTACCACCGGTTGTGGAGTCGCCAGGCCGCTGGCCAGGTCGACGAAACACCCGCTACCGAATCTGCCTGAGAGTTTTCAAACGCCCAAGGAGGCGCCCATGCCGCATTTGTCCAAAGTCCCCAAACACGCCCCCCAACACGCACTGACCAGCGTTGCGCACCTGCATCAACGCCTGGATGCCTTGCTTCCCGAGATTGCGGCCGGTGCAGCCGAGCGTGAACGTGAGCGCCAGCTGCCGTATGACGCCATACGCCAGCTGGCCGCCGCAGGGCTCTATACCGTGCGCATCCCGCTCGCCTACGGTGGCCCCGGCGGCTCGGTGAGCGACGTGATCGGCCTGCTGCTACGGGTGGCCTCGGTGGACTCCAATGTGGCCCAGGCCCTGCGCCCGGGCTTTGCCTTCGTCGAAGGGCTGCTGGCCGCCGACCATAGCGGTGCAGAGCAGGAACGCCAGCGCTGGTTCGCGCGCTACCTGGACGGCGCCGTGCTGGGCAACGCAGGCTGGGAGGTGGGCGGCGCCAATGGCGCGATCAGCGCACGCATCGTGCCCGATGGCGAGCACTTTCGCGTCAGCGGCAGCAAGTACTACAGCACGGGCGCGCTGTACGCCGACTGGGTCAGCGCCGTGGCGCTGGACGAACAGGACAGGCCGGTGTCGTTCGTGCTGCCGCGCGATCGCCTGGGCCTGGAGCTGGTGGACGACTTCGACGCCATGGGCCAGCGCCTGACCGCCAGTGGCACCACGCGCCTGAACGATGTGCAGGTGCTGGCCAGCGAGATCCGTCCGCGCACCGTGGAAGAGGGCAAGCGCACCATCGTCACCCCGTTTCTGCAGTTGTTCCTCGCCACCGTGGAGGCCGGCATCGCGCGCAATGCCCAGGAGGATGCAGTGCGCTTTGCCCGCGAGCATGCGCGACCGATCAAGCACAGCAGCGCCAGCCAGTCGGTGGACGACCCCTATGTGCAACTGAGCGTGGGCGAAGTGGCCGCGCGCGCCTTCACCGCCGAAGCGGTGGTGCTCAAGGCCGCAGCGGTGATCGACCACGCCTGGGCCCTGCAACTGGACCCGCAGGCGGTGGATCAGGCCGCCATCGACGTGGCGCAGGCCCAGTACATCGCCGCCGAATCGGCGCTGCGGGCCGCCGAGCTGCTGTTCGATGTGGGCGGTGCGTCCACCACCGGGCGCAGCCACAACCTCGACCGGCACTGGCGCAACGCGCGTACGGTGGCCAACCACAACCCGCGCCACTGGAAGGCCTCGGCGGTCGGCACCTGGTACCTCAAGGGCACGCCGCCGCCGACCTCGGGGCTGTTCTGAGTGACCATGGCCGAACCCCTGCCGGCCTTGCGGCCGGTTTCGCGCAAGGTGCCGATGATCATCGGCTGCGCGCTGTGCATGGAACTGATCGACTCCACCGTGGTGATGACGGCCTTGCCGCAGATGGCCAGCGACTTCGGCGCGCCGAGCGTGCGCATGAACCTGGTGGTGTCGCTGTACATGCTGGCCGCCGCGCTGTGCGTGCCGGTCAGTGGCTGGGCCGCCGACCGCTTCGGCCCACGACGGCTGTTCGTGGTGGCGATCGTGCTGTTCATCGTGTCGTCGCTGGCCTGCGCGGCCTCCACCTCGCTGTTGCAGCTGTGCCTGGCGCGCATGCTGCAGGGCGCGGCGGGGGCGATGATGGTGCCGGTGGGGCAGGTGATCCTGCTGCGCTGGTCGCCGCGCGAAGACCTGATGCGCAACCTGTCGTACCTGACCATTCCGGCGCTGATCGGGCCGATGATCGGGCCGCCGCTGGGCGGGCTGATGGTGACGTTCGTGTCGTGGCACTGGATCTTCCTGATCAACCTGCCCATCGGCCTGGTGGGCATCGTGCTGGTGCTGCGCCATGTACCGCATTATCCCGGGGTTCGTGCGCGGGCGCTGGATGTGCGCGGGCTGCTGCTCAGCGGCACCGCGCTGGGGGCGCTGGTGTTCGGTTTCGAGGCGCTGGGCCACGGCCTGCTGCCGCGAGCGTGGGTGGCGGTGATGATCGGGGCGGGGCTGCTGTGCGGCGCGTGGTACATCCGCCATGCACGGCGCTGCGCCGAACCGCTGCTGGACTTGTCGCTGCTGCGCATTCCCAGCTACCGCATCAGCTTCTGGGGCGGCAACCTGCTGCGCCTGGGTACCTCGTCGGGCCCGTTCCTGCTGGTGCTGATGTTTCAGCTGTGCTTTGGCCTTAGCCCGCTGCATGCGGGACTGCTGACCCTGGCGGGCGGCGCGGGGGCGTTTCTGATGAAGCTGCTGGCAGTGCGCGTGGTGCGCCGCTTCGGCATCCGTCGCACGCTCACCGGCAATGCGCTGCTCACCGGGCTGACCCTGGGGGCCTGTGCCAGCTTTACCAGCGATACGCCGTACTGGGTGATCGTGCTGATGCTGTTCGCCAGCGCAGTGATCCGTTCGCTGCAGTTCAGCACCCTGGGCGCGCTGACCTATGCGGATGTACCGGCGGCGCTGAGCAGCCGGGCCAGCAGCCTGTCGGCGATGACGGTGCAGTTGAGCATGAGCCTGTCGGTGGGGCTGGCCGCCTCGCTACTGGGGGGGCTGATGAACCTGCGCGGGCACGCCACCCCCGTCACCAGCGACGTGGCCTGGGTGATGCTGCTGTGCGGGCTGGCGTGCATGGCCTCGGCACTGGTGTTCCGGCGCCTGGCAGCAGACGCCGGCAATGCGGTGTATGCCGCGCGTGGCTGATCAGATCGACAGGTTGAGCACCCGCTCGCCCTGGGTGGCGCCGGTGGGCCGGCGGCGATTGACCGCCAGTTCGCCGATCTTGATCAGGCGGGTACGCGTGACATTGCGGGTCAGGCCCAGCAGGTTGGCGGTGTGCACCTGGTTGTAGTGGCTGAAGCGGTAGGCCGCGCGCAACAGCGCGTCCTCGACCTGTTCGTGCAACGCGCCGGCCTGTTCCTCGAAGAGTTTCTGGAAGGCCCGTTCGAGCAGCGCCTGGGCCGAGTCGTCCTGGCTGGGGCTGTCGTCCTGGCGTTCGATGCGCATGTTCGACAGGCGCAGGTCGTCGTGCTCGATCAGGCCGTCGCGGCAGATCAGCAGGGTGTGGTGGATGACGTTTTCCAGCTCGCGGATGTTGCCCGGCCAGCCGTAGGTGCGCAGCTTGTGCTCGGCCTGGGCGCTCAGGCGCACCTGGCCGTAGCCCAGGCGCTGGCTGTAGGCATCGATGAAGTGGCGGGTCAGCGGCAGGATGTCGCCGGGGCGTTCGCGCAGCGGCACCAGCTCCAGGCTGACCACGTCCAGACGGTAATAGAGGTCTTCGCGAAAGTGCCCGGCATTGATCGCCTTTTCCAGCTGCACGTTGGTGGCGGCCAGTACCCGCACATCGATGGGAATGCTCTTGCGCGAGCCCAGGCGCACCACTTCGCGCTCCTGCAGCACGCGCAGCAGCTTGACCTGGATCGGCATCGGCAGGTCGCCGATCTCGTCGAGGAACAGGGTGCCGCCGTTGGCCTCTTCGAACCAGCCGGCCTTGGCCGCCAGGGCGCCGGTGAAGGCGCCTTTCTCGTGGCCGAACAGCTCGGCCTCGACCAGCGATTCGGAAAACGCGCCGCAGTTGACGGCCACGAACGGCTTGTCACGTCGCCCGCTCAGGTTGTGAATGTGGCGCGCCACCAGCTCTTTGCCGGTACCGGTCTCGCCGATGATCAGCACGCTGGCTTCGCTGGGCGCCACCTGTTGCAGGTGCGCCAGCAGCGCACGTGACTTGGGGTCTTCGAACACCTGCGCGGTGGCGCGGATCGAGGTGGCCAACGCGGGCGAGGGCGGTAGGGTCAACAATTGCATGGCAGTCACACTATGAATAGAACGTCGGAATCGGCAGGCGCTGGTTCAAGGCCCAGTCGCCCAGTTCGTGGAGTTTGTAATCCAGCGGGTCGTGCAGGCTCTGGGTGCGCAGGTTGCGCCAGTGCCGGTCGAGCCCCACCGAGGCCTGCGTGGCGCGGGCGCCGGTGACCTCGAAGACCTTGCTGCACAGCTCCAGGCCGTCGCGGCTGGCCGCCACCTTGGCGGTGGCGATGGCCACCGCCACGCGGCCGCGCTGGTCTGCGCCGAGCGCGGCGCCCTTGGCCCAGGCCCGGTCGAGTTCGCCGGCGGCGTTGTCGAGCAGCAGCCGGGCGCCTTGCAGGCGTACCCAGAAGTCGCCGAAGTGGCCCAGCACATAAGGATCGTCGCGGCTATCAAGGGCTGTGGACTTGAACCAGGGCCGGGTCTCGTTGAGGGTGTACTGGCGCGCTTCTTCGAACGCGCCTTCGGCGATGCCCAGGCAGATGTTGGCGAAATGCAGCTGGGCGATCAGCGGCCGCAGGCAGGCGAACGGCGTGCTCAGCGGGCCGGGGTCGAGCAGCAGGTCGCCTTCCTCCACGCGTACCCGTTCGAAGGTGGCGCTGCCGCTGTCGGTCTGGCGCTGGCCCATGTTGTGCCAGTCGTCATGCAGGGTGATGCCGGTGCGACCGCTGGGTATCGCGGCAATCAGCAGCTTGCCCCCGGCAGCCTCGTCGACGGCCGAGGCAATCAGCATTTGTGAATCGCTGGCGCCCGAGCAGAAGCTCTTCTTGCCGGAGAATTCACGCCAGCTGCCGTGGTGCTTGACGATGGTGCGGGTGTCGAGGGGGTTGAGGGCATTGCCCCAGAACCAGTTCTTGCGCGCCGTCAGCTCGTACCAGGGCTGCCATTGCGAAGGTGCGCCGAACAGACGCACGGTGGCCAGCATCAGGTGGTGAAAGCCGAACACATGGGCAATCGAGCTGTCGACCCGGGCGAATTCGCGCACCACATCGAAGGTCTGGCTCCAGGTGGCGTTCAGCCCGCCGAACTCGCGGGGGATGCTCAGGGCCAGCAGGCCGCTGGCACGCAGGGCATCGCGTTCGGCCTTGGGCGTGCCGCCCTTGCGGTCGCGCTCTACCACGCTGCGGCTGAATGTCTGGGCCAGGTCGCGGGCAATCTGCAGCGGGGTCGATCGAGGGGTATGCAACGTGGCGCTCACGCGGGTTACCTGTGCAAAAAGGTTCGGGCCTCAAGGCCGGGCCCTGCCGATGCTAAATGATCTAAAAAACCTTAAATAAATAACGTTTAGGAATGTTGATATACAGCTTTTCATATTCCAAACGGATCTATATTTGTCGTTATTTATTCTTTTTGATTTTTATCTTTGCGGTGCACTCTGCATTCACGCACTGCAACGACGGTGCTCCCAACTGCTAAGGAGCCACACCATGACCATCAAGGCGATCAACGTACGTAACCAGTTCAAGGGCACCATCAAGGAGATCATCGAGGGGCCGGTGGTCTCGGAAATCGACGTGCAGACCCAGGCCGGCATCGTCACCTCGGTGATCACCACGCGGTCGGTGCATGAGCTGGAACTGAGGATTGGCAGCGAGGTGATCGCGTTCGTGAAATCGACCGAGGTGTCGATCGCGAAGCTGTGAGAGGGGTGTGACGGTGAGCGCCGGGTGGCCTCACCGCGATGCTCAGTCGGCTGTCAGCACGTCCCTTCTGGCCGGCAACACTTCCAGCTCCCCGAACGACACCGACGCATCCACGTAGCGCAGCGCCGATTTCACGTCGCGCCAGCCCACGTGGGCCATCAGCGCTTTCATGTCCCAGCCATTGCCACTGGCCCAGGTGGCAAAGCCACGACGCAGCGAGTGGCTGCTGTAGAGGCTGGCGGGTAGCCCGGCATCTGCAAAAATCCGCCTCAGCAGCACGATCAGGCTGCCACTGTTGAGCGCCTGCTCGCCCAGGTTGCCCCAGCGATCGAGCTTGCGAAACACCGGCCCGCGGGCGATGCCCGCCACGCTGATCCAGTCGATGTAGGCCTGTACCGGGCACAGGCTCTTCAGGGCAGGGGTGCGATGACTGACCCCGCGGCCCTGCCGGTCCCCTTTGCTTTGCGCCAGGTACAGCTGCATGCCCACGCCCGCCTGGGCCTGGATGTGCTCCACGCGCAGGCGCGCCAGCTCATCGCCCCTGAACCCTCGCCAGAACCCGATCAGCAGCAGGGCGACATCGCGCCGTGCGCGCAGCAGCTCGGGCAGGCAGTGCGCCTGTTGCGCCTGTGCGGCCTTGGCGTGCAGTGCGTCGACCGTGCGCTGCAGGTGCTCCAGGGTCAGGGCGGCTGCCTGGCGCTCCTGCGCCGGGTGCACCGCGCGTATGCCCTTGAGCATCTGGCGCACCAGCGGCGCCTTGGTGGGGTCGGGAAAGCCCTGGCTGGTGTGCCACTGGCCCAGCGCGGCCAGGCGCTGGCGCAAGGTGTTGATCGAGTGCTGCTCGGCGTAATCGGCCAGGTAGCGCGCGATGCTGTCGGCCGTGGCCGGTAGAAAGCCCCCCCAGCTCACCTCGAAATGCTCCACGGCCGCGCGGTAGCTGCGCCGCGTGTTGTCCCTTACGGCTGCGTCCAGGTAGCGATCGAGCTTGTTCATCGGCAGGTTCTCCATCGGTGTACGGCTGAGCGACTGCAACCGGGCGTTTTTTTGCCTATCACATTTGATAAGCCGTGATTATTTCATCTTTTATTCTGATTTCTATAGGCATTTTTTCAATTTCATTTAGTATGTATCTACATAGTACGTACCACATTACGAAATAGTAGGAGCACCCATGGCCCGTGGCGGTATCAACAAGGCAATCGTGCAGAAGGCGCGTCAGGCGCTATTGGCCCGTGGCGAACACCCCAGTATCGATGCCGTACGCATCGAGCTGGGCAACACCGGGTCCAAGACCACGATTCACCGCTACCTCAAGGAGCTGGACGCGCAGCAACCGACACTGGCGGCGGACAAGCCGGGCATGAGCGAAGCCCTGGCCAACCTGGTCAGTCAGCTGGCCCAGCAACTGGTGGAGGAGGGCGACGCACGTATCGAAGCGGCGCAGAACGTGTTCGACCATGAAAAGGCGGCGTTGCAGGGCGAACTGCAGGCGATCCAGCAGGCGCTGGCGAGCCTGCAGCAGCAACACCAGATTCAGGCCGAGGCGCTGGCGGGTGAGTCGGCGCAGCTGGCCACGACCCGCAGTACCCTGCAGACCGAGCAGACGCGCAATGCCACCTTGAATCAGGCGGTAGGTGAGTTGAACCTGCGCCTGAACGACAAGGACGAGCAGATCCAGTCGCTGGAAGACAAGCACCAGCATGCCCGCGATGCGCTGGAGCATTACCGCACCGCCACGCGTGAGCAGCGCGAGCAGGATCAGCGCCGCCATGAGGCGCAGGTGCAGCAGTTGCAGGTCGAGGTGCGTCAGTTGCAGCAGAGCCTGATCGTCAAGCAGGACGAACTGACGCGGCTCAACCGCGACAACGAGCGCTTGCTGGTGGAGGCGCGGCAGGTGCAGCGTGAGCGGCAGGCGCTGCAGGACCAGCAGGCGCAACAGGCACAGGAGATCAAGACCCTGATGGCCAGCCTGGCGCAGTCGTTGGGTGCGCGGGAGGAGCTGCTGCGGCAGAACCAGGTGCTGGGGCAGCAGGTGGAGCAGGGGGCGGGTGAACAACGCCAGCAACAGCAGGTGATTGAGCAATTGCAGGCGCAGGTCGAGCAGCGCGATGCGCAGTTGGAGGCGCTCAAAGCCGCCGCGCAGCCACCGCAAGGCGAGCCCGAAGGTTGAATCACTAGCTACCCACAATCACTTCCACGATAGGTGACTCCGAGACGTTCATTATTTCGTCATTCGTTACTCTGTAGCGAACCTGTTTGGCACCGGATGCGCCCAAGGAGCTTGCGGGAACTGTAATGCTCAGGGGCGGATATGAAGCTATCGGGAGGGTGTAAGTGCGAGTATTTACGACTACCCAACCCACCAGAACCTCAAAAATATCTTGGCTTCCGTGGCCCCCATAGGTGTTGAGATGGAAGCCTGGTATGAAAACGTCGAGGCCGGCACTGGGATCGGTAAGGTGGTGCTTCCCCTCAATCATGTCCGTATTCGTCAATTCTGGAGCGGGTAATGTGTCACTTGAAAAATTATCGGCACACATTTCTGAGGTTTCCTTTTTGCGTGGATTAAATTCAGCGATACCTTGCTTATATAACCTCACATGCTTAAGAGCGCACCTGACATAAATATCAGGTTCTGCGTCAGGGCCTCAACGTGCACACCTTGGTTTGCCCAGCGCTCTTGAAATCGAGCGCCGCCCGCGCGGCGCTTCGCCGGCAAGGCCGGCTCCTACAGTTGTTGCAACGCACCATGGCCGGCAGGACTTGAGTTGTCAGCCTTGTTCGCCCGGCTCAGGTCCTGGGAGAGACGCAAGCTAGTCACGCAATGACAAGCGCATCGCACACCGCCCCTGCAACCCTCGCGAAGCCTCGTACGCCATCTGCCGGCGCAACATACCGCTTAACGACGCCTCTTCCAGCCTCTCGAAACCCAACCGTGCATAAAACGGTGCATTCCACGGCACCGCCACAAAGGTGGTGAGGGTCAGGGCCGCGAAGCCCTGGGCCTCGGCATGCGCGCGCACGGCCGCAATCAATCGCCGACCCAGGCCCTGGCCTTGCTGCGCATGATCCACCGCCAGCTCTTCGATGTGCAGCGACTCATCGAACGCGCTGGCACACACGAAGCCAATCGGGCGATCCCGCCCATCCACCACCACCCACTCGAGCCCGGCAGCCACGAACTCCAGGTGCTCGACGCTGCTGAGCACCGTGTGCTCGGCAATCCACGCCAGTGCCGGCACTTGCACAAAGGCCTGGGCCGCAGAGCGCTCTATGGCAGGCAGCAGGGGAGCATCGGTAGGGGTCGCCAGGCGAATGGAAAAGGACATCGGGCACGCTCTGCAATGGGAACCCACGCAGTCTGTGCAAAGCACCAGGGTTGTGCAAGCGCCCCTGGCGTGGGCAATACGGGGGCACGCTTTTTCCTTGCCAGTGGCGACATAAATCATAATTTCGCTAATACCCGGCGGCGCACAGAATGCGGGCAACCCCCTCATGCAGAAGCGCACAGCCATGACCGTTGAAAAAACCCGAATTGATACGCTTGTAGTAGGCGCCGGTCAGGCCGGCGTGGCCATGAGTGAGCACCTGGGCCGCCTCGGGGTGCAGCACCTGGTGCTGGAACGCAACCGCATCGCCGAAGCCTGGCGCACCGGTCGCTGGGACTCGCTGGTGGCCAACGGCCCGGCCTGGCACGACCGCTTCCCGGGCCTGGAATTCGAAGGCCTGGATGCCGACGCCTTCGCCGGCAAGGATCAGGTGGCGGCCTACTTCGAGACCTATGCCAAGAAGATCGACGCGCCCATTCGTACCGGTGTCGAAGTGCTCAAGGTCGAACGCAACGAAGGTCGCCCGGGCTTTACGGTGCAGACCTCCACGGGCCTGATCGAGGCCAACCAGGTGGTGGTGGCCACCGGGCCGTTCCAGCGCCCGGTGATCCCGCCCATCGCCCCGCAGCTTCCCGGCATCACCCAGCTGCATTCGGCCGACTACCACAACCCCCGGCAATTGCCCGAAGGCGCGGTGCTGGTGGTGGGCGCGGGCTCCTCGGGTGTGCAGATCGCCGATGAACTGCAGCGCGCCGGCAAGCAGGTGTACCTGTCGGTGGGCGCGCACGATCGCCCGCCACGTGCCTACCGCAATCGCGACTTCTGCTGGTGGCTGGGGGTGCTCGGCCTGTGGGACGCCGAAGGCGTGCAGCCCGGCAAGGAGCACGTGACCATCGCGGTCAGCGGTGCCCGTGGCGGACATACCGTGGACTTTCGCAAGCTGGCCCACCAGGGCATCACGCTGGTGGGCCTGACCCGCGCATTCGATCAAGGTGTGGTCAGCTTCGAGGCCAACCTGGCCGAGAACATCGCCCGCGGCGACGAGAACTACCTGGCGCTGCTCGATGCCGCCGACGACTACATTGCACGCAACGGCCTGGACCTGCCCGAAGAACCCGAAGCACGCCACATGCTGCCCGACCCGCAGTGCCTGACCCAGCCGATTCTTGAGCTGGACCTGGCCAAGGCCGGTGTCACCTCGATCATCTGGGCCACCGGCTATTCGACCGACTACAGCTGGCTGAAGGTCGATGCCTTCAAGCCCGACGGCAAGCCACAGCATCAGCGCGGTGTGTCCCGCGAACCGGGGATCTATTTCGTCGGCCTGCCGTGGCTGTCGCGCCGTGGCTCCGCCTTTATCTGGGGCGTGTGGCACGACGCCCGGCACATCGCCGAGCACATCGTGAAACAGCGCACCTATTTCGACTACCGCGACGCCGCGCAACGCGAGGCTGCCGCCCACTGTGATTCCAACGTCCAGAAACTGGGAGTACGTTGATGCCTACCCATACCCGCATCCGCATGTTCAACACCAAGGATACCTACCCCAACCAGACCCTGGACAACGACCTGTGCCAGGCCGTGCGTGCCGGCAACACGGTCTACGTGCGTGGCCAGGTGGGCACCGATTTCGACGGCCAACTGGTCGGCCTTGGCGACCCGCGGGCCCAGGCCGAACAGGCCATGCGCAACGTCAAGCAACTGCTCGAAGAAGCCGGCAGCGACCTGAGCCACATCGTCAAGACCACCACCTACCTGATCGACCCGCGCTACCGCGAGCCGGTGTACCAGGAGGTCGGCAAATGGCTCAAGGGCGTGTTTCCGATTTCCACCGGGCTGGTGGTCAGTGCCCTGGGCCAACCGCAATGGCTGATGGAAATCGACGTGATCGCGGTGATCCCCGAATAAGGAGCGGCACATGACTTTTTCTATCGTCGGACGCTGCGCCGAAACCGGCCAGCTGGGTATCGCCATCAGCTCGTCGAGCATCGCCGTGGGGGCGCGTTGCCCCTGGCTGCGTGCCGGCGTGGGCGCAGTGTCGAGCCAGAACATCACGTTGCCGGCGCTGGGCCCGCAGATTCTCGATGGCCTGGCCGACGGGCTGGCACCTGCCACGGCCCTGGACCAGGCACTGTCGAGCAATGGCTATGGCCAGTACCGTCAGGTAGCGGTGGTGGATGCCCAGGGGCGCACCGCACTCTTCAGTGGCAGCCACGCACTGGGCACCCACAATGCAGTGGCAGGCGATCAATGCGTGGCCGCCGGCAACCTGCTGGCCAGCAGCGCGGTGATCGAACGTATGGTCGAGGCCTTCGAGCGCAGCGAGGGCTGCCTGGCCGCCCGGTTGCTCACGGCATTGCAGGCGGGGCAGGCCGCAGGCGGCGAGGCCGGGGCGGTGCACTCGGCGGCACTGTCGGTGGTCGGCGACCTGACCTGGCCGATCGTCGACCTGCGGGTGGACTGGGCCGACGAGAATCCCATCGGCGAACTGCACAAACTGTGGACCGCCTATGAACCCCAGTTGCAGGACTACCTGACCCGCGCCCTAGACCCGACGCAGGCGCCCAGCTACGGAGTGCCCGGCGATGAGTGAATGGCGCAGCCGCAGCCTGCTGGCGCAGCTGGTCGGCTTCGCCACGGTGAGTCGGGATTCGAACCTGGCGCTGATCGAGTTCGTGCGCGATTACCTGGACGATCTGGGGGTGGACTGCGAGCTGATCTACAACGCCGAACGCACCAAGGCCAACCTGCTGGCCAGCATCGGCCCGGGTGTGGAGGGCGGCGTGGTGCTGTCCGGACACACCGATGTGGTGCCGGTGGATGGCCAGGCCTGGACGGTGCCGCCGTTCGACCTGAGCGAGCAGGACGGCAAGCTGTACGGCCGGGGCACTGCCGACATGAAAGGCTACCTGGCCTCGGTGCTGGCGGCGGTGCCGCTGTTTCTGGCAAGCCCGTTGCGCCGCCCGGTGCACCTGGCATTTTCGTATGACGAAGAGGTGGGTTGCCTGGGGGTACGCAGCCTGCTCGAGGTGTTGCCACGGCGTATCCCGATGCCGGCGCTGTGCCTGATCGGAGAGCCCACCGAACTCAAGCCGGTGCTCGGGCACAAGGGCAAGCTGGCCATGCGCTGCCATGTGCACGGCGCGGCCTGTCATTCGGCCTACGCGCCCTATGGCGTCAACGCCATCGAGCAGGCGGCGCGGCTGATCGGCCAGCTGGGCGCAATCGGTACGCGCCTGGCGGCGCCGGAGCTTCACGACGAACGATTTGACCCGGCATTTTCGACCGTGCAGGTGGGCACGATCCAGGGCGGCACGGCGCTGAACATCGTGCCGGCCGATTGCCGTTTCGATTTCGAGGTGCGGGCGCTGCCGGCGTTCGCCCCGCAAGCGGTGGCCGATGAATTGCAGGCGTTTGCCGCGCGCGAAGTAGTGCCGGCGATGCAGGCGGTGAATGCCGACAGCGGCATTCGTTTCGAAGCACTGTCGAGCTACCCGGGGCTTGCCACGCCACCGGACAGCGCGGCGGCGCAGCTGATTGCCCGGCTGTGCGGCAGCGATGCCTTCAGCACGGTGGCCTTTGGCACCGAAGGCGGGCTGTTCGACCAGGCCGGGATACCGGCGGTGGTCTGCGGGCCGGGCAGCATGGACCAGGGACACAAGCCGGACGAATACGTCAGCGTCGAACAGCTGGCTGGTTGTGACCGGTTGATGGAGCGTCTGGCGGCGTTTTTGAGCGAGACATAACACACAGATCGGCACACGAGCCGGCCAACGTTGCACCTTTTACTGCCGTAGAGCAGGACGACCGTACCCACGGTCGCCTAAAAAAACCCCGCCGGCGCGCACGAGCGTGCCGGCCTAGTCGAGGAAGTGAGCCATGACCCGATCCTTGCGTTGCAGCGTTCCGTTTGCCCTGGCCCTGTTGAGCGGTGCCGTGTTTGCCGCCCCGCAGAACCTGACCGTCATCTCGTTTGGCGGCGCCACCAAGCAGGCACAGGAAAAGGCCTACTTCCAGCCATTCAATGCCAGCGGTGCGGGCACCGTGGTGGCAGGCGAGTACAACGGCGAGCTGTCGAAAATCAAGGCCATGGTCGACGTCGGCCACACCAGCTGGGATGTGGTCGAGGTCGAAAGCCCCGAGCTGTTGCGCGGCTGTGATGAAGGCCTGTTCGAGAAACTCGACCCGCAACGTTTCGGTGACCAGGCCAATTTTGTGCCCGGCACCTTCACCGAGTGCGGCGTGGCCACCTATGTATGGTCGATGGTGATGGCCTACGACCATGCCAAGCTGGCCAAGGGGCCGACCTCATGGGCGGACTTCTGGAACGTGAAGGACTTCCCCGGCAAGCGCGGCCTGCGCAAGGGCGCCAAGTACACCCTGGAGATCGCCTTGCTCGCCGACGGCGTCAAGCCCGATGAGTTGTACAAGGTGCTCGGCACCCCTGAAGGGGTGAGCCGCGCGTTCGCCAAGCTGGACCAGATCAAGTCCAACATCCAGTGGTGGGAAGCCGGGGCGCAACCTGCGCAGTGGTTGATTGCCGGTGATGTGGTGATGAGCGCGGCGTACAACGGGCGCATCGCGGCTGCACAGAAGGAGGGCATGAAGCTGAGCATCGTGTGG
This sequence comes from Pseudomonas sp. AE27, assembly GCF_037113495.1. Lineage (NCBI taxonomy): Bacteria > Pseudomonadati > Pseudomonadota > Gammaproteobacteria > Pseudomonadales > Pseudomonadaceae > Pseudomonas > Pseudomonas sp. AE27. The sequence goes on from NZ_CP146966.1 coordinate 1,814,638, forward strand.
CCGCAAAGCCTGTTCGACCCTGAATACTGGGCGGTGGTGAAGGGTACGCCGAACAAGAAACTGGCCGAGGATTTCATTGCGTTCGCCAGCCAGCCACAGGCGCAGAAGGTGTTCTCGGAAAACATTCCGTATGGCCCGGTAAACAAGCAGACCCTGGGTTTGCTGCCAGCCGAAGTACAGAAGCAGTTGCCCACTGCCGAAGCCAACCTGGCCCAGGCGCGAGCAGTGGATGCAGCGTTCTGGGTTGACCATGGCGAGGAGCTGGAACAACGCTTCAATGCCTGGGCGGCGCGCTGATTCAAGCCAATATCCCACCCAGGCCATAGCCCCCGCTACTGATACTTCTGTCAGTAGCGGGCTGGTGTTGCTCACCGTTACTGTTTGCCTTGCCGTTGGGCAGACAGTGGGAGAGCGACATGAACACCTTGCGACATCCGCTGGCCCGGCCTGTCCGTACCGAACAAGCCCCCCTGGAACATCGAGACGCGCCGCCCGTATGCGCGTCACCAGCCCGCAATGGCAGCCAACGGCAACTCCTGAAGTGTGATCGACATGGGCAATCCTGCCAAAGGAGCCGGTGATGCCCATCCATCTTGCCACCCGAGCTTGTTGTTTGCTGGCAGCAGTATTGCTGACTGGCTGCATCCATCCGAGCCAGCAGTCGACGCCTCATGCGCCAGGCATCCAGGCGTCGAGCAGCGAGCTTTCCTCCGTCGACGCTTCGCCTGGCGAAGCCGCTGCGCGCGCACGTTGCACACGCTACTTCGAGTCGGGGCAGTGGAGCTACCGCTACGACCCAGGCATCCGCAAGAACGCCTGGACCCTGGAGCTCACGCCTACCTATTGCGGGCGACGCATCCACCAGGACGAAACCAACGCCGCCTACGCGGAACTGTACAAGCGCTACGGCAGTGACTGGCGCTGGCGCCTCGACAACGGGGGCGGCATGCGTCGTCAGTTGGTGTGCCACCTGGCCACCGCCCGCTACAAGAAAACCTGGAACCTGGAGCCTTTTCGACCCGATGTGTCCCATCGCGTATCGGTGGCTGCCGGTTGCAATCCGACGCCACGTTGACAGGCAGTTTCAGCACTGCAGCACAAGGAGTGGGCCATGAACAGGTTAAAGGTGTTGATGCTTCTGGGGTGCGTAGCAGCCAGTGCGCCGGGGTTGGCACAATGGGCGCCTGGCTCACCACGCAGCTCGCTGGAAGACGGCAACGCGACCGCAGCCGACCTCAGGTACAACTACAGCACAGGCAACACCCATTGCGGTGATTCAGGCAAACCGCCGTTTCTATGCAGCGGTATCCTGATGCGCGTCACCCAGCGGCCGAAGAACCCCGGGGCATTTCGCATCTGGGACCCTAGCCCGACCTCGGCGAGAAGTGGCGGAACGTCGTTCTCCTACATACGTTACGACGCAAGGTTCAGATCAGTGGCGTGGGGATTCAACGACGGTCTGATCATGTATCCCCAGGACCGCAGGCCAGCGGGCAAGGACCTGCTGATGGTGCAGTGCGCCTACAGCATGGATGGCTGGAACTGGTTCAGGAACACCCCCTGCGGCACCATGGTCTACGAGGGGGTTGTTTACCCACACAGTCGGTCATGCCAGAGCCAGGGCGTCACCACGCCACAACAATGGCTCGGGATCTGGAATCAACCCGCCAAGTACCCCTCGCTGAATCAATGCGCCTTCGACATGCGCAGGGGCGTTGCCAACAGTGCCGGTTACTTCATGCTCATGCTGCAGATGAAAAATATGCTCGGCGCAAATGGGTTCAACGAGCAGAACGAACTTGTTCTCACGACATGGCCGGCGGGTCGTGCCAGAACCCTGCCCATCCAGGCATTCTTCTACATGCCAGTGGGTGTGCCTGCCCACTGGCCAGCAGGGGTGCCGAACGGGCTGGCCGCTGCCAGGCTCAACCAGAAAGAATTCCGGGCCGACACCGGCATCATCGTGCCCATTGTGCGGCTGACGCCACCTGCCAACATCAATGATCACTTTCGCTTCGACTTTATCGTTGCCGATCAAGCCGAAACAGGGTCGACCGGGGTCGTGCCTCCGAAACCGGTGCCAGGCCGCTGCCCGCGCTACATAGACTCGGTGAAATGGGGCGCGATCAATGGCAACCAGTGGAGCCTGGAAATCAAGCCTTCCACCTGTACCCGCACTATCGCCGCAGACCAGACCGACCTGGCGTTCCAGGAGCTGCTGAACAAGGCCGGCAGTGACCGGCAGTGGAGCAACACCAACAGCATGCGTCGCCAGTTCGTCTGCCTGCTGACCACGTACCCAACCAAAGCATCCTGGTTCATCGAGCCGCATCGCCCTTATGTGTCCCACGAGGCGGCGGTGAAGGCCAACTGCAACCCCTAGGTTGTTGCAGACCACTTTATTGCGATCGAACACAGGTCGTGAGTTGTCGTTTTATTAACACCGGCTGAAACTAAGCACTCGGCAGGCAGACTCAATTACAGCGTGCAACGTGATACGAAGCGTTGCTGTGCCTGCCAGTGTAATAGGATAAAAAACAGTCAGGAGGACGCGCTGAAGTGCACTGTTAGTTTTGTCAGTTACGGATTTTTTTTTGCGCTCTTATGATCTTTTCCAGAGTGAAACGTCATGTATCACTCGACACGGAGAGTGCTGAAATGAAAAAATTCACTAGCAAACATTTATCCGTTGCTGCCTGTGTGCTGTGTTGCAGTCCACTGTTTAGTGCTGTTGCGCAAGAAGGCATCTATATAGACAGTGCTAGGTGGGAATTACGCGACAGCCCCCGAGCGAAACAGCCGATCTGGACACTCAGTATCATACCGACAGAAAAAGGCCGCTACATCGGTGAGCAAGAGTTCGCACAAGCCTTCGAAGAGCTTTCGAAAAACCACAGCCAGGACTGGCAATGGCGTACTTACGACCGTGGTGTCATGAAACAGCAATTCGACTGCCACGCACGTTATACAAAAGAAAAGCATGACTGGAACATCGAGCCTTTTCGCCCCTCTGTCCCCGATCAGGCACAACTTTGGGCACAGGGCTGCAACCCGATTGACCAGGAAAGCATCAATCGGCTCAACCAGATCGCGGCGGGCGATGAAAGTGGCAGTACGCTACTGGTCGGACAACGCACTGCGGAGAACATGACGAAGCGCTATTATGATAAGCGCGAGAACTGTGGCACCAGCAATCGACCCGCTTTTCTATGTAGCGGGATACTCATGAGGGTCGTGGACAGGGCTAAAATAAATCCGGTATGGAATACCAGTCGAACCTCACAGAAAGAGGGACACAGAGGCGTATCTTTTTCATACATGAGAACCGATACAAGGTTTGCGGCCCTGGCATGGCAGAACAACAGCGGTATTATTTTTTACCCGAAACTGTCGGCGCCAGCAGGAAAGTTGTACCCGGACGTGCTATGTGCGTTTCCTGTTGATGCCTGGGGCTGGCACAGGGCGGATGGGCCATGCGACAAACCGGAAAACACATGCCAGGCAAAAGGATACGTCACCGGAGCACAGTGGCTGGCTCACTTCAGGGAACCCGGCAAGCAGGAAGAAAAATGCGGGTTCGATGTCAGCAAAGATGCCAAAGGCAAAAATCCAGCCGCGAGCTTCATGGCGATCAGGGATGCGATGAAACTGCTCGGCAACGAACGCTTTGATGAGTGGAATGAACTGGTACTTTCCCCGTGGCAGCAAAATACGCCTGAAACCGTGCCCTTGGAAGCGTTTTTCTACACCGGCACGGGGGTTGAAGAAGCAAGGAAGAACCAGACGGATTTCTACGAGAAAACGGGTAGAGTCGTTCCGATTGTCAAAATTACCTTGCCTGAAAGTTACGACCGCAAAGACCCACCCGGCAAGGTCAACAGAAGCGAAGCCAGGTTCGATTTCTTTGCAGTGGATCAGGCCATTATTCGCGGCACCTCTGCGCCCTCTGCACGCTGTGCAAATTATTTCGACTCTGCCAACTGGATTACGCGTGGCACCATGGTTTCACTGTCGGTAGTGCCTTCGGCATGTGGTCGATATGTGGGGGATGCAGACCTCGATAACGCCATCGCCGAACTGATGCACAAACATGGTTTGGACAGCCAATGGACAGTCAACGATGGCGGTGGCATGCGGGCTCAACTGGAGTGCGTATCACGCTATGCCAGAGATTTTGCTCAGTGGAATCTTGAGCCGTTCCGGCCGAAGCTGTCCTCTGAAGAGACCCGGCTGGCCAGTTGCAACCCGAACTGAACTGATCGGCCCGCTTTCACGCCAGCCACAGCCTGAACTGCTCCTTGCAGTAATCCACGAACAACTGCGCAGGCTTGGTCAGCTGCGCACGTTTGAGCCAGGCGGCCACCAGTGCCGAACCGGTCACGTCTTCGGCGATATCCACGCACACCAGTGGCTGGCCGTCATAGCTGATGGTGGAACGTGGCCGCGTCACCAGCAGTGCGAAGCCGAAACCCTGGCCGACCATGCCGCGCACCATCTCGATAGAGGGCGAGCCGAACACGATGTTCGGGTTCAGGCCCAGTTCCTCGAAAATGCTCACGAAATAGGTACGGCTGGGTTGCACGTCCAGCAGGATCATCGGCTCAAGTACCAGGTCGCGCAGCGAGACCTGGGCCTGACCGGCGAAGCGATGGCCGGCAGGCAGCAGGGCGTAGGGCCTTTGCGGTGCGGTCAGCGGCTCGGTTTCGATGGTGCTGTCCAGGTCATGCTGGTAGAAGATCGCCAGGTCGAAGCGGCCGGCCGTCAGCCCCTGTACCAGCTCTTGCTGTTCGCCATCGCGCAGGCGAATTTCCACGCCCGGAAAGCGTTGGCGAAACCCGGCGATCAGCCGCGGCAGATAGAGTGGGGCGACGGTTTCGAAACAGCCGATGTCGATCTGCCCACTCACCACGTCGTTGTCCGCCAGGGCGTTCTGCTCGAACTCATGGGCCATGCGCAGCAGTTCCTGAGCCTTGCGGTAGAACCGCGCACCGCCCGGGGTCAGTGAAACCCCCTGGGCATGATGCCGAATCAGCAACTGTACGCCGAACCCGTCTTCGAGCCCCTTGATGGCCGTGGATATCGATGGCTGTGCGATGTACAGCTTGCGCGAGGCTTCGGCCACGCTGCCGCATTCGACCGTGGTGACGAAATATCTAAGCTGACGCAGGGTATAGGACGCCACGCAAACACCTCAGGTTGTAGTTTTTGCCTACCTTACCGCGTGCTGGCCTTGCGTGCCCCGCAGGTTGCAGCGGATTTTGCGGGGCACAGAGCATATTTTTCCTTCGCTGGCGGGTACGCGGCCCCTGACCATTGATCGGCTGGCTGGCACCTACCACGTCCAGGGGCCTCGAAAAACTGCAGGGCCCGCATTTGTCGGACCACGACCTGAGGTGACCGCCATGGCTATCGATCCACGCCCGCAGGATGACCCCCTGTGGAAGGACCCGCTCAACGACCCCCGACGCGAACACGACCCGGTGACTGACCCGAACGTGCGTGGCGACGACGATCGCCGCGAACACCCTAACGACGTCGAGGGCATTCCCGACACCAACCCGTCAGTGCCCGAACCTGACGAGCCGACGCCACTGTCGGATGAACGACGCTGAACCTGTACCGGAGGACGCCAAGCATGATTCATGACCCGCGCAACCGCGAGCCCGTTGCTGAAGACCAGCCACAACCGCTGCCGCAAACCTGGAAACGCCCGGACGATGGCAAGAGCCTGCCTGAACGCGATGTGGAGGTGCCGTTGCAGGATGCCGGACGCCCGGACGAAGGAGGGCAGGAGCAGAGCAATACACCCGAACCTCACAAGGAAAACCCCTACAGCCCTGACTTCAAGCCACAACGTGAGCGCAAGCCGCGCACTGATGCCGATATCGATACCGACGGTGGCTAGCACGCGATTTTGTGCTGCGATGATTTTAACGAACCGTTGAAAATTAAACTTTATGTTGATATTTTCTCGGTTCGTTTTTTCTTGTGGTGCGCTCGATGGCCCTCGATACAACCCCTGAACGCCAGCTGGTGCTGGGCGTACTGCACGCAACGGTGCAGATGCTTGGCACTGTGCTGGGACGCACCACCGAGGTGGTCCTGCACGACCTGACCCGGCCGGAACATTCGGTGATTGCCATTGCCAACGGGCATGTCAGTGGGCGTCAGATCGGCAGCCCGGTACTGGCCGGGCCTCGTGAAGACCAGGGGTTCAATGCGGTGCTGCAGGCCCTGCGCGACAAGGGCAGCCATACCCCGGTGGTGGTGGGCAACTATCCGAGCCTGGGCCGCGACGGCAAGACCCTGCGCAGTGCCACGGCGGTGTTCCGCGACGCCTTGGGCGAGCCCTATGCCAGCCTGTGCGTGAACACCGACTTCAGTGGCATCGCCGCCGCCCAGGCATGCCTGGAACAGCTGCTGCCCGGCACCGAGGCAGCCCCCGGCGAGCCCACCGAGAACCAACCCGACCTCGAGCAGTTGATGGCGCAGATCATTGATGCCGCCCTGCACGACGCACGCAGCCAGGGCCGGCGTATCGCCAAGGCGCAGAAGCTCGAGGCGGTGCGCCAGATGCACGATGGCGGACTGTTCATCGTCAAGGGCGCCGTCGAGAAAGCTGCCGCCGCACTCGGGGTGACACGCTACACCATCTACAACTACCTCGATGAAATCCGCAACCGCTGAGCAAGCGTTGAAATTCAATCGATCGTCGAACTGGCCTGACCTGGAGCCTGGTATGTCCCTGCATCTCGAAACCCCTTTGGTACCTTCGCGCCCGCTCAGCCTGGCCAGCGGCCAGGACGTGTGGCTCAAGCTCGACGCCCTGCAGCCCTGTGGCTCGTTCAAGCTGCGTGGCGTGGGCCTGGCTTGCCAGGCCTATGCCAGGCAAGGCAAGCGCCGCTTCGTGTCCTCGTCGGGGGGCAACGCCGGTATTGCGGTGGCCTATGCGGGCCGCTGCCTGGGCTTGCCGGTGACCGTGGTGGTGCCGCAAACCACCACCGAGCGCGCCAGGCAGCTGATTCGCCAGGAGGACGCCGAGGTCATCGTGCACGGCAGCGCCTGGCACGAGGCCAATGCCTATGCGCAATCGCTGCTCACCGACGACGCGGCCTTCATCCACCCCTTCGACGATCCGCTGCTATGGCAAGGCCATGCCAGCCTGATCGACGAGGTGGTCATCAGTGGGTTCAAGCCCGATGCGATCGTGCTCTCGGTGGGCGGGGGCGGCCTGTTGGCCGGGGTGTGCGAGGGGTTGGCGCGTAACGACTGGGCCGACGTGCCGGTATTTGCCGTGGAGACCGACGGCGCCGCCTCGCTGGCTGCCGCGATGGCCAGCAAGGCCCCGACGGCCCTGCCCGCAGTGACCAGCGTGGCGACCTCGCTGGGGGCCAAGCAGGTATGCCAGCAGGCCTTCGAACTCAGCCAGCAACGGCCGATTCACAGCCATGTGGTGACTGACGCTCAGGCGCTGGATGCCTGCGAACGCTTTCTGCTCGACCACCGTATCCTGGTGGAGCCGGCCTGTGGTGCAGCGCTGGCGCTGGCCTATGCACCGAGTGAGGCACTCAAGGCATATCAGTCGGTGCTGGTGGTGGTGTGCGGCGGGGTGACGGCCACCCACGAACAGATCCGCGAGTGGCGCGCCAGTTGCTGAAGCGGGTCAGTCCGACGCCAGCTCGAATACCTGCCAGCGTACCGAACTGACGCCTTTCTCAAGGCTCACCCGGCTGGCCAGGTGCTCGAGCTGCGAGGGCGCCTGCGGGTCGCCCATCAACTCGGCCCGCACCTCCAGCTTGGCCGGGTTGGGCAGGTCTTCACTGTGCAGCGATTGCAGGCGCAGGCCGCTGCTACCAAAGCTGTGCAGCATCAGGCTGCGTACCTGGATCTCGTCTTCGGCGCGGCATACGATGCGCACCTCGTAACGCTGCTCGGCCTCGCTGGCCGGTAACACATCCTGCTGGTTCAGCCGCTGGGCGATGTCACGCAGCAGGATGTTGGCGCATAGAACCATCAGGCTGCCCAGGCTCGCCTCAAGCAGTAACCCCAGGCTGCACAGCACACCGACGGCGGCGGTACACCACAGCGTGGCAGCGGTGTTCAGGCCGCGCACGTTCATGCCGTCGCGCATGATCACGCCACCGCCCAGAAAACCGATGCCCGAGACCACATAGGCCGCCACCCGCGAAGCGTCGGCCGGGAGCATGCCCGGTACGGCCTGGGTCACCAGCACGAACAGGCAGGCGCCGGTGCTCACCAGCGCATTGGTGCGCAGCCCGGTGAGGCGCTGACGCAGTTGACGTTCAGCGCCGATCAGCGCCCCCAGTACCAGCGCGACAGCCACGCGCAGCAAGAATACTTTCCAATCCATGAACCACCTCAAGGCACCGGCAGACAGCCGGCGTCAGCGCACTTGTGCGCGTAAAGATTTCGGGGATGGCAACGGGTACGAGCAGCCGACACACCTCGTCACGATGAGGGGTGTCAAGCGGGGAGGGGAAATGAAGATGCGTCATCCCGCCAGGGATGCGGATCGCCACTGACCACCGTGTTCGGCGAGCAGTGGCAGAAGGGTCTGCTGGACTAGCTCGCCGGCTGTACCTGTCGCAATCGACTAGGGCAACTGTCCAATGCAGGACTCCTGTGCAGGCTTGCAAAAATGCGGGCGTGAAACTAACGCCGCGGGCAGGGCAGGTCAAGTGCTATTTGTGCACGGCCGTACGGCAGCCTGCGAGCGAATTTACCTTTTGTCCGAACTGATATTTTTGTCAGGTAACAGGTCTATGCGCAGTGTTCAATACTGGCATCAGTGCAACAGTTACTGCACCTGTTCCTGATCACGTCCATCGATCACTCAGGTAACGAACATCCACTCCATGTTGGCTTGGAAAGCGGAACCCCGCAGGTCGCACCAAACGGGTGTTGTCCGGAGCAGCATTGAGCCAAAGGTTGTCAAGGAGCGACGCACGTGCCCGCCAATACAGTCACTCAACGACTTCGCGCCGGGGGGCTTTATACCCAGGCCAGCAACTCCTTGAGCCACGTCAGCACCGGCGTCGACCCACGCACGGGTCAGTTCACCCTTGGCTGCAGCTTGCCCGGCTTGCAGGCCAACGACCTGGCCGGACCGGTGATCAGCCCTTCACTGCACTTCAGCCCGCTGAACTCGCACAGCGACTATGGTTTCGGCTTCGGCTGGTCGTTGTCGTTCTCACAACTGGACTTCAACAGCGATCAACTGACGATCAACACGGGAGACAGCTTCAAGCTCGACCTCGATCGCTCGGACTTCGCCTGTGATGGCCTGCTGGTTTTTCTGGATCAGAAGCTGTGCACCTTCCAGGTGTTTGCCGATGACAAGGCCGGCAGGCGATTTCGCATCGAATACAAGGACGGGATAACCGAGTATCTCGAAGTACAGGACCGCAGCGGCATGGCGCTGCTGGTGGAGGTGTGCTCGGCAGAGGGACGTCGGGCGTATCTTGAGTGGCTGTCAGGTAACGGCCCCTATCTGCTGTACCGGGTATGGGACGAGCAACGCACGCTTCTGGACGTCGAGTGGAGGCGTGGCGAGGTGTTATTCAACATGTTCCCGAGCTCGAAACAGGCTACGACCATCACCTTGAGCCTGAACAACAACAAGCTTAGCGAGCTGATCCTGCCTGACGGCGACAGCCGCTGGACATTCAAGTACAAGGCTGACGCCGCCAGCGGGTTGCTGTTCCCGGAGTGGGTAGAGGGTCCCTTGGGCGGGCTCGACGAGGTTACTTATGCCAGCGGTGCTGCGGGGCACAAGCTGCCGCCTGGAGCGCCGCTGGCTTACCTGCCGCGAGTGCTATGGCATCGCCACGATCCTGGGGCTGGGCAGCCGGCGACCTACAGGGCCTACACCTGGATCGGCAGCCACAACTTTCTGGGTTTCGGGGGCGGCCCGCATGGTTGGCAGGACGGTCGGGACAACCTCTATCTGAATGAGCGCTATGAGTACAGCTGCGTCGAGACATTGAGCGACGAGCAGGGCGTGGCGCTTGTAAGCGTGGAGCGAACCTGGAACCGCTTTCATCTGCAGACCCGAGAGCTGACGACACGCGGTGGCAACAGGGTCGAGGTACAGACCGTGTATGGCGAGAACAAGGACGTGGGCTGGGAGGATCAGCCAGCCTGGTGTCAACTCCCCGTGGCCACCGTGCTGCGTTATGAGGCAGACGGCAAGTGGCGGCAAGAGCATACCCAGGTCGAGTATGACGCCTATGCCAATATCCTCTGCCAACACCACGCCGATGGAAGGATCGAGCAACGTGAGTATTACCCAGCAGGGGGTGCGCCCGGCTGCCCGGACGACGGCAGCGGGTTTGTGCGGTGGCTCAAGCGTCATACATTAACGGCCCCGTCACCGGGGGGCGAGGTGCCTGCCCACATCGCCCACACCGACTATCTCTACACCTTGCTGACCAAGCGGCGAGCGCAGGACCGACAACATCTGGTGCTTGCCTGTGAGTCCGCCTACACGGTTGTCGACGCGGTCGAGATTGCCTTGGGGCACACGACCCAGACCGTCGTACAGTTGATCGACAGCCCGTTTCATGGGTTACCTGCTCAGAGCACAACAGTTATAAACGGTTACGCCTGCACCACCGATTTTTTTCGGACCTTGGCGGATGAGGAGCTGGTAGAGACTCAATGTTTTACCAGCCACGACGGCCTGTTCACCGAGTGCAGCACCGCGCGCTGCTCCAGCTCCGGCCTGACGCTACGTCGACAAAATATCAATGGCGTAGTGACTGCCTACGAATACGATGCAGTAGGCCGGATGGTGAGGCGAACGGACAACGCCGGCAATGCCTATGAGGTCAGCTCGCAGTGCAACTATGGGCCAATGTCGACACAGGCGATGGCTGAGGAGGTGGACACCGAGGGGCGCATAAAACGCATCGTTTTCGATGGTGATGGCCGTGTTGTCAGCGAGGCGCTGCAAGACACCGAAAGCGACGGGGCGCCGCTACGCGATATCCTTCAGGTGACTTATGACATTTACGGCAATGTTGCCCGTCGTACCACGCTGGATTGGCTCCCCAATGCGATCGAACCCATAAGCACCACCACGACGTATTACACCGATGATTGGGGAAATGTACACCTCACCGTGCGACCTGATGGCGTGCAAGAGCACAATCAGCACGACCCTGTAGCGTTGCGGCGTACCTCCTGGCTCACGAGTGCTGCGGGGGAGCACGGCCCTGAAACCACGCTGTTCCATAACCAGGCCGGCGCTGTCTCGCGCGTCGAGCTGCGCGCCCCCCGCAGTGGCAACAGCGAGAGGGGGACGTTGCAGAAAACCGAGTCCTGGACACTCGACGCATTGCAGCGACCACTTTCCCATACGCTGGAAAGCGCTGATGCCCCGCCCCTGGTGACCCATACCGTCTACGACAGCATTGGACGCGTCAGCAGGCTCGTATTGGCAGACGGCAATGTGGTCGAATGGACCTATGCCGCGCATACCGACGGCGAGAGCGTGGTCAAGCTGGTGCTGTGGGTCGGCGGCAGCCCTACCGTGCTGGGCGAGCAAACCTTCGATGGGCTGACCCGCCCCGTGACCCGCCGTTTTGGTGGGCAGCAGGAAAGGCTGCACTACCGGCTGTCGCAGACACCGCCCTGCGCACTTGAGCGTGCGGATGGCAGCCAGACGCACTACACCTACGAGCCCCTGCTCAATGACCAACTGACGGGCACCCACTTTCCGGACAGTGGCCTGGGTGGTAGCTATACCTACAGCACGCCGCACGCACGCATGACCCAGGCCGAGGGCAACCTGGGCCGGCTGCACTGGAGTTACTCGCCTACCGGCAGGCTCATGGCCGAACATTGGGAGGTGGGTGGCGAATGCCATACTTTGTCCTGGTCCCGCACCTTGGGCGGGCGGCGGCTGCTGTTCAAGCCTCCCCACGGCGAGCCCCAGCGCGACAGCTATGACCACCTGGGCCGGCTTTGCGCATGCAGTACCGACAGCGTGCAGGTAAGTGTCGAATACGATGCGTTCGGGCGCATCAGCCAGACCTGTACGAGCGACCTGCACACCCATCGGACACAGCAACAGACTGTGCTCTATGACGCCATGGGGCGGGAGTCGACGCGCCAATGGCGGTGTCGTAGCGACGCCGGCGAACGCAGCTTTGTTCAAACCCTCGGCTGGAATGCACACGACCAGGTCAGCATGCGCCGCTGGGAATCACTTGATAACGACGCTGCCACGTTGTCGAGGGAGGAACACTACGCCTACGACGCGCGCGGGCGCCTGGTCGAAACGACCTGCCAAGGCCCCGAAAGCGTGATCGACCCGCGAACCGGGCTGGTTATTTGTCGTCAGTCGTTTGTCTTTAATGCGCTGGATGGGTATGAGCACGTAGACACCGAGTATGAAGGCGGGCAACACAACCGCATGTGCTTTTTCTATGACACAAGCCTGGCGCAGGACCGCCCGATCAGCGTTACACACAGCTGGCCCAGGCCTCTGACCATCGACCTTGAGTACGATGCCTGCGGCCGCCTGATCAACGAGGTGCACGATGGCCAGCCATGGCGCCAGTTATGGTGGGATGCGCAAGGACACCTGACCCGGCGAGCAGACACAATCAGCACTTGCGACTATCAGTATGATCCGCTGGGAAGACTGGTTCAGACCACCGTGGAAAACCATGTCAGGCGCCGTTTCTACGATGGCTCGCTGGTCATCAACGAAGAGGCAGACGGTCAACGGATCCAGCTGCATCGTAACGGGCCGGCCATCTTTGCCCAAAGCACGTTGAGCCAGACCGTACGTGAAGTGATTCTGACTGCCTGCGACGGGCAGCGCAGCGTACGCATCGAGACGGCTGCGAACAACGTACTGATTGGCTACAGCGCCCACGGGCTGGACAGTGGCAACGCCCAGAGTTGCATCGGCTATGCCGGTGAATACCGTGATGCTCAGAGTGTGCTCTACATGCCGGGCAGCAATCGCCCCTACGACCCTCAGTTGATGATGTTCCTGAGCCCCGACAGTGAAAGCCCGTTCGGCGCGGGTGGTCTGAACCGTTATGCCTATTGTGCGGGTGACCCGGTCAACCGCATCGATCCGGATGGTCACAGTTTCTGGAGCTGGGTTGGCGCGGCCGTGGGCGTTGTGGCCGGTTTGGCGGCAGTCGTGGCAACGGCGGGCCTGCTGGCAGGCCCGATGGCAGTTGCCCTGGGCGGCGCTATGGTGGGGGGAGGGGCAACATCTGCAGCGGTAGCGGGGGGGTTGGTCACCGGTGCGGTGATGGCGGTAATGGGTTCTGCCGCTGGCGCCATGGCGGTTACCAGTGCAGTGCTTGAAACGATATCCATGGGGGCCGGGGTCGCAGAAGCCGCGCTGGAGCAATCAGACAATGAAAGCGCTTCGCGCCTGTTGGGTTGGGTGTCGATGGGGTCGGGCATTGCAGCTGCGGGCACGAGCGCACTGGCCTCAGCCGCCCAGGGCTCGAGCAAACTCAATCGGCTTGCAGGTCGCTGGCGCGATAGCATGTTGAGGCAGGCTGACACCACGCCTAGAACCCCCGCACATTTCTCGCCGATTCCAGCCAAAGTCAATCTTTCGCTAAGAAACGGCGCCCCTGCAAAATGGCATGCGGTCACTCAGCAAGGTTCCTCCGGAACCCACTATGTGTTTGGTGCCAGCACCGCGATCACAGGGGAAGATCTGGCTGAGCCCATAGGTATTCTGGAGCGAACGGCCACGTTGACCAAACGCAAGGTCGTACTCGTCACAGGTGGGCATGGAAACCGCTACGGCGATAACTGGAACAGCGCTGGCAAACGCCTCGACAAGCTCGACGACAGGCGGTTTATCAACCGTGACAGCGCCAAGTACGCGGGCACCACAATCGGTGGGCGGGACGTTGAAATCCGCGATGTGATGGAAATGGATGACGTGTCGTTCGGCAAGCTGGTCAGCAGCCAGGAAAGCCACGTCATCCTGGCTTACTGCTTCGGGCGCAATGACGAAGCATTGCGCTATTACCGAAAACTGGCCCCCCTCACAAGTTATGTAAAAGAGCTCGATCTACCAATGTCTTTCACACTGGATTGAAACCTGCATCGTTGACTGCAACTTGCTCGGCTTGCAGGGCAGCGACCTGACCGGACCGGTGATCACCAGCAAATAAATGAGTGCGAGGCGGGTGGCACACGAAACGTTCAATCGATGTGCCCAGCAGGCATACACGTTTTACACTTTGCAACTGGCAATATTATCAGTCTAAAAAACAGGTACTCGGAATGAACTTGTTTAACTAATGACTTGACCCGGGCGGCAGCAACTTTACACTATAAATTCCACTCCGACAGACAAAGGGCATCATCGTGAAAATCCATTTCTCTCGCGCCCGTACTGTTTTAACGCTTTTCGTACTATTGATTGTGCTCTCGATGGTTATCGTCCTGATCATGAGAAATTACACAAAAAGTCCTCCTGTAGCACAAGGCATTCCAATATTGCACTTGTACAAGAAAAACAGCGGAGAATGCACGATTGTGATGACCGTCGGTATGCATCGCTTCGCCAACAACAGTTGTGACAATGATGAAATGTATAACTTCGCCGTTGAAAACCCTCGGGATGGCGTAAAGTTCGGCATTTACAATGCAGGGCACTGCAATTCGGATGAATCCTATTCGCACTATAAAATTCTCAACCCAATCTATGGCAAGATGACTGCAAAAATAAGTGTTTCAAGGGCCCATTATGTCGCTATTGGCCAGGAGGTAACCCGGGGCATCATCTCCGAAGGCTACAAGGATGGGCAGTTGGAGGGCAAGGTGTCCTGCGTCTATGTATCAGCCGATGGATATAACCTCCCTCACCAGTAACCTTTCCACTCTACTGCAGGAAGCGCCATCATGAGCCACGTTACAGACACTACAGTTGCAAGTTTGAGTTATTTCCTGATCGAGGCAGATGCCTTCAGAGGACAGCAGAATGCCACAGCGCATCTGTTCGCGAATGGTCGTCAAAAATCAAAAGTGATCATAACCTTACAAGCCCGTAACCAGTATGGCGAAGTGGTACTGCTACCGGTTGGCAGCCTCGAGATAATTCCGTACACCACCGCGCCCGGGGGTTGGGTTTCTGGGACGCAGCCACCCGAAACCGGGATATTGCCTTATGATGAAGGCACCGTCAGAAGTGGCAAGACGTCAGAAAAAAAACATACTGACAGCACTGACTATCAGACCTTTGTACGCTATATACATCTGGACCCCAGTGTTGCTGGGCGCACGGTGTTCAAGTTTGCAGCCAGGATCAGAGTGCAAAGCAGAGTCTGGACTACCAACAATCTTGATGTCCCGTATGGCGGCCAAGGCGAAGGAGGGCGCTTCAATAGCAGCGTTCAGATCGAGGCTGTAGAACCAACGCAATACAGAGTGGGGAACGGGTTGGTCGTATCTTCACCGCTTGTGGTTTTTGAGGGCACCTCCCCAGAGGCCCAAGGGCGGTCGGCACGTGTCGAAAATACTTACGTTTCGTTGCAGAACCCACGTACCGGCAAGGTCGTGAAGATTCACAGCACAGAACAACCACCTATCTATCAATCGTCGCTCCACTTGAACAAGGCAACCGTTATTGTACCCCCCAACAGCACGAGAGCGACCCCCGCGATCACGGGCCCGCTCGAACTCGTTCTTGCCTACTCTAATCTTCTCGTATCCATAAAACACCCGCGTGACGCGATCTGTATCGCGGTGGGCATGATCGCCTATTTCAACGAGGTGGTGGGACCGCGCCAGCAAAGATACACCTACGGCTGGGATGTTTATGGCAACCGCTTCGATCTGTCGGTGTACCTGCGTTCCGATGATCCGAATGCAAGCGACCTGGCACCGTGGGGCTATACCTTGACCGTTGAAGGCGTACCTCCCCGATCATTCACGTCGTTTGTACCTTCGCGCGCTGCGCCACCACTGGGTAACTGGTTGTCGCAGATGCGTATGCGACTAGGCTCGCCAACGGGAAACCTTTACCCGAATCTGCGCCAGCAGGTGGAAGTTGTAGTGGAAATAGAGCCACGCACCAATCAGGACGTTTCCCAGCAAGAGCTGGACAGCCTGTGCCTGCTGCTACGCAGCGATGACGGTACCTACACTGCGCTGCAGTGCGAGGATAATGGGGAAGCCCAGTGGTTCTACAAGACGGTACGTAACGCGTACAGCTACTACCCAGGCACGTCAGCAGCGGCCAGCGAGCATGCCGCTTCAGAGGGCGCAGCCCTTGCCGTCTACACTCGCCGGTTCTACGTGCATTCCCGTGCCCTTGCGGGCACCAATGTCACCCTTTGGGCGGGCATCACCCGTATACAGGGCGGTGAAGAGTACTTCTACGTCACGGACGGCAGCGAAACCAATTTCGACGAGCACGTCGATATCAGCACAATGCCCATCCCGTTGTTCGGCCTTGACGACTACAGCTTTGAGCGGGAACTGGTAGGCGGTGAGGGAAATTCCGATCTTTTCATCTGGGAATATGTGCTGGGCACCTGGGTGGCCTTGCGCGCCGTGGAGCCTACGGGTTTCGGGATGATCCAGTGGGCCGTGCGTTCGCCCAGTGACACACGGGCCTCACACGTCGGCTACGCCGCCCCGGGCCAACGCGAGGTGTCCTATAACCCTCTGATCGAGCTGGGCGACGACTTCAGGCCAGTAGCCCAAGTGTCAAGGATACGCCCGCAGAGCGTCGTGGTGGTACTCCAGGGGGGCAACAACATACCGTTTCACAGCCAGTCCTCCCGAGAGCAAGGTGGCCCGCGCCCGCTGCTGTTCGTTGACGCGTATGGCAACGACCACACCTTGATGATCCATTACGCCGATACCTCTGCGTCCGGTTCACGCAGCCTGCGGCTGTCGCTGGCAACGGGTACCGAAAGCCGGAGCGCCACGGATGACGAGGTTTGACGACATTACCCAGCGCCTGCGCGCTGGCGCGCTTTACACCCAGGCCAGTAATTTTCTGAGCCATGTAAGCACCGGCGTGGACCCCAGAACCAGCCAGTTAACGCTGGCTTGCGAGCTGCCGGCACTGCACGCCAACCACCTTGCCGGGCCGGTCATTCAACCTGTGCTGCATTTCAGCCCACTGGGCTCGCACACCGACAGCGGGTATGGCCTCGGCTGGACGCTCGGGTTGTCCATGCTCGATTTCAATACCGGTCAGCTACGGATCAATTCGGGCGACACGTTCAAGTTCGATAGCGACCGTTCGGATTTGAGCAAGGGCGGGCAACTGGTGTTCGAAGACCAGAAGCTGTGTTCGTTCGAGGTGTTCACCGTTGACGACAGGGCTCGCTGCTTTCGCATCGACTACAAGGATGGCGTCTGCGAGTACCTCGAGGTCCAGGATAACAGTGGCATGGCCATGCTCAAGCAGATCGTTTCTGCCCAGGGGCGCCGCGCGTACCTTGAATGGCTTGCAGGCAGTGGCCCCTACCTGCTGTGGACCATCCGCGATGAGCAGCGTCTGTTGCTGGACGTCCAGCATGGCAGGGATGAAACCCGCTTCGTGATGTTTCCGGGTTCTGACAGCACCACAGTCGTCACGCTGCTGCGAAGTGACCGGCTCAATGAGCTGGTCCTGCCTGATGGCGGCAACCGCTGGGCCTTCACCTATTGGCAGGATCCGCAAAGCCGATTGCTGTTCCCGAGCAAGGTGCTGGGGCCGCTGGGCAGCACGGACGAAGTCGATTACGCCACGGGGAACAATGGGCTTCGGCTGCCACAGGGCGCGCCGCTGGCCTCTCTGCCCAGGGTGTCCACGCATCGGCACGACCCCGGTGCGGCCCAGCCGGTGGCCTACACCACCTACGCCTTGATCGGCTCGAACAACTGCTTTGGCTACGGGGGTGTCTCGGCAGGTGAATGGGCAGACGGCAAGGACAACCTCTATCTTCTGCCACGTTATGACTATGGATGCCTGCAGACCCTGCACGACGAACAGGGGCGCAAGGTGCAAAGTGTCGAATACACCTGGAATCACTATCACCTGCAGACGCAGAAGTTGACCGTGCGCGGCGAGTGCAGGGTTTGCCAGCAGAGCGTGTACGCAGACGACCCTGCAGTGGGTTGGGACGACCAGCCGGCCTGGTGTCAGCTGCCGATTGCCAGCATTACCCGCTATGAAACCGGCAACCAGTCCAGGGAGGAACGCGACACGTGCGAATACGATGCCTATGGCAATGTACTGAACCAGCGATTCGCCGATGGTCGCAGCGAAAGCCGCGAATACTATCCGCTGGGTGGCGCGCAGGGCTGCCCGGATGACGGGGGAAGGTTCGTGCGCTGGCTCAAGCGTTTCACCACTACTGCCCCGGCACCCGATGCACGGTCAGCGGGACATGTGGCACACACCGACTATGCGTACATCAGGCTGCACAAGCGCCAGGCAGAGGATCGACAGCACCTGGTGCTGGACAGCGAAGTGGCTCGGGATGCGACTGATAGCGGGGAAGTTGAAACGGCCAGAATCCTCCAGCGTGTCGAGCAGGCAGCAGACAGCCCGTTCCATGGCCTACCGATATCCAGTGTCACGCTCTACAACGGCTACGCCGCCACCACGAATTTCCTGCGCACCTTCGAAGGCCCGTTGCTGTGCGAAACCCAGCAGCGGATCAGCCATGACCAACTGGTGATCAGCTCATCGACCCTGCGCCACGTGCTGACGGGCCTGACCATCGAGGAACGCAACGAACACGGTACCGTGACCCGTTTTGACCACGACGCACTGGGCCGCACCGTACGCCGCATAGAAAGCGCAAACACGCCGTATGCGACCAGCACCCACTGTGCCTACCAGCTGGTTGGCCTGCAGCGTGATCGAACGGTGTACGTCGAGCAGACCGACAGCAACGGCCAGCGCCTGCGTGTGGAGCTGGATGGTCAGGGACGCCCGGTGCGCGAACTGCTCGAGTTTCTGGACAGCCCCGGCGCCCCCTTGCGTGAAGTGCGCCGAGTGACCTACGACGTACAGGGCAATGTCACCAGTGAGACCTCGCAGGACTGGGCGGCCGCCCAGAACACCCCGTTTTGTAGCAGTACGGTGCTCACCGCCTACGATGACTGGGGCTCCGTATGCCGGGTGCAGCATGCCGACGGCACGGTGGACCATACAAAGCATGACCCCATCCAGCGTACCCAAGTGTCCTGGCAGCAGAGCGCCACCGGGGAGCAAGGGCCTCGCACCACGCTGTACCTGAATGCACGCGGCAGTGTCGAACGTGTCGAACTGCATGAGCCTGGGGGTGGCCCGTTGTTGCGCCGTGAACGCTGGACACTCGATGCGCTGCAGCGTCCGGTAGCCCATACGATAGAGACGCCCGATGGCGAGCAGCGCACCACGTCCACCGTCTACGACCGTGACGGGCGGGTCGCGCAGCGTACGCTGCAAGACCACAGCCGCGTGAAATGGAGCTTCGCCCCCCACAGCGATGGCGATGCCATTGCAACCCTTTCGCTATGCACCGCGACCCGCGAGACGCTGTTGCTCAAGCAGACGTTCGATGGCCTGGATCGCCCGCTGACGCGCGATTGCGGCGGGCAGCAGGAAACCCTCGCGTATGTGCCGGGGCAGATTCCTCCCGATGCACTCACACGCTCCCACGGCAGTGTCACGCACTTCGGCTATGAACCCGAGCTGGATTATCAGCTCAAGCGCATCGCCCGACCGAGCGAGAACAGTGAAAGCACCTTCACCTACAGCCTGCCCCACGGTCGCCTTACCCGGGCCACCGGCGGGCTGGGGCAGATAACTTGGGATTTCACCGCCTCGGGTGTGACCCGTGCCGAGCACTGGCACCATGCAGGACAGACCCATACCTGCGGCTGGCAGTATTCGTTGAACGGTCGCGTGCTGTCGTTTGCCGATGTACACGGCCAGATGACTTACTGCACCTACGATGCCGTGGGGCGCATCAGTGGCCAGCACTGCGGCCCGCTGGCCTTGCAACTGGGCTACGACGCATTCGGTCGGTTGGCGCAGACACTCACCACCGACGGCCAGCACGGCCAGTCCCAGCAGCAGACCCTGGCCTACGACCTCCTGGGCCGTGAGTGCACCCGGACATGGGTGTGCCATGGTATCTCGGGTATGCAGCGCTTTCGCCAGCGCTTGAGCTGGACCCAGCAGGATCAGGTGGCGACACGCACGTGGGAATTGCTGGAGGGGGAGCAGGCCTCCTTGTTGAGCGAAGAGCAGTACCGCTATGACGTGCGCAATCGCCTGGTCGAAACCTCCACGCAAGGGTCTGATCTGGTCACCGACCCTCGTACCGGGCAGCGAATTCGGCGCCAGACGTTCTGTTTCAATGCGCTCGACGGTTATGAACAGATCGACACCGAGTACGAGAATGGTCAATGCAACCGCATGACGTTCACCTACGACAGCGATGTGGCCGCAGATCGTCCAGTGCAGATCACCCACAGCTGGCCGCAGGCACTGGTCATCGACCTTGAATACGACGCCGCTGGTCAACTGACAAGGGAGCGACATGACGGACAACTGTGGCGGGCATTGTACTGGGACAGCCAGGGGCACCTGACGCGCCGGGAGGACCGCACCAGTACCTGCGACTATGCGTATGACCCGCTGGGCCGCCTGGTCGAGACCCGCGTCAATGGCACCATGAGTCAGCGTTTTTATGACGGCCAGCGTATGGTCAACGAGCATAGCGACCAGGGCTGGTTGACCTTGATGCGTGCCGGCAGCACCGTGTTCGCCCAGACCCTGCTGAGCCAGGCGGTGCGCACGGTTGTGATCGGCGCCAGCGATGGGCAAGGCAGCGTGCGGGTTGAAACCGGCGACAGCAGTTGCTTTGTGGGTTACAGCGCACATGGCCTGGACAACGGCACCGCGCAAAGCCGGGTGGGCTACGCCGGTGAGGTGCGCGAAACCGACAGCCTGTTGTACATGCCCGGCAGCAACCGTCCTTACGACCCGTGCCTGTTCATGTTCCTCAGCCCTGACAGTGCAAGCCCGGACGGCGCGGGCGGCTTGAACCGCTATGCGTATTGCAGCGGCGACCCGGTCAACCGGGTTGACCCGGATGGGCATGCGTGGTGGAACTGGGTAGTGGCTGGTATCGGGCTGGTGCTGGGAGCGGTTGCAGTGGTAGCGACTGCCGGCACTGCAGCGCCTGCAATAGGTGCGGCATACACAGCTTTGCTCGGTGCCGGTGCGAGTACTGCAGGTGCTGCGGCAGGCGCTGTCGCGGCGGTGGCCACCACGTCGATTGCAGGAGCCGTATCGGTAGCAGCGGTAGCGGTTGAAGCCATTGCCCTGGGTACCGGAGTTGCATCGGTGGCGCTTGAAGCCAGTGGCAACGAAAAGGCTGCGGGCATTCTGGGCTGGATATCGTTCGGAACAGGCCTGGCTTCGTTAGGTATGTCGATTGGGTCGTCTGCGGCAAAAGCTGCCTCGAAGGCCAAAAAGCTACCAGGCATATTGCGTCAAAAGCTCATGTTCCGAACGGGCGCGTCGGCTCCGAGCGAGTTTGCCACCCTTGGCAATGTGGTGGAGGAGTCAGTCTCAAAAGCCCGAAGCTCCCCCTGGAAAATCATCACCGAGCGCCCGACAAGCAACGCCAGCGACCGCAGATTCATCATTGCCGCCGACCGCCGGGTGAACAGTCTGGAGGTCAACGACGCATTGAAGTACATCGTCGGTAAAGAGCCGCAACGTGACATTGTCGTGATGGGGGGAAACCATGGAAACCCACAAGGCCGCAACTGGAATGTCCAGCGCATACGAAGGAACTCGTTGTCTGTGCCTGATATGTTCGAGGCTCAGTCGGCCCTCTACAATGGCAGCTACAAAAGTCGGGTCAGGGTGGTCGACCTGGCGAACATGCGAACCAGTGAATTTAGAACCTACCTCGAAAACACGGATGTACACGTTGTGCTGGGGTACTGCTTCAGCCGAAATGACCAAGCTCTGCGGTACTTCAAGAACCTGGAGCCGGTGGTGAGCTATGTGCCCTGATCTGCCATCGGCTGAGCTCGCCCACGCAAGTACGGTAACAGTCGTTCGGTCTCACACCTCACCACTGAGTAGCATTCACAGCTCAACTGCTCCAGTCGTGGCCGATCGAGCACCTTGATATGCCCGCGGCTGTACTCGATCACCCCCAGGCGCTGCAGCTTGCCGGCCGCATCGGTGACGCCTTCGCGGCGCACGCCCAGCATGTTGGCGATCAGCTCCTGGGTCATGTTCAGCTCGTTACCGGTCAGGCGGTCCAGCGACAGCAGCAGCCAGCGGCACAACTGCTGATCGATCGAGTGGTGGCGATTGCACACGGCGGTCTGTGCCATCTGGGTGATCAGCGACTGGGTGTAGCGCAACATCAGCAGCAACAGCTCGCCATGGCGGTCGAACTCGTCCTTGAGCCGCTGGCCCGGCAAGCGCCAGGCAAGCCCGGCACTTTGCACCACGGCACGGTTGGAGGTGCTTTCGCCGCCCATGAACACCGCAATGCCCACCAGCCCCTCATTGCCCACCACGCAGATCTCCGCCGAGGCGCCGTTTTCCATGACGTACAGCAGCGAAACGATGGCATCGGTGGGAAAGTACACATGCGTCAGCCTGTCGCCTGGCTCGTAGATCACCTTGCCCAGCGGCAAGGCAACCTGCTCAAGGTGCGGCAGCAGCCGCTCGCGTACCGGGTCGGGCAGGGCGGCGAGCAGATGGTTCTGCCCGCTGGCTGGATCATGGGACATGGGGCCGGCATCCATAGGGTAAGGCCCTAGGGTACTCCCTTTAGCAAGGGTAACGTCGCGGTTGCCGATGCAGCGCACAGCAAGGTGACCTGATGCTCGGCGCCATCATCGACCAGCGACAGGCTTGTGCCGTCGATCACCTCGCCATCCAGGCTCAGCACCTGTACGGCCTGTGTGCCCCGGTGCACATCGATGTGATAAACGCTGGCGCCATACCGGTACTGCAGGCTGAAGCCCGACCATTCTGGCGGCAGCAGCGGTTGCAGCAGCAGGGTGTTGCCCTGGCGCTCCACCCCCAGCAGCGATTCGACGATCAGCCGGTACATCCATCCGGCCGCACCGGTGTACCAGCTCCAGCCGCCGCGCCCGGCATGGGGCGCCACACCGTAGACATCCGCCGCCATCACGTAGGGCTCCACCTTGTAGGTGTCGATGCGGGTAGCATGGCCCTGGCTCTGGGGGCTGATCATGCGCATCAGTTCCCAGGCGCGGGCGCCGTCGCCCAGGCGGGCGAACGCCATGCTCGCCCACACGGCGGCGTGGGTGTACTGGCCCCCGTTTTCACGAACCCCCGGTACATAGCCCTTGATGTAGCCGGGGTCGAGCGTGCCCTTGTCGAACGGCGGGTCCAGCAGCAGCACGATGCCGATATCACGCCGCACCAGGTGGCGGTCCAGCGATGCCATGGCACTGCGGCAGTGATCCAGGGGCGCGGCGCCCGACAGCACCGACCAGCTCTGGGCGATGGAGTCGATGCGGCACTCCTGGTTGCTGGCCGACCCCAGGGGCTGGCCATTGTCGAAATACGCACGCCGGTACCAGGCGCCGTCCCAGGCATGGGCCTGCAGGTTGCTGCGCAGTAGCCGCGCCTGCTCGCCGCAGCGCTGGGCAAAGCGGGCATCGCCATGCAACTGCGCCGTTTCGGCGAACCGACGCAGCACCTCGTGGGCGAAAAAGCCCAGCCATACGCTTTCGCCGATGCCGTGCTCGCCCACCTTGTTCATGCCGTCGTTCCAGTCGCCGCTGCCCATCAACGGCAAGCCGTGGGCACCGACGCAAAGGCCGTGCTCCAGCGCGCGCTGGCAATGCTGGTAGAGGGGCTCTTGCAGGGGCGAATGACCGGGCAGGTCGTAGTAGGACTCCTCGCCGTTGTTGAGTGCGCGACCGTCCAGATAGCCGACGGGCTCGTTCAGCACCGCAGTGTCGCCGGTGATCTGCACATAGCGGCTGGTGGCCAGGGCCAGCCAGAGCATGTCGTCGCTGCAACGGGTTCGCACGCCGCGATCCATCGGCGGGTGCCACCAGTGCTGCACGTCGCCCTGCACGTACTGGTGGCGGGCACACAGCAGCAGGTGGGCGCGGCTGCTGGCAGGGTCGGCGTGCACCATGGCCATGCTGTCCTGCAACTGGTCCCTGAAGCCAAATGCACCGCCGGACTGGTAATAGCCGCTGCGGGCATGGAAGCGACAGGCAATCACCTGGTACATCAGCCAGCCGTTGACCAGCACGTCCAGCGCAGGCTCCGGGGTGTGGATGCGCAGGCTGCCCAGGGTGGTGCGCCAGTACTGCGTGACCCGCGCCAGTTCGACGTTGGCGGCGCGTACGCCGCGGTACTGCTGCACCCGCCGGGTGGCGGCCTTGGCATCCTGCTCGGCGCCCAGGCGGAACACCACTTCGCGGCTTTCACCAGGCGCCAGCTCGACGCTCACCTGCAGCGCACCACAGGGGTCCATGCCGCCGCCGAGGCGCCCCGAAAGGCGTGCCCGGCGCAGGGCTGCCGGGTCGGCCAGGGTACCGTTGCGCCCCAGAAACTCGACCCGATCGCCACTGAGGCCGGCCTGGGGCCAGTCGCAGTCCAGAAACCCCACGCGGCCCGAGAATTCGATGGAGTAGGCGTTGCGCGCAAACAGTGCGCCACTGAACGGGTCGGCTTCGGTGACGACGTGCATGGCCGACTTGCTGCGCAAGTCCCCCAGCACCCATTCCACGTAGCAGGTCGCTGACAGGCGTCGCGCACGATCGCCGGTGTTGCACAGCACCAGGCGCGAGAATTTGACCGGCGCATCCAGCGCCACGAACACCCACAGCTCACTGTGTATGGCGTCCTGCACATGCTCGAACACGCTGTAGCCAAAGCCGTGGCGGGTTCGGTAGGCGCCGCTGCCCGGGCAGGGCGCCGGGGTCGGCGACCAGACCTGCCCGGAATCTTCGTCGCGCAGGTACAGCACTTCGCCGCTGGGGTCGCTGACCGGGTCATTGTGCCAGGGGCTCAAACGGTACTCGTGGGCGTTTTCGTACCAGCTGTAGGCACCGCCGGTTTCCGAGACGATGCTGCCGAACCCGGGGTTGGCCAGCACGTTGACCCAGGGCGCCGGGGTCGGCTGGCCCGGGCGATGATTGATGACGTATTCACTGCCGTCGGCGCTGAAGCCGCCGTAGGCGTTGCCCAGCGTGGGCGCCATGGCCAGCGGCTGCAGCGTGTAGCCGGCACTCTGCGGCCCTTGCAGCAAACTCGGGGTGAACGGTGCCAGGGCCGGCTCGATGCGCCGCCGGTGGACCTGCTCGGCCAGGCTGCCATGGCTGTCGTTGAGTATCAGGCGTGCCACCGACCGCATCAGCGTGCGGTCTTCGCTGGACAGCTGCTGCGCAGGACGCACGAAGATGCCGCCGGGACGGTCCAGCAGGGCCGCTTCGACCCCGGAGGTCACCAGGCCCATGATCAGGTCCTGCAGTTGCTGGCGGTAGCCGGCCTGGTCTTCGTTCCAGATCACCAGGTCCACCACCAGGCCTTTCTGGCGCCAGTAGGCATGGGCCTGGACCATCTGCTGCACCAGCTCGATGTTGGCCGGGTCGGCGATCTGCACCAGCACGATGGGCAGGTCCCCGGAGATCGCCTGGCCCCACAGCCCCGACTGGCTGCGCCGGTTGCTGGCCAGCACGGCGCTTTCGGCGCGCAATGCAGGGTTGGCATACAGCACCGAGGCCGCCATCTGTTCGAACAGCCTGGCATCGGCCATCGAGGTGTTGAGCTGGCGCAACAGCACCTGGCTGTGGGTCCAGGCCAGGTCGAACACCCGGTCGGCCAGATGCCGGTCGCGGTATTTGTCGATCAGGTGCAGGCAGGCCTCGCGGCTGTCGGCCACCCCGGTGACCAGGTCGATGGTGGCGCTCTGGCCAGGCTCCAGGCTGATACGGCAGCGGATGGCCACGATCGGGTCGAGCACCGCGCCGGCAGTGCCGGACAGCTGCTCGCAGGTGTCAGTCAGCGCGGCCGGCGCCTGCAGGGTGCGGCCGCGGCCGATGAAGCGGGCACGGTCGGTTTCGTAGGAGATCTGCTCGATGTCCGCCCCGTGGGCTGCCAGCAGGTGGCACATCCACGGCACGGCTTCGTCACTGGCACGCGGACGCCGGCTGCACAGGATCGCCTGCAGCGGTCGCACCAGCTCGGTTTGCACGAACAGCTTGCTGAACGCCGGGTGCAGCGCATCGCTGATGGCCGAGGCCAGCACCACTTCGGCGTAGCTGGTCAGCTCCAGGGTGCGCCGGGTACGGGCGCGGTTGGTCAGGTGCAGGCGACGCAGCTCGATATCGTCCTCGGGGGACACCACGATCTCGGTGTGGCAGTCGAAGTTGAACTCGCGCACGCGAAACTCGGCGCGGGCATCGGTGAACACGGTTTCCTGGCTGTGCGCGCGATGCTGGGTGGGCTGGTAGGTCGTGGACCAGAAATGCCCGCTGGCCACGTCGCGCAGGTAACAGAAGGTGCCAAGGCTGTCGCTGGCGATGTCTTCGCGCCAGCGCGTCACTGCCATGTCGTTGCAGCGGCTGTAGCCGCCACCGGCATTGCTGACCATGACGTGGTAGCGCCCGTTGGACAGCAGTTGCACAGCCGGCCGACGACGGTCCGGGTCGGTGAACACGCGCAGCTTGGTTTCATTGCCCTGGCTGGCATCGTCGACGGTAGGCGCCTGGGCTGCATGCAGGTATTGCGTGGCGCGTTTGGGCACGCGCTCCTGCAGCAGCAGGGCACAGGCCTGGAAGGCCGGCTCGGCGGCAAAGCGCCGCTGCATGGGCTGACCCAGCAGCAGCGAGGTCAGGGCCAGCAGGCTCATGCCCTGGTGGTGTGCCATGAACGAGCGCACCACGGCAGCATCGGTGCCAGGGGGCAGGCGTGCCGGGGTGTAGTCGACCGCCTCGTACAGCCCGAACCGCCCGGCCACCCCCTGCCTGGCCAGGCGCCGCAGGTTGTGGCAGGCGGCCGCGGGCGCGACCATCAGTGCCAGCGCACTGGCGTAGGGCGCGACCACGTTGTCCTCGCCCAGGCCACGCTTGAGGCCCAGCCCCGGCACGCCGAAGGCGCGGTACTGGTAGTTCAAGTGCGCATCGACGGTGTTGTAGCCGGACTCCGAAACGCCCCAGGGCGTGCCCAGCTGGCTGGCATGCTCGATCTGGCGGGTGACGGCCGCCTGGCAGGTCTGGTCGAGCAGGGTGCCTTCGTAGCTGGGCATCACCAGCATCGGCATCAGGTACTCGAACATCGAGCCGGACCACGACAGCAGCACCGGCACCCCGGCATTGCTGGTCAGCAGGCGCCCCAGGGCAAACCAGCTTTCCTGAGGCACCTGGCCCTGGGCGACGACCACGAAACTGGTCAGGCGAACTTCGGACGCCAGCAGGTCGTAGAAGGCGCTGTCCAGGCGTCGCTCATCGACGTTGTAGCCGATCACGAACAACTCGCGGCGGGCATCGTAGAGAAAGCCGAAGTCCATGTCGGCCATGGCCTCGACGCGCTGGGCAAGCTGCGCCGCCTGCTGCATGCGCTGGCGGGCCAGGGCCTGTACCTGCAGCACCTGCGGGCGATCGGCAGCGCACCACTGCTCGGCGTCCAGCCGCGCCAGGTCGCGCCAGCAACCGGTCGGCGGCCGCACGCCCGGTTCGTTGGTGGCAGGCAGGGCAAAACGCAGCAGTTCGTCGCGCTGCTCGGTGCACTGACGTTGCAGGCTGTCGAACCAGAAGCGCGCATCCGGATCGTCGGCGGGCGCCGGCAGGTCGAGTGCGTCCTGCAGCAGCTGCACCAGATCGTGTGGCTGAGGTGCCTGCAGACGCCGGCATAACGCCTGTACCTCGGTGGCGGGCAGGCCGGCATTGGTCAAGGCCTGGCCGAAGACTTCCAGGGTATCGAGCAACCCCTGGGCCTGGCGCGGATCATCCAGCGGTGTGTCGGCCAGGCCCAGCAGGCCGGGCTTCAAGGTCAGCAGCAGACCGGCAAGATTGCCGCTGTCCACCGTGGAGACGTACAGCGGTGGCAGGGGTTTCAGGGTGAGGGTGTCGTACCAGTTGTAGAAGTGGCGCTGGTGACGCTCCAGCCCGTCCATGCTGTCGAGCATGGACAGCAGGCGCTCGAGCAGCCGCCCGCCGCCCAGGTAGCCAAAATCGTGGGCGGCCAGGTGGGCCAGCAAGGCCATGCCCATGTTGGTGGGCGAGGTGCGGTGGGCAATGCGGGCAACCGGCAGCTCCTGCACGTTGTCGGGGGGCAGCCAGTGGTCGTCGGGGCCGACGTATTGCTCGAAAAACGCCCAGGTCTGGCGCGCAAGGTTGCGCAGAAAGCGCAGGTCTTCGGCAGTGGGGTCGAAGTGCGCGCGCGGGGAGGGGCGGCTGATCCACCAGGCCAGTGCCGGGCTGGCCAGCCATGCCAGCAGCAAGGGCGCCGCCAGGGCCAGGGTCATGGGGCTTGGCAGCAGGCACAGGCCCACGACCAGGGCCAGTATCGGGGCGCTGCACATGCTGCGGTACAAGGCCCCCAGGCGATTGACACTGGTGCGTTCGACTTCCCGTGACGGGCTCCATTGCAACAGGCGCTGCTTGCTGACCAGCATGCGCCACAGCGTGCGCACGATGGCGTCGAGGCTGTAGTAGGCCTCGAACGGCAGCCAGGCCAGGTGCAGGCTGGCGCGCGCGAAATGCAGGGCGCAGCCGCGCAGCGCCGCCCACAGGTGCTGCGCAAGGGGTACGTCGACAGGCTTGCGCAGTATCTCCAGCAGGGTGCCGAGCACCGCGTGGGTCAACACCAGCAACAGCGCGGCAAGGGTCCACAGCCCGGGCCGGCCCGAGGCCAGCCAGCCCCACAGCAACAGGCACAGCAATGCACCGGGCTCCAGGCTGCGGCGCAGGTTGTCGAACAGCTTCCAGCGGGCCAGGGCGTCCAGCCGGTTGCGCGCACAGGTGCCGTCAGCGGTGGGCGCCCAGGGCAGCACCCACGGCAGCAGTTGCCAGTCCCCGCGAATCCAGCGGTGGCGGCGCTTGACGTCGGCGCTGTAGCGGGCCGGGTACTCTTCGAACACCTGAACATCGCTGAGCAACCCGCTGCGGGCGTAGCAGCCCTCGATCAGGTCGTGGCTGAGGATGCGGTTGTCCGGCAGGCAGCCTTGCAGCGCCTGCTCGAACGCATCCACGTCGTAGATACCCTTGCCGATGAACGAGCCTTGTTCGAACAGGTCCTGGTACACGTCCGACACTGCGCGGGTGTACGGGTCGACGCCGGCGTCGCTGCCGAACAGTCGCGCATACAGCGAGCGCGCCGCGCTGGGCAGGCTGATGCCGACCCGCGGTTGCAGGATGGCGTAGCCGCTGCCAGCCTGGGCGCGGTTGAGCGGGTGCTGCATGGCCCCGACGAACTGGCGGGCCGCATTGCGCGGCAGCTGGGTGTCGGTGTCCAGGGTGATGACGTAACGTACCGCCTCCAGCACCTGGACATCCCCCACCTGCAACATGAAGCGCCCCTCACCGTGCCCGCGCAGCAGTGCATTGAGATCGGCCAGCTTGCCGCGCTTGCGTTCCACGCCCATCCATACCTGCTCGGCGGGGTTCCAGCGCCGCGGACGGTGCAGCAGCACGAAGCGCGCATCGTTCGGGTACTTGTGGTTCAGGCCCTCGATCAGGCTGGCGGCCAGGGCCATCAGCGCGGCGTCTTCAGGCAGGGTTTCGCTGGGCGCATCGAGAAAATCGGTCAGCAGGGCAAAGTGCAGGTACTCGTCACGATTGGCCAGAAAGCGCACTTCCAGCCCCTCTGCCAACTCCTCGATATCGGCGGCATTGGCCATCAGCGTGGGCACCACCACCAAAGTACGCGCCTCAGCGGGCAGGCCCTCGCTGAAATCCAGGCGCGGCAGCAGGCGGGGCGTCACGCTCAGGGTCACCAGCCAGTTGACCAGGTCGATGGCCAGGCGGCTGGTCATCACCAGCGTGGGCAGGGCCAGCGCAAGCAGCACAGCCAGTGGCCAGCCATCGCGCAGCGTGGTGTACAGCAGCGGTGCGCTCAGGCCCAGCGTGAGCAGCGCCACCGGGCCGAGGAAGAACGTGAGTGGCGCGCGATGCAGCAGGCGCCGCCAACGCTCGCCCAGCGCCACGCCGGCGTGCACGCGGCGCTCGAGCTGCGCTCGCCCGGCGCCGACCAGGTAGAACCCCACATGGGTGGTGGCGCTGGCGTGTGGCAGCGGGCTGGGCGCACCGGCGGCCAGTTCGACGGCGGCGCGGGCGATTGCCGCCTGCGACTGTGCGCTGTGCCGGGACAGGCGCTCGATGACATGCCGGTAATGATCGCGGCTGGCGAAGTCCATGGCTGGGTAGATGCCGGCAGGATCGCTGCGCAGCACCCGTTCGACGTGGCTCATGTGCTCGACGAATTCGCGCCAGTCGCTGGTGGCGAGCAGGCGCAGGCTGGCAATGCTGTTGCTGACCGAGACCTGGTCGGCTGCCTGCTGCTGGGCATCGAGCTGCACCTGACGCTCGATGCTCAGGCCGGATTCGGCGAGCATCTGCTCCACCCAGGTCAGCGGCTGGATCAGCGCGGCGCTCTGGCCTTGCAGGCGGCGTGCGAGCTCGGCGACGAAGGCGGCGGTCATCGGCGGCTGCGAGCGCGCCATGTCGGCCAGCACCAGCACCACGCTCTTGGCGTCGCGCCCGGCGGTCTCGCGCAGGCGGTCGGCCCAGTCGTTGGCCAGGTTGCGGTCGGCCCAGCTGGCCATGACCCGCGAGGCGACCCGGCGCAGGTTTTCGATCAGCGCCAGGCGCAGCATGATCGGAATGGCCCACAGCTCGCCCAGCGCCAGGGAGGTGACGCTCTGGTAGGCCTCGACGAAGTGGCTCAGGCTGTCCACGTCGACGCGCCCATCGCCATGGGCGATGGTTTCCAGGGCGATGTCATACACCCGCGGCAGCCCGCTGGACACGCCGTTGGCCAGGCGTGGCAGCTCGCGGCTGTAGCCTTTGGGCAGGTGGGTCTTGGCGATGCGGATGTGTTCTTCGACCAGGTAGTAGTTGTCCAGCAGCCATTCGGCCGCCGGCGTGACCCGTCGCGCGGTGGGCTGTTCGGCGATCAGCACCGCGCAGCTGCTGGCCAGGGTCCGTTCGTTGTCGGCCAGCCGTGCCAGCAGGGTGTCCTTGCCGCTGCGGGGGCTGAGGGCGTGATGCTGGGCCAGAAAGGTGCCGTGGGCGGCCATCTGCTCGGCGCTGAACAGTTCGGAGCGCAGGATGGCTTCGTATTCGAACTTGCGGGGTGTGGTGCGCCAAAGGCCTGCGTTGCGCAGACTGGCGCGTGCACGGCTCCAGTAATTATCCATAAAGGCCTGTAGGTGCTCGCGTCGCGGGGTCTGGCCCCCAGTGTGGCGACACATGGCGCAGGCGTCTGTTCGCTAGCGAACACAGTGGGCTTTGTGCCCTGCAACCCGGTAGGCGCTGGCCATGCCAGCGAAAGGGCAGCGCGCACCTTGCGGCAACGGCGTCGGTGCCTTCGCCGGCAAGGCCGGCTCCTACATGGCGCCGGTAACGCCGCTCAGCTGTCGGGAAACTCGACCGACAGCAGCCACTGGGTGAACGCCTGCAGCGCTGGCAACTGCTGATAGCGCGTGGCGTAGGTGAGGTAGTAGCCACGCCCGCTGTCCACCGGCTCGAACAAGGCCACCAGCTCACCGCTGGCGATCTCGTCCTGCACCAGGATGCGTGGCACCAGCCCGATGCCGATACCGGCCACCGCCGCCTGGATCAGGTGGGCAGTCAGCTCGAAGCCCGGCCCCATGCGCATGGCCCGGTGCTGCAGGCCGTTCTGTTCGAACCAGTCGGCCCAGGCATGGGGGCGTGACACCACGCTTAGCAGAGCCTGCTGCGAGATGTCCGCCGGCGTCAGGCTGGCGTAGCCGGGCAGGGCGCCAGGGCTGGCCACCACCACCAGCGTCTCGGACAGCAGCCGATGCGCCACATGGCCGGGCCAATGCCCGGTGCCGACACTGATGAAGGCGTGCATCTGATCCTTGTCCTGCTCGGCCGGGGCAATGCGCGAATGCATGTGCACCAGCACGCCGGGGTGGCGGCGGTAGAAGTCATTCATGCGCGGCAGCAGCCACTTGGAGCCGAACGTGGGCAGCACCGCCAGGTGCAGCGGCCCGTCGCCGGCCTTGTGGGCGATGGTCTGCAGCGTCGCGTTGCGAATGCGGGCCAGGGCTGCGGCCAGCTCGTGGTGATACAGGGCGCCGGCGGCGGTGAGCTCGATATGCCGGCCCACGCGGCTGAACAACGCCACCTCCAGTTGCGCCTCCAGCGCCTGCACCTGGCGACTGACCGCACTCTGGGTCAGCGCCAGTTCTTCGGCCGCCTTGGTGAAGCTGCCATGGCGCGCCGAGGCCTCAAACGCGATAAGCACCGACATGGAAGGGGTGAGTCGTCTTGGATTCATTCATAAAGCTCATGCAAAAGTCACACGAAATTCAGTTGTAGGCCCGCGCCGCACACGGGAACATAGCCCCATAAAGCATGCGGCAGACCTTGCCTGGCTGCCAAGCATACGTGTTTTGAATGTGACGCTGCGTCATGTATCGCCTCAGGATCCCTTGTCATGATTGCTCTGCTTGCCCCCGACCGTGTCCCCGCCAGCCATTACCAGCGTTTTCTCGATGCACTGCAGAGCGAGGGCTTCAGGGGCGAGGTCGCGCGCGACATGGGCCTGCGTACCGTGCTGGCCACCGACAACTCTATCTACCAGCGCCTGCCCCAGGCGGCCGTCTTCCCCCGTGACGCGCAGGATGTCGAGTTGCTGGCACGCCTGGTCGCCCAGCCGCAGCATCGCTCGGTGGTGCTCACGCCGCGTGGCGGCGGTACCGGTACCAATGGCCAGTCGTTGACCGACGGGATCATCGTCGACCTGTCGCGGCACATGAACAACATCCTCGAGATCAACGTCGAGCAGCGCTGGGTGCGGGTGCAGAGCGGGGTGGTCAAGGACCAGCTGAACGCCGCGCTCAAGCCCCACGGCCTGTTCTTCGCGCCGGAACTGTCCACCTCCAACCGTGCCACCGTGGGCGGCATGATCAACACCGATGCCAGCGGGCAGGGCAGTTGCACCTATGGCAAGACCCGCGACCACGTGCTCGAACTGAGCACCGTGCTGCTGGGCGGCGCTCGCCTGGACACCGCACCGATCGACAACCCGCAGTTGCAGGCCTGTACCGCCCGTACCGACAAGGTCGGCGAAGTCTATCGCTGCGCCCAGGCCATTGCCGACGACAAGGCGGCGCTGATCGAGGCGATCTTTCCCAAGCTCAACCGCTGCCTGACCGGCTACGACCTGGCGCACCTGCGCGAAACCCCGGACAGCTTCAACCTCAACAGCGTGCTGTGCGGTTCGGAAGGCTCGCTGGGCTTCATCGTCGAAGCCAGGCTCAATGTGCTGCCGATTCCCAAACACTCGATCCTGGTCAACGTGCAGTACGCCGCGTTCATGGATGCACTGCGCGACGCCAAGGCGCTGATGGCGCACAGCCCGCTGTCGATCGAGACGGTGGACTCCAAGGTATTGATGCTGGCGATGAAGGACATCGTGTGGCACGGCGTGGCCCAGTACTTCCCGCCGCACCCCGACACCCAGACCCTGGGCATCAACCTGATCGAGTTCAGCGGCGACGACCTGGATGCCCTTGAACAGACCGTCGACGCCTTCATCCAGCACCTGCAGCGCGACACCTCGGTGGTGCGCCTGGGCCATACCCTGGCGGTGGGTGCCCAGGCGGTGAACCAGGTGTACACCATGCGCAAGCGCTCGGTCGGTCTGCTGGGCAACGTGCAGGGCGAGGCACGCCCGCAGCCCTTTGTGGAAGACACCGCTGTGCCGCCGGAGAATCTTGCCGACTACATCTTCGAGTTTCGCGCCTTGCTCGACAGCCACGGCCTGCAGTACGGCATGTTCGGCCATGTGGATGCCGGCGTGCTGCACGTGCGGCCGATTCTGGACATGAAGGACCCGGCCCAGGCCCAGCTGATCCGGCCGATTTCCGACGCCGTCGCGGCGCTTACCCACAAGTACGGGGGCCTGCTGTGGGGCGAGCACGGCAAGGGCCTGCGCTCGCAGTACGTGCCGGACTTCTTCGGTGAGCTGTACCCGGCGCTGCAGGACCTCAAGGCCGCGTTCGACCCGTTCAA
Source organism: Pseudomonas sp. AE27 (assembly GCF_037113495.1). Taxonomy (NCBI): domain Bacteria; kingdom Pseudomonadati; phylum Pseudomonadota; class Gammaproteobacteria; order Pseudomonadales; family Pseudomonadaceae; genus Pseudomonas; species Pseudomonas sp. AE27. Next base: position 1,848,877 of record NZ_CP146966.1, read on the forward strand.
CCAGCTCAACCCTGGCAAGATCGCCACCCCGTCGAGCGTGCCGGCGGCGCGCCTGACCGAGGTGGACGCGGTAACCCTGCGCGGCGACCTGGACCGCACCATCGACGAGCGCGTGTGGCAACACTATGAAAGCGCCGTGCACTGCAACGGCAACGGCGCGTGCTACAACTTCGACCCCAACGACGCCATGTGCCCGTCGTGGAAGGCCACGCGCAACCGCATCCACTCGCCCAAGGGCCGTGCCTCGCTGATTCGCGAATGGCTGCGCCGCCAGGGCGAGGCGGGGGTGGACGTGCTGAACCTGGCGGGAGCGGGCAGGGTAACCGGTGTAGCGCAGCGCACCTGGAACTCCCTGGCGCGCCTGGTTGGGCGCAAGGACTTCTCACATGAGGTGTACGAGGCGATGTCCGGTTGCCTGGCGTGCAAGTCGTGCGCGGGGCAATGCCCGATCAAGGTCAACGTACCGGAGTTTCGCTCGCGCTTTCTGGAGCTGTACCACAGTCGTTACCTGCGCCCGATGAAGGACTACCTGATCGGCTCGCTGGAGTTCAGCATCCCGCACCTGGCGCGCTTGCCGCGACTGTACAACGCGATCATGGCCGCCACACCGGTGCGCTACGCGCTGCAGCACATGGCCGGCATGGTCGACAGCCCGCTGCTGAGCACCCATGACTTCGAAGCCGAGTGCAAGCGCTGGAACGTCAAGCAGGCAAGTGTGGGCGCCCTGGCCGCGTTGTCCGACGAACAGCGCAAGCGCAGCGTGATCCTGGTGCAGGACGCGTTCACCCGTTTCTTCGAAACGCCTCTGGCAGCCCAGTGGCTGGAACTGATCAGCCGCCTCGGCTACCAGGTGTACCTGGCACCGTTTGCACCCAATGGCAAGCCGTTGCAGGTGCAGGGCTTTCTGGGTGCGTTCGCCAAGGCTGCGCAGTTCAACGCCAAGTCGCTGCTGCTGTTGCAGGCCTCGGGCGTACCCCTGGTGGGCCTGGACCCGGCGATGACCCTGGTGTATCGCCAGGAATACCGCAAGACCCTGGGCAACGACGGTGCCCCGACCGTGGCCTTGCCGCAGGAGTGGCTGGCGTCGGTGCTGCCCGAATCGGCAGCGGTGGTCGACGAAGAGGTCTACCAGTTCCTGCCGCACTGCACCGAAAAGACCAACGAGCCGGCGGCGATAGCGCTGTGGCAGAAGGTGTTCGAACGCATGGGGCTCAAGCTTCAGGTGCTTGCGAGCGGTTGCTGCGGGATGTCCGGTACCTATGGTCACGAGACCCGCAACGTGGCCACCTCCGCGATCATCTACCAGCAGTCCTGGCAACCGATCGTGGCCCGGCATGGGCAGGGTGGCCGGCTGCTGGCCGATGGTTATTCGTGCCGCAGCCAGGTCAAGCGCCAGGAGGGGCAGGGGTTGCAGCACCCGCTTGAGGTGTTGCTGGCGCGGGTAGCCCGGCAAGTGTGATGATGGCCTGGCCTTCCATTGACCGAAACGAGGAGCCATGACTGTAGCGACACGGCGCGATATCCCGCTGGACCTGATCAAGTGGCTGGCCATGCTGACCATGCTGTTGGATCATCTGCGCCTGTTGTGGCCCGACGCCCACGCCCTGTTCATACCCGGACGGCTGGCGTTCCCGCTGTTCTGCCTGGCGATCGCCGCCAACGTCGCGCGTTCGCGCCCTGGCCAGTTGCTCAGCCAAAGCAACACGCGCTACCTGGGCTGGATGCTGGTGTTCAGCGTGATATCTGAAGGGGTGTACCGCCCCATCAGTGCGCTGGGCACCCTCAATGTGATGTTCACCCTGACCCTAGGGCTGCTGATAGCCTGGGGCTTTCAGCATCGCAACACGCTCAGTGCTGCCTTGGCCATGGGCGCCGCTGTCGCGGCCGCCTGGCTGGACGAGCGGCTGATGTACGGATTTCTCGGCTGTCTGCTGCCGGCGGCCCTGCTGTTGGCCATCAAGCGGCCGGGGCCGATATGGCTGGTGCCGGCCTTGCTCAGCGTGGCGGTCAATACCCGCAGCAGTTTGTGGGCGAGGGCGATGGAAATGGACGCCTACTCACTGGCGGTACTCGGCACCGCGTTCCTTGCACCGCTGTTCGGCCTGTGGCTGTTACGCATGCCTCTCACCACCGGTATCTGGCCGGTACGCCATTGGGCGTACTGGTTCTACCCGGTGCATCTTGGCGTGCTGCAGGTCATACGCAAACTTATGTGAGTGCCGGGCCTTGCGAGCACTACGCAAGGCTAGGCATCATTCGCGCCTTCTTTTTATTCGGTGACAAGGACCGTTCGCATGCCCATCTACCTCGCAGCAGAGCAGGAACTCATGGTAGGCCAAGCCACTGTAATCGAGGCGCCCGCACAGGAGGGGGCCTTTGTTGTGGTGTTCGAGGACGACGAGGAGACCGGCTACTTCTATGCACTTGACACCACCGCTACCGATAACCCGATTCAGGATGCGTTGCACATCTACAACGTGGAGGAGGTAACTGATCGGCAAAAGCCTTCGACAGTGAAGGTCGGCTGGTCCATGGACCATAGCAAGGCGGTATTGCTGATCAACGATCGCCCTCATGCCGTGTTTGATTTCACGGGCAAGCAGGGCTATTGCCATACGGCATTTCCACCACCTGTGGGTAACGGCTGGTCGGAGCAGGGCCATGAGTGGAATGACGATGCGCTGAAATTGTTTGCCTGATGAGGCAGCCAATTGACCAGGAGGGGGCAGGGTACAGGTAGGCGTGACCAGCTGCTTTCCACATTTTAATATAACTCAACTAAATAGTCCTTTAGTTGAGTTATAAGAAAAGGCTAGTTTAGCGGGGAGCAGGGGCACCCTTGAACCGCTGCGAATCCAACCTCACCAACGCTACTAGAAGAGCCGCATTTTTGCAGCAACTTCGACGGTTTTACTGAGGTTGTAGCCGACAACGCACCACTGTTCGTTTTCTTCAGCCAGCAGCACAGCCTCGGTGACGGTGAGGTTCGAAAAGGCCGATTGGGTCTGAACTGCAGCGTAATGCCCAGGCGGCGCATCAGGCAGCTGTTTGGTGAAGGTGATCTGTGCTCGATCACGTTGCTTCAGCTCGCCCAGGCCGATGCGCAACGTCCCGATGCCTTTTACCCAGTTCGACTCGGTCGTGGTTGCCTTGAGCGCGGAGCCCGCTGTGGCCCAGGTCATGTCGGTTCTTCCGGCATCGAGCAACATCAGGAACTGCACAGCGGTATCGACCACCAGGCGTTGCTGTTGCGCAGAGCCTGGATCGGAGACTACGACTGCGGATGCCTGTGTACCGCTGGCGTTTGTGTTGAATGAAACATCGCAACCGGCAACCAGTAACAGGCTGCTTAGAACGGCGAAACATTGCTTCATGCAAAAACCTCGAAGGTTGAGGGGTCCAACGGACGAATGTGGCGTCCAGACGTTTAAAGGTGGCTCTTGTAGCTCATCAGGTACTCGGCATGGCCAGTCTGCGGATCGATCTGCTCCTTGATCACTGTAAAACCCTGGGACTGGTAAAAAGCGATGCTGCGTGAATTCTCCTTGTAAACCCCCAGGCTCAATTCGGTGCGCAACGATTTGACGTGTTCGAGCAATTGACGACCCAGCCCACGGCCTTGCTGGTCAGGGTCCACGAACAGTGCCGCCAGTTGGTTGTCCAGCAACGAGCAAAATCCCTGAACCGCCGATTTGTCTTCGATGACAATTGTCTGTGATGCAGGGATGTAGAGTTCGCGCATTGCCACGACATTGGATTGCCAATACGACGCTTCGATAAAGTCATGGGCCTTGATCGAAGCGCGCAACCAGATGTCGAGGACGCGTTCCATGTCTTGCGGTTCAAATGTTCTTACCATGTCGTCCCTTGAAGTGCGTGTTAGCGGTACAAAGCTTCTGAGTATGCCGCAAAGCGATTCGTGGTGGGAAAGCACGGGGTGCTCAGGGTTGAAATCTGGCCTGGCGCAGTCTTGAGCGGATGATTCGGTAGTACGCATAATGTATATTATGTTAAACGAGGTGCTATGTCCGATATGTTCATAACCCACGTAAGTCACTGATTCGACGAATTCGGTTTGGACGCCTAGTCTTGCTACGGGCCATGTGTTTCGTGTTCATGGCGAGACCTTGAATGAGGTGTCTGCCAATGAAGCTGGTTCAGTGTCATTTCTCGTCAGGTCAGCGCGTGCCAGTGCTTGTGCAGGATGGTTCAGCGGCGCCCTTGCCCAAGCTGGTCCCATTTATCTACGTCCAGCTCAAATTCAAGCATCGTGCATACAACACCGTCGCAGCGCACCTGCGTGCGATCCAGGCTTTCTACACCTATGCCAAAAGCCGGGAGCTGGATATCGATGAGGCCATCCTGGCCTGTCACTTCGAGACGATTTTGGCACTACTGGACGGTTACTCCCTCTGGCTCCAAAGCGGCCGCCAGGCGGATAATCTGGTCGCCCGAATCGGCACAACTGCAATGGCATCTCTTCCACCGATAGATCCGCACACCCGTGACCAGTATCTGCGGCAGTTGAAGCAGTATCTGTCCTGGTCTGTTACACGATACATCCCGCGCGCTCGTCAGAATTCAACTACTCAAGCTAACATCGAGGTGGCATTTGCAGATGTTGCCGACGTCATTGAGCGACGCTTTGAGAGCCATATCACCAATGTTCGTCCCGACCATGCTCGTTATCCCCAACTCCAGATCATCCGCACACTGATTCGTCCGGGTGCTGTGGGAAATCCGTTTCCCAAGCGATTGCAGTTGCGCAATTGGCTAATGATTGAATTGTTGCTGGAAACCGGTATGCGTCGTGGAGAGCTTTTGAAGCTCTACACCACGGATATTAATAAGGGTTCTCAGCACGCCTACGTCAGCATCAATGATCGCGAAAATGACCCGGGCGACCCGCGTGCTGAAGAGCCTGCGCTGAAAACGCACGGACGAACCGTAGGTATTTCTACACAGTTGTATGAGGTCTACGAGCACTATATCCAGAGCGAGCGGCGCCCTTGGCGTGACGGTAAACCGATTAAATTGCCGTACCGATATCTGTTCATCTCGGATCGAGGCCGTCCGCTGTCGATTCGCGCATTGTCTAACGTCCTCGATCGGCTGTTTCTGACCATTGAACTGGCACATCCGGGGTTGTTGACTACTCTTTCTGCGCATGACTTTCGCCACACCTTCGCCGACCGTTTCTTGGCTTATCTGGTCGAGCAGCGTGGGGAGGACCTGGAGCGCGCCACGGACGAACTCCGGCGAGTCTGCGGTTGGGCTGAGACTTCGGTGATGCCACGTCGTTATGCAAGTCGTTATCTAGCCGAGTCAGCCAACCTCCATAATGCGCAGCGTGCCTCGGCAGCGTGGGGCCGGCTTGACAGTTAAGGAGGCTCGTCGTGAGCAAATCATGTAGTGGTCAACTGATCCCGGACACTGAATTGAGTTTTTCCTCTGCGACCGCAGGCGGTAGCCCTTCGTTGAATTGATGCGGTCGCCGCCAGTTGTACCGCTCCATCAAAAACCGACTGATATCTTGCTGTGCCAGCACAGCGCTCATGTAGCCCACCGTCGGTATCCACTCTGATTTCAAGCTGCGAAATACTCGCTCCATCGGCGCATTATCCCAGCAGTTGCCTCGGCGGCTCATGCTCTGGCGCATGCGGTAGCGCCACAGTCTCTGGCGGAACTGACGACTGCCATATTGCGATCCCTGGTCGGAGTGAAACAGTAGCCCTTGAGGCTTTCCAAGTTGTTCGTAAGCCACGTCCAGCGCTTTGACCACGAGGTCTGCGTTCGGCTTTTCTGATAAAGCCCAGCCCACCACTCTGCGTGCATAGAGATCCAGGACAACTGCCAGATAGTGCCATTTGCCCTGTGCCCAAACGTAAGTGATGTCGCCACACCAGACCTGATTTGGCGCTTCGACATCAAACGCTCGGTTCAAGGTGTTCGGAATATCTGGCCGCTCCACTGTGGCCTTTTTGTACGCATGTGATCCTGGCTGCTTGCTGACCAACGCCAGCTCACGCATCAGGTTGGCACCTTGAACCGCCCGATTTGCTCACCTTCTTCTTGCATCATTGCCTTGATGCTACGGCTGCCGGATGCACTTCGCCCTCGCGTGAACAACTCATTCACTCGACTGCGCAACCGCAGTCGCTCAACGTCCGGAGTTTGCCTTCTGTGACGATGTGCGTAGTAACTCGAGCGAGTGACTTCAAACACTTCGCACAAACAATCAACGGGCTCATGGTCGCTGAGCTGGCGGATCAGCGCGTACGCTCGAGATCTTCCGACATCAAGAGCGCGGTAGCCTTTTTTAGTATCGATTTCTCGCGTTCAAGGCGCGTGATCCGGGCTTCCAACTCTTGGATTTTTTGCTGCTCTGGCGTCAGCGCTTTGCTGGCCGGCGTGATGCCGCCACGCTCTTGCTGAAGCTGATTAACCCACCGACGCAGGGCCGATTCCACCAAGCTGAGCGAACGGGCCGCTTCGGCATGGCTGTAGCCTTGATCGAGCACCAGGCAGGCGGCTTCGCGCTTGAACTCAGGGGTAAAGGTACGGCGTTGCTTGGTCATCGGACACCTCTCTGTGGCGAGCATTCTCGCCTAAATGGGTGTCCGGGGTTAGTAGACCACTACACTTCTTGCCGCTTCTCGAGTTCACGCTGCCGACGATGAGCGTTGCGCTCAGCTCGTCTGGCTGATGCCTGCAGCGATCTTACAGTTCCTTTCCAACCCATCACGATGCTCCATACCGAATGCGTGATGGCACATTAGCATATGCCGTCGAACAGTCGGCACACTGCACGGGCGTAAAAATTTAGAAATTTAAAGGGATCCAAAACACTTGCGAACACCAGCGGAGCGCACTATGTTGTGTCTTGCAGCAAGGAAAACCACCATATGATGTGTGAAAACCTTTCTGCGCGGCTCGCGATTTACTGAAAACCTCATGTATCTCACATTGCTGGATGAAGGAGATTCCGTATGACAGATCGTCGCCCTCTCAACCCCAACGTGAACGTTCCAAAGCCTGGCGGTGGTGAACAACCACGGTCTCGCAACAAGGACGGTCAAGTCCGCGATAAACGGAGCGATGCTGGCAAACCGCGCGGCAAATGACGGTTTACAGGTCAGCAGCATACGATCTCGCTGCTGACCTGTTCTGCCACGGCAAATTAGCCTTCGTGTGTACACAGGCGCGGCACAATTCGAAGCAACAGTGCTACACCCTGAATCGATAAGGGGCGCTGGTAATGCGCCCTATCGAGTATCACTCTGCGATCCGCTTTATCGCTTTTTCGATACGCTGACGGCCCGCGTGGGCAAGCTTACCGACCCCGGCTTCCTTGGCTACTGCGTAAACCAGCCCCTCTCCTACGTGACCATGCTTAGTCATTTCATCTACTAAGGCACCTAGTTCGGGCAAGCAGATTTCAGCAAGTGGGCGAATGGCATCGTCATCACCGGGCCTACGAAAGACAACGTTCATATCCGACTCGAGATGAGTCGGCCAGAAGAATGTTCCTGCCTGCTCCTCTTCATGAGATCGGAATCGTGCCCGCGCTATTTGATCGACGCGATCACGAATGCGCGAGCCCGTTCTGACCCAGCCATGAGCACGCGCGATACGCCGTGCAAGCGCCATATCGAGCACAGGCCCCTCCTCTGCCACCACATGGGCAATCATCTGTTCCAAGGTAGCCGTGTAGCTCGCTTCGAAGAATCTGTCTGGATCAACCGCCTTCACAGCCTCGGCAGGGTCTGCTTCCTTGTAAACCAGGTGCTCTACTGGCACATAAGGAATCACGGTATCTTCTGCTGCTTGAGCCGCGGCAGCTCTGGCGTATTTCAACTCTGGCATTGCACCAGACGGATCATTGGCTCCGGCAGCTGAAGTCGAAGCTACAACAGCAACCTGATCCACAACCTCAATGACTTCAGCCATGGCAGCATCGACTTTTAGGCGCTCAGCCTCATGGGCAGCATCGATGACCGCCTGCTTGGCCCTCGATTCGGCAAGCAGTTCGGTGAGACGTTGATGCACCTTTTCTGCGGTTCCCACGGCATCAACCCACCAGTCGGTCGACCAGATCCTAACGATCTCCCAGCCAAGTCCACGCAGCACAAACTCACGCAGCTTGTCGCGATCACGCGCAGTCGCACTGCGGTGATAGGTAGCCCCATCGCACTCGACACCGGCTAGGAAGCGCCCTGGAGCATCAGGGTGCACAACCCCCAAGTCTACTCGGAAGGAAGAGACACCAATCTGGGTATGGATCTGCCAACCCTTCTTGGCCAAGGCAGCAGCGACTGCCTCTTCAAATGGGCTATCGAATCCACCCACACTACCGAAATTAGCTTCAGCCAAGGCCTGCGGCCCACGTTCAGCAAATTCGAGGAAATGCTTCAGGTCACGCACCCCGACGGCTTGCGTCCGAGCAAGGTCAATGTGCTCTGGGCGGAGGGTCGAGAACAGCACCAATTCTTGGCGAGCACGCGTAATTGCAACGTTCAGTCGGCGCTCGCCACCTGGACGGTTCATCGGGCCGAAGTTCATAGACATCACGCCGGCAGCGTCTTTTCCGTAGGTGGTCGAGAAATAGATGATGTCCCGCTCGTCGCCCTGGACACTTTCCAGGTTCTTCACGAACACAGGCTCGAGCTCAGACTCAGCGAAGTACGAGTCGAGCGACGGATCCCTCCGGCATGCCTCATCGAGCATGTCCATGATGAGCTTCTGCTGCTCACCGTTGAACGTGACCACTCCCACAGTACGACGGCTCTCACGGAAGGCCGGTGACTGAAGGCGAGCAACAAGGTCAGCAACTAGGGCTCTTGCTTCAATCAGGTTGGTACGTGAGCCGCCCTTGTCGTAAACACCAGCAACTGGACACAGCCTCACAGCCTTATCAGCCGTGAATGGCGAAGGGAACGTCACCAGCTTCGAGCCGTAGTAACGCTGGTTGGAGAACGCGATCAGGCTCTCGTGACGGCTGCGATAATGCCAGTTCAGGTTGCGCATCGGCAGGTTCGCGCTGATGCATTCATCCAGGATGCTCTCGAGATCCGCTTCGACATCCTCATCATCAGCAGTGGACTCAGCCCGGTCAAAGAACGAGGTCGGCGGCAGCTGTTTCGGGTCACCTACCATCACGACCTGCTTTCCTCGCGCCATCGCACCTATTGCATCCCAGACCGGAATCTGAGAGGCCTCATCGAAGATGACGAGGTCGAACGGGGTTGAGGCTGGCGGCAGGTATTGGGCAATCGAGAGCGGGCTCATCAGCAAGCAAGGCGTCAGCTTGGTGAGGGCTTCTGGTGCCCGGGTCATCAACTCACGCAATGGAATATGCTTGGTTTTCTTGCCCATCTCATGACGCAGCAAGCCCCACTCTGAAGAGCGGCTCACGCTGTCCTGACTTGGCAGGTCAGCACACAGCCGAGCACGGAGCCAGTCCTTCGTCAGCTCGGTGAACTTGTCATCCAGCGCTCGGAAATCGCGAATACGCTGTTCATGCTCAACGCTGACAAATGTCCGGATCACTTCCTCGTTATCGACAGTGGTATTCAGCCACCAGCGAGCATAATTCACCTCGAAGACGCGGCGGACTTTTCCGGAGGTGATGGCTCCGCTTTCCATGGCCTGGACAATTGGGGCGAGGCCAACGGCGAAGGCCTCATCGCGCACCTTCCTCCAGGCACACCATGCCTTGAGTCGCGCCTCGGACGAAACTACGGTTTCGCAATTTTTCTTGAGGTCATTCAACGAAAGGTGTGAGGTCTCATCAGCACCGGCCTCGGTGAAGTGACCGATCGAAGTCAGATGCGATGAACGCTCCTGCAACAACGCAAGCTTTTCGCGCAGGCCAACGCCTGCGAGAGCTATCGCACCTTCAGGCTCTAGCAAAGCGTTGCCATCGCCCAAGAGCGTTTGAAGGGGAGCCTTGTAAGCTGCAATCTGCTCCGGGTTCAGCGCGAGCTTCGCAACAGCAGTTGCTACCTGCCCTTGGAACACCACAGCCTGACGTGCAATCTCAAGCTTGGTCTTCAGGTCACTCCAGACCGGTACCAGTTCTCGCAGGTCAGCCAGGTCGGACAGATCACGTTCAACCGCTGCCCGCTCCTTCAACAGATCGAAGTCACCTTTCAGCAAGGCTCCACAGCGGCCCTCCTGCACTTCTGGGTGATCATCAACAAGGCGACCACGTTCTTCGATATCCCGACGCTCAGCCTGGAAGCACAGCGCTGCAGTAAGGAGTTCAATGTTAGTGTCCTTGCCGCACCAAAGCTGCTGAGTGCTCGAGCCAAGGTCGGACAAGGCACCCATATCGCTATCAAGGCGAGTCAGCGTGCGAAGCCGTCGCAGTTCTTCCTTCAATGCATCACCCAGCTGGCCTTGCTCGACCAACTGGAGCCCATCATCGATCCAGTCCGAGTCTGATTGCTGGAGCCGAATGGCCTCTTGAAGTTTGATCGACGTCGAAAGCTTCTCAGCGTCAGACTTAGAACCTTGCCAAACGGCAACGCACTCTTGCCCTGGCTCAAGCTCATCAATAGCGCGGCGCACGGCACGTATTTCTGCCCAGGTGGCTAAATCCTTACCTTGATCGGCCTCGCCTGCAGAGGTTTGAGTCGGGGCTAGCAAACCTGCGATACGACGCTTACCGAACCAGGACTTTGGCCAGAACGATTCCTCAGCCTCCTTCCACTCTCTCAGCAACAAATCGATGTCGAGCGATTCGATCGTATCGCCATAGGTCGCACTGAGCTGCTGCTTGAGCTCTACTATTTGGCTAAGCAGTGCCACCGCCTGAGCAAGCACATCGGTGACACTTTCCGGCCAGGCCGGGCTGAGCTCACCGAATATGGTGCGACGTTGCTGCAGCAGGTCAATACCCTGCTTCGCATCCGCCACAACGCGAGAAGTCCAGAGCGGCGAAAGCTTAGCGTTTAGCTCTCGATGTTGTTCAACCCACGCACAGCCATCGCTCAGCCGTTGAGAAATGGAGCGGGCTTCAGGCCGCAACGCGAAGCGCCAATCCTGTCCTGCTGCCGCGGGTAGTGCCTGGGAAAGGACTGACAGCCCCTCCAGTGCACCCGGGGTGTATTCCGAAGCTAGGAGCCCAGCCAACTCAACGAACCGATCAGCCGCACACTGGACATCCAAGACGGCAGGCAACACATCACGAGCCGCCTGCACGAACTGTTGTTGCCAATGAGGTGACCATTCCGCTTGACCAACTGCGGACAACGCATTACCAGCAAGCAGGCTGTAGCCCACAGCCTGCGCGTTCACTTCGAGGCGATCGCCCAATTCACGAAGCTCAAGCATGGCCTTGTGGTCATGCGTGTCAGGTGACGCCCAGCCAACAGGGGCAACAGCTTCATCAACACCCGAAGTGACCGTGCCAATCGCATCGTAGATGGTGTAACCGTTGCGATGGCGCCGGTGCAGTCGCTCGACGTAAATGTTCAGGCTGTCGCGCAGCGTTGCGAGACGCTGAGCCTCAACCTCCCATGCAGCGGAATCGACCTGCCCTTTTGCCTCCCAAGCGGACTGCAGCTGGGCCAGCACATCAGTTTTCCGAGCCTTGCTTGAGTGCAACTCGAGGCAGAACTCACCCAAGCCAATCTCACGCAAGCGACGGTACACGACATCCAGCGCGGCGATCTTCTCCGAGACGAACAGCACGCGACGCCCTTGGGCAATCGACTGGGCGATCATGTTGGAAATCGTCTGGCTCTTGCCAGTACCGGGTGGGCCGATGAGCACAAAGTCTTTGCCCTTGGCTGCAGCCATCACTGCAGCCAACTGAGATGAGTCAGACGGCAGCGGGCAGAAAACGTCTGTCGGGCCGTAGTCGCGATCCAGCGATTGCGCCTCTGGGAACGGTGTATCCGAAACGAACGAATCGCGTGGGGTATCCAGAAGGTGCTGAACGACTGGGCTCTGCCGCAGGTGCTCAGCGTTCTCGGCCAGATCCTTCCACATGAGGTATTTGGCAAACGAGAACATCGACAGCACGACGTCTTCGCTCAACTCCCAACCTGGGATGTCCTTGATGGCATGGCCAACTTTGTTCCAAATACCGGCGATATCAAGTCCAGAATCGTCCCGAGGCAATTCGTGCTCCAGCGACCCCAAGCCCAATTCGAAATCCTGTCGAAGCATCTCAATCAGGGTGGGGTTGAAGCGCGGCTCATCATCGTGAAGCACCATGGTAAATCCGGAGCGAGCGCTCTTGCGCTCCAGCGTAACCGGTATCAAAACCAATGGCGCCTTGTACTTCTGCCCTGCTCTGTCCTCGCGTGTCCAACTCAGGAAGCCAATGGCCAAGAAGAGCGTATTGGAGCCGCCTTCCTGCAGCGCTGTACGAGCACCTCGGTACAGTTCGGTGAGTCGAACGTCCATCTCGTTGGATGTCAGCGCAACAAACACCTCTCTGCGATTGAGGGCATCCTCGGCATGCCGGCGACGAACATCCTCACGCTCACGTTGCTCATACAGAGCGCGCTCCCGCGGATCAGCACCATCCATGAGGTCTGGGCGGGTGAGCAGCTTCAGCGACTGACCACTGGCCAATACGTCCTCGAGGGCTCCTGGATCTGGGGACTCCAGCTTCAGCGCCCGCTTGCCTGTCTTGAAGTTCAAGAGGTTGTTTCGAAGCGAGAGATCCAGGAGTTTGCGCTGCCACCGGCCAAGTCGGTCTGCTGGGTCGAGCTTGGAAAGGTCTTCGACCACTACCTCGTGGATCTCATCAGGGATTCCAGCCCCGTCCTCGACCAGGAGCGTCGGAGAGTCCACCGGAACCTCATCAGCAATCCGTGCGATCTGAGCCTCAGCACTTGCGAGTGGCTTGATCCGTTGCAGTCGAGCCCGGCGAATGTCGAGCAGCATTTCAAATTCGCTGTCCGCGTCTTCGGCAATCTGCTTCTCACCTCTCTCGACTGCGTAAGAGAAGGTTGGGACAGGATTCTGCGTACTGAGCGTCGTTTCAAATAGAACCAGTTCCCGCAGCTTTACCCGCTTGCGTACCGCCGTCACATCATCGACAAGGGCAGTAGTGAATTCCTCGGGCTTCATCCACAACCCCGCGAAAGCGTGACCGCGGGTGAACACGATGACTGGGTTCAGCCCGATTTGCTCCAGGGCAGCGCAGAATAGCAGGGTAAGATCCATGCAGGTTGCCAAACCAGTATCGGCAATCTGGCTTGGGCTTCGCACCTTTTGACCTGACTGTTCAAAACTTGCCGGCGGCAATGCATAGTCGAGCTTCATCCGTGCGACGGCGCTCCAGACCGCAGACGCCAGCTGCCAAGCTCGCTTCGCGCCACCCTCGTAACCATCCAGCGATGAGCACAGTTCACTTTGGCGAAGCAACTCAGCCGTCTGCTTCAAGAGTCGTTCAACTGCCGCATCATTCGGCTGCACGAAGGCAGCCGTCATGTCAGGAATATGCCGCAACCCACCCCACTGATTTCGGGGCAGAAGGTCTACGACTTGCTCAAAACGGGAGACCTCCTTTCTGCCGCTCTCGGCTTCCTTGTCGTCCGCCTCAAGCACGAAGGTGAATGTCGACAGCTCAGCTTCGGTCAGACGACTAAGCAACGGGCCGTCCAAGACCAGATCAAGACCAGGAATGATCCGGAAGCTATCTGCCCCAATCTCGTCGATCCGCCACACCTTGGCCTTGAACACCTCAGGTTCTGAGGTCAATGTCAGGGTCGCATTAACGAAACGGTCTTCGGTCTCGTTCGCTATACGAAGTTCGCGAATTACGGGAATGGCGTTCTGGAAGTCGGCAAGGTTCAGCTTCGCCACAAGGGTGGCAAGGATCTTGACTTCTTTAGATGGGATTTCTTCTTGAGCAGCGGGGGGCTGAACGATGTCGTCCATGCGCAACCTTCCTTGTTGTGATGCTCAAGGGAGTGCCGGACAGACCGGCCGCGAAGGGATCCTCTTGAGCTGAGGGCGGGATGATAGCGCTTCCTGCTTCAGGCGTAATGATCCTTTGGTCGTTCGCTGATGCTTAATCTGTTCAGCTAAGCAGCGATCTGCAGTAAAGCGCAGATGCATCCTGACTTGCCACAGACCTATCAGCTCTATCGGGTGTAAAAAATTAGTATCAAAGGTTTTTCAAAAGTGGCACAAAACTGCAAAAAGTCACATCAAGACTGACTAGTTCAAGGAAAGCCAGCCACCTAAAACATTCCAGCGAACTATAAGCTAGATGTATTGGACTCAATACCTATCAATCTCGTCTCAATGTTACTCAAGCCGTCATACACAACTTTTGCATAGGAATGTTCACCAACCCAGTTCAGCTCATTTTTTATTTCTGATAAATCATATTTTATATCATCTAGCTTTTGTGAAACCTCTTCATTGATAGCGACAAGCCGTTCCAGAAGCGTCTCAATATTTTCAGTAGGCATAAAAACTCCTTTTCAAAGCAGAGGAAACGGTCTGGTAAGTTCTGCGCAAAGTGGTTGGAGGCTGGGCTAGCTTGGCTGCAAATAGACATTTTGAGGCGCAGCTTGCAAATCGAACAGTGGCGCAGTGCCATCATTAGCATAAAAATGACCTCCTGTGGAAGACCTACGCTTCGTAGTACCGCTTCATCGCCTCAACAGCGCTAGTGCTCAAGGCCACCGCGGCGCTGTTCGATCAGGCTCAGTAGCGATTTTATAGCCACACTCTGCGGCTTGGTTAAATCGTGCTGGTGAAAAATTCTCCTCGATCAGCCAGGTTGCTGATCAAGGACTCGCCCTTCAATTTGAATACATCAATTGGCGATACCGAGATACTTGCGGAACAGGTTCTGAATCGCCCTGAGCTTCGTAGGCACCTCTTTGTCTTGCACTGAGGCCAATAAAGCTAGTTTTATAAACATCAATTGATGAACGGCCGCATTCGTTTAGAGGACTTTGAGTCAGTAATCTCCGGCCCGTGAGTGGCTTATGAACATTTGACATCGCCCACTTGTTAAATCGTGTGTAGCGTTGGTAAGTTCATGTACGTGATGTCTCGTGATGTTTCGTACTGCCGGCATACTGCTTCATGACCTGGACATGCTCATCATTCGGCCTGGCGATTGCCTTGGAGCTCAACACGGTCGCTCAGCCGGTCCTGCATCGATGCACTGCACCGATGTAGGCTCCTTGCTCCTTCCCCACACCATGCCAGTCGCCGGCGCCTTCTCATGGGGAGATTTCATCTGAATCAACAGTCAGGTGCACACGATCCAAACCTGATCATCACTCCGGGTGGAACTCGATAGCCAGCCAGATGCAGTCCGAATCGGAGTAGTAACGGTGCCATGGGTACGTCGGAAGGCCGTTCTCTTCAACATGAGAGAACGGGTCATGGGTGTAGCCAGGCGCCATGACGATCTGCTCGTAGAGCGTGCTCTCGTCACGGTCCACAAACTTCTGGATGCGCCCTACCCCATGGATCTGAGTATGGATTTCCAGAAAGGGGTGCTCGTTATGCATGTAGCAATCAGTACCTGTCGGCGCCCACCACAGGTTGATGCGAACGTTGTAATCCCGGACATCAGATGCCTCTTCACGCTGATTGGCGAAGACGAACGGATCAAGCTTCACCGACCCCACGTGGTCATAACGAGAGATGTACAGCGGAGTCGTACGAGGGAATTTGGCAAAGCGGTTGCCGAACCAATCCCATTCTCCAAAAACCAGCCCGCCCAGATTGGTTTCGGATTGAACACGCAAGACCGCGACGCGCTTGGCGCTGGTAATGATGCCGTTGAACAAGGTGGCCGACTTCCACCCCGGGATTACACTCGGTACCGGGCCGCCGATGTGCATGGGCTCATGGTCGAGGTTCACCACGACACCCCCTGCCACGGTAAAATTCCTGACGTTCTCAACAAGATAACTTTCTACAAACTCGTCCGAGAACTGCAATGGGCGCTGAATGTTAGTTTCCATGTGGTCATCCTCAATCTTCAAAAGCAAATGGGTTATAAACATGCAGTCTGCTCGCGGCCGTTTACCAACTAGCCGGCGGCCACACCATCATCATTCCCACCAATATTCTACTTGCGCACCAAAGTTACTATCATGATTAGCACCTCCAAACGGCCCCGTGGTAGACAAGGCTGATCCTTCTGCAATGGCATCAGCTGCACGCTGGGCAACATCGTTCCACCAGGCGTAGGTGTAATAGAATCTGATTTCAGGTCGATCCCAGAAGCCTGGGCCTTTAGGCGACCAGGTCGGCGCGACAGTGAATTTCGTCAGCTTGCGAGTGCCATCCGAAGCCTCTATCTGATCTCGCCCGATTTCTGTAACAATTTTGAATTGGTTCGTGATTGCATAGATGGGGCGCACACCCACGGATGTCCACTCCTGGCTTCCACCATCGTCCCGGATATCTTTCTGATATACCGCCTGAACCTGCCCGCTCCACTTTTCTGACATTTTCCAGTCAAAGTACTCGACCGCCCGCCAACTGCGATTAGTACGATCCAGGGTGACGTCACCGGTGTTGCCCAAGCCGGTTCCTGGCCCTTCACCGTATTGCAACGCGACGGTATTGACCCCACCCAGAAACGCATCCTGCTTGTGCTGCGCGGTCACGGCCCAACCACTGTTGCTGTCGTCTCGGCTCGGCTTGTCAAGAAAGCTGACGCCGAACTCAAGGTGACCATTGGGGTTGGAGCGAAAGCCACTTACGTTGAAGTCGTGCCGACTGACATCGTTCTTCTGGAACACGCTGTCTTTTCGCGAGAATGCGTAGCTGTATTTCAAGCCGTCGTATTCGAAGTTTTCGAGACCTGCGCCGGTAGCGCTTTGATCCCAATAATAGAAGTCCGAGATATGGATATCATTGCGCTTATAGAAACGACGACCCGCCCAGAGCGAACCACCGTTCAAGAAGCTGACATTGCTCCACTCGGTGTACATCTGGTTCATCCTGGCATAGCCGTAGTCGCCGGTAAAATCCAGTGAATGTCCATACGCATTGTATAACTGAGCCATCCCCTCAAGACTGACAACAGAACCGTCATCGAGCGTCAGGACATCTTGCCGCAAACCAAGTTCTATATACTGTTCACATTCGTTACCCAAACGATACTTTGAAGGTGCGCCGGGCAATTGAAAACAGGATTGCGTGCCCCCCGACGTTGCCCCACCGACCCCACTACGCATATAGCCGCTAAACTGCACTGCTTCTGACGCCGCAGACACACTGAATAAGACCGGAACGGCCAAGCAAATACGCTTACCGAGATTCATACCATTTCCTTTTTTCTTGTCATTAATTCGGATTGGCAGCACGTGACACGCATTGCGCGCGTCATAAAAGCGAAGTTCTAATCTTTATGGATTCTGACGGTGATAAGACACAGGCCGCCGAAGCGGCCCGGCCCGTACTACAAGACGGCTTAGAAGCCGCGGTTCTTGACGTACTCGTCGCGCAGGTCACCCAGGTAGGCGGGAACAGTAATGTCCCACCAGCCAGTCGGGTGCATGTTGCTGTACGGACGCTCGATGGAACAAATGGCCTCAACCAGGTACGGCTGACCGGATGCCATGGCGCGCTTGAGCGCAGCGCCGATTTGTGCAGGATCTTCAACGCGTTCGGCTTGTGCACCGAGCGACTTGGCGAAATCTGCGATGTTGGCCATGTAGCTGCTGCCGTCTGGCTTGCTGAAGTTGGTGATGATTTCGCGGTCCTCACCGAACATGTTCAGCTGCAGGTTGCGAATAGCACCCCAACCGCCGTTGTTGATGATGAGGAAGATCGCCGGAACCCCCATCATCACTGCAGTCGCCAGCTCCTGACCGGTCTGCAGGAAGGCACCATCACCGCACACCGCTACAACGTGCTGGTTTGGCAGGCCCATCTGGGCGCCGATTGCGGCTGGTACAGCGAAGCCGATACCGGAGAAACCACCCGGGGTGATGTGCTGCTTAGGCCCATATACCGGAAACTCGTTGAAGACCTGGTTTTGCGGGTTGCTGGAGTCGGTAACGACCACAGTATCGCGTGGCAGTACCTTGCGTGCCTCGAAAAGCACCTGGGATACGCTCATCGGCGAGTGGTTGCAGGTACGCAGCGGATGCAGGTGCTCTTCCCACTTCGCCTTCAGTTCCTGCAGGCGCAGGAACTGAGGATCGCTGGTGTAGTCCTTGGCCGGTGCAGCCTCACGCAGGCCTGCCAGCAAGGCGTTCAGGATGGCACCGGCATCGCCCACGATACCGATTTCAGCTGGGTAGTTCTTGCCGATCTCGAAGCCATCGATGTCGATCTGAATCAACTTGGTCTTCGGAATATCGAAGGTCACACCTGGACGATACGACGAGGTGATACGGTCGCTGAAGCGGCAGCCAACGGCCAGAATGACGTCCGCTTCACGGGTCATGGCATTACCCGGGATCGAACCCAGGTCACCACACGGCCACGCGTATAGCGGGTGGTCTTCAGGGATGGAGCCTTTACCCATGAAGGAAGTGGTTACAGCGGCGCCGACGTGTTCTGCAATGGCAACCAGGTCAGGGCTGGCATTGGCAGCAATTACCCCCCCACCGGCGACAATCACCGGGCGCTGGGCGCAAAGCAACAGCTTGACCGCGTTTGCGATGTCGACGGGGTCGCCATGCAGACGACCGTGAGAACGGTGAGTCTGGGGTGCTGGCAGATCAATTGCGGCCTCTTCGGCTTGCAGATCCTGCGGCATGTTGATCAGCGCCGGGCCACGACGACCTTCCAGCATGACGTTGAAGGCCTGGGTCATTACACCAGGGATCTGATCAACATGGCTTGGCTGCCACCAGCGCTTGACCACCGGCTCGGCCATACGTGGGAAGTTGTCCGGATGCGGACGATCCAGCTCCTGTAGAACGCCTTTACCCATCATGTAGGTGTGCACACCGCCGCTGATGACCAATTGCGGCAGGGAGTCGGCGAACGCTGTGGCGATGCCGGTCAGTGTGTTGGTGGCACCTGGGCCGATCGATGCGCAGACTGCGGCGATCTGGCCGGTCGCACGGTAGTAGCCGTCGGCCATGTGCGAAGCGCCTTGCTCGTGCATAGCAGGAACAAGTGTGATTTCGTCTTTGCGATCAACAAAAGCGTCGAGCAGCGCAGTATTACCATGACCAGGAATGCCGAATACGTAAGGCACTTTTTCGCGGATCAAGTATTCGACAATGATTTCGCCGCCGGTCATTTTCTTTTTTGTATCAGCCATTTGCTGTTCCTCATTATTAAATAAAAGCTACTGCGAGCTGGTCGCACACATCAGTTCTGCATTCACGCCAGAGCGGCGCTGGCGGAACGCTTAACGCCTCACGGCGGCTCCATAGATCAAGGCCTTGGCCTTGGCTTCTGCGGGTTGTTTGGTGACATCGATGCCGAAATCTTTTTTCAGCATGTGATCGGCAGCCCGGAAGGCATTCGCTGCGATGGTCAACGCCGGGTTGACAGCGGCAGACGACGGCATGAACGAAGCATCAATCACGAAAAGATTGTCTTGATCGTGGCTGCGGCAATATTGGTCCAACGCCGACGTCGCCGGGTCATTGCCAAACTTCACAGTTCCGCACTGGTGCGAAGTGGAGTGCTTCAACAACGGCTTGGTCAGTACAACCGGATAGCCACTCAACCTAATCAGCGACGCCAACTTCTTAACCAGGACTTTATGCGGCTTGAGATTGTTACGACGGATGTCGAGCTGGACCTTTCCATCCTTCCACAGCACCCGGTTGTTTGGATCAGGCAGATCTTCAGTAAATGCAATCCAATCGATACTGTGCTTCGCCATTGTCACGCCCACGATCTTCGGCAGGTATGGCACATTGGCGGAGAGCATCCCACCTTGAAGCTTGCCCAGCATCTGGGCGTGTCCCAACGGGAACGAGTAGTCATCAGCGCCAAAGTAGAACTCGTTCATCTGAAGCGTCTTTTGGAACACCGTGTCGTTCTCTTTCAACGAGAGGCCCATGAGCGCCGTCTGGTTGTGCGCCATGTAGTTGCGGCCTACCACCCCAGAGCTGTTCGCCACACCGTCTGGCGCCTGGGCACAGGCCGACCTGAGCAAAAGCGCAGCACTGTTGATCGCACCGCATGCCACGACGATCAGTTTCGCAGTCAGCACCTCGACCTTGCCGCTACGCATGACCTCAACGCCTGTCACCTGATTGCCGTCCTCGGAAAGCAGCAGGCGTTGAACAAGCGTATTGGTCGACAGTGTCACTCGCCCGGTGGCCAAAGCTGGCTGAATCAAGGCCGTCTCAGCTTCGCTCTTGGCACCTACGCGGCAAGGAAAGCCGTCACAGGTCTTGCAGCGTATGCAATTGCCACCTTCAAAGTGATTCAGGCCCAACGGAAGTGCCGAAGTGCGTGCGCCGTACTCGCGCATCGATTTCGCCATCTTGGCGACGACGGGCTCGGTGGCCATCGCAGGGTACGGGTAGGCCTGGCTACGCCAGGGCGCGCTTGGATCGTCCGTGTCGTCGCCGTGAACGTTGAAGATCTCCTCGGCTTCCTGGTAGTAAGGCTCGATGTCCTTGTAGCGATAGGGCCAGGCTGGCGACAGGCCTTCAACGTGAAGCAGGTCGTCGAAATCTTTCTCACGGAAACGGATCAGCGATGCACCATAGAACTTGGTGCAACCCCCTACGTTGTAATAGATGCTCGGGCGAAACGCTTCGCCCTTGGCGTCCAGCCAGGTGTCGTGCGCGGTGTACTTCTTTTCGAAGAAGACCGAAGACACACTCCAGTTGTCCTGCTCGCGAGGAACCCAGTCGCCGCGCTCAAGGATGAGCACATTCACACCATTCTCAGCCAGACGACGGGCAGTGGCCCCGCCACCGACCCCGCTGCCTATTACAATGACATCAGGTTTTGTTTCCATCTTGTTCTTAGCCTCACTAATCACGTAACAGGCAGCTAACTGATGCGTCACAGGGCTGAACCTCCAACCTCTACCCACAGGCTCATCTCGGGCCCATGAAGCAACGCTAGTGGTGCCAGTATTTGCACTACGGCTTTCGAGCTCAATTTCGCAGCCCCCTCCAAAGGCGACGCACACTGACGCACTAAGTGAGCCCCCCAGCACGGCACGCCGCAGCCCCCCGAACTAGAGGGGTTGCGTGTGATTTAGCAACGTTGCTGGAGCCGCCCATGACGTGATTGGCACACGCCTAACTGTGCTTTAACGCTGGAACGCGTCGACTACGGAGCACAAGCCCCGGTCAGTGATCGGCATGTTCATCGCAGGTGACGCACTGGTGTACGGATTTCGAGGCATCCGGTCTGCCAGATGGGCCAGTCAAGCGTCTATCACCGCATGCTTCATGGCTGCGGCCAGCTGCAGCGGGTATAGCAGCCATCTGCTCGCTCGCCTCGACTAATCGCCTGAACAGTTGCACGCTCGCTCAACCCCCGCCGATGGCGTGCACCACCTCAAGCCTGTCGCCTTCGCAAATCTCGGTAAGCGAATAAAGGCTTCGAGGAACGATATCCTGATTGAGCTCGACAGCTATGCGCCGATTGGAAAGTCCAAGAAGCTCGATCAGTCTCTCAACCGTCGCATCCAAGGGGAGATTGAAGTTTTCTCCATTCAGACTTACACGCACTTTTGCACCTCAACAAACCGGATGACACCGAACACTATGTACGGCTGCGGGAACGAACCGCTGGAACCAGGAAGAACACGATCGTCAACATGGCAAGAACCGGAGTCATCGCCATTCGCAACCCGAAGTGCTCTCCCAAAAAACCAAGCATCGGGGGACCGACCAGGAACGCGAAGTAGGCCGCCGTTGAGGCAATCGACACGCGAGCCTCCGGATCATTGGGCGTATCACCCGCGGCAGAAATACCAATCGGGAATCCGATGGAGACGCCAAGCCCCCAGAGCAACGCTGCAAGCCCGGCGAGTATCGGGTGGTTGATGAAGATCACACCTGCCAGGCCCGCCACGCCTAGCCCCAGGCAGGCCCGCAACACGCGATCACGACCAAAACGCTCGATGAAGTAGCTTCCAGCAAATCGCCCTATGGTCATCACGGCGGTAAAACCGGCATAGACGATCGAGCTGGCAGCGCCGCTGTAGCCATGGCCATCCACCATCAACAGCGGCAGCCAGTCGCTCGCCGCCCCTTCAGCCAGTGCAATTGCGAGCACAAGGATGCAGATCAACAGCAGCCGAACATCTTTCAAGTGCAAAGCCAGGCTGGGTGATTCAGCCGTCGAGTTCCCCTGCCCCGCCACCGGTCGCCTGCCAAGTCCCGGTCGGATGTGTCCCAAGGCAGTAGCCGCGATCACCATGCCCACTCCCACCGCGCAAAGCAGATGCAGGGCCACGGGAAACTTCATTGCAGTGAGCGCTATTCCGCATACAGCCCCTAGAAACGTCCCGAAGCTGAAAAAGCCGTGCAGTTGCGTCAGCACTGATCGTCGAATGATCTGCTCGACATTCGCTCCCTCTATGTTGAGAGCAATTTCGGCGGTTGCCATGCCGAGCCCGAAGGCAAACAAGCCTGCCGCCACAACCAGGGCAATGGAAAGTGACGCACCCACTGCCATGATCGATAAACTCAAAACAACTGATGACACCCCAAACGATACGATGGGTTTGGTTCCGAAGTGCCGAACCAGTACCGCAGCGCTTAACACGCCAATGATCGAGCCCAAGGAAAGCCCGAACAGCACCATCCCCATTTCTGCGGTTGTGGCAGAGAGGCTGTCCCGAATATCTGGTGTGCGGGACACCCATGTCGCCATGCAAAGACCAATGATGAAAAACAGCGAAAAAAGCGCTCGACGGCGCTTGTAAATCGTGGCGTCAATTAGCCCCTCTGGAGCTTTCTCAACCGCAATATCAATGGAACTCACACCATCCTCCGTAAACTCCGCTGACAGCGGCCATTGCAGTGCTCACCACGCCTTGAAGAGTATTGATCAGCCCACCCGATGCGAACCATTTCGCAGCCCGGCCCACATCGACGCGAAGTGAAGCACTTTGGTTGGGGCAAAAAAAACCACCGCACCAGGCGGTGGTTATTCTGCGACTCGATCACTACTTCATGGTTGGCATCGAGAACTCTGCGCCTTCACGAACACTTGCCGACGGCCAGCGCTGCGTGATGGTTTTACGACGGGTGTAGAACCGGACGCCATCCGGGCCATAGGCGTGCAGGTCGCCAAACAGAGAGCGCTTCCAACCGCCGAAGCTGTGTGAAGCCACCGGTACCGGCAGCGGCACGTTGATTCCAACCATGCCCACCTGGATGTTGTCGCTGAAGTAACGGGCGGCTTCGCCATCGCGGGTGTAGATGCAGGTGCCATTGCCGTACTCATGAGCGTTGATCAGTTGCATGGCTTCTTGCATGGTGTTCACACGGATGACCTGCAGAACAGGGCCGAAAATTTCGGCTTTGTAGCTGGACATGTCGGCGGTGACCTTGTCGATCAAAGTTGCACCAACAAAGAAGCCATCTTCAAAGCCAGGGACGATGACGTCACGACCATCAACGACCACGCTGGCCCCCTGAGCCTCGGCGCTGGAGATGAAGCCGACAACCTTTTCTTGGTGCTGGCGAGTGATAACCGGCCCGAAGTCATTGCTACGCTCGGTGTGATTACCGACCTTCAGAGGCTTCATTGCCACCTGCAGCTTTTCGACCAGCGCGTCTGCTACTGCATCACCAACGGCGACAGCGACCGACAATGCCATGCAGCGCTCACCGGACGAGCCAAAGGCCGCACCAAGCAGGGAGTTCACCGCGTTATCAAGGTCTGCATCGGGCATCACGATCGCATGATTCTTCGCACCGCCAAGGGCCTGGCAGCGCTTGCCATTCGCAGTGGCGGTGGAGTAGATGTACTCCGCGATCGGGGTCGAGCCCACGAAGCTGACGGCCTGGATACGAGGATCATGCAGCAGGGTATCAACTGCCTCCTTGTCACCGTTCACCACGTTCAGCACACCCTTTGGCAGGCCAGCTTCATGCAGCAGCTGAGCGATCAGCAGGGTTGAGCTAGGATCGCGTTCGGAAGGCTTGAGGATGAAACAGTTGCCGCAGACCAGGGCCATGGGCAACATCCACAGCGGTACCATCACGGGGAAGTTGAACGGGGTAATGCCCGCCACAACACCCAGAGGCTGGAACTCGCTCCAAGAATCGATGTTCGGGCCTACGTTCTTGCTGTGCTCACCTTTGAGCAGTTCAGGAGCACCACACGCATACTCGACGTTCTCAATACCGCGCTGCAGTTCGCCAGCGGCGTCATGGGAGATTTTGCCGTGCTCCTCACCAATGAGAGTGCAGATACGCTCAGCATGCTGCTCCAGCAATTCCTTGAAGCGGTACATGACGCGGGCCCGTTTCATCGGCGGGGTATCCCGCCAGGCGGGGAATGCAGCCTCTGCCGCGGCAATCGCCTCCTCAACAGTGGCCTTGCTGGCCAGGGCGACCCATTTCTCTACCTTGCCGGTAGCCGGGTTGAAGACATCCTGAGTACGGTTGTCATCCAGGCGAACTTCGCCGTTGATCAAATGCCCGATCGTGTTCATCTAGTAATCTCCTACTTCGAATTCAAAAAATGCGATAACTACGGTTAGTCGCGACACCAGCGTTAAGCACAAACGGGGCAGTTCACCGCCAGAGAGCCTGGTACAGCTCCACCATCTCTTCTACGGTCGGTACTCGCGGATTGTTGCCTGGAGAGCCCGAAGCCAGTGCCTGTTCAGCCATGGTCGTCACCACTTCATCAAAGCGCTCGCGGGTCACACCAAACTCTTGGAGAGTTGGCACCGACAGGTCGCGATTGATCGCTTCCAGGAAGCTGACAAGCCGTGCATTGGCAACCGCATCCGGATCGCTTGGGCTTGCCGCCCCAATGGAACGCGAGCATTGGGCATAGCGCTCCGGCGCAGACGAGATTGAGTACGCCGTCACGGACGGCAGGAGCATGGCGTTCGACAGACCGTGAGGCACATGGAAGAAAGCGCCGATGGGACGACTCATGCCATGCACCAGGGCAACGGAAGCGTTGGAGAACGCGATACCGGCCAGCGTTGAGCCGATCATCATGGCTTCGCGCGCCTCCTCATCAGATCCGTTTTCGTAAACCCGGCGAAGGTTCGGCCCGATCAAGCGCATTGCTGCCAGTGCTTGCGTATCGCTGTAAGGGTTGGCCTTACGACTGACGTATGCCTCGATGGCATGAGTCAGCGCATCGATGCCGGTATCGGCCGTTGTTCGAACAGGCAGAGTCAGCGTGAGCTTGTAGTCGATCAACGCGGCGACAGGCATGAAGCCGACACCTGCGCAGAGCAACTTCTCGTCAGTCTTTTCATTGGTGATGATCGTAAAGCGCGTCACTTCCGACCCGGTGCCTGCCGTTGTAGGAACAGCGACGATCGGCAGGCCTGCCTCGTTGACCTGGCGGGGGAAACGATAGTCCTGAATCTCGCCGCCGAACTTGCCCAGGATGGCAATCGCCTTGGCGCTATCGATTGGGCTACCGCCTCCAAGCGCGACAATCGAGTCGAAGCTCCCCTCTCGCACCCGGGCAACGCCGGCAGCGATGGAAGCAGCAGTGGGCTCGGGCACGGTGTCGTCGAACACCTCGGAAGGGATATCCCGCTCCGACAGCAACGAGGTCAGGCGCTCGGCATAGCCCAGCTTGACCATCACCTTGTCCGTGATGATCAAAGGTCGCCGGCAGCCCAGCGAGTTGAGCACATCTGGCAATTTGAGGCTGGCATCGCCTCCGATTTCCATGATTCGCGGCAGGATGGCTTGTACCGACATGGATCACACCTCCAGGCTTTTCAGAAGCCAATATTTTTATATAACGAGACAAAACGTATCGCTATTGGCTTTTTATGTCGAGGGTGTCTTGGTGATTTTTTTCGTGCCTGCAAGGCCGGCACTCTCGATTGCGAAGGGCAAAAAAGCTTCAAACCCATCTGCTACAGGGCTCTCGGGATTTGATGCACGGCTCAGATGTTCGGCGATGCGGCGATTCACACCGAACCATGCGCTGCGACTGTGCTGCGGGATTGTTCGCGGAGTGCGTCGAGGTTGCTTCAGAGTGCGTCTATCAGGATCGCGATGCGAAATTGTGAGGCAGTGACTCCGTCAGTTAAAAATCGAGTCACCGGTTCTTTGCAGGGATGCGTAGAGCGCACGGAGAACCCGGGAAGCTGGAGCTGCCTGGTCACTCGACCAGCAGATCGAGCCTGAGGAATCAACCAGGTGCAAGATAGAGCGAGCAGCACCGTTGCGAATCAAGCGCGCAAGCTAACAGTGGCGATAACAGCCAAAACAACAAGCAGTAGACGTCAAGATTCATCACTGTCTAAAAGCCTTAGGCAATAACAATCCAATCAAGGAAGAGCAATCCCAAGCTACTTCCGGGCAGGTGATAAAATGCAATCCAACAATCAAAACAGTTCTCTCGTGACACCCAAAATCCGCAATGCGCGCATGGCAACCTTCTCTGGCTTCATGCTTCTGGGCGCCCTCTTCTACACATGGTCTGTCGGCGTCACTGCATTTCGCAATCACCTTGGCCTCTCCGGGAGCCTGGGCGACATGGACTTCGGCATGCTGGCACTGGGTATCGCCGTGGGTGCTGCGTTCGGCGCTTTCCTGGTCGGCTACGCGGTCGACTACTTCAGTCCGCGAGCTGTATTGCGAGTACTCCTCTGCGCCTATCCGGTCTCGTTCATTTGCTTGGCGGTGGCCCCTGAATACTGGTTCGCCATGGTGTTCGCCTGCATGCTCGGTTTCTTGCGCGGCGCCACAGACACAGCCCTGAACGCGCATGGTGTGGAGGTCGAGAGGTACTATCAACGCCCCATCATGTCCTCTTTCCACGCCTTCTTCTCACTGGGTGGCTTCCTGTTCGGCTTCATCGCCAGCTACCTGGCCGGCTTCTCCACCGACAGTGCCATTATTCCTTTCACAACCGCAGGCGTGTCACTTGCAATCCTGGGTCTGATTACCAGCAAATTCATGCTCGGCAAAGATGACCTTCTGCCTGTACCAACACCAACCGGTGCTGCTGCCTCGACCAGCCAGATGGATTGGCGCGTACTGTCTCTGATGGTCGTATTCGGCCTCATCCTGATCGCCGGCATGATTGGTGAGAGCTCTGTCAGCGACTGGGGACAGGAATTCATGCACCGCGAGCGCGGCATGAGCATCACCACCGCAGGCATGGCCATCAGCCTTTACACTGGTGCCGGCTTCATTGCTCGCTTGACCGGTGACTGGCTGGCGGCGCGAATTGGCCGCGCAAGCATGCTGTTCCTGAGCTGCGTCGTATCGATCGTCGGCATGCTCTGTGCCACCCTTAGCAAAGAGCCGCTCATGAGCGTCGTCGGCTGTGCGCTACTGGGTGCAGGTCTGGCTTGCATCGCTCCTCTGATGTTGGGTGCGGCCGGCCAGAAGGATCCTGCGAACGCAGGCCGAAACGTGGGCATCGTCAACGGCATCGGTTTCTTCGGCATGCTCGGCGGCCCAGCTATCTACTCGCTGATCATTACCACCTACGGAATCGAAGCACTCTTCTACCTGCCGCTGGTACTCATGGCGATCGTCACCGTCATCGCCCCGCTGAGCGTACGCGCCAAGGCAGCTAACCAGGCGTGCACCACCCCCGGAAATCTCGCCGTGCGTTAAGCGCCGGCTCGCCAGGTCTCAGCACCACCCGCATAAACCAGGGGCTCCCTGGTTTATGCGTTATCAGGACGCCCTACTCCTCCCCCAAGGGTTCCTCCACCAGGCTCGACAGTTCCGCCGCCGCCTGCTGAAGGTTTGGCTGGAATCGGAGCAGATCCGCCAGGCTCTTCCTCACCGTCGGTGCATGCGCGTAAAGGCACGCCATGAGGCGCCCACTTGCATCCTTGATAGGCACCGCGCAAGCCACCATGCCCTCTACAAACTCCTCGTTATCGATGCCGATCTCTGTCGACCTGTGAATCGCCCCTGGTTTCCTAGACACTCTCCAAGCTCAGGAAATAGCGTTTCTCATACTCTACTGGAGACAGCTGCATAGCACTGCTGTGTCGGCGTTTAGGGTTATAGAACATCTCGATGTAATCGAAAATATCACTTCGGGCTTCTTCACGGGTTGTGTAGATCTTTCGTCGGACTCGCTCCCGCTTCAAAAGCTGGAAAAAGCTCTCGGCTACGGCATTGTCGTGGCAGTTTCCCCGCCGGCTCATGCTGCTGATTACATTGTTGGCCTTCAAGAAACTTTGCCAATCCGAGCTACTGAACTGACTGCCTTGATCTGAGTGAATCATCACTTGCTGCTGAGGCTTGCGTCGCCAAACAGCCATCAACATCGCGTCGATAGCTAGGTCGCTGCTCATCCTTGGCTTCATTGACCAACCAATTACTTGGCGTGAGAACAGATCCAGCACTACCGCGAGGTAGAGCCACCCTTCATAGGTGCGGATGTAAGTGATATCTGTCACCCAGACCTTGTTCGGCTCACTGACCTTGAACTGCCGCGCGAGGTGGTTGGGCGAGGCCACTGTTGGTTTTCCACCATAGAACCCTGGACGCCGCCGATAGCCCGTTTGAGAACGCAGCCCCTCCGCCTGCATCAAGCGCCCGACTCGATTTCGACCGCATTCCTCTCCCAGCTCACGCAGGTCATCGTGAATTTTGCGGTAGCCGTATACACCTCCGCTTTCCAGCCAAGCGTGTTTGATCAAGCCAAGCAGACGTTGATCTTCTTTTGCTCGGGAAGATTGAGGCTCGGCCAGCCAGGCGTAATAACCGCTGGGGTGCACCTTGAGGGTATGGCAAAGGCGCCGCACCGGGTAATCAGTCGAGTGCTTCTTGATGAAGGCGTACTTCAGCCGCACTCCTTGGCAAAGTACGCGGCGGCCTTTTTTAAGATGTCTCGCTCTTCCGTCACGCGCTTGAGTTCAGCGCGTAGCTTGCGCAGTTCGGCCTGCTGATCGTCGTCTTGCTGACGCTGCTCTTGGGGCTTGCTGTAGACCTTGATCCAGGCGTAAAGGCTGTGCACGGACATACCCAGGCGCTGGGCGACATCGGCGACAGGTTTGCCTTTCTCGGTCACTTGCTTGACCGCTTCGATCTTGAATTCTTCGGGGTAACGCTGACGACTCATGGCTCCTCCTATTTGGGCCTCATTATGAGGCTTGGAGGTGTCTACGAAACTAGGGGCGATTCACTGATCTTCAACAGCTCAAGCTCCAGTTGCTCAGCACTGGTAATAGTATTTTTCGAGAGCCGCTTGAGGGCGAGATTTTGAAGTATTTGCTGACGGCGAGACTTAGAGAACGTGCTCAAGTACAACTTCCCACTGGCCGTGCACCACATGGGAACATGCGCCCCCTCAGGAAGGTGCAACTGCAACGGCCAGTCACTTTGAACACGGTCGTAATACACCATATCAATACCGTCGGGCATCGCGATGCCACAAGTCTCATCCAACTCACTTGACAGTCGACGCAAAATTGATTGCCGGAGTGCCTTGTAGCGACTGGCGTAAATGACGCCCATGGCTATTTTATGAAGCCGCGCTGTTGGCACAACCAGCCCACGCATATTGGTTTGGAGGTAACCATCAGCCTGAATCTGTTGAAGCAAGCGATGAATACTTGGCTTCGGAATATCCAACATAAATGCCAGGTCTGCCGGGGACAGGGCCGCCTTGGCCAGCGCGACAGCCTCGATAATCTCCATGACGCGCGAGATGGAGGATCCCTTAATCCTGCCAGTGTTACTTTCACTCATTCAAAACACCATTTTGTCATAAGTCAGTTACGGAACATGCAGCGGCGTGCCCACCCTCAAAGACCTGAAACAGAGCGGATACATTGCTCGACACAGTAGACCGAACGTCGATTCTGACGCAGAATGTACAGGATTGAGACAGCAAAACTCAAAAATCGGAGAATGCCATTGAAAACCCTGCCTTGCTTCAGATGGCACAAAGCATGCTCGAGTTTTCAATCACCGTGTAGCTCGATGAAGTGTGTGCCCCCAGTTTCCTCCAGTATTGGGAGTGATACTGCCGAAGCTTACAGCTTGGGCGGGCCGCTATTCGTAGTGGAGGATTATAAGAAATGCCTGTAACGATTACGCCCAATCTAGTTGAACGCAGTCAAAACCGGTACGACTTGCAGCTCAATCTTCAGAAAAACTTAATGACGCTTGTAGAGTCCTGCCGTTCTGTTGCAGACCTGTGTCGAAAAGTTGATGTCAATCGGCAACAGTTCAACAAGTATCTCGCGGGACAGCACCTGCCTTCTCAGAAAATCCTGCAGAAAATCTCCAGGTATTTCATGATGGAGGTTGACGACTTATTCCGATCGCCCCTTGAGTTTAAAAGCTTCTACGAAGGATTTGAAAACGAACTGCCGATGGGGCTCCGCTCATCAAAAGAGTTCACGCACTTCTTGCCACTGGCCAAAAACTCGCCTGAGCAATTGAACGATTATCTGGGTGTTTATTACCGCTATCACAACTCGTCAATTTACAAGGGTCGCATTCTTCGCTCGGTCACCTGCCTGTACCGCGCTGAGTCGATGGTGCAGTACGTCACCGTGGAACGCTTCCCGCTGCTGGATGGCAGTGGAAAAATCGGCTGCTCGTTCACCTATCACGGGTTCTGCTTGTTGCTGGGCGACCGAATCTTCATGATCGACTTTGAGAGCAAGCAGCGCAACGAGATTACCTGCTCGATCCTTACGCCACAGCACCGACGCCCCATTCGCTTCCTCTACGGCCTGATAACCGGTGTAGCGTCCACGTCCTACCGGCAGCCGTTCTCTACGCGCATGGCGCTTGGATACGTGGACAAAGGGCTGATCCGCCGCGAGCACCTCAGGAACGCGACTGTGATACTGCCCAGCGACCTGTCCGTGCCGCTGGAAGTGCGCGAGTACATGACAGGGGATAGCTCGACCATCCTGTGGGGTGGTGAGGGCTGAGTCAGCACGCGCGCCACTCGCAAACCGGGCAAACGAAAAAAGGCTGGTCATCACTGACCAGCCTTTTTCATGAGCGCACGGTGCTACTCAGCAGCCGCACCGAACGGAACATCCTTACCGCCGTAGCGGCGAACACGAATGTTGGCCTGCTCGGCGTGGCCAGTGAATTTCTCCAGGATACACAGACGGGAGCAGTATTCACCGATCATGGCCGAGGCCTCGTCTGTGAGGATGCGCTGATACGTACAGGTCTTCAGGAACTTGCCAACCCACAGACCGCCGGTGTAACGAGCAGCACGCGAAGTAGGCAGCGTGTGGTTGGTACCGATCACCTTGTCGCCATACGCAACGTTGGTGCGGGCGCCCAGGAACAGCGCGCCGTAATTCTGCAGGTTGTTCAGGAAGTAGTCCGGATCACGAGTCATCACCTGGACGTGCTCGGAAGCCAGACGGTTCGCTTCCACGATCATCTCTTCCTGGCTTTGGCAGATGATAACCTCACCGTAGTTGTCCCAAGCCTTGCGCGCGATCTCAGCAGTGTCCAACAGCCCCAGCAGACGCTCGATCTCAGCCAGGGTGTCTTCACCCAGCTTGCGCGAGGTCGTAATCAGCACTGCCGGCGAGGTCGGGCCATGCTCAGCCTGACCTAGCAGGTCGGTTGCCACCAGCTCGCCGTCAACCGAGTCATCCGCAACAACCAGGGTCTCGGTAGGGCCAGCGATCAGGTCGATACCGATCTTGCCGAACAGCTGACGCTTGGCTTCTGCAACGTAGGCGTTACCTGGGCCAACGATCATGTCGACCTCAGGGAATTCACCGATACCCAAGGCCATCGAAGCAACGGCTTGCACACCACCGATACAGTAGATCTCATCGGCGCCGGCCAAGTGAATTGCAGCGATCACCGGAGCGCTTGGACGACCTTCGAAGGGCGGGGAAGTCGCGATAACCTTCTTCGCACCGGCGACCTTGGCAGTAATGATGCCCATGTGAGCCGAGGCCAACAGCGGGTACTTGCCACTCGGGATGTAACAGCCAACCGTCTCAACCGGGATGTTCTTGTGACCCAGGATCACGCCAGGCAGCGTCTCGACCTCGATGTCTTTCATCGAGTTGCGCTGATGCTGAGCGAAGTTACGAACCTGTGCCTGAGCAAACTTGATGTCATCAATCTGCTGCGGGGTCAGCTCGGCCAGGCATTCGTCGATTTGCGCTTGAGTCAGGCGGAAGCTGGCGGGGTCCCATTTATCAAACGTTGCCGAGTATTGGTGAACTGCCACTTCGCCGCGGTTGCTGATGTCGGAAATCATCTCCTCGACGATTCGGCGTACTTGTACGCTGTCCGCCTCTCCAGCTGGCTGAGTGGTTGAAGATTTCAGATAGTACGCCATGGGTTGTTCCCTTTTGTTGATTTGCTTCGCCTAGGACGGATGCGCTCAAAATGAGCTTGGTTCTCCCATCCGATGAGCGAAGTATTCCCAAGAGTCCATAGCGCGCTCAATTTCGCAGCTCCAACCTGATTGACGCACAGTGACGCATTTGCAGGCGTAGTTTGAGAAAAAACCCAGCAGTTCCCGTACGGCAGGCTCAAGTCCCGGCGTAGCAGCCACAGAGATCAGGCAAGACCAACGGCAGAAAATCGAGATAGGCCGCATAGACCTTGCATCGTGCGTCAGGTGTGACGTGCGACGCAGGTAAGAGCGCTTCAGCGTGCGTACTGCGGGGCCGGGAAAGAAAGGTCATTCTGTAGCACCGGCCCTGCCCCCTCACGCGCAACGATCACCTCAACAAGTGACGGCCCATTGCTTTTCAGCGCCTTCTGATACACCGACTTCAATTGCGAAGCGTGCTCCACACGCCAGGCATCGAGCCCGAAATTCCTCGCAACCTCTGCGTAGTGTGGAGAATATGGTTTGCCATCTGGAAAGTTGAATTCGCAACCATAATGGCGCCCGAACACCCCGTTCTGCCCGTCGCGCAGCGACATGTATCCGCTGTTGT
Source organism: Pseudomonas sp. AE27 (assembly GCF_037113495.1). Taxonomy (NCBI): domain Bacteria; kingdom Pseudomonadati; phylum Pseudomonadota; class Gammaproteobacteria; order Pseudomonadales; family Pseudomonadaceae; genus Pseudomonas; species Pseudomonas sp. AE27. The sequence goes on from NZ_CP146966.1 coordinate 1,881,851, forward strand.
TGAACACGACGAACAGGACAGGAATGGTATGCATCACGCAGACCGCCAGTTCCTGGAGCGAGTGGAGGAAATCGCCATCACCGACCAGGCAGATGACTTGGCGAGCGGGCATGGCGAGCCTGGCGCCGATTGCAGCAGGAACTGCCCAACCGAGCGATGACGAGTCACCACACGTGAGGTGAGTGCGCGGGTGGTAGATGGGAAACATCTGGTGCACCGCCCCTTTGACGCCGCCTGAGCCTACAACGATGATTGCGTCGCTTTCGATCCAGTTGCGAAGCTCCAGCAGCGGTCGCTGCAGGTTGAAAGGAGCACAGTCACTGTTACTCAGCAACTCGACCTGCTCATCCCACTGCTGTCTCAGGGCAATAATTTCCTTCAGATAGGGCGCCCGCCTGGTGGCCAACTGCGTGCGTTGAGCCGCGGTGATTGCCGATCCAATTGCATCCAGGGCCAGCTTCGCATCTGCAACGATTGCCAGGTCGACGTCATGGCGCTTGCCAATCTGCTTTGCATCGATATCGATGTGCACCAGACACGCATGAGCAAGGGCAGAATCTCGTCCCCCGCCCCACCCCAGGTCCAACACATTCTCCAGCCGGCTGCCAACAGCCAGGATCAGGTCTGCACTACTCAAAAGACAGTTGCCACAAGTACTGCCTAGACGGCCGATAGCGCCGCCATTGAGGGCATGATCATCAGGGAATGCGCCCTTGCCACCGGATGTACTGACGACCGGAGCGTGCAGGTACTCGGCCAGTTTCACCAATTCATCAGTGACGTCAGCATTGATGACGCCACCCCCCACCAGAATCACCGGGCGCTGGGCATCACAAAGCAGCGCAGCAGCATTCGACACCACCTGCGCATCCGGACATGACTTGAGATTGGCCTGCCGCTGAACCGAGAAATCGAGTTTGGCTTCTGACGTGCCGATCTGCGCACTGACCGATAATGCAAGGCTGGCAGGCCCAGGCCGACCCGATAGCATGCTAACGAATGCCTGCCTCAGAACCTCCGGAATTGCGTCGACCTCGTTCACGTAGCAATCGACCTTGCAAAGTGTTGCTCTATCGCCTCGAGACGCGGTTTTCGCAGCGTCAACCAACGACCTTTCCTTATCCCCGCTCAGAACCAGTACGGCAGAAGAATTCGCTGACGCCGTAGCCAACGCACAGACAGCTTTAGACGTTTCCAAACCGGCTGGCAGTAACGCTGCCATCGGCCGTCCGCAGGCTCGAAAGAAACCATCGGCCAGATGAACGGCGCTCTGTTCCTGCATGACCTGGATGAAGGGAATCTCGGATCCAGGCTCAAGGAAGGCATCCACCATGGCCCAAGAACCGTAGCCGGGAATGCCAGCAACGTACTGTACCCCGTGGGCTTTTAGCGCTTTTGCCAGAATCTGGCCCCCAGTGAGCTTCATTGGAATACCTTCTTGTTGAACGCCGATGACGAGGTGCGAGCCTGCTGCAAGGAACACTTCCAGGACCGAAGATTATTTTTCCCATCAGGCGAGATCTCCATTTCGCACCCCTTGAAAAATCGACGCAATGAGACGCACACGTTCGGGCTCACCCACGCTTGAGCCCAAGCTCCACAAGATGAAGCCCGATGAAAAACATCGGAACTCAGTCTGTCAGGCGTAAGGGGGTTCGAAGAACTGCATCGCAGATTGGTAAGCGAGTTCAGCCATCTGATCCACCGCAAGCCCACGATGAATGCCCGATATGATCTCGACGCCCCAGGGCCCGTCAAAGCCCGTCTGCCTCACATTGTGAATGAACCCGCAGATATCGATCTCTCCGTCGCCGATGAGCAACCTCTGGTGGTTGGACTGCTCTATCAGGTTGTCCGACATCACGAACATGGCGTCACTCAGCTCCACGCCCTTGATCAAAGGTGCTGGGATCTTGGCAATCTCGGACATCTCCATGCCACCATAAGCTACGTGCCAACTGTCGATGACCATGCCTGCGTTATCGTGCAAGCCTTGGGTGACTGCCATGACCTTGTCGATAGTCGATACTTTGGAGAAAGGCATGAACTCGATAGCTACGTCGATGGAGAATTCAGCTGCGACTTCGCACAAGGCCAGCAAAGAGGCCCGCATGCCCGCTACATCAAGGTCGCCCTGCTCCAACACACCAGCCCCACATTTGAGTCGCTGGGCCCCGATAGCCGCCGCGAACTCCAGAAGCTGCTTTCGCTTGTAGTCGGAAGCTTGCTTTTTGCTTCCTTGCAAGTGCCAATCGGTCAGGAATTCGACTTCAGCGTACTCCAGGCCATGCTCTTTGAGCAGATTGGCGACTTCTCGAATACCAATGGTCTGCTCCAAGTGAAGCAAATCAGCATAGGTGAACCCCAGCCCACTCCAACCGGCCTTACTTGCTGCAGATACACGATCCTGAAGGCTAAAAGTGGCGACCTCACTGGGCGCGCCAGGAAACGTGTTCCCAGCCAGTGTCCAGTACGAAGCGATCAATTGAGTTTTCTTGTTTTTCATGCAGAGCACCTGAACTCAAGAACATGGCAGTGAGCAACCTGATCAAGCAGGCAATATGGGCAATTGCGGCAGTTGGCCGAAACTTCGCAGCCCATCAAATCGCGACGCAGATCGACGCACAGCGTTGTGCTCCCAGATTTTTCCAGAAGGATTGAATCGCCACGGATGCTGCAGACACCTTCTTTACCTGCGTGGCCGCCCCCGGTAGTCCACGAGCGAAGGAATGTCGCGCCCGCAACGCCCCTGCAGCGAGGCAAAAAAAGATCGTGGCCATTTGCTATATCGCCGAGTGCCTACTACTTTTCCAAGCGCCACCGTCGCGTCACCAGGAAGGTGGCCACCTCCCCCCCAGTCCATGCAGCAAGGAGCTCTCAGAATGGGTATCAGTGCCAAAGTAAATGCTGAGTTTTTGATCGACAACAAGACCTACAAAGCTTCGCTCAACATCCCCAACTCCGCACCGACTGCCGATAAGCCGTTCATCTTCACTGTCACCTCCAAAGGCGAAGCCGCAGACGCGGTACTGCAGACACTTCTCGAAGTCGCTGTCGGCGCCACCGACCAGGTATACGTTGCAGTTGCACCCCCCATGGACCTGATCTCCGACGCCATTGGTGGTGACGCCAAGGTCGTCCAGGCGCTCAACGTTGAAGTCTCCGAAGGCAAATACAAAGACGGGAAATTCGAAGCCTAGGCCTGACTCCTCCACGGTGGGGCATGTCACTATGCCCCACCGCATTGATGTACCTGCCTGCGGGAGGGCCCCTCGCCCATGGATATCCGCGTTACGGCGCACTTTGCCTGGTCGGAGATTTTTGGTCGCAAGATCGCCGCCCGAAGCAAGTGCCAGCTGGACCTGTCACGCCAGTACAGCCTGATCTATGCAGACCTGGGAACAGAGGATGCACAGGGGTGGAATGTTCTCGCTGAACTCAACAAAGCCTTCGATATCGAGCTTCCGGCCGAATATCTGAGGGTGATGGATGCCGGGTTCTTCACATTCAGTCATTTCGGCAACGGGGCGGTCCCCCCGAACACCTCTTTGCACAAGATTTTCCCGCAATCGCCGGTTCCACTCAGTGTCTCCAGGGCCACCGAGCCGATGACCAATACAGCGGGGTTTTGGCTGACGGTAAGCCTCGACGATATCAAGCTGTTCGGCAGCCTGATCGAAATAGGGTACGCCTCGCCCTCTGGCGACGGTGACAAACTTTCACTCTCCGCGGTGCTGGCTAGAGGGACTGTCGCCGGCAAGGCGGTGAGTGACGCGATCTACTTGGCCAGCTTGCCGAACATCCGCTTGTTCAAGCTGTTCGGCTTTGAAGAGGTCGAGGTTCGATATCGCTTCAAGGAAGCCAGACAGCTCAATGTCAAAGGCAAGCTGCGTGTGTCCCTTTTTGATGAGAAGCAGTATCTGTTCGAAGGGGTACTGAACTCGGACGAGGTCAACAGAACCTTCTCAGCCTGCTTGAAAAGTGCCGAACCCGATCAAAGCGTTACCAGGCTCTTCGGCGACCAGATGCGTGGCATTACCTTCCAGCGCCTGGTGTTCGGGATATTCGCTCGCTATGGCGACAACGAAGATCAACGAACATTCCAGGTCCAGGGTACGGTCAGAGTCGGCTCAGCCCAGCTGACCGGGTACATCTACCTGCACAACGGCAAACCCCAGGTGGCCAGCATAAAAGTCGACAAGGCACTGTCGATCGGTGATGTGTTCAACCAATGCATCCCGGGGGCCCCGTGGCCGACCTCGCTCATCGACATCACCTTCAAGGCAGGCAGCGAGCTGTATTACCGCTCGGCCGCTGGAAGCCAACTCGCAAGACTGGAGACATTCTCATGCCCTGCCGAGGGGGACCTGCCCGATCGTCAACTTAGCGCCAGCATCGACTACCAGAATGGGTTCAACATAAGGGCGCTGTTCGACCTGACACTCGTCAAGACCCTGGAAGTGGTCGGCACGATCCAGATTGCCGAGGATGGCGTCACTGCCGATATCAGCCTGGGCAAGCCCATCGACCTCTTCATCGTGACCATCGCGGCATCACGCGCCTCACAGCCCATCGGCGGGCCTGCGTTCGAGCTGTCTACCGTCGAGAAGAAATCCTCTATGGGTTTCGTTGGCAGCCTATGGTTCATGCAGGAACAATTTGGCGTCGACGTCCGCGTGAAAGCCACCAGAAACGCGAAGGGAAACACCCAGGTCGACGGTACGCTCACGGCGCTATCGAACTACCCACCGTTCCTGCCCGCTGGCACATCCCTGGGGCTTCGGTACAGCAAGGACGGTGGCTTCCAGGTGACGAACTGGCCAAGTTTCGAGTATCTGACCAACGCCATCGATTTCATCAAGACACTGCAGAAACTCTCCGACCAGGGCAGCGCCGGGTGCGGCAAACTCGTCGGGTTCGCCTTCGAGAAGCTTCTACAGTCGAAATTCCGCGTGAGTGTCTCGTTTGGTACCCAGGAAAATGATGAGGGGGTAACGCTGGTCCTCGATGGGTCCTATACGCTCTGCGTCGCGCAGACCTCCCTCACCGCGGTAGCGATTCCATTTCCAGGGTTGGTGTCGATCCCCCTACCCAACTCGATCAGCTTTTCCGAGTTGGGCAACTACATCGAACGTGCTCTGGCTGCAGCAGCTGAATCATTTGTCAAAGCCCTGGTGAAAAACCGAGAGGCCATTGCTGCCGTCATTGGCCTCACCGCGGGAAAAGCCGCGGCCTCCTATGCCGCTACTCTTGCCTGCCAGGCCTTGATCGACGGTGTAGCAGCAGATGCTGTTGTTGCGACAGCTGCAGAGACCCTTGCCGCAGCCACAGCCGCAGAGGCGGGGGCCGGCGCTGCTGGGGCCCTGGTCGCCGGGGCCGTAGTCGCGGTTGCAGATTTCTTTGCTGGCACAGGCACAGGGACTGGCACTGGCACTGGCGGCACAGGAACAGGAACAGGAACCGCGACACAGAGCCCGCCTGTTGATCCGCGAGTCACCATCACCAACCGTGTGGTCACTCTGACCTGGGGGGGTGGCCAGGGCAATGCGCGCTATCACGCGCAATTGCTCGACAGTGCCGCGACCATCCTGCTGAACAACCCGGACCTGGCGGGTGCGGCCCGGCAGACCCAGTTCGAGTTTGGCCCAGAGTGGCCTTCAGGCCCTTACACGGCCCAGGTCCAGGGTGTTCATGAACAATCGGCCACCCGCTGGGCGGCGGCTCCCTTCAACCGGCTGACAGCGCCGGCCCAACCCAGCGCTCAAGCAGACACCACGGTCCCGGCGCCAGCATATGGAGTGCAGCTGAGTTGGGCACCGATTGCCGGGGCCTCCTCGTACGAGCTCTCTACCCGCCTGCCGGGGAGTGCGACCGATAGGGTCCAGATCGAGCCCGGCGCAGATCAGTCGCTCCCACCTGCGACATACGCATTCATTTTCGAAGAGGCTTCCCCAGCGGGGGATTATCGCTTCAGCGTAACGGCCAAGGGTGGGCATGCATCCGTAGCGAGTCCAGACAGCGAGCCGCTGACGCTTGTACGTCCAGGCCAGCCCCAGGACTTCCAGGCCAGCAGTATCGGCAGCAATGTTGTGTTGCGCTGGCGTTCGGTTGCTGGTGCATTGCGCTACCAGGCATTGGCGCAGAAGAAAGGGGCTGCCCCTCTGGTTATTGAGCTGCACGCCCGGGAGGAAAGCGGCGTCGAGCATGCAGACTTCGCTCTACCCTGCCCTTCGCATTCGCCTTCCGTTTACCAGGTGCAGGTCTGGGCGCTGCCTGGCGCCGACCAGGTGAACTACGTAGCGGGCGTGCCGTCGGCCGTCGTCGAGGTGACGATTACGCCCTATGCAACCGCATCAGAAATGGCCACCGCGCTGCATGCCCTCACTATCGAGGGGAGCGCGTGCGGTACACAGTTGATAGCGGCATTCCCGAACCTGACACCGCAGACTTTGGCCATCGCCATGGCGCAAGGCGGCTACCCGGCCATTGAGACCAGCAATGGCCTGCTTGCTGTGTGGCCTGATACCCCACCTCTTGAGCTGGCGACCGTACTTGCCCTGGCGTATCCCGATCCGTTGCAGTTTGCCGCCTCCCAGCGTGGCCAGGGCGTGCCTGGTGAGCTGTGCGCAGTCAATCTGTTGAAGGCATTCCCACAGCTTGGCGTATCAGAGATGGCGCGCGCCATGGCAAAGGCAGGTTACCCCGCAACGGACACAGCGACAGGCCTCAAGTTGGCGTACCCCGCCATCTCGCCTGTGGAGCTATCAACTGCGCTGGTGCTCGCTTATCAGTGACGCCGCCATGCCGAGCAAGAAGATCCACCGTTCAACTGCGTCATTCACCCCATTACAAACAGCGACTACGAGAGGTAAACAGCATGAGCACCGAAACCCTGATCAGCATCCTGCAGTCTCTTAAGCAACAAGGGCTGAGCCCCCTTGAGGCGGTCAAAGAGGCACTGGCCCAGCTCCAGTCACATGCCCGAGGGGCTACCACCGACAACACCGCAGTGGCCGAAGCCGTGATCGAGGTTTTCTCGCCCCTGACCGCGACCCAACTCGCAATCATCCTGCACACCACCTATCCGGACCTGACTGCGCTTGACGTCGGGAAAACCATTCTCAACCCGAAAGTGCTGCCAGCCACACCGGCCACCGAGATGAATGAAGCCCTTGGCAAAGCGGGTTTCGACGCCTCCAGCGTCAGTGATGCAGTGAACATCCTGTATCCGGTTACCGTGACCATTCAGGCCAATCAAGCCTGGCAGCAAAGCGGCCTGACAGTGACTGGCCGCCAGGTCACCCTGATTGCAGCGCAAGGCTCCTGGACTTCCAACCCGGCAACAGGGAAAACAGGCCCGGCCGGCAACACGAACTATCGCGCCAAGCAAGGCTATACCCTGCCAGGCCAGTTCGAGGGGGCCCTGATCGGCCGCATTGGCGACAACGCACCGTTTCTGGTTGGGCCTCAGGTCAAGGTGCCGGCAGGACAGTCGGGGGCCTTGCAACTGTGCATCAACGATGACCTCAAAGGGATTTATGGTGCGGGCCTGACGGACAACGTCGGTAGCATGCAGGTAGACATCCGCACGCAAGGCGAATAGCCGATGCTGCCAGCCCGGTGGCTACCTCACCGGGCTGGCAAGTCTCATTACCCCGGCGCGCTGCCACGCTCCCCGAAAAGCAGCGTCACATTGACCCGTTGATTGAGGTAGCCCGGCCGGAAAGCCAGTGGCGCGGTGGCATGGAACAGATCTGAGTTGAAAATCACAGCGCGATTGCACCTGTAAGGGATGACTGTGCGCCGGGCTCCAGCCTCCTTCAGAAAGGCGGCAATTCGATCACCTTGGCGATTGTAGGTTTCGAAATCCCAGTCAGAGGGTGCCTCGACGTCGTAGACCACAAGCCCTCCCGAGTCGCGGTCAAGGTTTGCCTCGTCCGGCGTGATCCAGAAGTTCACGTTCACAGCGGCAAAGTCTGCATGGGGGTGTGTCGCAGGCTGGTCATGCTGGTACTTGAACCCCCACATCTGAAGCAATGGGTGATGCTTGCCGATAAGCTGGGGGAAGCAACGCCGAATCTCATCGGCAACCTGCAGCAGAAGCGGGCAATTGAAACCCTCCCTGAAGAACGCGCCGAGCCGACCATGAGCATATCGGTCGGTATGCCAGATGGTGGACTGCAAACAGAACGCCTGCACAAGCGCCAGTGCATCAGCAGACAGGAAGTCGTCGATCACGACCAGGCCCAGGGGGCTCTCCAGGTAATCGCGTTCAGCTCGCAGCAGCGCCTGGCTCATCTTCAAGGCCCCCTCTTGCAGTCGCGGAGCCTGCAACTGGTGCACATTACGCCCGTAGCTCGGGGGCAGCGCAGCGACGTTGGCCGGGGGTGTTGCCAAACTGTTGGGCTGTTCGAATGGTTGGAGAGCTGCCTCATAGCTAGCAATCTCCGCCTCAAGACGCGGACCAATCAGCTGGTGGTCTCGCAAATAGCGTAACTGCTCCAGGTCGTGGGCCAGCTTCGCCCGCGAAGCCCTCGGTACAGCGCCACGCCCTTCGCAGGCACCGGGTTGAGACAGGCTGCGCTCGTCACCACGAACTACAGAGGCATAGTGCGCAGCCCACAGGCCCGCAGCGTCAAGGTCGTGAGTACGCAATGAAGTGCTGACGAGTTGCTCCAGGATCTCTGGATCGCGCGGGTACAGTTCGCCGAGGACCTTCCACATGCCACGGGCCGAGTCGTGCTGGCCCATGTGGCCATACAGCGTGGCCAGCAAAAAGGCCAGGTTGGCCTTGGCCAGGTCGAAGGCAGGCTGCAGGCTGATCGCAGCCTTGTAGCTCGAAATTGCGTCCTCATTGCGCCCCGATTGCTGCAAGGCCCAACCCAGGTTGTTATGGCCAACAGCCCAGTCAGGACACTGCTGCACAACGGCACGAAAGCATGCCTGTGCGGCATCGAACTCGCCCTGATCGCACAGGGTACAGCCCTCCTCCAGCAGCACCGATACGGTCTGCTGCGCGCAGCCATTGCCTGCAGCTTCTGGCGTGGTGCGCAGGGCACCATATTTCGCCATCCAGACTTGCGCACTCACGCAAAGCCTCTGAACGGGTCAAGGGCAGCCTTCATCTTCATGGCGCGGCCGAAAGCGTCCTTGTCGGTACTTTCAGCTGCCTCATTCCCGTCATCGCCAATCGTGGCGCTCGCACCGCCAGTGTCATTCAATGCAGCCCAGGCTGGCTCGGTCTCAAGAGACCTTGCGCCGTAGGCTCGAATCACACCGGTTATGTTTGTGCTATCCCTTTCAGCGTGCATGGTCCGTCCTTGGAATCGAGCATCAGGTGGCTCGTGGAGCCGGGTTGCGAAACGCCAAGCATAGCCACTGTATCGCCACCATCCACTGAAAGTGCAGCTACAGGTGGAAATGCCCCGCAGCCTCGGGCTGATAGAGCACCTTCCGGATCTCGATCCGGCGGGTTCGATCAGCGATTCGCCAGTCGATGGCGTCCCCCTCCTGATAGCCGAGGATGGCGGCGCCGATGTCGGAACACACCGAATGCTTGCCGGTGCTGCTGTCCGCGTCTTCGGGGTAGACCAACGCCACTTCGATCTCCTCGTCGTCCAGCTGCAACAAGGCCCTGGAGTTCATCGTGACGACATTGCGCGCCACCTGCTGCGGCTTCACGACGATGGCTCGCTCGAGCTCATGCTCGAGTTCCACCACGGTCGGGCCTTCCTCTAGCGCGATCAGGCCCTCGAGCCTGGCCTTGTCGATTTCTGTGATGTAGATCCCGGTGGAGTCGCCCACGGCACCTTCGCGCAAGAACGTGAGGTAGCGCCCCATCGTCATGGCAAATGACTTCAATGTCGGGGTTTCGCTCTCCAGCACAAAGCCGCTGCGTACAAAGGCTTTCAGCGAGCGCGTGTTGTCCGGGTGGATCTTGGCGATGAGCTTCTTGGCCCGCATGTCGAGGAAGGCCAGTTTCATGCCTTCGCGAATCGTACGGGCGCCAAGGTTTCGGCCCCACTTGTCGCTGTCTCCGATGACCAGGACGATCTCGCAGTTGGAGCCAGTCTTGACGAGGCGGACAAAGCCGACGGGGGCGTCATGCCGGTCATAGGCCATGAAGAATCGGCCGCCCCGATTGAATAGATGGGTCAGGATCGGCAATTGAGTCCGATCGATGGCTTGTTCGATGGAGCGAGAAACATCACGCGAATCACTCAGATAGCAGGTAACACGTTCGTCTTCCAACCAGTCCATCAACGTCAGCGCATGTGCCCGGGTAATTTCAGGGCACAGCGAAATGAAAGGCCTGTTCATCTTCACCACACTTGATATGCAAAGGATGAAAGCCCTTCATGGCGATTGCCATGACGGTTCTTTCGGCAACCGGCCATCCTAAGAGATAACGCCAGAATGCCAAGCCGTTCAGGCCCGCCGAACCTGCGACATTTCGGCGCACCAGCTGGGCAAGACTGCACGCGACAACCCCGCCCATCATTCAACCCAAGGCACGATTCGTTACGCTGGCATTAACCATCCGAACATTGATTACTGTGTGCCCACCCATCCATCATGCACGGGCTATTCCACTCACAGCCTGTGGTTCAACTTTCGCTAGGGGCCCGATCATGCTGATCGATGAAGAGCTCACCCTGAAAAAGCTCGAAGTGTTTCTCGCATTCATGCGCACTGGCAACCTGTCCCGGGCAGCGGCCGAGCTGCAAACCAGCAATGTGAGCGTACACAGGGCCATCCATTCGCTGGAAAGCGCCCTGCGCTGCCCGCTGTTCAAGCATGAGGGGCGCAACCTCACGCCGCTGGAAAGCGCCTATGTGCTCGAGGAACGTACGCAAAAGCTGGTGCAGGATGTGGTCGATACGGTGCGCCTGACCCGCGAGGCCGCAGGCTTTTCCGCTGAACGATTCAAGCTGGGCTCGTTGTACTCCTTGACGGTCAAGACGGTGCCGCAGCTGATCATGGGCCTGAAGATCCGCCGTAGCGAGCTCAACATCGACCTGATCCTGGGCTCCAACTTCGACCTGCTGTACAAGCTCAAGAACATGGAGGCCGATGCGATTCTGGTTTCACTGGACGAAACCACCCATGACCCGGACTGCGAGTCGATCGAGCTGTTCAGCGACGATATCTTTCTCGCCACCCCGGTCGACTCGCCCTTCGCTTCCCACGCCGATGTCGACCTGGCCGAGCTGCGCGACTCGACCTTCATTACCCTGACCCAGGGCTTTGCCACGCACCGCGATGGCGTCAGGGTGTTCGATCAGGCGGGATTCGCGCCGAAGGTGGCGATGCAGGTGAACGATATCTTCACCTTGCTCAGCATGGTCAGCTCCGGGGTGGGCTATGCCCTGCTGCCAGGACGGATTGCCGCGGTGTATGAGAACCGGGTGAAGTTGATACCGCTGCAGGCGCGCTACAGCCTGCAGCAGCGAATCGGCGTGGTGTTTCTCAAGGCCAAGGAGCGTGATCCGAACCTGCTGGCCCTGTTGGCCGAATGCCGCCTGTATGCTGGCCGTCACGCCCAGGGTTGAGCCCCCTGCCCTGTCGGGCAAGGGGCGCAGGCTCATGCCCCGACCAGGCCGCGAACCACGAAATACAGCAGCGATGGCCCCAGCAGGCAACCCAGCCCGGTATGGAACGTGGCTGTCAGCGCGCCGTAGGGCACCAGCCGCCGATCCGTCGCCGCCAGCCCCGCCGTCACACCGCTGACCGTACCCGCCAGGCCACCGAACACCATGGCCGAGCGTGGATTGTCCAGCCCCATCCAGCGCGCCGCGAAGGGCGTGCAGACCATCACCAGAATCGCCTTGATCAGCCCCGTGGCAATCGACAGCGCAACCACCTCGGAGCTGGCCCCAATCGCGGCACCGGTCACCGGCCCCACGATATAGGTCACCGCGCCGGCGCCGATGGTCGAGATGCTCACCGCATCACGGTAGCCGAACGCCCAGGCAACGCAGGCGCCGACGATAAAGGGCAGTAGGGTGCCCAGCACCAGGGCCAGCGCCCCGACCATGCCGGCCTTGCGCGCCTCGGTGGCCTGCACCTCGAACGCGGTGGCCACGATGGCGAAGTCGCGCAGCATGGCGCCGCCCATCAGGCCGATGCCGGAAAACAGCGCCAGGTCCGCCAGACCCTTCTGCCCACCGGTCAGGGTGCCACCCACCCAGGCCAGCACCAGGCCTATCACGATGGCGATTGCCGAGCCGTGAACGCGGCCAAAGGTCAGGCGCCTGGACAGCACCACCGAGACCCACATGATGACCCCGACGAACGCGAAGGCCGTGATCAGGCCATTGTGTTCCAGGCCCTTGATGATGACGTCCAGCATATCAATGCCCCCCGTTGGTCGATGGCAGTACATCCAGCGGTTCGGCCGGCAACGGCTCGCCCTTGTGCGTGCGGCTGATCAGCGCGATGGTCGCGCCGCACAGCAGCACCGAGCCGATGGCCGCCAGCACCGCCATCGGTCCGCCGTGCAGGGCCGTGACAACGTTCTGTTGCGCCGCCATGGCCACCACCACCGGAATGTACATTGCGCCCCAGAAGCCCACACCCAGCTCGCACTCCTTGCTCAAGCCACCATGACGATGCATGTACAGGCGCACGAAGATCAGCAGCAGCATCGCGATACCGACCCCGCCGACGTTCGATTGCACGCCCATCAACGCGCCCAGCAGATCACCTGCCACAATGCCCACCAGCGTGCAGATCGCCAGTAAAGCCACACCGTAAATAATCATTGTTGTTGTCCTCCAGGGTGTACCGCCTTCAATTGTTGTTTTTGTATCGGGCAAAACAGTGCAGGTTCAGAGGTGGCGCAGGCCCTCCCGTTGCATGAGGGAAACAAGGGTATCCAGGCGGGTACCTTCAAAGCACAGGGTGGTGCCCTGGCTGAACACGCGCCGGGCAAGACCGGTGAGGACCTGCCCCGGCGGCAGTTCGATCTGCAGGCGTACACCGCGTTCGTAGGCGCCTTGCAGCGTTGCGCGCCAGTCGACGATCCGACACATGTTGAAGGCCAGTTCATCGCGAATGCTTTCGCCGCTGTACAGCGGCCTGGCCCGACTGCTGCTCAGGTAACCCAGCTGCGGCGCGCGCACGTTCACCTGTTCGAACGCTGCAGCCAGCAACCGGGCGGCGGACTCCAGCAACGGGCAATGCGACGGCACGCTCACGGCCAGGCGCTTGCCGACCACCACGCCGGCGCTGCGCGCGCGGTCGACAACATCGGCCATGGCCGCATCGCTGCCGGCGATCACCACCTGGTTATCGGCATTGATGTTGGCCAGGTACACCGGTGTCGCCGCGCTGTGCACCTGCGCCAGCAACGCTTCGACGCGCGCAGGCTCCAGGCCGATGATGGCGGTCATGCCATAGCCATAGGGCCAGGCCTGCTGCATCAACTCTGCGCGCAGGCTGACCAGCTTCAGGGCATCGGCAAAACTCAACGCACCCGCCACCACAGCCGCCGGATACGCCCCGATCGACAGCCCCGCCACATAGGCCGGTGCGGGTGCCTGTTGCAACAGCAATCGGGCACAGGCCACCCCGGCCACCAGCAGGCACAGCTGCACTGCACGGGTAGACGCCAGCGCCGCTGCCGAATCCAGCTGCATCACGTCCTCGCCGAGTACCGCCGAGGCCTCGGCGATGCTCTCGCGCACCAGCGGTTCATCGGCCAGGCCATGCAGCATCCCCGGCTTCTGCGCGCCCTGCCCCGGGAACACCAGCCAGCAGCTCATGCCCGGCGCTCCGTTATCTGCCACGGGTCAGCCGCCAGGCAGGCGCCGGTGCTGGCCTTGAGCAGTACCTGGCGCGCATCGCCGGCCCACTCGCCCAGGGCTACGGCGCCGCCGGGTGTCTGCAGTTGAACATCGATGCGGCACAGCGGAGTCCGCAGACGCTCAAGCAGTTGCCGCGCCGCCAGCCGCGACATCGGCGCGGGGGTACGCAGAATCAGGTCGAGGTCACTGTGCTGATGCAGAACCGCCACCCCGCAGGCGAGCTCATAACCCGCGCTACCGCTGACGCCCCACACCAGCCCCGTCGCGTCGAGCACCGGCCTCAGTTGCGCCAGGGCCTGCAGCGCCGGCCATTGCCGGGTGCCTGTCGGGTACGCCGCGAGCTGTTCAGGGCTCACCTGACGCTGCACGCTGCTTGCCGGTATCCAGCTCGCGTAACGCTGTTCGCGGTTGCTGCCACGCAGGCCCACGGCCACCTGGCCCGGCGCACCCTCGGCCCGCCGCACCACCACCGGTCGCCCCTGCTGCAGCACGTTCACCGCCCAGGCCGGCGCATCGGCCGGCAACCCGTCCAGGCAGGTGGTCCAGAGCAGGTCGTGAGGCAAGTACGGGTTCATGGCCGTTACCACTGGGCGCGCAACAATTCGCGCACCCGGCTCGACGCGGCGCGGTTGCTGGCACCCAGCCGGCAACTGAGGTCGGGGCCGCTGCACTGGATGTCCTTGACCGCCTCGATCAGGCATTCCACCACCCGCCCGAGATCGGCCATCGAAGGCTGCTCGGCATCGCTGACAGTCAGGGTTCGCCACAACAGCCCCAGGCTTGCGTAACTGTCGATGTCATAGGCCATCGGCGGCACGCTGGCAGCCAGGGCTTCGAGTTCCTCGACACTGCGCAGCGTGACCCGCGCCGCAGAGGCCTTGCCCATGGCATGCACCATGACCCCGTCATCGGCCAGCGCGATCAGCCGATTGGCCTGGTAGCCATGGGCCAGAAACGCCCCGGACATCGCCTTGCCTACCAGCAGCGCGATCACCGGGTGCCCGGCCAGGCGAGCACGGGCATAGCTGTCGGCGGCAACGGCCAGGGCCTGATGAATGCCTAGCGCTTCTTCGCGCCGACCATAGGCCTGGCTCGGCACATCGACAATCGCGACCAGCACCCGCTTGCAAGACTGGTCGCGGTCAGCGGCGATGGCCTGCTCCACCGCCTGGGCCAGGCCCCAGCCTTCCACCAGGCCGACTTCGCCCTGGCGTGCGCGAACAAAGCGGTTATGCGCATCGGCCACCACGGCCAGATAGCGCACCGGCCACTCCCCCAGCCGACCATCGGCGACCCTCAACGAAGGCGGTACGTCGTTGGCCTCGACGGCGTCGCGGCCCAGGGCCTGGAACCAGTGCAGGCCACGCAGTGAACAGGCAGTCATCAGCGTTCTCCTTGATACAGGTGGCGAACCGTCGCCGGGTCGATTGGCGCCGTGGTGTCCAGCGCTTTCAGGCGCTGCAGGTAATAGCCAGACTGCTGACTGCGCGGCACAGGCGGCAGGCCTTGCTGCAACAGCGCACTGACCTCGCTGCGAATCTGGCTGACCTCGTCGGCCACATAGCGGTCGGCCAACTGGCAGGCAACACGTTGTTCGCCTCCGGTCAGGCTCCAGATGAACGGCCGGTCTCGCGAGTCGTACTCCTCCACACCCGCCTCCTGCTCGATCACCAGCGGCCCGTTCAGGCCCAGGCGTGCCTCCTGGGTAACCACCAGGTAACTGCACAGGCCGGCGGCAATCGACATGCCGCCAAAGCAGCCGACACTGCCGGCAATCACGCCGATCACCGGCTGGTACTGGCGCAGGTCGACGATGGCGGCATGAATCTCGGCAATCGCCGCCAGGCCGAGGTTGGCTTCCTGCAGGCGCACGCCGCCGGTCTCCAGCAACAGCAGGGCGCGGGTGGCAATGCCTTTGCGGTTGTCGTCGGCAGCCAGCTCCAGCGCGCCGGCGATCTTGGCGCCCCCCACCTCGCCCAGGCTACCGCCCTGAAAAGCACCTTCGATGGCCGCAACCACCACCGGCAGGCCGTCGACCAGGCCCTTGGCAATCACCACCCCGTCATCGGCCTGGGGCACCACCCCCTGCTTGGCCAGCCAGGGCGACATCAGCCGTTCGAACGGGTCGATCAGCTCGCGAAAGCTGCCACTGTCGAGCAGCGCTCGAGCGCGCTGGCGAGCACTCAGCTCGACGAAGCTGCGCTTGTGCAGCAACTGGGTAGGGTCAGTCATGGTCGATCTCCTCCAGGCCCTGCTCCAGACGCAGGCGAACCACACCGGGGGTGGCGCCGAAGTCATGGATATCGATGCGCAGCGCCGGTGGCGTACGCCCTTCGAAAATTCGCGCAAACACCTGCTGCCAGCGCGTCGCGCTGCCATCGACGGATGTCTGCACGGCGATGCTCAAGGTGCCGGCAGGGCCAGGCTCTATCAGCACTTCCAGGTCCCCGGAGCCGACACAGCCCACCAACGTGCGCCCGCGGCCAGGCTGGCCGGCGGGGAATTCAAAACTCAAGGTTTCCATCAGCATGCTCCCTGAACATTCAGCTCGCCCTGCTCCAGGCGATCGATCAACAGGCACGCCGCGAGCAGATCGGCGGCGCCACCGGGCGAGGCATTGCACTGCAGCAGTTGCCGGTCCAGCGCCAGCAGACGCCGCCGCCCGGCCAGGCTTGCGCTGCCCCCGGCATCCAGCACGGCCTGGGCACCGTCCTGCATCAGTGCCAGGCCGTGCAGGCCAGCGCGGTACAGTACGCAGGTGTCCTGCAGTCGGGCCATGATCGCCAGCAAGGCATCGAGCCGGGCGTTCTGCTCGCCATGGCCTGCAGCGCGGCTGCGCTTGAGTTGCGGCAAACCGTGCAGCAGCACCGCTGGAAACCCCTGTTGCGCCTGTTCACGGGCCCCACCGGTGCCGTACCGCTGGCTGACCTGCCGGCCGTGACTGGCAACGCAAGGGGCATGGCGATCATCGAGCAAGGCCAGGCGCGCGGCACGGGTGCACACCGCCGAGGCGCCCAGTTGGCCAGGCGCCAGGGCGGCTGCAGTCACCAGCAGGCCCAGCGCCCAGATGCCGCCACGGTGGGTATTGACGCCGGCGGTGGTTGCCAGCATCGCCTGTTCGCCTTCGCGGCCCACGGCGCCGATGGCCTCACGCAGCGCCAGGCCGATCTCGCCCAGGCCCTGGGCCGCATCGGCCATGGCCTTGAAGGCCGGCCACAGCGTCAGCGCCGACGCGTGCATCAGGCCCAGGTCAAGGTCGCTGTGCGCGCCACTGCCGCGCCGGTCCACCAGGGCCGGCTTGGGTGACAGGTCCGCTTCGTCGATCAGCGCATCAACGGCAAAGTCGGCCAATTGTTCGCTGAGCGACACCGGGCGGGTGTTCAGATTGAGTGCGTGCATTACCAGCTCCTGAATTTGGCGGGCGGGGCGTACAGGCCGCCCGACCATTGCACCAGGTCGGCGACGCTCTTGGCCGCCAGCAGCTCGCGGGTGGCATCGGTGCGCCGGATGCCCAGGTCTTCGGGCCAGGCGATCAGCCCTTCGCGGCGCATGCGCTGGGTGTCCTTGGGGTCGTGTCGCTGGCCAATGGCGGTCACCCCGGCCACGGCGGCAATCATGGCCTGGCGCTCCTGCAGCGAACGCGCCTTGTACAGGTAGGCGATGCCTTCTTCGGTAAGCAGGTGGGTGACGTCGTCGCCGTAGATCATGATCGGCGCCAGCGGCATGCCGCATTTTCTGGCGACGTCGATGGCGTCCAGGGTCGGCACGAAGGTCGGCTTGCCGCCCTCCTGGTAGGTTTCGACCATCTGTACCACCAGCTTCCTGCCGCGCTCCAGCAGTGCTTGCGGGGCGCCATCCTGCTCAAGGCGCATGTCCAGCCAGGCAGGGGTGGCATGCCGCCGGCCGCGCGGGTCGTGGCCCATGTTCGGCGCACCGCCAAAGCCGGCCAGGCGGCCGCGGGTGACGGTGGAGGAATGGCCGTCGCCGTCCACTTGCAGGGTAGCGCCGATGAACAGGTCCACGGCGTACTGCCCGGCCAGCTGGCAGAGCATGCGGTTGGACCGCAGCGAGCCATCGCGCCCGGTGAAAAACACGTCCGGGCGCGCGGCGATGTACTGTTCCATGCCCAGCTCGGTACCGAAGCAGTGCACGCTTTGGACCCAGCCGCTCTCGATTGCCGGTATCAGCGTGGGGTGGGGGTTGAGGGTCCAGTTACGGCAGATCTTGCCCTTGAGGCCCAGGGATTCGCCATAGGTCGGCAGGATCAGCTCGATGGCAGCGGTGTTGAAGCCGATGCCGTGGTTCAGCGACTGCACGTTGTGCTTCTCGTAGATGCCGCGGATCGCCATCATCGCCATCAACACATGCACCGGCTTGATGTGCCGGGGGTCGCGGGTAAACAGCGGCTCGATATAGAACGGCTGGTCGGCGACCACCACGAAATCGACCCAGGAGGCCGGGATGTCCACCCGCGGCAGATCGCTCGCATCCTCTACCAGCTGGTTGACCTGGACGATGACGATGCCATCGCTGAACGCCGCCGGCTCGATCAGCGCCGGGGTGTCTTCGGTGCTCGGGCCGGTGTAGATGTTGCCCTGGCGATCGGCCATGAACCCTGCCGACAGCACCACGTTGGGGGTCAGGTCGACCACCAGCCGGGCATACAGCTCGATGTAGGTATGGATCGCGCCGATTTCCAGCAGCCCGTCTTCGAGCAACTGGCTGATGCGCAGGCTCTGGGTGCCCGCGAACGAAAAGTCGAGTTTGCGCGCAATGCCGCGCTCGAACAGGTCCAGGTGCTCGGGGCGCCCGACGCTGGGCATGATCATGTGCAGATCATGCAGCTTGGCGGGGTCGACCCTGGCCAGCGCGCGAGACAGAAAATCGGCCTGTTTCTGGTTGTTGCCTTCGAGCACCACCCGGTCGCCGGGCAACATCAGCGCCTCAAGGGCCTCGACGATCCGTTCGGTGGGCAACACCACGCCATCGGCGAACGCTTGCACGCTTTGCAGTCGCTGCTGCTTGGCAGCGCGGCGACTCGACCAGCGCGGGTCGGGGTAGATTGTTGTTGTCATGCTCACTCCACGCGTCTTCGCTGTAGTGGGCACACTGTGGAACTACACGGCCAGAGCATCAATCAAGCAGGCTGACGAATCATTACGCTCAGGTTAACGATCAGGGCATCGAAGCGTCGCCCACTACCCTGTGCGCTTGACAATGAACGCTGCAATCATCGTTCACAAAACAGGACGCTCACGTGCAAATTACGCGTCTACCGGCCCTATCGTTCCGTATCTAGACTCCCTCTCACACCACTACCCCAGAGGAGAGTCCAAATGAGCGCACCCGCCAACTTCAACAATCAGGCCCCTGTCATCGACCCGACCGATGTCGCCATGCTGTTGATCGACCATCAGAGTGGGCTGTTCCAGACAGTGCACGACATGCCCTTCACCACCTTGCGCCGCCTGGCCAGCACCTTGGCCAGGATCGCGACCTTGTCCAACATCCCCGTGATCACCACCGCCTCGGTACCGCAAGGCCCCAACGGCCCGTTGATTCCCGAAATTCATGAGAACGCCCCGCATGCCCGCTACATCGCACGCAAAGGCGAAATCAACGCCTGGGACAATCCGGAGTTTGTCGCCGCCGTGAAGGCCACCGGCAAGAAGCAGCTCATCATTGCCGGCACCATCACCAGCG
Organism: Pseudomonas sp. AE27; assembly: GCF_037113495.1. Taxonomy (NCBI): domain Bacteria; kingdom Pseudomonadati; phylum Pseudomonadota; class Gammaproteobacteria; order Pseudomonadales; family Pseudomonadaceae; genus Pseudomonas; species Pseudomonas sp. AE27. The sequence continues at coordinate 1,901,362 of NZ_CP146966.1, forward strand.
TGTGCATGGCCTTTCCGTCCATTGCGGCGGTGGCTGCAGGCTATCAGGTGTTTGCCGTGATCGACGCCTCCGGTACCTACTCGAAGATGGCGCAGGAAATCACCCTTGCGCGAATGGTCCAGGCAGGTGTCGTGCCCATCGACGTGGCGGCGGTGGCTTCCGAACTGCAAAAGACATGGAACCGGCAAGACGCGGCTGAGTGGGCGCAGGCCTATACCGGCATCTTCCCCAACTATCAGCTGTTGATCGAAAGCTACGCAAAGGCACAGGAGGTGGCGAAGAACAACGAAGCGCTGGACTCCCAGCGCAGCTGATTCACCCGCCAACGGTTCCCATCGCAAGGTGGGGACTGTTGGCGGCACCCGCAATTCATGGAGCTGACACGGCGTGCTCGGCCCGAGAGTCGCCCAGCACGCCGTCGATCTCGGCCACCAGTTGCCTCACCGCCTCCTCAACCGTGCCTTCATTACGGCACAGCACCCACCCGTTATCCGCAACCGCCTGCTCGAATGCCTGCGTGGCAGCAACCTGCTCCTCGAGGCTGAACATCACGGTACTGCCCAGCCCTCGGGTTCTGGCCGCCGCCCTCGCCCACGAAATCTGCGGGCTGGTAACCACCCCGACGTGCAGGTCCGGCACACTCACCTCGCGCTCGAGGTTCAACCGCAGAATCTCGGCAAACGGCACTATCCGGCGAAACGCCGCATCCGATGGATACCAGCGGTCGATCAGGATGATGCTGTTGGGCGGCTGCCTGGTCAGCACCTGCCGGGAAATCCAGGCCCGGCTGTCGGCAAGGCGTTCGCAAACCGCCCACTCCAGCGACCGGCTGGGGTTTCTGACCAGTGCGTTGACGAGCGCCATCGTCTCGCCCCGGCCGGGGTCGCTGTTTTTCTCGGACAGCCGGACCACCTTTCTGCCGTCCGCCCGCAGTGCCTGGGTCACGGCTTCCAGCAGCGTGGTCTTGCCGGTTCCCTTGGGGCCATCCAGCGAAACGAAAAGCGGACGGTTCATTGTTGTTGCGCCTCTGGTTGTGTCCATCAGTCATGAGCCGGCATTCTTGCACACCCGCTCCCCAGCAGACACCGAGGCACCTCCGTCAATGGACCCGACACTCACCCAGGCCCTTGCGCAACTGCGCAGCGCCCTGCCCATCGGCCTACGTCACGCCCGGGCCCTGCTGCAACGCTGCGCCGGCAACCCGCAGCAGGCCGCCGAGCTGTACAAGGCCGAACTGCTGCAGGTGCTGATGGAAAAATCCGGGCTGCCACACCACCAGGCCCGCCAGTACCTGCACAGTGCGGGCTACGACCTGAGCCGCGCCTTGACCGCCCTGGACGAAGCGCGTTTCACCCTGACCCAGCGCATTCTGCGCCACCATCACCAGGATAAGCCACGCGCCCTGGACCTGATCGCCCAGGCCATCGAAACCGCCGAACAGCTGCCCCGCCAGTACTGGCTGGATTTCGAGCGCCTGGATCAACTGCCCGCGGCGCTGCGCTGCTTCATGGTGATCCACGAATGGCTGGCCTTCGAGCAATGGGAAGGCTTTGACAGTGCCCTGCACTTTCATCTGCCCCAGGCCATCGCCCAACTCAGGCACCTGCAGCTCGATGCCCTGGCGCACACACTGGAGCAGGCCGATCAGCGCCAGCAGCACCTGCGCCAGGCCCATGCCGATGAACGCCACGTCGAGCTGGCCATACGGATCCAGCAGGACCCGCTCTTCGACGCCTGCCAAACCCGCTTCAACCAGCAGCGCACGCAGCTCGACGAGCAGCTGTACGCGTGGGTGGAGCGACACATGGCGCAGTTTCCCGCCTGAGCCGTGCCCCTGCAGCGCGCAAGCCGGTAGACTGCCGCCCTCCCCGACGGACCTCGGATTCCCCCTCATGGAACTGCACTACCGCATCACCCCCGACCACCTCCAGTCCTTGATCGCCGAACCGCTGAAGCAGGAACTGCTCAAGCAGGACGCGCAACAGGCCCGCGTCCTGGCCACCTTCGCCAGGTGGCAGAGCCGCCTGATCGGCCCGCTGATGTTCGCCCTGTGCCTGATCGGCGCCTTGCTGGCGGTGTATCTCCCGGAGCGACGCATCACCCCGGAGAAAGCCATCGCTCTGCTGCTGTTCGCACTGGTGTTCATCCCGCTGTGGTGGCGCTTTTCCGGGCGCTGGCTCGGCCACCTGCAAGCGCGGATCGCCGCCAACCACGCCAAGCCCCGGGCACCGGTACGCGGGCTCAACCAGCGCCTGATCGAGGCCAGGCTTCGGGCACCCCTGAAATCGGCCCAGGACACGTACAAGCTGAGCTTCGATGATCAGGGCTTCACGCTGGACAAGGCCCGGGGCGGCAAGACGGTCCTGGCCTGGGAGCAAGTCGTACACCTGCTGGAAACGCCGGATTTCTACCACGTGGCGAGCGCAGACATGCGCGCCAAGGGCATGGCCTGCCTGATTGCCAGGCACAGCGAGCTGATGCCGGCGCAGGACTATCAGCAAGGTCTGCAGGCGTTTCTGAGCCACTGCCCGGTCACGGCTAGCGCTCCGGCCACGTCTTGCCCCTCAACCCCGAAGTAGCCCTCGGCCGGCCTGGGCGCAGGTGGTAATTCGGCCAAAGCACAGGGAAGCAATGCCATGGCAACGCGCCGGTGCTGCATGCAGCCACGGCGAACGTTTAAGGTAGGCCGCACAACAATCCAACTGCCAAGGAGACAGCCATGACCCTGTTCTGCCGGCTTAGCCTGCTGTTGCTGATCGTGGGAATGCTGCTGGGCGAGATCGTGCTCGCCAGCGTGGGGCTGGTGGGCGTGTGCGGCGCGGCGCTGTACATCAGCATCCGCGAGGACACCCCGCAGGCGCCCCCCGCCGAGCCGGAGTTTCTCGCCTAGCCGTTCAAGGCTGCAGCGGTTCGGCGCCCTTGACGAACATCTGCGCCGTGACAATGCAGCACTTCTCGGCTTTTTTCGAACTGAAGGCCTTGTGGTCGAGCGCCCATTCCAGCCAGAAGCCGTCGATCAGCGCGGTGATGGTCAACGCCGCGCTTTTGGCGTCTATCTGCGTGCCCTGTGCCTTGCCGATGGCCTTGAACACCGACTCCAGTTCCTTGCGATAGTCGGCATAGAGCTTCTTGTTCAAGGCGCGCAGCTGCTCCGACGATACCGCCGCCCCCCAGAACCCCAGCCAGGTGGTGAGGATGAACTCGTTGAAGATCTGCCCGCGAAACGAGGAGCGGATGATCGCCAGCAGACGGTCCTCGGGGGTGCCGCCCTGCACCGCCAGGTACTTGCGGGTTTCTTCGCGCAGCTGGTCGGTGAGTTCCTGGTAGGTCGACAGCATCAGCTCTTCCTTGCTGGAAAAGTGATGGCCGATCAGCCCGATGGACACCCCGGCCTGCGCGCAGATGCGCTCCAGGGTACTGCCACTGTGGCCATAGCGGGTGATGCACTGCATCGTCGCCTCGATGATGGCCTTGCGGCGCGTCTCGGGGTCGATGCGGGTTCGACGCTTCCTGGGTTGGGTTACTTCGGGCTCACTGCTCATACGTCAACAACCTGTGCACTGCGGGGCATGGCCCCGGTCTCCGGACAGCGGCTACATCTCAGTCGCCAAGCGAGGCGACAATTTAGCAACTTTTGCCCGGGCAAGTGACAGGAAATGGCGATTGCCCCGGCGTGCGTTGCGCACGCCGGGGCAATCGTCGACAGGCTCAGTTGGCGCTCAGGCCGCGCTCCAGGTCCTTGTCCAGTTCATCGATGCGCGACAGCTCCGCCGCGATGTCCTGGGTGCGGCACAGCCACCCATAGACCAGCGCCGACACCACCAGACCCACCAGCATGCTGATGTCGGCGCCATCGAGAAGCGTGGTCACGTAGCCGGTATACAGCCCGGTGCTGGAGAACGGCAGCATGGCCACGAAGCCTGCCACGTAGGCGCCGATGCCGCGCCAGTTCCAGCGCCCGTAGATCCCGTTGGGCTTGAAGATCTCGGTAATCGAGAACTTGCCGTGGCGTACCTTGTAGAAGTCCACCAGGTTGATCGCCGTCCACGGGGTGAACAGGTACAGCAGGATGGCCAGGAAGTCGCCGAAGTCCTTCACGAAGTTGTCCGATGCGGTCATCGCGATGGCGATCGCGGTCCCGCCCACCAGCAACATCGAAACGATGCGCTTGAACAAGGTGGAGGTCTGGGTCTTCACCGTGTCGGCGATACTCAGCAAGGTGATCGAGGCGCCGTAGAAGTTCTGCGCCGCGCTGGTCACCAGGCTCAGCACCGCCAGGATCAGCAGGCATTCGCCGAAGCCGCCGAACAGTGTGTTGCCCAGCATCACCAGGCCCTTGGCCAGGTTCTGCCCCGGGCTCAGTGCCGCGGCCAGGGCGCCGATCAGCATCATCCACACCCCGCCGATCATCGCGCCCATGTAGGTCCACCAGAACGACGAGCGCACGCTGACATTGGCCGGCAGGTAGCGCGAGTAGTCCGACACGTAGATCGCCCAGCTCAGCTGATACGCGGCGGCCACGAAGAACTGCGCCAGGAACGGCGTTGCCTTGAAGTCCGAGACGCTCAGCTGATCGGCTGGCAGCTTGACGAAGAAGAACAGCCCCACGGTGAACACCAGCATCACCGCGATCAGCACGAACGCCAGCAGCCGCTGCACCTTGTGGAAGGTGTTGTAGCCGGCAATCGCCATGACGATCGCCAGCAGCGAGAAGGCGATGGCCGAGCCGTTTTCGGGAACGTCGAACAGTTCGTGCAGCGTCTGGCCCACCAGCAACTGGTTGAAGGCGTTGTAGCCCACGTAGGTGGCGATGGCCACCACATACACCAGCAACGCGCCCAGGTAGCCGAACTGCGGGCGCGACTGGATCAGTTGCGGCAGGCCCATCTGCGGGCCCTGGGTGGAATGGCCGGCCATGAACAGCGTGCCGAAGGCGCAGCCCAGGAAGATCGCCACCGCCGACCAGAACAGGTTGGCGCCCATGCCGACCCCGATGATGCCCACCGCCAGGGTGGTCAGGTGCGCTTCCCCGCAGAACCAGATGGGCCACAGGTGCCACGCCTTGCCGTGGCGCTCTGCGAGCGGGACGTAATCGATGGAGCGTGTTTCAAGGTTCAGGCGTCCCTTGGACGCCGAGTGGGAGGCAGACATGGCAGTTGCACCTTTTTTTATTGGTCTGGTTGCACGGCTAAGCGGAAAACAGCGGGTTCATCAATCGCGGGCGTGGTTGATCGCCTGGGTCAACAGCGCCTCCAGTTGTGCCTGGGTGCTGTCGCGCGGGTTGGTCAGCCGCGCCGGGTCGCCCATGGCCTTGCGTGCCACGGCGCCGACATCGGCCTGGCGGACCCCGAGCTCGGCCAGCGACCTGGGAATCTCCAGGCGGTCGAGCAAGGCGCACACGGCGTTGTAGAAGGTCTCGAACTCGGCGTCCGGCAAGCCCAGGGCCTGCGCCACCGGCATCAGGCGCGGGGTGATCTGCGCCTGGTTGTAGCGCAGCACCACCGGCAGGATGACCGCGTTGGTCAACCCATGGTGGGTGTTGTAGGTGGCGCCCACCATATGGCTCAGTGCGTGCACCAGCCCCAGGCCCTTGAGAAACGCCACGCCGGCCAGGCACGAGCCGATCAGCATGTTGCCCCGCGCCTCCAGGTCGTGACCGCGTTCGACGGCGGTGTCGATCGAGCCCCACAGCAGCGTCAATGCCTGCAACGCGGCGCCATCGCTGAGCGGGTTGAAGCTGGGCACGAAGTAGGCTTCCAGGGCATGGATGATCGCATCGCACCCGGTCCATGCGGTCAGGTTGGCCGGCAGGCTCTGGGTCAGCTCCGGGTCCAGGATCACCGCCGCCGGGCGCGCCCGTGGGTGCCACACGCAGCCCTTGATGCCGCGCCCGGTGTCGGTGAGCATCGCGGTGCTCTCGGTTTCGGCGCCGGTGCCGGCGGTGGTGGGAATCGCGATCACCGGCGCAAAGTCCGCCGCACTGAAACCTGCCGGCACCGGCTTGTCGAAGTCGAAGGCCCACAGCTCGCTGCGCTGCTGACGGGCGACCAGGGCCACCGCCTTGCCGCCGTCCAGGCCACTGCCGCCCCCCAGCGCGATGATGCCGTCGGCGCCCCAGACCCGATAGGCTGCGGCACCGGCCAGTACCGACTGGTCGGTGGGGTTGGGCTCGATGCCGCCGTACAGGCCGCAGGCAAGCCCCGCCTCGGTCAGGCTGCGCTGCAGTTCATCCACGAAGGGCAGGCGCAGCGAGCCCTGATCGGTGATGATGATCGGTCGGCTGATGTTGAAGTCCCGGCACAGCCTGGCCAGGTGATGACGCGCACCCGGGCCGTACTCGATGGGCAGTGGCACGGTCCATTGTTGCGGGTTCAAGGCTGAAAGCGTGTTTTGCATGGGGTTGACCTCAACGGCAGCGCAGGATGGTGGATTTCAATTCGGTGTACTTGCCCAGCGCATGGGCCGAATTGTCCCGGCCATTGCCGGACTCCTTGAACCCGCCAAACGGGAAGTTCATATCCACCAGTTCGTCATAGCAGTTGACCCACACCGTGCCGGCCCTGAGCTGGCGGGTGGCGCGGTGAATGGTCCCAAGGTCGGATGACCACACCGCCGCCGCCAGGCCGAACTCGGTCTGGTTGGCGATGGCGATGGCCTCATCGAGGGTGTCGAAGGGAATCACCACCAGCACCGGGCCGAAGATTTCCTCGTTGGCGATACGCGCGGTTGCGTCCGGGGCAAGGAAGATCGTCGGCTCCAGGTAGGCGCCTGCCCCCACCGGCGAGAGCGCCTGGCCGCCCTTGAGCAACTGCGCCTCGTGCCGGCCTGTTTCGATGTAGCGCTGGACGCGCTCGAACTGCACCGCGTCGATGATCGCACCCGTGACGCTGGCCGGGTCCAGGGGGTGCCCCGGGTAGTAGCTGTCGGTGGCCACGAGCAGTTCGCGCAGCAGCGGCTCGATCACCGAGCGCTGCACCAGCAGACGCGACCCGGCGCTGCACACCTGGCCCATGTTGGCGAAGATCGCCGCCGCTGCCGACTGCGCGGCCTGGCTGAGATCCGCGCAGTCGGCCATGACGATGTTGGCCGACTTGCCGCCCAGCTCCAGCCATACACGCTTGAGATTGGAGGCGGCGGCGTTCTGCGCGATCTGCCGCCCCACCGCGCCGGAGCCGGTGAAGGCGATACAGTCGACGTCGCCATGCAGGCTCAGCTCGCGCCCCACCGCGCCATCACCGGGGAGCACGTTGAATACCCCCGCCGGAATACCCGCTTCCATCGCCAGGGCGGCGATGCGCAAGGCGCTCAACGGGGTTTTCTCCGACGGCTTGAGCAGCACGCTGTTGCCGGCTGCCAGGGCCGGGGCGAACTTCCAGGCGGCCATCAGCAGCGGGTAGTTCCAGGGCACCACCGCCGCCACCACGCCCAGCGGCTGCTGGGTCACGGTGCCGAAGAATTGCGGGTCGGTGGCCGGCACCTCGCCGTGCACCTTGTCGATCAGTTCGGCAAACCAGCGCAGGCAGTAGATCGTGCCCGGCAGGTCGGCACCAATGGTATCGGCAATCGGCTTGCCGCTGTCCAGGGTCTCCAGCAGCGCCAGCTCGTCAGTATGCGCCTCGAGCAGTGCGGCCCACCTCAGCAGCACCGCCTTGCGCTCGCGGGCCGCCAGCTCGCTCCACACGCCGGCCTCGAAGCTGCGCCGCGCAGCAGCCACGGCCAGGTCCACATCGGCCTTCGCGCACTGGGCCACCGCCGCGAGCACGGCGTCGTCAACCGGGCTGCGGGTGCAGAAGGTCGCCCCGTCTTGCGCGTCCACATAGCGCCCGTCGATGAATGCCCTGCCCTCCAGCGGCAACGTTGCTGCCTTGTCGAGCCAATAGGCCCTGTCTTTGAGTCGTGTCACTGCAATACCCCGTCTTGTTCTTGTCAGGCTGGGGCAATCCTAGGCGATACTGAAAATATCTTCAATAACGATCAAGGCCGTTACTGAATTTATTTTCAATAAAAAATGCCCGCATGAGCGGGCATTGTTCCAGGCGATACATGGGCAGCAGCGTGCAGTCAGTCCGTCCAGTTCAGCGAGGGCGCCCCCCGCCGGCGCATCACCCAGGCAATCAGCAGGCCGCCGAGCATCCAGGCGGCGCCCAGCACCTTGGCGTGCACGTTGGTGCTCCACAGCGCATAGCTCAACAGCAGCACGCCCAGCACCGGGGACACCCCATGGCTGAACAGCTGCGCCTGGCCGATCTTCCTGAAGTAGATCATCACCGACACGTGCAACAGGATGTAGGCGGTCAGCGCGCCGAACGTGACCAGGGTCACCATCACATCCAGGTAGCCGGCCCCGGCGAACGCCACCACGAACGAAACCAGCGCAACCGTGACGATGGCGTTGGCAGGCACGTTGGTGCGGGCACTGATGCGGCTCAGGTACGCGGGCAGGCGCTTGTCCCGCGACATGCTGAACAGCACCCGCGCCGTGGTCGCCTGGGACACCAGGGTGTTGGCCATCAGCGCGATGATGCCGCTGGTCAGGGTGATCACCGGCAGAAACCAGGCCCCGACGATCTCGGCACTGAGGGTATAGAACGCGGTGTCTGCAGCGGCGCCCTGGTACACCGTGCCCAGCGGCACGAACACTGCCGCCAGGTACACCTGCCCCACGAACAGCACCGTAACCAGCACCAGCAGCATCATCGTGGCCCTGGAGACCGTCTCCCCGCCCCCCTTGGCCTCTTCGTTCAGGGTCGACACCGCGTCGAATCCGATGTAGCTGAGGGCTGCAATCGGTACGGCGGCGAACACCATGGCCATGGAGAAGTCGGAGCGGTTGTAGAATGGCGCGATGAAGTGCTCCAGGGTCGGCTTGAGTTCGATGATGCGAGAGGTGGCGAAGGCGGCGAACAGAAACAGCACCACCAGCTGGATCAGCAGCAGCACCTTGCTCAACCTGGCATTCATCTCGATGCCCATCAGGTTGACCGCCGTGGGCACCGCAACGAAGGTGACCAGCCACACCGTGGTCGGCACCTGCGGGAACTGCGCCGACAGCGCCGCCGCCCCCAGCACCGCCAGCAGTGCCGGCAGCAGCAGGTAATCGAGCAGAATCGCCCAGCCGGCCACGAAGCCCAGGCTGCTGTTGGTGCCGTGGGTGACATAGGAATAGACCGAGCCGGCCAGGGGGATCTTCCTGGCCATCTGGCTGTAGCTGATGGCGCTGAAGATCATCGCGACGGCGGCCACCAGGTACACCAGCGCCACCATGCCGGCGGAGGTGTTGTAGATAAGCCCGAACACGCTGACCGGGGCGATGGGCACGAAATACAGCAGGCCGTAGGCGAGCACATCGGAAAAGCTCAGTACCCGTTTGAGCCCTGCCTGCTCCGGGTCTTGTGTACTGGGGGTATCTGACGCATTGGCAATCGACATGGGCAATCTCCGAAGCAATAGATCGTCGAGGCGCAACCCCCTGCTTCGCCAGGGGCCTGGGTCGACTTGTTTTTTATAGTTTTATCCATGACTTCAAGGGTCGGTACAGCGCGCGCGGGGCTGCGTGCGCTGTACCGGGGCTGCTTCCTGCAAGGGGCAAGTATCAAAGTGGGCCACCAGGCGAACAAGCGACCATTGCGCATGCAATCAGTCGTCGGCGGAATGATCCCCAGCGGTGCCGCCCTGGCTGTGCATCGACCCGACGGCATTCAGGTGCGCGGGGTCGCCTTGGCAATGAAGGCGCGCAGGTGCCTGAAGAAGGGTTCGGGGTTTTCGATATGCGGCATGTGGGAGGCCTCGGGTATGCAGCAGAACTCGGCGCCCCTGACCATCGCCGCGAAGGCCCGGCCCGATTCGGGGGTGCCTTCGTCGTGGGCCCCGCACATGAACAGCGTGGGCACCTCGATCGACCCCAGCTTCGGGGTCAGGTCCAGGTCCGCCAGTGTGCCGGTGCCGAAGAACTCGGTGGGGCCCCACATGTAGCCGTACAGTTCGGTCGCGCAATTGTCCATCGTGTCGACCACGATCTGCGGCCAGGGCTGCACGCGGCACAGGTGACGCACATAGAACGCGTTGACCGCCTCCAGGTACTCGGGGCTGGTGAAGTCGCGCTGCGCCTCGCACCGGCGCATCACCGCCTGCAGGTGGTCGGGCAACTGCGCCTTCAATCGCTCGCAGTCCGCCATCCAGCGCTTGGCATCGACCAACGGCCCCGACAGCGCCAGCGAGCACAGCCCGGCCGGCTGCCGGGCCGCATAGTTGATGGCGATGCTGCAGCCCCACGAGCTGGCAAACAGATGCACCTGGCCCAGGCCCAGGTGCTCGCGAACGGCATCTATCTCGTCGGTAAAACGCTCCAGCGTCCAGTTGCGTGTGTCGCCCACCCGCTGCGAGCGTCCGCAATCGAGCTGGTCGTACAGCACCACGCTGCGGTCAGGCACCAGTTCCAGCAGCGGCAGCAGGTAGTCATGGGAGTTGCCGGGGCCGCCATGCAGCACGATCAGCGGCACGGCACCGCTGTTGGCCGAGCGGTTGAGCCGGTACCAGACCTTCCCACCCGGCACATCGATATGGCCGCTTTCATCTGGCACAGCAGCGTAGTCACTCACGAGCACCTCCAACCTTGTGATTGTTATTCTGTTGGCGCACGCCCCCGAACCCGCAAGCCCGGTACTGACGCGGGAACAGGCGGTCGTCGCCCTGCTCGAGTCTTGGGGCACGAAGGGGCTGGCACAAGCGAAAAAAAATGGGCTGGTCCTGAATTATTTTCCTGACCTGCCGTGGCGCTGCGGCACGCTCAGGGCGGCGGCGCGAACAGCACGGGCCGCGCTGCATCGGCGCCCAGTACACAGGCCACGTCATGCGCGCAACCTGGCACGATGACCATGCGCCTGGGCGTGCGCGGCTTGAGCACGGCCTGTTCATAGGCGGCATACGCCAGCCCTCGCTGCAATCGGAAAGGCCCCTGCAACATGGCCGCGCAGGATTTGTCGAGAATCGGGTAGAACGTACCCTTGTCGGCACTGCTGTCGAGGGCACCTTCCAGGTAATCGACCTGGGCCGCCGCATAGTGTGCGCGGGCCTGCGCGCCGGTACGCGGCAGATAGCCAGGCAGCGACTGGGTGCCGTACTTCCAGTGGTCATAGGCACAGGCCGGGGACGTCGCCGGCACGTCGAAGCGCCAGGTGCAGCCCCCCGTACCACAGGCCTCCCACGGCACCGTTCGCTCGCCCCGCAGGGGCACGGGGCGAACCGGGTCGAAGTACAGCCAGCTGCCCGGGTCGGCGATCACATAGCGCAGCGCCACACCCGCCGGCGGGTCGGCGGCAAAACCGATGCTGTGCTGGAGCATCTGCGCACCGGCCGAAAACCCCACCAGGGTCACACTGCGCAGGCTCGGCCACTGCCGGGCCAGTTCGCCCAGCAAGGCGTCCAGTGCCGCAAAGGCGCCAAGCGGATGGCCGCCCAGCGAGGGAGCCCCCGCCAGCCAGCCGGCACAGCTCCACAGCGCGTCGCCCGGTTGAGCGCCGGGCGTGTCCGGCATGCTGCAACGCCCGGCCTGCGCCGGCGCCACCTGATACAGCGGCGCCACCACCAGGGTACGCGGCAACCGGCCCGCAGCACGTGCCGCCTGCAAGCCGGCCTCGAAGCTGCGCCCGACATCGCGCGGATGCCCGTGCAGTATCAGCAGTGCCGTCTGCGGGCCGTGGGGGTCGCCGGGCCTTGGCGCGCGCGATGCGTAGTAATGCATCTGGCCTGCACCTGCCGGCAACGCGAAGCTGTGCAGGCACTGCGGGCCGGCCTGGCGCCCGCAGTGGCCGCGCTCGGCGGCGAGCGCGCCACTGGCCGTCAGCCACAGCACTGTCAACCACATAACGCTGCGCCAGAGGCGCCTTGGCGTGTGCATCGTCGCCTCCATCAGGCTTGGCCTGTCACTCCGGCGAGGTCAGTTCCCCGTACGCCACCACCCGGTTCCGGCCGCCCTGCTTGGCCTGGTACATGGCCTGGTCGGCCTGTCGCAGCAGGTGCTGGTAGTCGGGGTGGCCGTTGTAGGTGGCCATGCCGATGCTCACGGTGACCTGGTGCCTGCGGCCTTCGGTCAGTTGCAGCTTTTCCGCTTCGACCTTGCGCCGCAACTTCTGCGCCACCTTCATGGCGTTGGCGCTGTCGATGTCCACCAGGATCATCAGGAACTCCTCGCCCCCCATGCGGAACACGTAGTCCCCCGCGCGGCTGTGGCTGCTGAGGATCTCGGCGATCTGCTGCAGAATCGCGTCGCCGGCTTCGTGACCGAAGTTGTCGTTGATCGACTTGAAGTTGTCGATATCCACCGAGAACACCGAAAACGTCTGCCCGGTCTTCTGCGCGATGGCGATCTCGTTGCCGATCACCACCGGCAGGAACTTGCGGTTGAGCATGCGTGTGAGCACGTCGCGGCCGCTTTCCAGCTCGTTGGCGGTGTTGAACAGGTTGTCGAGGTTGAACATCAGGCTCTTGGTCTGGTCGCGAATGTCGCGCAGCAGGCGCATGCGCGTCTCCTGCTCGTGCATCGAGGCAAGAAACATGGGCAGCAACACATCATCCATGTGACGGATGATCTTCAGGATCTGATCGCTTTCGCTGGTGTTCTGGAAGGCGTAGGCGCCCTTGTGACGGAACCACAGGCCGAAATCAGAGGCCGCGAGCCTGGGCAGGTTCACGCCGTTGGAGCCCATGGCCAGGTCGAACATCAGGCTGTTTTCCCAGTCCAGCAAGGCGCCACGCTGACGCTCGCGCTCGGTGCTGATGTTCTGCAGCACCGAGAACAGCCGGTAGCCTTCCTCGTTGCGCGAGTTGCGGTCATGGGACCGCGAATAGGCGTGGCTCATGATTTCCATGGCCAGGTCCATGGTTTCGCTGGCCAGGCGCAATGCCTGCGCCTCGCTGGCCCACTGCTGTTCGAGAATCAGCTGGAACAGCAACTTCTTCAGGTGCCGCGCACCACTGAGCACCAGGTGCAGCGGCACGTCGATGCGCGCATGCACTTCCCCCACCTGCTTCTGCAGGGCAACCAGCGGCATGCAGTCATCGGTGGGCGACACCGAATAGACCCGCACCAGCCAGGCCTGCATCGAACTGCCCAGGCGGCTCTTGACCTCGTCGTGGGACAGGATCAGCGAAGCATTGGGGTCGGCCAGCATGTGTTCATAGAACCGCGCGGCCAGCATGACCTTGTTGCGCTCGACAAGGCCCTGCAACGATTGGGTCAGCGTGCATGGGTACTGGGAAACCATGCTGTGCCATTCTTTGGCTTGTACTTCCGGGGAAACGCTTGGCATGTGTGGCCTATTTTCAATTCAGCAAGAAGCCTGATGCCTACACGAATCACAAGAGGCTTCGGCACTGGACGAACCAACCGGGTTCGCCCGCCGGGTATTCTATTGCACGCTGCGCGGGAAGTCTTTGAACGCGAGCGCTGCATACCCGGCTCAATACTTGCGCGGCCCTGCCGATAGCCTGCGCAAGGCATTTTTTCAGAGGAAGCAAGCGTCGATGAACCATAAAGGCATGGCCTTGGCCAGCAAATACTGTCAGGGCCGCGGCCTGGAGATCGGTGCCGCCGCGCATAATGCGTTCTACCTGCCGGACTGCATCAACCTGGCCCCCTGCGATGGCGAGGCATTCCTGTACCCGCAGGACCTGGAAGACTACACGCACTACAAGCAGGAACAGGCCAACTACCACGCCGAGCCCGCCAGGGTCGACGCGCTGGGCGACTTCCTGGATATCCCCTTTGCCGACCAGACCTTCGACTACCTGATCACTTCCCACGTCATCGAGCATGTGCCCAACCTGCTGGCGGCCTACGTGGAGTCATCCCGGGTGGTGAAGGACGGTGGCGTGTTCTTCTGCATCTTCCCCAACCGCAACGCCGAGCCCACCGACCGCATCCGCGCGCTGACCACCCTGGAACAGATGATCGACGCCTACGAAAAGCGCGTCGACATGAGCACGATCGACGCGCACCTGTGGCGTGGCCATCACCTGGTGTTCTCCCTGCAGAGCATGCTGCGGGCCGTCAACCTGATCAACAACGTCGGGCTGGGGCACTGGCTGGTCGAAAGCGTCGAGCAGACCGACTCCAAGGTCGGCAACGGCCATACGGTGGTACTGCGCAAGCAGGTCGGCCTGGCGAACCTGATGATCAAGGATGGCGCCCAGTTGAATCACGAGATCGGCACGCGCCTGCGGGCCCAGGACCTGACCGGCGCCCTGCACCTGGTGAAGGTGGCGCTGTCGTTCGACTTCTTCAACGCCTATCACCTGTACCTGGCCTTTGCCCTCAGCTGCCAGCTGGACAACGCTCGCGAGGGGCTGGAGTTCCTGCGTCAGGCACTGATCATCGACCCGGAAAACGAAGAGTACCGCCAGCTGTTCGTGCAGTTCACCGGCGGCCCGTTCATCAACCCTGTGCCCTGACCCCGCCGAGCCGGCCGCACGCAGGCCGGTTCAGGCGTGCCAGCAGCGGTACCAGCCATCCTGTTCGCTGATGCGCAGCTGCGTCTGGTACAGCTGCGACAGTGCCGCGCTGGTCAGCACCTCGGCCTTGGGCCCGTCGGCCACGATGCGCCCCTGGCTAAGCAGCACCACACGTTCGATTTCCGGGATGATCTCGTCGATATGGTGGGTGGTGATGATCATGGCGTGCTCCTCGGCGCAGAAGCTGCGCAGCAACCTCAGCATGCCCAGGCTCGCCCCCATGTCCAGGCCGTTGGCCGGCTCGTCGAGAATCAGCGCACTGGGCCGGTGAACCAGCGCGCGGGCCAGCAGCAGGCGGCGCTTCTGCCCGGTGGACAGGCGCTGGAACATGGTGCTTTCGTACCCGGCCATTTCCACCTCGGCCAGCAGCGCACGCGCCTGCGCCAGTTGCTCGTCATCGGGCTGCAGATGGCCATGGGCACCAATGGCGCCGAAAAAGCCCGACACCACCACATCCAGCGCCTGGGTGTGCGGGGTGTAGTCTTCCTGCAGGTCCTGGGACACGAACCCCAGGCGACTGCGCAGTGCCCACAGGTTGACGGTGTCGTTGCCGAACAGCTTCAGGTGGCTGCCTTCGCGCTCCACCGGGTACAGCTCGCGGGTGATCAGCTTGAGCAGGGTGCTTTTGCCGGCCCCGTTGGGGCCCAGGATGGCGACCTTCTCGCCGGCACCGATGTGCAGGGAGAAACCGTCCAGCACACGGTTGTGCTGCTGGTAGGCGGTGACATTGTGGAAATCGATCATGGCTTGCTCGTCAGTGCGGCACGGAAAAGAACCCGGATCTTTCCACAGCACGCAGCCACTGGCTACAGGGCACGGCCAGGTGCCCATGAATGCCGGGCGCGACGTGTGCCTGGCGCCAGATTACCGACAGCCGCCCCGCGTCAAACAATCGTTTGAAAAAAATCGTCGAAATACCCATTTTCAGTGATGGCAATGCGTCACTACCTCGCCTAGCATCAACCCACCTCCCGAGGGCCGCTTCGCCGGACCCTCTGCCTGTTATCGCAACCATGGAAGGAACGCTCATGAAGAAGCGCAGATGGAAGCTGGAACGGCCACAAGCCGTGATCGATAACCGCCTTACCTAGCTAGTCAGCTCTGCCGTGATTGTCACTCACTTGCCTGCAAGTGGGTTTTTTTTGGTGCCTGAGAAACATGATGGAGGTTTGTTCATATGGAACCTTTCGTGGGTGAAATCCGCCTGTTCCCGTACAACTTCGTGCCCAAGGGTTGGCTGCCGTGCGACGGACGCCTGTTATCCACCCAAACCAACGCTGCACTGTTTTCCTTGCTCGGCACCCAGTTCGGCAGCTCCGGCAACAACCTGTTTGCCCTGCCTGACCTGCGCGGGCGCACCGCGCTGGCCCGGAACAGCACCGGCACCCCTGACCCCGGCCTGAGCAATCATACCCAGGGCCAGTCAGCCGGCACCGAGAAAGAAACACTGCCCGCCGCCGCACTCGCCCAGCATACCCATGAGGTCTATGTATCCGATGCCCTGGGCAACAGCGGGCCGGCCGGTGCGTTCCCGGCCACCAGTGCCAACCTGGCAACCCCACCGGTCGCTTCGCGCAGCACCTACGTCAAGTTCGACAGTAGCAAGCAGCAAGCGCTCAACCCGGCAACGATTCAGCCCACGCCACCCCAACAGCCCCTGGACAACATGCAGCCTTCGCTGGTGCTGCAGTACTGCATCGCCAGTGTTGGCGTTTACCCACCGCGCCCGTGAACACGCTCCTTCACATCAAGGAATGAACCATGTCTGAAGCCTTTATCGGGGAAATCCGTCTGTTCGCAGGCAACTACGAGCCACAGGACTGGGCACTGTGCAATGGCCAGCTGTTGTCGATCCAGCAGAACCAGGTGTTGTTCACGCTGTTGGGCACCACCTATGGCGGTGATGGGGTCAACACCTTCGCCCTGCCCGACATGCGCGGCCGGGTACCGGTAGGCGCCGGCGCAGGCCCCGGCCTCACGCAGCGCAACCTGGGCCAGGCAATGGGCAGTGCACAGACCACCATTGGCGTGCAACACATGCCCGCTCACTCGCATACCTTTTACGCCAGCACGCAGTTGGCCGATGCCGCCTCGCCGGTCGACACCCAGGCACCGGCCTCGCGCACGCTCGGGGTGTTCACCGCGCAAAGCTCGACCAAGGGGCTGTACAGCAACGGCGGCACCAACCCCAACGTCACACTGAACTCCGCAGCAGTGTCGGTGGCGCCAGGCGGCGGGCAACCACATGCCAACCTGATGGGCAGCATGGCGCTCAACTACATCATCGCGCTGGCCGGGATCTACCCGTCGCAGCAGTAAGCCCACCCCTCTCTGAATCAAGGAAAGAGCATTCCATGGACGCTTTCTATGGTGAAATCAGGCTTCTGCCCTACAGTTTCGTGCCGCAGAATTTTCTTCCCTGCGACGGGCGTTCGTTGTTGATCCAGCAGTACAGCGTGCTGTTTTCGGTGATCGGCAACCGATTCGGCGGCGATGGCAAGACCACGTTCATGCTGCCCAATCTCAATGGTCGTGTGGTGATGGGAGCCGGCCAGGGTACCGGGTTGCCAAACGCAGCCTTCGCCAGTACCGCTGGCGCCGACAAGGTAGCGCTCAATTCCTTGAACTACCCGCCACACAACCATGGGTTCACCGCGCGCGATGGTACCGAGCCGGACCAGAGGGTCGACATCCCGAGCACCACCACCTACCTGGCCCAGCCACGCAACATCAACCTGTACAACACTGTGGGCACCACGCAGACGCTGGCCGAAGGCAGCATGACTGACGCCGGCACTGGCAACGGCAACATCGAGCGCAACCTGATGCAACCCTACCTGGCGCTGGCGTACTGCATCTGCGTCGAAGGGGAGTACCCGATCCGCAATGACTAGCCTCGAGCGCCTGGCCCGCCTGTTGCCATCGTCGTTCGTTCCCGGCCTGCGCCTGCAGGCCGAGGCGGATGACGGGTTTCTGCGCGCGCTGTTCGTGACGCGCCGCTGGGAAGAGGTGCGTGCCGCACCAGGGTGGACCGACGCGCAGCGGGTCGCGTTTCTGCACGCCCAAGCCGAGCTGCAGCAACGCCACTACGCCCTGCACTATCGCTCGGCCGAATTCCTGTTGCTGGAGCACCAGGGGCAACCGATCGGCAGGTTGTGCCTGCAGGTGGACGCCAGCGAAGTGCGGGTGGTCGATATCGCCTTGCTGCCTGCCTGGCAGGGCAAGGGGCTGGGTAGCACCCTGCTGGCCGCGGTGCTCGCGCTGGCCGACGGCCAGCACACGCGCTGTGCCCTGAGTGTGGAGCCGTTCAACCCGGCGCGCCGGCTGTATGCGCGCCTGGGCTTCGAGGTAGTTGGCGAGCAGGGCTTGTACCTGCAGATGCAACGGCCACTGACGCAGACCTGTGCCGAGGGTGCCCCCATGGAACCCTGACCACGCCGCCGTTACCTCCACGCTGCAAAACCCGCACTGCCAGTCACGGCATACGGGTTGTTCCGATGACTCTTGACCCGCGCCGCAAGCGAGTAATACCGCTACCTGGCAGGAAGCCCCATGAACAGATCCCTGATTGACCTTCGTCACCGCATGGCCCGCAGCATTGCATTGCTGGGCCTGATGCTCGTCTCGCTGCTGCTGTGCGGCCAGGCCAGTGCCGCCCCGACCCTTTCCCCCGCCAGTGGCACCGCCCTGCCGGATGTGGCGGTCAACACACCGATACAACCTGTCACTATCACCGCCACCGGCGGCGCCATGCCGATCTTCGAGTGGTACGAATGTGATCAGGATGACCCCAGCATGCCGACCAACTGCCTGCCGCCCGGTCTGTTTCTGGACACGTCGCCTGGAAGCGCGACCACCACCCTGCATGGCACCCCCACAGCCATCGGCAGCTACGATTTCTGGATTTCGGCCCTTGACAACAATGACGACGTCGGCAAGGCCCGTTACACCCTCAGGGTCACAGGCGCAACACCGACCCTGACCGCCGTATCGCCCGGCAGCGGCGGCGCCATCGGCGGCACCTCTGTAACCCTGACCGGCACCAATTTTGTCGGCGTCACCAACGTGACATTCGCTGGCGTGCCCGCTACCAACATCATCGTCGTTTCCCCGACCTTGATAACCGCCACCGTCCCCGCCCACACGGCAGGCCCGGTCAACGTGACGGTCACAACGGCAAGCGGTACGAGCACGCTGACCAATGGTTTCACCTACCTCGCCGTACCGACCCTGACCATCGCTACGCCCAATTCCGGCGCCACCACCGGCGGCAATCAAGTGTTTATCTCAGGCACAGGCCTGACCGGCACCACCAGCCTCACCTTTGGCGGCACGCCGGCAAGCAGCTTCACCGTCAACAGTTCGACATCGATCACCGCCATTGCGCCCGCGCATGCCGCCGGGCCCGTCAATGTCGTGGCCACCACGCCGGGGGGCAGTGCCACTTCGGTCAATGCCTATACCTACCTCGCCGTGCCGACCCTGAACACCGTCACCCCCAACTCAGGCCCCATCGGCGGTGGCACCAGCGTGACCCTCACGGGCACCGGCCTGACCGGCGCCAGCAGCGTCACCTTTGGCGGGGTATCGGCAACCGGCTGGACCATCAACAGCCCCACCCAGATCACCGCCATAGTCCCGGCCGGCAACGCCGGCGTGGTCAACGTGAGTGTCACCACTGCCGCCGGCTCAGCGTCGTTGACCAATGCCTTCACCTACATTGCACCGCCGGTTGCCGGCCCGGTCAGCGCCTCTGTCGGCCACAACAGCAGCGCGAACCCTGTCACACTCAGCCTCTCGGGGGGCGTCGCCAGCAGCGTGGCCATCAGTACCTCAGCAAGCCACGGCACAGTAACGGCCAGCGGCACCAGCGTCACCTACACACCCACGGTCGGTTTTGCAGGCACGGACAGCTTCACCTATACCGCCACCAACAGTGCAGGCACCTCTGCCCCGGCGACCGTGACCGTTACCGTCGGTTCCCCGACCATCAGCATCGCCCCTGCATCACTGCCTGCGGGTACTGCCGGTATCGCCTACAGCACCACCTCGCTGGCTGCCAGCGGGGGTAACGCGCCCTACGCCTTTTCGCTTGCATCTGGAGCCTTGCCCAGCGG
Source organism: Pseudomonas sp. AE27 (assembly GCF_037113495.1). Classification (NCBI taxonomy): domain Bacteria; kingdom Pseudomonadati; phylum Pseudomonadota; class Gammaproteobacteria; order Pseudomonadales; family Pseudomonadaceae; genus Pseudomonas; species Pseudomonas sp. AE27. The sequence continues at coordinate 1,920,987 of NZ_CP146966.1, forward strand.
CCTGACCCTGGCATCCAACGGCACGCTCAGCGGCACGCCGACCAGCAGCGGCAACTTCAGCTTCACGGCCAAGGTCACCGACGCGTTCAGCTACACCGGCACGCGCAGCTATACACTGACCATCGTTGCCGGCAGCATGGCCATCACCCCGGCGACATTGCCGGCCCCCATTTACAGCAGCAGCTACAGCCAACAGCTCACCGTCAGTGGGGGTGTCGCGCCCTACACCTTCAGCATCAACGGTGGCAGCCTACCGACCGGAATCGCCCTTTCCAGTACCGGTACCCTGACCGGAAGCCCCTCCAAAGCCGGTACTTACACCTTCAGCGTCACGGCGGTCGACAGCTCCAGCAACCTCACCAGCGTCAGTCAGACCTATACCCTCACCATTGCCACGCCCTTCATAGACATCACGCCGATTACCTTGCCCGCAGCTACGGTGGGCACGGGGTACAGCACGTCGATCAGCGCCAGCGGTGGGGTTGCACCCTTCGACTACGGTATCGCCTTCGGCGCGCTGCCTGCAGGAATGAGCCTTACCAGCACAGGCACCCTGAGTGGCACACCAACCACCGCCGGTACGTTCACTTTCGGGGTGCGGGCCAGTGATACCAACAGATTCACCGGAGTGCGTCCCTATTCCTTCGTGGTTGGCCAGCAAGCGCCGGTAGCCGCCAATATCAACCAAACCCTCGCAGCCAACAGCGGCGCCAGCACGATCAGCGCAAGCCTCAGCGGGGGGCCGACCACCAGCCTGGCCGTGGTGACACCCCCTGCACATGGCACCGTCAACATCACCGGGGCCACGGGTTTCACCTATACCCCGACCCCAGGCTATGCCGGCGTCGACAGCTTTACCTATACCGCCACCGGCCCGGGGGGGACTTCGGCGCCTGCCACCGTCAACCTCGCCATCACGCCGCCCACCGTGGTTATCGGCACGACCACACTGGCCAACGCCACCCAGAACGTGCCTTACACGGCCAGTATCAGTGCCAGTGGCGGCACCGCGCCGTACAGCTACACCATCGTTTCGGGCGCCCTGCCGTCCGGCATGACCCTGGCCCCGACCGGCAGCCTGGCCGGTACGCCAACCGCACCCGGCACCACCAGCTTCACCGTCAGGGTGACTGACAGCCAGAATTTCCAGGCAAGCCAGGCGCTGAGCCTGACAGTCGTGGCGCAGGCGCCCGTGGTCGGCAACGTGTCGGCCAGTGTGGCCGCCAACACCAGCAACAACCCGCTGACCCTGAACCTGGGCAGTGCCCCGGTCACCAGCGTGGCCGTGGCCAGCAACCCACAGCACGGTACTGCGCAGGTCAGTGGCACCAGCATCACCTACACCCCGACTGCCGGTTACTCGGGCATTGACAGCTTCACCTACACCGCCACCGGCCCGGGCGGCACCTCGGCACCTGCCACGGTGAGCGTTACCGTTACCCCGCCAACCCTGGTGCTAAGCCCAGCGTCAGGCTCGCTGCCGCCAGGCACCGTGGGCACCGCCTACAGCTTCGGCCTGGGTGCCAGCGGCGGGATGGCGCCGTACAGCTATGCCATCGGCGGCAGTCTGCCCAATGGGTTGACACTCAACACCTCGACCGGGGTGATCAGCGGCACGCCGACCGAGGCTGCCAACGCCACGCTGACCGTTACCGCCACCGATGCCAACGGTGCCACCGGCAGCCGTACGCTGAGCCTGACAGTCGTGGCACAGGCGCCCGTGGTCGGCAACGTGTCGGCCAGTGTGGCCGCCAACAGCCGCAACAACCCGCTGACCCTGAGCCTGGGCAGTGCCCCGGTCACCAGCGTGGCCGTGGCCAGCAACCCACAGCACGGTACTGCGCAGGTCAGTGGCACCCGCATCAGCTACACCCCGACTGCCGGTTACTCGGGCATTGACAGCTTCACCTACACCGCCACCGGCCCGGGCGGCACCTCGGCAGCCGCCACGGTGAGCCTCACCATCACCCCACCGACGCTGGTAATGAGCCCGGCCTCCGGCCCACTGCCGCCAGGCACCGTGGGCAGCGCCTACAGCTTCGGCCTGGGTGCCAGCGGCGGGATGGCGCCGTACAGCTACGCCATCGGCGCCGGCAGCCTGCCCAATGGCCTGCAGCTCGACCCGGCGACCGGGGTGATCAGCGGCACGCCGACCGAGGCCGCCAACGCCACGCTGACCGTTACCGCCACCGATGCCAACGGCGCCACCGGCAGCCGCAGCATTACCCTGGCGATCGCCGCCCAGGTGGTCACCGTGGTGTCATCCAGCGAGGCGCTCAGCCCCGGTGCTGTCGCCAGCGTCGACCTTACCCGTGGGGCCACCGGAGGGCCGTTCCTGCGCGCCCGCGTGCTGTCGTTGAGCCCAGCGTCAGCCGGGCATGCCAGCCTGACACCGATGGCCCCTGCGCGAGCAGCGCGTGCCGCCCTGTCCGGTTTCAACCTGCGCTTCGTGCCTGCCGCTGCCTTTGCCGGCACAGCAGTGGTCACCTTCAGCCTGGAGAGCACCAGCGGTGCCAGCGCGACCGGCACCGTGACCTTCAGCGTGCAGGCACGTCCCGACCCCAGCAAGGACGCCGAAGTGATCGGCCTGCTCAACGCGCAATCGCGCGCAGCGGATCGTTTTGCCAGCACCCAGATGGACAACTTCAACCGGCGCCTGGAGCAACTGCACCGCCCTACCTGTGACCGCAACTCGTTCAACGCCAACGTTCAACATGGCCGCGACAACCTCGGCCTGGGCAGCCTGGGCAAGGCGCTGCGCGACGAGCTCGAAGGCAACGGCAAGGGCAATGACGACGAGGACGCGGACGACACCCGTCGCAAACAGCGCGACACCGCCCGCGCCACCTCCGGCGAGTGCGTCGAAGAGGCCGTGGCCTACTGGACCGATGGCTTCATCAACACCGGTTCCAACCGCGCACGCGGCGCCAAGGACAACAGCTTCGTCACCTACGGACTGAGCGCCGGCGTCGACTATCGCCTGTCGCCAAGGGCCGTGGTGGGCATCGGTTTTGGCTACGGCAACGACCGCGCCGACATCGGCGAGCAGGACACCCGCAGCGAGGCTGACGCCCTGGGCCTGGCGGCGTACCTGAGCGTCAACCCGCTGTCGGAGATCTACATCGATGCACTGCTGGGCTACAACCGCATCCGCTTCGACTCGCGCCGCTACGTCACTGCCGACCCGTCCAATGGCTATGCCCATGGCTCGCGCGACGCCGACCAGCTGTTCGCCTCGCTGACCGCCAGCTACGAGTACCGCGAAGGCGCCCTGTCGCTGGCGCCGTACACACGGCTGAACGCCAGCTTCACCAAGCTGGACGACTTCAGCGAACGGGGCGGCGGTATCTACGGGCTGTCGTACGAACAACAGCGCCAGCGGACCTTCACCTCGTTCCTGGGCGTGCGCAGCGGCTACGACATCCAGACCGGCGCCGGCGTGCTCACGCCGCGGGTCGGGCTGGCGTGGGGTCACAACTTCAGCCACAGCGACGACTACCGCATGCGCTACACCGACCAGACCAACGACGGCGTGCTGTATCGCCTGTCACCCGACCCGATGGACAGCAACTTCGTCGACCTGGACCTGGGCCTGGACTTCAGCCTCAGCCAGAGCTGGCGCCTGGGCTTCTCGTACAAGACCGCGCTGGCCACCGACGAGCGCAACGAGATGTTCCGCATCGGCCTGGACGGGCGCTTCTGACCCCTGCCCTGGCGCCCCTTTGCCGGCCTCACCGGCGAAGGGGGCTGGTCAATCTGCGTGACGCCTGTCGGCAAAGGTGCCGACAGCGCGTTGCGCGGCTACAATGCGCGGCTACCGTGACCAGCCAGACTAAAAAGACATGTCCCTACCCAAGCATCACCTGGAATTGCTCAGCCCCGCCCGCGACGTGGCGATTGCCCGCGAGGCGATCCTGCATGGCGCCGATGCGGTGTACCTGGGTGGCCCGAGCTTCGGTGCCCGCCACAACGCCTGCAACGAGGTGAGCGATATCGCCGGGCTGGTGGAGTTTGCTCACCGCTACCACGCGCGGGTGTTCACCACCATCAACACCATCCTGCACGACAACGAGCTGGAGCCGGCGCGCAAGCTGATCCACCAGCTGTACGACGCCGGCGTCGATGCGCTGATCGTGCAGGACCTGGGGGTGATGGAGCTGGACATTCCGCCCATCGAGCTGCACGCCAGCACCCAGACCGACATCCGCACCCTGGCACGGGCCAAATTCCTCGACCAGGCCGGTTTCTCGCAGCTGGTGCTGGCCCGCGAGCTGAACCTGCAGGAAATCCGCGCCATCGCCGACGAAACCGACGCGGCCATCGAGTTCTTCATTCATGGCGCGCTGTGCGTGGCGTTCTCCGGGCAGTGCAACATCTCTCACGCCCAGACCGGACGCAGCGCCAACCGTGGCGACTGTTCCCAGGCCTGTCGCCTGCCCTACACCCTCAAGGACGAAAAAGGCGGCGTGATCGCCTACGAGAAGCACCTGCTGTCGATGAAGGACAACAACCAGAGCGCCAACATCCGCGCCCTGGTAGAGGCTGGCGTGCGTTCGTTCAAGATCGAGGGCCGCTACAAGGACATGGGCTACGTGAAGAACATCACCGCCTACTACCGCCAGCGCCTGGACGAAGTGCTCGAAGACCGCACCGACCTGGCCCGCGCCTCCAGCGGCCATACCGCGCACTTCTTCGTGCCCGACCCGGACAAGACCTTCCACCGCGGCAGCACCGACTACTTCGTGAGCGAGCGCAAGATCGACATCGGCGCGTTCGATTCGCCCACCTTCACCGGCCTGCCGGTGGGTGTGGTGGAAAAGGTCGGCAAGCGCGACCTGCAGGTGGTCACCCATGCACCGCTGTCCAACGGCGACGGCCTCAACGTGCTGGTCAAGCGTGAGGTGGTCGGCTTTCGTGCCAACATCGCCGAGGCCAGGGGCGAGTTCGACGAAGACGGCGAAAAGCGCTACCGCTACCGCGTAGAGCCCAACGAGATGCCCAAGGGCCTGCACCAGCTGCGCCCCAACCATCCGCTGAGCCGCAACCTGGACCACAACTGGCAGCAGGCGCTGCAGAAGACGTCGGCCGAACGCCGTATCGGCCTGGGCTGGGTCGCGCAGTTGCGTGAACACGGCCTTGAGCTGACCGCCACCAGCGAGGAAGGCATCAGCGCCAGTGCCACCCTGCCCGGCCCGTTCGGCCCGGCCAACAAGCCGGAGCAGGCGCTGGAGCAACTGCACGACCTGCTCGGCCAGCTGGGCACCACCCAGTACCACGCCACCGGCATTCGCCTGGATGCGCCGCAGGCGTATTTCATTCCCAACTCCCAGCTCAAGGCGCTGCGCCGCGACGTGATCGAGAGCCTCACCGCCGCCCGCGTTGCCGCGCACCCGCGCGGCAGCCGCAAGGCCGAGACGGTGCCGGCGCCGGTATACCCCGAGTCGCACCTGTCGTTCCTGGCCAACGTGTACAACCAGAAGGCCCGCGACTTCTACCACCGCCACGGGGTCAAGCTGATCGATGCGGCCTACGAGGCCCACGAAGAGCCCGGCGAAGTGCCGGTGATGATCACCAAGCACTGCCTGCGCTTCTCGTTCAACCTGTGCCCCAAGCAGGCCAAGGGCGTCACCGGCGTGCGCACCAAGGTTGCGCCCATGCAGCTGATTCACGGTGACGAGGTACTGACCCTGAAGTTCGACTGCAAGCCGTGCGAGATGCACGTGATCGGCAAGATGAAGGGGCACATCCTCGACCTGCCGCAGCCGGGCAGCGTGAAGCACATCGTGGGCCATATCAGCCCCGAGGACCTGCTCAAGACCGTGCCGCGCGGCACGCACTGAGTGCCGCCCGGGCGGTCATGCGCCCTGCATGACCGCCCGCACCCGGCGGCGCAGGCCTACCCCCTGCCCGCCAGCTGGCCTTGCCTGGCCAGGGTCAGTTCCTCGATGCTGATCTCGCGCATGCGAAACTTCTGCACCTTGCCGGTGACCGTCATGGGGAACTCGTCCACCAGGCGAAAGTGCCGCGGCACCTTGAAGTGGGCGATCTGCGCCCTGGCCCATTCGCGCAGTTCGTCTTCGCTGGCACTGTGTCCGGGGTGGAACTTGACCCAGGCCACGATCTCCTCGCCATAACGGCTGCACGGAATGCCGATCACCTGTACGTCGGCGATGGCCGGGTGGGTGAAGAAGAACTCCTCCAGCTCCCGCGGGTAGATGTTCTCGCCCCCGCGAATGATCATGTCCTTGCTGCGCCCGACGATGCGCACATAGCCCTGCTCGTCCATCACCGCCAGGTCGCCGGTGTGCATCCAGCCCTCGTGGTCGATGCTCGCGGTGGTGGCCTCGGGGTTTTCCCAGTAGCCGAGCATGACACTGTAGCCACGGGTGCACAGCTCGCCGATCTGCCCGCGGGGTACCGTGAGCCCGTCGCTGTCCACCAGCTTGCTCTCCAGGCACGGCTGGGTGCGCCCCACGGAGGTGACGCGCAGCTCCAGGTCGTCCTCGGCGGCGGTCTGCAGCGACACCGGGCTGGTCTCGGTCATGCCATAGGCGATCTGCACCTCGCTCATGTGCATCTCGTCGATCACCCGGCGCATCACCTCGATCGGGCAGGTGGCGCCGGCCATGATCCCGGTGCGCAGGCTCGACAGGTCGAATTCATGCCGCTGCGGGTGGTCCAGTTCGGCGATGAACATGGTCGGCACACCGTAGAGCGCGGTGGCGCGCTCCTCGGCAACGGCGCGCAGGGTGCTCAGCGGGTCGAAGGCATCCCCGGGGTAGATCATGGTCGAGCCATGGGTCAGGCAGCCCAGGTTGCCCATGACCATGCCGAAGCAGTGGTACAGCGGCACCGGGATCACCAGCCGGTCGTGCTCGCTCAGGCCCAGGCTCTCGCCCACCATGTAGCCGTTGTTGAGGATGTTGTGGTGGCTGAGGGTTGCCCCCTTGGGAAAACCCGTGGTGCCGGAGGTGTACTGGATATTGATCGGGTCGTGCCAGTGCAGGCCGGCCTGGCGCTCGGCCAGGGCCTGCACGGTCACCGCCTCGGCCATGCCTTGCAGGCCCGCCCAGGGCAGAAAGCCTGGGGGTGGTTGCTCGGCCAGGCTCACCACGCCGCGCAGGGCCGGCAGGCGCTGGCAGTTCAGGCTGCCGGGGGCGACGCTGGCCAGCTCCGGTACCAGGCCGAGGAGCATCGCGTGGTAGTCGCTGGTCTTGAACGCGTCGGCGCAGATAACCCAGTTGCAGCCGGACTGCTTGAGCGCGTATTCCAGCTCGCTGCTGCGATAGGCCGGGTTGATGTTGACCAGGATCACGCCGACCTTGGCGCTGGCGAACTGGGTGATGCACCACTGCGCGCAGTTGGGCGCCCAGATGCCCAGGCGATCGCCGCGCTGCAGCCCCAGGGCCAGCAGGGCCCGGGCGTGGCGCTCGACCTCCTCGGCCAGTTGCTGCCAGCTGTAGCGCAGGCCCTGGTGGCGCACCACCAGCGCTTCACGCGCGGCGAACCTGGCCGCGGTGGCGTCGAACGCCGCGCCGATGGTCATGGCGAGCAGGTCCTTGTCCTGACGCCCCTGGGTATAGCTCGGTTGATTCATGGTTGCCCCTTGTGCTGGTAGCTGATGCGGCTCAGGGCATCGTTGCCCTCAGGGGTATGGCAGGCCATGCACTTGGCATTAAGAATCGCCTTGCCATCTTCGGCCACGGCGGGGGGCAGAACAGCACAGGCCAGCATGGCCAGCGTGCCGGCAGTCAGGGAATGCCGGAGTCGTGTTGTCTTCAAGGTCGGGCCTCCACGGTATTGTTTTTATAAATCGTCCGCGCCCGGCGAGGGGCTGTTGGGCACATCTGATTCACACCAAGCAGAGTGCATGCCAACAAAAACAAATCTTTGTTTAACAGTTAGTTATCAGACATTCCTGATAAACAAGATTGATTCAAGCAGTGCCCGGACGTGCAATTTCGCGATGACTGTCTAACTCTGAGACAGCTGAGACCACTACCTGGCCCGCCGCCTGCAATGCCGAGGTCCACCCACCGGGTCGGTATTGACCAGGCGCAGCAGCACTCGGCCCAGGCGGTTCAACTGCGCAGCTGCTTGATCTTGCGGTACAGCGTGGCGCGGCTGATGCCCAGGGCATCGGCTGCCGCGGTGATGTTGCCGTGATGACGCGCCAGGGCGCCACGGATCAGCTCCTCCTCGTTTTCGCGGATGCTGCCCGGCTGCTGGGTGCTGCCCCTGAGGTCTTCGAGCAGGCAGTCGGTCAGGTGTTCCAGGCCCAGCAGTGGCTCGCCCGGCTCGCGCATGGCCACCGCCGAGCGCAGCACCATCTCCAGCTGGCGGATGTTGCCGGGCCAGTCGTAGTTGTTCAGCAACGCGGCCAGCTCCTTGCTCAGGCGCACGCCGTGGGCGCCGAACTTGTGCAGCAGGCTGTCGATCAGGGTGCCCAGGTCGTCGCGCTCGCGCAGTGCCGGCAGGCGCAGGCTCACGCCGTTGATGCGGTAGTAGAGGTCTTCGCGAAACTGCTGCTCGAGCACGTGGCGCTTGAGGTCGCGGTGGGTGGCGCAGATCACCGCCACGTCGATGTCCTGCTCTTCGCCGGCGCCCAGCGGCGCCACCCGGCGCTCCTGCAATACCCGCAGCAGGCGTGCCTGCAGGGCCAGCGGCATGTCACCCACCTCGTCGAGAAACAGGGTACCACCGTGGGCCTGCATCAGGCGCCCGACCATGCCGCCACGGCGCGAGCCGGTGAAGGCACCTTCGCGGTAGCCGAACAGTTCGGACTCGATCAGCCCCTCGGGTATGGCCGCACAGTTGACCGCCACGAACGGCTTGCCGGCACGCGGGCTGGCCTGGTGCAGGGCGCGCGCCACCACTTCCTTGCCGGTGCCGGTTTCGCCCAGCAGCAGCACCGGCAGTTCGTTCTTCAGGCCCTGCAGGGCCATGCGCAAGGTGCGCGCAAGGCTGCTGTCGCGCCCGGCCAGGGCCTCGAGGTCGACGCTCTTCTGCGCGGCCACCGGGGCAGCGGGTGCAGGTGTCGCGGCAATCACGGGCTGGCGCGGCAGGTGCTGGGAGCGGAAGTAGAACTCACCCTTGGCGGTCTGCACGCTACTGATGCCGCCCTGCCATACCCGGCTGATGAAGGCGCTGGAGCGTTCGCCGATCAGGTCGCTGCAGCTGCGCCCCACCAGGGCGGCGCGCGATACCTGCAGCAAGGCGCAGGCCTGGTCGTTGGCCGCCAGCACCTCGCCGTCCAGGCTCAGGGCAAGCAGGCCGTGCCAGGCGCTGCCCAGGTACTGGGGGCGGTTGTGGAAGGCCACCACCAGTTGCTCGGGGTAGCACAGGCCGAACATACGGCTTTCGATGTTGCCGGCCGCCAGCAACAGCGTCGAGAGGTTGTCCTGGGGCTGGGCCATGACGCCTTCGCGGGTCAGGTCGAGCACCCCGATGATCTCGCCGCGCGGGTCGCGCAGCGGTACCGAGGTGCAGGAGAACGGGCTCAGGCGGTCCAGGTAGTGTTCGCCGCAGTTGATCAGCGTGGGGCGCCCTTCCACCACGGCGGTGCCGATGGCATTGGTGCCGCGCACCGACTCGCTCCAGCAACTGCCCGGGTGCAGGTCGCGCAACCCGGTCTGGCGCAGTGGCTCGGTGTTGCCCTCGATGGCCAGCACGTTGGCCTGGGCGTCGCCGAGGATGATGATGCCGCCCTTGCCCTGGCGCGACACCAGGTACTCCAGCTCCGGCGTGGCGGCGTCGATCAGCAGCCGGTTGCTTTCCAGCAGGCGCTTGAGTTCACCGCGCTGCGGGGCGGCCAGCTCGTGCCGCTCGCCTTCGAGGCAACTCAGGCCATGGCCGAGGCTGCGCCGCCACGAGGCGTCGATCTCGTCGCGCAACATGCCCAGCGGCAACTCCCCGTCATGGACCAGTTTCATGCGTGCCTGGCGTGACTCCTGCAAAGGGTCAGCGGCGTTTTTTATTAGAATGGTGCGTGCCATCGCTTACTCCAGCGCCCGTCGAACGTTGTGCACTTAAGGCAATGTAACTCAAGGGAGTGTGCTTGAGATTTGCAGGGCCGTCACCCGCAGGCGCCGACAACCTGATCGGCAGAGTGGCACAAGGTTACGTTTACGTAAAGGTGATGAATCGCGACGTGTCGTCCTCCTTTCAGGCGCGCCGATTGCGCGCCAGCAGCCACAGCAGGTACACCCCGCCCAGCAGGCCGGTGGTCAGCCCGATGGGCAGGTTGAGGTTGGCCACAAAACGCTGGCTGAGCAGGTCGGCGGCCAACAGCAGTACCGCCCCCATCAACGCTGCGCTCACCAGCGGCACCTGCGCCGAGGTGGTCAGGCGCCGTGCCAGCTGCGGCGCGGCCAGGGCGATGAAACTGATCGGGCCGGCCGCCGCGGTGGCGATCGCGGTCAGGCCCACCGCCGCCATCACCATCAGCAAGCGGGTACGCTCCACCGCCACACCCAGCTGGGCGGCGCTGTCGTCACCCAGTTCGAGGATGTTCAGGCGCCGTGCGTGGTACACCGCCACCGGCACCACCAGCAGCAGGCCCAGCGCCGCCGGCAGCACATGCGACCAGGTGCGGGTGTTGAGCGAGCCGGCCAGCCAGATCTGCGCCGACATGGCCTGGTCGAGGTTGCCCATCACCAGCAGCACGGTGTTGAGCCCCGAGAGCATCGCGCCCACCCCGATGCCCACCAGCACCAGGCGATAGCCGCCGGTGGTGCGGCCCTTCATCGACAGCACGAATACCAGCGCAGCGGTGCCCACGCCGGCGATCACCGCCGCCAGCGACGCCCCCAGCGGGCCCGCATCGAACAGGATGATCTGCACGATCGCCCCGCTCGCCGCCCCGGTGGTGAAGCCGATGATGTCGGGCGAGCCCAGCGCGTTGCGCGAGATGGACTGGAAGATCGAGCCGGCCATGCCCAATGCAGCGCCCACGCACAACGCGGTGAGCACCCGGGGCAGGCGCACGCGCAGCACGATGCGCTCGGTGGTCGGGCTCGGCCCTGCCCCCAGCAGGCTGGCCAGCACCTGGCCCGGCGTCAACGGCAAGGTGCCGATGCCCAGCAGCAGCACCCCCAGCCCCAGGGCCAGCAGCACCAGCACGGCACACACCAGCACCCCCCGTGGCTGCCAGCGAAACGACAGGGCGGCCAGGCGGACGACCCGTGTAGCGGTAGTGTTCATAGCTTGCTCAACCGGAATGTGCGCACCAGCGCGATAAAGAACGGCCCGCCGATCAGCAGCGCGACGATACCCGCCGCCACTTCCGCCGGCGCCGCCACGACCCGGCCCAGCACATCGGCCCCCAGCAGCAGCACGCCGGCAAACAGTGCCGAGTACGGCAGGATCCAGCGGTAGTCCGGGCCCACCAGCAGGCGCGCCAGGTGCGGCGCCACCAGCCCCACAAAGCCGATCGGCCCGGCAGCGGCGGTGGCAGCGCCGGCCAGCAGCATCACTGCCAGGCAGGCCAGCAGCCAGGTGAGGCGCACGTTCACCCCCAGCGCCAGGCCCAGGTCCTTGCCCAGGGCCATGGCATTGAGGCTGCCGGCCAGCGCCAGCACCGTGACAGCGCCCGGCACCACGGCCATCGCCAGCACCCCCACCGCCTCGAAGCCGCTCTTTTCCAGCGAGCCCGATGCCCAGTGGCGAAACTGGTCGAACACCTGCGCCGGCGCATTGAGGATGATGATGCCGGTGACCGAGGCCAGCATCACCGACAGACCGGCGCCGGCCAGCACCAGGCGCACCGGGTTGGTGCCGGTCTCCTGGGCACGGCCCAGCATGAACACGGCCACCCCGGCCAGCCCGGCGCCGACGAAGGCGCACCACACGTAGCCGCTCATGCTGCTCAGGCCCAGCACGGCCACACCGACGATCACCCCTACCCCGGCCCCGGCGTTGATGCCCAGCAGGCCCGGTTCGGCCAGCGGATTGCGGGTCACCGCCTGCATGATCGCACCGGCCAGGCCCAGCGCCAGCCCGGCCAGTATCGCCACCAGCGTGCGCGGCACCCGCAGTTCGCGCACGATCAGGTGCTGGTCATCGAGCCGGTCGTAGGCCGACAGCGCCTCGAATACCTGGGCCACGCCGATGCTGCGCGACCCCACCACCAGGCTCGCCAGCACCGCCACGACCAGCAACAGCAGCCCCAGCAGCAGGCCCTGAAAACGTCTTGATCGCACCATGGCTCAGCGGTACGCCCGCGCCACGGCGTCGATCATCTCGCGCCCGGAGTAGTAGTCGATGCGAAACGAACTGGGCCCCAGTGCATACACCCGCTTGTGCACCACCGCCGGCAGGTTGGCCAGCACCGGGTCGGCGAGAAACGCCTGCACGTCGGCGTCGCTGCCGCCCAGCAGGAACACCGTGTCGCCGGTGATGGCCGCCGAGAGGTTTTCACGGGAGATGAAGTCCACGTCGGAGCTGCGCTTGACCTGCCCTTGCAACCCTTGCGGCAAGCCGGCCACCGCGAACCCGAGAGCTGCCAGCAGCTGCGCATGGGGGCTGTCCAGGCGCGCTACCGAATAGCTGCCACCCAGGTTGTAACCCACCACGCTGACCGCGCCGGCAGGTGGCGTGATGCGCGCTGCAACCTGCGCGGCGTAGGCGTCGAAGCGCTCGATGGCCGCCTCGGCCTGCGCCTGCAGGCCGCTGGCCTGCCCCAGTTGGCGCGCCAGCTCCTGCCAGCTGTGGTTGGCGTAGTTGACCACCACCGTGTCGATGCCCTGGGCCTGCAGCTCGGCCTGGTGGGGCAGCACACTGTCGGCCCCGGTAGCCGACACCACCAGCAGGTCGGGTGCCTGCCCGACCACCGCTTCGAGGTCGAACACCAGGTTCTTGTACAGCACCTGCACGCCGCGCTGGTCGGCCACCTCGGCCCACTGGGTGAAGAAGCCCTTGGCATCGGAGATGCGGCTGGGCGTGGTCGCGGCACTGGCCACCAGCGGCGCGTCCATGGCCAGCAGGATGCCGGTCACGCTCGGCGAGGTGGACACGATGCGCTTGGGCGAGGCCTGCGCCGACGCCGTCGGCGCCTCGTCCGCAAGCTCGGCGGGCTGCCGGGCCAGCCACAGGGCGACGCTGGCCACAGCGACGATGGCCAGCACGGCCACCACAGTCTTTTTCATCGTCTAGCCCTGCTCGTCAAGGTGGTGGGCGAAGGTCGAGCCGCTGTAGCCCTTGCGGAACAGGCCGGCCTGCACCAGGCGTGGCATCAACTGGTCGAGAAACAGGTTCAGCGACTCGACCGAGCCACCGGGCGCGGCAATGAAGCCGTCGATGGCGCCACTGGCAGCCCAGTCCGCGATCTGCTCGAAGGCATCGTCGACGGTGCCGACCACCTGCCAGTGCGCCGCCGAGATCACCTCGGGGCGCAGCAGCAGCTGGTCGATGCTCAGCGACTCGCGCTCGATCAGGCGGCGCAGCAGGCTGCTGTGGGTACGGCTGGAGGCGTCCGGCGCAACCACCGGCAGGTCGGCACGGGTCACCGGGCGGTCGAGGGGCCAGTCGGCCAGGTCCAGCCCGGTCATTTCCTTGATCGAGGCCAGCTTGCGCGCGCGGTTCATGCGCCCGTGGGTCTGCATGAACACCGCCCGGGCCTGCTCGCGGGTGTCGGCCAGGTACAGGCTCAGGCCCGGCAGCAGGCGGATCGCCTGCGCCGAGCGGCCGTGGCGTTCGGCGCGCCGGCCCAGGTCACGGCGCAGTTCAAGCGCCGCTTCCTTGTCGGGCGTGGGTGCGAACACCAGGTCGGCCACCGAGGCGGCGAAATCCCGCCCCGACTCCGAGGCACCGGCCTGGATCAGCGGAATGCGCGTGCCGGGGAAGGCTGGCAGGTTCAGCGGGCCCTTGACCTTGAGGTAGGTGCCCTCATGGTTGACCGGGCGCACCTGGGTGGTGTCGGCATAGCAGCCATTGGCACGGTCGATGGTCAGCGCCTCGAACGGGAAGCTGCCCCACAGCTGGTGCACCAGCTCGGTGAACTCGGCCGCCCGCGCATAGCGCTCGTCGGCGTCGGGCATCTGCTCAAGGCCGAAGTTCTCGTGCCCCTGCAAGGCGGTGACGATGTTCCAGCCCACGCGCCCGTTGCTGATCCAGTTCAGCGATTGCAGCTGGCGCGCCACCACATACGGCGGATAGAAGGTGGTCGACACCGTCGACACCAGGCCGATGTGCGAGGTCTGCTGGGCCACGGCGGCCAGCAGGATGGTGGGGTCGAGGCTGGTGAAACCAGGGCCGCTTTCGAGCATTTCCACCGGCAGGCAACTGACGTCGGGGCGGAACACGAAGTCCAGGTGCGCGGCTTCGGCGCGCTGCGCCAGATCGATGGCGAAGGCGCTGGTGAACAGGCCCTCGACGTTGCTGTCGGCGCGCCGCCAGGCGTCGCCGCTGAGCCAGGTGGGGGCCAGTGAAAGGCCGATATGGAGTCGCTTGGGCGAGGTCATCAAAGCTCCGGGTGCAAGTGATCGAGTACGGCGGCCCCAGGGCCGCCGTTGACAGTGGGTTGATTCAGAACGAGCCCTTGACGCCCACGCCGAACATGCGTGGCGTGGTCATGCTCGCCTCGGTGCCGCCGATGCCGCGGTTCTGCTGCAGGTAGGTGGCCGAGCGGTCGTCGAACACGTTCTTGACGTAGCCGTACAGTTCCACCGCCGGGGTGAACTGGTAGCTGGCGCGGGCATCGGTCAGGGTGTAGGAGTCGACCGAATACGACGAGTTGTTGGCCGTGTCGGAGTAGTAGCCGTCGATATGCCGCACCTGGGCCGACAGGTTGAGCTTGTCGGTCACGTCCCAGCTGGGCCCGAAGCTCAGGGTGTAGCCGGGCGACTTGGCAAACTCGTTGGCCTGGTAGCTGTCGTTGCTGGTGATGCGGTCGATGCGCGTGCGCAGGGTGCCGGCGCTGGCCTTGAGGGTCAGGCTGTCGAGCAGCTGGTAGTCGGCGCTCAGTTCCATACCGTAGGCGTGGGCCTTCTCGGCATTGATGGTGTAGGACTGGCTGATCCCGGTGGAGATCACCACCGGAATGTTGTACTGCGAATCCTTCATGTCCATGTAGAACAGGTTGCCGCTCAGGCGCAGGCGGTCATCGAGCAGGCTGGCGCGGGTGAATAGCTCGTAGTTCCACACCGACTCTTCCTTGAAGTACTGCCATTGGCGCGTCGACAGGTTGAGCGAGACACCGCCCGGGTTGTAGCCGCGGCTGACCATCGCGCCCACGGTCCAGTCCGGGGTCGCGGCGTAGGCCAGCGATACCTTGGGCAGCACGGCGGTGAAGGTCTTCTGGTAGTCCAGCGCAGTGGGCGCCAGCACCGAGTTGCCGTCGCGCTCGATACGGTCCTGCTGGAAGCGCAGGCCCGTGCTCAGGGTCCACAGGTCGCTCAGGCGGTAGTTCAGCTCGCCGAAGAGGCCGAGGTTTTCCTTGGTGTCGTCGAACGCCGACAGCCCGGCCAGGTTGAGGGTTTCGTCGGTCCTGGTGCGCGCCACGTAGAGGCCGGTGGCGCCGCTGAGCACGCTGTGCTGGTCACCGAACACCAGGCGGGTTTCGTTGGACAGGTTCTTCTGCTTGATGTCGGCGTCGCCCTGCCCCGGGATGCCGGTGTAGCGCTGCACGCTGGACAACGAATACTGCGCCTGGTTGATCAGCTTGAGGCCGTTGTCGAAGTCGTAGCTCACGTCCAGCACGCTGGTGTTGGTGCTCTGCTCCCAGCTGGGCATGGTCGTGGTGGTGTGATCGAGCTTGTGGTACGGCGCCGAGGCGGCTTCCTGGGTGGGGCGGTTGCTCTCGTTGTGCGAGAAGGTGAACTTGGCCTCCAGCCCCTGGATGTCGGTGGGCAGCCATAGCAGCTTGGCGCGGGTGGTGAGCGCGCTGAAGTCGTGGTCGGTCTTGCCCTTCTGGAAGTTGGGGTTGGTGTAGTCGATGAAGGTATCGCGCGCCGAGTAGTCCACTGCCAGGCGCCCGGCCAGGTCGGTACCCATCAGCGGCCCGGACAGCGCGATGGAGGTGCGCTTGGCGTTGTAGTTGCCGATCTCGGCCTGGTAGGCGGCCTCGGGGGTGAAGGTCGGGTCCTTGGTGTTGACGATGATCGCGCCGGCGATGGCGTTGGCGCCTTGCGAGGTGGTCTGCGGGCCGCGGAACACCTCGATGCTGTCCACGTCCCACACCGAGGTGGCGCCGAAGAACATCTCGTTGTAGTTCAGGTAGTGGCCGTCCAGGTTGATGGTGGCCCGTGGCACGGTGCCGCCCCAGAACTGGTTCTGCCCGTTGTTCGGGCCCTGGGTGTCCTGGCCGCGGATGATCGGCGCGCCTACCGAGTCGGTGTAGATCACGTTGGGCACGTCATTGAGCACTTCATGCACGCTGGCGTTGCCGGTGTTCTGGCGCTCGATGTCGCGGGCAGTCTTGACCGACACCGAGGAGGCGGTGTTCTTCAGGTCACGCTCGAGCTTTTCCCCGGTGATCATGATCGGTTCGAAGGTGACTGCGCCTTTGCCCGGGGCAGCAACGGCATCATCGGCCATCGCAGGCGCCATGCCGAGCACGGTCGCCAGGGTCAGCACGCTGAAACCGCAGGTGAGTTCAAGGGGTGAATAGGCCTTCAAGATACGCTCCAAATGATAATCATAATCGTTTGTGCGAAAGGTATCATGTGGCCACTTCATTCCTCAATAGAGAATTCATTCTGCAATGTGGTAAATCCAGGGGCCCGGCCAGCGCTCGGAAAAGTCGGTATCATGCGCACCGACGCCGCGCACAAGCGGCGCGCACTTGATGCCTGATGAGGAACAGCCGCCAGTCGGCGATGAGGAGAGGCCCGTTGAAAAAAACCATTCCAGCTGCGGATGACGCCCCGCACGCGCCGGGCGAAAAACGTTCGGGCACCATTCAGTCCGTCGCCATCGCCGCCCGCTTTCTCAACGTACTGGCCAGCGCCGAGCACGAACTGGCCCTGGGGGAAGTGGCGCGGCGCACCCAGACCGGCGCGTCCACCGCGCACCGCTATCTGCAGAGTCTGGTCAAGGAGGGCCTGGCCAGGCAGGACCCGGCCAGCAGCCTGTACGACCTGGGCCCGGCGGCGCTGAGCATCGGTATCGGTGCGCTCAAGCGGGTGGATGCAGTGGAGATCGCCGCCCAGCACATGAAGGCGCTGGCCCACCAGCATGCGGCCAGCGGCGGCGTGGCGATCTGGACCGACCGTGGCCCGACGCTGGTGCGCTGGTACCGCAGCGCGTTCTTCTCGATCAACCCGCTGGCCCTGGGCGACGTGCTGCCCATCGACAACACCGCCTGCGGGCTGGTGTTCCAGGCCTTCCTGCCCAAGGCCACCATCGATGCGGCGCGCAAGCTGCAACCGGCGCACTTTCGCGGCACGGCGCCGGCCAAGGCTGTGCTGGACGAGGTGCGCAGCAGCCGCTGGGCCGAGAAGACCAGCCACCTGCTGTCGAATGTCACCGGGCAGGCCGCGCCGGTGTTCGACGCCCAGGGCGAGATCGTGTGTGTGGTGACCACGGTGACCGACTTGGGTCAGCTCAAGACGCCCGAAGACCGCGATGCGCTGTTCCGGGCGGCCAGCCGGGTCAACCAGTCAACCGGCGGCCTGCCGTGGCAAGGCGCCTGACACCACCGCCCGCTCGCGCGACAAGGGCACCAGCAGCGGCGTGCCGCTGACCGGGTCGGCGATGATCATCGAGGCCACGCCGAACACCTCCTGCACCAGGGCCTCGGTGAAGATGCGCGCCGGGTCGCCCTGGGCGACGATGGCGCCGGCCTTCATGGCGATCAGGTGCGAGGCATAGCGGCACGCCTGGTTGAGGTCATGCAGCACCGCGACGATGGTGCGGCCCTGGCGATTGAGCTCGGCCAACAGCTCCAGCAGTTCGATCTGGTGCGCGATATCGAGGTAGGTGGTGGGCTCGTCGAGCAGCAGTACCGGCGTCTGCTGCGCCAGCACCATGGCGATCCATACCCGCTGGCGCTGGCCGCCGGACAACTCCTGCAGCAGGCGCTCGGACAGCTCGCTGACCTGCGCCGCCTGCATGGCTGCGGTCACGGCCTGTTCGTCGGCCTGCGACCATTGGCGCAGGAACGACTGGTGCGGGTAGCGCCCGCGGGCCACCAGGTCGGCCACGGTGATGCCGTCGGGCGCAACCGCGCTCTGGGGCAGCAGGCCGAGCCGCCGGGCCACGTCCTTGGCCGCGAGCGTGTGAATATCGACCTGATCGAGCAGCACCGTGCCGCTCGAAGGCACCAGCAGGCGCGACAAGGCCCGCAGCAAGGTGGATTTGCCACAGGCATTGGGGCCGACGATGACGGTAAAGGACCCTTCGGTGATAGCCACCGAAAGGTCCGTGGAGATCGTGCGCTGGTCGTAGCGAAGCGTCACGGCGTCAGCCTGCAGGCGATACGTCATGGAGAGGGTGTTCCAGTGAAGGGATTCGGCGCCAGTATTGCAGATGAGGAATTTATTCCGCAATCCGGAACGCCGGCGCCCTGCCCTCAGCCCGCCGCCATCAACGGCTGGCACTGCGCGTAGTGCCGCGCCAGGCCCTTGAGCGAATGCCCCAGGGTGATACGGGTGTGCCGGTCGTACTGGTGCAGCAGGTCCAGACGGCCCTGCTGCAACCTGGCCAGGATGGCGCGGGCAGCCAGGTCGGTGGCACCCAGGGCGTGGGTCAGCCCCTGGGACGACACCGGGTCGAAGGCAATGGCCGCCTCGCCCACCGCCAGCCAGTGCGCCGATGCACAGCGCTGCAGTGCACTGCAGCCGGCATCCAGCACCTGAACCTGCGCTGCGGCCAGTTCGTCGGCACCTGCATAGCGCTGCATCAGGCGCGTGCGCTGCAGTTGCTCGGCCAACTGCGGCGCGGTGCGCTGACCGTCACCGCCGGGAAAGAAGCGCACCAGGTGACGCTGGCCGCTGGCGGTGGTGGCCCCGGACCACCAGCCCTGGGCATCGGCCTCGATCAGCAGCCACTCGGTGTCGGCCAGTTCCGAGCCACCTCGGGGCAGGCGCGCCGCGACCGCCACCTGACGACTCAGGCGCTGGCGCCGTGCCCCGCCGAGCCGGGCGATGCAACTGGCCTTGCCGGTGGCATCCACCACGAAACGTGCCTGCCCGCGCCAGGGGTGTTCACCTCGCCGACCGCCCAGGGTAATGCTGTCGTCGGCAAAATCGGCATGGGTCACCCGCACGTTGTCTTCACGGGTGATCCCAAGCGCCGCCGCCCTTTCCCGCAGCCGGGCGTCGAACACCCGCCGTTCCAGGAACGCGCCATGGGCGGCGCGCTCGCAGAAGTAGTCGCGAAATACCGGCTCGCTGGTCAGCCAGATCGACTGCACGCCGCAGCAGCGTCGCGCCACGGTGCTGTCGTCGAGCAGGTCGGCGTGCCCCAGTGCGGCAAGTGCAGGCAACGCCTCGGGGGACAGGCACTCGCCGGGGCGCAGCGCCGCCTCGTGTTCACGCTCCACCAGCCCCACCTGCAACCCGGCCTGCGCCAGGCGGATGGCCAGCGCCGTGCCGGCCGGCCCGGCGCCCACCACCAGCACGTCGTGCACGGGGTTCAAATCTCGTCCCTGCGCAGCCGACGACGTGGCGGTACCTTCTGCCTGGGCGGCTCCAGTTCGGTCTCGCCCAGCAACGGTGACGGCGAATCCAGGGCCTCGATCACCGCCAGCAGGTCGAGCTTGGCATTGGAGCCGGTGACCCGCTCGGGCCGCCCGCTTTCGATCCAGGCCCGCGCCGGCAACCCCAGTGCGGTCGCCTCGGGGGTGGCGTCGTGGGCCAGCAGAATGCCCAACTCCCACCAGTGGCTCACCATCAGGTTGATGCGCGTGAAGTAGCTGCCCTTCAGGTCGCGCAGCCAGTCCTCGCGGTAGGAAAAATGCTTGAGCTGCTGCGCTGGCGTGGTACGTCTTGCGCCCACACGCTCCCACGCCTCGCTGCTCAGTACCTGGTTGGGCACGCGGGCCCCCCAGTAGCTGGGGAACGACAGGTAGGTACTGGGCTCGTACTCGGCATCCGACAGGCACGAGGCCTCGTCGGTCTGCCACGGCACGCCCAGCGCGCGGGTCAGCGAACCCGGGCCCACGCCGTCCAGCGGGCCCTGGGGTGCCAGGCACACCTGTGGCGTGAGTTCGTCACCGAAATCCTGGCGCACTGCCTGCCCCTGGGGCAGTACCGCCAGGCGATAAGGGCTGCGCCACACGCTGGGCACACGCATGAACCAGGTCAGTTCGATGCCCGGGTGGAACGGGCCGCCCAGGCATTCATGCAGGCCGGCGCGGTCCAGCGCCTGGGCCTGGGCGCGCGGTTCGAGCGTGTCGAAGTCTGCCGGCACCGGCGCGCCCTGCCAGTCGGCGACGAATTCGCCTTGCACCCACTGGCTCAAGGCCTGGTACATCAGCGGGGTGACCGCGAGCCCGACCGCGGATGGCGGCTGGGGGTCGAGGTCGTAGTCGCCGTAATAGTCGCCGTACAGGGGCAACAGCGCCGGGGCGAACTCGGCGGTGCTGGCGGGGTCGCGAAACAGCGCGAAGACCTTGCGCCGAAAGTCCGCACTGGCCTCACCGGGGTCGGCCAGCCGGGCCACCACGTCGGGGTTCTGGGTATCGAGTGGCGAACCGTGGCCGCTGAGCATGAACAGGCCCTGGTTGGTCCACTGCATGTGGGTCATGCGCTCGAAGATCGGCCAGATATCGCGGGTGAACGAACAGCTCAGCTCGGCCGGCAGCTGACCCTGGCGCACGAACAGGTCGCGCACCACCTCTTCCATGGTGACCACGCCGAACAGCCCTGGCGCGTAGTTGGGGGGCGTCACCACCAGGTAGCCGGGCTCGGCATCCAGGCGCTGGCCGTTGTTGAACGTCACCCGTGCGTACACCGGGCCGTCCGACACGTCGTCGTGCCAGTCGTCGTTGTTGGCGAAGGTCGTCGGTGGGGTCTTGTCCACCCGCGGTGCGCTGTGGCCGTGCCCGCCGAAAGCGATCAGGCGCCCGGCCTCGTCGGTGCGCAGTTCGCCCAGGTACACGGGTTTGCCGTGGAAGGTGCCGGTGTCGAAATGAAAGGGCTTGCCTTGCTGGCGGCGGCCGCTGATGGTCCTGGGGCCGGGCCGGATGTCCAGGGCCTGGCGCTGCGCGCCGGTCACGTGCGGGTTGCGTCGTTTTTCGGCGATGGCGTACTGGCCGGGCAGGTCCATGGCATTTTCGAAGGCGTACCAGCCGGCCTTGAGGTTGGCGACTTCCACGGTCCATTCGATCTGCACGCCGTCGTCCAGGCTCAGCTCCTGTACGGTGCCGTCGTGCAGTTCGGCATAGAGGCGAAAGCGCACGGCCTGGCGCCGCACCTGGCCCCTGGCATCGCGAAATTGCCCGTCGGCGCTGCTGGCCAGTGCCCCTGGCACCTGCGCGGCGAGTACGTACTCCTCATCGCCATCGGCGTTGCCGACACGGGCAACGCCGAGCCCTGGGTGCACACGAATGGATTTGATCGATGCCGGGCTGATCATGGCCGTCTAGCCTCCTTGCCAGTGGGGTCTGCGCGAATGCGCAATTTCGCGCTCAACGCTAGATGGCGAATGGAGGGGTGTCAAATGGCCATGTCAGCCAGCAATCCGAAGCTCAATTTGCGCCGTTGAGTCAGCCGTTGCGAGAGGCCGCGTTGTTGTTGATCGCCTTGGGCCCCGCCACGCCCCACACGATCAGGCCGACCAGCGGCACGAACACCACCAGCACGATCCACAACATCTTGCGGTCGGCCTTGCTCTTGCTGCCGATGATGCTCTTGATGGCCCACAGTTCCACCAGGGCCAGGATTACCGCCAATGTGATCCAGATATAACCGTTGTTTTGCATGCGTCATCTCCCGAATGGTATTGCGTTAGGTCAGGCGACGCCGCGATGGTTCAGTGAATCTGCGCCCAAAGGCGCCAGGCAGACACCTCACTGCACCGGCAGAAAGTTCATCAGCAACAGGCTCTGCGCATAGTTCAGGCCGATGCGCCGGTAGCGCTCGTCGAGCATCTGGGTCAGCAGGTCCAGGCGCGCGACGATCTTGCCGAACTCCACGGCAAAGCTCAGGTTGCTGCCCGCCTCGGAGATTTCGTTGGAGAACAGCAACAGCACGCCATTGGCATCCTGGCGCTGGCTCAGCAGCCAGGTGGCCTTCTCGATGTTGCGCGCTGCGTTGCTGACGAACTGCGGGTCGATGGTGTCGGTGATGAAGAATTCGGTACGCCCGCCATGGGCGGTCACCAGCATGCTGCCGATGGCGTAGATGAACGCGCCAACGCGATCGCCCCTGAACTCCGGGCTCAGGGCATAGCTCAGTGCCGCCAGGTGGCGGCGCTCGCCCAGCTGCGGCAAGGCCTGGCGCTGCTCGATGGCCTGGCGGATCTGCCGCTCGGCACTGGCAGCATCGAGAAAGCCCGATTCGCGCCACTGGTTGGGGTTGCGCAGGTACAGCTTGCTCATCAACAGGTACAGGCTCTGCAGGTTGTCCTGCATCGACAGCGTGGCCATGCGATCGACGCTGGTCTGGAACAGTTCCTGGGGCCGGCCGTTGCCCAGCTGGGTGGCGATATCGCGCCCCTGCTGCTGGGTACAGCCAGCGGCGCAGGCCATCAGCGTGCCCGCCAGCAACAGCCGGCGCAGCACGCGCTGGGGTGGAACGCAAAGCGGATAAACCATCGGCACCGGGGTCTGGGTTCACGGGCCGCGTCGGGGATCGACGCGTCCTGGCGATGAATAGAGCCGAAAAAACGCAAAAAGTGCGATAACCGCCAGACCGCAGTGGCGCCACGCCGCACTATTGGAGCACCGCGCCCCGCTCCTCCAGCAGTTTCACGAACATCGCCAGGCTGCGCGACACCGTGCCGCTGCGCCATACCAGCCAGGTGCGCAGGTAGCGAAAACGTTGCGACATCGGCCACACGCTGACCGTGGCGCACCCCGGCATGCTCTCGAGCATGCTGCGTGGCATCAGCGCCAGCCCCGCCCCTGCGCTCACGCAGGCGAGCATGCCGTGGTAGCTCTCCAGTTCGAAGATCTTGCCCGGCACGGCGGCATCCTGGGTGAACCAGCGCTCGAAATGATGGCGGTACGAACAGTTGGCCCGGAACGCATAGATGCTCTGCCCGTTGACGTCCTGGCCACGGTGGATCGGCGCATGGTTGAGCGGCGCGATGATGACCATCTCCTCCTCGAACACCGGCACGCCCTCCAGCGAGGGGTGCAGCACCGGGCCGTCGACGAAGGCCGCCGCCAGGCGTCCCGACAGCACGCCCTCGATCATGGTGCCCGACGGCCCGGTGGAGAGGTCCAGCTCGACCTTGGCGTACTGCTGGTTGTAGGCCGCCAGCAACGCGGGGATGCGCACCGCTGCGGTACTTTCCAGCGAGCCCAGCGAGAACGCCCCCTGGGGTTCCTCCCCCGCCACGGTCAGGCGGGCCTCCTCCACCAAGGCCAGGATGCGCTTGGCGTACTCCAGGAAGGTCCAGCCGGCCGGCGAGAGGCGCAGGCGCAGCTTTTCACGAATGAACAGCTCCACCCCCAGGTCGGCTTCCAGCTGCTTGATCCGCGTGGTCAGGTTCGACGGCACGCGGTGGATGTGCTGGGCGGCTGCGCTGATGCTGCCGTGCTCGGCCACGGCGGTGAAGATCTCAAGCTGTACCAGGTCCAAAAACATTCTCCAAACGTGAAAGAAACCGTTTTTATTATTCAGTTTTCGAAAGACTAGCACGGCATTACGCTGGGCCCCTGTTTCCCTTCTGACAGGAACGCCCGCCATGACCGACATAACCAGCCACACCCATGCCCTCTCGATCAACCCGGCCACCGGTGAACGCATCGGCCACTACGCCTATGAAACCGACGCACTGATGGACGCCGCCCTGGGCCGCGCCGCTGCCGGGTTTGCCGGCTGGCGGCGTACCCAGCTGGCCACCCGCTCGGCCCTGCTGGTGAAACTGGCCGGTGTGCTGCGCGACAACGCCCAGGCCATGGCGCGGATGATTACCCTGGAAATGGGCAAGCCTGCGGCCCAGGCCCGCGGCGAAGTGGAAAAGTGCGCCCAGCTGTGCGAGTGGTACGCCGAGAACGGGCCGGCCATGCTGGCCCCCGAGCCAACCCAGGTACCCGACGCCAAGGCCCACATCGAATACCGCCCACTGGGCCCGATCCTCGCGGTGATGCCGTGGAACTTCCCGCTGTGGCAAGTGCTGCGCGGTGCGGTACCCGCGCTGATCGCCGGCAACACCTACGTGCTCAAGCACGCGCCCAATGTGATGGGCTCGGCCTACCTGCTGCGCGATGCGTTCCAGCAGGCCGAATTCCCCGAAGGCGTGTTCGAGGTGCTCAACGTGACGCCTGAGGGCGTATCCAGGGCCATCGTGGACCCGCGCATCGTCGCCGTGACCCTTACCGGCAGCGTGCGTGCCGGTGCCGCCATCGGTGCCCAGGCCGGTGCCGCGCTGAAAAAATGCGTACTGGAACTGGGCGGCTCCGACCCGTTCATCGTGTTGAACGATGCCGACCTGGATGCCGCCGTACAGGCTGCCGTGATCGGCCGCTACCAGAACACCGGCCAGGTGTGCGCGGCAGCCAAGCGGCTGATCGTCGAAGCCGGCGTGGTCGAGGCATTCACCCGCAAGTTCGTCGAGAAAACCCGCGCGCTGGTGATGGGCGACCCGTTGCTGGCCGACACCTACCTGGGGCCGATGGCGCGTCATGACCTGCGCGACGAGCTCGACCAGCAGGTCCAGGCCACCCTGGCCGAAGGCGCCACGCTGCTGCTGGGCGGGCACAAGGTCGACGGCCCGGGCAACTACTACGCGCCCACGGTACTGGCCGACGTCACCGACCAGATGACCTCGTTCCGCCAGGAGCTGTTCGGCCCGGTGGCCTCGATCATCACTGCCCGGGATGCGCGCCACGCCCTGCAGCTGGCCAACGACAGCGAATTCGGCCTGACCTCGACCGTGTACACCCGGGATGCGGCACTGGCCCGACAACTGGCCGACGAACTGGAGTGCGGCGGCGTGTTCATCAACGGCTACAGCGCCAGTGATCCGCGCGTGACCTTCGGTGGGGTGAAGAAGAGCGGCTTTGGCCGCGAACTCTCGCACTTCGGCGTTCGCGAGTTCTGCAACGCGCAGACCGTATGGTTCGATCGCCACTAAAGTACGAAGCACCTTCCTATAAAGCGCAGGATAAAAAAATAGGCTTATCCTGCGTTTAATAGATACCCATGGCAGCGCTTATCCATTAGCCTCAACTCACTCTCAAACACAGCAGGCACCTTGCCACTATAAAAATCAGCACCTTTCATCTATTTTGCGCCCGCTTGCAACTGCCAAACATAACTCGAAATAACAGTCTTGATTGGAGCGTTCGAATGTCGAAAAAACTCTTCACCCTCACCGTTCTCGGTGGCCTGATGCTGGCCAACAGTGCCTTTGCCGACAAGCTCACGGTGATCTCCTATGGTGGCGCGAGCAAGGCCGCGCAGGTCACCGCGTTCTACAAGCCCTACGAAGAAAAGACCAAGACCCAGGTGATCGCTGGCGAGTGGAACGGTGAAATCTCCAAGCTCATCGCCATGAACGACACCAAGACCGTGACCTGGGACGTGCTCGATACCGAAGACACCGACCGTGCCCGTGGCTGTGAAGAAGGTCTGTTCGAAAAACTCGACTACGAACGCCTCGGCACGCCGGGCGACTGGATCGAAGGCACCAAGAGTGACGACGGCTGTGGCGTCGGTATCTTCGTGTGGTCCAACGTGCTGGCCTACAACGCCGACAAACTGAAAGTCGCCCCTACCGGCTGGGCCGACTTCTGGGACGTGAAGAAATTCCCGGGCAAGCGCAGCCTGCGCAAATCTGCCCGCGGCTCGCTGGAATTCGCCCTGATGGCCGACGGCGTGCCGCCTGCCGAAGTCTACAAGCTGCTCAGCACCAAAGAAGGTGTGGACCGCGCCTTCAAGAAGCTGGACGAGATCAAGCCGTACATCCAGTGGTGGGAAGCCGGTGCACAGCCGCCGCAGTACCTGGTGGCTGGCGATGTGGTGATGGCGTCCTCGTACAACGGCCGCATCCACGCTGCACAGCAGAGCGGCAGCAACCTGAAGATCGTCTGGAACCAGAACCTGTACCAGTTCGACGAGTGGGCCATCCCGCGCGGCACCAAGAACCTGGACAAGGCCTACGACTTCATCAAGTTCGCCATGCAGCCTGAGCAGCAGAAGCTCTACACCGAGCAGATGGCCTACGGCCCGTCCAACACCAAGGCCGCCGAAATGCTCGACAAGTCGCTGGCTGACGACCTGCCCACCGCGGCAGAGAACCAGAAGAATGCACTGCGGGTAAACGTCGAGTTCTGGCTCGAGAACGCAGAAACGCTTGAACAGAAGTTCAACGCCTGGGCTAGCAAGTCCTGATTTCCCCTCCCTGTGCGCCTCATGGATGATCAGCGCACAGGTTCTATTCTCCTGTCCAGGGCCCTCCCCGCAGCCATGTCCAGTCCGCTAGACTGCGATCCTCTATCGTGTCTGGATCGTGGATTGCACATGAAACTCGCCACCGCCCTGGAACAGACCTCCCTCAGCCAGGCCACCGTGGTCGCGGGCAGGCAATGCCTGGACCGCGACCTGGCGTGGGTGCATATCGTCGATCACCCCGACATCTTCAACTGGCTGAAAAAGGGCGACCTGCTGCTGACCACCGGCTACAACTGGCCGCAAGACCCGCAAAAATGCCGCGACATGGTTCGCCGGCTGGCCGAGCTGGGCCTGGCCGGGGTCGTGATGGCAGTCCCGCACTTTCACGAACACTTCCCCCAGGCGGCCATCGAAGAGGCCGACCGCTGCTGTTTCCCTTTGCTGGAACTGCCCTGGGAAGTCGCCTTCAGCGACATCACCCAGCAGGTTCTCGAACAGATCATCAACTTCCAGACCCGCATCATCCGTCGCTCCGACCTTATCCACCGCATGCTCACCCGCGCTGCCATCGAGGCCGACAACCTGCAGAGCCTGGCCAGCGCCCTCACCAGCGCCCTGGAACTGCCGGCGCTGATCGTGGCCAGCTCCGGCAGTGTGCTGGGGGCCAGCGAGCCGGCCAATGACGCCGTGGAGCTTGCCGTGATGCGCCACCTGAACGAGCAGGCCAACCTGCTTCAGGGGGTCGAGCCGCAGGTGCTGGAGCTGGACGCCGATGCCGGCGCGTTTCGCCTGGGCTGCCCCATCCGCCTGCAGGGCGAGCGGGTCGGGGTGGTGTGGCTCAAGGGCCAGCGGGACAGCTTCGAGGAGCTGCACTGCCGCGCAGTGGAACATGCTGCGCTGATCGCCGCCCTGCAGCTGTCCCATCAACGCGAATTGCTGGACCAGGAAAACCGCCTGGGCCATGCCCTGGTGGCAGGGCTGCTGGAAGGCAAGTTCCCCGAAACGCCGCGCGCCATCGAACGTGCGCTGGTGTCCGGCTGGTGTCATACCCGCGACTACCGCGTGTGCCTGGTGTTGCTGGACGAGCCGATTCCCCTCAGCCGCGAGGGCTTCCAGCGGCGCAAGGAGCAGGCCGAGCGCATCACCGAGATCATGCAGGGGCTGGGAATCGCGCCCCTGCTGTCGGTGTCGTTGAACCAGATCAGCCTGATCGTGCCGGCCGATGTGGTGCCCGAGTCGATCTGGAAGCATATTCGACTGGACGGCGGCGCCATGGCCGCCAGCCGCGTGCACCGGGGCGTGGCTGGCATGGCCCAGGGCGCCGGGGATGTGGCCACCCTGCTGCCGCTGCTGCGCCCGGGCAAGCTGCATGGGTTTGACGAAGTGCTGTTTCCGCGGGCGCTGATGGGCGACGACGATGCACGGCGCATGCTGCTGGAGCGCCTGGTGACCCCGCTGACCCGGCACAAGAACGGCGTCATGCTCATGGAAACCCTGTGCACCCTGGCCAGCGAAGGCTTTCAGCTGGCCAGCAGCGCCCGCTGCCTGGACATCCACATCAGCACATTACGCTACCGCGTGGAGCGCATCGAAGAGCTGCTGCAGCTGTCGATGGAGAACCCGCAGGCGCGCTTTCAGCTGCAGGTGGCGACCGAGATGTACCGCCTGCAGAACGACGCCTGACAAACAATCTGCTGCCTGTACCGCCCGGTGGCGGGCCAGGCCCGCTCCAGCAGGCCGTCAGTGGCCTTGCGGGAGCGGGCTTGACCGGCGCTGGAGACACCTCGACCACCCCCGCAGCATAGTGTGCTGCCAACCCCCTCAATACGGCATTTATGCCTGGCCCAAGCGGCCATCTCGGCATCGGTCACTGCGTGCCTGTTCTTACAATCGTGCCATTCACCGGACCCGTAGAAGGCACCCTCTCCATGTTGAAAAGCACACTGCGTGACCCCTCGCTGCTTGTCGAACGCGCTTACGTCAATGGCAGCTGGATCGATGCCGACAACGGCGAAACGATTGCCGTGATCAACCCCGCCGACGGCAGCGAAATCGCCCGGGTCCCGGCCCTCGGCGCCGCCGAGACGCGACGCGCCATCGAGGCCGCCCAGGCCCGTTTCGAAAGCTGGCGCGAAGTCCCCGCCGCCACCCGCGCACGTCACCTGGAAGCCTGGTACAGCCTGATCCTGGAAAACCAGGAAGACCTGGCGCTGATCATGACCGCCGAACAAGGCAAGCCCCTGAGCGAGTCGCGCGGCGAAATCGGCTACGGCGCCAGCTTCGTCAAATGGTTTGCCGAAGAGGCCCGTCGCATCTACGGCGACACCATCCCCGCGCCCACCAACGACCGCCGCATCCTGGTGCTCAAGCAGCCGATCGGCGTGGTGGCGGCCATCACCCCGTGGAACTTCCCCAACGCGATGATCACGCGCAAATGCGCGCCGGCCCTGGCCGCCGGCTGCACCGTGCTGGTCAAGCCGTCCGAGATGACCCCGCTGTCGGCCCTGGCCCTGGCGGTACTGGCAGATCGTGCTGGCATCCCGGCCGGGGTGTTCAACGTGCTCACCGGCCTGCCTGCCGGCATCGGCAGCGAAGTGACCGCCAACCAGGCCGTGCGCAAGTTGTCGTTCACCGGCTCCACGCGCATCGGCAAGCTGCTGATGAGCCAGTGCGCCGACACCCTCAAGCGCCTGAGCCTGGAGCTGGGTGGCAACGCGCCGTTCATCGTGTTCGACGACGCCGACCTCGACCTGGCGATTGCCGGGGTGATGCTGAGCAAGTTCCGCAACGCCGGGCAGACCTGCGTGTGCGCCAACCGCATTCTGGTGCAGGACGGCATCTACGACCGCTTCGCCGAGCGCCTGCGGGCTGCGGTGGCTGAGCTGAAGGTGGGTGATGGCCTGGGCGAGAACGTGACCATCGGCCCGCTGATCAACGCCGCCGCCGTCGCAAAAGTCGCCAGCCACATCGGCGATGCGGTGGAAAAAGGCGCCAGCATCTCGATTGGCGGCATGCCCGACGACACCGGCCTGTTCGTGCAGCCGACCGTGCTGCTGGACGCCACCACCGACATGCTGCTGGCCACCGAAGAGACCTTCGGCCCGGTTGCCCCGCTGTTCCGTTTCAAGGACGAAGCCGAGGCCCTGGCCATCGCCAACGCTACCCCGTTCGGCCTGGGCGCCTACTACTTCACCCAGGACATGCGCCGCGCCTGGCGTGTGGGCGAGCGCCTGGAGTTCGGCATGGTCGGCCTGAACACCGGGATCATCTCCATGGAAGTGGCCCCGTTCGGCGGCATGAAACAGTCCGGTACCGGCCGTGAAGGCTCCAAGTACGGCCTGGACGAGTTCCTCGAAATCAAGGCCTGGCACATGGGCGGCCTCGACTGAATACCTGCGTTCCCGAACCCCTGACACCATCGTTAGTTAATGGAGCTGCACCATGAATTCTGCACTGACTGAAAATCAACGCCTGCTGGCCCTGCGCGAGCAGCACGTACCCCGCGGCATCGCCACCGCCCACCCGATCGTGGTCAGCCACGCCCAGGGTTCGGAGCTGTGGGACGTGGACGGCAAGCGCTACCTGGACTTCGTCGGCGGCATCGGCGTGCTCAACGTTGGCCACAACCACCCGCGTGTGGTCGAGGCCGTACGCCGCCAGGTGGGCGAGATCTCCCATGCCAGCTTCCAGGTGGTGGCCTATGCGTCGTACATCGACGTGGCAGCGCGCCTGAACGCCATGGTCGGTGGCGGCGAAGCCTACAAGAGCGTGCTGTTCACCTCCGGTGCCGAAGCGGTGGAGAACGCCATCAAGATCGCCCGTGGCTACACCAACCGCCCGGCGGTGATCTCGTTCCGCGGCGGCTTCCACGGGCGCACCCTGCTGGGCGTCACCCTGACCGGCATGAGCCAGCCGTACAAGCAGAACTTCGGCCCGTTCCCGGCCGAGATCTACCACGCCACCTACCCCAACGAATACCGCGGCGTGAGCAGTGACGACGCCCTGGCCGAACTCGACCACCTGTTCGCCACCGACGTGGCCCCCGACCGCGTGGCGGCCATCCTGATCGAGCCGGTGCAAGGCGATGGCGGCTTCCTGCGTGCCCCCGATGCCTTCCTGCGTGCCCTGCGCGAACGCTGCACGCGCCACGGCATCGTGCTGATCCTGGACGAGATCCAGGCCGGCTTCGGGCGTACCGGCAAGCCGTTCGGCTTCCAGCACTCGGGCATCCAGCCTGACCTGGTGACCGTGGCCAAGAGCCTGGCCGGCGGCATGCCGCTGTCGGGTGTGGTGGGGCGTGCCGAGATCATGGACGCGCCGACCCCGGGCGGCCTGGGCGGCACCTACGGCGGCAACGCCGTGGCCTGCGCGGCTGCACTGGCGGTGATGGACCTGTTCGAGGAAGAAGACCTGCTGGCCCAGGGCGAGCAGCGTGCGGTGCAACTGCGTGAAGGCCTGCTGGCCCTGCAGAACCGCTACCCGTGCATCGGCGACGTGCGTGGCCTGGGCTTCATGCAGGCCATCGAGATCGTGGCCGACGACGCCGCGCAGACCCCGGACGCGAACCTGGCCCAGGCCATCATCGACCAGGCCCGTGAAGCCGGCCTGCTGGTGATCAAGTGCGGCGTGTACCGCAACGTGGTGCGCTTCCTGGCACCGCTGGTGACCACCGAGGCGCAGATCTCCGAAGCGCTGCGCATGCTCGACCAGGCGTTGACCCGCGCTACGGCGTAATCCGCCCCTCTGCGGCGCCACCTTCGCTGGCAATGCCGGCTCCCGCCGGGAGCGGCCTTGCCAGCGAAGGCCCCGTGGGTGAAAGTGTGTTTTTTTGTCATCCCGCATTTCAGGAGTCAGGAATGGAAGCGGCAACCAAGCTCGATCGGATCGATATCAACATCCTGGTCCAGTTGCAGAAAGACGGCCGCATGACCAACGTCAGCCTGGCCGAAGCCGTGGGGCTGTCGCCCAGCCCGTGCCTGCAACGGGTCAAGCGACTCGAGGCGGCAGGCTATATCAGCGGCTACGAAGCCCACCTGAACCTGGCCAAGTTCGCCAACTCGGTGACCATCTTCACCGAAGTCACACTGAGCGACCACAAACGCTCCGACTTTCAGAAATTCGAATCGAGCATCCGCAACATCGACGAAGTGCTCGAATGCCACCTGATCAGCGGTGGCTACGACTACCTGGTGCGCTTTCTGACCAGCAGCATCCAGCATTACCAGGAGCTGATGGAAACCATCCTCGACCAGAACATCGGCATCGAGAAGTACTTCAGCTACATCGTGATCAAGTCGCCGGTGATGAAAAACAAGGTGCCCCTGCGCAGCCTGCTCGCCGCCGTCTAGCGCCTGGCCTCGGCCTGCTGTTCATGCAGGCTGTCGAACAACGCCTGGGCCGCAGCCGACAGTTCGTGGCCCGGCTTGCTCAGCACCCCGATGGCACGTTCCACCGGGTCGCGCAGGGTGATGCAGCGCGCGCCCAGCTCGTGCATCTGGCCGGCGCACAGGGCCGGCACCGCGCTGACCCCAAGCCCGCTGGCCACCATGCGACCCACTGTCACCAGTTGATGGCTCTCGAACTCCACCGCCAGCTTCATGCCGCGCGCCTTGAGGTGTTCTTCGAGCATCACGCGCACGTTCGAGGGCCGTTGCAAGGTGATGAACGGCTGCTGCAGCAAGGTCTGCCAGTCGATTTCATCCAGCGCGGCCAGGGGCGAATCCAGCGGCACCACGGCAGTGAACCGGTCGACGTACAGGGGCGAGAACACCAGCGACGAGCCTTCGAACGGTTCGAACGCCACCCCCAGCTCCACCTGGCGGTCACGCACCATCTCCAGCACCTGTTCGTTGATCACGTCGTTCACCGTGACCCCGATGTTCGGGTAGCGGGTGCGAAAGTTCTTCAGGATGGGCGGCAGCAGGTTGCCGGCGAACGACGGCATCGCCGCAATGGTCACGCGCCCGCGCTGCAGGGTGAAGCGCTGGCGGATCTCGTCCTCGGCGTTGTCCCAGTCGGCAAGCAGGCGGCGCGCCAGGGGCAGCAGCGATTCGCCTTCCGGGGTCAGCGTGACGTTGCGCGTGGTGCGCGTGAACAGCCGCCCGCCCAGGCCCTCCTCCAGCGACTTGATGGTCAGGCTCAGTGCCGACTGCGACAGGTGCAGACGCTCGCAGGCCACCGCAAAACTCAGGCTCTGGGCCACTGCCCAGAAGGCACGCAGCTGCTTGACGGTCATGCTGACTCCGGCAAAACGGGGAATTGTTGAGGTTTATCGATCAATCCATCTCAAAAATCAACTTAACAAATATATGTAATGGCGCAACACTCACGCCACTGGACCACTAACAAGGAGAATATTCCATGCAAGACGTCGTCATTGTCGCGGCCACTCGTACCGCCATCGGCAGTTTCCAGGGTTCGCTGGCCGCCATCCCGGCCCCGGAGCTGGGCGCAGCGGTGATCCGCCGCCTGCTGGAGCAGACCGGGCTGGCCGGCAGCGAAGTGGATGAGGTGATTCTGGGCCAGGTGCTCACCGCCGGCAGCGGCCAGAACCCGGCGCGCCAGGCCGCGATCAAGGCCGGCCTGCCCCATGCGGTACCGGCCCTGACCCTGAACAAGGTCTGCGGCTCGGGCCTCAAGGCCCTGCACCTGGGCGCCCAGGCGATCCGCTGTGGCGACGCCGAGGTGATCATCGCCGGCGGCATGGAGAACATGAGCCTGGCCCCCTACGTGCTGCCTGCCGCGCGCACCGGCCTGCGCATGGGCCATGCCAGCATGATCGACAGCATGATCAGCGACGGCCTGTGGGATGCCTTCAACGACTACCACATGGGCATCACCGCCGAGAACCTGGTGGACAAGTACGCCATCACCCGTGAGGCCCAGGACGCCTTTGCCGCCGCCTCGCAGCAAAAGGCCTGCGCGGCCATCGAGGCCGGCCGCTTTGCCGACGAGATCACCCCGATCCAGATCCCGCAGCGCAAGGGTGAGCCGCTGGTGTTCGCCACCGACGAACAGCCCCGCGCCGGCACCACCGCCGAGTCGCTGGCCAAGCTCAAGCCGGCGTTCAAGAAGGACGGCAGCGTGACGGCGGGCAACGCCTCGAGCCTCAACGACGGCGCAGCGGCGGTGCTGCTGATGAGCGCGGCCAAGGCCAAGGCCCTGGGCCTGCCGGTACTGGCGCGCATTGCGGCCTATGCCAATGCGGGCGTGGACCCGGCGATCATGGGTATCGGCCCGGTCAGCGCGACCCGTCGCTGCCTGCAGAAGGCCGACTGGTCGCTGGATCAGCTGGACCTGATCGAAGCCAACGAAGCCTTCGCGGCCCAGGCATTGTCGGTGGGCCAGGAGCTGGGCTGGGACGCGAGCAAGGTCAACGTCAACGGCGGCGCGATTGCCCTGGGCCACCCGATCGGTGCCTCGGGTTGCCGGGTGCTGGTGTCGTTGCTGCACGAGATGATCAAGCGTGATGCGAAGAAGGGCCTGGCAACCCTGTGCATCGGTGGTGGGCAGGGTGTGGCGTTGGCCATCGAGCGCGCCTGACCCTCGATTCGCCGGCAAGGCCGGCTCCTGCAGATTATAGGTGCCCTGTAGGAGCCGGCCTTGCCGGCGAAGCGGCCATTGCAGGCAGCGCAGCTACTGCACCTGCACCATCAGTTCCACCTGCACCTTGGCCAGCATGTGCTCCATCCCCCCGCCCCGGCGCATTCCGCGCACCGGGCACGCATCCAGGTAATCCAGCCCCACCGCCAGCTTCAGGTGGCGCTCGGGCCTGGCCAGCCGATTGGTGATATCGAAACTGTACCAGCCCTCCCCCAGCCAGGCTTCGGCCCAGGCATGGCTGGCCAGGTGCGTGGCGTCCTCGGTGCACAGGTAGCCCGACACATAGCGCGCCGGGATACCCAGGCTGCGCACACAGGCCAGAAACGCATGGGTATGGTCCTGGCAAACCCCCGCCTGCCTGGCGAACGACTCGGCCGCGGTAGTGCCCACCTCGGTGGCGCCGGGGCTGTAGGGCATGTGCTCGGCCAGCGCATTCATCAGCTCGATCAGCGCCGCCCTGTCGCGCCGCTCGCCGCAATGCTGCGCGGCAAACGCCAGCAGCGCCTCGTCGGCGGCGGTCAGCGGGCTGCTGCGCAGAAACGGCAGCGGCGACTGCAGGTCCGGCTCCACCTCGCGGGTGGGGTCGATCTCCACCTGGCCGTGGGCGCACAGCACGATCTCACCGTGGGGCTCGTCCAGGGTCAGTACATGCAGCACGTTGCCATAGGGGTCGAGCTGGCTGCGCACCTTGCGCGGCATGTCCACCTGCCAGTCGATGACCCGCTGGCGCTCGCTGTCCTGGGGCGTGAGGCGCAGGAACTGGATGCTGGTGCACACCTCGTTGGCATAGCTGTAGGTGGTGTCGTGGCGAATGGACAGTTTCATACCACCTCCAGGTAGGCGTCGTGAATGGCCTGGCCCAGGTCGCGGACCTGATCGATGAACTCGATCAGCCAGGCGTGCAGGCCTGCATCGAGGATCTCGTCGATGCCGGTGTAGCGCAGGCGAGCGTTGAGGCCGGCGGCCAGGCGCTGCGCAGGGCGGCCGTTGATGCCCGGCAGGTTGGACAGTTCAAGGTCCAGCTCCTGGATGCAGGCATGCAGCGAGCGCGGCACCTCGGCGCGCAACAGCAGCATTTCCGAAACCTGCTCGGCGTTCGGTGCGTTGCGGTAGATCTCGTTGAACGCCTCGAACGACGACAGGGCGCGCAGCAAGGCGCTCCACTGGTAGTAGCCACGGGCCGACTTGTCGCTGACCTCCTCCGACTCCTCGCCAAACATCTCGTAGCGCGCATCCAGCAGGCGCAAGGTGTTGTCGGCGCGCTCTATGAAGGTGCCCAGGCGAATGAAGCCATAGGCCTCGTTGCGCATGATGGTGCCCGAGGTGGCCCCGCGAAACAGGTGCGAACGCTCCCGCACCCATTCGCAGAACTGGCTGATGCCGTAGCGGCCCAGGCCGTTGCCGGCAATGGCGCGCATCTCCAGCCAGGTGGCATTGATGTTCTCCCACATGTCGGCGGTGATGCGCCCGCGCACGGCGTGGGCATTGCTGCGCGCCGCACGCAGACAGCAGTAGATGCTGCCGGGGTTGGCCTCGTCCAGGGCAAAGAAGTGCAGCATGTGCTCGGTGTCGAGCGCGCCGTGGCGGGCCTTGTAGTCTTCCAGCGTGCCGGCCGCCAGCAGCGACATGGCCAGCTCCGCGTGGCCGTCGCTGCGCCCGGCCTGGGGCATCAGCGACAGCGAATAGCTCACTTCGAGCATGCGCGCGAGGTTTTCCGCGCGCTCCAGGTAACGCGACATCCAGTAGAGGTCTGCAGCGGTTCTTGAAAGCATGGTTCAGTCCTCCACCACCCAGGTGTCCTTGGTACCGCCGCCCTGCGACGAGTTGACCACCAGCGAGCCTTCGCGCAGCGCCACCCGCGTGAGGCCGCCGGGCACCAGGCGGGTCTGGCTGCCCGACAGCACGAACGGGCGCAGGTCGATATGGCGCGGGGCGATGCCGCTTTCGACAAAGGTCGGGCAGGTGGACAGGCACAAGGTGGGCTGGGCGATGTAGTCCTGCGGGCGAGCCTTGAGGCGCAGGCGGAACGCTTCGATCTGCGCTGCCGTCGACGCCGGCCCCACCAGCATGCCGTAGCCGCCCGAACCCTGGGTTTCCTTGACCACCAGGTGCTCCAGGTTGGCCAGCACATGGGACAGCTCGGCCGGCTTGCGGCACTGCCAGGTGGGCACGTTCTTCAGGATCGGCGCTTCGTCCAGGTAGAAGCGGATCATCTCGCCCACGTAGGGGTAGATCGACTTGTCGTCCGCCACCCCGGTGCCGACCGCATTGGCCAGCACCACGTTGCCCAGGCGGTAGGCGGCAATCAGGCCGGGCACCCCGAGCATCGACTCGGGGTTGAAGGTCAACGGGTCGAGGAAGGCGTCATCCAGCCGGCGGTAGATCACGTCCACCGGCTGCGGGCCGCAGGTGGTGCGCATGAACACGCGGTCGTCACGCACGAACAGGTCGGCGCCTTCCACCAGTTCCACCCCCATTTCGCGGGCCAGGAACGCATGCTCGAAGTACGCGCTGTTGAAGCGCCCCGGGGTCAGCACCACCACCGTGGGGTTGTCCAGCGGGCTGGCGCTCCTGAGCGTGTCGAGCAGCAGGTTGGGGTAATGGTCGATGGGCGCGATGCGCTGGGCGGCGAACAGCTCGGGGAACAGGCGCATCATCATCTTGCGGTCTTCGAGCATGTAGCTCACGCCGCTGGGGGTGCGCAGGTTGTCCTCGAGCACGTAGTAGCTGCCGTCGCCATCGCGCACCAGGTCCACCCCCGCGATATGCGCATAGAGGCCCCGGTGCAGCCCCAGGCCACGCATGGCCACCTGGTAGCCCTCGTTGGCCAGCACCTGCTCGGCCGGTATGATCCCGGCCTTGAGGATGCGCTGTTCATGGTAGATATCGGCCAGGAACATGTTCAGTGCCTGCACCCGCTGGATGCAGCCACGCTCGATTACCTGCCATTCGCTGGCCTTGATGCTGCGCGGAATGATGTCGAACGGGATCAGGCGTTCGGTGCCCTGCTCGTCACCGTAGAGCGTGAAGGTGATGCCTGCGCGGTGGAACAGCAGGTCGGCTTCGCGGCGGCGCTGCGCCAGCAGTTCCAGCGGCGTGTCCGCCAGCCAGCGGGCAAACTCGCGGTAATGCGGGCGACACTGGCCCCCTGCGGCATACATTTCGTCAAAAAAAGCTCCGGACATACCCCACTCCTCGCCGTGTTCGTAACGGCTTCTTCTAATTGGCTGCTGTCTTCCAGTACCCGGGCCTTTCAACAGACTTTAGCAAGGGCTGTGCCCAACGCCCGGGAATCGCTCTGCCACGCCCCTTGAGCGCGGCGGGCGACCCGAGCGGTGCATGCATTTGCCCCATAACGGTGCGCGCAACCTGCCCGGTGCACGCTGCGCACCTTTTCGTAAAGACTTGTATCTACGGGGCCTCCCCAGCAGCACATGGCGATCTGGTGGCCTAGAATGCCGACACCTCTTTTCTGCGAGTTGCTGCCATGACCGCTTCGCCATTGCTGACCGCCTTCCTGCCCGTTGCGCTGGGCATCATCATGTTCGGCCTGGGGCTTTCGCTGACCCTGGCCGACTTCGCCCGGGTGGTGAAATACCCCAAGCCGGTGGTCATCGGCCTGGTGTGCCAGATCCTGCTGCTGCCCTTCATCTGCTTTCTGATTGCCAACGGTTTTGGCCTGGCACCGGCCCTGGCGGTCGGCCTGATGCTGCTGGCGGCCTCGCCCGGCGGCACCACCGCCAACCTGTTCAGCCACCTGGCGCACGGTGACGTGGCGCTCAACATCACGCTGACGGCGGTGAACTCGCTGATCGCGATCCTGACCATGCCGCTGCTGGTCAACCTGTCGCTGAGCTACTTCATGAGCGCCGACCAGGCCATCCCGCTGCAGTTCGCCAAGGTGCTGCAGGTGTTTGCCATCGTGCTGGTGCCGGTGGCGCTGGGCATGCTGGTGCGGCGCCTGACCCCGGCCTTCGCGGCGCGCATGGAGAAACCGATGAAGCTGGTGGCGGCGCTGTTCCTGGCCGGCACGGTGATGCTGGCGCTGATGAAAGACTGGGCCACCGTGGTCGAGTACGCGCCCCTGGTAGGCGCAGCCGCGCTGTTGTTCAACCTGGTGAGCCTGGGGCTGGGCTACTATGTGCCGCGGATGCTGAAGATTCCGAAGCGCCAGGCCATCGCCATCGGCATGGAGATCGGCATCCACAACGGTACGCTGGCGATTGCACTGGCGCTGAGCCCGACCCTGCTCAACAACTCGACCATGGCCATTCCGGCGGCGCTGTACAGCCTGATCATGTTCTTTACCGCCGCCGGGTTTGGCTGGTGGGTGAGCCGCAACCCGGAACCGGTGGCAGTGCTCGACTGACTGCACGGCAAGGCCGGCTGCTACGGGGTTCTGTGAACGGCGCAACCCCCTGTAGGAGCCGGCCTTGCCGGCGAAGCAAGCCAACACCGTTCAATTGCGTTGCTCCAACCGCCGCTGCCGTCTGCCCAGCCAGCCCCCGGTCGCCGCCCACCCCAGCGCAATCCCCGCCCCGATCAGCATCGCCAGTTGCGGGTGCTCGCCCAGCACATCCAGCCCGCGCTTGACCCAGCCACTTAGCGCATCGCCACCGCGATAGACCACCGTGTCGATGAAGTTCTTGGCGCGGTACTTCTGCTCGGCCGGCAGCACGGTGTACAGCATCTCGCGCCCCGGCCGTACCAGCGCATACTCCCCCGCACGGCGCACCACCATCACCACCACGAACACCGGGGCCAGGGCCAGCCACAGGAAGCCGGCCACCATCACCAGCGGCACCGCCACCAGCAACACGCCCACCCCCATGCGCCGCGCGATGCGCCCTGTGAAAAACAACTGGGTGAGGATCGCCAGCGCCTGCACCACGGTGTCGATCAGGCCGAACACCTGGGTCTGGCGGGTGCGGTCGGTAAAGGTCTGTGCCACCAGCCGCGCCTGTTCGAAGTACAGGAAGGTGCTGATGCTGGCCAGCAGCACCACGAACAGCGCCAGCATCAACAGGTAGGGCGAACGCAGCACCTCGCCGGCCCCGGCGAACGGGTTGCCGCCCAGCGGCCGGGAGCGCGGGTGTTCGGCCTCCGCCGGCAAGGGCGCACGGTCGCGCCAGCGCTGCAGGTAGGTTGCCGCGCCGATGCTGCCCAGCAGAAACAGCGTGGCCAGCAGCACCAGCCCGGCATGCCCGACCACGCCCACCAGCAGGGTACCCAGTATCGGCCCCACCAGCCCGCCCAGGCTCGCACCGGCTGCCAGCAACCCGAACAGGCGCTTGGCCTGCTCGTTGCTGAACAGGTCGGCCAGTACGCTCCAGGCCAGCGAGATGCTCAGCAGGTTGAACACCGACAGCCAGATGTAGAACGCCCGGGCCACCCACAGGTTGTCGGGCTGCACCGCGAACACCAGGGCGAAGGCCAGCAGGTTGCTTGCCAGAAAGCCGTAGGTCCAGGGCAGGATCCTGCGCCGCCGGGCCCGCGCCACCACCCAGCCGAACAGCGGCAATGCCAGCAAGGTGACGATGAAGGTGCCGGTGAACAGCCATTGCAGGTTGTCGACGCCGCCGGCCACCCCCATGGTCTCGCGTACCGGGCGCAGCATGAAATAGCCGGCGAACAGCAGGAAGAACAGCGCAAGGCCGCCCACCACCGCCGGGGTTTCGTCGTCGTGAAAGGTGAACAGCCGGCCCAGCAGGCGCATCAGCCGAACATCTTGATCAGCGCCTGCTGCCGGGCCGTGTCGAGCAACGCGCCACTGCCGGCCTTGAGCTGGTCGCGTTGACGGTCCGGGCGGCTGGTGGCCGGGATCACGGTCGTCACTGCCGGGTGACTGAGGGCAAATTTGAGAAACAGCTGCGCCCAGCTGCCAATGCCGGCTTCGCCGGCCCAGCCCGGCAACGGCTGGCCCTTGACCCTGGCAAACAGCCTGCCGTCGTCGAAGGCGCGGTTGATCAGTACCGCCACGCCCTTGTCCTGTGCCAGCGGCAGCACCGTGCGCGCGGCGCCAGGTGCATTCACCGAATAGTGGATCTGGATGAAGTCCAGCGGCTCGCGGCGCAGGATGCGCTCCAGTTCGTCCAGCCCGCCATCGGTGTAATGGGTAACGCCCACGTAACGGGTCTTGCCCTGGGCCTTGAGTTCACGGGCGTAGGGCAGTTGGCGCTGCCAGTCGCGCAGGTTGTGCACCTGCAGCAGATCGACCTTGGCGGTGCGCAGGCGGCGCAGCGTCTGGGCCCATTGCGCCTGCGCCGCAGCCTGGCTGTCGGCGGCGATCTTGGTGGCCAGGAAGGCGCGCTCGCGCCAGCCGCCCTCCTCCAGCAACTGGCCCAGTATCGCGTCGGCGCCGCCATAGTTGGGCGAGGTATCGATGACCCGGCCGCCACCGTCGAAGAACACCTGCAGCACCGCTTTGAGCTGCTGGTACTCGGGGGAACCCGCCGTCACCTCGAAACTGCCCGAGGTGCCGGCGCCGATCACCGGCAAGGCCTCGCCGGTGGACGGCACCTTGCGCTCGAGCAGCGCCGTGTGGGGCTGCGCCAGGGCGTGCGGGCGGCTCAGCAGCAGCCCCAGGCCAGCGGCCAGGGCAGCACTGGTGGCGAGAAAACGGCGACGCGTAGGCATGCGCAGGCCTCCTGCAAAGCGGCGTTGGAAGGGGTCAAAGGGTCAAGCATAGACCATGGCCCAACGGCGCCGATTTGCTCAATTGCCATGCGCTTCTATATTGAGCTAGTCCCTGTTGCGAGTGCCAAGCGTGGCCAGCACCGATCGGTTGATCATCTGCGAACACTGCGACTGCGTGTATGAACGGGTCGAGCTCGCCAAACACCAGAAAGCGCTATGCCTGCGTTGCGGCGCCGTGCTGCAGCGCCATAACGGCCTGGATGTACAGCAGCGCCTGGCGCTGAGCCTCACTGCAGCGATCCTGTGGATGTTCGCCAACTTCTACCCGGTGATGAGCATCAGCCTGCAAGGCCTGCACAACAGCGCCACGTTATGGGACTCGGTGCGCGCCCTGGCCACCGGGCCGATCACCTTCATCGCCCTGGTGGCCGCCATCGCGATCATCATCGCGCCGATGTTCCAGCTGTTGCTGCTGCTGTGGGTGCTGGTGCATGCCCTGGGCCGACGCCGCTCGCCGGCCTTCAGCCTGTGCATGCGCTGGCTGGAAACCCTGCGCCCGTGGAGCATGCTGGAGGTGTGCCTGCTGGGGTCGATGGTGGCGGTGTTCAAGCTGGCCGGGCTGCTCGATGTGCTGCCAGGCCTGGGGTTGATCGCCCTGGCCGCCCTGAGCCTGCTGATGATCCGCCTGGCCGGGCGCGATATCCGCGACCTGTGGGTGTACCTGTCTTGAACGCGCCGCCGCTGGCCAGCGAGCTGGGCCTGGTGCTGTGCCATGCCTGCGGGCTGGCCTGCGACAACCGCGACCACCCCACCCAGTGCCCTCGCTGCGCAGCGCCGCTGCATGAGCGCAAGCCCGAGTCGCTGACCCGAACCTGGGCGTACCTGATCGCCGCCCTGGTGTTCTACATCCCGGCCAACCTGCTGCCGGTGATGAACACCAAGCTGTTCGGTGCCGGCGACGACAGCACCATCATGAGCGGCGTGCTCGAGTTCTGGGCCCATGGCTCATGGGACATCGCACTGATCATCTTCATCGCCAGCATCGCGGTGCCGGCCACCAAGTTCGTGGCCCTGGGCCTGCTGCTGGTGACTGTGCAGCGCGGCAGTACCTGGGCCCAGCGCCAGCGTTCGAAGCTGTTCCGCTTCGTCGAGCTGATCGGCTACTGGTCGATGCTCGATGTGATCGTGGTGGCGCTGGTTGCCGCGCTGGTCAAGTTCCAGGCCCTGGGCGACATCGAGCCGCGCCTGGGCATTCTGTTTTTCGGCATGGTGGTGGTGTTCACCATGCTCGCGGCCATGAGCTTCGACCCCCGCCTGATCTGGCAACCGCCCAACGGCAAGGAACCCGCGCATGAGTGAAGACAGCAACCACAGCGCGGCACAACCGGCCCGCCCGGCGGTGCAGACCCGGCGCTTCAGCGTGTCGCTGGTGTGGATCGTGCCGATCGTGGCAGTGCTGGTGGGCATCTCGCTGGTGGTGCACAACTGGCTGCAGGAGGGCCCCAGTATCCAGGTCACCTTCAAGACCGGCCAGGGGCTGGAAGCCAACAAGACAGCAGTGAAGTACCGCAACGTGGTGATCGGCCAGGTCAGCGAAGTGGAGCTCAGCCAGGACCAGAAGAGCGTCACCGCCACCATCAAGCTGGTCAAGCAGGCCGAGAACTTCACCCGCCAGGACTCGCTGTTCTGGGTGGTGCGCCCGCGCATCGGTGCGGGCGGCGTAACGGGTATCGACACGCTGTTCTCCGGTGACTTCATCGGCGCCGATGCCGGGCAGTCGGACACCCGCGCCAAGACCTTCACCGGCCTGGAGACACCACCGCCAATCACCTACGGCGAACCCGGCAAGCGCTTCAACCTGCATGCCTCCGACCTCGGCTCGCTGGGCGTCGGCTCGCCGGTGTACTACCGCAAGATCCAGGTCGGCCAGGTAGTGTCGTACGCGCTGGACGCCAACGGCAAAGGGGTCAATGTCGAAGTGTTCGTGCACGCCCCCAACGATGCCTTCGTCACCGACAACACGCGGTTCTGGAACGCCAGCGGCGTGGATGTCGAGGTGGGTGCCAACGGCTTTGCCCTGCGCACCGAGTCGCTGTCGTCGCTGATGGTCGGTGGCGTGGCGTTCAGGGCGCCGGACTACAGCCCCGACGACCAGCCGGCAGCCGAGGACAAGACCTTCGAGCTGTTCGATGACCGCCCCTCCGCCCTCGCCCCGCCGGCGGGCAAGGCGCAGTACCTGGCGCTGCGCTTCGACCAGGCGCTGCGCGGGCTCAAGGTGGGCGCACCGGTGGAGTTCCTGGGCATGGAATTCGGCCGGGTAGTCGCCATCAACCTCGACTTCGACGCCAAGACCCGCACTTTTCCGGTGAATGTGGGCATCGTGATCTACCCGCAACGCCTGGGCCAGGCGCATACCAAGATGCTCAAGGTGCTCAATCACAACCCTGACGATGAACAGGCCGGCGTCCGCCTGATGGGCACCTTCATCGACAACGGCCTGCGCGCCCAGGCCCGCAGCGGCAACCTGCTGACCGGGCAGTTGTACATCGCCCTGGATTTCTACCCCAAGGCGCCCAAGGTGACCTTCGACCCGAGCGCGCGCCCCATCACCATCCCGACCATCCCCAGCAGCCTGGAGCAACTGCAGGAGCAGTTCCAGGCCATGGTCGAGAAGATCAACAAGCTGCCCATCGAACGCATCGCCGGCAACCTGGACGCCAACCTGGTGGAGCTGCGCAAGGCGCTCAAGCAGTTCAACGGCAAGACCCTGCCCGGCATCGAGGGCACGCTGCAGGACATGAGCACCACGCTCAAGAGTGCCAATGCGACCCTGGCCGACGACTCGCCACAGCGCGAGCAGCTG
Source organism: Pseudomonas sp. AE27 (assembly GCF_037113495.1). NCBI lineage: Bacteria > Pseudomonadati > Pseudomonadota > Gammaproteobacteria > Pseudomonadales > Pseudomonadaceae > Pseudomonas > Pseudomonas sp. AE27. Next base: position 1,964,532 of record NZ_CP146966.1, read on the forward strand.
TCGCAGACCCTGGACGACCTGGGCCGCATGACGCGCTCGATGCGCGAGCTGGCCGACTACCTCAAGCGCAACCCCGAGTCGCTGCTGCGCGGGCGGCCCGACAATGCCCCTGCCGATGCCTTGCAACCTTCCTCGCGCCAATGAGCACTGGAGCCCGCCCCATGACCTATCTGCTCAAACCTTCGCTGCTTGGCATCGCGCTGTTGCTGGCGGCCTGTCGCAGCGAGCCGGTGCACTACCACACCCTGGTGCCTGCGCAGCTACAGGCCGGGGCGACCCGTGCGGTAGACGTACGCATAGAGTCCATCAGCGTGCCGCCCCAGGTCGACCGCGAGCAGATCGTCGTGCGTCACGGCGACAGCGGCCTGGCGGTGCTCGACAGTGAATGGTGGGGCGCCAGCCTGGTGGATGAACTGCGCAGCGCCTTGAGCGGCCAGCTCAACAGCAATGCACCGCGCACCCTGGGCCTGCGCCTGGAGGTGCAGCGCTTCGACTCGGTACCCGGGCAATACGCCCTGCTGGAGGCGCGCTGGCGCCTGCGTACGCTGGGCGGCGATGCCAACCGCCCCGCCCTGCGCTGCCACAGCCTGGTACGCAGTGCGGCGGGCACCGGTATCGCCGAGCTGGTGGCAGCCCAGCAACGCAACGTGGCGCGTCTTGCAGGGTTGATAGCCCAGGCGGCCGATGACACCCGGGCCGGGTGCCCGGCCTCCGGTTCCTGAGGCATCGGGCCGGTCAGCTTACTGGGCCGAGCCCACCGGCATGCCCTGCGGCCCCGGTGTGACCACCACGTCCAGGTCGATATGCTTGAACTCGGGCTTGGCACCAAGGCGTGCATTGAAGCGGTAGTTGAAACTGAACGGATCGTTGGTCGGCACGTTGAGTGCGTGTCCGTAGATCGGCTCGACCGCCGCAGCGTCATACCCCAGCAACTGCAGCAGCGTGGGGAAGATGTTGTAGTGGCTGGAGCGGTCCTTGTTGGTCGCCAGTTGCGCCTGCCAGTCCAGGGTCTTCAGGCCCTGACCCTGGATCACCACCAGCGGCACCAGGCCCTCTTCCTCCACCGGGTTCTCGCCACAGTGGGTGTTGAGCCCCGGGTTGCCGCGTTCATGCAGGTCCTGGCCATGGTCGGAGGTGTAGATGATCACCGCCTGGCTCAGGTCGGCCTGGGCAAACAGGCGCTTGAAGAATTCGCCCACGCTCCACAGCACGCTGTTCTTGTACGAGTTGCGGTACAGCACCCAGTCCTGCGGGGTACCACTGAACCCGTCGCGCTGACCGGTATCGGCGATGTCGGCATAGTGGCCCCGCGGCAACGCCGGCGTGTAGGTCATGAACGCATCCGGGTACTTGTCGTGCACCGGAAAATGCACCCCCACCTTGTTGATCACGATCAGTTGCGGCTTGCCGTCGCCCAGCAGCTCCACGAGCTTTTGCAGTGCGGCCATGTCGCGGTCGCGCACCGGGGTGGTGTCGAACTGGATGAACTGGTCGATGTCGCGCTTTTCGGTGGCATCCATCAGGTTCTGCAGGTTGCCGCCGGTGCGCTGGCTGTCGATGTAGACGGTGCCAAGCCCGGCCTGTTTGGCGTACTGCCAGATCGACGGCAGGGTCGAGTTGATGCGCAGGTAATCGCTGCGGGTGCCGCCGTAGCGCAGCGTGACGTTGGTGTCGGCGCTGCAATTGGCGATGGAGGCGGCATAGCCGTAGTTGAAGATGCTGGCCCCCGGCTGGGGGTGGGTGAGGTTGCTGGTGACCCCGTTGGGGGTATTGAGGTCCAGGTAGTTGCCCGAAACGCTCTCGTCGATGATCAGCACGATATCGCGCGCCAATGGCGGGCCGCTGCGCGCCAGCGTCACTGGCTGGCGCGGGCCCACGCTGTCGTGCAGCGATTCGTAGAGGAACAGGTTCAGGTAGGCCAGCGGCGTGTACATCACCGGCAGGCCGCGTGCGCCCTCGCCGGCACGCACGAACAGGATGCCGGTCAACAGCGCCAGGCCCAGCAGCGGTGCGGCCCACGCCAGGGTGCCGGGCAGCCGCTGCACCGGGTCCGGGCGCAGGCCCAGCCCCAGCAGCAACAGCAGCCCCTTGGCCGCGACCCCCACGATCACGCTGTGGTACTGCTCAAGCGCCTCGCCGATGAACCCACCCGAATACACCATCGAAACGAAGGCGCTGTAGGTGAGGTATTCGGCGGTTATGCGCGTATAGGCGTCGAAAAACACCGCGCTGGCACAGAACCCCACTGCAAACAGCCAGCGCACCAGGCCCTGGCGTATGTTCGCGCATAGCCACAGGGCAGCCACCAGCAGCACGAACACACCGGCATACAACACCAGTGCCACCCCCAGCCCGATCGCCTCGAGACGCTCGAGGTAGTACGCATGGAAACTCAGAAGGTAAACCAGCAGCAACAGTCCCTTGATGTAAACGCGCATGACTTCCCCGCCAGAAATGTTTCCCCCAGCCCACTGAGGTTTCCCACACGGTAGCAGGATGCCGACAAAGCGCAAACCACAGTTTGTCAAAAAAATGACGAAATGTAGGGCGCCGATTATGACGCTTTTGAAGCGCGAATCTGATGCATTCGCGAAACAACCCACATTCCACGAGCCACGTTCTACGCGGGCTACGACCGTTCATCGCATTGACAACCGGCCAAGTGCCAGCCCATTTCGACGCTAAGGTACGGATTGGAAAAGGGTTGATGGCAAAACAGTGGAACTCCTACCACCTGTAACTCTACAGATACATGCCATAGGTTTGACACAAACCGGCTCAGCTGGTCTATACCGAATTCACACCCGCTGTTTCACTTTCATTACTCCATACGAGGCACGCCAGCATGGATGTGAGCGTATTTGGCACCGGTTATGTCGGACTTGTGCAAGCTGCCGCCTTGGCTGACGTAGGTCACCGGGTACTCTGTGTCGATGTAGACGCCCATAAAATCAGTCAGTTGCGACAAGGTGTTCCACCTATACATGAGCCTGGCCTGTCGAGCATGCTCGAGGAAAACATCAAGGAAGGTCGGCTGTCGTTCAGTACCCAGGCCAGCGATGCCGTCGCCCACGCCGAACTGATCTTCATCGCGGTCGGCACCCCACCGGACGAAGACGGCTCGGCCGACCTTTCCCACGTGCTGGGCGTCACCCGCCAGATCGCCGGCCTGATGGCGGCGCACCGCACCCTGATCATCAAGTCCACCGTGCCGGTGGGCACCGCCGACAAGGTGGCCGCGCTCGCCCGCGAGGAGCTCGACCGGCTGGGCAAGCATCAACTGCAGGTGCGGGTGGTCTCCAACCCCGAGTTTCTCAAGGAAGGCAGCGCCCTGGCCGACTGCATGCGCCCGGATCGGATCATCGTCGGTACCGCCGATGACCAGGCCCAGCAGCAGTTGTCCGAGCTGTACGCGCCGTTCTGCCGCAATCATGAAAAGCTCATGTTCATGGACAACCGCAGCGCCGAGCTGACCAAGTACGCAGCCAACGCCATGCTCGCCACGCGCATCAGCTTCATGAACGAACTGGCCAACCTCAGCGAGTTCCTCGGTGCCGACATCGAATCGGTGCGCAAGGGCATCGGCTCGGACCCACGCATCGGCTACCACTTCATCTACCCGGGCTGTGGCTTTGGCGGGTCGTGCTTCCCCAAGGACCTGCGTGCGCTGCTGCATACCGCCGAACACAGCGGCATGCCGCTGCGCCTGCTGCAGAGCGTGAGCGAAATCAACGACAGCCAGCGCCAGATCCTGTTCAGCAAGCTCAAGCGCAGCTTCCCCGGCAGCCTGAAGGGCAAATCCATCGCCCTGTGGGGCCTGGCCTTCAAACCCAATACCGACGACATGCGCGAAGCCCCCAGCCGCTACCTGATGGAGGCGCTGTGGGCCGAGGGCGCCACGGTGCGCGCCTTCGACCCCGAAGCCATGGCCGAATGCCGGCGCCTGTATGGCTACCGCGATGACCTGCAACTGTGCGCCACCCGTGACGACACCCTGGAAGATGCCGATGCGCTGGTGATCTGCACCGAGTGGAAGACCTTCCGGGTGGTGGATTTCAACCTGCTGGCGCAAAAGCTGCGCCAACGCCTGATCATCGACGGACGCAACCTCTACAGCCCCGAACAGGTGGCAACCTTCGGCCTGACCTACAGCGGCATCGGCCTGCGCCAGGTACAACCGCAGGTATCGGCGCCATGAGAATACTGGTCACCGGTGCGGCCGGCTTCGTCGGCGCACACTGCACACTGCGCCTGTTGCGCGACGGCCATCAGGTCGTGGGCCTGGACAATTTCAACGACTACTACGACCCCGCGCTCAAGCAAGACCGCGTGCGCTGGGTCCAGGCCCAGGCCGGCGATTTCGACCTGCGCCGCCTGGACCTGGCCGACGGCCCAGGCATCGAGGCGCTGTTCGCCGAATTCGCCCCCGAGGTGGTGATCCACCTGGCCGCCCAGGCCGGGGTGCGCTATTCGCTGGACAACCCGCGCGCCTACGTGGACAGCAACCTGGTGGGTTTCCTCAACATGCTCGAGGCCTGCCGCCGCCATCCGGTGCAGCACCTGCTGTATGCCTCCTCAAGCTCGGTGTACGGCAGCAACCAGCGCACACCCTATGCCGTGCAGGACGCAGTGGACCATCCGCTGTCGCTGTACGCCGCGAGCAAGAAGGCCAACGAACTGATGGCCCACAGCTACAGCCACCTGTTCGCCATCCCCACCACCGGGCTGCGCTTTTTCACGGTGTACGGCCCGTGGGGGCGCCCGGACATGTCGCCCATCCAGTTCGCCCAGGCCATCAGCCAGGGCCACCCGCTCAAGCTGTTCAACTACGGCCAGCACCAGCGCGACTTCACCTACATCGACGACATCGTCGAAAGCCTGGTGCGCCTGGTCCCGCTGGCCCCGGTCAGCGACCCGGCCTGGGACCGCCTGGCCAGCGACCCGGCCAGCAGCCATGCGCCCTGGCGCATCTACAACATCGGTGGGCAACGGCCGGTGGCCCTGACCGACTACGTGGCGCTGCTGGAAAAACACCTGCAGCGCACCGCCCAGGTCGAGTTGCTGCCCCTGCAGCCCGGTGACGTGCTGGACACCTGCGCCGATGCCAGTGCCCTGGCCCAGGCCACCGGCTTCACCCCGTGCATCTCGCTGGACGAAGGGCTGCGCCGCTTCGTCGCCTGGTTCGTCGATTATTACGCGCACACGCCCGACGACGCTGTGCGGTCCATCGGGCAAACGCCGGTTGCCGCGCCCGAGCATCAACGGAGGGTGGTATGACAGGCCAACAGAAAAGTGCTGAAACCCAGGCCCTGCGCCAGGACAAACGCATGGACCCCAATCACCGCATGCGCATCGATGCGGCGATTCACATGCAGGGCCGTGGCTGGATGACCGGGCGCGCCGGCGGGCGGCCGTGGACGCTGTCGCGCACCAACCGCGTGCTGTCGTTCATCGGCGCGCTGATGATCGTGCTGTTGATTTCACCGCTGCTGCTGGTGCTGGCCGTGCTGGTCAAGCTGAGCAGCCCCGGCCCGGTGTTCTTCGTGCAGCAGCGCACCGGCTACCGCGGGCGCAGCTTCGGCATGTACAAGTTCCGCACCATGGTCGCCAACGCCGAGGACCTCAAGGAGTCGGTGCGCCACCTGAACAAGCACGGCGCCGACGCCATCGACTTCAAGATCGACAAGGACCCGCGCGTAACCCGCATCGGCAGCTTCCTGCGGCGCAGCAGCCTGGACGAGCTGCCCAACCTGTTCAACGTGATCCGCGGCGAAATGCGCCTGGTGGGCCCTCGCCCGACCTCCTTCAACGCCTATCGCTACAAGGACAGCCACCTGGCGCGCCTGAGCATCTACCCCGGCATGACCGGCCTGTGGCAGATCTCGGGGCGCAGCAACATCGACTTCGACCAGCGGGTCGAGCTTGACCTGAGTTACATCGCCGAACAGAGCTTGAGCCTGGACCTGAAGATCCTGCTCAAGACCCCCTTCAAAGTCTTCAGCGGCCACGGAGCAAGTTGAATGGACGGTTCTACTTCGAGAAGTCTGACCATCGCCACCCCCAGCGAAACCAACCTGACGTCCACCGTGCTGGACCAGGAGCAGCGCGTGCTGCTGCTGACCGCGGCCAATACCGGCAGCGGTACCAGCACCAGTGCGCTGGCCTTCGCCAAGCAGCTGACGCTGATGAGCGGCGGACCGGTACTGCTGGTGGACAGCAGCCCTACCAGCAACAGCCTGACCCAGCAGATGGGCCTGCAGAAGCTGCCCGGCTTTCGCGACCTGCTGTTCGAGCAGGACACCCCGCCCGTGCTGCAGGACTGCCTGGTGCGGGTGTCAGACCAGCCTTTCGACATGCTGCCGTGCGGCCAGTACCGGCGTGGCAACGAACGCCTCAACCCGGACCGCCTGCGTGCCCTGCTGAGCCAGCTCAGCGCGCACTACCGCTTCGTGGTCATCGACGGCGAGGCGGTGTACTCCAGCGTCGACAGCCTGGTGATCGGCACCCTGGTCGATGGCGTGATCCTGGTGGTCACCGCCGAGGACACCCGCTGGGAGGTCGCCCAGGCCGCCGCCCAGCGCCTGACCCAGGCCGGCGCCAAGCTGATCGGCAGCGTGTTCAACCGACGCCGCTACTACATGCCCAAATGGCTTTACAACAATCTCTGAGCAGCCAGGCTAAGGATGACGCTATGAATGTGAAACTGTTCGCCCTGCTGGCGCTGCTGCCTCTGGCAGCCTGCACCAGCCAGGAGCCACGCCAGATGCCGGTGCAGATCATGACTGCCAACGCGGCCAACGCCCAGGACACCGAGCTGCCACGCGGCGAGCAGGCGCTGCGCCCGGGGGACGTGCTCGATGTGATCTTCCATATCAGCACCAGCGGCTCGCAGGCCTATCGCATCCAGCCCGGTGACACCGTAGGCCTGGGCTTCCTTGCGGCCAGCTCGCTCAACGGCAACCAGCTGGTGCTGCCCGATGGCACCATCGAACTGCCACGGGCCAACACCTCGGTGAACGTCGCCGGGATGACCCCGGACGAAGCGCGCCAGGCCATCCAGCAGGCCTACCGCAACAAGCGCCTGTTCCAGCCCAACCGCGACCAGATGACCGTGCAGGTGATCAGCCCGCTGACCAACGAACAGAACCTCAAGAGCGCACTCAACCACCCCGCCACCGGCATGAGCCGCGAGATCACCGTGGGCACCGACGGCCAGGCCAGCTTTCCGGAGGTGGGCGCGGTGCCGCTGCAGGGCATGACCGTCACCCAGCTGCAGACCTTCCTCAACAAGCGCTACGCCGACCTGCCCGGGCGCATGACGGTGGACGTGATGCTCAAGTCCACTGCGGTCAACGAGATCTATGTGCTCGGTGAGGTGGCCCAGCCCGGCGCCTATCCGATCCGGCGCCCGGTATCGGTGCTCGAAGCCCTTACCCTGGCCCGCGGGCCCAGCCTCAAGGCCCGGCTCGACTCGGTGGTGATCATGCGGCGCAACGGCAACCAGGTGCAGGCCGTGCCCTACAACGTCGACAAGGCCCTGGACGCCAGCGCCGCGCAGGTGGCCTACCTGCAGCCCGACGACATGCTCTACGTGCCCAAGACCAAGCTGGCCAGCGCCGGCGAACTGGCCCGGCAACTGGCCGACGTGGTGCTGTTCCAGGGGGTGGGCTTCAGCTTCTCCTACCGCGTCGACAACAAAGACAGCAACAACTAAAACCAGGCAGGTGCACGCGCATGACTACCAAAGAAAACTACCTGCATGAATTCTTCAGGATCCTCTTCGCCAACCGTCAGTTGGTGAAGCGGGTATTCCTGGTGTTCGCAGTGATTGCCCTGTTGCTGCCGCTGGTGCTCAAGCAGAGCTTCGACATCACGGCCGAAGTGATCGTGCAGTCGAAAAAGCTCTCCCAGAGCGATACCAACACCGCCCTGGCCCAGGAGACCGACAAGTTCATTCCGCCTTCGCTGGCCGACATGGAGACCGAGAGCAACATCCTGCGTTCACCCACGCTGATCCGCCAGACCATCACCCAGCTGCGCGACGAGGGCCTGTATGACGTGCCCCCCGGCCTGCTGCAGCGCCTGGTGTTCGGGCCGATCCGCAGCCTGATCGTCAACCCGCTGCGCGAGTATGTGGTCAACCCGGTGCGCAGCCTGTTCGGGCTGGAGGTCGACCCGGTACGCGATACCCAGCTCGACACCCTGACCGACGACGCGATCAAGGACCTGAAGATCGAGACCCTGCCCGGCTCCAACGTGGTATCGATCACCTACAGCTTCCCCGACCCCAAGGTCGGTACGCTGTTCGTCAGCCGTCTGCTCGACAACTACCTGCGCAACCGCCAGAACCTGCAGTCCAACGAACTGCCGCAGGAGTTCTACGAGCAGAAGAAGATGCAGTACCAGGTGCGCATGGATGACCTGGAAAGCAAGCGCCTGGGCATGCTCGAAGGCATCGGCTCGTCCGACCCCAAGGAAGAGATCACCTTCCGCCTCAATGCCATCAACACCGAGGAACAGGCACTCAACCAGTACCGCGATCGCCTGCTGCAGAGCCAGCAGTGGCTGGAATACCTCAAGACCAGCCTGGCTGCGGCCAGCAACGCCAACATGCGCGACTTCGCCTTCCCCTTCACCTTCACCCAGACCGTCGACAACGTGGCCTTCGAGGACCGCGAGATCAAGCAACTGGGCGAGCAGCTGACCACCCAGGTACTGACCTACGTCAGCGACCTGGCAGTGTTCCAGCCCGGCAGCGAGCAGATGCTGCTGCAGCGCGAGCAGATCGCCAAGACCCGCCAGCAGTTTCTCAAGATCGTCGCCAACCGTATCCAGGAGCGCGAGAAGGACCTGGCCGTGGTGCAGAACGTGATCGCGCAGAAAACCCAGCGCATCGCCGACTACAAGAGCCGCGTGCACCAGTTGCAGGAAACCCAGAGCAAGGCGCGTCAGCTGGATACCGAGATCGATGCCCTGCACAAGGCGTTCTTCACCTACACCCAGCGCTACGAAGAAGCCCGTGGCGAGCGCCTGCTGTCGGGTGACGTGTCCAACGCACGGATTCTCAGTGCGCCCTATGAGCCCGCCGAGCCAGCCTTTCCCAAGCCGATGCTGATCATTCCGTTCGGCATGCTGACCGGCCTGCTGCTGGGCATCGCCCTGGTGTACGTGCGCGAGTTCTTCGACCATCGCTTCAAGCACCCGGCGCAGATCACCCAGCAGCTGGGCTTGCCGGTACTGCTGGTGATCAACGACCAGACCCCGGAAACGCACAACCCGCACAAGGGCTGGTCGCTGCCACGGCTGGTGCACTGGGTGCGCAATTGAACGCAGCCATGAGCCCGCAGCGGCCGATCATCCACCTGCTGGGCAGTGGCGGCTTCTATGGCGCCGAACGGATGTTGCTGGACCACTGCCAGGCCACCCCGGGACAGCACGTGGTGCTGTTTCTGGGCGCGCCGCAGACGCTGGTGGCGCGCTTTGCCGCCGCCGGCGTGGACTGTCGCACCTGCAACGGGCTGGGCGAGGTGCTGCGGGCGCTGGACCAGTACCGCAGCCAGCAGCCGCTGATCAACAGCCACAACTTCAAGGGCCTGCTGTTCGGCTGGGTGGGCGCCACCCTGTGGCGCCTGCCGATGGTCGCCACCCAGCACGGCTTCACCCCCAGCAGCCGCAAGCAGCGGCTGTACACCTGGCTGAGCCTGCAACTGTGCCGCACCGCCACCATCGGCAAGGTGGTGTGCGTGGCCGAGAGCATCCGCCGGATCCACCTGCGTGCCGGCGTGTCGCAGCGCAAGCTCGATGTCATCCCCAACGGCCTGCCGGATGCTGGCGCCCTGCCCGCCCATGCCCACGGCCACGAACGCTGGCTGGCCGGCTACGTGGGGCGCCTGAGCAGCGAAAAGGGCCCTGACCTGTTCCTCGATACGCTGATCCCGCTGTGCCAGCGCCACCCGCATCTGGACGCGGTGATGCTCGGCGACGGCCCGGAACGCGAAGCCCTGCAGGCCCGCGTCGATGCCGCCGGGCTGCACGAGCGCATCCGCCTGCCAGGCTTTCAGGAAGACATGCGCCAATGGATGGCGCGCCTGGATGCGCTGGTGATCAGCTCGCGCACCGAAGGCACCCCGATGATCCTGCTCGAAGCCATGCAGGATGGCGTGCCGGTGGTGGCCTTTGGTGTCGGCGGCATCCCCGACGTGATCGAGCACGGGCGCAGCGGGCTGCTGGCACCGCCCCTGGCGGTGGACGAACTGGCCGCCCAGCTCGAAGCGCTGATGCTCGACCCGGCCCAGGCCGGCGAGCTGATCGCCCAGGCACGACGCACCCAACGTGAACGTTATCACCTGCCGACGCTGGCGCAACGCTGGGCCCAGGTCTATCGCGGCACGGCAGGTGCGGCCAAGGAGACCTGCGCATGATCATTCCCCTGTCCCTGATCGGCCTGCTGGCGATCGTCAGCGTGGTACTGCTGGCCAGCCCCTACCCGTTCCTGGCCCCCGGCGCGGTGATCGGCCTGGCCGGCGTGCTTGTGCTGTACCGCCGCCCGGCGTGGGGCCTGCTGGCCATCATCACCCTGGTGCCGCTTGAGGGCCTGTTCAAGGACAGCGAGCTGACCGCCTCGAAATTCATCGGCGCCGCGCTGGCCATGGTGCTGCTGCTGCAACTGGCCGTGGGGCAGTTGCCGGGCGAACGCCTGCGCAGCTCCATGTGGCGCCTGCTGCTGGCCTTTATGGCGCTGTACCTGCTGAGCTTTCTGGCCAGTGAAAGCAGCGAGATGTCCATGGGGCACTTTCGCGAACTGGCGGTGGGCCTGGTGCTGTTCGTGCTCACCCTGCTGATCGGACGCGAACTCAACCTGCCGATGATGTACCGCCTGGTGACCCTGAGCGTGGGCGTCACCTGTGCCATGGCGATGTTCTCGGCCAAGTACCAGGACGAAGGCCGCGCCTCGGGCCTGCTCGAAGACCCCAACGTGTTCGCCATGCTCATCGCCATCGCGGTGCCCATGGCCCTGTGGCTGGTGTTCAGCAGCCCCAACCGCCTGCAGCGGCTGTTCTGGCTGGCCTGCGTGGTGCTGTTGCTGGCCGGCATGACCAAGACCAACTCACGTTCCGGACTGGTGGTGCTGGCCATCAGCCTGGTGATCGGCCTGGTGCACTACCGCGAAAAACTCACGCACCTGCGCCCGCGCCACCTGGGCTTCGCCATGCTCGGCCTGGCCATCGTGCTGCCTGTGGCGGTCGCGGTGATGCCCGCCAGCTACATCGAGCGTATCCAGTCGCTGGCCTTGCTCAAGTCCGGGGTCAATGCCTACAAGGACGACTCCCTGGGCCGGCGTTCGTCCTACATCGTGGTGGGCAGCAAGATGATCCGCGAACATCCGCTGCTGGGCACCGGCCCCGGCACCTTCCCGCTGGAATACGCCACCACCGGCTACGCCAAGGCGTTCTCGGCCAACCGCAAGGTCGGCGACCTGTACCGCCGTGCCCACAACACCTACCTGGAAATCTTCAGCGAAGTCGGCGTACCGGCGGGCCTGGCATTCGTCGGCATGGTCATGCTGGCCCTGTACAACCTCTGGCATGCACGGCGCCTGTGGCTGCAAAAGGGTGATCAGGGGCAGGCCGACATGCTCACGCACCTGTCCACCAGCATGCTTGCCATCGGCCTGTTCCTGATGTTCCTCAGTGCGCCGAACCACAAGTACCTGTGGATTCTGCTGGCGCTTTCCAGCGTGCTGCGCCTCAAGGCCGAACAGGCGCGCCCCGTGCAGGTGGCCGGATGAAGATCAGTATCGTGATGCCGATGTTCAACGAGGCACGCCATATTGCCCGCACCCTCCACTCGGCGCGTCGGGCCGCCGACCTTGCCGGCCTGGACTGCGAGCTGATCGTGGTGGACAACGGCTCCTCCGACGATGGCCCGCAGATTGCCCGTAACCTCAGCGCCAAGGTGCTCGACCTGCCGGGGCTGACCATCGGCGCCTTGCGCAACCGGGGCGTGCAGGCCAGCTCCGGGGAATGGGTGGCGTTTCTGGATGCCGACATCGAGGTGCCGGAGCAGTGGCTGAGCCTGCTGCTGGACCTGCACGCCCAGGGCCGTGGCGATGTGTTCGCGCTGGACTGCGATACCCCGCGCCAGGCGCCCTGGTTCGCCCGCGCCTGGCAGCGACGCACATTGCGCGCCGGCCGGCCGGCGCTGCACAGCATGCAATGGCTGCCCACCCCCAACCTGCTGATGCGCCGCGACTGGTTCGACCGGGTGGGCGGTTTCAACGAAACCCTGCGCACCGGCGAAGACAAGGACTTCACCTGGCGCCTGGGCCAGGCCGGTGCCCGCCTGCTGGCCCTGCGCGCACCGGTGGTGCTGCACTGGGGCTACGAGGGCAGCTGGAGCGAATGGCTGGGCAAGGAGCTGTGGCGCCAGGGCAGCAACCTGCAACTGCTGCGCAACAATGGCGCGAGCCTGCGCCTGCTGCGCTTCCCGTTGCTGTCCCTCGGGGCCTGGGTGCTCGATGCGCTGGCATTGTCCGCGCTGCTCGACGGCTTTCCGCATCTGGCAATGCTGCTGCTGTTCTTCACCAGCCTGCCGGCGCTGGCGCTGAGCCTGCGTCAGAGTCTCAAACACCGCGACCCGGTGTTCACCCTGCAACTGTGGGGCCTGCACTGGGTTCGCCTGCACCTGGCTGGAGCGGCTTTCGTGCTCAGCCTGTTCAACTGGAACGCAAGGAGGCCCGCACGTGGCTGAGTTCATTTTCTGGCTTTGCCTGCTGTTGCCTTTCTATGCCTGGCTGGGCTACCCGCTGCTGCTCACGCTGGTGGGGCCGCTGTTCCCGCGGCACACCCCGCCGCCGCTGCCGCCGCAACGGGTCAGCGTGGTGGTTGCGGCGCACAACGAGGCGCGCAACATCGAGAACAAGCTGCGCAACCTGCTGGAGCAGGACTGTCCGCTCGCCAGCCTGCAGATCGTGGTGGCCAGCGACGGCTCCAGTGACCAGACCGTGGCCCTGGCGCGCACCTTCGACGACCCGCGCATCCTGGTGCTGGACCTGCCACGGATGGGCAAGAACCGCGTGCTCAATGCCGCCGTCGAGCACTGCAGCGGCGACATTCTGGTGTTCACCGATGCCGACGTGCACTGGGTGGAGGGCACCTTCGCCGCACTGCTCGCGCCCTTCGCCGACCCCGAGGTGGGCGGCACCGTGGGCAACATGACCATCCCGGTGGCGGGCAAGGGCCTGAGCCTGGGCGAGAGCCTGTACCGCCACTACGAAGCCTGGCTGCGCCGGGTCGAAAGCCGCACCGGCTGCACGGTGTCGGCCGACGGTGCGCTGCAGGCCCTGCGCCGCGAGCTGTACCAGCCGATCCCGGACCGGGTCAACGACGACTTCTTCATCAATACCTGCGCCCCGGTGGCACACAAGCGCGTGGTCTACGTCGACCAGGCCAGGGTGCTGGACTACGGCGTGGACGAGGCCGAGCGCCAGTTCAGCCGCCGCCAGCGCGTCACCGTCGGCGGGCTGATCAGCCTGGCGGCCCGGCGCGAACTGCTCAACCCGCTGCGCCACGGGCTCTACGCCATCGCCCTGATCAGCCACAAGCTGGTACGCCGCCTGGCCCCCGTGCTGCTGGTGCCCCTGCTGCTGGCCAACCTGTGGCTGCTCGACGGCCACGGTTTCTATCGCCTGACCCTGGCCGCCCAGCTGCTGGGTTATGCCATCGCCGTGGTCGGCCTGCTGGACAAGGGCCACCGCCTGCCCAAGCCATTTCGCCTGGCCGCCTTCGTGCTGGTGACCCTGGCCGGCATGAGCGTGGGCCTGTGGCAGTTCCTGCGCGGGCACAGCTACAACCAATGGAACCCCGACCAGACCCGATGAGTGCCTTCATGCCGATCAAGACCAGTCTCAAGCGCGCCAGCGGTTGGTTGTACCTGCACTCCCCGAAGGGCCGCAGCCAGCTGCGCGGCGCCGGGGTCATCCTGATGCTGCACCGGGTGCTGGCCGACGACGCCAGCGCGGCCCTGCCCCATCGCAACGAACTGTGCGTGGGCCCGCAGGCCTTCGAGCGCCTGCTGCGCTGGCTGCGCCAGCACTTCGATTGCGTGCACCTGATGGACCTGCTCAAGGACCATCAGCAGCCCAGGGGCGACAGCCGCCCCAAGGTTGCCCTGACCTTCGACGACGGCTGGCGCGACAACGCGCTCAATGCGTTCCCGTTGCTGCAGCAGTACCAGGTACCGGCCAGCATCTTCCTGTCCACCGACTACATCGGCAGCCGCCAGCGCTTCTGGTGGGAAAGCCTGGGCGAAACCCTGTGGGGCAGCCATGGCGAAGGCCCGCGCCACACCCTGATCGAGGCGTTGCGCAAGATCGGCCGGCCGCTGCCGGCTGCCTACTTCATGAACCAGCGGCCCAACGCCCGCAGCCAGGCGCTGGCCGGCTACCTGCAAAGCCTCAAGACCCTGAGCCCGGCCGCCCTGCACCAACTGACAGACGCCTGCCCGGCCGAATCCCTGCCCCAGGCCCTGGACTGGCAGCAGGTGCGCGAACTGGAAGGCTCCGGGCTGATCAGCTTCGGCCCGCACGGGGCCAGTCACGCGCTGCTGCCGGGGCTGGACAACCAGCGCCTGGATGAAGAACTCAGCCGCAGCCACCACGCCTTGCAGCAAGGCTGCCAGCAGCCGCTGCCGGTGTACTGCTACCCCAACGGCGACCATGACGCCCGGGTACGCGCTCGCCTGGCCGCCCATCGCTACCCCTTCGCCCTGAGCACCCGCGCCGGGATCTGCCAGGGTCATGACGACCCACTGGCGTTGCCGCGCATCGGCGTGAGCCAGCGCAACGCCAGCCGCCCCTCGCTGCTGGCCTGGCGCATCAGCCGCGGAGGCCGCTCATGAGTCGTGGCAACTACCTGCGCCACCTGCTGCTGAGCATGGGCACACGCCTGGCGATGATCGCCCTGCGCCTGGCGCGCAACGTGCTGCTGGCGCGCATCCTGGGGCCCAGCGAGCGCGGCCTGTTCGCCCTGCTCAGCACCCTGCCCGACCTGATCAGTGCCGCCACCAGCGGCGGGCTGAACACCGCGGTGGGCTATCAGGCGGCGCAGCAACGCTCGATGGGCCTGCTGCTGAGCCAGGTGCTGATCTACGGGTGCCTGCTGGCCGGGGTGCTGACCCTGATCTGCGTGGCGCTGATGCGCGAATTCGGCACTGAACTGGAAGTGACCCTGCAACTGGGCCTGCTGGCCTGGCTGTTGCTGCTGGCGGTGCCGCTGACGGTGCTCAAGAGCGGCCTGCTCACCCTGCACAACGCCACCGGCGGGGTGGGCGCATTCAACGCACTGCGCCTGACCGAATCGCTGGTGCCGCTGCTGCTGTTCGTGGGCATGTTCTGGATGTGGCAGCACGCCGCGCTGGAGGCCGCGCTGATCAGCTGGCTGCTGGGCCTGGGGCTGGTCGCGCTGCTGGGCCTGGTGTGGCTGGGCCGCCAGCACGACATCACGCTGTGCTGGAACCGCGGCGGGCAGCGCGAGCTGCTGGCCTACAGTGCGCGCAGCCACCCGGACGTGCTGTTCCAGCAGGTCATCCTGCGCTCGGACTACCTGTTCATCAGTGCCTTCCTGGGCAGCGCCGCCCTGGGGCACTACGCCATGGCCAGCGCCGCCGCCGAACTGCTGCTGATCATCCCCGAGGCCGTCACCACCCCGCTGATGAAGCGCCTGCTGCAGCAGGATGCCGGCATGGACAAGCTCACCCCGCTGGCCCTGCGCCTGACTGCCACCGTGATGCTGGGGGCCTGCCTGAGCATGGCCCTGGTAGGCGAATGGCTGATCGTCACCCTGTTCGGCGCGGCCTACCAGCCGGCCTACCCGGCCCTGCTGGCACTGCTTCCCGGCTTGTTCGGCCTGTGCTACGCAAGCATCCTGCGCCTGGACCTGCTGGGCAAGAATCGCCCCGGCGCGGTCTCGCTGATGATGGGGGTGGGCGCGGCGGCAAACCTGATTCTCAACGTGGTCCTGATTCCCCGTTTTGGCATCGCGGGTGCGGCCCTGGCCTCCTCCATCGCCTACCTTGGGGTGACGGTGGCCATGCTCGTGCTGTACTGCAGGCTGAGCGGCGTACCGTTGCTGCGGACCTTGTTTGTGTTGCCTGGCGATCTGTTGCCTTTGCGCCAGATGCTGCAACGGAGAACGGTATGAAACGTACATGGATGTTGTTACCCGGCCTGCTGCTGGCCGCCACTGCCCACGCCGCCACCCTGCGCTGGCCGGACATTCGCGACGGCAGCCTGTACCTGGCGCCGCAGCGCAGCGCCCCGCTGCAACTGAGCTGGGTGCCGGCCTGGCAGGCCGATGCCAACCAGGAACAGGTGTACCTGCTCGACGCCACCGGCAAGCTCGATGCGCAACGCATCATTGCCCCCCATGAAGGCCGCGGCCAGCTGAGCTGGCCACTCACCGCCGGCAACGGCACCTACCAGGTGGCCATCCCCGGCTACAGTTTCAGGCGCTACCGCCTCGAATACGACGACACCACCGGCGCCCAGTTCGCCCCCGCCAAGGTGCACTTCAGCCTCGAACTGGACCGCGCCACCACCCTGTACTTTCGCGTGAAAGCCGGTGAAACGGCGGTGCTTGCCGGCAAGTATCACGACGGCGTGCGCAACCTGACCCTGGAGCGCGTGGACGATGGCAAGCGCCTCAGGCTGGCGCTGCTCGAACACCGGGCTTATTGGCAGTTCGATCAGGTGAACCTGCCCGCAAGCGCCCAGGACCAGACATGGCGCCTGAACTTCGAAGGCACCGGCAAGGTGGCCTTCTGGCTGGACGGCAGCGCCAACCTGTTCGCCCTGCGCCCCCAGGACCTCGCCCCACTGGTGCACCGCGACGGCCAGGTTATCCTGCGCAGCAGTGCCAAGGTACTGGGCCCCACGCCCAGGCTGGGCAACAACCTGCCCTACGTGATGCCGCCACCGTCCAGCCATGCGGTGATCGATGCGCTGCAACTGCAGGCCGCCGGCTACTACACCTTTGCCGACGTGCTGGCACGCAAGCCGCGCTACGAACTGCCGTTTCGCCAGCTGTACCAGGAACGCTTCGGCATTCACCACGACATCACCCTGATGGCCGCCACCGGGCGCAAGTCCGACCTGATGCGCAGCCGCGCCAACGATGGCGCGCTGGACGACTGGCTGGCCACCAGCGTCGCCCTGGGCGGCAAGGGCCTGCATTACATCGCCTTTGCCGACGAACCCAACCTCAACTACGCCGACTACGCCACCTACCGCACCTTCTTCGCGGCCATGGCCCAGCGTGTGCGCGCCTACCCCGGCGCCCATGAAGCCGGCGTGCGCATCGCCATGCCGGCCAGCTCGCGGCTGGTCAACGGCCCGTTGCGCGGCGATGCGGCGCAGCGCGTCGGCCTGGACTGGGCACGGCGCCTGCTCAAGGAATTCGAACCGCAGATCGACGCCATGGCCTGGCACGAGTGGATGGTCCGCGACCTGCTCGCCACCCGCACCTACCGCGACTCGGTACGCCGCGCCGCCGAACTGGTGGGGCTGGACGCCAACGGTCGCCCGCGCAAGGCGCTGCTGCTCGACCAGACCAACCTGTCCAGTGGCTCGACCCTGAGCCTGTACGAGCAGAACACCCACTATGCCGGCGTATGGTGGGCCTCGGTGGTCATCAATGCCTCCCAGGACGGCCTGCTGGACATGCTCAACTGGTTCCACATCGCCGACGAGCCCGAGTGGCCCAAAGGTATGGTCAAGGTGCTGGGCAACAACCGCTTCGAGCTCAAGCCGGTGGGCCTGGCCCAGCAGTTCATCGCCCAGCACTGGCTCGACCAGGTGCTGCACCTGGACAACGACGCCTTCGAGGTCGATGCACTGGCCATGGCACGCGGCGCACAGCGCAGCCTGCTGGGCGTCAACAAGGGCGAACGCCTGCAACACGTCAGCTTCGCCACCCCGGCCAGCCGATGCCCGCAGGCCGCTGCCACGCTCACCCTGTTCGGGCCGGACAACCAGCCACGCGCCGCGGCACTGGATTGCCAGCACGGCCAGGTACGATTCGAACTGCCCGGGCAGACCCTGTTTGCCCTGCGATGGAGCGCCTCATGAACACAGTGCCGAAGATCTCTTCCCCTGCCGGATACGGGAGCTACCATGAATATCGTCAGCAAGTTCAGCCAGCGCGTACACCAGAAAGGCCTGCGCGCCACCCTTCGCAGCGCGTACAAGCGCTACGTGTTCTTTCACTGGGAGCTGCTGTGGATGGAGCGCGACCTGGTCAGCCCGGTGCCGCCGCATACCCTCAAGCCCTATGCGCCGCTACGCGTGGAGCGCATCACGGTGCACAACGTGCAAGGCTTTGCCAAGCACTTCGGCGACCGTGTCGAAACCATGCGTGAACTGGCCGCCGAAGGGCATACCGGGCTGATGTTCCTGGACGAAGACAGCCACGTGGTGGCGTTCATCTGGGGCAGCCCGCGTCACTACCACGACCGTCATTACTATGGCTGCTGGTTCCCGGTCGAGCCGGGCGAGTTCTTCGAGTTCGGCGGTGAACTGGCGCGCCAGTACTGGGGTACGTCGCTGTCGGTCGACCTGCAACTGGCCCTGTGGCGCGCCATGGCCGAACAGGGCTGCGACAAGGTGGTCGACGTGTGCGAGACCCACAACATTCCGGCGCTCAAGCTGCACCTGCGCATGGGCTACGTCGAGCAGGGCCGTGTGATGCACGTGTACTGCCTGTTCGGTCGCTGGAAATTCTTCCGCGAAACGCGCTACAGCGGCTCGCGCCTGGATGCCTTGCGCAAACCGGCGCCGCGCAGCACTACTGCCACGGTGTCCTGAACCGATGACCCTGACCTTTACCTGGCACGCCTCGTTGCGTGCCGACGACTTCCCCGCCGACGCCTACGAGCAGTTGCGCGAGCGGCTGCCCGATGCCACCCCCTTCAACAGCCTGGCCTGGCTGCGCGCCGCCGAGGCTGCCTTGCCGGCCAGCCAGCACCTGCAGGTACTGCTGGGGCACGCACAAGGACGCCTGGTGCTGTGCCTGCCGTTGGTCCGCACCCTTGAGCGCCACGGGCCGCTGGACTTTGCCGTGGTGCACCACCTGGGCTACCCCATGAGCGACCGCATCGGCCTGCTCATCGACCTGCCGACCAGTGCCGCCGGCCAGGTACTGGCAGCCATTCGCACGCGCCTGCCCCATGCCCTGCTGCAACTCAACGAGGTAACGGGCGATTCGCCCTGGCTGCAGCAGTGGGCACGCCGCAGTTCCACCCACGAACAGCGCACCGCCTGCCGTGCGCCGGTGCACCAGATAAGCGAGGCCGACCGCCAGGAAGTCAGTGGCGACCCACGCTACAAGTTGCGCCGCGCGCGCAAGCGCATCGCCGCCTGCGGTGCACAGGTGCGCCGAGTAACCCCCGATACCGCCAACGCAGCTTCCTGGCTGGAAGCCGTCAGCGCGGTCGAGGCCGTGAGCTGGAAAGGCGACGACGGGGTCGGCATCTTCTCGGTGCCCGCACAGCGCCAGTGGATGTTCCAGGCCTTCACCGCGCTGGCGGCCGATGGCCGTCTGCGCCTGGTGGTGCTGGAACTGGACGGGCGCTGCATCAGCTACCGCCTGGGCCTGCTCGAACGGGGCCGCCTGTACGACTACAACCTCGCCTTCGTGCCGCAGTATGCCGACCTTGGCAGCGGCCGGGTGCTGCTGCAGGAATGGATCGACTGGGGGCTGGACGAAGGCTGGACGTGGATCGACGCTTCAAGGGTGAGCCTGGAGAACTCCAGCCACCAGCTGCATGAGCGCATGACCGGCCAGGTCGAGCACCTGCGCCACAGTTTCTACAGCTGGCGCCCGTCGGGCCTGTGCCTGGGCATGGCGCTGCGCCTGTGGCAACGCATCAAGCCCTGGCTCAAACGCCGCCAACAGCAGCCCGTGCCGGCACCTGCCACTACCCCCACTGCCACACCGACAGCACAGGAGCGCCCGGATGCCGTCCCAAGTCATAGTCAACGCTGACGATTTTGGCCTCAACGAACACACCAACGCGGTGATCCTGCGCGCGTTCCAGTGCGGCCTGATCAGCTCTGCCACCGCCATGGCCAGCATGCCGGCATTCAAGGCCGCCTGCGCGCTGGCCCAGCAACCGGCCCTGCGCGGGCGCGTGGGCCTGCATTTCAACCTGACCTACGGTCGCCCGCTGAGCGAGCCGATCCGCGCGCTGGCGCAGTTCTGCAATGCCGAGGGCGAGTTCGACCTGGGCCTGTCGCGCAAGCGCCTGTGGCTGGGGCGCGCGGCCCGCCAGGCGGTGCACGAGGAACTGGCCGCGCAATGGCAGCGCTGCCTGGACCATGGGCTCACCCCCAGCCACCTGGACTCCCACCAGCACGTGCACAACCTGTGGCCCATCGGCGAAATCGTCGCCCGCTTCGCCGCCCGCGAAGGGGTGCCGATACGCCTGGCCCGCAATGTGGGGCACAACATCGGCCCGGCAAAACGCCTGTTCAAGACGTTGCTCAACCAGCGCCTGCGCCAGTTGGCCAGGCTGACCGCCGACCATGTGTGTACCCCGGTCGACCTGCGTGACGGCCTGGCCCCGCGCCATGGCGTGCTCGAAGTGGTGGCGCACCCCAGTGCCCTGGGCAGCCACGACTTCGGCGATGCCTACCTGGGCAGTGGCGAGTCCTTGCAGGCCTTGCTCGACCAGCGCCTGGCGGGCGTGCCCAGGGTCGGCTACGCGTCGCTACGCGAGGCGCGCCAGAGCACCCTGGACACTGCCTCCAACAGATAACTACCACCGCTTCGCCCGGCTGATCGGTTGTGCTGTCGGTCCACCGACCGGAGCACGACCATGCCTACCTCCCCTTCACGCATTCCCCACTCACCGTTCATCGTCCAGCGCCTGCCCACCTGGCTGAAACACACCAGCGCCCAGGACGCCGAAGACCTTCGGCGCCATCTGGCCCTGACCCATGTCATCCCCGATGCCGAACCGGGCTGGCTGGCCAACGGCCTGCCCGATCAGCGTGACGCCGTGCGTGCAGCCAGGCGTCGCTATCGGCGGGCCAGCCAGACACTGGCAGGCACCCTCAAGGCCTTCCAGGGGTTGCTGGCATTTGCCGAGCCGCTGCTGCAGGCGCGCCTTGACGCCGAACTTGGCGAAACCCTGAACCTGCACACCACCGACCTGGTGCAGTTTCACGAAGAGGCCGACCTCTGGCAGCTCGCCACACGTACCACCTACCAGAAGCAGAGCCTGCTGCAGGCAGCGCTGCAGAACTTCGGTGACGACGTGACCTTCCTCGGCAAGAGTGCGATCACCCTGCAAGGCCATTTCCACCTCGACCTGACCGACGCCGGCCTTGCCTACCGCTATACCCGCCATCGCCTGTCACCCGCCGTGTTCGCCCGCCTGTGCCGCGAACTGGACCTGGGCGCCCGCTACCAGCAGCACCTGCAGGCAGTCTTCGAAACACCTGCCACGCAAGACAGGGTGCGACGCGACTCGATCGATGCCAATCGCCAGTTGCTGCGCCTGGAGGTCACCGTGGCGAAAGCGCGCCAGCGCATCGGGCCAACCGCCAGCCGCCGGTTGCTGGCGCTGCTGGACGCGCCCGCCGCAGCAGGCGCCGAGGCCCCGCCAATGCAGGCGAGCCTGCTGAGCATGAGCGGCGTACCGTTGCACGACATCCTGCTGTTTGCCCTGGCATCTGAGCAGCAGGCAGACAGCCTGCTGCTGTACCTGCCCGGCGACCCGGACGATGCCCTCACCGAGCATGCGTCGATGCCGGCGCTGGAGCGCTACCTCAAAGGGCGCCTCAACCACCCCGGGTTTCGCAGACTGTTTCAGCGCTACGTACCGCTGCAACAGCAGCAACACCTGTTCGATGTGCTCGGACACAACCTGGCCCGGCAGGTGGTCGACAAGGACGGACCGTGGCACTCGCAGGAGCAGGACAGCCTGTACCTGAGCCTTGCCCCGGTTGCCGGCGAGCTGTTCGGCGTGCTGCAGGACCGCCACCTGCAACGCCTGAAGGATGAAGCACGGGTACTCATGGTGCCCACCGCTGAAGCCGACGAGAAAGCGCGCAAGGCCCGCCTGGAACAATGGGAGACACGCGCGCTGAACGTGCTCAATGCCGCGGCGATGTTCGTGCCGGCGCTGGGCCCGGTCATGCTGGCGGTCACTGCGGTACAGCTGATCAAGGAGGTGTATGAAGGCGTGGAGGACTGGCAGGACGGCGACGTCGAGGGCGCCATGGCGCACCTGCAGTCGGTGGCGATCACTGCCGGCATGCTGGCCGGTTCGGTGCTGGCGCTCAAGGCAGCACCAGCGCTGGTCGATGCGTTGATCGAAGTGCCGCTGCCCGATGGCAGTACGCGCCTGTACCTGCCCGACCTGGCACCCTACCGGCTGGACACGTCGCTGCCCGCCGAGGTGACAGCCAACGACCAGGGCCAGTACCGGCACGCGGACCGGCACTACATCAGGCTCGGCGCCGACCTGTACGAGCAGCAGTTCGATGCGCACCAGCAGCAATGGCAACTGCGCCACCCCGAGCGTGAAGACGCCTATCGCCCCGCGCTGGAGCACAACGGCCAGGGTGCCTGGCGCAGCGTGCATGAACAGCCGCTGAGCTGGTCGCGAGCCACCCTGCTGCGCCGTCTGGGCCCGCTTGCGCAAGGCCTGAGCGATGCAGAACTCGAACAGGCCTGCCAGGTCAGCGGCACCCGCGAAGACGCGCTGCGTCGGTTGCACGCCGCCAATCTGGGCCTGCCACCCTTGCTGGCCGATACGCTGCAACGGCTCAGGATCGTCCGGCAACTGCGCGCCGAAAACGTCACGGGCAGCGTCGGCAAGGCCCTGTTCGAGCAGCGTTACCTGGCCCTGGTGCCCCCGCAGCCGCACATCACGGCCCTGTGCGCACGCTTGCCCGGGTTGAGCCCGGTGCTGGCCCGCAGCCTGCTGGACACAGTCGGCCCGGCCCGACTGGCACGCTGGGTGCCACCGGCAGCCATCCCCACCAAATTGCTGGAAGAGGCCGCCACGCTGGCCGCCCGTGTTCCCCTGGTACGCGCGACCGAAGGCCTGTATTGGCCAGCCCTGGCGACGCCGCAAAGCACGCGCCTGGCGCTGTTGTGCCTGGAGCACGCCCCCGGCTGGGATGCCTCGGTCGTGCTGGAAGCACGCAGTGGCGGCCCGCGCGGCCCTCTGCTGCAGCGCGTGGGTCGTGCCACCCAGGCGCAGCGCAGGGTTCTGGTGCACGGTGCAGAAGGCTACCAGGCCTTCAAGGACGACCTCCCGCTGCACGCGCCCGGCGACGACCTGTTCGCGGCCCTGCATGACAGCATCGCTCCCCGCTATCGCCAGGTGCTGGGCCTGGACACCAGGGCGGCGCTGCAGCAACGCGTGCTGTCGATGCTCGAACGCCCCCGCGGCGAACTTGCCACCTGGCTGTGGTCCGTCGAGGTCCGCGGCTGGGCCAGCGAAGAACGCCTGCTGGGCGGCAGTGACCGCCCCGGCTACCCGCCGGTGTCGCCTGCCAGCTCCTCACAGGAGGCCCGCTACCGCACGCTCTACCCGCATGCCAGCGGCGAAGAGGCGCGTGCCACACTGGCGGCCTGGGAGGCCAGCGAGATTCCGGCACAGACGCGGTTGCGCACGCTCGAACAAACCCTGCAACGCCTGAAAAGCGCGTTGACCCTGTGGGCCCTGCCCAGTACAGCCCGGCAATCGGCGCGGGAGGAAATCATCGCCGCCTGGCAGCGCCTGTCGGTGCGCGAGGTCGCCGATGGCGGAGCCATCATTCAACTGAACCTGGACTTTCTAGACCTGACCGACGGCGACCTGGAAAGCTTCCCTGCGCTGGAGGCCAACTTCGATCACGTGAATGAGCTGTCACTGGAGCAGAACTCCCTGACCCGGCTGCCTGACGCCTTCCTGCGCCACTTCACCCAGCTGCATCGCGTCAGCCTGAACGGCTGCGAACTCACCAGCCTGCCCACCGGGCTGGGTGATCGGCTCAGCGTGCTGGACCTGGCCAACAACCGCCTGGTCTGGGACGAGCACCTGCAGCACGCCCTCGAAGGTTACCCGCAGCTGCACAGCCTGAGCCTGGCGAACAACCCGCTGGCAACCCCGCCCGACTTCGCCCGCCTGAACCGGCTGCAGGGCGTGGACCTGTACAACTGCAGCCTGGCGACCTATCCGGCAGGGCTCGATCAGCTGGACGCGCCGAACCTGGTGGACCTGTCCGGCAACCAGCTGCAGGAGCTGCCACCGACCGCCATCCTCTCACCTCCGCTGGCCCGGGCGCTGCGCCTGGAACACAATCCGCTGAGCGATGCTGCCTTGCAGGCGGCCGATGCCTACTACACCACCCACCGTATCGACCTGCTGGTGGCCGAGATCGATTACAACGAACTGCTCGACGACGCCACGCCACAACAGCGGGCCAGCTGGCAACGACTGCAGCAGAGCCTGCCGTCGGGGTTCTTCCGGGACCTGCGTGCCATGTTCGACAGCCCGCCCTACATCGTCGCCCCCCTGACCTACCGGCGCCGCCTGTGGCGCCTGCTGACCTGGATGGACGCCAATGCGCCCCTGCGTGAGCAGATTCTCGCCCGCACAGGCGGCACCCTGCTCGACCTCGAACAGTTGGGCGAGGTGTCACAGGCCCTGGCCATCCCGGACCTGGCAACCCGCTCGCGCACCCTGCTGGCGACCATCGTCAACCACGTGCGTCTCAGAAAGCTCGGCTTCGGCGTGCTGAGCCTTTCTTTCAACATGTCCGAAGACAGCTACGCGACGCTCTACCAGTGGGCGCTCAAACGTATCACCCGGCTGCCGGGCCTGGACCTGGCCCAGGCGGCGCGTGCCGACGAGCCGGTGATCATCGACGCACTGGTCGATGTGATGCCGCTGCCGGGCGAAGCCTGGATAGAACAGCAGCGCAACCTGCTGCTGGCGGTCGACCCGACCACCTCCCACGGCCTGGACGAAGTACTGGCCATGAACCATGAAGAGGAACCGGTCTACCCTGCATGGGAGCACCACTTGCGCGAACGCTTCGCCGCACAGTTCGCCGCCTCGCGGGCAGCGCTGGACGACAGCCTGGAGCAGGCAGCCGAAACGCTGAGCGAAGGTGAACTGCTGGTGGAGGCGCAGCGCTTGCGGCAGGTGTACGAACAACGCCTCGTCGACCTGCGCAGAACCCTGACCGAGGCAGTGGCGCGAGGCACCATCGACTGACAGGCGGGCGCCGGCCCGGAGCGCACCCGGGCCAGGCTGGCTTTTGTGCCGGGGCCGGCGTTATGCTCGGCTGAACCGTTTCATTCACCATGGAAAAGAGGTATTGCGTCATGGATCGTCTGGACTCGCTGTTTCCCGCTGCCACGGATATTCCCGAGGCCTATCGCCTGGGCGACCCGCTCGAGCAGCGCGACTACCTGGTGGATGGGCAGCTGCACCGCTGGGAAGGCCCGCTGGCCACGGTGCGCAGCCCGGTGTGGCTCAAGACCGACGACGGTGAGCAGCAGGTGATACTCGGCAGCGCCCCGCTGCTGGACGCCGATACCGCCCTCACCGCCCTGGACGCCGCCGTGCGTGCCTACGACAAGGGCCGCGGCGTGTGGCCGAACATGCGCGTGGCCGAGCGCATCCAGCATGTCGAGGCGTTCCTGGCCCGCATGCGCGAGCAGCGCGCGGTGGTGGTCAAGTGGCTGATGTGGGAGATCGGCAAGAACCTCAAGGACTCCGAGAAGGAGTTCGACCGCACCTGCGACTACATCGTCGAGACCATCGGCGCCCTCAAGGAACTCGACCGGCGCTCCAGTCGCTTCGAACTGGAGCAGGACACCCTCGGCCAGATCCGCCGCGCGCCCCTGGGCGTGGCGCTGTGCATGGGCCCCTACAACTACCCGCTCAACGAGACCTTCACCACCTTGATCCCGGCGCTGATCATGGGCAACACCGTGGTGTTCAAGCCGGCCAAGTTCGGCGTGCTGCTGATTCGCCCGTTGCTGGAGGCGTTTCGCGACAGCTTCCCGGCCGGGGTGATCAATGTCATCTACGGGCGTGGCCGCGAGACCGTCAGCGCGCTGATGGCCAGCGGCAAGGTCGACGTGTTCGCCTTCATCGGCACCAACAAGGCCGCCAGCGACCTGAAGAAGCTTCACCCGCGCCCGCACCGCCTGCGCGCCGCGCTGGGGCTGGACGCCAAGAACCCGGGCATCGTGCTGCCCGAGGTAGACCTGGACAACGCGGTCAACGAGGCGGTCACCGGCGCCCTCTCGTTCAACGGCCAGCGCTGCACGGCGCTGAAGATCCTGTTCGTGCACGAGCAGGTGGTGGACGCCTTTCTCGACAAGTTCCAGCGCAAGCTGGCCGACCTCAAGCCCGGCATGCCATGGGACCCGGGCGTCAGCCTGACCCCGTTGCCCGAAGCAGGCAAGGTCGACTACCTGGGCGGCCTGGTAACCGATGCAGTAGCCCACGGTGCCAGGGTGATCAACCAGGGCGGCGGCCAGAGCCGCGGTTCGTTCTTCTACCCGGCGCTGCTGTACCCGGTGAACCCGCAGATGCGCGTGTACCACGAAGAGCAGTTCGGGCCGGTGATCCCGGTGGTGCCCTACCGCGACCTGCAGACAGTGATCGACTACGTGCTGGATTCGGATTTCGGTCAGCAGTTGAGCATTTTCGGCACCGATTCGGCCACCGTGGGCCGGCTGGTCGACACCTTCGCCAACCAGGTCGGGCGCATCAACCTCAACGCCCAGTGCCAGCGCGGGCCGGACACCTACCCCTTCAACGGGCGCAAGAACTCGGCCGAAGGCACCCTGTCGGTGCATGACGCATTGCGCGTGTTCTCGATCCGCACCCTGGTGGCCACCAAGTTCCAGGAGGCCAACAAGCAGTTGATCAGCCAGATCATCCGCAACCGCGAGTCGAGTTTCCTGACGACTGACTACATCTTCTGATTGCGTGGTGGGCAAAACGGTACAAGCATAGGGTTCGCGTCGGCTTGAACAGCTTCGCCGGCAAGGCCGGCTCCTACAGAGTTTCGGGCAGGAGCCGGCCTTGCCGGCCAAGAGGCCGGCACCCACAACCCGATTCTGCGTACCAATGGAGGAAAAAATGGCCACCCAACCCATCCCCGACGGTCAGCACAGCATCACCCCCTACCTGGGCATCAAGGACGCTGCCAGGGCCATCGACTTCTACAAGGCCGCCTTTGGCGCCACCGAAATGTTCCGCCTCGACGCCCCCGATGGCCGTATCGGCCATGCCGAGCTGAAAATCGGCGATTCCTCGCTGATGCTGGCCGACCCCTGCGACCAGGCCGGCGGGCTCACCAGCAGCCAATCCCTGCAGGGCAGCGCCATCGGCCTGCACCTGTACGTCGAAGATGTCGACGCTACCTTCGCCCAGGCGCTGAAGGCCGGCGCCACCCAGGTCAACGCCGTGCAGAACCAGTTCTACGGCGACCGCAGCGGCACCCTCAAGGACCCGTTCGGCAACCTCTGGTTCGTCGCCACCCACGTCGAAGACGTGTCGGTCGAGGAAATCCGCGCCCGCGCGGCAAAAATGTTCAGCCCGCAATGAACGCCACCTGCACGCGACGATGGTCGCGTGCAGGGCTTTGAATTAAGGTGGCAGGCACAGGAAGGCTGGCCAGGATCGTCCATGCGAATCATCGAGAAAAACGCCGCGCTGGTGCGCACCCTTACCCCCGCCGAAGAGGAACTGCTGCGCGGGTTCGTGCTGGGCGCCCTGGAGGGCCCGCGGCTGCTGCAGGCCAACCAGTTGCTGATGAAGGTACGCGCCGCCGGGCAGTGGCTGGCCTGCGACTGCCAGCCCAAAAGCATGCCGGTACTCAACGTCAACCTCAACGGCAGCACCGGCACGCTGTTTCTCAAGAACAACCCCGGCACCGCCGAACATGCGCCGGGCTGTGCCTTCACCAAGGACGAACGCGACACCGACGCCAGCCACAACGAGGCCGACACCCCGCCGGCGGCCTGGCTGGCACCGGACGCGCCGTTGCGCCTGATCGGCGATTTCCAGCGTGCCGCTGCCGGCAGTGGCGACGGCAACGGCAGCGGCGACAGGCGCGAACAGCATCGCCTGCTCTCGCTGCTGCTGACCCTGATCGAAGCCAGCGGCCTGAACGTCTATGCCACCCACCTCAAAAAGGACCTGACTGCCCAGTTCGCCGAGCTGCGCAGCGTCGCCACCCGCTACCCGCTGATCGACCGCGTGCCCGCCAGCAACTACCTGGAAACCAGCCTGGACATGAAGCACATGATGATGCTCAAGGCACGTCTGCGCGACGCCACGGTGTTCGGCACACATCGGCGCCATGGCCTGCTGCTGGACTGCGTCAGCCAGATCAAGGCGCGCAAGGTGCTCACCGAACGCAGCGAAGACGGGTTCGACTTCCAGGGCCACCACCTGCTGTGGGGCGGTAGCCGCACCCCCGGCCCGCTGCTGGCGCTGGCCATCTATTCCCCCGCCACCGCCGGCAGCCACTTCTACGAACTGATCCATGTGGCCAGCGTGCCGGTGCTGTCGCGCGCTCACCTGTTCCCGGTGTACCGCGACGAAGAGCGCGAACCGCTGAAGATGCTCGTCTCGCTGATCGACTGGATGGCCGGCAAGGGTGTGAAGGTGGTGATGCGCCGGCCGGTGATCGGCGGTCGGGTGATGGACGAACTGGTGCTCAGCTCCGACCAGGACAGGGTGCTGTCCGTGTCGCTGACCGAACAGCCGCTGGGCCCGGAGCCCGAAACGGAAAACTTCAGGCGCTTTGCTGATTTCAAAGGCCTGGACACCTTCCGCAAGTACGTGGCGGGCTTCTTCATGCGGGGTCGCGACTAGACCGTCCGTCGCTCACGCCGCACCCTCGGCGCATGACGACGGACCAATGTCAGGTAGCCCACATGAAAGGAGTTCGACCATGACCCGCACCCCGATCACCGCTCTGCTGTTCGCCGCGCTGCTGGGCGCCCAGGCCACCGTGGCCCTGGCCGCAGGTACCGGCCCGACCAACCCTGCCCCCGGCAACGGCGTGCCCAACTCCACCCTTCCTGGGGCCGGGGTGGATGTACCGGCCCCGTCCAACGAGCCGTCGATGCCCAACGGCACCGACCCACGTACCCAGGGCAACGACGACGGCCGCCAGGGCGGCATGAACACCGATGACACCCGTGGGCAGATGCCCGAGGGCACCGGCTCCGAGAGAAATGGCCACGAAGGCTCCGAAAGCAACAACAGCGGCGGTGTCAGCGGCCCGGCTGGCAGCTGACCGCTGCGCCCGCAAGCTGGCTCCTACCGGCGATACACGCCCTGTAGGAGCCGGCCTTGCCGGCGAAGGCCCAAGCACTGCAACCGCTTGAGTGCCGCCCCTGCTGCCCCTATCATCCCCAGCCTCTTCCACCTGGGGCTCCCCGTGTCTGACCCTCGCCTGAAACGCCTTGGCGCTTGCCTGTTGGCAATCCTTGGCAGCGCCTACCTGGCGCAGAACATCGTGCCATGGCGCCAATTGATGGCCGATGAACGCACCGGGCCGGCCCAGACACGCCTGCTGCAATTGAGCGATGGCAGCCAGCTTGCGCTCAACCACGCCACCCATGTGGACATCCGCTTCACCGCGCAGCAACGACGCCTGGTGCTGCACGACGGCGAAGTGCTGGTGCAGGCCAGCAGCGACCCGCGCCCGCTGATCGTCGAAACCCCGAGCGGTGAAGTCCGCGCACACTCCGGGACGTTCAGTGTCGATCATCTGCACAGGGGCTCCCAGGTCAACGCCTACGCGGCTGACGTACAGGTTCTGCCACGGCTGGGCACCCCCAGCCTGCTGCCCAGCGGCAGCGGGCTATGGCTGCGCCGTGCCGGCAGCAGCTGGCAATGGCCAGCCCGGCCCAGCCGAATCAACACCCGGGCCTGGCCCGCCGGCAGCTAGCAGTCGAAGCGGTCCACCGCGCGGCGCCGCTCGTTGTCGTCGCGCATGTCGTAGTTGGCCGTGGTCTGGATGTTGCTGTGATGCGCCAGCTTCTGCGCTATCGACAGGTCGTGCTCCTCGATCACCCGGGTGATGAACGAACGGCGAAAATCGTGGGGCATGATCTTCACGCCCACCTGGGTTCCGCGTTGGCGGGCGATGTAGTAGATCGCGTGCTTGGTGATGCGCTCGCGGGTGATATGGCTGCCGCGGCGGATGCGGTTGAACAGGAAGGTATCGTCGGCCTGGCCCTCGGGCAGCTGCGAGCGGCGAAACTCCAGCCAGGCATTGAGCTTGTCGAAGGCCCACACCGGGGCGTACTTGATCAGCTGCTTGTTGCCCTTGCCGAGCACCTGCAGGCTGCGCTCGGCAAAGTCGATCTGCCTGAGGTCGAGGTTGACCGACTCGCTCTTGCGCATGCCGGTGCCGTACAGCAAGGCGATCACCGCCGCGTCGCGCAGCCCCTGCGGGCGCGGGTCGGCAGCGCAGGCCTCCATCAGTTCGCGGATCAGCGTGCGCTTGAGGTTGCGCCCCACCGGCAGGCGAGTGCCCTGGGCGGCCTTGACCGTGCGCATGCGCAGCAGCTGGTCCTGGCTGATCAGGCCCAGGCGCCAGGCTTCGTTCATCACCCCGCGAATCGCGTTGACGTACAGCGACGTGGTGTTGGGCGCATAGCCGTCGGCGCGCAACGCCGCCACCAGCGCAGTGACATGCCCCGGTTCGAGCAAGTGCCAGGGCACCTCCTTGATGTCGATGTCCTCGAAGTCCAGACGGTCGGCGGCGTCCTGCAGGATGTACTTCATGGTCAACTGGCTCGACGGGGCCAGTCGGGCGAGGTATTGCAGCAGGGGGTTGTGGAGCGATGCGTGCAGTGAATCAGGCAAACCGTGGGGTTCCTCTAGCGCAGTAGGGCAAATTCAGCCGGGGATGATACCCCTAGTCCACCAGGTAAAGCTTGATGGTTTCCCGGGTCAGCGAGATCACCTCGTGGGTGTAGCCCTCGGCATCGCTGGTGCCGTATTCCAGATACCCGTCCTTGCGCTGGATCACGTAGGCCACGCGTGGCAGTGGCCTGCCGGTTTCGCTGTCGGTGATGGGCAGACGTGCACTGTAGAGCGGCGCCTCGACCTGCCTGGCGAAGGGTGCCAGCGGCGTGGCGTCGTCCAGTGTCGGCGCGGCCCACACAAAAGGGGCTATGTACGGGCTGTAGTCGTGCTTGTTCACTTCGGCCAGCAGCACCGAAACCGGGATGCGCATCACCAGTGAAAAGTACGCGTGATACGGGAACGCGGTGATGTACAGCTTGCACGGGATTGTGGTTCTGTTCTCGAGCAGGCGCTGGATGGTTTCGCGGGTCAGTTCAGTGCTGCTGGAGCGGCTCGGCAGGGTCTTGTCGAAGCTCACCTGCGCCAGGTAGTTGAAGCTGCCATCGGGCGCGAGGCTTTCGAACTCGGGCGAGCCGGACAGGTTGTAGGTGATGACGTGCTCGAGGTCGAAGTTCTCGTCGCCGTCCAGCGCGCACACCAGCCGCTCGCTGATCTGGCCATTGCCGGTGTGGCGTTCGAACAGGCTGAGCAGGTCTTCGTCGGCCTGAAAACGCAGGTCGTAGCGATACGGGTTGTCGCTGAACGACAGAAAGCGCAGGGGCACCGGGTCGATGCCGTGGTCCTTGACGCAGCCACTGCTCAACAGTGCACCGGCGGCCAGCGTGAAGCCAAGGGCGAAGCGGTGAAACACAGGCATGCGCCCTTCTTCCATGAGTGTGGCGGGCGCGCAGGATGCCCTAGCAGGCACTCTGCGGCAAGTGTCACGGCGCTTCGCGCGATGCCTCGTGAACCGCTGGCGCAGCGTGACCAACTGGTGTATCAAGGCGCCCTCCCGCCCCCATGGATGACACATGCGCCTGCTTCCACTGATCGTACTTGGCCTGCTGGCTGCCCAGCTCAGTGCCTGTTCACTGTTCATCCCGCGCGCCAAGGCCACGGTCGAACCGATTTCCCTGCAAAAGCAGCTCGACAGCAACCACAGTGTGTACACCCTGACCTTCGCGGCAGATGTGGATGTGCTCGACGCCTTCCGGGGCAAGACCAGCCAGTTGGGCACGCGCATCGAATGCTCGATCACCGAGGATGAGAACCTCGCCTATGACTACCGCATGACGTATTCGCTGATCGGTGAGATCGAACGCGATGACCGACCGCCCCGTGATGGCCTGTTCACCTCGAAACTGAGCTTTCAGAAAAAAGACCAGTACCGCGACCTGAGCGACGCAGCGGCCCTCGACATGCTGGCAAGAAAGCCGGTACTGCCATGCACCATGAAGGCGTCCGGCTTCTTTGTGGGCTACTACTATTCGAAGCCGTTCACCTTGCAGGCCAGCGACCTGATCCGACTGATCAAGGGGCCGGTGCCTTCGCAGCGCCTATTTCTCAAACACTACTGAAGAACGTGCGGCGCCCTTGAAAACAGGTGCTTGACCTCAACCTAACTTGAGGTTTTACCCTTGCGCCTCCCTTGAGTGGAGTCGCCCCATGAGCACCAGCCAACCCGCCGTATTTGCATTGTCCAACCCCGAAGGCCTGTACGACCCCAGCGCCAATGCCTATTCACACGTGGCCGAGGTCAGCACCGCCGCCAAGCTGCTGTACATCGCCGGCCAGGGGGGTGAAGACCCTGCCGGTACGCTGTCGCCCGACTTTGCCGAACAGGCGAGCCAGGCGCTGCTCAACCTGCGCACCGCGCTGGAATCAAGAGGTGCGAGCCTGGCCGATGTATTCAAGCTGACCCTGCTGATCGTGGACCATAGCGAAGCCAGGCTGGCGCTGTGGGTGGCGGCTGCCAACGCCGCCTGGGGCCAGCTCAGCAAACCGACCTGCACCCTGATACCCGTGCCGCGCCTGGCACTGGACGGCATGCAGATCGAAGTCGATGCCGTGGCGGCCTTGCCCGCTATGAGCTGACGGCAAATGAAACAAGCTCCAAGAACCTGTCATTTCTATCAGTAGTCCGGTGGTGCGTGTGGCGCTATGGTTTAAGGCACGCAGTGGTATGTACGCTGCACTTCGGGAGAGGAAAAATGATCAGAGACGATATCGAAAAAAACACAGTTGAAGAATTGAACGAATTGATCAAAGACAATGAAAAGCAGTTCGGTACCCCGAGCACCAGCACGCAAACGCCTGGCCAGAATGCAACCGGTGCAGCTGGATATTCGGTCGGCTTGCATAAAGTTGATCCATCAAAAAAAATCCCAGTGGTCAAGGCGCTTCGAGCGCTGAATGGCATGTCGATGGGAGAGGCGACTCAGACGGTGGACAATGCACCCGTGGTTTTCGCACAAGGGCTGACCGAGGAGCAGGCGCAAAACTACAAATTGAAGCTTGAAGGGGCAGGTGCATCCGTAAGCATCAGGCCGCCCGGTTGATGGCGGCCAGGCAACGCTCCTGCGGTATTGAGGAACACATCGCGGGGTAGATACCGGCCTCGGCGATGAGCGTCGACTTGCCCGAGCGCTTGAGTGCGGCGGGTGACTTGTCGGCCTCCCGCGAGGCCACCACCAACAGCATTGGGTGGCCCTCGCCGCTTTTTTCAGGCAGCTCGCTGAGCACGTCTACCGCGCCGCCAACCCCATCTGCCAGAAATCCGCCTCCAGCCGCGATGCCTGGGCAAAAATCGCCACCAGCTCGGTGAAGCGCTGCTCGGTCATGCTGCGCGCCGCCAGCTCGTCCAGGTGCAGGCGCGCTGCAGCAGCCACGCCCTGATACCCCTCCCCGGCATACTCGCCAATCCACTCGCGGTACGGATGATCACCCAGCGCCGCCACCCCGTCGGGGCTCAGCGCCCGGCCGATCTCGGCGTAGCCGATCACACAGGGCGACAGCGCCACATGCAGGTCCAGCAAGTCGCCCGCCGCGCCGCAATCGAGCACGAAGCGCGTATAGGCCACGGTGGCCTGGTGCTCCGGCGCTGCCTCGATGTCAGCCTTGGACAAGCCCCAGCGCGCGCACAGGCGTACATGCAGGTCGGTCTCGTCCAGAATCGCCGCTAGCCCCGCCTGGGCGGCACGGATGTCCGAAGGCCGGCGGCTCTTGTACGCGGCCAGCGCCCAGGCCCGCGCGAACTGGATCAGGAACAGGTAGTCCTGCACCAGGTAGGTACGAAACGCCGTTTCGGCCAAGCTGCCCTGGCCCATCTGGCGCACGAAGCTGTGGTCCACGTAACGGGCCCACTCGGTCGGTGCAGCAGCTTTCAAACGGTCGAAAATATCCATCGTTCACTCCCCCTGTGGGTACACGGCATCGAAAAACTCAAGCTCCAGCGCCACGGCACGCAAGAAGAAATCAGTGCTCAGCGCCTCTTCCTGCGGGCCCACACGGTCGAGTTCGGCGCCCAGGAACGCAACGAAGTCGGCGAAGGCCGGGTTGTCGTGCAAGGTGATCCACTCGGCGTGCACGAAGTTTTCCGGCAGCGGCCTAGGCGCCTTGAGCGCCCAGTCCAGGTACAGGCCCTCGGCCACGTTGAGCACCGCCAGCACCGCCGCATAGGATCGGGTGGCCGCCGCCTGGCGCATGATCGCCTTGAAGCCGGCCGTGGGCTGTGTGTCGGCCGGCGCGGTGCGTTGCGCCTCGCTCATGCCCAGTGCCTCAAAGGCGCGCAGGAAATAGGTGTTTTCATCGCTGGCGATCATGCCGGCGAAACGCGCCAGGCGCAGGCGCGCATCGAAGGTGTCGGCGGTGGCAATGGCCGCGCCGAGCAGGGTCAGGAAGCTGTCGATGAAGCGATGGTCCTGCACCAGGTAACGCACCATCACCGGGTCCGGCAGGCTGCCGTCGCACAGCTGGGTGACGAAACGGTGGCCGACGGCGGCCGACCAGGTGGGTTCGCTTTGTTTGCGCAGGTGTTCGGTGAAACGTGGGGCAGTCATGGAGCGGCCTCGCAGTGAGACCGGCAAAGAAGGCAGGCGCTAGATCCCATCCCTTCGCCGGCATGATCCGGATCAGGTTCGAAGGGTCACCGCGCTGCAGATGCCAGCGGTTTCTCAGCCCGTTGCCGGGGCTCCCCTTGGTGCGCACACTGTATACAACCGTGGGCTTGAAGTGTCCAGCCTGGCCGCTTCGCCGGCAAGGCCGGCTCCTACAGTCAGCGCAGGGCCCGTAGGAGCCGGCGTTGCCGGCGAAGCCTTCAACCCAGACGCGGCCTGAGCATCCCCCGCTCGACAATGAACCCGATCACCGCCTGCAAGCCCTGCCCCGTCTTCAGGTTGCTGAACGTCCACGGCCGCTCGGGCCGCATGCGCCGGGTGTCCTTTTCCATGACCTCCAGCGACGCGCCCACATAGGGCGCCAGGTCGATCTTGTTGATCACCAGAAAATCCGACTTGGTGATCCCCGGCCCGCCCTTGCGCGGGATCTTCTCGCCCTCGGCCACGTCGATCACGTAGATCGTCAGGTCGGCCAGCTCCGGGCTGAAGGTGGCACTCAGGTTGTCACCGCCACTCTCGACGAAGATCACTTCCAGGTTGCCGAACTTGCGCGCCAGATCCTCCACCGCCGCCAGGTTCATCGAGGCATCTTCACGGATCGCGGTATGCGGGCAGCCGCCGGTCTCCACGCCGACGATGCGCTCGGGTTCGAGCGCGCCGGCTTCGGTAAGGATGCGCTGGTCTTCCTTGGTGTAGATGTCGTTGGTGACCACGGCGATCTGGTAGTCATCGCGCATGGCCTTGCACAGCGCTTCGAGCAGCGCGGTCTTGCCGGAGCCGACCGGGCCGCCGACACCGACGCGCAGGGGTTGCTGGTAGCTTTGCATGGCAGTTTCCTCAGGATCGGAACAATCGGGTGTATTGGGTTTCATGGCGGGCAGAGGCAATCGCCAGCAACGGCAGGCCGCCGCCCAGGTGTTCATCAGGTACGTCCAGCGCCCACTCCAGTACCGCAGGCAGCTCCTCGCACAACTCGCGCAGCAGGGTCTGGGCTGCCTGCTGACCGAACGGCACCAGCTTGACCCCGGCCATCACCGCCCCTTCCAGCCAGGCAAAGCCATGCCCCAGGGCCAGCTCACGCAGCGGGATCTGCCAGTGCACGGCCAGCCAGGCCATGCCGCCCAGCTGGCTCAGCTCGACGCTGCTGCGCCAGGCCGGCGCCTGACACAGCTGCCAGCCATCGAGCAGGCGCGCCAGGGCCTTGCCACGCTGGCGTTCCTCCAGGCGCAGCTCGGCGGTTTCGCGGTTGGCCAGCAAAAAGCTGCTCCAGTGGGCGAACGCATCGGCATCTTGCGCGCGGCACGCGCTGTACAGCCGTTGCAGCAGCGGCCAGTCGAGGTGGCCGAGGGTGTCGTGCAACTGCTCGCGCTGCCAGGCGCCAAAGCCGTCGGCCCCCGTCACCCAGCCCGCCTCCACCGCCCACTCCAACCCCTGGGAATAGGTGAAGCCCCCCACCGGCAGGTTGGCGCTGACCAGTTGCAGCAGGCGCAGCAACTGCAGGTTGGCGCTCATCAGCCGGCCAGCACCAGGGCGGCACCGGCCAGCAGGCCGCCGCCACAGGCCTTTTGCAGCCCAGGGTGACGGCGCAACAGGCGCCCCGCGCCATAGCCTGCCAGCAGCAACAGACCGCTGACCGCGACAAAGCCTGCGCTGAACACCCAGAACGCGCCCGGGCTGGCTTCGACGCCGTGCGCCCAGCCGTGAAACAGCGCGAACACCGGCATGACCAGCGCCAGCAGCACCTGGCGGCTGGGCAGCAGCAGCGCCGCGGCGGCCACCAGCAGCGAGCCGATGATCATGCTCTCCATGCCGATCACGCCCCCGAACAGATGGCCCATCAGCGCGCCGCCGAACATCGCCGCCAGCGTGGCCAGCGGCAGCGCCAGGGTGCGCCCGGTCAGGGCGGCCAGCACCCCGGTGCCCAGCAGCATCAGCAGGTGGTCAAGCCCGGTGAGCGGGTGCAGCAACCCGTCCTGCAAGGGGTTGCTGTCGTGGCCGGGGTGGGCGAACGCAGGGACGGCGATCAGCAGCAAGGCAAACGCGAGGGTCTTTTTCATCGTGCAACTCCATGTCGAAATCAGTGGGCGTGGCCAGGCACGCGAACAAAGGGGTGATCGTTATGGCTGTGGCTGTGCGGCGCGCTCTGGTAGGCGCCGGCCTCGGGCTCGAACGGCGCCTGCTCCACCGTCACCTCAAGGCCGAAGCCACGCACCATGTCGTCCAGCACATGGTCGTGCTGGTACCGCACGAAATCGCGCTCGATCTGCAACGGCACATGCCGATTGCCCAGGTGATAGGCGGCGCGGGCCAGCGCCAGCGGGTCGGCGCAGCGCACCGTCGAAACCTGCTCCGGCGCCGCCAGCACGCGAATCACCTCACGCCCCTGGGCGTCGGCCAGCAGCTCGCCGCCGCGAATCAGCTGGCCGCGTTCGAGCATCAGCCCGGCCTCGCGCCCGTCATCCAGGGTGATGCGCACGCGGCTCTTGATGCGCGTATCCAGGCTCAGGGTGGCAGTGGCGCCGATGTGTGCGGCCTGGTTCAGGCGTTGCGTCAACAGGATCATGCTCGCTCCTCAAAACAGAAAATAACGCTGCGCCATCGGCAGCACGCTGGCCGGCTCGCACACCAGCAGCTCGCCGTCGGCGCGTACCTCATAGGTTTGTGAATCCACTTCGATGGTGGGCATCAGCCCGTTGTGCAGCATGTCGGCCTTGCGCACCGTGCGACAGCCCCGGGCCACGCCGATCAGGCTGCGCAGGCGCAGTTCATGGTGAACGCCACGCTCCACCGCGGCCTGGGACAGGAACGTCATGCGCGTGGCGTTGCGCGCCTGGCCCAGGGCGCCGAACATCGGCCGGTAGTGCACCGGCTGCGGCGTGGGGATCGAGCCGTTGATGTCGCCCATCGGCGCCATCACGATCATCCCGCCCTTGACCACCAGTGCGGGCTTGACCCCGAAGAACGCCGGCGACCACAGCACCAGGTCGGCCAGCTTGCCGGCCTCCAGCGAACCGACTTCATGGGCAATGCCATGGGTCAGCGCCGGGTTGATGGTGTACTTGGCGATGTAGCGCTTGACCCGGAAGTTGTCGCTGCGCGCGGTGTCAGGCGCCAACGGGCCGCGGCGCAGTTTCATCTGGTGCGCCACCTGCCAGGTGCGCAGCACCACCTCGCCCACCCGGCCCATGGCCTGGGAGTCTGACGAGGTCATCGAGAACGCGCCGATGTCGTGCAGGATGTCTTCGGCGGCAATCGTCTCGCGGCGGATGCGCGACTCGGCGAAGGCCACGTCCTCGGGGATGCTGGTGTCCAGGTGGTGGCACACCATCAGCATGTCCAGGTGCTCGTCCACGGTGTTGACGGTGTACGGCAGGGTCGGGTTGGTGGAGGACGGCAGCACGTTGGCGTAGCCCGCCGCACGGATGATGTCCGGCGCATGCCCGCCGCCCGCGCCTTCGGTATGGAAGGTGTGAATGGTGCGGTCGCCGATGGCGGCCAGGGTGTCTTCGATGCAGCCGCTCTCGTTGAGGGTGTCGCTGTGCAGCGCCACCTGCACGTCCATCGCCTCGGCCACGCCCAGGCAACAGTCGATGGCCGCCGGGGTCGAGCCCCAGTCTTCGTGCAGTTTGAGCCCCACCGCCCCGGCCTCGATCTGCTCGCGCAGGGCCTGGGGTTGCGAGGCATTGCCCTTGCCCAGCAGGCCGATGTTGATCGGCAGTTCGTCGGCGGCCTGGAGCATGCGCGCCAGGTACCAGGTGCCCGAGGTGCAGGTGGTGGCGTTGGTGCCGGTGGCCGGCCCGGTGCCGCCGCCGATGAAGGTGGTGATGCCCGACACCAGCGCCTCGTCGACCTGCTGCGGGCAGATGAAATGAATGTGCGAGTCGATGCCGCCGGCGGTGACGATCTTGCCCTCGGCGGCGATCACCTCGGTGCCCGGCCCCACCGCCAGGGTCACGCCGGGCTGCACGTCGGGGTTGCCGGCCTTGCCGATGCCGAAGATGCGCCCGTTCTTCACACCGATATCGGCCTTGACGATGCCCCAGTGGTCGATGATCAGGGCGTTGGTCAGCACCAGGTCCATGGCCTCGGCGGCCAGCATCTGGCCCTGGCCCATGCCGTCGCGGATCACCTTGCCGCCGCCGAACTTGACCTCTTCACCGTAGACCGTGAAGTCCTGCTCGACCTCCACCCACAGCTCGGTGTCGGCCAGGCGCACACGGTCGCCCACGGTGGGGCCGAACATGTCGGCATAGGCACGCCGGGAAATACGGCTCATGCCACGGCCTCCAGCTTGCCCATCACCCGGCCCTGGAAACCGTACACCTCGCGCTTGCCGGCATAGGCCACCAGGTTGACGGTGCGCGCCTGGCCCGGTTCGAAGCGCACGGCAGTGCCGGCGGCGATGTCCAGGCGAAAGCCGCGGGTGGCCTCGCGCTCGAACACCAGAAAGGCGTTGACCTCGTAGAAGTGATAGTGCGAGCCGACCTGGATCGGCCGGTCGCCATGGTTGGCCACGCTGACGCTGATCGTGGCGCGACCGGCGTTGAGTTCGATGTCGCCGTCGGCGACCTGGATTTCTCCGGGAATCATGGGCTGCTCCTGGGCAGGTCAGACGATAGGGTCGTGGACGGTGACCAGCTTGGTCCCGTCGGGAAAGGTCGCTTCCACCTGCACGTCGTGGATCATCTCGCTGACACCTTCCATCACCTGGTCACGCCCGAGCACTTCGCGGCCCAGGCTCATCAGCTCGGCCACCGTGCGCCCGTCGCGGGCACCTTCCATCACGCTGGCACTGATCAGCGCCACCGCCTCGGGGTAGTTGAGCTTCAGCCCACGGGCCAGGCGGCGCTCGGCGAGCAACGCGGCGGTGAACAGCAGCAGTTTGTCTTTCTCTCTCGGGGTCAGCTCCATGGTGCGGTCTCTCAAGTGGCCCAGATGCGCGGCGGGCATGGCGGCAAGCCGACGACGGTTGGTCGCAGGGCGCGCCACAGCCGCTGCAGGGTGGATTGCAGGCGTTGGTTGTCGTGGTCGAGCAGGCGCACCACCAGCAGCTGGCCAAGCAGCGTGGCGCCGGCGGGCACCGGCAGCGGGTGGATCAGTTCGCGCACCTGTTCAAGCAGTTGCTCGTTGGCCGGGGCGGCGCAGAAGGTGGCCAGCAGCGGGTGGCCGCCCAGCTTGTGCAGGTGCCCACCCTGCAGGCGCAGGCGCTCGTGCAGGCCGGGGTCGTCGGGCATGTCCACCTGCAGCCGGCTGTCCACGGCGCCATGGCTGAAGGCCTCGCCCATTACCGGGCGGCCCAGGCACAGGGTTTCCCAGGCCAGCAGGCGCGCGCCGGGGGCCAGGCTGAAATGGCTGTGCAGCGATACCCGCGCGCCGGGGAAGCAGATGCTGTCCTGGGGCAACCACTCCAGGATGCTGCCCTCGGCCAGGTGAAAGCGCTGGCGCAGCACCGAGGTGGGCCCGGCACTGCGGTAGAACTTGGTGGCGCCGGGCATGGTCAGCAGCGCATGGCTGCCCGGCTCCAGGTGCAGGTTCAGGGCCAGGCGATCACCCCCCACCACCCCGCCCGGGGGGTGCAGCACATACACATGGCAGGGGTCGCCTTCGGGGTAGAACGGGCGTTGCACCAGAAGTGGGCCGAAATGCTGGCGTGCACCAATTCGGGTCCGCCCCTGACCTGCGACGAAGCGCAGGTTCAGTTCGGCGTTCCAGCCGGCCGGATCAACCGGCGCGGGGATAAATCGTTGAGCTAGCGTCATGCACGGCGGCCCTGGGCAATGGAGTGGCGACACGGCAAGGCCGGTGTCTGACCAATCGATCAGCTATCGATGCCTGGGGCAATGCAGGTTGCGAGCCAATGTTGTGCATTGGCGTGGTCACGGCGTAGGAAACGCCCTGCGATGGTTACTGCTGGCCAAACAGGTCATGAGCGTCGAGCAGCCGGTAGGCGATCTCGGGACGTTTTTCGAGGGCGCGGCGGATGGCCGCCGGTATGCTCTGGCGGGTCTTGCGGCAC
This sequence comes from Pseudomonas sp. AE27, assembly GCF_037113495.1. Lineage (NCBI taxonomy): Bacteria > Pseudomonadati > Pseudomonadota > Gammaproteobacteria > Pseudomonadales > Pseudomonadaceae > Pseudomonas > Pseudomonas sp. AE27. The sequence continues at coordinate 2,005,551 of NZ_CP146966.1, forward strand.
AACCCTGGCGGGCCCTCGACCTCGATACGAATACCGCGCATGGTGCGCACTTCATTGGGGCCGGGGGCGATGTGCACCTGGATGCCGAGCTGATCGAACAGGCGGCGCTGCAGGTGTTCGAGGTCGGGCAGGCTCTGCAGGTTTTCCAGGCGTTGGAGCAGGCGGTTTTCTTCCTGGCGGGTCAGGCGCAGAATGCGCAGGTCGGCGCCCGGCGTTTCGAGCAGGCGTTCGCGCTCGCAGATGCAGGCACCGGGTGGGCAGGGTTGGCGCAGCGGTATGATGGGCTCCATGAGGCCCAAGCATAGTCACCGGCCCCTTCGCCGGCAACGCCGGCTCCTGCCCGGTTTGCGTCGCGTGCAGGCGCTGGCGTTGCCGGCGAAGGCGTCACTGGAGATCCTTGCATGAAACAACCCGAACTCGACCTGTTCGGCCCACCCGCCCTCGGCGCCCCCGAATGGATCGGCAAGCAGACGCTGCTGCTGCCAGGCTTTGCCCTGGACCTCGTCGAGCCCCTGCTGCCGGCCCTGCGCACGGTGCTGCGCGCCGCACCGTTTCGCAACCAGCTCACCCCCGGCGGGCGCACCATCGAAGTGGCGGTCACCAATTGTGGGCCACTGGGCTGGGTCAGCGACCGCCTGGGCTACCGCTACAGCCCCTTCGACCCGCTCACCGGCAAGCCCTGGCCTGCCCTGCCCACGCTGCTCGCCGAGCTGGCCGCTGCCGCTGCAGAGGCCGCCGGCTTCGCCCATTTCAGGCCCGACGCCTGCCTGATCAACCACTACCAGCCCGGCAACCGCCTGACCCTGCACCAGGACCGCAACGAACGCGACTTCAGCCAGCCCATCGTGTCGATCTCGCTGGGCCTGCCGGCGGTGTTCCTGTTCGGCGGGCACACCCGCAGCGAACCCACCCGCAAGGTCGGCCTACAGCACGGCGACGTGATGGTCTGGGGCGGCGAGGATCGCCTGCGCTTTCACGGGGTCAACCCGCTCAAGGACGGCGAGCACCCACTGCTGGGCGCCCGCCGCATCAACCTGACCCTGCGCAAGGCCGGTCAACCCGATTGAACTCCCGCCGGTCTGCGCCCCTCCCACTTCATAGGGTTTGTATGAACGATGGAGCACGGCAATGGCCAAGCCACTGCAGGAATACCAGCGCAAGCGCAACTTCGACGCCACCCCGGAGCCGGCCGGCAAGGCCCGCCGCGGTGCGCGCGCGCAGGCGTTGCAGTTCTGCATCCAGAAGCACGACGCCAGCCACCTGCATTACGACTTTCGCCTGGAGCTGAACGGCACCCTCAAGAGCTGGGCCATCCCCAAGGGCCCGTCACTGGACCCGAAGGTCAAGCGCCTGGCCGTCCACGTCGAAGACCACCCGCTGGACTACGCCAGCTTCGAGGGCAGCATCCCCGCAGGCCATTACGGTGCGGGCGAAGTGATCGTGTGGGACCGCGGCGTGTGGCTGCCCGAGGGCGACCCGGCCCAGGCCTATGCCAGCGGCAAGCTGCGTTTTCGCCTGCAGGGCGAAAAGCTGAACGGCACCTGGCATCTGTTTCGCACCCGCCTTGGCGGCAAGAAGGAACAGTGGATGCTGGTCAAGTCCGACGACGAGGCTGCCCGCGCCGAGGCCGACTACGACGTGCTGCAGGCCCAGCCCGACAGCGTGCTCAGCGAGCGCAGCCTGATCCCCCGCACCAGGGGCAAGGGCAAAGACAAGGACAAGGACAAGCCCAAGGCCGCCCCCCCGCTTCGCCGCCCAGCCAGGGCCGGCACACTGAGTGCGGCCAGGAAGGCCACCCTGCCCGCCGCCCTCACGCCGCAACTGGCCACCCTGGTGGAAACCCCGCCACAAGGCGACTGGCGCTACGAGGTCAAGTTCGACGGCTACCGCATCCTGGCGCGCATCGACGGCGACGACGTGCGCCTGTTCACCCGCAACGGCCACGACTGGACCGCGCGCATGCCGCTGCAGGCCAAGGCCCTGGCCGGCCTGGGGCTGAGCTCGGCCTGGCTGGATGGCGAAGTGGTGGTGGCCAACGCCGAGGGTATCGCCGACTTCCAGGCCCTGCAGAACGCCTTCGACAGCGACACCGATGCCAACATCGTCTACTACCTGTTCGACCTGCCCTACCTCAATGGCATGGACCTGCGCCAATGCCCGTTGCAGGAGCGGCGCGCCGCCCTGGCGGCCGTGCTTGAACCGGCCGACGAACAACGCCTGCGTTTGAGTGCCGACTTCGACGAAGCCCCCGAGTCCCTTCTGGCCAGCGCCTGCCAGATGCAGATGGAGGGCCTGATCGGCAAACGTGCCGACAGCCTCTATGTATCGCGGCGCAGTCACGACTGGATCAAGCTCAAGTGCAAGCAGCGCCAGGAATTCGTGATCGTCGGCTTCACCGAACCCAAGGGCAGCCGCGCCGCGTTCGGCGCCCTGCTGCTGGGGGTGCACGACGCCGACAGCGGCCAGCTGCGCTACGCCGGCAAGGTCGGCACCGGCTTCAATACCGCCACCCTGCAGAGCCTGCTCCAGCGCCTCACCCCGCTCGAGGTGAAAAAGCCCGCGGTCGCCCACCCACCCACCGGCGCCGAAGCCCGCGGCGTGCACTGGCTCAGGCCACAGCTGCTGGCCGAGGTGGCCTACGCCCAGATGACCCGCGAAGGGGTGGTACGCCATTCGGTGTTCCATGGCCTGCGCGAAGACAAGCCGGCCCGCGCCATCGGCCTGGAGAAACCCGTGAAAGCGCCTACCCGCAAAGCCTCCGACAACACCCTGCGCATCACCCACCCCGACCGGGTGATCGATGCCAGCAGCGGCACCGACAAACGCCAGGTGGCCGAGTACTACGCCCAGGTCGCCGAATGGATCCTGCCGCACCTCAAGCGTCGCCCCGTGGCGCTGGTGCGCGCACCGGAGGGCCTGAGCGGTGAGCTGTTCTTCCAGAAGAACGCCGCCCAGCTGAACATCCCGGGCCTGGAGAGTCACGACAAGGCCGAGGCCGGCCAGGCAGTGATGATCATCGACCGCGCCGACACCCTGCTGGGCGCGGTACAGATGAACACCCTGGAACTGCACACCTGGAACGCCACCGCCAGGGACTTCGACAAACCCGACCGTTTCGTGCTCGACCTCGACCCCGACCCGGCATTGCCCTGGAAGGCCATGGTCGAAGCGACCCAGCTGACCCTGGCACTGCTCGACGAACTGGGCCTGCAGGCGTTTCTGAAAACCAGTGGCGGCAAGGGCATGCACGTGGTGGTGCCGCTGACCCGGCGTGCCGGCTGGGACGAGGTCAAGGCGTTCAGCCATGCCATCGTCACCCACATGGCCGGGTTGTTCCCCGACCGGCTGTCCGCCGTTTCGGGGCCTAAGAACCGCGTGGGGCGCATCTTCATCGACTACCTGCGCAATGCCCGTGGCGCCACTACCGTGTGCGCCTATTCGCTGCGCGCCCGCGAAGGGCTGCCGGTGTCGGTACCGATCCGCCGCGAAGAGCTCACCGAACTCAAGGGCGCCAACCAGTGGAACCTGCACAACCTGGGCGAGCGCCTGGCCAATGGCGACGACCCCTGGGCCGACTACGACAAGACCCGCCAGTCGCTCACCGTGGCGCTGCGCAAGCGCATGGGCGTGGCGTGAAGGGCCTGGACTGGATCGACCTGCTGCAGTGGCCGGCCATGCTGCTCACCCTGGTGGCAGCCTGGTGGATCGGCTCGCGTCAGCCGCGTCGGCGGCGCATCGGCTTCTGCTGCTTCATGGCCAGCAACCTGCTGTGGGTGGTGTGGGGCTGGCAGACCGAGGCCTGGGCATTGATCGTGCTGCAGTTCTGCCTGTGCGCCATGAACCTGCGCGGCCTGAAAAAGAATACCTCGACCCACGCTGCGTGCCCCAAGGAGTCCGCCTCATGAGCATTGTTCAAACCTTCGACCTGGGCCGCCTGGACACCCTGCTGCGCCAGTTCGCCGAGCGCCCGCAACCGCTGAACCTGGACAGCCAGCTGCTCGAACTGATGCAGGCCCTGCAGGCAGCCGGCCTGGAACGCCTGCCGTTGCCCGGCCAGGGCCAGACGCTGCAGCGCTGGCAGACCCTGGCACGGGTGGCCGGCGCCGACCTGGCCCTGGCCAAGCTGTATGAAGGGCATACCGATGCCCTGGCGATACTCGCCGAATGCGCCGGGGCGCACCTGGCCGGCAACGGGATCTGGGGCGTATGGGCGGCCGAGCCGCCCAGCGCACGGGTGCGCATCGTGGCTCGCGACAACCAGCGGGTGTACCTGCAGGGGCGCAAGGCCTGGTGCTCCGGCGCGCTGCAGATCGACCACGGCCTGCTCACCGCCTGGGACGAAGACGAACAGCCGCAACTGGTGGCGCTGGACCTTGCCGAGACGGGTCTGCACCGGGTGGCAGACGGCTGGCAGGCGGTGGGCATGGGCATTACCGCCAGCGTCGAGCTGGAACTGGAACACACCCCGGCGCACCTGGTGGGTGGCCCTGGCCAGTACCTCAGTCGCCCCGGCTTCTGGCACGGCGGCGCCGGCATCGCCGCCTGCTGGTACGGCGCCGCCGAGGCCCTGGCCGACTACCTGCGCGAACACTGTCGCCAGCCACGCCCCGACCCCCACGCCGACGCCCACCTGGGCGCGGTGGACGCTGCCCTGTGCGGCGCCGCTGCAGCCCTGCGCGAGTGCGCCGCACAGATCGACGCACAGCCCCAGGCCGATGCCCAGTTCGCCGTACGCCGTGTGCGCGCCCAGGTCGAATACGCCGCCACCCTGGTGCTGACCCACGTGGGCCGCGCCCTGGGTGCCACCCCGTTCTGCCGCAACAGCCACTTCGCCCGGCTCAGCGCCGACCTGCCGGTGTTCCTGCGCCAGAGCCACGCCGAGCGCGACCTGGCCGAACTGGGCCGGCAACTGGCCGGGCGTGAAGCCGGCGGGTGGCAGCTATGAGCGTCGACAACCCGATCAAGGCAGCCGGCAGTGGCACGCCATTGTCGCTGTGGCAGGCGTCCAGCGCCCTGGCCCAGGTCGCCACGGTGCAGGCCGATGAGCTGCTGCCCCCCGGTGCGCGCCTGGTGGTGGTGGCGCCCCACCCGGATGACGAGGTGCTCGGTTGCGGTGGCCTGCTGTCGACCTTCTGCGGCCGTGAGCAGGCGTTGCTGCTGGTGTCGGTGACCGATGGCGAAGGCAGCCACCCCGGCTCGCTCGCCTGGCCAGGCGAGCGCCTGCGCGTGCAGCGCCCCCTGGAAAGCCGCGCAGCCCTGGCCGCGCTGGGGCTGGACGTCGACCGGGTGGCCTGGCAGCGCCTGCACCTGGCCGACAGTGGCGTGGCCGCGCACGAAGCGCAGCTGGCCCATGCGCTGGTGCGTTGCCTGCGCCCCGACGACCGGGTGCTGAGCACCTGGCGCCTGGACGGCCACTGCGACCACGAGGCCGTGGGCCGTGCCAGCGCACAGGCGGCGCAGACCGTGGGCGCGCAACTGATCGAGGTGCCGATCTGGGCCTGGCACTGGGCCCGGCCGGACGACCCGCGCCTGCCGTGGCGCCGTGCGCGCAAGCTGGCGCTCAGCCCGCAGCAACTTGCGCGCAAGCGCGCCGCCATCGCCGCGCATGCCAGCCAGCTCCATGCCGATGGCGAGCAGCCACCGGTGTTGAGCCAGACCACCCTGCAACGCCTTCTGCAACCTTTCGAACTGCTGTTTCTATGACGGGTGTTTCCATGAGCGTATCGCCGCAGTATTTCGAACAGCTGTTCGAGCACGATGAAGACCCCTGGGCCTTTCGGACCCGCTGGTACGAGAAGCGCAAGCGCGACCTGACCCTGGCCTGCCTGCCGCGCCAGTACTACACGCGCATCTTCGAGCCCGCCTGCGCCAACGGCGAGCTCAGTGCAGCGCTGGCCGAGCGCACCGAGGCCCTGCTGTGCCAGGACCTCAATGCCACTGCCGTGGAGCTTGCGCGCCGGCGCCTGGCAGCCTGCCCCCAGGCCAGTGTGAGCCAGGGCCACCTGCCCGGCGACTGGCCGGGGGGTGAGTTCGACCTGATCGTGCTCAGCGAGATCGGCTACTACCTCGACCCCGCGCAGTGGCTGCAGGTGATCGAACAGGCCGTGGCCAGCCTGAGCCCTGGCGGCGCGCTGTTGGCCTGCCACTGGCTGCACCCCATCGACGGCTGCCCGCAGGATGGCCGCCAGGTACACGCCCTGCTCGATCAGCGCCTGCCGCTGTACCGCGCCGTGCGCCACGAAGAAGCCGACTTCCTGCTCGAATACTGGTGTTGCCAGCCGTGTGCCATTGACCTGCAGGAGCCTTGCCTATGATCGGCGTGATCGTCCCCGCGCATAACGAAGAACAGTACCTGCCGGCCTGCCTGCGCGCCCTCGGGCAGGCGGCGGCGCAGGCCGAGGCCCTTGGCGAGCGCGTAGAGATCGTGGTGGTGCTCGACCAGTGCAGCGATGCCAGCCAAGCCATTGCCCTGGCGCACGGCGTGCACACCCTGCAGGTCACTGCGCGCAACGTGGGCTACGCCCGGCGTGCCGGCGCCAGCTGGATGCTCGAGCGCGGCGCGCGCTGGCTGGCCTGCACCGACGCCGACAGCTGCGTGCCGGCCGACTGGCTGGTGTGCCAGCTGGACTGCGCCGCCGACGCCGTGTGCGGCACGGTGCACGTGGAGCAATGGCAGGCGCACCAGGATGCGGCGTTGCAGGCGCGTTACCTGGCCCACTACCAGGCCCGCGAGGACCACCGGCACATCCATGGCGCCAACCTGGGCATCTGCGCCAGGGCCTACCAGCGGGTCGGCGGGTTCCGGCCCGTGCCGCTAGACGAAGACGTGCAACTGATCAGCGACCTTGAGCTGAGCGGCGCGCGCATCGTGTGGACGGCACGCAACAGCGTGTCCACCAGCAGCCGTGGCGACTGCCGGGCGCGGGGCGGCTTCGGCGACTTCCTCACCACCCTGGCGGCTACCCCGTGAGCCGTGGCGCGGCGCAGGTGCACATCGGCATCTCGGGCTGGCGCTATGTGCCGTGGCGGGGCGACTTCTACCCCGAGGGCCTGCGCCAGAAGGACGAGCTGCACTTCGCCTCGCGGGCGGTCAACAGCATCGAGATCAACGGCACCTTCTACGCGCTGCAACGTCCCGAGCGTTTCGCCGGCTGGGCGGCCGAAACGCCGCCAGGCTTCGTGTTCAGCGTCAAGGCGCCGCGCTTCATCACCCACGTGAAGCGCCTGCGCGAGATCGACGAACCGCTGGCCAACTTCTATGCCTCCGGCCCCCTGTCGCTGGGCAGCAAGCTGGGGCCGACCTTGTGGCAGTTCCCGCCGAACATGCGTTTTGACGAGGGGTTGTTCGATGCGTTTCTGGCGCGCCTGCCGCACACCGGCAAGCAGGCCAAGGCCCTGGCCGCGCAGTGTGCCGAGCGGATGCAGCGTGCGGGTTACCTGGAGGGCGCCGACCGGCAGGTGGTGCGCCATGCAGTGGAGGTGCGTCACGAGAGCTTTCTGGACCCGGCGTTCGTGGCGTTGCTGCGCAAGTACCGGGTAGCGCTGGTGGTGGCCGACACGGCGAAGAAGTGGCCGCATGTGGAGGACCTGACCAGCGACTTCGTGTACATGCGCCTGCATGGGGATGTGGCGCTGTACAGCAGCGGTTATTCGCAGGCGGCCTTGCGCGGCTGGCAAAAGCGTATCCAGGCGTGGAAACGCGGGGCGCAGCCTGGGGATGCGCGCTTGATCGATGCGGCGAGTGCGGCGCCGAAGGCGGCGCATCGCGATGTGTACTGCTACTTCGACAACGACATCAAGGTGCGCGCGCCCTATGACGCCAGACGGTTGCTGGAGCTGCTGAAGCTGGACAAGGGCCTGGAAGCGACACCGGGTGCTGCGCTGTAGGAGCCCGCCTGGCTGGCGAACCGGACACCGCGAAACACCGGCCAACGCAGCGCGCCCCTTCGCCGGCAACGCCGGCGCCTACATGCCGTTCACATACCCCTTGAGAAAATCGATCCAGGCCCGCACCTTGCGCGGCACGTGGTTGCTGGCCGGGTAAAGCGCGTACACGCTCTGCTCGGCAAAGCGATACCCCGGCAATGCATCCAGCAGGCGCCCGGTACGCAGGTCGTCCTCGATCAACCAGGCCGGCAGCAGCGCCACGCCCAGCCCCTGCAAGGCGAACGAGCGCAGGATCGAAGCATTGTCTGCCACCATCACCGCCCGGCCCGAAGGCTCGTACACCGCCGCCTCCCCCCTCTGATCGAGCAACGCCCAACCGGCCTGGCGCTCGAAACGCCCATGCACCAGCCTGGGCAAGGCGTTCACCTGGGCAAGGGTCGCCCCCGGCACGCCCACGCCCGGCGCCATCACCAGGTGCACTGCATAGGTCTCCAGGCACACCCCGCGGTAGCCTGAATCCTGCGCCTGCCCTAACCGGATGGCCACGTCGAAGCGCTCCTGCACCAGGTCCGCGTGGCTGGTGTGGGTTTCCAGCCGCACGTTGAGCAACGGGTGCTCGCGCATGAACAGCTGCAAGGCCGGCGCCACCACGCGCAAACCGTACTCCACCGTGGAGGTGACCCGCAGGCTGCCCTGCAACCCGCCATGCTCGGCACGCGCCTGCTCGATGGCCAGCCGCGCCTGCTCCAGCACCAGCAGGCACTGACGGTAGAAGCCCTCGCCGGCATCGGTCAACGCCACCCGGCGCGTGGTGCGGATCAGCAGGGTCACGCCCAGCTGCGCCTCCAGCTGCTTGATACCGAAGCTGACCGCGGCGCGGGTCTGGCACAGGCGTGTGGCCGCCGCCGTGAACGACCCCGCCTCCACCACGGCGCAAAACAGCTCGAAACGGTCCAGGCTGACCATGCAAAGGCCCCTTGATTGTCAAAATAATTCGACCAATCTGGCAGTATTGCGGGGCTTATTCAATCATCAGCACCGCCCTACACTGCGCCCATCGTTCTCCAGCGGCGCCCCGTCATGCCTTTTCGCAGCAAAGTCAGCCTGATCTTCCTGATGGGTTTTGCCCTCGACCTGCTCAACCTGTTCGTGCTCAACAGCGCCTACCCCGCCCTGCAGCGCCAGCTCGGCGCCTCGGTCACGCAGCTGGGCTGGGTCGGCAACGCCTACATGCTCGGCCTGACCCTGATCATCCCGCTGGGTAACGGGCTGGCGCAGCGCATCGGCGAGCGCGCCACTCTGCTGCTGTCGCTGGCCCTGTTCGGCCTGGGCTGTGCCCTGGCAGGCTCGGCCCGGAGCATCGAGGCACTGATCGGCTGGCGCCTGCTGCAGGGCCTGGGTGGCGGCCTGCTGATCCCGGTGGGCCAGGCGCTGGCCTACCGCGCCTGCCCCGCCAGCGAGCGCGCCGGCCTCACCTCGCGGGTGATGATGGTGGCCCTGCTGGTGCCGGCGCTGTCGCCGGCGCTGGGCGGGCTGATGGCCGACCAGGGCGACTGGCGCTGGGTGTTCTTCGCCCTGCTTGCGCCCACCCTGGCGTGCGCCGCGCTGGTGCTGGCCTGGCTGCCCGGCGGTCGGCCCCAGCCCAGCGCACGGCCGGCCCTGGACCTGCGCCTGTTGCGCCAGCCACTGCTGCACACCGCCATGCTCATCTACCTGTGCGTACCGGGCGTGTTCATGGGGATCAACCTGGTGGCGGCGCTGTACCTGCAAGGCACGCTGGGCCTGAGCGCCACTGCCACCGGCGGGCTGATGCTGCCGTGGGCCGCCGGTGCGCTGGCGGCAATCGCCCTGAGCCGGTGGCGCTTCAACGCACTGGGCCCACGCCCGCTGCTGCTGGCCGGCATGGGCATTCAAAGCCTGGCGGTGCTGGCGTTGGCCAGCCCCTGGCTGGTCGCCCACTCCGGTTGGCTGGTGCTGCTGTATGCGTTGCTGGGCCTGGGCAGCAGCCTGTGCAGCAGCACCGCGCAGACGGCGGCGTTCGTGGCGATCCCCGAGGCGGCCATGGGCGCGGCCAGTGCGTTGTGGAGCCTGAACCGGCAGTTGAGTTTCTTTTTCGGGGTGGCGTTGCTCGGCGCAGTGCTCGACTGGCGATTGCCGGGGCCTACAGCCTACGCGCAAGTGCTGGCGCTGGGCGCCGCGCTGACCTTGCTGCCCTTGCCCTGGGTGCTGCGCCTGCCGGGCGCCCGGGCCGTGTTTGTTCAACCTGTGGAGTGAGTGCAATGCCAGAGCGTAATGCGGGGTTTGAAGAGGTGCTGGAGGCGCATGTGCAGATCCGCCAGTGGCTGGCCGGCGAGGCTCGGCCGCCGTTGCTGGAGCGCTTTGCCGAGGGGTTCTCGATGTTCACGCTCAAGGGCACGGTGCTCGACAAGGCGCAGCTGGAGGGTTTTTTTGCTCAGGCCTATGGCTCGCGGCCTGGCCTGCGCATCGAGATCGATGAGATGCACGACGTGGCGCCGGGGGTGGTGACCTATCGCGAGCATCAGCAGGATGACAGCGGCCAGACCACGCTGCGCTGGTCGACGGTGGTGTTCGATGGGCAGGGCAAGTGGCTGCATTTGCAGGAGACCGCGGTAACGCCGCAGCCTGTGTAGGAGCCAGCCTTGCTGGCGAAGCGAACACCGAAAAAGCCCGACAGCCCGCAGTGTGGCCTTCGCCGGCAACGCCGGCTCCTACCGCGAAGGTGCGGCCTTCTTGGCCGGCGCCTTCTTGCCCCCACCCAGGCTGCGCTTGAGCAGCTCGGTGAGGTCGATGATGTCCGCACCCTTGCCCGCTGCCTGGTCTTCGGGTGCCTCCACGGTGGCGATCTTGCCCTGGCTGGCCTTCTCCTCCACCAGCGCCATGATGGTGTCCTTGAAGTCGTTGTGGTACTCCTGCGGCGTCCAGTGCCCGGCCATGTCCTCCACCAGACGCTTGGCCATCTGCAGCTCCTTCTTGTCCACCGTGGCCGCGCTCACGCTCTTGTCCAGCTCCAGCCCTTCGAGCCCGCGGACCTCATCGGGCCAGCGCAGGGTGATCATCACCAGGGCGTCCTCCAGCGGGCGCAGCAGCGCCAGGTGCTGCTGGGTATGCAGCACCACCTTGGCCAGCGCCACCTTGCCGGTGCTCTCCAGGGTCTGGCGCAGCAGCGCATAGACCTTGCCACCGCGCTTGTCCGGCGCCAGGTAGTACGGCGTGTCGAAGTGCTGCAGCGGAATCTCGTCACTGCCCACGAACGAGAAGATATCGATGGTCTGGGTGGCCTCGGGCCGCGCCTTGCGGATCTCGTCCTCGCTGATCACCACATAGCGGCCCTTCTCGAACGCTACGCCCTTGACGATATGCTCCTTGTCGATCTCCTTGCCGGTGACCTTGTTCACCCGCTTGTAGCCCACCGGGTCCATGCTGCGCTTGTCGAGCCAGTCGAAATCGACCCGGTCGCTGCTGACCGCCGTGGTCAGCGACACCGGGATATGCACCAGCCCGAAACTGATCGCGCCCTTCCAGATCGCCCTGCTGGCCATGCTCGTCTCCTCGCCTAAGGCAATGGGTTGCCACCGGTCACGCCAAACACTTCACCGGTGATGTAACTGGATTCCTGCGACGCCAGCAGCACGTACAACGGCGCACACTCGGCCGGCTGGCCGGGGCGCTTCATCGGCGTGTGCCCGCCGAAGTCGGGGATCTTCTCCGGCGGCTGCCCGCCGCTGGGCTGCAGCACCGTCCAGATCGGCCCCGGTGCCACCGCGTTGACGCGGATGCCGCGCTCGATCACCTGCTTGGCCAGGGCCTTGGTAAAGGCCACGATCGCCGCCTTGGTGGTGGCGTAGTCGAGCAGGGTCGCCGACGGCTGGTACGACTGGATCGATGCGGTGTTGATGATGGTGGCCCCGGCCGGCATCAGCGGCACGGCCGCCTGGCACAGCCAGAACAGCGCGTACACGTTGGTCTTCATGGTGGCGTCGAACTGTTCGCTGCTGACCTGGCCCACCTGCTTGCGCGCCACCTGCTTGCCTGCCACGTTGACCAGGATGTCCAGCCCGCCCAACTGGTCGTGGGCCTGGCTGACCAGTTCGCGGCAAAAGGCCTCGTCCTTGAGGTCGCCCGGCAAGGCGATGGCACGCCGGCCCTCGGCCTCGATCAACTGGATGACCTCCTTGGCATCGCTGTGCTCGATGGGCAGGTAGTTGAGCACGATGTCCGCACCCTCGCGGGCAAAGGCGATGGCCACCGCACGGCCGATCCCGGAGTCGGCGCCCGTGATCAGCGCCTTGCGCCCCTGGAGCCGGCCAAAGCCCTGGTAGCTGTGCTCACCGTGGTCCGGCTTGGGTTGCATGCCGCTGTCCAGCCCCGGCGCCGATTGGCCCTGGGCCGGAAACGGCGGTTGCGGGTACTGGGTCAGCGGGTTGCGCATGCTGTACTGGTTGCTGGGTTTTGGCGTCGACATCGGGATCCTCCGGTACGGTTCAGTGCCTCAGTGCGTGGGGGCCTGCCTGGCGCAGCCGCAGCCACTGGCAGAACAGGGTTTGCCGGCCGGGTGATGATCGGCGCAGGCCTGACAGCAATAAGACTTGCCTTCGCGTTGCACGGGGTTGTCGCCGACCTTGCAGTTGCAGTCCGGGCAGGCACAGGTCTGTTGGTCCATGGTCTTGACTCCTGAAGGTGATGGTCGTCATCGGTGGCGCCGTTTGGCGCCCCTGCAAGAAGTGACCGGCCCGCGCGCGCAATGGTTCAAGGCAGTTGGTCCGCTTGCGGCAAAGCCGATGAAACCCTGGCCGCTTTGTGACCTCCACAGAACACGAGGGGCCCTTTCGCCCCGGTACCGGAGACCGCCATGACAAGCCACCTGGTCAAGCTGTTCACCCAACCCAACTCGGCGTGGGCCGATATTCGCCACGACGAGGAAGCCCACCCGCGTCACTACCTGTCACACCTGCTGTTGCTGGCACTGATCCCCACCGTATGCCTGTTCATCGGGATCACCTCGGTGGGCTGGAGCCTGGCCGAAAACGAGAACGTGCGCCTGAGTGCCAGCAGCGCGTTGCAGCTGTGCATCCTGCTGTTTCTGGCGATCATGGCGGGCACGGTGCTGATGGGGGCATTCATCCGCTGGATGTCGCGTACCTTCGATGCACGCCCCACCCTCAACCAGTGCATCGGCTTTGCTGCCTACACTGCCACACCGTATTTCGTAGCCGGGCTGGCCGGGCTGTACCCGAGCCGTTGGCTGGCGGTCACGATACTGGGCGCGGCCACGGTGTACGCGACCTTTCTGCTGTTCACCGGTCTGCCGACCTTCATGCGCATCCGCAAGGAAGACGGCCTGCTGTACTCGGCCAGCGTGTGGGGGGTGGGGTTGCTGGTGCAGGTGACCATCCTGGTGTCGATGATCCTGTTCTGGTTCAACACCCTGCAACCGGAATACCTGCGCCCGGCCGGCCTGGGCTAGCCGGGCGCATGGGGGTCAGGCGCGGTACAGCCTGCGCGGCCGCAGGCCCATGGTGCGGCGCTCTTCGCGGATCTGACCCACCAGGTCCGCGATGGCCCGCATGTCGGGCAAGGCGCTCAGCTGGATACCCGTGACCGTAAGCTCGGCATACTCGGCATCGGCCGGCAGGTGGATGGTCAGCGCCAATCCGTCGCTGCACGCCACTTCACAGCGCCATGGCAGAAAGGCGCCTTCTATCAGGCGACGCAGTTCCAGATCACACACTCCGTTCATTGGCATGATGCAACCCTCGATGTCTCAGGTGTAACCACTAGTAAGGGCCCCCCGGGCCCGACATTCAAATCGAAAACTCCAATACAGCCCCCGGCATCTGATTGACCGGGGCAATGAAACCGCACCGGCATGTTCAGCCGTTGCGCGTCACCGTCAGCCCCACCGCTGCAATGCGCTCGACCTGCTCGTAGCCAGGTTCGAGCAGTTGCTCGCCAAACACGTCAGGGTCCAGCTCCTGGTAGTGCCACGACCATTGCGGGGCGGTGAGCTGGGCACGGATGGCGGCCAGGAACGGGTCGTGCCCGTCGACCATCGCCACCCCGGTGTACAGCAGCAGCGTGCCGCCCTGGCTCAGGCGCCCGATTGCCTCGTTGACGATGCGCAGCGACAGGTCGGCGCCCAGGCTGCCGCCACCGTGCCGATAGGCCCGGCGGCCGGCATCGAGCATGTACGGCGGGTTGGCGACGATCAGGTCGAAGTTGCCGGTAATGCCCTGCAGTACATCGCTGTGCGCCACCGACACATTGGCCAGCCCGGCCAAGGCCACGTTGATCGCGCTCAGGCGCAGGGCGTCGGGGTTGATGTCCAGCGCGGTGACCTGGGCATGCCGGCGTGCACGGCCGATCAGTATTGCCCCTACCCCGGCCCCGCAGCCGATATCCACCGCGTGGTTGATTTCGCTGAAGCGGCCCTGCAGGTGGCTGGCGATAAAGTGTGCGAAACGGTAGCTGTCGGGCCCGAAGAACACCGCATCGGCCTGCGTGGTGGGAAAGCCCGAATGCACGAACAGCAGGTCCTCCAGGCTCGACCAGCGCACCCGGCTGCGCCAGCAGTCGCCGTCTTCGTCGAGAATCTGTGCCACGCGCATCTGCGCCAGTTCGTCGGCCGACAGCAGCGAAGCGGTGAACGGACGGTTCCAGCCAAAAATGTCGCGCAGGGTGCGTGCCCGCGCCGCGCTCTGGCGCTCGTTGTTGCGCTGCTGGGTCAGCGGGGTGACGCAGGTGAAGCGGTAGCCGTCGGCCTGCAGGCGCCGGCCCAGTTGCAGCAGGGCCTTGTCCGCTTCAGGCTGGCAGGTGTTCAGCAGCATGGTGCACTCCTTCAGTTAAGGCCGGTGAGCTGGCGGTACATCCGCGTGGCCTGCAGGCCGCGCGGCAGTGCATGGCGGTTGCCGGCCATGGCGTCGATCAGGCGTTCGATACGGCACTGTGCGGGCAACGCCTGCAACTCGATGTCGAGCGCGGTGTCGTCCGAAGGCATCGAGGGTTGCAGGGCGCTGCCCTGGGTACGCTCGGGGTTGCCGGCCAGCTGCCAGTCGCCGGCGATCCAGTCATGCAGCAGCTGCTTTTCATACACGCTGAACACCCCGAACATCGCCGCGCCCGGCCCCTCGATCACCTGCCAGAAGCGGCTGAGCTGTGGGTCCTGCCCGCGCTTGATCCAGCCCTTCTGTTCCAGCACGCCAAGAAAACCCGGCATGCTGCCCGGCTCGGCCAGCCATTGATTGACGGTGCGCCCCTGGAAGCGGCAGTAATCCGAATGCATGTGCTGGCCGAAGGCGCGTTTGCGTTCGAGCAGCGCCACCACCTCGGCCTCCAGGTCAAAGCCTGCGATGATCGCCGCCGAGCCCTGGCCCAGGTCGTTGAGCCGGTAGCCGGCGGCCACGCGCTGGTAGAAACGCCCGTCGTCCTGCTCCGGGCGCAACTGCTGCAGGGCCTGCACGGCCTTGCGTGCATGGCCGCTGCTGGCGTTGTCGATGGTGACGTGCAGGCGAAAGTACTGGGCATCCAGGCCCAGTTCGTCGAGCTCGTAGGCGCTGATCAGCAGGTGCAACGGCAGCTGCTCATAGCCCAGGTTGTAGCCGATCACCTCGGGCAGGAACATGTCGCTGTTGGCCCCCAGCGCCAGTTGCAGGCAGCCTTGCAGGTAACGCTCGTCGGGCAGCGGCACCGGCTCGTGGCAACCGGCCTCGGCCAGCAGGCGGCGATAGATCAGCACATGGTTGCAGGCCGGGTCGCCATCGCCCAGCTCTTCGAGGTAGATACGGATCAGCCCGTGATAGCGCGGGTCGGCCCAGTGTCGCAGCAGCCCGTGCAGCCAGGCGCCGTCCACCGCCTTGGTGGGGGCCACATGGTGCAGAAAGTACAGCGCGTGGGCGCGAGTGCTGAAATAGCGCCGGGGCGCGCCGGCCTTGCGCCCGGCCAGGTACTCGGCGTATTCGCCGGCAACTGCGGCGGTGCGCCGGTCGGTCCACGCGTCCAGTTCGCCCGGGGTTGCCGGCAGGTCGTCCTGCAGACCCTGGGTGCGCAGCAGTTGCTCGGCCAGCCAGGCGGCACTGCCCACCAGGTCACCGCGCAGCAGCGCCTGGTAGCGGTTGAGCAGGTCGCCGGCCTGAACCTGCGCCAGGTCGGCAGTCGGGCGGGTTGCGTTCATCACGGTCATGGCCGTTGTCCTCTTGGCTGCCCCTTGCAGTCGATATGCAAGGGAATGGGCGCTGCGCTGCAAAGTTCCACAGCCCCGCCAAGCGGGTGAAAAAGTCGTGCGGGCTTACCGTTCGTCTCATGCACGCAAAGATTTTAAAACTTTGCCCCGTGGCCTATCTCCACACCTATGTGAGGTCCACAAGGCTTCGCATCCCAATGACATGAGGATCAGCATCATGGACAAGAAAGAAAATTCGGGAAACTTTGCCAACGACAAGAACAAGGCGTCGGAAGCCGGCAAAAAAGGTGGGCAGGCCTCCGGAGGCGGCGCTGGCAGCCAGGGCAACAAGAAGCCTGACGCCACCAAGTCTGACACCCGCAAACCAAGTGGTGGTGGTCGTAGCTGACGCTCGAGCGACCGGCGCACCGAGGGTGCGTCGGTCTTGAGGACTCTTGATGAAGCAGTACGTCATCCACTTTCATTGCCCGATCGATCAGGGCACCACCGAGCGCTTTCGCGACCGTTGCCTGCAGGCGATCGACGAAGGGGCCAGCGCCCTGCTGCTCAACCTGTCGACCATCGGCGGCAGTACCCACCTGGGGTTCTCGATCTACAGCTTTCTCAAGTCGCTGCCGGTGCCGGTCAGCGCGGTGAATGCGGGCAACATCGAATCCATGGGCATCGTGATGTACCTGGCCGCCAGCGAACGCCTGGCCGTGCCCCACTCGCGGTTTCTGATCCACCCCATGACCTGGCATTTCAGCCAGAGCGCGGTGGACCACTCGCGCCTGCGTGAATACCTGTCGAGCCTGAACAACGACCTGGAGCGCTATGCGCGGATCTTCGAACTGGAGACCGCCCATGCCGAGCGCAAACTGGACATCATCCACTGCCTGTCGGCCGAGGAACGGGTGATCCCTGCCTACGATTCGCTGGCCTGCGGCATGGCCCACCGGCTGGAACAGGTAGTGTTCGACACCGATGCCCGCCACCTCACCGTCAGCGCCGAACACTGATGTCGAACAATCAGACTGAATTATTTGGTGGCTGGAAGGTACTTAGTTAGGCGGTATGAGTGAACACGCATCGGTCACCACGTTGAAAGGATTTTCAGGGAACCATGAACAACGCAAAACTCTTCGTCATCGACTATCAATTGCACGGCAAACAGAAGTCCTTCGTGATTCGTGCCGAGGCGATGGACAACGCCGAAGCCTGGCACTGGGCCAGCTGTGACGCCGGGGTGGGGCATATTCCGCGCTATGGGCGCGAGAAGGTAAAGAAGGTCAGCAAGCCACTGGCCGAGCGGTACGGAATCACCGAGGTGACGTGGCGCCAGAGCCACTGAGACGGCGCTGCGGTCAGCGCGGGCCAGGCCCGCGCTGACCGCAGCACAACCCGGTCAACCCGGAATCAGCAAGCCGCGCTGCACCACCGGCCGCGCCAGAAACGCCTCCAGCACGCGGCGAACCTCGACGAACTCTTCGATCCGCACCAGATCCCCCGCTTCGTAGAAACCGATCAGGTTGCGCACCCACGGCAGCGTGGCGATATCCGCGATGCCGTACTCGCCCATGATCCAGTCGCGCCCGTGCAGGCGCCGGTCCAGCACGCCCAGCAGGCGCCGCGCCTCGTCCACGTAGCGCTGCAGCGGGCGCTTGTCTTCATAGGCCTTGCCGGCGAACTTGTTGAAGAAGCCCACCTGGCCGAACATCGGGCCGATGCCGCCCATCTGGAACATCAGCCACTGGATCGTCTCGTAGCGCGCAGCCGGGTCTTCAGGCAGCAGCTGGCCGGTCTTCTCGGCCAGGTACAGCAGGATCGCCCCCGACTCGAACAGCCCCAGCGGCTTGCCCCCCGGCCCGTGCGGGTCGAGGATCGCGGGGATCTTGTTGTTGGCACTGAGCGAGATGAACTCGGCGCTCAGTTGATCCTCGGTGGCAAAGTCCACCTTGTGCGCCTCGTAGGCCAGGCCCGTCTCTTCGAGCATGATCGACACCTTCACCCCGTTGGGCGTGGGCAGCGAATACAGTTGCAGGCGCTCGGGGTGGCGGGCAGGCCATTTGCGGGTGATGGGGTAGGCAGAAAGATCAGTCATCGGCAGCCTCTGGTTCGGCAGTGGCGCAGGCGCGCACCATCACCCAGTCACGGTGACGTTCCGGCCCGCAGACAAAAATGGCCTCGCCCACCTGGCGGAAGCCATTGCGTTGGTAAAAGCGGATCGCCCGGCTGTTGTGTTCGTTGACCGTCAGGCGGATCGCCCCACCCACCTGGGCCAGGGTGTCCTCGAGCAGGCGCTGGGCCGCGCCCTGGCCATGGTGCTCGGGCAGCACGTAGCAGCGGCTCAGTTCCGGCAGGCCGTCGGCCGCCTCGATACCCAGCGCCTGCGCCGCCTTGTCGATCAGGGTGTAGCCCACCACCACGCCGTCATGCTCCAGCACGCGCAATTGCTTGGCGCGGCTGATCAGGTGCAGGCAGAAGTGTTCGGGCTGAAGATGGCCTCGGATATAGGCGGCAAGCGCCTTGGCCGACGAATCGGCGGGGCTTGCCAGGGCGAAGGTCTGGCTGGCGATGTCGCTGAGGGCTTCAGCATCGGCCGGCCGGGCAGTACGGGTACTGAAAAGCATGCTGCAACATCCTGTCCAACGGGCGAACCTGCATGGTAGCCCGTTCCATCACCGGCGCGACAGCACCCTACGCACTCAACGTCGCCGAAACAGCGGCCTGGGCTCGATCACCGAACGCCCGTAGAGCACGCTCATGCCCTGCAGGCCCTTGAGCGCGTCGGCTGCCGACTTGTCCTCGCGCACGGCAAAACTGTCGAAACCGCACTGGCGCATGTGGCTCAGCTGGTCGCGCAGCACATCGCCGACAGCACGCAATTCGCCCTGCCAGCCCAGCCGCGTGCGCAGCAGGTAGGCCTGGCTGTAGCCACGGCCATCGCGAAACGAGGGGAAGTCGATGGCGATCAGCGGCAGCACGCCCAGCCACAGCTGCAGCGACTCGACATCGTCATCCGGCCCCAGCCACAGCCCGTGATAACCACTGGGCTGCGCCAGCCAGCGGTGCAGCGGCAAAATCAGCGCGCCCGTCGGCAGCGGCGCCTCCTGCTCGCGCAGCAACTGCCAGCTGTCGTCCTCCACAAGCTGCGCCTGCCCTTGGCGTATCGCGATCACATTGCGCATGTGGACACCTCCGGCTGCCTGGCATAGACGCGCTCCTTGAACGGCTCCAGCCCCACCCGCGCCACGGTGTCGACGAAGGGCTCGTCGAGTTCGCGGTAGGCGCAGTAGGTGGCCACGATCTGCTCGATCACGCGGGGGATCTCGGCGGCGCTGAACGACGGGCCGATCACCTTGCCCAGTGCGCTGGCCTTGCCCTGCGCCCCGCCCAGGGTCACCTGGTACCACTCGCTGCCGTTCTTGTCGACGCCCAGGATGCCGATGTTGCCGATGTGGTGGTGGCCACAGGCGTTGATGCAGCCCGAGATGTTCAGGCTCAGCTCGCCCAGGTCGTGCAGGTAGTCGAGGTCGTCGAAGCGGCTCTGGATGGCCTGGGCGATGGGGATCGACTTGGCGTTGGCCAGCGCGCAGAAGTCGCCGCCCGGGCAGGCGATGATATCGGTCAGCAGGCCGATGTTGGCGGTGCCCAGGCCCTGCTCGCAGGCCAGACGCCACAGCGGGTACAGGTCGGCCTTGCGGACATCGGGCAGGATCAGGTTCTGCTCGTGGGCGATGCGGATTTCACCGAAACCGAAGTGCTCCGACCAGTCGGCCACGTTGTCCATCTGCTCGGCGGTGAGGTCGCCGGGGGGCGCCGCCGGGCCGGGCTTGGTCGACAGCACCACGCTGGCATAGCCGGCCACCTTGTGCGGCTGCACGTTGCGCGAGACCCAGCGGGCGAAGGAGCGGTCCATGGCCAGGTGGGTGCCGTAGTCCAGGTCGCCGTCGGGCTGCGCGGCGTAGCATGGCGGCGCGAAGCCTTCGGCTACCCGCTGGAACTCGGCTTCGGTGAGCTGCGCCGGGCCGTCCTTGATGTGTTGCCATTCCTGTTCGACTTCACGGGCAAAGGCCTCGATGCCCAGTGCCTTGACCAGGATCTTGATGCGCGCCTTGTACTTGTTGTCGCGCCGGCCATGGCGGTTGTACACCCGCAGGATGGCCTCGACGTAGGACAGCAGGTGCTCCCACGGCAGGCCCTCGCGGATCTGCAGGCCCAAGATCGGCGTGCGCCCCAGGCCGCCGCCGACCATCACCCGCAGGCGCATCTGCTGGCGCCCGTCGCGGTAAAGGTACAGGCCGATGTCGTGCATCATGATCGCTGCGCGGTCCTGGCGGGCCGAACAGATGGCGATCTTGAACTTGCGCGGCAGGAACAGGAACTCGGGGTTGATGGTCGACCACTGGCGCAGGATCTCGGCCAGCGGGCGCGGGTCGATGATCTCGTCGGCGGCGACGCCGGCAAAGGCCTCGGTGGTGATGTTGCGCACGCAGTTGCCGGAGGTCTGGATCGCATGCATGTCGACCTCGGCCAGGCGCTGCAGGATATCCGGCACCTGGGCCAGTTCGACCCAGTTGAACTGGATGTTCTGGCGCGTGGTGAAGTGGCCGTAGCCGCGGTCGTAGTCGCGCGCGATGCTGGCCAGGGTGCGCATCTGGCGGGCGCCGAGGGTGCCGTAGGGGATGGCCACGCGCAGCATGTAGGCATGCTTTTGCAGGTACAGGCCATTTTGCAGGCGCAGTGGCAGGAATTCTTCTTCGCTCAGTTCACCGGCAGTGAAGCGCTGCACCTGGTCGCGGAACTGGGCTACGCGCTCGAACACCAGTGCACGATCGTATTCGTCGTAGTGATACATGGTCGGACCTCATCAGGGAGGCCGCTACTATGGCTTCGAGGTGTACTGGGTTACAGATTCAGGTTGGGGGGATTAATGCGGATCAGTTGACCCGCGCGCTGCCTTGCCAGCGAACGGGTGCGCAGCACCCGCGGGCTCAGGGTACCCTGGAGCTTCGGGGAGGCCGCTTCGCCGGCAAGGCCGGCTCCTACAACGGCAATGCGCCCTCGCTACGCTTGAGCTCGCCGATCTTCTCCAGCCGCGCCCGCACGATGTTGCGGCTGATGTTGAGCAGGCGCCCGGTCTGCAGCTGGTTGCCGTGGCAGTAGCGGTACGCGGTGCGAAACACCGTCTCTTCGATATGCTCGTACAAATCCTCGACGTTCTGCTCGAACAGCGCCGTCAGCGCCGCCTCCAGGCTCGGCGCCTCGGGCGTCTGCAGGCGCAGCGGCTGGGCGCTCTCCTCCTGGCGGATACCCACCGAACGCATGTCCACCAGGTGCAGGTCGGCCGGCTGCACCACCTGCTGGCGGCACACCAGCAAGGCATGGTGAATGGCATTCTCCAGCTCGCGGATGTTGCCTGGCCAGCTGTGCCCCAGCAGCTTGCGCTCGCTCTCCAGGCTCAGGCTGGCGCGGCTGTAGCCCAGGCGCTGGCAATGCTCCTCGAGAAAGAATTCGGCCAGCGGCAGGATGTCGCCGGGGCGTTCGCGCAGCGGCGGCAGGCGGATGGTCGCCACGTGCAGGCGGTAGAACAGGTCTTCGCGAAAGTGCCCCGCCACCACCGCATCGGCCAGGTTGACGTTGGTGGCCGCCACCAGGCGCACGTTGATCGGGATCGGCGTGCGCGACCCCAGCCGCACCACTTCGCGCTCCTGCAGCACGCGCAGCAGCTTGACCTGCATGTTCAGCGGCAGGTCGCCGATCTCGTCGAGAAACAGCGTGCCGCCATTGGCTGCCTCGAACCAGCCCGCCTTGCTGTTGGTGGCCCCGGTGAATGCGCCCTTTTCATGGCCGAACAACTCGCTCTCCACCAGGGTTTCGGCAAAGGCGCCGCAGTTCACCGCCACGAACGGTTCGCGACCGCGCCGGCTCAACTGGTGAATATGCCGCGCCACCAGTTCCTTGCCGGTGCCGGTCTCGCCGATGATCAGGGTGTTGGCCTCGCTCGGCGCCAGGCGCTCGATACGGGCCAGCAGTTCCTGGGAGCGAGGGTCCTTGAACACCAGCACGGTGGCACGAACGGATTTGGTCAGTTCCCGGGCATGGGGATGGGTAATCAGCGACATGGTGCATTCCTGGCATTGATAGCGCCGGCCCATAGTGCACGAAACAAATTAGAACAAATAATTATTAATTCATCTTTGTATATTCCAATTTCACCTATCAGAAACCACCTGCTGAGGCGCTGCTGCCACAGCAGCAATCCGGCCCAGGGGGTTGCTTGCAAATCAGCAGCGCGGTGCTGGGCAGCGTCTGTATGAAACCAGGAAAACCCTTCTGATTCAGCAGGTTGCGTGAATATTTCAGCATCTGGCACGGCTTTCGCTCTGCACCCGGCATCGTTGTTTCGCCCAAGGAAGCCCCTGATGAAATTCCCGCACTCCGTGGCCTTCGGCCTGAGCCTGCTCGCCCTCTCCTGCGCCGCCATGGCCGCCGACACCTACGCCCCCACGCCCGACCCGCTGCAGGGCGACGGGCGTGTTTCGGCGTTCTACCACTGGGAACAGGCGATCCCGGCCACCCCCGGCAGGTTGCTGCGCAGCGAGCCGCTGGAGCAGACCCTCAGCCTGCCCGGCGCGGCCAGCCAGTTGCGCATTCTCTACAGCTCCACCGACGGCATCGACGGCAAGACCCCGATCGCGGTCTCCGGCGCGCTGTTCATTCCCCAGGGCAAGGCCCCGGCCGGCGGCTGGCCGGTGGTCACCTGGGGGCATGGCACCGTCGGCGTGGCCGACATCTGCGCGCCGTCCTGGTCGGGCCGCTCGTACCGCGACGTGCAGTACCTGGCGCGCTGGCTGAACGAGGGCTATGCCATCGTCGCCACCGACTACCAGGGCCTGGGCGTGCCCGGCGGCCACCCGCTGCTGAACAACCGCATGGCCGCCTACGGCATCCTCGATGCGGCCCGCGCCGTGGTCAGCGGGGTGCCGGGCCTGGCCAACAAGGTGCTGGTGGTCGGCCAGTCCCAGGGCGGCGCCGGGGCCTTCGCCTCTGCCGCCTATGCCCCCACCTACGCTCCGGACCTGGGCCTGAAGGGCAGCGTCGGTACCGGGGTGATCTACACCGTGGGCGCCAGCAACGTGGGTGAGCAGGACCCGAACAAGGTCGACGCGTCACTGGCCTACGGTTTCTACACCCTGCTGGCCGCGCAGCAATACGACCCGAGCATCGACCCGCGCGACTTCTACACCGACAAGGCCCTGCCACTGTTCGAACAGGCTCGCACCACCTGCCTGGCGTCGCTCACCGCCGATGTGATCGGCACCGGGCTGACCCCGGCCAACACGCGCAAGGCCAACGACGGCGCACAACTCAAGCCGTGGCTGGCGCAGGTCTCCTACCCGACGCTCAAGCTTGCGCAGCCGATCTTCATCGGCACCGGTGCCGAGGACAAGACCCCCGCCGCCGTCACCCAGGTCAGCCTGATGAAGGACGCGTGCGCTGCCGGCTCGGTGGTCGAGGGCCACCTGTACAAGGGCCTGGGCCACAGCGAGACGGTCAATGCCTCGCTCAAGGACTCGCTGCCCTTCGCGCGCAAGGTGTTCAGCGACCAGCCCGTCACCCCGATCTGCAACCCCAGCGTGCAATAAGCCAGGAGCCTGCCCATGAGCATCGAATTCTTTACCCGCCTGCCGCTGCACGGTGAAACCCAGTTCCTGCCCGGCGACCCGCGCAACCGCGGCGACTGGCATGCCGGCGGCGCCAGCACCGGCGCGGTGTCGGGGTTTGCGGTCGGTGACCACTTCACCTACATCGACTACCTGGGGCAGATTGCCCGGGCCGCCGAAATCAACGGCTTCGGCGGTGCGCTGATGGTCAATGCGCCGTCCGGCGAAGAGCCCTGGACGGTGTGCTCGCTGCTGGCCCGCGAAACCCGCACGCTGAAGTTCGTCACCGCGTTCCAGCCCTACCACTACACCCCGTGGGTGGCGGTGCAGCAGGCCGCCACCTACCAGCGCGCCAGCGGCAACCGGCTGGTGTGGAACATCATCAACGGCGGCTCGGACGCCCTCCAGCGCCAGGTCGGCGACCTGGCCGAGCACGACGAGCGCTACGCCCGCGCCACCGAGTTCATGGATGTGGTCAAGGGCTACTGGCACTCGGAGCACTTCCACTACGACGGGCGCTTCTACAAGGCCGAAGGCGGCGGCCTGCGCGGGCCGCAGAAAAAGGCCGAGCTGCCGCTGATCTGCACGGCCGGCTCGTCGATTGCCGCCCGCGAGTTCGCTGCAAAGCATGCCGACTTCTACCTGATGCGCGCCGAGCACCCCGACGAGATCGCCGCGCTGATCGCCGACATCCGCCAGCGTGCACTCACGTTCGGCCGCAGCGACATCCGCTTCGGCCTGTCGATCGACGTGATCGCCCGCGAGACCGAGGCACTGGCGCTGGCCGAAGCCAAGCGCTTTTTCGACGAGGGCGTGGCCAGGGGGGCCGCCAAGGCCAAGGCGGCCCACGAAGGGCTGCGTACCGCGCGCAAGCTCAGCTACGAGGAGGACTACCGGCCCGAGCACGACGAGCGTGCCTTCGACGATTTCTTCATCTACCCCAACGTGTGGTCGGGCTTCAGCCACATCGGCATCCCGCCGGGCCTGGCGCTGGTGGGCAGCTACGCCAACGTGGTGGCGCGCATTCGCGAGTACAACGCGCTGGGCATCGACCTGTTCTTCCTGGCCGGCTACCCGCACCTGGAAGAAGCCTACCGCCTGGGCGAGCACGTCCTGCCGCACTTTCGCGGTGAACGGCAGGCGCTGAGCCGGCCCGTGCAGGCCACCGCGCAGTTGCGCGCGGCAGGAGCCTGAGCCATGAACCCCAACCACTACAGCCGGCGCCAGTTCATCGGCCAGGGCCTGGCCATGGGCGGCGGCCTGCTGCTGGGCGCCAGCCTGCTCAGCGGCTGCGGCCCGGATGACGCCCCCGCCCCCGCCGCCGGGGTTGCCCAGCCGCGGCACGGCGGGCGCCTGCGCCTGGGCATCCTGGACGGCGGCCAGACCGGCAACCTCGACGCCCACAAGCCCATCGGCAGCGGCATCGTGCGCGGCTTTGCGCTGTACAGCAAACTGTGGGAATGGGACGAGCAGATGCAGCCGCGCCTGGCCCTGGCCGAGTTCGCCGAGGCCAGCAGCGACGCGCGCAGCTGGACCCTGCGCCTGCGCCAGGGCCTGGAATTCCACAACGCCAAGACCATCGATGCCGACGACCTGATCTTCTCGATCCGCCGCCTCACCGACCCGCAGCTGGCTTCGCCCTACGCCGCCTTGCTGCACTGGGTGGACCGCGACAACCTGGTCAAGCTCGACAACCGCACGGTGCGCCTGAGTTTCAAGGACGGCCGCAGCTTCCTGCCACTGCCGGAAACCTGGGTGAATTTCGGCGGCATCGTGCCGGTGGACTATCACCCGGTCACCAACCCGGTCGGCGCAGGGCCCTACCGGTTCAAGAGTTTCACCCCCGGCCAGCGCTCGGTGTTCAGCCGCTTCGAGAACTACTACAAGGCCGGCAGGCCGTATGCCGATGAACTGGAGATCATCGACTTCAAGGACCAGGTCTCGCGCCTGGCCGCGCTGCGTGCCGGGCAGATCGACATGGCCAACGGCATGCCCAGCGAGCAGTTGCAGGTGCTCGAGCGCGACCCGCGGCTGAACCTGGTGACGTCGATCAGCGGCAACTGGCTGTCGTTCGAAATGAACACCAGCAAGCCGCCATTCAACGACCCGCGGGTGCGCGAGGCACTGCGCCTGCTGGCCGACCGCGACGAGCTGGTGCGCCGCGCCCTCAACGGCCAGGGCCGCGTGGCCAACGACCTGTACGCCCCGTTCGACCCCACCTTCAACCACGCCCTGCCCCCGCGTGCCCATGACCCGCAGCGCGCCGCGCAACTGCTGCGCGAGGCTGGCCAGGAACACCTGCGGGTGGAACTGGTGACCACCGCCGGGCCGGCGCTGGCCTCGGCGCTGGTGCTGGCCGAGCAGGCCAGGCGCATCGGCGTGACCCTCGATGTGCGCCAGGTCGACAGCGCCACCTTCAACGGCCCGCAGCAGGACCAGTGGCTGCTGAGCACCGGCGGCACCATCGGCGCGCCGTTCCTGGCCAGCGCCATGCACACCGACGCGCCGTTCGCGGTGGCCAACAAGACCCACTTCGACGACCCGCAGTTCACCCAGCTGTTTCTGCAGGCCATGGCCCAACCGGACCTGGCCAGGCGCACCGCACTGGTTCACCAGGCGCAGCAGATCCAGTACGACAAGGGCGGCCTGCTGATCTGGGGCTATGCCAACCTGCTCGATGCGTTTTCACGCAAGGTCGGCGGCGCGGCGCCGGAGCAGACGTTGTTCAGCACCTGGCGTTTTGAAAACCTGTGGTTGAACAACGCCGCCTGAGCGCTCTGAAAAGTACAAGCGCACCCCTGTAAAAGGCATTTTTCCGTTACACCGCTACCGCCATCATGGCGGCAGCGGCGCTTGCCGCGCCTTACAACAAAAACGGAAAAATGCCATGTCAGCGCACGCCCGCCTGCCGTTGGCGGTACTCGCCCGGCGTCACCTGCGCATAGCGCAGGAAGAACCGGCTGAAGTACGCCGGGTCCTTGAAGCCCAGGCTGTAACAGATCTCGTTGGCCGAACTGCCGGTGAACAGCAGCAGGCGCTTGGCTTCCTGCATCAGGCGCTCCAGGATCAGGCGCTTGGACGGCAGGTCGGCGATACGCCGGCACACGTCATTGAGCCGCGCCTCGGTCACCCCCACCCCCAGCGCATAGCGCGACAGCGGCCAGTGCTCCAGGTAATGCGCCTCGATCAGCTCGTTGAAGCGGTGGAACACCTGCAGGTCCTCATGCCGGGTCTGGCGCGCCGGCAGCGAGCGCGCGCACAGGCGCAGCAGGCTGAGCATGATCAGCCGGGTCAGGCTGTCCAGCGCCGGGCCACGGCCCACCTGCGCGGCATTGATCTCGCGGTGCAGCTCGTCGAACAGCAGCACCAGGCGCCGCGCCTCGTCGGCAAACCGTCCCTCCAGCCCGCTCAGCGCCACGCACGCCGGCGCCACCTGCGGCCCAGGCGCCAGCGCAGGGTCGGCTTCGAGCAGTTGCCATACCAGTTGCTGGCGCACGGTCAGCACGTGGCCGTCGGCGTCGGGCTCGGTGACGAACGAGTGCGGGATGGTCGGCGGGGTAAGGAAGAACATCGGCCCCGACTCCACGTACTGCTGGTCGTCCAGGTACACCCGCACCGTGCCGCTCTTGACGTAATGCACCTGAAAGTAGCGGTCGTGGCGGTGCACCGGCATGTTGCGGCCGAAAAAGCCAGCCAGGTTGCCGAGCTTGTCGTAATGCACCTCGGCATCGCTGTACCGCTGGTCGTAGACCTGCCCGATGTTGATGTTGGGAATCGGCGTGCGTTCGTTCATGACGGGGTTTCCTGCTGTGTTCCTGTTCTGCCGGCAGCTTAACGCCTGACACGCGCCGCTTGCCTTTCGTTAACATCTTAATTATAACGTTAACACATTAACGATTTGTCCCGCAGGGTGCTTGCCGCCCTGCCCTTGCCAGGAGAAGAGCATGAGCCGTGCCCTGCACGACGTTGCCACCGGCACCCTGTTCGGCGTTGCGCTGAACTACCAGGGGTTGCTGAACCAGCGTCTCGCCGAATTCGAACAGGCGCCGTACCAGAAGCCCCCGGTCAAGCCGGTGCTGTTCATCAAGACCCCCAACACGCGCAACCGCCATGGCGCCCCGGTGGTGTACCCGCAAGGTGTCGAACGCCTGCAGCCGGGCCCGGCGCTGGGCGTGGTGATCGGCAAGCGCGCCAGCCGCGTGAGCGTCGAACAGGCCCTGGAGCACGTGGCCGGCTACACCATCGTCAACGAGTTCAGCCTGCCCGAAGACAGCTACTACCGCCCGGCGGTCAAGGCCAAGTGCCGCGATGGTTTCTGCGTACTCGGCCCTGAGCTGGTGCCGGTCGCGCAGGTGGCCGACCCGCATCAGCTGGCCATCGAGCTGTTCGTCAATGGCGAACTGCGCCAGCACAACAGCACCGCCAACCTGGTGCGCAACATCCCGCAGCTGATCGCCGAGATCAGCGAGTTCATGACCCTGCACGCAGGCGACGTGCTGATTACCGGCACCCCCGAAGGCCGCGTGGACGTGCTGCCAGGCGATCAGGTCGAGGTCCGGATCAGCGGCCTGGGCCGCCTGGCCAACCCGATCGTGGCCGAACAGGAGCAACGCTGATGAAACACGCCCGTATCCGTTACCAGGGCCAGGACCACGCCGTGACCGTGGAAGATGGCAACAACGTGCGCCTGGCCGATGGCCGCCTGCTCGCCGAGCACGAGGTGCAGTGGTTGCCGCCGGCCACCGGCAGCATGTTCGCGCTGGGCCTGAACTACGCCGACCACGCCGCCGAACTGGCCTTTGCCGCACCCACCGAGCCGCTGGCCTTCGTCAAGTCGCCCGGTACCTACACCGGCCACAACCAGGTCACCTGGCGCCCGGACAACGTCAAGTACATGCACTACGAGTGCGAGCTGGTGGCGGTGATCGGCAAGCCGGCGCGCAACGTCAGGCGCGAGGACGCGCTGCAGTACCTGGCCGGCTACACGGTGTGCAACGACTACGCGATCCGCGACTACCTGGAGAACTACTACCGCCCCAACCTGCGGGTGAAGAACCGCGACGCCACCACCCCGGTGGGCCCGTGGATGGTCGATGTGGCCGATGTGCCGGATGCGTCCAACCTCACCCTGCGCACCTGGATCAACGGTGAGCTCAAGCAGCAGGGCAGCACCCGCGACATGATCTTCGACATCCCCTACCTGATCGAATACCTGTCCAGCTTCATGACCCTGCAACCGGGCGACATGATCGCCACCGGCACCCCCGAAGGCCTGGCCGACGTGGTGCCGGGTGATGAAGTGGTGGTGGAAGTGGAAGGTGTCGGCCGCCTGGTCAACCGCATTGTCAGCGAAGCCGAGTTCTTCGCCCTGAACCCGCAAGAGGCATGAACCCGATGATCAAGCACTGGATCAATGGCCGTGAGGTCGAAAGCAAGGACGTCTTCGTCAACTACAACCCGGCCACCGGCGAGGCCATCGGCGAAGTCGCCAGCGGCGGTGCCGAAGAAGTCGCCCAGGCAGTTGCAGCAGCCCGGGAGGCGTTCCCCAAATGGGCCGGCACCCCGGCCAGGGAGCGTGCGCGGCTGATGCGCAGGCTGGGCGAGCTGATCGAGCAGAACGTGCCCCGGCTGGCCGAGCTGGAAACCCTGGATACCGGCCTGCCGATTCACCAGACCAAGAACGTGCTGATCCCGCGGGCCTCGCACAACTTCGACTTCTTCGCCGAAGTGTGCACGCGCATGGATGGCCACACCTACCCGGTCGACGACCAGATGCTCAACTACACCCTGTACCAGCCGGTCGGCGTGTGTGCGCTGGTGTCGCCGTGGAACGTGCCGTTCATGACCGCCACCTGGAAGACCGCGCCCTGCCTGGCCCTGGGCAACACGGCGGTGCTGAAGATGAGCGAACTGTCGCCGCTGACCGCCAACGAACTGGGCCGCCTGGCGGTCGAGGCCGGCATCCCCAACGGTGTGCTCAACGTGATCCAGGGCTACGGCGCCACCGCAGGCGATGCCCTGGTGCGTCACCCGGACGTACGCGCCATCTCGTTCACCGGCGGCACCGCCACCGGCAAGAAGATCATGCAGACCGCGGGCCTGAAGAAGTACTCGATGGAACTGGGCGGCAAGTCGCCGGTGCTGATCTTCGAGGACGCCGACCTCGAGCGCGCGCTGGACGCTGCGCTGTTCACCATCTTCTCGCTCAACGGCGAGCGCTGCACCGCCGGCAGCCGCATCTTCATTCAAGAGAGCGTGTACCCGCAGTTCGTGGCCGAGTTCGCGGCGCGGGCCAGGCGCCTGATCGTGGGCGACCCGCAAGACCCCAGGACCCAGGTCGGCTCGATGATCACCCAGGCCCACTACGACAAGGTGACCGGCTATATCCGCATCGGCATCGAGGAAGGCGCCACCCTGCTGGCCGGTGGCCTGGAGCGCCCGGCCAACCTGCCGGCGCACCTGGCGCGCGGGCAGTTCATCCAGCCCACGGTGTTTGCCGACGTCAGCAACAGCATGCGCATCGCCCAGGAGGAGATCTTCGGCCCGGTGGTGTGCCTGATCCCGTTCAAGGACGAGGCCGAGGCACTGAAGCTAGCCAACGACACCGAGTACGGGCTGGCCTCGTACATCTGGACCCAGGACATCGGCAAGGCGCATCGCCTGGCCCATGGCATCGAGGCCGGCATGGTGTTCATCAACAGCCAGAACGTGCGTGACCTGCGCCAGCCGTTCGGCGGGGTGAAGGGTTCCGGTACCGGCCGCGAAGGTGGCCAGTACAGCTTCGAGGTGTTTGCCGAGATCAAGAACGTGTGCGTGTCGATGGGCAGCCACGCCATTCCGCGCTGGGGCCTCTGAGGGCTTCGCCGGCAAGGCCGGCTCCTACAGACGGCGCAAACCCTGTAGGAGCCGGCCTTGCCGGCGAAAGCACCCGTCCTGACCCACCACAAGAACAACAGATCCAGGAGTACCCCACCATGGGCGAAGTCGTCCTCGCAGCCAAAGTCTGCCACGTCCCCTCGATGTACCTGTCCGAACTGCCCGGCAAGCACCACGGTTGCCGCGAGGCCGCCATCGCCGGCCACAAGGAGATCGGCCGCCGCGCCCGCGAACTGGGCGCCGATACCGCCGTGGTGTTCGATGTGCACTGGCTGGTCAACAGCGGCTACCACATCAACTGCGGCGAGCACTTCAAGGGCACCTACACCAGCAATGAACTGCCGCACTTCATCAAGAACATGGACTTCGAGTACCCCGGCCTGCCGGCACTGGGCGAGTTGATCGCACAGGAGGCCAATGCCGCCGACGTGCGCACCCTGGCCCACAACATCCCGAGCCTGGAGCTGGAATACGGCACCCTGGTACCGATGCGCTACATGCACATGGACGTGCCCGCCGCCGACAGACTCAAGGTGGTGTCCATCGCCGCCTGGTGCGCCTGGCACCGCCTGGAAGACAGCTTCACGTTCGGCGCCGCCGTGCGCCGGGCCATCGAGAAGAGCGACCGCAAGGTGCTGGTGCTGGCCTCCGGCTCGCTCTCGCACCGCTTCTCGGACGACCGCAACGCCGAGGCCAACATCCACAACTGGACCCGCGAATTCGACAAGCAGATGGACCTGCGCGTGGTGGAACTGTGGAAGCAGGGCCGCTTCAGGGAGTTCTGCGCGATGCTGCCCGACTACGCCAGCCACTGCTACGGCGAAGGTGGCATGCACGACACCGCGATGCTGCTGGGCCTGCTTGGCGGCGCCGACTACGACAGGCCGGTGGAGGTGCTGACCGAGCCGTTCGGCAGCTCCGGCACCGGCCAGATCAACGCCATCTTCCCCGTCTGACCGCGCCAAGGAGCCCAGGATGCCCCACTTCATCGCCGAGTACACCGACAACCTCCAAGCCCAGGCCGACCTGCCCGGCCTGTTCGAAAAGGTTCACCACTGCCTGGGCGCCACGGGCGTGTTCCCGCTGGGCGGCATCCGCAGCCGGGCGGTGCGCCTGGACACCTGGCGCATGGCCGACGGGCAGCACGACTACGCCTTCGTGCACATGACCCTCAAGGTCGGCCACGGGCGCGACCTGGCCACCCGCGAACAGGTGGCCAAGGCCCTGTTCGCGGTGATCACCGAGCACTTTGCCGACCTGCAGAGCCAGCGCCTGCTGGCCCTGTCGTTCGAGATGATCGAGCTGCACCCGCAACTGAACTTCAAGCAGAACAACGTGCACGCGTTTCTGAACCAGCAGCAGCCGGGCTGAACCCGGCCCTGCGCTCCCCCATCGGCCCTCTGACCAAAAAGAACAAGATCATGAGCACAGCCAATACCGCCGCATCGGCCAGCCTTGCCCAGCACGACTCCACCCACGGCACCGTCACCTGGCGGCTGATGCCGCTGCTGCTGGTCTGCTACCTGTTTGCCCACCTGGACCGCATCAACATCGGCTTCGCCAAGATGCAGATGAGCAGCGACCTGCACTTCAGCGACACGGTGTACGGCTTCGGTGCCGGCCTGTTCTTCATCGCCTACGCGCTGTTCGGCGTACCCAGCAACATGGCCCTGGACCGGGTCGGCCCGCGGCGCTGGATCGCCACCCTGATGATCGTGTGGGGCGCGCTGTCCACCGGCATGCTGTGGGTCGAGTCGGCCTCGGGCTTCTACGTGCTGCGCTTTCTGCTGGGCGTGGCCGAGGCCGGGTTCTTCCCCGGCATCCTGGTGTACCTCAACCGCTGGTACCCGGCCCGGCGCCGTGGCCAGATCACCGCGCTGTTCGCGATTGCCGTGCCGATGGCCGGGGTGATCGGCGGGCCGCTTTCGGGCGGCATCCTGGAACTGTTTCACGACGCCGCCGGCCTGCGCGGCTGGCAGTGGATGTTCCTGATCGAAGGGGCCCCGGTGATGCTGCTGGGCCTGGTGGTGCTCAAGCGCCTGCCCGACAGCTTCGAGCACGTCAGCTGGCTGGATGCCGGCCAGAAGCAGCACCTGCGCGAGCAGTTGGCCAACGAAGAGCAACGCAAGTCGATCACCTCGTTCGGCGGCATCCTGCGCAACCGTCAGGTATGGCTGCTGGTGGCGGTGTACTTCGCGGTGATGCTGGCGGTCAACACCCTGGCCTTCTGGATGCCGACCCTGATCCACGGCGCCGGTATCGGCAGCGACGGCCGCGTGGGCCTGCTCAGCGCCATCCCCTACCTGGCCGGCTGCCTGTTCATGATCGCCTGCGGGCGCTCGTCCGACCGCCAGCGCGAGCGGCGCTGGCACCTGTGCGTGCCGCTGCTGATGTCGGCACTCGGCATCGCCGTGGCCGGGCTGGCCCCGGGCAACCCGCTGATGGTGCTGGGCGGCCTGATCGTCGCCGGCATGGGCGCCAGCGCCGCCCTGCCGATGTTCTGGCAGCTGCCGCCGGCGTTTCTGTCCAACACCACGCAGGCGGCCGGTATCGCGCTGATCAGCTCGTTCGGCAGCATCGCCTCGTTCCTTGCGCCCTACCTGATCGGCTGGATGCGCGACACCACCCACAGCGCCAGCCTTGCGCTGTACGTGCTGGCCCTGTTCATCGCCCTGGGTGGCCTGCTGGTGCTGCGCACCCGGGCTGCCATCGTCAACCCCCAGTAAGAGACGCCGAACATGCTCGACCCTAGCCAGATCCTTCAAGCCGCCGCCCAGCTCGACCGCGCCGAGCGCAGCCGCGAGCAGGTGCGCCAGTTTTCCCTCGACCACCCGGCCATCGGCATCGAGGACGCCTACGCCATCCAGCGCGCCTGGGTGGCGCAGAAGATCAAGGACGGGCGCAAGCTGGTCGGGCACAAGATCGGCCTGACCTCGCGCGCCATGCAGGTGTCGTCCAACATCACCGAGCCGGACTTCGGCGCGCTGCTCGACGACATGTTTTTCGACGAAGGCAGCGACATCCCCTTCGAACGCTTCATCGTGCCGCGGGTGGAGGTGGAGCTGGCGTTCATCCTCGGCAAGCCGCTCAAGGGGCCCAATGTGACCCTGTTCGATGTACTGGATGCCACCGAATGGGTGATCCCGGCGCTGGAGATCATCGATGCGCGCATCCAGCAGGTGGACCCGCACAGTGGCGCCACGCGCAAGGTGTTCGACACCATCTCCGACAACGCCGCCAATGCCGGGGTGGTGATGGGTGGGCGCGCGGTGCGCCCGGGCGACATCGACCTGCGCAAGGTGCCGGCGGTGCTGTACCGCAACGGCGTGATCGAGGAATCCGGGGTGTCGGCGGCGGTGCTCAACCACCCGGCCAAGGGCGTGGCGTGGCTGGCCAACAAGCTGGCGCCGTATGACGTGGCGCTGGAGGCCGGCCAGGTGATCCTGGGCGGTTCGTTCACCCGGCCGGTGGCCGCCAACCCCGGCGATACCTTCCATGTCGACTACGACATGCTCGGTTCCATCGCCTGCCGTTTTGTCTGACCTTCGGAGACTGCCATGCACCTGCCTGTGAACCGTTTCAAACAACGCCTGGCCAGCGGCGAGCCGCAGATCGGCCTGTGGCTGGGGCTGGCCAGCGCGTATTGCGCGGAGCTGGCAGCCAATGCCGGCTTCGACTGGCTGCTGATCGATGGCGAGCATGCGCCCAACGACCTGCGCGGCATGCTCGCGCAGTTGCAGGCGGTGGCGCCCTACCCTGGCGAGGCGATCATCCGCCCGGTGATCGGCGACACCGCGCTGATCAAGCAGGTGCTGGACATCGGTGTGCAGACGCTGCTGGTGCCGATGGTGGAAAGCGCGGCCCAGGCCGGCGAGCTGGTACGCGCCATGCGCTACCCGCCGCTGGGCGTGCGCGGGGTGGGCAGTGCACTGGCGCGGGCGTCGCGCTGGAACAGCATCCCCGGCTACCTGGACCAGGCCGATGCGCAGATGTGCCTGCTGGTGCAGATCGAGAGCGTCGAGGGGCTGGCGCAGCTGGACCGGATTGCGGCCGTGGAGGGGGTGGACGGGGTGTTCATCGGCCCGGCCGACCTGAGTGCGTCGATGGGGCACCGGGGCAATCCGGGGCACCCTGACGTGCAGGCGGCAATCGAAGACGCGATCGTGCGGATTCAGCGTGCGGGCAAGGCGGCCGGGATTCTCAGCGCCGATGAAGCGCTGGCGCGCCGCTACATCGAACTGGGCGCGGCGTTCGTGGCGGTGGGGGTGGATACCACGGTGCTGATGCGCGGGTTGCAGGGGTTGGTGGGCAAGTTCAAGGGTGAGGCGGCACCTGTCGACAAGGCTGGCGGGGTGTATTGATCTGAC
Source organism: Pseudomonas sp. AE27 (assembly GCF_037113495.1). Taxonomy (NCBI): domain Bacteria; kingdom Pseudomonadati; phylum Pseudomonadota; class Gammaproteobacteria; order Pseudomonadales; family Pseudomonadaceae; genus Pseudomonas; species Pseudomonas sp. AE27. The sequence continues at coordinate 2,040,524 of NZ_CP146966.1, forward strand.
GGGCCGCTTCGCCGGCAAGGCCGGCTCCTACACAGGCTGCGGTGTCTGCAGGAGCCGGCCTTGCCGGCGAATGAGTTAGCGCCGTACTTGCTTCAGTTCTTCCAGCAACCCCAGCAACTGCTGCAGCTTCTGTTCACCGAACTGGTCCTGCAGCTGCTGGTAGTTGGCCTCCATGCTCTGGCTCATGGAGTCGAAACACGCCACGCCCTTGTCCGCCAGCTTGACCAGCACCCGCCGCTGGTCCTGCTCGGCCTTGCGCCGGCATACCAGCCCCGCCGCCTCCATGCGCACCAGCACGCCGGTCATGCTCGGCTTGAGGATGCACGCCTGTTCGGCCAGCCGGTAGATCTCCAGCTCGCCCTGCTGGCTGAGAATACGAATGACCCGCCACTGCTGCTCGGTCAGGCCATGCTGGTTGAGCGAGGGGCGGAAGAAGCTCATTGCCGCCTCGCGGGCTTGCAACAAGGTAAGAGTCAGCGAAACACGAGGTTTGGACATGGAAGGCTACGGTCATCAGGTTATTTGTTAACACTTTAACAAAGAAGCCGGCGGCCACCTACCCGCCTGCGCAGCGCTGGCACCCGCGGTCAAGGCACGCGGCACGCAGGATCAAGACACGCCACCCCGCCAAGCCCCCTAATAGGCCTCGAAAGCTCCTCCACTTTTCAGGCTGCGCCATGATCACGATCGAAACGCCGACCTACTACACGGCAACCAAGAAATACAACCTGAGCTTCCCGACCCTGGAACACGATGAAGACGCGGACGTGGTCATCATCGGCGGCGGGTTTTCCGGCATCAACACGGCGCTGGAGCTGGCCGAAAAGGGCATCACCAACATCGTCGTGCTCGAGGCCCGCTACCTGGGCTTTGGCGGCACCGGGCGCAACGGCGGGCAGATCATGGCCGGCATCGGCCACGACCTTGAAAAGATCAAATCAGCCGTGGGCGAAGATGGCCTGCGCCAGATCTTCGAGATCAGCGACCTGGGCGCCGACATCATCAAGCAGCGCATCGCCCGGTACGCCATCGATGCCGACTTCTGCCACGGCTATGGCTACATGGGCTTCAATGCCCGCCAGGAGAAAACCCTGCGCGCCTGGGAGAAAGACTTCAAGTCGGTGAATTCCCAGCACGAGATCCGCTTTCTGGGCGGCAGCGAGGTCAGCCAGATCATCGGCTCCAACGCCTACGGCAGCGCCCTGCTGCACATGGGCGGCGGGCATGTACACTCGCTCAACCTGCTGCTGGGCGAGGCCAAGGCCGTGGCCGGGCATGGCGTGCGCATCTTCGAGAACAGCCCGGCGCTGCAGGTGCAGTACGGCGAGCGCATCACCGTGCGCACCGGCCGCGGCTCGGTACGCGCCAGCAAGCTGCTGTGGGCCTGCGACAGCTTTCTGAACAGGCTTGAACCCGAACTGCACCGCTCCACCATCAACACCTACGCCTTCCAGATGATGACCGAGCCGCTGCCCGAGGATCTGATCCGGCGCATCAGCCCGATTCGCGGCGCCTACAGCGACATTCGCCCGGTGATCGACTACTACCGCGTGACCAACGAGAACCGTCTGCTGTTCGGCGCCGCGACGCCGCTGGTGGAGCATATCCCCCGCGACCTCAAGGCCTGGAACCGGGCTTTGATGCTGAAGATCTTCCCGTACCTGAAGGACGTGAAGATCGACCTGGCCTGGGGTGGCCCGATGGCCTGCAGCCCCAACCTGTTCCCGCAGATCGGCACCCTGCCCGGGCGCAGCAATGCGTTCTACGTGCAGGGCTACTCCGGGTTCGGCGTGACGCCCAGCCACATCATCTGCAAGGTGCTGGCCGAAGGCATGAGCGAAGGCTCGGCCCGCTATGACCTGGTCAGTTCGATCCCGCGCCCGACGATTGTCGGCAAGGACCATATCCGCCCGCTGCTGCTCACGGCCGGCAAATCCTGGCACCAGCTGTCGGGGTACTGGAATGGCCGGCGCTGACACCCCCTTTTTTTCCACTGTTCAAGGAACACTGCCATGACCCTGACTGCACTCAAGCACAACATCCAGCTCGGCGAACTCGACGCCTGGGGCACCGTTGCCGACCTGGGCTCGGAGACTCTCGAAGGCGAGGTGCGTGCCTTCGGCAAGATGACCTTCGGCGCGCCGACCGACGCGCTCAGCAGCGCCTACTTCGGTACCACCCAGGGCAGGTTCCGCATGGTCTACCCGTTCAACGAGCAGGCCACGGTGATGACGGGCGAAGTGCGCCTGACCGATGAAAGCACCGGGCAGAGCACGCTGTACAAGGTGGGCGACAGCTGGTTCGTGACCAAGGGCACGCCGGTGCTGTGGGAGGTGCTGAGCGAGAGCTTCGTGAAGCATTACCTGGCGGTGGCCTGACGGGCCTCATCGCGGGTCAAGCCCTCTCCCACAGGTTGTTGTGATCCTGTGGGAGCGGGCTTGACCCGCGATGAGGGCACCACGATTTATCCGGCTGCGTTCAAAGCATCCCCGAACACCACCCACATCGCCCGCAACCGCCGCGCGTACGCCTGCGGCCCGGCATAGATCAGCTCTACATTCAGGCTGTCCACCACCCCCAGGTACGCGTCCACATACACCCCCCGCCGCGCCACCGGCACCTGCGGCAGGCACGTGCCCAGCGCCTGCTCGAACACCTCGCCCAGCCGCGCCAGGTACCCCTCGAAGCCTGCCGAGATGATCGGCCGCAGCGCCGCCGGCGGAAAGAACGCGGTACGCAGCAGAAACCGCAGGTGCGCCGACTGCTGATAGCGCTCACCCAGGCAGTGGGCATAGCCGGCCCCCGGCAATGCGTCGTCGCACTGCGCAAAGCACTGCTCCACATACAGCCGCTCGGCCTCCACCGCACGCTCGAACACTGCCTCGAACAGGTCGTCCTTGCTGCTGAAGTGCGCATACAGCGACGGCTTGCGCATGCCGGCCGCCGCCGCGATGTCGTTGAGCGAGGCGGCATCGTAGCCATGCTCGGCAAACTGCTCGACCGCGATCGCGCAGACCTTCTGCGCCGAAGGCGTGAGGGTTCTCATGCAGGGTTCTCCCGTATCAATGCCCGGCCAGGCTGCTCGCCTCGACCGGCGCGTGCCGGGTGCAGGCGCGCACCAGCAGCGCCACGACAACACCCGAAATCACCAGCAGCGACGCCCAGTGCGCCGCGCCCAAAGGCGCCATGATGCCCGACAACGGCGTGGCGAACGACGAAATGATCAACTGGAAGGCGCCCAGCAACGCCGCCGTGGAGCCCAGCGCGCGGCTTTGCGAAGACATCACCAGCGACATCAGCGTGGCCTCGAGAATGCCCAGGCCGAACATCGCCAGCGCCATGCCGGCAACGATGCCGGCCAGCCCCGCCGCGCTCAGGGCCCCTGCCAGTACCACCAGGGAACCGATCAGCAGGCACCCCGCACCGGCCTTGGCCAGGCGCAGCAGGCCCTTGCGCGCCACCAGCCGACCCGCCGCGATGGCGCCGAGCAGAATTGCCACCCCGGTGGCGCCGAACAGCGTGCCGAAGGCTTGCACCGACAGGCCGAAGTGGGTCTGGTAGACGAACGCCGCACCGCCGATGTAGGCAAACAGAAAGAAGAACACCGCCGCCAGCGCCAGCGCCGGGCGCAGGAACTGGCCATCGCTGCCGATGCGCAGGTAGGTGCGCAGGATGTCCCGCGGCTGCCAGGGCTGGCGCTTGTCGGCGGCCAGGGTTTCCTTGAGCACCCAGGCCGAGTTCAACAGCACCAGCACGCCGAGCCCGGCCAGGGTGAGCATGATCGCGCGCCAGCCAAGGTGCGCCCCCACAAAACCGCCCACCGCCGGTGCGAGCACCGGCGCCAGGCCCTCCACGGTCATCAGCAGGGCGAAGATCTGCGCGGCGCGCGCCCCTTCGGCCACATCGCGGACCATGCTCATGATCACCACCAGGGTCAGCGCACTGCCCAGGCCCTGGACAAAGCGCGCCGCCAGCAGGGTTTCGAGGCTGGGCGCCTGGGCCGCGGCCAGCGAACTGAGCACGAACACCAGCAGCCCGGCCAGCAGCGGCCGGCGCCGGCCCAGGGTGTCGACCAGCGGGCCGAACAGCAATTGGCCGGCGCCCATGGCCAGCAGAAACACCGTCAGCGTCAATTGCACCCCGGCATAGGTCGCGCCGTACTCGGCGGCGATGCTCGGCATGCTGGCCAGGTACATGTCGATGGCCGACGGCCCCAGGGCGCCGATCAGCGCCAGGGACACGGCAAATTTCACATGGGGGGACTGCGGGGTGTGCATAGCTCGAATCCACAAAAAGGTCACAGGTCTGGCTGCCGAATGCCTAACCTACCGACCGGTAGGTAGCCAGAGCGTGCGAGCCTATACACTGTGCCCCGCAGGGTCAAGCCAGTGGTTTATCAGGTCGGGCCGGCCAGGCTATGGGAGCGGTAGTCCTTGGGCGAGCGTTCGAACTGTTTCTTGAACGAGCGGCTGAAGTGCGCCGAATCGGTGAAGCCCCATTTGTAGGCGATGGTGGTGATCGACTCGGTCTTGAGGATCGGGTTGGCCAGGTCGTCGGCGCTGCGTTGCAGGCGCGTGCGCTGGATGTAGCGGCACACGCTGTCGCCCTGCTCTTCGAACAGGCGGTAGAGGTGACGCACCGAAATGTTCAGGCGGTTGGCCAGGTTCACCGGCGACAGGCCGGGCTGGCCCAGGGACTCGTCGATCACCTTCTGCACATAGCTGCGCAGGTTGGCGCCATGCAGCGCCGCGCCCGGCTGCACCTGGTCATCGCCGCCCTCCAGGGCCGACCCGAGCAGCGACAGAAATGCACTGTGCAGGGCCTGGCCCTCGGCCAGCTCGCCCTCCCCCGGAGCGCTTTCCTTGCACAGCTGATCCATCAGCACATGCAACATGCGCCCGCAGGCCTTGGTCTGGGAGATCTTGCCGAAGGTACGCGCATCGCCCCCCAGCTGCCGGCACACCGCCTCGCGCGAGAGCGACAGCGAGGCGTGTTCGATCAGGCCGAACGGCATGATTTCACAGGCCCCGACCGCGTCCATCAGCAGCATCTCGCCCGGTGCCAGCTGCACACTGACGCCGTTCTGGGTGACCTGGGAGAAACCGGTGCGCTGGCTGACCAGAAAGCAGTGCTGGTCGTTGTCGCGGTCGGGCTTGATGCCGTCGCGGCGGATCAGCCCGGCGTTGGTGCGCAGGTTGGCCAGGGCCAGGCCGCCGCGTGACCAGGTGGAAATCTCGCCGATGAACAGCGAGCGGTTGAACGCAAGTTCGGTCTCGAAATGCCCGCAAATGTGTTGCATGTCGGCATTCCAGCGGTCCAGCGCAGTGCCGGCGAGCTGATGAGTACTCATGGGTACCTCCACGATGGCATCTTGTTTTTGTTGGGAAATAGTTAACATGTTAGCTATATGCACGCAACACGTTCGTCGTCGCCAGGGTGGAAGCAGTTTTGGTGCCAGTCTGCGGGTTCAGAGGCCTTCGACAAGCCGCGCCAGACCTTTCAATGCGGCCAGCAGCAGGTCACGCTGTGCGGGGTTCAGGCTGATGTAGCGACGAAACGCCGGCATGCGGTTGACCACCTCGCTGCCGCCCATGTGCTCCAGGGTCAGGGTCCAGCAGCCGCCTGCCAGGTCCAGGTGCAGGCGCTTGAAATCCAGCGGCATCAGCGCCTGTTGCAGGGCCGGGTCGTGGGCCAGGGCCTGCTCCAGCCGCGCCTGCCAGGACCGCTCGCCACGCAGCCGGCGCCAGCGCAGGCCGCTGCGCCGCAGTGCACCGGTATGCTGCAACACCAGCCGCGCCGTGCCCTGTTGCGGGCCGGGCACCTGCAGGCGGAACTCGCACAGCACCAGGTGCATCAGCAACTGCGACTCGGTGCGCTCGCGCACCTCGAACGTCAGGCTGCCATCGGCCAGGGCGTAGCGTGCACTGCCCGGCCCCAGCACCTCGCAACCGGCCAGGCCGAGGTTGCGCTGCAGGTGCGCCAGCGTCACCCCGGGGCGGTAGCCCGAGGGCGCGCGGTCAAACAGCCTTTGCCACAGTGTGGGCAGGGTATGCGCCATGCTCGACTCCCGGTTGGTGGGCAAATTCGCGCGCCAGCACCTCTTCGACCGAGGCCGGCTTGAACGGGTTGACCTTCTGCACCACCAGGGTCCAGAACAGCGCGTACACCGCCGTGGCGCCGAGCATCCAGGCGAATGGCACGTACACCTGGGCCGGGTTCATGCCCGGCGGGGTGATGAACCACATGCCCAGGCCGATGCCGACGCTCGACAGCAATTGCGGCAGCGGGAACAGCGGCGAGCGGTAGGCCCGTGGCAGGTCGGGCCGGCGAATGCGCAGGATCACCACCGACAGCGTCACCAGCAGGTAGGCGGTGCTCCAGGCACACACCGCCGCCAGTACCAGGTGCAGGATGGTGTCGGTGTTGCCGCCCAGCCACCAGGCGTGCAGGCACGGGATCAGCATCGCCACCAGAATGCACACGATGGGGGTCTTGAAGCGTGGGTGCAGGTAGGTGAACACCCGGGGCAATGCGCCATCCACCGCCATGCCATAGAGGATGCGCGGCACCCCGGCCATCAGGGTGTTGATGGTGGCGGCGCCGGCGAACAGAAAGCCGATGCCCAGCCACAACGGGCCGATGTCGCCCATCACCTGTTGGGCAAAATGCGGAATGGCCATGGGCGTGTCCAGCAGGTGCGTGCCGCTGGCGGCGTCGAGCAGCACGTTGTCGACCTGGCGCTTCATCGCCGCGCCATAGATGAACATGCACGAGGCCACGCCCAACAGCCCCAGCGCCATGGCCCTGGGCAGGGTGCGCGCCGACTGGCGCAGGTCGGGTGCCAGCGGGGTGACGAACTCGCAGCCGACGAACATGAACATCGCCATGCCCACCAGCGACAGCACGGTGATCAGGTCGGTGCCCACCAGCGACGCGCCGAACCAGCCGTCCAGTTGCACCGCCGGGGCGGCGATCAGGCCGAGCACGCCGAACACCATCAGCGTGGTCCACATGCCGAAGGTGAGGATGATCTCGGCCTTGCTGAACACACTGATGCCGAACGCATTGAGGATGCCGAACACCACCACGAAGCCCACCCCCAGCAGCCACGAGCCACCGGCGGATTCGGCCAGGGTGTTGAGGTGTTCGAAGTTCACCAGCGCCATCACCCCGGCCAGGATGGTTTCGGCGGTGCCGGCGAACACGTGCACGATCAGGTAGGCCGACAGCGTGCCGGTGATGGCGAAGAAGCGCCCCATGCCGCAGTTGATATAGTCGTACACCGAGCCGGTGGTGGGCAGGATGGCGGCGGCTTCGGCGAAGGTGGTCGACTGGGCGAGCATCATCAGCATGGCGATCAGCATGGCCACGGCGAACGCACCGCCGCCGATGCCGAAACCGGTGGTGGCGGTGAGGATCACCGGGCTGGCCATGATCAGGCCGATGGTGCTGGCCAGCGCGGTGGGGAACCCGACCGTGCCACGGTTCAGGTGCACGCTGAGGGTGTGGTTGAGCGACATGATGAGCGACCTCGAATGCCGTTGTTGTGGTTATGCGCCACTGTGCGCTGGCGGTTGACTGGCGTCTTGCCCGTGGCTGCCTGGGGTTTTGTTGCAGGCTGCCAGGGCACTTCTGGCCGTAGCCGGTTTGCCTGGCGGACCGTGCACTCAGGTTTTACGACCGCTTCGCGCTCGATCGTCGGCCAAGCCAACTCCCACACCCTGCGGGCAGAAGCCGACCTCACAGCCCCAAACAACCTGCTTCTGGCAAGCACCCCGGCACCTACCCGCCTGGCGCACACAATCAATCCATGTGGCAGCCAGATCAAAGACAGCCCCCACCGTCCCCGCCCTAAATGGCCACCACTCACGCCAACCCGGGGACCCCACCACCATGAACCTGCACCCTCACCTGCTTGCCGCCCTCAGCCTGGCTGCGCTGCTGGCCCAGCCATCAGCCCAGGCCATCGAGCTCTACGCCGATGACGAGTCCCACCTGAATGCCGACATCCTGGCGGTGTACGGCCTGTTCAACAGCCGCAAGAACTACGACGCCACGCCCGGCGGCTCGACCTGGCGCGAGGGCTTCATCAAGTATGGAATCAGCGGCGGCCAGCGCCTGGCCGGCAACGGCAGTGCCTACGGCGCACTCAGCTGGGTCAGTTCCGCCACCTGGGGCGATGGCGACGCAGCCGGCAACACCGACGGCACCGAGCGCACCACCAAGCTGGAGGACGCCTACCTCGGCTGGCGCTCCGGCGAGCTGTTCCCGTTGCTGGGCAAGGATGGCGTGGATGCCTCGTTCGGCCGTAAGGTGGTCAAGCTGGGCCGCGGCTTTCTGATCAACGACGACGGCCCCAACCTCGGCAAGGGCCCCGCCGACGGCGCGCTGGACCGTGGCGGCGCCTATTACCTGGCGGCGCGCCACGCGTTCGACCGCACCGCCGTGCTGCGCCTGGGCGGCGAGCGTGGCGTGCACGCCAGCGTGCTGTGGCTCAAGTCCGACAACCGCGCCCAGGCCGAGACCGAACTGGCCGCCGGCACCCTGGACTACACCACCGCGGCCGGCACCCTGGGGCTGACCTGGGTTCACGGCCTGGGCGTGACCGAGCAATGGGCCAGCGAATTCCAGCGCCAACGCGACGGCATGGACACCTACAGCCTGCGCGGCGAAGGCAACGCCGGTATCGACAACGCCAGCTTCGCCTTCGAATACGCCTGGCAGGACAAGCAGGCCGGCCCGGAAAAGGCCTGGTACGCCGAGGCCGGTTACACCTTCGCCGAGCTGCCCTGGGCACCCAGCCTGACCTACCGCTACACCCGCTATTCCGAAGGCTGGGATGCCTTGTTCACCGGGCTGAGCACCGGCTACGGCACCTGGTTCCAGGGTGAGGTGGCGGCCAACTACGCGGGGCCGTTCAACAGCAATACCGGGGTGCATCACCTGGGCCTGGTTGCCAAGCCACTGGAGAACCTGACCCTGGGCGCGCTGTATTTCGACTTCGATACCCTGCACACACGCAACGCGCTGAACCTCGGTGCCCGCGAGCTGGACCTGTACGTGGAATGGGCAGTCAGCCCGCACCTGATCGTCAGCCCGCTGGTGGGGCTGTACCAGCCGAAAAAGGACGAGAACACGGGGGGCAATCAGGTGGGCGGCAATGGCACCAACCTGTACAGCCAGGTGACGCTGGCGATGCCGTTCTGAGTTGGCTGGGGCGACGGCCAGGGACATGTCCAAGGCCATCGCCCCCGGGGTTACACGGTCGCGTGGGCCTGTTGCTTGAGGCGTTCGGTGTCGACGCGCACGAACACCGAGTCGGCCGTCACGGTGAGCACGTCGCCGGCCCAGACTTCGCAGATGACCCGGCTCTTGCGCCCCACCTCACCCTCGACCCACGCCTTGAGCACCAGCTCCACGCCCATCGGGGTGGGCTTGAGGTAGGTCAGCGAAAGCTTGCCGGTGACGCAGTCGATGCGCGGCAGGCTGCCCGGCTCGCGGCCTTCGGCGCGGTAGTGCCAGGCCATGGCGGTCCAGTTCGAATGGCAGTCCACCAGCATCGCCAGCAACCCGCCGTACACCAGCCCCGGCCAGCCGGTGAAGGTGGCATCGGGTTCGTGCCGGCACAGCACGTGGCTGCCGTCCTCGGCCCAGTGGCTTTTCAGGTGCAGGCCGCTGGGGTGCGAGGTACCGCAGCCGTAGCACACGCCCTCTGGCGCGGCGAGGTCTTGCAGGGGTAAGGCTTGGGCGTTCATAGGCTTCCTGATTGTTTTTATGGAAAGTCAGACCGTCGATGGTAACGCTGCCAGGCCCGCGCGCGAAAGCGCCAGGGGCCGCCGCAGAGGCTCAGGCCTCCACCGGCAGCCCTGCCGCCTGCCAGTCCGGCAGGCCGCTGTCGAGCCGGCGCACCTTGAAGCCGTGCTCGCGCAAGGCCGCGGTGGCGGTACTCGACAGCACGCACCAGGGGCCACGGCAGTAGGCAACGATCTCCTGGTCCTGCGGCAGTTCGGCCAGGCGCTGCTGCAGCTCGTCCAGTGGCATGCTGATCGCCCCCGGCAAGTGCCCCAGGGCGTATTCCTCGTGGGAGCGCACATCCAGCAGGGTCACGCTCTGCTCGTGCAGGCGCTGCACCAGTTCGTCGCGCGACATCGCCTCCAGGCGCTCCTGCGCACTCATGCTGTCGGCCAGCAGCTCGCGCACCGCCAGGCGGTTGTGCTCGGCGAACTGCCCCAGTGCCGCCAGCACCTCCAGGATCGGCCCACCACCCAGGCGGTACAGCACGCGCTTGCCGTCGCGGCGGGTCTGTACCACGCCGGCGCGACGCAGGTGCTGCAGGTGCTGGGAGGTGTTGGCCACGGACAACCCGCACAGTTCGGCCAGGCGCTCGACCGCACGCTCGCCCTGGGCGATGTGTTCGAGCAGGTGCAGCCGATGCGCATGGCCCAGGGTGCGGGCCAGCTCGGCGATATCGATGAAGTGTTGCTGAGGAAGGTCGGTCATTGACAGGAAGCTATCATTCGCCAATCATTCAATCAATTCATTGAATGTTTTATTCAGGAGCAACGCCATGTCCCCTCTGCTTCACTTCATCGCCAGTGCCAGCCTGATCGGGCTGTTGGGCACGGCGCTGGCCGACCTGTGGGCCGAAACACAGAAGCGGCTGCTGAAGGTGCCCACGCCCAGCTGGCCGATGGTCGGGCGCTGGGTGGCGCACCTGCGCCATGGCCAGTTCATTCATGACAGCATCGCCAAGGCGCCGCCCGTACCGGGCGAAGCCCTGCTGGGCTGGGCGACGCACTATGCGATCGGGGTGCTGTACGCCGGGCTGCTGCTGGCGATCTTCGGCATCGGCTGGGCCCACAGCCCTACCCTACTGCCGGCGCTGGCGATCGGTATCGGCACGCTGGTGGCGCCGTTCTTCATTCTGCAGCCAGGCATGGGCGCAGGCGTACTGGCCCGTCGCACCCCCAACCCCAAGGTGGCACGCCTGCGCAGCCTGGCGGCGCACACGGCGTTCGGGGTCAGCCTGTTCGTCGCGGCGCTGCTGCTCAATGGCCTGGGCCTGATGCCCCGGGGCTGAGCTCAGGCCTCACGCTGGCACCAGACGTCTATCAATACGTCCAGCAATGCCTGCGCATCCGTGGTGTTGGCGTCGACCAGGGCAATGGCCCAGCCACAGCCGGCCAGCTCGAAGTGTTCGCGCCAGTTGGGCCACGCCACAAGCCCGGCCAGGTCGAAGGAAAACATGCCGCCCCGCTCGCCATGGCCGCCGTGAATCGACTCGCCCAGGCCGAATGGCTGCGGGTCGAAGGGCTTGAGGCTCACGTAGTACACGTGGTGGGTGTCGTGCTCCGGGGTGGGCGCGCGGTTGCACTGGGAGAAGTCCACCGACTGCCAGCCCAGCTCGCGCTCGCTCATCGGCTGTGCCTGCGCGAGCAGGTAGTCGAGCCCCAGCGTACGCCCACCCGGCCAACCGAGCTGGGTGGCACTGAAGGTTCGCTGGCGCGCCTTGCGTGGGTTGGCAAGCTCGCTCCAGCCCAGCTCGCGGGTCAGCACCAGGCCCTTGAGCAAGCGGTGCTCGCCATTGTTCAGCTCCAGCACGAACTGGCCGTAATCGGTGGGTATCACCCGCACCAGGTGCGTCGGTGCCCCGTGGTCCTGCCCCATGTCGTCTTCCCCTGATGTTACAAAGAATTTCGGCAACGCCGGAGGGTCTACCCAGTAGATCCCCACACAAGAGTCTGCCATGAAATTCGAACGCTTCGCCCAGGGCCTGGCCAAACAGGCCGGTCGCTCGCGCACCTTCCTCATCGCACTGGTACTGATCGTGGTCTGGGCCGTCACCGGGCCGTGGTTCGACTACAACGACACCTGGCAGCTGATCATCAACACCTCGACCACCATCGTCACCTTCCTGATGGTGTTCGTCATCCAGAACACCCAGAACCGCGACAACGACGTGCTGCACATCAAGCTCGACGAACTGCTGCGCTCGACCAAGGCGGCGCACAACGCGCTGATGAACCTCGACCAGCTGGACAACAGCCAGCTCAAGCAGTTGCTCAAGGAGTACCGGGAGATCGGCGAAGACCGCGCCACCGACCTGCCCGCCGATGAAACCGGGGGCAGGCGCGGCGACGCGCAGTGAGGCGGGCTACTGGTTGGCGCCGGTGAGGGTGTTGTAGCTGGTGATCAGGTTGCGGTAGTCGGGGATGTGGTTGGAGAACAGCGCGCCCAACCCCTCGACATCGTTGCGCCAGTCGCGGTGCAGTTCGCAGGCTGCGCCGAACCAGGTCATCAGTTGCGCACCGGCCGACGACATGCGGTCCCAGGCCGCGTCGCGGGTGATCGGGTTGAAGGTGCCGGAGGCGTCGGTGATCACGAACACCTCGAAGCCTTCGGCAATCGCCGACAGCGCCGGGAACGCCACGCACACCTCGGTAACCACACCGGCGATGATCAGCTGCTTCTTGCCGGTGGCCTTGACCGCCTTGACGAAGTCTTCGTTGTCCCAGGCGTTGATCTGGCCGGGGCGCGCGATGTACGGCGCGTCAGGGAACTGCGCCTTGAGCTCGGGCACCAGCGGGCCGTTGGGGCCGCTTTCGAAGCTGGTGGTGAGGATGGTGGGCAACTTGAAGTACTCGGCCAGGTCGGCCAGCGCCAGCACGTTGTTCTTGAACTTGTCCGGCTCGATGTCACGCACCAGCGAGAGCAGCCCGGCCTGATGGTCGACCAGCAGCACGGCGGCGTTGTTCTTGTCCAGACGGGTGTAGGGAACACTCATGGTCATACTCCTTGCAGGGGTGGTCCGGCGCCGTGGCGCCGGAGTTGGGACAAACGTGAGTTGCATACAGACCCTAGTCGGCGCGTGTGACAGTGCCGCCGCCATTGGTCATCTGGCCGAAGCGCCCGGCGCGAAAATCGGCGAACGCCGCCTCGATCTCGGCATCGCTGTTCATCACGAACGGGCCGTAGCCGACGATGGGTTCATCCAGCGGCTCGCCGCTGAGCCACAGCACCGCCGCCTCGCTGTCGGCCTGCAGCAGCACTTCGTCGCCGGCACGCTCCAGCAGCACCAGTTGTGCCGGGCCCACCGAACGCTCGCCATTGACCGTGACCTGGCCGCGCAGCACCACCAGGGCGCTGCTGTGACCGGCCTGGGCAGGCAACCGCACGGGCTTGCCGGGCTTGAGCTGCATGTCCCACACCTGCATCGGCGTGAAGGTGCGCGCCGGGCCGCGATGGCCGTGGTAGTCACCGGCAATCACCCGCAGGCTGCCGGCACCGCCGGGCAGCGCCACGCTGGGGATGTCGGCGGCCAGCAGGGTCTGGTAGCCGGCAGGGGCAGACTTGTGCCGTGCCGGCAGGTTGACCCACAACTGCACCATCTCCAGGGTGCCGCCACTGCGGGCGAACGACGGCGCATGGAACTCTTCATGCAGGATGCCGCCCGCGGCCGTCATCCACTGCACATCGCCCGGGCCGATCAGGCCGCCGGCACCGGTGGAGTCGCGGTGCTCCAGCTCGCCCTGGTAGACGATGGTCACCGTTTCGAAACCGCGGTGCGGGTGCTGGCCGACGCCGCGACGGGCGCTGGTGGGGGTGAAGGCATGGGGCCCGGCGTAGTCGAGCAGCAGGAACGGGCTGATGTGCTGGGCCAGGTTGTCGTAGGTGAACAGGCTGCGTACCGGGAAGCCGTCACCCACCCAATGCGGGTGCGGGCTGCTGTAGACGCCTTGGATCTTTTTCATGAGCTACCTCCTCTCGTGCATGAAGCCAACGATAAGGGCGCAACGCTGAAGGCGGTAGATAGCGTAAAGTGCCCTCAGCGTTCCATTTGGAGAACAGTGGTGGAAGACCTCAACGACCTGTACTACTTCGCCCAGGTGGTCGAGCACGGTGGCTTTGCCGCCGCCGGCCGTGCCCTGGACATGCCCAAGTCCAAACTCAGCCGGCGGGTGGCCGGGCTCGAGGAGCGCCTCGGGGTGCGCCTGATCCAGCGTTCCACCCGGCATTTTTCGGTAACCGACATCGGGCAGGCCTATCACCGCCATTGCGTGGCCATGCTGGTGGAGGCCGAGGGTGCGGCCGAGCTGATCGAGCGCCACCGTGCCGAGCCCCAGGGCATCGTGCGCCTGAGCTGCCCCACGGCGCTGCTGGATTTCTGGGTGGGGCCGATGCTGTCGCGCTTCATGGTGCAGTGCCCGCTGGTGCAGCTGCATATCGAGAGCACCAACCGCCATGTGGACCTGATCCAGGAAGGCATCGACATTGCGCTGCGGGTGCGGGTGCCGCCGCTGGAGAGCAGTGACCTGGTGATGAAGGTGCTGGCCAACAGCACGCAGTTGCTGGTGGCCGCGCCCGGCTTGCTGGCTTCGTTGCCCAGGCCCATCGTGCCCGCCGACCTGGCCGCCTTGCCGAGCCTGCACTGGGGCAACCCGCAGCGCGATTATCAATGGCAGCTCAATGGCCCGGACGGCGCCACGGCCAGCTTGCGGCACACGCCGCGGCTGGTGACCGACGACCTGGTGGTATTGCGCCAGGCGGCGCTGGCGGGCGTGGGGGTGGTGCACCTGCCACTGGTGGTGATCCGCGACGAGCTGGCCCGTGGCGAGCTGGTGCAGCCCACCCCGCACTGGGCGCCGCAATGCGGGCTGGTGCACGCGGTGTTTGCCTCACGGCGCGGGCTGCTGCCTTCGGTGCGGCACCTGCTGGATTTTCTGGCCCAGGAGTTTGCCCAGAGCGGGATCGATTGAGTTGCCCGGTGGTGCAGAAGCCGACCTTGCCGACGTTGTAGGAGCCAGCCTTGCTGGCGATCGAATGCACAGCATTCGCTGAACCTGCACCCACCGATCATCAGGCATACTGCCCCCCCCACCCTCAACCCCAACGCACCGCCATGCAGCCGATTGTCCCCCTGGCAGAAAACTACCCCCACGGCGAGCGCATCGCCCCGCACTGCCACAACCGCGCCCAGCTGATCCATGCCCTGAGCGGGGTGATCACGGTCAACTCCAGCCAGGGCTGCTGGGTGGTTCCGCCAGGGCGCGGCGTATGGGTGCCCGCCGCCGTCGAGCACGACCTGAAGATGGCCGGCCAGGTCCGCATGCGCACCCTGTTCGTCGCCTCCGACGCGCGCCCCGACCTGCCGCTGACCTGCCGCGTGGTGGACATCCCGCCGTTGCTGCGCCAACTGATCATCAGCGCCATGCTCATCCCCGCCGACTACCCGCCCGGCGGGCGTGACGAGCGGGTGATGCAGTTGATTCTGGACGAGATCCGCGTGCTGCCGATTCTGTCCCTGCACGTGCCGCTGCCGGTCGACCCGCAACTGGCCGCGCTGTGCCAGGCCCTACGCGACGACCCGGCCAGCCCCTGGAGCCTGCAGCGCGCCGCCGCCCACAGCGGCCTCAACGCACGCACCCTGACCCGCGCGTTCCAGCGCGAAACCGGCCTGAGCTTCATCCAGTGGCTGCGCCGCCTGCGCCTGCTGGCCAGCCTCGACGCGCTGGCCGCCGGGCACTCGATCCTGAACGTGGCGCTGGACCTGGGCTACGACAGCCCCAGCGCCTTCAGCGCCATGTTCCGCCGCACCCTGGGGGTCTCGCCCAGTGCCTACTTCGGCAAGACCCCGGCCTACGGCCAGCCCGACGCCGACTAGTCAGCGTGCATGCTGGCGCAGCAGCAGCGACGCCAGCGCACACACCGCCAACGCCACGCACGACACATAGAACGCATCCGAATACGCCATCAGGTAGGCCTGCTGATGCACCGTCTGGTCCAGCTGCGCCAGCACCTGCAGGTGCGCCGGGGCCTGTGCATCGAGCACCCCGCCGGGCAGACGCTGCTGCACGGGTGCATCGAACAGCGTCAGGCTCTCATTGATACGCTGCCCGTGAAACCGTTCGCGCAACGACACCAGCTGCGTCAGCAGCGCCGTGCCCACCGCACCGCCCAGGTTGCGCAGCATCGAGATCAGCGCCGAGGCCGAGCCGGCCTGGGCCTTGTCCAGCCCTTTCACCGCCAGCACCGACAGCGCCACCATGATCAGCGGCTGACCCAGCCCGCGCACCACCGTGGAGGGGATGATCACGTTCTTTGCCGCGTCCGCCGACAGGTGCGCCCCCAGCCAGCAGCCCAGCGCCATGATCGCGAAGCCGCTGGCCACCAGCACCTTGGCGTTGAGCCAGCGCATCAGGCGCGGCAGCAGCGGCGCCAGCAGCAACTGCACCATGCCGTAGGCGATCAGGCTGATGCCGATTTCGCGGGCGTTGTAGCCCTGCACCTGGGACAGGTAGTTGGGCACCAGAAACACCAGCCCGAAGGTCGCCGCCCCGAACACCGCCATGGCCAGGCTGGCCACGCCGAAGTTGTAGCTGGCCAGCAGGCGCAGGTTGATGAAGGGCCGCGCGCCCCACAGCTGGCGCTGCACGAACAGCGCCAACGCCACCACGGCAACCACGCTGAAGGTGACGATGAACGCCGAATCGAACCAGTCCTCGCGCCCGCCCTCCTCCAGCACGATCTGCAGCGCGCCCAGCCCCAGCGCCATGGCCGCGATGCCCAGCCAGTCGGCACCGCGCAACTGGGCGCGGTCGCCGGCCTGCGCGGGGATCGACCACGCCACCGCCGCCAGCAGCGCCACCCCGGGCAGCAGTTGCAGCAGGAAGATCCAGCGCCATGAATAGGCGTCGGTCAGCCAGCCGCCGATCGACGGCCCGGCGGCCTGGGCCACGCTGTTGGAGAGGCTGAACAAGGCCATGCCCAGGGCGATCTTGCTCGGCGGCAGCTCGGTGATGATCAATTGCATCGACAGCGGGATCAGCACAGCCCCCGAAGCGCCCTGGATCACGCGGATGGCGATCATCGCCTGCAGGTTCGGCGCCAGCGCGCAACTGACCGAGCTGATCAGGAACACCAGCGAGCCCACCAGCATCACCCGGCGCAGCGAGAACACCTGCACCAGCCAGGCGGTGAGCGGAATCATGGTGATTTCCGCCACCAGGTAGGCGGTGGAGATCCACGAGCCTTCCTCGAACGTCGCCCCCAGCGCGCCTTCGATTTCCGGCAGCGCGGCACTGGTGACGTGCACGTTCATGCCCGCCATGAAGCAGCCGAACAAGCCTCCGATCACCGCCACCCACGCGCGCAGCGATACCTTGTCTTCAGTGCTCATCGCGCACCTGCGCCGTGCGCGTATCGATGGTGGCGATCACCGACATGCCCGGCAGCAGCCGCGGCGTGCCGGGTTCCACCGGGTCGAGGTGAATACGCACGGCAAAGCGCTGCACGATCTTGGTGAAGTTGCCGGTGGCGTTGTCGGGCGGCAACAGCGCGAACACCGCCCCCGAGCCGGGCGAGACGCTGTCGACCGTGCCCTGCCAGTGCCGGCCGAAGGTGTCCACCTCCAGGGTCGCGCGCTGCCCCGGGCGCATGTGTTCGAGCTGGGTTTCCTTGAAGTTGGCCACCACGTAGGCCTGCTCCACCGGTACCACTGCCAGCAGTGGCAGGCCGGGGCTGACGTACTGCTGCACACGCACCTTGCGCTGCCCCACCACGCCGTCGAAGGGCGCCCGTACCTGGGTGTCGGCCAGGGCGTTCTCGGCCAGGGCCAGGGCCGCCTCGGCCTGTTCCAGCTCGGCCTCGCGGCGCACCAGTTCGGCCCGGGCCTCGCGCTGCTGGCTGGCCAGCACCTGGTGCCGGGCCCGCTGCATGGCCCAGCCGGCGTCCGCGCCCTTGAGCGTGGCCTGCGCCTGGGTGCGTGTGGTGCTGGCGCGTTCGGCACGCTGGGCACTCACCGCGTTCATGCCGATCAACTGGCGGTAACGCTGCCAGTCGAGTTCGGCGCGCCGCGCCTCGGCACCGCCCGCCTCGCGCTCGGCGGCGGCACGGGCAATCGCCTGCCCTTGCCCCTCCAGCTGCGCCGCCAGGGTCACCAGCACGGCCTGCTGCGCCTGCACCGAAGCGGTACTGGCGGCCAGCGCCGCACGGGCCTGGCGCACCTGCTGGCGATAGTCGCGGTCGTCCAGCTGCACCAGCAGGTCGCCGGCCTTGACCACGGCATTGTCGGCCACGCTGACCTGGGCCACATAGCCGCCCACCCGCGCACTGATCGGCGCCCAGTCGGCGCGCACGTAGGCATCGTCGGTCTGTTCGTTGAAGCGCCCGCTGTGCCACACATACAAGGCAACCCCTAGTACCGCCAGCGTGCCGGCTGCGCCCAGGGCGCGGCGCAGCGTCATCACGCGCACGCGCTCGGTGGCTTGGGTAACCGGTGGTTCGGGGCTGACCGCCTGGTTCATGTTCGTGCTCCCTGTTGTTGTTCAAGGATGCACTCTAAGGGGGTCAGCGGTTGGCGTTCGCTAGCGTACAGGCCAGTATTCGTCGCGAAATGGACAACCTGCCATCAGCCCAGCAGGTAGGTTTGCACCTCGTTCGCACAGGCCTGCGGATCTTCCTGCATGAAGCAGTGCCCGCCGGGCACCTCGCGCAGCTCGACCCTTGGGTTCAGACGCGCCCAGCGCGCCAGCGACACGGGTACGAAGGGATAGGTGGTGATGCCATGCAGCACCCGTGCGGGTGTCTGCACCTGGGCCAGGGCAGCCCACAGCCCGCGAGGGAACGAACTGAACACGTCCACTTCGCGCGCAGGCCGGCACTTGAGCACTACCCCTTCGCCGCAGTCGCCGATGGCGTGGTCCACATAGGCCTGCAGCGCCTCGTCGTGCCAGCCCTTGAAAATGCCGCGCCCGTGCAGCGCGGCGTAGGCCGCCTCGCGGTCGGGCCAGTGGCTGCGCCGGGTGGCGGCCTTGCGTGCCAGGCCGTGGCGACGGTGCATGCCGAACAGCGTGGCCACGCTCATCACCCCCAGCATCGAGCGGCTGAACACCACAGGGTCAAGCAATACCGCCCGCTGAAACAGGCCCGGTTGCAGCGCCAGCATCAAGCCGGTCAGCACCCCGCCGAAACTGTGGCCCATGGCAAAGCACGCCACCTGCCCGTATTCGCCACGGCCTGCCTGGAAGGCCTCGATCGCCAGCGCGGCGCTGCGGTTCCAGCCCACGAAGGCGCCGCCATGATCGCTGTCGCCATGGCCCTGCACATCGCACAGCCACAGGTCGAAATGCTCGGCCAGGCGCTCCAGCAACGGCTGGTAGGCCAGGCAGCAGAACCCGGTGCCGTGGATGAAATGCAGCAGCGGCTTGCCGCTGGCAGGTGAGCGCCAGCCGCGCAGGGTGAAGTGTTCGGCGCAGTCATGCGACCAGGGGATCAGTTCCATCGGGACTCGCTGTGGGGGTTACACAAAACCGGATTCTACAAACAGCAGTGGATACAGCGATAGCACCAGCAGTGCGGCCATCAGCCAATTGAACAGCTTGAGCCAGCGTGGGTCCTGCAGCACGGTGCGCAGCGCGCTGCCGAACATCACCCACACGCACACGCTGGGCAGGTTGACCACGGCGAACACCGCGGCGATCACGATCACGTTGGTCAGGTAGCCCTGGCTGGGTGCATAGGTGGTGATGGCGCCCACGGCCATGACCCAGGCCTTGGGGTTGACCCACTGGAAGGCTGCCGCGCCCCAGAAACCCAGGGGCTTGCGCGTGCCGGGTTCGGCGCTGGTCAGCGGGCCGGAATTGGCGATCTTCCAGGCCAGGTACAGCAGGTAGCTGGCGCCCACGTAGCGCAGCACGCCGTAGGCCAGCGGATAGGCCTTGAACACCTCGCCCAGGCCAAGGCCCACCGCCAGTACCAGCACCATGAAGCCGATACTGATGCCCAGCGCGTGGGGAATGGTGCGACGCACACCGAAGTTCACGCCGGAGGCCAGCAACATGGTGTTGTTGGGGCCGGGGGTGATCGAGGAGACGAAGGCGAACAGCACGAAGGCCATCAGCAGGTTGAGCGAGGTGAGCATGGCGGGTGTCCGGCGGTGTGTTGTTGTGAAGTGACACTAACCAAGTCGGTGCGCAGCGCTGCGATACAGTTGGGGGCAATTGTGGCACTACACTTGGCGAGCCCTCACCACACTCCAGGCTTCCCGTGCCCTCGACGGGCAATTGCCTTAGGATAACCCTCCTCGATTTCCGGAACAGAAGCCCCGCCATGCCCGTACATATCCGCCCCGCGCGCGTCGAAGACGCCAGCCAGATCCTCACCTTCATCACCGAGCTTGCCGAGTACGAGCGTGCCCGCCACGAGGTGATCGCCACGGTCGCCGATATCGAGCGCACGCTGTTCGGCGAAGGCAGCAGCACCCAGGCGCTGATCTGCGAGCGTGACGGCCAGGCCATCGGCTTTGCGGTGTACTTCTTCAGTTATTCGACCTGGCTCGGCACCCAGGGCATCTACCTCGAAGACCTGTACGTCACGCCCCAGGCCCGCGGCACGGGTGCGGGCAAGGCATTGCTGCGCCACCTGGCGCAGGAGGCCTGTGCCAAGGGCTGCGGGCGCCTGGAGTGGAGCGTGCTGGACTGGAACGAACCGGCCATCCAGTTCTACAAGTCCATCGGCGCGCAGCCGCAGGACGAGTGGGTGCGCTATCGCATGGAAGGTGAAACGCTGCGCAGCTTCGCCCAGGGTTGAGACCACGCCATGTTCTTTCGATTGGCCGCCGACGGGCTGGTGCTGTTTCATCTGACGTTCATCGTGTTCGTGATGCTGGGCGGGTTGCTGGTGCTCAGGTGGCCGCGGCTGTGCTGGCTGCACCTGCCGGCCGTGACCTGGGGGGTGCTGGTGGAGGTGCTGCACCTGCCCTGCCCGCTGACCGAATGGGAAAACCGCCTGCGTGCAGCGGCGGGTGACACCGGCTACCCCGACAGTTTTGTGGAGCATTACCTGATACCGCTGATCTACCCGGCCAAGCTGACGGCAGACATCCAGCTGTGGCTGGGGGCGTTGGTGTTCGTGGTGAATGCGGGGGTCTATGCGTGGTTGTGCTACTCGCGCAAGCGCCGTGCCTTGCGGTGAGTGTTCAGGCCGCTTCGCCGGCAAGGCCGGCTCCTACGGGAGCCGGCCTTGCCGGCGAAGCGGTCACCACAGCACCTGAATCAGGCGCTCACCTCCTCCCGCGCCGCATAGCGCTGCGCCAGCACCGCACACACCATCAGCTGGATCTGGTGGAACAGCATCAGCGGCAAAATCATCGCGCCAATCGCCCCCCCGGCAAACAGCACCTGGGCCATCGGCACACCGGTGGCCATGCTTTTCTTGGAGCCGGCAAACAGGATGGTGATGCGGTCTTCCACGTTGAACCCCAGCCGCTTGCCCAGCAACTGCGTGCACCACAGCACCACCGCCAGCAACACGCAGCACACCAGCGCCAGCCCCAGCAGCCGCACCAGCGGCACCGACTGCCACAACCCGCTGATCACCGCGTCGCTGAACGCGGTATACACCACCAGCAGGATCGAGCCCTGGTCGACGGTCTTCAGCCAGCGTGCATTGCGCGCCACCCAGGCGCCGATCCAGCGCCGCGCCAGTTGCCCGGCCACGAACGGCACCAGCAGTTGCAGCACGATCTTCAACACCGCATCGAGGTTGGACCCGGTATCGCCCTGCACGCCCATCAGCACCATCACCAGCAGCGGCGTCAGCACGATGCCCAGCAGGCTGGAGGCCGCCGCGCTGCAGATCGCCGCCGGGATGTTGCCCCGCGCCAGCGAGGTGAAGGCAATCGCCGACTGCACGGTGGCCGGCAACGCGCACAGGTACAGCACGCCCAGGTACAGCTCGTCGCCCACCAGCGGCAGGAACAGCGGCTTGAACAGCATGCCCAGCAGCGGAAACATCACGAAGGTGCAGCCAAAAACCAGCAGGTGCAGGCGCCAGTGCCCTGCCCCGGCCGCCACCGCCTCGCGCGACAGCTTGGCGCCGTGCAGAAAGAACAGCAGCCCGATGGCCAGGTTGGTCAGCCAGCCAAACACCACCGCGCCCTGGCCCTCGCAGGGCAGCAAGGTGGCCAGTGCAATCACGCCGAGCAGGGCCAGGGTGAAATTGTCGAACAGCAACCGCAGGTGTTTCATGTCACGTCCTGTCTTGTTATTGGGATGGCGCAGACGGTAAGGTTTCTTTTCTTTTCCGACTAACGACAGAACCCCAAGAGTGTCGCCCAAAGGACAACCCCACGCCCCGCGCATCCCGCCCCTGAGCGAGCTCAAGGTACTGCCGCGCCCGCTGTACGGGCAGGCGCAGTCGCTGGCCAACATCGCCCTGGGCTTTCGTCACAAGCATGCCTGGGGGCAACTGTCGTATGCGGCCCAGGGCGTGCTGCATGTGCACACCGGCGCCGGACGCTACGTGGTGCCGCCGCAGCGCGCGGTGTGGATCCCGGCGCATACCCCCCACCAGGTCAGCTGCGCCGACGACACCTGCATCCGCAGCCTGTACATCGAGCACAGCGTGTGGCCGGGCACCCAGTGCCGGGTGATCGGCGTGAATGCCTTGCTGCGCGAGCTGATCCGCACCTTCAGCGGCCTGCCGGTGGCCTACGACACCGAGGGCGCAGACGGGCGCCTGGTCGCCGTGCTGCTCGACCAGTTGGCCAGCGCCCCCCAGGAAGACCTGATTCTGCCGCTGCCCCAGGACACCCGCCTGCGTGCACTGTGCCGGCGCCTGCAGGCACACCCCGAGGACAGCACCGGGCTGGCAGCCTGGAGCCTGAAGTACGGCGTTTCGGAAAAGACCCTGAGCCGGTTGTTTCTGCGTGACACCGGCA
Source organism: Pseudomonas sp. AE27 (assembly GCF_037113495.1). Taxonomy (NCBI): domain Bacteria; kingdom Pseudomonadati; phylum Pseudomonadota; class Gammaproteobacteria; order Pseudomonadales; family Pseudomonadaceae; genus Pseudomonas; species Pseudomonas sp. AE27. The sequence goes on from NZ_CP146966.1 coordinate 2,063,241, forward strand.
TGACCTTTCGCACCTGGCGCCAGCGCATGCGCCTGCTCAGTGCGCTGCCAGCACTCAGCCGCGGCGAGCGCGTCACCGACGTGGCCCTGGCCTGCGGCTACGAATCGCTGTCGGCCTTTATCGCCGCCTTTGGCAAACAGTTCGGCCTGTCACCGGGCGAATTCCTCCAGACCCACCGGAAACCCATTACGTGAACCTGTTCAAACCGCATCACCTGCTGAGCGGCCTGCTGCTGGCCAGCCCTGCCGCCTGGGCCGCCACCGTGCCTGACAACCTCGACAACCTGGTAGAGGCCGCCAGCCAGGCCGTGATGCAGGAGCACGCGATACCCGGCATGGCCGTGGCCCTGACAGTCAATGGCCAGCACCACTACTACGACTTCGGTGTGGCCTCGCGCGACAGCGGCCAGGCCGTCGACCGCGACACCCTGTTCGAACTGGGCTCGATCAGCAAGACCTTCAACGTCACCCTGGCGGCCTATGCCCAGGCCACCGGCAAGCTGAAGCTGACCGACAGCCCGGCCAGCTACCTGCTCGAACTGCGCGGCCGTGCCCTGGAAAACACCAGTCTGCTGAACCTGGCGACCCACACCGCCGGCGGCTTCCCGCTGCAGTTGCCAGACAGCGTGCACGACAACGGGCAACTGATGCGCTACTTCAAGCACTGGACCCCGAGCTACCCGGCAGGCACCCGGCGTACCTATGCCAACCCGAGCATCGGCCTGCTCGGGGTGATCAGCGCCCGCCAACTGGACATGAGCTACCGGTCCGCCCTGCAGGACCTGCTGTTTCCGGCGCTGGGCCTGAACAACACCCATCTGCAGGTACCTGCCAACTGGCAGCGTATGTACGCCCAGGGCTATACCCGCGACAACGTCCCCGCCCGGCTGAGCCCTGCGGTGCTGGCCGACGAAGCCTACGGGGTGAAGTCCAGCAGTGACGACATGCTGCGCTTTGTCGAGGCGAACATGGGCCTGGAGAAACTCGATACGCCCCTCAAGCAGGCCATTGCCGCCACCCATACCGGCTACTACCAGGTGGGCCCCATGACCCAGGACCTGATCTGGGAGCAGTACCCCTACCCGGTCGCATTGCAGACCCTGCTCGACGGCAATGCCAGCCGCATGGCCCTTGAAACCCTCGACGTCACGCCGCTGCAACCCCCGCTGGCCCCGCAGCAGGCGGTGTGGATCAACAAGACCGGCTCCACCAACGGCTTTGGCAGCTACGTGGCGTTCGTGCCCTCGCAGCGGATCGGCATCGTGATCCTGGCCAACAAGAACTACCCCAACGAAGCGCGGGTGAAGCTGGCCTACCAGATCCTCGGCGCCTTGAACGAAGGTAGCCACTGACCGTGAGCAAACCGGTACGCGACACCCTCAAGCTGCTGTTGCTGCTGGCCGGGCTGTGGGGCTTCGCGCGCCTGCCGCCGAGCCTCGGCGCGAACCTGATACTGGTCGGCGGGCTGGCGGCCGGCGGCATCTATGCGCTGCTGAACCTGTCGCGCCTCTTCGCCTTTCTCAGCTACTGGCCAGGGTCGTTGCTGTACAGCGTGGTCGTGGTGTACCTGTGCAAGCTGTCTGCGCAACGGATGCTCAATGCGCGCTTTGGCATCGAGGTGGACTACCTGGACAACGCGGCGGTGGTATATGGGGCGCTCTATTCCATCCCGTTCTCGCTGATGCTGCTGGGGGTCTACCTGCTGTTGCCCCAGTGGCTGCGCAGGGCGGCTGGCAGACTACGCCCCGGCGCCGCCCCGGCCCCGGCGCAGAAAGTGCCGACGTTCGAACCCTTCTTTGCCGCGGCCCTGGTCTGTTGTGCGGGGTTTGCCCTGCAGCAGCTGGACGAGGGCCTGGAGTACGCCCTGATCGTCGATGCCATGCCCGCCTCCAACTGCGGCCCGGTCGACGCGGGCACTGCATGGCTGCGCAAGAACCACAGCCAGTGCTACAGGCTGCAGGGCAACCCGTTCACCGGTACCTTCAGCCTGCAGCAGGTCGACAGCCCGGCGCCCTGATGCTGCGTGCAGTGAACCTCTGCCGCACCGCGCCCCTCGAATGCTCAGGGGCCAGCGTTGGCCCGACCCCATGCGACGGTGCCTTCGATGAGTTTTACCCTGTGGATCGCCGTGTTCGGCGCCGTGTTGCTGATCCTGGCCCTGACCTCCTCGTACCTGCGCTGGATGCCGGTGACCACCTCGGCGGTGTGCCTGCTGCTGGGCATCGGCATCGGCCCGCTGGGGCTGGGCCTGTTGCACCTGGACCTGGACCACGCCGCCGGCTGGCTCAAGCACCTGACCGAAGTCGCGTTGCTGTTCTCGCTGTTCATCAGTGGCCTGAAGCTGCGCCTGCCGCTGCGCAGCCGTGTCTGGCGGGTGGCATTCGGCCTGGCCGGCCCGGTGATGCTGCTGAGCATCGGTGGCTTCAGCGTGGTGCTGCACTACCTGGGTGACATGGCGTGGGCGCCGGCCCTGCTGATCGGCGCCATCCTTGCGCCCACCGACCCGGTGCTGGCAGCGCTGGTGCAGGTCAACGATGCGCAGGACCACGACCCGCTGCGTTTCGGCCTGTCGGGCGAGGCCGGGCTCAACGACGGCGTAGCCTTTCCCTTCGTGCTGCTGGGCTTGCTGCTGGTGCAGGGCCAGGCCGTCGACGGCTCGGCGCTGTTCACCTGGTTGTGGCGCGACCTGCTGTGGGCGATGCCGGTGGGGTTGCTGGTGGGCTACTGGATGGGCAAGTTGCTGGGGCGCCTGACCCTGACCCTGCGCATCAGCCATGCCGACAGCACGCTCACCCCCAACGACTACCTGGCATTGGCGCTGATTGCACTGGCGTATGTGGTGGCCGACACCCTGCATGCCTATGGGTTTCTGGCGGTGTTTGCCGCCGGGCTGGGGCTGCGCCAGGCCGAGGTGAGCTTCACCGGCGGTTCGCAGACCCCGTCCGAGCACCTGGCGCAACCGGTGGCCGGGCACCTGGAAGCCGCGCCGGAGAATGCGGTGCATGGCGACCTGGACAACCTCGAAGACACCCAGGTGGCGGCCGGGGTGATGATGGGCGACATGCTTGCCTTCGGCAGCCTGGTGGAGCGGGTGATGGAAGTGTTCCTGGTGACCGTGCTCGGCGTGGCGCTGGCCAGCCACTGGGACTGGCGCGCACTGGGCTTTGGCCTGGCGTTGTTCTGCGTGGTGCGCCCGTTGAGCGTGTTGCTGATGCCTTGGGGCAGCCTGCTCGACCTGCGCCAGCGGCTGATGGTCGGCTGGTTCGGCATTCGTGGCATCGGCAGCCTGTTCTACCTGTTCTACGCCCTGAGCCACGGCCTTGGCGGCACGCTTTCGGCGCAGTGCCTGAACATCACGCTGTCGGTGGTGGCGCTGAGCATCGTGGTGCATGGCCTGAGCACGCAACCAATGCTGAACTACTACGGGCGGCGCGGCTGACCGCCCCTGCTGGCGAAATACCCTTCGCACAGGCCATGGTGCGTTGCAACCAATGTGGGAGCCGGCCTTGCCGGCGAAGCGCCGCGCGGGCGGCGCTCGATTTCATGGGCGCTGCAACTGTGTTGGCTGGCACATCGGCCCTCACTGCGTTCCCACGCCGGAGCTTTATTTGGAGCGTTGCAACCGGGTGGTTTGAAATCGCACCAAAACCAAAAAGTGCACACCTTGAGTTCACCGGCGCCCTCAAGACCGAGCGCCGCTCGCGCGGCGCTTCGCCGGCAAGGCCGGCTCCTGCATTTTTAAAACCACCCTGGCCCGCAGAATCGCCATGGCACAACCCGATGTACCCACCTGCCCCAACCTGGCCTACCCTTCACCCATGCTCATCGTCGAAAACCTGCACAAGACCTTCACCACCGCCCAAGGCACCCTGCCGGTGCTGCGCGGTGTCGATCTGCACCTGCCCGCCGCCACCAGCCTGGCGCTGATGGGCGAGTCCGGCAGCGGCAAGAGCACGCTGCTGCACCTGATAGCCGGCCTCGAACGCCCCGACAGCGGGCGCATTCTGTTCGACGGCCAACCGCTACACACCCGCACCGAAGCCGGGCTCGCACACTGGCGCCGACAAGGCATCGGCCTGGTGTTCCAGCAATACAACCTGATCAGCAGCCTGGACGTGGCCGCCAACCTGGCCTTCCAGGCGCGCCTGGCCGGCCGCCATGACCCGGCCTGGGTCACCCACCTGGCCGAGCGCCTGGGCCTGGCGCCGCTGCTGCAACGCTACCCCGAGCAACTCTCCGGCGGGCAGCAGCAACGCCTGGCAATCGGCCGCGCACTGGCCTCGAGCCCCGCGCTGGTGCTGGCCGACGAACCCACCGGCAGCCTCGACGAAGCCAGCAGCGAAAACGTGCTCGACCTGCTGCTGGAGCTGGTCGGGGCAAGCAACAGCAGCCTGCTGATGGTCACCCACAGCGCCCACCTGGCCACCCGCCTGCACCAGCGCCTGACCCTGCACCTGGGCCGGGTACGCGCATGATCGGCCTGTGCCTGCAGGCGCTGCTCAGCCACTGGCGGCGCCACCGCCTGCAATGCGCCAGCATCCTCACCGGGCTGTGGCTGGCTACCACCCTGTGGGCCGGGGTCCAGGCGCTCAACCAGCAGGCCCGCGCCGACTACGCGCGGGCCAACGCGCTGCTGACCGGCGCAGCGCAGGCGCAGGTGAGCCCGCGCCACGGCGAACGCTTCGACCAGCACGCCTACATTCAACTGCGCCGGGCCGGCTGGCCGGTGTCGCCGGTGCTCGAAGGCCGCCTGCGCTTTGCCGGCGCCGAACCGGTCAGCGTGAAACTGCTGGGCATCGAGCCGCTGAGCCTGCCACCCGGCAGCGCCATCGCCGGCCAGGCCGCCCAACGCATCGACCCCGCCGCCTTCATCGGCCCACCGGGCCAGGCATGGATCGCACCCGACACCCTGCAGCGCCTTGGCCTGGCGCCCGGTGCCGAACCGCTGAGCGGCGACGGCCAGCGTCTGCCGCCGTTGCAGGTACAGGCGCAGCTGGCCCCGGGGGTGATGGTGGTCGACATCGGCCAGGCCCAACGCCTGCTGCAGGCACCGCAACAGCTCTCGCGACTGCTGATACCCGCCGGCTACACCCCGCCCGCGCTGCCCGAGGGCCTGAACGAGCTACTGGTGGTGCAGGCCGCCAGCGACACCGACGACCTGCAACGGCTGACCGAAAGCTTTCACCTCAACCTCACTGCGCTGGGCCTGCTGGCCTTCCTGGTGGGGCTGTTCATCGTGCATGCGGCCATCGGCCTGGCCCTGGAGCAGCGCCGCAGCCTGTTGCGCACCCTGCGTGCCTGCGGCGTGAGTGTGCGTGCGCTGGTGACTGCCCTGGCCATCGAACTGGGGCTGTTCGCGCTGCTGGCCGGGCTGGCCGGGGTGGCCTGCGGTTACCTGCTGGCCAGCCTGCTGCTGGGTGACGTGGCCGCCAGCCTGCGCGGCCTGTATGGCGCCCAGGTGGCCGGGCACCTGAGCCTGCCGCTGCACTGGTGGCTGAGCGGGCTGGCCATCAGCCTGCTCGGGGCAGCACTGGCCGGTGCCGGCAGCCTGCTGCGCGCCGCGCGCCTGCCGCTGCTGGCGCTGGCACAGCCCCAGGCCTGGCGCCAGGCGCAGGTGCGCTGGCTGCGGCGCCAGGCACTGCTGGCGCTACTGCTGCTGGCCGTGGCCCTGGGGTGCTGGCGCTGGGGCGCGAGCCTGCCGGCGGCCTTCACCCTGCTGGCCGCCTTGCTGCTGGGCGCCGCGCTGATGCTGCCACTGCTGCTCGATGGCGCCCTGGCGCTGTTGCAGCGGCTGTGCCACCGGCCGCTGGCGCAGTGGTTCGTGGCCGACAGCCGCCAGCAACTGCCGGCCCTGGCACTGGCGCTGATGGCGTTGCTGCTGGCGCTGGCCGCCAGCGTCGGGGTGGGCAGCATGACGTCCGGGTTCCGCCAGACCTTTCTGGGCTGGCTCGATCAACGGCTGTCGGCCGAGCTGTACGTGACCCCGCATGACACCGCCCAGGGCCTGGCCATCGCGGCCTGGCTACCCACCCAGCCAGGGGTGCGCGCCGTGCTCGCGCAGTGGCGCACCGAAGTGCGCGTGGGCGGCGCCCCGGTGCAGGTGCAGGGGGTGATCGACCACCCGGCCTACGCGCAGCACTGGCCGTTGCTCGAACAGCGCAGCGAAGCGTGGCGCCAGTTGGCCAGCGGCGCCGGGGCGATGCTCAGCGAACAGTTGGCGCGGCGCCTGGCGCTGGGCCTGGGCGACCGCCTGAGCTTGCCCGGCGCTGCGCCCCTTGATGTGGTGGCCGTATACGCCGACTACGGCAACCCGCGCGGGCAGGTGCTGGTGAACGCCGACTGGCTGCGGCGCACCTGGCCCGAGGCCACGCTCAACACCCTCAACCTGCGCGTGGCGGGCGAGCAGGTGGCGACGCTCAAGGCCGCGCTGCAGCAACGCTATGCGCTGGACGGCACCCGGCTGGTGGACCAGCGCACCCTCAGGCGCTGGTCGGTGGAGGTGTTCGAGCGCACCTTCGCCGCCACCGCCGCACTCAACAGCCTGACCCTGGGCGTGGCCGGCGTGGCCCTGTTGATCAGCCTTTTGACCCTGGGCCAGAGCCGGCTCGGCCAGTTGGCGCCGCTATGGGCACTGGGCGTCAGGCGCCAGCACCTGGCCTGGCTGTCGCTGGGGCAGACGCTGCTGCTGGCCAGCCTGACCGTGCTGCTGGCAATTCCCCTGGGCCTGCTGCTGGCCTGGTGCCTGGTGGCGGTGGTCAACGTGCAGGCTTTCGGCTGGCGCCTGCCGTTGCAGGTGTTCCCTGGCCAGCTGCTGCAACTGGCGCTGCTGGGCCTGTTCACCGCCCTGCTCGCCGCCGCCGGGCCCCTGTGGCAACTGGCCCGCCGCCAGCCCGCCGAACTGCTGAGGCACTATGCCGATGGAACCTAGACACTGGGGCGTCCTGCTGCTGTGCCTGCTGCTGGGCGCCTGCGACCCCTCGCCACCGCCACCCGCCGGTTTTGCCGGCCTGGGCCAGGACGCCGCAGCCTTTGCCCCGGTGGTGCGCGGCCAACCGTTGCAGTTCCCGCGTGACCACGGCGCCCATGCGGGGTATCGCATCGAATGGTGGTACGTGACCGCCAACCTGCGCGATGCACAGGGCCGCGACTGGGGTGCGCAATGGACGCTGTTCCGTTCGGCGCTGCGCCCCGGCGCCGAACAGCCGGGCTGGGCCAGCCCCGCCGTATGGCTGGGGCACGCGGCGTTGAGCGGGCCGTTTGGCCATCAGTTCAGTGAAACGCTGGCGCGTGGCGGTGTCGGCCAGGCGGACGTGCAGGCGCAACCATTCAAGGCCTGGATCGACGACTGGTCGCTGCAGGCGGTGGGCGGCCAAGGCATCGAGCAGTTGCAGATGCGCGCAGGCGGCAAGGGCTTCAGCTACGACCTGCAACTGAGCAGCCAGCAGCCTCTGGTGCTGCAGGGCGATCAGGGCTACAGCGAGAAGTCCGGCCAGGGCCAGGCGTCGTATTACTACAGCCAGCCGTTCTATACAGTGCGCGGTGAAGTACAGCACGAGGGCCGGCGCGTCGAGGTGACCGGCAACGCCTGGCTCGACCGCGAATGGAGCAGCCAGCCGCTGGCCCCCGACCAGCATGGTTGGGACTGGTTTTCGCTGCACCTGGACAACGGCACGCGGCTGATGCTGTTCCAGGTCCGTCAGGCCGATGCACAACCGTACCGGGCAGGCACCTGGATTGCCGCCGACGGCAGCAGCACCGCGCTCAACGGTGCGCAGATCGTGCTTGAGCCGCTGGCCCGCACCCAACTGGTCGACGGCCCGCAGGTGCCCACGCGCTGGCGGGTGCAGGTGCCCGACCGGCAGCTGGACATCGAGGTCGACGCCCTGGTGCCGCAGGCCTGGATGGGCACCCGCTTTCCCTACTGGGAAGGCCCGGTGAAGGTACAGGGCAGCACGGCCGGGCGTGGCTACCTGGAAATGACCGGCTATTCGCGCTGAGCGCCACCGACGCAGCGGCTATTCTTGCCTGAACGCCCACCTGCCTGGAGTTGCACCATGCCTGGCCTGTCTACTTCCGCCCCCCGTGGCTGGACGCAGTGGTGCAAACCGCTGGCGTTCCTGCTGGTGGCCGCCATTGGCCTGTACTACGTGAAATGGTCGCCCTACTACGCCAAGTCGTTTGTTGCCGCCGACAGCCACAGCATCGGCGCCTCGATCCTGGACGATCACCAGTACGCACCGCTGACGGCAGCGCTGGCGTATGCCCAGGTGTACTTCCTGGCCATCTGGAAGGCGGCGCTGCTGGCGGTGATCCTCGGCTCGCTGGTTCAGGTGCTGATACCGCGCGACTGGCTGCTGCGCCTGTTCGGCAAGGCCGGGCTGGGCTCGACCCTGCGTGGCGGCCTGTTCGCCCTGCCGGGCATGATGTGCAGTTGCTGCGCGGCACCGGTGGCTGCCGGGCTGCGTCGGCAGAATGTGTCGGTAGGCGCGGCGCTGGCGTTCTGGATCGCCAACCCGGTGCTCAACCCGGCCACGCTGGTGTTCATGGGCTTCGTGCTGGGCTGGGAGTTCAGTGCCCTGCGCCTGGTGGCGGGTGTGGTGCTGGTGGTGGGGGTGTCGCTGTTCGCCCAGCGCATCTCGCGCCCGGACGTACTGCCCGAACCCGCGGTGGACGCGGCCAATGTGGCCAGTACCCCGGTGCCCGGCAGCCTGCTGGCACGCTGGATGAAAACCCTGTGGCAGCTGTTCTGGACCACCATCCCGATCTATGTGCTGGCCGTGCTGGTACTGGGCGCGGCGCGGGTGTGGCTGTTTCCGCATGTCGAGGGCGGCATGGGTTCAGGGCTGGTGTGGCTGGTACCGCTGGCGATGGTCGGCACGCTGTTCGTGATCCCGACGGCGGCGGAAATCCCGATCGTGCAGACGCTGATGGCCCTGGGGCTGGGCACCGCGCCGGCGGTGGCATTGCTGATGACCTTGCCCAGCGTGAGCCTGCCGTCACTGCTGATGCTGCGCACCTCCTTCGATACGCGGGTGCTGGTGTGGGTTGCGCTGCTGACGATGCTGGTGGGGGTGCTCAGCGGGCTGGTTGCGCTGCTGGTGCTCTAGGGCCGGCGTGCACCGCCCCCACAGCACCGGCACAGGTGCCTACAGCCGCCTTTCGCGCAGGTAGGCCAGCACCGCGGCCCGATCGCCGGCGAACTCGATGCGCGCCGCCTTGGCATCGCGCTGGTAGGCGTACATCGGGTCGTAGTACTCGCTCAGCAGGCCTTCGATCCACGCACGGTGCAGCTCCACGGCGCCGCTCGCACGCTGCACCTGCAACGCCGCGTCCATCGCCGCCGCCAGGCGCTGGTAACGCTCGCCACCCAGGCGCCGGACAATGCCCGACAGGCTCTCGCGCAGCCGCCCGGCAAAGTGTTCGAAGCCCTGCTCCGGCCCGTGGGCCAGCACGAACTCGGCGCACAGGTCGATCACATAGTCCTGCAGGATTCGTTGCACGCGGCATTCCAGGCTGTCTTCGAGCCACACCAGCGGCGCCTGCTGCATGCGCCGGTACAGGCCCAGCGGCACCGCGCGGCTGCCGATCATGCGCCCCTCGTCCTCGAGCACGAACTGCTCGATGCCGGCGTTGCGCTTTTTCAGCAGGTCCACCGCCAGGGTGTTCTCAAAACCGATCTGCGCCGGCTGCGCAGTGGCATGCCTGCCGAAGCTGGAGCCACGGTGGTTGGCGTGCCGCTCCAGGTCCAGCGCATTGTCCAGCTGCGCCAGCGCCTCGGTCTTGCCGGTGCCGGTCATGCCGCCCAGCAGCACGAAATCGCACTGCGCCACGGCCTGGTCGCCAACCTCCAGCAGAAACGTGCGCAAGGCCTTGTAGCCCCCGCCTACGCGCCGGTAGCGGATATCGGCCTCATCGCGCAGCCACTGCTGGGTGATCTGCGAACGCAGGCCACCGCGAAAGCAGTACAGCAGGCCATCGGGGTTGGCCCGGGCGAACTGCGCCCAGGCCTGGATACGGGCCTGGCGCAGCGCCCCGGACACCAGCTGGTGCCCGAGCACCATTGCCGCCTGCTGGCCATGCTGCTTGTAGCAGGTGCCCACCTGCTGGCGCTCGTCGTCGTTCATCAACGGCAGATTGCTGGCGTGGGTGAACGCGCCCTTGTCGAACTCGACCGGTGCGCGCACATCCATCAGGGGCACATCGTCGAGAAAGATCGAACGGTAGTCGGTGCAGTCGTCGTGCATCAACACACCTCGACCGCATGGGTGCCGCGCGCCACCAGCGTGCCGATCGGCGTCAGCGCCAGGCCCTGTGCCTGCGTCAGCTCGAGAAACGCCGCCTGCCCTTCAGGCGCCACCGCCACCAGCAGCCCGCCACTGGTCTGCGGGTCGCACAACAGCAGCTTGTGCGCCTCGCTCAACGGGCCGATGCGCTCGCCATAGCTGTCGAAGTTGCGCAGCGTGCCACCGGGTACGCAACCCTGCTCGATGTAGTGCTCGACACTGGCCAGGCGCGGTACCTGCGCCGCTTCCAGGCGCGCGGTCACGCCGCTGCCATCGGCCATTTCCACCAGGTGCCCGAGCAGGCCGAAGCCGGTGACGTCGGTCATGGCCTTGACCCCCTCCAGGCGCGCGATCTGGCTGCCGATACGGTTGAGGGTGCACATCTGGTCACGCGCCAGGCCCACGTCTTCGGCGCGCAGCAGGCCCTTCTTCTCCGCCGTGGTGAGCACGCCGATACCCAGCGGCTTGGTCAGGTACAGCTGGCAGCCGACGGTGGCGGTGTCGTTGCGCTTGATGTGGCGCTTGTCGACGATGCCGGTGACCGCCAGGCCGAAGATCGGCTCGGGGGCGTCGATCGAATGCCCGCCGGCCAGGGGAATGCCGGCCGCATCGCACACCGCGCGCCCGCCGCGGATCACCTCGCGGGCGATCTCCGGGGCCAGCACGTTGACCGGCCAGCCCAGGATGGCGATGGCCATCAGCGGGTCGCCGCCCATGGCGTAGATGTCGCTGATGGCGTTGGTGGCCGCAATGCGGCCGAAATCGAAGGGGTCGTCGACGATGGGCATGAAGAAGTCGGTGGTCGAGACCACGCCGCGCTCGTCATCGATGGCATACACCGCCGCGTCGTCGCGCGAGGCGTTGCCCACCCACAGGCGCGGGTCGAGGTTCTGCGCGCCGCTGCCGGCGAGGATCACCTCGAGCACCTTGGGTGAAATCTTGCAGCCACAGCCGGCGCCGTGGCTGTACTGGGTAAGGCGTACTGGTTCGTTCATCGGTTGTCCCCCGGGTTCAAGCCCCTGAGTCTAAGGCAGGGGACCCGGGGGGCGCTACGTGATGGTGGCTACTGCTAGACCTTGAACTGGGTCACCAGCAGGTTGAGGTCGACCGCAAGGCCTGCCAGCGCCTGGCTGGCGGCATTGCTCTGGCGTGCACCGGCCGCGGTCTGGATCGACAGGTCACGGATGTTGACCAGGTTGCGGTCCACCTCGCGGGCCACCTGGGCCTGCTCCTCACTGGCGCTGGCGATCACCAGGTTGCGCTCGTTGATGCCGGTGATGGCCTGGGTGATCTCGTCCAGGGCGTGACCGCACAGCTGCGCCACTTCCAGGGTGGCGTGGGCGCGCTGGTTGCTGTTGCGCATTGCCGTGACCGCCGTGCCGGTGCCCTGCTCGATGGTCCCGATCATGGTCTCGATCTCCTGGGTGGACTGCTGGGTGCGGTGCGCCAGCGCCCGAACCTCGTCGGCCACCACGGCGAAGCCGCGCCCGGCATCCCCGGCCCGGGCCGCCTCGATGGCGGCGTTGAGGGCCAGCAGGTTGGTCTGTTCGGCAATCGCGCGGATCACTTCCAGCACCTGGCCGATGTTGCGTACATCGCCCGCCAGGTGCTCGACCTGCTCGCAGGTGTGGGTCACGTCGTCGGTAAGCTGGCCGATGGAGTCGACGGTGCGCTGCACCTGCTCGCGGCCGTGGTGGGCGGTCTCGTCGGTCTGGCGCGAAGCCTCGGAGGTGCTCACGGCGTTGCGGGCCACCTCCTCCACGGCCGCCGTCATCTCGTTCACCGCCGTGGCCGCCTGCTCCACTTCGTCGTTCTGCTGCTGCAGCGCGCGATTGGAGTCGTCGGTGGCAGCCTGCAGCTCTTCGGCGGCCGAGGCCAGCTGGCTGGAGGAACTGGCGATTTTCTGCAGCGTGCCGCGCAGGCTGCCCTGCATGTCGCGCAGCGCCAGCAGCAGACGCGCCGGCTCATCCTTGCCGCTGATGCTGATCTCGTCGCACAGGTCGCCACCGGCGATGGTCTGGGCAATGCCCACGGCTTCGCCCAGCGGGCGCACGATGCTGCGCGTGAGCAGCACTGCCAGCGCCACGGTCAAAGCCAGCACCACGGCCAGAATCGCCAGCACCAGGCTGATGGCGCCATGGAATACCTCGGTGCTGCGTTGGGCCGCCTGCTCCCCGCCCTTGTCGTTGAGCGCAATGATTTCGAGCAGGTCGGTGAGCATGCCGTCGGCATTGGTCAGGTACGGGCCGGCGTCCACCAGCGCGATGGCGTCGTCCTTGCGCCCCTGCTGCAGTAACTGGACGACCTTGTGCTGATCGGCAAGGTAGCGCGTCTTGGCCTGCTGGTAGCGGGCGAACGCGGCCTGTTCCTGCGCCAGGGTGATCAGCCCGGCATAGGTCGCCTCCTGGGTGTCCAGCTGCGCTTCGAGCTGGTGCAGACGCGTGATCAGGTCCTGCAGGTCGTCGCCGTCGCGCAGTACCAGCAGGCGCAGGGTCAGGGTGCGGATCTGGGTGCTGGTCAGCGCTACGCCGTTGGCCGCGACAATCGAGGGCAGCCAGTTCTGGTCGACCTGGTTGGACTGTTCGTTCATTCGACGCATTTCCAGCAGCGACAGGCCGCCAAGGGCCATCGCCAGCAGGGCAATCAGCGCGAAGCTGAGGCCGGCACGCAGGGAAATGTTGAGGGAGCGCAGAAGCATGGGGTGTTCCTTGTGGCTGCAAAAGTACAACCCGCGACGGGACAGGCGGCGCGGTCAGGTTCTGCAGGCAAGGCGGTGAAGCGGGAGGGCAGTGTTCTTTATGAGTGCTTGCTCCACTGCCGGCGGGATCACTCGGCGGCAGTGAAGCCATGATATCACATTGACATTAATTGTAACGTTGTCGGTGGTCAGGACTTGAAGCGGCCCACCAGTGCGTTCAATTCGGCCGACAGCGTGGACAGCCGTCCGGAGTCCTCCTGCGCCGAGCTGGCCAGGCTTTCGACCAGGCGCGCTTCGTCGTAGATCTGCTGGATATGCCGGTTGATCTCCTCGGCCACGCTGTGCTGCTCCTCGGCGGCGGCCGAGATCTGCAGGTTCTGGTCGCGGATCTCGTTGACCGACAGCTGGATGCCCTCGAAGCTGTCGCGCGCGCTTTCGATGGAGGTGACACTGGCCCGGGACAGGTCCTGGCAGCTTTGCATCTTCTGCGATACCTCCTGGGTCTTGCTGGCGAGGGTGCCGAGCAACTGGTCGATTTCGCCGGTGGAGTCGGCGGTGCGCTTGGCCAGCGCGCGCACCTCGTCCGCCACCACGGCAAAGCCGCGGCCCTGGTCGCCGGCGCGGGCGGCCTCGATGGCGGCATTGAGCGCCAGCAGGTTGGTCTGCTCGGCGATGGCGCGAATGGTGCCCAGGATCTGGTTGATGCTGCGGCTGCCCTCCTCCAGCTCGACCATGGCCTGGGACGACTCGCTCAGGCGGTTGCCCAGGCGGTTGACGTTCTCGGTGGTCAGCTCGATCTGCTGCTTGCCTTCGGCCACCCGGCGATGCCCGCTTTCGGCGGAATCGGCGGCGTTGCTGCACGAGCGGGCCACCTCGTTGGCGGTGGCGACCATTTCGTTGAATGCAGTGGAAACCAGCTCCACCGCTTCACGCTGGCGCCCGGCCGCCTGGTTCATGTTGGTGGCCACCTCGCTGTTGACCTGCGAGGCGTCGTGCAGGTTGGTGGAGGCTGCGCCGATGCGCTGGATCAACTGGCGGATGGCCGCCAGAAACCGGTTGAACCAGCCGGCCAGCTCGGCGGTTTCGTCCTTGCCCTGCACAACCAGGTCGCGGCGCAGGTCGCCCTCGCCCTCGGCGATCGACTGCAGGCCCGTGCTGACCTGGCCGATGGGCTTGACGATCACCCGGGCGAACGCGGCGCCGATCAGCGCGAAGAAGATCGCCAGCACCACCACGATGATCCCGGCCAGGTAGGTCATGCGCGTGGCGGCGCCCATCACTTCGCGCTGCTCGATCAGGCCCACGAAGCGCCAGCCCAGGCCTGGGGAGGTCCATACGTTGGCCATGTAGCGAACCCCGTCGATCTCGACGTCGGCAGCCCCCTGTTCGGTGGCCGCGAGCCTGGCGTAGGGCTCGCCCAGGTCCTTGAGCGGCTTGAAGCTGTGCCCGTCGTCGCGCGGGTCGACCAGCACCACACCGTCCTCGATCAGCATCACGTAGCCGCTTTGACCCAGCTTGATGCTCTTGACCAGTTCGGTGAGGTTCTTCAGCGAGACACTGACCACGAACACGCCGCGGGGCTTGCCGGCGGTGTCGAGCATGGCCCGGGCGGTGCCCACCAGGGCCACGTCGTCCTTGTCGTAGTAGTAGGCCGGGGTGCGCACGGTCTTGCCGGGGCTGGCCATTGCGGCCTTGTACCAGGGGCGCTGGCGCGGGTCGTAGTTGGCCAGTTGCGGGTCATCCGGCCACTTGGCGTAGGTGCCGTCTTCCAGGCCGATGGACAGGATGGCCGCCGCCGGGTGGGTGGCGCCAAAGCGTGCAAAGGCGTCGATCACCCCCTGGGCCGGCGCTGGCAGGGGCTGGCTGGCAGCGTCGGCAGCGCGGTAGTCCTTGAGCGTCTGCACAGCGCTGTATACAGGATCGGCCGACATCTGATCGACGTTCTGCTGCATCCCGTCGAAGAACTGGCGCATGTTGCCGTCGATCTGGCGTATTTCCCGGGTGCTGCCATCGATGAACTGTTCAACCGCCTGGGTGCGGATATTCATCACGCTGACCACCGCGACCACCGTCACCGGGATGAAAGCCACCAGTACAAACGCAAGGACCAGCTTGTTTTTTATATTCATCGCGCGCTTCACCCTCCCCGGGCATGAGGCGCCAGTCACCCGTGCAGCGTGAGTTCTGGCAATTTGCTATCACCGCTGTTTCGGCTGGGGAGGTGAAAATCTTTAATACAGTTTCGTGTACAAAAAAATGCAGGATTGTTTCTAGTTGGTCGGCCGCATGGGGCGCGGCGCCGGCATGCCAGGCGTGGCGCCCTGCAGCACCAGGCGGGTGATGGTGGCGGCCGCCAGCGCGTAGTCGTCGCCCTGGGGCGCATGCACGCCCGTGAGCTGGGCCATGCGCCAGCCGAAATTGGTGTAGGTGCGGGTGGCCGACCAGATGAACAGCATCAGGTGTTGCGGGTCGACCGGGGCGATCAGGCCGCGTTTGATCCAGCTGTTCAGGCAGTGCACGTTGAGCTGCGCCTCGGCGTGCAGCAGGTCGCGGCACACCCCGGGCAGTTGCTTGGCCCCATGCAGCAACTCGCTGCTGAACACGTTGGAGGTGTACGGGTGGTCACGCACGATGCGGATGCGCGCCTGGATGTAGGCCGGCAGCGCCACCTGCGGGTCATCGCTGGCGCGCAGCACGGCGGAGGCCGCGAGCAAGGGTTCCAGAAAGGCCATCAGCACCCGGGTGTAGAGGTTTTCCTTGGTCTGGAAGTAGTAGTACAGGTTGGCCTTGGGCACGCCGGCGCGGGCCGCGATGTCGCGGGTCTGGGCGGCGTTGTAGCCCTTGCTGGCGAATTCCTCGCTGGCGGCCTCGAGAATCAGCTGCTGGTTGCGTTGACGAATGCTGGACATGGCGATGGCACTTCGGGGAAAGACCTTCGCAATATACAAAAATACATAGCGATGAGGCTATGCATGCCAGGTTGCGGGCGCGCCTTCGCCGGCAAGGCCGGCGGCTGGAGTGGGTGGGGCGCCTCAGGCCTCGGCCAGCAGGTAGGTGCGCAGGTCCCTGGAGACCTCTTCGGCCAGCAGCCCGACGATCACCTCGACACCGGCCTGACGCAACAGGCGAACCCCGGCCCCGGCATTGCGCGGGTCCGGGTCGAGCATGCCGACGAACACCCGCTCCACCCCCTTGTCGATCAACGCCAGGGCACACGACGGGGTGCGCCCCTGGAACGAACAGGGCTCCAGGGTCACATACGCTGTCACACCCCGGCCCCCTTCCGGCAATTTCGCCAACGCCATCGCCTCGGCATGGGGCTGCCCCGGCGGCTGGGTGTGGCCCTGGCTGATCACCTGGTGATCGCGGACCATCACGCAGCCCACCGGCGGGTTGGGCCGGCACGCCGGCAAGGCACGGCGCCCCTCGATCAGGGCCAGTTGCATGAAATCGCTGTTGGAAGGGAGTATCGGCATAAGGTCCTTGCCCAGTGGGTTCCAGAATGAGCGAAGGCGACAGGGTACTCCTGCTGCACGGCGAGGGCACGATTTCTCCCGCATCGTGCGCTCACGCCAGTTGCCCGTTGTCGCTGCCGGCGGGCTTCGCTATAGTCACGCCCTGGCGTTCTCCGCGCCTGCCGTCCGCGCAAAGGGCCACGCCCCGGTACAGAACAGCCTCATTCGTCGATACGACTCCCGGCCTGCAAGCGGACAAGGCCCGACCCAGGAGATCGTATGCTCGCCGCCCTGCCCCCGCACATCTGCCATGACGGCAGAATCAACCTCGAACACCAGCGCAAACGCGCCAAGACCCTGCTCAGGCACCTGCTGGCCGGCACTGCGCCGGCGCACTTCAAGCCCCTGCCCCACAGCCGCGCCCCACGCCTGGCCGATGCGCAGTGGCTGATCGCGCAGGAGCTGGGCTTTGCCAGCTGGCCAAGGCTCAAGGCGCATGTCGACGCCATCGACTTTGCCGCACGCAACCCCGGCTTCGAAGCCGACGACGAAGCCCGCAGCGTGCATTGGCGGTGCGGCAACGACATCGCCCATACCCTGCGCCTGGCCGGTTTCAAGGGGGCCTTCCATACCTTCATCGACCCGCTGTGCATGGGCCCGGTACCGGCACTGCCGGCGCAACCGTTGCTCGCCCTGCGCAACGACTACATCAGCCGCGTGTTCGGCATGCCAGAAGCCGACGTGGCGCGGCGCAGTGCCGAGGAGTACGCCGCCCTGGCGCAGCTCGACGGGTGCCCGCATGCCGTGCTGTGGTGCGAGGCGGATGCCTATGACCAGCTGTTCCTGATCCGCGTGCTGGCGGGCATCGAGCAGTTGCCCGAGTGCCTGGAACTGATCGAGATCAGCCAGGTGCCGGGGGTGCAGCGTTTCATCGGCATCGGCCAGCTCGCGCCGGACCTGCTGGCCTGGCTGTGGCCCCAGCGTCGGCGCCTGGACGAGGCAGCGCTGTCGCTGGCCCGGCGTGCCTGGGCGGCGTACTGCGCGCCCTCGCCACTGGCCTGGGCGCAACTGGCCCATGCGCCAAGCCCGGCACTGCCCTTGCTGGCGCCGGCATTGCTGCGCCAGTTGCAGGAACTGCCGGGGCTGGCCGACGGCCTGTCGCTGACCGAGCGCCTGGCCCTGGGCATCGTCGCCGAGGCCGGCAGCCTGGCGTTCGGCCGGGTGTTCGCAGAGCTCATGGGCAGGCGCGAGCCACTGCCGTACCTGGGCGACCAGATGTTCCATGCGCTGATGCGCCCGCTGATCGATGCGCCCACGCCGTTGCTGTTCGAAGCGGACGTTCACCTGCCCTGGCCGCAACGCAGCCTGACCCTCACGGCCCTGGGCCAGCGGGTACTGGCAGGTGACGCCTACTGGCTGGACCAGGCGGCCCCCGAACGCTGGGTAGGCGGTGTACGCCTGCAGGCCGGGCTGGCGCACTGGGCACTGGATGCCCATGGCCAGCCGGTGTGGCGCCATCAACCGTCCTGATGCCTGCCGAACGACCGCCGACCTAGCCAAAGGTCGGCACCCCAAAACGTAACAATATGTACAAAGCACGCGGTTGATTGTTTATGCTGGCCTGCTCATGCCATGGCGCATAGCCACATCGACCTGTTAATCGACCATGAAAATCTTTCTCGTTCTACTGTTTGTCTTCTCCATCGCCTACGTGCACCTGCGCGGGCGCGTGCGGCACAAGCTCACCCGCCAGCTGGGCGATCACTCCAGCTTCCTGGCCCCGATCAACGTGTTCCTCTACCTGTTCTCCCGGCTGCCGGCCAAGCCTTACCTGCCGGTGGAGGCCTTCCCCGAGCTCAAGCCGCTGCAGGACAACTGGCAGGAAATTCGTGCCGAAGCCCAGCAACTGCTGCACGTGGGCGAAATCAAGAGTTCGCAGAGCCATGACGACGTCGGCTTCAACTCGTTCTTCAAGAGCGGCTGGAAGCGCTTCTACCTGAAGTGGTACGGCGAAAGCCACCCGTCGGCCATGAAGCTGTGCCCACGCACCACCGAACTGCTGCAGGGCATCGGCACGGTCAAGGCGGCGATGTTCGCCACCCTGCCGCCGGGCTCCAAACTTGTGCGCCATCGTGACCCGTATGCCGGCTCCTACCGCTACCACCTGGGGCTGGACACGCCCAACGACGAGGCCTGCTATATCTGCGTCGACGGCGAGAACTACCACTGGCGCGACGGCGAGGCGGTGATGTTCGACGAAACCTACATCCACTACGCGGCCAACCACACCGAGCACAATCGCATCATCCTGTTCTGTGATGTGGAGCGACCGCTGAAGTACCGCTGGGCGACGGCGTTCAACCGCTGGTTCAGCCGCAAGGTGATGGCCGCCGCTGCGGCGCCGAACGATGCGGGCGACAAGACCGGCGGGATCAACCGGCTGTTCACGCGCATCTACAAGATCCGCGAGCGCGGCAAGGCGCTGAAGAAGCGCAACCGGCTGCGCTACTACCTGGAAAAGTGGGCGGTGGTGGCGCTGTTGCTGCTGGTGTTCATCTATATCTGAGGTGGCCCTTTCGCCGGCAAGGCCGGCTCCTGCCGGCGGCGCGTGAGCCTGTGGGGGCCGGCCTTGCGGCAAAACGGCCCCTACCAAAGTACGCCCCCACCCCGACCATCGACCAACGGCGCCCCAGTGCCGAAAAAACTAGCTTCACTGTTCATTTTGTCGCAACACAAAAAGGTGAAGACGATGAGCATGATGGACTGGGATGGCTACCGCAAACAGCTGATGGCCGGTATCGGCGACCTCAAGCAACTCTCGCCCGGCACGGTCGACGGCTACATGACCGCCAGCGGCGCCGGGGCCAAGACCAACCACCTGGACGCAAAGACCCGCGAGCTGATCTCCCTGGCCGTGGCGGTGACCACCCGCTGCGACGGCTGCATTGCCGTGCACTCGGCGCAGGCGGTCAAGCAAGGCGCCACCCGTGAGGAAATCGCCGAGGCCCTGGGCGTGGCCGTGGCGATGAACGCCGGCGCCGCTCTGGTGTACTCGGCGCGCGCACTGGATGCGGTGGGCAAGGCCGGGGAGTAACCCGGCCCGGGGCCTGCGCTCAGGGCTGCGCAGGCCGCTCCATCAGCACCACCTCGATCGGGTCGCCGCCCACCCCGTGGGAGAAGAAGTCGCGCCCCTTGGCGACAAACCCGTGACGCTGATAGAAGCCCTCGGCATTCAGCGTGGACTCGACCTTGATCACCTCCACGCCCGGCGCCCGGGCCTTGGCCAGGCCCGCCTCCAGCAGGCGGCTGCCCAGTTGCTGGCCGGCCGCCTGCTGCAGCACGAACAGGCGCGTGACTTCGCCAGGTTCAGCGTCGACAAAACCGACCACCGTCTCACCCTGACATGCCACCACCATCGAGCCCTTGGCAATGGAACGCTCGTAATCCTCATGGGTTCGCTGGCCCATCCAGCCGCGCAACTGCTCATCCGAATAGCGCCCACCCGCCAATTGCGTGATCGACTGGTGCGTCACCGCAAATACCGCTGCCCCATCGCCGGCCCGGGCCGCGCGCAAGGTGATCGACTCCATGGGTTCCCTTCCCCTGTGAATGCATGAGCCGCCACTCTAGCCGGCCTGCACGGTGGCCTCAACCACCCGGGTTGGTGAACTGGATGTACAGGCAGAAGCTGCCCAGCAGCAGCCAGAAGCCGATGAACAGCCAGGGCGTGCGCATGGAGAACAGCAGCGACTTGCAAAAGCCCTTGTGGCTCGATTCCAGCTCGTTGAACAGCGGCGATTCGTCGTAGGCCAGGCCCATGGCCGGCTTGCTGTGCAGCAGGTTGCTCTGCTTGAAGTGCCAGTGGTCGATGATCAGGTAGGCCGCGCGTATGCCCGGCCAGGCGTTGAGCGAGCTGACGATGCCAAGCAGCGCCATCAGGCACGGCACCACCAAGGTGAACAGCTTGCCCCATTCGGGGTTGAGGTTGGCCATCGACGAGGCAAAGGCGATCACCAGGAACGACTGCGCCGTGAGGTAGGCGTTGGTCCGGTTGGACAGCAGGCTGGTTTCGTACTGGATCTCGCGCCGGTAGAAGTCCAGGCGCTCCTTGGGCGAGCCGAACAACAACGGGTCGTCTTCGTCGCTCGATTGCACGGGCAAGGGCTGGGTGATGATTTTCGACATGTCTGGGTATCCGCAACCAGTGGTCGAATTTGGAGCCCGCCCCGGCGCCAGCGTTCAGTTGATTGCGCCGGTCGGGGCGCAATCCCTTAGAATGGCGCCCCACCCGCCCCCTTCGCCCGCCAAGGATTCCCATGCTGCAGATCCGCCCGATGACCGCCGCCGATTTCGACCGCTTCTGGCCCACCTTCCAGGCCGTGATCGCGGCGCGGGAGACCTACGCCTACGACCCGAACCTGAGCCTGGAGCAGGCCCGGCACCTGTGGCTGGAGGTGCCGCTGCACACGCTGGTGGTCGAGGACGAGGGCCAGTTGCTGGGCGCGTACTACCTCAAGGCCAATGCCGCAGGCCCCGGCAGCCATGTGAGCAACTGCGGCTACATGGTCGCCGAGGCCGCCCGCGGGCGCGGCGTGGCGCGGCTGATGTGCGAGCACTCCCAGCGCCTGGCACGCAACGAGGGCTTCCTGGCCATGCAGTTCAACTCGGTGGTGGCCAGCAACGAGGTGGCCGTGGCGCTGTGGCACGCGCTGGGCTTCGAGACCGTCGGGCGCCTGCCCAGGGCCTACCAGCATGCCCGCCTGGGCCTGGTCGACTGCCTGGTGATGTACAAGTGGCTGGGTGAAATGACTGCGCCCGAACAGCCAAGGCTGATCGGGCGCAAGAACATCGAGGCGGTGGTGTCGCGCAAGCGCGGGCGCTAGCCCTTAGAACGCAAGGCCGACCTTGATGCCGAACTCGTCACGCTTGAGCTTGATGTTGTCGGCCACTTCCGAGTCTTCGTCCAGCTTGTACTCGGTGCGGGTGTAGTACAGGCCGGCCATCACCGGCATCGAGCCCTTCTGGTTCATCAGCAGGCTGACTTCGGCATAGGGGTTGGTACGGTCCTTGAGGTCGACAGTGTCGTTGCCCACGTCTTCGACATGCAGCTTGGCCTTGCTGTCCAGCGAACGGCGTGCACCGGCTTCCAGGCGCAGGGTCATGTCGTCGAACTGGTGGTTGTAGCCCAGCGCGGCCTTGGCGAAGGGGGTGCGACCGGTCAGCTTCATGTCGTAGCCGTTGGATTCCAGCTCGTAGCGCGACCAGTTGTAGCCGCCGCCCACGATCAGGTCGACCGAGTTGCGCGCATCGATCGCGGCGCGCCAGCCCAGGTCCACGTCGGCCTGGCCTTCCTTGAGCTTGGTGTCGTTGTGGTCGCCGTACTTGAGGTCGACACCGGCCTGGTAGATGAAGCCGGATTCAGCGGTGAGCTTGTTGCCGAAGTTGAAGAACAGGCCGCCTTCACCCATGCGGTCGGTATCGGACTCGCTGCCGCCTTCGAGCTTGAACTTGTTGTAGGCGCCGAGAACACCAAAGGTTGCAATCGGGTCGGTGGGGGCTGCGGCCAGCGCACTCAGGGGGGCGGCCAGTACCGCCAGGGCCGAGGTCTTGAGCAGCAGGTTGCCGAATCGCTTGGACATCACTTTCAGTCTCCATTTATGTGAAAGGCACTCGGGGTCGAATGCGACCTTTCGAACCCCGGGCGTTTCAAAAAGTTCAGACGAAGGCTCTGGGGTGCGGGTTGTGTCACAGAAACCGTGTCGCCTTGTTCGCCGGCAATGCCGGCTCCTACCGGGTTCTCAGGCGTTCACAAAACCCTGTGGGAGCTGGCATTGCCAGCGAAGGCAACGCCGCAGATATACAGCCGATTGAATGTTTTCAGCACCGCGCAGTCCCACCCTTCAAGCCCCAGCCATCAGGAGTACCGCATGACTGCACGCAAACTGTTCACCACCCTTGCCCTGCTCGGCAGTGTCGCGCTGGTTCAGCTCCCGGCCCAGGCCGCCGAGCCCAGCGTGGTCGCGCCTGAGTCCCCGACCCGCGAGCTGAAGGTGCACGACAAGGCCCCCGACCTCTACAAGCGCGACGACATGGCCCTGCGCGGCTGGAAGGAAAAGGGCCTGAGCCAGCCCGACGAAGACAGCCAGTGGGTCAAGATCCAGGACAACTACGTGCTGATCGAAATCACCAACGGCACCATCAAGAAGATCGTGCCCGCCAAGGGCTAGCCCAGCACCGGCAGGCTGTAGCGCTCGGCGAAGTACTGGCGCAGGAACTCGACCGCCACGCGTACTTTCGCCGAGCTGGCCAGGGGCGAGGTGTATACCGCCCAGATGTCCGCCGCCTGGTGGTAGTCCTCCAGCACCGGCACCAGCCGGCCATCGGCCAGGCTGTCGTGCACATCCCAGTACGAACGCAGCAGTATCCCTCGCCCGTCCAGGCACCATTGGTGCGCCACCTCGCCGTGGTTGGTCGACAGCCCGCCGGTCACCCGCACGCTCTGCTCGCCCTGCGGCCCCTGTAGTTGCCAGACGCCGAACGGGTGGTCACGCTCCTTGATCACCAGGCAGTCATGGCTGCTCAACTCGGCCAGTTGGCGCGGCGTGCCGCGCCGTTGCAGGTAGCCCGGTGCGGCGCACAGCACGCGCCGGTTGTGGGCCAGCGGCTTGGCGATCAGGTGCGGGGCAATCACGTTGCCCACGCGGATATCCAGGTCTACCCCCTCCTCGATCAGGTCCACCAGGCGGTCGTGCACGTCCAGGCGGATATCCAGCTGCGGGTAGCGCTCGGCCAGCTCCGACAGCGCCGGCGCCACGAAGCGCCGGCCCAGGCCCAGGCTGCTGGCGATACGCAACTGGCCCACCGGCACGCGGTGCTGGGTGCTGATGTCGTCGCCCATGCGCTGCACCGTCTCGAAGATCTGCAAGGCCCACTGGTAGACCCGCTCGCCCTCCTCGCTCAGCGACACCCGCCGCGTGGTGCGGTGCAGCAGGCGCACGCCCATCTGCTGCTCGAGCAGGCGCACACGCTTGCTGATGAACGCGGCCGACATGCCCAGTTGCTCGGCCACCGCGGCAAAGCTGGCGCGCTTGGCCACCTGGACAAAAATGTTGAGGTCTTCGAGGTTGGGCAGACTATTCACGATATGTGCACAAAGAATTCATGTTGGGCGAGATTATCTCTGACCCGATGGCTTATAGCATGCGCTCACCTGTTCCCAAACAACAACGAGTGAGCCGCCATGACCAAGACCTTCAAGATTGCCGCCATTCCCGGCGACGGTATCGGAAACGAAGTGCTGCCCGAGGGCATCCGCGTGGTCGAAGCCGCCGCGCGCAAGCACGGCCTGGACATCCAGTTCGAATTCTTCGAGTGGGCCAGCTGCGACTATTACCTGGCCCACGGCAAGATGATGCCCGATGACTGGTTCGAGCAGCTCAAGGGCTTCGATGCGCTGTACTTCGGTGCGGTAGGCTGGCCCGACAAGGTGCCGGACCACATCTCGCTGTGGGGCTCGCTGCTCAAGTTCCGCCGCGACTTCGACCAGTACGTGAACATCCGTCCGGTGCGCCTGTTCCCCGGCGTACCCTGCCCGCTGGCCGGTCGCGAGCCGGGCGACATCGACTTCGTGGTGATCCGCGAGAACACCGAGGGCGAATACTCCTCGCTGGGCGGTCGCATGTTCGAAGGCACCGAAAACGAGTTCGTGCTGCAGGAGTCGGTGTTCACCCGCCGCGGCGTCGACCGCATTCTCAAGTATGCCTTCGACGTGGCGCAGACCCGCGAGCGCAAGCACGTGACCTCGGCCACCAAGTCCAACGGCATGGCCGTGAGCATGCCGTACTGGGACGAGCGCACCGCCGCGATGGCCGCCAACTACCCCGAGATCAGCTGGGACAAGCAGCACATCGACATCCTCTGCGCACGCTTCGTGCTGCAGCCGGACCGCTTCGACGTGGTGGTGGCTTCCAACCTGTTCGGCGACATCCTCTCCGACCTGGGCCCGGCCTGCGCCGGCACCATCGGCATCGCACCGTCGGCCAACCTCAACCCCGAGCGCAGGTTCCCGTCGCTGTTCGAACCGGTCCACGGCTCGGCGCCGGATATCTTCGGCCAGAACATCGCCAACCCGATCGCGATGATCTGGTCCGGGGCGCTGATGCTGGAGTTCCTCGGCAATGACGGCGCCGACCCGCGCTACCGCGCCGCCCACGACGACATCCTTGGCGCCATCGAGCGCGTGATCGCCGCCGGCGACACCACCCGCGACATGGGCGGGCAGAAGTCCACCCAACAGGTCGGCCAGGCCATCACCGCGCTGATCGAAGGGTGAAACAACGGGCCGGTTGTCTGAATTGCCAGACAATCCGGCCCGTCACCTCTTGCGAGCCCACAAGATTCTAGGCAGAATCTGTTAACCAAAAGATAGACGTTAACTTATAGTTAACAGAAGGAGGACGCTTTACCGCACTACCCCCCCGGATTGCCTGCCGGGTACAGATAAGAACGCCAACGTCCAGGAGACGATGATGTCGCACAAGAATAA
Source organism: Pseudomonas sp. AE27 (assembly GCF_037113495.1). NCBI lineage: Bacteria > Pseudomonadati > Pseudomonadota > Gammaproteobacteria > Pseudomonadales > Pseudomonadaceae > Pseudomonas > Pseudomonas sp. AE27. The sequence continues at coordinate 2,088,221 of NZ_CP146966.1, forward strand.
AAAACAGATAGATGTGTTCCTGATTACCGTGAGCCTGATTGCCGTGCTGCTCACCGTGATCGGCCTCGCCGTGTTTCCCTCCCAGGCCGAACAGGCCGCCAACCAGTTGTTCGAGATTGCCACCCGTACCTTCGGCACCAGTGTCCAGGTGCTGGTATTCGGCAGTTCGCTGGCCGTGCTGTATCTGGCGTTCAGCAAGTACGGCAACATCCGCTTCGGCAGCGGCAAGCCCGAGTACTCCACCCCCACCTGGGTGTTCATGTTCATCTGTGCCGGCATGGGGTCATCGACCCTGTACTGGGGCGTGATGGAATGGGCCTACTACTACCAGACCCCTGGTCTGAACATTGCCGCGCAATCGAGCCAGGCGCTGGAATACAGCGTCAGCTACTCGTTCTTCCACTGGGGCATCAGCGCCTGGTCGATCTATGCCCTGGCCTCGCTGGCCATGGCCTATCACTTCCACGTGCGCAAGAAGAGCGGCCTGAACCTGGCCTCGATCGTCGAGGCGGTGACCGGCTTCAAGGCCACCGGCCCGATCGGTCGCACCGTGGACCTGATCTTCCTGCTGACCATGATGGGCGCGCTGACCGTGTCGCTGGCGCTCACCGCCTCGACCCTGACCCGCGGCCTGCATGACCTGGCCGGCACCCCCGACACCTTCACCGTGCAACTGATGGTGATCGGTGCAGTGGCCATCCTGTTCTCGCTCAGTTCCTACATCGGCATCGATGGCGGCCTGCAGCGCCTGAGCAAGATGGTGTGCATCGGCGCGCTGGTGTTCGCCGGCGTGGTGCTGCTGGTGGGCCCGACCCAGTTCACCATCAACAACACCGCCAACTCCATCGGCCTGATGGTGCAGAACTATGTGCGCATGAGCCTGTTCACCGACCCGGCCGGCGACGGCGCGTTCACCCGCAACTGGACGGTGTTCTACTGGCTGTGGTGGGTGTCCTATGCCCCGGGCGTGGCCATGTTCGTGACCCGTGTGTCCCGTGGGCGCCAGCTCAAGGAAGTGGTGTTCGCCCTGCTCGCCGGTGGCAGCGTGGGCTGCTGGTTCTTCTTTGGCGCGCTGGAAAGCTACAGCATGCACCAGTTCATCAACGGCGCCATCGACGTACCGAAGATCCTCAGCGAGCAAGGCGGCGAATCGGCGGTCAGTGCCCTGCTGACAGCACTGCCGATGGGCAAGGTGTTCCTGGGCGTGTACCTGTTCATCATGGCGGTGTTCTGCGCCTCGCACATGGACGCTGCCGCCTATGCCGTGGCGGCCACCAGTACCCGCAACCTGCGCGAAGGCGACGACCCCACCCCCACCCACCGTCTGTTCTGGTGCGTGGTGCTGACCCTGGTACCGCTGGCCATGCTGTTCGCCAAGGCCTCGCTGTCGACCATGAAGACCGCCGTGGTGCTGACCGCGATCCCGTTCATGGTGATCCTGCTGATCAAGATCTACGGCTTCTTCAAGTGGATGCTGCAGGACTACGGCCACGTGCCGGCCCACCGCATCGAGGAAGAGGCCGCGCGCCTGGCCGGCGAGCAGCCCGAACAGCCTGAACCCGTTGAACAACCCGCAGCGGCCCCGGTAACCGCGACGGCCCGCTGAGTCGCTGACCCCGACCCACCTGCACGGATGCAGGCCTGACGGTCCTTTTTTTTGCCTGTTCTGTTAACCAATAGATACACGTAAACCAATAAGTAAAAGCCAATTGAACAACGGTGCGCCGGCCTGGCTGGACGCCCCCGTGAGGAGATAGCAATGAACGACTTCAAACGCCTGCCCGCCGATTTCTGCGCCAGCGCAGACGAGGCCTTCACCATTCCGGCCAAGTTCTACACCCAGCCTGCGGTGTTCGAGCACGAGAAAGAGAACATCTTCGCGCGCAGCTGGATCTGCGTGGGTCATCGCAGCGAAGTGGCCGAGAACAACGCCTACATCACCCGCGAGATCATCGGCGAGAGCATCATCGTGGTGCGTGGTCGCGACAGCGTGCTGCGCGCCTTCTACAACGTGTGCCCGCACCGTGGCCACCAGTTGCTCAGCGGCAGCGGCAAGGCCAAGAACGTGATCACCTGCCCGTACCACGCCTGGACCTTCAAGCTCGACGGCGAACTGGCCCACGCACGCAACTGCGAGAACGTGGTCAACTTCGACAAGCAGAACTCCACCCTGGTGCAGCTGCGCGTGGAAGAGTACGCAGGCTTCATCTTCATCAACATGGACATGGACGCCGGCAGCGTCGAAGACCAGCTGCCCGGCCTGCAGGCACGCATGCGCCAGGCCTGCGCGGTGATCGACGACCTGCACCTGGCAGCACGTTTCGTCAGCGATACCCCGGCCAACTGGAAGTCCATCGTCGACAACTACCTGGAGTGCTACCACTGCGCCCCGGCGCACCCGGGCTTCTCCGACTCGGTGGACGTCGGCCAGTACAGCCACACCACCTACGGCAACTGGACCCTGCAATATGGCCTGGCCAAGCCGTCGGAGCAGTCGTTCAAGTTCGACGAAAGCGTCAAGGACCCCTCCTTCGCCGGCTTCTGGGCATGGCCGTGCACCATGTTCAACGTGCCGCCAGGCGCGAACTTCATGACCGTGATCTACGAGTTCCCGGTCGACGCCGAAACCACCCTGCAGCACTACGACGTGTACTTCCTGAACAAGGACATCACCGAAGAGCAGCAGAAACTCATCGACTGGTACCGCGAGGTGTTCCGCCCCGAGGACCTGCGCCTGGTCGAGAGCGTGCAGAAGGGCCTCAAGTCCCGCGGCTACCGTGGCCAGGGCCGGATCATGGCCGACCGTGAGCGCAGCGGCATGAGCGAGCACGGCATCGCCCACTTCCACAACCTGATCGCCGTCGCCCACCTCAACGACTGACAACGCCCGCCCCCGGTACGCCGGGGGCGGCATGGAGTGCCTTGCGTGAAACTCAACGATCCCACACTGCTGCGCCAACAGGCGTACATCAACGGCCACTGGTGCGATGCCGACGACGGTCGTCAGGTCGAGGTCTGCGACCCGGCCAACGGCGAGCGCCTGGGCAGCGTGCCGCTGATGGGCGGCGCCGAGACGATACGCGCCATCGAAGCCGCCGAGGCCGCGCTGCAAGGCTGGCGCGAGCGCACCGCCAAGGACCGCGCGCAGGTGCTGCGCCGCTGGTTCGAACTGCTGCTGCAACACGAAGACGACCTGGCCCGGCTGATGACCTTCGAGCAGGGCAAGCCGCTGCACGAAGCACTGGGCGAGATCCGCTACGCGGCCTCGTTCATCGAATGGTTTGCCGAGGAAGGCAAGCGCGTCTACGGCGATGTCATCCCCAGCCCTTCCAACGACAAGCGCCTGCTGGTGATCAAGCAGGGCATCGGCGTGTGCACCGCCATCACCCCGTGGAACTTCCCGGCGGCGATGATCACGCGCAAGGTGGCCCCGGCCCTGGCCGCCGGCTGCACCATCGTGGTCAAGCCGGCCAACGAAACCCCCTTCTGCGCCCTGGCGCTGGTGGAGCTGGCCGAACGTGCAGGCATCCCGGCCGGGGTGTTCAGCGTGGTCACCGGTGATGCGGTGGCCATTGGCGCCCAGTTCACCGGGCACCCGGCCGTGCGCAAGCTGAGCTTTACCGGCTCCACCCCGATCGGCCGGCTGCTGATGGGCCAGTGTGCCCAGAGCATCAAGAAGGTGTCGCTGGAACTGGGCGGCAACGCGCCGTTCATCGTGTTCGACGATGCCGACATCGACGCCGCCGTCGAAGGCGCGCTGGCAGCCAAGTACCGCAACGCCGGCCAGACCTGCGTATGCGTCAACCGTTTCTACGTGCATGACAGCGTGTATGCGCAGTTCACCGAACGCTTCGTGGAGCGCGTGCGCGCCCTGGGCGTGGGCCACGGCACCAGCGCCGCGAGCCAGGTCGGCCCGCTGATCAGCGACAAGGCCGTGGCCAAGGTGCGCAGCCTGATCGACGACGCCGTGGCCAAGGGCGCCGACCTGCTGCTGGGCGGCGAAGCCCATGCGCTGGGCGGCAACTTCTTCGCACCCACGGTGCTGGCCAACATTGCGCCGGGCACCCAGCTGCTGCAGGACGAGATCTTCGGCCCGGTGGCGGCCATCGTGCGCTTTCGCAGCGACGAAGAGGTGATTGCCCAGGCCAACGACACCCTGTACGGCCTGGCGGCGTACTTCTACAGCCGCGACATCGCCCGGGTGTTCAAGGTAGCCGAGGCACTGGAGTACGGCATGGTCGGCATCAATACCGGGCTGATCTCCAATGAAGTGGCGCCGTTTGGCGGCGTCAAGCAGTCGGGCCTGGGCCGCGAAGGCTCGCGCTACGGCATCGAAGACTATCTGCAAATCAAGTACCTGTGCCTGGCCGTGTGAGCCAGTGGCAGTCGAGGTGAATCATGGCCAACAAATACGAGATGTTCAGTGTGCAGGTAACCGCCGTCGAGCAGGCGACGCCGCTGATCAAGCGCTTCACCCTGGCCCGTGAGGACGGCGCGCCGATGCCGGCATTTACCGGTGGCAGCCACGTAATCGTGCAGATGCAGGGCGCCGACGGGCGCCAGTTCAGCAACGCCTACTCGCTGATGAGCGACCCGCGCGACACCCGCAGCTACCAGATCGGCGTGCGCCTTGAAGAGCAGTCCAAGGGTGGCTCGGCGTTCATGCACCAGCAGGTCGAGGTGGGCAGCGTGCTGACCATCTCCAGCCCCAACAACCTGTTCGCGCTGGACCCGAGCGCGGGCCGGCACGTACTGATCGCCGGCGGCATCGGCATCACGCCGTTTCTGGCGCAGTTGCATGAACTGGAGGCCGGCAGCACCGCCTACGAGCTGCACTATGCCTTTCGCAGCCCCGAGCATGGCGCGTTCCAGGCCGAACTGAGCAGCGGGCCGCATGCGGCCAACACGCAGTTCTACATCGACAGCCTGGAGCGCAAGCTGGACCTGGCCGCGCTGTTTGCGGGCCTGGATGACGCGGCGCATGTGTATGTGTGCGGGCCCAAGCCGCTGATCGATGCGGTGATCGCCACCGCAGCGTCGCTGGGCATTGCCGAGCAGCGCGTGCACTGGGAGCAGTTTGCCGCGGCGCCGGTGACCGGTGCGGCGTTTACCGTGGTGCTGGCGCGCTCGGGGCAGGAGTTGCAGGTGGAGGAAGGCATGACCATCTTGCAGGCCATCGAGAAATCCAAGGCGGCCAAGGTGGAATGCCTGTGCCGCGAGGGTGTGTGCGGCACCTGCGAGACCATGATTCTGGAGGGTGAGGCCGAGCATTTCGACCAGTATCTGAGCGATGAAGAGAAGGCTTCGCAGCAGAGCATGATGCTGTGCGTGTCGCGGGCGCGCACGGCCCGGCTGGTGCTGGACCTTTGAATCGATTCGCCGGCAACGCCGGCTCCTACAGCAGATCGCCCAACCTGTAGGAGCCGGCGTTGCCGGCGAAGTCTTTCAAGCCGGGCGCAGCACCAGCACCGCCAGTGGCGGCAGGTTCACCGCCAGCGACAGCGGCTGCCCATGGCTGGGCAACGCCTCGCTGTTCACCGCCCCGAGGTTGCCGTAGTTGGACCCGGCATACACCTGGGCATCGCTGTTGAGCACCTCCACCCACTGTTCGCCAAACGGCACCCCGATGCGATAACCCTCCCTCGGCACCGGCGTGAAGTTGGCCACCACCAGCAACGGCTCGCCCTCGGCGCTCCAGCGCAGCCACGCATACACGCTGTTGCGCGCATCGTCGCCGATCAGCCACTGGAACCCTTGCGGCACGCAGTCCTGCTGATGCAGCGCCTTTTCGTCGCGGTACAGCCGGTTCAGGTCGGCCACCAGCGACTGCACACCCTTGTGCTCGGGGTACTGCAACAGATACCAGTCCAGTTCCGCGTCATGGTTCCACTCGCGCCACTGGCCGAATTCGCAGCCCATGAACAGCAGCTTCTTGCCCGGATGGCACCACATGAAGGCCAGGTACGCGCGCAGGTTGGCGAACTTCTGCCAGCGGTCGCCCGGCATCTTGTCGATCAGCGAGTGCTTGCCGTGTACCACCTCGTCATGGGAAATCGGCAGGATGAAATGCTCGGAATACGCGTAGATCAGGCCGAAGCTCATCTCGTTGTGATGATGCGCACGGTGGATCGGGTCGTTCTGGATGTAATGCAGGGTGTCGTGCATCCAGCCCATGTTCCACTTGTAGTTGAAACCCAGGCCGCCCTGCTGGGTCGGCTGGCTGACACCCGGCCAGGCGGTGGATTCCTCGGCGATCACCAGCGCCCCCGGCGCCTCCTGGGCCACCACATCGTTGAGGTGGCGCAGAAAATCGATGGCCTCCAGGTTCTCGCGCCCGCCGTGGCGGTTGGGCACCCATTCGCCGGCCTTGCGCGAGTAGTCGCGGTACAGCATCGAGGCCACCGCATCCACCCGCAGCCCGTCGATGTGAAAATGCTTGAGCCAGTGCAATGCCGAAGCCAGCATGAAGCCGTGCACCTCGTTGCGCCCCAGGTTGTAGATCAGCGTGTCCCAGTCCTGGTGGAAGCCCTCCAGCGGGTTGGCGTACTCATACAGTGCGGTGCCGTCGAACTGCGCCAGCCCATGTTCGTCGGTGGGAAAATGCGCCGGCACCCAGTCGAGGATCACGCCGATGTGGGCCTGGTGGCAGGCGTCGATGAACGCGGCGAAATCCTCGGCCGTGCCATAGCGCGCGGTGGGCGCGAACATCGACAACGGCTGGTAGCCCCACGAGCCGCCAAACGGATGCTCCATGATCGGCATCAGCTCGATATGGGTGAAGCCCAGCTCCTGGATGTAGGGCACCAGCCGCTCGGCCAGTTCGCGCCAGTTGTAGTAGCGAGCCACTTCACCGCTTTCATCCAGCTCGCATTGCCAGGAACCGGCGTGCAGTTCGTAGATCGACAGCGGCGCGTTGGTGGCCTGGTGCGACGCACGCACGCGCATCCAGCCCTGGTCCTGCCACACATGGCCCAGCGCGGCGGCCACCTTCGAGGCGGTGCTGGGCGGCAGCTCGGTGGCCAGTGCCAGCGGGTCGGCCTTGAGCGGCAGGATGCCGTCGGGCCCGAGCAGTTCGTACTTGTACGTCTCGCCGGCCTGCAGGCGCGGGATGAACAGCTCCCACACACCGCTGGGCACGCGCTTGCGCATCGGGTGGCGGCGCCCGTCCCAGTTGTTGAAGTGACCGACCACCGACACCCGCCGCGCATTCGGCGCCCACACCGCAAAGCGCACCCCGTCGATGCCGTCCACCTGTGCGGGCTGCGCGCCGAACACCTTGGCCAGGTCGCGATGATTGCCTTCGGCGAACAGGTACAGGTCCATCTCGCCCAGCAGCAACTGGGTAAAGCTGTAGGGGTCTTCGGTGACCTGCTCGCCCCCTGCCCAGTTGATGTGCAGGTCGTACGCCTGCGGTTGCTGCAACCGCCCGCTGAACAGCCCGGGCACACTGCCCTGCTCCAGCTCCAGCAGCACCTGCCCGCTGTCGCGGGCCACCGCCCGGGCACTCAGGGCATCGGGCAGGTAGGCGCGTATCCACTGCCCGCCCGCGCCATCCGGGTGCGGCCCGAGCACCGCGAACGGGTCGCCGTGCCTGGCATTGACCAGGTCATCGATATCCCTTGTGCCCAACCCAGCCTGTTCCCGCTTGTGCGCGCTCATTCATTCTCCCCACGTACTGACAAGCCCATGGAGGCCATGCAAGGGCACGGCCAACCAGCTCGGGCGATTCTCGGCTTCATACATAATTTCGTAGGCAGCCTTTTCCAGGCTGAACAGGTCCAGCGCCGCGCGTGCCCCGCCGGGCTGTTCCCAGGCGTGCGGCAGGTCGGCGGTGGCCAGATCGTAGGCCTGAACAAAGGCATGCCGGGCCTGGTGCAGGTAGCGCCGCGCCACGCGCTGACGGGCCTGGCGGGCCGGCGGCGAGACGTCCACCCCCGACGCGCTGCGCAACACCATCGCAGCAGCATAGTCGAACGAACGCAGCACGCCGCTGACGTCCTTGTACGGGCTATGCTTGCCGCGTCGCTCCTCCAGCGGGCGCGCCGGCTCGCCTTCGAAGTCGATCAGATAGGCATCGCCCTGCACCACCAGCACCTGGCCCAGGTGCAGGTCGCCGTGTACCCGTATCAGCACGCCACCGACCGCCTGCATGGCCAGTTCGCTGACCTGTTCGAGCAGGCCCTTGCGCTGCTTGCCCAGGTCGTCGACCAGCGCCTGGCTGTCGGCATCCAGCTCATCGCGGTGCTGCTCCAGCAGGTCGAACGCCTGGTTGAGCTGGGCACTGACCTGCTTGCCCCAGGCCTTGCCATCGCGCGCGCTACTCACCCGCGGCTTGAACGCCGGGTCCTGGGTGGGCGCGGCCAGCACCTGATGCATCTGGCCCAGGCGCTGGCCCAGCTGCGCGGCAAAGGCCTGCAGCTCCTGCAAGGCATCGGCATGGGCCTGCGGGGCCTGGATGCCGGGTTCCATTTCGTCGCGAATCGCGCGTTCCAGGGTGTTCTGGGTCCAGTCCCAGGCGTCGCCCTGGTTGCTCAGGTAGCCCTGGGCGATCATCAGCAGGTGCGGCTGCCCGGTGGCGTCCACCCGGCTCAGCCAGCCCAGCAGCGGTGATATGTTCGGGTAGCCGGCGGCAGTGAGGTAGGCGCTCATCTCGAGCTCGGGGTGGATGCCGCCATTGACCCGGCGGATCAGCTTGAGCACCAGGCTGCCCCCTACCACCACCGAGCTGTTGGACTGCTCGGCCGACAGGTAGCGCACCGCCGGCTCGTCGCCCAGCTCCAGGGCGGCCAGCTGCTCGGTGGCCTGGAACTGCAACTCGCCGTCGCTGCAGCTCAGGCGCGTGCCATCGGCAAAGCCGGCCAGCACCGCGCGAATGAAGCTTTCGAGCACGAAACCATCGGTGATCAGGCCCACCTGGCGCCCCCGGCGTACCCGTGACAGGGCCAGTTGCTGGGGCAATGCGCTGGTCAGCTGGTCTTCGCCGATCAGGCCGAACGGCAACTGATAGCGGCTGGTCTGCCCGCCGCTGTCGACCTCGATTTCACTGAGCAGCACGGGGCTGGTGGCCGCACCGAAGCGCACGCCATAGGCGATGCGCACCTTTTCCAGCGCGGCGCCCTTGCCCGCGAACCAGCGGCGCTTGGGCAGGTACTGCGGCAGGATGGCGTCTTGCAGGGTGTCGCGCGACGGCGATTCGAGCAGCTCCTCCATGCGTTTCTTGAGCACCACGGTGGTGAACTCCGGTAGCGGCTGCGCGGGCTGCACATGCCAGCTGGGCATCTGGTCCCTGGGCGCGAGCAGGAACCAGTAGAAGCCATAGGGCGGCAAGGTCAGCAGAAACGGCAGTTGGCCGATCGGCGGGAACGCGCTGCCGCCGAGCATCTCCACCGGCACCTGGTCGACATAGGCCGAGAGGTCCAGCTCTGCCGCCTGGGCGGCGCGGGACACGTTGGCCACGCACAGAATGGTTTCGCCCTTGCCGTCGCTGCCGGTGAACTCGCGGACATACGCCAGGATGCGGCGGTTGCTGGGCGAGAGCATGGTCAGGCTGCCGCGGCCAAAGGCCTTTTGCTGCTTGCGCACCGCCAGCAGGCGACGGTTGAAGTTGAGCAGCGAATGCGGGTCGCTGGCCTGGGCCTCGACGTTCACCGACTGGTAGCCGTACACCGGGTCCATGATCGGCGGCAGCACCAGGCGTGCCGGGTCGGCGCGGGAGAAGCCGCCGTTGCGGTCGATGGACCATTGCATCGGCGTGCGCACGCCGTCGCGGTCGCCCAGGTAGATGTTGTCGCCCATGCCGATCTCGTCACCGTAATACAGGGTCGGGGTGCCCGGCATCGACAGCAGCAGGCTGGTCAGCAGCTCGACCCGGCGCCGGTCGCGTTGCAGCAACGGTGCCAGGCGCCGGCGGATGCCCAGGTTGATGCGCGCGCGACGATCCTGGGCGTAGTAGTTCCACAGGTAGTCGCGCTCGCGGTCGGTGACCATCTCCAGGGTCAGCTCGTCGTGGTTGCGCAGGAAGATCGCCCATTGGCAGTTGGCCGGGATCTCCGGGGTCTGGCGCAGGATGTCGGTGACCGGAAAGCGGTCTTCCTGGGCCAGCGCCATGTACATGCGCGGCATCAGCGGAAAGTGAAAGGCCATGTGGCACTCGTCGCCCTGCCCTTCGCCGAAGTACAGCTGGGTGTCCTCGGGCCACTGGTTGGCCTCGGCCAGCAGCATGCGGTCGGGGTAGTTGGCGTCGATTTCGGCGCGGATCTTCTTCAGCACCTGGTGGGTTTCGGGCAGGTTCTCGTTGTTGGTGCCATCGCGCTCGATCAGGTACGGGATGGCATCCAGGCGCAGGCCATCCACGCCCAGGTCGAGCCAGTAGCGCATCACCCCGATCACCGCCTTGAGCACCTGCGGGTTGTCGAAGTTGAGGTCGGGCTGGTGCGAATAGAAGCGGTGCCAGAAGTACTGGCCGGCAACCGGGTCCCAGGTCCAGTTGGAGTGCTCGGTGTCGAGGAAGATGATGCGCGTGCCGTCGTACCTGGTATCGGTGTCGGACCACACATAAAAGTCCCGCGCCCTGGAGCCGGGCTTGGCGCGCCGGGCCTTCTGGAACCACGGGTGCTGGTCGGAGGTGTGGTTGATGACAAGCTCGGTGATCACCCGCAGGTTGCGCTTGTGCGCCTCGGCGATGAAACGGCGCACGTCTGCCAGGGTGCCGTAGTCGCTGTGCACGGCCTTGTAGGCGGCGATGTCGTAGCCGTCGTCGCGCCGTGGCGAGGGGTAGAACGGCAGCAGCCACAGGGTGTTGACCCCAAGCTCGGCGATGTAGTCGAGCTTGGCGATCAGGCCGGGAAAATCACCGATGCCGTCGCCGTTGGAGTCGAAGAACGACTTGACGTGCACCTGGTAGATGATCGCGTCCTTGTACCACAGCGGGTCGTTGATGAACGTGGCTGGGCGGGCTTTCTTCGCCATGTACGACTCCTTCAGGTTGGCGGGGGGCTAGCGGGCCGGGGTGATGCGCCAGATGCCGAACGGCTGGTGCCAGGGTTCGATGCGCATCCACTGGGTCTTGCCGTACCAGCTCCAGCGATGGCCGCTCATCAGGTCTTCGCCGAAGGTTTCGGCGTCGTCCTCCAGGCCCAGCTCCCACAGCGGCAACTCGAAGTGCGCCTCCTGGGCGTTGTGCGGGTCGAGGCTGACGGCCACCAGGATCAGGCTGCCGCTGGCCGGATCGCCCTTGGCGAAGTACAGGATGTTGTCGTTCCAGGCGTTGTAGAAGCGGATGCCCAGGTGGGTCTGCAGGGCCGGGTGCTGGCGGCGGATGCGGTTGAGCTGGGCGATCTCGGCAATGATGTTGCCGGGCTGGGTGTAGTCGCGCGGGCGGATCTCGTACTTCTCCGAGTCCAGGTATTCCTCCTTGCCCGGTATCGCCGCCGCCTCGCACAGCTCGAACCCCGAATACATGCCCCACAGGCCCGAGCCCATGGTGGCCAGCGCTGCGCGAATCAGAAAGCCCGGGCGGCCGGAGTCGTGCAGGAAGAACGGGTTGATGTCCGGCGTGTTGACGAAGAAGTTGGGGCGGTAGCAGTACGACCACGGCGGCTGGTTGAGTTCGCTGAAGTACTGTTGCAGCTCGGCCTTGGTGTTGCGCCAGGTGAAGTAGGTATAGCTCTGCGAATAGCCGACCTTGCCCAGGCGCGCCATCATCGCCGGCTTGGTGAAGGCCTCGGCGAGGAAGATCACCTGCGGGTGCTGGCTGCGCACGTTGGCGATCAGCCACTCCCAGAACGGCAGCGGCTTGGTGTGCGGGTTGTCCACGCGAAACTGGGTCACGCCCTCCTGCACCCAGCCCAGCACCACGTCGCGCAGGGCCAGCCACAGGGCGGGCACCGCGTCGGCGGCATAGAAGTCGACGTTGACGATGTCCTGGTATTTTTTCGGTGGGTTCTCGGCATAGCGGATGGTGCCGTCGGGGCGCCAGCTGAACCAGCCCGGGTGCTCGGTGAGCCAGGGGTGGTCCTGGGAGCACTGGATGGCGAAGTCCAGGGCGATTTCCAGACCATGCTCGGCGGCGGCGGCCACCAGCCGGCGGAAGTCTTCGCGGCTGCCCAGCTGCGGGTGGATGGCCTCGTGCCCGCCGTCGGCGCTGCCGATGGCGTAGGGGCTGCCGGGGTCGTCGGGGCCGGCCTGCAAGGCATTGTTGCGGCCCTTGCGGTGCTGGGTGCCGATGGGGTGGATGGGCGGGAAGTACAGCACGTCAAAGCCCATGTCGCGGATCATCGGCAGGCGCTGATGCACGTCGTTGAAGGTGCCGTGGCGGGCCGGGTCGTCGGTGACCGAACGCGGGAACAGCTCGTACCAGCTGGCAAAGCGTGCGCGCTCGCGCTCCACCTCAAGGGGGAACTCGGCGCTGCGGCTGAGGTAGGCACGGTGGTCGGCGCGGCCCATCAGGGCGCGGGTGTCGTCGTGCAGCAGCAGCTCGACACCGGCCTGGGCAGGCAGGCTGGCCAGTTGCAGGGCCACCGCCTCCAGTTGCGCACGCAGCGGCTCGCTGCTGCGCTCGGCGCTCTGCATCAGGTGGCGGCGGCCTTCCTCCAGCTCCAGGCCTACGTCGACGCCGGCGGCGAATTTCTTCTCCAGCTCGTAGCAGTAGCTGGCGTACTGGTCGATCCAGGCCTCGATCATGAACAGGTGGCGGCCCACCTCGCTGACCGTGAAGCGCCCCTCCCAGCTGTCGTTGCCCAGCAGCGTCATGGGCACTTCGTGCCAGTTGGGGTGCTGCAGGCGGCGCCAGCTCAGGCGCACGGCCAGCACGTCGTGGCCGTCGGCGAAGACCTTGCTGGTAACGGTGACCTGTTCGCCCACGGTGCCCTTGACCGCATGCTGGCCGGCGTCGAGCACAGGCTCGGTGTTCTCGATCACTATGCGCGGCAGCAGCAGCGCCCTGGCCAGGGTCAGGGTGTGCTCGCTGGTTTCATCGGTGCTGAAAGGCTCATCGCGGGTCATCGAACATCGCTCCGTTACGCTGTGACGGTAAGGTTCAGAGCAATGGCAGGCGTGGGGGTTCAATAAAAAATGAGCGATGCGGCGCGGCCACGGTCGAAGAATGGGTCAGCCTTTGAACAGCCCTTTATGTGAGGTTCGGCCCATGAATATTCCTATTCCTGCTGAAACGCCCGATCCGAATATCGATGACCCCAATCTGCCACCACCGGTGCCCGAGAAGGAGCCCGAGCCGCCCAAGGAGCAGGAGCCCGTGGGCGATCCGCCCAGTGAAGAGCCGCCGGTGAAGGTGCAAGCGTAGACGGGGTTGCACGGTGGTGCTGCTTTCGCCGGCAACGCCGGCTCCTACAGTAAACGCGCCGACCTGTAGGAGCCGGCGTTGCCGGCGATGCGATGTCAGCGATTGCACAACTCCTCGATGCTAATCTCGCGCATGCGAAACTTCTGGATCTTGCCGGTCACCGTCATCGGAAACTCCTCGACGAAACGAAAATGTCGCGGCGTCTTGAAGTGCGCGATGCGGCTCTTGCACCAGGCCTGCAGCTCCCCATCGGTGGCGCTGTGCCCAGGGTGCAGCTTGATCCACGCCACGATCTCCTCGCCGTAACGCTCATCCGGAATGCCGATCACCTGCACGTCCGCCACCGACGGGTGGGTAAAGAAGAACTCCTCCAGCTCGCGCGGGTAGATGTTCTCGCCACCGCGAATGATCATGTCCTTGTTGCGCCCGGCAATGCACACGTAGCCCTGCTCGTCCATGCTCGCCAAGTCGCCGGTGTGCATCCAGCCCGCCGGGTCGATCGCCTCGCTGGTGGCCGCCGGGTTGCCCCAGTAGCCCAGCATCACGCTGTAGCCGCGGGTGCACAGCTCGCCGATGGTGCCACGCGGCACGATGCAGCCGTGTTCGTCGACGATCTTGCTCTCCAGCTGCGGCTGGGTGCGCCCCACCGTGGTCACGCGCAGCTCCAGCTCGTCGTCCGGGCCGGTCTGCAGCGACACCGGGCTGGTCTCGGTCATGCCGTAGGCGATCTGCACCTCGCCCATGTGCAACTGGTCGATCACCCGACGCATCACTTCGATCGGGCAGGTGGCGCCGGCCATGATGCCGGTGCGCAGGCTGCTCAGGTCGTAGTCGCCGCGCTGCGGCTGGTCGAGCAGCGCGATGAACATGGTCGGCACCCCGTACAGCACGGTGGCGCGCTCGCGGGCCACGCCCTCGAGGGTCAGCAGCGGGTCGAAGGCGTCGTTGGGGTAGATCATGGTGGTGCCGTGGGTGATGCAGCCCAGGTTGCCCATGACCATGCCGAAGCAGTGGTACAGCGGCACCGGGATCACCATGCGGTCATGCTCGGTCAGGCCCAGGCTCTCGCCGACCATGTAGCCGTTGTTGAGGATGTTGTAGTGGCTCAGGGTCGCGCCCTTGGGAAAGCCCGTGGTGCCGGAGGTGTACTGGATGTTCACCGGCTGGTCGAACTGCAGGCTCTGCTGGCGCTGCTGGTACTCGGCCGGGGCGACCTGCTCGGCCATGCCGGCCAGCGCCGCCCACGGCAGGAAGCCGCCCGGCGGCGCGTCGTCGAGGCTGATCAGCCCGCGCAGGTCGGGCAGGCGCTCGCCATTGAGCTGGCCTGGCGCCTGGTGCGCCAGCTCCGGCAGCAGTTCGCCGAGCATGGCATGGTAGTCGGAGGTCTTGAAGGTGCCGGCGCAGATCAGCCACTGGCAGGCAGACTGGCGCAGCACGTATTCCAGTTCGCTGGTGCGGTAGGCCGGGTTGATGTTGACCAGGATCACGCCGATTTTGGCGGTGGCGAACTGGGCGATGCACCACTGCGCGCAGTTGGGCGCCCAGATACCCAGGCGGTCGCCGGTCTTCAGGCCCAGCGCCATCAGGGCGCGGGCATGCAGGTCGATGCTGTCGGCCAGTTCGCGCCAGCTGTAGCGCAGTTGCTGGTGGCGTACCACCAGTGCCTCGCGCTCGGCAAAGCGCTCCACGGTGTTGTCCAGGGCCTGGCCGATGGTCATGGCCAGCAGCGGTTTGTCCTGGCGACCCTGGGTGTAGCTCGGTTGATTCATGACGACCCCGTATTGTGATTGTTGTGGGTGCTGATTCACGCGAGACCTAATGTGGCGCAAATTAACGTTAACGTAAAGGTCATGGGGAGATTGACAGTGTTCGGCGTGGGGTTTACGTTAACGTAAAGGTGACAGATCGCAGCGCCTTGATCGCGGGTCAACCACCACGCCACTCAAAGAACAATCGACAAGAAAGGTGCCAGCATGCGTTATCCGACCCTGAACTTCGCCCTGGGCGAAACCATCGACATGCTCCGCGACCAGGTGCAGGCGTTCGTCGCAGCCGAGCTGGCCCCGCGTGCGGCGCAGATCGACCAGGACAACCTGTTCCCCGCCGACATGTGGCGCAAGTTCGGCGACATGGGCCTGCTGGGCATCACCGTCAGCGAAGAATACGGCGGCGCGGGCCTGGGCTACCTGGCCCACGTGGTGGCCATGGAAGAAATCAGCCGCGGCTCGGCCTCGGTCGCGCTCTCCTACGGCGCCCACTCCAACCTCTGCGTCAACCAGATCAACCGCAACGGCACCGCCGAACAGAAAGCCAAATACCTGCCCAAGCTGATCAGCGGCGAGCACATCGGCGCCCTGGCCATGAGCGAGCCCAACGCCGGCTCCGACGTGGTGTCGATGAAACTGCGTGCCGAACAGCGCGGCGACCGCTTCGTGCTCAACGGCAGCAAGACCTGGATCACCAACGGCCCCGACGCCAACACCTACGTGATCTACGCCAAGACCGACCTGGAAAAGGGCCCCCACGGCATCACCGCGTTCATCGTCGAGCGCGACTGGGCCGGCTTCAGCCGCAGCAACAAGTTCGACAAGCTGGGCATGCGCGGTTCCAACACCTGCGAGCTGTTCTTCGACAACGTCGAGGTGCCCCAGGAGAACATCCTCGGCCAGCTCAACGGTGGCGTGAAGGTGCTGATGAGCGGCCTGGACTACGAGCGTGTGGTGCTCTCCGGCGGCCCTACCGGGATCATGCAGGCGTGCATGGACCTGGTGGTGCCCTACATCCACGACCGCAAGCAGTTCGGCCAGAGCATCGGCGAGTTCCAGCTGATCCAGGGCAAGATCGCCGACATGTACACCCAGCTCAATGCCAGCCGCGCCTACCTGTATGCCGTGGCCCAGGCCTGTGATCGCGCCGAGACCACCCGCAAGGACGCCGCCGGGGTGATCCTCTATACCGCCGAGCGCGCCACCCAGATGGCCCTCGAGGCAATCCAGATTCTGGGCGGCAACGGCTACATCAACGAGTTCCCCGCAGGCCGCCTGCTGCGCGACGCCAAGCTGTACGAGATCGGCGCCGGCACCAGCGAGATCCGGCGCATGCTGATCGGTCGCGAGCTGTTCAACGAGACGCGCTGAGGCGCTCAGCGGCAACGCCGCCATAACGCAGACCCACTCTTGCAGCTTGGAGCTTGCCGCTTGAAGCTGCGCCAGGAGCCACGATGATTCTGAAGTCTCAGTTGAACCCCCGCGCGCCCGAATTCGCGCTCAACAGCGCGGCCATGCTCGAACAGGTGCAAGGCCTGCGTGACCTGCTCGCCAGCGTGCACCAGGGCGGCGGGCCCAAAGCCCAGGAGCGCCACACCTCACGCGGCAAGTTGCTGCCGCGCGACCGCATCGACCGCCTGCTCGACCCGGGTTCGCCGTTTCTGGAGATCGGCCAGCTGGCCGCCCACGAGGTGTACGGCGAAGACGTGCCTGCCGCCGGCGTGATCGCCGGCATCGGCCGCATCGAGGGCGTGGAGTGCATGATCGTGGCCAACGACGCCACCGTCAAAGGCGGCTCGTACTACCCGCTGACCGTCAAGAAGCACCTGCGCGCCCAGACCATCGCCCAGCAGAACCGCCTGCCCTGCGTGTACCTGGTGGACTCTGGCGGCGCCAACCTGCCGCGCCAGGACGAGGTGTTCCCCGACCGCGAGCACTTCGGCCGCATCTTCTTCAACCAGGCCACCATGAGCGCCCAGGGCATCCCGCAGATCGCCGTGGTGATGGGCTCGTGCACCGCCGGCGGTGCCTACGTGCCGGCCATGGCCGACGAGGCGATCATGGTGCGCCAGCAGGCCACCATCTTCCTGGCCGGCCCGCCGCTGGTCAAAGCCGCCACCGGCGAGGTGGTCAGCGCCGAAGACCTGGGCGGTGCCGACGTGCACTGCAAGGTCAGCGGCGTGGCCGACCACTATGCCGACAACGACGAACACGCCCTGGCCATCGCCCGGCGCTGCGTGGCCAACCTCAACTGGCGCAAGCTGGGCCAGCTGCAGGTGCGCACCCCGATCGCCCCGCTGTACGCAGCCGACGAGCTGTACGGCGTGGTGCCGGCCGATGCCAAGCAGCCGTTCGATGTGCGCGAGGTGATCGCGCGCCTGGTGGACGGCTCGCTGTTCGACGAGTTCAAGGCGCTGTTCGGTACCACGCTGGTGTGCGGCTTTGCCCACCTGCACGGCTACCCGGTGGCGATTCTGGCCAACAACGGCATCCTGTTCGCCGAGGCCGCGCAGAAAGGCGCGCACTTCATCGAGCTGGCCTGCCAGCGCGGCATCCCGCTGCTGTTCCTGCAGAACATCACCGGCTTCATGGTGGGCCAGAAGTACGAGGCCGGCGGCATCGCCAAGCATGGCGCCAAGCTGGTGACCGCAGTGGCCTGTGCCCAGGTGCCCAAGTTCACCGTGATCATCGGCGGCAGCTTCGGTGCCGGCAACTATGGCATGTGCGGGCGTGCCTACGATCCGCGCTTTCTGTGGATGTGGCCCAACGCGCGCATCGGCGTGATGGGCGCCGAACAGGCCGCAGGCGTGCTGGCCCAGGTCAAGCGCGAACAGAGCGAGCGCAGCGGCCAGGTTTTCAGCCCGCAGGACGAGGCGCAGCTCAAGCAGCCGATCCTGGACCAGTACGAACACCAGGGCCACCCCTACTATTCCAGCGCAAGGCTGTGGGACGACGGCGTCATCGACCCTGCGCAAACCCGCGAGATTCTCGGCCTGGCCCTCTCGGCAGCCCTCAATGCCCCGATCGAACCGAGCCGTTTCGGCATTTTCCGGATGTGACCGATGAGCGACTTCTCTACCCTTGAACTGATTCGCGACCCGCGCGGCTTCGCCACCCTGTGGCTGAGCCGCGAGGCCAAGAACAACGCCTTCAACGCGCAGATGATCCGCGAACTGATCATCGCCATCGACCAGATCGGCAACGACGCCAGCCTGCGCTTCATGGTGCTGCGCGGGCGCGGCCGGCACTTCAGTGCCGGCGCCGACCTTGCCTGGATGCAGCAGTCGGCGCAGCTGGACTACAACACCAACCTGGACGACGCCCGCGAGCTGGCCGAGCTGATGTACAACCTGGCGCGGCTCAAGGTGCCGACCCTGGCGGTGGTCCAGGGCGCAGCCTTCGGCGGTGCCGTGGGGCTGATCAGTTGCTGCGACATGGCCATCGGTGCCGACGACGCGCAGCTGTGCCTGTCGGAAGTGCGCATCGGCCTGGCGCCGGCGGTGATCAGCCCGTTCGTGGTACAGGCCATGGGCGAGCGCGCCACCCGCCGCTATGCCCTGACCGCCGAACGCTTCAGCGGCGAGCGGGCCCGCGAACTGGGCCTGCTGGCCGAAACCTGCCCGGCCGCGCAGCTGGATGCCGAGGTCGAGCGCTGGGTCGACAACCTGCTGCTCAACAGCCCGCAGGCCATGTGCGCCAGCAAGGAGCTGCTGCGCGAAGTGGGCAATGGTGAGCTCACCCCTGCCCTGCGCCGCTACTGTGAAGGCGCCATTGCGCGTATCCGCGTGAGCGCCGAAGGCCAGGAGGGCCTGCGCGCCTTCCTCGAAAAACGCACGCCAGCCTGGCAAACCCCCGCTTCGGACAAGGAGCCACGCCCATGAGCCGCCCTCTGCTGACCACCCTGCTGGTCGCCAACCGTGGCGAGATCGCCTGCCGCGTGATGCGCACCGCCAAGGCCATGGGCCTGACCACCGTGGCCGTGCACAGCGCCATCGACCGCGATGCGCGGCACAGCCGCGAAGCGGATATCCGGGTTGACCTGGGTGGCGCCAAGGCGGCCGAGAGCTACCTGGACATCCCCAGGCTGATTGCCGCGGCCAAGGCCAGCGGCGCCCAGGCGATACACCCGGGCTACGGCTTTCTGTCGGAGAACGCAGGCTTTGCCCGGGCCATCGAAGAGGCCGGGCTGATCTTCCTCGGCCCGCCGGCCAGTGCCATCGACGCGATGGGCAGCAAGTCGGCGGCCAAGGCGCTGATGGAAGTGGCCGGGGTACCGCTGGTGCCTGGCTACCACGGCGAAGCCCAGGACCTGGAGACCTTCCGCGCGGCCGCCCAGCGCATCGGCTACCCCGTACTGCTCAAGGCCACCGCCGGTGGCGGTGGCAAGGGCATGAAGGTGGTCGAGCAGGAAAGCCAGCTGGGTGAAGCCCTGGCCTCGGCCCAGCGTGAAGCGCTGTCGTCGTTCGGCGATGCACGCATGCTGGTCGAAAAGTACGTGCTCAAGCCGCGTCACGTCGAGATCCAGGTGTTCGCCGACCAGCATGGCAACTGCCTGTACCTGAACGAGCGCGACTGCTCGATCCAGCGTCGTCACCAGAAGGTGGTCGAGGAAGCCCCGGCCCCCGGCCTGAGCCCGGCGCAGCGCCAGGCCATGGGCGAGGCGGCGGTACGTGCGGCCCAGGCCATCGGCTATGTGGGCGCAGGCACGGTCGAGTTCCTGCTCGATGCCCGTGGCGAATTCTTCTTCATGGAAATGAACACCCGCCTGCAGGTGGAGCACCCGGTGACCGAGGCGATCACCGGCCTGGACCTGGTGGCCTGGCAGATCCGCGTGGCGTGCGGCGAGGCGCTGCCGCTGACGCAGGATCAGGTGCCGCTGCACGGGCATGCCATCGAGGTACGCCTGTACGCCGAGGACCCGGCCAACGACTTTCTGCCGGCCACCGGGCACCTGGCGCTGTACCGCGAGTCGGCGCCGGGCGAAGGGCGCCGGGTCGACAGCGGCGTGTGCGAAGGTGACAGCATCTCGCCGTTCTACGACCCGATGCTGGGCAAGCTGATTGCCTGGGGCGAGAACCGGGAACAGGCACGCCTGCGCCTGCTGGCGATGCTCGACAGCTTCGCCATTGGCGGCCTTAAGACCAACATCGCCTTCCTGCGCCGCATCCTGGCCCACCGCGCCTTTGCCGAGGCCGAACTGGATACCGGGTTCATCCCGCGCTATCAGGATCAACTGCTGCCCGCCCCCGTCGCGTTGCCGACAGCGTTCTGGCAGGCTGCCGGGCAGGCCTTCCAGCAATCGCGCCCCGCCTGCGTGCGCGCTGATGACCGGCACTCGCCGTGGGCAACCGCCACCGGTTTCAGGCCGGGCGTACCGGCGCAGACCGCCCTGCACCTGCGCTGCAATGGCGAAGACCGGGCACTGAACCTGAACCCCGGGTCGGTGTCCGCGCGCATGGACGGCGAGCACCTGGTGATCGAGCACGAAGGCGTGCGGCGCAGGCACCTGGCCGTGCGCCGTGGGCAAACGCTGTATCTGGAGTGGGATGGCGAGCTGCACGGGGTAAGCGCTTTCGACCCGATTGCCGAGGCGGACGCCGGCCATGCGCACCAGGGCGGCATGAGTGCGCCCATGAACGGCAGCATCGTGCGGGTACTGGTGGAGGTCGGTCAGGTGGTCGAGGCTGGCACGCAACTGGTGGTGCTGGAGGCCATGAAGATGGAGCACAGCATCCGCGCACCCCAGGCCGGGACGGTCAAGGCGCTGTATTGCCAGGAAGGCGAGATGGTCAGCGAAGGGGCCGCGCTGGTGGAGCTGGAGGTTCAGGAAGGCTGACGACGCTGCACCTGCACAGGGTTTTGTGGGCGCCACGAAACCCTGTGGGTGCCGGCTTGCCAGCGACGCTTTTCAGCCCAGCCGGATAGACGCCTGCACCACCACACCGAGCACCTCGGTGCCCTCCTCCCACGTCAGTTTGGGCCAGGTGGGATTGAGCGGCTGCAAGTACCGCTGACCACCCTCCTCGACCAGCTGGCGAAACACCGCGACAGGATTGCCGGGCAGGCGCGCGATCACCAGCGCGCCGATCTCGGCAATTCGACCGCTGTCCACCAGCACCATCATGCCCGCCGGCACGCTCAGGCCCATGGGCGAATTCATCGCGTCACCTTCCACCGTCAGCCAGTAGCACGGGCCATCGGCCAGGTGGTCGCTGAGCACGGTCGGCGCGCCTTCGACAGGCTCGGCCAGGTGCTCCCAGTCCGACAGCGGGTAGCGGAATGCACCCAGCGCCGGTGTGGCATAGACCCCGGACGGCTCCGCGACGGCGTCGTCGCAGACCACGCCCATGCGCCCCATGCCCAGTATCCGCAGGATCTCGTCGATGGTGGCCAGCGGTGGGTTGTTCCTTCCCCGAATCCAATGGCCAACGCCACCTTGGGTCACCCCGAGGCGTTCGGCCAGTTTCTCCTGCGTGAGGCCCAGCTCGCGCATTCTGGCTTTCGCCAGTTCATTCCATTTTTTCATCGCTGGCACGATACGGACTGACAGCAGCGACTCAATACATACTCTGTAGTATTTAAGCGATGGAATACAATACAACATGTACTTAGGATTGAAGGGTAATCTTTTCCTACTCACCACAAGGAAGGCAGCCCCATGACCCCACCCCCTTTCAACGACCTGGACAGCGAAGCGGCACGCCGCGCACTGGACTATTACCTCAACCCTACCCCATCTACGGTCAGCCACACGGACGACCAGCTGTTCATCGCCCGCCAGGACCTCTCGGCCGAAGCGGCCACCGAACACGCCTCGAGCATGCTGCGCTGCGCCGCGGCCAGCGCCTACGAGTCGGCCGACAACCTCAAGGGCAACTCACGGGACATGGCCTTCTCGGTGATGCACATGATCAACATGGCCAGGGCGCTGCTGGACCGCAGCCTCGCGGAACAGGCCAGGCGGCAGGAGCTTCAATCAAGGGAGGGATGATGGGCAACGGGAACGGCGGTGGGGCAGGCCGTGGTTCAACGACCAGGCACAGCGATGCGGAATTTTTTGCTGGATAACAGAAAATTCATTTGACTTGAAAATGAGAACGATTATTATTGCAAACAACTGGTCGCGAGACTGGTTGGATAACTGAAAGCCCTTAGGTCGGACTCTCAGATTATCTCCTCATCAGGCTAATCACGGTTTTTGACCCGGCTTTTTGCCGGGTCTTTTTTTTTGGCTCTTCAGGCTAATGAAGGCGGGTGGTGCTTGAATGGCAGCGATGATAGCAAATGTATGTCTCGATATGTAACCCCGAGGCAAGCCTTTGCCGATTCAGCACTTGAGAATCAATCTCATGTAGATTAAGCTGTCGCAGCGTCAGGGAAGACGCCCCCTTCTCTTCAGTCGTTTCTTTCTGCAAGGAGCTCGTACATGACCCGTCTGTTGCTGCCCCTTGAACACCATCACGATAGCGCCGACCTCGGCGAAGATGCCCTGCTCGTGCGCCTGAAAAAGCTGCCACGCCGGGTACAGCAGGTGTTCCTGCTCAATCGCCTCGATCAACTGTCGTTCGCCGCCATCGCCCAGCGCCTGGATATCGGCGCACCGACCGTGGAACGGCACATGGGCCAGGTACTGCAGGCCGCCCTGCCGGTGCGCAGCGCCTCCAGCACTGCGGCGGCACAATGGTATGTGCGCCTGCAGAGCCCGGACATCACCGCCAGCGAGCGCATCGACTTTCGCCGCTGGCTGGATGCCGCCCCCGAACACCTGCATGCGTTCCATGCCACCGAACTGCGCTGGCGCAACCTGCTGGCACCGGCCCGGCAACTGGGCGATGGGCACTGGTATCGCCAGGCCTGGGCCGGTGTTTCGCTGGGAGGCTGCTCGGTGGCGCTCGGCCTGGGGTTGGCAGCGGCGCTGGCGATCGGTTTCTGGTCGTGATCCAGGGGTGTAGAGTGGTTGGCACAACAACTCTACCGGAGCCTGGCCATGACCGTGACGCTGTCCCCCGTTAGCATCGATTGCGCATTCGATGCCGGCAACATCCTGCTCGTCGATGCCGGCAACCCGTCCCGGATTCACCTGAACATCCGCCCCGACACCCACAGCGGGCATTTCCAGTGGTTTCACTTCAAGGCCAGCGGGCTGACGCCCGGGCATACCCACGCCTTCAGCCTGGACAACGCCAGCCAGTCGTCCTATAGCGCCGCATGGGAGGGCTACCAGGCGGTAGCGTCCTACGACCAGCAGAACTGGTTTCGCGTGCCGACCCGCTACGACGGCAAGGCCCTGCACTTCAGCCTTGAGCCCCGCGAAACACAGACCTGGTTCGCCTACTTCGAGCCCTACCCGCGCGCGCGGCACAATCAGCTGATCGAACGCGCCAGCGCCTTGCCGGGCGTCGAACTGCTGGCCACCGGGCGCAGCGTCGAAGGGCGCGATATCCCGTTGCTGCGGGCGGGCGACGGGGGCGCGGGCAAGCGCAAGCTGTGGATCATCGCCCAGCAGCACCCCGGCGAGCACATGGCCGAGTGGTTCATGGAGGGCGTGATCGACCGCATACAGGGCAACGATGCCACAGTGCAGGCCCTGCTGGCGGTCGCCGACCTGTACCTGATCCCCAACATGAACCCGGACGGTGCCGCTGCCGGGCACCTGCGCACCAATGCCAGGGGCAAGGACCTCAACCGCGCCTGGCAGGATGCGAACATCGAACACACCCCTGAGGTGCTGTTCGCCCAGCAGCAGATGAAGCTGTATGGCGTGGACCTGTTCCTGGATGCCCATGGCGATGAGGAAATACCCCATGTGTTCACGGCCGGGTGCGAAGGCAACCCGGGCTACACGGATCGGATCGCGGCACTGGAGGAGCGTTTTCGCAGCACCCTGTGCAGCGTGACCCGGGACTTCCAGACCACCCACGGCTACCCGCGCAGCAAGCCTGGGCAGGCCAACATGACCCTGGCATGCAATGCGGTGGGCCAGGCGCATGACTGCCTGTCGCTGACCCTGGAGATGCCGTTCAAGGATCACGACGACGCGCCCGATGCGGTGACCGGCTGGTCGGGTGAACGCTCCAAGGCGCTGGGCAGCGCGGTGATCGACACCTTGGCGAAGCTGGTCGCAGCGCTGCGCTAGGGGCTGGCACACCGTCGCCCCGCAGCGCTCCCCATCGCGGGTCAAGCCCGCTCCCACAAGGCTTGCAGTGCCCTGTGGGAGCGGCCTGACCCGCGATGAGGCAGGTCAGGCCGGCGGCGGCCCCGCCACCCGCACGCAATCATCCGGCCCCAGCACCCGCCCATCCGCCGCTCGCAGCTGCAGCGGGCCCACGGGCGCCCCGCTCTGGCGGTCCACCAGCACCGAATGCGCCTCGCCAGGCTGGTAGAAAAACGCCTCGCCCCACTGGCGCAGCCCCACGATCAAGGGAAACAACCCGCGCCCCTTCTCGGTCAGCACGTACTCCTGGTACACGCTGCCATCCGACGCCGGCACCAGCTCCAGAATCCGGTGCTCCACCAACTGGCGCAAGCGCGAGGCCAAAATGTTCTTGGCCATGCCCAGGTTGCGCTGGAACTCGCCAAAGCGGCGCAAGCCATCAAACGCATCACGCACGATCAACAGCGACCACCAGTCACCGATCGCGTCCAGTGACCGGGCCACCGGGCATTCGGCATCTTGCAGGCGGGTACGCTGAACCATGGTCGCTCTCGGCAGGCTGAAAAAGTAGTTGCAATATAAAACCGGTCCTCTCAGCATACAACCAGTTTCATTATGCAACCACATAGGATATCGCCATGCCCGCCTCCCCTGCGCCCCGGCTTTCGCCGTGGCTCGCCCTGCTGTTCTCCGTCGCCTGCGCACTGGCGGTGGCCAACGTGTATTACGCCCAGCCACTGCTGGACGCGATGGCCCGCGACTTCGCCATCGACCCGGCGCTGGTGGGGCTGGTGGTGACCCTGACCCAGGTGGGCTACGGCCTGGGCCTGATACTGCTGGTGCCTCTGGGCGACCTGTTCGAGCGGCGCCGGCTGATCGTGCTGCAGTCGCTGCTGTCGGTGCTGGCCCTGCTGATGATCGCGCTGGCCACCAGCAGCGCCTGGCTGTTTGTCGGCATGGCCCTGACCGGCCTGTTGGCGGTGGTGGCGCAACTGCTGGTGGCGCATGCCGCCAGCGTATCGGCCGACACCGAACGCGGGCATGTGGTGGGCATGGTCACCAGCGGTATCGTGATCGGCATCCTGCTGGCCCGCACCCTGTCCGGGGCGATGGCCGATCTGGCCGGCTGGCGCTCGATCTACGCCCTGTCGGCAGCGCTGACCCTGCTGATGACCCTGCTGCTGTGGCGCGTGCTGCCCGCACACACGGCTGCGCGCCCCAACACTGGCTACGGCGCGCTGCTGGTGTCGTTGTGGCAACTGGTGCGCGAGCAGCCGGTGCTGCGCCAGCGCGCCCTGCTGGCAATGCTCAGCTTCGCCTCGGCCATGGTGCTGTGGACCCCGCTGGTACTGCCCCTGAGCGCCCCGCCGCTGTCGTTGTCGGCAACCGAGGTGGGCTTGTTCGGCCTGGCCGGTGCTGCCGGGGCGCTGGCCGCCGCGCGTGCCGGCGGGCTGGCCGACCGTGGCCTGGGGCAACGGGTCAGCGGCCTCTCGCTGCTGCTGATGATCGGTTCATGGGGCGCCATCGCCCTCACCCAGCAATCGCTGTGGGCACTGCTGCTGGGGGTGGTGGTGTTCGACCTGGGCCTGCAGGCGCTGCACGTGGCCAGCCAGAGCCTGATCTACCGCCTGCCGGCCGATACCCACAGCCGGCTCACCGCCGCCTACATGCTGTTCTACTCCATCGGCAGTGCACTGGGCTCGCTGGCCTCGACGCTGGCCTACGCCTGGGGCGGCTGGCTGCTGGTATGCGTGCTGGGCGCGGGGTTGAATGTGCTGGCACTGGGGTACTGGTGGCGCACCGTGCGCCAGCCGGCTCAGAACTGCACGTCGAGTATCACGCTGTCCAGGTAGTCGCCGGCCGGCGGCGTGGCCTGGTCGGTGTAGACCCTGGCGTTGTAGTTGAACACCTGGCTGCCGGCCGCGCTGCCACTGCCATTGCCGTTGCCCGGGTTGATGTCGGCGTCGCTGCTGGCGCGCCGCGCACTGCTCAGGCTGCCCCAGCGCACGCCCCCGCCACTCTTGAAGATGTCATAGGCCAGGTAGTTGCCGGCGCTGGATTTCATGCGCCGACGCCCGCCTGCCACGTTCTGCCCGTCATCCAGCCCCACCGTGTAGGCACTGCCCTTGGTACAGGCCAGGTTGACGTTCTGGCTCACCGTGGCGAACCCGCTGACCACCGGCGCGCTGCCGAACACGATGTTGGGCGAGCTGATCTGGCAGTCGTTGGTGACGGTCAGGTTGATGGTCAGGGTGGTAGTGGCGTTGAGCACCTGCCGCCCCAGGCAGGAGCTGCCCAGACCCAGCCCCCAGCAATAGTCGATGCTCCAGGCCACGGTGAACGTCTCCTGGTACAGGCCGGCCGCCACGTTGCTGGTCATTTGCGTGCGCAGGTAGATGGGCACGGTCTTGGGCGAGGTGCCGCCGAGCAGGCCCAGGGCATCGATGATGCCGTTGCGCGCAAAATCGTAGGGCTGGCCCCGGGTGATCGGGTAGCTGGTGCTGTTGTTGGCGTACAGCGTGTAGAGGATGACGTCGCCGGTGGGGCCCACCAGCCCGGTGGTGCCGTTGTTGGCGGTGAAGGTGGCCTTGAAGGAGTCATCCGAACGCAGCAGGGTCAGCAGCGAACCGGTGCAGCTCAAGCCGGCACTGGGCGCCGTGGTGGTCTGCACCGTGGTGCGTATCAGGGTGGAGTTGACCAGGCCGAAAGTGGCCGGCGTGGTTGCCAGCACCTGGCACAGCGCCTGGGCGCGCATGCAGGCCAGCAGTGCCAGCAGCGCAAGCAGCCCCGTCAGCCGGCGCTTCACTGGCACACCAGCGGGCCGATCAGCGGCACCTGGTCGGCCTGCGCCTTGAGCTCGAACTGCACCCGGCAACTGCCGCCTCCGGCCAGTTGCACCACCAGGCTGTTGTGTTCGCTCAGGTCCTCCAGGTACACCAGGCCATCCCAGCCCACCACCGCCAGCGCGCCGCTCTGCTCGTGGCGTACCTGGCTGCCCACGGCCAGTTCGTTGTTGCCGGCATCCACCAGCACCACGCTGGCGGCCAGTACCCGGCGCAACGGAAATTCCAGCAGGTAGCCGGCGCCGCGCCTTACCGCCACGCGCTGCTCCACATTCGGCGAGCGCACATCGGGGGGCAGTTCCAGCGGGTCGATCTCGTACTTGCCGCGGTAGTAGCCGCTGCCGTAGGGCACCAGCAGGTGCCCCTGGCTGTCGGTGTGCCCCACCACCTGGTTCTCGTAGCGCACCGGCACATCGGCAAAGCCTTCGGTGCTGACCAGCACGAAGGCGTCGTCGATGCGATTGGCCGCGAACACCCCGGCGTCCATCAGCACCACCGAGCCGCTGGCGTCTGCCCAGCGGGTCATGTTGTCGCTGCTGCCGTACACCCCGGCCTGCAACTGCACCGATTGAAGGCGCCAGGTCAGGTCGGCCTGACGGTAGGTTTCACGGTCGCCACCGGCATAGCCCAGGTTGAACCCCACGCCGCCCTGGGCGGGTACGGCGCGGCTGTAGTTGACCCGCTGCAGGTTCTCGCCCTGCTGGTTGCGCTCCAGGCTCAGGGCCAGCGTGCCGTGCAGGTCGAAGGGCACCACCAGCTGCGCCTGCACCGCCCACTGGCTGTCGTCCAGGTCGCGGTTGGCCGACAGGTACAGGCTGCTGTTGCCCCACAGCGGCTTGCTCCAGCTGAGGTTGAGCAGGCGCGTGCGCGAGTTGTCGGCGGCGCGCACGTCGAAGTAGCCCGCCCCCAGGCTGCCATAGCGTTGCAGGTTGAGGCTCAGGGTGACCTGCTCGCTGCGCTGGCTGAGGCGGATATACGGGCTGTCGACCAGCGACAGGTCGGCGTAGTCGCCATGACGCTCCAGGCGCTGGTAATTGAAGCCCAGCCAGCGGTTGTTGTACTGGTAGCCCAGGCTCAACTGCTGGCCACTGCGACCTTCGAAGCGGCTCTGGCTCAGCGCCGTGTTGAGCACGCCGAAGTTGCCCACCCGCAGGTTGCCGCCCAGCCCGCCCAGGCCCAGGGACCCGGCCGCCTCGGCATGGCTTTCCAGCGTGAAGTAGTCGGTCAGGCCATAGCGCAGGCTGCCCGCCGCAACGCCGGGGCCGTAGGCAAAGTCGCGCACGGCATAGTCGCGGCGCAGGGCGCCGGCCGCCACCGAGAAGTCCGCCAGCCCCTGTTGCAGCAGGCTGCTGGTGACGTAGAACGGCAACGTGGTCGAGACCTGCCGGCCAAGGGCGTCGGTGGTCACCACCACCGCCTCGCCGGCACCGTTGATGAACGGCACGTTGGTCAGGGTATAGGGGCCTGGCTGCAGGTCGGCACTGGCGCTCTTGTAGCCATTGATGAACAGGTCCACCGACGAGGGCACCGCGGCTTCACCGGCGAAGGCCGGCAAGGGGTAGGTCACCAGGTCCGGGCGCACGGCAAAGTCCCGCGACAGCTGCACCCCGCCCACCCGCACCGAGCTGGTCCAGGGCAAGGCGCCGGTCAGCACATCGCCGGCCTCGAAGGTCAGCAGGCGCGCCTCGTCGGTGTAGCGCCAGGTGGTGTCGTACCGCCGAAAACCTTCCTGGGCGCCTTCGTAGCCTGCCCCGCCGAGGCGCTGGCGCCACTGCCCGGTGGTGGAGAAGGTGCCCCAGCTGTCGAACACCCGCAGTTCGTTCCAGGCTGCCAGGTAGGTGCCCCCCTCATCGGTGTCGTTGAAGTAGGCATCGTAGTTGAGCAAGGCGCCGAAACTGCTCAACGCCTCGCCGGCCGGCCCCAGCGAGCGCTCGCCGATACGCTGGTTGGGCAGCCACGCCGGCGGCACCTGCACCAGCAGCCGCTGGTTCTGGCTGTCGTACTCGCTGTGCAAGCCATCGATGGCGTCCAGCGCCAGTTCCGGGCCGGGCTGCCCGGGCAGTTGCACGCCCGCCGCCTGCAGGTCGGCGGTGGCCATGTACAGGCGCCCGGCCCGCTGGTGCACCAGCACCACGCTAGCGCTGCTCATCTGGTTGACCACCAGTTCCAGGTACAACGGCGCATCGGCGACAGCCTCCATACTCGCAGGGGGTGGCGGCAGTTCGCCTGCGACCGCGCTGCCCGCCAGCAGCACCGCCAGCGTCACGCTGCGGGTGCAGGCCAGAGAAGTACTCACGCACGCCGTCCCACCATGTCCGGGTCCTCCCTGGCCCCTGCTCCATCTTCATGCGCCCTTGAGGCGCCGGGCTCAGTGGCCCTGGTTGATGGTCTGGGGCGGCTCGGCCCCGTTGACGCGCCCTTTCAGCACACTGGCCGCCGAGGCTGCTGCAGGTGCCGGCCAGCGCATGCTCGCGCCGGGCAGTACATAACCCAGCAAGCCGTCGACCAGCGGCTTGCTCTGGGCGCCCTGCTGCATCACCACATCGGTGAGGCGCGCATGCACCGGCCCCACGTTGCGGATCTCGACGAAGGGCTTGCCCTGCTGCGATACCTGTCGCCAGCTCAGCAACGGCGTGCCCACGCCCGCTGCATCACGCTTGCCCTCGGCGTCCGGCTTGCTCCACAGCCCCTGGCCGTAGACGAACAATGGCACCGAGTAGCGCATCTGGAAGCGGATCTGCGCCTGGGAAGTCTGCGCATCGCTGGCCGGCAGGGCGGGTGGGATTTCGTCGATGATGATGCGGTAGGCCTGTTCCTGGCCGGCCGGCGACTGGCCGGTGCGGGTCAGGCGAATCAGCTGTTTCTCACCCGGCTTGATGGTCGCCACCGGCGGGCTGCCGATGATCTCGCGCTGGGGCTGGAACTGGTCGTCATACCCGTCCTGGCGCCAGGCGAACACCCTGACCTGCAGGTTCGCCGGGGTGGTGCCACGGTTTTCCAACCACAACGCCCCAGCCTTCTGGTCGGCCTCCAGCACCGGGTCGATAGGCCAGATCAACACCGATGTCGCCGCCTGGGCGCCCCCTGCGGCGAGCAAGGCGCCCACCAGCAGCCACTTGCCCATCCCTTGCCATCCACGTGCGTACAGCGCCATGCACCCTCTCCTTTGGCTTGTTCCGATACAACCCCGGGAGCGCACTCACCAGGACAACACCACTTGCACCACGTCGGTGTAGGTGCCCGCCGGCAACACGCCGGGTAACTGGGCTTGCGCATACACCGGCAGCTTGATCGCCGTCGGATCGCTGTAACTGACCGCCACGAGCTGACCGATGCCCAGCACCTGGGACAAGGCCGCGTCGCGGTACAACTGATAGGCCACCAGCGAGGTACCGCTGGTGCGCTTGAGGTTGCGTACCCCGTTGTTGTTCAGGCCACCGTCGACGCTCATCTTCAGGGCCACCCCGGGGGTGCATTGCAGGGTCACCGTGGTGCCGGCCAGCTGGGTGTTCACGCTGGCAGCGCCGAGCGCCGGACGGGTGCCGAAGTCCAGGGTGCCGTAGTTGCTGGCGCCGCCCACCACCAGGCAACCTGCCGCAATCGTTGCGCTGACCTGAAGCGTGCTGGTGAGCGCGGCATCCAGCGGCATGGGCACTGCCCAGGCCAGCACCGCAAGGCCACCGAGCAACCGGCGCATGACCTAGAAGCTCAGCTCGACCGCCACCGTGTCGGTGTACACCCCTGGCGGCAGCGACGGCTTGCCCACGGCGCGGCCGTACAGGTTGACGGTCTGCGCCACCCCGGTGCTGGTGGCGAGGGTGATGGTGCCGTTGATTGCCAGCAGATTGGTGTGCCCGGCATCGGTATAGAAGTCATAGGGCACGTAGTTGGTGCCCATGGCCAGCGCGCGGCTGCCACCGGTGGTGGCCGCGTCATGCGCGCCTGCGCCCACCTTCACCACCGGCGTGGCACCGGGCGAACACAGCACGCTGATGGCGCCGCCACCACCGGTGCCGATCACCTGGGCGCTGGCCTCGGTGAACAGGGCAATCTGCGAGCCGAAATCCAGGTTACCGAAGTTGACCCCGGTGGTGGCGGTCGAACCGTTCACCTGACAGGCCGCGGTCAGGGTCAGGGTGGCGTTGATATTGCCCGTGACCGTGGCCGCCTGGGCCTGGCTGGCAAGGGCCAGGCCAAGCCCGGCGAAGAGTATGCGTGAGACGTTGGGATGCATGAGTCACTCCTTGTTGTTACCAGTCCAGGGTCACCATCAGGGTGTCACGGTAGATGCCGGCCGGCAGCGCCCTGGGGTGTGCCACCACGGCGCCGTAGATCGGTATGGGGATTTGCGCAGCGCTGCTGATCGAGAAGTTGCGCTGCTGGCCGATGCCGTAGCGCACTGCACCGCTTGGGTCGGCCGCCAGCTGGTAGGGGATGAGCTCGCTGCCGTTGCGCAGGCGGCGCACTCCGTTGGCATCGTTGCTGCCGCCATTGATGCTCACCGTGAAGGCCCGCACCGAGGGGTTGCAGCTGACCTGCAGGGTGCCGCTGCCGCCGGTCTGGTCGAGGTTGGCGCTCAGCGGGCGGGCCCAGCTTGGCCCCTGGGTGCCGAAGTCCAGCAGGCCCAGGCCGCCACCGGCCGGGCTGTCGTCCGGCACATTGCTGATCTGGCAGGCTGCGCTGATTACCAGGCGTGCCTGGATATGCCCGCTGAGGGCGGCATTGGCCATCGGACACAACAGCAAGGGCCCGAGGCTGATCAACAGAATCTGCGATGTCTTCATGCTGCCAGTTCCTTTAGCACGCACAGGGTCACCAGGTGACGGTCACCTTGAGCAAGTCCGAGTAATGGCCGACACGGGGCACCTGGGCCAGGGTGTCGATGCGGGCGTACAGCGGCAGTTCCACCGACCCCGAGTCGGGTACGCGTGCATGCTGGGCGATGTTCACCGCCAGCGGAGTGCGCCAGGCCGGGTCCTGGTAGAGGCGGTACGGGATGGGGCGGGCCTGTGGCGTGTCGCTGGCCAGGTAGCGCACCTCGCCGACGCCGCCATGCTGGCCGCCATCGACCTTCACCTGGTACAGCGTATCGGGGTTGCATTCCAGACGTGGGGGGCGTTGTTGCAGCAAGGCGCCGGTCAGCGGGCCTTGCGGATCGTCCAGGCGCGCGGTACGGCCGAAGTCGAGCAGGCCCTGGGCCTGGGCGCCGGCATCGCGGGTCTGGTGCACCAGCTGGCAACCGCGCTGTACATCCACGCGAACTTCCACCAGAAAATCTGCGGCGGCGGCAGCGTCTGCGACAACCAGCCCGAGCAGCGCAGCCAGAGAGCGTCCCTTCACCGTTACCCTCCTTGCAATACAGGATCCATCTGTTCCAGAGGGTAGCAGCCGAAGAAAAACCTGCCAGCAAGCTCGGAAATGTATAGGCCGCGTACAAGAACCTTCCTACATGACCTGCCAGGCACGACATGACTGGCAGCCCAACCCCCTATTCGGTACATTAGCGCCGCCCACTCAGCCGGCCCCTGTGCCCGGTACCCCCAAGGAGCCTGAGATTGACCGCCTTACCGCCGTCCTGGATCCGTTCGCCGCTGCGCGCCCTGCGCCAGCGCCTGGCTGCCCGTGCACACCCGCCGGCCAAGCGCCTGGCGGCTGTTGAAGTCGATGAATTCTTCCGACGAAAGGCCGATGAGCAGGGCTATACCTTGAGCCACGGCCAGCAGCGGGTGATCGCCTGCATGGCCGAGCAGGCCGCGCACCTGGCTGACGGCACGGCGCGCAGCCTGTACCTGTACGGGGCGGTGGGACGGGGCAAGAGCTGGCTGCTGGACGGCTTCTTCCAGTCACTGGAGCATCCGCACAAGCGCCGCCTGCACTTTCACGATTTCTTCGCCCAGTTGCACGAGGGCATGTTCCGCCATCGCCAGCAGGACGATGCGCTGGGCGCGACCCTGGACGAGCTGCTGCAAGGCTGCCAGGTGCTGTGCTTCGACGAGTTCCACGTGCACGACATCGGCGACGCGATGCTCATCACCGGCCTGTTCAAGGCGCTGTTCGAGCGCCGCGTGTTCGTGCTGCTGACCTCCAACTACCCGCCTGCCGGGCTGCTGCCCAACCCGCTCTACCACCAGCGCTTCGAACCGGTGATCCGCCTGATCGAGGCGCACATGCAGGTGCTTGAAGTGGGCGGCGAGCAGGACTACCGCAGCCACCCGGCCTCCGGCAGCCAGCAGCGCTTCACCCAGGGTCACTACCTCTGGCCCGGCAGCCCGGCGCAGCGCCATGCCGCCGGCCTGGATCAGGCCGGCGCGCCGGTAAGGCTGCAGGTGGGCAAGCGCTCGCTGCACGCCCTGTTCAGCCAGGAGCGCGCGGTAGGCTTCAGCTTCGAGGCGATCTGCGAGCAACCCACGGCGGTGATGGACTACCTGGAGCTGGCGCGCCGCTACGACCACTGGGTGATCGAGCACCTGCCGGACCTGGCGCAGTGCTCGATGGCGGCGCAGCAGCGCTTCATCAACCTGGTGGACGTGCTGTATGACCAGGACAAGCACCTGGTGCTGGTCGGCCAGGCCTCGCTGTGCGAAAGCCTGGGCGGCAGCGCCATCGACCTGGCCCGCACCCGCAGCCGGCTGGGCCAGCTCAATGTGCTGGGCCCGGTAGCCTGCCCG
Organism: Pseudomonas sp. AE27; assembly: GCF_037113495.1. NCBI lineage: Bacteria > Pseudomonadati > Pseudomonadota > Gammaproteobacteria > Pseudomonadales > Pseudomonadaceae > Pseudomonas > Pseudomonas sp. AE27. Next base: position 2,121,952 of record NZ_CP146966.1, read on the forward strand.
GGTTGACCCTCAGCTGGCCCGCGCCAGGCTGGCCAGCACCCCTTCGATCTCGGCCAGCACGGCCGGGTCGTCCAGGGTCGAGGGCGGGGTGTAAGGCTGGTGGTCGGCGATCTTGCGCAGCACCGCCCGCAAAATCTTGCCCGAGCGGGTCTTGGGCAGGCGCTTGACCACCCGCACCTGGTTGAAGCAGGCCAGCGCGCCGATCTGCTCGCGCACGCTGGCCACCAGTTCGGCCTGCAACTGCTGCTCGCTCAGGCTGACCCCGTCCTTGAGCACCACCAGGCCCAACGGCACCTGGCCCTTGATTTCGTCGCGCACCCCCACCACCGCGCACTCGGCAATCGCCGGGTGGCGCGCCACCAGGTCTTCCATCTCGCCGGTGGACAGCCGGTGCCCGGACACGTTGATCACGTCATCGGTGCGCCCCATGATGTAGACGAAACCGTCCTCGTCGAGGTAGCCGCCATCGCCGGTGTGGTAGTAGCCAGGGTGGCTATGCAGGTAGGCCTGCAGGTAGCGCGCATGGTCGCCCCACAGCGTCTGGCTGCAGCCGGGCGGCAGCGGCAGTGCGATCACGATGGCACCCTGCTCGTTGGGGCCCAGAAGGTGCCCGTCGTCGTCCAGCACGCGCACGTGGTAACCCGGCACGGCGCGGTTGCTCGAACCCGGACGCCCCCCGCAACCCTCCAGCCCGACGCAGGGCGCGGTCACCGGCCAGCCGGTTTCGGTCTGCCACCAGTGGTCGTGCACGGCCTTGCCGCTGGCCGCCTCCAGCCATTGATGGGTGCTGGAGTCGAGTTTTTCCCCGGCCAGGAAGATCTGGCGCAGCGAGCTCAGGTCATGGCGCTTGAACAGCTCGCCCTGCGGGTCTTCCTTGCGGATTGCGCGCATGGCCGTGGGTGCGCAGAACAGCCCGTTGACCCGGTACTGCTCCACCACGCGCCAGTAGGCGGCAGCGTCCGGGGTGCGGATCGGCTTGCCCTCGTAGAACACCGTGGTGCAGCCGTTCATCAGCGGCCCGTAGACGATCAGCGAGTGCCCCACCACCCAGCCCACGTCGGAGATGCCCCACCACACATCCCCCGGCTGCATGCCGTAGATATGGCGCAGGGCAAAGCGCAGCGCCACGGCGTTGCCGCCGTTCTCACGCACGATGCCCTTGGGTTTGCCGGTGGTGCCGGAGGTGTACATGATGTACAGCGGGTCGCCTGCGGCCAAGGCCACCGGTGGCACCGGGCTGGCCGCAGCCACTGCCGCCTGCCAGTCCAGGTCGCGGCCTTCGCGCAGCTCGGCGCGGGCCTGCGGGCGCTGCAGCACCAGCACCTGGCGCGGCTGGTGGGTGGCCAGTTGCAGGGCCTTGTCCACCAACGGCTTGTATTCGATGACGCGGTCGAACTCCAGCCCGCAGGAGGCGGTGAGCAACAGCGCAGGCCGCGCATCGTCGATGCGCAGGGCCAGCTCGTTGGCGGCAAAGCCACCGAACACCACCGAATGCACCGCGCCGATGCGGGCGCAGGCCAGCATTGCCATGGCCGCCTGCGGCACCATCGGCATGTAGATGATCACCCCATCGCCCTGCTTCACCCCCAGCTCGCGCAACAGGCCGGCCAGGCGCGCCACCTCGTCGCGCAGTTGCACGAAGGTGAAGGTCTGGCGGGTGTCGGTGACGGGCGAGTCGTAGATCAGTGCGGTCTGCTCGCCACGGCCCTGCTCGATCTGGTGGTCGAGGGCCAGGTAGCAGCTGTTGAGTTGCCCGTCGGCAAACCACTGGTGGGTGCCGTCGGGGTTGGCCACAAGGGTCTGCGCAGGCTTGCGGTACCAGGCCAGGTGGTCAGCCTGTTCGGCCCAGAACGCGGCGGGGTCGGCAATGGAGCGGTCGTAGCTGTGCTGGTAAGTCATCGATCGGTAACCCTGAACTTTGTTGTTATTAAAAGGGCGAATATCGAGTATGGACGCCAATTGCGCGCCTGCCATGGTACTTAAGTCGGGTATCATCGCCGCCGTCTTCATTGCCCTTGCAGCCCCTTCATGCACACCCTCGACGACCTCAGGCGCGGCCGCCTGGCAGGTGCCACCCGCCTCGACCTGAACTGCGGGCTCACGCAGTTCCCGGATGAGATCTTCGAACTGGCCGACAGCCTCGAAGTGCTCAACCTGAGCGGCAATGCGTTGAGCAGCCTGCCCCATGACCTGGGCCGGCTGCACCGGCTCAAGGTGCTGTTCTGCTCCTACAACCGGTTCACCGAGGTGCCGGCCAGCGTAGGCCAGTGCCTGCGCCTGGAAATGGTCGGGTTGCGCAACAACCGCATCACGCACCTGCCGGCCGCCGCATTGGGCCCCAACCTGCGGGCACTGGTGCTGACCGAGAATTGCCTTGAACAGTTGCCCGACGCACTGGGCGACTGCCAGCAGCTGCAAAAGCTGATGCTGGCGGGCAACCGCCTGCGCGCCCTGCCGGCCAGCCTTGCGCGGTGCCAGCGGCTCGAACTGCTGCGGGTGTCGGCCAACCGGTTGAGCGAACTGCCCCAGTGGCTGCTGACGATGCCCCGCCTGGCGTGGCTGGCGTATGCCGGCAACCCCTTGCCCCAGGGCCTTGCGGCCCCGCAGGCGCCGGGCCGGTGCGACGCCATCGACTGGCACGCCCTCGAGCTGGGCGAGGTGCTGGGCCAGGGCGCCTCCGGGGTGATTCACCGCGTGCAGGTGGCGGGCCGAAAGGCGGCGCTCAAGCTGTACAAGGGCCAGATGACCAGCGATGGCTCGCCGCTCAACGAAATGCAGGCGTGCGTGGCAGCTGGCGCCCACCCGAACCTGATCCCGCTGCTGGGGCAGGTAGCCAACCACCCGCACCAGGTGCCGGGGCTGCTGATGGCGCTGGTGGGCACCCACCTGTCTGCCCTGGCCGGGCCGCCCAGCCTGCAAACCTGCACCCGAGACGTCTACCCGCCTGACCTGTGCCTTGGCCTGCAAGCCGCAACCCGGCTGGCGACGGCCATCGCGTCGGTCGCAGCGCACCTGCACCAGCGCGGCATCACCCACGGCGACCTGTACGCGCACAACATCCTGTGCGATGCACAGGGCAACGCGGTGCTCGGGGACTTTGGCGCGGCATCGTTCTTTGCGCAGGATGGCAGTGCTGCTGCAGACGCATTGCAGCGTATCGAGGTGCGGGCGTTCGGGGTGTTGCTGGGGGAACTGCTGGCGTGTTGCAGGGAGGCGTCAGAGGAACTGGCGGACTTGCAGGCGAGCTGTGTTCAGCCGCAGGTGCTGGCAAGGCCGGATTTTGCGCAGGTTGAACGGGTGCTTCGCCGGCAAGGCCGGCTCCTGCAAGAGGCGTAGGAGCAGGCCTTGCCGGCGAAGTGGGTTATCAGCCCGCCAGGCCGACGTACACGTTCTGCACGTCGTCGTTGTCGTCGATGGCTTCCAGGAATGCCTCGACTTCAGCCATGTGCTCGTCGCTGAGCCCGCTGACCGGGTTCTTGGGGGTGTAGCCGATCTTGGCCGAGATCACCTTGAAGCCCTGTTGCGGCAAGGCCTTCTGTACCGCGTCCAGGTCGGTGGTGTCGGTGATGAACAGGGTCGAGCCCTCTTCTTCACCTTCCGCGAAGTCCTGTGCACCGGCTTCGATGGCGGCCATTTCCGGGTCGGCATCAGGGGTTTCAGGGCTGGCTTCGATCAGGCCGACATGGTTGAAGTCCCAGGCCACCGAACCCGAAGCGCCCAACTGGCCCTTGCGGAACAGCACGCGAATCTGCGCCACGGTGCGGTTGACGTTGTCGGTCAGGCATTCGACGATCAGCGGCACCTGATGCGGGGCGAAGCCTTCGTAGGTAACGTGGTGGTACTGCACCGCGTCGCCATCCAGGCCCGCGCCCTTGCGGATGGCGCGTTCCAGGGTCTCTTTGGTCATCGAGGCCTTCTTGGCCTGTTCCACGGCCAGGCGCAGGCGCGGGTTCATGTCCGGGTCGGCACCGGCCTTGGCCGCGATCTGGATCTCCTTGGACAGCTTGCCCATGATCTTGCCCTTGGCGTTGGCTGCTACTTCTCTATGCTTGGCTTTCCACTGTGCGCCCATCTCGACTCTCTTGTTTCAGCTGCCGGTTCAGGTAGCGACCAGCAAGGTGGCGTGCAGTTTATACAGGCTGCGCCGGGCAATCGACAAAAAAACGCTGGGCTGTTGCCGGGCCTGGTGAACTCTTCGCCGGCAACGCCGGCTCCTACTGGCGTTGCAGGAGCCGGCCTTGCCGGCGAAGAGGCCAGCATCCACAACCTAGAAACCACTTTAAGTTGTGATTTTTATTTCATATACATCAATCAGATAAGCCAACAACCTCATGTAGTTAAGCAGCTTCACGCTGCGCCACCGCCTGCGCCGCCGCCAGCATTGCCCTGAGCAGCACTGCGCACCCAGCCGCCAGGTCCTTGGGGTCGGCATTCTCGATTTCGTTATGGCTGATGCCGCCCTCGCACGGCACGAAGATCATCCCGGCCGGGCCCAGTTCGGCCAGGAAGATCGCGTCGTGCCCGGCCCCGCTGACGATGTCCATGTGCGACATGCCCAGCCCCTGCGCTGCGCTGCGCACCGCCTCCACGCAGCCCTTGTCGAAGTACAGCGGCGGGAAGTCCGCGGTGGGCGTCAGCGTGTAGGTCAGCCCGTGCTGCTGCGCGGTCGCGGCGATCACCTCCTGCACCTGGGCGATCATCGAGTCCAGCCGCGCCGGCTCCAGGTGACGAAAGTCCAGGGTCATGCGCACCTCGCCGGGGATCACGTTGCGCGAGCCCGGGTACGCCTGCAGGCAGCCCACCGTGCCGCACGCATGGGGCTGATGCTCCAGAGCCACGCGGTTGACCGCCGCCACCACCGCACTGGCGCCTACCAGGGCGTCCTTGCGCAGGTGCATCGGGGTCGGCCCGGCGTGGGCCTCGACACCGCGCAGGGTCAGGTCGAACCATTTCTGCCCCAGCGCGCCGAGCACCACGCCGATGGTCTTGCGCTGGTCCTCCAGGATCGGCCCCTGCTCGATATGCGCCTCGAAATAGGCGCCAACCGGGTGCCCACTGACCGCGCGGGTACCGGCGTAGCCGATCGCATTCAGCGCCTCGCCCACGCTCACGCCCTGGGCATCGCGCTTGGCCAGCGTCTCCTGAAGGGTGAACTTCTCGGCGAACACGCCCGAGCCCATCATGCACGGCGCGAACCGCGAGCCCTCCTCGTTGGTCCACACCACAACCTCAAGTGGAGCCTCAGTTTCTATCTGCAAGTCATTGAGTGTACGAAGAACTTCCAGCCCGGCCAGCACCCCGAAGCAGCCATCGAACTTGCCGCCGGTGGGCTGGGTGTCGATGTGGCTGCCGGTCATCACCGGCGGCAGTTGCGGGTTGCGCCCGGGCCGGCGGGCAAAGATGTTGCCCACCCCATCCACGCTGACGGTGCAGCCGGCAGCCTCGGTCCATTGCACGAACAGGTCGCGGGCCTGGCGGTCCAGGTCGGTCAGGGCCAGGCGGCATACGCCGCCTTTGGCGGTGGCACCCAGTTGCGCCAGCTCCATCAGCGACTGCCACAGGCGCTCGCCATCGATGTGGGCCTGGGTACTTTGCAGAACGTCCTTAGCGGTTTGCATGAGCATCTCCTGCTTGGCCGGCCTCTGCGGGCCGTGGGGTTACACGGTGGGTTTGAGGCTGGTGGCACGCGCGCCCTTCAGGCTGCCCAGGGCGTAGTAGATCACCCCGCCCAGCGCCGAGCCGGTGAACCAGCCGAAGTCGTAGAACCAGCTGAACGCCGGGCTGTGCAGCGACAACAGGGTCAGCACCACCGGCACGCCGAAGGCGATGAAGCCGGTCGCGTTCCAGGCCGGGTACACGTCGTCGCAGTACAGCCCGGCAAGGTCGAGGGTCTGCTTGCGCAGCAGGAAGTAGTCCACCACCATGATCCCGGCAATCGGCCCCAGCAGGCTGGAATAGCCCAGCAGCCAGTTGGAATACACCGACTCCAGGCTCACGTCCGAGACGATCAGGCCGAGCTTCTTGAGCAGCTCATGGGCCATCAGCAGCAGGCCCACCAGCCCGGTCAGCAGCACGGCGGTGGTACGCCCGATCCACTTGGGCGCCAGGTTCTGGAAGTCGTTGGTGGGCGAAACGATGTTGGCCGCGGTGTTGGTCGACAGTGTGGCGATGATGATCAGCGCCATGGCCAGCGCCACCCACAGCGGGCTCTGGATATGCCCGATCAGGCTCACCGGGTCGGACACCGTCTCGCCCACCAGCGAGGCCGAGGCCGCGGTCAGCACCACCCCCAGCGCGGCAAACAGGAACATGGTCAGCGGCAGGCCGAAGATCTGCCCCAGGATCTGGTCCTTCTGGCTTCGGGCATAGCGGCTGAAGTCCGGGATGTTCAGCGACAGCGTGGCCCAGAAACCCACCATGGCGGTCAGCCCGGCGAAGAAGTAGCCGGTCACGCTGGCGCCTTCGGGGCGTTTGGGCGGCTGCGCCAGCAGTTCGCTGAACGACACGTTGGGCAGCGCCCACACCAGCAGCCCGGCACCCACCAGCACCAGCAGCGGTGCCGACAGGGTTTCGAGCCACTTGATCGACTCGGCGCCGCGCAGCACCACCCACAGGTTGAGGCACCAGAACAGCATGAAGCCGATGACCTCGCCGGTGCCGCCCAGCGCCTTCCATTCCGGCCAGAACGAGCCCAGGAAGAGGTGGATGGCCAGCCCGCCGAACATCGTCTGGATACCGAACCAGCCGCACGCCACCAGCGCGCGGATCAGGCACGGCACGTTGGAGCCGATGATGCCGAACGAGGAGCGCAGCAGCACCGGGAACGGGATGCCGTACTTGGTGCCGGGGAAGGCATTGAGCGTCAGCGGGATGAGCACGATGGTGTTGGCCAGCAGGATCGCCAGCAGCGCCTCGCCCACCGTCAGGCCGAAATACGCCGTGAGCACCCCGCCCAGGGTGTAGGTGGGCACGCAGATCGACATGCCGACCCACAGTGCGGTGATGTGCCATTTGTTCCAGGTGCGCTGCCCCACCTTGGTCGGGGCGATGTCATGGTTGTAGCGAGGGCTGTCGAGGACGTCGGTGCCGGCGTCGAGCTCGAACAAGCCGTCTCGCTCGCTCACTTGCGATCGGGTCTGGTGCATTGGCCGCTCCACTTTTCTGGTTATGTGCACCTCGCGATGAGGCGCCGGAGTCTTGCGCGTGCAGGTAAGGCAATCACGGTCAGGTGATCTGAGAAATCTTGACCATTTACGCATCCTGTCAAGCAAGACAGGACTCGCCAGAAACCTCTCCCAACCCGTAAAAAGAGGTTTTATTCTTATTTTTCAATAAGTTGAAAACAGAATAAGCATATAAAAAATAATCTTGCCCAATCCCGGATCGCCAACTAGATTCAATTCTTGACGGCGATGACAGGATTACTCCGGCGCCGATCACGACAAAAATCTAGAGCCGGTAGCAACCGGTCAAGCCTGCGAGGAGCTTCGTGATGACGCTTTTGATTCGTGGCGCCACCCTGATTACCCATGACGAGAGTTACCCGGCCGACGTGTACTGCGCAGACGGCCTGATCCAGGCCATCGGCCACAACCTCGACGTCCCCGCCGGCTGTACCGTGCTCGATGGCAGCGGGCAGTACCTGATGCCCGGCGGCATCGACCCCCACACCCACATGCAGCTGCCCTTCATGGGCACGGTGGCCAGCGAGGACTTCTACACCGGCACCGCCGCCGGCCTGGCCGGCGGCACCACCTCGATCATCGACTTCGTGATCCCCAACCCGCAGCAATCGCTGCTCGAAGCCTTTCACCAGTGGCGCGGCTGGGCCGAGAAATCGGCGGCCGACTACGGCTTTCACGTGGCCATCACCTGGTGGAGCGAGCAGGTGCGCGAGGAAATGGCCGAGCTGGTCAACCACCACGGGGTGAACAGCTTCAAGCACTTCATGGCCTACAAGAACGCGATCATGGCCGCCGACGACACCCTGGTCGGCAGCTTCGAGCGCTGCCTGGAGCTGGGCGCGGTGCCCACGGTGCATGCCGAGAACGGCGAGCTGGTGTACCACCTGCAGCGCAAGCTGCTGGCCCAGGGCATCACCGGCCCCGAAGCGCACCCGCTGTCGCGCCCTTCGCAGGTGGAAGGCGAAGCGGCCAGCCGTGCCATCCGCATTGCCGAAACTCTCGGCACCCCGCTGTACCTGGTGCACGTGTCCACCCGCGAGGCGCTGGACGAGATCACCTATGCCCGCGCCAAGGGCCAGCCGGTGTACGGCGAAGTGCTGGCCGGGCACCTGTTGCTGGACGACAGCGTGTACCAGCACCCCGACTGGCAGACGGCGGCCGGCTATGTGATGAGCCCGCCGTTTCGCCCGCGCGGGCACCAGGAGGCCCTGTGGCACGGGCTGCAATCGGGCAACCTGCATACCACCGCCACCGACCATTGCTGCTTCTGCGCCGAGCAGAAGGCCGCGGGGCGTGACGATTTCAGCCGTATCCCCAACGGCACGGCGGGCATCGAGGACCGCATGGCGGTGCTGTGGGACGAAGGCGTGAACACCGGCCGGCTGTCGATGCAGGACTTCGTCGCCCTCACCTCCACCAACACCGCCAAGATCTTCAACCTGTACCCACGCAAGGGTGCGCTGCGGGTCGGCGCCGATGCCGACCTGGTGCTGTGGGACCCGCACGGCACGCGCACCATCTCGGCCAAGACCCACCACCAGAACGTCGACTTCAACATCTTCGAAGGCAAGACGGTGCGCGGGGTGCCCAGCCATACCATCAGCCAGGGCAAGCTGGTGTGGGCCGACGGCGACCTGCGCGCCGAGCGCGGCGCCGGGCGCTATGTCGAACGGCCGGCATACCCGGCGGTGTTCGACCTGCTGAGCAAGCGTGCGCAGCAGTGCAGGCCCGGCGCGGTCAAGCGCTGAGGGCAAAAGCTTCGCCGGCAAGGCCGGCTCCTACAGGGGTTTGTAGGAGCCGGCCTTGCCGGCGAACGGCGCACCGCAGTCCCCCAATAAAAAAACAAAGAGGCCACTACCGTGATCAACGCCTTGAACCATCTCCCGCACCCGCAAGACGACAACGCCACCCTCGCCACGCATTTCAGCGACCTGGCTCCACCCCTCACCCCGCGCCAGGCCGCCGTGGAAAGCGCGCGCTGCCTGTACTGCTACGACGCCCCCTGCGTCGACGCCTGCCCCAGCGACATCGACATCCCCTCCTTCATCCGCAACATCCAGCAGGACAACGTGCAGGGCGCGGCCATCAAGATTCTCTCGGCCAACATCCTCGGTGGCAGCTGCGCCCGGGTGTGCCCCACCGAGATCCTCTGCCAGCAGGCCTGCGTGCGCAACAACGCCCAGGAATGCGCCCCGGTGCTGATCGGCCTGCTGCAACGCTACGCGGTCGATCATGCCGAGTTCGCCGAGCACCCGTTCCAGCGTGCGCCCAGCACCGGCAAGCGCATCGCCGTGGTCGGCGCCGGCCCCGCAGGCCTGGCCTGCGCCCACCGGCTGGCCTGGCACGGGCATGAGGTGGTGATTTTCGAAGCACGGGAAAAGGCCGGCGGCCTCAACGAATACGGCATCGCCAAGTACAAGCTGGTGGACGACTTCGCCCAGCGCGAGCTGGACTTCGTGCTGCAGGTGGGCGGTATCGAGATCCGCCACGGCCAGGTGCTGGGCGACAACCTCAGCCTGGGCGAGCTGCAACAGCAGTTCGACGCGGTGTTCCTCGGCCTGGGCCTGGCCGCCAGCCGCCAGTTGGGCCTGCCCGACGAAGGCGCCCCCGGCCTGCTCAGCGCCACCGAGTACATCCGCGAGCTGCGCCAGGCCGACGACCTGAGCACCCTGCCCCTGGCCGAACGCTGCATCGTGCTCGGCGCCGGCAACACCGCCATCGACATGGCAGTACAGATGGCCCGCCTGGGCGCCCATGACGTCAACCTGGTGTACCGCCGTGGCCTGCAGGACATGGGCGCCACCCAGCATGAACAGGACATCGCCAAGGCCAACCAGGTACGGCTGCTGACCTGGGCCCAGCCCGAGCAGGTGCTGCTCGACGACCAGGGCCGGGTGCGCGGCATGCGCTTTGCCCGCACGCACCTGGTGGACGGGCGTCTGCAAACCACTGGGCAAACCTTCGAACTGGCGGCGGATGCGATCTTCAAGGCCATCGGCCAGGCCTTCGACGGCCAGGCCCTGAGCGACCCGCAGGCCCTGCAACTGGAGCGTGATGGCGAGCGTATCCGCGTGGACGACAACCTGCGCACCAGCCTGCCGGGCGTGTACGCCGGCGGCGACTGTACGCACCTGGGCCAGGACCTCACCGTACAGGCCGTGCAGCACGGCAAGCGGGCCGCCGAGGCCATCCATGCCCAACTGACCCTCAACGTGGAGGCCGCATAAATGGCAGACCTGTCGATCGAATTCGCTGGCATCAAGGCGCCCAACCCGTTCTGGCTGGCCTCCGCACCGCCCACCGACAAGGCCTACAACGTGATACGTGCGTTCGAGGCCGGCTGGGGTGGCGTGGTCTGGAAAACCCTGGGCGAAGACCCCGCCGCCGTCAACGTGTCGTCACGCTACTCGGCGCACTTCGGGCCCAACCGCGAGGTGCTGGGCATCAACAACATCGAGCTGATTACCGACCGCTCGCTGGAGATCAACCTGCGCGAGATCACCCAGGTGAAAAAGGCCTGGCCCGACCGCGCGCTGATCGTATCGCTGATGGTGCCGTGCGTGGAGGACGCGTGGAAAACCATCCTGCCGCTGGTGGAGGCCACCGGGGCGGACGGCATCGAGCTGAACTTCGGCTGCCCCCACGGCATGCCCGAGCGCGGCATGGGCGCGGCGGTGGGCCAGGTGCCGGAGTACGTCGAGCAGGTGACACGCTGGTGCAAGACCTACTGCTCGCTGCCGGTGATCGTCAAGCTCACCCCCAACATCACCGACATCCGCCAGTCGGCCCGCGCCGCGCACCGGGGCGGCGCCGACGCGGTGTCGCTGATCAACACCATCAACTCGATCACCAGCGTCGACCTTGAGCGCATGATCGCCCTGCCGATCGTCGGCGAGGCCAGTACCCACGGTGGCTACTGCGGTTCGGCAGTGAAGCCGATCGCGCTGAACATGGTGGCCGAGATCGCCCGCGACCCGGCCACCCACGGGCTGCCGATCAGTGGCATCGGCGGCATCGGCAGCTGGCGGGATGCCGCCGAGTTCATCGCATTGGGTTGCGGCTCGGTGCAGGTGTGCACCGCGGCGATGCTGCATGGCTTTCGCATCGTCGACGAAATGAAGGACGGCCTCTCGCGCTGGATGGACAGTCAGGGCTACCACAGCCTGCAGGACTTTCGCGGGCGCGCGGTGGGCCACACCACCGACTGGAAGTACCTGGACATCAACTACCAGGTGATCGCCAGGATCGACCAGCAGGCCTGCATCGGCTGCGGGCGCTGCCACATTGCCTGCGAAGACACCTCGCACCAGGCCATCGCCAGCCTGGTCAAGGCCGAGGGCGGGCACCGCTACGAGGTGATCGACGCCGAGTGCGTGGGGTGCAACCTGTGCCAGATCACCTGCCCGGTGGAGGGCTGCATCGAGATGGTGCCCCAGGACACCGGCAAGCCGTTCCTGGACTGGCTGCACGACCCACGCAACCCCTACCGCGAGGCGTCCTGAGGCTGCGCCCCGCGCAGGTCTTCGAAGCAGGCCTTGTTCCCGTCCACCTGAACAGACGCCCGGGGCAGGTTAGCCGCCTCCCCGGACGGCGTCTCCACATGCCAGTAGCAGTGCTTGATCGCGCGGGTGATGGCCACGTAGGCCAGGCGCAGGATCTCGTCCTTCTGGGCGTTGTCGTAGCCTTCGGGGTCGCCCGCCCGGCCCAGCCCGGCCTGGCGGTACACCTGGTTCTTGTACGGCGAGCGCGTCAGGTGCTGGCAGTCGCCGAGCATGAACACCGCATCGGCCTGCAGGCCCTTGGCGCTGTGGTAGGTGAGCTGGCGGAACCGCCGCTGCGCCGCCGGCAGGCTGGCCTCGTGGTTGAGCAAGGGCTGCAGGTGCTCGGCAATCACCGACTTGTCGACGCTTTTGCGGTACAGCAGCATCACCGACTCGCCATCGCGGTAGTGGTCCATCAACTGCCGGGCCAGTGTGGCTTCGTCGCGTTCCATCACCATCACCGGCACCGGCTGCTCGGCCGCCGGGCCGCAGGCACGGGCCTTCTTGCCGGCAATTGCCGGGGCCGACTTAACGATATGCTCGGCTGCATCGATGATGTGCTGGTGGCTGCGGTAGTTGTCGGCCAGCATCACGCGGGTGGTGCTGGGGGCGACGAACTGCTTGGCGAACTCCATGAAGTACTTGGGCGAGCTGCCGCGCCAGCCATAGATCGACTGCCAGTCGTCCCCCACGCACAGCAGCGAGGAATGCTGCGCCACCTGCCCCACGTGCATGGCCGGGCCGCGCCGGCGGATCTCGCGCAGGCAGGCGCGCAGCCACGAGACGATCTGCGGCGACACGTCCTGGAACTCGTCGATCATCAGGTGCGACAACGGGCGCAGCATCGGGTCGGGCAGCAGGCGCAGGTTTTCCGGGTTGTTCTCGCCGAACAGGGCGAACATGCGGTTGTAGCTCATGATCGGCGGCGACTGTGCCAGCAGGTGCGCCTCCAGCGCCTTCCAGTACAGGCTCAGGGCCTCGAAGAACAGCGCGTCGGTGTCACCCTGCGGGTAGCTCATGCCGCCCACCGCCACGCTCACATCCAGCCCCAGGTTCTCGATGAACCCGGCAGCGCCGACGAACGCATCCAGCAAGGGCGCCGCGCCCAGCTCGCCCTTTACCTTGTAGTCAAAGCCCGGCCCGGCCACCGCATCGCCGGCCAGCGAGGCGGTGAGGCGTTTGGCCGCCGCGTAGTTTTCCAGCCAGATCACCGGCTTGTCGCAGAACGCCTGGAACAGCGTGCGCTTGATCACCCATTCGGCCCACACCGGCAGCTTGGCGCCGGGGCGCTTGTACTGCTGATTCTCCTTGGGGTCGAAACCCAGCACCACCCAGGCGTCCAGCTCGGCGATATGGCCGTGGAAATGAAAGCGGCTGCCGTTGATTTCGACGGTTTCGCGGCTGGGCTCGATACCCTTGATCGGCCAGGCACCCGCCTGGAACCACAGGTCTTCGATCACGTCGCACAGCTCTTCGTCGCGCCCGGACGACAGCTGTGTCACCGCCACGCGCTTCTGCACGTCGGGGTGGTCGCGGTCCAGGGCCTTGAGCTGCAGGGCTTCGCGGCGCAGCCCGGCAATCAGCTCGGCGAACCGCGGGCTGGTGTGCAGCAGGTCGCGGTAGCACAGGTTGAGTTGCTGGCGCTGGGCATCGTTGATGCGCAGGTCGAACGGGTTGCTGTCCACGCCCGCCTCGCTGCCCCCGGGCTGCTCGCTGCCCAGGGTCTCGAACGCCCGCACCTGGCTGAAGCCCGGCAGGCTGCGCACCAGCGGCAGGATGCGCGAATGGAAGGTGCGCACCAGCTCACGCGCCTGCACCGGGCTCAGGGCCAGTTGCCACAGGCCGAACACCTGCACCAGGCGGGCAATGAAGTCCTTGCGCGACTCGCGGGTGAAGGTGACCACGGTCATGGCCTCCAGCTCGAAGCCCAGGTAATGGCGCAGCAACAGGATACGCAGCACCAGCGAGGTGGACTTGCCAGCGCCGGCGCCGGCGATCACGCAGGTGGACGGCGTGTCGCTGAAGATCATCTTCCACTGCGCTGCGCTGGGCTGGACGTGGGCCGGCAGGCGCGCGGCGACATCGGCCTTGAAGCGCTTCTTCAGCTCGGGGGTCAGCGGCAGGCGCCAGTCGTCGAACAGGGCATCGTCCAGCCCCGGCACGCCGTGGGCGTCCGGGCGCGTATCGCGGATCACCAGCACCTGGCGCCCGGCCTCGAAACCGTCCACGCGCCCTTCTTCATAGCCTTCACGCAGCCCGTCGGCATGCCCGGTGCGCTGGCCGTTGGCATGGCCCTGGAACCACGAATCGCGGTGCTGTGCCTGCAACCGGCTCAGGCCACGGCCCAGCAGGCGTGCGGCCAGACGTCTGACCCAGGGCAGTTGCGCGGGTGGGGTTAGATCCGTGGGTAGCTTGGGACGCTCGTGTGACACACCGACTCCGGCAATCAATTCAACCAGCGGCCATGTTCGCCTTATCACGACCAAATCACCAGCCGAATGCTTTCAGATCAGTGGATTAGGCGACGAAGCGGCGAAACTACCGCAGGTTATATATCGAATATAACGATCATATTTAGCCGATATTTACGCTTTTTTTCGATGTTTATCGAGAGGATCATCAGCGCCATCCACCTGATTACCGAGGACACGAGCATGCTGCAACTGCGCCCCTTCGACACCCTTGGCCACGCCAACCATGGCTGGCTGGATGCCCACCATCACTTCTCCTTTGCCGAATACCACGATCCGCGCCGCATGAACTGGGGCACGCTGCGGGTATGGAACGACGACCTGATCGCCGCCGGCAGCGGGTTCCCGCCGCACCCGCACCGCGACATGGAGATCATCACCTATGTGCGTGAAGGCGCGATCACCCACCAGGACAGCCTGGGCAACAAGGGCCGTACCGAAGCCGGTGACGTGCAGGTGATGAGCGCCGGTACCGGCATCACCCACAGCGAGTACAACGTGGAGGCCGTGGACACGCGGATCTTCCAGATCTGGATTGTGCCCCAGCGTGTGGGCCAGGCACCGTCGTGGGGCGTGCGGCCGTTTCCCAAGGGCGAGCGCGGCGAAGGGTTCGTGACCCTGGCCAGCGGGCGCGAGGGGGATGAAGGCAGCCTGGGGATCCGCGCCGATGCGCGGCTGGTGGCGGCGACGCTGAAGGCCGGGGAAAGCGCCGAGTACCGCATCGATGCGGGTCGCCGGGCCTACCTGGTGCCGGCCAAGGGCGTGATCGAGGTCAATGGCCTGCGCGCCGAGGCCCGCGACGGGGTGGCGGTGGAGGATGAGCAGGTGCTAAGGGTGGTGGCGCTACAAGACAGCGAGATTGTGCTGGTGGATGTGGCGTAGGCATTGACCCTTTCGCCGGCAAGGCCGGCTCCTACAGGTTCACGCATCACCTGTAGGAGCCGGCCTTGCCGGCGAAGAGGCCGAATCAGGCGATGGCCGCGTCCACCAGCTCCTGCGCCTCACCCACCAGGCGCTGCAGGTGCGCGTCGTCGACGAAGCTCTCCGCATAGATCTTGTAGATGTCTTCGGTGCCCGAAGGCCGCGCCGCGAACCAGCCGTTGGCCGTCATCACCTTCAAGCCGCCAATCGCCTGGTCGTTGCCCGGCGCATGGCTGAGAATCTGCTCGATCGGCTCGCCCGCCAGCGTGGTCGACTTGACCTGCTGCGGCGACAGCTTGCCCAACTGGACCTTCTGCTGCGGCGTGGCCTTGGCATCCACCCGGGTGGAGAACGGCCTGCCCAGCGCCTCGGCCAGCGCCTCGTATGCCTGGCTTGGGTCGCGCCCGGTACGGGCGGTCATCTCTGCCGCCAGCAGCGACGGGATCAGGCCGTCCTTGTCGGTGCTCCACACCGTGCCGTCCTTGCGCAGGAACGAGGCGCCGGCGCTCTCCTCCCCGCCAAAGCCCAGCGAACCGTCGAACAGGCCATCGGCGAAATACTTGAAGCCCACCGGCACTTCGTACAGGCGACGCCCCAGGCGTGCCGCCACGCGGTCGATCATGCCGCTGCTGACCACGGTCTTGCCCACGGCCGCATCGGCGCGCCATTGCGGGCGGTTCTGGAACAGGTAGTCGATGGACACCGCCAGGTAGTTGTTCGGCGCCAGCAGGCCGCCTGACGGGGTGACGATGCCGTGACGGTCATGGTCGGGGTCGCAGCCGAACGCCACGTCGAACCGATCACGCAGGCCGATCAGGCCCTGCATGGCGTAAGGCGAGGACGGGTCCATGCGGATCTGGCCGTCCCAGTCCACGCACATGAAGCGGAACGTGGGGTCGACCTCGGTGTTGACCACGTCCAGGTCGAGCTTGTAGTGCTCGGCAATCGCCGACCAGTAACGCACCCCGGCACCGCCCAGCGGGTCGACACCCAGGCGCAGGCCCGCACCACGAATCACATCGAAATCAATCACATTGACCAGGTCGCTGACGTAACTGCCCAGGTAGTCGTGACGGTGCGTGGTGCTGGCCTTGAGGGCCTGTGCATGGCCCATGCGCTGCACGCCCTTGAGGCCGTCGGCCAGCAGTTGGTTGGCCTTGGCCTCGATCCACTTGGTCACGTCGCTGTCGGCCGGGCCGCCATTGGGCGGGTTGTACTTGAAGCCGCCACTTTGCGGCGGGTTGTGCGACGGGGTGATCACGATGCCGTCGGCCAGGCCACGGCTGCGGCCACGGTTGTAGCAGATGATGGCGTGGGAGATGGCCGGGGTCGGGGTGTACTCGTCATCCTTGGCCAGCATCACCTCGACGCCGTTGGCTGCCAGCACCTCCAGTGCGGTAGCCGCCGCCGGGGTCGACAGCGCATGGGTGTCGATGCCGATGAACAGCGGCCCGTCGATGCCCTGCGCCTTGCGGTACAGGCAGATGGCCTGACTGATGGCGAGCACGTGCGCTTCGTTGAAGCCCAGGTCCACGGAGCTGCCGCGGTGCCCCGACGTGCCAAAGGCAACGCGCTGGGTGGCGACGCCTGCATCGGGCTGGCCGGTGTAGTACGCGGTCAGCAGCTGGGGGATATCGACCAGCACGGAGGCTGGCGCCGGTTTACCCGCCAAGGGACTGAGCTTCATGCAAAACCTCAAGTAAAGATGTACAGGGTGATGAAAATACGCAGTTTACTGGCACTTCGACCACAACGCGACGGCGGCGATCCCGCCCGCCGCGACTATTTGTACTGCGGTGCCCACCAGCCGGGAAACATCCGCTGCACCCGGGGCTCGGCAAAACGGTCGTCGATCAGCATGACCACACCGCGATCTTCAGTGCCACGTATCACTCGCCCGGCCGCCTGGATCACCTTCTGCACGCCGGGGTACAGGTAGGTGTAGTCGAAGCCCGCGTCGAACAGAGCGCCCATGCGCAGCTTGAGCTGCTCGTTCACCGGGTTGACCTGGGGCAGCCCCAGGGTGGCAACGAAGGCGCCGATCAGCCGGGTGCCCGGCAGGTCGACCCCTTCGCCGAACGCCCCGCCCAGCACGGCGAAGCCCACGCCCTGCCCGTCTTCGACAAAGCGTTCGAGAAAGCCCTTGCGCTGCGCCTCGTCCATGCCGGGCGACTGCGACCATTGCACGATGTGCGGGTAGCGCTCGGCCAGCAGCCGCGCCACCTGCTGCTGGTAGTCGAAGCTGCTGAAGAACGCCAGGTAGTTGCCCGGCTGGAGGCGGTACTGCTCGGCGATCAGTTCCACGATCGGCGCCAGTGACGCCTGCCGGTGCTGGAAACGCGTCGACACGCTGCTGATCACGTGCACCTGCAACTGCTCGGCGGCAAACGGCGAGGCCACGTCCAGCCACGCGGTGTCGGCCGGCAGGCCGAGCAGGTCGGCGTAGTAGTGGCGTGGGCTGAGGGTGGCGGAAAACAGCGTGACGCTGCGCGCAGCGGCCATGCGCGGGCCGATCAGCGGCGCCGGCACCACGTTGCGCAGGCACAGGGTGGACAGGCTGCGCCGGCCCGGGCCGTCGCGCTTGCTGATATCGAACACGAAATGCTCGTCGAACACCTCGCACAGGCGCAAGAACTGCGAAGCCTGAAAGAAGAGCTGCAACAGCGGCCCTTCGACGCCGGCAGGCTGCTGGTTCATGCTGTCCTGCACATGGCTGACAAAACGCTGCAACGCCTTGAGAAAGGCCTCGGGCAACTGGCCGGTGGCGCGGTAGGGAACGTCCTGGTCCTTGTGCACGGCGTTCCAGGCCCGGTCAAGGCGCTGCAAGGCGTTGGCCATGCCTGCCGGGGGATCACGCCGCAGGGCCTTCAATTGCCATTGATCGAGGCTCACGCTGTACATCTGGCGTGCACGCTCCACCAGGTTGTGCGCCTCGTCCACCAGCACCGCCACCCGCCACTGGTCGAGCTGGGCCAGGCCGAACAGCAAGGCGCTCTGGTCGAAGTAGTAGTTGTAGTCGCCCACCAGCACATCCACCCAGCGCGCCATCTCCTGCCCCAGGTAGTACGGGCACACCTGGTGCGCCAGGGCTACCTCGCGCAGGCGGGCCTGGTCCAGCACCGGCTGCTGCGCGGCGGCCTGGCGGGCGGCGGGCAAGCGGTCGTAGAAGCCCTTGGCCAACGGGCAGGCTTCGCCGTGGCATGCGGTGCCGGGGAACTCGCAGGCCTTTTCCCGTGCCACCAGTTCCAGGCTACGCAGGGCCAGCTCGGGGCTGGCGTGCATGACCCGCTGCACGGCCTCCAGCGCCAGCGCCCGCCCCGGCGTCTTGGCGGTCAGGAACAGCACCTTGTCCAGTTGCTGCGGCACCATCGCCTTGAGCAACGGGAACAGCGTGCCCAGCGTCTTGCCGATGCCGGTGGTGGCCTGGGCCATCAGGCAGCGGCCGGTGCTTACCGCCTTGTACACGGTCTCGGCCAGCTCGCGCTGCCCGGTACGAAAGCTGGCGTGGGGGAACGCGAGCGCCTGCAGGCCGCTGTTGCGCAAGGCCTGGCGTTGCATCTGCTGCTGGGCCCAGCGCAGGAACAGCGTGCACTGGGCGATGAAGAACTGCTCGAGTTCGGCGGCGGTATGGCGGGCCTCCACCAGGGTTTCGCGGTCGCTGTCCACGTCCAGGTACACCAGCGCCAGGTTCACCTCGGCCAGTTCTCGCTGCTGGCACAGCAGCCAGCCATACACCCTGGCCTGGGCCCAGTGCAGTTGGCGGTGGTTGTCGGGCTGGCTGGCCAGGTCGCCGCGGTAGGTCTTGATCTCTTCCAGGCGGTTGAGCGCCGGGTTGTAGCCGTCGGCGCGCCCGCGTACCTGCAACTGCTCGAACTGCCCCTCCAGCGCCACCTCCGACTCATAGCCCCGACCCCGGCGCGTGACCACCGTGCGGTGGCCGGTGATGCCCTCCTGGGCCGAGGGCGACGGGGTGAAGCGCAGGTCCAGGTCACCGACCTTGGCGGTGAACTCGCACAGCGCACGCACCGCTACCTTGTAGCTCATGCTGCCGGCTGTGCCCACTGCACGTGGCACACCTCGACGGGCAGGCCGTGCTCGGTGCAGAAGGCGATCCAGCGCAGCTGGTTGTCCTGCAGGCGATCGCCCGGCCCCTTCACTTCGATCATGCGGTAGCGCCGTTGCCCGGGCCAGAACTGGATCAGGTCGGGCATGCCGGCGCGGTTGGCCTGGATATCCTCCAGCAGGCGCTCGAAGCAGCGCTTGAGGTGCGCCGCCGGCAGGCAGTCCAGGGCCTGCTGCAACAGCGTGGCATCCAGCAGTTCCCAGTACACGAAGGGTGATTGCAGGCCGTGCTTGGCCTGGTAGTTGGCCAGGATGGTGTGGCGGTAGCGCTCATCGTCCAGTTGCCCCAGGCAGGCGGCAAAATGCTCGGCGCGGCGCGCCTGGAAGCCGGCGTCGTGCAGGTCCAGCGGGCCGCTCTGGAACGGGTGGAAGAACGCGCCGGGCACGGGCGCGAAGATGGCTTCCCAGCACAGCAGCCCGAACAGGCTGTTGAACAGGGTGTTCTCGACGTAGTGCACCGGCCCGTCATCGGCCGCCAGGTGCACCTGCACCGCCTGCTCCACGCCAAGCGTCGACAGATCGACAGGCAGGCACAGGTCCAGCCGGCTGATCGCTGCCGGGGCGCGCCGACGCTGTGGCGGGCCGCCCAGCTTGCGCTGCAGGCGGGGCACGATGCGCGCCAGCGCCTGGACCTCCAGCGCGTTGGCCGGTTTGGCGCCCACTTCGCTGGCAAGCTCCAGGGCGGCGGCATGATCGGCGCTGCGCTCCAGCACGCGGATATGCCGGATGCGTGCCTGGGGGTGGTTGCTGCGGGGGTAGATGTTCAGGGCCTGGGCCCAGTCGCCGCTGCGCTCGCAATGCTGGCCAAGCTGGAACAGCAACCTGGCGCGGCGCCGTTCCAGCCACGGGTTGCTCGGCTGCAGGCCGTCCAGCAGTGCCAGCACCTGCTCGACCGGCTGCCCGGCCTCGAGCTGCTCGGCACAGGTGTGCAGGGCCAGGCACAGGTCGATATCGGCGCGCTCGCGCAGCGCCCGGGAATCCTCGCCGAACGCGACCTGCTCGTAGCGCAGCAGGCCAAGGTCGGCGAGCACGAACTCCGACCAGTCCTGGTGCAGGTTGCCGAAAAACAGCAGGCGCAGACGATCGCACAGCGCCTGCAGGTGCAGCACGTACACCGGTTCGTCGAATTCGGGCCACCACTGACGCAGGGGCCTGGCCTCGGCATACAGCGCCGACAACTGTTCGAGCAGTTCGCCCTTGGCAGCCCGCGGGCGCTCCAGCACGTCGGCGAAACAGCGGGCGATTTCGTCCTTGCGCAGCAACTGGAACAGGTGGTCCAGGCCCAGGCTCGGCTGGTCGTCGAGCCAGCCCAGCGCTACCAGCGGCGCGGCGGCAGGCTCGATTGCGCCGATTTCCAGGTAGGTCAGCTTGCTGGCGCGAAACATCACCCCCTTGCGCATCACCATGCGTACCAGCAGGGCCTGGGAGGCCTGGCCCAGCGTCGCGAACTGTTGAATGAAGGCGTGTTCGTGTTCATCGAGCAGGTCGGCGTAGCGCAGTTGCACCCAGGCCAGTACCTGCTGAAAGTTGCACAGGTAATAGAACGGGTCGGCGACGGAATGGGCGATCACGGAGCGGGTAACCAGCAGAAGGAATCCACTGGTTATACATACAGACAGGCGGGCTTGGCAACCTCAGCGGATCAATGGCGCAACCGGCCCGGATCGCTGTCGCGGGCCCGCGCCAGCAGCGAACGTCCACCGGCGGCCGCTTCACTTTCTCGCTGGTAGAGCATCTGCAGCGTGCTCAGGGACAAGCCGCTGATCTCCTCCAGCCATTGCACCATGGGCTGTGGCGAGGGTACGCCCTTGAGTGCCTTGTGCAGGTAGGGCAGCGCCGCCTGCATGCCGGGGTGCCGCGCCTGTACGAAGCGCTCCAGGTTGCGCCCGCGGTCGACGAAGGGCGCGAACAGCAGGCAGGCCAGCTGTTCTTCGTTGAGGTTGTAGCCCTGCAGGGCGAAGTTGTCCGCCAGGCGGCGGCGCTGGCCGTGGCGCTCGCGGTCTTGCCAGGTTTCCATGGCCAGTGCCTGCAGCGCCGCCGGCACCGGTTTGCGCCGCAGCTGGGCCTTGACCTGCTGCAGGTGCTCGGCAATGCCCAGCGCATAGTCCTGCCCCTGCACCCACTGCGCGCGCAGCCCGGCAAGGTGTGCCATCAGCAACGGGTTGGCACAGGCCGACTGGCTGAAACCCAGGGCCAGCTCGTCATAGCGAAACCTGAGAAATTCGAGCAGCAGCACGCTCTGCCCCTGCTGGCTGTCCTGCAGCAGGTCGGCGATGTCGATGAAGCGCGGGATACGGCGGGGGCCTGGGACCTGCCGAAGGGGCTCGGCTGGCAGCCCCAGCACCTCGTTGAGGTAGATGCGGCGCAGTTGGCCAAGGCCCTGCAACAGGGCGCCAGGGTGTGAGTGGGCCGGCCTTGCACTGCTCAACCCGGCCTCGCGCATCATGCGGCGGCCCCACGCCAGGTAGCGTTTGCGCTCGGGCATCGGGTCGGCGTTGATCAATGCGTCCACCCCGCCCTCCCAGCCCATGCCCTGGCGGTAGAGTTCGGCCAGCGCCAGGTAGAAGCGATTGCAGAACATCGGCCGCACCTGGCCGGCGGTCAGGTGCCCGGCAACCAGGGTGTCGAACCGCTCGACCTGCTGCTGACGCGGCGACAGCGGCTTGAGTGCATCGAAGTGCTGGAGGCCGCCGTCGTCCAGCACCAGCAGCTCGACCCGCAGGTCGTCATGCAGCACCAGCGCCGAATAGCCACGCTCGATGTTCTCGATCACCGCCGTCGACATGCCCACATGGCGGGCGGTGACCACGCGCAGCTCGAAGGTGGCGGGCGCACGCGCCGCAATGCTCAACTGCGCGGCGCGCAGAAACGCCAGGGCGAAGGAGCTGTCCTTGCCGCCGCCATGGGCCAGCATCACCTTGAAGTCGCCTATGCGCTCGATCCCGCCGGCGGCCACCAGCATGCGCTGGATAAGCAATTGCAGCGACGCGCGCTGGCCCTGGGTAAGGCACTCGAGCAGTCGCTGCAGGACCTGCTGGTAAATGTGAGTCATGGCTTGATCGTGGAGGGTACTCATGGTGTATACCTGATTCGATAACGACTGCCGGCAGCCGGAAGTTACCCGATGCGGGTAACAGGACATCGTTGCGTAACAACGGCAAAGTGAATTAAAAAAAGAATGATGGTCTTAGGATGTTTCTTACAACTTCCTACGATTGTTCCGACTCAGATCGAAACAGCATCGCCCGATGACCACCCTTGCCCCGGACAGCGCCCCCCGGCGCGTTGCGTGCGAGGGCCCCACCTCCATGAACAGTACAGCTGGCACACCATATCTCGCTCCTTGAGATGATTGATGGTTGGATGAACAGCGCCGCCTTAGGCACTACAGTGCCCGACGCCCATAGGAAACAGCAGCCTTTCCACGCGAAGATGTAATTTTACGGACACCGGAAAGTCTTTATTCCCACGCCCACAACATAACGCAAGCGCCGTACTTAGTCCGCACAAGTTAAATAGGAAACATCTGAAACTTTAATAAGAAATTTCCACAAAAAAGCCCGAGACTCGGCTCGGGCTTGGCGTGTCGCGCAGCCTGTCAGGCGTCAGGCAGCACCAGTACCACGCGGCCTCCACACGGGCACTCGTCCATGTGGCGGTGTGCGGCGACGACCTCGTCGAACGGGTAGGCCTTGATGATGTGTGGCAATACCTGGCGGTCGGCGGTGAACTGGTTGATATCGCGCAGTGCGCGCTGCAGCGCCACCTGGTCCTGGGTGATGCCCAGCTCCGGCTTGCCGGTGAAGTTGCTCACGCAGTGCACGAAGAACTGGATGTTCTTCTGGAACGCCGCACAGGCCGGGAACGGCGTCTGGTTGCCGCCCTGCAGGCCGTACAGCACCAGGCTGCCGCGTGGCGCCAGCACATCGCCCAGCAACGACATCTGCGGGCCACCCAGGCCATCGAGCACCATGTCCACGCCGCGGTTGTCGGTGTACTTGTTGATCTGCATGAGCAGGTCCTGCTCTTCGGTCACGATGACCTTCTCTGCCCCCAGCTTGAGCAAGTTGTCGCGCTCGGCGCTGTCCTTGGTTGCGGCGATCACCTTCAGGCCCAGGGCCTTGCCCAGTTGCACGAAGGCCGGCCCGGCACAGTGGCTGGCGTCGGTGACCAGGGCGGTCTGCCCGGCCTTGGCCCGCGCCAGGTCGACATAGGCGAAATAGGCGATCAGCAGCGGCGTGTAGTGCACGCTGGCCTCGATCGGGCTGAGGATATCGGGGTAGCGGGTCAGTGCGTTGCGCGGCAGCACGATGACCTCGCCATACACCGGGTGCTCGTTGGGGCTGGTGGCCGGAAAGCTGGCGACCTTGTCGCCGATGGCCAGGTCGTCGACGCCGGCGCCGAGGGCGGTCACCACACCGGCCATTTCGTGGCCGATGCCGGCTGGCAGGCGCGCATGGGACGGCGCCAGGTTCTGCCGCCACAGCACGTCGTACCAGCTGATGCCGATAGCCTGCACCCGCACCTGTACTTCACCGGCAGCCGGTTGCGGCGTGGCCACGTCCTCGCACTTGAGCACCTCGGCCTGGCCGAATTTGTGAAAACGGATCATGCGGGACATCGCAAACCTCGCCTAGTGAACCTCTAATACCCGCAACTCTATCGGGGCTATAGCGGTTAGACCATCAGTGGCCATTAATAGTCAACATGCCTGTCATTGATTGGTGATAGCGCCTGCTGCGCAATTTATGCGGTGCAGGGTACCGTCTTTGCCCTTAAGATTCACCCCTGCCCCGACCAGACCTATGAAGCGAAGCCGATGAACCGTAACGACTTGCGTCGCGTCGACCTGAACCTGCTGATCGTGTTCGAGACCTTGATGCACGAGCGCAGCGTCACCCGCGCCGCGGAAAAACTGTTCCTCGGCCAGCCGGCCATCAGTGCGGCGCTGTCGCGCCTGCGCAGCCTGTTCGACGACCCGCTGTTCGTGCGTACCGGGCGCAGCATGGAGCCCTCGGCGCGGGCGGTGGAGATCTTCGCCCTGCTCTCCCCCGCGCTGGACTCCATCTCCACGGCGGTAAGCCGCGCTGCCGACTTCGACCCGGCCACCAGCACGGCGGTGTTTCGCATCGGCCTCTCCGACGACGCCGAGTTCGCCTTGCTGCCGCAACTGCTCAAACGTGTGCGCGCCGAGGCGCCGGGCATCGTGCTGGTGGTGCGCCGGGTCAACTACCTGCTGATGCCCTCGCTGCTGGCGTCGGGTGAAATCTCGGTGGGCGTGAGCTGGACCAGCGACCTGCCGGCCAACGCCAAGCGCAAGGTGCTGCGTCGCAGCAGGCCCAAGGTGCTGCGTGCCGACAGCAAGCCGGGCAGCCTCAGCCTGGATGAATTCTGCGCACGCCCGCATGCCCTGGTGTCGTTTGCCGGCGACCTGAGCGGGTTCATGGACGAGATCCTCGAGAAGCTGGGGCGCAAGCGCCATGTGGTGCTGGCCGTGCCGCAGTTCAACGGCCTGGGCAGCCTGCTGACCGGCACCGACATCCTAGCCACGGTGCCGGACTACACCGCCGAGCAGCTGACCGCCGCCGGCGGCCTGCGCGCCGAAGACCCGCCGCTGGAGGTGCAGAGCTTCGAGCTGCATATGGCGTGGCGCGGGTCGCAGGACAATGATCCGGGGGAGCGGTGGTTGCGGTCGCGGATTCAGATGTTTTTTGGCGACCCTGACAGTCTTTAGGGGCTTCGTGCATGCTTGATTAGTTGATCATTTCTGCCTCTTTCTAGCCTCGAATAGCCATTTGCTTCCAGTTAATTGCTAAATTTGGGGCATATTTGAGGGCATGCTTTGGATGGTTTGAAAAGGATGCCCCCAACCGAAAATGTCAGCGCTTTCGGTAATCTGCCGACCACGCTGTTCATCTTGGGTGCCAAAACTGTCTTCGCGGTGATTTTTCGCTTTCCAGAGTGCTCCCGAGAGTAAGACCGCCGCTTAAGCTCACCACCTTCGAAAACCAAGCTGCTCCAACAGACGTGGCGCGGAGGATTACCGGCACTGACCAACGGCCAGAGGTTACCGCGCCATGAAACGCAAGCCAAAACGCGGCCTCCCACGGCTATTCGACAAACCAAGTACCGGGAGCGGGATGTCATCGAGCGTCTATTTGGCTGGCTGAAAGAGCACCGCCGGCTGGCCACGCGTTACTGCAAGCTCACAATAAGTTATCTCACCATGGTCACGTTGGCCTGCTGCCGGATCTCTCTTCGTACAGTGCCTAGAAAAAAGCTACAACAGTATCGATGCCGCTCGTTCGCTTGGACTGGTTGAGTCAACCTTGCGCTGGGTGGTCACCCAGCTCAAGGGCGTCACGTTCCGGTACAAGCGCCGCCCTACCCCGTCAGCGTGGAAGCGACAGTTGATTAGACAAAGAAGACCCCGCCCTTCAAGACCTCATCGAACGCTTCCTGCGTGCTGTTCCGCTGAAGTATCCGAACTTGCCAGAGATAGAATGACCGAACCACCTGGCCTTCAGAGGCAGGAACTTCGCGGTAGGCCGTTCCGCGCGACACTAAGGCTGCACCACAGGCCCCACTCAGCTGCGTCGGCCGCACCGGCCCCCAGCCCGAGTTCCAATGGGAATAATCCGCCACCACTTGTTCACCCTCTAGGACCTCAAGCATACCGCCTTCTTGGCGCACCTCGATTTGATCAGTATGCACGACAGTAGGCACAAATAATCTAGATGGATAGAGGTGCAGCTGCAGGTATCCCATGCGATCAAAGTCAACCCGTCCCGCCAAAGGCAAAGACGTCGACGGGTCGTCCAAAAGCTCATCGATAGGCATTCTACGCAGCCATATCTTTCCGTCGAGTGGCTTCGTAGGAGCGCTCGACAGCGTAGGCATGTCGTGCCAGTAGGTGTCGAGATGTACTGCCAAGTCCTGATCCGCCACCTCACTGTCACCGACCTGCAACCAACGCACCAGCGATACCTCAACACAACGCCCCATCGTCATCTCTACGGGAGAGCTGAGCGCAACTAACTCATCACCGGGCCGCTCGGCTGCAACGCGGTCGACGACACCTCGCAGGATTTCCTCAATCACCTTTGAGCCCCCGCTGAAGTCCCCCCGAATCAGCCCCCATGCCGGACGTGACGGACTCAGCGCAGCCAGCGCTGGATGAACGGGCAGTGCTTTAAGCGCGTAATAGCGAACGACGCCGGCCGGCAGCTCCCACAACTGCTCTGCTACCACCAAGGTACGCAGATAGGCAGAAATCCCACGAAGGGCGGCACGACTCGAGTACGGCCCCACGAATCCTTCGCCCAGCGACCGCGCAAAGTGCCAGAAGTCCCCCTGTATGGGCGACTCAGGATAAGCCGTCTGGTTCTGAGTCCATTCGAACGCCATCTGACGGATTAGCGGGAGCGAGGTCCGATTCTCTAGCCGGCTCAGATTCGTTCGTAAGTTCCTGGCCAGTTGCAGCCCCTGCATGCCATCGAAGTCAGTAGGGGTCTCGAAGTCTGGCGGCGCCACTTTAAGGTCGACATCGAGCGCCTGCGCCTCAAAACCGAGGGCCTCTAAGAACAGGTTGGACAGCAGGGACGGTTTGGGTGTGCGCTTCAACAAGTCCAGATTGGCAACGTATCCCTCCACCGCCGCAGCAATCCAGAAAATGCAAAGCGCCTCGACGACTTCCGCCTCAAGCTTGCACGAGTTCAGCAATCTCAGGAGCGCAGCCTCGGTTTCTGCCGCTGTGGCAGGGGCGCCCAGTCGTTTTGCCAACTCCTGCATTGTCCACCATCGGCCTGCAGGTATTGGCCATCCGAGACGAGCAATGAGAATTCGAAGATCGTCCATCACTCCTCCTGAAGGTCTGCTGTCGCCAGTTCGACTCCCCAGCACGGTATAGTCAAGGGTAGCGTTCGAGTATCTTCGAGCACGCAATCGACCATCACCTGCGCAAATGCGACCGCTTCATCAATGCGCTTTTGCTTCGCATAGAAATAGACCATGGCTTCGCCCGGAGCCAATCTCGGCCGCTCCGGCTCACCGAACATGGAATAGGTCGTTTCACTCACGAATTCGTCGCACCGCTTCGGGTAATGCTTCGCCACAAGGTCCAACCGTGCCAGCGTCTTCTCTTCGCCCTCCATGAAGTTCATCCACCCGCCACTGTTGATCTGTGCCTCCACGAGATACTTCCAAGCCGCCCTCAGACCACTCATTTTGCGTCTGGTGTGGAAGGCGTGACCGGACATATGAAGTAAACCACGGCCCAGCCCCCGGGCCGACAACAACGGAACATCGAGCGCCTCTAGAAGCCGCTTCCCTTGACCGTTACCCTCCCAATACCGATACCAGTCCTGTAGCACCGCTTCGTCGTCGTAGCCACGACCCGAGAGACGATCCAGCAAAGCCTCCAGTTCTTCGGGTTCGAAGGCTGAGACGTCACCATCAAAAGGTTTTCGATCGGTGTTAGAACGAGGATGTTCCTCGCGATCCAGCACACCGATATCCCATCCTCCGTGAGCGATGAGTTCCTGCAGTCGCTCAGCGGCACCCGGAATACCCTCCTTGGAAAGGCGCTGCAGCAAGTTGCCAACATTCGGATGCAGCCCTGTGCGCATCAGCGCGTCAAGCTGCCAGCCAGACTTCACTCCCTGCTCAATGTAAGCACTCAGACTATTCTCAGCCGCAGTCCACTGCCCCGCGCTCAGATGCTCCTCATACTTGGTCACTAATGCGGCAGGAGCCAGCTTGGCCAGCAACACGTCTGCCTCGGCCAACACATGTCGGGTACCACTGCCGTCCGTGTAGTCGAGCACCGAGTGGACTTGAGAAGCCACCTGCGCCAGCAGTTGGCGTGCAGCCTCTGGCGCGTGGTCGACCAGGAAGCCTATCGCATCAAGAGTCTTGCTCAACGTCGGGTCTTTGCGATGCGAAAAGCCAGTTGCCAGCTCCCAGGTCTGTCGACATAGTTTACGCGCGGGGTCCTCCAAACCATGCGCAACGGCGATTCCACACAGTTGCAGCGGCGTCTGCAAATGCACGCTGGTCTCCTGACGAACTTCCGCATCAAAAAGCTCGTGTTGGGATCTCACAAAGGTTGCGGCGGCCTCATGAGACATCTTCGTCAAACGTCCAGAGGCATACTGCTCACGGAAGGACACGGCATCGAACCATTTGAAGGTCCGTGAAGCGGACAACGTAGCTTCGGTCAGATCAGCTTCGACGTCATGGCCTAACAGGATGCTGCCGAGTCGGACATCACAGGCCACGCGATGCAGCGCTGCCCGAAAATCATCAGCCGACGATTGCCAGTCGTAGCTTTGTCGAAAATGTAGGTACTCGAGCGGCTCCAGTAACTCATAGAGGTCGTGGAAATCCACAAACTCTCCTCGCCACCAGCGATTCGCAACCTGTGTCGCGACGCCCGAGAGGGCATTCAGGAAGTCTGTAATGTTTTCTCGGTCCGCATAGATTGGTGCGCGTACAATGCTGAATTCAGTTTGCGCCTCTGCGGCCATGCAAAACCTCAAATGCACGGTACTGAAAAACCAGTGGTGTACCAACCTCGCCAGCCCCACCCTCCGTTTACGGTAGTCCAGCTCCAGCCAATCAATCGGGATATCCGCGCTCAAGGGCGTCACAGACCGTGTGCAGCCAGCCCTGATAGCAGCAACAAAGGGTGTCGTCGAGAGCTCATTGAAGTCGGGACGCTCGACAATGCTGACATTGACTTGAGCCGCAGCTCGGAGGCAGGCATCGCTGACCACATGCTTGCGCCAGCCGTCACCCATCGACGCTGCGAGTGACATCAATTCATCCAGTTGCCCCTCTGCGGCCATCAACCGTACGCACGGCAACCACCATTCCGGATGAGCCCGTGTTGCAAGCTGCGTGAGCCACTCCGGGGTGGTCCCTACTGCACCCAACTGCGCAAACGCAGCAGCCAGGAATCTGAAAGCCTCCAAACCGCTCCCTGTCGCATACTGGCTCGAGAACCGACTCGCACCTCGGAAGCGTCGCAGCGTTTCTTCACCACACATCTCAGCCACGGTATGGTCGCCGCGCGATTGCAGCGCAAGTCCCAATGCCGCTACAAGTTCTATTTCCGCCTCGTGCCGGGAAGCAACGTTTTCTTGGATCACTCCATCGTCCGGCGCCAGCGTCCACGTATAGGAAGCCAGTCGAGCCATGTCCTCGTCCGGCATCTGGTATTTGCTGCCCTCAATCATGCGGTCCTTCAAGTGCTGAAGGCGATAGGCCTGCGCGAACTCAGCCCGGTCAAGCGCTGCAGTTACGGCGTCGGTGATCAATGTGTCGAATAGCGACTGCGGATAACCCTCTTCCAGGCGATGTAGCACCCAGTCACGGGTCAAACCGGCGATAAGATTGCCTGGATCACCGAGCTGCGCCTGGATCGTCCAGAGCCAGTTCACCCTCAACGCGTCGGGCGCCAAAGTCTCTAGCCAATGCGCAACCTGCGGCCTCAGTTCAGCGATACGATCGGAGTATCCATCGGTCGAGCGCACGTATACGGCCAGACTCTCGTGAAAGACCTTCAGCCCAGCGGCCGACGAATGAAGCAGATGTGCCACCTTCTCGATTTCCGGCGCAGCCAGCCCCATCGCGGTAGCGATCTCAGCGAATGCGGTTCGCGGCCAGAAGAACGGAAAGGTGCATACCAATCGCAGGGCATCCTTCGAGCTAGGAGAAAGACGCTCCCACAGTGATCCGTAATAGAACTTCGCTTCTTGGCTCAGATCACCAGTGAGTTGTTCGACGTCCCATCGCGTAACCTTGCCACCAGCAAGCACCAGTGCAGAGGTTGCGTAGATGACATGCAGCGGATGCCCATTGGTCTTGGCGCGGAGTGCGGCGGCAGCACTTTGCAACTCCTGCTCGATAGCAGCCTCATGTACTGCGGAAGCTCTAGACGTTTCAGCCTTACTCTCCTCACCATGAAGTTCCGGTTCCTCAAGCTCTACGGGCTCAAGACGCGTGCTCAACCGACCGGCCTGAACTGCCTGTTGAAGGTATGAAAGGACAGCGTCGCCGGACATGGGCGGGAGCATCTTCCAATTTGCCCTGGGCGCCGCTACCAAAAGGTCGGCAGGCAATTGAGTGTCGTCCACTGGCTGTGTACCGACCAGCAGCACCAAGTTCTCAGGGCAAGGCACCAACTGAGAAAACAAGTCCTCAAGCGGTTGTTTGTCTCCAGCATGAATGCGCCATACGTGGTCAAGACCGTCCAAGATCAGCACGAACGGTTTGTCGAGCGACTTGTAGTGGGATGCAGCGGCTTCCAATAAAGCTCGCAGGCTGCCTGAGGTAGAAGGAACGTTCGGATGAAATCGTTTGATCTGCGACCGGATAGACTCCTCGACAACGTGGCTGTGTACGCGATCCCGACCACGCGCCGTCGTGGACAAAAAGTAGTGGTGGCGTACAGTTGGAATATCTTTTTCGGCAAACGTGTCGCACAGAGCGCTGAGGTAGGTGCTCTTGCCACGGCCTGGCGGCCCAGTCAAGACAATCGCCTTACCGGCCGAGCGCATGACTTCCTCGACGAATTCGCGATGGAAGACTGCATCGGGTACCTCATACCCCTTAGGGACTGCAAAATCCTCGGGCAGCGGTGCAGGCGGCGTCGCTTGAAGGATCGCGCGAAGCTCTGGCAACGTAATCCAGCCGGACGGCGGCGGAGAGTCCTTCTGAGTAGCCCAGTTCAAAGCAAGAGTTTTGAGTACGGCGATGCCCTCCGGCGTGCCATGCGCGCGTAACCTTGCGTCAATCTCGTGTTCAAGAGTTTCGTAACCCTTATCGCTGTGCGTGATCTGCAACTGGTCGAGAAACTTCTTGCAGTCGTTCTCGTCGCCAAGCTCGGCGATAAGCGCCGCGCGCCTCGGACCAACAACTTTGGAAAAGTCAATCTTGCCGTTCGATAGACAGACTTCAATCTCGGCATCTGGTCGGCGATTGGTCAGCAGAGAGATTTCGCCGATCCGCGCGGGGTCCAGCGACCGGTATGCGTCATACCATTTTTTCAACATCGACCGGGATCGCTCTGTCTTGCCTGACTTCTCAAGCAACCAATCCCAGGACAGCGGATGTGCATCAGGGTTTGGCGTGAACTTTACCTGCTTGAGATCCTGCAGACCGTCTGAACGCTCCACCACGATGTCATCCAGCCCCATCGGTGCGTCCGCATCGACGTCACATTCGAACTTAACCATTGCGTAGCGACTCGGCGCATCTAGCCAGTCGCACAACACCCGCAACCCTTGCCGGTTCTGATAGATATAGCCGGCTGCGGTGATCGCCGTGTTCTTGATGTTCTCAGTCATCATTTGCGGTCCTTTGTGCCGCGATTTCAGGTGAGCCCATGTCCGTGCGGCACAAAACCGGCGCCAATCAGATCATCAACTGACGTTTCAGGTAAGCGGTCGGCATAGGCGCCCGGTTGGCTACACCAGCGCATCGAGGCGCCGCTCAGCGATGAAGCCTCTCTTACGCCAAGTTGCACGTACAAATGACTGGAAATTAGCCTTCCCCTTGAGTTTTAAATCGTCAGCATGATCTGTGACGATGATTTGCGGCATCATCCCGGTAGCCGCTTTAGTCTGTTCGCAAAACTCGACCAGCTTGTTAAACATGTTCGTTACCGCGCTTAAGTCGTCGTCCAAACGATCAGTGCTTGCAGTCTTCTCAGCTAGCGCCTTAGCGTCAAAGGCCTGGCCATGGTCAATTTTGGTCGGGAAATAGACCTGGGTGGGCTGATCTAGGAACAGGATGGGAGGGATTTTGCAGCCCTCTTCATGCTTCAGCGCGAACACCGAGTGGAGTGCAAGGAACAGTGTCAGGTGGGAATAAAGCCAGTTCGCCCCACTCCCCATCGAACGGAGGTAAACGTTACCCATGTCGGCACTCTCGTGCCACAGATCGAAAGTGTGCAGATCGAACTTTAGGTTGATCGGCTGGTAAGCTTCTTCAAAATCGAACCCGGCACCAATGCGGGCCATCTCACTGTTGATCAGGTCGCTCAGGTCGCCCATTTTTCCGCTGACGTTGTAGGCATCCAGGAGCGGCTTGATCACGGCCAATCTGTCTTTGATGAATTGGAGAGTACCCTCATACTCGGTTTTAGGCTTGCTATCGTAGTCCTCGATAACCCCCTCGATGCGGTGTTTCACGCGCAGCGCAATCTCATCAACCGTCTTGCTTTTCTTGAGATCTTCGACCTGCTTGGTCAACTGGTTGATGCTGGTCTGGATACCCGAAAGGACATCCTTTTCCTTGGCCAGCGATTTGATGAGTGAATCGCCCCTGACTTCGTAGACACCTCCAATCCAAGCAGACTAATTAAGCGGATGCAAATATTGGGTCGAACACAGCCGATCGGAGTTGCTGCTCTCGACCGAGAGCGGATTAGCTTGTCCTTAATGAGCCCTGCACCAACAATTCAAGAGCAGGGTTTGATCGTCCGCCTGTCAACAGAGCGGCAAAGCCAGGAGCTCTCCTTTGAGCAAGGTGTAAAGGCCCGATACCTCAACAGCCTGGTTGAGAAAGGGCTGGGAACCACCATCGAGGGTGGCTGGAAGCTCACCCAAAGACGCCAAGTGCGGTGCACCAGCATCTACTGAGTCCGGGCTGAGTGGAATGCTCAGCCTGAGACGAACCGACCGTGTCGCGGTGTTTCAGTGGATCTGGAAACAACAGTAGGCACACCCTCCCCGTTGACCGATACTTCCGTCACTACACTTGTGGTTCTATGGCAGATGGAGCTCAAGCGCTCCATTAAACCTATTTTTTTACTTACTGCTGACTCGTCTCTCTCGTTTGGCCGCTTTTCCTTCCTCGTAACCGGACTCTTTTCGTACTTTCGCAGCAGCGCCTGCGTCAGTAAGGTCCAGGACTACAACAGATGTTATGGCCCTTAGCTCTGCCGGCAACTGCCCCTCAAGTGCGACCTTGAGTGCATCAGGTGTGTCAGGCGTGGTGCCCTCCGGCGATGCCGGGATCTTCAGCCCCTTCCCGAACCAAAAGACAATGTAGATCCCCTGCCCTTCAGTGCTCGGCGCCTGTGTATAGGTTTGAAGCTGACCGCTATGCCCGTACCAAAGGTGACTGTGGCCTGAACGTTTAGCCTCGAACGGTAGAGACAAGGTCCCGTGCGTGACCACCATGTCAGCCCGAGTCCCTCCTGCTGACGCCACCTCTGGAGATACCTCGAAGTCACCATAAACCCGCAGGCGATCACGAAGCTTATCGGCTAAAATGTCGCGGCAATCGTTCTCTGGCTTAGGCGCATCTTCATTCCAGTAAAGGCTCCAGATGTTCAGTGGCGAAGACTGGATTTCTGATGCAACTTTGCGCAGCTCCATAAGGGTCAGAGCTCGCAGATCACGGACACTGATGGGGGCTTTGCTATCAATCACTTTGGCTAAGTCAGCCGGGGTAATCAACGAACAACCCAATGCCCGGGCATCGCGACGGTAGACCTCAAGGTCATGCCTGAGCAGCAGCTCCCAAGCCGTTCCCTCCGCAGCGGCAACCAGCGACTTCAGGACACTTTCCGCCTGTCTCTCACCCGACAGCCTGATCGACTTCATCACCTTTGCGGTGTCGATCCTGATGCGATCGTAATGCCCTTCCATTGATGGCGATCGGGCGATGAAAAACCGCATCAAGAGGGTGCTGATGCTGATCGTAGTAGAAGGCTCAGTACTGAAGCCTTTAAGCGGGTAGTCGTCGACGATCAAACGGTGGATCGTATGGTCATCGGCCACCTCCAATGCTCGGGTGAAGTCATCACTGAACAAGCCCGGCTCAATACAAACGCCGAAGTATGTCCACTGAAGTCGATCCGAGATGATGGTGGAATAGAGCCTACCCTGAGGCTCCTGCTTGCATTGCTCGACCAGACGGTCAATGAAGGTTCGAGCGACCGAGACTAGCTCATCGTGGTCAAGGTTCAGCCAAGCTAGATTTTGTGCCGCGTCCAGCAAGCCTCTGTCGACCATGTCTGGTTGCCGTACAAGTGCGTTTACGGCCCACGCCTGCAAATCACTAGCCCGCGGCTTCTCTCCGAGCCTTTTCAAAAAAATGCGCCAAGATCCGTCATTTGCACGGGAGAGCTGAGCGAGCGTTTCTGGCTCTATGCGGAAGGCGCTTTCAAGCAAAGCAATGCACTGGTCCTCAAGCCTATCTTTGAGGTAGGAGCTTCTCAGGTACTCGGCAGACAAGTACACCCTGATGATTTCTTCGGTCGACAATCCAATGAGGTCACGACCCTTGTCAATCAGCAATGATGCCCGGGCTGCGAGATGTACCCCTGTAGCAGAACACTGATCATCGAGAATCCCGTCGACTACTGCACCAGCAAGAGCCTCACCGAAGGCTTCATTCAGCGCTTCTGTTCCGTTGCAAGCCACAAGAGGCAGGGGCGTATTTCCAGCATAAATCTCTGCCCCCCAGTAGAAGAGCTCGCTTAATTGGTCATCGGTGATTGTTTCAGCTGTCTGGCAAGCCTTGATTCTTCGTTGTAGCTGGGCCTCCACACTATCAGCTGCACGTGCTTGCAGGATCGAAAGCTCCTCCTCATGTGCAGTGATAGCGGCCCTGACCGTAGATACTACTTCTCGGTCTAGGCGAGCCGTAAGCAAGGCTGGTAACCAGTCAGGCGTTGCCTCACCCTGTCGCAGAACCCAGGTAACCACCTGCCGCCCAACATAAGCCCCCCCTGTCCTGGCCAGCAGTTGACTTGAGTTCAGAAGCAAGCTGACGGACGCTGCGGTGGGTGAGATGCCGACGAGCCGCAATCCAATGCCAATCGAGCCACAATCAGCAATTTCAAGGTCGGTAACAGCGGCGATTTCAGCCACTAGATCATCAACCACACCCCGCGATTCAATGTACCTCTGCGCGGCATTGATGAAGGCGGAGGAGTCATCGCCAACAATCAAACCTGTTGCGATCAGCAGGCAGGCGAGTTCTTCAACAGTTGGCTCAAACTGCGTAACAACGGCATAGGCGATGTGCGAGGCAAAAGCTTGCTGTATCGACCCCTTACCTCTCGCAACGCGCCAGCTTTTCGGGTCTTCAGTAATCAAATCGCGCCATGACCTCGACGCTACATGCCATGCTGCATCTCGTAGGACGTAGGTGATAGTGGGGGTGGGGCCACCCATCTTTTTCGAAGCGTGATAAAGAGCACTGTGTACCGCCATCAGCATTTTCAGCAGCCGATCCACATCAGTCACGTTCAGGTTCTCTGACGGGATAGCGCAAAACAGCTGGGCCACCGAGCGCAGGTTGCCGTAATCGTGCTCCACCATATGGCAGAGGTAATCAATATTCGCCCAAATCACGTCAACGGTGGGCTGGGCACAGTGGAGCCAGGCTTTGACTGCTGCGCGCCGGCACCACTCAACCCCGGCTTGACTCACTACCATGCCCCAGCAGGCGTCAGTTGCTGCGGCATGAGGCTTACCTACAGACAGCGCCTCCAAAAGCATATTGATGCGGTAGCCCGACGTTTCCCCGGTCAGCATCGCTATCACCTGGGTAAGCAGGTCAGCAGTGATTAGGCCCACCGTTGTGATTTCTGCTGGTGCCCATTGGTGAGGCGCCCACCGGAAGAATGGGTCTCTAGAACCCACGTCCCTGAGAACCGTTAACCTTGCGTCGACGGGCAACTTTGCCGTGTCGCCGTGCAGAAGCAATGAATCCGGGTCTAGTTGTGCCAGTCTCATTGCTTCATCTGGGTATCCGAAGCTGACCAAGTGTCCTGCATACCACGCGTAGAGGGGACGCATTCCGTCAGCAGGTAAGCCGTCTGCAGACACGATGAGCGCCAGCGCGCGTTCAGCCGGGAGCTTCGAATTGCCAACCCCGTTAGTGACAAGCCTTGCGAGAAAGCGTCCGGCGAGGAATTCCTGAATGCTGCGGTGAAGCGGCTGGGACACGTCCCCGGCTTTGATAAACAACGCGGTGTCCAACACTGCTGTCAATGCAGTGCGGTCGAGCCTCAAGTCGTCACAAGTGACCGCGGCGTCATCTGTAAAAACGGAAAGCTTGATCCGATGCTTGCCTGACAACAGCAGTGCCAGGCCGATGCGGCCGGCAATGTCGAGCCTGGCGTCCATCGAGAGGATGGCACGCTGGCCATCCTCCTGTTTGGTATTGTTGTGCTCAAACGCCAAGTGCTCAACGCCGGACTGATAGAGCTCAAATCGCGTCAACTCGGTGGGTGACTCTATTTTGGCCTTTGTAAGGAATTTCAAACCCAGAGGCGTCATCGCGAAGGCCGTCGAACGTATCACCTCCACCTTGGCGAGGAGTGCTGCGGGATCAGCGCAGCCGAACGCCTGAAGCACTCTGACTGCCTCTTGCTCCGTTAAAGGAAGCAATTGGGCAACTGCAGGGGCTACACCAGTTGAAGCCCCCTTATCACCGAAAGCCTGACTGAGGCGCCCGCCTTCATTCCAGCTTTCAGCCCGGCAACTTACCCGCCACCTGACGTCCGGAGTGCGCTGTAAAGCCCTTGCGATGCTCCTGGCCTCGTCCACCGGAATCTCATCAAGGGCATCGATGTAGATTGTCGAACCGGGTGTAAATTGCTGCTCAACCACGGCGAATGCTGGGTGGCAGGCTTCCCCCTCCAGCTGGGCCAGCTGGCTGAGCGCCACGGACTTGCCCATACCAGGGGCACCGAGGAGCACAATGAATGGCTCGCTAAGCAGGCTGCTCAGCAGCCGAGCGTCTCTCGCTTCATCAGCAGTAGTGCCGGTCGTTATGAGGCGGTCAAGTGGGGCAATGGTCATGTGGGGACGGGCCAGGCTCAATCGAGCCCGGCATGATACAAGATGCCGGGCCTGGCTCGGGTAACTGGAGTCATTGGCTGGTTTGCCGTGCCAGGATCCGTGCAATCTCGCTCAGGTGAATTCTGCGCGCACCCTCCTCGAGTATTTCAGCCTCCGCCCAAATATCGCTGATACTGGGCCCCAGTTCGAGCGCAAGCGCCTCACGCTGAGCCCGCTTCAGGCTATGCCCCATTAAGGTTGATGTTGGCCTGGCCAGGTCGACCCACCCTTCACCACCCTCATTACCGTACTCAAATGGAATTCGCAGGCCGGTCATCCTGCACACTCCATCAACCACCAACTCCCCGTCTTCCTTAAGGAAAAGGCACAGATACTCGTACTTCCCCGTGGTGTCGAGCGCATTGGGCCAGGACTCGAAATTCCAGTGCTTGCTGGGTCTACGGCCTTTATCGCCCCCCTGCTCTGCGACAATCTGCTGGTGGTAGCGATCACCGGCCTCATCGGCCTCTTCGCAGGGTCGAGAGTTGTAAATCAGAGCATACGCATCACGCACCTCGAGTTCGTGCGGCAGATATTTGGCAAACGTGAATGGCCCCTTAGGCGAGTAGTCAGGTCTTGCGTTCCGATTGCGGTTATAGGCAACGATGGCAGCTTTGAGGTCATCGTCGGTGATGACCCGAGTCTCAGCTGATGTCCAGAGCGGCTCGAACCATTGTTGAGCCGCACGCACTTCATCAGTCGTGGTGGTGTGGATCCCCGCCTCCAGCCAGTGAGCGAGCTCTTGCCCCTCCAAACCAAGACCATTTCGGCTGAGGTTGGCACTACCTAAAACCAGGTTCGCTTCACCTACGATCACCTTGGCGTGCAGGCAGTCGCACTGTTGAATCTCGATATGAGGATTCTTCTTCGCCCTTTTTAGCAGGCCCTTGATCATCCAAGGGTTCGTACCCCCGCTGCGCAAGTTAACGATCATCCGGATGGGCTTGGAGGTCTCAGGGTGGATGTGCACATCGGCGCCTTCTCCCCAGAACGCTACCACGACGTCCAAGCGCGGCTCTTCGGCGACTACCGTGGCTACTACTGACTGGTACTGATCAGGGCGAACGAACAAGTGAGGCCACTCCTGTGAATTGTGCTGGTAACTGACGGTGTGAAGGTGACCACATCGCTTGGTAGATTGCCGCCACCAAGGCGGGCTATTACTCTGCCATACCAGCAGCAACTGCACTATGTAGGATCAAGGATGAACCACACTCTTCTACCAAACGGCCGCATGCAGGCGGCATAGGCGCCATTGAACGGGCCAGATCGACAACTGAAAGTCCACCCACATCCTTGCCGCAACGGAGTCTTTGTGAAGAGGAACTTGAATTCGCGCATCTGCTACACGGGGCTAAGAGGCCGACCATGTCCGCAAGCAGCGAAACTCGACTTTTCACCTTAATCAGCCAGCGCCAATTCGAGCTCTATGCCCTGTCGCTCAAACACGGTCCCAATTTCGACCCCGCACATATTTTCAGTGCCTATCAGGCCGCAACTGGCGGTGTAACTGGCTGCATTCTTCTTGATCCGGACACAGGAGCTTTCACATATCTGGCCATGCGCCGCCGCATCGACCACTGTTGGGTCAAAGTAGATGAAAGCGGGCCCTACTCCACACCCGAGGCTGCACTTAAGCGACTCACCGTAGCTATGCGTGCCAGTGATCCACCGGAACCATTACCGCCAGGAATCAGACGTCGCCCGCATTTGCTGAAGCCGGGGCCACGTGGCACTTCTCCAGAGTTCCAGCTGCTGACAAACACGGTCAACCATCTGCCGGCGCTCATGGCGGTCGGAGAATGCTACCTCGCGCTTCCCAACCCCGGCGCCAATTTCGTCTCGGATTTTCAAACCAACAACTTCGCGTCCCGTCTGTTCGAGCTCTACCTTTTCAGCTGCTTTCGTGAGCAGGGTTTAAGCGTCCGACAAGACCATGCCTCTCCCGACTTCTTGATCGAGAAGGAAGGTAACGCATGCTGGATTGAGGCAGTTACAGCAAACTCCATGCTGCCACGTGCCGGCGGCATCGGAAAATGGGTTCATGCCTCAAAGGATCGCATTGAACGGCTGACAGGCAACCCGGCGGAACGATTCGCAAAGACACTGCGCGGCAAGCTCCAGCGCAACTACCATGAACTGGACCATGTAAAAGGACAGCCGTTCGCCTTAGCGATCGCCGACTTCCATGATTTCGGCTCCATGGTTTGGAGCCGCGAGGCTCTTCCCACCTACCTTTACGGCTTACGCGCGGACGTCACCGGAAATGGCACTGATCGTCGCGCGATTGGAGTGCCGATCGCAAATCTGACGGGCCAACACAGCATTCCTGCTGGGCTCTTCCGCGACTCAAATTTCGGACACCTCTCGGCCGTCATCTTCAGTAACTCTTCAACGCTCGCCAAATTCAACCGCATGGGTTTCTTGGCAGGATGGCGACCGCACGGGCTGACGATGATCAGGCGCGGCATTCTCTTCGACCGAACTCCGGGCGTACTAGAGCCTATCGATTTCAACCTTGCCGTTGACAGTGCCGAATACCAAGCACTCTGGCCGTGGGGCGAAGCTTGGTTTCAGGAACTGGAAGTGTTTCACAACCCATTGGCAACACATCCCATCCCGTTTGACCTTATCCCCGGCGCGACCCACTGGTTTGAGCGCGATGGCGACATCGAATGCAGCACCATTTGGGCGAACTCAGTCATCTCATCGATCACTCATTTACAGATGGATGTCAAACCCGCTGTGACGAGCAAGCCGCGTGACCGTAGCCAACCACCTGCCCTACACGAGCACAGAATAGATAACGACAATGACGAATGAGCCATCTAATCGGACGATCATCCTACATCTCCTCCGCGGCGCAGTGCCCGAACGGGCCGATGAAATCAGCGATCTTTGGAGCCAATACGGCCATGCCGTCGAGGTCGCGCCAAGTAGAAAGGACGTGACTATGAATGCCAACGGGAAACGTATTCAGCTCGACACTAAGACGATCGACCTGTTCTGGCTGCTTGGCTTCAGCTCGTGGCGGGCCATCGAAGTCTACTCACCGGCACTGGTTGTCGCGACATCCAGCGGGTTACCGCTCGACCAAGCCCTCAGTGTCGATGAAGAACGCGGCCAGTATGAGTTTGACTACAAGCAGCTCATCGCCGCCGCCCAGTCGCTCATCAGAGCCGAACAGACCTCCGACATAGTGTGGCCGTCGGACATCCCCCTGCCGAGCGCCGACCGTGATGGCCTGGACAACATTCAGCACATGGCGGCATTCGACCTTGTTGCGCTCGCCTTGGCCTTCGCGCTGCTACACGAATTCCAGCACGTCATGTTCTGCGCCGATAAAAGTGCGCCCTCCTCACGACCTGAAGAGGAAATCGCCTGTGACACCTATGCCCGCACTTTCATGATGAGCGAGCTCGCCGCCTATGCGAAGACACACGGACACGACTTCGCCCAAGTCCAGCAGAAGCGTGCGATGGGCATCACGCTCGCCGCCGTAATCGTTCATGCGATGACGCCGTCCCATGCACGTTGGGGCAATAGCGATTACCCACCGATTTCCGAACGGCTCACAGCAATGATCCGTGGCTACAGCTTGCCAGCCGATTCATCGTTCTGGGCCTTCACAGCCTGTGTCCTAATCGCGCTCATGCGGCAGGAAAACCGTCCACTCGACATTGTCGCCTACTCGAACAAAGAAATGGTCGACATGCTGCTCGACCGGCTCGTCTGAAAGCCTAGGGGAAATAATTTGCCGGTCCATTTCATTGGCGAAGATGAAAACGGATGCTCTTCTATCAAGATCGGAGTGGCGAAGAACATCGCAGAGCGTAAGCGCAATCTCCAGACCGGCAATCCTCTCGTTCTGAAACTACTCGGATGGATCGAGGTCGCCAACGCCTTTGAGCTTGAACGCCAGTTCCATCAACATTTCAAATCGGCCCACGCGCGCGGCGAGTGGTTCGCGATCGAGCCTTCAGATATCTTGCCCATTCTTATGCGCGCTGGCCGAGACGGATTTGTCGCCAGAACGCTGATGAGTTCCAGGTCATTGGCTATGACCGTGACGCTGTGCCAGAGTATCTTTGGATATGGGAATGGGGCGACCTTGAGATCTATGAGTGCTGCCCCTTCTGCGGCTGCCTGTGCGGCATGCACTTTCAAGATGCATCGCAGATGTATCACTGTCTTAACTGCGACACGCTAACGGACTTCTCGGACTTGGACCCACGCAACGAAGACTTGGACGACTGAGCCATGACTGACAAGGAACTTAGTGCAAGTGAACAATGGCTTGAAGCCCGGGCCCCCGGCTTTCAGCGTCTACCAGATCTTGATCGCCGCGTCATATTCGACTTCGCCTTTCTTTGGAGTCTGTTCGAGGCACAGATCATGGAGAACTATGCCCGGACTAATCTCATCCGCAAACGAATCGATGCCTGGACTGTGGATGGAACGCTAGGAGCTGAGCTCTACGAGGCGGAGCTTGCCTACTATCGGAGTCGTTACTATGCCGACGGTGAGTTGACTCACCATTTCCCTCACCTGCAACTACGGCCCTCAGACCACCGTGATCTCGTTCAGGCGGTTATTGAAGGGGTGAACGACACCCCACGCGACCGAATGTTGGCTCTCCTGATGATCGTCTGGCGCCTACGCAACAATCTCTTCCACGGCGCAAAATGGGCCTATGAGCTTCGCGATCAGCGCGAGAACTTCAGTCATGCGAACAGCGTTTTGATGCGAATACTTGAACGCCATGGCCGGCTCGGCTAACACGAGCGCGACGTACAGCGCGCCTAGCTACGGCTCACGTAGACCAGCCGCCTGGGTTTGCCTAGCAGCGATCAAGTTGAAAATGATAGATGCGCAAGGACGCTGTACGGTCCTAAAGTGCGCTTGATGCCCTACCCTGGGCAACCAATCATCAGGCATGCTCCGAACAAGCCGACTGGCGTACACTGAAAACCGTGGAAGTCCACCCTGCTCCGCATCAGAAATCGCCAATCTCGATCGTCTGCATATCCCGCACTACTGGGGGCAAAACTGGGGGACATTTGAATTTTTTACGCCTGAAAACACCGTCCTAGAGCCCTGCCCAAATGTTCTTTGGGGATCCTGAGAGCCTGCAATAGCCCCCTGCCGGCCTGCCACATCACGATAAGCCACAGACGGACCGCCAATACCAGCTGGCAACCGAGCGACAGGATGCAGCCCCTCAAAGCTGCCGATGCAGTGAATCATCGACGCAACAGCACGCCATCAGCCCCCCCAATCAACCAGCACTCACCACATGCTTCAACTCCTGAAACGCTGCCAGCCCCCAGGGGCCGAGCTCGCGCCCGATGCTGCTCTGCTTGTACCCACCCCAGGCGGTCTGCGGGAAGATCACCTGAGGCGCATTGATCCAGACCATGCCGGCCTGCAAGGCATCCGCTACCCGGTTGGCCGCAACGCGGTCGCGGCCGACCACCGTGGCCACCAGGCCAAAATCACCCTGGTTGGCCAGCGCAATGGCCTCGGCTTCGGTGCCGAAACGGCGGATGCAGATCACCGGGCCGAAGATCTCCTCGTTCCACAAGCTGCTGTCCAGCGCCACGTCGGTGAACACCGTCGGCGCAACGTAGAACCCCTGCGCCAAGCCCTGCGGGCGCCCACCACCGCACTCGAGCCGGGCGCCGGAAGCCAGCCCGCGCGCGATGTGCGCCAGCACACGCTCGTACTGGGCACGGTTGACCAGCGCACCCATCTGCACCCCGTCGACAAAGGGGTCGCCAACGGTGATCGCCTGGGCGCGGGCCCTGACCTTTGCCACGAAGGCGTCCGCCAGGTGCTCGGCGACCAGCACCCGGCTGGTGGCCGAGCACATCTGGCCAGCGTTGTAGAAGCCGCCGCCACAGGTCAGCTCGACCGCCAGTTCCAGGTCGGCGTCCTCCAGCACGATGAGCGAGGACTTGCCGCCCAGCTCCAGGCTGACACCCTTCACCGTCTCTGCCGCACGCTGCATCACCTGAACCCCCACCGCGTTGCTGCCGGTGAAGGAGATCTTGGCCACCTGCGGGTGCGCCGACAAGGGTGCGCCCACGGCCAGGCCGGTACCGCACACGATGTTCAACACGCCCGCCGGCAGGCCCGCCTCGAGAATGATCCGCGCCAGTGCAAGCTCCGGCAACGGCGTGACCTCCGATGGCTTGAGCACCACCGTGCACCCCGCCGCCAGGGCCGGCGCCAGTTTCCAGGCCGTGGTGACCATGGGGAAGTTCCACGGCACGATCAGCGCAACCACGCCACACGGCTCGCGGCGCAAGCGCGCGGCATAGTCGCTGGCAGGCAGCTCCACATCGCGGTCCTGCGCAGCGTCAAGGCCCTGGGCCAGGTCGGCGTAATAGTCAAAGGTGGCTATCACGTCGTCCACGTCCAGCCCCGCTTCGGCCAATGGCTTGCCGTTGTTGCGCGATTGCAGCGCCATCAGGGTTTGGCGGTTCTGCTGTATGCCCCGTGCAATGCGGCGCAACACCTGGGCACGCAACGCGCCAGTGCTGGTTGACCACTGCGCAAACGCTGCAGCGGCGCTTTGCACGGCAAGCTCGACGGTTTCAGCATTGCCCCCGCCTACCGTGGCGATCAACGCCTCGGTGGAGGGGTTGATGACCTCGAGCGGCGGGCCGTCGGCGAGCCATTGCTCGCCGATCAGCACGCCGGCGAGCACTTCGGATGAACATTCAGGAGGGAGCATCGTCATTCCTTCGCAAGCGGCTCAGAGGCCGGCCTGCAGCTTCTCGATGAACTGGCGGATCCGCTGGCAGGCGTCCAGCAGGTCCTTGTCGGCGACGGTGAACGACACCCGCACGAAGCCCGCGCAACTGGCGCCAAAGGCCTGGGCATCGAGCACCGAGACGCCGGTCTCGCGGAACAGCGCCCAGGCAAAATCGACGCCCGACAGGCCCGTGGCACGAATGTCCAGCAGCATGAACATGCCCGCCTCGGGCACCTTGCCCTTGATCAGCGGCACCCCGTCCAGCTCCCGGGCGATCAGGTCACGGCGGCGGGTGTAGAGTTCGCGGGCCGAGGCGACGATCTCATCGTCCAGCTCGATGGCCTTGAGCGCGGCTTCCTGAACAAAGCCCGGCAGACCGTAGAGCATGCACAGCAGCAGGTTGTCCAGGTGCTGGACAAGGCTCGTGGGCGCCACCACCCAGCCGACCCGCCAGCCGGTCATGGCGTGGGATTTGGACAGGCTGTTGAGCACCACCGTGCGCTCGGCCATGCCCTCCAGGCTGGCGATGCTGATGTGCGGCGCGTCGTAGGTCAGCTGGCAGTAGACCTCGTCCGAGATCACCCACAGGTCGTGACGCCGGGCCACCTGCGCCACCGCCTCCAGCTCCTCGCGGGTGTAGACGTTGCCGGTGGGGTTGTTCGGCGTGGCCAGGGCGATGCCACGGGTGTTGGGGGTCAG
This sequence comes from Pseudomonas sp. AE27, assembly GCF_037113495.1. Lineage (NCBI taxonomy): Bacteria > Pseudomonadati > Pseudomonadota > Gammaproteobacteria > Pseudomonadales > Pseudomonadaceae > Pseudomonas > Pseudomonas sp. AE27. Next base: position 2,166,517 of record NZ_CP146966.1, read on the forward strand.
TGCGGCTTCAAGCGCCTGGGCCGTGAGGCGAAAGTCCTTCTCGGCAGGCTGCTCGATGCACACCAGCCGCGCACCGGATGCCTGCACGCTGGCAGCGTAGGTCAGGTACATCGGCTCGGGCACCAGCACGTCATCGCCGCTTTCGAACAGGCACATGGCTGCGGCGTACAGGCCGTTCTGCGCACCGGCCACCAGCGCGACGTTCTCGGCGGCAACCGGTATGCCCAGCAGCTTGCGCTGCTTGGCCGCGATGGCTTCGCGCAGCTTTTCCCGGCCCACTACCGGGGTGTAGTGGGTATCGCCGGCCTTCAGGGCCTGGATCGCGGCCTCGCAGATCGCATCGTCCGTCGCGAAATCGGGGTCGCCGATGCTGAGGATGATCGCGTTCTCGCCCCGCTCCTGCGCCTGGCAGGCAGCATAGTGAATGTCCCATGCGGCTACGCTCTCGCCGCTGATGCGTTGAACCAGAGATGAATACTTCATTTGAATTCCTTGTGGCGTACAGACCGACGCCAATACGTTAGCCACTAGACTCGACGCTGCGAGGTGGTGCCCATCAACTTGAAGCTCTTTTCGATGATCAGGGCCAGGACGATGTAGGTGATCGCCACCAACAGCAGCGGCTCATAGACCCGCAGGGTCTGCGAACGCACGATGTTGGCGGCGCCGAGCAGGTCGGTAACCGCGACGGTGGAGGCCAGCGCCGTGGATTTGAGCAGCATCACGCTCTCCCCCGCCAGGGTCGGCCTGACCATCTGCAATGCCCGCGGCAACCACACCCTGCGCAGGATCTGCCCGCGGCGCATGCCATAGGCGCGTGCCGCCTCAAGCTCGCCCCTGGGTACGGCGCGCAGGCCACTGCGCAGCACTTCGCCCACATACGCCCCCACGCTCAAGGTCAGTGCAAGGGCCACATACCAGAACCCTTCGCGCAGGTAGGGCCACAACACCCCGCCCCTGATCAGCGGGTAGCTGGCCAGCACGCTGCCGACGCCGTAATACAGGATGTAGATCTGCACCAGCAGCGGCGTACCGCGAATCACGCTGCTGACAAACCGGCAGGCGTTGGCCAGCACGACGCTGTTGGACAGGCGCCCCAGGGCCATCGCGATGGCCAGTACAAACCCGAAGCCTGCCGAGATGAGCAGCAACTGCACGGTCAGGCCGGCACCGCGCAGCAGTTCACTGGAAAAATCATTCAGCCAAGTCAAATCCATGATCGTCCCCTTATACGTTCCTGGGCATCCAGCGTTCGAAGCCGGCCTCGAACTTGCGGAACACCATGCTGGAAACCAGGGTGATGACGTAATAGAACGCCGCGACCACCAGGTAGAACAGCAGGTAGTGCTTGGTGCTGGCCGCCGCCTGACGCCCGGCGGTCAGCAGTTCGCTGTAGCCCACCACGCTGATCAGCGCACTTTCCTTGACCAGCACCAGCCACAGGTTCGACAGGCCCGCGATGGCGAACGGCAACATGCACGGCAGGATGATCCGGCTCAACAGCTTTGCCCGCGACATGCCGTAGGCCCTGCCGGCCTCCACCAGCCCCGCAGGAATGGCCTCGACGGCGCCGCGAATCACCTCACCCGAGTAGGCGCCCTGGACAATCCCCAGCACCACGACCGCAGCCAGAAACCCGTTGATCTCGACACTGGGCCGGCCCATCGCGGCCATCGCCAGGTTCAGCAGGTCGGTGCCTGCGTAGTACAGCAGCAGGATCAGCAGCAGTTCCGGCACGGCGCGGTACAGCGTGGTGTAGCAGTTGGCACAGGCGACCATCCAGCGTGGCCCCCTGAGCTTGATCAACGCGACGAGCAGGCCGATGCACAGGCCCAGCGCGAAGGCCCCCAGGGAGATACCCAGGGTTTTCACCGCGCCCTGGGCCAGGGTTTGAATCCAGCCCTCGGCGAACAGCAGATTGGACATTTCAGAAATGGTCATACAGGCACCCGATCACCCGCGCAGGTTTCAACCGCCTCATTGGGCGGCTGTGACACTGGATTTGAAGTAGCGCGCACCAATGGCGTCGTAGGTGCCGTCTTCGCGCACGGCCTTGAGCGCCTGGTTCAGCTTCTCGCGCAGGGCATCGTCGCCCTTGCGCACCGCCGCGCCGATGCCCTTGCCGAACAGCGGGTCGGCCGGCGCGATGCCCTTGCCGGCCAGCATCGCGTTGTCGGGCAGTGCCAGCATCGGCTCCACCGAGATCTTGTCGGCCAGCATGATGTCGATGCGGCCGCTGCGCAGGTCGGCCAGCAGGTCGTCCTGGTCGTTGTAGTAGCGGATGGTCGAGCCTTTGCCGAAGTACTCCTTGACGTAGGCCGAATGGCTGGTCGAGCCCTGCACGCCGATGATCTTGCCCTTGAGCCCTTCCGGGGTGGGCGTCAGTTCCAGGGCGGCATCCCCGACCCACAGTGCGGGCGTCTCGATGTACGGGTCGCTGAAGTCCACCACCTGCTCGCGTTCGGGGGTGATGGACATCGAGTTCATGATGACGTCCACCTGCTTGGAGCGCAGCGCCGGAATCAGGCCGTCCCAGGCCATCCCCTTGAGCGAGCACTCGGCCTGCATGCGCTTGCACACTTCGCTGATCAGGTCAGGCTCGAAACCGCTCCACGCACCATTGCTGTTTCTGAAGGAAAACGGCGGGTAGGGTTCCTGGGAAATCGCGAACACCACCTTGTCCTGGGCGTGAGCGACATTGATCGCCCCGGCCAGCAGGAGCGAGTGCACGACAGCAACGAGTGTCTTTTTCATTTAACAGTCCTTATGCAGCTATTGTTTGGTTTTTGGCAGCGGACAATGCAGGGGCACGCCCCCGCGGATGAATAGTGTTGTTATGAGCGATTGTTCTGCGCCATCACGAACTGGCGGCACCGCTCGCTGTGCGGGTCGAGCATCACCTGTTGCGGTGGGCCCTGCTCTTCGATCTGGCCCTGGTGCAGGTACACGACCTGGGTGGAGACATCCCGCGCGAACGCCATCTCGTGGGTCACCAGGATCATCGTGCGGCCCTCCTGCGCGATGTCGCGGATCACCTTCAACACGTCGCCCACCAGCTCCGGGTCCAGCGCCGAGGTAGGTTCGTCGAACAGCATCACCTTGGGCCGTACCGCCAGTGCCCGCGCGATGGCGACCCGTTGCTGCTGGCCACCGGACAGAAACGAGGGGTAGTCGTGGCGCTTGTGGGCCAGCCCGACCTTCTCCAGCAACTGCTCGGCATGCGCGATCGCGTCCTGGCGCTTCTCACCCAGTACATGCACCGGGGCCTCGATCACGTTCTCCAGCACGGTGCGATGCGGCCACAGGTTGAAGTTCTGGAACACCATGCTCAGGGTCGCACGCAGCCGCTCGACCTGGCGCAGGTCGGCGATCTCGCGCACCCCGCCACGCCCCTGCCTGAACCTGACTTCCTCGTCGTTCACGCGCAGGCTGCCGGCGTTGGGAATCTCCAGCAGGTTGATGCAGCGCAGCAAGGTGCTCTTGCCCGAGCCGCTGGAACCGATCAGGGACACCACGTCCCCCTCATGGGCACGCAGGGAGATCCCTTTGAGGACGTGATGGTCGCCGTAGCTCTTGTGCAGGTCATCGATGGCGACGACGGGGGTCGACTGCATGCTTGGCAGCCCTTTTTCGTGGATCATGCTTCGATGTCCCATTGTTGTTGATCAACCCGACCGGACAGCCCCGTCAGGCAGGCAGAAAGTCCGAGGCGTTCAGTTCGATGACATGCGGCTCGCCGCTCTCCAGGCCTTGCAGCAGATCGCGCAACCCGTCCAGGCTGCCGGCGGTGTGGTACTGCACATGACAGGAGCGTGCGAAGGCCGCGAAGTCCGGCGTGAGGATGTCCACGCCCAGGGGCGCAATGTCGCGCGCCGTCATGTAGTCGCGAATTTCGCCGTAGCACTGGTTGTTCCACAGCACCAGGATGACCCCGATGCCGTGCTCGCGCGCCGCGATCAGTTCGGCGCTCGAAAACTGCAAACCACCATCGCCCACCAGCGCCACCACGGCACGTTCAGGCAGGGCAACCTTGGCACCGATGGCCGCCGGCAGGCCGTAGCCCAGCGTTCCGTACCCGGTACCGGCGTTGAACCAGGTGCACGGGGCCGGTGCGCGATAGCCCAGCGCGCCCTGGTACACCGGCTGCGTCGAATCGCCAACCAGAATCGGCGCCGGCAGGCTGTCGCGCAGCGTATCCAGCAGCGCCTGCATGGCCTGCTGCCTGCCGGTCCAGCTGCCGCGCTCGGCGGCATTGACCCGCTGCACGTTCAACGCGGCCCAGTCACTGTCTGCGGCCGCCCCGGGCAGCGCTGCGATCAGGGCCTGCAGCCCCAACCGTGCGTCGCCAAGCAGCCCGACGGCTGCGCGTTGCACGCCCAGGATCTGCATCGGGTCGATGTCCAGGCGAATCACCGGCACCTGCAGGGCCAGTGGCCCGAGGCCGAAGAAGTCGTAGTCGGTTTCGCCCAGCTCGGTGCCCACCGCCAGCACCACATCCGCCTGGGCGAAAAGTGCACGGCCATGGGCGGACGATTGCACGCCATCGAGCAGCAGCGGGTGCGCAGGCGGCAGGATGCCGCGTGCATTGGTGGTCAGCGCAACGGGGGCCTGGAGACGCTCGGCCAGTGCCCGCAGTGCATCACTGGCACCGCGCGCGCCGCCGCCGGCGAGAATCAGCGGCCGCCGTGCCGCGCCCAGCAGGGCGGCGGCCTGCTGTACGGCCGCCTCGGCAGGCGCGCTGGCCAGCGGCAATGCGCGAGGGCTCAGGTCCAGGCCATCGGCCGGCATTTCCAGCACATCCAGCGGGATCTCGATATGAACCGGGCGCGGCCGGGCGCAACCGAACAGCGCGAAGGCCCGGGCAATCAGCTCCGGCAGTTCCTGCGGGCGCTGCAGGGTATGGCTGAAGGCGCACACGCCGGCCACCATCGCGCGCTGGTCAGGCAGTTCGTGCAGGTAACCGTGCCCCAGCCGCTGGTGCTCGCGACGGCTGGTGGTGGAAATCACCAGCATCGGCACCGAGTCGGCGTAGGCCTGGCCCATGGCGGTCAGAATGTTGGTCATGCCGGGGCCTGTGATGATGAAGCACACCCCCGGCTTGCCACTGGCTCGGGCATAGCCGTCCGCCATGAACCCTGCGCCCTGCTCGTGGCGAGGGCTGACATGGCGAAGCCGGCTACCGTGCAATCCGCGATACAACTCAACAGTGTGCACGCCCGGAATACCGAACACGGTGTCCACACCATAACCTTCAAGCAGTTTGACGAGCGCCTGAGCACAACTAGTCATTGGGTCTTCTCCTGTTATTTTTACCAGACCGCCGAGGCATTTTTCAGTAGATGCTGGGCAACCACAATCGAATTAAATTTGGCTGATTGTTGATATCTGCTCACCACTCCTGCCCCCTCCGCACAGGCCAGAAGGCCACTACCACCCACATTGCTGAACCTGCCGGAGGCCGTCGCCAATTCCGCTTCACCCATGATGTGAATAAAGCTTGTCATTTGTGTGGACAACGCACGCCTGGAAGCCGGCCTCGAGCGCCTCGGGGGCCAGGGTGCCGCGCTTGCCGATGCACACGAGCCGGGTGTGGGGCGTTTCATCGCCCCAGGCGCGGTCGGGCAGGATCTCGCAGCGGCTGCCGACCAGGTGCATGATGAACCGCTTGCCCGGCACTTCGGCGATGTGCAGCGTGCCCTTGGCCCGATAGATCGACGCCGGCAGTTGCGCCAGCGTCGCGCGCAGCGTGTCGAGCGCCATCGGTCTGTCGCTGGCGAAACTCCAGGACTCGAACACGCTGGCGTGATCTGCCGCGTGCCCGCCCATGCTCGGCGCTGAGGCCGCCTTGGCCGGCGTGAAGGACGCCAGCGGGTTGCCGCGCCCCACGCCCAGCACCAGCTCTAGCGGTACATCGCCATACTGGCATTCGAGCATTCGCGCCCGGGGGTACAGCCAGCGGCTCTTGAGCGCCTCGATCTGGCTGCGTTCGACCCGGTCCACCTTGTTCAGCACGATGATGTCCGCCACGTCCAGCTGGTCCATGGCCAACTGCGCCATCTCGCCCTCGAGCTGCCCGAACTGCTCGGTGTCCACCACCGTGATGATGCTGTCGATCGACAGCGCATCGCGAAACTGCGGGTACTTCAGCGTGCGGGCGATCTTGCCCGGGCTCGACACCCCGCTCGCCTCGATCAGAATGTACTCCGGGCGGTTCTGCCGGTCGCCGAGCAGGCGCCCCAGTTGCTCGATCAGGTCGCTTTCAACCGTGCAGCAGATGCACCCGTTGGCCAGGCTGAGGGTGGTCTGGGTCTGGCTGACGATCAGCTCGCTGTCGATGTTGATCGCGCCAAAGTCATTGACCATCACCGCCATGCGCAAGCCGTGATCGCTGCCCAGGATCTTGTTGAGCAGGGTGGTCTTGCCGGAGCCGAGAAAACCCGACACCAGCGTCACCGGAATGGGAGACTGCTTGTTCATCAAAACGGCCCGCCTCAGAAGTTGGGGAGTTCACGGCGCCAGGTGGCCGCGTGGGTGCCGGCATCGAACTCGCCGTTGCGGTCCCAGGTGATTTCACCTTCGAGCACGGTGATCTGCACCTGGGTGTTGTGGATGTTGCCCTTGGGCTCCACCTCGAACAGGTTGCGATCGAGCACGATCAGGTCGGCGGACTTGCCCGTCTCGATGGAGCCGGCCTTGTCCTCGATACCCATGCACCACGCCCCGTTGATGGTCATCACGCGCATGGCCTGCTCCAGGCTGATGGGCGAGCCGTAGAAACTGCCCTGCTCCTCGCCGAACGGGTTCTGCCGGGTGACCATCGCCTCGAAGCCGATCCAGGGGTTGATGCTGGACACCGGCCAGTCGGTGCCCATCACCGCGACGCCGCCATGCTCGAACACGCCCTTGAAGTTGTAGGCGCGCTGCATGCGGTCCTCGCCGAACACGGCGCGGGCGTTGGCGAACGATGAAGGGAACCAGCCCACCGGGGAGAACTCGGCGGTGACGTTGAGCGCGGCAAAACGCGGCAGGTTGGCATCCAGCAAGGTGGTGCTGTGGGCGCACTGGTGGCGCACGCCGTCGGGCCCGTTCTTGGCCCGCGCCATGGCCACGGCATCGAGGAACAGGTCGGAGGCGCCGTCACCGGTGCAATGGGCGATGACCCGGATACCCCGGCGGTCCATGTCCACCACCATGTCGGTGATGTGCTCGGGGGTCAGGTTGAGGTGGCCGCGCCAGCGCTCCTCGCCCGGCCATGCGCTGGACAGGTACGACGAGCGCGATTCGTGGGTGCCGTCGAAGTGGAACTTGACCGCATTGGCGTTGAGCCGTGCGCTGCGATAGAAGTGACGCTCACCCGCCAGCAGCTCCCAGCGACGCTTGACCGGGAAGATGTCGTCCTGCCAGCTGATCGCGGCCTCCACGCGCACCGACAGCTCGCCCGCCTGGTCGATGGCCTTGAGCGCATTGAGGCGGTGCTCGCACACGTGCACATACTTGGTGCCCACCACCCCATGACCGCTCTGGAACCACACCCCTTCGCGATAGGCACGCTTCAGGGCGTGTTGCGGCGTGGGCGGCATGGCGGCGTGCATCAGTGCATAGGCGCCGTCCACCAGGATGCCGGTCGGCTCGCCGGTGACGCTGTCGCGCTCGATGTAGCCGTGGCGCGGGTCGATGGTGTCGGCGTCGATCCCGGCGATCTCGAGCGCCCTGGAGTTGACCATCATGCAGCCCCAGGAGCGATCCAGGATCGCCACCGGGCGGTCCGGCAGCACGCTGTCCAGCCATTGGCGCGACGGCACCAGCCCGGCCTGCTTGAAGGTGTAGCGCACGAAGTACTGCCCATACACCCAGCCGTCGCCCGGGTGCTCGGCCGCATAGTCGAGAATGGCCTGGCGCACCTGCTCCGGGGTCGGATCGCTGACGCCGACTTCGAGGTAGCCGGAGTAACCGGGCGCAAGCTTGAGGTCCGGGTGGGTGTGCATGTCGTAGATACCCGGCATCACGAAACGGCCGTCCAGGTCCACCACCTGGGTGCGCGGGCCGACGAACGCCTTCGCCTCGTCGTTGCTGCCCACCGCGACGAAGCTGCCATTGCGAATGGCCACGGCTTCGGCCCAGGGGGCAGACTCATCGACCGTATAGATGCGGCCATTCAGAAACACCAGGTCGGCGGCGCCTTGGGGGCCGGGCACATGGCTGGAGCGGTAATCGGTCATCGCACTCATCGCAGGGAACACCTTTGCATGGCACCGCCGCGCGGCACCAGTCCAAGAAAACCAGGTTGGGTAAAAGGCGCCGCAGGCGCCGTCGCCGGTCGGCTATTCGTCGTCCCGGGCCGGAATCCACCACTCCTCGCCACGGGCGGTGCGGATGTATTCGGGCCAGCGGAAGTCATGCGGGACCTTGAAGTCCCGGGGCAGCAGCGGCGCCTGCCAGCGTGTGCCGCCAATGCCGCCGCCGGTACGCTCGGTGAATTCCTGGCGGGCGGCGGCCAGCAGCTCGGGCCGCGTGAGCAGGTCGATCAGGGTGGCACCGATGGTCTTGGCCGCCACCTGGATCATCGGGTCGATGGTCTGGCGGATGCCGCCCAGGGCATTGGGCACCCAGTCCGGGTAGGTGTAGCCAGGCGGCGCCGAGAGCATCGGGCGGGCCACCAGCAGGCGCACCGTCGGGCAATGCCAGGTGTATTCGGGGTAGTCGTCCGAGGTCAGGTGCTTTTGCCAGGCGGGCATCTGCTGGCGCAGCAGGCGCTCGCACTCCTGTGGGTCGATCAGGGTTTCGGTTTCGGGCAGAAACGGCCGGGCCATGGGTTCGAGCCCCAGGTTGCCCTGGATCTGCTGCGCGATGGTGATGGCCTCGTCGTCCCAGGTGGGGGCACCGATGGCCTGCAGGTTGTCGTAGGTGGCCTGCGCCAGCACATGGTTCGGCAGCCCGCCACGGGACTTGCACACCCAGGTCTTGTTCCACTGGCAGCCGGTGGCCAGGGCGGCGGCGGCAGCGTTGTTGTCCATCACCTGGGAGATGGCCTCGGCCTGCTCGAGCGAGTCGCAGCGCGACAGGTACTGGATCTGCGCGATGTGCGGCGGCAGGTTGTCGGCCGTGGCCTGGCCGGCGGTGAGGATCGCCTCGTTGTAGCTCCACAGCCCGGTGAACGGCAACGTGGAGCGGCGCATGCTCTCGTTCAGGGTATAGAAGTGCACCAGCGCGTCGTTGGCCCCAGGCGCCCTGGCGGCCAGGTGGTTCTGCGGGATCGGGCTGTACTTGTCCGCTGCGATCCAGTCCTGGGGCGAATCGCAGGTGAAGGTATAGATGTAGGCGTAGGCGATGCCGCAGTGCGTATCCCAGGTAGTGGTGTTGTTCAGCGGCAGCATGTACGTGGGATGGAAGCTGATGGCCGCGTCCAGGTCATCGTAATAGCCCTTGGCCGCGTGCACCGGCTTGGAGGCGCGCAGCTTTTCCGCCGGCTCGCCGAAGAATTTCAGCGTGCCCGCGATGCCATGTTCGAGCATGGCGGCCTTGGCGGCCAGCAGGCCCCCCAGGGCACTGATGCCCAGCGCCGAATGAGGGTCGGTATGCCCCGGGGCGAAACGCGACAGCCCTTCGCGCGGCTGGCGCCGGGTGGTCGCCGCCTGGTTGTTGCCCGGCACCGCGTCGTACTCCGCGTAGGTCGCCAGCACAGGGCCGTCGCCGTTGCGAAACGTGGCGCAGAAGGCGGTAGGCATGCCGCCGCTGCCCTCCTCCACCTCGAACCCTTGCCTGCGCAGCAGCTCGACGTACCAGGCGCAGGACTTGTACTCGCGAAAGGCCGGCTCGGCATAGTGCCAGATCACCTGGTGCCAGTCGGACAGGGTCGTTTGCTGTTGGTCCACCCAGTTCTGGGCAAAGGCCTTGGGCTCGATCATGCAGGGCATTCCTTATTGGTATGTGACCCCGCTGAGCGGCTCGGACCCGCAGGGGCCTGCCTAGTATTGTTGAACCAGAAAATACGACAATCGATTTATTTCGCCATTAATGTTTATATTTGCTCAACAATAAGTCAGTGGAGCGCCCCATGCGTCTACCCTCGATGCCCGCGTTACGTGCCCTGGAAGCGGTTGCCCGGTTGGGCAGCGTGACTGCCGCGGCGCTTGAGCTCAACCTCACCCGCAGCGCCATCAGCCATCAGATCACGGGCATGGAGGACACCCTCGGCTTTGCCCTGACCGAGCGCCAGGGCCGGGGTATCTCGCTGACGTTTCGCGGCGAACGCTACGCCCGGGAGATCCAGCGCCTGCTGGCCAACCTGGAGGATGCAGGCCGGCGGGTCGATGACCAGGAGGTGTATGGCAAGTTGACCATCAGTTGCAGCTCGGGGTTTTCCACCTACTGGCTGTGCCATCACATCGGCGGCTTCGTGAAGGAATACCCCCAGGTCCAGTTGCACATGGTCACACCGACCACGGCGGATGATGTGAGCAACCACAACGCCGACCTGTTCATCTCCTACGGTATCGGCGACTGGCCTGGCATGCAGGTGGAACAGATAGCGGCGCTGAACTACTTTCCGGTCTGCAGCCCGCGGCTGATCAACGCCCTGGGCGGGCTCAAGACCCCGCAGGACCTGGCCGCGTTCCCATTGCTGCACATGAGCGACTACAGCGACTGGCGGGTGTGGCAGGCGGCGGCGAACACCCCGGAGCTGAACGTGGCCACGGGCATCCTGTTTTCCGATGCACATTGCGCACAAGCGGCGTGCATCGCGGCCCAGGGCGTTGCCATGGGCGACAACCTGCTGTGTGGCGACTCCATGGCCAAGGGGCTGCTGGTGCGCCCCTTCGATATCGTCATCCACTCGCACCGCGGCTACTACCTGGTCACCGACCTGCAGAAGTGCGAGCGGCCCGCCGTGCGGGCCTTTACCAACTGGATCAAGAACCAGCTGCAGGCTTCGAGGCAGTCCTGGACGGCGCTCTAGGCCGTTGGCTCCGGCCTGCTGGCGCCGCCAGCCGCCGCCCTAGAAAATCCGCTCGCTCCTGGCGTAATGGGTTACCACCTCGATCAGCGCCTGGTGCGCAATCGCGTGATCGCACGTCGCCAGGGCCGCCTGCAGGCTGTTCATGTACTCGAGCAGCTGGCGCTGGTTGCGCAGGGCGAAGTCGTGCTCCAGCCCCTGATCCTCGTAGATGAGCACGTAGCTGCGGCAAAAGCCCGCGACCAGAAAGGCCGCGCCGGCCTGGAACGGCTGGTCACGGATGATGGCCTCACAGTCGGCGTTGGCCTGCTTGAACGAGTCGGTGCCCGGCAGCGCGGCGGCGAAGCGTTGCACCATTTCATGAAAATTCATCGCTGTTCGTACCTCTTGTTGCGCCACTAGGCAGGCGTGGCGCGGTTGAAGGAAAGTCGTTGCCCACGGACTGCACTGTTCACCGTGGCGCCGTCCCACACCCGTTCGCCATTGACGAACGTGGCGACGATGCTCGATGAGAACTCGGTACCGGCAAACGGCGTCCAGCCGCATTTGGACAGCACCTGGTCATTGCTCACCCGGTGCGGGCGCTGCGGGTCGACGAGCACCAGGTCGGCGGCGTAGCCCTCGCGCAGGTAGCCCCGGCCACTGACCTGGAACAGCTGCGCCGGTGCGTGGCTGACCACCTCGACCAGGCGCTCCAGGCTCAGCTCCCCGCAGAAGACGCGCTCCAGGGCGGCCTGCAGCGCGTACTGCACCAACGGAATGCCTGACGGCGCCTTGGCGTAGGTGCTGCGCTTTTCTTCGAGCAGGTGCGGGGCATGGTCGGTCGCCAGCACGTCGAGCCGACCTTCGGCCAGCGCCTTGACGATGGCGTCGCGGTCGCTGGCCGACTTGATCGCCGGGTTGCACTTGATCAGAAAGCCCAGCCGCTCGTAGTCGTGATCGGTGAAGTGCAGAAAGTGCACGCAGGTTTCGGCAGTGATGCGCTTGCCGCTGAGGGGGCCGGGCTCGAACAGTTGCAGCTCTTCTGCCGTGGAGATGTGCAGCACATGCAGGCGCGTGCCGTGCCTGCGCGCCAGCTCGATGGCTAGCCGAGTGGACCTGATGCACGCCTGGCGCGAACGGATCAGCGGGTGCTCGCGGGCCGGAATGTCTTCGCCAAAGCGCGCCCTGGCCTTTTCCAGCTCGGCATTGATCATGGGCGTGTCTTCGCAATGGGTGATGATCGGCACCGGCGAAACCCGGAATATCTCGTTCAACACCTCGGGGTCGTCCACCAGCATGTTGCCGGTCGAGGCCCCCATGAACACCTTCAGCCCTGGCGTGCTGGCCGGGTCGATGGCGCGAATGGCGGCCAGGTTGTCGTTGCTTGCCCCCATGTAGAAGGCGTAGTTGACCACGCTCGATGCGGCGGCGATGGCGTACTTGGCTTCCAGGCTGGCCCGATCGAGCGCGGGCGGGTTGGTGTTGGGCATCTCCATGAAACTGGTGATGCCGCCCGCTGCACAGGCCCGCGACTCGCTGGCGATGTCCGCCTTGTGGGTCAGGCCGGGCTCCCTGAAGTGCACCTGATCGTCGATCATTCCCGGCAGCAGCCACAGGCCGTGCGCCTCGATCACGCCCTCCCCGGCAAGCGGCTGCAGGGCCTGCCCGATACAGTCGATGCGGCCCTCGCGCAGCCGCACATCGGCCGCCCAGGTGCGGCCTTCGTTGACCAGGGTCGCGTTGCGGATCAGCCAGGCATTGCTGGGTACGCTCATGGTGTCAGCTCCAGTGTCGTGTGATAGAGCACCTCGGTGGCCACCAGAAAGTCGTCCAGGGCCATGGCCTCGTGGGGGTTGTGCGAGCCGTGCTGGTTGCGGATGAACAGCATGGCACTGGGGATGCCAACGTTGGCGAAAACCGCAGCGTCATGGCCGGCCCCGCTGGGGGTGAGCACGCCCTGCCAGCCTTGTTGGCGGGCCTGGCGCACCAGCGCCTCGACCCAGGGGGCGTGCATGGCCGCCGGGGCCGTGTCGATACGCAGGTCGAACTCGAAGCGAACCTGGCGGGCCTGCTCGATGGCCTGTGCCTCGTGCAGCGCAACCGCGTGAAAGGCCTCGAGCGTGGCCATGTCGAGGCTGCGCATCTCGAGGCTGAAGCTGACCTCACCGGGAATACGCGAGACGGCATGGTGCGCCGCGTTGGTCCCCAGTGTGCCGACGGTAACCACCAGGTCTCGCCCGGCGGCGAGGTACTCACGCCAGCATTGGTCGATGCGGGCCACCAGCTCGCTCACGGCAAACACGGCGTCGTGGCGGTCCTCCCGAGCCACGGCGCCCGAATGGCCATCTTCGCCCAGGCAGCGAACCTGGTTATGGCGCAGGTTGCCGCGGATGCCGGGCACGATCCCCACGGCCTGCCCCATGCGCTCCAGTGACTGCGCCTGCTCGATATGCACTTCCAGATAGCCGGCAAACTGGGTGCGATCGACCAGCCACTGCCGACGGCCAATCGCTGCCAGGTCGGCGCCCACGGCCTGCATGGCCTGGCCCAGGGTGCGCTGGCTGAAGCGGTTGGTCAGCTGCAGGTCGTGCTCGCTCAACCCGCCGACCAGCGCACGCGAACCTATGTACGACTTGCCGTACCAGGCGCTCTCCTCGCCACGCAGCCCGATGACCCGCACCGGCTGCGCCGTGGCCACGCCCTCGCGGTCGAGCCGGCACAGGCACAGCAGGCCTGCCACAACGCCGGCCAGGCCGTCGTAGTTGCCGCCCTGGGGCACCGAGTCCAGGTGCGAGCCGTACCACAGCGCGGGCTGGCCATTGTCGCTCTTGCGCGTGAAGATCACGTTGCCCGCACGGTCGGTTGCCACCTCCAGCCCCTGGGTCAAGGCGAAGTCGCTCAGGCAGGCGATGGCGTCACTCTCGCCGGGGCCGTAGCTTTCGCGGGTGATCCCCTCCTGGGCATCGCGTGACAAGGCGGCGATGGTGTCGAACAGTCTGGCGGCCTGTTCAGGCCATTGCGCGATCATGGCAAGGCTCCAAACGGCTCGGCGGGCAAATCGTCGAGGGCGCCGATCAGGGTGCTGATCGAGGCAACGCCCTTGCGCCGGCAGTAGGCCTCCAGTTCAGACACCATGGTGTTCATGGTTTTCGGGTGCAGGAAGGTGGCCGTACCCACTTGCACCGCCGAGGCACCGGCATAGATGAACTCCAGCGCATCGTCGGCCGTGGCAATGCCACCGCAGCCAATCACCGGAATTTCCAGCGCCTGGGCGCATTGATAGGTCAGGCGCACCATCAGCGGGCGGATGGCGGCGCCGGATATGCCGCCCATGAAGTTGCCCAGCCGCGCGCGGCCTCGCTCGATGTCCACCGACAACCCGAGCAGCGTGTTGCCCACCACGACGGCATCGGCCCCGGCCTCCTGCGCAGCCAGGGCAACCGGCACCACCTCGCCGGCATTGGGGGTCAGCTTGACCCACAGCGGCAACGAGGTGACCTGGCGCATCAGCTCCACCACGTCGCGGGTACTTTCAGCCTGCATGCCGAACGACTGGCCATGCGCTTCCAGGTTGGGGCACGAGATATTGGCCTCGATGCCGGCCACACCAGGCACATCACTCAGCCGCGCCGCCAGGTCGGCAAAGCCCTGGGCCGTGGGCGCCGAAATGCTCACGATCAACGGCGCGTCGTAGTCGCGGTAGAACGGCACCACCTTGTCGATGAACAGCTGCGCGCCTTTGCTGGGAATACCGATGGCATTCATCATCCCGTCATTCAGCTCGCAGACCCGCGGCATCGGGTTGCCGCTGCGCTTTTCGGTGGTGATGGTCTTGGTCACCAGTGCACCCAGCTGGTTGAAGTCCAGCAGGTGGGCAAGCTCTTCGGCAAAGGTGCCCGATGCCGGCATCACCGGGTTCTTCAGGCGCAACCCGCCGACCTGTACGCTCAGATTGATCATCACACCACCTCCGCCAGGTCGAATACAGGGCCTTCGAGGCATACCCGCTTGCCCACCCTGAGCCCGTCCACCTCGAACACCTCGACGCAGCACTGGCACATGCCCAGGCCGCACACCATCTGTTGCTCCAGCGCTACCTGGCCCACCAGGCCGAGCTCGGCGCTCAGCTTCTTCAGCAACTGGGTCAGCCGCCTGGAGCCACACGTGAACAGCGCATCGGTGCCTTCACGGGCGATGATCTGGCGCAGCAGCGGTTCGAGCCGTTCGGGCGAGCTGCTGCCATCCTCATCCAGCACCACCCGCACGTCGGCCCCCAGCGAGGCGAAGCGCTCGCGCGAAAGCAGGCTCTTCTCGCTGCGGGCACTCAGCACTGCGGTCAGGCGGATGCCCAGCCGATGCGCCGCTTCGGCCAGCGGCGCCAGGGTGGCCAGCCCCACGCCCCGGGCCACGATGATCATGTGCTGCCACCCCGGCTGCAGGTCGAAGCCCTTGCCCAGCGGGCCTAGGATCTCCACGGTCTGCGCCTGGCCAAGCGTCTCCAGGCCATAGGTGCCCTTGCCGGTCACCTTGTACAGAAACTCCACCTGGCCCGTGGCCGGGTCGGCCTTGTAAGTGCTCATGGGGCGACGGAAGTACGGCTTGTGCTCGCCTTCACTCGGGCACAGCAGGTTGAAGAACTGCCCCGGCAAAGACTGGCTGGCGGCGCCGTCGGCCTGTAGCACCAGGCGCTTGTATTCATCGTTGACCCATTGGTTGGAAATCACGACCGCCAAGGTGTCGTCTGGGGGGGTCAGGGCACTCGCCTGGCAGCAGCCGGAAATCACGTTCATTGTGGTGGCCTCGCATTTGTCTAAATTTTTATACAGCATGGTCAAAAGTAAATGCCGCCTCAGCGATGAAGCGGCAGATGAAGCGGTGTTTCAGCGATTGCGTAAGTTGACTGTACTGCAGCTCGGTGTTTCTGTCTAATTTTTGATACGAATAAGCCAGGGCAAATTCATAACCATCCCGCCGGGCTAGGCCGGCTGCGGCTTCGGCACGTCGTGGGCCTGGCAGGCGGGAAGCAGCAACACCGTCGCGAGCATCGCCACCCCATACAACGAGGCAAGCAGCATGATGGCCGCCGAGAACGAATAGTGCAGCGCTACGGCGCCCACCACCAGCGGCCCGAAGCCACCGGCGGCCCTGCCCACGTTGAACAGCACGTTCTGCGCCGTGGCACGGATCTGCGCGGGGTACAGATCGGAGATCAATGCGCCGTAGCCACCGATCATGCCGTTGACGAAGATGCCCATGATCGCGCCGGCAAACAGCATGACCGTGGGGTTGTCGAGGTTGGCATAGGCGATGACCATGAACGCTGCGCCGGCCTGATACAGCAGGAACATGCGCTTGCGTCCGAAACGGTCGGCCAGGTGCCCGAACAGCCAGATACCGAACGCCATGCCCAGCACCGTCACTGCGGTCCAGGTTCCGGAGGCCATCAGCGAGAAGCCGAACTTGTTCGACAGGTAGCTGGGCATCCAGATCATCAGCCCGTAGTAGCCGAAGTTCTGCACCGAGGTGAGCACCATCACCCCCAGGCTCGCCTTGCTGGTCTGCCGGTCCTTGAACAGGTCGGTGAAGCGCCGTGCGAAAGGCACCGGGTCGGCTGCGGCCTTCACGAACTCTGCCGGCTCGCTCATGGTATGGCGAACCACGAGCGAGACGAACGCTGGCAGCAACCCGACCAGGAACATGCCGCGCCAGCCGATGTAGGGCAGCAGCAATGGCGTGAGCAATGCAGCGGCGAGCACGCCGGCCTGCCACCCCATGCCCACATAGGAAGAAGCACGATTGCGTCGATTGGCCGGCCAGGTTTCGGCGATCAGTGCCATGCCGATGCCGAACTCCCCGCCCAGGCCGAACCCGGCCAGGGTTCGATAGATCAGCAGGTCCCAGTAGCCCTGGGCGAATGCGCACAGCCCGGTGAATATCGAGAAGGTGAGGATGCACAGGGTCAGCATGCGTACCCGGCCATAGCGGTCGCTCAGTTGGCCGAAGATCAGCCCCCCGGCCACGGCGCCCAGCAACGTCCATGTCACCAGCGAGCCAGCCTCCGAGGAACTCAGACCGAGACCGATGGTGATCGCCGGCAACATGAACCCGAGAATCAGCAGGTCGAAGCCATCCATCGCATAGCCGGTCACGCTGGCTATCAGGGCCTTCTTGGGTGACGCGTCCTTCTTCGGACGCTTTTCGGAAGAAGCCATCTTGGTTTACCTCTTGTTTTTGTATGGTTTTTTAGACAGCTGACGCCTGAACCCGCCCAGGATCGCCGCCGGTCCGCCCGTGCAAGGCTTCACAAAGCGTACTGCCAGCCTGCGCGATTGTCTAAATATTTAGATTGTGGGCTCGCAAAAAAAACGCTGCGCTCAGAAATGCCACTCCAGGTTGATCGACAAGGCGTCCACGTCGATCCCGTCGTCACGGCGGTTGCCGAACTTGTTGCGCCAGTACTCGTATCCGGGCCCGACCCATAGCGTGTTTCTTGCGCCCCCCAGCACAGCCCCTGCATCCAGCATCAGCGAGGTACGCATCAGCTGTTCATCCGCCGTCGGGTTGCGCCGGTAGTCATCGCCCTTCTCGCCGCTGTAGCTGTAGAAGCCCTGGAACTTCATCGGCAGGCTGCCCAGAGCGAACGGTATGCCCCAGGTCAGGTTCAGCTGGTAGAACGGGTCGAATGCCATGCGCGAATGGTTGCCCGGCTGCCGGCAGCTGTCGAGCCCGCAGTGGTTCCATTCCCTGGCGTAGAACAGGCTGAGGTCGAGAAACCCTGCCGGCAGCGCGAACTTGAGGGTCGGGCCTATCAAAATCATGCGCTTTCGCGACTGGAACGCGTTGTTCTTGGTGTTCCAGTCCAGGCCCAGGGTCAGCGCGACGTCCTTCACCGGCCCGAACGCCAGCGGCCGATCGAACACCCGTGCATGCTGCAACTGATTGCGGTAGGTCAGGTAGACCTCGGTGGCGCCGCTGCTGCTGTCCTTGCGCGGGTCATCGCGGTCGGACTTGAACACATCCACGTTGGCGAACTGCTGGCCCAGTGCGTAGCTGCTCACATGGGCAAGCTGGACAATGTGCTTGGCTATGTCCTGGCGCTTGCCCGGGTCCGAGAAATGGCTGCTGTAGCGATAACCGATAAAGGTATCGCTGAAGGCTGGCGGCGGGCCAGCCATCACCATCGGGGTCATGAAAAGCGCGAACGCGGGCGCGCCGATGCGAGTCTTCATCAGGGAAGCTCCTATCAGGTGGGGGGTGGGGTTTTGGAGTCAGGTGGCAGCGCAGGCGATGCCGCAGCAGGTGCTGGGTGGTGTGGACATGTGTCGGCCTTTTTTATATTTTTTGGACAAGCAACAGTTCATGTCTAAATATTGATACACTCGCGCCATGGCCTCGTCAAGCCGATCTGGTAGAACATGCCACCACGAAAACGACAAGGATCCCCCAGTGAACCAGATTGATTACCAGGCAATCGGCGAGCGCCTCCGGGCCTTTCGCATCGGCCGCCAGCTCAACGCCGACCAGGTGGCCGACAAGCTCGGCATCTCGCGGGCTGCGGTGTACCGCCTGGAACTGGGCAAGATCGTCAAACTCGACACACTGGAGCGCCTGGCCGACCTGCTGAAGGTGTCGCTGACCAGCCTGCTGGGTTCCGATACGGAGTACTTCGACAACGCCCTCGGCTACTTCGAGCGCATGCGCCAGCTGGAGGCCCGTTCCAGCAGCGTCATCTCCTACTTCGACCCGTTTTCCTACCTGCTGACCACGCCCGAATACTCGGCGCTGTTTCAGACCATGCTCCACGAGGCTCGACCGCAGGGCTTCAGCCCGGCACAGGAAGCGATGGAGAGCCAGATTCTGAGCATTCTGGACGAGCGCAAATCCACCTTCTTTCGCGAAAAATTCCAGGTCAGGTCGATTGTCAGCCTGCGTCAGATCGAGCGTTACCTGCACATCGGCCTGGTCGGTCGCCTGGACCTGCCCCCCAGCGTGCGAATGGAGCGGGCCCTGCTGGCACGCAAGGAAATCGAGAACCTGATCTCCATCGTCGAGACCAACAGCGATCACCCGGGTATCTACCTGATCGACGAGGCACTGCCCAGCGCCACCTTCCAGATCTTCGAGCAGAAGACCACCAGCTACGTGGCGGTGAGCCCTTACCGGCTAGGGGAGCTGCCCAACCTGCATGTGGGCATTGCCAGCGTCACCTCCTCTGCCCAGGCCGTGGACATGTACAAGAACATGTCCAGCGACCTGCTCAGCCGCGCCTGTTCCGGGCGCGAAGCCACGAAAAAACTGCAGCACCTGCTCGCCAAGCTGTGACTGGCGCTGGCACGCCAAGGCACGCAGGGCCCGGCAGGGCCGCTTTCAGCCCTCCCCTTGCGCCTCAGCCAGGCGCCGCTGGATTTCGCGGGTCTTTTCTTCCTGCTCCTTGATGGACGTCGGCGTGATCACCTTGTCTACTGCCTCGGTATCCGGGTCCGGTTGTTCCAGCACCGGGTCGGGGGATGGCGTGCCCTTCTGCGCCTGGTCCGACGAGAGTGGCCGCGGGACCTTGTCGCCCTGCTTGGTATCGGTGGGTTTCATCGGGTTCTCCTTCAAGTGCGGGGTGTTACTAAGCAGAACCCGTGAGGTAGGAAAAGTTTGAAGTGATTTGGCGGGCCGGTCTCAGATGAAGATGGTGCCGCGCAGGTAGAGCGCCGCGTGACCGCTGATGATGACCCGGTCGTTGTCCAGGACTTCGCAGTGCAGTTGGCCCTTCCGCGCCCCGCCCTGCTCGGCACTCAGGCTGCGCTTGCCCAGGCGCTGGGCCCAGTAGGTCGCCAGCGAAGTGTGGGCCGAGCCGGTGACAGGGTCTTCGTTGACCCCCACTCGCGGCCCGAACCAGCGCGAGACGAAGTCCATGTGACGACCCGGCGCGGTCACGGCAACCCCGCGCACCTCGAATGCGGCCAGGGCGGCAAAGTCGGGGTCGAGCCCGGCGACGATGCTTTCATCCTCGACCACCACCAGGTAATCGTCCGTGCGATACAGCGCCTCGGCCTGCTCCAGCCCCAGGGCCTGCAGCAGGCCAGGCGGCAGGGCTACGGTTTCAGGCTGCTTGGCCGGAAAGTCCATGGCCAGGCGACCGCCTTCGCGGCGCACTCGCAATTCACCGCTGCGGGTGGAAAAACGCAGCGTGTCGCGGCATTCACCAAGCTGTTCGAACAGCACCCAGGCGGCTGCCAGCGTGGCGTGCCCGCACAGATCGACCTCCACTGCGGGGGTAAACCAGCGCAGCTCGAACACCTCACCGTTGCGTACCCAATAGGCCGTCTCGGACACATTGTTCTCTGCTGCGATCCGTTGCAGCGTCGCATCAGGTAGCCAGGCGTCCAGCGGGCACACAGCCGCCGGGTTGCCCCCGAACGTCTCGGAAGAAAAAGCGTCCACCTGGAAAATATCGAGTTGCATCGGGCACCCAAGTAATGATCGTCGGGCCTAGAAAATATCAACCAGGCGTTGAATTATCAATTTATTGTTGAAATCCTGAAACGGGAACCCGCGTTGGGTCGATTGCGGCCTTTCTCTCAACCAGCGCAGCAAACCACCACCGCCTCTTCACTCCCCACAAATCCCGCAAGCCCGCCGTTCGATGTCAGAATTGCCCCCATTCGATCGTTTTGGAGACCACCATGCTTCGTGCATTTGAACGAAGGCTCGACCCTTTCCCTCCTGACGAGGTGCCCCCGCCGCCCGTGGGCCTGGCACGCTTTCTGTGGGCGTGCACGCGGGGTGCGCGCGGCTACATCCTGGCGTTCGCACTGCTCAGCGCTGCGGTGTCCATCTATGAAGCCTGGCTGTTTTCGTTCCTGGGCCAGGTCGTGGACCTGCTCTCCACCTGGCAGGCCGGGGGCGATGCGGCAGCGCAGGAACGCCGCGTGCTGTGGGGCATCGGCATCGTGATGCTGTGCAGCGTCGGGCTGGTGGCCCTGCGCACCATGGTTCAGCACCAGATACTGGCAATCAACCTGCCCTTGCGCCTGCGCTGGGACTTCCACCGCCTGATGCTGCGCCAGAGCCTGTCGTTCTTTTCCGACGAATTCTCCGGGCGCGTCACCACCAAGGTCATGCAGACCGCACTGGCGGTGCGCGACCTGCTGTTCACCCTGATCGAGATCGCCCCCGGCATCGGGGTGTACTTCATCGCGATCATCGCGCTGGCCGGCGGCTTCGCGCTCAAGCTCATGCTGCCCTTCGTTGCCTGGGTGGTGCTGTTCGGCCTGGCCATGCTGTACTTCGTGCCGCGCCTGGGCAAGGTCGGACAGGAGCAGGCCAACGCCCGCTCGATGATGACCGGGCGCATTTCCGACGCCTACACCAACATCACCACGGTGAAGCTGTTCTCCCACTCCAACCGCGAGGCGCACTTCGCCCGTGCGGCGATGGAAGACTTCAAGCAGACCGGCTTTCGCCAGATGCGCCTGGTCAGCCAGTTCGAGATCGTCAACCAGGCGCTGGTGGTGGCCCTGATCATGGCCGCCGGCGGCTATGCCCTGTGGCTGTGGCACCAGGGCGAGGTCGGCGCAGGTGCCGTGGCGGCGATCACCGCCATGGCGCTGCGCATCAATGGCATGTCGCACTGGATCATGTGGCAGATGACCTCGCTGTTCGAGAACATCGGCACCGTGCAGGACGGCATGGCCACCCTGACCCGCGGCCCCAAGGTCAAGGATGCCCCGGACGCCAAGGTGCTGCAGACCCGCGGCGGCGCGGTCACCTTCGACAAGGTGAGCTTCAACTACAACGGCGAGCGCCAGGTGCTCGACGGCCTGAGCCTGAGCATTCGCCCGGGTGAAAAGATCGGCCTGGTGGGGCGCTCCGGCGCGGGCAAGTCCACGCTCATCAACCTGCTGCTGCGCTTCTATGACGTCGACAGCGGCCAGATCCGCATCGACGGGCAGGACATCGCCCATGTGACCCAGGATAGCCTGCGCAGCGCCATCGGCATGGTCACCCAGGACACCTCGCTGCTGCACCGTTCCATTCGCGACAACATCGCCTATGGCCGGCCCGACGCCACCGACGAACAGGTCCGCAGCGCAGCCGCCAGTGCCCAGGCCGACGGTTTCATCAGCCAGTTGAGCGACCAGCAAGGCCATAGCGGCTACGACACCCTGGTGGGCGAGCGCGGCATCAAGCTGTCGGGGGGCCAGCGCCAGCGCGTCGCGATCGCCCGAGTGATGCTCAAGAATGCCCCGATCCTGCTGCTGGACGAAGCCACCAGCGCACTGGACTCCGAGGTCGAAGTGGCCATCCAGGAAAGCCTCGACGAGATGATGCAGGGCAAGACCGTGATCGCCATCGCCCACCGTCTGTCCACCATTGCGGCCATGGACCGGCTGGTGGTGATGGATGACGGGCGCATCATCGAGCAGGGTACCCACGCCGAGTTGCTTGCCAGAAATGGCACCTATGCGCAGCTGTGGCATCACCAGAGTGGCGGGTTCCTGGGTGAGGATCAGGGGGTAGCACAGGCCATGCATCAGGACTGAGCCGTACAAGCCTGCGGTGGTCCGTGGTCAATGGCTATCGCAGCGTCTGTGCAGGCCGTTCATCCGCTGATCTGCACTTTGTTCACCTGGTCATGATCACAACACGATACTGACCACGCCCTCCACTTCACTCGGGAGCCACGAACATGGGGTATGTCACTACGCGGGACGGTGTCGAGATCTTCTACAAGGACTGGGGCCCACGCGATGCCCCGGTGATCGTCTTTCACCACGGATGGCCACTCAGTGCCGACGACTGGGATGCGCAGATGCTGTTCTTCCTTGATCACGGCTACCGGGTCGTCGCACACGACCGCCGCGGCCACGGGCGCTCCAGCCAGGTGTGGGACGGGCACGACATGGATCACTATGCGGACGACGTTGCGGCCGTGGTCGACCATCTTGGCGTGCAGGGTGCAGCCCACGTGGGGCACTCCACCGGCGGCGGCGAGGTGATCCGCTACATCGTTCGCCATGGCCAGGAGCGTGTGTCGAAGGCTGTCCTCATCAGTGCCGTGCCACCGCTGATGGTCCAGACCCCGAACAATCCGGACGGCTTGCCCAAGTCGGTATTCGATGACTTGCAGGCGCAGCTCAAGGCCAACCGCGCACAGTTCTACCATGACCTGCCGTCGGGCCCGTTCTATGGCTACAACCGCCCAGGCGCAAACGCCAGCGAGGGCACCATCCTGAACTGGTGGCGTCAGGGCATGATGGGCTGCGCCAAGGCACACCTTGACGGGATCGTGGCCTTCTCCCAGACCGACTTCACCGACGACCTCAAGCGCATCACGATTCCCGCCCTGGTGATGCACGGGGACGATGACCAGATCGTGCCCTATGCAAACTCAGGGCCGCGGTCAGCGAAGCTGTTGCAGAACGGCACCCTGAAAACCTATGCGGGCTTGCCGCATGGCATGCCGACCACCGACGCCGACACGATCAACGCCGATCTGCTCGCGTTCCTGCGAAGCTAGACGACCGGGGCAGGCATCCACCTGCCCCTTCCCTGTCACCACGCCGGGCTGGCAACCCGATGCCGCCCCGGCTTCATCGCCGAGGGTCGACCTTGAACACTCGACACACACCTTCAACGGCCTCGCAGGTACTGAGGCTGCAACCCGACGACTGGGTGCCCAACAATACCCGGCTGCCGGTGCTGATCTACCCCCACGCGATTGCGCTGCATGGCAGTGATCCGGCGGCGCAAATCGAACGCACTTTCGAGGCCAATGGCTGGCCGGCGCAATGGCGCGATGGCATCTACGCCTACCACCACTACCACACCGAGGGCCACGAAGCGCTCGGCGTGGTGTGTGGCCAGGCAAGGCTGATACTGGGCGGCCCGCGGGGCCGCGAAGTACAGGTGAGTGCAGGCGATGTGCTGTTGCTGCCCGCCGGCACGGGCCACTGCAAACTCGATTGC
Source organism: Pseudomonas sp. AE27 (assembly GCF_037113495.1). Lineage (NCBI taxonomy): Bacteria > Pseudomonadati > Pseudomonadota > Gammaproteobacteria > Pseudomonadales > Pseudomonadaceae > Pseudomonas > Pseudomonas sp. AE27. Next base: position 2,190,413 of record NZ_CP146966.1, read on the forward strand.
AGCCCGGGCTTTCTGGTGGTGGGGGCCTACCCGCCCGGGCAGCACGCAGACATCCGACGCGAAGCGCCAACCCAGGCCCAGCTTGCGTGCATCGCCAACCTGCCCTTTCCCGATCACGGCCCGGTGCAGGACCCGCAAGGGACCTACCAGCAGCATTGGCTCAACCAGCGTTGAAGGGCAGCGTCTGGCTCCAGCGGGCCCAGGCCCGATTGCTCCCGAACCGCTAGAGACGCTACCCCAGCGCCTCGGCCGTGTTGTTTTAAATGATATTAATTCCTGTTATCTTCCTGCGCTCCCTGACCCCCAGCTCGCAGGTGTTTCGTGTCAAGCGCAGACCTCAAGGCGTTGTACCTTGCCCACCGTGAAGAAATTCAGGACTACCTGAATCGTCAGGTGCGCTGCAAGGACACCGCCGCAGACCTGACACAGGAGACCTTCATCCGCCTGTCCGAACAGCTGGGGCGCACGCCCATCGACAACTTTCGCGCGTACCTGTTTCTGTGCGCGCGCAACCTGTTCATCGACTACCTGCGTCGCGAGCGCCACCGCAAGGGCGAGGTGGTCGAGCCCACCGAGCTGCAGGCGCTGGAGCAGAAGACCCCGAGCCTGGAACGCACGGTGATCGCCCAGGACCAGCTGGCCACGCTCAACCGCGTGATGCAGCGCATGCCCGAGCCTTGCCGCGAGGTGTTTCTGCTAGCGCGCGGCGAAGGCCTGACCTACGTGGAGATCGGTGAACGCCTGGGCATTTCGCCCAAGACCGCCTACAGCCGCATGGTGCGGGCACTGGAATTGCTCAAGCTGGGCATGTCCGAGTGAGAGTGGACTATCATGCGCCCCTGTACACCTCACCGCCCGCACAGTGACCCGACCCATGGCTGAACCGCCCTTCCCCACGCCGGCCCCGGCCTCGCCCGACGAGCCCCAGGCCGACCCCATCTCGCAGCAGGCCTGCGCCTGGTTCGCGCTGATCTTCGAAGGCTCGGCCAGCCAGGCCGAGCACGAGCAGTGGCTTGAGTGGATGCTGGCCGACCCGCGCCATGCCAAGGCCTACCTGGAACTCGAAGCGCTGTGGGCCCTGGCCGCCGAGCTGCCTGCCGTGCAGGCGCCGCCTGCCCCCAAGGCCCGCGGCGTCTCGCGGCGGCGCTTCATGCAACTGGCCATGGCGGCGTGCACCGCCGCAGTGGCCACCGGCTCGGCCACGCTGTGGCTCAAGGGCGACGGCCTGTCGTTTGCCGACCTGCACACGCGCGTGGGTGAAACCCGCACCGAGCGCCTGCCCGATGGCAGCGTGATCGAACTGGCCGGCAACACCGCCCTGGACCTCGACTTTTCCGGCACCACGCGGCGCCTGCGCATGCTGCGTGGTCAGGCCTATTTCAAGGTGGCCGCCGATACCCGCCCGCTGCGCATCGACACCGAGGCCGGCACCGTGGTCAGCCACCAGGGTGCGTTCTGCCTGTCCTGCGACGCCGGCAGCGCCGACCTGGCCGTCAGTGAGCACAATGCCGGGGTGCAAATCCCCGGCCAGCAGGCACAACTGGGCCAGGGCGAGGCCGTGACCTTCGGCGCCGCCGGGCTCGGCCCGGTGCAGCGCGCCGAACTGGACCAGGTGCTGGCCTGGCGCAACGGCAGCCTGGTGTTCTTCGACACGCCCCTGGCCAAGGTGGTCAATCACCTGCAGCGCTGGCGCGAGGGCCGCATCTTCATCGCCGACGAGCGCCTGGCGGCACGCCCGGTGAGCCTGATCCTCAATCGCCAGCACCCCGAGCAGATGCTCGATGTGCTGGCGCGCACCCTGCCGATCCGCCTGAGCCGCTACACCGACCTGGTGACCATCATCCGCCCTGCCTGACCCGCCGATGGCTGATTGAAAATTATTTGCAGTACCCATCAGACATTTGCACTCCTTGTGCGTCATCACCAGCAGATGAAACCCATTCGCAAACAGGCGAAGTCGTTCTGCCGAGGAGTCAAGGAAATGGCAACACCCCAGACGTTGTTCCCCCAGGGTTCGTGCTGGCGCATGTCGGCGCTGGGCGCCGCGATCAGTTGCGCGCTGCTGGCCCAACCGGCCCAGGCCCAGCTGCCCGCGCCCGGTACAGGGGCGGTCAGCGTGCACACGGCATTCGATATCCCCGCCCAGCAACTGCGCCAGGCATTGCTGGTGTTCAGCCAGCAGACCGGGCAGAACGTGATGCTCGACGGCAACCTGGACGCCGGCCTGCGCAGCGCACCGGTCAAGGGCAGCTACTCCGCCGATCAGGCCCTGGCCCAACTGCTGGCCGGCAGCGGCTTCACCTTCGGGCGCAGTGACGCCTCGACCCTGTACCTGGTACCGCTGCCAGACAGCGCCGGCAACAACATCGAACTGGGCGCCACCACCATCAACAGCGCCTGGAGCCTGGGCAGCACCACCGAGGGCAGCGGCTCCTACACCACCGGGCAGACCAGCACCGCCACGCGCCTGGACATGTCGCTGCGCAAGACCCCGCAGTCGATCAGCGTGATCACCCGCCAGCAGATGGACGACCAGGGCCTGAACAACCTGTCCGAGGTGATGCAGCAAACCCCGGGCATCACCGTCAACCGCGAGAACTCCGAAGGCTTCACCTTCTACTCGCGCGGCTTCGAGATCCAGAACTTCCAGTATGACGGCGTGCCCAGCCTGAGCACCGACGCCGGCAACCTGCGCGACAACTACAGCATCACCAACTCGGTGATCTACGACCGCGTCGAGGTGCTCAAGGGCGCCACCGGGCTGGTCAACGGCATCGGCTACCCGTCGGGGGTGATCAACCTGGTGCGCAAGCGGCCCACTGCCCAGTTTCAGGGCCATGTGTCCGCCGGCGCAGGCTCGTGGGATCACTACCGCACCGAGCTGGACGTGTCCGGACCGCTGCTCGACAGCGGCGCCCTGCGCGGGCGTTTCGTCGCGGCCCGTGAACAGCAGCACACCTTCATCGACTACCAGAAGCAGCAACAGGACATCTTCTACGGCGTGCTCGACGGCGACCTGTCTGACGCCACCGTGCTGAGCGTGGGCTACGAGTACCAGCAGAACGACAACGACGCGTCCTCCACCACCCACCTGCCGGCCTTCTACAAGAACGGCACGCCGGTGCGCTTCTCGCGCTCCACCAACCCGGCGGACAAGTGGGCCTACCGCAACCATCGCACCCAGCGCGCATTCGCCAGCATCGATCACCAGTTCGACAACGAGTGGTCGCTCAAGGCCACCGCCAGCTACCGCAACTATGCCTCGCGCGAGATCATCGCAGGCCTGGCCACCGCCCATGTCGACCCGAACGACAACAGCGTCGCCCACGGCTACTACCCGGGCGGTGCGGCCAAGTTCAACACCGATACCGACGAGAAGTCCTTCGATATCTACGCCAAGGGCCCGTTCTCGCTGCTGGGCAGAAGCCACGACCTGGTGGTGGGCTACACCTATGCCCACACCACCGCGCAATCGGACCGTACCGACGGCAGCACCGACGCCGTGGCACCCGATGCCTTCGACTGGAACAACAACGCCGCCTACCCCACCGACTGGGCCTGGTGGTCGACCTTCGATATCAAGACCACGCAGAAGGTCGGCTATGCTGCGGTCGTGCTCAAGCCCACCGACGCACTCAACCTGGTGCTGGGGGCGCGGGTCACCGACTACGCGTGGAGCCTGGACAGCATCAACGCGCTGCCGCGCAGCAGCCGCACCGCCACCCGCGACACCGGTGAAGTGATCCCCTATGCCGGCATCACCTACGACCTCGACGACCAGCACACCGTGTACGCCAGCTACACCGACATCTTCAAGCCACAGCCCTACAACCGGGGTGCCGACAACAAGCCGCTGGACCCGCTCACCGGGCAAAGCTACGAAGTGGGAATCAAGGGCGAGTATTTCGACCGTCGCCTGAATGCCAGCCTGGCGCTGTTCGAGCTCAAGCAGGACAACCTGGCGCAGTCGACCGGCACCACCGGGGAGTTCGGCAATGAAGTGATGCGCGCCGTGCAGGGCGCCACCACCCGCGGTGTGGAGCTGGAAATGTCCGGCGAGATCCTGCCCGACTGGAACATCAACGCCGGCTACGTCTATCAGGCCTCCTACGACGCCGATCACCGGCGCGTGGCGACCAACCAGCCCCAGCACCTGCTCAAGGTCGCCACCAGCTACCGCCTGCCGGCCGAGCTGAACAAGCTCACCGTGGGCGGCAACTGGCAGTGGCAGAGCCGCACCTACTTCGTCGACGACACCTTCTACGACGACGTCAACGACGTGGCGCTGCCCAGCCACAAGTTCTTCCAGGACGCCTACGGCGTGGTCGGCCTGATGGCCGCGTATGACGTGAGCAAGCAACTGAAGGTGTCGGCCAACCTCAACAACCTGTTCGACAAGACGTACTACAGTGGCATCGGCAACTACTACTCGGTCTACTACGGCGACCCGCGCAACGTGATGTTCAACGTCAGGTACAGCTTCTGACGCGCAACGCGCACGCCATCAGGCCTGCTGGCGGGTCGCCGCCAGCACGATCTCGCGGATGCACACGCCCTGAGGCTGTTCGTAGGCGTAGCGGATCGCATTGGCCACATCGTCCGCCGACAGCACCACGCCGCCCATGCCGGCCTTCCAGTCCTGGTAGCCGGACTTGATCGCCTCATCGGTGGTGTGGCCGAGCAGCTCGGTTTCCACCGCACCCGGCGCGATGGTGATGACCCGCACGTTGTGCGCCGCCACTTCTTCGCGCAAGTTTTCCGAGATCGCGTGCACGGCAAACTTGGTGCCCACGTAGGCCACATGGTTGGGGAAGGTCTTGCGCCCAGCCACCGAGCCGACGTTGATCACCGTGCCGTGGTTGCGTTCGATCATGCCGCCCAGTACCGCATGGATGCCGTTGAGCAGGCCCTTGACGTTCACATCCAGCATGCGCTCCCACTGCTCGGGGGCCTGGGTGGCGGTATCACCCAGCAGCATCACCCCCGCATTGTTGACGATCGCATCGGCCGGGCCGTACTGCGCCTCGGCCTCCTTCACCGCAGCCAGCAGCGCCTCGCGGTCGGTGACGTCGACACCCTTGCACAGGGTGGCGGGCAAGCCCAGTGCGAGCAGGCGCTCCACGCGCCGGGCCAGCAGCAGCAGGGGGTGGCCCTGGGCAGAGAACAGGCGCGCGACGGCCTCGCCGATGCCCGAGCTGGCGCCGGTCACGATGATCAGGGGTTTGTTCATGAAAGTGCTTCCGTCATTGGTTTATCAGATGACGCAAAGCGTATAGTGCCGGCCACAGCAGATAAAATGCTTAATTCCTCTTGCAGACATCGGCCTTACCTATGGATATCCGGCACCTCAAAGCCTTTGTGGCGGTGTTCGAAGAACGCAACATCACCAGCGCCGCCCAGCGCCTGTGCATCAGCCAGCCGACCTTGTCGGTGACCATCCGCCAGCTCGAAGAAGCCTTGGGCGCCACCCTGTTCAACCGCCAGTCGCGAGGGGTGGAGGTGAGCGAGGCGGCGCGTTCGCTGTACCCGCAGGCCTGCGCGCTGGTCAGCGAGGCCGAGGCCCTGCGCCAGCGCTTTCGCACCAGCGATGCGCGCCAGCACCTGAGCCTGGGCATCGAGCCGGACCTGAGCCCCGCGCAGGTCGCTGCGTTTCTGCGCTTTGCCCACCAGGTGGTGGCGCACCTGTACATCACGCTGCACGAGGGCTGTGCCGGCGATGCGCGCCTGGCGGTGGAAGAACAGTGCTGCGAAGACGAGCTGTTCCTGCCGGTGTGGGACGACCCGTTCGTGCTGGTGAGCGCAGCCGGCAGGCAACCGGGCACGGTCACCAGCCTGTACCCCTGGGTCATCTGCCCCGAACACCCCTCCCACCAGCGCCTGATGGCGCTGTATGGCAACTCCACCGCGTCGGCGGTGGCCAGCAGCGGCTCGCTGCAGCAGTCGCTGCTGCTGGTGGCGGCCGGGATCGGCGTGGCGGCGCTGCCGCACTCGCTGGTGAGCGCGGCACAAGGGGTGCAGGTGCATGCGCTCAACAGCCCGCTGCCCAGTCGCCGGGTGGGCCTGTGCTACAGCGGCACTGCGCTGGAGCACCCGGTGCTGCGTCTGCTGCACGCCGCGCTGCGCGACGCCCCGGCCGGTACCTGGGCGTCGCCCCTGCCCTGAGCACGAAGCGCCGAGGTCATGGCGCCAGGTCAGGGTCCGAGTCGCTGTGCTTCTGGCCGATCGGGTCGGTGGCCGGCGACTGCTGCGGCGCCTGGGTATCGATGCCCGGTGGCGGCGCAAGCTGCAGTATCTCGCTGGTGTAGGCCCACTCCTGCTGCACCCGGGCCGGGTCGTCGTTCAGGTGGGTGCCGTAGCTGGGCACGATCTGGTGCAGCTTCTGCTGCCAGGCCGGGCTGGCGACCTTGTCCTTGAACACCTTCTGCAGCACTTCGAGCATGATCGGCGCCGCCGTGGATGCGCCGGGCGATGCGCCCAGCAGCCCGGCAATGCTGCCATCGGCCGCGCTCACCACCTCGGTGCCCAGCTTGAGCACCCCGCCCTTTTCCTTGTCGCGCTTGATGATCTGCACCCGCTGCCCGGCCTGCCACAGGCGCCAGTCTTCCTTCTTGGCCTGGGGGAAGTAGGTCTGCAGCGCCTCGAAGCGGTCGTCGTCCGATTGCATCAGCTGGCCTGCCAGGTACTGCACCAGGTCGAACTGGTCGATCCCCACCTTGGTCATGGGCCACAGGTTATGGGTGGTCATGCTGGAGAACAGGTCCAGGTACGAGCCTTCCTTGAGAAACTTGGTGGAGAAGGTCGCGAACGGCCCGAACAGGATCACCCGCTTGCCATCGAGTACCCGGGTATCCAGGTGCGGCACCGACATCGGCGGCGCGCCCGTGGCGGCGATGCCGTAGGCCTTGGCCATGTGCTGCTGGGCGATGGTGGGGTTGTCGGTGACCAGGAACGAGCCGCCCACCGGGAAGCCCGCGTAGTCCTGGGCCTCGGGAATGCCGGACTTCTGCAGCAGCGGCAGCGCCGCGCCGCCGGCACCGATGAACAGGAACTTGGCATCGGCGGTCGACTTCTCGCCACTCTTGAGGTTCTTGTACTCCACGTGCCAGGAGCCGTCGTCATTGCGACGGATGTCCTCGACCTCGCTGGACAGCTTGAGCGAGAAATTCTCCTGCTGCTGCAGGTGCGCCACGAACTGGCGGGTGATCTCGCCGAAGTTCACGTCGGTGCCGATCGGCGTCCAGGTGGCGGCGATCTTCTGGTTGGGGTCGCGGCCCTCCATCATCAGCGGCACCCACTTGCGGATCTGCGCCGGGTCTTCGGAGTACTGCATCGGCCGGAACAGGGGGCTGGCCTGCAGCGCCTCGTAGCGGCGCTTGAGGAAACTGATGTTGTCGTCACCCCACACGAAGCTCATGTGCGGCGTGGAATTGATGAACGAGCGCGGGTTCTTCAGCACCCCGTTCTTGACCTGCCAGGCCAGGAACTGGCGCGTCACCTGGAACGCCTCGTTGATCTCGACCGCCTTGGTGATGTTGATCTTGCCGTCCTTGTCCTCGGGCGTGTAGTTCAGCTCGGCCAGCGCCGAGTGCCCGGTGCCGGCGTTGTTCCAGCCGTTGGAGCTTTCCTCGGCCACCCCGTCCAGGCGCTCGACCATCTCCATCGACCAGCCCGGCTCCAGCTCGTTGAGCCAGATTGCCAGCGTGGCGCTCATGATGCCGCCCCCCACCAGCAGTACATCGACCTTCTTCGATTCCGCCCCCTGCGCCTGGCCGGCCGCCAGTGACACGGCCAGGCCCAATGTGGCCACGTTCCTTGCGAACTTCATGGCATATCCCCCCAATTGCATTACGAGACGATCCAGTGAGTGTGGCTCATGGATCGCGCATGACAAGCCGTACAAGCGACCCGGTGCAGTCAGTGGGGTTCCCTTGGATCGGGCCGCGGCGGCGCCAGGGCACGGGCAAAACGCTATCAAACTGAACCAATTCATCAGCTAAGGATCAGTTTTAGCATCGTGAAACCACAGGATTTGATACCTTGTCCGCGCTTTCTACACCTGGCCGGGATCGCTTGTGCCCTTCCCCTGCACGGCCTGCCAACACGCCTTCAGGAGGGATCTTGTGACCACCACCCACCCCAGCGACGCTTTCCAGATCGCCCTGGCCAACTGCGCCCGTGAACAGATCCGTACCCCCGGCAGCATTCAGCCCCAGGGGTTCATGGTCGTGGTGCAGGAGCCGGCCATGTTGATCCGCCAGGTCAGCGAGAACCTGCCGGACTGGCTGGGGGTGGAGATCGACGCCTTGCTGGGCGTGCATTTCGATGCGGTGGTGCAGGACGGTTGCAGTTTCGTCGAGCAGCTGGGCGAACTCGACGAAGACCAGTCCCAGCCCTATCACGTGGCCGACGTGCAGTTTCTGATCGGCCAGCAGGCGCAGCGCCTGCCGATGATGCTGCACCGCCACGACCAGGTGCTGATCGCCGAATTCCAGCGCCCGGCCGCCGTGCCGGCGCCGAGCTCGCGCCTGTACCCGCTGGTGCGCTCCTTCGTTGGCGGCGCACCGGACAGCGAGAGCATCGACGAGCTGTGCGAGCGGGCGGTGCGCGTGATCAAGCGCCTGACCGGGTTCGGCCGGGTCAAGTCCTACCGCTTCGACACCGAGGGCAACGGGCTGGTCAACGCCGAGCTGGTCGACGACGACTACCCCAGCTACAAGGGCCTGTGCTTCCCTGCTTCGGACATCCCGGCGCAGGCCCGGGCGCTGTACTGTGCCAACCGCATCCGCGTGATCGAGGATGCCGACTACCAGCCGGCGCGCCTGCTGCCGGCCGCCAACCTGCTCACCGGCCAACCCCTGGACCTGAGCTTCTCGACCCTGCGCAGCGTCTCGCCCGTGCACCTGCAATACATGCGCAACATGCAGACCTGGGCCTCGATGTCGGTTTCCATCGTGGTCGAGGGCCGGTTATGGGGGCTGGTGTCGTGTCATCACCGCACCCCGCGCAGCGTGAGCTTTCAGGTGCGTACCGCCTGCGAACTGCTGGGCCGGGTGCTGTCGCTGCAGATCGAGACCCGCGAAGCCCACCTGCGCCACGCGCGCATGCTCGAGATCCGCCAGCGCATCGTGCAGCTGCTGGGCGCCATCGCCGACCAGGACAGCGTGCGCCTGGGCCTGCGCGCCCTGCCCGACATCTTCACCGACTTCGTCGGCGCCGCCGGTGCCGCAGTGGTGTCCAGCACCGGCTGCGACACCTACGGGCACACCCCGCCCCAGGCGCGGATCATGGCCCTGGTGGGCTGGCTGACCGCCCGCGGCGACGCCGAGGTGTTCCATACCGACAACGCCGGGCGCGATATCCCGCACCTGACGGGGCTGGCCGACATGGCCAGCGGCATCCTTGCCGTGTCCATTTCCGAATTGCACCCGCATTACCTGATCTGGTTCAAACCCCAGCAGTCCCAGGTGGTGCACTGGGCCGGCCGCCCGGAAAAAAGCATCGCCCAGAGCGGCTCGCTGAACCCGCGCGAAAGCTTCGAGCAGTGGCAGCAGATCGTCGAAGGCTTCTCGACCCCCTGGGACCCCAGCGAAATCGAGGGCGTGCAGGAGCTGCGCCAGGCCATCCTCGGCATCGTGCTGCGCAAGGCCGAAGAACTGGCGCAACTGTCCGAATCCCTGGAAAAGACCAACAAGGAACTGGAAGCCTTCTCCTACAGCGTCTCCCACGACCTGCGCGCGCCGCTGCGGCATATCGCCGGCTATGCCGAGCTGCTCAGCGATGCCGAAGGCGCCAACATGTCCGAGCGCAGCCTGCGCTTTCTGGGCACCATCGAGAACTCCGCCAAGTTCGCCGGCACCCTGGTGGACAACCTGCTGAGCTTCTCGCAGATGGGCCGGTGCGCCATGCACCTGTCCGACGTCAACCTGTCGGCGATGGTCGCCTCCATCAAGCTGGAGATGCTGCCCGACTACGAGGGCCGCGACATCCGCTGGACCTTCAACGCCCTGCCGATCGTGGTGGCCGACCCGGCCTTCCTGCACCTGGCCCTGCGCAACCTCATCGCCAACGCCATCAAGTACACCCGCGGCCGGCCGGTGGCGCTGATCGAGGTCGACGTGCAGGAACGCGACGACGCCCACGTGATCAGCGTGCGCGACAACGGCGTCGGCTTCGACATGCAGTACGCCAACAAGCTGTTCGGCGTGTTCCAGCGCCTGCACCGCATGGAGGAGTTCGAAGGCACCGGCATCGGCCTGGCCAATGTGCGGCGCATCATCGAGCGCCATGGCGGCACGGTATGGGCCCACGGTGTCCCGGACCAGGGCGCGACGTTCTATTTTTCACTTCCAAAGAAAACCCTCATGCCCACTGCATGACCCACACGAGGGCGCTCCATGCTCAAACCGATACTCCTGGTAGAAGACAACCCCAACGACCTCGAACTGACCCTGCTCGCGCTCGAGCGCAGCCAGCTGGCCAACGAGGTGATCGTGGTACGCGACGGCGCCGAGGCGCTGGACTACCTGTTCCGCAGGAACAGCCATGCCGACCGCCCGCAAGGCAACCCGGCAGTGCTGCTGCTCGACCTCAAGCTGCCCAAGGTCGATGGCCTGGAGGTGCTCGAACAGGTGCGCGACTCGGCCGACCTGCGCAGCATTCCGGTGGTGATGCTGACCTCGTCCCGCGAAGAGCCGGACCTGGACCGCGCCTATCAGCTGGGCGTGAATGCCTACGTGGTCAAACCCGTGGAGTTCAAGGAGTTCGTCGGCGCCATCTCCGACCTGGGGATTTTCTGGGCCGTGCTCAACGAGCCACCGCCCGGTTCCACCCGGGTCGTGCGTCGCCCCAAGTCATGATGACAACACATGCCTAGACGAGAGCCCGGAGCGCCGACGCCGCTCCCCAGAATAAAGCTGCTGCTGATCGAAGACAGCACCCACGACGTCGAGCTCACGCTGTTGACGCTGGAGCGCTATGGCCTGCAGGTCGACCCGGTGGTGGTGCACGATCACATCGGCGCCTGCGAGGCCATGCAGCAGCACACCTTCGACGTGATCGTGTGCGACTACCTGCTGCCCTCCTCGTCGGGCATCCAGGTGCTCGAGGTGGCCCAGCGGGCGGCCCCGGAAACGCCGTTCATCTTCCTGTCCGGCATCTTCGGCGAACAGCAGGCGGTGGAGACCATGCGCCTGGGCGCGGTCGACTACGTGCTCAAGCAGAACCTCAAGGTGCTGCCCAAGGCCATACGCCGCGCCGTGCTCGAAGTGCGCGAACGCGAGAAGCGCCGCGCTGCGGAAAACGCCCTCGAAGAGGTCGAGACCCGCGCCCGCCTGGCCATCCAGGCTGCGGAGATGGGCGTGTGGGAACTGAGCGTGCCCAGCGGCTCGGTGCTGTGGGACGAGCGCTGCCGCGCCCTGTACGAAGTCACGCCCAGCTGCAACCTGCACCTTGACCAGGTGCTGGAGCACTGCCACCCCGACGACCGGGCAATGCTGCGGGCCAAGGTCGAGCAGGCCCTGAGCTGCGAATCGGTGTTCCATGCCGAATACCGCGTGCAGTTGTCGGGCGGTCGCCTGCGCTGGATCAACTCCAACGGCCGTTCGCTGTTCAAGGATGGCCGTTGCGTGCGTTTCAGCGGGGTGATGCAGGACATCAGCGAGCGCAAGGTCGCCACCCAGGCCCTGGTGCAGTTGACCGAAACCCTGGGCGAGCGCGTAGAGCAACGCACCCGCGAGCGCGACCGCACCTGGGAGCTGTCGCGTGAACTGCTGGGGGTGCTGCGCTTCGACATGACCCCGATCAACTTCAACCCGGCCTGGGAGGCGGCGCTGGGCTGGTCGCGGGACCAGATCGGCAGCCTGCGCCTGTGGGAGCTGATCCACCCCCTCGATCTGGACGCCACCATCAAGGAAACCCGCAGCATCGCCAGCGGCAACGTATCGACCCGCTTCGTCAACCGCATGCGCCACGCCAACGGCGACTACCGGTGGCTGTCCTGGACCATCGTGCCGGAGAACGGCCTGATGTACGCCGCCGTGCGCGACATCACCGATGAGCGTGCGGTGGTCGAGGAACTGGCCGCCACCAACAAGCGCCTGCGCGAACAGATCGACGAGAAGGAACGCGTGGAAGCCACGCTGCAGCAGATGCAGCGCCTGGAAGTGGTCGGCCAGCTGACGGCTGGAGTGGCCCACGACTTCAACAACCTGCTCACGGTGATCCTCACCAGCGCGACCTTTGCCACGCGCGACATTGCCCGCGGCAACCTGGACAAGGCCCGCACCCGGCTGGAACACATCACCGATGCCGGTGAACGTGGCGCCCGGCTCACGGCCCAGCTGCTGTCGTTCTCGCGCCGCCAGCGCCTGCAACCGCGCCCGGTGGACCTGAACGCCACCGTGCGCGGCATGCAGAGCCTGCTGAACAAGGCGCTGGGGGCCAATATCTGGGTAGAGATGTCGCTGGCCCCGGACCTGTGGACCGCCTCGGCGGACCTGACCCAGACCGAGATGATCATCCTCAACCTCATCATCAACGCCCGCGACGCCATGGCCAACGGGCCCGGCTCGGTGCTGCTGCGTACTCACAACGTCACCGTGGAGGCCGCGCCCCTGCGGCCCGAAGACCCGGAACCCGGCCACTACGTGGTGTTCTCCATCGTCGACTCGGGCAGCGGCATGAACGAGGACACCCTGCTCAGGGCCTTCGAGCCGTTCTTCACCACCAAGCCGGTCGGGCATGGATCGGGGCTGGGGCTGGCCCAGGTGTTCGGTTTCGCCAAGCAGTCCGGTGGCGGGGTGCGCATCGAAACCACCCTGGATGTCGGCACCACGGTCAGCGTGTACCTGCCGCGGATCCAGGGCGACGCCGTGGCCGTGCTGCCCAGCCCTGCGCCGGTGAGTGAACCGCATCAGCCGCTGGGCTCGACCATCCTGCTGGTGGACGATGACAGCACCGTGCGTACCCTCACGGCCACCTTGCTGGAATCGTTTGGCCTGAAGGTGGTGCAGGCGCGTAACGGCCCGGATGCACTGAACATGCTGAGCCCCGAGATCGACCTGCTGCTGACCGACTACGCCATGCCGGGCATGACCGGCGGCGAGCTGGCAGCCCTGGTCAAGCGCTCCTACCCGCAGTTGCCGGTGGTGTTCGTGACTGGCTATGCCAATACCGACGTGCTGGGGCTGAGCCATTCGACGGTGATCCAGAAGCCGTTCAGCGAGCGCGACTTGCGCAGCAAGATCTGGGCAGCGCTGGCGCGTTGAAAAAACCTGTACACGCTTTCTACCTGGCCGAGCAAAAAAGATTATTCTTGAATGACATTTTTCAACGCCAGACTATGTGAGAGCCGAATATGAAGATCGATGACATGGACGCCTTCGTCGCCGTCATCCGCTGCCAGTCGACCAACCTTGCGGCGCAGTCGCTGCAGTTGACGCAGCCGGCCATCACACGACGCGTGCAGAACTTCGAGGAAGACCTGGGCACCAACCTGCTCGACCGCAACACCAAGCCGCTCAAGCCCACGCCCATGGGCTGGCGCGTGTACGAACAGTGCAAGGCCATCCTGCGCGAGATCGACACCCTGCGCGAGCTGGTGGCCAGCCACGGCTCGCCCAGCGGCACCCTGCGCCTGGGCGTGCCGCAGACCATCGGCGATGTGGTGCTGCTCGATGCCCTGGCGCAGATTCGCCAGGCCTACCCCGAGCTGCGGACCCAGGTCGCCAGCGGCTGGGGCAGCGCGCTGATCGCCAGGATGGAAAACGGCGAGCTGGATGCGGCCGCCGCGCTGTTCCCCTCCGGCAAGATCTTCCCCGAAGGCATCGCCAGCCGTTCCATCGGCCGCATGCACCTGCGGGTGGTGGCCGCCAAGGGCAGCGCCAGCAAGCGCAGCTACAAGCTCAAGGACTGCTACAGCCAGGGCTGGGTGCTCAACCCCGACGGCTGCGGGTTTCGCGCCGGCCTGCAGCGCGCCTTGAGCGAGCAGGGGCTGTCGCTGCAGATCAACCTGGAAACCTTCGGCACCGAACTGCAACTGGGCCTGGTCGCCAACGGCCAGGGCCTGGGGCTGGTGCCCGAGCCGCTGCTGGCCGCCAGCCGTCATCGCGACCTGCTTGAAGTGGTCAACGTCAGCGACTTCAAGCCCCAGGTCGACCTGTGGCTGTTTCACCCCAGCTACCTGGGCAACCTGCAGGAGCCGGTGGAGCTGTTCGGCAGCGTCACGGCGCAGCGGCTGGCGCTGTAGCAGCCCCGCCCTGCCCCGCATCAGCCAAGGCAGCGGGCCTCACTCCAGCGTGATGTTGCCCGCCCGGATCACCTCGCCCCACCGTGCGCCGTCATCGGCGATCAGCTTGGCAAACCCCGCCGGGGTACTGTGCTCGACGCTGATCCCGTTCTGCGCGAACCGCTCGGCGGTCTGCGGCGCCTGGGCAATCGCGGCAATCGCCGCGCTCAACTGCTCGACCAGCTGCGGCGAAGCGCCCTTGGGCAGCACCAGGCCGAACCAGCCCGATGCCTCGAACCCCGGCAGGCCTGCCTCGCTGGCACTCGGCACCCCTGGCAGCAACGGCGAGCGCTGCGCGCTGCTGAGCACCAGCCCCTTGAGCTTGCCGGCCTGGATCTGCGGGGCCAGCACGGTGAGGGTATCCACCGCCACATCCACCTCGCCGCCCAGCACCGCCGTGACCGCCGGCGCACTGCCCTTGTACGGCACGTGCAGCAGGTCGATGCCCGCCAGCTTCTTCAGCAACTCCCCGGACAGGTGGCACAGGGTGCCGTTGCCGCACGACGAATAGCTCAACGCGCCCGGGCGCGCCTTGGCCTGGTCGATCAGCGCCTGCAGCGTGTCGACCTTGCTGGCAGCCGGTACGGCCACCACGTTGGGCACCGAGGCCAGCACCGCCACGGGCGTGAAGTCCTGCAGCGGGTCGTAGCGCAGGCCCTTCTGCAGGTTGGGCAGTATGGTCAGCTGCCCGGCGGTGGCCAGCGACAGCGTGTAGCCATCGGGTTTGGCCTTGGCCACGGCCTCGGCGGCGATTGCGGTGCCGGCACCGGGCTTGTTGTCGACCACCACCGGCTGGCCCAGCGAGGCCGACAACTGCTCGGCGTAGTAGCGCCCCACGGTATCGGCAGCGCCGCCCGGCGGGAACGGCACCACCAGGGTCACGGCGCGGCTCGGGTAGGTATCGGCCTGGGCCAGTGCGGCAACGCCCAGGGCCAGTGCGGCCAGGGCAAACTTGAGCGGTAGGATGATTTTCATGCAAAGGTCCTGGAACAGTCAGGGTTGAAGCAGCCCTCAGTCTTCACTGAAGGCCACATGACGCGTGGCGCGCACCCGCGGGATGAGCATCAGCCCCACCGCCAGCACGCACAGAATCAACAGGGTCAGGCTCAATGGCCGGGTGACGAACACCGTGGGGTCGCCCCGCGACAGCAGCATCGCCCGGCGCAGGTTCTCCTCCATCAACGGGCCGAGCAGATAGCCCAGAAGCAGTGGCGCCGGCTCGCAGCGCAGCTTGATGAACAGGTAGCCCAGCAACCCGAACGCCACCGTGAGCAGCACGTCGAACAGGCTGTTGTTGACGCTGTACACACCAATGCAGCAGAACAGCAGGATCGACGGGTACAGCAGGCGGTACGGCACCGACAGCAGCCGCACCCAGATCCCCACCAGCGGCAGGTTGAGCACCAGCAGCAACAGGTTGCCGATCCACATGCTCACGATCAGCCCCCAGAACAGCTCGGGGCGCTCGTCGATCACCTGCGGGCCCGGCACGATGCCGTGGATCATCATGGCCCCGGCCATCAGCGCCATCACCGCGTTGGAAGGCAGGCCCAGCACCAGCATCGGGATGAACGAGGTCTGCGCCCCGGCGTTGTTGGCAGACTCCGGCCCGGCCACGCCCTCGATGGCGCCCTGGCCGAAGCGCTCGGGGTGCCTGGCGATACGCTTTTCGACCATGTACGAGGCAAACGCGCCCAGCATCGCCCCGCCCCCCGGCAGCACGCCCAGCACCGCGCCCAGGCCGGTGCCGCGCAGCATCGGCTTCCAGCTGCGCCGGTAGTCTTCGCGGGTCGGCATCAGGCTGCCCACCCGCGCCACCTGGGGCGGCTGGCCGCGGCTGCGCTCCAGGTTGGCGATGATTTCGGCGATGCCGAAGATGCCCATCGAGATCACCACGAAACTGATGCCGTCGCTCAACTGGGGCAGGCCGAAGGTAAAGCGCTCCACCCCGGAATTCACGTCGGTGCCCACCAGGCCCAGCAGCAGGCCCAGCAGGGTCATGGCCACGGCCTTGAGCACGTCGCCCTGGGCCAGCACCACGGCGGCCACCAGGCCCAGCAGCATCAGCGAGAAGTACTCGGCCGGGCCGAACTTCAGCGCCACCTCGGCCAGCGGTGCGGCAGCAGCGGCCAGCAGCAGGATCGACAGGCTGCCGGCGATGAACGAACCGATCGCGGCAATGGCCAGGGCCGCCCCGGCCCGGCCCTTGCGTGCCATGGCATGGCCGTCCAGGCAGGTCACCACCGAGGACGACTCGCCCGGCAGGTTGACCAGGATCGCCGTGGTCGAGCCGCCGTACTGGGCGCCGTAATAGATGCCCGACAGCATGATCAGCGCCGCCGCCGGGCTCAGGCCATAGGTGATCGGCAGCAGCATGGCGATGGTGGCCACCGGCCCCAGGCCGGGCAGCACCCCCACCAGCGTGCCCAGGGTCACACCGATCAGGCAGTACAGCAGGTTGTTCAGGGTGAAGGCGGCTTCAAGGCCGATACCCAGGTGTGCCAACAGCTCCATGGGTCGCTCCTCAGACAGGCCAGGCCGGCAGGTTCAGGCCCAGCCCGTAGCCGAACACCAGCACGCTGAACAGCCCCAGCGCGCTGCCCACCGCCAGCAGTTCGCCCAGGTGCGCCTTGTGCCGGCCCAGGCCGCTGAGCAGCGTCATGCACAGGGTCGCCAGCGCCAGGCCAAGGCTGGGCAGCAGCAGCGCGAACGCCACCACGCTGGCACTGATGGCCAGCGCCGGGCGGACGATGAACAGCCCGTCCAGCGTGACCTTCTCGCGGCCCAGCCACAGGCCGCGCACCAGCAAGGCGATGCCCAGCCCGCACAGGGCCAGGCTCACCAGCCAGGGAAAGTAGCCTGCGCCCATGCGCATCGCCGTGCCGCTGGCATAGGCGCTGCCCACCAGCAGCCCGGTCAGGCCGAAGCCCAGGAACAGGCAGCCGGCCAGCACTTCGCGGGCATCGAGGTTCAGGGTCAGGGAATGCGGGCGCGCAGTGGCGGCCCGTTGCAGAGCATCTCGCACGCAGGTCTCCAGGTGCCGGTACGGCACAAGGCAGGGCGATCCGCGCGTGCGGTCTCGGGGTGGGGTTGGGGTAGCTGCGCCGTTCAGGCGCTGCGTTGTGCCTGGCGCGCCGCGACCTTGGCGTGGGTCAGCGGGATCAGCTCGCGGCCGTAGTCGGCGGCGTCGTTGATCGGGTCGAACCCGCGAATCAGAAAGGTGGTCACGCCCAGGTCGTAGTACGCCAGCAAGGCATCGGCCACCTGCTCGGGGGTTCCCACCAGCGCGGTGGAGTTGTGCCCACCGCCAACCAGTGCAGCCATACCGGTCCACAGGCGCTCATCCACGCGCTCGCCTTGCGCCACGGTGTCCAGCAGGCGCTGCGCACCGACGCTCTGCGGCTTGTTGGCCACCACCGGGCCGGCGCGCTCCAGGCGCTGGCGAGCGGTATCGAGAATGGCATCGGCCTTGGCCCAGGCCGCAGCTTCGGTATCGGCGATGATGGGCCGGAACGACACGCTGAACTGCACCTGGCGCCCGTGCAAGGCCGCCTGGGCACGTACTGCCTGAATGGTTTCGCGGGTCTGCTCCAGCGACTCGCCCCACAGCGCGAACACATCGGCATGCTTGCCGGCCACTTCCAGGGCCGCCGCCGAAGAACCACCGAAAAACACCGGCAGGTGCGGCTTTTGCAAAGGCTTGATGGCGGAGAAGGCGTTCTGCGCCTGGTAGAAGGTGCCGTGATGATCGAAGGGGGTGTCTTGGGTCCAGACCTTGCGCACCACCTCCAGAAACTCGTCGCTGCGCGCATAGCGCTGGTCGTGGTCGAGGTAGTCGCCGTCCTTGCGTTGCTCGCCGTCATTGCCGCCACTGATCACGTGCAGCGCCAGGCGTCCGTCGAGCAGGTGATCGAGGGTTGCCAGCTTGCGCGCGGCCAGGGTCGGCGCCACGAAGCCGGGGCGATGCGCCAGCAGAAAGCCGATACGCGGCGCCGCCAGCCCGGCCAGGGCCGTGACCAGAAAGCCGTCGGGCTGATCCGACCAGTACCCCACCAGAATCCGGTCGAAGCCTGCCTGCTCGTGCACCTGGGCAAAACGGGTGATGTACGCCTTGTCGAAGATCGGGCCAGCCGGATCGAGGGTCTCCGAAGACAGGCGGTGGCCGATCATGCCGATGAATTGAACGCTCATGGGGGGCTCCTTGAAGAGGGCGAAGAAAGCTTATTGGTTATAGAAGGTTCTTTCTTCAAAACGAACGCTTATAAGCTACCGAGCCCGCCACCCCTTGTGAAATTCATTTTAGGCATAACCTAATATAAAAAATGATTTATATCGAAACAGCTTTAAAATTCACTTTGCGCATATTAGCTTATGCTCAATTTGAATTTTGAGAATCATCAGGCGGTTGCTAGGGTGATTCGAAACCGTAGCCAGAGCCCCGACCATGACCGACCCCCTTCGCCTGGACCGCTTGCGTCAGTTCATCGACGAACTGGCCAGCCTGCTCGACCGAGAAACCGATGAAGCGGCCCTTCTCGATGATGGCCAGCGCCTGTTGCAGCAACTGGTGGCCCATGACGACTGGCTGCCGCCAGAGCTGGCCCAGCCCAGCCCCGAACGCTATCAGCAGTACCTGCTGCACTGCGATTCGCGCCAGCGCTTCTCCATCGTCAGCTTCGTGTGGGGGCCGGGGCAGACCACGCCGGTCCACGACCACCGGGTATGGGGCCTGATCGGCATGCTGCGCGGCGCCGAATACGCCCAGGGGTTTGCCCGCAGCGAGCACGGCGCGCTGCTGCCGTCCGGCAGCCCGGTGCGCCTCGAGCGCGGCCAGGTCGAGGCGGTGTCGCCGCGCATCGGCGACATCCATCAGGTCAGCAATGCCTTCGACGACCAGGTGTCGATCAGCATCCACGTGTACGGCGCCAACATCGGCGCGGTCAGGCGTGCCGTGTACCTGGCCGACGGCAGCGAGAAACCCTTCATTTCCGGTTATTCCAACACCCAACTGCCCAATCTGTGGGACCTGTCAAAAGAGAACCTTGCGCCATGAGCACCCCGACCACCCGCACCTACGCCCACCTGCGCCAGCACTTGCTGGCCAGGCATGAACTGGCCCTGATCGATGTGCGCGAAGAAGCACCCTTCGCCGTGGAACATCCGCTGTTCGCGGCCAACATCCCGCTGTCCAGGCTTGAAATCGAAATCTACGCGCGAGTGCCCCGGCGCGATACACCGATCACCGTGTATGACGATGGCGAGGGCCTGGCGCAGATTGCGCTCCAGCGCCTGGGTCAACTTGGCTACAGCGACGTGGCCCTGCTCGAAGGCGGCCTGGCCGGCTGGCGCGAGGCCGGCGGCGAGCTGTTCCAGGATGTGAACGTACCGAGCAAGGCGTTTGGCGAACTGGTGGAAAGCCAGCGCCACACCCCGTCGCTGGCGGCCGAAGAAGTGCAGGCGCTGCTGAACGAAAAGGCCGACGTGGTGGTGCTGGATGCGCGTCGCTTCGACGAATACCAGACCATGAGCATTCCGGGCGGCATCAGCGTGCCGGGTGCCGAACTGGTGCTGCGGGTGGCCGAGCTGGCACCGAACCCGGCCACCCGCGTGATCGTCAATTGCGCCGGGCGCACCCGCAGCATCATCGGCACCCAGTCGCTGGTCAACGCCGGCATTCCCAACCCGGTATCGGCTTTGCGCAACGGCACCATTGGCTGGACATTGGCGGGGCAGACCCTGGCCCATAGCCAATCGCAGCGCTTTGGCGACGTGAGCCCGGCCAACCGGCAGCGCGCCGCCGAACAGGCCCGGGCCGTGGCCGACAAGGCCGGCGTCGTGCGTGCGGACAGCCAGACGCTGGCGGCGTGGCGCGCCCAGGCCGATCGCAGTACTTATGTGTTCGATGTGCGCACCCCCGAGGAATTTGCCCGGGGCCACCTGCCAGGCAGCCGCTCGACGCCGGGTGGTCAGCTGGTGCAGGAAACCGACCATGTGGCCAGTGTGCGCGGGGCGCGCATCGTACTGATCGATGACGATGGCGTGCGTGCCAACATGAGTGCGTCGTGGTTGGCGCAGATGGGCTGGGAGGTGGCGGTGCTCGATGGCTTGGGCGCAGGCGACTTCAGCGAAACGGGTGATTGGCAGCCGCCGTTGCCGGCGTTGCCGCAGCCTTCGACCATCGACCCCGAGCAGTTGGTGCAGTGGCAGGCGGACGCCGACACGGTGCTGCTCGACTTCACCACCAGTGCCAATTACGTGCAGCGGCACATACCGGGTGCGCACTGGGCGATCAGGGCACAGCTGGAGCAGGCACTGGAGCGCTTGCCGGTGGCGGGACGTTACGTGCTGACCTGCGGCAGCAGCTTGCTGGCGCGGTTTGCGGCGCAGGACCTGCAACGCCTGACCCGAGTGCCGGTGTTCGTGCTGGAGGGTGGTACGGGCCGCTGGATTGCCGAGGGGCGGCCGCTGGAGTCGGGCGAGACGCACCTGGCGGTGCCGCGCAGCGACCGTTACCGCCGGCCGTATGAAGGCACCGACAACCCGCGTGAGGCGATGCAGGGGTACCTGGATTGGGAGTTCGGGTTGGTGGCGCAGCTGGGGCGTGATGGCACCCATGGGTTCCGGGTGATCTGAACCTCCTGAGCAGACCGTATCAGGTCTGCCCCTGGCCGACAGGCCGCATACGCAGGTGCGGGCAAGGCCCGCTCCTGCTTGCTTCGGGCACAAGCACAGTAGGCGCCGGCCTTGCCGGCGAATCGAGCGCGAAGCGCTCGTACAACCTGAACCCACCGTGGATCAGGCAGCCCCCACCCGCCGAGCCGCAATCAGCGCCCTGCCACCGGCTCGAACAACGACACCGCCGCCGCATCCACCTTGCGCGGCAACAGGCCCTGGGCAAAGAACACATCGGCAATCTGCTGCTGTTCGGCCAGATGCTCCGGCTTCACCAACTGCACGTCGTAACTGCGCCGCGCATTGGCCTGCTCCACCGTGGCCACATCCAGGTTGCCCCACAACGGCCCCAGCACCTGCGCCGCCTGCGTGGGGTTGGCCTTGGTCCACTGCCCCGCCTTCTGCAACGCACCGAACACGGTTTCAAGCACCTGCGGATGCGCCTTGGCGTAATCGCTGCCCGCCAGGTAGTAACGCTGGTAGCTGGCCAGCCCCTGCCCGTCGCTCAGCACCCGCGCATGCTGCTGGCGCTGGGCGCTGGCCACGAACGGGTCCCAGGTGACCCAGGCATCGACCTTGCGGTTCTCGAACGCCGCACGGCCATCGGCCGGGATCAGGTAGGCCGGCTGGATATCGCTGAAGGTCAACCCGGCCCTGGCCAGGGCCTGTATCAACAGGTAATGGCTCCCCGCGGCCTTGGTCACCGCCACCTTCTTGCCCTTGAGGTCCGCCAGGCTGTGCAGCGGCGAATCCGCCGGCACCAGAATGGCCTGGGCCAGTGGCGATGGTGTCTCGCGGGCAAAATAGGTCAGCCGCGCCCCCGCCGCCTGGGCGAACACCGGCACGGTGTCGGCCACATCCGCCGACACATCGACATTGCCCAGGTTCAGGGCCTCCAGCAGCGGCAGGCCGCTGGCGAACTCATGCCAGCTGACCTGTATGCCCTGCTGCGCCAGCTGCTGCTCCAACGTACCCTGGGCCTTGAGCAGAATCAGCAGCGTCGAGGATTTCTGGTAACCGATGCGCAGGGTTTGCCCCGCGCTGGCGCTACCGACCAGGCTGGCGCCAAGCAGCGCGCCGATGGCCAGTTGTCGCAGACGTTTGAACGGTTGCATGGGGTCAGCTCCTGTCAGTGGGCCTGGGTCACGGCGACGCTGGCGGGCAGCACGAAGCCGCCGGCAAAGGTCGGCGCCACGTCCAGACGTTGGGCAATCAGGCCGTGGGCCTGGTAGAAGTCGGCGGTTTCCTGCTGTTCGGCGATGGTGCCGGCGTCCACGACCTGCCAGCGCAACTGGCGACGCTCGAACTGCAGCCGGGCCGCGTCCTGCGGGAAGCCGATGATCTGCGCCAGGGTCTTGGAGTAGCTGTCCAGGTTCTGGTTGGCCCACACCTGGGCCTTGGCCAGGCGCGCCAGGTAGTCCTGCAGGGCCGCGCGTCGGGCCGGGTCGGCCAACGCCTTGTCGGTCGCCGCCAGAAAGCTGTTGCCACTGGACAAGCCGCGACCATTGACCAGCACCCGGCCCTGGCCGGTGGTTTCGGCCAGCGCGGTGTAGGGCTCCCACGTCGCCCAGGCATCCACCGAACCGTTGGCCAGGGCCATCCTGGCATCCACCGGGCCAAGGAAGCGGAACTCGACGTCCTCCTCGCTCAGCCCCGCGCTGGCCAGCGCCTTGAGCGCCACGTAATGGCCAATCGAGCCGCGCCCGGTGGCGATGCGCTTGCCCTTGAGGTCGGCCGCCGCGTGCAGCGCCGACCCGGGGTCCACCAGCACGGCTGTGCCATAGGCGTCGGACTTGTCCACGGCAATCGCCTTGACCTGCGCGCCGGACGCCAGGGCGAACAGCAGCGGCGCATCACCGATGATGCCGGCGTCCACCGCGCCGGCATTGAGCGCCTCGGCCAGCGGCGCGGCAGCCGGAAACTCCGCCCACTTGATGTCATACGGCAGGTCGCGCAGCCCGTCGGCGGCCTCCAGCTGGGCACGCATGTTGCCCTTCTGGTCGCCGATACGCAGTTCGATACGCGGTTCGGCCAGCACCTGCCCGGCCAGCAGCAAGGCGCCAGCGAGGGCGAGAAGTCGTGAAATGGGTGGCATGCAGTGCACTCCTGAAGGCGATTGTAGAGCGACTCTACCGGCTCGTCATAAATCAGTGAAGTGCATTTTATGAATATCCTAATATGCAAATAACGTTTAATTATCGCCATTAGCTTATAACCATAAAGAATTTTACAGCAGAAAATTTAACGCATACGGTCATAAGCCCGCCGATCTGCACACACAACTCAGGGCGGGACGACGGCACCCCCGGGTGCTCCCTGGATTTTCTGCGATGAGTGCCTGATGAGCCTGTCTTCTATTGCCGCGCCGTACCGTTCGATCGAGTCGGCCCCTGCCCTGGCCGACCTGGACCCACTGCTGTTTACCCTGACCCGCGAGCTGGCCGCCAGCGCCGCCGAGGTGGACCGCAGCGGTGCCTTCCCCGCCGCCAACTTTGCCCTGCTGCAACGCCATGGCCTGCTCGCGCTCACCGTGCCGCGCGAGCTGGGGGGTGCCGGTGCCGACCTCGCCACCGCGCGCAAGGTGGTGGCCGCCGTGGCCAAGGGCGAGCCCTCCACCGCACTGATTCTGGTCATGCAGTACCTGCAGCACGTGCGCCTGCAGGACGACCAGCGCTGGCCGGTGTCGCTGCGCCAGCGCCTGGCCCGCGAAGCGGTGGAGCACGGCGCGCTGATCAATGCCTTCAGGGTCGAACCCGAGCTGGGCACCCCGGCCCGTGGCGGCCTGCCCGCGACCCTCGCGCGGCGTACCGCCGAAGGCTGGCGCCTGTCCGGCACCAAGCTCTACTCCACCGGCAGCCACGGCCTGAGCTGGTACCTGGTGTGGGCGCGCAGCGACGATGCCGACCCGCTGGTGGGCGGCTTTCTGGTGCACAAGGACAGCCCCGGCATCCGCATCGTCGATGAGTGGGATCACCTGGGCATGCGTGCCACCTGCAGCCACCGCGTCGAGTTCGACGATGTGCTGCTGCCGCTGGAGCATGCCGTGGCCGTCAGCCCGGCCAGCGCACCGCGCGCCGAGCTCGATGGCGAAGCTCAGCTGTGGATGGCGGTGCTGCTGGCCAGCCTCTACGACGGCGTGGCCCAGGCCGCACGCGACTGGCTGGTGAGCTTCCTGCGCGAGCGGGTGCCGTCCAACCTCGGCCAGCCGCTGGCCAGCCTGCCGCGCTTTCAGGAGCGGGTCGGTCGCATCGATACCCTGCTGTTCGCCAACCGCAACCTGCTCGACTCCGCGGCCAGCGGCCAGGTCACCGCGCAGCACGCCGGGCAGCTCAAGCAACTGGTCACGCACAACGCCATCCAGGCCGTGGAGCTGGCCATCGAGGCCAGCGGCAACCCAGGGCTTTCGCGGCACAACCCGCTGGAGCGGCACTACCGCAACGTGCTGTGCAGCCGCATCCACACCCCGCAGGATGACGTGGTGTTCCACAGTGCCGGGCGCTCGGCGCTGAGCCAGGAAGCGCCGTGACCCTCGCCCCCGGTTGACAGCGGCCGACCGGCCACGCACCGCCGCCCACCAAATCGGCCTATGCTCAAACAGGCCTGCCGGCGGAGGTGCACATGTGCGGACGACTGAGCCAGTACCACGGCATCCACGAGTTCGTGGACGCCCTGAGCATGCCCAACCCACTGGTCAACCGCGTGGGCGATGCGCCGCTTGGGCACTACAACGTGGCCCCCACCACCCAGCTGGCGGTACTCGGCCTGCAGCATGACACCCTGCACGCCGACCTGCTGCGCTGGGGCTGGCGGCCACACTGGGCGCAGGACAAGCCGGCACCGATCAATGCCCGCGTCGAGAAGGTGGCCCACGGCCCGTTCTTTCGCGCCACCTGGCCGCACCGGCTGATCGTGCCGGTCGATAACTGGTTCGAATGGGTCGATGAGGGCGGGCCTAAGAAGCAGCCCTACCTGATCCGCCGCCGCGATGGACGCCCTGCCCTGTGCGCGGCCATCGGCCAGCTGGGCGACCCACCCGGCGAACAGGACGGCTGCGTGATCATCACGGCCGACAGCCAGGGCGGCCTGCTGGATGTGCATGACCGGCGCCCGGTGGTGCTGGCTGCAGATGCGGCACGCCACTGGCTGGACCCCGCCACCTCCAAGGCATACGCCGAACAGCTGCTGCTGGACCTCGCCGAGCCCGCCCAGGAGTTCGAGTGGTACCCCGTGGACAGCGCCGTGGGCAACAGCCGCAACCAGGGCCCGGCCCTGGTGCAGCGCCGGCACCCCTGAACGGCGCCTACTCGCCCAGGTACGCCTTCTGCACCTGCTCGTTGTGCAGCAGGTCGCTGGCCTGGCCTTCCAGCGCGATGCGCCCGCCATCGATCACATAGGCGCGCTGGCAGGTCTGCAAGGCAAGCCTGGCGTTCTGCTCCACCAGCAGCAAGGTCACGCCGCCCTTGACCACCTCGACGATGGTTTCGAAGATCTTCTGCACGATGATCGGCGCCAGGCCCATCGACGGCTCGTCGAGCAACAGCAGCTTGGGCCTGCCCATCAATGCCCGGGAAATCGCCAGCATCTGCTGCTCGCCGCCCGACATGGTGCCGGCCAGCTGAAAGGCGCGCTCCTTGAGCCGCGGGAAGATGCCGAACATGCGTTCGATATCTGCCTGGATCGCGTCCTTGCCGTCGGTTCGCGAGAACGCGCCCATCTCCAGGTTCTCGTACACCGTCAGCTTGGGGAAGATCCCGCGGCCTTCCGGCACCAGCGCCAGGCCCTGGCGGATCAGGTCGTAGCTCTTGATCGCCGCATGCGCCTTGCCATCGAAGGTGATCTGCCCGGCCACCGGGCTGAGCAGGCCGGCCAGGGTCTTGAGGGTGGTGGTCTTGCCGGCGCCGTTGGCGCCGATCAGCGCGACCATTTCGCCCTCGCGGATGTGCAGGTCGATGCCCTTGATCGCCTGGATGGCCCCGTAGGACACCTGCAGGTCGCGTACTTCAAGAATGTTCTTCATGTTCAGGCCACCGCCTCCGAACCCAGATAGGCCTCGATTACCCGAGGGTCCCTTTGCACATCGGCCGGCAGGCCATCGGCGATCTTCCTGCCGAATTCCAGCACGGTGACGTGATCGCACAAGCCCATCACCAGCTTCACGTCATGCTCGATCAGCAGCACCGTCTTGCCGTCGGCCTTCATCTTGCACATCAGCTGGCGCAGGCCTTCGGTCTCGGAGGCGTTCATGCCGGCCGCCGGTTCGTCCAGGGCAATCAGCAAGGGTTCGGTGGCCAGCGAGCGGGCAATTTCCAGACGCCGCTGGTCGCCGTAGGACAGGTTCTTGGCCAGCTCCCCGGCCAGGTGCGCGATGCCCACGTAGGCCAGCCAGTGCCGCGCAGCCTGGCGAATCTCGCGCTCTTCGCGCACGCAGGCCGGGGTGCGGAACACGGCCCCGAACACCCCGCAGCGGGTGCGTACATGGCGACCGATCATCACGTTTTCCAGCGCGGTCATGTTGTGGAACAGCCGGATGTTCTGAAAGGTGCGCGAGATACCCGCCTCCACCACCTTGTGCGGCTTGCTGATGTTCAGCGGCTTGCCGTCGAACTCGACCTTGCCCTCTTCGGCCCGGTACAGCCCGGTAAGCACGTTGAACAGGGTGGTCTTGCCCGCGCCGTTGGGGCCCAGCAGGCCGCGGATCTCGCCGCGCCGGATCGACAGGTCGATGCCGTGCAGGGCCTGCAGGCCGCCAAAGAACTTGCTGACCGAACGCAGCTCCAGTAATACGTCGCTCATACCTTGTCCGCCTGTTGGGCCGGGTGATCGAAGGCCGGCGTGCTCGCGGGCACCGTGGTGCTCAGCGCGGTCGCCGCCGGGGTGGGCTCGGGGTCGCCGTCATGCAGCTCGGCGCGGCGTCGGTTGGACGGCCACAGGCCCTCGGGCCGGTAGCGCATCACCAGAATCAGCGCCAGGCCGAACACCAGCATGCGCAGGGTCGAGGCATCCAGCACGTTGCGCAGCACCTCGCGGCTGACGAAGGTCACGTTGTCCATCACGAACGGCTGTATCCAGTTGACCAGGTCGCGGAACACCTCGGGCATCACCGACAGGATCAACGCCCCCAGCACCACGCCGCGAATCGAGCCCATGCCGCCGAGCACCACCATCGCCAGCACCATGATCGACTCCATCAGGGTGAATGACTCGGGGCTGACGAAGCCCTGGTAGCTGGAAAACAGCACCCCGGACACCCCGCCAAAGGTCGCGCCCATGGCAAATGCCAGCAGCTTGAGGTTGCGCTTGTTCAGGCCCATGGCTTCGGCCGCCACTTCGTCCTCGCGCAGGGCCATCCAGGCCCGCCCGATGCGCGAGACTTCGAGGCGCTTGGACAGCACGATGGCGAAGATCACCACCACCAGGAAGAACAGGTAGTAGCTGATCACCGGGGTGACCTTGAGCCCGAACAGGCTCCATGAGGTCTGCAGCGACAGCAGCGCCTCGGGCGCCTGCCCTGCGGCATGCGACCAGGCCCCGCCGTCGATGTGCAAGGGTGCGATGTTGCTGATGCCCTGCGGCCCGTTGGTGATGTTCACCGGCTGGTCGAGGTTGTTCATGAAGATGCGGATGATCTCGCCAAAGCCCAGGGTCACGATGGCCAGGTAGTCGCCGCGCAGCTTGAGCACCGGGGCGCCGATCAGCACCCCGCAGATGGCCGCGGCAATCGCTGCCAGCGGGATGATCACCCACAGCGGCCAGTTCAGCACGCCGTCCACCAGCCCGGCCATGTTCAGGTGCGGCGAGGCCAGCAAGGCGTACAGGTAGGCGCCGATGGCATAGAAGCCGATGTAGCCCATGTCGAGCAGGCCGGCGTAGCCGATCACGATGTTCAGGCCCAGTGCCAGCAGCACGTAGAGCATGGCAAAGCCGAGGATGCGTACCCAGGTGGGCCCCAGGAACGGAATGCTGTCGACGACGAAGGGCAAGGCCACGAACGCCAGGATCAGCAGCAGGTACTGTGCGGTTTGGTTTTTCATGTGCGTTGCCTCCTAGGCCCGGTCGGCCTGGCGTTCGCCCATCAGGCCGTTGGGTCGGAACAGCAGCACCAGAATGAGCACGGCGAACGCGAAGATGTCCTGGTAGTTGGCACCCAGGAAGCCCCCGGTGAGGTGGCCGGTGTAGCCGGCGGCCAGCGACTCGATCAGGCCCAGCAGCAGCCCGCCGGCCATGGCCCCGAACAGTTTGCCGATACCGCCCAGCACCGCCGCCGAGAAGGCCTTGAGCCCCAGCAGCAGGCCCATGTAGGCGTCGGCCTGGCCGTAGTTGACCGCGCGCATCACCCCGGCGATGGCGCCAAGCCCGGCACCGATCAGGAAGGTCGCGGAAATCACCCGGTTGATGTTGATGCCCATCAGCCCGGCCACTTCCTGGTTCTGCGCGGTGGCGCGCATGGCCTTGCCCAGGCGGGTCTTGTCGACCAGCAGCCACAGCCCCAGCATGATCACCACCGAAATGATCATGATGCTCATCTGCACGTTGGTGACGGTGGCGCCGAACACCTCGATCGGGCGGGTTTCGACCACTTCGGGGAAGGTCTTGTAGCCACGCCCCCAGATCATCATCGCCAGGTTCTGCAAGGCGATCGAGATGCCGATCGCGAGGATCAGCGGGGTCAGGCGCGGGGCCTTGCGCAAGGGCCGGTAGGCGAACTTCTCCATGCCCTGGGCCATCAGCATGCACACCGCCGCCGCCACCATGATCGCCAGCAGCAGGGTCAGGATGCCGGGCGCAAAGCCCATGCCCGCGAGCATGCTCAGCACCGAGATGGTCACCATGGCGCCCACCATCACCACCTCGCCGTGGGCGAAGTTGATCAGGCCGATGATGCCGTAGACCATGGTGTAGCCCAGGGCTACCAGGGCATAGATGCTGCCCAGCACCAGGCCGTTGAGGACCTGCTGCAACAAGATATCGAAATTGCCTTCCACGAGCTGAATCCTCAAAACTGCGTTGTCGCTCACCGCGTGCGCTGGCAACAGCGACGCGGCGGCATGCCTGGCAGGTCAGAAATGAACGCTTCTTATTGTTGCGAGCCGGGCGGCCCGCTTGTTATTCGAGGTAGAGCAACGGCTCAGTCGCGCTCGACCGAGAGGGTTTTCCAGCCGCCGTCGGCAAACTGGAACACCGTGGCGGCCGGGCTTTTCAGGTTGCCGAATTCATCGAATGCGATGGTGCCGGTGACGCCCTCGTAGCTTTCGCTCTTGAGTACCGGCAGGTACACGGCAGGGTCGGCCGACTGCGCCTTGACCATGGCGGTGATCGCCGCCCAGGTGGCGTCGTACGCCGCAGGCGAGGACTGCACCACGCCCGTGCCGAACTTGGCCTTGAGCTTCTGCTCGAACGCCGCGCCCTTGGGCATCTCCAGCAACGGGGTGCCGTAGTTCCAGGCGTACACGCCCTCGGCGGCGCTGCCGGCCATCTTCTTGAACTCGTCGTTGGGCAGGTTGCCGATGTTCATGAACCTGGCCTTCAGGCCCAGGTTCTTCATCTGCTTGGCCATGGGGGCGGCCTGGTAGTCGAGGGCGGCGAAGAACACCGCATCGACCTTCTGCGACTTGGCGGTGGTGAGGATGGCATTGAAGTCGGTGGACTTGTCGTTGGTGTATTCGCGTACCACCACGTTGCCACCGGCGGCCTTGACCGCCTTGGTCACTTCGTCGGCCAGGCCCTGGCCGTAGGCGGTGCGGTCGTCGAAGATCGCGATGCGCTGGGCCTGCAGGGTCTTGACCAGGTAGTTGCCGGCATAGCGGCCGAGGGTGGCGTCGTCGTTGACCACGCGAAACACGGTCTTGATGCCCTGGCGGGTCAGCGCCGGGTTGGTCGCCGACGGCGAGATCTGCGGGATGCCGGCATCGGCGTAGATCTTCGAGGCCGGGATGCTGGTGCCCGAGTTGTAATGCCCGATCACCACCGCCACCTTCGAATCCACCAGGCGTTGCGCCACGGCGGTACCGGTACGCGGGTCGGCCACATCGTCCTCGGACACCAGCTTGAACTGGGCCACCTTGTCGCCCAGCTTCAACTGCTGCTGGTTGGCCTCTTCGATGGCGATGCTCACGCCATGTTCCACATCCAGCCCCTGGTGTGCAGAGGGCCCGGTCAGCGGGCCGGCAAAGCCGATCCGTACCAGCTGGGTGTCCGCCGCGTTCGCCGTGCCAGCCCCCATCAGTGTTGCCATCAGTGCAGCAAGGGCGGTCAAACCCCGGTTGTTCTTATTCATTCTCAGCTCCCAGTAATCATTGGACGAACTGCACACGCCTGGCCAACCTCGCCGGCGCACTTGTAAGATAACAGTCAGCAGGCAACTGTCAATGGGTGTATGCTTGAGGAAAATGAAAATGCTGACAAAAGCCACGCACGCCTTGATCCATGCACCTTAACGAGGCATGGGATTGCAGTAGAATCAGGCGCTTGCACCATAACAAGTCAGTTGTTTGATAACATATGGCTACATTTTCGCCGCTACTTCGGGTTTTTAGCGGGTCGGGTGATTTCGACGCAGATCGCGTTTGACGGATGCGCCAACCTGTTCAACCATTCAATCCATCGTGATGAGCACATCAGTTTCAGGAGCTACACAACTATGAATGCGTCGTTTGGAACGCGCAGGGCCAATCTGGCGGAGACAGTGATCCACGAGCTGTCCAACCGGATCGACAATGGCACATACGGGCCGGGGCAGAAGCTTCCGTCCGAACAGGAGCTGTGCAAGGAATTCGGCGTCAGCCGTCCTGTGATTCGCGAGGCCGTGGCCTCGTTGCGTCTGGGCGGCCGGCTGATCGCCCGCCAGGGTGTAGGCGTATTCGTGGTCGAGCAGGACGTCAAGCGCCTGGGCTTTGCCCTGAGCACCGCAGTCGATGACGTGCGCGCCGCCGCCCACGTGCTGGAACTGCGCCTGGGCATCGAGACCGAGTCGGTCGCGCGTGCCGCCGAGCGCCGCAGCCCCACCAGCGTGGCGCAGATCACCGAGGCCTTCGACCGCTTCAACGCGCTGGACGGCTCCAACCTCGAGGAAGAGGCCCGTGCCGACTTCGAGTTCCACCTGGCGATTGCCCGCGCCACCAACAACCCGCACTTCCCGCAGCTGCTCGAAGCCCTGGGCCCGGACATCATCTTCGACCTCAACCTCAAGCACGGCCAGTCCACCGGCAAGAACCGCCTGGCGCACATCAAGAAGATCGGCCGCGAACACGGCGCGATTCTCTCGGCCATCAGCATGGGCGACGTCAACGCCGCCCGTTCGGCGGTGCGCAAGCACCTGGAAGAAAGCCTGTCGCGTTACCAGCGCCTGGTCGACAGCGGCGACTGAGCGGCGCTGTCGCCCTGCCCTCGCGGGTCAGCCCAGGCCCAGGCACACGTACTTGATCTCGAGGTAATCCTCGATCCCGTAGCGCGAGCCTTCGCGCCCCAGCCCCGATGACTTCACACCGCCAAACGGTGCGACCTCGGTGGCCAGCACGCCGACATTGACGCCGACCATGCCGTACTCCAGGGCCTCCGAGACCCGCCAGATCCGCCCCACATCCCGTGCATACAGGTAGCAGGCCAGGCCGAACTCGGTGGCATTGGCCTGGGCGATGACCTGTTCTTCGCTATGAAAGCGAAACAGCGGCGCCACCGGCCCGAAAATCTCCTCGCGGGCCACGCGCATGTCCGGTGTCACCTCGGCCAGCACGGTGGGCTGGTAGAACGCCTCGCCAAGGGGGTGGCGCCGGCCACCGGCGACCAGTCGCGCACCGCCCTCCAGTGCGTCGCTCACCATCGCCTCGACCCCGGCCACGGCCTTGGCATCGATCAGCGGGCCGACGGTGGTACCGGCCTGGCTGCCCTCGCCCACCACCAGCTCGCCGACCCGCTGGGCAAAACGCTCGACAAAGCGCTCGTAGATGCCGTCCTGGATGTAGAAGCGATTGGCGCACACGCAGGTCTGCCCGCTGTTGCGGAACTTGGCCACCAGTGCGCCCTCCACCGCCGCTTCAAGGTCCGCGTCGTCGAACACGATGAAGGGCGCGTTGCCGCCCAGCTCCAGGGTCACCTTCTTCACCGTGGCCGCGCTTTGCTGCAGCAACTGGATGCCGATGGGCGTGGAGCCGGTGAACGACAGCTTGCGCACCACCGGGTTGGCGGTCAGTTCGCCACCGATGGCGGCCGAGTCGCCGGTCACCACGTTGAGCACGCCACGCGGTATGCCCGCGCGTTCGGCCAGCACGCACAGCGCCAGGGCGCTGAACGGGGTCTGCGAGGCGGGCTTGAGCACCAGCGTGCACCCGGCCGCCAGGGCCGGGGCGGCCTTGCGCGTGATCATCGCCGCCGGGAAGTTCCACGGCGTGATCGCCGCGCACACGCCAATCGGCTCCTTGGTCACCAGCAGGCGCCGGTCGGCCTGCGGCGAGGGGATCACGTCGCCATACAGGCGCTTGCCCTCCTCGGCATAGAACTCCACATAGGCTGCGGCGAAGGCGATCTCGCCACGGGCCTCGGCCAGGGGCTTGCCCTGCTCGGCGGTCATGATGCGCGCCAGGTCTTCCTGGTGCAGGAGAATTTCGCGAAACCACGCCTGCAAGCGGCTGGCGCGTTCCCTGGCGGTGAGGGCGCGCCAGGCCGGCAGCGCCGCCTGGGCGGCGAGCACGGCGCGGCGGGTTTCGTCGGCGCCCATGCGCGGCACGCCACCCAGGCGCTGGCCGGTGGCCGGGTTGGTCACGTCAATGCTGCGGGCGCTGTCGGCGCCCACCCAGGTTCCATCGATATAGCAACGTTCACGCAGCAGATCAGGATCGGCAAGGTTCATGCTGATGGGCTCGCAGGGGAATGAAGGAAACGGCGGGAGGCAGACCCTGCCCCCGCCTGGAGGGTCAACGCGACGCCAGGGCCTTTTCGCGGATCTGGCTGAGGGTCATGCGCGGGGTCAGCGCCTCGGGGTCGATCTGCACCTCGATCAGCGCCGGCTTGCCCGATGCCTCGCAACGCTCGAACGCACCCGCGAACTGCTCGGTGGCGCTCACCGTTTCGGCATGCAGGCCATAGGCCCGTGCCAGCGCGGCGAAGTCGGGGTTGTGCAGGTCGGTACCCGACACCCGCCCCGGGTAGCTGCGCTCCTGGTGCATGCGGATGGTGCCGTACATGCCGTTGTTCACCACCACCACGATGACCCGTGCGTCATAGTGCGCGGCAGTGGCCAGCTCCTGGCCGTTCATCAGAAAGCAGCCATCACCGGCGAACGCCACCACGCTGCGCTGCGGCGCGGTGAGCTTGGCCGCAATCGCCGCCGGCACGCCATAGCCCATCGAGCCGTTGGTGGGCCCCAGCAAGGTGCGAAACGCCTGGTGCTGGTAGCCGCGGTGCACCCAGCCGGTGTAGTTGCCGGCACCGCAGGTGATGATGCTGTCGGCGGCCAGGTGCTGGTTGAGCCAGGCGATCACCTCGCTCATCTGCACCGCGCCGGGCGAACGCGGGCATTCGAAGTTGGCCCGGTAGCCGCTGTTCAGGCGCTGTACCCACTCGGCGAATGCCTGCGGCTTGACCGGCGCCAGCGCCGCCAGTTGCGCGGCGATGGTCGGCATGCCGGCGTTGATCGCCAGGGTCGGCTGGTACACCCGGCCCAGTTCCTCGATTCCGGGGTGAATGTGCACCAGCGCCTGCCTGGGCACCGGAATGTCCACCAGGGCATAGCCGCCGGTGCTCATCTCGCCCAGGCGTGCACCGATCACCAGCAGCAGGTCACTGCTTTTCACCGCCTCCACCAGCTCGGGGCCAGCGGCAAGGCCCAGGTCGCCGGCGTACTGGGGCAAGGTGTTGTCGAACAGGTCCTGGCAGCGGAACGAAGCCGCCACAGGCAGGTTCTGGGCCTGGATGAAGCGCCGCGCATCGGCCACCGCCGCGGCGGTCCAGCCGCCACCACCCAGCACCACCAACGGGCGCTGTGCCTCGCCCAGCAGAGCCTGCAGGCGCTGCAGGTCGGCAGGTGCAGCCGCCGCTTCGATCCGCCGGGCCGGGCCGGCATCGGCCACTGCCACCCGATCCGTCAGCATGTCTTCGGGCAGGGCCACCACCACCGGGCCGGGGCGGCCGTTGGTGGCGCGGTGGAACGCCTGGCTGAGCAGCTCGGGCAGGCGCGCGGCATCGTCGACCTCCACCACCCACTTGGCCATCTGGCCGAACATGCGGCGGTAGTCGATCTCCTGGAAGGCTTCGCGCTCCACCTGGTCGCGGGCCACCTGGCCGATGAACAGGATCATCGGCGTGGAGTCCTGGAAGGCGGTGTGCACGCCGACCGAGGCATTGGTCGCCCCCGGCCCGCGAGTGACGAAGCAGATACCCGGCTTGCCGGTGAGCTTGCCGTAGGCTTCGGCCATGTAGGCGGCGCCGCCCTCCTGGCGGCACACGATCAGCTCGATGTCGTCCCTGGCATCGTGCAAGGCATCGAGCACCGCCAGGTAGCTCTCGCCGGGCACGCAGAACGCGCGTTCCACGCCATTGATGCGCAAGGCATCGACCAGCACCTGCCCGCCCGTGCGCAGCCCGTTGTTGTCAGTGTTCATCTTGTTGTTCTCCATCAGGCGGCGCGGTCAGATGACCGAGTCTTCCAGGAAAGGACGGTTCTCGATCACCCGTTGATAACTCAGGGCACTCAGGTCCAGGGTGCGGTAGCCCCCGTAGATGATCAGCTCGCTCAGGCCGCGGCCGATGGCCGGTGCCTGCTGCAGGCCGTGGCCACTGAAACCGTTGCAGAACAGGAAGTTGCGCACCTGGTCATGGGGGCCGACGATGGCGTTGTGGTCGAGCACGCAGAAGTCGTAGTGCCCGGCCCAGGAGTTGACCACCTTGATCGCCTCGAACGCCGGCACACGCTCGGCCAGCACCGGCCACACCTCTTCCTCGAATTCGTCGTGCATCACGTCGAAGTCGCTGAAATCCACCTCCGGGTCGTGGCGTGGGTAGGTGCCGCCCAGGTACAGGTGGCCTTCGGGGCGGAAGAACACCCCGGTGGGGTCGATGGTCAGCGGCACGGTGCCGGGCAGCGGCGTATGGCAGTCGAACACGAACAGCGAACGGCGCCGCGCCTCCACCGGAATGTCCAGCCCGGCCAGGCGCGCCACCTGGCGTCCACGGGTGCCGGCGGTGTTGACCAGCTGGCCACAGCCGATCAACTGGCCATCGCCCAGGCGCACACCGGTGATCACATCACCCTCGCGCAGCACCTGGACCACTTCGTTCTCGACATACTCCACGCCCAGGCTGCGGGCCTTTCTGCGAAAGCCGTTCATGATCCCGTAGTTGTCGAACCAGCCCTCGTCCCTCTCGCCATAGGTGCCGCCGGCCAGGCTGTCGGGGTTGACCCACGGGAAGCGGCGGATCAGCGCCTCGGTGTCCAGCAACGTGACGTCGGCGCCGTTGTCCAGCTGGGTCTGGTGCAGACGCTTGAGCACGTCGAAGCCCTTCTGGTCGGCCAGGAACAGGTAGCCGTTCTCCTTGAAGGCCAGGTCGGGCCTGTCGCCATTGACCGCCATCAGTTCGGGGAAGTCGCGGATGAACTGCGCGCCAAAGCGCGAGATCTGGATGTTGATCGGGTTGGAGAACTGCACCCGGATAGAGCTGCTGGACAACGCCGTGGCCGATTGGGCATAGGTCCAGTCGCGCTCCACCACCAGCACCGAGCCGGTGAAGTCCGGGTTGCTGGCCAGAAAGTACGCGGTGGCGCTGCCATTCACCGCACCGCCGACGATCACCACATCGTAATACTGCTTTGTTGCTGTCGAAGCCATGGCTGGGGTCTCTTCAAAAGTGCTCGGAAAAGGTCATTTCGGGTCTTCGAAGTGGCCGGCGCCGGCGAAGTTGCCGCCGTGGTAGCGCGCTGCCGGCTCGTTCGGGTCCAGCGGCGGGTGCTCGGCCAGGACCTTCTCGCGGTAGTCGTCGGCGCTGTCCCTGGGCACGTAGCCGAGGGAGGACGCCAGGCGGTTGTCCCACAGGGTTTCGCGGTTGTCGGACATGCCGTACACGATCATGTGGCCGACCCGTGGCGCCAGCAGCGAGCGCTCGCACAGCTGCGCGAAGTCGTCGAACGACAGCCAGGTGGCGAGCATGCGCCGGTCCAGCGGCTCGGGGAACGAGGAGCCGATGCGCAGGTTCACCGACTCGATGGCGAACTTGTCCCAGTAGTAGCGGCCCAGGTCCTCGGCAAAGCACTTGCTCACCCCGTACAGGCTGTCGGGGCGGTGCGCTGCGCTGGCGTCGATGGTTTCGGTGCGGTCATAGAAGCCGATGGCGTGGTTGGAGCTGGTGTAGATCACGCGCTTGACGCCATGCTGGCGCGCCGCTTCATAGATGTTGTAGGTGCCCACGATGTTGCCGTTGAGGATCGCCGCGAAGGTGTCCTCCACCGGCACGCCGCCGGCATGGATGATGGCATCCACGCCCTCGGCCAGCGGCAGCACATCGGCCAGGTTGCCCAGGTCGCAGCGCACCAGTTCTTCGTGCGGCGCGGCGCTGCCCATGTCGGCGATATCGGTCAGGCGCAGCTCGTCGGCAAAGGCCTGCATGTGCTTGCGCAACACGCTGCCCAGGCGGCCGGCTGCACCGGTGATCAACAAACGTTTGAACGGCTTGCTCATGCTTGAAACCTCGTGAAAGTCGGTTTGTCGTTACTAGGCCAGCGCCGCGAACGCATCGCGCAGCTGCCCCAGGGCCTGCTCCAGCTCCTGGCGCGAGGTGGCGAACGACAGGCGAATGTAGGGTTCGAGGCCAAAGGCCGAGCCCGGCACCGTGGCCACCTTGCCCACCCGCAGCAGGTAGCTGGCAAGGTCGGCGTCGGTTTCGATCACCTGCCCGTCCGGCGTGCGCCTGCCGATGAACGCGGCGCACTGCGGGAAGGCATAGAACGCGCCCTCGGGCATCTGCAGGCTCAGCCCCTCGATGGCCGCCAGGCCCTCGACCACCAGCGCCCCTCGGGCCTGGTACTCGCGATTGGCCTGGCGCACGAAATCCTGCGGGCCGTTGAGCGCCGCAGCAGCCGCCAGTTGCGAAATGGTCGACGGGCAGGTGGTGGTCTGCGACTGGGTCTTGTTCATTGCCACGATCAGCTCGCGTGGCCCGGCCGCATAGCCCAGGCGGTAGCCGGTCATGGCGTAGGCCTTGGACACGCCGTTGATCAGCAAGGTGCGCTCGCGCAGGTGCGGGCAGGCGCTGACGAACGACACGAACGGCTGCCTGCCCAGCACGATGTGCTCGTAGATCTCGTCGGAGATCACCAGCACCCGGGGGTGGCGCTCCAGCACGGCGCCCAGGGCCGCGAACTCTTCACGGCTGTAGATCGCCCCGCAGGGGTTGTTCGGCGAGTTCAGCATCAGCCAGCGGGTACGCGGGGTGATGGCGGCCTCAAGGCGCGCGGCATCCAGCTTGAAGCCGTGTTCGGCGCCGCACGGCACCACCTTCGGCACGCCGCCGTTGAGCATCGCCATGTCGGTGTACGACACCCAGTACGGCGCTGGCGTGAGCACTTCATCGCCCTGCTCCAGGGTGGCGAGAAACGCATTGAACAGCAGCTGCTTGGCGCCATTGCCCACGCAGATTTCGTCCAGTGCGTAGCGCAGGCCGTTTTCCCGCTCGAACTTGTCGACGATGGCCTGGCGCAGCACCTCCAGGCCATTGGGCGCGGTGTAGTGGTTGTTGCCCTCGAGCATCGCCTGGTGCGCGGCCTCGATCACGTGGGCCGGGGTGTTGAAGTCCGGTTCGCCCAGGCTCAGGTTGATCACCGGCTCGCCCTTGGCCAGCATCTGCTTGGCCAGCACCGATACCGCCATGCTCGGCGAGCTTTTCACCGCCCGCACACGGGCACTCTGAAAGTCCATGGGTCAGCCCTCCTGGCCGGGTTCGAAGGCGTAGTCGTCGCGTGCCTGGCTGGCACTGATGTAGCCAAAGCGCAGGTCGCGCGCCACCTCGTGGCGTGGCCGCTGGCGCGGGTCGCCGTAACCGCCGCCACCCGGCAGGCGCAGCACCAGGCGCCGATCGGCCGGCACGAACTGCTGGCCCTTGCCGCGCAGCAGGGTGCCGTCGTCCAGGCCCACGTAGCCCTGGGCCCCCTCCTTGCCCCCCTCAAGCCCACGCGCCGGGTACTGGATGCGGTCGAACATGGCGCTGAAGCGGAAGCTGTAGCCTTCGGCGGCCGACACCTCGATTTCCTGGCCCAGGCCGCCGCGCAGCAGGCCGGCACCGCCAGAGCCTTCGCGCAGTTCCTTGCGCCACACCACCACCGGGCCGGCCTGTTCGGTGGCTTCCACCGGCATGGTGTGCACGCCGCTGGGGAACGCGGTGGCGCTCAGGCCGTCCATGCCGGAGCGCGCGCCCATGCCGCCGCTGTTGAACATCAGCATCTCGGCGTTGCGCCCGGTCGGGTTGCTGTCCAGCGGACGCACGCTCAGGTGCAGGTTCCACAATGCGCTGGCGCCCTCGGCCGGCACCTGGCCGGGCAGGCACTTGTGCAGCGCACCCAGCACCAGGTCGGGCACGAAGTGGCCCAGTACATGGCGTACCGATACCGGCGCCGGGTGCTTGGCATTGAGAATGCAGCCCTCGGGCGCAGTGACCGCAAAAGGCTCCAGCGAGGCGCTGTTGTTGGGGATCTCCGGCGCCACGATGCACTTGAGCCCGTAGCAGGCATAGGCCTTGGCGTAGCCCAGCGGCACGTTGATGCCGAACTGGCTCATGCCCGAGGTACCGCTGAAGTCGGTGAGAATGCCGTCCGGGCCCACCGTCAGGGTCACCGCCAGCGTCACCGGCACGTCGTAGCCGTCCAGGGTCATGCTGTTGTGGTAGGTGCCATGGGGCAGCGACTTGAAGCATTCCAGGGTGGCGCGGCGACTGTGCTCCAGGATGAACCCGCCGATGTGCTCCAGGTCGTCCAGGGCAAACTCGTCGAGCATGCTCAGCAGGCGCTTGTGCCCGGTCTCGTTGCAGGCCGACAGTGCGTAGAAGTCGCCGACCACGCGGTCGTTCTCGCGCACGTTGTTGCGCAGGATGTTGATCAGGTCGCGGTTCACCTGGCCGCGTTCGAACAGCTTCATGATCGGGATGAACAGGCCTTCCTCGTACACCTCGCGGGCATCCGGGCCGAAACCGCGCCCGCCGATGTCCACCACGTGGGCGGTACTGGCGAAGTAGCCGATCAGCCGGCCCTTGTAGAAAGAGGGCGAGACGATGGTGATGTCGTGCAGGTGCCCGGTGCCCTTCCACGGGTCGTTGGTGACGTACACGTCGCCTTCGAAGATGTTGTCCGGGCCGATGTCGTTGATGAAGTGCACCACCGCCTCGGCCATGGTGTTGACGTGGCCGGGGGTGCCGGTAACGGCCTGGGCCAGCATGTTGCCGGCGCGGTCGAACACCCCGGCCGAGAGGTCGCCGGCTTCGCGCACGCTGGTGGAGAACGCGGTGCGAATCAGGGTCAGGGCCTGTTCTTCGACCACCGACACCAGGCGGTTCCACATCACCTGCATTTGAATATCGATCATTGTTTCGCTCATGGGTTATCGCCTTCCAAACGAATGCGGCTTAGCGCCGGACGACCAGCAGGCAGCCGTCGGGCTGGACCGTGGCGGTGAACGAGGACGACACGAAGGTCGAGGTTTCGCGCTCGGCGATGATCGCCGGGCCATCGATGCGCGCACCGGCCTGCAGCGCTTCGCGCTGGTAGATGCCGGCATCGACGAAACCGCCGGCGACCACGTCGAACACCTGGCGACGCGCCACTTCGTGGGCGCGGTGCGAGGCCTTGACCTGGCTGGCCAGCGCCACGGGCGGCAAGGGCGAACTGGCCTTGACCGACCAGCTGACGATCTCCACGTCCGGGCCTTCGATCGGGCGGCCGAAGAACACCGTGTAGGCCGCCTCGAACAGCGTCTTGAACTGCGCCGTGTCGCTGTTGCTGAAAGCCTTGAACGGCAGGCTCACGGGGATCTCCCAGCCCTGGCCGACGTAGCGCATGAACGCGGTGCACTCCATCTCCGGCTCGCCCTCGGGCATGCCCTGGCGCAGGAAGCCCAGGGCCTCGGCCTTCATGTCGTCGATCAGTGCATTGACCTGCCCCGCCTCGAACTCGGCCAGGCGCACGAAGGCGCTGCGTACCGCTTCATAGCCGAACGGCGCACGCAGAAAACCGATGGCCGACCCTACCCCGGCGCCGGCCGGCACCAGAAAGCGCGACACACCCATCTTTTCGCACAGACGCGCAGCGTGCAGCGGGCCACCGCCACCAAAGGTGATCATGGTGTAGTCGGCAATGTCCTTGCCGCTCTCCACCGCGTGCACCCGGCCGGCGTTGGCCATGTTCTCGTCGACCACTTCGCAGATGCCGAAGGCGGCGGTGCACGGGTCCATGCCCAGCGGCTGGCCGATCACCCGGTCCACCGCGCTGGCGGCGTTGTCGACCGACAGGCGCAGCGCGCCGCCGGCGAAATTGTCGGCATCCAGGCGGCCCAGCAGCAGGTTGGCATCGGTGATGGTCGGCTCAAGGCCACCGCGGTCATAGCAGGCCGGGCC
Source organism: Pseudomonas sp. AE27 (assembly GCF_037113495.1). Lineage (NCBI taxonomy): Bacteria > Pseudomonadati > Pseudomonadota > Gammaproteobacteria > Pseudomonadales > Pseudomonadaceae > Pseudomonas > Pseudomonas sp. AE27. The sequence goes on from NZ_CP146966.1 coordinate 2,230,950, forward strand.
CGGCTCGGACGCCGCGCTGTGCGGGCCCACACGAATCTGGCGCATGCTGTCGATGCTGGCGATGGAACCGCCGCCGGCGCCGATCTCGACCATCTCCACCACCGGGATGGAAATCGGCATGCCGCTGCCCTTCTTGAAGCGGTAGGTGCGCGCCACTTCGAAGGTCTTGGCGGTCTTGGGCACCTGGTTCTCGATCAGGCAGATCTTGGCCGTGGTGCCGCCCATGTCGAACGACACCACCGCGTCGAGCGCGTATTTGCGTGCAATGTCGGCGGCGAAGATCGCCCCGCCCGCCGGGCCCGACTCCACCAGGCGCACCGGAAACTCGGCGGCGCTCTGCACCGAGATGATGCCGCCGCCGGAATGGATCATGAACACCGGGCAATCGGCGCCGGCGGCCTTGAGGGTGACCACCAGGCGGTCCAGGTACGACTTGATCAGGGGTTTGACGTAGGCGTTGGCGCACACGGTGTTGAAGCGTTCGAACTCGCGCATCTGCGGCGAGACTTCGCTGGAGATCGAAATCGACAGGTGTGGCAGGCGCGCCTGCAGGGCGTCGCGCAACAGGCGCTCGTGGGCACCATTGATGTAGCTGTGGATCAGGCCGATGGCCACGCTCTGGTAGTCGCCCTCGCCGATGCGCTGCACCAGCGCGTCGATATCGGCCTGTTGCGGGGCGATCAGCACGTTGCCGCGTACGTCCAGGCGCTCGCGCAGGGTGTAGCGGTGCTCGCGCTCGATCAGCGGCGGTGGCAGCGCAATGTTGATGTCGTACTGCTCGAAGCGGTTTTCGGTGCGCATCTCCAGCGTGTCGCGAAAACCTTCGGTGGTGATGAACGCAGTGCGCGCGCCGCGGCGCTCGATCAGGGCGTTGGTGGCCAGGGTGGTGCCGTGGATCAGCTGCTCGATATCCGACAGCTTCAGGCCTGCCGCGTCGACGACCGCCTGCACACCCGTGAGGATCGCACGCTCGGGCAATGCGTAGTCCGTCAGAATCTTGGTCGAGTGCAACACCCCGCCGACATCCAGCGCGATATCCGTAAAGGTCCCACCTATGTCCACGCCGACTCGGCATGCTGTAGCAGTCATCGTCGTTCCCCTGAATTCTTGTGCTTGTCACACCCGACTGGTTGGCGGGCTTAATGTAAGTTATATGTTGTCTTACAGGTGGTCAAGCACTAACACCACGCTTTTCCACCCTCGCCCGGGCTGGCGTGCCGATGCGCCGTGCGCACCGGCACCGCCTGCCTCAGCCGAGCGTCTTGACCATCCGCGCGCCGCCCACGGCCTGGGCCGTCGGGAACACCTCCAGACGCGAAACGTCCACCTGCTCGGGCAGGCGCAAGGCCGCCAACAGCAGCTGGGCGATGTCCTCGGGCATGATCGAGGCGTAGCCGTCATACAGCTCGCTGCCCGCGGCCTGCATGCCCATGGCGGTGCGGTACAGCTGGGTCTGCACGCGACCCGGGGCGATTTCGGTCACCCGCACCCCGCTGCCCAGCAGGTCGCAGCGCAGCGCGTCGCAGAACAGGCTGATGCCGGCCTTCGACGAACCATACACCGCCGCCCCGGGGTGCGGCGCACGCCCGGCACTCGAGCCGATGAAGAACAGGTGGCCATGGCCGCGCTGCACCATGCCCGGCAGCACCTGACGGGTCAGGTGCAGGGGCGCCTTGAGGTTGATGTCGAGCATGGTGTCGATCTCGGCCGGGTCCATATCCTGGAACGCGGCGCGGCTCGACAGCACCCCGGCATTGTTGACCAGCACGTCCACCGGGTACTGGCTCAGCACCTGGGCAAAGGCGTCGGCCTGGCGCACGTCGGCCTCCACCGTCACCACGCCCTGCTCCTGGCCCAGCGCCTGCAGCGCCTCACGGCTGCGGCCCACGGCAATCACCTGCAGGCCGGCATCGCGCAGGGCCAGCACGATGGCCTTGCCGATGCCGCTGGTGGCACCGGTCACCAGTGCACAGCGGTAGGAGGCCGGTAATGCGGCTGCTTCAGGCATAGATGTAACCCCCGCTGACAATCACGTTCTCACCCGTGGCATAGCTGTTGCGGCTGCTGCCCATCATCACGATCCATTCGGCGATCTCCGCAGGTTCCGCCGCGCGGCCCAGCGGGTTGGCGGCGGCCAGCTCGCCGAGAAAACCCAGCTGGCGGGCGCGCTCGGTGGCAAAACCGGCCGGCGCCACCGAGTTGACCAGGATCTGGTCCTTGGCACAGGCCTGGGCGAAGGATTTGGTCAGGCTCACCACCGCCGCCTTGGTGGCGGCATAGTGGGCGTTCTGCGGGTGCGCCTTGAAGGCGTCCACCGAGGTCACGTTGACGATGCGCCCGGTCACCTGCGGCGCCGCGACGAAGCCCTGCATGTGGCGCACGGCGGCGACCATCATGTGGTAGGTGCCCTTGATGTTGACCGCGTTTTCCAGGTCCCACTCTTCGTCGGTGATCTCGAAGATGTCCTGGCGCGGGTAGATCGCCGCACTGTTGACCAGGCAGTGCACCCGCCCCAGCGCCTCGACGACCTGCCCGAAGGCTGCATGGGCGCTGGCCTGGCGCGAAATGTCCGCCGCCGCCGTGGCCACCTCGCAATCCAGGGCGCGCAAGGTGCTTGCCGCCTCGGCCATCAACTGCTCATTGCGATCGATCAAGCCGATTTTTCGTGCCCCACGCTTGACCATTAACCTGGCGGTTTCCAGGCCCAAACCCGAAGCACCGCCAACGATTACGACCGTCTGACCTTCCATAACCACCTCCGCGCATTAGTCTTTACGTAAGATGCCTGTTGTCTTACATTTGGTCAAACCGAATTTGCCCCGCTCGATGCCCATACAGGACTGCGCCATGCCCGCTGCCGCTACTGCCTGCTCGCCCCGGGACCGCCTGCTCGACGCGGCCACCGAACTGTTCGCCACCCGCGGCTACCAGGCCATCGGCCTGCGCGACCTGGCCAGCCATCTGGGCCTGCGTGCCGGCTCGCTGTACCACCACATCGAGAACAAGCAGTGCCTGTTGTTCGAGCTGATCGAGTCGACCCTGGCCGACCTGGTGTTCGACACAAAACGCTGCATGAAAGGCGCCAGAACCCCCGAAGAACGCCTGCAGCGCTTCGTCCAGGCGTTTGTGCGGTTCAACCTGGCGCACGTCCATCGCGTGCAATTGGTGACTCGCGAGTACGTCAACCTGTCCCACGAACAGCAGTTGCAGATCGACGCGCTCAACCGCAGCCATACGTCGATCCTGAGCGGCATCATTGCTAGCGAGTGTGCACGCGACGGGCGCCAGGGAGGCGCGATCGGCCTCGTCACCCATGCCGTCATCGGCATGCTGTACGGGCATGCGCAGTGGCGCGGGGTGCAGGTCAGCGAACAGGGCCTGACCCAGGCCCTGATCACCTTCGTCACGGGCATCATCGAAAGCGCCAAGAACAATTCCAACATGGCCTGATCTACATGCACCCACAGCGCAAGACCTTGCACAACGAGCTGCACGCCCGCCCCTCGCTGTACTTCGACGAGCCCGCCCACGTCTACCACCTGGCCTTTCTCAGCGACGACGCACGTTGCGAGGCGCTGCTGCAGCAGTGCTGCCCGGAGCCGGTGAGCCCAGGCGCCGTGCAGGGCATCACCCGACTGCAAGGCCACGCCCTGAAATGGGAACGGCACGCCGAGTTCGTCACCCTCACCCTGGTGGTCACCACCACCGAGCAGACGCCGGACTGGCAGCCCCTGCCCGCGCTGCTGATGGACAGGGTCGATGCCTTTTTGCCGTACCTGATCAATGCCGTGCAGATCATGGTGCACAACGACGCGGCATTTGCCGGCGAGCTGTCGCGCTACGGTTTCAAGGACCCGTGCGGCTCGTGCATTGGCGGGGGCGATGCGCGGGTATGGAGCGATTTTCGCCTGGGCGAGGACGGCACCAACCGCTTCCTGTTCGTCAACAGGCGCCTCAATGCCTACCGCCAGGGCCGCATGATCCGGCGCCTGCTGGAGATCGAGACCTACCGCATGATGGCCTCGCTGTCGCTGGACACCGCCAAGGCCCTGAGCGTGGAGCTCAATGCCTACGACAGAACCCTGGTGAGCCTGTCCGAGCGCAACGCCGACCCGCAGCCGGGCAACGCCAAGGCACTGCTGGGCGACATTGCCGGGCTGTCGGCGCAGATGGTGCGCAGCGCCGCGAAGACCCGCCACCGCTTCAGCGCCACCCAGGCCTATGCGCAACTGGTGTTCGAGCGCCTGGGCGAGCTGCGCGAAAGCCACCTGGGCGATTGCCAGCGGTTGGGTATCTTCATCGAACGGCGCTTCAAGCCCACGGTGCGCTACTGCGCCGTGACCGAACAGCGCCTGGACCAGCTGGCCAAGAGCGTGGCCAACCTGGGCGACCTGCTGCAGGCACGGGTGCAGGTGGAAATGGAGGAGCAGAACGCGGAGATCCTCAAGAGCCTGAGCACCCGCGCCGACACCCAGATCAAGATCCAGCGCGCAGTGGAAGGGTTGTCGATCATCGCCATCACCTACTACCTGCTCAACCTGTTCAAGCTGATCTATTCAGGCCTGACGGTGATGGGGCTGCAGGTCAGCGCACGGGACGCACTGCTGGGCATGGCGCCGCTGGCCATCGGCGTGCTGGGGTTGATTCTGGTGCGGGTGCGCAAGGTCAAGCACAACGATCACTAGCCCTGCGACCAGCGTTTGAACCTACGTTGTTTAAACCGAGCGCCATGGCCTGCAGCCTTGGCGCCGCTGGCCCGGCAGCGAAACGCAGCACGAACGGAAGCCAACCGCAATCAAGCAGCTTTTGATAGTTGGGGAAGGTTGATACGGGAAAAAATGGCAGGGGCGGCTGGATTCGAACCAACGCATGGCAGGATCAAAACCTGCTGCCTTACCGCTTGGCGACGCCCCTGTGATGCAACTGGAAGCCCATGAAAGGCCTCGGCAGGAATGAGCGGAAATGTACCAACTTTCGCTTCGCCAGGGAAGCCCCCAACGATAAAAAATAACGAAAAAACAGGTGGTTACCGCATGGCTTACGGCATGTCCGGCTTTTGCGGCCCGTTCACGCAGCCAAATCGCGTCTCCTTCGACGGGCCGTACCCATAAAAAGAGGTGTAGCACTTGCTGAAATGGCTGGGCGAAACAAAGCCGCACGCCAGGGCCACATCGATCAACGCCAGGTCCGAGTGCTGCAACAACCGGCGACTCTCGGTAATGCGCAACTCCAGGTAGTAACGGACCGGCGTGGTCCCCAGCTGCGACTGGAACAGCCGCTCGATCTGACGCCGGGACAACCCCACATACTGCGCCAACTGCACCTGGCTCAGCGGCTCTTCAAGGTTGGCCCCCATCAGCTTGATCGCCTCGCGCAGCGGCGCACTCATGTTCTGGTGCACGGTCGGCTGCACCCGGCGAAAGCGCGAGGCCTCGTAGGCCAGGATATCGACCACGGCATCCACCAGGCCACGCCCATGACGCTGGCCGATCCATTCCAGCACCATGTTGAACGCCCCCGCCGGGCTGCCCGCCGTCAGGCGGTCTCGGTCCACCGTGTAGCTCTCCCCTGTCACCTGGCTATGCCTGGCCAGCTCGGCCAGCGCCGCACGGTTCTCCGGGTGCACCGCACACTGGTAGCCATCGAGCAGGCCGGCCTGGGCCAGAAACCAGGCACCATTCCACAGCCCCGCCAACGCCACCCCCGCCTGCGCAGCCCGTTGCAGCAACAGCGCCAGCTCCGGCAGCGGGCGCAGCACGGTGCGCAGGCCACCGCACACCACCAGCAGGTCCAGGCCTTCGAGCGTCTTCAAACCCAGCGGGGCATCCGGGCAGATCACCAGCCCCAGGTCGCTGACCACCGAGGCACCGTCAAGGCTGAAGGTGGTGGTGGCGAAGGCATCGGCCTGGATCAGGTTGGCGGTGACCAGGGTATCGAGCGCCTGGGTGAAGGCCGGCAACGAGAAATGTTCGAGCAGCACAAAGCCCACCCGCGCCCGGGGCCCGCTGCCGTGACCCTGCCCGCCTACAAAACGCAGGTTCGAGCCCTGCAGGGCACCGCTGAACTGCCGCCGTTGCACCACGTTCTGCCTCTTCTGGTTGTTCTGGTAAAGCGTGCAGCGCACGCCGGGTGGCACGGCAATATGCCTTCAAATGCCCCCGCCGCGATAGTCGTCGCCACGCTCGACAGTTGAAACTTTCTGCGCGCGCGCCCGGTCCAGACCTCTGACTATCACTTGTAAACGTGAGGGATCGAATGACGACGACAGTGGGCGACTTCCTGGTTGAGCGGCTGTATCAATGGGGCGTGCGACGTATCTACGGCTACCCCGGCGATGGCATCAACGGCGTGTTCGGCGCGCTCGACCGGGCCCGGGGCAAGATCGAATTCATCCAGGCGCGGCACGAGGAAATGGCCGCGTTCATGGCCGCAGCCCATGCCAAGTTCACCGGCGAGCTGGGGGTATGCATCGCCACCTCCGGCCCCGGCGCCTCGCACCTGCTCACCGGCCTCTACGATGCGCGCATGGACCACATGCCGGTGCTCGCCATCGTCGGCCAGCAGGCCCGCACCGCGCTGGGCGGCCATTACCAGCAGGAACTGGACCTGTTGTCGATGTTCAAGGACGTGGCCGGCGCCTTCGTGCAGCAGGCCTCCGAACCCTCCCAGGTACGCCACCTGATCGACCGTGCCGTGCGCACGGCGGTGGGCGAGCGCCGCGTCACGGCGGTGATCCTGCCCAACGACCTGCAGGATCTGCCCTATAAAGAACCCGCCCGTGCCCACGGCACCCTGCATTCGGGCGTCGGCTACAGCAAGCCCAGGGTGGTGCCCTACGAGGCCGACCTGCAGCGCGCCGCCGACACCCTCAATGCGGGCAAGAAGGTCGCCGTGCTGGTTGGTGCGGGCGCGCTGAACGCCACCGACGAGGTCATCGCCGTGGCCGAAAAACTCGGCGCCGGCGTGGCCAAGGCGCTGCTGGGCAAGGCCGCCCTGCCCGACGAACTGCCCTGGGTCACCGGCGCCATCGGCCTGCTCGGCACCGAGCCCAGCTACAAGCTGATGCAGGAGTGCGACACCCTGCTGATGATCGGCTCGGGCTTCCCCTACGCCGAGTTTCTGCCCAAGGAGGGCCAGGCCCGCGCGGTGCAGATCGACATCCAGCCCGACATGCTCAGCCTGCGCTACCCGATGGAGGTCAACCTGGTGGGCGATGCGGCCGAAACCCTGAGCGCCCTGCTGCCGCTGCTCGACAGCAAGACCAGCCGCAGCTGGCGCAAGAAGGTCGAAGGCTGGCGCGCCCGCTGGGACAAGACCCTGGAAAAACGCGCACTGGTCAGCGCCAACCCGATCAACCCGCAGCGGGTGGTGCACGAGCTGTCACCTCGGCTGCCCGACCAGGCCATCATCACCAGCGACTCGGGTTCGTGCGCCAACTGGTACGCCCGCGACCTGAAGATCCGCCGCGGCATGCAGTGCTCGCTGTCCGGCGGGCTGGCCTCGATGGGTGCGGCCGTGCCCTACGCCATCGCGGCCAAGTTCGCCCACCCCGAGCGCCCGGTGATCGCGCTGGTGGGCGACGGCGCCATGCAGATGAACAACATGGCCGAGCTGATCACCGTGGCCAAGTACTGGCGTCAGTGGCAGACCCCGAACTGGATCTGCGCGGTGTTCAACAACGAGGACCTCAACCAGGTCACCTGGGAGCAGCGGGTAATGGAGGGCGACCCCAAGTTCGAGGCGTCGCAGAACATTCCCGACGTGCCCTACCACCTGTTTGCCATCTCCATCGGGCTCAAGGGCATTTTCGTCGAGCGTGAAGAAGACGTTGCCGCCGCCTGGGAGCAGGCCCTGGCCAGCGACTGCCCGGTGCTGATCGAGTTCAAGACCGACCCCAACGTGGCGCCCCTGCCGCCGCACATCACCGTGCAACAGGCGAAGAACTTCGCCACCACCCTGCTCAAGGGCGACTCCGACGAAGCCGGCGTGATCACCCAGACCGCCAAGCAGGTGCTCAGCGCGGTGCTGCCCAAGCGCAAGCGCTGATTGCATGCCCACGCCGCTTCGCTGAGGCGGCGTGGGCAGTGTGCCTTCATCCAAACTGCATGATCCGGTGGCCGTTTCGGGCAATTTGCAAGCCTGACGCTGCCCATGCGCTGGCGACGCCGTTGATTCAACGAGGTTTTTCCAGCGGTGCAGGCTGGCACCGTTGATGCAACGACTACCGAGGCGAACACGCCACCGTACCCGCCATCGGAGATCACCATGAATGCCATTGAACTGCTCGAAGCCGATCACAAGCGCGTAAAGGCCCTGTTGGCAAAACTGAGCGCATCCACCGAGCGCGGCGTCAAGACGCGCACCCAGCTGCTTGCCGAACTGGAGATGGAAATCACCGTGCACACCGAGATCGAGGAGCAGATCCTCTACCCGGCGTTCAAGCAGGCCGGCGGCAAGGAACAGGACGTGATGTACTACGAGGCCAAGGAAGAGCACCGCACCGTCGACTCCCTGGTGCTGCCCGACCTCAAGACCACCGACCCGTCGACCCCGGAGTTCACCGGCCGCGTGAAGGTGGTGAAGGAGCTGCTCGAACACCATATCGAGGAAGAAGAGTCCGAGATGTTCCCGCAGGCCCGCAAGCTGCTGAAAAAGGCCGAACTCGAGGCCCTTGGCGAACAGATGCAGGCGTTCAAGGCCAACTACATGAAGGCCCTCAAGAATACCACCAGCCACTGACCCCTTCCCCAGGCCCGCCGCCGGGCGGGCCCGTCCCACCTTTGGTCGTGCCCTTGGCAGTCACCTGTCACTTGCCTTGAACTCTGCCGCCACGTCCATCGTCATCCGCCTGAGAGTCCGTAAAACAGTGCTTGGCAATCAGCGCAGTGTGCCCGGCGTTTATCCGAACGTAAGGGAGAACCACAATGAACGGGACTGAACAGTCGGCCCACGGCGACGCCTCGCAGTCGCCCCAGGGCACCCCGCAGGAACACCTGCACACCCTGGCCGAAGACGCCGGGGCATTGCTCGACGACGCCAGGGAACACGGCGCCAGACAGTACGAGCAGTATCGCGACCTGGCCGCCGAACAGCTCGACTCGCTGGTCGAAGGCGCCCAGTCGGCAGCCTCGGCCCTTGAAGGCAAGGATTCCCTCGGGCTGGCCCAGTACATGGCGCAACTGGCCAGCGGGCTGGGCGATTTTGCCGACCAGGTCCGCGACAACAGCATCGAGGACCTGGTGCACAAGGGCGCGCAGCTGGCCCGCGACAACCCCACGCTGTTCCTGGCCGGCAGCGTCGCCATCGGCTTTGGCCTGTCGCGCTTCCTGCGCGCCAGCAGCAGCCACCCGACCGCGTCGGGCACCCCCACGCAGGCCTACGGCGCCAGCGCGCCCTACCAGAGCTCGGTACCGCCGCTGCGCGACAACCCCGTGCCCGCCGACCCGCTCGGCCGCACCCTGGCCGATGGCCCCAACACCCAGGACAGCTTCAAGGGAGGTGTGTGATGGAACGCGACCCACTCGATACCCTGCCCCCCGCGCCACCGGGCGAGCACGACAACACCAGCATCGGCAGCCTGCTGCGCCAGCTCACCCGTGAAGTGCCCGAGCTGTTCACCAAGGAGCTGGCACTGGCCAAGGCCGAACTGCAACGCAGCCTGACCACCCTCAAGGCCGGTACAGCCGCCGTGGCCGGCGGCGCCATGGTGCTGCTGGCGGGCCTGATCATCCTGCTGATGGCGGCGGTGTACGGCCTGGCCTACGTGGTCGCGCCCTGGCTGGCGGCGCTGATCGTGGGCGCGGTGACCCTGGTCATCGGCTTCGTGATGCTGCAGGCCGGCAAGAAGCAGTTCGACCCGTCCAACCTCACCCCCGACCGCACCCTGCATGCCCTGCAACGGGACAAGGACGCACTGAAGAGGAAAGTCTCATGAGCACCTCATTCGAAGCCGAATCGCACAAGAGCCCGGAAACCCTGGAGCAGGAGATCGACGCCAAGCGCGCCAGCATCAGCCACCTGGTGGACTCGCTGGAACACCGCCTCACCCCCGGCCAGCTGATCGACCAGGGCATGGCGTACTTCAAGGGCAACGGCGGCGAGTTCTTCCAGAACCTGGGCACCACCCTGAAGCACAACCCGGTGCCCACCGTGCTCACCGGTGTGGGCCTTGCGTGGCTGGCGCTGAACCAGAACCGCCCCTTCTCACCCGGCTCCCCGACCTTTGGCGGCAGCGGCCTGGCCGACACGCTGGGCGACGCTGCCAGCGGCATCAAGGGCGCCATGGCCCAGGCCGGCGAGCACCTGCACCACGCCTCGGACGTGGCCCACGACAAGGCGCGCGACGCCAGCGACAGCCTGGGCAGCTCGGCCGACAAGGTGCGCCAGGCCGCGCACCACGCCAGCGACCGGGTGCAGGCCCAGGCCGCGCAGCTCAAGGGCCAGTTCGACCACCTGCTCAAGGACCAGCCGCTGGTGCTGGCCGCCATCGGCATCGCCCTCGGCGCGGCCCTGGGCGCGGCATTGCCCGGCACGCGCAAGGAGGACGAACTGATGGGCGAAACCCGCGATGCCCTGGCCGACAAGGTGACCCGCACCGGCAAGGCGCTGTACGCCGACGCCACCGAGGCCGTGCACAACGCCGACGCCAGCGCGCCGGCAGCTGCCGCGCAGGCCCCCCGCGAGGGGCCTGCCGACCTGTCCGACGGGCTGGGCTTCAGGCCCTGAGTGTCGCCCCGGCGCCCTGTGCGCCGGGGCACGCCCCTCTGTGTTGCACCTACCTACGCGAAGCTGGAGAGACCATGAGAGCACTCACCTACCACGGCGCCCACGACGTCAGGGTCGATACCGTAATCGACCCCATTCTGGAAGAACCCGACGACCTGATCCTGCGGGTGACCGCCACCGCCATCTGCGGCTCGGACCTGCACCTGTACCGCGGCAAGATCCCGGCGGTCGAAGACGGCGACATCTTCGGTCACGAGTTCATGGGCGTGGTCGAGGAAGTCGGCACCGGGGTGACCGCGGTGCAGCCGGGCGATCGCGTGGTGATCCCGTTCGTGATTGCCTGCGGCAGCTGTTTCTTCTGCCAGCAGGACCTGTTCGCCGCGTGCGAGACCACCAATACCGGGCGCGGCGCGATCCTCAACAAGAAGCTCATCCCCTCTGGCGCAGCGCTGTTCGGCTACAGCCACCTGTACGGTGGCGTACCCGGCGGCCAGGCCGAGTACGTGCGCGTACCCAAGGCCAACACCGGGCCGTTCCGCGTGCCCGGCACGCTGAGCGACGAGAAGGTGCTGTTTCTGTCCGACATCCTGCCCACGGCCTTCCAGGCGGTGAAAAACACCGAGATCGGCCAGGGTTCGAGCCTCGCCATCTACGGCGCGGGGCCGGTCGGGCTGCTGTGCGCGGCGGTGGCGCGGATGCTCGGCGCCGAACGCATCTTCATGGTCGACCACCACCCCTACCGGCTGGCCTATGCGCAGCAGGCGTATGGCGTGATACCGATCAATTTCGACGATGACGACGACCCGGCCGATACCATCATCCGCCAGACCCCGGGCATGCGCGGGGTGGATGGTGTGGTCGATGCGGTGGGCTTCGAGGCCAAGGGCAGCACCACCGAAACCGTGCTGGCCGCGCTCAAGCTCGAGGGCAGCAGCGGCAAGGCCTTGCGCCAGTGCATCGCGGCAGCCCGGCGCGGCGGTGTGGTCAGTGTGCCGGGGGTGTATTCGGGGTTCATCCACGGCTTCCTGTTCGGCGATGCGTTCGACAAGGGCCTGACCTTTCGCATGGGCCAGACCCACGTGCAGCGCTACCTGCCCGAACTGCTGGGCTACATCGAAACCGGCGCGCTCACGCCGGAAACCATCATCACCCACCGCCTGTCGCTGGAACAGGCGGCCGAGGGCTACAGGATCTTCGACAAGAAGGAGCAGGAGTGCCGCAAGGTCATCCTCACGCCTGGCGACAGCAGCATCGAGTTGCCGATGGCCATCGTCGACGACGGCGTGGTGGCCTGAGCCCGTGACGCTGGCCGGCGGCCTCGCCGGTCAGCGTCGGGCGGGTTCAGTGGTGGGCGTGCAGCGCTTCGATCAGCTGCGCCTTGGTCATGCTCGAGCGCCCCTTGATGTCCTTGCTGCGCGCCTCCTTGAGCAGGCTTTGCTTGGTCTGGCTGGCCAACGAGGTGGTGGAGGTGCGCGCGTGGCCGGCGCGGGTGCTGGCGGCGCGTTTGGCCGAGTCGGAGGCAGCGGCGTGCTTTTCGCCGGCCGGGGTGCTGCGACCTGAGCCGCCCTTTTTCTCGCCCCCGCCAGACTGCTTGTTCACCGTGGCCCAGGCACGCGCCTCGGCCTCGGCTTTGGGCGTGCCTTTTTGCTCGTAGCTTTCTTCGATGTGCTGCGCCTTGCGTTTCTGCTCGGCGGTGTACTTGGCTTTGCTTCCCTGGGGCATGGTGCTCACCCTCGATCCGGTTGAATGCGGGCCCGTGTCACGGGCCATTCAGGGGGTTTGAGGGCGCGCGTGCGCCAGGGTGCGATTGGGTGGATGAATGGCAGAGGAGCGAAGACCACCGGCCTCTTCGCTGGCACGCCAGCGAACGAGCGCGAAGCGCTCGCCACCTGCCCTACTGGGTAGCCCCGGCCATCTGCCCCGCCGGCTCATCCGCCCCGCCGATCGGCGCCTTGAGCAACAGGAAGTACGCCAGCGCCGAGCACAGCGCCACCACCGCACTGATCATGAACGCGGTATTGAACGAGCCCGAATACTGGATGCTGAACCCGGTCACGATCGGCGCCACGGACCCTGCAATGTAGCCGCCAAAGTTCTGGATCGAACCAAACGAGGCCACCCGCGGGCTGTCGACGATGGTGTTGACGATCATCCACGCCGTGGCACTGGCCATGTTGATGCTGAACAGCGCCAGGCACAGCAGTATCACGCACCCGGTCAACCCGCTCACGTACGACAGCGGCAAGGTGAACAGCGCCGCCAGCACCAGCCCGGTGATCACGCTGAACTTGCGGCTGGCCAGCACGCTCATGTCACGCCGTACCAGCAGGTCGCAGAACCGCCCCGCCACGATGGTGCCCACCGCGCCGAAACCATAGGCCAGCGATACCACCCACGCGGTGTCGTACAGGTTCAGCCCATGCTCGCGCTCGAAGTAGCCCGGCAGCCAGGTCAGGTGCAGCCACAGCATGTAGATCACGCCCATGAAGCCCAGCACCGCGCCCCAGGTGCTGCGGTGCTTGAACAGGTCGAGCCAGCCGGCAAAGTACGACGCCTTGGGCGCCTGCACCGCGTCAGCCCGCGGCGCCGGCTGTTCGCTTGGCAGCGCCTGGCCCTGCGCCGCCAGTTCGGCCAGGTACCTGGCCTTGCTCTTGTAGAACGTCAACCAGCACAGCGCCAGCACGATGCCGATCACGCCGGTGATGATGAACATCCCGCGCCAGCCGAAGTTGACCATGAACAGCGTCAGCAACGGTGGCGCCAGGCACGGCCCCAGGCAGGTCGACGACCACACGATGCCGGTCGGCGTGCCCCGCTCGTTGGCGTCGAACCATTCCGACAGCGCCTTGGCCGCCGAGGGGAACATCGGCGCCTCGCCGATCCCCAGCAGCACCCGCAGGCCCATGAAGCCGCCAAAGCTGTTGACCAGCCCGCACAGCGACTGCGCCACCGACCAGGCCAGCAACGAGGCGCCCAGGGCGATCTTGCTGCCCAGGCGGTCGATGATCAGGCCCAGTGGCAACTGCGCAAAGGCATAGGCCACGGAGAAGGCCGACAGCAGGATGCCCATCTGCGAAGGGCTGATGAGCATGTCGCGCTGGATCGAGGTGTTGGCAATCGACAGCGCGCTGCGGTCCAGGTAGTTGACGATGCCGATCAACAGCAGAAACACGACGGTGATGCGTTGGTACTTCTTCAGTGCGTTCATCTGATGGCCTTTATTATTGTTGTTGCAGCGTCAAACGCCGAGGCGATCCTTCATCCACACGTCATCCCTGGAATACGCACGCCCGCTCAGGGCTGGCGTGCAGTCACTGCCACCTCCAGCAAGCCACGACGGCTCAGGCTTTCGATCAGCGCACGCAGGCCGAATGCCCATTGTGGCGCCTGGTCGCTGGTGGTCACGCGGTTGCACAGGCTGCCCAGCAGCGGGTTGCTGATGGTGACCACATCGCCCAGCTTGTGGGTGAAACCGCTGCCGGGCTGGTCACGGTCCTGCTTGGGCGCGAACAGGGTACCCAGAAACAGCACCAGGCCGTCGGGGTACTGGTGGTTCTCGTTGAGGGTCTGCTGTACCAGGTCGACCGGGTCGCGGCTGATCTGGCGCATCGAGCTGCGCCCCTGCAGCACGAAGCCATCCCGGCCTTCGACGCGCAGGTCGACTTCGGCGGCGCGCACGTCCTCCAGGCTGAAGGTCTCGTCGAACAGGCGCAGCAGCGGGCCGAGGGAGGTCGAGGCGTTGTTGTCCTTGGCCTTGGACAGCAGCAGCGCGCTGCGCCCCTCGAAGTCGCGCAGGTTCACGTCGTTGCCCAGCATGGCGCCGTGGATGGTGCCGTTGCTCGACACCGCCAGCACCACCTCGGGCTCGGGGTTGTTCCAGCTGGACTTGGGGTGCAGGCCGATATCGGCGCCATGGCCGACCGCCGACAACGGCTGGGCCTTGGTGAACACTTCGGCGTCCGGGCCGATGCCCACTTCCAGGTACTGCGACCACATGCCCTGCTCCACCAGCAGCACGCGCAGTTCTTCGGCCTGGGCCGAGCCGGGCACGATACGCGACAGGTCGGCGCCGATGCGGCTGACCAGGGTGTCGCGAATCGCGTCGGCCTTGGCCGGGTCGCCCTTGGCCTGCTCTTCGACCACACGCTCCAGCAGGCTGGCGGCGAAGGTCACGCCGGCGGCCTTGACCGCCTGCAGGTCGATGGGGGCCAGCAACCATGGCAGGCGCGCATCGCGCTGCTGCGGGTCGCTGTTGGCCAGCAGCGCGGGCAGCTCGATCAACGCCTCGCCCAGCGGCAGTGCGCGCAGGTAGGCGGCCGGGTCGGGTTGTTCGAGCAGGGCCGAGACGGTGGCCACATGGGCACTGATGTCATGCACCGCGCCGGCCCTGACCAGCACCACGGCCGGGCCCTGCTCGGGCAGCCACACCCGCCCTACCCAGCTGCCGGTGGCGAACACGGCGAGATCGTTGCTCAGTGCGAGAGGCGCGTGCGCCTGGTTCTGGTTGGTCATGTGTGCACTCTTGTTGTGGTGGTCGGTCATTGCGAAAGCGGCGCCAGTTGCAACTGCGCAGCGGTCTGGTTCAGCGCATCGAGCACCGCCGGCGACAGGCCCAGGCCCTCGCGCAACGCCTGCTCGCGCAGTTTCAGCCCGGCCTGGCCCGGCAGGCGCACCGGGCGCTGCGGGTCGAGCGGACGGCTGGCCAGCACCAACTGGCCAAGGAAGCTGCTCTCGGCGGTAAAGGCCTCAAGCCCGCCGAAGAAGCGCGGGTCGATTACCACTGCGGTGGCCGAGGCGCCCCACTGCTGCGGCGCGTCCTTGCGCCCGTGCCCGGCCAGGCCCGAGGTCAGCGCCTCGACCAGCAGGGCCAGGGCAAAGCCCTTGTGCCCGAAGGCCTGCCCGCCCAATGGCAGCAGGCTGCCCTGGGGCGTGGTGAAGAAGTCGCGCGGGTCGTTGCTCGGCGTGCCGTCGTTACTCATCAGCACGGCGTGGGGCAAGGTGGTGCCGGCATCGCGGCACTGGCCCACCAGGCCCAGGGTGACGCTGGACATGCTCACATCCAGCAGGATCGGCTCGCCCTGGGTCGGAATACCCGCGGCAATCGGGTTGGGGGTGTAGATCGGGTCGATGCCGCCCTGGGCGCACACCAGCCCCACCGACGGGTCGGAGGAATACAGCAGGGCCACCAGGCCACGGTCGGTGTAGGGCTTGAGGTAGGCCGCCAGGCAGCCGATGTGCGAGGCACGGCGCACCACCGAGATGCCGATACCCTGCGCCTGGGCACCCTGCGCGGCGCATGCCAGGGCACGCTCTACGCAGTACGGGCCCAGCACGTAGTGGCCGTCGAACAGCGTGGCGATGCCGCTGCCCTGCAGGTGTTCGAGGTCGGCGGCACGTGCCTTGACCTCACCGCGCTGTACGCCACCGACATAGCGGCTGACCAGGTTCAGACCGTGGGTGCGGTGCCCCAGCAGCTCGCCCTCGAGCAGCACGCGGGTCACCACCCGGGCCACCTCGGCGTCGGCCCCGGCACCCTCGAACAACTGTTCGACGAACCGGGTCAACGTGGCCGTGTCGTAGCGCCGGGCCTCAGACATCGCCCAGGCCCTGGCGGCTGTACTGGCCATCGACCAGGCGCTGGATACCCAGCGGGTTGGCGTCCTTGAGGGCGTCCGGCAGCAGCGCGTCGGGCACGTTCTGGTAGCACACCGGGCGCAGGAAGCGGTCGATGGCCAGGGTGCCGACCGAGGTGCCGCGGGCATCGGAGGTGGCCGGGTACGGGCCGCCGTGCACCATCGCGTCACACACCTCCACACCGGTGGGGTAGCCGTTGACCAGCACGCGGCCGACCTTGTCTTCGAGCACGCCGAACAGCTGGGCGAAGGCCGGCAGGTCGTCACCGTCGGCCAGTAGCGTGGCGGTGAGCTGGCCACGCAGGGCGCTGACGGCGCGCAGCAGCTCGGCGGCGTCGGCCACCTGGATCACGATGGTGCAGGGGCCGAACACCTCTTCCTGCAGCAGTTCGTCGTGTTCCAGCAGCAGGCTGACATCGGCGCCGAACAGCTGCGGCTGGGCCTGGTTGCCGGCTTGTGCCTGGCCGCTCAGGTGCTGGATGCCGGGGTGCGCCAGCAGTGCCTGCAGGCCCTTGCCATAGCTGGCCAGGGTGCCGGCGTTGAGCATGGTCTGCGGCGCCTGTTCGGCCAGGTGGCCGCCCAGTTGCTCGATGAAGGTGGTGAAGGCCGGCGAGCGGATGCCCAGCACCAGGCCCGGGTTGGTACAGAACTGGCCACAGCCCTGCACCACCGAGGCGGCCAGTTCCCTGGCCATCTGCGCACCACGGCTGGCCAGTGCCTGCGGCAGCGCCAGTACCGGGTTGATGCTCGACATCTCGGCAAATACCGGGATCGGCTGCGGCCGCGCCGCCGCCATGTCGCACAGGGCACGGCCGCCCTTGAGCGAACCGGTGAAGCCCACGGCCTGGATGCCGGGGTGCTTGACCAGCGCCTCGCCCACCCCGCCACCGAAGATCATGTTGAACACGCCGGCCGGCATGCCGGTTTTGTCGGCCGCACGCAGCAGCGCCTCAGCCACGCGCTCGGCAGTGGCCATGTGGCCACTGTGGGCCTTGAACACCACCGGGCAACCGGCTGCCAGCGCTGCGGCGGTGTCGCCGCCAGCGGTGGAGAATGCCAGCGGGAAGTTGCTGGCGCCGAACACCGCCACCGGGCCCACGCCGATGCGGTACTGGCGCAGGTCCGGACGTGGCAGCGGCGTGCGCTCGGGCAGCGCCTGGTCGATGCGCGCACCGTAGAAGTCGCCACGGCGCAGCACCTTGGCGAACAGGCGCATCTGGCCGCTGGTGCGACCGCGCTCCCCCTGGATGCGTGCGCTTGGCAGCGCGGTTTCGCGGCAGGTCAGCGCCACGAAGTCCTCGCCCAGGGCGTCGAGTTCATCGGCAATGGCGTCGAGAAATTCGGCCCGGCGCACGGCCGGCAGGCTGCGAAACACCGGGAAGGCCGCGCTGGCACCGGCAACGGCGCTGTCGACTTCGCCCAGGGTGGCCTGGTGGAAACCGCCCGGCAGGCGTTCGCCGGTGTGGGCGTCGACGCTGTAGACCAGGGTGTCGCCCAGGGCGCTGCGCTGGCCTGCGATGAAGTTGTGTCCGGAAAAGCTCATGTGCATTTCGCCTCTGTAAGGGTGCGGAAAGGTCAATCAGGTCACGGCGCCGATCTGCCACGGCACGAACTCGTTCTGCCCGTAGCCGTGTTGCTCGCTCTTGCTGCGCTGGCCCGATGCGATGCGCAGCATCTGTTCGAAGATGTAGGCGCCGCGTTCTTCAATGCTGGTGGAACCGTCGGCAATGCCGCCGCAGTTCACGTCCATGTCTTCTTCCTGGTGCTCGAACACCCGGTTGTTGGTGGCCAGCTTGATCGACGGCGCCGGGGCGCAGCCGTAGGCCGAACCGCGACCGGTGGTGAAGGCGATCAGGTTGGCGCCGCCGGCGACCTGGCCGGTGGCCGACACCGGGTCGTAGCCGGGGGTGTCCATGAACACCAGCCCCTTGGCGCGCACGGCCTCGGCGTACTGGTACACGTCCACCAGGTTGCTGGAGCCGGCCTTGGCCACGGCGCCCAGGGATTTTTCGAGAATGGTGGTGAGGCCGCCGGCCTTGTTGCCGGCCGAGGGGTTGTTGTTGAGCTCGGCGTTCATGCGCTGGCAGTAGTCTTCCCACCAGTGGATGCGCGCGATCAGCTTCTCGCCCACTTCGCGACTGACCGCACGGCGCGTCAGCAGGTGCTCGGCGCCGTAGATTTCCGGGGTTTCGGACAGGATCGCGGTGCCGCCCGCAGCCACCAGGCGGTCTACCGCATTGCCCAGCGCGGGGTTGGCGGTGATGCCCGAATAGCCGTCGGAACCGCCGCATTGCAGGCCCACGATCAGGTGCCGGGCGCTGACCGGCTCGCGGCGCACCTGGTTGGCGTCGGCCAGCAGCGCCTTGACCTGCTCGATACCGGCGGCGATGGTCTTGGAGGTGCCGCCAATGCCCTGGATGGTGAACGCGCGCAACTGGGCGCCGGCGGTCAGCCCCTGGGTCTGCATCAGGCTTTCGATCTGGTTGGTCTCGCAGCCCAGGCCGATGATCAGCACGGCGGCGAAGTTGGGGTGCACGGCATAGCCGCCCAGGGTGCGGCGCAGCAGGCCCAGGGCTTCGCCGCTGGGGTCGACCGCGCAACCGGCACCGTGGGTCAGGGCCACCACGCCATCGACGTTGGGGTAGTCGACCAGCGCCTCGGGGTGGATATCGCGGCGAAAATGGTCGGCCACGGCACGGGCAACGGTCGCCGAGCAGTTCACCGAGGTCAGGATGCCCACGTAGTTGCGGGTG
This sequence comes from Pseudomonas sp. AE27, assembly GCF_037113495.1. Classification (NCBI taxonomy): domain Bacteria; kingdom Pseudomonadati; phylum Pseudomonadota; class Gammaproteobacteria; order Pseudomonadales; family Pseudomonadaceae; genus Pseudomonas; species Pseudomonas sp. AE27. Next base: position 2,250,061 of record NZ_CP146966.1, read on the forward strand.
GCCACCCGCCCGTCGGCACGCACGATGCCTTCGAAGAAGGCTTCCCTGGCCGGCACGCTGTGGGCGTCTTCGCCAAAGGCGTAGTCACGGGCGAAGTCGCCCATCTCCACGTTGTGCACATGCACGTGTTCGCCGGCCTCGATGGGCTGCGAGGCAAAACCGATGATCTGGCCATAGCGGCGCAGCGCCTCGCCCTGCTCCACGCGCTGGCTGGCCACCTTGTGCCCCGAAGGGATCGACTGGCGCACGGTGACCGCCTCGGCGTCCAGGTGCAGGCCCTCGGGCAGCACCTGGCGGGCGATCAGCACGTTGTCCAGCGGGTTGAGGCGGATGACCGCAGGGTCTTCGCTGCTGCGGGTTCTGGCAATCAGGTGCATGGGACCTCTCAGGGCGCTACGGCAAGCTTCTTGTTATGGCATCACGCCCGTCTTGTGCGGGCGAATCTGCACCAACTGTAAGGAGCCGGCCGGCGTATTCCCAATGAGATGATCCGATCAAGCGATAACCCTGGGTTATCGAAGTGCGAATTCTCGTTTCATTTATAGATCGTTTTATGACCCTCGGCTTGACGGCGCTGGCGGGCGAAGTCCAGCAGGATATCGGCGAACACCTGCGCCGAGCCGGTCAGCGGCTGGTCCTTGCGGGTGATGATGCCGTACTCCAGCGGTGCCAGGTGCAGCGGGGTCTGCAGCTCGCGAAACTGACCGCTGGCCAGCTGCGCCGCCACCATCGAGCGCGGCAGCATGGCGATCATCGGCCCCGACTGCAGCAGTTGCAGGAACATCGGCATCGAGATGGTATCCACGCTGTCGGCGGGGGTGGCGATGTTGGCAGCGCGAAACGCCCGCTCCAGGCGGTCGCGGATCGGCGTGCCGACCGGGTACAGCACCCACGGCCAGTCGCCCAGGGCCTCCAGCGGCGTGACCTCGAGCTGGTTGAGCGGGTGGCTGCTGTTGACCACCAGGCAGAAGGGCTCCGGCTCCAGTGCCTGGAAGTCGAACAACTGGGCGAAACGCGGTTCGGTGAAGCGCCCGATCATCAGGTCGAGCTTGTTCTGTTCGAGCATCGCCAGCAGGTAGTCGCTGGACTGCTCCACCACTTCTATCGACAGCAGCGGGCTGCGCGCCTTGATCGCGGCAATGGCCTGGGGCAGCACCACCGAGGTGGCGGCGAAGATGCCGCCCACCTTGATGAAGCCGTGGCCGCCCTTGCGCAGGCGATTGACCTGGTCGACGAAGGTGTGCGAGTCGGCCAGCGCGTTCTGCGCATAGCGCACCACGTACTCGCCCAGCTCGGTGGGCGGCATGCTGCGCGGCAGGCGTTCGAACAGGGCAAAGCCGAACTGCTCCTCGAGGTCGCGCAGCATCTTGCTCAGGGCCGGCTGGCTGAGGTTCATGCGCGAGGCGGTGGCATGCATGTTGCGCGTGCGCGCCAGGGTGTCGATCAGCACCAGGTGTTTGAAGCGCACCCAGTTGCAGAAGCTGGAATGGGTAATGTCCGAGGGCATCGGCTCAGTGCCTCCTGAAGGTGGCGGCGCAGGTCATGTCATTGCGCCCGCAGGTAATGCAGCAGGGTGTTCAGCGCCACCGAGCGTGGGCGCGAACGCAGGGTCAGCAGGCCCAGGTTGACCATGCTGATGGGCAGCTCCACCGGCAGGATGGCGACCATGCCATAGCGCGCATAATGCTCGGCCACGTCGTTGGGCACCACCGCGATCATATCGGAGGCTTCGAGCATGGCGGTGGTGGCCAGGATCGAGGCGGTCTCGACGATGTCCAGCGACTGCACCATGCCGCCGGCCTGCAGCGCGCTTTCCACGCGACGGCGCATGGGGCTGCCGAGCGGGTGCAGGATCCAGGTGAGGCTGACCAGGTCGGCCAGTTGCAGCGCCGCGGCGCCGGCCAGCGGGTGCCCTGCCCTGGCGATCACGCGCATCTGCTCGCCGATGTCGAACAGCTCGATGTCCAGGTCCTGGCTGTCACCCTGGTCGGGCAGGCGCCCGAGCACCACGTCGAAGTCGCCGCGCAGCAGCGCCGGCAGCAAGGTGTCGCTGGTGCCCACCTCGATGCTGATGCGCACCTTGGGGTGGTCGCGCTTGTAGGCCAGCACCGCGCCGGTCAGCAGGCGCGGCACCGGGCCCATCACCGTGCCCACCCGCACCAGGCCCATGGCACCGCGGGCCAGTTCGGCGATCTGCGCCTGGGCGTGCTCGAACTCGTGCAGCGCGCCCTGGGCATAGCGGATCATCACCTCGCCATACAGGGTGGGCTGCATGCCCCGGGGCAGGCGCTCGAACAGGCGTACGCCCAGGCGCTCCTCCAACTGCTGCAACAGCAGGCTCGCCGCCGGTTGGGTGGTGTGCATGGCCGCTGCGGCGCGGCGCAGGTTGCCGAACTCGCCCAGGGCGTTGAGCAAGGTGATCTGGCGGCTGGAAATTTTCAGCGCGCCGAGGCTGCGTGGCAGCAGCGGATCGGCTTCAGGGCTCGCAGACATATCGAATTCGGTATCCCTGGTTAGGAAACCGCGATTATGCACGTATCGCTCGGCAACCTACAGTCGGGACTCCAAGTGGTCACCGAGAACAAGAGCCCGCCATGAGCATTCGAATTACCCACCTGAGCGTTCGCGATATCCGTTTCCCTACCTCGCTGTCGCTCGACGGCTCCGACGCGATGAACAGCGCACCGGACTATTCGGCGTCCTACGTGGTGCTGCACACCGACAGCCCCCTGGAAGGCCACGGCCTGACCTTCACCATCGGCCGCGGCAACGAGATCTGCGTGGCCGCGATCCAGTCGCTGGCACCGATGGTGGTGGGCCTGACCCTGGAAGAGATCACCGCCGACATGGGCGCCTTCTGGCACAACTTCACCGTGGGCGACAGCCAGCTGCGCTGGCTGGGCCCGGAAAAAGGCGTGATCCACCTCGCCACCGCCGCCATCATCAATGCCGTGTGGGACCTGTGGGCCAAGCACGAAGAAAAACCGGTGTGGAAGCTGCTGGCCGACATGAGCCCCGAGCAGCTGGTGCGCTGCCTGGACTTCAGCTACGTCACCGACGTGATCACCCCCGAGGAAGCCATCGCCCTGCTGCGCCGCAATGCGCCGGGCAAGGCCGAGCGCGAGGCGCAGATGCTGCGCGAAGGCTACCCGGGCTACACCACCGCACCGGGCTGGCTGGGCTACAGCGAAGAGAAGATGCGCCAGCTGACCCGCGAGGCCGTGGCCGATGGCTGGACCCACGTGAAGCAGAAAATCGGCGCCAACCTGGAAGACGACATTCGCCGCGCCGGCATCCTGCGTGACGAGCTGGGCTGGGAACGCACCCTGATGATGGACGCCAACCAGGTGTGGGGCGTGGACGAATCGATCGAGAACATGCGCCGCCTGGCCGCCTTCGCACCGCTGTGGATCGAGGAGCCGACCAGCCCCGACGACATCCTCGGCCATGCCACCATTCGCCAGCGCATCGCGCCGATCGGCGTGGCCACCGGCGAGCACTGCCACAACCGGGTGATGTTCAAGCAGATGTTCCAGGCCGGTGCGCTGGACTTCTGCCAGCTCGACGCGGCGCGCCTGGGCGGGCTGAACGAGGTGCTGATCGTGCTGCTGATGGCGGCCAAGTACGACGTGCCGGTGTGCCCGCATGGCGGGGGTGTGGGTTTGTGCGAATACGTGCAGAATATCGCGCTGTTCGACTACATCGGCGTTTCGGCCTCGCTGCACAACCGCGTGCTGGAATACGTCGACCACCTGCACGAGCACTTCATCGACCCGGTGGTGATCCGCCGCGGCCGCTACATGCCACCACTGCGCCCCGGCTACAGCATCGAGATGCACGCCGACACCCTGGAGCGCTACCAGTACCCGAACGGCCCGGTGTGGCTGGACATCGCCCGCACCTGATCGACACCCAAGCCCGCCGCCGCGCCCTGCGCGTCGGCGGGCCGCACCATCAATACCGGGGTTAACAATAATGACAATCCTCAATACCGCGACAGCGGCGGCCGCGCCCGCCGTGCCTGCCGAACAACGCCTGAACAGCCTGCTGCTGCGCAAACTGCTGCCGCTGCTGGTCATCGTCTACGTGATGAGCTTTCTGGACCGCACCAACATTGCCCTGGCCAAGGCCAGCATGGGCATCGACCTTGGGCTGTCGGCCGCTGCCTACGGCCTGGGTGCCGGGCTGTTCTTTCTGACCTACGCGCTGGCCGAGGTGCCAAGCAACCTGATCATGCACCGGGTGGGCGCACGTTTCTGGATCACCCGCATCATGATCACCTGGGGCCTGCTGTCGGCAGGCATGGCGTTCGTGCAGGGCGAGACCTCGTTCTACATCATGCGCCTGCTGCTGGGCGTGGCCGAGGCCGGGCTGTTCCCGGGGGTGATGCTGTACCTGACCTACTGGTTCGACCGCGAACAGCGGGCACGCGCCACCGGTTACTTTTTGCTGGGCGTGTGCCTGGCCAACATCCTCAGCGGGCCGCTGGGCGGTGCGTTGCTGCAGATGGACGGTTTGCTGGGCTGGCATGGCTGGCAGTGGCTGTTCGTGATCGAAGGCCTGCCGGCAGTGGCGCTGGCGTATGTGGTGTGGAAGAAACTGCCTGACGGGCCGGCCTCGGCCAAATGGCTGTCGGAGGCCGACAAGCGCGATATCGAGCAGCGCCTGAACGCCGAAAAAGCCGCCGCGCCGCCACAGACCCGCCTGAGCCAGATGTTTCGCGACAAGCAGATCTGGCTGGCGATCGCGGTGTACTTCGTGCACCAGATCACCATCTACACGGTGATCTTCTTTCTGCCGGGCATCATCGGCACCTATGGCAACCTGTCGCCGTTCCAGATCGGCCTGCTGACCTCGGTACCGTGGATTGCCGCCGCCATTGGCGCCGCGACCTTCCCGCGCCTGGCCACCACCCCCACCCGCTGCCGGATGATCATGTTCTTCGGCTTGCTGACCATGGCGGCGGGGCTGGTGATTGCCTCGTTCTCCAACTCGTTCATCGGGCTGGTGGGCTTTTCGCTGACGGCGCTGATGCTGTTCGTGGTGCAATCGATCATCTTCGTGTTCCCGTCCAGCCGCCTGAGCGGCAGTGCACTGGCGGCGGGGCTGGCGTTCGTGACCATGTGCGGGCTGTTCGGCGGGTTCGTCGGGCCGTCGGTGATGGGGTTGATCGAGCAGACCACCGGCAGCACGCGCAACGGGCTGTGGGTGATCGCCGGCCTGCTGGTGCTGGCGGCGCTGATCAGCACGCGGTTGCGTCAGGGGCAGGAGGAGAAGGCTCAGGCCTGATCGGGTATCGGTTACGCGCTCATTCGCCGGCAAGGCCGGCTCCTACGGGTTTGTGCATCTGCATGTAGGAGCCGGCCTTGCCGGCGAATGGCGTTCATATCATTCCGAATGATAGTTACCTTCGCCCCATTCGATTCGTTGTTAATAGTTACAAATCGCAGAATCCGCCCACTCTCAATACATTGGCGGATCTATCCATGGAACACTCACTCAAACCCTTGCGCTATCCCCTTGCTGCCCTGGCACTGGTGGTGATGAGTGCCTGTGGTCGTACCCCGGAGGCCCCGCAAGCGCCCGGTGCGCCGAAAGTCACGGTGGCCAAGGTGCTGGAGCAGCCCATCAACGAATGGGACGAGTTCACCGGCCGCCTCGAAGCCCCCGAAACCGTCGAAGTACGCCCGCGCGTTTCCGGCCAGATCGACCAGGTAGCCTTCACCGAAGGTGCCCAGGTCAAGAAAGGCGACCTGCTGTTCCAGATCGATCCGCGCCCGTTCCAGGCTCAGGTACGCCAACTTGAAGCCCAACTGCAACAAGCCCGCGCCACCGCCACCCGCAGCCAGACCGAAGCCCAGCGCGGCGAGCGCCTGCGCAGCAGCAACGCGATTTCCGCCGAACTCGCCGAGTCGCGCACCAGTGCCGCCGCCGAAGCCCGCGCCGGGGTGGCCGCGATCCAGGCGCAGCTGGACCTGGCCAGGCTGAACCTGAGCTTCACCCGCGTGACCGCGCCCATCAGCGGCCGTGTCAGCCGCGCCGAGTTCACCGCCGGCAACATCGTCACCGCCGATGTCACCGCGCTCACCAGCGTGGTGTCCACCGACAAGGTCTACGCCTACTTCGACGCCGACGAGCGCGTGTACCTCAAGTACACCCAGCTGGCCCGCGACGGCCAGCGCGGCCAGAGCACCCCGGTGTACCTGGGCCTGTCCAACGAAACCGGCAACCCGCACCTGGGCCAGATGAACTTCGTCGACAACCAGGTCAACCCCAAGACCGGCACCATTCGCGGTCGCGCGGTGTTCGACAACAGCGACGGCCAGTTCACCCCCGGGCTGTACGCGCGCCTGAAACTGGTCGGCAGCGCCACCTATTCGGCCGTGCTGATCAACGACGAGGCCGTGGGCACCGACCTGGGCAAGAAGTTCGTGCTGGTGATGGACAAGGACAACAAAGCCGATTACCGCGCCGTGGAGCTGGGCCCCAAACTCGAAGGCCTGCGTATCGTGCGCAGCGGCCTGAGCAAGGAAGACCGCATCGTGGTCAAGGGCCTGCAGCGTGTACGCCCTGGCTCGCCGGTCAGCCCTGAAGAAACCCCGATGGCCAGCGACACCACCCTCGCCGCCCTCGCCCAGCAACGCCAGGCCCTGGAAGCCAGCACCCCGAGCAAGCCGGTCACGGTCAAGCTCGCCAGTGCCGCGGCACCACGCGGTTAAGGGACCAGACCGATGAATTTTTCCCAGTTCTTCATTACCCGGCCGATCTTCGCCGCCGTGCTGTCGCTGCTGATCCTGATCGCCGGCAGCATCTCGCTGTTCCAGCTGCCGATCAGCGAATACCCCGAGGTGGTACCGCCCACCGTGGTGGTGCGCGCCAACTTCCCCGGTGCCAACCCCAAGGTGATCGGCGAAACCGTGGCCGCGCCGCTCGAGCAGGCCATCACCGGTGTCGAGAACATGCTGTACATGTCCTCGCAGTCCACCGCCGACGGCAAGATCACCCTGACCATCACCTTCGCCCTGGGCACCGACCTGGACAACGCGCAGGTGCAGGTGCAGAACCGTGTGACCCGCACCCAGCCCAAGCTGCCCGAGGAAGTCACGCGTATCGGTATCACCGTCGACAAGGCCTCGCCCGACCTGACCATGGTGGTGCACCTGACCTCGCCGGACAACCGCTACGACATGCTCTACCTGTCCAACTACGCGATCCTCAACATCAAGGACGAGCTGGCTCGCCTGGGTGGCGTGGGTGACGTGCAGCTGTTCGGCATGGGCGACTACTCGCTGCGCGTATGGCTGGACCCGAACAAGACCGCCTCGCGCAACCTGACTGCCAGCGACGTGGTGGCTGCCATTCGCGAGCAGAACCGCCAGGTGGCCGCCGGCCAGCTCGGTTCGCCGCCCGCCCCCGGGGCCACCAGCTTCCAGCTGTCGGTCAACACCCAGGGCCGCCTGGTGAGCGAAGAGGAATTCGAGAACATCATCATCCGCTCCGGCGCCGACGGTGAAATCACCCGCCTCAAGGACATCGCCCGGGTGGAGCTGGGCTCCAGCCAGTACGCCCTGCGTTCGCTGCTCAACAATCAGCCGGCGGTGGCGATCCCGATCTTCCAGCGCCCTGGCTCCAACGCCATCGAGATCTCCGACGAAGTACGCGCCAAGATGGCCGAGCTGAAGAAGGACTTCCCCGAGGGCATGGACTACAGCATCGTCTATGACCCCACCGTGTTCGTGCGCGGCTCGATCGAAGCGGTGGTGCACACCCTGTTCGAGGCGCTGATCCTGGTGGTGCTGGTGGTGATCCTGTTCCTGCAGACCTGGCGCGCCTCGATCATCCCGCTGGTGGCGGTACCGGTCTCGCTGATCGGCACCTTTGCGGTGATGCACCTGTTCGGCTTCTCGCTCAACGCGCTGTCGCTGTTCGGGCTGGTGCTGGCCATCGGTATCGTGGTGGACGACGCCATCGTGGTGGTGGAGAACGTGGAGCGCAACATCGAGCTGGGGCTCAACCCGCTGGAGGCGACCAAGCGCGCCATGAGCGAAGTGACCGGGCCGATCATCGCCACCGCGCTGGTGCTGTGTGCGGTGTTCATCCCGGCGGCGTTCATCTCCGGCCTGACCGGGCAGTTCTACAAGCAGTTCGCCTTGACCATCGCGATTTCCACGGTGATCTCGGCGTTCAACTCGCTGACCCTGTCGCCGGCGCTGGCTGCGGTGTTGCTCAAGGGCCATCACGCCCCCAAGGACCGCTTCTCGAAACTGCTCGACCGCCTGCTCGGCGGCTGGCTGTTCAAGCCGTTCAACCGCTTCTTCGAGCGTGCCAGCCATGGCTACGTGGGCACCGTGGGCCGCGTGATCCGCAGCAGCGGCATCGCCCTGTTCGTGTACGCCGGGCTGATGGTGCTGACCTGGATGGGCTTTGCCGCCACCCCGACCGGTTTCGTGCCCGCTCAGGACAAGCAGTACCTGGTGGCCTTCGCGCAACTGCCGGATGCGGCCAGCCTTGACCGCACCGAATCGGTCATCAAGAAGATGAGCGAGTTCGCCCTCAAGCAACCGGGTGTGGCCGACTCCATCGCCTTCCCGGGCCTGTCGATCAACGGGTTCACCAACAGCCCCAACAGCGGCATCGTGTTCGTCGCACTCAAGTCGTTCGACCAGCGCAAGGACCCCAGCCAGTCGGCCGCGGCGATTGCCGCCACGTTGAACGCGCAGTACGCCGACATCCAGGAAGCCTACATCGCGATCTTCCCGCCACCGCCGGTTCAGGGGCTGGGTACCATCGGCGGTTTCCGCCTGCAGATCGAAGACCGTGGCAACCTGGGCTACGAGGCGCTGTACAAGGAAACCCAGAACATCATCGCCAAGAGCCACAACGTGCCGGAGCTGGCCGGGCTGTTCACCAGCTACCAGGTGAATGTGCCGCAGGTGGATGCCGCCATCGACCGTGAGAAGGCCAAGACCCACGGTGTGGCGATCAACGATATCTTCGACACCCTGCAGATCTACCTGGGCTCGCTGTACGCCAACGACTTCAACCGCTTTGGCCGTACCTACCAGGTCAACGTGCAGGCCGAGCAGCAGTTCCGCCTGGATGCCGAGCAGATCGGCCAGCTCAAGGTGCGCAACAACCAGGGCGAGATGATCCCGCTGGCGACCTTCATCAAGGTCAGCGACACCTCCGGGCCGGACCGCGTGATGCACTACAACGGCTTCATCACCGCCGAGATCAACGGTGGCGCAGCACCCGGCTACAGCTCCGGCCAGGCCGAACAGGCCATGGCAAAACTGCTCAAGGAAGAGCTGCCCAACGGCATGACCTTCGAATGGACCGAGCTGACCTATCAGCAGATCCTGGCCGGCAACACCGCGCTGTTCGTGTTCCCGCTGTGCGTGCTGCTGGCGTTCCTGGTACTGGCTGCCCAGTACGAGAGCTGGAGCCTGCCGCTGGCGGTGATCCTGATCGTGCCGATGACCCTGCTGTCGGCCATTACCGGGGTGATCCTGTCCGGTGGCGACAACAACATCTTCACCCAGATCGGCCTGATCGTACTGGTGGGGCTGGCGTGCAAGAACGCGATTCTTATCGTCGAGTTCGCCAAGGACAAGCAGGCCGAAGGGCTCGACCCGCTGGCTGCGGTGCTGGAAGCCTGCCGGCTGCGGCTGCGCCCGATCCTGATGACCTCGTTCGCCTTCATCATGGGTGTGGTACCGCTGGTGTTCTCCTCCGGGGCCGGCGCCGAAATGCGCCATGCCATGGGTGTGGCGGTGTTCTCCGGGATGATCGGGGTGACGATTTTCGGCCTGTTGCTGACCCCGGTGTTCTTTGTGTTGATCCGTCGTTATGTAGAGCGCAGCGAGGCCCGCAAGGCGGCCCGCCAGCTGCAGCTGGAGAACCAGGCATGAACCACTTGAAACTGTGGGCACCGAGCCTGCTGGTGCTGGCCCTGGCCGCCTGTGCGGTCGGCCCGGACTACCAGGCCCCGCACACCGACGCCGCGCACCTGGCGGCGGCCGATGCGCAGGAGGCCAAGGCGGCCTTCGACCGCACCCGCTTCGATGCGATCTGGTGGCGTCAGTTCGACGACCCGGTCCTCAACCAGCTGGTGAGCCAGTCGCTGGCCGACAACCGCGAGCTGCGCGTGGCGTTTGCGCGCCTGAAGGCGGCGCGGGCGATTCGTGACGATGTGAGCAACGATGCACTGCCCACCGTCACCAGCCGCGCCAGCAGCGACCTGGGCAAGGGTCAGATACCTGGCCAGACCGACCGCCGGGTCAACAGCGAGCGCTACGACCTGGGCCTGGACATGGCCTGGGAGCTTGACCTGTTCGGCCGCATTCAGCGCCAGCTGGAAGCCAGCGAGGCGCAGGAGGCCGCGGCCCAGGCCGACCTGCAACAATTGCAGGTGAGCCTGATTGCCGAGCTGGTTGATGCTTATGGACAACTGCGTGGTGCGCAGTTGCGCGAGAAGATAGCCCTGGCCAACCTCAAGACCCAGCAGGATTCGCGCGGCATTACCGAAACCCTGCGTGATGCAGGGGTTGGCAACGAACTGGACGTGGTGCGCGCCGATGCGCGCCTGGCGGCGGTAGAGGCCAGCGTGCCGCAGCTGCAGGCCGAGCAGGTGCGTGCGCGCAACCGCATCGCCACCTTGCTGGGGCAGCGGCCGGATGCGTTGAGTGTCGACCTGTCGCCGGCGCAGTTGCCGGCGATTGCCAAGGCCCTGCCGATTGGCGACCCGGGCGAACTGCTCAAGCGTCGCCCGGATGTGCGCAGTGCCGAGCGCCAGCTGGCGGCGGCCACGGCGAATGTGGGGGTGGCCACGGCCGACCTGTTCCCGCGGGTGAGCCTGAGCGGCTTCCTGGGCTTTACCGCAGGGCGTGGTTCGCAGTTGGGGTCGAGTGCGGCGCAGGCGTGGGCACTGGGCCCGAGCATCACCTGGGCGGCGTTCGACCTGGGCAGTGTGCGGGCGCGTCTGCGCGGCGCGAATGCCGAGGCCGAGGGTGCGTTGGCGACCTATGAGCAGCAGGTGCTGCTGGCGTTGGAAGAGTCGGAGAATGCGTTCAGCGATTACGCCAAGCGTCAGCAACGGCTGATGGCGCTGCTGCGCCAGAGCGAGGCGAGCCGCAAGGCGGCGGACCTGGCGTCGATTCGTTACCGCGAGGGTACGGTGGATTACCTGGTGCTGCTGGATGCCGAGCGTGAACGGCTTACTGCCGAGGACGCGCAGGCGTTGGGCGAGGTGGACCTGTATCGCGGGATCGTTGCGATCTACAAGGCACTCGGTGGTGGCTGGCAGACCGACAGCGTGGCTGCGGCGAACTGATTCAGAGCTCCTTTGGTTGGTTAGCACCGACCACTTTGCCCCGCCATTGGCGGGGCTTTTTTTGTGGCCTTGCGGGCCTCTTCGCCGGCACATCTGCCTTCTTTGCCCTTGAAATGCGGCGGGCCCCTTCGCCGGCAAGGCCGGCTCCTACACAGGTCACGGTAAACCTGTAGGAGCCGGCCTTGCCGGCGAAGGGGCCCGCCAGAACGCTACAACTGCTTAGTAGTAGGCGTTTTCTTTCTGCGAATGGTCGGTCACGTCACGCACGCCCTTGAGCTCCGGAATGCGTTCGAGCAAGGTGCGCTCGATGCCTTCGCGCAAGGTCACGTCGGCCTGGCCGCAACCCTGGCAACCACCGCCGAACTGCAGCACCGCAATGCCGTCCTCGACCACTTCGATCAGGTTGACCTGACCGCCATGGCTGGCCAGCCCCGGGTTGATCTCGGTTTGCAGGTAGTAGTTGATGCGCTCGTTGATCGGGCTGTCGGCATTGACCATCGGCACCTTGGCGTTCGGCGCCTTGATGGTCAGCTGGCCGCCCATGCGGTCGGTGGCGTAGTCCACCACCGCATCTTCCAGAAACGGGATGCTGACCGCATCCAGGTAGGCGGTGAAGGACTTGAGCCCCACCGCTTCGTCTTCCGGCTTTTCTTCACCTGGCTTGCAGTAGGCAATGCAGGTTTCGGCGTAGTTCGTACCCGGCTGGGTAATGAAAATGCGAATGCCAATGCCTGGGGTATTCTGCTTTTCCAGCAGATCGGCCAGGTAATCGTGCGCGGCGTCGGTAATCGTTATGGCGCTCATGTAAGTTCCTCACAGACTTGTGCGCAGTTTACGCCAACACGGCCGGCGAACAAAGTCCTAGTAATTCTGTCGGGAAAGTGCCACCGGCACCGCCGGGCCCAGACGCGCCTCGAACCAGCCACTCATGCGCCGGTACAGGCCCTTTTCCAGCCAGCGGTAACTGGCCCACGACGCCCCGCCGATCAGCGGCACGCACAGCGCGAACACCAGGTAGGGGTTGAGCCCCAGACGCTCGCTGGCAAACCAGCCGCCGTACAGCACCAGCACATGGATCAGGTACACCGAATAGGAGCAGTCGCCCAGTGCCTTGAGCACCCGGTTGCCCTTGAAATACGGCTCCAGCGAGATGCACGCCAGCACGATCAGCGCGCTAGGCAGGCCCCAGTGCAGCAGGCGTGACGAGGCATCCAGGCGGTAGATCGCCACCGATGCGGCCGCCAGGGTCAGCAACGGCAGCCACAGCCCCTGGGCAATCCAGCCGCGCCGGTAGAGCACGCCGATGGCTACGCCCAGCAGGAACTCGTAGATGATGTTGTTGCTGTAGAACCGCCCCAGCACGCCCAGGCCGGTGAGCACCTCGCTGACCGCGAACAGCGCCAGCGCCACCAGCCACAGGTGATGGCGCTGGCGCACCAGGAACACCAGCGAGAACAGCAGGTAGAAGAACATCTCGTAGTTCAGCGTCCAGCCCACGTTGAGCGTGGGGTACAGGCCGTAGCCGCCGGGGTTTTCCGCCGGAATGAACAGCAGCGACAGCAGCAGGTGCGACAGCTCCAGGGTCTGGTGCGGCATCCACTGGCTGGCCACCACCAGCAGCAGCGCCATCAGGCCGGTATAGAACCAGTAGGCCGGCACGATGCGCAGCACCCGGTTGAGCAGAAAGCGCCGGGGCGCCATGGGTTTGTCGCGGGTCGAGAGGTAGATCACCAGCCCGCTGATGACGAAGAAGATGTCCACCCCGACCGCACCGCGATCAGCCAGAAACTGCCCTACCGGGCCGCTGGCCTTGAAGTCGAAGAAGATCTGCATGAAGTGGTGACAGACCACCACCCAGGCGGCGAGCGCCCTCAATGCCTGAAGCGAAAACAGCATGTCGATTCCCGTCTCTCGTTACCCCACCCTGGCCCCGCACAAATCGGGACCGCTTGCGGGTGGGACTACGAAAGGCCGGGAAAGATCAGCCTGATCTGCCCGGCGGTTGCCTCAGAGGTTCTCGTAGCGGTTCATGTCGAGCACGCCGGCCTCCACCGGATCGGTCTGCTGGATGTAGCGGCTCAGGTCATGAAAGTACTGCCAGAACTGCGGGTGGCTGCGGCGCACGCCCCAGCGCATGACGATGCGCTCGAAGCGGGCCGGATCGTCCCGCGCCGCCTCCATGTCCTCGACCCACTCGGGCACGTCGCTGGCCGGAATGTTGAACATGAAGTTGGGGTAGCTGCTCATCACCCCCGGGTAGAGGGTCAGGGTGTCCAGCCCCGGCTGGTAGCGGTAGGCCTCGCCGAGCATGAACGCCACGTTGCTGTGGGCGCGGTTGCGCAGCAGGCTGTAGACCTTGCGCTGGCCGCCCTGCCCTTCGATGCGCAGCATGGTCGCCTCGGGCAACTGGCCGATCACCTTGAGCCCGGCCGCCGGGCGCGAGGCCAGCCGGCTCAGGGCCTGCTCCACGTCACGGAACTCCTCGCTGCCGGGCAGCGAGCAGTACGCGCCCTGGCAGCGGTTGATCGGATCGGGCGCGGCGTTCAGGCTGCCGGTGCGCTCCACCAGCTTGAGGCCGAAGTCGCGCTTGGGGTCGCGCGGGTCGAGCTTGAGGGCGGTCGGGGTCTTGCTGTCGATCGCCTCGTAGTCCAGCCACATCTTGACCTTGCCGCTGTTCTGGTACCAGTCGCCGAGGATGTCGCTGCGCTGCTTGGCCGGCATCAGGCGCAGGAAGTTGACCTCGGCCCCGTTGCGGATCAGGTCGAAGTACAGGCGCGTCTGCGCCTGGTGCGAGACGTTGCCGTACACGTCGAAATTCACCGCCAGCTGGTAATAGGTACGCTCGAACAGCGGGTAGTCGAAGAGCCACAGGGTCTTGGGCACATCGCCGATCAGGCCCTTGCTCACCGAGGCGCTGTCGAAGTGGCGGAAGATGGTCAGCAAGGCGTTGTCGTTGCCGGCCCACAGGCTCGACCAGCTCGGTGGCGGCAGGTCGGCATAGGCGTCGCGGCGCAGTTTTTCGTACTCGTTGCGCTTGTCGCGGTAGGCGTGCCACAGGGTCAGGATGCTGCCCACGTCGTCGATCTGACCGGGCATCGCCAGCAGTGGCGTGGCCTTGCCGCGGTACTCGGCATCGGTGATGTAGCGGTCGTGTGCCGGCTCCTGGAACAGGGTCCAGAAGTTGTCGCGGATCACGTCGGTGGCGATCTGCCCACGGCATACCGGGCCGCGAATGAAGGTGCGCACGAAGTACTCGGCGTTATCGAGCATGAACTGGTAGCGCGCTATCGCCGGGATCGCCTCGAAGGTCTCGAACGGGTTGGCGCGGTGGCGCGGGCCGTAGCCGGGCAAGGCCGTGGCATGCCAGTCGCCGCTGTAGAACAGCTGCTTCACGCGCTTGAGCTTGTTCGGCCCCATCGGGTAGGTGATGTGGGTCTTGTGCACGATCACGCCCTGCACGGGCATCAGGCGGTAGTAGAAGTCGGTGCCGGGCGGATCGTTGGGGCGGCGTGTGGCGATCAGGTCGATCGGCTGGCCGCTGGGCGTGCGCGAGCGCACCCACTGGAAGAAGTGGCCCTGCTCGCCGCCGACAAAGTAGATGTGCGCCAGGAACAGGTGCTCGTACAGCCAGCGCCCCACCAGCGCCTCGGTGGACCCGGGGCGGTTGAGCAGCGCCTCCCACTCGGTGATCTGCGCGGCCTCGCTGGCACTTGGCTGGATCGGGTTGTACTCCACCGGCGCACCGGCGGCGAACCAGCGCTGCAGGGTCTGGTACTCGGCATCGGTAAGGCCGGTGACGGCCAGCGGCATGCCCTCCCTGGGGTGGGCGCCGGCGTAGGCGTCGAACTCGCCGGGCAGCGGGCACATGTTGTTGCGGTTGAGCCCCAGCACGATCTCCTCGGGCAGCTTGGCGTTGGGGGTGAGCGGCGTGTTGTGGCCCAGCTCGAGCATGCGCGCCATCAGCGCGGCCTGGCTGCCCTGGCTGTCGAGCACCGAACTGAAGCCCTTGCGCTGCCAGGCCTCGACGCTGTGCGCGTCGTAGAACAGCCGGGTCGGCGCGACCGCCGTACTGCGGTCGCCCTGATACACAGGCACCTTGGAGGCACCGCGCGCGGCGCCCTCGGCACTGCCCAGGTTCAGCTGGCAGGCCGCGTCGTTGCAGGCATGGCAGGCAACGCACTTCTCGGTGAAGATCGGTTGGATGTCCCGGGTATAGGAAATAGCCGGGCTTGTGACGGGGGCTTGTCCGAGCGCCGCGCCGCTGATGAGCAGTGCGAAGGCGCCGGCAAGTAAACGATGCACCATGTGCCGAATGTCCTGGGTATTGATAGCTTCACGATTCTACCGGTGGCGGCAGCGTGCCAACATGAATCAAATTCATGCAAACCGGCAACACGCCTAAAAACCGCGCAGGTTTGTTATTATTCCGCAACTTTTGTATTTGCCCGACCAGGTAGTCCTATGTCTGACCGCAGCGCCCGTTACCAAGCACTTCAGCAAGCCCTCAAAGAGCGCATACTGATCCTCGATGGCGGCATGGGTACTATGATCCAAAGCTACCGCCTGGAGGAACACGACTATCGTGGCACGCGCTTTGCCGACTGGCCTAGCGACGTCAAGGGTAACAACGACCTGCTGCTGCTTTCGCGCCCCGACGTGATCGCGGCCATCGAGAAAGCCTACCTGGATGCCGGCGCCGACATCCTCGAAACCAACACCTTCAACGCCACCCAGGTATCCCAGGCCGACTACGGCATGGAATCGCTGGTGTACGAACTCAACGTGGAAGGTGCGCGCATCGCCCGCCAGGTGGCCGATGCCAAGACCCTCGAGACCCCCGACAAGCCGCGCTTCGTCGCCGGGGTGCTGGGCCCCACCAGCCGGACCTGCTCGATCTCCCCGGATGTCAACGACCCCGGCTACCGCAACGTCACCTTCGACCTGCTGGTGGAAAACTACATCGAGGCCACCCGCGGCCTGATCGAGGGCGGCGCCGACCTGATCCTGATCGAGACCATCTTCGACACCCTCAATGCCAAGGCGGCGATCTTCGCCGTGCAGCAGGTGTTCGAGGACGACGGCATCGAGCTGCCGATCATGATCTCGGGCACCATCACCGACGCCTCGGGCCGTACCCTCTCGGGCCAGACCACCGAGGCGTTCTGGAACTCGGTGCGTCACGCCAACCCGATCTCGGTGGGCCTGAACTGCGCACTGGGCGCCAAGGACCTGCGCCCCTACCTCGAAGAGCTGTCGAACAAGGCCGGCACCCACGTTTCGGCGCACCCCAACGCCGGCCTGCCGAACGCCTTCGGCGAGTACGACGAGACCCCGGCCGAAACCGCCGCGGTGATCGAAGAGTTCGCCGCCAGTGGGTTTCTGAACATCATCGGCGGTTGCTGCGGCACCACCCCGGGGCATATCCAGGCCATCGCCGAGGCAGTGGCCAAGTACCCGCCACGGGCGATCCCCGAGATTCCCAGGGCCTGCCGCCTGTCGGGCCTGGAGCCGTTCACCATCGACCGCAGCTCGCTGTTCGTCAACGTCGGCGAGCGCACCAACATCACAGGTTCCGCCCGCTTCGCGCGGCTGATCCGTGAAGAGAACTACACCGAGGCGCTGGAAGTGGCCCTGCAGCAGGTCGAGGCCGGCGCCCAGGTGATCGACATCAACATGGACGAAGGGATGCTCGATTCCCAGGCGGCCATGGTCAAGTTCCTCAACCTGATCGCCGGCGAACCCGACATCTCCCGGGTGCCGATCATGATCGACTCCTCCAAGTGGGAAGTGATCGAGGCCGGCCTCAAGTGCATCCAGGGCAAGGGCATCGTCAACTCGATCTCGATGAAGGAAGGCGTCGAGGCGTTCAAGCACCATGCCCGCCTGTGCAAGCGCTACGGCGCCGCCGTGGTGGTGATGGCCTTCGACGAGGTCGGCCAGGCCGATACCGCCGCCCGCAAGCGCGAGATCTGCAAGCGCAGCTACGACATCCTGGTCGATGAGGTGGGCTTCCCGCCCGAAGACATCATCTTCGACCCGAACATCTTCGCCGTGGCCACCGGCATCGAGGAACACAACAACTACGCGGTGGACTTCATCGAGGCCTGTGCCTACATCCGCGACCACCTGCCGTATGCACTGACCTCCGGCGGGGTATCCAACGTGTCGTTCTCGTTCCGTGGCAACAACCCGGTGCGCGAGGCGATCCACTCGGTGTTCCTCTACCACGCGATCCAGAACGGCCTGACCATGGGCATCGTCAACGCCGGCCAGCTGGAGATCTACGACGAGATCCCGGCGCTGCTGCGCGAGAAGGTCGAGGACGTGGTGCTCAACCGCACCCCCGACGGCACCGATGCGCTGCTGGCGATTGCCGACGACTACAAGGGCGGCGGCGCGGTCAAGGAGGTCGAGAACGAGGAGTGGCGTTCGCTGCCGGTGGACAAGCGCCTCGAGCACGCCCTGGTCAAGGGCATCACCGCGTTCATCGTCGAGGACACCGAGGAGTGCCGCCAGCAGTGCGCGCGCCCCATCGAGGTGATCGAGGGGCCGCTGATGAGCGGCATGAACGTGGTGGGCGACCTGTTCGGCGCAGGCAAGATGTTCCTGCCCCAGGTGGTCAAGTCGGCGCGGGTGATGAAGCAGGCGGTGGCTCACCTGATCCCGTTCATCGAACTGGAAAAAGGCGACAAGCCCGAGGCCAAGGGCAAGATCCTGATGGCCACGGTCAAGGGCGACGTGCACGACATCGGCAAGAACATCGTCGGCGTGGTGCTCGGCTGCAACGGCTACGACATCGTCGACCTGGGCGTGATGGTGCCGGCCGAGAAGATCCTGCAGGTGGCGCGCGAGCAGAAGTGCGACATCATCGGCCTGTCGGGGCTGATCACCCCGTCGCTGGACGAAATGGTGCACGTGGCCCGCGAGATGCAGCGCCAGGACTTCCACCTGCCGCTGATGATCGGGGGGGCAACCACCTCCAAGGCGCATACCGCGGTGAAGATCGAGCCCAAGTACAGCAACGACGCGGTGGTCTACGTGACCGACGCCTCGCGTGCGGTGGGCGTGGCCACGCAGTTGCTGTCCAAAGAGCTCAAGCCGGCCTTCGTGCACAAGACCCGCGAGGACTACGTGGAGGTGCGCGAACGCACCGCCAACCGCAGCGCGCGCACCGAGCGCCTGAGCTATGCGCAGTCGATCGAGGCCAAGCCGAAATACGACTGGTCTGCCTACCAGCCGGTGGCACCGACCTTTACCGGTACCCGCGTGCTGGAGAACATCGACCTCAAGGTGCTGGCCGAGTACATCGACTGGACGCCGTTCTTCATCTCCTGGGACCTGGCTGGCAAGTACCCGCGCATCCTCAACGACGAGGTGGTGGGCGAAGCGGCCACCGCCCTGTTCGCCGATGCACAGGAAATGCTGGCCAAGCTGATCGACGAGAAGTTGATCAGTGCCCGCGCGGTGTTCGGCTTCTGGCCGGCCAACCAGGTGGCGCACGACGACATCGAGGTGTACGGCGATGACGGCCAGCCCCTGGCCCTGCTGCACCACCTGCGCCAGCAGACGATCAAGCCCGACAGCAAGCCCAATTTCTGCCTGGCCGACTTCGTGGCGCCCAAGGACAGCGGCATCACCGACTACGTGGGCGGCTTCATCACCACCGCCGGCATCGGCGCCGAGGAAGTGGCCAAGGCCTACCAGGACAAGGGCGACGACTACAGCTCGATCATGGTCAAGGCCCTGGCCGACCGCCTGGCCGAGGCCTGCGCCGAGTGGCTGCACGAGCAGGTGCGCAAGGAGTACTGGGGCTATGCCAAGGACGAGCACCTGGACAACGAGGCGCTGATCAAGGAGCAGTACGCGGGTATCCGCCCTGCCCCGGGCTACCCGGCGTGCCCGGACCACACCGAGAAGGAAACCCTGTTCCGCCTGCTCGACGGCACGGCGATCGGCGAGACCGGCCCGAGCGGCGTGTTCCTCACCGAGCACTTCGCGATGTTCCCGGCGGCGGCGGTCAGCGGCTGGTACTTTGCCCACCCGCAGGCGCAGTACTTTGCCGTGGGCAAGGTCGACAAGGACCAGGTCCAGAGCTACACCGCGCGCAAGGGGCAGGACCTGGCGGTAACCGAGCGCTGGCTGGCGCCCAACCTGGGGTACGACAACTAAGCGCTGGTGAGGTAAGGGTCTACACTGAGCTGAAGCCTTTTACAGGAGCAGATCATGGAAGACCCGGCCGAACACAAACCGCCGACCTTCTGGCAAATGCTGCACAGCGTGCTGGCTGCAGCCTTTGGCGTGCAGACCGGCAAGAACCGCGCCCGCGACTTCACCCACGGCAAGCCCGCGCACTTCATTGCGCTGGGCACGGCCTTCACGCTGGTGTTCATCCTGGTGCTGATAGGGCTGGTTCAGCTGGCGATGCACCTCACCGCACGCTGAGGCGACCGTGTTGGCGCCTTCGCCGGCAACGCCGGCTCCTACAGGTCATGTGTGGCCCTGTGGGAGCCGGCCTTGCCGGCGAAAAGGCCGGTACAGCCTCAGGGCTCCAGCCCGATCCCCCGCAGTATCACACTGGTCACCGTCTGCAACGCCCGCTCGAACTGCGGTTCGCTCAGCGGCTGGTGCGCGTTGAGCAGGTTCACCTGGTGGCTGAAGTCGGCGTAGTGCTGGGTCGAGGCCCAGATCATGTACAGCAGCCCCGAGGGCTCCACCGGCAGAATCCGCCCGTCCTCGACCCACTGGCGAATCTTGCCCTCCTTGAGCTTGGCCCATCCGTACAGGCTGTCATCCAGCGCCGCCCCCAGGTGCGGCGCACCGTGGATGATCTCGTTCGCCCACACCTTGGAGCCGTGCGGGCGGGTCCAGGAATGGTTCATCTTGGCGCGGATATAGGTGCTGAGCACGATGCGCGGGTCATCGTAGAGCTCGAAGCACAGGGCGTCCTGCTTCCACACTTCCAGCAAGCCGAACAGCACCGCCTGGTACAGCTCGGCCTTGGTGCTGAAGTAATAGTGCACGTTGCTGCGCGGCAGCGCGGCGGCCTCGGCGATGTCGGCCATGGCCGTGCCGGCGAAGCCCTTCTCGGCAAAGACCTTTTCTGCTGCCAGCAGGATGCTGTCGACATTGCGTTGGCGAATGCTGTGCTTGTGCGCGGCCATGGGCGGGTCCGTTGCGGATGACCCTGCAAGGCTACCACCGCCAGGGCGATTCGTGCCGCACGGTCAAAAAAGTTGTGCCGCGGGCGGTGTTTTTCAGCGCTGTGCGCTGTCCGATACTGCGCCTCACCGCATTACATCCCACACAAGAGGACGCACTCCATGACTATTCCCCTGCTCGGCCTGGGCACCTTCCGGCTCAAGGACCAGGTGGTCATCGACTCGGTCAGCCAGGCCCTCGAACTGGGCTATCGGGCCATCGACACCGCGCAGATCTACGGCAACGAGGCCGACGTCGGGCACGCCATCGCCGCCAGCGGCGTTGCACGCAACGAGCTGTTCCTGACCAGCAAGATCTGGACCGAGAACCTGGGCGCCGACAAGCTGATCCCCAGCCTGAAAGAGAGCCTGCACAAGCTGGGCACCGACTATCTGGACCTGACCCTGATCCATTGGCCGTCGCCCAAGGGCGCCGTGCCGGTGGCCGAGTTCATGGGCGCCCTGCTCGAAGCGAAGCGCCAGGGCCTGACCCGCCAGATCGGCGTGTCCAACTTCACCATCGCCTTGCTGCGTCAGGCCATCGAGGTGGTGGGCGCCGAACAGATAGCCACCAACCAGTTCGAGCTGCACCCCTACCTGCAGAACCGCACGCTGGTGGATTTCATGCACGAACAGGGCATCGCGGTGACCTCCTACATGACCCTGGGCTATGGCAAGGTGCTGCACGATCCGCTGATCCAGCAGATCGCCGAACGCCATGGCGCCACCCCGGCGCAGGTGGCCCTGGCCTGGGCGATGCAGCTGGGCTATGCGGTGATCCCCTCCTCGACCCGGCGTGAAAACCTGGCCAGCAACCTGAAGGCAGCGCAGCTGCGCCTGAGCGAACAGGACATGGCGCAGATTGCCGGCCTGGACAAGGGCGAGCGCCTGGTCGACCCCGAGTCGCTTGCACCCGCCTGGGACTGATCAACCGCGGTCGGTGCACACCTTGGCCAGTTTCAGGTACTGCACGGTGTGCTGCCGGCCGGCAGAGTCCACGTAGGTCATGTACGCCTTCACCACGTCGCAGACCTCGGTGGCCGGCTCGTCCAGTTGCACCACGCGCGCCACGTCCAGTGGCATGCCGTACTGATAGACCGTGGTTGTCTGGGCCTGGGCGGCACCGGCCAGCAACAGCGCCAGGGGCAGCAGCATTCGCAGCGTCATGACAGTTCTCCCGTGAAATGGAAGGCACGCCCGGCACCGGCGCGCGCCGACCCTTTCAGTGTGGTGCCATGCCTGCCCTGGTGTCGCTTTCGCGGATCAACGGCATGCCCATCGCCTGCGCATAGCCGCTGGGAGCGAAGCGCCAGGTCACCAGCAGCATCAGCAGCACCGTCACGCTCAGCAGCAGCCAGGAGGCCTGGAAGTCGCCGCTGACGTCGCGCAACCAGCCGGTGACGTAAGGCACGATGCCGGTGATGATGAAGCCCACGCCCTGCACGAACGCCGCCAGCGCCCCCGCACTGGCGGGGGCCTTGAGGTGTTCGAGGGTCAGCGTGAGGCTGAGGCTGAAGCACGCGCCCAGGCCGAAGCCGATCAGGGCCACCCATAGCCCGGCGATTGCCGGGGCCAGCAGCAGGCCGACAAAGCCTGCCAGTTGCACGGTCAACGCCAGCCACAGGCCGGGGCGCCGATCCACCAGGCGACGCAGCAGCAAGGGCAGCCCGAGGGCGCCGGCCACCTGGAACACGGTCATCAGCCCCACCAGCTCGCCACCGCCCTGGGCACTGCCGCCGACCTGCTGGTAGTAGGCCGGCAGCCACGCCACCATGCTGGTGTAGCCGCCATTGATCAGCCCGAAATAGACCGCCAGCAGCCATGCCCGACGGCTGCCGAACAGGTGCCCGCTGGCACCTGCGCCGCCGACCGCCGCTTCGAGCTGCGGGCGCACCCAGGCCCATACCGCGAACGCCAGCAAGGCCGGCAACAGCCAGATGCCCAGGCCTGCCTGCCAGTGCGAGAACTGCTCGGCCACCCGCGGCCCGAGCACGGCGGCGGCCCCGCCGCCGCTCATCAGGGCTGCCGAATACACACCCATGGCCATGGCCAGGCGGTGAGGAAACCAGCGGTTGACCAGCCCCGGCATCAGCGCCTGAATGCAGGCCACCCCAAGCCCGGCCAATGCTGCGCTGGCGATCAGCGCAGCGGCGGAGTCGAGGGTCAGGCGCCAGGCGCAGGCCAGCGCGATGGCGGCCAGCCCGGCGAGCATCGCGCCCTGCTCGCTGACCCAGCGGCGCAACCAGGGTTGCAGCAAGGGCACCAGCCCCATGCACAGCACGGGCAAGGCGGTCAGCAGCGCGGCCTGCTGGTAGCCGATGCCGGTGCTCTGGCGGATGGCCTCCAGCAATGGGCCGATGCTGGTGAGGATGGGGCGCAGGTTCAGCGCCATCACCACCACCAGCAACAGCAGCAAGGTACTGCGAGCCTGCTCGCGCATCACCCCTGCACCTGCCGCCAGGCGGCGTACAGGCCCTGCTCGCCGGCTGGCTTCAGGGGTGCCAGGGGCAGCGACTGCTGCTGCGGCGGGCGTGCCATCTGCGCGTAAACCGCTGCCGTCGACAGGCCATAGGGCTCGCCGTCTTCGTTGCTGTAGGCGAACCAGGCGCGCTCGATACCGCACAGGTGCATGGCGGCCAGGCACATCGGGCAGGGGTGGCCGGTGGCGTAGATTTCGCAGCCCTCCAGGCGCGGGCTGCCGAGCACCTGGCTGGCCAGGCGGATGGCCTGCAGTTCGGCGTGGGCGGTCGGGTCCTGGGTCAGGTGGATCTGGTTGACCGCCTCGGCGATCACCCGGCCCTGGTGCACCAGCACCGCCGCGAACGGGCGGCCGCCGGCCTGGATGTTCGCCCGGGCCAGCCCCAGCGCTTGCTGCATGAAATGTTCGTTGGCCATGGTCAGGCTCCTGTCAGGTTCAATGGGCATCGTGGGCCAGCAGCAACTCGACGATCCGCTGCTGGCCGCGTTCCCGGGCGTGCTGCAGGGGCGTCACGCCCTGGCGGTCGGCAAGGTTGACGTCGGCACCGGCGTCGATCAGCAGTTGCACGATGGCCTGGTGACGCGGGCCGCCATCGCTGAGCAGGATGGCTTCGAGCAGCCCGGTCCAGCCCAGCGAGTTCACGTGGTCGGGTGCAACGCCGGCGGCCAGCAGGCGGGCGACCACCTCGACATGGCCGCGCTCGCATGCGGGGATCAGCGCCGTGCCGCCATAGCGGTTGGTGCTCTTGAGGTCCGCGCCATGGGCCAGGGTCATCTCCAGAATCTGCAACTGGCCTTCGGCGCCGGCCAGCAGATACGGGCTGTCGTGCATCCAGTTGCTGGCGTTGACGTCAGCGCCGGCGTCGATCAACCGGCGCGCCGCCGCCACATGCCCTCCGGCGGTGGCCAGCAGCAGCGGCGTATTGTTGCGCGAGTCGCGCTGATCGACGTCGGCGCCCTGGGCCAGCAAGGCGCCGACGCGGGTGGGGTTGCCGCTGGCGGCCGCTTCGAGCAAGGTGTCGGCCGCCCCGGCGGCCCCGGCGATGCCGAGGCTGGCGCACAGCCCGGCAACCCCGTACATCCAGTGTCTGAGCAATGACATGGCGCCTCCTTTGGTGCAATGAAGCGGGATTATCCGAGGCTTGGGGTGTAGCATGAAATTAATTGATTTCATGCATACCAGTGGGTAATCGAATGCTTGACCCCGTACTGCTGCGCAGCTTCGTCACCGTGGTGGAAACCGGCAATTTCACCCGCGCCGCCGAGCGCCTGCACCTGACCCAGTCGACCATCAGCCAGCAGATCATCCGGCTGGAGCAGCACCTGGGGGTGCGCCTGCTGGATCGCAGCCAGCGCCAGGTGTGGCCGACCGAAGACGGCGAGCGCCTGCTGGGGTATGCCCGGCGCCTGCTGCGCCTGGACGAAGAGGCGCGCCAGGCGTTCAGCCCGGTGCAGGCGCAACGGGCGCTACGCCTGGGGGTGCCGGAAGACCTGGCTGGGGAAGTGCTGACCGAGCCATTGAGCCGGTTCATCGGCGAGCGCCCGCATGTGCGCCTGGAGGTCGAGAGCGGGCTGAGCAGCCCGCTGCTGCGCCTGTACCGTGATGGCGAGCTGGACCTGCTGCTGGTCAAGCAATGGGGCGCGGACCGCGACCGCCATGCCGGCTGGCACGAGCCGTTGTCGTGGGTGTGCAGTGCCGGGCAGACGCAGCTGGCCGACCCGGTGCCGCTGGTGGTGTTTCCGGTGGGGGCGCTGTACCGGCAGGAAATGATCAATGCGCTGGAAGCCCGTGGGCGCAGCTGGCGTATCAGCTATTCGAGCACCAGTCTGGCCAGCCTGGGGGCGGCGGTGAGTGCGGGGTTGGGCGTGAGCCTGATACCGACCCGCAGCGTGTTGCCGACCCATCGGGTGCTGGGTGAGGCGCAGGGGTTTACCCCGGTCCAGGGCCTGGAGCTGGCGTTGTACGGGCGCAAGGGGCTGGACGCCGATGGCCTGGCGCTGCGCGAGCTGCTGCAGGCCCTGTGCGAGCAGCGCGCAGGGTGTCGAGGGGGCCAGCCCCCTACTCCCCCGCCACCCGCGCGCGGTAGCTCCCCGGGCTCTCCCCCGTCCATTTCTTGAACGCGCGATGAAACGCGCTGGGCTCCTGGAAGCCGGTCTGCTCGGCAATCTGCGCCACGCTCAACACACCATCGCGCAAGCATTCGAACGCCAGTGCACGGCGCACCTCGTCCTTGATCTGCTGGTACGAACACCCCTCACGCTCCAACTGCCGGCGAAAACTGCTCGGGCTCAGGCCCTCGGCTGCCGCCATGCCCAGCAAGGTTGGCCACTGCCCGTACTGACGCCCGCGCAGATGCCGGTATACCCGCGCCGCCAATCCGTTCTGGTTGCGGTAGCGCACCACCAGCCACTGCGGCGCACTGCGCAGGAAGGTCTTGAGCGCACCCAGGTCCTGCACCACCGGCAAGCGCAGGTAGTGCGCCGAGAACTCGACCTGGGTGCGGCCACTGCCCAACTGCAGGTTCGGCCCCCACAGCAACGCGTCGTCCTCCAGCACCGCACGCCCGTCGCGCAGTTCGGTACGGTCGATGGCGATGCGCCGCCCCCCCAGCCAGCACAGCAGGCTGACCACCAGCACCAGGAAGGTCTCCTCTGCATATACCCGAGTCTGCGCATCGTCGAAATGCGACTCCAGGCTGATCACCGCACGCTGCCCACGCACCACCAGGCGCCCGCGCACGTCACGCAGGAACAGGCCGAAGTTGCTCAGGCACTGGCGCAAGGCCTTTTCCAGCGTCGGCTCCTGGATCAGCCCACGACAGATCAGGGCGAAACTGCCCAGCGGCATGCCGTGGCTGTCGAGGTTGAAGAATTCGTCGCCCAGGTCTTCAATGAGCAGCAGCCACAGCCGTGCGAACGCCCTGGCCGGCACCCGTGCATCGGGTGCGTCCACCACCGCCGGGTCGATGCCCGCCTGCACCAGCAACGCACTGGCGCGCGCCGGCTGTTGGCGCAGTGTGTGCAGCATGATGTGCACGAAGTACACCGCGACCGAATCGTTTTCCCGCATGACTGTTTCCGCTATGCAGCGTAAGAATATGGCAAAAAGTGCCAGCCTCGCTGGGCAGTTATGGCATAGGCCCAGGCGTGACCTTTGCCTAGACTCGAACCCATCCCGAGCGTGGCCCCGGGCGCCATTCTGGCAGAGCCAGGCAGCGCCCCGCCACGCTTTCGCACACTGGAGTCGCGTATGAACACCCCGCAAATCTATGTAGTGAGCGCCGTTCGCTCGGCCATCGGCACCTTCGGCGGCTCGCTCAAGGACCTGCCCCTGGCCGACCTGGCCACCCAGGTGACCCGCGCCGCCATCGAACGCTCCGGCATTGCCCCCGAACAGATCGGCCACATGGTCATGGGCAACGTGATCCCCACCGAGCCGCGTGACGCGTACCTGGGCCGCGTGGCCGCGATGAACGCCGGCGTGCCCAAGGAAACCCCGGCATTCAACGTCAACCGCCTGTGCGGCTCGGGCCTGCAGGCCATCGTCTCGGCCGCACAGAGCCTGCTGCTGGGCGAGGCCGAGGCGGTGATTGCCGCCGGCGCCGAATCCATGAGCCGCGGCCCGTATCTGCTGCCGCAGGCGCGCTGGGGCGCGCGCATGGGTGACCTGAAGGGTGTCGACTACATGCTGGGCATTCTGCAGGACCCGTTCGAAGGCTTTCACATGGGCATCACCGCCGAGAACGTGGCGGCGAAAAACGGCATCACCCGCCAGATGCAGGACGAGGTGGCCCTGACCAGCCAGCAGCGCGCCGCCCGCGCCATCGCCGAAGGCCGCTTCACCAGCCAGATCGTGCCCATCGAGATCCCGAGCCGCAAAGGTCCGGTACGTTTCGAGGTGGACGAGCATGTGCGTGGCGATGTGAGTGCCGAGCAACTGGCCGGCATGAAGCCTGCCTTCAAGAAGGACGGCACCGTCACCGCCGGCAACGCCAGCGGCCTCAACGACGGCGCCGGCGCCCTGGTGCTGGCCACCGGCGAAATGGTCGAGCGCCTGGGCTTGCGCCCGCTGGCGCGCCTGGTGGCCTATGCACATGCAGGCGTCGAGCCCGAGCTGATGGGCCTGGGCCCGGTGCCGGCCACGCGCAAGGTGCTGGAAAAGGCCGGCCTGAGCGTCGCCGACCTGGACGTGATCGAGTCCAACGAAGCCTTCGCTGCCCAGGCCTGCGCCGTGTCGCGGGAACTGGGCCTGGACCCCGAAAAGGTCAACCCCAACGGCTCGGGCATTTCCCTGGGCCACCCGGTGGGGGCCACCGGGGCCATCATCGCCACCAAGGCGATCCATGAGCTGCAACGTATCCAGGGCCGCTACGCGCTGGCCACCATGTGCATCGGCGGCGGTCAGGGTATCGCCGTCGTGTTCGAACGTGTTTGAGTCGGAGTTAACCGTGAGTATTGAAAACATCGCCGTGATCGGCGCCGGCACCATGGGCAACGGGATTGCCCAGGTGTGTGCAGTGGCCGGCTACCGGGTCACCCTGATCG
The DNA here is from genome assembly GCF_037113495.1 of Pseudomonas sp. AE27. Lineage (NCBI taxonomy): Bacteria > Pseudomonadati > Pseudomonadota > Gammaproteobacteria > Pseudomonadales > Pseudomonadaceae > Pseudomonas > Pseudomonas sp. AE27. The sequence goes on from NZ_CP146966.1 coordinate 2,277,613, forward strand.
ACGTGTCCGAGGCCGCGCTGGAGCGTGGCCTGGCCACCCTGCGCAAGAACCTGGAGCGCCAGGTCAGCAAGCAGACCCTGCAGGCCGAACAGGCCGAGGCAGCCCTGACGCGCATCGCCACCAGCACCGACTACGCGCAGCTCAAGGGCGCGCAGCTGGTGATCGAGGCAGCCACCGAGAACCTCGCCCTGAAGGTGAAGATTCTGCAGCAGGTGGCCGCCAGCGTGGCCGACGACTGCGTCATCGCCACCAACACCTCGTCGCTGTCGATCACCCAGCTGGGCGCATCGGTGAGCCAGCCCGAACGTTTCATCGGCGTGCACTTCTTCAACCCGGTGCCGATGATGGCGCTGGTCGAGATCATTCGCGGCCTGCAGACCAGCGACACCACCTACGCCAGCGCCATGGCCCTGACCGAGCGCGTGGGCAAGACCGCCATCAGTGCCGGCAACCGCCCGGGCTTCGTGGTCAACCGCATCCTGGTGCCGATGATCAACGAGGCGATCATGGTGCTGCAGGAAGGCCTGGCCAGCGCCGAGGACATCGACACCGGCATGCGCCTGGGCTGCAACCAGCCCATCGGCCCACTGGCCCTGGCCGACCTGATCGGCCTGGACACGCTGCTGGCGATCATCGAGTCGTTCCACGACGGCTTCAACGACAGCAAGTACCGCCCCGCTGCCCTGCTCAAGGAAATGGTCGCCGCCGGCTACCTGGGGCGCAAGAGCGGCCGCGGCTTCTTCACCTACTGAGGTACGGGCATGCCGCAGACCTGCGCCGAACGTTGCGCCAACTTTGAAGAACGTCGGGACAAGGCACTCGAACTCTTTGCAGTCAAGGGGTTCGGCCAGGTCAGCATGCGTGAACTGGCCAGCCACCTGGGGCTGACGGCGGGCTCGCTGTATCACCACTTCCCGAGCAAGCAGCACCTGCTGTTCGACCTGATCGAAGAGCTGTTCGAGGAGTTGCTGGCCACCCTGCAGCCCCGTGGGCGCGGCAAGCCCGAGGCCACGGCGTTGAGCCGGGTGATAAAGGCACACTGGGCGCTGCATGCCGAGCGCCCGTTGCAGTTTCGCCTGGCCGAACGTGACCTGTGCTGCCTGAGCGAGGAACAACAGGCACGCATCGCCCAGCTGCGCCGTGAATACGAAACCCGCCTGTTACAGTTGATCGCCCCTCACGCGGCCCTGCCGCCGCCGGCCCGGGAGGCGACCGGCCATGTCATCGCCACGCTGCTCAACAGCCTGCCCGGCTGGTTGCAGGCCTCACCGCTGGGGCAGCCACAACGCCTGGCGCTGATGGAAAACATGCTGCTGGGGGCGATAGAGCGCACCCTGCAGACCGGTGCGCTGGACGCTGCCGCTTGAACTCACGCCAACGTCAGGCCTATTTCAGGAGTTCCTGAATCTGGTCGCGCAGGCTGTCCAGGTCGAACGGCTTGGCCAGGATCGGTGCCTTGAACGCGATCGGGCTGCCCGACTCGCGGATCTCCGCCGGGTAGCCACTGATGAAGATCACCTTCAGGTCCGGGCGCAGCTTGACCGCAGGTTCGGCGATCTGTACCCCTGAAATGCCGCCCGGCAGGCGGAAGTCGGTCACGATAAGGTCCAGGTGCGGCTTGCTGGCCAGGATCTTGAATGCCTGCTCGCCATCTTCGGCCACCAGCACGTGATAGCCCTCGCCTTGAAGATAGTCCTTCAGGATCATGCGAATGACCGGTTCGTCTTCGACGACCAGTACTACATCTTGCGCATCTTCACTCATGCCAATGCCTTCAACTCGTATTTGATTCATGGGGGATCGCTATACGACCCCGGCCTCACGCAGAGGTTGCCTGCTGCGCGCCACTTTCTTGCGGGCTGCGTACCAGTGGCAGGCGCACGCTGAATGTCGCGCCCTGGCCCTCGGTACTGCTGACCGTGATGCTGCCGCCATGGGCCAGCACGATCTGTTCGGAAATATACAGGCCCAGCCCCAGGCCGGCACTGCTCTGGTTGGAGCATACCCGCTCGAACTGCTGGAAGATGCGCTGCTGGTTCTCGGCACTGATGCCGATGCCATGGTCGCGCACCTGCACGCAGGCCATGCCCTGTTCCTCGAACACGCGCACCTGCACCGGCGACTTGGCGCCATAGCGCAGGGCGTTGGTGAGCAGGTTGGCGATCACCTGCTCGATACGAAACTCGTCCCAGTAGCCGACCAGTTCGGCGCCGGCCTGCAGGCTGATGCTCGAGTCGACCGCAGCCGCCTGGGCGGCGAAGTTCTCGACCAGGCCGCTGACCAGCTGGCACAGGTCGAACGATGCGGGCCGGATCGACAGCTTGCCGGTACGGATGCGCGACACGTCGAGCATGTCTTCGATCAGCCGGATCAGGCTGTTGATCTGGCGCTCGTCACGCTCGACCATGGCGTGCATCTTGTCCAGGGTGAAGGCATCGGCGTTGTTGCGCGCCAGGTGCAGCTTGCGCAGCTGGGTCTCCAGTATCAGACCGTTGAGCGGTGTGCGCACCTCGTGGGAGACGATCGACATGAAGTCGTCGCGCATGCGTACCGCGTGCTCCAGCTCGCTGCGCGTGACCTGCAGCTGCGCCAGCAGCAGCTCCTGCTCCTGGCGGCTGCGCTCCAGGGCCTCCAGCTGCTGGCCGAGGGCCTTGCGCTGGCGGTACAGGTCGATGAACACCGCCACCTTGCTCTTCACCGCCTGGGTGTCCAGCGGCTTGTGCAGGAAGTCCACCGCGCCGCTCTCGTAGCCCTTGAAGGCGTAGTTCATCTCGCGCGCCGCAGCGCTCACGAACACGATGGGAATGTTCTTGGTCTTTTCCGTACCGCGCATCATCTCGGCCAGTTCGAAACCGTTCATTCCGGGCATCTGGACGTCGAGGATGGCCAGCGCGAACTCGTGCTCGAGCAACAGCGACAACGCATGGTCGGCCGATTGCGCCTGGTACACGTTGCGGTCCGGCCCCTTGATCAGCGCCTCGAGCGCCAGCAGGTTTTCCGGCAGGTCGTCGACGATCAGCAGGTTTGCTTGGATATGGCTTAGCATGCACGTGGTTCCAGCTTGGCGAGCAATTGCCCGATGCCATTCAATGGGAGTATGTGGTCGGGCCGGTGCAGCGCCAGCGCCGCCTCGGGCATGACCGCGACTTGCGCCTCATGCGGGTCTTGAATCAGGGTAGTACCGCCGTGCTCCTTGATGCGCGCCAGCCCGCGCGCACCGTCTTCGTTGGCGCCGGTCAGCAACACGCCGACCAGGCCGTCGCCATAGGCATCGGCGGCCGACTCGAAGAGGATGTCGATCGAGGGCCGGGAAAAGTGCACGCGGGCCTCCTGGCTCAGGGACAGGCTGCGGTCACGCTCCACCGACAGGTGATAGCCGGGGCCGGCCACGTAGATCATGCCCGGCACCACGCTTTCCTTGTCGCGGGCCTCCTGCACGGGGCGCTGCAAGCGGCGGCTGAAGACTTCGGCCAGCTGGCTGTGGCGGTCGTCGGGCAGGTGCAGCACGCACAGCAGCGCAATGGCGTAGTCGGCGGGCAAGGCGGCAAACACCGTGAGCAGCGCCGACACGCCCCCGGCTGAAGCCCCCACCACGATCGCATCGGTGCCTTTCATGACTTTCGGTAGATCCGTTCTGGCTTGACCAGCGCGTCGAAGCGGTTGGCGTAAGCGGAAAAATCCAGGGTTTCCTTGCTGCCCAGCACCAGAAAGCCACGGTGGCACAGCGAGTCGTGAAACAGGCCGAAGGCCCGGTCCTGCAGGGTCTTGTTGAAGTAGATGAGCACGTTGCGGCACGAGATCAGCTGGGTTTCGGAGAACACGCTGTCGGTGGCCAGGCTGTGGTCGGCGAAGGTCACGTTTTCGCGCAGGCTGCTGTCGATGATCGCGTTGCCATAGGCGGCAGTGTAGTAGTCGCTGAAGGCCCGGCGCCCGCCGGCCTTCTGGTAGTTCTCGGTGTACTCGCGCATGTTCTGCATCGAGTAGATGCCCTGCTTGGCCTTTTCCAGCGAACTGGGGTTGATGTCGGTGGCGTAGATGATGGTGCGTTCGAGCAACCCTTCTTCGCGCAGCAGGATGGCCATGGAGTAGACCTCCTCGCCCGTGCTGCAGCCGGCAATCCAGATCTTGATCGAGGGCCAGGTCTTGAGGTGCGGCACCACCTCCTCGCGCAGCGCGAGGAAGTGACCAGGGTCGCGAAACATCTCGCTCACCGGTATGGTGAGGTACTGCAGCAACTGCATGAACACACTCGGGTCGTGCAGCACCCGTTCCTGCAGGGCCGACACCGTGGCACATTCGAACTGGCGCACGGCATGCAGCACCCGGCGCTTGATCGAAGCGCCGGAATAGTCGCGAAAGTCGTAGCTGTACTTGAGGTAGATCGCCTCGATCAGCAGCCGGATTTCAATGTCGGTGTTACGTTCGATACTCAAATTCGCTCCAGTTGCGGCAGCCATACCCGAATCAGGGAGAACAGCCGGTCCAGCTCTATCGGCTTGGCCAGGTAGTCGTTGGCGCCGGCCTGCAGGCAGCGCTCCTGGTCATCCTTCATGGCCTTGGCGGTGACGGCGATGATCGGCAGCTTGCGCCAGCGCGGGTCCTTGCGAATGCGCCGGGTGGCTTCGTAGCCGTCCATCTCCGGCATCATCACGTCCATCAGCACCAGGTCGATATCGCTGACCTGCTCGAGTTTTTCGATGGCCTCGCGGCCATTGCGACCGATCTCCACGATCGCGCCCTTGTGCTCCAACGCACTGGTGAGGGCGAAGATGTTGCGCACGTCGTCGTCCACCAGCAGGATCTTGCGCCCCTCGAACACCTTGTCGCGGCTGCGCGCGGTCTTGAGCATGCGCTGACGTTCATGGGACAGCGTCGACTCGACTTTGTGCAGAAACAGCGTGACTTCATCCAGCAACCGCTCGGGTGAACGCGCGCCCTTGATGATGATCGAGCGCGAGTACTTGAGCAGGTCGGCCTCTTCGTCGCGGGTCAGGTTGCGCCCGGTGTAGACGATCACCGGCGGGAACGAGCGGATATCGTCGGCGGTCATGCGCTTGAGCAGCTCGTTGCCGAGCATGTCGGGCAGCTTGAGGTCGATGATCATGCAGTCGTAGATGTTCTCGCGCAGCAGCTCCAGGGCTTCCTGAGCCATGCCCACCGCGGTGATCTTGATGTCTTCGTCGCCGATCAGGCGGGCGATGCTTTCGCGCTGCAGGTCATCGTCTTCCACCAGCAGGATGTGCTTGAGCTTCTGGGTCAGCTTGGCTTCCAGGCGGCCGAACACGGCCTTGAGCTCCTCGCGGCTGGTGGGCTTGACCGCATAGCCGATCGCGCCCATGTGCATGGCCGCCTCGACACGGTCCTCGACCGAGATGATGTGCACCGGTATGTGCCGGGTGGACGCCTGCTCCTTGAGCCGCTGCAGCACGGTTAGGCCGGAATGGTCGGGCAGGCGCATGTCCAGCAGGATGGCGTCGGGGATGTAGCTGGCCGCCAGTTCGAAGCCTTCGTCGGCGGCCTGGGCCACCAGGCAGCTGTAGCCCAGCTCGTGGGCCAGGTCGAAGAGGATGCGGGCAAAGTTGGGCTCGTCCTCGATCACCAGGATGCAGCGGTTGCTGAACGGTGCCAGGTGACGGTCGTCGGCGAAGCTGGCCGCCGGACGCGGGGCTTCGGCGGCCGGCAGCACGACGGGGGCCGCCACGGGCAACGGCGCGGCGGCGCGGGCCACCAGTGCCAGCGGCTGCGCCTCGACGCTCGGCTCGTACGACTCGGGCAGTATCAGGCTGAACACGCTGCCCTGGCCCAGTTGGCTTTCGACACGGATCTGGCCGCCCAGCAACTGCGCCAGGTCACGGGAAATCGACAGCCCCAGGCCCGTGCCGCCGTAGCGCCGGTTGGTGGTGCCGTCGGCCTGGTGGAAGGCTTCGAAGATGCTCTGCTGCTGGTCGTCGGCAATGCCGATGCCACTGTCGCGCACCGAGAACACGATGCCGGTGCCGGCCTGGTAGCCGATGGTCAGCGCCACCTGGCCGCGCTCGGTGAACTTCAGTGCGTTGGACAGCAGGTTCTTGAGGATCTGCTCCAGGCGCTGTCGATCGGTGAACAGGGTGGCCGGCACCTGCGGCTCTACGGTGACGCTGAAGGCCAGCTGCTTCTGCTGCGCCAGCGGCTCGAACAGGCTGCGCAGGCCTTCGGCCATGCGGCTGATGTGGGTGGTTTCGGCGCGTACATCGAGCTTGCCGGCCTCGACCTTGGCGATGTCGAGAATGTCGTTGATCAGGTTGAGCAGGTCGTTGCCGGCCGAATAGATCGACTCGGCGAACTTGACCTGCTCGGCGCTGAGGTTGTCCTGCGGGTTCTCGGCCAGCAGCTTGGCCAGGATCAGCGAGCTGTTGAGCGGGGTGCGCAGCTCGTGGGACATGTTGGCGAGGAATTCGGACTTGTACTTGCTCGAGCGCTGCAGTTCCTCTGCACGCTCCTGCAACTCGACCTGCACCCGGTTCAGCTCGCCGTTCTTGCGGTCCAGCGCATCGCGCTGCTCGGCCAGCGCGTCGGTACGCTCGGCCAGTTGCTCGTTGGTCTGCTCCAGCTCGGCCTGCTGCGTCTCCAGATGGGCCTGGGACTCCTTGAGCACCCGGGACTGTTCCTCGAGCTCTTCGTTGGCGGTCTTGAGCTCTTCCTGCTGCACCTGCAGCTCTTCGTTGAGCTGCTGGGTTTCGGCCAGCACTTCCTGCAGGCGCTGGCGATAGCGCGCACTCTCGATGGAGGTGCCCAGGTTGTCGGCCAACCGCTCGAGAAACTCGATGTCGCGGTCCTCCACTGCGCGCAGAAAGCCCAGCTCGACCACGCCATTGACCTGGCCGTCGTTGATCGCCGGAATCACCAGCACGTTGCGCGGGCACCCCTCGCCCAGCCCGGAGCTGACCTTGAAGTAGTCCTGCGGCACCTCGTCCAGGCGCATCAGGCGACGTTGCGCCACGGCCTGGGCAAGGATGCCCTCCTGGGCGCCGACGACCTGCTCCTGCCCCTGCTGCTCGCGGGAGAAGCCGTAGCTGGCCACGCGGCGCAGGCTGCCATGCTCGTCGCGCACGTACACGGCCGCCACCACGCTGCCCAGGTAATGGGCGAAGAACTGCAGGATGTTGTTGCCCAGCATCGGCAGGGTCAGTTGCCCCAGCACCTGCTCGGCCAGACGCGATTGCCCGGCGCGCTGCCAGGCCTGCTGTTCGAGGCGCTCGGCAGCGCGCTGCTGGGCCTCCAGGTTGGCCGCGTAGTTGCTGGACAGGTTGAGCAGGTCGCGGCGGCCGATATAGGCCAGCAATGCGCTGAGCAGCACCACGAAGGCCAGGTAAAGGGAAATGGACCACTTCGTGGTGTTGCCGACCTGATCGTTGCGGGCAAGACGCAGCTGTTGCTCCATCGCGACGAAATCGTCGAACTCCTTGCGGATCTCGTCGGTCAGGCGCTTGCCCTGACCGAGCTTGATGGGCGTGCGGTAGTCGTCATTGGCGCGGCGCAGGGCGATCATGTCCTTGCCGAAGTTGTTCCAGGCGGCCTGCAGGGCTTGCAGGCGGCTCAGGCGGTCGACCTGCTGCGGGTTGTCGGCCACCAGTTGCTTGAGCGTCTCGAGTTCGGCCTGTATGCGTGGCTTGGCCACTTCATAGGGGTCGAGGAACTGCTCGTCGCCGGTGAGCAGGAACCCGCGCATGCCGGTTTCCATGTCGATGGACAGCTTGACCGCCTCGTTGGCGTTGTTGATCACCCGGTCGGTGTGGGCGACCCACTGGATGACCGACAGCAGGTAGGCAATCACGGCGACGAAAACCACCGCACTGATCAGACCGACCCCCAGGGGCAGGCCGATGTTGCGGCTCAGCAGCTTGCGAAAGCTCTGCTGATCGGTCGAGGCTGGTTGACTCATTGGAAAGGCCCGAGCAAGTAGACGAACGAAAGAGTGTGACGGATTTTCGAGCAATTGTTCCAGTTTTCCGCCAGTTCAATGCCCGCAGCGTGGCGCCGTGCCCGTGTTGGCCGGGCATCGAGCCCGTATTTGAGCCAGTGCTGCGCCAAACGTTCCCTGTTTGGCCAGAGCCCGCTATGCTCACTGGCTGGTACGTTTGACGATCCAGGGAACTAAGCACCGCGTGCTGTTTACAGATAGTGTGTCACCCATTTTCACAGGATCCTGCCATGCCCGATAATCACCCTCTTCTGGTCGTCGAAGACGACACCATCGTGCGCATGCTGATGGTGGATGTGCTCGATGAACTGGGTTACCAGGTGGTGGAGGCCAAAGATGCCGAAGAAGCGCTGCAAGTGCTGGGCAACCCGGACAAACCCCTTGCCCTGATGATGACCGATGTCGGCTTGCCCGACATGGACGGCAAGCAACTGGCGGGCAAGGCCCGCGAACTGCGGCCGCTGTTGCCCATCCTGTTCGCCAGTGGCTATGCCGACAGCTTCGATGTGCCCGAGGGCATGCACATGATCGGCAAGCCGTTCAGCATCGACCAGCTGCGCGACAAGGTGACCTCGATTCTGGCCCTCTAGGCGCGCCAGCTCCCGCACCGCTTTACCTGCGGGAGCCGGCCTGCCGCCGAAGAGGCCGAAACGGGTGGCCTGGATTCTGGTTTAATACGCCTTTTTTGCCCAAAGGCCCGCCCTCCCCATGCACCCAACCGCCCTCCACGTACTGGTCATCGGCTATGTCTGGCCCGAACCCCGCTCTTCGGCCGCCGGCGGGCACATGATGCAGCTGCTGGAGTGTTTTCTGGAGCGCGGCTGGCGCATCACCTTCAGCAGCCCCGCAGCCATCGGCGAACACAAGGCCGACCTCGCGAGCCTGGGCATCGCCGAGCAGGCCATCGAGCTGAACAACGCCAGTTTCGACCGTTTCATCGCCGACCTTGCCCCCGACGTGGTGCTGTTCGATCGCTTCATGATGGAGGAGCAGTTCGGCTGGCGCGTCGAGAAGCATTGCCCGGCGGCCCTGCGCGTGCTCGAGACCTCCGACCTGCAGAGCCTGCGCGATGCCCGTCATCAGTTGCTGCGCCGGCGCCTGGCCGAGGGCCTGGACAGCAACGACTTTCGCGCGCTGTTCAACACCTCGGGCCCCGATCTGTATCGCCAGATGGCCGGTGCCGACCTGGCCCAGCGCGAACTGGCGGCGATCTACCGCAGCGACCTGAGCCTGATGATCTCGGATGTCGAGATAGACCTGCTGGTCAATGGCTTCGGCGTGCCCGAGGCGTTGCTGCACTGGTGCCCGCTGATGCTGGCGCCGCCCACCGAAGCCTTCAGGCCGTTCGCGGAACGCGAGCACTTTCTCAGCATCGGCAACTTCCGCCACGCGCCGAACTGGGATGCGGTGCTGTGGATGAAGCACAGCCTGTGGCCGATGATCCGCCGTCGCCTGCCCAAGGCGCAGTTGCACATCTATGGTGCCTACACGCCGCCCAAGGCCACCGCGCTGCACAATGCTGCCGAAGGATTTCACGTGATGAACTGGGCTGAGGACGCCCTGCAGGTGATGAGCGGCGCACGGGTGTGCCTGGCCCCGCTGCGCTTTGGCGCCGGCATCAAGGGCAAGCTGACCGATGCGATGCTGTGCGGCACGCCCAGCGTGACCACCCCGATTGGCGCCGAGGCCATGCACGGCGACCTGCCCTGGCCAGGCCTGGTGGCCGACACCGCCGAAGGGTTGGCCGATGCCGCGGCGCGGCTCTACAGCGAGCAACCGCGCTGGGAGCAGGCCCAGCGCGACGGGCGCCAGCTGCTGAGCGCCCGCTACGACAGGCGCTGGCACGGCCAGGCCCTGGTGCAGCGCATCGAACACACGCTGGCGCACCTGGATGAACAGCGCCTGTACAACTTCACCGGGGCCATGCTGCGCCACCATCACCACAAGAGCACCCAGTACATGGCCCAGTGGATCGAGGCCAAGAACCGGCCTAGCGGCGGCGCAGCAGATACGTGTCCATGATCCAGCCCTTGCGCGCGCGGGCCTGCTCGCGCTGCGCCAGGATCTGCGCCTTGACCTGCATCAGCGGCCCCTCGATCAGCAGCTCGTCGGCAGTGCCCAGGTAGGCGCCCCAATAGATGTGCAGGTGCGGATCGTCCAGTTCGGCAAAGGCGCATTGCCCGTCCAGCATCACCACCACGTTGTCGATGCCTGACTCATCAGCCAGGCGTCGGCCCGGCAGGATATGCAGCGGCTCGCCGATACGGTTCAGTGCAATGCGGTGAGCGGCCGCCAGGGCCTGGACGCTGCTGATGCCGGGGATGACTTCAAGGCTGAACGCCGGCTGCGCCACCCGCTCCAGAATGCGCAGGGTGCTGTCGTAAAGCGTCGGCTCGCCCCACAGCAGGAACGCGCCGCATTGCCCCTCGGCAAGCTCGTCGTGCAGCAGGCGCCCATACAGCGCAGCGCGCTGGCGGTGCCAGTCCTCCACGGCACCGACGTAGTCTGCAGCCGCCGCGTCGCGTTGCGGGTCTTCGACCTGCACCAGGCGATAGGGCCGGTTGACGTGGCGCTCCAGCAGCTCCTTGCGCAGGCGCAGCAGGTCGCCCTTGGCGGCGCCCTTGTCCAGCACGAAGAACACGTCGGCGCGGTTCAGGCTGTCGATGGCTTCGAGGGTGATCTGCCGGGGGTTGCCCGGGCCTATTCCAATCAGCAGCAGGTGTTTCATCGCAAGCTCTCCCAGGGGCGCGCGGCCATTGTCGACCGGCCCGCGCCACTTGGCAAAGCCTGCGCCTACAGTACGGAGAAGTTGTAGCTGACGATCACCCGGGTCTCATCCATGTCGCGGGCGAATTTTTCGTAGTTGCTGCGGTAGGTGGAGTTGCGCAGGCGCACGCTGACGTCCTTGAAGGTGCCGCTCTGCACCTGGTACTTGAGTTCGCTGTCGCGCTCCCATTCCTTGCCCTGTGCCGGGCTGCCCGGCACCTTGACGTGATCGCCGCTGATGTAGCGGGTCAGGAAGCTCAGGCCTTCGAGCCCTACTGCCTTGAAGTCGTAGTCGTAGCGCACCTGCCAGGACCGCTCCTGGGCCGCAGCGAAGTCGTTGACCTGGGCGTAGTTGACCAGGTAGGGGTTGCTGCCATCGAGGTACGGCATGGCGTTCTCGCCGTACATGCGCTGCCAGCCGGCGCTGAGCTTGTGCCCGCCCAGGCTGTAGCCAAGCATGGCGCTGAAGGCACGGTGGTCGATATCGCCGGCACGGGCACGACCGATGTCGTCGCTCTTGATCAGGCGCAGGTCGGCCGAGAGGCGGCCCACGCTCAAGGGCTGGCTGGCCACCAGCCCGAGGAAATGCTGGCGATAGATGTTTTCGAGCTTGGCCACCTGGTACTGCGCGCTCAGGCGCTCGTTGAAGCGGTACTCCAGCCCGGCCGTGTCGAAGTGGTCGGCGCGGGTGTCGCAGGCATAGCGCTTGTTCTTGCAGTGCACGCGGATGTCTTGCTGGTCGGTCGAATCGCGGGCGGTGTACTTGTCGAGCCGCGCGGCGCTGAAGGTGAGGTTGTCGACCTCTCTGGACGTCAGCATCGCGCCATGGAACATGGTGGGCAACAGGCGCCCGTCGTTGTACTTGAGCAGCGGCATGTCCGGCAGCATGGCACCGTATTTCAATACGGTCTGCGAGTAACGCACCTTGCCGGCCACACCCAGTTTTGCGTACTGATCGGCCGAATGGCGCGGGTTGTGGCCGCTGGAAGGCAGCAGCCCGCTGTTGCTGTCGGCGGGGCTGGAATCGAGTTTGAAACCCAGCATGCCCAGCGCATCGATACCAAAGCCCACGGTGCCCTGGGTATACCCGGACTGCGCGTTGAGTATGAAACCCTGCGCCCACTCTTCACGTTTCGACGCGCCCTGGGAGGAGGCGGTGTGACCGTCACGAAAGTCACGATTGAAATACACATTGCGCGCCTCGATGTTGACACTGCTGTCTTGCAGGAAACCACTGGCCTGGGCCGAAACAGTAACGAAGGACAACAACGCGCCGACCACCGGGCGTTGGGCAATGAAGGGAGTTGGGGCACGCATGAAAAGCAGTATCCAGAACGAAGGCAAGGTATCCATCAGCCCCGACGGGGCTGGGCAAGGGCCGCTGCACACAACTAGGCAGCGACCGCTTATTGTCTCCAAAGCGCTCTGGCACGGGCCATTGGACCATGGTCTAGAACAGATGCCGATGCGGTAATTAATTCTTTAGTGTGGCGAGCACTGTGCAATAAGAAAGTTCCGTAGTGTGTTGTCGTAAAAGTTTGATGTTTATCGCAGGGCGATTGACTACACTCTTTTTACTGTGTTGTTTGTTTTCTACCCGGTGACGCGGCATCAATAGCGGCCTCAAGCGGTTGCGCCGCGCACGGCCCTTACCGACCAACAGGAGAGATGACAGTGTCCAGACTTGCAGAGTTTCGTGCTGCCGAAAAAGCCCTTCAGGAACAGCTTGCTCAACTGGAGGCACTGAAAAAAGACGCCGGCCTCAAACGGGAAATCGAATTCGAGCAGAAACTTGTCAGCCTGATGAAAACCTATGACAAGGGCTTGCGCGACATCATCAATATTCTCGACCCGGCGGCCACTACGCGCCGGCCTGCCAGCGCGCCCAAGCAACGCCGTGCGCGCGTGGTGAAAGTCTATGAAAACCCGCATACCGGCGAGCTGATCGAAACCAAGGGCGGCAATCATCACGGCCTCAAGGCATGGAAGCAGGAATACGGCGCACAGACAGTCGACAGCTGGTTGCGCAAGTGAAACAGTGCTTCACACTTTTTTCACATGTACTGGCTCAGGATGAAGACTGCTAAAGGATTAGCGCCCCATACGCCCGCTTCGGCGGGCTTCTAATTCTTGCGCCCCGTCAGGCCTGGCCGACGGGGCGCAAACCGTTTGCGCAATCGCTTCAGTTCCGTATCATTGCTCCCTGACTGTTTTGCTGGCGCGCCAAGCGCCGGCCCTATCTGCGGAGTGCCCATGAGCCTGCAAAACCTCGACACCCTCCCCGGCGTCACCGCGCAACCGGATGCCGCGACCCACAACTTCGTGTTCAACCACACCATGCTGCGGGTCAAGGACGTCGCCAAGTCCCTGGACTTCTACACCCGCGTTCTGGGCTTCAGCCTCGTGGAAAAACGCGACTTCCCGGAAGCCGAATTCAGCCTGTACTTCCTGGCGCTGGTGGACAAGGCGCAGATTCCGGCCGACCCGGCCAAGCGTACCGAGTGGATGAAGTCGATCCCGGGCATCCTCGAGCTGACCCACAACCACGGCACCGAAAACGATCCCGCGTTCGCCTACCACAACGGCAACACCGACCCGCGCGGTTTCGGCCATATCTGCATTGCCGTACCGGACATCCGCGCGGCCTGCGAGCGCTTCGAACAGCTGGGCGTGAACTTCCAGAAGCGCCTGAGCGACGGGCGCATGAAGCACCTGGCCTTCATCAAGGACCCGGACGATTACTGGGTAGAGATCATCCAGCCGACCGAGTTCTGACAGCGGCCCCGGGGGCGCGCTCGTCGGCGCGCCGCCCCGGCGCACCTGGCTGTGGTATACCGGAGCTGATACCGGTTGAAGCCACCACAGCGAGGTAGCGCTCATGCACACCCTTGAATGTGTCCACCGCAACTACACGGTCACGGCAAACGTGGTCCCGCATGCCGGCATTCCCCTGCCGTTCGAAGTCGGATGCCGCATCACCTCCCCAGACAAGCACAGCACCCGGCGATTGTGTGCCCACGCGCCGCTGTTTCTGGCCGACCTGGAAAACGCCCAGCGCGCGTCGATTGCACTGGGCAAGTCGCTGGTCGACCAGCAGCTGGACAAGGGCCGGCCGCTGTTCAAGTAGGCCACGCAAAAGCCCTGACAGGCTGACCTGTCAGGGCTTTTGCGTTGTTGCACCGTCTCAGGCCGGCAAGGCCGGCGATGCGCCTCAGGCTGGAGCGCTGGTACGGATCAGGTGGTCGAACGCTGCCAGCGACGCCTTGGCCCCCTCACCCACCGCGATCACGATCTGTTTGTAGGGCACCGTGGTCACGTCACCGGCGGCAAACACGCCCGGCACGCTGGTCTGGCCCCGCGCATCGACAATGATCTCGCCACGGGGCGACAGCTCGAGGGTACCCTTGAGCCAATCGGTGTTGGGCAGCAGGCCGATCTGGACGAAGATCCCTTCCAGCGCGATGTCATGCTGCACGTCGCTGTTGCGGTCCTTGTAGCGCAGCCCGTTGACCTTCTGGCCGTCGCCCAGCACTTCGGTGGTCAAGGCGCTGGTGATCACGGTCACGTTGGCCAGGCTGTGCAGCTTGCGCTGCAGCACCGCGTCGGCACGCAACTGGCTGTCGAACTCGATCAGCGTGACATGGGCGACGATGCCGGCCAGATCGATGGCCGCCTCCACACCGGAGTTGCCACCACCGATCACCGCCACACGCTTGCCCTTGAACAGCGGGCCGTCGCAGTGCGGGCAGTAGGCCACGCCACGGCTGCGGTACTCCTTTTCGCCCGGCACGTTCATCTCGCGCCAGCGTGCGCCGGTGGCCAGGATCACGGTCTTGGCCTTGAGCGTGGCACCGTTGGCCATGCGCACCTGGTGCAGCGCGCCGTCCTGGCCCGGCACCAGCGCATCGGCGCGCTGCAGGTTCATGATGTCGACGTCGTACTGCTTGACGTGCTCTTCCAGCGCCATGGCCAGCTTCGGCCCTTCGGTCTCCTGCACGGAGATGAAGTTCTCGATGGCCATGGTGTCCAGCACCTGCCCGCCGAAGCGCTCGGCAGCCACGCCGGTGCGAATGCCTTTGCGGGCCGCGTAGATCGCTGCTGCCGCGCCTGCCGGCCCACCACCGACCACCAGCACGTCGAAGGCGTCCTTGGCGTTGAGTTTCTCGGCCTGGCGCTCGCTGGTGCCGGTGTCGAGCTTGGCGACGATCTCCTCCAGGCCCATGCGGCCCTGGCCGAACACTTCGCCATTGAGGTAGACGCTGGGCACTGCCATCACCTGGCGCGCCTCGACTTCGGCCTGGAACAGCGCGCCGTCGATGGCCACATGGCGCACGTTGGGGTTGAGTACCGCCATCAGGTTCAGCGCCTGCACCACGTCCGGGCAGTTCTGGCACGACAGCGAGAAGTAGGTTTCGAAGTTGAACTCACCCTTGAGCCCGGCGACCTGTTCGATCAGCTCGGCGCTCGCCTTGGAGGGGTGGCCACCGACTTGCAGCAGCGCCAGCACCAGCGAGGTGAATTCGTGGCCCATGGGGATGCCGGCAAAGCGCAGGCTGATATCGCCCCCCGGGCGATTGAGCGAGAACGACGGGCGACGGGCGTCGGCACCGTCCTCGCGCAAGGTAATCAGATCCGACAGGCTGGCGATTTCCCGCAGCAGGTCGTGCATTTCACGGGACTTCGCGCCGTCGTCGAGGGAGGTAACGATCTCGATCGGCTGGGTGACCCGCTCCAGGTAGGCTTTCAACTGAGTTTTAAGCGTGGCGTCCAACATACGGGCGATTCCTTTTCAAACGGTAGAAAAAACAACGCCCGGGCAGAGTCGCCCGGGCGTTTTGCGGGGCGGGACAGACTTCAGGTGCGGTGGCCCGCCCTCGGCTGGTTCACGGTCTTAGATCTTGCCGACCAGGTCCAGCGATGGCGCCAGGGTAGCTTCGCCTTCTTTCCACTTGGCCGGGCAGACTTCGCCTGGGTGGGCAGCGACGTACTGGGCAGCCTTGACCTTGCGCAGCAGCTCGCTGGCATCACGGCCTACACCGCCGTCGTTGAGTTCGACGATCTTGATCTGGCCTTCTGGGTTGATCACGAAGGTACCGCGGTCGGCCAGGCCGGCTTCTTCGATCAGCACGTCGAAGTTGCGCGAGATGACGTGGGTCGGGTCACCGATCAGCGGGTACTGGATCTTGCCGATGGTTTCCGAGGTGTCGTGCCAGGCTTTGTGGGTGAAGTGGGTGTCGGTCGACACACCGTAGATTTCCACGCCGAGCTTCTTGAATTCAGCGTAGTTGTCGGCCAGGTCGCCCAGTTCGGTCGGGCACACGAAGGTAAAGTCGGCCGGGTAGAAGAACACCACGGACCACTTGCCCTTCAGGTCGGCTTCGGAAACAGGGACGAATTCGCCGTTGTGGTAGGCAGTAGCGTTGAACGGTTTGACCTGGCTGTTGATGATAGGCATCGGTGACTCTCCTCAGGGTTGAAAAACTTGATGGGAGAATCCTAACCATTCATCGCCGATAGCGCTCATTGGCAAAGCTGATGCTGGCGATTGGTTTTGGCTATAAAGCTCAGTACAGATAGACGATTTATGTTGATGCGATCGCGGGCCAAGCCCGCTCCCACAAAGACCGTTGCAATCGCTGTGGGAGCGGGCTTGACCCGCGCTGGAGGCACCGCTTAGCGCGTAGGCGTACGCAGCGTCACGAACTCCTCGGCGGCTGTCGGGTGCACACCGATGGTTTCGTCGAACTGTTGCTTGGTCGCCCCGGCCTTGAGCGCGATGCCCAGGCCCTGGATGATCTCGCCGGCATCCGGCCCGACCATGTGACAGCCCAGCACGCGGTCGGTGTCGGCATCGACCACCAGTTTCATCAGGGTCTTCTCCTGCACGTCGGTGAGGGTCAGTTTCATTGGCCGGAAGCGGCTTTCGAAGATCTGCACCTTGTGCCCCGCCTCCAGCGCCTGCTCCTCGGTCAGGCCCACGGTGCCGATCGGCGGCTGACTGAACACCGCCGTCGGGATGTTCTGGTAATCCACCGGGCGATACTGCTCCGGCTTAAACAGGCGCCGCGCCACGGCCATGCCTTCGGCCAGGGCCACCGGAGTGAGCTGCACGCGGCCGATCACATCGCCAATGGCCAGGATCGAAGGCTCGTCGGTCTGGTACTGGTCATCGACCTGCACGTAGCCGCGCTTGTCCAGTTGCACTTCGGTGTTCTCAAGCCCCAGGTTGTCGAGCATGGGGCGCCGGCCGGTGGCGTAGAACACGCAGTCGGCAATCAGCTCGCGGCCATCCTTGAGGGTCGCCTTGAGGCTGCCATCGGGCTGCTGGTCGATACGCTGGATGTCGCTGTTGAACTGCAGGTCGAGACCGCGTTTTTCCAGCTCTTCCTTCAGATGCGTGCGCACTGCGCCATCGAAGCCGCGCAGGAACAGGTCGCCCCGGTAGAGCAAGCTGGTCTTGGCGCCCAGCCCCTGGAAGATTCCGGCGAACTCCACCGCGATGTAACCACCCCCCACCACCAGCACACGCTTGGGCAAGGTCTTGAGGTAGAACGCCTCGTTGGAACTGATGGCCAGCTCGCGCCCGGGGATGTCCGGAATCTGTGGCCAGCCGCCGGTGGCGATCAGGATGTTCTTCGCGCTGTAGCGCGTGCCGTCCACCTCGACCTCATGGGGCCCGGTGAGGCGGCCGTGGCCTTCGAGCAAGGTCACACCACTGTTGACCAGCAGGTTGCGGTAGATGCCGTTGAGCCGCTCGATTTCACGGTTCTTGTTGGCGATCAGCTGTGCCCAGTCGAACTGTGCATCTTCCAGCGACCAGCCGTAGCCTGCCGCCTGCTCGAAGTCATCGGCAAAGTGCGCGCCGTACACCAGCAGTTTTTTCGGCACGCAGCCGACGTTGACACACGTGCCGCCCAGGTAGCGGCTTTCGACCACCGCCACTTTTGCGCCGAAACCGGCAGCAAAACGTGCTGCACGCACACCGCCGGAACCGGCGCCAATCACGAACAGATCAAAATCGTAGGCCATATCAGTCTCCTTGGCAGGCCGCCAGCATACCGCCAGCCAGGCCCATAAACAAAAAAGCCACCCGAAGGTGGCTTTGTGACGCAACCGACCGAGTAAACTCAGTAGGCCTTGCCGGTCTTGTAGAAGTTTTCGAAACAGAAGTTGGTCGCGTCGATGTAACCCTCGGCGCCACCGCAGTCGAAACGCTTGCCCTTGAACTTGTAGGCAATCACGCAGCCGTCCTGGGCCTGCTTCATCAGGGCGTCGGTGATCTGGATTTCACCGCCCTTGCCCGGCTCGGTCTCTTCGATCAGCTTGAAGATGTCCGGGGTCATGATGTAGCGGCCGATGATCGCCAGGTTCGACGGGGCGTCTTCCGGCTTTGGCTTCTCGACCATGTTGCGTACACGGTACAGGTCGTCGCCGATCAGGTCGCCGGCGATCACGCCGTACTTGCTGGTTTCCTGCGGGTCGACTTCCATGATCGCAACGATGGTGCAGCGGTACTGCTTGTACAGCTTGACCATCTGCTTGAGCACGCCGTCACCGTCGAGGTTGACGCACAGGTCGTCGGCCAGCACCACGGCAAACGGCTCGTCACCGATCAGCGGGCGACCGGTCAGGATCGCGTGGCCCAGGCCTTTCATTTCGGTCTGGCGGGTGTAGGAGAACGAGCACTCGTCGAGCAGGCGACGAATACCGACCAGGTACTTTTCCTTGTCGGTGCCCTTGATCTGGTTTTCCAGCTCGTAGCTGATGTCGAAATGGTCTTCCAGAGCGCGCTTGCCGCGGCCGGTGACAATGGAGATTTCGTTCAACCCAGCGTCCAGCGCTTCTTCAACGCCGTACTGGATCAGTGGCTTGTTCACCACTGGCAGCATTTCCTTTGGCATGGCTTTGGTTGCTGGCAGGAAGCGGGTGCCGTAACCGGCTGCCGGGAACAAGCATTTCTTGATCATAAACGTCCTTAACAAGGGGCTGTGCAGTACGAAATTCGGCGCAGTCTAATCAGGCGGCGATGCGCTTACAATGCCCCCGTGGCCCGGCCGAATGAATGATAGAGAAAAACTCAGTGTAGATAGTTCCCGCAGGTTGCAAATAATCCGCGTATCCAGGCCCGCAGGCAGGCCTGGATACGCGGATGGGCGAGCGTTCTAGCCGCCTGTGCCCTGCCCGATCAGTACCCCGTCGACCTTCTGGCCGTAGAGGTTGACGCCGTCATTGGCGTGGAACTTGAGCCGGGTTTTTTCCACCGAGCCTTCGACCAGGCGCGGGTCCTGCGGGCGCTCATGCGCATTGATGAAGGCCGCCACGTCCCAGGCCTGCTGGTCGGTCAGCGTGCCTGGCTTGCCCAGCGGCATGTTGTGCTTGATGAACGAGGCCGCCGTGTTGATGCGGTGCATGCCGGCACCCCAGTTGTAGGAGTCCTTGCCCCACAGCGGTGGCATCACGTAGTCCTTGGCCACCTTCTGGCCCTGGCCGCTGTCGCCGTGGCAGATGGCGCACTGCTGCTGATACACCTGGGCACCGCGCTTGATGTCATAGCCCTGCGCAGGCTTGTCGACCTCCGGGTAGCCACGCCCCGGTGTCTCGACGCCGATCGGTGCCTTGCTCGCCAGCCAGTAGGCATACACCGACAACGCCGTCATCTCGGGGCTGTCGGCCGCCGGCGGCTTGCCGTTCATGCTGAACTGGAAGCAGCCCTGGATACGCTCGGCAAAGGTGTTGACCTTGTCGTTTTTCTTGCGATAGGCAGGGTACATCGGGTAAGCCCCCCACAGAGGCGCCGAATGCGCCAGCCGTCCCTGATCCAGGTGGCAGTTGCTGCAGTTCAGGCCGTTGCCCACATACTCGGGGGCCAGGCGCTTGGTGTCGACGAACAGCGCATAGCCGTCGCGCACCATCTTGCCGAAGGCGTTGTCGGGCAACTCGCTTTCGGCGGGGGGCTTGAAGCTGGCCGGCGTGCTGGCCGGCGCCACCTTCAGTTGCGACTGGTCTTCCATGGCGATCGGGGCCGCCTGAACGCCGCCCATGAACAGGGTCAGGGTAGTGAGTAGCAAGCGATTCATTTGGCGGCCTCCTGGCTGGCGCGGGTGGCAAAGTATTCAGCCAGCGCCTTGACCTCGGTATCGGTCAGGGCCTTGGCGACACCGACCATCAACTGGTTAGGGTCGTTGCTGCGCCGGCCGTCGCGCCATGCGTCAAGTTGCCCGGCCAGGTAGCTGGCAGGCTGGTGGGCCAATGGCGGAAAGTGCTCGCCTACCCCCACACCACCCGGCCCGTGACATTGCACGCACCCGGGGATGCCTCGGCTCCAGTCGCCGTAAAGCGCCAGCGACTCGACCGGGTCGGTTGCCATCTGCTGGCGACGGGTATCAGGGGTGGGCGGTACCGGCATTGCCGCCAGCGTGGCGCTGATGGCGCTGATCTCGGCGTCGCTCAGGGCCTTGGCCAGCGGCTCCATGATCGGCTGCTTGCGGCTGCCGTCACGAAAGTCCTTGAGCTGTTTGCTCACATAGGCGGCCGGCAGGCCAGCCAGGCGTGGGAAGCCGGCGGCGGCCATGCCCAGGCCATCGGGGCCATGGCAGCTCATGCAGGCCATGGCAGAGGGGTTCTCCCCTCCCTGGGTGAATATCTTCTGGCCATCGGCGGCAGTGGCGGCTTGCATTGAAAGCAACAGCAGGCTGCCTATCAGGATTCGATCCAGTGGGATCATCACGGACTCCATTTTTCTTGTTATAAGCTTAGACTTATAAAATATAAGCCTACCGATACTAGGCCTATCCGGCCAGCGCTACAACGCGGGCAGGCACAGAAAAATGCAGGGACAACCACTGAATCGTTTAAACGCGGCTCACGCAATCACTTGGAGATGCACACGCTCACAGCCGCTTTGACATCCCCCGGGCGCAGGGGAAAATTGCTCAACCGCTCATGCAACTTGACCGCGCTGCCACTCGAGCGCTCGCTGATCTCCAGCACTGCAGCCGGGGACTTGTCCGAGAGCTTCTGCGGAACCACCACGCGCAGGCCGCTACCCCGCTCCTCGATGGTCAGCGGGCCACGGCTATCAGCCAGTTTTTGCTGAACGCAGGTGGCAAACTCGCGTGGCGACTTGCCCGAGATCACGCTCATGGTCTCGGGGCTCTGTTCGATTTCGGCTACATTGGCACAACCGGTCAGCGCAACTGCCAGCGCTGGTACAACCCATTTCATCGGTACCCCTCCATAAAAAACCGTTGGACCATGGCCAGGCCGATTTGCTCCCTGGATTGGCAGTTTTATCTCTGGCCTTGGCACTCAGCCCCACAGTGTAACCCGACATCGTGCTATCGTTTTGATTTGCCAAAAGATCCCTTGCGGAGAGCGACATGAAATTCGTACACCAGCGCGAGCACCTCAATGAAGACGACATCGTCGTCATCCACTGCTCCCAGCGCTGCAATATCCGCCTGATGAACGATGCCAACTTCCGCAGCTTCAAGAATGGCGGCCGGCATACCTATCACGGCGGCGCCTTCGTCGACTTCCCGGCGAAGATCACCGTGCCCAGCGACGGCTTCTGGAACATCACCATCGACACCGTCGGCCCGCGTGCCCTGTCGGCGGTAAGCAAGCCGACCTTCACCCACACGATCAAGATCATCCGCCGTTCGTCGTCGAAGCTGAGATAACCCCATGAGCGAAAACATCAAGTACGTCATCAAGTACAACCTCGACGGCGAGCGTCGTTTCGACTTCGCCGTGCTCAGCAGCACGGCGCCACAGCAGGTCGAGGAAGCCTTGCGCAAACTGCACGGCGAAGACTTCAGCAAGATCACCGACATCAAGGTAAGCAAGGCGCTGTAACCCACGCCCACACAAGGAGCCCCGCGATGAGCCAATGGCCGGACCCACGTATCCTCGACCTGCTCGGTATCGAGCTGCCCATCATCCAGGCACCGATGGCGGGCGCCACGGGGTCGGCCATGGCCATCGCGGTCAGTAACGCCGGGGGGCTGGGCTCGCTGCCATGCGCGATGCTCACCCCCGAGCAGATACGCCAGGAGATCGCGACCTTCAGCCAGGCCAGTCGCGGCCCGCTCAACCTCAATTTCTTCTGCCATCGGCCACCCGCCGCCGATGGCGAACGTGCAATCCGCTGGAAGCAGGCACTCAAGCCGTACTACGAAGAAGTGGGTGCCGACTTCGGCGCCACCACTCCGGTCTCCAATCGCGCGCCCTTCGACGCGGCGGGCTGTGCCTTGGTGGAAGACTGCAAGCCTGCAGTGGTGAGCTTTCACTTCGGCCTGCCTGCGCCCGAACTGCTGGCTCGGGTCAAGGCCAGCGGGGCCAAGGTACTGTCCAGTGCCACCACGGTCGAGGAAGCACGCTGGCTCGAAGCCCATGGCTGCGACGCGATCATCGCCATGGGCTATGAAGCAGGTGGGCACCGCGGCATGTTCCTGAGCGATGACCTCACCACCCAGATCGGCACCCTGGCGCTGGTGCCCCAGGTGGCCGATGCGGTCAAGGTACCGGTGATCGCGGCTGGCGGCATCGGCGATGCCCGCGGTGTTGTGGCGGCCTTCGCACTGGGCGCCTCGGCCGTTCAGGTGGGCACCGCCTACCTGTTCTGCCCCGAGGCCAAGGTGTCGGCCGCGCATCGCCAGGCACTGCACAGCGCACAGGCCAGCGATACCGCGCTCACCAACCTGTTTACCGGGCGCCCGGCACGCGGCATCAATACCCGCATCATGCGTGAGTTGGGCCCGATGAGCCCCCTGGCCCCTGCCTTCCCCCTGGCCGGCGGCGCCTTGATGCCCCTTCGTGCCATCAGCGAGCCGCAGGGCAACAGCGATTTCAGCAACCTGTGGGCCGGCCAGGCGCTGCGCCTTGGCCAAGCCCTGCCGGCAGCCGAACTGACGCGCCAACTGGCAGAAAAGGCGCTGGCATTGATGTCACGGTAAAACAGATCTTTCCGTTTGTCGGGCAATCGCTATATATTCCAATGCATAACGATTACCTCATGCACATGGAGCTGTTTGATGAGAATGCGCGCCCCTCGTTTTGCCCTGACCGCCGTATTCGGCATGCTGACCCTCAACAGCGCCTGGGCCGATGAAGTCCAGGTGGCCGTCGCGGCCAACTTCACCGCGCCCATCCAGGCGATTGCCAAGGATTTCGAAAAGGACACCGGCCACAAGCTGGTCGCCTCCTTCGGCGCTACCGGGCAGTTCTACGCGCAGATCAAGAATGGCGCGCCCTTCGAGGTGTTCCTGTCGGCCGACGACACCACCCCCGAAAAACTCGAGAACGAAGGCGAAACCGTCAAGGGCTCGCGCTTTACCTACGCCATCGGCACCCTGGCGCTGTGGTCGCCCAAAGCGGGCTATGTGGATGACAAGGGCGAAGTCCTGAAGAAAAACGACTACAAGCACCTGTCCATCGCCAACCCCAAGGCCGCGCCCTACGGCCTGGCCGCCACGCAGGTACTGGCCAAGCTGAACCTGACCGAAGCCACCAAGGGCAAGCTGGTCGAAGGCCAGAACATCACCCAGGCGTTCCAGTTCGTTTCCACCGGCAACGCCGAGCTGGGCTTCGTGGCCCTGTCGCAGATCTACAAGGACGGCAAGGTCAGCAACGGCTCGGCCTGGATCGTGCCGGCCAACCTGCACGACCCGATCAAGCAGGACGCTGTGATTCTCAACAAGGGCAAGGACAACGCCGCCGCCAAGGCGCTGGTCGATTACCTCAAGGGCCCCAAGGCCGCTGAAGTGATCAAGTCGTTCGGCTACGAACTCTGATGCCACTGGACGCCAGCGACCTGGGCGCCATCTGGCTGACGTTCAAGCTGGCGTCGCTGACTACCCTGATCCTGCTGCTGATCGGCACCCCGATCGCCTGGTGGCTGGCGCGCACGCGCTCCTGGCTGCGCGGGCCGATCGGGGCGATCGTGGCCCTGCCCCTGGTGTTGCCGCCCACGGTGATCGGCTTCTATCTGCTGATCGCCCTGGGCCCCCACGGCTGGCTTGGCCAGGCCACCCAGGCGCTGGGCCTGGGCACCGTGGTGTTCAGTTTCACAGGCCTGGTGATCGGGTCGGTGGTGTACTCGATGCCGTTCGTGGTGCAACCGCTGCAAAACGCGTTCAGCGCCATTGGCGAGCGCCCGCTGGAGGTGGCTGCCACCTTGCGCGCCAGCCCGTGGGACTGCTTTTTCAGCGTGGTGCTGCCCCTGGCCCGCCCTGGCTTCATTACCGCGAGCATCCTGGGCTTTGCCCACACCGTCGGCGAGTTCGGCGTGGTGCTGATGATCGGCGGCAATATTCCCGACAAGACCCGCGTGGTTTCCGTGCAGATCTTCGACCATGTCGAGGCCATGGAGTACATGCAGGCCCACTGGCTGGCCGGCGCCATGCTGGTGTTCTCGTTCCTGGTGCTGCTGGCGCTGTACGCCAGCCGCCGCGGCAAGCCGGCCTGGAGCTGACCGATGAGTGCATTGATCCAGGCCCGGTTGCAGGTGGCCTTCGACGATTTCCGGCTGGATGTCGACCTGCAACTGCCCGGGCGCGGTGTCAGCGCCCTGTTCGGCCATTCGGGCTCGGGCAAGACCACCTGCCTGCGCTGCCTGGCAGGCCTGGAGCGGGCCGACCAGGCCTACATCGAGGTCAATGGCGAGGTCTGGCAGGATTCCGCACGCCAGTACTTCATGCCGCCCCACCAACGCCCCATCGGCTACGTGTTCCAGGAAGCCAGCCTGTTCCCCCACCTGAGCGTGAAGAACAACCTGATCTTCGGCTGGCGACGCATCGCCCAGCACCAGCGCCAGGTCGGCCTGGAGCACGCCTGCGAGCTGCTGGGCATCAGCCACCTGCTCGCGCGCAAGCCGGACACCCTGTCGGGCGGTGAACGACAGCGCGTGGGGATCGCCCGTGCGCTGCTCACCAGCCCCAAGGTGCTGCTGATGGACGAACCCCTGGCAGCCCTGGACGGCCCGCGCAAACGCGAGATCCTGCCGTACCTGGAGCGCCTGCACGACCAGTTGCAGATCCCGCTGATCTACGTCAGCCATGCGCAGGACGAAGTGGCGCGCCTGGCCGATCACCTGGTACTGCTCGAACAGGGCAAGGTGCAGGCCAGCGGGCCGATCAGCCAGACCCTGGCCCGCCTGGACCTGCCGCTGGCCCTGCAGGAGGACGCCGGGGTGGTCATCGAGGGCGAGGTGGACGCCCACGACGCGGCCTACCAGTTGCTGGACCTGAAACTGCCGGGCAGCGACCTCAGGTTGCGCCTCACCCATGAGGCGCTGGCCCCGGGGGCGCGCCTGCGGGTCAAAGTCCAGGCACGCGACGTGAGCCTGAGCCTGGCCGACGACAGCCGTTCGAGTATTCTCAACCGCCTGCCGGTGCGCGTGTGCGCGCTGCGCGCCGGTGACAACCCGGCGCAGATGCTGGTGAGCCTTGACGCCGATGGCACGGCCCTGCTGGCGCGCGTGACGCGCTACTCGAGCGACCAGCTGGGGCTGTACGAAGGCCAGCAGTTGTGGGCGCAGATAAAATCGGTGGCATTGCTGGGCTAACTTGCGCGAACGGCTGCTGTCCATCGTCAGAGCCCCTACGCGAGCGCCCAGCATGAGTGTCGACCTGCCCCCTTTGCCCAGTGGCCTGCATTACGTGGATGACAGCCGCCCCGGTTTCCATCGGCGCCTGCTGCGCAAGCACTTCGCCTATTTCGACGCCCACGGCCAGCGCATCACCGCACCGGATACCCTGGCCCGCATCAAGGCGCTGGCCATACCGCCGGCCTATACCGATGTATGGATCTGCGCCGACCCGCGCGGCCACCTGCAAGCCACCGGACGCGACGCACGTGGTCGCAAGCAGTACCGCTATCACCCCGACTGGCGCGAACTGCGCGACAGCCACAAGTACGACCGCATGCTGGCCTTCGCCAAACGCCTGCCGCGGCTGCGCAAGCAACTCGACGAGCACCTGGCGCGGCCAGGCCTGGACCGCGAAAAGGTCATGGCACTGGTGGTCAGCCTGCTCGACAACACGCTGATCCGCGTGGGCAACCGTCAGTATGCCCGCGACAACCGCTCCTACGGGCTGACCACGCTGCGCACTCGCCATGTGCAGGTCGAAGGCAGCGCGATACGGTTTCGCTTTCGCGGCAAGAGCGGCATCGAGCACCAGGTGACCCTCAAGGACCGGCGCCTGGCACGCATCGTCAAGCGCTGCCTGGAACTGCCGGGCCAGGACCTGTTCCAGTGGCAGGACGCGCTGGGGCAATGTCACACCGTCGGTTCGGCGGACGTGAACGCCTACCTGCAACAATTGACCGGTGCCGACTTCACCGCCAAGGACTATCGCACCTGGGCCGGCAGCGCGCTGGCGCTGGAGTTGCTGCGCGAGCTGCAATGGCAACCGGAAACCGAAGCGCGCCGACAGATCGTGGCCATGCTCAAGCAGGTGGCGTCGCGACTGGGCAATACCCCCGCCGTATGCCGGCGCAGCTATGTGCACCCGGCGCTGCTGGAGCGCTTCGTGCTGGGCGAGCTCCACGCGCTGCCACGGCCACGGGCGCGCCAGCGTATGGAGCTGGCCGAGGTGGCCCTGGCACGTTTTCTCATGACATTGAATGCATGTGATACGAATGAAAATCATTAACTAGCACATTAAATAACCCTACTTTTTAAACGCTACCGTTCCATAGAAAAAAGACATATCCCCCATCAGGCAGAGAAATTTCCCATATGCGTTGAAGCCCCCTATGCTTGCGTCCATGGGCGATACCGGTTGTGCGTAATTGCCCATCTGCCCAATCGGAACCTGTGACTAAAGACCTCAACAGAATCTTGTGCTCGGGGAATTAATTTCCATCGAATGCGTCTTTAATGAAGGGAAAGACGGCTGTGCCACCGCGCACACCCGGCCTGTGCAGCTACCGCCTGCAAGGCATTCAAAGTTACCAAGGAGAAGTACATGCTGATACTCACCCGCAAAGTTGGCGAAAGCATCGTCATCAATGATGACATCAAGGTCACCATTCTAGGGGTCAAGGGGATGCAAGTGAGGATCGGCATCGATGCACCCAAAGATGTCCAGGTGCACCGTGAAGAGATTTACAAGCGCATTCAAGCCGGCAGCCCGGCGCCGGAGAAGGGGGATGATCATCAGTAACCAGGGCTAATCGAGTCGCACGGATGCGCTTGGTCCCGGCAACACGGTTCACTGAAGCTCTGGCGTATCCCGCCCGGCCTCCGCCACACCGATGAATGCCCTGACCCTGGCCACCATGCTGGCAGTATCGAACGGCTTGTCGAACACTGCAGAAAACAGGTCAGGTATGGCTTTGCCGATACTTGCCTGGGCCCCGCTCATGAGAATGACCGGTAGGTCCGCAAACTGCGCATTGCTGCGAATCGCTTTGGCCAACTCCTCGCCATTCATTATCGGCATCATGTAGTCGGTGATGACCAGGTCGATTCGCACCTTCTCCAGCACGTCCAGGGCCGTCTTGCCATTGGGCGCCTTCTCGACCTTGTAGCCGGCGTCCTCCAGGGCATACCCCAGGATATCGGCGATCACATACTCGTCGTCCACGACCAGAGTCGTGCTCATGGCTGCCAGCCCAGGGCTTTCATGCCCCTTGCGCCGATGAAGCGGTGCCCGACATCACCGCGCTCGCCTGAACGAACGCCTTGTCGAGCTCGATGCCTGTCGAACGGATGACCAGCTCCAGCAGGGCCGGATCGTATTCACTGTCGCGCACCTTGAGGATCGACAGCAAGCGCTTGAGTTCGGCGTCCAGCTCGACGAAACGCATCAGGAACAGGTTGTCGACGATCGACGAAAGCTCCGACGCGGGTGCGTTGATTTCAGAGCCGAACAGGTCGCGCATCTCCCAGGTCGCCAGCACCGTCACATCCTCGGCACGCAGCTCGCCCATCAGCGCACGGAAGAACTCGTTGAGCCGCCCCTGGTTGGTGGCCAGCCGGGCAAAAGCGCCCAGGCTGTCGATCAGCACCCGCTTGATGCGGTGCTTGCGTACATGGCTGAGCAAACGGGCGCCCACGCCATCGAGCAACCCTTCGGTAGTGGGCTGCCAAGCCAGGTGCACCGCCCCGCTTTTCTCCAGTGCCGGCAGATCGATACCGATGGCCTTGGCCTTGATACGCAAGCGCTGCGGGGTCTCGTAGAAGCCGAAATGCAGGCCCGGCTCGGCCACTGTGGCACCGGCCAGAAAACTCAGGCCCAGGGAGGTCTTGCCAATACCCGACGGCCCCATCGCCAGCGAGACCGAAGCGCTGGGAAAGCCCCCGCCCAGCAAGTCATCGAGACTGGCCAGGCCCGTGCCGACGCGGGTCAACACCTCGCTGCCCGGGCTGGAGGGGTGGCTGTAGAGTGCTTCAAGGCGCGGATACACCTTCAGCCCCTGCTCGGTGATCTCGCATTCGTGCACCCCGGACAGCGCCCCGCTGCCGCGGGTCTTGCGCAACTGGATGCGTCGCACCGAACGTGCGCCGTACAGGTCCTCGCCCAGCTCGATGACGCCATCGACCATGGTGTGTTCCGGGCTGCCGTCATCCAGGCGCGAACTGGTAAGCAGCAGCAAGGTGCAGCCGGCAAACGCGGCATGGCCTTGCAGCTCTGAAATGAACTTCTTGGTGTCGAGCACGTTTTCGGCGCGTGAACGTGCATTGAGCAGGCCGTCGACAATCAGCAGGGAGGCGCCCTGGCGGCCGATTTCACCGCGCAGCAGCTTGACCACCGCCTCCAGCCCCTCGCTTTCGAGGGTATCGAAGGCACTGACGAACTGCAGCTGGTTGCCCACCAGCGCAGGGTCGAAAAAGCTCAGAGTGGACAGGTACTGGAACAGACGCTCATGGGACTCGCTCAGCAGCGTCGCCACCAGCACCCGCCCGCCCGTGGCCACATGGTTGAACGCCAACTGGTTGGCCAGGATGGTCTTGCCCGAGCCCGGGCGACCCTGGACGATATAGGACGAGCCGGCCACAAGGCCGCCCTTGAGCAGGTCGTCCAGACCTTCGATGCCTGTAGCAAGACGCTTGAGCTGCTCCACGATAGGTTCACTCGCTTTGAAGGTTGTCGGGCTGGGGTGGCTGCCATGCCGGCAGGCACAGGGTCATGCAGGTGCCGCGACCGCTTTCGCTCTCGACCCTGATGCAACCGTTGCTCTGCTTGGCAAAACCGTAGGCCTGGCTCAACCCCAGGCCGGTTCCCTTGCCAAAACTCTTGGTGGTGAAAAACGGTTCGAAGATGCGCGGCAACACCGCAGCATCGATACCACGTCCGGGGTCGCGCACGCTGATGAGCACATGATCGCCAACCAGCCCGTCCCACTCCCCCTGCAGCACCTGGTTGCGTGCAACCAGTTCGATGCGCCCCTCGGCATCCATGGCGTCACGGGCGTTGAAGATCAGGTTGAGCAGCACCATCTGCAACTGGCCGCTGTCCACCTCGATATCCGATACCTCGCCCTGGATATCCACCAGCAATTCGATGCCCTTGGGCAGCGCCTGGGACAGCAACGCCTGGCTCGCCCGGACCAACTGCGCCACATCGACCCGGCTTGTGCTTTGCACCTTGCGCCGGGCAAACCCGAGCAACTGCTGGGTCACCTGGCTGCCGCGTTCGCCGGCATCGACGATATGCTGCAACAGGCGCTCGGTACGCTGCGGGTCGCGAGAGGTCATGGCCAGCTTGGCCGAGCCGATGATGATCGTGAGCAGATTGTTGAAATCGTGGGCCATGCCCCCGGTAAGCTGGCCGAGGGCTTCCAGCTTCTGCGACTGGAACAGCTGCGCACGCATGGCGTCCAACTGTAATGCGGCTTCCCGACGATCGGTGATGTCGCGGGTGATTTTCGCCAGCCCGACCACCTCGCCCTGCTCGTCCCGAATCACATCCAGTGCCGCCAGGGCCCAGAACTGCGTGCCGTCCTTGCGCATGCGCCAGCCTTCGTCCTGTGCCCCGCCGGTGCTCAGCGCACGATTGAGCAACCAGCCAGGCCGGCCTTCGGCGCAATCCTGCGGTGTGAAGAACATCGAGAAGTGCCGACCGATGACCTCGTCGGCGTTGTAGCCCTTGATGCGCTGGGCCCCCAGGTTCCACGACACCACATGGCCCTCGAGGTCGAGCATATAGATGGCGTAGTCCGCAACGGTCTGCACCAACTGCTCATAGCGGCTGGCGTGCATGGTTTGAAGGTCAGAGCGCTGGGAAGAATCCATGGCAAACCCGCAGGCACCGCAGTGAGGACAATGAGAAGGTAGACAACCGGGTGCCTCTGCAATTCCGTAATTTCGAAACAGTCGTATCGACCTGCAGGACGTGAACGATAAATCACTGGCGGAACAGTGGCGCAGTGATTGCCCGGTGTCAACGGGTGCTCACCTATCCGGGCAGTGCCCGGGGAAATCGTTCCGGGCCGGGGGGCAACTTGTTATAGTCCACAGGTGCAAGCGCAACCGGGGGAAGGACGTTGACCACAGATGCAAGGATGAAAGGCATTCACGATGACCTGGAGCACACCGCCGCCGATCTGGAGCAGATCGCGCGCGAAATGGCCGGGCATGCGCGCTACCTGCAGCACTCGGCCCACCCGCAGGATGCCCTGGAAGTGCAGCGCAGCATCAATGGGCTGCAGGCATCGATCGACCAGTTGCGCAGCGTGGCCGACCGCATCGAACCCTAGCCCCGGAGACGCCCATGCTGCCAGAGCGCCCACAGGGCCAACGCGGGCCGCTGACTACCCTCGTCTACAAGCGCCGGGGCCGCGTCGGGTTGTTTTTCGTCGCCGCCCTGTCGGTGCTGGCGGGCATGACCGACGCCATCGGCTTTCTCGCCACCGGCGATTTCGTTTCTTTCATGAGCGGCAACACCACGCGCATGGCCGTCGCCCTGGGCGATGCGCACTGGGCACTGGTGGCCCGCCTGGCCCTGCTGATCGGCGCCTTCATTGCCGGCAACGCGCTGGGGGTGATCATCGCCCGCCTGAGCGCCAAGCGTGCATGGCCGCTGCTCGCCCTGTCAGCGGCACTGCTGCTGGGGGCAGGCCTGTGGGGCGCGCAGGCGCAGTTGCCGGCGCTGCTGGGCGCGATCATCGCCATGGGAATGCTCAATGCGGCGGTCGAAGAGGTGAACGGGCTGCCCATCGGGCTGACCTATGTAACCGGCGCCCTGTCGCGCTTTGGCCGCGGCCTGGGCCGCTGGCTGATGGGGGAGCGGCGTCCGGGCTGGCGCGTGCAACTGGTGCCGTGGTCCGGCATGTTCGGCGGCGCAGTGCTGGGCGGGCTGCTGGAGCACCGCTACGGCCTGGCGGCGCTGATGGCCTGCGGTGGCTTCGCCCTGGCACTGGCCATCGTGTCACTGCTGATTCCGCGTCGCTGGCTGCGGCGTTACATGGCAAAGTAGCGGGTGCGCGAGTTGACTCGAATATAACGATGAGTTATAAAGCCGCCTTGATCCGGAAGGTAAAGTGTCGCACACACCCTGTGCCTGACCTTGCAGCCGGATGATCCGTGCGAGTGTGGTGGAATTGGTATACACAGCAGACTTAAAATCTGCCGGCGTGAGCCTTGCGGGTTCGAGTCCCGCCACTCGCACCATCTTCTGAAAAGCGCCCCTTGGGGCGCTTTTCTGCTTTCTGCGTCCTGCGTTATCCCTCGCCTTGCACCTGCCCCTGCCCCTGCGTCCATCTCCCTGCAGCAAAATCTGCAGGGATGAATTGACTTGTACAAATTTCCCTCTAACCTGCAAATATCTTGTACAAATAACAACACATGTACAACTAAATGACCACAATGGTCATGGGTGCAGGCAATGTCCGAGTATCTCAAACGCTTTGCAGAGCGATTCTGCGCCATCGACGCGCACAACCTGGGTGTGCTGCGCGAGTTGTACAGCGACGATGTCCAGTTCCGCGACCCGCTGCATCAGATCCACGGCATGGCCGCGCTGCAGGATTATTTCGCTCAGCTGTACGCCAACGTCGATCAGGTGCGCTTCGAGTTCCACGGTTATGACCAGGTCGACGACGGGAAGGGCTATCTGCGCTGGACCCTGCAGTACCGGCATGCGCGCCTGAACGGTGGGCGCCCGGTTCAGGTACAGGGTTGCTCGCACCTGATGTGGCGCGACAAGGTCTACCTGCACCATGACTACTTCGACGCCGGGGCGCTGCTGTACGAGCACCTGCCGGTGATGGGCAGCGTGATCGGCTGGCTCAAGCGGAGGCTGGCATGAGACGCATCTGGCTGACCGGCGCCAGCAGCGGCATTGGTGCGGCACTGGCCCCCCTGCTGCTGGCCCAGGGGCATCGCCTGGCGGTCAGCGCGCGCAATGTCCAGCCCTTGCAGGCATTGGCGCAGCGCTACCCCGACCAGGTACTGGTGGTACCGGGCGACCTTCGCGAAGGTGACCAGGTGCGCGCGATCGCCCAGCAGATCGCCCAGGCCTGGGGTGGCCTGGACCAGGTGATACTCAACGCCGGCACCTGCGAGTACCTGGACAGCGAAGCCTTCGAAGCCGCCATGGTCGAGCGCGTGGTGGCTTCCAACCTGTTCAGTGCCAGCCACTGCGTGGAGGCTGCCCTGCCCCTGCTGCGCCAGGGCCGACAGCCGCACCTGGTGGCCGTGGCCAGCGCCGTGACCTTTCTGGCGCTGCCCCGCGCCGGTGCCTATGGCGCCTCCAAGGCCGCGGTGCGCTACCTGTTCGAATCGCTGCGCATCGACCTGGCCCGCGAAGGCATTGCCGTGACGCTGGTCAGCCCGGGCTTCGTCGACACCCCGCTGACCCGGCGCAACGACTTCCCCATGCCGCTGTGCTGGCCCGCCGAAAAGGCCGCACGCCATATTGCCCGGCGCCTGCACAAGCGCCCGTACACCATTGCCTTTCCGCTCCTGTTCATCGCCGGCCTGCGCCTGGTCGCGCTGCTGCCGGTGAGCCTGCAACTGGCACTGGGCAAGCACCTGTCACGGCCACTGCGCCAGGAACCCCACCCATGAAGATAGCCATCATCGGCAGCGGTATCGCCGGGCTTACCTGCGCCCACCTGCTGCAGCGCCAGCACGCCATCACGCTGTACGAATCCAGTGACCGGATTGGCGGGCACACCCATACCGTCGACGTGCAGCTTGGCGAGCGACACTACGCGGTGGATACCGGGTTCATCGTGTTCAACGACTGGACCTACCCCAACTTCATCCGCCTGCTCGATCAGCTGGGCATCGCCTCGCGCCCTACCGAAATGAGCTTTTCGGTCCACGACCCGCAGACCGCCCACGAGTACAACGGCAACACCCTCAACAGCCTCTTCGCGCAGCGCCGCAACCTGGTGTCGCCGCCCTTCTGGGGCATGCTCTACGACATCCTGCGCTTCAATCGCCAGGCCCTGAACGACCTGGAGCAGCAGCGAGTCAACGACACCCTTTCGCTGGGCGACTACCTGTACATGAACGGCTACGGCGAGCGTTTCATCGACCACTACATCGTGCCGATGGGGGCCGCCATCTGGTCGATGCCACTGGCGCAGATGCTGGGCTTCCCGCTGCAGTTTTTCGTGCGCTTCTTCAAGCACCACGGGCTGCTGTCGGTCAACGACCGCCCGCAATGGCGGGTAGTGGAAGGCGGCTCGCGCAGTTACCTGGCCCCGCTGTGCGCACCGTTTGCCGAACGCATTCGCCTCAACTGCCCTGTACTGGGCGTGACCCGCGATGCCGACGGTGTCAGCCTGTTCAGCCGAGCAGGCATGGAGCGTTACGACAAGGTGGTGTTCGCCTGCCACAGCGACCAGGCGCTGCTGATGCTGCATGATCCCAGCCAGGCCGAGCGCGAGATTCTTGGCGCGCTGCGCTATGCCGACAACGACGTGGTCCTGCACACCGACACCCGCCTGCTGCCGCGTCGTCCCCTGGCCTGGGCCAGCTGGAACTACCGCCTCGGCGGCTCGCAGTCCCAGCCGGCCGCCGTCACCTACAACATGAACATTCTGCAGGGCATCGACGCCCCGCAGACCTTCTGCGTGAGCCTCAACCAGACCGGCGCCATCGACCCCGGCAAGGTCCTTGGCCGCTACACCTATGCCCACCCGCAGTTCAGCCTGGCCGGGGTACGGGCCCAGGCGCGTCACGCCGAACTGTGCGGTGCCCGACACAGCTACTACTGCGGCGCGTACTGGGGCAACGGCTTTCATGAAGACGGCGTGGTCAGCGCGCTGCGCGTGGCCGCCCAATTTGGTGAGCAGTTGTGAACAGTGCGCTCTACCAGGGCTGGGTCAGCCACCGCCGCCCCGCCAGGGGGGATTTCGGCTTTGCCTACCGCATCGGCCTGCTGTACCTGGACCTGGACGAGCAGGCGCAACTGCCGGCGCTGTCGAGGCTGGCCGGCAGGGGTCGATGGAGCGCCTTTGCCTTCGACGAGCGGGACTATCTGCCAGCCGCCACTCACCAGGGCACGCCCCTCAAGAGCGCCGTGCTGGACCTGCTCGAACAGGTGCTGCACCACCGCCCCCAAGGGCCGGTGTGCGTACTGACCCAACCCCGCAGCTGGGGCCTGGCCTTCAACCCGGTGAGCTTTTTCTACTGCTTTGAAGGTGACGGGCGTCTGGCTGCGATTCTCTGCGAGGTCACCAATACGCCCTGGCGCGAACGCTTTCACTACGTGTTGCCCGCCGACGGCCCGGGGCCGTGGAACTTCAGCGTGGCCAAGGCGTTTCATGTGTCGCCGTTCCTGCCCGCCGACCTGGAATACCGCATGCACTTCTGCACACCTGCAGCGCGTATCCGTGTGCGCATGGAGGACTGGCAGGCACACACCCGGGTGTTCAGCGCCGTGCTGAACCTGGCGCGCATCGAGCTGGACCGACGCAGCCTGCACCGGCACCTGCTGAGCTTCCCGTGGATGACCGCCAAGACCCTGCTGGCCATCCATTGGCAGGCGTTGCGCCTGCTGCTCAAGCGTCATCGCCTGTTCGACCACTTCGCCGCCAGGGGCACCTGGCGGCGAGCCAAACCGATCAATGCACCCGACAGCGCAAAGGACACCCCCCATGAAGAGCCCTGAGGCAATCCCGGCAAAACGCTTCGCGTCCGCCGGCAACGGCATCGGCGTGATGCTGCTGCGGCGCGCTGTGCTGCGCCAGCTCGAACGCCTGCGCCACGGCGCACTGGTGGTCATCGAAGCCAATGTGGTGCACCACTTCGGCGACGCCGGCGCGAGCCTGCAAGGGCATGTCCAGGTAGTGGACGACGCGCTATGGGGCCTGGTGGCCAGCAACGGCTCGATTGGCGCAGGCGAAGCCTACGTCCACGGCTACTGGACCAGCCCGGACCTCACCGCCGTGGTCCGCGTGCTGGTGGCGAACCTGGAGGTACTCGACGGCCTGGAAGGCGGGCTGGCACGCCTGGGGCGCCCGCTGCTGCATGGCCTGCACTGGCTCAACCGCAATACCCGGCGCGGCGCCAGACGCAACATCGCCGCCCATTACGACCTGGGCAACGAACTGTTCGAGCGCCTGCTGGACCCGAGCATGATGTACTCGGCGGCCATGTTTCAGGGGGCCGACGATACCCTGGAACAGGCCCAGCACTACAAGTTGCAGCGCATCTGCCAGAAACTCGCCCTCACCCGCGACGATCACCTGCTGGAGATCGGCACCGGCTGGGGCGGCCTGGCCATTTACGCGGCACTCCACCACGGCTGCCGGGTAACCACCACCACGGTGTCGGCCGAACAGTTCGCCTATGCCCGTCGACGCATCGACGAAGCCGGCCTGCAGGACCGCATCACCCTGCTGCTGGAGGATTACCGCGACCTGCAGGGCCAGTACGACAAGCTGGTTTCCATCGAGATGATCGAAGCTGTCGGCCATCGCTACCTCAGCAGCTACTTCAGGCAATGCGCGCGGCTGCTCAAGCCCGATGGCCTGATGCTGCTGCAGAGCATCACCATCCGCGAACAGCGCTACGCACAGGCGTGCCGCTCGGTCGACTTCATCCAGCGCTACATCTTTCCGGGCGGCGCCCTGCCTTCGGTGGGGGTGATGCTGCAGGTGATGGGCCGCGACACCGATCTGAACCTGCACCACATGGAAGAATTCGGCCTGCATTATGCGCGCACCCTGCGCTGCTGGCACCAGAACCTGCAGCATGCGCGCCAGCCGTTGCAGGCGCTGGGTTATGACGACACGTTCTACCGCTTGTGGGAGTTCTACCTGTGCTACTGCGAGGGGGGCTTTCTGGAGCGTGCCATCGGCACCGCCCAGCTGTTGCTGGCCAAGGCTGGCGCACGGCCCGCACCGCTGCTGGGGCAACCAGGCTGAACCGGCGGACAGCGCATTGGGCAGCGGTGCTGAGCAATGCGTTGCTGTTTCAGCTTGGCTGGTTCGCCTGCGTGCTGGGTGCTCGCCACCCCACCTTGCTGGCAGTGGCAGTGGCCTGCCTGGTGACGCACCTGAGCTGCCTGGCCAGGCCCGGCGAGGTGCGCCTGATCGTCGCCGTCAGCCTGTGCGGCTGGCTGACCGACAGCCTGCTGCTGGCGCTTGGGGTGTTCGAATTTGGCGGTCATCGTTGGCTGCCGCCGTTCTGGCTGCTGTTGCTGTGGCCGGTGTTCGCCTGCACCTTGCGCCACAGCCTGCACTGGACCGCCAACCCCTGGTGGCGGGCCAGCCTGCTGGGCGCGGTGGGCGGCCCGTTGTCCTACTGGGGCGGTGTGCAGCTTGCCGGTGCCAGGCTGCCATTGGGCACCTGGCCGAGCCTGCTGGTGCTTGCCGCCGTGTGGGCCTTGCTGCTGCCGGTACTGCACCGTCTCGGCCGGCCTACTGCACCTGCTTGCGAAAGAACAAGGTGACCTGCCCGACTTCGATGCCGAACTTGGTCATGTAGGAGCGGTTGGCCAGGGTGTTATCGTCCAGCAGGTACATCCAGTCGTCGAAGCGGATGGCCCAGGTCTTGCCGTCCACCGGTACGTCGAGCACGTACTGCCAGCGCAAGGCGAAACCGGCGTTCTGCCCGCGCGCCTCTTCCACCACATCCCCGGCCGTGCCGCGCCAACGTCCCGGGCCGTCCGGGCGAATGGTCCAGGTGCGTTGCTGCCGGGTGCCGTCGCTGTAGGTGAAGTGCTCGTTCAGCACCACGTTATCGCCTTCGCTGCGCCCTTCGATCAGCACGTGAAAACGCTTGATGACCTCGCCGGAACGCTTCTGCACGATGCCCCAGCCGTCGACGCGGCCGTTGAAGTACTGACGCAGGTCGAACGCCGGTGACTGGTTGCGGTAAGCCTCGACATCGACATTGCCGCAGCCGGCCAGCAGCAGGAACACCAACAGGTACCAGGCTTTCATGGGGAAGCTCCAAGGAGTTGCCGACGCAAGTCGGGGTAGCGGCTGCGAGGGTCCAGCCAGATGGCGAAGAACGCACGGGCGAATGCCTGGTCACGCACTTCGTGCTGCAGGCGCTCCCCCACATAGAAGCGACAGCCAAGCCCGGGAACGTACACGCCCGTGATGCGCATACCCGCCTCGACATCCACGAACGCCTGCTGCATCTGCGCCTGCCACTGGTCCCGTTGCGCTGCCGTCAGCGGGGTGGCAGACAGACGCTGGATCTCCTCGAGGCTGACCTCGACCAACCGCTCGCGACTGACCGCGCGCCGGTAGGTGATCTCGAGGGCGAAGCCATCGCCCTCGTTCAAGCGTGCACCGGGAGCCCACAATCGCGCCGTATAGATATCCAGGCCCCAGGTCCTGAATTCAGCACTGCCTACCAGACGCGCATCCGGCAGGTCGGCCCGCCACCCCGCCTGGGCGTAACCGCAGGCCAGCACACCGATCAGCAACAGCAGCCTGCACAGCGCGATGGGTGGCGGTCGCATGCGGTACTCCCTGGCAGGCCCTTGGGCGGGGGGTTGCGGCGATACTTGCACATGGAAAATTTTATGTACAAGTTAATTGCCGTATCTGTACACGCTAGCACAGCCTGCAGAAATCACTGCTTGACGAACACTACCCACGACGGCGAGGAGTCGATGATCTGCTCCTTGAACTCGATCTGGACCTGCCCTGCCCCGAACAGGCTGATGTCCTTCAGGCCCAGGCCACCCTGAACCACCACCCGTGCATCCTGCGGAAGCCGCGACAAGGCTGCCACCAGCTCGCCAACGGTCTTGTACTGCGCCATATCAACCTCACTGTGCAAAAGCCAATCGGCCATCTTCGCCGAGGCCCGCGAAGCCTCGCAAGGGCGCACCACGTTTTTAAATGGCGCGACCGGAAACCAAACCTTCAGCGCGCGGTCTGAACAGCACCAAAAAATCATCTTGCAGATCAAGTACCTGAGGTTCACATCATGCGTTTCACCCTGCCTACCCTCGCCCTGGGTATCCTGCTGCCCCTGACTGCCGCTGCCGGCGACGGCACCACCGCCATCGGTGGCGGGCTGGGCGGCGCACTGGGCAATGTCGTTGGCCAGCAGATCGGCGGCAGCACCGGCGCCGCCATCGGTGCCGGGCTGGGTGGCGCTGCAGGTAGCGCGGCTGGTGCGCGCAAGGGCAACCGCACCCAGGCCGCCGTGGGCGGTGGCCTGGGGTCGGCTGGCGGCTCGCTGATCGGCAATGCGCTGGGCGGCTCCACCGGTTCGACCGTCGGCGCCGGCCTGGGCGGCGCGGCCGGGGGCGCGGTGGGCAATCATCTGGCAGATGACAACAGGCACAGCGCCAGCAAGCACAAGCGCAAGCACCGCCACCGTTAAGTCGCCTGCCACTACGCAAACGTCCGGCCATGTGCCGGACGTTTGCGTTTTGCATTGCAGCACAGTCGCAGTCAAACCACGCTGTACCACAGCACAAATGCCGCCATTGCGATGCCCTGCACGATCAGCAACACCCGAGCACCATCAGGCCGGAACGCCAACAGCCAATAGGCAAACACCAGTGGCAGGCACAGCAGGTTGGTCAGTGCCAGCGCGAAGATCGCCAGCACCGGGCCCAGCGAGGGGAACATGCTGGCCGGGCTCAACAGGCAGTACAGGGAAGCACAGAGACCAACCGTCGCAATGATGACTGCACAGACAACGCAGAAACGACGCGCGACGTCGCGCTCATCCAGCTCCCCAACCATGCAGCACTCCCTTTACCCGATCCGATCGCACGGATCCTACCACTTTTGCTCCCTCGCGCCGGTGCCTGCAACTGTCGATCAGTCGCCGCGATGGGCGAGCGCCTGCAGCACCTGGTTCACCTTGAGGCTGGCGGTCTCCATGCTGTCCAGCGAGGCCACCACCGCGCTCCAGTCCTTGTGCTGCGCCTGGTGCAGCGCATGGCTGGCCGATTCGTGGCAGATACGGTGGGGGTCGTCGAGCTGGGCGAATGCCCGGTCGTGCTGGTAGATCTGCTGGGTTTCCGGCATCAGGTACCACTTGCCCAGGCGGCAATGCTTGTGGTCCGACAGCTCAAGGTTCGGGTCCTGATTGAACAGGCGCAGGTACACCATCAGTTTGAAC
The DNA here is from genome assembly GCF_037113495.1 of Pseudomonas sp. AE27. Classification (NCBI taxonomy): domain Bacteria; kingdom Pseudomonadati; phylum Pseudomonadota; class Gammaproteobacteria; order Pseudomonadales; family Pseudomonadaceae; genus Pseudomonas; species Pseudomonas sp. AE27. The sequence goes on from NZ_CP146966.1 coordinate 2,316,846, forward strand.
AACAGGTGGTCGAGCTTGACCGCCTCGCAGAACGAACTGAGCGCCATGTTCTCGATCAGGGTGGTCATGTGGTCCCCCATCACCACCATTTCGTCCAGGGTCTGCGCCGAGGTCGACACGTCGCCAGCCAGGCGCGTGGCTTCATTGGAGAGGTTGCCGATCGAGTTGCTCGCCGCCGTGGTATCGACATTGATGGCGTCCACCAGCACGCTGATGTCCTGGGTGGCCTGGTGGGTGCGCTGGGCCAGGGCCCGTACCTCGTCGGCCACCACCGCAAACCCGCGCCCCTGCTCACCGGCCCGCGCCGCCTCGATGGCGGCGTTGAGTGCCAGCAGGTTGGTCTGGTCTGAAATGGCCTTGATCAAGCCCACGATGCTGCTGATTTCGCTGACCCGCGCCTGCAGGTGGGTCACGCTCTCGACACTGCTCACGCCTTGACCGGCCATGTGCGTGAGCGAGGTGGAGAACGACGAAAGCAGTTCGGACGTCTCGCTGAACACGCCGCTGTTGGCCTTGAGGTGGTCGACCTCCCCGCGCAGGGTTTCGGCCTGGCTGACCACCCCATCACGGGTCTGCTTCATCGACTCGTCGAACATGCCCATCTTGCTGTGCAGATCACATTGGTAACGGCTGTAGGCATTGAGCTCGGCCTGCTCACCCTGGGTTTGCGCCAGCAAATCGGTCAGTTGCCGGTTTTCCTGCTGGAGCGCCAGATTCTGCTGCTTCAGTTCCTGCAACTCACGCGCCTGTGCGTTGACCTGTTCTCGCCACTTTCTACCAAACATTGCCACAACTCCCCGGCACGCAACGCCTATCGATATGTGCCTCGATTTTAAAGGCGCAGCAGGCAGGCAACATTGACATCAATCAGCCATCATGCATGAATTGGCACCCGCGCACCGCCGCAGAGGGTCTGCGTCGCGTTTTTCGCGCCCTTGAAAACGCTCGTGACCATGGCACAGTGCGTGGGCTGCAGTGTTTTCTCTTTCGTTGTCGCAGGTAGCTGTATGGACAAACTCACCACCTTTCGAATAGGCCTCACCCTGGCTGCCGTCCTGGGCCTGATGCCCCTGACGCTGCTGTTCATTGTTGGGTGCATCGGTTTTTTCTTCCCGATGTTCGTCATCAGTGAGCAACCGCTGTTCGCCATACCCATGGCCCTGGGCCTGATGTCGATTTCGTTGTTCGGCCTCTGGTCGTGCTGGAAGATCTACCTGCTGTCGATGGCTGAAATACCGGTGGTACCCAACCGCCGCCTGCTGATATGCGGCGTGGCAGTCACACTGATATGGGGCGGCGTGCTGGCCGGCTTCACTCACAAGTTCGCGCAGCTCGTGTATATCTTCATGATGCCCGGCCTGCTGTCGGCCGCCCTGTTGTGGCATACACTGCGGCGGGAACGGCAGGCGGGGTGACGCGCCCCTTCATTCCGCCCTTGGTCAACGGCTTAGCGCTGGTCAGCCTCCGGCGACCTATCGGGCCTGCGCCGCTCGAGGGCGACCGCAAGCCCCGCCAGCAGAATGGCCAGCGCGTAGGCAAAAAGACCAAGGTTGACGCCCAGGATCATCTTCTCCGAACCGTCGGTGAGTACCATCGAGCCGCCGTAGCCATCGCGCAGCCAGTACGCCATCAGGAACCCGCCGGTGACGAACAGGGTCAGCAGGCTCGCCAGCCTCAGGTTATCGCGCCCCCACACCAGCCAGACGCTGTACGCACCAATGGCGGTATTGGTGAAGAGCTGCCAGGTTTCATGCAGGCGCGCGTGTGGCTCCCAGGCCTGATTGAAGACGTGGGTATCATTGATTTCGAAGATCGGTACCACGACGGCGTAAAACACGATACCAACGGTGACCATCAACTTCGCTATCATCGCAAACTTCCTTGTTCAGACCATGACGGGACTATTCGGCACTGTAGCGCCACGTTGCGCATATCGCGACTTTTATGAGTGCAGTGCCCCTGAAATACACTTCGCGGCATCAAACCGACAAGGCAAGACCATGAGCCTATCCATCAGGCAGGCCCTGGCAGAGGACATCCCCCTCCTGACAGGCATTGACGCTGTTGCACGCAACGATGAACGCCGCCGCGGGCAGCTTGCGCAGGCCATCGGCGCACGTGAGTGCTGGATTGCCTGCAAAGCGAACGACGCCGCCAACCCCTTGGGTTATGGTTGCCTGGACCGAAGCTTTTTCGGTGAGTACTTCATTCCCCTGGTGGTCGTTTCAGATGCATCCAGGCGCACCGGTGTCGGCCGCCAGCTGATGACACACCTGGAGCGAGTCGCCTCGGCGCAGAAGGTGTTCACATCCACCAACACCTCCAACCTGCCGATGCGCCAACTCCTGGCACAGCTGGGCTATCAACACAGCGGGACAATCGAAAACCTCGACCCGGGCGACCCGGAACTGGTCTTCGTGAAGTTCATGGGTTGAGCGGGCTTGTCGCCAGGCTTCTACAGAACAGAAAAGGATTTCATCGATGGCATTTTCCCCGACAGAACGTACTGCCCTGCTGGCGCTCAAGGGCGTAGGCCCCACCGTCATCACCCGGCTCGAGCAGATGGGCATCGATTCCCTGGCCGAGCTGGGCAGATCGGATGTCACTGACATCCTTGCCCAGGCATCTGCCGCATTGGGCTCGACCTGCTGGAAGAACAGCCCCCAGGCCAGGGCCGCCATTACCGCAGCCGTGGACCTGGCCAGAGGGCTGGCCGACGGTGAGCCCGCGCGCTAGCGAACTTCCCATCGATAGCGGAACCGCCCGGCGCAGCACTGGCATCGCCCGGGCGAATCTTTCAAAACGAGACTCAGCGCAGGGTAATGAAAATCCTCACCCTGTAGTCTGCAGCGCTAACGCAACAATGATGCAACTACCAGGACCCGTGACCATGAAGTGCAAATACCTGTTGCCCCTGGTGCTGCTGGCCGGCTGCACCACCCAGCCCAATCATCAGCCCAATCATCAAGGCATCGACTGGGGCCAGGGCACTTGCCCGGCCCCAGACCCGCAGAGCATCTCGCCCAACCACCAACTGGTGATCGAAGATGGCAAGACGCTCAAGTGCCAACTGCGCCCCTACGTGTCGAACATGGCATGCCAGGGCATCGTCGACAGCCAGAATGAAGGCGTCATCTGCCAGGACAACGTGGGCAACCAGATCATCTTTCTGTTCGACGACAAGGGCGTGCTGAGCCTGCATCGAAGCCTGAGATCACGCTAAGCCACCCGGTGCAATGGAACCGCAAATGACCGTATGGAACGCCCTGGGCGCCGCCCTGCTTGTCCTGGCCAGCAGCGACGCTGCGGCTGCCGAAAACGCCAATCCGTTCGACAAGGCGCTGATGTACACCACGTTCGTGCCGAGCATCCTGGTGGCGGGCACCACCGCGCTGACCTTCAATGCGCCCGATCTGTTCAAGTCGGCCAGAAGCGATGCGCTGGCCTTCGTTGGCTCGGATGGCCAGATACGCGGCGCACAGTTCGAGCAGGCGTCTCGGCATTATCGTGCGACCGCCCGGCCACCTTTGATGACAGATCGGCAGCTGGCTCAGGCGATCACCGCCACCTACTGACCAGGCGAGGGTTCAGGCACCGGACTCAGGATCGCTCGCAGGCACGTCGCGCGTCTCCTTTCTCTCATCGCCCTGCTCGCGCAATGGCGAGCCCGCATGCGGGTGGTCGTCGCGACTGTGGTTTCCTGCCTCGGGATGCTCGCTCAGTACCGAGTTGCCGGCCTCCACATCGGTCATGTCTTCTTCGACCGCCGCTTCGTCGTCAGGCGGCAGTGGCACCTCTGGCGCCTCGCGCCTTGGATCGTGACCGGTTTCGTTGTCGGTGGTGCGCGTAACGCCCTGCTGTGACCTGTTGCCAGGTGCGTTCTCGTCGATGTCCATGGTGGTTCTCCAGGCTGCTGCTGCACGGGATGCCCGCGCATAAGCGTGAGAAGCCTCGCAGGGTGTGGGAGTGCCGGGCATTGGACGAACGGTGCGCACAAGCGCAGGGCACCGGCACCCCCACCGCGCAGTACGGGCTAGAGTTCAGCGCTCGATCGAATGGAGTCAATGAGATGCAGGTACAAGGACGATGTGACGCTGCTTTTGAACCGATCCGCCAGGCCTTCGCCGCCATCCTGGATGAGCCCCACGAGCGCGGTGGCGGTGTCTGCATACAGGTCGGCGGCAAGACCGTCGTAGACATCTGGGGCGGCGTGAAGGATGCGCACGGCCATGCCCCCTGGCAGCGCGATACCCTGGTCAACGCCTATTGCACCATCAAGCCGATCACCGCTGTGGCGGTACTCATGCTGGTGGAACGGGGCCGACTGGGTCTGGATGATCCCGTGGCCAAACACTGGCCTGAATTCGCTCGACACGGCAAAGAACGAATCACCCTTCGCCAGGTGTTGAGCCATACCAGCGGCTTGCCTGCGCTGCGCCTGCCGGATCGCACGCCCCACATGTACGACTGGAACCACATGGCCCAGGTGACAGCAGACGAACAGCCGTGGTGGTCGCCAGGCACACAGGTGGGGTACGGCGCGACCACCTATGGCTGGATCATCGGTGAGCTGATCCGCCGCGTGGACGGTCGCGACGCCGGGGTTTTCATACACCAGGAGATCCTCGAACCCCATGCGCTGGATGTGTTCCTGGGCGTGCCTGCCGATCAGTTCAAGCGTATCGCTCACTTCGAGCATGCGCCCGGTCGAGTAGGTGACCGGTTCGCACAGGACCTGCGCACCCTCATCCTCAATGAGCCTGCGCATGTGGCGACCCTGGCATTCACCAACCCCAGCCTTTCACCCACCCGTACGGGTAATCCGCGCTGGTGGGGCTACCACCAGCCGGGCGTCTGCAGCCATGGCAACGCCCATGGCCTGGCGGGCTTCTACAGTGCCCTGCTGCAAGGCAAGTTGTTGGGGCCACAACTGTTGAAGGCGTTCGGCACAGAGCAAAGTGCAGGGTTCGACCAGACCCTGCGGCGCCCCATGCGCTATGGCCTGGGTTGCATGATGGAACATGCCGCCGACCCTGACGCGTCCTATTGCATGGGGCCGCAGGCATTCGGTCATGTTGGGCTGGGCGGGCCGGTGGCGTTCGCAGACCCAGACCGGGAGATGAGCTTTGGTTTCGTGACCACCACCATGGGCAGCCATGTGCTGATGGACCCTCGCGCCAGAACGCTTGCGGCACTTGCCTTCGCAGCGGTTGAGTGACGCATCGTGCCAGCGCTTACCGGGCGCTGGCGTTTCAGTCCTGATCGGCCAGTTCGCAGACGCCATTCGCACGATTCTTGCCGGTGTACGACACATCCGGCGAGCCGTCGGGCCTGATGGTGAGCGACACGGTTATCCCGCTGCCCTTGGCTTCGAAATAGTTGTCGTTGAATTTCTTCAACGTGGCCTCTTTGCCATTGATATAGATCGGCCCGCCTTCATCGGCGTGAACCTCGATGTTGCCTGGGCAGGTGGCGTTAAGCAGCGGGATGTCCGCATGGGCAATGCCGGCAGCGCTCACCAGCAAGGCGCCCAACAGTAGCTGTTTCATCGAATTGTCTCCTGAGTCGGCCAGGTGCCGAAACATCAGCAATAGCTCACTTCAACGGTGCACGCCACCCTGGTGCAGGGGCGGATGAATCGAATGCGCTACCACAGCGATGGATTCAAGATGAAAAGAGCCCCTCTCGGTCAACCAGCAAAGTGGCTGCAAGCAAAATGCCACCAAGTGCAAGAATGTTCGGAGCTGTTTTAAAATGCGCACTTTGTCATTTCAAAGGAATGAACTAGTGGTAAGTCACAATGCCGTCGCGTGCCCACACTGTCACGGGCAGAATGTTCAACTGCTGTCCGTTATCCATGCCGCAGGCACCTCCCGCATCAAAACCACTCATCAAGTGCAATCCGGAGTAGGGCCAAGTGTTACGGTCGAGACGACGGGTAAACATCAGACTGACCTGGCCGCCAGCGTCTCTCCCCCACCAGGCAAACGCTTGCTGGGGCCCGTCATACTTACGATCGTGGGCTCCATCATCCTGTATGACGGCCTTAAACTCATGAACACCTGGTGGGGAGTCGATTGGACCAGGTTCTTCATTGGCGTTGCGTTCATTGCAATCGGCGTGATCGGTTTTGTTCGTCATTGGCGGTTCAACGTCGCGCAATACGACAAGTTGGAAGTCTGGCGCCGTAGTTGGCTGTGTCATGCTTGCGGCACCCGATTTCAGCCCTCATAACGTGTGAGGCCACTGTCCCGACGCATACTTGAGCCCGTCTAGCGCGGGCTTTTTTTGAGCCATTTTTCTGCATGAGCATAATTTGAGGGCCGCCAGCTTCTGGTTGTACTCGTCGAGGCTCATGCCGCAGGCGCTGTCACTGTAGTTATTGGCCAGGTTCAGCTTTTTCTGGTTGATCCGGTCGGCGATGGTGGCGGCATCGGTCTGCTCATCACGCACCTGGACGTTGAAATAATGGTGGGTTGCCGGTATTGGTGAACATCAAGTCATCCGCAAGGCAAATCATGCAGCTAACGTTCCGACATCTCAGCGATGTTTCAACCGATGACATCATGGCGCTTAACAACAATCCAGATGTCTTACGCCAGATGCCCCTGGGTCGCCCCGACTTTGACGAAAAAAAATGCAAGGCATGGGTCGCCCAAAAAGAGGCCCAATGGGTCCTTAACTGATATGGGCCCTGGGCTTTCTTCGTCGAGAATGAATTTGCCGGTTGGGGTGGGCTACAGAAAGAGGGCGACGACGCCGATCTTGCCTTGGTGCTCCATCCACACTACTGGGGATTGGGAAAGGTAATTTTCAATGAAATCGTACGGCGCGCTGTTCAGGAGTTGAGGCTGGAGTCGATTACCCTACTGCTTCCACCAACCAGAGTTCGAATCAAAGGTGTACTGCGCCTAGGGTTTCGCCCTGACGGAGACGTTGATATCGATGGTACGTACTTCAGGCGCTATCGGCTCCTTGTCGGTCCAAGCGCACAGCACCCGTAACCCTTCATCTGGCCACTATCCTGTGCGTCTCGGGGTGGGCATGCCCCTGTAGGGACGCAACGATCATGCCCTGTGCAAGCCCGCCAGCCTCGAATTCGTCGATAGACCTGATGAACTCGCATCCAAAGGAGCAAGCGCGCCGCCTGAAAAGCCTGATGCGAGCTTCTAATAGATCGAGCTTAATCCAGCACTCCATTTATCACTTCGTAGATGATGCCGGTGGCAATAGCAACGAGAATCAAGTCTGTGCCAGCTTGTTGCCACTCATAGCCATCGTAGCGCGGTAGATGGCCGATAAGTCTTGCGTCGAGCTTTTTCGCGATGCCAGGAGGGAGCGGTTTTCCTCGTGCCAAGTTCTTCTGGATGCCAGGCGGTAGTGCTGGACTTGGGGCCCAATAATTGCGGTAACTGTTCAGTACATTCAGGACGCTGCCACGATCAATGTTCGGGCCGTGGTCCCAGTCATTTTGCCCTGAACGCGTTCCCTTCGCCCCGCTCCCCTGGTTGCCGTGGCCTTGAGCATTGTGGGCGTTACCCTTTCCGTTGCCTTGCCCTTTTCCATTACCGGGGTCAGCGCATGCGCCGACCGAGCCTGTAATTAAAACAAGGCTTGTAAGCACTGAGATCAACGTTTTCGATTTGAGCATGGCCGTACTCTCAGAAAGGGGATAGCCCCTCCAATGTAGACGACGCTGTATGAAAAGATTCACTCACCCCCATGCCGCATCCGGCCACGGAGGGCGACCACAGTCACCATCTGCCTGCCAGGTAGAACATGCCTCCTGCAAACACAGTCAAGATGATGCCGTCCAGTACATCGCCAAATGCGGCGTTATCTGAGCACCATGCTTCGAGCTGTGCGGCCAGAAAGAAGATCGCAATGAACAACACGACGCCCGCGATGCGCCGCTGAACCTTGAACCTGGCTTTGTCGGTTCCGAACCACAGCATTCACGCCTCCTTCAGTAATCCATCCATAACCCCACGATAACTTGCGTAGGCGCTCAGGTCACGGAGGGCGGCGCATGCCGCCGCGAAGCATTACGTCTTGCCCCACCTGAATGCGCTCCCGAATTGACCCTGTTCCGACCGGTTGATGTTGGTATTTGGGCCTCACTACATGGTGCAGGTGCTCGATGAAGATCGACCCGCGACCTTCGCCGAATTTATCAAGGCCGGGGACTACGGCCTGATGGAAAGCTTCACTGCGCACAAGCGCACCCTGAACCAGTTCAGGCGCTACACCGGTCGAGCAGAGGGTTTGTCGATCAGCTTCGAGCCTCACTTGCTCGGCTCCAAGATTGAGTTCGACCAGGACAGCAGCAGCCTGACTATCCGCAACCTGCCAACGCAGCTTACTGATCAACTGAAGCGCCGCGCGGCCTGCCCCTTCGGCGCCGCCCGCCAGTGCCTCAGCGCTTGTCATGGAGTTCGGGAGGCCAAGCGCTCATGAACCACATCATTCCGGGAATCATCACGTAGATCCAGTGCTTGCCAGGGTAAACGCAGATGCCGACAGTCCAGATGACGAGCAACGTACCGCCCGCTCGCCGACGCCGCCGCGGCGTGAACCATTCCTGAAATACCTTATGCTTTTCCCGCAGTTTCACTACCACTCTCCCTGTTTGGTAAGCGGCGAAGCATAACACCAGCAGCGCTGCCCGCCAGCGCCTTCCCCCCATACGAAAACGCCGCCTGATGAGGCGGCGCTGACTGTAACGGACGTTAGAGAACAGCATCGACTTCCCGCGCAGGGGCCAAAGACCCTGAACAAAACGGCTGGCTAGGTCGAGAGAGGCTCGTTACTCCTTGAGCCCTTTCACAAAAGTCAGTGCATCAGGGATGCTCATCATTCCAGCGGTAACAGCAACCAAAAGCAAACAGCTCAAAGCCAATACTACAGTTGTCGCCGTGCTATCAAATTTCAGTTGAGCCGAGACCACTAGCCATGCCATGCAGACCAGCTGCAGTACCAACGCAATTGGCAAGCACGTAGCTCTGAAATCCGGATAGTAAACCTGCCCCAAAGAGTTAATAATCAGAACCAATACAGAAAACACTACTGGAAGTACTAACCAGCGCCTTTTCATTGGTGCCGAAATATAGGAAGACAGATCCATTCCGTTGTTTTTGAAAAAATCATGAATCTCTTCCGGAGACCCTTCCACATCCCCGACTTTCATGAACCGTTCTTCCTTGCTGCGTCAAGAATACGATTAACATCTTCTTTTGCACCGCTGTCGGACCAGACGGACTCTTCCTCGCCCTTAATCAGGTAAATAGAGTCCCCATCCAATAGCATGTTACTACCAGTGAAAGTCACGCCCTGGGCGTCTCCGAAGTACTTTATATCAAACACCTTCAAAGCTTCGGCCTGAATCGCCCCTAGTTTCGTAGACACCTCCAAGCCTCATAATGAGGCCCAAATAGGAGGAGCCATGAGTCGTCAGCGTTACCCCGAAGAATTCAAGATCGAAGCGGTCAAGCAAGTGACCGAGAAAGGCAAACCTGTCGCCGATGTCGCCCAGCGCCTGGGTATGTCCGTGCACAGCCTTTACGCCTGGATCAAGGTCTACAGCAAGCCCCAAGAGCAGCGTCAGCAAGACGACGATCAGCAGGCCGAACTGCGCAAGCTACGCGCTGAACTCAAGCGCGTGACGGAAGAGCGAGACATCTTAAAAAAGGCCGCCGCGTACTTTGCCAAGGAGTGCGGCTGAAGTACGCCTTCATCAAGAAGCACTCGACTGATTACCCGGTGCGGCGCCTTTGCCATACCCTCAAGGTGCACCCCAGCGGTTATTACGCCTGGCTGGCCGAGCCTCAATCTTCCCGAGCAAAAGAAGATCAACGTCTGCTTGGCTTGATCAAACACGCTTGGCTGGAAAGCGGAGGTGTATACGGCTACCGCAAAATTCACGATGACCTGCGTGAGCTGGGAGAGGAATGCGGTCGAAATCGAGTCGGGCGCTTGATGCAGGCGGAGGGGCTGCGTTCTCAAACGGGCTATCGGCGGCGTCCAGGGTTCTATGGTGGAAAACCAACAGTGGCCTCGCCCAACCACCTCGCGCGGCAGTTCAAGGTCAGTGAGCCGAACAAGGTCTGGGTGACAGATATCACTTACATCCGCACCTATGAAGGGTGGCTCTACCTCGCGGTAGTGCTGGATCTGTTCTCACGCCAAGTAATTGGTTGGTCAATGAAGCCAAGGATGAGCAGCGACCTAGCTATCGACGCGATGTTGATGGCTGTTTGGCGACGCAAGCCTCAGCAGCAAGTGATGATTCACTCAGATCAAGGCAGTCAGTTCAGTAGCTCGGATTGGCAAAGTTTCTTGAAGGCCAACAATGTAATCAGCAGCATGAGCCGGCGGGGAAACTGCCACGACAATGCCGTAGCCGAGAGCTTTTTCCAGCTTTTGAAGCGGGAGCGAGTCCGACGAAAGATCTACACAACCCGTGAAGAAGCCCGAAGTGATATTTTCGATTACATCGAGATGTTCTATAACCCTAAACGCCGACACAGCAGTGCTATGCAGCTGTCTCCAGTAGAGTATGAGAAACGCTATTTCCTGAGCTTGGAGAGTGTCTAGGAAACCAGGGGCGATTCAAAATACTGAACATCAAGCGCTGAAGAGACAACCTTTTGTCGTCCATTTTATCGAGTTGCCCCTGCAGTTTTGTCACTCCCTCCGCAAGCTTCCGGACCTCTTCAATGTCAGCCATTGAGTTCATAACTTTAATTGCCTCGAAGCAGGCGCCCCTGGTCGACTCCATTTCCTTTGCAAGCGACAATACAAGCTTGTCGGCAAATCCCATGAGTGCTGACTTACGATAGTCAATACGGGATTTTTCTGCATCAGCTGCGAGGGCGGCGGCCTGCCGCGTCTGAGATCTGAAAGTAGCATCTTGTAGCTGTAGCATTTCTCTTTGAAGGAGTACAGTTTTGAATACTGTCACTAGCGTCAAAACAGAAACTATCGGAACAAGTACCCCTCCAAAGTAACCTCCGAAGTTTGACCACTCGCTGGATTTCGGAGATAAATCCCCGCCAAAATTCAGTCTGTAAAGAGTAAAAACAAAAACAAGAGCTATAAGCGCTAGAGCGCCTAAAGCCAGTATTAGTTTCAGATCCCCTGCTTTGATATCCGTTGGCTTCGCTGCCTCTTCCACTAGCCCCTCCGCATCTATTCGCCAAAAGCACTGATCGTCTCACAAGCTAATCCAGCGAGGTATCCCCATGCCCACAGAAAACCGATCCAGCAACACCGACCAGATGGTCAGCGTGCCGCGCGACGAAGTTGAGCGCCTAGTGAAGCTGCTGAAGTACCAAGCCCACCCCTACCCGTCGCCTCATGCTGAGTTCTGGCAGGGCCTACTTGATGCGCCAGCCGCCCAGCACAAAGGTGATCCCGACCGAGCATTGAAAGACGCCCTGTTCGCCTGCCTGGCGGCCGGTGGTGGTGATCGCGAGTACGGCGGTGTGGCGACTGCCGGCGACCGGCAGGGATGGGTTCGGTTCACGACTGTGGCGGCCGGCGCCCAGCACCAGGGCGAGCCGGTGGCTTTTTATCGGGAATTTGTGGATGGTCGCGAGTACTGCGAAAAGCCCTTCACGAACGACTGGACACCGCTCTACACCCACGCCGAACCTGGCGAGGTTGAGCGGCTGCGTGCTGAACTGGAGAGCGTGAAGTCTTCCCGCGATGCCTTCGCGCAGAACGCTATCGACTTGCGCGCCCAGCTGGCCGAGCGGGATGCGCTGCTGCGCGATATCAACAAACGGCATTCGTCCGGCGTTGACTTCGATCTACCCGCCGACCTAGCTGCAAGGGTAACAGCCCTATCCGCCAGCGCAGAGCCGAGCGCGCCGAAGTGCGAGGACTGCAGCGGAACCGGATCCCCTGGCGGCCGAATGCATGCCAATGGCATCGATGCACCAGAGTACGAGCCGTACAAATGCGAGAAGTGCGACGGCTTTGGTATCGTCGGAAACATCCTGAACGCCGAAACCTGCACGGACTGCACGCCGAGCGCGCCGGTTGATCGGGATGAGCTGGTGCCGGCCGCCTTGATGCTTAGGCAGGCAGGTTTCGGCAATCTTGCTGATGCAGTGGATGAAGCCCGCGCCGCCCTGGAGCGCAAGCCATAGCAGGAGAACATTTGTACTCCACCCGACGAAGCGCCATCGACGGGCGCGGATTGCGGGAACAAAATGCTGTTTATTTGAACAGTACTCTCTATGCACTTCCTCATCGTTCCAATGCGCGTGCGCGGCGTGCCCCGCAGCAAGAAAGAGATCAACACCGCTGTGCCGATCCGCGGCGACGTGCACCTGTGCGTCGATGCGTTCTCACCCATGGGCCGACCTTCAAGTTCAGCATCGATCCTGAAGATTCACCCGGGCGAGCCGCTTCTGCCGCCGCTGTATGAGGCGGTGATGACCGGCATGTCGACCATGGGCGCCACGTTCACTGGCATCGAGTTCATCGACGGCGTGGCCTACGCGCAAAGCTGGTGGGTACGCGTTCCGTAGCAACACCCCTACCCCTCTCCCCTCTATTCACTGCCGCGATATGGCGGCAAAGGATTCCGTATGCCCAGCGCACAAACGGCGGCACGGTGGTGCCCAGACGAATGCCCGATCACCGGCCGCAAGTTCTTCATGTGGATCGAGCACCCCGATGGTGGGATGGTGCCGACCTATGGCGGTCCTTTCGACAGTTACACGATCCCGACCCGCGACGGCGAAGAAGGCTTCTTCTGTGAACGATACGACCACGATTACGGTGGTTGGCGCGACGACGAAATGGTCGGCTTGAAGCTGATCGATGACCAAAGCGACGAATGCGAGCACGGCCAGGTTGCCGAGCTGCGGGAAGAAATTGAACGACTCAAGGGTCAGAGCCGCACCATTACGCTCTCCGGCTGCGAGTTCACCGAAGACGATCTGCTCCGCACTGCGGTCCGCATGGTGCGTGGCACCACCAGAATGAAGCAGCCACGCTGGGTGCTCATGAAGGATGCCTTCTGCTGTGGTTCTGGCGTGGCGCACGCGCTGTGCCGGCGTTTCGGCTTCGACCCAGACGAGGGCCTGCGCAAATGACCCGCCTCGCCCTCTGCCTCCTGCTGCTGGCCACCGGCGCCAGCGCAACCGAACTGCCGTCAGGTGTCTGGTACTTCGAGGACAAGCCCCGCGGCGTCGTGTGCTACGTCATGAACTCGCTGGGCAACAACGCCATCAGCTGCGTGAAGGTCTGGCTGCCGCAAGTGGCCGGCAACCAGCGCCAGCTCTCCCCGCACGAAACACAACCCGAGCATACACCCGCACTGGCGCCTGGGCGCTGGATTGATGAGAGGTATCAGCTGTGAGCAAGAAGAAAACGAGCTTCACCATCGTATCCAGTGATGAACTGGAAGAGCTGCGCCGCGACCGCGACAGGCTTAGCGCCCTGGAGTCGTGCTGCTGGGATGTTCGTTTCGAGAGTCATTCGAATGGCATGGACGGCGACTACACGATCGGCATTGAGATCATCGGCCATTACATGGGCAAGCCATGCGCTCGGGTGCTGGGCGAGAACTACAACGAGGACCTGCGCGCCGCCATCGACCAGGCGCTCACCGCTGAGGCATATCCGCCAGAGCGCCCGGAGTACGACCTGTATGGTAATCCCGAACGGAGGCGCGCATGACCGACCTAATCGAAGTGAAGACGGCCGACCTGGTGGGCGAGCAGTTGGCCTGGGCGGTCGCCAAGGCCGAGGGGCTGGATGTGCATGTGGCCAAGCCGCACTACGGCGCACCGACCAGGGTGTTCGTCTACTACCGCGGCGAAGCAACCGAGCGCTGCGAGCGGTACAACCCGCAAGAGAACTGGGTGCTTGGAGGGCCGCTGAAGACAAAGCATCAGATCGGCGATGGCCCAGTGCGGGGCGGCTGGACGGCCTACCCAGCAGGCCGAATGAGCCCACCGACTGGCTGATGGGCCCGAGCCCGCTTGTAGCGATCTGCAGAGCCGTCATAACCAAGGTGGCCGGCAACGTCGTCTGCGTGCCCAAGGATCTGATGCCATGATCGCCCTCGCCTATATGGCCTGGCTGATCTACAGGGGGCCGCGATGAAGCTCATCTATCGCCTCAACCGCTGGCTGCCATTTGGCGGCCTGCCAATCGCGCGGGTCCAGCATGGGCGCAACACCTGCACCCTCTACAAAAACGGCTGGGTGCTGATCAGCGACGGCAATAGCACCGACGCCCTCCCGCTCAACTTCACCAGCCGGGCCCTGGTCGACGCGTTCGCCGCCGAACTCGCCTAACCCCTCCCCCAACTACTCAAGCCCGCCGACATGCGCGGGCATGGAGAGCTATTGCCGCCAATCTGCGGCTTGGAGCCTACCCATGGAAACCGAGATCCTTTCGGACGAAGAGCTGGCTGACCTGACTGGCTACAAGGCCAGGGGCTGGCAGCGTCGCTGGCTCACTGATCGCAACTGGCACTTCGTCGAGAGCCGCGGCGGTCGCCCCCTGGTGGGCCGCCAGTACGCGCGCATGAAGCTTGGCATCACGCTCGGCGTTCTGCCTGTTACACCCCCACCCCTGCCGACCGCGGCGTGGACACCTGACTTTTCCCGAGTGAAATGAAATGCGCCCCAGAAGTACCGAGAATCGCGACCTGCCGCCTGGTGTTTACCGGCGCAAGCGCACTAGGAAGAGCGGCAAGGAATGGGTCGGGTATTACTACCGAGACCCCGTCGGCAAGGAGATTCCCCTCGGCACGGATCTGACCCAGGCCAAACTCAAATGGGCCGAGCTGGAGGCGAAAACCATACCGGCCGAACTCACGACCATGAAAGGGATCTTCGATCAGTACGAACGACACATCTTGCCTAAGAAAGCGCCCCGCACCCAGAAAGACAACATCTACGAACTGAAGCAACTGAGGATGGTGTTCGATTCGGCGCCTATCGATGCCATCACGCCAGCCATGATCGCGCAGTACAGGGATAGTCGATCCGCGAAGACCAGGGCCAATCGTGAGATCGCGCTTCTGTCGCACGTATTCAACACGGCTCGCGAGTGGGGGCTGACGACGCAGCAGAATCCATGCCTGGGGGTGAGAAAAAACAAGGAGAAGCCCCGCGACTACTACGCTAACGAGGCAGTATGGCGAGCGGTGTATGAAGAGGCCCCGGTGGAGCTGAAGGACGCGATGGACCTGGCATACCTGACCGGCCAGCGGCCAGCGGACGTGCTGTCCATGCGAAAGGACGACTTGGAAGGGGCCTACCTACTGGTCAGCCAGGGCAAAACCGGTAAGCGACTGAGGATCATCTTGGAAGTTAATGGGGTGAACAACAGCCTGGGCACGCTTCTGGATCGCATCAAGCTTAGGAATCGAGATCATCTGTCGCCATTCTTCATCCTGAGCGCCAGCGGCAAACGGCTGTCTTGGGAGATGCTGCGCAACCGGTGGCAGGAGGCACGGGAGTCTGCCCGACTGAAAGCCATCAGCGAGAAGCAGCCTGAGCTCGCCAACCGAATCGCGCAGTTTCAGTTCCGCGACATCCGCCCCAAGGCGGCTTCGGAGATCACAGATCTGGGCGATGCCAGCTTGCTGCTTGGCCACTCGAAAGAAGGCATTACCGAGCGCGTTTACCGCAGGATCGGCGCCATCGCGAAGCCTTCTAAATAGAAAAGTTTCGGAACTCCACCCTCAAAGTTTCGGAACTCAGGCCTTTTCTATCGCCCAAAGAAAAACCCCGCAGACGTTAATCTGCGGGGCTTTCAATAATGGAGGCCGAGGTCGGAATCGAACCGGCGTAGACGGATTTGCAATCCGGAGCATAACCACTTTGCTACTCGGCCTCAAATGACTGAACCCTCTGAAGCAGCTCAATCACGTACAAACTGTAGAGATTTGCATCTCATTGAAAACGTTGAGATTTTTATTCCTCGTCGCTTTCGATGGACGCCATTATGTCCGCATTCGGGAGGGCTTGCAACCCCCTGATTTAAAAAAGATTTGGGGTGGGTTTTCGCCAACGGGTCATGCGGCGGCAGGCTCTCCTGCCCCGCGGCTGACTTCGAACACGCCCACCAGCTTCTGCAGCTTGTTCGCATTCAAGCGCACGGTCTCGGCACTGGTGTGCAGCACTGTCACGGTCTGGCGCATTTCCAGTGACGCCTGATCGACCTCCTTGATGGTGCGCCCGTATTCGAGGCTGCGCTGGTTGAGCTGCTGGATGATGCCGAACATGTTCTCCACGGCCCGGTGCAATTGCACGTTCTCGGACGAGGCCTGCTCGGCCAGGCGCAAGCTGTCATCCACGTCCTGCACGCCGCTCTGCATGAAGCCCACGGCCTGCTGCGTCTCGCTGTGCAAACCGTCGACCATCGTACGGATATCGTCGGCCGCCCGTGCCGTGCGCGCCGCCAGGCTGCGCACCTCGTCGGCCACCACCGCAAAGCCGCGACCATGCTCGCCGGCACGCGCCGCCTCGATGGCGGCATTGAGCGCCAGCAGGTTGGTCTGGCTGGTGATGTCGCTGATCAGCCCGGTGATGTTGCCGATCTCGGCCATGCGGCTGTCCAGCAACCTGACACTGGACGATGAACGCTGCACCACATCGCGTATCGACTGGGTGCCCGCCTGCACGGTCAGGAACTGCTCCCGCGCCCGGCTGACCACCTCGTCCATGGCCTGCTTCATCTGCTCGGCGCCGGCCGAGGCCTGCTGGATCTCGCCCAGTTGCTCCTCCACGATCACCATCATGCGGTGCACGGCATCGGCCACCTCCTCGGAGGTGAAGCTGGCGGCCTGGCTGCGCCCCAGCATCATCTGGTTGGTGGTGCCCACGCTGTGGCTGGCCTTGATCACCTGCCCCACCACCGCGTCCAGATGGTCGATGAAGCTGTTGATCCAGCGCCCCATGTCGCCGGTCTCGTCATTGGCCATGCGCGTGGTGTCCAGGCGCTGGCGCAGGTTGCCCTCGCCTTCGGCGATGGCCCTGATCACGCCGGTCATCTCGCTCAGGCGCGCGGCGAGGCGCCGCGGCCCCAGCACGCTGAACACCAGCGCGGCCAGCAGCAGGCTCACGCCCTCGCACGCATCGATCAGGCCCTGGTCGAGGCCGCTGTAGTGCTGCACCAGGTAGTTGCTGACGAACAGGCCGAGCATCGTCGCCAGGTACGGCTTCATCAGGCCGTAGCTCAGCGAGCGCCGCCGGTACACCTCCTCCAGGTCGGCTTCGCACATCATGCCCCAGCGGTCCGGCGAGCCGGGCAACTGAAAGGTCACGCCCTTGCCCACCACGGGAATGTGGCGGTAGTCCGAATAGCCGGGGTAGCTCACGAACAGGTTGGCGCCGGTGCGGATGGTTTCGCGCACGCCAGGGTGCAATTGCCCGGTGGCCGGGTCGGTGAAGCGCAGCTCAAGCTCGGTGTGGCGCTGCACCTGCACGGTCTTCCACGGGGTGTGCACGCCGCTCTTGAGGTTCTCGCCGTGGCTGAAGGTGCCGTCCTCGAAGCGCGAGCGCGACAAGGCCACCCCCGGCTGCAGGCCGGGGTCGAAACGCGACTGCACCATGAACAGGTAGTTGTCCCCGGACTCGGCAAAGATATGCCCGGCCTCGCGCTGGATCAGGTCGCCCAGTACGTCGTTGGGCACCCGTGCGCACAGGCAGCCCACCACCTGGCGGTCGACCTTGATCGGCTGGTAGAACATCAGCGTCACTTCATCATGAAAGCTGGAGGTCGACGGGCCGATCGCCAGGGTCAGGGGGTCGCTGTAGGGCCCATGCAGAAACGGCGCCTTCAGCCCCTCGGCCAGCGGCCGTGGGTCGATGCGCGGGCGCGTGCCCTGGCCGCGCCAGGTCGAGGCAAGCACCTCGCCCGCCGCATCCACCACGAACAACTCGGAAAAGTCGTCGGCCTGCGCCAGCTTCTGCTGCAATACTTGCCCATCGAGGCTGCGGATGTCGTTGCCGGCACTGGCGGCCAGCTCCGCCAGGTGCTCCCACTGCTCCTGGGCCCAGCCCTGCAGCAACTTGACGCGGGTTTGCGCAATGGCTTCGAAGGTCTGCCCGATCACCGGGTACGCCGATCGGTTGAGGCGGCAGGCCCAGCCCATGGCCAGTTTGCCGGTCCTGCCAAACCATGGCAGCCAGCGCTTTTCTGCGGCGGACAGTTGCATGCAATTGTTCGATAGCGACATTTACATCTCCCGATACGACATTCCTTTGTCCATTCGGCAGGCAACTACCAGGCCAACGCAAAAAACCACCTTGAAAACCGACGCGCAAGCCAGCCAGATAGCACTCTGCCAGCCCCTTCCATGCCCCCTGCGAACCCACCTTTTCTGCGCCCCGAAACGGCGCATGAACGCGCTTGTGTGCACCGCAGGAGTGCGCAGATGAAATGTCCTACAATCCTTGCCTTTGCTGCTCAAGCGGCCGCTCGCCACGCCGATAACCCGACCAGACGAAACAACAATTAAACGGCGTCAGCGGAGCGGATATGAACATCAAACAGAAACTCACGTGGGGCTTCGCGACCATCGCCTGCGTACCGATACTGGTCGTCGCTACGCTGGTGATACTCAACATCCGCCTGGAGGCGCGGGACAACTTCGTCGATGGCAGCGACCGCGAGATTCGACAGGTGGCCAATGCCATGCAGTTGTTCTTCGACGGCATCAGCCAGAACATCGAATTTCTCAGCAAGCTGCCCATGCTGCAGAACACCGACGCCAGCCTGAAGAAGTACATTTCGCCCGACGCCCCCACGCTGCCGATGGGGCCGCAGGACAAACCGGTGTTCGACTACTTTGCCCGCCTCGGCGCCAGCCACCCGGCCTATGGCTACATCTCCATCGGCACCACCGAGGGCGGCTACATCTCATGGCCCGAAGACCCCAGCCTGGCCAACTACGATCCGCGCCAGCGCCCCTGGTTCAAGATGGCCCAGGCCAACCCGGGCAAGACCCTGCGTACCGCCGCCTACTACTGGGCCAACGACGACGCGGTGCTGGTCAGCACCGTGCGCAGCCTGCCCAACGCGCTGGGCGCCAACGGCGGCGTGGTGAGCGTGGATGTGTCGCTCAAGCAACTGACCGAGATCATCAAGCAGCTCAAGCTGGGTGAAACCGGCTACGTGATGCTGCTGGAGCAGAGCGGCAACATCCTGGTCGACCCCAAGCAGCCGGCGCACAACTTCAAACAGCTCGACAGCCTCGGCCAGGGCTATGCGCAACTGGCCAAGACTACCCAGGGGCTGGTGGAGATCGAGCTTGACGGTGAGCGCTACATGGCCAACGTGTGGCCTTCCGAGCAACTGGGCTGGCGCTTCATCGGCCTGGTCAAGCAGAGTGAAGTGATGGCCTCGGCCACCCGCCTCACCTGGCTGATCGTCGGCATTGCCGCCGCGCTTGGGCTGCTGTTCGCCTTCGTCGGTGCCAGCTTTGCCAAGGTCATCGTGCGCCCGATCAACGACGTGTCCCACGGCCTGGAAGGCATCGCCCAGGGCGAAGGCGACCTGACCCGCAACCTGCACGTGCGCGGCAACGACGAAACGGCCCAGCTCTCGGGCTGGTTCAACCAGTTCCTGGGCGCGATCCGCAGCCTGATCCAGCACATCATGCACGCCGCCGACGGCATCCTGACCAACTCCCACAGCGCCACCAGCGTGTCCAACGAAATGGCCGACGCCGCCAGTCGCCAGCGCGAGGCCGTGGACATGGTGTCGACCGCCTTCCATGAAATGGTCGCCACCGCCAACGAGGTCGCGCGTTCGTGCAGCCAGGCCGCCGAGTCGGCCGACAACGGCCAGCGCCAGGCTTCCGAGGGCCAGCAGCAGATCGACGCCGCCGTGGGCAGCGTCGACCAGCTCAGCCAGGAAATCGCCCAGTCGGCGCAATCCATGCAGCAGCTGGAGCGCGACAGCAACGCCATCCAGTCGATCCTCAGCACCATCCGCTCGATTGCCGAGCAGACCAACCTGCTGGCCCTGAACGCGGCCATCGAGGCGGCGCGGGCCGGCGAGCAGGGTCGCGGCTTTGCCGTGGTGGCCGACGAAGTGCGCGCGCTGGCCAAGCGCACCGCCGACTCCACCGCCGAGATCGACGGCATGCTCGCCAACCTGGCCCGCGGCACCAGCCAGGTCGCCGCGCAGATGAACACCAGCCTGAGCCTGTCGCAGGACTCGGTCAGCCGCATCGGCGAGGCACGCACCCGCTTTGGCCAGATCCGCGAGTCGGTGGGCATGATCCGCGACATGAACACCCAGATCGCCACCGCCGCCGAAGAGCAGCACCAGGTGGCCGAAAGCATCAACCAGCACATCAGCCAGATCCACGGCGATGCGCAGCGGGTGGCGCAACTGGCCAGTGAAGCCAAGAGCGATGCGTTCAACCTGACCCAGCTGTCCAACGAAATGAACACGCTGGTACGGCGCTTCAAAACCTGAAAAAAAGGCGCTGCACGATTTATTTTGCAGCGCCTCTGTCACTTTTTGTTTCTCGTGCGGCAACAGGGTTACTGAGAACCATTCACATCAGGAACCTGACCCCATGTCCGTTGCCGCCCCTACGCCCCGCCCTCACCTGCTGGCGCTTGCGATTGCCTGCGCCAGTATCGCCACGCCGCTGCTGGCCGCCGATGAACAGGCTGCGCCCGAAGCCCGGCTGAACCTGCCGCAAACCGACGTCAACGCCACCCGCATCGCCGACGGCAGCGCCGAAGCCGGCTACCTCACCGACTCGCTGAAGAACGTCGGCGCCCTGGGCGGCATGGCCCTCAAGGACACGCCCTATTCGATCAGCGTGGTGTCCAGCGAGCTGATCCGCAACACCCAGGCCACCTCCACCGACGACATCTTCAAGCTCAGCCCCTTCACCCAGTTCACCTCGCCCTCGGGCGCCGGCTATGCCAGTTCGGTGGCGATCCGCGGTTTCAACGACCTGGGCAATCTCAACATCGCCAACGACGGCCTGCGTTTCAGCAATGGCTCCGACAGCGGCAACTTCGTCGAGGAGATGGAGCGCCTGGAGATCGTCAGCGGCCTCAGCGGCTTCCTGTATGGCCCCGGCAGCCCGGGCGGGCTGGTCAACTACGTGCTCAAGCGCCCCACCTACGAGCGCTACAACAGCGTGACCCTGGGCAACGCCGGCGGCGAGAACGCCTATGTGCACGGCGACTTCGGCGGCCCGATCGACGATCAGGGCGTGCTGGCCTACCGCGTCAACGTGCTGGCCCAGGACGGCGAGACCGCCATCGACCTGCAGAACCGCCGTCGCAAGATGGTCAGCCTGGCGCTGGACTGGAACGTCAGCGACGACCTGCTGGTGCAGTTCGACGCCTCGTACAAGAAAAACCAGACCCACGGCCTGACCAGCTACTGGTACTTCGCCGACCAGCGCCTGCGCCCCGACGCCGATCAGTTGGACAACGACAAGCTCTACAGCCAGCGCTGGGCGTTCTCCGACAGCGAGCACGAGCGCGTCGGCAGCCGCTTCAACTGGCGCCTGAACGAGGTGTTCAGCCTGCGCGGCGCGGTGGCCCACGACCGCAACCGCACCCAGTACGCCTACACCGGCCCCACCGTGACCTCGCCCGGGGTCTACAGCCAACCGCTGTACGCCTTCGCCCCGGTCGAGCGCGAGGAAACCTCGGCCTACCTGTTCGCCGACGCGGCCTTCGACACCGCCAGCATCGGCCACAAGGTCACCTTCGGCTACCAGGGCAACGTGGCGCGGGTACGCGACTACACCGACTACATTCCCTTCCCGGGGCCGCAGTACCAGCCGGTGGGCGGCAACGGCTCGATCCCGCTGGATGAAACCCCGCAGTACGCCAAGCCCGACTACTCCATCGGCCACGGCGACCAGCGCCTGTCGTCGCGCACCCAGGCCGACAACCTGCTGCTGGGCGATGTGATCATCTTCAACGAACAATGGTCGACCATCCTCGGGGTCACCCGCACCCGCATCAAGACCTTCAGCGACAACTTCATGTGGGCCGAATCGTTCGGCACCCCGAGCCAGATCGACAACTACAACCAGAGCAAGACCTCGCCCAACGTCTCGCTGATCTACAAGCCGCTGCCCTGGCTGACCACCTACGCCACCTACATCGAAGGCCTGCAGGCCGGCGGCATCGCGCCCAACACCGCACTCAACGCCGGCCAGGCCATGGCCCCGGCCATCAGCGAGCAGTACGAGGTGGGGGTCAAGGCCGAAGTGGGCGAAGCCCTGCTGACCCTGGCACTGTTCAACATCGACAAGCCCAATGGCTACACCAACCAGCAGCAGATCTACGTGCAGGACGGACGCCAGGAGAACAACGGCCTGGAGTTCGGCATCACCGGCAAGGTCACCCCGCAGCTGACCCTGGTCAGCGGCCTGACCCTGCTCGACCCCCAGGTGAAGAAGGCGGCCAATGCCAGCATCGAGGGCAACAAGCCGGTGGGCGTGGCCAGCCAACTGGCCAAGGTGTACGCCGAATACGACCTGAACGGCGTGCCCGGATTCGCCGTGACCGGCGGCGCCTATTACACCGGCAAGCAGTACGTGGATGAGGCCAACCACTACAGCCTGCCGTCGTTCACCACCTTCGATGCCGGTGCGCGTTATCGCCTGCCGCTGGCGGACAACGCCCTGACCCTGCGCGCCAACGTCAGCAACCTGACCAACAAGGCGTACTGGCTGAGCGACCACTTCCTGGGCGCGCCGCGTACCCTGACGTTCTCGGCACAGCTGGAGTTCTGAGCCCCTTCGCCGGCATTGCCGGTTCCTGCACGGGCGCACGCAGCCTGCAGGAGCCGGCGTTGCTGGCCAAATGCCCACCTCGCGCCGCGCAAATCCCTGAGCACCGCCAAAATCAGTACCAAAGAACCATTGCCGTTCGCATCCGGCCCTGATATTGAGTGTGCCGCTTTGCGCACCCGCGCCTTTCGTTTCCTCTTGCCCACCCCGCTGGCTTCATCCCCACGCGATCCGAGATGCCGACATGATTGAAAACTCCGATGTAATGTATCGCCTGCTGGTACAGAGCGTGATCGATTACGCGATCTACATGCTGACCCCGGAGGGTGTGGTCAGCAACTGGAACGCCGGGGCGCAGCGGGCCAAGGGGTATACCGGCGAAGAGATCATCGGCGAGCATTTCTCGGTGTTCTACAGCGCCGAGGAGCGCGCCACGCAGTTGCCGCAGAAAAACCTGCAGACCGCCCGCGACCAGGGCCGCTTCGAGGCCGAGGGCTGGCGCCTGCGCAAGGACGGCAGTGCGTTCTGGGCGCACGTGGTGATCGACGCGGTGCATGACGACGACGGCCACCTGGTCGGCTTTGCCAAGGTTACCCGCGACTGCACCGAACAGCGCCGCGCCCTGCTCGAACAACGTGAACAGGAGCGTCACTTCCGCCTGCTGGTACAAGGCGTGAACGACTACGCCATCTACATGCTCGACCCGCTGGGCCATGTGATCAACTGGAACGCCGGCGCCGAGCGGGCCAAGGGCTACACCCACGACGAGATCGTCGGCCAGCATTTCTCGGTGTTCTACACCCCGGCGGACCGCGCCGCCGGCCTGCCCGCCCAGTGCCTGGACGCCGCACGCCAGAACGGCCGCTTCGAGGCCCAGGGCCTGCGCCAGCGCAAGGACGGCTCGCACTTCTGGACCAACGTGGTGATCGAAGCCATCCACGACGACGATGGCCAGCTGCTGGGGTTTGCCAAGATCACCCGCGACATCACCGAGCGTCGCCAGTACGAGCTCGACCTGCTGGCAGCCAAGGAACTGGCCGAGGCGCAGAGCGAGAAAATGGCCGCGCTGTCGCAGTTTCTCGACTCGGTGATCAGCAACATCCCGTCCAGCGTGATGGTGCTGGACGTGGCCTCGCGCCAGATCCTGCTGGCCAACCCGCAGGCCGAGAAGCTGTTCTCCAGCCAGCAGTGCGCCCTGGTCGGCAGCACCCCGCAGCAGAGCCTGGTGCCGGTGATGGCTGGCTACCTCGAACACCTCACCGAACATTGCCTGAACCACAACGGCCTGCACCTGACCGAAGACCACCTCGACACCCCGCTGGGCCGACGCACCCTGCGCTCACGCACCCTGCTCAGCCGCAACCCGCAGGTGGGTGCGGGCCACTATGTGCTGCAGATCGCCGACGACGTCACCGACGAGATCGCCGCGCACGCGCAGATTCACCACATGGCGCACCACGACGAACTCACCGGCCTGCCCAACCGCACGCTGTTCCACAACTGCCTGGAAGAGGCCCTGGCCGACGGGCAGGCGCGCCAGCACATGACTGCGGCGCTGTGTCTGGACCTGGACAATTTCAAGAACATCAACGATGCCCTGGGGCATGCCTTCGGCGACCGCCTGCTGCGCGCCCTGGGCCAGCGCCTGCGCAGCGTGCTGCGCGACCAGGACACCCTGGCGCGCCTGGGCGGTGACGAGTTCGCCGTGGTGCTGCCGCACCTGGCGCGCCTCGAGGATGCCCAGCGCACCGCCACGCGCCTGATCGAGGCAGTGGCGCCGGCGTTCCTGATCGACGGCCACAGTTTCTCGGTGGGCCTGAGCGTGGGTATCGCCATCGCGCCGGTCGACCACCACAAGGCCGACCAGTTGCTGCGCTACGCCGACATGGCCCTGTACGAGGCCAAGCGCAACGGGCGCAACCGCTACGAGCTGTTCCACCCCGAGCTCGACGAAGCCGCGCGGCGCCGCCGCATCATGGAAACCGACCTGCGCACCGCGCTGCACCTGGGCCAGCTGCACATGCACTACCAGCCGATCATCGGCAACGACGGGCAGATCACCGGCTACGAGGCGCTGATGCGCTGGCAGCACCCGGTCAAGGGGCAGGTCATGCCGATGGACTTCATCCCGATTGCCGAAGAAACCGGGCTGATCCACGAGGTGGGTACGCGGGCGCTGAACCTGGCCTGCCAGGAGGCCGCCAGCTGGGCCACCGAGCAATCAGTGGCGGTCAACCTGTCGCCGGTACAGTTCAAGAACAGCGACCTGGTGGAAGTGGTGCAGCTTGCGCTGACCGACGCCAGGCTCGACCCGTCGCGCCTGGAACTGGAGATCACCGAATCGGTGCTGCTGGAGAACAGCGACGGCAACCTGCGTACCCTGCAGGCGCTCAAGGACATGGGCGTGCGTATTGCCCTGGACGACTTCGGTACCGGCTACTCCTCGCTGGGCTACCTGCGTTCGTTCCCGTTCGACCGGATCAAGATCGACAAGTCGTTCGTGCACGACATGGGCGAAAGCCGCGAGGCGATGTCGATCATCCGCGCCATTACCGGCATGAGCAGCAGCCTGCTGATCAACACCACCGCCGAGGGGGTGGAGACCGAGGCGCAGTTCAAGCAGTTGCAGGCCGAGGGTTGCTCGCATTTTCAGGGGTATCTGTTCGGGCATCCGCAGCCGGCTGACAAGCGCCAGAAGGGAGGCCGGTAGATCAGCGAGCGCGCAGGCCGTTTCGCCGGCAAGGCCGGCTCCTACACGACAGGTGCGGGAGCCGGCCCTGCCGCCACCTGATCGTACAGCCGCCGCAGCCGCTGCACCGCCGCCTCGATCTCGCCCACCTTGACCCCGCCGTACCCCAGCACCAGCAGGTTGTCGTCATCGGCGTCGGGCTCCACGCTGTAGCCGCCGCGCAGCACCAGCCCATGTGCCGGGGCCTGCGCCAGCATCTTGCGCGCCGTGCCCGGTGCACCGATGCGTACCGCCAGGTGCAACCCCGCCTGCCCCGCCGAGTACCCGATCAGATCCCCGAAGGCCTCGTCCAGGCACTGCTGCAGGCAACTGCGGCGCTGGGCGTACTCGGCGCGCATCTTGCGGATGTGCCGGGCAAAATGCCCTTCCTGGATGAAGTCGGCCATCGCCGCCTGAATCGACAGGTACCCTGGCCGGTACAGCTGGATCAGGCCCTTGCCGAAGGCCTCGGCCAGCCCCTCGGGCACCACCAGGTAACTCAGGCGCAGCCCCGGGAACATCACCTTGCTGAAGGTGCCCAGGTAGATCACCCGGTCTTCGCCACCGAGCCCCTGCAGCGACGGCATCGGCTCGATGTCGTACCGGAACTCGCTGTCGTAGTCATCCTCCACCACCCACAGGTTGTTGGCCTGGGCATACGCCAGCCAGTCACGCCGGCGCTGCAGCGACATGATGTTGCCGGTGGGATACTGGTGCGACGGCGTGACGAACGCCAGCCGCGGCGCAGCAGCCGGCACTGCCGAGGGCAGGCAGGCGCCCTGCGCATCGATCGCCAGCGGCGCGCAGTGCAGCCCCGCCGCCGAAAACACCACCGGCGCGCCCCAATGGCAGGGGCTCTCGACCCACACGGTGTCCCCCGGGTCGCCCAGCAGCTTGGCCACCAGGTCCAGCGACTGGTGGGTGCCCTGGGTCACGATCACCTGCGCCGGGCTGCAACGGACCGCGCGGGCTGCATACAGGTAGGCACTGAGCGCCTCGCACAGCGGGCGGTAGCCGCCCTGATCCACGTAGCCGGCCAGGTGCGCCTGGCGCTTGCTCAGGTAGCGGTTGTGCAGGCGCTTCCAGATATGAAACGGAAACAGGTCGGCGTCCGACACGCCGCCCACGAAGGCGCCCTCGGCCCGCGCCACCGCGCCGAAACGCGCGTTGATCGCCTTGCCCCGGGCCGACAGCGGCGCCTGGTCGGGCGTATCGGGGGCCGGCACGCCGGTTTTCACCTGGGGCAAGGTGTCGGCCACGAAGGTGCCGCTGCCGGGCCGGGCGTACAGGTAGCCTTCATCGAGCAGACGGTCGTAGGCCAGCGACACGGTCAGGCGCGAGACCAGCAACTGCTCGGCCAGCGCCCGGGTGGAGGGCAACTTGTGGTTGACCGGCAGGCGCCGCTGCAGGATCGCCGCCTGGATCGCCTGGTACAACTGGCGCTGCAGGGTCACGCCGCCGTCGCGGTCCAGCGTGCCGACCAGCAGGTCGTGGAGAAGCGATGCCATCGGGTGCCTCACTGCAGGGGGCGGGATCGAAACCGCGAGCATACAAGTGGCCTTAACAACTGATCAACTCTGGATATAACCGATATAGCCAAACAGGCCTATGTTCGAACCAGTGCTGGCCTGACACCCCAGCTTTCCCGGCAATCGACAGAGTGATGTTCAGTGACCCTTCACACACCCCCTGCCTTCGACGCATTGCTGATCGCAGCTCCGCCCAAGGTTTCGGCCGAACAGGCGCAGGCCGTGGCAGCGCAGTACTTCGGCCTGCACGGCGCATGCCGCCTGCTCACCGGCGAGCGTGACCTCAACTTCCAGATCACCTGCGCCGACGGCGCCCAGTACCTGCTCAAGGTCTCCAACGCGGCCGAAGACCCGCAGGTGGCCGACTTCCAGAACCAGGCGCTGCTGCACATCCAGCACTGCGACCCGACCCTGGCGGTGCAGCGCATCTACCCCAACACCAGCGGCAGCTACCAGATCCCGCTGATGTTCGATGGCCAGCCGCTGCTGGTGCGGCTGTTCTCGTTCGTCGACGGGATCTGCCTGCACCGCGTCGAACACCCCGACGTGGCGCTGCGCAGCAGCCTGGGCGAGCACCTGGCCCGCCTGGGGCTGGCCCTGCGCGGCTTCTTCCACCCCGGCGCCGGGCACGAGCTGCTGTGGGACCTCAAGCACGCCTCGCGGCTGAGCGACAAGATCGGCCTGATCCAGGACCGTGAAGAGCGCCAGCTGGCCCAGCACTTCCTGGACAACTTCGAGCGCCACGCACAACCGCACCTCAAGGGCCTGCGCGCCCAGGTGATCCACAACGACCTGAACCCGCACAACGTGATCGTCGATGCCAGCCAGCCGCACCCGGTGCGCAACATCCTCGATTTCGGCGACATGGTGCATGCCCCGCTGGTCAACGACCTGGCCGTGGGCGCCGCCTATCAACTGGGCAGCCAGGGCGACCCGCTGGAACACGCTGCACCGTTCATCCGCGCCTACCACCGCATCGCGCCGCTGGAGCCGCTGGAACAGGAACTGCTGGTGGACCTGATCGCCACCCGCCTGGTGCTGACCGTGACCATCACCAACTGGCGCGCTGCGCTGTACCCGGAAAACCGCACCTACATCCTGCGCAACGCGCCGTCTGCCTGGCGTGGCCTGAAGGCCCTGGCTGACGTGCCGCGCGAGGTCGCGCAGCAACAGATTCGTCGTATCTGCTCCGAGGAGACGCTGTAAATGACCATGATCAATGGCTTCACCGCCGAAGATGCCGCACGCCTTAGCGAAACCGAACGTGCCCTGATCGAGCGCCGTGCGCGCGTGCTGGGCCCGGCCTACCGCCTGTTCTACGAACACCCGCTGCACCTGGTCAAGGGTGAAGGCGTGTGGCTGTACGACGCCGACGGCAAGCGTTACCTGGATGCCTACAACAACGTGGCCTCCATCGGCCACTGCCACCCCAAGGTGGTCGAGGCGCTGTACGAGCAGGCCAAGGTGCTCAACACCCACACCCGCTACCTGCATGAAGGCATCCTCGACTATGCCGAGAAACTGCTGGCCACCTTCCCGCCCGAGCTGGACCAGGTGATGTTCACCTGCACCGGCAGCGAGGCCAACGACCTGGCCCTGCGCATCGCCCGTCAGTACACCGGCGGTACCGGCCTGATCGTGACCCAGCTGGCCTACCACGGCGTGACCGACCAGATCGCCGCCGCCTCGCCTTCGCTGGGTGCGGGCGTGCCGGTGGGTGACTTCGTACGTACCGTGCGGGCTCCCGACGCCTACCGCCTGGGCGCCGAGAACGTGGCACAGATCTTCGCCGACGACGTGCGCGCCGCCATCGCCGACCTGCGCCGCTGCGGCATCAAGCCGGCAGCGCTGCTGCTCGACGGCATCTTCGCCAGCGATGGCGTGCTGTCCGACCCGGCCGGCTTCCTGCAACAGGCGGTGGCCGTGGCCCGCGAAGAGGGCCTGCTATACATCGCCGACGAGGTGCAATCGGGCTTTGGCCGTACCGGCTCGCACATGTGGGGCTACCAGCGCCATGGCGTGCAGCCCGACATCGTCACCATGGGCAAACCCATGGGCAACGGCCAGCCGATTGCCGGTGCGGTGTTCCGCGGCGAGGTGCTCGATGCGTTCGGTCGCACCGCCCGCTACTTCAACACCTTCGGCGGCAACCCGGTGTCATGTGCAGCAGCCAACGCGGTGCTCGACGTGATCCAGGGCGAAGGCCTGATGGCCAACTGCGCGGCGGTGGGCGAATACTTCAAGGCGGGTCTGCAGGGGCTTGCCGAGCGCTACCCGCTGATTGGCGACGTGCGCGGGGCCGGGCTGTTCGTGGGGGTCGAGCTGGTGACCGATCGTGCCAGCAAGGCGCCGGCCACCGAGGCAACGGCACGGGTGGTGAACGGCATGCGTGAACGTGGCGTGCTGATCAGTTCGGCGGGGCCGGCGGCCAACATCCTCAAGATCAGGCCGCAGTTGATCTTCCAGCGCGAGCATGCCGATCTGTTCGTGCAGACGCTGGAGGCGGTGCTGAAGTCGCTGAACTGACAGCGAGAGGCATTGACGGTTGTGGCCCTTTCGCCAGCAAGGCTGGCTCCTACAACGATTGGTGCAGGAGCCAGCCTTGCTGGCGAAGAGGTTCACTCACTTGGTCTTGGCAACCCAGGCATTGAAGCGCTGCTCGAGGTCTTCGCCGTTGTTGACCCAGAACTCGCTGTCCATCGGGATGGCCTGTGCCAGGTTGTCCGGCGCGGTGTTCAACTGCGCCGCCAGTGCAGGGTCAAGCAGCCCGGCGGTATGCAGGTTGGTCGACCCATAGCCCAGCTTGGTGGTGTGGATCTTCTGGTTTTCCGGGCGCAGCGAAAACGCGATGAAGTCCTCGGCCAGGGCCTTGTTCTTGCTGCCCTTGGGGATCGCCCACGAGTCGATGGCGTAGATGCTGCCATTCCATACCGTGTGCACATTGGCGCCGGCCGCCTGTGCGGCGAACACCCGGCCGTTGAACGCGGTGCTCATCACCACGTCGCCGCTGGCCAGGAACTGCATCGGCTGCGCACCGGCCTCCCACCACTGGATGTCAGGCTTGATCTGGTCCAGCTTGCGGAATGCACGCTCCACCCCTTCCGGCGTCGACAACACCTTGTACACGTCGGCATACGGCACGCCATCGGCCATCAGTGCCGCTTCCAGGGTGTACTTGGCGCCCTTGCGCAGGCTGCGCTTGCCCGGAAACTTCTTGGTGTCCCAGAAATCGCTCCAGCCGGTAGGCGCCTGCTTGAGCTTGTCGCCGTTGTAGGCCAGCGCCATCGACCATACCAGCAGGCCGCCGCCGCAGTCCGACAGGGTGCCGGGCACGAAATCCGCTTCCTTGCCGATACGGTTGAGGTCCAGGTGTTCGAACAGGCCCTCCTCGCAGCCACGGATCAGTTCGGCGCTCTCGACCTGCACCACGTCCCAGTTCACGCTGTTGGTGTCGACCATGACCTTGATCCGGCCCATTTCGCCGTTGTATTCACCCGCTACCACCTTGCTGTGGCTGGCGGCGGCAAAGGGGGCGTAGAAGGCCTCGGTCTGTACATCCTTGCTGGCACCGCCAAACGAAATCACGGTGATTTCGGCAGCAAGGGCGTTGGCGGCAAAAGCACTGAGCAACACGGCGGCAATGGTGGTTTTTTTCATGTCTACCTCTGTAATTTATTGGTTTTGGCAGAGTTGATACACGCTGGGCGTCCTTTCGGGTGGTCGCACTTCAGCTTCGGTAATCCACCTGATCACCACTGATCAGGCGCAAGGCGGCGGTCCAGGCCAACAGGTGAAGTTGCTGATCGAATTCGGCGTCGGACTGCTGCGCGGTCAGTTCGCAGACCGCTTCGTCCGGCAGGCGCAGCGGCGGGTTGCCCGCCAGTGCCTGTACCTGCGCCTGGCAGGCGCGCTCCAGGAAGTAGATCTGGTTGAAGGCTTCGGCAATGCAGCGCCCGGCGGCCAGCAGGCCATGGTTGCGCAGGATCATCGCCATGTGCGGGCCCAGGTCCCTGACCAGGCGCTCGCCTTCGGCCGGGTTCAGCGCAATGCCCTCGTAGTCGTGGTAACCCAGGCGGCGATAGAACTTCAGCGCATGCTGGGTGATCGGCAACAGCCCCTGCTCCTGGGCCGACACGGCCATGCCGGCAGCGGTATGGGTGTGCACCACACAGGCCAGGTCCGGACGTGCGGCGTGGATCGCCGAATGGATGTTGAAGCCGGCACGGTTGACGCTGCCGGCGTCATAGCCAGGGTCGATGGTGTTGCCGTGGTGGTCGATCTTGATCAGGTCCGAGGCGCGCATTTCGTGAAACAGCACGCCGTAGCGGTTGATCAGGAAATGCCCCGGCTCGCCGGGGACACGGGCCGAGATGTGCGTGTCGATCAGGTCGGTCATGCGAAAGTGGGCCAGCAGCCGGTACAGCGCTGCCAGGTCGCAACGGGTCTGCCACTCTTCGGGCGAAACCTGCTGCGCGTCGATCCGCGGGGTGTTGGGGTGCATCGCGCCTCCTTGTTCATGGTATGTTTCGGGCACTTGGCCCGCCGGCATGCAGGGATGTTGCAGCAGCCCCCGGCGGCCCACCATGCACAGAACGCGCTGGTTGTGCCGGCCCTGTTATGGTGTTTTCACCAGTACACCCACCGCCACACCCTCGCCTGACGGATGTTTTCTATGATGTTGTTGGATGCCAGCTCGTCGCAGTCGCTGGTCAACCAGATCGTTGCGGGCATCACCCTCGCGATCAACGAACAGCGCTTGCGCCCGGGCACCAAGCTGCCCTCCATCCGCAAGTTCGCGCAAACCCACAAGGTCAGCCATTTCACCGCCGTCGAGGCCTATGACCGGCTGGTGGCCCTGGGTTACCTGACGGCGGTGCGCAATGCCGGCTTCTATGTACGCAGCGCCCCCGACACCCCCTCCCCGCCGCCGATGCCCAGTGCCAGCGACGATGCCTTCGACTTCGACGCCTACCTGCTGCTGCAGAAGGTGTTCCAGCCGCTGGGCATGGACCTGCGCCCGGGCATCGGCCTGCTGCCCGAGCCCTGGAGCGACGATGACGGGGTGCAACGCAGCCTGCGCGCCCTGAGCCGTCGCGACCCGAGCGAGTTCACCGGCTACGGCCATGCCAAGGGGTGCGCCAACCTGCGCGCCCGGCTGGTGGAGAAACTGCTCGATACCCGGGTCAACGCCCACCCCGAGCAGATTCTGCTGACCAGCGGCGCCAGCCATGCGCTGGACCTGCTGGTGCGCTACCTGGTGCACCGCGGCGACAGCGTGCTGGTGGACGAACCGGGCTACCACAACCTGTTCCTCAACCTGCGCCTGCAGGGGGCCCGTCTGCTGGGGGTGCCACGCACCCGCGACGGCATCGACCTGGACGTGCTCGAGGCGCAGATCCGCGAACACCGGCCCAAGGTGTTCTTCACCAACACGCGCCTGCAATGCCCCACCGGCACCAGCCTGACACTGGCGGTGGCCCACCGTCTGCTGCAACTGGCGGAAAAGTACGACTTCCTGATCGTGGAAAACGACATCTACGCCGACCTCGACCCGTCCGACCAGCAGGCGCTGGCAGGCATGGACCAGCTGGCGCGGGTGATCTACGTGGCCAGCTTCTCCAAGAGCATCGCGCCGTCGCTGCGGGTGGGGTTCGTTGCCGCGCACCGCGACCTGATCGACGAACTGGTGCCACTGAAGATGGCCAGCGGCCTGACCACCTCGGCAATTGCCGAGGAACTGGCACTGGAGGTGCTGCTGCAGGGGCGCCACCGCAAGCACGTCAAGCAGTTGCAGGCCAACCTGGCCCTGGCCCATGAACAGGTGGCGCGCAAGCTCGAGGCGGTGGGCATGGAGATCTTCGTCAAGCCCCATGCGGGGTTGTTCCTGTGGGCCCGTCACCCCCAGGTCGAAGACGCCACGGCACTGGCCATGGACGCACGCGAACACAAGATTCTGCTCGCGCCCGGGCAACTGTTCATGCCCGATGCGCGGGTGGTGCCGTGGCTGCGCTTCAATGTGGCGCACGCGCAGGATGAGCGGATCTACCGGCTGTTGGAGCAGGCCGCGCACTGACCAGATTCGACTCGCCTCTTCGCCAGTAGGCGCCGGCTTTGCCGGCGAAGCGGCCCGCCCGGGCGACACCCCCGCAGGTCCGGAGAATCAGGCATGACACGCAGAGGAATGCCGGTGGGCACGCCCGTTGCCCGCGCGGACAATGCGCCGCCTCTACCGTCATTGCTTTTGCGAGGTTCCCCCATGTACACCGCCATCGGCTACGCCGCCCAGTCGGCCACCACGCCCCTCGCCCCCATGACCTTCCAGCGCCGCAGCCCACGCCCCGACGACGTGGCCATCGAGATTCTCTACTGCGGCGTGTGCCACTCCGATATCCACCAGGCCCGCAACGAATGGGGCATCGCCGTGTACCCGCTGATGCCCGGCCACGAAATCGTAGGCAAGGTCACTGCCGTGGGCGCCAGCGTCAACCGCTATCAGGTGGGTGACCTGGTGGGTGTGGGCTGCATGGTCGACTCCTGCCGCCACTGCCAGGCCTGCGCCGCCAACCTGGAGCAGTACTGCCTCGAAGGCCCGACCATGACCTATGCCACCCCCGACCGGGTCGACGGCAGCAACACCATGGGCGGCTATTCCAGCAGTATCGTGGTCGACCAGCATTTCGTGGTGCGCATCCCGGCCGGCATGGACCTGGCCAGCGCCGCGCCGATCCTCTGCGCCGGCATCACCACCTATTCGCCGCTCAAGCACCACGGGGTCAAGGCCGGGCACAAGGTCGGCATCCTCGGCATGGGCGGCCTGGGTCACATGGGCATCAAGCTGGCCAAGGCCATGGGCGCCGAAGTCACCCTTTTCACCCGTTCGGCCAGCAAGGCCGAGGAAGCCCGCCGCCAGGGCGCCGACCATGTGGTGGTGTCCACCGATGCCGCGCAGATAGCCGCCGTGGCCGGGCACTTCGACTTTCTGCTCGACACCATCCCGGTGCAGCACGACCTCAACCCCTACCTGGAAACCCTGAAGTTCGACGGCGTGCACATCCTGGTGGGCCTGATCGAACCGGTGGAGCCGCCCCTGCACGCCGCCAACCTGGTGCTCAAGCGCCGCGTACTGGCCGGCTCGCTGATCGGCGGCATCGCCGAAACCCAGGAGGTGCTGGACTTCTGCGCCGAGCACGGCATTTGCTGCGACATCGAGATGCTCGACATCCAGCACATCAACGAGGCCTACAGCCGCATGATCGCCGGCGACGTGAAGTACCGCTTCGTGATCGACATGGCCTCGCTCAAGGCCTGAGCCCCCGCCTCA
The DNA here is from genome assembly GCF_037113495.1 of Pseudomonas sp. AE27. NCBI lineage: Bacteria > Pseudomonadati > Pseudomonadota > Gammaproteobacteria > Pseudomonadales > Pseudomonadaceae > Pseudomonas > Pseudomonas sp. AE27. The sequence continues at coordinate 2,351,180 of NZ_CP146966.1, forward strand.
CAGGTTGAAACGCCCCAGCAGGTGGTGCTGTTGCCCCACCTGCTCCACCATCACCGCACACTGACGCACCTGCACCTGGGTGCCTGCGGCCACTTCATGACTGATGTCGCGAATGGTCGTGGTGTTGCGGTTGATCTCTTCGCTGGTGGCGCTCTGCTGCTCGGCCGCGGTGGCGATCTGGGTGTTCATGTCGTTGATGCGGGTGATCGCCTGGCGAATGCGCACGAGCCTGTCGTTGGCCGCGCCCGCCTCCTCTGCGGTCTTGCCGGCGCTGTCGCGGTTGTGCTGCATGCGCGACTCGGCGTGGCGCACCCCGGCCTGCAGCTGGTCGATCATCTGGCGGATCTCCTGGGTCGACTGCTGGGTGCGCGAGGCCAGCGTGCGCACCTCGTCGGCCACCACCGCGAAACCTCGCCCCGTCTCGCCGGCACGTGCAGCCTCGATGGCGGCATTGAGCGCCAGCAGGTTGGTCTGCTCGGCAATGCTGGTAATCACCGCCAGGATCGACTCGATGTTGTCGCTGAGGCGCGACAGGTCATTGATTGCATGGCCGGTGTCGTCCATTTCGCTGGCCAGTTGCCGGATCGCCGCGGTCGAGCGTCGCACCACGTCCTCGCCGCCGTGTGCTTCCTCGTCGGCAATCACTGCGGCCTGCGCCGCTGCCTGGGCGTTGCGCGCAACGTCTTCGGCGGTGGAGGCCATCTCCTGCATGGCCGTGGCCAGTTGGTCCAGCTCCTGCAACTGGCGCTGCAGGCGTTCATCGGTCCGGGTGGCTTCGGCCGACGTCAGGTGGGTGCTCTCGCGCACCTGGTTGGAGGTGCTCATCACCTGATGGATCAGGTTCTGCAGGTTGCCCAGAAAGCCGTTGAACTCGCGCGACACCAGCGACACCTCGTCATTGCCGCCGTCGGGCAGGCGCCGCGTCAAGTCGCCGTCGCCCTGGTTGACCTCATGGAACGAGCGGTGCAGCAGGTCCAGCGGCTTGAGCAGGCGCCCGAGCAGCAGGCCCAGCACCACGAGGCTCACCAGCACGCCGAGCAGCGTGGCCAGCACTGCACTCCAGGTCAGGCTGTCGGCCTCGGCCATCACGATGCGCTGGTCGAGCACCACGCCGATCAGCCAGTCCATGCCCTCCAGGTAGGTCAGCGGAGTGAAGGACACCAGTGAATCGTGATCGCCGGTTCTAACCGTCTGCAGCTGGCTGTCCAGCGCCGGGTGCTGGCCATCGAACAGGCTGCTGTAGGGCTTGCCGTTGTACTGGCTGTCGGGGTGGGAAATGATCGTGCCGTTGCGGCTGAGCAGAAAGGCATGGCCGGCGCCGTTGAAGTCCAGGGTATTGATGGCATCGGCCACGCTCTTGAGGCGGATATCGCCGCCCAGCACGCCGGCGAAGGTAGCGCCATCGTAGAGGCGCGTGACCGCCGAAATCAGCGTTTCGCCAGTGGCCGAGTCGATGTAGGGCTCGGTGAGCACCGCCTTGTCGGCGCCCTTGGCGACGGCATACCAGGGCCGTGTGCGCCCGTCCCAGCTCGCATCGGGGCGCCAGCTGGGCGTGTTGGTGAGGGGTTTGCCGTCGCGTTGCAAGGCGCCGAATATCAGGATGAACTCGTCCTTGAGCATCGGGCTGTCGATGATGCGCTGGGTGTTTTCAGGGCTGTAACGGCTGTCGATGACCTGCGCCACCAGGCCCATGAGCTTGAGCTTGGCGTTCAGCCAGTTCTCGATCTGCCGGGCCAGGGCACCGCTGGACTCGGCGATGCCGGCAGACACTTGCTTGTGCAGGGCGTCGCGCACCTGGCTGACCTGCGTGACCGACAGCAATCCGGTGGTAATGAACAGCAATGTGGCGGCCGCCAGGCCAGCCTTGTGAACGATCTTCATGCCTGCACTCCGTGCCGAATCGAGCAAACGGGCATGCTAGGCAGGCGTACTGGCACACTGCAATCAACGTTGCGATGATTGCCCGGTGCCGTAATGGGGATTGTTTACCGGCATCACGGCCACTGCTTGTAGGACGAACCCGGCGGGCGGCATCCGCGCCGCGGGCAGGCAAAAAAAAACCAGGGCCGTTCGCGGCCCTGGTCTTTTTCGTCATGGTGCCTGTCAGCCCTTGAGCTGCCTGGCCGCACGCACGTGCATGAACACGCCCATCAATGCCACGATGGCCGCCGCCGCACCGGTGGAGAACACCAGTACCTGGTAGTCCGGCACAAAGGCCATGGTCACCAGGCACCCGATGATGAACACGATCACCAGGTAGGTCAGCCACGGGAACAGCCACATCTTCAGGCGGATTTCCTTGCCCTCGGCTTCCAGCTTGCGGCGCATCTTCAGTTGCGAGAACGCGATCACCAGGTACACCAGCAAGGCGATCATGCCGGTGGTGTTCATCAGCACGTCCAGCACGTCTTTCGGGCGCAGGGTGTCGCTGAAGTTGATCAGGGCGACGAACACCGCCACCGAGCACGAACCGATGATGGCGAACACCGGCACACCGGTACCGGCGCGGGTGATCTTGAAGAACGACGGTGCATCACCGCGGGTCGACAGCGAGAACAGCATGCGCGAGGCGGTGTAGTGCGCCGAGATCAGGCAGCTGCTCACCGAGGTCAGCACCACGAAGTTCATCACGAACTCAGCGCCCGGAATGCCCAGCAGTTCCAGGGTACGACGGTACGAACCGTAGCCCGACTGGCCCATCAGCGGGTCGTTCCACGGCACCAGGGCCACGATCAGGAAGATCGAACCCACATAGAACAGGCACACACGCCACACCACCGAGTTGGTGGCCTTGACGATCTGCTCGGACGGGTTCTTCGACTCGGCGGCCGCGATGGTCACGATTTCGGCGCCCAGGAAGGCGAACATCACCCCCAGCATGGCCACCACCACTGCCTCCACCCCATTGGGCATGAAGCCCTGGGCCGTGAGGTTGCTGATGCCGTGGACCTCACCGGTGGGCCACAGGTTGGCCACGGCCAGCCCGCACACCACAAGGAAGCATATGATCGCCACCACCTTTATCAGCGCGAACCAGAATTCGAACTCCCCGTAGTGCTTGACGTTGAAGAAGTTGACGCTGATCAGCACCAGGGTAGTGGCCAGCACGAACACGTTGACGCTGATGGAGGGGAACCAGCCGTGCAGGATCTTGCCCGCCACGTAGGCTTCCCAGGCCATCAGGATGACCCAGAACCACCAGTACAACCAGCCGATGGTGAAACCTGCCCAGCGCCCGATGGCGCGCTCGGCGTAGGTGGAGAACGAGCCGGTGTCTGGCGAGGAGGTGGCCATTTCACCCAGCATGCGCATGATCAGCACCACCAGGATGCCGCCGGCCAGGTACGCCAGGATGGCGGCCGGCCCGGCGCTGTGGATCACACTCCCCGAGCCCACGAACAGCGCACCGCCGATCACCCCGGCGATGGACATCATGGTCAGGTGGCGCGATTTGAGCGAAGCGCTAAGCTTGCTCTCGGGCTCCACCTTGGAGGATGTGGAAGTCGATGTAGCGTCCATCAGTTGTCTACCCCTTGTTTTTCTTTTTCCAGCGAACACGCAAGACCGGCGAATGCCGGGCTTCATTGCTCGTCAGTGTCTGATTGTGTACGGGATGGATCGCAAACCCGGCGGGCATCCATGGCCTTGAAGGTCGGCAATCGTGCTGTGCACGCCCGGGGGCTTGCCCCTGGCGGTAGTGATCGGGCCTCTCAACATGCTTTAGCTGGCGAATACAGACCCCTAATGTAAAAATGTACGACACAGAGAGCCATGCACAGCGCCGTGAAATATGCACTGCACTGTACAGGCCGCCAATGCAGTACACCCCCGTTCCCTGCAGGCGCCAGGCGTTACGCACCCTGAAGGCACAGCCCCAACATGCTTGAATTACGACCCGACTCCGCCCCCCCGCTCGTCAACCAGATCATCAACGGGTTGCGTGAGTTGATCGAGAACCAGACCCTCAAACCCGGTGCCAAGGTACCGTCCATCCGCGCCTTCGCCGCCACCTACTCGGTCAGCACCTTCACCGTGGTCGAAGCCTACGATCGGCTGGTGGCCCAGGGCCTGCTGGTCAGCCGCGGCAATGCCGGCTTCTTCGTCAACCGCTCGGTCAACGAGCGCATCGAAAGCCAGGCCAGCGACGCCGAGCCGGGCAAGCCGGAGTTCAACTCCGAGTGGTACCTGCAGAACATCTTCGAAAGCCGCCAGTTGGCCTTCAAGCCCGGCTGTGGCTGGCTGCCCAACGAGTGGATGTTCGAGGACGGCCTGCGCCGCGGCCTGCGCCAGGTGGCCGGCAGCGTGATGGAACTGAGCGGTTACGGCGACCCCATGGGCCTGCTCGAGCTGCGCACCCTCACCGCGCAGAACCTGGAGCAGGACCAGCGCATCGTGGCCAACCCCAACCAGCTGATGCTCACCCACGGCGCCAGCCAGGCGCTGGACCTGGCGGTGCGCACCCTGGTGCGCCCGGGCGATGTGGTGCTGGTGGACGACCCGGGCTACCCCAACCTGATGAGCATCCTGCGCTTTCAGGGCGCCACCCTGATCGGGGTGCCGCGCACCCCGGCCGGGTACGACCTGGAGCATCTCGAGCGGCTACTGGCCCACCACCGGCCCACGGTGTTCTTCACCCAGCCGCACCTGCACAGCCCCACCTGCTCGCGCACCCCGCTGGCGCAACTGCACCGCCTGCTGCAACTGTCGGCGCAACACGGCTTTCGCCTGGTGGAGAACAACCTGTACGCCGACATGGTGGCCGAACCGCAACCGTGCCTGAGCAGCCTGGACCACCTGCAGCAGGTGGTGTACGTGGGCAGCTATTCCAAGAGCATCTCGCCGAACGTGCGGGTGGGCTACATGCTGGCCAACCCCGAACTGATCCAGAAGCTGCTGCAACTGAAGATGCGCTCGGGCCTGACCACCTCACAGGTGATGGAGCGCGTGGTGTATGCGGCCATCACCGACGGGCGCTGGCGCAAGCACCTCAAGCGCCTGCGCCAGCGCCTGGCCGAGGCGCAGCAGGAGGTCAGCCGTCGCCTGAACCGCCTGGGCTTCGAGATTTTCGTCGAGTCCGACGAGGGCATGTACCTGTGGACCCGTCACCCGCAGATCGCCAACAGCGCAGCGCTGGTGGACGACGCCCTGGAGCGCGGCATCATGATCGGCCCCGGCCAGTTGTTCATGGTCGACGCCCAGGCCACCGGCTGGATGCGCTTCAACGTGGCGTTCAGCACCGACCCGGCCTTGTGGCAGCAACTGGAAAAGCTGTTCGCCCGTCACGCCGCCTGAACCTGCGCAATTTTGTTCAATACGCCGCCCCCGGCCCCGCCACACACTTCCTGGACCCACATCCATAGAAGTGAAGGTTACATGGAGCAGTTCCTGATCATTGCAGCAGCGCACTTTCTGGCGCTGCTGTCACCCGGGCCGGATTTCTTCCTCCTGGCACGCACCTCCCTGACCACCAGCTGGCGCGTGGCCAGCGGAGCCTGCCTGGGCATCGCACTGGCCAACGGGGTGTTCATCGTCGCCGCCTTTACCGGCGTGTCGGTGCTGCAGCCGCACAGCACGCTGTTCATCGTGCTGCAACTGGCCGGTTGCGCCTACCTGCTGTACCTGGGCTGGCTGTTCATCCGCCATGCCGGTGCCAGTACGCTGGAGGTTGCCCCGCAGGGGTCGCCGGCACCGTCGCCCGCGGCCACCACCTGGCTGGGCGCCGCCGGCATGGGGATGGTGTCCGGCATCCTCAACCCCAAGAACGCGCTGTTCTACGCCAGCCTGGCGGCCATGCTGAGCGGGCCGCAGGCAAGCCCTGGCTGGAAGCTGGCCTACGGCCTGTGGATGTTCGGCGTGGTGCTGGCGTGGGACCTGCTGGTGGCGGTGGTGATCGGCAACCGCCACGTGCGCCGCCGCTTCGCCCGTGCCCTGCCGTGGCTGGAGCGGGCCACGGGGGCGATGCTGGTGCTGCTGGCGCTGGGCGTGATCGCGGTAATGGCGCTGGGCTAGCACCGGGGCGTGGGGTAGGCTATGAGGCTTCATTTACCTGTTTTCAGGGATACCTATTGGCCGCTGCATGGGGCACATTCGCCCCCACCGCGCGCCCGAGACTGCCCATGCCTATCCAGACGACTGTTCCCGAACCCACGCTGCTCGCGCCGGTACTGCTGGTGGAGGACGAGCCGCTGATCCACCGCCGCCTGGAAGCCCTGCTGCTGCAACTGGGCTACCGGCTCGAGGCCCTGCTGTTCGCCAGCTCGCTGGCCGAGGCCCGCGCCTGCCTGGCAGTGCAGCCGGTGGCGCTGGCGCTGGTAGACCTGGGCCTGCCCGACGGCAACGGCATCGAGCTGATCGAAGAGATGCACGCCACCGACCCCGGCCAGGCGATCCTGGTGATCTCGGCATGGAGCACCGAAGACACCCTGCTCGCGGCGCTGCGGGCAGGCGCCACCGGCTATGTGCTCAAGGAACGCGACGACCTGGAGATCCTGTTGTCGCTGCGCAGCGTGCTGCGCGGCGGCGCCCCCATCGACCCGTTCGTGGCCCGGCGCATCATCGAGGAACTGCGCCCGGGGGCCGCCCAGCCGGTCGACACCGCCGATGGCGAACGCCTGACCCCGCGTGAAGACCAGATCCTGCGCCTTGTGGCCGAGGGCCTGGGCAACCGCGAAATCGCCGAACAGCTGAACCTGTCGCGCTACACCGTCGAATGCCACGTCAAACGCATCTATCGCAAGCTGGCGGTGTCTTCGCGCACCCGCGCCATCCATGCGGCACGCACGCGTGGTCTGCTCGATTGAGAGGCCTGATGGCGTGCTGGCTACTCGTCCTGTGCCTGTCGGGTGCAGCGCAGGCTGCAACGCCGGGCGGTGCAAGCTGCACCGTGCAGGTGCTGTCGGTAGCCGCCGCCCAGGGTGATGACCAGGGCAACCGCCCCGAGGCCGGCCCCTGGCAGGCCGTGACCCTGCCCGACGACTGGAGCCGACGCTGGCCGCAGCACGACGGCACGGTGTGGTACCGCCTCCAGTGGCAGCGCGACTGCGCGGCCGGTCAACGCATGCCGGTGGCACTGACGCTGCGCTCGGTGATCATGGCCGGCGAAGTATTCGTCAACGATCAGCGCCTGTGGCGTGACAGCCAGCTGAGCGAGCCGCTGTCACGCAGCTGGAACATGCCCCGCTACTGGCACCTGCCCGAAGGCCTGCTGCACGAGGGCGTCAACACGCTGTGGGTACGTGTAGTGGGCCTGGCGGTACAGTCACCCGGGCTGGGGCCGGTGTACCTGGGGGATGAGGCCTCGGCACGCCAGCTGTATGAAGAGTTGCTGTGGACCAACCGCTCGTTGTTCGTGCTCAACCTGACCGTCTCGGCGGTGCTGGGCGGGCTGTTCTTCTGTATCTGGGTGATCCGCCGCGAGCAACGGATCTTTGGCTGGTATGCGGCCATGGCCCTGTGCTGGGTGCTGTTCATCGCCAATATACTGATGACCAGCCCCTGGCCCTTCTCCACCACCCTGATGGCTGCGCGCTTCAACGGCATCGCGCTGGTGATGTACGTCACCTGTTTCTGCGTGTTTGTCTGGCGCTTTGGCGGGCAATCGCTGCCGCGCCTGGAGAAGGCACTCTGGCTGCTGACTGCCGCACTGGTGGCCTTGATGGCACTGGCCCCGGATGCCCGCGTCGGCAACGCGCAACTGGTGGCGGTGCTGAGCACGGCGACGGTGTTTTTCCTCAACTGCCTGCAGTTTCAGCTGCATGCCTTGCGCACCCGGCGGCCCGAGCATGTGTGGCTGGCCGCCAGCCTGCTGATATTCATGCTGGCCGGGGCCCATGACCTGCTGATAATGCTGAAGCTGATCGGCGAAACGCCCGCGTGGACACCGCTCACCAGCGTGGTGACGACCCTGTGCATGTCGGTGGTGCTGGGCTTGCGCCATGCGCGAAGCGTGCGCCGTATCGAGCGCTTCAACCTGGAGCTGGCCGAAGGCATCGAGCGTGCTCGCGGGGAACTGGCCACCACCCTCGAACGCGAACACGCCCTGGCGCTGACCAACTCCCGCCTGCAGGACCGCCTGCAAATCGCCCACGACCTGCATGATGGGCTGGGCGGTTCGCTGGTGCGCATGATGGCCATGGTCGAGCAGGCCAGCACGCCGCTGCAGGGCCCGCAGTTTCTGTCGATGCTCAAATTGCTGCGTGATGACCTGCGCCAGACCATCGACAATGGCTCCAGCGCCGGCATCAAGGTGCCGGCCACGCCGCAGGAATGGATCGCCCCGCTGCGCCATCGCTTCACCCAGCTGTTCGACGAACTGGATGTGACCTGCACCTGGCACTTTGCCGCGCAGTGGCGCACACCGCCCAGCGCCTTGCAGTGCATGGCATTGACCCGCCTGGTGGAAGAGTCGCTGACCAATGTGGTCAAGCACAGCCGTGCCCGGCATGTGCAGGTTGAGCTGCAGCAGCCGCAGCCCGACAGCCTGGAGCTGAATATCGAGGATGACGGTATCGGCTTCGACGTGCTGGCGGTACAGCGCGCCGGGGTGAGCGTGGGCATGCGCAGCATGCATGCGCGCATCGCCCGGGTGAGCGGTCAGCTAGAGGTGGTTTCGCTGCCGGGTTGTACGCGGCTTGTTGCACGCCTTGCGCTGCAACGGGAGGTGCCGGCCAGCGTGTGAGCCGGTACATTCGCTTCGCCGGCAAGGCCGGCCCCTGCAGGGGTTGTGCTGCTCTGCAGGGGCCGGCCTTGCCGGCGAACGCGCTACTTCACATCGAAACGGTCCAGGTTCATCACTTTGGCCCAGGCCGCCACGAAGTCGCTGACGAACTGCTGCTGCGCATCCGCACTGGCATACACCTCGGCCACGGCCCGCAATTGCGCGTTCGAGCCGAACACCAGGTCGACCCGGGTCGCGGTCCACTTCACCTGCCCGCTTTTGCGATCACGCCCTTCGAACGCCTGAGCGGCCTCGGACACCGGCTTCCACTCCACGCCCATGTCCAGCAGGTGGGTGAAGAAGTCATTGGTCAGCGCCTGCGGCCGCTGGGTGAACACGCCATGGCTGCTCTGGCCCACATTGGCCCCCAGCACCCGCAGGCCGCCCACCAGCACCGTCATCTCCGGTGCACTGAGCGTCAGCAGTTGCGCCTTGTCGATCAGCAGCGCTTCGGCCGGCACGCGGTAGTGCCCCTTGAGGTAGTTGCGAAAACCATCGGCAATGGGTTCGAGAAAGCCGAACGACTCTACGTCCGTCTGCTCCTGGCTGGCATCGGTGCGCCCCGGCGTGAACGGCACCGTGACCGTATGCCCGGCGTTTTTCGCAGCCTGCTCGACGCCGGCGTTGCCTGCCAGCACGATCAGATCGGCCAGGGAGATCTTCTTGCCACCGGCCTGCGCCCCATTGAATTCGTTCTGGATGCCTTCCAGGGTCGCGAGCACGGCAGCCAGCTGTTCGGGCTGGTTGGCCTGCCAGAACTTCTGCGGGGCCAGGCGCAGCCGCCCGCCATTGGCACCGCCGCGCTTGTCCGAACCCCTGAAGGTGGAAGCCGCCGCCCATGCGGTGGACACCAGCTGCGCCACCGACAGGCCCGAGGCCAGTACCTTGGCCTTGAGCGCGGCGATGTCGCCGTCATCGACCAGCGGGTGGTCGACCTTGGGAATCGGGTCTTGCCACAGCAGCTCCTCAGCGGGCAGTTCCGGGCCCAGGTAGCGCGACAGCGGGCCCATGTCACGGTGGATCAGCTTGTACCAGGCGCGGGCAAAGGCATCGCTCAGCTGGTCGGGGTTTTCCAGGTAGCGGCGCGAGATCTTCTCGTAGATCGGGTCGAAGCGCAGCGACAGGTCGGTGGTCAGCATGGTGGGGTTGCGCCGCTTGGACGGGTCGTGGGCGTCGGGGATGATACCGGCGCCGGCGCCGCCCTTGGGCGTCCACTGGTGGGCCCCGGCCGGGCTCTTGGTCAGCTCCCACTCGAAGCCGAACAGGTTCTCCAGGAAGTTGTTGCTCCAGCGGGTCGGGGTGGTGGTCCAGGTCACTTCCAGGCCGCTGGTGATGGTGTCCGGGCCCTTGCCGGTGCCGAAGCTGTTCTTCCAGCCCAGGCCCTGCTCCTCCAGGCCTGCCGCTTCAGGCTCGGGGCCCACGTTGTCGGCCGGGCCGGCGCCGTGGGTCTTGCCGAAGGCGTGGCCGCCGGCGATCAGGGCCACGGTTTCCTCGTCGTTCATGGCCATGCGCCCGAAGGTCTCGCGAATGTCCTTGGCGGCGGCGACCGGGTCGGGGTTGCCTTCCGGGCCTTCCGGGTTCACGTAGATCAGCCCCATCTGCACTGCGGCCAGGGGGTTCTCCAGGTTGCGGCCCTGCTCGGTACGGCTTTCTTCGTTGCCGTGCTGCTCGGGTTCGGCCACCAGGGTGCCCTCGCCCGGCGGCTGCATGGCTTCAGGGTCTTTGCCGTAGCGCGTGTCGCCGCCCAGCCACTTGTTCTCCGAGCCCCAGTACACGTCCTCGTCCGGCGCCCACACGTCCGGGCGACCGCCGGAAAACCCGAAGGTCTTGAAGCCCATCGACTCCAGCGCCACGTTGCCGGTGAGCACGATCAGGTCGGCCCAGGAAATCGCCCGCCCGTACTTTTGCTTGATCGGCCACAGCAGCCGCCGCGCCTTGTCGAGGCTGACGTTGTCGGGCCAGCTGTTGAGCGGCGCGAAGCGCTGCTGGCCGGAGCCGGCACCGCCGCGCCCGTCGCCGGTACGGTAGGTGCCCGCACTGTGCCAGGCCATGCGCACGAACAGTGGCCCGTAATGGCCGAAGTCGGCCGGCCACCAGTCCTGCGAGTCGGTCATCAGCGCGGTGAGGTCCTGCTTGAGGGCCTGGAAGTCCAGGCTCTTGAACGCCTGGGCATAGTCGAAGCCCTCGCCCAGCGGGTCGGCCTGGGGCACGTGCTGATGCAGGATCTTCAGGTTGAGCTGGTTGGGCCACCAGTCACGGTTGGTGGTGCCACCGCCGGCGGCATGATTGAACGGGCATTTCGATTCAGTTGCCATGTGAGAGCTACCCTTGGTCGAGTTCATGTCGCCAGGCAGCCCTGCCAGGGCGCCGTGGCAACGTGCGAAATCAGTTACACAGGTTGCATCGTCAACGACTCGAACGGCTGAGCGCCGCGATCTTGTCTCTTCATCAGGATGGGTCGGCCAGCTGGCACCGGCACCGAATTAAGGCTAGTTCGCCGCCCCCGAGTCGGCAAATAGCCGCAGTATTGGTGGGTGATAGCCATAATCTCTTATACGGAACCCGCCAGGGAGCAGAAGGTAGGACAAACGCTCGCTGAGCCGTGCACCGATAACGCAGGCGTAGTCAGGGCGAGCGACCACCCCACGGGAGGCTCGCCCCATGGACATGCGCCCGCGTTCAACCGCCATCCACGAGGCCGGTCACGCCCTGGCCGTGTGGTGGAACGGCCAGCCCATTGCACGGGTGACCGTGCTGACCCACGCCCAGGCCGCCAGCGGCCCGCTGATCGACCTGAACGGGCGTGCGCACTTTGCCGAGGGGCTGGTGGAGGCGGACTACCTGATCGTGCACCCGGCCTTCGCCGCCCGTGGCATTGCCGAATACCTGCCCTCCCTCGTCGAACCCATCGAGCGCGACTTGCTGCACTGCTTTGCCGGGCCCGTGGCCGAAGCCATCCACCGGCACGCACGCTATGACCGGGTCTTGCGCGGCAGCGGCCGTGGCGACCGCTGCCGCGGGCATGAACTGATCAGCCTGTTGCCCGCGCACAAGCTGCTCGATGCCGAGGCCCTGGCCATCGCCCGGTCCGGCTGCCTGGTACGCCGGTACTGGGCGGGGCTGATGGCGGTGGCCGACCTCTTGCAGGCACGGGGCGTGGTGGACGGCGAGCGAGTCAGCGCGTTGCTGTGCCAGGTGACTGGTGAGTCACCGGCACAAGGGCCCGCAAGCCTGCGCGAACTTGACCCTGAGGGCAGGCCCGACCAGAGGCAGGCCACCCGGCAAAAGCGTTAGCGCTTTTTGCAATAGCGCAAAAAAGCTGAGCTACAGTCGTAAAAGGCGCATCTGATACGTATTTATCAGGAGAAACTGATCTGTATCCACGGATGTTCACATCATGCAGGGATGAGCAACGATGGATCACTGGACAACGGAGCAACTGCGTCAGCTGGTGTGCTCGAAGGACCTGGACAGCCAGTTGGCGCAATTGGAAAAGCTGCTTCGGTGCCTGGGTTTCGACTGCTACGCCTTCAGTTTCACCACCCCGACGTTTTCGATCACACAAAGCAACTGCCCCAACCCATGGGGCGAGCGCTACCGTCGCCATGAGCCTGCGGTCGTTGAGCCCCTGCTTGCGCACAGCCGGCACTCATCCTTCCCGTTGCTGTGGACACCAGAGGCTTTCACCAGCCCCCCCGAGTTGTGGGCAGGCGCGCAGGATCACGGCGTTTGCCTCGGCTGGACCCAACCCTTTCACGATGAGCACGGCAGGTTCAGCAGCTTGAGCGTGGTACGCCAACACCCGCCCGTGACCGTCAATGAGCTTTACAGCAAGGGGGCCGCGGTGCTGTGGCTGGTGCAGGTGCTGCATGCGACGGCGGCCGCTCTGGTGAATGACCCGCAGGGGCCGTCATCATCCGAGTGACCCGCAATGGGGTTCGCCAGCGCCACATGGGATATCCTCGCTACCCGGCCCGTTCAAAGATCGAGTAGAAGACCCATTGAAACTGCTCAAGGAAAACAGAGAAATCCTCCTGTCTGGAGAGGAAGCCATCCACCTTGTCGCCGATATCGAATACATGCTCATTTCCCTGAGAGACATTGCCCGCCATTACTACAGGGATGTTGATGGCGACATCAGCCCAGGCGACAGAGCGCTGTATTGCGAAGAGACGACACGGTTCATCGATGAAAACCAGATCACCCGTCGACTGGCCGCCATGCGAAGAACAATCACTGAAAAGTTCGACCTCGCGCTGGGCTGCGACGACATGGATGACATTGAAAGAGCGGTGGCCGAGATGGACTACTGGAAGCCCAAACAGGCAACGTAGCCAGTTACGTTGCTTGCACAAAGGCAGGCATGAGCTCTACTCGACCATCAACCCTCGACGCACCCGCCCCGCCCTTTTGTAGGCCCTGACCACCGTGTTGGTCTCGCACGAGATGATCCCCTCCAGCGATCCCATGCGGGCGGTCGAGACGGTCCATAGATCATGGATATCACGGCACAGCACATGCCAGAACAGCTGCGAGCCGCCACTGGTGCCAAACAGGCAACGCGTGTGTTCATCCTTCGCCAGTTCCTGGGCAATGCCCTCCGCCGCACCCGGTCGAGTCTGCAACGACACAATCGCCTCTACCCCATAGCCCACCAGCAACGGCTCGAGCTCCACACGAAATGTCAGGGCATTGCTGTCGACGAGCCCACTCAGCATCCGCTGAACCTTCGGCTCACTGACTCCACATGTCTCGGCAAGCACGCCCAGGCTGGCCCTTCCATCCAGGGTCAGGGCGCCCAGTAACCGCATTTCGTCAGCACTCAGGCTCACAGGCCCGGCCAGCACCGGCTCGGTAGGCACCGAACCATCAATGCGCCAGCGGCTGGCTCGTCGGAACGACCTGAGCACCACCTGCGTCTGAACCTGCCTAACCCCTGGCACCAGCGGCAACTCCCGCACCACCATGTCAGAAAGCGCTTCCACGCTGGGCAGGTTGATCTCGGTGAAGATGTCGAACTCGCCCGTTGTCGCCATCACAACCTGCGTCTGTGCCCACTGCGCCAGGTGCTGCGCCACTTCGCTCTGACGACCGTCTGCTACCCGAATCCAGGCATGCAGCACCGGGCCACTCCCCACCACAACCGGGTCGAGCTCGCCGATCACCCGGATATACCCGTTGTCCATCAAGCGTTGCAGCCGACGCGAAAGCGTACGCTCCGCCACATCGCAGCCGGCGCTCAGATCCCGCCAGGTGCCGCGAGGGTTCGCCTGCAGTGCAATTAGGCAGGCCAGATCCGCGTCATCCAACGCAAAATGTCTTTTTTCATCCGAATCAACGGTTGACGAGACCATATCCTTACAATACCTTCGCTCAAGTGGCCAAATTAATACAAAAAAACGCCGCATATGTCTAAAAACAATTAAAACTCAAACCCAAAGGCACAAGCCAATGAATTATGCGACTCAAACGTCCGAAGCGGCAAAGCCGCAGGTATCAACCGCGCGCAAAATTGCTGCTGGCAGCATTGGCAATGCGGTGGAGTGGTTCGATTGGACGATCTATGCGTCGTTCGCGGTGTTCTTTTCCACACAATTCTTTCCAAAAAATGACGAAACGGCGTCCCTGCTGGCGACCTTCGCGATTTTCGCCGTGGGGTTCTTCATGCGCCCGATCGGCGGCTGGGCCCTGGGGATCTACTCTGATCGCTATGGCCGCAAATCGGCACTGGGGGTCACCATCCTGCTGATGGCAGGCGGGTCCCTGATGATCGGCATCACCCCCACCTACGAGAAGATCGGCCTGCTCGCGCCGGTCTTGCTGGTGATAGCGCGCCTGATGCAAGGCTTGTCGCTGGGCGGTGAATACGCTTCAGCCTCTACCTACCTTGCCGAGTTGGCGCCGGACCACCGTCGCGGGTTCTTTTCGAGCTTTGTGTTCTTCAGCTCCGCCGCGGGCATTCTGACCGCCTCGGCGATCGGCTGGGCGCTGACCACCCTCCTCACCGAGGAACAGATGAGAGAGTTCGGCTGGCGCATTCCGTTCCTGCTCGGCGCCCTGGGCGGTATCGCAGGCATCTGGCTGCGTATGTCGGTACCTGAAGCAGAAGCCTCCACGCCGCCAACCGCAGACAAGGTAGAGAAGCAACCGCTGCGCACCCTGCTGCGCGATTATCCGCGCGAGACCCTGCGGATCGTGGGCTTTTCGATCCTGAGCACCTTTGCCTTCTACCTGTTCGTCATCTACATCCCGACCTATGCCATCCGCGCGCTGCATGTGGAGTCCTCGACAGCGTTCGCTGCAAACACGGTTGCAATGGTCGCGTTCATGCTCGTGCACCCACTCTTCGGCATGCTCTCTGACAAGTTCGGGCGCAAGCCGCAACTGATCGTGTTCGCCCTGGGTTACCTGGTGTTCTTCTACCCGATCATCACCAGCATGCAGCCGACGTTCTCGTCGATCCTGATGGTGGAGCTGTTCGGCCTTATGCTGTACGCGCTCTATACCTCCATCGCCCCGGCAATCATGTCCGAACAGTTCCCCAGCCGCGTTCGCGCCGTCGGCATTGGTGCTCCCTACAACCTGATGGTGGCGCTGCTGGGCGGTACCACGCCGTATCTGCTGACCTGGCTGCAGAGCAACGGTCAGGAGAGCTGGTTCTTCTACTACGTGCTCGCAGGCGCCGCGCTCACGCTTGTGACCTTCATCAAAATGCCGGAAACAGCCGGAAAGCCACTGAAATAGTCACTGGCTCGAACAACGCCATGCAATCCCCGTCAACGAGTATCGGATACGGGGATTACCGACCCACACCGCTTAGAACCTAGAACCCATGCTCGAACGATCCGAAGCCCTATGTTTCCAGTCTGCCCTGCAGATTGCCCATCTGATCGCTACCCGGCAGATCACCTCGCGTGCCGTCACGCACTACTTTCTGGACCGCATTGCTCGCGGCAGCGAGCTCAATGCCTTTACCGCAGTGTTCGCAGAGCAAGCCCTGGCGGCAGCCGATGCCGCCGACAGTGCGCTCGAGGCAGGCCACCCATCGAGCGCTTTGCATGGCGTACCGGTCGCCATCAAGGACAACATCGAAATAGCCCATACCCCGGCATCGGCAGGTTCGTTGAGCCGCCTGAGCACTGTCAGTGCCGTGACCAGCACCGTCGCGCAACGATTGCAGGCGGCCGGAATGGTTATCCTGGGCAAGACCCAGATGACCGAATTTGCGTTCGGCCTGTCCGGGCAGAACCCGACCCGAGGCACGCCCTGGAACCCGTGGGACACAACGCTGCATCGTGCCCCGGGCGGTTCCTCTTCAGGTGCGGCGGTTGCTGTTGCCGCAGGGCTTGTACCTGTTGCAGTGGGGGGCGATACCGGCGGATCGATCCGAGCCCCCGCATCGCTCAATCATCTGGTCGGCTTCAAGCCGTCCAGCGGGGTCATCAGCGTGCACGGTGTGGTTCCGCTTGCGCCCAGCCTCGACGTTCTGGGCCCGATCGCCCGTGATGTCGGCGACGCCCATGCACTCACGGCCATCCTTGCCAGCCCGTCTACCGGCAGTGGGTCGAGCGTTCAGGCCGACCTTGCAGGTGAGCTGGTACCAGCCAAGCCGGGCACGGTGTTCGTACTGGACCAGAGCGCGTTCCCAAGTGCGCTGTCCGTGGGCGCTCGCCGGGTTTGGGATCAGGCCCTGGTCACCCTGGAAAAGGCCGGCTGGACGCTCCAGAGCTGGGTTCCAGAGGATGAGTTGAACATTGGCCGGCTGTCCGAGTGCAACTCGATGATCATTGCCTATGAGGGGTATCGCGAGTTCGGCCACCTTGCACATGACCCTGCGCAGCCGCTCTGGGAGGTGGTGCGCAATCGCATCCTGGCCGGCGCGACCATCAGCCGTGACGACTACGAACACGCCGTTGCACAGCGTGCCCACGCCGCCGAGGCCTTCAGACGAGCGATCGGCTCATCCGGTGCTCTGCTGATGCCGGTCAGCGGTCACGGGGCCCTGCCTCTTGATGACCAGGACGCTGCTCACGTGAGCATCGGCACGTTCAGCCGCGCCAGTAACTACCTCGGCACCCCGGCAATCGCCCTACCCGCCGGATTCGATGAAGCACAGATGCCGATTGGCGTGCAGCTGCTGTCACCGGTATCTACCGACATGCACTTGCTGAACATGGCGAGCGCCATGGCGCCTGCACTGCTGCTTGACGAGCGCAAGCCCGAGCTGGGGCGGTGGGGGCTTTAAGCCCGGAACAACACTCGCGTAGCACCTGGCGCAACGTCTTCAGTGATGTTGCGCAGGTGTCATCCAGGCAGACCATCGCCGTGCGCTGCGATCGTCAGGCCGTTGCAATGCGAAGACTTTTCTACCCATCTCCGATACCGGCGAGTGCGAAAGGCCATGGCGGCCTGTTGCAGGATCAGCGCGAGCAACGGTGAAACACTCGGGTCGGGATTTTTATTGCGACTGAGTTTACGCAGTTGAAACTTCACTACAGCCATGTTCGCCAAGGCCGCCATGGCTTTGTTTTTCCAGGTGATCGGCGGCAATTGCGGGGCATTGTCGTTGCCCGCCAGCCACTGGCGAGGCAGGTGCGGGTCGATAGCAAGAGCGGTTCCGATGCCCACCATGTCCACACCGCTCTGCACGACGCTGTCGGCCACCGGGCGGCGGCGTATACCGCCAGTGACCATCACCGGCATGTTGGCGACGGTTTGGATATCACGGGCGAACTCGACGAAATAGGCTTCGCGAGCCAGGGTGCGACCATCGCGCGCGTCACCCTGCATGGCGGGTACTTCGTAGCTGCCTCCCGATAACTCCACCATGTCCACGCCCAGGTCGTTGAGCAACTCAACCACCTTTTTCGCGTCATCGGCGGTGAATCCTCCGCGCTGGAAATCGGCGGAGTTCAGCTTGACCGCCACTGCAAAATCCGCAGAAACCACAGCCCTGACCGCCTTGACGATTTCGAGCAACAGGCGCGCCCGGTTTTCCAGAGGGCCACCCCACTCGTCCGTGCGCTGGTTGGTCAACGGCGAAAGGAACTGGCTCAACAAATAGCCATGGGCAGCATGAATTTCCACACCAGTGAATCCGGCCTGTTCGCCCAGGCGTGCGGTATTCGCGAAGCGCTGAACAACCTCTTCGATCACGCCTGGGGTCATCGCATGAGGTGTGGCAAATCGCCTGGACATTTTGCCGAGATCCAGCGGCACGGCTGACGGGGCCCAGGTCTTTTGCCCAAGGTTGGACTGCATCTGGCGACCGGGATGATTGATCTGCAACCAGAACTGCGCACCACCAGACCGACCTGTACGCGCCCAGTGCTTGAACTTGTGCAATTGCTGATCGTCTTGCAACACCACGCCACCCGGTCCGGTCATGGCGCGGCCGTCGACCATAACGTTGCCGGTAATGATCAGGCCGGCACCACCGTCGGCCCATGCTTGATAGAGACGCAGCAGGTCCTTGGAAGGCGCCTGATCGGCGTCCGCCATGTTCTCCTCCATGGCAGCTTTGGCGATTCGGTTCTTGATGGTTGAACCGTTGGGAAGCATCAGGGTGTCGAACACATTCATGGAGCAGCCCTCAACTGAAGAGGAGGCCACCTTAAGATTAAAGTCAACTTTAAGGTCAATACCCTTTTGCGCAGTGCAGCAATGGAGTTTGACCTTAACGCACCGCACGCTTGCCCGGCGCTTTGCCAATGCCTTCTTCACGCAGGCGATTGATCAGCATTTGCGCATTTTCCGCGCACGCCATGCTTTCGGGCTTACCCTCGATGCCCTTGATGACGAGCAGAAGCTGCGCTTTGCTGTGGGCTAGCCGTTGCTGTAGAACAGCAATTTCCTCAACCTTTTGCTTTAGCCCGCTGAGCAATTCATCGTGCTGCCAACCGCTGGCATTCATCGGCATCAACTGCCGAATTTCTTCCAATGAAAAACCCGCCGCCTGCGCTGCGGTGATGACCTCCAACACCCACGTGGTATCAGGCGCGTAGTCCCTGTAACCATTTGCTTTGCGCTCGACAGATTTGATCAAGCCGCTCGACTCGTAGAACCGGATGCGTGAGGGCGCCAAACCACTGATTTTCGCCAGTTCGCCTATTCGCATAACCCACCCTGAACACTCTGTTGACCTTGAAGTTGACTTTAAACCTAAAGCCATCGGGGCGGCCAACCATCACGCATTGAATGCAGGCTCGACCACTGTCTGTACGCCACTGGCATCACTGCTTAGTCACACCACTGTTGATGCAACAGTTCTGGAACGCCAGCCATACGCCAACACCATCAGCAGCCCCAGAGTACCCATCGACGCTCCGGCCAGGGAAATGGCCGGATAACCCAACCCGGCGTTGATCACCGCTCCGCCCAGCGCTGCGCCAATCGCGTTGCCAAAATTGAAGGCGCCAATGTTCACCGCAGAGGCAAGATTGGGCGCGTCCTTCGCTGCTTCCATCACACGCATCTGTAGTGGCGGCACCAGGGCGAAACTGGCGATACCCCATATCAGGATGGCCAGAGCGGCCGGCACCGCCCAACGCATCAGCAGGGTGAACGCCAGCAGGACGAGAATCAGAACGCTTAGCGAGACGATCAAGGTGCGATCTATCGAGCGGTCGGCGGCCTTGCCGCCCCACAGGTTGCCCAGCGTCAACCCCACCCCGAAAAGAACCAGCATGCCAGTGATGTAGGCGGTGGAACCATTGGTCTCGCTGCTGAGGATCGGCGCGATGTAAGTGAAGACAGTAAACATCGCGCTCGACCCGACTACGGTCAGGGCCAACGCGCCCAGCACCGGACCGCGCCCCAGTACTCGAATTTCGGCCATTACACCGACGCTTTGCGACGTCTTCAGGTTAGGCAGGGCGAACCATAATGCGGCCATGGTCACCACGCCGAGGCCGGTAATTCCCCAGAAAGCGGTGCGCCAACCGAACAGTTCACCAAACCAGGTGGCCAGCGGCACACCGCCGATGGTCGCCAAGGTCAGGCCCATGAACATTGCCGCCACCGCCCCGGCACGTTTTTCCGGGGCGACCACGCTGGCGGCGACGATGGAGCCAACGCCAAAAAATGCACCATGGTTCAGTGAGGTCACCACCCTGGCGACCATGAGGCTGTAGTAATCGGTGGCCAGGGCTGACATCAGATTACCCAAGGTGAAAACCCCCATGAGCCCGATCAGCAGATAGCGTCGGGGAATCCTGCCGGTGGTCAGGGTCATCAGCGGTGCGCCGAGCAATACGCCCAGCGCATAGGCGCTGACCAGCAAACCGGCAGCGGGAATCGAAACGCCCAGATCCTGAGCGATACCCGGCAACATGCCCATGGGGGCGAATTCTGTTACGCCGATGCCAAAGGCACCGATGGCAAGTGCGACAAGTGGTGGATTGATACGCATGGAAGGCTCCTTATCTATGCCGCCAATGCTACGATGCAGTTTTTTAACGCGGTAGATAGCATTTTCGGCAATCACCTTTGCGCAGGAGGCACAAGTGGACTTCAACGGCAGGTCAGGTGAAATGAGCGTGTTCACCACCGTGGCGCACGAAGGCAGCCTGTCGGCCGCGGCGCGTGCACTGGGCGTGACGCCCTCGGCAGTCAGTCGGGTCATCGCGCGTACCGAGCAACGCCTTGGCACCCGCCTGCTGTTGCGCACCACCCGAGCGCTCGCCTTCACTGCCGAGGGCGAAGCGTTCCTGCGCGGCGCCCGGCGTATCCTGGCCGACATGGACGAGGTCGAAGCAGCGATCGCTGACCAGGGCGTGCCCAGGGGGCGATTGCGGGTCAGTGCCGCCCTTGGCCACGGGCGGCTGGCCATCGTCCCGCTGGTTGCAGCGTTCAGCGCCCGTTACCCGAACATCGTCGTCGACCTTACCCTCGGCGACGAAGTGGTCGACATTCTCGGCGGGCAGGCCGATGTCGCGATCCGCTTTGGCCATCTGCCCGACAGCCCGCTGACCGCGCGCAGGATCGGCGACACCGGCCAGGTAGTGGTGGCATCGCCCGATTATCTGCAGCGCGAGGGCATCCCCAAGGAGCCGGAAGACTTGTTTCAGCACAATTGCCTGCGCTTCAACTTCCGGCGTGCCGAACCCAACTGGCCGTTCATCCGCGATGGAAAAGAGTTTTCCCTGAAGGTCAGCGGCAACATCGAATGCAGCAGTGGTGAAGCGCTGGCACAACTTGCGCGAGTAGGCGCCGGCATTGCACGTATCGGTGAGTTCAGCGTGCGCGAGGATCTGCAGCGCGGCGCCCTGATTCCGCTGCTAGAAGCCTGGAACCCTGGGGACCAGGAACCGATTCATGCTGTGTTCGTCGGCGGGGCGGCAATGCCGGCGCGGGTGCGATTGTTCGTGGACTTCTTGCTGGAACATCACCGGATGTAAGCGCTTGATCTGAAATTTCCGGGTACTTGTGGTGTTGAAGTCTCGAAAATGTCGTTACCTCACCAGCATCAATGCTGAAACGGTAACCCCTCCAGCTTCCCCACAAGCCAGAACCTTGAATACCCACCCCCACCCCGTTAACCTTCGCCTATCGCTTTTTGTGTCTGCTGTTTCGTGTCATGGCAGCTGTGAATCGCCTCTGATTTCATAGACGGGTTCGAATGTCTGGCTTTTGCCAATTAGCCAGTTCTGAATGACGGTAGCGGGTCGGAAGCTGCCTGACACGACCGGTGGCTTTTGGCCGTTAGCTGCCCATCCTGAAGGGCAGCTATGGGTCGGGAGCGGTCGTCCATAGATATCCGCTTCAGGCCGAAAGCAGCCTTCACCAAAAACCAGGTATCGATCGATATACGCATAGACAGCCTCAACCAACCCGCCCTTGAATATCCCCCCAATACTCGCTACCCTTCGTCTCGCCGCTGCCAATTCAGCGGCCGGGTCTGCAAGCCCGCCAAGCAAAAGGCGCACAGCGCCACCTGAAAGTCATTGGCGCTTTTTTGTGCCCGTGGTTTCGATTTATGGTGGCTACGTGTGGGAGACCTTCGGGTCTGCCGGGTTCCTTTTGCCCCGGTCTTGCAGACCCGCACGTAGCCGCCACCCTATCAACTGCAAGTGATAGCTGGCGGTTCCACTGCAAAAGGGAGCTGCACAATGACAAAAATCGTCCCCGACCCCCCGCTTGTTAATCCCCGCAAAACCGCCTACACCGCCTTCGGCTGTTGCAACGGAAACCACCCTCCCCTGTTTTCCGTCTGCGAAGGCATCGAGCTCGAAGATGCGTTGGTCCATCTGTCGCTACAGATCCAATGCGCCAGGGACACCACCGCACAAGCTTGCGAGCGCGCCGACGCGCAGTTCAAGCACCTGCTGGTGGCAGCGCAGCAGTCGCTGGAGATGAGCACCGTGTTGATCGAAACGGTGCTGGACGGCATGGAGGCGCAAGCGGTAGACGCGTAACGACGTGACACCCGGGCCGCAGACGCGGCCCACTGATAGGGGTGCCTATGCGCCATGTAGGAGGCGGCCTCGCCGGCGAAGCGACGCGCGGGCAGCGCGCGGCCTAGAGAGCGCCATCAGATTCAAAGCATGCCCCCCAAACCCAGATGCAATTTCAAGACAGGTGACTGGGGATGTCTTCAGAAGGGCCACCAAAGGATCGCGGTGAGGTTATCAGGTGCCAGTCAATGCTGTTGTGCCGGTCACAAGATCGAGCGCCGCGAGCGCGGCGCTTCGCCGGCAAAGCCGGCTCCTACATGGGCTGCCACGTGCCAACGCCTGTGAGATTCGAGTTGCCAGCCACCACAACTACACCACCAGAATCGCCTCATGCACATCAATCGTCGGAATCGGCATCACCCCGCGTCGCATCTCGAGCCACTGGCGCATCTTGCAGGCATCGAAAATCTGCCCCTCGTCCATCATCGTCAGGATGAGCGTTTGAGACATACGGTAACATCCACACTGCAGGCAACGGCGCCCTTCCCACCCGGCCGGGCAGTCGATGGCCTCGGCGTGGCCCGCGCAGATCAGACAGCTCATGCAAACCCCCGGATTGTTTTTGTTGGCGGGAAAGACAGCGTTTACGCGCTACAAAACCACAGAGTGCAGATCGCACATGAAAATTCCATGCCAATCTGAAGTAAGCTTGCACTGATACTGGCCAGGTCAAGAGACCCGCCAATGGTCCCGCCGTTCGGCCACGTCGTTTTTCTGATCAGCACCGCCTGCTTCGCTTCCGCACTGTTTCCGGGGGGCTCGTCACGATATCGAGACGGTCAAAACCACTGCACGTAAAGCGGTGCAGCCCACTACCGGCTTCAGGTCAGATTGACTGGCAAGAGGCCTGGCTGAGCTCGACGTCGGCCTCGGATCGCTGCCGGACGTCGCTGATGGATGGCATCACGGCGGCTAGCCTGACCGGTGCTGGGCGGATGCCGGCGTTCGCATGAGGGTGCTGCGCACTCCCGCCGACACCGTCCACGGGCGGGCCGGCACGTACCGGATTACGCCGGCGTGGCCAGCTGAGTCTCGATGGCCGCCAGCAGTCGCGGATCGTCGGCCGCCACATCGGGTGCGAAACGCGCGACCACCTGACCGCTACGATCAACAAGAAACTTCTCGAAATTCCACAGCACGTCGGTGTGGTTGTCAGCCGCTATGCCGTAACCCTGAAGCCGCTGGCGGAAAGGGCCTTCGCCAATGCTCTCGGGTTGCGCCGCCGTAAGTGCCGCATAGAGCGGATGGCGGTCGTCGCCGTTGACCGACAGCTTGGAGAACAGCGGAAACTGGATGCCGTAGTTCAGCGAGCAGAACGCGGCGATCTCTGCATCGCTGCCCGGCTCCTGTTGCTTGAAGTTGTTGGCGGGAAAGCCCAGCACCTGCAACCCCTCGGCCTGCTTGCGCTGGTAGAGCTGCTCGAGCCCGGAGTACTGCGGGGTGAGCCCGCACCTGGACGCCACGTTGACCAGCAGCAGCACCTTGCCGCGATAGCGTCCCAGGTTGCTAAGGGTGCCATCAATCTCCTGCAAGGGAATGTCGTAAAGGGAGTTGCTCATGGGCCTGCCTCTTTTGCACGGCTGAGTTCAACGGTAAGTAACACCGGGTTTGCACCACAGATAAAGCACCAGCACCACTGCGCTCACGGACACTAGCGCAGACCACAGAAACACCCAGGCGTAGCCGTAGCCCGCGGCAATCAGCCCCAGCGACGGCCCCGCCAGTCCGACTGCAACGTCGAAGAACAGCGAAAGCGCGCTCAATGCCGAGTTGCGGTTGGCTGGCGCAATCATCGCAAGGGTTTCCATGCCAAGACCGGGATAAACCCACGATACGCCGATGCCGGTCAGGGCGCCGCCTGCAATCACCAGCGCCGGCGACGGTGCCAGCCCGACCAGCAACAGGCCAGCGCTCTGCACCAGCAGGCACATCGCAACCACCGTGTAGCCGCGCAGGCAGTGCAGGATACCCGGCGACGCCAGCCGCGCCACGATGAACCCTGCGCCAAAGCCGCTCAGGCAGAACGCCGCGCCCTGCCACCCCAGGCTATCGAAATAGAGCGCCACAAACGCCGTGAGCCCGCCGTAGCCTACCGAGCTGCACACCAACACCACCCCGTTGGGCAGCACCGCCAGCAAGACCCGGTGAAAGGCCAGCCGCGCCCCGGCCACCAGCGGCGCCGGGCGCCGGCCCAGGGCCACGAGCACAAATGCCAGGCCCAGCAGTGCGCTGCACAGCCCGACACTGGCGAGGCCGAAGGCAGTCCCCAGCAGCCGGCCCAATGGCGCGCCGACCGCTACGCCGCCATAGGCCGCGATGCCGTTCCAGGACATCACCTTGGCCGTACTGGACGCGCCGTGCAACCCGATCGCCCAGGTGCAGCAAGGTGTCGAAATCATGGCGGTACACAGCCCCAGGATGACCCTGCCGAGCACCAGCAGGGCCAGGCAAAGCCACAACGGGACCGGCAGCGCCAGCGCCAGCCAGGTCAGCAGGCCGCTGACGATCAGGCCGCCGAGACCGCAGAGCACCGCGCTCCTGGCCCCGAAGCGGTCTGCCACACTGCCTGCCAGCGGCCGTGCGAACAAGGTGGCCACGTACTGCACGCCAATTACCGCACCGGCCAGCACCGCACCCAGGCCAAGGTCGTGCAACACGAAGCCCGGCAGTACCGCCAGCGGCAAGCCGCTGCACACGTAGCCGACGAAGTTGAAGCAGATGATCGATAGAATCTGCGCATTGGAACGCGCCGGCCTAATGGCCGCTGTAGCAGCCCAGCGCAACCACATAGCCGCCTACCCGTTGCAGGAAAGTTGTCTTGAACTCGTTTTGCCCGGTGATGGGGTTGCGCCACAGGTAGTCGAGCTTGCCGGTTTCATGCTGTTGCATCTGGCGCAGCATGGCCTGCCCGATCGGCTGGCCATCGGCGGACTGCAGTGACGTGAAGTCAGTGCCGATCAGGCGCGGCAAGAAGCCGTGGGCGACGAAGCGTTGAGTCTTGAGGTCCACCACGAAGGCATACAGGTCATCCTGGCTGAGCTGTCTGTCGTGCTGGTTGATGCGGGTGAAGGTCGCTTTCGGGTCGTTGCGTACCTGTTCGGCGACCTGCTGCAGCAGTGCGCGGGCCTGCTCGGGGCTGGAGCGCGGCAGGTAGTAGCCCACGGAGAGCACCCGCTCGCCCACCCGTTGGTAGAACACGCGCTTGCGCTCCACCTTGGCGTGCTGCCAGTTCCACCAGCGGTACTCGGCGCTGCGCACACTGCCGTCTGCAGGCTGCTCGATGGCCTGGCGGAATGCGGCCTTGAGATCGTCGTCCAGCACGCTGACCACTGGTTTGCCAACCAGCGACGCCGACGGCCCGCCGCTGGCCAGCATCACCCCAGAGGTATCAACCACATAGATGTACAGCTCGCCATCGATGAACTCGCCCTGGCGGCTGAATGCGGCCAGGGCGCTGTCGCCACTGGCCTGGTAACGGGCGACGGCCTTGGCCAGCAACGCCTGCGCGCGCTGGCTTTCAGCACCGTAGGCATCGTTGGACGGCGGCTGCGCCATGGCGAACACGCAGGCAAGGCATAGGCATAAACCTGCGAATGCTCGATAAAGGCTCATTTTCATGATTTCTCCGGTGACCTTTCGGCTAGTACTGCCACGCCATGCCCGGCGGAGCCTAGAGCGTGCGGCCGATGATCTCTTTCATGATTTCCGAGGTACCGCCGTAGATCCGCGCCACGCGTGCATCGACCCAGGCCCGGCTGATCTTGTATTCGCTCATGAAGCCGTAACCGCCATGCAGTTGCAGGAACTCGTCAAGCAGCTTGCCCTGCATCTCAGAGCCCAGCAGCTTGGCCATGGCCGCCACATCCGCCGGCAACTCGCCACGCATCACCCTGGCCAGGCAATCGTCAACGAACACCCTGAGCATGGTGAACTGCGCCTTGGCCTCAGCAAGCTTGAAACGGGTGTTCTGCAGGTCCAGCACCGGCTTGCCGAACACCTTTCGCTCGCGGGTGTAGTCGATGGTCTCGTGCAGCAGCGTTTCGATCGACTGCGCGGCGCGTATCGCGATGATCAGGCGCTCCCACGCCAACTGGTGAGTCAGGTACTTGAACCCCTGGCCCTCTTCACCCAGGCGGTTGTCGACGGGCACCCGCACATCATCGAAAAACAGCTCGGCGGTGTCTTGGCCCTTCAAACCGATCTTTTCAAGCAGGCGCCCCTTGGAAAAGCCCTGGCGCTCTTCCTCGACGCAAATCAGGGTCAGTTCCTTGGCGTTCAGGTCCAGCTTGGTGGCGGTGACCATCAGCCCTGCGTTGCCGCCGTTGGTGATGAAGGTCTTCTGGCCGGATACCACGTAGTCATCGCCGTCGCGGCGCGCCAGGGTACGCATCGAGCGCAGGTCGCTGCCGATGCCGGGCTCGCTCATGGCAATCACGCCGATCAGCTCGCCGCTGACCATGCGCGGCAACCAGCGCTGCTTCTGTGCCTCGCTGCCGTAGGCAACGATATAGGGGGCGACGATCTCGGAGTGGGTGGTGAAACCCACGGCCGTGGCATTGGCCCGCGCCAGCTCCTCGATCATCACCGCCGAGTGGCCGAAGTCGCCGCCGGGGCCGCCGTACTCCTCGGGCACGGTCGAACACAACAGGCCGGTCTCCCCCGCCTTGAGCCAGACCTCCTTGGGCACGATGCCGTTCTTTTCCCACTCATGCAGGTAGGGCACGATCTCGCGGTCAACGAACCGGCGCGCCTGCTCGCGGAACATATTGTGGTCTTCACGGAAAACGCCACGCATCTTCAATACTCCAAAAGTCTGTCGAGGGCCTTGCGCCGATCACCGGTCGAGGTAGTCGGGGGTGCGCTTTTCGACGAAGGCCGAAACGGCTTCCTGGTGGTCTTCTGTGTGGTGCGCCAGCGACTGATAGGCCGCCGACAGTTCCAGCAACGAGTCCAGGCGCATGTGCTGGCCTTCGCGCAGCAGGCGCTTGCACAGCCGCAGCGCATGACCCGAGTTGCTAGCGATACGCTCGGCCAGCGAGCGCGCCTCGGCCATCAGCGTCTGGTGCGTGCACACCTGCTCCACCAGCCCCCACTCCAGCGCCTTGACCGCGTTGATGGTGTCGCCGGTAAAGGACATCAGGCTGGCCCTGGGCACACCGATGATCCTAGGCAGCAGCCAGGCCCCACCATCGCCAGGCACGATGCCCAGACGCACGAAGCTCTCGGCGAACACCGCCGAGGTCGATGCCAGGCGGATATCACACATGCAGGCCAGGTCCAGGCCCGCGCCGATGGCGGGGCCGTTGACGGCAGCGATGACCGGAATGTCCAGCTCGTACAGCGCCAGGGGGATGCGCTGGATGCCATCACGGTAAGTGTCGCGCAGCGCATAGGGCGAGCCCGCGAAGATGCCGGCCCGCTCGTGCATGTCCTTGACATTCCCGCCCGCACAAAAGGCGCTGCCGTTGCCGGTAAGCACCATGACCCGCGCCGACTTGTCGCGACGCAACGCCGCGCACAGGTCGACGAATTCCTGAATCTGCCCGGGCGTTGTCAGGGCATTGCGGGTGTCGGGGTGGTCCATGCGCACGGTGACAATGCCGCCGGCGCGCTCGATATGAAGGAACGGGGTCATAGCCGATTGCTCACAAGGCCGGTCAAGGGGTGGATGCCGTGGCGGGTCAGCAGCGGCCAGTAGCCCTCGCTGCCGCCCTGGCATATCTGTGCGCCCAGGCGCTGGCTCCACAGGCTGGCCGAGCCGAATTCACTGCGCCATGCCCACAGCCTGCGGCTTAGCAGGTGCAGGGGGTATTCCTCGGTGAAGCCGATGGCGCCATGCACCGAATGACCAATGCTGGCACCGACACTCGCGGCGTCGGCGCTGCTGATCTTGGCCACCGCGATGGTCAGCCCGGCCAGCCCGCTGACAGACTCGCAAAAGGCCGCCTCGGCGGCGATTCTGGCCGCGGCCGTTTGCTGGGCAAGTACCGCCAACTGTTGCTGGATGGCCTGGAACGAGCCGATGGCCTTGCCAAACTGCTTGCGCTCGCGCGCATAACCGGCGGCCATGTCGAGCAGTGCCTGCAGTGCCCCGGCGATCTGCGCCGAGCGGAGCATCGCGCCCCCCAGCTTCAGCACGTCGGCACCGAGCCCATCCGGCAGCGGTGCGTGGGCAAGCACTGGCGCAGCACTGAAGGCCAGGTCGTCACGCGGCTCACCCGCCACGTTGAGGCTGAGAGTGAGGTCGCTGGCCGTGCTGCGCTGCAGCAGCACCACCTGCGGTGTGCCCGCAGCAGTGGTGGCGATGGCTACCAGCGCCTCCACGTTGCGGCCCCAGGGCACGGCGTGAGCAGTGCCGCTGACATGCCCGTCGGCCAGGCTCAGTTCGGCGCGGGCGGCGATGCTCAAGGCACCCTCTCGCCCTTCCAGACCTGCCTTGCCCAGCACCCAGTTGGCCAGCAGCGCCTCGCCCAGAGGGGCCGGCACTGCATGCCGACCGGCGGCGCGCACCATCACGTACATATCGGCCCAGCTGGCATCGGCGCCACCCAGCGCCTCGGGGGCACCGGCCAGGGTAAAGCCCGAATCGTCCAGCGCGGCCCAAAGCTGCGCCGGCCACTCGCCGCCTTCGCAACCGAGCACATAGGCCGGCGTTGCCAGGTCGGCAAAAAGGCGCTCGATCATGGTTTCGAAAAGTTCGCGCATTATCGCAACTCCAGGCCGCGGGCAATGATGCCGCGCAGAATCTCGCGCGTGCCGCCACGCAGGGAAAAGGACGGTGCCATTTGTGTCAGGTAGGCCAGCACACGTGCGTATTCGCTGCCACCGGCCTGGCGCGGCTCGGTGTCCAGCAGTAGCTGCGCGACTTGCGGCAGGTCCTGTTCGAACACGTTGCCCAGGTCTTTCACGCACGCGGCAGCCCAGGCCGGCTGCTCGCCCGCCGCCAGTTGCGCGGTAACCGACAGCGACATGTTGCGCAATGTCAGCAGCCTGGCCGTCAGACGCCCTATTTCCCGCGCCTGCAAGGCATCGGGCGAGGAGCCCAGCGCGTCGATCAGGCAGGTGAGCAATGCCATGCAACTGAGAAAGCGCTCCGGACCGCTTCGCTCGAACGCCAGTTCCGCAGTCACCTGATCCCAGCCCTTGCCTTCGCTGCCGATGAGCGCATCGACCGGCAGGCGCACGTTGTCGAAGAACACTTCGTTGAAGTGCTCCCCCCCGGCCAGGTCGCGAATTGGCCGGACAGTGATCCCGGGCACGCTCAAGTCGACGATGAACTGTGACATGCCCTCGTGACGCGCGGCTTGCCTTTCGCCGGTGCGCACCAGGGCGATCATGTATTGCGAATGGTGCGCGTTGGTGGTCCAGACCTTCTGCCCGTTGAGCAGCCAGCCGTCGCCCTCACGCTGCGCAGTGCTCTTGATCGAGGCCAGGTCTGAGCCGGAATTGGGCTCGCTCATGCCAATACAGAAGTAGCTTTCGCCGCGGCAGATGGCAGGTAGGTAGCGCTGTTTCTGCTGTTCGGTACCGAAGCGGTTGATCAGCGGCCCGCTCTGTCGGTCGGCGATCCAGTGGGCCGACACCGGCGCTCCAGCCGCCAGCAGTTCCTCGATGACCACATACCGCGCAAACGGCCCCGCCGCTGCACCGCCATAGGCCTTGGGCAAGGCCATGCCGACCCAGCCGCGGGCGCCCAGTTGCCGGCTGAATGCGGCATCGAAGCCCATCCAGGACTGTGCACGCAAGGTCGGCGGATAATCGGCCAGATGGGCCTGAATGAAAGCCCGGACATCGGCGCGAAGTGCCTCGGCCTCGGGAGGAATGGAGCTGTAACTGAATTGACTGATGGCCATGGGCGCTCTCTAACGCTGAACACTGGCGCAATCGCCCCGCCTTGGGGCGAGCACGGAACCGTCCCCTTGCCCCAGCCGCCGATGCGCGACGCCTGGGACAAGGGTGACGACTTACAACGCGGTTTGCGCGTCAGCCTGGGCGAACATCGCGTTGATGTCGCCGGAGGTCACCGGCTTGTTGTCATGCCGGCCGTGATCAGCGCCGCCCAGGCCCAGCGCGGGCTCGATGCTGACGTGTGTGGCCTGGGCTCGCAGCGCGCCCACCGTGCAATTCTCGCGACCATGAATGGCAAATGGATCGAAGGAGAACTCGCGCATTGCATTGAGGTGGGTGACCTTGTCGATGACCTCCTTGGACAGGTGCTGCAACCCTTCCCAGGCTGTTTCCGGAGAATTGGGCCAGGTGCAGTCGGAGTGCGGGTAATCGCTCTCCCAGGTGACCATGTCGGCGTTTAGGAAATCCAGGTTCTTGAGGCCGAAGTTGTCCTCGATGAAACAGGTGATGAAGTGCTTGTTGAAGATGTCGCTGGGCATCTTCCCGTCGAAGTTGGAGTTGGTCCAGGCGTTGTGATGGCGGTGTGTGAAGTCGGCACGCTCCAACAGGTAGGGCACCCAACCGATGCCTCCTTCGGACAGGGCCATGCGCAGGTCGGGGAATTTCTTCCACATCGGCGCCCAGATCCAGTCCGCCGCCGAGTTGGCGATGGAGATCGGCATAGAGGTGATCCACGCATCGATCGGTGACATGTCGGACGCATGGTCCGCCTTGACCCCGGTGCCGATATGGCAGCAGATGACCACCTTGTTGTCGCTGCACGCCTTCCACAGCGGGTCCCAGTAGTCGCTGTGAATCGACGGGTAGCCGTGGATCGCCGGATTGTCCGACAGCGAGATGGCATGCACGCCCTGACGCGCCAGACGCACGACCTCGGCGGCGGCGGCCTGCATGTCCCACCACGGCACGATCATCAGAGGGATGAAGCGGCCCGGTGCGGCATTGCACCAGTCGTGCAGGTGCCAGTCGTTATAGGCCTGGATCGCGGCCAGTGACACAGCGCGGTCGCCATGCACCTGAAAGCGCTGTCCGGCAAAGCCCGGGAAGGTTGGGAAGCACAACGAGCCCAGCACGCCATTGGCGTTCATGTCGTCGACGCGGTCCTTGATGTTCCAGGTGCCACGACGCATCTGGTCGTAGCCCAGCGGCTCCATGCCGTATTCCTCTTTCGGTCGACCGACCACCGAGTTCAGGCCCATGTAGCCAGTGGCCTGTTCTTCGAACACCCACACGTCGCGCTCGCCCTTCTTGACCACGTGCGGCTCGCGCCCCTTGAAGCGGGCCGGCATATGGCGAGCGAAGGCATTGGGCGGCTCGATTGCGTGGTCATCGACGCTGACGAGAATCAGATCTTCAACTTTCATGGCTATCCCCTTGGCATTCGGGCTTGTTGTTGTGAAATGAAGCATAGAGCAGATCCGAATTTAATTAAACACTTTTTTTGTTTGTGTTCAATTTACATCATTTCTGCAGGGCTTCCAGCAGCGGTCAGAGCCGGCTTCAGTCCCACAACACGTGCAGGTAATGCGGGCCGCGCAGCTGCGCGCCGACGATCTGCGGTGCGGGTTTTTCCGGGTTCAGGCGGATATTGGGCATCAGGTCGAGAATTGCGTTGAGCGCGCAGTTGATCTCGGTCTTGGCAACGAACTGGCCGATGCACATATGCGGTCCGAACCCGAAGCCGAAGGACGGCTTGGGCTTGCGGTCGATATCGAAGATGTCGGCATGCTCGAATGCGTCTTCGTCGCGGTTGGCGGAGGTGACAATGCACTGCACCATCGCTCCCTGGGGGATCGGCACACCGCGTATCTGCAGGTCCTTGGCAGCCTGGCGTACCTTGAAGGTAGCCACCGGCTCGAAGCGCACTGCTTCGTCGATGGCCTTGTTCACCAGGCTGCGATCATTACGTACCCGCTCCAACACTTCAGGGTGCTGCAGCAGTAGCGACATCAGGGTGCCAAAGGTGCGGGTGGTGGTTTCACTCGCCGCCGGCAGCAGCGAGCGCACGAAGGTCGCGATTTCATGATCGTCCAACGACCGCCCCTGGAACTCGGCCTGGATCAGCCGGCTGATCAGGTCATCGCCTGTACCGCCCTGGGCGCGGCGCTCAGCCACCACGTCCTTGACCACGTCATACAATGCCTGGGCCGCCTGCATTGCCGCGCCGCGGGCTGCAGCAGCCTTTTCGGGGTCGACCTGAGGCCCCGCCAGGATCGCCAGCGCCCAGGCCGCATACTGCTCGATCTGCTCGGGCCGGTCTTCGGGGAAGCCGATCAGCGAGTAGATGACGCGGATGGGGAAATACAGCGCAAAGTCCATCAGGTCGGCCGATCTGGCAGGCACCATCGGTTTAAGGTATTCCTCGCGAATCACCCGGTCGATGCGGGTTTCCTTCCAGCGGTTTACGGTATCGGGCATGAATACCGGCTGCAGCAGGCTGCGAATGTTGCGGTGTGCCTCGCCATCCATCGCAGTGAGGATCAAGCCATCGAAAAAAGCGCCCAGGCCCTCGGCGATGAAGCCGCTGGTGAAGTTGCCGGCATCGCGCATCACGGACATCACGTCATCGTACTTGAACAAGGTGAAGGTCGGGCGGCTGGCGTCCAGCCCGGCGATTGACGGCACTCCAAGGCGTGCCATGAAGTTATCTTGCAGTACCGGGGAATGGGCCCGCATGTCACGGTAGGTGGCGTGCAGGTCGATGTCGCTATTGCCACGGTAATTGCTGGCTACATCGCTGAAGGCCTTTGTCAGGTCATTGTGTGCCGGTGTGGACATGATCATCTCCGGTTTTATTGTCATTATTTTTTTATCGGGTTTCATCAGGGCCCCTCTATAGCGAGTAAGTACGTGCCCTTATCTAAATTAGCTGAACAGATATTAACTTTATGAACACTTTAAACCCTCAATCCAGCCGCTCGATGAGGGTGGCGGTGCCCATGCCACCGGCACAGCAGATGGCCTGCAGACCAAAACGCCCACCTCGGCGTTCCAGCTCGTTGAGCAAGGTGGTCATCAGCCGCGCGCCGCTGGCCCCCAGCGGGTGCCCCAGGGCAATGGCGCCACCGTTGACGTTCAGCCTGTCATGGGGCACGCCGGTTTCCGCCATCCACGCCAGCGGTACCGAGGCGAACGCTTCGTTGACTTCGAACAGGTCGATGTCGGCGAGGCGCAACCCGGCCTTGGCCAACACCTTGTGAGTGGCGGCAATCGGCCCGGTGAGCATCAGGGTGGGATCGGAGCCGACCGTGGTGAAGGCACGGATGCGTGCCCGCGCCTTGAGCCCCAATTGTTTCGCGGTACCTTCGCTCATCAGCAGCAGCGCAGCGGCGCCATCGGAAATCTGCGACGAATTGCCGGCGGTGATGCGCCCGGCCTCGGGGCGAAAGCTGGTCTTGAGGGTCGCGAGCTTTTCCCGCGAGGTATCGCGGCGAATGGTTTCGTCGCGGCGCAGTACGCCGACAGGCTCGCTCATCGAGCGCTCCTTCAGGTCGTCGATCACCACTGGCACGATCTCGTTGTCGAAGTGCCCGGCGTCGCACGCGGCTGCCGCGCGCTGATGGCTGGCAAATGCGAAGTCATCCAGGGCTTCGCGGCTGATCGACCACTTGTCGACTATGCGTTCGGCCGCCTCACCCTGACTGGTCAGCTCATAGCGCTGCGCCGCCATCCAGCCGAAGGCCTCGCCGTGCAGGTCACGG
This sequence comes from Pseudomonas sp. AE27, assembly GCF_037113495.1. Taxonomy (NCBI): domain Bacteria; kingdom Pseudomonadati; phylum Pseudomonadota; class Gammaproteobacteria; order Pseudomonadales; family Pseudomonadaceae; genus Pseudomonas; species Pseudomonas sp. AE27. The sequence continues at coordinate 2,384,959 of NZ_CP146966.1, forward strand.
TTGCTGCCCATTGGCACGCGGCTCATGCTCTCCGCACCCCCGGCCACCACCACCTGCGCCGCACCACTGGCAATTGCACCAGCGGCCAGGTGCACCGCCACTTCGCCCGAACCGCACTTGCGGTCGATGGTCAGGCCGGGAATATCGACCGGCCAACCTGCACCCAGCAAGGCGGTGCGGGCGATGTTTGCCGACTGCTCGCCGATCTGGGTCACGCAGCCGAAGATCACGTCCTCCACCTTGTCGGGAGCAACACCCACGCGCTCGAGCAGGCGGCTGATCACCAGCGTACCCAGGTGGTCGGCACGCACGCCCGCCAGGCTGCCGCGAAACCTGCCGATGGGGGTGCGCACCGCATCCACGATCACCACGCCGTTCATAGCGCACTCGCCTTGAGGCCCGAGCCCGGCACCTGCTTGCCATCGGCATAGCGGTACACGCCCTGCCCGGTCTTGCGCCCCAGACGACCGGCCGCGACCATCTTGATGATCAGCGGGCAGGGACGAAATTTCTCGCCCAATGTCTGGTGCAGATAGCGCAGCACCGAAAGCCGCGTGTCCCAGCCAGTCAGGTCACCCAGCTCCAGCGGCCCCATCGGGTGGTTGAAGCCCAGGCGCAGGGCAGTATCGATGTCCTCGGCGGTGGCAGTGCCTTCCTGCAGCATCCACATTGCCTCGTTGCCCAGTAGCGCGGACATGCGGCTGGTGGTCAGCCCGGGCGATTCGTTGACGACGATGGAAGTCTTGCCTATCTGCTCGCACAGCACACGTGTGCGCACGACCACCTCGTCGCTGGTGGCCAGGCCACGTACCAGCTCCACCAGTTTCATCTTGTGCACCGGGTTGAAGAAGTGCATGCCGATGACCCGCTCAGGGCTGACTACCGATGTGGCAATCTCGGTCACGCTCAGGGCCGATGTGTTGGTGGCGATGATGGCGTCGGCAGCCAGCAGCGGCGCAGCCTGGCTGATCACCGCCTGCTTGACCGACAGTTGCTCGGAGACCGTTTCAACCAGCCAGTTCGCCCCGCTGGCGGCCTCACTCAGGTCACCCGTGGTCAGCAGGTTGGCCAGCGCTTGCTGCGCCTGCTCCTCGCTGACCTTGCCCAGGCGCGCACCATCGGCAAGGATCTTTTCGATGCTGGCGCGAGCCTGGGTCAACGAGGCCGCATGGGTGTCGACCAGCACGGTGACAAAACCGCAACGTGCGAACGCATGTGCAATGCCGGTGCCCATCAGCCCGGCCCCCACCACCACGACTTTTTCTTTGCTGCTGGCGTTCATGTCTGGCTCTCGATTAGCTGCGGTTTCTTGCCGACCACATTTCGCAATGTGCCGATACCCTCGACGCTGGCTTCAACCACGTCGCCCTCCCTGAGATACAGCCCGGTGCCCATGCCCACGCCCGCCGGCGACCCGGTAAACAACACGTCGCCGGTGGAAAAGCTGGAACGTTGCTGCACAAAGCGGATCAACTGCCCCACGTCCCAGGTCATCTCGGCCGTGGAGCCGTCCTGGCGCACCTGACCATTGACCTTCAGGGTCAGACGCAACCGCGGGGAACCCTCGGCGAACTCGTCCTTGGTGACAATCCACGGGCCCAGCCCTGTGGTCTGGTCCTGGCTCTTGGCCGCAAACAGGTCCATGCCGATACCAGGTGGCCCGCTGCGCTGCAGGTCTCGGGCACTCACGTCGTTGCCGACGGTGTAGCCCAGCACGCACGCCAGCGGATCCTGCAAGTCGATCTCGCCCGTGCCGATCACCACCACCAGCTCGACTTCGTGGTCCAGTTCGTCGGTCAGGGGGGGAAGCGTATCGTGTCGCGGGCGCCGATCAGCGCGCCATAGGCCTTGAGAAAGGCCACCGGCTGTGCTGGTGCATTCAGGCCGAATTCCACCAGGTGCTTGGCATAGTTAGCGCCCGCTACCACCACCCGATTGATCGGCTCGATCGGCGGCAGCAGGCGCACGCTCGACAAGGCCAGCGACGGCCCGGCCAGCCGCACCGAGCTGATGCCGCGCCCGGCCGCGACCGCTGGCGCCCAGTCCCTGAATTCGCCGGAAATCGGGGTTACCTGGTCCTGGGCAACATCGACCACGGCCCAGAAGGTGCCGACCGACGAGTGCTCACAACGTGCCAACTTCATCAGGCACCTACCTTGCCCAACTTGGTCGGGTCCAGGTGCAACAGGCGGCAGGCATTCTCATAGCGGATCTTGCGCAGGTCGGCATCCGACAGCTTCAGGCCGTGGGTCAAGTCATGGCGCACCGCATCGCTGCCGCCGAAGTTGCTGCCGTACAGCACATGGTCGGCACCGATGATATCGACCAGGGCCTGGCGCATCGGCACCTCGTGCAGCTCGACGTCGAAGTAGAAGTTCTTCATGTAGTCGAGCAGCGGCTTCTTGTTGAATTTGACGTCCAGGTTTTCGTTGGTCTTGGCCAGGCGTCCGAGCTGATAGGGCACATAGCCGCCGCCGTGGGTGATGTACACCTTGAGGTCGGGGAAGCGGTCCAGCACGCCACCGCAGATCAGGTTCCAGAAGCAGCGGCTCTCATCGTACTGCATACCGACGATGGCGGTGGTTTCGTAACGGTCGTCGTTGGCGTTCTTGCCCCAGGTGACCGACTGGTTGTAGCCGTGGATGAACATCGGCAGGTCCAGGTCGCAGAGGGTGCGCCACACCACGTCGAGCTCCGGCGAATCGAACTCCAGCCCGCCGAAGTTGGCGCCACCGGCCACCATGCCCTTGGCCCCCAGCTCGGTGCAGGCATAGCGTAGTTCGGCGGCCGCTGCCTCGGGCGCGTTCAACGGCACGTGGGCCCAGAACATCAGGCGGTCCGGGGCCGCCGAGCAGTACTCGGCCAGGGTGGTATTGACGGTACGTGCGAACGGCACCGAGAACTCGGCTTCGGTCCAGTACATGTAGCAGTGCGATGGTACCGAGATCACCTGCAGATTCTGCCCTGCCGCATCCATGCCGGCCAGGCGCACCTTGGGGTCGGCCCAGCGCGCGAAATATTCCTCGAGCTTGGGGCCGTTGCCCGAGCGCACGGCCGCCTTACGTTCGGGCGACCCGAGGCCCAGAATCCACTCCCCCACACGCAGCTTGATATCGCCGTCAGCGTGCTGCTCGAAGAACGGCCCCCAGTGCGGGTGCTGGTTGTAGTAGCCCGGATGGGGTGCGTGAGCGTGCAGATCGATAAGCATGTGCAGGTACCTCGAAGTTGGCACTTTTTTGTTGGTTTTGCAGCGCGATACCTTGGCGTGGTCTCGGTCAACCGACGCAGGAAGGGGAACAGCAAGGCTCGCTACCAGGCCAGAGCTTAAAATTAATTTGAGCAGAAATCAAAATTCTGTTCATATTATTTTCAAGCTCTGCTGAATCCCCTGAGGCAGAGCGTTCTGGCAAGGATGGGTACTGGCCGCCATGAGCCGGAACAGGCAAGAAGGCTTTCGTCCGGCCACAAAAAAGCCCCCGGCTGGCGGGGGCTTTGAGTGTGCAGAACAGTACGGAAGGTGTCAGCGCCGGGTACGCGAGGTGGACCCCATGATCAATGCACCCAGCAGTTTTTTTACCCGTACCGGGAACAGTCGACGCCCTGCCGCTTCCGGCACCAGGATTTCGCTCAACACGTAGCGAATGATCATCTCGCAGATCAGCTCGCGGTCCAGCCGCACGCCCAGGCGCTCGTCCCAGTCATCGAAGACGATGCCCAGACCGTCCTGAAAGCGCACGATCGAGTCGTGGAAAATTCGCCGGAAAAATCCCAGCGCGTAGTCTGGCGCAACCACCAGCAGGCGCCGCGCTCGGCTTTGTTCCAGGTAGTTGTCGAGGTAGGCGAACAGTGCGTTCAGGCGGGCTTCCGGGTCATTGATGTGCCCCAGTTCCTGCGATAGCGAGGTGTGAAAGCTTTCGCGCTTGTGCCGCGAGAAGGTGTCCAGCAGGTCTTCCTGGGAAGAGAAGTAGCGGTAGAAGGTGCCCCGCGAGACGCCCGCAACCTGGCACACATCAAGAACCGAAATACGGTCGGCGCCCGACATCAGCACCACTTCTTCGGTCGCCTTGAGGATGTTGGCGATGGTTTCTTCCGAGCGGCGATTGGGCTTGACCTTGTTGCCTGCCGTTGCGGGAACGTTGCGCCGCTCGGCGGTCTTGGCAGCCTTGGGGCCGCTGGCTGGAGCCTCAGACGCGGCTTTTTTCCTGGATTTGACAGCGGCCTTGGGCGCTTCTGCCAGCTGGGTAGCGTTTTTTGGCATGGACTTGCAGGCTCGTAGAGAGTAAAGATGCGGCAACGGTAGCACAGAATCTGCGCATAAATAACGTTATATGTTCAACTTAATGATAAAGACAATTTCAGATTTTACATTTAGAATCCAATTCTCTATTTAAAATAAAAACCAGGCGCACCAGCACGTGTGGGGCCCTAAACGGAGAAAATTCATGGGTAGCAGTGGGAATCCAGACACCTGGGCTGTAGGAGAACGAGACACGGTCATTGACGCACTGGACCGTGCAGTGGCAAGGCACGCAGAGCGAATCCTGCTGGATTTCAGTGGAGAGTTATACACATACGGCCAAGTTGATTCACTTTCCACAAAAATGGCCAACGCCTTGGCCACGCTTGGCATCCAGCCGGGTCACACCGTGCTCACCATGCTCGACAACAACATCGATGCGGTCGTCACCTGGCTGGCCATCAACAAGCTGCGTGCAGTGAGCGTGCCGATCAATACCGCACTCAAGGGCGAATTTCTGCGCCATCAGATCGCCGACACCGGCACCTCGCTGGTGATCTGCGAAGCGGCCTACCTGCAGCGCATTACCCCGCTGGCAGACCAGTTGCATGATGTGCAGCACATACTGCACCGCGGACCGTCCGACAGCGTGCCCGCGTGCCCGATTCGCATCGACGCTCTGGACCGCTTTCGCGGCCAGGACGCCACCCCGCTGGCCAACAAGCCGCAACCGTCCGACCTCGCCTGCCTGATATACACCTCGGGCACCACCGGCCCCTCCAAAGGCTGCATGATCAGCTACAACTTCATGTGCAACCTGGCCCGCCTGCAATTGCGCGCCGGCCCTGCCAGTGCCGAAGACGTCACCCTCACACCGCTTCCGCTGTTTCACATGAATGCCCTGTGTGTGTCGATCATCGCAAGCATCCTGGTGGGTGCCCGCGCCGCGATCCTGCCACGCTTTTCGGTGTCGGGCTTCTGGCCGGAGGTGGAACGTTCGGGTGCCACCATTGCCTCGATTCTCGGCGGCATGGGCGGGTTGCTTGCCCAGGCACCTGACAACCCAGCTATGTTGCGCTGCGTGGGGCAGATCCACACCGCGCGCGGCAACCCCTATACCGAAGAAACCAAGAAGATCTGGCGCGAACGCTTCGGCACGCCGCTGGTAGGTGGCAATGGTTACGGCCTGACCGAGGCCTGCGTGATCACTTCGCTGGCCGCCGGCGAATACGCGGCGCCCGGTTCCTCGGGCAAGCGCATTGCCGACTTCGATGTGCGCATCGTCGACGAGCTGGACCGGGAGGTGCCGCCCGGTACCGCCGGTGAAATCGTGGTGCGCCCGCTGCGTCCGGACATCATGTTCCAGGGCTACTGGCGCCGACCAGAAGACACCCAGAAACTGATGCGCAACATGTGGTTCCACACCGGCGACATCGGCAAGTTCGATGATGATGGCTTCTTCTACTTTGTCGACCGCAAAAAGGACTACCTGCGACGCCGTGGCGAGAACATCTCCAGCTTCGAGATGGAAGCCGCATTCGGCATCCACCCCGCCCTGGCCGAGGTGGCAGTACATGCGGTGCCGTCCGACAAGGGCGAAGATGACGTGAAGGTGACCGCCGTCCTGCATGAAGGTGCCACGTTGGACCCCGAAGATCTGTTCCACTGGGCCGTGGAGGCGGTGCCCTACTACGCCCTGCCGCGCTACATCGAGTTCCGCGCCAGCTTGCCGAAGAATCCGCAGGGTCGCGTATTGAAATACCTGCTGCGCGACGAGGGTAAAACCCCCACCACCTGGGACCTGGAGACCACCTCGATCAGCGTTGCCAAAAAGTAGTCACCGCCCTCCCCCGGCAAACAGAAAGCGCGGCACTGGCCGCGCTTTTTTGTGGCCGGCTTCAGTATTCGCGCACAGGAACACCTTTAGGCCGCGAGTTGTACCCAGGCAGGTGCAGGCCACCATCGACGTGAATGGTTTCGCCGGTGATGAAGCGTGACATCTCGCTGGCAAGGAACACCACAACCGGACCAATATCGGCCTCGGGCTCGCCGCAACGCCCCAGCGGGCGCATGGACGCGGACATTTCAGCAAACCCTGGGTTCTCTGCCGCCAGCGCATGGAAGGTGGCGCCCATGGCGGTGGGGGCGATGGCGTTGGTCCGAATATTGAAACGCCCCCACTCAGAGGCGGCACTTCGCGTCAGCCCCACGATCGCCGACTTTGCCGTGTTGTAGTCGCCATGCAGCCAGGCACCGATCTCGGTATCGATGGAGTAGAAATTGATGATCTTGCCACCGCCACGCGCCTTCATGTGCGGGAGCGCGGCCTTCATTGCCCACCAGGTCGCCCACACCGTCGACCCCAGGGTCTGTTCGAGCATGGCGTCGGTCTTGTCTTCGAGCAGCACGTTGGGCGTGGGCGCGAATGCATTGTTGACCAGTATGTCCAAACCACCGAACGCATCGACGGCCAGCTGTACCGCGGCCTCGATATCGGCCTTGCTGCAGACGTCCGTGCGAATGAATACCGCCCTGGCGCCAAGCGCCCTGAGCTCCGCCACCACCGCCTCACCGCTGGCCTCATCGAGCTCGGCGACCACTACCGCAGCCCCCTCTTTGGCGAAATTCAGCGCAATACCTCGACCGATCCCGCCCCCTGCGCCGGTAATCAGCGCGACCTGTTCGTTCAGCAGGGCCATAACCGCTCCTTTTATTGTTTTTTAGTGAACAATATATTATTTAGTGTTCAAATATAGTCGATTGCAGCGCTACATCACACCCCTTGCACAAGGATGCCCAGGATGATGGTATTTCGACGCCGCGTAGACATCGTTGCCCGCGCAGGTCACGTTCGCGCAGCCCTTGAGGATGACTTTCACCACTTTCGCGTGTGGGCCTGCCACGCTGGCAGCCTGGTCACCGCCATCGGCGGCGAAGCGCTGCGCTACCCCTACTCGCTATGCCCGCAGGCAGGCGATCAACTGCAGGCGCTGATAGGCATGCCCCTGGCGCGGATTGCACATTCGGTCACCCGACACACAGACGCCAGCCACCAATGCACCCACCTGCTCGACCTGGCCGGCCTGGCCATCGCCAGCGCTGCCCGTGGCCCCTGCCAGCGGCGCTACGAGATCCAGGTCGGTGCACGCGTCCACGGGCGTACCCGCGCCAGTCTGAGTGTGGACGAAATGCATGTGCTGAACTGGGAAGTGAACGGCACGATGATCGAAGGCCCAGCGCCTTATGCCGGGGTCGACCTTCGTGAAGGCATGGCGCGCTGGGCGCTCGGCACTCTCGATGAAGAGACCGCCGAGGCGGCGCTGCTGCTGCGCCGCTGTACGCTCATCTCGATGGGCCGCGCCTACGACCTTGACGCACAAGCCCACGCCGTCAGCAGCGGCCGCTGCTACAGCCAGCAACCCACCCGTGCCGAACAGGCATTGCGCATGCAGGGCTCGACCCTGGATTTCAGTGACAAGCGCCAGGCCTTGTGCGCCCAGGACCAGGCATGGCTGCATGCCTGGCCCGACGTCCCTGCGGCATGACACGCCGCCTGGCCACGCACACGCCCTAGAGGAAGATGGCCAGGTTAGGAGTGCCCAGCACCGCCTGGTCCAGGATCACCTCGCGCCGGGCCAGCTTGAATCCGTCCTCCCTCAGGCGCAGCACATCGCGCCGCTCGCCACTGATGATGTCGACGTGGTGGTCCTTGAAACGGCTGCGCGTAAGCAACAGGTAGCTGGTAACCACGAACTCGTCGGGCTTTTGGGTTTCTTCCACGAACACGTTGGTCACCAGCCGGCGAGTACGCGAGGGCGGGTCTTCTGCCCAGGCACTTTTACCGGACAAGCGCAGGATGCGCCCCATCATCGAGCGGTAGTCGTCGTGGTAGTGCTGCACGCTGCGCACGATGGTGGTCTTCAGTTCCGAGGCCAGGCGCGTCTGGCGCAGCGGCACGGTGTAAACCAGGTCGGTGTCCAGACGCTCGGCCCATTCCTGAAGGCGAATCTGGTCAAGCAGGGTGGCTTCCTCGTACAGGAAGGTGACCACGTCATTGTAGATCGGCGCCCCCACCGGCACTCGCCGCGTACCGACCGGGGAGCCTGGCTGGATGTCCTCCACGCCGCGTTGCTGAACCTGCGTCATTGAGCAATTCCTCATTGTTGTTCTTGTACTTGAAGGGTGCCGGGTTGGGCCGACCGCACAGCAGGGGCCGCGACGAGCGCGGCCCTGTACCTCATGCTCATGCCTCGTCCGTGGCAGTCATCAGTTCATGCCAGTACAGCCACCAGTGCCACTGGGTATCGTCCTTGGTGAAGCCCTCGTTGACGATGCCGGGGCCGGGCCAGCCTTCAGGCGCGCCGGTCTCGTAGCAGGCCTGGTACTTGAGGGTGCTCTTGCGTCCCATCGCCCCCTTGGCAGCCAGGGTCATGTGCGGCCAGGTGTCGGAATCGTCCTGCTCGACCATGCCGGAAGTGCCGAACAGCTGGATCGTCTGTTTGAGCATCTTGTCGCGCAGTTCTGGCGGCGCATCCTTCTCGGCGAACACCCAGTTGACGAACTCCAGCTTGTCGGGACCTTGCGGCACATAGGCGTGCAGGGTCATGGAGCCCACGACGCTGCCGTCGGGTTGTGGAATGTAGACAAAACCAAAGAGAATGTTCGGGAACATGCCGCCCACTTGCGGAGGCATGCTGGTGAGTACCTGCAACTGATCATCGCTCAGGTTGCGTGCCAGCTGTTCGACCATCCCCGCGGTCATGCCGGCAGGCGGTAGCGCTTCAAGCTTCTGCTGCACGCTCAGCTCGGCCGGGTCCAGGCCGGTAAGGCGCTTGATCTTGCGCGCCAGGTCAATGCAGCGCAGGGCATGGCCATGGGGCGAACTGATCTCGACACCGATCATTTCGGGGCTCAGGTCGGCGGTTTCGCCCTCGCCCTTCTTCGCATAGTTGCCTACCTCGCCCAGCCAACGGTGCAGGGTCAGGGTGTGGAAGCCGTCGGCAGCGGACTGCTCGCCAGCGGTCTTCCAGTTGGCATTGACGATAAAGCGCTGTGGTGGGCCGAGCACCTCCATGCCCTTGTCGGAGCGACAGAACAACATGTCGTAGTACCACTTCGCGTCACCCAGGAACTCCTCGAACGACGGCCCCTCGGTGTTCCAGGTGGCAAATACCAGGCCGCCATACAGCGTGACCCGCGCCTTCTTCAGGCCCAGTGACTCTTTGGGCATCATCTTGCCGTGCATGCACTCACGCTCCACCGGCGAGCCGATGAAGTCACCGTTGGGGCGGAACGCCCACCCATGGTAGATGCACTTGTGGATCTGGGTGTTACCGCAGTCGGCAGTGGTAATACGCATGCCACGGTGCGGACAGACGTTGAGGGTGACGAACACTTCGCCCTGCTTGCCACGGGCGACGATCACCGAGTCGGAACCCAGGTCGCGAACCATGAAGTCCCCGGCATTGGGGATCTCGGTTTCATGGCCCAGCAGCACCCAGATCTTGCCGAAGATCTTTTCCATCTCCAGTTCGTAGATTTCACGGTCCGACAGTACGCGCATCTGCACTTCGCGGGTACTGGGGTAGATGAGGTCCGAGACCTTGGTTCCATCAGACAATACGGGGCTTGTTCTTGTTAGCATGATTGCCTCCTGCTCAGGGCGTCACGGCGGGTCCGCAACGAAATATAAGACACTTTGTTATTTTTTGTACACTTAATTAATGTTCAAGAAGTAGACCCTGGTAGGCCGGTATCAGCCCTGGGCTGTTGCCTTGCGCCCGACCTGGGTGCGCAGCACGCCGATACCGTCGACTTCCAGCTCGACCACATCACCAGGCTGCAGATAGCGCAGCTGCTCCAGGCCGCAACCGTTGCCCACAGTGCCCGAGCCGAGGAACTCGCCGGGGTACAAGGTCTCGGCGCGCGACACATGCGCGATCACGTCCTCGAAACGCCAGCGCATGTCGCGGGTGTTACCCCGCCCCCACTCCTCGCCGTTGACCCGCGCCACCATGTTCAGGTCGTAGGGGTCGCCCAGTTCATCGACGGTTACCAGGCACGGCCCCATGATGTTGGCAGTATCGAAGTCCTTGCTCTTGGCCGGGCCAAGCATGCCGGGCATTTCCAGGGCCTGGGCGTCGCGGGCGCTCATGTCGTTGAAGATGGTGTATCCGACGATGTGTGCACTGGCAGCCTCACGGCTGATGTCCTTGCCCCGCTTGCCGATGTAACAGCCCAACTCCAGCTCGAAATCCATTGCGCGGCTGAAGCTGGGCCATTGGAACTCGTCGTCGATGCCTACCACCGCAAAGCGGTTACCCTTGTAGTAGATCGGCTGCTTGTTGAACGTCTCGATCACCCGGTCGTCGGCACGGGTATTCATCGCCTTGAGTGTTGCCTCGGGGTCGTCGGTACGCTGTGCGCGGGCACGCCGGGCGGCGGCAAAACTCTGGCGCAGGTGCAGTTCGAAGCAAGAGCAGTCGCGCATCTGCGGTGGCGGCTGGATCGGCGCGCGCAGCTTGACCTCGGTACGCTCCAGCACGGCCGCCGCAGGTGCCTTGAGCACCAGGGAACGGGCCAGCTCGAGTGCCGGCTCCCCCCTTCGACCAGCGCGAGGATGCTGCCCAGGGCGGGGCTTTCACGCCCTTGCAGCATGCGGTAGGCAGTGTGAAGGTCGAGCACCTGGCGGTCCTGGCCGAGCAGTGCGCCGGCACGGTCCACGCCCTGCGCGTCGGTATAGGTAACCAGCCTCATACCCGACCGCCCACGGGCACCAGCGCGCCGGTCACGGCGGCGGCTTCATCGGACAACAGGAACGCGACCACGCCCGACAATGCCTGCGGGGTCACCCAGCGGCTGCTGTCGGCATCGGGCATGTCGGCGCGATTGGCCGGAGTGTCGATGATGCTGGGCAATACCGCGTTCACCGTCACGCCACGGTCTTTGAGCTCGTCGGCCAGGGCTTCGGTCAGGCGCGCCACCCCCGCCTTGGAGGCGGCATAGGCGCCCATGCCGGCCACTGCCTTGACCGCCGCCAGCGCGCCGATGTTGACAATTCGCCCGGCGCTGGCGCGCAGCAGGTAGGCCAGGGCCGCCTGAGCACTGACCACGGCGGTACGCACGTTCATCTGGTAAAGGCGGTCCCAGGTCGCCAGGCTGCCGCCCTCGAGGGTTTCCCAGGCAAACCCGCCGGCCACGTTGACCAGCCCGTCGATGCCACCCCACTGCGCCGCCACCTGCTCGAAGGCAGCAACAGCCGATTCGCTCGAGGTCAGGTCCACGCCACCCAGGCATAGCAGGTTGTGCGTATCGAGCAGCTCTGCGGGCGCCTCGCTGCGGTCCATCAAGGCCACCCGCGCACCCTGCGCCAGCAGGTAGTTGCCCAGCGCGCAGCCCAGGGCGCCGAAGCCGCCCGTGACAACTACCCTTTTGTCCAATAATGACTGGGACATAGCCAAATCCTCTTGTTGTTTTACCGCACAAACGGTCGATTCGTGCTTCGCTGGCGTCAATATATGACACTTTTCCAAATTATGTGCAAATGGTAGTGTATGGCTCCCCGTCGAACTTTCACCCCGGACTGCTGATGCCTAGAAAACTCCCCGCACTGAACGCCGACAACCGCGCCTTCTGGCAAGGCGGTGAAACGGGCAGACTGCTGATGCACCGTTGCACCGCCTGCAGCCGCTACTTTCACCCGCCTGCCCCGCTCTGCCCGCATTGCGCCAGCTTCGAGGTGGGCCCCGAGGCGGTGTCCGGGCGAGGCAGGGTGCTCAGCTTCACCATCAACTATCAGGGCTGGGCCCCCGACCTGGAGGTGCCCTATGTGGTGGCGATCATCGAACTGGCCGAACAGGCCGGCCTCCAGTTCGTCAGCAACGTAGTGGGCATGCCGGCCACGGATGTGCACATCGACATGCCGGTACGGGTCCGTTTCCTCAATGTCGAGGATGTATGGCTGCCCCTGTTCGAGAGGGCTCAATAATGATCGATCAACGTTATGAAAAGGATGTGGCTATCACCGGCATCGGCCAGTCGGAAGTCGGCCGGCCCTCGGACAAGTCGGCCATGCGCCTGACCCTCGATGCGTGCCTGCAGGCGATAGCCGATGCCGGGCTGCAACGCAGCGATATCGACGGCGTGGCCTGCTGGCCGGGCGACAATAACAATGGCGACCCGTTTTCACCGGTGGGCCCCAGCGCGCTGAAGAGTGCGCTGGGGCTCAACGTCAACTGGTTTGGCGCAGGCTATGAAGGGCCTGGCCCCCTGGCCGGGGTGATCAACGGCGCGATGGCTATCGCTGCCGGACTGTGCAAGCACGTGCTGGTGTTTCGCACCATCACCGAAGCCTCGGCACGTGCAGTGAATCGCCAGGCCGGTGCTCTGACCGCCAAGACCCAGGGGCGCGACAGCAGCTATGCCTGGCAATGGTTCACCCCCTTCAACGTGCATTCGGGCATCAACCTGATGGCCCTGTACGCCCAGCGCCATTTTCACGAGTACGGCACACGCCCCGAGCAACTGGCGCAGATCGCCCTCACCTGCCGGCGCAATGCCACGCGCAACCCCAAAGCGGTGTACCGCACGCCGATGACGATGGACGACTACATGACCGCGCGGATGATCTCCTCGCCCCTGCGCCTGTTCGACTGTGATGTGCACTGCGATGCCTCCACCGCGATCGTGCTGTCGCGTCGCGATGTGGCCCGGGACCTGCCGAATCGACCGATCCGCATCGAGGCCATGGGCGCTGCGCTGAACCAGCCCTGGTCGTGGGACCAAATCTCACTGACCCGCATGGCAGCCTTCGATGTCGGCCAGATGATGTGGGCGCGTACCGACTACACCCCGCAAGACGTCGGCTCGGCACAGCTGTACGACGGTTTCTCGATCCTGACGCTGATCTGGCTGGAAGCATTGGGCCTGTGCCCGGTGGGTGAAAGCGGGGCCTTTGTCGAAGGGGGCGCGCGCATCGCGCTGCATGGCAGCTTGCCGATCAACACCAATGGCGGGCAGTTGTCCGGCGGGCGAACCCACGGGCTGGGTTACGTGCACGAGGCGTGTCTGCAGCTATGGGGGCGTGCCGAAGGCCGGCAAACCCGCGACCATGACGTCACCACGGTAGCCGCAGGTGGCGGCCCGCTGGGGGGCAGCCTGCTGCTGGTACGCGAATGACCGCAAGCTCAGTAGAGCACGCAGGCCACTTCGTTGCAGAACTCGATCAGCGCCTTGCCCATCTCGGCAAGGCCCTCTTCGTCGCGCTGACCACGGAACATCACCGCCGAGACGGTGAATTCGATGCTGTTGGCGGGAGAATAGATCGGCGCCGCCACCGCCAGGATACCACCGGAAAAATGCCCGTCGTCCATCGCCCAGCCGCGTTCGGCAGCCACTTTGACGTCTTCGCGATAATCCTCCAGCGACAGCGGCCGGGCCCAGCGGATCTTTTCAAAACTGCTTTCCACCATCGGGTCGTGCAGGTCGATCTGGGTGGCGAACAGTCGCCCACTGGCCCCCATCAGTACCGGCAGACGTTGGCCTTCGGCCATGTCGATGCGCACATCAGTGGGGCTGGCGGCAGAACTTACGATCACGATCCGGTCGGGGCTCATCTTGCGCCACAACGTGATGGTCACCCGCAACCGTGACGCGAGGTTCTGCAACAGCGGCTTGGCCATCTGCACACGGTGCCCTTGAGTGACCAGTTGTTCCACCAGACGTGCCAGGCCGGAGCCCACCGAGTAGCGTTTGGACAGTGGGCTGAAATCCACCACGTCCTCCTGCACCAGCGTGCGCAGGATGTTGAAGCAGGTGCTGGGATTGATCGAGAGTTGCCGGGCGATATCCACCGAGCGCTCTGGTTTGCCGACCAGACTGAGGTGACGCAGGATGCGTATGGCGTTGGAAACCGGCTTGACGAGGGTGGCGTTGGCCGATTTGGCGGTGTCGCTGACGTCTGAAATATCCATACTGCGTCCCGGTAACTAATTATTACCGCCATTCTAGCCTGAGAATTACGCCTGGCGTAAAAGTTTTACATGGGAATTTCTCGCGTCCGAGGCTAAGGATTCAACAGCGGCTGGTGAATCAGCCGGCGAGTTTGCAGGTGTTCACGACGAAACGGCTGCAACAGGCCCTCCTGGCTAAGGTCGGCCTGGGTCAAGCGCACCTGGTGGCGCAGGTAGTCGAGCCAAGACTCGACGATGAACCGCTCGCTGTAGCGGTGTGGCTCGGCCATGTCGCGGTACAGACACCAGTTCTGCGCACCATTGCGCCGACGCGTCTTGCCGACCGCATACACCGCCCGCAGAAAATCATCGCGCTGCGCTACTGGCACCTCGTACATCACCTCGATCGAAACCGGCCCGTCAGCGTGCTCCACAGGGGCCTGCAATGGCAGGTTGTCGGTCAGCGGCGCCTGGGCAAAGTCGGCTTCATGGCCCAGTTCCACGCGGCTGTTGCGCGTCAGCAGGAGCCCGGCCAACAGGAACAGTGTCGCCACCAGCAGGCTCGCCTGCAGTCCGGCGTACTCGGCGAGTGCGCCCCACGCAGCGCCTGCGAAGGCCATCGCACCCATCAGGGTGAGTACGTACATCGACGCTACGCGAGCGCGTACCCAGTTGGCAGCATAGGTTTGCACCACAGACGACAGCGTGGCATTGACCGCCATCCAGCCGAACCCCGCGCACAGCATCATGGCGCACACCACCTGGCGGTTGCTCGACAGCGCGGCGCCCAGCGTGGCGCCGGCAAAGGCGACCGTACCGCAGGCGATCAGCCGGCGCAGGCGCAAGCGACGATGCAGCCGCGGCGAATTCGCCGCCGCCAGCACCGCCCCCGCCCCCAGAAACGCCATCAGCAGGCCGTAGCCACCGGCGCCCATGCCCAGTTGCTGGCGCGCCACCAGCGGCATCAACGCCCACAGGGCACTGGCGCCGGCCGTGAACACCAGCACCTGCTGCATGGCACTGGACAGCACCGCCGAATGGCGGATATAGCGCAGCCCGCTGCGCATGCCGCCGATCAGGGTTTCCGGTGGCAGCGAATGGGCAGGCGGTACTGGCGCCAGGCGCAACAGAAACAGCATCACGGCGACCATGCACAGCGTGATCACCACGAACACCGACGTGGTGTTCCAGTAGGCGATCAATGCCCCGGCCAGAGCCGGCCCTAGGGCCCGGGTGGCGTTGACCGCAATTCCATTCAGGGCGACGGCGGCCGGCACCTGATCGCGCGACAGTACGCTTATCATGGTCACCATCCACGCCGACATGCCCAACGCGCTCCCGGTGCCCAGCACGAAGGTGAAGACCAACAACCCCCAGGCGTCGAGGCGCGCGTACCCGGCCAGCAGGCCGAGCATGACGGCCGCGAACACCATCAGGCACTGGGTGACGATCAGCCAGCGGCGCCGGTCCACCAGATCGGCGATCACACCGCCCGGCAGTGCAAACAGAAAGACCGGCAGCGTGACCGCGCTTTGCACCAGCGATACCAGGGTTGGTGAAGCGGTAAGCGTGGTCATGATCCACCCCGCGCCAACCGTCTGCATCCAGATCGCCAGGTTCACCACCGCACCGGCCAACCACAGGCCACGAAAGGCCCGGTTAGAAAAGGGCGCCCACGCCGAACCCTCACTCATCGTTGCTCCTTTGAATGCATGCCGATAAGGCGCTAGTGATCCAGCGGCAGCCCAAGTCGTCCCGCACCTCTTGCCGGGCCGAGCGGGCATGGTGCGCCGATGCGGTTACGCAACTGGCCGATGCCGCTGATCTGCGCCACCACCTGGTCGCCCGGCTGCAGGAAGCGCCCGCTTTCCAGACCCACGCCATGCGTGGAGCCGGTGAACACCAGGTCGCCTGGCCGCAGCTTGATCCGTGCATCCAGGTAATTGAGCAGCTCATCCAGGGGGAAGATCATGTGCCGGGTATTGTCGCGCTGGCGGACTTCGTCATTCACGCTCAGGCGCAGCTCCAGCGCGGGCTGCTGCTCACCGCCCAGCGCGTCGGCCGTGACAACCCACGGCCCGACGGGGGTGGTGCAATCCATGGCTTTCTGGGTCAGCAGGTCGAGCCGCCCGATCTGCTGCCCCGCATCGCGGGCGCTGATGTCGTTGCCCACGGTAAACCCCAGCAGGCAGGCAGTGGCGCGCGGTTCCTCGTGCAGTGCACGCCCCACCACCGCCACCAGTTCCACCTCGTAATCCAGTTGCCGGGTCAGCGGCGAATGGCTGATCGGGTCATAGGCCCCCACCAGCGCCGACTCCGGCTTGAGGTAGGCTAGCGGGTGCGCCGGCGCCTGGCTGCCCAGGCGTTCGAGGTGGCTGAGGTAATTCAGGCCCACGCCGAACACACGGCTACCCGGCTCCAATGGCGGCAGCAAGCGTACCGTGGCCAGTGGCAGACGTTCGCCGGCCAGGTCCAGGGCCTCCAGTTGCAGCCCTGGGCCCAGCCCCGCCCAGCACGCGAAGGGTGCCCGGACCCGCCGGCAATGCTTGCCGCTGGCGTCTACCAGGGCCCAGAACGCCTGCCCGCCCAGCTCGATGCGCGCCAGGCGCATGTCACTGCCGGGCCAGGTAAACAGGCAGGTACTCGGCGTCGTGAACCTCCTCGGGGGTCTTGACGCTCGGGCCCAGTATGGGGCCCACCATTTCGTGGCCCCACAGGCTGAGTTTTTCCGGGTTGAGCTCGTAGGGGTCGCCTTGCCACGGCTCGATTTCAGCAATGGTCTCGAAGGCAAAGCCCGAGGGAGTGTAGTGATAGAAAGACAGGTGCGGGTCCTGGGCATGCTGACCCAGGGTCATCATCATGGGCAGTTCGCGCTGGCGCACGATATCGTAGGTTTCGCCCACATCGCGCACGTTGCGAACGAACAACCCCACATGCTGAACACCCATTCGTCCGGGCCCGTGGCCGTAGGCGATGTCGTGGCTGGTGTGGTGGTTGAGCCGGGACCGGAAGAAGCCGGTACGGCCCTTGCCCGCCCCTGCGCCATACCAGCTGAAGCCCATGACATTGAGCAGAAAGTCTTCAAGCTCCGGTGTGTATTCGGGGGTGATCAGCACCACATGGCCGGCACCGCGCTCGTCGGCCAGAAAGCCACTGTGGGGACGACCCGGCTGAAATGAACGCGGCAACCATTTCTGTCCATAAAACAACTCGTGTTGGTAGCCGACAGGGTCGCGGAAACGTACCACCTCACGCACACCACGGGTCTCGCACAGTTGCGCATCGCCGCGAGTGTAGGCCACGTTAGCGGCGTCGAGTTTGCGAATACCGTCTTCGAACGCCATACGCCCGATGGCTTCCCAACCGATGTATGCAATGCGGTCGACTTTGCCCGGATGAAACGCAAAGCGGTGGCGGCGATCATCGATTCTGAAATACAGCGACGCCGGGTCGCCGGGCGGATTGTTGCCGATGCCAAAGCCCATCACCTGCGGACCGTACTCGCGCCAGGCGTCCAGATCAGGGGTTTCGAAGCCCATGTAACCGATACCAATGATGTCCACGTTGTGCACCTTGTTCTTGTTCGAGATGAAACCCTGCCCACGGGGCCGCAGCAGTGCTAGACCGCCAATAGCCCGCCATCGATGACAATGTCCGAACCGGTAATGAAGGAGGCCTCGTCGCTGGCCACGAATACCGCAAGGGCCACCACCTCTTCAGGCTCCCCGGGGCGGTCCATCAGTACACCGTCAAGCAGCATGGCGCGAGTCTTTGGGTTGTCCAGGAAAGCCTGGGTGCCAGGCGTTGCAACGAAACCAGGGCTGATACTGACGGCACGAATACCAACGGCCGCGCCCTCCACGGCCAACTGCCGGGTAAACGACACCACCGCACCCTTGGCCGCAGCATGGGCACTGATGCCGGCCACCTTCGAGCCGCCCCAGGCGGCGGTGGAAGACACGTTGATGATCACCCCGCGCTGCTCGGCCAGGTACGCCCAGGCATACTTGGTGGTGTAGAACAGCAGATCGATTTCATTACGCAGGGTGTATTGCCAGTCTTCGATCGAAAGCTCGCTCACCTGACCAAAACGCGCGGCCGAGGCGTTGTTGTAGAGAATATCGATGCGCCCGTGCTCGGCCACAGCGGCCTCGATCCAGGCCCTGGCCTGCTCGTGATCGCCCAGGTCCACGGGGGCATTGCCATGCAGGGTATGCCCCTCGGCGCTCATCAGGGCGCGGGTCTGCTCATGGCCCTCGGCGTTGAAGTCGCAGCCGACCACAATCGCTCCTTCGCGGGCAAAACGCAGCGCTGCCGCACGGCCCTGGCCACCACCGGTACCGGTAATCAGAGCCACCTTGTTCAGTAAACGTCCCATCAGCACATCCTCGACTGGTTGGTTGTCAGGCTCGGGCCGGTGCGTGCGCACTCAAGCGGGATTGCCCTGGGCACCGATGGGCTCCAGCCATACCGCTTCGGCCGGACACGCTGCGGCGCCCTCACGGGCTTCCTCTTCAAGTTCAGGGGGTATGCGGGCGTCATCGAAGTACACCAGGCCATCGGCATCGAGCTTGTACACGCTGGGGCAGATGGTGGCGCACAGGCCGTAGCCACAGCAGCGGCTTCTGTCAGCAACGGCTTTGAACTGCGCTTTTTCTGAACTCATTTTTTTCTCCTTATCAGGTTCAGGCTCGGCAAATTATGAACACTTATTTATTTTATGTGCAATTTATTTTTGGCAAGGATATGCTCAGCCTCAACCGCAGCAACAAACCACAGTGGCGCCCTGGCAAACACTCAGGGCTGAGCGCGATGTTGAACACGGCGTGACCGAGGGTGATTCAACCGAGCGCGCGGCGCAGCACATTCGTTTGTCTGTGAGTCATACGGCTGTGCTGGACAAACCGGAAATCACGCTTTTCATAAAAAATGCAGTGCCTGGCTCAACAAGACCAATAAGGAAGCCAACACATGAAGCCTTCGAACAACCAGGCCGCCATCGACCTGCGTGAGTTCCGCCAGAGCTGGAGAATCCTGCTGCTGTCGGTTGCCGGCGTGGCCATCAGCATCAACGCCGCGCTGCTGTACGGCTTCGGTACATTGGTGGTGCCGCTGGGCGATGCCTTTGGCTGGGGCAGGAGCGAATTACAGGCGTGCATCACCTTTCTGTTTGGCGGCGCCGTGGTGTCGCTGCAACTGGTGGGCTGGTTCAACCTGCGCTTCGGCATGAAACGCGTCACCGTGGTGTCGCTGTTGTTGCTGTCGGTCGGCTACCTGGCCACAACGCAGGTCACCTCGTCGATCTGGTCGATGTACCTGGCCTTTGCGCTGCTGCCGATCGTGGGCATGGGCGCGCTGGCCGTGACCTGGACCCAATTGATCAGCCTGTGGTACGACCGCAACCGCGGCCTGGCGCTGGCCGTGGGCCTGTCGGGTACCGGCGTCACCGCCGCCACCGTGCCCCGGCTGATGGCCTGGGGCATAGAGCAGTGGGACTGGCGTGCGGCCTTCGTGATCCTTGCGCTGCTCAACCTGCTGGTGCTGCTGCCGTTGATTCTGCTGTGGTTCAAGCTGCCCAGGGCGGCCGATACCACCCGGCAGGACGCCCTGGCGCAGCTGCCGGGCATGAGCTTTCGCGAAGGCATGGGCTCGCTGAAATTCTGGACCTGCAATCTGGCGCTGAGCCTGGTGATCTCGTCGATTGTCGGCATGGTCACCAGCACAGTGCCGATGCTGCAGGCCAAGGGGCTATCGGCCGCGGATGCGGCCACCATCTTCAGCGGCTTCGGTGTTTCGCTGATCCTGGGGCGCATGGTCATCGGCTATCTGCTCGATCGCCTGTGGCCGCCGGTGGTCTCGGCATGCAGCCTGCTGCTGCCCGCCGTCGGCTGTCTGGTGTACCTGAGCGGCACCACCGAGTTCATGCCGCTGATGCTGGCGGCCGTGCTGGTCGGGTTCGGTGCCGGGGCAGAGTTCGACATCGCCGCGTTCCTGATTGCGCGCTACTTCGGCCTGCGTGAATACGGCAGGCTGTTCGGTGTACACCAGGGCCTCAATACCGTGGCCTCTGCCCTGGCGCCGCTACTGTTCGCCGTGCTGCTCGCACGCACCGGCTCGTACACCGCCATGCTGGTGTACAGCGCCGCCTGCTGCGTGGTCGGCCCGCTGTTGCTACTGACCCTAGGACGAGTGCCGCACTTCGGCACGCAGCCCTTGCCCAGCCACTCCTGAGACCACAACAAACGGAGCAGAACATGCCCACACTGACCTTTATCGAGCACAACGGCACCCACCACCAGGTCAACGGCGAAGTCGGCCAGTCGGTCATGCAGGCCGCCACGTTCGCCAGCGTGCCTGGCCTGCCCGCCGACTGCGGCGGCGCCTGCAGCTGCGCCACGTGCCACACCTACGTCGACGAAGCCTGGCTGCACAAGGTGCAGGCCCCCGAGAGCATGGAAACCGACATGCTCGAATATGCCTTCGAGCGACGTGACAACAGCCGCCTGAGCTGCCAACTGATCATCAGCGAAGACATGGACGGTATGGTGCTGCACCTGCCTTCTTCGCCCTTCTGAATACGTTGAAGGAGTATTCATGACCCTCGCCTCAGTCATTATCGTCGGTGCCGGCCAAGCCGGATTCCAGGTGGCTGCGTCACTGCGCCAGGAAGGCTACGAAGGCCACATTACCCTGATCGGCAATGAACCCGGCCTGCCCTACCAGCGCCCACCACTGTCCAAGGCCTACCTGCTCGGCAAGATCCAGGAAAACAACCTGCTGTTCCGCCCGGCCGAGTTCTACGCCACCCACCACATCGAGCTGCTGCACGACCCGGCCACCGCCATCGACCGGCTCAACCGCCGCGTGGTGCTGGCTTCCGGCACTGCCTTGAGCTATGACCACCTGATACTGGCGACCGGCGCGCACAACCGCCCGCTGCCAGTGCCTGGCGCGGATCTGGCTCAGGTGTTCGGCATCAAGACCAAGGCCGATGCCGACGCCCTGGCGCCGCTGGCCAGGCAGGCGCGCAACGTGGTGGTGGTCGGCGCTGGCTTTATCGGCCTGGAGTTTGCCGCGGTAGCCGCCGCCCAGGGCGCCCGGGTGCATGTGCTGGAACTGGGCGAGCGCCCTATGGCGCGTGCGGTGTCGCGGGAAATGTCCGAGCTGTTTCGCCAGGCGCACGAACAGTGGGGCGTGCACTTCGATTTCCGCCAAGGCCTTGGCCGCATTCTTGACGACAATGGCAAGGTGTGCGGTGTGCAGACTGTCGATGGCCGCACACTGCCGGCTGACCTGGTGGTGTTCGGCATCGGCGTCATCCCCAATACGCAACTGGCCACCGAGGCCGGGCTGGACATCGAGAACGGCATCAAGGTGGACGCCCACCTGCTCACCTCTGACCCGCAGATTTCCGCCTTGGGCGACGTGGCCAGCTTTCCGTGTATTCAGAACCAGGAACAGCACATTCGCCTCGAATCGGTACAAAACGCCATCGACCAGGCGCGTACAGTGGCAGCACGCCTGATGGGCAAGCCCGCGCCCTACGCTGCCCTACCCTGGTTCTGGACCGATCAGGGCGACCTGAAGCTGCAGATTGCCGGGCTGTCCAATGGCCACGACAGCACGGTCGTGCTCGGTTCTGTCCAGGAACGGCAGCTCTCGGTGCTGTGCTTTCGCAACGAGCGCCTGGTGGCAGTGGAATCGTGCAACCGTCTGGGCGACCACATGGCCGCGCGCAAGATCCTCGCCCGCACCCCACGCCTGACACCGGCCCAGGCGGCAGCCGAAGGCTTCGACCTCAAGGCCTGGGAAGCGGCCAACCGCGACTGATGCCCTGTCTCCCACCCGCCGTGCCGGGCCCTGGAGCCAGCGCGGCGTTTGCGCAACCTGATGGAGCGATGCAATGAACAAGGTCTGGTTTGTTACTGGTGCGGGCCGCGGACTGGGCGCCGCCATTGCCAGGGCGGCACTGGCAGACGGTGACTGCGTGGTAGTCACTGGCCGGCGCCTGACTCACCTGCAAGGCATGTTTGCCGAGTACGGCGAGCGAGTGCTGGCAGTGCCCCTTGAAGTCAGCGACCAAGCGCAGGCACTAGCTGCCGTGGAGCAGGCAGTGGCCCGCTTCGGTCGAATCGACGTGCTGGTCAACAATGCCGGGTATGGCCAACTGGGTACCTTCGAGGACAACCTGCCGAGCGATGCCGACAAGCAATTCGCCACCAACGTGTTCGGTGTGTTCAACGTGTGCCGCGCCGTGCTGCCGGTGATGCGCGCACAGCGTAGCGGCCACCTGTTCAATGTGTCGTCCATGGCCGGCGTATCAGGCATGGGAGGCGCCGCACTGTACTGCGCCTCCAAATTCGCGGTGGAGGGGTTCTCCGAATCCCTGGCCCAGGAGGTAGCCCAGTTCGGCATCAAGGTCACGCTGGTGGAGCCCGGGATGTTTCGCACCGACTTTCTCGATGCAAGCTCCGCGGTGTTCGGTGAACGCGGGCTGCAGGACTACGCCGGGTTCACGACCAAGGTCAAGGCTGCGTCGGCTGCCGGCAACCATCAACAGGCCGGTAACCCGGCGAAGCTGGGCGAGGCCCTGGTGCGCCTGGCCAATACCGGCCAGCCACCGCTGCGCTACCTGGCAGGTTCCGACGCTTACGGCCAGGTCAGCGCCAAGCTCACCGCAATGCTCGCGCAGATAGACGCCTGGCGCGAGCTCTCCTGCTCAACCGATGGCGCTACGGGTTGATGAAGTAGCGCACCGACAACCGCCCCGCGTCGAACCGGTACAGCTCGATCGTCTCGATGCCACCCTCCTGATCGCGAAAGGCGTTCAGGTGGTGGCACGCGGCTTCGTTGCCGTTGATGATGCATTGGCGCACCTGCACCCGGACCCTGGGCTGTTGTTGTGCCCACATGCCTTCCAGCACCTGCCAGGCATCCTGCTGGGGCCGGCCGACATACTCGATACTCAAGCCATTGGGTGACACGCTGCGGTAGTGGGCAAAAAAGCCTTCCTTGTCGCCGCGGTTCCAGCAGTCGACCTGGCCGTGCAGAAATGCCTCGATCACGTGTTTGTCCATTGTCATGTAAGGAGCCCCCCTAGGCAGTTTGTTGGTTGAGCTGACGCTGCAGCGCTTGAAATGCCGGTTCCATTCTCAGCCACAGCAGAATGGTCGGGCCGATGATGGCGCAGATGAAGCAGCTCACCAGTACAGCCCGATAGCTGCCGTATAGGTCGAACAGGTAGCCGAACAGCATCGGCACCAGCCCGGACACGATGGTGATCAGGCACAGGTGCAGGCCAAAGATGCGTGCGTAGTCCTTCAGGCCGAAGTAGCGCGCCATCAGAAACGCCGCCAGGTCGAATTCAGCGCCGGCACTGGCACCAATGCACAAGGTCGCCAGCACCAGTAGCGGTACGTGCTGCGGGCCGCCAAAAAAGAAGATCGCGCACCCTAGCGCCGGCAACGCCAGGCTTACCGCTGCCACCAGCGAGGGCGAATAGCGGTCCAGCAGGTACCCCACCAGCAGTCGCCCACCAATGATCGAAACGCCGAACGTGCTGAACACCTGGCTGGCCTGCTGCGCGCTCAGGCCCTTGCTTTGCAGCATCGGCACCAGGTTGGTGACCATGCCCACGGTCAGCGACACCGACAGGATCAAGGCGGCATTGAAGCCCCAGTACCTACCGGAGCGAAGCGCCTGCCTGAAGCTCATGCCCGACAATGCCAACGGCGCCATCGACTGGTCCGCTGCGGCGCCCTCTGTCGGCATGCGCAACCACAGCAACGCCAGCGGCAGCGTGAACAGCAGCGGCATCGCCCCCAGGGCAATGAAACCTGCCTGCCAACCATAGGCACCTATCAGCCGGGACAACAACGGCGGCAGGATCATCGCCATCAGACCGGTGCCGCACAGGATCACCGCCAGGGCCAGCCCCCGGTTACGCTCGAACCACAGGTTGACCAGCTGCGTCCAGGTGATGGCGATGGTGCCGGCACACACGATCGGCATGCTGAAGAACGCCAGGTACAGCCAGGCGATGGAACCCTGGATCTGGGTGATGGCGAAGTAGCCGAGGATCTGCAGCACGATCGAGACGAGGGCGACCCGACGTAGGCCGTAGCGCCGATACAGCCAGCCGACCATCTGGGTGGAGATGGCCACCCCGGCGAACAGGAAGGAAATCGAGGCCTGCAAGTCGCCACGGCTCCAGCCGAAGGCCTGTTCCAGCGGAATCACCAGGGTACCGAACGCGTACAGCAAGGCGGCTGTGATGCTGGTACAGATACCGAGCAGCCCCAGCAGTACCACACGCCACCCGCGTCTGAATTCGGAAAAGTCATTGCCAGCGCGCTGGCGTTCACGTGTGTCTGTCGTCATGCACTTTCACTCCCGTAGCAGGCGCGTCGCGTTACTGGCCCTTGAGGATTTTTTCGACCTTGGGCAAGGCCACCATGGTGGCGCCACCGTCCACCAGCAACGAGGTGCCGGTGATGTACGACGCCTCGTTGGAGGTAAGGAAAAGCACCGCATTGGCTATGTCGGCAGTCTCGCCCAGACGCCCGACCGGAAACTGCGCCGCCAGCTTGTGGGGCAGCTCCTCGCCCAGGGTTTCGAGCATGTGATCAGTGCCAATAAGGCCGGGCTCGACCACGTTAACCAGAATGTTCATGGCGCCGAATTCCACCGCCAGCCCACGGGCGAAGGCATTCATGAAAGCTTTGCTGGAACCATAGGCGATCAGCCGCGGGGTGTACTTGCGGTTGGCTTCACCGGAGGAGATAAAGATCAACCGGCCCTTGTCGGGGGCCTTGGACAGGTATGGCGCGCTGTCCTTGGCCAGCCAGAACAGCGACTGGATATTGCTGCGCACGATGTGGTCGAACGCATCGTCCGGCATCTCGGCGATCAACCCGTGGCGGGTGTCGGCGGCGCAGTGCACCACGATATCCAGGCCGCCGAACCGCGCCACGCCGCCCTCGACCATAGACCTGATGGCCTCGCGGTCGGCGATGTCGCCGCCCACCAGACATGCCTGGGCGCCCAGCGCACGGATCTGCTCGACGGTGTCTTCACCGTAGCGCGCGGTACGTGCCGACACCACAACCCGCGCCCCTTCGCGCGCGTAGGCCAGTGCAATCGCCCGCCCCATGCCACGACCCGCACCGGTTACCAGTACCACTTTGTCGCGAAACTTCATCGCGGTTCCCCGTTGTTGTTATTGGTTGAGGGTTTGCTTTATGCATACGCCTGCCCACCGAGGCAGGCGCACAATGCAGCGTTATAGATCCTTGCCAGGCACATTACGCGCCGAACCGTTGCGCCGGTCAGATTCGCCCCAGCCCAGCCAGTGCGACGGCTCACGGGTATCGCCCACCCGACGCCAGCGCCCTTCCTGCTGGGCAGTGATCGGGAAGCCGCCGACAAAATCGATCATCTCGCCCCGCTCGTCCGGCAGGAACTCCCACTCCTCCTTACCTTCCAGCACGATCCGCGCCGACTTCAGGAAGTAGCTACCGTCCTTGTGCTCGGTCTGGCCCTCGATGTCGGTAGTCACCCGCACTTCGCCTTTTTCATTGTTGAAAAAGGCATAGCCGAGGTGGTCATGGCCCACCATGAACGAGCCGGTGTCCCAGGTGCCGTCCTTGTATACGGTGACGAACGACCACCAGATCACGTGCTTGTTGTTGTTCACCACCAGGTCCTTCTTGAAGTGGATAGCACCACCCTCGGCCATGTAGAACTGGTCCAGCGCCAGCGCTCCCTTGACCGGCCGGCCCTCGCACACCCCCGCCACGTCCCACAGCTGAGAGACATAGAAGGTGCCCCACTCCACCCCCGGCAAGTACCACTGCAAACCAGGCCCGAGCAAACGGCCTTCGATCGCGAACAAGCCCTCCTCCTTCCAGGTAATACGCTCGCTGCTGGCGGTGATTTCCCAGGCATTGCCCGGTTCATCCGGCTGGCTGGCCCAGCGCGCGGTGTCGCCGTCGAGGCTGTGCACAGGCATGGGCGTCAGCGCCTGCTTGGCCATCTTGTCGTGGTCCATGCGCAGGTTGACCTTGTCGACATGGTTGTTCAGGTAGAAGAACTTGGTCGGGTTCGGCGTGCCGTTGGGGGCCATCAGCGAGCGAACAAAGGAGTAGATGTTGCCCTGCTCATCGCGCACCGAACCGAACGGCGAGCTCTTGCTCAGGTGCAGGCCGAAAAAACCGCGCGAAGCCGACAGCGACGCGCCGCTGACCTTGTGCGGGCCCACCAGTTGCTGGAAGCCGAAATCGCCACGCTCTGGAATGGTCTTGAACGTTCTCATAGTGCCCTCTGTTGTTTTTGTAAGGCGGTAGAACCGAAGGGGGAATCCGGGGCTGGCTCAGTCCCAGATCACCGGCAGACTGGACACGCCGCGCAATTGCGCACCGCTGATCACCGGCAGCGGTTGACTGGGGTCCAGGCGCAGGTTGGGGAACAAGTCGAGGATCGCGTTGACCGCGCAACTGATCTCGACCTTGGCGACAAACTGGCCAATGCACATGTGCGGGCCGAAGCCGAAGCCGAAGGACGGCTTGGGCTTGCGATCGATGTCGAACACGTCGGGGTGTTCGAAGGCATCTTCGTCACGGTTGGCCGACACCACCATGCACTGCACGAACGAACCCTTGGGAATTTTTACTCCATGGAGTTCGACGTCTTTGGCCGTCTCGCGCACCTTGAAAGTGGCCACCGGCTCGAAGCGTGTGGTTTCATCCATCAGCTTGGCAATCAAGCTGCGGTCGGCCTTGACCCGCTCCAACAGGCCCGGTGTGGTCAGTAGCAGGGCCATGACCGAACCGAACATGCGTGTGGTGGTTTCGCCAGCAGCCGGCAGCAGCGAGCGGGTAAAGGTGATGACCTCATGGTCGTTCAGCGTGCGCCCTTCGTACTCGGCGCGCAGCAGACGGCCCACCACGTCGTCGCCCTGACTGCCCGCCTGGCGTCGTTGCACCACTACCGCAGCCAGCGCGTCGTACAACCCCTTGACCGCGATCCCGGCCTGGCGGCGCGCCTCGACCATCTTGCTCGGGTCGATCTGGTTGCCCCCCACGATGGCCAGCGCCCAGGCTGCGTACTGCTTGTACTTGGACGGGTCGTCGGAGGGGAACCCCATCAGTGCGTACATGACGCGGATCGGCAGTTCCAGGCCGAACTTCATCAGGTCGGCTTTTTTCGCCGGCAATAGCGGTTGCAGATACTCCTCGCGGATCACCTGATCGATCTGCGGACGCCACTTGTTGACCGTTTCGGGCATGAAGGCCGGTTGCAACAAGGCGCGCACCTTGCGGTGCTCGTCACCGTCCATAGCCAGGATGATCAGTCCATCGAAAAACGCCCCAAGGCCCTCAGCGATGAAACCGCTGGTGTAGGTGGCGCCGTCGCGCAGCACGCTCATCACGTCCTGGTACTTGAACAACGCGAAGGTCGGGCGCGTACCCTGCTGAGTGCCCGCATTGGTCGGCACGCCGAACTGGGTGATGAAATCGCCTTCGTAGATGGGGGATTTCAACCGTTGCTCGCGGCACACCGCGTGAATGTCCAGATCGGTACCGCGGTACATTTGCGACACGGCGTTGTACGCCGTTGCCAGGTCCAGGGCTGCACTTTCGTTGCTCATCAGGATCTCCCGTATTGTTGTTATTCTTGCCTGCGCGCCGATATTTCCGCGCTTTACGTAGGATGTGTCGCCTGCCAACCTATGGTATGCGCTTGCCTGTTTACCGATAGCCGATTCGTTTGACTCGGGGTCAAACGAAGGCAGCCGGTTAAATGCTTCAAGGTGTGAACAACAAGGGCCAACACCGGCATGAGGAGTCCAGGGTGGTAGTCAAAGCAGCAGACGGCGTCGAACAGGGCA
Source organism: Pseudomonas sp. AE27 (assembly GCF_037113495.1). Taxonomy (NCBI): domain Bacteria; kingdom Pseudomonadati; phylum Pseudomonadota; class Gammaproteobacteria; order Pseudomonadales; family Pseudomonadaceae; genus Pseudomonas; species Pseudomonas sp. AE27. Next base: position 2,413,034 of record NZ_CP146966.1, read on the forward strand.
AACGCAGCACGATGAAACGCCTGCTCGCCGCTGCGCGCGTAGAGTTCGCCAGGAAGGGCCTGGCCGGGGCACGGGTGGAAGAAATCGCTCGGGAGGCCGGCGTCACCAAACAGCTGGTGTACCACTATTACGGTTCCAAGGAGGGCCTGTTCGTGGCGGTGCTGGACGAGTCGTCGAGCCACATCATGTCCGAGCTGGTAAACCTCGAAGTAGAGCACCTGCCGCCGCCTGTGGCGCTGCGCAGCGTGCTTAATCACTTTTTCGACCAGTACCGGCTTGACCCCTTCCTGGGCAGCCTGGCACTGGAGGGCATCCGCTATCACGATGCCCACGAAACACCTCGTAACCATTTCCAGGAAATGGCGCCAGCGTTAATTGCCAAGCTCGACGCCATCCTGCGCAGGGGCGCCGCCAGCGGGGATTTTCGCGCCGACATCAACCCACGCCTGCTACTGGCCTGTGCCTCGCTGGTGACCACGGGTTGGTTCACCAACCGTTATTCGATGTCGACCCTCGCCGGCCTGGATACCGACTCCGCCGAAGGCATGATCACCTGGCGCCAATACTCGGCCGACTTCGTCATTGCGAGCCTGTCTCTGAACGCAGAAAAGAAAACCGGCAGCGTCTGACGGCTGCCGGTTCGTCTAGCTGCGGCCCCTGTAGACGGGGCGCGTTTCAGCGCCGCGACTTGCTCAGGTAGCGGCTGACCCGCCTCGCCGCCAGCCGGCCTGCCATGCCATTGACCCCGCCCCCAGGATGGATACCCGCACTGCCCAAGTACAATCCCGCCACAGGCAGCGTATCGCCACCCAGGCCGTGCGCCGGCCGCATGGTGCTGGAGCGCATTGAAGTGGTATCGATATGCACCACGCAACCGTTCACGGTATTCAGGCGCGCGGTGAAGTCCGGGGCAGCCTCGATGCGTCGGCCGATGATTTGCCCCTCGATACCGTCGACATAGGCGTACAACTGCTCGATCACCTGATCAGCCACTCGCTCACGCAGGGCATCCCACCCTTCATTCGGGTTGACTGGCATCACCGGTGGGTAGATGTACAGCACGTCCTGGCCCGCAGGCGCCTGTGACGGGTCGGCAGCGCTGGGTACGGCCATGGTGATGTAGGGCAAGGTCGGCACTTCGCCCCGCGCACAGGCGGCAAAGTTCTCCAGCACGGCCTCTTCGGTGCCGATCAGCAGACAGGTATTGCGCAAGTCGACACCATCGCCGCGCATCGACTCGAAGCGTGGCAGCGAAATCTGCCCGCGCAGGGCCACATCCACCTTCAACGGGCCCGAGCCCTTGGCGTTGGCCGGGGCCATGGCGATGCGGGTCAGCAGGTGTTTGGGAAGCTGACCGGCAGTGACCATCTCCAACGCCGGCCGGGGGTGGCAGCCGGCAATCACGGCGCGGGCAGAGAAGGTGCGGCCATCGGCCAATTTCACCCCTTTGACCACGCCGTCACTGGCCACGATTTCACTGACGCTGGCCGACACCAGCACCTGGCCGCCCAACGCCTCCAGGCGAGCCTGCATGGCATTGCTCAACTGCTGCATGCCGCCCATCACCCGCCCCACCCCGAAACGGTGCAGGAACCCCAGCAGGGCGTAGTAGATACCACCGCCGTCGGCAGTGATGTCGCCCGCAAGCCCGGTAAGCGCGCACATCGCCGAGCGGGTGACTGGATGCTCGAATCGTTCGCGCGCCGCCTGCAGAGCCGACCCAGTCATCAGCGCCATCAGTTCGGGCTTCAGGGCCTTATGCCTGATTGCTGTGGCGACCATCCTCAGCTTGACCCCCAGGTTGGCCTTGGCCGGATCGACCCGCATCATCGGCAGCGCGATCTCCAGGAACAGGTCGATGACCTTCATGAATTCAAGAAACGCGTCGGCGTCGCGGGTGCTGAAGCGGCGGATCTCGGCAGCGGTGCGCTCGCGGTCACGCCAGAAGATCAGCGATTGGCCGTCCGGGTGCAGATACACATACCCCGGCGCCAGCTCCACCGACTTGAAGCCGTGTTGTTCCAGGCCAAGCTCCGCTGGCACGTGGGCGTGCACGCGCATCGACATCATGTCCAGCGCACAGGGGTGCACCAGGTGCTGCGGCGCTTCGGGTATCAGGTAGCCCGAGGAGGCCATGCCGCCGACCTTGTCCAGAGCTTCGAGCACCAGCACCTTCCTGCCCTCCATGCCCAGGTAGCAACCGGCAGACAGCCCATTGGTACCGCCGCCGACCACGATCACATCGAAATCAGGGTTTACTTCGGATTGCTTCGGGTTCATCACATGCTTCCATGTCGAGGATCTGCCGGGGCGACGCGGCACGCGTCGCTGCCGGGTTCACATGCCGGTACGGCCCATCTGCGCGAACAGCGACCGCATTGCCACCAGTGAAGGGGTATGGCTGCTGAACCCGCCATCTGCTACCAGCGTGCTGCCCGTGACGAAAGACGACTCGTCACTGGCCAGAAACGCCACCACATCGGCGATCTGGCGCGGGGTGCCCAGCTCAGGGGTGCAGTGGTTGTCACGCAGGATGTCGAGCAACGCCGGCGGCATGGCGTGCTCGGAGGGCGCCAGGCCGATCTGCACGGCATTGCCGCGTATACCCTGCTTGCCGTACTGCGAAGCCACCATGCGCGGCAGCATCATCAGGCCGGCCTTGGAGGTGGCATAGCCGGTCAGGGACATGTCGCCCTGCATCCCAAGGCCGGAGGTCGCGAAAATGATCGAGCCCTTGCCCAGTTCCAGCATGGCCGGGATCACGTGCTTGGTGCACAACACCGCGCCGCGCAGGTTAACGGCGATGGCGCGGTCCCAGGCCGCCATGTCGAGATTGACAAAATCGCGGTCTGCCTGGCGCTGCTCGGCATTGAGGATTGCCGCATTGTTGTGCAGTACGTCGATACGACCAAACCGCTGCCTGACCTGGGCAACCATCGCCTGGACCTCGGCCTCCGACGACACGTCGGTGCGAATCGCCAACGCCTGGTGCCCTTCGTCGAGCAACGATTGGGCAACCGCCGTGGCCCCGTCCAGGTTGATGTCGACCACGGCGATGCTCGCGCCATGGGAGGCGAGCACGCGGGCGCATTCTGCCCCCAACCCGCCTCCGGCGCCGGTGATGATGGCGACCCGCCCTGCCAGCTTGCCTGTACTCATGTGGATTTCCTTGTGGATGTCAGTGGGGCCGTCACTCGCCGGTGAAACGCGGCTCACGTCGTTCGCTGAAGGCCTGTGCGGCCTCGCGTGCGTCGTGGGTTGGCGCTAGCAGGGCGAACAGGTCGAGCTCCAGGTTCAGGCCGCTCTTGAGGTCAAGCTCCAGCGCGGCACGCGCCGCCTGCTTGACGAAGGCCGATGCGGTGGGCGGCTTGGCGGCGATACGTCGGGCAAAGGCCGTAACCTCCTCCAGCAGGCTGTGATTGTCACTGGCCAGCCGGCTTACCAGGCCGATGCGCTGCGCCTGCTCCGCATTCATGCGATCGCCGGAGAGCAGCATATCCAGCGCCTGACCCGGCGTGACCACGCGTGACAGGCGTTGCGTGCCGCCACCGCCGGGGATCAGCCCCAGGCCGGTTTCCGGCAACGCAAATACCGCATCGGGCGCCGCAAAACGAATGTCGCAGGCCAGCGCCAACTCTAGCCCGCCGCCCATGCAGTAGCCGTGGATGGCCGCGATCACCGGCTTGGCAATCCCGTCCAGGGCTTCGATCCAGCGCACCTTCTCCATGCGCTGGCGTACCTGCAGGCTGGACTCGGGACCACGGCGTTCCTTGATATCGGCGCCGGCGCAGAAGCCGCGCTCGCCTTCGCCACGAATCACGATCACACGTACCTCGGGATCTTGCTGCAGCAGGGCCAATGCCTGCGGCACCCCCAGGCGAACCTCGTCATTAATCGCGTTGATCTGGTTGGGTCGGGTCAGCACTACCCAGCCGACCCGCGCATCACACGATACGCGTACCGCCTCGTTGATCACCTGATCGCTCAGCGTTGTGCTCATGCAGGGCACTCCTCGAACTCGAACACCTGGCCGTCGAGCTCCCGCGGGTCGACTTTGATCAGCGCCCGGCCGTCCACCGCCTGCGACGACTCGATCCACTCGAAGCGCGTGCCACGGGCACGCAGGTCTTCGGCCTTGGCAGCCAGATCATTCACGCCAATGCGGATGTAGTAAGGTCCCGGGCCCCAGTTGTTGAGGTAATGCCCGGCATCGGTGTTCCAGTAGGTGGCCTCCAGCACATCGAGAGTGGCACTGTTGGCTACGCTGAAACCCATGCGTGCGCGGCGGTAGCCTTCACCGGCGATGTGTTCCACCGGCCCGCTCGGCTCCCAGTCCAGGTTGCTGGACACCTTGCGCAGCGTTTCATCCAGGTCGCGCACCAGGAAACCGCGGGCAGTCACGCGTACCATGTCGCCGGGCTTGAGGTCGCGCGGCTTGACCGGCGGCAACTGGTAGGTTTCTGCCGGCATCTGCAACGGCTCGGTTGGCATGATCTCGATGCACAGGCCGCCGTCCACCGATGGCTGGTAAAAGGGCTTTTCGGGCGTCGCACCGAGCCAGAGCCGATCGAACGGCATTTCCGGGGTACGCTGCGCCATTCGAAACGGCAGGCGACGGCGCATCAGCTTGTCCACCAGCGCATCGAACTTGTCGCCATGCAGGGCCAGCACGATGGAGTGGGTAAGCATTGGGCGATGGTGACCCTGATAATCCTTCAGGCTCTCCAGAAAGTCATGGAACAACGGGTCGCCCGGATTAGGGCGGTCCAGGTGCCACTGCGGCTCGATACGCGTGGGCGACACCGCCAGAGACTTGTGTACGCGCAGAAAGTGCGCAATGTAGGGGTGATTGTCGAACGCCTGGCGCCAGCGCTCGTGCTTGTAGATACCGAGCTTGTCGACCAGCATTTCGGTCATGGCGTCCGGGTCCGGAACCATCATGTCGGCGCTCATCAGTAATTCAAACATCTGTCTCTCCTCGAAAGAGTTGGCTAGGCCTGTACCCGGCCTTTTCAGTCAGCGGGCACGCCACGCACGGCGGGCTCGGGCAACGCATGGCGCCTGGCGGCGTTGGCAGGCTTGTCGGGGCGCTGCTCCACGCGCGACTCGTCAAGGTCCAGGGTGGCCCCTGCCTTGGCGTTGCGTGTGGGGTTGAGCAGGTAATACGACAGGGCCGGGATCAGCACGAGCGCGCCGAGCATGTTCCACAGGAACATGAAGGTCAGCAGGATGCCCATGTCGGCCTGGAACTTGATCGGCGACCAGGCCCAGGTGATCACTCCGGCGGCCATGGTCAAGCCGACCAGCGCGACCACACGGCCGGTGAAGTCCAGCGAACGACGGTAGGCTGCCGCCAAGCTGGCGCCGCGTGCCTGTACCGCCAGTTGCACACTGAGCAGGTACAGGGCGTAGTCCACGCCGACCCCGACACCCACTGCAATGACCGGCAGCGTTGCCACCTTCAGGCCGATGCCCAGCCACACCATCAGCGCCTTGCAGATGATCGTGGTCATCAGTAGCGGGATCAGCGCCACCACCGTCGCACGCCAGCTGCGGAAGGTCAGCAGGCACAGCAGCGCAGTGGCGCCGTACACCGCCAGGTACATGGTGATGATGCCCTTTTCCACCTCGATGTTGGTCGCAGCCTCGATGCCGGCGTTGCCTGCGGCCAGCAGGAACTGCACCGGGTTTTCTGCACCGTCGGCGGTGTTGTTCTCGGTGGCGAATGCCTCGGAAACCTTCAGCACCCGGCTCAGGGTGTCGGCCTTGTGATCGGCAAGGTAGGCGATCATCGGCGTTACCGAGCACTGCTGGTTGGTGATGCCGGGAGCCGAGATCATGGCCGCGTCCACCGCCGCGTTGGTGATGGCCTGGTCACGGCTGATGCTCAGCCACTTGGGGCTGCCCTCGGCCATCCCTGAGCTGATCATGCGCACGCTTTGCGCCAGCGACTGGGTGGTTTGCACACCGGGGGTCTGGTTCAGGCGCCAGGCCAGCTTATCCATGCTTTGCAGGGCCGTGTACAGCCGGCAGCCGTCCTCGTCGGTTTTCATGATGACCACGAACTGGTCGCTGGACAGGCCGTAGTGGCGGGTGATGAAAGCATTGTCGCGGTTGTAGCGTGAGTCCGGGCGCAACTCGGGTGCCCCTGGATCCAGGTCGCCCACCTTCAGGTGCATCATCACTGCGCTGCCCAGTACCGTCACCAGCAGTGAAAACGCGATGATCGCGGTGGCCAGCGGGCGCTCGGTGAAACGGTCCAGACCGTGCCATACCCGGCCAAGAAAGCCGCGCCCGGCTTCGCCGGCCTGGTCCTTGGCAATCGCGATGCGCGCCGCCTTGGCGCTCACGCCCAGGTAGGACAGCGCCACTGGAATCAGCAGCAACTTGGTGAAGATCAACACTGCCACGCCGATGCTGGTGGTCAGGGCCAGGTCGCGAATCACCGGGATATCGATGATGACCAGCACGGCGAAGCCGACGATATTGGTCAGCAGCGCCGTGAGCCCGGTCAGGAACAGCCGACGGAAGGTGTAGCGCGCCGCCACGTACTTGTGAGTGCCGCGGCCGATGTCCTGAAGAATGCCGTTCATCTTCTGCGTGCCATGGGAGATACCGATGGCAAAGATCAGGAACGGCACCAGGATCGAGTAAGGGTCCAGGTCGTAGCCCAGTAGTTGCATCAGCCCCAGCAGCCAGACCACCCCGGCCACTGCCACGCCCACCAGCAGCAGCGTGCTGCGCAGGCAACGGGTATAGAAATACACGAACAGGCCGGCGATCAGCACCGAGGCGCCAAAGAACAGCATCACCGAATACAGGCCGTCGATCAGGTCACCCACCAGCTTGCTGAAGCCGACGATGTGGATACCCACCTTGTCGCTCTCGAGCGAACGGATCTTGTCTTCAAGCTGTTTGGAGAAATCGCCGTAATCCAGCGGTTTTCCGGTTTGAGGGTGGGTGTCGAGCAGCGGTGCCACGATCATGCTCGACCGACTGTCGTTGGCCACCAGGTTGCCGATGATGCCGGAGCGCATGATGTTGCGCCGCAGAGCCTGGATAGACTGTTCGCTGCCGTCGTAGTCCGAGGGCATCACCGCCCCGCCATCGATGCCCTCTTCGGTGACCTCCTTCCAGCGTACGATGGGCATCCACAGCGACTTCATCCACGAGCGGTCGACGCCTGGAATCAGGTACAGCGTGTCGTTGACCTCCTGCAGGGCCTGCAGGTAGTCGGCGTCGTAGATGTCGCCGCTCTTGTTCTCGACCACGATGCGAACGCTGTTGCCCAGGCCCGGCAGCTGGCTCTTGTAGGCCAGGTAGTTCTTGATGTAGGGGCTGGAGCTGGGGATCATCTTCTCAAAGCTGGCGTTCACCTGCAGTTGCGCGGCGAAGAAGCCCAGCACCACGGTGGCGAGCAGGCAGGCAACGATGACCAACATGCGGTGACGGAAGATCACCCGTTCAAACCAGCCCCCGGAGTTTTTGTCGAAGTCCTCCAGGTGGGCAATCACTGGCATCCCGCTGTTGAATTTTTGCTCGACCATGTTTTCTTTCTCGTTGAGGAATCGTGCCGATGGCGTCAGTTAGCCCGGGCGATATCGATGACCTTGGCGCCGACAAAGCGCGCCACCACCAGACGCCCGGCCTGCTCGGTCGCGCTGGCGGCATACACCTCGCCCACACGCGCCTGTGCCAACGCGGTGACATTCAGGCTGTGGCGGTCCACGCTGAGCAGTTGCCCACCCTGGCTCACCACCACCAGCGTCGGGCCCTGCTCGACGATGCCAACCAGGCTGGCATCGACGCCGGTTTCAAGGCGTTGCCAGTGCTGGCCGGCGTCTACGCTGGCGAACAGGTTGCCGCGCAGCCCGTAAGCCAGCAGCAGATGCTCGAAGGCGGCGACGCCGAAATAGGTGCCGCTGTAGGGTGTATCGATTTTTTCAAAGCGCTGCTGGCCGGGCTCAAGTCGCAGTAGCACGCCCTGTTCACCGCTGATGTAGAACGTGCCATTGTGCTCGGCCAGCCCGTACAGGTGCATGCGCCGGGGGTTGTCGGCACGCTCCAGCCAGGGTTGCCAGGTGCTGCCGGCATCCTCGCTGTGCAGCAGCATGCCGAAGGCACCCACGGCAAAACCTCGTCCGCTGGCATCGAACAGCACGTCGAGCAACGGCGCCGGCAGCACGTCGGGCGTCGCGGAACTGGCCGCAGCCCGCTTAACCTCCTGCACCAGGTCGCCCGCCTCGGGGTCACCCTGTTCGGCACGTTGTCCATAGACACTGCCCAACAGGCTCAGCAAGCTGCGCCCATCCATCTGCACGGCCCAGGTGGCTCCGCCGTCACGGCTGTGCAGCACCACCGAATCGTGACCGACGATCCAGCCATTGCGTGCATCGCTGAAACGCACCTGAACGAAATCGCTGGACACCGGGCTGGGTACTTGCTGCCAACTGCTGCCATTGTCGCTGGAGCGCTGGATCAGGCCATGCAGGCCGACACCGACCAGTACGCTGCCAGCCCGCGCCACGCTGATCAACGGCGCCGCCAGCGGCTGACCGAGGGCCTGCGCCGGCACATCTAGCGGGTCGCTGACCAGGTTGGCGGCCGTAACGGGCCCCGTCATCACCAGCCACAGGGGAATCAGCATCACGCTCAACACCCGCGTGCACCAGGGTTTGGATCTTGCAAGGCCTTGGCTAATCATTGTTTTTATCCTCACCACGCCAGGGTCTCCCGACTGCCCGGCAGCACACTGCCGGGCATCAGGTACAACTCTTCAACGGTGCGCCGTATTCCTGGGCGCACCGGTCACCGCCAGTACGTCAGCCTCAGCGCTGGGTCTCCCGCGCAACGATGGCCTCGGGGTTCATGTCCCGTTCGGTGCGCGGGGTGTCGGAGAACCTGTAGCCGCCCTTCAACCCGTCGTTGAGCAACGCCCACATACCTTTGTTGAAGTCGTACACGACGTTCTTCACGTTGTACGGCAAGTCCTTGTCGTACAGCTGCACGCCGCTGAGGAAGATCGCGCGGTACAGGGCACCACTCTGGTCCCAGGCGTCGTACAGACCGATGCCGAAGGTGTCTTCATCCAGGTAGTAGGTGCGTTTGCTGTACACGTGGCGTTTGCCCGGTTTGAGCGTGGCTTCCACCACCCATACCCGATGCAGCTCCCAACGCTCGCAGGCGGGGTTGGCGTGATGCTTGAGAAACTGCTCGTCCTGCTTGCACTCGAAGTAGAACTTGTAGGCGTTGTAGGGGATGAACATCTCCTTGCGGCCCACCAGCTTGTAGTCGAAGCGGTCCTGGCTGCCCGAGAACATCTGCAGTTCGTCGAACAGCGTCACCCCGCCCTGGCTGGCCACCGGTGTGTCGAAAGAGAACTCAGGGGCCAGCTTCACGCGGCGCTGGCCGGGCGAGTAACTGAAGGCACGGCGGGCCTTGGCGCCAGGGTCGAGGTAGTCGTTGAGCACCGTGACCTCGCCCGAGCGGCGCGCCGGATAGTTGTTCAACGAATACACCCGCGCATACATCATCGGATCGCGGTCGGTCTGAGTCGGCTGGTAGTACGGCTGCTCTTCGAAGGTAGCCTGCTCGGCGGCTTTGGTGCGCTGGCCATTGGCGTCCATCACCCAGCTGTTGGATGAGCTGGTGGTGGAGTAGCCGGGGCCGATCTTGTAACGCAGTTGCTGGTTCCAGATCACTTCGTTGCCGGTCTTTGGAATAGGGAACGGCAGCCCGCCCCGGCAGGCCGTATCGACCGCCAGGCCATCCTTCTGGGTGCTGCAGGTGGTGGCATTGCGCACTGTGGCCTCAAGCACCTCCTTGGGATAGGCGGTGGTGCGATGGCTGGGGTAGATATCGAAGTAGTACTCCGGGTACTTCCTGAGGATCTCCTTCTGTCCTTCGCTGAGCTTGTCGGCATATTGGGCCATGTTCTGCGAGGTGATGCGGAACAGGGGTTTCTCGTTGCGGAACGGGTCGGCCCAGAACCCGCTATCGGGCTTGAAATCCGCCGGTGCAGTGCGCAGCCCGCCGTCATAGGCAGGGATGGTGCCCTCTGCGTTGCCCGCCTTGATCGCGCCGAAGGGGGTCAGGGTGGTACCGAGCTGCGCGGCCTCTTCGGGGCTGACCGCAGCCAGGCTGCAGGTAGCGATGCCGAACAGTGCGAGGGACAAGGCCAATTGTCGTTTCATTCAGGCGGTCTCCGGTTTATTGGATTTGTTCAGAAGGAGGTTTTGAATGTGAATGCCAGCCAGCCACGGTCGGTGTTGCCAACGCCGCCGTTGCCACCGACAGTGCCGTTGGCAAGGTTCTTGGGCTGGGCACGGGTATCGGCGTAGCGCAGGCCGAACTCGTACTGTTGTTGATAGGTGAACTTCACGCCGGCCGACCAGGACATCGCACCTTCACTGCCGCCACCGGCAGTTGCTGCGTTGCCATGGATGCCGTAGTTGACGGTCAGCGGCACGTCCATGTCCCAGGACGGGAAGATGCTCAGGTACTGCGGTGTGTAGTTGACCGCCACCGCGTAGTAGTCACGCGTCGAGCAGCCGTCGGAGACATCGCCCGAGCCGGCCACACCAGGGGTGCGGACGTCGGTGCAGGCATTGTTACCCTTGTACTTGAACAACTCGTCGTGCTCGGTGACCTTGACCAGGTGGCTATAGGCGAACTCTCCGACCAGGGTCGCGTTGTTGGCGATGAAGTTGCGCGGCATGCCGTACACGGCGTTGGCGATGAAGTGAATGGTGTCGCCTCGTGGGCCTTCGTCATCCACGGCGCTGACGCCGGTGGCGTTCAAGGCGCCGTTCTTGCGGTACGACAGCTCGGTGCCGACGGCCACCGAGTCGAACACTCGTGCAAAGCTGACGCCGGCCAGCTTGACCCCGCGCGGGTAGACCACGCGGTATTCGCCCAGGTTGGCCTTGACCTGCGGCGCGAGCCACGGCTGGTAGTCATCGAACTGGCGATAGTAGAAGCCAAAGGTCGATTCGATCGCCTCCACGTTGTATTTGGCCATCACACCCCAGTTGGCATTGCTGTCACGACCATACTTGGAAGAGGCGCGCTTGAATGCTCCGGGGCCGACCGGCATCTGGTCCGGACCTTCGAACAGGAAGTCCGCACCGCCGAAGTAGGTACCACCGTAAGGGATGCGGGTGTAGTCCCACTCGTAGAAGTACTGTCCGGCTATGGACAGGTGGTCGGTAACCTGGGCCTTGGCCGATACCTGGCCAATGGGCAGAAACACTTCTTTTGTCTCGATACCCGGGCTGGTAGCGGCTTTTACCCCGTCGCTCGGCGCCTGGGAGTAGGAAACGGAGTGGGCACCGAACAGCAGGCCCTCACCCCAATAGTTGGTATGGCGACCGATCTTGACGTTGACCGGAGTGTTGCCCAACTGAAAGTTCTTCCACACGAACGCATCGAGAATTTCACCCGACGGCCCCCTGACATAACGCTTGACCTCATCGCTGTAGTGCCCGTTGTTGTAGCTGGTCTGGCCGCCAATCTGGCTGTGCACGCTGGTGTCGCGGTAGGCATGGTCATACCAGCCGGCGGCACTCAGGCGTGCGCCCCATTCGTTCAGGTAGGAAAAGTCTACTTCGCTCAACACATCGAGCCGATTTGTAACAATATCGCCCTTGTCGAATTTGCTGTCGGACTCGTCGTAGGTCGGGGTCCGCATGATCCGGTTGTCCTGGTCCTCCATGCGCACACCCAGGTTGTAGCGCACGGTATTGTCCCAACGCAGGCGGTAGTCGGGGTTGCTCAGGTCAAACGAAACAGCGTGGGCTCCACTCATCCCACCGAGCACTGCCAGCGCTACTGCGCTGCGGCCAAACACCTGCCGCCGATGCTGGATCATGTCTTTCATACGCCACCTTTTATTTTTATTTTCAGTCGTTTGTGTGAGGTCAAGAGACAACTGTGAGCCGTGTGAGGCGCCACTGCCTTGCCGCTTGACCAAGCATCCAGGGTGGTCTTGCCGGCAGGTTTGCCGGTGAAGCGCGCCCATGGCCTGAAATCAAATTAACCGAGAAGAAAAAATAATTCCATATAAAGATTTCAATTCTACATACAGAATTTAAGGGTGTTTTTTTTACCCCCCGCCAGCCCGTAGTGCCCAATGGCCTGGAAAAATCCACGCCCAATACTGCACACAAAAAAGCTAACTGTTCAATTATGTTTTGCTCCAGCGGTCTTTTTCCGGTAAACAGGCCACTGAAGGCACCTGCTCAGTGCCTGCGCTCACCCAATAAAAACCACAAGGAGCTCGCCCTTCATGAATATCGATTTGAGCGGAAAACGCGTGATTGTTACTGGTGCTTCACGCGGCATCGGCCTTGCGATAGCCCGTGCTTTCGCCCTGGAAGGCGCCCGCGTGGCGATTTGCGCACGCAACGTCGAAGCTGTTCGCGAAGCGGCCACGCACCTACAGGAACACGCCCAGGCGGTGCTGGCTCGGGCCGTGGATGTCACGGACACTCAGGGTGTTCAACATTTCGTGGGTGAAGTGGTCCAGGCGTGGGGTGGCGTAGACATTTTGGTCAATAACGCCGGTCAGGGACGTGGTGGCAACCTTGAAACCCTTACCCCGGAGGCCATTCTTGAACACGCGAATGTGTTGCAAATGGGGCATTTTCGTTTCGTCCAGGCCGTGGTACCGCACATGCGTGAACAGCGCTGGGGCCGGATCATCGAGATCAATGCCCTGGCCGGCACGGTGCCTACACCCGACGGCATCCCTTCGGTGATCAACCGGGCAGCGTGCGTCGCGCTGTCCCGGTCGCTGGGCATGTCACTGGCCAAGGACAACATCCTGGTCAATAGCCTGAACATGGGCTGGATCGACACCGGTCAGTGGGACCGCCACTACCGGGAAATGGGGCCAGGCGTCAGCCGTGAAGCGTTCGATGCCATGGTCATGAAGGTGGTTCCGATCGGCCGCTATGGCAAACCGGAAGATGTAGCGGGGACGGTGCTGTTCCTTTCCAGTGAGTACGCCAGCTTCATCAGCGCGGCGTCGATCGACATTGCCGGCGGCATGGGCGGCCAGATTGCCTATTTCCCGACCCTCAAACGCGACTTTGCCGCAGCCGTGGCCACGCGAAATGCCGTCAACACCACGCCCTAGATCAACAACAGGTGGTGGCGAAGGCCTGTAAGCGTGCCCTGCATACAGACCCTGCTGGCACTGCGCGCCAGTTTTCGGGATGAGGCCCGCTCCTGCGTCCTTCGGGCAGAAGCGGGCCAGGTGCTCAGGGCGTAACAGGCCGGGTGGCGCCAGCCGGCACCTTCAACTTGAGCAGTTCGATGGCGTTGCCACTACGAATGCGCTCACGGTCTTCAGGCGATAGCCCAAGCCCGGCAGTCAGGTCGCCGTGGTCATAGGCACCGCCAAAGTTGGTGCCGTACAGCAGACGGTCGGCCCCCACCACTTCGGCGACACCGCGGCGCAAGCCCGGTGCGTGAACATCCAGGTCGAAGTAGAAATTACGCAGGTAGTCCAGCAGTGGCCGCTGGTTGCGGGTATCCGGCGCCATCGCATGATTTAGCTCGCTGAGCCGACCTAGCTGGAAAATCGCCATGCCGCCAGCGTGGGTAATGTAGGTTTTCAGGGTGGGGAATACATCCAGCGCCCCTCCGCAAATCAGATACCAGAAAAACAGTGTTTCATCGACGCAGTCGCCCACGATGGAGGTGGTTTCGAATTTGTCTTCGATGTGCTTCTCGCCCCAGTAGATGGACTGGTTGAAGCCATGCACCATGATCGGCACGTCCAGCTGCACCAGCTTTTCCCATACTGGGAACAGCAGCTCGTCATGTGCTTGCAGGCCATTGAAGTTGGCGCCACCCACGCATACGCCCCTGGCCCCCAGCTGAGTGACCGCACGCTCGATTTCACGGGCGGCATTGTGCGGATCGGCCAGGTTGGCATGGCACCAGAAATCGAAATGCTCGGGGTCGGCGCGGCAGTACGCCGACATCTCATCGTTGCACACGCGCGCGTATTCGTTGGCGAAATCCCCTGCCCAGTACATGAAGCAATGCGACGGTGTAGATACGACCAGCTTGTCGACGCCGCGTTCGGCCATCAGCTTGCGCCGGCTGGTATGGGTCATGCGTGCCAGCAGATTGGCCTGGGCTTCAGCATCGCTGGCGGCCTTGATGGGTTGCTTGGTGCCGAGGGAAAAATGGCCGACGGTCAGCCCTTGCACCTTCATGAAGGGCCCCCAGAACTCATGACGGTTGAGCATGCCCTCGGTCAGCAGGTGGGCGTGTACATCGATCAGCATGGCGTTCTCCTTGTTGTAATCAGTCAGCAGGTTGGTACATCAGTAAAAATATAAACACTTTTATTTTTTGTGTTCACTTAAAATCATCAGCACGCCATGGTCATGACCACTGCAACTCGATCAAGGAAATGACCGACGTTCGACAGCCTGATGAACTACGGCTATTGGCCGCCGCAAGGCACGCCTGCCAGGAAGGCCTCACGACACGCACGCCGTGATCAGGAACTGGCGGAACGCTTGAGCAGGCGCCGACATGCACCTGTCCGGCAGCCAGATCAAACCCAGCTCCATGGGCGGGATCGCATCCACCAAGGGCCGCGCCTCGATCTTTCTGCCCTCCAGCGACCAGGGACGATAGAGCATGTCGGACAGGATGGTCACACCAAAGCCATGGCCCACCAGGCCGCGCAACGCCTCCATCGACGATGTGCGAAACGCCACGTTGGGGGCCAGCCCGCGTGACGCCCAGTAACGCAGCGTCGAGCTTTCCCCTTCGTCCAGGGTTGCCAGGATGTAGGCATGTCGGGACACGTCGGCGAGGTCGATCGAGGTGGCAGCCATCAGCGGGTGCTGACTGGACAACCAGAGCTGGCGCCGCGAGCGAATCAGCACCTGGTGCGCAAAGCCCTGCAGTCTGGGAGTGTTGGACACGATCGTGAGCCCCTGGTCGAGGTCACCGTCTATCACCGCCTGTTCGATGCGGTGGCGACCCATATCCATCAGGTCGATGTCAACCTGCGGGTAGCTGCGCTTGAAGCGTGCCAGCAGCGCCGGCAAAAAATAGCCCAGCACCGTGTAAGAGGCCCCCACGCGCACCCTGCCCTGCATCGCACGGCCAAGAAACAGGGGCTCGCTCAGGGCGTCCTGTAGCGTATCGAGGATGTGCCGCGCCTGCTGAGCGAACCGGTTGCCCTCGGCCGTCAGCGTCACGCCATGAGGCAAACGTTCGAAAAGGCTGACACCCAGGGTATGCTCCAGGTGCAGCACCGCAGCAGTGATTGCCGACTGCGAAACGTGCACCTTGAGCGCCGCCTGCGAAAATTGCCCGGCATCGGCCGCCGCCACGAAGTAGCGTAGCTGACGCATGGAAACGTCTTTAACCCTGGTCATCGGCGATGCCGTGCGCGCCCCGGCAACCGCTGGGACAACGTGCTGCGATCAGCCCGCATCAGCGGCGGATCGTGGCGGTGATCTTCGCGTGCGGCCCATCCACCTGGGCAGCCCAGGCCTCGGCCGCCTGCTCCAGCGTGAAGTCCAGGTAGTCCACCTGAATCTGCTGCGCCTTGGCAATCTTCAGCAACCGCAGCCAGATCTGCTCACGGTCGGCCGGCGGCCGCTGGCCGGTGCCGATGCAAGACAGGTTGCGAAACAACAGGTCGGCAATGTCCAGGTTGACCTGACGGCCGGCACCGGTGCCGATGGTGATGATGCGGGCGCCCCAGTTGGTGGCCTTCAGGGAGGTCAGCAGTGGCTGCCCGCACACCAGGTCGAGTACCACGTCGAAGCCACCATCGGCCGCCTCCTTGAGGGCGCCCACGTCATCGCTGCTACCCAGGGTTACCACCTCGTCGGCGATGCCGCGTGCCTTCAGACCGGCCAGCGCCGCCTGCGAGCGAGCGGCACCCACTACCCTGCCTGCGCCCATGCCACGCGCAAGCTGCAGGGCGATCTGCCCCAGGGTACCGGTGGCCCCCAGTATCAGCACCTTTTCGCCCTTCTGGATCTCGGCCTTTTCCAGCGGCACGATGGCCCCGGTCGCGGCGATGCCCATGCTGATGGCGGTCTTGTCGTCCACCTCGTCCGGCACGTTCCACACTTCGGCCTGCGGCACCAGGGTGCGTTCGGCCCAAGCGCCGTAAGGCAGCACCGAGCGCTCGCCAAAATACACCCGGCGACCGTCCGGTGCCCGCCCTACACCTTCGCCACGAATCACGCAGGGGTACTCGACGCCCAGGCGGTAGGCGCCCAACACGTCCCAACCGCCGAGGCCGGCAGTGTCCACGTCGATCAGTACCGCGCCGTCTTGCGCTTGCGGCTCACTGAACTCGCGCACCTGCGGTGGCGCGTTGCGTTCGCAAATGATGGCTGCACGCATGCTGTTCTCTCTTGTCTGTTTTGTTTTGGCGGATCCCAGAATCAATAGTTGAACATTTTTTGATTATTTGTCTATATTTAATTAACTTCAACCACCAGACATGCCCGGTGCGCTACAAGACGCAGCCAATGTCGCATCGCGCAGGTATCTGAAAAGCCGATACCGCACCGCTGTTTTTGTGATTTTACGATCCGTCACCCTGCTTTCTAGACTTCGGCCACAACAAGGCAGCGCCACACCGCTGGCGCCGCCACACAAGATCAATGCCTGGAGGATGAACATGAATACGCCGGTTTCGCTGGATGACAAGTATGTGCAACACACCGGCCACGTGTTGCTCACGGGCATCCAGGCGCTGGTGCGTCTGCCCATGATGCAGCGCCAACGTGACCAGGCCAGCGGCCTGAATACTGCAGGGTTCATTTCCGGTTACCGCGGCTCGCCGCTGGGCGGTTTCGACCAGGCGCTGTGGAAGGCACGCGAGCACCTCAAGGCCCACCACACCGTGTTCCACCCCGGCATGAACGAAGACCTGGCCGCCACCTCGATCTGGGGTACGCAACAGGTCAACCTGTTCGAAGGCGCCACCTATGACGGCGTGTTCGGCATGTGGTACGGCAAGGGCCCGGGGGTGGATCGCTGCGGTGATGTGTTTCGCCACGCCAATGCCGCCGGCACCTCGCCATTTGGTGGCGTGCTGGCGATTGCCGGTGACGACCACGGTGCGCGCTCCTCATCATTGCCGCACCAGACCGAACACATCTTCAAGGCGGTGATGATGCCGGTACTGGCGCCCGCCGGCGTGCAGGAATACCTGGACTACGGCATGCACGGTTGGGCCATGTCGCGCTACTCGGGGTGCTGGGTGGCGCTCAAAGCAGTGGCTGATACCGTCGAGAGCGCCGCCGTGGTCGACATCGACATACACCGCGTGCAGCCGGTGATACCCGACATCGCGCTGCCCGAAGGCGGCCTGAACATCCGCTGGCCCGATCCGCCACTGGCGCAAGAGCAACGCCTGCTGGAACATAAGCTGTATGCGGCCTTGGCCTATGCCCGTGCCAACCGCCTGGACCGTATCGTGATGGATGCGCCCAATGCCCGCATCGGCATCGTCACCTCGGGCAAGTCGTACCTGGATGTGTGCCAGGCGCTGAAGATCCTCGGCATAGACGAAGCGCAGGCGCACAAGCTCGGCCTGCGCGTGTACAAGGTCGGCATGGTCTGGCCGCTGGAAGCCGAAGGTGTGCGCCAGTTCGCCGAGGGGCTGGAAGAGATCGTGGTAGTGGAAGAAAAGCGTCACCTGATCGAATACCAGCTCAAGGAAGAGCTGTACAACTGGCGTGAAGACGTGCGCCCGCGCATCGTTGGCAAGTTCGACGACAAGGGCGAATGGAGCCTGCCGCACACCGAATGGCTGCTACCGGCGATCAGCGACCTGACCCCTGCGATGATCGCCCGTGCCTTGGCCAAACGCATCCTGCGCCTGCACCCGGGCGGCCCATTGCAGGTACAGTTGGCCGTACTCGACGCGCAACTGGCCAACCAGGGCCAGTTAAACAACCTGATGGAGCGCGTGCCGCACTACTGCTCAGGTTGCCCGCACAACACCTCGACCCAAGTGCCGCCCGGCAGCCGTGCACTGGCCGGCATCGGCTGCCACTACATGGCGGCCTGGATCTACCCGCAAACCCAGACCTTCAGCCAGATGGGCGGCGAAGGCGTGGCCTGGATCGGCCAGGCCCCCTTCACCACTACCCGGCACGTGTTCGCCAACTTGGGTGACGGCACCTACTTTCACTCCGGCATTCTTGCCATTCGGGCAGCCGTCGCGGCCAAGGCGCAGATCACCTACAAGCTTCTGTACAACGACGCCGTGGCCATGACCGGCGGCCAACCGGTGGACGGCAACCTGAGCGTCGCGCAGATCAGCCGTCAACTGGCGGCCGAGGGCGTACAGCGTCTTGTGGTGGTCAGTGACGATGTCGATAAGTACAAGGGCATACACGACCTGGCGCAGGGCGTTGCGGTGATGCGGCGCGACAGAATGGACGAGGTGCAGGAACAACTGCGCCAGTTCCCGGGCGTGTCGGCGATCATCTACGACCAGACCTGCGCTGCCGAAAAACGTCGCCGTCGCAAGCGCGGCAAATTTCCCGACCCGGCACGCCGGGTGGTCATCAACGAGGCGGTGTGCGAGGGCTGTGGCGACTGCAGCAGCAAGTCCAACTGCATGTCGGTAGTGGCGGTGGAAACCGAGTACGGCCGCAAGCGCGAGATCGACCAGTCGTCATGCAACAAGGATTTCACCTGCCTCAACGGCTTTTGCCCCAGTTTCGTCACGGTCGAGGGCGGCACGCTGCGCAAGCCCAAGGCTCTGGCTACACAGCCCGGCGAGCAGTGGGCACTGCCCGCCCCTGTGACCGCGCCTCTCGACGAACCCTGCAGCATCCTGGTGACCGGCGTAGGCGGCACAGGCGTGGTGACCATCGGCGCCCTGCTGGGCATGGCCGCATTCATCGAAGGCAAGGGTACGCTCAACCTCGACATGGCGGGCATGGCGCAAAAAGGTGGCGCAGTATGGTCACACATCCGCATCGCGGCGCATCAGGAACAGCTGTTCGCCCCGCGCATTGCCGAGGGTGAAACCGCCTTGCTGCTGGGCTGCGACCTGGTGGTCAGCGCCAACGGCGAAACCTTGTCCAAGCTGCGCCAGGGGGTGACCCACGCCGTGATCAACACCGAGCAAAGCATCACCAGCGCGTTCGTGCGCACCTTTGCCCTGCAGGCGCAGAGCGGCGACCTGCAGCATCACCCTGACCCGCAGTTCCAAGCCCAGCGCATGTCGGCGCAGATTGCCGAGGCAGTCGGCGTCGAGCGCGCTGACTTTGTCGACGCGAGTCGCATTGCCACCGCGCTGATGGGCGACTCCATCGCCACCAATACCTTCATGCTCGGCTACGCCTGCCAGAAAGGCTGGTTGCCGGTAGGCGAAGCAGCGCTGCTGCAGGCCATCGAATTGAACGGCACCGCGGTGTCCTTCAACCTCGCCGCCTTTGCCTGGGGCCGGCGCAGCGCCCACGATATGGCGCGGGTGCTGCAACGGGTGGAGGCCGCAAAGCAGCAAGGCGCTGACCGCACACTGTCGCAGACCCTGCAAGAAACCCTGCAACGACGCACCCGCGCCCTTGTCGCCTACCAGAACAAGGCCTATGCCCAGCGCTATCGGCATCGCGTGGAGCAGTTCATGGCGGCCGAAACCCGCCTGCTGGGCCAGCCCGGCGAGCTGTCGCAAAGCGTTGCCCGACAGTACTTCAAGGTGCTGGCTATCAAGGACGAGTACGAGGTCGCCCGATTGTTCACCAACGGCGAATTCCTGGCGAAAATCCAGTCGACGTTCGACGGCGACTACCGCCTGCGGTTTCATCTGGCGCCACCGCTGCTCAACGACAACCACACCGGCAAGGTGCCGAAAAAACGCAGCTTCGGGCCCTGGATGCTGCACGGCTTCAAGCTACTGGCCCGGCTGAAGGTGCTGCGCAACACCTGGCTCGATCCATTTGGACGTACCCATGAACGCAAGGTCGAGCGCGACTGGCTGAGCAACTACGAAAATATCCTGGACGAAGTGCTGGCTAGCCTCGGGCCCGACAACCTGCGCCTGGCCCATGAACTGCTGGAACTACCGGGCAGCGTGCGTGGCTACGGGCCAGTGAAGGAGCGTTTCCTGCGTCATGCGCACCAGCGCCAGGCGCAATTGCTGGAACAATGGCGCACGGGGTCGAGCGGGCAGTTTCACGATGCCAGTCAGGCCACCGGCAAGATTGCCGTCACTCAACTCTGAATCAGGGACAACCATGAACGAGGAACTGACCCGAAACTACCGCGAGATCCTGCAGGGCATCGGCGAGAACCCGCAGCGCGAAGGCCTGCTGGACACGCCCAAGCGTGCGGCCAAGGCCATGCAATACCTGTGTCACGGCTATCAGCAGAGCCTAGAGCAGATCGTCAACGGTGCACTGTTCGACTCGGACAACGACGAGATGGTGATCGTACGCGACATCGAGCTGTATTCGTTGTGCGAGCACCACCTGCTGCCGTTCATCGGCAAGGCGCACGTTGCCTACATCCCCACGGGCAAGGTGCTGGGGCTGTCGAAAGTGGCGCGCATTGTCGACATGTTCGCGCGCCGGCTGCAGATCCAGGAGAACCTGACACGACAGGTGGCCGAGGCGATTGCCGAGGTGACCCATGCCGCCGGCGTGGCAGTGGTGATCGAGGCCAAGCACATGTGCATGATGATGCGCGGGGTCGAAAAGCAGAACTCGGTGATGAGCACCTCGGTAATGCTGGGGTGCATGCGCGAGTCGTACAACACGCGCCAGGAGTTTTTACAGTTGATTCGCGGCCGTTAGCGGTGGCCATTGCCGGGGGCGGCATGTGCCGCCCCCCGTTGCCTTTAATTCGAGCAGGGGTAAGCGACCGGCCTGCGGTCGCACCGCTCAGGCCTCGAAGCGAAAGCGCCCGACCGCAACGCTCAGCTCATCCGAAAGCTCACGCAACGACACCACCGCACCGGACACCTGGCGCGTGATGGCGTCACCCTCCCCGGCCATGCGAGCGATATGCTCGATGTTCTGCGCGATACCCCGCCCTCCCTCGTTTTGCGCACTCACCGCATCGGCGATGCGGTCCATGCCGCGCGTCGAGTCACCGACCAGTTCCGCGGCCTGCTGCAGCGTACTCTCCAGTTCGCTCAGCAAGCGGCCGCTATCGTCCAATGCCACGGTACCGGCGCGCAAGGCCTCGTCCACCACCTCGGACTGGCCTTCAAGTTGTGCTGTGAGCAGATTGATCGAGTTGGCCGCGCGTGCCGAGCGTTGCGCCAGTTGGCGCACTTCATCGGCGACCACACTGAAGCCGCGCCCGCTCTCGCCGGCCCGCGCGGCTTCGATCGCCGCGTTGAGCGCCAGCAGGTTGGTCTGCGCCGAGAGGTCCTTGACCTGGGTGATGCTGGTGGTGATCGCAGAGGTGCTTTCGACGAAATCACCCACCGAGCCGCGTATGGCCGAGAACGCCAGGCGTACGCTGTCGATGTTTTCGAGTAATCGCGACAACGCCTGGTGGCCATCTTCGGTACCGCGCAGGCTGGCTTCGGCAGAGCCGCGCAGGCTCTGGGCATGGCTGGAGATGGCAGCGATGCTGACGCTCATCTGCTCGATGGTCATCGATACCACGCCAACCGCGCCGGTCTGTGCCGACGAACTCTCGGCCACCTGCGCAGAAGCACTCACCAGTGCCTCGGCCGAAGCGCTGACCGAGGCAGCGACGGCGGCGACCTGGCGCATCGCCTGCTGGAAGCTTTCGATCAGTTCGTTGAATGCCTGTGCGGTATGGGCAATCTCGTCGCCGCCGATCACACGCACCCGGTGGGTCAGGTCGCCGTCACGCAGGCGAATCGACGCCTGCTCGATCTCGCGAATGGGTCGCAGGATCTGCCCGCGCAACACCAGGCTGACCAGCAAGGCCAGGGCACTGGCGGCCAGCAACACCACCACCAGCATCTGCGACACCTGGCGCTGCAGGGCACCGGCTTGAGCGAACGCCTCGGCGGTCAATTGGGCCTGCAGCCCTAGTAGCCGGTTGAACTGCCCTTGCAGGCCGTTGCTATCGGCGCGCACTCGGCCCAGCAGCGAGGACGCTTGAGCCTGATCACTCAGGGCCGTGCGCTGAAAGTCGTCCAGCCCCTCGATGACCACAGCGGCCTGGTCCTGCACGGCTCGATAAAGTGCCTTTTCCTCTTCGCCCAGGCGCGACTCGCGGGCTGCATTGTCCAGCCCGCTGCGCATATCGTCGATGCTGGCGCGCATGTCCTCGAAATATGACTCCAGTTCCTCGGTCGCGGCCTGCCCCTGGGATTCGAGGATGCGCGAGCCGGTGGCATAGGCGCCGACCATCGCCGCCTGCGAGGCCGTCGCGGTCTCCAGCACCTGTCGATACTGCTGGAAGCGCAGTTGTTCTATTTCCTGAATCACTGCCTGCTGGCTAGCCAGCCCGTGATAGGCCATGGCCGAAACGATCAATAACGCCAGCACGAATAAAACAGGCAGCACCAGAAGCTTGGCACCGATGGAGAAGTTCTTTGCCCAAAGCATGATCATGACCATTGTTGTGATGGAATCAACGATGGTGGCAATTTAGCATGCAATATTCTTAATACAACATTCAATTCTGCAAAGAGAATTCAAACCAGCCGATCACGCGCATTCGCCAGCCTCACCGACCGTCGCGCAGGTCCTTGATCACGGCCTTGTACCCGGCCACCTGCTGCTTGACGTAGGTGCGCAATTGATCACCTGTCAGGGCGAACGGCAGCAGCCTGAAGCCGCTGCGAAGCTGGGCGAACTGTTCCGAGGCCAGTAGCTGGTCGAAGGTGTGCTTCCACCAGGCATAGTCCTCGTCGCTGACCCCGGGCCCCAGATAGAAACCCCTGACCACCGGGCAGACGATGTCGTAGCCCTGTTCCCTGGCGGTGGGTACGTCCTTGAGCTCACCACCCAGGCGTTCTTCCGAGAGTACGGCCAGCAGGCGCATCTCGCCGCGCTGCAGGTGCGTGATGACCTCGAACGCATCGGTACTGCTGACTTCGATGTAACCGCCCAGCAACGCCGTGGCGCTTTCGCCGCCGCTTTCCAGGGCGATGTAGCGCAATTCGCCAATATCGATACCCGCGGCCTTGGCGAGCAACGCGGCCTGCACCCAGTCCTGCCCGCCGGCAGTGCCGCCGGAGCCGAACAGCACCTTGCGCGGCTGCTGCTTCAGCGCCCTGACCAGGTCGTCGAGGTTCTTGTACGGGGAGTCGCTTCTTACCGCGATGGCGCCATAGCTTTTGCCCAGGGCGGCGACCCAGCGTACCGCACCCTCGTCGAAGCGCCCGAACTTGCCCTGGGCAAGGTTGAGCAGCGACCCGCTGGACCATGCGATCAGGGTGCCCGGCTCTGCCGGCCGTTGCGCGATGATGGTGTTGTAGGTCACCGCCCCGACCCCACCGGGCATGTAGGTGATCTGCATGGGCTGGTCGAACACCTTGTTCTGGGCCAGGGCTGTCTTTATCAACTGGCACATCAGGTCCCCACCGCCACCCGATGAACCGGGCACGATGCATTCGAGCGACGACGGCGGCGCCGCCAGCAACGAAGTGGCGAACAGGGAGCAAGCGATTGAGCAGAGGCGGCGCAGGGGAATGTTCATGGGTCTTCCACGGCATATTGTCGACACATTCTGAGCCAAGCGTTTGAAGTCGTGCAACAACACCAAACAAAATCGCGAAACAATCTTCTCAGAAGAACATAAGTGTCGACAATATCCCTCATTCCCGCGCATTTCTTTTCCCCTTGAAAGCCGGCAGAAAGCTTCGCGCCATAGGCTATGCGGTCGTTTTTGCGTTGCGCACCTGCCGGACTGCCATCACACGATCGCCCCGCAGATCACCGCCACCGCGATGGCTACCAACGCACTCATGATCGACCACTTCAGGCAGAAGCGCTGCAATTCGCCCACTTCACGCCCCAACAGGCCGCTCATCAGGTAGCCCGCTGCCACCAGCGGGCTCAGCGCATGCACCGACTGCCCGAGTACCGCAGCCCGCGCAACGTGCATGGGATCGATGCCATATTGCGCAGCGGCCTTGGCGAGCAGGGGCAGAATCCCGAAGAAGAACGCGTCGTTGGACATGAAGAAGGTAAACGGCAAGCTGGCAAACGCGGTGATGATCGCCATGTGCGGGCCGGCGCCCTCGGGCAGTACACCAATGAACTGGCTGGACATCGCGTCCACCATCCCCGTGCCGCCAAGAATGCCGGTGAACGCCCCGGCGGCGAAAATCAGCGCCAGCACGTTGAGCACGCTCTCGGCATGGGCGCCGATGCGTTGCTTCTGGTCGGCCAGCCGGGGGTAGTTGATCAGCAGGGCCAATGCAAAGGCCACCATCATCAGTACCGGCAAGGGCCCCAGTTGCAGACCCATGGCGGCGACCAGACCGAGGGTGAGCGCCAGGTTGACCCAGATCAGGCCCGGCCGATGGCTGGCGCTGACCGACGCCTGCGCGCGGTGCAGAGCCTCGACAGCGGCGTGGCGGTCCCAGTTCAGCCGCTTGCGCTCGCGCAAACCCAGCCAGTAGGCCGCGACGAACGCGAACACCAGGCAGCCGAGTATCACCGGCACCAGCCCGGCGAACAGTACCATCGCGTCCAGGTGCAATGCACTGGCTGCCCGTGCGGTCGGCCCGCCCCAGGGCACCAGGTTGATCGGGCTGTTGGTCAGCAGGAGCAGTACCGCGATGATCAGCGGGTTCATGCCCAGGCGCAGGTACACCGGTAGCAACGCCGTGACCACCACCAGCACGGTAGTGGAACCATCGCCATCGAGTGAAATGGCCGCAGACAGCAGCGCGGTGCCAAGGGTGATCCGCAGCGGGTCGTTGCCCACCGAGGCGACCACCCGCCGGATCAGCGGCTCGAACAGCCCGGCGTCGTACATGACCGCGAAGAACAGAATGGCGAACATCAGCATCATCGCCGTGGGGGCCAACTGTCGTATGCCCTCGAGCACCATCGTGCCTGCCGTGGGGCCGAACCCGCTGGCGACGGCGAACACCACCGGCACCAGGATCAGAGCGACGATCGCCGACAATCGCCTGCTCATGATCAGGTACATGAACGTGATCACCATGCCAAAACCAACCAGCGCCATACCTGTATTCCTTTGTTTTTTTTGTGTTCGACCGGCACGCCGCAGGCAGCGCTGCAGCGTGACGGGGCGCGTTACTCGGGTACGCTGATCGACATCAGCGGCACGTACTGCTGGCCGCCGTAGCAGTCGCTGTCGCGCAGTTCGCCCTGGAACACCGGGCGCGGGAACGAAGCTTTGATCGCACGCGCCTGATCGTGATAGACCAGCGTGATGTCCTCCTCCTTCTGCCGGTAGAGCTGAGCCAGCAGCGCCCGGGTAATGGGACGCGTACGGCGGACCCGTTCATAGTTGGCCTGGTTGGTGAACATCAGGTCGAAGGTCAGCACGAAGGGCCCGGCGTTCTTGGAACGCACCAGGCTGCACAGCTGGGCAATGGTGGTCATGGTCATACCTCGATCATTCTGGTGCGGAACACTTCAAGTGGGTTGTGTGGCAGCAGCACATGGTTGACGCTGAAACGGTAGGTCGGCCCACGCTCCAGTTCCGGCGGCGAAAACGGATAGGCGATGGTGCTGATCAGGCCTTCATAGCCCGGCACCGGCAGGTGCGCGCTGACATGGCTGACGAACTTGGCGATCTGGCTCGCCAGCTCCTGGGACGGCGCGGTGACGGTGATCAGTATGCCTACCTCGGTCGGCACCCCGACCGGCTCGACCTCCAGCGGCCCCATCACCGCACCGCGCCCGTAGATGCGAAAGTCGATGTCGTAGTCCTGCGGTTTCAGGCGATCGCCATACAGTTCGGCAACGCGCGCCTGGAAGTACAGCTGGGCCTTGGGTAGCAGGGCCTCGAGGGCCATGAAGATCTTGGGGTCGCGAATGCCGCCGATCACCACGCTCTGGTAACCGACCAACTGCGCGCCTTCGAGCTTCAGGCTGTAGGTGGAGGCATGATGAAAGTCAGAACCGCTGACCCGGACGCTGCGCGCACTGGTGGGGTGGTACACGGCGTGCTCGGTATCGACCACCCCCGCCGGCTCGGTCAGCAGGAAGGGGTTGCTGTTCTCATACAGGGTATGGGCCGCGACCGACAAGGGGGTGACTTGGGCATCGAGGTCCAGCGGCTCGATTTCGAAGTGATCGTCACGGATATAGGCGATCAGTCCGTCGGCCGCTGGCGTGACGCAGCAGGCGGCGCCGCACTCGATGGTCTTGGCTGCGTGCCAAGTCAGCCCGCGATCAGCGCCCATGCGTTCCGGCACCACCGCATACAGGGCCGAGTCGCTGGCGCGGCCCGCCAGAATCACCTGGGCGCCGGCGTCGAGGGCGGCCGACAACGGCTCGGTGCCCATCATCGCCACGATGTGGCTGCTGTCGATCACTTGCGCATCCAGCGGCGGCGCAGGCACCAAAGGCTGGATCTGCCCCAGTGCCAGGCGCTCCTTGAGCCGTTGCGACGACTGGTCGGCGTAGATCAGCGCCAAGCTGAAGTGCAGCCCTTCTTCAGTGGCGATTTCCCGAGCGATGTCGGCCATCCAGTCGACCCCGACATCGCGACCACTGGTGCCGCACGAGCCGATGATCAGCGGCACGTCCAGCGTCTGGCGGGCCAGCAGCAACAGGCGCAGGTCGCGCTTGCAGGCATCGCGAGAAAGTTTGGGCGTGCCGCTGCCCAGGGCCGCAGGGCCGGAATCGGTGGATCCTGCGTCGCAAGCGATCACATGGGGCCTGAGGGATACCCCTCGTTGCAACGAGCTGACCTTGAAGCCAGCCCCGATCACGCCGGTGGGCGCCAATACTCTTACTTCCACGTTATGCCTCCAGTTGCTGTCATATATTGATCAATATATGTATTGTTATGATTGTTGACAGCACGATATAGAGCCGTTTATCAAGTGTAAATCTGTACGAATTTCATCAACCTGAGAGACCTGCGATGGACGCCCAAGACCCCGACCTGTACCTGTCTGCCGCGGAGGCTGCGAAGCGGCTGGGCGTCAGCCTTCCGACGCTGTACGCCTACGTCAGCCGCAAGAACCTGCGCTCACTGAAGGTCGAAGGGTCGCGCAGCCGACGCTACTGGGCCGCCGACATAGAACGCCTGAGCAGGCACAAGGACGATGCCGGGGCAATGCCGGAGCTGCAGCGCATTGCCGCCAGCAGCGCCATCACCCTGCTCACCGACAAGGGCCTGTACTACCGTGGCCGCGACGTGGTGGAGCTGGCGCAGCAGTCGAGCGTCGAGGAGGTGGCCGAGTGGATCTGGCAGACGCCGGGGGTATTTGCCGCCACACCGCTGCCACGGCGTCCCAGTGGTATAGGCGCCCTGCTCAAGGCGTCCGGTGGCATGAGCACCGCGCAAAAGGCGATTGCGCTGTTCCCGCTGATCGAGCACGAGAACCCCCGCGCACACGACCTCTCGCCCGAGGGCTATGCACGAACCGGGGTGGACGTGGTGCGCTGGCTGGCCGCGCTGGCCGTGGGCGCCACGGGCCCAGACCCGCGCCCGCTGCACCAGTTCATCGCCGACGCGCTGGGCGTGGATGAACAGCATGCCGACCTGATCCGCCGCGCGCTGATCCTGTGCATAGACCACGAACTGGACCCCACCACCTACACCGTGCGGGTGGCCGCCAACGTCGGCGTGACCCCCTACTACGCCGCCATCGTCGGGCTGGCGGCCAGCCGTGGCCGGCGCCTGAGCACCGGGCGCAGCGAAACAGTCACCCGCGTGCTGGAAGAGATCTGCATGGCCCAGGACCCTACCGCGCCGATCCTCCAGCGTTTTCGCCAGGGCGAGCCGATACCGGGGTTCGACACCAACCAGCACGCGCTCACCGACCCGCGCGCCCAGTGCCTGCTCGATGCGATGTGGACGGTGTTCGCCGGTGACCAGGAGTTCATCAAGCTGCTCAAGGCTATCGAAGTGGCCCAGGAGCTCACACGCCAGCCGCCGGCCTTCCTGCTGTTGCTGAGTTTCGTGGGGCGCAAGCTGGGCCTGAACAATCAGGAGGTGGCCCTGGGCGGGGTCGGTCGGGTGATCGGCTGGCTGGCCCACGCCAACGAACAATACCAGCAGCAACCGCTGCTGCGCCCCCGCGCCAAGTACGTTGGCCCCCTGCCCGACTGAACGAGAAAAGGCCCGCCCCGCGCACGCGGAACGGGCCTTTGCGCCGCCTGGTCTCAGCGGATGCCGATGTTGCGCAGGGCCGCCGGGGTGAAGTCCGAACTTCTGCTCTTCAGTCCGAACTGGTAGGCGTCCTTGATCGAGTTGATAAGGTAGTTGGCCAGGTAGCGACCGGACGTCAGGTCGTAGGTCATCTCCGCCGCCGAGATGCTCAGGCGCATGTCGTAGAGGGACAGCAAATGGTTTTCCGAAACCCGCCACAGGTCCCCGCGGCTGTCATAGTGATCACCTTCCACAATGCTCCAGGTGTCCTCGTCCAGGAACAGGTGCCGTTTGGAGTAGATATGGCGCTCGTTGGGCTTGAGCGTGGCGATCACTTCCCACACGCGGTGCAGTTCGTAGCGGGTCTTGTCCTGGTTGAGGTGTCCTGGATGGATCAGGTCATCGGCGGTGTTGGCCGGGTCGGCCAGCCGATAGCTGTTGTAGGGGATGTACAGCTCCTTCTTGCCCACCAGTTGCCAGTCGTAACGGTCGGGCGAGCCATTGAACATGTCCATCTGATCGTTGGTGCGCAGGTTGCCCGGCCCCGGGCTGTCATACGCCACCTGCGGTGCCCGCCGCACACGGCGCTGGCCGGAGTTGTACTGCCAGGCCATGCGCGGCTCCTTGACCTGGTCGAGGGTCTCGTGCACCAGCAGCACCCCGCCCACGTCGCGGGCCGGGGCGATGTTTTCGGAAGTGAAGTAGTACAGGATATTCTTCTGCCTGGCCGGATCGTAGTCGCTCAACTGTTCGCTGAAGGCCAGCGTGTCGCGCTCGGTCTTCCACGAGTACGCGCCGGATGGGGTGGTCATGTAGGTAGAGGTGACGCGCACGTAGCTGTCGCCTCGGTAGCGGGTGATGTGGTTCCAGATGACTTCCAGGCCGTTCTTGGGAATGGGGAACGCCAGCGGGCTGGTGTAGTTCTCGAGCCCGTTGCCACCGGCAATGCTCAGGGTGTGCGTTGCGTTCTGGCAGATCTTTGCATAGGTCGATTCCGGCCAGTTGGCACTGCGGTGGGTGGTATAGACCGGGATCCTGTAGGTGTCCGGATAGCGCTTGAACATCGCCATCTGGCCCGGTGTGAGGTTGGCCTGATAACGCTGGGCGTTCTTGCTATCGATGATGAAGAGCGGCTTTTCAGCGGCGAACGGGTCCTGCCGGAAGCTGTCGACGACCTTGCCGGCATTGCGCGGCAGGCCCCCGGTCCAGGCCGGTATGGTACCCGCCGCATTGCCCGCCTGCTCGGCCCCCACGGGTGTCAGGGTGGTGCCCAGGCGGGCCGCTTCGCTGGCATCCACGCCAGCCTGGGTCGGCCCCGAGGCCAGTACGCCCCACACCAGCAGCGGCGCGAAGGTCTTGATTGCTGTATTCATGTTGGGTTCCTCAGAACGTCACGCCGACGCTGGCACTCACGAAATCCCGATCGGTGTTGGTGGTGTAGTCACCGCCGAAGAAATCGGTGTAGCTGATGCTGGCGTTGTAGTTGGACAGGTAGGTGGCACTGATGCCGAAGCTGATGGCCTTGCCGCCTTCGGTGAAGGTCGGCCCGAAGCCTTGCACGTCATGGGAGAAAGCCAGGCTCGGGCTCAGGTCCAGCCCGCCGATCACGCCGTTGTAGGTCAGCCCGGCGCGCAAGCGGTAGCCCCAGGAGTCGCGGGTGTAGAAGCCCTTGTCGTTGCAGTATTGCGGGCGGCCGCTGAGCACCGTCCGACACAGGTCGACGCCACCGGCGCCGGTGTACTCGCCCGGCCCGAACACGCTGGCGCGACCGAACCTCGGCTTGCCGTCCTGGCCCTCGGCGATACCCGAAATATGGCTGTAGCCCACCTCCCCCAGCAGGGTCAGGCGGCTGGCCCCAAGCACCTGGTCCACGGTCTGGGTTACCCCCAGGGTGGCCTGGGTGAAAGGCTTGCGCGTATAGCCCTTGACTGTGTCGCCGGGAATGCCCGAGTTCGGGATCACCGACGGTACCAGGGGCGACAGGCGCAAGGTGGCGTAGGTCAGGTCGTCGTAGGCCAGCGGCATGTTCGGCCGGTGGCTGATTTCACCTTCCACCGAGGCTCCGGCCACCGTGGTGTTGAAGCTCAGGCCATACAGCCGTATGTCTTCGGGGTAGTCCAGAAAGTAGGTGGCGTGCGCCGCGCCGAAGGCCGGGCTGGTGAACGGGTCGACGGTGGTCATGGTGGCACTGCCGACCGGAGTCCGGCTGTGGTAGTTCATGCCGTACACACTGAACTCGGTGTCGTTGAGCTCGGGCACCAGCCAGCGCAGGGCGACGCCGAACTGGCCGCTGTTGCGTGCATCATGATCCGGGCCGCGCGGCAGGTAGATAGTGTTGCCATTGATGCCGCTGTTGTCGGAGGCACCGGGCTTGATGTCGGCACCAGCCACCACATAGCGGTCGTTGCAGCCGCGCGCCAGAATGTCGGAGCTGGCGAAAAAGGTGCCGCAGTTGTCGATCACGGTCTTCTGCCACTGCAACTGGTAGAAACCCTCGACGCTCAGTTGATCGTTCAGCGCCTGTTGCACGTAGAGCATGTTGACCGGAATCAGGCCCTCCTTGAGCTCGGAGCCTGGACGGCGCAGGGCGCTGGCATCCAGCGGATTGATACTGTTGATACCGCCGCTGATGAAGGTGCTGCCTCCCCAGCTGACCACCTGCCGGCCGACACGTACCGAGCCGGGCTGTTCGCCCAGTTCGTGGTTGTGGTACACGAAGGCATCCAGCAACTGCACGCCGGCGGACTTCGCGCCACGCTCACGGTGATCGTCCTGGATGTCGTACAGGTGCTGATGGCCGTCCTTGAGTTCGAAGTCGTACCAGTACTTGCCGCGCACGAAGGCACCGCTGTCGCCACGCTTGAGTTCCAGATCGTGCACGCCCTTGAAGACCTGGGAAAACACCTCGCCCTTGCGAAAGTTGAGCCGCCCGTCGTCGGCTGTGCGCGAATCGCCCCGGCCGCCATTGGCAATCCCGACAAAGTCCTTGTCGGGATTGCGCAGGGCCCAACTGGTACCGAAGGTCAGCGACGAATCGAGCTTGCCCTCTACATCGCCGACGTTGAACGTCATCGCGTCCACTGGCGACAGGCATAACAATGCCAGCGCGCCCACCCAGCCACCAGCACGGCCTGAACCGCTTTGCTTCAGTGTGATTAGTCTCACGTCCCGTCCACCTTGTTATTGTGTTTTTACAAGCAGAATGCGGCGGTCGTTTTCATCAGGGCATATACATTGATTTAAAAATCAATGTATACACTTGAAAACAAGATTGAGACTAATCAATCAATATTGCTAAGTAAATCTGTACGGTTTCCGTCAATACGTGGGTGAATGGGCAGCGCCCGCCTGGCGGCCGACGCTCAGCTGCAACTGGGCAACGCGCCCGATCTGCTCCCAGTCGATCTGCAGGCCCAGGCCCGGTTGCTGCGACACTGTCACCTGCCCTTGCGCGTTGGTGCGGATCGGGTTGGCGGTAGCGAACTCGAACAGCTCGACCTCGCACGCCTGTTCGAAGTAGCTGCACACCGGCTGCCCCAGCATCAGGTGCAGGTTGGCCGCCTGCGCCAGCGAATGCCCCCAGCTCTGCAGTTCGACCTTGAGCCCGCTGGCCGCAGCGTGGTGGATGATCTTCAGCGCGGGGGTGATGCCGCCGCAGGTCATCACATCCACCCGCACACGGCTCCAGCACTGCTGGCTGGCGGCAAACGCCACCAGCTGGCTGTCGGTGATGGCGTTGCCGGCGGCCAGCACCGGCACCTGCAGCCGCGCGCTCAAGTGCCGGTACCCGGCCAGGTCGTAGTCGTCCAGCGGCGCCTCGAACCAGGCGTAGCCCAGCTCGCCCAGCACCCGCCCGACCTTGAGCGCGGCGTCCAGGTCGTAGCGCTGCTCCACGTCCAGCATCAGCGCCAGGCCCTTGTCGCCGTGGGCCCGCTGAACCTGCTCGAGCAGTTGCAGGTCGCGCGCCGGGTCGCACCAGCAATGGAACTTGATGGCCGCAAAGCCCGCCTCGACCAGTTGCTGCACGGCGTCCACATAGGCCTGCGGCGTGGACAGCACCGGCGTGCTGGCGTAGGCATCGATGCGCTCGCGGTAGCCGCCCAGCAGCCTGAACAGGGGCAGGCCCGCCGCCTGCGCCGCGATGTCCCACAGCGCCACGTCGATCAGCGCCTGGGCCTGGGCCGAGCGCGCATAGGCCCTGGGCTTGAAGTGCATCCACAGCCCTTCGCGCTGCAGTGCCGAGCGCCCGAGCAGGTCGGGGATCATGTCGCGCAGCGTCTCGGCCAGTACCGCGTCGGGGTGGTGCGTGGTGTACGAATCGGTAGCCGCCACGCCGACGATGCCGTCGCAGGTGCTGATGCGGATGAAGGTGTGCGTGGTGCACGGTGCCGGTTGCTCCGGGGTCCAGGTGGAGCCGCGCAGCGGCGGCGCGCACACGAACACCTCGACCCGGTCGATGATCTGGTTGTGCATGGGGGCCTCCCGCCTCTAGGTGCGAACGCGATAACGCTCGATCATCGCCTCGTCCAGTATCACGCCAAGGCCTGGGCTGTCGGGCACGCGCACATGGCCGTCCTCCAGTGCCAGCAGGTTGCTCACCAGGCCACGGAACAACGGGCTGTCGCTTTGCGAGTATTCGATCAACTCGCCAAACTCGCTGGCCGCCAGAAAGTGCACGGTGGCTGCCAGCAGGATGCCGGTGCTGAAGCCGTGGGGCACCAGTTGCGCGCCGTGCAGTTGCGCCAGCTCATAGATGTGGCGCATCTCGCTGATGCCGCCGCAGCGGGTGATGTCGGGCTGGATGATCGCCGGGCGCGAAGCCTCCAGAAAGTGACGGAACTCGTGCCGTGTGGCCAGCCCCTCGCCGCCGGATACGCGCAGCCCGGAGCGCTCGGCCAGGTACGCCAGGCCGCGGGTGTCGTCCGAAGGCAAGGGTTCCTCGATCCAGTTGAGGTTGAACTGGCGCAGTGCATCGCATTGCACCAGCGCGTGGGAGTAGTTGCGCCAGCGCCCCACCAGGTCGATCTGCAGTTGCACGTCGTCGCCGATCTCCTCGCGCACCAGTTGCAGCAATGCCTTGTCCCTGGGCAGGTCTTCGCCAAAACCTGCGCCGCCGAGCTTGATGCTGCGCAGGCCCTGGGCCAGCAGGCCGCGTACCCGCTCGCGGTTGCCGGCCTCGTCGGGCCGCGGGATGAAGGTGCCGTAGGCGGCGATGCGCTCACGGTACTTGCCGCCGAGCAGGGTGTGCACCGGCACGCCGTAGTGCTGGCCGGCGATGTCCCACAGGGCGATGTCGAGCGCGCTGATGGCATGGATGGCCACGCCGCGCCGGCCCATGTATTCGCAGTGGCGGTACATCTTCTTCCACAGCCGGTCGATTTCCAGCGGGTTCTCGCCGACCAGGATGTCGCGCAGCCCCTGGCAGGTTTCATGGGATGCCGGGGTTTCGATCAGGGCCTTGACCACGGCCGGCGAGCTGTCGGTTTCACCGATGCCCAGCAGGCCGCTGTCGGTGTAGATGCGCACGATCAACGCATCCTCACCCCACTCGCAGGGCTGGTCGAGCGCAGGCACGCGCAACCAGATCGCTTCTACATCGACTATTTTCATTGCAGGTTTTCCAGAGTTTTCGGGGCGCCCTGGCAAGCTTGGCGAGGGGCCTGTTCGGTGTCGCATGCAGTGCCCTGGGCCAGGCGGGCGGACTGCGCTTCGATCAGGTGTGCGGGCATTGCCGCGTAGTCTTCGCGCAACCACTTCAGCAGCCCCCAGATCTTCACCATGAGGATGAAGATGAACGGGATGGCGGTGAGGATCACGGCAGTCTTGAGGGTGTTGAGCGAGGCATTGATGTACAGCATCGCCAGCGGCAGCACGGCCAGCATCAGGCACCAGAACAGGCGCAGGCTCGGCGACGGGTCCTGGCCTTCACGCAGGTTGCGGGTGCTGGTCGCGGCCACGGTGTAGGCCACGGCGTCCAGGTGCG
The DNA here is from genome assembly GCF_037113495.1 of Pseudomonas sp. AE27. Lineage (NCBI taxonomy): Bacteria > Pseudomonadati > Pseudomonadota > Gammaproteobacteria > Pseudomonadales > Pseudomonadaceae > Pseudomonas > Pseudomonas sp. AE27. The sequence goes on from NZ_CP146966.1 coordinate 2,447,271, forward strand.
AGGCCAGGAACACCAGCATGAGCAGGAAGTACACCACCGACAGCAGTTTGCCGAACGGCAGGCTGGCGAGCAGCATCGACACCGCCGCTTCGCCGCCGGCACCGCTGAGCATGGCCGGGGCATTGACCACATCGGTGACGAACTGGTGAATGGCAAAGCTCTGCAGGCTGCCGAAGAAGAACCAGCAACCGCCGCAGCCGCCCAGGATCATCGCCAGTACCACCTCGCGAATCGTGCGGCCCTTGGAGACGCGGGTGACGAAAATTGCCACGCCCGGCGTGTAGGTGATCCAGTACAGCCAGTAGAACACGGTCCAGTCACGGGAGAAGCCGCCGTCCCCGGTAGGGTCGGTGAACAGGCTCATGTGGATGAAGTTCTGCAGGGTCAGGCCGATGGCGTTGGCGATGTTGCTGACGCTGAACTGGGTGGGCCCCAGCAGCAGCACGACCAGGGCGAACAGCATGGTCATGCCGCAGGCCAGTTTTGCCAGGCGCTGCATGCCGGAGCTGATGCCGATGTAGGAGCTGAGCGAGAACACCAGTGTCACCAGGATCACCAGCGACGCCTTGAGCATGAAGCCGTCGGCAAGCCCGGTGAGGTCCGACAGCCCCTTGGCCACGGTGGAGGTGGTCAGGGTGGTGGTCAGCACCAGCCCGCCGAAGGTGGCGAACAGGAAGATCAGGTCGATGACCCGCCCGACCGGGCCGTGGGCCTTGTAGCCGGTGATCGACTCGATGATGCCCGCCAGGCTCAAGCCTTTGTTCTTGCGCACATGGAAGTGATACGCCATCGCCAGCGAGGCGATGCCGTAGATGGCCCACGGGGTCACGCCCCAGTGGAAGAACGAGTAGGCGATGCTCATCTCCAGCGCCTGCTTGCTGGCGGCGGTGATGTTCAGGCCCGGGGTGAGGTAGTAGTAGGCCCATTCCATGAACGCCCAGTACATGGTCGCCGAGCCGAGGCCGGCGCAGATGAACATGAAGATCCAGCTGGTGTTCCTGTACTCGGGCTTGCCCTCGCCCAGGCGGATGTTGCCGTACTTGCTCATGCCCAGGCCGATCACCAGCACCACGCAGGCAAAGCCCAGTACCTGGACCAGCACGCCGAAGGTGGTGGTGGCACGGGTGAAGAGCTGATCGGCCAGTACCTTGGCCTGATCGGGGAACATCATCAAACCGATGACCGTCAGCGATATCACCACGATGCTGGTGAAAATCAGCGTCAGGTCTTTCTGGGTGTTCTGCTGCATAGTGAGTCCCAACTGTTGTAATTATTGGACAGACCCCCGTATTGGCGGGCTCGGCGGCTAATGTAAGCTGGTGCCCAGCGCCGAGAGAATCGCGATTTGGTAATGGACTAATAACGAAGTCTTATGAATAAATTCGCCCTGACCCGCCTGCCGCACATGACCCTGCTGCTGGCCTTCAAGACCGTTGCCGAGCACGGCAGCTTCACCCGTGCCGCCACCGCGCTGCACCTGTCGCAGTCGGCCATCAGCCAGCAGGTGGTCAAGCTGGAGGAGGCATTGGGGGTGACGCTGTTCGTGCGTTCGACCCGTACCGTGGCCCTGACCAGGGCCGGCGCCGCGCTGCTGGACGATATTGGCGCCCCCTTCGACCAGCTGGTGGCCGCCTTCGAGAAATGCGCGCGCAAGGCCGCACCGTCGGTGCTGCACATCGAGGCCGAGCCGGTGATGAGCGCGTTCTGGCTGACCCCGCGCCTGAAGCATTTCACCCAGCGCTTCCCCGCGCTGCGCATCCAGCAACTGCTGAGCACCCAGCGCGTCGAGTTTCCCGACGAGGTGGAGCTGGCGATCAAGTGGGGCACGGCCGACTGGCCGGGTTTCGAGACGCAGTTTCTGATGGGCCTGAACTACGTGCCGATCTGCTCGCCCGCATTGCTCGAAGGGCCCGACGCGCTGCGGGTGCCGGCCGACCTGGCGCGTCACCCGCTGCTGCATGACCGGCATCATCACGACTGGGAAGCCTGGCAGGCGCTGTACCCCACGCCAGGGCTGGAGGTGCGCAGCGGGCACGTGGTCACCGACTCCAATGTGCTCGCGCAGCTGGCGATCGAGGGGCATGGTGTCGCCCTGTGTGCGATCGAGCTGACCGAACGGGCGGTGCGCAGCGGCGAACTGGTGATGCCCTTCCCCGAGCTGGTGATGCCGCATCAGCTGGCGTATTACCTGCTGACCAAGCCGCACAAGCAGATCAGCGACATGGCCCGGCAGTTCATTGCGTGGCTGAAGGAAGAGGCAGGCAACGGGGCGTAGTGCGTGACTGGGTGCCCGATCAGCCCATCAGCTCGACATCCGGAATCGCCGCCACCGTGGTTTCGCGCAGCAGCGCCAGGAACTCGACGACATAGGGTTTCTGGCTGTCTGCCGGCAAGGTGGCAGCCCAGATATCCGAGATAAGCCCCTCGCGGGTGATGGGCCTGGCCGTCACGTACTGACGCTGGAGGTAGGTCTGCACGGCCCAGCGTGGTAGCACCGCAATGCCGCGCCGCGCTGCCACCAGCATCAGGATCGCGACAGTCAGCTCGGCGGTGCGGCGCACAGGCTTGATCCCCGCGGGCCGCAACAATGAGCGGACAATGTCCAGCGCGTCTTCCTCGATCGGATAGGTCACCAGGGTTTCGTCGATAAAGTCCTCGGCCGTCAAGAACTCGCGCAGGGCCAAGGGGTGGTCGTTGGCAACCAGTGCCACCAGCGGATAGCGAAACAGCCCGTGAAAATCGACCCCTTCCTCGTCCCTTTCGGAGCAGGACACCAGTGCAAGATCGGCGGTGCGCTGATGCAGCAGGCCAACGGGATCGTCGTGATAACCCGATACCAGGTCCACTTCCACCTCAGGCCAGCGTGCTCTAAAGGCATCGACTGCGGGCATGAGCCAGTCAAAACAGGTGTGGCATTCGACGGCGATACGCAAGGTACCGCCGGTGCCTTCGGCCATCTGCAGCAGGTCACGCGTGGTCTGATTAAGAATGGGCACCACTTTGTCGGCGGCTTCCAGCAGCCGCTTGCCAGCCGGCGTAAAGACCACCGGGGAAGACTTGCGAACGAACAATGGGGTGCCGAAAAACTCCTCCAGCGCCTTGATGTGATGGGACAAGGCGCCTTGGGTCAGTCGCATCCAGGACGCGGCGCGGGAGACGCTGCCACTGTCGCGCAGGGCCACCAGCGTTTGCAGGTGGCGAACATCGATCGGGATTCTGTCCATTAAATTTACTGAGGTTAAGTGACGATATTATTCGTTTGAATAATAGACCTGCGATTTTCATACTTCCAGCCTCGATTTCACCCAGGCAAGACAGAGGCTGCACGCAAGATGAAAAAAACACACATGCACAGGCAGGTCGGCATTCTGGCAAGTGCACAGGCCTTGTTCCAGACGGTTTCGGTTCTGGTGATGACCATCGGCGCACTGGCAGGCGCCCAGTTGACCCACCGCGCCGACATGGCCACATTGCCTATCGCCAGCATGTTCCTGGGCACCGCACTGGCGATGTTTCCGGCCTCGTCATTCATGGCAAACGCCGGGCGCAGGGCCGGCTTTGTACTTGGCGCGGCGCTGGGCGTGACCGGCGGCATGGTCGCTGCCGCCGGTATCTGGTTCGGCTCCCTGGCCCTGCTCGCACTGGGCACCTTCCTGGTCGGCACCTATCAGGCCTTTGCCCAGTTCTACCGTTTTGCCGCAAGCGAGGTCGCGGACGAGAGCTTGCGCCCCAAGGCCATCTCGCTGGTGCTGGCAGGTGGCATAGTCGCTGCACTGCTGGGGCCGGCGTTGGCGCGGTTCGGAGGCCAGTGGATAGGCCCGCAGTACTTCGGGTCATTTGTTCTGCTGACCGTCGTCGCCGTGTTGGGGCTGGGCGTGCTGCTGTTTCTGGATATGCCTGCCACCGAACCACCGGCGGCGGGCCTGGACAAGGGCCGGCCATGGGCACGGATCGTCCTGCAGCCGACCTACCTGGTAGCCCTGTTCGGCGCGGTGACCGGCTATGGCGTGATGATACTGGCGATGACGGCGACTCCGCTGGCGATGCTCCACCATCACCATCCGCTGGCCACGGCCGCCACCGTCATCCAGTTGCACGTGATGGGCATGTTCCTGCCCTCGTTCTTCACCGGCGCCCTGATTTCCCGGCTGGGTGCGGCGTGGGTGATGCTGCTGGGCGTGATGCTGCTGGCCTTGCACGTTCTGACCACCTGGTCCGGCACGGGCTTCAATGCCTTTGCCAGTGCTCTGGTTCTGCTGGGTGTGGGCTGGAATTTCCTGTTCATCGGCGGCACGGCCTTGCTGACCACAACCTACAGCCCGGCGGAAAAGAGCCGGGCCCAGGCGACCAACGACATGGCGATCTTTGCGGTGGGATTGACGTGCTCGTTTGGCGCCGGCGGCCTGCTCGACGTGTTTGGCTGGCAGGTGCTGAATGCGCTGCTGCTGCCTTGGCTGGGGCTTGCCGGCCTGATGATCGTATGGCGGCTCGTGGCTGAAAACCGCACCCGAACGCTACCGCAGGGCTAGGGCCGCACGGGGTGTGGCACCCGGGATGATCCGGCAAGCACTCCAGCTCTTGTATAGACTGGGTCTGGACGCGCCTCATCACTGACGGGATTGCACGATGAATCACCGCTACACCCGCCTGGACAGGCTGGCCAGCAGCTCACTGCGCCTGAACATGGGGCTTGCCGTGCTCCTGGGCCTGGCGCTGCTGTTGACTGGCTTGTGCTACTGGGGCGTGAATCGCATGCTGCAGAAGCAGGAAGACACGGTGAAGTTTCACTTCGCCCGCCTGATGGAAAACATCCGCGAGCAGGAAGCCTTTCTCAGCGCCGTGTCGCGCAAAAGCGCCAAAGGCCAACTGCTGGGCGCCTCCAGTGTGCCGGTGGTGGTGCAACGGTCTTCGTCCAATGCCACCGGTGCGGTCTATGAAGAGCTCGAATATGCCTTCTCCCTGCCGTTCAGCGTGAAGATCAACCCGGCCAGGATCGCAGCCTCGCAACACGCCAGCGTCTCTACCCTGGGGGCGAACCTGGCCAACTACTACAGTGCATTCTGGTCGGCTTCGCACTATCAGTCGCCCCAGGTACTGCTGTTCAACCTGCCGGACAACTTCGATATCAGCGTACCGGCCATGGGGCGCCTGCGCGGCACGGGTCGGCCCCGACAAGAGGACTTCGATCGTGTGGTGCGCCAGGTGGGCAAGAGCCTGCACGACCACGCGCCACGGGACCACCAGGTGCAGTGGGTGCCCTATGACGCAGGCCCCGATGCCCCTGCCACTGTGCTGGGGTATATCGACATCGACCTGTCGGCAACCCGGCTGCACATTTCAGGGGCCAGCCCCTCGGTGGTGGTGGCGTCCATGTTCACGCTGGATCAGGTCAACAACATCGAACGCATCATGCAGTGGTCGATCTACGATCACTTCAGCCTGATCGCCCCCAGCCGCGAGGCATTGGTGGGCGAGTTCAAGCCTGATCGGGTGCTGCATGAAGGCCTGAACCTGAACGCTGACGGGCTGGTGTTCCGTGTGACAAGCCCGGGCGAGCAGCCCTGGACCGGCATCTATGTGATCGGTTTCAACAGCTTTGTGGACTATGCCTTCTGGCCGCTGCTGGGGCTGGTTTCACTGATGCTGGCCGGATTGGGCGGCGGCTGGGCGTTCAATCGCTGGTATCGCAAGCATGTGGTGTTGCCTGCCCACCGTGCACTTGAAGACATCGCCGAGAGCGAGGCTTTCAGTCGAGCCGTCATCGACACGGCGCCAGCCGGTCTGTGTGTGCTGCGTTGCAGCGACTACGCGGTGCTGCTGGAAAACCAGCACGCCCAGCAGTCCCACGGCAGCGCCACGCTGATCGGCGCCCTGCATCGACAGCACGACCTGGCCGAGCGGGGCTCAACCGATCTGCAGGTTGAAGGCCGCCATTGGCACGTGAGCCTTGTGCCTACCCGCTACCACGGCGAAAACGCCTGGCTGTGTGCCTTTCATGACGTTACCCGGCTTGTCGAAGATGCCGCCAGCCTTGAACAGGCGCGCTTGGCCGCCGATTCCGCCAATGAAGCCAAGACACGTTTCCTGGCCACCATGAGCCATGAGATCCGCACACCGCTGTACGGCGTACTGGGCACCCTGGAGCTGATGGGGCTGACCGCGCTCGACCCGCGCCAGCAGCACTACCTGCAGACCATCCAGCGATCATCGGCCACCCTGTTCCAGCTGATCAGCGACGTGCTGGATGTGTCGAAGATCGAATCCGGACAGATGACCATCGACGATCTGGACTTCTGCCCTCTGGAGATGATCGAGGCCACACTCGGCACCTACAGTGCATACGCCCAGGCCAAAGGCTTGCAACTGTATGCCTGCATCGATGCCGACCTGCCCGACCGGCTGCGCGGCGATCCGTTGCGCATTCGCCAGATCCTCAACAACCTGCTGAGCAATGCCATCAAGTTCACCGACAGCGGCCGGGTGGTGCTGCGGGCTCGGGTCGTGGAACAGGACAGCGAATACAGCCAGTTGCAGTGGCAGGTCAGCGATTCGGGACTGGGTATTTCCCAGGCCCAGCAGGTGCATCTGTTCGACCCGTTCTATCAGGTGCGCGACGCCAGCAGCGAGGCCGGCGCAGGCCTGGGCCTGTCCATCTGCCGCCGGCTCTGCGAACTGATGGACGGCCAGCTCGACGTGGTCAGTGCAATCGGGCTGGGCAGCAGTTTCACCCTTCAGCTGAAGCTGCCCCGCGCGCCCGGCGCACTCACTGACTGTCCTGAACTCGAGCCATCCACCGCCCCTGTGTACGTGCGCGCACCCGTCCCGGAACTGGCCCGGCACCTTTGCGCCTGGCTCGTTCGGCTGGGGGTCGACGCCCGTCCGCTGGCCAGCGACATGGGTTCGGGCAACGACGCGACACTGTTGGTGGACATGCTCGCGTCCGGTCAAGCGTGGGCTGGCCCCCGGATCAACGCCGTACCGGGCGGGCCCAACCCACCCGACCACGGCGCTGATGGCTGGGAGGTCGATGCCTACGACGTTCGCGCGATCGCCAGGGCGGTGGGCCTGGCGCACGGCGGTCACGACACGCAGCACAGCGCCTGGCCAGCGGGCACCCGCCAGCCACTGGACCTGCGGATTCTGGTAGCCGAAGACAACCCCATCAATCAGGCGATCATCAAGGAGCAACTCGAAGCCCTGGGCTGCGTGGTCACGGTGGCGTTCAACGGTGAGCAGGCACTGGCACTCTGGGCGCCCGGGGCGTACGACCTGGTGCTCACCGACGTCAACATGCCGGTTATCAATGGCTATGAGCTGACCCAGGCATTGCGCCAGCAGGATGCCGACCTGCCCGTGATCGGCATCACAGCCAACGCCATGCGCGATGAAGGCGAGCGCTGCGCGGCCGTGGGCATGAACGCCTGGATGGTCAAGCCCCTGAACCTGCACACCTTGCGCACTCAGCTGTTGCAGCACTGCGAGCTGGTTCTGCCGCAGCCCTTCACCGAGGCCGACGACGCCGCCACCACACCCTTGAGCGACGTCGACACCGTCCACGTTCCGCCTGCGATGCGAAAACTGTTCATCACCTCGATGCGCGACGACCTGCACAAGATCCACGTCGCACTGGACAACGCCGATGCCGGCGTCCTGGCGCAGGTACTACACAGCCTGGGCGGCGCCCTGTGCTCGGTTCAGGCGTTCGCCCTGGCCACCTTGTGCGCCGAACTGGAATGCCAGCTTGCGGGGTCGCACATCACGCCGCAGCTGGCCCGGAAAGTACGCCAGGTGCAAACGCGCCTGGAGACCGTGCTGAACACACAGCAGGCCCTGGACGGTTGAAGCCGTCCTGTCTTGCGTATTCGAAGAGGATTGTTGCGCAACGAAAAAAGGGCCACTTTTCAGTGGCCCTTCTTTCTGACGAATTACAGACCTTTCGATCTGTAGCTCCAAATACTGGAGCGGGAAACGAGACTCGAACTCGCGACCCCGACCTTGGCAAGGTCGTGCTCTACCAACTGAGCTATTCCCGCGTCGTGTTGATGGGGCCATTCTAGCGATTTTAAAAACGCCGTCAACCCCTTGATTCAAAAAAGTTTATTTTATTTCAGAGCCTTCACGCAGGTGCGGCCAGGCTGCACGCAGGTAGTGCACCATCGACCACAGGGTCAGCCCCGCCGCCACCAGCAGCAGCGCATAACCCAGGCCTACCCAGAACCCCCACACCGGCGGATTGCCCAGCAGGATCACCAGCGCCAGCATCTGCGCCGCGGTCTTCCACTTGCCCAGGTTGGACACCGCCACATGGGCACGTGCGCCCATCTCGGCCATCCATTCACGCAGCGCCGACACCACGATCTCGCGACCGATGATGACCGCCGCCGGCAGCGTGAGCCACAGGTTGGCATGCACCTGCACCAGCAGCACCAGGGCCACGGCCACCATCAGCTTGTCCGCGACCGGGTCGAGGAAGGCGCCAAACGGAGTGCTCTGCTGCCACCGACGAGCCAGGTAACCGTCCAGCCAGTCGGTGGCGGCGGCAACGGCAAACACGCTGCTGGCGGCTATGTAGCTCCAGTGATACGGCACATAGAACAGCAGTATGAAGATCGGTATGAGCAGAACGCGTAGTACGGTAAGCAGATTCGGGATATTCATCGGCACAACTGGCTGCGAGGTGAGCGGGCATTCTACTCGCTATGCAGGCTGTCATAAATCGACTCGGCAAGCTTTTTACTGATTCCGGGTGCTTTGGCGATTTCTTCGACGCTGGCACGGCTCAGTTCCTGCAGCCCGCCAAAGTGTTTTAGCAGGTCGCGCCGGCGCTTGGGCCCTACCCCGGCGACGCCTTCCAGGGTCGAGGTGCGCCGCGTCTTGCCGCGCCGCGCGCGGTGACCGGTGATGGCGAAACGGTGCGCTTCGTCGCGGATCTGCTGGATCAGGTGCAGCGCCGGCGAGTCGCCCTTGAGGGTGAACTCGTGGGCCACATCGTTGAGGTACAAGGTTTCGAAACCGGCCTTGCGCGTGGTGCCCTTGGCCACGCCCAGCAGAATCAGGTCGGGCACGGCCAGTTCCTGCAGCACGTCGCGGGCCATGTTCAGCTGGCCCTTGCCGCCATCCACCAGCAGCACGTCCGGCAGCTTGCCCTCGCCGTCCTTGATCCGCGAGAAGCGCCGGGTCAGGGCCTGGTGCATGGCCGCGTAGTCATCGCCGGCGGTCACGCCCTCGATGTTGTAGCGCCGGTAGTCGGACTTGATCGGGCCCTCGGGGCCGAACACCACGCAGGAGGCCACGGTGGCCTCGCCGCTGGAGTGACTGATGTCGTAGCACTCCAGGCGCTGCGGGGTTTCATCCAGGTCCAGCACCTGGGCCAGCGCATCGAAGCGCGCGGCCATGTGCTGGCGGTTGGCAAGGCGCGCCATCAGCGCCTGCTCGGCGTTGGTCACGGCCAGTTGCTGCCAGCGCGCGCGGGTGCCGCGCACCCGATGGCTGATGGTCAGCTCGCGACCCCGCAGGGCCTCGACGGCGGCGCACAGGGCTTCGAAGTCTTCGTGCACCACGTTGACGATCAGCTCGGCAGGCAGTTCGCGCTCGGCGTTGCCCACGTAGTACTGGGCCAGGAACGCCGACAGCACCTCGGCCACGTCTTCCTCGATGCCCACCTGCGGAAAGAAGTTCTTGCTGCCCAGCACCCGCCCGCCGCGCACGCTGATAAGGTGCACGCACGCCCCGCCCGGGTTGACGAAGGCGGCCACCACATCCACATCACCGCTGCCGCCCTCCATGCTCTGCTGATCCTGCACGCGACGCAGCAAGGCGATCTGGTCGCGCAGCTCGGCGGCACGCTCGAACTCCAGGGCCATCGCGGCGCGCTCCATCTCTTCGTTGAGCTCGTTGGTCAACTGGTGGCTGCGCCCCTCCAGGAACATCACCGAGTGGCGCACGTCGGCGGCGTACTCCTGTGGCTCGACCAGGCCGACGCACGGCGCCTTGCAGCGCTTGATCTGGTACTGCAGGCACGGCCGGGTGCGGTTGGCGTAATAGCTGTCTTCGCACTGGCGCACGAAGAAGGTCTTCTGTAGCAGGCTCAGGCTTTCGCGAATGGCACCGGCACTGGGGTAAGGGCCGAAGTACCTGCCCTTGGCCTTCTTGGCCCCGCGATGGATGCCCAGGCGCGGGTAGTCGCCATCACTGAGGAACACATAGGGGTAGGACTTGTCGTCGCGCAACAGGATGTTGTACGGCGGGCGCCATTCCTTGATCAGGGTCTGCTCGAGCAGCAGCGCCTCGGTCTCGTTGGCGGTAATGGTGGTTTCGACCTGGGCGATGCGCGCCACCAGCGCGGCTGTCTTGGGCGCCAGGCCCGCCTTGCGAAAATAGCTCGCCAGGCGCTTCTTGAGGTTTTTGGCCTTGCCTACATACAGCAGGCGCGCGCCTTCATCGAACATCCGGTAGACACCCGGACGTCCGCTGCAGGTCGCCAGAAAGGCACTTGAATCAAACGCTGGGGTCATATCAGAGGTTGGCGTCAACCATACCGTGGCGCACGGCCAGCAACGTCAGTTCCACGTCGCTGGTAACGGAAAGTTTCTCGAAGATCCGGTAACGGTACGTATTCACCGTCTTCGGCGACAAGCACAGCTTGTCGGAAATGATCTGCACCTTCTGGCAACCGACGATCATCAGGGCGATCTGGATCTCCCGCTCCGACAGGCTGTCGAACGGCGAGGCATTCTGCGGTTCGAACGACTTGAGTGCCAGCTGCTGGGCTATCTGCGGGCTGATGTAGCGCTGCCCGGCAAACACCAGGCGAATGGCCTGGACCATTTCACCCAGCCCGGCGCCCTTGGTCAGGTAGCCGGCCGCACCGGCCTGCAGCAGGCGGGTGGGAAACGGGTCTTCCTCGCACACGGTCACGGCCACCACCTTGATGTCGGGGTGGCTGCGCAGCAGCTTGCGGGTCGCCTCCAGGCCACCGATGCCGGGCATCTTGACGTCCATCAGGACCACGTCGGGCTTGAGTTCGCGGGTGAGTTTCAGTGCTGCCTCGCCGGAATCGGCTTCCCCTACCACCTGCAGGCCGTCGATGTCGGCCAGCATGCGGGTAATGCCCGTACGCACCAAATCGTGGTCATCGACCACCAGGCCCCTGATCAAGCAGACACCTCGCGTTACGGTGTGAATTGTATCCGGCCACCTTAGCAAAAAATCGACCGGGTGAGCTAACTGTAAACGCCATCCGGCTGACGTCAATTTCCCAGCCTTCCTACGTGGCTTCCTACGCGGCTCATCGTCACTGCAGCTTGGCTTCTGCCTGGATGAGCAGACCTGCCTGTACAGGCACAGGCCACGCATGAAACTGAAACTATGCCCGGCTCGCCACGCGGAGCACAAGCGGTGGCGAATGCAAAAAAAGCAACGCCAATAAAACAGGCTGTTCACGCTCACGACGCACTCATCAACACAACTAACCCGTCGCCCGAGTGGAACTTTCAAAACATTAAGCTGAAACGGTTCATCTAATTAAATGAAGGCGATTGGCCACTATTTAAAGTTATGTAAAAACCTCGTGGAAGCATTTTTTTGGCGCCATTAAAACACACCCAATACACATATCAATTTTTTGACGTCGAACTTTCTACAAACTATATGTCATTGTTTTTAAACGGTTTTTTAACTTTCACAAAACAAACTATATTTTTTTCTAGTTAATTTGATATGAAGTGTTGCCGTTCCAAAATTAAACGCTATAGGATGAAAAAAAGAGAGATAAGCCGCCGACGAACATCAACGTTCGCCGCGTTTCAGTTTGCGCCTGCCGCCTGAACATTTATCAACTACACAAGGGTTCGCTCAGGCGAACAGTGCTAAAGGGATCTCTATGAACATCAGTATTTTCGGGCTCGGATATGTAGGTGCCGTGTGCGCCGGGTGCCTCTCGGCACGTGGCCACAATGTGGTGGGGGTGGATATCTCCCCGGCCAAGATCGACATGATCAACCAGGGCAAGTCGCCCATCGTCGAGCCGGGGCTCGAGCAGCTGTTGCAACAGGCCGTGCAGCAAGGGCGCCTGTACGGCACCACCGACGTACAACGCGCCGTGCTCGACACCGAACTGTCGCTGCTGTGCGTGGGCACGCCCAGCAAGAAGAACGGCGACCTCGACCTGGTGTACATGGAGGCCGTATGCCGCCAGATCGGCGAAGCCCTGCGTGACAAGGCTGGCCGTCACACCGTGGTGGTGCGCAGCACCGTGCTGCCAGGCACGGTCAACAACGTGGTCATCCCGCTGCTCGAGCAAGCCTCGGGCAAGAAGGCCGGCGTCGATTTCGGCGTGGCGGTCAACCCCGAGTTCCTGCGTGAAAGCACGGCCATCAAGGACTACGACTTCCCGGCCATGACCGTGATCGGCGAACTCGACACCCAGTCGGGCGACATCCTGCAATCGCTGTACGAGGGCCTGGACGCCCCGGTGATCCGCAAGTCGATCGAAGTGGCCGAGATGATCAAGTACACCTGCAACGTGTGGCACGCCACCAAGGTGAGCTTCGCCAACGAGATCGGCAACATCGCCAAGGCCTCCGGGGTGGACGGACGCGAGGTGATGGACGTGGTGTGCCAGGACCACAAGCTCAATCTGTCGCGCTACTACCTGCGCCCCGGCTTTGCCTTCGGCGGCTCGTGCCTGCCCAAGGACGTGCGCGCCCTCACCTACCGCGCCGGCCAGCTGGACGTCGAGCACCCGCTGCTGGCCTCGATCATGTCCAGCAACCGCAGCCAGGTGCAGAACGCCTTCGACCTGGTCAGCGGTTTCAACAAGCGCCGTATCGGCCTGCTGGGGCTGAGCTTCAAGGCCGGCAGCGACGACCTGCGCGAAAGCCCGCTGGTGGAGCTGGCCGAAATGCTGATCGGCAAGGGCTACGAGCTGCGCATCTTCGACGCCAACGTCGAGTATGCCCGGGTGTTCGGCGCCAACCGCGACTACATCGAGTCGAAGATCCCGCACGTGTCGTCGCTGCTGTGCAACGACCTCGCCCAGGTGATCGACGGCGCCGAGATCATCGTGCTGGGCAACAACGACCCGCGTTTCGCCCAGGCCCTGGAAGGCAATGGCGACAAGCAGATCGTCGACCTGGTCGGTTTCATGCCCAACGCCAGCAACGCCACCCAGGAAGGGATCTGCTGGTAAGGCCACAGGCTCCGTCAAGAGAGCCCAAGGCGTTCGACTCCACGCGTCACCCGACTGTTTACCTGCCTGAGTGCCGCCTCCTTCGGAGCGCCGGCGAACCTCATGTGCGTGAACGGCCGGGTGCGCGCTGCCCGTACCAAGGAGAAACGGCACCATGAAACCACAGCAACAGCGGCCCGAGGGCCGACCCGGCTACCTGCAGGCAGGCGCCAGCTTCTGTGCCTGGGCCTGCCTGTTCGGCCTGGTCGCGCTGGCGTCGCAGATGATCGCGCCGCAGTACCTGGACCCCAGCCACCACACGTTCATCTTCATCATCGGTACCCTGGGCATGTGGCGCTACGGCAATGCCATCGTCCACTACATCCGCGGCATGTACTTCCTGCACTGGAAGTTCCCGCGCATCCGCAAGGCGGTCGAACGGATGGGCGACGATGCCCTGCCCTCGCACATGTTCATGGTGGTGACCAGCTTTCGCATCCCCACCCACACCACCTTCAAGGTGTACCAGTCGGTATTCCAGGAAGTGCAGCGGCTGAACGTGCCGTGCACGGTGATCGCCTCGATCGTGGAAAAAGGCGACGAGCAGTTCATCAAGACCATCATGCGCAACGAGGTGGTCGATCGCGACGACATCAAGCTGGTGATCGTGCGCGCCCGTGGCACCGGCAAGCGTGACGGCCTGGCCCATGCCTTCCGTGCCCTGTCGCGGCAGATGCCGCTGCAGGACGCGGTGGTCGGCGTGGTCGACGGCGACACCATGATGCTGCCCGGCTGCGTCGAGCGCGCGGTCAAGCTGTTCGCCTACCTGCCCAATGTCGGTGGCCTGACCACCAACGAGTTCTGCGAGGTCGAAGGCAGCCCGCTGATGCGCCAGTGGCACTCGATGCGCTTCGTGCAGCGGCACATCAACATGTGCTCGATGGCCCTGTCGCACCGGGTGCTGACCCTGACCGGCCGGCTGTCGTTCTTTCGCGCCAGCGTGATGACCGACCCCGAATTCATCCGCGACGTGGAAGCCGACTTTCTCGAACACTGGCGCCTGGGCCGCTTCCAGTTTCTCACCGGCGACGACAAGTCCTCGTGGCTGAGCCTGATGCGCGCCGGCTGGGACACCTTCTACGTGCCCGACAGCAACACCCTGACCGTGGAGCATCCACCAGACAACAGCTTCTGGCGCGCCACTCGCCAGCTGATGTTCCGCTGGTACGGCAACTCGCTGCGCCAGAACTTTCGCGCCACCCACCTGCTGGGCCGCGCCCGCCTGGGCCTGTTCACCCTGTACGTGCTGCTCGACCAGCGCGTCTCGATGTGGACCTGTCTGATGGGCCTGACCGCCTCGGTAGTGGCCGGCGTGGTGTTCGGCATCGAGTACCTGCTGGTGTACCTGTTCTGGGTACTGCTCTCGCGCAGCCTGGTGACGGTGCTGTTCCTGTTCGCCGGTCACCCGGTCAGCCCGGTGTACCCGTTCGTTCTCTATTACAACCAGATCGTGGGCTCGCTGATGAAGGTGTACGCACTGTTCCACATGGACCAGCAGAGCTGGACCCGGCAAAAAACCACGCTAAGCAACGGCACTGTCGATTTCGACACGGCCCTGAACCGCTGGTCATCGAAGGCGATGCTGTTTTCATCCATCGCGATTTTCTTCGGTGCCATCTCGGTACTTCTCGAACTCACGCAACGTTAAGGAAAGGCGCCTGCCATGAGTAGCTCGAACATCCCAGCAGCCCCCGGCACCACTGCAGCCAACGTGGTCCACGAGGCCATCGACGAACGCCAGTACGTGCGCACCAAGCTCAATGCCCGAGTCAGGCTCAGCGCCCCCGGCCAGGCGCCCATCGACAGCACCCTGCAGGACATCTCCCTGGGCGGCCTGGGCCTGGTGCACAGCGCCCCGCTGAAGATCGGCAGCCTGTACACCGCCTCGATCCAGCTGCGCCTGAACCAGGTCGACCTGAACATCGACAGCCAGATCAAGATCGTCTCGCAGCGCGGCGCCGAAGTCGGCGCGCAGTTCGTCGACCTCGACGCCCAGAAGCGCGACATCCTGCGCTACATCATCAGCGCCTACCTGTCGGGCGAAATTGCCGACGTCAACGGCCTGTTCAACGTGATGCAGCGCGAGAACTACATCAAGGAGCGCAAGCACAAGTACGCCAGCGCACGCAATGCAGGCGATCGCCTGCGCGCCATCGGCGGCACCCTGCTGTTCACCGCCGCCGGTATCGCCGCGCTGAGCTTCGTGGCCTACAAGAGCTACCTGCTGTTCTTCCGCATTCCGGCCGTGCAGGCCCAGGTCAGTGCCGATGCGCAGATCATCAGCATGCCCGACAACGGCTACGTGAAGTTCCTGCTGCAGCCTGGGCAGAGCGAGGTCAAGGCCGGCGAGCCGCTGGCCAACATCTCCACCCAGCTGGCCACCAGCTTCACCAGCCCGGCCGACATGAAGGCGCTGGCCGACCTCGCGCCCGGCGACCTGCAGACCCTGCTGGGGCGCGCCACCATCGAGACCGTGATCAACAGCCCGTGCGACTGCCAGGTGTACTTCCCCAGCACGCCCATGAACGGCTACGGCTACAAGCAGGCGCCACTGCTGCACCTGCTGCCCAAGGACCAGCCGCTGTACGTCAGCGCCAACGTGCCGTTCGACAAGCTGAGCGACATCAGCCGGGTCAGATCCGTGGACCTGCAGGTGTTCGGCCTGGAAGAACGCTTCGGCGGCACCGTGGTGGACTCGCGGGTCGACACACTGAACAAGAACCTCGCCCTGACCATCCGGCCGGACCGTCCGCTGCCACTGGCGGCCTACCAGAAACCGGTGGCGGTGGACCTGTACCTGGGCCTGCCGGCCTTGCCGTCGCTGTCGCGCTGAAGGGCCCCCAGATGAAACCGATGACGCCCGCCTGGCTGCTGTTCACCGCCCTCGCCTGCACCGGCCCTGCCCTTGCCGGGCAAAGCCTGGAGCAGATCCGCTACGCGCTGTTCAAGGACCCGCAAGCCGATGTGAGCGCCGATTTGCGCGTGCTCGCCGAGCGCGGTGACCTGGCGTCCAAGCAGTTGCTGGGCGATGTGCTGGCCAGCAGCGACAGCGCCAACCGCCAGGAGGCGATCCGCCTGTACCAGGAAGCGTTTGCCGAGGGTCGCGGCCTGGTGCCGGCGCTGGCCTCGCTGGCCCGCCTGCTTGACCGCAGCCCCGGCCTGCGCCAGCAGCAGCGCGCCTGGGTGGCCCAGGCGCTGACCCGCTACCCGGCCACCCTCGACCCGCGCAACACCAATGCCACGCTGGAAGTGTTCCTGACCTACCCGGACCTGGTGCCCACCGCCGAGGCCGCGCAGTTGCTGGCGCTGTACGAGCAGTCCTGCCTGCTCGACTGCCACCCCGAGCTGTATCGCGCGGTAGTCGCCGAGCGCCAGGGCGACCGCGCCGCTGCCGAGCACTGGTACCAGCAGGCGGTACGCGTCGACCCGCGTGGCGTCGACCGCTACTACGCCTTCCTCGGCGAGCGCCAGGACACCGCGTTCCCCGCCTTCGCCCGCACCCTGGAGCCCCGGATGGCGCAGTTGCCGGTGGAGATCGTGCACCGTATCGGCTCGTTGCTCGACACCATCAGCACCGTGCAGCGTGCCGACCAGCAGGCCGAACAGGATGAGCAGCTGGGCAACGCCATGGGTGCCCCAAGGCCCGCGCCCACCCCCGAACAGCAGGCCCGTGCAAAGGCCCTGGCCGATGAATGGGCGGCCGCCATGGCCGAGGTCCAGCGCTGGTTCGACAACGCCGCGCAGCGCGGTTTCGTGCCGGCGCTGGTGTCCAAGGCCAACTTCATGATCTCCAACCCCACCGAGCACAACGCCGACCAGGTACAGGCGCTGATTGCCCAGGTGCAGGCCAAGGACCCGACCCGGGCCAAGGCGCTCAATGCCTCGCTGTACATGGTCACCAACTGGCTGACCCTGGACCCGCAAAAGGCCCAGGTGCTGATCGACGAACTGATCGCCAGCAACTTTCGCGACGCGCACCTGCTGCTGGCCGACCTGTACAGCAAGGGCGGCCTCGACCAGCCCGACCAGGAGCGTGCCCTGGCGATCTACCAGGAACAGGCCGAGCGCGGCGCCACTGCCGCCTGGTACCGCATGGCGACCATCTACGCGAGCGGCCGCGCCATCTGCCACGACCCGGTCAAGGCCTACACCTACGCGCGCCTTGCCCTGGACCTGGGCGAGCGCCGCGCCCGCGGGCTGCTCAAGCGCCTGGACAAAACCCTGAAAACGGCTGACATCGAGCGCGCCATGGCGGCACGCAATGACCTGCTCAAGGAGACCACCCTGTGAAAGCGCATCCGTCCCTGTTTGGCGCCCTGCTCATGCTCGCGCCGCTGTACACCGCGTTCGCCGCCGAAGAAATCACCGGCCCCGAGGCCGACAGCAGCGAGCCGGTGCGGGTAGACGCCGACGCCAGCACGCCGGTGATCACCTCCGAATTCTTCAACAAGCTCACCGTGCAGACCGGCTACGGCCCCGAAGACTCCCAGGTGGGGCGCAGCCGCGAGAGCTTCTACAGCCTGCGCTACGAACCCTCGTTCGCCTGGTACTCACCGGAAAAACGCTGGGCCAAGTGGATGGTCTACGGTCGCCTGTGGCTCAACTACGACTCCAGCCAGACGGCCAACAGCCAGAACGAAAGCACCAACGCCTTCGACCGCGAGCAGCCCGAAGGCTGGTACGCCGAGCTGCGCGAGCTGTACGTCAAGCGCAACCTGCTGGGCGACGACCCACGCTTCTCGCTGTCGGCCGGACGCCAGCGCTTTGCCGACGACTACGGCATCTGGTGGGACGACAGCATCGAATCGCTGCGTTTCGACTACAAGGACACCTTCGCCAAGGGCTTCTTCGCCGTGGCGCAGAAGTTCTACAACTACAACAGCGACGTCAACCGCCTGGCCGACAGCGAAGAACGCACCACCTACCTGATGGGCGAGTACGCCTACCGCTGGAGCGAGAACAACTGGGCCGGCACGCGCCTGATGTACGAAGACGACCACAGCGGGCACGACCCGCGTGACCGCTACGACTTCACCGGCATGCGCTACGGGCTGTTCTTCAAGGCCGACAACCTGCAGGTCAGCCCGCTGTTCAGCGACTACCACCTGGAGCTGGCCGCACTCGACGGCAAGGTCGACAACACCGACGGCAACGGCCTGACCACCACCGGCCACAACGCCAGCGGCTGGGCGGCGCTGGGCGAGATCGGCAAACGCTTCGACGACCTGCCCTGGACCCCGCGCCTGGCCTTGCGCGGCGGGCTGACCGACAAGCCGAGCAACGAGAACGACGGCTTTCGTCTCAACACCATCCAGTCCGACCGCATCACCCGCCAGGGCTCCTACAGCACCCGCCTGGCCAGCTCGTTCGTCAGCCTCGACCTGCGCAACCTGAGCTACTACGGCTTTGCCGTGGAAACCCGGCCCACGCCGCGCAGCGCCCTGGATTTTCGCCTCACCGAACTCAAGCTGCGCGATGCCAGTGGCACCCTGCCGATCCGCGTCGACGGCGACCAACGCAGCGCGCGCAACCAGGCCATCGCCCAGGGCAGCAACGGCAACGGCAAGCACGTGGGGCAGATGCTCGACCTCAACTACTACTGGAAGATGTTTCCGGTCGCCCTCGACGGCAAGCACCTGGACGTCAACACCCTGGTCAGCGCCAGCTACCTCAATGCCGGCAACGCGCTGGATACCGGTGACGACTACCAGCTGACGGTCGGCGTCGTGATCAGTTACTAAGGGCGGGCCCCGCGATGATTTTCGCCTCAAACGTGTTCCTGTTCCTCTACCTGCCGCTGTTCCTGGCGGTGTACTTCCTGGCGCGTGCGCCGTGGCGCTCCACGGTGATCGTCGCCGCCAGCTACATCTTCTATGCCTGGTGGCGCCCGGACTTCCTGCTGCTGTTCGTCGGCATCACCTACTGGAACTACTGGTTCGGCCTGCGCATCAAGGCGCGCCTAGACGCCGGCGACAAGCGCTGGGCGTTCCGCCTGCTGTGGATCGGCATCATCGGCAACCTGTCGACCCTGGGCTATTTCAAGTACGCCAACTTCGGCGCCGAGGTGCTGGGCGCACTGCTGGCGCCGCTGGGCATCAACACCTTCACCCTGGAGACGATCTTCCTGCCGCTGGGCATCTCGTTCTACGTGTTCCATGCCCTGAGCTATATCGTCGACATCTACCGCAAGGACGCCACGCCCACCAACAACTTCATCGACTTCGCCGCATTCGTCGCGCTGTTCCCGCACCTGGTGGCCGGCCCGATCCTGCGCTACAGCCAACTGGCCCCGCAGCTGCGCCAGCGTACCCACTCGCTGGAGATGTTCTCGCTGGGGGTATGCCGGTTCATGCTCGGTTTCATCATGAAGGTGCTGATCGCCGACCAGCTGGCGCCGATCAACGTGCTGTTCATCAGCGAGGGCAGCCTGCAGCTGAGCGATGCCTGGTTCGGCCTGGTGGTGTCGACCCTGCAGCTGTACTTCGACTTCGCCGGCTACAGCCACATGGCCCTGGGCCTGGCGCTGATGATGGGCTTTCGCTTCCCGGAGAACTTCAACCAGCCCTACGTCTCGCAGAGCATCACCGAGTTCTGGAGCCGCTGGCACATGACCCTGGCGCACTTTC
The DNA here is from genome assembly GCF_037113495.1 of Pseudomonas sp. AE27. Taxonomy (NCBI): domain Bacteria; kingdom Pseudomonadati; phylum Pseudomonadota; class Gammaproteobacteria; order Pseudomonadales; family Pseudomonadaceae; genus Pseudomonas; species Pseudomonas sp. AE27. The sequence continues at coordinate 2,467,125 of NZ_CP146966.1, forward strand.
TGCGCGACTACGTGTACATGCCGCTGGTGCGCAAGCGCATCGCCGGGGCCATGCCGGCGCTGGTGTACACCATGCTGCTGTCGGGGCTGTGGCACGGCGCAAGCTTCGCCTTCATCTGCTGGGGGCTGTTCTTCGGCCTGGGCATGGTGATCGAGCGCAAGTTCAACCTGGCCACCAAGGTCACCACGCCGTACCGCCTGGGGCGCAACCTGCGCACCGGGTTGCTGATCATCCTGAGCATGCCGCTGTTCTTCACCAACGACCTGCGCCACAGCCTGGACATCTACCAGGCGCTGTTCGGCTTCAACGGTCTGGGCTCGCTGGAGCTCTACGTGCTGGGCGCCTCGAAGATGGCCATGTCGTTCGTGGCGGTGGCGCTGTGCTGGCTGATCCTGGCCGGCAGCAACAACGTGCGCTACTACGCCGGCAACAAGCAGCACTTCTTCATGGCCCATGTCGGCGGGCTCAAGGCCGTGCTGCTGTGGGCCGGCTTCGCGCTGGCGCTGAGCAGCCTGGCTGCGCACTCGTTCTCCCCCTTCCTCTACTTCCAGTTCTAGGAGACTGTCATGTACCCGGTGATGAACTCGGCAAGCAAGGTCAACGGCATTCTGTTCTGCCTGGTGCTGGCGGGGATGTTCGTCTACTCCCTGCCGCCGGTTTTCAGTTTCGCGAAAAACCAGAGTGACGCCTGGAACCTGTTCGTCGACGGCAAGCTGCTGCGCAAGTTCGAGCAGGCCTACGACAAGCGCTTCTTCCTGCGCGAGCCCTCGGTGCAGCTGTGGGCCGACGCGCAGTACCTGCTGTTCAGGGAGGGCACCAAGGGCGTGGTACTGGGCAAGGACGGCTGGCTCTATACCTCCCAGGAATACCGTGTGCCCAATGACCTGGAGGCCAACCTGCAAGGCCAGCTGGCACAGATCGACGTCGTGCAGGCGCAACTGGCGCAGCACGGCAAGCGCCTGGTGCTGCTGCCGTTGCCGATGAAGCTGGACATCTATGCCGCGCATGCCGAGCACCCGTTCGATCCGCGCGCCATCAGCCTGTACGACCGCTTCGTGGCGCAGCTGCAGGCACGCAACGTCACGGTGACGCCGCTGCGCTCGGCGTTTCTGGACAACCTCGGCGGCCCACCGCTGTTTCTCAAGTCCGACACCCACTGGAGCCCCGATGGCGCACGCCTGGCCGCCTTCGAACTGGCGCGCCAGCACCCGGAGCTGCTGGGCCAGGAGCGCTATGTGTCGCACCAGGTCGCGCAAAAGACCGTCAACGGCGACCTGATGAACTACATCCAGTTCGACCAGAGCCGGCTGATGCCGGACTTTGGCGCCAACCAGATCGCCGTGTACGAAACCCTGAAGGCCGAACAGAGCAGCGATGAGCTGTTCGCCGACCAGGCCCAAAGCCTGCTGCTGGTAGGTACCAGCTACAGCAAGATCGACGACTGGAACTTCGTCGGTTTTCTCAAGGAAGCCCTCAACCGTGACCTGCTGAGCATTGCCGTGGAGGCCCGCGGGCCGTTCGAGGCAATGAACCAGTTTCTGGCCAGCGATGAGCTGGGCAACCCTGACATCGACACCGTGGTCTGGGAATTCCCGCTGCGCACCCTGCTGGCCCATCGGGTCAGCGGCCAGCGTCAGATGAACCAGACCCAACACTTCTAAGGAGATACACCATGACCCGTTCGCCACGCCAACTGCTCGCCGCCACCGCCCTGCTGCTGGTCAGCACCGCCAGCCTCGCCAACGACGGCAATGCCGACCTCTACGACGCCGTGGCCCCGGCCGACTCGGCCTTCGTGCGCGTGCTCAACCTGAGCGATCGCAGCATCGACGTGACCCTGAGCGGCAAGGTCAACCCCCAGAAGGTCGCCCCCGGCCAGCTCAGCGGCTACCGCTTCACCCCTGCCGGCAGCCACAAGATCGCGGTCGACAAGCAGGCCATCGAGCCGCAGCTCAAGGCCAACGCCGCCAGCACCGTGGTGTATGACGGCAAGGGCTTGACCCTGATCGCCGACAAATACGTCAACGAACCGAAAAAGGCCCAGATCGCCTTCTACAACCTGACCCCCGCGCAGGCCGCCCTCAAGACCTCCGACGGCAAGACCTCGGTCATCGACCCGCTGGGCAAGGACCAGACCGGCAGCCGCCTGGTCAACGAAATCAAGATCGGCTTCGCCGCCTATGTCGATCAGCGCAACGTCGCCCAGTTCGACGACCTGTTCCTCAAGAAAGGCCGCTCGTACAGCTACGTGCTGCTGCCCGCCGCCAATGGCTACAAGAGCATCAGCGTGGCCAACAGCATCGACCCCACGCTGTAACCGCAGGCTGGCCTTGAACACAGGATGATGAACCGCGCATGAAGATCCTTACCTCCCTCGGCCTGATGGCCGTACTCGCTGCCGCCAGCCAGGCCGGCCAGGCCGCCGAGGCGCCCAGCACCGGCTGCACCAGCCTTGAGTGCATGGTCTGCCCGGCCCTGAGCGATCCGCAGAAATACGCCGAAGGGCGGATGAAACTGATGCGCGAGATCGTCCCGGGCAAGGACCGCTGGCTGTTCCGTTCGGCCGTCGACCTGACCAACGACTTCGGCATCCCCGCGCCCATGCGCCCGGAGTTCGCGCGCCTGATGGCCGCGTTCCGCCAGCAGGGTATCCACGTGGCCATGGCCGTGCAGCCCACCCGTGGGCTGATGCACCGCGACAAGCTCTACCCCGGGCAGTTGCACGGGTTCGACTTCGAGCGCGCCAGCAACAACCTGGCCAGCTACCTGCAGCAGCTGCGCAGCGGCGGCGCGGTGGTGCCCGACCTGATGCAACTGGTGCGCACCCCGCCGGCGGGCGAGTACTTCTTTCGCCGCGACCACCACTGGACCCCCAGCGGTGCCGAGGCCACCGCACGCCTGGTGGCCGATGAGGTGCGCCGCCAGCCGTTCTATGCCGACCTGACCAAGAAGCACTACCGCACCGAGCCCGGCGTGATGGTACCCAAGGACGGCACCATGAACCTGGCGATGAGCAGCATCTGCGGCAACAACTACGGCTTCCAGTATGTGCGCGGCTACCAGACCATCCCGGTGGCCGACGATGCCGACGCACTGTTCGACGAAGCCCCCGACCCGCAGGTGATCCTGGTGGGCGACAGTAACGCCGCAGCCCGTGAGGACGAGAGCAAGCAGTTCAACTTCGACGGCTACCTCAAGCAGTACCTGGATGTCGACATCCTCAACTACGCCCTGCCCGGCGTTGGCCAGGACGGCTCGCTGCTCGAATACCTGCTGTCCGAGAACTACAAGCCCGACGCACCGCCCAGACTGATCATCTGGGAGCTGCCGGCCAACTACCAGCTGGAGTCCGACCAGATGTACCGCCAGCTGATTCCGGCGGTCAAGGGCGGTTGCAGCACCTCCACACCGGTGCTGGGCAACCGCCTGCAGCGCCCGGCGCTGCGCGTCAACGACCGCATCGAACTGCTGAGCAACGCCGGCGAAAGTCGCAAGGCACTGGGCAGCGGCCAGGGCTTTCTGGACATCCGCATCAGCGACAAGAACGTCAAGGACTTCTACGTGATCGTGTATTACGACAACGGTGCCCGCGACAAGGTGTGGTTTCGCCGCGAGGCGGCCGTCAGCGGTGGCCAGTACTACCTGGAGCTGAGCAAGGCCAAGGAGTTCGCCGGGGCCAACCTGCTCTCGGTGTTCCTCGAACCGACCAAGCCGAGCCAGGCCGCCACCCAGGTGGAAACCCGTCTATGCCTCTGAAGCCCTGGCTGGTCGCCACCCTGGGCCTGTGCGCCGGGTTGCAGCTGGGCAGCAGCCTGGCCGCGCAATCGATCTGGCCGGCGCGGGCCACCGCCCAGTCGGCGATGATCGCCGACTACCGCACCCTGCAGTGCAGCAAACAGCCGCCGCCACCGTACACCGCCAGCCTGCGCATGCAGAGCAAGTACGACCAGCGCGATGCCAGCAAGTCGACCCTGCGCAGCCGCCCCGATGCCGACACCGAGGCGGCGAGCAAGCAGGTCAAGCAGTTCATCGCCGGGCTGATCTTCGCCAGCAAGCGCTTCCAGCGCGCCAAGACCCCGCAGCAGGCCAACATGGCCCTGGCCTGCCAGGACCAGTGGCTGGAGCACTGGGCGCAGGCCGGTGCCCTGCTCAACCCGGATGCCAGCAGCACCGGCATGGCGGCGCGCAAGTGGGCGGTGGCGGCCATGGCCTCGACGCTGCTGCTGACCCAGGCCGCCAGCAACGGCCAGGTGCAGCTGTCGCCGGCCCAGACGCGCTGGTTCGAACAGCTCGGCGAACTGATCATCCGCGAGTACCAGCCACGCCAGGCCGCCAGCTTCACCTGGTTCAACAACCACGACTACTGGGCCGCCTGGGCCGTGGCCGCCAGCGGCATGCTGGTGCAGCGCGACGACTTCATCCGCTGGGCCGACGGCAATCTGCGTCGCGGCCTGCAGCAGGCGGTGCGCAGCGGGGACGGCAGCTATGCCTACCTGCCGCTGGAAGTGGCGCGTGCCCGGCTTGCCGCCACCTACAGCCAGTACGCGCTGGTGCCGCTGGTGCTGCTGGCCGAGTCGGCGCGGGCCAATGGCCTGCCCTGGAGCGAACACGACCAGCAGACCCTGGAGCTGCTGGGCAACTTCGCCGCACGCACGGTGCTCGACCCCGGCCCGCTGCCCGAACTGATGGGCCAGGCCCAGACCGAGGTAGCCCCCTACAAGCTGGCCTGGCTGATCCCGTTCCTGTACCGCGCGCCCAACAACCGCCTGGCCCGCCAGCTGTACGAAAGCGAGGACGGCAACGTCGACAACTACAGTCAGATCGGCGGCCCGCTCAAGCCCTTCTACCCCCCTTTGCCGTAAACCAAGGACGAATCGCCATGGCCCAGCCTGCCCGCATTTTCCGCTTTACCCGACTGGCCGGCCTGCTGCTGGCCGGCCTCGCCGGCGTGGCCCACGCCGCCCCCCAGGGCCTGCCGATGCAGCAGGCACTGCGCGTGGTCAGCCCCAACGACTACCAGGCGCAGGTGCAACAGGTGCAGGCCAGCACCCGCGAAGCGGTGAGCTTCACCCTGCAGGAACGCCCGCGCCCCGGCGGGCGTGCCACTGTCAGCCTGCAACCGATGTTCTCGGCCCAGGGCGGCAGCTGGCCGTTCGAGCCGTTCGTCAACAACGGCCTGTTCCGCGCCGTGGCCGGCTACCAGGCGCACCACCCGCAGGCGGTGCTGATCCAGGGTGGCAGCATCACCCTGGCGCAGTTGGCCGACACCCTGAACAACCCGCAGGTACTCAAGCGCTACAAGGACGGCTACCTGCTCAGCTACCCGCTGATGATCGCCGCCGATGGCGGGCTGGTGCTGGAGGGCACCAGCCTGTACCTCTACAGCTATTCGGGCACGGCCCTGATCAACCAGGGCTGGCTGGGCCTGAACCAGTCGCGCCTGGAAAGCGTGGCCGGCGACAAGGCCGGCAACACCGAGCGCGCCTGGCGCCCGTTCGTGGTGGCCTGGGCCGGCAGCCATACCCAGCTGATCGGCGCCACCCTCAACCGCCTGGGCTACAACGCCAACCTGTCACGGGGCCTGACCACTGCCCTGAGCAGCCAGCAATCGCCGGCCACCCGGCCGGCCAGCGTGCTGATACGCGACAGCCAGTTCAGCGAGCTGTCGGCGGTGGAGCTGCAGCACAGCCGTGGGGTGATCGAGGGAAGCCGCTTCGAAAGTGCCCAGCAGTATGGCGTGGACGTGCGCGACAGCCAGATGCGCATGGCGCACAACCAGATTCGCGGGGTCGACAACAACAGCGGCATCCGCCTGCGCGGGCAGACCCGCGCCTGGCTCGACGACAACCTGATCCTGGGCACGCACAAGGCCGCCATCGAGGTCAGCGACCAGCAAGGCGCCCTGCTGCTGAGCGGCAACCGCATCGGCGCCAGCCGCGGCAACGGCGTGCTGCTGCGCAACCTCAAGGGCGAGATGCCGGTGCTGATCGAAGGCAACTTCATCGGCAACAGCCAGGGCAGCGCGGTGGACGCCAGCGACGTGGCTGGCGCGGTCATGCTGGAAAACCACATCGGCAACACCCCCGAGTACGCCATCAGCCTGCGCAACACCCAGCCGCTGGCCGGGCCGCTGATTCTGGGCGGCAACACCCTGGGCCGGGTGGGCAAGGCGGTGGTTCGGGTGGAAGGCATGGACCAGGTGCTGCTGGGCAGCAACCGTTTCGAGGGCAAGCCATTGCTGCAGAACCTGCTGATCGGCGACCTGCTGCCGGTGCAGGGCCCGTTGCTCGACGCCACCGTGCGCCAGGGCTGCGTGGTGCAGGTACGCCGGGTGGCCGCCGGTACCCCGCAGCCGGGGCTGACCTGCGTGCAGAGTGCTAGCCGATAACCCGCTGCATGCGCACGAAGCATTCGTCCTCACCCTGCGCGACGAAGCCGTGGCGCAGGTACAGGGCCTGGGCCGGATTGCTCTTGAACACGGTCAGGCGCAGCAGCGGCAGATGGCGCCTGCCGGCCCATTCGGCCAGTTGCTCCAGCACCCAGCCACCGATGCCCTTGCCGCGGGCGGCCTCGACCAGGTGCAGTTCGCGGATGTACAGCGCACGGCTGTCCTGGCTGAGGCTGCAGAAGCCCAGGGGCTGTCCGGCGTCGACAATCAGCCATTGCTCGCGCCAGCCCCAGGCCTGGTCGAAGGCTTCTTCCAGCCAGAGCAGGTCGAATTCGCGGTAGTACGCCAGCATGGCGCGGCGCGTGAGGTCGCGGGCGAAGGTTCGGTGCAGGTCGGTGGCGGGGGTCAGGGTTGGGGTCATTTGGGTGCCCGTCAGGGGATTTTCGGCGCGGCCATCGCAGGTCAAGCCCGCTGCCACAGGTAAGGCGGGGGCCTTGTGGGAGCGGGCTTGACCCGCGATGGCCGTAGCACAGATTCAGAGAGTCACACTTTAGGCCCCAGCTCATCGGCATAGCAAACCGGCGAACTCCCGGGCCCCTGGCGATCCAGCTCATCCTCCAGCCACTGGGCCAGCACCCGCGCATTGTTGTGCTGTTCATCCTTGAACGCATACACCAGGGTCAGGGTGCCGCCACGGGCCTTGTCCAGCAGCCCCCACCAATGCTGCGGCCGGTCGGCCAGCTCCTGGCGATACCGCTGGCAGAACCCGTCGTAGTCCACCTCACCGCGATGAAAGGCCTGGCGCAACGCCGACGACGGCGCCACCTCCGGTAGCCAGGCACTCAGGTGCAACTGATCCTTGCGCCGGTTGCGCGGCCACATCCGATCCACCAGCACCCGCTCGCCATCCTGCGGCGCAGGCGCCTCATAGGCCCGTTTGCACTGAATCATCGGCACGTTCCTCCCACTGCCTGGGTGTAAGCGTAGCTGGGCAACCCGCGTTTTTGTTGATCGAAGTCACTATGCCATCACTCAGGGTTTTTATCCTTGATGCGCCAGGCACGACTTCCACCCTACCGGACCCGTCTAATGACAACCCCGATCAGCACCACCCTTGACTCCGCGGGTGGCCGCCCCTCCCTTGCACAACTGGCCACCCGCCCCGGCCGCGCCTCCGTCACCCTGTTCGTCTGCCTGTTGCTGGGGGGCCTGGTGTACACCGCCTGGAGCCTGTTCCGCGACATCGATGCCGCCGGTACCGTGGTCACCACCTGGACGCCCTTCCTGCTGCTGGGCCTGGCACTGCTGATTGCCCTGGGTTTCGAATTCGTCAACGGTTTCCACGACACCGCCAACGCCGTGGCCACCGTGATCTACACCAACTCGCTGCCGGCGCAGTTCGCCGTGGTGTGGTCGGGGTGCTGGAATTTCATCGGGGTGCTGCTGTCCAGCGGCGCGGTGGCCTTCGGCATCATTGCCCTGCTGCCGGTGGAGCTGATCCTGCAGGTGGGTTCGGCCACCGGCTTTGCCATGGTCTTCGCCCTGCTGCTGGCCGCGATCATCTGGAACCTGGGCACCTGGTGGCTGGGGCTGCCGGCCTCCTCCTCGCACACCCTGATCGGCTCGATCATCGGCGTGGGCGTGGCCAATGCGCTGATGAACGGGCGCGACGGCACCAGCGGCGTGGACTGGACCCAGGCCAGCAAGGTGGGCTACGCGCTGCTGTTCTCGCCCCTGGTGGGCTTTGCCTGTGCGGCGCTGCTGCTGGTGGGCCTGCGCATGCTGGTCAAGCGCCGCGAGCTGTACCAGGCGCCGGTCGGCGACGCCCCGCCGCCCTGGTGGATTCGCGGCCTGCTGATCGCCACCTGCACCGGGGTATCGTTCGCCCACGGCTCCAACGACGGGCAGAAGGGCATGGGCCTGATCATGCTGATTCTGGTGGGTACCCTGCCGATGGCCTACGCGCTGAACCGCACCATGCCGGCCGACCAGTCGCTGCAGTTTGCCGCCGTGGCCCAGGCCACCCAGCAGCAGTTGCTCGGCCAGTCGGCGCAGCCTCATGTCGGCGACCCGCGCGCCACCCTCACCCTGTACCTGCGCGAGCGGCAACCGAGCGCCGAGCTGGTACCGGCCCTGGCGGCACTGGCCGGCCTGATCGGCGCGGAAGTCGCAGGCTACGGCTCGCTGACCCACGTACCGGCCGAGGCCATGGCCAACGTGCGCAACGACATGTACCTGACCAGCGAAGCCATCCGCCTGATGCAAAAGCACCAGCACGGCGGGCTCGACGCGGCCGCCACCGCGCAGGTGCAGTTGTTCAAGAGCCGCATCGACGACGCCACCCGGTTCATTCCGTTGTGGGTCAAGGTGGCGGTGGCGATTGCCCTGGGGCTGGGCACGATGGTCGGCTGGCGGCGCATCGTGGTCACGGTGGGCGAAAAGATCGGCAAGACCCACCTCACCTACGCCCAGGGGGCTTCGGCGGAGCTGGTGGCGATGTGCACCATCGGTGCGGCGGACATGTACGGGCTGCCGGTGTCGACCACCCACGTGCTGTCGTCCGGGGTGGCCGGCACCATGGTGGCCAACGGTTCGGGCCTGCAATTGCGCACCATCGCCAACCTGGCGATGGCCTGGGTACTGACCCTGCCCGCAGCGATCATGCTGTCGGGCGGGCTGTACTGGCTGCTGACCCGGCTGCTGTAGGCCTCAGCGCTGGCCGACGGCAGCATTGCCGTGGGAGATGATCACTTCGACGCGGCGGTTGAGCTGACGCGACTGCGCGTCGGCGTTGGAGGCCACCGGGTACTCCTTGCCATAGCCGGCACTGATGATGCGCCCGGCATCCACCCCGTTGCGGCGCAGGGCGTTGGTCACAGCCGCTGCGCGACGCTCTGACAACTGCTGGTTGAGGCTGTCGCTGCCGGTCGAGTCGGTGAAGCCCTCGACCCGCACCTTGCGCTCCGGGTTGGCACGCAGGTACTCGGCCAGCTGGTCGATGTTGCGCTGGCTGCCAGCCTTGAGCTCGGCACGCCCGGTGTCGAACAGTACATCGCCGAAGGTCACCACGGTGCCACGCTCGGTCTGCTTGGCCTTGAGCTGCTGCAGGGCCTTGAGCTGCGCGGTACGCACGTCCAGGCGGGCCTGGGTGCGCTGCGCCTCGATGCCCTGCAGGCCGGCTTCGGCCTGGCGCAGGGCAATGGTCTGCTCGGCGACGGCGATCTTCTGGTTGGCCAGGTAGGCCAGTTGCTCGATCTGCGGGGCCTTGCGGTCCTTGATCGAAGCCAGCTCGGCCTTGCCCAGGGCATTGAACGCATCCTTGGTTTCCAGTGCCGCCAGGCGGCTGGACTCCGGCTTGCTCTGCAGCACGCTGAAGTGCTCGCGGGCTTGCAGCAGGCCAGGGTTTTCGGCGGTAGTGCTGCAACCGGCGAGCAACAGGCCCATCACGGAAACGGCAGGCAACAGGTATTTGACGGACATGACGGGCATCCTTACGGCGTGATCGTGGGGGTGATGGCGTCGGGCGACTGGAGCATTTCCTGCTTCAGCACTTCAATGCCCTGCTGCGCGCTGCGCAGTTGCTGCTGGGCCTTGGCGGCACGCGCCTTGCGCTCGGCCAGGTTGGCATCGGCCTCGGCCTGCTCGGCCAGGGTGCGGGCCTCGACAAGGTTCCGTTCGCCCAGGGCGCGTTCGACGGCGTACAGCTTGTCCTGGGCGGCCTTCATTTCGGCTGGCGCGTACTGGGTGGCGTCGGCGGTCACGGCGCGGCTGACCGCGTTGCGGGTCAGTTCGACCTGCTCGGTGGGCACGGGCACGCCGGCACAACCGGCCAGCACCATCAGCAGGCTGCTGGCGGCCAGGTAGTTCGTGGTGCGTTTAGCAACCATTGAAAGACTCCATAACATGAGAAAGACAGACCGTTGTTCAAGCCGCGTAAGACTATTCCCGGTCATGCCCCGCCCCTATCAGGGGGCATCCTGCTGTCAGGTAGGAAACTTCTCCGGCATTGCCACGATTCGTGCCTGCCCTTCGTCAGTGCGCAGTGAACCTGACGGGCAAAAAATGGTCTGTGGGTTTCATTTTTTCCGTTTTCAAGAAGATCACCATGCCCCCATCTTTTCAGCTTCGCGCACGGCGCTCTCTTATCCCCGGCCTGCTCGGCAGCCTGGTCATCCTGTGTGGCCCGGCCCACGCCGAAGAAGGCAGCGGCAATGAACGCTGGGTCAGCGACAGCCTCAGCACCTACGTGCGCAGCGGCCCTACCGACGGGCACCGGATCGTCGGCAACCTCAAATCCGGCCAGAAGGTCACCCTGCTGACCAGCCAGGGCAACTACAGCCAGGTACGTGGCGAGTCGGGCGATACCGTGTGGATCAACAGCAGCGACCTGCAGACGGTGCCCGGCCAGGCCGAGCGCGTGCCGCAACTGAGCGAACAGGTGAGCCAGTTGAGCGAGCAGCTCAAGACCATCGACGACAGCTGGAAGACCCGGGTGCAGGGCATGCAGGAGACACTGGATTCACGCAAGGCGCTGATCGACGAACTGGAGGCGCGCAGCACCGCGCTCAATGCCGAGTTGGGCGATGCGCAATCGCAACTGCGCGCTACCCAGGCGCAGCTGGGCGACGAGAACAAGCAGGTGCTGATGCGCTACATGGTGTACGGCGGCGGCATTGCCGGGGCCGGCTTGCTGGCGGGGCTGATCCTGCCGATGCTCAGCCGCGGGCGCAAGCGCAGCGACCGCTGGTTCTGAGACCCCGGCCTTCGCCCGCAGGGTGCAGGCGCCAGCCTTGCTGGCGAAGGCCGCCCCACTATTGCCCCGCCCTTCCCCCAGCCAGCGCATAGGGCCCCTGCGCCAGTTGCTCACGCAGAAACGCCACGCAACTGCGCACCTTGGCCGAACTTGACGAGCGCACCGCCGTCACCGCCCAGATGTCCGCCGGCTGGTGATACCCCGGCAGCACCTGCACCAGCGCCCCGCTGGTCAGGCTGGCCGCCACGTCCCAGCGCGAAGCCATGATGATGCCGTGCCCGTCATGGGCCCACTGGCGCACGATGTCGCTGTGGTTGGAGGCCATCGGCCCGGTCACCTTCACCGTCTCGGCGCCATTGGGCCCCACCAGGCGCCATACCCCGAAACGGTCGTCGCGGCTGCGAAACAGCAGGCAGTCATGCTGCGCCAGGTCGGCCGGCACCCGCGGCTGGCCGCGCCGCGCCAGGTAGTCCGGAGCGGCCGCCAGCACCCGCGAGCTGCTGGCGATGCGGTGCGCGATCAGGTGTTTTTCCTGCACCTCGCCCACCCGCACATCGATATCGAAGTTGTCGGCAATCAGGTCCACGCGCCGGTCCAGCAGCTCCACCCACACCTCCAGCGCCGGGTACTGGCGCCGCAGCAGCGACAGGATCGGCGCCACGTGCTCGCGCCCCAGGCGCAGGCTGGTGCACACGCGCAAGGTGCCTTGCGGCTCGCGCTGCCCGCCGGACAACGCATCGAACATCGCGCCCACGTCCTCGAGGATCTTCTGCGCCCACACGAACGTCGCCTCGCCATCGCTGGTGATGTTGACCCGCCGCGTGGTGCGGTTGAACAGCTTGACCCCGAGTATCGTCTCCAGGGTGGCGATGCGCTTGCTCACATGCGCCGGCGACAGCCCGGTCTCGGTGGCTGCCGCAATGAAGCTGGAGCGCCGCGCCACCTCGCAGAACAACTGAAGGTCACGCAGCAACGGCTCATTATTCGCTATCAGCGCATTCTGATTCTTCATCTGGCCCGATTATCTCCTGGCGCTTTTTTATTAGCCTCTCACAAACGCGCTTCGACCCAGAACAAGAAAGTGAGAACCATGACTGCATTACGCCTTGCCGTGGCCGGGGCCGGCCTGATCGGCCGCCGCCATATCGAACTGATCCAGGCCAGCGCCGAGTGCCAGCTGGCCGCCATCGTCGACCCCTCGCCCGCCGCCGCCGAACTGGCCAACGCCTGCGGCGTTCCGTTGTACCCGGGGCTGGCCGAACTGTTCGGCGCGCAGCGCCCGGACGGGGTGATCCTGGCCACGCCCAACCACGTGCATGTCGACGGCGCACTGGCCTGCGTGGAGCACGGCATACCGGCACTGATCGAAAAGCCGGTGGCGCATACCCTGGAAGACGGCAAGCGCCTGCTGGCCATCGCCGAGCAGCGTGACGCACGCCTGCTGGTGGGCCACCACCGCGCCCACAGTGCGATCCTGCACAAGGCCCGCGAAGTGATTGCCGAAGGGGTACTGGGCAACCTGGTGGCGGTGATGGGCAGCGCGCTGTTCTACAAGCCCGACGACTACTTCGACGCCGCCCCCTGGCGCCGCGAGGCCGGCGGCGGCCCGGTGCTGATCAACCTGATCCACGAGATCGGCAACCTGCGTTCGCTGTGCGGCGAGATCGTCGCGGTGCAGGCCCAGGCGTCCAACGCCACCCGCGGCTTTGCCGTGGAAGACAGCATCGCCATCAGCCTGCGCTTTGCCAGCGGCGCGCTAGGCACCTTCATGCTCTCCGACACCGCCGCCTGCGCGCGCAGCTGGGAGCAGACCGCCCGCGAGAACCTCGACTACCCCAGCTACGCCGACGAGGACTGCTACGTACTGGCCGGCACCCAGGGCTCGCTGTCGATACCGACCATGCGCCTCAAGTACTACGCCCGCGATGAACAGCGCTCGTGGTGGCGGCCGTTCCAGTGCGCCACCGCCAGCCTCGACGAGGCCGACCCGCTGGCCCGCCAGCTGGCGCACTTCTGCCAGGTGATCCGTGGCCAGGCCCGGCCGCTGGTGAGCGTGCGCGACGGCCTGCGCAACCTGCAGGTCATCGACGCCATTGGCCAAGCCGCCCGCTGCGGCCACACGGTAATGATCGACAGCCTCTGAACATCGGTGCCCCGGCCCTGCGCCGGGACGCCTGCGTGCCCCCAATAAAAACAACAAACGGAGAATTGCGATGGCCACACATGACGCCGCGCACAGTGCGCGCCAAACCCGCAAAGCCACCGCCAGCGGTTGGGTCGGCTCCGCGCTGGAGTACTACGACTTCTTCATCTATGCCCAGGCCGCGGCGCTGATCTTCCCGCAGATCTTCTTCCCCAGCACCGACCCCAAGCTGGCCATCTTCGCCTCCCTGGCCACCTATGGCGTGGGCTACCTGGCGCGCCCGGTCGGGGCCTTCGTGCTCGGCCACTGGGGCGACACCCGCGGGCGCAAGAACGTGTTGCTGCTGTGCATGTTTCTGATGGGCATCGCGACCATGGCCGTGGGCCTGCTGCCGACCTTCGAGCAGATCGGCTACTGGGCGCCGGCGCTGCTGGTGGTGCTGCGCCTGGTGCAGGGCTTTGCGGTGGCCGGCGAGATCGCCGGGGCCAGCTCGATGATTCTCGAACACGCACCGCCCGGGCGCCGCGGCTTCTTTGCCAGCTTCACCCTGCAGGGCGTACAGGCCGGCCAGGTGATGGCAGCGGCGGTGTTCCTGCCGCTGGCGTACTTCATGCCCAGCGACGCCTTCAACAGCTGGGGCTGGCGCATCCCGTTCCTGCTCAGCGCCGCGGTGCTGATCGCCGCCTACATCATTCGCCGCGAGGTCAAGGAGCCCGAGGCCTTCAAGGTGGCCGCCAAGCAGACCGCGCGCTCGCCGATCCGCGATGCCTTCACCTACAGCTGGCGCGGCATGCTGGTGGTGTTCGGCGTGTCGCTGATGAACGTGATCCCGGTGGTGACCACCATCTTCGGCGCCGCCTACGCGGTGCAGCCGGCCTATGGCGTAGGCTTCGACAAGAGCGTGTACCTGTGGATTCCGGTGGTGGGCAACATCGTCGCGGTGCTGGTGATCCCGTTCGTGGGCAACCTCTCCGACCGCATCGGCCGGCGCCCGCTGATCATCGGCAGCGCATTGGGCTGCGGGCTGATGTCGTTCGTCTACCTGTATGCCATCAGCCTGCACAACCTGCCGCTGGCGTTCGGCGCCTCGCTGCTGATGTGGGGCATGGTCTACCAGGGCTACAACGCGATCTTCCCCAGCTTCTTCCCCGAACAGTTCCAGACCCACTACCGCGTGTCGGCCATGGCCATCGCGCAGAACGTCGGCTACATGATCACCGCCCTGCTTCCGGCGCTGTTCACCGCCGTGGCCCCGCCCGGCTCGAACAACGTGCCGCTGCTGATCGGCGCCATCACCTGCGCGGTCACCGCCATTTCGGCCGTGGCTGCCTGGAGCGCTCCGGAAACCTACCGCACGCCCCTGGACCAGCTCGGCAAGCCGGACGCCGTGGCCCTCGACAAACCCGTGTATGACGCGCTGCGGGCCAAGGCCCTGCGCACCACCCCTGCTACGGAAACCGCCCAATGAAGACCCTGCTCGTGCTCAATGGCCCCAACCTCAACATGCTCGGCCTGCGCCAGCCCGAGGTGTACGGCCGCGAAACCCTGGCCGATGTGCAGGCGCTGTGCCACAGCGCCGGCCAACGCCTGGACCTGGACATCGAGTTCCACCAGACCAACCACGAGGGCCAGATGATCGACTGGATTCACCAGGCCCGTGGCCGCGTGGCCGGCATCGTGATCAACCCCGGTGCCTGGACCCATACCTCGGTGGCGATCCACGACGCGCTGATCGCCGCCGAGGTGCCGGTGATCGAGGTGCACATTTCCAACGTGCACAAGCGTGAAGCCTTCCGCCACCACTCCTATGTGTCGCTGGTGGCCCAGGCGGTACTGGCCGGGTTCGGCACCCATGGCTACGTGCTGGCCATCAACCACTTCGCCCACCTGCAGCGCACCGCGCAAGGAGCCGCGCAATGAAAACCGTAGCCAACCCCAGCCAGCGCCTGCGCCTGGGTTTTGTCGGTGGCGGCCTGGAGTCGTCGATCGGCGCCACCCACCGCTACGCCGCGCAACTGGACGGGCACTTCGAACTGGTGGCCGGGGTCTTCGCCCGCGACCCGGCACGCAACCGCGCCGCTGCCCAGGCCTACGGCGTAGCGCCGGAGCGGGTGTACCCGGACTTCCAGCGCATGGCCGCGGCCGAAGCCGCGCGCGCCGATGGCGTGCAGGTGGTGGCGATCATGGCGCCCAACGCGGTGCACGTGCCGGCCAGCCTGGCGTTTCTCGACCAGGGCATCGACGTGATCTGCGACAAGCCGCTGGCCTCGAGCCTGGCCGAGGCGCAGCAACTGCTTGAACGCGCACGCAAGGGCCCGGCGCTGCACCTGCTGACCCACAACTACAGTGGCTACCCATTGGTGCGCGAAGCCCGCGAGCTGATCGCGCGCGGCGCCATCGGCGAGGTGCGCCTGGTGCAGGTGGAACACGCCAGCGCCTTCGGCACCCACCCGCTGGAGCAGCAAGGGGTCAAGGCGCTGGCCTGGCGCACCGACCCGGCCCAGGCCGGGGCCTCATCGGTGCTGGCAGATGTGGGCGTGCATGCCCACCAGTTGCTGCGCTTTGTCACCGGGCAGGAGGTCAGCGAAGTGTCGGCCGAGCTGAGCACCCTGGTGCCGGGGCGCCAGTCGGACGACAACGCACACGTGAAGCTGCGCCTGCAGAATGGCGCGCGCGGCATGCTGTGGGCCAGCTTCGTGGCGGCCGGGCACCGGCATGGCCTGCAGTTGCGCGTGTTCGGCTCCACCGGATCGCTGTACTGGCATCAAGAGGAACCCGACCGGCTGGAGCTGCGTCATCAGGACCAGCCGCACCAGGTCCTGCGCCGCGGCGAGGCCTGGCTGAGCGAGTCGGCCAGGGTGTCGACGCGAATCAAGGCGGGCCAGCCGGAGGGGCTGCTGGAGGCGTTCGCCAACATCTACAGCGAGGCGGCCGAGCGGATCATGGCGCGCCGCGAGCACCGTGCGCCGAGCGCGCAGTCGCTGCTGTGCCCGACGGCCGAGGATGGGGTACGCGGCATGCGCTTCATTGATGCCTGCGTGCGCTCGGATGCGGCGGATGGGCGCTGGACGCAGGCCTGAACGCCAGAAGCTGCACTTATGCAGGCCCAGCAGAATTGATTTTGCTGATCAACAATCGGCTGCCAGACTGGCGGCCGATTTCTTTTGCAGGGGCACGATCATGTCGGGTGAAACGAGTCTGGCCACGCTGTTGCGCAGCATGCGGCCGCAGTTGAATGAAGGCAGCTACGTGTTCTGCACGCTGGCCGACTGGTCGGGGCTGCAGCCTGACGAGGTGATCGGCAGTTTTCGCGAGCAGGAGGGGCTGACGGTGATCGTGTCGCGTGCGCGGGCCGAGGCGCTGAAACTGCCTTTCAGCTACGAGGCCGCGTGGATCACCCTGACGGTGCATTCGTCGCTGGAGGCGGTGGGCCTGACCGCGGCGTTCGCCACGGCGCTGGGCCAGGCCGGCATCAGCTGCAACGTGGTGGCCGCGTTCTACCATGACCATATCTTCGTCGCGCAGGCCGATGCGCAGCGGGCGATGGCGGTGCTGGAAGGGTTGGCGGCGGGGGCCTGATGATAGCGGGGGCCTTGCCGGCGCCAGGGCCATCGGCCACGATGCACCTCCCCCGCCCCACACGGAACGTCAGCATGGCCCAGATCAAGATCTATGGATTGCGCACCACCCTCGACCAGCACCGCCCTGCCCTTGCCGAAGCCATCCATGGCGCGGTGATGAGCGCCCTGCAGTACCCGCCGGATAAACGCTTCCAGCGCTACCTGGCCCTGGACCCCGCCGACTTCCTCTACCCCGACGACCGCAGCGAACACTACCTGATCATCGAGATCAGTTTGTTCGAAGGCCGCTCCAGCGCCGCAAAGAAAGACCTCATCCGCCAACTGTTCCAGCGCATCGGCGAGCACACCGGCATCGGCGCCCAGGACATCGAGATCACCCTGTTCGAGACCCCCCGCGAAAACTGGGGTATACGCGGCCTGCCCGGCGACGAGCTGGGCCTGAACTACACCGTGGAGGTCTGAACACACGCGCCGACCGGTAGCAGCAGCCGTGCATTCTTCTGCTTAACTGGAAGAACCCGGGCCACAGGCTGCCCGCCTTTTGCACAGGTGAACGACCATGGCGCGCACCACCCCCATCGAGCTGTACCGCAATATCGGCATTGTCGCCCACGTCGACGCGGGCAAGACCACCACCACCGAACGCATCCTGTTCTACACCGGGGTCAACCACAAGATGGGCGAAGTGCACGACGGCGCCGCGACCATGGACTGGATGGCCCAGGAACAGGAACGCGGCATCACCATCACCTCCGCCGCCACCACCGCCTTCTGGCAGGGCTCGACCAAGCAGTTCCCCGAGAAATTCCGCTTCAACATCATCGATACCCCCGGCCACGTCGACTTCACCATCGAGGTGGAGCGCTCGCTGCGCGTGCTCGATGGCGCGGTGGTGGTGTTCAGCGGCGCCGACGGGGTCGAGCCGCAGTCCGAGACGGTGTGGCGCCAGGCCAACAAGTACCATGTGCCGCGCCTGGCCTACGTCAACAAGATGGACCGCCAGGGGGCGGACTTCCTGCGCGTGGTCAAACAGATCGACAAGCGCCTGGGCCACCACCCGGTGCCGATCCAGCTGGCCATCGGCGCCGAGGAACACTTCATCGGCCAGATCGACCTGGTGAAGATGAAGGCCATCTACTGGAACGAGGCCGACAACGGCACCAGCTACCGCGAAGAGGCGATACCGGCCGACATGCTGGAGCTGGCCACCGAGTGGCGTGCGCACATGATCGAGGCCGCCGCCGAGGCCAACGACGAGTTCATGGAGCTGTACCTCAACGGCACCGAACTCGACAACGAGCAGATCAAGGCCGGGCTGCGCCAGCGCACCCTCAACAACGAGATCGTGCCGGCCATCTGCGGATCGTCGTTCAAGAACAAGGGCGTGCCGCTGATGCTCGACGCGGTGATCGACTACCTGCCCGCCCCGTCCGAGATCCCCTCCATCAACGGCACCGACCCGGATCATGAAGACCGGCACCTGGAGCGCCATGCCGACGACAGCGAGCCGTTCTCGGCGCTGGCCTTCAAGATTGCCACCGACCCCTTTGTCGGCACCCTGACCTTCGCCCGGGTGTACTCCGGGGTACTGAACTCGGGCGATGCGGTACTCAACTCGGTCAAGGGCAAGAAGGAGCGCGTGGGCCGCATGGTGCAGATGCACGCCAACCAGCGCGCCGAGATCAAGGCGGTGTGCGCCGGCGACATTGCCGCACTGATCGGCATGAAGGACGTGACCACCGGCGACACCCTGTGCGACATCAACCAGCCGATCATCCTCGAACGCATGGACTTCCCCGACCCGGTGATCTCGGTGGCCGTGGAACCCAGGACCAAGGCCGACCAGGAGAAGATGGGCATCGCCCTGAGCAAGCTGGCCCAGGAAGACCCGTCATTTCGCGTGCGCACCGATGAAGAAACCGCGCAGACGATCATCTCCGGCATGGGCGAGTTGCACCTGGACATCATCGTCGACCGCATGCGCCGCGAATTCGGCGTCGAGGCCAATGTGGGCAAGCCGCAGGTGGCCTACCGCGAGAAGATCCGCAACACCTGCGAGATCGAAGGCAAGTTCGTGCGCCAGTCTGGCGGGCGCGGCCAGTACGGGCACTGCTGGATCCGCTTCGCCCCGGCCGAGGAAGGCAAGGAAGGCCTGGAGTTCGTCAACGAGGTGGTCGGCGGCGTGATACCGCGCGAGTACATCCCGGCGATCCAGAAAGGCATCGAGGAGCAGATGAAGAACGGCGTGCTGGCCGGCTACCCGCTGATCGGCCTGAAGGCCACGGTGTTCGACGGCTCGTACCACGACGTCGACTCCAACGAGATGGCGTTCAAGGTGGCGGCGTCGATGGCCACCAAGCAACTGGCGCAGAAAGGCGGCGCGGTGCTGCTGGAACCGGTGATGAAGGTCGAGGTGGTGACCCCCGAGGAGTACCAGGGCGACATCCTCGGCGACCTCAGCCGGCGCCGCGGGCTGATCCAGGAAGGCGAAGACACCCCGGCCGGCAAGGTGATCCGCGCCGACGTGCCGCTGGGCGAGATGTTCGGCTATTCGACGCAGATGCGCTCGATGACCCAGGGCCGCGCCAGCTACACCATGGAGTTCACCAAGTATGCCGAGGCGCCGGCGAGCGTGGCCGATGCCATCATCAAAAAGCAGGGCTAGGTCGTCGCGCGATTACTGCACGGTCGACGCCCCGCCGACCCAGTCGCTGGGTGCAGGGATGTGCTGATTGCTGACCACCAGCTGCAGCAGGTGTGCACTTGGCCGGTAAAAGGGGCGCCTGCTCAGTGTGTGGTCAAGCCAGGCATTGAGCTCGTACAGGCGCACCGGTGCTTCACCCGGGTAGTCCGCCAGTACGGCGAGGACCATGTTCCACACCGCAGGGCTGCAACGCAGGCAACGGCTGTCGATGTACTGCCCTATGAACTGGCGAACATCCGCTGTCTCGCTGTGTGAAATGAAGATTGTCCGCACGCTGTCGGGGCATCGCTGCTCAAGATCGGGCGCCATGATTGCCTCCTGTGGAATGCTGCCGTCGCTTGACGCCATTGAACGATACAGCCGGGTCCCGTGCCATCAGGCAAACCTGAAAACGCGGGCACACCTACTGGAACAGGTTGGCCTCCAGGCAGTACGAGATCAGCTCCTGGTCGCTGCGCACATCCAGCTTGCGCATGGCCGCGATCTTTTGCGTGCTGATGGTCTTGGGGCTGCGATTCTGATTGATCGCGATGTCGCGCAGGCTCATGCCCGCCACGAACAGACGCAGGATCTCCACTTCGCGGGTGGAAAGCGAAGCCATGCGCTCGTCGATCTGGTAGCCGTTGTCGATCACCGAGTTCCGGTTCGCCGGCGCCAGCTTGTAGATGCGGTTCTGGCTCAAGGCTTCCAGTGCGCGCAGCAACTCTTCGTTCACCGTGCGCTTGTCGATCACGCCCGCCACGCCCAGATTGTAAAGCCGCGTGAGGATGAGGCTGTTGGATACCATCGTCAGCACCAGCACGCGCAGCGCGGGGAAGTTGCGCGTCAGGTAGGTGATCAGCCGCAGGCCGTCGCCATACTGGGAACTCTCCGGCATGTTGTAGTCGGTGATCAGGATCTGGGGCTGCTTGTCGTGCAGCACGTTGATCAGTTCGGTGGAGCTGCCCGCTTCGCCAACCACCTCGAAGCGCGGGTCGGACTTGATGAGTTCGCGTACGCCAAACAGCACGATCGGGTGGTCATCGGCGATGACTACGGTGATTTTATGCATGATCGCTCCGGTGTGCACAAAGTGTGGCAAGTCTCGGCCCGGGTCATACCGACCTCATCATGTCGCAGAGCCGGTCGAGCGCCTGGTGAATATCATCAATCAAGGTGAGCTGCAGGCTGGGCGCGCGCAGGCGGTGCTCAAGCTCACCGAACAGCCTGGCCAGCGCGTGCGCCTGCACCACCGACAGTGCGCCACTGACACCATGCACTTTGTGCAGGACGTCGGTTTGCTCGCCGGCCGCCAGGGCCAGGCGAATGGCGCGGATGTCCTTCTCCATGGTACTCAAAAACAGGTCGCGCATGGCCGGCGACAACACGATGCCCGCTGCCGATGACTCCCCCTCGGCCAGCTGCACCGACAGCTCTAGCGACGGCTGGCGCCCGGCCTCCTCGTGCGCCAGCGTCGGGGTGACATTGAGCAGCAGGTTGCGCAAGGTGGTCAGGCTCAGCGGCTTGACCACCCAGCAGGTCATGCCCGCTGCCTGGCAACGCTCGCCCTCGTCGCGCATGGCATTGGCGGTAACGCCGATGATCGGCGCCTTGGCGTTCTGCAGGCGTATCGCGCGTGCCAGCTCGTAGCCGTTCATGACCGGCATGTTGACATCGGTCAGCAGCACGTCGAAGCGGTACTTGCGCCACTGCTGCAGCGCCTGCTGGCCATCGCTGGCCAGTTCCACGGTGCAGCCCAGGGCTTCGAGTTGTTCCTTGAGAATGGCCTGGTTGATCAGGTTGTCCTCGGCCACCAGCACCTGCAGGCCAAGCGCCGGCAAGGCAGGGGCTGCGCCAGGCGGCGCGGGCTCGGTGACGCCGTTCTTTTCCATCAGCACGGCGCCGGCAATCGCCCGCACATGATTGGCGCTGACGCGCCAGCCCGCCTCCATCGGCTCGGGAACCTGCGGGCCGTCGTAGTCGCACAACAGGCGCCGGCCGTTCCAGTCCGGCAGCCACTTGCCGTTGCCCAGTACCTCGACCAGCAGCGCCCCGCTGTGCACCTCGTGCTGCGCGGCGCTGAGCACCGTAACCGTGGCATGCCAGCGCAGCAGCCAGCTGCCGATGTTCTCGGCCAGCTCCAGCACGGGCGCACGCACGTACACCTGCACGCCGCCGAGGTCGATGCCAGGTTCTGCCGGCAACGGCGTGTCCGGCAGCACGAACGGCAGGCGTAGCGTGAAACTGCTGCCCAACCCCTGTTCGCTGACCACCTTCACCTCGCCGCCCATCAACGCACTGAAGCGGCTGCAGATCGACAGGCCAAGCCCGGTGCCGCTGACCAGGTTGCTCGCGCGGGCCTGGTAGAACGGCTCGAACAGGTGCAGCTGCTGCTCCGGGGAAATGCCGATGCCGGTGTCGGTGACCTGAAGTTCCAGCGTGATGTCTTGCCCTTCGCCCCTGACCACGCGACAGCGCAGCACAACCCGCCCGATGTCGGTGAACTTGATCGCGTTGCCCAGCAGGTTGTTGAGGATCTGCCAGATGCGCACCTCGTCCCCTACCAGCTGGTCGGGTATTTCCGGTGCCACGCAGGCATAGATCTGCAGGCCCTTGGCACGCGCGTTGGCGATGTGCGCGGACATCACGTCCTCGATCAGGCCCAATGGCGAAAAGGCCACCGACTCAAGGGTGAGTTGACCCGACTCGATCCTGGACACGTCCAGCACATCGCTGATCAGTTGCAACAATGTGGAGGACGAGCGCTGGATGATGCTGAGGTAATCCATCTGGCGCTGGTCGAGGCCGGTCAGGCCGAGCAGCTCCAGGGTGCCCAATACGCCGTACAGCGGGGTGCGGATCTCGTGGCTCATGGTCGCCAGGAAGAGGGTCTTGGCTTCACTGGCCTTGTCGGCCATGGACTTGGCCTGGCTCAAGGCCACCGCGCGTTCCAGGTGTTCGGTGACGTCGGTGAACGCGCACAGCAGCACCTGCTGGTCCTGGTAGCGGGTCGAGGAGAAACTGAGCCGGTAACAGCGACCCTGCAGCACCATGCTCGCCTCGCCGCACAGTTCGATGCCGGGTTGGCGCGCCATCTCGACGATGGACTGCGCCACTTCGCGACTGTCCTTGGCACGCTGATTTTCCACCACCACCTGGTGGTCGTGCAGGCGGATGACAATCAGCCCGGCAGGTGCACTTTCGATCACCGCCAGGCTGAACGCCTGGCTGTCGAGCAGCTCGCTCCGGGCCTGGCGAGCCGGCGCGATGACCTGCCGGCGATAGTGGTAGTACAGCCACCCCAGCAGGGCGCTGAGCAACGCAAATGCCAGCACGATGCGCAGCAGCGGTAAATTCGCCCCACGGATGAAGCTGACGCAATCGACGCAGTACTGCGCTGCCCATTGCTCGTGGGTCATCGCCAGCAGGAAGATCAGGGCAATGCCAAGCAGCAAGCCGATACCGAGGCGTAGGGAGCTTCTGGCCAACGACGTCACTCTCGCCTCTCTTCACGCTGGCAGTGCTGCAGGCAGGTGAACAGCGCACCGAGGCCGAAGGGTTTGACCAGCAGCTGCTGCATGCCTACCGCCAGGCACCGATCGCCCTCGTCGCGCATGGCATTGGCCGTGGCACCGATGATGGGCACCACGCAGCCTTGACGACGAAGGGCCTTGGCCAGGTCATAGCCATTCATGCGCGGCATGTTGATGTCGGTGAGCACCACGTCGAACACCTCGTTCTGCCACAGCGCCAGGGCCTCATGCCCATCGCGGGCCAGGCCCACGCTGCACCCCAGCTCTTCCAGCTGGTCCTTGACGATCAGCTGGTTGATCACATTGTCTTCGGCGACCAGTACCCTCAGGTCCAGTTGCCGGGTGATCTCGTGCTCGATCCGGCCAGGCGCCGGGGGGGCGATGCCCTGGGCCTGGCTGACGGCCGCCAGCAGCCCGTTCAGGTCGTTGAGCTTGACCCGCCAGTAGCGTTGCTGCGACGGCGGCTCGCACTCCTGCGGGCAAATCACTACACGCGGCCCGCTCCACTCCAGCAGGACGGGGTGCGCGGTGTGCGGGTGGGCCTCCACCAGCAGCACGTCATGCGCGGCCTGGATCTCGGGTGGCAGCCCGATATGGGTCTGCGCGCCCCAGCGCCGCAGCCAGCCACTGACGTATTCGGCCATTTCCAGCACCGGGGAATGCACGTAGATCATCTCGTCGGCCAGGCGCGGCGTGTCGCTCGCCGGCATCGGGTACGAGCGCCCCAGCGGAATGCTCAAGGTAAAGCTGCTGCCCAGGCCCACGGCGCTGACCACGCGGATGCTGCCGTTCATCAAGGCGGCCAGGCGCTGGCAGATGGACAGGCCCAGGCCGGTGCCGGGCACCACGTTGGTCTTGGTCGAGGACTGGTAGAACGGCTCGAACAGCAAGGCCTGGTCGTCCGGGGCAATGCCCGGGCCGCTGTCGCTGACCTGCCAGAGGATGTCGGCCCGTTCCTCGGTCATCGAGCCGACCTTGGCACGCAGTACGATCTGCCCGCTCTCGGTGAACTTCACCGCATTGTTGAGCAGGTTGTTCAGCACCTGGCGGATGCGCGTTATGTCGCCGCGCAACAGCGCCGGCATGTGCGGGTCGACGAAGGCATACAGATACAACCCCTTGCTGCGCGCAGCACCGGCGTAGCTCTGGGTCACGTCGTGGATCAGCTCCAGCGGCGAGAACTCGCTGGCCTCCAGGGCCAACTGACCGGCTTCGATCTTGGCCACATCGAGAACATCGCACACCAGGTTGAGCAGCGCTGCCGAGGAACTCTCGATGGCGTGCAGGTAGTCTTTCTGCGGCCCCCTCAGCTCGGTACGGGCCAGCAGCTCCAGGGTTCCGAGCACGCCATACAACGGCGTGCGTATCTCGTGACTCATGGTCGCCAGGAACAGTGTCTTGGCTTCATTGGCGGCATCGGCCATCTGCTTGGCCATGGTCATCGCGGCCTCGGCCTGCTTGCGCGTACTGATATCGCTGAAGGCGCAGAACAGCACATCCTCGCCGTTGTAGCGGGTGCGCACGAAACTCAGGTGCAGGTGGCGACCGTCGCCGGCCTGAAACTCGTCGGACTGGACAATTTCGCGGTCGCTGAAGGCTTGTTCGATCCAGCCATGGCACAGGCGCTCGCGCTCCTTGCACTCGCCCAGCCACTGCTGCGACAAGGTGTTCTCCAGTACCACCTGGCCATCCGCGCGGCGCAGCACGCACAGTGCCACCGGGGCGGTCTGGATGATCGCGCGGTTGAACGCTTCACTTTCGATCAGTGCATCGATGCGCTGGGTTGCCGGGGTGATCAGGCGCCGTTCGACGCGCGTCACCAGGCGCCCCACCAGCACGCCGATCAGCAGGATCAGGGCGCTGGCAGCCAGCAACGGCCACCACAACACCTTGAGCAAGGCCTCCAGCCCAATGGCATAGAACAGTTTCCAATCCGAGTAGCCCAGCTTCTTGCGCATCACCAGCTGGTCGGGCCAGAAGCCTTCCCCGGAGAAGCCGAAGTCATGGCCTGTCTCCAGCTTCGGCAAGGGCAGCGACGGGTACACGCTCGACACGCTGCGCATCATCACATCGCCTCTGGGGTTGAGCATCATGAACTGCCCTGCCGCGTCATCGTGCAGCGTGCTGGCCACGTCGCTGGCATCCATCTCCATGCCGAGCCAGCCCGATCGGGGCTGGTGGAAATCCACCCGCACGAACAGATACAGCCGCGGCGTCGACGCCTGCTGATCGCTGAGCCAGACCGCCTGGTCCGCCTCGGGCAGGGTGGGATCAATACGCTGCAGGCGGCTCAGCACCGCGCCAGGGATCGGCGTATCGAAGCTGACCGTGCGGTTCAGGTACACCACGCGGGCCGCCACCTGATCGGCGACGTACAGCAGGTTGATGCGGTTTGTCGTGAGGAAATCCACCATGCGCCCGGACAACTGCAGGTCCCAGCGGAGATCGTCACCGGGCTGTCGGTGGCCGACCTGCTGCGCCACCGCGAACTGTTGCCCAGGTGGCTTCGCCACCGCCGACAGCGCGAGGCTCTTGAGCAGCGCCTCGCGCTGGGTGAAGAACACCCGTGCATTGGCGATGGCATCGCTCATGAGCCCCTGACGACGGGAAACTTCGTTTCTGAGAATCGAGCTCAGGGAAATGATCGCACCCACCACCATGCCCAGCACCAGCAACTGGGCGAACAATCGCAGCAGCCGGCGCACGGCCTTGGGGGTGGAGAAGAACGAGTCGGTGGGTTGCAGGAAATGCTTCAATTTCATGGCGCCAGCTTAAGTGCCCTTTGCTGCGCAGCACTATCAGGCAAGCCTTAAAAATGCGCCCCAGCACAGCCAGGGCGCTTGGCTCAGCTCGATGTACCGCCGCGAATGCGCATGCCGTGGCTGGTGCACCGGCGCGGTTTCACGTGGTGAAACGCCGGGTCAGGTCGGCCATGGCAATCGCCAGCCTGGACAGCTCGTTGCTTGCAGTGGCCGTCTGGCTGGCGCCGTCGGAGGTCTGCACCGAGTGATCGCGAATGCTCACCAGGTTGTGGTCCACCGAACGTGCCACCTGCGCCTGCTCTTCGGAAGCGGTTGCAATCAGGAAGTTGCGGTCGTTGATCTCGGTGATCGAACGGGCAATCGCATCCAGTGCGGCGCCGGCTTCCTGCGCGATCCCCAGGGTGTCCTGTGCATTGACGCGGCTTTGCGACATCGCCGTTACCGCCTGCTCGGCCCCCGCCTGGATGTCGGCGATCATGGTCTCGATTTCCTTGGTGGACTCCTGGGTGCGGTGGGCCAGTGCCCTCACCTCGTCGGCCACCACGGCGAACCCGCGCCCCTGGTCACCGGCCCTGGCAGCCTCGATGGCAGCATTGAGGGCCAGCAGGTTGGTCTGCTCGGCAATCGCGCGAATCACGTCCAGCACCTTGCTGATGTTCTGTGCCCTGTTCGCAAGGCCTTCGACTTCCCCGCTGGTGGACTCGACAATCGTTGTCAGGTTCTGGATGGCGACAACCGCCTGGGTCACCCGCTCGGAACCGGTGCGGGTCGAACTGGCGGATTGCTGGGTGACTTCCGACGCGGAGGCTGCGTTGCGCGCCACCTCTTCGACCGCAACCGTCATCTCGTTCACGGCGGTGGCGGCCTGTTCGATTTCATCGCTCTGCTGCTGCAGCCCGCGGCTCGATTCCTCGGCCACCGAATGCATCTGTTCGGCCGCTGCGGCCAACTGGTTCGACGAGTCGCCCATCAGACGAATGGTGTCACGCAGGCTGGCCTGCATGCTCGCGGTCGAGGCCATCAGGTCGGTCAGCTCGTCCTTACCGGACATCGGCACGACACTGCGCAGGTCGCCTTCGGCAATCCGCTGGTTGATCCCCAGCACCGCCAGCAACGGCACGGTGATGCTGCGCGCAAACAGAACCCCCATCAGGATGCTCAACACCACGACCACGCTGATGATCACGATCACGGTCTTCACCGAGCTCTGATAGATGGCCTCGGACTCGATCCCCGATTGGCGGGCACCTTCGCGGTTGATGTCCATCATCTTGCCGATAACGACCTGCAGGCTGTTCGCCAGCGGCCGAGTCGTCTGGTTGAGGTACTCGGTGGCTTCGGCGGCGTGGTCGGCCTGCACCCGTTCCAGAAAGCTGTCCAGCTGCCCTATGTAGTTGGCGATCCCTGTCTTGACATCGTCGTAGGCCGCTTGTTCGTCCGGGCTGGACACCTGGTGACGATAGTCGATGACCGCCTTGTCGAGCTCGCTGCGTGCACCGGTGATGGTCTCGATGGACATCTTCCTGATCGCTGGGTCATCGGTACTGAGGAGGCGATAGCTTTCAAGCCGCAGGCGCAGCACCAGCGCGTCGATCGCGCCTCCCTGGCGCACGCTTTCCATCCAGTTCTTCTCGATTTCCAGGGCAGCGGCACGCACTCGGCCCATTTGCATGATGGAAACCACACCCAGGACAATGACCAGCACGTTCAATACGAAAAACACCAGTATTGCTCGATGGCCCAGCCTGAAATTTCTAAGCAGCATGTTCAATCCCTCATAGAAACAAGCAGAAAATCGGAGGCACCCGACTCCGCGTCGTTGCTGGTGGGGACTTTAATGAGGGCGTTTGAAATAGCCTATCAGGCAAGCCTTAAAACGGGCCTGCACACCGCCCTCCGATGATCGGCGATCGAGGTACGCCCACACTCCGAGCGGCCAGGCTCCCTTGCGTGACGGTGGCAGCCGCTAGTTGAACAGGCGTTGCAACTCCGTCGGCGGCAAGGGACGGCTGAGCAGGTAACCCTGCGCGTAATGGCAGCCCTGGCCCACGATGAAGTCCAGGTGGTCAGCCTCCTCGACGCCTTCGGCAACCACTTCGAAGCCCAGCTCGCACCCCAGCCCGATGATTGCACGACAGATCGCGTGCAGCTTGCCGCTCTGGGGCTGGCCGCTGACGAAGCTTCTGTCGACCTTGAGGATGCTT
Organism: Pseudomonas sp. AE27; assembly: GCF_037113495.1. NCBI lineage: Bacteria > Pseudomonadati > Pseudomonadota > Gammaproteobacteria > Pseudomonadales > Pseudomonadaceae > Pseudomonas > Pseudomonas sp. AE27. The sequence continues at coordinate 2,495,172 of NZ_CP146966.1, forward strand.
AATGGAAAACGCAGCAGGCAACTCAGGGCTGAGTAGCCGGTGCCGAAATCATCCAGCGCCAGCCGCACACCCATGCTCACCAGTTCATCGAGGCAGGCCTTGACCTGGGCACTGTCGCTGACCCACTGGCTTTCGGTGATTTCCAGGATCAGGCTCGCCGGCGGCAGCCCGCAGGCCTGCAGAACGCGCCGGACCGAGGCGGCGAAGCCGACCTGCTCCAGCTGCAGGCTGGAGACGTTGACCGAACAGTGCAGCTGCCCCTGCCCGGCCAGTTGCCAGTCGCGGACCTGTCGACAGGCGCGCTGCAGCACCCACTCGCCAACCGGCACGATCTGCCCGGTGGCTTCAAGGGTGGGGATGAACGCCAGCGGCGGCACCAGTTGCCCGGCAGATCGCCAGCGCAGCAGCGCCTCGACACCCGCGATGTAGGGGCGGCCCTGATCGACGCGGTAGAGCGGTTGATAATGCAGTTCGAACTGATCCCGCTCCAGGGCCCTTCCGAGGTCCGACTGCAACGACGTACTCGCGACGGGCGTCGAGACCACGTAAAGCGCCGACTGATTCATCACTCACCCCTCCCACGCAGGCGTGCCATAGCCCATCCACCGCTTCGAAAGACTCCTCCAATCAACAGGCTTGCCGTCAGAGAACGTCACTCCCGTGACAGGCCAATGTTCAGGCACATGCCGCAGCGCGGACCATCAGCAGATCCTTAAAAATGCGCGTGGGCTCAGGCGGTGTGCTGCTCCCCCGCACGCCTGAGCAGTTGCTTGCAGCGCTCGGTCAGGTGCACCACGCGCAGGTGCTTGCCGGCCTTGGCATAGCGCTCGCGCAGGGTCTTGATGGCAGCGATCGCCGAGTAGTCGACCACCCGCAGGTGGGCGCAGTCCAGGGTCACCTCGGCCGGGTCGTCGGCCGGGGTGAACTGGTTCAGAAAGGTGGTGACCGACGCAAAGAACAGGGTGCCGTGCACGCGGTACAGCTTGCTGCCGTCGGCGTGCACGTCGCTGTCGGCGTACAGCTCGCGGGCCTGCTGCCAGGCAAAGTTCAGGGCGGCGATGATGATGCCGAACATCACGGCAGCCGCCAGGTCGGTGAACACCGTGACCACGGTGACCGCCACGATGGTCAGCACGTCGTTCACCGGCACCTTGTGCAGCACCCGCAGCGATGCCCAGGCGAAGGTCTGCTGCGCCACCACGAACATCACCCCCACCAGTGCCGCCAGCGGAATGCGCTCGATCAGCGGCGCGAGAAACAGCACGAACATCAGGATCATCACCCCGGCCACGACGCCCGACAGCCGACCGCGCCCGCCGGAGCCGAGGTTGATCACGGTCTGCCCGATCATCGCGCAGCCGCCCATGCCGCCGCACAGGCCCGAGACCATGTTGGCCGCGCCCAGCGCCACGCATTCGCGGTCGGGGTGGCCGCGGCTCTCGGTGATTTCGTCGGTGAGGTTGAGGGTGAGCAGGGTTTCGAGCAGGCCGACCATGGCCATCAGTACTGCGTATGGCGCGATGATGCGCAGGGTGTCGAGGGTCCATGGCACCTCGGGCAGGGCCAGGCCCGGCAGGCCGCCGGCGATGTGCGCCATGTCGCCCAGGGTGCGGGTGGGCAGGTCGAACAGGTACACCAGCAGGCCCACGCCGAGAATCGCCACCAGCGCCGGCGGCACGGCGCGGGTCAGGCGTGGCAGCACGTAGACGATGGCCATGGTCAGTGCCACCAGGCCGAGCATCAGGTACAGCGCATTGCCGGCAAGCCAGGCCTGGCCGGACTTGAAGTGTTCGAGCTGGGCCAGGGCAATCACGATGGCCAGGCCGTTGACGAAGCCGAGCATCACCGGGTACGGCACCAGGCGCACCAGCTTGCCCAGGCGCAGCAGGCCGAACAGCAGCATCACCAGCCCGCCCAGCAGCACCGTGGCCAGCAGGTATTGCACGCCGTGCTGCACCACCAGCGCGACGATCACCACCGCCATCGAGCCGGCGGCGCCGGAAACCATGCCCGGGCGCCCACCGAACAGTGCGGTCAGGGTGCAGATGATGAAGGCGCCGTACAGGCCCATCAGCGGGTTCAGGTGCGCAACCAGGGCGAAGGCGATGCACTCGGGCACCAGGGCGAAGGCGGTGGTGAGGCCGGCGAGCACGTCGGCGCGCACGGGGGCGAGTCGGAAGGGTTTGCGTGTGGGCTGCATCGGGGTTCCAATCGGCAGGGCATCGCCTGCGGGGGTGACAGGGTATCGAGGGGGTGCAAAAGGTTGGCTAGCTTACCTCAAACACAAACGGCGTCGCAGCCATCGCGGGGCAAGCCCGCTCCCACTGGACTGTGCAGAGCGGGCTGGAGCCGCGATGAAGGCGACACCCTCATCGCACCCGGTCGCGGCTCTGCACCGCCAGGTCCAGGGCCTTGTGCATGTCCAGCCGCGCCGAGCGGCCGACGTCCTTGTCATTGAGCTGGTAGTTGCGCTCGGACGGCAGGATCGGCGCGGTCAGGTCTTCGGCGTCCATCGGCTCGAAGTCGCCCTCGCCGCCCAGAGTCATGGCGCTGCGGCGCAGCAACAGGCGCAGTTGCTCGGGCTGCAGGCGCGGGTTGATCGAGAGCATGGCCGCCACCACCCCGGCCACCATCGGCGTGGCATAGGAGGTACCGCAGTGCACCTCGCCGCGCTGGTCGGCCTGCGCAGTGGACGCCTGCACGCAGGCGGCGGCGGTGATGTCCACGCGCGCGTCGATGTTGGAGGCGGCGCGCTTGACCACATAGGCCGGATCATCCACCGCCACCGGGCGCTCGCTGCGCTGGTGCCCGCCCACCACCAGCAACTGCTCGGTGACGAACGAGGACGGCAGGCGGTACTCGTCGGTACCCGAGTACGACGCGCCATTGCCCGCCGAGTTGATCACCACCACGTCCGGGTGCTCCTTGCGCAGCCACAGGAAGAACTCCTCCAGCAGCTCTTCATAGCCGCTCATGGCCAGGCCCGAGCGCACCAGCGAGTCGACCTCGTCGCCCTCGACGTTCTTCGCCCCCACCCGGTGGATGCCCCAGCTCCAGTTCAGCACCCGCACGCCGTCCTCCACCAGGTTGACCGAGGCGGCGATGTTGGCAGTGATACCGGCGTCGGAATTGCGCTCCACGATCACCTCGAAGCCGGGGCTGGCCGGGTCGAGCCCGCGCAGAAAACCGGTATTGCCGCCCTGCTCCCAGCGCGCGGCGAGCACCCCGGCCACCGTGCTGCCATGCCCGTCGGGCTTGTCGGCGTCACGCGCGTACAGGCAGGTGCGTGGTCGCTCGCCGCGGCACGGGCCCAGGTAATCGGCGAAATCGGGGGCGTCGAAATCCACGTCGCGCTCGATCACGCCGATGCGTACCGGGCTGACCGGTACCGCCGCATCGCGGGCAGGGATGCGCCGCTGGTAGAAGTTGACCGCGTCCATGAAACGGTTGGCGGCCCACTCCTCGCCGCCGGGCCGGGCCTGCGCATCTGCGGGTTCGCGCTCCTCGCCCTTTTCCGGCGCGGACTCCTCGATCACCACGGCGTCCACGCTGACCTCGCTGCCCAGGCGCAGCACCATGGCATCGCGCTGCACCAGGTCACTGACCGGCAGGCGCAGCTGGTAGACGTTCAGCGGCGCGATCGCCCCCACCACCTTGGCGCCGTACTTGTCGGCCAGGCGCCGGGCCTCCTGCAGGCCGTCGTGGCGCTCTTCGATCAGCAGGCTGACCAGGTCGACATAGGTGGTCAGACCGTCCATGTTCTTCGCCACCTCGCCCGGCCCGGCGGGCACCACATGGCTGGCCTTGAGCGACAGCCACACCGGGTTGCTGGCCTGGCCGCCCGCGTCCTGCAGCCACAACGGGCCGCTGTCCAACCGCGCCGTATCGAGGTTCAGGCGCAGCGTATCGCCATCGCGGGTGACACGGGCGGCGGGCAGCACGTGCCCGTCCAGATGCACCCCGGGCGTGCCCTGCGCCAGGCCGCGGGTGCTCACGCACCACTGCTGCTGCACCGCGCTCAGCACATCGCCACAGCGCTGCAGGCCGGTGATGCGCAAGGGCTCGGCGGCGATGGCCAGGGTGCTGGCCAGGGCCAGCAGGGCGAAACCGGGTGCAATCAGGTGGGGCAGCATGGGCGACTCCGTTGCAGGGTGGCAGGCAATGACCATCCGACCGGCTGGCGCAGGTCATCGTTCAGCGGGGCAAGGCTTGACCCCGCGTTTGCGCGCCGCGCATGCTTCGGCCTCCACGACTTTCAAGGAACGACTGCATCATGAAGCTGGAAACCTTGGCGATCCATGCGGGCTTCAGCCCCGATCCGACCACCAAAGCGGTTGCGGTGCCGATCTACCAGACCACCTCGTTCGCCTTCGATGACACCCAGCATGGTGCCGACCTGTTCGACCTCAAGGTGGCCGGCAACATCTACAGCCGCATCATGAACCCCACCAACGATGTGCTGGAACAGCGCATGGCCGCGCTGGAAGGCGGCGTGGGCGCACTGGCGGTGGCCTCGGGCATGGCGGCGATCACCTACGCCATCCAGACCGTGGCAGAGGCCGGCGACAACATCGTCTCGGTGGCCAAGCTGTATGGCGGCACCTACAACCTGCTGGCCCATACCCTGCCGCGCTTCGGCATCCAGACCCGCTTCGCCGCCCATGACGACATCGCCGCCCTCGAGGCGCTGATCGACGACAAGACCAAGGCGGTGTTCTGCGAGTCGATCGGCAACCCGGCCGGCAACATCGTCGACCTGCGCGCGCTGGCCGATGCCGCGCACCGCCATGGCGTGCCGCTGATCGTCGACAACACCGTGGCCACGCCGATCCTGTGCCGCCCGTTCGAGCACGGCGCCGACGTGGTGGTGCACTCGCTGACCAAGTACATCGGCGGCCACGGCACCAGCATCGGCGGCATCGTGATCGACTCGGGCAACTTCCCGTGGGCCGACCACAAGCAGCGCTTCGCCCTGCTCAACACCCCCGACCCGTCCTACCACGGCGTGACCTACACCGAGGCCTTCGGCCCGGCGGCGTTCATCGGGCGCTGCCGCGTGGTGCCGCTGCGCAACACCGGCGCGGCGCTGTCGCCGTTCAACGCCTTCCTGATCCTGCAGGGGCTGGAGACCCTGGCCCTGCGCATGGAGCGTCACACCGAGAACGCCCTGAAGGTGGCCCACTACCTGCAGGGTCACGAGCAGGTGGCGTGGGTCAAGTACGCCGGCCTGCCGGACCACCCCGAGCACGCGCTGGCGCTGCGCTACACCGAGGGCAAGCCGGCGTCGATCCTGTCGTTCGGGATCAAGGGCGGCCAGGAGGCCGGTGCACGCTTCATCGACGCACTCAAGCTGGTGGTGCGCCTGGTGAACATCGGCGATGCCAAGTCGCTGGCCTGCCACCCGGCCTCCACCACCCATCGCCAGTTGAACGACGAAGAGCTGGAAAAGGCCGGCGTGCCGCGTGACATGGTGCGCCTGTCGATCGGCATCGAACACAGCGACGACATCCTGGCCGACCTGGCCCAGGCACTGGAAGCGTCGCGCGGCTGAGGCATCGGCGGGCAGGCAAGCGCTACACATTCATCTGTATATCCATACAGATAAACCTTGCCTGCATCGCCAATCCTGCGCATTCTAGGGCCCATCACAGCCCGACCAAGAGCTCACTCGGCCATGCGCCTGTACCTCTGCGAAAAACCCTCCCAGGCCAAGGACATCGCCAAGGTCCTTGGCGCCAGCCGCCGCGGCGACGGTTGCTGGGTCGGCACGGGCGTCACGGTGACCTGGTGCATCGGCCACCTGCTCGAAACCGCCCCGCCCGACGCCTACGATGCCCGCTACAAGCGCTGGTCGCTGGCCGACCTGCCGATCATCCCGGCGCAATGGAAAATGCTGGTAAAACCCAGGACGGCCGCCCAGTTCAAGGCGGTCAAGCGCCTGCTCGGCGAGGCGGCCGAACTGGTGATTGCCACCGACGCCGACCGCGAGGGCGAAATGATCGCCCGCGAGCTGGTGGAGCACTGCCGCTATCGCGGGCCGATCCAGCGCCTGTGGCTGTCGGCGCTGGACGACGCCTCGATCCGCAAGGCCCTGGCCGCCCTCAAGCCCGGCGCCGCCACCTTCAACCTGTACCACTCGGCCCTGGGCCGCTCGCGTGCCGACTGGCTGATCGGCATGAACATGAGCCGGCTGTTCACCCTGCTCGGCCGCCAGTCCGGCTATCAGGGCGTGTTGCCGGTGGGCCGGGTGCAAACCCCGACACTGCGCCTGGTGGTGGACCGCGACCGCAGCATCGCCGATTTCGTGCCGGTGCCGTTCTGGGCCATCGATGTGCAGTTGCGCAGCGCCGGCGAGGTGTTCAATGCCCAGTGGCGTGCGCCCGACGAGCTGTGCGACGACCAGGGCCGCTGCCTGAACCAGGCGTTCGCGCAGCAGGCGGCTGCGGCCATCCAGGCGACGCCCACGGCGCGCCTTTTGACGCTGACCACCGAGCGCGTGCGCGAGGCAGCGCCGCTGCCCTTCGACCTGGGCACCCTGCAGGAGCTGTGCTCGAAGAAATTCGGCCTGGGCGCCCAGGAAACCCTCGACATCGCCCAGGCGCTGTACGAAACCCACAAGGTCATCACCTACCCGCGCAGCGACTGTGGCTACCTGCCCCTGAGCCAGCACGCCGAGGCGCCGGCGATTCTTGCCGCGCTGGGGCGCGCCGACCCGAGCCTGGCGCCCTTGCAGCCGCACCTGCAGGCGCAACGCCGCTCACGCGCGTGGAACGACGCCAAGGTCAGCGCCCACCACGGCATCATCCCCACCGCCGCCGCGCTCGACCCGGCGCGCCTGCCGCCCAAGCACAAGTCGGTGTACGTGCTGATTCGGGCACGTTACCTGGCGCAGTTTCTGCCCAACCATGAATACGACCGCACCCAGGCCGACTTCGATTGCGCCGGGCAGGCGCTGCGTGCGGTGGGCAAGCAGATCGTCGAGCCGGGCTGGCGCCGCGCGCTGCCCGAAGCCCTGACCCCGCCCAAGGGCCGCGAGGCGCCGGTGGCGCAAGTGCTGCCGGCATTGCACGAGGGTCAGCTGTGCGAGGTGGCCGGGGTCAACCTCAAGGACCTGTGGACCCAACCGCCCAAGCCCTTCACCGAAGGCGACCTGATCAAGGCGATGAAGAACGTCGCCAAGCTGGTGGACGACCCGCGCCTTAAACAGAAGCTCAAGGACACTACCGGCATCGGCACCGAAGCGACCCGCGCCGGGATCATCCAGGGCCTGCTCGACCGGGGCTACCTGGTCAAGCAGGGCAAGGCGCTGTCGGCCACGCCGGCGGCATTCAGCCTGATCGACGCGGTGCCAAGGGCGATTGCCGACCCTGGCACCACGGCGATCTGGGAGCAGGCGCTGGACATGGTGCAGAGCGGCGAAATGAGCCTGGAAGCGTTCGTGGCCAAGCAGTCGGCGTGGATGAGCAAGCAGGTGGAGCGCTGCTCGGGCATGAGCCTGCGCATTTCAGGGCCGCCGGTGCCGGCCGGGCGCGGCGGCGCGCCGTGGAAGAAGAAGCGCAAGAGCAGCGCCACGGCCGGCAAGCGACCCCGTGCCACCAAAGCGAAAAAAACCGGGGCTTAGGCCCGTGCCGGCTGCTTCGCCGGCAAGGCCGGCCCCTACAGAAACCACCGACAAGGAATGTGTATGAAACTGGGCTACACCATCGTTTATGTACCCGATGTCGAGGCATCGTTGAGCTTCTTCGAGAATGCCTTCGGCCTGAAGCGTCGTTTTCTGCATGAGTCCGGCGATTACGGCGAGCTGGACACCGGGCCAACCACCCTGGCCTTCGCGTCGCTGGAACTGGGCGAGTCGAATTTCCCGGAAGGTTTCGTTGCCGCCAGCAACAGCCACAAGCCCCTGGGCATGGAGATCGCGCTGGTGACCGAGAAGGTCGTGGCGGCCCACGCCAATGCCCTGGTCAACGGCGCCGAGGAAATCAGGGCGCCGCAGAGCAAGCCCTGGGGCCAGACGGTTTCCTACTTGCGCTGCCCGGCCGGGGTGCTGGTGGAGCTGTGCTCGCCAATGGGTTGAAAGCGCTTGGCCAGCAAGGCTGGCGCCTACAGGGGCCGTCCTTGCTGGCAAAGCCTTTGGCTCACGCGCGAATCACCGCCTTGAGCACCGTCTTGAACGTCTCGATCTGCTCGTCGCTGAACGCGGCAAACACCGTGTCCTGCTGCTCGCGCGCAATCGTCCACAGGGCCTCGGTCTGGTCGATGCCGGCCACGCTCAGGCGCACATGCCCGGCCGCCTCGCTGTCGCACACCAGCCCCTTGCGCTTGAGGTTGGCCACCGCCTCGTCGATCTCTCGCGCCGGCATCGCCACCTCGCGCTGCAGGTCGGCCAGGTTCAACCCCGCATCGTTCTCCAGCACCATCAGCATGCGCGCCTCGCTGGTGCGCAAGCCACTGGACAGCTGGCGCGGCTGGTAGCTGGCTTGGTAGGCACGCAGCGCCTGGGTCATCAGGTAGTACAGGTTGTGGCTCAGGCGCCCCTGAAAATGGCTGCTGGGGGCCTGCCCCTCTTCGCGTCGGGTCATGCGGGTGTGCGGCAGCACCATCGAGTACGCACCCTGGTGGTAGAGCAACGGCGAACGCCCGCCATCGTCGAACGCTACCACCTTGCCCAGCATGATCCAGTGGTCACCGCCGTCGAGCAGCTGATGGCGTTCGCACTGGAAGCACGCGGCGCAATCGGCCAGCAGCGGTGCGCCCCCCTCGCCCGCCCGGTGCTCGATGCCGGCAAAGCGGTCCTCCCGTGGCTTGGCGAAGTTGTTCGACAGCTCGATCTGGTCGGCGGCCAGGATGTTCACCGCAAAGTGGGTGGCGGCCTCGAACACCGCGAGGCTGCTGGAGCGCTTGTCCAGGCTCCAGAGGATCAGCGGCGGGTCCAGCGAGACCGAATTGAAGCTGTTGGCCGTGACCCCGACCTTGTTGCCCGCGGCATCGGCGGCGGTGACCACGGTGACGCCGGTGGCGAAGTTGCCCAGGGCGCGGCGGAACGCGCGGCTGTCGAAGGCCACGGCAGGTTCAGTAGACATGCAAGACTCCCCGGCTGCCGCCAGGGCAGCCGTACGTTGTTGTTATGGGCAGGGCGCGGTGTTCACACCATGCTCGGGTCGGGCTCCAGGCCCATCAGCTCGCGACCGAGGATCTGCGCGCAGACGTCGTAGTCGGTGTAGGCATGGGCGCCGGTCATGTGCGAGTCGCGCCACAGGCGCTGCATCTCGTTGGCCTCGAACCAGGCGGTGCCGCCCGCGGCTTCGAACAGGCGATCCACGGCCTGGATGCACATCTTCACCGCATAGCCCTGGTTGGTGCGCCAGAACGCCAGGGTCTCGCGGCTGGGGTACTGGTGGCGGGCGCTGTGGTCGGCGTGCTCCTGCCAGGTTTTTTCGAGAAAGGCCCGCGCGGCGGCCACCTGGTGGGTGGACTCGGCCAGGCGCATCAATGCGGGGGTGGCTGCGCCAACCGCGGCGCCGGTGTAGGCGCGCACGCGGTTGGCGGTCTTCTCGCGGAAGGCCTGGAGCATGCGCTCGGCCACCCCCAGGCTGACCGTGGAAAAGCCACTGGCGAAGTACGGCCGGTACGGCGAATAGAACACCTTGCTGTCCGGGTACAGGCCGAAGCCGGCGGACTTGCCCTCCATCATGTCCTTGGCTTTCTGGATGCGGTACTCGGGCACGAAGGCCTTGTCGATGAGCAGGGTCTTGGTGCCGCTGCCCTTCATGCCCGCAGCGTGCCAGTCGTCGCGGATCACGTAGTCGCTGCGCGGCAGCACGGCGAAGCAGTAGTCCTGGGTGCCTTCGGCGTTGGCGCGGCGACAGCCGACGATGGCCCATTCGGCATGGTCGCTGCCGCTGCTCCAGCCCATCTCGCCGCTGAACAGCAGGCCGCCCTCGACCTCCTCGATACGCCCGAACGGCGCGATGCTGCTGCTGGCAGTGGCGTCGCGATCGGTGCCCCAGATCTCTTCCTGCAACCGGGCCGGGAACATCGCCAGCTGGTGGCTGTGGGTGCACAGCAGGCTCATGGCCCAGGCGGTACTGGCACAGGCACCGGCCAGCGCGGCGATGCAGTCGGCGAATTCGGGCAGGGAAATTTCCAGGCCGCCATACAGCTTGGGCTGGAAAGCGCGGTGCAGGCCGATGCCCTTGAGCAGCGCGATGTTTTCGGCGGGTACCTGGCGATCCTGCTCGGCACGGGCGGCGTTGGCGGCGATGGTCGGCAACAGTGGCTTGAGGTCTTCAAGCAGCGGGTTTGGCTTTTTCATGGAGGGCCCTGCTTATTATTGGATGTCCGGGCCGGGCTGCGAGGTGGGCAGCTGGCGGCGGATGCAGGGCCAGTATGGGATGGGTGTGACGGGGGGAAAATGCACCTTCCAGAGGCAAGGTTGTACTTTTCATGGGCCTCTTCGCCGGCAAGGCCGGCGCCTACTATCGGTAGGAGCCGGCCTTGCCGGCGAAGGGGCCGCAGGGATCAGCCCTTGACCACCTGCTGCAACCCCTCCCACAGCCTTGCCACATGCTCGCGCTCGGTGGGCAACGCGCCCACCGACACCCGCACCATCCACTGCCCGTTCAACGTCGCCGGGGTCACATACGCCGCGCCCGAGGCATTGAGCCGGTCGGCCCAGGCGCGGGTGTGGCGGTCCAGTGCCTCGCCTTCCAGCCCGCCAGGCTGGTGACGAATGCACAGGGTCTGCAACTGCACCGGCGCCAGCACCTCCCAGCCCGGCGCCGCACCTACCTGCTGTTCAAGCCAGCGAGCATTGCCCAGGTCGCGGCGCAGGCGTTGCTGCAAGCCTTCCACGCCTTCACTGCGCAACATGAACCACAGCTTCAACGCACGGAACCTGCGCCCCAGCGGGATGCCCCAGTCGCGCAGGTTCTTCACTTCGCCATCGACCGCCGACTGCAGGTAGCTGGGGTTGGTGCTCATCACACGGATCAGGTGCTGCGGGTCACGTACGAAATACAGCGAGCAGTCGAACGCCACCCCCAGCCATTTGTGCGCATTGACCACGATGGAGTCGGCCTGCTCGATGCCGGTCCACATCCAGCGGCATTCGGGCAGGATCATCGCCGAACCGGCCATGGCCGAGTCCACATGCAGCCACAGGCCATGGGCGCGGGCGATGCGGCCGATCGGTTCGAGCGGGTCGAGGGCGGTGGTGGCCGTGGTGCCGGTGGTGGCGACCACCGCGCACGGTTGCAGCCCTGCGGCAAGGTCCTGCTCGATGGCCGCTGCCAGCGCTTCAGGGCGCATGGCGAAGGCTTGGTCGACTTCGATGTAGCGGATGTTGTCCTTGCCGAAGCCGGCCAGCAGCGCGGCCTTGTCTACCGAGCTGTGGGCCTGGGCGCTGGTGTAGATCATCAGCGGCCGGGCCTGCGCTTGCAGGCCACCCTTGACCAGCGCGTAGTCGCTGGCGCGCTCGCGGGCGCAGATCAGCGCCACCAGCGTGCTGCTGGAGGCGGTGTCCTGGATCACCCCGCTCCAGGCACCGGACAGGCCGATCATCTGGCGCAGCCAGTCGACCGTGGTTTCCTCCAGCTCGCTCAGCGCCGGGCTCGACTGCCACGACAGGCCGAGCACGCCCAGGCCGGTGCTGAGAAAGTCGCCCAGCACCGAAGACAACGTGCCGTTGGAGGGGAAGTAGCCGAAGAAGTCCGGGTGCTGCCAGTGCGACAGGCCGGGCATCACCAGCTGGTCCACGTCGGCGAGGATCTGCTCGAAAGGCTCGCCCTGCTGCGGCGCGGCCTGGGGCAAGGCGTGCTTCAGGTAGCCCGGCTCGACCTGGGCCATGACCGGCAGGCTGGCGACATTGGCACGGTAATCGGCGATGCGGTCGATCAGTTGGTGACCTTGCTGGCGAAATTCTTCTGGGCTCACGCGCTGGCTCCTGTGGGTGTGATTGCAGTGCCAGCGAGTCTAGGCGCTGGCTGGCCGCTGAAACACGCCGCGCCGCGCATAGCTGCTATGGCGAATCCACATAGCTGCCGGTGACGCCGAACTGCGACTGCTGCCACAGCTCGAACACCTGCGCACGAAACCAGCGGTGCTCGGCCGAAGCCTGCAGGCGCTGGTGCCACACCACCCAGTAGCGCTGGGTGTGTTCGACGAACGCCAGCGGGCACCACACCACCGGGTGCAGGCGGCTGAGCTGGCGGGCGATGTGTTCGGGCACGGTGACCAGTGTCTGGCTGGCGCACACCACCTGCACCGCCGCCGAGAAGAACGGCACCTGCAGGGTGATGCGCCGGGCAAGGCCCTGGCCGCGCAGGTGGCGGTCGATGAAGCTGTCCTTGTCGCCGCCGCCACAGATGCGCACGTGCCCCCAGGCCAGGTAGTCGTCCTGGCTCAGCTCGGCGTGCCGGGCCAGCGGGTGTTCGCGGTGCATCAGGCACACCGCGCGATCCTCGCCGAGCATGCGCCCGTGCAGGTTGGCCGGGGCGCTGTCGAACAGCGTGGTGGCCAGGTCGATTTCACCGCTGGCCAGGCGTTCGAACTGGTCCGGCGACCAGCTGCGGTAGTCGATCGACACCCCCGGCGCCTGCTCGGCCAGGCGGCTGACCAGCAACGGCAGCATGTGTTCGGCGATGTAGTCGGAGGCGGCCAGGCAGAAGCGCCGCTCGCAGCGCTGCGGGCTGAAGGCCTCGGGTTGGCGCAGGGCGTCGAGCTCGCCCAGTACCTGGCGCAGGGGCAGCACCAGCGCCTGGGCCCGTTCGCTGAGTACATAGCCGCGGCCCTGGCGAACCAGCAGCGGGTCGTCGAAGGCTTCGCGCATGTGCGCCAGCTGGCGGCTGAGCACCGACTGGCTGCTGCCCAGGCGCTCGGCGGCATGGCTGAGGTTCTTGAGCTGCAACAGTGTGTCGAGGGTACGCAGGTGCGCAAGGCTCAACGAGGCGAAGGTGGGGTTCAAGGCGCGCTCCGGCGGTGTAGTCGCCCTAGGCTAAGGGGTTTTGTGCCTGACGCAAAATCCGTTGCGTGGCCTTCGCCGGCAAGGCCGGCTCCTACAAGGGCACTGAAAGCTCTAGACTGTGCACTGGTAGAACACGAGGCCCCCATGGATATCGACCTGGCGCGTACCTTCATCGAAATCGTGCGCAGCGGCAGCCTGGTGGCCGCCGCAGAGCACCTGCACGTGACACAGACCGCGATCAGCGCACGGGTGCAGAAGCTCGAGCAGTTGCTCGGCTGCCAATTGTTCGTGCGCAGCCGCAACGGCGCCAGCCTGACCGCCGACGGCAAGGGCTTCGTGGCCTACGCCAACCAGCTGGTGCACACCTGGGAGGCGGCGCGGCGCGACCTGCCGTTGCCCGCCGGCGGCTACCAGGTGTTGCACATCGGCGGCGAAGTCAGCCTGTGCAACCCGCTGCTGCTGGACTGGGTTCGCGTACTGCATCAGGAGGTGCCCAGCCATGCCATCCGCAGCGAGGTGGGCGACAGCGACACGCTGCTGCGCAAACTGGACATGGGCCTGCTGGATGCCGCGCTGGTGTACCAGCCGGGGTACGGCCCGGGGGTGCAGGTGGAGCAATTGCTGGAAGAGAAGCTGGTGTGCGTACGCCGTGCCGGCCAGCCCGAGCCGTATATCTACATCGACTGGGGCGAGGCGTTCCGCCGCCAGCATGACGCGGCGCTGCCCGAGCACGCACGCCCTGCCTTGAGCTTCAACCTCGGCCCGATGGCCTTGCAGTACATCCTCGAACACGGCGGCAGCGGCTACTTTCGCGCCCGCGTGGTGCAGAGCTACCTGGACTGCGGCGTGCTCGAACGGGTATTGCAGGCGCCGGAGTTCACCTACCCCACCTACCTGGTGTACGCCCGCGAGCGCGACTCGGCAGCGCTACAACAGGCGTTTGGCCTGTTACGCGGCGTGGTCGCGGGGGACAGTGACTGGTCCCAGCGCTGGGACCCGCTGATCTAGACCGGCCTGCTCGCGCTGCAGCAGTTGCTGGTGCAGCGCGCCGATCAGGTCGGTCTGGGTGACCACCCCCACCAGTTGCCCGGCTTCGAGCACCGGCAGGCAATGCAGGCCCTGGTCGCACAGCAGCGGGATCAGGGCCACCGCCGGTTCGTCGCTGTTCACGCTGCGTACCGGTTTGGTCATGACCTGTTCCAGGCGCACCGGGCGACGCCGGCCGAACAGCGCGCGCCAGCTGAAACGGCGTGCGGCCATTGCCGAATCGAGCAGGTCGCCGACGCTGACGATACCCACCAGCTGGCGCGCCTCGTCGAGCACGGGGAGGATCTTCAGGCGATGCTCGCCCAGCATCTTGAAGGCTTGCTCAAGCGTGGTGTCCGGGCTGGCGGACTGCACGTCGCGCGACATCACCCGGGTAGCCGTCATGCCGCCCAGGCTGCGCTGCAAGGCATGGCGCTCGGTGGCCAGGATGATGCGCTCCAGATCATCACGGGTCACGTCGACGAACTCGCCCAGTTCATTCAATGCGCGGTCCAGGTCGCCGGCACTCACCCCTACCCGCTCGCTCACGGGCGCATCCTGGGTACGGTGCAGGTCGGGCCGCGGGGCGACGATCTTGGGGTAGCGCACGCCGGTCAGGCGGTTGTACACCACTGCCACCAGCAGCAGGCACAGGGCATTGAGCAGCACCGGCTCGACCACCTGGGCGCCCAGGCTCGCCAGCGACGGGTCGGCCATCGCCAGGCTGACCGCCAGTGCCGCGCCCGGCGGGTGCAGGCAGCGCAGCAGGCACATCAGCAGCACCACCAGCACCAGCGCCATGCACACCACCACCAGGCTCGCGCCCAGCCAGTGGTGCAGCACCAGGCCCACCAGCATCGCGCAGCTGTAGCTGCCCAGCAGCGGCCAGGGCTGCGACAGTGCGCCCGAGGACACCCCGAACAGCAGCACCGCCGACGCAGCCAGCGGGGCCATCAGGTGCAGGGTGACGGCGTTGCCGAACAGCACGCTGCACAGCCCGCCGGCCACCAGCAGGCCGAGCACGGCGCCAAGGCCGGCCCGCAGCCACTCTTTGGGCGGGATATGCAACGCGGCGGGGATGAAGCGATCGAGCCAGTTGTTCAGACGGCGGGTGGACATGCGACGACCTGGTACCTGTTGAAATAAAAGAAGCCCGCCCAAGACGAGGGGGCTTTGTATCGCGAGGGGGCAATACGCAAAGGGCTCCGTCCCTGGAGATGGAAATCCGGGGGTTCGGATGCGCGCAGTCTGAACAAAAGCGGGGATGAGCTCCAACGCAAAAAAATGCAGCTTGAGTGCAATTATTTTGCTGGATGAGCCGGCGGGAGGGTTCTGGCAGGAGCGCAAGGCTGCGCTCCTGCCGCTGACCGGGCCTGAACGGCCGAATCAGCCAAGCAGTGCCGGGTCGATGCCGTCGCAGTCGAAGGCGATGTAGCCACCCACTTCATCGGCCCTGCCATCGGTGATCTCGCCGTGATAGGACAGGCCGTTGCTCAGGGTGACGCAGATGTGGGTGGGGTCCTGCGGGGCGTCCAGCTTGCCGTTGAACTCGACCGTGAAGCGGGTTTCGCCATCGACCTTCAACCCGATCAACACATTGGCATTGTCCACGGCCTCGGTCTCCTTGCCTGCGTATTCGGCGCTGACGGTCACGGTGGCGGTGTCTTGATACATGCTAGAGCTCCAACGGCAGGAATGCGTGACGCCCACTGGCGCCAACCGGCGGCTAGGGTAAGCCACCAGGCGGGGTGTGGGGAATCCCCGTCGGGCGCAAGGTTGCAATTTGCATGAGGCAAAACGGGCACTCATGCAGGCTGCATGGCCTTAGGACGGTTCGGTTTTACAACTGATTGATTTTGAAAGGATAAATATTTCGTAGCATTTGGCACAGCAACTGCTCTACAGGAGGGGGAAGACCCATTTCATGACTGGAGCACCAACAATGATTACAAGTGCCGATACCTACGCCGTCCCCGCGGGGGACACCTCCAGCCACTCAGGGGTGTCCTGGGCGGCCATCTTCGCCGGTGCCACCGGTGCCGCCGCACTGTCGCTGATCCTTATCGTGCTGGGCTTCGGCCTGGGGTTCTCGGCTGTCTCGCCGTGGCCGGGTGATGGCGCCACGGCCAAGCAACTGGGTATTTCGAGCATCGTGTGGCTGGCGCTGACGCAGATCATTGCCTCGGGCCTGGGCGGCTACATCGCCGGGCGGCTGCGGGTCAAATGGGCCAACCTGCATGGCGATGAAGTGTATTTCCGCGATACCGCCCACGGTTTCCTGGCCTGGGCCTTTGCCACGCTGGTAACTGCGGTGCTGGTGGTGGGTTCGGTGAGCTCGGTGGTGAGCGGCGGCGTCCAGGCCGGCGCGATGGCGGCCTCTGGCGTGGCTGCGGCCGGTGCCGGCGCGGCTGCCAACAGCAGCAAGGCGAGCAATGACGATTCGGCCTACTTCATCGACATGCTGTTCCGTGACGAACGCCCGGTGGCGGTCACCGATGACGCGGCCCACGGCATTGCCGCGCGCATCTTCGTGCGTGGCCTGGCCGACGGCCAGCTGAACGCCGAAGACCGTACCTACCTGGCCAACGTGATTGCCCAGCGCACCCAGATCAGCCAGGCAGAAGCCGAACAGCGCATCGACACCGTGTTCGCCGAAGCCCGCCAGGCCATCGAAGAGGCCAAGCAACTGGCCGACGCCGCACGCAAGGCCGCTGCCGCCTCTGCGTTGTGGATGTTCGTGGCCCTGCTGTGCGGCGCGTTCTTCGCCAGCCTGTTCGCCATCTGGGGTGGCCGTCGCCGTGATGCCGCCGTGTTCCTGACGGCCGACCCGGTGCGCGTCGACCCCACCACTGCCCGTACCCTCTGACAGGAGATTCACCATGCGCTCGATACTGCTGTTCTTCCTCGGTGTGCCTATCCCGATCATCATTCTGATCGCCTTGTTCATGCATTGATGCACACACAAAGCCCCCGACCCGTCGGGGGCTTTTTTGTGGGCGACTGGCACGGTCGATAAATTCAAAAAGGATATAAAAATAACTATTTGTTCTAACTAAAAGTAATAAAAAAATTGCACTCCGCGGGCGTCAGCCTTTACTTTCAGGCCCTACCAGAAAACACCTGACGAACCCGCCTGCGGAGCCCTCACCATGTCCAACAAACCTCCTTCGACCCTGCGCCGCCTGCTGCTTGGCGGTGCCTTTGCCGCGCTCGCCAGCCTGGTACTGCCTGGCCCGGCCGCCTACGCCGAGCCAACCAAGAACCTGCGTATCGGCTACCAGAAGTTCAACAGCGTCAACATTCTCAAGGGCTCCGGCGCCCTGGAAAAAGCCCTGGCACCGCAAGGCATCAAGGTCAGCTGGTACGAGTTCGCCGCCGGCCCGCAGTTGCTCGAGGCCCTGAGCACCGGCGCCATCGACCTGGGGCACGCCGCCGATGCGCCCTCGGTGTTCGCCCAGGCATCGGGCAAGTCGGTGGTGTACCTGGCCGCCGAACAGCCCTACCCGCGCGGCATCGGCATTGTGGTGCGCGAGCAGGACAAGGTCGCCGATATCGCCGCCCTCAAGGGCCAGCGCGTGGCCACCGGTCGCGGCTGGAATGCCCAGTATCTGCTGGCCGTGGCCCTGCAGGACACCGGCCTGAGCTACAAGGACATCG
The DNA here is from genome assembly GCF_037113495.1 of Pseudomonas sp. AE27. NCBI lineage: Bacteria > Pseudomonadati > Pseudomonadota > Gammaproteobacteria > Pseudomonadales > Pseudomonadaceae > Pseudomonas > Pseudomonas sp. AE27. The sequence goes on from NZ_CP146966.1 coordinate 2,512,816, forward strand.
ACCCGGCCTACGTCAACAACGCCGCCGATGCCGTGGCCGCCCTGCAATCGGGCAGCGTCAAGGCCGTGACCCTGTGGGACCCCTTCCTCGCCGCAGCGGAAAAACAACCCGGCCTCAAGACCCTGCGCGACGGCACCGGGCTGACCAACAACCGCACCTTCTACCTGTCTTCGCCAGCCTTTGCCGACGAGAACCGTGGTGTGCTCAAGACCTTCTTCACCGAGCTGGGCAAGGTCAGCAACTGGGCCAACGCAAAACCCAAGGAAGTGGCGGCCCTGCTGGCTCCGCAACTGGGTATCGGCGCCGACGTGCTGGAAGTGGCCAGCGAGCGTCGCAACTACAACGCGGTGGCCATCACCCCCGAGATCACGGCCGAACAGCAGAAGCTGGCGGACACCTTCCAGGGCCTGGGCCTGATTCCCAAGCCGCTCAAGGTCGCCGACGCCGTGTACCCCGTCTCCGTACTGCCTTGACCGCGAGCGATTCGAGCATGTCCAAGCCCATCCGTTTCAACGCCTTCAGCATGAACGCCGCCACGCACCAGTCGCCGGGGCTGTGGCGCCACCCACGCAACACCAGCAGCGATTTCAATCGCCTGAGCTACTGGACCGGGCTGGCCAGGCTGCTGGAGCGCGGACGTTTCGACGCGCTGTTCATCGCGGATGTGCTGGGCGTGTACGACGTGTACCAGGGCAGCCACGACGCAGCCCTGCGCGGCGGCGTGCAGGTACCGGTGAACGATCCGTTGCTGATCGTGCCGGCCATGGCCGGGGTCACCGAGCACCTGGGCTTCGGCATCACCTTCAGCCTCACCTATGAGCACCCGTACCCGTTCGCCCGGCGCATGTCGACCCTCGATCACCTGAGCGACGGGCGGGTGGGCTGGAACATCGTCACCGGCTACCTGGACAGCGCCGCGCGCAACCTGGGGCTGGCCCGGCAGCTGGCCCACGACGAGCGTTACGAGCTGGCCGAGGAGTACCTGCAGGTGCTCTACAAGCTGTGGGAGAAGAGCTGGGACGACGATGCAGTGGTCCGCGACCGGGGCCGCGGGGTGTTCGTGGAGCCTGCGCGGGTGCATCCGATCGGGCATGCCGGTGCGCACTTCCAGGTGCCTGGCGTGCACCTGAGCGAACCATCGCCACAACGCACCCCGGTGCTGTTCCAGGCCGGCGCCTCGGCACGCGGGCAGCGCTTTGCCGCTACCCACGCCGAATGCGTGTTCATCAGCGGCCCGACCCAGACGGTACTGCGCAGCTATGTGGACGGCATTCGCCAGGCCACGCGCGAGGCCGGGCGCCAGGAAGGCGAGGTGCTGATATACGCGCAGGCGCTGCTGATCGTGGGTGACACGCGCGAAGCGGCCCAGGCCAGGCTGGACGAGTACCGCCAGTACGTGGATATCGAGGCGGCGCTGGCCTTGCTGTCGGGCTGGACCGGGATCGATTTTTCCAACCTGGAGCCGGATGCGCTGATCGAGTACATCGAGAACGATGCCGGGCGCACGGCGCTGGCCGCCTTTACCAGGTCGGACCCGAACCGGCGCTGGACCGTGCGCGAGGCGGCGGAGTTCGTCAGCCTGGGCGGGCGTGGCCCGGTGCTGCTGGGGTCGCCGGTGGAGATTGCCGACCAGCTGGAGCAGTGGCTGGATGCCACCGGCATCGACGGCTTCAACCTCACCTACGCGGTGGTGCCGGATGACCTGCAGGCGGTGGTCGACACGGTGGTGCCGGAACTGCAGCGGCGCGGGCGCTATCGCACCGAGTATGAGGCGGGCACCTTGCGCCACAAGCTGTTCGGGCGTGGGGACCGGTTGCCGGCCGAGCATGCGGGGCGGTTGGTGCAGATCTGAAACTCAAGAGCTTCGCCAGCAAGGCTGGCTCCTACAGGCTGTAGGAGCCAGCCTTGCTGGCGAATCGACCTGCCAACCCATTGCCAAAGATATGGCCACTTGCCTCCACGCTATTGACCAGGATCAACAGATCGCAAAATCACACTCCTACACTAGATAGAGGAAATCAGAACGCAAAACAGGCCCACCATGAGCGAAGAATCCACCGTACACCCCCTGCCCCTGCCATCCGCCTCGTCCAACGACAGCAGTTCGCCGGCCACGCCCAAAGCGGCCGTCACTCGTTCGCGCCGCCCACGCGCCCCGCGCAAGCCTGCTCAGGTGATCCCTGCCGAAATCGAAATCAGTGCCATCAGCCACGAGCCTGCCGCGCTGCAGGTCGCCAGTGCGCCGCGTCGCGGCTCCAACGAAGACAGCGTGTCTGCCGCCCTGCCCGCCAATTACCCCTACCGCAACCGCATGCGCCGCGCCGAGTACGAAAAGGCCAAGCATGAGCTGCAGATAGAGCTGCTGAAGGTACAGAACTGGGTAAAAGCCACCGGCCAGCGCATCGTGGTGCTGTTCGAAGGCCGCGATGCCGCCGGCAAGGGCGGCACCATCAAGCGCTTCATGGAGCACCTGAACCCGCGTGGCGCACGTATCGTGGCCCTGGAAAAACCTTCCGACCAGGAGAAGGGCCAGTGGTACTTCCAGCGCTATATCCAGCACCTGCCCACCGCCGGTGAAATGGTCTTCTTCGACCGCTCCTGGTACAACCGCGCCGGCGTCGAGCGGGTGATGGACTTCTGCACGCCGATGCAGTACCTGGAGTTCATGCGTCAGACCCCGGAGCTTGAACGCATGCTGTGCAACAGCGGCATCCTGCTGTTCAAGTTCTGGTTCTCGGTGAACCGCGAAGAGCAACTGCGCCGGTTCATCTCGCGCCGTGACGACCCGCTCAAGCACTGGAAGCTCTCGCCCATCGACATCAAGTCGCTGGACAAGTGGGACGAGTACACCGCCGCCAAGGAGGCGATGTACTTCCACACCGATACTGCCGATGCACCGTGGACCGTGATCAAGTCGGACGACAAGAAGCGCGCGCGCCTGAACTGCATCCGCCACTTCCTGCACACGCTGGACTACCCCGACAAGGACCCGAAAGTCGCCCACCAGCCCGACCCGTTGCTGGTCGGCCGCGCCTCGCGCGGGCTGGAGGAAGAGGACCTGGTCAACGCCCACTGACCACCGCTGGGGGCGCGTCAGGAAGGCGCGCTACCTGCGGCCTAGCGCTTGTTTTTCTTCTTCAGGGCCTTCAGGCGCTTGGCCGCCCGCTCCACCGTGGCCATCTTCTCGGGCCGCTTCATGCGCTTCCACTGCTTGATTTCGTCCTTGCTGCGCCCGCAGCTCACGCACAGCTCGCCGCTGAGCTTGCACGCCGAAATGCACGGGTTGTCGATATCCTTGGCCATGCTGCGCGCTCAGCGCCCACCGCCCAGGTCGATGAAGCTGCCGGTGGTGTAGGAGGCCTTGTCCGACAGCAGCCACAGGATCGCTTCGGCCACTTCGGCCGCCTGCCCGCCACGGCCCATGGGGATGCCCGGTTCCAGCTTGCGGACCCGCTCGGCATCGCCGCTGAGGGCGTGAAAGTCGGTGAAGATGTAGCCCGGCCGTACGCCATTGACACGCACGCCCTCGCCCGCCACTTCCTTGGCCAGGCCCAGGGTGAAGGTGTCCAGCGCGCCCTTGGAGGCGGCGTAGTCGACATACTCGTTGGGCGAACCCAACCGCGCGGCCACCGATGACACGTTGACGATGGCACCGCCCGGCCCGCCATGGCGGGTCGACATGCGTTGCAGCGCATGCCTGGCGCACAGCATCGGCCCCACCACGTTGGTTTTCATCAGCTTGAGCAGGCGAAACTCGGACATCTCTTCCACCCGGCTCTGGTGGCCGATGGTGCCGGCGTTGTTGACCAGCGCCGTGACCCGGCCCAGTTCCTTGTCGACACGCTGGAACAGCTGGATGATTTCATCCTCGACGCTGACATCGGCGCGCACCGTGATCGCCTCGGCACCCAGCGCGCGCACCTGCTCCAGCACGCGATGGGCCGAGGCGTCATCGGCAAGGTAGTTGATGCAGATGCGGTAGCCGGCCCGCGCAGCGGCCAGCGCAGTGGCCGCGCCAATGCCGCGACCGGCGCCGGTAATGATGATCACGTTGTCCATGGATACTCCTGGCCCCAATGCCGTTCACCCGGCAAGGCTAACGCAGCATGGGGCAGCGGGCAAAGGGCTATCAGGCCTTGGGCTCGGGCTTTTGCAGCGGGTACAGGTGCTGGCGCACGATGCCTTCGGGCAGGTCCTTGCCGAACACGCCGTAGCGGGTCGGCCATTCCTTGCGCGGCAGCTTGAAGGTGCCGAACAGCATGTCGACCAGGGGCAGGTGGATCGCGTAGTTCTTGTAGATGTAGTCCTTGTGCCGGGCATGGTGCCAGTGGTGGTAGCGCGGCATCACCAGCACGTAGTTCAGCCACCCGCCGTCGATTCGCACGTTGGCATGCGCCAGCACCGCCTGCACGCCCACCAGGATCACGTAGGCATTCATCGCCTGCGGCGAGAAGCCCAGCAGGATCAGCGGTACCAGCACGCCGGTGCGGGTCAGCAGGATTTCGGCGAAATGGATGCGCGAGCCGGCCAACCAGTCCATCGCGGTGCTGGAATGGTGCACCGCATGGAAGCGCCACATCCACGGCACCACGTGGTACAGGCGGTGCAGCCAGTACTGCCCCAGGTCGGCGACGAACACCGCCAGCACGAACTGCACCACGATCGGCAGGCTCTGCACCTTGGCCTGCAGCGTTTCGGACACCACCCAGCCGGCCAGCCAGGTGGACGAGGCGGTGACGAAGATCAGGATGAACTGCACCAGCATGTGGCTGACGAAGAAGTAGCTCAGGTCGGTACGCCATTGCGGGCGCAGGATGTTCTGCTGCGGGTCCTTGGCGTAGAGCTTTTCCAGCGGGATGAAGATGATCGCCGAAACCAGCAGCGCCAGCACGAACCAGTCAAGGCCAAGGGAATACGGGGTTTGTCCGATGGTTTCGGTCTGAATGTTGGTGCCGCCCAGAAACACGGCCAGGCCCGCCGCGCTGATGCCGGTGAAGCCCAGGCGCTTGCGCCGGTTGAGCAGGATGTTGAGGGTGCCCAGGCTGAACGCCAGCACCAGCCCGGCCAGCAGCAGGGTGCGGGCGAACTGCTCGCTGTAGACCTTGCGGAACTCGCCGAAGGTCAGCCACTGCGGGAACAGAAAGCACAGCACCGCCAGCAGGCTGAGCAAGCCGAGCATGGCCGACAGGTAGCCGCTGATACGCCCTTCACCGAACCGGAACGGCTCGTGCCCGTGACGCTTGAAGTAGGCCTTGAGTGCCTGCATGGGTCATGTTTCCTTGATTGACTGTGGTACTCCATCACCGATGGTCGCCCTGACCAGGCACGACGCCATCGTTTGGGGTTAGAGGAGCGAGTGCTCCCACAGGTCACGCAGGCAGTGTCCTACCTTACAAATCTGTAATGCAGCGCTCAGTCTGGCGACAGCTTCACCCGGCTATGCTCCAGCCATGAGCCCGGTTACCCTGTTGCACTGACCGACCACCGATCATTCGAGACGCGGGTTGCCCTGACGGCGGCCCCGGAGATCCACGATGCTGAAAAAGAATTTCATTGCCTTCGGCCTGCTGGCCATGAGTGCGCTGGCCCAGGCCGGCCAGACCATCGATGTGTACCGCGACCCCAACTGCGGTTGCTGCAAGGAATGGATCAGCCACCTGCGCGACAACGGCTTTAGCGTGAATGACCATGTGGAGCCGAACATGAGTGCAGTCAAGCAGCGCCTGGGCGTGGCGCCGCGCCTGGCGTCGTGCCACACCGGGGTGATCGACGGCAAGTTCGTCGAGGGCCATGTGCCGGCCGAGCAGATCCAGCTACTGGCCAAGCGTCCCGACCTGCGCGGCCTGGCCGTGCCGGGCATGCCGATGGGCTCGCCAGGCATGGAGATGGGCGATCACAAGGATGCCTACCAGGTCATCGGCCTGACCCGCGACGGCACCGACGAAGTGGTCGCCAACTACCCGTGAGCACGGCGCCATGCTGAGCGGCTGGGGGCTGTTCCTCAGCGCCTTTGGCGCCGCCACCCTGCTACCGTTGCAGTCCGAGGCGGTATTGGTCGGGCTGCTGCTGCACGAACCTGATGCCTGGTTGCTGCTGCTGGCGATTGCCACCGCCGGCAATGTACTGGGCTCGGTGGTCAACTGGCTGCTGGGTCGGGGTATCGAGCACTTGCGCGACAAGCGCTGGTTTCCGTTCAGCCAGGCCCAGCTGGACAGGGCCCAGCAGCGCTACCAGCGCTATGGCCAGTGGTCGCTGCTGTTGAGCTGGATGCCGGTGATCGGCGACCCGCTGACGCTGATCGCCGGGATCATGCGCGAGCCATTCTGGCGTTTCATGCTGCTGGTGACCGTGGCCAAGGCCGGGCGTTACCTGGTGCTGGTGCTGTTGACCCTGGGCTGGGTGCACAGCTGAGCGGCTTCAGCAGAAGCGTTGCAGTTGCATCTCGCGCAGCCGGCTGAGGGTGCGACGGAATGGGAACTCCAGGTAGCCTTCGGTATACAGCGCCTCGAGTGCCACCTCGGCCTCCACGTACAGCGCCACGCGGCGGTCATAGCATTCATCGACCAGCGCGATGAAGCGCCGCACGCTGTCGTCGTGAATCGACAGCTGCGGCAGTTCGCGATCCCCCGCCACTACCCGCTCGGCGCCGTCCTCGGTGCCGCGGGCGATTCTGCCCGGTCGTTGCCGGGCCCCGAGTGCAGGCACCTCGCCCAGCAGAATGACCTTGAAGCGATCACACAGGGCCATGAAGTCCATGGCGGCCAGGGGCTGCTCGCACAGTTCGTTGTAAGTGCACCACACCGCCGAGGTGCTGCGTCGCACCACCTTGACCGTGCGGTAGCCCAGGCTCAGGTCCTCGCGGCTGACCGGTTCACCCGCGCTCGACTGCTCGAACACCCGGGCCAGCGCGCTGGGCTGGCCCGGCTGGCGCACCCAGTAGCGTTGCAGTTCGGCACCGGGATGCAGGCGATGGTCCTGGCCGCCGTCCACCGCCACTACGTGCATGTGCCGCTCGATGGCGGCAATCGCCGGCACGAAGCGTTCGCGATTGAAACCGTCGGCGTAGAGCTGCGCCGGCGGCTGGTTGGAGGTGGCGACGATGACCACGCCGCTGTCGAACAGCACCTGGAACAGGCGACCGAGAATGATGGCGTCACCGATGTCGTTGACGAACAGTTCGTCGAAGCACAGCACGCGGATCTCTTCGGCCAGGCCGTGGGCAAGGGCCTGCAAGGGGTCGGCGGTGCCGTTGAGCTGGAACAGGCGCTGATGCACCCAGCGCATGAAGTGGTGAAAGTGCTGGCGGCGGGCGGGCACCTGCAGGCAGCGGTGGAACTGGTCCATGAGCCAGGTCTTGCCGCGCCCGACCGGGCCCCACAGGTATACCCCACGCGCCACCTCGCCGCGCTCAAGAGCCTCGAAGCAGGCTTGAAGGCAGTCGACGGCATGCTGCTGCGCAGCGTCGGGGACGAAGCCATTGAGTTCGATGGATTGCTGGTACAACGACAGCGGGGTGAGGCTGGACATGCCGGGGGCCTGTGCGGAAAAAGGCCAAGGGTAGCATCAGTGAGGTTTGCGGGGCGTGCTTCGCCTGCAGCAGCCGGCCTTGCCGGCGAAGGACACGCCGCCACTTACTGCGTCAGGCCCACCTTCAGCAGCGCACCGTCACTCTCGTCGGTCAGCACATAGAGAAAGCCGTCCGGCCCCACCCGCACATCGCGAATGCGCGCATTCAACTGCCCCAGCAGGCGCTCTTCATGCACCACCTTGTCGCCATCCAGTTGCAGGCGGATCAGCTCCTGGGCGGCCAACGCGCCGATGAACAGGTTGTGGTCCCAGGCCTTGAAACGCGGGTTGTCGTAGAACGCCATGCCGCTGATGGCCGGGGACTTCTCCCACACGTGCAGCGGGTCCACCGCGCCCTCGACGCGCTTGCCCTTGGCCTCGGGTATCGGCAGCAGCGAGTAGTTGATGCCGTGGGTCGCCAGGGGCCAGCCGTAGTTCTTGCCCGGCTTGGGAATGTTGATCTCGTCGCCGCCGCGAGGCCCGTGCTCGTTGGTCCACAGTTCGCCTGTCCACGGGTTCAATGCCGCGCCCTGCTGGTTGCGATGGCCATACGACCAGATCTCGGGGCGCACGTTGCTCTGGCCCACAAAGGGGTTGTCCTTGGGCACCTGGCCGTCGGGCAGGATGCGCACCACCTTGCCCTGCAGCTTGTCCAGGTCCTGGGCGGTGGGCCGCTGGTTGTTCTCGCCCAGGGCGATGAACAGGTAGCCGTCGCGGTCGAACACCAGCCGCGAACCGAAGTGGTTGCCGCTGGACAGCTTGGGCTGCTGGCGGAAGATCACGTTGAAGTCGTCCAGGCGCAGGTTGTCGCTCGACAGGCGGCCGCGCCCCACGGTAGTACCGGCCGTGTCGCCATCACCCCCGCCTTCGGCATACGAGAGGTAGACCATGCGGTCCTGCTTGAACTGCGGCGACAGCGCCACGTCGAGCAACCCGCCCTGCCCCTTGGCCCACACCTGCGGCACGCCGCTCAACGGCGAACCGACCTTGCCGTCGGCACTGATGATGCGCAGGTTGCCCTGGCGCTCGGTCACCAGCATGCCCTGCCCGTCGGGCAGGAACGCCAGCGCCCAGGGGTTCTTCAGCCCCTCGGCCAGGGTACTGACGGTGAGCTGGCCTTCTTCGCTGGGGAAGGTGCGCTCGGGGGCGGCGGTGGCGGTCAGCGGCAACAGCGCCGCAGCGCAGAGGGAGAGTAGCCAGGTACGTGAAGACATGCAGGGTTCCTTGCAGTGGGCCAAGCGATCAGGGCGTACGCGTCGATTCGCGCGGCGGGCGGGAGGGGTCCAGGCGCGGCGGCACCTGTTCACGGCGCAGGTTCTGGCCGTTGCCGATGCCGCCATTGTCGAGGGTGGGTGGGCGCGGCAGCGGCTGGGTGGAAGGCCCGCGCGGCGGTGGCGTGGAACGCACGGTACCCTGCTGGGAATTGGGGTTGGCGCGGCGCACCGGGTCGTTGTAGGGATTGCCCGCGTCGGCGGCCTGAACAGGCATGCCCAGTATCAGGCTCAGTGCTGCGCCGGTCAGTGCCGGCAACCATCGGTTCATCGCGTTCATCTCCTGCACAACGTCAGTGGCCCCAGGCGTTGGATAGCCTACGGCGCGAGAGGTTCGCGACGAAACCCGTTGCCGGGCCAGAGATGATTCAGATTGTTACGCTGCTTGCGCCACTTTCAACCGCGCCGGGCATTTGCCACACTGCAGAGACATTTGTCCGGAGCCAAGCCCCATGCCCTGTTTCCTGCGTCATACCCTGCGTGTCGGCCTGGGCCTGCTGCTGGCCCTGAGCCTGAGCGCCTGCGCGTTGCTGCAGGGGCGCGACCCGTTGACCATCAGCGTGATCGGCATCGAGCCGCTGCCCGGCCAGGACCTGGAAATGCGCATGGCGGTGAAACTGCGGGTGCAGAACCCCAATGAAACGCCCATCGACTACAACGGCGTGGCGCTCAACCTGGAGGTCAATGGCCAGCCGCTGGCAACCGGGGTCAGCGATCAGCACGGCAGCATCGGGCGCTATGACGAAGCGGTACTGAGCATTCCGGTGAGCATCACCGCGTTCTCGATGCTGCGCCAGGCCGTGGGCCTGAGCCGGGTGAGCAACCTGGATGGCATGCCCTATGTGCTGCGCGGCAAGCTGGCCGGGGGCGCCTTCGGCACGATGCGCTTCACCGACAGCGGGCGGCTGGCGCTGCCCAAGCCCACCGATACGGCGTGGTAGCGCTGGGGGTCGGCTACTTGGCAGCCGCCATCAGCTTGTTGACTTCGCTGCGCACCATGTTGGCGAACTCCGGCGGCGACATGCCGTCGAGCTCGGCCCGCACCCACTCGGCCCATTTGCCCTTGCGCCGCGGCTTCTCGCTGATCAGCCGCGCGGCTTCGGCCTTGGCCTTGCCCAGGTTCGATTGCCAGAGCTCGAACAGTCGCGACTTCTCGTCCTCGATCTGTGCCCGCTCGGCGAAGCTCATGTTGGCCAGATTGAAACTCATGGGGATTCCTGCCACTTGAAAATGGGGGCTATCTTACACTGTAGCCACCGAGCGCCGCCAAGGCGCTGCAACTTTCGGCGCGCTCAGGCATCCATTGATACAGTGACCATCATTCAACGAGGAAGCGTACATGGCCAGGAAAAGCACCCTTAAAGCCGATGCCGAACAAATCAAGGACCAGGCCTTCAGCGAGCTGCAGGCGCTGATCGAAGAGTCTGACAAGCTGCTCAAGGACAGCTCCACCCTGGTGGGCGAAGAAGCCGAGACCCTGCGCGCACAGGTGGGCCTCAAGCTCAAGCAGGCCCTGGATGCGGTGGGCGGCGTGCGTGAAAAGGCCAAGCCGGCGGTGGATGCCACCGAGGATTACATTGGCGGCCACCCGTGGCAGACCGTGGCGATTTCGGCCGGCTTCGGGCTGGTGGTCGGGCTGTTGCTGGGACGTCGCTCCTAAGTACCCTTCGCCGGCAAGGCCGGCTCCTACGGGAGCCGGCCTTGCCGGCGAAACATTCAACGCAGCTTCAAGGGGTCCACCACCCCACACGCAATCGCCATCCCCACCAGGTCCGGCAGGTGTTCGGCCTGCATGCGCTTCATCACCCGCGAACGGTACAGGTCCACGGTCTTCACGCTGACCTGCAACTGCTCGGCAATCTCCCGATTGGTATAGCCCTGCACCAGGGGCACGAACACGTCGCGCTCACGCGGGGTGAGGCTGTCGATGCGCCCCTGCACTTCATCGCGCTGGCGACTGCTGACCTGAACCCGTGACGAGCGCCCCAGGGCATCCTGCACGCTGTCGAGCAACAACTGGTCGTTGTAGGGCTTCTCGATGAAATCGATGGCCCCGGCCTTGAAGGCGCGTACCACGATCGGCACATCGGCATGCCCGCTGACAAAGATCACCGGCACCTGCACGCCCCGGGCGCGCAAGGCTTCCTGCACGCTCAGCCCACCCATGCCGGGCATGCGCACATCCAGCAGCACGCACGCCGGCAACGCCGCATCGCAGGCCTCCAGAAAAGCCTGGCCACTGGTGAACGGCAGCGCCTGCAGGCCCACCGACTCCAGCAGCCAGACGGTGGAGTCGAGCATGCCCTGATCGTCGTCGACCACGTAGACCTTCGGTTCCTGCATGGAAATCCCCTTGTTCATGCACTGGCCACCGGCGCCAGCCGACAGCACAAAATCAATCCGCCGGTATCACCCGGGTGCGCCTGCAAGGTACCGCCGAACCCTTCGACGATACTGCGGCTCATGCTCAAGCCCAGCCCCAGCCCTTCGGGCTTGCTGGTGGTAAACGGGGTGAAGATGCCGTCCAGCTGCTCGGCGGCCACCCCAGGCCCCTGGTCGGCCACCTGGATACGCAGCCAACCGGCCTGCTGGTCGGCGCTGATCAGCACGCGCGAAGGCGCCCCGGCATGCTGCTCGCGGTTGGCGTCGATGGCGTTGCGCAACAGGTTGAGCAGGACCTGTTCGAGCAAGACACGGTCGGCGTACACCGGCGGCAGGTTGTACACCATGTGCTGCTCGATGGTCACCTGGGCCTGCGCCGCCTCCCAGGCACACAGGCGCACGGCCTCGCGCGATACATCGGCCACGTTGAGCGCCTGCAAGCGGCGCGGCTCCTTGCGCAGGAACGAGCGCAGGCGCTTGATCACTTCGGCGGCATGGGTGGCCTGCTCGGTGATGCGCTGCAGGCCCTGGGCGACCCGCCCGGCCGCCTGCGGGTCACGCTCCACCGCCAGCAGGTAGCGCTGGCTGGCACTGGCATAGTTGACCACCGCTGCCAGCGGCTGGTTGATCTCGTGGGCGATGCCGGAGGCCAGCTCGCCCAGGGTGACCAGCCGCGCGGTGTGCGCCAGTTCATCCTGGTGTCGGCGCTGCTGGCGTTCACGCAGCTCGCGCTCGGTCATGTCGCGAGCCACCAGCGAGTAGTAGCGCTCGCCACCTGCCGCCCGGTGCGCCAGCAGTACCAGCGACACCGGGAACGGCGCCGAGCCGTTGTAGGGCGCCAGCCGCGCCTCGCATTGCCACACCCCTTCGCGCTCGGCGCAGGCCCAGCCCTCTTCGTCGAGGCGTTGCAGGGCTTCTTCGTCCAGCAGCTCGCGCAGGGGCGGCACGGCCTGCACCTCCAGCAGGCCCAGTGCACGCCGGGCCGAACGGTTGAGGTAGGTGAGCTGGCCGGCGGGGTCGGTGAACAGCACCAGGTCGGTGTTGGCCTCGACCACCTCGGCCAGGCGCCGGCGGTTTTCCTGGGCTTCGATGCGCACGGTGATGTCGCGTGACACGCTGACGATCTCGACCACCGCACCGGTGTAGGTTTCGCGGATGGCGCGGCTGGCGATCTCGAACCACAGGTCGCGGCCATCGCGGTGGCGCACGCGACAGGTCATGGTCTGGTAGCCGTCCTGCTCCAGCGCCTGGGAGGCCTGCAGCAGCGATTGCTGGCGGTCCTGGGGGTGAAACAGCGACTGCACCGCCACCCCGCGCAGCTCTTCCGGCCAGTAGCCCAGCAGGCGATAGGAGGCCGGCGAAGCATCCAGGAAACACCCGTCGGGGGTATGGCGCGAGATCAGGTCGGTGGTGTTTTCGGTGATCAGGCGGTACAACCGACGTGCCTGGCTGGCCTCGCGCTCGGCCAGGCGCTCCACCGTGGCGTCGCGGCAGCGGGCCAGCACCTGCAGGCCGCCCTCCAGCGGGACGAAGGTCCACAACAGGATACGCTGTTGCACCAGGGCCTCGACCTCGGCAATCGCTCGCTGCTGGTGCAGGCAGGCGCTCACCAGCGCCTTGTAGTTGGCAGGCAGCAGGCTGCCCACGGGCGGCTTGGGCCAGGTGTCGAACAACGCCTGCACCGCCGGGTTGGCGGCCACCACCTGGGCGGCGGCATCGAGCAGCACGGTGGGTTGCGGGTCCTTGTCGAGCAAGGCCGAGGGAGGAAAGGTCACTTGGGGCTCCGGCTTTTTATAGTATTTATACCATATTGCTATAGTCTATCTTCCAAGTAATATGGAGAACAGCGTAAAAATGAAACACCGAAGTCGGTCTGCGTACCGCCTTCCAGAAACCTGATCAGAGCTAACAATCAGCCATCGGAGGTTTCAGCCAGCGCCTGATCGCGGCTGCCTCCTGCACAGGAACCGTTCATGTCGATCTTCTCCCAGGGCCTGCAGCCCGCCCCCGTCAACCATGTCGCCCTTTCCCCGCTGAGTTTCATCGAACGCACGGCTGCGGTCTATGGCGATTACCCGGCGGTGATCCATGGTGCCATCCGCCGCAACTGGCAGGAAACCTACCAGCGCTCCCGCCGCCTGGCCAGCGCCCTGGCCGGCCGCGGCATCGGGCTGGGCGATACGGTGGCGGTGATGCTGCCCAACATTCCGGCCATGCTCGAGGCGCATTTCGGTGTGCCGATGATCGGTGCGGTGCTCAACGCCCTGAACGTGCGCCTGGATGCCGAGGCCATCGCGTTCATGCTCGAGCACGGTGAAGCCAAGGTGCTGATCACCGACCGCGAATTCCACAAGGTGATCGAAGCAGCGCTGGGCCTGATGGCCCACCCGCCGCTGGTGATCGATGTGGACGACCCGGAGTACGGCGAGGGCCGCGCCGTCAGCGACCTGGATTACGAAGCCTTCCTGGCCGAGGGCGACCCCGAGTTCGTGTGGCACTGGCCCGAGGACGAGTGGCAGGCGATCTCGTTGAGCTACACCTCCGGCACCACCGGCAACCCCAAGGGGGTGGTCTATCACCACCGCGGCGCCTACCTGAACGCACTGGGCAACCAGATGACCTGGGCCATGGGCAACCACCCGGTGTACCTGTGGACCCTGCCGATGTTCCACTGCAATGGCTGGTGCTACCCGTGGACCGTGACGGCCCTGGCCGGCACCCATGTGTTCCTGCGCCGGGTCGACCCGCAGAAGATCCTGACCCTGATTCGCGAGCACCAGGTCACCCACCTGTGCGGCGCACCGATCGTGCTCAATGCGCTGATCAACATGCCCGACTCGGCCAAGGCCGCCATCGACCACCCCGTGAACGCGATGGTGGCCGGGGCGGCGCCACCCGCCAAGGTGATCGGCGCGGTGGAGGAAATGGGCATCAAGGTGACCCACGTCTACGGCCTGACCGAGGTCTACGGCCCGGTGACGGTGTGTGCCTGGCATGCCGAATGGGACGCGCAGCCGCTGGAGGAGCGGGCCCGCATCAAGTCGCGCCAGGGCGTGCGCTACCCTACCCTCGAGGGGCTGATGGTGGCCGACCCGCAAACGCTTGAACCGGTGGCCCGCGACGGCAACACGCTGGGCGAGATCTTCATGCGCGGCAACACCGTGATGAAGGGCTACCTGAAGAACCCCGAGGCCACCGCCGAAGCCTTCCGAGGCGGCTGGTTCCATACCGGCGACCTGGCAGTGTGGCATGCCGACGGCTATGTGGAGATCAAGGACCGGCTCAAGGACATCATCATTTCCGGAGGCGAGAACATCTCGACCATCGAGGTCGAAGACACGCTGTACCGCCACCCGGCCGTGCTCGAGGCTGCGGTGGTCGCCCGCCCGGATGAAAAATGGGGCGAAACCCCCTGTGCCTACGTCACCCTCAAGGCCGGTTTCGAAGGTACCCGCGAGGCGGACATCATCGCCTTCTGCCGCGAGCATCTGGCCGGCTTCAAGCTGCCCAAGACCGTGGTGTTCAGCGAACTGCCGAAAACCTCCACGGGCAAGATCCAGAAGTACCTGTTGCGCGACTGGGCCAAGGCGCTCTGACCTTTTTTCACCTTTATTCGGAAACCGTTATGCCTGAGTTCAATGCACCGCTGCGCGACATGCGTTTTGTTCTTCACGAAGTGTTCCAGGGCCCGGCCCTGTGGGCACGCCTGCCGGCGCTGGCGGCCAGCGTCGACGGCGATACCGCCGATGCGATCCTGGAAGAGGCGGCCAAGATCACCGGCCAGTTGATCGCCCCGCTCAACCGCAGCGGCGATGAGGAAGGCGTGCACTTTGCGCAGGGTCGGGTCACCACTGCGCAGGGGTTCGTGCAGGCCTGGCAGACCTACCGCGAAGGCGGCTGGGTCGGGCTGGCGGGCAACCCCGAGTACGGCGGCCTGGGCATGCCCAAGATGCTCGCGGTGCAGTTCGAGGAGATGCTCTACGCCGCCAACTGCAGCTTCAGCCTGTATTCGGCGCTGAGCGCCGGCTGCTGCCTGGCCATCGACGCGCACGCCAGCGAGGCATTGAAGGCCACCTACCTGCCGGCGCTGTACAGCGGGCAGTGGGCCGGCACCATGTGCCTGACCGAACCGCATGCAGGTACCGACCTGGGGATCATCCGCAGCAAGGCCGAACCCCAGGCCGATGGCAGCTACCGGGTCAGCGGCACCAAGATCTTCATCACCGGCGGCGACCAGGACCTGACCGAGAATATCGTGCACCTGGTGCTTGCCAAGCTGCCCGACGCGCCGGCCGGGCCCAAGGGCATCTCGCTGTTTCTGGTGCCCAAGCGCCTGGTGGGCGAGGACGGCAGCCTGGGTGAAACCAACGCGGTGAGCTGTGGATCGATCGAGCACAAGATGGGCATCAAGGCCTCGGCCACCTGCGTGATGAACTTCGATGGCGCCGTGGGCTACCTGGTGGGCGAACCCAACCGCGGCCTGGCGGCGATGTTCACCATGATGAACTACGAGCGCCTGTCCATCGGCATCCAGGGCATCGGCTGCGCCGAGGCGTCGTACCAGAACGCCGCACGCTACGCCCGGGACCGCCTGCAAAGCCGCGCCGCCACCGGGCCGCTGGCCAGCGACAAGGTGGCCGACCCGATCATCGTGCATGCCGATGTACGGCGCATGCTGCTGAGCATGCGCGCCCTGACCGAAGGCGGCCGGGCGTTCGCCACCTATGTCGGCCTGCAGCTGGATATCGCCAAGTACGCCGAGCAGCCGGAGGAGCGCGAGGCCGCGCAGCGCCTGGTGGCCTTGCTGACGCCGGTGGCCAAGGCGTTTTTCACCGACATGGGCCTGGAAAGCTGCGTGCTGGGCCAGCAGGTGTTCGGCGGGCATGGCTACATTCGCGAATGGGGCCAGGAACAGCTGGTGCGCGATGTTCGCATCGCGCAGATCTACGAAGGCACCAACGGCATCCAGGCGCTGGACCTGCTGGGGCGCAAGGTGGTGGCCGATGGCGGACAGTCGCTGGCGCTGTTCGCCAACGAGATCCGCAGCTTCTGTGAAACCCGTCCGCCCCTGTGCGAACCGCTGCTGCATGCCCTGGCGCAGCTGGAAAGCGTGAGCCAGTGGGTACGCGAGCAGGCCACCGGTGATGCCAATGCCGTGGGCGCGGCGTCGGTGGAGTACCTGCACCTGTTCGGCTATGTGGCCTACGCCTACATGTGGTCGCGCATGGCGGCCACTGCCCGCGAACGGCGCGAGCAGGAGCCGGCGTTCTACGAGGCCAAGCTGGCCACGGCTACCTTCTACGTCGAGCGTCTGCTGCCCAGGGTACTGTCGTTGCAGGCCAGCATCCGCGCAGGCAGTGCGCCGCTGTACCAGTTGCCAGCCGAGCTGTTCTGAGCCGCGCAACGCTCCAGGCGGGTGCTTAAACGATAAAAACCACGCATTTGCGTGGTTTTTCGTTCAAATATTTCTTACAACTGATAGTCATTCACGATGAACTCGGTTCTCGTTGGCCACCTGCCAAGGGTAGAATGGCCAAAACCGGGAGTATCAATGAACCAAACCAGCCTCAGCGCAGCCGAACTTGATGCCATCACCGATGCCGCTGCGCACTGGTGCATGCGCCTGCATGCTGAGGACTGCAGTGAACAGGAACGTGCCGCCTGCGCGCAATGGCGCGCAGCCGACCCACTGCACGAGCAGGAATTCCAGGCCATGCAGGAGATCTGGCAGACCGCCGATCACCTGCCCCGCCCTGCTGCCCCGGTAATCACCCTGTCAGCCAGGCCCCGCGGGCGCGCCTTGCGTCGGCTGGCCTCGGCTGCGGCCGTGGCGCTGGTGGCGCTGCCGATTGGCGCCTGGGTGGGCTGGGAACAGGGCTGGCTGCCCAACAGCTATGAGCGCGTTGAAAGCGGCAATGCCATCGCCCGCGCGGTGCTGCCGGATGGCAGCGAGGTGGAGTTGAACCTCAACACCACCCTGCGCTACGCCAACTACAAGGACGAACGACGGGTGACGCTGGTCAACGGCGAGGCCTTCTTCAAGGTGCAGCACGATACCCAGCACCCGTTCGTGGTGCGTGCCGGCAAGGGCCAGACCCGGGTGACCGGTACCCAGTTCAACGTGTGGAAGTACCAGGACCAGGTGAAGGTCACCCTGGTGGAAGGTTCGGTGCTGGTCAGCAGCAACAGCAGCGACCCGGACAGCGGCTATCGCCTGGGCCCCGGCATGCAGGCCAGCTACCGTCGCGGCGACTACGAGCCGGCCCTCAGCCAGACCTATGCCCACGACACCAGCCTGGCCTGGCGCGGCGGCAAGCTGATCCTCGACAATCTGCCACTGGACCAGGCCCTGCCGCTGATCAACCGCTACCTGGAAACGCCGTTGCTGCTGGCGGACGCCAGTACCGGCAGCATCCGCATCAGCGGCATCTACAACACCACCGAGGTCAATCGCCTGGTGAGCAACATGCCCAAGGTGCTGCCGGTGTACCTGACGCGCAACAAGAACGGCGATACGGTGCTCAACCGCATCTCGCCGCCCCCGCGAAAAAGCTGAGCCTCGCGCCCAGCTCCTGCGCCCTGGCGCGCTACAGCACCATCGCCGCTACCCAGCCGAACGCCAGCAACGGCAGGTTGTAATGCAGGAAGGTCGGCACCACCGTGTCCCAGATGTGATGGTGCTGGCCATCGACGTTCAGGCCCGAGGTCGGGCCCAGGGTCGAGTCCGACGCCGGTGAGCCGGCATCACCCAATGCGCCGGCAGTACCGACGATGCACACGGTGGCCAGCGGGTCGAAGCCCAGTTGCACGCACAGCGGCACGAAGATCGCCGCCAGGATCGGCACCGTGGAGAACGACGAGCCGATACCCATGGTCACCAGCAGGCCCACCAGCAGCATCAGCAGCGCCCCGACCGCCTTGCTGTGGTCGATCCAGCCGGCCGAGGCCTCCACCAGGGTCTTCACTTCGCCGGTGGCCTTCATGACCTCGGCAAAGCCGGACGCGGCGATCATGATGAAGCCGATCATGGCCATCATCTTCATGCCTTCGGTGAACAGGTCATCGGTGTCCTTCCAGCGCACGATGCCCGACAGCGAGAAGATCAGAAAGCCCGCCATCGCACCGATGATCATCGAGTCCAGCCACAGCTGGATGATGAACGCCGCGGCGATCGCACAGCCGGCCACCATCAGCGTCAACGGGTTGTAGCTGACCGCCACCTGCTCGACCTGCTCGATCTTTGCCACGTCGTACACGCGCTTTTTGCGGTAGCTGAAGAACACCGCCAGCAGCAACCCGAACAGCATGCCCGCCGCCGGTATGGCCATGGCCTGGGTCACGTTGACGCCGCTGACGTCCACCCCGCTACGGCTGACGTTGGCCAGCAGGATCTGATTGAGGAAGATGTTGCCGAACCCCACTGGCAGGAACATGTAGGGGGTGATCAGGCCGAAAGTCATCACGCAGGCCACCAGGCGCCGATCGATCTGCAGGCGAGTCAGCACGTACAGCAGCGGCGGCACCAGCAGCGGAATGAAGGCGATATGAATGGGCAGGATGTTCTGCGACGAGATCGCCACCACCAGCAACAGGCCGATCAGCAGCCACTTGATCTTGCCGCCTTCGGCATTGCGCTGACCATGGAACATCGACAGGGCGCGATCGGCCAGCGCATGGGCCAGCCCGGACTTGGCGATGGCCACGGCGAATGCGCCCAGCAGCGCATACGACAATGCCACCGTGGCGCCGCCACCCAGGCCGCCGTTGAACGCCTTGAGCGTGCCTTCGATACCCAGGCCGCCCACCAGGCCGCCGGCGAGCGCGCCGATGATGAGGGCGATGACCACGTGCACACGGGCCAGGCTCAATATCAGCATGATGCCGACCGCGGCAATTACTGCATTCATTTCATGACCTCTAGAAACCAGACAAAGCTTGCGCTGCGGCGACAGACTGCGAGCGCAGTGGCCGAACGACAGGTGTTTTTATGGGAGGGCGCACACTCTGAAGCAGCACCCGCCACTTGTCAAAGTACGGGGCTAGACGGCTGCACGCGGGTCGCATGCATGACTGAAAACGACGCATTTCAATTGAACGTTTGAATAAAGAAAAACTGCGCCTGGCCGTTACAGTCGTCAGCCTCAATCTTTTTTTGGATCAAAGGACTTCGTCATGTCGTCGAGACAACTTTCCATCCAGTGGAAAATTACCCTGCTGGCCGGGCTCTGCCTGGCCAGCATCGTTACGCTGCTGGTGGGCCTTTCGCTGTACCGCATGGAGCACAACTCCGAGCTGGTCAAGGCCAGCAGCATGCAGATGCTGACCGAAGCGGCCCAGTCGCGTATCCAGTCCCAGGGCGAAGTCCAGGCCTTGAGCATCCGCCGCCAGTTCATGGATGCCTACCAATACGGTGCAGGCTTTGCGCGCCAGGTGCTGTTTTTGCGCGAGCAGGCCGAAAAGCGCTTTCTGGACGCCTTCGACCTGCGCGAGGACATGACCCGCCAGGTGCGCGCCGCGCTGCAGGCCAACCCCGACCTGCTGGGGCTGTCGCTGGTGTTCGAGCCCAACGCCCTGGACAACAAGGATGCCCTGTTCGCCAACCAGGCCGAGCTGGGCAGCAACGAGGCCGGCCGCTTTGCCCTGTACTGGTCGCAGCCCACGCCCGGCAAGCTGACCTCGATGGCGCTGCCCGAAAAGGACATGACCGACACCAGCATCGGCCCCAGCGGCGAGCCGGCCAACACCTGGTCGGTGTGCCCGCGTACCACGCGCAAGACCTGCGTGATCGAACCCTACTTCTATGACATTGCCGGCCAGCGGGTGCTGATGACCAGCATCGTGTTCCCGCTGATCGTGGCCGACAAGGTGGTCGCCACCCTGTCGATCGACATCAACCTGAACAGCCTGCAGGCGCTGAGCCAGCAAGCCAGCCAGAACCTGTACCAGGGCCAGACCCGCATCGGCATCATCAGCCCGGTGGGCCTGCTGGCCGGCTACAGCCCGGATGCGGGCAAGCTGGCGCAACGCTTCGACCAGGTCGACAGCACCAGCGGCAAGGAGCTGATAGGCCTGCTGAGCAGCGGCACGCCCCTGCAGAGCCTCCACAAGGACGAGCGCCTGAAGGTGCTGGCATCGTTTGCACCGATTCCGGGGGGCAAGCCCTGGGGCGTGCTGCTGGATGTGCCGCAAAGCGCCCTGACCGGCCCGGCCGAGACCCTCAAGAACGAGCTCGACCAGCGCAATACCAGTGGCACCCTGATCGAGCTGGGCCTGGGTGTGCTGGCCGCGATCGTGGGGCTGCTGCTGATCTGGGTGATGGCGCGCAGTGTGACCCGCCCCATCCTGGGCGTGGCCGCCATGCTCAAGGACATCGCCAGCGGCGAAGGCGACCTGACCCGCCGCCTGAACTACGACAAGCGCGACGAGCTGGGGGAACTGGCCGGCTGGTTCAACCGCTTCCTCGACAAGCTGCAGCCGATCATCGCCGAGGTCAAACGCTCGGTGCAGGCGGCGCGCGACACTGCCGACCAGTCTTCGGCGATTGCCTCGCAGACCAGCGCCGGCATGGAGCAGCAGTACCGTCAGGTCGACCAGGTGGCCACGGCGTCCCACGAAATGAGCGCCACCGCCCAGGATGTGGCGCGCAGTGCTGCGCAAGCGGCCCAGGCGGCGCGTGACGCCGACCAGGCGACCCGTCAGGGCCTGGCGGTGATCGACCGCACCACCACCAGCATCGATACCCTGGCAGCCGACATGAACACCGCCATGGCCCAGGTCGAAGGGCTGGCCGACAACAGCGAGAAGATCGGTTCGGTACTGGAAGTGATCCGCTCCATCGCCGAGCAGACCAACCTGCTGGCGCTCAATGCCGCCATCGAGGCGGCCCGTGCCGGGGAAGCCGGGCGCGGCTTTGCGGTGGTGGCCGACGAGGTGCGCAACCTGGCCCGACGCACCCAGGAGTCGGTGGAGGAGACCCGTCAGGTGATCGAGCAACTGCAGGCCGGCACCCGCGAGGTGGTGGGCGCCATGGACAGCAGCCACCGCCAGGCCCAGGGTAGCGTCGACCAGGTCGGTCAGGCCGTGACTGCGCTGCGCCAGATCGGCGAGGCCGTCACCGTGATCAGCGACATGAACCTGCAGATTGCCAGTGCCGCCGAAGAGCAGAGTGCGGTGGCCGAGGAAATCAACAACAACGTGGCGACCATTCGCGATGTGACCGAGTCACTCTCGGAGCAGGCCAATGAGTCGGCGCGGGTCAGCCAGTCGCTGAACAGCCTGGCCAACCAGCAGCAGGGGCTGATGGACCAGTTCCGCGTCTGATGGTGTTATCGGGCTGCCCTGCGGGGTAGCTCGATGCTCACCCGCAGCCCGCCCAGCGGGCTTTCCAGCAACCTCATCTGCCCACCCCAGGCTTCGGCGATATCGCGAACGATGCCCAGGCCAAGCCCATGGCCATCGACCTGTTCGTCGAGCCGCGCACCGCGCTCCAGCACCCCGGCCCTGGCATTTTCGGGGATGCCCGGGCCATCATCGTCCACCCACAGGCGATACACCCCGCCCTCTTGCTCGATGCTCAGGCAGACCTCGCTGTCGGCCCACTTGCAGGCGTTGTCCAGCAGGTTGCCCAGCAGCTCGAGCAGGTCTTCGCGGTCCCAGGGCAAGGACAACCCATCGGGCACCTGATGGCGGATGAGCAGGTGATCGCCGTGAATCATGCCCAGGGTCGATAGCAGGCCCGGCAGTTCGGTGGCGCAATCGAAATGCGCCCCCGGCAGGGCATCGCCGGCCAGCCGGGCGCGATTGAGTTCGCGGCTCAGGCGTTGCTGGATCTGCTCCAGCTGAGCCTGCAACTGGACGCGAACCTCGGGCAGGTCGTTCAGGCGCTCGCTCGACGCCAGGCTCATCAGCACCGCCAGGGGAGTCTTCAGGGCATGCCCCAGGTTGCCCAGCGCGTTGCGTGAACGTCTGAGGCTGTCTTCGGTGTGTGCCAGCAGGTGGTTGATCTGCGCCACCAGGGGCTCGAGTTCGACAGGCACCTCACTGTCGAGCTGCGAGCGCTTGCCCTGCTGCAGTTGGGCGATCTGTTCGCGCGTGCGTTCCAATGGGCGCAGGGAGCGTGTGACCGTGATGCGTTGCAGCACCAGAATCAACAGCAGCGCCACCAGCCCCAGGCCAAGGCCGAGCTGCTGCATGCGCCGGAAGCCGTCGCGCACGGGGGTATAGTCCTGCGCCACGCTGATCGAGATCGCCTGGCCCAGGCGCCGGTAGTCGGCACGCAGCACCAGCAGTTGCTGGCCAGCCGGGCCCAGCTCCAGGCCCGCGTGCAGGCCGGGAGTTGGCGGACGGGGCATGTCCATGTCCCAGAGCGAGCGGGAACGCCAACTGCCCCCTTCGAAATCGATACGGAAGTAGTAGCCGGAAAACGGCCGCTGGTACGCCGACGACAGGCGTCGCTCGTCCAGTTCGAGGCCGCTGTGGCCGCGCACCAGCGCCACCAGCAGGTTTTCGCTTTCCTTGCGCAGCCCCGTCTCCAGGTAGCGCTGCAACCCGACCTCGAACAGCCACAGGCTGATCTGTGCCAGGGCCAGGCCGACCACCACCAGTACACCGACCAGCCCCAGGCTCAGGCGCGCCTGGATCGACTTCACTCGACCACTCCGCCAAAGCGATAGCCCTGGCCGCGATGGGTTTCGATCACGCTGCGCCCCAGCTTGCGGCGCAGGTGGTTGACGTGTACTTCGAGCACATTCGAGTCGCGCTCGGTTTCGCCGTTGTAGAGGTGCTCGGCCAGGTGGCTTTTGGAAAGGATCTGCTGCGGGTGCAACATGAAGTAGCGCAGCAGGCGAAACTCGGCGGCGGTCAGTTGCACGTCCTGCCCGTCGCGGCTCACGCACTGGCGGCCTTCGTCCAGGTGCAGGCCGGCGGCCTGCAGGGTCGGCTGGTTGGCCAGGCCACGGGCGCGGCGCAGCAGCGACTGGATGCGCAGTTGCAGCTCTTCGGGGTGAAAGGGTTTGCTCAGGTAATCGTCGGCACCGGCCTTGAGGCCCTCGATGCGCTCGGCCCAGGAACCCCGTGCGGTCAGGATCAGCACCGGGGTCGACAGCCCGCCGGCGCGCCATTGGGCCAGCACCTCGAGGCCGGGCAGGCCGGGCAGCCCCAGGTCCAGGATAATCAGGTCATAGGGCTCGCTGCTACCCTGGTACACCGCATCTCGGCCGTCGGCCAGCCAGTCGATGGCGTAGCCCTGGCGCTGCAGGCTCTGGGTGAGTTCATCGGCCAGCGGGACGTTGTCCTCGACCAGTAACAGGCGCATCAGTCATCTTCCTCATCTTTGATCAGCACACCCGTGCGTGCATCGAACTTGATTTCACGCACGACCCCTTGCGGGGTGACCAGCTCGACTTCGTACTCGTAGCGGTTGTGCTTCTCTTCCAGCTCCGCCTCAAGCAACTTCGCCCCGGGGTAACGCCCCAGGGCGGAGTTCAACAGTTGCTCCAGCGGCAGGATGATGCCCTTCTGACGTAGCTCCAGGGCTTCATCCTGATCGAGGTCGCGGGCCAGGGCCGGCGTACAGAAGACCAGCAATGCGAGGAACAGCCACGGTGCCGTTCGCTTGCGTGCAGTCATCAGGTGTCCTTGGCGTCCTTGAGTACTTCACCGGTCTTGGCATCAAGGTCCACGTCCCATTCGACGTTCTGCGCGTCACGCAGTTCGACCTTGTACACATAACGGCCGTACACGTCCTCGAGCTCGGAGTCCTTGATGGTGGCACCCGGATGCTTGGCCAGCGCTTTTGCGTTGAGGTCATCCAGCGACAGGATGGTCTTGGCCTGGACCAGCTGCACGACTTCATTGGTGGGGATGTCTTTAGCCAGCGCAACGTTGGCGCTCAGGGCAAGGGCGGCGGTGGCGAACAGGGCTGTCAATGTTTTCATCGTGTCTCTCCATTTAGGATCAATCTTGCTTACGGGTTCAGAATACCGAACCGAACTTAACTGAAACTGAAAACAACTGACGCCATGATAGCTCAGGCGCGCCCCTGTTCCGTCCACGCTTCTCTATAATCGTTGATCCAGGACAACGAGGCCCTTATGAGCTCAATCCAGATCAAGTTTCCAGCGCTGACACTCAAGGCCGGCACGCGGGCGTTTGCCCATGTACGCGAACGCGGTCTGCAGGCTGCAGACGTGGGGGTGCTACCGGGCGCTGCAGGCGGCCCCAAGGCGCTGGGTATCCAGGGTATCGACCTGGCGCTGTTCGGCCAGTGGCTGCCCACAGCACCGCGCGCGCGCTCGCTGATCGGGGCATCGATCGGCTCCTGGCGCTTCGCCAGCGCCTGCCTGCCCGACCCCGCCCAGGCCCTGCTGCGCCTGGGCCATCTTTATACCGAGCAGGATTTCGCCAAGGGCGTGACCCAGGCCCAGGTCAGCCAGAGCTGTCGGCGCATGCTCGATGACCTGCTGGAGGGCCAGGATGCTCGCATTCTCGACAACCCCCACTATCGGCTCAACATCATGCTGGTCAGAAGCCACGGCCTGCTTCAGCACGATCATCGAGGCCGACTGGGCGTAGGCCTGTCGTCGGTGATTGCCGACAACCTCGTGAGCCGTTCGCGGCTGGCCCGGCACTTCGAACGCGTGATCCTGCATGACGCACGCTGCGCACCGCCGTTGAACCCCCTCACGGACTTCCCTTCGCGCTGCCTGCCGCTGGCGGTCGACAACCTGCGTCATGCCCTGCTCGCTTCAGGCTCCATTCCCATGGTGATGGAAGGCGTGCGGGACATTCCGGGGGTCGGAGCGGGCACCTACCGGGATGGTGGCTTGCTCGACTATCACCTCGACCTGCCCTACAGCGGCGAGGACATCGTGCTTTACCCTCACTTCACCCACAAGGTGGTGCCGGGGTGGTTCGACAAGGCCCTGCCCTGGCGGCGCAGCAATGCGCAGTACCTGCAGAACGTGCTGTTGCTGGCACCCTCGCCGCAGTACCTGGCCCGCCTGCCCTACGGCAAGCTGCCGGATCGCAGCGACTTCAAGCGCTTCATGGGCGATGCCGGTAACCGCCAACGTTACTGGCGTACCGCCATGAGCGAAAGCCAGCGGCTGGGCGACGAGTTCCTAGAACTGGTGGAAACCGGCAAGCTGCACCAGCATCTGCAACCGTTGAAGTAGGCTTGCTGTTAAACTGCCGGTCAGCATTGGTTTTCAGAGTTCTAAGATACCGTGGAAATTTTCAAAGAGTTCACCTTCGAATCGGCCCACCGCTTGCCGAATGTGCCCGCCGGGCACAAATGCGGGCGCCTGCACGGCCACTCCTTCAAGGTTGCCTTGCACTTGACCGGCCAGCTGGATCCGCATACCGGCTGGATTCGCGACTTCTCGGAGATCAAGGCGATTTTCAAGCCGCTGTACGAGCAGCTTGACCACAACTACCTCAATGACATCCCTGGCCTGGAGAACCCGACCAGCGAAGTGATTGCCAAATGGATCTGGGACCAGGTCAAGCCGTTGCTACCAGAACTGAGCAAGGTACGTATCCATGAAACCTGCACCAGTGGCTGCGAGTATTACGGCGACTGAGCTGACAGTGACATATCTGAAAACCACCTCCCAAGGTGGTTTTTTATGCCCGCCTTGCAGGAAACTTTCAGCCCACAAAGACAAAACCCCTACCTGCAGATGCAGATAGGGGTTTCGGAATTTAATCTTGACGATGACCTACTCTCACATGGGGAAACCCCACACTACCATCGGCGATGCATCGTTTCACTACTGAGTTCGGGATGGGATCAGGTGGTTCCAATGCTCTATGGTCGTCAAGAAATTCTGTTGCCAGAAGGTCTTGTTCAGACACTCCAGCGAATCGGGTATGTGATGTTCGTGAGTTACAAATCTTCGGCTTACTGTGTCTTCACAACACCGCAATCTGGTCGTTCGACGCAAATTGCTTGGGTGTTATATGGTCAAGCCTCACGGGCAATTAGTATTGGTTAGCTCAACGCCTCACAGCGCTTACACACCCAACCTATCAACGTCGTAGTCTTCGACGGCCCTTCAGGGAGCTCAAGGCTCCAGTGAGATCTCATCTTGAGGCAAGTTTCCCGCTTAGATGCTTTCAGCGGTTATCTCTTCCGAACATAGCTACCCGGCAATGCCACTGGCGTGACAACCGGAACACCAGAGGTTCGTCCACTCCGGTCCTCTCGTACTAGGAGCAGCCCCTCTCAAATCTCAAACGTCCACGGCAGATAGGGACCGAACTGTCTCACGACGTTCTAAACCCAGCTCGCGTACCACTTTAAATGGCGAACAGCCATACCCTTGGGACCGGCTTCAGCCCCAGGATGTGATGAGCCGACATCGAGGTGCCAAACACCGCCGTCGATATGAACTCTTGGGCGGTATCAGCCTGTTATCCCCGGAGTACCTTTTATCCGTTGAGCGATGGCCCTTCCATACAGAACCACCGGATCACTAAGACCTACTTTCGTACCTGCTCGACGTGTCTGTCTCGCAGTCAAGCGCGCTTTTGCCTTTATACTCTACGACCGATTTCCGACCGGTCTGAGCGCACCTTCGTACTCCTCCGTTACTCTTTAGGAGGAGACCGCCCCAGTCAAACTACCCACCATACACTGTCCTCGATCCGGATAACGGACCTGAGTTAGAACCTCAAAGTTGCCAGGGTGGTATTTCAAGGATGGCTCCACGCAGACTGGCGTCCACGCTTCAAAGCCTCCCACCTATCCTACACAAGCAAATTCAAAGTCCAGTGCAAAGCTATAGTAAAGGTTCACGGGGTCTTTCCGTCTAGCCGCGGATACACTGCATCTTCACAGCGATTTCAATTTCACTGAGTCTCGGGTGGAGACAGCGCCGCCATCGTTACGCCATTCGTGCAGGTCGGAACTTACCCGACAAGGAATTTCGCTACCTTAGGACCGTTATAGTTACGGCCGCCGTTTACCGGGGCTTCGATCAAGAGCTTCGCGTTAGCTAACCCCATCAATTAACCTTCCGGCACCGGGCAGGCGTCACACCCTATACGTCCACTTTCGTGTTTGCAGAGTGCTGTGTTTTTAATAAACAGTCGCAGCGGCCTGGTATCTTCGACCGGCATGAGCTTACGGAGCAAGTCCTTCACCCTCACCGGCGCACCTTCTCCCGAAGTTACGGTGCCATTTTGCCTAGTTCCTTCACCCGAGTTCTCTCAAGCGCCTTGGTATTCTCTACCCAACCACCTGTGTCGGTTTGGGGTACGGTTCCTGGTTACCTGAAGCTTAGAAGCTTTTCTTGGAAGCATGGCATCAACCACTTCGTCGCCTAATGGCAACTCGTCATCAGCTCTCGGCCTTAAGATCCCGGATTTACCTAAGATATCAGCCTACCACCTTAAACTTGGACAACCAACGCCAAGCTGGCCTAGCCTTCTCCGTCCCTCCATCGCAATAACCAGAAGTACAGGAATATTAACCTGTTTTCCATCGACTACGCTTTTCAGCCTCGCCTTAGGGACCGACTAACCCTGCGTCGATTAACGTTGCGCAGGAAACCTTGGTCTTTCGGCGTGGGAGTTTTTCACTCCCATTGTCGTTACTCATGTCAGCATTCGCACTTCTGATACCTCCAGCAAGCTTCTCAACTCACCTTCACAGGCTTACAGAACGCTCCTCTACCGCATCACCTAAGTGATACCCGTAGCTTCGGTGTATGGTTTGAGCCCCGTTACATCTTCCGCGCAGGCCGACTCGACTAGTGAGCTATTACGCTTTCTTTAAAGGGTGGCTGCTTCTAAGCCAACCTCCTAGCTGTCTAAGCCTTCCCACATCGTTTCCCACTTAACCATAACTTTGGGACCTTAGCTGACGGTCTGGGTTGTTTCCCTTTTCACGACGGACGTTAGCACCCGCCGTGTGTCTCCCATGCTCGGCACTTGTAGGTATTCGGAGTTTGCATCGGTTTGGTAAGTCGGGATGACCCCCTAGCCGAAACAGTGCTCTACCCCCTACAGTGATACATGAGGCGCTACCTAAATAGCTTTCGAGGAGAACCAGCTATCTCCGAGCTTGATTAGCCTTTCACTCCGATCCACAGGTCATCCGCTAACTTTTCAACGGTAGTCGGTTCGGTCCTCCAGTCAGTGTTACCTAACCTTCAACCTGCCCATGGATAGATCGCCCGGTTTCGGGTCTATACCCAGCGACTAAACGCCCTATTAAGACTCGCTTTTGCTACGCCTCCCCTATTCGGTTAAGCTCGCCACTGAATATAAGTCGCTGACCCATTATACAAAAGGTACGCAGTCACCTAACAAAGTAGGCTCCCACTGCTTGTACGCATACGGTTTCAGGATCTATTTCACTCCCCTCTCCGGGGTTCTTTTCGCCTTTCCCTCACGGTACTGGTTCACTATCGGTCAGTCAGTAGTATTTAGCCTTGGAGGATGGTCCCCCCATATTCAGACAAAGTTTCTCGTGCTCCGTCCTACTCGATTTCATGACTAAGAGATTTTCGCGTACAGGGCTATCACCCACTATGGCCGCACTTTCCAGAGCGTTCCGCTAATCTCAAAGCCACTTAAGGGCTAGTCCCCGTTCGCTCGCCACTACTAAGGGAATCTCGGTTGATTTCTTTTCCTCAGGGTACTTAGATGTTTCAGTTCCCCTGGTTCGCCTCTTGCACCTATGTATTCAGTACAAGATACCTGACTTATGCCAGGTGGGTTCCCCCATTCAGAGATCTCCGGATCAAAGTCTGTTTGCCGACTCCCCGAAGCTTATCGCAGGCTACCACGTCTTTCATCGCCTCTGACTGCCAAGGCATCCACCGTATGCGCTTCTTCACTTGACCATATAACCCCAAGCAATCTGGTTATACTGTGAAGACAACATTCGCCGAAAACTTGTAATTACTCACAAATTTTACCTTAGCCTGAACACACACCAGTGAAAGTGCTGTCCAGTCTATCTTTCTATCACATACCCAAATTTTTAAAGAACGATTCTGATAAAGTTCAGAAATCAATATTCGAGGCGAATATTCATTTCTAAGCTTTGACAAATTAGCAAGCGGGGTGGTGGAGCCAAGCGGGATCGAACCGCTGACCTCCTGCGTGCAAGGCAGGCGCTCTCCCAGCTGAGCTATGGCCCCAGCAAATTGGTGGGTCTGGGCAGATTCGAACTGCCGACCTCACCCTTATCAGGGGTGCGCTCTAACCAACTGAGCTACAGACCCAATCGAAGGTTGCTAACCTAATCGTCTTCTTCAATGAATCAAGCAATTCGTGTGGGAGCTTATGAGACAGCTGATGTCGTCGATTAAGGAGGTGATCCAGCCGCAGGTTCCCCTACGGCTACCTTGTTACGACTTCACCCCAGTCATGAATCACACCGTGGTAACCGTCCTCCCGAAGGTTAGACTAGCTACTTCTGGTGCAACCCACTCCCATGGTGTGACGGGCGGTG
>NZ_CP146966.1:2545000-4082500 GCF_037113495.1 Pseudomonas sp. AE27
AAAGCCGGGGCCGAGCACGGCATTCAGACCGCCGCACTTGGCGTCATGGTTGCCGCGCTGTTCGTTGCGCCGATCGGCATCGTTCATGCCGGCAGTGCCCTGCTCAACCCTGCCCTGCTACCCGTGGCGATTGGCGTGGCCATTCTGTCGACAGCATTGCCGTACAGCCTGGAAATGGTGGCCCTGACACGCCTGCCCGCTCGAACCTTCGGCACACTGATGAGCATCGAACCGGCATTCGGCGCATTGTCGGGACTACTGTTTCTCAACGAAGTGTTGAGCATGGCGCAATGGCTGGCCATCGCCGCGATCATTACTGCCTCGGTGGGTGCCACACTGTCCATGCGCAGGGAAAGCCCAGCACTGGTGCCAGCCGACTGATTTGAGAAATATTTCCATTTGAACCTGTTTTTGTCATTGTGTCGCCATGGCACCCTGTTTAAGCTGTAATTCAATGCACTGCTTGAAGTTTTAACTTAAGACAAGGACGCGAGAGGCATCAGGAAGAGGCGCAGGTAACCGTCTCGGGCTTGCAGACCCGACACTCTTTGTAAGGACAGGAATGAAACGAATTTTGCTCATCCTAGCCATTCTGGCCATTGCTGGCTGTGCGGCGAACGCCAAAACTGAGGTCAAACACGGCAAGAAGGGCATGCACATCAACTGCTCGGGCCTGTCGTCTTCATGGAACAAGTGCTACGCCAAGGCCGCCAGTTCCTGCGGCACCAAAGGCTACAAAGTCGTCGCCAAGTCTGGCGATGGCGAAGACGAGCCAGGGGACTACCCCTTCGGTCTCAACCCCGCCGGCTACACCAGCCGAAGCATGATCGTCATCTGCAAGTAACGAAAAAGGGCAACCCGCAGGTTGCCCTTTTTCATGTGCCCGATCAGACCGCTTCGGTTCTTTGTTCCAGCCAGTGCAGAGCAGCACCTGCCAGCAGTGGCGAAAGCCGTTCACGCACCGTGCGGTGGTAATCATTGAGCCATTCGCGTTCTTCGCTGCCCAGTTGCTCAGGCAACAGGCATCGTGTGTCGATAGGGCACAAGGTCAGCGTTTCGAATTCAAGAAAGTCACCAAACCCACTCTTGCCCGAATCCCGGGTGAACACCAGGTTCTCGATGCGCACGCCCCACTGCCCAGGCCGATAGGTGCCCGGCTCGATGGAGGTGATCATGCCGGCCTGCATGGCTGTGTGCGGCGCAGGCGAGGCCTGATAGGCGATCACCTGTGGCCCTTCGTGCACGTTCATGAAGTAGCCGACGCCGTGGCCGGTGCCATGCCCGTAATCCACATGCTCGGCCCATAACGGTGCTCGGGCAATCGCATCGAGCAAAGGCGAGGCAATGCCCCGCGGAAAACGCGCCCTGGATAGTGCAATCATGCCCTTGAGCACCCGCGTGCAATCCAGCGTCTGTTCCAGGCTTGGCGTGCCGATGGGCACCATACGGGTAATGTCGGTGGTCCCTCCCAGGTATTGCCCACCTGAATCGATCAACAACAGCCCATCACCTTCGATGAGCGCATGCGAGGCGTCGGTGGCGCGGTAATGCGGCATGGCCCCATTGCTGTTGAAGGCGGCAATGGTAGCAAAGCTTGGGGACACATGACCGGGACGTCGAGCCCGGGCTGCGCCGAGCAAGGTGTCAACACTGACCTCGGTAAGGGTCGAATGCCCCAGTGCGGCCTCGAAGTCCGCGAAGAACTCGCACAACGCCGCACCGTCCTGTTCCATCACCTGCCTGATATGAACGAGGTCCGCCTCGCTCTTTCTCGACTTGGACAGAACGCTTGGATTGATGCCTTCGAGCAGCTGCACCTGGGCACCGAGGTTGGCCAGCAACCCGCTGGTCACCCGTGCCGGATCTACCAGCAGGACACTGCCCGCCTCGATGCCTGCCAGCGCGCTGCCCACTGCTTCATACTCGCGCAGTTGCACCCCGTCAGACTCAAGCGCCTCGCGCACAGCGCTGTCGACCTTGCTCGATGCCACGAACAGAATGGCCTGATGCTGACCGATCAATGCGAAGGAAACGAATACCGGGTTGTATGAAACGTCGCTGCCACGCAGGTTGAACAGCCAAGCGATGTCATCCAGCGTCGCAATGAAATGCCAATCTGCGCCGCGCTCCTTGAGCGTTGTGCGCAGTTGCGCCAGCTTGTCGGCACGGCTGACGCTCGCGTGCGGCGGCAGGTGCTGGTAAACCGGGCTGCCTGGCAACGCAGGCCGCTCCAGCCACACCTGTGCCAGCAGGTCCCTGTCACTGAGCAGGCGCACATTGCGCACCCTGAGGCGATCCTGCAGCTGCCGCGCCGACGCCAGTTGCATCACCGCACCGTCTACTGCCACCGTGCCGCCTGCGGGCGCCTGCTCTGCCAGCCAGTCAAGGGCCCCCGGCTGACCCGGCATCAGCTTCATCAACGCGATACCGCTACCCGCCAGCTCCTTTTCGGCCTGCCCCCAGTAACGACTGTCGGCCCAAAGCCCGGCAAAATCGGCCGTCAGCACCAGCGTACCCACCGAGCCATGAAACCCGGACAGCCATTGGCGCCCCTGCCAGTAGCCTGGAAGGTATTCGGACAGGTGCGGGTCTGCCGAGGGCACCAGCAGTGCATCGACCCCTTCGCGGTTCATCACTGCACGCATGCGCGCCAGGCGCGCGGTTACTGCTTCCTGCATTCCAGGCTGACTGTTCATTATGTTGTGCCACCACCGCGACCAATGTTCTGGTGGACGATAATGAAGCAGCACTCAACCGTGGGCAACCGCCCAGAAAGGCACATTGTGTAACGCTGCGTGGATGGCACCGGCAGCGGCGTCGATATCCTCTTCGCGGGTATAGCGCCCCAGGCTCAGACGCAACGTCTGCCGTGCCGCACGCTCGTCATGCCCAAGCGCCAGCAGCACATGCGAAGGCGCACTGCTGGCCGAATTGCAGGCCGACGTCGAGGAAAACGCCAGCGTACGGGCCAGCGCCTGCAGATCGATACCGTCACCGCCAAAGGTCAGGCTCAACGTATGAGGGATGCGCTGGACAGGGCTGCCGTTGAGCCCCAGGCCGGGAGTATCGGCCAGTTGCTCCAGCAGCCGCTCACGCAACCGGTGCATACGTGCAACTTCCTGCTGCTGCACCTGCCCGGCCAGTGCGAAGGCAGCGCCCATGGCGGCAATCTGGTGAGTGGCCAGGGTGCCCGAGCGCAATCCGTTCTCGTGCCCGCCACCGTGAATCTGTGCCTGCAGCAGCGGCGCGGCGCGCTTGCCGACGTAGAGCGCACCGATCCCTTTGGGCCCATACACCTTGTGCGCCGAAAACGACATCAGGTCCACCGGCCAGCGTGACAGGTCGATAGGCACCTTGCCTGCCCCCTGGGCGGCATCCACATGCAGCAATGCGCCGTGGCGGCGCACCCGCTCGCCGATGGCCTGCACATCGTTCAGGGTGCCCAGTTCATTGTTGACCAGCATCAGCGATACCAGAAAGGTGTCGTCACGCAGCGCCGCCGATACCGCCTGTTCAGTGATCAACCCCTGGGCATCGGGGCTCAGCCACGTCACCTCGATGCCTGCCAGCTCGAGCTGTCGGGCAGTATCGAGCACGGCCTTGTGCTCGATGCGGCTGGTGATGACATGCCCACCTGTGCGGCCCTGAGCCAGCCCTTTGAGGGCCAGGTTGTTGGATTCGGTGGCACCCGACGTCCAGATGATCTCGTCGGCCCGCGCCCCTACCAGGCCGGCGACCTGGGCCCGTGCCTGCTCGACCGCCAGGCGTGCCTGCTGACCATACCGATGGGAGCTGGAAGCCGGATTGCCAAAACGCCCGGACATACCCAGACACTCCACCATTACCTGAATGACTCGCTCGTCGACGGGTGTCGTGGCGGCGTAGTCGAAATACAGCGGGAGTGTGGTCATGGCCAGGCGCTTCCTGAATGCGTGGAGTAGTCGTGCATCTATAGTGCACGAACACGCATAGAACCATTAATTATTAATTTTCATATTTATATAACAAAAATATCATTACGGTGATGACTCAGGCTCCCGCGTCAGACGAGCAGCCAATCCCTTGGCCTGCAACGCCACGTCGGTGACGGCAGTACTTTCCCACCACAGGCCACGCAGCGGCGGGCCCATCGCAAACAGGCGCGTACTGACCGCGCCATCGGCATCGATCACTGCGCCCTGCGGGTCGGCATCAATTCCAAGGGCCAGCGGCCCTGGCCGGATCAGCCTGCGCTGCAACAACGCTTGCGGTAGCGGGCGTGCCACGCGCCGCCAGTCATATTCGATACCGGTGGAGTTGACCAGTGCGGCACCCTCGACCCGCGTCGCCCGGGCCTCGCCGCGAAACCGCAGGCGCACCCCCACCCCGGCTCCGGTAGCCGGTTCGACCCTCTGCAGGGAGGCCGCATGAATATGCAGGCGCCCCTCCTGGCGCAACCGCTCCAGCAGCGCTGCACCCTGGGGCGGCGAACGGTGATGATGGCTTTCCCACCAGGGCCGCACATGGCGCACGAACTGGCGGCGTTCGCGGTCACTGGCCTGGCTCCACAGCCTGGGGATATGCACCCGCACAGTGTCCAGCGGGGCCTGCCAGTCGATGCCCTGGGCCAACGCCAGCCTGCATTGCCGGCGCAGCGCACGCAGCAACTGGCGCGGGCTGCGCAGCGAAGGGTCCGCCTCGAGAAAATCCTCCCAGGGCGGTGGCTGACGGCGCTCGTGGGGCCACAACCCGTGGCGCGAGAATACCTCGACAGGCCCACGATGCCCGGCCAGTTGCAACGACACCAGGGTGTCGACCATGGTCAGCCCGGAACCGATGATCAACACTGTGCCTTGCGGGTCGATCGTGCGCATGGCGGCCACGTCCCAGGGGTCGATGGCTGCGGCGTTGAGGCTGTTCTCACCCACCTGCGCCGTGCGCGCCGCGGCAAACATGCCGGTAGCCAGCACCGCCTGGCGCGCCTGCACCCGGCGCCCATCCTGCAATTGCGCCTGAACCCTGTCATCGTGCACCTGCAGGTCAACCACCTCGGTACACACATGCTCCAGCGTGGAGCCGGCCTTGGCGCCGACACGCTCGGCCTCTGCCAGACGCTGGCGGGCATAGCGACCGAACAGACCTCGCGGCGGGAACAATTCGGCCACCGGCACGCCCTGCTCGGCGGATTCGGGCCACTGCCCGGCATCGATCTGCTGTTGCAGCCAGTGGGTCAGGTCATCGGGATTGTCCGGATCGACGCTCATGCGCGCCGCATTGCCATTGAGGGTATGACCGTTTTCGGTAGCGCTGTAGGCTTCGCCACGCCCCAGCTCCCCACGCGGCTCGACCACCAGCAGGCGCCGGCGTCCGGGGCGACGCAGCAATTGCGCCGCCAACAAGGCGCCGCTCAGGCCACCCCCGATGATCAGTACATCCGCCATGTCGTCGCAGGCAGGTGCCGGTTGTTGTTCGTGCATCGGTATCTCCTTTCCCGGGAGACCGGATAATAAGCAGCAATCCACCGCAAGGGCAGCGGTGCGGTACCAAAGGAGGATCAGCCCGCAGGCCCGACCACGTGCTTGCGGTACTCGCCTGGCGCAAGCCCTGTGACCTTGTGGAAGACCTTGCGAAACGCACCAGGGTCCTGGTAGCCAACACCCCAGGCGATCTGGTCGATGCTGCGGTTGGTGAACTCGAGCATCCGGCAAGCGCGCCCTACCCTCACCTGCTGACAGTACTCGGTGGGTTTGAGGCCGGTGGCGCTGCGAAAACGCCGCAGGAAGGTGCGCTGCTCGAGCCCTGCGCAGTCGGCCATCAAGGCCAGGTTGACCTCCCGCGCCCCCGTGCTCTGCAGCCAGTGCTGCACCTTGAGCACCGCTTCGTCGCCATGGTCCAGGCGCGGGCTGAACACGCTGCCCGGCCCAGGCATGGCATGCACTGGCGCCACCGCGAGAAATCGCGCCGTCTCAGCCGCCAGGGTCTGCCCCTGGAAGCGCTCGACCAGCTTGAGCCCCAACTCGGTCCAGGCCATCAATCCGGCCGAGGTAATGATGTCGCCATCTTCCAGCAACGGCAGGTTGGCCTCGACCTTGACCAGGGGAAAGCGCTCGGCCAGCGATTGGGCAAAATTCCAGTGAGTAGTGGCGGAGCGACCGTCGAGCAGGCCGCTGGCGGCAATGAAGAACACCCCGACACACACCGACACCAGCAGCGCGCCTTCGCGGTGCCACTGGCGCAGGTCGTTGCAGAAGCGATCGATCAGGTCGGGGCCCGGCTCCTCGGTCAGGCTGGGCGGGATGATCATCACTCGCGGGCGGTGATGCGCCTGCGGGTGACTGTCGAAGCTCACCGCCAGCGGCTGTCCCGGCATCTCGGCCCAGTGGCACACCCGCAGCAGCGGGCTGCGTCGCGCCCCCAGGTCGGCGGCCATGCGGTTGGCCACCGCGAACAGGTCGGTCAGGCCATGCACTGCCGCCATCTGGGCACCTGGGTAAACCAGAATACCGATCTCGACCTGATCGCCGATTGCATCCATTGTCAGTTTTTCCCGCCAATTTGTCGGTCGCGCCAATGCGCAAGCCTGTCGCACAAGCCTATAACTATCAGCACGTCACAACCATTCTCCTGAAGGACTGCACCATGAGCAAACAGGCACTGATCATCGTCGACATCCAGAACGACTACTTCCCCGGCGGCAAATGGACGCTGCACGGCGCCGATGCGGCCGCCGACAACGCCGCACGGATCATCCAGGCTGCCCGCGAAAACGGCGACCTGGTGGTCCATGTACGTCATGAGTTCGAGTCCGCCGATGCACCTTTCTTCACTCCGGGCTCCGAAGGCGCGCAGATTCATCCGAAAGCAGCCGCTCGCGAGGGCGAGCCGGTGGTGCTCAAGCACAACGTCAACAGCTTTCTGGGCACCGACCTCAAGGCCCTGCTCGACCAGCACAAGATTACCGGCCTGACCCTGGTCGGCAGCATGAGCCACATGTGCATCGATGCCGCCGCCCGGGCCGCCTCGGACATGGGCTATGGCACCACGGTGGTGCACGATGCCTGCGCCACCCGCGACCTGGAATTCAACGGCGTGGTCGTACCGGCGGCCCAGGCCCACGCGGCGTACATGGCATCGCTGGCCTTCGCCTACGCGCAGGTGGTCTCCACCCAGGAGTGGCTTGACGCCAATCGGCGCTGACAGGCCTTCAGATCACCACGTTGCGCACGAAGCGCGTCGCCACGTCGCCATCGTTGCGGTAGGCATGCATGCGGTTGCTGGCGAAGCTGTAGAAATCGCCAGCCGCCAGCACATGTTCCTGCGTTTCTATCACCAGGGTAAGGCGCCCCTCGAACACGTAGATCTGTTCGCTCCAGCCGTCGAAATCGGCCTCGGCCGGGTACACCTCGCCCGGCTCCAGGCGCCACTCCCACAACTCCACCTCGCGGCTGGCCCTGGAACTGGCCAGCAACACGGCCTTGCTGCCGGGGTGCACACCGGCCCAGGCCAGTTCGTTGATGCGATCAGGGTCACGGCTGTCAGGTGCCTGGATCAGGTCGCTGAACGCCACCGACAAGGCCTCGGCGATCAGGTCGAGGGTGGTCAGGCTGACATTCTTTTCACCCGCTTCTATTGCCACCAGCATGCGTCGGCTGACACCGGATTTTTCTGCAAGGGCGCTCTGGCTCAGCTCTGCCGCATGGCGCAGGCGCCGGATATTCTGGCTCACGTGCTGAAGCACGGAGGCCCGCTGACTGGAATCTTTGTGCACTATATTGCTCACTCACATGGCTTGCGCAGTATACTGCCCACCTTCCGACGCATTGTGCGTCGCTCGCCCCACGTGTGCAAGCCCATGACCTCGCCGACCACTGCCCGATCCCTCTTCCTTTCATTGCGCCTGAGCAAGGCCGAACTGGTGCTGGTGTTCATCACCATGCTCTGGGGCGCCACCTTTCTGCTGGTGCATAACGTGATGACCGTCAGCGGCCCGATGTTCTTCGTCGGCCTGCGCTTTGCAGCGGCGGCGCTGTTTGTCGGAGCGTTCAGTGCGCGTGCGCTGTCCGGCCTGACCTGGTTCGAAGTCAAGGCCGGCGTGCTGATCGGCGCCTCGATCATGCTGGGCTACGGCCTGCAGACCGTGGGCCTGCAAACCATCACCAGTAGCCAGTCGGCATTCATCACCGCCTTGTACGTACCTTTTGTACCGCTGCTGCAGTGGCTGGTGCTGGGCCGGCGCCCGGGGCTGATGCCGAGCCTGGGCATTGGCCTGGCGTTCGCCGGACTGATGCTGGTGGCCGGCCCCAGTGGCAGCTCGCTGCAGTTCAGCCCCGGCGAAATCTCCACGCTGATCGGCGCCGTGGCGATCGCAGCCGAGATCATTCTGATCAGCAACTATGCCGGCAAGGTCGACGTGCGCCGCGTGACCGTGGTGCAACTGGCTACCGCGTCGGCGCTGTCGTTCATGATGGTGGTGCCCACCCGGGAAGCCCTGCCGGACTTTTCCTGGCTGCTGCTGGGCAGTGCCGTCGGCCTGGGCGCCATGAGTGCGGTGATCCAGGTGGCAATGAACTGGGCCCAGCAATCAGTCTCGCCCACCCGGGCTACGCTGATCTACGCTGCAGAGCCGGTATGGGCCGGTATCGTCGGCCGCCTGGCGGGCGAGCGCCTGCCGGGCATCGCACTGCTCGGCGGGCTACTGATCGTGATCGCGGTGGTGGTCAGCGAACTGAAGATCAAACGCCGTGGCGAGCCCCTCGGCGCCAGCGATGACGATCAACAGGTGCAACAAACGGACCGGTAATCTGCAATAGCGGCACAATTCTTGTAAAAAACTGTTATAAAAAAACGCGTTGATGAGGCGCAAAAGTAGGATTCTGCGACAGCTTGCGTGTTGGTGATCGACGGGGCGCCACGTATGATCCCTTACAAACCTCTGCAGATTAGAAATCTATGTCCTTGATAGTTCTACTGCTTCTGCCGTTTGTTGGCAGCTGTCTGGCGGCTGTACTGCCGCACAACGCGCGTAACAGCGAATCACTTCTGGCCGGCCTTGTCGCGCTGGTCGGTACCGTGCAGGTCGCACTCCTGTACCCGCAAATTGCCGATGGCGGCGTCATCCGTGAAGAATTTCTGTGGCTGCCGAGCCTGGGCTTCAATCTCGTGCTGCGCATGGACGGGTTCGCCTGGCTGTTCTCGCTGCTGGTGCTGGGCATCGGCACCCTGGTGTCGCTGTATGCGCGCTACTACATGTCACCCCAGGACCCGGTTCCGCGTTTCTTCGCGTTTTTCCTGGCGTTCATGGGTGCCATGCTGGGCCTGGTGATCTCTGGCAACCTGATCCAGATGGTGTTCTTCTGGGAACTGACCAGCCTGTTCTCGTTCCTGCTGATCGGTTACTGGCACCACCGTGCCGATGCACGGCGCGGCGCCTATATGGCGCTGATGGTCACCGGGGCCGGTGGCTTGTGCCTGCTGGCGGGGGTACTGCTGCTCGGCCATGTGGTGGGCAGCTATGACCTGGACAAGGTCCTGGCCGCCGGTGACCTGATTCGCAGTCATGCCCTCTACCCCATTCTGCTTCCCCTTATCCTGCTCGGCGCCCTGACCAAGAGCGCTCAATTCCCCTTCCACTTCTGGCTTCCCCACGCCATGGCCGCGCCCACGCCGGTCTCGGCCTATCTGCACTCGGCCACCATGGTCAAGGCCGGGGTGTTCCTGCTGGCCCGGCTTTGGCCGTCGCTGGCCGGCAGCGAAGAATGGTTCTGGATCGTCAGCGGCGCAGGGGCCTGCACCCTGCTGCTGGGCGCCTATGCGGCCATGTTCCAGAACGACCTCAAGGGCCTGCTGGCCTACTCGACCATCAGCCACCTGGGCCTGATCACCCTGCTGCTGGGCCTGAACAGCCCGCTGGCAGCGGTAGCGGCGGTGTTCCACATTCTCAACCATGCCACCTTCAAGGCCTCGCTGTTCATGGCCGCCGGCATCATCGACCATGAAAGCGGCACCCGCGATATCCGCAAGCTCAGCGGGCTGTTCCGGCTGATCCCGTTCACCGCCACCCTGGCCATGGTCGCCAGTGCCTCGATGGCCGGCGTACCCTTGATGAACGGCTTTCTGTCCAAGGAAATGTTCTTCGCCGAAACCGTGTTCATCAGCTCGACGGCCTGGGTCGAAACCACCTTGCCGATCATCGCGACCCTGGCGGGCACCTTCAGCGTCGCCTATGCGCTGCGCTTCACCGTAGACGTGTTTTTCGGCCCGCCGGCCACCGACCTGCCCCATACCCCCCACGAGCCGCCGCGCTGGATGCGCGCGCCGGTCGAATTGCTGGTGCTGACCTGCCTGGTGGTGGGTATCTTCCCTGCGCAGTCGGTGGGCCCGCTGCTGGCCGCTGCCGCACTGCCGGTGGTGGGTGGCACGCTGCCCGAGTACAGCCTGGCCATCTGGCACGGCTGGAATGCACCACTGATCATGAGCCTGATCGCCATGTGCGGCGGCGTGGTGCTCTACCTGGTGCTGCGCAATCAGCTCAAGCGCGGGCGCTTCCTCTACCCGCCGCTGATCGAGCTGTTCAATGGCAAGCGCCTCTTCGAACACGGCCAGGTGCTGCTGATGCGGGTGGCGCGCCGCTTCGAGCGCCTGTTCACCACCCGCCGCCTGCAGAAGCAGCTGTTCATGCTGGTGCTCATCGCCCTGCTCGCCGGCGTGCTGCCCATGCTGCAAACCGGGTTGAGCTGGGGCGACCGGCCAAAAATCCCGGGCTCAGGTGTATTCGTGATGCTCTGGCTGATCGCGATCATCTGCGCCATCGGCGCTGCGTGGCAGGCCAAGTACCACCGGCTGGCGGCCCTGACCATGGTCAGCGTCTGCGGCCTGATGACCTGCATCACCTTCGTCTGGTTCTCGGCGCCGGACCTGGCGCTCACCCAACTGGTGGTCGAAGTGGTCACCACGGTGCTGATCCTGCTGGGCCTGCGCTGGCTGCCACGGCGTATCGAAGACATCTCGCCCCTGCCCGGCAGCAAGGAGCGCGCTGTGGCACGCCGCCTGCGCGACCTGCTGCTGGCGGTGCTGGTCGGCGGTGGCATGGCCTTGCTGTCGTACGCAATGCTGACCCGCCCGACACCCAACGTGATTTCTTCCTTCTACCTGAGCCGGGCGCTGCCCGAGGGTGGCGGCACCAACGTGGTCAACGTGATGCTGGTTGACTTCCGCGGCTTCGATACCCTGGGTGAAATCACCGTACTGGTGGCCGTGGCACTGAGCGTGTTTGCCCTGCTGCGCCGCTTCCGCCCGCCCAAGGAGAGCATCCAGCTGCCTGCCCAGCAGCGCCTGCTGGCGCCGGACGTGGTCACCGACCTGGTCAACCCGCGTCAGGCCGCCGATACCGCGCTGGGCTTCATGATGGTGCCCGCCGCCCTGGTGCGACTGCTGCTGCCGATCGCGCTGGTGATCTCGATGTACCTGTTCATGCGCGGCCACAACCAGCCCGGTGGCGGCTTTGTCGCCGGCCTGGTGATGTCGGTTGCGTTCATCCTGCAGTACATGGTCGCCGGCACCCAGTGGGTGGAAGCCCAGATGAGCCTGCGTCCGCTGCGCTGGATGGGCACCGGCCTGCTGCTGGCAACCCTCACCGGGGCCGGGGCGATGCTGCTCGGCTACCCGTTCCTGACCACGCATACCGCGCACCTTCACCTGCCGATACTGGGCGACATCCATGTCGCCAGCGCCCTGTTCTTCGACACGGGCATCTTTACCGTGGTGGTCGGGTCCACCCTGCTGATCCTCACCGCACTGGCCCACCAGTCGGTGCGCAGCCACCGGCCGAGCAGCCAGCCCAAACCCACCGTCAACCCGGGAGCCGCCTGATGGAAGAAGTGATTGCAATTGCCATCGGTGTGCTCGCCGCGTCAGGCGTGTGGCTGATCCTGCGCCCACGGACCTTCCAGGTGGTGATGGGCCTGTGTCTGCTGTCGTACGGCGTCAACCTGTTCATCTTCAGCATGGGCAGCCTGTTCATCGGCAA
Organism: Pseudomonas sp. AE27; assembly: GCF_037113495.1. Classification (NCBI taxonomy): domain Bacteria; kingdom Pseudomonadati; phylum Pseudomonadota; class Gammaproteobacteria; order Pseudomonadales; family Pseudomonadaceae; genus Pseudomonas; species Pseudomonas sp. AE27. Next base: position 2,557,005 of record NZ_CP146966.1, read on the forward strand.
GGAGCCGATCATCAAGGACGGCGTACCCCAGGACCTGCTCCATTACACCGACCCGTTGCCCCAGGCACTGGTACTGACGGCCATCGTCATCAGCTTCGCCATGACCGCCTTGTTCCTGGTGGTGCTGCTGGCTTCGCGCGGGCTGACCGGCACCGACCACGTGGATGGCCGGGAGCCTAAAGAATGAGTGTGATGAACCAACTGATCGTCGCGCCCATTCTGCTGCCGCTGCTGACCGCCGCACTGATGCTGCTGCTGGGCGAAAAGCGCCGGCCGCTCAAGGCCCGCATCAACCTGATCTCCAGCCTGGCCGGGCTGGGTATTTCGATCTGCCTGCTGCTGTGGGTGCAGGAGCAGGGCCAGGCCAGCTCGATCGGCGTGTACCTGCCGGGCAACTGGCAGGCACCCTTCGGCATCGTGCTGGTACTCGACCGCCTTTCGGCACTGATGCTGGTACTCACCGGCATCGTCGGGGTCAGCGCGCTGGTGTTCGCCACCGCGCGCTGGGACCGCGCAGGCGCCAGCTTCCACGCCCTGTTCCAGATCCAGCTCATGGGCCTGTACGGCGCCTTCCTGACGGCCGACCTGTTCAACCTGTTCGTGTTCTTCGAAGTGCTGCTGGCCGCCTCCTACGGCCTGATCCTGCATGGCTCGGGTCGTGCGCGGGTCAAGGCCGGCCTGCACTACATTGCCATCAACCTGCTCGCTTCCTCACTGTTCCTGGTGGGGGCGGCGATGCTCTACGGGGTCACCGGTACCCTGAACATGGCTGACCTGGCCCTGAAGATTCCGCTGGTGCCCGAGGCCGACCGCGGCCTGCTGCATGCCGGCGCGGCGATTCTGGCCACGGCCTTTCTGGCCAAGGCGGGTATCTGGCCGCTCAACTTCTGGCTGGTCCCGGCCTACTCGTCGGCCAGCGCCCCGGTTGCCGCACTGTTCGCGATCATGACCAAGGTGGGCACCTATACCGTGCTGCGCCTGTGGACCTTGCTGTTCTCCGGTCAGGCCGGCGCTTCGGCGTTCTTCGGCGGCGAGTGGTTGGTCATCGGTGGCCTGGCCACCCTGGGCTGCGCGGCGCTGTCGATCCTGGCGGCGCAACGCCTGGAGCGCATGGCCAGCCTGAGCATCCTGGTCTCGGCCGGCACCTTGCTGGCCGCCATCGGCTTCGGCCAGGCGGCGCTGACCGCCGCCGCCCTGTTCTACCTGGTGAGCTCCACCCTGGCCTTGTGCGCGCTGTTCCTGCTGGCCGAGATGATCGAGCGCTCGCGCTCGGCCAACGAGATCCCGCTGGAAGACGACACCGATGCGCTGCCCTCGCCCCTGGAATCGCTGCAGCCGCCCAAGGGCATCAACCTGGACGATGAACAGAAGGCGGTGATCGGCCAGGTGATTCCCTGGACCATGGCATTCCTGGGCCTGAGCTTCATCGCCTGCGCGCTGCTGATCATCGGCATGCCGCCGCTGTCCGGCTTCATCGGCAAGCTGAGCCTGATCAGCGCCCTGTTCAACCCCAACGGCCTGGGCGTGCCGGTCGACCAACCGCTGTCTGCAGCCGGCTGGGGCCTGGTGGCCTTGCTGGTGCTCTCGGGCCTGGCATCGCTGATCGCCTTGACCCGTGTCGGCATCCAGCGCTTCTGGACCCCGCAGGAGCGCCCCTCGCCGTTGCTACGGCGCAATGAGTGCATTCCCATCGTGCTGCTGCTGGGGCTGTGCGTGCTGCTGAGCGTGCGCGCCGAACCACTGCTGCGCTACACCCAGGACACGGCGGCCGGGCTCAAGGACCCTGCCAGCTACGTCAATGCGGTACTCGGCACGCGACCGGTGCCCGGCCCCACCAGCGAGGCGATTGCCGGGCAGGTGCAGCCATGAAGCGCCTGTTTCCCGCGCCACTGCTGTCGCTTTCGCTCTGGGGGTTGTGGTTGCTGCTCAACCTCTCGCTGAGTGCCGGCAACCTGCTGCTTGGCGCATTGCTGGCAATCCTGGCACCCATCCTGATGGCGCCGCTGCGTCCGCTACCGGTGCGCATACGCAAGCCGGGCACCATCGTGCGGCTGATTCTGCGAGTGGGGGGCGATGTGGTGATGTCCAACCTGCAGGTTGCCCGTAGCGTATGGCAGGCCGGTGGCCGGCCGCCACGCTCGCGCTTCATCCGTATTCCGCTGGACCTGCGCGATGCCCATGGCCTGGCGGCGCTGTCGATGATCACCACGGTCATTCCCGGCACCATCTGGTCGGAGCTGGCGCTGGACCGCAGCATCCTGCTGCTGCATGTCTTCGATCTGGACGATGAAACGCAGTTCATCGACCACTTCAAGCACACCTACGAACGTCCGCTGATGGAGATTTTCGAATGACTGGCCTGCTCGCCAACGCCATTCTCGCCAGCCTGTTCATCTTTGCCCTGGCCATGGCCCTGACCCTGGTGCGCCTGTTCAAGGGCCCTTCGGCGCAGGACCGGGTACTGGCGCTGGACTACCTGTACATTCTGGCCATGCTGATGATGCTGGTGCTGGGTATCCGCTACGCCAGCGACACCTACTTCGAAGGTGCGCTGCTGATAGCCCTGTTCGGCTTTGTCGGCTCGTTTGCCCTGGCCAAATTCCTGCTGCGTGGCGAGGTGATCGAATGAACTCGACCGTCGAATTGCCTTTCTGGCTTGAAGTGGTCACGGCTGTGCTGCTGGTCGTCAGCAGCCTGTTCGCCCTGAGCGGCGCGGTAGGCCTGCTGCGCCTGAAGACCTTCTTCCAGCGCATGCACCCGCCCGCCCTGGCGTCGACCTTCGGCACCTGGTGCGTGGCCATGGCTTCGATCCTGTACTTTTCCGGCCTCAAGCACTCGCCCGTACTGCACGCCTGGCTGATCCCGATCCTGCTGTCGATCACCGTGCCGGTGACCACCCTGCTGCTGGCGCGGGCCGGGTTGTTTCGCAAGCGCATGGCCGGGGATGACGTGCCCGAAGAGGTCAGCAGTGGCCGCGGGCGCGATACCGGGCACTGACACCTGGCCCTATCGAGCTGCCAACACCTGCAGCTCGCGGCGCACCATCGCCGCATACTCTGGCGGGCTCAGCTGATACAGCTGCCCTGCCACCCAGTTCAACCAGGCGCCCTGCAGCACCGCGCGTTGTGCCAGCCACTCCAGGGCCTGGGCCTGGGCGCGGGCCTGATGCTCGGCGTGGAAGCGCGCACGCCCCGACGCCGCAGCGGTACTGCTCACTCGCTGGCCTTGAAGGTCAGTTCGCCCTTGCGCCATTTGGCGGCCTTGGCCGTGGCAGCCTTCAGGGTCTTGGTCAGGCCTTCCTTGATCTGCTCGTGGGCAGCAAACACCATCACCACGGTCTGCCCCTCGCGGAACACGATGCCATGCCCCTCGGGCACAGTCACGAACGCATAATCGCCCAGTTCGTAGACGGTCAGCTTGATGTCGCGAAAGCGGATCTCCAACTTGCCACCTTCGCGGCTGGGCAATACCGCCGCCCGAAAGTGATCGCCCACTTTCAGTTCAAGCCGCTGTTTGTCATCGACCACCAGGGCCTCTTCGGTATCGATCTCGGCAAGGTAGATACCTTCGGCACTTTGTTCGGTCACGTAGACGAAGCGCGATTGAAACTGTTTGACCAACTTGGCCCGCAGGTCGCCCAACACGAAGAGGGCGTGCATATCCAGATTACTGACTGCCAATGATTAATTCCTCAAAACCAGCATCACCCCGCCACCTCGCAGGCGGCACTGCGCCGCGAAGGTCCCGGTTTTCAATTTGAAGTCTGAAAGACTAGTGGATCAGTGCCAGGGTTGTTCGTACGCACAGACACCAGGCTGCGAAGGAAAACACGTCGTGCCCTGCCAGTTGATAACCGGCGGCTACAAACAGCCATTTCCCAAAGTGCAACCGATTTCTCTGACAGCGTGCTCGCTGAAAAAATGCGATAGCTGAAAGAAAGATCCCAGAACGAAGGACCTCTGGACGAACATGTTCACTGCACAGGGAAGCGAATATGCACGAAAACACCGAAACACGTCGAGTGGGCAATACACTAGAAGTATCAAAAAATATCGGGAGCGCATCCGGCAAAACCCGGCCGCGCTACATTGTAGTGCCGGCTGGCGTAGGTTTTTTCCATATCACGGAGTCTGCCACGGGCCGGGTGAAAGGCTTTCGCCGACATCACGGGGAGGCCTGCGACCTGGCAAGGACCCTCGAGGCCAGGCCCCGCGCCTACCCGGCCTGACAGGCGTCCAGCCCCTGCCCATCGAACTGTGCCAGCCAGGCGGCGCGACAGGCGTACGCCTCGTCACGGCTGGCGAACGCGGTGCCTCTGCGCTCACCGTTGACCAGCACCACCCAGCACACGCGCATGCCCACCGAACGCAGCGAAATGGGAACGCCACTGCCGATCATCACCGCCACATCGACCTTGCACTGCATGATTCCCTCCGGAATTTAATTAGCAGCCTAACGATGAGGCGATGATAAACCCCTGCCCCTTGCGGGAAAAAGCTATCCCCGGCATAGCTGTTTTGCATCAAGTGCAACAAATCCGGCTCAGGAAATCACGCTGTGCTGGGGTCGATAGCCCAGGCGCAAGCCACCCCAGTGGCGCCCCTGTACCTGGATCGGCACCGACAGGTCATGCATCAGCTCGCCCGTGTCACGGGTATAGGTCTGCAGCAGCACCGGTTGCTGATGGCTGCCGCAACGGATACCGGTGCGGTCGTCGAACTTGCGCTTGCTGCGGTTGTGCGCGGTATCGGTCGCCTCGTCACCGGTCAGTGGCTGGCTGAAGGCGTTGTTGTGGGTCGGCACATAGCCCTGCTGGGTACAGGCAATGGCGAACACCAGGCCTTCATGCTGGGCCAGCAGCGGCTCCTGGATCGCGGGCAGTACCTGGTCGGTGTAGTCGTCGAAACGCGTGCGGTAACGGGCCGGGCGGGTACCGGGCAGCAGCTGATACTGGCGATCGAACAGAGCATCGACGCTGATGCGCCCCTGGGCGATGTCGGCCTCGAAGCGTTCGGCAATTTTCTGGGCCCCCTGGCGGGCAAGGTCGTATACGCGCTGGTGGTAGTCATCCAGCCCCACCTCGGCCAGACGCTCGCTGATACGCTCGGCCTGACCTTCCATCTGCACGGCTGCCTGGGCCAGGCGCTGGGTCTGCTGGTCGCTCACCACCAGGTCGCTGCGCATCTGCGCCACGGCCTGGAACAGGCTGTCGAGCTGAGTACGGTTGGTCTCGGTACCGGCAGCGATCGCATCGATCTGCTGCTCGACGCCAGCGGCGAGCCCGGCGATGGCGTCCAGTTGCTCGCCGGTGTGCTCGACCTGGTCCACCCCCTGGTGCAGGTCATCGGACAACTCACGGATCTGCTCCACCACCTGGGCGGTACGCTGCTGGATATCGGCCACCATCAGGCCGACCTCCTCGGTGGCACTGGCGGTACGTCCGGCCAGGCCACGCACCTCATCGGCCACCACGGCAAAGCCACGACCATGTTCGCCGGCGCGCGCGGCCTCGATGGCCGCGTTCAATGCAAGCAGGTTGGTCTGGCTGGCGATGGTCTGGATCACCAGGGTAACCCGGGCAATGTCTTCGCTGCGCTGGTGCAGCGCCTCGATCAGTTCGCGGCTGTCGTTGGCACGGGCGCTGAGCTGGTGCATGCGCTGGATCGACTCGGCCAGCACCGTTCTGCCGGCAGCACTGCTGTGGTGGGCCTCGCGGGCCGCGCCCAGGGCCTGCTGGCTGAGCTGCGAAGTGGCTTTCTCGGTACCGATCATGACTTCGGCACTGCTGACGATCTGCGCCGCCGACACCAGTTGCGATTGCAGCTTGTCGGCCAGTTGCTGCACCGCATGGGCAACGCCAGCGGCAGACAGCGCGTTGTGGCTGGTGGCCTGGGCCAGGTCACGGGTCAGGTCGCCCAGCGGGTCCTGCTCGCTCACCACCTCGGCCGGCCGCTTGCGCATCAACGGCAGCCACAGGGCCAGCAAGGCCAGTGGCAGACACAGGTAGAAGGACACATCGGCAAACGCCATGGCACTGAGCAACACCACCAGCACCAGGCTTTGCAGCGCCGTGCCCGACCAGCGCCGGGCGCCAGTGGACGTACCTTGCAGCGGCACCAGCGTGCCAGGCAGAGATCCTTCTCGCATCATAACAATGGTTCCCGCAGTGTCGTTATTGTGCCCCCATTAAACGCCACTACAAGGCCATTATCCATGCTTCGTTGGATGTAAGACCCTCCTGCTTGATGCAAGGCAAAGAAACGCAAAAGCCCCGGGCTGTGAACCCGGGGCTTGCTGGTACGACAGCGCGCGTCAGGCCTGACGCTGGTGCTTGTCGAGCTGCTCGTGGCGCTCTTGCGCCTCGATGCAGTACTTGGTGGTGGGGCTGATCAGCAGGCGCTTGAGGCCGATCGGCTCGCCGCTGTCTTCACACCAGCCGAAGCTGTCGTCCTTGATGCGGCCCAGGGCAATTTCCAGCTGGGGCAGCAGACGCTGGTCGCGGTCGATGGTGTTGACCAGCCAGTGACGCTCTTCTTCGACCGAGGCGGCGTCGGCAGGATCAGCAGGGGTGTCCAGGCTTTCGATGGCTACACGACTTTTCTCGATGCGCTCATGGATCTCCACTTTCATCGACTGTAACAGCTCGGTGAAAAAGGCATGCTGCTCAGCGTTCATGTAGTCATCGGCCGGCATGGCCAGCAACTTTTCCTTTGTCATTGATTTCTCTATAAAAAATACGTGCATTTAGGCGATCGGGTGCTACCGGCGAACAGCTCGCCGGCGGCGCAATTCTTCAAGCACCATCCGGCACTCAATTTACAGGGGGCGGCAGTCTAAGGCCGAGTTTCGCAAGGGGCAATACAAATGAAGGTGGTTTTGTCCGAAATGCCCCTCGAACGAGCGTCAACGCTCCCCTGAGGGCGGCCTTTATAGCAAAAAAACTCGTCCGCGGGGGTAGTCTCGCTGTTTATCGCACGCCCGCCTCGCCCAGCAGCTGGCTCAGCACCGCACGCAGCTTGCCCGGCTTGACCGGCTTGTTGAGCAATGGCGCGCCCAGGCGCTGCATCGCACGGCGGCTCTGGTCGCTGCGATCGGCGGTGATCATCACGGCGGGTATGGTCACCGCGAAATGCTCACGCAGGTCGCGCACCACTTCGCAGCCGGTCACCCCGTGGTCCAGGTGAAAGTCCGCCAGCACCAGTTCCGGCGCGCGCCCCTGCAACACCTGAAATGCCGTCTCGCGGTCGGTCGCGGTCAGCACCTCGCACCCCCACTGGGCCAGCAGGGCGGCCATGCTCTGCAGGATGCTCAGTTCGTTGTCCAGCACCAGCAGGCGGCGCCCCGGCAGCGGGTCGCCGACGCTCGGCAGCGGTGCTGGCGCCAGCACCGGCGGGCAACGACGTTCGGTGGAGAGCGGCACATCGATGCTGAACACCGAACCGCGCCCCGGCCAGGAGCGCACCCGTACCGGGTAATCGAGGATCCGCGCAATGCGCTCGACGATCGCCAGGCCCAGGCCCACCCCCTTGCGATCGGCGGCGCGGCCCACATCGAGCTGGTTGAATTCGAGAAAGATCGATTGCAGGCGCTGCGCAGCAATGCCGCGCCCGGTATCCCAGACCTCCAGGCGCAGGCAGTCGCCACGCCGCCGCGCCCCCAGCAGGATGCGCCCCTGTTCGGTGTAGCGGCAGGCGTTGCTGAGGAAGTTGCGCAGGATCCGCGTCAGCAGCCGCACATCGGTGCGGATCACCTGGCGCCCGCTGCGCAAACGCAGGCCCAGGCCCTCGGCAGCCGCCACCGGCTGGAACTCCGAGGCCAGCGGCGCCAGCACATCGTCCAGCAGGTACAGGTCAAGGTCAGGCTTGATTGCCGCCTGGTCGAGCCGGGAAATATCCAGCAGATCGCTCAACAGGTCTTCGGCACCTTCCAGCGCCTGGTGCGCGCGCTCCACCAGCAATTGCTCGGCCTGCGGCAACTGGCGCTCGCGCAGGGTCGAAATCAACAGGCGTGCAGCGTTGAGCGGTTGCAGCAGGTCGTGGCTGGCGGCGGCCAGGTACTTGTCCTTGCTGCGGTTGGCCGCCTGGGCCGCATCGCGTGCCTCCATCAGCTGGCGGGTACGCTCGGCCACGCGCTGCTCCAGCTCGTCGTTGAGTTGCTGCAGACGCTCCTGCGCCAGCTTGCGCTCGGTGATGTCGGCGACGAATCCCTCGACCACACCCTCCTCGTCCGGGCGCAGCAACAGGTTCATCAGCACATCGATGCTGCTGCCGTCCTTGCGTCGCAGCTGGGTTTCGTAACCCAGCAGGGCCTGCTCGCGCTGCAGCACCTGGGCAATGTCCTGCAACTCGGCCTGGCCGCCCACGAACAGGTGGCTGGCCAGGTCACGCCGGGAAAACAGCACCGCCTGGGGGTCGGCATACCCCAGCATGCGCGCCAGCGCCGGGTTGGCGGCGCGCAGGCCATCGTCGAGGCTGGCCTGGAAGATGCCGTGCACCGCATGCTCGAACAGCCACGAATAACGCTTGCGCTCGGTTTCCAGCTCGTCCAGGCGCGCCGCCAGTTCCGGGTAGTGGCTTTTGCGAACAGTGTGGTTGCTCAGCCCCAGCAGCCCGGCCAGCGCATTCGCGCCAGGCTCAGAGGGCCTCGCCATACACCACCTCGACATCACGCTGGCTCGAAGTCCGCGGGTTGGTGAGGATGCACGGGTCGTCCATCGCATGCTGCGACAGGAACGGAATGTCGCTGCTGCCCACTCCGTGCAAGGCCAGGGTTTCGTGAAAGCCCACGGCGTGCTTGAGCGCGATCAGGTGCTCGACCAGGCGCTGGCGGACCTGATTGTGGTTCAGCCCGCGGCAATCGATACCCAGGGTCTGCGCGATCAACTTGAAGCGATCGGGGGCGGCGCTGTAGTTGAAGGCCACCACATGCTCGACCAGCACCGCATTGCACAGACCGTGGGGCAGGTCGAGAAACCCGCCCAGGCTGTGGGACATGGCGTGCACCGCCCCGAGGATGGCATTGGAGAAGGCCAGCCCGGCCTGCATGCTGCCGAGCATGATCTTCTCGCGCAGGGCGATGTCCTGCGGGTTGGCGATCATCTGCACCAGGTTGCCGTTGATCAGGCGCATTGCCTCCAGGGCATGGGGGTCGGTCAGCGGCCCATGGCCGGTGGACACGAACGCCTCGATGGCATGCACCAGCGCGTCGATGCCGGTACAGGCCGACAGGAACGGGTCCATGCTCAGGGTGGTTTCAGGGTCGATCAGCGACACATCGGGTACCACCGCCTTGCTGACGATGGAGAACTTCATGCGTTCCTGCTGGTTGGAGATGATCACGAACTGCGACACGTCGGCCGAGGTGCCGGCGGTGGTCGGGATCAGGATCAGCGGCGGGCTCGGCACTCGGATGGTGTCGACCCCTTCGAACTCCAGGATGTGCCGGCCGTGGGCCGCCACGATGCCGATGCCCTTGGCGCAGTCCATCGGGCTGCCGCCGCCAACGGCCACGATCACGTCGCACTGTTCGCTGCGATAGCGCTCGGCGCCGGCCATGACCTCTTCGACCCGCGGGTTGGGCGACACGTCGCTGTACAGGCAGTAATCGATGCCCTGCGCCTGCAGGCTGGCCTCGATGTCGCCGACCCAGCCGGCGGCGATCACGCCAGGGTCACTGACCAGCAGTACCTTGCGCGCGCCGAAGGTCCTGGCGTAATTGGCCACATGGTGCCGACAGCCGGCACCGAAGATGATTTCCGGAGAGACGAATTTACGCAACTGGCTCAGGTTCGGGCTCATGCGACGCCTTCTTGTTCTTTTAAGGTAGCGCCAGCCTAAAGCATCAGGAGGGTTTTGCAATCAGACGATAGGGGGGATGCACAAGGCAGCGCCGGTGCCTTGGGGCACCGGCGCAAGAGGGATCAACGGCTGGCGAAGTACATGGTCACTTCAAAGCCGATACGCAGATCAGTGAACGCGGGTTTTTTCCACATAGGTCCATCCTCTTCTGGCACCACAGGATTGCGGTGCATCTATTAATACACCGTTGCCGGCGCAGGTCGAATGCTACTTTGGAACAGATTTTCCCACAGCCATCGGGCGTCAGAAGAAGCCCAGCGGATTGATGTCGTAGCTCACCAGCAGGTTCTTGGTCTGCTGGTAGTGGTCGAGCATCATCTTGTGGGTTTCACGACCCACGCCGGACTTCTTGTACCCGCCGAACGCGGCGTGCGCCGGGTACAGGTGGTAGCAGTTGGTCCACACGCGCCCGGCCTTGATGCCACGGCCCATGCGGTAGGCACGGTTGATGTCGCGGGTCCACAGCCCGGCGCCCAGGCCGAACTCGGTGTCGTTGGCGATTGCCAGGGCCTCGGCCTCGTCCTTGAAGGTGGTCACGCCCACCACCGGGCCGAAGATCTCTTCCTGGAACACGCGCATCTTGTTGTGGCCCTTGAGCAGGGTCGGCTGGATGTAGTAGCCGGTCGACAGGTCGCCGGCCAGGCGCTCGCTGGCGCCACCGGTCAGTACCTGCGCGCCCTCTTCGCGGGCGATGTCCAGGTACGAGAGGATCTTGTCGTACTGCTGCTCGGACGCCTGGGCGCCAACCATGGTTTCGGTGTCCAACGGATTGCCACGCTTGATCTGGGCGATCTTCTTCATCACCACGGCCATGAACGGCTCGTAGATCGATTCCTGTATCACCGCACGCGATGGGCAGGTGCACACTTCGCCCTGGTTGAAGAACGCCAGCACCAGACCTTCGGCGGCTTTCTCGATGAAACTCGGCTCGGCCTGCATGATGTCTTCGAAGAAGATGTTCGGCGACTTGCCGCCCAGCTCCACGGTGCTGGGGATGATGTTCTCGGCAGCGCACTTCATGATGTGCGAGCCCACCGGGGTGGAACCGGTGAAGGCGATCTTGGCGATGCGCTTGCTGGTGGCCAGCGCTTCACCGGCCTCGCGCCCGAAGCCCTGCACGATGTTGAGCACACCCGGCGGCAGCAGATCGCCCACCAGCTCGGCGAACACGGTGATCGACAGTGGGGTCTGTTCAGCCGGCTTGAGCACCACGCAGTTGCCGGCGGCCAGGGCCGGGGCGAGCTTCCAGGCGGCCATCAGCAGCGGGAAGTTCCATGGAATGATCTGCCCGACCACGCCCAGCGGTTCATGGAAATGGTAGGCGGCGGTGTTTTCGTTGATCTCGGCGGCGCTGCCTTCCTGGGCACGGATGCAACCGGCGAAGTAACGGAAATGGTCGGCGGCCAGCGGCACGTCGGCATTCAGGGTTTCGCGAATGGCCTTGCCGTTGTCCCAGGTTTCGGCAATGGCCAGCACTTCGAGGTTCTGCTCGATGCGGTCGGCAATCTTGAGCAGGATGCGCGAGCGGTCCTGCACGCTGGTACGGCCCCAGGCATCGGCAGCGGCGTGGGCGGCGTCCAGGGCGCGCTCGACGTCTTCGGCGCTGGAACGTGGAAATTCGGCGATGACCTGGGCGTTCACCGGCGAGCTATTGGTGAAGTACTGGCCGTTCAGCGGGGCAACGAATTCGCCGCCGATGTAGTTGCCGTAACGCGGTTTGAAGTTGACAAGGGCGCCTTCGGTGCCGGGAGCTGCATAGATCATGTTCGGGCCTCTGTTGATCCGGGCCTGTCATGACGACAGGCGGTGTACGGATCTTAGGCAGCCCGGGGCGGCTGACGAATCGCCCTTTGGCAGAGGACAACTCGTCATTTGGTAGTAGGCGCGGGCGCCGCTACAGGTCCAGGAACAGCGTCCGGGCCGAGCGGCTGTCGATCTGGCTGCGGTAGATCTGGATCACGCGCTCATTGTCGGCGTCTGCCGGCAACTGGTACTGCCCCCCCTCGAACCGCTGTGCGGCGGTTTTCAGATGCGCCGCGGTGTACAGCCCAGGCTCTGCGTCCAGGGTCGCGTAATGAAAGTGCGCCACCCACAGCAACTGCCCCGCCTTGTCGTGGATTTCGTACTCCTGAAGGAAATCCTGGGCATGGCCCTTGCGTTTTCGCGTGGGCTTGCGCGGCTGGAGCCTGTGCAGGCTGACCTCGCCCTGGGCCTTGAGGTAGGCCACCCGACTGACCGTCGGCAACTGTGCCAGGGTCATCTGCACACGCAGACGGCGCCCTTCATCACGCAGATGCTTGGCCTGCTCGAGCAGGGCCTTGGCTTGCAGCGCCGCATCCTGGCCGGCAGCAGACCGGTCGGTGTCGTTGCCGGCAGTCAATGCCTGTTCGATCTGCCGGGCCAGCTCGTCAAGCGGGCGCGCCTGCTGCGTCAGGATTTCTTCCATCTCCACCGGAAGCATGGCGGTCCTGGCCTGGGCGACGGCGCGCCTGAGCTGCTGCGCCGAGTCGTTCAGCAACCGCGTGGAGCGCTCCAGCAAGCCCGGCAACTGCGCCTGGGTGGCGCGCGCAGGTGCTGGGCGGGGGCGCTCCACCGGCTGCCAGATACCGGCCTCGGCGGTTTCCTCGTAGCGGGCCAGCTCGCGCTGTTCCACCGGGTCGATCACCACCACCACGTCGCTGTCGGCCCCTGCCAGCCGACGCTGCTGGCCCACCACCACGCCGCGGTTGCGGGTGCGTATCAACGTGCGCGAGCGGCTGCCTGAGGCCGGTGGCGCCGAAGGTTGGCGTGGCAGGTCGCGAATCAGCCCGGCCAGTCGCTTCTGGGCAGCATCATGCAGGGCCTGCAGCACCTGCTGGTACTCCTCCACCTGTGCCGCCCCCTGCAAAACCGCGCTGGAGGCCTTGTACAGCTGGGTGCCCTGCAGTGCACTGGCATAGTGGCGCACACTGCTGTCGAGCATCTGCACCCGTTCCTGATCGGTGAACGCCCCGCCCATCTCGAGCTCCAGTTGCAAGCCCAATCGGGCAGACAACACCGTCTCGTAGATACCCTCGCCTCCGGCGTGCCCGCGGTCTGCCTGCAGCACCAACACCCCCAGCATGTTGATCTGGGACGAACGCCAGGCCTGGACTGACAGCTCTTCACCGCGCATCGCCTCGATCCTGCTTGCCTGGGCCGGGCCGCCGGGCAGGATCTGGCGCAGCTGCCCGGTCAGGCGATCGAGGGCCTGATAGCAGTCGATGATCTGCTCGGTCAGGGTCTTGGCCCCTTCGAGCAGCACCACCAGTTGCCGATAGGTGGGCGAAGTGCCTTCCAGCACCAGTTCGCGCAGACGGTCCTGACCCTGGCCGCCGCGAAGGTTGTTTATGCCGTCCTTGTTATGCATGAACAGGCTTCGCAAGGCGTACAGCAACTGCACGGTAATGCTGGACTCCTCGAACAGGTAGTTGCCCTGCTGGGCGCGAAAGTTTGCCAGGGTTTTAAGCTGGTTCAGTTGCACATGGCTTTCCCGCGCCTTGGCCAGCCCCTGCCCGTGCCGTCGCAGATCATCCACATAGCGGCGCAATCGCTCGGCCGAGGGCTGCGGCTCCTGTTTCACCACCTCGTCCAGATCGCGCTTGAGCTGCAAGGCGCTGGCCTGGCGCACCGGCTGGTAGTCGTCCAGTTCCTTCTGCAGAACCTCCACGCGAGCCTGGTTGGCCAGGCGCAACTGCTGGATGCGCCGATTCAGCGGCATGCCGCCACGCAAGCGCAAGCCCAGGTCGAATTGCCAGCTGCCATCGGCGGCGTGCCGCAGCCAGGGCCCGGGAGGCTGTTGCGCGTCGCGGATTCGCAGGCCGGCATCCTCCTCCACCACGGGGTAGACCTGCCCGCTGACACCCACCCACAGACGGTCCTCATGCAGGTACAACCCCTGCCAGGGCCCGTGGCTGATCGGTGCCCCCAGCCCCTCGCGGCCCTGCACGCGCTGCAGGGGCACCAGCCGCGCGCGCTGTTCGCCGCTCAGTCGGTCCGCCGCCGCTGCCCAGCTGAAATCCAGGCTGTCCAACGCCTGGCCCGAGGGCGAAGCGAGGGCATGGCCGAACTCGGGCTCCAGCACCTGGGCCAGCGGCGACTCGCCCCTCTGCGCAGGGGTTGAGAGCTTGAGCCGGGTGGTGTCGGTCCTGCTCGCCAGCAACGTCAGCGCCAGGTTGAACAACCATCCCGCCAGCTGCCCGTCACCCTCGCTCTGGTGTTGCTGCAAGGTATCGCGCAGGCCCGCCGTCAGTTGCACCAGCCAGCCGGCCACCGCAACCGGGCCATTGCACAGTGGCAACAGCGTGTTGAACATCAGCCAGCCCAGTTCGGCATAGGCCGCCCAGCGCTGTTCGCTGGATGACTGCGAGCCGGCCCGGGCGCGGGCCACCAGTTCCTGGGCGCAGCTACGGTACAGATGCACCAGCGGGTCGCCATCGATCAGCGCGTCGCTGAACGACGCCGGGGCCGGCACCTGAAGGGGAGCGAAGTCCGAGCCGGGCAGAAAGCGCACCGTATGCGGCTGCTCCAGCCCGCCACGCGCGTACACCGGCTGTGCCTTGACAGGCAGCCGCGCCAGCAGATCGTCGTGCAGCGCGCCGGGCTCGCACAACCGCTCGAACAGGGCCTGGCGCGAGCTGAACTCCTGCAGCGGCTCGCGGTGCAGTGGGCGATACAGCAGGCACGGCCCCTGGCGCGGGTCGCGGCCCTCGACCAGGTACGCATTGAGCGCGACATCGGGGTGTGCACCCGCCTCGCGCAACAGGCCCAACGGACGCAGCACCGCGTCGGTTTCCTCGCCACGGCACAGTGCCGTGACCCGCCGGGCACTCAGTGCACTGACCCCTTCGCGTTGACGCAGGCAGTACTCCAGCACCAGCATCGGCAGTTGTTCGCGCAACTGATCGACGAACAGCTGCTGGCGACTGGCCGACTGCACAGGGTCATCCAGCAGGCTGTGCTGCAACAGGTCCGGGTAGGTCTGGCCCACGTCCAGGCGGGTGACCTGGGCCTTGATGAATGCAAGATCCAGCCATGTCGGCAGCACTGCGCCGCTGCGGCTGCGCAAGGTGACGCTGCCTGCCCTGAGCAGCCCCAGGTTGCCCACCGCCAGTTGGGCCAGGTTCAGCGTCACCTCGCGAATGCTGCCCGCCGGGGCAAAATCCCCCCCACTGCCGCCGGCGCCGGCAATCACCTGGCGGTTGACCAGCTCGACATCCTCCAGCTCGGCACGGGTGAAGCCCGGGTGCCCGGCACGCACCGCCGCCTGCCACTGGGCCCAGGCGTACTCCGGCATGCCGGGCAGGTCATGCAGGAACGACTGCCCGCCACTGCGCTGCTGCGCCCGCGCCAGGCGCACCAGCATCTCGGTGTACTGCAGGCGCGGCGCCTCGTCAGCGTCGCGCAGCCACGTCGGCAACAGCCCGCGCAGGCTGGCCAGGGTCTGGCGCTCGCTCACATCGCACACCTGCACCAGCGAGGTGGCTTCGTCCAGGCGCGCGACCAGCGTCTGCACCGGGTCGACCTGCGAATCGAGAGGTGCTGCGGCGATGGCATCGATCAGGCGCAATTGCTGTTCGAACAACAACCGCGCCTGGGCCTGGAAAATCGACAGTTCGGTCTGGTACAGGTTGAGCTTGAAGGTGCCCGAAGCCTGCGCGCCCCAGCCCCTGGCCAATGCCTCCAGCAGTGCCTGGCGCGAATCGAAGCGATACAGCCCACCCGCCAGGGTGTAGAGCACCACGACAGTGCGCAACTGGCCGAGCACCTGGCGCTCGATCAGCACCGCGCTGGCCAGTTCAGGGTCCAGCCCGCCACCGGGTTCGGCATCCAGGCACAGCAGCGACACGCGTACATCCGCGCCGTTGCCGAACTGCGCGCGCTGCGTCGCCCGTGGATAGATGCCGACCATCGTCGCCGTGGCCAGCTCCAGCCCGTCCAGCACGCCAGCCCCTCGGGCCAGTTCGCAGGCGCTGGAAAAACGGCTTTTGAGGTAATCGGCCAGCCAGTCCCAGCGCGCGGTCTGGCCCGGCTCGGCCTGGCCCCAGTAACAGCTGAGCACACGCTTGTATTCATCGAGCAGCAACGGCCCGCATTCATTGAGCAGGGTTTCGACCGCGTGCAGGTCGACATCGGCGGCCTGCGGATACTCGGCGCCGCGCTGCAGGGTGAGGTAGTCCAGCCCGCTGGCCAGGTTGAGGCAGGTGCGTTCGCAATAGCGCCGTATCAGGGCATCGGCCAGCGAATCGAGCCGCGCGCCCTGCCCCGGCCGCCCCCTGACCAGGGTCAAGGCCGATGGCGCCGGGCCCTTGATCCCGCGCACCTGCCATTGCTGCGCGCACACCTGCGCAGCCACGGCGTGCAACGAGGGCCGGGTAACCATCTGGCGGCCGATGGGGCCGCACAGCGAAGCGTGTGTGGCCAACTGCCCGAAAAGCGTATCTGCTGCATCCATGATGCGACTTCCTTGTGAGTAAAGAAGCCGCAGTACAGCGTCACGCCCTGCCGGGCAGGTAGTAGATGTTGCTCAGCGGTCCTTGAACTGGGCCTCGCGCTTGGCGATGAACGCCGCCATGCCTTCCTTCTGGTCTTCGGTGGCAAACGCGGCATGGAACACCCGGCGCTCGAAGCGCACGCCTTCGGACAGGCTCACCTCGAAAGCACGGTTGATGCTCTCCTTGACCATCATCGCCACCGGCACCGACTTGCTGGCGATCTGTGCCGCCACCTTGAGGGCCTCCTCGAGCAGCTGCTCCTTGGGCACGATACGCGCCACCACGCCGGCACGCTCGGCCTCCTCGGCCCCCATCATGCGCCCGCTCAGGCACAGCTCCATGGCCTTGGCCTTGCCCACCGCGCGGGTCAGGCGCTGGGTGCCGCCCATGCCCGGCAATACGCCCAGGTTGATTTCAGGCTGGCCGAACTTGGCATTGTCGGCGGCCAGGATGAAGTCGCACATCAGTGCCAGCTCGCAGCCACCGCCCAGGGCGAAGCCGGACACCGCGGCGATGATCGGCTTGCGGCGGTTGGCGATGCGGTCGCTGTCGCTGAACAGGTCGTCGATGTAGATCTGCGGGTAGCTCAGCTCGGCCATTTCCTTGATATCGGCACCGGCGGCGAAGGCTTTCTCCGAACCGGTCAGCACCACGCAGCCGATGTTCGGGTCGGCTTCGAGCTGGTCCAGCGCCTGGTTCAGCTCGCGCACGATCTGCGCGTTGAGGGCGTTGAGCGCCTGGGGGCGGTTGAGGGTGATCAGGCCGACCTTGCCACGGATGTCCAACAGAATGGTTTCGAAACTCATGCAAGCTGCTCCCTTCAAAGATTGCGCGCAATGACCATGCGCTGAATGTCGCTGGTGCCTTCGTAGATCTGGCAAACCCGCACGTCACGGTAGATCCGCTCCAGCGGGAAGTCGCTCAGATAGCCATAACCGCCCAGGGTCTGCAAGGCATCGGAACAGACCTTTTCGGCCATTTCCGAAGCAAACAGCTTGGCCATCGAGGCCTCCACCAGCGCCGGGCGCCCGGCATCACGCAAGGCGGCGGCATGATGCACCATCTGCCGGGCCACGGCGATGCGCGTGGCCATGTCGGCCAGGCGAAACGCCACCGCCTGGTGTTCGATCAGGGGCTTGCCGAAGCTCTCGCGTTCGCGCGCATAGTCACGTGCCACCTCGAACGCGGCCCGCGCCATGCCCACCGATTGCGCGGCAATACCGATGCGCCCGCCTTCCAGGTTGGCCAGGGCGATCCGGTACCCCTCGCCCTCCTCGCCCAGGCGATTGGCCAGCGGCACACGCACGTTCTCGAAGACGATCTGGCAGGTATCGGAGGCATGCTGGCCGAGCTTGTCCTCCACCCGCGCCACCTGGTAGCCAGGCGAGTCGGTGGGCACGATAAAGGCACTGATGCCGCGCTTGCCGGCTGCCGGGTCAGTCACCGCGAACACGATCACCACGCCGGCATTCTGCCCCGAGGTGATGAACTGCTTGCAGCCGTTGAGCACATAGTGATCGCCCTCGAGGCGCGCACGGGTTTTCAGGCTGCTGGCATCGGAGCCCGCCTGGGGCTCGGTCAGGGCAAAGGCACCGAGCATCGCGCCCGTGGCCAGCGGCGTCAGAAACTGCTGCTTCTGCTGCTCGCTGCCGAACTTGAGGATCGGCACGCAGCCCACCGAGTTGTGCACGCTCATGATGGTCGAGCAGGCACCATCGCCGGCGGCGATTTCCTCCAGGGCCATGGCGTAGGCGACATAGCCGGTGTCGCTGCCGCCCCACTGCTCCGGCACCAGCATGCCGAACAGGCCCAGCTCGGCCATCTGCTCGATAGCCTCCCGTGGGAAACGGTGCTCGCGGTCCCACTGCTCGGCAAACGGCCGCAGGCGCTCCTGGGCAAACTGGCGAACGGCGTCGCTGATCTGCTGTTGTTCATCGTTGACTAGCATGGTGCACCTCAGTCCAGACACTCGACAGCCATGGCCGTGGCTTCGCCACCGCCGATGCAGATGGCCGCGATGCCACGGCGCAGGCCCTTCTGGCGCAGCGCGGCAACCAGGGTCACCAGAATACGCGCGCCCGATGCGCCGATGGGGTGGCCCAGGGCGCAGGCGCCGCCGTGGATGTTGACCTTGTCGTGAAGCAGGTCCAGCTGCTTCATCGCCGCCAGGGTGACCACCGCGAACGCCTCGTTGATTTCGAACAGGTCGACCTCGGCCAGGCTCCAGCCGGTGCGCTTGAGCAGCGCATCGATGGCGCCGATCGGCGCGGTGGGGAACAGTGCAGGCTCGTCGGCGAACGCCGCATGCCCGTGGATCACCGCCAGTGGCTTGAGGCCGCGCTGCTCGGCCTGGGACCTGCGCATCAGCACCAGCGCCGCCGCACCGTCGGAAATCGAGCTGGAGTTGGCTGCCGTGACCGTACCGCCTTCGCGAAACGCCGGCCTGAGCTGCGCGATCTTGTCCAGGCGGGCCTTGGGCGGCTGTTCGTCGTGGCTGACAAGGCGGGTCTGCCTGCCCTCGGTCACCTCCACCGGCACGATCTCGGCGGCAAAGCTGCCGTTCTCGATCGCCTGTTGCGCACGGGTCAGCGAGGCAATCGCAAAGTCGTCCTGAGCCTGGCGGCTGAAGCCCTGGGCCTGGGCGCAGTCCTCGGCAAAGGTGCCCATCAGGCGACCCTTGTCGTAGGCATCTTCCAGGCCGTCGAAAAACATGTGGTCGATGACCTTGCCGTGGCCCATGCGGTAGCCGCTGCGCGCCTTGTCCAGCAGGTACGGGGCGTTGGACATGCTCTCCATGCCGCCGGCCACCACCACCTCGGCAGTACCGGCCAGCAGCAGGTCATGGGCCATGATCGCGGCTTGCATGCCCGAGCCGCACATCTTGTTCAGGGTGGTGCAGGTGGTGCCCTTGTCCAGGCCGGCCCCCAGGGCCGCCTGGCGTGCCGGGGCCTGGCCGAGACCGGCTGGCAGCACGCAGCCGAACAGCACCTGGTCGACGCTGTCGGCAGCCACGCCCGCACGCTCGACGGCTGCGCGAATGGCGGCAGCGCCCAGTTGCGGTGCAGTCAGGCTTTTGAGATCGCCCTGCAGGCCGCCCATGGGCGTGCGCACGGCGCTGACGATTACGATGGGATCATGGGACATGCTCATGCGGTTCTCCTGAATTACTTGGCAGCCATGCGCAAGGCACCGTCGAGGCGGATCACCTCGCCGTTGAGCATGCTGTTTTCAATGATGTGACGCGCCAGCGCCGCGTACTCCTGCGGGCGCCCCAGACGCGGCGGGAACGGCACGCCGGCCGCCAGCGAGTCGCGTACTTCCTGGGTCATGCCGGCCATCATCGGGGTTTCGAAGATGCCCGGCGCGATGGTCATCACGCGGATACCGAAGCGCGCCAGTTCGCGGGCGGCCGGCAGGGTCAGGCTGGCAATCGCGCCCTTGGAGGCAGCGTAGGCCGCCTGGCCGATCTGCCCGTCATAGGCGGCGATGGAGGCGGTATTGATGATCACCCCGCGCTCGCCGTCGGCGTCGGCACCGCCTTCGGCCATGGCCGCTGCCACCAGGCGCAGCAGGTTGAAGCTGCCGATCAGGTTGACGTTGATCACCCGGCTGAAGCTGCCCAGGCCGTGCGGCCCCTGCCTGCCCAGGACCTTCTCGGCGCCGACGATGCCGGCACAGTTGACCAGCCCGTGGAGGCTGCCAAAGGCGCTGACGGCCGCGTCCACGGCGGCCTTGGCCGGGGCCTCCTGACTGATGTCGGCCACGGCGAAACGGGCCTTGTCACCCAGGGCTTGCGCCTTGGCTGCAACGGCCTCGCCGTTAAGGTCCACCAGCATCACCTGGGCACCGGCGCCGATCAGCATCTCGGCGGTGGCGGCGCCCAGCCCGGAGGCGGCGCCGCTGACGATGAAGTTCTTGTTGGCAATCTGCATAAGGGGTCCTCAGACGCTGGCGACGGGCGCCGGCGCGGTGTGTTGTTTGGCTATTTCCTGATTGCGCAGGATGAAACGCTGCAGCTTGCCGCTCGGGGTCTTGGGCAGCTCGCCGACAAATTCGATTTCGCGCGGGTAGGCATGTGCATAAAGGCGCTGGCGCACATGCTGGCGCAGGTTTTCGGCCAGCTCCGGCGTGCCCTCCACGCCGCTGGCCAGCACCACGAACGCCTTGATCAGTTCGGTGCGCTCCGGGTCCGGCTTGCCGACCACGGCGGCCTCGATCACCGCCGGGTGCTCGATCAGCGCGCTTTCCACATCGAACGGCCCGACCCGGTACCCGGAGGTGGTGATCACGTCGTCGCTGCGCCCGACAAAGCTGATGCTGCCGTCCTGGTTCAGCTCCACCGTGTCGCCGCTGAGGTAGTACTTGCCGACGAAGGCCTTGGTCTGCACCCCGTGGTAGCCACCGAACCAGCACAGCGGTGACTGCTCGCGGTCCACCGCGAGGATGCCGGGCTGGCCGGGCGGCAGTTCGTGCTGCTGCTCATCAAGCACAACGATGCGATGACCCGGGATGGCAAAGCCGGCCGAGCCCAGGTGCACCGGGTGACGCAGGCCGTGGTGGTTGCACAGCACCATGCCCAGTTCGGTCTGGCCATAGTGATCGTGGATGGTCACCTGCAGGTGTTCGGCGAACCAGCGGATCACTTCCGGGTTGAGCGGTTCGCCGGCGCTGCTGACCACCCGCAGGCGGCCCTTGATCGGCTCGGCGAAGGCCTGGCCGGCGGCGATCAGCATGCGATAGGCCGTGGGCGACCCGGCCAGGTTGGTGATGGCGTACTTGTCGATCACCCGGCAGGTACTTTCGACACTGAACGGGCCGTCGAAGAAGGTGGTGGCCTGGCCCAGCGCCAGCGGCCCGGTGACGGCGTAGTACAGGCCGTAGGCCCAGCCGGGGTCGGCCAGGTTCCAGAAATTGTCTTCGGGGCGCAGGTCGATGGCGTCGCGCATGTAGCCCTGAAACGCCACGATGGCCCGCAACGGCACCTCCAGCGGCTTGGCCGGGCCGGTGGTGCCGGAGGTGAACATCAGCAGGAAGGGGGCCTCCCCGGACAACAGCACAGGCGCGCAGTCGGCGCTGGCAGCGTCCAGGGCAGTGTGAAAATCCAGGTCGCCGCTGCCGGCCTGGGCATCGACGGTAATGATCCGCGCACAGCCCTCGATCTCGTCGAGCTTCGGGCGGTTGGTGCGGTCGGTGACCACCACGCGGGCGCCGGAACTGTGCAGGCGGTGCTCGATGGCCTTGGGCCCGAAGGCAGTGAACAGCGGCTGGTAGACCGCCCCCAGGCGCCAGGTGGCGAGCACCGTGACCAGCAGCTCGACGGTGCGCGGCAGCAGCCCCGCCACCCGGTCGCCCGGCCCCACGCCCTGCGCCTTGAGCACATTGGCCAGGCGTGCGGCGCGCTGCTGCAGGTCGGCAAAGGTGTACTGCGCGCAGGCCCCGTCGTGGCGCTCCCAGTACAAGGCCACGCCGCCCTCGGCGGCGTGCCGGTCGCAACACTCGACGCAGGCGTTGAGCGCACCCAGGTTGCCCGCCAGCACGGCATCGGCAGTGTGCAGGTAATCGAAAGCACGCTGCGCGTCGTGGTAATCACGCATTGCCAGACTCCTCGTTTCTTATTGTTGGAATAGAACGAATGATCTGACGATAGTCGCGCCACCAGCGCGCAGCGACAATGGCCAAAGCTGTCAATCTGGATGACTGGTTTGGCCACTGCCTGCACAGCCCCCGGCGCTAGCCCGCAGGCGGCGCGGCAGCCTCCAGCGCCGCCTGGGTCAGGCGCAATGCCAGCGCCTGCACTGCCGCCTCGCGTTCGCTGCGCAATGCGTTCATTCGCGTCAGGTACACCCCTTCCTGCAGCGTGCCCTGTTGCGCGGCCAGCACCTCGAGTCGATCCCAGAACGGTTGTTCGACCTGCTCGAACTCGCCTTCGTGAGCCTGGCGCAGGTAGGCCAGCCAGAAATCCCGGCCGCTGATGAACGTTGCCAGCTGGTCGGTCTGCTCGGCAGCCAGCACCACCCGCTGGGCCTCGTGTATCTGTGCCGGGGCCACGGCGGCCACTTCGGCGAACTGCATGTTGCGCGGTTGCCCGGGCAGGTCCAGTGCAGCGGCCAGACGGGTGCGATAGGCCAGGCTCACCTCGACCTCGTCCACCCCACGCGCCTCCTGCGTCCTGGCCTGGATGTCGGCACGCGCGAACTGTTCGACCTGTTCAAGACGAAACAGACGCCGCGCGAAGGCGAGCAACGCTTCGCCCTGCTGCTCGTTCGGGCTGTCTGCGCGCACGGTCTGAAACAGCAAAAACCGCACTTCGAGCGCACTGTAGGTGGACGACACGCTGTCCACGCACGTGGTCGGGCTGGCCGCCAGCTCGAACAGTTCCTCGCGCAGCGCCGTGTGCTGCGCCATCGCCTCGAGCATGCGCCACACGCGCTGGTCCAGTTCGGCCCGGGTATGCTGGAAATCCGCCGACCCGGTCAGTTCAGTCAGCAACTGGAAGAAGTCTGCGGCGCCAGGCTCTGCAATCAGGCTGTCCCAGTAACGGCTGCGCACATCCAGTTGCGCCTCGTTCGCCAGCTCCAGCCACAGTGCGCGGGCTTGCGCAGTCGTTTCAGCACGTACCATGACACCGGCCGCAGCCTCCACCACGGGCAGCAACTGCTGCAGATCGTTGATGCGGTCCCAGGTGGCCTGCGGCAGGGGGTTACGCTGGAGCAGGTAGATGTTCAGCGACTCGGGCACGAAGAACGTCTCCGGCAACTGGGTGATGAGGTTGTCGCGCAAGTCGACCACATCCAGAAACGGACATTCGAGCAACCCGTTCGGGAACAGCTGCAGGCGCGTGCTGCGCAACCACACGTGGCGCAAGTTGTACATGCCGGCCATGTTCGGCAGGATCTCGATGGGATTGTTGTCCAGGTTCAGCACTTCAAGCCGATGCAGGGACGCAAGGGTATTGACCCCGGTGTTGCGCAGGTTGATCTGGTTGAGGTTCAGGTTCACCTCACGCAACCAGTTCATGCCGTTCAAGGCAGGCGGTATGCGCCCGAAGCGGTTGTTGGCCAGGTTGAGCCAGCGCACGCCGACAAAGCGTTGCAGGAAGCTGTTCGACAGCTCGGTCAGCCCCATGCCCACCAGGCTCAGGTCTATCACGTGGGAGAAATCGATACCGGCCCCCAGCGGCGGCAGATGCCCCACCGGCATCGCCACCAGGTTCAGGCGATAGCCGATCAGCGTGCCACCCCCATTGGTCACGCGATCGGTCTGTCGTCGCCAGCACCGGCGCAGCTCATCGGCCACCAGGCGTCGCCACTCGCGGGACTGGCCAAAGACCTCCCGACACCACAGCTGCAGGCTCGCATCAAGGCGCTGGTACTGGTCCAGCAGGCGCATCAGTGCCGTCATCGGTTCAACCGAGCCCCCCTGCAGTTCGGTCAGAAGCACATCGATCTGGAGTTGGTCATAGCCCGGGAACAGCACACGCACCACACTGACCAGGGACCGTCGTGTCGCACTGCCCCGGCCACTGAGCGGATACCCGATG
Organism: Pseudomonas sp. AE27; assembly: GCF_037113495.1. Classification (NCBI taxonomy): domain Bacteria; kingdom Pseudomonadati; phylum Pseudomonadota; class Gammaproteobacteria; order Pseudomonadales; family Pseudomonadaceae; genus Pseudomonas; species Pseudomonas sp. AE27. The sequence goes on from NZ_CP146966.1 coordinate 2,580,914, forward strand.
CGACCGTCGGGCAAGCGCTGGGGCGGGCTGAAGCGCCCGGCCGAGCGCGCCTGTCCGATCAGTTGCGCGGCCTCGGAGGGATTGGCCAGGGCCCGCGCAGCCAGGGCCTCGCGCATTTGTGCCGCGCTGTCATGACGCGTCCAGCCCAGGGCGCGACGCTGCTCGCGCGTCAGGCAGCAGGCAATCGCCTCGAACATCCCCTGGGGCGCCGGGATCTCGTCGTCGAGCTCGTAGCCTTCAGTGTCGTACACCGAAAACTGCCCGTCGCGACGCACCAGCACGCGGGTCTGGCGGGTATCGCTGAGTGACAACTGGCGCTCGATCACCCGCCCGCTGGACGAACCTTCGCGCAGCTCCAGGTTCAGCCCGTCGGGCCAGGCCGGCATGCGTCGCAGCAAGCCGAAGGCCAGGCCCACGCTGTCGTCACTGTGCACGTTCTGCAGGCACAACCCCTCCAGCGCCCTGCTCAATCGCGCCTCACGCAAGGTGTGGCGTGCCTGCTCGGCGACCGCCAGGGGAATGCGGCGAGTCTGATCCATCATCTGGCGCTGCGTGGCATCGGCCTGCTCTGCCAGCGCCTGGGCATAGCGTCGCGCCAGCCCGGGAAAGTCACGTTGCAACAGGCTCACACGGCTATCGGCAGCGGTCAGCGTGGCCGCCTCAAGGTGCTCGAACAGTTCGAAGCGCAAGCGCGGCATCTGCTCCCAGATGTGATCGAGCTCCGAGTCCTGCCCCGCGTCTTCGACACCCTGCAGATGCTCCCTGCAGAAGGCATGGAGCACAGGGTCCAGGCCCTGGGCATCGGTTTGCCGGTGCAGACGCTCGAAGAATGTCGAGATGCGCGTATCGATACCGAAGCGGACCAGGGTATCGCGCAGGCGAACCGGCACGCCCCGGTTCTCCACGTGCAGGCCGCGCAGGCGCGCCTCGTCCATACCGGCAATGACCATGACCTGGTCGATCTGCGCATCGCTCAGCCCTTCGGCCAGCGGGCCCAGGCGCCGCATCAGCAGGGCATTGCCCGCCCACTGCAGCGCATGCTCGCCAGGCAGGCGCCAGGCGCCTTCGCCATTGGTTTCCAGGCCGGGCGAGTAGGCTTCGGCACGCTGCGGGTGCACCATAACCCAGCGCCCATCGCGCTGCTGAACCTGATAGGTCTGCCCTTCATGCCTGAGCCACAGCGCGCCTGCATCCTCATACAAGCCATCGCTGCGCGGCACCAGGGTTTCAGGCAAAGGGTGGGCATGACGGTAGCTTGCCAGGTCTTCGTTCCACAGCCTGTATTGGCCCGTGCTGCGCACTATCGGCATGAGGCCGTCGACGAAGGCCGACCGTTTGGCCACCGCCACCAGGCCCGCCACACCCGCACCTGTTGCAACGCTGGCCAGCACGTTTTCGGCCACGCCGGTCAGATGCGCCAGGGCCTCCTTGCGCTGGCCCTTGCTCCAGTCGACGGCGCCCTCATAGACCTCGCCCAGCAACTGCCCGACGCTACTGAGCAGCATGATCTGGCCAACCCCGGGGACGAACGAGGCCGCTATGCCGAGCAGGGTTTCACCTGCGGCCAGGTAGGCCTCGCGACGTGCTTCGGCCAGCGCATCGTCGACCCTGGCCGTAGGCACGGCAAGCACCGCTGCGTCGGCCTTGAGCCAGGCGATACGCCATTGCGCAAGACTGGCGAACAACTCCCCGGCCAGCGGGTAATCGAGCAGTTCCAGGTCCGGGCGCGCCGCGTCTCGCTGCGCCTGCCAGGCCGCGCCGAAAGCTGCACGCTCCTGCAGGCTGATCAGGCTCTGGAAGTAGCTCAGGTAATCAGCCGATTTCAAGGCCAGGCCCAGATCGGTTGCACAGGCATACCAGGTCGGATACTGACGCAGCGGGCGCTGCGGATCGCCAGGCAGAAACACCACCACCTGGCGCACCAGGCCGGCCTCGGTCCAGCGTATCGCCCCCTCCAGGGGTTCGCCACGGGCCAGAAAGGCGACCGCGCCCTGTACCTGCTGCCCCAGCACCTCGATGCTGCGCACCCTTACCGGGTGTTCGGCGTAAGTCACCTGGCTCGCCCCGTCGACCACCTGGAGCAGCATGCGGTAGGCCACCTCGTCGATGTCCTTTTTCAGGTAGCCGACCTGGGCGGCCACATCCAGCTGATCGCGCTGTTCGCGGGCCAGCAGCGCATGGCGCTGGCGCTTGAGTGCGTCATCCGGCGGGTCGAGCACACTGTCCAGATGAGCCTGATACTTCTGGCCCAGGTCCAGCGTGCGGCACAGGCCGGCAAACCGCTCGGGCGCGACGCCCAGTGCCTGACCCGCAGACACGATCGCCGTGCCGCGAAAGAATCCCCAGTAGCCGCCGGCAGTCTCGCTGAAGTTCTGCAGAGCACGCTGCAACAGCGGGCTCTGGATCTCGATCGCCTCCAGATAAGGCATGGGCGTGGCCGAAAGCCCCGGGCGGTACTGACGCAGGCGCACTTCCTTCCAGTGCGCCGCACGCGTGTCCAGTTGCAGCCCCAGGGTGTCGCGCAAGGCCTTGTCCAGCAGGGGCGCAGCGAACACGTCGGGCGACTGCAGGAGCTGGAACAACTCGGTCAACGCTTCAAGCGACGCCTGATGCCGGATCAGTGCAGCGCTCACTGCGCGCGCCTGTTCCCTGGATGCCGTGCGCAGCCAACCCGGCAGGCGTTCGGCGATGAATTGATCGAGAATGGTGGGATCGTCTGTGGTGCCGGTGGTTTTGCGGGTGCTCGAGGTCGGGCTCATGGCGCCTGCTCCATCAAGGGGTGGGCACCCAGACTAGGAACAGCCCCGCCAGCAAGGGAGCGGGAAGGCTTGCCTCGCGGCCTCAGCCCGAACCCAGCACGAGGCTGCGGTAATGCCCGGGGTTGCACCCCGACCACTTGCGAAAGGCCTTGTAGAACGAACTGGTGTCGGCAAACCCCAGGCGTTCGGCGATCTCCACGTAGCTGACCTGCGCATCGGCCAGCCAGCCGATGGCCAGCTCGCGGCGCACGCTGTCCTTGAGGGCCTGGTAGGTCTGGCCCTGCTCGGCCAGGCGTCGGCGCAGGGTGGAGGCCGACAGGCACAGCTGCTGGGCCAGTGTCTCGGCATCCGGCCACTGGCTGGCGGGCAACTGGCGCAGGTCGTCGCGGATCCGCCGCGCCAGGCTGGTGGGGTCGCGGTACTTCACCAGAATGTTGGCCGGCGCCTCGGCCAGAAAACGCTGCAGCTCTTCGGGTGTGCGCCTGAGCGGCAGGTCCAGGCAATCGGCAGCGAAAATCAGCCGCGTGCGTGGGCGCTCGAACTGCAGGTTCTGTGAAAACATCACGCGGTAGTCATCGCAGTAGTCCGGCTCGGCGCAGCGCAATTCGATGGCCAGAATCGGAATGCGCCGACCCGCCAGCCAGCAGGCCACACCATGCACGATCATCCAGAAGGTGAAATAGGTGAAGGGTCGGCGCGGCGCCTCGGCGGGTTCGCCGATCACGATTTCAGCCAGGCTCTGCTGGCGCACCAGCACCGGGTGCAGGTGCTCGAGCATCAGCGACAGAAACCCCAGCGCGCACTCCAGGCCCGCCCCCAGGGTCGGCTGGGCCATGGACGAGCGGCAGATGAACGCCAGGCTGCCGCTGCGCAGCCCACGCGGGTCCATGCAGAAGAACTCGTCGTTGCAGCGCCGCGCCAGCAGCCGCCACAGCCGGGCATAGGCACTGGCCGGCACGCGGGCCTGGGGCTGCTCCAGTTGCTGCGGGTCGATCCCCACCCGCTGCAGCAACGCCGCAGCCGCCGCGCCGGGTGCGCTGCTTTGCAACAGGGCCTCGCGCACCAGTTGCATGGAGATGGTGTCTTTCTCCTTCATCGACCCTCACTCGTGTTGCAGGTGGTGTGTGCCGGCCATCTTAGGGGGCCGACGGCAAAACGCCAACGCCGTGTCATGCCGATGACGCCAGGCCGAGAAAGGCCTGGATCAGGCGCAACTCGCGGCGCCGCTCCAGGCAACCGAGCATGTGCTGGTTGACCAGCCCTGGCCCCTCTATGGGCCGGGCCACCACCCGCGGATCGTGGCTGGTCTCCATCGACGAGACGATACCCAGCCCCAGCTGCGCGGCCACCGCCTCGGTCACCGCTTCGCGGCTGTCGAGCTCCAGCAGCACCCGTGGCTGCACCCCGGCCCGGGCACAGGCCTGGTCGAAGGTGCGCCGGGTGATCGAGCCGGGTTCGCGCAGCACCATGATCTGCTGGTCCAGTTCGGCAAGGGGCAACTCGGGGCGGCTGGCCCAGCGATGGCCGGCCGGCAGCAAGGCACAGATACGCGACGACCCCAGGGCCTGCAGGTGCAGGCCCTTGCGCGGTTCGACCTCGGTCAGCACGGCCACGTCGGCGTGCTCGGACAGCAGCGCCGCCAGGGTTTCCTGGGCATTGCCCAGGCGCAGGTTGACCGTGATGCCGGGGTAGCGCACGCGCAGCTGGGCCAGCATCGGCATGACCTGGTGTGGCCCGTCGGCGGCAACTTCCAGGCGCCCGGTAAGCAACTGGCGGTTGGCTTCGAGCATCACCTGCGCCTCCTCGGCCAGGCCGAACATCGCGCGGGTGATGGCGGCCAGGCGGGTGCCCTCCTCGGTCAGCTCCACACGCCGCGCAGTGCGCCGCAGCAGGGTGATCTGGTAATGCTCCTCGAGTGCCTTGATGTGCCCGGTGACCGCTGGCTGGCTGATGAACAGGCGCGCAGCAGCGCGAGTAAAGCTGCCCTCGCGGGCCACCGCATCGAAAGCGCGAAGCTGGAACAGGTTCATATCTATCGGCCTGACTTATGGTTGGCATAAAGACAAACAATTTGATTGATGAAGCGCGCAATTGCAACGTAGGCACCGTAGTTTCAGCCCACCGCTTGCGAGGAGCATCGCCATGACCCACACCCCCGTCCTGCTGACGCCGGGCCCCCTGACCACCTCGGCACGCACGCGGCAGGCGATGATGCTCGACTGGGGCTCATGGGACCGCGAATTCAACACCTTGACCGCCAACCTGTGCCAGCAGTTGCTGAGCATCGTCAATGGCCACGCCAGCCACCACTGCGTGCCCCTGCAAGGCAGCGGAACCTTCGCCGTGGAGGCGGCCATCGGCACGCTGGTGCCCCGTGACGGCAAGGTGCTGGTACTGGTCAACGGCGCCTATGGCCAGCGCCTGGCCAGGATCTGCCAGGTGCTGGGCCGCGCATTCACCACCTTCGAGACCGCCGAAGACCAGCCCACCACCGCCGCCGATGTCCAACGCCTGATCCGCGCCGATGCCAGCATTACCCACGTGGCGCTGATTCACTGCGAAACCAGTACCGGCATCCTCAACCCGCTGGCGCAGATCGCCCAGGTCGTCGCCGATCACGGCAAGCGCCTGATCATCGACGCCATGAGCTCGTTCGGCGCCCTGCCGATCGACGCGGCCCAGGTGCCTTTCGACGCCCTGATCGCGGCGTCCGGCAAGTGCCTCGAAGGCGTACCGGGCATGGGCTTCGTGTTCACCGACAAGGCCGCACTGGCTGGCGCCGAGGGCAACTCGCCGTCGCTGGCCTTGGACCTGCATGACCAGCATACCTACATGGCCCGCACCGGCCAGTGGCGCTTCACCCCGCCCACCCACGTGGTGGCGGCGCTGCACGAGGCCCTGCTGCAGTACCACGAGCAGGGCGGCCTGGCGGCGCGCCACCAGCGCTATGCAAGCAACTGCAAGACCCTGCTCGACGGCATGGCGGCCATCGGCTTGCGCAGCTTTCTGCCCGCCGCCATCCAGGCCCCGATCATCGTCACCTTCCACGCCCCGCGTGACCCGCGCTACCAGTTCGCGGACTTCTACGAACGGGTCAAGGCCAAGGGGTTCATCCTCTATCCCGGCAAGCTGACCCAGGTCGAGACATTCCGCGTGGGCTGCATCGGCTGCGTCGGCCCCCACGAGATGCGCGCCGCGATCCAGGCCGTGGCCGATGCGCTGCGGGAAATGGAAGTGCTGCACATCTGATTCCGTTTTATCCCCCTTTTCTGCGGTATACCGAACAAGGAACGCAATGATGAACTACAGCAACCCCACACAGCTGCAAGCGGCCATTCTCGACTGGGCCGGAACCGTGGTCGACTTTGGCTCGTTCGCCCCCACGCAGATCTTCGTCGAGGCCTTTGCCGAATTCGATGTACAGGTGTCCATCGAGGAGGCCCGCGGCCCCATGGGCATGGGCAAGTGGGACCATATCCGCACGCTGTGCGACCAGCCGCAGATTGCCGAGCGCTATCGCGCGGTGTTCGGCCGCGTGCCGAGCGATGATGACGTGACGGCGCTCTACAACCGCTTCATGCCGCTGCAGATCGAAAAGATCGCCACCCATTCGGCGCTGATCCCCGGCGCACTGCAGACCATCAGCGCCCTGCGCCGGCAGGGCCTGAAGATCGGTTCGTGCTCCGGCTATCCGAAGGTGGTGATGGACAAGGTGGTGGAACTGGCCGGGCGCAATGGCTATGTCGCCGACCATGTGGTGGCCACCGACCAGACCCCCAACGGTCGCCCGTGGCCGGCCCAGGCGCTGGCCAACGTGATTGCGCTGGGTATCGACGATGTGGCGGCGTGCGTGAAGGTGGACGACACCGTACCTGGCATTCTGGAAGGGCGTCGTGCCGGCATGTGGACCGTGGCGCTGGTGTGCTCGGGCAACGCGCTGGGGCTGACCCATGAAGGTTACCTGGCGCTGGATGCCGAGCAACTGGCCAGCGAGCGTGCGCGCATTCATGCGCTGTTCGAAGGGTCACGCCCGCACTACCTGATCGACACCATCAATGACCTGCCGCAGGTGGTGGAGGATATCAATCGGCGTTTGGCGCAGGGTGAGATGCCGCAGGGGGTGTAGACCGCGTTGGGGCTTTCGCCGGCAAGGCCGGCTCCTACGTCCGGCAAGGCGGCTCCTGCAGGCCAGGAGCCGCCCTCGCCAGCCAAGGGCGCGCCTGGGCCCTATGCCAGGTGCCGCGCCACCCACGCCGCATAACTGTCGATGAAGCTCTGCAGAAACGGCCGGGTCTTCTCCGAAAGCTTGCCATGCTCGTCGAACAGCGTCGCCGCCCCACCCACATAGGCCTCTGGCTGCTGCATGCAGGGCACATCGAGAAACACCAGGGACTGGCGCAGGTGGTGGTTGGCACCAAAGCCCCCCACCGCCCCCGGCGACACACTGATCACCGCCCCCGGCTTCTTGCTGAACACGCTCTGCCCATACGGGCGCGAGCCGACGTCGATGGCATTCTTGAGCACCCCGGGCACCGAGCGGTTGTACTCGGGGGTCACGAACAGCACCGCGTCGCTGGCACGCACCTTGTCGCGAAAGGCCTTGTAGGCTGCCGGTGGGTCGGTGTCGATATCCTCGTTGTACAACGCCAGCTCGCCAATTTCGACGATACCCAGCTTGAGGCTGGCCGGTGCCAGCTCTGCAAGCGCCCTGGCGACCTTGCGGTTGATCGACTCCTTGCGCAAGCTGCCTACCAACACCGCAACCGAATAGACCTGGCTCATGACCACGCTCCAACCTGATCGACATAGAGAAGTGGTAGTTATAGACGCTACGGCGCGGCCCACAGGTTTTTTTCCAGGGGGACTAAACTTCCCAGGCAAAACAGTGGTCTATGGCCCATAGAGAACATTTCAGAGGGCACACGCCAAATGACAGCAGTACTGGTCGGACAATTTCATGCTCGGGATGCTGAAGGACGCATCTACCCCGTTCATGAATTTCAGGAAGCCACCCTGCAGGCCGATGGAAGTGCCGACTCCTTGCCGATCACCAGCTATCGCCTGGCCATCGGCGATCGGGTCAACCACCTGGGCGAGGATCGCTTCGAGCTGGTACAGAGCGGCGTGGAGATCACCCGTATCCCCTGACGCACCGCGCGGCCCGAGCAATCCGGCCGCGCCCTTTGCTTCAGGCAAACAAAAAGGGCGACCCTTGCGGGTCGCCCTTTTTGTGTTACCGCCAGCAGGGGCGGTGATGTTTGGTAGGCACAATTGGATTCGAACCAACGACCCCCACCATGTCAAGGTGGTGCTCTAACCAACTGAGCTATGTGCCTGCTGCGGAGCGCATTCTACTCAGGTTCAAGCCCCCTCGTAAAGCGAAATGTACAAAAAAATCAGCAGCTTTGCCGCGCCCATGAAAACGGCCCAAACGAAAAAGGCGACCCTCTCGGATCGCCTTTTTCGTGTACCGCCAGCAGGGGCGGTGATGTTTGGTAGGCACAATTGGATTCGAACCAACGACCCCCACCATGTCAAGGTGGTGCTCTAACCAACTGAGCTATGTGCCTGCTGTGAGGCGGCATTCTACGCAATCGACGCAGCGTGTCAATACTTTTTTTCACGCTAAGCCACTGAATACTAATATTTTTTACCCCAGCCCGGGTTTGCGCGATTTTTACCGTCTGGCTGGCGGGTGTTTATTATTGTTGATACGATCTGCACAATCGTAAAAAATATAGAACATACAACTACAAACCCTGAGGTGCCCGCACATGGCCAACACCCCCTACCCCCAGTCGTATTACGCCGCATCGGCCAACCCCGTCCCGCAGCGCCCGAGCCTGCAGGAAGAAGTACAGACCGACGTCTGCGTGATCGGTGCGGGTTACACCGGCCTGTCCAGTGCCCTGTTCCTGCTCGAGAACGGTTTCAGCGTCACCGTGCTTGAAGCCGCCAAGGTCGGCTTCGGTGCCTCTGGCCGCAACGGCGGTCAGATCGTCAACAGCTACAGCCGCGACATCGACGTGATCGAACGTACCGTCGGCCCCAAACAGGCACAGCTGCTCGGCCAGATGGCCTTCGAGGGCGGGCGCATCATCCGCGAGCGCGTGGCCAAGTACAACATCCAGTGCGACCTGAAGGACGGTGGCGTGTTCGCCGCCCTGACCAAAAAGCAGATGGGCCACCTGGAATCCCAGCAACGCCTGTGGGAACGCTACGGCCACACCCAGCTGGAACTGATGGACCAGCGCCGCATCCGTGAAGTGGTCGCCTGCGACAGCTACATCGGCGGCATGCTAGACATGAGCGGCGGCCATATCCACCCGCTCAACCTGGCCCTGGGCGAAGCCGCCGCAGTGGAATCGCTGGGTGGCAAGATTTACGAACAGTCCCCGGCCATCCGCATCGAGCGCGGTGCCAACCCGGTCGTGCATACCCCGCAGGGCAAGGTGCGCGCCAAGTTCATCATCGTGGCGGGCAACGCCTACCTGGGCAACCTGGTACCGGAGCTGGCCGCCAAGTCGATGCCATGCGGTACTCAGGTGATCACCACCGAGCCGCTGAGCGAAGAGCTGGCACGTACCCTGCTGCCGCAGGACTACTGCGTGGAAGACTGCAACTACCTGCTCGACTACTACCGCCTGACCGGCGACAACCGCCTGATCTTCGGCGGTGGCGTGGTATACGGCGCGCGTGACCCGGCCAACATCGAGGCGATCATCCGCCCGAAAATGCTCAAGGCCTTCCCGCAGCTCAAGGACGTGAAGATCGACTACGCCTGGACCGGCAACTTCCTGCTGACCCTGTCGCGCCTGCCGCAGGTAGGTCGCCTGGGCGACAACATCTACTACTCCCAGGGCTGCAGCGGCCACGGCGTCACCTACACCCACCTGGCCGGCAAGGTGCTGGCCGAGGCCCTGCGCGGCCAGGCCGAGCGTTTCGACGCCTTCGCCGAACTGCCGCACTACCCGTTCCCGGGTGGCCAGATGCTGCGCGTACCGTTCAGTGCCCTGGGCGCGTGGTACTACAGCCTGCGCGACCGCCTGGGCGTGTAAGCCGGCAACCCCGGGCCGTCACTGCCCCACGGCATTGACGGCCTGGCGGGCCGCCTGCTCCTGGCCTGCCTGGGCCAGTTCATTGGCGGCCTTGAGCCAGCGCTGGCGGTCCACCTGGGCCGGCAGTTGGCCGGGCGGCTGCACCAGCACCGCCCAGCTCCCCTCCTTCTTCCAGGCTGCGGCGAAATCGTCGAAGTCCATCAGCAACCGCCGATTGTTGCCCGCACGCAGCAGCACCCGCGACTTGTAGCGGTCATAGCCCACCAGCAGGGCATAGCGCGGCTCGCTCCAGAACGCCGAACCTTCCTGATAGCGCAACAGCACCGGATTGCCCGCAGCCACCTGGGTCAGCAACGCCGGCAGGGTGCCGTCGAGCGTGTACACCACCATGCCGTACTGGCGTGCCACGGTCGCTACCGAGACCTGCAGCCTGTCGACACCTTGTGGCAGTTGCAAGGGCCCTTCGAGCAGGCCGGGGGTGATGCGCACCCCCTGCTGCGAGAGGATCGCGGCCAGCGCCATCGGCGCGCTCTGGTTGGCGTTACCACGGTAGAACGGCACCGCGCCCAGTTCCACGCGCTGGGGCAGGCTGTTGAGCTGGGATGAAGGCTGGCTGGCGCAACCGGCCAGGCTGGCGGCCAGCAGGCAAGCCAGCAGCAGACGGTGGGACACGCGACGTTTGGGGGCGGTGGGCAACATGGACACTCGCTTGTGCTGATGCCGGGCAGACGACGCCCGGCCCTGGCTTGCGATCATAGGCTGGCGCAGGCCTGCGGTATAGCCCGCGGCACGCTTAGAGCGAACTGAACCAAGGCGCTGGACCACTGGTCAACCGTCTGTCACAGACGATGGGCTAGACTGAGCTTGTGTCCGAATGGCGAGTGCAGCTTGCCCAGTCGAAGGAGGCACGCAATGAGTCTGACGATGGGAATCTTTCTGTTGATAGGCACGTGGCTGGTGGTAGCCGCAGCCATGCTCTGGGGGGTGTTGCGCATCGCGCGCCGCCACCATCTGCACCATCCGCAGCCGACCAGGGCTGCATCCGAGGCACAGCGGCACGCTCGCCGCCACGCTAACGCGCACTGACGCGACACTGCATAACAACCTTCGCCGACAACGCCGGCGTCTGCAGGTGCGTCCTGCAGAGCCGACGTCGCTGGCGAAGCGGTCAGTCAGGTTTCGCTTGCAGCGCCTCGCGCCGCTCGCGAGCCCGGCGCGACATGATGTTGAGCACCTCGATCGCGGTGGAGAACGCCATCGCCGCATACACATAACCCTTGGGCACATGGGCACCGAAGCCTTCGGCGATCAGGGTCATGCCGATCATGATCAGGAAGCCCAGGGCCAGCATCACCACGGTAGGGTTGTCGTTGATGAACCGGGCCAGCGGGTCGGCGGCCACCAGCATCACGATCACCGCACTGATCACCGCGATGATCATGATCGGCAAGTGCTCGGTCATGCCCACGGCCGTGATGATGCTGTCGATCGAGAACACGATGTCCAGTACCAGGATCTGCCCGATCGCCGCGGCAAAGCCCAGGGTCACGGTAGACGACGCCTTGGTCTCTTCCTTGGCACGCGGGTCGACGCTGTGGTGAATCTCGGACGTCGCCTTCCACAGCAGGAACAGGCCACCGGCGATCAGGATCATGTCCTTCCACGAGAAGGCATGGCCGAACACGTCCACCACCGGCTCGGTAAGCTGCACGATCCACGCCACGGTGCTGAGCAGGCCCAGGCGCATCACCAGCGCCATGCTGATACCGATGCGCCGTGCCTTGGAGCGGAACTGCTCAGGCAGCTTGTTGGTGAGAATCGAGATGAAGATCAGGTTGTCGATGCCCAGCACGATCTCCATGGCCACCAGGGTAGCCAGGGCCACCCAGGCGGTCGGGCTTGCAGCAAGTTCCAACAGGTATTCCATGAATCAATCCTGAATCAGTGTGGGTAAAAAATCAGATTTCCCGGGCGCTGTCGTCGCGCTCGGGTTTGTCCTGGGCCTCATCGGGCTTTTTCGCCAGGGGCGAACCGGTCGCGTCGCTGAGCGCCTGCTGGGCGGCATCGTTGGTCTTGTCGATCGCTTCCTTGGCCGACTGGGCAGCCTGGTTGAGCATCTGCTGGGCAGATTTTTCCGCCTGCTCGCAACCGCTCATGGCCAGCAGCGCCAGCGCCATCACCAGGGGTGTGCCAATCGATTTGAAATACAGCATGGGTTCCTCTCTGAAGGTCTTGCCTTGATAGCGACGCATTCTAAAGAGACTGAAACATCCGGAAAATTCGTATTTTCAGCAGTTATACTTCGGTTTTTACGAATCGGAGATGCACATGCTCAACTACCGACAACTGCATTACTTCTGGGTCGTGGCCAAGACCGGCAGCATCGTGCGTGCCGGCGAGCAGCTCAATCTCACCCCGCAGACCATCAGCGGGCAGATCAGCCTGCTTGAGCATAGCTACGGTATCGAATTGTTTCGCCGTGTGGGACGCCAGCTCGAACTGACCGAGACCGGGCGCCAGGCCCTGTCCTACGCCGAGCAGATTTTCCAGATTGGCGGCGAACTGGAAGCAGTGCTGCGCGCCCAGCCCGATGAGCAGCAGATTCTGTTTCGCGTGGGGGTGGCCGACGTGGTGCCCAAGTCGATCGTGTACCGGCTGCTGGCGCCGACCATGGAGCTGCCCGACCCGCTGCGCCTGACCTGCCGCGAGGACAAGCTCGAACGCCTGCTGGCAGATTTGGCAGTACAGCGCCTGGACATGGTGATCTCCGACAGCCCGATGCCCAGCCATCTGGACATCAAGGGCTACAGCCAGAAGCTCGGGGAGTGCGGCATCAGTTTCTTCGCCACCCCGGCACTGGCTGCCCTGCATCCGGCGCCCTTTCCTGTCGGCCTGCAGCATGCACCGATGCTCATTCCCGGCCAGGAGACGGTGGTGCGCAGCCGGCTGCTGCGCTGGTTCGCCGAGCAACAGTTGCAGCCGCGCATCGTCGGCGAATTCGATGACAGTGCGCTGATGCAGGCATTCGGGCAGTCGGGCAGCGGCATCTTCATCGCCCCCAGCGTGATCGCCGACGAGGTCTGCCGCCAGTACGGGGTGGAGTTGATCGGCCAGACCGATGCCGTCACCGAGTCGTTCTATGCCATTTCGGTAGAGCGCAAGGTCAAGCACCCGGGCATCGTCGCGATCACCGAAGGTGCCCGCCGCGAGCTGTTCAACTGGCCTGCGCCCTGAGAGACACACGGCACCGACATCACATCCCGGGCCTAAACATTCCACGGCCCGAACCGTCGATAGAAGGACGCGCCGACGCATCGCGACAACACGCCCCACCTACCGCCAGGCAGTGTGCTGCGGTCAGGGCCCGCGTGCTGTGCTAAAGTCCCGCCCCTTTCGCCGCAGGGCTTGCCCGCGGCATGCCTTTGCTACGCTATCCGGGCCTCCCGGACCTTGCACAAGAACGAGAAACACCTGTCATGACCCCACTTCTGAACCTGTTGAACCGTACCAGTCTGGTACTGCAGATCGTGATCGGCCTGGTGGCCGGCATTGCCGTGGCGCTGCTCTGGCCAGCCGCCGCGCTGAACCTGGCATTTATCGGCAAGGTATTTGTCAGTGCACTCAAGGCGGTGGCACCCATTCTGGTGTTCATCCTGGTGATGGCTTCCATCGCCAACCACAGGCACGGCCAGGAAACCCATATCCGCCCTATTCTGGTGCTCTATCTTTTCGGCACCTTTTCCGCAGCGGTAGTGGCGGTGGTCGCCAGCATGCTGTTCCCCTCCCAGCTGGTGCTGGCCACTCATGATGTGGCGATGAGCCCGCCTGGTGGCATCAGCGAAGTGCTGCAAGGCCTGCTGCTGAGCGTGGTGGCCAACCCGGTGACCGCGCTGATGGAGGCCAACTTCATCGGTATCCTGGCCTGGGCGATCGCCCTGGGCGTGGCTATCCGACATGCCGGTGAAACCACCCGCACCGTGGTCGACGACCTGTCCAAGGGCGTAACGCTGATCGTGCGCATGGTCATCCGTTTCGCGCCTCTGGGGATCTTCGGCCTGGTGGCTGCGACCCTGGCCGAATCCGGCCTGGGGGCCCTGCTGGGCTACCTGCACCTGCTGGTGGTGCTGATCGGCTGCATGCTGTTCGTGGCGCTGGTGATGAACCCGCTGATCGTGTACTGGAAAATCCGTCGCAACCCATTCCCGCTGACGCTGCTGTGCCTGCGCGAAAGCGGCATCACCGCGTTCTTCACCCGCAGCTCGGCCGCCAACATTCCGGTCAACCTGGCCCTGAGCGAAAAGCTCGGGCTGCATGAAGACACCTACTCGGTGTCGATCCCGCTGGGTGCGACCATCAACATGGCCGGCGCGGCCATCACCATCACCGTGCTGACCCTGGCGGCGGTGCATACCCTGGGCATCAGCGTCGACCTGCCCACGGCCATCCTGCTCAGCGTGGTCGCCGCCGTGTGCGCATGCGGCGCCTCGGGTGTGGCGGGCGGCTCGCTGCTGCTGATTCCGCTGGCGTGCGGCCTGTTCGGCATTCCCAGCGAGGTGGCCATGCAGGTGGTGGCGGTAGGCTTCATCATCGGTATCCTGCAGGACTCCGCCGAAACGGCGCTCAATTCGTCCACCGACGTGCTGTTCACGGCCGCCGCGTGCGAGGCCGAGGAACGCCAGGCGAGCTGATCCTGGCAGGCATGAAAAAGCCCGACAAGGCGTCGACCTTGCCGGGCTTTTTCATGCCTGGGTAATCAGAACGCGCCCATGTAGTCGCGCTTGCCGATTTCCACGCCATTGTGGCGCAGGATGGCGTAGGCCGTGGTCACGTGGAAGAAGAACTGCGGCAGGCCGTAGGTCAGCAGGTAGCTCTGGCCGGTGAAGCGTTTTTCTTTCGGCGTACCCGGGCGGGTGATGATCTCGATGCCTTCCTTGCCGTCGATCTGCTTCGCCTCGATCTGCTCGACAAAGGCCAACACCTTGGCGATCAGCGCCTGCAGCTCGGCAAAGGTGGTTTCAGTGTCGTCGTACTTGGGCAGTTCGACCTCGGCCAGGCGGGCCGAAACCCCCTTGGCGAAGTCCACCGCAATCTGCACCTGGCGAACCAGCGGGAACATGTCGGGGTACAGGCGCGCCTGCAGGAAGACATTGGCGTCGATATTCTTCGCCTCGGCGTGCGCCTGGGCCTTGCCCAGCACATCGCTCAGGGCATTGAGCATCTGCTTGAAAACGGGAACAGAGGCGGCGTACAGAGAAATGGTCATGACAGTCTCGCTGGGTGATGGATTGAGCGTGGCCGATTATAGACACGCTTGGCGGCGCCCGGCGGCTTGTCTTTTATTCTGCAAGGATTAGGCTAGTTGCCTTCCACAGCATAGGGAACGCGCGATGAGCACTGAGTTGGACACCCCCGTTGACGAGCAACGCCTCGACAGCACGCAAATCCGTATCCTCGGCGCCTTGATCGAAAAGCAGGCCACCAGCCCCGAAACCTACCCCCTCACCCTCAACGCCGTGGTGCTGGCCTGCAACCAGAAGACCAGCCGCGAGCCGGTGATGAACCTGACCCAGGGCCAGGTCGGCCAGAGCCTGCGTGCCCTCGAAAGCCAGGGCCTGGCGCGCCTGCAGATGGGCAGCCGGGCCGACCGCTGGGAGCACCGCGTCGACAAGGCGCTGGAGCTGGTGCCGGCGCAACAGGTACTGCTGGGGCTGATGTTCCTGCGCGGGCCGCAGACGGTCAGCGAGCTGCTGACGCGCAGCAACCGCATGCATGAATTCGAGGATGCCGAACAGGTGCTGCATCAGCTGGAGCGCCTGGTAGCCCGGGGCTTTGCCCTGCACCTGCCGCGCCAGCCCGGCCAGCGCGAAGACCGCTACACCCATGCCTTCGGCGACCCGGCCGACATCGAAGCGATTCTGGCGGCACGCCAGCAAGGCGCGGAACGCCCTGTCGGCGGCGTGTCGGCCGAGCGCATCGAGGCACTGGAGGCGCGTATCGCGGCGCTGGAAGAACGCCTGGCGCAGCTGGAGTAGCCAGCTCGGCACAGGGTCGAGCAATGCTTTGCGGGAGCACGTTCAGCCGCTCCCGCTCACTGCCTGGCGCGAACCTGCCTGCAGGGCTCAATCGCCCCGCGCAAACGCCACCGCTTCGGCGATCTGCCGTGAATCGGGGCGCACCCCGGTATACAGCACGAACTGCTCCAGCGCCTGCAGCGCAATCACCTCCAGCCCGCTAACCACTGGTTTGCCAGCAGCCTGGGCGGCCACGATCAAGGGCGTCTGCGCCGGCATCGCCACCACGTCGAACACCGCCTGCGCCGCCTCGATCTGCTCGTGCTCGAAGGCCAGTTGCTGCGCCTCGGCCCCGCCCGCCATGCCGATCGGCGTCACGTTCACCAGCAACCGGGCCCGCACACCGTGTGGCTCGGCCTGCCAGCGATAGCCACAGGTGCGGGCCAGCCGCTCGCCGGCCTCGCGATTGCGCGCAACGATCGTGCCGTCGCTGAAACCGGCATCGCGCAGCGCGCACGCCACCGCCTTGGCCATGCCGCCGCTGCCGCGCAGCGCCACGCTCCATGCAGGGTCCAGGCGATGCTGGTGGATCAGTTGACGCACCGCCAGGTAGTCGGTGTTGAAGCCCTTGAGATGCCCCTGGGTGTTGACCAGCGTGTTCACCGAATCGATGGCCGCCGCCGAGGGGTCCAGTTCATCGAGCAACGCGATGCAGGCCTCCTTGAACGGCATCGACACACCGCACCCACGCACACCCAGCGCGCGAATGCCGGCCACGGCGGCCGGCAGGTCGGTGGTGGTCATGGCCTTGTAGTAGTAATCCAGCCCCAGCTGCTGGTACAGATGGTTATGAAAGCGCACGCCGAATGTACCCGGGCGCCCGGCCAGGGACATGCACAAAACGGTGTCTTTGCTGGGGGTCATCGATTGGCTCCTGAAAACGGCTGGGGCACCAGTATGCACTCACTGCCCACCGAACCGTTGATCGGGGCTTACACAACCTTTACTCAACGCCCGTGCCATTTTTCCGGGGGCTGCGGTCTTATGGGTATCCCCGCGCCACGTCTTGGGTGTCTCGACAGCACCAGCGCCGGGGCTGCAAACCGAGGAGTCTTCATGAACCGTCACATCCCGAGAATCGCCCTGCTGGTTGGCGCCCTGGCCGTCTGCGGGCAAGCGGCCGCCCACGGTGGTGGCGGCGGCTGGCACGGCGGTGCCGGCCCGGTGCTTGGCGCGGCCGTCGTCGGTGCCGTGGTGGGTGCGGTGGTGTCCGGCAACCACGACCGTACCGTCTACGTCGAGCGCCAGCCGGCCTACTACGGTCCCCCGCCGGTGTATGTCCAGGCCCCGCCGCCGCCGGTGTACTACCAGCCGTACCCGCCGTATCCGGTTGTGGAGCGCTACGTACCGGTGCCGCCGCCGTATTACCGCGAGCGCTACTACGGCCCGCCACCGGTGTACTACGGACCGCCCCGCTGGTAGCACCGGCCCTGCGCCCTGCCTGCGGGCAGGGCGCAGGCTGTCGGGGAAACCGCCCGCATTGGCTTGATCGCCGTTCAGGCCTAGGCTGGCAAACCCTCACAGCCTGACCCCAGGAGTTCGCATGACCGCTGAAAAAGGATTTCCAGCCCCGCTCGACCCAGCCCAACACCCCCTTGCCGCCGCGCAACAGATGACCCTGGCGATCATCCTCAGCGGCCAGTACAAGCTGCCACAGACGCCCGCCAAGGCGGCCGAGGCAGGCCACGAGCTGCTCAAGGCCGTCACCGCCGGCTACCTCAAGTCCCGCTAAGGTCCCGCTCGGCTGGTTCGGCACGCCGATCCAGCCGCTGCAAACGAAGCCCAGGGTTAAATAAATTTCATAGTTCGCCCAATGTTTACGGGGCAATCGACACAGACTCGACCATACTCCTAGTAGTTAATTTGAGTTATCCCGTGTTCTTCAAGTGGCTTAACCCCAATGAAAACGGGGCAGTCAGCCACTTGAGGCACCCTGAAATACGCAGCGCTCCGCATCGATTGGTACAAAAATTGGTACGCGGCGCTCACCCTTCTCCGGCGTTCTGCCGACTAAAATCTAATCTCCTGAAACACCATCATAGGCCTGCTCGCAGGTCACCCCCCTTCCCCGGCTTTGATCAGCATCTGCCGCCAGATATCCCGCTCTTTCATCAGCGCGCTTGAGCACGTCGGCAAGCACCAGGGCGACACGGGAAGCTGCCGCGCTTGCGGCGGCAGTGCAGGAATGGCCGCCGGCCGGACTTGCGGCACGGCTGGCTGTTCGATCGGCCGCGTCCCGCAGGCTGAGATCAGCGCGAGCAGTGGCAGCATCAGCCACCGCACGGTCAATGATTTTCTGTCCATCCAGAATCACCTTGTTCATTTGTTGTTGGTGGGCCTGCTCCTTGGTCCGCTCTGCGGCCTCGGCCAGGGCCCAAGCCTGTTTGTCCCCGGCATCGCGCGCAGCCCACCTGCTCTGCCACTCGGCGTCCATCGTCGTGCGCCCATGTTCATAGGCCCCCCAGTACGACGCCAGCAACAGCAGCAAGGCTGTCGCGCGCCAGGCCCAGCCGTTCACGCCAGCGCCCTGCGCACACCCTCGTCGATCACCGACGCCGAGTACGGGTTGCCGCCGTTCTCGTGCACGATGATGCCCAGCACGGTCTCGCGCAGGGTCCTGGGGTCGGCCATGTTGATCGAATCGCGCACTCCGACACCCAGGCGCTTGGCGATCGCTGCAGCGTAGGCCTGGGTATTGTTCTCGTTGCTGGGCGCCCAACGGCTGATGAACTCCAGTGGCGTATCGATGCCGGGCTTGCCGACGCCAGGGGTGCCGTCCTTGCCTCGGTAGTTGAGCAGCAGCTTGCCCAGGGCGCGGATGCCGTTCTCTGCGGTGTCGAACCGTGCAAACCGTGGCTTCGGAACACCCAGCTCCAGGCCGAGCTGGCCTTGCCAGGCGTTTCGTGGGTTGTAGTCGATGTTTCCGGGGTTGTTGTTACGCACGCCGCGCGGGAGCGATTGGGTCATGGGTTTTCTCCAGGCAATAAAAAACCCGCTCAAGGCGGGTATTGGTGTTCGGCCGGAATCAGGCCGGGGGCGCGGGCCAGTCGATTTCCGCGGGGTACCCAGGCTGCTCCGGCAAGCGGCTCAGTGCGACCCGGTACTTCTTCCAGGCCTTGAGCGAGGCGACCTCTGCATCAGTTGCATCGTCGATGTCGACGGCATCCTGCAACGGGGCAATCGCTGAATCGGCAGCGGCACGGCGGCTCGCCGCATCAGCCTGCACGGCACCGAGAAGCTGTGCAGCAGCGGCTTCTTGCTTCATCTCTGCCGTGACCATCTCACTCCAGTCGATTGCGCCGACACCTGCGGGCCAGCTCGCCGGCGCATCCGGCTGCGGGTCGCGGTCGGTGGGCAGTGGCACCCGGCCATCTGCTGGGCTGACGATGTCGACAGGGAAGCGCGATTGCTCACTCGCATCCGCGCCGTGCGGCAGCATGAGTGTCAGCACCAAGCCGCCACTGATCCGCTCGACTGGCGCAATCACGAACTCGCAGTCGACAGCCTCGGCAGGGAGCGTCGCGCCATCCGGTAATCGCGTGAAGTCAAATTCCACACCATTCACTTCCAGTATGTCGGCGGACCTGGCCACAACTAAGCCCAGATCAGAGCGTACAGGGGAAAGCTTGATGATCATTACCGCCACCTGCCTTTGATTTTGATGAAGTATGAAAAGCCGCCGATGGTGATCCCCGTAGTGTTGAAAATGTGTACCCTGGCGCTGCTCAACCCCGGGGCGGCGAACGGGAAGCCAACTGCGACACGTGCCGCGAGCCCAGTTGTACCGCTCGTTGCCAGCCCCGCCGATCCAGTGATCGTCGGTGTGCCAACAAACGTAGCCGGGTATGTCACAGAGATTTCGATGCCCGAGTTGTTGGGTATGGACTGCGAGTTTGAGCTCGTGATCCAGCCTTCGAGCGTTCCGTCTGCAAACTTCGTGTAGTCGCCGTTCGCATTGCTGCCTCGCTCTATGATCGCGCCGCCCACGGCACTCACTGTGCCGACCACGTCCGACGACGCGGCTGATTTCAGCCCGAGCGCTGTGCGGGCTTCAGCTGGGGTCTTTGCGCCAGTGCCACCTTTTGCCACCGGCACAACATCCTCTGTTGATACGGCGCCCAGCCCGGCTAGCGTGCCGCCCCATTGCTGGATTATCTGGCGCGCTTGATCTGCGAGCTGTTTCACGTACCCCTGTACCGGAACAAGCGCGTACGCCGCCCCTGTGGCCGTAGCACCAGAGTACGCGGGGAAGATCGAAAGCACTGTCGCGCTGGCAACGTTCGTTACTTCCCGCAAAATCCCGTCTGGCCCGATAAATGCGTCACCGACGCGCGAGTTTGCCGCGAAGTCTGCATTCACCCCGGTGACAGTTGTTGAGCCCTTTGTTACTGAAACTGTCCCTGCTCTGGACCAGGCCATGCGATTCTCCATTCAATAAAACCCGCCGTGTCGGGTCGTAGTTAATTTAAGAGCAACATTTCAAGTTCCTGGCAGCCGAGCAAAAACTGCAGCAGGCGCGCCAGGATCAATCCAGCCCGCAGTGAAACCAAACGAATACATCAGCAATGTATTGTTGGAGTAATCAAATGTCACACCAGATGGACTCCATAGAGTTTGCTGCGGTGCAAGCACCCCCCTGGAGAAAGGGTTGATCATATAGTACTCATCCACTGCCAATGTGCCGCTTAGCTGAGCACGGTAGTAGTTCGCACTACCATATGACGGAAATGGGACGTTGGCTTGGAAAGCCCACTGATTAGTGGCTTTCGTAAATATCACAGCTGCAGCGCCGCTATCGTAAATGATGTTGCTATTTTCGCCCCACATTCTAAGCCCCCAGTCAGCGGTTGATTGTGATGCGAAAACAGCCACAAACCACTTGCCCTGAGGTCGGTCATAGTTGTACATCGTCGAGACGTTGAAGCCTGTCCAGTTTCCCGGGGCGCCTGTGATCCCGAGCCCTGAATATATAATACTCGGTTGGTCTGGAGAGTTCCGGATAAACACACATGGTGGCTCAACTGTACCGACCGGCTGCGGGAAAACAATAGTTACATTGTTAGTTCCTGATGCCGAGTAAGCACCAGAATAAATGGCGCACAGGCGTGGGGTTTCTGAGTCAATTTGAACATAGCCTTTATCATTGGATACAATTAAGCCGAAGGTCAATTCGCGTACCTCATGACAAGAAGCCTAAATTCAATTTGTGAGTTGATACTCGTATCAGGCTCACGCGGATGCTTTGAATATATCTGTATAACGCCCGGCGCAACAAACTGATATGGCATCGCCTCCCTAGCAACATCCGCTGTCGCTATTGATGTTGGCAATATTACGGCCACACACTTTAGTGGATCGAACGATGCGATATTCACT
This sequence comes from Pseudomonas sp. AE27, assembly GCF_037113495.1. Lineage (NCBI taxonomy): Bacteria > Pseudomonadati > Pseudomonadota > Gammaproteobacteria > Pseudomonadales > Pseudomonadaceae > Pseudomonas > Pseudomonas sp. AE27. The sequence goes on from NZ_CP146966.1 coordinate 2,602,178, forward strand.
GTCACAACAGCATTTCGGCCTGAGAGCTTATATGTTTGATTGTGAATGACTTGGTAAGTGAAGCTATCCGTATCCATTTCCAAGGCACCGCCGGCGCCCCACGTTCTTACACCGTAAGTCATTCTCTTAAGTCTCCGAGCTGCACGCGCTTCACACCGTTTGCATCCCATACCCGGTACGAGCGGTGCGTAATCATCGTTCTGCCCTGGCCAGCTACAGTGCCGTTGATCTCAAACGTCCCGTCTTTGTTCAGGCGCCACCCCTGCACGCCAGCAACATAGTTTGTCGACGCAATGAAGCTCCCGATCTTTGCGTTTGTGATCGTGCCATCCTGAATGAACGCCGCTTCGATGAACGTCTGTCCACCCTGGATTGCGAAGAAAGACACGGGCGCCCCATTGATGTCGTTCACGACCGCGAACCTGTCGGCATTGACGATGAACTGGCTTTGCAGTCCAGCTGGTCCGTTCTCGATGCCAAGCCCGATCCCGGCGACGACATACTTTCCTTGCGAGTTGAGCTGCATCTTCACTGCCCACATCGTCGACGCCCTGCCATCTGCGTCGACCTGTGCCTGGGCGACTGTCTGCACAGCCGTCGCCGTATCGGCCAGAGTTGCCTCAAGCGTTTCGGTTTTGCGCACGATCGCTTCGTCGCGAGACGCGCTTGCTCGCACCTCCACTCCGAAAGCTGCTGTCGCGTCCCACTGGTGCAGTGCGCCGGCCAGATCGCCTTCGGCATCGTCGTCGCGAGCAGAGGCGCGCAGGGCCTGCACGCTTTCTGCTGTCGCCGTGACCTTGCCATCCACTTCTGTGATCTTCGTCGTGTTCGTCTGCACCTGCTGCGCCAGGGCATTGGCCGTCTCGATCGACTGCCCCACGTCCAGCCAGAGGGCAACGTTGGGCGGCGCGTTGCCGCCCTCTGGATCTGCTGGTACGTCGTGCGCAGCCTGGTAGATCCGACCATCGACCACAACCATCTCGCCCTGGGTGTAGGCCAGTTCGGGTTCATAGGCCTTGAGCCCGTCAAGCGCATCGATCTGGTCCTGCAGGCCGTCGATCTTGTCGACGACTTCTTTGCCTAGCTGGCTCTCGCCGACCTTGCCGGTAAGAGCCTGCAGCATGGTGGTTATGTCGGTCGAGGTTGAGGCGATGACCTTGAGGAACCCGCTCACTCCATACGCGTTTCGAGCGCGGATGAAATAGAAGTAGTTGGTTGAGAAAGCAAGTGCCGTGTGGGTCATGCTGAACCCCTGCCCCAGGTACGCAGCCTGCTCAGCGGTCGCCAGCGGGTCCATGCTGAAGAAGTACTCGTAGGCTCCACCGTTCAGGCCGTGCTGTACGTTGCTCGGGAACAGCGTGATCGTGTCGATCGTCGCCTGAACCGCGCACGCCTCGGGCACTGCTGGGCCGTTGATGTTGACCGTAATGCTGGCTTCACCCGAGCGCGTCAGCGGCCCCAGGGCCGCAACACTCATCGTGTAGCTGCCCGACGGTAGGCCGGCCAGTGCCAGCTGGGTCGCCGGCGCCGGCACCTGGTGCGCCTGTACGGCGCGAGCGCCCTGCCGGACAGTCACGGCATAGCCATTGACGATGCCAAACGGTGGCAGCCAGCTCAGCACGCCCTGTGAGACCTCGGCGGTTTCGTGGGTGCTCCAGGCCAGGCCGGTAGGTGAGCCAAGCCCCCCGGTTGGCAGATTGATGAAGCCGATCGGATCGTAGGGCTTGCCCACGGCATCATCAAAAATCGCCGGTTCATACTGCGAGACAGTGACATTGCAGCCATCGTCCGGCGCCATGTTCCAGTCGGTCACGATGAACTCGCCGACGATGTTCAGCGAAGGCAGGTTCACCCTAACCACCCGTCCAGGCCGGCAGTTATAGCCGGTGAAGTTCATCGGGAGCTGCAGTGATCCGCCTGCGCGGGCGCGCCGAAGCTTGATGTTCGCCAGGCGCTGGGCCTGGTAGGCATCACTCACATAGCCCAGCGAGATCGATTCGGGCGCCTCTCCGCCATCCTCAACCACCCACTGCTGTACACGCACCTCCGGGAAGTCCGTCTCGGCCCAAGCTTGCGAAGGATCGATGAAGGTGCCCGTGACGATGTTGATTGCAGCGTCATTGGTCACCTCGGTCGAACCCGAGACCGTGCCGATGACCATGTCCTCGGTAATCTCGAAGTCTGCAGGGCCGTAGTAGGCCCCGGCCTGCAGCATCCACTTGCCGCCCACACGGATCAGCTGGCCGGCACACGACTCCTCCAGCTTCTGGATCACCTGGGTGCGCTGCTCGTCCGCGCCGATCACGCAGCCTGTGCGGTAGCGGGTGCCCAGCCTGCCATCAGCGTTGACCACCGCTTCGTCGCAGACGTTTGCAGCGCTGGCGAAGGTCTCGAAGATGATCTCGTCATCCGGCACCTTGCAGCGCTCACGCAGGTACCAGAGCAGGTGCAGCGCGGTGTTGTCGCTGTATCGCGCAATGCCGGTGCGCGGGTCGTACAGGTCGTTCCGCCCGCGTACGACAAAGCGCGCATCAGGAATGCCGGACGGGAATTTTTCGGGATCGTGCTTCAGCGATACGCGGACAAAGGACAGGCCTCGGCCGATCTGCGAGTCTCTCCAGTCCGGGCAGTTATCCTTGAGAAAGGCATTGACCTGGGTCGGATTGACTATCAGCTCGTAAGAGGCGTTCGCGCCGTAGGTGGAGATATCCTCCTCGCCCAAGTAGACAGCCTCCAGCGCATCAATGGCGCCTTCGCTCAACACGTAGACGAGGTGAATCCATTCGCCGCTACTCTGACTTCCCGCCTGCTCCTGAGCCCATACCAGCACACCACCAGTGCTGACCCGGCCCAGAATGAACCGTGCGGGCGCCTTGGACGAACGAACGGTCTGTGCGGACGGCTCACTGCTCGTGCCGCCCGCCTTAAGTGCAGCGCCCTGCTGAGAGCCAACAAACAGACCCACCGCGCCGCCGATCAGCGCAAAGCCAATGCCGCCGGTAACGAAGCCCAGCGCGGCACCGGCCGCGACGAGGGCGACTTTCTTGACTGCCTTGCTCATTCAACCCTCCAGACAGCAAGGGGGTCGCAAGCAATGCGCCCCACCCCATCCTCGGCCACCGACCAGAACTCGCCTGCCCAAAACACCGCCACGCCCCGGCCGTTCTCGCCGTCGTACATCGCCACATCACCGCGCTGGATGAACGCGGGATCGATGCGCTGAAAGCACGCATCCCAGGCAGCATCGAGCGAACCGTGGAGCTTCTTGAGCAAGCGCTTGGCGCCAGTCTCGGTGCGGTATCTGCCGCGGTACTGGGCGGCCGGGTCGACCCCGCAAACAGCAATCGCGACGTCGGCAGCAAACAGGCAGCAGTCAAATTCGCCCCATGAAAAAGGCCGCTCGGAGGCGGCCTTGATGGTGTTGGCAAGTTGTGTTGTCCAGTCTCGATTGCGCATGGGCTACTCGTACTTGAATGAGGGTGCGTCTTTGCTTGCGCCCCAATAGATGGGCCAGTCCGCCATCTGCGCGACGGCGAAGAAGAAGCGGTCGTCCTGGTACCGGGCCCGGTGGTTTTCGTCGGTCCAGCGCTCGGTGCCGGTGCGACTCCACTCGGCCATCCGGTCGACGACCGGCACCTTGATTGCGTTGCCGTCACTGCCGTTGCCGGCGTATGAGAACTGGGCCGCATCCATCCGGCCGCTGAAGAGAATGTCCGCTGCATACCCACCGGCCTGGTCGATCACGACGAACATGAGCTTGGCGTTGCGCCCACGGCAGCCTTTCAGGCTGGTCTCCGTGATGATCGTGGTGTCCAGGCCGTTGAGGGTGAGGTCGACGCTCATCGGCGAACCCGAGCTGCTGCTCTCCTGCGCCTCGCCGACTTCGCCAAACGAGCCGACACCCTGATAGGTGATGCCGTCGAGCACCAGGTCGCCGGTGCCGGTGTGGGCGAAGACGATGCCATCAGGGAAGTCCAGCTGGCAGGCGTACACCGCCATGAAGTTGCCTTGGGCGATGATGTCCACCACCCGCTGGCTGAAAGGGAATGCGCCCGCCATCAGAAAGCCTCCCGGAAATCGAGCGTGCCGTTGGCCACCAGCGGCCGCACGCTCAGTGCATGGGTGTCAGAGGTCCTGCGCATTTCGGCGTAGGGCGCCCTGTATTCAACCGCGGCGCCGGCCGCGATCGTCTTGCGAATCCGCTTGTTGAGGTTCACCAGCACCTGACCATTGGCGCCGGAAACGGCGTCATCGATGACCTCGAACATCTCGCCGGCGATCGTGATGTAGTCCCCCATGGAGAACACCTGCTTGTTCGCCGTGACGCCGCCCAGACGCATGAACGAGGCCTGGGCGGTGGCGGTGACGACGACCGGCGTGCCGATGAAGTCGGTGCGGGTACGGGTGAACGCCGGGAGGTTGAAGGTGCCGAACATGCCTTGCAGTCGCCCGATAAAGGCCGTCAGAAGGCGCTCCTCATCGCGAGAGAGCGCCGAGAACGTCAACTGGCACTGCCAGTAGGCCCCCGGGTATCCAACGATCTGCTGAGCGTTGGAGAGCGACGACGTGAAGGCACGGTTGTTGTAGACGACCCCCCACGTCATTTCATTCGGGCACAGGCCATCCGGCCATGCGATTGCCATGTACTTTTCTCCTGGTGGTCGGTCAGCCTTTGCGCAGTTGCTGCCGCGCCGGTCCGTTGCTGCGGAAATCCTTCAGGACCATCTGGTACCCGGCCTGGGCCCCCTGCTTGGCGGCCTCCTGGATCCGGGCAAGCGTGGCCTCATCAGCAGACCCCTGAACCGATATGTGCTGCTGGATCGGCGGCATAGCGCTCCACTGGCCCTGGCCGCCGTTGGCCTGGATATCGCTCAGGGTTCGGTCGAGCTTTGCACTGGTGCCGGCCGTGGTGACTCGCTCGCCCTTCTGCAGCAGCCAGGTGCCTTCGCGCGGGACGCTATCGATGCCGTCGTGCGCCATGCCCACCAGCGACAGGCTGCTGGCCAGCGCGGTGGTGCTGGTGAGCGCTGCGGATGCAGGTGCGGCGTTCGCGCCGAACGATGCCAGCGAGGCCATGGCCGCCGCCGGCGCGTAGGCCGCGGCCATCGACGTGCCGGTGACAGCTGCCACCGCAGCCGAGGAGGCGGCGGCCGTGTCACCGATAGCGGCGTTGACCGCCATCTGCAGGCCGATCTTCACCAGCATGTGCAGCAGGTCGTTCGCGATGCCCTCGGCAAAGGCGCTGAAGTTGAACTTGCCGGTCTTCACGAAGTTGACCAGTTCGTCTTCCAGGCTGCCCAGGGCATTGCTGGTGACGCTGTACATCTGCGACGACATGTCCTTGGCATTGTCGGAATAGTCCTGCCAGGCTGCGCGGGCGCCATCCGCCCAGTTGGATTCGGCGGCGTCGAGCTGGCTGTAGTAGTCCTGCTGGATGGCCAGGCGCTCGGTCAGTGCCTCCTCGAGCAGCGCGGTCTCCTTGTCGTAGCGAGATTTAGCGTCCGGGTCGCCGAGCAGGTCGGCCTCCTTGAACTGCTTGTACAGCTCGCTGCGCTGCTTCGCGAAGTCCTGCTCGATGGCGAGGTTTTCACGCAGGCGCCCGCGGAACTTCTCCCCTTGGCCAGCGCCAGCAATTTCCAGTTCAAAGCCCTGCCGAACGATGGTGTTGCTGTCCTTCAGGTTCGCCGCGTAGGTCGCGAGCTTGAGGTCTTCCTGGTTCTGCTTCTGGAGCTTGACCTTGGCGTCGAGCTCGGCGGCCAAGTCCTGCAGCACCTTCTTGCGCTCGGTGCTGACGCCCTTCAGCTTACCGGCCTCCAGCTCGAACGCGAGCTTGGCCACTTCGGTAGCCTTGCCCTGCTTGCCGGTGGTCTCGTCGATCAAGGCGATCTGCCGGCGGTAGCCTTCCTCGGCGTCGATGCCGCGCTTCCTCAGGGCGTCGGCTGCGGCCTTGGATTTGGACTTGGCGTCCTCCTCGGCCTTCTGGGTCGCTGCTGCGGCCTTGATTGCGACGTCGGCGCGCCGCTGGCCCGCCACCAGCAGGTCGCCCTCGCCGGCTTTCAGACCCTCGACCAGGCCCGCCTTGACGCGAGCTTCGAGCTTGTCGGCTTCCGTGCGCTTGCCGGCCAGCAAGATCTGCTCCTCGATCTTCTTGGCCATCTCGGTGTAGACCGCAGACCGCTCAGGCACTGTACCGGCGTTGGTTGCTGCTGCCGCGCTGTTGGCATTGAACTCATCGGTGAGACGCTTTACCAAGGTAGCCGCATATGATGCCTTCTCACCCGCGTCTGCCACGACGCCCGACTGCGCGACCCAGGCCTGCAGAGCTTCTGGCTTCAGTCGGAAGCGTCGAGAAAGGTCATCGATAACGAGCGACAGCGGCTGTCCAGCGGCATACGCCTCATCGAACTCCTTCTTGATGCGCGGAAACAGGGAACTGCCGAGGTCGCGGTTCACCCGCTTCATCAGCGTACTGTATGCATCCGCCTGGTCTTTGGTTGCCTGCTCGAAATCTGCAGTGTACTCGGCGAGCTGCGCAGCCTTTTGATCGCGACCCAGCGCCCTGAACTTTTCGGAGAGCTCATCAAGAGGTCTGCTGACATCAATGAGCGATTGCCGAGCATCGTCCGTTTTCATTGCGAAATAGGTCAGTGCTGTGCCGGCTGCAATCAGTATCCCTGCAGGACCGCCCAGAAGCGCCATTGAGGCGGAGGCTGCCCTGGCGGTGACGCTCATTGCAGTAATCCCGGCTGCAGCCGTCCTGCTCACTCCAGCCATTGTGGCAAGGGTTGCCTGATAACGGGCCGTGTCGTATTGAACCCTCACAAAAGAGGCGGCCGCAGTAGCGGCTGCCGCAGCCAATCGAACAGATAGCACGCCGGCCAGCACTACTGCGGCCTTTGCTGTGGCCTCCACAACCGCCTTGGCCTCGGGTGAGCCCAATACCTTGTTGAGGGCGTTGACGGCATCCTTGGCTGCATCCAGGCTGCCTTCACCGGTGAGAAGCCCAAAGATCGTGTGCTGCAAGGCGTCGAGGGCCCCGCCGAAAGTGTTCCTCGCTGCTGCAGCAGCCCCTGAGTACGACTCCTCCAGCGCATCCAGGATGATTCCTTGGGCACCGGCCACATTCCCTGTCGACTCCATCGCCAGAGCCATTTTTTTCTGCTCGTCGGTGAAGCGAAATCCCTGTTTGCTGAGAGAGGTGAGGCCCTTGGATGGAACGTCCAGCGCGCGGCCGATTGTCTCGGCGGCGTCTTTAACTGTTACCCCAGTTCGGGTCGCCATATCCGCGGCGGATTGCAGTGCGCGGTTGAACTGGTTTCCTACCACGCCGGTGAAGGCCAGCAGGGTTGTTTGGGCCTCATTGATGTCGCCGCCAGAAAACGTGGTCGCCCGCTCCATAGCGGCGGCCATGCCATTGAGCTGGTCGCGGTTGAACCCCGCCGACTCGCCAGTCGAACGAAGTACAGCGCCGAGCTGCGCCTGCTCCCGCTCAGCGTTTCTTGTTTCCGAGACGAAGCGCCCGAAGATGCTTGCAACCGACAGCCCGGCGACAACGCCTGCCGCAACCTCGCCCAGCGCGCTCCAGGCGAGCTTCGCTTGGTTTGCAGCGTCGGTCATCTCTTTGGAAGAAGTTTTGGCGGCCCTCGATGCCTTATCCATGGGCCCGGTAAATCCACCAATCCTTGCGATCAGGTCTAAGGTCAGCGTGCCAAGGGACCCTGCCATACATTTCTCCAGGCAAAAAAAAGCCCGCACGAGGCGGGCCATCGAGTTGCGTAAACTGCTTAAGGCTTTTCTTTTGCAGCCACGCTTGCATCGTGAGCGAAGAAGCAGGCATGTCTCGCCGCGCTCATCATTGCAGCGAACAAGACCGCATAAATAGCGGAAGCTACCGATCCAAATATCACAGGCCAGTTGATAACTTGCTTGCCCGCGGACAGGTAATCATTGACACCTGAAATGCCGACCATGCCGAAGTTATAGATGGATATGAAAGCTCCGATGGTTACCAGTACAGCCATTATCTTGGCGACTGCCACGCACAAATCCAAACCAACCCTGTTCATACGCCCTCCTATTGAAAGGGGCGAATCTACCACTACTCTACACAAGCCCCAAATCAGGCCCAGTTGTCCATCGCCTCCTCCAGCGTCTCGACCCGTGGGTCCATGTGCGGAGCAAAGTCCTGGGCATACAGCCGAGGGGCGTCCTTGCCGGTCTTGGCGTTGAAGTACATCGCCTGGAACTGGGCCAGCGTGGCCTCGAGGCGCATGCCGGGGTGGAGCGACCCGCGCTTCAGGCGGAACCTCACCCAGACCAAGAACTCGGGATAGGTCATGTTCTCCTGCGCCTCGGCAATGGTGCGGCCGCCTATCCCGTTCATCACCAGCTCGCACCATAGTTCGTCGATCGGCTCTAGCGCTTCTTCTTTCCCATGGCGGCGCCGTTCTGCACTTCACCGATGGCGATCAGCAGCAGGTTGGTCAGGTCGGGGTCAAGAGCGCCCTTCTCCGGATCGTCCTCGCCGGTGATGTCGTTCACGGTGAACACCGGTTTGCCCTCGGCATCGCAGATGCTGGAAGCGATGCGGCAGGCCAGCGGGTCGGCGCCGCGGTGCGCGGCAATGTCGCCCACGGCCGTCTGGTAGGACAGCGGGCGCACGTAGCAAGTGAACCTGCTGCCGGCCCACTCGATCTCCTTGGCCACCGGGCGGGCCGTGAAGGCCTTGGCCTTCTTCAGGTTTGCAATGCTCAGCTCGGTCATGCGGTCACCTTACGAATCCAGGCGGAGCCGCCCGAACGCTGGATCGCGACGGTGGACGCCACCACGGCGTTCAGCGCGAAGTTGAACGGGAAGTCGGCAACGTAGCCGGAGAAAGTGAACCAGGTGCGCGACGGCGGCAGAACAAAGTCGGATTCCTCGCTGATCTCTGCTGCTGCAGCTGCCCCGGTCCCGGTGCCGCCGGCGAAGGTGACGTTCGGCGCGCTGGTGTAGCCGCTGCCTGGGTTGGTGATGTTGATGCTCACCACCTCGCCGTCATCAACTACGGCGGTTGCGGTCGCACCGGTACCACCACCACCGCTGATACTGACGGTCGGCGCGCTGGTGTAGCCGCTGCCGGCATTGGTCACAGCGATCACTGCCAGGCTACCGGCCGAAACGGCGGTTGGGGCTGCAGTACCGTCCGCCCAGCCCACGGCCCAGTGCACCGTGGTGTCGCCATCGGCTTCGGACATCTGGTGCAGGCGGATATGGCTCGGGTTGTTCGGGTCGGCGTTCAGGCCCAACGAGGCCTGGCCAGGGGTGCGCAGGCCTTTCTTGTAGCTGCGCTCCTTGGCCACCAGGCAGGTGTCCTCGATCTGCTCCGCCGGCGCGCCGCCGGGTTCGAAGCTGGTGGCGCACTCCACCTCCATGACGGTGCGGGGCCCGGTACCGGACACCGGCGGCACCAGGGCGTAGATCTGGGTTCCTTGCGTGAGGATCGACATATCGTTCTCCAAATGTCGGGCATAAAAAAGCCCGCACAAGGCGGGCGGGGTTTTACGGGTGCAGGTCAGCGCTTGAGAATCCAGGCAGCATCAAAGCCTGCCCGACAGCTCTCGGTCGTAGGGTCGCGCGACTCGGCGCCCCACCGGGTGATATAGGCGTGGAGCTCGATGGCGTCGCGGATCGCATCACGCACCTGGCGGGCGACATCCCCTGTTTTCGCGTACACGTCGACTTGCAGGGTGAGGCCGTCAACGTCTGGGCGACCGGCCAAGTAGTTCTCTGGCGAACCAGTGACCACCTGCCAGACCGCGTAGGGCTTGACGACCCCCTCGGGCGCCTCGCCAAACGAGTAGAGCCGCGTGTCCAGGCCGGAGCCCAGCAGCGCGCCGACAGCCGTGTCTGTAGAGCAGAGATCGAAGATCGGTGCACGCATCAGGCAGAAACCCCATTCCTGAGTGCCCGCCTGATCGCACGATCAACGGACTTCTCGTATTCAGTGATGAAAGTGTTGGTCGCCTCGCTGATGCTGTCGGCCAGCGCCGGGCGCATGAACGGCACTGCCGCCATGTTCTCGGCGCCGAACTCAAGTAGGCGCCAGTGCGGCGTCGGTGCGTTCTGGCTCAGGTCGCCGCCGTTCTTGAGCACGGCGCCGTGCAGCACGCCGATGCGAAAGCCGAGGTCGCCGGTAGATCGGAACAAGCGGCCATTCCAGCGCAGCGCGATGTTGTCCGAGATTGCCCGGCCAGTTTCCTTGTCGTCGATCCGCTCAGCGCCTTCCTTGGCCTTGGCCATGATGACCTGGGCAGCCTTGCGCAGTGCGGCCCTGCCGCCCTTGCGCTTCACGTCGTAGCTGACGGCCCCCAGCTTGCCCAGCAGGCTATCCAGCCCGATCAGGCTGAATTCGACAGTCTCAGCCATCCTTCACCCCCTTCGAAGTCAGAATGGTCAGGTAGTCCAGGCCAGAGTCAGGATCAGCGAGCGGCGGCCCGACGATGCTGTAGATCTCTTCGCGGTAGATGACGCGCATGGTCGGCAGTACACCGGGCCGGTACCGGATGACCATCCGGCTGGTTGCCTCTGCCTGGCCGGCTTTGGCAGCAATGAAGTCCCGCGCAGACAGGTCCTCTACACTCGCCGGGCATTTGGGCCAGCGCGTCACCCAGTCAGGCTCGCCGAACTCACCGTTGGGCTTGCGTACCGGCACCAGCTCCTGGATATCGATGCGGTGCCGCAACCGGCCGGCGCGCATTACACACCCATCCGGATACGGTAAGGCATCAGCAGGTGCTGGGAGGATAGCGGCAGTTCAGTGGCGATAGTGCCGGTGACCACCTCCTCGCGGTTGGCGAACAGGTGCCCGAGCTTCAGCAGGCAAGCAGACTGGATGGCGGCATTGATCACCATGCCGTAGGCGATGGCGTCGGCCTGGTCGTAGGCGTCGGCCAGGGCTTTGCGGGCGTACTCGAGCAGACGACAACGGGCGACGTGGTCCTGCTCGGCCTCGGCTGCAGCAACCCCCTCAGTGTTGGCCTCGCGCGCTGCCTGCATGTGTGCCGGCAATGCTGCTTTGGCCGCGTCGAGCGCCACCTGGTCCAGGTAGAAGCGGCGATTCAGAAACTGCATCGCCGCCTCCTCCGCCGCATCGAGATAGGCCTGTACCAGCACCTGGTCTTCCGGCTCGGCCAGCAGGTGATGCATGGCCAGGTCGATAGCGATCACGGACATGGGTTACTCCTTCAGCGGCTCAAGTGACGCCAGCTTCCGCCGCACAAGATCCTCGGCGTGGAGACGAGGAGCCATATAGGGAGTGCCGCCACGGCGGCGCAGTTCGCCCTCGTCCATGTACGATCGAACCGGGTAGATCTGAACCTCCAGGGAGTTAGGGCTTACCGAAGGCTGCATATCAGCGACAACAGAACCGGTACCAGGCTGGGCATCCAGTAGCCCAGCGTCACCGGCAGAATTTTCGTCGCCTGGCTCCGTAGCAATCGATGCGGTGGCACTGAGCGAGTTGTTGCCAGTGACAAGGCTTTCCGGCTGCACCCCCTCGCTCGTGTGCTTGTGTGAGTCGGCCTCGGTAGCTGTGACGGCCGTTTGCCCCTGAGTCTTTGGCTCGGCGGCTACCTCAGGCGCATTCGTGGGTTCGGCAGGAGCCGGTGTGGTCTTTTTGCGTGCCATGAGCGTTCTCCAGTTTGGCGCCATTGCTGACGCCACATTGCGTAAGAGTTAAGGCGTGACCAGCGGACCGGTAACAAAGGCTTCTTCGCGATAGATGGCGAAAGCCAAGCGCTCCTCGGCTCGGATGGTCGCCATGTTGTTCTCGAAGTCCTTGTCGTTCTCGGTCGAGATCAGCACCTCGATTTCCATGCGGTCGAAAATCTGCGCGCCGAGCTTGAACGCGCCGACGAGGAAGTCGTTCTGGGTCATGGCTTGGGTGGACACCACTGGGCGGTTCCAGAGTTTTGCGTTGGTACCTTCCTGCGGCTGGCCAATGATGTAGCGTCCCTCACCGTCCTTCGTCAGCTCAATGGCTGCCCAGTCGATGGGGTTCAGGACGATACCGTCGGACGGGAACTCGGCCAGCTCGGCCTGCAGCAGCGCCAGGCGGAGACGGTCAATACGTTGTTCGCCCACCACCGCTACACCAGCGGGCGGGGCGTACAGTTGAGCAACCGTCATGAGGCCCTGCAAGTTCGCACCGGTACCGTTGCCATAGAGCAACTGAGCTTCTTCCGCCATGGTCAGGCCATAGCGTGCGCGACCGTCGATATAGCTCTGCAACGCCTTGGCGTCATCGAGCATCTGGCGGCTCGCCTTGAACAGGTGGGCGATGGTGCGGACGTTCGCCGTCGCAAGAGCAAAGGTGAGATCGGAGTAAGGCTTGGCGGTGTTCTCCGCAACCGTACGCGCGTTGTTGGTGAAGCCGGTCTCGCGGATGTACTCGATCGAGTTCGACTCCGTGGTGCCTGGCGCCACAAGATCACGGATAGTCAGTCGGCGTGCAGGAGGAGCAACAACCCCTGCCAGGCGCTGAGGGGCTACCAGGTCGCCGCCGGTGGCGGTAGTAATAGCTGCCCGCGGCACCGAGACGCGCCGAGAGCCACGGAAGGAGGAGTTCATGTCCTTCATTTCTTCGCTTTCGATCACCAGAGCCCCAACAGACTTCTGAGGCTCTTCCTGGTGGCCACGATCCCGGCTTGCGTTGACGAGCTTCTGCTCGGCTTCGCCCAGGCGCGCACTGATCTCACCCTGTTTGGTCAGCAGCTCATCGACCTTGGTGCGAGTTTCGGCATTCATCTCGCCCGAGGCCTTGATCTGCTTGTCGACCGTCTCGGCCTGGCTTTTGATCTGATCGCCGATGCCTTTCAGGCTGGCGTTGAGTTCCTTGACTTGGGATTCAAAATCCATGGTCATTATCCTTTCAGGGAATTGAGTAGATTGTTTGCCGCGCTCAGTGAGGCGGTGAGGTCTGGCGCGACAGCGTTTTGCTTGTCGGTCGGAGCAGCGTTCTGCGCACTCCCGCCGGCAGCGCGAGGCGTGCCGGACTTGAAATTGGCGAACAATTCACGGCGTTCAGACCGAGTCATTCCAGCTTTTGCCAGCGCGACATCCATGGCCTTGAGTGCATTGGCCTGGCTAGCCTCTTCGGTATCGCGCTCGGCAATCTCGGCTGCGGACAGCAGGCCGGTAGCCAGGCCCAGCTCTACAGCGCGCTTGCCACGGATATAGGTCTCATCATCCATAAGCTCGGCCATGTCCTCCGCAGATTGGCCGCTGGTCTCGGCGTAGAGGTCGGCCATCGCGGCATCGAACTCTTGCATGTCGTCGGCCACGTCGCGCAGGTAGTGCCGGTTACCAGCAAGGTAGGTCCAGCAGTTGTGGATCATGAGGAATGCGCTGCTTGCCACCTCCCGCTCACTGCCCGCGAGATAGATCACAGATGCCGCGCTGGCCGCCATACCGAGCACCTTTGTGGTGACCTTGTGGGTGTGTTCTCGCAGGCGGTTGTAGATGGCGATACCCTCGAACATGTCGCCGCCTGGCGAGTTGATGTAGACGGTGACGTCTCGCTCGCCGATAGCGCGAAGCGCGGCATCGATGCGCTGGAGCGTGACCCCCTCGCCATACCAGTCCTCGCCGATCACACCGTACACAGTGATGGTCGCCGAGGTGTTTTCAACTGCCGCCTGAATTGCAGGGTTCCACTTGTCGAGCGCGCGCGGGCTCATCTCGCTGCGCAGGCCGCGAGATTGAATCTTGTGTTTCATGGCTTATTCCCCGGGGTTACTTTCAGACTCTTTGAGCCAGTTCATCAAAGCTGCTCGGGCAGCCTGTCCATCGTTCTGCTTGCCGAGCTGGTCCAGCGGCACCAGGTTAGATTGCACGGTTAGGACATCCCCTCCCGGCATGCTTGGCAAATTCTCCTTACGCCTGCCCTCGTTACGGGTCATGTAGCCGTTTTGGCCCATGGTGCTGAGGTAAGCGGCGCGACCCGAGCTGTCGGCGCGTAGAAATGCCTCGAGCGAGAACTCGGCGTAGTAGGAGATGCGATCAACTGCCGTCAGGCAGTGTTTGTTCACGCACTGCTCAATGGGCGACGTGTAAGACATGATGCAGTAGGTGAGGAAAGCGATTTGCTGTTGTTCGAGCCCAGTCCCCCAGTTGCTGCCTTTATCGGTCTTCATCACCATCCAAGGCGGCACACCAAACCAACGACAGATCTCCTCGACGCTGTGTCCGCGAGACTCCAGCAACTGCGCGTCAGCCGGGTTGATACCGAGTTGCTCTGGCTTGACGCCCTGCTCAAAAACCGGGCTTTTCCCCGCGTTCAGGGCCCCGGTGATGGTTTTAACGTAGTCTCGAAAGTCTTCGCGCTGGGCCGGCGTCAGGGTCCGGTCCACTGAGAAACCAACTGTTGGCATCATGCCGTTCTTGAACGTGCTGTTAGCCGCGTCATCCGCCGACATGGCAGAGCCGAACACATCGGCGCCATAGCGAATGGCGGACATACCAACTCGACCATCGAGTGTGAAGGCTGGTATATGCAGCATGTTCTCCTTCGGGATTTCTCTACGAGGCCCTTTACGCGGCCTGAAGTAATAGATCAGGCGCCCATCATCATCCGTATCCAGATCAACACGCGAAGGAAGAAGAAAATCCAACGCGACCACCTTGCCTGCGGCCCGGTGAACTTCACAGTAGGCGTTGCCCCACAGCAGCATCGAGGCCACCACCGACTGCCAGAACTGGAAGGCCGCCATGTCTTCATTCGGACTGGTGTGCACGACATCGTAAAGCCGGAAGTCCCTGGCGCTCTCCCGTCCACCGTCCGGCAGCCGGCGGTAAACGTTTAGTGGCAAGCCGGCAACAGAGGTCGAGATGATGCGCACGCAAGCCCATACAGCAGAGAGGCGCATCGCCTTGTCGACTGTTACTGCTTTCCCGCTGCTGGACTGCCCACCAAGAAAGCTGCTCCAGAAACCACTATCGGAAAGTCGGATTTTCTTGCCGGCCCAATCTGCACTGGCCAACGGCCGTCTCACGGCAGCACCGAGCGCTCTAACGATTGAGTTAGTCACTGACTAGCCCTCGGCGAACAAAGGCGGCGACACAAAACATGCTGGCCGCTGAAGTAATAAAAGCCCAGCCAGTACCGGCCAGGATGAACACACCTGCGACCAGCAGGCAGAAGCCCAGTAGCGCGGTGACCAGGTAAAGAATCGTCGCAGCGTTCATCAGTAGATTGGGTTCCGAATGGCGTCCATGAAGTTGTCGACGCTGCTGCCCAATTGAGGCTGCGCCATGGCCCTGCTGATCGCCATGATTAGCGCTACGGCGCCGTCGATTTTGTTGTCATCGCCCTGCTTGATTGGGCGCACCACGTCATCGTTGCCGGGCAAGTACTTGCCAATCACGTTGCCGATGCACCAGGTCATGATGGGGTTTCCGTCGTGATGGAAGCGGCCGGCCTCGATAGCCGCCTCCAGCTCTTTCATGGGGTCGGACATCCAGGTGTAGTTCTGAGTGATGGTGACCGGGCTAAAACCTTCGTCGTCCAGGTCGTGGCTCAGGCCGGTGGCGCCATGCGGGTCAATCGGGCTCTCCCTGATCGGCGCCAGATGATTCGCCTCTTTGGTGTCCTCGAGAATCTCTCGATAGTCCACCTCGGCGCCCGGCGTCGTGAATAGGTAGCCGGCATTTACCCAAGCCTGAAAACGCTCAGTCATGCGCTTGTTGTCTACATCGTTGGCCGTATCCTCCGGCACCCAGAACGCCGGCCCTACGCTGTAGTAATGGATTTTCCCGTCGATCTCTCGCCAGAACAGTCTGGCCCTTGAGTTCATGTCCAGCTTGCGCGCTAGATCGAACCCGGCAATCCACTCCTGCCCTTCGAACTGCTCGAGGGTGAGCGTCTTATCCTCGCAGGCCTTCCAGCTCTCCATGTTGAAGAAGCCGGACTTGGCGCTAACCCACAGGTTGAGGTGCTTGGTCTTGAACGTATTAGTGAAGCGGGCCGACCGGATCGCCCTCGCCAGCTGGCTCTCTAGGTACTCCTGAAACACCGAAATCCCCATGCAGGGGTTGGCCTTGGCCAGGTTCTTCGGGTCGGTCCAGTCGTCGCCCTCATCGAGCGTCCAGATGTAGCCGAACAGCTCGTCGTCTGGGACGGTGCCGTTGAGCATCTCGATGACCTGGCGGCGCTTGTCGTAGCACGGTCCTTCGATATTGGCCCCGGCAGTGGTGATGATGAACATCAGCGGCTGCCGGCGAGCGCCCATGCCGGTAAGCATGGTGTCGTACTGCGCTGCACTGTCGTGTTCATGGTACTCGTCAATGATCGCGCAGGACGGTGATGCGCCGTCACCCGGGTTGCCGATCAAAGGCTCGAAGCGGCTGCCGTTAGATGGGATATTCAGGTTCGAAGCGTTGACCTCGATGCCTGCCGCCTCGACTAGCATGGGCGTGCGGCTGACCATCAATCGGGCTGGGCGGAACACCTCCCACGCCTGCTTCTCGGTGGTCGCGCCAGAGTAGACCTCGGCGCCAAACTCGTTGTCGGCGGTGAACATGCTGATGCCAACGCCCGCGGCAATCACCGACTTGCCGTTCTTGCGTGGCACCTCCCAGTAGCTCTCGCGGAAACGGCGATATCCGCCCTTCTTCCGGACCCAGCCGAAGGTGCAGGCCAGGCCGAACAGTTGCCAGGGTTCGAGCGTAATCAGTTGCCGCTTGAATGCCCATTCGCCCTTCGTGTGCGGCAGCAGTTGCATCAGCCGCAACTTCTTCTCGGCTTTGGCCGGGTCGAACTTGAAAGGAAAGCTCTTGGTGCGACTGGCTGCCACCTCCTCGAAATGCCGCTCGATCGCCTGGTGGATGTAGCGGCAAGCGGGAAACTTCCCTTTCAGGACGGACCTTGCCCACGCCATCGACTTGTCGACGCTGGTGTACTTGGTCCGGGCCATTAGGAACTCAGTAGGGCTGCAAACTCGTTGGTGGATTTTTGCTTGTTGCCGCCAATGATCCTCGTGCGGCTTGCCGGGTCCAGGCCCAGCATCGAACCGAAGGTGACCATCTGCCGCATCGCTTCGTTGGCGGCGGTTAAAGCCGGGTTTTTTATGGGGCTGCCCTGGGCCGACTCGACAACGATGCCAAACTGATCGACAGAATCCTGAGCCAGTCGCCAGTTGCTGTAGGCCGTGCAGAAGGCTTCGACATTGTGCAGGTCGGTCAGCGCAAGCACGTTCTCGCGCAGCAGTTCCGGCACGAGCATCCGCCAGACGATGGATGCGCGTTCGGTCAGCCACTCCGGCGGATCGACGTTAGTGATGCGGGTGAACTCGGGCTCGGCGTGGTTCAGCGCCCGTTTGCCAGGGTTACCGGCAAGCTGTTTCTTGGCCGTCGGCTTGGGTTTGCGACCACGGCCGGCGACCGTGGCGGTGCCTCCCATCGCGCAACTCCTGAATTTTTAATTTCGCGGGTGTAAAAAAACGACTGAGGGTGCGGTGTCCGAGCGAAAAGGCTGGAAGTTTGGACCCACCCCCTCCCCTGAACGAGATTTCATCTCATCTGCCCCGTTTCTCGATCATTTTTTGATCGATTTCGACTCGCGCTGACTCTTGGCCTTATGGCAGTCGCAGTTGATTGCCCGAAGGTTGGCAGGGTCGTCCGTTCCGCCGTGGGCCAAGGCCACAATATGGTCAACCTCATGAGCCTCTCGAACCCTCGCAAGCCTGATGCACTCGTCGCACCGGCACAGGTACTGATCACGCTTCATCACCTGGTCACGAAGGCGCCGCCATGGACGCCCGCCACGGCCTGAGCCCTTGCGTGTTGCCCATGCCTTTGCCTGCTCGGCCGCAATCTCGGCATGGCCCTCACAGTAGCCATTGGCATTGCGGTGCAGTGCTCGGCAACCCTGGGCGCGACAGGGGCGCTGCGGCCTCAGCGGCATGGGGCGCCACTCAGGTAGGTCCTCGGAGTCGCGTCAGCGTCTGCCGCCTGGTCATCGGCCAACGCTTCGATCAGCGCCAGGTTCTGGGTGGCGATCTGCTCGAGCAGCGAGGTCTGCTTCTTCTGCTCAGCCAGCAGCTCGCTAACGCTGGGCTGCAGTTGAGCAGTAACGCCCGCCTCAAGCACAAGCAGCTCACAGTCCAGGCGATCGGACGTGCCCTTCAGGATCGCTGCCAACTTCTCCCGCGCTTCCGCCGTCAGAGGAAACGGCACGCTGATCACCAGCAGGTCGCCCTTCTTCGGGCTCAGACTCTCGATTTGGCGCGAAAAGGCTTCTTGCTCGTTCATATGCCACCTTTGTCCATTTGTTGATTCGTTCGCGCCGGGCGGCGCATCCGCTACAGGCCATTGCTCACCTCCTGTACCAGGTCAGCTGGTAGCATCGCGCATCGGCGGGTATCTCGGCGATGGGCCAGCGCAAGCAGCCCATGTACTTTCGCTCTGGCCGGGTGCGGCTCACACGCAGCGTCTGCACCAAATAGGCAGATCCGGCAGCAGTGGTTAAGAAATCACTGACTGCAATGCCGTCGGCACCGTCGACATACAGCCTGCATGGTGTATAGGGTTGCTTGGCCATGTTCGATAAGCTCTCTCGCGCAATGAAATCGGCGCATCCGCGGGGTCGTCGGAACGACATTCCGCCCGGATGGTCGTAGCGGAAAGATCTGGAGAAACCGTGATGAAAGAAATCGAAGAGCTTATAGACAGGTGCGTTTTGTTAACCGAGCAGCTTGAAGGCCTACTGGAGGAGCATCCCGTGGCGTCCGGATCAGTTGTTTATCAAACTGCCGTTCGTGTCCTCACCATGCAGGTTAATCAGCTTCAGCAAGATGTAATTACCAAGGCAGCGCGCGGAGTCATCCACGAAAGGGATCAGCTTCAACCGGTCTTCGGTCGAGTGCTTCACTAATCTGGCGGAACGCATGATCAGCGTGCTCGCGCCACGAAATGGCGCATGTCGATTTCGTGGCGCGGTGCACTTATGCTATCCGCGAAGGAATTACTCCGCAGGGATCAGGATGACCAAGCTTACAAAACGTCGCGTCGCCATCACGCTACTTGCACTCATAGGGATTGCCCCCGTGACTTTGACTTTCATCTGGGGACTAATCTTTTTCCTCAGTGTCGCGATTTTCGTAATGGACAACCCCGCCTGGCCCATTGCGGTAATCGTCATATCCGTAATAGGCCTATGGGGATGCTGGAGAGCCTACGCGGCAGCTATGTCGAGCAAACCCAAACATCCCCGTGACTGGCGGGTTATCACCTCTGTCGTTGTGGCGACTGTCTGGGCTTTACCATGCAGCGCGGCAATGAGCTGGGATCTCACGATCCTATTCACCTTCCTCATGCCGGGATTGACTGCAGCGATCATGCTCGCCGTGACCGAGTGCCGCGCTCGCAGGAATGGTCAGAACGGCGAGGTTACGGCGATACCCGATTGAGGGCCTCATCAGCCTTGTCGGCTGCCTTGGTCGCGGTAGTCGCCGCCTTGGTTGCCTTCTCGGCTGCCGTACTGGTCTTCCGGGTCAGCTCATCCAGGCGATGGTCACGCTGCAGTGTGGCCTCGTCGTAGGCGGCACGGATCTCGGCGACCTGCTGGCGGTAGGAATCTGCCAGCGCCCACTGCCCGAGCTGGAAGCCGAAGAACACCCCGCCGGTGACCAGCAGCATCGCGATGAACCACACCTTGACCCTGCGCCACCAATGGCGAGCCATGAATTGGATTGCGCACTTGTCCATCAGGTAGTCCCTCCGAGCTTGATGCGCAGGCGGGCGATCTCGTCGCTTTGCAGCGTCACCCGCTCTGTGAGGCTGGCGACCTGACTGGTCAGGGCTTCGATCTTCCCTTCCATGCGGCCGACGGTTGCGGCCAGGTCATTGCGCTCTTTGGCGAACTGGTCGGCGCGGGCCTCGGCAAGCTTGCGGGCCTCGCGCTCGGAGTCGAGGAGTTCATTCAGCCGGCGCACGGTGCCGATGTCGGCGTTATCCATTGCGCGGTCAGCAGCGTCCTTGGAGAGGAACTTGCGCAGCCAGAGGAAACCACCCAGCAATACGGTGCCCGTTCCGCCCAGCCAGGTAGCTGTGCCTGGGCCGAGGTCGGTTGGGTCCATTTGCTTGCTCCGTACGTGAGAATTGTGCTCCGGCGTTAAACCGGCCGGATGCTTGCCCCCGGAATCCCTAGGGGTTAAAAGGAATGTTGGCCGATCTGGCTTCGCTAGAAGGAACTAGTAAATGCCCGTCAGTAACATCTATGTGGTCGCTTATCACCTCCATGGAGAAGCTCGCGAATTCATCGTCCGCGCCGAGAGGATGGATAACGCTGAGGCCTGGCACTGGGCTGCCTGCGAAGCCGGCGTTGGAGTCATCCCTAAGTTCACTGCTTCGGATATCAGAAAAGTCTCTCGGCCTGCTGCTGAGCGCTTCGGCATAACTGACGTCCAATGGCGGAGGTCCGGCAACCTATGAAATACCGCATCGACTACAACCTCAAAGGCCATACCAGATTCTGGATATGCGATTGGTCTAGCACGCCGAACGAAGACAATGTGCTGACCGCTCTCCTCCGTCTGCATGCCCCCGCTGACCCCTTGTCTGAGGCGCGCGCGCCGTGCCGCTTATCACATGATGATCTCCGCATTGCGGTCGCAGATTTGGGTATCTCGGATGTACGCATTGAGGGGGATGATTAGCTATGCCGGGGCACCCAGGCCGACGCTGGCAAGTACGCCGGTCACTGCGAGGGCGCCGGTACTTGGCTCGGCCATAGGTGGTGCTCCAGAAACAAAATGACCCGTCGAACTGGCGAGCCCTTGGATACGTGAAAAGATGGCCCCGTGCTATCGTCGAGTTTCCACACAAGACGTTTCACGGAGCGAAAAACGATGAAGGTAACCCTCAAGTGCGCCAAGTGCGGCAGTGACAAGTTCGAGGTTCCGGCTAGGCCGAACAACAACTCGAAGGTCACCTGCGGCAAGTGCGGCGCTGTCGAGACTTACGGAAAGCTCATGAAGGCTGTGGGCGACAAGGTCACGAAAGACTTGCAACGGCAGCTCGGGAAACTTTTCAAGTGACTTGAGCGCTTCAGCCAGAGGGCGCAGGAAGTCAGCGGCGCCCTCAACCTCTACGGCGAGTTGTAGCTTTTCCATACAGCCTCCAGATACGAAAAAGCCCCGGCAAATGCCGAGGCTTCAATAAAAAAAACCCGGCCTTTCGACCGGGTATCCCGAACTACCTTGCCGACCCGTGTTGCCACGGGCATGTGCAGTTCGGGTGTCAATACTGCCACGCAATCGCTTCAACCGCCACGTCAGCTGGGGGCGCGCGTCACTGGTAAACCGTAAAAGCTCAGTGCAGATAGGGTTTCACGCCTGCGGGGCGGGAACTTCATCAACGCTGATGCAGTGCTCAATTTCGGTGATCTTCACAAGGGCCTGCTCTGCGAGCGGATAAGCGCCAAACACCCGACCTTGGTAGAACACAACCCATACGAACTCTACCGGTTCAGAGCCACCGAAAGTGCGAACCAGATCTTGGAACCTCTCAGCCAAGTCATCGAAATGCATCTGCGCCATGCCACGCAACACCATGCTGAACGCTCCTTCACTCAAAGCTGCATTCTGCGCTCAGTGAAATGTGTGGGCAACTCGGGGCTTGATTTCAAGGGTGCAGAGGGCCGGTGCTTACCCGGCTTGACGGGCTGGATCGCTGGGTCGCGTACCCCAGCCTCTCATCGCGTAACCGATCAGGGAGCGCACGGCTTTGATCGATGCCACTACCGACTTAGCCCAGCTGCCTGGGCGTGTCATCTGCAGAAACGAAAAAGCCCAGCACAATGGCCGGGCTTTTGTGCCACTCCTCAGCAACGCGCAGGAATGACAGGATGGGGATAATTTCGCTCAGTCGCTCACTGATGTCAACAGGCAATCACGCGGCCTCTTTCATCAGCAACCCTTCAGCCTCCAGAATCACTTTCACATCAGCCAGTGCGTCATCCACCAGGCCGTCGAGTTTCTCGTTGATTTCAGCCCTCCAGCGGCGGCGCGTCGACTCCGGAGTAGCATCGAGGTCCCAGGTGTTCATGTCGTAGAAGCTGTCCGGCAGGATGATCACGCCCTCTTGTAACGCCTCGATGCGTTTCTTTTCCGCTTGGCCAGCAGCAACGGCAGCATTCACGGTAGCGTCACGACGCCAGGCCGAGGCATCCAAAGGAATCTCAACCGACACGGAACGCGGCGGCTTACGACGAGCGCCCTTGAGCTTCGGGATTGCCCAGGCCGTGACCGCCTTGTAGATGAAAAGCTGCGAGGCCGGGCTGGCAATGCGCGGCCGCACCAGGGTGATGGCCTGGACCTTCTTCGCCTTGTTCGTGCTGTACTTCGCCATCAATGCATCCCAGTGCTGCGGCTTGAGCATGTGGTGCAGTCGCGCAGACACCCAGAAGTCGATCTGGGCCTGGTCGACGCCTCCCGACTGGCCAGCAAGCGACGCCAAGCATCCGCCCTCTTCCTCCGCCGCTTTGTACAGCTTCTGCCACGCCTGCCCCTTTGCTGATCCCTTCTCGCCAGCCGCCAATGCCGCGACTACCGCCCCCGATACGCTGCTATAGATCATGCCCTTCCCCTCAATCGCCCGTGTAGTTTGTGCCGCCGGCGCCCAGCCGGTTGCCATCCTGATACAGAGCCTCCGGCCCAGTGGCCCGAGACTTCTTCAACTGTTCGATCTGCCGTGTCGCTGCCTGCAGCCTCATGCCGAGCTGGGTCACCAGCTCATCCAGGGCCAGGGCCTGGCCAGTTGCAGCCGCTACCCAGCCCGAGGCGTTGCAGCGGTCGCATGGCAGATCGTGAAACATGCCCTGAGTGACCGCTCTCCCACGACACAAAGGGCACTTGTCCAGCTCGATCACGACCTTCTTGAAGGCTGGGCCGTGGCTCTTTCTCATCCGCGTCCAGCTCCACGGGCATCCACGTACCCCTCAACGGCAGCGCCACCGAAGAACGTCACCACGACGATCAAGGCTATCCACCCTGAATCAAGCGACATCGCGAACCCCATCCCGCCAACGGCCAGGATCGTCACGTAGTGCTGCCAGAGGCTGATGCTCGGCTTGAACATGTCCTGATTGATCATTTCGAATCCTCGCTAATAACAAATTCGTCAATACCGCTTGGAGCCCCGCCAACCGTGGGCTGCGCGCGACCCTGTGAAACTTCAAATAAGGCCTCGGTAAGGCCGTGAATGGCCGAAAAACCGATGCTGTCTAACCAGCCGTGCCACTTCTCCAGGGCCGCCCGGCGCTGTTGCATGGCCTGGGTGTGGATGTAGGTGCTTGCGATCTTGCCCAGCGAGTGGTTCAGCAGCATCTCGCCGATGTGCCCGTCGATACCGAGGTCGGTCCAGGTGGTGCGGGAGACCTTGCGTAGGTCGTGACTGGTCCACTGCCCCTGCCCCAACCGGGTGAACACGGCGCTGGCCTGGGTCTCGCTCAGCGGCTGACCGCGACGATTCGGGAACAGGTAGGCGCCCTCATACCCCTCGGCCTGCTGGATGGCCCGGTACCGGCTCAGCAGCGCCTTCAGCTGGGCCGTCAGTGGCAAGCGGTGCTCGGTGCGGGTCTTCGCGTTGGCTGCGGGGATGAACCACTCGGCAGCGGCCAGGGACACATCGCTCCAGCGCGCCAGCCGGGTCTCACCGATCCTGCTTCCGTGGGCCAGCATCATCAGGGCCAGCATGGCGTCGCCGGGAGCCTGCTCGAAGGCCGGGTCCAACTGCCGAATCAGCTCCGGCAACTGCACGCCACGCAAGCGCGCTGCCTTGGGCAGGATCTTGGCCTTGGTGAAGTCGCTGAAGCGCATCCCGGCCATGGGGTTTCGTTCAATCAGGCCCAGTTGCAGAGCCTGGCGGAACGCGGTCAGCAGTAGCGCGAACATCTGGCGCAGGTATGACAGCGACACCACGGCCTGGCTCGGCCACATCAGCTGCTTGTCCAGGCTGTCGGCAGTCACATCGACTACGGCCAGGTCATCCAGCCGCGGCTTCAGGTGCTGGGCGATGGCCGAGCGGGCACTGGCCTTGCGCTTGGCTGATAGTGACCGATCACGAGCCATGCGATCGCCGTACCAGTCGAGCAGTTGCCCTACAGTGGCAATGCCCGAGGCAATAGGCGCGGTCGCCGGGTCGCGCATCAGGCGCTGACGCAGCGTAGGCAGCTCGGCCAGCACCGCTGCAACGCTGAGGTCGGGCCAGCGAGCAATAGGCGCCCAGTGCTTGCCGCGCACCAGGTGCCAAGTACCACGGTCACGACTGCTCCAGAAGCGCAGGCGCAGGCCGGGGTGGCGCGCGTCGCGCAGGTCGCGTACCGACATGTCGGCGGCCTGACGGCGCACCTCGGCCTCGCTGAACTTCACTTCCCGGGTCGCGCTCATGCAGCCACCCGGGTCTGCGGCTGCAACAGGTAGGCCCTGATCGCCTCAACGGCATCGATCCGGCCACGACACACGATGGCCAGGTAACCCTGATCGGTCAGCGCCTGAATGCAAGCGTCCTGGCTGGCCGAGACCGGCGCATCGAACGGCGGCATGGCCTTGAACTCGATGTACAGCCCGAAGTGCCCACCCCGCGCCATCGGCAGCACCAGGTCAGGAATGCCAGCCTTCACGCCCTGGGCCTTCAGCTTGGCGGCGACCGCTTTCACTCGGTGCCCGCCGTTCGGTACGTGGTAGATCAGCTTGAATGCGGCCGGAAAGCGCAGCTGCAGTTCGCGCATCAGTGCGGCCTGTTCTTGGCCTTCACGGTCCACGGGTTTGGCGCGCGGCTTGCTGGGCGCGGTCTTGGCGGGAAACAGGCGAGCAGTCCTCATGAGAGGTCGTCCTTGTGCAGATCGATGACGGTAAAAGTGCTGGGCCACATGCGCAGGCCGTGCAGCCTCGCCGACTGCTCGTCGCGATACAGGCCCACGGGCGGGTGTGGCTCATTGGTGAGGTCGAGCAGATGCCCGCAGGCATAGAGCGCCCAGCGGTACTCTGCGAGGTCAGGCGCGGCCAACATTGAATGAGTCATGACCGACCTCCCCGGGCGGAGCGCAGCGCGTCAAGCGCGGCGCGGCCAACATCCAGCGAGCGCGGAGCGGCCGGTGCAGCGAGCTCGGCAACCGGTACCGGGCCAAGGCTCTCGCCTTGCCAGATCTTCCGGCACTGCACAAGATAGTGCTTCTCGAAGCAGGCCAGCCCGAGCTCACGCGACATCAGTGGCAGGCTGTGGAAGCCAGTCGCAGCAGTCGCGTGGTAGACAGCTGGATGCATCCACTTCGCTGATGCGCGCATTGCCGGGTGGCAGTTGCGCAGACCCTGGGCATAGGCCTTCTCGACGCCGGGCAAGCCAAGGCCTTCGGGAGCGAAACACCAGCTCACAAACACGCCAGGCGCCGGGATGAATGCCGACTTGTTGGCACTCAGCACGCGCATGCCGTGATCGATCTGCTCCAGACGGGTGATGCCCGAGCGCATAAACTCGCCGAGCCATTCCAGCTTGGCCGCGTCCATCACCGCAGGAGTTGGCCAGGATTGGCGCCAGGCGCCGCAGGCTCCACGTAGCCGAAGAAACAGGTCTTCGATCACCTGTCGGGTTGCCGGATCGATCGGCATCGCTCCCGGCTCTACCGGAGGCTGATAGGTCGGATCGGTTCGGCGTTCGGCCAACAGCTGGCGGACGTTGGTGGCTGTCATACTCGAACCCCCTTCTTGGTCCAGTCGGTACCGGCCTCTTCGTGCGCAGCTGCGCCCTTGGCTTTTTCGGTCTTGACCCACTTGGCCAGGCGGAAGCACCAGCCGCCGTTGCTGTCGAACACCTGCGGCTTGGCGATGTAGTAGCCCAGGAAGCTCTGGAGCGCTTCCTCCGTCAGAGCCTCAAAGGTCAGGCCGGCCAATTTCAGCTGGGCGGTAACCAGGTTGGTGGGTGGATTCCACTCGGCGAACATGGCGAAGCGCTGGCGGTCTTCCTGCGGCTCAATGGCCTTGCGATCCTGCTGCTCGATCACCTCGGCCAAATCGCGCGGCTGCTGCTGATTGGTATCCTGATTACTGGTACCTTGATTTGTCGGAGATTTTTCCGACCCTGAATCGGATTTTTTTCCGACCTTGCTCGGAGATTTTTCCGAGGTTGATCGGATTTTTTTCCGACCATTAAAGGGCTGAGAGTTCGGATATTTTTCCGACCCATCGAGCTTGCGGTTCCACGCTTTACCCTTCTCTGTCAGTCGCACCAGCGTGATGCTGGAAGTACTGGACAACTCGATCAGGCCCGCTGCATTGAGGGCCCTGAGAAGGCGGTATGCGGTATCAGGTTTATCGGTCAGCAGAGGCAGCTCTTCGACGATTTTGGCCTTGCTCAGCGCAAAGTAAATCCCGGCATCCGTCTTGACCGGCTTGGCCCAGCTTGGGCACTCGTAGACGAACGCAAAGAGCAGTGCTTGCTGAGCATTCAAGCCCCACTCCACGGCAAGCGACTGATTAATGTGAATGGTGAACTGCATGGCTATACCACTGCCCGGACTTGATAGCCCGCACACTGACGCGACAGATTCACGGATAAATCGAAACCTGACGCGATAGGACTGGTATTGCTTACATCGATTGCTATGTGCATAATCGACCCCGTTATGATGTTGAAGAGACCGCCCTGCCAGGCGGTTTTTTTATGCCCGCTATTTGGACGGGTTGAAACTTTCAGAAACTCGCGACATTCCTGAGTTGATCGCAGCCCCCATGGTCATGGAGACCTCATGCATGAAGCTTGATAGAGAGTTGCAGCGCCGCGTGTTGACGCTCATGGCGAGCAAATATCCTCACAGCCTTTCGGAAGAGGACTACGATGACCTCGTCGAGACCTGTGGCGAGGAAGCTCTGGACTCCAACCTTTACTACTTGATGGAGCACGGGCTCATCGACCAGGGGGTCTCTCTGCCCATCAATGGTCCAGTCCTGATCAACACCGACAAGCTTCGGTGCACGGCCAAGGGGATGGACTTCTTGGCGGACGACGGGGGCCTTGGGGCAATACTCGGGACGGTGACCATCAAGCTTCACGAGGAGACGCTCCGCCAGCTGATTGAGGCGAAGGTCCAGGCGTCTGACCTTCCTCCGGATAAGAAAAGCGGGATCCTGAAGGCCCTTCGAGAAGCTCCCGGCGACACCACAAAACAGCTGATAACGAAACTAGTGGACCTGGGCATGGAGAACGTGCCGAAAGCAGTTCCGCTAATTCAAACGTTGCTACTGGGTGGCCAGCCCTGAACTCATCGGCGCTACGAACGCGAGCAAGCCTTGCGTAACCAATCAACGTCCCCTGCCCCCACAGCTCGATGAATGCTTCTTCCAGGCCATCCTCGGCCTGGAGGAAAAGCTCGGTCGACAGCGCTGACTTGCGGCCAGCAAGCGCCAGCATCGTGCAAGGCTTCATTCGGCATTCCCTCTACTGGTTAAATTCACAGGTGTTTTGGTCATCTACTGGCGGTGTGCCAGTGGGTGGATAATTGACTCAGTTGACCCTGTCATGGCTGTGCAACGGCCGCGCTCGTCGCGCGCCATACGGGTACTGCTCCTTGCGATTGAAATGGGTTAAGCGGCGGATTTAGTGGGGTCGGTGCTACGCAGATATGCCCAGTCGATATCCGGGCGCATTTCTTCGCAGGTAACCGCGCGCGAGGATTCGCGCTCGATGCTGATGGCCAGTGCTGCACCTGGGCGTCGATAGCCATATGCAACCTGCTTCAACTGGCCCGCTGTGGTTCCGCACCTGGCAGCGAAACTGTCCAGCTCTTGCTTGTCGAACGGCTTGATGTAGTCGTGCAGGGTCATAATGCGCCTCCTATTGCTGCCAGATTAGCAACTGCTAATACCGCAAGCAATAGCAGACTGTAATTTACTGATTGCTAACAGGGCGCGATTATTGGCAAATGGATATAAACCAACAGAGAGTGAATGCCCTGAAAGCCGTGATGGCCGGGGCATCTCAGAAAGACTTCGCCAATCAGCACGGGCTTGATGCCTCGTATCTGTCGCAGATCCTCAATGGGCACAGAAACCTCGGTGAAAAAGCTGCGGCGAATTTGGAAGAGAAGATTGGTCTGCCTTCCGGCAGTCTGGTCAACCCTGCTGCGCTTGAAAAAAGCACTTCACCCAACGCTGGGCTGTCAGCTATCGAACAGTTGAAGCTCTCTCTCGCCAAGGTGAAGGGGTTTTCCAGCGAGGCGCGAGATCGGATAGTCGCAGCGGCCGAAGAGCCAGAGTGTCAGCCGACCGACTACCTTCCTGCGAATCTGGCCAGCCTTCGTCCAACGAATGAAGAGATCCTGATCCCTCAGTACGACATTCGCGCTGCAATGGGTGACGGCCAGCTCCCGCCTGAATACAACGAGGCCGTGCGCAACCTGGTTGTGCGAGAGGAGCTCTTGCGCGAGAAAGGTGTTACCTACACCTCTGCAGCATCTCTGGCGATGATCACCGGATGGGGTCAGAGCATGGAAGGAACGATCAACGACAAGGACTTGGTCATCGTCGACAAGGGTGTGAAGGACTTCATTGGCGAGGGTATTTACGTAATGACCTGGCATCAGGATCTGTACATAAAGCGGATGATGCGCCTAGACGAAGAGCACTATCGTCTGATCTCCGACAACCAGCACTACGAGAACCAGACGGCGCGGATCGATGACGTGACCATTCACGCGAAAGTGCTACTCATCTGGAACGCCAGGAAAGCCTAGTCATGCCCCTAACCAGGCCCAACCAAGAGCTACGCCGCGATCTCCAGGGCCTGGCATCTGACTTGAAATGGTCGGCGGTCGAGCTGATGCGCATTGCCGAGCGACTGAGCCAGGCCGGAAACGAGCATGACGCCCAGGCAGTGATCAGGATCTGCCAGGTGATGCAGGCTGGGGAGGATCGGCTGTCGACTTATGGGGACGAGGTGAAGGCTGGAAGGATTGAGCGGAACGGCAATTACATAAAAAGCTAGATTTCACCAGGCAGCACAACCATAGAAGCTGTAATTTCTGCTTTACCGGGGAGAGGGGAATGGCGGAGACCGTAACAAAAACCATCCATTACAAGCGCGCGGTGATCACTGGGGGCGGTAATCTCCAAGAGATTCTTACGCGGGTCTTCGCAGACGAAAGCCCGGCCCACAGAGTGGGGCATCGAAAGGAAATCGTTAACGCAGATACTGCTAGTTTTCGAGTGGTCAATCATAAGCGCGACTACAGCGGCATGCTTTTTTGCCAGATGATCTACTTCGAGCCTGGTCGAAGCCAAGCTTATATTACTCTGAACGATGACGCGGACTCGTATGCGCTGGATGCGCTAACAAATGAGGCCTTGAACAATATCGAAGGCCCTGTCGACAGAGAGCGGCATCGCCGCGAATTCGTCGACTCATTTCTCTATTTCGGCGTTTTTGAAAACCACATTGTCGTCCTTCAGTCTAGCCAGTTGCGTGCCCGCGAGCTCGAGGCGCACCTTGGCTGGCTTATAGGCAGCTTTGGCGGCGTGGAGATTGGAACAGCGATCATCCTGCAAGATCAGCCGTCACAGGAAACGTATGAGCGCATTGCCAGGGCCCCTGTAAAGAAAATCCAGATTGGCGCCCCTATTGTCACGGCTCAGGATGTCCCGGAAGGCCACCGCCCAGCGACGCCACGGCAGCCGCAAGAAGAGACGGAAGTCAATGCCCGGAGGGTAAGGTTTTTCCCAACAGGCTTCGCAGGTGATGTAATCAAAGCTGCGATGGGCGCAGATTGGTTTAACAGGCTCGAGCTGGAAGAGGACCTAGACGATGCTAATCTCAAGGTCAGCCTCGAAATCACCTACCTGAGGCAGACGACCAGAGTAGGCCAGGTGGTGATAGATAACATCGCCACCTCTCTTCGGCACGCTGAAGATGCTGACGTAAGGGTTGAACTGGCCGGCGGCGGGGAGCTCAAAGGGGGAGACCTCCGTCTTTCTGGCCCAATCTCAGTTACAAAATTGGTAAATGGGCTGTTGGACGAGGGCATTCTGTATCATAAAATGCATGGCTGGTTGGTCGGCAAGCTCCGACAAGGAGACGCTGACACGGCAATAACTGCGGACGATCTATGAAATGAGAAACCAAGGCGGATGGACAGGAGGCGGCACATTGGCGGTGCTGCTTTGTGCCGCTATGGGTGGAATTCTTGCTCATTACATTATCTCGTCGCTCGACCAGACATCCCCCCCATCCGTTCAGTGGGGGCTGATTTCAGTGTTTCTAATCCCTCTGACATTTGCTACTCAATTGTGGGTCAACTTCAACGGCCTCCGGGAAATAAAGGGAATCACGGCGAGCGAGCGCCGCAGGGTGACCGAGACGGTGGGTGCAAAGCTTCGGCAAATTCAGTTCGCCATACTCTTCTACGCGCTCTCCGCGCTGATTATTGGTTTTGGCTTGCTGTTTTCGACCGGCAACTGGAAGATTTATCATTCCATAACGATTTTTACGGGCGCTAGCTTGGGCGTGAGCATGGCAAGCCTATTCCTCATTTTGAATGAGAGCAGAGAGCTTGCCGATTTCAAGAACAAGGTTTCTGAGCGGGCCCAACGCAACAAGCAGCTTGGAAAAAAGCTGGCTGCTCTGCAGTCAAAAGAAAAGTAGTCCACAGCGATGTGATTAGGCCCGCCTCGGTGGGCTTTTTCATGTCTTCACGCTTTTTTCACGCCCTACCCGGCACAGTGAAGTCTCATCCGAATCCCTACGTTCGCCCGCACTCCCCTTGCGGGCTTTTTTACGCCTGCGTGATGGCGCATGGCCAGAGTGGTAGGATGGCGACTGTCCTCAAGGAGAGAGCCATGCGCTATACGATCACCGCCTTCATGCTGTCTGCGTCTTTGCTCGCAGGTTGCGCCCCAATTCAGCCCTCATCATCGCAGTACGCCGCCGCTCCAGCGAAGAAGGCGCCGCACGTTTTTAAGCCTATTGAGTTCAAGCACGACGACAAGCTCCCCGAGGCTACCAACTTTGCTCGTCAGCTCGACATTCCTATCTTCCAATGCGCCCTGGATGCGGAGACTGGAAGCTACGCCGTGCGCTACAGGAATCCACAAGGGATCGCCGAGTACAGTCAGTCACTGCTCGACTGCAACAAGCACGCGAGATCTGAGGGGGACGCAGCAATTGCCAGACTGAGGGCCGCAAAGGTCAGCGCAAAACAGGCCGATCTGGCGAAGGACCTGTATGCCAAGTGGTCGGCGTACCTTTCGACTATGAGCCCCTATAGTCGAACAGACCTCCGTGCCAAGGCGGAATACGCCGCAGCCAAGGAGGCATTGGCCACCGAGATCAAGTTCTCTCAGTAGGTAAAGCCAGGAACAGGAGCCCGCCTTGTGCGGGCTTTTTGCTGCCTGACTTACAAAGAGGTCGGGTCGATACCGATCAGCCTGAGCGAATCAGCCAGGGATTGATCAATCAGCGTCTCGCCTGTTGTGGATGCGGCCTGGTTGATCCCGACAGTCCGATACTTGAGGGTTTGCCCTAAAAGCATCTGCTTGAGGATCTTTCGGGCCTTGTCGCCGCCCGTAACGGTATATGGGCTCATCACTTGAGCCATATTCGTCATCGCCTGTGCCTGAGCGCTTTTGACAAGCGCAGCCTGCTCTGGCGGGAGGTTCAAGGCAACCTGCGGAATTTCGGGAACCATGCTTACTGGCGTCTCCTGCGGGGTGATCGTCCACGCCTCATTCTGGTCGACCCTGAGCTGTACAGTTCCAACCGGGATCTTGAAGCGTCCGCCCGACATCAGGCCGACGTAAATTTCTCCCCCTTCCTTTCGCACCACCGGGTAAAACTTCAGCGAGCTTGTGACGATCGAGCTCCCAGCAGTGAAGTTTCCGGTGGTCACCATCATGGTCGTCTTGTCGGTGAACTCGTCCGTGGACCCTGTGGCTTTCCATACCGATCCAGACGCGCAGCCGCCAAGGGCAAAGGCTACTGCAGCTATTGCGATGATCCGCTTCATTCCCAGCTCCATTTTTTGAGTGCGCCGATTGTAACAGAGCGCCATCACCACCCTAGGCCCGCCGTTGAGCGGGCTTTTTTTGTGGGCCATTAGAACGGCGCTGGCTCTTCAACGGCCAAAAATTCGTCGATCACCTCTACTCTGAGGTCTTCGTCAGATGGCGCCTCCCACCTCAATGTCACCGACTCGTCCTCGTCGTTGATCGTCATTTCGATCCCGTCAGTTTCCGAAAGCACGGTCATTACCTCGTCCCACTCTCGATCGCCGTCTGTATCCAGCCGGTGAATCGTTACCCAGCGCTGATCTTGAGCAACTGGGTGATTGATCATGCTCGACACCCTTAGGTTGAGCCTTTCAACTCCCGACATTGGCGTGCGTTCTTGCTGCTTCTGTTTTTGTGGGCGAGCCATCGTTCACTCCTTGATTGCTGTATGCATGTACAGTATTGGCGAAAAGAATACCCAGAATTAGCAGAATGTAAAACCCCTGATGCGCGAGATGTTTAGCCCCTGGCTTGGGCCGGGCGGAGTACGTGCGAAAAATTCATTTAGCATTTGCTATTGACGATAAATTTAGCTGTTGCTAATTTATGTTCATCGAGGCGCTACACAGCCCCTCGGGAGGCCATCAAGCCTCACCGCTCTTTACACAATCCGACGTGACCCCTCGACGTACCGGCAGCCGCCGGTGGCAACCAAGCTAAACCGTCGACCACGCAGCCTCTGGATAGCTGCCGGACCCCCCTCATGGGAGGACGCCAAACCATGCAAGCCAGCCGGGAAGAACACCGAACACGAAATGTGTGACCCGGCCAGGTGGGGATAGCCGCGGTGACGCGCATGGTGCGGACAACAGATTTCACTGGCTGGCCTTGGCGACAGGGCCAGACGGGAAATTAACCGCCCTGGAGGGCAAATAGATGAGCCAGTTTGCAAAGCTCTTCGAGTTCACCGACATAGGCCAGGTGCTGGTCAAGCTTGACGATGGCGATGATGGACCCGAGGTGCGGACCTACTTTGTACCTGACGGGCTGGGCGTCTGCTCCATCGCAATGACCTTCAAGCCTGATGAGCAGGAGGGTGAATGGCTAAAGGCTGAAAAAGCGTTTGCCATGGTTGACCGCGAAAAGGCTCGAATCTTGGTTGATGAGGTATTGACGAAGATTCCAGCCGGCCTTTCTAACTGATTCCCTGACAGCCGCAAAGGCGGCCCGATGCTCTACTCCCCAGCACCAGGCTGCATTGGTCGTGACGCTCGCCCTCCCCTAGTCCGGGAGGTTCATGGCGGCGAGCGTTACGACCAATGCAGCCCACCCTTACGGAAGTTAATTGCATGACCAAGTCATTCAAGCAAATGATCAAGGATGGCGATGTGCGCCGCGCAGACGCCATGCGGGTGAAGCTGGAAGACCTCAACGAGGAACCCGGCTTCAACCTGCGCATTGAGGGTGAAGCCCTCGAAGCAAGCATTGAGCTGCTGGCCGAGTTCATCGCCAACGGCGGCCAGATCCCGCCCCTTGAAGTGCGACCGCGGACTGATGGCGGGGTCTGGATCGTAGATGGTCACCGCCGCCGACGGGCCATGCTCAAGCTAGACCAAGCTGGACGGCTGCCTCGAACGCCCAGCAAGGACAACCCCGAAATCCTCGAGGCCTGGGTGCCTGTGATCGCGTTCGAAGGCAGTGATGCCGACCGCGTTGCTCGGATCATTTCCAGCCAGGAGAACGAGAAGCTCTCGCCTCTTGAGCTGGCCGAGGGCTATAAGCGGTTGCGCGCCTTCGGGTGGTTGCCCGAGCAGATCGCCAAGAAAGTCGGCAAGACGCGACAGCACGTTGAGCAGGTGCTCACCGTAGGCAACGCGAACACAGACGTGCAGAACCTAGTTGCTGCTGGCCATGTGTCGGCCACGACAGCCGCCCAGGTGGTTCGAGAGCACGGCGACGGTGCCGGCAAGGTGCTCGGCGCCGAGCTGGAAAAGGCCCAGGCCAGCGGCAAGAAGAAGGTCACGGCGGGCACGATGAAGGGCCCGACGATTCCGAAGCCCCGCCTTGAAGCAGTACACGCGGCCTCGCGCAACTTGATTGCATCGCTCGGTGCAGTCGACGAAGACAGTAGATCCCTCACCCTACCTACCGCGCTTGTTCTTGAGCTACGCAAAGCCCTGGACGGCGCCCTACCGAGATAAATCATGGACACGATCACCTGCGGCTCATGGACTGGCCGGCTCGGACAGGGCCTTGCTCCGCGAGAGCTGGAAGCGCTACTGGCTGTTGCCCAGGGCATGACCGCCAAAGAGATTGCCCGCGTAATGAAGATCTCGCCCGGCACCGTCGCCAACCGCATCGAAAACGCCATGTTCAAGCTTGGCGTACACCGCCGCGCCGCCCTGGTCGCCGAGGCCATGAAGCGCCAGATCATCAGCCCGATGTGCTTTGTTCTCGTCGCGCTGATCGCGATGCACTCACTTGCCGCCGGTGGTGGCGACCCAATGCGGCGCGACCGCCGGGCATCTGAACGACGCATCGCCCAGGTTCGCGTGCTGCGACGCGCTGAGAGCGTGGAACTGCACTCATAGGTGGCCACTGCCTTCCCAGTGGCGAACAACGGAGGATGCCGCCATGTAACCGCCAGCCCTTGCCGGACCGCCAAATGCGGCCTCGGTAGCTCACGTGAGGTGGTACTTACTGAGCCAGCCCGGTACGCCGGGCTTTTTCTTGCCCGTCCCTTGGAGATCCCCATGCACCCATCCATGCAGCAGCGCGTCGACGGCCTGGCCGCGATGCGTGCACGAACCACCCTGCCGCCGGCAAACCTGCACGTCATCCTGGGCCTGGCCGCGCCTGTCCAGTCGGTACGCTACCAGGTCGTCGCCAAGGGCAAGGCCTACCACATCATCGAGCGCGCCACGGGCAAGACCCGGGTGTTCTGCTTCAACTACAAGGTTGCGGTCAACACCGCCCAGGCGCTGGAAGCCGCAGCTGATCGCAAGGCGGGCCGCCAATGAACATCGGCAGCCCTATCCCCGACCCACGGCTGCAGGTGATGGCCGACCTCGGCGCGCAGATCGACCAGTTCTTCGCGGCAGGCCGGCGCCCCGCTGCGATCCCTTCCGGCGTGAGTGGCGAAGGCTGCGTCATGAAGAGCCCGCACCAGCGCAAGCAGCGCGCCGCGCGTGACGCAGCGGCGCCCATGGTGCGAGAGCTGGCAGCCCAGGGCCTGAACGCCCAGGAGATCGGCGAGGCGATGAAGACCAGCCATACGCGCATCAGGCTGATAGCCCAAGAAAACGGCATCACCCTCGGCGGGTCGGCATGATCCGGCGAGTACTCAACCGCGCGCGGCATGGCCGGCGCCAGCAGCAGATCACTTTGCCGCCCAGCGGCTTGGGAGGTGTCGGTCATGGCCGAGAAGAAGACGGGTGCGGCGAAGCACTCGGCGGATTACCGCGGCAGGAAGAAGGCCGAGGCCAAGCGCCTGGGCATCGAGATCCTACCGGTGGAGTCGGCAGCCGGGACGCGCGCGGAGCTGGCCAAGGCGATGAAGGCTCACGGCTACACCCAGCTGCAGGAGCTGCTGCAGGACCTGCACCGGTCTTTCATTGCTGCTGACCGCCCAGAACAGAAGCGACGCTTGAAACGGCCTGACGCGCCAGCTTTCAAGGTGTCACCAAAACTAGCGCGACGGTTCGCTGCAGCCACTCGGGCAGAGATCAGGCGAAACCCTGGCGACGAAATCGAAGCGCCAAAGCCCCTCCCGCATGGTGAGCAGCAGTGTAACGCAGCACAACTCGACATTCTGAACTGAACCAACCACACGACCGCATCCAGCCATGGAGGGCGGCGATCACCCTGGAGAACCACATGACCCAAGCAAATCAGCAAGTCATCGCCGCATCCGACCTTCCCGCCCTGGGCCAACCACTGCTCGGCGGCGTCTTCGCTGCCCGCTACTGGCTCAATGGCCAGGAGCGAGCCCTGATCCTGCCATCCGACGAATTCGAGGGTGTCTGGGGTGAGTATGGCGTCGAGATCGCCGGCGCCAGCAGCTACAGCGACGGCTACGCGAACACCGTCGCCATGGCCGAGGCGGGCTGCGAGATTGCCAAGAAAGCCCTGGAGCTGGATGCCCACATCCCTTCTTGCCTCGAAGGGCAGTTGCTGATGGCGGCCAAGGCCGAAGGCGTGGTGGCTATGCGCGAGGAGCGCTTCCACTGGCTGAGCACGCAGTCCTCAGCCTACCACGCCTACGGCATGGACTTCGAGGATGGCTGGCTCACCAACTACGTCAAGGACCTCGAGCGTCTCGTGCGCCCTGTCCGCAGCCGCATTATCCAGTAATTCACCCCTTCATTCCTTTCTCTCGCAGGCGATTCCGGGACTCAAGACGAGCCAGTCCAGAAGCACGCCGGGAAGCGCCGGCCGCCTGCACCCTTATCTCGCTCACAGGAGCTCTCAATGCAAGCGAATCAACTGACTACCTACACCAGTGGTGATCTGACGATCAGCAGTCCAGATGAGGCCGTAGTGCTGAGGCTGGCAACCCTGGCTATCGCCGCCGCGCCAGTCGTCGCAGCAAACAGCATTCCACCTGTTGGCGAGCCATGGCCTGGTGAGGGTGGCGTGAATGGCGGCCTGTTCCAGGGCGGCGAAAGGCCGTACTACCTGATCATCCCAACCGGCGCCGATGCCGAAGTCAAGATGGAGTTCGGTAGCTTTGGCAAAGAGCTCGACGGTGCAATGAGCCCGCACGACGGCATGACGAACACCGCCGATCTGGTCGAGACCGACAACACCTATCCGGCTGCCCAGTTCTGCGCGAAGTTCGAGCGGGATGGGTACAAGGACTACTACCTTATGTCGCGCCGCGAGGCGTCATTCCTGGAAGGCACGGTCCCACAGGTATTCTCCGGGGGCACCCACTGGACGAGTACGCAGTCCTCAGCCAACTGCGCCTACGGCTTGGACTTCGAGGATGGCTGGCTCAGCTACTACGACAAGGTCAACGAGCGTCTCGTGCGCCCTGTCCGCAGAAAATACTTCTGATACTTCACTTCTTCATTCATGGGCGCCTCGGCGCCCTCGCTTTTCGAGGATGCCAGGATGGCGCTACACACGGATTTGGAAATCCACAAGGTTGCTGAAGAACTGCTCGGGCTTGCGCTCGACCTGGTGCGAAACATCCCGCGCGACCTGAAACAGGTCATGGGTTCGAAGATCCGCGACGAGTGCCTGCAGGTGCTTGTGTTGATCGGTCGGGCAAACATGAGTAGGGATCGCCTGACCCACCTCAACCAGCTACTCGAAAGCGTGTGGATGCTGAACTACCTGCTGCGCGCCCTCACCAGTC
Organism: Pseudomonas sp. AE27; assembly: GCF_037113495.1. NCBI lineage: Bacteria > Pseudomonadati > Pseudomonadota > Gammaproteobacteria > Pseudomonadales > Pseudomonadaceae > Pseudomonas > Pseudomonas sp. AE27. The sequence goes on from NZ_CP146966.1 coordinate 2,639,549, forward strand.
GGGGGTTTATCAGCAAGGGGCAGCACGCTACGGCGATGAAGCTTACGGCCTCCGTAGGCCGCCAGGCGAACGCTTGGAAGAAATCCGCAACTGCGCCCGCTGCTTGAGGGTTACGGCCCTTCTGCCTGCGCGCTGAATCTGGTCGTGCCGCTGGCCTGTTGGCCACCGCCATGCGCACCACAGAAACCGCCATCGCATGCTGGCAGGTCTGGCGCAGTTCCCGGGCTGAGCAATCGTCCCGGCGACGTAGATAGCACGGCAGGTCGCAGTACTCAGCCAACAACGCCTACAACATGGACTTCGAGGATGGCTGGCTCAACAACAACGACAAGAACAACGAGCGTCTCGTGCGCCCTGTCCGCAGATTCACCCGCTGCGAGCTTTACCTTCGAGGAATTGGTCCTTGCCTACTACGACTGCCGGCGGCGCAAGCGGAACACCGCAAGCGCACGGCGCTTCGAAGTCGACATGGAGTCCAATCTCCTCGACCTATTCGACGAGCTCCAGGCTGGCACCTACCGGCCAGGTCGCTCAATCTGCTTTGTGGTCACCCGACCAAAGGCCCGCGAGGTATGGGCCGCCGACTTCCGGGACCGCATAGTGCACCACCTGCTGTACAACCGCATCGGCCCCGGCATCGAGCGCAGCTTCATAGCGGACAGCTGCGCCTGTATCCCAGGTAGAGGCACCCTGTACGCCGGCAAGCGACTTGAGGCGAAGATCCGGAGCCAGACGCAGAACTGGTCCCGCCCCGGCTTCTACCTCAAGTGCGACCTGGCGAACTTCTTCGTGGCCATCGACAAGCGCGTGCTGGGCCGCCAGCTGGTAGCCAGGGTCACCGATACATGGTGGCAGCAACTCGCCCTGCAGGTGCTCATGCACGACCCGCGCGAGAACTACGACGTGCGCAGCCCGGCGCACTTGTTCAACCGGGTACCACAGCACAAGCGACTGACCGCGCAGTCTGCTCATCTGGGATTGCCGATCGGCAACCTGTCGTCGCAGTTCTTTGCCAACGTCTACCTCGACGCGCTGGACCAGTTCTGCAAGCACGAACTGGGCGCCAAGCACTACATACGCTACGTCGACGACTTCGTGCTGCTGCATGACTCGCCGCAGCAGCTGAGCGAGTGGCTACGCAGGATCGAGCAGTTCCTGCCCAGCCTTGGTGCCAGGCTCAACCCTTCGAAGACCATCTTGCAACCAATCGACCGCGGCGTGGACTTCGTCGGGCACGTGATCAAGCCCTGGCGGCGGACCACACGCAAGCGCTCGGTGGCCCAGGCCATGAAGCGTACCGCTGCAGTGCCGCCGGAAGACCTGCGCGAGACGGCCAACAGCTACTTCGGCCTGCTGAGCCAGGCCAGCCATAGCCAGAAAGACCGGGCTGCGCTGGCCAACCTGATCCTGCGCCGGGGCCATGTGGTCAACGGCGCGCTGACGCAAACCTACCCGAAACGATAGCGCTGCCCGCCAGCGCCTTCCCATATTCAACGATAACGCCTCCCCGGCGAGGGCGGTGCCTGCACGCAAGGACAACAAAATGACCGAGCAACAGCACGACGAAAGCAAACTCGAACGGGTCATCCGTAAGATCAAACGCTGTCTCGCCCTCTCGAAAAGCTCGAACGAGAATGAGGCTGCAACCGCGATGCGTCAGGCGCAGGCTCTGATGCGCGAGTACCGCCTCACTGAAATGGATGTGCACCTGAGTGATGTGGGCGAAGTTGAGTCGGAGAAGGCCAGAGCCAAGCGCAGGCCAACTTGGGACCAGTATCTGGGCTCAATCGTTGGAGAGGCATTCGGGGTTCGGTCGTTCTCCAGGCGTCGTTGGTGCAAATCGACCAGCCGCATTATGGACCGCGAATTGTTCGTGGGAGTGAGTCCGGCCCCACAGATCGCTATGTACGCCTATGAAGCACTGCTGACCAAGCTAACTCAGGCCCGACGTGAGTATGTGTCGCAAGTGCGAGCTGGCAAACAGCGCAGTTCCTATTCACCTGAAACTGCTGGAGATCATTTCGCGCTGGCCTGGGTGTCGGCAGTACACGGCAAAATTCACGAACTCGTGCCCCGGGGCGAAGAAGATCTCGCCATTGGCCAGCGCTCCAATGGTCGCGAACTCGTGGCGGTCGAAGCGAAAGACAAAGCTCTGATCGAGCAGTACCTGTCAGGCAGGGAGATTGGAAAGGCCAGGAAAGCCCGCGAGATCGAGCTCGACCTAGATGCCCAGATTGCTGGGCTGCTCGCCGGTCGGCGAGTGGATCTCAATCCAGGGCTGGCCACTGGCGGGCAAGAGGCACCACAGATCGGCATCGCCTGACAAGGAGACCACCATGAGCACATTCGCAGTCTTCGGCATGACCGCCGACGTAGCGCTGGCTGAGGCCAGGAAGATCACCAAGACGACCAGGCCGAGCGGGAAAGCCGGCGCCCCCCCCCTTGGAGCTGACCCTTGCTGAGTGGAATGAGGCAGTTGAACAGCAGGCAGCCAAGATCATGGCCAGCGAGAAGGTTAAGCAGCTGAGCCATCTGTTCGATGCGCCGCAGTACGCCCAGCAGTTCATCGAGCTGGCCAGGAAGTCAGGCCAGTGCCGAGATCTGCGCATCAGAGCGAAATGCGAACTCACCGACTCCAAAGGCAATCCGGCGATCAACCCTAAGACCAAGCTGCCGCGAATCGGCTGGACCGAATACCACCACGCAACCTCCAGCGCCGCTTAACTCAGGACAAGACCCCATGACCACAGCAATCGACCTGTTCGCCGGCCTCGGCGGATGGAGTACCGGCGCGCGCGCCGCAGGCGTCCAGGTTCTCTGGGCAGCAAACCACTGGCCCGTGGCAGTTGAATGGCACAGTGCCAACCACCCTGAAACGCACCATGTCTGCCAAGACCTGCACCAGGCCCGGTGGGAGCAAGTGCCGGCGCACGACATCCTATTGGCCTCGCCATGCTGCCAGGGCCACGCCAAGGCCCGCGGCAAGAAGTCGGGCAACCCTGAGCACGACGCATCGCGCTCGACAGCCTGGGCGCCAGTATCGGCTCTGGAATTCCACCGGCCGCAGGCGGCAGTGATTGAGAACGTGCCGGAGTTCACCGACTGGGTGCTCTACCCGGCCTGGCTGCAAGCAGTGCAGGCCTTGGGGTATCAGGCGGCGCCGCACATCGTGGACTGCGCCGACCTGGGTGTGCCGCAGCACAGGGTACGCCTGTTCATGGTTCTGACCCGCAGCAAGGCGCCGCTCATGCTGCAGCTGCCGCAGGAACGACACGTGCCGGCAGCTAGCTTCCTCGACTTCAATGGCGGGCGTTGGTCGCAGATCGATAAGCCTGGCCGAGCCCAGGCCACCCTCGACCGGGTGCGCAATGGCCGAGCCCGGTTCGGCGACAGGTTCATCATGCCTTACTACGGCAAAGGCTCCGGCACCACCGGGCGCGACATTAACCGACCCATCGGCACCATCACTACTCTGGACCGTTGGGCCCTGGTCGATGGCGACCGCATGCGGATGCTCAGCGCCAGCGAGGCCTTGGCCGCCATGTCGTTCCCGGCTGACACCAGGCGGCCAGACAGCCACCGGCTGACCATGCATATGGCCGGCAACGCTGTACCGCCGCTTGCTGGCCAGAGGGTGATTGAAGCCTTGCTTCGAGCGGCTTAGCCGAAGAAGCCTTTCTGGCTCGTTTGGTCAGACCCATCCAGGCTCCACAGGCCTTCCTCAGTACCCAAAGCATGCTTGATGTGCCGGTGGTTATGGCACAACGTCGCAACTCTTTCTGGAGTTAGGTTCATTTCCTTTGCGATTGCGCGCGTGGATCGATGCTTGTACTTATCGGACTTCGCGAACTCACTGACTAGCCAGTTATAAATCCTCTTGGAGTCCCTGGCGTCATCCCACTTTTGTTTACCCATCTGAACCGCAATCACTAGGCCTCCACCAGCAACGCCAGAAGCCAATTCGCTCCACTCCCCCATACATCACCTCCCTGATAGATGACCGGAATATACCGGCGAGGTATCCCCATGCCCACAGAAAACCGATCCAGCAACACCGAACAGATGGTCAGCGTGCCGCGCAGCCTCCTTGAGGAAGCGTGCAACGGACTTCGAATTACCCAAGACCGAGCGCGGAAGGAGCTGCGCGCCCTTCTCGCCCAGCCAGCAAACCAGCCAGCCGAAGTAACCGGCGACGACGTTTTGCGCTGGATGGATGAGCATGCAGCCGCCCAGCACCAGGGCGAGCCGGTGGCGTGGGTCATCTTTGACAATGGATTTATTGACGACCACACGACTGACAAAGATCTTGCAGATGGTTGGCGTGAGCAGGGTCTTGAGGTTTCCGCGCTCTACACCCACCCCGACGCGGGCAAACTTGTGCAGTTGCGCGAAGGCATCGCCAGGCAATGGCGGGTGATCTGCGACCAGCGCGCGGAACTCGACACCCTGCGCGCCCAGATGGCCGAGCGGGATGCGCTGCTGCGCGATATCAACAAACGGCATTCGTCCGGCGTTGACTTCGATCTACCCGCCGACCTCGCTGCAAGGGTAGCAGCCGTTTGTGCAACCAGCGCAGAGCCGAGCGCGCCGGATAATCCAAATATCCTTGACGCCATTGCCGTTCTGTTCGGTGGAAAGGCTGAGGCGAGAGCTCCGAAGTCGTGCGGCGCCTGCGCCAATGGCTGTATCAGTGGCTGCCAGCTCGAGAAAGATAGTCCGCCGAGCGAGTGTCAGCACCGCTACATGCACTTCGGGGACCAGGATAAACGCCGCTGCGCTGATTGCAGCAAGGTTGAGCCGAGCGCGCCGGTTGAGCGCGATGATCTGACCAGCATGGTGGACGCCGCGATGGTCGAGATGGCCGGGATTCACCCGCCATTGAAGCGCAGCGAGTGTGAGCGGCTGATCCGCGCCGCCCTGGAGCGCAAGCCATAGCAGGAGAACATTTGTACTCCACCCGACGAAGCGCCATCGACGGCAGAGGATTGCGCGAACAAAATACTGTTTATTTGAACAGTACTCTCTATGCACTTCCTCATCGTTCCAATGCGCGTGCGCGGCGTGCCCCGCAGCAAGAAAGAGATCAACACCGCTGTGCCGATCCGCGGCGACGTGCACCTGTGCGTCGATGCGTTCTCACCCATGGGCCGGCCTTCCAGCTCTGCGTCGATCCTGAAGATTCACCCGGGCGAGCCGCTTCTGCCGCCGCTGTATGAGGCGGTGATGACTGGTATGTCGACCATGGGCGCCACGTTCACTGGCATCGAGTTCATCGACGGCGTGGCCTACGCGCAAAGCTGGTGGGTCCGCGTTCCGTAGCAACACCCCTACCCCTCTCCCCTCTATTCACTGCCGCGATATGGCGGCCAAGGCGAAGCTATGTCTCAAGCAAAGGAACGCCCGATTCTGTTCAGCGGGCATATGGTCCGCGCCATCCTAAACGGCCAGAAGACTGTCACGCGGCGCGAGATCAAGCCCAGCATGCGGAGCGCTGATACCAGCTTCGAGCTTCACCAGCAGGAAGACGAGTCTTGGCGCCCCATGCACACTTTTGACGAGAGCTGCATGGATGCCAAAGGCACCGAGCATCCAATTGTCTGCCCGTATGGCCAGCCAGGTGACCGTCTGTGGGTACGCGAAGCATGGGCGCAGATCAATGTGGCGCAGGCGCCTAGCGAAAGCTGGGTGGTCTACCGCGAGTGCGACAACCGAACCGACTACGGCGGTCCTTGGAAACCGAGCATTCACATGCGTCGGCGCGATAGCCGCATCCTGCTGGAGGTCACCGACGTACGGGTAGAGCTCCTGCGGGACATCAGCGAAGAGCAGGCCGAGGCGGAAGGTGTTGGCTTTCTCCGCCACGCGCCAGACGCCGACGAGACGCTGACTGCCGCCCAGTTGTTCGAATGTCTCTGGAGCAGCATCAACGGCGATGAATCATGGAACGGAAACCCCTGGGTCTGGGTCGTCGAGTTCAAGAGGATCGAGCCATGACCCGCCTCGCCCTCTGCCTCCTGCTGCTGGCCACCGGCGCCAGCGCAGCAACACCCGATGCAGAAATTCGCCGGATTGAGCGTGAAGACATGAGCTTTGGCGATGGCGTGACCGTCATTCACGACGATCGTCGCGAGGTTACGTGCTGGGTTGCAAGTAGCTGGTACGGGAAAGGCATCAGCTGCATCCCCGACAGCCAGCTGCAGGCCGGCAACCAGCGCCAGCTCTCCCCGCACGAAACACAACCCGAACCTACACCCGCACTGGCGCCTAGGCGCTGGATTGATGAGAGGTATCAGCTGTGAGCAAGCCAGATTGGAAGGACGCCCCGCAATGGGCGGAATGGTTGGCCAGGGACAGCTTCGGCGAGTGGTATTGGTTCCAGGCGCTTCCTGACTGCCGACGAGTTCTGTGGCTCGCGGACTATGACACCGAGCACACCTTGGCCGGCAAGAGCGCTCCTGGTGGCGACTGGAAGGACTCTCTGGAGAAGCGACCATGACCGACCTGATCGAAGTGAAGACAGCCGACCTGGCCGGCGAGGCGCTGCACTGGGCAGTGGCTATAGCTGAAAATCTCCAGCCATTTGTTCAGCCGCCTGAGTACGGAAACCCACATCGAGTGTTCCTGCCGAAGAAGTACTACATCGGCGAGCGATACACCCCGTCCACAGACTGGAGCCAGGGCGGGCCGCTAATCGAGAAGCACAACGTGCAGCTCAGCTTCAATGGGCACCGCAGCGGCGGTTTCTGTGCCTATGTCTGTAATGACAATGGGGTCGAGTACCGCCCCAGCGGGGGCGGGAGAACACACTTGGTCGCAGCTTGCCGAGCCGTAGTTGCCTCAAAATTCCCCAACGTGGTCAAGGTGCCGAAGGAGCTGATGCCATGATCGCCCTGGCTTACATGGCCTACCTGATCTACAGGGGGCCGCGATGAAGCTGCTCTACCGCATCAATCGCTGGCTTCCATTCGGCGGCCTGCCGATCGCCAAGATCCAACACGGCCGCAACACCTGCACCTTGTACAAGAACGGCTGGGTACTTATCAGCGACGGAAAGAGCACTGACGCACTACCGATCAACTTCACCAGCCAATCGCTGGTCGACGCCTTCGCAACCGAACTCGCCTAACCCTTCCCCACAACTCAAGCCCGCCGACATGCGCGGGCGAGGATGACCCGTGCTCAAACAAATATGGAAGCTCGTCACCGAGCCGCTTCGCAAGGGCGACAAGCATCGTCCGCTGAAATGGCGGATGGGCATGCGCCTGAACCACGTCCACCTCGATCTGCACAGCAACTACCCTCGGGCCTGGAACGTAATCGTGCTGGCCGGACGCTGGCTGATCTGCAAGCCATTTGGTCACCGATGGTCACGGTTCTCGCACGTGAAGTACGGGGACTTCGGCGATTCGCGCATGTGCAGGGTCTGCCGTATCAGCCACGGGCGGCATCGCGGAATCGATACCTACCACGAAACTCACCGGCCGGGCGGCTGGACGCCGATCGCCAAGCCCTGACCACCAACCTGCCGCCACCGGCGGCGTGGAGCATATCCATGAGCACAGAAGCTAGCCCATCAGAGGCTATTCAATTCGACAAAGTGCCCGAAGCAAGAATGGCCGAACTACTCGGCACAACCAAGCGCGCACTGGAGAGCAAGCGCGATCGCGGGGTAATCCCGGAAGGTGTTTGGAAAAAAATAGACGGCAGGATTTTCTACAGCATCAGGAGGTACGAAGCGTGGCTGGACGGAGAATGGGGCTACCCACTGGGGTCGAATTCATCGGCAAATCGATCCGCATCCGTTTCACTTGGAACGGTGAGCGTCGATCCGAAACTCTCGCATACCCCCAGACCGCCAAGGGGATCAAGGCAGCATCAGATTTACGCGCTCAAGTAGTAAGCCTGGCGAAACATGGCGCTCTGGACGATAAGCGATACGCCGAGCTATTCCCGAATTCCAGCTATATAGGCTTCACCACAGAGGTTACATTCGGCACCTACGCCCAAACGTGGCTCAACAGCTTGGAAATCGTGCCAGGCACGCGGCTGAACTACCTCGGCACGATGAACAAGTACTGGATGCCGCACCTAGCAACCAAGCCAATGGCGGCAATCACGCCAATGGTCCTGCGCCAGATCATCAACAGTACGGAGTGGGGCAGCCAGACGATCAAACGCACCTCCATCTCGCGAATCAACGCACTTTTCAAGTCGGCGATCTATGACGAAGTAATCGAGCGAAATCCAGCCGCGTCCATCCAGTTGCCGCTGAGAGTGAAGAAGACTGTAGAGCCGTTCAGCTCATCCGAGGCCGAGGCGATCGTTGCGTGGATGAGATCGAACTTCCGAGACAGCTTGCAGATTTACGCGGCCTACTTCGAATTTGCTTTCTATAGCGGCATGCGGACCGGGGAAATGATGGCGTTGCGATGGGACGAAGTCGACATGGCTGAGCGCACAGCGCACGTGTGTCGAATCGTTGTAGGGGGGAAAGTTGAGGAGCGCACAAAGACCAAGTACGCAAGAGTCGTCATGCTGAATAGTCGGGCGCTCAGTGCTCTGACTGATGCGAGAATGATCGCGGATGCGCGAGCCGTGCAGCGGCGCAGAAAGGTGGTGGCGTCGCCATATGTGTTCCACCCATCCGGGAGGTCGGAGCACATGCTAGGGTCCAGCACCCCCGGGGCTCACTTCGCGCATGCGCTGAATGCCCTGGGGATCAAACCCAGGCCCCAGTACAACTGCCGGCACACCTATGCCACGATGTGCCTGATGGCGGGCGTCAACCCCGCATTCATCGCTGGGCAGCTCGGGCATAGCGTGCAGGTGCTACTCTCAACCTATGCGCGCTGGCTGAACTCACCCAATGATTGGGGCGAGCTGGGCAAACTTGAAATGCAGATGAATGGTACAAAATTGGTACAAGGTTAAATAAATTTCATAGTTCGCCCAATGTTTACGGGGCAATCGACACAGACTCGACCATACTCCTAGAATGTAACGGCTTGTAATAAAAAACCCGTGCACAGCCAACGACATACCTACATTTAGTGAGCACCAACGTGAAAACCTCCCTGTCTATTCTCAGCCTGCTGCTGATGCTCACTGGCACTGCCAGCGTCACGTCGAACGCTGTTGCCCAACCGGCCCCCCAGGTCCAGCGCGACCCTGCCAAGCTGCACCTGGCCTCGGGCAGTGCACTGCTGATCGACCTGCAGACCAACAAGGTGCTGTATGCGAGCAACCCGGACCGTGTGGTGCCGATCGCCTCGGTCACCAAACTGATGACCGCGATGGTGGTGCTCGATGCCAAGCAGGCCATGGACGAACCCCTGACCATCACCATCGCCCAGACCAAGGAAATGAAGGGCGTGTACTCGCGGGTTCGCCTGGGTAGCGAGCTGAACCGTCGCGACACCCTGCTGATTACCCTGATGTCCTCGGAAAACCGGGCCGCCGCGACCCTTGCGCACCACTACCCCGGTGGCTACGCCGCCTTCATCAAGGCCATGAACGCCAAGGCCAAGGCCCTGGGCATGAGCCATACCCGCTATGTGGAACCCACCGGCCTGTCGACCAGCAACGTGTCCACCGCCCGCGACCTGAGCAAGCTGCTGCTGGCCGCGCGCAGCTACCCGCTGCTGAGCGAGCTGAGCACCACCCGCGAAAAGACCGTGGCCTTCAAGAAACCCAACTACACCCTGGGCTTTCGCAACACCGACCACCTGGTCAACAAGAGCAACTGGGACATCAAGCTGACCAAGACCGGCTTCACCAACGAGGCCGGTCATTGCCTGGTGCTGCTGACGCGGATGGACAATCGCCCGGTGGCCATGGTGATACTCGATGCCTTCGGCAAGTACACCCATTTCGCCGATGCCAGCCGCATGCGCCAATGGCTGGAAACCGGCGACGCCAAACCCGCCCCGGCCGTCGCGATCCGCTACAAGGCCGAACGCAGCCAGAACCGCCCTGCGGTCGACTGACCCGCCGAGGCTGCCGCGCCTTGCGCGGCAGCCTTCGGGCTTTACTGCTAAGCCCCACTCCCCTGCTGCGCTTCAATGTGCGAGAACTTCAACTGGCCGACCGCCTGTGCATGCCGAAGAGGTCGAGTAAATTCTGGCTCTGACAGCTCGTTCTATCGGTGTATTTGCGCAGGATTCGGGGCGCGCGCCACACACGCCCCCCACTCGACCCTCCAAGGAATCGCACCCATGAGCCAGACTGCATCATCCGAAACAATCCACGACCTGATCGGCGTCGGCTTCGGCCCCTCCAACCTGGCCCTGGCCATCGCCCTGGAAGAACTCGCCCAGACCAACGGCCATGCCCTCGATGCGCTGTTCATCGACAAGCAGAGCGACTACCGCTGGCACGGCAACACCCTGGCCACCCAGAGTGAACTGCAGATTTCCTTCCTCAAGGACCTGGTGTCCCTGCGCAACCCCACCAGCCCCTACAGCTTCGTCAACTACCTGCACCAGAAGAAGCGCCTGGCCGACTTCATCAACCTGGGCACCTTCTACCCCTGCCGCCTGGAGTACAACGACTACCTGCGCTGGGCCGCCGAGCACTTCGCCACCCAGGCGGTGTATGGCGAGGAGATCCTGCGCGTGGAACCTGAACTGCTGGACGGGCGTATCGACCACCTGCGCGTGATCTCCCGCAGCGCCCAGGGCCATGAACGCCTGCGCCGGGCACGCTCTGTGGTGGTGGGCAGCGGCGGCACGCCGAAGATCCCGCCGGTATTCGCGCCCTTCAAGGACGATCCGCGCGTGTTCCACCACTCCCAGTACCTGAACAGCCTGGAACAACTGCCGTGCACCCAGGGCAAGCCCATGCGCATCGCGATCATCGGCTCGGGGCAAAGCGCCGCCGAGGCCCTGATCGACCTGAACGACAGCTACCCGTCGGTCAAGGCCGACATGATCCTGCGCGGCTCGGCACTCAAGCCGGCCGATGACAGCCCGTTCGTCAACGAGGTCTTCACCCCCGACTACACCGACCTGGTGTTCAACCAGCCCCAGGCCGAACGTGCCAAGCTGATCTCCGAGTACCACAACACCAACTACTCGGTAGTGGACATCGACCTGATCGAACGCATCTACGGCATGCTCTACCGTCAGAAAGTCGCCCATCAGTACCGTCACGCCGTTCTGTGCCGACGCAACATCGAGGCCGCCGTCAGCACCGACAAGGGTATCGAGCTGACCCTGCGCGACCTGGCCACCGGCATCCAGCAGACCCACGTGTACGACGCGGTGATTCTTGCCACCGGCTATGAGCGCCGCTCCCATCGCGAGCTGCTGGCGCCGCTGCAACAGCACCTCAAGGACTTCGAAGTGGACCGCGACTATCGCGTGCTGGCCAGCCCGGAGCTCAACGCGGCGGTCTACCTGCAGGGCTTCTGCGAAGCGTCACACGGCCTGAGCGATACCCTGCTGTCGGTACTGCCGGTGCGCGCAGCCGAGATCGGCCAGTCGCTATACCAGAGCCTGGGCCAGCGCGCCAGCAACGCCCGCGCCAGCGCGACCCTGGCCAGCGCCTGAACCTGCCCCGTGCTATCAGCGCTGCATGCAGCGCCGATAGCGCTCATCCACCCGTTTGGCAAACCATGCCGTGGTCAGCTTTCGGGTGATCTTGGGGCTCTTGAGTTCGATGCCTGGCAACTGCGCCCGCGGCAACGGCTTGCCCGCAGCCGCCTCGGCCAGTGCATACACCCGCTGATACAGCCGCGTGCGCTCGAATGCCAGGCTGCCCCCCTCCTCCAGCTGACTGCGAATGGTCGGGTTGCGCAGGCCGAGCCTGTCACCCAGGCGCCGTACCGCCTGTTCGGTGGCCCCCGGAAAAATCGCCCCTGGCGCGATCAGGTCGCCGTCCAGCGCCAGTTCCACGCCCGACGCCTGGCTGACCGCATGCTGGAACGCCGCGTTGCGGCTTGCGTACCAGCCTGCATTGAAGTCGGCAAACCGATACAGCGGCTGCTCGTAGCTGGCTGGGTAACCCAGCAGATGGGCGATGCCGAAATACAGCCCGCCGCGCCGGGTGAACACTTCCTGGCGCAGGGTGCCGCTGTAGGCATAGGGGTAGTCCTGGGCGTGGCGTTCGGCGAACGCGATGCTGACCTGCATCGCCCCCCCGGTGCGCACCGGGTTCAGGTCGCCGAGCAAGGTACGCCCAAGCGGCAGCGAACCGATCAGGTCGTCGAACAGTGCACTCAGTTGCTTCTCGCTGCGCACCGCCGCCAGTCGCTGGCTGTAGGTTCTGCCATCGGGCGAGTGGGTTTGCAGCGCGGCCTCCACCAGCCGCTGCGGTACATGCAGACGCGCCGCACGCCGGTCGATCTCGGCGCGGGCAATGCGCCCCAGGCCGGGCACTTGCGGGTCGGCCTGGTAGGTCGACTCCTGCTCGGTCACCGCCAGCACCGCGCACAGGTTGCTGCGGCTGGGGTCGAGCTTCTGTGCGGCAAACGCCGTTTGAATGTCCGCCGCCCACCCTTCACGGTCACCAGTGGCGGCTGGCATCAGTGCAACCACCGTGGCGCGCACCTGGGCCGGCGTGGCCTGTTGCGCCCCACGCTGGCCGGCGCACCCCTGCAACAGCAGCGCCAGCGTGGCCAGCACCATCCATCCGCGTAAAGGCATACAGCCCCCGGCTATCGGTCGAGGGCCCCACAGTACACAGCCGGGGCCGGCCCGTGCAAACCGTCAGCAGCCCGGCTTGGTCAACTCGGTGCCGATGGTCACCGCATTGACCTTGACCTTGTCGAAGCTGGCCTGCGCCACTTCATCGAAGGTGCGCTCGCAGTTGAAGCGGGTGTCCACCACAAAGTCCTCACCCTTGGCCTTCTGCATGGCCTCGCGCCAGTGACCGGCCGCCGCGCTGGCCTCATCGTCCACCAGCACCACCTCCAGCAGCACTTCGGTAAACCCCACTGCCCGCGGTCCTTGCCAGAGCGCGTACACCGACGGGTCGGCGGCATTGCCGCACATGCTCAGGCAACTGGCGTAGAACTCCAGCCCGCCTCCCGAAGACCTGGCCATTGCACCGAACGTCAGGGGCTGCGCGGCCGGCGGCGCAAAGTCGCCGATGAACGTGCTCAGGTCTGCCTTGCAGGTGGGCGAGAGCTCCATGCGCAGCTCGCTGACCGTGCCGCCGCCGGCCGTGGCGGTGATTTCGCAGCCTTGCACCTTGTAAGTATGGGTGTCGCCGAACGAGGTACGCGCAACACCGGCTACCGACTCGAAGAAACGCAGGTTGGTGCCCAGCATCTCGCCATTGAACACCTGGGCCACCGTGGCCTGGGCCAGGGCCAGATTCGGCAGAGCGCTGAGGGTGAGTGCGCAGCAGAAGCCAGACAGTGCACGTGAACGCATCGGAACATCCTGTAAGGGCAGAAAATGAAGCGCGTACTGTAATCCAGGCTAACGGCAAATAGCCATCAAGCTCGCCCATCAGCCCAGCACGATGTAGTCGCTGCGCTGCACCAGCGGGGCATGCTCGCCTGCAATCAAGCGCACGTATCGGCCACCGAGCTGGTCGATGGCGATACAGTCATCCACGTCCATCACTGCATCGGTGTGCGCCTGGCTCCAGTGACGTGCCATGCGTTGCTTGCCGATGGCCTTGGCCTGGGCCTTGCTGGTGGCCACCACCAACAGGTACTGGTGCGCCTCGCCGAACGCACCGGGCTCATAGCCGCCCAGGTTGATGAAATACAGGCGTGGCTCGCCGGCAGCCGGCTGCATGTCCGACCAGTGCAGCTTGTAGCCGTCGACCCCGTCGACCTCCAGCCAGGAATCGATATGCACGCCCCTGGCGCTGCCGAACCATTGCTCGCGCAATTGCGGGTAGGCCGCTTCGAGGGTCGGGGCCACCACGAACACCACATCGTGCACTTCGATGCGGGCCCGGGGGTGTTTGCCCCCCAGCATCACCACGAACAACATGATCCGCCCACCCTCAAGGTTGCTCGCCGACCAGGAAGGTCTTGCTGATGTGGCGAAATTTCTCGTGGCCGGCGCTGCCCAGCAGCTCGAACACCACCATCTCGCGGGTCACGATCTGCGCGCCGGCATCACGCATGCGCTGCAGGCCGGCGCTCTTGCTGAGCAGGCTGCGGCTGTCGCAGGCGTCCTCCACCACGAACACCTGCCTGCCCAGCGCCAGCAGGCCGAGCACTGTCTGCAGCACGCACACGTGGGTTTCCATGCCGCACACAATCACCTGGTGGCGGGCCAGCAGGCTGGCGGGCAGGCAGTCGGCAGCCACGCAGGAAAAGTGCACCTTTTCCACCACCTCGGCAGCGGGCGCCGCCTCGAGCAGCGCACCGACGGTGTGCCCGAGGCCCTTGGGATACTGTTCGGAAATCACCGTGGGCAACCCCAGTTCGGCCGTCGCCGCCAGCAACCAGCGGGTGCGGGCCAGCGTGCCGGCCGGGTCGCTGACCGCGCCGATGAGTTTTTCCTGAACGTCGATGACCAGCAGCGTGGCCTGGGTAGGGTCGATCAGCATTGCGTGCGCTCCATGGCGGGCGCCGGGGCGATGGGTGTCACCGCCAGGCGGCTTGCGGACAGAAACCCGGGCAGCGCGATGGCTGCCCGGGCCCGGTCGGATGCTACCACGCGAGGCTCATGCGGTCAGGCGGTGTGGCTCCAGGGCCTGGCTGAGCACGCCCAGCACCTGCTCTTCATGCTCATGGATGAAGAAGTGCCCGCCAGGGAAGAGCGCCAGCGAGAAATCACCCTGGCTCTCCTGACGCCAGGCCAGCAACTGTTCCTGGGTTGCGCGATCCTCCTCGCCCCCCAGCACATGCAGCGGACAACGCAGTGCCGGGCGCTGCCGATAGGCGTAGCGTCCGCACAACAGAAAGTCTGCGCGCAACACCGGCAGGGTCAGGCTCATCAGTTCCTCGTTGCCCAGCACTTCCTCCGAAGTACCGCCCAGGGTGCGCAACTCTTCGATCAGTTGCGGGTCGCTCTTGGGTTCGCGCCAGCTTTCATCGTCGTAGCCTTCACGACGGGTCGGCGCCGCCGTGCCGCTGGCAAACAACGCCACCGGTGGCGGGCAGCCCAGCGCCTGCAGCTCGTGCACCAGCTCGAACGCCAGCAGCGCCCCCAGGCTGTGCCCCAGCACCGCGTAGGGCTGGTGGGCGACAAGGCTCTGTTCGGCGGCCAGTTGCCGGGCCAGGGCCTGCATGTCGGTGTACAACGGCTCGCCAAGGCGTGCACCCCGCCCTGGCAGCTCCACCGGGCGCACGTTCAACCAGGCGGGCACCTTGCGCCGCCAGCGGCTGAAGACCATGGCGCTGGCACCCGAGTACGGCAGGCACAACAGGGTCAGTGACGACACGTGCCGCCCCTCACTGCGCCGCAGCGGTTTCGGCCATCTTCTGGCGCAGGCTCAGCGGGCGCATGTCAGTCCATACCTCATCGATGTACGCCAGGCACTCAGCCTTCAAACCGCTCTTGCCGACGGTGCGCCAGCCGTTGGGGATAGCCTTGTAGTCCGGCCAGATGGAGTACTGTTCCTCGTGGTTGACCACAACCTGGAACACGATATCGTCGCGATCGAATACGGAAGTCATTGCCTGTCTCCTTGGTTGAATGAGGCTCGTGGCGCGGGAGGCGTACGGGCGCTACTGGAGGAGACGAAGCGGCGTGCGGATAAATTAGCGACGCTGGGAAAATCCCGCGGCACGTGCCGGCGCTAGCAGTTGAAGGTCAGGTTGTAATGCACCGAGCGGTGGTCCGATGCCCCCGGCGCAGAGACATTCCCCGGCGCCGGCACCTGCGAGGTGCCATTGGTCACCGCATAGTCCAGCATGTTGCTCGGCGCCACGCTGGGGTGGGTGCTGCCGCCCGCCAGCTCGATACGGGCGATGTCTTCGGGCGACACCCAGTTGCCACGCGTCGGTACCGGGGGAGTGGTCGGTCGCGGATCGCGGTTGAAATCCCCCAGCAGCGCGAATGGTGTATCGGTGTGCCAGCTGATCTCCCTCAACATGCGCGCGGCGTTGACGCCCCCGCCGGAAATGGCATGCAGGTTGAAGATCGCCAGCTCCGGCGTGTTGCCCGCCAGAGCACGTCGCCTCACACGCACCCCCATGGCCGGGCGGTAAAGGGGCGGGCCTGCCACCGGCAATTGCCCGTCCGAGATGATGGCCAGTTGGCTGACCATGAATTCGCCGGGGTCAGGCATCACGATCGCCAGGTTCACCCGCAACCGCTGCACATCGAGGAAGTAGATCAGGTAGCGCTCGGGCCGGCTGCGGGTGCCGGCCTGCCAGCTGTAGACATGGATGTCGTGGTGACTGCCGAACTGGTCGGCCACCCGTTCGGTGAGGCTGAACACCGCAGAATGCGGGGCAACGCCGACCTCCTGCAGAACCACCACATCGTTGCTGCGCAGCAGCGGCAAGACCCCGGTCAACCATTTGCTCTCGGTGCTGACCGATGCGCCCTGCAGGTTCCAGGTGGCCACCCGTATCGGCACCTCAGTGCGCGCGCTGCGACCTAGTTCGATCTGTACCGAGGGCCCTGCAGTGTTCACTCGGCTGTGGTAGTAATCACGAATGCGCCCATGCAGGCGAATGTGCGCATGCCACGGGCCGAAGATGGCCATGACCCCATGCTGGAGCATGCGCAAGGGGTCGCCAGAATCCAGCAGATATGGCCCCTGTACGCTCCTGAGGCCATTCATGATCAGGGCATGGTGCACACGGTAGAGCCCGATCATCACGCCATAACGGTAAAGCCCCAGCGAGGCCTGAAGATGCTGCAGCACCGTGGTGTCGCTGTACCAGCGGCGCAGCAACGTGGTCATGCATGCCCCATAGCCCGCCTGTGCCTCATGGTTGCTGGTGCGTATCAGGCGTGCCGAAACGATGTAGTTCAGGTAGACCAGGGTATGCACGCAGTCCTGGGGCCTGGCGGTGGCGAGCAGTGCCACCGCGTCCATGAACACCACGTCGACCTGCTCTTCGAACGCAACGGCAGGCATGTCGGGCACCAGATTGTTATCGATATACAGGCCAATCACACGATCAACGGGCATGGGAACACCTCCACCGGGTCAGGCCTTCTGGAACAGCGCAAACAGCTCGCCATTGAGTACGCCCAGCCCCACCCGCTCGGTAGCGGTCAGGTTGCTGGTGACCGTTGCCGGGCTGAGGGTGTTGCCGTCATAGGCGTATTGATAGAGCGCACGACCGTCGGCATTGGCAATGCTGCGGGTGAAGGCGAGTTTGAGCAGCCCCGCGTGAACCGTCACCCCCGGCATGAACGGGTAGGCCTGCTCGATGAACACCCGTGGCTCGGTCCAGGCCTGCTGGCCGTCGTACTTCAACAACAGGGTCCGACCATCGCCATCCTTGTAGAACAGGTGGATCAGGCCTTGGTAGACAATGGCGATCGGGTCGTCGGGGGTGGTCACCGCTACCCCCCTGGCCCTGAACACCGGGCCGTTGCCCCAGTTCTCCAGGTCTTCGCTGTTCAGGCACTCGATCTGCTTCGTGTAACCGTGCCGATAGAAGGCGTAAAGCTGCCCTTGAAACTCCACCAGCGACGGCGAGCCGTGCATGGGCTGACTCAACGTCAAGGGCTCGAACCCCATGAGCGTGTCGTTGTAGGCGGCCAGGGTAAATACACCCTGATTATCGCTACGAAACGCATGGACCTTGTCCTTGAACACAAAAAGCGCCAGTGACCTGCTCGGGGTCACCATCAGTGGCAGCACCGTCGGCGTCGTCCATACGTCGATGCCGCTCACCTTCGCGACGAATTCGGCCACGTTGCCGCCGGCGTTGTAGGCGCAATAGAGCACGCCCCGGTGTACGACTACCCGGCAACCGCCAGCCACAGGCTGCGCCTCGGTAGGGAAAGCACGGTTGAAGATGCCGTGCATGTTGGCTGCGTAACAAAGCTGCATCGCCTGCTCCAGAGGTACAAAGAGCCCCCAGTAGAACAGCGCAGCCCGGCCGGATCAGCCGGGCAAAGCCCAGCGTGTACGTGAGAAACCGGAAGTTGCACGGGCCCGGGCGTGACCTGCCGGGCTGGCAGCAGGCGCACATCGCTGTGCGATTGTTCGGGCCAGATGCACAACACGGGGTTCGCACCGGCGCAGCGCAGGCGTATCGTATGCACTCGAATCCTGATAGGTAACACGGAGTTTCCCCATGCTTGGCGTAACGGACTACGGTGCCTTCGTGATTGCCTTCCTGGTGCTGCTGGCGATCCCGGGGCCGGGCAATTTCGCGCTGATCACCGCCACCGGCAAGGGCGGCATCAAAGGCGGCCTGGGCGCCACCTTCGGCGTCATCCTGGGTGACCAGGTGCTGTTGTGGCTGGCTGTGGCTGGTGTGGCAGCGCTGCTCACCACCTACCCGGCAGCGTTCCATACCGTGCAATGGCTGGGTGCAGCGTACCTGGCCTACCTGGGCCTGCGCATGGCCCTGGCCAAACCCGGCAGCACGCCGGTACGGCCGATGAAGTCCAAGCACTACCTGCGCCAGACCATGATGATCACCCTGCTCAACCCCAAGGCGATCATGTTCTACATGGCGTTCTTTCCGCTGTTCGTCGACCCGGTCCGGCATCAGGGCTTCGTGACGTTCGGCTTCATGGCGGTGACCATTGCCGTGCTGACCTTCCTGTATGGCCTGGTGGCCGTGCTGCTGACCCACAACCTGGCCGCCCGCCTGCGCGCCAACCCCAAGGTCTCGAACCTGCTCGAACGCCTGGCCGGCATGTGCCTGGTGGGCTTCAGCATCAAGTTGGCGGTACTGCGCTAAACCCCTGGCGCGGGTCTACTACACTTGCCTGACCTTGAAGCGGCGCGGCAAGTGAGACGACATGAAGCGACTGACACAATTGATCGGCGGCGCCCTGCTGGCACTGGGCGTAGCCTCCCAGAGCCTGGCGGCGCCCGCTGCGGCCCCCATCCACTTTGGCGACATCACCTGGGAAAGCGGCAGCCTGACCACGCAACTGCTGCGCTTTATCGTCGAGAAAGGCTACGGCTACCCCACCGACACCCTGCCCGGCAGCACCGTGAGCATGGAGGTGGCGCTGGCGCGCAACGACATCCAGGTGATCGCCGAGGAGTGGGCTGGCCGCAGCCCGGCCTGGACCAGGGCCGAGCAGGCCGGCCAGGTGTTCAGCATCGGGGACACGGTCAAGGGCGCCGACGAAGGCTGGTACGTGCCCGCCTACGTGATCAAGGGCGATGAACAGCGCGGCCTCAAGGCACTGGCCCCGGACTTGCGTTCCGTCCAGGACCTCAAGCGCCATGCCCCACTGTTCAAGGACCCCGAGTCACCCGACAAGGGCCGCTTTCTCAACAGCCCCAGCGGCTGGACCTCCGAGACCGTCAACAGCCAGAAGCTCAAGGCCTACGGGCTGGACGGGCAGTACGTGAACTTTCGCAGCGGCTCGGGCGCGGCGCTGGACGCCGAAATCACCTCCGCCATCCGCCGTGGCAAGCCGGTGCTGTTCTACTACTGGTCGCCCACCCCGCTGATGGGCCGCTACGAGCTGGTGCGCCTCGAAGAGCCGCCATTCGACGCCCAGGCCTGGGCCACCCTCACCGACCCGGGCAACCCCGAGCCCAAAGGCACCCGCTCGCTGCCGGCCAGGCTGTCGATCGGCGTATCGGCGCCGTTTCGCCAGCAGTACCCGGAGCTGGTGGCATTCTTCGCCAAGGTCGATCTGCCGATCGCCACCCTCAACAGCGCCCTGGCAACGATGAGCGAGCAGCGCCAGGCGCCGGACGCTGCAGCGCAGGCCTTTCTCAAGGCGAACCCGAGCATCTGGAAGGCCTGGCTGCCCGCCGAGGTGGCGACCAGGGTCGAGTCGGCCCTGTGAGTACGGGCTTTCCCGAGGCGCTGCACGTTTCGTTCGCAGACAGCGTCAACCGCTTCGTCGACTGGCTGGTGCTGGCCTACGGCGACCAGCTTCGGGCGGTCTCGGACGGGCTGCTGCAACTGCTGGTAGGGTTGGAAAACCTGCTGCGCGCCACGCCGTGGTGGTTGCTGCTGGCGCTGGTGGCACTGCTGACCTGGCACGCCACGCGCAGTGTGCGGCGGGCGCTGCTGCTGAGCGGCCTGCTGTTTCTGATCGGGGTGGTCGGCCTGTGGGACAAGCTGCTGCAGACCTGCGCGCTGGTGCTGGTGAGTACCGGCCTGTGCCTCCTGATCGGCATTCCGTTCGGCATCTTGCTGGCCAGCCGGCCACTGGCGCGCCGGTTGCTGATGCCGGTGCTGGACGTGATGCAGACCCTGCCCAGTTTCGTGTACCTGATCCCGGTGCTGATGCTGTTCGGGCTGGGCAAGGTGCCGGCGATCTTCGCCACCCTGGTGTATGCCCTGCCGCCGCTGGTACGCCTCACCGAACTGGGCCTGTCGCAGGTGGACCCGTCGCTGACCCAGGCCGCCCAGGGGCTGGGCGCCAACCGCTGGCAGCGCTTGCGCCGGGTGGCGTTGCCGTTGGCGCTGCCGAGCATCCTGGCCGGCCTGAACCAGTCGGTGATGATGGCGCTGTCGATGGTGGTGGTGGCCTCGATGATCGGCGCGCGCGGCCTGGGTGAGGACGTGCTGGCCGGCATCCAGACACTGAACGTGGGCAAGGGGGTCGAGGCCGGGCTGGCCATCGTTGCGCTGGCGATCGTGATCGACCGCATCACCCAGGCGTATGGCAAGCCGCGTTAAACCTGCAGCAGCCAGACAAACGGACCATCGGCAGTGTCCATGTTCATCGCTGATTGCGCAGCCACGAGCGGTGCTGAAAAGATGGCCCTCTTTACCTGCGCCAGATCCCCCCTTAGACTACAGGCCTTTTCCCGCATCCCGAGGTATTCGTCCAATGCGCCATTGATGCCACCGTCGTTTCAGACGGCCCGTCTTCAGCCCCGTCACCGGGGGAAGCACCAGGCATCCTTGGAGGTTCGCATGACGAACACGTCATCCCTGACGCTGGACAGCGTCACCTATGCACTGCCCGACGGCAGGCTGCTGTTTTCCAACCTCACCGAACGTTTCGACCAGCGCCGCACCGGCCTGGTGGGGCGCAACGGCGTGGGCAAATCCATACTCGCACGCCTGATGGCCGGTCAGCTCGAGCCCAGCGATGGCCGCTGCCTGCGCCAGGGGCGCGTGCATTACCTCGCTCAACAGCCGATCACCTCCCGCACCACGGTCGCCGACCTGGCCCAGGTACGCCAGGTGATCGAAGCGCTCCAACGCATCGAGGCTGGCAGTACCGCCGCGAGCGACTTCGAGACTGTCGGCGAACGCTGGAACATACGCGAGCAACTGCACAGCCACCTGGCCCGCGAGCAGCTCGGCATGCTGCGCTGGGATCGCCCCGCCGAAACGCTGAGCGGCGGCCAGGCCATGCGCGTGGCACTGCTGGGTGCGTTTCTCGGCGACGCCGACTACCTGATTCTCGACGAGCCCACCAACCACCTGGACGCCCCCAGCCGCGCCGCGCTGATGATCATGCTCGAACGCTGGAACAAGGGGCTGCTGGTCATCAGCCACGACCGCACGCTGCTCGCCAGCATGCAGCGCATCGTCGAGCTGTCGCCCTCGGGCCTGCACAGCTACGGGGGCGACTACAGCGCATTCACCGCTTGCAAGGCCCGCGACACCGAACTGGCCGAGCGCAATCTCGAACGTCTGAAGCTCGAACGCCAGCGCCAGGCCCGCGACCTGCAGCGTCAACACGAGCGCCTCGAACGCCACCAGGCCAGGGCCGGCCACGAGGCCAGGCACAGCAACCAGGCGAAGATCCTGCTCGACCGTCAACAGCAACGCAGCGAGGCCACCGCAGGCAGGCAGCAGCGCAACCACCTGGCCACGCGCCAGGCCATGGACGCCCAGGTGCGTGAAGCCGCTCAACGCCTGGACCCGCAGCAGCCGGTGGTACTGCACGCGCCGGCACGTCAGTTGCCGCCAGGCAGCCAGATCGCCTGGCTGCGTGACCTTGAGCTACCCCACATCCAGCATCCGCACGCGCTCGACCTGGTGCTGTGCGTCGGCCAGCGCCTTGCCCTCACCGGCGCCAACGGCAGCGGCAAATCCACGTTGCTCAAGGTGCTGGCCGGGCAACTGCCGCCCCGCAAGGGTGAATGCGAGACCCGCGCCAGCGTGGCGTACCTGGACCAGCAGTGCAGCCTGCTCGACCCGAGCGTATGCGTGCTGGAGCATGTGCGCGAGGCGTGCCGTGAACTCGACCAGAGCAGCGTGCGCACCCGATTGGCGCAACTGGGCCTGGATGCAGACCGCATCACCCTGCCCAGCGGCCTGCTCAGTGGCGGCGAACGGCTCAAGGCAGCGCTGGCCGCGGTACTCTACAGCGACCAGCCAGCGCAATTGCTGTTGCTCGACGAACCCAGCAACCACCTCGACCTGCCATCGTTGCAGGCCCTGGAACAGATGCTCTGCCAGTATCAGGGGACCCTGCTGGTGGCGTCCCATGACCTGGTGTTCCTGCAACACCTGCAGTTGCAGGGGCAGCTGTGCATGCCGCAATCAGAACTGCACGGCTTCGGTGACGCACAAGGTGGCAAAGCCACTGCCCAGGGTGAGGTTATGATGGGCGACGATGGCCTCGGCGCCTAGGCTGGGGGTATCCATGCAGGTGTGCGCGTCGCTGACCAGTACCGGGCGCACGCCCAGCTCGGCAGCAACGCGGCAATTGGTATCGACGCAGTACTGGGTTTTCATGCCGACCACCACCAGCTCTTCAACGCCCGCCTGCTGCAGCCACTCACGCAGCGGCGTGTTCCAGAAGGCACTGGGCCGGAACTTGTCGAACACGCGGTCGTATTGCTCGTCTACCTCCAGCGCCGGGAGCAGTTGCCAGGGTGTGCTGCCGGCCTCGATCGGCGAACCCTGCGGGCCGGTGTGGCGCGCGACGAATATCGGCGCCCGGGCCGCCCGTGCGGTGCTGATCAGGCGGTTGATGTTGGCCAGTATCCGCTCGCCCTGCCAGGGCTGTTCGGGGCCATGGAACAGGCCGACCTGCATATCCAGAATCAGTAACGCGCGCCGTACGGGCATGGTGTCTCTCCTTAAGATGCCAGCCGGACGCGCCAACCAAAAGGCCCCGTCCATTGCTGGCGGGGCCTTGGGTGACCTGCTGCGTTCGCTTTACACAGCCACCCATCGCCCGCCGATGGCGGTCGTGGTGGTGCGGGTCGAGGTCAACAGGTCGATATTCATGTCACGCACAATGCTCCACGAGCCCTGCGTCGGTCAAGCCCATGGCGGCGCGACCACTCACGCTCGGTCACGCCGGACCTGAAGCGCTGGCGGCCGGGCACCGGCGCAATCGGCATCTGCCCGTTTCCGATCTGCACGGGATGTATTATCGTGGCTGCTTGCGCAATATGCGTGGCCTGACCATACAGGCATTTGCCAACCGATCGAGGGTGCCATGAGTAACGAGAGCATTAACTGGGACAAGCTGGGCTTTGACTACATCAAGACCGACAAGCGCTACCTTTCCTACTTCCGTGATGGCGAGTGGGACAAGGGCACCCTGACCGAAGACAACGTACTGCACATCAGCGAAGGCTCCACCGCGCTGCACTATGGCCAGCAATGCTTCGAAGGCATGAAGGCCTACCGCTGCAAGGATGGCTCGATCAACCTGTTCCGCCCCGACCAGAACGCCCTGCGCATGCAGCGCAGCTGCGATCGCCTGCTGATGCCGCGGGTGCCGACCGAACAGTTCATCGAGGCCTGCAAGCAGGTGGTCCAGGCCAACGAACGCTTCGTACCGCCGCACGGCAAGGGCGCCCTGTACCTGCGTCCGTTCGTGATCGGCGTGGGTGACAACATCGGCGTACGCACCGCGCCGGAGTTCATCTTCTCGATCTTCGCCATCCCGGTTGGCTCGTACTTCAAGGGCGGCATGACCCCGCACAAGTTCCTGATCTCCGATTTCGACCGTGCCGCGCCCCAGGGCACCGGCGCCGCCAAGGTCGGTGGCAACTACGCAGCCAGCCTGCAACCAGGCTATGAGGCCAAGAAGGCCGGCTTTGCCGACTGCATCTACCTCGACCCGCTGACCCACAGCAAGATCGAGGAAGTGGGTTCGGCCAACTTCTTCGGCATCACCGCCAACAACGAGTTCGTGACCCCGAAATCCGCCTCGGTGCTGCCGGGCATCACCCGCCTGTCGCTGATGCAACTGGCCGAATCGCGCCTGGGCCTGAAGGTGATCGAGGGCGACGTGCTGATCAACCAACTGGACCGCTTCATCGAAGCCGGTGCCTGCGGCACCGCTGCGGTGATCACCCCGATCGGCGGCATCCAGTACAACGGCAAGCTGCACGTGTTCCACAGCGAAACCGAAGTCGGTCCGGTGACCCAGAAGCTCTACGCCGAGCTGACCGGTATCCAGAGCGGTGACGTCGAAGCGCCGGCGGGCTGGATCGTCAAGGTCGCCTGAATGCATCGCGGGTCAAGCCCGCTCCCACAGGTTCATCGCAACCTTGTGGGAGCGGGCTCGACCCGTGACTGGCTGCACAGCAGCCCTTTTTCAAGATGAATTTTTCTTTAACCCGGGCACCGCCTATTCTTTGGCACAATCGAGTCTCCACACGCCGCCCAGGTAAGAGCATGCCCCGCGTACTGACTATCGAAGACGATGCCGTCACCGGCCAGGAAATCGTCGCCGAACTCTCCAGCCACGGCCTTGAGGTCGACTGGGCCGACAACGGTCGTGAAGGCCTGGCCAAGGCAATCGCCGGCGGCTACGACCTGATCACCCTCGACCGCATGCTGCCCGAAGTCGACGGCCTGACAATCGTCACCACCCTGCGCAACCTCAAGATCGCCACGCCGATCCTGATGATCAGCGCCCTCTCCGATGTCGATGAACGCGTGCGCGGCCTGCGCGCCGGTGGTGACGACTACCTGACCAAGCCGTTTGCCTCCGACGAGATGGCGGCGCGCGTGGAAGTGCTGCTGCGCCGCAACAGCGTGCCGATGGCCCAGACCCGCCTGCAGGTCGCCGACCTGGAGCTGGACCTGATAAGCCACGAGGCCCGGCGCGGTGAGCAGACACTCAACCTGCTGCCCACCGAGTACAAGCTGCTGGAATTCCTGATGCGCCACGCCGGCCAGGTCATCACCCGCATGATGATCTTCGAGGAAGTCTGGGGGTATCACTTCGACCCCGGCACCAACCTGATCGACGTGCACATCGGGCGTCTGCGCAAGAAGATCGACGCCGCCGGGCAAACCCCGCTGATTCGCACCGTGCGGGGCTCCGGCTATGCCATTGCCGAACCCGTCTAAGGGCTGGAGTTCGTCCACCAGCCGCCTGCTGGCGCTGTACAGCTTTCTGTTCGTGGCCTGGAGCAGCATCCTCATGGGGGTGCTGTACTTCGAGGTGTCCGGCTACCTGAACAAGCTCACCCGCCATTCCCTGTTGCAGCGCCAGCATCTGTTCGCACACATGAGCGGCAAGCAGCTCGACGACGCCCTGATCGCCAGCCAGGCCTTCGACGAACGCAGCTTCGATGCCTACGGGCTGTTCGACGCGCAGTTCAACCCACTGGGCGGGCAGATCCGCCAGATCCCGCCCGAGCTGGGCCTGGATGGCAGGATCCACGAGCTCAGCCGCTGCCTGGATGCCGATGACCCGCGCATGCCAAAAGACAGCTGTGATGCCGTGGCGCTCAAGGTGCGCGATGGCCGCTGGCTGGTGCTGGTACGCGACAACGGTTCGCTGTTCGTGGTCACGCGGATCATTCTGCATGCCTTGCTGTGGGGGCTGTCGCTGACCATCATTCCCGGCATCGCCGGCTGGTACCTGCTGCGGCGCCGCCCGCTCAAGCGCATAAGGGCGATCCAGGCCAGTGCCGAGCTGATCGTGGCCGGCGACCTCACCCACCGTCTGCCGCTGTCGTCGCGCCGTGACGAACTGGACATGCTGGCAGCCATCGTCAACGCCATGCTCGACCGCATCGAGCGGCTGATGCACGAGGTCAAAGGCGTGTGCGACAACATTGCCCACGACCTGCGCACCCCGCTGACGCGCCTGCGGGCCCAGCTGTACCGGATCCGCCAGCAGGTCGGCGACGACTCGATCCAGGCCGACCAGATGGACCAGGCCATCAGCGAAACCGACACCCTGATGGCGCGTTTTCGCGGGTTGCTGCGCATCAGCGAACTGGAAGACCGCCAGCGCCGTGCCGGCTTCGTCGAGCTGGACCCGCGTGCCCTGCTGGTAGAGCTGCATGACTTCTACCTGCCGCTGGCCGAGGACGGCGAAATTCGCCTGGTCCTGGTGCTGCCCGACCAGTTGCCGGCGCTCAAGGGCGACCGCGAGCTGCTGTTCGAGGCCCTGGCCAACCTGCTGGGCAATGCCATCAAGTTCACCCCGGTCGGTGGTCAGGTGCGGATGCGAGCCCGTGAAGACGCCCAGGGCGTGCTGATCGAGGTGGAGGACAGCGGGCCGGGGATTCCGGCGGACGAGCGCGAGGCCGTGCTCAAGCGGTTCTACCGCAGCGAGGAAGGTCATCGGCACAACGGGTTCGGGCTGGGGCTTTCGATCGTTGCAGCGATCGTCGACCTGCATGGGTTCGGACTGGAGGTGGGCGCAAGTGAGCTGGGTGGGGCGCGGCTGGTGTTGCAGTGCAGGCCGCAGGCGGCCAGTTAGGGCCCTTTCGCCGGCAAGGCCGGCTCCTACAGCAACCTGTGCAGGAGCCGGCCTCGCCGGCGAAAAGTTCAGCGCCGATCAGTCAGCCAGGCGCCAGGTCGTCGTGCCCTTGCCGTCTTCCAGCACCACGCCCATGGCAGTCAGCTGGTCGCGGATGCGATCCGATTCGGCCCAGTTCTTGTCGGTACGTGCCTGCAGACGCGCCTGGATCAACGCCTCCACTTCAGCCGCATCGACCTTGCCTTCGGCGCCCGCCTGCAGGAAGTCGTCGGCCTCCAGCTGCAACACGCCCAGCAGCTCGGCCAGCTCGCGCAAACGGCCCGCCAGGCCAGCGGCCACCTCAGGCTCGGCCTCGCGCACGCGGTTGATCTCGCGCACCAGGTCGAACAGCACCGCACAGGCTTCAGGCGTGCCGAAGTCGTCGTTCATGGCCGCGGCAAAACGCTCGACATACGCCTCGCCACCTTGCGCGGCCACGCGCGGCAAGCCGCGCAGCGCATGGTAGAAGCGTTCCAGCGCGCCCTTGGCTTCGCGCAGGCTGTCCTCGGAGTAGTTGATCGAGCTGCGGTAGTGGCTCGACACCAGCAGGTAGCGCACCACCTCCGGGTGATACTTGTCGAGCACGTCGCGAATGGTGAAGAAGTTGTTCAACGACTTGGACATCTTCTCGCCATTGATACGGATCATGCCGCAATGCATCCACGCCTTGGCGTACTGCTTGCCGGTGGCCGCCTCGCTCTGGGCAATCTCGTTCTCGTGGTGCGGGAACTCCAGGTCGTTGCCGCCACCATGAATGTCGAAGCTCTCGCCCAGGCAGCAGGTCGACATCACCGAGCACTCGATGTGCCAGCCCGGACGGCCCGGGCCCCACGGCGATTCCCAGCTCGGCTCGCCGGGCTTGACGCCCTTCCACAGCACGAAGTCGAGCGGGTCCTGCTTGGCCTCGTCGACCTCGATGCGGGCACCGATGCGCAGGTCTTCGATCTTCTTGCGCGACAGCTTGCCGTAGCCGACGAACTTGCCGACGCGGTAGTACACGTCGCCGTTGCCCGGCGCGTAGGCATAACCCTTGTCGATCAGGGTCTGGATCATCGCGTGCATGCCGGCGATGTGGTCGGTGGCACGCGGCTCCTGGTCCGGCGGCAGGATGTTCAGACGGCGCTCGTCCTCGTGCATCGCGTCGATCATGCGCGCGGTCAGCGCTTCGAACGATTCGCCGTTCTGGTTGGCGCGGTTGATGATCTTGTCGTCGATGTCGGTGATGTTGCGCACATAGGTCAGGTCGTAGCCGCTGTAGCGCAGCCAGCGCGTGACCAGGTCGAACGCGACCATGCTGCGCCCATGGCCCAGGTGGCAGAAGTCGTACACGGTCATGCCGCACACGTACATGCGAACCTTGTTGCCATCGAGCGGAACGAAAACTTCCTTGGTCTTGCTCAGGGTGTTGTAGATGCTTAGCACGTAGAGTTCCTTAGCTGCCCCACGAATCGCGCAGGGTCACGGTGCGGTTGAACACCGGCTTACCCGGCGTGGAGTCTTTCAGGTCGACGCAGAAGTAGCCTTCGCGCTCGAACTGGAAGCGGTCTTCGGGCTGGGCCTGGCCCAGCGAAGGTTCCGCACGACAACCGCTCAGCACCTGCAGCGAATCGGGATTGATGTTGTCAAGGAAGCTGCCGCCGTCGTCGGTCTTCTCGGGGTTGGCCGAACGGAACAGGCGGTCATACAGACGTACTTCGCACTCGACGCTGGCCGCGGCCGGCACCCAGTGGATCACACCCTTGACCTTGCGGCCTTCGGGGTTCTTGCCCAGGGTGTCGGGGTCGTACGAGCAGCGCAGCTCGACGATGTTGCCCTCGGCATCCTTGATCGCCTCGTCGGCGCGGATCACGTAGCTGCCACGCAGGCGCACTTCACCGGCCGGCTCCAGGCGCTTGTAGCCCTTGGGCGGCTCTTCCATGAAGTCGTCGCGGTCGATGTAGATCTCGCGGGCGAACGGCAGTGCACGCACGCCCATGTCTTCCTTGGGGTGACGCGGCAGTTCGAGCTGCTCGACCTGGCCTTCGGGGTAGTTGGTGATGACTACCTTCAGCGGGCGCAGTACGCACATGGCCCGTGGCGCGGTGCGGTCCAGGTCGTCACGGATGCTGAATTCGAGCATCGACATGTCGACCACGCCGTCGGAACGGTTGGTGCCGACCATCTCGCAGAAATTGCGGATAGACGCCGGGGTGTAGCCACGACGGCGAAAGCCCGACAGCGTGGACATGCGCGGGTCGTCCCAGCCCTGTACGTGCCGCTCGTCCACCAGTTGCTTGAGCTTGCGCTTGCTGGTGATGGTGTAGTTCAGGTTCAGGCGGCTGAACTCGTACTGGCGCGGCTTGCACGGCACCGGCAGGTGGTCGAGGAACCACTCGTACAACGGACGATGGCTTTCGAACTCCAGGGTGCAGATCGAGTGGGTGATGCCCTCGATGGCGTCCGACTGGCCATGGGTGAAGTCGTAGATCGGGTAGATGCACCAGGTGTCACCGGTCTGGTGATGATGGGCATGGCGGATGCGGTACAGGATCGGGTCGCGCAGGTTCATGTTCGGCGAGGCCATGTCGATCTTGGCGCGCAGCACGCGCTCGCCATCCTGGAACTCGCCGGCCTTCATGCGCGCGAACAGGTCGAGGTTTTCCTCGACGCTGCGCTCGCGGAACGGGCTGTTCTTGCCCGGCTCGGTCAGGTTGCCGCGGTACTCGCGGGCCTGCTCCGGGGTCAGGTCGCACACATAGGCATTGCCCGACTTGATCAGGTCGACCGCCCACGCATGCAACTGCTCGAAGTACTGCGAGGCATAGCGCACCCGGCCGGTCCACTCGAAGCCCAGCCACTTGACGTCACGCTGGATGGCGTCGATGTACTCCTGGTCCTCTTTGGCCGGGTTGGTGTCATCGAAGCGCAGGTGACAGGCACCGCCGAATTCCTGGGCCAGGCCGAAGTTCACGCAGATCGACTTGGCGTGACCAATGTGCAGGTAGCCGTTGGGCTCCGGCGGGAAACGGGTGACGATGCTGGTGTGCTTGCCCGAATCCAGGTCGGCCTGCACGATCGGACGCAGGAAGTTCACAGGGACGGCGGGCGCGCCTTTGGCAGCGGCGTTGGGAGCGTTGTCAGCGGTGGGCTTGCTCATAGGATCCTTGAAATACCGGTACACGGCCCGGGTAGGCCGACTGAATCAAAGCGCTTATCATAGCCCAAGCGCCCGAGCTGCCGACAGGGCAGCGCCGACAAACTGGCGCTATATTCGGCTGGCCGGGCAAAAAAACTGCCGTGACGTGCGTATCGTGGCCTGTAAACTGTGCGTCAGGGTTACTACGCGATCCTGCGCACCCATTTCTTGAATGCCTGAAAAGCGAGAATTTGAGCATGACCCAAGTCAAACTGACCACCAATCACGGTGACATCGTCATCGAGCTGAACGCCGAGAAAGCCCCGATCACCGTGGCCAACTTCATCGAGTACGTCAAAGCCGGTCACTACGAGAACACCGTGTTCCACCGCGTCATCGGCAACTTCATGATCCAGGGCGGCGGTTTCGAGCCGGGCATGAAAGAGAAGAAAGACAAGCGCCCGAGCATCCAGAACGAAGCCGACAACGGCCTGAGCAACGACAAGTACACCATCGCCATGGCCCGTACCATGGAGCCGCATTCGGCCTCGGCGCAGTTCTTCATCAACGTCGCCGACAACAGCTTCCTCAACCACAGCGGCAAGAACGTGCAGGGCTGGGGTTATGCAGTGTTCGGCAAAGTCACCGAAGGCACCGACGTGGTCGACAAGATCAAGGCCGTTGCCACCGGTTCCAAAGCCGGCCACCAGGACGTGCCAGCCGAAGACGTGATCATCGAGAAAGCCGAGATCATTGGGTGATACTGCTGATCTCCGATCTGCACCTGCAAGAAGAACGCCCGGACATTACCCGGGCGTTTCTTGATCTGCTGGCCACCCGTGCCCGCAGCGCGCAAGCGCTGTACATTCTCGGGGACTTTTTCGAGGCCTGGATAGGCGACGATGCCATGACGCCCTACCAGGCGTCGATCTGCCAGGCCTTGCGTGCGCTGAGCGACACGGGCACCCAGGTGTTCCTGATGCACGGCAACCGCGACTTCCTCATCGGCCAGGCGTTCTGCAAGGCCGCAGGCGCCACCCTGCTACCCGACCCCAGCGTGGTCGAACTGGGCGGCGAGCCGGTGCTGCTGATGCATGGCGACAGCCTGTGCACCCGTGACGAAGGCTACATGAAGCTGCGCCGTTACCTGCGCAACCCCGTGAGCCTGTGGGTGCTGCGCCACCTGCCGTTGCGCACGCGGCACAAGCTTGCGCGCAAGCTGCGCAGCGAAAGCCGCGCGCAGACGCGCATGAAGGCCAATGACATTGTCGATGTGACGCCCGAGGAGGTACCGCGGGTGATGCAGCAGCATGGCGTGCGCACCCTGGTGCATGGGCACACCCATCGCCCGGCGATCCACAAGCTGGTGGTGGGCGATGCGCCGGCGCGGCGTATCGTGCTGGGCGACTGGGATCGCCAGGGGTGGGCGCTGCAGGTGGATGAACAAGGGTTCCAGCTGGCACCCTTCGACTTTGCCTGACCCCTTCGCCGGCAAGGCCGGCTCCTACAGGTTTTGCGTAACCCTGTAGGAGCCGGCCTTGCCGGCGAAGCCTTTTTCAGTGCCCCGCCGATGCCGGCCCGGCCTTGGCCGCGAACGGCGGCTTGGCCAGCCACACCAGCAGCACCAGCCCGACGAACACCCAGCCCATCAACGTGAAGTAATCCACCGTCGACATCATGTACGCCTGGCTGTTGAGCATCTGCTCCAGCTGCGCATACGACTGCCCGTTCGCCCCGCCCAGGTGGCCGAGCATGTCACGGGTGGCCGGCTCATAGGTACTGATGCTTTCGCTCAGGTACGCATGGTGCTGGTCGGCCCGGCGAATCCAGATCCAGGTGGTCAGCGACGCGGCAAAGCTGCCGCCCAGGGTCCGCAGGAAGGTCGCCAGCCCCGAGCCGTCGGCGATCTGCTGCGGCGGCAGGTCCGAAAGCAGGATGCTCAAGGTGGGCATGAAGAACAACGCCACGCCGATACCCATGAACAGCTGCACCAGGGCGATGTGCTGGAAGTCCACCTCGTTGGTGAAGCCGGCCCGCATGAAGCAGCTGGCACCGATTGCCACGAACGCCAGCCCCGCCAGCACGCGCAGGTCGAACTTGTGCGCGTACTTGCCCACGAACGGCGACATCAGCACCGGCAGCAGGCCGATCGGCGCCACCGCCAGCCCCGCCCAGGTGGCGGTGTAGCCCATCTGGGTCTGCAGCCATTGCGGCAGGATCAGGTTGATGCCGAAGAACCCCGCATACCCGCCCACCAGCACGATGGTGCCGATGCGAAAGTTGCGGTGGGCAAACAGACGCAGGTTCACCACCGGGTGCTTGTCGGTCAGTTCCCAGATGATGAACACCGCCAGGAACACCACCGAAATCAGGCTGCCGATGACGATGAAACTGGACTCGAACCAGTCCAGGTCATTGCCCTTGTCGAGCACGATCTGCAATGCCCCCACCCCGACGATCAGGCTCAACAGCCCGATGTAGTCCATCGGCTGGCGGCTGGTGCTCACCGGCCGGGTACGCATCTGCTGACGCACCACGGCGGCAGCGAACAGGCCGATCGGCACGTTGATGAAGAAGATCCACGGCCAGCTGTAGCTGTCGGTGATCCAGCCACCGAGTATCGGCCCGGCAATCGGCGCCACCACCGTGACCATCGCCAGCAGCGCCAGGGCCATACCCCGCTTGGCCGGGGGGTACACCGCAATCAGCAGGGTCTGGGTCATGGGGTACAACGGCCCGGCCACCACGCCCTGCAACACGCGAAAGCCGACCAGCTCGGGCATCGATTGCGAGATACCGCACAGAAACGACGCCAGCACGAACAGCAGCGTGGCCCAGATGAACAGCTTCACCTCGCCGAAGCGCCGGCTCAGCCAGCCGGTCAGCGGCAAGGCTATCGCGTTGCTCACCGCGAACGAGGTGATGACCCAGGTGCCCTGCTCCGAACTCACCCCCAGGTTGCCGGAGATGGTAGGCAGGGCGACGTTGGCGATGGTGGTGTCGAGCACCTGCATGAACGTCGCCAGCGACAGGCCGATGGTGGTCAGCAGCAGGCTTGGCGGGGTGAACGAAGCCTGCCCGCTCATCGCTGCGCAGTCTTGCCGCTGGCGGCGCTGTTGTCATGGATCAGGCGCGCGATCAGGGTATCGGCCTCCACCAGCTGGCGGTCGTACACCTGGGTGGCGAACGAGGCTTTCTGCGGCGGCTGTTGCGCCAGCACCGGGCCGCTCTGGTCGTGCAGGTCGACGTCGACCTGGGTCGACAGGCCGATCCGCAGCGGGTGTTCGGCCAGTTGCTCGGGGTTGATGTGGATCCGCACTGGCACGCGCTGGACGATCTTGATCCAGTTGCCGGTGGCGTTCTGCGCCGGCAGCAGGGCGAAGGCGCTGCCGGTACCGGCGCCCAGGCTGTCGATGGTGCCGCTGTACTTCACGTCGCTGCCGTACAGGTCGGCAACGATGTCCACCGGCTGACCGATACGCATGTTGCGCAGCTGGGTTTCCTTGAAGTTGGCGTCGATCCACAGCTGATCCAGCGGAATCACCGCCATGGTCGCGGTGCCCGGCTGCAGGCGCTGGCCCAGTTGCACCGTGCGCTTGGCCACATAGCCGGTGACCGGCGCCACCAGGGTGGTGCGGGCATTGTCCAGGTAGGCCTGGCGCAGGTCGGCGGCGGCAGCCTGCACTTCGGGGTGCGAGGAGACCACGGTGTCGTCGACCAGCGCGGTGGTGGTGTTGAGCTGCTGCTGGGCATTGCTCAGCGCGCTTTGTGCCGATGCCAGGTCGTCACGGGCGTGGGACAGCTCCTCCTGCGAGATCGCCCCGCCGGCGGCCAGGGTCTTGCGTCGGTTGTAGTTTTCCTGGGCCTTCTGCAGCTCGGCCTTGCGCGCCGCCACCTGGGCCTTCTGCCCGTCGACGTTGCTGTAAAGCCCACGCACCTGGCGCACGGCGCGCGCTAGCTTGGCCTCGGCGCTCTGCAGGCCGACCTCGGTGTCGCTCGGGTCGAACTGGATCAGCACCTGGCCGGCGTGCACCAGGTCGCCATCGTCGGCGCCGATGCTGGTGACGGTGCCGGTGACCAGCGGGGTGATTTCCACCACGTTGCCGTTCACATAGGCGTCGTCGGTGTTTTCGCTCCAGCGCCCGTAGAGCTCGTGCCAGGCCCACACACCGGCGCCAAGCACGAGTACGAGCACCAGCAGCCCGAGCAGCAGCGTCTTGCGCTTGCGCTGATTGTTGAGGTCCTGCTCGGTAGGGGCAGTGTCCGGGGAGGATGCAGTGGCCATGAGAAATACCTTGGCGTTTTATTGATTGCGGGAAGTCGAGGGCAATGCGGCGGCCTGGGTGTCGGCCTGGTAGCCGCCCCCCAGCGCCTGCATCAACTGGATCGACAGGTCGATCTGTTCGGCGTTCAGTTCGGCCAGCTGACGCTGCGACTGCAGCAGCTGCTGTTCGATGCTCAGCACATCCAGGTAGTTGCCGATGCCGGAGCCATAGCGCTGCATCACGGTGTCGTAGGACTGCTGGGCGATGTCGGTGGCACGTTGCTTGGCTGCAATCTGCTGGCCCAGTGCATGCAGCTGGTCGATGCTGTCGCTGACCTCGCCCAGTGCACGCACCAGGCTCTTGTTGTATTGCGCCACGGCCAGGTCGTAGTCGGCATCACGGGCATCGAGGTCAGCGCGCAGGCGCCCGCCGTCGAAAATCGGCAGCGACACGGTCGGGGCGATGTTGAAGAAGCGGCTCGGCGCGCCGAAGATCGCATCACCCAGCAGTGCCTGGGTGCCGGCGGCGGCGCTCAGGTTGAGGTTGGGGTAGAAGCGTGTCTTGCTCGCATCGATCGACTTGCTCGCCGCCTCGACCCGCCAGCGCGCGGCCACCAGGTCCGGACGCCGGCCCAGCAACTCGGCCGGCAGCACCGAGGGCAGCGCCACCGCAGCAGGCTTGAGCACATTGGGGCGGGCGATCTGCTGGCCACGGTCGGGGCCCTTGCCCAGCAGCACCGCCAGCGCGATCTGCGCGCTGCGCAGCTGCTTCTGGGCATTGATGGCCTGCTCCTGGGAGCTGGCTTCCAGGCTTTCGGTCTGCTGCAGCTGGTACTGGCTGTCGATACCCGAGGCCAGCCGGCGCTGGCTGAGTTCGAGCATCTGGCGGGTACGCTTGAGGTCTTCCTGGGTCAGGTCGTTGACGATGTGCGCCTGGCCCAGCTGGCTGTAGGCACGGGCAACGTCGGCGGCCAGGGTCAGTTGTGCGGCCTGGCGGTCCACCTCGGCGGCACGGGCCTGGCCCAGGGCGGCTTCCCAGGCATCGCGTTGCCCACCCCAGAGATCGAAGGTGTAGTTGAAGGTCGCGCTCAGGCTGCGCAGGGTGGAGTAGCTGCCGCCCTGCCCCGTCGGGTCCTGGTCACGGGCCAGGCGCGAGCGGCTGACCCCGGCGCTGGCATCCAGCGTGGGCATGCGCTCGGCGTCGGCAGCGTAGGCTGCGGCGCTGGCCTGATGGGCACGGGCGCTGGCAACCTGCATGTCGGGGCTGTCGCGCAAGGCCTCGCCGATCAGGCTGTCCAGTTGCGGGTCGCCAAGGCGGGTCCACCAGTCGCCCTTGGGCCAGGCCGCAGGCGACAGGGCAACGCCGCCGAGGGTCTTGCCAGCCTGCAGGTCGGCGGCGCCGAGGCGCCGGCCCTGGGTATCGAGGCCACTGTAGTTGGCGCAACCGGCCAGGCTCAGGGCAAGCACCAGCAGGCTTGCACCGGCACGCAGGGCTCGTGGTTTCATTGGGCCTCCACGCGCAGAGCGGTGACGGCATCGCCGGCCGCCAGCAGCACCTTGGTCAGGATCTTTTCCAGGGTCTTGAGCTCGTCCGGGGCCAGCACGCCAACCAGCTCGTTCATCGCCGAGGCACCGATCTGGGGCAACTGGCCGGCCAGCACATCGCCATCGGCGGTGAGCTCCAGGCGTACCTGGCGGCGGTCCTGCGGGCAGCGGCTGCGGGCGATCAGGCCCTTCTGCTCCAGGCGATCGAGCATGCGCGTCATCGACCCGCTGTCCAGGCTGAGGAAACGGCACAGTTCGGCGGGGGTATCGACCCCGTACTGGGACACGATGATCAGCACCTTGAACTGCGCGGCGGTGACGCCGAAGTCCTGCAGGTGGCTGTCCAGAATGCGGTCCTTCACCAGTGCGGCGCGCCCCAGGAGCATGCCGATGGTGCAGGACTGGAAGTTTTCGGGGGTGAAGTGCTGCATGAAGGGAGATACCTGCTTAGGCAGTGGATGCCGCAGATATTACTGCTCAGGCAGCGAATGGCCAAGCATTAATTAGCTTGCTTTCTATTTGGTCGACAAAAGGAGGTATTGCGGCGCCCGTATCGCGGGTCGAGCCCGCTCCCACAGGATGGGTCCATCAGCCTGTGGGAGCGGGCTTGGCCCGCGATGCTTCAGGCCGGCACGCCGCTATGGAAGCGAAACTCCACGTCCGGCGTGGTGATCAGTTCGGCTTCCACCTCGCGCACCCGCTCCACGGTGCGCTCCACATCCGCCGCTTCGCCATACTGGTACGCCAGCTTCAGGTACCCCTGGTAATGGCGCGCCTCGCTCTTGAGCAGCCCGTGGTAGAACTTGCCCAGTTCCTCGTCCAGGTGCGGCACCACCGCAGCAAAGCGCTCGCAGCTGCGCGCCTCGATGAACGCGCCGACCACCAGCGTGTCCACCAGCTTCACCGGCTCGTGCGCGCGCACCACCTTGCGCAGCCCCGAGGCATAGCGCCCTGCCGACAATGGGCGCAAGGCCACCTTGCGCTTCTTCATCAGGCGCAGCACCTGCTCGTGATGCACCAGCTCCTCGCGGGCCAGGCGCGACATCATGTTGATCAGGTCGACATGCGTGTTGTACTTGGCAATCAGGCTCAGCGCCGTGCTGGCGGCCTTGAACTCGCAGTTCTTGTGGTCGATCAGCATCGTCTCCTGGTCGGCCAGGGCGGCATCGACCCAGGCATCCGGGGTGCGGCAGGCGAGGAAGGCTTCGATTTCGGGAATAAGGGACATAGGCTCACAAACGGGCATGGGGTGTCGACAAGACCGGCGATTATACCGGCGGCAGTGGCGATCACCAGTGACTATGCTTGATGCATATCAACATCCACCGCATCCGGGGCGCCGACTATAGTCAGGCATCGCATGCCATTGTCGAAGGAGTTCTCCCTCATGCTTTTAGAAGTTCGCAGCATCCTGGTGGTGCTCGACCCCGACCACGCCCACAGCAAGGCCCTGACCCGCGCCAAGCTGATCGCCGGCGTCACCAAGGCACGCCTGCACCTGCTGATGTGCGACAAGAAGCAGGACCACAGTGCCCTGCTCAGCCTGCTCGCCAGCCAGTTGCACGACGATGGCTACGACAATGTCACCTATGAGCAGGCCTGGCACGACACCCTGCACGAGTCGATCATCGACGTGCAGAAAGCCGAAGGCTGTGAGCTGGTGATCAAGGAACACCGACCGGAAAACGCGCTGAAGAAGTTCCTGCTGACGCCTTCGGACTGGAAACTGCTGCGCCAGTGCCCGTGCGCGGTGCTGATGGTCAAGACCGAGCGCCCCTGGACCGGTGGCGTGATTCTGGCGGCGGTGGACGTGGGCAACAACGATCAGGAGCATCGCAAGCTGCACGCCAGCATCATCGACCACGGCTATGCCATTGCCAGCGTGGCCAAGGGCAACCTGCACGTGATCAGCGCCCACCCCTCGCCCATGCTCTCGGCGGCGGACCCGGTGTACCAGCTCAAGGACACCATCGAGAAGAAGTACCGCGACGAATGCGCTGCGTTCCAGGCCGAATTCGATATCGCCGACGATCGCCTGCATGTGGCCGAAGGCCCGGCGGACGTGCTGATTCCGCACACGGCTAAAAAGTACGAAGCCGTGGTGACGGTGATGGGTACGGTGGGGCGTAGCGGGATTACCGGTGCACTGATCGGCAACACCGCCGAGGTGGTGCTCGATTCGCTGGAATGCGATGTGCTGGTGCTCAAGACCGAGGACCAGGTGAAGCACCTGGACGAGCTGGCCAGAGGCTGAAGACCCCATCGCGGGTCACGCCCGCTCCCACAGCGTAAGCGGTGATCCAGTGGGAGCGGGCTTGACCCGCGATGGGAACACCGCTTAACCCAGCGCATCCTTGAGAAAGCCCGGCGCGATGTAGCGCTGATAGTGCGCCTCGGACAACAGAAAGAATTCCCGATCGATGGCATCGCGCAGCTCGGGCAGCTCCCAGTCGCGAAACTCCGGCAGCAGCACCATCCCGTACGCTTCCAGCTCGCGGATCACCCGCGCGCCCCGCGCAATCAGCTGATAAGCCCAGCAATACTCGGACTGATGCGGCACGAATCGAATCTTGCGCAGCTCCAGCTGGCCGCGCAGCTTGTCGGCGTCGAACACCTCCAGCTTGGCCGCCATCACCTGCACCAGCAGGTGTTCCAGGCGCAGCCACACCGCACGCTTTTCATCGTCGTTGTAGCCGTTCCAGTGGATCACCTCATGGTGAAAACGCTTGCACCCGCGACACACCAGGTCCCCGTAAACCGTGGAACACAGGCCGACACAAGGCGTTTTTATTGACTGATTGGACATGAAAGATTCAACGGCATGGCGATGGAACAGACGGCCATGTTAGCCCTTTGTCTAACGGGGGTCACGCCGTAAAGTCGTTGCAATCGCCTTACCTTTGGCGCGTTTTTACCGTAGAATCACCCGGCCTTTTTAAGGCAGCAATGTCCGTTAGAAGCTGTTTTCAAAGCGTCACGAGCACAGTTGATCCGGTAGAACGGCGTTGGCTCGGGGTATTCGAACATCGAATGCACCGCGCCAGCCCTCATCAGCCTCCGTTCTACAGGCGTAAAACTTTGAAAGCAGCTTCTGTAAGGATGTCCTGCAACCCTGGCTACGCGGCTCAAAAAGCCGTATTGCGCATGGGTGCCGGCCATTCTGGATGAGCGTCCCGGACACCCATTTGGGACCACTGATGAGGGTAATAACTGTGCTTGAAGCCTACCGCAAACACATCGAAGAGCGTGCCGCCCAGGGTATCGTGCCCCAGCCGCTTAACGCCGAACAAACCGCAGGCCTGGTCGAGCTGCTGAAGAATCCCCCCGCTGGCGAAGAAGCCGTCCTCGTCGACCTGATCACCAACCGCGTACCACCAGGAGTGGACGAAGCCGCCTACGTCAAGGCCGGTTTCCTGTCGGCGGTCGCCAAGGGCGAAGCCACCTCCCCGCTGATCAGCAAGCAGCGCGCCGTTGAACTGCTGGGCACCATGCAGGGCGGCTACAACATCGCCACCCTGGTCGAGCTGCTGGACGACGCCGAACTGGCCGCCGTTGCCGCCGAACAGCTCAAGCACACCCTGCTGATGTTCGACGCCTTCCACGACGTGGCCGAAAAAGCCAAGAACGGCAACGTTCACGCCAAGGCGGTACTGCAGTCCTGGGCTGACGGCGAGTG
This sequence comes from Pseudomonas sp. AE27, assembly GCF_037113495.1. Classification (NCBI taxonomy): domain Bacteria; kingdom Pseudomonadati; phylum Pseudomonadota; class Gammaproteobacteria; order Pseudomonadales; family Pseudomonadaceae; genus Pseudomonas; species Pseudomonas sp. AE27. The sequence continues at coordinate 2,678,860 of NZ_CP146966.1, forward strand.
GTTCAAGAAGCGTCCGACCCTGGCCGACAAGATCAGCCTGCGCGTCTTCAAGGTCACCGGCGAAACCAACACCGACGACCTGTCCCCTGCCCCGGACGCCTGGTCGCGCCCTGACATCCCGCTGCACGCCCTGGCCATGCTGAAAATGGCCCGCGACGGCATCGTGCCGGACGTGCAAGGCGCCATCGGCCCGATGAAGCAGATCGAGCAGATGCGCAACGAAGGCTTCCCGATCGCCTACGTCGGTGACGTGGTCGGTACCGGTTCCTCGCGTAAATCGGCGACCAACTCGGTGCTGTGGTTCTTCGGCGACGACATCCCTTACGTGCCGAACAAGCGCGCTGGCGGTTTCTGCTTCGGCTCCAAGATCGCCCCGATCTTCTACAACACCATGGAAGACGCCGGCGCCCTGCCGATCGAATTCGACGTGTCGAACATCCACATGGGCGACGTGATCGACCTGTACCCGCACGCCGGCAAGGTGTGCAAGCACGGTACCGACGAAGTCATCACCACCTTCGAGATGAAAACCCCCGTGCTGCTGGACGAAGTCCGCGCCGGTGGTCGTATCCCGCTGATCGTCGGCCGTGGCCTGACCGAGAAGGCGCGCGCCGAGCTGGGCCTGGGCCCGACCGACCTGTTCAAGCTGCCTGAAGCACCTGTCGACACCGGCAAGGGCTACACCCTGGCCCAGAAGATGGTCGGCAAGGCCTGCGGCCTGCCAGTGGGCAAGGGCGTTCGTCCTGGCACCTACTGCGAACCGAAGATGACCACCGTCGGCTCCCAGGACACCACCGGTCCGATGACCCGTGACGAACTGAAAGACCTGGCGTGCCTGGGCTTCTCGGCCGACCTGGTCATGCAGTCGTTCTGCCACACCGCGGCCTATCCGAAGCCGATCGACGTGACCACCCACCACACCCTGCCGGATTTCATCCGCACCCGTGGCGGCGTGTCCCTGCGTCCAGGCGACGGCATCATCCACAGCTGGCTGAACCGCATGCTGCTGCCGGACACCGTCGGTACCGGTGGTGACTCGCACACCCGCTTCCCGATCGGCATCTCGTTCCCGGCCGGTTCCGGCCTGGTCGCCTTCGCCGCTGCCACTGGCGTGATGCCACTGGACATGCCGGAGTCGGTACTGGTGCGCTTCAAGGGCAAGCTGAACCCAGGCATCACCCTGCGTGACCTGGTTCACGCCATCCCTTACTACGGCATCCAGAAAGGCCTGCTGACCGTCGAGAAGAAAGGCAAGATCAACGCCTTCTCCGGCCGCATCCTGGAAATCGAAGGCCTGGACGACCTGACCGTGGAACAGGCATTCGAACTGTCCGACGCCTCGGCCGAACGTTCGGCTGCCGGTTGCACCATCAAGCTGCCTGAAAAAGCCATTGCCGAGTACCTGAAGTCGAACATCACCCTGCTGCGCTGGATGATCAGCGAAGGCTACGGCGATGCGCGCACCATGGAGCGCCGTGCACAGGCGATGGAAGCCTGGCTGGCCAAGCCCGAGCTGCTGTCGGCCGACGCCGATGCCGAGTACGCCGAAGTCATCGAGATCGACCTGGCCGATATCAAGGAGCCGGTTCTCTGCGCTCCTAACGACCCGGACGACGCTCGCCTGCTGTCCAGCGTCCAGGGCCAGAAGATCGACGAAGTGTTCATCGGTTCGTGCATGACCAACATCGGTCACTTCCGCGCTGCCGGCAAGCTGCTGGACAAGGTCAAGGGTCAGCTGCCAACCCGTCTGTGGCTGTCGCCGCCGACCAAGATGGACGCTCACCAGCTGACCGAGGAAGGCTACTACGGCATCTACGGCAAGGCTGGCGCGCGCATGGAAATGCCGGGCTGCTCGCTGTGCATGGGTAACCAGGCACGTGTAGAGCCGAACTCGACCGTTGTATCGACGTCGACCCGTAACTTCCCTAACCGTCTGGGCGATGGTGCCAACGTGTTCCTGGCCTCCGCCGAACTGGCTGCCGTTGCCTCGATCCTGGGCAAGCTGCCAACCGTCGAGGAGTACATGGAGTACGCGGCGAATATCGACAGCATGGCTGCCGACATCTACCGCTACCTGAGCTTCGACCAGATCGCCGAGTTCCGTGAAGCCGCTGCGAACGCCAATATCCCGGTCGTTCAAGCGTAAGCTGACTTAGCGTGAAAAGAAGCCCCGCCAATTGGCGGGGCTTTTTGTTGTCTTCTGAAAAGCTTCGCCCCTCAGATCACGAACAGATCCATGAACCGATGCACCGCCGTCGCCTCAAGCTTCGCCTGATCCTTGCACAACGCAAGGATCTCGGCCGAACGCTGCGCAGTAAACCGCGTCGCCAGGTTGGCCTTGAACTTGTCCTCCAGCAGCGGGATGCCCTGGGCGCGCCGGCGCCGGTGCCCGATGGGGTACTCCACCACCACCTGTTCGGTGCTCGAGCCGTCGGTGAAGAACACCTGCACCGCGTTGGCGATCGAGCGCTTGTCGGCCTCCAGGTACTCGCGACTGAAACGCGGGTCTTCGACGATCACCATCTTCTCGCGCAAGCGGTCGATGGTCGGGTGCGCCGCATGAAAATCATCTTCGTAATGCTCGGCCACCAGGTTGCCGAAGATCAGCGGCACCGCCGTCATGTACTGCAGGCAGTGGTCCCGGTCCGCCGCGTTGGCCAGCGTGCCGACCTTGGAAATGATGCGAATCGCCGACTCATGGGTGGTGATCACGATGCGCTCGATTTCATGCAGGCGATTGCGCACCTGTGGATGCAGGGTCACCGCCGCCTCGCAGGCGGTCTGCGCATGGAACTCGGCCGGGAAGCTGATCTTGAACAGTATGTTCTCCATCACGTAGCTGCCGAACGGCTGCGACAGGCTGAACTCGCGCCTGCCCTCGGGCTTGAGCGCCAGGTCCTTGTTGGTATGGCTGAACAGCACGTCATAGAAGCCCCACTGCGGCGCGGTGAGCACGCCGGGGATGCCCATCTCGCCGCGCAGGGCGATGTCCGCCAGGCGCACCCCGCGACTCGACGCATCACCGGCCGCCCACGACTTGCGCGAGCCGGCATTGGGGGCATGGCGGTAGGTGCGCAGCGCCTGGCCATCGACAAAGGCCTGGGACAGGGCCGCCAGCAACTGCTCGCGATTGGCGCCCATGAGCCGGGCGCACACCGCCGTGGATGCGACCTTGACCAGCAGCACGTGGTCCAGGCCCACCCGGTTGAAAGCGTTTTCCAGCGCGAGCACGCCCTGGATCTCGTGGGCCATGATCATGGCCTCGAGCACCGTGTGCAGGGTCAGCGGCGCGTCGCCGTTGGCCACGCGCTTTTGCGAGAGGTGGTCGGCCACCGCGAGGATGCCGCCGAGGTTGTCGGAGGGATGACCCCATTCTGCGGCCAGCCAGGTATCGTTGTAGTCCAGCCAGCGCACGATGCAGCCGATGTCCCAGGCCGCCTTGACCGGGTCGAGGCGGTACGCGGTGCCGGGCACCCGCGCGCCATGGGGCACCACGGTACCCTCCACCAGCGGCCCCAGGTGCTTGGTGCACTCGGGAAAGCGCAGCGCCAGCAGGCCGCAACCCAGGGTGTCCATCAGGCAGTTGCGCGCCGTGTCCAGCGCCTCCCCCGGCTCGGCCCTGAAGTGCAGGACATAGTCGGCAATGTCCTGCAGGACCCGGTCGTAGTCGGGGCGGTCGTTCAGGTCAACATTGGCACTCATTGTCGTCTCTCTGTTCACATGGGGTGAAAGGAGAGCCGAGCACCGCTGCCTCTAGAAGGTATCGCCAGGTACGCGTACCCAACCCTCCATCAGCACGCGAGCGCTGCGGCTCATGATTGCTTTGGTAACGGTCCAGTCGCCATTCACCTGGCGCGCCTCGGCGCCCACGCGCAAGGTGCCCGAGGGGTGACCGAAGCGCACGGCGCTGCGCTCGCCGCCACCGGCAGCAAGGTTGACCAGGGTGCCGGGGATGGCCGCCGCGGTGCCGATGGCCACCGCTGCCGTACCCATCATGGCGTGGTGCAGCTTGCCCATCGACAACGCACGCACCAGCAGGTCGATATCGCTCGCTGCCACGGTCTTGCCGCTGGAGGACTGGTAGTCGGCCGGCGGTGCCACGAACGCCACCTTGGGCGTGTGCTGGCGCTGCGCGGCCTGCTCGACGTGCTCGATCAGGCCCATGTGCACGGCGCCGTGGGCACGGATGGTTTCGAAACGCGCCAGGGCCTCGGGGTCGCCGTTGATTGCGTCCTGCAGCTCGGTGCCGGTGTAGCCCAGGGCCTGGGCGTCGATGAAGATGGTCGGGATGCCGGCGTTGATCAGGGTTGCCTTGAAGGTGCCGACACCGGGCACCACCAGGTCGTCGACCAGGTTGCCGGTGGGGAACATCGAGCCGCCCGCGCCGTCTTCGTCGGCGGCCGGGTCGAGGAATTCGAGCTGCACCTCGGCGGCCGGAAAGGTCACGCCGTCGAGTTCGAAGTCGCCGGTTTCCTGCACTTCGCTTTCGGTGATCGGTACGTGGGCGATGATGGTTTTGCCGATGTTGGCCTGCCAGATGCGCACCACAGCCACACCATTGCGCGGGATGCGACTGGCGTCGACCAGGCCGGCGCTGATGGCGAACGAGCCGACTGCCGCCGAGAGGTTGCCGCAGTTGCCGCTCCAGTCGACGAAGGCCTTGTCGATGGCGACCTGGCCGAACAGGTAGTCGACGTCGTGCCCGGGCTTGATGCTGCGCGACAGGATGACCGTCTTGCTGGTGCTGGAGGTGGCCCCGCCCATGCCGTCGATCTGCTTGCCGTAGGGGTCGGGGCTGCCGATAACCCGCAGCAGCAGCGCATCGCGCGCGGCGCCGGGGAGCTGTGCGGCTTCGGGCAGGTCTTCGAGGTTGAAGAACACGCCTTTGCTGGTGCCGCCACGGATGTAGGTGGCGGGGATTCTGATCTGGGGTACGTGTGGCATGGAAACATGTGTCCTCTGGAATACAACACAATCCTGTGTAGGAGCCGGCCTTGCCGGCGAAGGGGCTGGTACATCAATGCACCCTGCGTCGCTCCCTTCGCCGGCAAGGCCGGCTCCTACAGGTCAGGTGTACGTCAAGCCACCGACGACTCGAGGAAGTCCTGGGCGAAGCGCTGCAGTACACCGCCCGCCTCGTAGATCGACACCTCTTCCGCCGTGTCCAGACGGCAGGTCACCGGCACCTCCAGGCGCTCGCCGTCACGCCGCGTGATCACCAGGGTCAAGGTGGCCCGCGGTGTCCGCTGCCCCACCACGTCATAGGTCTCGCTGCCATCGATACCCAGGGTCTTGCGGTCGGTGCCCGGCTTGAACTCCAGAGGCAACACGCCCATGCCCACCAGGTTGGTACGGTGGATACGCTCGAAGCCCTCGGCCACGATGGCCTCGACACCGGCCAGGCGCACGCCCTTGGCCGCCCAGTCGCGTGACGAGCCCTGGCCATAGTCGGCACCGGCCACGATGATCAGCGGCTGCTTGCGCTGCATGTAGGTCTCGATGGCCTCCCACATGCGCGTCACCTTGCCCTCCGGCTCGATACGCGCCAGCGAACCCTGCTTGACCTTGCCGTTCTCCTGCACCATCTCGTTGAACAGCTTGGGGTTGGCGAAGGTTGCGCGCTGCGCGGTCAGGTGGTCGCCACGGTGGGTGGCGTAGGAGTTGAAGTCCTCTTCGGGCAGGCCCATCTTCGCCAGGTACTCGCCTGCGGCGCTGTCGAGCATGATCGCGTTGGACGGCGACAGGTGGTCGGTGGTGATGTTGTCCGGCAGCACCGCCAGCGGGCGCATGCCCTTGAGCGAGCGCTCGCCTGCCAGCGCGCCTTCCCAGTACGGCGGGCGACGGATGTAGGTGCTCGTGGCGCGCCAGTCGTACAGCGGGTCGACCTTGGGTCCGGTGTCTTCGTGCACGGCGAACATCGGGATGTACACCTGGCGGAACTGCTCCGGCTTGACCGCAGCCTTGACCACTGCATCGATCTCTTCGTCGCTGGGCCAGATGTCCTTGAGGCGGATTTCCTTGCCGCCCACCACGGCCAGCACGTCCTTCTCGATATCGAAACGGATGGTACCGGCAATGGCGTAGGCCACCACCAGCGGCGGCGAGGCCAGGAAGGCCTGCTTGGCATACGGATGGATACGCCCGTCGAAGTTGCGGTTGCCCGAAAGCACGGCGGTGGCGTACAGGTCGCGATCGATGATTTCCTGCTGGATCACCGGGTCCAGAGCGCCGGACATGCCGTTGCAGGTGGTGCAGGCAAACGCCACGATGCCGAAGCCCAGCTGCTCCAGTTCATCCTCCAGGCCCGCCTCTTTGAGGTACAGGGCCACGGTCTTGGAGCCTGGCGCCAGCGACGACTTGACCCACGGCTTGCGCGTCAGCCCCAGCCTGTTGGCATTGCGCGCCAGCAGCCCGGCAGCGATCACGTTGCGCGGGTTGCTGGTGTTGGTGCAGCTGGTGATGGCAGCGATGATCACCGCGCCGTCAGGCATCTGCCCCGGCACCTCTTCCCATTGCCCGGCAATGCCCCTGGCAGCCAGCTCGCTGGTGGCCACCCGCGCATGCGGGTTGGACGGGCCGGCCATGTTGCGTACCACGCTCGACAGGTCGAACTGCAGGCCACGCTCGTATTCGGCATTGACCAGGCTGTCGGACCACAGGCCGGCGACCTTGGCGTAGGTTTCCACCAGCTTGACCTGGGCGTCTTCACGACCGGTGAGCTTGAGGTAATCGATGGTCTGCTGGTCGATGGAGAACATCGCCGCCGTCGCGCCGTATTCGGGGGCCATGTTGGAGATGGTCGCGCGATCGCCCAGGGTCAGCGCACGGGCGCCCTCGCCGTAGAACTCGAGGTAGGCGCCGACCACCTTGGCCTTGCGCAGGAACTCGGTGAGCGCCAGCACCACGTCGGTGGCGGTGATGCCTGGTTGCGGCTTGCCGGTGAGCTGCACGCCGACGATTTCCGGCAGGCGCATCCAGGACGCACGACCCAGCATCACGTTCTCGGCCTCCAGGCCGCCGACGCCGATGGCGATCACGCCCAGGGCATCCACGTGGGGGGTGTGGCTGTCGGTACCGACGCAGGTATCGGGATAGGCCACGCCCTGCTCGGCGTGGATCACCGGCGACATCTTCTCCAGGTTGATCTGGTGCATGATGCCGTTGCCGGGCTGGATCACATCGACGTTCTTGAACGCCTTCTTGGTCCAGTTGATGAAGTGAAAGCGGTCTTCGTTGCGACGGTCTTCGATGGCGCGGTTCTTCTCGAACGCCTGCGGGTCGAAGCCGCCGCACTCCACGGCCAGCGAGTGGTCGACGATCAGTTGCACCGGCACCACCGGGTTGACCTGGGCCGGGTCGCCGCCCTTGTCGGCGATGGCGTCACGCAGGCCGGCAAGGTCAACCAGTGCGGTCTGGCCAAGGATGTCATGGCACACCACGCGGGCCGGGTACCAGGGGAAGTCGAGGTCGCGCTTGCGTTCGATCAACTGGCTGAGCGAGGCATCGAGGGTTGCCGGGTCGCAGCGGCGCACCAGGTTTTCGGCCAGTACGCGGGAGGTATAGGGCAGCTTGTCGTAGGCGCCGGGGCTGATGGCGTCGATGGCGGCGCGGGCGTCGAAGTAGTCGAGCGTGGTGCCCGGCAGGTGCTTGCGAAATTCAGTATTCATGGACGCGGGACTCAATCACGGATAAGTCGGTGGTGCGCAGCAACGATGGGAAACCTGTAGGAGCCGGCCTTGCCGGCGAAACGGTAGAACTGACACCGCGGTGCTTCCTTCGCCGGCAAGGCCGGCTCCTACAACAGCAACGCCGGCCTCTCCAAAGGCAAGGCCAGCGCCTTCATCGGTACTGCACGCCAGTCTCAGCGTTGTTCGATTGGCACGAACTTGCGCTGTTCGACGCCGGTGTATTCGGCGCTCGGGCGGATGATGCGGTTGTTGGCACGCTGTTCGAACACATGCGCCGCCCAGCCGGTCAGGCGCGAGCAGACGAAGATCGGGGTGAACAGCTTGGTCGGGATACCCATGAAGTGGTAGGCCGAGGCATGGTAGAAGTCGGCATTGGGGAACAGTTTCTTCTGTTCCCACATGGTCTTGTCGATGGCTTCGGACACCGGGTACAGCACGGTGTCGCCCACCTCGTCGGCGAGCTTCTTCGCCCAGCCCTTGATCACTTCGTTGCGCGGGTCGGACTCCTTGTAGATGGCATGCCCGAAGCCCATGATCTTGTCCTTGCGCTCGAGCATGCCGAGGGTGCCGGCAACGGCTTCCTGCGGGGTCTTGAAGCGCTCGATCATTTCCATCGCGGCCTCGTTGGCACCACCGTGCAGCGGCCCGCGCAGCGAGCCGATGGCCGCCGTCACGCACGAGTACAGGTCCGACAGGGTCGAGGCACACACCCGGGCAGTGAAGGTCGAGGCGTTGAATTCGTGCTCGGCGTACAGGATCAGCGAAACGTTCATCACCTTGACGTGCAGCTCGCTCGGCTTCTTGCCGTGCAGCAGGTGCAGGAAGTGCCCGCCCAGAGTGTCTTCGTCGCTGGTGCAGTCGATGCGCACGCCATGGTGGCTGAAGCGGTACCAGTAGCACATGGCCGCCGGGAACAGCGCCAGCAGGCGGTCGGTCTTCTCGTGCTGCAGGCCGAAGTTGAGCTCCGGCTCCAGGGTGCCGAGCACCGAGGAGGCGGTACGCATCACGTCCATCGGGTGGGCGGTGACCGGAATGCGCTCGAGCACTTCCTTGAGCGCCTGGGGCAGGTCGCGCAGCGCCTTGAGCTGGTGCTGGTACTCGCTCAGCTCGGCCTGGGTCGGCAGCTCGCCGTACAGCAGCAGGTAGGCGACCTCTTCGAACAGCGCGTGCTCGGCCAGGTCGCGAACGTCATAGCCACGGTAGGTCAGGCCGGCGCCGGCCTGGCCCACGGTCGACAGTGCGGTTTGCCCGGCCACCTGACCACGCAGGCCGGCACCACTGAGTACTTTTGCTTCGGCCATTGGTTTTCTCCACTTTTGAATTTGTTATGGGAATCGGCTAATTGCGGTGTGCTGCGGTTCAGCTCTTCTTCTGAGCGAACAGTGCGTCGAGCTTCTGCTCGAACACGTGGTAGTCGATGGCATCGTAAAGCTCCATACGAGTCTGCATGGTGTCGATGACGTTTTTCTGCGTGCCGTCGCGGCGCAGCGCGGTGTAGACATTCTCGGCCGCCTTGTTCATGGCGCGGAACGCCGACAGCGGATACAGCGCCAGCGACACGTCGGCCGAGGCCAGCTCTTCGGTGGTGTACAGCGGCGTGGCGCCGAATTCGGTGATGTTGGCCAGGATCGGCGCCTTCACGCGGTTGGCGAAGGTCTTGTACATCGACAGCTCGGTGATGGCCTCGGGGAAGATCATGTCGGCACCGGCCTCGATGCACGCCGCAGCGCGATCCAGCGCGGCCTCCAGGCCTTCGACCGCCAGGGCGTCGGTACGCGCCATGATCACGAAGCTGTCGTCGGTACGCGCGTCCACGGCCGCCTTGATGCGGTCGACCATCTCCTGTTGCGAGACGATTTCCTTGTTCGGACGATGGCCGCAGCGCTTGGCGCCCACCTGGTCCTCGATATGAATGGCGGCGGCGCCGAACTTGATCATCGAGCGGACCGTGCGCGCCACGTTGAACGCCGACGAACCGAACCCGGTGTCCACGTCCACCAGCAGCGGCAGGTCGCACACGTCGGTGATGCGGCGCACGTCGGTCAGCACGTCATCCAGGCCGGTGATGCCCAGGTCGGGCAGGCCCAGCGAGCCTGCCGCCACACCGCCACCGGAGAGGTAGATGGCCTTGAACCCGGCGCGCTTGGCCAGCAGCGCATGGTTGGCATTGATGGCGCCGACAACCTGCAGCGGGTGCTCGGCGGCGACTGCATCGCGAAAACGCTGGCCGGGACTGCTTTTCTGACTCATGACTCACCTCGTGGGCTAGGGGCGGTGGCGTCTTTGTAATGACGCTCGATATTGCGCTTGGATGCGCCGATGTGGCGGCGCATCAGTAATTCGGCCAGCTCGCCGTCACGGTCGGCGATGGCATCGAGAATCCGGTGGTGTTCGGCGAACGCCTGGTGCGGGCGGTTGGGCGTGGCGGAGAACTGGATGCGGTACATGCGCACCAGCTGGTACAGCTCGCCGCACAGCATCTGCACCAGGGTGCGGTTGCCGCTGCCCTGGATGATGCGGTAGTGGAAGTCGAAGTCGCCCTCCTGCTGGTAGTAGCCCACCCCGGCCTGGAACGCGGCATCACGCTCATGGGTGTCGAGCACCCGGCGCAACTCGTCGATCTCGGCTACGCTCATGCGTTGAGCAGCCAGGCGGCAGGCCATGCCCTCGAGGGACTCGCGAATCTCGTACAGCTCGATCAGCTCGGCATGGCTCAGCGACACCACCCGCGCCCCTACGTGCGGCACCCGTACCAGCAGGCGCTGGCCTTCCAGGCGGTGGATGGCCTCGCGCAGCGGGCCGCGGCTGATGCCGTAGGTACGCGCCAGCTCCGGCTCGGAGATCTTGCTGCCGGGGGCGATCTCGCCCTTGACGATCGCGGCCTGGATGCGCCGGAAGACGTTTTCGGAAAGCGTCTCCGAATCTTCCTGAAGGGGGGCGGAGGCTTGGGCTGCATCCAGCATATTGTCGACACCTTGAGAATCTGTAGGGCCAAAACTAGCTAATTAAGCCACACCAGTCAAAGACAAATTCAATATTGTCGACAATCGTCTAAGAACGAACTTCGTGTCTGTCGGTGTTGTCTGACTCCAGCCGCTGGCATCGACACACCAGCGTGGTAGAATGCCGCCGCCTCTGAGGGGGCAAACCCCACAGCATCGCGTCAGGATTTATGAGACTCACACCCTTTCTACTGTTACTCAGCCTCTGTGGGCTGCCTGCCCTGAGCCAGGCGGCAGACAAGACTGTCTATGGCCTCAATGAATATGCCCGCCTTGTCGATATCGACCTCGAGGTTGCGGCCAAGCTCGACACCGGGGCCAAGACCGCCTCGCTGAGCGCGCGCGATATCAAGCGCTTCAAGCGCAACGGCGAATCGTGGGTGCGCTTCTATCTGGCAATTGACGCAGCCCATTCGCATCCGATAGAACGACCACTGGCTCGTGTCAGCAAGATCAAGCGACGCGCCGGTGACTACAACCCGGACGAAGGCAAGGCCTATACCTCCCGCCCGGTGATCGCGCTGAATATCTGCATGGGTACGGCCCTGCGCAGCATCGAAGTGAACCTGACCGACCGCAGTGCCTTCCAGTACCCGCTACTGATCGGCTCCGAGGCGCTCAAGCACTTCGACGCGCTGGTCGACCCAAGCCTTAAATACGCTGCCGGCAAACCTGCCTGCGCCACTGACGCTCATACCGCAGAGTAATTTCGATGCGCTCTCTTACCCTTCATCTGAAAGTCCTGATCACCCTCCTGGTGTTGCTGGGTGTGTCGATCACGGCGTACCAGATCTTCATGCTCGGCATCCCGGTGACCGAAGACGAAACCGACGACCTGTGGAACATCGATGCCAAGGTCGAGTTCGTCGCCAGCCCCAAGGACCCGATCAAGATCCAGATGTTCGTGCCGCCATTGAGCAACGACTACGTCAGCCTCAATGAGAGCTTCATCTCCAACAACTACGGCGTAAGCGTCAACCGTGTCGATGGCAACCGCAAGGTGACCTGGTCGGCGCGGCGCGCCAAGGGCAACCAGACCCTCTACTACCGCCTGGTACTGACCAAGCGCTACAGCAGCGAAAAGGTCAAGATCAAGGGCCCGACCTTCCGTGACAGCCAGCCGGTCGAAGGGCCGGAGAAGATCGCCGCCGAAGCGTTGATGGCACCTATCCGCCAGCACTCGGCCGACGTCGAGACCTTCGTCAGCGAGACCATCAAGCGGGTCAACAACCCCAACGACGACAACGTCAAGCTGCTGCTGGCCGGCGATGCCTCTTCGCTGAACAAGGCCAAGGTCATCGACCTGCTGCTGTCGATCGCCCACGTACCGGTGGAGAAGGTGCACACCATCCGCCTGCTGGCCGACCAGCCGCAGAGCCCGGAACTGTGGCTGCGCAGCTTCAACGGCAACGACTGGCTGTACTTCAACCCGGACACCGGCGAGCAGGGCCTGCCGGCCGACCGCCTGCTGTGGTGGACCGGCGATGATCCGCTGATCACCGTCGATGGCGGCAAGAAGGTCAACGTCAGCTTCAGCCTGAACAACAGCGAGATGAACGCCATCCGCCTGGCCAAGCTGACCGACGAGAACACCGACGCCGACTTCCTCGAATACTCGCTGTACGGCCTGCCGCTGCAGACCCAGCAGACCTTCATGATCATGGTGATGATCCCGATCGGCGTGCTGGTGATCCTGGTGCTGCGCAACCTGATCGGCCTGCAGACCCTGGGTACCTTCACCCCGGTGCTGATCGCCCTGGCCTTCCGTGAGACCCAGCTGGGCTTCGGTATCGCCCTGTTCACGGTGATCACCGCGCTGGGCCTGACCCTGCGCTCCTACCTCGAACACCTGAAGCTGCAGATGCTGCCGCGCCTGTCGGTGGTACTGACCTTCGTGGTGGTGCTGATCGCGGCCATCAGCCTGTTCAGCCACAAGCTGGGCCTGGAGCGCGGGCTGTCGGTGGCACTGTTCCCGATGGTGATTCTGACCATGACCATCGAGCGCCTGTCGATCACCTGGGAGGAGCGCGGCGGCGGCCATGCCATGAAAGTCGCCATCGGCACCCTGTTCGCCGCCTCGGTCGCGCACCTGCTGATGAGCGTGCCCGAACTGGTGTACTTCGTGTTCACCTTCCCGGCGGTGCTGCTGATTCTGGTGGGCTTCATGCTGGCGATGGGTCGCTACCGCGGCTACCGCCTGACGGAGCTGGTGCGCTTCAAGGCCTTCGTGAAGGCTGACGCCTGATGTTCGGCCTATGGAAAACCTGGAAGGCCCTGGAAGCCCGGGGCATCATGGGTATCAACCGGCGCAACGCGGACTACGTGCTCAAGTACAACAAGCGCAACCTGTACCCGATCGTCGACGACAAGATCATCACCAAGGAGCGGGCGATCAAGGCCGGCATCCACGTGCCGGAAATGTACGGGGTGATCTCCACCGAAAAGGACATCGACAAGCTCGACGAGATCATCGGCGGGCGCAGCGATTTCGTCATCAAGCCGGCGCAGGGCGCCGGTGGTGACGGTATCCTGGTGATCGCCGACCGCTTCGAGAACCGCTACCGCACGGTGTCCGGCAAGATCATCACTCACGAGGAAATCGAGCACCAGGTGTCGAGCATCCTCACCGGGCTGTATTCGCTGGGTGGCCATCGCGACCGCGCGCTGATCGAGTACCGGGTAACCCCGGACCAGATCTTCAAGAGCATCAGCTACGAAGGCGTGCCGGACATCCGCATCATCGTGCTCATGGGCTACCCGGTCATGGCCATGCTGCGCCTGCCCACGCGCCAGTCCGGCGGCAAGGCCAACCTGCACCAGGGCGCCATCGGCGTGGGTGTGGACCTGGCGACCGGCCTGACCCTGCGCGGTACCTGGCTGAACAACATCATCAGCAAGCACCCCGACACCACCAATGCGGTGGACGGCGTGCAACTGCCCAACTGGGACGGCTTCATGAAGCTGGCCGCCGGCTGCTATGAACTGTGCGGCCTGGGCTACATCGGCGTGGACATGGTGCTGGACCAGGACAAGGGCCCGCTGATCCTGGAACTCAACGCCCGCCCCGGCCTGAACATCCAGATCGCCAACGATTGCGGCCTGACCCTGCGCACCCACGCCGTCGAGGCGCACCTTGAGGAACTGGCCAGCAATGGCATCAAGGAAAGCGTCGAAGAGCGCGTGCGCTTCGCCCAGGAACTGTTCGGCCACATCCCGGCGCAGTAATCTGCCACCGCCCTGGCGCAGCAGCGCACAGGGCGGTCGCCGATCCGCTAGGAGCATTGCCTGCACAGGGCTACAATGCTCGCCCCGCCTCGACAGCTGTTCACCCGAATGCCGACCTGCACACTTCACCCCCTGCCCTACCAGGCCGACCCGGCCGTCTACTTTGCCCGTATCCGCCAGGCACCTGGCGCCGTGCTGCTCGACAGCGCGCGGCCTGGCGCCGTGCGTGGGCGCTTCGACCTGCTCAGCGCCTGGCCACTGTGCACGCTGACCCCGGACGCCGAAGAAGACGGCCAGCACTACCTGCAGCGCCTGCGCGAGCAACTGGCCGGGCTTGGGCGCGCGCACTTGCCGGCAGGTGTCGAGCTGCCGTTCGCCGGCGGCCTGATCGGCTACCTGAGCTACGACTTCGGCCGGCGCCTGGAGCGCCTGCCCGCCATTGCCTGCGACGACCTGGGGCTGGGTGACGCAAGCCTGGGGCTGTATGCCTGGGCACTGATCAGCGACCATCAGCGGCAACGCAGCCAGCTGGTGTTTCATCCGGCGCTGCCCGCCACCGAACGCGAGCGCCTGGTGGCACTGTTCGAGCACGACGCCCCGACGGTAGCCGGCGCATTCAGGCTTGCGGCGCCAATGCGCGGCGACCTCGCAGCCGAGGATTACCGTCAGGCGTTCGAGCGGGTGCAGCAGTACATCCATGCCGGCGACTGCTACCAGATCAACCTTACCCAACGCTTTCGCGCACCCTGCCAGGGCGACCCGTGGGCGGCCTACCAGGCGCTGCGGGCTGCCTGCCCTACGCCCTTCTCCGGCTATCAGGTACTGGCCGATGGCAGCGCGCTGCTGAGCTTCTCGCCCGAGCGCTTCATCAGGGTCAGCCAGGGCGAGGTCGAAACCCGCCCGATCAAGGGCACCCGTGCGCGCAGCAGCGACCCCGTGCAGGATGCCGCCAATGCTGCCGAGCTGCTGGCCAGCACCAAGGACCGCGCCGAGAACCTGATGATCGTGGACCTGCTGCGCAACGACCTGGGGCGCAGCTGCGCTACCGGCTCGGTGCAGGTGCCGGAGCTGTTCAGCCTGGAGAGCTACCCCAACGTGCACCACATGGTCAGCAGCGTGACCGGACGCCTGGCACCGGGCAAGGATGCGCTGGACCTGATAGCCGGCAGCTTCCCCGGCGGCTCGATCACCGGGGCGCCGAAGATTCGGGCGATGCAGATCATCGACGAACTGGAGCCGAGCCGGCGCGCGCTGTATTGCGGCTCGCTGCTGTATGTGGACGTGCGCGGGGAGATGGACAGCTCGATCGCCATCCGCAGCCTGCTGGTGAAGGACGGCCAGGTGTGCTGCTGGGGGGGCGGTGCGGTGGTGGCGGACTCGCAGTGGGAGGCGGAGTACGAGGAGTCGATCACCAAGGTCAGGGTGTTGCTCCAGACCCTGCAGGGCCTCTAGAACGCTTCGCCGGCAAGGCCGGCTCCTACAGCGTGCAGGAGCCGGCCTTGCCGGCGAAGGCGGTATTACAGGCTCAACGACCTGTTCGAGGCCTTGATGAACTCTTTCTTCAGCGCCTCGAAATCATGCACCGCCGGGAACTGCGGGAACTCGCGAATCACGTTTTCCGGCGCATGGAACAGAATGCCTGCATCCGCCTCGCCCAGCATGGTGGTGTCGTTGTACGAGTCACCCGCCGCGATCACCCGGTAGTACAGGCTCTTGAATGCCAGCACCGACTGGCGCTTGGGGTCTTTCTGGCGCAGTTGGTAGCCGGTCACACGATCGCTCTGGTCGGTGATCAGGCGGTGGCACAGCAAGGTCGGGAAACCCAGCTGGCGCATCAGCGGCTGCGAGAATTCGTAGAAGGTGTCGGACAGGATCACCACCTGGAAACGCTCGCGCAACCAGTCCACGAACTCGATGGCGCCGTCCAGCGGCTTGAGCGTGGCAATCACCGCCTGGATGTCGGAAAGCTTCAGGCCATGCTCATCCAGGATGCGCAGGCGCTGCCTCATCAGCACGTCGTAATCGGGAATGTCGCGGGTGGTGGCCCGCAACGATTCGATTCCGGTTTTTTCCGCAAAGGCGATCCAGATCTCCGGGACCAGTACACCTTCCAGGTCGAGACAGGCAATTTCCACAGCTCACTCCTCGAACAACGCTAAAAATGGAAGGCGCACTCTACAGGCGCGCCGTCTAACCCGGCAATTTTTGTTAACATTCGCCCATTACGAGCGCCAAGCGCCATTCAATGACCGGAAGCCGCCTGATGAGCCAACCCTTCGACGTCGCCGCCCTCGCCGCGACCTATGCCAACAAGTCCCCGCAGGACATCCTCAAGCTCGCCTTCGAACACTTCGGCGACGATCTGTGGATCTCCTTCAGTGGCGCCGAAGACGTGGTGCTGGTGGACATGGCTTGGAAGCTGAACAAGAACGTCAAGGTGTTCAGCCTCGACACCGGCCGCCTGCATCCGGAAACCTACCGGTTCATCGACCAGGTGCGCGAGCAGTACAAGCTGCCGATCGAGATCCTTTCCCCCGATCGCAGTGCACTCGACCCCTTCGTGAAGGAAAAGGGCCTGTTCAGCTTCTACAAGGACGGCCACGGCGAATGCTGCGGCATCCGCAAGATCGAGCCGCTGCGCCGCAAACTGAGCACCGTCAGCGCCTGGGCCACCGGCCAGCGCCGCGACCAGAGCCCCGGCACCCGCAGCCAGGTGGCCGCGCTGGAAATCGACAGCGCCTTCTCCACCCCCGAGCGCACCCTGTACAAGTTCAACCCGTTGGCGCAGATGAGCAGTGAGGAAGTCTGGGGCTACATCCGCATGCTCGAGCTGCCCTACAACAGCCTGCATGAACGCGGCTTCATCAGCATCGGCTGCGAACCCTGCACGCGCCCGGTACTGCCCAACCAGCACGAACGCGAAGGCCGCTGGTGGTGGGAAGAGTCGACTCAGAAGGAATGCGGGCTGCACGCCGGCAACCTGATTACCAAGGGCTGAACATGCACACCCTGAGCGCAGCACCTGGCCCCACCTGCCAGACATTGCGTCAGCAGTAAGGGCATCGTGGCCAGTGGCTGGGCTACCTGCTCGCGGGGCTATCTGCAGGAGCGCCTTCAGGCCACCGTGCTGGCGGCCTGAAGGCACTGCAAGGGCTTAGTGCACTGGCAGTTCGACGCCAGCGAACAGCTCTTCGAGTTCCTGCTTGTTGTGGCACTGGATGGCCTTGGCCATCACTTCACGGGTCAGGTGGGGCGCGAACTTCTCGATGAAGTCGCACATGAAACCACGCAGGAAGGTGCCACGACGGAAACCGATCTTGGTGATGCTGGACTCGAACAGCTCACTGGCATCGAGCACCACCAGGTCGTTGTCGAGCTTGGTGTCCACCGCCATCTTGGCCACGATGCCCACGCCCAGGCCCAGGCGCACGTAAGTCTTGATCACGTCGGCATCGGCCGCGGTGAACACCACCTTGGGGGTCAGGCCGCGATGGCTGAAGGCTTCGTCGAGCTTGGAGCGGCCAGTGAAGCCGAACACATAGGTCACGATCGGGTATTCGGCCAACGCCTCCAGGGTGAGCTTGGGCAGCTTGGTCAGGGGGTGACCCTGCGGCACCACCACGCAACGATTCCAGCGGTAGCACGGCATCATCACCAGATCACCGAACAGCTCCAGGGCCTCGGTGGCGATGGCGAAGTCGACGGTACCGTCAGCCGCCATCTCGGCGATCTGCATCGGCGAGCCCTGGTGCATGTGCAGCGCCACTTCAGGGTATTGCTTGATGAACGAACTGATCACCGGCGGCAGGGCGTAGCGTGCCTGGGTGTGGGTGGTGGCGATCGACAGGGTGCCCTTTTTCTCGTTGGAGAATTCCTGGGCGATCTGCTTGATGCTCTCGACCTTGCGCAGAATCTCGCCGGCGGTGGTGATGATGCGCTCACCTGCCGGGGTCACGCGGGTCAGGTGCTTGCCGCTGCGGGCGAACACTTCCACACCCAGCTCGTCTTCCAACAGGCGAATCTGCTTGCTGATCCCCGGCTGGGAGGTATACAGGCTCTGCGCTGTCGCGGAGACGTTGAGGTCGTGGTGCGCCACTTCCCAGATGTAGCGCAATTGTTGAAGCTTCATAGGTATCCCTCAAATCAACTGGGCGTCACCGGCAGCAGCGACGAGTTATAACTATATTAGTGGTTTGAAGAATAAATCTAGAACTATTTCTTCAGCTTTCTTACAACGTCCTACACCGCCTCCCCTATGACTTGCGCCGCCCCAGGTACTGCGCCAGGGGCACCATGTACACAGGCACCGGCGACAGCTGCAGGACGCGTACCGCCGTGCGCCCCAAGGGGATCTCGCTACCGGCGCCCTGACTGTGGCTGCCGACGATCAGCAGGTCGACGCTCAGGCGCTGGGCCTGCTCCAGGATCACGTCGGCCGGGTCGCCCTGGCGTACCCGCACCGCGCGGATCAGCGCCAGGTCTTCCTTCTCGCCCAGTTCATCCTGAAAGTTCTCCAGCACCCGTTGTTCGATGTTCGCCATCACGGTATTGAGCGCCCGGCCGCGCATATGGGACAGGGTATGTTCATCAAGGTAGCTTTCCAGCAGCGATTCGGCGAACTGGCCCATCGGTTCCACGGCATGGACCACGTACAGTTCGGCGCTGAAGCTGCGTGCCAGCGCCAGCGCGTGTTGCATGACATAAGGAGAGTAACAACCGAGGTCGGTGGCACACAGCATCGAACGGATCATTTGACCTCCTAGCTGCCGATACGGCAGGGCAAGGTTCAGCTTAGCAGCGCCAAAACGACGCGCAGAGCCGTCCGGCGCCCTGCCAGGCGGCCTAGCCGGGGGTACGTTCGTTGCTGATGCCGTGGGGCACATGGCCGGTCGCGACCACTGCGCTGGCGCGTTCGCAGTGCCCTGCCTGGTCGTCGAAGAACACATCGGCCGCGAACGCCTCGAGAAACGCCGACTTGTCCAGGCCACCGAGAAACAGCGACTCGTCCAGGCGAATGTCCCATTCGCGCAAGGTGCGGATGACCCGCTCGTGGGCCGGCGCCGAGCGCGCCGTCACCAGTGCGGTGCGAATCGGACAGGCGCCACTGGGGAACTCTTTCTGCAGCACGTTGAGCGCCGCCAGGAAGGCCTTGAACGGCCCGCCGCGCAGCGGCTCGCGGGCCGACTCGCGCTCGCTGGCCTGGAACGCCTCCAGGCCGCCGAGCTGATAGACGCGTTCGGACTCGTCGGAAAACACCACTGCATCGCCATCGAAGGCGATACGCAGCTCCGCGCTGGCCGCACGTCGCGCCCCGCCGGAAAGGATGGTGGCAGCGGCAAAGCCGGCGTCCAGTGCGCGACGCACATCTTCTGCATCGGTGGACAGAAACAGGTGGCAACCAAAGGCGGCCAGGTACGGATACGGACTGCGCCCGCCAACGAAGGCTGCCCGCGAGATACCCAGGCCATAATGCTCGATGGAATTGAACACCCGCAGCCCGGTGTCGGCGCTGTTGCGTGACACCAGCACCACCTCGACCCGGGCCTGGCCGAGGCTGGCGTTGAGGCCCAGCAGCTTTTCCACCAACGGGAACGCATCACCCGGTTGCAGGTATTCGTCTTCGTGCTCGATCTGGTACTGGCGGTAGGCTTCGACACCCTCGGCCAGGAACAGTCGATGGCTCTCGCTGAGGTCGAACAGTGCCCGTGATGAAATGGCTACCACCAGTTTGTCGCCAAGGCCTTTGCTCATCGCCGCTCTGCTCCGCACTGCCCTGCATCGGGCGCCATAAAGTCAAACAATCGACACACTATCAGGCCGGGCGCTGCCGCCCGCAACCTGCGAGCGTGTCGGGTGACGGCACTTTTGATCAGAAAACCCCATACCAATGGGCCAAAGCGGCAGGAAAGCGGGCCCTGCCCATTGTCGAATCACGGTGTAACGCGCTAAGGTTCGGCACCCCGCCGCGTTCAATCATGCTGCTCCGCCGCGCGGGTAGCTGGCGGCCGGCACCCGTGACCTGACGAGTAACACGATGGCTGATTTACCGATCGACGACCTTAACGTTGCCTCCAACGAGACCTTGATCACCCCCGATCAGCTCAAGAAGGACATTCCACTCAGCGCCACCGCCCTGCAGACCGTGACCGCGGGCCGCGAAGTGGTACGCAATATCCTCGACGGCAAGGACCACCGCCTGTTCGTGGTGATCGGCCCCTGCTCGATCCATGACCTCAAGGCCGCACATGAATACGCCGAGCGCCTGAAGGTGCTGGCGGCCGAAGTCGCCGACACCCTGTACCTGGTGATGCGCGTGTATTTCGAGAAGCCGCGCACCACGGTGGGCTGGAAGGGCCTGATCAACGACCCGTACCTGGATGACTCGTTCAAGATCCAGGACGGCCTGCACATCGGTCGCCAGCTGCTGCTGGATCTGGCGGAAATGGGCCTGCCCACCGCCACCGAAGCCCTCGACCCGATCTCCCCGCAGTACCTGCAGGACCTGATCAGCTGGTCGGCGATCGGCGCGCGCACCACCGAATCCCAGACCCACCGCGAGATGGCCTCGGGCCTGTCGTCGGCCGTCGGCTTCAAGAACGGTACGGACGGCGGCCTGACCGTGGCGATCAACGCACTGCAATCGGTTTCCAGCCCGCACCGCTTCCTGGGCATCAACCAGGAAGGTGGCGTATCCATCGTCACCACCAAGGGCAACGCGTACGGTCACGTGGTGCTGCGCGGCGGCAACGGCAAGCCCAACTATGATTCGGTCAGCGTCGCCCTGTGCGAGCAGGCCCTGGCCAAGGCCAGGATCAAGCCGAACATCATGGTCGACTGCAGCCACGCCAATTCCAACAAGGACCCGGCCCTGCAACCGCTGGTGATGGACAACGTGGCCAACCAGATCCTCGAAGGCAACGAGTCGATCATCGGCCTGATGGTCGAAAGCCACCTCAACTGGGGCTGCCAGGCCATCCCCAAGGACCTTGCCGAACTGCAGTACGGCGTGTCGATCACCGATGCCTGCATCGACTGGGAAGCCACCGAGAAGTCCGTGCGCAGCATGCGCGCCAAGCTCAAGGACGTGTTGCCCAAGCGCAACCGCGGCTGAAAGCCATCAACGAAAACGCCGGGCAATGCCCGGCGTTTTCGTTTTCAACAGGGTGTCAGCAGGCTCAGGCCTTGTTGGAATGCTTTTGATGACGTTCCATGTAGCGCTCGACATAGGAGCACGAGGGGATCACGGTGTAGCCCATGTCCTCGGCATAGGCGAGGGCCTTTTCGGTCAGCGCCGCAGCGATGCCTCGCCCACGCAGCGCATTGGGCACGAACGTGCGGTAGATATCCAATGTCTGCTTACCCAGGTCCATGTAGGTCAGGTAGGCACGATGACCGTCCACATTGGTCTCGAACTGATGACCAGCCTGGTCATGGTGGATGGACAACGCCTCGCTCATCACTACTCCTCGCGGGTCTTCTCGTCAGACCCTTACCTTACCGATGTTTGTCCGGCGAAGGAACCTCTACGCCACCCCGTGCCCGTTTGGACAGCGAGAACAGCCTGGTTGTTCTCTGGCAACTGAGCACCTACAAATAGTAGGCGCCCAGTGCACAGATGCTCAAGGTACTTGATCGTAAAAAACCTGCACTTGCAGCATGCGAACACGGCAGCGAGCCACACTGCCAACAGTAGCCGGATGATGTAGTGGTAAGACGAACAATGACACTTGGAGTCACTTTTAGTTCACTACAAAGACGCATTTACAGCGGTGTTTCAGCGCCGCTACAAAAGCGCCTGCATTCTTTTCACACCCCCGCCGGGACGGCCTGCGCAACCGCGCAATTTTTTTCCGGTTCTTGCGCTCGGTCAGTTTACTTACTACAAGTAATGGGTACTATGTACGCCGGCCAGTTTCTCTTTGTTGAGAGATGGCTCTTTAATAGAAAGTCCTTGAAGGGGAACACGATGAACAACGTTCTGAAATTCTCTGCTCTGGCTCTGGCCGCAGTACTGGCCACCGGTTGCAGCAGCGTCTCCAAAGAAACCGAAGCCCGTCTGACTGCAACCGAAGACGCAGCAGCCCGTGCACAAGCTCGTGCCGATGAAGCCTACCGCAAGGCTGATGACGCTCTGGCCGCCGCTCAGAAAGCTCAGCAAACTGCTGACGAAGCTAACGAGCGCGCTCTGCGTATGCTGGAAAAAGCCAGCCGCAAGTAATAATCCCTCGGGATTGTTAAAAAGCCGACCCACCTGTGGGTCGGCTTTTTTATTGCCTGCAGAACCGTCCTGCGCAAACGACGAGGCCCGCATGAAGCGGGCCTCGTTCAAACAGCAGCGGGTTACTGCATTTCGAGCGGAACGCTCGATACCATCGGCGCACTGGCGTCACCCGGCACCGCGATCTCAACCGGGATACCGTCTTCGGCCGCCACCACGTCACGCACCATGTCCCAGTTCATGCGCAGGTTGTTGGCCAGGTCTTCGCGCTTGAGCAGGGCATTGATCACTGCCGTGTGCTTGTCGACCACCGACGGGTCGCCCTTGTCATCCAGCGGAGTATGCGCCTCGAGGTAGACCTTGCCACCACTGAGGCCGAACTTGTACGGCTCGTTGATGATGCGCACCGAAGTCCCCACCGGGGCCATGCTCGCCAGTTGCAGCACGTTGTTGTTGAGCATGCGGAAACAGCCATGGCTGGTACGCATGCCGATGCCGAACTTCTTGTTGGAACCGTGGATCAGGTAGCCCGGTACGCCCAGGGTGAACTTGAACGGGCCCAGCGGGTTGTCCGGACCGGCCGGCACCACGTTGGGCAACGGATCACCGTCGGCGGCGTGCTCGGCCTTGATCGAGGCCGGCGGGGTCCAGGTCGGGTTCGGCGTCTTGGCCGTGACCTTGGTGTTGGCAATAGGCGAACCCCAGCCTTCGCGGCCGATGCCCAGCGGGAAGGTGTGCACCACGTTCTCGCCTTTGGGGTAGTAGTACAGGCGGTACTCGGCAAGGTTGATCACGATGCCTTCGCGCGGGCCCGGCGGCAGGATGAAACGGGTCGGCAGCACGATCTCGGTGCCGGCGCCTGGCAGCCAGGGGTCCACGCCCGGGTTGGCCGCGACCATTTCCAGGTAGCCCAGGTCGTTGGCGGTACCGATGTCGGCGAAGGTGTCCTCATACTTGGCCTTGATCACCTGGACCTGGCCGATGACATCCTCGCCCGGCGGCGGCAGGGGGAACTCCAGAGCGGCAACAGGGCCCGCCGCCAGCAGGGCGGCCAGGGACAGGCAACGGGTGACGGCGGGAAAGCGCGGCAACATCCGGGGAATCCTTCGCTAATTCAGGTGGGTCAAGCGGGCAATTGTACACCGCCCCCTGCGGGATCGGGAGGCATCCGGGCACAGAACCCTTGCCAAACGTAAAAGATCCGACGTCAGGCCTGCAGCTCGGGCCATACCGGACGCGTACCGCGCCGCTGCGCCTCGAGGATCGCCCGGCACAGGCGGCACAGGCGCTGGTCACGGTAGATGCTGCGTTCCACACCCGACCAGCGCGGTTGCGCCGGCAACAGGGTGCCACACAGGGTACGGTCGACGGAGCCGCCCAGTTCGAGTTGGCGGGCGATCAGGTGGACGCGACTCTCCTGGCAGGCGAACAGGTCAAGCTGTTCGTCAGGCTCGATCAATTGATAGGCATACAGGGACCAGGCGGGACGCGGCATCGGGGGCTCCAAATCGGGGGCGCAACATTAGCCGAAAGCCGATCAGTATAAAAGCGTCAAAGCAGCGGTTTTATTGATGGCCAGGCATTTTCCAGCAACTGCGCCTGGGCGCCCTGCCCCGGATGGATGCCATCGGCCTGCATCAGCTCGGGCACGCCACCTACCCCTTCGAGAAAGAACGGCACCAGCGGCACGTCCTTTTCCTTGCCAAGATCGGCATACACCTGTGCGAACGCATCGGTGTAGCGCTTGCCATAGTTGGGTGGCAGGCGCATGCCCAGCAGCAGCACCCTGGCACCGGCATCACGGGAGCGATCGATCATCGAGGCAAGATTTTGTTGCAATTGCGCCGGTGCCTGCCCGCGCAGCCCGTCATTGCCGCCCAGCTCCACCACCACCAGGCTGGGCTTGTGCTCTGCAAGCAGCGCAGGCAGCCGCGCCTGGCCCCCGGCACTGGTGTCGCCACTGATCGAGGCATTGACCACCTTGTCATCGAAACCCTCGGCCTTGAGCCGCTGTTCGAGCAGGGCAACCCACCCCTGACGGGTATCCAGGCCAAAAGCGGCACTGATACTATCCCCAACGATCAACACCGTTCCTGCCGATGCGCCCTGGGCCATGCACAGCAAGGCCAGGCCTGCACTCAATAACCACACTCGCATTGGATTCTCCATGGGCCCCAGCATCTTGACTGCGCGCAACCTTAGCAAAGTGGTCCCCAGCGCGGAAGGCGACCTGACCATCCTGCACGAACTGAGCCTGGAATTGAAACAGGGCGACAGCCTGGCCATTGTCGGCGCCTCCGGCTCGGGCAAGTCCACCCTGCTCGGCCTGCTGGCCGGCCTCGACCTGCCCAGTGCAGGCTCGGTGACACTGGCCGGGCACGACCTGGGCCCGCTCGACGAAGACCAGCGCGCCCAGGTCCGCGCCGAGCATGTCGGCTTCGTGTTCCAGTCGTTCCAGCTGCTCGACAGCCTCAATGCCCTTGAGAACGTGATGCTGCCGCTGGAGCTGGACGGACGCCGCGATGCCCGCGAACACGCCCGCAGCCTGCTCGAACGGGTCGGCCTGGGCCAGCGCCTGAGCCATTCGCCACGCCAGTTGTCCGGCGGCGAGCAGCAGCGGGTGGCAATTGCCCGCGCCTTTGCCGCCGAGCCTGCGGTGCTGTTCGCGGACGAGCCCACCGGCAACCTCGACAGCCACACCGGTGAACGCATCAGCGACCTGCTGTTCGAACTGAACAAGGAACGCGGCACCACCCTCGTCCTGGTCACCCACGATGAACGCCTGGCGCACCGCTGCGGCCGGCTGATTCGCCTGGAAGCCGGCCACCTGGTCACCCCGCTGGAGCCCTAGATGGCACACCTGTCGTTTCTGCGCCTGCCGAGCCTGGCGTTGCGTCAACTGATGCGCGATGCACGCGCCGGCGAACTGCGCGTGCTGTTCTTCGCCCTGCTGGTGGCCGTGGCCGCCAGCACCGCCATCGGCTACTTCGGCGCCCGCCTGAACGGCGCCATGCTGCTGCGTGCCACCGAGTTCCTTGGCGCCGACCTGGTGCTGCAGGGCAGCGCCCCGGCCACCCCGGAACAGATCCGCAACGGCGAACAGCTGGGCCTGGCCCATGCGAAAGTGGTCGAGTTCTCCAGCGTGATCGCCACCGACAACGGCATCCAGCTCTCCAGTGTCAAGGCTGCCGGCACGGGTTACCCGCTGCGCGGGGAGCTGCGCAGTGCCGCCGAGGCCTACGGGCCGGAGGTGGCCGGCGGTGGTCCGGCGCCGGGCGAAGCCTGGGTCGAGTCGCGCCTGCTGGCGGCGCTGAACCTCAAGATCGGTGACAGCGTCGACGTGGGCATGAAGACCCTGCGCCTGAGCCGCGTGCTGACCTATGAGCCGGACCGCGCCGGCAACTTCTACAGCCTCACTCCGCGGGTGCTGATGAACCTGGCCGACCTGGATGCCACCGGCGTGGTGCAGCCCGGCAGCCGGGTCACCTACCGCGACCTGTGGCGCGGCGAGCCCCAGGCCCTGGCAAGCTACACCCAGGCTACCAAGGCGGGGCTTGCCGCCCACCAGCAACTGCGCGACTCGCGTGACGGCAACCAGCAGATCGGCGGTGCACTGGGCAAGGCCGAACGCTACCTGAACATGGCCAGCCTGGTGGCGGTGCTGCTGGCCGGCGTGGCCGTGGCGCTGTCGGCCAGCCGTTTTGCCATGCGCCGCTTCGATGCCAGCGCCCTGCTGCGCTGCCTGGGCCTGTCCCGGCGCCAGGCGCTGAGCCTGTTCTGCCTGCAACTGGCGATTTTGGGCAGCGTGGCAGCCCTGGGGGGCGCATTGCTCGGCTGGCTGGCGCAACTGGGTCTGTTCGCCCTGCTGCAGGGCCTGCTGCCTTCGCAGGTGCCGCCAGGCGGCATCGCCCCGGCCCTGGCCGGGATCGCCACCGGGCTGGTGGCGCTGGCCGGCTTCGCCCTGCCGCCATTGGCAGCGCTGGGCCGGGTGCCGCCGCTGCGTGTACTGCGCCGCGACCTGCTGCCGGTGCCGGCAAGCAGCTGGCTGGTGTATGGCGCAGCGCTGTTGGCCCTGGGCCTCATCATGTGGCGCCTGAGCCTGGACCTGCTGCTGACCTTCGCCCTGCTCGGCGGCGGTCTGGTGGCCGCGCTGGTGCTGGGCGGTATGCTGCTGCTCGGCCTGCGCAGCCTGCGCCGGCTGCTGGCCGGCGCCCCGCTGGCCTGGCGCCTGGGCCTGGGGCAACTTCTCAAGCATCCGCTGGCGGCGGCAGGCCAGTCGCTGGCCTTCGGCATGATCCTGCTGGCCATGGCCCTGATCGCCCTGCTGCGCACCGAGCTGCTCGACACCTGGCAGAACCAGCTGCCCAAGGATGCTCCCAACTATTTCGTGCTCAACATCCTGCCGGACGACAAGGATACCTTCGCCCAGCGCCTGAACGAATTCTCGGTCCATGCCGCGCCGTTGTTCCCGGTGATTCCCGGGCGCCTGACGCTCATCAATGGCGAACCGGTGCGCGAGATCGTCAGCAAGGAATCCACCGGTGACCGCGCCGTCCAGCGCGACCTGAGCCTGACCTGGGCCGCCGACCTGCCCCAGGGCAACACCTTGAGCGCCGGCCAGTGGTGGCAGGCACAGCCAACGGCCGATGCCTTGCCCGGCGTGTCGGTGGAGGCGCAGCTGGCCGAGAGCCTCAAACTCAAGCTGGGCGATACCCTGACCTTCAGCATCGGTGGCCTGGAGCGCCAGGTACAGGTCAGCAGCCTGCGCACGGTCAACTGGGACAGCTTCCAGCCCAACTTCTACATGATCTTCCAGCCCGGCACCCTGCAGGACCTGCCGACCACCTATCTCACCAGCTTCTACCTGGCCCCAGGCCACGACCAGCAGGTGGTGGCCCTGTCGCGGGCGTTCCCGGCAGCCACCATCCTGCAGGTCGATGCGCTGCTGGAGCAGTTGCGCAGCATCCTGGCCCAGGTGACCCTGGCGGTACAGTACGTGCTGCTGTTCGTGCTGGCGGCGGGCCTGGCCGTGTTGTTCGCCGGGCTGCAAGCCACCCTGGACGAGCGCATCCACCAGGGTGCGCTGCTGCGGGCACTGGGTGCCAGCCGCAGCCTGCTGGTCAAGGCCCGGCGCATCGAGTTCGGCCTGCTGGGCGCCGCCAGCGGCCTGCTCGCGGCGCTGGGCACCGAACTGATCAGCCTGCTGCTGTACCGCTACGCATTCGACCTGCACTGGAGCCCGCACCCGTGGCTGCTGCTGTTGCCGGTGATCGGTGCGTTGCTGGTGGGGGGGGCGGGGGTATTCGGCACGCGCCGGGCGCTCAATGCCAGCCCGCTGACAGTGCTTCGCGAGGGCTGATAGACTCGGCGGCTACCTACCCGAGCCTGGAAGCCCATGAGCCGATACCGCCCGCCCCGCACTGCCGGCACCGCACTGATCACCCCACAGGGCGAGGCGCGCATGCGCGCCGAGCTGCATGAACTGTGGCATGTGCGCAGGCCCCAGGTGACCCAGTCGGTCAGTGAGGCAGCAGCGCAAGGTGACCGTTCGGAAAACGCCGAGTACACCTACGGCAAGAAGATGCTGCGCGAAATCGACAGCCGCGTGCGCTTCCTGACCAAGCGCCTGGAAAACCTGAAAGTGGTGAGCGAACGGCCCAGCGACCCGAACAAGGTGTACTTCGGGGCCTGGGTCACGGTCGAGAACGAAGACGGCGAACAATCGCGCTACCGCATCGTCGGGCCCGACGAGCTGGACTTGAAACTGGGCCTGATCAGCATCGATTCGCCCCTGGCCCGCGCCCTGATCGGCAAGGCGCTGGACGCTGAAGTGCGGGTGCAGACACCGACTGGCGAACAGACGGTGTACATCGTCGAGATCGAGTACCCCTGAGCGATCAGGCGCGGGTGATCAAGCCCTGGCGGGCGACGCGGGTCAGGTGGTGGATCACTTCGGCGGCATCGGCCCTCGAGGGCGCCTGCACCACGGCCAGGTCGAAACGGTCGTTGCCGAACCGGGCGAGGGTTTCGCAGGAGTCGGCGAACTGGATCAGGAACGCCGTGGCACGGCCTTTGGGGCGGGGCCAGCCATCGAGGTAGCGCAGCAGGGTCGGCTGGTGTTTGCCGCTCAGCAGAATGCGCGGCGTGCGAGCCGCCTGGCTGGTAGGGAGAGGGGTGAGGCAAACGCTGGTACGTGGGCAACTCATGGTGTACTTCTCTGTGCCTCGCAGATCCCGCTGGGCTGCGGTGCGAGGCGTCACCGAACCAGCGCTTTAGCGGTATTCGGACGACCTGCTGGTGGTCTTCCTGCGCCCCGCAAGTAGCTGTTTAAATCGGCGCAAGCCAGCATCCTAGAGAAGCGCCGGCCCGGCTGTCAACAATGCCATCGTCTGATAAACGACCCGGACGCCGGAAAAACAAGCGAGTTTCTCGCATTCGACGGCGACGCCGGTTCCTGCACTTGCCGGCGCCCCTGAAGGCGCCTGCGTTGCCGCAGAAGCAAGCAGCCGGGTCGGGCACAAAAAAGGGCCTGCAATGCAGGCCCTTTTTGTGCCACAACGCCAAGGCTCACTTGGCGATCATGCGGTCCACCGACGCCCTGCCCGCCCCTTCCACCAGTACCGCAATCGCGCCACCCAGCAGCGCCAGGGCGAACTCATAGCCGTTGTTGGCCATGAACAGACCGTTGCCGATGTGCACCGAGAAAATCGCCACCAGCAGCAACCCCACCAGCGCCAGGGCCGCCGGGCGTGCCAGCAGGCCGATGACCAGTGCCAGCCCGCCGAAGAACTCGGCACCACCGGACAGCGCCGCCATCAGTGTCGGCGGGGTCAGCCCCAGGCTTTCCATGTACTGCGCGGTGCCTGCCAGCCCGCCGCCACCAAACAGGCCGAACAGCTTCTGCGAGCCATGGGCCATGAAGATGATGCCGATGAAGATGCGCAGTACGGTAATGCCCCAGCCGGCGCGGGTGAACAATACGGAGTTGATGGCGTTCATGCTGTCTTCCTTAAGCGATGCAGGTGTGTGGTAGAGGTCGCCATCTTAATCATATTTTCAAATGTTAAAATCGCGATTATCTGCACATACAAATCGTAATTTTCGATTACTTGCGTGAGGCCACTTTTCGTCCCCGGGCTTCCAGCGCGTCGCGTTCGCGGTCGAATGCCAGAAAGTACTTGTTGACGCTATTAACATAGCTGACCGGCCCCATTCCCACCTGCTCGAGCGCCACACGCTCTACCTGAAAGAACCACTGGTTGGGGTTCAGGCCGCGTCGCCGCGCCTCGGCCCGCATGGCCTGAACCCGCTCCGGCCCCAGGTTGTAGCCGGCCAGCACGAACGCCATGCGCTCGCGTTCGTTGAGCTGGTTGCTGGAAAAGAACTTGCGCCGGATCAGTGCCAGGTAGCGCGCGCTGGCCTGTACATTGCCATCGACATTGGCGATATCGCTGATTCCCACCCGCTGCGCCGCACCGGGGGTGATCTGCATCAGCCCATGGGCGCCACCTGCGCCCCTGGCCGCCGGGTCGAGGGCCGACTCCTTGAACGCCAGTGCCGCCAGGTTCAGCCAATCCAGGTTCTGGGCCTGGGCGTGACGCTGCAGCACCGGCCGCAGTTTTTCCAGGCGCTGGCGGTTGGCCTGGGCCAGCGGGTAATGCACCTTGTACAGGCGCCGGTAGATACGCTCGAACGCCACATCCTGATCGGCCGGGGCGTGATACCCCTTGAGGAAGCGATCGACATTGGCGTGCAGCATCGCCGCGTCGCGGCGCACGTACCAATGCATCGCCTCGGGCTGGGCCAGCTGCACCTTGCGCTGCACCAGCAGCTTGGGCATCACCTGCGCCCAGCGCCGGGCAATCGGCTGTTCGACCACGGTCAGGTGGAAGATGCCGGCCTGCACCATTTCCAGCACATCCTCCACCGCAAGGCTGGGGTCCGCCCATTCCACCTTGAGCGGCGCCAGCTTGCGCAGGGCCAGGCGCTGGTTGATTTCGTGGAGGGTATCGCCTGCCGCACTCGAACTGGTCAGGGTCACGGTGCGGCCGGCAAGCTGCTCGACGCGCTGGTAGGTCCGTTCGCCCTTGCGCCCCACCAGCACCAGCGGCACATTCTCCAGCACCGGGTCGCTGGCCATCACCCCGCGGGTGGAACTCAAATCGATCAGCTCGCCGGGCGCCACCAGATCGCCCTCGCCACGCTGCAATGCGCCGATCAACTGGTCCTTGGCCTTGGGGATGATCTTCAGGCGGATCTGCTGACCGTCACGGGCACGCCCGTTGAGATAATGCTCGAAGGCGATCAGCCGATGGTATTCGATGCCCACCGGCTGGCCCTTGACCTCGCCGGAGCTGTTGCGGCTCTGGTTGACCAGCACGCGCAACACCCGGCTTTCACGGATCTGCGCCAGGTCGCGCACCTTGGCCGCAGGCACCGCCTGCTGCGGGCCAGGCAGGCGTGCGTGGGCCGGGCCGGCGCACAGCAGGCCCACACACAGCAAAAAAAGCCAAAGTGATCGCGTCATCCGGTCTCCGGCAAAGGGCCGCGATTGAGTATTTGACGCCATAATGAGCGGTCGGTCCGTGACAATTGACCGCAAAAGACCGCGACAACTTCTTGAAGTTCTTGGCGTTATTGGTATTTTTCGGCGCTGCCAAGCGCTTTTGCCGCACAACCTGAGGTAGCACCATGCAACTCATCGACATCGGCGTCAATCTGACCAACCCAAGTTTCGACGGCAAGCACGAGGCCATCTTGCAGCGTGCCGAGGCCGCCGGGGTGCATCAGATGCTGGTGACCGGTACCAGCCTGGCCGGCAGCGAAGCCGCGCTACACCTGTGCGAGCAACTCGACCCGCAGGCCCGGCGCCTGTTCAGCACGGCCGGTGTACACCCCCACGATGCCAGCAGCTGGAACAGCGACACCGCGCGCCATCTGCGCGCGCTGCTCGAACAGCCACGGGTGCACGCGGTGGGTGAATGCGGGCTGGACTTCAACCGCGACTTCTCGCCGCGCCCGCAACAGGAAAAGGCCCTGGAAGAACAACTGGCACTGGCGGTGCAGCTGCAGATGCCGGTGTTTCTGCACGAGCGTGATGCCAACGAACGCCTGTTGCAGATTCTCAAGGACTACCGCGACCGCCTGCCCGCCGCCGTGGTGCACTGCTTTACCGGCGAGCGCAGCGCCCTGTTCAGCTACCTGGACCTGGACCTGCACATCGGCATCACCGGCTGGATCTGCGACGAACGTCGCGGTACCCACCTGCACCCGCTGGTTGCCAGCATCCCCACTGGCCGCCTGATGCTGGAGAGCGACGCCCCCTACCTGCTGCCCCGGACCCTGCGCCCCAAACCCAAAAGCGGTCGCAACGAACCGGCCTACCTGCCCGAAGTGCTGCGCGAAGTGGCCCTGCACCGGGGCGAGACACCCGAGCAAGTGGCTGCGCACACCAGCGACTGCGCCCGGCGCTTCTTCGGGCTCCCCGACATAGTTTGACGCATATCAAGATTTGTCTTTGAATTGGCTGGCACACTGATGGCACCTTGCCAAATTGTTTCCGCTCAATCAGAGAAGACCTATCCATGGGTGCCTGGCTCAGCAATATCTCACTGAAGTACAAGTTCTGGGCGGTGAACGCAGTCGCCTTCGTCACAACCCTGTTCGTGGTGCTGTATGCGGTGCACCTGGAAACCCGCGCCAGGGCCGAGACGGCCCAGGCCCGGGTGCAATCCGAAGCCCGCCTGCTGGCCGCCTGGCCCGCCGGCCAGGCCTTGCCGCAGAACGCCACCTGGGTCAGCTTCACACCCGGGCAGGCGCCCACCTTCGATGGCCAGGCGTTGCCGGCCCTGGCCACTGCCCAGGGCTGGGTCGAGCTGAACGGCATGCCGCTGCTGGGCAGCGACCCGCTGATCGGCGCGCAGGTCATCCAGCGCGATGGCCAGCAGATCGCGGTACTGGCCCAGGCCCCGAGCATGGCGCAGGTGTTCACCGACCGCTTCGTCAACTATGCGGTGTGCGTACTGATCCTGATGCTGGCCATGCTGTGCGCCTCGCAGTTGCTGATCCGCTTCCTGCTCAGCCAGCTCAACATCCTCAAGGACGTGATGCTGCACGTCGAGAAGACCGGTGACCTGTCGGCACGGGTGCCGCTGTCCTGCGGCGACGAGATCGGCCAGATGGCCAGCGCCTTCAACGCCATGCAGACCACCTACCACCGCGTGGTCAACACCGTGGCGCGAACCGCCGCGCAGCTGGATGCCGGCGCCGCGCGCCTGGCCGCCAGCATGAACGAGGTGCGCCACGGCATGCTCGGCCAGCAGAGCGAAACCGACCAGGCCGCCACCGCCATCAACGAAATGACCGCCACCGTCTACCACATCGCCCAGCATGCCGGCGCCACACGCGACCTGTCGCAAAGCGCCGACACCCTGGCCGGCAGCGGCAAGGACGTGGTCAGCCGCGTGCAGTCGTCGATCTCGGGGCTCTCCACCGGCGTGCAGCAGACGGCCGAGATGATCCGTCAACTGGCCGAGGACAGCCAGAAGATCAACAGCGTGGTCGGGGTGATTCACAGCATCGCCGAACAGACCAACCTGCTGGCCCTCAACGCGGCGATCGAGGCGGCCCGTGCCGGCGACCTGGGCCGCGGTTTCGCGGTGGTGGCGGACGAGGTGCGCAACCTGGCCAAGCGCGTGCAGAGCTCCACCGATGAAATCACCACCATGGTCTCTGCCCTGCAGGCCGGCACCCGCGATGCGGTGGAGTTCATGACCGAGAGCTCGTTCAAGGCCGACGACTGCGTCAAGCAGGCCCAGGAAGCCGGCGAGGCCCTGGCGGAGATCACCGGCGCGGTGGCGCAGATGCGCGAGAGCAATACCCAGATCGCCGTGGCGGCCGAACAGCAGAGCCAGGTGGCCGAAGAGATGAACCGCGCAGTGGTGAGCATCCGCGACGTGACCGAAGAGACCGTGCAGCAGACCGTCGACTCGGCCACCACCAGCAGCGAACTGGCCACCCTGGCCGGCGAGCTGAACAAGGCCATCGGTCAACTCAAGCTATAAACGCGATAGCCGCGCGCAATTGGCCCCCTGGCGGGGGCCAAACTACGCTTGGGTTATTCGTTTTGCACCTTGAGGAGAACCGTGATGAACAAGCACCTGTTTCACCTGCCCCACTGGCATCACGCCCCTCGTACCCCCACCAACATCGCGCTGCAGCTGATTGCGCTGCCGCTGCTGGCCATCGGCGCGCTGCTGGTCTTGAGCGGCGCGCTCGACGCCGACCTGGGCACCCTGGCCGTCGGCGTCATCGGCCTGCTGGCCGGTGTGGCGGTGGAGCGCCAGCGCCAGTGATTCAGGCGAACACGGTCACCGTCTGGCGGCTGATGGCAAGCAAATCACCGGCTCCGTTCCACAAGGCGGCCGCCACATGGCCGTAGCCGTCACGCGCGTAGTCGATCTGGGCGCAGTACTGGCACCAGTCCAGGGTGGTCAGGCTGGCCACCGGCTGCACGAACTCGATGGTCCAGGTCAGGGTGCTGCCGGCAGCGGGCTTGCTCAGGTGCGGCATCAACGCCGGTGGCCAGGCATCGACCAGCGCCAGCAGGTGGGCTTCGGTCACCGGCTCCTCGACCACATCCTCACCGCGCAGGCGCACCCAGCCGCCCATCTCGCGTGACCGGCTACCGCTGAACGGCAAGCCGCCAATGCCCCAGCGCATGGCCAGGTGGCGAATGAACTCGGGGGTCACGCCCTTGATGAAGGGCAACTCGGGGCTGGACTCGGCAAGGCTTCTCATCGGCACCGGCGCCAGCCCTGACACCTGCACCACCGAATCGCGCCCGGCACCGAAACTGCCCTGCACCAGGGTCACCACCTGGCCATTCTGTACCGCGCGCCCCAGCAGCGAGCTGACCGCCTTGCCGTCACGCAACAGCTCCACCTCGAAACTGATCGGCACCCCAGGCTCGGCCGGCCCTACGAAGGTGATGGCCAGCGAGCGCACCGGACGGTCCGGGGCGACCTTGGCGTGCATGGCCTCGTACACCAGCGCCGCCATCAGCCCGCCGAAACAGGCACGCCCCTGGGCCCATTCGGCCGGGATGGTCACCGCCTGGGGCTGCAGGCGCACGGCGGTGAGCAGTTGGGAAAAATTCATCGGGACCTCGACCAGTGGGCAAATGTGGCGATGTTAACCAGCCGCCGCGCCGCGCACAGGCCGCATTTGCGCCAAACACGCGACTTATCGACGTTGGATTTCGCTCAGCAGTGTCTCCAGCGTGCGGTCGGCACGTTGCTCGGCCGCCGCCTGTTGCGCCTGCCAGTGCGCCACGCAGGGCGCCAGGCCAGGCTGCTGCTCGGCCTGCAACAGCCACTGCAACAGGTCGTGCCAGTCGCCCAGATCGCCCTGGGCGCGCTTGAGCCCGCGGCGCAGGGCCGGGCGCAGGCGTTCGAGCTGTGGATAGGCCTCGGCGCCATAACGCACCCGCTTGATCAGCAGGCGCAGGCGGTGGCGGTCGTGCGCCGGGTCGTTCATGGCCGCCTGCAGGTTGCGCCACTGCTTGTGCAGGCGCTTGCCCACCCGCGCCTCCAGGCGGCGTACCAGGCCCTGGCGCTGGGCCGCGCGCAGGAACATCGGGAAGGCATCGATGATCGCCAGCAGCCGCGCAAGCTCGGCGCTGGCCGCCACCCGGGCAAAGGTGCGGGCCGGGTCGCCAAGCTGCTGGCGGGCCACCTCGGGCAGCCCGCGTTCGAGCAACTGCGCGGCCAGCACCTCGCGATCGCGCAGCGGCGTGGTCAGGCGCCCCAGCTCGGCGGCAGCATCCTCCAGCTTGTCCACCCCCGGCAGCCCGCGCAGGGGCCGCAGCAGGCTGCGCAGGCGACGCACGCTGGTACGCAGGTCATGCAGCGCCTCACTGTCGGTATTGGCCGCCAGGCGCGCCTGGCAGGCCAGCAGGCGCACGTGCAGGGTCAGCACCTGGGCGATCACATGGTCGAGCATTGCCGACATGGCCTGGTCCTCCCTCAGCGCCCGGCGCGCGATTCACGGATGTAGAAGCGTGCCTTCTCGGCCTTGTTGCTGCAGCCTTCGAAAGCTTCGAACTGCTGCTGGGTCTTGGCGCCGGTCAGCAGCGACAGGGCCTTGGAATAGCTGACCGTGCCGGCGAAGCCCTCGGCCTTGGCCAGGTCCAGCTCCTTCCAGGCCGAATCCAGCTGATTGGCGCAGCTGTCCCGGTACGCCGTCTTGCCGGCGCAGCCGCTCAGTACCAGGGCAATCAGGGGCAGGCAGATCCAGGCTTTCATCGGTGTTACCTCAAAAGGAAAATGTTCGGGGTGGCACTTCGACGGCACGCACGCTGAAAAGTGCCCTGCTCAGCGTAGCCCAGCGCTTGTCACGATTGAAGCACAGCCCTGAATGGGTGCATTGTTAGGCCCACGAGCAGAACAGCCGCAAGGAACGACCATGAGCAAACGCGTAGCACTGGTGCTGGGGTCGGGGGGCGCCCGAGGGTATGCACACATCGGCGTGATCGAGGAGCTGGAGCGGCGCGGCTACGACATCGCCTGCATTGCCGGGTGTTCGATGGGCGCGGTGATCGGCGGCATCTACGCCGCCGGCAAGCTCGACGACTACCGACGCTGGATCGAGAGCCTGGATTACCTGGATGTGCTGCGCCTGGTGGACGTGAGTTTCAGGCTGGGCGCGATTCGCGGCGAGAAGGTGTTCGGGCAGATCCGCAAGATCGTCGGCGAGGTCAACATCGAGAACCTGCGCATCCCCTACACCGCAGTGGCGGCCGACCTCACCAACCAGCAGGAGATCTGGTTCCAGGAAGGCTGCCTGCACCAGGCCATGCGCGCCTCGGCGGCGATCCCCAGCCTGTTCACCCCCGTGGTGCAGGGCAACCGCATGCTGGTCGATGGCGGCATCCTCAACCCGTTGCCGATCATCCCGGTGGTGTCCAGCCACTGCGACCTGATCGTGGCGGTGAACCTCAACTCCACCAACCAGAAGCATTACCAGTTGCCGGTGATCGAGCGGCCGGCGGCGTTCAAGTTGCGCTTCGACAACCTGATCAACTCGCTGGGCTCGCACCTGCCGTTCCGGCGCAAGGCCGCCGAAGGGCTGATCCGCATCGAGCAGGCGGCGCCCAACCCGTGGCTCAGCGATGCGGCCGAGCCCGAGGCGCAGCAGCCCTCGGCGGCGCCCGAGACTGACGGCGCGCCGAAATCGGCGGCCGGCTCGTTCATTGTCGACAACGTGGGCCCGGCTTCGCTGCTGGACCTGATCAACCAGAGCTTCGAGGTGATGCAGACGTCGCTGGCGCAGTACAAGATCGCCGGCTACCCGCCGGATGTACTGATCAACGTGCCCAAGCGGGTGTGCCGGTTCTTCGAGTTCTACAAGGCGCCGGAGCTGATCGCGCTGGGACGCGAGATTGCACGCGATACGCTGGACAACTATGAGGCCGAGAGGCGCTAGGCCGGCGAAGAGGCCCTCAAGCCTGCTCCGGCCCGATCAACCGATACCCCACCCCCGGCTCGGTCACGATGAACCGCGGCGCCGTCGGGTCGTCCCCCAGTTTCTGCCGCACATGCGCCACCACGATGCGCAGGTAGTGGCTGTCCTCCACATGGGTGGGGCCCCAGATATCCTTGAGCAACTGCTGCTGGGTGATCACCCGCCCCGGGTGACGCGCCAGTTGCGCCAGCAACGCATACTCCTTGCGGGTCAGCGCCACCTCCTCGCCCGCCAGGGTCACGCGCCGGTAGGCAAGGTCCACGGTCAACGGGCCGAAGCGCGGCGCCGACTCTTCGGCCACCGCCTGGGGCACCTGGCGCAGCAATGCGCGCACCCGCGCCAGAAACTCCTGGATGCCGAACGGCTTGGTCACGTAGTCATTGGCCCCGCCGTCCAGCGCCTCGACCTTCTGCACTTCGCTGGCCCGCACCGACAACACCAGCACCGGCACCTGGCTCCATTCGCGCAGTTCGCGCAGCACCTGCTGCCCGTCCATGTCGGGCAACCCCAGGTCGAGCACCACCAGCTCCGGCCGACCCAGCGCCGCCTGGCTCAGGCCCTCGGCACCGGTGCCCGCCTCCAGCACCTTGTAGCCCTGCGAGCCAAGGCTGATGCGCAGGAACTTGCGGATCTGCGGTTCGTCGTCGATGACCAGCACGGTCGCGGTCTGGCTCATGGGGTCTCGCTGTCCAGTTCAGGTTGGGCCGGAAGCGGCAAGCATAGTGTGATGCAGGTGCCACGGCCATCGATGCCGTCCTCTACACGGATCTGCCCGCCATGGGCGCCGATCATGCCCTGGCAGATCGCCAGCCCCAGCCCCGTGCCCTGCCCGCCCCGGTCCCCGCGCGCAGCGGTGTAGAACATGTCGAAGATGCGCGCCCGGTCCTGCGGCGCAATCCCCGGGCCCTCGTCGGCGACGGCCAGGCACAGCTGCTCGCCTTCCACACTCACCCGCAGTTCGAGGCGCCCGTGGGCCGGCGAGAAGCGCGCCGCGTTCTCCAGCACATTGATCAGGGCCTGCTCGATCAGTGCGGCATGCACGAACAGCAGCGGCAGCTCTGCCGGCACCTCGGTGCGCAACTGCAACGGGGCCAGCACCACGCGCAGGCGGCTAAGGGCGCTGCCGACGATGTCGGTCGGCGCCACCCAGTCGCGCGCGAGCTTGAGCCCGCCATGCCCCAGGCGGGTCATGTCGAGCAGGTTCTGGATGTAACGGTCCAGGCGCTCGGCCTCGTCGCGGGTACCTTCGAGCAGCTCGCGACGGTCGTGCTGACTGATTGCCTCACCCAGTGCCAGCAGGCTGTCGATGCTGCCGCGCATGGCAGTCAACGGGGTGCGCAGGTCGTGGGACACCGAGGCCAGCAAGGCACTGCGCAACTGTTCGGTTTCGCCGTGCAGGCGCGCCGCCTCCAGCTGATCGGCCAACCGCGCCCGGGCCAGGGCCTGGGCCAATGGCTGGCTGAGGGCTTTGAGCAGGCGCCGGCGCTGGGCCGTCAGCACCTGGCCCTCGCGCGGGCGTACCCCCAGCAGGGCCAGCGGGCCTTCCTCCACCGACAGCGGCCACCACCACCAGCGCCCGTTGGGCAAGGTGTCGCTGCCAAGGCCGGCGGCCTGGTCATGCTGCCAGGCCCAGTCGGCGGCCGCCCGCTCGGTGTCATTGAACTGCAGGGCACCGCCGCTGGCCACCTGCAGGCGACCTTCGGCATCGCGTTCGAGCAGGCACATCTGCACGTCCGTCCAGCCCTCCAGGTGGTGGCTGGCGGCATTGAACACCGCCTGGCGGTCGGTGGCTGCGGTCAGCCGGCGGGTCAGGTCCAGCAATTGGCCGGTCTGCTCCTGGGTTTCGCGCAGCGCCTGCAACTGACGCCGCTGGCGCGCCGCCAGGTTGCCGGTCAGGGCGGCCATCAGCAGAAAGAACACCAGGGTCAGCACGTCCTCCTCGCGCTGGATGCTCAGCGAGAAATTCGGCGGTATGAACAGAAAGTCGTAGGCCAGAAACGACAGCGCGGCGCACACCAGCGCCGGGCCCAAGCTGCTGCGCACCGCCACCAGCAGCACTGCTGCCAGAAACACCAGCGAGATGTTGGGCAGCGCCAGCACCCCGGCCACGCCCCAGGCCAGTGCACTGGCCAGCACGGTGGCAAGCAGCGCCAGCAGGTAGTGGCGCCAGGCCCAGGCTCGCGCCACCGGAGCGCTGACCGGTTCTGGCTGTGCGTCGCGGTCGAGCACGTTGATTTCCAGCCCGTGGGCCTCGCGCAACAGGCGCGCCGCCACACCGGCACCGAACCAGCGCCGACGCAGCCGATCACGCGACTGGCCCACCAGCACCAGGCTCGCACGCCGCTCCAGCGCATGCTGGATCAAGGTGTTGGCCACCTCGCCGGCGCGCAGCACCACCACTTCGCCGCCCAGCCGCTCGGCCAGCTGCTGGGCGGCCTGCAGGCGCTGGCGTGCGGTTTCGTCGCGCAGGCGGCCGTTGTCCACGTGCACCAGGCTCCAGGGCAGGTGGCGGCGCTGTGCCACGCGGCTGGCATGACGTACCAGGCGCTCGGCCTGGGCATCGCCATCCACCCCCACCAGCAGGCGCCCACGCAGCGCCGGCGCATCCTGGCCCAGGCTGCGGTAGCCGTGGGCGAGGTCGGCATCGACCTGGGCGGCGGCGGTCTGCATCGCCAGCTCGCGCAGGGCCGTCAGGTTGGTCTGGGTGAAGAACGCATCGATCGCCGCCCGCGCCTGCTCCGGCACGTACACCTTGCCGTCGCGCAGGCGTTCTAGCAGCTCGCGCGGCGGCAGGTCGATCAGCACCAGTTCGAAGGCTTCCTGCAGCACCCAGTCGGGTAGCGTTTCGCGCACCTGCACGCCGGTGATGCCGCGCACATGGTCATTGAGGCTTTCCAGGTGCTGCACGTTGACCGTGGTGTACACGTCGATACCGGCCGACAGCAGCTCCTGCACGTCCTGCCAACGCTTGGCGTGGCGGCTGCCGGGGGCGTTGCTGTGGGCCAGCTCGTCCACCAGCGCCAGTTGCGGGGCGGCCTTGAGCAGGCCGTCCAGGTCCATTTCCTCCAACTGCACGCCACGGTACTCGGAGCGCACCAGCGGCTGTTGCGGCAAGCCGCCCAGCAGCGCCTCGGTTTCGCTGCGCCCATGGGTTTCGACGATGCCCGCCAGCACCCTCACCCCCTGGCGCAACTGCGCATGGGCGGCCTGCAGCATGGCGTAGGTCTTGCCTACGCCGGGCGCTGCGCCCAGGAACACCTTGAGCCGGCCGCGCCCCTCGCGCGGCAACTCGGCCAACAACGCATCGGCGCGTTCAGAATCACTCATGGTCGACACACGTCCTTATTTCGAAGCAGGTGCGAGCTGGTCGAGGGCCGCATTCAGGGCCAGGATATTGACCACCGGCGGCCCCACCAGTGGGTGCAGGGTGGACTGCTCCACCAGGGCTTGCAAGGTGGGCAGCGGCAATTGCCGCGCCGCGGCCACCCGCGCCAGCTGATAGGCCACGGCTGCTGGCGGCAGGTGCGGGTCCAGGCCGCTGCCGGAGGTGGTCAGCAGCGCCAGCGGCACCGGGCCTTGTGCCGGCACATACAGCGCCTGGGCCTGCTCGCCCACGCGTTTGGCCAACGCCGGGTTGCTCGGCGCCAGGTTGCTGGCACCGCTGGACACCGTGGCATAGTCGGCCGCCGAGGGCCGCGGCTGAAACCAGCCCGCGCCACTGAACGGCTGGGCCAGCAGGCGCGAGCCGCGCACCTGGCCACTGTCGTCGCGCAGCAGGCTGCCGTTGGCCTGCTCGGGGAACGCCACCTGGGCGACCCCGGTGACCACCAGCGGGTACACCGCGCCGGTGATCAGGGTCATCAACACAATCAGGCTCAGGGCCGGGCGTACTAGCGTCGTCATGTTCATCTCCCAGTTCACACAAGGTGCAGCGCATTGAGCGCCAGATCGATCAGCTTGATCCCCACGAACGGCACCAGCAGCCCGCCCAGACCGTAGATCAGCAGGTTGCGCCGCAGCAGGTGGGCAGCGCTGGCGGCCTGCACCCGTACCCCGCGCAGCGCCAGCGGGATCAGCACCACGATGATCAGCGCGTTGAACACGATCGCCGAGACGATGGCGCTCTGCGGGCTGGCCAGTTGCATCAGGTTGAGCACGCCCAGTTGCGGGTAGATCGCAGCGAACAGCGCCGGCAGGATGGCGAAGTACTTGGCCACGTCGTTGGCAATGGAAAAGGTGGTGAGCGCGCCACGGGTCACCAGCAGTTCCTTGCCCACCTGTACCACATCCAGCAACTTGGTCGGGTCGCTGTCCAGGTCGACCATGTTGGCCGCCTCGCGGGCCGCCTGGGTGCCGTCATTCATGGCCATGCCGACATCCGCCTGGGCCAGCGCCGGGGCGTCGTTGGCGCCGTCGCCGCACATGGCTACCAGGCGCCCGTCGTTCTGTTCCTGGCGAATGCGTGCCAGCTTCTTTTCCGGCGTGGCCTCGGCCAGCACGTCGTCGACCCCGGCCTCGGCGGCAATCGCCGCGGCGGTCAGCGGGTTGTCTCCGGTCACCATCACGGTGCGAATGCCCAGTTTGCGCAGCTCGGCGAAGCGCTCGCGAATGCCGGGCTTGACCACGTCCTTGAGATGGATAACGCCCAGCAGGCGCTTGTCCACGCACACCAGCAACGGTGTACCGCCACTCTGGGCAATGCGGTCGACTTCACGGGCCAGGGCGGCCGGCAGGTCCAGGCGCTGCATGCCGACGAACGCCAGTACCGAATCCACCGCGCCCTTGCGGTAGCGCTGGGCGCCGAAGTCGACGCCCGACAGGCGGGTTTCGGCGCTGAAGGCCACCGGCACCAGGTGTGCAGCGTCGGGTGGGGTGAAGTCATGCAACTGGCGCAGGTAGTCGACGATCGACTTGCCTTCGGCGGTGTCGTCGGCCAGCGAGGCCAGCAAGGCGCCCTCGCCCAGCTCGCGGGCAGTGATGCCGGGGGCGGCGTGCACCGCACTGCAACGGCGATTGCCGAAGGTGATGGTGCCGGTCTTGTCCAGCAGCAGCACGTGCACGTCGCCGGCCGCTTCCACTGCACGCCCCGAACGGGCAATCACGTTGAGCCGCACCAGGCGGTCCATGCCGGCGATGCCGATAGCCGACAGCAGACCGCCGATGGTGGTGGGGATCAGGGTCACCAGCAAGGCCACCAGAAACACCATCGGGATGCTGCCGCCGGCAAAGTGCGCGAAGGGCTGCAGCGTGACCACTACCACCAGGAAGATCAGCGTCAGGCCGATCAGCAGGATGTCCAGGGCCACCTCGTTGGGCGTCTTCTGGCGTTTGGCGCCCTCGACCAGGGCGATCATGCGGTCCAGGGTCGACTCGCCCGGGTTGCTGGTGATCTGCACCAGCAGCCAGTCGGACACCAGCCGGGTGTTGCCGGTGACCGCAGAGCGGTCGCCGCCAGACTCGCGGATCACCGGTGCGGACTCGCCGGTGATCGCCGCCTCGTTGACCGCGGCGATCCCTTCGATCACCTCGCCGTCACCGGGGATCATCTCCCCGGCATCCACACGCACCACATCGCCTTTGCGCAGGTCACTGGCCGGCACCACCTCGAACTCGCCCGAGGCCATGCGCCGCCGCGCGTTCAGGCCCTGGCTGCCGGCCTTGAGGCTGTCGGCGCGGGCCTTGCCACGGCCTTCGGCCAGGGCCTCGGCGAAGTTGGCGAACAGCACGGTGAACCACAGCCACACGGCGATCTGCACCGATACGCCGGTGGGTACGTCGCTGGGCAGCAGGCACAACAGGGTGGTGAAGATAGCGGTCAGTTCCACCACCAGCATCACCGGGGCGCGCTTGAGCTGGCGCGGGTCGAGCTTGACGAATGCCTGCACCAGGGCCGGGCGCCAGAGCGCGGCGAAGGTGGTGCGGGCAGTGGCGGACGGGACCGCCTTCACTTCGGAAACAGGCAGGTTCATGGTCGGCTCCTCACAAGCCCAGGCTCAGGTATTCAGCAACCGGGCCCAGGGCCAGGGCCGGCAGGAAGGTCAGGCCACCGATCAGCAGGATGGTCACCAGCAGCAGCGTGACGAACAGCGGGCCATGGG
This sequence comes from Pseudomonas sp. AE27, assembly GCF_037113495.1. Taxonomy (NCBI): domain Bacteria; kingdom Pseudomonadati; phylum Pseudomonadota; class Gammaproteobacteria; order Pseudomonadales; family Pseudomonadaceae; genus Pseudomonas; species Pseudomonas sp. AE27. The sequence goes on from NZ_CP146966.1 coordinate 2,721,614, forward strand.
TCGGGAAGCTGTTCTGGCCCACCGGCGCGCTCTTCTTCAGCGCCAGGCTGCCGGCCAGGGCCAGCACCGGCAGGATGTAGCCGAAGCGCCCGATCAACATGCCCAGGCCGATCATCAGGTTGTGGAAAGTGGTGTTGGCGCCCAGCCCGGCAAACGCCGAGCCGTTATTGGCACTGGCCGAGGTGTAGGCGTACAGCAACTGGCTGAAGCCGTGCGGGCCCGGGTTGCTGACCGCGGCGGCAGGCCCCGGCAGGCTGGTGGCCAGCGCGCCGAGCACCAACACGCCCACCGGCATCACCAGCAATGTGGCGACCAGTAGTTGCACCTCGCGGGCCTGCAGCTTCTTGCCCAGGTATTCAGGGGTACGACCAATCATCAACCCGGCCAGGAACACCGCGATCAGCACGTTGAGCAGCATGCCGTAGAGCCCGGCGCCGACGCCGCCGAAAATCACCTCGCCGACCATCATGTTGACCAGCGCGACCATGCCGCTGAGCGGGTTGAGGCTGTCGTGCATGTTGTTCACCGAGCCGTTGGAGGCCGCGGTGGTGGTCACGCTCCAGAGCACGCTGGCGGTGGTGCCGAAGCGGCTCTCCTTGCCTTCCAGCGGCGCGGTCTGCTCCACCAGCGGGCTGTTCAGGGTGGGGTTGGGCTGGTACTCCGACCACAGCGCGGTGGCGCCGCCGATCACGAACAGCGCAAGCATGCAGGCGATGATCGCCCGGCTCTGGCGCAGGTCCTTGACGTAGTGGCCGAAGGTGAACACCAGGGCCACCGGAATCAGGATGATCGAGGCCACCTCGAACAGGTTGCTCCAGGCGCTGGGGTTCTCGAACGGGTGCGCCGAGTTCACCCCGAAAAAGCCGCCGCCGTTGGTGCCCAGCTGCTTGATCGCGATCTGGCTGGCAGCCGGGCCCAGCGGGATCACCTGGTCGGCGCCCTGCAGGGTCAGTGCATGCACATAATCGGTGAAGGTCTGCGGCACGCCCTGCCATACCAGCAGCAGCGCCAGCAGCAGGCACAGCGGCAGCAGCCCGTAGAGGGTGGCGCGGGTCATGTCGACCCAGAAGTTGCCCAGGGTGCTGGCCGAGCGTCGGGCAATGCCACGACACAGCGCGACCAGCACGGCAAGGCCGGTGGCGGCGCTGACGAAGTTCTGCACGGTGAGGCCGAGCATCTGGCTCAGGTAGCTGAGCGAGGCTTCGCCGCTGTAGGACTGCCAGTTGGTGTTGGTCATGAAGCTGACGGCGGTGTTGAACGCCAGCGACCACTCCTGGCCGGGCAGGTGCTGCGGGTTCAGCGGCAGGTGCCCTTGCAGCAGCAATACGGCAAACAGCAGCCCGAAGCCTGCAAGGTTGAAGGCAAGCAGCGCCAGGGCGTACGTCTTCCAGCTCTGCTCGGTGGCGGGGTCGACCCCGGCCAGCCGGTAGCAGCCCCGCTCCACCGGCCCCAGCAGCGGGCTCAGCCAGGTGCGCTGGCCTTCCATCACCTTGTAGTAGAAGCGGCCCAGCCAGGGCGCCGGCAGCAGCACCAGGGCGAAAAAGGCCAGCAGCAATGCGTAATCGTAACTGTGCATGGCTGCTCCTAACCGCGATCGGCGCGCAGCAGCGCGGCCATCAGGTACACAAACAACGCCACTGCCAGCAGCAGTGACACCCCGTCCAGAATGCTCATGAAGAATCTCCGTCCCGCGGCACGGTGCCGCTGACGGTGATTGTCGGGAGGGGGGGCGTAAAGGGGCGAGAGGGCTAGCGAGGGTTGGGTATAAAGAATGCGTAAAGAGAGCGAGTCGGCATGGCTGGGACGCCCCGTTGGCCGGCAGGGCCGGCGCCTGGCAAGGGCGGCCCGGCCAGCCAGGCCGGTGCGATCAGGCCCGCGGCGGGTGCTGCGGCTCGCTGCGGGTCCAGTCCAGCAGCAGGCTGTAGGCCACTGCCAGCAGCGTGGGGCCGATGAACAGGCCGATGAAGCCGAACGCCAGCAACCCGCCAAACACCCCCAGCAGCACGATCACCAGCGGCAGGTTGCCGCCCCGGCTGATCAGGTAGGGCTTGAGCACGTTGTCCACGCCACTGATGATGAACGTGCCCCAGATCCCCAGGAACACCGCCATGCCGTACTGGCCCTGCCACGCCAGCCATGCGGTGGCCGGCACCCAGGCCAGCGGCGGCCCCATTGGGATCAGGCTGAGCAGGAAGGTCACCAGGCCCAGCACCAGCGCGCCCGGCACCCCGGCGATCAGGAAGCCGATCAGCGCCAGCAGGGCTTGCGCCGCTGCGGTGCCGATCACGCCGTTGACCACCCGTTGCACGGTGCCAGCCACCAGGTCCAGGTAGTATTCGGCGCGCTCGCCGATCAGGCGGTTCAGCAGGCGCAGCACGAAGGCCGACAGCCGCGGCCCGTCACGGTAGAAGAAGAACACGAACACCAGGCTCAGGGTCAGTTCGAGAATCCCGCCGCCGATCTGCGCACTGCGGGCCAGCAACCAGTTGCCCACCTGCCCCAGGTGTGGCTTGATCGCCGCCAGCATGGCCGCGCCCTGCTGGTCGAGGGTGTCCCAGAAGCCGACCAGGCGCTCCCCCACGAAGGGTATGCCGCCCAGCCAGGCAGGCGCATCGGGCAGGCCGTCGACCTGCACGTCGCGCACGAATGCGGTGGCATCACGAATATGGTCGGCCAGGTTGAAGCCCAGCCACACCAGCGGCAATGCCACCAGCAGCATCCACACGCCCGTCAGTACACTCGCCGCGAGGGTTTCGCGCCCGCCGAGCACGCGCGTGAGCAGGCGCATCAGCGGCCAGCTGGCATAGGCCAGGATCGCCCCCCAAAGCAGCGCGGAAATGAACGGGGCCATGACCCACAGACCGGCCCCCAGCAGGCCGATAAGGATGATCTGCACCAGCAGGCGATCGTTGTTGAGCATAGCGGCCCCGGTCAGCGGATCAGTTCGACATGCAGCCCGGCAGCCGGCTGCGTACCCACTTCAAGCCGTGCTGCGCGCACCCCGGCCTTGACCAGTTGCTCGCGCCAGGCCTCGGCCTGGGCGCCGGTCAGGGTCACGCGCAAGGTACTGTTCAGGTTGAGGCTGCGCGACAGCAGGTTGACCCAGGCCGGCTGCGGTTCGCCCTTGAGGTCGGCATAGTCGAGCTTGCCGGTGCTCAGCAGTTCGCGCTGCACGGTGGCCGGCGTGGGCAACACCTCGCCCAGCGGTGCGTTGGCCACGAACTCCTCGACATGCAGGTACGCGCGCCGATTGCCCTTGGTGATGCTGTACAGCGCAACCAGGGTGTCGCTGGAGGCGCCGGAGCGGCGCAACAGAATGAACGCCTGCTGATTGTCGGCACCGGTCAGGTTGAATCGCCCGGCCAGCTGCGCCGACCACAGGCTGCTTTCACCGCAGTCCTGCCCCTGGCACCAGAACAGCGGATAGCCACCTGCGGTCTGCAAGGCTTCGCGAGCGGCGGTAAAGGCTTCGTTGGCACTGCGCTCGGCCGGCAGCTGGTAGGTGGCATAGCTGACCTTGCCGCGGCCCTCGACCTTGCCCTCCATGCGTACCACATTGCTGATCTTGCGCAGCGAACCGAGGGGGTACACCCGCTCCTGTTCCTGCTCCAGTTCCTGCGCACTGGTCTGGCCCACTACCTTGGCATCCACCGGAATCGGCAGTTGATCGGCCATCAGTGGCGTGCTGGCAAGCACGGCCAGGCCGGCAAGGCCTGTTCGAATCAGACGCGAAATACTCATTGGCGGGCCATGGCGCTAAGGGCCTCGATGGCGAAAAAAGGTGCAACGGTGTCGCGCTTGGTCATGGTTGTCTCCCTGTTCAACCCGCCAAGCCTCGACAGTTGCCCGCCGCAAGTCAAGAAATGGCAAAGAAGCGATTGAAACAGTCTGCAACAAGGCTGGCGCCCGACTCGTCGTTCAGGTGCAGGTGATGCCCGCCCGGCAGCTGTTCCAGCTTGAAGGGTAGCTGCTCGAGCAGGGTGGTGTTGCGCGCCAGCATGCCGTCGGCGGCCACCACCAGTTGGGTCGGACAGGCGATGCGGCGCACGAAGGTCAGCGCCTGTTCTTCGCTCATGCGCAGCGGCGACGGCAGGGTCAGGCGGCTGTCGCTGCGCCAGGTGTAGCCGCCCGGCACCGGCATCAGGCCGCGCTGGGCCAGCAGCTCGGCGGCCTCGCGGGTGACCGCGACCATGCCCTGCATGCGCGCCTGCACCGCCAGCTCCAGGGTCGGGTAGACGGTCTTGCCCTTGCCGCCCTGGCGCAACTGCGCCTGCAAGGCCATGCCCATGCGCTCGGCCGTGTCCTGGGGGCCGGCGCCGGGCGGGATCACCCCGTCGATCAGCGCCAGGCGGGTGACCCGCTCGGGCAAGGCACCGGCCAGGATCACCGAGATGATCGCCCCCAGCGAGTGCCCGAGCAGGGCAAACCGTTGCCAGCCCAGTTGCTCGGCTACCCGCAGCACGTCGTGGGCGTAGTCCCACAGCGCGTAGCCGGCGCCCACCGGCCGATGGTCTGAATAGCCATGCCCGGCCAGGTCCAGCGCCACGATGCGCAGCCCATGCAGCCGGGGCGCCAGGCGCGCGAAGGTGTTGGCGTTGTCGAGCCAGCCATGCAGGGCGATCACCGGGATGCCCTGCTGCGGGCCGAACAGGTGAGCCGCCAGTTCGATGTGCCCCAGGTTCAGGCGCACTTCCTCCACGCCACTCATTGCACCGCTTCCTGCCAGCGATCGAACAGGCCCTTGATCAGGCTCGCGGTGTCATGCGGGCGCTCCAGCGGAAACATGTGCCCACCCGGCAGGCTGTGGAACTCGCCCCTGGGCATGCTGCGCACGGCATACGCGTGGTGGCGGCGTACCACGCGGCTCTGGCTGCCACGCACCATCGCCAGCGGCAGCGTCAGCTGGCGGGCCGGGCCGGGGCTTACGTGGGGCAGGCTGCGATAGATGCTGATCTCGGTGGCCGGGTCGAAGCGCAGGCGCAACTGCTCGCCCTCGTCCTGCAGGCCATGTTCCAGATAAGCCTCGAAGCAGTCGGGGTCGAACTGTCGAAACAGTGCCTTGCCGGTGAAGTAGGCCCGGGCGCTCTCGCGGTCGGCGAACGCCTCGCGGCGTCCCAGGGTGCGACCGGCCGGGGTGATGCGGTCAATGAAGCCAAAGCGCTTGGCCAGCTGGATCAGCCACTCGTCAGCCCGGGTCAGCACCGGCGAATCGAGCATCACCACCCCACGGTAGTACTGCGGGCAGCGCATCGCCGCGTGCAGGTGCAGCACCCCGCCCAGCGAGTGCCCTACCCCCCACACCGGCTCGGGCTGCTGCTCCAGGTGATGGATCAGTTCATCGACCAGGTTCTGCCAGTTGTCGTTGACCGGAAAGCGCGGGTCGTGCGCGTGCTGCGGCAGGTGGGTGACGTGATAATCGGGGGCCAGCGCAGCGAACAGCTTGCCGTAGGTGGCCGAGGGGAAGCCATTGGCATGGGCGAAGAAGATCTGCTGCGTCATGGTCGCCTGTCCGCGAAGGGGAATCGGGCCATTTTCCCCGCCGCGGCAACACCCGGCAACATCCGTACAGGCCAGGGAGCACGACGATCAGGTCAATTCGCGTCGAAGCTGGCGATCGAACGGCGCAGGCAGGCCTGCAAGTACAGCAACTGGTACTCGAGCGCATCACGTGCCTTGCGCTTGTGCTCGCGGCTCAGTTCGGCCCGGCGCAGTGCCAGGCAGGTGGCCTGCAACTGATGCCCCATCAGGCGGCCCGTCTCGCGCAATTGCCTGAGCTCGCGCAGCCCCTCCAGGCGTCGCATCAACTCGTCGAGCTTGGCCTCGGCGCTGTCTTTGAGCACGTTGTACTCGGCAAAATCCAGCGCCTGGGCACGCTCGACCTGGCGCACGATGTCGTAGAAGTAGGCCGAGCCTGCCATTTCCGGATCCGGTGTGTTCATCGCCAAACTCCTGTTCGCGCCCCCGATGGGTCCTGGGGGCACGCTAGCAAGGCAGGGCATGGGCAACAACTGGTAGAAATATCAGGTCGCCGGTGGGTTGTCGCCCAGCGCGATGACGGCGATGGTCAGGCGCGAGATGCAGTTGAGCTTGCCGTCTTCGGTGCTCAGGCGGATGTCCCACACATGGGTGCTACGGCCAATGTGCACGGGCCGGGCAGTGGCCGTGACGCGCCCGCTGCGCACACCGCGCAGGTGGTTGGCGTTGATCTCCAGGCCCACGCAATAGAAGCGCGTGGTGTCGATGCACAGGTAGCTGGCCATGGAGCCGACGCTCTCGGCCAGCACCACCGAGGCGCCGCCGTGCAACAGGCCGAATGGCTGGTGGGTGCGCTGGTCGACGACCATGCTGGCGCTCAGGGAGTCGTCGGTGAAGCCTTCGAAGCGAATATCCAGCACTTCGCCGATGGTGCCTTTCTGGCGGGCGTTGAGCTGGTCGATATCGGGTTGGGTTTTCCAGAGGCTCATGCAGCATTCCTTGTCGTGGTTGGCGATCAGGTGGGAGTGAGACTGCGCAGTGTCATCAGCCCGGCCAGGGGGTGGTCGCCGTCGAGTTCGGCCAGGCTGGCGGTGCCCATGGGTGCGGGGTCCTTGCGGTGGCCATGCTCGAGCAGGCACACCAGCGTGCCCACCAGCGGTTGATGGCTGACCAGCAGCACCTGCTCCACCCCCAGCCTGTCCAGCTCGGCGATGACCTGCTGCGGGTCGCTTTCGGGGGTGAGCCAGGGCACGGTCTGCACCGGCTTGTCCAAACCCAGCGCCTCGTGGACCAGCGCAGCGGTCTGCTGCGCGCGTACATAGGGGCTGGCCAGGATCACCTGCGGCGCGCAGCCGAGCAACTGGGCGGCACTGCGCAGCACCTGCTCGCGACCGTGGGCGGTCAGCCGGCGTTCGGCGTCGCTGTTGGCGCGGGGCTCGGCTTCACCGTGGCGCAGTACCCACAGCTTCACAGCTTGGGCTCTTCGTCACGCGCCGGGTGTGGTGCAGGCGGCACGCTGTGGGCGGCTTCGCCTTCCGGCGCGCGCGGGGTGGGCCAGTCGGCGAACGGCCAGGGCTTCTGGTCGGTGTGGAAACTGCCGAAGCGACCGATCTGGGCCAGAAACTGGCTCAGGCTGTCGCCGAAGTTCATCAGGCTGGCACTGGGTGCGCCGTAGATCAGCCGGTACACCAGTTGCACCACCACCAGGCCACCCAGCAGCAGCTCGGCCAGTTGCCATACCAGTAGGAACACCAGCATCCACAGCACACGCAAGATGATCGATTCGCGCTGCGCCTGTTTTGGGGACTCGTTCATGCCCTGCTCCTGTAATTCAGTTGAAACCGCTGGTGGAAATGAAGTCGACGTCGGTTTTCGGCTCGCCGCGCATCAGCAGCTCGATCACCTGGCTCAGGGTCCGGCCTTCGAACAGGATGGCATGCAGGCCGGCTACCAGCGGCATGTACACCTGCACTTGCTCGGCCTTGGCCTTGAGCACCTTGAGGGTGTTGACCCCTTCGGCCACCTCGCCCAGGCGGTTGACCGCCTCGTCCAGGCTCAGCCCCTGGCCCAGGGCATGGCCGACCTGGTAGTTGCGGCTCTTGGGCGAGGAGCAGGTGACGATCAGGTCGCCGACACCGGCCAGGCCCAGGAACGTCATCGGGTTGGCGCCCTGGCTGACGGCGAAGCGGGTCATCTCGGCCAGCGCGCGGGTGATCAGCATGCTCTTGGTGTTCTCGCCCATGCCCAGCGCCACCGCCATGCCGGCGATGATGGCATAGACGTTCTTCAGGGCGCCGCCCAGCTCGACGCCAAAGCGGTCGTTGCTGGCATAGACACGGAAAGTACGCCCGTGCAGCACGGCCTGGACCCGCTGGCACAGCTGCTCGTCCTCGCTGGCGACCACGGTGGCGGTCAGCGCGTGCTCGGCCACCTCGCGGGCCAGGTTGGGCCCGGAGAGCACGCCGATGCGCGCCTGTGGGGCGATCTCTTCGAGAATCTGGCTCATCAGCTTGAAGGTATGCGCCTCGATGCCCTTGGTCAGGCTCACCAGCAGCTTGTTGCTCAGCAGCTCGGCATGGGGCGCCAGTACGCTGCGCAGGGCGCTGGACGGCAAGGCGACGAAGATCAGCTCGCAGGCCTGCAGGGTGGCCAGCAGGTCGTTGACCGGCTCGACGCCCGGGTGGATCTTCACGCCCTTGAGGTAGCGCGGGTTTTCGCGGTTGTTGCGCATGGCCTCGGCTTGCTCGGGGTCGCGCATCCACTGCCGTACCTCGACACCATTCTCGGCCAGCAGGTTCGCCACGGCGGTACCAAAGCTCCCGCCTCCAAGAACTGCAACAGGCTGCTGTTCAGTCATATCCAATCCGTTAAAACCAATAAAGTGGCGACCCCCGCATTATACGGAGCGTTAAGGCCACGGCCAGCGCCAGATGTGCGATTGGACCGCAGCAATGCGGGTTTGATCGCTGGAAAAAGCCGGCTACTCGGTTAACATGCCCGCTCGATACCCGCCATCAAGGCCGCGCCGTGCATCTTGGCCCACCCCCCTCGCGCCCGCTGGTTCTGCTGACTGCCCTGCTGGGCGGTCCGGCGGTGGCGGACGACCTGTTCGTCGACAGCCAGGCGCTGCCGCAGATCCTGACCGCCACCCGCCTCAGGCAGTCGCCGGCGGCGGTGCCCGGCAGCATGAGCGTGCTCGACAGTGAGCTGATCCGCGCCAGCGGCGCGCGCAACGTACCCGAACTGCTGCGCCTGGTGCCCGGCATGATGGTCGGCTACGGCGCGGGCAACCAGCCGGCGGCCAACTACCACGGCAGCAGCGTCAACGATGCGCGGCGCATGCAGGTGCTGGTCGATGGCCGTTCGGTGTACCGCGCGGGGCTGGCGACGGTGGACTGGGGCGATATCCCGCTGGCACTGGAGGATATCGAGCGCATCGAGGTGTTCCGCGGGCCCAACACCGTCAGCTATGGCGCCAATGCACTGATGGCGGTGGTCAACATCCTCACCCGCAGCCCGGCCGACAGCCATGGCACGCGGCTCAAGGTGATCCGCGGCCAGCGCGGCATCGACGACTGGTACGCCAGCCAGGGCCTGGGCTGGGACGGCGGCGACCTGCGCCTGTCGCTGTCGGGCCAGCAGGACGACGGCTTTGACCACAACGCGCAGGGCCAGCACTACCGCGATGGCCGCCGCCTGACCCGCCTGAGCCTGAGCGCCAGCCATGCGCTGAACGCCGAGCAGAGCCTGGACTGGCAGTTTTCCGCCAAGGAAGGCAGCGAGCAGCGCCCCTATGCCTATACCCCGGTGTTCCCCGGCGTTAGCGGCGCAGGGGCGAACGCCGACGTGAATGCCAAGGACTACGCCGCCTCGGTACGCTGGAACATCGACCTGGACCCGCGGCACAGCCTGTACCTGCAGGGTTCGGCGCTGCACTGGGATCGCCAGCAGGTGTGGCGCGCGTGCGATGCGGCCATCGCCTTCAGCCCGCAACTGGCGCAGCTGTGGCGGCTCAACCCGGGCTATACCGAACGCCTGGCCCGCAACATCGACGCACCGATTCCTCCCGGCAGCGACCAGGAGCAGGCGCTGGCCCGCGAGGTCCGCCAGCAGTGGCACAACGGCGGTGCCAACCCGGTGTGCGGCGACATCGACCAGAGTACCCGCGAAAGCCGCCTGGACCTGGAGCTGCAGGACACCCTGAGCCTGAGCGACAGCCTGCGCCTGGTCAGCGGCGTCGCCTACCGCTACGACCGGGCCGACTCGCAGACCTACTACGATGGCAGCCTCGACGACACCACCTGGCGCCTGTTCGGCCAGCTCGAGTGGCGCGCCGACGAGCACTGGATCGTGCAGGGCGGCGCGATGTTCGAGGATACCCGGCTGGCGGGCAGCTCGCTTGCCCCACGCCTGGCCGTGAACTACCTGATCACCCCGCGCCACGGCCTGCGTGCGGTGTACTCGGAGGCGGTACGCTCGCCGGACATGTTCGAGAACAACGTCAACTGGAGCTACCGCGTCGACAACCTGCGCCCGGCCGCCTTCGGCCAGCGCCACGCCGAGTACTTCGTCACCACCCGCGGCCCGGGCGACCTCGACCAGGAACGCATGCGCTCGCAGGAGCTGGGCTACAACGGCTTTTTCAGCGAAATCGGCCTGAGCCTGGACATCAAGCTGTTCCATGACCAGCTCACCGGCATGGTCAGCGAACCGCTGCGCAACAACCGGCCCATCGCCAGCAACGCCAACAAGGCGCGTTTCAGCGGCAGCGAGGCGCAACTGGACTGGCAACTGCGCAGTGCCGACCGCCTGCGCCTGACCTACGCCTATGTCGATGCCTGGGCCAGCAACCCCGATGACCGCCACCTCAGCGCACGCAACAGCGGATCGGCCGGCTGGCTGCGCGACTGGGGCCGAGGCTGGTCGAGCGCAGTGTTCTACTACGGCGACGACGCCCTCAACCAGTACCGCTTCGAGCGTATCGACCTGCGCGTGGCCAGGCGCATCCCCATCCGCAACGCCAGCCTGGAGCTGGCCGGGATGCTTCAGCAACGCCTGGATGACGAGCCCACCAGCAACTGGCAGAACCGCTACGACAGCCGGCAGGTGCTGTACCTGAGCGCGGAGCTGGAATTCTGATGCGCCTGCTGCACGCTTGCCTGGTGCTGATGCTGGCGTGGCCGCTGAGCGCACTGGCGGCCGCAGACATTCTGGTTACCGCCGCCCAGGGCAATGCAGGCGTGCGCGACTTCGTCACCGCCCTACGCGCGCAGCGCCCCACCGATCACGTGCGCTTCACCGCCGTGTCAGAACTGCCTGCCGGGCACAGGCTCAAGCCGGGCACGCGCCTGATTCTGCTCGACCTGGCCGCACTGGACTGGCGCCTGAAACAGGCCGAAGGCCCGCCGACGCTGGCCTTGCGGGTCAGCCGGGTACAGGCCAGCCGGCACCTGGGCGACCGACGCCCGTCCTACCTGAGCCTGCTGTGGAGCGACCCGCCGCCCGCGCGCCAGTTGCGCCTGGCCCACTACCTGCTGCCCCAGGCCAGGCGTATTGGTGTGCTATATACCGAGAACAGCCGGTTCCTGCTCGACGAGCTGCGCCAGGCGGCCAAGGCGCTGCGCCTTGAGATCATCGCCCAGGCCTGGCCCGACCCGCGTGACAATCGGCCGCTGCAGGCCGTGCTCAAAAACAGCGATGTGCTACTGGGCCTGGACGACCCACTGCTGTACAACGCCACCACGGCCAAGCACCTGCTGCTGAGCAGCTATGCACGCCAGGTCCCGCTGATCGGTCCGAATGCCGGGTTCGTGCGCGCCGGCGGGCTGGCCAGTACCCTGAGCGACCAGCATGACTGGCTGGCGGTGCTCGACCGCCTGCTCGACCAGCCGCCGGCGGCCTGGCCGCGGACGTTGTACCCCGAGCGATTTCGCGTGGCCGGCAACCAGCAGGTGGCCCGAGCCCTGGGCATCGAGGCGATAGACCCGGTGGCCGCACAGCAGGCCGTGGCCGCAGGAGAGAAGCACCGATGAAAAAACTGACCTGGGATATCAGTACCCGCACCCAGATCATCAGCCTGGGGCCGGCCCTGCTGCTGACGTTGCTGCTGATCAGCTTCTTCACCTTCGTACGCATCCAGGACTTGCGCCAGGAGCTCAACCATACCGGCCAACTGATCGCCAACCAGCTGGCACCGGCCTCGGAATACGGGGTCATTTCGGGCAATGACGAAGTGCTCGAGAGCCTGATGCGCGCCACCCTGACCATCCCGCATGTGCGCTTTCTCGAAGTGCAGGACAGCGAAAACCACATCCTGGTGTATGTCGAGCAGGCCGGCGAGCACGAGAACCGCCCCCAGCAGGTCGAGGTGTTCCAGGCGCCTATCCGCCTGCAGCGAATCTTCCTGGACAGCGATTTCCTGCACAACGGCGGCTCGGCCTCGACCCGCAAGGACGATTACCTGGGCCGGGTGATCGTGGGCATGTCCGATGACGCCTTCAACCAGCGCCAGCAGGAAATCGTGATCAAGGCCGCGATCCTGGCCCTGTTCGCCCTGCTGTTCACCTTCATCCTCGCACGGCGCCTGGCGCGCAGCCTGTCGCGTCCGATCAGCGACATGGGGCACGCGGTCAAGGCCATCCAGAAAGGCGACTTCAATGCGCCGCTGCCGGTGGTCGACGACAGCGAGCTGGGCCACCTGGCCCGCCACATCAACAACCTGGCCAGCGGCCTGGCACAGGCCAGCCACGAGCAGCAACAGGCTATCGCCCAGCTGATCCAGGCCCGCGAGGAAGCGGAACAGGCGAACAAGGCCAAGTCGGACTTCCTGGCGATGATGAGCCACGAGCTGCGCACCCCCATGAACGGGGTGCTGGGCATGCTGCAACTGCTGCAGACCACCGCGCTGAGCGAAGAACAGAGCGAGTACGCGGCCGTGGCCAGCGAGTCCACCGGCCATCTGCTCAAGGTGATCAACGACATCCTCGACTTCTCGCGGATCGAGCGCACGACACTGGAGTTGGAGCACATCGAGTTCAACCTGGCCGAGCTGCTGGGCAGTTGCACGCAGTCGTTCCAGCATGTCGCCCAGCAGCGCGGATTGCTGCTGCTGGCGCCACTGCCGCCAGGCATGGAACAGTTGCGCGTGGCCGGCGACCCGACCCGCATCCGCCAGGTGCTGGTGAACCTGATCGGCAATGCGCTGAAGTTCACCGAACACGGCAGCGTGCAGATCGAACCGCGCTGGCAGGTACTGGACCGACAACTGATCTGGTTCACCTGTGCGGTGCGCGATACCGGCATCGGTATCGACAGCGAGCGCCTGGAAACCATGTTCGTGGCCTTCCAGCAGGCCGACAGTTCTATTTCACGACGTTACGGCGGTACCGGCCTGGGGCTGTCTATCGCCCGCACCCTGACCGAGCGCATGGGCGGCACGCTGCGTGCCGAAAGCCGTGAAGGCAGGGGCTCGACCTTTACCCTGGAAATGCCGCTGGCGCTATGCATGCAGCAGAACCCCACGCTGCCTGCGCCCAGGGCCGACAACAGTGACCCTGGCCAGGGCCGGCGCATCCTGCTGGTGGAGGACAACCCGGTGAACCAGGCCGTGACCCAGGCCATGCTGCGCAGCCTGGGGTTCGAGGTGTGCGTGGCCGCCGATGGCGCCCAGGCGGTGGCGCTGGCCAGCCGCCAGCGCTTTGCCGCCACGCTGATGGATTGCCGCCTGCCGGTCATCGACGGCTACGAGGCCACCCGGCGCATCCGCCAGATCCCCCATGCCGCAGCCATGCCGATCATCGCCCTGACTGCCAACGCGCTGCAGGGCGATCGCGAACGCTGCCTGGCCGCCGGCATGAACGACTACCTGACCAAGCCGTTCAAACGCATTGATCTGCAGCAGATTCTGCAACGCTGGCTGCCCGCACAGGCATCTGTGACTGGCGATAAATGCTAAAGTGCGGCAGTCTTACAGACTGAACCGGGCCCTTGCCGGGCTTGTCATAAAAATTTCAGTGCACAAGTGTACATCTTCGTCCCCTGTGCTGTGACTTTCACTACAACGCAATAGTCTATGTGTAGGCTGCCGCCCCAAGCCTGAGGCTTTTGGGTCGGTCGGGAAGATCTACCCCGTGCCGCACGGTGACTATTGAGGAGCTCGCATGACCAAACAAAACGCCTTTACCCGGGAAGACCTGCTGCGCTGCAGTCGCGGTGAGCTGTTCGGCCCAGGTAACGCGCAACTGCCCGCCCCTAACATGCTGATGGTGGATCGCATCACGCACATCAGCCAAGAGGGTGGCAAGTACGGCAAAGGTGAGTTGGTCGCCGAGCTGGATATCAGTCCAGACCTGTGGTTCTTCGCCTGCCATTTCGAAGGCGACCCGGTGATGCCAGGCTGCCTGGGCCTGGATGCCATGTGGCAGCTGGTCGGATTCTTCCTGGGCTGGCAAGGCCTGCCAGGCCGTGGCCGGGCCCTGGGTTCGGGCGAAGTGAAGTTCTTCGGTCAGGTACTGCCGACCGCCAAGAAAGTCACCTATAACATCCACATCAAGCGCGTCCTGAAAGGCAAGCTGAACATGGCCATCGCCGATGGCTCGGTCAGCGTCGACGGCCGCGAGATCTACACCGCCGAAGGCCTTCGGGTCGGTGTATTTACCTCCACTGAAAATTTCTAAGGGTTATTCGCATGCGCCGCGTCGTAATCACAGGTCTGGGCATCGTATCGTGCCTGGGCAATGACAAAGAGACCGTCTCCGAAAACCTGCGTAAAAGCCGTCCGGGCATCCGTTTCAACCCGGAATACAAGGAAATGGGGCTGCGCAGCCAGGTTTCCGGTTCCATCGACCTCAACCTCGAAGAGCTGATCGACCGCAAGGTCTATCGCTTCGTCGGTCACGCAGCCGCCTACGCCTACCTGGCGATGCAGGACGCGATCAAGGACTCGGGCCTGAGCGAAGAGCAGGTGTCCAACCCGCGCACCGGTCTGATCGCCGGTTCCGGCGGCGCCTCGACCCTGAACCAGATGGAAGCGCTGGACATCCTGCGCGAAAAAGGCGTCAAGCGCGTCGGCCCATACCGCGTTACCCGCACCATGAGCAGCACCGTGTCGGCGTGCCTGGCCACCCCGTTCAAGATCAAGGGCCTGAACTACTCCATCGCCTCGGCGTGTGCCACCAGCGCGCACTGCATTGGTACCGCGATGGAACAGATCCAGATGGGCAAGCAGGACGTGGTGTTCGCCGGTGGCGGTGAAGAAGAGCACTGGAGCCAGTCGTTCCTGTTCGACGCCATGGGCGCACTGTCTAGCAAGCGCAACGACACCCCGGAAAAAGCCTCGCGCGCCTACGATGCCGACCGTGACGGTTTCGTCATCGCCGGCGGTGGCGGCATGGTAGTGGTCGAGGAGCTGGAGCACGCTCTGGCCCGTGGCGCGAAGATCTACGCCGAAATCGTCGGCTACGGCGCGACGTCCGACGGTTACGACATGGTTGCTCCAAGTGGCGAAGGCGCGATCCGCTGCATGCAGCAGGCGCTGTCCACCGTCGACACCCCGATCGACTACCTGAACACCCACGGCACCTCGACCCCGGTCGGTGACGTTGCCGAAATGAAGGGTGTGCGTGAAGTGTTCGGCGACAAGGCCCCGGCCATCAGCTCCACCAAGAGCCTGTCGGGCCACTCGCTGGGCGCTGCCGGCGTTCACGAGGCGATCTACTGCATGCTGATGATGGAAGGCAACTTCATTGCCGGCTCCGCCAACATCGACGAGCTGGACCCGGAAGTGGCCGACCTGCCAGTTCTGCGCGAAACCCGCGAAAATGCCAAGATCGACACCGTGATGAGCAACAGCTTCGGTTTCGGCGGCACCAATGCCACCCTGGTGCTCAAGCGCTGGGCTGGCAAGTAAGCAAGGGCTCGCCCCTGCTGTAGAAACGCCCCGACTGGTTCGGGGCGTTTTTGTTTGCCGCTTTCTGGACAATTGGCCGGCAAGGCCGGCTCCTGCAGGGCACGCAATGCCTGTAGGGGCCGGCCTTGCCGGCCAAAGGCGTTACACCGAAAACCTGCCCACCAGCGTATTAAGCTCGATGGCCAGCTGCGACAACGCCTGGCTCGCCGCGCTGGTCTGGTTGGCCCCTGCCGAGCTCTGCAGCGCCAGGTCGCGGATGTTGGTCAGGTTGCGGTCCACCTCCCGCGCCACCTGTGCCTGCTGCTCGGACGCACTGGCGATCACCAGGTTGCGCTCGTTGATCAGGCTGATGGCCGTGGCAATTTCTTCCAGCGCCGTACCCGCCGCATGCGCGCCATCCAGGGTGCCCTGGGCACGCTGGTTGGTCTGCTGCATGCCCTCCACCGCCCGGTCGGTACCCTCCTGGATGCCACCGATCATCTGTTCGATTTCCCGTGTCGACTGCTGGGTACGATGGGCCAGTGCCCGTACCTCGTCGGCCACCACTGCAAAACCGCGCCCGGCATCCCCCGCCCGCGCCGCCTCGATGGCCGCGTTCAGGGCCAGCAGGTTGGTCTGCTCGGCGATCGAACCGATCACATCCAGCACCTTGGTGATGCCGTGCACCTGCTCGGCCAACTGCCCGACTTCCGCGGCATTGGCGGTAACGCCATCGGCCAGCGCCTCGATCGACGCCACCGTCAGGCGCACCTGCTCGCGCCCCTGACGGGCAATGCGATCGGACTCGGTCGAGGCCTGGGAGGTGGCCACCGCATTGCTCGCCACCTCTTCCACCGCGGCGGTCATCTGGTTCACGGCGGTGGCGGCCTGCTCGATTTCCTGGGTCTGCTGGTGCAGGCCGCGGGTGGCGTCCTCGGTCACTGCGCTGAGCTCTTCGGACGCCGAGGCCAGCTGGTTGGACGAATCGGAAATACGCCCGATGGTGTCGCGCAGGCTCTGCTGCATCTGCTTGAGGGCCGCCTGCAAGCGCGCCGGCTCGTCACTGCCCTCCACGTTGATCTGCGGGGTCAGGTCGCCGGTGGCGACCACCTCGGCCACCTGCAGCGATTGCGCCAGCGGGCGCACGATACTGCGGGTCAAGGTCAGCGCCAGCACAACGGTGAGCACCAGTGCGGCCACCAGCAGGCCGACCACCCACACGCGGGCACGCTCATACACCGTGCCGGCAAGCTCGGTGGCCATGTTGGCGTGATGGTTGTTGAGGGCGATCAGCTCGTTGAGGGTGGTGGTGAGCTGATCGGCCAGCTGGTTCATCTCACCGTTGACCAGCGCCACCGCCTCCGTTGTCTGGCCCTGCAGGGCCATCTGCACTACCCGTGCCTGATAGCTCAGGTACTGCTGCTCGAGATTGAGGTAGCGGTCGAACAGCGCCTGCTCCTCGGGCAATGCAATCAGGGCCTGGTAGCGTTGCTGTTCCTTGCCCAGCTCGCCCTTGATCTGCTCGATGCGTGAATGGGTCTGCTGCTGCGCGGCGTTGTCGCTGTTGAGCAGCAGGCGCAGGGTCAGTGCCCGTATCCGGAACATGTCCTGGCTGATCTGCCCCACCGAGATCACACTGGGTAGCCAGTTGCTGTCGACCTGTTCGGACTGCTGGCGCATGCTGCTCATCTGCAGGAGCGAGAAGGCCCCCAATGCAAACACCAGCAACGCTACCAGACCAAACCCCAGACCTGCCCGCGGCGCAATGTTCAAACGTCTCAAGCTCATCTTCCGGTTCCCTCCAAAAGCGCTGCATCGGTCATGCAGCTGACGTGCTTATTAGAAGGTATCGGCCCTTGAGATTTTTGCGTAAGACGAAAAAGTGATATCAAAACGCCTTGTCATTGCGAGCGCAGGCGGCGCATGCCTCATTGCACGATGAAGCGCTGCTCGGCCAGCAGGTGGTCCCCCTGGAACACCATGAAGTGCCACTGGCCCGGTACCACTTCGTGGTGCTCGGTAAATTCATAGGCCATGACATCCTGCGCGGCCCCCGGTACCAGCTTCTGCACCACCTCGAACTTGTCATGGCGTTGGCCGTCGGGGGTGATCACCCCGGGGGTCAGGTACAGCAGCGTCAGGGGCGTGTCTTCGGCCACCTTGCCTTCAAGGCGATAGCGCAGGCCGAACTTGCTGCCAAGACGGGCCGGCACCCGGTCGGTGTGCTCCAGGGTCTGGCTGGTCTGGGTCAATACCCGTTCACCGGGCTGGAAGTCCTGGTGGCGGGTCTGGAACACGCCGTACTCCACCGGCCCCTGCACCCGCACCTCTGCACCGGCCACCGCACTCACCAGCATCAGCGCGGCCATGGCGCCCAAACGACTCTTCGACATACTGCTCTCCATCAGGTTGATGGCGGCAGGCTATGGGGCTTGCATGACAGGCTGATGACATCAGCGTGACCTGGGCAGTACCGCGAGAAAGTTGTCCTTGGCCACCTTGTGCGCCACGGCCTCGGGCAAGGCATCCAGGAACCGGTCGAACCCGTGCAGTTGCTCGCCCAGGCTGGCGAAGCGGCCGACCACATCGGAACCGAGCATGAAACGTTCGGGGAAGCGCTCCACCAGCGCAACCCATTCGGGCCGTGGCACGCCCTTGTCGTCCAGCAGGTAGGGTTCGAGCACGCTCCACGACAGGTCGATGTACAGGTTCGAATAACGCTCGAGCATGCGCGTCAGGGTCGGCAGCAGAAAGTCCAGCTGGGTCTGGTGGCGGTGAATCTCCATGCTGGTGCCGGCGTGGGCCCAGATGAAACGGGTATCGGGGTGCTCGCGCAGGGGCTGCTCGATCTCTTCCAGGTACAGTGGGTTGCGTTCGCGCTTGGAGGTGATGTTGGAGTGGATCAGCACCGGCATGTCGTGCCTGGCCGCTAGCTGGTAGATGAGGCCCAGCGCTTCGTTGTTGGCCCGTGGCGTGTCGCCGCTGGTCAACGCCGTCAGGTCGTCGTGGCGGGTGAAGACTTCGCCGATGCCCTGCCACAGGCCGGGAAACAGCTCGAGCATGCGCTCGATATGGGTGGCCGCGTTCTTGTCCACCGGGTTGAAGCCGGTCAGAAACGGGTGAAAGCGCTGGCGCTGCTGCTCGGGCAACTGTTGCAGCGCCGCTGCCACATAGATGTCGGTGGCGCTGTACCAGTAGGCTGCGGCATCATCGCCGGCGTAGTAGCGCGGGCGCTTGGGCTCGTCTTCATGCCATTTCTTGGCCACCGCCACACCCGAGATCATCGACTGATCGATACGCGCCGCATCCATGGCCTTGAGCAACTCGTCCATGCCGGCGCTTTCCTGAAAGAAATCGACATAATGCAGGTGCGCGTCGCTGTAGCGGTACTCCCGCGCCTGGGCTATGCCCGACAGCGTCACCGACAGCAACAGGCACCCCAGCGTCCTGGCCCACATCGCAATCCCCTTGTGCAATTGACCCAGGGTAGACCTGCCGCCGGGCGCAACGGTTCAGCCCGGGCACCGGGCAGGTTATGCTTCCAATTATTTCCATCGCCCTGGTGCCCCTGATGAACCCTCCCCTGGTAATCCGCCCGCGCGCCGAATCCGTCGAAGGCCAACCCATCCTGCGCCCGCTGCCTTCGGCACGGCGGCGCAGCGTCGGGCCGTTCGTGTTCTTCGATCACATGCTGGCGACCGACTACCCGCCCGGGCGTGGCATGGACATTCGCCAGCACCCGCACATCGGCCTGTCCACCCTCACCTACCTGTTCGAAGGCCAGTTGCAGCACAAGGACAGCCTGGGCTCGGATCAGCGCGTGAGTGCCGGCGAGGTGAGCTGGATGACCGCCGGCAGCGCCGTGGCGCATATCGAGCGCACCCCGCCGGAGCTGCTGGGTCAGCCCAAGCGCCTGCACGGGCTGCAGGTGTGGCTGGCCTCGCCGAAGGATCACGAACAGGGGCCGGGACACTACAGCCATCACCCGGCGGCCAGCTTGCCGAGCAGCGATGCGCTGGGGGTGAGTATCCGCATGATCGCGGGCACGGGGTTTTGCCTGACCTCGCCAGTGCCGGTGTTGTCAGCGACCCTGTATGCCGAGGTGCGCATGCAGGCGGCGAGCACGCTGCTGATTCCCGCCGAACACGCTGAACGGGCGGTTTATGTACTCGACGGTGAGGCGAGCCTTGACGATCAGCCACTGGAGCCGTGCAGCCTGGTGGTGCTGCCCGAAGGCGAAGCGATGAGCCTGTACGCCGACAGCGAATGCCACCTGGTGATCATTGGCGGCGACGAACTGGACGGGCCGCGGCGGATGAACTGGAACTTCGTCGCCAGTGACCCGGCGCTGATCGAGCAGGCACGGGCACGCTGGGCGGCCGGGGATTGGCCGGTGGTACCGGGCGAGATCGGGCGAATCGAGTTGCCTTGAGATTCGCCGGCAAGGCCGGCTCCTACAGAGGCAGGAGCGGGCTTGCCAGCGAAGAGGCCATCAGGCCTGGAACACTTCCCGCAGCAGGGTGTGCATCGCCTGGAACGCGCGCTTGGACGTCCTGGCGTCGTACTTCATCTTGCCTGGCACGTTCGCTGCGGGGTCGGTGAACGAATGCACCGCGCCTCCGTAGCTCACCAGCTGCCAGTCAGCCTTGGCCGCATCCATCTCGGCCTCGAAGGCAGGCAGTTGCTCGCGCGGCACGAGCGGGTCGGCTGCACCGTGCAACACCAGCAACGCTGCCGACACCTTGCCCTCCTGGGCCGGCAGCGGCGTGTCCAGCGTACCGTGGAACGACACCGCAGCGCGCAGACGCTGGTCTTCACGGGCCAGCTCCAGTGCGCAGCAACCGCCGAAGCAGAAGCCGAAGGTGGCCAGCTTGCCCGGCGCAAGCACTGCCTTCGATTGCCCCAGCAACTGATCCAGCGCCGCCTTCATGCGTTTGCGCAGCTCGACCCGATCATTTTTCAGCGGCATCATCGCCGCCCCCGCTTCATCCATGTTGGATGGGCGCAGCGTCTGCCCATACAGGTCAGCCAGCAGCACCACATAGCCCTGGGCCGCCACCTCCCTGGCAATGCGCTCGGCGCCCTCGCCGATGCCCATCCAGTTCGGCGCCATCACCAGGCCCGGCTGTTCCTTGGCGCCGTGGGTGTACACCAGGCGGCTTTCGTACACCTTGCCGTCAAGCTTGTACACCAGCGACTCGATCGTCACGTTGCTCATGAACCCCTCCTTGCACAATGAAAAAAGCCCGCCGAAGCGGGCTTTCCTGCAACTGCTTACGCCGACAGTTCGACCAGCAGCTTGTTCAGTCGACGCACATACGCCGCCGGATCCTTGAGGCTGTCGCCCGCCGCCAGGGCGGCCTGATCGAAGAGGATATGCGAGAAGTCGGCGAAACGGTCTTCGCTCTGCTCGTTGTCCAGCTTCTCGATCAGCGGGTGACCCGGGTTGAATTCGAAGATCGGCTTGGAGTCCGGCACCTTCTGCCCGCTGGCTTCGAGGATCTGGCGCATCTGCAGGCCCATGTCCTGCTCACCGATGGCCAGGATCGCCGGCGAATCGGTCAGGCGGTGCGACACGCGCACTTCGCTGACGGTATCGCCCAGCGCAGCTTTCAGACGCTCGACCAGGCCTTCCTTGTCCTTGGCCACTTCTTCCTGAGCCTTCTTGTCCTCCTCGGAGTCCAGCTTGCCCAGGTCCAGGTCGCCACGGGCCACGTCGACGAAGCCCTTGCCGTCGAACTCGCTCAGGTAGCTCATCAGCCACTCGTCGATGCGGTCGGTCAGCAGCAGCACTTCGATGCCTTTCTTGCGGAAGACTTCCAGGTGCGGGCTGTTGCGTACCTGCGCGTAGGACTCGCCGGTGAGGAAATAGATCTTGTCCTGACCTTCCTTGGCACGTGCCAGGTAGTCGGCCAGGGACACGCTCTGCTCGCCGCTGTCGTCATGGGTGGAGGCAAAGCGCAGCAGGCCGGCGATCTTCTCCTTGTTGGCGAAGTCTTCCGCCGGGCCTTCCTTGAGCACCTGGCCAAAGTTCTTCCAGAAGCCCTTGTACTGCTCGGGCTCGTTCTTGGCCAGCTTCTCGAGCATGTCCAGCACGCGCTTGGTCAGCGCCGACTTCATCGAATCGATGATCGGGTCTTTCTGCAGAATCTCGCGCGACACGTTCAGCGACAGGTCGTTGGAGTCGACCACACCCTTGATGAAGCGCAGGTACAAAGGCAGGAACGATTCGGCCTGGTCCATCACGAACACGCGCTGCACGTACAGCTTCAGGCCGCGTGGCGCTTCACGCTGGTACAGGTCGAACGGCGCACGGGCCGGCACGTACAGCAGCGAGGTGTACTCCAGCTTGCCTTCGACCTTGTTGTGGCTCCAGGCCAGCGGGTTTTCGAAATCGTGGCCGATGTGCTTGTAGAACTCCTGGTATTCCTCGTCCTTGATCTCGGTACGCGGACGGGTCCACAGCGCGCTGGCACGGTTGACGGTTTCCCACTCCACGGCCGGCTGCTCTTCGCCTTCGGCGGCAGCCGCTTCCTTGGGCAGTTCGATCGGCAGGGCGATATGGTCGGAGTACTTCTTGATGATGTTGCGCAGGCGCCAGCCATCGGCGAATTCGTCTTCACCTTTTTTCAGGTGCAGCACGATGCGCGTACCGCGCTCGGCCTTGTCCACGGTGGCGACTTCGAACTCGCCCTCGCCCTTGGACGACCAGTGCACGCCCTCGCTCGCCGGAGTACCGGCGCGGCGGCTGTAAACATCGACCTGGTCGGCGACGATGAACGCCGAGTAGAAGCCCACACCGAACTGGCCGATCAGGTGCGAGTCTTTCTTCTGGTCACCGGTGAGGTTCTTCATGAAGTCGGCAGTGCCGGACTTGGCGATGGTGCCCAGGTGGGTGATCACGTCATCGCGGTTCATGCCGATGCCGTTGTCTTCCAGGGTGACGGTGTTGGCCGCCTTGTCGAAGCTCACGCGAATCTTCAGGTCGCTGCCGCCCTCGAGCAGCTCGGGCTTGGCCAGGGCTTCGAAGCGCAGTTTGTCGACGGCGTCGGAGGCGTTGGAAATCAATTCGCGAAGGAAGATTTCCTTGTTCGAGTACAGCGAATGGATCATGAGGTGCAGCAGCTGCTTCACCTCGGTCTGGAAGCCCAGGGTTTCTTTTTGAGTTTCCACACTCATGGTCTTCAACACTCCGATCTGATGGCAGTAGTCACTCGGGCCGACGGCCCCCGCGGGGCAGCGTCCGGCCTTTCGTGGCGGGATGAACAGCAGATGGGGGCTGGCATATCTATTTCAAGGGCACGGGCAGTTCTTTGATCTTGAAATGCGCACGGGCCGTGGCGATGGGCTGGTCCGGGTCGCCCTGCCAGGCGGTGATCGCGACGTTGGTCACCCGCCGCCCCTGGCGCCACAGCTGGCACCGCGCATAGGTATCGCGGTACAGGCCGGCGCGCAGGTAATCGATGGAAAAGTCGATGATCCTGGGAATGCTCGCGCTTTCGCTGAAAATCAGCAGGTACAGCGCCGCCGACAGTTCCATGAACCCGGCGATCACCCCCCCATGGATCGCCGGCAGCAACGGGTTGCCGATATTGTCGGCACTGGCCGGCAGGCAGAACAGCAGGTCGTCGCCGTCACGGCTGCACTGGATACCGATCAGGCTGGCGTAGGGGATCAGTTGCAGCAATGGCGCGTAGTTGCCCTGGGCATGCGCCAGGCGCAGCTGTGCATGCACGTCCGCGGGAATCATTGCGCCACCGCCTTGAGCTGCCGGCCGAAACCCAGGCCGCCCTTGATGTCCTTGCCCAGGCGCATGTAGGTGCCCACCACCTGGGCAATCGGCTCGCCGGGGTCGTCCTGGTAGGCGCAGCCGCGGATGAAGATCACATCCCGGGTGACCCGGTAGCACTGCGCCTGGCCATACACCGCCTTGTCGGCCTGCCCCGGGTGCATGTAGTCGATGCGCAGGTCCAGGGTCGGGCACACCTCGAACTCGGCCAGGGCGCACAGGGTGGCCATGCCCAGCGCAGTGTCCATCAGCGTGGTGATTGCACCGCCATGGATCGCGCCGCTCTGCGGGTTGCCCACGATTTGCGGCGAGTACGGCAGGCACAGCGTGATGCCGTCGGCATCGGCGCGCTCTACGCGCATCTTCAACAACTGGCAATGGCGCAGCGCCGAAAGAAAACGTTCGGCCTGGGCCATCAACGGTGACGGTTCATTCACGGTCAGCTCCTTGTGCAATAACTCAGGTGCTGCATAAGCCTGAGGGAAAGTCTATATGGATCCGGCACTTATATATGTGCAAACGACGCGGAACTTATGTCGCTTACTTGAACTCAGATAATTCAAGCAACTCTATTCCACAAGGAGAAACACCCCATGCGTAAACCCATTGCCTTTGCCGTTATGCTGGCCGCCGCCCTGGGCCTCGCTGCTTGCGATAAAGCCAGCGAAAACAAAGCCCAGGACGCTCAAGAACATGCCGAGCAAGCCCAGAAGAAAATGGACGACGCTCAGGATAAGATGAACGACGCCGCCAAAGAAAACGCCGAAGCCGCCAAAGACAGTGCTGAAGCCGAACAAAAGCGTGCAGAAGAAAACAACCAGGCCGCTCCTGTGACGCCAGCACCAGAAGCCGCCCCGGCAGAACCTGCCAAGTAAGCAACTGCGCTTTAATGAAAAAACCCGACTCAGGTCGGGTTTTTTCATGTCAGGCCAGAAGTTGGCGAAAGGTCGGGCTGAGCATCAGCAACAATGAACAGATCAGCCCGATCGACCAGACCAGGCTGCGCTGCCACGCAAAGTCATACCAATACAGCGGCAGGTAGATGATCCGCGCGATCACGAAGATGATCGCCAGGGTATCGATCAGAAAACCCTGGGTCTGGGTGGTGTGCGCCATCAATACACCTACGGCGAACAACATGAATGCTTCGAAACTGTTCTGGTGCGCCGCCACCTGTTTTTAAAGAATAAAGGTTGTCACAAAAAAATAAAGGTTGTCACAAGTTAAGAAAGGTTGTCACAAGGCTCTGTCACGGCCCGTTTGTCGGGGCAGAGCCTTGTCCATGGATATAGGATCACAATCCCTTCTGCACCACAGTGACTGCTGTCCTGGCTGAGCCCGCTCTTGAATTTCTCCGCGCCACGACCTGTGTCGTTCCGATCCGATCGAGCGGGTCACTCAACGATGAGCGACTCGTGAAATGACATCTGTACCCACTGAACCGGTGAATCCAGCTAGCTCGAAGCTAATGACTCAGCGGAAAATTGATAGAAGAATACAATCGGGTCGCGGATCTGGCGTTAGAGAGTCCTATGAGCCTTGGATCAAGATTTGGGATATCCAGTCGAGCGGGGTGTCGCATCTTGTACCGGGTGTGAAATTTCATCGCAGTCATCATTTGCTATCCAACGCTGAGCGCGACTATCACCTGATCCTTGAGCATGATCCTTCCATCATCGACATTCGTGAGCAGTTCCCGCTCCTAACGCAAGCTGAGACTCAAGCGATCGCGTCAAGCCTGAATTACCGTCATCCTGTGTATCCAGGTACTCAAGTCCCAGTGGTTATGACCACTGACTTCCTCATAACTTTCATAGATTCGAAGGGCGAAGCAACCTTGGCCGCGCGCTCTGTGAAATACCGTAAGGAGTTCGAGGATGCCAGCCTCAAGGAGCAGAATCGGATGGCGGAAAAGCTTGAGATCGAAGCTAAATATTGGGCTATGAGAAAGGTAGAATGGAAACTGGTTCTCCATGAAAATCTCTCGCAAGTTAAAATAGCAAATCTTGTCATACTTAGAACTTACGCGGTCATCCATCCTTCGTTGCCGACGGAGAATAATATAAATAATCTGCTCGAATTTATAGCGGGATGTAAGACTAGTGAATTGCCACTAAAGGCACTGCTGCAAAAAGCCTCGAGGGTAATTTTTATAGAATATATTGGTGTTAAACGCCTCTTCCACCATCTTCTTTGGACGGGCAGACTGGGGGCGAGTCTAAGCGCTAAGGTAATAAGCTTATCTGAACCTTTGCATGTTTGGATTGCTGAGCCATCCTTTTCCAGCACATCAGAAATCGAGGTGCCTCGTCATGCTTAGTCTGGGAGTTAACTGCATCGTTTCTCCGGGTGAGGGATCTGAGCTGCTGAAGAAACCGGTCAGAGTTTTAGCTATAAAGGATGAGTTTGTCTTAGTCATTGAACTCGGTACAAGTCCGACGAAGCCATGGCGGGTTGGAAGCTCACTATTGATCGAAGAGATCAATAACGGAGCGGCGGTGATCAACCCTGAAATGGTACCTATGCACTTGCTTCGAAGTGACGACGAGATCAGTGAGAATGAAAAAGACAGCCGAGATAGGAACTGGGAGCTGGTACGTGGTTTGGTGGAGAATCATGGCCCCCTCGATATCTTGACGTCTAACTTTGGTTCCCTTGTTGCTAATCACGCAATGGTAGTGGGAGTTGACCGGAAGCAAATTTATCGACTTCTCTATCGGTATTGGAGCATGGGGCAGACACGAAACGCATTTTTGTGGAATACCAGCACGTGTGGAGGCCGTGGAAAGAAAAAAAGTCGGGCCTCAGGCATTGTTCCTGGCCGACCGCTTAAATATCGTGGCGTAGTTGTGGATGACGGTGGCGCAATTCTGCTCGAGTCACGGCACATCTCGCATATTCGCTTGGCCTATGGGCGCTTTGCCAGTGGCAGGTGTGGCAAGCTAAAGAAAGCCTATGATTGGATGCTCAATAAGTTTTATCGGTCGATCAAGTCCGACGGTTCAAAAGGTAACCTGGTTCGAGGTAGCTACCCGTCCATCAATCAACTGGAGTACCATGGAAAACTTTTCTTTGATGAACTCTATAGGTTGAAGAAGAGCGGCGGCGCAATCCGCTATAATAAAGACCATCGTGCGCTAGTTGGATCTGCCTCTCAAGGGTTAGTCGGTGCAAGTCATCGGTACGAAATCGATTCGACGATTGCTGATGTTTATTTGGTACATCGAGTCAATCGGTTATGGTTGATCGGCAGGCCAGTGCTGTATGTGTTGGTTGATACGTTCACCAGAATGATCGTAGGTATTCATGTCGGGCTTGAAGGGCCCAGTTGGAATGGTGCTCGACATGCCATTTATAATGCTTGCACGCCGAAGAAGGAGTTTTGCAAGCGTTATAATATTGAGATCGATGAGGTTGACTGGCCATGTTCTCATCTACCGGTTGAAATCGTCGCAGATCGCGCTGAACTTCTCAGTGAAGCTGGGGAGACGATGACAAAGACTCTTGGTACAGCCTTGAAGATTTTGCCACCGTTTCGGCCTGACTGGAAAAGTATCATTGAAAGCCGTTTCCGACTGCTCAACGAAAAGCTGGATTTGAAATTTGTCCCTGGCGGCGTAGATGCTCGGAAAATGGAGCGTGGTGATCGTGACTACCAGCTCGACGCAATTTTCGATATCGATGAGTTTACTGAGATGGTAATCCTCGGTGTTTTGGCTCACAACAAGAGCCTTCGAGTTCCTCATCTTCTGAACCGTGAGATGATCGCGGCAGAAGTGGAGCCCACGCCTATGGCCATGTGGAAGTGGTCTATGGCAAACAATCTCCTGAATTCGAAATTCGTATCACCAGCGGAGCTGAAGATTGCATTGTTACCCTCGCAGGTGTGTCGAATTGGTCGAGGAGGTATAAATTTCCAAGGTGTGCAGTACACCTGTGAAACCGCCATTCGTTCGGAATGGTTGGAGCGCTCTCACAACTTTAAAACGAGGTACGTTAGGGTTTTCTACGATCCAAACTCTATTGAGAACTGCTGGATGAAATCTGAGGCGGGTTTCGAGCCGTTGACCATTGTACCGCAGCAGCGGGTTAAGTACGGTGGGCTTCGTATGGAGGAGGTCCTCGATATTATCAAGATTTTGAATCAGGTCGCCCCAGATGCCCGGTACGAGGATGCCAATACTGGAGCGCTTCTTCAAGGCCGCCAGGAGGAGATTCTTCATCGAGCGCAAGCCAAACGCCAGGGGCAGGGAGATCCGAAATCTGACGCTGAGTTCAAGCGGGACAAGCGTTCGAAACGTGCCGTTGAAACCCAGACTGAGCGCGACTTGCATACCGCTGACCTAAATCAGCTTCGCCTTGTGGATAACTCGCCAGCCGCGGAGGAGACTTATACACCTGTAACCGTGAAACCTGTCTCGGGTCGGAGCGCCGCCTTCCTGAAATTGGTGATCAACGCGGGTAACGAGGCTAGTCATGAGTGATTCCAGTTTTGCGCCAGCAGATTACAACCCGACTGGCATGCCTCAATACGACGGTAACCCACTGATTGAGTGTCTCCCGAAGATTCTTTCGGATGTTGATGTAGTCAGGCGCATTGGGAGCGCCCCGCCCCGGCCTGACAACGTGGAGCGGGCCTTGGACCCGAAATTACGTGGTCATGGCATCAACAGGCTGAAGGATGTCGTTGTACCTTTTGAAATCCACCTCAGGCTTGAGGACCTGTTCAGTCAATTGATTCGGTACGGATACACCGGGCGCAATCCATTGCATGCGTCATCCGTTAGGCATCGCTTGCCCTCTTCTGCGGAGATCAAGGGGCACGGGTTTATGTCCACCGCTGAAACGTTGACACTGATCGGGTTGAGCGGCATGGGTAAAACGACTGCGCTGAACTCCATTGCCAAGCTTTATCCACAGGTGATCAGTCACAGTAAGTATAAAGAGCAGATCTTCATTGAGACGCAGGTGGTCTGGCTCAAGATCGATTGTCCGCACGATGGCTCGTTGCGAGGTTTTTGTACCGCATTCTTCTCTTCATTGGATGAAGCATTAGGCATAAAAAAGTACTCAGGCAGAGCTGCTACTGGCCGCAGCATCAGCGTGATGCTTCAAAATATCAGTCAGTTGTGCAAAACCTATTTCATCGGAGCTCTCATAATTGATGAGATGCAGCACCTCTGCTCATCCCGAGGCGGGCAAGACCGCGAAAAGCTTCTCAACTTTTTTGTGCAGCTGTCGAATGACGCCGGCATCCCGCTGATCTACGTTGGCACAAATGCCATGCTTCCGCTGTTTTCTGGTGTTTTGCGAAATGCTCGGCGTGCGGCAGGAATGGGGCCTATCACTTTTGACAGGTTTACCGAAGATGATCCGTTTTGGGCGCATCTGGTTTCACTGCTCTGGGCATACGACTGGACCAAAACCCCCACTCCGTTGACGGGTGAGATCCTTTCCAAAATATATGACCTCACTCAAGGAAACACGGATTTCCTGGCCAAACTTCTAATGCTGGCTCAGCGGCACGCAATCTGGGAGGGCATCGACTCGATTACACCGGCGGTTCTGCAGCAGGTGTACGACAGTCAGATGAGGCTCCTTCATAAGGCCATCGAGGCTCTACGAAGCGGGGATCCGCTGCAAATTGCTGACTTCGAAGACATGATGCCCACGAAGGACCAGGTCGCCAAGATGATGAATTACGATTTGGCGCGGCGTGCAGACAGGGCGAATCTCTCTTTAATTACCCAGGCCGCGATAGTGACACCTGTCGAGCACAGTGAAAGGGCAGCCGCAAAGCCTATTAGTAAACCGGTGGTTCCGGTTGCCAACGAGTCAGCACCAACTGCCCATTTCTCCGAAGGCGATGATGTGCAGACCCAGCTCGAGCAGAGAGGCTGGGTAGATAAGGACTCTGCTTGGTGACATGAACCGCGGGAGATCAGGTCAATGGATCGCTTGCATTGGTTTCCTCAGCCGTTCCCTGATGAGTCTCTCTACAGCCTGGCGGTCCGTTATCATAGGCTGTCGTCGAACGACAGCTATCGCCGGACAAGCCAGGAGTTGTTCGGCGCGTATTCCAGAACCTGTGGCTCTATCCTGCCGTGCTGCTTGGGTGCTCTGTCGCAACGGTTAGCATCAGCTTATTCGGTAGAGCATTTGATCGATCGCTTTACCCTTTTGCCTCTGTACGAACCTTTTTTGAATGACACGAAGAGCAAAGCCGCGCGTATCGCCATGACTGGTACCGACGGCACGGGCCTGAAAATGAGCCTGGGTCTCACAGCCTCAGGCTTCCTCAAGCACGCGTCGTTCAGGTACTGCGAGAGGTGTGTTGAAGAAGATATTCAAAACTGCGGCTCGGCCTACTGGCGTCGTATTCACCAAGCAATGGGTACTTGCATCTGCCCGCTCCATGGAGAGGTGCTCTGCGGGACGATGTTTCCGGATGGAACTGACTGGCGTTGCATGCTGTTTCCGGCGGAGGCAGCGGGGTCGCCAGTGATGCGGGCTCCTGACTCTTCAGCTGCTGTGATAGGTGAAATGCAGTTTTGGGGACTTGAGCACCCAGCGGATGTACAAAATCTGCTGACCGGAAACTTCCTTCAGCATCGTCTGGATGAGATGGGGTTTCTTAAGGCTGGTCGGGTGAGGGAACAGGTATTAAGGAGCTTCCTGACGCCGCGTCTTCTCTGTAGCCCTCGCGCTAATGAGTTCCAGGAGCTCAGTTGCTCTTGGGACTGGGTGTTGGGCGTCGTGCGTCCACGCGGGGCGGTCGTACAGCCATTAAAATTCTACTTTCTTTGCTGGCTCCTTGAGGCAGACCTTGAGCACCTCAAATCCTTTCACCCGCGAGCTGATGCTCGCAGCGGTGAAGCGGCTAGGGGCAACGATACTAGGCCCCTCATAGAGGACGGCGAAATTGAGGCACGCCGCGAAGCTTTCTCGAGCAGCAAGAACGCGAAATGCCATGATAAGCCGGGCTATCAGTGGCTTTACCGCCATGATAAGGAGTGGTTAGCGCAGTATGTGTCTGCCCATCCTTTCATAAGGGTAAGGAGGGGGTTGGTCGATTGGCATGCGAGAGACGCAGCGCTTGCTCAAGATCTGCTAATCGCCAGGGACCAGATTCTGTCTACGCAGGGCAAACCGAAAAAGGTGACCCGCGCCGCGTTAAGCAGGAAGGTCGCTCGTAGCCATGATTTTTTGAGGGTACCTGATAAGTTCCCAATAAGTACTTTGTTGATGAAAGATATTCTCGAATCTGATCATGACCATCAAGTTCGTAAAATCAGATGGGCGGTGAGACATTATCTTCTATCTGAGCGAAGTGCTATAAGTGTTGTGTACCGGCTTGCTGGGATTCGGCTGTCTCATGTAACTGATGAGGAGGTACTAGGTATTCTATCTACTGTATGATATTTGCGTTTGATGAAGTCAGACCGAATAAGTTCATTAACTTCGTTTTGCAACTGAGTGCACGCGGCACTGTTTGTTAGCAAGTCTAGGTATCTGGCAGCGGTGCGACAGCCTAGGAAGGCTTGAATTACGAAGTTGTAATCAGTCGCCCCCTTTGAATAGGGATTTATAGTTTTTGTGCCGAGCTCACGCACTATAATTTCAGACACGTATCCATAATTGCCGTATATTTCATCGAAATAATTTTTGTATAAGCTTTTGGTCACTATCCATTCAGCGTTGTGCGTTTTAGCTGGAGGGCCTTTGTAGTTCAGAAGTTCTGCGATAAATATTGAATACAGATGGTTCGGTGATTTCCATTGACGTGTCGGGTTTTTGTATTTTTGACTGCATATTCCTAGTTGGGTTATTTTATGCTTATTAATGGGGGTTGAACATGCGGGGCAGATAGTTATGAGGTCAGAACCATGGATGCTACAAACCTTAACATAAGACTGTACATGGCTTCGATGTACGTACGCTGTGCCGTGATTCTCAAAGTCCTCGAATGCGCATTCGGGGCAAATTTTTTTCCAATAAGCGGGGGTTACTATTGTTTGGTTTGTAGGTCGGCCTAGCGCTGCGGTGAGAGGGTACAGGGTGTGGTTGTGCAAAACCTCTTCCGTGATTTTTCGTTCAGTAAATAAGGAGGGAAATTTAAAAATTGCGTACCCCCTAATTTCCGCTTTTCCCCCAATTCCTTTGCGTCCGTAACCTGTTCTTGGTATCGGTCTTATCCGGAAATCCTCATGTGGCAGGGTTCGGATACCGAGCATCTCGTTTCCCCGCTGCAGTGCCGACGCCACATATTCTCCAGGTAATGGTGTGAAAATCTTCATTGCTATAGCATCCTCATTTTTGGAGAGAACCACTGCATGCCGAATCCCCCTCGCAATCACCATTTCGTTCCACAACACTTTCTCAAGGCTTGGCAATACGCTCCTGGGAGAGTCTTCCGCTACCGCCGACTGCCTTCGAATGGTGCGCTGGAAATCAAGCCGGTTGCTATAAAACATACTGCTTCGATTGAGGACTTGTACCGTATCGACTTTCCCGATGGGGGATTTGAGGTCGAATCCAGCCATATTACCCCGATGATTGATGAAGCGGGCCATAAGATCATCGAAAAGGCACGTAGCAGTAGAGTTCAGGGTTGGAACCATCTGGACCGCCGACAACTGGCGAACACCCTGACGTTTCTGGAGGCTCGCCATCCCGACATTCTAAAAGCCATGGATATCCGCTCGGAACTCGATCTTATTAGGCAAAATATGAAGGATGAGCAGATCTCATCACATACTTCGATCAATGAAGTGGTTGACTATTTTAAATCAAGCAAGTCCCTCGGTGCGATGTCGTTAGTCCTATTCGCCCAGAACGAGATTTCGCCGTTTATTGACGAGGCATTTTCAGATGGACTCTTGAAGGCAACCATGCGGGAGTACAATTGGGAACAACCGGGCTTGCTCGCATCTGATTACCCCGCATCTCGCTGGGGAGACTATTTGAGGGACCTGTTGTTCATCATCGCCATCTCGCCAGGTAAAGCTTTAGTATTCTCCAATAACCCCAACGTTGTCGTCTATGATCATCTCAAGCCGCACGTACGTGCTCGGCTGATCAATCTGTATTCCTTGGCGAAGGCGCGCACGGCTTATTACTTCGACGAGACTCAGGGCGAGTTTGTCAGCGCTCATCTCGGCTGGGCTCTAAACCGCTCCACTCTTTCAAAGCAGCGCGACTACGTCAAAGATTTTTTACTCGCCGAGAATGCTTGGGACCTCTAGCATTTTTCCAGATGGCAAATTGCCTTCAATTGACCAGTGAGCCTCATTGAGGCTGACCATGAGGAGCCGGTTCCAGCAAATCTATAGCAGGCCGGTAGCGATACTCTTGCGGCGAAAAGCGTCCCTGGGGGCCAAAAAACAGCCTGGCTGTGAACTTTTCCAAGTAGGTCACCGCTTCCTCTGATGCGTGCTGTACGAAATAGGCCCGCTGCGCTGCGGGCAGTGTGGCGCGGTGAATCAGACAGGCCTTCACCATTTCTGCCAGCACAGAACCGCGAACGTCGTAACGCGCATCTACGGTGTGCAGGACAGTGCAATAACAGGACTGGTATGCCGATTGATGATCGACCTGCCATTGGGTATCCCGATTCATCCCTGGCTCCCCGCCTGCCAGGAGGCTAGGAACTGCAGCACTCGTTCAACTTGAACCTGACTGACCAGTTGCTCCGCGGTCTGCTGTTCGAAGGTCGGTAACGGCTCGAGTCGAAACCAAGTGATCGCCCGTTCGACGGCGACTCCGCTCTCGTCTAGGGCCAAGATCACCCGCAAGACATCCGCGATAAAGCGTTGCGTCGCTTCGGCGTCGGATGCGCTGGTAGCATCTGGTTTGCTGTGACGATAGGCAGCGATCTGACCGGCAAACTCGGTAGGGCTGAGGCCAAAGATCTCGGCATAGCGCTCGACCGAATAAGGCGCCCCGCTCGTAGGACACAGGTAGTCGATCAGTTCGGCGGCCGACAGTACCGCTGTCTGGAGTGTCCCCTGGTTCATGGCGCATTCCTCCTGCCACGTTTCGCTCACAGCATGCCCCCAAACCTGCGAGAAGCAAAGCTCCCGTTCGCTAGCCCAGGCCATTTATGACCTCATTTTCCAAGGAGTCCCCAAAGCTATTTTCCGGAGCTGGTCGGAACCAAGCTCATCCCAATGCTGACGGAAAGATGGTTGAGATAGCCATAGATGTTGATCTTCAGCAGTGCAGCAGGGTACGCAGGGCGTCCAGTTTCGGTGAGAACCACACCACTGAAGCCCAACGGGTGAGATCAAGCTCATCGTCGAGCACATCGATTACTCGAACCTAGTTAGTATCTGCGACATAATCATCCAGGCTCTCAGGCCGCAACGTGCATTAATCTCGATGCTTGCCTTGGAGGAATGGCCTCATGGACTACTCCGCTATGACTGCCGACGGCAGAATAACATTAGCACTGGTCAAGGTTTTACACAGCCTGGGCCGGTAGAAGACGCTGGCGAGAGGCAGCTAGCAGCATGCGGCACTAGTTTTCTACGCTTGGTTTTCCGATCAACCGAGAGTGCTTTGGTTGGACCATTGGCGTCTAAAAGGCTAATAATCGCTCTGCAATTTAAGCAACAGCCTTTTCGGCCAAAAAGCCAAAACCAGGCCGTGAGTGGGTCCGGGCAACTGACAGGATCTGCCTGTATTTCGCTGTCCACAGGGCCCTTTTGTGGAGTGTTTAGCAAACCGATACTATCGTCGCATTACTTTCACGCCTAGGACCCTTTTATGCATATGAGCTTCGGAGCTGGCGACCTTAACGAATACCTTGCTGACCTGTCGGGTTATAAAGTTGGTTTGGCTTTAACCCTGGAAGAACTCTACGACCATCTCAGTGGTGAAGAAGGATACGCAGATCTCGCGCGAGAATCTGAGCAGGGCGGAACCACCCCGACGGGTTGAGCCAGCTGGAGCTCCTGAGTCTAGTCCAAACAGGATTCTTTTTCAGCGACGTGAAGTGCATGGTCGAGTCATCGAGCCTGTTCAAGGCTCGTAACCTCGTCGGGCGAATCACAGGAAGATCGACCAGAAGCATTCACCGTCTGAGCCATCCCGCTCAGGCCCATCGTCTGGATGCCCAGCAGAGCGCGGTGGCGTTCCAGTATGCGAAAGGACTGGAGCTTGCATCGAAGGTATTTGGCTCTCAGATGCTCGCGGAGCAGTGGCTTTGTCGGCCGTGCGGCCGTTTGTTGGGGTTTGTACCCTTCGAGATGCTCGACACGTCGCTCGGGTTCAGCGTCGTAGCGGACTATCTTGAGCGTATACGCTTGGGTGTCTACCAGTAGCTTGCCTGAGGGCGAGGTTGGTATGCGGCGAGGAGGCAACGCTACCTCTTTTTACATGCGGGACTTACAACCTTGTAATTCCCGTATCACTCAATTGACAGCGATCAACCCCTAATCTTCAGTCACGTTTATTGGAGTGATTGAAATGAAAGTCATCAAAAGTATCACCGCTATCCTGGCCCTAGTGGCTTCGTCAGCCGTACTCGCCGAAGGAGGATCCGACCGTCTGCATGGAAAGATGATTCAGGCCAATGAGCAAGCTATGCGAGCTTATGCCGCTGCCAAGGGAAAGAACCCACCGGAGGTGATCCACTATCGCTACGGGATGCGGCTCGACGTGGCGAAGGTGATCAGCATGACGTCGACCAAGGCGAGCTGTGACGTGATGCCGGCACAGATGAATTACGAGGATTCCAACGGAGACGTGAAAATCCTTGAATACCGGACCGCTGGAGTCGGTTGCCGGGGCCAGAACTGAGCACTGAGCGAGTGGACAGGACTTACTCTGATAAAACGCCGGGTTGAAGCGTCAATTCCGGCAATAGATCGCCTGGTTACCGGCTTTCATGACTGGTGGAGTACGATGAGGACTGGTAGCTCAGGCAGGAGAGTCCAATGACTCAATCAGCGCGCACCACGGTAAAGTGCCTAGATCCCGGCGACGGCTCCGGCGATGTGATTGTGGAATTACCCGATGACATTTTGCGCGAGCTCGGGGTCACGACGGGCGACAGACTCTCCATCGAGCTCATCAACGGCGATATCGTACTCAAGCCAGTCCGCGAGCGCCGTGAATCTGACTAGCTACCCTTTGTAGCCCCTCTCTGTCGTCCTGTTGAGCTGATGAAGCTTTCTAGCGGGGGAATAAGGGACGGCAGTCAGCCTACCGCCGTCCTCCTGGTAGGTGCGTTATTTGGCTGGATAGTTGGCGACTACTTGGTCCTCGCCGCTTTTGATTAAACCAATGACTTGGTAGGCATGGCTTACGCCATCAACCTCCATGCCTGGGGACCCAGCTGGCATTCCTGGTACGGCGATCCCGACTAGATCGTTCCGCCCCCTGAGTTCTCGAATCTGCTCAGCTGGCACGTGACCTTCAACAAACTTTCCGTCGATCACAGCTGTGTGGCAGGACGCTAACCGTGGCGATACGCCCAGCTTCTGTTTCACTGCGCTCATGTCCGTCTCAACATGGTCGGTCACTTTGAAACCATTGGCTTCCAGGTGCGCGATCCACTTCTTGCAGCAACCGCAGTTCGCGTCTCGGTGAACGTCGATGGACAATGGCTCGGCAGCATAGGCCGCCGAGGTCACCAGAAGCCCAGCGATAGCGGCTAGCCGAACGAATATCCGGTTAGTTGGCATGAGTGTGCTCCTTACCGTCTTTGTGAACATGCGTCTTTGGCGACGATGTCGGGTGGGCATCCGAATGGGCCTCGGCCGCATTGTGGTCACCGTGATGATCTGCCGCTTGAGCGGAGCCTGCGGGTGCAGCTCCATGGTCGTGAGCTGCCTGGGCATGATCGTCGTCTGCCGCTTCATCGTGATCACCATGCTCGGCACGACCGCTCCCGCCGTGCTGGCCCTCATGGTTGTGCATATCGCTTTCACCGCCGCCGTGCTGGTGGCCGCCGCTCGTGGCCACCAAGGCCTTGTACTGCTCGGCATTCATCTGGGGCAGTTGATCCAGGAACGCGACGATTCCCCAGATGTACTCATCGCCCATGCTCTTGCCCCAGGCGGGCATGCCCGTGGCTTTGATACCGTGCTTGATTGTCCAGAATGCGGCGGCTGGATCGCCTCCGACACCCACCTTGGTGAGGTCGGGTGGCGACGGGTATAGCGCTTGGCTTAGCTCAGTCTTCCCAACGCCAGGGGCAAGGTGACAGCCTATACACATGGCGTTGTAGTTGCCCGCCCCCGCTTTGATCAACGCGGCTTCCTTCAGATCAGGGACTTCGATGTCTCGCGCTCGAACCTCAATAGACCGATCACGAGCCATGGCGAGAAAGGAATGGACTGCCGGGAAGTGAGGATCATCAGCGCCGACATTCACCAGACCGAAATAGGCTGTGCCCAATACCGCAGCACTTCCGACAGCACCGGCCCCAAGCAGCGTTGTAATTGTTTTTTTCATGTTGGAATTCTCAGAACCACATCCGGATACCGGCAACGAAGCGTGCCTCATCAACATCTCCACCCTCGTCTCGGATGAAGTCAGCGGTGTTGCCGTAGGAGCGGCTCCAGGTAACGCCTATGTATGGAGCAAACTGGCGGACAATTTCATACCGTAGGCGCAGCCCGACTTCGGTATTGGCAAGGCCCGAGCCAACGCCGCGCTCAGGATCGTTCTTGCCATAGAAATTGACCTCGGCCGTGGGCTGCAAAATCAAGCGATTGGTCAGCAGGATGTCGTATTCGCCCTCAAGACGCGCAGCAGTCTGACCGTTCTCGCCTATAAACGCCGTGGCTTCGGCCTCGAAGTCATACAGAGCCATGCCCTGAATACCAAAGGCTGCCCAGGTCTGTGGGGATTCCGGTTTGAAATCCTGGCGGACCCCGGCGACCACATCCCACCAAGGGCTGACCGAGCGCCCGTACAGGAGTTGCAGCTCAGCATCTTCGGTTACCCCATTGGTGCGCTCGCCTTCCGAACGAACCCAGAGGCGATTAATGTCGCCGCCTATCCAGCCTGATGCGTCCCAGGCCAGGGTGCTGCCCTCATCGGCGTCCTGGTATTCGAGCTGGTCCAACAGGAAGAAGCTGTTGATTCCGCTGTCGTGCACTTGGTGGCCACCCAGGGGCGGAAAGGCCGACTCGCGATCCGCATCAGTGAGCACTGGAATCGGCGTGCGGCTCGTCGTGGTCGGAGAAGTCGCTGAGCTATGGTTCATCTGGGAATGGTCCATGCCCTTCATAGAGCCGTGATCCATGCCCTGCATGTTTCCATGGTTCATTTTGCTGTGGTCCATCTTGTTGTGGTCCACCGGGCTGGATTTACTCTTGCTTTGAGCATGCCCCATCTGGCTGTGATCAACAGGGGCAGGCTTTTTCTGCTGTTTGCCCATCCCCATCTTGCTGTGATCCATCGCCGGCATCGATTCGGATGGAGCAGCATCCATTTGCATGGAGCCGTGCCCCATTTTCGAATGATCCATGCCCGAGTGATCCATTTCTTCAGCAGCGAAGCTGGGCGTTACGCCCAGCATGCTGATCGAAACGGTCAGAGCCAGCAGCGAAGGCCGCCCGAGGCTATTGGCCATCTTTCCCTGCCTTAGCTTTGTCGCTGCCATGCGATTTCATCATTTTGTCGTGGTCCATGCCTTCCATCGAGCCATGGTCCATTCCCTTCATCGAGCCGTGGTCCATACCTTCCATGGAACCATGGTCCATGCCTTCATGGTTCATCCCCTGGCCCTGCTTGTCCTGCGAGCCTTTGGCTTTGCCGGCCTCTGTGGTTTTCTGGGAATGCTGATCATGATTGTCGCTGGACCACGACGACGGGGCATAAACAGCCAGAATGCCTACCATCGCAGCAGAAAGGAAAAAGGCGCTTCGTTTCATTGGTTTGCTCATCTCAAATCTCCAGTTCATTCGTCCACACGTACTTCTCGGAACATGCCCATTTCCATGTGGAACAGTAGGTGACAGTGATAGGCCCAACGTCCCAAGGCATCTGCGGTGACGCGATAGCTTCGTTTTGAGCCAGGTGGCATGTCGATGGTGTGCTTGCGAACCATGAAGTTGCCGTTCTCGTCCTCCAGATCACTCCACATACCGTGGAGGTGGATGGGGTGAGTCATCATGGTGTCGTTGACCAAGGTGATGCGAAGACGCTCGCCATATTTCAACCGCAGCGGTTCAGCGTCGGAGAATTTGATACCGTCGAACGACCACGCGAACTTCTCCATGTGGCCGGTAAGGTGCAGTTCGATTGTCCGTCCAGGCTCTCGACCATCGGGATCGATGAAGGTGCTCCGCAGATCGGCGTACGTCAGCACTCGACGCCCGTTGTTGCGTAGGCCAATTCCCGGATCGTTCAGCTTTGGCGTTGGCGACATAGTCTGCATATCGACCAGTGGGTTGTTGGTCTCGGAAGCCGGATGGCTTTGCATTGCGCCGCTCATGCCGGCCATGCCTTCATTGCCCATCCCAGTCATCTTGCTGTGGTCCATACCGGCCATGCTGCCGTGGTCCATTCCAGCCATCTTGCTGTGATCCATGCCGGCCATGCTGCCCTGGTCCATGCCAGCCATGCTGCCATGATCCATTCCGCCCATGCTGCCGTGGTCCATGCCCATATCGCTCATGGCGATGATCGGGCGTGGATCTACCGCCGGTACGGGCGCTTGCAAGCCTTCGCGAACTGCCAGGGTGCCTCGGGAATACCCGGTACGGTCCATGGATTGCGCGAAAATCGTATAGGCCTGTTCGTTTTCAGGCTCGACGATGACATCGTAGGTTTCAGCAACGGCGATCCGGAACTCATCGACCGATACGGGTTTGACGTACTGGCCGTCGGCAGCCACAACCGTCATCTTGAGCCCAGGAATCCGGACATCGAAATAGGTCATGGCCGAGCCGTTGATGAATCGCAGGCGGATCTTCTCGCCGGGCTTGAAGATACCCGTCCAGTTGCCGTTCGGAGCTTGGCCGTTCATGAGGTAGGTGTAGGTATACCCGCTCACATCTGCGAGGTCGGTGGGGCTCATCTTCATTTCAGCCCACATCTTCCGATCCGCTACAGCGGCCGACCAGCCTTTCTCGCTCACGTCGTCAACGAAGTCGCTGACCGTGCGCTTGTGGAAGTTGTAATAGTCGGACTGCTTCTTGAGTTTGGAGAGCACCCGCGCCGGGTCCTCATCCGTCCAATCGCTGAGCATGACGACGTAATCGCGGTCATATACAAACGGCTCGGGATCCTTAGCATCGATCACCAGTGCGCCATAGACCCCAGACTGCTCTTGGAGGCCTGAGTGGCTGTGATACCAGTAAGTGCCGTTCTGGTGGACCTTGAACTTGTATTCGTACATGCCATCGGGAGCGATGCCGTGAAAGCTCAAGCCCGGCACACCGTCCATATTGGCGGGCAGGATTATGCCGTGCCAGTGAATGGAGGTGTCCTGTTTCAACCGGTTGCGTACACGCAGCGTCACGGTGTCGCCTTCGCGCCATCGCAGGATCGGCCCAGGCACGGAGCCGTTGATGGCCATGGCCGTACGAGCTGCCCCCGTAATGTTGACGGGCAGTTCACCGATATACAGGTCGAATTCATTGCCGCTGAGCACGTTCGGTTGGCCAGGGCTGGTCACAGCCCAGACCGGCGCGCGCCACATGCCGAGCCCACCCAGAAGTCCGGTAGCGGCCAGGCCTTTGACGAATGATCGTCTCGTGGTTTTGCTTTGCATGCCGTTGCGTCCAGTCAGGTAGATCGCTGATATCCAGGCTGCTCGATGGCGCAGCCCTTGGGTTCGTTGGAGCTCTCACCAGTCTCGTAGACTTTCGCTACTGCGCGAGGCTGATGAGAGGCCGTAGTCTGAAACTGCCATAGTTCAGATTCCGGAGTGATTACATTTCTGTAAGCTCGGATCAGCAGCTCTCGTGGCCGACATGCTTGCTGGACTGTGCGGCGACCGGCGGCTGCTCTTTCTCCTGCTGCGCAACCTGATAGGCCTGCATGGAGTTTTGGCGAGCCGCTTCCATCCGCGCAAAGGTCCGGTCCGCGCCGCCCTCTGCCAGGGCGATGCCTGCCATGCCGAAGGTAACGACCACCACAATTGCTTTGACCATGTTCATCTGGAGATCCTCAGTGGGTTCTGCGCCTCATGGCGTCAGGTACAGGGTCAAATTAGCCTCGCGGTGCTGTCAGAAAACTGATCGCGACATTACTTTTCCGTCAGCTTCTGGTTGGGCGTCTTTTTTCCTGCAAACTGGAGATGCACTCCGCGTGGATGAGAGCAGATGAAATTACTCGTAGCCGAAGATGAGCCGAAAACCGGTGTCTACCTCCAGCAAGGCCTAACAGAGGCTGGCTTCACTGTAGACCGGGTGATGACAGGCACTGACGCCCTGCAACAGGCGCAGAGCGAAGCGTATGACTTGCTGATCTTGGACGTAATGATGCCGGGGCTCGATGGCTGGGAGGTCCTGCGCAAGATCCGGGCAGCGGGGAAAGACGTGCCGGTCCTCTTTCTCACGGCCCGTGATGGCGTAGATGATCGCGTTAAAGGCTTGGAGCTGGGTGCTGATGACTACCTTGTGAAGCCCTTTGCGTTCTCTGAGCTGTTGGCTCGGGTCCGCACACTGCTGCGCAGAGGCAACGGTGGTTCTGCTCAAACCACCATGAAGATGGCGGACCTTGAGGTTGACCTGCTCAAGCGCCGGGCTACGCGAAACGGCAAGCGGATCGACCTTACTGCCAAGGAGTTTGCCCTTTTGGAGCTGCTCATGCGCCGACGCGGGGAGGTGCTCCCCAAGTCGCTGATCGCTTCTCAGGTCTGGGACATGAACTTCGACAGTGACACCAACGTGATCGAGGTCGCGATTCGCCGACTGCGGGCCAAGATTGATGACGACTTCGCGCCAAAGCTCATCCATACCGCCCGAGGCATGGGCTACATGATGGATGTGGCAGAGTGATGCGCCCGCAATCATCGCTCGTCAAGCGACTGACCCTGATGTTCATGTTCGCGGTGACTGCTGTCTTGGTCGTTGCCGGCGTGGCTTTCTACGGGCTCAGCCAGCACCATTTCCGGATGCTGGATGAGCAGGCGCTCTCCGAAAAGCTGGAGTCAACGCGTCATATTCTGTCCATTTCAGCAGCGCGAGGCGAGCTCGGCGATCAGGAGCAGCAGCTGCGGGCATTGCTCGGCGCACATCAGGATCTTTCGGCGAAAATCACCAAGGCTGACGGAACGACCCTTTTTTCAGACTCCAAAGCCTCCCAAATTCCTCAGCGGTTCGAGCAGGCGCGCCAGGGTGCGGTCTGGGAGTGGCAGGATGAATCGCAGAACTT
Source organism: Pseudomonas sp. AE27 (assembly GCF_037113495.1). Classification (NCBI taxonomy): domain Bacteria; kingdom Pseudomonadati; phylum Pseudomonadota; class Gammaproteobacteria; order Pseudomonadales; family Pseudomonadaceae; genus Pseudomonas; species Pseudomonas sp. AE27. The sequence goes on from NZ_CP146966.1 coordinate 2,763,103, forward strand.
CCGCGGTATCACCGCCCAGTTGGCCATCGCGGGCGAGCCGGAACCTGTGACGGCGGTGCTGATGCTCGATGTCACCACTCATGCCCATTTCTTCCACACCTTGCAGTGGTGGTTCGGGATCGGCTTGGTGATCAGTGCAGTGGTGAGTGCAGGCTTGGGCTGGGTCGTGGCCAAAAGCGGGCTTCGGCCTGTCGGGCAAATCACCAAAGTGGCGACCGCGATGTCAGCAAGATCGCTCCGCGAGCGCATTCCCCTGAAGCCCGTACCGATTGAGCTTCAGGAGCTCATCCTGTCTTTCAACGGGATGCTGGGACGATTGGAGGATGCATTCGTTCGGTTGTCCAACTTTTCTGCCGATATCGCTCACGAGTTGAGAACGCCGGTCAGCAACCTACTGACCCATACTGAAGTGGTGCTCACCAAGAAGCGTGACCTGGATGCATATGAGGAAAACCTCTATTCGAACCTGGAAGACCTCAAGCGCATGTCGCGCATGATTGACGACATGCTTTTCCTCGCCAAGGCGGACAACGGTCTGATCGTGCCCGAGCAGATCGATGTGGACCTCTCCGAACTCGTATACAAGCTGTTCGAGTACTACCAGTTCCTGGCTGAGGACCGGGGCATTCAGCTGACCCTCCAAGGTCGTGGCAAGGTTCGTGGCGATCGCCTGATGATTGACCGAGCGCTTTCCAACATTTTATCGAACGCGTTGCGCTACACCCCGGAAGGCAACGAGATATCAGTGCAGATCGAGCAAACACGTGAAACCGTGACGCTATCCGTACGTAACAGCGGAGTAACCATCGATCCTCAGCACATTGGCAAGATCTTCCACCGGTTCTATCGGGCCGATCCAGCCAGACGCGAAGGCGGGCCAAGCAATGCAGGCCTAGGCCTGTCGATAACACGCTCCATCATCGAGGCTCACAGCGGACGAATTTGGTGTACTTCAGCGGAGGGTGTCACAACCTTCTTCATCAGTCTCCCAGCCTCCATGCGGTTGGTTGGTGCAGCCCCAACCCCTTAATGGTGAGTTCATCCCGGTAACCTATACTCGCCCATCCTGATTCTTATCGTGGCGCTTCCGCTTAACGGGATGGCGGGCATCGATTCGGCGACTGAACCTTGCCCAATGCAGACCATGGGCATGGAAATGATGGCGGGCATGGACCATGCCTGCTGCCAGGACCAAGACCTGGGAAAGACTGGTGACCATACCAATCCTGCAAGGTAGGCCAGGAGTGCAGGACTGCCAGCACAGTGCAGCCCAGCTTCCTAACGCCTGGACTGACTATGCCAAGCCACGACCGTAACCGTCCGGCCAACTCACCTTCCTGACCCCGACGCCAAAGGCGATGGTGTCCACCTAATTTAAGTGGACACCATTTCTAGCCTTTTAAGCGGGTCTTTCCATGCAGTCACAACGCCGTTCCTATTCAAAATCCTTCAAGGCCCAAGTTGTCCAAGAGTGCGCCCAGCCCGGCGCATCGATTGCCAGCGTCGCGCAGAAGCACAGCCTTAACGCGAACCTCGTACATAAATGGATTAGGGTACTCACGAACAAAACTATGGCGCTGCAACCTGCTTTCATTCCAGTGCCCTTGCCGCTAGCCGGAGGACATTCGCAGGCAGCTTCATCAAGTATCTGCATTGAAATCCAGCACCCGCGTGGCACCGTCAAAGTGAACTGGCCGACCGAAAGCGCTGTCGCCTGTGCCACCTTTCTGCGAGACCTGTTGGAATGATTCGGATCGATGCCATCTGGCTTGCCACCGAGCCTATGGACATGCGCGCCGGTACCGAGACCGCGCTGGCCAGGGTGATCGCGGTGTTCGGTGTGGCGAAGCCGCACTGCGCATACCTCTTCGCTAATCGCCGTGCCAACCGAATGAAAGTCTTGGTGCATGACGGTGTGGGCATTTGGCTGGCAGCGCGACGATTGAACCAAGGCAAGTTTCATTGGCCCGGCATCCGTCACGGATCGGAAGTCGAACTCGATAACGAGCAACTTCAAGCCTTGGTACTGGGTTTGCCGTGGCAGCGGGTCGGCGCAGGCAGCGCGATCACAGTGCTTTAGCCCCTGCCATTAGCCCATCGGTTTATCGCTGTTGACGACCTGCTCTGACACAATCAGCGGCATGACTTCCTCGCCCAATCTCGACCAGATGACACCGGAACAGCTGCGCGGCTTGGCCGAACAGGCTATGCAGTTGCTGTCCCAGGTCGACTCCATGAGCCAGAAAATCCAACGCCTCGAAACGGTCAACGAGCAACTGGCTCATGAAATCGCCATCCTCAAGCGACACAAGTTCGCCAAGCGCAGCGAGCAACTGAGCCCCGACCAAGGCAGTCTGCTTGATGATCTGCTCGATACCGATATCGCAGCTATCGAAGCCGAGCTGAAGGCAGCCAATCCGCCGGCCGCACCGGCCGAGCCACGTCATAAGCCCAAGCGTGCACCACTGCCGCCGCAGTTTCCGCGAACCGTGATCCGTCACGAACCAGAGAATACTCAGTGCGTGTGCGGCTGCCAGCTTCAGCGAATCGGCGAAGACGTCAGCGAGAAGCTCGATTACACTCCGGGCGTGTTCACAGTTGAGCGGCATGTGCGTGGAAAATGGACGTGCCGTCAGTGTGAAACACTGATCCAGGCGCCTGTACCGGCCCAAGTGATCGACAAGGGCATCCCGACCGCAGGCCTTTTGGCCCACGTGATGGTGGCGAAGTTCGCCGACCATTTACCGCTGTACCGGCAGGAGAAGATTTTTGGTCGGGCCGGACTGCCCATCGCCCGTTCGACACTGGCGCAATGGATCGGACAGACCGGTGTGCAGCTCCAGCCTCTGGTCGATGCGCTGCGTGAGCATGTGTTGGCCCAGGGCGTGATCCACGCCGATGAGACCCCGGTTCAGATGCTCGCACCAGGCGAAAAGAAAACCCACCGCGCTTACGTGTGGGCCTATAGCACCACGCCTTTCTCGGCCCTAAAGGCCGTGGTCTACGACTTCAGCCCCAGCCGTGCCGGCGAACATGCGCGTAACTTCCTGGGCACGTGGAACGGTAAGCTGGTCTGCGATGACTTCGCCGGCTACAAGGCCAGCTTCGAGCTGGGCATCACCGAAATCGGCTGCATGGCCCATGCACGCCGCAAATTCTTCGACCTGCATGCAGCCAATAAAAGCCAGTTGGCGGAGCAGGCGCTTCACTCGATTGGCGGGTTGTATGAAGTCGAGCGACACGCCAAGGAAATGAGCGACGAAGCCCGCTGGCGATTACGTCAGGAAACAGCGGTGCCCATCGCTGAAAAACTGCATGAGTGGATGTTGGCCCAACGCGAACTTGTGCCCGAGGGTTCGGCCACGGCCAAGGCCCTGGATTACAGCCTTAAACGCTGGGTAGCGCTGACGCGCTACCTGGAAGATGGTGCTGTGCCCATCGACAATAACCAGATCGAGAATTTGATCCGGCCGTGGGCGCTTGGGCGCTCGAACTGGTTATTTGCCGGGTCGCTGCGCAGTGGAAAAAGGGCGGCGGCAATCATGAGCCTGATCCAGTCGGCGCGTATGAATGGGCACGATCCGTATGCCTATCTCAAGGATGTACTGATGCGGCTTCCGACACAGCGGGCGAGCGAAATCACGCAATTACTCCCGCAGCATTGGATGCTTGCCTGAGGCAGGCTAAGTGGACTTCGCCAAATAGTCAGCTCAAAGGCTGATTGGCATCAACAATTCGGAAGCGACTTTTCTCAGCATGTAGGTTTCGCGCAGAATTGACTGCCCCATCGAAGACTCGTGACGCTGCATGACGGCTTCATTGTGTGCGATGGCTTCATGCAGGTTGATCCAGACAGGCCGCATACCATTAGCGATTTCGTGGCTTTCCATTCTCACCGGCTCTAGCTGGGGCGCTACTTCGCATTGATAAAAATGCGAGGTCATGTGCATCAGATCGTACTGTGGCTTTTGGTAGGGCCGGTACTCCTCGATGTAACCGTAGTGCTGGAGCACCTGTATTTCACGAGCACCAGTCTCTTCCTCAAGCTCACGCTTCAGGCCTGCGACAATGTCCTCGTCACCATCAAGGCCGCCTCCAGGAAAGCTGAAATCGTTATAGCGCTCGGTGAACAGCAACAGGATCTGTTCACCCCGCATCACGATGCCGCGAGCTGCATGTCGACGGAATACTCTGCCCTGCTTGGATTTCAGCTCGGGGTGAACAATTTCAGTTATGAGTTGCATGTGGTCTCGTAGCGGCAAGATCAGTTAGTCATCGTCCAGGGTGGCCACGGTATTTCCTCAGTTCTGGAAATACTGTGGCCAGTGGAACTGGCTCAGCGAAGCAGCAATAAGGGTACAGTGGATGTACGCAGCATCGTCGTGGTCGTGCTGCCTATCAGAAACTGCCTGATGCGTGAGTGCCCGTACGCCCCCATGACCAAGAGGTCAATGCCGTGCTCTGCCTGATACGCATGCAGTGTGGACTCTACTTCGCCTGGGCGGATCTCGGAATGCACCAGCGAGCCGGAAGACGCAAGCGTGGTTCGTGCCTTCTCCAGCGCGTTCTGGTTGTCTTCAGAATCCGTTCCAACCATGACGATATGAATTGGCAGGCCTTCGCACAGCGGGCTTGAAGCAAGCATCTGTAAGGTCTTGTGGCCTGTTGCGCTGCCGTCAAATGCCACCATGACCGTTTCAGGTTTCCTGAAATGGCTGGTTGTAATCAGGGTGGGGCGGTGGATAGTTCGGACTATCGCTTCAATCTGGCTGCCAAGACTTTGGGCACTGCGCGTGCTGTCCTCACCGACTCTTCCAATCACCAGTAACCGAATATCGTCTTGGAGATCGCTCAGGCTCTCGACGAGATGGCCATGGCGCTGCTTCATATCAGGTGACATGGCGCCAGAGTGAACTGTTCGCTCGCGAGCTTTTTCAAGCATGTGCTGCCCATGCTCCAACGCCAGTTTTGCCCGCTGCGCATCCAGCATGGCCAACTCTTCCAGCAGATGTTCTCTGCTACCGAGACCGATATTGCCGCTGAGGTCAGCGGATGCAGGATATTTCTCCTTATCCAGCACATGAAGCAAGGTCAGGGGAGCGCTGAGTCGTTGCGAGGCCCATGCTGCGTAATCGCAGACCGCCAATGAGGATTGTGAGTTATCAATGCATGCCATTACGCGGGTCATTGTCGTTCTCCTTAGTGGCTCATGAGCTTGTCGATGGCACCGGGTTTGTCATGCACGCCGAAGCGGTCAACGATTGTCGCGCTGGCTTCATTGAGACCGAGCACTTCAACCTCAGCGCCTTCGCGTCGGAACTTGATCACGACCTTATCCAGCGCTGCGACGGCGGTGATATCCCAGAAATGCGCCTGTGTGAGATCGATGGTGACCTTGTTGAGCGCCTCCTTGAAGTCAAAAACCTCAGTGAACTTGTCCGCAGAGCTAAAGAACACCTGGCCCACGACGCGGTAAGTCCGATGCGATTTCGTCTCTTCAAGAGTGCTCTTGATATCCAGGTAGTGCCCGACCTTGTTTGCGAAGAACAGGGAGGCCAGCAGCACACCTACCAGTACGCCGTAAGCCAGATTGTGAGTGGCCACGACGACCACGACGGTCGCCACCATGACGAGGTTGGTCGACAGCGGATGCTCTTTCAGATTACGCAAGGAATCCCAGCTAAAGGTGCCGATGGACACCATGATCATCACAGCCACGAGTGCCGCCATAGGGATTTTGGAGAGCCACTCGCCAAGAAATACCACCATCAGCAGCAGGAAAACGCCGGCACACAATGTCGAGAGACGGGTGCGGCCACCAGATTTCACGTTGATGATCGACTGGCCGATCATGGCGCAACCTGCCATGCCGCCAAGCATGCCGGCAGCGATGTTGGCCACACCCTGGCCTTTGCACTCGCGGTTTTTGTTGCTGGTGGTGTCGGTAAGGTCGTCGACGATGGTCGCGGTCATCATTGATTCGAGTAGACCCACTACTGCCAACGCAGCCGAGTACGGGAAAATGATGCGCAGGGTTTCAAAATTCAGCGGAACTTCAGGCCAGAGGAAGATCGGGAGCGTATCAGGCAGTTGGCCCATGTCACCGACGGTGCGGATATCCAAACCGAGGTAAATGGCGATGGCAGTCAGCGTCAGAATGCACACCAATGGAGAGGGAATCACCTTGCCGATTTTCGGTACATACGGGAACAGGTAGATGATTCCCAGGCCCGCAGCGGTCATGGCATAGACATGCCAGGTGACATTGGTCAGCTCAGGCAATTGCGCCATAAAAATCAGAATCGCTAATGCGTTTACGAAGCCGGTGACTACCGAGCGTGAAACAAAGCGCATCAACGAGCCGAGCTTCAGGTAGCCGGCAAGGATTTGAAGTACGCCACATAGTAGCGTCGCGGCCAGCAGGTACTGGAGTCCATGCTCTTTTACCAGCGTAACCATCAGCAGTGCCATGGCGCCTGTCGCCGCCGAGATCATTCCGGGGCGCCCGCCGACAAAGGCGATGACAGCACAGATACAGAAGGAGGCGTAGAGACCGACTTTGGGATCTACCCCGGCGATGATGGAAAAGGCGATGGCTTCCGGGATCAGCGCGAGTGCGACCACCAGCCCCGCGAGCACGTCGGCACGGACGTTGGAAAACCACGTTTGTCTAAGTTTTTGCAGCATATAAATATCCAAGGCAAAGCATCGCGCACGCCAAGGGAGTGGCGAGCGAATCGATACAAATTCAAATTTTGAGGATTTTTTGCTGTGTGCTTAAGGTGTAAAACCAGGCGTACAGCAGTGAGCACCCGCGAGCGAGGCTAGCGGAAGCAGGTTGTTGCGAGGGGGCGTAGCGCTAAGGCGGCGTAGGCTGCCAGTAGATCGTTTGGAGTACAGTCATGCTGATGTTCCTGTAGCTCAAGGGGTATGCGGAGCCGAAGTATACAATGAAGCCATCGTCGATTGCGACCCGCTGGCAGGCTCTGCATGACCTACGTCAGATACAGGCTTATTCAATGGGTATACCTGCGGGCAAGGCTTTGTTTTCCACCCGTTCTTGTCCGAGCTGGTCTGTGTGCTGAGGGGTGAGTTGGCCAGACGGTTACCCACGACCTGCCGATACCTATGCTGTAGGCATAGCGACAGGTTCTCCCCCCCGATCCATGGCGTCCTCCCCGCGTCTGACTCCCTCTTAATTTCACACCATCGTTCTGCGTAGCAGCGGGGCGATGGCACGCGGCTGGGCGCTGATCTGTCGAGGAATCATTTTCATGACTCCATAACGTTTTCAGGGACGGATCCAAGCTGAGCCTGCACAGCTGAAGGGCTTGAACGTAGGAGACAAGGTGAAATTTGGGTTCCGTATGGGGGGAAGCGTCGCGAAATCGTGAGCATTCAGAAGCAGTGATTTTCCAGCCTTAAATGATCGGGCAGGCCTTCGCACCGAGATGCTGACCACTGTCAGCAATGCGCACAGGCCTGTATGACCTGCGCAGATTCCTGCGAAGCAATGACTGCGTAAGCGAATTTCGCCAAACCTCCGCCTGCTTTCCATGCGCCTGATAAAAGATTTGGGTACGTCGATAACCGGCGTGCCTAGGGAGACAGGTAGACCGCTTATGGGCATGCGTTCTGGCAGAGCCTAGCTTGGGCAGCTAGCCAACCAAAGGCGCTGCTGTACAGATCTGGTAGCAAAGAAGCCCGCCTCGGCGGCGGGCTATCAGATGTCTCCAAGGGGAGGCTGTAGGCCAACAAGTCTCGGAGCAAGCGCTTGTAGGATACGCCTCTTGGCTCACGCCCACCAGCCAGCTCGACGGGAGCGAATGGTCCTGCGTTCTGACGGCATTTGAAGCGGCTTATGTGGGCCACGTCAATCGGCAGGGCAATCCGCCAAGACAAAGCAAGCTGGTTATCCCCAGGCGGTATACCCTCAGGGAGAGTCAAAGGCAAAGCTAGGGGTAAATCTAGCGGGTACTCACATTTGAGGGCAGAATCACCAGCTTCGCCTACATTGCACTGGGTTGAGGGGAAGGTGGTGGGAGCAGAGCTAGATCGGGTAAAGGATCGCAAAAGGAGCAGAGCGTTAATCGAAGACCTCTACCTCGACGCGAACCGAGTTTACGTAATCCACTACTCCTGCGAATCGTTTTATCAGAACGATACGGGGGAGTCGAAACGTGTGACCTCCATCGCCACACGAAACCTAAAAACCGGCCAGACCAAATCATGGTCCATCCATAAAGAAGCAGAGCTCAGCAAACAGCTCTCCAGCATGCAAGCAGAGCTCAATAAATTCGAAAAGTCGATGCTCAAAGGCTTTTTCCAATGGCTTGATAAGCACAAGGATTGCCGTTTCCTGCACTGGAATATGCGAGACGAAAATTTCGGGTTCTTTGCGCTTGAGCATCGCTTCCGGGTACTCGGCGGCAAACCCGTAGAGCTGCCGGATGACAAGAAGGTTGACCTTGCGCGTGAGCTGGTTGCGTTGTATGGAAGAAATTATGCCCCGCATGCCGATAGCAAGGGAAGGAAAGGCAGGATCATGGCATTAGCTGAACTCAACAATGCCAGCGACCAAGACGCGCTGCCGGGCGCTGATGAGGCTGCCGCCTTTGTGAACGCTGAGTACATAAAAATGCATCAATCGACCTTGAGGAAGCTCGATATGTTTGCGAACTTCTTCGAACGGACACATGACAAGTCCTTGAAGACGAAATCCAAATGGTACGAGCGGAACGGGGTGCACCCTGTTGTGTTGATTGAAATCGTCAAAGACCATCCGATCTACACGACAGTTATCGTACTGAGTGGCCTTGCCATAGCTGCCGTCAATTTCAGCCGTTTCTTGGAGCTTTTCAACTAGCTCCCCGTATCGGGTTCTGCGCTGTAGCGCAAGCGCCAGTTCACCACTCTTTGGGCCTCATTAGGAGGCCTGTAGGTGTATACGGGACTCGGGACGATTGGATTTAGAGAATTAAAACTCTCGCAGCGTTTAATTCCACGGGCTCCAGCCCGACGCCCGTAATTACCCCTTTCATTGGACCACACCTCGTCGGGGACGCAGCCGCTTGCCGTATGAAGGCAATTAGCCATAATCTTCGCCGGTGGCCGAAGCCACGTACAAAAACCAAGCATGGAGTAGCCTGATGAAAATCGTTTACCTCGTGATCGCAGCAGTCCTGTCGTTCTCCTCGGTCACTGCCTTCGCACATAGCGGCGGTACCGACTCCAAGGGTTGCCACACCAACCACAAAACGGGCGAGCGCCACTGTCACTAAGGCGGTCCGCAGGTCCTTCAGCGCTGGTGTTCTTGACCCTGAGGATGCCAGCCATAGAAGCAAAGCCAGCAGCTAAAGCAAGTTGCGAATACCCAGTAGCGCCACCAGGTGGCCGGGGTAGAACCAATAGCTCCACTGTTTGACAGGCACGACCTTGAACGGCAATGGGGCCCAGAACAGCGCCAAACCGAGCAGAGGTGCAAGAGCGGCGGTCGACAGTGCGAGGATGGCGAATGGTTCTAGTTGCGCTGCTTGCTCGAACAGGCCAGTTCGAGAGTTGGCAGCAGCACAGAGTGCGACGGGCAGTAACGCGAAAAGTTCGGGGCGCTTGATCGCGAGCACCAGAGCTGCCGGCACGAACACTCCATAAAAGCCGAACATCAACGGCTCGCTCAGCAAATAGGCAGCCAGAATCGCCCCGCCGGCCAGTACCAGGCTTTCGAGCGTCCGGTGCTGCACTTCCCAAGCGACCAGCAGACCCAACGCCAACGTGACCAGGACGTTGAATGTGCCTGAGGTGCTGACCATCCGGTATGGCACTTCTGATAGCGCCGCAAACAACACCAAAAGGGCGAGATACCGGCCATTACTCCGGATAAACAACTCACCAGGCTGGTTCCGCGAAACGTTGATGGCCACCGCCAAACAGAACAAAGGAAAGGACAGTCGGACTAAGACAAACAGGTTACTGGTAGCCGGCCAGGCCAACCGCATGTGATCGAGCACCATCGTAATCAAGGCGATCCACTTGATCAGGTCCTGGCCCGTGTGCCGCTCTCTGTGACGGATGGGATCTGACGTCACGGCATGCTCCCGAGTACCAAAAGAGTCAGTAGCAAGTACCGCCCACCCTTGGCCAAGGTCACCAACAGTGTGAACCGCCAAAGTGGCTCGCGCATGACCCCGGCTACCAACGTAATTGGATCGCCGATAATGGGTACCCAGCTCAATAGCAGTGACCAGTATCCATAGCGCTGGTAGAAGACTTGTGCCTTCTCCAGCTTGGACTCCCTAATCGGGAACCAGCGCTTGTGCTTGAAGTGCTCGACGCCTCGACCCAAAAACCAGTTAACCACGGAACCCAGCACATTGCCGGCGGTAGCCACCGCGACAAGCGCCACGGGCAGGTACAGCTCAGACACTAGCATCGCGGCCAGCGCGGCTTCTGACTGCATGGGTAGCAGCGTGGCGGCCGCAAAAGCTGCCAGAAACAGGCCGAGGTAGCTGGTGAGCTCGAACACGGCCCTACAGGTACTTGGTAATTTGCTTGAATTCGTCCAGGGCCGATCGATCGCCCTTGCTCAAGGCTGCAACCGAGTCCTCAAGACAGTGGTCGATATGGTCCTGGATGAGCGTGCGCTTGGCCTGGCAGACGGCCTTTTCAACCGCATGCAGTTGCTGGGCAATGTCTACACACTCGCGCCCATCCTCGATCATGGCAATGATGCTGCGCAGATGGCCGTCTGCACGCTTCAGGCGCTTGATGATCGCCTCATGGCTCTGGTGAGTATGGGCATGGCCCTGTTCATCATCGTGCTGGTGATCATCGGACATATCTTGAGTCTCTGTCGGCGATACATTACGCTGGCGATGCTATCCCCCCCAGGGGGTTAGGTCAAACGTGCAACGTTGCTGTTGAATCAGCGTCATAGGCATCTGAATGTCCCGTCGTTTCCTGTCATCAGCCATCCTCGTGGCTTTGGCTATGGCCGTTATGCTGGCCTGGACGGGGCACGCCTATTCGTTGGCAGTACCGACTCAAGTCGCTGCCCAAGAAGCAGGGAACATGAAGCATGGGCATGACCATGGCGAGGCCTCATGGAGCTGCGCGCATTGCACTGACCACTATCATGCCCCGCTCACGCCCGACCACCAGCACGAGACCCCTCAGCTCTCTTCTGCTGCGCAACTGACACCTATCTTCGGCCCGTCCATGCCATTGGCCTGGTCAGGCAACTCGGTACCACACCCGCCTATCTTCCGAATCGAACGCCCACCTCGTCCTGCTTTTGCTTCCTGACCCTGGCCGCTTTGCGGCTCTCGATCACTGCAAAAAGGATTGATCCATGCGTTTACACTCGATAACGGGTGGGAGCTTGCTCGCTGTGCGTGCACGCCATCCCATCTGCCTCTTGTTCCTGTTCGTCGCGTCATTGCTTATCGGCATGCCGGAGGCATTGGCACACGCCGTAGCGGAAGGCGACAAGGGATTCATCCAGGAAAGCTCGGGGGTCATGCTGATCCCGTTCATCTACATGGGCGCCAAGCACATGATGACGGGCTATGACCACCTGCTGTTCCTGTTCGGCGTCATCTTCTTCCTCTACCGCCTCAAGGACGTGGGCCTCTACGTCACGCTATTCGCCGTTGGACATTCGGTCACGCTGCTGTTCGGCGTGCTTACTGAGATCAGCATCAGCTCCTACATCATCGACGCGATCATCGGTTTCTCGGTGGTCTACAAGGCGATGGACAACCTGGGGGCCTTCAAGCGCTGGTTCGGTTACCAGCCGAACACCAAAGCCGCGACGCTCGTCTTCGGCCTGCTGCATGGCTTTGGCCTGGCAACAAAGATCCAGGAGTACGAAATCTCGGCCGACGGCCTGATCCCCAACCTCATTGCTTTCAATGTCGGGGTTGAGATCGGTCAGTTGCTCGCGCTGAGCGCCATCCTGATCGTGATGGGCTTCTGGAGAAGAACCGGTGGTTTCTGGCGTCACGCCTACACCGCCAACGTTGCCATGATGAGCGCCGGTTTCCTGCTGATGGGTTATCAGCTGACTGGCCTGATTGTTACCGCTTGAGGATTCTGAACATGTTCAACTCCCCACTTCCTTCGGCAAACGAACTGCCGAGCAGCCGTCAGCTCATTCGATCCACCGCCATCGCCTTCGCTGCCGCGATGGGCCTTCTGGTCACCGTGGTCATGCCTTCGGAGTATGCCGTCGACCCAACAGGTCTGGGCCGAGCCATGGGTCTTACCCAGATGGGCGAGATCAAGATCTCCCTCGCCCAAGAAGCCTTGGCCGATGAGGCCGCTACGAAAGCCGCTGTACCTGCGCCGGCAATACCGGCACCGGTTCCCGAGGCTGCTCCCGCTCCGGCTCCACAAGTTGCAGCGGTGCAGCCTGCCCAGCAAGCAGTGCAGCCAGCGGCAAAAACCGACGAGGTCAGTTTGACCCTCAAGCCAGGCGAAGGGCGCGAGATCAAGCTCGAAATGCGTAAGGGAACTGTCGTTGCATATGAGTGGAATGCTTCGGGACCGGTCAACCACGACACCCACGGTGAAACCTATGACGCGGCCCAGGGCGACTTCCACAGCTACAGCAAGGGTCGTCAGGTGCAAAGCGACAAGGGTGAGCTGACTGCGCTCTTCGACGGCACCCATGGCTGGTTCTGGCGCAACCGTACCACGGGTAACGTCACCATTGTGCTGAACACGACTGGCGACTATCTCAACCTGAAGAAATGACGCGTGGTCGAGGCTCACTAGAAGTGAGCCTCGACCTATCAATTTTTTGATCTCACCACTGTGGAACCTACGACATGACCATCAAACTGCTACGTTCGCTCGCTGTAATCGGTCTCCTCGGCCTGCTCGTCGCATGCGGCGATGCCGAGCCAGAGGTGTCGAACGATAGCGCGGGCCATGGCCACGCTCACGACTGATACCCCGGTTAGAGCCAAGGAAGGCTCTATCTACCGCTCCTCAGGATGACGGTTGATACGTTCGCCAGTCATCCCGCTCGTCTCAAAAATCGCCTGCTGATTACTGGTCTCTTGTATAGGGGGGTGGGGTATGACAATCTCCGCGCCAATATACATAGGGGGAGTATGGTATGGGCCATCTCGCATCGAACAAAGAGGCGCTGCTCAAGCGCGTCAAACGCATTGCTGGGCAGGTGCAGGCAATTGAAAAAGCCCTTCAGGAAGAAGAGGACTGCGCCAAGACCCTGCTACTGGTGGCATCGGCCCGTGGAGCGATGAATGGGTTGCTGGACGAAATCATCAAGGATCACGCCAGGGCGCACGTAGCTCACCCGTCACTTACTGACGAAGAGCGCAGCAAGGGCGTAGAAGAACTCCTGGAAGCCATTCAGCGGTACTCAAAATGACTTCGGACATCCAAGCTATGAGCACGACGGCAACCACCCATGACCATGTTTTTCTCGGTGCCTCCCATGAAGAGAATGCGAAGCGCACGCTCTGGGTCGTGTTGCTGACCGTTGTAATGATGGTGGGTGAGATTGCCGCAGGCTACATCACCGGATCGATGGCCCTACTCGCCGACGGCTTCCACATGGCCACACACGCTGGTGCGCTCGGCATCGCGGCCGCTGCATACGCGTATGCCAAGCGACACGCCACCAACTCTGGGTTCAGTTTTGGTACGGGCAAGGTCGGCGATCTGGGTGGGTTTGCTTCGGCGCTGATCCTGGGACTCGTTGCCCTGGCAGTGGGTGCTGAGTCGATCGTCCGTTTGTTCCAACCGAATGAAGTGCAATTCAGCATCGCGATTGGTATCGCGATAGTTGGCTTGCTGGTGAACATCGTGAGTGCGTTGCTGCTGGGCCACGGGCACAACCATGATCACGGGCATGACCACCACCATCACCACGATCATGGCCACGGGCACGGCGACAACAATCTGCAATCGGCCTATGTGCATGTCCTGGCCGATGCACTGACCTCGGTCCTTGCGATCGTCGCACTGCTGGCGGGCAAATACCTTGGATGGGTCTGGCTCGACCCTGTGATGGGCATCGTCGGCGCCGTTGTTATCGGGCGCTGGTCCTGGAACCTGATGAAAGTGACTGCCGGCGTCCTTCTGGACAAAACTGATGATCACGTAGCGCAGGAAATCCGCGAGTTCATTGAGCAACCGGGTGACGTCCGCATCTGCGATCTTCACGTTTGGCGCGTAGGCCCCGACGCCCACGCCGCTATCGTCAGCGTTGTTGGCAAAGCCGCAACCAGTGTTGAAAGTATTCGTGAGCGGCTGTTGCCGGTTCATGAAATTCGGCACCTGACCGTCGAAATTCACCAAGCCTAATCTGTGGATGCGGGCCGCTGAGGCGGCCTGCACTCACGCGCCACAATCCTGCCCACAGGTAACTCATCCATGGCTTCGCAGATCGAGAACCCTTGTATTTCACTCTGTCAGTTGAAGGGCGATCTCTGTGTAAGCTGCGGACGGTCGAAAGATGAAATCCGCAAGTGGAAGCGCATGAAACGTCCGGAGAAGATGGCCGCCGTACAGAAAGCCAGTGCGCGGCTGAAGGCGCTCAAGAAATAGCACCGACCCAGCGACTCTCCACCGCCCTGGATGGAGGGCGCTATCGCCGTGGCCATTTCCGGTGGAGCTCATCAATGACAAACGAGTGCGCATGAGATTTTCCATCAGCGACATGAGGATGATCTTCCGAAAGATCGTCGTGCTGATGCGACACAACCTCGTGCTCATGGTCGGGATGCCAGATCCATTTGCTCAGTGTCCACGCAAACCCAGCGAGTAGACCTAGGCCAACGAACGCAGCAGTGAGGCTGACGCTGGCTCCCAGCCACCCGGCCAGCGGGTAGGTAATCAGCCAACAAGCATGAGACAAGGCGAACTGCGCCGCGAACAGCGCTGGTCGATCCTGAGCCGAAGAAGATCGACGCAAGATCCGCCCCGACGGCGTTTGTGCCAGGGAATATCCAGCGCCCAGCACCACCCACAGAACAACCAAGGCCGAATAACTGGAGACGAAAGCCCCGATCAGCAAACCAGCCACCAGGATCGCTCCGCCGGCAAGCATGGCCTTACGATCGTCCAGACGCTCAAGAAGTCGCGGAAGCAGCATGGCCACCACCATCGAACCGCCACCGAAAGCCATCAACGCCATGGCCATCGCGCTCTGATCCAGCCCAAGCTTCGCCTGAACCAACACGACCGTATTCACGATAACCATCGCGCTGGCTGCAGCAATTGCGAGGTTCAAGGCCAGGAGGCCGCGCAGGCGCGGGGTACGCAGGAAGATCCGTAGGCCTTTGGTCGTCCGCTCGTAGATGCTCCGCTTGGGCCCGCGAACGGCTACCGGCAATACCGCTGAAACCACCATCGCAGCTGACACGAGGAAACCCACGACGGTGCCACCGAACAGGCTGTGGAAGCTGACCACGGTCAACAGGGCTGCCGCGAGCATCGGGCTAATAACACTCTCCAGGTCATAAGCCAGGCGCGAAAGTGATAGCGCCCGGGTGTACTCACGCTCGTCAGGGAGGATGTCAGGAATGGTGGCCTGGAACGTTGGCGTAAACGCGGCAGATGCAGACTGCAGCACGAAAATCAGCACGTAGATCTGCCAGATCTCGGTGACAAACGGGAGTAACAGCGCCACGGCTGCCCTGACCAGGTCGAGGGAGACCAGCATGGCTTTTCTGGGTAGGTGTTCGGCAAACGCACCGGCAATCGGCGCCACGCCAATGTAGGCCACCATCTTGATCGCGAGCGCAGTGCCCAAGACGGCGCCGGCCTGCGCGCCGGCTAGATTATAGGCCAGAAGCCCAAGCGCTACGGTCGCCAGGCCGGTGCCGATCAAGGCAATCACCTGAGCAATGAACAGGTGCCTGTAAGTGCGGTTTTTCAGGACAGATAGCATGGCACCTCCGTGCACGGCTGGAGGCGATCTCTATCGCCTGAACTTCATCAGATCGACAACAGCGTATCCCCCCCAAGGGGGATATGGTCAACGCGATTCCATACGGCTCGACACGCTCGATGAATACCCGTTGCATTTGGACGAAACTGGCTTAATGTAGGAAAAGATACATTTTATGTTGAGTTTTCTACATGATTAGCTGGTCGCTATTGATTTTGGGACTGCCGACAGCAAACGCCACCGAACGAATGCGCGCCTGGAGAACGCTGAAGGCCTCTGGCGCCGCCGTGCTACGCGATGGTGTGTACTTGCTGCCGGAACAAAGCGCGGGCCGCGAAACGTTCGAAGCCGTGGAGCGAGATGTGCTAGCCATCAACGGCACGGCATTTCTGCTGTCGTTGCCAGAACGCGAGGAGCGCTTCAGCGGGCTATTCGACAGAAGCGATGAATACGCCAAGCTGATGGAAGAAATTGCAGGCTGCCGAGCTGACCTATCCCCGGATAATGCGTTGCTGACAGCCCGACAGGTGCGCAAGCTCAGGAAGGCCTTCGGCCAGTTGGCAGCGATCGATTTCTTCCCAGGTGTACTCAAGACCCAAGCCGACGCGGCCCTGCAGGAGCTTGAGACCGCGATTAGCCGCGCTCTGTCTTCTGATGAGCCGAGTGCGCACGATGAGGCGATCAACCAGCTGGAGCGCAGCGAATACCAAGGTCGCCGATGGGCAACGCGAAAACGTCCTTGGGTAGACCGGTTGGCCTGTGCCTGGCTGATCCGTCGCTTCGTTGATGCCGATGCCCAATTCATTTGGTTGGACAGTCCCAGCGACTGCCCAAGCGATGCGCTCGGCTTTGATTTTGATGGGGCCCGATTCAGCCACGTTGGCCAGCGGGTTTCCTTCGAAACCCTCATCGAGAGCTTCGCCTTTCAGCAGCCAGGCCTGGCACGCCTGGCGGGTGTCATCCACTACCTGGATGTGGGAGGCGTACAACCTTCCGAAGCACCCGGTATCGAGCGTGTCCTCGCCGGATTGAGAGAGAGCATTGGCGATGACGATCAACTGACAATGGTCGCAGGAGGCATCTTCGATGGCCTGCTGACGGCTTTCGCAAGCGAGGAAGCCCAAAATGGTTGATACCACCTCCGCAGTAAGTGAACAGCCGCCATCGCAAGCGTCTCAGCAGCCGATCGGTCTGTATGAAGCCTTCCTGTTCTGGCTCAAGTTAGGCTTCATCAGCTTTGGCGGGCCTGCCGGACAGATCTCAGTCATGCATCAGGAGTTGGTCGAGCGTAGGGGGTGGATCAGCGAGAAACGGTTTCTACACGCGCTGAACTACTGCATGTTGCTGCCCGGCCCCGAGGCTCAGCAGCTCGCAACGTATATCGGTTGGCTCATGCACCGCAGCTGGGGTGGGGTAATTGCCGGCGCATTGTTCGTGCTGCCTTCACTGTTCATCCTGATCGGTTTGTCCTGGGTCTATGTCGCCTTTGGCGAGGTGCCGGTAGTCGCGGGCATTTTCTATGGCATCAAGCCGGCGGTCACCGCCATTGTCGTCCACGCTGCACACCGGATTGGTTCACGAGCCCTCAAGAACGGCTGGCTGTGGGCTATGGCCGGCGCCTCGTTCGTCGCTATCTTCGCCCTCAACGTGCCGTTCCCGCTGATCGTGCTGGTGGCCGCCATCATCGGCTATGTGGGGGGCCGCTTCGCACCCGGCAAGTTCGTGATCGGCGGCGGTCATGGGGCCGCGAAGAACAGCTTCGGTCCGGCGCTGATCGATGACGACACCCCAACCCCTGAGCATGCCCGTTTCAGCTGGGGACATCTGGTACACCTGCTGCTGGTCGGTGGAGCGCTGTGGGTGCTGCCCATGGGGTTGCTAACGCTGTCGTTTGGCTGGGACGGCAGCCTGACGCAGATGGGCTGGTTCTTCACCAAGGCTGCACTGATGACGTTTGGCGGGGCGTACGCGGTGCTGCCTTATGTCTACCAGGGCGCTGTCGGTCATTACGGGTGGCTGACGCCAACCCAAATGATCGATGGCCTCGCTTTGGGGGAAACCACGCCAGGGCCACTGATCATGGTGGTTGCCTTCGTCGGATTCATCGGTGGGTACGTGCATCCGATGTTCGGTGCGGAGCACCCGTTCCTTGCCGGTGCAGTCGCGGCGAGCCTCGTGACCTGGTTCACCTTCCTGCCTTCCTTCATCTTCATCCTTGCCGGTGGCCCAGTGGTGGAGTCGACTCACAACGAGATGAAATTCACTGCACCGCTGACAGGCATCACCGCGGCTGTGGTGGGGGTGATCCTGAACCTCGCCATGTTCTTCGGCTACCACGTACTTTGGCCAAAAGGCTTCAGTGGGGCGTTTGACTGGCCTTCAGCGGTGATAGCGGTTGCTGCAGCAATTGCCCTATTCCGCTTTAAGCGGGGTGTCATTCAGGTTCTATTCGCTTGCGCCCTGGCAGGCCTGGCAGTCCACATGTTGCGTGGTTGAAACCAACTGCCGGCCGACATCATCGGCCGGTGTTTCATGACCCATCGCCTGCCGGCGGTGGGGTGTCCAATGAAATGGGTAACGCGTGAACGTCCAAAGATCGATCGGATCGCCTGTCCTTGGCTCATCCAGCGCTTCATCGATACAGTCCCGGTTTTCCGCTACGTCCCCAGCAGCGAGGTCTTGCGCGTGGCAAGTGATGAAGGTGCCACGCTCTATGACATTCTAGGGGTAGACCTGAGCCATGTCGGGCCGTTAAGCAGCTTCGACGCCTTCCTCAAGAAGTACCAGCTCGATGATCCCACTCTGGCCAAGCTCGCCGAAATCGTCCGTGGCGCGGACACGTCCAGGCTGGATCTCACGCCCCAGTCGGCGGGGCTTTACGCCATTTCTTTGGGGCTGTTTCGCTGCTACACGGATGACCACGAAATGCTCAAACATGGCCGGATTCTGTAAGACGCCCTCTTTGCATGGTGCCGTGACTGCCACGGTGAAACGCACACCAGGCCACCGCAGATGTAAGAACTCAGCTTGCCGGGCAATGGAAATTTCTTCTGATGACGTATCGGTGGGGCTGCGTCATGAGCTCGCTGTACTGGCCCTTTGCTTGTTTCGCCGCGCAGCCGAGAATCGCTTCCAACCGGACTGTAAGGCCCGATCTAGGACTGTGTGCTGGCAGAGTGAAGAGGGGGCATGAGACAGACTTAGTACCTGTGAACAGGAGAAGCTCGTACCGATTACCTCTGTGTACAAAGATACCATCATAATTTTTCCGGGGTTTTTGCACGATATATCCTTGTGATTTTTCTTTGGCTGAACCTTTGCTGTGACAACCTTTACTGTTGTGACGACCTTTATTAAACGGAAAAGCCCAAGAATTTTTGAAAGATTATGCTTTGTGACAACCTTTATTCTCTCTTCTCCAGGATCAGCGCCCCCGCTCGGCCGCGGAATCCAAGAGCTTTTGTGACAAAGTTTATTAATCCGTAACACCACCGCCCGGGCGCCCATGCCGGTCAGTTGCGCCTGCTGGCTGCGCGGCAGGTGGTTGTCGTAGCTGCCCTGTTGCTTCATCGCACGCGCCACCGGCACCCGCGCCACATAGATCAGCAGTGCGCTGATCAACACACACCAGAACGGAATACTCATGCGACAGGTTCCTTGTTCGGCTCAGGCAATGGCGCCTCTGTAGGGGTATAGACCATCACGTCGAGCACGTCGGAATGAAACTCGCGGCGGTACAGCACCAGTACTACCCCGGTGCTCATCAGCACCAGCAGCCAGGGGCTGATGAACCAGCTGAGCAAGGCCATGCCGAAATAGTACGAGCGCAGCCCGAAGTTGAACTGGTTGGCCGCCAGCGAGATAACCCGCGCCCCGCGCAGAGCGAAGGCCTTGCGCTCCTGCTCGCTGACCTGACGCTCGCCGATCATCGGTGCCGAGCCCACCAGCACGGCGGCGAAGTTGTACTGGCGCATGCACCAGCTGAAGGTGAAGAAGGCGTACACGAAAACCATCGCCAGGCATAACAGTTTGATTTCGGACATGCCCTGGGATGTCTGCTGTACCAGCGGCAGGTCGGCCAGCAGCGACCAGGCGCGGTCCGAGGCGCCCAGCACGGTGAGGATACCGGCCAGGATGATCAGGGTGCTGGAGGCGAAGAACGATGCGTTGCGCTCCAGATTGCCGATCACGCTGGCGTCGGCGATGCGGTTGTCGCGCAGCAGCATGCGGCGCATCCAGTCCTCGCGGTACAGGTGCATGACGCTGGCCAGGCAGGCGGTATCACGGGCCTTCCAGCTGGCGTAGCGGGTGTAGCCGCCCCAGCAGGCAACGAACCAGCAGGCGGCAAACAGGTTGATCAGGTTGTTCTGGATGAAGCTCATGGCGCTCCCGAAGAAATGGCACAGGATGGTGCATTGTCCGCCTTTCGACGCTGCCAGCGGCAAAAAGACACGTGGCCCCGAGACGAAAAAGCCCCGCATCCGAATGGATGCGGGGCTCTTCAGAGGCTGGCCCGGCAGGCGATCATGGCTTGTGGCCCTCGCCTGCCGCGGCCGGCACTCAGGCGACCGCTTCGCGCGGCTTGCCGAGCATGCGGTCAAGCACCACGGCAACAGCCAGCATCGCCACCGAAGGCACCAGCCAGGCCAGGCCTTGCTCGCTCAGCGGCAGGTGCGCCAGCGACTCCGGCAGCCAGCCAGCGAGGTTGGCGCCCTTGAGCGCGTCGATCATGCCGAACAGCAGCGACACCGCCATGACCGGGGCCATGATGCGGGTCTGGGAGTTCCACAGGTTGCCGCAGAAACTCAGCGCCACCAGCACGATGCAGGGCGGGTAGATTGCCGTCAGCACCGGGATCGAGAACGCGATCAGCTTGGTCAGGCCCAGGTTCGACACCACCAGCGAGAAGCCGGCCAGCAGCACCACCAGCATACGGTACGACAACGGCAGTACCTGGCTGAAGTACTCGGCGCAGGCGCAGGTCAGGCCCACGGCGGTGACCAGGCAGGCCAGCGCGATCAGTACAGCCAGGAAGCCACTGCCCAGCGAACCGAAAGTGTGCTGTACATAGGCATGCAGCACCGCCGCGCCATTGCTCGCACCGGCGGCGATCTCGTGGCTGCCCGCACCCAGGCGGAACAGGCTGATGTACACCAGCGCCAGGCCGACACCGGCAATCAGGCCGGCGATGATGGCATAGCGGGTGATCAGTTGCGGCGAGTCGACGCCACGCGAGCGGATCGCGTTGACGATGACGATACCGAACACCAGCGCGCCCAGGGTATCCATGGTCAGGTAGCCATTGATGAAGCCCTGGGAGAACGGCGCGGCGACATATTCAGGTTGCGCCACCCCCATGGTGCCGGCCGGCAGCATGAACGCGGCGATGCCCAGCGCGGCCAGCGCGATGATCTTCAGCGGGGCCAGGAAGCGCCCGACAGTATCGAGCAGCTTGCCCGGGTACATGGACACGGCCAGCACCACGGCAAAGTACACCAGGCTATAGATGAACAACGCGGTCGGGCTCTCGCCGGTCAGCGGTGCCACACCTACCTCGAAGGACACGGTCGCGGTACGCGGGGTGGCGAACAGCGGGCCTACGGCCAGGTACGCGGCAGCCGCCAGCAGGCCACCGGCCACCTTGCCGATCGGGCTGCTCAGCGCGTCCATGCCGCCACCGACCTTGGCCAGTGCCACCACGGTGATCACGGGCAGGCCCACGGCAGTGACCAGAAAGCCCAGGGCGGCCAACCAGACGTAGGGGCCCGATTGCAGGCCGACGATAGGCGGGAAAATGATGTTGCCTGCGCCCACGAATAACGCGAACGTCATAAAACCAAGCGCCAGGATGTCCTGGCCTTTCAAGACTTTCATTAAGGAAATACCACACTTCTGAAATCGGGATTTAGAGAGGGACTTCCCCTTGGGTGAGGGAAATGCTGCCTGCCCGGATGGAGCAGACCCGTTTAGCGTGTAGCTCCCTTTTGGGGTGCTGGCACAAAATGAGGGCACAGGTTAACGAATCTGGCCGCAAAACGCACTGCCAGAGGGGTGCTTGTCCGATGAGCGAATATGCATGTCGCGTGGATGACCGACTTTTATGCAAGAACGCGCTGTCTGCTTCGCCGGCAAGGCCGGCCCCTACAGGGGGCAGCGTTGTACACCAGAAAGCACAAAGGCCACCCGAGGGTGGCCTTTGCCGAAGCGTGGAAGGTCAGCCGCAGCTTACTTCTTCACTTCCCAACCGGTCAGCTCGGCCAGGGCCTTGCCGATGTCGGCCAGCGAACGCACGGTTTTTACACCGGCGTCCTGCAGGGCTGCGAACTTCTCGTCTGCAGTACCCTTGCCGCCCGAAATGATGGCGCCAGCATGGCCCATGCGCTTGCCCGCTGGGGCAGTCACACCGGCGATGTAGGAAACCACTGGCTTGGTGACGTTTGCCTTGATGTAGGCAGCCGCTTCTTCTTCAGCCGAACCGCCGATCTCGCCGATCATCACGATCGCCTCGGTCTTCGGGTCTTCCTGGAACAGCTTCAGGATGTCGATGAAGTTCGAACCCGGGATCGGGTCGCCACCGATACCGACGCAGGTGGACTGACCGAAACCGGCGTCAGTGGTCTGCTTCACGGCTTCATAGGTCAGGGTGCCGGAACGCGACACGATACCGACCTTGCCTGGCAAGTGGATGTGACCTGGCATGATGCCGATCTTGCACTCGCCCGGGGTGATGACGCCTGGGCAGTTAGGGCCGATCAGGGTAACACCCAGCTCGTCGCACTTGACCTTGGCATCGAGCATGTCCAGGGTAGGAATGCCTTCGGTGATGCACACGATCAGCTTGATGCCGCCGAACGCTGCTTCCAGGATCGAGTCCTTGCAGAAAGGAGCCGGTACGTAGATGACCGACGCGTCGGCGCCGGTAGCAGCTACTGCTTCTTTCACGGTGTTGAACACCGGCAGGCCCAGGTGAGTGGTGCCGCCTTTGCCTGGGGTCACGCCGCCAACCATCTTGGTGCCGTAGGCGATGGCTTGCTCGGAGTGGAAGGTACCCTGCGAGCCGGTGAAGCCCTGGCAGATGACTTTGGTGTCTTTATTGATCAGGACGCTCATTACTTGCCCTCCGCAGCTTTGACAACTTGTTGAGCAGCGTCGGTCAGGCTGGTTGCCGCAATGATGTTCAAACCGCTTTCTGCCAGTACTTTGGCGCCCAGTTCAGCGTTGTTGCCTTCCAGACGAACAACAACCGGCACTTTAACGCCAACTTCTTTCACTGCACCGATGATGCCTTCGGCGATCATGTCGCAACGAACGATGCCGCCGAAGATGTTGACCAGTACGGCCGCGACATTGCTGTCGGACAGGATGATCTTGAACGCTTCGGTCACGCGCTCTTTGGTAGCGCCACCACCTACGTCGAGGAAGTTGGCTGGCTTGCCGCCGTGCAGGTTGACGATGTCCATGGTACCCATGGCCAGGCCGGCACCGTTTACCATGCAGCCGATGTTGCCTTCCAGGGCCACGTAGTTCAGCTCGAAGCTGGCAGCGTGGGCTTCACGAGGATCGTCCTGCGACGGGTCGTGGAAGGTTTTCAGCTTGGGCTGACGGTACATGGCGTTGGCGTCGATGTTGATCTTGGCATCGAGGCAGTGCAGATCGCCGTCGGCCTTGATCACCAGCGGGTTCACTTCCAGCAGTGCCAGGTCGTGCTCTTTGAACAGCTTGGCCAGACCGACGAAGATCTTGGCGAACTGAGCAACCTGCTTGCCTTCCAGACCCAGCTGGAATGCCAGCTCGCGACCCTGGAATGGCTGAGCGCCAACCAGTGGATCGATAGTGGCCTTGATGATTTTTTCCGGAGTGTCGTGAGCGACTTTCTCGATGTCCACGCCACCTTCGGTGGAGGCCATGAACACGATACGACGGCTCGAACGGTCAACGACAGCGCCCAGGTACAGCTCTTTAGCGATATCAGTGCACGATTCAACCAGGATCTTGGTGACTGGCTGACCATTGGCATCGGTCTGGTAGGTAACCAGACGCTTGCCCAACCACTGGGCAGCGAACGCCTTGGCGTCTTCTTTGCTGCGAACCAGCTTTACGCCGCCCGCTTTACCGCGACCACCGGCGTGAACCTGGGCTTTTACAACCCACTCGGTGCCACCGATCTTGTCGCAGGCTTCTGCTGCAGCTTCAGGGGTGTCGACTGCGAAACCCTTGGAAACTGGCAGGCCGTATTCAGCGAACAGCTGCTTACCCTGATACTCGTGAAGATTCATGCTTTTTACCGTCTTCGTTAGGTACTGCGCTTCGGCGCTGCGCTCCTGTGGAGTGCCGCGCCACCTGTGACCGCTTGCCCCCGGTATGCTCCGGGAGTTCGAGTCCGGCGGACTTTCCGCGGTGAGCCATGCACGCAAGACTCACGACGGGCCGTCCGCCGTGGTTTCTTATTGTTTAACGCTTCTTGCGGTTGGCTACGTGGATGGCACCGCCATTCACGGCCAGAGCGGCTTCGTGCAGCGCTTCAGACAAGGTCGGATGGGAGAAGACCATCATGCCCAGGTCTTCGGCGCTGGAGCCGAATTCCATTGCGATTGCACCCTGCTGCACCAGTTCGGCAGCGCTTGGGCCAATGACGTGTACACCCAGAACGCGGTCGGTCTTGGCATCGGCGATGACCTTGACGAAACCACCGGTGTCGTTGGCCGCCATCGCACGGCCGCTGGCCGCGAACGGGAAGGTGCCCACGTTAACCTCAACGCCTTCAGCCTTCAAGGCTTGCTCGGTTTTACCGACCCAGGCCATTTCCGGGTGGGTGTAGATAACCGATGGGATCAGGTCGTAGTTCATCTGGGCCTTGTGGCCCTTGATGCGCTCGACGACCATGATGCCCTCTTCCGAGGCCTTGTGCGCCAGCATCATGCCACGTACCACGTCACCGATGGCGTAGACGCCCGGTACGCTGGTAGCGCAGTAGTCGTCAACGAACACGAAACCGCGCTCGTCGATGGTCACGCCGCTGTCGGCAGCCAGCAGGTCGGTGGTCACAGGGCGACGGCCGACTGCAACGATCAGCCTGTCGAAGGTGATCTTCTGCTCGCCGTTGGCGTCGGTGTAGGTCACTTCGACTTCGTCGCCGTTGACCTTCGAGCCGGTCACGCGAGCGCCCAGCTTGATGTCCAGACCTTGCTTGGTCAGGGTCTTCAGGCCTTCCTTGGCAACAGCGGTGTCGGCTGCCATCAGGAAGGTGTCCAGGGCTTCGAGCACGGTCACCTGGGCACCCAGGCGCGACCATACCGAACCCAGCTCCAGGCCGATGACGCCGGCGCCGATCACGCCCAGGCGTTTTGGCACGGTCTGGAATTCCAGGGCGCCGGTGGAGTCAACGATGACTTTCTGGTCGACCGGAGCCGGCGGAATGTCGATCGGACGCGAACCGGAGGCCAGGATCACGTTCTCGGCTTCGATGATTTCGGTGCTGCCGTCAGGCTTGGTGACTTCGACTTTCTTGCCGGCCAGCAGTTTGCCGTGGCCCTGGATCGAAGTGACGCCGTTGGCCTTGAACAGGGTGGCAACGCCGCCGGTCAGGTTCTTGACGATGCCAGCCTTGCGGCCAACCATCGCAGCCACGTCCATCTTCACTTCGCCAGTGGAGATGCCGTGCACGTTGAAGCTCTCTTTGGCTTCCTTGTACTTCCAGGAGCTGTCCAGCAGCGCCTTGGACGGAATGCAACCCACGTTCAGGCAGGTACCGCCGAGGGCCAGTTTGCCTTCGCCGTCAACGTACTTCTCGATACAGGCAGTGCTCAGGCCGAGCTGGGCAGCCTTGATCGCGGCTACATAGCCGCCAGGACCTGCACCAATCACTACCACGTCGAATTTCTGGGTCATAAAAGATTCCTTTTAGCGTCAAGCGGCAAGCTGCAGGCGGCAAGGCGAACACGCTTCTGCTCGAAGCTTGTCGCTTGCAGCCTGCAGCTGTTTATCAGATGTCCAGCAGCAGACGAGCCGGGTCTTCCAGCAGGTTCTTGATGGTCACCAGGAACGTCACGGCTTCTTTGCCATCGATCAGGCGGTGATCGTAGGACAGTGCCAGGTACATCATCGGACGGATCACGACCTGGCCGTTGACGGCCATCGGACGCTGGATGATGTTGTGCATGCCCAGGATTGCAGCCTGCGGCGGGTTGACGATCGGGGTCGACATCATCGAACCGAAGGTACCACCGTTGGTGATGGTGAAGGTACCGCCGGTCATCTCGTCGATCGACAGTTTGCCGTCACGGGCCTTCTTGCCGAAGGTGGCGATGCCGCCTTCGATTTCGGCCAGGCTCATCTGCTCGGCGTTACGCAGTACCGGTACCACCAGGCCGCGGTCGCTGGACACGGCAACACCGATGTCGGCGTAGCCGTGGTAGACGATGTCGCTGCCGTCGATCGAGGCGTTGACAGCCGGGAAGCGTTTCAGCGCTTCGGTGGCAGCCTTGACGAAGAACGACATGAAGCCCAGGCGCACGCCGTTGTGGGACTTCTCGAACAGGTCCTTGTACTTCGAACGCAGTGCCATGACTTCGGTCATGTCGACTTCGTTGAAGGTGGTCAGCATCGCCATGTTCGACTGTGCTTCGACCAGACGCTTGGCCACGGTGGCACGCACGCGGGTCATCGGCACACGCTTCTCGGTACGGTCGCCAGTGGCGACAACCGGGGCAGCGGCAGCAGCGGCCGGCTTGGCAGCAGCGGCAGCCGGAGCGGCCTTCTTGTTGGCGACGGCAGCGACGACGTCTTCCTTGGTGATGCGACCGCCTTTACCGGTGCCAGCGACGCTGGCCAGGTCGATGGCGTTTTCTTCGGCCAGCTTGCGTGCGGCAGGCGCAGCAATCGGGTCGTCTTCGCCAGCGTCGGCCGCAGCGGCAGCCTGGGCAGGTGCGGCGGCAGCGGCGGCCGGAGCAGCAGCTGGTGCAGCGCCTTCATTGATCGAACCCAGCACTTCGTCGGACAGCACGGTCTCGCCTTCGCCCTTGACGATGTCGCCCAGCACGCCATCGGCGGTGGCCAGCACTTCCAGGACGACCTTGTCGGTCTCGATGTCGACGATCAGCTCGTCACGCTTGACGGCTTCGCCCGGTTTCTTGTGCCAGGTGGCAACGGTGCCATCGGCAACCGATTCCGGGAAAGTAGGGGCTTTGATCTCGATAGCCATTATCAGTGGTTCCTTAAATTCGGTTTCTGGTGCGCGATGGCATTAAACGGTGAAGGCAGCTTGCAGCAGTTTTTCCTGCTGTTCGGCGTGCATCGAAGCGTAACCACAGGCAGGTGCTGCCGAGGCGTCACGACCGGCGTACTCAAGGACCAGGTCCTTGTTGTGACGGCTCAGGATGCGACGCATGTGGTGCTGGCTGCTGTACCACGCGCCCTGGTTCATCGGCTCTTCCTGACACCACACCACGTCCTTCAGACCGGTGTAAGGCGCAAGGATTTCAACCAGATCGTCTTCAGGGAACGGATACAGTTGCTCGATACGCACGATAGCGATGTCTTCACGGCCTTCGGCACGGCGTTTTTCCAGCAGATCGTAGTAGACCTTGCCGCTGCACAACACCAGGCGCGTCACCTTGGCCGGATCGAGGCTGTCGATTTCCGGAATGACGGTCTGGAACGAGCCTTCGGCCAGTTCTTCCAGGGTCGAGATGGCCAGCTTGTGGCGCAGCAGCGACTTGGGTGTCAGCACGATCAGCGGCTTGCGCAGCGGACGGATGACCTGACGACGCAGCAGGTGGTAGATCTGAGCCGGCGTGGTCGGTACGCAGACCTGAACGTTGTGCTCGGCACACAGTTGCAGGTAACGCTCCAGACGCGCCGAGGAGTGCTCAGGCCCCTGCCCTTCATAACCGTGTGGCAGCAGCATGGTCAGACCGCACAGACGGCCCCACTTGTGCTCGCCGCTGGTGATGAACTGGTCGACAACCACCTGGGCACCGTTGGCGAAGTCGCCGAACTGGGCTTCCCAGATCACCAGCGCATTGGGCTGGGTGGTCGAGTAGCCGTATTCGAACGCCAGTACCGCCTCTTCGGACAGGAACGAATCGTACAGGTCGAAACGTGGCTGGCCCGGGAACAGGTTCTGCAGCGGGATATAGGTGCTGGCGTCCTTCTGGTTGTGCAACACCGCATGGCGGTGAGAGAAGGTGCCGCGACCGATATCCTGACCCGTCATGCGGATCGGGTGACCTTCGAAGGCCAGGGTGGCGTACGCCATGGTTTCGGCGTAACCCCAGTTGATCGGCAAGCCACCGGCCTGCATCTTCTGGCGATCTTCGTAGATCTTCGAGACCTGGCGCTGAACCACGAAGCCTTCCGGCAGCTCCAGCAACTTGGCCGAGAGCTCCTGCAGGGTCTTGAGGTCGAAGCGGGTGTCGTGACGCGCGGTCCAGGCGTGGCCCAGGTATGGACGCCAGTCGACGAACAGCTCCTTGTTCGGCTCCTTGACCAGGCTTTTCACAACATGCAGGCCGTTGTCCAGCGCATTGCGGTACTCGTCGACCTTGGCCTGGACGCGCTCGGCATCCAGACGACCGGCCTGGGTCAGCGCATCGGCGTACAGCTCACGGGTGGTGCGCTGCTTGCTAATCTGCTGGTACATCAGCGGCTGGGTGCCGTTCGGCTCGTCGGCCTCGTTGTGGCCGCGACGACGGTAGCAGACCAGGTCGATGACCACGTCACGCTTGAACTGCATGCGGTAGTCGACCGCCAGCTGGGTCACGAACAGCACCGCTTCCGGATCGTCGCCGTTGACGTGCAGGATCGGCGCCTGGATCATCTTGGCGACGTCGGTGCAGTACTCGGTGGAACGCGAGTCCAGCGGGTTGCTGATGGTGAAACCAACCTGGTTGTTGATCACGATGTGCACGGTGCCGCCGGTCTTGAAACCGCGGGTCTGCGACATCTGGAAGGTTTCCATGACCACGCCCTGGCCAGCGAAGGCCGCGTCGCCGTGGATCGAGATCGGCAGTACCTTGTCGCCAACGCTGTCGTTGCGGCGGTCCTGACGGGCACGCACCGAACCTTCCACCACTGGCGAGACGATTTCCAGGTGCGAAGGGTTGAACGCCATGGCCAGGTGAACTTCACCGCCGGCGGTCATCACGTTGGACGAGAAGCCCTGGTGATACTTCACGTCACCGGAACCCAGCTCGACCTTCTTCTTGCCTTCGAACTCGTCGAACAGCTCGCGCGGGTTCTTGCCGAAGGTGTTGACCAGTACGTTCAGGCGACCACGGTGGGCCATGCCGATCACGACTTCCTTGGTACCGTAGGAACCGGAGCGCTGGATCAGCTCGTCCAGCATCGGAATCAGGCTTTCGCCGCCTTCCAGGCCGAAACGTTTGGTGCCCGGGTATTTGGTACCCAGGTATTTCTCCAGGCCTTCTGCCGCGGTAACGCGCTCGAGCAGGTGGCTCTGGATGTCTGCGGAAAATTCAGGACGCCCACGCACGCTCTCCAGACGCTGCTGGAACCAGCTGCGCTGCTCGGAGTCGACGATGTGGGTGAACTCGGCGCCGATGGTGCGGCAATATGTCTGCTGCAACGCCTCGAAGATTTCGCGTAGGCTCGCTTCCTCTTTGCCGATGAACAGGTCGCCGGCACGGAAGGTCGTATCAAGATCGGCATTGGTCAAGCCGTAATGATTGATCGACAGGTCTACTGGCGCAGGGCGCTGCCACAACCCCAGGGGGTCGAGCTTCGCGGCTTGGTGGCCGCGCATACGGTAGGCCTGGATCAGTCGCAGCACTTCAACCTGCTTCTTCTCGTGTTCACTGCTCACGCTACCGGCGGAAACCGGTTGGGCGCGGCGCTGGTTCTTTGCCAGCAGTACGAAATGGTCGCGGATCGTCGAGTGCGATACATCGGTGGCAGTGCTGCCTTCGGCGGGCAACTTCTGAAAGTAAGTGCGCCACTCTTCTGGCACAGCGTTAGGGTCGTGCAGGTAGAGCTCGTAGAGCTCTTCCACATAGGCAGCGTTACCACCTGAAAGGTGGGCGCTGTTCCACATGCGCTGCATCACGCTTTCTTGCATGCTTGGTCACCCTCGGTTAGGGGCCTCGATCGGCAAGAACCACAGCAAGCTGAGTTGAGTCCGTATGCAGCGACTGAACCAAGCCACCGAGAGTTCCGCAGATTTACCGGGTACCAGCCCGGACGCCCCTGCTGGTCTCATATCTTCATAGGTAAAAGCTCGGGCTTTTGGCCTTTGCTCAAGTTGCACCTCGGTGCGGGCAAGGGCCCGCACTTCGGTGTGCTACGGGTACAACACTTTTGAATCAGGTGCCGCTTTGCAGCAGCATGTTACGTACGTGGCCGATTGCCTTGGTCGGGTTCAGACCTTTGGGGCAAACGTTTACGCAGTTCATGATCCCGCGGCAGCGGAATACGCTGAACGGGTCATCCAGGGACGCCAGGCGCTCCTGGGTCTTGGTGTCACGGCTATCGGCCAGGAAGCGATAAGCTTGAAGCAGAGCGGCCGGGCCCAGGAACTTGTCCGGGTTCCACCAGAACGACGGGCAGGAAGTCGAGCAGCAAGCGCACAGGATGCACTCGTACAGACCGTCCAGCTTCTCGCGTTCTTCCGGGGACTGCAGGCGTTCGATCGCCGGCGCCGGGGTATCGTTCTGCAGGAACGGCTTCACCTTCTCGTACTGCTTGTAGAAGATGCTCATATCAACGACCAGGTCACGGATGACCGGCAGGCCGGGCAGCGGACGCACGACCAGCTTGTTCTTCTTCACCACCGCCGACAGCGGGGTGATGCAGGCCAGGCCGTTCTTGCCGTTGATGTTCATGCCATCGGAACCGCACACGCCTTCGCGGCACGAACGACGATAGGAGAAACCTTCGTCCTGTTCCTTGATCAGTGCCAGCACATCCAGAACCATCAGGTCCTTGCCGCCGGTATCGACTTCGAACACCTGGGTCTTAGGTGCCGAGTCGGTGTCGGGGTTGTAGCGATAAACTTCGACTTTCAACATAGTGGCCACCCTTAGTAAGTCCGGACTTTAGGCTCGAACGTCGGAACGGTTTTCGGCGAGAAGTTGACTGCACGCTTGGCAACCCGCTTTTCACCCGGGAAGTACAGGGTGTGGCACAGCCAGTTTTCGTCGTCACGGTCTTCGAAGTCTTCACGGGCGTGGGCACCGCGGGACTCTTTGCGCACTTCAGCAGCGATTGCAGTGGCTTCAGCGACTTCCAGCAGGTTCTGCAGCTCCAGCGCTTCGATACGCGCGGTGTTGAAGGCCTGGGACTTGTCGTTGATCTTGACGTTGGCGATACGCTCGCGCAGGCCAGCCAGCTGTTCGATACCCTTCTGCATGTATTCGCCGGTGCGGAACACGCCGAAGTAGTTCTGCATGCAGCTTTGCAGCTCGCGACGCAGGGTTGCCACGTCTTCGCCGTCGGTACGCTCGTTGAGCTTGTTCAGACGGTTCAGCGCGACTTCCACGTCGGTGTCGCTGGCGTCGCGGTATTCGATACCGTCGCTCAGGGCCTTTTCCAGGTGCAGGCCGGCCGCACGGCCGAACACCACCAGGTCGAGCAGCGAGTTGCCGCCCAGGCGGTTGGCGCCGTGAACCGATACGCAAGCCACTTCACCGACCGCGAACAGCCCTTCGATGATGGTGTCTTCGCCGTCGGCGTTCTGCGAGATCGCCTGGCCATGAATGTTGGTGGCAACGCCGCCCATCATGTAGTGGCAGGTTGGAACGACGGGTACGGGCGCAACGACCGGATCGACGTGCGCGAAGGTCTTGGACAGCTCGCAGATGCCTGGCAGGCGGCTGTGCAGCACTTCCTCGCCCAGGTGGTCGAGCTTGAGCATCACGTGGTCGCCGTTCGGGCCACAGCCGTTGCCGGCGATGATCTCTTTGACCATGGAGCGGGCCACAACGTCGCGACCGGCGAGGTCCTTGGCGTTTGGCGCGTAGCGCTCCATGAAACGCTCGCCGTGCTTGTTGATCAGGTAACCACCTTCACCACGGCAGCCTTCGGTAACCAGTACACCTGCGCCGGCGATGCCGGTCGGGTGGAACTGCCACATCTCGATGTCCTGCACCGGCACGCCGGCACGCAGGGCCATGCCGATACCGTCGCCGGTATTGATCAGGGCGTTGGTGGTGGAGGCGTAGATACGCCCTGCACCGCCGGTGGCCAGTACGGTGGCCTTGGCGCGAATGTAGACGGTCTCGCCGGTTTCGATGCAGATCGCGATCACGCCGACGAAGGCGCCGTCCTGGTTCTTGACCAGGTCAACCGCGTACCACTCGTTGAGGAAGGTGGTGCCGGCTTTCAGGTTGCCCTGATAGAGGGTGTGCAGCAGCGCGTGACCGGTACGGTCGGAAGCGGCGCAGGTACGGGCGGCCTGGCCACCTTTACCGTAGTCCTTGGACTGGCCACCGAACGGACGCTGGTAGATACGGCCGGTTTCGGTACGCGAGAACGGCAGACCCATGTGGTCCAGCTCGAACACCGCAGCCGGGCCTTCCTGACACATGTATTCGATAGCGTCCTGGTCACCGATGTAGTCGGAACCCTTGACGGTATCGTACATGTGCCAGCGCCAGTCATCGTTCGGGTCGGCCGAAGCGATGGCGCAGGTGATGCCACCCTGGGCCGATACGGTGTGCGAACGGGTCGGGAACACCTTGGTGATCACGGCGGTCTTGTGGCCGCCTTGAGCCAGCTGCAGCGCAGCGCGCATGCCGGCACCGCCACCACCAATGATGATGGCGTCGAAGGAAATCGTTGGAATGTTAGCCATGAATCAGATACCCCAGAGAATCTGCACACCCCAGACGAAGTACGCGAACATCGCGACACCACATACCGCCTGGAACAGGAAACGAACTGCAGTCGCCGACTTGCCCAGCGCCATCGGCGTCAGGTAGTCGGTGGCAATGGTCCACATGCCGACCCAGGCGTGAGCGCCCAGGGCAACGAGGGCCAGCAGACTGAAGATCCGCATCGCGTTATGGGAGAACAGGGCGTGCCACTGGGCATAGTCGATGCCAGGGTGCGCCACCAGGTAGCCGATCAGAAAAATGAAGTAAGCCGCGAGAACGACCGCAGAAACGCGCTGCGCCATCCAGTCATAGAGGCCCGAACGCGACAGGTTCGTGACATTAGTTACCATATCCAAACTCCCGCCAGAACGATCACCACCACGGAAATGGCGATAACGATTTTCGAGCCCAGTTTGCCGCCTTCCAGCGTCTCACCGATGCCCATGTCCATAATCAGATGGCGCACACCGGCAACCAGGTGATACAGCAAGGCGGACAGAAGGCCCCACGCCACGAATTTGGCCAGCGGACTGGTCAGGCATGCCTTCACCTCGGCAAAACCTTCCTCGGAACTCAGGGATTGGCTCAATGCGTACAGCATGATGCCCAGGCCCAGAAAGAGGATGATGCCGGAAACACGGTGAAGAAATGACGTAACGCCGGTAATGGGGAGTTTGATGGTCCTTAGGTCTAGGTTTACAGGTCGTTGGCTTTTCACGGCTTTTTTCACACTGAAGAGCCCCTAGCAAGCAGGGCAAAGTTGTTGGTAAGTGTACTGGTCAGGTACCCACCACCCAGGGAGTGACGACCCCAGAAAAGCGGGCTTTAAAGCCCCTGGCGGTCGGGTGCCGAGTATAGACAGTTAGGCTACTAATGACAACGTGAAGCCCTAGCCCAAATAGCGCATTGCCTTTGGCGAACAAAAGGCGTAAACGGGCCGCAATTTCGCGGAAAAACAGCGCCCAAAGCCCTTTACAACCGTGCTTTAGGCAAATTGACATTCGAATTTATCTCACTATAGTGGTGCGGGCCCTGCGTGGGGGGTCTGTCTGATGATTTCAAGCATTAATAGGAGGCCACATGGCTGACAAAAAAGCGCAGTTGGTCATCGAGGGCGCAGCCCCCGTCGAGCTGCCCATTTTAACCGGCACCGTTGGTCCCGATGTTATCGACGTTAGAGGGTTGGGGGCCACGGGTCACTTCACTTTCGACCCTGGTTTCATGGCGACCGCATCGTGCGAGTCCAAGATCACCTACATTGACGGCGACAAGGGCATCCTGCTGCATCGCGGCTACCCGATCGAACAGCTCGCCGAGCAATCCGACTACCTGGAAACCTGCTACCTGCTGCTCAACGGCGAACTGCCGAATGCCGAGCAGAAGGCTCAGTTCGTCAGCACCGTCAAAAATCACACCATGGTGCACGAGCAGTTGAAGTCGTTCTTCAACGGCTTCCGCCGCGACGCCCACCCGATGGCCGTCATGTGCGGCGTGGTTGGCGCCCTGTCGGCGTTCTATCACGACTCGCTGGACATCAATAACCCGCAGCACCGGGAAATCTCGGCAGTGCGCCTGGTCGCCAAGATGCCGACCCTGGCCGCGATGGTCTACAAGTACTCCATGGGCCAGCCCATGATGTACCCGCGCAACGACCTGACCTACGCCGAAAACTTCCTGCACATGATGTTCAACACCCCGTGCGAGATCAAACCGATCAGCCCGGTACTGGCCAAGGCAATGGACCGGATCTTCATCCTCCACGCCGACCACGAACAGAATGCGTCGACCTCCACCGTACGCCTGGCAGGCTCCTCGGGCGCCAATCCGTTCGCCTGTATCGCTGCCGGCATCGCTGCACTGTGGGGCCCTGCCCACGGCGGCGCCAACGAAGCCGTGCTGACCATGCTCGACGAAATTGGCGATGTCTCGAACATCGACACCTTCATCGCCAAGGCCAAGGACAAGAACGACCCGTTCAAGCTGATGGGCTTCGGTCACCGCGTCTACAAGAACCGCGACCCGCGCGCCACCGTGATGAAGCAGACCTGCGACGAAGTGCTGCGCGAGCTGGGCATCACCAACGATCCGCAGCTGGAACTGGCCATGCGCCTGGAAGAGATCGCCCTGACCGATCCGTACTTCATCGAGCGCTCGCTGTACCCGAACGTCGACTTCTACTCGGGGATCATCCTCAAGGCGATCGGCATCCCTACCAGCATGTTCACCGTGATCTTCGCCCTGGCGCGGACCGTCGGCTGGATCTCGCACTGGAAGGAAATGCTCTCCAGCCCGTACAAGATTGGCCGTCCGCGCCAGCTGTACACCGGCTACGAGTCGCGTGACATCGTCAAACTGGAAGACCGCAAGTAAGCCAAACGGCTCGCCTGCAACAACAAGAAAGGCTGCCCTCGGGCAGCCTTTTTTGTTGCGTAACGCTTCATGCAGGAGGAGCAAGCCTTGGCGGCCCCTACAGTTGAGACATATTCCAGCCAACCATCAAACTGTTACGGTTTCTCCGCCCGCTCCTTCAACGCCTTGAGCGTATTGAACGGCGCATCCACCACGAACTTGTTCGCCACCATCGCTGGCACACTGCCGCCTGGCTCGGTGTGCACCTGGTATGTCACCTCGGTAGTGTCACCCTTGGGCACCAGCTTCCAGAAACCCTGCACTTCAGCCACCCGCACATAGCCTTTTTCTTCCGGCAGGTACTTGGGCACACCCTCCAGCTTGCGGGTCAGGCTGCCGTCGGCACCTTCGCTGGTGGTTACATGGATGATCGAATCGCGCGGGGTGACCGGCCACGGCGTATTGAACTGGGTGTAGGTCCAGCTCTGGTCACCCTCGTGCTTGAGCAGCTTCTGGCTCTTGCACTCGTGAATCCAGGCACAGGCCCCGGCCACGTCTTCCTGCAGCGCCCGGACCTTGGCCAGCGGCGCCTTGATGGTCGTCACGCCCTGATAGGCCTTGTAGTTCGAACCACTCACTTCGCTCAGCGATACCTTGATGCCATCCCCTTCCTTGGCAACCTTCCAGTCTTCAGCCTGCGCCACCGACATGAACATCGCACTCAGACCACAAATCACCGCTACCCGCTTCATCGAACCCATCGTGTTGTTTTCCTTGTTTGCGAAGTTCCACTCACTCAAGCCGCCGTCACTTGCTCCAGCCAACCGATGATCCTGATCGCCTCGTCGCGATCATTGCCGCAGGTGTCCACCTCCGCCTGGAAGCCCGAGCACACCGCCGGCCGTTCAGGCTGGCCGAACAGGCTGCAGAGGTTGTGCTCGGACAGTTGCACACAGCGTTCGCCAGCCGGCTTGCCGTGCGGCATGCCGGGAATGGGCGAGCTGATGGAAGGGGCAATGCAGCAAGCGCCACAGCCTTCACGGCAGTTCATGACGACATGGACCTCGGCCTAACAAATGATGGGTGAATGGGGATAGTAACCGCTAAAACAGGTGTTTGAAATTACCGCTCAGATGAAATATCGCCGCGCAGAATGTGACCGACAGGTCGAGCAGCGTTTATTGCTTGAACTCGAAATCGATGGCTGCACCCTCGATGTCCTGACGGGCATCATTGCGCAACTGCAATTGCATTTCGTTGCTGATCAAGCGGCCATTGAGCTGGAACGGGCTGTCCGCGGCAGGCTTTTCTTCGAACAACGACGGCAGCAGCGGACGTCGCACACGGACTTCCTCCTGACTGCTCGGCTGCAGGTCCTTGACCATCTCCGGGGGCAGGCTCAGATCCAGGCGCGCCTTGGGCAAGGGCGCGGCAATCACCTCGGAGGCCTTGCGCTTGCCCGACTTTACCGCCTTGGCCGGCGTCTTCCTGGGGTCGCCAGCCTTGGTCTTGGGTTGCGCCTTGGGCTTGGCCTGTGGCTTGGCACTCGCTTTTACCGGGGCCTGGGTCGAAGGCTTCCGGTCCGGTGCCGGGGCAGCCGACGCCTGTGCCAGCAGTATCGGCCCCGGTCCGGGCACAGCCAGTGCCGGGCCCGTTGCACACAGGCCCAGCGCACACAACATCACGGCAGCACAGCTAAACGCTTTCATAGGCAACGAGACGTATTCATGAGTCGCACATGCTCCTTGTTCCTGCAGTCGCTGGCAAGCCCGCGATCTAGAGGTATCCGCCCGAGGCGGTTTCCTGGCAAAGCTGATGGGCCAGCATCCCCAATGTCAGCAGCGCCCGCTCAGCCTCGCGATTCCACGGAATGCCGCAGTTGAGGCGAATGCAGTGGTTGAACTGCTCCGTGTTACTGAAGATCAGCCCGGGCGCGATGCTGATGCCCTGCTGCAAGGCACGTACATGCAACTCCTGGGTGTTGACCCGCCCCGGCAGGCTGACCCACAGGATGAAGCCCCCGGTAGGCCGGCTCATCTGGGTGCCTTCCGGAAAGTGCTGCTGTACCGCCAGCTGGTAGGCACTGAGGTTCTTGCGATATTCCTGGCGAATGTAGCGCAGATGGCGGTCATAGCCACCATTTTCAAGGTAGGCCGCCACCCCCATCTGCGTCACACTGCACGCCGAGTGCGTGGTAAAGGTCTGCAGTCGCTGGATTTCCTGCTGATAGTTGCCCGCGATCATCCAGCCGATACGCACCCCCGGCGACAGGGTCTTGGAAAAGCTCGAGCAATAGATCACCCGCCCCAGCCGGTCGAAGGCCTTGAGTGCCTTGGTGCGCCCTTGCTCGAACATCAGCTCGCCGTAGATATCGTCCTCGACGATCTGGATATTGAAATCCGAGGCCAGGCGCAGCAACTGCTTCTGGCGCTCCTCGGGAATGGTGCCGCCCAGCGGGTTGCTCAACCGCGCAGTCAGCACCAGCGCCTTGATCGACCACTGGTTGGCCGCCAGTTGCAGGGCCTCCAGGCTGATGCCGGTGGCCGGGTCGCTGGGGATCTCGATCACCTTGAGCCCCAGCAGGTCCGCCAGTTGCAGCAGCCCGTAATAGGTGGGCGACTCGGCGGCGATCAGGTCGCCTGGCCGGGTCAGCACCCGCAACGACATCTGCAGCGCATCGACGCAACCGTGGGTCACCACCACTTCGGACGGGTCGACCACCACCCCGGCGTCGCGCATGCGAATGGCGATCTGCCGGCGCAGCGGCTCGAAACCCGGGCTGAACATGTAGCTGAACGCGCGCGGGCTCTGGAACCGCGTGACCTTGGCCAGTTGCTGGTGCAGCGCCCGCACCGGCAGGTAGTCCACATGCGGAACCGCCGCCCCCAGCGGGAACACCCCATCACGCCGGGCTTCGGTCAGTACCTGCTGGATGATGCTGCTGCGCGTGACCAGCCCTGGACGCTCGACCCGCGCGATGTCCGGGGTCTGCGCAGTCAGGGCCGGGGTCTGGTGGACGTAGTAGCCCGATTGCGGCCGCGCGCGAATCAGCCCCTGGTCCTCGAGGTTGGCATAGGCCTGCAGCACGGTGGCATGGCTGACATTGAGCTGCGAGCTCATCTTGCGTACCGACGGTACGCGCTCACCGGGCTGATAGACGCCGCGGCGGATGTCTTCCGCCAGTTGCTGGGCGATGCGCTGGTAGAGCAACAGATTGGTCATGGGACGGATCTCGAAACGCGGGCTATCTAATTGTTCTTGTACAGTCGGCGAAGAATACCGGAACAGTGCATAAGTGTACGGGCACAGATGCCAGAATAGTCGACTACACAGTTGTGTGACAGCGGCTTTTTCAAGCTTTGCGGCATAAAAAAACCGGTGACTATCACCGGTTTGTTGTTTACCTCGACCTCAGCGCGGCGCGCCCAGGTGGCCTTTCTCGTCGGAAAACACGATCTCCACCCGACGGTTCTGCGCCCTGCCCCGCTCCGAGGCATTGGCCTCGATCGGGTACTGGTCGCCATAGCCTTCGACCTGGATGCGTTTTTCGTCGACGCCCAGGTCGACCAGCATGTCCGCCACGGCCTGCGCACGATCACGCGACAGCGTCAGGTTGTCCTCGGGGGTGCCGGTGCTGTCGGTATACCCCTCGATGCGCACAACGCGCCGGGGGTTGAGCTGCAGAAACTGCACCAGCTTGAGCACGGTACGGCTGGCGGAGTTCTTCAATTCGGCCTGCCCGGTATCGAACAGCACGTCACCCAGGGTCATCACCAGGCCGCGGTCGCTCTGGGTCGTGGCCAGGCTGACGATCTGCGCCTCCAGCCATTTGCCCTGCTGCTGCACGCTGACCAGCTTGGCTTCGCGCAGGGCCAGCTGCAGGCGCTGGCGCTCCAGTTCGAGCTTGGCCAGGCGCTCCTGATTGAGCACCAGGTTGCTGTGCTCGCGGGCAATCTCGCTGTAGCGCTGACTCAGGTAGGCGTAATGGCGCACGTCCGCACCACTGCCCACGTAGCTGGACAACCGCTCGGCACGGGCCAGCGACTCGCCGGCGCGGATCACGTCACGCGGCGCACTGCGCAGCACATTGGAATCGTCCTTCACTGCCTGGAAACTGGCGGCGGCCTGGTCGAGGGCGGTTTCGCTGCGCTCGCTGGCGCAGCCCTGCAACCCCAGCACACCTGCACACAACACGGCCACCAAGGGCTTGATCGAACTCACTGTTGCTCCCCCAACTGCTTGCGCAGACGATTTACCCGCGATTGCAGCAGCGACAGCTGCTCCTGACTCTTGATGGTCAGCACCCGGGCTTCGGCCAGCCGCGCATCAAGCTCGGCCTGCTCGGCGCGCAGCCGCGCATCACGGTACGACTCGCTGGCCATGTTGCTGCGGGCGCGGGCAAGCTTGTCTTCGGCCAGCTTCAGCTCGGCCACTTCGTCGGTGGCACCGACGGCCTTGGCCTGCTCCAGCGCCTGTTCGGACAGGCGCATCTGCTCGTGGGGCGCCGGGTCGGCAGCGCAACCGGCCAGGGCCAGTAACGCCATGGCAGCGAAAAGCGGTTGAGTTCTCACACAATCTTCCTACTGTTTGGGGGCGTCGAGCGGTTGCTGCAGCTGCGCCTTCCAGCGCTCGACATTGCGTTGCAGTACTGCCTGAGGCACGCCTGAGGCCGGCAATTCTGTCAGTTTTTTGGCCAGCTGTCCGCGCAACCAGGCGTCATTGCACGCCGAATTGTGCGACAGCGCCAGGTACAGCCCCGGGCGATCCAGCGGCAGGCCGCGGGCGATCAGGTCGTTGGCCATGCCAAGGGTCTGCGCCATGGCCATGCCGGCGTAACGCCCGGCCAGCACATAGTCGACCTGGCCAAGCAAAAGCTTCTGGAATGCCTGGGTCAGGTTCTGCGCCGGCGCCAGCTTCAACTGGTCCTTGGCAAACTGGGCGAACGCCGGGGTCAGCCTGGCCTTCTCCGAGATCGCGCCCTGGTGCTGGTGCA
The DNA here is from genome assembly GCF_037113495.1 of Pseudomonas sp. AE27. Lineage (NCBI taxonomy): Bacteria > Pseudomonadati > Pseudomonadota > Gammaproteobacteria > Pseudomonadales > Pseudomonadaceae > Pseudomonas > Pseudomonas sp. AE27. The sequence goes on from NZ_CP146966.1 coordinate 2,803,196, forward strand.
GATCGGCCAGGCCGTCGTAGGCCAGCGTGGAGTCGTGCCGGGTCCACACCAGGTAGTCGTTCTGCAGCAGCGCCGGGTGGATGAAGTCGACGCGGGTCAGGTCTTCAGTGGCCAGCGGCGCATCCACCAGCAGGTCCATGCGTCCGCTGCGCACTTCATGCTGCGCCTCGTTGCGCTTGCCTGCGTACAGCACCTCGACCTTCAGCCCAAGCTCCGTCGCCACCTGCTTGAGCAGGTCGACGTTGGCGCCAATCAGGTGCCTGGGGTCCTGCGGGTCGCGCCAGGCATAGGGCGGCGCATCGGGGCTGCCGGTCGCCACCAGACGCTCGCACTTGCCCACCGCCAGCGCCGCCGTGGGCAAGCAGGCAAACCCCAGCAATCCCGCCATCGCCATTCGGCCAAGCCACCCCATGCACATGCCTCCCTTGCGTCGCGAAATAAAAAAGCCCGATCAAAAGACCGGGCTCTTTATAAGTGAAGCGGCTGGATTAAACCAGCTTCTCCAGCTCAGGTACGGCTTCGAACAGGTCGGCGACCAGGCCGTAGTCGGCCACCTGGAAGATCGGCGCCTCTTCGTCCTTGTTGATCGCAACGATCACCTTGGAGTCCTTCATGCCGGCCAGGTGCTGGATCGCGCCGGAGATACCGACGGCGATGTACAGCTGCGGCGCAACGATCTTGCCGGTCTGGCCGACCTGCATGTCGTTGGGCACGAAGCCTGCGTCGACCGCGGCGCGCGAAGCACCCACGGCGGCGCCGAGCTTGTCGGCCAGCGCGTACAGGTGCTTGAAGTTGTCACCGTTCTGCATGCCGCGACCGCCGGAAACGACGATCTTGGCAGCGGTCAGCTCAGGACGATCGGACTTGGCCAGCTCTTCGCCGACAAATGCCGACTTGCCCGCATCGTGGGCAGCGCCAACCGCTTCGACAGCAGCCGAACCACCTTCGGCGGCAACGGCGTCGAAGCCGGTGGCACGCACGGTGATGACCTTGACCGCAGCGCTCGATTGCACGGTGGCAATGGCGTTACCGGCGTAGATCGGACGCTTGAAGGTGTCCGCCGACTCGACCGCGATGATCTCGGAGATCTGGTCGACGTCCAGCAGCGCGGCAACGCGCGGCAGGATGTTCTTGCCGTTGGAGGTGGCAGGTGCCAGCACATGGCTGTAGGCCTTGCCAAGCTCGGCCACCAGCGGCGCGACGTTTTCCGGCAGCTGGTGCGCATAGGCAGCGTTGTCGGCTACCAGCACCTTGGCCACGCCAGCGATTTTCGCGGCAGCTTCGGCAACGCCACCCACGTTCTGGCCAGCGACCAGTACGTGGATATCGCCACCGATTTTCGCGGCGGCAGCAACGGTGTTCAGGGTCGCCGGGGCAATGGCGCCGTTTTCGTGTTCAGCGATAACCAGGATAGTCATTTAGATTACCTTCGCCTCGTTCTTCAGTTTCTCGACCAGTTCAGCCACCGACTTGACCTTGATACCAGCGCTGCGTGCAGCTGGCGCTTCGACTTTCAGGGTCTTGTTGGTAGAGGCGGTGGAAACGCCCAGCGCGTCCGGAGTCACAGTCTCCAGCGGCTTCTTCTTGGCCTTCATGATGTTCGGCAGCGACGCATAGCGCGGCTCGTTCAGACGCAGGTCGGTGGTCACGATGGCCGGCAGGTTCAGAGCAACGGTCTGCAGGCCGCCATCGATTTCACGGGTGACGTTGACCTTGTCGCCGGCCACTTCCACCTTGGAGGCGAAAGTACCCTGGGCATAGCCGGTCAGCGCAGCCAGCATCTGGCCGGTCTGGTTGTTGTCGCTGTCGATGGCCTGCTTGCCAAGGATGACCAGCTGCGGCTGCTCCTTGTCGACCACAGCCTTGAGCAGCTTGGCCACGGCCAGCGAGGTCAGCTCTTCAGCCGACTCGACCAGCACGGCGCGGTCGGCACCCAGGGCCAGGGCGGTACGCAGCTGCTCCTGGGCAGTGGCCGGGCCGACGGTAACGACGACGATTTCGCTCGCCACGCCCTTCTCTTTCAGGCGCACGGCTTCTTCTACGGCGATTTCGCAGAAGGGGTTCATGGACATCTTGACGTTAGCAAGGTCTACGCCGGAGTTGTCCGCCTTGACGCGAACCTTGACGTTATAGTCGACCACTCGTTTGACAGCTACAAGAACCTTCATGGATTCCTCGTTACTCTCCGGTGAAAAGAATGTCGCCTGGGCAGAACCGGGCGATTGCGCGTGGGTACAAGGGCACCTCCAAAAACGAACGCGAGCAGGTGAAACTCAACTGACTGTGCAGTCTGTTCTCGACGCTTGCGCGCAAAACCCGTGGGTCATTGTTTGTCGTGGCGTGTAAACTCCACTACAAAGGCGGGTCCTGGCGTAACTGCCCTGCTTTTTGCCTGGTTTTTAGGGGTGCTCCTGCATCCGACGGTCAGCCTACGGCGAGCGTAAAACCGCCCGTATCTTGACCGTAACGCCCAATCCGGTCAATACGGCAAACCAGCCAGCTTCAAGCCGTGCGTCTTTGATTTTACTGGGCTGCGGCAAATTCAAACAAACGTTTGTATTGGACCTCGCAAGTGGTGTAGATATAATGCGCGGCCAAGAGAAAGCGGTGTAGTCCGTCATCACCCGAGCTACACACCCGGGTACTTCGAAATGACCGCCTGACACCCGCCAACAAAGAAAAACCGATGAGCCTTGAGTAGGAGAGAACCTGTGGAACGCGAATACATGGAATTCGACGTGGTCATCGTCGGCGCTGGCCCGGCAGGCCTGTCCGCCGCCTGCCGACTGAAGCAGAAGGCCGCCGAAGCCGGTAATGAAATCAGCGTCTGCGTGGTCGAGAAAGGCTCCGAGGTCGGTGCACACATTCTCTCCGGTGCGGTGTTCGAGCCGCGTGCCCTGAACGAACTGTTCCCGGACTGGAAAGAACTCGGCGCGCCACTGAACACCGAGGTCAAGCGCGACGACATCTACGTGCTGCGCGACGCCAGCAGCTCGGTCAAGGTGCCCGATCTGTTCGTGCCCAAGACCATGCACAACGAAGGCAACTACATCATCTCGCTGGGCAACCTGTGCCGCTGGCTGGCCCAGCAGGCCGAGAACCTGGGCGTGGAAGTCTACCCAGGCTTCGCTGCCCAGGAAGCGCTGTTCGATGAAAACGGCGTGGTCCGCGGGATCATCACCGGCGACCTGGGTGTCGACCGCGAAGGCAACCCCAAGGAAGGCGTATACACCCCCGGCATGGAACTGCGCGGCAAGTACACGCTGTTCGCCGAAGGCTGCCGTGGGCATATCGGCAAGCAACTGATCAAGCGCTTCGACCTGGACAATGCCAGCGACGTGCAGCACTACGGCATCGGCCTCAAGGAAATCTGGGAAATCGACCCGGCCAAGCACCAGCAAGGCCTGGTGATCCACACCGCCGGCTGGCCGCTGGACGTGATGAGCACCGAGAACACCGGTGGCTCGTTCCTGTATCACCTGGAAAACAACCAGGTGGTGGTCGGCCTGATCGTCGACCTGTCGTATGCCAACGCCTACCTCTCCCCGTTCGACGAGTTCCAGCGCCTCAAGCACCACCCGGTGCTCGCCCAGTACCTGGAGGGTGGCAAGCGCATCAGTTATGGCGCCCGTGCCCTGGCCAAGGGCGGCCTGAACTCGCTGCCGAAAATGGTATTCAAGGGCGGCGCGCTGATCGGCTGCGACCTGGGCACCATGAACGTGGCCAAGATCAAGGGCAGCCACACCGCCATGAAGTCCGGCATGCTCGCAGCCGAAGCGGTGGCCGATGCGCTGCTGGCCGGTAGCGAGGGTGGCGACGAACTGACCGCCTACGTCGACGGCTTCAAGGCCAGCTGGCTGTACGAAGAACTGTTCGCCAGCCGCAACTTCGGCCCGGCGATGCACAAGTTCGGCCCGATGCTCGGCGCGGCATTCAACTATGTCGACCAGAACTGGTTCGGCGGCAAGCTGCCGTTCACCCTGCACGACACCAAGCCGGACTACGCCTGCCTCAAGCTGGCGGCCGACTCGAAGAAGATCGATTACCCCAAGCCCGATGGCAAGTTGAGCTTCGACAAGCTGAGCTCGGTGTTCCTCTCCAGCACCAACCATGAAGAAGAGCAGCCGTGCCACCTGAAGCTGACCGACCCGAGCATCCCGATCGGCACCAACCTGCCGTTGTACGACGAACCGGCGCAGCGCTACTGCCCGGCCGGCGTATACGAGGTGATCAGCCAGGAAGACGGCAGCAAGCGCTTCCAGATCAACGCCCAGAACTGCGTGCACTGCAAGACCTGTGACATCAAGGACCCTTCGCAGAACATCACCTGGGTGACCCCGGAAGGTGCTGGCGGCCCGACTTACCCGAACATGTAAGTACCGCCCACAAAAAAAGCCCCCACGCCTTGCGGCGCTGGGGGCTTTTTCGTGAAGGCGTTCGAGCAAACGGTCTCACACCTTCGCCAACACCAGTTCATCCCCGGCCCGCAGGTCCTCCCGCGCACTGAAGTACACCGCCGTGAGCAGGCCCACCGTGCCCATCAGCAGGCAGAACCCCACACACACCCATGGGCTCCACGGCATCAGCGCAATCAGCATCAGCGGCGTGGTGCTGGCCCACAGCGCATAGGCCAGGTTGTAGGTAAAGGAAATCCCCGACACGCGAATGGCCGGCGGAAACAGCCCGACCATCACCGACGGCACCACCCCCACCACACCACAGGCCAGCCCTGCCAGCGCATAGGCCACCCCGGTCCAGCCCCAGCCGCCGATCAGGCTGGCATACAGCGCCCCCACTCCCAACGGCAGCAACAGGCTGTAGACCATCAGCGCGCGCCAGGCACCTACCCGGTCCACCAGCAAGCCGGCCAGCACGCAACCGATGTTCAAGAACACGATACCCAGCGCGCTCAGGGCGAAGGTGTCGGCCGCGCTCATGCCGAAACGCTGCTGCATCACCGTCGGGGTAATCACCACCAGCACCACCACCGCCGAGGTCAGCACGCAGGTCAGCAGGGCCGCCGGCACCAGCGCGCGGCGGTGCTCGCGCAGCACCGTGCGCAGCGGGAAGGCCACCGGTTGTTCACGCCGCTCGCGCAGCGCCAGGAACACCGGCGTCTCGCTCAGCCAGCGGCGCAGCCACACCCCGATCACGCCGAACACCCCGCCCAGCAAGAATGGATAGCGCCAGGCGTAGTCCAGAATCTCCTGGGCGGTGAACACCTGGGCCAGCGCCGTGGCGGTCAGCGCGCCCAGCAGGTAGCCGAACGTCAGCCCGGCCTGCAGAAAACCCAGCGCATAGCCCCGCCGCCCGGCCGGCGCATGCTCGGCGACGAAGGTCCAGGCGCTTGGCACCTCACCGCCCACCGCCGCGCCCTGCAGAATGCGCAGGCCCAGCAGGATCAGCGGCGCCGCGTAGCCGATGTCGGCATAGGTCGGCATCACCCCGATCAGCAGGCACGGCAGCGCCATCATCAGGATGCTCAGGCTGAAGACCTTCTTGCGCCCCAGGTGATCGGCAAAATGCGCCATCAGGATGCCGCCCAGCGGCCGCGCCAGGTACCCGGTGACGAAGATCCCGAAGCTCTGCAGCAGACGCAGCCACTCCGGCATCTCGGGCGGGAAGAACAGCTGGCTCAGGGTCAGCGCGAAGAACACGAAGATGATGAAATCGTAGATCTCCAGCGCACCGCCCAGCGCCGCCAGGCCCAGGGTCTTGTGGTCTGCGCGTGACAACGACGGTCGGGGGGTAGCGATGGCACTCATGGGCGTTTCCGCAAATCGGCAAACGCAAGAGGATAGCAAAACACTGCGGCCAATGGCCCGACAAGCTTCAGGACGGTCGACAGAACACGGTCTGGGCAAAATTGGTGCGCCGCGGCAGGTAGCCTGCACGGGCGCCCAGGCCACCGCTCAGTTCCATCTGATCGATTACCACCGGCGCATCGATGATCGCCATGAAGGACTCCAGCGCCTCGCTGTCCGGCACCTTGGGCAGGCTCAGGCTCACCGCCTGGCGCTGTGACACCGGTACTGCAGGTACCTTCAGGTGCTGAGAGTGATACAGCAAGGCATGCTGGATCGGCAGGCTCGCCTTGCAGAAGCGCGCCATGTCCACGCCCGCGTGGCTGGCCAGATCGATGTTGCCGATCAGCAGATTGAAGGGCTGCAGGGCCGCCTGCACCAGGCGCTGCAGTTCGTCGAAACTCTCGACCGGGGCAATGCGGTAATAGCCCAGTCCATTGAGCATCTTCTCCAGTTGCAGCAACTGGCTGGGGTGCTCGTCGGCGATCAGGATGCGCATCGATTTGTTTGGCATCGTCCGGACCTGGCAGAAGGTAAAGGGGTTAGCGTCCTTGACCCTACAGCGACAATCCACGACTGCAAGTTGCTGCAAACATCGCGCCTGAACAGAGGTCTGCCACTGATACTTGTAGGGAATCGCGCATAAATCAAGGAACAGCCCGAACTTTCACCCTGGATCGCAGCCCCGCGCTCAGGATTCCCACTCGCGCATGCGCACGCGGCAGTGCTTCATCGCGTTGACGATGTGCTTCTCCACCAGGCTGCGGGAAATGCCCAGGCGCGAGGCGATCTGCTGATGCGACAGGCCATCGAGCTTGCGCAACATGAAGCTGTCGCGGCATGTCGGGCTGAGTTCGGCCAGCGCACGCTGCATCAATGCCAGGCGCTGATCGCCATGCATGGCGTGCAAGGGGGTCGGGCTGTGCCAGCGCTCGTCGGTATCGAGCACCTCCAGGGGTTCGACCTGGCGGATCCGCTCGCGTCGATGGCCATCCACCACCAGGTTCAGTGCCGTACGGTAGAGAAACGCACGAGGGTGCTCGATAGGTTGCGAATCAGCCCGTTCCAGCACCCGCAGGTAGGCGTCATGGGCAACGTCTTCGGCCGCGTGGCGGCTGCCCAGGCGCGACATCAGAAAGCTCACCAGCTCTCGATAGTAGTGTTCCACAACAGTACCTGTGCGCGACGTTGCCGAGGTTGAACCCGCTGGGTCGTATGGCTCGACACAATAACACTAATTAATATTATTCTCATCAAGCGACTCGGTCATACTCTCGCCCGTGTTGCCCTGGCGCGGGCTGGCCCAGCCACGCACCGGTTTAAATTACCTCGAATACCGCTCGTTTAACTTGCAGCCTCCCATGCCTGCCGAGCGCGTGTTCGTCACCTCCTGGCATGGATCAACCCCCTGGTTGGAAGCCCGCATGAAACGCCCGAAAAACAAACGCCGCCTGCTCGTGTGCTGCCTCGGCCTGCTTGCCCTGGGCACGCTGGTCGCCTGGAAGACCCTGCCAGGCAACGACCAACTGACCACCGTGGCGGTCACCCGCGCCAACATCGAAAGCAGCGTCACCGCGCTGGGCACCCTGCAACCCAGACGCTACGTCGATGTAGGTGCCCAGGCTTCCGGGCAGATCCGCAAGATCCACGTCGAAGCCGGCGACTCGATCGAGGAAGGCCAGTTGCTGGTCGAGATCGACCCCTCCACCCAGCAGGCCAAGCTCGATGCCAGCCGCTTCGCCATCGAGAACCTGCAGGCCCAGCTCCAGGAACAGCGCGCCCAGAACGAACTGGCCCGCCAGAAGTACCAGCGCCAGCAGAGCCTGGTGGCCAATGGCGCCACCCGCGAGGAAGACGTACAGACCGCGCGCGCCGAACTCAAGGCCACCCAGGCCCGCATCGACATGTACCAGGCGCAGATCCGCCAGGCCCAGGCCACCCTGCGCAGCGACCAGGCAGAACTGGGCTACACGCGCATCTACGCGCCGATGTCCGGTACCGTGGTGGCCGTCGATGCCCGCGAAGGCCAGACCCTCAACGCACAGCAGCAGACCCCGCTGATCCTGCGCATCGCCAAGCTCTCGCCGATGACCGTGTGGGCCGAGGTCTCCGAAGCCGACATCGGCCACGTCAAGCCGGGCATGAACGCCTACTTCACCACCCTTAGCGGCGGTAGCCGGCGCTGGGCCAGCACCGTGCGCCAGATCCTGCCGATCCCGCCCAAGCCGCTGGGCGAAAGCGGCCAGGGCGGTGGCAGCCCGAACACCTCGAGCAAAAGCGGCAGTGGCCGCGTGGTGCTCTACACCGTACTGCTGGACGTCGACAACGCCGACAGCGCACTGATGGCCGAGATGACCGCCCAGGTATTCTTCGTGGCCAGCCAGGCCAGCAATGTCCTCACCGCCCCCATCGCCGCCCTGCACGGCGGGCTCAGGGACACCACGCAGATGGCCAGGGTGGTGGCCAGCAACGGCCGCGTCGAGGAACGTCAGGTACGCACCGGCATCAGCGACCGCCTGCACATCGAGATCCTCGATGGCCTGAGCGAAGGCGACCGCCTGCTGATCGGCCCGCTAGAAGGCAGCGAGGGCTGAATGCAGACGCCACTGATCCAGCTCAAATCCATCAGCAAGTCTTACGGCGGCGCAGGCACGCCGCGGGTCGACGTCCTGCATGGCATCGACCTGTCCATCCATGCCGGTGAGTTCCTCGCCATCGTCGGCGCCTCGGGCTCCGGCAAGTCGACCCTGATGAACATCCTCGGCTGCCTCGACCGCCCCACCAGCGGCCACTACCTGTTCGCCGGCGAGGACGTCGCCCACCTCGATAGCGACGCCCTGGCCTGGCTGCGCCGCGAGGCCTTCGGTTTCGTGTTCCAGGGCTATCACCTGATCCCCTCCTGCTCGGCCCAGGAGAACGTCGAGATGCCCGCGATCTACGCCGGCACCCCGGCGCCGGAGCGACACGCGCGCGCCGCTGCGCTGCTCGAGCGCCTGGGCCTGGGCCAGCGTACCGCCAACCGCCCGCACCAACTGTCCGGCGGCCAGCAACAGCGGGTGTCGATCGCCCGCGCACTGATGAACGGCGGCCACATCATCCTCGCCGACGAGCCCACCGGGGCACTGGACAGCCACAGCGGCGTAGAGGTCATGAAGCTGCTGGACGAACTGGCCAGCCAGGGCCACGTGGTCATCCTCATCACCCACGACCGTGCGGTGGCGGCCCGCGCCAGGCGCATCATCGAGATCAGCGACGGCCGGATCATCAGCGACTCGGCGCCGGTCCCGCTGGACCAGCCGGTGGACGCTCCGCCGGGCGCCCTGCAGGCCGTCGACCTGCGCGAACGCATGGCCGACGGCAGCGAATATGCCGGGGCCTGGAAGGGCGAGCTGGTCGATGCCGTGCAGGCCGCCTGGCGCGTCATGTGGATCAACCGTTTTCGCACTGCCCTCACCCTGCTCGGCATCGTCATCGGCGTGGCCTCGGTGGTGGTGATGCTGGCGGTGGGCGAAGGCAGCAAGCGCCAGGTGATGGCGCAGATGGGCGCGTTCGGTTCCAACATCATCTACCTCAGCGGGCACGCTCCCAACCCGCGTACACCGCCTGGGGTCATCACCCTGGAAGACGTCGCCGCCGTGGGCAGGCTGCCGCAGGTCCAGCGCATCATGCCGGTCAACGGCTCCACCGCCGGCGTGCGCTACGGCAATGCCGACTACACCAGCTACGTGGGCGGCAACGACACCAACTTCCCGGCCATCTTCAACTGGCCGGTGGTACAAGGCAGCTATTTCACCGAAGCCGACGAGCGCAACGCCAGCGCCGTCGCGGTCATCGGCCACAAGGTGCGCGAAAAGCTGCTCAAGGACGCCGCCAACCCCATTGGCGAATACATCCTGATCGAGAACGTGCCCTTCCAGGTGGTGGGTGTGCTCGCCGAAAAAGGCGCAAGTTCAGGCGACCAGGACAGCGACGACCGTATCGCGGTGCCCTATTCGGCCGCCAGCATCCGCCTGTTCGGCAGCCAGAACCCCGAGTACGTGGCCATTGCCGCCGCCGATGCACGCCGCGTCAACGAGGCCGAAAAGGCCATCGACCAGTTGATGCTGCGCCTGCACAACGGCAAGCGCGACTACGAGCTGACCAACAACGCCGCCATGATCCAGGCCGAAGCCCGCACCCAGGGCACCCTGTCGCTGATGCTCGGCGCGATTGCCGCCATCTCGCTGCTGGTGGGCGGCATCGGCGTGATGAACATCATGCTCATGACCGTGCGCGAGCGTACCCGCGAAATCGGCATCCGCATGGCCACCGGTGCCCGCCAGCGCGACATCCTGCGCCAGTTCCTGACCGAGGCGGTGATGCTCTCTGTGGTCGGCGGCCTCACCGGCATCGGCCTGGCCCTGCTGGTGGGGGGGGCGCTGCTGCTCAGCGAGGTGGCCGTGGCGTTTTCCCTGACCGCCGTGCTCGGTGCCTTTGCCTGCGCCCTGGTCACCGGCGTCATCTTCGGCTTCATGCCTGCCCGCAAGGCCGCCCGGCTCGACCCGGTGGCAGCCCTTACCAGCGAATGAACACACTATGAAAGCGCCATTGACCCTACTTGCCGCCAGCCTGTTGCTGGCGGCCTGCGCCAGCCAGCCGCCGCGCCCGGACAGCGGCCTGCAGCTACCGCCACGCTGGCATACCGAACACCTGGACGCGGCCGGCACCCTCGACCGGCAATGGTGGACCACCTTCGGCAGCCGCGAACTCGACCAGTTGATCGACCAGGCGCGGGTGGGCAGCCATGACCTGGCTGGTGCCGTCGCCCGTGTGCGCCAGGCCCAGGCCAGTGCCGTGATCGCAGGCGCCGCGCTGCTGCCCGAACTCAATGCGGGCCTCAACGCCACGCGCCAGAAGCGCATGTACGCCTACCGCTCCAGCACCCTGGACAACAGCACCGCCAACAAGGCCACCAACAGTTACCAGGCCAGCCTGAGCGCCACCTACGAGGTGGACTTCTGGGGCGGCAAGCGCGCCGGTCGCGACAGTGCCCGTTTCAGCCTGCAAGCCAGCGAGTTCGAGCGCGACACCGTCGAGCTGACCCTGCTCAGCGGCGTGGCCGACCACTACACGCGCTGGCTGGCCCTGGTCGAACAGCAGCGCATTGCCGAACAGAACCTGGACAACGCCCAGAGCGTGCTGCACCTGGTGCAGAGCCGCTACGACTCGGGCTCCGCCACCGCACTGGAACTGGCCCAGCAGAAGAGCCTGGTGGCCGCGCAACAGCGCCAGCTGCCACTGCTGGCCCAGGACGCCGAGCAGACATTGATCAGCCTGGCCGCCCTGCTCGGCCAGCCGCGCCAGCAACTGCAGCTGGATCGTGAAGCCTTCGCCCGCCTGAGCTGGCCGGACATCGCCGCCAGCCTGCCGAGCGAGCTGCTCACCCGCCGCCCCGACATCGCCAGCGCCGAAGCCCAGCTGGCCGCAGCGCAAGCCGATGTGCAGGTGGCGCGGGCCAACATGCTGCCGGCACTGACCCTCACCGCCGGGGTGGGTTCAGGCGCCTCGCACGTCGACGATATCCTGCGCAACCCGGTGTACAACCTGGGCGCCGGCCTGGTGGCACCGATCTTCAACGGCGGGCGCCTGAAGGCCGAGCGCGACAAGGCTACGGCACGCCAGCAGGAACTGCTGGAAACCTACCGCGGCGCGATCATCAATGGCTTTGCCGACGTAGAGAAGGCCCTGAACAGCATTCGCGGGCTGGACCAGCAGCGCCAGTGGCAAAGCGAAGAGCTGGCCCAGGCGCAACGCGCCTTCCAGATTGCCCAGAGCCGCTACCAGGCAGGTGCCGAAGACCTGCTCACCGTGCTGGAAACCCAGCGCACGCTGTTCGCTGCCCAGGACGACAACGTGCAATTGCGCCGCTCGCGCCTGCAGGCCAGCATCGCGCTGTACAAGGCGCTGGGCGGCGGCTGGCAGGCAACCCCCCAGGTACGCTAGGGCACACCGGCAGGCAGCGCCTTACACCTGGCGCTGCCTGACCTTCAGGTGACGGGCGTACCACGGACGCTGCGGCACCCGGCGAACCAGGCTGGCCAGCCCGTCTTCGTCGCTGTAGGTGATGCGCAACGCCAGCTTCATGGTCTCCGGGTCCATCTCCACGCTCTTGCCCACCTGCTGGCCCGGCACCGTGCTGCAACCGTGGGTGATCGGGCCCAGCCAGGGGTCGGCCACCTCCACCCAGCGCCCGGGCGCGAACCACGCCACCCCGTTGACCTCGCGCCGCACCACCTGGCCGGGGTGAAAGCGTTCATGGGCGCGGTACCAGTCCTCGATACGGTCATCGATCCAGCCATGGAAGCGCCAGAACACCGGGTTGACGTGGGACGAGAACGGGTCGCCGAGAAAATCGTTTTCGGGCCCGTACCAGCGCGGCGCAAAATCGCTAGGGGTGCGCGCATAGGGCACCGGTGCACCGTTGACCGGGTCACGCGGCACCGACGCCCAGCGCATGTGCAGCCAGTCGTGCAACCCCAGTTCCACCTCCGAGCCGAACTGCCCCAGGGTCAGGCGCGAAAGATAATGCGGGTCGCTGTAGCGTGACTCCCACAGCTCGAAGTTGGCATGGAAAACCTCACTGCTCTTGATGTCCTTGACCCACTGGGTGTACTCGTCATCGCCCTGCGCCAGCCAGGTGGGCGGCAAGGCGTTGCCATCCTGGTTGTCGAAGTAGCGCAAAAAGCCTGCGCGGTCACGCGCCAGTTCCGGCTGCGGCATCGGAAAGCGCGGCCAGGACGGCAGGTCCTGCATCGAACGTGCGGTACCGAGCATGTGCCGGTGCATGAAAAAGAAGTCCTCGCCCGAACCGTTGCGATCCTTGCGCGGGCCACGGGCATCGCGCTCATGGTCACGCGGACCGGGCTGCCAGCCGATGGCACGCAACGCCTCGTGCTGCTTGGGTGCCAGCTTGTGCCACTTGTCCCGCGAGGCATGCCACAACTGGTGGAACAGGCGATGCTCGGGGGAGATCAGCCACGCCAGCAACGTCGGGTTCAGCGCGGTGCGCTCGCGAGCTTCGGGGAAGGTCCGCTTGCGCGCCACAAAGCGGTGGTTCTGCTCGGGCAGGGCCAGCGGGCGCTGCAGGTCCAGCACCTGGCCGGTGAGCGTGGCAGTGCCGGCGTTACCGAAATCGCCCCATACCTCATCGAGCAGCACGCGGCACTCATAGCGCGCCAGCCCCGCAGCGTCCGCTGTGGGTATCAGCCGCCAGCTCAACACATTCGGCGCACCCGGCATCAGGTCGCCCACCACCCGGTAGCGGGGCTCGGCGTCACTGCGCAGGCGCTCGGGCGTGTCCAGGCAACCGCGCAGGCCGCGGCCACGCGGAGCAATATCCAGCAACAACTCCAGGGACGTGTGTTCAAGCCCTTCCAGGCCGGCATTGCCACCGTCCAGCTGCCAGATGCCACGCAGGGTATCGGCCAACTGCTGGCCGGCGGTATCGGGCAAGTCGACGGTGGCCTCCCCGGGGGTGATCGGAAATTCCTCGCGTGTCAGCTCGCGGTGCGCGTACAGCGCCCCAGGCACCGCCACGCCCGTCAGTGCAACACCCGCAATGAACCCTCGTCGAGAAATCGTCATTGACCTACCTGTGTGTCTCGCGTTGCGCCATGGAGCATGGCGTTGTCGAAGCTAGAACGTTGTGCACACAGGGAAATTTAGCCAGCAAGCGGCCCCGGGCGGCCCGCGCAGGGCGCAGGCGACGGCTAAATTTCTGCCGATTGCGCTCGTCCTCACCAGATAGCAAAGGCCTCGTGCCTGAACCTCGACGGTGAACCTGACTGAGACCACGATGACCACACCACGCTGGAAAAAAGCCTTGTACATCAGCCTGGCCACCGCGCTCACCGCCGGTGCCGGGGTGGCCGCCTGGACCTACTTCGGCCCCAGCGCCGGCTACCCCCGCGAGGTGGTCAAGCAGGCCAATGAACTGCAGGATCGCCTGCTCTCGTTCGACAGCCACATTACCCTGCCGGCCAACTTCGGCATGGAAGGCAATGAAGCCGACAAGGAAGGCAGCGGACGCTTCGACCTGGTCAAGACCGCCCGCGGGCGCCTGTCCGGCGCCGCGCTGACCATTTTTGCCTGGCCCGAAATGTGGAACGGCCCCAACGGTCCGCACCGGCCCACCGAAGGCTTCGTGCAGGAAGCACGCAACCTGCAGGAAGTGCGCTACAAGTCGATCATGGCGATGGTGCGCGACTACCCCAACCAGGTGGCCATCGCCTACACCCCACAGGACATGCGGCGCCTGCACGGCGAAGGCAAGTTCGCGGTGTTCATCAGCATGCTCAACGCCTACCCGCTGGGTACCGACCTCGACCTGCTCGACCTGTGGGCCTCGCGCGGCATGCGCATGTTCGGCTTCAGCTACGTGGGTAACAACGCCTGGGCCGACTCCTCGCGCCCGCTGCCGTTCTTCAACGACACCGCCGACGCCCTTGACGGGCTGTCGCCCCTGGGCCGCCAGGCGGTACAGCGGCTCAACGACCTGGGCGTGATCATCGACGTCTCGCAGATGTCCACCAAGGCCCTGGAGCAGGTGGCCCGGCTCAGCCGCACGCCGCTGGTGGCGTCCAACTCCGCCCCACGGGCGATGGTCGACATCCCGCGCAACCTCAGCGACAAGGAGATGCAACTGATCAAGGACAGCGGCGGCGTGATCCAGGTGGTGGCCTTCTCCACCTACCTCAAGCCCCTGAGCCAGAAGACCCAGGACAAGCTCAACGCCCTGCGAGCGCGCTTCGACCTGCTGCCGCTGCCCAACCTGGCGGTGGCCCTGATGCCCGGCGACCCGATCATCGCTGCCTGGCCCGAGCAGCGCTTCGGCCAGTACGCCAGCGAGCTGTACGGCATTCTCGAAGAAGAGCCGCCGGCCTCGCTCAAGGAGTTCGGTGACGCCATCGACTACACCGTGCGCAAGGTCGGCATCGATCACGTTGGCATCAGCTCGGACTTCAACGAGGGCGGTGGCGTGGACGGCTGGCGCGATGTGGGCGAAACCCGCAACGTCACTGCCGAACTGCTCTCACGCGGCTACTCCGAGGCCGATATAGCCAAGCTCTGGGGCGGCAACTTCCTGCGGGTGTGGGAACAGGCGCAAAACGCCGCCCGCCCTGTAGCCGCCTCTTCCCGTTGACTCGCCAGCGAGCCCCGTCATGACCGATCGCCGCACCCTTCTCAAGTACGCCGGCCTGCTGGCCGCCAGCCTGCCGCTGGGCAGCCAGCTGTTGCCCGGCGCCCTCGCCGGCCCGTCCCTGCCCGGCAACGGCAGCGATGCCTGGGCCGGCTTTCGCAGCCTGTTCGAGCTCGACCCCGATTACGCTCATTTCGCCAACTTCCTGATCACCTCCCATCCCAAGCCGGTGCGCGATGCCATCGAAGACTATCGCGCAAAACTCGACCGCCACCCCGCGCAATGGGTCGACTGGGAAACCCAGGCCGAATGGAAGCGCGAAGGCGAAGTGCGCGACTGGGCCGCCCGCTACCTGGAGGTCAAGCCACGCCAGATCGCCCTCACCGGCAGCACCACCGAGGGCCTGGGCCTGATCTACGGCGGCCTTAAGGTGGCCGCCCACCAGGAGATCCTGACCACCGAACACGAGCATTACTCCACCCGCAACAGCCTCGCCTACCGCGCCACCCGCGAGGGCACCCAGGTGCGCAAGATTCGCCTGTTCCGCGACCCGCAGCGGGTCTCGGACGACGAGGTACTGGGCAACATCGCCGCCGCGATCCGCCCGTCCACGCGGGTACTGGGCATGACCTGGGTGCACTCGGGCAGCGGCGTCAAACTGCCCATCGGGGCCATCGGCGAGCTGGTACGCGAGCGCAACCGCAACCGCGACGAGCAGGACCGCATCCTCTATGTGGTCGACGGCGTGCACGGTTTTGGCGTGGAAGACATGCGCTTTGCCGACCTCAAGTGCGACTACTTCATCTCCGGTACCCACAAATGGATGTTCGGCCCGCGGGGCACCGGCATCATCTGCGCTGCCTCCACCGAGCTCAAGGACCTGGTGCCGACCTTCGCCACGTTCTCCGAGAACGAGGACTTCGCCACCATCATGAGCCCCGGCGGCTACCACGCCTTCGAGCACCGCTGGGCCCTGGGCAAGGCCTTCGAGTTGCACCTGCAGGTGGGCAAGGCGCCGATCCAGGCGCGCATCCACGGGCTGAACGACTACCTCAAGCAACGCCTGGCCGAGTACAAGGCGATCGAACTGGTCACCCCGCGCAGCCCGCGTCACTCGTCAGGCTTCACCTTCTTCCGGGTCAAGGGCCAGGACGCCGACGAGGTGGCCGTGTACCTGACTCGCCACCGCATCGTGGTGGATGCGGTGTCCCGCGACGTGGGCCCGGTGGTGCGCGCTGCGCCCGGCCTGCTCAACACCGAAGCCGAAATCGATCGCCTGATCAGCGTGCTGGGCCAACGCCTGCGTGCCTGATCGCGCCCTTTCATCTTGTAGCCAACAGCTGACGGAACCTGCCATGCCTCACCATCGTTCAACCCCGTACCCGCGCATGTCGCGCACCCTTGCACAGCTGTCGTGCAGTGCCGCGCTCGGCCTGGCACTGTGCGCGGGCGCCCACGCGGCAGATTCCCCTCGCCAGCCCGGCCAGGTATTCACCGACTGCAAGGACTGCCCCGAAATGGTGGTACTGCCCGCCGGCAGCTTCACCATGGGCACCGAGCCCGGTGAGACCGGCCGTGAGGACGACGAAGGGCCGCTGCACACCGTGACCTTCGCCAGGCCCTTTGCCATCAGCCGCTACCAGGTCACCGCCGGCGAGCTGGACGCCTACATCCGCGAAACCGGGGTGAAGATCGCCGACGGCGACACCCGACCCGGGCGTGCCTGCACCGCCAGCAAGCCGACCTACAAACAGGGTCCGCGCCAGCCAGCGGTGTGCGTCAGCTACTTCGACGTGCAGGACTACGCCCGGTGGCTGTCGAAAAAGACCGGCCACACTTACCGCATGCTCAGCGAGGCCGAGCGTGAGTACGGCGCACGCGCCGGCTCGCGCGGACCGTTCCCGTTCCCGTTCGATGACAATGACGAAAAAAAGTACAGCATCGCCCGGCACGCCAACACCTACGGGCCTGCCGACGGCTACTCGTACACCTCCCCGGCAGGCAGTTTCCCGCCCAATGCCTTCGGCGTGTACGACATGCACGGCAACGTCTACGAGTGGGTCGCCGACTGCCTCAACACCAGCTATGAAGGCGCCCCCGCCGACGGCAGCGCGTGGCTGACCGGCAACTGCGACATCCGCATCATGCGCGGCAATGACTGGGGCGAGGCGCCGGTGTTCTCGCGCTCGGGCAACCGCAACAGCCGCGCCCCCGATGTACGCGGCGACTACCTGGGTTTTCGCGTTGCCCGCGAGCTCTGACCGCCCCCTCAACCACGTGTGATTCGGGAGACTCGAATGACCAGCAAACCTCGCGGGGCCATCAGTGAACTGTTCGGCCTGCTCAAACCCTTCTGGCCGCTGGTAAGCCTGTCGATCGGCCTGGGCATGCTCGGCGGCCTCAGCGTCACCGCGCTGCTGGCCACCATCAACAGCGCCCTGCACAACGAAAGCGGCCTCACCCAGGGGCTGGTGCTGGGCTTTGCCGGGCTGTGCCTGATGGCCCTGCTCAGCACCATCCTGTCCGATATCGGCAGCAACTACGTGGGCCAGCACATCATCGCCAGGCTGCGCCGCGAACTGGGCGAAAAGGTCCTGGCTGCGCCCATCGACCAGATCGAACGCTACCGCAGCCACCGCCTGATTCCGGTGCTGACCCACGACGTCGACACCATCAGCGACTTCGCCTTCGCCTTCGCGCCACTGGCGGTGTCCCTCACCGTGACCCTGGGCTGCCTGGGCTACCTGGCGAGCCTGTCGTGGCCGATGTTCCTGGTGATGCTGCTGGCCATCGGCCTGGGCACGGCGATGCAGTTTGTCGCCCGCGCCTGGGGCATGCGCGGCTTCGAGGCCGCGCGTGAAGCCGAGGACGACCTGCAAAAGCACTACAACGCGATTGCCGAGGGCGCCAAGGAACTGCGCATCCACCGCCCGCGCCGCCAGCGCATGTTCCTGCACGGCATCCGCAACACCGCCAACCGCATCTGCGACACGCAGATCCGCTCCATCAACACCTTCGTGATCGCCAAGAGCCTGGGCTCGATGCTGTTCTTCGTGGTCATCGGCCTGGCGCTGGCGTTGCAGTCCTGGTGGCCCAGCGCCGACAAGACGGTGATGAGCGGCTTCGTGCTGGTGCTGCTGTACATGAAGGGCCCGCTGGAGCACCTGATCGGCACCCTGCCGATCATCAGCAAGGCACAGATCGCCTTCCGCCGCATTGCCGAGCTGTCCAAGCAGTTCTCCTCCCCCGAGCCCCACCTGCTGCTCGACGACCAGAGCCAGCCCGCCACCGCGCTGCACAGCCTGGCACTGAACCAGGTGAGCTACAGTTTTGCCCCCGTGCCGGGCAGCGAGCCATTCCGCCTGGGCCCGGTGAACGTGCACATCAACCAGGGTGAGATCGTGTTCATCGTGGGCGAGAACGGGTGCGGCAAGACCACCCTGATCAAGCTGCTGCTGGGCCTGTACGCCCCGCAGTCGGGCAGCATCGAGCTCAATGGCCAGGCGGTGACGGCGACCAACCGCGATGACTACCGGCAGATCTTCACCACCATCTTTGCCGACTACTACCTGTTCGACGACGTGATCCAGGGTGACAAGCCCGTGCCCGAGGATGCTGCGCGCTACCTCCGGCGGCTGGAGATCGACCACAAGGTCAGCATTCGCGATGGCGTGTTCAGCACCACCGATCTGTCCACCGGGCAGCGCAAGCGCCTGGCGCTGGTCAGTGCCTGGCTGGAAGAGCGACCGGTGCTGGTGTTCGACGAATGGGCGGCCGACCAGGACCCGACCTTCCGGCGAATCTTCTATACCGAGCTGTTGCCTGACCTCAAGCGCCTGGGCAAGACCATCATCGTCATCTCCCACGATGACCGTTACTTCGACAGTGCCGACCAGCTCATCCGCCTGCAGGCGGGCAAGGTCGTCAGCGAGTTGCAACCGGCCTGAGCCCTGCTCCCTACGCGCTCGTTCGCCGGCAAGGCCGGCCCCTGCGGGGGCTGGCTTTTTTGTTGGCCCGGCAGAAGATGCACTGATGCCAACACGCCTTCCAGCAGCGCTCCCCGCTAAATCCCCCTCCCGCTACATCGTCTGAAAGCTATAGGCCACCACCCGAAAGGTAATGAGAAGTTTTTTTATTTCCGGTTTTTCAGCGGTGGCGCGTCTTACCCACATTCGAAAAAAAAATGCTGACACTTACCTTCCCAATCACTTGAGCCAACTACGACAAGAGCATCGCCATGCCAACACCACACCGCTTGCTGCCCCTGACCACAGCGCTGCGCCTGCGCCACGCCTTCAAAGCCACGCTGCCCGCGGTCGGGCTGGGCATGGCGTTCACCCTGGCCGCACAGGCACAAACACAGGAATGGCAACTGGACATTCCCGCCGGCCCCCTCGGCCAATCGATCCAGGAACTGAGCCGCCAGACCGGCCTGCAGATCCTGTTCAACCCCGAAGAGATCAACGGCCTGCAAGCCCATGCCGTCAAGGGCCGCTACGCGCTCGACCAGTCGCTGCAGATCATGCTGCAAGGCACCGGAGTGCGCTACAGCGTGCAGGACAACGCCATCTACTTCAGCGGCGCACGTTCGGCGGCCGACGCCGACCAGATCAACCTGGAACCGTCGCTGGTGTCCGGCAAGCACACTGAATCGGCATGGGGGCCGGTGCAGGGCTATGTCGCCAAACGCAGTGCCACCGGCACCAAGACCGACACCTCGATCCTCGAAACCCCGCAAACCATCAACGTGGTCACCCAGGACGAAATCAAGGCCCGCGGCGCACTCTCGGTCAACGAAGCCCTGCGCTACACCCCCGGTATCCAGGTAGACGGCTTCTCCACGCGCATCAAGTCCTTCGATGAAGCCACCTCGCGCGGCTTCAGCCCGTCGCCGCAGTACCTGGACGGCCTGCACCTGCCCTATGGCGGCGGCAGCACCGGTGGCGCCCTGCAGATCGACCCCTACCTGCTGGAGCGTGTCGAAGTCCTGAAAGGCCCGGCCTCGGTGCTGTATGGCCAGAACCAGCCCGGCGGCATCGTCAATATGGTATCCAAACGCCCCACCGCCGACCCGCTGCACCAGGTAGTGCTGGGCACCGGCAGCTACGATCGGCGCTACGGCGCGTTCGACTTCGGCGGCGCCATCGATGACCAGGGCACCTTCCTGTATCGGCTCACGGGCCTGGCCAACGACTCCAATGGCGAAATCGACTACACCAACCAGAAGCGCATGCTCATCGCCCCGAGCCTGACCTGGAACATCAGCGACCAGACCAAACTCACGTTCTTCGCGCAGTTCCAGAAAGACAACGATTCGCCCAACGCCCAGGCCCTGCCGGCGATCGGCACGGTACTGCCCAACCCCAACGGCAAGGTGCCACGCCACCGTTTCAACGGCGAGCCCGACTTCAACTCCTATGACCGCGATCAGTACGCCTTCGGCTATGAGCTGTCCCACGAGCTCAACGATGTCTGGACACTCAAGCAGAATGCCCGCTATGCCTACGTCGATGACCATTTCATCGGCGCCTTCAACGGCTGGAGTTTTGCGACCAACCCGGCCACCGGCCTGAACGACCAGCGCTTGCAGGACCGCTACGGCGTCGACTGGAAGCAGACGAACAAGGTCTTTGGCATCGACAACATCGCCCAGGCCATGTTCGACACAGGCGAAGTCGCCCACACCTTGCTGCTGGGCCTGGACTACTACCACTTCAACTCCCAGTTCTACGGCCGCTACGACACCACGCCGCCCCCGCTGGACCTGTACGACCCGCACTACGGACGCCCGCTTAACTTCAACAAGTCCGGGCCCGGCGCCTGGGACAACACCGTCACCCAGACCGGCCTCTACATCCAGGACCAGCTCAAGTGGGACAAGTGGTTCCTCACCCTCGGTGGTCGCTTCGACATCGCCGAGACCAACAACAGGACGCCCCTGTCCAGCGGCCAGCCTGCGACGCAGAAAGACCGGGAGTTTTCCGGGCGCGCCGGCATCGGCTACCTGTTCGACAACGGCATCACCCCCTACATCAGCTATTCCGAGTCGTTCCTGCCGGTGCCTGGCACAGACCGCAACCGACAGTCTTTCGAGGCGTCCACCGGCGAACAGTATGAAGTGGGTGTCAAGTACCAGCCACCAGGCTCCGAGAGCTTCATCCAGTTGTCGGCGTACCAGATCGACATGAAAAACGTGCTCACCTCCGACCCCACCGACTGGCGCTACAGCCAGCAGTCCGGTGCCCTGCGCTCGGTGGGTTTCGAGCTTGAGGGCAAGGCCAACCTGAGCGAGAACCTCAACATCATCGCCTCGGTCTCGCGGGTCGACGCCGAGTACACCAAGAACAACGACGGCCAGAAGGGTCGCCATCCGCGCGGGCTGTCCCCGATGACCGCCTCGGCCTGGATCGATTACCAGATGCCTGCCAGCACGGCACTCGCCGGCCTGGGCTTTGGCGTCGGCACCCGCTATGTACGCAGCAGCCCGGGCACTGCAACCGACTTCAACGAGTTCAGCGTCCCCTCGTTCACCGTCTACGACGGCATGATCTCCTACGACCTGGGCAAATCGCCGCTGCAGATCAAGGGCGTGAAGGTCCAGGCCAACGTGGAGAACCTCAACAACAAGCACTATGTCAGCCGTTGCGTCGGTTTCTGGGAGTGCTACTACGGCCAGGGCCGTACCGTCACTGCCAACCTGACCTACGACTGGTAAGCGTCTGTCACCCACAAAAAAGGCCCTTGCGGGCCTTTTTTCATGACGTCAGAACGGGGCTCGGCAGGTGTTCAAGACCTCTGCAACCAGCGCTCGACATCCGCATAGATACCCTCCACCCGCGACGATGAAATACCGCCCATGCGCAGAAAATCATGGGTCAGGCCCTGCTCCACACACAGCGTCACCTCAGTGCCCGAGGCCTTGAGGCGTTCGGCGTAGGCCTGGCCCTCATCGAACAGCGGGTCATACTCGGCCAGGCTGATGTAGGTACGCAACTGCGGTTGGTCATGCGCCGCCAGCAACGGTGAGGCGCGCCAATCGGTACGCTGCGCGGCATCGGCGCAGTAATGCCGGTTGAACCACCTCAGGGTGTCACGCTCGAGCAGGTAGCCCTCGGCATAGCGTTCATGGGAGCCACGCTCAACGCTGATATCGGTCACCGGGTAGAACAGCAGTTGCGCCTGCGGCATCAGCCGGCAGGCGCCCTGCTGCGCGCTCATCGCCAGTACCGTGGCCAGCGTGGCGCCGGCACTGTCGCCGGCAACGCTGACCTGCCGGCTGTCGATGCCCAGTGCCCCGGCATGCTCGGCCAGCCAGTCGGCAGCATCCAGCGTGTCGTTGACCGCCGTGGGAAAGGGGTGCTCCGGCGCCAGCCGGTAGCCCAGCGCCAGCACCGCATGGCGGCCACTGGCAGCCAGGCGACGGCATACCGAGTCGTGCGAGTCCAGGCTGCCCACCACGTTGCCGCCCCCATGCAGGTACAGGATCGCCGCCTGATGCTGCGGCGTGTCCTGCGCCTGGCGATACAGGCGCAGTTGCAGGGCCTGGCCGTCACGGCTGGGCAGGCTCAGCGAGCGAACCTGCAGCGCAGCGGGCGGCGCGGGGTCCAGTATCGCCGAGGCCGCTTCAAAATCGGCACGCGCCTGTGCCACCTCCAGCTCATGCAGTGCACGGGTCCTGCCGCTCAGGCGTCCCATCTCGGCCAGTTCCAGAAAGCCTTCCAGGTCGGGGTCCAGGGCCATCGTCGTATCCTTGCAAATCAATCGATCGAAAATAGAAAACCGCCCCCGTCGAGGGGGCGGTGCCTCTCAAACGGCAGCGCTCACCCGGCAACGCTCACATCAGCGGTCAGCCGGGCTGCCAGGCCTTCGAGCAGGTCGGGGTGCCCGAGCAGGTCGTAGTGCCCGGCAGCGATTACGATGTCTTCAGCGCTGCCCGCCACCCGCGCCGCCTCGCCCGCCCACCAGCAACATGGCTGCGCCAGGGTGCCAGGCAGTTGCTGCAACTGCCCAGACAACGCCTTGAGCCGCATGCCCACGCCAAAGGTGTGGGCCAGCTCGGCGCTGCTCAGCTGCGCATACCCCGCGCCCGGCAATGCCGAGCGGGCCTGCTCGATCACGCCGGCCAACGCCGCATCCTCGAGGTCGGCCGCCACCGCCTGGGGCAGCACCAGCGTATCACCCGCCGCCTGCAACACCACCGCCAGGAAGCTGCGCAAGTCCGCCGCGCAGTCCGTCACCGGGAGCACCGCGGTGGCCGATGGCAGGAAGCTGTCGACCAACCCGAGCAACGCCACCTGCTGGCCCTGGCCTTCCAGCTCCTGGGCCACCAGCAGCGCCAGGGCGCCGCCCAGCGACCAGCCCAGCAGGCGATAAGGTCCCTGCGGCTGCTTCTGGCGAATGTACTGGGCATAATCGATGGCCATGGCCTGCAGCGAATCGTCGACCCAGGCCGGCTCCAGCAGCATGCGGCATTGCAACCCGTACACACTGCAGTGCCCATCCAGACGGCGCGCCAGCGGCTCGTAGTCGAACACCGTGCCGAACCCGGCATGCAGGCAGAATAGCGGCGCCACGTTCGCCACCGCGGTGTTGAGCAGCAGCAAGGGGTCGAGGTTGTGCAGCGTGTCCGGTGCATAGCCCGACAGCTCGCCGATGGTCGGCCGGGCCATCACGTCGCGCAGCTTCAGCTCGATGTCCACACTGTCGCTGGCACGTACCCGCGACAGCATCTTCAGCATCCGCAGCGAATCGCCACCCAGCTCGAAGAAATTGTCGTCGATACCCACCGCCTCCACGTCCAGCACCTCTTGCCAGATCGCCGCCAGCGCCTGCTCCACGGCGTTGCGTGGCGCCGTCCAGGCACGGTGGGCGAACTGCGGCGCGGGCAGCGCGTTGCGGTCGAGCTTGCCGTTGGGCGTGAGCGGCAACTGCGCCATCACCATGATGTGGGCGGGCACCATGTAGTCGGGCAACTCGCCACGCAGCACCTCGCGCAGTTGCTCGCCACTGGCGGCTTCTGCCGTGGTCACGATGTAGGCCAGCAACTGCTGGTTGCCCTCGATCTCACGGGCGGTCACCACCGCATTGCCGACCCCTGGCTGATTGCGCAGGCGCGCCTCGATCTCGCCGGGCTCGATACGGAAGCCGCGAATCTTCATCTGGTTGTCCAGGCGCCCGAGGTAGTCGATCACCCCGTCGCTGCGCCGGCACACCCGGTCACCGGTACGGTACAGGCGCGCCCCCTGGGCAAACGGGTCGGCCACGAAGCGCTCTGCGGTCAGCCCGGCACGCTGGTGATAGCCACGCGCAACCCCTGCCCCGCCCACATACAACTCGCCGGCCACGCCATCGGGTAGCGGATTGAGGTTTTCATCCAGCACATACAGGGTGCGCTGGCCGACCCGCTCGCCGATAGGCGCATACACCGCCTCGCAGCGCTGCGTGCCCGGCACCTTCCACAGCAGGGGCGTGACCACCGTCTCGGTGGGGCCGTAGCCGTTGACCAGCCACTGCGGTTGCAGCACCCGCTTCACTGCCTCGAACAAGGCATCGGGCACCGCATCGCCGCCGAAGCAGTACACCCGCACCGGCGGCGGGCCAAGACGCAGGGCCTCGGCGTACTCGACCATCTGCTGCAGGTAGGCCGGCGGGAAGCAGGCAATATCGATGCGCTCGGCCTGCAGCACCTGCAGGGTCTCTTCGGCGCTCCACAGACGGTTGTCACGCACCACCAGGCAGCCGCCGGCCTGCAAGGTCGACAGCCAGCGCTCCTGCGCGCCATCGAAGGCAAACGACATGAACAGCAGCTCCCGGGTGGCGGCATCCATTTCGTAGCGTTCGGCGATGGCCCGGCAGTGCATGCCGATCTGCCCGTGGCTCACCGCCACGCCCTTGGGCTTGCCGGTGGAACCGGAGGTGTAGATCAGGTAGGCCAGGTTGTCGGCGCTCACCGTCGGCGACGGGCAGCTCGACGCCAGCGCCGACAGGTCCACGCGGTCCAGTTCGACCACCGGGGCACTCACCTCGAAACGCGGGGCCAGCGTGCTGTGGGTCAGCAACAGGCTCATGGCCGAGTCTTCGACGATCCATTGCAGGCGGTCCTGCGGGTAGTCCACATCCAGCGCCACATAGCCGGCACCGGTCTTCATCACGGCCAGGAACGCAACGATGGTCTCCACCGAGCGTTCCAGTGCAATGCCCACGCAACGCTCAGGGCGCGCACCCAGTGCAATCAGGTGGTGCGCCAGGCGGTTGGCCTGGGCATCCAGCTCGGCATAGCTCAGCTGACGAGCACCACACACCACGGCCTGCGCGTGGGGGCGCTGGCGGGCATGACCGGCAATCGTCGTGGCCAGCAACGGCGCAGGCACTGCGCTGGGCGGCAACTGGTTGCGTTGCTGCAACTGCACGGTCTGCCCGTCGGTGAGCATGTCCAGGCTACCCAGCGTGGCCTGCGGGTTATCCAGCAGGGCGCCGAGCAGGCGCTCGAAGTTGCCCAGTATCGCGGCCACCGCCTGCTCGGTGAAGCGTTCGGTCAGGTACAGGAACTCGATGCTCAGCGTCTGGCCCAGGTTGACCGCCAGGTCCATCGCGTAGTTGGTCACATCGCGAGTGCTGGTTTCGCCAAACTGCAGGCTGCTGTCGCTGGCGCCCTTCAGGCGCTCGTCCACCGGGTAGTTCTCGAACACCACGATGCTGTCGAACAGGGCCTGGCCGGCGCGACCGGCCCAACGCTGCACATCGGCCAGGGCCGCGTGCTCATGGTCGCGCAGTTCCAGGTTGTAGCCCTGCAGCTCGCTCAACCAGTCGCTGACGCGCTGGTGCGGCTCGGGGGTCTGCACCACGGGCAAGGTGTTGATGAACAGCCCGAGCATTTCATTAACCCCGGGCAGTGACGCCGGGCGCCCCGCCACCGTTGCGCCGAAGCACACCGTGCGCTGGCCGGTATAGCGTTGCAGCAGCAGCAACCAGGCCCCCTGCACCAGGGTGTTGGGCGTGACGCGCAGGCGCTGCGCCTGGTTGCGCAGGTGCTCGGTACGCGCCGCATCCCAGTTCAGGTACAACGCCGCATGGCCGCCCGACGCCGCCTGCGGGCGTGGCGCAACGTTGTCGGCCAACAGTGTCGGGCCGTCCAGGCTGTGCAGGCGCGTGCTCCAGAAACGCTCCAGCTCGGTCTGCGACTGGCGCCCCAGCCAGCGGATGTAGTCGCGGTAGCGGCCCACCGGTTGGCTGCCGGGCTGGCCGTGATAAGCCAGGAATACTTCGGCAATCAGGCGCGAGCTGCTCCAGCCGTCCATCAATATGTGATGGCTGGTCCACAGCAAGTGGGTACGGGTGTCATCCAGCTTGACCAGGGTCAGGCGGATCAGCGGCGCCACGCTCAGGTCGAAGCCCTGCGCCGCATCGGCGGCCGCCAATGCCTCCAGCGCCTGCGCCGAATCCTCGCGTGCACTCCAGTCCAGCAGGCGTACCGGCAGCTCGGCCTGGCGATACACCACCTGCAGCGGCTCGGCCAGTTGCTGCGCCGACCAGAAGCCGGTGCGCAGAATGTCGTAGCGCTCCAGCACGCTGTGCCACGCGCCGATGAAGCGCGTGCTGTCGAGGCCGTCGATCGGCACCGCGATCTGGTTGACGTACAGCGCGGTTTCCGGCGCCTGCTGGCTGTAGAACAACATGCCCTGCTGCATGGGCGACAGCGGGTAGATATCGTCGATGGCCTGCAGCGGCATCGGCAGATTGTCCAGTTGCGCCTGGCTCAGCCCGGCCAGCGGGAAGTCCGAAGGGGTTGCGCCGATGTTGTCGGCCTGGGTGCAATGCACGACCAGCGCCGTGAGTTCGCGGGTGTAATCCTGGGCCAATGCCTCGATGGTCGCGGCGTCGAACATCTCGCGGCTGAAGCTCCAGCTAAGTTTCAGCTCGCCGCCATACACCTGGCCGTTGATCGACAGCCAGTTGCCCAGTGGCGCCTCGGGGCTCTGGCTGTCGCCCGCGTGTTCCATGGCCGGGGTGAAGAAGGCAGCCTCGCCCTGCGCGTCGACAAAACTGGCGTCGAACTGGCCCAGGTAGTTGAAGGTGATACGCGGCACCGGCAGTGCCGCCAGCGCGGCGCGCGCCTGATCGTTGCCCAGGTACCGCAAGGCACCAAAACCGATGCCCTTGTCGGGAATGGCGCGCAGTTGTTCCTTGATGCGCTTGATCGAACCGGCAAGGCTGTCGGCGGGGCTGAGCTTTACCGGGAACATGCTGGTGAACCAGCCCACCGTGCGGGTCAGGTCGAGCTCGTCGAACAGGTCTTCGCGGCCATGCCCTTCCAGCTGGATCAATACGTCATCGCGCCCGGTCCAGCGCGCGATCACCCGCGCCAGCGCGGTCAGCAGCAGGTCGTTGACCTGGGTGCGGTAGGCCGCCGGGGCCTGTTGCAGCAACTGCCGGGTGGTGGCCGGGTCCAGGCGCGTCTGCGCCTGGGCGCCGTGCACGCCTTGCAGCGACCCCCTGGGGTTGTCGCACGGCAGCTCGGCGCAGGTGCCGGCCAGTTCGCCGGTCCAGTAGCTCAGCTGCGCTTGCAGGTCGCCGGCGTGCGCCTGCAAGCGCTGCGCCCAGGCCTGGGTCGAGCTGGTCTTGGCCGGCAGGCTCACGGCCTGCCCGGCATCCAGTTGCGTGTAGGCGGTTTGCAGGTCTTCGAGCAGGATGCGCCACGACACACCATCCACCACCAGGTGGTGGATCGCCAGCAGCAGGCGTTGACTGCCATCGGCCAGGGTGGCCAGCACCGCGCGCAGCAACGGCCCGCCGTGCAGGTCGAGGCTGCGCTGGGCCTTGTCGCACAGCGCCTGCAGGGCCTGCTCGTCGGCCACCTGCGCCGACCACACCAGCGCCTGCCCACCGAGCCCGCCATACTGCGCGCCCCAACGGCCGTCCGCCTGTTCGGCGTAGTTCAGGCGCAACGCATCGTGCTGCACCACCAGCGCCTGCAAGGCCCGCTCCAGCAGGGACGCCTGCAGGCCCTGGCCAGGCGCAAGCAGCAGCGACTGGTTCCAGTGGTGGCGCTGCGGGATCGCTGCCTCGAAGAAGTACTGGTGAATCGGCAACAGCAGTGCCTGGCCGCTCATCGCACCCTGATCGACCTGCTGGCCGAGCTCGCCGCGCCTGGCCACCGTGGCCAGGCCCTGCACCGTCTGGTGCTGGAACAGCTCCTTGGGGGTGAAGTGGATGCCGGCCTGGCGCGCCCGGCTGACCAGCTGGATCGAGACGATCGAATCGCCGCCCAGCTCGAAGAAGTTATCGGTCAAGCCGACCTGCTCAAGCTTCAGTACCCCGGCCCAGATCGCGGCAATCTGCTGTTCCAGTTCGCTTTGCGGCGCCACGTAGGCCTGTTGCAGCTGGCTGGCGTCGGGCTTGGGCAGTGCGCGACGGTCCAGCTTGCCGTTGCCGGTCAGCGGCCAGGCATCGAGGAACACCAGGTGCGCCGGCACCATGTAGTCCGGCAGCGTGGCCTTGAGGTGCTCGCGCAATGCGGCACGCAGCTCGGCGGTCGCGGGCGCCGACGTCAGCAGGTAGGCCACCAGTTGCTTGCCGGTGGCACCGTCGATGTCCAGCACCACGGCTTCACGCACGGCAGCGTGCGCTTGCAGCCGCGCCTCGATCTCGCCCAGCTCGATACGGAAACCGCGGATCTTCACCTGATGGTCGATACGGCCCACGTACTCGATCACGCCGTCACCGCGATAACGCGCCAGGTCGCCGGTGCGGTACAGGCGCCCACCACCCTGCGCGCTGGTGTCGAACGGGTCGGGCACGAAACGCAACGCCGTCAGCGCGGCGCGCTGGTGATAACCGCGCGCCAGGCCGGCCTGGCCGACATGCAGCTCGCCCTGGCAACCCGGCGCCACCAGGTTGAAATCGCTGTCCAGCAGGTACCACGACAGGTCCGGAATCACGGCGCCAATCGGGCTTACGCCGTCCTGCTCCAGGTCGGCAAGGCTCAGTGGCCGGTACGTGACATGCACCGTGGTTTCGGTGATGCCGTACATGTTGATCAGCTGCGGCTGGCGGTCGCCGAAGCGCTCGAACCACGGCTTGAGGCTGGCCACATCCAGTGCCTCGCCGCCGAACACCACATAGCGCAGCGCCAGCGGCGACGGGCTCGCGCAGGCCACCGGAACCAGTTGCTTGAACGCCGACGGCGTCTGGTTCAGCACCGTGACCTGCTCGCGCACCAGCAGTGCGTGGAAGTCTTGCGGCGAACGCGCCACTTCACGCGGCACCACCACCGCCTTGGCGCCGTGCAATAGCGCGCCAAACAGCTCCCACACCGAGAAGTCGAAGGCGTAGGAGTGGAACACGCTCCACACGTCGCTGGAGTCGAAAGCAAACCAGTCCTGCGTCGCATCGAACAGGCGCATCACGTTGTGGTGCGCCAGCAAGGTGCCCTTCGGCTTGCCGGTCGAGCCCGAGGTGTAGATCACATAGGCCAGGTTGGCCGGCGTGGTGTGATTGACCGGGTTGGCCGTGCTGCAGCCTTCAAGCCACGCCTGGCCGCTTTCCAGGATCACGCGCTCGACCGATGCAGCAGCAGGCAGTTCCAGGTGCGCCTGGGTCAGCAGCAGCGTGATGCCACTGTCTTCGATCATGTAGGCCAGGCGGTCCTGCGGGTACTCCGGGTCCAGCGGCACATAGGCACCACCGGCCTTGAGAATGCCCACGATACCCACCACCATCTCCAGGCTGCGCTCCACTGCCAGCCCCACTCGCACATCCGGGCCCACGCCGCGTTCGCGCAGCCTGTGGGCCAGCTGGTTGGCCCGCTGGTTCAGTTGCTGGTAGCTCAGGGCCTGTTCGCCGCAGACCACCGCGATGGCGTGGGGCGATTGCTCTGCCTGCTCGGCGATACGCTCATGGATGCAGCGCTCGCCCGGGTAAGCCGCCGCCTGCGGGTTCCAGGCCTGCACGATCTGTTGCTGTTCCTGCGCCTGCAGCACGGCCAGCTCGGCAATGCGCCGCTGCGGGTCCTGCACGAGGGCATTCAGCAGGTTGGCGAAGTGCCGGGCAATCTGCTCCACGCTGTGGCGGCTGAACCGCGCCTGGTCGTAGGCATAGTGGATCGACAGTTCATCGCCCAGGCCGATGGCCAGGGTCAACGGGTAGTTGGTCTGTTCATGGGTGTCTACATTGCCGAACACCAGCCCGGCCGGCGCGCCCTGTTGCAGGGCTTCGGCCACCGGGTAGTTCTCGAACACCAGCAAAGTGTCGAACAACCCTTCGCCGCCCAACCCGGCCCAGCGCTGAATCTCGTTCAAGGGGCTGTGCTCGTGTTCGCGCAAGGCCAGGTTCTGCGCCTGCAACTGTTCCAGCCATTGCCCCACCGCCTGTGCCGGCGACGGGCTGGCCACCAGCGGCAAGGTGTTGATGAACAGCCCCAGCTGTTCTTCCACCCCGGCAAGGTCCGTAGGGCGCCCGGATACCGTGGCACCAAAGCTCACACACGCCTGCCCGCTGTAGCGTTGCAACAGCAGCAGCCAGGCCGCCTGCACCAGGGTGTTGACGGTCACACGCTGCTGGCGTGCAAACTCGCTGAGCACCTGGGTCGCGCGGCTATCGAGCACCTGGTAATGATCGCCGTGCCCCGTGCCCAGCAGCGCCTTGTCCGAGCGGATGGCCTGGGCCAGGCGTGTGGGCTCGCTCAGCCCTTGCAGCTGTTGCTGCCAGAAGGCGGCGGTGCGCGGCTTGTCCTGGCGAGCCAGCCATTCGATGTAGTCGCGGTAGCGGCCCGCCGACCGCGCGCCCCCTTGCCCGGCATAGCGTTGCAGCACCTCGCCCAGCAGCTGCGAGTTGCTCCAGCCATCCATCAGGATGTGGTGGCTGGTGTAGATCAGGTGGTGGCTGTGCACACCGGTGCGTACCACCGTCAGGCGCAGCAGCGCCTCGTGCTGCAGGTCGAAACCGCGTTGCAGGTCGGCGGCGGCCAGGCTGTCCAGGCGCTGGGGCGAGGGCGGTTGCGCGTGCCAGTCGAGCTCGACGAACGGCAGTTCGACGTGCTTGCGAATCACCTGCAACGGTTGCTCGAAGGCAGTGACGAAGCTGGCGCGCAGCACTTCATGGCGGTCCACCGCCTGCTGCCAGGCCTGTTTGAAGCGCGCTACATCCAGGCCCGTCACCTGCACGCGCATCTGGTTGATGTAGTTGCCGGCAGCCTGTTCGTACAGGGTGTGGAACAGCATGCCCTGTTGCATCGGCGACAGCGGATAGATGTCGTCGATGGCCGCCAGCGGCATCGGCAGGCTGTCCAGTTGCGCCTGGTTCAGGCCCGCCAGCGGGAAGTCCGATGGCGTCGCGCCGTGGTGCTCGGCCTGGGTGCAGTGCGCCACCAGCGCCGTTAGTTCACGGGCGTAGTCCTCGGCCAGCGCCTGGATGGTCTGGTCACTGAACATCTCGCGGCTGTAGCCCCAGCCCAGTTTCAGTTCACCGCCATACACCTGGCCGTTGATCGACAGCCAGTTGCCCAGCGGCGCCTCGGCGCACTGGGTGGCGCCGGCATGCTCCAGCGCCGGGGTGAAGAACGCGACCTCGCCCTGCCCGTCGGCAAAGCTGGCGTCGAACTGGCCCAGGTAGTTGAAGGTGATGCGCGGCACCGGCAGCGCGGCCAGCGCGTCGCGGGCCTGTGCATCGCCCAGGTAACGCAGCGCGCCAAAACCGAGGCCCTTGTCCGGCACCGCGCGCAACTGCTCCTTGATGCGCTTGATCGAGCCGTCGAGGCTGTCGCTGGGGCTGAGCTTCACCGGGAACAGGCTGGTGAACCAGCCCACCGTGCGGGTCAGGTCGATGTCATCGAACAGGTCTTCGCGGCCATGCCCTTCCAGCTGGATCAATACGTCATCGCGCCCGGTCCAGCGTGCGATCACCCGCGCCAGCGCGGTCAGCAGCAGGTCGTTGACCTGGGTGCGGTAGGCCGCCGGGGCCTGTTGCAGCAACTGCCGGGTGGTGGCCGGGTCCAGGCAGGTCTGGGCATGGGCGCCGTATACACCCTGCAGCGAACCCTGCGGGTTGTCGCACGGCAGCTCGGCACAGGTGCCGGCCAGTTCGCCGGTCCAGTAGCTCAACTGCGCTTGCAGGTCACCGGCGTGCGCCTGCAGGCGCTGCGCCCAGGCCTGGGTCGAGCTGGTCTTGGCCGGCAGGCTCACGGCCTGCCCGGCGTCCAGTTGCGTGTAGGCGGTTTGCAGGTCTTCGAGCAGGATGCGCCACGACACGCCATCCACCACCAGGTGGTGGATCGCCAGCAGCAGGCGCTGGCTGCCATCGGCCATTGTCGCCAGTACCGCCCGCAGCAACGGCCCGTCGCTCAGGTCGAGGCTGCGCTGGGCCTGTTCGCACACGGCTTGCAAGGCCGGCTCATCGGCCGCTTGCGCCAGCCACAGCAGCGGCGCGGCAGTATCGGTGGCGCGGTACGTGGCGCTCCAGCGGCCGTCAGCCTGCTCGGTGTAGCCGAGGCGCAGGGCATCATGCTGGCCCACCAGCGCCCGCAGCGCCTGCTCCAGCAGCGCAGCCTGCAACGCGTGGCCGGGCGTGAGCAGTAAGGCCTGGTTCCAGTAGTGACGCTGCGGTATCGGCGTATCGAAGAAGTACTGATGAATCGGCAACAGCAACGCCGGGCCGGTCACCGGGCCCTGGTCGATCTGGCGCGCCAGCGCGCCGCGCCTGGCCACCGTGGCCAGGCCTTGCACCGTCTGGTGCTGGAACAGTTGCTTGGGCGTGAAATGAATGCCGGCCTGGCGCGCTCGGCTGACCACCTGGATCGAGATGATCGAGTCGCCGCCCAGTTCGAAGAAGTTGTCGCTCAGACCGACCTGCTCAAGCTTCAGCACACCGGCCCAGATCGCTGCGATCTGCTGCTCCAGTTCACTCTGCGGTGCCACGTAAACCTGTTGCTGCGCACTCACGTCGGGCTTGGGCAGCGCCTTGCGGTCCAGCTTGCCGTTGGGCATCAACGGCAACGCTGCGAGGAACATCAGGTGCGCCGGCACCATATAGGCCGGCAGGGCTGCGCCCAGGTGCTCGCGCAGGCGCGCCTGTTGCGCGGCGTCTGCCGCGCCGCCCTCGGCGGCCACCAGGTAGGCCACCAGTTGCGGGCCATGCGCACCTTCGCTGTCGATCACCACCGCCTCGCGAACGCCAGGGTGCTCCAGCAGCCTGGCAGCAATTTCGCCCAGCTCGATGCGCAAGCCGCGGATCTTCACCTGGTGGTCGATACGCCCGGCGTAGTCGATCACGCCGTCCTGGCGGCAGCGGGTCAGGTCGCCGCTGCGGTACAGCCGCCCACCGCCCTGGGCGCTCGCATCGAACGGGTCGGGCACAAAACGCTCGGCGGTGAGTGCCGGCTGGTTGAGGTAGCCGCGGGCCAGCGAGGCCCCGCCGATGTACAGCTCGCCTCTGCTGCCCGGCAGCAGCTCGAGGTCCTGGCCCAGTACATGCAGTTGCACATTGGCAATCGGCCGGCCGATCGGTGCGATGGGCGAGGCATCATCCACGCCCGGCTGCACGCTGTACGCCGAGCTGTCGATGGTCGCCTCGGTGGGGCCATACAGGTTGACCACCTGCCCGTCCCACCCGCTGCGCACCTGCTGCACCAGGGTGCGGGTCAGGGCCTCGCCCCCCATCGCCAACAGGCGCACCGAATCCATCTGCCCGGCGCGGCGCTCGGGCAGCAGGGCGGTGAGCAGCGAGGGGGCCATCTGCAGCAGGCTGATCTGCTGCGCCTGCACCGCCTGCCAGAACGGCTCGGGCTCCAGCACCAGCCCCGGCTGCGCCACCACCAGTTGGGCGCCGCTCATCAGCGGCAGCCAGAATTCCCACACCGAGGCGTCGAAGCTGAACGCGGTTTTCTGCAGCACACGGTCGCTGGCCTGCACCGCGAATGCCTGCTGCATCCACTGCATGTGATTGGCCAGGCCGCCCTGGCGTACCGCCACGCCCTTGGGCCTGCCGGTGGAACCGGAGGTGTAGATCACATAGGCCAGGTGCTCGGCGTCGGCAACCACCGACGGCTCGGCATCGCTGTATGCCTGCAGCCAGGTATCGCCCGCTTCCAGATGCAGGCGTTCGATGGCCGTACACTCGGGCAGCTCCAGGTGTGCCTGGGCCAGCAGCAGGGTGATGCCGCTGTCCTCGATCATGTAGGCCAGGCGCTCCTGCGGGTACTCCGGGTCCAGCGGTACATAGGCGCCGCCGGCCTTGAGAATGGCCAGCAGGCCCACCACCAGCTCCAGGCTGCGCTGCGCGGCGATGCCCACCAGCACATCCGGGCCCACGCCGCGCGCACGCAGCAGGTGGGCCAACTGGTTGGCACGACGGTTCAGTTGCCTGTAGCTCAGGGCCTGTTCACCGAACACCACGGCGACGGCCTCGGGGCTGCGCTCGGCCTGCTCGGCAATCAGTGCATGGATGCAACGGGTGGGCGCGGCGCCCGCCCCGCCCGGGTTGCCGGCCGCGAGGATCTGCTGCTGTTCCTGCACGCTCAGCAGCGGCAGCTCAAGAATGCGTTGCTGCGGCTGCGCCACAACGCCCTGCAGCAGCTGGCGCCAATGGTTGGCCAGGCGCTGCACGGTCGAGGCATCGAACAGTGCGGTCGCATAGTTGAGCGAGGCACCGATGCCCGCCTCGTGTTCCAGGGTTTCCAGGGTCAGGTCGAACTGCGCGGTATGCTGCTCCCACGCCAACCCCTGCACGTCAAGGCCCGACAGGCTGCGGGTAGCGCCCCTGGCCTCGGTCTGGTGGTTGTACATCACCTGGAACAGCGGGCTGTGGCTCAGGCTGCGCTCGGGCTGCAGGGCCTCGACCAGCTGTTCGAACGGCAGGTCCTGATGCGCCTGGGCCGCCATCGACGTGCGCTGAACCTGCTGCA
The DNA here is from genome assembly GCF_037113495.1 of Pseudomonas sp. AE27. Taxonomy (NCBI): domain Bacteria; kingdom Pseudomonadati; phylum Pseudomonadota; class Gammaproteobacteria; order Pseudomonadales; family Pseudomonadaceae; genus Pseudomonas; species Pseudomonas sp. AE27. Next base: position 2,838,072 of record NZ_CP146966.1, read on the forward strand.
GCAACCGGGCAAAGGTCATGTTCGAATCGAACTCGGCCTTGAGCACCTGGGTGTTGACGAAAAAGCCGATCAGGCGCTCGGTTTCCAGGCGGTTGCGGTTGGCCACCGGCACGCCGACGCGGATGTCGGCCTGGCCGGTATAGCGGTACAGCACAGCCTGGAAACTGGCCAGCAGCAGCATGAACAGGGTCACGCCCTGGGCCTTGGCCAGGTGCTTGAGGTCGCTGGCCAGTGCCGCGTCCAGTTCGATCCTGCACACCGCACCGGCCGGGTTCTGCACCGCCGGGCGCGGGCGGTCGGCAGGCAGTTGCAGCAGCGGCTGCTCGCCGCCCAGTTGCGCGGTCCAGTAGGCCAACTGGCGTGTCTGCTCCCCGGCTTCCATCCATTGGCGCTGCCAGATCGCATAGTCGGCGTACTGGATCTCCAGCGCCGGCAGTTGCAGCGGCTGGCCAAGCCGATGGGCCTCGTAGCAGCGGATCAGCTCGTCGACCATGATCGGCATCGACCAGCCATCGGCGACGATGTGGTGCAGGGTCAGTACCAGCACATGCTCTTCGGCGTTCAGGCGCAACAGCTTGACCCGCATCAGCGGCCCTTGCTCCAGGTCGAACGGCCGGTCGGTCTCGGCCTCGACCCGGGCCTTGATCAGCGCCTGGGCATCGGCACCCGGCGCCACCTCCAGCGCCTCGATATCCAGTGCGAACGGCACGTGCGCATGAATCACCTGCAGCGCCTGTTCGCCATCGTGGCTGAAGGTGGTGCGCAAGGTCTCGTGGCGTTCGATCAGCGCGGCAAAACTGGCGCGCAAGGCCTCGATATCCAGCGCCCCGCTCAGGCGCAGCGCCGTCGGAATGTTGTAGGCGACGCCTTCGGGCTCCAGCTGCCAGAGGAACCACTGGCGCTGCTGGGCGTACGACAGGCGGATGGCCTCGAACTGGTCACGGGTTGCCGGGATCGGCAGGTTGGCCGCCGAGATCCCCTCGGCCTGCATCCGCTCCCAGTAGACCTTGCGCTTGTCCAGGGGCAGCAGCACGAAGCGCCTGGCGACGTTCTTGGCGGTATCGGTGTTCATTGGGCATCCTCCAGGTCTTCGGCAAACAGGTCCAGGCGTCGCAGCTTGTCTTCAAATTCCACACTATTTCCTTTGTCCAACTGTTCGCTGAACGCGCCCAGCACCGGGTGCTGGAACAGCAACGCAGGTTCCACCTTGAACCCCAGCGTCAATTGCAGGCGCGACAGCACAGACAGCACGAGCAGGGAATGCCCGCCCAGTTCGAAGAAGTTGTCGTTCAGGCCCACCCGCTCGACCTTGAGCACATCGGCCCAGATCGCCGCGACCTGCTGCTGGCGCTCGCTGTGCGGCGCCATGTAGGCCTGTTGCAGCTGGCTGGCGTCGGGCCTGGGCAGTGCACGGCGGTCCAGCTTGCCGTTGCCGGTCAGCGGCCAGGCATCGAGGAACACCAGGTGCGCCGGCACCATGTAGTCCGGCAGCGTGGCCTTGAGGTGCTCGCGCAATGCGGCACGCAGCTCGGCGGTCGCGGGCGCCGACGTCAGCAGGTAGGCCACCAGTTGCTTGCCGGTGGCACCGTCGATGTCCAGCACCACGGCTTCACGCACGGCAGCGTGCGCTTGCAGCCGCGCCTCGATCTCGCCCAGCTCGATACGGAAACCGCGGATCTTCACCTGATGGTCGATACGGCCCACGTACTCGATCACGCCGTCACCGCGATAACGCGCCAGGTCGCCGGTGCGGTACAGGCGCCCACCACCCTGCGCGCTGGTGTCGAACGGGTCGGGCACGAAACGCAACGCCGTCAGCGCGGCGCGCTGGTGATAACCGCGCGCCAGGCCGGCCTGGCCGACATGCAGCTCGCCCTGGCAACCCGGCGCCACCAGGTTGAAATCGCTGTCCAGCAGGTACCACGACAGGTCCGGAATCACGGCGCCAATCGGGCTTACGCCGTCCTGCTCCAGGTCGGCAAGGCTCAGTGGCCGGTACGTGACATGCACCGTGGTTTCGGTGATGCCGTACATGTTGATCAGCTGCGGCTGGCGGTCGCCGAAGCGCTCGAACCACGGCTTGAGGCTGGCCACATCCAGTGCCTCGCCGCCGAACACCACATAGCGCAGCGCCAGCGGCGACGGGCTCGCGCAGGCCACCGGAACCAGTTGCTTGAACGCCGACGGCGTCTGGTTCAGCACCGTGACCTGCTCGCGCACCAGCAGTGCGTGGAAGTCTTGCGGCGAACGCGCCACTTCACGCGGCACCACCACCGCCTTGGCGCCGTGCAATAGCGCGCCAAACAGCTCCCACACCGAGAAGTCGAAGGCGTAGGAGTGGAACACGCTCCACACGTCGCTGGAGTCGAAAGCAAACCAGTCCTGCGTCGCATCGAACAGGCGCATCACGTTGTGGTGCGCCAGCAAGGTGCCCTTCGGCTTGCCGGTCGAGCCCGAGGTGTAGATCACATAGGCCAGGTTGGCCGGCGTGGTGTGATTGACCGGGTTGGCCGTGCTGCAGCCTTCAAGCCACGCCTGGCCGCTTTCCAGGATCACGCGCTCGACCGATGCAGCAGCAGGCAGTTCCAGGTGCGCCTGGGTCAGCAGCAGCGTGATGCCGCTGTCTTCGATCATGTAGGCCAGGCGGTCCTGCGGGTACTCCGGGTCCAGCGGCACATAGGCGCCACCGGCCTTGAGAATGCCCACGATACCCACCACCATCTCCAGGCTGCGCTCCACTGCCAGCCCCACTCGCACATCCGGGCCCACGCCGCGTTCGCGCAGCCTGTGGGCCAGCTGGTTGGCCCGCTGGTTCAGTTGCTGGTAGCTCAGGGCCTGCTCGCCGCAGGCCACCGCGATGGCGTGGGGCGATTGCTCTGCCTGCTCGGCGATACGCTCATGGATGCAGCGCTCGCCCGGGTAAGCCGCCGCCTGCGGGTTCCAGGCCTGCACGATCTGTTGCTGTTCCTGCGCCTGCAGCACAGCCAGCTCGGCAATGCGCCGCTGCGGGTCCTGCACGAGGGCATTCAGCAGGTTGGCGAAGTGCCGGGCAATCTGCTCCACGCTGTGGCGACTGAACTGCGCCTGGTCGTAGGCATAGTGGATCGACAGTTCATCGCCCAGGCCGATGGCCAGGGTCAGCGGGTAGTTGGTCTGTTCGTGGCTCAAGGTGCCCTCGAACGTCAAGCCGCCCGGCGCGCCCTGTTGCAGCGCCTCGGCCACCGGGTAGTTCTCGAACACCAGCAAGGTGTCGAACAGCCCTTCGCCGCCCAGCCCGGCCCAGCGCTGAACCTCGAACAGCGGGCTGTGCTCGTGCTCGCGCAGGGCCAGGTTCTGCGCCTGCAGCTGTTCCAGCCATTGCCCCACCGCCTGTGCCGGTGACGGGCTGGCCACCAGCGGCAGCGTGTTGATGAACAGCCCCAGTTGCTGCTCCACCCCGCTCAACTGCGCCGGGCGCCCGGACACCGTGGCCCCGACGCAGACACACGCCTGCCCGGTATAGCGCTGCAACAGCAGCAGCCACGCGGCCTGCACCAGGGTGTTGACGGTCACGCGCTGCTGACGGGCGAAATCGCTCAGCAGCGTGCGGTCCAGTACCTGATAGTGGTTGGCCTGGCCGCTGCCCAACGTGGTCTTTTCCGAACGAATCGCCTGGGCCAGGCGCGTCGGCTCGCTCAGTGCCAGCAGCTGTTGCTGCCAGAACGCTTCGGCCTGGGCCGCATCCTGGGCACCAAGCCATTCGATGTAATCGCGGTAGCGACCGGCCAGGGGCACGCTCACCTGCCCGGCATAGCGCTGCAACACCTCGCCCAGCAGCTGCGAGTTGCTCCAGCCGTCCATCAGGATGTGGTGGCTGGTGTAGATCAGGTGGTGACGTTGCTCGGCAGTGCGGATCACCGCCAGGCGCAGCAACGGGGCCTGCTGCAGGTCGAAGCCGCGCTGACGGTCGGCCTCGGCCCAATGGTCCAGGCTGTGTTGCAGCGCCGGCCGGGCACGCCAGTCGAGCGTCACGAAGGGCAGTTCGACGTGCTTGCGAATCACCTGCAACGGTTGCTCGAAGGCGGTGACGAAACTGGCGCGCAGCACTTCGTGGCGGGCCAGCGCATCGCGCCAGGCCTGCTCGAAACGTTCGACCTCCAGCCCATGCACGTCCACGCGCATCTGATTGATGTAGTGGCCTTCGCCCTGCTCGTACAGGGTGTGGAACAGCATGCCCTGCTGCATCGGCGACAACGGGTAGATGTCGTCGATGGCCGCCAGCGGGATCGGCAGGCTGTCCAGTTGCGCCTGGCTCAGGCCCGCCAACGGGAAGTCCGACGGCGTCGCGCCGGCGCTGCCCGCCTGCGTGCAGTGTGCCACCAGCGCCGTGAGTTCACGGGCGTAGGCATCTGCCAGGGCCTGGATGGTGCCGGGGCTGAACATGTCCTGGCTGAAGCGCCAGCCCAGGGTCAGCTCGCCGCCATACACCTGGCCGTCGATGGACAGCCAGTTGCCCAGCGGCGCCTCGACACTCTGGCTGGCCCCCGGGTGTTCGCCGGCCGGGGCAAGAAAGGCCGCCTCGCCCGCCTGCCCGGCAAAGCTGCCATCGACCTGGCCCAGGTAGTTGAAGGTGATGCGCGGCACCGGCAGCGCGGCCAGCGCGTCGCGGGCCTGTGCGTCGCCCAGGTAACGCAGCGCGCCAAAACCGAGGCCCTTGTCCGGTACCGCGCGCAACTGCTCCTTGATGCGCTTGATCGAGCCGTCGAGGCTGTCGCTGGGGCTGAGCTTCACCGGGAACAGGCTGGTGAACCAGCCCACCGTGCGGGTCAGGTCGATGTCATCGAACAGGTCTTCGCGGCCATGCCCTTCCAGCTGGATCAATACGTCATCGCGCCCGGTCCAGCGTGCGATCACCCGTGCCAGCGCGGTCAGCAGCAGGTCGTTGACCTGGGTACGGTAGGCCGCCGGGGCCTGTTGCAGCAATTGACGGGTGCTGGCCGGGTCCAGGCGGGTATTGACCTGCGTGCCATGCAGGCTTTGCAGCGACCCCTGCGGGTTGTCGCACGGCAGCTCGGCACAGGTGCCGGCCAGTTCGCCGGTCCAGTAGCTCAACTGCGCTTGCAGGTCACCGGAGTGCGCCTGCAGGCGCTGCGCCCAGGCCTGGGTCGAGCTGGTCTTGGCCGGCAGGTTCACGGCCTGCCCGGCGTCCAGTTGCGTGCAGGCGGTTTGCAAGTCTTCGAGCAGGATGCGCCACGACACGCCATCCACCACCAGGTGGTGGATCGCCACCAGCAGGCGCTGGCTGCCATCGGCCAGCGTGGCCAGCACCGCGCGCAGCAGCTCGCCGCGTTCGAGGTTCAGGCTGCGCTGGGCTTTTTCGCACAGTGCCTGCAGCTCATCGGCAGTCGCCACCTCGGCCAGCCACAACCGCTCGGGCTGCACCTGCACCGCGCCGTGCTGCGCCGCCCAGCTGCCATCGGCCTGGCGTGCATAGTGCAGGCGCAAGGCGTCGTGATGCGCGACAAGCGCTTCCAGCGCCCGGCCCAGGGTGGACGCATTCAAGGCCCGCCCCGGGGTGAGCAGCAGGGCCTGGTTCCAGTGGTGCTGCTGCGGTATCGCCGCGTCGAAGAAGTGCTGATGGATCGGCAACAGCAATGCCGGGCCGCTTACCGGGCCCTGGTCGATCTGCCGCGCCGGCTCGCCCCGCCGCGCCACCGACGCCAGCCCTTGCACGGTCTGGTGCTGGAACAGTTGCTTGGGGGTGAAATGAATGCCGGCCTGGCGCGCTCGGCTGACCACCTGGATCGAGATGATCGAGTCGCCACCCAGCTCGAAAAAGTTGTCGGTCAGGCCCACCTGGTCGACCTTGAGTACGCCCGCCCAGATCGCCGCGATACGCTGCTCCATCTCGCTCTGCGGGGCCACGAAGGACTGTTGCAGCTGGCTGGCCTCCGGCGCTGGCAGCGCCTTGCGGTTGAGCTTGCCATTGGGCGTGAGCGGCAAGGCGTCGAGGAACATCAGGTGCGCCGGCACCATGTAGTCCGGCAGGGCGCGACGCAGGTGCTCGCGCAGGTCGTTGCGCAGGCGGCTGTGCGTGTCGGGCGCCTGTGCCGTCGGGCTGGCCGGCACCAGGTAGGCCACCAGTTGGCGGCCGCTGGCAGCGGCCACGTCGATCACCACCGCTTCGCCAATGGCCGGGTGGGCCTGCAGCCGGGCCTCGATCTCGCCCAGCTCGATACGGAAGCCGCGGATCTTCACCTGATGGTCGATACGCCCGGCGTACTCGATCAAGCCGTTGTCGCGGTAGCGCGCCAGGTCGCCGGTGCGGTACAGGCGCCCGCCCCCTTGCGCGCTGGTGTCGAATGGGTCGGGCAAAAACTTTTCTGCGGTCAGCGCCGCGCGCCCGGCGTAGCCTCGCGCCAGGCCGGCACCGGCCAGGTACAGCTCACCGGCCGCGCCCACCGGCACCGGCGCAGCGGCGGCGTCCAGCAGGTAGACCCGGCTGTTGCTGATGGGCCGGCCGATAGTGGCGCGCCCATGCAGCGTGCGCGCGGTGTAGGTGGAATAGGTGGTGTCTTCGGAAGGCCCGTACAGGTCGTAGACCCGCTCGATATGACCGGCCTGGTAGAGCTGGTCGACCAGCGACTGCTTGAGCGCCTCGCCGGCCAGGTTGACCACGCGCACGCTATCGGGCAATTGCCCGGCATCGCGCAGCGCCTTGATCGCCGAAGGCACGGTATTGACCAGGCGCACCCGCGAACGTGCCGCCAGGGTCGGCAGCTCCAGCGCGTTGTCGGCCAGAACCGCATAGCCACCGCAGGCCAGGGTGACGAAGATCTCCCACACCGACAGGTCGAAGCAGATCGAGGTCGAGGCCAGTACGCCCTGCAGGTCATCGGTGCTGTAGACGGTGCGCGCCCATTCGATCAGCGCCACGGTGTTGCGGTGCTCGATCAGCACGCCCTTGGGCAGGCCGGTGGAGCCCGAGGTGTAGATGCTGTACGCCAGGTTGCTGGCGTGCGTGTGGTTCAGCGGGTTGTCCGCGCCACAGGCGTCCAACTGCACCTGGTCGAGCAACAGGGTGCGCGCGCCCATTGCCTCGGGCAGGCGCGCCAGCAACGTCGACTGCGACAGCAACAGCAGTGCCTGGCTGTCGCGCATCATGTAGGCCAGGCGCTCCTGCGGGTACTCCGGGTCCAGCGGCACATAGGCGCCGCCGGCCTTCAGAATGCCCAGCAGCGCCACCACCAGGTCCGGGGTGCGTTCGAGCGCCACCGCCACCCTGACGTCCGGCCCGACCCCTAGCTCGCGCAGTCGGTGCGCCAGCTGGTTGGCACGCCTGTTGAGCTGCTGATAGGTCAGCTCCTGCTCGCCGTGCACCAGTGCAACGGCCTGCGGCGTGCGGGCTACCTGCGCCTCGAACAGCGTGTGCACGCAGGCCTCGGCCGGGTAGTGCGCCTCGGTGCGATTCCAGTCACCCAGCAGTTGCTGGCGCTGTTGCGCATCCAGCAGCGGCAGCTCGGCAATCGTGCGTTGCGGCTGTTCGACAATCCCTTGCAGCAGGTTGTGCCAGTGCCCGAGCAGGCGCTGGATGGTGCCAGGCTCGAACAGGTCGGTGGCGTAGGTGAGCGATGCCGCGATGCCTTCTGCGTGCTCGATGGTGTTCAGCGCCAGGTCGAACTGGGCGGTGGTCTTGTCCCACGCCAGCACCTGCACCGTCAGCTCGGCCAGCGTGCGCGCCGGCGGGCCGGCATCGGCCTGGTGGTTGAACATCACCTGGAACAGCGGGCTGTGGCTCAGGCTGCGCTCGGATTCCAGCGCATCGACCAGTTGTTCGAAAGGCAGGTCCTGATGCGCCTGGGCATCCAGCGCCGCCTGCTTGACCTGCTGCAACAGCGCGGTGAAGGGGGTGTGCAGCGTGAAGTCGGCCTTGAGCACCTGGGTGTTGACGAAAAAGCCGATCAGGTGTTCGGTTTCGGCGCGGTTGCGGTTGGCAATCGGCACGCCGACCCGGATATCCGGCTGGCCGCAATACCGGTGCAGCAAGGTCTGGAAGCTCGCCAGCAGCAGCATGAACAGGGTCACGCCCTGTTGCTGGGCCAGTGCCTTGAGGCGCTGCGCCAACTCGGCGCTCAACTCCAGGCCCAGGTTGGCGCCGGCATGGCTTTGCACCGCCGGGCGCGGGTGGTCGGTGGGCAGTTCCAGCACCGGCTGGTCGCCGCCCAGCCTGGCCTGCCAGTACGCCAGCTGGCGCTCCTGCTCGCCGGCCTCCATCCACTGGCGTTGCCAGAGCGCGTAGTCGGCGTACTGGATCGGCAAGGCCGGCAGTTGCACGGCCTGGCCGCTGCGCAAGGCTTCATACCCCTGGATCAGTTCATCGACGATGATCGGCATCGACCAGCCATCGGAAACGATATGGTGCAGCGTCAGCACCAGCGCGTGCTCGCGTGGTGCCAGGCGCAGCAGCTTGACGCGCAGCAGGGGCCCGGCCTCGAGGTCGAAGGGCTGCTGCGTTTCGCGGTCCACCTGGTGCTTGAGCGCGTGTTCCAGGCCCACGCCCGCCTCGTCCTCCAGTACCTGCACAGGCAGGTCGAAGGGCGCGGCGGGCTGGATACGTTGCACCGCCTGTTCACCGTCATGGTGGAAGGTGGTGCGCAGGACTTCATGGCGCTCGATCAGCGCCTGGAAGCTGGCGCGCAAGGCCTCGATGTCCAGCTCGCCGGTGAGCCGCAGGGCCATCGGTACGTTGTACGCGGTGCCCTGGGGCTCCAGCTGCCACAGGAACCACTGGCGCTGCTGGGCATACGACAGGGCCAGGGGTTCCTGCGGGTCACGCGGGGAAATGGGTGCGACGCCGTAAAGATTCACCCCTTGACGCTTGAGCAGAGTGGCCAGAGCCTTTCGCTCTTTGGGAGACAGCGATTTTACGGAATCGAGCAACGCCTGCATTGAAATACCCCTTAAGAAATCAGCTCATCAAGTTCCTCCGTAGTTAGACGTTTGAGTGCCTCCAGCGATTTAGCCAATTGCGCCTGAAGCGGGTCGATTGCCGCGGATTTTTCTTCGATGTTGCGCACGAACTCGCCCAGCACGGGGTATTCGAACAGCTCCTTGAGGCCCACCTCGATGCCCAGCACATCGTGGAGGCGCACGTTCACCTGGGTCGCCAGCAGCGAGTGCCCGCCCAGTTCGAAGAAGCTGTCGTCAAGGCCCACCTGCTCGACCTTGAGCACCTGCGCCCAGATCGCCGCCACCTGCTGTTCGAGCTCGGTACGCGGCGCCACGAAGCGATGGTGCAACTGGCTGATGTCGGGCGCCGGCAGGGCCTTGCGGTCCAGCTTGCCGTTGGGGTTGAGCGGCAACGTGTCGAGGAACACGAAGTACGACGGCACCATGTACTCGGGCAGCATCGCCTTGAGGTGGTCGCGCAGCGCCCCGCGCAACTCGGCCTGCCCTGCCCCGCTGGCCACCACGTAGGCCGCCAGCTGCTTGCCGCCCAGGCCCTGCACAGCGAGCACCACTGCCTCGCGCACGGCGGCATGCGCCTGCAGCGCGATCTCGATCTCGCCCAGCTCGATACGGAACCCGCGAATCTTGACCTGATGGTCGGTACGCCCGACGTATTCGAGTACCCCGTCGGCACCGTGGCGCGCCAGGTCGCCGCTGCGGTACAGGCGCCCGCCACCCTGCACACTGGTGTCGAACGGATCGGGCAGGAAGGTCGCCGCGGTACGCCTGGCATCGCCCAGATAACCGCGCCCAACACCGATGCCGGCCACGAACAGCTCGCTGATGGCGCCGTTGGGCACCGGGTCGAGGTTGCCGTTGAGCAGGTACAGGCGGTTGTTGTCGGTGGCCACGCCGATCGGCAGGCGAATCCCCTTGGTCGAGGCCGGCAGGACGTTGAACAGCGCCACGTCGTCGGAACACTCGGCCGGGCCATAGGCGTTCACCAGGCCCACCTCGGGATAACGCTGCACCCAGCGCCGCGCCAGCTCCGGCGCCAGCGCCTCGCCGGTGGTCAGCAGCCAGCGCAGCCGACCCAGTTCCTGGCCGGGGCTGCCCAGTTGTTCAAGTTCGTCGAGCATCACCTGCAACAGCGACGGCACGCTCTCGAGCAGGGTGATGCCGCGCTCGCGAACGTAGCTGAGCAACGCCCGCGGGTCATGCGCAATGCGGTTGGGCACGATATCCACCTGCGCGCCGAACAACGGCGCGGCCAGCAGTTGCCAGACCGAAATGTCGAAGCTCTGCGAGGCGGTCTGGGCGATCACGTCCGCGTCGTCCAGTTGCAGGTAAGGCACCTTGCTCAACTGGTTGTTGAGCATGCCGCGCTGCTCCACCTGTACCCCTTTGGGCGTGCCGGTGGAGCCGGAGGTGTAGATCAGGTAGGCCAGCGCCCGCCCGCCCGTATGGCGACCGGGGTAATCGATCGGCACGTCCACCGGCGGCAGTGCATCGTCGATCAGCAGCGTCGCTCGGCGAGCCTCGGGCAGCAGGGCCAGCAGGCCCTGGGCACGGGCCGCGAAGTCGCTGCTGGCCAGCAGTACCGGCGCACCGGCCAGGGCCAGCACCTCGGCCAGGCGCTGGTCGGGCAGTTGCGGGTCCAGCGCCAGGTAGGCGCAGCCGGCCTTGAACACCCCCACGGCCATGCCCAGCAGCTCCAGATTACGCTCGCTGAGCATCGCCACCGGCTGGTCCGGCTTGGCCCCGGCGGCCATCAGTGCCTGCGCCACCCGGCTGGCGTGCGCGTCCAGCTCGCGGTAGGTCCATGCCTGCGCTTCGCAGCGCGCCACCACCTGCTCGGGGTGGGCCGCCAGTTGCGCCTCGAACAGGTTCACATACCCGGCCTCCAACGGGTATTCGGCCAGGGCCTCGGGCTGTTCATGCACCTTGGCCAGTTCCGGCGCGCCCACCAGGGCCAGTTCGTCGAAGCGACCATGAAAGCCCTCGGCCAAGGCCAGCAGCAGGCGACGGAAGTCTTCCAGCAGCGCGGCAATGGTGGGCTCGTCGAAGTAGCTCTGGTCGTAGGACAGGTGCAGGCCCAGCTCGTCGCCGGGGTAGATCACCACTGTCAGCGGGTAATTGGTGTGGGTTCGCGACGTGGAACCGGCCACGTTGAGCTGCTGCGCATTGCTCAGCACCTTGCTTTCCATCGGCGCGTTTTCATACACCAGCAGGCTGTCGAAGATCGGGTGCCCCGCTTCTACCGCACTGCACGCCTGGATCTGCACCAGCGGCAGGTACTCGTATTCACGCAGGGTGAAGTTCTTCTCGAACAGGCGCTGCAGCCAGGCCTTCACGCTCAGGTCGTCACCGGCCTGCGGAATGTCCACGCGCAGCGCAATGCTGTTGATGAACAGCCCCACGGTGCTCTGCATCTCCGGGCGATTGACCGGGCGGCCCGCCACCGTCACCCCGAACAGCACGTCGTGCAGGCCGCTGTAGCGGTGCAGCACCAGCGACCAGGCAGCCTGGGCGAAGGTGTTGACGGTGATCTGATTGCGCTGGGCCAGTTCATGCAGCAGGCGCCCCTGCTCGGGGGCCAGGTACACGTAGTTGTCGCCGATGCCGGCCGACTCGCCATCGCCCTTCTTGCGGTCGAACGGCAGCGCGGTGACTTCGCTGAAGTCCTGCAGCTCTTCGCGCCACATTGCCAGCGCGGCCTGCTCGTCCTGTTGCTGCAACCAGCCGATGAAGCTGCCGAAGCGCTCGGCGGCCGGCAGGGTCTGACCGTTGTAGAAGGTGAAGAAATCTTCGAACAACTGCGAGTGGCACCAGGCATCCAGCAGGATGTGGTGGTTGCTGAGGATGAACCAGTAATGGTCGGTTTCACGGCGGATCAGACGCACCCAGATCGGCGGCTGCTCCAGCAGCCTGAAGCCCTGGTCGCGCTCATCGCGCAGCAGCGCCTGCAACGACACCTCCTGCTGCTCAGGCGTCTGCTCGCTCCAGTCCAGGAAGCTCACGCTCAACTGCGCCTGGCGGTGCACGATCTGCAGCATCTGGCCTTCACGGTCGAGGCTGAACGAGGTGCGCAGCGGTTCGTGACGCTGCGCCACCGCACGCCAGGCCGCGGTGAAGCGCTCGAAGTCGATGGGGCTGCGGATGCTCTTGCGCGCCTGCATGAAGTAGATGCCCGAGTGCGGGTCCATCAGGGTGTGCAGCAGCATGCCCTGCTGCATCGGCGACAGCGGGTAGATGTCCTCGATGTCGCGAGGCGCCACCGGCAGGCCGTCCAGGCGCGCCTGGGTCAGGCCGGCAATCGGGAAGTCCGATGGGGTGAGGCCGAAGCTGTCTGGCCGGACGCAATGCGCGATGAGCGCCTTGAGCTCTTCGGCATAGGCCTGGGCCAGGGCCTGGATGGTCGGTTCGTCGAACATGCGGCGGCTGAAGCTCCAGCCCAGTTTCAATTCGCCGCCATACACCTGGCCATTGATCGCCAGCCAGTTGCCCAGCGGCGCCTCGGGGCTCTGGTTGGCCCCGGCGTGCTCGCTGGCCGGGGTGAAGAAGGCGTCCTGGCCGTCTTCGGCAAAGCTGCCATCGAACTGGCCCAGGTAGTTGAAGGTGATGCGCGGCACCGGCAGCGCGGCCAGTGCTTCGCGGGCCTGCGCGTCACCCAGGTAGCGCAGCGCACCGAAGCCGATGCCTTTGTCCGGCACCGCACGCAACTGTTCCTTGATGCGCTTGATCGAGCCATCGAGGCTGTCGGTGGGGCTCAGCTTGACCGGGAACATGCTGGTGAACCAGCCCACTGTGCGGGTCAGGTCCACGTCATCGAACAGGTCTTCGCGACCATGCCCTTCGAGCTGGATCAGTACCTCATCACGCTCGGTCCAGCGTGCGATCACCCGCGCCAGGGCGGTCAGCAGCAGGTCGTTGACCTGGGTGCGGTAGGCGGCCGGGGCCTGTTGCAGCAACTGGCGGGTAGTGGCCGCGTCGAGCACGGTGTGGACCGTGGCCAGATGCACGCCGTGCAGCGAACCCTGCGGATGGTCGCACGGCAGTTCGGCGCTGACGCCCGCCAGCTCGGCGGTCCAGTACGCCAGTTGCGGTTGCAGGGTGGCGGCATGGGTTTGCAAACGTTGCGCCCAGGCCTGGGTCGAGCTGGTCTTGGCCGGCAGGGTCACGGCCTGTCCGGCAGCCAGTTGCGTGTAGGCCGTTTGCAGGTCCTCCAGCAGAATGCGCCACGACACGCCATCGACCACCAGGTGGTGGATCGCCAGCAACAGGCGCTGACTGCCATCGGGCAGGGTCGCCAGTACCGCACGCAGCAGTTCACCGCGTTCGAGGTTCAGGCTGCGCTGGGCCTTTTCGCACAGCGCCTGCAACGCCTCGGCGTGTTCTGCCGCAGCTGCCCACACGATGGTCTGTTGCTGGGCCACGGCACCGTAGTGCGCGGCCCATTGGCCGTCGGCCTGGAGGCTGTAGTTCAGGCGCAGCGCATCGTGCTGGGTGGTCAGCGCCTGCAACGCCTGCTCCAGTGTCTGCGCCTGCAATGTCTGGCCGGGCTTGAGCAGCACAGCCTGGTTCCAGTGGTGCTGTTCGGGCATCTGCGCGCCGAAGAAATACTGGTGCACCGGCAGCAGCAGCGCCTGGCCGCTGGCAGCGCCCTGGTCGATCTGGCGGGCCTGCTCGCCCTGGCGCGCCACCGTCGCCAGGCCCTGCACGGTCTGATGCTGGAACAGCTCCTTGGGGCTGAAATGGATGCCGGCCTGGCGCGCGCGGCTGACCAGCTGGATGGAGATGATCGAATCGCCGCCCAGTTCGAAGAAGTTGTCGGTAACGCCCACCTGCTCGACCTTGAGCACGCCCGCCCAGAGGGCGGCGAGCTGATGTTCCAGGTCGCTCTGCGGCGCCACGTAGGCCTGTTGCAGCAGGCTGGCGTCCGGTTTGGGCAGCGCCTTGCGGTCGAGCTTGCCGTTTGGGGTCAGCGGCAAGGCGTCGAGCACGATCAGGTGCGCCGGCACCATGTAGTCCGGCAGCACTGCTTTGAGGTGTTCACGCAAGGTGTTGCGCAGCTCGGTGTGCTGCTGCGCATCCAGCGCGGCCACGGGCACCAGGTAGCCGGCCAGCTGTTTGCCGCTGGGGCCGGGGATGTCGACGACCACCGCTTCGCGCACCTGCGGGTGCCCCTGCAGACGGGCCTCGATCTCGCCCAGCTCGATACGAAAGCCGCGAATCTTGACCTGATAGTCGATGCGCCCCAGGTAGTCGACCAGGCCGTCGGCGCGCACCCGCGTGAGGTCGCCGCTGCGGTACACGCGCGTGCCGTCGGCGGCGAACGGGTCGGGTACGAAGCGTTCGGCGGTCAGGCCGGGGCGGTCCAGGTAACCGCGTGCCACGCCCTGCCCGCCCAGGTACAGCTCACCGGCAAGCCCGTTGGGCAGAAGGTTCAGCTCGGCGTCCAGCACATAGGCCGTGCGGCGCCCCACCAGGCTGCCGATGGGCGCGTAGGCGGCGCCACAGGTATCGCCTTCACGGGCCTTCCACAGCAGCGGCGTGACCACTGTTTCGGTCGGGCCGTAGCCGTTGACGATGTACTGCGGGCGCAACACACGCCAGGCCAGTGCATAGCTCGCCTGCGGCACGGCATCGCCGCCAAAGCAGTAGATGCGCACGGCCGGCGGGTTGCCGGCCTGTTCGACATGCTCAGCCACCTGCTGCAGGTATACCGGCGGCAGCGCAGTGACAGTCACGCCCTGCTCGCGCATCACCTGGCAGGCCTGCTCCGGCGACCACAGCTCGTCGCCGCGCAGCAGCAGGCGGGCGCCGTGGCTCAGGGCGGTCAGCCAACGCTCGTGGGCACCGTCGAAGGCCAGCGACATGAACTGCAGCTCGCAGTCGCGCGGGGTCATTTCATAGCGCTCGCCGATGGCCAGCACGTGCGCCACCAGCGGGCCATGCGCCACCGCCACGCCCTTGGGCTGGCCGGTGGAACCGGAGGTGTAGATCACGTAGGCCAGGTTGCCTTCGTTCAGCGCCACCTGCGGCGTGGTGTCGGCCCGCTCCTGCCAGGCCTGGGGCTGGTCCACCAGCAAGGTCGCCATCGCGCCGGGCAGCGCCAGCTGGTCGAGCACGTCGTGCTGGGTCAGCACCAGTGCAGCCTTGCAGTCCTCGATCATGTAGTGCAGACGGTCCTGCGGGTAGGCCACGTCCAGCGGCACGTAAGCCCCCCCGGCCTTGAGCACCGCCAGCAGGGCCACCACGGTGTCGACCGAGCGGCGCAACGCCACGGCCACGCGCACCTCGGGGCCTACGCCCAGTTCGATCAGGTGATGGGCCAGGCGATTGGACTGGGCGTGCAGTTGCGCGTAGGTCAACTGGCGTCCTTCGCAGAGCACCGCCACCGCGTTCGGCGTCAGTGTCGCGTGGTCTGCGATCAACTGGTGAACCTGGCGCTGGCTCGACTGCTGGCCGGGCTGCCACTGGCCGAGGATCTGCCGGCGCTCGTCGGCGCCCAGCAGGCTCAGTTGCGCCAGGCGCTGACGCGGGGCCTGGCAGATGCCTTCGAGCAGGTTCTGCCAGTGCGCGGCCATGCGCTGGATGCGCGCGGCGTCGAACAGGTCGGTGCAATAGTTGAAGGTGGCCACCAGCCCGCTGGCGCGCTCGAAGGTGTTGAGCGAGATATCGAAATGCGCGGTCTGCTCGACCAGGTCGATTTCCTCGACGTGCAGGCCGTGCAGGCTGTCGGCCGAGACCTGGCCGCCAACGTCGCGCAGGTGGTTGTACATCACCTGGAACAGCGGGTTGTAACCCAGCCCGCGCTCGGGCTTGAGTTCATCGACCAGTGCGTCGAACGGTACGTCCTTGTTGGCCTGGGCCTGCAAGGCGGTGTCCTTGACGGCCTCCAGCAACTGGCTGAAGGTCAGCGCCGGGTCGATGCCCACCCGCGCCACCAGGGTGTTGACGAAGAAGCCGATCAGCCCTTCGAGCTCCAGGCGATTGCGGTTGGTGACCGGGATACCGATGTTGACCTTGGGCTTGCCGCTGTAGCGTGACAGCACGATGGCAAACGCCGCCAGCAATACGTGGAACAGCGTGGCGTTGTGCTGCACCGCCAGTTCGCGCAGGCCGCTGGCCAGCGTGTCCGGCAGGCGGATGTCGATACGCCCGCCCTGATGGCTCTGCTCCTTGGGTCGGCTGCGGTCGGCCGGCAGTTCGAGCAGCGCGAAGTCGTCTTCGAGCTGGGCCTTCCAGTAGTCGAGCTGGGCCTGTTGCAGCCCCTCGGCCAGACGCTTGCGCTGCCAGGCGGCGTAGTCGGCGTACTGCACCGGCAGCGCCTCCAGGTGCAGCGGCTCGCCGCGCACACGGGCGTTGTAGGCGTTCGCCAGCTCGCGCATCATCACCCCCATCGACCAGCCGTCGGAGACGATGTGGTGCAGCATCAGGCCCAGCACATGCTCGTCACCGGCGCACTTGAACAGGCTGACGCGCAGCAGCGGGCCGTGCGCCAGGTCGAACGGGGTGGCGGCCTCTTCGTCCAGGCGCTGCATCAGTGCCTGTACAGGCTCGGCGCTGAGGTCGTGAATCGCGATGGCCAGCGGCGCAGGCGGCAACACGCGCTGCCACGGCATGCCGTCGCGCTCGTCGAACACGCTGCGCAGCGACTCGTGGCGGCCCACCAGCGCATCGAAGGCCGACTGCAGGGCCGACAGGTCCAGCGCGCCGCGCAGACGCACAGCCAGCGGCGTGTTGTAGGCCGCGCTGTGCGGGTGCAGCTTCCAGAACAGCCACTGGCGGTACTGGGCATGCGAAACCGCAAGCGGCGCGCTGCGGTCCAGTACCTCGAAGTCGGCTTGCGTTACCGGCGCCAGGGCTTGCGCCACGTCGGTGAAGGCCAGCAGATCGGCGCTGTCGAACAGCGCGCGCAGCGGGATATCCAGGCCCAGTTGCTTGCGCACCCGCGAGACCACCTGGGTGGCCAGCAGCGAGTGTCCGCCCAGGGCGAAGAAGTTGTCGTCCAGGCCCACCTGATCCACGTGCAGTACTTCGGCCCAGATCTGTGCCACCACTGCCTGCAATGGTGTCTGCGGCGCACGGTAGGTGGTCTGTGCCGCTGCCGGCTGCGGCAGGGCCTTGAGGTCGAGCTTGCCGTTGGCGGTCACCGGCAGGCGTTCGAGCAACGACAGGTGGGTGGGCACCATGTGTTCGGGCAGGGCCTGCTTGAGCGCGGTGCGGCTGGCATCGAGCAGGGCCTGCTGCGCGGCATCGCCGTGTGGCGCGTCAACCGGCACCAGGTAAGCGGCCAGTTGCTGCGCCTGGCCCTCGCCCACCACACGCACCACGGCGGCACGAATGCCGGGCAACTCGCGCACGCGACTCTCGATTTCTGCCAGTTCCACACGATAACCGCGAATCTTGACCTGGCCGTCCATACGCCCGGCGAACAGCAGTTGCCCCAGGCCGTTGCGACGCACCCAGTCGCCGGTGCGGTACAGGCGCCCGCCGGCAGCGTCATCCGGGTCGGGCACAAAGCGTTCGGCGGTCAGCCCGGCACGCCCCAGGTAACCCCGGGCCAGCCCGGCCCCGGCGATGTACAGCTCGCCTCGCGCCGCGCCTGGCACCGGCTGCAGGCAGGCATCGAGCACCTTCACGCGAAGGTTGTCCAGCGGCGTGCCCAACACCGGCTGGCCATCCATTGCATGGGTCAGCACACCCACGGTGGTTTCGGTGGGGCCGTAATGGTTGATCACCGCAAGCGTCGGGGCCAGCCCCGCGATGCGTTGCAGCAGAGCAGGCGTGCAGGCTTCGCCGCCGAGGATCAGGCACTGGCGGGGCAACGCTGCTGCACCTGCAGGCAGCATGGCCTCCAGGTGCGAAGGCACGATCTTCAGCGCATCCACCGCGTGCTCGTGCAGGTAGCGGGCGAAAGCGTCGGCATCCAGCACCGTCTGCTTGTCCAGCAGGTGCAGGGTCTTGCCGCTGCACAGTGCACCGAACAGCACGGTGTGGCCCAGGTCGGCGGCAGGCGTGGTGACCATCGCCAGGCTCCGGATGGCCTGCATCGGCAGGCGTCGACCGACCCCGCGCACGTAGTTGACCAGCGCGCCATGGCTGATGCCGACACCCTTGGGCCTGCCGGTGGTGCCGGAGGTGTAGATCACATAGGCCAGGTTGTCCGGCGCGACCGCCACCACCGGCGCGGCAGCGTCGGGGTACACGGCATCGGCGTGCATCAGGTGTACCTGCACCGGCAATGTTTCGGCCCAGGTCGAAGCGGCCAGCACCACGCGCACGTTGCTGTCAGCCAACATGAAGTCGAGCCGCTCGCGCGGCTGCTCGGGCTCCAGCGGCAGGTAGGCGGCGCCTGCCTTGAGCACAGCCAGGATGGCCACCAGCATGTCGATGGAGCGGTCGGCAACCACGCCGACCCGCTCGTCCACCTGCACCCCGGCCTGGCGCAACGCCGCAGCCAGTGCGTCGCTGCGCTGGCACAGGGTGGCATAGGTGATCTGCCGACCGGCGCTGATGGCCGCGATGCCCTGCGCAGTGGCTGCGCCCGCCTGCTCGATCAGATGATGGATGCAGGTGTCGTCCAGCGCGACGGCCGGCGTGTCGATGTGCGGGGTACCGGCGACCAGCAGCGGCAGCTCACCGACGGCACGCGACGCGTCCGCCACCAGGCCTTGCAGCAATTGCACCCAATGCTCGCCCATGGCGACGATGGTGGCCGCATCGAACAGGTCCAGCGCATAGGTGAAGGTGGCGTGCAGGCGACCGGCGCTTTCGTAGGTGTCCAGCGCCAGGTCGAAACGCGCGCTGTGCTTGTCCAGCGCGACCTTCTCCAGGGCCAGGCCCGAGCGGGTGGTGATCTGCGCGGCATCGGCGATGTTGGCCTGGTGGTTGAACAGCACCTGGAACAGCGCGCCCTGGTTGGCGCTGCGTGGCAGGTCAAGCGCTTCGACCAGGCGCTCGAACGGCAGGTCCTGATGCGCCTGGGCGCCGACAGCGGTGTGCTTGATGCGCTGCACCAGCTCGGCCACGTCGATCAGCGGGTCGATATCGGTGTGCAGCACCTGGGTATTGATGAAACAGCCGATCAGGCCCTCGACCTCGGCGCGGTTGCGGTTGGCCACCGGCACCCCGACGCGGATCGCGCGCTGGCCGCTGTAGCGTTGCAGCAGCAGCTTGAAGCCGCCCAGCAGCACCATGAACAGCGTTGCGCCCTGGGCGCGGGCGAGGCTGCGCAACTGCTCGGCCAGCGCCGGCTGCACTTCGAAGACATGCCGCGCCCCGCGCTGAGTCGGTATGGCCGGACGCAAGTGGTCGAACGGCAGCGCCAGCGGCGCATGGTCGTCACCGAGCTTTTCGCGCCAGTAGCCAAGCTGGCGTTCCTGCTCGCCGGCCTCCAGCCAGCTGCGTTGCCACAGCGCGTAGTCGCGGTACTGGATCGGCAGCTCGGGCAGGGCCGCTTCGCCCGAACTGCTGGCGGCGTCGTAAAGGCGGATGAACTCGTCGATCAGCACGTTCAGCGACCAGCCGTCGGCGACGATGTGGTGCAGGGTCAGCAGCAGCACGTGCTCGCACGCGTCGAGCCTGAGCAGTTGCACGCGCAGCAGCGGACCGTTGCCCAGGTCGAAGGGGCTGCCGGCATCGGACTCGACCCGTGCGCCGACTTGTGTTTCGCGGTCTGCGGGTGCGAGATGGCTCAGGTCATGGGTGACGATCGTGACCGGTGTGGGCGGCAGAACGCGCTGACGGACCTGCCCGTCGCCCTGTTCGAACAGCGTGCGCAAGGTTTCATGGCGAGCCACCAGCGCATCGAAGGCCTGTTGCAGGGCATGGTTGTCGAGTTCACCCTTGAGGCGCACGGCCATGGGCAGGTTGTAGGCGGCGCCTTGCGGGTCGAGCTGCCACAGGAACCACATGCGCCCTTGCGCGTAGGACAGGCCGTCGCGCTCGCTGCTGGTGGCGTTGGCCGGGATCGGGAACTGCGAGAAATCGACGCCCTCCTTGCGCAGTGCTTCCAGGAACAGCGGACGCTTTTCGGTTGGCAGTTCAATAAAGCGGCGAGCGAGTTTCAGCGAGTCTTGGGCATTCATGCAATGCGTCCTTGTCGATAGGATGCGGGACCACAAGGTCCAGTCGTATCCACAAGAACGAAGCAGGTGCAGGGTGATTTAGGCTGTGAAAGCGCCGGCGCATGCGTTGGCCAGCAAGGCTGGCGCCTGCACAGCGTGCACACGGCACCTGCAACGTGCCGGGGCCTGCGGAGCTGGAGTGGCCAGCCCCCTAATTTCCCCCCGTCTTCCCTCGTCTCCAAAGAGAACCCGCTGCAAGAAAGGCCTATGCCATGTCCACCGCCTCCTCCCTGACCCGCGCCGTCGGGCGCGGCCTGCGCAAGCTGGCCGGCGCACAGCCCGAGCGCGCCTACCGCCTGTTCGATGTCACCCTCAAGCAACGCATCAAACTGAGCCCGTCGCTGAGCCGCCTGGTGTTCACCGGCCCGGACGTGGCCCGGATGCACACCCTGGCTGCCGATCAACGGGTCAAGCTGTTCTTCCCCGCCGCCGACGGCAGCCCGCCCGAACTGCCCAACGACCTGCACTGGAACGAAGCCCGCCGCGCCCTGGCCGAGGCCAGCCGCCCGCCCATGCGCACCTACACCATCCGTGCCCTGCGCCGCGAACAGGCCGAGGTGGATATCGATTTCGTACTGCACGGGGTCAACGGCCCCGCCTCGGCCTGGGCCACCCACGCTCGCACGGGCGACCGTCTGCAGATCCTGGCACCCAACCTGGCCTTCGCCGGCGACCCCGGGGGCTACGAATGGAACCCGCCCGCCGGGGTGCGCAACATTCTGCTGGTGGGCGATGAAACCGCCTTGCCAGCCATTGCCGGCATTCTCGAAACCCTCGCCGGGCAAGATGACCAGCCCCAGGTCGAAGCCTATGTCGAGGTGCCGCTGCAACAGGACTGCCTGGCCCTGCGCTGCAATGCCAGCACCACCTTGCACTGGCTGCCACGCGACCAGCAACAGCGCATCCAGGGCCAGGCCATGGTGCACGCCGTGACCCAGCTGGCCACCCTGCCCGCCAGACGCCCGCCCGCCGACACCCGCCTCGAGGAGGTGGACATCGACCAGCAGATCCTCTGGGAGCGTGCCAGCGCCAGCCACCAGAGCTTCTACGCCTGGGTGGCCGGGGAATCGGCTGCGGTGATGCAGATCCGGCGCTTTCTGATCAACGAACAGGGCCTGGACCGCAACGCCCTGACCCTGATGGGCTACTGGCGCGCCGGGCGTACGTTCGAGTAGCGCCAGCGGGGTTCAACAGGGCTCCCGGCGGCAGGTCGGGAGCCTTGGAAACATTTGCTTGCATTTTTTAGTGCAGGATTTCTGCTTCTCATTCGTCCTAACAATTACCACTGCACCCTTTCGAGCGAGCCTGAGCCCAGACACCCCGTGCTCCGGAACCTCATGCTCACCACACTCCGAATCGAAGTTGCCTGCCCAATGTCGAAAAAGTCACGTTCAAAACTCTGGTTTCTGGTCCACAGCTGGCTAGCCCTGCCGATCTGGTTCTTCGTGCTGATCGTCTGCTTCACCGGGACGCTGGCCGTGGTCAGCCAGGAAATCGTCTGGCTGGCGCAGCCCGAGGTCCGCGCCTCCAAACCCGACGGCGACCCGCCGATGCTGGGCTTCGACCAGGTGCGCGCCGCCGTCGAGGCCGCGCAGCCGGGGGTGTATGTCAGCACCATCGTGCGCCCGGACGAATCGCATTTCGCCCTGACCGTCAGCGTCACCTACCCCGACTCGCGCTCCACCACGCTCTACGTCAACCCGTACACCGGGGTGGTCCAGGGCGAGGCGGCGCAGTTCAACTTCCAGGCCTTTACCCGCGCCCTGCACGGCTGGTGGCTGGTGCCGTTCACCAATGGCTACAGCTGGGGCTGGTACCTGGTGTCGCTGCTGGGGCTGCCGATGCTGGCCTCGCTGGTCACCGGGCTGGTGGTGTACAAGCGCTTCTGGAAGGGCTTTCTCAAGCCGACCCTGCGCCTGAAGCACGGTGCGCGGATTTTCTGGGGCGACTTCCACCGCCTGAGCGGGATCTGGTCGATCTGGTTCATCGCGGTCATCTCGATCACCGGTACCTGGTTCCTGATCCAGGCGATTCTGTTCGACAACCAGATCTCGATTTCCAGCAACCAGGTGCTGCCGGTGATCGCCCGCGAGAACGTGCCCACCGCGCCCGCCGGCCAACCGGCCCCGGTGCTGAGCCTGGATGCCATCGAAAAGATCGCCATCGACAAGATCCCGGGGCTGGACGTGAGCTTCATCAGCCTGCCGAGCAACGCCTACAGCCACACCGAAGTGGGTGGGCGCAGTTGGTACCCGCTGATGTACCAGACGGCATCGGTCAACCCCTACAGTGGCGTGGTCGAGGCCCATGAGCTGCTGTCCGACCGCAGCAAGCTCGAATTCGTCACCGAGTCGATGCGCCCGTTGCATACCGGTGATTTCGGCGGCATCTGGATCAAGCTGATCTGGTTCGTGTTCGGCCTGCTGCTGAGCATGATGGTGCTCAGCGGCCTGCTGATCTGGACCAAGCGCACCGCCATCGCCACCGCCGCTGCGCTCAAGCGCAGCGAAAAGCCCGCCCGCGCCAAGCGCGCCGCCGCTGCCACCCCTACCCCTTCGGAGAGCCAGGCATGAACACGGCAACCGCTGTACAACCGCCGTCGCGCCTGCGTCAGTTCTGGCTGAAGTGGCGCTTTCACATCAACGTCCTGCTGTTGCTGGTACCCCTGGGTTTCATGCCCAAGTACTTCGCCGATGTGGCCTTGTTTCGCGGCGACGTGGGCCTGGGCGAACGCGAGGTCGGCGATATACAGGTCGGTCCCTGGAGCCTGAAGCTGGCCGAGCTGCGCAACGAGGCACCGCGCCTGGATGGCGCAGCCGGCTACATGAAGAGCTTCAACGCCAGCCTGTGCGAAGCCTGTATCCCACAGGTCAAGGCCACCTACCTGCGTATTGGCAAGCCGCGCAGCCTGCGCGCCGCCGGCGGGATCTTCTTCGGTTCCCCTTACCGCATGGGCGCCACGGTGCCGGTGCCGCTCAAGACCAGCCCCGACGCCGAACTGTGGGTGACCATGGAAGGCTGGGACGGCAGCATGCACCAGGGTTCGGTCCCGCTCAGCAAGGCCTCGCCAAGCACTGTCGCCTGGCTTCAAAAACAAGGAGGCAAATGATGCCTGTTTCTGACCTGCTGCGTCGCCTGGGTGGCGCGGCACTGCTCACTTCGCTCGCCACCTTCAGCAACCTGGCGCTGGCCCACAACCCGATCTGCGAATGCAAGCAGATCGACGGCGGCCAGATCCAGTGCACCGGCGGCTTTTCCGACGGCAGCGGCGCCCCCGGCGTAACCCTCGACGTGATCGGCTACGACGAAAGCATCCTGGTGCCCGGCAAGCTGGGCGAAGACTCCAAGCTCACCTTCAAGCGCCCCGATGCCGAGTTCTACGTGCTGTTCGACGCAGGCCCCGGTCATGTGGTGGAAATCGACCAGGCCGACATCGAGGCACCATGAGCACCCCGACCACGACCCAGACCATCCGCCCGGCCGGTGCCGGCCATGAAACGCTGTACGTGCTGCTGTTCTGCGCCCTGGTGCTGCTGGTGGCCGGCGCGGTGGTCAGCTGGCGCGGCGAAACCACCGAAACCAGCGAAGTGGCGGCCCATCAGTTCGATGCGCGCCGCGACCTCACGGCCGGCGAGCAAGGGGTATACGCCGACCTGCGGGTTACCCTGGAGGAGATCCAGCTGCGTCAGCAGGAAGAACAGCGCCTGCCCACCCCGGCCGAGCTGGATGCCGAGGGCTACGCCCCGTTCGCCCGCGACGCCAGCGCCGTGAGCCGTGGCGGCCACACCTGGCAGTTGCTCGAAGGCGGCGCCTACCTGGGGCTCAGCCAGGCCAGCGAAGTGGCCGGCTCGTTTCTGATGCGCCTGGGCGCACAGCCCGACAGCCCGGCCGATATCTGGCTCAACCGCAGCACCGACCTCACCGCCCCCCACGACCTCAGCGACGCCGCCTTGAGCGCTGCGGGCTGGCAACAGGTCGTCGCGCAATTCGATGCCGGGGTCACTCGCCAGCATCGGCACAGAACCCACGGATACACCTGAGAGAAGACCGCCTGCCCATGTCTATTTCATCGTTTCTGGTCAACCGCCGACGCATCCTGGCCGGCGTGCTCGCCCTGTGCCTGGCGCCCCTGGCGCACGCCGAAGAGGCCAAGCGCCTGCGTATCGGCATCACCCTGCACCCCTACTACAGCTACGTGGCCAACATCGTCGGCGACAAGGCCGAGGTGGTACCGCTGATTCCGGCAGGCTTCAACCCGCACGCCTACGAGCCACGCGCCGAGGACATCAAGCGCATCGGCACGCTGGACGTGGTGGTACTCAACGGCGTGGGGCATGACGATTTTGCCGACCGCATGATCGAGGCCAGCGAAAAGCCTGGCGTGGCCACCATCGAGGCCAACGCCAACGTGCCGCTGCTGGCGGCCACCGGCATCGCCGCACGCGGCGCGGGCAAGGTGGTCAACCCGCACACCTTCCTGTCGATCAGCGCCTCGATCGCCCAGGTCAACAACATCGCCCGCGAGCTGGGCAAGCTCGACCCGGCCAACGCCAAGGCCTACACCGCCAATGCCCGCGCCTATGGCAAGCGCCTGCGCCAGCTGCGTGCCGAGGCCCTGGCCAAGCTCACCAGCGCGCCCAATGCCGACCTGCGCGTGGCCACCGTGCACGCGGCCTACGACTACCTGCTGCGTGAATTCGGCCTGGAAGTCACCGCCGTGGTCGAGCCCGCCCATGGCATCGAACCGAGCCCCAGCCAGCTGAAGAAGACCATCAACCAGCTGCGCGACCTGGACGTGAAGGTGATCTTCTCGGAGCTCGACTTCCCGTCCACCTATGTGGACACCATCCAGCGTGAGTCCGGCGTGCGCCTGTACCCGCTGTCGCACATCTCTTACGGCGACTACAGCGCCGAAAAATACGAAAAGGAGATGACCAGCAACCTCGATACCGTGGTGCGCGCGATCCAGGAGGCCGGGGCATGAGCGCCATCGAGCCGATCACCCTTGCCAGCCAGGGCCCCGGCGTGGAGTTCGACGTCGTTGGCCTGACCCTGGGCCGCACCACCATCCTCGACCAGGTGAGTTTCAAGGTGCGCCCTGGCAGCGTGCATGCGCTGGTGGGGCCCAACGGCGGCGGCAAGAGTTCGCTGATCAAGACCCTGCTCGGCCAGATGCCCCACCACGGCCGCCTGAACCTGCACTGGGCCGGCGCCCCCGGTTGCATCGGCTACGTGCCGCAGGCCCTGGAATTCGACCGTGGCCTGCCGATGACCGTGGACGACTTCATGGCCGCCATGTGCCAGCGCCGCCCGGCGTTCCTGGGGCTGTCGCGCCACTACGCGGCGAGCATCGACCAGGCGCTGGAGCGCGTGGGCATGCAGGACAAGCGCAAGCGGCGCATGGGCGCCCTCTCCGGCGGCGAGCGTCAGCGCGTGCTGCTGGCCCAGGGGCTGATTCCGGCGCCGCAACTGCTGGTGCTGGACGAACCGATGTCGGCGCTGGATGAAGCCGGCATCCGCATCTTCGAACAACTGCTGCTGGACTGGCGCGCCAGCGGCACCACCGTGCTGTGGATCGAACACGACCTGGAGGCGGTGAAACGCCTGGCCGACCACGTCACCGGCCTCAACCGGCGCATCCTTTTCGACGCGCCGCCCGAGCAGGCCCTGCGCCCGGAGGCGCTGCTGCAACTGTTTTCCACCCACCCGCGCAGCGCTGCGGTGACCGGGAGCCACGCCTGATGAACTATGAAGAATTTCGCCTGATGATCCAGGGCCTGGCGTCCTCGGGCTACCTGCCCGAAGCCCTGGCCTATGGCTTCGTGGTCAACGCGCTGCTCGCCGGCCTGCTGATCGGGCCGGTGCTGGGCGGGCTGGGCACGCTGGTGGTGGTCAAGCGCTTTGCGTTCTTCTCCGAGGCGGTGGGCCACGCGGCCCTGACCGGGGTGGCCATCGGCATCCTGCTCGGCGAACCCTATACCGGCCCCTACGGCAGCCTGTTCGGCTACTGCCTGCTGTTCGGCGTGCTGCTCAACTACCTGCGCAACCGCACCGGGCTGGCCCCGGACACCCTGATCGGGGTGTTCCTGTCGGTGTCGCTGGCGCTGGGCGCAAGCCTGCTGCTGATACTGGCGGGCAAGATCAACGTGCACATCCTGGAGAACGTGCTGTTCGGCTCGGTGCTGACGGTCAACGGCAACGACCTGCTGGTGCTGGCCATCGTCGGCGCGCTGGTGCTGGGCCTGAGCCTGCCGCTGTACAACCGCATCATGCTGGCCAGCTTCAACCCGCAGCTGGCGGCAGTGCGCGGGGTGGCAGTGAAGACCCTGGACTACCTGTTCGTGGTGCTGGTGACGCTGATCACCGTGGCCGCGGTGAAGGTCATCGGCGCGATCCTGGTGGGCGCACTGCTGGTGATCCCGGCCGCTGCCGCCCGCCTGCTGAGCCAGTCGCTCAAGGGGTTTTTCTGGACCTCGGTGGTGATCGCCACCCTCAGCACCCTGAGCGGCATCCTGCTGCCGATCGTGTTCGACCTGCCGTTGCCTTCGGGCGCCGCGATCATCCTGGTCGCCGGCATGGCCTTCGCCCTGGCCGCCATCGCCCGTGGCACCCTGCCCAGCCTGAAAGGAAACATCGGATGAAGCCGACATTTCGCCAACTGACCCTGGTACTGGCCCTGAGCGGCGCCTTCAGTGTTGCCGCACAGGCCGCCGAAGCCGCGCGCCCGGTGCAGGTACTGGCGTCCCTGCCCATCACCTACGGCCTTGGCCAATTGCTGCTCGACGGCAGCGAGGTGAAGCTGCAACGCGCCGCCGCGGCCAACCTGCCCGGCTCGCGCCAGACCGCCTACTTCAGCGGGCGTGGGGCGCCGGCCCTGCAGAAGCTGGCCGTGAACGCCGATGCGGTGATCGGTCTGCGCTCGGTATGGGCGGACGACCCGCTGTACCCGATGGCGCGGCGCAGCAATATCCGCATCGTCGAAGTGGATGCCGCACGCCCGGTGGATGGCAGCCTGCCCGGCATTGCGGTGCAGCCGGGGGCGCCAAAGGACGGCCTGAACAGCCAGCCGTGGCTGTCGAGCAACAACCTGGGGCGCATGGCCGACGTGACCGCCGCCGACCTGGTGCGCCTGGCGCCGGCCGCCAAGCCGAAAATCGAGGCCAACCTGGCCACGCTCAAGCAGCAGTTGCTCAAGCTCAGTGCCGACAGCGAAGCGCGCCTGGGCGAAGTCGACAACCTCAGCGTGGTAAGCCTGTCGGAGCGCTTCGGTTACCTGATCGGCGGGCTGAACCTGGAGCAGGTGGCCTACAGCGTACCCGCCGAAGACCAGTGGACCCCCGAGGCACTGCAACAGCTGACCGCCCTGCTCAAGGACAACGACGTGGCGCTGGTGCTCGACCACCGCCAACCGAGCGAGGCGGTAGCTGCGGCAGTCGCCAAGGCCGGCAGCCGCCTGCTGGTGCTGGAGGGCGGCGGCGAAAATCCGGTGAGCGAACTGCAGGGCAGTATCGATGAAGTGATCAAGGCACTCGCCGCGAAGGCCTGAAGGCCGGTAAAAACAAAGCCCCAGTGCGCAACGCCTGGGGCTTTTCAGTTGCGCCGAACGCCCGCGTGCGCGCGATCAGCGCGCCGGCAGCGGTTGCGGCACCGGCAGCGGCCTGCCAAGCAGCACACCGACCACCACGGCGAACACCAGCGCCGCCACCCCGGCGCTTTGCAGCACCGTCTCGAAGCCGCCGATGAAGGCGTGCTGTGCCAGCGGCGCGAGGGTTTCGCGCAGTGCCGGGTCGACCATAGCCAGCGCTGCCGGCAGGTCACCGGCGGCAACCCGGGTGGCCATGTCGCCGACCTTGTCCAGTTGCCCAGGCGCCACCCCTGCCACCGCCTCGCGCAGCAACTGCCCGCTGCGCGCCGCCAGGATGCCGCCCAGAATGCCGATGGCCAGCACGATGGCACCAAAGCGCGTGGTAGTGCTCAGGCCCGAGGCCATGCCGGTGCGCTCGCGCGGCACGCAGGCCATGATGTTCTTCTGCGTGTCACCGTTGAGCAGCCCGGCCCCGGCGCCCAGCACGATGCTGGCCAGGGCGAAGCTCAGGTAGCCGCCATAGCTGGCCGCCGCGCCGCACAGCAGGTTGCCCGCGCCCACCAGCAGCAGGCCCAGGGCGAACACCTGGGCGCTGCTCAGCCGCGCCGACAGGCGCATGCCCAGGCGCGGGGTCAGCAGCATCGCCAGGGCAAACGGCAGCATGCCCGCGCCGGCAGCCAAGGCCGACAGTTGCAGGCCGTTCTGCAGGTACAGCGGCAGCAGGGTCATCATCACCTGGGCACAGGCGGCGTAGGCGAACATGCCCAGCAATGCACCGATGAAGCGTGCGCTGCGCATCAGTTGCAGGTCGATCATCGGCCGCGCCTGGTTGCGCTCCACCAGAATGAACAGGCCGAACAGGAACGCTGCGATCACCAGGCGCCCAAGGGTCTGGGCACTGCCCCAGCCGACCTGGTTGGCATCGATCAGCGCCCAGATCAGGTAGCCCAGGCTGCCGGCGAAGGTCAGGCTGCCAAACGGGTCCAGCCGCGCGGCGGCGCTGTCGCGGGACTCCTCGACACTGCGCCGCACCATCACCGCCAGCACCGCCACCAGCGGCAGGTTGATGTAGAAGATCCAGCGCCAGCCCAGGGTGCTGGCGATCAGCCCGCCCAGCAGCGGCGCGAAGGTGATGGTCGCGCCCATGCACGCGCCCCAGAACGCCCAGGCCCGCATGCGCGCCTCGGGCTCGTGGAAGCGGTGGCCGATGGCAGCCAGTGCCGAGGTCAGCAGCAACGCCGCGCCCACGCCCTTGGCGGCCCGTGCGATGTCGAGGAACACCAGGGTGGGCGCCGCGCCGCAGGCCAGCGAGGCGAGGCCGAACAGGCCCAGGCCCAGTTGCAGCATGCGCCGGCGCCCGAAGCGGTCGGCCAGGCTGCCGGCGGGCAGCAGCAGTGCGGCGAAGGCCAGCAGGTAGGCGCTGACCACCCATTCGATGTCGGCGAACGAGCCGGACAGGTCGCGGGCGATGCTCGGCAGGCTGACGGCGACGATATTGGTGTCGAGAATGATCAGGGCGCACACGGCCGAAGCCGTGAACAGGGTGAAACGGGCGGAGGACATTGCAAGGCTCCCGTGCAAGGCGATCTGGGGCCGGTGTCGCGGTGCCCGAGCAGGCTGCCGCGACAGGGCCGGTGTAGCCACCGGATGCTCATCGGCGCAGCGGCTTTGCCGCCACGTCACGCATCTTGTAGTGTTACTACACATTACCGCCGCAACGGCCTGGCCTTGTTAGCCAGGATCGCCTGCGTCATTAGCCTGCAGCTAACGAGACCCCATGGAAATCCGCCATTTCCGCTATTTTCTCAGCGTCGCCCGCCTCGGCCACTTCACCCGCGCCGCCGAGCAACTGGGCATCGCCCCGCCGACCCTGAGCCGGCAGATCCAGGACATGGAAAGGCAGCTGGGTGTGCGCCTGTTCGAGCGCAGCCAGCGCGAGGTGTGCCTGACCGCCGCCGGCGAGGCGCTGCTGCCCGAGGCCGAACAGGCGGTGCGCCAGTTCGATGCCGCGCAGCTGGGCGCACAACGGGCCGGGCGCGGTGACGTGGGGCGTATCGAGTTGGGGTATGTGGCCTCGGCGGCCTTTTCGGGGCTGCTCCAGCAGCAGGTGACGCGCTTCAGCCAGTCGCACCCGGGGGTGGTGCTGAACATCCGCGAGCAACCCATGGCCGAGTCCCCCGCGCTGGTGCGTGACGGTGTGCTGGATATCGCCTACGTGCGCACGCCGATGGACCTGCCCGACGAACTGGTCGCGATGGACCTGCACGAAGAAGGCTTTGTCCTGGCCCTGCCGGCCAGCTCGCGGTTGAACGAGCTGCCGCAGATCATGGCCGCACGCCTGGCCACCGAAACCTTCATCTTGCCCGAGCAGATCTCCGGCACCCTGGCCGTCGCCGCCCAAGGCGGTTTCGTGCCGCGCCTGGGGCCGCAGCCGGGTAGCCTGGTGGCGGTCATCACCCTGGTCTCACTGGGCCAGGGCGTGGCGCTGGTGCCCGAGTCGGTGCTGCAACACATCACCCTGCCGCAGGTCAGCTACCGGCGCATCGCCGACAGCCAACCCACCTCGTGCCTCACCGTGCTGCATCGGCGTTTCGAGAAGGCGCCCGCGGTGATGCGCTACATCGAGGCCCTGCGCAGCGGCCAGGGCTGATCGCACCCGCGCGCCTTACAGACGCTGCAGGGCCGCCGGCAAGGCGCGGGCGAAGCGCTCGGCCACGTCGTCCACCTGCGCGGCGGTAATGATCAGCGGCGGCAGAAAGCGCACCACGCAACCGTTGCGCCCACCCAGTTCGATGATCAGCCCGCGCTTGAGGCATTCGTTCTGGATCAGCGAGGCCAGCTTGCCGAACCCCGGCGCATGCCCCAGCGCATCGGCGGCCCCTTGCGGGTCCACCACCTCGACGCCGAGCATCAGCCCGCGACCGCGAATGTCGCCCAGGTGCGGGAAGTCGCGCTGCAGCACCGCCAGGTGCTCGCACAGCCGTGCGCCCATGGCCTCGGCGTGGGCAGCCACGTCGTGTTCCTTGAGATAACGCATCACCGCCGAGCCTGCAGCCATGGCCATCTGGTTGCCACGGAAGGTACCGGCGTGGGCGCCCGGCAGCCAGGTGTCGAGCCAGTCGCGGTACACCACCACTGCCAGCGGCAGGCTGCCGCCGATGGCCTTGGACAGCACCACCACGTCCGGCACGATGCCGGCGTGCTCGAAGGCGAACATCCTGCCGGTGCGGGCAAAGCCGCTCTGGATCTCGTCGACGATCAGCGCCACGCCCGCCTGCTCGGTGATGCGCCGCACGCCGCGCAGCCAGTCGAGGTCGGCCGGGATCATGCCGCCCTCGCCCTGCACCACCTCGACGATCACCGCCGCCGGCAACTGCACGCCGCCTTCGGGGTCGCTCAGCAGGTTTTCCAGGTAGCGCAGGTTGACCTGCACGCCCTGCTCGCCGCCCAGCCCGAACGGGCAGCGGTAGTCGTAGGGGTATGGCAGGAACTGAACGCCGTTGCCCAGCAGCGCGCCCATCGGTTTCTTCGGCCCCAGGCTGCCCATCAGGCTCAGCGCGCCCAGGCTCATGCCGTGGTAGCCGCCCTGGAACGACAGCACCGTGCTGCGCCCGGTGGCAGTGCGTACCAGCTTGAGCGCGGCCTCCACCGCATCGGTGCCGGTCGGCCCACAGAACTGGATCCGGGCCTGGGCGCTGAAGGCCGGTGGCAGCAGGCCGAAAAGGTCCTGCACGAACTGGTCCTTGACCGGCGTGGTCAGGTCCAGGGTATGCAGCGGCAGGCCGTCGGCCAGCACCTGCTGGATCGCCTCGATCACCACCGGGTGGTTGTGGCCCAGGGCCAGGGTGCCGGCGCCGGCCAGGCAGTCGATGAACTGGCGGCCCTCGACGTCTTCGACGTAAAGCCCCTGGGCACGCTTGAGCGCCAGCGGAATGCGCCGCGGGTAACTGCGTGCATTGGACTCCTGCTGCTTCTGTCGCGTCAGCAGTGGCGAATCTTCGAAGTGATAAAGCGTTTCGCCAGGCTCGTCGGCTGAAGAAGCCGGCTGTGCCTGGGCAAGGCAGGTAGCGACTGACATCGGAAGTAACCCTCGCAAGCAAGCGGATGGTCCCGCCACGCGCCGATGGCCAGCGTTGTGTCGGGATGTGTACTCGCTTGAAAGACGCACCAACGCCCTGCGGATTTAGCGCGCGGGGCGGTCTTCTAGAAGGTTTTGTGCATCAGTTGCAGGTGCAGGCCATGAAATCCCAGCGCATCACCGCTGGGCGAATAACCCAGGCGTGCGAAAAAATCCTGGGCCGAGGCGGTGCTGTACAGCGATGCATGGGTACAGCCCCAGCGGCGCAAGGCGTGCTCCAGGTCCAGCACCAGTGCCCGACCGATGCCACGCCCGGTGTGGTCGCGCTGCACGAAGCACTGGCAGATCTCGCCGCTGCGCAAGGCCAGCGCGGTAGCCACCGGGCGACCCTGCCAGCGCCCCAGGTTCAGGTACAGGGCCGGGTCGCCCAGCCAGTCGGTGATCTGCGCACGCTGCTTGCTGCGCGACCAGGCGTCGATCACCTGCAGGTCGCCGTGATGGTCCTGGTCGGCTGCGGTGGCGATGCTCTGCTGCATCAGCCGCTCGATCAGGGCGGCCTCGGCCGGCCGGCCCCTGGCAATGCGAATCCGTTCGTCCATGAGTGCTCCCTGGTGCTGTGCGGTCCACACCTTACGGGGGCGACCGGCGCCTGACGAGGCCGGCGGGGTTACATTTGATGTGCACGCAACGGCATCTGCAGCAACACGCGCAAGCCGTCGGCGTGGCTGTCGAACGTCAGCGAGCAGGCGCAGCGCTGCACGATCGCCTGCACGATCGCCAGGCCCAGGCCACAGCCTTCGCTATGGCCATTGCGCCAGAAACGCTGGGTCACATGCTGCAGGTTCTGTGCATCGATGCCCGGCCCATGGTCGCGTACCAGAAAGCCCACGGTGTTCGCCTCGACCTGAACATGCAGCTCCACCGGCGCATCGGCGGCGCTGTGGCGCAGGGCGTTGTCCAGCAGGTTGCGCAAGGCCGCCACCGCCAGCGCCGCGGGCATGTCGGGAAACACCTGGGCCGCCGGCGCCGCAGCCTGCAGCACGATGCGCCGGTTGTCGCCCAGGCCCGCATCCTGGATGGCCTGGCGGGCGATCTGCTCGGCGCTGTACTGCACGCCATCATCGAACGACAGGCTGCCCTCCACCCGCGCCAGCAACAGCAGCTGCTCCAGGGTACGGTGCAGGCGATCGGCGCCCTGCTCGGCATGCTCCAGGGCCTGCTCGCGCACCTTGCCATCGGTCATGCGGGCCACTTGCAGGTGGGTCTTGATCGCCGTCAGCGGGCTGCGCAGCTCATGCGCGGCATCGCCGGTCAGGCGCCGTTCGCGCTCGATGGTCTGGCCGATGCGCTGGAACAGCTGGTTCTGGGTTTCGAGCAACGGCTGCAATTCGCTGGGCAGGGCACGCACCTGCAACGGCTCCAGCGAGTCGGGGCTGCGCCTGCGCAGCGCGTCGCGCATGCGGTTGAGCGGCGCCAGGCCCTTGCCCACCCCCAGCCACAGCAGCCCGAGGCTGCCCAGCAACGCCACCAGCACAGGGGCCGAGGCCGCCAGCAGGATCGAGCGGTTCAGCGCCTCGCGCTCCAGGTGCCGGTCGGCAGTGGTGATGCGCACGTCGCCGCGTGCATAGGTGAAGCTGCGCCACAGTGCGCCATCGATCATCTGGTCGTGAAAGCCGCTGCGCTGGTCGTCGAGGGTCTGGTCGGCATGGTTGTGGCTGCGCGCCAGGATCTCGCCGCGCAGCGAGCTGACCTGGCAGGCCATGCCATCGGGGATGCTGAACTGGTCGGTGCTCAGGCGCGTGCCCTCACCCTTGCTGGTCAGCGGCTGCGGCAACTGGTCGATCAGCCCGGCGACCATGCGCGCCGACGCCACCAGGCGCTGGTCGAGGGAGAACATCATCTGCTGACGCAGGTCGCACAGCATCCACGTCGCGGCCAGGGCCCAGATCAGGATGAAGGCAGTGCCCAGAATCAGGCTCAGGCGCAGGCGCAGGCTCATCGTTGCAACGCCTGCGGCACCTGGGCCGGCCCCAGGCGATAACCCAGGCCGCGCACGGTCTCGACGATGCCGTTGCCCAGCTTGCGGCGCAGGTGATGGATGTGCACGTTCAGGGCATTGCTTTCGACCTCGTCGCCAAAGCCGTAGACGCTGTCCTTGAGCTGCTCGCTGGACAGCACCCGGCCGCGGTTCTGCAGCAGGGCCTGGAGCAGCGCCTGTTCGCGGCGCGACAGGTCCACCGGCTGACCGGCCAGGTGCGCTTCGCAGCTGGAGGGGTCGAAGCTCAGCGGGCCGTGTTCGATGACGTTGACACAGCGCCCGGCCACGCGGCGCAGCAGGGTGTGCAGGCGCGCGGCCAGCTCGCGCAGATCGAAGGGTTTGAGCAGGTAGTCGTCGGCGCCGGCCTGCAGCCCGTCGACCCGGTCGGTGACCGCATCGCGCGCGGTCAGGATCAGCACCGGCAGGCTGTGGCCCTGCTGGCGCAGGCGTTGCAGCAGCTTGAGGCCGTCTTCGTCGGGCAGCCCCAGGTCCAGCACCATCACGTCGAAATGCGCGGCCTGCAGCATCGCCCGCGCCGCACTGGCGCTGGCCACGCGGTCGACGGTCAGGCCCTGGGCACTCAGGCCGGCAATGATGCCGCTGGCGATCAGGTCATCGTCTTCACAGAGCAGTACGTGCATGGGGCGGGCTCGGTCGTTGGCAGAAAGGCCCAGTGGGCCACAGGCGGATTAACCGGGGATTATGCCGCGCCCAGGCGCACACGTCGCCTGCGAGGCGACGGCTGCCCATCGGTTAACCCTGGGTTAATCCATGCCGGTCAGTCTTGCGGGCTTATCGCACTGCCAAGGCGTCGACATGCGCGTATTTCTTCTAGCCCTGCTGTGGCTGTTCAGTTCGCTGAGCCAGGCCCAGCCCTTCAACAACCCTTTTGCCCAGAGCGAATTCCTGCCCGTGGAAAAGGCCTTCGTGTTCAGCAGCGAGCGCCTGCCCTCGGGGCAGATGCGCCTGCACTGGCAGATCAGCGACGGCTACTACCTGTACCAGAAGCGTCTGAAGTTCGATGGCCTGGCCCCCGAGGCGGTACCACCACTGCCGCCGGCCCTGCCCCACAGCGACGAGTACTTCGGCGAAACCCAGGTGTACCGCGGCGAACTCGAGCTGCTGATACCGGCCAATGCCACCGGCCAGTTGCGCATGGGCTGGCAGGGCTGTGCCGACGCGGGGCTGTGCTACCCGCCCCAAACCAGCCCGGTCGACCTGGGCGGGCAGGCCGCAGGCGCCGAACAGGCCAGCGACCAGGCCCTGGCCGGCAGCCTCGGCGAACACCCGCTGGCCTGGAGCCTGCTGGCCTTCTTCGGCCTGGGACTGCTGCTGGCCTTTACCCCCTGTTCGTTGCCGATGCTGCCGATCCTGGCCGGGCTGGTGATGGGCAACGGCGCCAGCACCCGCCGCGGGCTGGTGCTGGCAGGCGCCTACGTGCTGAGCATGGCGCTGGTGTATGCCGCCCTGGGCGTGGTCGCCGCACTGCTTGGCGCCAGCCTGCAGGCATGGCTGCAGCAGCCTTGGCTGCTGGGCAGCCTGGCCGCGCTGTTCGTGCTGCTGGCCCTGCCGATGTTCGGCGCCTTCGAGCTGCAGCTGCCCACCTTCGTACGCGACCGTCTGGAGCGCGCAGGCCGCAACACCCGAGGCGGCAATCTGTATGGCGCGGTACTGCTGGGGGCCTTGTCGGGCCTGCTGATGGGGCCGTGCATGACCGCCCCGCTGGCCGGCGCGCTGCTGTACATCGCGCAGAGCGGCAATGCCGTGCATGGCGCGCTGGTGCTGTTCAGCCTGGGGCTGGGCATGGGCCTGCCGCTGTTGCTGCTGGTGACCGTGGGCAACCGCTACCTGCCACGTCCGGGGGCCTGGATGAACCGGGTCAAGGCGGTGTTCGGCTTCGTGTTCCTGGGCATGGCGCTGTACACCCTGCGCGCGGTGCTCGACCCTGCGCTGTGGCTGGGCCTGTGCGGGGCCTGGCTGATTGCGCTGGCCTGGGGCGCCTGGTCCGCGGTCCACACCCTGCGCGCCCTGCAACCGGCCGTGCTGCTGGCGGGCCTGTGGGGCGTCTTGCTGGTGGTGGGCGCGGCCGGTGGCGCGAGCAACCTGCTGCAGCCCCTGCAACCCTATGCCGGTGGCACCGGCAATGCCGTGGCTGCGCCCCACGCCGACGCCTTCACCACGGTGCGCACCCCGGCCGAGCTGCAGGCGCAGCTGGAAGCCGCCAAGGCCCAGGGGCAGTGGGTGTTCCTGGATTACTACGCCGACTGGTGCGTGTCGTGCAAGGTCATGGAAAAACAGGTGTTCGCCCGCCCCGACGTGCTCGCCGCGCTGGAAGGCGTGCGCCTGGTACGCCTGGACGTGACCGCCGATGCCCCGGCCAGCCAGCAGCTGCTGCAGCGCTACCAGGTGCCCGGCCCGCCGAGCATGCTGTGGATCGGTCCCGAGGGCGACGAGCGCCGGGCCAGGCGCATCACCGGTGAAGTCAACGCCGCCACCTTCCTGCAACACTGGACCGCCACCCGGAGCCAAGGCTGATGCTGACCGTTAACCTGGGCCCCCTGACCATCGCCCTCGACCACCTGCTGCTGCTCTGCGCCCTGGGCCTGGCCACGCTGGTGGGCTGGCGGGTGGCCAGGCGCGGCGGCGACAACCCCGAGGCCGCACTATTTCGCCTGTTCCTGCTCGGCCTGCTGTGCGCCCGGCTGGGGTTCGTGGCGCGCTACTGGTCGATGTATGCCGAGGACCCGGTGCAGATCATCGACATCCGCGATGGCGGCTTTTTGCCCTGGGCCGGCCTGGTGGCGGTACTGCTGGGGGCGGCCTGGTACGCCTGGCGCCAGGCGAGCCTGCGCCGGCCACTGGGCTGGGGCCTGTTCAGCGGCGCGCTGTTCTGGCTGCTGGCCAGCTGGGCCAGCCACCTCTACGAACAGGGCACGCAACTGCCGGACCTGGCCCTGCGCGATGCCCAGGGCCATTCGGTGGCGCTGCACAGCCACCGCGGCCGGCCGTTGGTGATCAACCTGTGGGCCACCTGGTGCCCGCCGTGCCGGCGCGAGATGCCGGTGCTGCAACAGGCCCAGCATGATTATCCGGACGTGACCTTCCTGTTCGTCAACCAGGGCGAAACCCCGCAGATCGTCACCAACTTCCTGGCCACCACCGGCCTGAACCTGTCCCATGTACTGTTCGATACCGGTGGCCAGCTGGCCCAGCAGGTCGGCTCCATGGCGCTGCCCACCACCCTGTTCTACGACGCCGAGGGGCGCCTGGTGGGCAGCCACCTGGGGGAGCTGTCCCGTGCCAGCCTGCGCCATGCCCTCGAATCCTTCGACCGCGATACCGCGCTCGCTCCCACCGTTCCAGCAAGGACGACACCATGAAAGTTTCCGCCATTACCCTCGCCCTGGGCATGTTCGCCACCCAACTGGCCGTCGCCGAAGAATTGCCCAAGGCCGTGCAGCAGATCGAGGCCAAGGGCGCCAAGGTCACCGGCAGCTTCGATGCGCCCAATGGCCTTAAAGGTTATGCCGCGCAGTTCCAGAACCGTGGCGTGGCCCTGTACCTGACCCCGGACGGCAAGCACGTGCTGGTTGGCAGCCTGTTCGACGAACAGGGCCAGGACCTGAGCGAGGCGCCGCTGGAGAAGCTGGTGTATGGACCCATGGCCAAGCAGGTGTGGGCCAAGCTCGACAAGACCGCGTGGATTGCCGATGGCAAGGCCGATGCACCGCGGGTGGTGTACCTGTTCAGCGACCCCAACTGCCCGTACTGCAACATGTTCTGGCAGCAGGCACGGCCGTGGGTGGACTCGGGCAAGGTGCAATTGCGCCACATCATGGTCGGCATCATCCGCGCCGACAGCCCGGCCAAGTCGGCCGCGTTGCTGGCCAGCGCCGACCCGCAGAAGGCCTTGCAGGCCCATGAAAGCGCGGGCAAGGCCAGCACCCTCAAGCCGCTGGCGAAGATTCCGGCGCAGGTGCAGGCCAAGCTGGATGCGAACCTGGCGCTGATGGAGGAGCTGGGATTGTCGGCTACGCCGGCGATCTTCTACCTGGATGACAAGGGGCAGTTGCAGACCCAGCAGGGTGCGCCGCGGCCAGAGATGTTGGGGAAGATACTGGGCAAGCGTTGAGGTTGTTGGGACGACAAAAATCTGAAGCCGGGCACCAGGGCTGACAATGCAAATCCTGCAGGCCATGGCCTGCAGGATCGGTGTTGTCAGCCTTGTTTGTTCGGCCGAAGATCGCAGTGGGGCCACCATGGGCCAGTCGACACCTTTGCAGCGCCCTCAGGATCGAGCGCCGCCCGCGCGGCGCTTCGCCGGCAAGGCCGGCTCCTACATTTGCTGCAACGCGCCATGGCCTGCAGGATCGGTGTTGTCAGCCTTGTTTGTTCGGCCGAAGATCGCAGTGGGGCCATCATGGGCCAGTCGACACCCTTGCAGCGCCCTCAGGATCGAGCGCCGCCCGCGCGGCGCTTCGCCAGCAAGGCCGGCTCCTACAACGGTTGCAACGCACCATGGCCTTTGGGGGTTGGGGTGGCGCTACAGCATCACCAGCGTCAACACCACCAGCAACGGCAACAGCACCGCACACGACCACGCCATGTACCCGAAGAAGCTCGGCATCTTCACCCCGCGCTGCTCAGCTATCGCCTTGACCATGAAGTTCGGCGCGTTGCCAATGTAGGTCATCGCCCCCATGAACACCGAACCCATGGAGATCGCCAGCAAGGTCTGCGGCATGCGCTCCATCAACACCTGCGCATCCCCAGCCGCCATGTTGAAGAACAACAAATAGGTCGGCGCATTGTCCAGGAAGCTCGACAAGGTCCCGCTCAACCAGAAGTACATGCTGTCGATCGGCTCGCCCTGCGCACCACTCACGCTCGCCACCAACCACGCCAACTGGCCGTCACTGCCGGCCCGCAATATCGCAATCACCGGGGCAATGGTGAGAAAGATGCCCGCGAACAACTTGGCCACCTCGACGATCGGCCCCCAGTCGAACTCGTTGGCAACCCGCAGGCCGCGCGGGGTGAACCACAACGACAGCAAGGCCAGTACCACCAGCAGGCCGTCACGCAACAGGTTCTGCACCTCGACCCGAGTGCCCATCAGCTCGACGCCAATCCCCGGTTTCCAGAGGCCCGACATCAATACCGCCAGCACCACGCCCGCCAACAGCAGGAAGTTGCGCTTGCCCAGCAGGCGTAACGGCGCATCCGGCGTCGGGTCTTCGGCCAGCATCTCGTTTTCGCGGCGATAGTAGTAGCGGTCGATCAGGTAGAACACGCCCAGCAACGGCACCGCCAGCAGCACCACCGGCAAGGCCATGTGCTGCAGGGTCCAGGCAAAGCTCACACCCTTGAGAAAACCCAGGAACAACGGCGGGTCGCCCAACGGGGTCAGGCCGCCGCCGACGTTGGCCACCAGAAAGATGAAGAACACCACCACGTGCGCGGTGTGCTTGCGGTTGTCGTTGGCACGCAGCAGCGGGCGGATCAGCAGCATCGCCGCCCCCGTGGTGCCCATCACCGAGGCCAGCACCGCCCCCAGCGCCAGCAACCGCGTGTTGAGCCACGGCGAGCCATGCAGGTTGCCCTCCACCACGATCCCGCCCGAAATGGTGAACAGCGCAAACAGCAGGATGATGAACGGCAGGTACTCAGCCAGCAGTACGTGCACGCCCAGCCCCAGGCTGGCGTGCCAGCCGAAGGCAAAGCAGAACGGCAGCGCGAACAGCAGCGTCCAGCCCAGGGTGATCTTGCCGAAATGGTGATGCCACAGCGGTGCGGCCACGATGGGCAGCAAGGCGATGCTCAGCAGGATGCCGGCAAACGGCACGCCCCACAGCAGGCCCATGCGCGCACCATCGACCTCGGCGGCGCTGGCGATGCCCGGCAGGCACAGCAACAAGAGGGCCGCCAGTAGCGACAGACAGGAACAACCACGAAACAAAGCAGGGAAAAAGCGCATCGATACCGACCGTGTGCAGATGAACAGCAGCGCGCCAGCCCGAAGGCTGGCGCGCATGAGCGAAGCATGGATGCTAAACCAAAATGCCCCGCTCGGCTGCCTACAACGCCTCCAGCGAAGCCATCAGGTCACTCAGCCGGTCGACCTTGTCGTCGCTCAGCACCGTGGCCTCGAGGCCCTCCACATAGATCGCCAGTTCCTCCACGCTGCTGCATTCGAACATGGCCCGCAGCGGCACGTTCAGTTGCAGCACCTTCTGCACCCGCGAAGCAATCTGGGTGGCCAGCAGCGAATGCCCGCCCAACTCGAAGAAGTTGTCGCGCACCCCCACCCGCTCGACCTTGAGCACATCGGCCCAGATGTCAGCCAGTTGCTGCTCCAGTTCACTGCGCGGCGCCAGGTAGGCCTGGCTGTGCTGCTGGCCGAACTCGATGGCCGGCAGCGCCTTGCGGTCGAGCTTGCCGTTGGCGTTGCGCGGCAACTCGGCCAGCCACGCCCAGTGCAGCGGCACCATGTACTCCGGCAGTTCGGCGCGCAGGCGCTGGCGAACCTGTTCCAGCAATGGCGCCGTGTCGGCACGGCTGTCGGCCGCCACCAGGTAGCCGACCAGGTGCTTGCCGTTGGCACCCTCCTGCACGCCCACCGCCGCGTCACGCACCTGGACCTGTTCATGCAGGCGTGCCTCGATTTCGCCCAGTTCGATGCGGTAGCCGCGAATCTTCACCTGGTGATCGATGCGCCCCACGTACTCCAGCACCCCGTCGGCACGCCGGCGTGCCAGGTCGCCGGTGCGGTACAGACGCTCGCCCGGGGCGCCGAACGGGTGCGGGATGAACGCCTGGGCCGTGCGCAGCGGATCGCCCACGTAGCCGCGCCCTACCCCGGTGCCGGCCACGCACAGCTCGCCCACCGCGCCCAGCGGCACCAGCTCGTGATCTTCACCGAACAGGTACAGGCGGTTGTTGTCGGTCGGCGTGCCGATCGGCAGGTAGCTGCCCTGGGTGGAGGCCGCATCGACGCGGAAGAACGCCACGTCATCGGAGCACTCGGCCGGGCCGTAGGCATTCACCAGGCCGACCTGCGGGTAGCGCTCCAGCCACTGCCAGGCCAGCTCCGGCGGCATCGCCTCGCCGGTGGGCAGCATCCAGCGCAGGCCGCTCAGGTGCTGGCGCTCGTTGGCCAGCATGCCCTGGATCAGCGACGGCACGCTTTCGAGCACCGTGATGCCGGCGGCCTGCACATGCTCCAGCAGCCCTTGCGGATCGTGCGCGATGGCATTGGGCACGATCGCCACCTGCGCGCCGAACAGCGGCGCGGCAAGGAACTGCCACACCGAGATATCGAAGCTCTGCGAGGCGGTCTGCGCGATCACGTCCGCTTCGCCCAGTTGCAGGTACGGCACCTTGCTCAGCTGGTTGTTGAGCATGCCGCGCTGCTCGACCATCACGCCCTTGGGCAGGCCGGTGGAGCCGGAGGTGTAGATCACGTAGGCGAGGTTGTCCGGCGCGCTGTAGATGCCCGGGTTGGCTTCGCTGCCGTCGCCGGCCTGAATGTCCTCCCACACCAGCAGGCGCGGCCGCCCGGCACACCCCAGTTCGTCGAGCAGGGCCTGTGCCTGGGCCAGGCAGGCCCGGGTGCAGACGATCACCGGGGTGCAACTGAGCTCGACGATGCGTTGCAGACGCGCGCCGGGCAGTCCCGGGTCCAGCGGCAGGTAGCCGGCGCCGGCCTTGAAGCTGCCGACGATCATGCCCAGCAGCGCCAGCCCGCGCTCGGCCAGCAGTGCCACCGGCTGGTCGACCTGCACCCCGGCCGCCACCAGGGCATGCCCGAGGCGGTTGGCCTGGCAGTTCAGCTCGGCGTAGCTGCAGTGCTGTTCGAGGCAGCGTGCGACCACCCGATCGGGATGCGCCGCCACCCTCGCCTCGAACAACGCCGCGTAGCTCTGCTGCAGCGGATAGGCATGCTCGCTGCGGTTGCAGTCCTGCAGCAGGAAGCGCTGTTCCTGCTCGCCCAGCATTGCCAGCTGCGCCACATCGCCGTGCAAGCCCTCCATCAGCGCCAGCAGCAGGCGCTTGAATTCGCCCAGCAGGCGTTCGACGGTGGCGCGGTCGAAGTAGCGCTGGTCGAACGACAGGTGCAGGCCCAGGTCGTCGCCGGGGTAGCACACCGCCGTGAGCGGGAAGTTGGTGTGGGTGCGGCCCGAGTCGGAGGTTGCATTCAGGCTCTGGGCGCGGTCCAGCACCGCCACTTCGACCGGGGCGTTCTCGAACACGAACAGGCTGTCGAACAGCGGCTGGCCCTTGGGCAGTTCGCTGCATTCCTGGATGTTGACCAGCGGCAGGTACTCGTACTCGCGCACCTCCATGTTGCGTTCCAGCAGGCCCTGCAGCCACTGGCGCACCGAACACCGCTGGCCGGGGGCCGGCAGGGTGACACGCAGTGCGATGCTGTTGATGAACAGGCCCACGGTATGCTGCATCTGCGGCAGGCTGACCGGGCGCCCGGCCACGGTCACGCCGAACACCACGTCACGCTCGCCGCCGAAGCGGCTGAGCACCAGCGCCCAGGCCGCCTGGGCGAAGGTGTTGACGGTCAGCTGATGGGCCTGGGCCAGCTCGCGCAGGCGTACCCCGTCCTCCACCGCCAGGCGCGTGTAGCAGTCGCCCACCTGCATGCCGCCGTGATCGCCCGCGTGCTCGCGCAGCAGCGGGCGGTCGCTTGGAAGGTAGGTGGTGCGCTCGAAGCCCTGCAGGTTCTGCCGCCACCACTGGCGCGCCTCGTCCAGGCTCTGGTGCTGCAGCCAGCCGATGTAGTCGCGGTAGCGCGGCGGCGTCGCCAGCTGCGCCTCACGGCCCTCGCCCAGGGCCAGGTAGAGCTCGAAGAAGTCGTTCATCAGCAGCGAGCGGCACCAGGCATCGATGAGGATGTGGTGGTTGCTCATCATGAACCAGTACTGCGCCTGGCCCACGCGGATCAGGCGCAGGTGGAACGGCGCCTGCTGCAACAGCTCGAAACCGGCCTCGCGCTCCTGCTTGTGCAGGGCCTGCAGGCGTGCTTCGTGATCGGCCTGCGGGTCGGCGCTCCAGTCCTGATAGTCGATGGGCGTGGTGCCGGGCTTGTGGATGATCTGCAGCATGCCTTCGCCGGCATTCCAGCAGAACGAGGCGCGCAGGGCTTCGTGCCGCGCCACCACCGCCTGCCAGGCCTGGGCGAAGCGCTGCGGGTCGATCTCGCTGTTGATGCGGTAGCGGTCCTGCATGTAGTAGATGCCGGTGCCCGGTTCGAGCAGGGTGTGCAGCAGCATGCCCTCCTGCATCGGGGTCAGCGGGTACACGTCCTCGATCTGCGCGGCGGGCACCGGCAGGCTGTCGATCTGTGCCTGGGTCAGGCGCGCCAGCGGGAAGTCCGACGGCGTGAAGCTGCCGTTGGCGTCATCCAGGCAATGGACGATCAGGCTCGCCAGCTCGCCGAGGTAGGCGCGGGCCAGCTCTTCGATGGTCTGGGTGTCGAAGCGCTCGCGGCTGAAGGTCCAGCGCAGCTGCAACTGGCCGCCGTACACCTGGCCGTCGACGCTCAGCCAGTTGGGCAGCGGTGCGTCGAGGTCGTGGGCCAGGCCCGCGGGTTCGTCCACCGGCTGATACAGCGCCGCACTGCCGAACTGCTGGTCGAACTGGCCCAGGTAGTTGAAGGTGATGCGCGCCTGGGGCAGCGCGGCCATGGCTTCGCGGGTGGCGTCATCGGCCAGGTAGCGCAGTACCCCATACCCCAGGCCCTTGTGCGGCACGCTGCGCAGTTGCTCCTTGATCGCCTTGATCGAGGCCGCCTGCCCGGCGGCCTCCTCGATGTTCAGCGGGCTCAGGCGCAGCGGGTAGGCGCTGGTGAACCAGCCGACGCTGCGGCTCAGGTCGATCTCGTCGAACAGGGTCTCGCGGCCATGCCCTTCGAGCTGCACCAGCACCGAGGTATCGCCGCTCCAGCGGCACAGCACCCGGGCCAGCGCGGTCAGCAACAGGTCGTTGACCTGGGTGCGGTAGGCCGCGGGGGCCTGCTGCAGCAACTGGCGCGTCTGCCCCTGGCTCAGTTGCACGCTGACGGTGTGCGCCTGGCGGTGCAGATTGGCACCCTGGGGGTGGTCGCACGGCAGCTCGCGGGTGGCGGCACTGAGCTGCGCCTGCCACCAGTGCTGCTCGTCACGCAGCGAGTCGCTGCCGGCATAGGTGGCCAGGCGTGCGGCCCAGTGGCTCATCGCGCTGGTCTTGGCTGCCAGCGGCTGGCCACGGTACAGCGCCTGCAGGTCTTCGAGCAGCACGCGCCACGACACGCCATCCACCACCAGGTGATGGATCGCCAGCAGCAGGCGCTGGGCGCCCTGCCCGTCCTCCACCAGCAGCGCACGCAGCAGCGGGCCGTCGGCGAGGTCGAGGCTGCGCTGCACATCGCTGTACAGGGCCTGGCAATCCTGCAGATCGGCCACCGAAGCCTGCCACAGCAGTGCGCGCGTATCGGCCGGGGCGTAGCTGGCGCGGCCCTCGCAAAAGCGCAGGCGCAGTGCATCGTGATGCGCCACCAGCGCCTGCAGGGCCTGTTCCAGCGCGGCGCCGGCCAGGCGTTCTGCAGGCGCAAGCAGCACGGCCTGGTTCCAGTGCTGCGGTTGCACCACGTCGCTGTCGAAGAACCAGTGCTGGATCGGCGTGAGCGCTGCGGCGCCGCTGAGCGGGCCCTGTTCGATCAACGTGGCCTGGCTGCGGCTGACCACCGTGGCCAGGGTCTGCACGGTCTGCTGCTGGAACAGGTCGCGGGCGCTGAAGTGCAGGCCCAGCTGGCGGGCGCGGCTGACCACCTGGATCGACAGGATCGAGTCGCCGCCCAGTTCGAAGAAGTTGTCCTGCAGGCCCACGCGCTCGACGTTGAGCACATCGCGCCAGATCGCGGCCAGTTGCTGCTCCACCTCGCTGCGTGGCGCCTC
This sequence comes from Pseudomonas sp. AE27, assembly GCF_037113495.1. Classification (NCBI taxonomy): domain Bacteria; kingdom Pseudomonadati; phylum Pseudomonadota; class Gammaproteobacteria; order Pseudomonadales; family Pseudomonadaceae; genus Pseudomonas; species Pseudomonas sp. AE27. The sequence continues at coordinate 2,882,782 of NZ_CP146966.1, forward strand.
GTAGTGCTCGCGGCCCTGCTCCCTGTCCGGCAGCGGCAACGCGTGACGGTCGAGCTTGCCGTTGCCGGTCAGCGGCATCTGATCCAGCAGCACCAGGTGGGCGGGCACCATGTAGTCGGGCAGGTTCACCCGCAGTTGTGCCTTGAGGCTGTCGCGCAGCGCCGCCTGCTGTTCGGCGCCGGCCTGTGCCTGCTCGCACACCAGGTAGGCAGCCAGTTGCTTGCCGCCGGGCATGTCCAGCGCCAGCACCACGGCCTCGCGCACGTCGGCATGTTCCAGCAGGCGGCTTTCGATTTCACCCAGCTCGATACGGAAGCCGCGGATCTTCACCTGATGGTCGATACGCCCCATGTACTCCAGCAGCCCGTCGGCGCGCTGGCGCACCAGGTCGCCGGTGCGGTACAGGCGCCCGCCCCGCTGGCTGAACGGGTCGGCGACGAAGCGTTCGGCGCTCAGCCCAGGTCGATCATGGTAGCCCTGGGCCAGGCCTACGCCACCGATGTACAGCTCGCCAATGGCGCCCTGCGGCAGCAGCGCCAGGTCGGCATCGAGGATGTACGCCACGCGGGCGCCGATCACCCGGCCGATCGGCACACTGCCGGCGCCCGCTTCAAGGGCCGGTGGTGCCAGGCAGGCCAGCGGCATCACCACGGTTTCGGTGGGGCCGTAGGCATTGAAGAACTGCGCCGGCTTGAACGCCTCGCGAATGCGTTGCAGGTGCTCGCCGGTCAGGGCTTCGCCGCCGGTGATGCACAGACGCACCGGCAGCTGTTCGTCGCGGCTGGCCAGCCATTGCGCCAGCTGGCTGCCGTAGCTCGGCGTGAAGCCCAGCACGCTGACCTGCTGCTGGCGGATCAGCGTGCAGATTTCCTCGGCGCCCCACTGCCCCTGGGCGCGCAGCACCACCCGTGCGCCGCTGAGCAATGGCACCAGCAGGCGCTCGGTGGCCGCGTCGAAGTTGATCGAATAGAAGTGCAGCTCGCAGTCGTCGCTGCGCATGCCGAACGCCTCGATCACCGCCAGGCAGTGCATGGCGATCTCGCCATGGCTGACCACCACGCCCTTGGGCTTGCCGGTGGAGCCGGAGGTGTAGATCAGGTAGGCCTGGTGACCCGGCAGGCTGAGTGACGGCAAGGCCTCGGCGCTGTAGCCGTGCAGCGCCGCCGCGTCGTCGTCCAGGCACCAGCGGGCCACGCCGGGCGGCAGCTCGCCCAGCCTGTCGAACAGCGCGCGCTGGCCCAGCAGCAGGCCGATGCCGCTGTCCTGGATCATGTACTGCAGGCGTTCGAGGGGGTATTCCGGGTCCAGCGGCACGTAGGCGCCGCCGGCCTTGAGGATCGCCAGCAGGCCGATCACCAGCTGCGCCGAACGCTCCAGCGCCAGGCCCACCCGCACCTGCGGGCCCACGCCACGTTCGCGCAGCACCCGCGCCAGGCGGTTGGCCCGGGCATCGAGCTGGGCGTAGCTCAGGTGTTCGCCGGCAAAGGTCAGTGCCAGTGCATCCGGGGTGCGCTGGGCCTGTGCACTGAACAGGTCATGCACGGTGCGGTTCAGGCCCGGCGCTGCGGGGTCGCCGGCCAGGTTGTCGAACAGGGCCTGGCGCTCGCCCTGGCCCAGCAGCGGCAGTTCGCACAGGCGTTGCTGCGGGTCGGCCAGCAAGGCGTCGAGCAACCGCTGCCAGTGCGCCGCCATGCGCGCGATGCGCGGCGCGTCGAACAGGTCGCAACTGTAGGTCAGGCAGCAGCCCAGGCGACGGTCGAGGTCGGTGACTTCCAGGTTGAGGTCGAACTTGGTCGCCCGGGCGTCGTTGACCAGGTACTCCACCTGCATGCCGGCCAGTTGGCGGCTCTGCTGGAATTCCCAGCGCTGCACGTTGCACATCACCTGGAACAGCGGGTTGTAGGCGGCGCTGCGCGGTGGCTGCAAGGCTTCGACCAGGTGGTCGAACGGCAGGTCCTGGTGCGACTGGCCGTCGATCACGGTCTGGCGCACCTGCTCGATCAGGTCGGCCACGCGCATCTGCCCGTCCAGCTGGCAACGCAGCACCTGGGTGTTGAGGAAGGCGCCGATCAGCCCCTCGCTTTCCGGGCGGATGCGGTTGGCCACCGGTGCGCCGATGCGCAGGTCGGTCTGCCCGCTGTAGCGGTACAGCAGCAGCGCCAGGGTGGCGGTCATGGTCATGAACAGGGTCAGGCCATGCTCGGCATTGAAGGCGCGCACCCTGGCGGCCAGCTCATCGCTCAGGTCGAAGCGGTACAGCTCGCCGCGGTGGCTCTGCACCGCCGGGCGCGGACGATCGGCGGGCAATTCCAGCACCGGGTGTTCATCGCCCAGCTGTGCGCGCCAGTAGTCCAGCTGGCGCTGGCGCTCGCCGGCCTCCAGCCACTGGCGCTGCCACACGCTGTAGTCCAGGTACTGCACCGGCAGCGGTTCGAGCGGCGAATCGCGGTCGTCGAGAAACGCTTCGTACAGCTCGCCCAGCTCGCGGGCAAAGATGTCCATGGCCCAGCCTTCGGTGACGATGTGGTGCAGGGTGAGCACGAAGTAGTGCTCCTGCTCGCCGGCCTTGACCAGGCAGGCACGCAGCAGCGGCCCGGTCTCCAGGTCGAACGGCTGGTGCGCCTGCTCGTCGGCCAGAGCCTGCAGGCGCTGCTGGCGCTGCACCTGGTCGTGGGCCGAAAAATCCAGCCAGTTCATCACCAGCCCGGTGTCGGGCGAAACGGCCTGGTACGGTACGCCATCGATGCTCGGGAAGGTGGTGCGCAAGGTCTCGTGGCGCACGATCAGCGCCTGCAGGGCCTGTTCGAAGCGGCTGACGTCCAGCACCCCGCGCAGGCGTGCCATGCCGCCGACGTTGTAGGCCGGGCTGTCCGGCTCCATCTGCCAGAGGAACCACATGCGCTGCTGCGAGTACGACAGCGGCACCGGCTGGCTGCGGTCGATGCGCGTTATTTCGCCTTGCAGGTTGTGCTGCCCGGCCAGTTGCAGGGCCTCGATGCGCGCGGCGAAGGCGCCCAGCGCGCTGGCTTCGAACAGGGTGCGCAGCGGCAGTTCGACGTCGCAGGCCTGGCGCGTGCGGGCGATGATCTGGGTGGCCAGCAGCGAGTGCCCGCCGAGGGCGAAGAAGTCATCATCCAGGCCGACCCGCGCCAGGCCCAGCACATCGCACCAGATGGCGGCGATCTGCTGTTGCAGCGGCGTGACCGGGGCAACATGCACGCGCTGCTGCCAACTCGGCTCGGGCAGCGCCTTGCGGTCGAGCTTGCCGCTGGGGCCCAGCGGCATCTGCGCCAGGTGCACCAGTTGCGCGGGCACCATGTAGGGCGGCAATTGCGCCGCCAGTGCGCTCAGCAATGCTTCGCCGCAGTCGTGCGCGTGGGTGTAGTAGCCGACCAGTTGCGGGCCGGCCGCCGTGTCGCGTACCAGCACCACGGCCTGCTCCACGCCCGGCTGGGCCAGCAGGCAGGCCTGCACCTCTTCGGGCTCTACACGAAAACCGCGCAGTTTGACCTGCTGGTCGATGCGGCCCAGGTATTCCAGTGCCCCCAGGTCGGCCAGCCAGCGCGCACGGTCGCCGCTGCGGTACAGGCGCTGGCCGTCGGCGCCGGGCACGAAGCGTTCGGCGGTGAGGCCCGGCCGGCCCAGGTAGCCACGGGCCAGGCCCGCACCGCCCAGGCACAGCTCACCGGGCACCCCCACAGGCGAAAGCGCCAGCTCCTCATCGAGCACCTGGCACTGCACGTTGGCCAGGGGCCGGCCGATGGGCGAGCGCAGGCCGTCTTCACGGCGGCAGTGCCAGTGGGTGACGTTGATCGCGGTTTCGGTAGGCCCATAGCGGTTGTGCAGTGCCACGTGCGGCAGTACCTGCAGCACACGGTCGCGCAGCGCCGCCGGCAACGCCTCGCCGCCGGAGAACACCCGGCGCAGGCTGATACAGGCGGCCGCCAGGGGCTCCTGCACGAACACCTGCAACAGCGGCGGCACGAAGTGCAGCGTGGTCACGCCATGCTGCTGCACCAGTTCGGCGATGCGCTGCGGGTCACGGTGCTCGCCGGGGCCGGCCAGCACCAGCGTGCAGCCCTGGGCCAGCGGCCAGAAGCATTCCCACACCGACACGTCGAAGCTGATCGGGGCTTTTTGCAGCAGCACGTCGTGGTCGTCCAGCGCATAGGTGGCCTGCATCCAGTGCAGGCGCTCGGCCAGGGCCGCATGGGTGTTGCCCACGCCCTTGGGCTGGCCGGTGGAGCCGGAGGTGTAGATCACGTAGGCCAGGTTGTCACCGTGCAGGTGCAGGCCCGGCGCCTGGCTGGGCCAGTTGTCCAGGTGCAGGGTGTCCATGGCGATGGTACTCACGCCCTCGACCTGGGGCAGGCGTTCGAGCACCTCGCTGTGGCTGAGCAGCAGGCTTGCGCCGCAGTCGGCGAGCATGTAGGCCAGGCGCTCGGCCGGGTAGTCGACGTCCAGCGGCACGTAGGCACCACCGGCCTTGAGAATCGCCAGCAGGCCCACCAGCAGCTGCGGCGAACGCTCGGCGGCAATCGCCACGCACACGTCCGGGCCCACGCCCTTGTCGCGCAGGTAATGGGCCAGGCGGTTGGCCTGGGTGTGCAGGCTCGCGTAGTCCAGGCTGCCGCCGGCCCATACCAGCGCGGTGCGCTGCGGGGTGCTGCGCGCCTGTTCGTTGAGTTGCTCCACCAGCCACTGGCCGGGGGCCGCTGCCGGGGCCTGGCCCCAGTCGAGCAGTTGGGCGCGGCCCGGGGCGTCGAGCAGGTTCAGCTCGGCCAGCGGCAGCTGCGGCGCGCTGCTCACCTGCTGCAGCAGGCTGACCAGTTGCGCGGCCAGGCGCTCGATGCTGGCAGCGTCGAACAGCTCGTCGGCATAGTCGAAGGAAAGGCTGATGCGGCCCTGGTGGTCTTCTTCGCTGTGCAGTTGCAGGTCGAACTTGGCCTCGCGGCTGTGCCACGCCAGTTCGTCGGCCAACAGCCCCGGCAGGCGGCGCAAGGCGCCTAGGTCGCGCTGCTGGTGGTTGAACATGACCTGGAACAGGCCCTGCTCGCGGGCCTCGGGGAAGGCTTCGACCAACTGCTCGAACGGCAGGTCCTGGTTGGCCTGGGCTTCAAGGGTGCGCTGGCGCACCTGGGCCAGCAAGGCACTGAAGGGCTGGCGCGGGTCAAGCTCGGCACGCAGCACCTGGGGGTTGATGAAGAAGCCGACCAGGCCCTGGGTTTCCAGGCGCGGGCGGTTGGCATTGGGCACGCCGACACGGATGTCGCGCTGGCCGCTGTAGCGGTGCAGAAGGGTTTGCCAGGCCGCCAGCAACAGCATGAACAGGCTGGCATCGTGGGCCTGGGCCACCTGGCGCAGCGCAGTGCCCAGCGCCGGCTCAAGACGCAGGCTCAGGCGCGTGGCGCTGTTGCGCTGCTGCACCGAGCGCGGGTGATCGGTGGGCAGGTCGAGCACCGGCTGCGCATCGCCGAGCAAGGCCTTCCAGTAGGCGAGCTGGCGGGTACTTTCCCCCTGGGCCAGCCACTGGCGCTGCCAGCTGGCATAGTCGGCGTAATGCACCGGCAATGCATTCAGTCGCGCCTGCTGGCCCTGGCAGGCGGCGGCATACAGGCGCGCGAATTCGTCCAGCAGAATGTTCATCGACCAGCCGTCGGCGATGATGTGGTGCAGGGTCACCCACAGCTGATGGGTTTCGTTGTCCTGGCGTACCAGGGTGACCCGCAGCAGCGGCCCGCGCTCCAGGTCGAAGGGTTGGCGCGCCTCGTCTTCGCGCAACTGCTGAACGCGGGCCGGGGTTTCGTGCCCCAGGTCCAGGCTGTGCACCTGCAACGCCAGGTTCGCCAGCACGCGCTGCACCGGTTGGCCGTGGTGGTCGGCAAACACCGTGCGCAGCGCTTCATGGCGGGCCACCAGCGCCTGGAAGCTGCTGCGCAGCGCGGCCTCGTCCAGTTCGCCGCGCAGGCGCAGGCCACCCGGGATGTTGTAGGCCGCACTGCCAGGCTCCAGTTGCCACAGCAGCCACAGCCGGGCCTGGGCCAGCGATTGCGGCAGCGCCTGTTCCCGGGGCAATTGCGCGATGGCGCCCTGGGCCACCCCGCCGTCGATGTGCAGGCGGGCCACCTGGGCAGTGAAGCCTGCCAGGGTCGGCGCTTCGAACAGCAGGCTCAGGCTCAGTTCCAGCCCCAGTTCGTCACGCAGGCGCGCCGTGAGCTGGGTGGCGGCGATGGAGTTGCCGCCGAGCAGGAAGAAGTGATCGTCTTCGCCCACCTCGGCCACGTTCAGTTGCTCGCACCACAGCCGCGCGATCAGCGCCTGCAACCCGTCGCCGATCGGCGCCGCGTGGCGTGCGGCAGGCGCCTGGGCCTCCGGGAAGCGGGCGTAGCAGTCCAGGCTGCCATCGTGCAGGCGCAGGCGGCAGGCCGAACGCTGCAACTTGCCGCTGGAGGTCTTGGGCAACGCACCGGGGTTGAGCAGCAGCACCACCGCCGGTGCCTGCTGGCAGGCATCGGCGATGACCTGGCGCAGGGTGCGGATCAGGTTCGCCGGCTCGATGACCTTCTGCACGTTGCGGCTGATCTCCACCGCGATGCCGATACCCTCCTCGCCCTGGTCGTCGACGGCGAACACCGCCACGCGGCCCTTGCGCAGCACGTCGACCTCGCGCTCCAGGGTCTTTTCCAGGTCCTGCGGGTAGAGGTTGTGCCCGCGCACGATGAGCATGTCCTTCAGGCGCCCGGTGACGAACAGTTCGCCGTCACGCATGAAGCCCAGGTCGCCGGTGCGCAGCCAGGTGCGCCCGCCGTGCTCGACGAAGGTCTTTGCGCTGGCCTCGGGGTTGCGCCAGTAACCGTGGGCGATGCTCGGGCCGGCGGCCCAGATCTCGCCCACCTGGTTGTCGCCCAGCACAGCCAGGGTGTGCGGTTCGACGACCTGCACCGCGTGCAGCGGCTGGCTGAAGCCGCAGCTCATCTGCACGCTGCCCTCGCCTGCTTCGGCGCGGTTGTGCGCCAGTGCCGCGCTGTCCAGCGCCAGCGCGGGGATACCGCCGCCGCGCACGCTGCCACTGACGAACAGGGTGGCTTCGGCCAGGCCGTAGCTGGCGAAGAAACTCGAGGGCACGAAACCGCACGCGGCGAATTTGTCGGCAAAGCTGTCGAGGCTGTCCTGGCGGATCGGCTCGGAGCCCGAATAGGCCACGCGCCAGCAGCTAAGGTCGAGGCTGGCCAGCGCCGCACTGCTGACGCGCTCGTTGCACAGGCGGTAGGCGAAGTCCGGCCCGCCGCTGATGGTGCCGCGGTAATCGCTGATCGCCTGCAGCCAGCGCTGCGGCCGCGCCAGGAAGTAGGCCGGGGCCATCAGCACGCAGGGCACGCCACTGAAGATCGGTTGCAGCAGGCCGCCGATCAGGCCCATGTCGTGGTACAGCGGCAGCCAGCTGACGATCACGTCGTCGGGGTTCACGTCGATGCCGAAGCCGTGGCGGATCAGCACTTCGTTGGCCACCAGGTTGCCGTGGCTGACCTGCACGCCCTTGGGCAGCGCGGTGGAGCCGGAGGTGTACTGCAGAAAGGCGATGTCGTCCGGCTTGAGCGACGGGGCCTGCCACTGCTCGCCCAGGCCGGCGTCAAGGTGATCGACGCTGAGCAGCTGCGGCGCATCCTCGCCCTTGAGTGCATCCAGGGCCAGCAGGCTGTTGTGCAGGTTGTCGACGGTCAGCAGCAGGCGCGGCTGGGCGTCCTCGATGATCGACAGCAGGCGGGCCTGGTGGTGGGTGCGCGAGGATTCCGGCGGATAGGCCGGCACGGCGATAACCCCGGCATACAGGCAGCCGAAGAACGCGGCGACGTAGTCCGGGCCACTGGGGAACAGCAGGATCGCGCGGTCGCCCGGCACCGCACGCGCCTGCAATGCGGCGGCGATGCTGCATGCACGCAGGTGCAGGTCACGGTAGCTGAGCACGGCCTGGTCGCGGGCGTCTTCGGCGAGAAAGCGCAAGGCCACCCGCTCAGGGGTCAGCGCAGCACGCTGGGTGAGGGCCTGGACCAGCGTAACCGGGAGTTCGAAGGCGTCCGTCATGGAAAGTTCCTGCCAGTGTCTGTACGTGAAAATCGGCATCGCGGGGCGCAGGGAGCCGGGTGTTCGGGCACCGGCACACGCCCTTCAGGGGCCGAGGATGTACACAGGGGAACGGATGAACGGGTGAAATAATTAGGCGCCACTGTGGCGCGGCGACAGGTGATTTTCGAAGCGGATCACGGGGTGGTGCTTAGAACCAAAAAACAGTTTGAAGTATTACTTTTCGCATTTGACAATAATTATCATTAAGAATAGCTTGTCGCACGTCGTAGGAAGCATCTCCTCGCGGAGTGCTTCGCTTCCCTCTTCGAGAACAAGGTGAAATTTCCATGGCGGAACAACTGTCCACAAGTAAGTGCGATTCACCGTTACTCCAAGCGTTCGTCGACAATCGCAGCATTCTGGTGAAAATTGCCGCCCGGATCACCGGGTGTCGCTCACGCGCCGAGGATGTCGTGCAGGACGCTTTCTTCCGGCTCAGTGCAGCCCCGCAGATCACCTCGTCGTTCAAGGCGCAGTTGAGCTACCTGTTCCAGATCGTGCGCAACCTGGCCATCGACCATTACCGCAAGCAGGCGATGGAGCTGAAGTATTCCGGCAGCGAAGAGGAAGGTCTGAATGTGGTCATCCATGGTGCCTCGCCCGAAGCCACGCACATCAATTTCGCGACGCTTGAGCACATTGCCGATGCGCTGAGCGAGCTGCCGCAGCGCACCCGCTATGCGTTCGAGATGTACCGCCTGCATGGCGTGCCGCAGAAGGACATCGCCAAGGAGCTGGGCGTGTCGCCGACCCTGGTGAACTTCATGATTCGCGATGCGCTGGTGCATTGCCGCAAGGTGTCGCTGGCGCGGGGTGAGGTGGCCTGAAGGGGCCACCCTGCGCCGCTGCTGCCCTGTAGGAGCCGGCGTTGCCGGCGACCCTCCAGGCCAGATGCCGGGTGTCCGGCAGCACGAGCGCCTTGTGCTGGTTCGCCGGCAACGCCGGCGCCTACAGGATCGGGTGCCGGCCTATACCAGCCTGCAGCGCTCGAAGAAGCGCTCGCGCCCCAGGATCATCAGCGCCGCACGCTTGTGCGGGAAGTCGAATTCCTTCTCGCAGTGAAAGCACTGGTCATGCATGTAGCCGATCATCTTGGCATTGTCGGCCCGAGGCTCGGCCACCACGCGCTGGGTACGCGGGTCGTCCAGGAACAGGTAGTGCACCAGCGCCGACAGCCAGCTGGCCACCTTGTGCGGCCCGCGGTGCGTCTGCTCCCCTACCAGCATGTGAATGCCACGGTCGTAGTCGTCGGCCGCATAGAACGGTGCAATCCGGTCCTCCTTGGCCCAGTAGGCTTCGAAGTAGGCAAACGGCTGGTCGTCGAAGCAGCCGATCAGGGTCAGTGTGTGCGGGTCGGCCTCAAGCTTGCTCAGGTAGTCGCGGTGCTGTTCGAGGCTGCCGCCCTCCTGCCAGAAGCTCAGCACCCGCGGGTTGTTCTGCCAACGGTTGAAGCGCTCCAGGTCGTGGTCGATTTCCAGGGTCCGCAACGAGATCCAGGCCCCCAGCCGCGCATCGAAGCGCCGATACACTTCCCCCCGCGGCTTGGGCGCACGGCGCGGATGACGCTTGCCGGCACTGATCTGCATCTGCTGCGGGTACACGCCCGACAGCGATTCGCCCAACCACGGTTGCGGCAACTGCCAGAACAGCGTGCGTTCGCAGCGGTAGCGCCCCGCCTGTTCGTCGGCCACCAGCAGGCCGCTGGCCAGTGCCGCCTCGGGCACCTGCGCCAGATGCCAGCACAGGCGCTGACACCCCGGATCGCGGGAAAACAGCCAGTAGCACGCGGCCCACAACGCCTGCTGTGGGCGCTCGGGGCAGGTGTATTGCAGGTGCACGTCAAGGTCGGCACCGCGCTCCAGACGCAGGCGCACCAATGGCGTGTCTTCGAGCACCAGGCTCAGGTGGCAGTCGGTTTCATCGGCGCTGAGGCTGCGCCAGCGCGGCAGGGACAACGCGCAGGTTGCGGTATCGGAAGGCATGGTCTTGGGCTCACGAAGTGGAAGAGACAATCTCACTGCTGTTGACGTGAAAACCGTAGGCGAATTTAGGGCGAATGGGCCGCGCTGACACCGATCTGGTAAGGCCCGAAGATGTCCTGCAACTGACCGTTCTCGTGCAGTTGCTGCAACAGACGGGCAAAGGCCTCGCCACTGATCGGTGCCTGGGGACGCAGCAGTGCGTAATGGTGATAGGTCTGGTCGGTACGCTCGGAGGCCAGGAACTGGCCTCGGTAATCCTCGTGGCGCGCCAGAAAGTCGTACAGGTACGAACGGGTCACCAAGGCCACGTCGGCGCGGTCGCGCTGCACCATCATCAGATTGCTGTCGTGGGAATAGGTCAGGGTGGCGCCGAATGTTTGCTGCAGGTACCTGGCGTCGGCATTGAAACCGGCGAAGGCGTAGTGATAGCCGCTGTACAACGCCAGGCGCTTGCCCTGCAGGCTGTCGAAGTAGCCCTGGCCGCGGCCTTCGATATTGTGCGTGACGAAGACTTCGGCATCTTCGAGGCCGAGATCGACCTTGACGAAGTCGATGCCTTTCCAGCCCCAGTCAGGGTTTTCGAAGATCGCCATGTCGATGCGACCCTCGTTGAAGTCGCGAAAGCGTCGCGGTATGGAGGTGGGCACCAGCGTGAAATGGTAGGTGTCCTGAAGCGCGTTCAAGGCCTGGATCAACTGCGCCAGCAGGCCGCTGCCGGTATCGCGTTCGGGATTGACGGTGTACGGCGGAAAGTGCGCTGCGCCGATCCTGATCTGCTCCTGGGCACACGCCGGTGTGGTCAGCCACGCCACCGCGAGCATCGACAGGGAGAGCACGACCTGTGGCAGTGACGCTGAACTCAAGGCAACACACTCTTTACGGGTTCGCGCCTAAACTAGGCGTTTTCCTACGCTTGCACAACTGGCAGAACCATCAGGCAAATGGCCACGGGATACCGCACAGGCCACAGATTGGCTACGCTCAGGCGAGTATCTGTCAAGGAGCCTGCCATGGGCCACTGGTTGGTGATCGACCTGGAAGCTACCACCGACGAGGGTGGCTGGCCGATCGAAGACATGGAAATCATCGAGATCGGCGCCAGCCTGGTCAACCGCGAAGGCCGCGAGGTGGACCACTTCCAGCGCTTCGTCAAACCCCGGCGGCGCCCGCTGCTGACGCCCTTTTGCCGTGAGCTGACGCATATCGCCCAGGCGGACATCGACGCCGCCGCCTCCTTTGCCAAGGTGTGGGACGGGTTCGAGCACTGGCTGCAGCATCAGCAGGCGCACCTGCAGGGCTGGGTCAGCTGGGGCGACTACGATCGCCGCCAGCTGCTGCAGGAATGGCAGGTGCACCAGGTGCACAGCCTGCTGGCCGACACCTGCCACCTCAACCTCAAGCAGCGCTTCGCCAAGGCCCGCCACCTGAAACGCCCGCCCGGGCTCAAGGGCGCGCTGGCCCTGGCCGGGCTGCAGTTTGTCGGGCAGCAGCACCGCGCCCTGGAAGATGCGCGCAATACCGCACGCCTGCTGCCGCTGAGCCTGCCGGCCCAGGGCGCCTGAAAGCGGATGACGCCACCGGGAGGCTTGGGCATACTGGCCAGCCCTTTTTTGCCCCTTTCAGGAGTCGCCCATGTTTAAGGTCAACGAGTACTTTGATGGCACGGTCAAGTCGATCGCCTTCACCGGCGCCGAAGGCCCGGCCACTGTCGGCGTGATGGCCCCGGGCGAGTACGAGTTCGGTACGGCCAAGCGCGAGATCATGCACGTGGTGTCCGGCGCCCTGATCGTCAAGCTGCCGGGCAGCGACAACTGGGAAACCTTTACCGCCGGCAGCCAGTTCAATGTGCCGGCCGACAGCAAGTTCCAGCTGCAGGTGAAGGTCGATACCGCCTACCTGTGCGAATACCGCGACTGATTCAAAGGCTTCGCCGACAAGGCCGGCTCCTGCAGGGGACTGCGGTCGTTGCAGGAGCCGGCCTTGCCGGCGAAGCGGCCATCAGCGTAAAAACGCCACGATGCTGTCCGCCGCCGCCCCCAGGTGGTGCGCATGGCTGAACCCCGAGGCCTTCAGCGGCTTCAAGTCATGATCCCCTGCCACCAGCCAGCACAGCTCGATGGCTGACGACAGTGCATACCCCTCCACCGTCTCGCGATTGCCCAGCGCATCACGCTCGCCCTGCACGATCAGGGTTGGCGTCTTCAGTTCGGCCAGGTGCGCCACCCGCGGCTTCTCGGGCTTGCCTGCGGCATAGAACGGATACCCCAGGCACACCAGCGCATCCACCCCCAGTTCGTCCGCCACCAGGCTGGCCATGCGCCCGCCCATGGACTTGCCGCCGATCACCAGTGGCCCAGCGACCAATGGTCGCACCTGGGCCACCACTTCGCGCCAGCAGTCGAGCAGGCGGGCCTGGGGGTTTGGCGGCCTTCTGCCACCATCGAGCCGGCGCTGGGCCATGTAGGGAAACTCGAAGCGCAGTACCGCCAGCCCTTGCGCGGCAAGCCTCTGCGCCATGTCGGTCATGAACGCGCTGTCCATGGGTGCGCCCGCGCCGTGGGCCAGGATCAGGCACCCCAGGGGCGACGCATCTGCCTGATTTTGCGGGGCATCGTACAACCAGCCGCGTTGTTCGACCCACTGCGCCCATTGATCCCCGTCAATACCGGCCACTTGCCCATTACTCATGCTTGCCTCGCTGTTTAGCCTGCCTATAACCGTGGATGGGAACCCATACATGAACACAACCAGCAGTACCGCCTACAACTACCAGGTGGTCCGCCAATTCGCCATTATGACGGTGGTGTGGGGAATCGTCGGGATGGGGCTCGGCGTTTTTCTCGCCGCGCAGCTCGTCTGGCCTTCACTCAACTTCGACCTCCCGTGGACCAGCTTCGGGCGCCTGCGCCCCTTGCACACCAACGCGGTGATCTTCGCCTTCGGGGGCTGTGCACTGTTCGCCGCCTCCTACTACTCGGTACAGCGTACCTGCCAGACCGTGCTGTTCTCGCCACGCCTTGCCGCCTTTACCTTCTGGGGCTGGCAACTGGTGATCGTGCTCGCGGCCGTCAGCCTGCCGCTGGGTTATACCAGCTCCAAGGAATACGCCGAACTGGAATGGCCGATCGACATCCTGATCACCATCGTCTGGGTGGCCTACGCCGTGGTGTTCTTCGGCACCCTGATGAAGCGCACCACCAAGCACATCTACGTGGGCAACTGGTTCTTCGGTGCGTTCATCATCACCGTGGCGATCCTGCATATCGTCAACAACCTGGAAATCCCGGTCAGCCTGACCAAGTCGTACTCGCTGTACGGCGGCGCCACCGACGCGATGGTGCAATGGTGGTACGGCCACAACGCCGTGGGCTTCTTCCTGACCGCAGGCTTCCTGGGCATGATGTACTACTTCGTGCCCAAGCAGGCCGAGCGCCCGGTGTACTCGTATCGCCTGTCGATCGTGCACTTCTGGGCCCTGATCACCCTGTACATCTGGGCCGGCCCGCACCACCTGCACTACACCGCCCTGCCCGACTGGGCGCAGTCGCTGGGCATGGTGATGTCGCTGATCCTGCTGGCGCCCAGCTGGGGCGGCATGATCAACGGCATGATGACCCTCTCGGGCGCCTGGCATAAGCTGCGCAGCGACCCGATCCTGCGCTTTCTGGTGGTGTCGCTGGCGTTCTACGGCATGTCGACCTTCGAAGGCCCGATGATGGCGATCAAGACCGTCAACGCCCTGTCGCACTACACCGACTGGACCATCGGCCACGTACACGCCGGCGCCCTTGGCTGGGTAGCCATGATCTCGATCGGCGCGCTGTACCACATGATCCCGAAAGTGTTCGGCCGCGAGCAGATGTACAGCCTGGGCCTGATCAACGCGCACTTCTGGCTGGCGACCATCGGCACCGTGCTGTACATCGCCTCGATGTGGGTCAACGGCATCGCCCAGGGCCTGATGTGGCGGGCAGTCAACGCCGACGGCACCCTGACCTACTCCTTCGTCGAAACCCTGGTGGCCAGCCACCCTGGCTTCATCGTGCGGTTCGTGGGCGGTGCGATCTTCCTCACCGGCATGTTCCTGATGGCCTGGAACACCTGGCGCACCGTGCGTGCCCCAGCGGGCGAGACCGCCAACGCCACTGCGCAGCTGGCCTGAGGAGAACCTGATGAAACACGAAGTAATCGAGAAGAACGTCTTCCTGCTGGTGCTGTTGATGGTGTTTGCCGTCAGCATCGGCGGCCTGACCCAGATCGTCCCGCTGTTCTTCCAGGACGTCACCAACAAGCCGGTCGAAGGCATGAAGCCCTACACCGCGCTGCAGCTGGAAGGCCGCGACATCTACATCCGTGAAGGCTGCGTACAGTGCCACTCGCAGATGATCCGTCCGTTCCGCGCCGAAACCGAACGCTACGGCCACTACTCGGTAGCCGGTGAAAGCGTGTGGGACCACCCGTTCCTGTGGGGCTCCAAGCGTACCGGCCCTGACCTGGCCCGCGTCGGCGGCCGCTACTCCGACGACTGGCACCGCGCGCACCTGTACAACCCGCGCAACGTGGTGCCGGAGTCGAAGATGCCGGCCTACCCGTGGCTGGTGGCCAACCCGGTCGACAGCAGCCATACCGAGACCAAGCTGCGCGTGATGCGCACCCTGGGCGTGCCCTACAGCGACGACGATATCACCGGCGCCGTGGCCTCGCTCAAGGGCAAGTCCGAGATGGACGCGCTGGTCGCCTACCTGCAGGTGCTCGGCACCGCGATCAAGAACAAGAGGTAAGCGCCATGGACTTCACACTGGATATCGGCCAGTTGCGCGGCCTGGGCACCCTGCTGGTAGCCATCGCCTTCATCGGCCTGGCGCTGTGGGTGTTCAGCGGCCGGCGTGACCGCGAGTTCGCCGAAGCGAGCCTGCTGCCGTTCGCCGACGATCGCCTTGTACCTGCCGCCAAAGAATCCGAATCGAGGAGTAACGGGCAATGACCACCTTCTGGAGTACGTACATCTGCGTACTGACCATCGGTAGCCTGATCGGCCTGACCTGGCTGCTGCTCAGCACCCGCAAGGGCCAGAGCAAGGGCACCACCGACCAGACCATGGGCCACAGCTTCGACGGCATCGAGGAGTACGACAACCCGCTGCCCAAGTGGTGGTTCTGGCTGTTCGTCGGCACCCTGGTGTTCTCGGTGGGCTACCTGATCCTGTACCCGGGCCTGGGCAACTGGAAAGGAATCCTGCCCGGCTACGAGAACGGCTGGACCGGCGCCAACGAGTGGCAAAAGGAAATGGACCGCGCCGACGCCAAGTTCGGGCCGATCTTCGCCAAGTTCGCCGCCATGCCGGTGGAAGAAGTGGCCAAGGACCCGCAGGCGCTGAAAATGGGCGGTCGCCTGTTCGCCTCCAACTGCTCGGTGTGCCACGGCTCGGACGCCAAGGGTGCCTACGGCTTCCCCAACCTCACCGACAATGACTGGCGCTGGGGCGGTGACCCGGAAACCATCAAGGCTTCGATCATGGGCGGTCGTCACGGCGTGATGCCGGCCTGGGCCGAAGTGATCGGCGAGCAGGGCGTGGCCGATGTGGCCGGGTTCGTGCTGACCAACCTCGATGGCCGCAGCCTGCCCAAGGACGCCAAGGCCGACGTGGAAAACGGCAAGCAGCTGTTCGCCACCAACTGCGTGGCCTGCCACGGACCGGAAGGCAAAGGCACCCCGGCGATGGGCGCACCTGACCTGACCCACCCGCAGGCATTCATCTACGGTTCGAGCTATGCCCAGCTGCAGCAGACCATCCGTTACGGCCGTCAGGGCCAGATGCCGGCGCAGCAGGACATTCAGGGCAACGACAAGGTCCACCTGCTGGCGGCCTATGTCTACAGCCTGTCGCAACCGGCAGAGAACGTAACTGCCAAGTGAAACGATGATGTAACTGAGCCTTGACTCAAACCGCCGCATCGACAACGGTGCGGCGGTTCCCACCGCCCCTTGCGACCAAGTGTCGCACCCCGCCGCACACCCGCCTTGCACCCCCCCTGATCGAGACTAAGCTTGTTGCCACAGTGGCTTGAAGCCTTGCACCTGAATGCACCTTTTTGGCGCACTTTCTGTTCGCGAGCCACCACCAAAGGCTGATGGATCCCGGCCCAAGTGCGAATTGCCTGCCCTGACCACGCAGGACGATAGTGCCAAGGCAGCTTAATGCGTGCACAACGAAAGCGGAATAATGGTGCACATTATCGCCTTGCGATTGTGTACACTTCCCACCGCCAATCGGCTGGAAACGCCGTAAAATCGGCCTTCGCAAGGTGCGGCGCGATTTCCATCGCGTTGCAATAACCACACGGTTTATACATACTTGCGCCGATTTTTTAACCAACAAAAACACCCAAACCGTGGAACCTTAGAATGAGCACAGCAATCAGTCCGACTGCTTATAACTATAAGGTCGTCCGCCAGTTCGCCATCATGACGGTGGTCTGGGGGATCCTTGGCATGGGCCTCGGTGTCTTCATCGCCTCGCAACTGGTCTGGCCTCAGCTGAACCTGGACCTGCCGTGGACGAGCTTTGGACGCCTGCGCCCCCTGCACACCAACCTGGTGATCTTCGCCTTCGGTGGGTGCGCACTGTTTGCCACTTCCTACTATGTCGTGCAGCGAACCTGCCAGACGCGACTGATTTCCGACAGCCTCGCGGCCTTCACCTTCTGGGGCTGGCAAGCGGTGATCGTCGGCGCGCTGGTCACCCTGCCGCTGGGCTACACCACGACCAAGGAATACGCAGAACTGGAATGGCCTATCGCCATTTTGCTGGCCATCGTGTGGGTTACCTACGGTGCGGTGTTCTTCGGCACCATCGTCAAGCGCAAGACCAAGCACATCTATGTGGGCAACTGGTTCTACGGTGCCTTCATCGTGGTGACCGCGATGCTGCACATCGTCAACCACGCCTCGCTGCCGGTCAGCCTGTTCAAGTCGTACTCGGCCTACTCGGGCGCGACCGACGCGATGATCCAGTGGTGGTACGGCCACAACGCCGTGGGCTTCTTCCTGACCACCGGCTTCCTGGGCATGATGTACTACTTCGTACCCAAGCAGGCCGAACGCCCGATCTACTCGTATCGCCTGTCGATCGTGCACTTCTGGGCGCTGATCACCCTGTACATCTGGGCAGGCCCCCACCACCTGCACTACACCGCGCTGCCCGACTGGGCGCAGTCGCTGGGCATGGCGATGTCGATCATCCTGCTGGCCCCGAGCTGGGGCGGCATGATCAACGGCATGATGACCCTGTCGGGCGCCTGGCATAAGCTGCGCACCGACCCGATCCTGCGTTTTCTGGTGGTATCGCTGGCGTTCTACGGCATGTCGACCTTCGAAGGCCCGATGATGGCGATCAAGACCGTCAACTCGCTGTCGCACTACACCGACTGGACCATCGGCCACGTACACGCCGGCGCTCTGGGCTGGGTAGCGATGATCTCGATCGGCGCGCTGTACCACATGATTCCGAAAATCTATGGCCGCGTGCAGATGCACAGCGTGGGCCTGATCAACGCGCACTTCTGGCTGGCGACCATCGGCACCGTGCTGTACATCGCCTCGATGTGGGTCAACGGCATCACCCAGGGCCTGATGTGGCGCGCCATCAACGACGACGGCACCCTCACCTACTCCTTCGTCGAAGCGCTGCAGGCCAGCCACCCGGGCTTTATCGTGCGTGCACTGGGCGGTGCGTTCTTCGCCTCCGGCATGCTGCTGATGGCCTACAACGTTTGGCGTACCGTCCGCGCCTCGCAGCCGGCCGAAGCTGAAGCCGCCGCTCAGATCGCTGTCGTTGGAGCTCACTGATGAAGCACGAAGTAGTCGAGAAGAATATCGGCCTGCTGGCCTTCTTCATGGTCATCGCCGTGAGCATCGGCGGCCTGACCCAGATCGTCCCGCTGTTCTTCCAGGACGTCACCAACAAGCCGGTCGAGGGCATGAAGCCCCGCGTCGCGCTGGAGCTGGAAGGCCGCGACATCTACATCCGTGAAGGCTGCGTACAGTGCCACTCGCAGATGATCCGTCCGTTCCGCGCCGAAACCGAGCGCTACGGCCACTACTCGGTAGCCGGTGAAAGCGTGTGGGACCACCCATTCCTGTGGGGCTCCAAGCGTACCGGGCCTGACCTGGCCCGCGTCGGCGGCCGCTACTCCGACGACTGGCACCGCGCGCACCTGTACAACCCGCGCAACGTGGTGCCGGAGTCGAAGATGCCGGCCTACCCGTGGCTGGTGGAGAACACCCTCGACGGCAAGCTGACCGCCAGGAAAATGGAAGTGTTGCGTACCCTCGGCACGCCCTACACCGACGAGGACATCGCCGGTGCCCGCGACGCGGTCAAGGGCAAGACTGAAATGGACGCTCTGGTTGCCTACCTGCAAGGGCTGGGCACCATCATCAAAAGCAAACGGTGACCTTGATGGATATCGGGATGATTCGTGGCCTGGGCACCGTCGTGGTGATGGTGGCCTTCATCGGCCTGGCGTTGTGGGTATTCAGTTCTCGGCGCAAGTCCGAGTTCGACGAAGCGACCATGCTGCCCTTCGCGGATGATCCCGAAGCCAGCAAGCACGTCGAGCAAGCGCAAGCGAGCGCTTCTAGGAGTAACAAAGAATGACTACCTTCTGGAGTCTGTACGTCACCGTTCTGAGTCTGGGTACCATCTTTGCCCTGACCTGGCTGCTGCTGTCCACCCGCAAGGGCCAGCGCAGCGAAACCACCGAAGAAACCGTGGGCCACGCCTACGACGGCATCGAGGAATACGACAACCCGCTGCCCAAGTGGTGGTTCATGCTGTTCGTGGGCACCATCGTGTTCGCCCTGGGCTACCTGGTGCTGTACCCGGGCCTGGGCAACTGGAAAGGCCTGCTGCCGGGCTACCAGTACCTGGACAACGAAAACAAGGTGGCCTTTGCCAACGGCGAGTCGGGCTGGACCGGCGTGCACGAGTGGGAAAAGGAAATGGCGCGTTCGGATGCCAAGTTCGGGCCGATCTTCGCCAAATTTGCAGCGATGCCAATTGAAGAAGTGGCCAAGGATCCGCAAGCCCTGAAGATGGGTGGCCGCCTGTTCGCCTCCAACTGCTCGGTATGCCACGGCTCCGACGCCAAGGGCTCCTACGGCTTCCCCAACCTGACCGACGACGACTGGCGCTGGGGCGGCGAGCCCGAGACCATCAAGGCCACCATCATGGGCGGTCGTCACGGCGTGATGCCGGCCTGGGCCGAAGTGATCGGCGAGCAGGGCGTGGCCGATGTGGCCGGGTTCGTGCTGACCAACCTCGATGGCCGCACCCTGCCCAAGGACGCCAAGGCCGACGTGGAAAACGGCAAGAAGCTGTTCGCCGCCAACTGCGTGGCCTGCCACGGGCCGGAAGGCAAAGGCACCCCGGCGATGGGCGCGCCCAACCTGACCCATCCGCAGGCGTTCATCTACGGCTCGAGCTACGCCCAGCTGCAGCAGACCATCCGTTACGGCCGCCAGGGCCAGATGCCGGCGCAGCAGGACATTCAGGGCAACGACAAGGTCCACCTGCTGGCGGCCTATGTCTACAGCCTGTCGCACCAGCCAGAGAAAACCGCCGAAGCGCAGTGAACATGCCCCGGCTGTGAAAAGGCCCCGCCAGTGTTGCTGGCGGGGCCTTTTTATTGGCGCAGGCCCCTTCTGCCGGCAAGCCGGCCAAGGGGCCGGATCTGCCACCCACGTGACTCAGGTCAATTGACAAGCTCCACTACACTATCGCCCGCCACTAACCAACGCGACCAAAGGTCGCACTGCACCCTGTACCGCAATGACAGGCGTATCATGCGCCCTAGAGCAGCAACAACTTCTGACTGCGGTCGGCATGTACTGGCCGCGGCACTTTTCCACTGCCGTGGGACTCAATGATGAGCAAACAGATTCCAGTACATGACGTCACCCCACCTGCCAAGAAAGATGCCGGCGGCGTCGACCTCTATGCCGCACGGGAAAAGATCTACACCCGCGCCTTCACCGGCCTGTTCCGCAACCTGCGCATGGCCGGCGGGGCCCTCCTGTTTCTGCTGTACTTCGGTACCGTCTGGCTGAACTGGGGCGGGCACCAGGCCGTGTGGTGGAACCTGCCCGAGCGCAAGTTCTACATCTTCGGCACCACCATCTGGCCCCAGGACTTCATCCTGCTCTCGGGCATCCTGATCGTCGCGGCCTTCGGCCTGTTCTTCATCACCGTGTTCGCCGGGCGCGTGTGGTGCGGCTATACCTGCCCGCAAAGCGTGTGGACCTGGATCTTCATGTGGTGCGAGAAGGTCACCGAAGGCGACCGCAACCAGCGCATCAAGCTCGACAAGGCGCCCATGAGTGCCAACAAGCTGGTGCGCAAGCTGGCCAAGCACAGCCTGTGGCTGAGCATCGGCTTCGTCACCGGCATGACCTTCGTCGGCTACTTCAGCCCCATTCGCGAACTGAGCATCGAATTCTTCACCGGCCAGGCCGACGGCTGGGCCTACTTCTGGGTCGGCTTCTTCACCCTGGCCACTTACGGCAACGCCGGCTGGCTGCGTGAGCAGGTGTGCATCTACATGTGCCCGTATGCGCGCTTCCAGAGCGTGATGTTCGACAAGGACACGCTGATCGTGTCGTACGACCCGCGTCGCGGCGAAACCCGCGGCCCGCGCAAGAAGGACATGGACTACAAGGCCAAGGGCCTGGGCGACTGCATCGACTGCACCATGTGCGTGCAGGTGTGCCCGACCGGCATCGACATCCGCGACGGCCTGCAGATCGAGTGCATCGGCTGCGCCGCCTGCATCGATGCCTGCGACACCATCATGGACAAGATGGAGTACCCGCGCGGGCTGATCAGCTACACCACCGAGCACAACCTGTCGGGGCAGAAGACGCACATGCTGCGCCCACGCCTGATCGGCTACTTCGTGGTGCTGCTGGTGATGATCGGCCTGCTGGCCACCGCCTTCCTCATGCGCCCGCTGGTGGGCTTCGACGTGAGCAAGGACCGCGTGCTGTACCGCGAGAACGCCCAGGGCCGCATCGAGAACGTGTACAGCCTCAAGGTGATGAACAAGGACCAGCGCGACCACGTGTACGTGCTCGATGCCTCCGGCCTGCCGGACCTCAAGCTCGAAGGCGCGCGGGAGATCCGCGTGGCGGCCGGCGATATCGTCAGCCTGCCGGTACAACTGTCGATGGCACCGGAAGATCTGCCTTCGACTGCCAACGAAGTCACCTTCACCCTCAAGGACGCCGACGACAACGGCACCCAGGTCGAAGCCAAGAGCCGTTTCATCGGCCCCAACATTCGCTAAGAGAGTAGAGACATGCCTGCAAACGCCTCCAGCCCCTGGCACCACCACCTCTGGCCGTGGATCATCATCGGCGTGCTGGCCACGTCGGTGACCTTGAGCCTGACCATGGTGACCATCGCAGTGAACAACCCGGACAACCTGGTCAACGACAACTACTACGAGGCTGGCAAGGGCATCAACCGCTCGCTGGACCGCGAGCTGCTGGGGCAGAGCCTGAAGCTCAAGGCCAGCGTGCACCTGGACGAGCTGACCGGCGAAGTGGACCTGCGCCTGAGCGGTGACAGCCAGCCGCAGACCCTGGAGCTGAACCTGATCTCGCCGACCCAGCCGGAGAAGGACCGCAAGATCATGCTGACCCGCAGCGAAAGCGAGCCCGGACGTTACCTGGGGCAGTTGAGCGACAAGGTCGAGGGCCGGCGTTTCGTCGAGCTGCTGGGTACCGAAAAGGGCCAGGTATGGCGCCTGTTCGAAGAAGAGCAAGTGGCGCACGACACCACGCTGATGCTGGGTGACGAGGCGCTGCAAGGGGCTGAACACCTCGAGAAATGAGTCGACTGCAATCGCGGGTCAAGCCCGCTCCCACAGGTTTTCGGTGCTCAGACACCCTGTGGGAGCGGGCTTGACCCGCGACAAGGTCACCACCCATCTGCGATAGATAACAATGACCAGCCCCACGCCTTGCTACCACTGCGCCCTGCCCGTCCCGGCCGGCAGCCACTTCACCGCCGTGGTACTCGGCGAACCCCGTGCATTCTGCTGCCCCGGCTGCCAGGCCGTGGCCGAAGCCATCGTCGCCGGCAACCTGGAAAGCTACTACCAGCACCGCAGCGAAGCCAGCGCCAACCCCGACGCGCTGCCCGTGCAACTGGTCGACGAACTGGCCCTGTACGATCGCAGCGACGTGCAGAAGCCTTTCGTGCGCCACACCGGCGAACTCGCTGAAACCACCCTGATGATCGAAGGCATCAGTTGCGCCGCCTGCGGCTGGCTGATCGAAAAGCACCTGCGCAACCTGCCGGCGGTGGCCGAGGCGCGACTGAACCTGTCCAACCATCGCCTGCAGGTGCAATGGGCCGACAGCCAGCTGCCGCTCTCGCAACTGTTGGGTGAACTGCGCCATATCGGCTACGCCGCCCACCCCTACCAGGCCGACCGCGCCGCCGAGCAGCTGGCCAGCGAGAACCGCACCGCCCTGCGCCAGCTCGGCGTGGCCGGCCTGCTGTGGTTCCAGGCCATGATGGCAACCATGGCCACCTGGCCCGAGTTCAACATTGACCTGAGCCCGGAGCTGCACACCATCCTGCGCTGGGTGGCACTGTTTCTCACCACGCCCATCGTGTTCTACAGCTGCGCGCCGTTCTTCAAGGGCGCCGCCCGCGACCTGCGCACCCGCCACCTGACCATGGACGTCTCGGTGTCGCTGGCCATCGGCCTGGCCTACTTCGCCGGCATCTGGACTGCCATCACCGGCAGCGGCGAGCTGTATTTCGATGCGGTGGGCATGTTCGCGCTGTTCCTGCTGGCCGGGCGCTACCTGGAACGCCGTGCCCGCGAGCGCACCGCCGCAGCCACCGCGCAACTGGTCAACCTGCTGCCGGCCTCGTGCCTGCGCCTGGATGCCGACGGCAACAGCCAGCGCATCCTGCTGCGCGAGCTGCAGACCGGTGACCGGGTCCTGGTACACCCGGGCGCGGTGCTGCCCGCCGACGGGCGCATCATCGACGGCCAGTCGAGCGTCGACGAATCGCTGCTGACCGGCGAGTACCTGCCGCAACCGCGCCAGCGCGGCGATGCGGTGACGGCCGGCACGCTGAACATCGAGAGCGTACTGACCGTGCAGGTGCAGGCCCTGGGCCAGGACACCCGACTGTCGGCCATCGTGCGCCTGCTCGAACGCGCCCAGTCGGAAAAACCTCGCCTGGCCGAGATCGCCGACCGTGCCTCGCAGTGGTTCCTGCTGTTCTCGCTGGTAGCCGCCGCGGCCATCGGCCTGCTGTGGTGGGAACTGGACCCCTCGCGGGCGTTCTGGATTGTGCTGGCCATGCTGGTCGCCACCTGCCCCTGCGCACTCTCGCTGGCCACCCCCACCGCGCTCACCGCGGCCACCGGCACGCTGCACAAGCTCGGCCTGCTGCTCACCCGCGGCCATGTGCTGGAGGGCCTGAACCAGATCGACACGGTGATCTTCGACAAGACCGGCACCCTCACCGAGGGGCGCCTGACATTGCGCGCCATCCGCCCGCTGGGGACGCTGGACGCCGACCAGTGCCTGACCCTCGCCGCCGCCCTCGAAAGCCGCTCCGAGCACCCGATCGCCCGCGCCTTCGGGCGCACCATCACGGTCGCCGACGACGTGCAGAGCACGCCGGGGCTGGGTCTTGAGGGGCAGGTGGAGAACCGCCGCCTGCGCATCGGCCAGGCCGACTTCGTGTGCGCCCTGAGCCACAGCGCAGTGCCGGCGATGCCCGATGAACCCGGGCAGTGGCTGCTGCTGGGCGACAGCCACGGGCCGCTGGCCTGGTTCGTGCTCGACGACCGCCTGCGCCACGACGCCGCCGACCTGCTGGCAGCCTGCCGTGCCCGCGGCTGGCAGACCCTGCTGCTGTCGGGCGACAGCTCGCCGATGGTGGCCAGCGTCGCCGCCGAGCTGCGCATCGACCAGGCCGTCGGCGGCCTTCGCCCGGACGACAAGCTGCAACGGCTCAAGGCCCTGCAGGCCAAGGGACACAAGGTGCTGATGCTGGGTGACGGGGTCAACGACGTGCCGGTGCTGGCCGCGGCCGACATCAGCATTGCCATGGGCTCGGCCACCGACCTGGCCAAGACCAGCGCCGATGCGGTGCTGTTGTCCAACCGCCTGGAGGCGCTGGTGCAGGCTTTCGGCCTGGCGCGCCGCACGCGCCGGATAATCATCGAGAACCTGCTGTGGGCTGGCCTGTACAATGGCCTCATGCTGCCGTTCGCCGCACTGGGCTGGATCACTCCGATCTGGGCGGCGGTCGGCATGTCGGTCAGTTCGCTGATCGTGGTGCTCAACGCCCTGCGCCTTACGCGCATCCGCGAGCTGCCTGCCACCGCCCCTATCGTCGACGCCGCAAACCCCGCGACGGCCTGACCCGGAGACCCCATGCCCGCGCTCTACGTCATGATTCCCGCCGCGCTGCTGATCGTCGCGATCGCCGTGTACATCTTCTTCTGGGCCGTGGACAGCGGCCAGTACGACGACCTCGAAGGCCCGGCCCACAGCATCCTGTTCGACGACCAGGACCCCAAGCACCAGGCCGCCCTGGACCAGGCCGAGCCGCGCAAGCCCGACGACAGCGGCACCCCGCCCCATGCTTGACCTGTTGCCGCTGCTGAGTTCAGCGCTGATCCTCGGCCTGCTGGGGGGCGGCCACTGCCTGGGCATGTGCGGCGGCCTGATGGGCGCACTCACCCTGGCCATTCCCAAGGCGCAGCGCAGCCGGCGCTTTCAGCTGCTGCTGGCGTACAACCTGGGGCGCATCCTCAGCTATGCCGCTGCCGGCCTGCTGCTGGGCCTGGCCGGCTGGGCGGTGGCGGGCGGCCCGCTGGCCACCGGCATGCGCGTGCTCGCGGCGCTGCTGCTGATCAGCATGGGCCTGTACCTGGCCGGCTGGTGGAGCGGCCTGACCCGCATCGAAAGCCTGGGACGCGGCCTGTGGCGGCACATACAGCCGGTGGCCAATCGCCTGCTGCCGGTGTCGAGCCTGCCGCGCGCGCTGCTGCTGGGCGCGCTGTGGGGCTGGTTGCCGTGCGGGCTGGTCTACAGCACCCTGCTGTGGGCCGCCAGCCAGGGCAACGCCACCCACAGCGCCCTGCTGATGCTGGCCTTCGGCCTGGGCACCTGGCCGGTGCTGTTGGCCACGGGGCTGGCTGCCGAGCGCACCAGCGCCCTGCTACGCAAGCGCGGGGTACGCGTGACAGGGGGCCTGCTGGTGATCCTGTTCGGCCTGTGGACCCTGCCGGGGCCGCACCAGCACTGGCTCATGGGGCACTGAACACCCGTTGATACAAATCAACACGCCCTGACACAACGCTCCCTAGACTCCGGACACTGCCGCCATTCCAGGGACTGCCACCATGCTCGACGCCCTCCACTGGGACCCCGACCTTATTCGCCGTTACGATCTGGCGGGCCCGCGCTACACCTCCTACCCGACCGCCGTGCAACTGCACAGCCAGGTCGGCTCGTTCGACCTGTTGCACGCCCTGCGTGACAGCCGCCGCGCCGCGCGCCCGCTGTCGCTGTACGTGCACGTGCCGTTCTGCGCTAACATCTGCTACTACTGCGCCTGCAACAAGGTGATCACCAAGGACCGCGGCCGCGCCCAGCCCTACCTGCAGCGCCTGGAGCAGGAAATCCAGCTGATCGCCTGCCACCTGGACCCGCGCCAGACCGTGGAGCAGTTGCACCTGGGCGGCGGTACACCGACTTTTCTCAGCCACGCCGAACTGCGCCAGCTGATGACGCACCTGCGTCAGCACTTCAACCTGCTGGATGATGATTCGGGCGACTACGGCATCGAGATCGACCCGCGCGAGGCCGACTGGTCGACCATGGGGCTGCTGCGCGAACTGGGCTTCAACCGTGTCAGCCTGGGCGTGCAAGACCTCGACCCGGTGGTGCAACGGGCCATCAACCGCCCGCAAAGCCTGGAGCAGACCCGCGCGATCATCGAGGCGGCGCGCACCCTGCAGTTTCGCTCGATCAACCTCGACCTGATCTACGGCCTGCCCAAGCAGAGTACCGAAGGCTTTGCACGCACCGTCGAGGAAGTGATCAAGCTGCAGCCCGACCGCCTCTCGGTGTTCAACTATGCGCACCTGCCCGAGCGTTTCATGCCCCAGCGGCGCATCGACAGCAGCGACCTGCCGGCGCCTGCGCTGAAACTGGAAATGCTGCACAACACCATCGAGCAGCTGACCGAGGCAGGCTATCGCTACATCGGCATGGACCATTTCGCCCTGCCCGACGACGAACTGGCCATTGCCCAGGAAGAGTCGACCCTGCAGCGCAACTTCCAGGGCTACACCACCCACGGCCACTGCGACCTGATCGGCCTTGGCGTGTCGGCCATCAGCCAGATCGGCGACCTGTACTGCCAGAACAGCAGTGATCTGAACGAATACCAGAACACCCTCGGCGCCTCGCAGTTGCCCACCAGTCGCGGCCTGATCTGCAACGAGGACGACCGCATCCGCCGCGCGGTGATCCAGCAGCTGATCTGCCATTTCGAACTGGAGTTCGAGACCATCGAGCGCGCCTTCACCCTCGATTTTCGCGGTTACTTCAACGCGCAGTGGCCTGCCCTGCTGGGCATGGCCAAGGACGGCCTGATCAGCCTGGATGCCAACGGGATCAAGGTGTTGCCGGCGGGGCGCCTGCTGGTACGCTCGGTATGCATGGTGTTCGATGCCTACCTAGACCTGCACAACCGCCAGCGGTTTTCGCGGGTGATTTGAATCAGCCCATCAACTCGAACACCTTCGCGACCTGATCAAGGCTCAGGTTCTCCTGCTTCATGGCCTTGTTCAGGTTGGCGGTGGCGGTGGTGATTGCCCCCGTCAGCGTGGCGATCTCACCCTGCAGCGATGAGACCTTTTGCCGCATCTGCTCGGGGGTCAGGGAGTTGTCTCGCATGACGGCCTGCATCTGCTGCATCTTTTCAGCCAGTTGCTGCTGCAGCTTGCGGATGGTCTTGAGGGTCTGCTGGATGGTCTGGGGCAGACCGCTTTCCTCGATGTCCTTGTTGCCGCCGCTGCTTTTGGACGCCTGCAGGCCCGCCAGGGACAGGTTGACCCTGACCCCCTCCTTGGCAGGAGCCTCGGCCGGTTGGGCGCTCTGGGCACCGTCGACATTGGTCTTGGCGACAGGGGGTTTGAGTTGGGTTGCAGCGCTATTCAGAGGATTTGAATCGATAGAGAGCATGGACAGTCTTTCCTGTTAAGGACACTATTCCAGGTCATCGGCCAAACATCGCCGATCTTGAGCCCAGCACGCACCAAAAGCGCGCACGCTGGCCTGAACCCGGCCGTCTGAGTTACCCTTACGGCTTATGTGTGCTTTCCCCAGAAGGATCGAATGAAAATGTCCGAGCCAGTTAAACTGCGCCCTCACAACCAGGCCCATTGCAAGGATTGCAGCCTGGCGCCCTTGTGCCTGCCTCTTTCGCTGAATCTGGAAGACATGGACGCACTGGACGAAATCGTCAAGCGCGGGCGTCCGTTGAAAAAAGGCGAGTTTCTGTTCCGCCAGGGCGACAACTTCGGCTCGGTTTACGCCGTGCGCTCCGGCGCCCTGAAGACCTTCAGCCTGAGCGACGCGGGCGAGGAGCAGATCACCGGCTTCCACCTGCCCAGCGAGCTGGTCGGGCTGTCGGGCATGGACACCGAGGCCTACCCGGTATCGGCGCAGGCCCAGGAAACCACTTCGGTGTGCGAGATCCCCTTCGAGCGCCTGGACGAGCTGTCGGTGCAACTGCCGCAGCTGCGTCGCCAACTGATGCGGGTGATGAGCCGCGAGATTCGCGACGACCAGCAGATGATGCTGCTGCTGTCCAAGAAGACTGCGGACGAGCGCATCGCCACCTTCCTGGTCAACCTGTCGGCGCGCTTTCGCGCACGCGGCTACTCGGCCAACCAGTTCCGCCTGAGCATGTCGCGCAACGAGATCGGCAACTACCTGGGCCTGGCGGTGGAAACCGTGTCACGGGTGTTCACGCGCTTCCAGCAGAACGGCCTGATCGAAGCCGAAGGCAAGGAAGTACGCATCATCGACCCGATTCAGCTGTGCGCCCTGGCCGGCGGCTCGCTGGACAGCTGACACCTGGCGCAGCAGGTATACTGGCTGGCGTTTGCCCTTCAGGATACCTGCCCCATGCCGACCGATGCGTTCGACCTCAAATCCCTGATCCGCCCGGTAACGGACTTTCCCAAGCCGGGGGTGATCTTTCGCGACATTACCCCGCTGTTCCAGTCCCCTCGGGGCCTGCGCCACGTTGCCGACCAATTCATCGAACGCTATGTCGAGGCTGACTTCAGCCATGTCGGGGCGCTGGATGCGCGCGGCTTCCTGATCGGCTCGATCATTGCCCACCAGCTCAACAAGCCGCTGATCCTGTTTCGCAAGCAGGGCAAGCTGCCGGCCGATGTGCTGGCCGAGGGTTACCAGACCGAATATGGCGAGGCGTTTCTGGAAGTGCATGCCGACAGCCTGTGCGAGGGCGATGCGGTGCTGATCATGGATGACCTGATCGCCACCGGCGGCACCCTGCTGGCAGCGGCCAAGCTGATACGGCGCATGGGGGCGGCCGTGTTCGAGGCGGCGGCGATCATCGACCTGCCGGAGCTGGGCGGCTCGCAGAAGCTGCAGGCGGCAGGGGTGCAGACGTTCTGCCTGACCGAGTTTTCGCTCAGCGAATATTGAGCGCGCACTGACCCCTTCGCCAGCAAGGCTGGCTCCTACAAAGGCCGCATGCTCTTGTAGGAGCCAGCCTTGCTGGCGAAGGGGCCCCGCACGGTCACAGCGTGATCGGCTTGCGCCCCGCGAACGAATGCGCCAGCGTTCCGCCATCCACCAGTTCCAGCTCCCCGCCCAGCGGCACACCATGGGCGATGCGTGAAGCCACCAGCCCCTTGTCCGCCAGCAGCTGCGCGATGTAATGCGCCGTGGCCTCCCCTTCCACCGTGGGGTTGGTGGCCAGGATCACCTCGGTGAAGCTGCCCTGCTCGGCAATGCGCGCCAGCAACTGCGGAATCCCGATGGCCTCCGGCCCCAGGCCGTCCAGTGGCGACAGATGCCCCTTGAGCACGAAGTAGCGGCCGCGATAACCGGTCTGCTCCACCGCGTACACGTCCATCGGCCCCTCCACCACGCACAGCAGGGTGTCGTCACGCCGTGGATCGGCGCACTGCGGGCACAGCTCCTGCTCGGTCAGGGTGCGGCACTGACGGCAATGCCCCACCCCCTCCATGGCCTGGCTCAACGC
Organism: Pseudomonas sp. AE27; assembly: GCF_037113495.1. Classification (NCBI taxonomy): domain Bacteria; kingdom Pseudomonadati; phylum Pseudomonadota; class Gammaproteobacteria; order Pseudomonadales; family Pseudomonadaceae; genus Pseudomonas; species Pseudomonas sp. AE27. The sequence continues at coordinate 2,912,242 of NZ_CP146966.1, forward strand.
CTGGGCCAGGCGTACGCCGCCGCTGCGGTCACGCTCCAGCAGTTGCAGGGCCATGCGCTGGGCAGTTTTCTGACCCACACCCGGCAGCGTGCGCAAGGCGTCGATCAGTTGGCGAATCAAGGGGCTGAAGCTCATGGTAAAAGGCCTGGCAGATCATCGGTTGAACGGAAAAACGACGATGGGAGCGACAACCGAATGGCTGTGCTCCCACCGAGGGTCACGCAGGCAATGCCTCAGAACGGCATCTTGAAGCCCGGCGGCAGTTGCATGCCGGCGGTCATGCCACCCATCTTTTCCTGGCTGTTGGCCTCGACCTTGCGCACCGCATCGTTCACGGCCGCTGCGATCAGGTCTTCCAGCACTTCCTTGTCTTCCTGCATCAGGCTGTCGTCCAGGCTGATGCGCTTGACGTCATGGCGACCGGTCATCACCACGCTGACCAGGCCGGCGCCCGATTGGCCGGTCACTTCGGCGTTGGCCAGCTCTTCCTGCATCTTGGCCATTTTTTCCTGCATCTGCTGTGCCTGCTTCATCAGGCCGGCCATGCCACCTTTCATCATGGGAATCACCTCGGTATCAAGTTACTTGGCACACCGCGGCAGACCGCGGTGCTGGGGTAAACGGATTAGTCGCCCTGGGCCACCAGGGCGTCGACAGGTTCAATAGTATCGTGACGCACGGTGGCGCCGAACTGCTGGATCATCTGCTGGATGAACGGATCGTTCTCGATCGACGCCTCGGCCTCGCGCTGACGGTCGGCACGCCTGCGCGACGCGGCCTGGGCCGGGGTTTCCTGCTCGGGGCGGATCAGCTCGATGCTCAGGTTCAGGGTACGCCCAAGGTGCTGGTTGAGCGCATCGTTCAGGCGCCGCTGCTGGGTGGCGTTGAACAGGGCGCTGTGCGCCGGGTCCAGGTGCAGCAGCCAGTTGTCACCGTCCATCGCGATCAGCGTGCAGTTGGCGGCGATGCTGGCGGTCATGCCCGAAATCGGCAGCAGCGGGAACATCTCCAGCCATTGCAACGCCAGGCCGGTGGCCGGTTGCGCGGCAGGCTCTGGCTCGGGCTCCGGTGCAGGCTCCGGCGCGGTCTCGCTGGCCAGCTCGTCCAGGTAGCTGTAGCCCACCGGGTCGATTTCGGCGTCGTAGTAATCTTCGTCCAGCGGTGGCTCGTCGTCGCGCTCCATGCCCGCCGGGCTATAGCTGGCGTGGTCGGCGATCGGTGGCTCATCGTGATGCGCGATGGCCGGCGCGGGCGCGGCTGGCACGGGCGCAGCAATCGCCTCGGGTTCAGGTTCGGGCTGCGGCTCGGGTTCCGGCTCGGGTTCAGGCGCCGCAGCGAGCTCGGGCGCAGGCGCGGCCGGCTCGTTCCAGGGCAGGTCGACCTCGGGCACGGGCGGCTCGGCAACCTGCGCTTGCAGCACTGGCGCAGCCTGCACCGGCGGCTCGGGTTCGGGCTGCGGGCGGGCAACAGGTTCGGCAACTGGCGTGGGCACGACCGGTGCAGCCACCACCGGCGCGGCGACCGCTGCCACCGCGGGTGGGGAGTCAGCTGTGGCCTGGCTGATCCCCGTCGACTTTAGCGTCGGTGTCGGCGCATCGACGGTGTCGGCCGGGCGGAACGCCAACATGCGCAACAGCACCATCTCGAAGCCGCCACGCGGGTCGGGGGCCAGCGGCAGATCGCGCCGGCCGATCAGGCCCATCTGGTAATAGAACTGCACATCTTCGGCCGGCAGAGCGCCGGCCAGCGCCAGCACGCGGTCACGATCACCCTGGCCGTTGTCCACCGCCTCGGGCAGCGCCTGGGCCACCGCCACGCGGTGCAGCACATTGAGCATTTCAGACAGCACACCGTTCCAGTCCGGCCCCTGCTCGGCCAGGTGCCGCACGGCTTCGAGCAGGGCCCGTGCGTCCCCTTCGAGCAGGGCCTGGAGCACGCCATAGACCTGGCCGTGATCGAGGGTGCCGAGCATGGCGCGCACATCCGCCGCCAGCACCTTGCCTTCGCCAAAGGCGATGGCCTGGTCGGTGAGGCTCATGGCATCGCGCATCGAACCGTCGGCGGCGCGACCCAGCAACCACAGGGCGTCGTCTTCGAACGGCACGTTCTCGACCCCGAGCACATGGCTCAGGTGCTCGACCACCCGCTCGGGGGTCATGTTCTTGAGCGAGAACTGCAGGCAGCGCGACAGGATGGTGGCGGGCAGCTTCTGCGGGTCGGTGGTGGCAAGAATGAACTTGACGTAGGGCGGCGGCTCTTCAAGCGTCTTGAGCAAGGCGTTGAACGAGTGGCTGGAGAGCATGTGCACTTCGTCGATCAGGTAGACCTTGAAGCGCCCGCGGCTTGGCGCGTACTGCACGTTGTCGAGCAGCTCGCGGGTATCCTCGACCTTGGTGCGGCTGGCGGCGTCGATCTCGATCAGGTCGACGAAGCGCCCCTCGTCGATCTCGCGGCACACCGAACAGGTGCCGCACGGTGTCGAGGTAATGCCGGTTTCACAGTTGACGCATTTGGCGATGATGCGCGCGATGGTGGTCTTGCCCACCCCGCGGGTGCCGGTGAACAGGTAGGCGTGGTGCAGCCGCTGGTTGTCCAGCGCGTTGATCAGGGCCTTGAGCACATGGGTCTGGCCGACCATTTCGCGGAACGAGCGCGGACGCCATTTACGTGCAAGAACCTGATAACTCATCGAAAACCGTCGGATAGATAGACCAAAGACCGCTAATCCTAGCGGAGCAGGGGCAAAAATGCATCCGCCGTGCATGGGCACGCCGGCCAGTCACCGTTGATCGGACAACGGCCCGGGCTGGCCGGTTGCCTGTCCTCTGACTGAACACGCGCCAGGCAAAGCTTGGTAACCTATGTGCCAATCGTGAAACAAACTGATATATGTCAGCACGACTTATCAGTCATTTCCTACAAGCTAGGCTAAGCTTTATGCCGTTCGTGCCGACCTTGTTCAAGAACGGCATCCATCGTGCAGATGCGCTGCACAGGCAGCGACAAAACAGTCAAACTTATGGCGGTATTTTTTTAACTCGGCGAAAATGCGAAAAACCAGCCCAGAAATAAACAAAATATTGACACTATCAGTTTGATATCACACATTAGCATCCTAGCAGTGTGACAGACCTTATCTGCCCCAGCAGTTGATCAGATAGCCGTAGGCCGGGATTACACATATGAGTCATGCAGACGACATTGGAAATCTGTTCACCAGGTTTGGGGCAAGTGCGGACAGCTATAAAGAAATCGACACCGAGTTCGAATACCTCGAACCCGCGCTGACGGTGGCTGAACCGATCACACCTGCTGCCGCGCCCGAGCCGGTTGCCCCGGTGGCCGCGACCCTGGCGGCCCTGAAGCTGCCGCCGACCCTGGCATCGGTGCCTGCGCCGGTACAGGCACCTGCTCCTGCGCCGGTAGTCGTTGCGGTGCCCGCGCCCGTGAAGCGTATATCGCCCGCTCCCGAACCGGCTGCACAGCCCGCCGGCGCCCCCCTGTCGCTGCGTGAACAACTCGAAGCGGCGGCTCGCCTGCGCCATGCCACGGCCCAGGGGCTGAATCAGGGTGCACTGGAGCATGCCATGCACAAACCGGCACCGACACGCCCCCAGGCCAGCATCATCGCTGTGGTTTCGGCCAAGGGTGGTGTGGGCAAGACCACCTTTGCCGCCGCGCTGGCCAAGCTGCTGGAGCGCCCGCACGGTCGCGTGGTGGCACTGGACCTGGACCCGCAGAACAGCCTCGCCAGCCAACTGATGCTGCCGCGTACCGCCCCCGGTCTGAGCCAGGCTACCGACAGCGACGAACCCTGGAGCATCCACTGCCACCCGGTGCCCGACTCGACCGCCGAATGCCTGCCATTCGGGCACGCCGACGCCACCCAGTTGCGCAGCCTGGAGCAGCGCCTGGCCAACCAGCCTGGCTGGCTGCTGCAGCAATTGGCAACGCTGGCACTGACACCCGCTGACGTACTGATCATCGACCTGCCCACCGGCGCCACCCCATGGCTTGCGTCAGTGCTGGAGATGGCCGACCAGGTGGTGGCCCTGACCCTGCCGACTCCCGCCGCCTACCGCGTGCTGGATGAACTACAGGCCTGGCTTGCGCCCCTGCACCAGCGCAGCCCCGCGCCGCGCTGCGGCTACCTGATCAACAAGGTCGACCCCACCCGCGCGCTGGACCTGGACATGTGCCAGGTACTGCGCCAGCGCATCGGTCGCGAGCTGCTGGGCATGGTCCGTCTCGACCACAGCCTGGACGAAGCCCAGGCCTTCGAATTCGATCCGTTCGTCAAGGTGCCCGACAGCCCTGCCTGCCAGGACCTGCGCGACGTGGCGCATGCCCTTGGCGCCCACCTCGCCCATCACCACCAACAGTCCGGTACCCCATGACCGCCCCCTTAGACCAGGCGTCTGCAGTGCAGGCGCCCAACACGGTTGCGCGCTTGAATGTCTGGCTCGAACGCTTCGGGCAATGGCCCGCCCCGGTGCTGCGCGCGCTGAAGATCGGTGCCGGCCTGATCGGCGCCCTGCTGCTGGTGGCCGTGGTCACCGCCCCCCTGGAGCTGGAGCGCCAGTTCGCCTTCGCCGCCCTGTGCTTCGCCGGCCTGCTGATACTGCGCAAGCTGCCCGGGCGCCTGCCAGTGCTGGCCATGGTGGTGTTGTCGCTGGTGGCCACCCTGCGTTATGTGTACTGGCGCGTCACCGACACGCTGGGCTTCGACAGCTGGCTGGACATCGTGTTCGGCTACGGCCTGGTGGCAGCAGAGTTCTATGCCCTGGTGGTGCTGGCGTTCGGCTACATGCAGACCGCCTGGCCCTTGCAGCGCAAGCCCAAGATTCTTACCCAGGACCCCAAGGACTGGCCCACGGTGGATGTGTTCATCCCCACCTACAACGAAGCGCTGAGCATCGTGAAGCTGACGATCTTCGCCGCCCAGGCCATCGACTGGCCGCGCGACAAGCTGCGCGTGCACGTGCTGGATGATGGCCGCCGCGACGATTTTCGCGAGTTCTGCCGGCAGATCGGGGTCAACTACATCGTGCGCGCCGACAACGTCCACGCCAAGGCCGGCAACCTCAACGAGGCCCTGAAGGTCACCGACGGCGAGTACATCGCCATTTTCGACGCTGACCACGTGCCCACGCGCTCCTTCCTGCAGGTGGCGATGGGCTGGTTCCTCAAGGACCCGAAACTGGCCCTGCTGCAGACCCCGCACTTCTTCTTTTCGCCCGACCCGTTCGAGAAGAACCTCGACACGTTCCGCTCGGTGCCCAACGAGGGCGAGCTGTTCTACGGCCTGGTGCAGGACGGCAACGACCTGTGGAACGCCACCTTCTTCTGCGGCTCGTGTGCAGTGATCCGCCGCAGCCACCTGCTGGAAGTGGGCGGCGTGGCCATCGAGACGGTGACCGAAGATGCGCACACCGCGCTCAAGCTCAACCGCAAGGGCTACAACACCGCGTACCTGGCGATCCCCCAGGCTGCGGGCCTGGCCACCGAGAGCCTGTCGCGGCACATCAGCCAGCGCATCCGCTGGGCACGCGGCATGGCGCAGATCTTCCGTACCGACAACCCGTTCATCGGCAAGGGCCTGAGCTTCGGCCAACGCGTGTGCTACGTGAACGCCATGCTGCACTTCTTCTACGGCCTGCCGCGCCTGGTCTTCCTGACCGCGCCGCTGGCGTACCTGATCTTCGGCGCGCAGATCTTCCACGCCTCGGCGCTGATGATCACCGCCTACGTACTGCCGCACATCTTCCACGCCAGCCTGACCAACTCGCGTATCCAGGGGCGCTTTCGCCATTCGTTCTGGAACGAGGTCTACGAGTCGGTGCTGGCCTGGTACATCATGCGCCCGGTACTGGTGGCGCTGATCAACCCCAAGCTCGGCGGCTTCAACGTGACCGACAAGGGCGGCATCATCGACAAGGAATACTTCGACTGGGAGCTGGCGCGCCCCTACATCATCCTGCTGACCCTGAACCTGATCGGCATGGTGTTCGGTGTGGTGCAACTGATCTGGGGCGACCCGGCCGCAGCCATCACCATCATCATCAACCTGGCCTGGACGATCTACAACGTGATCATCACCAGCGCTGCCGTTGCGGTTGCCAGTGAAACCCGCCAGGTGCGTTCCGAGCCGCGCGTGCGCGCCGAGCTGCCGATTCAGGTGCAGACCGCCGACGGCACCACCATCGACTGCACCACCGTGGACTTCTCGCAAAAGGGCGTGGGCTTCAAGCTTCCCGAGGGCCAGAGCCTGCACAAGGGCCAGGACATCCAGGTGATCCTGATGCGCAAGCAGCAGGCCTGCGTACTGCCGGCCACCGTGGTGTTCAGCCGTGGCGCCATGGTCGGGGTGCAGTTCAAGCCGCTGACCTTGCGCCAGCAGAGCGACTTCGTGCGCCTGACCTTCTCGCGGGCCGATACCTGGGCCGCAACCTGGGGTGGCAGCAAGCCCGACACCCCGTTGAGCGCCCTGCACGATGTGAGCCGCATCGGCGTGCGCGGCATCATGGACCTGGCCCAGGCGACCCTCAGCGCCCTGCGCCATCGTCGCTACAAGCGCAAGCAAGCCCCCACCCACCTCGAACCCTCGTTGGACTCGCAATGACCGTCATGCTTCATACCGACCAACAAGTGAACCTGTCGCGCCGTTCTCGCCGTCTGCTCGCCGGCTCGCTGCTGTGCCTGGGCAGCCTGCTGCAACCTGCCCAGGCCGATGAGGTCGCGGCCAGCGCAGCGGCGCCCGCCACGGAGCCCGCCGCCAGCGAAACGGCGCCGGCGGCACCGGATGCGGCCGGCGAAAAGTACCAGCTCAGCCTCAAGCAGCTGGGCAAGAACTACACCATGAGCCTGCGTGGCGTGGAGTCGACCGACACGGTCAACTTCGACGTGCGGGCCGACGAGGTGGTGACTGGCGCGCAACTGACCCTGCAATACACCTATTCGCCAGCGCTGCTCAGCGACCTCTCGCAGATCAACATCATGGTCAACGACGAAGTGGCCGCCAGCCTGCCGTTGCCCAAGGAAAACGCCGGCGTCCTGCAAAAGCAGGTGATCGACATTCCGCCGTACCTGATCACCGAGTTCAACCGGCTCGGCGTGCAGTTGATCGGCCACTACACCATGCAGTGCGAAGACCCGCTGCATTCGAGCCTGTGGGCCAAGATCAGCAACGAAAGCCAGCTGAGCCTGCAGGTCAAGCCGGTGGTGCTGCCCAACGACCTGGCCCTGCTGCCGCTGCCGCTGTTCGACCGTCGCGACCCACGCGCCCTGAGCCTGCCGTTCGTGTTTGCCGTGGCCCCCGACAACACCACCCTCGAAGCGGCGGGCGCGGTGTCGTCGTGGATCGGTGCGCTGGCCAGCTACCGTGGCGCAAACTTCCCCACCAACCTGCACAGCCTGCCCGCCAGCGGCAACGCGGTGGTGCTGGTCAACACCGCCGAGGCCAACCAGGTCGAGGGCCTGACGCTGCCCGACCTCAAGGGCCCGACCCTGTCGCTGGTGAGCAACCCCAACGACCCGCACGGCAAGCTGCTGGTCATCGCCGGACGCGACAGCGCCGAACTCAAGCGCGCCGCCACCGCCCTGGTGATCGGCTACCGCAGTTTCTCCGGCCCCAGCGTGCAGATCGACACCGTCAATGCGCTGCAGCCACGCCAGCCGTATGACGCGCCCAACTGGCTGCCGACCGATCGCCCGGTGCGCCTTGGCGAGCTGATCGACCCGCGTCAGCTCAATGTGTCGGGCTACAACCCCGGCATGATCACCGTGCCGGTGCGCCTGCCACCCGACCTGTTCAACTGGCGCGAACAGGGCGCCCGGCTGGACCTCAAGTACCGCTACACCCCACAGCAGACCTCGTCCAACTCTTCGCTGCTGGTGAGCTTCAACGACACTTTCATCAAGTCGATGAACCTGCCCTCGATCGAGCGCCTGGGCGGCGGCGACAGCCTGCTGGCAGCCCTGAAGAAAGACGACAGCATCGCCCGCGAGGCGAGCATGCTGCTGCCGCTGGACTCGGTCGCCCTGCAGTCGCGCCTGCAGTTCCGCTTCATGTACGACTACATCAAGCAGGGTGAATGCCGCGACATCATCATCGACAACATGCGCGGCGCCATCGACCCGGACTCCACCCTGGACCTGAGCGGCTACGACCACTTCATCGCCATGCCCAACCTGGGCGTGTTCAAGGACAGCGGCTTCCCGTTCACGCGCCTGGCCGACCTGTCCGACTCGGCGGTGATCCTGCCGGACAACGCCGGCAGCGCCGACTGGAGCGCCTACCTCACCGTGCTCGGACGCTTTGGCGACTCCACCGGCTACCCGGCCACCGCCGTCACCGTGGCCCAGGCCGGCCAGGTCGATGCCCTGGCCGACAAGGACCTGCTGGTGCTGGCTTCCGGCGACAACCAGCCACTGCTCAAGACCTGGGCCGACTACCTGCCCAGCAGGACCCAGGACGCCAGGCATTACGTGGAGTTCTCCGACCTGCCGATGCGCCTGCGCGAATGGATCAGCCCCGATCCCAAGGCCAACCTGCGCGCCGCGCGCGGTGCGCTCACCTTCACCGGCGAGAACCGCAGCTCGTACGTCACCGGGTTCGAGTCGCCGCTCAAGAGCGGGCGCAGCGTGGTGGTGCTGTCCAGCCCGCAGCCGCAGAACCTGGTGGAGGTCACCGACGCCCTGATCGGCGGCGAACAGTACACCCAGGCACTGCAAGGCAGCCTTGTGGTGATCAACGGCAGGAATGTCGAATCGCTGGTGGCCGAGCAGGCCTACTACGTGGGGCACCTGGGGCCGTTCCGTTACATCCAGTGGCTGCTGTCCCAGCATGTACCGGCGCTGCTGCTGTTGACCCTGCTGGGGGTTGCCCTGGTCAGCCTGGTGGCGTTCTTCTCGCTGCGCGCCCAGGCCAAACGTCGCCTCAACATCGAGTAATCGCATGCCTCTGCCAACCGGACACACCGCACCGTTGCCCGCCAGGCGTTCGCGCTCGCTGCTGCGCCGCCTGCTGGGCGCCAGCGCCCTTACCCTGCTGCTGCCCGGCGTGAGCCAGGCCAACAGCTGCCAGGCCGACCCCTGGCCGTTGTGGCAGGTGTTTCGCCAGCACTTCGTGCAGCCCGACGGGCGCGTGCTCGATGCCAGCACGCCGCAGCAGCACAGCTCCTCCGAAGGCCAGTCCTACGCGATGTTCTTTGCCCTGGTGGCCAACGACCAGGCCAGCTTCGACAAGCTCTGGCTGTGGGCCAGCAACAACCTTGCCGGTGGCGACATCAAGCAGAACCTGCCGGGGTGGATCTGGGGCCTGGACGACAAGGGCCAGTGGCGCCTGCTGGACCACAACTCGGCCTCGGACGCCGACCTGTGGTTCGCCTATGCGCTGAGCGAGGCCGCGCGGCTGTGGAACACCCCGGCCTACAACGCCCAGGCTGCCCAGCTGCTGGCCAATATCAAGGCCCGCGAAGTGGCCGAGCTGCCGGGCCTGGGCATGATGCTGCTGCCCGGCGTGGAGGGCTTTGCCAAGCCCGATCACTTCTGGCAGCTCAACCCCAGCTACCTGCCGGTGCCGGTGCTGCGACGCCTGGCGGTGGTCGACCCCAAGGGGCCGTGGAGCCAGATCGCCCGCAGCACCGCCAGCCTGATCAAGGGCGTGAGCCACAACGGCTATGTGGCCGACTGGGTGGGCTACCGTGGCACCGGCCCGGACAAGGGCCTGTTCGTGATCGACCCGGTCAAGGGCGAAACCGGCAGCTACGACGCCATCCGCACCTACCTGTGGGCCGGCATGACCCCGGCCAAGGACCCACTGGCCAAGCCGATCCTCGACAGCCTCGACGGCATGGCACGCAGTGTCGCGACCCACGGCGTACCGCCAGAGAAAGTGCAGGTGCAGGCCAACACCAGCAGCGGCGATGGCCCGTTCGGCTTTTCTGCCGCCCTGCTGCCGTATTTCAAGGCGCGCCAGCAACCCTGGCTGCAGGAACAGCAGCGTGCCCGTGTCGACCAGCTGATGAGCAAAAGCCTGAGCCCCGAAGCGCTGCAGGCCAGACAACCCCCTTACTACGACTTCGTGCTGAGCCTGTTCGCCCTCGGCTTCATGGATGATCGTTACCACTTCCTCGACGACGGGAAGCTGCAACCACTCTGGGAGACTTCATGCCCTCGCGCCGCCAAACCCTAGCCATTGGGGTGCTTGCCGCCCTGATCCACAACAGCAGCTTTGCCGAGCTCAGCGAGAACGGCAAGGTCCTGCTGGAACAGGGTCAATACTGGCAGGCCCGCAAAGACACCACCCGCGCCACCGAGGCATGGCGCAAGCTGCTGCTGATCGATCCGCAGCAGGCCGACGCGTTGTACGGCCTTGGCCTGCTGGAGCTTGATGGCAATCGCCCGCAGGGCGCCAAGCGCTACCTCGACCAGCTCAGGCAGGCGCACCCCGGCGAGCGTCAGACCCTGTTGCTGCAACAGGAGATCGCCCTGCACAGCGCCGATAACACCGCGCAACTGGAGCAGGCCCGCCAACTCGCCGAATCGGGCGAGCTGGATCAGGCTGTGGCGGCATACCGCACGCTGTTCGGTGGCAGTGCACCGCAGGGCGAGCTGGGCCTGGAGTTCTACAGCTACCTGGGCTACACCGCCACCGGCTGGCAGGAAGCGCGCCAGGGCCTGGAGCGCCTGCAGGGCCAGTCGCCGAACAACCCCAAGATCAAGCTCAACCTGGCCAAGCTGCTGCTGCGCAACGAAAGCACGCGGGTGGAGGGCATTCGCCGGCTGGCGTCCTATGCCAACGACCCGGTGATCGGCAGTGAATCGATCGAGGGCTGGCGCCAGGGCCTGTCCTGGCTGGGTGCGCCGCGCCCGGCCGAGGTGCCGTTGTTCGATGCCTACCTCAAGGCCTACCCGGACGACGAAGAGATCCGCAACCAGCTCAAGAGCGGTGCCCGTGCCAGCCAGGCCAGCGCCGTCCAACGCCAGAACAGCCACCTGGTGCGCGGCTTCAAGGCGCTGGACGCCAACGACCTGCCCCAGGCCGAGCAGTCGTTCCAGGCCCGTTTGCGCGAGCAGGCGCAGGATGCCGACGCCCTCGGCGGGCTGGGCATCGTGCGCCAGCGCCAGGGCCGCCTGGGCGACGCCGATGCACTGTTCAAGCAGGCCATCAGCCGTGGCAACAGCAGCCGCTGGCAGAGCGCCCTGCAAGGCAACCGCTACTGGGTGCTGCTGGACCAGGCCAATGCCGCCCGCGACGCCGGCAATCCGCAAGACGCCCGCGAGCTGCTGCAACGCGCCATCGCGATGAACCCGCGCCAGGTGCAGGGGCCTGTCAGCCTGGCCGACCTGCAGGCCGCCCAGGGTCAGTTCGACAGCGCCGAAACCACCTATCGCCAGGCCCTGAGCCTGGATGCCGGCAACCCCGATGCGCTGCGCGGGCTGGTCAGCGTGCTGGCGCAGAACGGCAAGCTGGGCGAAAGCCAGCGCCTGATCGACGGGCTCAGCGATGCCCAGCGCGAACGCCTGGGCGACCTGCGCGTGCTGCGCGCGGCCATCGCCGTAGGCCAGGCCCGCGACGCCGAGCGCAGTGGCGACCTGGCCGGCGCTCGCAAGGCGCTGGAAGAGGCCGTGCGCAACGACCCGCAGAACGTGTGGGCGCGTTACGACCTGGCGCAGGTCTACCTCAAGAGCGATGCCTCCGGCAAGGCGCGCCAGACCATCGACGAGATGCTCAAGGCCAACCCGCAGCGGGCCGAGGCGCTGTATGCCAGCGCGCTGTTCTCCAGCCGCCTGGGCGAGTGGCAGTCGGCCCAGCGCAGCCTGGCGCAGGTGCCCACGGCCCAGCGCAGCGCCGCCATGCACACCCTGGCCGAAGAGATCGAACTGCACCTGCTGACCCGCCAGACGGCAGACCTGGCCAAACAGGGCCAGCGCCAACAGGCCATGAAGCTGCTGCAACGCGCCGAACCGGCAGCGGCCAACAACCCCGGCATGCTCTCGGCGCTGGCCGCGACCTATATCGATATCGGCCAGACCGAACATGCGCTGGGCATGCTGCGCACCGCCATTGCCCAGAGCAGCACGCCCTCCCCGTCCCTGCGCCTGGCCTATGCCGGCGCACTGCTCAAGGCCGGCGACGACGTGCAGGTAAACCAGATTCTGCGCGAGCTGCGCAGCCAGCCACTGCAGGCCGGCAACCAGCGCAGCTACGACGACCTGGTGTTCCAGTACACCGTGCGCCAGGCCGACCTGCTGCGTGAAAAGGGCGACCTGGTGGCCGCCTACGACACCCTCGCCCCGGCCCTGGCGCAACGCCCGCAAGACCCGCAGGCAGTGTCGTCGCTGGCGCGCATGTACCTGGACAACCGCAACCCGGCCAAGGCGGTGGAGCTGTTCACCCCGCTGCTGCGCCAGTACCCGGACAATGCCGACGTGCAGATGGGCGCCGCCCAGGCCTTCGTACAGGCCGGCGATGCCGACAAGGCCGAGCGCGCCGTTGAAAAGGCCCTGCAACTGGCCCCGCAGAACCCGCAGATTCTCACCAGTGCTGCCGGCTATTACCGTGGCCGCGGCAAGCTGGCCAAGGCCGAGCAGCTGTACGCCCAGGCCCTGGCCTTGCAGGCGCCGCCGGAGCAGAACGTGCTCAACCCCTTCGGCCAGGCGATTGCCGTCAACCCCTTCGTCGGCCAACCGGGCCAGCGCAAGCAGTCGCGCCTGAGCGAAACGGTGCTGGCCGAGATTCCCGAGCCGGCACAGACCCAGGTCAGCAGCCGCGCCAACGAGGCGTTCGACGCACCGGTGCTGCTGGCCAGTCGCGACAGCGAACCTGGCCTGCGCACGGCCAGCCAGGCCACGCCGCAGCTCGCCACGCCGGCACCGGTCGACCCGCGCGCCGCGCTGCAGACCGAGCTGGATACGATTCGCGAGGCGCGCAGCCCGCAAATCAAGCAGGGCGTCACTTTCCGCGGTAACGACAGCGAATCGGGGCTGGGCAAGATTACCGATGTGGAGGCGCCGCTGGAGATCAGCGTGCCGTGGAACGACGATCGACTGGCCCTGCGCATCACGCCAGTGTCGCTGAACGCAGGGGGGGTGAAAAACGAGCTGAGCGCCAATTCGCGCTTTGGCGGGATCACCAGCGAAATGGCCAGGAACATACTCGCCATGCCGCTACCCGACCTGCTTGCAGAAGCAGAGGACTTCTACATCGACAGCCCCGGCTCGCAGAAGGACAGCGGCGTCGGCGTGGCCCTAGCCTACGAGAACCCGTCGCAGGGCCTCAAGGCAGACCTGGGCGTGAGCCCGGTAGGCTTCCTGTACAACACCGCCGTGGGCGGTATCAGCCTGGATCGCCCCTTTGCAGAAGGCAGCAACTGGCGCTACAACCTCAACCTGTCCCGGCGCTCGGTCACCGACAGCCTGACCTCCTTCGCCGGAGCCCGCGACAAGCGCACCGACCTGCAATGGGGTGGCGTAACCTCCAACGGTGGTCGTCTGCAGCTGGGTTATGACAATCAGACCTACGGCATGTACGGCTATGGTTCCTGGCACAAGCTGCTGGGTCACGACGTGGAGTCCAACACCCGCAGTGAACTGGGCAGCGGCATCTACTGGTACCTGCTCAACAATCAGGATGAACGCCTCACCGCAGGCCTGAGCGTGTCCGGGGCGCATTACGCGAACAACCAGAGCTTCTTCACCTACGGCCACGGCGGCTACTTCAGCCCGCAGAACTTCTTCTCCATCGGTGTGCCGGTCAGCTGGGCGCAGCGGGGACCGAACTTCAGCTACCAGGTGCAGGGTTCGGTGGGCATGCAGCACATCGAGCAGGACAGCGCACCGTACTTCCGCGACAGGCAGTCACAAGCGGCGCTGGAACGAATTTCCCAGGCCTTTGCCACGGACGGTACGACCCTGCGCACCACCTATGCCTCGCAGAGCAAGACCGGCATCGGCTACTCGCTGGGCGCCAGTGGCGAATACCGGCTGGGCGATGGGTTCTTCTTCGGCGGCACCCTGGGTGTGGACAACGCCCGCGACTACCAGCAATGGACCGGTGGCCTGTACCTGCGCTACCTGTTCGACGACGGCCGCGGCGCCATGCCGTTGCCCGTCAACCCGTACCGTTCCCCTTATTCGAATTGATTTGCAGGAGTATCAACCATGGCTAGTTCACTTCTCGCAGGCCTGACCATTCTGATGATCGGCGACAGCCACCTGGCGACCCCCGATTACCTGATCAAGAGCCTGCACGACAACCTCGTGCAGCAAGGTGCCCAGGTGCACTCGCTGGGTATCTGCGGCGCCAATGCCGGCGACTGGCTCAAAGCCACCCCTGGCACCTGCGGCGGTGCCGAGCGCCGTGGCACCGAAAAGCCCGTGGTACTGGGCAGCAAGGCGGCCACCCGGCCGATCGGCGAACTGATCAAGGCCGACAAGCCGGACCTGGTGGTCGTGGTGATGGGCGACACCATGGCCAGCTACACCAAACCGGCCTTCCCCAAGGCCTGGCTGTGGCAGCAGACCACCAGCTTTGCCAAGGAAATCGCCAACACCGGGGCCAAGTGCGTATGGGTCGGCCCCAACTGGGGGACCGAAGGCGGCAAGTACGGCAAGACCTACGCCCGCGTCGAACTGACCTCCAAGTTCCTCGCCGCCAACGTGGCGCCGTGCGACTACGTCGACTCGCTCAAATTCTCCAAGCAAGGCGAGTGGGCCACGGTCGACGGTCAGCATTTGACCGCCCCGGGCTACCTGGCCTGGAGCAAGAAGATCAGCGAAGAGATCGTCAAGGCGCCGGTCGTGACGAGCATCAAGAAATGAAGCGCGCCCTGCACGCTGTACTGCTGGCCCTGCCCGCCGCCCTCGGCGCGGGCCTGGCCCAGGCCGAGATCGCGCTGTACCCCACCGGCCCCAGCGAAGACTCGGCGTTCTTGCGCTTCGTCAATGCGGCCCCCGGCACCCTGCAACTGGTGGCGGACGGCTCCAGGGCCAGCCTGCAGCTGGACGCGGCCAAACCGGTGTCGGCGTACCTGCCGGTACCGGCCAACAAGGCCATCAAGGGCACCCTGAGCCGTGACGGCCAGCGCTCGGCCCTGCAGCTGAGCGTTGCTCCTGGCGAATTCGCCACGGTAGTCGCCCTGCAGGACGCCAGCGGCATCCGGCAACGCGTGGTACGCGAGCAACCCGACGACTTCAATGCGCTGAAGGCTTCGCTGGCCTTCGTCAACCTCGACCCTTCCTGCCAGGGCGCAAGCCTGCGCCCTGCCGGGCGCACGGCGGACCTGTTCAAGGACGCGCCAGAGGCCAGCGTGCAGCGTAGATCGATCAACCCGGTGAAGCTGTCGGTGCAACTGGTGTGCGCCAATGCCAACGTCGGCGGCCCGGTGGACCTGGGCGAACTCAAGGCCGGCGAGCGCTACAGCGTATTGCTGCTGCCCACGGCGAGCGGCCCGCAGCTTGTGCCCGTCACGGACACGCTCTCCAACTGATCGGACGTCTTCACCACCATGGTATTCGCCTCACTCGAGTTCCTGACGCTGTTTTTGCCGATCTTCATGCTGGTGTACGCGCTGAGCCGTCCGGCCTGGCGCAACGGCGTACTGCTGATCGGCAGCTGGCTGTTCTATGGCTGGCTGAGCCCGCTGTTCCTGCTGCTGCACATGGCGCTGACCGTGGTCGCGTGGGTTGGCGGGCTGCTGGTGAACCGCAGCCATGAGGACTCGCGCGGGCGCATACGCCTGCTGGCCGCGCTGATCGTGTTCAATACGCTGGTGCTGTGCTGGTACAAGTACGCCAACATCCTGGCCGCCAACTACAACGAACTGATCACCTATTACGGTGCATTGCCGATGGAGTGGCAGCGGGTGGCGTTGCCGGCGGGGCTGTCGTTCATCGTGCTGCAGGCGATTTCCTACCTGGTGGATGTGCACCGCCATACCGTGCCGGTAGAGCGCAGTTTCGTGAACTTCGCCACCTACATCTCGATGTTCGGTCACTCGATCGCCGGCCCGATCATCCGCTACGACTGGGTACGCCGCGAGCTCAACCAGCGCTACTTCAACTGGCAGAACTTCTCGCTGGGCGCGCGCCGTTTCATGATCGGCATGTGCATGAAGGTGCTGGTGGCCGATACCCTGTCGCCGCTGGTGGACGTGGCCTTCCACCTGGACAACCCGTCGTTCCTGGACGCGTGGCTGGGCTGCCTGGCGTATTCGCTGCAACTGTTCTTCGACTTTGCCGGCTACAGCTGCATGGCCATCGGCCTGGGCCTGATGCTGGGCTTCCACTTCCCCGAGAACTTCAACCGCCCGTACCTGGCCAGCAGCATCCAGGACTTCTGGCGGCGCTGGCACCTGTCGCTGTCGAGCTGGCTGCGCGACTACCTGTACATCGCCCTGGGCGGCAACCGCCACGGCACCTGGAACACCTACCGCAACCTGTTCCTGACCATGGCCATTGCCGGCCTGTGGCATGGCGGGGACAGCTGGAACTACCTGCTGTGGGGCTCGGCCCACGGTATCGCGCTGTGCGTCGACCGGGCCTGGAGCCGTTCCAGCCTGCCGGCGATCCCCAAGGTGCTGTCGCACACCCTGACGCTGCTGTTCGTGTGCCTGGCCTGGACGCTGTTCCGCGCCCCGGACTTTCATACGGCGCTGTCGATGTACGCCGGCCAGTTCGGCCTGCACGGCTTTGCCCTGGGCGAGGCACTGGCAGCCACCGTACGCCCGGTGCACGGCCTGGCGGCGTTGCTGGGCGTGGCGTGCATCATCCTGCCGATCTGGCAGGCACGCGCCGAGCACCGCTTCGCCAGCCGCGCGTGGTTCGTGCATGCCGCTGCCCTGTGGCCCGTGGCCGGCTTCGTGCTGTCGTTCGCGTTGATCGCCAGCCGTGATTCGGTCCCCTTCCTGTACTTCCAGTTCTGATGACGATGAAGACACCTCCTCCCAGTACAGCGCCCACGCCCCCCAGTGCACTGGCCCTGCGCACCAGCCCGATCGCCGGCGTCACCCTGGCGCTGTTCCTGGGTGCCGGCCTGCTGTCGTGTGGCTGGCTGGTGGCCAGCGGCAAGCTCGAGCTGATGCCCGACAAGCACCTGTCCAATGGCCAGGTGCTGCACGGCGAAATCACCCACCGCATTGCCAAGGAGCTGGCCAAGGCGCCGCTGCCGAGCGAGGCCGCCGACCTGGAACGGGCCGGCAGCTGGCTGCTGCTGGGCGACACCGGGCCGCGGGTGCGGCCGGGCTGCACGCAGTGGCTGTTTCTGAGCGATGAACTCAAGCTCGACCGGCACGCGGCCGACAACGCCCAGGCCAAGGCCGATGCGGTGATCGCCCTGCAACGCAGCTTGCAGCAACGGGGTATCCGCCTGCTGGTGAGCGTGGTGCCGGACAAGAGCCGTATCGCCGCCAGCGAGCTGTGCGGGTTGACTCGCCCCACGGCCTCGCAGGCGCGCATCCAGCAGTGGGCGCAGAAACTCCAGGCGGCCGGCGTGACCACCCTGGACCTGACTGCCAGCCTGCAGCCGCTGGGCGCCAGTGCGTTCCTGCGTACCGATACCCACTGGAGCGAAGCCGGCGCCCAGGCCGCTGCCCAGGCCATTGCCGAGCAGGTCAAGGGCATGGGCTTGAGCGCCACCCCCAGCAAGACCTTCGACACCCGCCAGGAGCCTCTGGCACCGCGCCCCGGGGACCTGGTGCGGCTGGCCGGCATCGATTGGCTGCCAGTGGCCTTGCAGCCGCCGCAGGAACAGGTGGCGCCAACGGTCATCACCGAGCGGGCCGAGGCCGTCAGCGATGCGGGCGACAATCTCGATGACCTGTTCGGCGACGACAACCTGCCGAACGTCGCGCTGATCGGCACCTCGTTTTCGCGCAACTCGAGCTTTGTCGGCTTTCTGCAACGTGCGCTGTCGGCGCCTGTGGGCAACTTCGCCAAGGACGGCGGCGAATTCTCCGGGGCCGCCAAGGCCTACTTCGACAGCCCGGCGTTCAGGCAGACGCCGCCACAGCTGGTGATCTGGGAGATACCCGAGCGCGACCTGCAGACGCCCTATGCGGGTGACGTGCAGCTGCCCCCCAAGCCATGACGCACCACGCCCGCTGCGCGCGTTGACACGGCGCGGCGGGCGCTGGCGAATGCTCAGGCAAGCTTTTTCAGATCTGCCGCTGAATCGAACGTGGTGAAGTGGTAGATGCCGTGGATCTTCTCCAGCTGGCAACACCAGCCCTCCTGCTCGCCGGCTTGCACCACGAACCTCAGTTCTTCGATACCCGCCATATTGGCGGCAGCTTCGAGCAGGGTCTTGACGCGCTTTTCGACAAGGGCATCGTAGGCCAGTTCGTATGACTTCTCCCAGGTGGCGTCGGCATTGCGAAATCGCTTCCAGTTATCGTCCTTGAGCACCTTGCAAAAGGCCACGCGCTGAACTTCGCCGGTATTGGACAGGTCGAGGGACAACAGGCAGAGGGTCATGGTGGGCTCCCATAAGCAGTGAAATTCCCTTGCAACCTAGTCACTCGCTTTTCATCCATCAATGCTAAATGGCCATCACCTGAGAGTTAAAATAATTCAAGAATTTACCAAAAAACAGCAACTAAACAACTTAGCCAAGGCCATGTAGGAAAGTTACTACGCAAAGAAACACGAGCTATAAAGTCCTTTTATGGAACAACGGGATTTCAGGCACTTTAAAATAAACAGAAACATTCAAAGACGTACCGTTTCGGCGCAGTTACAGCGTCTTGTAGCCAGCGCTGCGCTTCTGCAATCATGCCCGCCGGGCGCTGCCAGCGGGCAGCGTCGTCCCTTAGCGCACCGCACAAAGGAATGACTCAATGATCAGGGTATTGCTTTCGCTGGACCTCACCAACAAGGAATCGGAACGAGACAACTTCAACAACTTCCTGGCAGAACAACAATGGAAGAAGTTGAAGGATGTGGATACCGTCTGGGCCATCGAGTACGACGATTTCAGCCAGACCAACGAGCAACATGTGACAAACGTCAAAAGAGACCTGTCCAAAGTTCTGCTCACCGCGGCACGGGAATTCAAACCGGACCGTATTACCTACGTTGCACAGATAGCCAACATTGAATGTATCGGGCGCTATATCTACCGGGAGGGTGGCGATTACAAGGCGTTCATTTACGAGCCCTGCTGATAGCGCTGAAGAGAGTGAGGTGTCTGCGACAGTGATCCGGTCGCAGGCATTTTTCGTGCGTGCGAAGGGAAAGCAGTGCACTGCATGCGTATTCGGGGGAAAGGGAACTGGATAGAGGCGGCCCCTGGCAGACAAGGGCTTGCGTTATGGAGGCAACCCCACCAGCCACACCCCGGCACACGATGTTCCCGCTGTGGCTGCTCCCTTCCGGGCCTGACCAGGTGGCATGCAGGCATGACGGGTAATCGTTGCGGGCCTTATGGGGCAAGGGCTTCAGGTTGATTGGGTTGCAGGAATTCCAACGTGCGGAGCTATTGCACGGACGCTCATGAACTAGGGGTGTGGCCAGATTTGTTCCACTTGGTTGTTCCACTCTGGTGTTCCACTCATGGCCTACATAATCCGACGCCAAGCCGTCTATTACCTGAACTTGCGGCTGCCCAAGCACCTGTTTCCGAAGCGGTCCACTCTTCGCCTGTGCTTGAATCTCCGTGACCGCCAAGCAGCAATGTTCCTCGCAGCATCCCTGGCTGAGAAGATCCAACGTCATCTACTCGACAACCCGCTGACCTCAGTCCAAGCGCTTCGCGCTGCATGCTCACAATGGCTGGACGCTGCCCCTCCCCCACTCGTGCGGCTATCTCCCAAACCCACGCCTGCCGCCGCAGCAAAGCAGGCAAGCGCCACACCCACCCTTTCGACACTTGCCAAGCTCTATATAGAAGAAGGGAAACGGGGTGGGACATGGCGGCAGGCAAGCATCGAGGAAGTTGAACGCGCACTGGCCGATCTCTTCGACCTGATGGGCGACATGCCTGCCGACGCCTTCGACCTGAAGCAAGCTCGGCTATTGAAGGAACGCCTGGCTCGCTGCCCCCAGTACTTCGCTCTACGCCCGGAGTTCAAGAACAAGACGCTGAAGCAGGTGATTGAATCCGGCACCCCGTACAAGACCATCACCGCCGTCACCGTGAACAACCGCCTCCGCAAGCTGACTGCCTTCTTGAACTGGTGCAGGTCGAACGGTTATGTAGCAGACAATCCCTTGGCGGGACTGAAGGTAATGGTGGGGTCGGCGAAAGAAGCAAGGTTGTCCTTCGACCGCCATGACCTGATTGTTCTGCTGGATCATGAGTCACTGCTAAAAGAAGCACGCAAGCATCCATGGCGTTACTGGCTGCCTCTGCTAGGGCGAGCCACAGGGGCGCGGCTGGAGGAACTGTGCCAACTGAAGCTGGATGACTTCATTGAGCAGCAAGGGATCCAATGCATCAGCATTGATGACAAACGTGAAGGCCAGCAACTCAAGAACAGCAGCAGCCGCCGCGTACTTCCGTTGCACCCGGCATTGATGGAACTCGGCTTATTGGAGCACGTGCAATCACTCAGGCAATCCGGGGCAGAAAGCATGTTTCCAGACCTGGAAGCCGTTAGGGGCAAGCTAGGCCATGCACCATCCAAATGGTTCGGGCGCTACAAGACGAAGCTGGGCATCAGCGACCCCAGGAAGACGTTCCACAGTTTCCGCCACACCCTCATCGATGACCTGCGTGATGCTGGAGTGCAGGACTCGCTGATCAAGCGGATAGCTGGGCATGAGGACGGTGCAGTGACCTTCAGCATCTACGGCAGTCGCAGCCCATTGAAGGCGATGGCGGAGGCCCTCTTCAACATCCGCATTCGCTAGTCATGCTACACATGGAGCCGCATGGGTAAGAGCTAGAGCAACCATATTATATATACAATTACGAGTTTACGTACTTACGTCCGCGCGTACTTATTCATCTACGCGAACGCATACCAACCACCCTGCCAACCATCCAGGCAGGGACGCATCTGCGGGCGAGAATAAGCCACTCACCCGTGTACCGAACAGGAGCAGCAATCATTACCCGTACACTTGAGCCCGGAGACAGGTGCGAAGTTCCTGGAATGAGAATGCGACTAACGCCTAAGCGTGACCATCACGTTATACATACAATCCGGCCTTGCGAGCACAGTGCAAAAATTTTCTGGCCGAAAACCAAAATTCAGCATACCCTGGAAGATGGCCAAACGCCACTCACCCCTTGGGAGAGACCAAAAGGAAACTGACAAGAGCACGGCAACCCCAGTTCCGTGCTATATACAAAGTAGAAAAACACTCAAGATTCACAAGGATGGAACCATCTTGTTCGACACAATCGAAAGTCGTCATACTCCAGAAAAACTCATAACTGATATATTGGACGAAGAGAGACCTCTAGTCCTCTTTCTCGGGCAGAGCTTTTGCAGCGATTCAAAAGGAGATCCTTTAGTTCGAAAAGCGCTGGAACATTTACGTAAAACAATTCCCAACAAAAGCACCTGGCCTAAGCTAATAACCACCCCCGAGCTAAAAAAGTCTACTTATGAATGGTTATCCGAGCGCTTTGAAAGGAATGTACTATCCGAATCGCTTTCTATGACTTTCGAAGTAGCCTGGAGTGCTGTTTTTACTAGTTCAATTGATCCACAGATTTCTCGGAAGCTTGAGTCTAAAGGACGCGCCCCAGAGACCATTGTATCTAAAGAACATTTTGCAAGAGTTGCGAGAAGCAGATCCCGCCCCCCGGTTCATTATTTATTCGGGAAATCTAACGAGCTAGAAGGGAATTATAGTGTACCTTGCGGCCCGCTGGAGCTCATCCAAAGAAAAAGCATCCATACGAACGCATTGGTTAGCCGCATTAGTGAAACCGTGACTTCGCTCGGATTGCTAGTTGTCGAGGGTTTTATCCCAGAGGATGACTGGCTGACAGCCGACGAGTTACTTGCCCCAATATCGACTAATGAGAGCATTACTGTGCTCTGGCTCGGGCAAGCGCCTAACAACTCAATGGTTTTTGACCTTCTCCTTGAAAAAGGGCAGATAAGAACTGACTCGCGTCGTCTTCACGAAATACTAACACATTTACTCATCGAGTCCGATAAAACTACAGAAGCACAGCTAGGCCTGATAGAACAGCGAGCCAGCAACACAATAACACTCGACAATGGCAGATACCTGCAAGTAACTCCATCTTTACGCCTTAGAGTTGAAGCAGCAGCTGCAATCATTGACGACTCATGGCTAGAAGACGCTCCGCCTTTGCTCGGAGCAGCGCTGGAGGAAGATTTCCGGAAATTTCACGGGGGGTTCGGCGGAGTAAGAACCCAAGTTGACGGAGTCCGAAAAGGCTATGCAATCAAACGCGACTTCGAAACAGCCCTAGAAAGAGCTTTTAGAAACTGCGTCCGGCACCTTGGCAAACAACAAAATTTTATCGTTTTACACGGACAATCTGGAACCGGAAAAACGGTCGCACTGGCTAGGCTAGCCTATCAACTAAGATCCGAGACCAAAATCCCGGTACTTTATGCAAAAAACCGAATCCCCAACGCTAGCGACATTGAAGAATTCATTGCGGAGGCCGAAAGGTCTGGTGCCACGTGCGTAGCAGTAATCTGTGATGCCAATCAAGCCCCAGATCGATATCGCGATTTAGCTAACAGCTTAAAGAGCAGAGGCCGAAAATGCATTACGATCGGGTCATCTTATAAAGTTGAAGGTATAAAGCGAACAAATCGTGGCTTTGTAGAGGCAGAGGCAGAGGCCACTCAGAAAGAAGTTTCCGCCCTCTCATCACTATTAAAACGGTACGCACCTAGGCAATCCGTCAGGATTGAGCACGAGAAGAACGTATTCGCTTTGCTGTATCGCTACATTTCTATGGGACGTGCCAGGATAATTGACGGAATAGCGGAAGAAGCCAGACATGCGGAGCTTGTTGTCAGGATTCGGGCAAAAAGCATCCCTTACACCAACAAACCAGAATACGTACTAGCCAAGCAATTAATCTCATTAGGCCTGGGAAAGGAAAACACGTCTATATTCGAAGATGAGCTTCCAGAGCACGCAGAGGCAGGACTGGACGCTGCTGGCAAGCTAATTGATTTGGTTATGGCATCGGGACGACTCGATTGCCCGATCCCATTAAATCTATTGCTTAGAGCCTTGAGCGGTACCAGTCAAAGTCTCGATTACACACAGATATCATATTTATTCGAGTCACTGGACCTTTTTAGATGGCACACATCAGATGCCGAAGGCAACGAGTTCTTAATCCAACCTCGCCTCAGACTTGAGGCAGAGCTAATATGCAGAAGAAGACTGGCAGAGAAAAGCAAAGAAATAGAATGCTTGCTTCAACTAATGAAAGCAGTTCGCCGCTCAGCCCCCGACAGCAGGTCTGAAGTAGCATTCTTGCTAGATCTTCTGGGCAAGATGCAGAAAGAAGGTCCCAGAAAGAAAGCATATGAGTCTGGATATCTCAGCGTAGCGAAAACTCTGACAGAATTGCGTGAGGTGCATCAAGTAAAAGACGCGAGCCTAATGCTTCAAGAATCCGTATTCAGACGCGCCGCTGTTCAGTCGTCTGACAATAGTGATCCCCATGGAGCAAACTCATTGACGGTTGAACAGAGGGCGGAGATCCTCAATGAAGCTCGGGAGATAGTTGAAACTGCCCGAAATGAAATCGATGAGCGCTCTATGCGAGCCAGCAAGAAAACTCGCGCAAATCTAGCAGTCGAGCATGCCTCGATCTATGGCTATCTAGCCGTAGGGCTTGCCCGTCAAGGAGCGGATGAGGAGATTGTGTGGTCTCATTATCTAGCTGCACGCACTGCAACAGCAACGGCAATTTCAGAGGCTAATAACCATTATCCTTATGATATTGCTCTGTGGACTCCAGTCGACATACTCAAGTACAGCAAATCGTCATTAGCTCATGAAATGGAGCTCAAAGCGGATGTTTTTTCAATCTTTGACCATGCAAATACTGAGAACTTCAATGACTTTTCCGCGAGCAAATTCAAAGAACGTAAAATTCGTGCAGCTGAGGATCTTGGATCATTCGAGCTTGCTGACGAAGCATATTTAAGCCTGGAAAAAACCCACCCCGCAGTTGCCTATTACCTAAAAGCAAGGACAACTTGCCGCGAGCTATTTCATACTAAAACTGATGAAATTAAACGCACAGCCCTCGCCAAAGTTCCTAGTGCCATAAACTTCCTTCGCAGCAAGCTTGACATTGTACAAACCGACATCCGCCCATTGCAGTTATTAATCCAGTTAATCTGGGTTGAAAAAACTGGGCGCTTCATATTCGGAAAGGAAAAAGCACTCATCCCTAACGATCGACGCTTTCAAGAAGAAATGCTCACTTTGGTGAGAAGTCTGAATGCACTCGCCGGGGACAACCAGAAGAACAACTTCCGACTCTTGGAGGCGGTATTCGAGTGGGTTAGCGGCAGCGTCGAACAGGCAATTGATCTATTCAAAGAGCTTTCCTCCGATACTGAATTTGAGGACTCAGCTAGGGTTGTACGTCGTTTCTTGCTTGAAAGCAGCGGCCCTCATTCCGGCTTTAGAGGCCGGGTTATCAGAGATCGAGGTGACGGCCACTGGACCGTTAACATTTATAATATAAGCAAAAATATTGACCTCCTCGGACGAGACTTCATCAGAGAAGAACTAGCTGTCGGAAGAGAAATTTCAAACTTCAATATCTCCTTCAATTATCTAGGCCCAATTGCAGAGCCACTTTCTAGACATGGAGTCCGTTCATGAGCTTCGCAGAAATTCATCAGTTGCATCTAGATTTCAAGCGGAGACTTACCTCCATTGTGGGCAAGGAAGTGTTTTCGGAGATAACAGTTTCACCCCCGCGAGCTACAGATGACGAGCTTTCATTCTTGAGACTAATATCGTGGGGATATGTTCTCGTATTCGAGTCTGGCAGAGGCCCGCTTAGTTTCCTTAAGAATTTGCCACCGCTAAACCAGTCCAACGGACAGCTGATCCCTCACCTCCACTCTCTTCGCACATGGACCAGCCACAACCTAGACTTTGATAAAAAGAGGGACATCAAGACCATCCGTGCAGCCACTTTATGGTTGCTTGAAAAGTGCGGAACAGGCTCACCAGAACGCCACCAGGAATGGGAGGCATGTTTCAACGCGCTTGCAGGGGACTTAAAAAATCTTCTGCGAAATGCAATCAGTGCTTGCGACTGTTTTGAGAAGCATGAAGACCGAGAAATGCTCATTCAGGCGTTGAATAAAAGCCTAGATAGAAACTGGGAGGCCTTTCTATTCGACGAGTATGTCCAAAAAGCACTTTCCAAGTTCCAATATACCGGCATTCCGCCCATCGAAATTCGGAAGACCAACTTAGAGGCTTGGAGAAGAATAGTTTCCATATCTGAAGATGAAGACTCTATTGAACGCAATCTCACACTTCGCATTGAGAATGACGTGTTAACTCTGATGGCCTCAGCCTTCCCCTCAACATCTGAGGAGATAGCCGAAAAACTGCAAAGACCTAGTCATTTATCAATCACGGCTGCAATGTTGTTCCTTCGGGAAAAATGCGGTGACAAGCTGGAGAACCTTGATTCAATCATGAGAGAGCTTCGAGCGATCTAGCCTTTAACAGCAAGGTAAATCGGATTGTTTCACCGATTTTCCTTGCCACTATCATCCTTCAACTGCTGAACCCTTATGGCGTTACTTATATTGATCTCTATCGACAACCGCTCCCACCACGAGTTGTTTCCAACTCACTCCATCCTCTTGATCGGTTTCGCCGGTAGAGAGACAGATACCGTGCGACTGGCGCTGCCGGTCACACGTAGGCGGAAATAGTAGATACCGTCTCGTCTGTAGTGGTGGGAGGGCCATGCCAACCTACAAAATGGCTGCAATGGAAACGTGCAGCTTATGACAGTAGTTGTGACCGCCTGGTTGCCTTGTGACTCTCGCCCCAGTCCGGCCGAAGACATGACGTGATCATCCTGACAAGTGCTTAGGCCGGATACGGCAAGCTGGGCATCAGCGCCCCAGGAAGACGTTCTACAGTTGCCGCCACACGGTCACCGACGACCTGAGTGATGCCGGGGTGTAGGGCTCGCTGATCACGCGGATAGCCGGTCACAAGGATGGTGCCGTAACCTTCGGCGTGTACGACGGCCGTAGTCCACTGAAGGCGATGCTTGATGCAAGCAGTCACGCCACCCTCTACGCACTAGATGACTGATGCTGCCTTGCCTCGCATCCCAACGCTTCGGACACTGCTTGCATAGAAGGAGGTGCGCCGCCCAACTGAGCAGCAGGGTAAGCCGCATCTTTTTCAACCCAGGGGGGGGGGGGGTTGACGCCATGAAGCTAGCCCCGTATAGTGTGCCCCATCACCAAGTCATCGGTGATCTAACAGGCCAAAATTAGCCAAAAGCAACTCTACCTCCCTGCGGATTCGCTCAAATAGCGAATGGTTAGCACGGAGGTTTTGTCGTGTCCGGAATTTGACCAAAATCAAGCGCATTAGCCCTAGTTTACATTAATCGAGAATAGCCCATGCCATATTCGCAAGATGAGCCCGTACAAGTGATATGCCGCCTGCCCAATACTAAAGACAACAATAGCCCCTGCCCCGAGAAAACGCCCACCATGAACACATGATGCTCGCCATCGCCCCACACACCCTAGAGGGTTGATCCGTGCGCCCAGTTAGTTAAACACTCACCTCAACTCTAAACAAGCTACCCGCAATCCGTACACACTAACACTAGTTACTAACTCAGTGTGACGGCCACCTATCACCTAAAATTAGGTAAAGGAAGACAACCATATGAAGAATCAAGCAAACAACGAACTTGTAGAACTCGAAAGTTTTTACCGCCCTAAGAACATCCTGACCAAGCAGCTAGTTTCGACGCAATACGTCGTCCCGCTTACAGGCCCCATCGGCGAAATCCATGAGTATGGCGAGCTCGTAAGCATCCTTGCCCATGCGAGAGAGGACGACCAGGTTTACATCCAACTCTCATCACCTGGCGGCAACTTGGAGACTTGCGACTATCTTTGCCGTCGAATGGACGAATGCGCAGCCCCTATCACTGTAGAGATCGGAATGAATTGCGCCTCCGCCGCCTCCGCAATTGCTCTGCAAGCCGATGACTGGGTAATTTATGACAGCAGCACAATGATGATTCACTCCTGCTCTTACTCGCCAGGATACGGGAAAGAGTCAGACATTCGATCTGGGGTGGAGTTCACGAAGCGACTTAACCAAGAATGGATTGAGCGTACCTACCAAGGTTTCCTTATTGATGAGGAGATTTTTGAAGCCATTGAATACGGTAAGGATCTGTACTTCTACGCTGACGACCTGCGAGAACGCATGCCACTATTCAAGAAATACCGCAACCAATGCAAAGCGCAGAAAATCAAAAAAATCATGCAGTACTGGCAGCAGCAAGAAGCGGCCTAATACCCCCCTTCAACTTAGCTCGCCCCACATTATACAATGTACAACAGAGCCAAGTTTCCGGTCCGGCCTTCTATCGCCCAAAAATAGAGCAATTACCAAAGGATATAATCATGACTTAAGTACACCACCAAATACTGGCCTCGCCCAGCACTAACCTATACGCAACCCATCAAACACCCGCCCCCCATCAATCGCGAAAATTATCAGCGACGGGCAAACTCACCCTAAATTTGAGATGCAAACTTATCATATGGAAACTCAAAGCATGATTACCACCACGCAAAACCACCCATTTCAAAATACCGCAGCAGTTATCGGAGTCCCTTACATTACGCCTTTGCCTGCTAGCTTCGCAGACTTCGTTCATGTTGCGGAGCCCTCCATCACCATGAGCAGCATGGATATTGCGAGCGTCACAGGTAAGCGCCATGACAATGTAATGCACGACATTCGCAAGCAATTTAAAGAACTCGGCCAAGATGCCCTGGAGTTTCAGGGAATCTATCTGGATGCCCACAAGCGCCAGAAGCCTTGCTTCTACCTACCCCGCCGGGAGGTGGATATTCTGCTCACTGGATACAGCGCCAAGATGCGAGCCGCAGTAGTTGATCGTTGGCGCGCATTGGAAGCCGAGCAGAAGTTTGGCGTCCTGAGCCTTCCAAAGAACCTGACCGACGCTCTAAATCTCGCCTGCACGCTGGCTTACCAAGTAGAGACTTTGGAACAACAGATTGCCGAAGACGCTGAGAAGGTAGAGTTCTACAACGAGGTTTACGAACGGACTGATCTGATCAATCCGAGCAAGACCGCCAAGCTTTTCGGCACCGGCCGTAATCGTTATCTCGAATACCTTCGTAAGCATAAAATCTTGATGAGTCGCCCGCACCAACAGAACATGCCGTACCAGCGTTATATGGATGCAGGATACTTTGAGGTTAAGGAAGGCATGTGCGAGAACCCGAAGACGGGCGAACGTGAACTTAAGGCGCATCCCTTGCTGACTGGCAAAGGGTTGATTTGGCTTCAGAAGTTTATCGCGAAGCACGGTCGTGATGGATTGTAAAGTTCACATCCACGAGCTTGAGCACACCTAGCCTTTTAGCTAAAGGCGAACACCACTAAGCGCTGACAACATGGATGTATGCAGCCCAGGACGACGCCATGCACCGATCTGGAACAATTACACCCTAAGGATGGCTGGTGCACTTCACCAGCCCTCTTGCAGCGCCCCGTAATGACTAGCTCAGCGCCAGAATAATCGGCCATCACAAGAATTGACGACCATGGACGACCTTCACCAATCAAGTGCCACAACCAAACTGATCAGGGCTGATAACCTTATTATCGATAAGTGCACGGGAGAAATCCTCGGCCACGATAGCAAATCATCGGTATTTACCGGCACCATCAAATACCAAAGAGAACTTGGAGCCTGCCGGAGTGCCGATGACTTCGCGGACCACCTTGAATTCGTTGATCGACGAAAACTACCACCGCACCACCTCCATACTCTACGCTCAGAGGTTGATTACGCTCACGGCGTATGGCGCCGTACTGGCACCGATTGCCGCATCACCATTCCGCAACTGCGTATACTTGAACAACTGCACGGACTGACTCTTTATCATAATATCATCATCACCACACAGGCCGACTTGGCGAAGTCCCTAGGGACCACCGAATCCAACTTGATGAAAAAGTTAAGGACTTTAGTCAATAGCCAGATATTGCGAGCCTTCACATCACGAGATGGAAATATTCGGAAGGGCGAAATAAAGCTAAGCGTTAACCCACGACTGATTTTCAGGGGCGATGACTACGCCCGCGACAGATACATTAAGGCTTGGTATGAACCAGCTACCTTAGTCCAGACCGGAAAGGTCAAGCCTCAATATGGCTCGAATCATCTCACAGCTGCTGCGTAGGTAATTTAAAAAAGTTACGCAAGAACCGCTTTGCAAGCCTCTAAGAATAAGGGGATCGGCAAATCCATATTATTAAAAGAAGTGACCACTTCTGTCGCGAGACAGGATTGGGAACGTATCGCCAAAGCGGAGCTTTGAGATTATAAATTCTATAAGTTCTCCATTGTGGCGTAGCCGCCACGGAAGGATAACCTGTACCTGAAGCACGGATCAAACCTTTATTAAGCAGGGGAGGAAGAGGGGATGAACCCCTCCCCGCTCTTGATCTTGATCTTGATCTTGATCTTGATCTTGATCTTGCTTTTGATCTTAACTGTGCAGGACTGCTCGGTGGCTATAGCCACAGTTAGCCAGCATCAATTGCACGTGACCATAGTCACAAGAGTTCATCCATGCCCACAGGCAGCACTGCAGCTACAGAATATCCAAACACAGCAGGAAGTGGGGGGCTATCTGCCCCTCCCTCTCTCAGATTATATAAAGGTGCTACTGACGCCTAGCGGCATGGGCTCAGACATTGAACGATGGTTAACCCCTCATACAAAGATCATAACCCAGCCCCATCAGACACGAGATCATACCCTGAGGCTCGGCACTCATCTCCACATCACTTATAAGCCCCGCACGGGATAGCTTACCGACCGCCCTTCTGACTTCTTGGATCGTAACATTGCACCTTAAGGCAACTTCCGCCTGTGTTATTTCTACAGCGTGCCCATCCACTACGCCCGCTGTCATAGCAAGCATTACGGGAATCACGGATGGAATATCTTGAGCTAAAATTGATAGCTCACGCACTAGTTTATGACTAAACCAAACAGGGGCGTCTTCCGGCGCGCCAGGATAGTCACCTACGATGGTGTAATCTCGGGTTGGGAACATGAATATCTCCTGCAATTAAGTTGAGGTTATTGGTCTGTTTTACGGCCTTGCGGGACTTGCAGGGGACTTGCAGGACTTCCAACTTTCTCAACTTACTGCCTTACAGGACTATCGATCTTGCTGCACATCAAATCGTAACTGGTCGGAAAACTGACAACAGCGGCCAGGCACGGCTTAGAGCATCGACCTGCCTCAACCGGGCGACAGCCCACCTTGATCTCGCCGGAGGCGAGCAGCCACGGTAAGCATTATAGGGATGAACACCGAGCAATGTCACGATTAGTGTGTTCACGATCAGAGCACATCCCCGGACGATGGAGGTATGCCTGCCCCGCCTCCATCCCCAGCACTACAGCACCAGTTCGGCACCCGAGTACGGGAGCTGCGTTTGGCCATGGGCGTTAGCCAGGAGGCGTTTGCGGACAAGTGCGGCTTTGCCAGAACCTACATGTCCCGTATCGAAACAGGCGGGGCCAACCCGTCAATCAACGCAATCAAGGTGCTGGCTGATGCCTTGGGCGTCAGTATCTCAACCCTCTTCGCAGGCCTTTAGGCTGACAGGACGGTCTCGTATAACTAACACCGCAGCTATTCCGAACTAATCCTGCCGTAACCATGTAGCGCCGTTTCCACCTGCTACCCTCACACGATAGTCCCGGAAATACTGGCATTGAAGGTCAAGGGGCTAAGCTAGCACCTCGCCCCTGACCAGTTCCCACAAATTAAATAAGGATATAACATCAGGGAACAATGAATATGTGTGCTGCCACGATGCGTATGCCTGTACCTCACACCCCCGCACTGCTTCAACTGACAAGCGAAGGCAAGCCACTGCCATTGGTAGGAGAGAATCTGGAGTGGGTGCAGACGCTACTGAGCAGCGGATACATCCAGGCGGAGATAGTGCCAAGCGAGAACGCCACTCAGCTCGTCTGTAGGCTTACACTCAAGGGCAAGGCACTGTATCAGTGGCTGAGCGAATAGCAGCCATAGAATCTGCTTACTGAATCACCATCGCCGACAGCAGCAGGGCCGCACCCTGCCCCACCACCCGGATCTGCTATCAAAGAACTAGACGAGTCTGATAGCACGCCACCCCATCACTCAGCACTCTCACAAAGCAATCGGGGATAGTCATACGACACCACTCTCACACAACTAGGCGGGGGGGGGGCAAACCAGAGACAGCGGAAAGTCCCCTCCGATGCTTGCCGACAACCTTCTTTCGCCCACCAAAAGGCACGCGCTAACAGTCTTAACAAATCATAGACGGTCGTCAGCAATATGTTATAGTCGGTGCACATCAGCTTATGGAGCTAGCGATGCAAGTAGTGGCATACGCAAGGATGAGCACAGACGACCAGTGCCTATCGGTAGGTGGTCAGTTTGCGGCTATCAAGATCGCAGCGGAGGCACACGGATGGGAGATCGTTGCCCACTTCACTGACGAAGGCGTTTCAGGTGCCGTTGACCCCCAAGACCGTCAGCAATGCCGCCTTGCCCTCGCCATGGCACAAGGCTTGGACTGCCCAGTTGTCGTGCATCGCATTGACCGCCTGACACGCGACCACGCCCACTTCGTCACCTTGCAGAAGAAATACACGTTCATAGAAGCCGAGGATGTACATAGCAGCGGCCTGCTGCGAAACATCAAGTCGTTACTCGCTGAAGAAGAGCTGCTGAAAATCCGTGCCCGTACAAAGGCCGGCTTGGCCGAGCTAAAGAACCTCGCCACCAATGGCGATGCCGAAGCCCTAGAGAAGGTCGCTCGCCGTGATGCTGGTCGTGCGAAGGCTTGGGCTGTCGGTAATCGTGCCGCCGTGATGGCAAAGAAGGTTAATGCAGACAATCGAGCTGATGCTGTCGCTCACCATATCAAAGCGTGCTTGTACGATGGGTGCACTTCGTTTGCAGCCATCGCTCAGCGCCTCAACTCCAAGGGCGTGACCACAGCTCGGGGCAGTGCATTTCAACCTATGACTGTATCTCGGCTGATGGCACGGCTTCAGTTGTCCTTCGCCGCCGGCAATTGACAAGCTCTGGAGCCTTGTACAACACGATTGTAGCGACTTTAAGGACCAAGCCGTCCCTACCCAACGATATTCTAAAGTCGTGCTGTAGGGCTCCCTGTACAGCTTTCAATGGAGCTTAACAATGCACCACTGATGGATAGGTTTTGAAGATGTCTTGACCCCTTGAAACGCCGCTAGCCGGCCTGGAAGCTCATGCGGCACTTAGGACAGAAAGACTGTAAGGCCGAGAGTCAGAAAGACAGTAAGTTAGAAAGCATAACACCGTAGCTCGAAGCCGCCTTCGGGCGGATTTTTGCTGTGTTAGATATTCTGTTTTCCTGCTCGCCCGTAGCTCGTGTATCGGCGTGGGGACTAGACGTCGACTCACCGTCTTTCGCACAGCGAGATATATTCTAATATTCCATTACGGAGCTTACAGCTAAAGCTGGGTGTGCTGCGTCTACACAATAGTTATTCCAATACACATCCTCGAACACCGACAGCATATTTAAATCATGATATTGCTTGGTCTCTAACGGATTCTCAAGCTTGACCATGGATGTTTCAAAAATTTCAAGCTCTCTATTTGATAAGCTTTTAGACGCAAATCTCATAGGACCAGAGTAAGCACCAAAGCTGTTTCGACCATCCACCAGACCGCAGATAGATATTTCCAAGCCAAGCTCTGTTTGCCTTTGGACTACATAAGATGAACGGATCGCCATCGAATCAGGATCTTTCATCTGCGCCCTAAGTGCCTTCTCAACATCATCTGTAGCCCACCCAACCGGTCCAATCATCTTATTCCTTATATAAGAGCCAGCGACCAGTACCACCGGAACCAGGCATATCACACCAATCCATTTCAGAGCTTTCATATTTCCCTCGATTAGAATGACCGCTCGCGCCTTGAGCAAGCGTCTTTAAGCCAATGCATCAGCATAGTCACCGCCCTTCCCAACGCCCAGGCAGCAACCCGCAAACCCTGCGACGGGCCTACCTCCCCATCTATACGCTTGATCGACGATTCGCCGCGCCACTCGGAGATGGCGGTAGACCACCAATTCGTTGCGACGGCAATGGTGCCACGGAACCGACGAAATTCACAATATATTGTGAAGACCCGCATACCTCCCGCAACCGACAGTTCACCTCTCTTGTAGGAGGAGTCTGGATTGGACGTAGGTTTGGCATTCGGGAAGGCTCTACGCGAGCGACGCAAGCTTGCAGGGCTCAGTCAGGAACAATTGGCGGCGGAGGCCGACATTCAGCGGAACTATGTCAGCCTGATCGAACGAGGAGTGAACCAGCCAACCATCACTGTCATCTTCAAGTTGGCTGCTGCACTCGGGTGCTCTCCGTCAGCTCTGATAGCTGACGTCGAAGCAATGACGGAGTGACATCCGTAAACCAAAAAAGTGACGAAACTATTCTGCGAAAGAAGCGCATCCGAGTCGAGACTGGCCCTACCCTCCGAGACCACAACTCAGAAGCCACCGTTACCGCTCGGATCTCAACGACTAGTGCAAATCTCCTCGAACGCTTGGCTTTGAATGCTGCCTAACTGATGGCACAAAGCTAACACCTAAATCTTGTGCGTTGTGTTTGGCCTCCCACCATTTCCACCGGTTAACATCTCAAATCTCTGTCGTACTGAGCCTACAGCCTCCAGCCACATCCTGATCGTCGAAGACGTTCCCGTTCTACGATTTCTGTTGCAGGAAGTCCTTTCGGATCTTGCGCGGGAGATAATCGCCGTTGAATCTACTGACCAAGGACTGACGGCACTTCAAATCAGCAGATTTGCCTACTGGTTACAGATGTCCAGACCCCGGTCAAATCAATGACTGGGACTGGCCGGCTGACAAATCGTAAAGACCCCAAGATTCCGATCATCATAGCCGGCGGCTACCATCGCCACTCACATGACTCAACGCAACCAAACGCTGTATACTTACAGAAGCCGTGGCCTGCTGGCCGTCTGCATCAATTAGCGGCGGAGCTGCTTCAGTGATCCAGTGAAGCAAATTAAGTTGTCGCTATTGGCCGACCTGCCCACCAGTCATATGCTCGTGAATGACAAAGGGATCACCGGGCAGGTGATGCACGTAATCAACAGCATGCTGATCGACCTGATGGCTACCATGGCCCGCCTGGACCAGGAAAAGCGTGTAGAGCGGATCAAGCAGGGCTGGAGAACAAACGTGCCCGTGGCGAGAAGGTCGGCGGCAAAGGCCGCAACCAGAAGAAGTGGGAGAAGGTAGCTGACCTTCTGAAGCGGGGCAGTTTTACAATGGACGAAATTGCCAAGCTCGCTGGCGCTGGGGTCGCAACCGTCTACCGGATCAAGCGGTAGGTGTCTCAGTCAGTCTGAGGCACCATAAGAGCCCCTGGGGAAGCGTAAATGGACGACAAAACCGACTTGGTAGCCGACACCCTGGAATTGCTACTGATGAACCAGACAGCTCTCAGAGCAGCCCTGGAAGAAGTGTCGTTGTGGGTAGGCCAACGAGGATCGACACAAGTTCACAACAACGTGATGACAGCCCTTCAGGCACTCGACCAGCACGCCGAGGCCATCACCTCGGGAATCGAGCGTCTACGCTCCTGAGCACGCTTACAAGCCGCCTCCGGGCGGATTTTTCGTGCCTGGTGATATTTTGGAATTGTAAACAATCATCTTGTGGCCACCCAGCAACTGGGTTAAGCATCGACCCAGCTATGGCGGCACCCCCAACACCGTAAAATACTTTAAATCTGCGAAGGCACGTAGCCATTATACCGATAGCTGGTTTATCCTGAGCTTCTGGCTCAAGTGAAAATCTGGCATTCAAGAAGTGATATTTCCAGAGCACAGACATCTTTAACAGGATGGTTCGGCATGAAAAAAAGCGGAAAGAAGAAGCAGAAAAAAGGACAGCACATGCTTCCACGAAGAGAGTGGATATATGGAAGCACCGCCGACATTGTTTCCTCGTTAACCATACAGATGGACCCGACCACCAAACAACTGAAAATCCTTGAAGTCGATCCCACCACGATAAGAAGGCAGATAACACACGAGAGAATCGGCAAAGATGACAAGGTCATTTATTCTGCTCCATCCGCTGACTTCTCACTATCACTAACTGATTTTTCAGAATTAAAAAGCCGCTTCCATTATCTTATGGCCGTCGACACCAACACCCTTAACGATATTCATCAAGGGTATAGGGTTAGCGCCTGCTGCATCTATGTAGTAAAAGAACCTCTACAGGCATTATACACGGAGATCCCCTACCAACATCACGCATCCTACCTGATATTGAACACCGACCACCAGGCTAAGAGCGAACCACTTGGATGGCACCTCGCGATTTCCCGCAGCATCCCCGCAGATTTCATACAACGCAACAGGATCGGCGTGATTGTCGATAGCGAACTTGGCAAGCACGTTTCAATTAACGCTTACCAGGAGCCATATTATGAAAGGATTAATCTCCCCCCGACCATGCAGCTAATTTACGCTTCTAGCGACAAGTCTGCAAACTTCACCAACGACATGATTCGGCATTGCGACTCCGGCGCCAAAGCACTGCTTAACGAATTTCGAAAACTCGGCATTGCGGAAGTACTTAAGCACGAACCGATACCTATCGGAACTGCACTTTGCTTTCTCGTTAAAACCCAGGATCTTCGCCACGCTACTGCAAATCCGGAAAGCAAGTAACCCCCCCTTCAACCATCAAGGAATCGCCATGGAACTCAAGGACTTTATCGCCAACACTCTTACACAGATTGCTGAGGGTATCTTGGCAGCAAATGAGGCACTGGCTAATACCGACGCCAAGGTGAATCCTACCAACCTATCAACACACTCAAACAACGCCCAAGGCTTCGGCCGCACCACAGAAGGGGATGAAGGCGAGAAACGGGGACGCCTTGTCGAACGAGTGACATTCGATGTAGCCGTAACTACGGAAGGCGAGACCAAGGGGAGTGCGGGATTGAAGATAGGTATTGCAACTCTCGGCCTCAACACTGGTGGCGAACTAAGAGATAAGGCGGGCCAAGCATCGCGAATTCAATTCGCCGTTCCCATGGTATTTCCTTCAACGCGAGTCAGCAGCCCTGAAAGCTAGTACCTTCAATTACCTCAACCAACGGATTTTAACCATCAATTGAATAAGGAGAGGGCCAGTGGAGGCAAGTGAAATCATCAGTACTACCAGCCTAGTGATACCGGCGTTAGTAGCCGCCTTCGGCTGGCTATGGCAACGCTGGCAAGAGCGAGCCAGCGTCCGTGTCGCGATCATTGCGGAAGTAATGGCACTGAGCCAGATCGCCGAGCAACGCAACTACCAGGCAGGCCTATTCGAAATGGCCAACGCATTACGAGCGATTCCGGAGGAGCAACGCCCGCCAGCCTCATTACAGGTGCGGGTTCCAGAACACTACTGCCGGGTGTACCTCGCCAACCTCGAGAAACTCGGCTACCTCCCCCCTGATGATGCCCAATTGGTGGTGAGCTTCTATCAGTACATTGATAGCGTCGTACAAGACGTAACGCCTGGCGGGCTGCTGCACGAGGGAACTAGCGATCCAGAAGCATTTGCCGAAGCAGCTAATGTGCTTCAGTTCGCCATGGACGCAGCCCAGAAGCTATCAGCAAGACACTGTCGAGTGGGTAGGTGACGGAGATAACGCAAACAAGATAAGATCGCCAGCACGGCGCACCACTCATGTGTGCCTAAACGCTGTCACACTTCGAGATTTTTGAGCGATGGATCCTCGAGAATTCAAGGACTTTCGTTATGGAGGCAACCCCACCAGCCACACCCCGGCACACGATGTTCCCGCTATGGCTGCTCCCTTCCGGGCCTGACCAGGTTGACGGGTAATCGTTGCGGAGAGCCTTAGAGACCACGCTCCTCCTGACTTCTAGCGATTCCTGCTCGTCGCACGACTATAAAATAGAGACTCCATTCTATAGCGCTGGTGAATGCCATTGGGAGAACTTTGGATCACCGTTCTGGATCACTTTTGGACCACTTTTGGATCACCAGGCCACATCCCAATCAGCTATTTTTTGGGCAAAAATATGAGCCGATATATACGGGGCTCTCCACTCGCTTCCCCCCACTCCCCCCCTCATGCATCGCCAAGAATCTGCCCTGTCCGCCTATTGCAGAGCGAGTAGCAGATTAGTAATTTTTGCTGTGGTTGCATTGATTCTTTTGCTACATGCGGAAATACCTAGCGATGACTGAACCACGCAGTTCTTGGCAAAAACAGACCAGCAAGGCGATATCCAACTTCATGGACGGCTACGATTGGTGCCGCATCTATGGAGCCTGGAAACGGCGGATTGATGACTTCGTGACACCGATCCACCCAGTGTTCCAGGAGGTACATCTCCACGACCCAGGAAATACCCAGCGAGACCAGGTTGAACTGGCTTGGTGGTCACGCAGACAACTGAACGAAATACGCCGGGATTGCCAGCAGCACTTTGATGAACTCCCAGGTTCTTACGGACCGACACATCCACAAACTTATCTGGGTCGGAAAGGTGAACTGCAGACACTTGAACTGCTTTTCAAGTACAGAGATGACCTTGAGCAGGTTGCAGCTGTTCTGATTTCTGCCTCCATTTTCTCCAGACTGGGTGGTCGGGCGGGATATCCGAAGAAATGGCCGGGGTACCTCTGTGTAAAGACACTACACGACCTGATCAACGACCGATGGATGAGTGGATCGGGCTACTGGCATCACGCAAATACCACAGTCCTGCCATATACCAACTATGACGACGTCCATCGGATCGATGACTTGAAGAGCTTGATTTGCTACCTCGCCGAAGAGCACGCTGCCCTTCTGCACCAGTTCACACCCGTGGCAGTTCGGTTTACACCAGAAAGGAGCCCTGTGCTTTCAAGCGTCTAGGGGCCGCAATTTTTGGGTACACCCTAGCGTTACACCCTGCACCAGCCTCCTACCCCCCTCTCTTTGCGTAACGTATGGGTTGACTTCGACATATGTTACGGAGATATTTTGATTACAGACCCATTAGTTACACCCAAGGGAGGGAACCATCATGGCAGACCTTGCCTATCTGCGAGTGAGCACTACAGACCAAGAGACTGACCGACAGCTTGCTGACAGTGGCTTGCAGTTCCTGCGAGTCTTCAGCGATAAGGTCAGCGGTAAGGACACCGAACGACCTGGGCTAGCTGATCTGTTCAAGGCAGTTCGCTCAGGCGATACCGTCCATGTTCACAGCATCGACCGCTTGGCCAGGAATCTCAGAGATCTGTGCGACATCGTCCAGAAGCTTACCAACGAGGGCGCATCAGTGCGCTTCCACAAGGAGAACCTGACCTTCCGCCCTGATCAGGAAGACCCATTTGCCAAGATGATGCTGCACGTCATCGGGGCATGTGCCGAGTTCGAGCGGGCAATGATCAAGGGAAGGCAATCCGAGGGAATCGCCAAAGCGAAGACCAAGGGCATCTATAAAGGAAGGCCCGCCAGCATCGACGCAGCCCAGGTGGTGGAGCTTCTTGATTCGGGGCTAGGGCCAACTGAGATAGCCCAGCGACTGGGCATCAGCCGCCAGTCCGTCTACAGGCTGGCCAAGCCAGGGACAGCAGCCTGATTGCATGATGCGAGGTTGAGCGGTGGGGCGTATTTGTTTTTTCGCTCCACCATGCACATCAAGAAAACCTCAAGACTCATCCGCCAGTCTCACCGAGCAGCCGAGTAAACGCTCTCACCCGCCCCGTAGTAGCTCGTGAAGATGTGATGAAATGCCATATCGCACTTCTCGTTGTAGATCACCTCGTCATAGCTATCAGGTAAACCCCGGTCGAAGGCAATCTCTAAGGTGCGCCGCACATCACTCCTGGCCCTGTCCTTCTTCCGCCAATCGAGCACCAGCTTCTCGGCTTTCAGTGTTTCCAGAAGCTCCTTACAGACCTTCTTGACCTGGGCCTTCTCCTTATCCGCAAGCTCTGGCACTGGCCTGGTCAAGATGTCGAACAACGCCAACTCCTCCTCAGAGAGGTTTTCGCGGATGGCACGTTGATCCTCTAGCTGAATACCAGCAGTCATATCCAACAACTCCTTGAAGAACACCTCGATGTTCATACTTCCAGAGTTGTAGGCGTCGATCAGCTTTTGGAACTTCTCCATGAAATCCTTGCGGGTGGGGTTCTCCGTAAGCATGGTTTCCAGCTTCATGCTCAGCAGGGCTCGTAGCTTCTCAGCTTCTGTGCGCTTACGCCCCTGGTTGAACTTCTCCTTGAGTTTCTCGAAGTCGATCTGGCTGAGGTCATGCAGTGGCTGATCGTCGTCTTCCTTGATGATGTAAGGCACTGGAGCGATGGATTGATCCAGCAACTCCTCGACCTGTTGCATCACCTCGGATATGTCTACCGGCGGAGCCAGCGCCTTGATCTTCTGGGCAATAACAGAGATCAGCACTGCATCAGGAGCCAGATCGTTGGCGTCGGGATCAGGAAGAATTGCACGGTAGACCCGAGACACAATCCGAGCCTGACCGAGGAAGTTGTTCTTGATTTCCTCACTGGCGATCAGTTGCTCAACTGCATCATCCAGTTTTGCCACTTTCTCGAACCCCTGCGCATCCTTGATAGCCTGGGCATTCACCCCATGCTCGGACAGGAATGCGACGCCCCTGGCAAGCAGGTGCTTCAGGTACTCGACCAATTCAGACTTGTTCTTGATCGGCCCGCCTTCCCCACCTTCTCCACCGTCTCCAGAAGAAGCACCACCATAAATGGCCAGAGCCTCCTGCAGCTTACGGAAGACCCCTACATAGTCGACGATCAGGCCCGCCTCTTTGCCCGCATACTTCCGGTTGGCCCGAGCGATGGTCTGCATCAGGGTGTGGTTCTTCATCGGCTTATCGAGGTAGATGGTCGAGCACGATGGCACATCAAAGCCGGTGATCCACATAGCGCACACGAAGACCAAACGCAGGGGATCCTTGGAGTCCTTGAACTTCTCGCCCAGGTTCTCCTCATTCATGCGCTTACGGTGCGGAAGAATGTCCAGCCCCTTGTCGGCTAGCTCCTTCACCTCATTCTGTCCCTGCGAGACAACCACCGCCATGTCGGTCGAAGTCATCACCTGGATCTTGTGCTGCAACTCCTCCTGCTGCTCCTTGGGAGCCTTTACGAGCTGAGCCTTCAGATCAGCCAGATACGTCTTCCAGTGATCTTGAACCTTGTTGTACATGCGGACGGCGGTGGCCTTGTCGATGCACACCAGCATGGCCTTGCCCTGGTAACCACGCCCAACGAAGTGGTTCACCAGATCCTTGGCGATGGCATCAAGGCGATCCTCTCGGGTGATCAGGTGGTACTCACGGGCGAAGACCTGCTCGACCTTTCGCTCTTGCTCCTCGTCCAACTCAGCATTTTCGAGAAGCTCCGCCATATCCTCGTTGAGGTTCTCATTGATGAGCTGCATCTCAGGAATGCGGTTCTCGTAGTAGAGCGGAACCGTGGCACCGTCAGCGATGGACTGGCCGAAGTCGTAGACGGAGATGTAATCACCGAAGACCTCTTTGGTCTTCTCTTCGCCAGCCATCAGAGGCGTCCCTGTGAAGCCCAGGAAGGCAGCGTTAGGAAGTGCTGTCCTCATGTTCATTGCCAGCGTGTCGTACTGGGAACGATGGGCTTCATCGGTGATGATGATGATGTCTTGCCGATCCGATAGCTGGGGGTAGACCTCACCCTTCTTGGTGCCGAACTTCTGGATCAGCGTGAAGACGTACCGGTGGTCTTCACTGAGCAACTGCTTGAGGTGAGCGCCACTGGTGGCATGGGCCTCTACCTCACCCACAGCACCTGTAGCAGCAAAGGTCTTATAGATCTGCTCGTCCAGTTCATTGCGGTCGGTGACGATCACGAACGTCCAGTTACCTGGGATCTTGCGCAGGATCTTCTGAGCGAAGAAGACCATCGATAGAGACTTGCCTGACCCTTGGGTGTGCCAGAAGACCCCAAGCCGCCCGGCCTGATCCTTGGGCCGATCCTTGGTACGCCGGACCTCATCAATGGCTTTATTGACCCCTAGATACTGGTGGTTCTTGGCGATCTTCTTGATCAGTCCGCCAGTCACCTCCTCGAAAACGGTGAAGTTCTCGATGATGTCCAGCAGCCTAGAAGGCTCACCGATCCCCCTGATCGCCGTCTCAAGGGAGACAACACCTTTCTCACCTTCGTCATTGATCCGCTTCCACTCGAACAGATGCTCCCACGGTGAGAACGTACTGCCCACCACTGTCTGGGAGCCGTTCGACAGCATCAACAGTCCGTTGTGGGTGAAAAGCTGTGGAATGACGGTACGGTAGTCAGTGAGGTTGCCATCAAAGGCTGCCTTGAGGGTCTTGTGGGTTGCCTTCAACTCGACGAACAACAGCGGGATGCCGTTCACAAAGCCCAGCAAATCCGGACGCCGGGTGTGGTAGTCACCCTTTACCCAGAACTGGGAGGCGAGGAAGAAATCGTTTTCCTCAACCTTTCCCCACTCGATGACCTTGGCCACCTTAAGTGCTCTGTGCCCATACTCATCATTGACCGATACAGGCACCCCGTCTTTCAGCAGCCGATAGACTTCCTGATTGGCGTTGACTTCCAACAGCTTGGAACGATCTCGGGTTATCTCCTCAACCACCTGAGCGATGGCCTCTTGAGGTAGCTCAGGGTTGAGCTTAAGAATCGCCGCCCGCAAACGATCTTCCAGCACCACATCCTGTTGAGTCTGGCGACCTTCGCTGGAAGAACTACCTGTCCATTCACCGTAGAGGTTCCCGGTTTCCCAACCGAGAGACTCGAACAGCGCGATGGCTGGCTGCTCGATCAGCGTGTCTTCAGAATAGTGGTGCGAATGCGGTGCTACTGGACTCATGCGCCTGAACTCCTTTTAGGTCGGCATGGGGATATCAGATACGTCGATCTCGCCGGAGATTAGCTTGGGTAGGAGCAGGTCTCTCTGGGCTCGAAGGTTTACATTGATGCGTTCAAGGCGTCTCAGCAAGCCATAAATCGATTCCCACTCGGAGCTAAACCTTAACAGCACATCTTGCTCGGGAAGCAAAAACGGCAATGCATATGCTTGTTCTCTATTAAGCCCCGGCACCGCGGCGTCGTTATTTAGGAAGCGTTGTCTCTGCAAATTGAAGTACACATAAGAAAATGGAACATCACTTCTTACGTAGTAGGTAGTATCGATAGGAAAGAACGAGACATCGCTCCAAAAAACACTTCCAACGTTACCCTTCCTTCCCACGACAATCCCTGGCCCCTCCACCAAACACTCGCAATGAGTCCCTACGACACCACTAGACCCATAAACAGGATAATCACCTGGCACTCTATCTTGTGCTTTCAGAGCCTTTCCATAAGCCAGCTCAACGCAATCGCCAAGCCGGAGAACTTGCCACCCCTCTGGAATCAAACCAAGCTCACTCTCCTTGAACGTAACCCCCTCATACCCCGGAAAGCGGAACTGAACGAACCACTCGTCGTACAACCGCCGCGCAATTTCTTCGAGGACCTCGATGCGCCGCGTGTTGTTTTCGATGAGATCGTCGTAGGCGGACAGAATCGAAACCACCCGCGACTGCGCAGAAAGAGAGCAGTGGTATCGAACACTGTACTTACGCAAAGTATCGAGACCAATAAACGGCTGCGCTGAACCAGAGCGTATAGAAAGCAGCCCGTCTAAAACACCTGGACTACGCAAAAGAAAAAAAAGATACTTAGGTATAACCCTTTCAAAATTAGGCTTAAATAACGCAACGTTTTTTATACTAAACTCAGCATCAGTATCAACAAATGCAGAATCACCAACAGACCCAATATTGGAAAACAAGGTATCGCCTCTCTCCGGCTTGGAGCGCGCAACAACCTTCAAATGATCTTCATAGCTTATATAATCACAATAATCGAGATCCAGAACCCCTCGAGAAATGTGCTTCCCCTTTATGAATGGAACGCCATCTGACAACAACTTCGGCGAATCATGAGTTCCGTCCGTCACCTTCCGACAAAGGCTCTCTAGTGGAGCCTCTAGAAACACATTCATTTCAGAGACACCTCAAGTATCTTCGCCACACTATCTAAAACCGTACCCTCAAGTTCTCGCGCCTCTGCGTTCAGAATCTCGAGCTGCTCAGCCAACTCTTCCAATCGCTCCGTAAAGTCCACATCCTCAGCCTCCCTCGCAGCAGCGCCTACATACCGCCCTGGGTTCAACGACCAGCCCTGCGTTTCGATTTCTTCCCGAGTGGCAACCTTGCACAGCCCTGCAACATCTAAATAGCCGTCGCCCAACCCCTTTTCAGCCAGCAGCTCAGCACTGCCCTGCTCCAGTTCCGGAGCCTCACCTCGGTAAAGCCTCACGATATTCGCGAGGAACTCGATCTGTTCAGGTAGCCAGTCACGATGCGCCCGGTCGATCTGCCGATAGATGTGGCGAGCGTCGATGAACAGCACCTTATCTGCTCGCTCTAAATCAAGCTCCTTAGCACGGTCGAAGAACCAAAGTGTGCAGGGCAGGGTCACGGTG
The DNA here is from genome assembly GCF_037113495.1 of Pseudomonas sp. AE27. Classification (NCBI taxonomy): domain Bacteria; kingdom Pseudomonadati; phylum Pseudomonadota; class Gammaproteobacteria; order Pseudomonadales; family Pseudomonadaceae; genus Pseudomonas; species Pseudomonas sp. AE27. The sequence continues at coordinate 2,956,139 of NZ_CP146966.1, forward strand.
TAGAAGAAGTTCGAGCCAACCGAGACGATCACATCAACCGCGCCAGTCTCGATGAGCTTCTGGCGGATCACCTGCTCGCTACCTCGGGCATCACCCGCCGAGTTCGCCATGACAAAACCAGCACGACCGCTCTTGTTCAGCGATGCGTAGAAGAGCTGGATCCAGAGGTAGTTAGCATTGTCTGTCTTCGGTACGCCAAAGGGGAACCGGAGATCTCCTTCCAGACGCTCCTTGTCTACGCCCGACATGTTGAATGGAGGGTTGGCCATCACGAAGTCGAAGCGACCACCGTTACGAGTGACTGCTTCATGCGGATCTTCATAGTACGTGTTCGCAACGCGCACATCGCCGGAGAGGCCGTGAACAGCGAGGTTCATCTTGTTCAGATTGACGGTGACCTGCTCTTTCTCAGCACCAAAGACTGAGATCTCTTCCATTGCCGCCTTATGGTGACGCTTCACGAAGTCAGCAGAGTGGGTGAACATGCCACCGGAACCGCAAGCCGGGTCAAAGATCCGCCCGTGGTAAGGCTCAATGATCTCCACGATCAACTTTACGATGGGCTCGGGGGTGTAGAAGACGCCGCCCTTCTGGCCTTCCTTGAGGGCGAAGTTGCTCAGGAAGTACTCATATACCTTACCGAAGGCATCACCAGTCAGATCGACAGGGCCGAGCAGCCTGATCAGCTCCAGCAGTACCTTGTTGCCCAACTGAATGTAGTTGCGAGGCAATGCCCCTCTGAGGTCGATGTTCTCTTCCTCGATGGCCTTCATCGCATCATTGATAGCAAGACCAATGACGTCACCCTCGGTGAGGGTCTGCAGGTAGGAGAAGCGAGCCTTCTCTGGCAGGAAGATCACGCCTTCCGCCATGTAGTCATCTTTGCTGACCTTGCGTCGACCACCAGAACCAATCGGCCCCAACTTCTCCTCGGCGGCGGCGTAAATTTTCTCGGCGTACCGCAGGAAGATCAGCCCGAGGACGGGAACGGAAAATTCTGCGGGCCTCAGCCCTGTGTTCGCCCATAGCTGGTCGGCTACAGCCCACAAGCGCTTTTCTACATCTCCGCTGACCAAGGTACATCTCCAAGCAGTACTGAACAAATTCGCGCAGTCTACTACAGAGACAGGCCAACTGATGGCATCTGTAGAGACAGGAAGACGCTAGCGTCCACAATGGGCCTAGAACATGGTGAAGGGTTCGGGAACCGGCACGTCGATGACGCGATATTCCGCCTCAAACACGATGCAAGTCACTTGAAGTCAATCGACGAGACACTACTGGAAACATTCCCTAGCGCATGATCGGGATGACCGTGATCGGTATATGGCGGCCACCCTGGACAGCGACTGTCAGAAACCTGCAATTTCCCTACAAGATCGACGAAGTTCAATTAGGACGCACTTATGGAGAAAGAAACGTCTCAACTGGGAAAGGGATCATCGCTTCAGTATCTTCGCTGGACGGTGACCGAGTACCCACTGCTACTTTGAGCTTCAGGCGCACAGCCCCTCTCACTCGCCCTAACTGCATCCGCAGGACTAGGGAGCACCGGGTCATGGGCGATGGCGAACCTGACATAGCTGGCTGGAAGGTGATGGCATCCAGTCGAGGCTGGCTACCTGCGTCGACTGCAGGGTGTAGAAGTGGATGGCGAAGCCACTATAAGAGTGTCTTCTGGTTCTTTTCATATAAATCATCACCATCAATATCACCTATGAAATTGATGACTATGAGTGATTACATCAAGCAGATCTTGTGGAGCAACTTATGGTGAAGCTATAAGTTTAACCACAAGTCCACCTTGATGTTTCCACCCTCATCTGTTCTGACCACGATAGTGATAGTGATTGATCAGTCCTCAGAGACGACTCCCCATCTCCGACACAACTGACCGAGAGCATCTCCGCTCTTCTAACCAGGTTCCTCGGTCATGTGTCAGAAATGATGGTCATGTGTCAGGAGTAATGATGGTGGTATTCCAGACATCATATCCACCACTCATTCATCCATCACAGCCCATCTTCAACTTCAACCTCAAGTAACAACAGCAGCTCCCCTTGCTGCTTCAACCCAAAACCAGCCCGTTTTGTCCAGCCGTTCGAGCCGTCCATGCTTTCCCTTGTAGGTGGGAGCTGGTGGCGTGGGCGGAAGGGACTCTGACGGCTGCACAAAAAGGAATACCTACATGAAGACCAAACGTACTGGCAGATCTTTTAATCACACCATCAATAATTGTCCTCCCAAGACACTACGTAATCTCGGCTTTACTGAGGCAGAAATCTCCCGCATGTCCTCCACTCGCCGAGTTCTCCCGTTGGTAGATGACGCCAAGACCCCGTGCATCCCCGCTAGAAAGCTATGGGAGCGAATCGGCAAACCCTATGGGCGGTTCCGTGCTTGGGCTGACGAGTACATCAAACCCGTCGCCGAGAATAACGCAGAAATTTATGCGAAATTAACCAAGCCATCTTCTGGCGCTGGTCGCCCACAAACCGACTACATTCTCTCCCGAGACGTGGCAGCCCTTATGGCAATGCAAGCGCGTACCCACGAAGGTGACAATATTCGGCGGTACTTCCTCGACATGGAACGCCTTGTGGTTCGCCTGAGCGAGTACACAGGAATTCGCGCTGAGTCCTTGATCCGCACAGACAACCGTGTGACTCACCTTACACGGGCCGAGGCTGGCAACAAGGCCAAGGCAGGAGAGATCCCCCGCAGCATGGTTCAACAGGTCGCCACTGAAGATGAAAAAAGAATCAAGTCGCTGGTGTGCAGAGTACTGACTGGCATGGGAGCTGGTGATTGGGAGGACATGGTGGGGAGACGCATCCGTGACACCCTCGACACTGAAGATCTCAACGAGTACAGCCGAGCATATGACTTTGCCTCAGTGCTGTTCGCTGCGAGGAAATCCTTTGGTGAGATCGAGCAGATCCTCAGCACCAGCTTCGCTAACTGCATCCACGTCGAAGACTACCTCACCGAGCAGTCCAAGGAGGTAGCGTGAGTATGCGACTGCTTGACCTAGTCTTCATCGTCGCTGTCACCATATGGCTCTTTATGCCTCTGGCCTACTTCATGCTCATCAGATTCACCATAGACGTGAAACTAACCGCTCGTAACAAAGTGTCCCGTGGAGACAACCGAAAGTCATGATGACGAGAATCTACAAACAGATCTCGCCTGAAGTTCGCAAGCCTAAGCAGTCTGCTCCTACCACTAGCAAACCTGCAGCGGCAACCTGTACCCATCCTTCCAAAGCCAACTTCGCCGAGGCTATTACCGAGGTCAAGCGTCAATGGAAGGCGACCCTGCAGAAGAATCTCCCGGCACTCCGAGCAATGAAAGCTCCGAACGAATAGCTATACCTCTCTCCTCTGGCAACCCCCAGCACCCCGTTATCTGCTTCTAGCAGAAGGTCGCTCTGCGACTTGGGTGCCGGGGGTATTTTTTTGCGGAAACCACCTGAAGAAAGGCCATTCGATCACCCAACGATCCGCTCTCCTGGACTTCGGCGTGATGGCCTTGCCTCGCCGCATCAGCGATCTCAAAGAGATGGGCTATCCGATCAGCTCTGAGATCGAGATCAACAACCTGACCGGCCAACGCTATGCCCGTTACTCCCTGAAGACTCGCAAGGAGCGCACCCAATGATCCAGCTCAACAAGATCCTGAAGTCCTTCTCCAAGGTCATCGACCAGCTCGAACAACTGTCCGCCACCAACAACATCGAGGTGAGCCGCAACACCGAACAAATCGACCAGCTCCAGCAGAAGAACATGCTGCTGATCGCTGAGGCCCAGGCCGCAAAGGAGACCTCTGAGAACCTGAAAGCACTGATCGGTAAGTGAGGTAGACGATGACTGAGAAGAAATACCAAGAGGTAGACGAGTACGGCTTCCCGGTGGATCAGGAGGAGCGCCTGGAGTTGATGACTGCCCGAACCGAAGAGGGTCACCGCTTCCGCTGCTACCTGATTAACCGCGAGCAGTTCGTCCTGGACTGGCTCTCTGGCAAGCACCAGTAACCAAAAACTTTTTCACAGATTCGGGAAAAAGGTTCAGACCCGCACAGCCCGACTTCCGAGCACCCAAAAAACTTTTTCGCAAATCCGCGAAAAACTTTCAGGCCCGCACAACGCGGGTTTTTTCATGCCCAGAGGAAAGAGACCATGAGCAATCTGATCGTATGTGACGTGGCCATCAAGCAAGACGCGGAAGGCCGCTACTGCCTGAACGACCTGCACAAGGCGGCGGGGGCAAACCCAAACCACAAACCAGCCGAGTGGCTTCGATACTCGATAGCCAAAGATTTGATCGACGAGTTAAAGGTGGGAAATCCCACCCTTTCTCCGATTAAGGCTGTCACGGGCCGCACCGGGGGCACCTATGTTGTGAAGGAGTTGGTGTACGCCTATGCCATGTGGATAAGCCCGAAGTTCAACCTCGAAGTCATCCGCTCTTACGACCGGCTGGCAACTGAAGGCGTAGCTGTCCACTACAAGGCAGTCGAGGATGTGCTCGATGATCCCCTCTCCTATATGGAGAAGGTCATCGCCCAGGCCAAGCAACTCAAGGCCGAGCGGGATCGTCTTTCCGCCGAGAACGCGGTCATGTCTGTTCAGAACGCGGTGATGCACGCCGAGCTGAACCTCCTGACTGTCGATGAGTACCGCGCACTCACCCATCGCTACTTCAACCACAGCTACAAGATCCGCCTGGGTCAGGCAGCCGCCAAGCTGATGCGTGCCCAGGGACAGCAACCTGCTCAACAGAAACGCACTGTCCACACCCGCAATGGGGAGCAGGAAGTACGGGTGAACGTCTACACCAGGGCTGTCTTGGAGCAAGCCGAACGTGAGCTTGCAGTATGAGCGAGTGGGTACAGACCCACTTGCCGTGTCCTGACTGTGGTTCTTCCGACGCACTCTCGATCAACTCCGAAGGTTGGTCGAAGTGCTTCTCCTGCGGGAAGAACCGCAAGGTCGACGGCGAGGATGAACCTAGAGGGAAACGACAAGTGGCTAAAGACAAATCACTAGTCCCCTTCGGTGAATACCGCGCTCTAGCCAAACGCAAGATCACCTGACCATGTAAATAAGCAGTGCAGATCATCATTGCTGCAACCAGCCGACAACATCAAAGTCCACCGCCTCCACCACCGGAGCCAGCACCTCAGGCCTGAAGTCCTTCCCATAGCGGCTGAAGGTGATGCCACCAGTCTGATGCCCCAGCAGTCCACCGACCAGAGCCTCACTGACGCCCTTCTGCTTCAGGTGATCAGCTATGGTGTGACGGAAGCTGTGGAAGTCCTTCTGCCCTTCACCATCTTTGAAACCCAACTGCTCACGAACACGGGTGAACCACTTCGACGGAGCAGCCCCGTAGCCATGCTTCTTGTGGCAAGTCAGCTCAGGGAAAATCCGCTGATGCCCAGCTGCCCGCTGCTTCTGGATGAACTCGATGAAGCCCAACGCCTTCAGCCTGGAGTGGATCGGCACCAGTCGCTCGGAGGATGCGGTCTTCAGCTTCTGATCTGGTCGTGCGGCACGTATGTGGAGGCAGTCCACACCATTAATGGTCACCACATCGTCGAGGTAGAGCTGGCAGAGTTCGTTGAGCCTGGCTCCGGTATACAGCCCCAGCAGAGGCAACCAGTACTGATTCGGCTTCCTGCTGCTGACAGATGAATAGACCTCCTTCGAGAACAACCGGCGCAGATCATCCTCAGTGAACACGCTGCGCTCCTCGCTGACCTTGCCACGCTGCTTCACCCGCAGTCCATCGAAGGGGTTTCGCTCGCAGTAGCCCTCACGAATGGCGTAGGTGAAGAAGGTGGTCAGGTTCTTCACATAGTTGTTGAACGTGGTGTGGCTGATCGTACTGGTTGCTGTCCTGATGACCTCCTCCAGGGACAAGGAGCTAGGAAGCTGGTTGATGCGAGGAGGCAGCTTGAGGGCTGTTTCTCGGAACTTCCGGGCATCCTGGCGAGTAATCAGATCCATGGGTAGATCGCCAATGATCCGCACCAACAAGGTGGCAACAGATCGCTTGTCGTCAAGGGTCTTGACCGAGACACCCTCCAGCCCCTGCTGCCCCAGGCACTCCTCAACCACCTTGGAGAAGCTAGGAGAAACGCTCGGAACATCTGGCAGCATGACCGCCCCATTCCCCTGAGAAGTCGCCGAAGAGCCTCTGCGGAGCTTATGACCACGACTGATCGACACACCCTCGACTGCCTTCTTCAGCTCTCCACCCTCGATCACTTGCGGCTGATCCTGACGGAGCACACCAGAAGTTGCTACTTCGACCAACTGCTGCTGACGAAGCCATGAAGCCCAACTGGCAACTCGCTTGCCTCCCGCCTCCCACGCACCACGCAAGTAATCGAGCGAGGGCCGAATACCTTGGAAGGCTTGGGTATAGAGGCGCTGAACCTGCAGGAGCAACTCACGGCCACGGATCAACGCTTCGCGCTTGCAGCGAGTCTGCAGGGAGCGACGGATTTCAGCGCAAGGAAACAACGGACGCAGGACTTCGGGCACCACGATCCTGAAATAAAAGATCGAGTGTCGGGACAACCAGAGGTAGGAAGGTACGGCTGACACGGTGGATCACTCCTTGGACCACTTGCGTGTCTCGGAGCAAAAAACCGTTAGAAATCAATTATTTACAGAAATGGAGGCGGCCCCACCAGCCACACCCCGGCACACGATGTTCCCGCTGTGGCTGCTCCCTTCCGGGCCTGACCAGGTTTACGGGTAATCGTTGCGGGGGGACCGATGGGGTCACCATAACGATGCTCGCCTGGCAGCGAGCGGGGCCATTGTACCGGTCTGACGCGAAGTTACAACCTCTGTACCGTGAAAAAACCACTCTGGCTCAAGGACTTGTGACTGCCGCCGGGGCATCGCCCTGGATCACGCAGTGAATGAAGTGCAGCTTGGCCACCACCGGCGCACTCAGCACGAACGGGTAGAAGTCGGTCTGGCCCATGCTGCGTGACAGCTCGTTGAGCATCGCCGACAGCTCCACCCAGGCATTGATGAACGCCAGGAACGCAGGCGCCCCAGGGTGCTCGGGCTGGTACAGGCTGCGGGCATCGAACGGCGGATAGTCCAGGTCCATCACCGAGGCGTCCATGCCAAGCGCAAGGGCGGTGTCCACCGCATCGGTCATGTGCAGGTAGTGCGCCCAGGTTTCGGCCCAGTCCTCCCAGGGGTGCATGGTGGCATAGGCGCTGACGTGGGCGACTGCCCAGTCCAGCGGTGCACCTTGCTGGTAGTGGCGCTCCATGGCCTGGGCGTAGCTGGCGCGCTCGTCGCCGAACAGGCGGCGGAAGTCCTGCAGCCAGGCGCTGCTGGCCACCAGACGGTCCCAGTAGTAATGCCCGATCTCGTGGCGCAGGTGGCCCAGCACGGTCCGGTAGGGCTCCTGAAGCTGCACGCGCACCTGCTCGCGCCAGTCGTCGTCGGCTTCGCGGATATCCAGGGTGATCAGGCCGCCAGCGTGGCCGGTGGTGGGGGGATTGCCGGCAATGTCGATGCCGATGAAGTCGAAGGCGATGCCCTCGCCGGCTGCGCCTTGCTTGGGCGTGACCGGCAACCCCAGGTGCAGCAGTTGCGCAATCAGGCGGCGCTTGGCGGTTTCCAGCTTGCGCCAGCGCAGGTGGTTTTCGGTGAACGACAGGTCGGGGATGGTGCGGTTGAGGCGACAGGCCAGGCAGAACGCTTCGGGGTCGTCGACAGCGAGCAGCCAGTTGCAGCAAGCCGGGGTGTCGAGGTTGGCGCAACGCTTGAGCGGGCCGAGTTCTGGCTGGCCGTCCAGGTACCACAGGCCGTCCACAGCGGCCGGCAGCAATGTGCCGACATGGTGGGTATCGGGCCAGTAGCCCAGCGACGCCTGGCAGGCCAGGCATTGGCTGTTGCGAAAGAACACGGACTGTCCGCACTCGCATTGCCACACGCGCGTGCTGCGGCGTGCCTGGCTGACGAAGGGTGCGGCGATACGGGCGACGAGCTGTTCGAAGAATGGGTACATGGGGCCACCTCCTGGCTGGAGCCTAGCCTACACCATGTGCGTGACAGCGCTTGCGGTGTGCCTGACGCACCGTGCGCTCAGGTGTTGCGAGCGCTTCGCGCTCGATCGCGGGTCAAGCCCGCTCCCACGCCCTTCGGGTAGAAGCGGGCCGCGTGACCGCTACACCGCTATGCCCTGCTCCGACAGAAACGCCACGAACGCATCTTCATCCAACACCCTGAGCCCCAGCTCAGTAGCCTTGGCCAACTTGGAGCCCGCCCCCGGGCCCGCCACCACGCAGTGGGTCTTGGCCGAAACAGAACCGGCCACCTTGGCCCCCAGGCTCTCCAGCTTGTCCTTAGCGACATCCCGGCTCATGCGCTCCAGCGAACCGGTCAGCACCCAGGTCTGCCCCGCCAGCGGCAAGCCCTGGGCAACCTTCTTCTCGCTCTCCCAGTGCATGCCGAACTCGCGCAGTTGCGCCTCGACGCTGCGCGCCAGTGCCTGGTTGGCCTCGACCAGGAAGAACTCGCGCACCGCATCCGCCTGCTTGGCTGCCAGCGCCTGGCGCAGGTCGATGCCGTCGGCGGCAATGATGCGCTCAAGGCTTTGCAGCTTGGCCACCAGCTTCTCGGCACCCGTCGGGCCGACAGAAGGGATGTCGAGCTTGGCGATCAACCCGGCCAGGGTCGTACTGGCCGCGAATTCGGCGGCCAGCTCGCCCTCCTCCTGCAACTGCAGGCCGTTCTCGAGCAGTTGCGCGATGACGCTGCGGTTATGTTCGTCCTCGAAGAAGTTGTGGATCTCGTGCGCCACTTCCAGGCCGATATCCGGCAGGTAGGTCAGCACCTGCGGCAACGCCACCATCACGCGCTGCAACGAGCCCAGCGAGCGCGCCAGCACCTTGGCGGTCTCCTCGCCCACATCCGGGATGCCAAGGGCGTAGATGAAGCGTGCCAGGCTCGGGCGCTTGCTGTCGGCAATGGCGGCCAGCAGCTTGTTGCTGGACACCTCGGCAAAGCCTTCGAGGTCGACGATGTCTTCGAATTTCAAGCGGTACAGGTCTGCCGGCGAGGCAATCAGCCCTTCGTCCACCAACTGCTCGACGCTCTTCTCGCCCAGGCCCTCGATGTCCATGGCGCGGCGCGACACGTAGTGGATGATCGCCTGCTTGAGCTGCGCGCGGCAGGCCAGGCGGCCGACGCAGCGGTACACCGCGCCTTCGCTGACGGTTTCCTTGCCCTTGCTGCGCTTGACCAGCTGGGTGCGCTCGACCTGCGAGCCACATACCGGGCACTGGGTAGGGATGTGCACCGCACGCGCATCGGCCGGGCGACGCTCGGTGACCACCTGCATCACCTGCGGGATCACATCACCGGCACGGCGGATGATCACCGTATCGCCGATCATCACCCCCAGGCGCGCCACTTCGTCCATGTTGTGCAAGGTGGCATTGGCCACGGTCACGCCGGCCACCTTGACCGGCTTGAGCCGTGCGACGGGCGTTACCGCACCGGTGCGGCCAACCTGGAACTCGACGTCGAGCACCTCGGTCAGCTCTTCCATGGCCGGGAACTTGTGCGCTATCGCCCAGCGCGGCTCACGGGCACGAAAGCCCAGTTCGCGTTGCGAGGCCAGGCTGTTGACCTTGAACACCACCCCGTCGATCTCGTAGGGCAGCGCGTTGCGCCGCTCGCCGATGTCACGGTAGTAGTCCAGGCATTCCTTGATACCGGCGGCATGTCGCAGTTCACGGCTGATGGGCATGCCCCAGCCCTTGAGCTTTTCGAGGGTGCCGATGTGGGTGTCGGCGATCGCCTCGGACACCTGGCCCACGCCATAGCAGCAGAACTCCAGGGGGCGGCTGGCGGTGATCTTCGAATCGAGCTGGCGCAGGCTGCCGGCGGCGGCGTTGCGCGGGTTGGCGAAGGTCTTGCCGCCGATCTCGGCCTGGGCTGCGTTCAGCCGTTCGAAGCCCTCCTTGCTCATGAACACTTCGCCGCGCACCTCCAGCACCGCCGGCCAGCCCTTGCCCTGCAGCTTGAGCGGCACGTTGCGGATGGTGCGCACGTTGACGCTGATGTCTTCGCCGGTGGTGCCGTCGCCACGGGTGGCGCCCTGCACCAGCAGGCCGTCACGGTACAACAGGCTGACCGCCAGGCCGTCGAGCTTGGGTTCGCAGCTGTAGTCCACCGCCGCCCCTGCGCCGAACAGGTCGCCGGTCGGCAGGTCGAGGCCTTCGACCACGCGCCGGTCGAACTCGCGCAGGTCATTTTCCTCGAAGGCGTTGCCCAGGCTCAGCATCGGCACCTCGTGACGCACCTGGGTGAAGGCCGAGAGCGCCGCGCCGCCCACCCGCTGGGTGGGGGAATCGGGGGTGACCAGCTCGGGGTGTTCGGCCTCAAGGGCCTGCAGCTCGCGGAACAGGCGATCGTATTCGGCGTCCGGGACGCTTGGCTCGTCGAGCACGTAGTAGCGGTAGTTGTGCTGGTCGAGTTCGGCGCGCAGTTCGAGGATGCGGGTTTGGGCGGTCATGTGTGTCGTCTCTTGCAAAGCAAAAGAGCAGCTCGGGGCTGCTCTTGGCGTTCAAATCGGTGGATCGGCGGGGCAGCTTTCGCCGGCAAGGCCAGCTCCTGCAGGGAGCGGCCATACCTGTCAGCGTTTCTGGGTCAGGGCGCGGCGCTCGAACTCGACGATGCGCTGGCGGTAGTGTTCGATGGTCTGCGCGGTCATCACGCTGCGCTGGTCATCCTTGAGCTCGCCGTTCAGTTCATGGGCCAGCTTGCGCGCCGCCGCCACCATCACGTCGAACGCCTGCTTGGGATGGCGCGGGCCCGGCAGGCCAAGGAAGAAGCTGACCGCACGGGTGCTGAAATGGTCGATGTCGTCCAGGTCGAACACCCCAGGCTTGACCGCGTTGGCCATGGAGAACAGCACTTCGCCATTGCCGGCCATGCTTTCGTGACGGTGGAAGATGTCCATCTCGCCAAAGCGCAGGCCGCTTTCCAGGATGTTCTGCAGCAGTGCAGGGCCCTTGAAGCCGCTCTCGTCGCGGGCAATCACGCTGATCACCAGCACTTCCTCGACCGGCGGCAGGTCCTTGCCTTCGCTGGCACCGAAGCCGGTGCTCTTGGGGCTTTCGTCCGGGAAGTCGTCGTCAGCATTGCCGAACAGGTCAGGCTCGCGTGGCTCGGCCGCCAGGTTCAGGTCGCCCTGCTGCGGCTCGGTGGTACGTTTGGCGCGCTTGGACCCCTTGCCCACCTTCGGCTCGCGCTGCTCGCGCGCAGCCGTCATCGACGGCAGGTCGTGCTCGTCGAGCTGGGGCTCCTTGTGGTCGTCAAGCACCCGCGGCGGGCCCAGCACTTCGGCGCTGGTCTCTTCGTCCGGCAGGTTGGAGAAGCTGCGGTCCAGACGGAATTTCAACTTGCCCTTGCCGCCGCGCATGCGGCGCCAGCCGTCAAAAAGAATACCGGCAATGACTATGATGCCGATGACGATCAGCCACTCGCGCAGACCGATTTCCATGTAATCCCGTGCCTCTGTGAAAAATGCTGAAAAATAAAGGGTTTAAACCCCTTTAAAACGTGGCGCCAACTCTATGTTCTGACAGGCGTTTTACCCACGCATAGAAAAATTTACATTAAGCTAGCACGACCAAAGATAACTTTACACCGTCTGTCGCAACTGACAGGGGCATTTGCTGCAAGTTCGTGCGTTATATCCGTTTTTCAGGCGTCGACCATGGCCATCGCCTCCTCCACGTCCACCGCCACCAGCCGCGAGCAACCGGGCTCGTGCATGGTCACCCCCATCAGTTGATCGGCCATTTCCATGGCGATCTTGTTGTGGGTGATATAGATGAACTGCACGGTCTGGCTCATCTCCTTGACCAGGCGCGCATAGCGTCCGACGTTGGCGTCGTCCAGCGGCGCGTCGACCTCGTCGAGCATGCAGAACGGTGCCGGGTTCAACTTGAAGATGGCAAACACCAGGGCCAGGGCCGTCAGCGCCTTCTCGCCGCCCGAGAGCAGATGGATGGTGCTGTTCTTCTTGCCCGGCGGGCGCGCCATGATCGTTACCCCTGTATCGAGTAGATCTTCGCCCGTCAGTTCCAGATAAGCGCTGCCACCACCGAAAACTTTTGGGAAAAGTGCCTGTAATCCGGCATTTATCTGATCAAAGGTATCCTTGAAGCGGTTGCGGGTTTCCTTGTCGATCTTGCGAATCACGTTTTCCAGGGTATCGAGGGCCTCGACCAGGTCGGCATCCTGGGCGTCGAGGTAGCGCTTGCGCTCGGACTGCTGCTGGTACTCGTCGATGGCCGCCAGGTTGATCGCGCCCAGGCGCTGGATGCGCGCATCGATGCGCTCCAGCTCAAGTTCAGCCTCCTGCTCGCTGGCCTCGGCCAGCAAGGTCGCCAACACGCCTTCCAGATCATAGCCGTCAGCCTGCAACTGTTCCTGCAGGGCCTTGCGCCGCACACTCAGCCCCTGCCATTCCATGCGGTGCTGTTCGAGCTGACCGCGCAGCAGCTGGGATTGCTGCTCGGCCTGGGTACGACGCTTTTCGGCCTCGCGCAGTTCGCGGTCGGCCTCGTCCATGTGCAGGCGCGCCTGACGCATTTCCTCGTCGACACTCATGCGCTTTTCCAGCAGCGCCTCAAGCATCATGCGCAGCTCTTCGAGGGGCGCCTCGCCCTCCTCCAGGTTCAGGCTCAGTTGTTCACGTTTTTCGTTCAGGCGCTCCGACTGCAGCTCCAGGCGCTCGAGGGCCTGGCGCGTGGAGTCGTGCTGGGCACGCAGCGAACCCAGGCGTACCGCCAACTGATGGGCGTGGTCCTTGTGCTGGCGGGCTTCCTGGCGCACGCGGTCGAGGCGTTCGCGCAGGTTGTCGCGCTGGGCCAGCAAGGCCTCGCGCTGTTCGGTGTCGTGGGCCATCAGGTCGAGGGCTTCCTGCAGGTGCAGGCGCGACTCGCCCAGGCTTTCGTGTTCGATGGCGCGCTGTTCCAGCAGCTCGGCCAGCTCTTCTTCAAGGCGCCGGCGGCGCAATGTCAGCTGCTCGGCGCGGGCCTTGCCGGCCGACAGACGGGCCTTGAGCTCACCTTGCTGGCGGGCTTCTTCCTGGGTGCGACGACGCAGTTGTTCACGGCTGTCTTCCTGCACGCGCTGCTGTTCACGCAGGGCCAGCAACTGCGCTTCGAGCTGCTCCAGGGCAGCTTCCTGCTCCAGACGCTCCAGGCCCAGCAGCTCAAGCTCCTGCCCGCGGGCCAGCACGCCGCCCTGGGCATCGTTGCCTCGGCTGACCCGCAGAAAGTGGCGCCCCACCCAGTAGCCGTCGCGGCTGATCAGGCTTTGGCCGTCGGCCAGCTGGCCGCGCAGGCTCAATGCCTGCTCGAGGCTCTCGACCGGCTTGACCTGGCCCAGCCAGGGGGCCAGGTCAACGCCGCCCTGTACTTTGTCCAGCAAGCTGCCGGCAAGGCGCTTGCCGGTGCCGGCGGCCTCCAGCAGACGCAACTCGCCCTGCTCGAAGCCCGTCAGGTCGAGCCCGGCCAGGTCGTCCACCAGTACCGCGTGCAGGTCGGCGCCCAGCACGGTTTCCACCGCCAGCTCCCAACCCGGCTCCACGCGCAGGCCTTCAGCCAGGCGTGGGCGTTGCTCCAGGCCCTGCGCGCGCAACCAGTCGAGGGTACCGCTGCCTGGGTCCAGCGCGGCCTGCTGCAAGGCTTCGAGCGATGCCAGCCGGCCACCCAGGCGCTGCAGTTCACCCTGGGCCTGCTGCTGCGCCTGGGCGGCCTGCTGCAATTGCTCGCGCAGCGCGTCGAGGCGCTCGATCACCTGCTGTTCTTCCAGGTGCAGGTCTTCGAGCAGCAATTCGCTGCTGGCCAGTTGTTCGTTCAGTTCCAGGATGGCCGCATCTTCAGGGTCGGCGCTCAACTGGTCGCGTTCTTCGCCCAGCTTGCGCTGGCGCTCCGAGACGCGCTCCAGGCTCTGCTCCAGCTGCTGGATGCGCGACTGCTGCACCTCGGCCTGGCGGCGCGGCTCGGCGGAGCGGGTGTTGAAGCTGTCCCACTGCTCCTGCCAGCCATGCATGGTGGTCTCGGCTTCCTCAAGGGTCGCGGCGGCCTCCTCGGCTGCCGCCAGCGACAGTTCCTGCTCGGGCTCGATCATCTCCAGCTCTTCGCCCAGGGTCGCCAGCAAGGTGCGGTCGTGGCCCAGGTGCGATTCGGTTTCCAGACGCGCGCGTTCGGCTTCCTTGAAGTCATCCTGCAACTGGCGCAGGCGCTGCTGGCCGTGCTGGATGTTCTGCTCGACCCGGGCGATGTCGCCGCCTACCGAGTAGAAGCGCCCCTGGACCAGGTTGAAACGCTCCGACAGGTCGTGGTGACCGTCGCGCAGGCGCTCGATGCTCGCATCGGCATTGCGCTGCTCGGCCACCAGGGCCTCGAAGGCCACTTCCTGGTCGCCGATGATCGCCTCGCGCTGGCCCACCTGATCGTTCAGCGCACGCCAACGCAGGGCCGCCAGCTGGGCCTTGAGCTGACGCTCCTCGGCCTTGTATTCCTTGTACTTCTCCGCTGCCTGGGCCTGGCGGTGCAGGCGTTCGAGCTGACGTTCCAGCTCTTCGCGCAGGTCGGTCAGGCGCTCAAGGTTCTCGTGGGTGCGGCGGATGCGGTTTTCGGTTTCGCGGCGGCGCTCCTTGTACTTGGAGATGCCGGCGGCCTCTTCGATGAAGTTGCGCAACTCTTCGGGCTTGGCCTCGATCAGCTTGGAGATCATGCCCTGCTCGATGATCGAGTAGCTGCGCGGGCCCAGGCCGGTACCCAGGAAGATATCGGTGATGTCGCGCCGACGGCACTTGGTGCCGTTGAGGTAATAGGTGTTCTGCGCGTCGCGGGTCACCTTGCGCCGGATCGAGATCTCGGCATAGGCGGCATACTCACCCACCAGGGTGTTGTCACTGTTGTCGAACACCAGTTCGATACTGGCCTGGCTGACCGGCTTGCGGCTGGTGGAGCCGTTGAAGATGACGTCGGTCATCGACTCGCCACGCAGGTTTTTCGCCGAGCTTTCGCCCATCACCCAGCGCACCGCATCGATGATGTTGGACTTGCCGCAGCCATTGGGGCCGACCACGGCCGCCATGTTGCTGGGGAAGTTGACGGTAGTCGGGTCGACGAACGACTTGAACCCCGCCAGGCGAATGCACTTGAGGCGCATGCTCAGCCAGCAACCAGCGAGGACAGCACCAGCGTGCAACTGCGCTCGCAGTACTGCGTCAGCACCTCGCGGATACGCGGCAGGTCGCCACCCACCACCGCTTCGAGCAGTTGGGCGAACAGCACCAGGAAGTCGTTCATGTTGGCCTTGCGCTGGTCCAGCGCCAGGTAATAGGTGCGGCTCATGGCCGGCTGCAGGTTCTCGACGGTTTCCTGCAGGTAGGGGTTGTTGGCGAACGGATACGCGGCGCGCATCACCGCGAAGCTCTCTTCGACGAAGGCCTTAATGTCCTGGCGCGCACTGGCGGCGTGCAGACGCTGCTGGATGACCAGAAACGGTGCAAGTTCGGCTTCGCTGCGCGGCGCACTGGCCACGGCATTGCCCAGCAGGATGTACAGCTCGCTCATCAGGGTGCAGAGGCTGCGCACGTTGTGCTCGTTGAGCGCCGTAACCTGCGCGCCACGGCGCGGCAGGATGGTCACCAGGTGCCGGCGCTCGAGTATCAGCAGTGCCTCGCGCACCGAGCCACGGCTGACATTGAGCGCCTGGGTGACCTTCTGTTCCTGGATGCGCTCGGCAGGTTTGAGCTCACCGCGGATGATCCGCTCGGCCAGGTAATGGGCAATTTGCTCGGAGAGGCTGTCCGGCGCCTTGAACGTCATGGTTTTCCTTCAAAATCATTGAACTGTGCACAAGCGCCGATTGTAGCGCACTTGCCTGCACCTCGCGCAGCGGCACAGGCACGCAGTTGGCACGATTGAAGCAAAACAATCGTCAACCCGGCCCCGGTTCTATGCTGAATACAGAGGCTATCGAGGATGACAGGATCAGCACGCACAAAAAGCTGACCTTGAAGTCAGAAAGCAGTTGACCGGCAAGTCAAGTCTGCCTACAGTCGACCCCGTCCACTCAACAACAATAATTCGCTTGTGAGGCCTTCCGTGATCCAGTTTCTACTCAACCAGGAGCTGCGCAGTGAGCATGCCCTGGACCCCAACCTGACGGTGCTCGAGTACCTGCGCGAGCACCTGGGCAAACCCGGTACCAAGGAAGGCTGCGCGAGCGGCGATTGCGGCGCCTGCACCGTCGTGGTCGGTGAACTGGCTGCAGATGAACACGGCCGGCAGCACCTGCGTTATCGCAGCCTCAATTCGTGCCTGACGTTCGTCTCGTCGCTGCATGGCAAGCAGCTGATCAGCGTCGAAGGGCTCAAGCACCAGGGCAAGCTGCACAGCGTGCAGCAGGCCATGGTCGACTGCCATGGCTCGCAATGCGGCTTCTGTACCCCGGGCTTCGTGATGTCGCTGTTTGCCCTGCAGAAGAACAGCGACGCCCCCGACCTGCACCGCGCCCAGGAGGCCCTGGCCGGCAACCTGTGCCGCTGCACCGGCTACCGGCCGATCCTGGCAGCCGCCGAGCAGGCCTGCTGCCAGGCCGCCCCCGACCAGTTCGACAGCGCCCAGGCACAGACCATCGCCCGGCTCCAGGCGATTGCGCCCAAGGAAACCGGCGAACTCAACAGCGGCGACAAGCGCTGCCTGGTGCCGCTGACCGTGGCCGACCTGGCCGAGCTGTACGGCTCGCACCCCGAAGCCCGCCTGCTGGCCGGCGGCACCGACCTGGCGCTGGAGGTCACGCAGTTCCACAAGACCCTGCCGGTGATGATCTACGTGGGCAACGTCGCCGAGATGAAGCGGGTCGAGGCCTTTGACGATCGCCTGGAAATCGGCGCCGCCACACCGCTCACCGACTGCTATGACGCGCTGAGCCGTGAATACCCCGACTTCGGCGAACTGCTGCACCGCTTCGCCTCGCTGCAGATCCGCAATCAGGGCACCCTGGGCGGCAACATCGGCAACGCCTCGCCGATCGGCGATTCGCCGCCCCTGCTGATCGCCCTGGGTGCGCAGATCGTGCTGCGCCGGGGTCAGGACACACGCACCCTGGCGCTGGAAGACTATTTCATCGACTACCGCATCACCGCACGCCAGGAAAGCGAGTTCATCGAGAAGATCATCGTACCGCGGGCCAACCTGGCCTGGGCGTTCCGGGCCTACAAGGTGTCCAAGCGACTGGACGACGACATTTCGGCGGTGTGCGCCGCCTTCAACCTGCGCATCGACAACGGCGTGGTGGCCGAGGCACGTATCGCCTTCGGCGGCATGGCCGCCATCCCCAAGCGCGCCCGCGCCTGTGAAGCCGCCCTGCTCGGCAAGCCGTTCAACCAGGCCGGTATCGAGCGCGCCTGCCAGGCGCTGGGCGAAGACTTCACCCCGCTGTCGGACTTCAGGGCCAGCAAGGAATACCGCCTGCTCGGCGCGCAGAACCTGCTGCGCAAGTACTTCATCGAACTGCACACGCCGCACATCGAAACCCGGGTGACCGCCTATGTCTAACCATCCTCACGTGGCCAGGAGCCAGGCCGAACTGGCCGAGCTGTTCGCCCAGGGCCTGACCAGTGGCGTCGGGCGCAGCATCAAGCACGACAGCGCCGACAAGCATGTGTCCGGCGAGGCAGTGTATATCGATGATCGCCTCGAATTCCCCAACCAGTTGCATGTGTACGCTCGCTTGTCGGACCGCGCCCATGCACGGGTGCTGAGCATCGACACCCGCCCGTGCTACGCCATCGAAGGCGTGCGCATCGCCATCACCCACGAAGACATCCCGGGCCTGAAGGACATCGGCCCGCTGCTGCCGGGCGACCCGCTGCTGGCCATCGACACCGTCGAGTTCGTCGGCCAGCCGGTGCTGGCCGTGGCCGCCTGCGACCTGGACACCGCCCGCCGCGCAGCGATGGCCGCGATCATCGAATACGAAGACCTGGAGCCGGTGCTGGATGTGGTTCAGGCCCTGCGCAAGAAGCATTTCGTGCTCGACAGCCACACCCACCAGCGCGGCGATTCGGTCACCGCGCTGGCCAGCGCCCCGCATCGGGTGCAGGGCACCCTGCATATCGGCGGCCAGGAGCACTTCTACCTCGAAACCCAGATCTCCTCGGTGATGCCCACCGAGGATGGCGGCATGATCGTGTACTGCTCCACGCAGAACCCCACCGAGGTGCAGAAGCTGGTGGCCGAAGTGCTGGACGTGCCGATGAACAAGGTCGTGGTGGACATGCGCCGCATGGGCGGCGGCTTCGGCGGCAAGGAAACCCAGGCCGCCAGCCCCGCCTGCCTGTGCGCGGTGATCGCGCGCCTGACCGGGCAGCCGACCAAGATGCGCCTGCCACGGGTCGAGGACATGCTGATGACCGGCAAGCGCCACCCCTTCTATATCGAATACGACGTGGGATTCGATGACAGCGGCCGCCTGCATGGCATCAACCTGGAACTGGCCGGCAACTGCGGCTGCTCGCCGGACCTGTCGGCCTCGATCGTCGACCGTGCGATGTTCCACTCCGACAACGCCTACTACCTGGGCGACGCCACCATCAACGGCCACCGCTGCAAGACCAACACCGCGTCCAATACCGCCTACCGCGGCTTTGGCGGCCCGCAGGGCATGGTTGCCATCGAAGAGGTGATGGACCGCATCGCCCGCCACCTGGCACTAGACCCGCTGGCGGTACGCAAGGCCAACTACTACGGCAAGACCGAGCGCAACGTCACCCACTACTACCAGACGGTCGAGCACAACATGCTCGAGGAGATCACTGCCGAGCTCGAAGCCAGCAGCGACTACCAGCAGCGCCGCGAGTCGATCCGCCGCTTCAACGCCAACAGCCCGGTGCTGAAAAAGGGCCTGGCGCTGACCCCGGTGAAGTTCGGCATCTCGTTCACCGCCAGCTTTCTCAACCAGGCCGGTGCGCTGGTGCACATCTACACCGATGGCAGCATCCACCTCAACCACGGCGGCACCGAGATGGGCCAGGGCCTGAACACCAAGGTGGCCCAGGTGGTGGCCGAAGTGTTCCAGGTGGACTTCAGCCGCATACAGATCACCGCCACCAACACCGACAAGGTGCCCAACACCTCGCCCACGGCGGCCTCCAGCGGCGCCGACCTGAACGGCAAGGCGGCGCAGAACGCGGCCGAAATCCTCAAGCAGCGCCTGGTGGCATTTGCCGCGCGCCAGTACAAGGTCAGTGAAGAAGACGTCGAGTTTCGCAACGGGCACGTGCGCGTGCGCGATGAAATCCTCACCTTCGAGAGCCTGGTGCAGCAGGCCTACTTTGCCCAGGTGTCGCTGTCGAGCACCGGCTTCTACAAGACCCCGAAGATCTACTACGACCGCAGCCAGGCGCGCGGGCGCCCGTTCTACTACTTCGCCTTCGGCGCGGCGTGCGCCGAGGTGATCGTCGACACCCTGACCGGCGAGTACAAGATGCTGCGCACCGACATCCTGCATGACGTGGGCGCCTCGCTGAACCCGGCCATCGACATTGGCCAGGTGGAGGGCGGGTTCATCCAGGGCATGGGGTGGCTGACCACCGAAGAACTGGTGTGGAACGCCAAGGGCAAGCTGATGACCAGCGGCCCGGCCAGCTACAAGATCCCGGCGGTGGCGGACATGCCGGTGGACCTGCGGGTGAAGCTGGTGGAGAACCGCAAGAACCCCGAGGACACGGTGTTCCATTCCAAGGCGGTGGGCGAGCCGCCGTTCATGCTGGGGATCGCGCCGTGGTGCGCGATCAAGGATGCAGTGGCCAGCCTGGCGGATTATCGCGAGCAACCGCAGATCGATGCCCCGGCCACCCCCGAGCGGGTGCTGTGGGGCTGCGAGCAGATGCGCAAGGTGGTGGCGGGCCGGCAGGCGGCTGCCGAGGTGGAAACCGTTACACCGTAGTGCGCCTTTCGCCGGCAAGGGCGGCTCCTACAGGGCGCGATTGCTGTAGGAGCCGGCCTTGCCGGCGAAGAGGCCCGATCAGGCACTGAAGAGGCAACCGACTATGCACACCTGGATCAACGCCCTGTCCGACCTGCACACCCGGGGCGAACCCTGCGTGCTGGTGACCATCATCGAAGAGCTGGGCTCCACCCCACGCAATGCCGGCTCGAAGATGGTCGTCAGCGCGACCCAGCTGTTCGACACCATCGGCGGCGGGCACCTGGAATACAAGGCCATGCACATCGCCCGGCAGATGCTTGCCGAAGGCCGCGAAACCACCCACCTGGAGCGCTTCAGCCTCGGCGCCAGCCTTGGCCAGTGCTGCGGCGGCGCCACCGTGCTGCTGTTCGAGCCCATGGGCGGCGTGCAGGCGCAGATCGCGGTATTCGGCGCAGGCCATGTCGGCCGCGCTCTGGTACCCTTGCTCGCCGCGCTGCCCTGCCGGGTACGCTGGATCGATTCGCGCGAGCAGGAATTCCCCGACACCATCCCCACGGGGGTGAGCAAGGTCGTCAGCGAGGAACCAGTCGACGAGGTCGATGAACTGCCCGCCGGCAGCTATTGCATCGTCATGACCCACAATCATCAACTGGACCTGGAACTGACCACCGCGATCCTCAAGCGCAACGATTTCACCTGGTTCGGCCTGATCGGCTCCAGGACCAAGCGCGTGAAGTTCGAGCACCGCCTGCGCGAGCGCGGCTTTGCCGCCGACAGCCTGGCACGCATGCGCTGCCCGATGGGCCTGGCCGAGGTCAAGGGCAAGCTGCCGATCGAGATCGCCGTGTCCATCGCCGCCGAAATCATCGCTACCTACAACGCGAACTTCGGCCAGCATACCGGCTCGGCCACCACCCAACCCATTGCCAAACTGCTGCCGCCGTCACGGCGCAGCCAAGCCATTTGACGAGAGCCACATGAGCGCAACCCGCAAAGCCTACCGTGCCGCCCTGCTGCACAGCCTCGCCGACCCTGCCGAGGTGGGCGTCGAAGCATCGTATGAATATTTCGAAGACGGCCTGCTGGTCATCGACCAGGGCAAGATCAGCGCCATCGGCCACGCCAGCGAACTGCTGCCAGGCCTGGACGCCGACATCGAAGTGGTGCACTACCAGGACGCATTGATCACCCCGGGGTTCATCGATACCCATATCCACTTCCCGCAGACCGGCATGATCGGCTCCTACGGCGAGCAGTTGCTGGACTGGCTGAACACCTACACCTTCCCGTGCGAGCGCCAGTTCGAAGACAAGGCTCACGCCGACAAGGTGGCCAAGCTGTTCCTCAAGGAGCTGCTGCGCAACGGCACCACCTCGGCGCTGGTGTTCGGCAGCGTGCACCCTGCCTCGGTCAACGCCCTGTTCGAGGAAGCCGAGCGCCTGGACCTGCGCCTGATCGCCGGCAAGGTGATGATGGACCGCAACGCCCCCGACTACCTGACCGACACCGCCGAGTCGGGCTACGCCGACAGCAAGGCGCTGATCCAGCGCTGGCACGGCAAGGGCCGCCTGCACTATGCGGTGACCCCGCGCTTTGCGCCCACCAGCACCCCGCAACAGCTGGCCCTGGCCGGCCAGTTGCTCAAGGAGTTCCCGGACCTGTACCTGCACACCCACCTGAGCGAAAACCTCAAGGAGATCGAGTGGGTCAAGGCGCTGTTCCCCGAGCGCAGCGGCTACCTGGATGTGTACGACCATTTCGAACTGCTGGGCGAGCGCTCGGTGTTCGCCCACGCCGTTCACCTGTGCGATGCCGAGTGCCAGCGCCTGGCCGAGACCGGTTCGGCCGTGGCGTTCTGCCCGACCTCCAACCTGTTCCTGGGCAGCGGCCTGTTCAACCTGCCCCAGGCCGAGCAGCACAAGGTCAAGGTCGGCCTGGGCACCGACGTGGGCGCCGGCACCAGCTTCTCGCTGCTGTACACCCTGAACGAAGCCTACAAGGTCATGCAGTTGCAGGGCGCACGCCTGAGCCCGTTCAAGTCGCTGTACCTGGCCACCCTGGGCGGTGCGCGGGCATTGAACCTGGAGGAGCGCATCGGCACCCTGCAACCGGGCAGCGATGCCGACTTCATCGTGCTCGACTACAAGGCCACCCCGTTGCTGGACTACCGTCTCCAGCAGTCCGGCAGCATCGAGGAGACCCTGTTCGTGCTGACCACCCTGGGCGACGACCGTACCATTCGCGAAACCTTTGCCGCCGGGCGCAGCGTGCACCAGCGCTAAGGCGTTCGAAACAGGCCGCGGTACAACGCGCCGCCGATCACTGCCCCGATCAGCGGCGCCACCCAGAACAGCCACAGCTGATGCAGCGCCCAGCCACCGACGAACAGCGCCGGCCCGGTGCTGCGTGCCGGGTTAACCGAGGTGTTGGTAACCGGTATCGACACCAGGTGGATCAGCGTCAGCGCCAGCCCGATGGCGATCGGCGCAAAGCCGGCCGGCGCCCGCGAATCGGTGGCGCCCATGATGATCAGAATGAACATCGCGGTCATCACCACCTCGCTGACAAAACCTGCCCCCAGCGAGTACTGCCCCGGCGAATGCTCGCCATAGCCGTTCGAGGCAAGCCCGTTCGACAGCTCGAAGCCGGCCTTGCCGCTGGCGATGAGGTAGATCACACCGGCAGCCAGGATGGCGCCCACCACCTGGGCGACCACGTACGGCACCAGGTCCTTGAGCGGAAACCGCCCGCCCACGACCAGGCCCAGCGATACCGCAGGGTTGAGGTGACAACCGGAGATATGACCGATGGCGAATGCCATGGTCAGCACAGTCAGCCCGAAGGCCATGGAGACACCGACCAGGCCAATGCCGATCGGAAAAGACGCAGCCAGTACCGCGCTGCCACAACCCCCCAACACCAACCAGAACGTCCCTATCAATTCAGCTCCCATGCGTTTGCTCATGGGCATCGACATCAGTCAGTCCTCAAGAAGTGGTACGCCTGAAGCGCAAGCCCAACTGCTTGATGAAGGTTTGCGGGAGTGCAACAGATAGAAATCTAGCAGAGGTTGGCTCAAGTGCCAGCAGCAGAAAGAGCTTCGCCGGCAAGGCCGGCTCCTACAGGTTGATTGCCCCGGTAGGAGCCGGCCTTGCCGGCGAATGGTGCAAGCCGGTATCAGCCCTTTGCCGGCACCGAACTGCCGCGCTTCTTGGTTTGCAGCAAGTGCGAGAACACTGCGTGCAGGTCATCCGACGCACTCTCCTCGTCGAGGTTGAGCTTGCTGTCGATGTGGTCCATGTGGTGCATCATCAGGCTCACCGCCTGGGCCGCATCACGCGCCTCGATGGCGTCGATCAGTTGCATGTGCTCGTCATACGAGCAGTGCGAGCGGTTGCCGCTTTCGTACTGGGCAATGATCAGCGAAGTCTGCGATACCAGGCTGCGCTGGAAGCTGATCAGCGGTGCATTGCCCGCCGCTTCCGCCAGCTTGAGGTGAAACTCGCCAGACAGGCGAATGCCGGCACCCCGGTCGCCGCGCGAGAAGCTGTCGCGCTCCTCGCGCACCATCTGGCGCAGTTCGTTCAACTGCTCGGCGGTGGCGTGCTCCACTGCAAGTTCGGTGATGGCACGCTCGACCATGCGCCGCGAAAAGAACACCTGGCGCGCCTCTTCGACGGTCGGGCTGGCCACTACCGCACCGCGATTGGGGCGCAGCAGCACCACGCTTTCGTGGGCCAGGCGCGACAGCGCACGCCGGATGATGGTGCGGCTGACGCCGAAGATCTCGCCCAGGGCTTCCTCACTCAACTTGGTACCCGGCGCCAGGCGTTGTTCGAGGATTGCCTCGAATATGTGCGCGTAAACGATATCGTCCTGGGTGCCGCTACGACCGGCCTTGCCGGTGCGCGTGGGTTTCTTGAGGGGTTGCAGCTGTTCGTTCATGGGCGCTCGAGCACGGAGATCCACCTATCGGACCCTGACTGTAATACCAGCCAGTAGGGCGATGGCAAGTCCTGGATGGAAAATTAGACGTTCATGGTATTGACGCATTGTACACAGGCTTGGCGATTTCTGCAGAGTGCCATCACGTTATAGCCGTGGCGACAATTTACCTGCACACACCGACAAAAACATTATTTGCATTATTTGTATACAAACGCATAATCCAGCCGTGCAACTTCCTGACCCGCAGGTCAACAACAGGTCCGGTCGCCATGCCCTCCCCCTCGCAGAGCCCCCAGTCAACGCGCAGGACAAGCTCTGAACAACAAGAAAAGACGTGAGGAGTACACGCTGTGGAAAGCCGCAAACCCCAAGCCCCTACGCTGGATCTTGCCCCACCGCTCGAAACGAGCTGGCTGGAGCGGATTTTCAAACTCAAGCTGCACGGCACCACTGTCAGGACCGAACTGATCGCGGGTGTAACCACCTTCATCACCATGGCCTACATCATTTTCGTCAACCCCAACATCATGGCCGACGCCGGCATCGACCACGGTGCCGCGTTCGTGGCCACCTGCATCGCGGCGGCGCTCGGCTGCCTGCTGATGGGCCTGTATGCCAACTGGCCGGTGGGCCTGGCACCCGGCATGGGGCTGAACGCCTTTTTCACCTACACCGTGGTCGGCACCATGGGCTACACCTGGGAGGCCGCGCTGGGTGCGGTGTTCGTATCGGGTGTGCTGTTCATGCTGCTGACGCTGTCGCGGGTACGCGAATGGCTGCTCAACAGCATCCCGCTGAGCCTGCGTCACGCCATGGGCGCAGGTGTGGGGCTGTTTCTCGGTGTGATCGGGCTGAAGACGGCCGGCATCATCGTCGCCAGCCCAGCCACCCTGATCAAGCTCGGTTCGCTGCACGAGCCTGGCCCGCTGCTGGCGGCGGCGTGCTTCCTGATGATTGCCGTGCTCAGCTACCGCCGGGTGTTCGGCGCGATCCTGATCAGCATCATCGCCGTGACACTGGCCGGCTGGGCCCTGGGCCTGGTGGAATATGGCGGCGTGTTCTCCCTGCCGCCGAGCCTGGCGCCCACCTGGATGGCCATGGACGTGGCGGGCGTGTTCAACGTCAGCATGATCAGCGTGGTACTGGCGTTTCTGTTCGTGCACATGTTCGACACCGCCGGCACGCTGATGGGCGTGGCCCAGCGCGCCAACCTGGTGAACGCCGAGGGGCGCATCGAAAACCTGTCGCGGGCGCTCAAGGCCGACAGTGCATCGAGCGTGTTCGGTGCAGTGGTGGGTGTGCCGCCGGTAACCAGCTACGTGGAAAGTGCTGCAGGTGTGGCGGCCGGCGGGCGCACGGGGCTCACGGCCGTGGTGGTCGGCCTGCTGTTCGTCGCGGCGATGTTCTTTGCGCCGCTGGCGGGCATGATCCCGGCGTATGCCACCGCCGGCGCACTGATCTATGTGGCGATGCTGATGATGGGCAGCATGGCGCACATCAACTGGGATGAAGCCACCGACAGCATTCCGGCGATCGTCACGGCGATCATGATGCCGCTGACATTCTCGGTGGCGGACGGCATTGCGCTGGGGTTCATCACCTATGTGGTGCTCAAGGCCGGCACCGGGCGCTACAGGGAGATCTCGGCGAGCCTGTGGGTGCTGTGTGCGATCTTTGTGGCCAAGTTCGTGTTCCTGTAAGCACTGCGTCGGTTCAAGGAGCCTCGCCTTCGGGCGGGGCTTTTTGTTGCCTGTGCCGCTCTGCCAGCGAACAGCCCTGCAGGCACGCCCTCGAAACCGAGGCAAAAAAAAGCCCGCCAGTGAGAGCGGGCAAGGACCTACGAAGATTCATCTAGCGACCAACTAGCTTCCGCGATAGGTCGAGTAACTGTACGGCGAGATCAGCAACGGCACGTGGTAGTGATCCTGCTCGGCGCTGATGCCGAAACGCAGCACCACCACATCCAGGAACGCCGGCTCCGGCAACTGCACACCACGGGCACGATAATAGTCACCGGCACTGAACTGCAGCTGGTACACACCGCTGCGGTAATCCTCACCCTGCAGCAGTGGCGCATCGCAACGGCCATCGCTGTTGGTCAGCGCCGTGTTCACCAGCTCAAGCTGCTGGCCTTCGACCCGGTACAGCTCGACCTTGATCGAGCTGCCAGGGCAGCCATGTGCGGCATCCAGTACATGCGTGGTCAAACGTCCCATTGCGTGCGCCTCGTTTCAATCTATGGGCAAAAAATACCCGCACGGCACCGGGATGAAGCAGGGCAGCGTGCGGCTGTCGGATTATTAAGACATTTTCAGCTAAAATTGTACACAATAAATTCGACGATTTTGTTAGCCTGCCGAGCGTGCCCTGTAAATACGCCATCAGTCGCAAAGCCGCGCGCCTGGCGGACGCTATCGTCATTTACTGACCAATCAGGCAGGTTTCTTGCAACCTTTTTCAAGGTCAAATGGCGGAAGAAATGCGAAAAAACAGGCTTACAAATCGTCAATAAAGTTGTATACAATCACTCCATCGTTGTGGCCGATGACCTGACTCAGACACCACACCCCCGTTTTCACGTACAAGAAGGAAGGCTGCAGTGAGCGCTGATTATCCTCGCGACCTGATCGGTTACGGCAACAACCCACCCCATCCGCGCTGGCCGGGGAATGCCCGCATCGCTTTGTCTTTCGTGCTCAACTATGAAGAAGGTGGCGAACGCAACATTCTTCACGGGGACAAGGAATCCGAAGCCTTCCTTTCCGAGATGGTCTCGGCGCAGCCCCTGCAGGGCGCCCGCAACATGAGCATGGAATCGCTTTACGAGTATGGCAGCCGCGCCGGTGTGTGGCGCCTGCTCAAGCTGTTCGAAGACACCGGCGTGCCGCTCACCGTGTTTGCCGTGGCCATGGCCGCCCAGCGCCACCCCGACGTGATCCGCGCCATGGTCGCCGCCGGCCATGAGATCTGCAGCCACGGCTACCGCTGGATCGACTACCAGTACATGGACGAGAACCAGGAGCGCGAGCACATGCTCGAGGCCATCCGCATTCTCACCGACCTCACCGGCGAGCGCCCCCTGGGCTGGTACACCGGCCGTACCGGGCCCAACACCCGCCGCCTGGTGATGGAGGAAGGCGGCTTCCTCTACGACAGCGACACCTACGACGACGACCTGCCCTACTGGGAGCCCAACAACCCCACCGGCAAGCCGCACCTGGTGATCCCCTACACCCTGGACACCAACGACATGCGCTTCACCCAGGTGCAGGGCTTCAATTGTGGCGAGCAGTTCTTCCAGTACCTCAAGGACGCCTTCGACGTGCTCTACGCCGAAGGTGCCGAGGCGCCGAAGATGCTCTCGATCGGCTTGCACTGCCGCCTGATCGGCCGCCCGGCACGCATCGCCGCGCTCAAGCGCTTCGTGGAGTACGCCAAGAGCCATGAGCAGGTGTGGTTCGCCCGGCGCGTGGACATCGCCCGCCACTGGCATGCCACCCACCCTTTCCAAGCCGAGAGCGCCAAATGACCGACTTCAAGACCCTCAAGCCTTCGACCCTGGACCGTGCCGCGTTCGTCGCCGCCTTCGCCGACATCTACGAGCACTCGCCGTGGGTCGCCGAAAAAGCCTACGACCTGGGCCAACTGCACGAGCTGGACCAGATCGAAGCCCTGCACCAGCGCATGAGCGACATCCTGCTCAGCGCCGATCACGCCAGCCAGCTGGCCCTGATCAATGCTCACCCGGACCTGGCCGGCAAAGCCGCCGTCCAGGGCGAACTGACCGAATCGAGCACCAACGAACAGGCTGGCGCCGGCATCCACCAGTGCACCGCCGAAGAGTTCGCCCGTTTCACCGAACTCAACGACGCCTACAAGGCCAGGTTCCAGTTCCCGTTCATCATGGCGGTAAAAGGCAGCAACCGGCACCAGATCCTCGCCTCGTTCGAGAAACGCATCCACAACTCGGTCGAAGCCGAGTTCAAGGAAGCCCTGGCGCAGATCAACCTGATCGCCCTGTTCCGCCTGCAGCAGCTGTAACCGGCGCGCCTTGGCAGGCACTGGCCTGCCGGCATTCGCCAAAGCCCCGACAACACATAATTAGAGAACACCCGCATGCGCACTTTAGTGATTGAGCCCCTGACCAAAGAAGCCTTCGCCCCTTTCGGTGACGTGATCGAAACCGACGGCAGCGACCACTTCATGATCAACAACGGTTCGACCATGCGCTTCCACAAGCTGGCCACGGTAGAAACCGCCCAGCCCGAGGACTCCGCCATCATCAGCATCTTCCGCGCCGACGCGCAGGACATGCCGCTGACCGTGCGCATGCTGGAGCGCCATCCGCTGGGCAGCCAGGCCTTCATCCCGCTGCTCGGCAATCCCTTTCTGATCGTGGTCGCGCCCGTTGGCGATGTACCTGTATCGGGTCTTGTCCGCGCCTTTGTCAGTAATGGCAGGCAGGGCATCAATTACCATCGCGGCGTCTGGCACCACCCGGTGCTGACGATCGAAAAGCGGGATGACTTCCTGGTGGTTGATCGCAGCGGTTCCGGCAACAACTGCGACGAACATTTCTTCAATGAGGATGAGCAACTGATCCTCGCACCCCACCAATAAGAGAAGGTCGGTCACTGGCCTGCGGTGACCGGCAAGAGGTAAAGACTGTGGAAGCACATCTGTTGGAATGGCTGAACCTGAGCGTGCGCTGGGTTCACATGATCACTGGCGTGGCCTGGATCGGCGCGTCGTTCTATTTCGTATGGCTGGAGAACAACCTCAACCGGGCCAACCCGCGCGATGGTCTGTCGGGCGACCTCTGGGCGATTCACGGTGGCGGTATCTACCACCTGGAAAAGTACAAGCTGGCCCCGCCGAAAATGCCGGAGAACCTGCACTGGTTCAAATGGGAAGCCTACTTCACCTGGATGTCGGGTATTGCCCTGCTGTGCCTGGTGTTCTACTGGAACCCCAGCGTCTACCTGCTAGCCCCCGGCAGCACCCTGAGCGGTGGTGAAGGCATCGCCATCGGCGTCGGTTCGCTGATCGCCGGCTGGTTCATCTACGACGTGCTGTGCGACTCGCCCCTGGGCAAGCGCCCCGGCCTGCTCGGCCTGGTGCTGTTCGTGCTGATCATTGCGGCCTGCTACGGCTTCAGCCAGGTGTTCAGCGGCCGTGGTGCGTACCTGCACACCGGCGCGATCATCGGCACCATCATGGTCGGCAACGTGTTCCGCATCATCATGCCGGCCCAGCGTGCACTGGTCGCCGCCATCGAGAAGAACGAAACCCCCGACCCGACCCTGCCGGCCAAGGGCCTGCTGCGTTCGCGCCACAACAACTACTTCACCCTGCCGGTGCTGTTCATCATGATCAGCAACCACTTCCCGAGCACCTACGGCAGCCAGTACAACTGGCTGATCCTGGCCGGGATCGCGATTGCAGCGGTGCTGGTGCGTCACTACTTCAACACCCGCCACGACAGCGCCAAGTACGCCTGGACCCTGCCCGTCGGCGCCCTGGCGATGATCTGCCTGGCCTACGTCACCGGCCCCAAGCCGATGCCGACCGCCCCTGAGCAGGCCGCTGCCAAGGTCCAGTACCAGCCGCTGCCGGAAACCGCACTGGGTGGCAAGACCGCTGCCGAGAAAGCCGCCGAACAGGCTGCCAACCCGGCACCTGCCGCTACCCCGGCCGAAGCACCCGCCACTGCCACCGCTGCGGCGGACAGCGGCAACTTCGACAAGATCCACAGCGTCATCCAGGAACGCTGCACCGTGTGCCACTCGGCCAAGCCGACCAGCCCGCTGTTCAGTGCCGCCCCGGCCGGCGTGATGCTCGATACCCCGCAACAGATCCAGCAACTGGCCCCACGCATCCAGGCACAGGCCGTCGCCAGCCAGATCATGCCCCTGGGCAACATCACCCAGATGACCCAGCAGGAACGTGAACTGATTGGTGCATGGATCGCCAAGGGTGCTCCAACCAACTGATACAAGCTTCAAGCGGCAAGCTACAAGCTGCAAGCCAGGCGCGGCCTCCTGCTTCTTCGCAAGCAGGGCGCCTGAGCCTGCAGCTACCCAGAATAAAAACAAAACCTGAGGTGCTGCATGTCCGAGTCACGCAAGGCGTACATCCCCGTTGCGCCGCCACGACAGCCACTGCCCCTGCTGCAACTGATCCTGGTGGGTTTGCAACATGTTCTGCTGATGTACGGAGGTGCCATTGCGGTGCCGCTGATCATCGGGCAGGCCGCCGGGCTCTCTCGTGAAGAAATCGCATTCCTGATCAATGCCGATCTGCTGGTCGCCGGTGTCGCCACCGTGGTCCAGTCGCTCGGCATTGGCGCACTGGGCATCCGCATGCCGGTGATGATGGGCGCCAGCTTCGCCGCCGTCGGCAGCATGGTGGCCATGGCCGGCATGCCCGGCGTGGGCCTGCAGGGGATTTTCGGCGCGACCATCGCCGCCGGCTTCTTCGGCATGCTGATCGCCCCGTTCATGTCCAAGGTGGTGAGGTTTTTCCCGCCACTGGTCACCGGCACGGTGATTACCTCCATCGGTCTGTCGCTGTTCCCGGTCGCCGTCAACTGGGCCGGCGGCGGCGCGGCGGCCGCGCCGTTCGGCTCGCCGATCTACCTGGCCGTGGCCGGCCTGGTGCTGACCACCATCCTGCTGATCAATCGCTTCATGCGTGGCTTCTGGGTGAACGTGTCGGTACTGATCGGCATGGGCCTGGGCTACATCATTGCCGGCGCCATCGGCATGGTCGACCTCAGCGGCCTGGCCCAGGCCCCCTGGGTACAGGTGGTCACCCCGCTGCACTTCGGCATGCCCACCTTCAGCCTGGCGCCGATCCTGTCGATGTGCCTGGTGGTGGTGATCATCTTCGTCGAGTCCACCGGCATGTTCCTGGCGCTGGGCAAGGTCACCGAGCGTGAAGTGACCCCGGGCATGCTGCGTCGCGGCCTGTTCTGGGACGCCGGCGCCTCGTTCGTGGCAGGCTTTTTCAACACCTTCACCCACTCCTCGTTCGCACAGAACATCGGCCTGGTCCAGATGACCGGCGTGCGCTGCCGCTACGTGACCGTGGTGGCCGGGCTGTTCCTGATCGTGCTCAGCCTGCTGCCCAAGGCGGCATTCCTGATTGCCTCGATCCCGCCGGCGGTACTGGGCGGCGCCTCCATCGCCATGTTCGGCATGGTCGCGGCCACCGGCATCAAGATCCTGCAGGAGGCCGACATCGGCGACCGGCGCAACCAGTTGCTGGTGGCCGTCAGCGTCGGCATGGGCCTGATCCCGGTGGTACGTCCGGAGTTCTTCGCGCAGATGCCGCAATGGATGGAGCCGATCACCCACAGCGGCATCGCCATGGCCACCGTCAGTGCCCTGGTACTGAACCTGCTGTTCAACGTATTGGGCGGCGCCGAACGCGCCGCGCACAACGACGCCGTGCACCAGCACTGATACACGGGGCGGCGCCTGCCGCCCCGCTCAACCCGAGCACCACGCAGTACCGTCGGCCCCTGGGAGTGGGCCGCTCGGGGCGCGTTTGCGCCGAAAAAACCGCAATCCAACAATAACAATAGCCGGGAATAACCACATGAAACGCATCACCTCTTCCCTCTTGCTGGGCAGCAGCTTGCTGGCCACGCTTCCTGCGGTAGCGGAGGACCTGCTGCTCTGGCACACCAACAGCCTGACGTATCTGTACGGCAAGGACTTTCAGGTCAACCCGCGGATCCAGCAGACGGTGACTTTCGAGCACGCCAACAAATGGAAGTACGGCGACAACTTCCTGTTCGTCGACAAGATCTTCTACAACGGCGGCCAAGACCGTAACAAGGGCAAGAACACCTACTACAGCGAGATCAGCCCGCGCCTGTCGTTCGGCAAGATCTTCGACCAGAAGCTGGAGTTCGGCCCGATCAAGGACGTGCTGCTGGCCATGACCTACGAAACCGGTGAAGGCGACACAGAGGCCTACCTGATCGGCCCGGGCTTCGACCTGGCCATCCCCGGCTTCAACTACTTCACCCTCAACTTCTACCAGCGCAACACCGAAGGCAGCCGCCCGGGTGATCGCGTGTGGCAGATCACCCCGGCGTTCTCCTACACCATCCCCATGGGCAGGTCCGACCTGCTGATCGATGGCTACATGGACTGGGTGGTGGACAACGACGAAAGCCGTCGCGGCACCTACCACGCCAACCTGCACTTCAACCCGCAGGTCAAGTACGACCTGGGCAAGGCGCTGAACATCGGCGCCAAGCAGCTGTACGTGGGTATCGAATACAGCTACTGGAAGGACAAATACGGCATCGAGGACAGCGATCGCCTCAAGACCAACCAGAGCGTGACCAGTGCGCTGATCAAGGTTCACTTCTAAAACCTGATCGAACGCACAGTTTTTGTCGCACACGCTCCATAACGGAGCACTTGAGGGACGGCGCGCAAGCCAGTAATCTGCGCGCCCCCTCGCTCAGGGTAGGACCCCTCCTACCTGCGTTTACTGACCGCTCAGTCAATGAATTCGGGCGGTTGGTAAGCGTATTGCCAGCCTCACGCCCCTTGTTCAACTGTTCAGAAAGACGTCGAGCAGGCCCGTTGCGCCAACCCGCCAAGGTTGGCTCAGCTCTTGCGAACGCGCTGTGGCCGATCGAAAAAAGCTGACCAAAAAGACAACACGTTGAACCAGAACGGCGCCGACACAGAGTGCCGAATCAATCAAGGGAGCACGCAATGCGCATTACCAACAGCCTGATGCTTGCAGGCGGCCTGCTGGCGGCAAGTACCGCCACCGCCGGTGACCTGCTGCAGTGGCAGAACAACAGCCTGACCTACCTCTACGGCAAGGACTTTGCGGTCAACCCGCAGATCCAGCAGACCTTCACTTTCGAGCACGCCGATGCCTGGAAGTACGGCGACAACTTCCTGTTCATCGACAAGATCTTCTACAACGGCAAGAAGGACGGCAACGTCGGCCCGAACACCTACTACGGCGAGTTCACCCCGCGCCTGTCGTTCGGCAAGATCTTCGACCAGAAACTGGAGTTCGGCCCGGTCAAGGATGTGCTGCTGGCCATGACCTACGAGTTTGGCGAGGGAGACAACGAGTCGTACCTGATCGGCCCAGGCTTCGACCTGGCCATCCCCGGCTTCGACTACTTCCAGCTCAACTTCTACCAGCGCCACACCGAGGGCAGTCGCGCCGGTGACAACGTATGGCAGATCACCCCGGTGTGGTCGTACACCATTCCCGTGGGCAAGTCGGACATCCTGATCGACGGCTACATGGACTGGGTGGTGGACAACGACGAAACCCGGCGTCGCGGCACCTATCATTCCAACCTGCACTTCAACCCGCAGATCAAGTATGACCTGGGCAAGGCCCTGAACCTGGGCGAAAAACAGCTGTACGTCGGTTTCGAATACGACTACTGGAAAGACAAGTACGGCATCAAGGACAGCGACGCCTTCGATACCGACCAGAACACCGCGAGCCTGCTGGTGAAAGTGCACTTCTGATACCACCGGCTGAGCGTGACTCCAGTGAATCACGCTCAGCCAACGTGCAACTGTCAGCACGCCAGAACACAACAGGGTTTCTGCAATAAAACCCGAACCTCAAACACCCTCTCGTTACCCTGCGCCCGCAGGTGAAACATGCCTGCCATCAGGCAGTTGCGCAACGATTCAGCGCCCCGTTCGGTGTCAGCGCGAATACATCGCACCGCAGACTCGAAGTTTTCGCTCGCCCAACTTCCATAACCCGACTATATGAATACAGCTGCGTGTTGTTTCACGCGGGCGCGACAACCGGGCAACATATTTTTCTCTTTTGCGTTGATAGCCTGAGGGCCTTCCCTGCCCCTCTGTGCAACGCATAGCCGGTCCTTACGCTACTTGCCAGGGTTATGGCATTCAATGACAAAAAGGAATTGACCCATGCGTGTTCCACGCTCGGCGCCATTGCGCTATCTGCTGCTACTGACCGGTGTTTGGCTGGCAATCTTCACACTGACCCGGCTCATGCTGTTGCTCACGCACCTGGACGAAGCAGGCCATGCGTATCTGTCGGTTTTTGCCGTAGGGCTGGCCTACGATCTGGGCTTTCTGCTGTATGCAGCCCTACCCCTGGCCATCTACCTGCTGCTCTGCCCGCCGCGCCTGTGGCACTCGCGGGTCAATCGCATCGTGCTGCAACTGATACTTGGCCTGAGCATCTTCGTGATGCTGTTTACTGCCGTGGCCGAATGGCTGTTCTGGGACGAGTTCGGCGTGCGCTTCAACTTCATTGCCGTGGACTACCTGGTGTACTCCGACGAGGTCTTGAACAACATCCTCGAGTCCTACCCCATCGCGCTGCTGCTGAGTGTGCTGGGGGTGGTTACCGTGGCCCTGTGCCTGTTGCTGCGCAAGACCTTCAATGCCGCGCTGAATGCGCCGCTGCCGGCCTTTCGCCTGCGCGCCCTGAGTCTGATCGTGCTGTTCGTGCTGGCCGGCCTGGGCACACAGTTCATCGACCAGGAGCATCCCCGTGGCCAGGACGGCAATGCCTACCAACGCGAACTGGCAAGCAACGGCCCGTACCAGTTCTTCGCCGCCTTTCGCAACAACGAACTGGATTACCCGCAGTTCTACGGCACCTTGCCCCAAGCCGAAGCCGGCGCGCAGATGCATGCAGAACTGAACGAAGCCGATGCGCGGTTCATCGGCAAGGAGGCGCAGGACATCCGCCGCACGATCGTCGCCAGCGGCCAACGGCGTACACCCAACATCGTGCTGGTGACCATCGAAAGCCTGAGCGCCAAGTACCTGGGCAGCAACGGCGACAACCGCAACCTCACCCCGAACCTGGATGCGCTACGCAAGCAGAGCCTGTACTTCAACAACTTCTACGCCACCGGCACGCGTACCGATCGGGGCCTGGAGGCCATTACCCTGTCCATGCCGCCCACACCAGGGCGCTCTATCGTCAAGCGCATCGGCCGTGAAAGCGGCTTTGCCAGCCTGGGCCAGCAGTTGGCCGAGGTGGGCTACGACAGCGTGTTCGTGTATGGCGGGCGCGGCTACTTCGACAACATGAATGCCTTCTTCAGCGGCAACGGCTACCGGGTAGTGGACCAGAGCAGCGTCAAGGAAAGCGACATCAGCTTCAAGAACGCCTGGGGCATGTCCGATGAAGACCTCTACGCCCAGGCCCTGCAACTGGCCGATGCCGACCACGCCAACCAGGTGCCGTTCTTCCTGCAACTGATGACCACCTCCAACCACCGCCCCTATACCTACCCGAACGGGCGCATCGACATCCCCTCGGGCAATGGCCGCGAAGGCGCCGTCAAGTACACCGATTACGCCATCGGGCGCTTCCTGGACCAGGCACGCGGCAAGCCCTGGTTCGACAACACGCTGTTCATCTTCGTCGCCGACCATACCGCCGGCAGTGCAGGCAAGGAGGACCTGCCGGTACAGAACTATCAGATCCCGCTGTTCATCCATGCGCCCAAATGGATCGAACCTCGCGAGGAAAGCAAGCTGGCCAGTCAGATCGACCTGGCCCCCACCGTGCTCGGGTTGCTGAACATGAGCTACACCTCGACCTTCTTTGGCCGCGACCTGTTGCGCGAAGACCCGCTTGCGCCACGGGTGGTAATTGGCAACTACCAGCATCTCGGTCTGTTCGATGGCCAGGACCTGGCCATCCTCAGCCCACGAGGCGGCCTGCGGGTTCACGAGCAGGCCCTGGGCGCAAGCCAGGAGCGTCAGGTCGATATCGACAATCCGTTGATCAAGCGGGCCATTGCCTACTACCAGAGCGCCAGCTACGGCTTCACCCAGCACCTTCTGGAATGGGCCCCGCAGACGCAGGTGGCGGCCGCCGTGAAATGAACCCCGACACGGCGGTCTGCGAGCGGCCGCCGTGTTCAGCCCTTGATCGAACGCCAGAGCTTGCTGCCAAGCGTGACCAGCGCCAGCACGGCCGCCCCCGCCACGATCCCCACGCCGGCATTGAGCAAGGCCGTCGTCAGCGCCCCGCCACGCCCTTCGCCGAAGGCCTCGATGGCATGATGCAGCGGCGCGATGCCATGCACCAGAATCCCGCCACCTACCAGGAACATCGCCGCGGTGCCGATCACCGACAGGCTTTTCATCATGTAGGGCGCCGCACTCAAAATGCCGTTGCCGATGGCCTTGGCTGCACGCGAGGCCTTTTGCGTCAGCCACAGGCCCAGGTCATCCAGCTTGACGATCCCCGCCACCAGCCCGTACACGCCGATCGTCATCACGATCGCGATGCCCGACAGCACGATGATCTGCTGGGGCAGTGGCGCATCGGCCACGGTGCCCAGCGTGATGGCGATGATCTCGGCCGAGAGAATGAAGTCGGTACGCACCGCGCCCTTGATCTTGTCTTTCTCGAACGTCACCAGGTCGACCGCCGGGTTGGCCACTGCTTCGGTCAATGCCGCATGCCCGGCCTTGGCCTCCTCGGCGCTGTGCAGAAACCTGTGCGCGAGCTTTTCGAACCCCTCGAAGCACAGGTAGGCGCCGCCGAGCATCAGCAGCGGGGTTACCGCCCACGGGATGAATGCGCTGATCAGCAACGCAGCCGGCACCAGGATCAGCTTGTTCAGGAACGAGCCCTTGGCCACCGCCCACACCACCGGCAGTTCCCGCTCGGCGCGCACACCCGTGACCTGCTGGGCATTGAGGGCCAGATCATCACCCAGTACGCCGGCGGTCTTCTTGGCCGCGACCTTGGTCATGACCGAGACATCGTCGAGTACCGTGGCGATATCGTCGATCAGTACCAGCAAACTGCTTGCAGCCATGATTCATGTTCCATTGAGGTGAGATGGCGCCAAGCTTAGCCTGTCGATGGGCAAAAGGGGCGACCTTGAGCGCTTCGCGAACGCGGTGCTACCATGCGCAACCGCCTGCCCAGGCCTGTTGCCGCACGCGGCCAGATACAAGGAACAGCGCCACCATGAGCACCATTCGCGAGCGCAACAAAGAACTGATCCTGCGGGCCGCCAGCGAGGAGTTCGCCGACAAGGGCTTCGCTGCCACCAAGACCAGCGACATCGCGGCCAAGGCCGGCCTGCCCAAGCCCAACGTCTACTACTACTTCAAATCCAAGGAAAACCTCTACCGCGAGGTGCTCGAAAGCATCATCGAGCCGATCATGCAGGCCTCCACCCCGTTCAATGCCGACGGTGAGCCGCAAGAGGTGCTCAGTGCCTACATCCGCTCCAAGGTGCGCATCTCCCGCGACCTGCCCTTCGCGTCCAAGGTGTTCGCCAGCGAGATCATGCACGGCGCGCCGCACCTTAGCGCCAGCCAGGTCGAGCAGCTCAACGTGCAGGCACGGCACAACATCGAATGCATCCAGGGCTGGATCGAGCGCGGCCTGATCGCCCCGGTCGACCCGCACCACCTGATGTTCAGCATCTGGGCCGCAACCCAGACCTATGCCGATTTCGACTGGCAGATCTCGGTGGTCACCGGCAAGGCCAAGCTCGAGGACAGCGACTACGAGGCGGCGGCGCAGACCATCATCCGGCTGGTGCTCAAGGGCTGTGCGCCGGACGCCTGATCGCGTTGACTGCTTCGCCGGCAAGGCCGGCTCCTACAAGGCTCGCGCAGACATGTAGGAGCCGGCCTTGCCGGCGAAAGGGCCCTACGCCGCCACCCCCGCATCCGCCGTCAACCCCGCCTCTTCGATCGCACTGATCGCGCACTGCTCGTCGATATCCGACGTATCACCGCTGATGCCGATCGCGCCCAGCACTGCCCCGCTCTGATCCCGAATCAGCACCCCACCCGGCGCCGGCACCACCGGGCTCTGGCCCAACCCGTTGAGCGCGGCAAAGAACGCCGGGCGCTGCTGCGCGTCCAGCGCCAGCAGGCGCGAGCCCTTGCCCAGCGCAATCGCCCCCCACGCCTTGCCCATCGCCACCTGCGGACGCAGCAGGCTGGCGCCGTCCTCGCGCTGCAGGGTCAGCAGATGCCCACCGGCATCGAGCACCACCACGGTCAGCGGCGCCGCCGAAATCCTGCGGCCGGCCGCCAGCGCGCCATTCACCAGGCTCACCGCTACTTTCAAGCTCAGAACGTTCATCCAAAGGTCCTCTTGTTGTTAGAAGCCCACGTGGGCAAGTGAAAAACCAATACAACAAATAGAACACAATGAAGAATATTTTTGTATACAATAATTCACTCCATCCGACCAAAACCCGTCACAACCCCTTTTTTACGGGGTAACGACGAAAGCACCCGGTGGCGGATGAAAATGGATTGACCAGAGTCGCCTGCCGTGAATACACTCTGTCGAAAAGCAATTTGTATACAATTACAAAATCTAAGAGGCACAAAACCATGAGCAAAATGAGAGCAATCGATGCAGCCGTGCTGGTCATGCGCCGTGAAGGCGTCGACACCGCATTCGGCATCCCGGGCGCCGCGATCAACCCGCTGTATTCGGCCCTGAAGAAAGTCGGCGGCATCGATCACGTCCTTGCTCGTCACGTGGAAGGTGCCTCGCACATGGCCGAGGGCTACACCCGTACCAAGGCCGGCAACATCGGCGTGTGCATCGGCACCTCCGGCCCTGCCGGCACCGACATGGTCACCGGCCTGTACAGCGCCTCGGCCGACTCCATCCCGATTCTGTGCATCACCGGCCAGGCGCCTCGCTCGCGCCTGCACAAGGAAGACTTCCAGGCCGTCGACATCACCAGCATCGTCAAGCCGGTCACCAAGTGGGCCACCACCGTGCTCGAACCTGGCCAGGTGCCGTATGCGTTCCAGAAAGCCTTCTATGAAATGCGCACCGGCCGTCCTGGCCCTGTACTGATCGACCTGCCGTTCGACGTGCAGATGGCCGAGATCGAATTCGACATCGACGCCTACCAGCCGCTGCCGGTGAGCAAGCCGTCGGCCAACCGCGTGCAGGTCGAGAAGGCCCTGGCCATGCTCGACTCCGCCGAGCGTCCGCTGCTGGTGGCCGGTGGCGGCATCATCAACGCCGATGCCAGCGACAAGCTGGTGGAATTCGCCGAACTCACCGGTATCCCGGTCATCCCGACCCTGATGGGCTGGGGCACCATCCCTGACGACCACCCGCTGATGGTGGGCATGGTCGGCCTGCAGACCTCGCACCGCTACGGCAACGCGACCATGCTCAAGTCGGACGTGGTGCTGGGCATCGGCAACCGCTGGGCCAACCGCCATACCGGCTCGGTGGATGTGTACACCGAAGGCCGTCGCTTCATTCACGTCGACATCGAACCGACCCAGATCGGCCGTGTGTTCACCCCGGACCTGGGTATCGTGTCCGACGCCGGCGCCGCACTGGACGTGTTCCTGGAAGTGGCCCGCGAGTGGAAAGCCGCCGGCAAGCTCAAGGACCGTGGCGAGTGGCTCAAGGACTGCCAGCAGCGCAAGGCCAGCCTGCACCGCAAGACCCACTTCGACAACGTGCCGGTCAAGCCGCAGCGCGTGTACCAGGAAATGAACCAGGTGTTCGGCAAGGACACCTGCTACGTCAGCACCATCGGCCTGTCGCAGATCGCCGGTGCGCAGTTCCTGCACGTGTACAAGCCGCGTCACTGGATCAACTGCGGCCAGGCCGGCCCGCTGGGCTGGACCATTCCTGCGGCACTGGGCGTGGTCAAGGCCGACCCGTCGCGCAAGGTCGTGGCACTGTCGGGCGACTATGACTTCCAGTTCATGATCGAAGAGCTGGCGGTGGGCGCGCAGTTCAACCTGCCGTACATCCACGTGGTGGTGAACAACTCCTACCTGGGGCTGATCCGCCAGGCCCAACGCGGCTTCGAGATGGATTACTGTGTACAGCTGGCGTTCGAGAACCTCAACGCCCCGGAACTGAACGGCTACGGTGTGGACCACGTCGCGGTTGTAGAAGGTCTGGGTTGCAAGGCACTGCGCGTGTTCAAGCCGGAAGAAATCCAGCCGGCCCTGCGCAAGGCCCAGCAGATGGCCGAAGAGTTCAAGGTGCCGGTCGTGGTCGAGGTGATCCTCGAGCGCGTGACCAATATTTCCATGGGTACCGAAATCAACGCGGTCAACGAGTTCGAAGACCTGGCGCTGGTCGGCAACGACGCGCCAACCGCGATCTCGCTGCTCGACTGACTGTTGTAGCGGCCCTGCTGCCCCCGCGCACAGGGCCCACTTTTGCAAGGAGACAACCATGCCTCGTTTCGCCGCCAACCTGTCCATGCTGTTCACCGAGCAGGACTTTCTCGCCCGTTTCAAGGCTGCTGCCGACGCCGGCTTCAGCGGGGTCGAGTACCTCTTCCCGTACGATTTCAGCTCGGCTGAAATCAAGCAGCACCTGGACAGCAACGGCCTGACCCAGGTGCTGTTCAACCTGCCGGCCGGCGACTGGGCCAAGGGTGATCGCGGCATCGCCTGCGACCCGTCCCGTGTCGAGGAATTCCGTGCCGGCGTGGACCTGGCCATTGCCTACGCCCAGGTACTGGGCAACACCCAGGTCAACTGCCTGGCCGGTATTCGCCCACAAGGCCCGGACTGCGCCACGGTGCGCAAGACCTTCGTCGACAACCTGAAGTTCGCCGCCGACAAGCTGCAGGCAGCAGGCATCAAGCTGGTGATGGAGATGATCAACACCCGCGACATCCCGGGCTTCTACCTGAACACCACCAAGCAGGCGCTGGAGATCCAGGCCGAAGTGGGCAGCACCAACCTGTTCCTGCAGTACGACATCTACCACATGCAGATCATGGAAGGTGACCTGGCCCGCACGATGGAAGGCAACCTGGCCAAGATCAACCACATCCAGCTGGCCGACAACCCGGGCCGCAACGAGCCGGGCACCGGCGAGATCAACTACCGCTTCCTGTTCGAGCACCTGGACCGTATCGGCTACCAGGGCTGGGTAGGCTGCGAATACAAGCCGCTGACCACCACCGAAGCGGGCCTTGGCTGGCTCAAGACCCACAACGCGATCTGAACCCCACATAACCCCTGTAGGAGCCAGCCTTGCTGGCGAAGGGGCCTGACCGAACACCTCATGGCCCCATTCGCCGGCAAGGCCGGCTCCTACATGTACAAAAACAAGAGGTAATTGTAATGGCTAAAATCGGATTCATCGGCACCGGCATCATGGGCCTTCCAATGGCTCAGAACCTGCAGAAGGCAGGTCACAGCCTGTTCCTTTCCTCGCACCACGGCGCCGCGCCGAGCGACCTGATCGCCGCCGGCGGCGTGGCCCTGGCCAACCCCAAGGAAGTGGCCCAGGAAGCCGAATTCATCATCGTCATGGTGCCGGACACCCCCCAGGTCGAAGCCGTGCTGTTCGGTGAAAACGGCGTGGCCCAGGGCATTGGCCCGAACAAGGTGGTGATCGACATGAGCTCGATCTCCCCTACCGCCACCAAAGCCTTCGCCGAGAAGATCAAGGCCACCGGCGCCACCTACCTCGACGCCCCGGTGTCCGGTGGTGAAGTCGGCGCCAAGGCCGCGACCCTGAGCATCATGGTCGGCGGTTGCCCCAAAGCCTTCGAACGTGCCCAGCCGCTGTTCCAGGCCATGGGCAAGAACATCACCCACGTGGGTGGCAGTGGTGACGGCCAGACCGCCAAGGTCGCCAACCAGATCATCGTGGCCCTGAACATCCAGGCCGTTGCCGAAGCCCTGCTGTTCGCCGCCAAGAACGGCGCCGACCCGGCCAAGGTGCGCGAAGCACTGATGGGCGGCTTTGCCTCCTCGAAAATCCTCGAAGTGCACGGCGAGCGCATGATCAAGGGCACCTTCGACCCGGGCTTTCGCATCAGCCTGCACCAGAAGGACCTGAACCTGGCCCTGCAGGGTGCCAAGGAGCTGAACATCAACCTGCCCAACACCGCCAATGCCCAACAGGTGTTCAGCACCTGCGCGGCCATCGGTGGCGCCAACTGGGACCACTCGGCGCTGGTCAAGGGACTTGAGCACATGGCCAACTTCTCGATCCGCGGCGACAAGTAAGCGTCAAGCGGCAGGTTTCACGCGGCAAGACCGGCAGACCGCGCATCGGTCCGCTGCCTCTTGCAGCTTGTAGCCTGAAGCTTGCCGCCCTAAAGAGCACCACCCGCCCTTGGGCCCGTCTGCACGGAGGCAGGCCCAGGGGCGTTTTCAATTCTGCAAAACAATAAGATTTGGGAGCCTGCCATGTCGGTCGATCCGCAACACTTTCTGCGCGAGCTGTTCGCCACGGCCATCGATGCCGCGCATCCACGCCAGGTGCTCGAAGCCCACCTGCCCAGCGACCGCAGCGGCCGCGTCATCGTCATCGGCGCCGGCAAGGCAGCCGCCGCCATGGCCGAAGTGGTCGAGCGCAGCTGGCAGGGCGAGGTCTCGGGCCTGGTCGTGACCCGCTACGGCCACGGCGCCAGCTGCAGCAAGATCGAAGTGGTCGAAGCCGCCCACCCGGTACCGGACGCCGCCGGCCTGGCCGTGGCCAAGCGTGTGCTGGCGATGGTCAGCGACCTCAGCGCCGACGACAGGGTGATCTTCCTGCTCTCCGGCGGAGGTTCCGCCCTGCTGGCCCTGCCCGCCGAAGGCCTGACCCTGGCCGACAAGCAGCAGGTCAACAAGGCCCTGCTCAAATCCGGCGCCACCATCGGCGAGATGAACTGCGTGCGCAAGCACCTCTCGGCGATCAAGGGCGGCCGCCTGGCCAAGGCCTGCTGGCCGGCCACGGTGTACACCTACGCGATTTCCGACGTACCCGGCGACCTCGCCACCGTGATCGCCTCCGGCCCCACCGTGGCCGACCCAAGCACCTCGGCCGAAGCGCTGGCGATCCTCAAGCGCTACAACATCCAGGCCCCGGCCGCCGTCACCGCGTGGCTGAACAACCCGGCCTCCGAAACCGTCAAGGCCGATGACCCGGCCCTGGCCCGCAGCCACTTCCAGCTGATCGCACGCCCCCAGCAGTCGCTGGAGGCCGCTGCAGTAAAGGCGCGCCAGGCCGGCTTCAGCCCGCTGATCCTGGGTGACCTGGAAGGTGAGTCGCGTGAAGTGGCCAAGGTGCATGCCGGCATCGCGCGCCAGATCGTGCAGCACGGCCAGCCACTGGCGGCGCCCTGCGTGATCCTATCGGGCGGCGAAACCACCGTCACCGTGCGCGGCAATGGCCGCGGCGGGCGCAACGCCGAGTTCCTGCTCAGCCTCACCGAAAGCCTCAAGGGGTTGCCCGGCGTGTACGCACTGGCCGGTGACACCGACGGCATCGACGGCTCCGAAGACAACGCCGGGGCCTTCATGACCCCCGACAGCTATGCGCGTGCCCAGGCCCTGGGCCTGTCGGCGGCGGACGAGCTGGACAACAACAATGGCTACGGTTATTTCGCCGCGCTCGACGCCTTGATCGTTACCGAGCCCACGCGCACCAACGTCAACGATTTTCGCGCCATCCTGATT
Organism: Pseudomonas sp. AE27; assembly: GCF_037113495.1. NCBI lineage: Bacteria > Pseudomonadati > Pseudomonadota > Gammaproteobacteria > Pseudomonadales > Pseudomonadaceae > Pseudomonas > Pseudomonas sp. AE27. The sequence goes on from NZ_CP146966.1 coordinate 2,999,546, forward strand.
CTCGAGACCGCACAACATGACGCCTGACAAGAAAGTCAAAATCCTCGCCACCCTCGGCCCCGCGACCAAAGGCATCGACGACATCCGTCAGCTGGTCGAAGCCGGGGTGAACATCTTTCGCCTGAACTTCAGCCACGGCGAGCACGCCGACCACGCCATGCGTTTCGAATGGATCCGCGAAGTGGAGCGCCAGCTCAACTACCCGCTGGGCATCCTCATGGACCTGCAGGGCCCCAAGCTGCGTGTCGGGCGTTTTGCCGAAGGCAAGGTGCAACTGCAACGCGGCCAGGCCCTGCGCCTGGACCTGGATGCCACACCGGGCGATGCACAGCGGGTCAACCTGCCCCACCCGGAGATCATCGCCGCGCTGGAGCCGGGCATGGACCTGCTGCTCGATGACGGCAAACTGCGCCTGCGCGTGACCGCCAAGCACGCCGACGCCATCGACACCGAGGTGCTCAACGGCGGCGAACTGTCCGACCGCAAGGGCGTGAACGTGCCCCAGGCGCTGCTCGAGCTCAGCCCGCTGACCGAAAAGGACCGTCGCGACCTGACCTTCGGCCTGGAGCTGGGCGTGGACTGGGTGGCCCTGTCGTTCGTGCAGCGCCCTGAAGACATCATCGAGGCGCGCCAGCTGATCGGCGACCGGGCCTACCTGATGGCCAAGATCGAGAAGCCCTCGGCGGTCACGCAACTGCGCGAGATTGCCCAGTTGAGCGACGCGATCATGGTTGCCCGTGGCGACCTGGGCGTGGAAGTGCCGGCCGAAAGCGTGCCGCAGATCCAGCAGCGCATCATCACCACCTGCCGCCAGCTGGGCCGCCCGGTGGTGGTGGCCACGCAGATGCTCGAGTCGATGCGCTTCAGCCCGGCCCCGACCCGCGCCGAGGTCACCGACGTGGCCAACGCCGTGGCCGAGGGCGCCGATGCGGTGATGCTGTCGGCCGAGACCGCCTCGGGCGACTACCCGCTCGAAGCGGTGCAGATGATGAGCAAGATCATCCGCCAGGTCGAAAGCGGCCCGGACTACCAGGCCCAGCTGGACGTGGGCCGGCCACAGGCCGAGGCCACGGTGTCGGATGCGATCAGCTGCGCGATCCGTCGCATCAGCGGCATCCTGCCGGTGGCGGTGCTGGTGAACTACAGCGAGTCGGGCAACTCGACCCTGCGCGCAGCGCGTGAACGGCCGCGTGCACCGATCCTCAACCTGACCCCCAACCTCAACACCGCACGGCGCCTGAGTGTGGCCTGGGGCGTGCATTCGGTGGTCAACGATCGGTTGCGCCAGGTGGACGAAGTGGTGTCCACGGCACTGGAGATTGCCCAGGCCCAGGGCATGGCCAGCCGTGGCGACATCCTGTTGATCACTGCCGGTGTGCCTTTTGGCAAGCCGGGGTCGACCAATACGCTGCGGATCGAAACCCTGCTCTGACCGCTTCGCCGGCAACGCCGGCTCCTACACACGGCACAGACCCTGTAGGAGCCGGCCTTGCCGGCGAAGAGGCCCGCACTGACACACCACACCGTGGGACAACAAAGCCCGAAGAGGCGCCCCACTCCACCCACCCTGACCCACTGCCATGTACACCAAGAACTTCGTCAACCCGTGCCCCGACTGGGCCACCGCCTTGCTCAACGGTTTCAGTCAGGTGCTGCTGCAGCGCAACCCGCTGTGCGGCCTGCTGTGCCTGCTGGCCATTCTGATTACCGCCCCCGAACTCATCGGCGGTGCGCTGCTGGGCGCCCTTGCCGGGCTGCTCACCGCGCAGCGCCGCGGCTACAACCGCGCCGACCGCCAGGCCGGCCTGTACAGCTACAACGGCGTACTGCTGGGCCTGCTGCTCAGCCACGCACTGCCCTGGTCGGCCCTGCTGCCCCCGCTGATCATCGCCGCCGCGGGCCTGAGCAGCATGCTGGTGCACCAGTGGCTCAAGCGCAAAAGCCCTCGCCTGCTGCCCGCCTACACCGCGCCCTTCGTGCTGATCGGCTGGGCGGTACTGGCGCTGGCCGAGCCTTCCAGCGCCGGCTACGCCCCGGTCGCGGCCAACCCGCTGTTCGCCCTGGGCCGCGGCCTGGGCCAGATCTTCCTGCTCGACCAGCCGCTGGCCGGCCTGCTGATTGCCCTGGGCCTGCTGATCGCCAACCGCTACGCCGCCGCCTGGGCGCTACTGGGCGCCGCCCTGGGCGGCAGCGTGGCGCTGCTCGGTGGCGAGGCCGGCGCCGGCTACTACGGCCTGTACGGCTTCAATGCGGCGCTGGCCGCGCTGGCCTTCAGCCAGACCCGCGCACAACCCTGGCGGCCGTTGCTGGCCATCGTTCTGGCCATCGTGCTGCAACCGCTGCTGGGCCTGTTGCCGGTGCCGGGCCTGACCGCGCCGTTCATCCTCGCCTGCTGGCTGCTGCAACTGGGCACCGCTGCCCGACGTCGCCCGCTTGCACAGCTGCGGGCCAGCCCCTAGGCTCTGCTCCATCTTGTAATGGAAAGCGCCCATGAGCACCCCTTCGAGCTGGCGCGAGCGGCTCTACGTCATCGTCTTTCAAGCCGACACCGTGGCCGGCCGGCGCTTCGACAGCATTCTGCTGCTGATCATCCTGGCCAGCCTGATCACCGTCATCCTCGACAGCATCGACGAGGTCCACCAGGGCTACGCCGGGCTGCTGGCCTGGATCGAGTGGGGCTTTACCGCCATCTTCCTGGCCGAATACCTCACCCGCCTGTACTGCTCGCCCAAGCCGCTGCGCTATGCCTTCAGCTTCTACGGGCTGGTGGACCTGCTGGCGATCGTGCCGGGCATCATCGCCATCTACTACAGTGACGCGCAGTACCTGCTGATCATCCGCGTGATCCGCATGCTGCGCATCTTCCGCGTGCTCAAGCTCGGCCCGTACCTCAAGCAGGCCAACTACCTGATGTCGGCGCTGCGCGGCAGCAAGCAGAAGATCATCGTGTTCCTGGTCAGCGTGTCGACCCTGGTCACGGTGTTCGGCACCCTGATGTACGTGGTCGAAGGCCCGGAGCACGGCTTCACCAGCATCCCCAAGGGCATCTACTGGGCCATCGTGACCCTGACCACCGTGGGCTTTGGCGACATCGTGCCCAAGACCCCGCTGGGCCAGGTGATTTCCTCGCTGGTGATGATCACCGGCTACTCGATCATCGCCGTGCCCACCGGCATCTTCACTGCCGAGCTGGCCAACGCCATGCGCGGCGAACAGCGGCAGCACGCCTGCCCCACCTGCCACAAGGGCAGCCACGAGCAGAGCGCCGCGTTCTGTTCACGCTGCGGCAATGCGCTGTTCAAGAAAATGGAATAACCACAGCACTTTTTAATCTTTAAGCGACTAAGGCCGAGCCGCTATAGTCGCTGGCATAATGCCTTTCTCCCAACTCGAACAAGGAATGCGCAGTGAAAAAACTCTTTGGTGCCTCGCTTCTGGCCGCAGGCCTGGCCCTGGGCAACCTCGCCCAGGCCGCCCCGACCACCCTGCTCAACGTCTCCTACGACGTGATGCGCGACTTCTACAAGGACTACAACGCCGCGTTCCAGAAGCACTGGGAAGCCGAGCACAAAGAGAAGATCAACGTGCAGATGTCCTTCGGCGGTTCGAGCAAGCAGGCGCGCTCGGTGATCGACGGCCTGCCGGCCGACGTCATCACCATGAACATGGCCACCGACATCAATGCCCTGGCCGACAACGGCAAGCTGGTGCCGGACAACTGGGTCACCCGCCTGCCCAACAACAGCGCGCCCTTCACCTCCGCCACCGTGTTCATCGTGCGCAAGGGCAACCCCAAGGCCCTGAAGGACTGGCCCGACCTGCTCAAGGACGGCGTACAGGTGATCGTGCCCAACCCCAAGACCTCGGGCAACGGCCGCTACACCTACCTGTCGGCATGGGGCTATGTGCTCAAGAACGGCGGTGACGAGAACAAGGCCAAGGACTTCGTCGGCAAGCTGTTCAAGCAGGCACCGGTGCTCGATACCGGTGGCCGTGCCGCGACCACCACCTTCATGACCAACCAGATCGGCGACGTGCTGGTGACCTTCGAGAACGAAGCCGAGATGATCGCGCGCGAATTCGGTCGCGACCAGTTCGAGGTGATCTACCCGAGCGTGTCGGCCGAAGCAGAGCCGCCGGTGAGCGTGGTCGACAAGGTGGTGGACAAGAAGAAAAGCCGTGCCACCGCCGAGGAGTACCTCAAGTACCTGTGGTCGCCTGAAGCCCAGGAAATTGCCGCCAACAACTACCTGCGCCCACGCGACGCGACCGTGCTGGCCAAGTACACCGACCGCTTCCCCAAAGTCGACTTCCTGTCGGTGGAAAAGACCTTCGGTGACTGGCGCACCGTGCAGAAGACCCACTTCAACGACGGCGGGATCTTCGACCAGATCTACACCGGGCAATAAGGCCGGGTGACGAATCCGGGGCCTGTGACGGGCCCCGGATTTTTTGTGGCCGGCGTTCGGGCCTGTCGCGGGTCAAGCCCGCTGCCACAAGGTGATGTGCCGATTTCAAGGGCGATGTCGCACCTGTGGGAGCGGGCTTGACCCGCGATGAATTCACCTCGGTTTCGAACTTGCCCGGCAAATACCGATCAGTTCCTTGGACTACCCTTTCCGTCATTCACGGCTCAAGGAGTGCCCAGTGACCCGATTGCTCACCCTGCTGCTCGGTTGCCTGCTCAGCACGCAACTGCTCGCCGCCAGCCTCATCCCCGGCACCGACAGCGCCGAAACCGCCGAAAAAGCCCCGGAACCCGTGGTTCAGGGCGGCCTGCTCGGCGCCCTGGCCAACAGCCTCGACAGCGTCACCCAGGAAATCGACGTCGACGGTCACCTGGTCGACGCCTGGCGCCTGCGCGCCAATCGCGCCAGCAAGGAGGCCAACCAACTGGTCGACCGCCACGCCGAAGACTCCTTCGACCTGCTGGTGGACTTTGCCCTGCTCAGCCTCACCTGGCTGGTGGTGTTCGGCGTGCTCACCAGCCTGGGCCGCGTGCTGTCCCACCACATCAATCGCAGGCGCCCGCTGCGCGAACGTCCGCGGTTGCAGAAACTGCTCGGCTACCTGCTGCCCTACACCCTGCCGGCCCTGGCCAGCCTGCCCGCCACCCTCTACGCCAGCACGCGCCTGCTCGACCCCTCGATCGGCCGCGCGCTGGGCCTGAGCCTGGCCTACGCCACCAGCAGCGGCCTGTTCTCGACGTCGATCATCCTGTGCCTGATCACCGTGTTCGACACCGGCCACAAGCGCACCGCCGTGCGCATCATCCGCAAGATCGCGCCACGCCCGTTGTTCATGATCGGCTTTCTCGCCGCCTGGGCCGACGCCCTGACCAGCCCGCAGATCACCCGCCAGATCGGTGGCAACCTCACCAGCAGCATCGCGGTGATCACCGGCCTGCTGGCCACCTTCGCCTTCGCCGCGCTGGTAATCCGCCTGCGCCGCCCGGTGGCCCACCTGATCCGCAACCGCGACCTGCACGACCGCCTGCAGCACCGCGCCCTGCAGGAAACCCTGCGGATCTTCTCGTGGCTGTGGTACCTGCCGATCCTGATGATGATCCTGGTATCGGCGATCAACCTGATCGGCGCCGGCGAAGAAAGCCAGAAGGCCCTGCAAAAGGCCCTGCTGACCACGGTGCTGCTGGTGGGCACGGTGTTCCTGAGCACGGTGCTGCAGCACCTGTTCAAGTCCCGCGAGGTCGACCCCGGCCAGCGCCTGCGCCCCTACAAGGAACTGGTGCGCAACCTCGCCCACGCGCTGCTGCGCATCGGCATGGCCATCGCCTTCATCGAGCTGCTGGGGCGCATCTGGGGCTTTTCGGTGCTCGAATTCGCCGTGCGCAACAGCCTGGGCCGGGCAATCAGCGATTCGCTGAGCAGCATCGGGTTGATCTTGCTGGTCACCTGGCTGCTGTGGGTGGTGATCGACACCGCCATCCAGGAAGCCCTCAAGCCCAGCGCCGGCCGGCGCGCTTCGCGCCAGCCCAGCACACGGGTGCGCACCATCCTGCCGATGCTGCGCAACGCGGTGAAGATCGTGCTGGTGGTGATCTGCACCATCACCACCATGGCCAACCTGGGCATCAACGTGGCGCCGCTGCTGGCCGGTGCCGGGGTGGTCGGCCTGGCCATCGGTTTCGGTTCGCAGCAGCTGGTACAGGACGTGATCACCGGCCTGTTCATCCTGATCGAGGACACCATCGCCATCGGCGACTGGGTGGTGCTCGACTCCGGCCACGCCGGCACCGTCGAGAGCCTGACCATCCGCACCCTGCGCCTGCGTGACGGCAAGGGCTTCGTGCACTCGGTACCGTTCGGCCAGATCAAGGCCGTCACCAACCAGTCGCGCCAGTTCGCCTATGCGTTCTTCTCGGTGCAGTTCAGCTACCAGACCGATGTCGACAGCGCCCTGCACCTGATCCGCGAGGTGGGCCAGTCGATCAGCGAGGACCCGGTGCTGCGCCACAGCCTGCAAGGGCCGCTGCAGGTGTTCGGGGTGGACGCCATGAACCTCAACGGCATCACCCTCACCGCCCAGTTCCGCACCACCTCGGGCGGGCAGTACGCGGTGAACCGGGCGTTCAACGAGCGCCTGAAAAAGCGCGTGGACCAGACCGACGACGTGAGCTTCGCGCAGTATTACCCGCAGCCGGCCCACGTACGCGACGAAACGGTGTAGACACTGCGGCGTTCAACCTTCCCGGCATGGGAAGGTGGTGCTAAAGTCGCCGCCATGAAATTTACCCGTGCCGACCGCTCGCTGATTGCCTGGACGCTGTACTTCAGCGTCCTGTTCAATCTGTTCGCCTGCGGTATCGGCCACGGGCAGATGATGGGCCTGCAGCTCAACGGCATCGGCGGAGCCTTCTGCTCGGCCATGGGCACCCCGGGCCCGACCCTCAAGACCGATTACAGCGATGCCTCCATCGCCGGCTGGGACAGCCTGCAAACCTGCCCGGTGTGTGCCGCGGCCGTGGTGTGCCTGGCCCTGAGCCTGGTGATCGGCTGGCTGCTGGCGTTCACCCGCACGCGCCGCTACCACCGCGAACTGCGCAGCAAGGCACCACCTCGCTACTGCTGGCCCTCGGCCAACCCGCGCGCCTCCCCCCTGCTGGCCTGATCCAACCCGGCAGCCTTGCCGCTGCCCGTACCGGCACACGCCTGCGCCACTGCGCGGGGGTGCCGTTGGCTCACCTGCAGAGTTCGCTCAATGACCCCTTTCCCACGTTTGCAGGGCTGCACTGCCCTGCTCTGCGCCCTGTCGCTCAACGCCGTTGCCGACGAGGCACTCGTGCTGCCCGATGTACTGGTCAGCGACCGGCCGATCCCGGTGGACGGCGTGTTGCTCGACACCCCCTCGCAAACCGGTTCGCGCCTGGGCCTCACGCCCCGCGAAACCCCGGCCTCGATCAGCATCGTCAACCGCCAGCAGATCGAACAGCGCGGCGCCAGGACCACCCAGGACATGCTCGCCGGCGTACCCGGCCTCAATGCCGCCTCCCCGCCCGGCTCGGCCGGCTCGGTGTCGTACCGGGGCTTTTCCGGGGCGCAGATCACCCAGCTGTTCAATGGCATCAGCGTGCAGTACGACTCGATCGCCGCACGCCCGGTCGACAGCTGGATCTATGACCGCGTCGAAGCGGTCGGCGGCCCGTCCAGCTTCCTGTTCGGCGCCGGCGCCGTAGGCGGCTCGATCAACTACATCACCAAGCTGGCCAACCGCGACGAAGACTTCAATGAAGGCCGCGTCAGCTATGGCAGCTACGACAGCAGCGAGACCTCGTTCGGCTTCAACCACGCACTCAACGACACCAACCATGCGCGCCTGGATTTCAGCCATACCCGCAGCAATGGCTACGTCGACCGCGAGGAGCGCGATGCCTGGAGCGTGGCGTTCTCGCTGCTGACCGACATCAACGACCAGCTGTCCCACACCCTGGCACTCGAATACCAGAACGAGAGCGTCGACAGCCCCTACTGGGGCAGCCCGGTGCTCAACCCGCTGGGCGGCCAGATGAAGGTCGACAAGAGCCGGCGCTTCGAGAACTACAACGTCGAGGACGGGCGCTACGAGCAGCGCGTGCGCTGGCTGCGCTCGATCACCGAGTACCGTTTCGACGACGCCACCTCGTTGCGCAATACGCTTTACCACTACAACGCCGAGCGCAACTTCCGCAATCTCGAGACCTACACCTACAACGCCGACAACAGCCGCGTGCAACGCTCCGGCAGCCTGCTGCAACGGCACGACCAGGAGCTCAACGGCAACCGCGTGGAACTGCTGCATGACGGCCAGCTGTTCGGCCTGCGCAGCCAGTGGTCGACGGGCCTGGACTACAGCCACAACGTGCAGATGACCTACCCGCGCTCGGGCACCGCTGCCGGCAGCGTCGACCCCGACCACTTCGACCCGGGACACTTCTACGACCTGCCGGGCATGTTCCCCGGCTACGAGAAGAACCGTCAGAACACGGTCGACACCTGGGCCGGCTTTCTGGAGAACCGCCTGACCCTGACCGATCGCCTGACCCTGCTGACGGGCCTGCGCCACGACAGCATCGACCTGCAGGTACGCAACTACCGCGCCGTCAACGAGGCCAACCCGGCGCAGTTCAAACGCCGCTACCAGCCCACCACCGGGCGTGTGGGCCTGGTGTTCGAGCTGACCCCGTCGGCCAACGTGTATGTGCAGTACAGCACCGCCGCCGACCCGCCCGCCGGCATGCTCACCACCGCCAGCTTCGGCCAGGTGCGCGACTTCGACCTGAGCACCGGCAAGCAGCTGGAGGTGGGCAGCAAGTTCGACTTTCTGGACGGACGCGGTTCGGCCACCGTGGCCGCCTACCGCATCGAGCGCGACAACCTGGCCACCGCCGACCCGGCCAACCCCGGCTTCACCCAGCCGGTGGGCAAGCAGTCGTCACGCGGTATCGAGGTGGCGGCGGCGCTGCGCGTCACCCCGCAACTGCTGGCCGAAGGCAACTTCGCCTATGTCGATGCGCAGTACGACGCGTTCAACGAAAACGTCGGCGGCCAGTCGTTCTCGCGCAAGGGCAACACCCCCACCAACACCCCGGACCGGGTGGCCAACCTGTGGCTGACCTACGACCTGGACCCGCAGTGGCAGGTGGGCGGCGACAGCCGCTATGTGTCGTCGGTGTACGCCGATGCGGCCAACACCCGCTACGCGCCGTCGTACACCCTGTTCGGGGCCTTCGTCGGCTACAAGGTGGATGCCGACACGCGCATCACCGCGCGGGTGCGCAACCTGACCGACGAGGTGTACGCACGCTGGACCTCGTCGAGCATGCTCTACCTGGGTGCACCGCGCACCTTCGAACTGGCGGTGCAGACCCGCTTCTGACTGGGCCGGGCCGGGGCGTTCGCGCCCTGGCCCTGATGGAGCGTCGCAATGAAGCGTTATCTGTATCTGTGGCATCGCTGGCTGGGGATCGTGACCTGCGTGTTCATGGCGCTATGGTTCGTCTCGGGCATGGTGATGCTGTACGTGGGCTACCCCAAGCTGACCCCGCGCGAGCACCTGGCGCACCTGCCGGCGCTGTCGGCGCAGGGCTGTTGCGTCTCGCTGGGCGAGGCGCTGGCGGTGACCGATCCGCAACCTGCACGCATACGCCTGAGCAGCGTGGCCGGGCAGGCGCTTTACCTGTTCGACTATGCCAGCGGCGAGGCCGTGGCGGTGGACGCACGCAGCGGCCAGCGCATCGCCCCCACCAACCACGAACGGGCGCTGGCCAGTGCCGGGCAATACGACCTGCATGCGCCGCTGACCTATCGCGACGCGGTGCAGGAAGACCTGTGGAGCCATTCGCGCGCACTGGATGCGCACCGGCCGCTGCATCGCGTGCAGTTGAGCGATACGGACGGCACCTTGCTGTACATCAGCGGCCAGACCGGCGAAGTGGTGCGCGATGCCAGCGCCGGCGAGCGCGGCTGGAACCTGATCGGCGCCTGGCTGCACTGGCTGTATCCATTGCGCGGCATCGGCGTGGACGGGCTGTGGAGCAACCTGGTGATCTACCTGTCGCTGGCAGCCAGCGTGATGGCGCTGCTGGGCGCGGTGGTGGGGGTGATGCGCTGGCGTTTCAGCCGGCCCTACCGCAGCGGTTCGCGTTCGCCGTACAAGGGCTGGGCACGCTGGCACCATGTGGGCGGGTTGCTGTTCGGTGCCCTGGCCATCACCTGGATTTTCAGTGGGCTGATGTCGATGAACCCGTGGCGGCTGTTCAGCAGTGCGCAGCCGCTGGATACCTCGGCGTATCAGGGCGGGCCGCTGAATGCGGCGGCGTTCCCGCTGTCGGTGCCCCAGGCACTGGCGCGCTTTGCCGACCAGGGCTTCACCGCCCGCGAGCTGGAGTGGCGGCTGATCGGTGGCGCGGGGTATGTGGTGGGCCAGGACGGCGCGGGACGCACGCGGGTACTGTCGATGCACGACGGCCAGGTGCTGCAGCGTCTGCCACGGGCGGTGCTGGAGCAGGCGGCGCGGGCGATCGGGCCGGCGATGCAGGTGCAGCAGTTGGAGGCCTACGACTTCTACTACTACGCGCGGGCCGAGCAGAGCATGCTCGGGCATCTTGAAAAGCGTCTGCCGGTGCTGCGGGTGCGCTTCGACGACCCGGCGCAGACCTGGCTGCATCTGGACCTGTACACCGGTGAAGTACTGGGGCAGCTGGACCAGCCACGGCGCGCGTCACGCTGGCTGTTCGCGTTGCTGCACAGCTGGGACTGGCTACCGCTGCTGACGCGGCGGCCGTTGTGGGATGGGTGGATGATCGTGCTCAGCCTGGGTGGGCTGGTGCTGAGCGTGAGTGGTGTGGTGATGGGGTGGCGGCGTTTGTGCCGCTAGCCTCATTCGCCGGCAAGGCCGGCTCCTACAGACGACGCAAACCCTGTAGGAGCCGGCCTTGCCGGCGAACAATCCACCCCGGTCACCCCTGGCGAAACACCAGCGCCTTCAGCCCGCCCACCGGATCACTGTCCGCAAACTCCGGTGGGTTGGCCAGACGCTCCACGAACACCAGCCCCGGCGCCTCGGCTGCCATCCCCTCGATCAGAAAGTCAGGCCCGATGGCCGGGTCGTTCACGCACGCCAGCACCGTGCCGCCTTCACTCAACAGCTCCGGCAGGCGGCGCAGGATCTTGCTGTAGTCCTGGGTCAGCACAAAGCTGCCCTTCTGGAACGTCGGCGGGTCGATGATGATCAGGTCATACGGCCCGCTCTTGCGCACCTTGCCCCATGACTTGAACAGCTCATGCCCCAGAAACCCCACCCGGCCCAGGTCATGCCCGTTGAGCCGATGGTTGTCGCGCCCGCGGCTCAGGGCCGAGCGCGCCATATCGAGGTTGATCACCTGCTCGGCCCCCCCGGCAATCGCTGCCACCGAAAACCCGCAGGTGTAGGCGAACAGGTTGAGCACCCGCTTGCCCGCCGCCTGCTCCCGCACCCAGCGCCGGCCATAGCGCATGTCCAGGAACAGCCCGGTGTTCTGCTTCAGGCCCAAGTCCAGCTGATAGCGCAGGCCATCCTCGTCGATCACGCGGTGCTCGCTCGGCTCGCCCAGCAACCACTGGCCGGGGCTGTCGGGCAGGTAGCGGTGCTGAATCAGGATCGCCTGCCCGGGCCAGCCAGGGCTGGCGGCCAGGGTGCGCAGCATCTGCTCCAGCGTGGCCAGCTGCCCTTCGGGCGGTTCGCGAAACAGCGAGACCAGCAGCACGCCCTGCAGCCAGTCCACGGTGATCTGTTCGAGCCCCGGCCAGCAGCGCCCGCGCCCATGGAACAGGCGCCGGGTTTCGGCAGGCGCAGGGTTCAGGGCACCGAGCAGGTGGGCGTGAAGGGTGGCAATCGGCATGGCAGGATTCACTGGGACAAAAGGGGCTATTTTAGCGGCAAGCTTCACGCAGCAAGCGACAAGTTTGCGCCGGGCGCCTGTTTACTTGTCGCTTGTGGCGTGCAGCTTGCCGCTCGCCCTCCACCACCAGCCCTGCTGCATGCCGGCAGCCGCCAGCAGAATCGCCGCCGCCCCCAGCCATTGCAGCGCGCTCAAGCGATGGCCAAAGGCAAACCAGTCGACGAAGATCGCCGCAATCGGGTAGATGAACGACAGCGCCCCGGTCAACGCGGTCGGCAGTTTCTGGATGGCGCCATACAGCAGCACGTACATCAGGCCGGTGTGCACGATACCGAGCGTCACCAGGCTGGCCAGCGCCCCCGCAGTGCCCGGCAGGCCGCCGGTATTGGCAAAGGGCGCCAGCAACAGGATGCCGGTGCTCACCTGGATCAGCGCGATCAGGTGCGGCGGCGTGCCACTCAGGCGCTTGATGATCAGCGCGGCCACCGCGTACAGAAACGCCGCGCCCAGCGCCAGCGCGATGCCCAGCAGGTAATCCTCGCCACTGCCCTGCCCGCTGCCGTGGGCACTCACAATGGCCAGCATCCCGGCAAACGACACCCCCAGCCAGAACAGCTTGGGCACACTGAGCTTTTCACCCAGAAACACCGCCGCCAGCCCCACCAGCATGAACGGCTGCACGTTGTACACCGCCGTACCGATGGCAATCGAGGCCCGTGAATAGGAGCCGAACAGCAGCACCCAGTTGCCCACGATGGCCACCCCGCTGAGTACTGCCAGGGCAAAGCTGGCACGTGTGAGGATGCCCGGCCGCAGAAAACCCAGCACGGCGCACACCAGCAACAGCGTGCCGGCGCCGAACACGCAGCGCCAGAACACCACGTCCAGCACCGGTTGCCCCGACACCAGCACGAACCAGCCGATGGTGCCGGATATCAGCATCGCGGCGACCATTTCCAACGACCCACGGCGTATTGAATTGTCCATCTCTCACCTCCCAGACGATGGACAGATTATGCGAGCGAGAAGCCAGGGCGCTCCATAGCAAAAACAAGGCTAGACTCAAGCCTTGCCTTTTTTATCAAGGCAATTTCATTGATCTGCCTGACGAGGACTGCATGACTGATGATATCGACCAGCTGTTGATCAAGGCGCTGATGGAAGACTCGCGGCGTTCGCTCAAGGCGCTGGCGCACCTGAGCGGGCTGTCGGCGCCCAGCGTCAGCGAGCGCCTGCGTCGCCTGGAAGAACGCGGCGTGCTCAAGGGCTACACGGTCGACATCGACCCGCGCAGCTTCGGATACCAGTTGCAGGCCATCGTGCGCATTCGTCCGTTGCCGGGGCAGTTGCAGGAGGTGGAGCGCCAGATCATCGCCATCCCCGAGTTCACCGAGTGCGACAAGGTCACGGGTGACGACTGCTTCATCGCGCGCCTGCATGTACGCTCGATGGAGCAGCTCGACACCTTGCTCGACAAGCTCAACAGCCACGCCGAAACCAACACCGCCATCGTCAAGAAAAGCCCGGTGAAGCGACGGCTGCCGCCGATGGCATAAGCGCCATACTGGCGGGCGGCGCGGGATTCGCAGAGCAACGGCACGTTCCACACATATGCTAGCCTTGCGCCCCTCTCCCGCAAGGACGCACCGTCACCATGTTCGCTTTCCCAAGGCCCCTCTGCATGCTGGGCCTGGCGCTGGCCTTCACCAGCGCCCACGCCACCGACCCGATCAACCTGTACCAGGGCACCCTCGGCGAGCGCAAGGTCGAGGTCGCCCTGCAATACACCTCGCAGTACGAGTACGTGCAAGGCTACCTGCTGGACACCGAGCACCACACCAGCCAGCCACTGGAAGTGACGCCCTACAGCAAGGACGTGCCACTGCTGATCAACATCATGGACAACCCGCGCATGCCCGCCGCAGCACTGCGGGTGCGCCCCTTCGTGTTCACGCACGATCGCGACTTCAGTGGCGAATGGATCGACCTGCGCACCCGGGAACGCGTGCCCTTCAGCCTCACGCGCCAGACTCGCTTCAGCGACGAGCAGCGCTCCAGCTGGCAAGGCGAGCTGCTGCAACAGCCGCAGAACCGCGGCAAGAGCTTCTATGTGCACGCCAGCAAGGCCGAGGGCGAATACACCGGCAAGGTCGATCGCATCACTATCATCGACCTCGCCAGCGGCAGCACACTGCAGGTGCTGGACAACCTGGCGCTGGCGTTCAACGGCACCCGCACCCTGACCTTCGCCGACTACAACGGTGACGGCATCATCGACTTCAGGGCCTCGCCCATCGGCCAGCGCGCCACCGGCGGCGCCAACCAGGAGCCGGACCAGTTCTACCTGTACCAGCCCACCAGCAATACCTACCAACGCCACACCGAACTCGAAGCGCTGGGCGACAAGGGCGCGCTCAAGTTCCCCGCCCCCGGCTGGGTAGCCCAGCGCCAGGGCAGCAACTACGACACCGGGACCAGCGACTGGCAGTACTACCACTTCGTCGACCCCAAGCAACTGGTGTGGCAGCGCCACAGCGTGGAGCCTTTCTGATGCCGTTTCGTACCCTGTTCGCCTGCCTGCTGCTGTGCCTGAGCGCCAATGCCCTGGCCTACCATTCCGTGTACCAGGGTAAACTCGGCGGGTTGCCGGTGACGCTGGTGATCGAGCGCACCAACGACTACGTGACCGGTATCTACTACTACGAGCGCTACCACACGCCGATCCGGCTCAAGCCCACGCGCAACACCGACACCTACAACTTCGCCATGGACGAACTGGACAGCGGCGGCCTGCCCACCGCGCGGCTGCATTTCCAGAAAGCCGATTTCAGCAGCCGTGCCCAGCCGCTGCAAGGCACCTGGACCGCCTACGCCAGCGGCAAGCAGCTGCCCTTCACGCTCAAGCTGGTGGCCGACATCGGCCTGCAGACACCCTCGCCTGGTGCCGTACTGCCCCAGGCCGCGTCCACCGAACGCTTCTACTTCCAGTTGCCGATGGACATGGACTATGCCGCCCTCGAAACCATCCAGGTAATGGACAAGGCCACCGGCAAGCTGCAGCAGACGCTGGAGGTGAAGGTGCCGGGCTGTCGCAGCAAGGGTATCGACACCGTCCAGGTACGCCTGCAGGGTGGCGCCACCCAGGTGCTCATCCCCTCCAGCCCGTACTGCCTGGGCAAGACGTTCGAGTGGCGCGAGGCCAGCTCACGCTTCGAGGTGGTGAACTAGCCCTCAGCTCGGGCAGGCGAGGTCGCCGTTGTCCAGCCCCTGCTTGTAGTTGCGGCTGAGCAGGCTGGCCTTGCCGTCGTGCCAGGTCAGGGTCAGCACATACAGCGAGTCGAAATCCTCGCCGTCCCAGTCGTCGGTGATGGTGCGTTTTTCGCCCAGCGCCTTGCCGGCCACGGTGTTGATCAGCTCGGGCAGGTAGCCGTGTGACCACGCGGTGTAGACCGTGGCGTTGCGGTACTTGTCCTGCAGCAGCTCGTCGGCCAGGTCGCCGGTGTCGTTGGCGCCGAAGTCGATGTTCACCGGCAGGCCGAGCTTGATCGCGCTCGGGCTGATGGTCATCAGCGGACGGATATAGCTGTAGGCATTGTCGTTGCTGCCCTCCTCCACTTCGCGGCTGGGGTTGGCGGCAAACACGTAGTCGGCGGGGCCGAATTTTTCCGGGAGCAGAGTGGCCAGGTCCAGGGCGCGGTTGAGGCCCTGGCAGTTCAGTTGCCCGAGGCCTTCGCCGGGCTTTTCTGCATGGCGCAGGAAGACCAGGGTCTGGGTGCCGTCCACCGGCTGGGCTCGGCTTTCGAGCGCTTCGAAGGTCAGCAGGGTGGCGCCGACGACCAGCGGAACGGAAAACAGCGCAGGGCGATAACGCCGAAAAAAGGAGGGCAACTTCATGGCACGGGCTCTTTGCGACAAATAGGGTTGAGGCTGACCCGCCTGTGCCACCCCGCAGCCGAGGCTGCGGGGTGATCCCTGTCTGTCGTTCCATCCGTGGAAACGGGCGTGCTTGAGAGTGTCGCAAACCCGTTTGGTTCATCCGTGCCGGCTCTGCCTTGAGCCAGCGCCAGTCTGGCGCAGGGATGTTTCGCGATGATGACGCTCAGATCAGCTTGCGCCGGATCGCTTCTTCAACCGAACAGGTGCTCGAAGATGGCAGCGGGTCTTCGGCGTGGATGCCCAGCCGGTTGGCGGCCTGGCGCGAGGGGCTCTGGGGGTCAATCGTCGCGGGTGAGGACCTCGAGCAACTCGATCTCGAAGGTGAGGGTCGAATTCGGCGGGATGCTGCCTACGCTACGCGCGTCGTAACCCAGGTGCGCCGGCACGATCAGCTTGCGCTTGCCGCCCACCTGCATGCCCATCAGGCCCTGGTCCCAGCCCTTGATCACGCGGCCGGTGCCGATCACGCACTGGAACGGCTTGCCGCGTTGGTGGGAGGAATCGAATACGCTGCCATCGTCCAGCCAGCCGGTGTACTGGGTGGTGATCAGCGCCCCCTTGACGGCCGCCTTGCCGTCGCCCAACTGGAGGTCGATGATTTGAAGTTCGTTGCTCATGGGTGATCTCTGACGGCTATGGGACGTTTTCTGCCGATGCGTTTTCGCAGCAATGGCCGTGTTTTGCAAGGCTGTGGGGAGCGAACGCGGATCATGAGGTGGCGCCGGCTGTCACCGGCTCGTGCTGGCGCATCGACCAGCACACCCCGCCCACCACCAGCACGATCGCCGCGCCCTCCAGCAGGTTCGGCCCGCTCTGGCGCCAGATGAACGCATACAGCAAGGCAAACAGGGTCTCGAACACGATCAACTGCCCGCTCAGGGTCAGCGGCATGCGCTTGGCTGCCGCATTCCACAACACCCCCGCCAGCCACGAGCCAAACAGCGCGCAACCCAGGCTGAACGCCCAGAACAGCTGCCAGCGCTCAGCAGTGGCCTGCACCTGCAACTGCTGCGGCTGCCACACCCACAGCAGCGCCACCAGCACCAGGCTGAACACGCCGGTCACCACCCCGGTGAGCACCGACCACTGATGGCTGTCCAGGTGCCGGCACTGCTTGAGATAGCGGCTGTTGTAGGTGGCGTACCAGGTCCAGCAGGCCAGCGCGGCCAGCGCATAGAGCAGCCCGGCGAGCTTGTCCTGCACCGCCCCCGGCGCCACCGCGAAGGTCTGCAGGTTGATGCACAGCATGCCCGCCAGGATCAGCGCCAATGGCCCGGCCAGGCGCGACAGGGCCACCGCGCCGCTGTCATTGCGCCCGTACAGGGTGATGGTCAGCGGCAGCACACCAACGATCAGCGATGCCGGCGCCACGCCCAGGCGCTGGATCGCCGCCACCAGGCACATGAAGTACAGCAGGTTGCCGATCAGCGCCAGGCGCGCCAGCATCCACACGTCTGCCCGTTCGAGCTGACGCAGCGCCTTGCGCATTGGCAGCAGCAGCGCGAGCGATACCGCCCCCAGCAGGACGAACCGCGCACAGGCCAGCAGCACCGGGCTGAACTCCGGCAGCAGTTGCGGCACCATCAGCACCATGCCCCACATCGCACCGGCCACGCCGGCATACGCCACACCCCGTTTCACTTGCCTGCTCCTCGTTTTTCAGAGCACGCAGGCTAGCCAAATGCAGGCGTCCAGGCAAAAGATCATTCGGCATGCAGGCATTCGCGCAGGGAATAGGTTGCTGGCGCTCAACTGAACTGCGCTTGCACCTCGGCGCCGGTGAGGGTCCGGGTCTGGTTGGCGAAGCAGTAGTAGCCCGGCTTCTGATCGATGTAGATCTGCAGTTCCAGCGCCCAGTCACTCTCGCCATCGAGCACGCCCACCGGCACGGCGTCGAAGCCGCCGGCCTTGAGGCGATAGAACAGGTGGGTGCCGCAGGTGCCGCAGAAGCCGCGCTGGGCCCACTCGGAGGAATCGTAGATGCGCGGGGTGTCGCCGCTGAGCCTGAGGGTCTGGGTGCTGTGCACCACCATCAACGGGCCACCGGACCATTTGCGGCACATGCTGCAATGGCAGGCGCTGACACTGGCGTTGTCGAGGCTGACGCTGAGGTGAATGGCGCCGCACAGGCAGCTGCCGTGTTTTTCCTGGGGTTGGGACATGGTGCAGGGTCCTTGCGGTGAGCGGTAGGGCTGAAGTCTAGCAGCAGTCGGCCCCGGCCCTTTCGCCGGCAAGGCCGGCTCCTACGACGGATTACGCCGTCACCGGGGTCAACACCGGTTCCCCGGCAAAGAACGCCTGCAGGTTGCGCAGCACCAGCGCCACCGTATCGCGCGCCGCTTCCGGCGACTGTCCGGCCACATGCGGGGTCAGCACCACGTTGTCCAGCGCCTTGAGTGCCTGCGGCACTTCAGGCTCGGCATCGAACACATCGAGCCCGGCCCCGGCAATACGCCCTTCGCGCAACGCCGCCACCATCGCATCGGTGTCCACCACGCTGGCCCGCGCAATGTTCACCAGAAAACCCTGCGGCCCCAGTGCGTCCAGCACCGCCGCGTCGACCAGGTGGCGCGTACCGGCCCCGCCCGGGGTGGCAACGATCAGAAAGTCCACCGCCCCCGCCAGCGCCAGCGGGCTTTCGCACCAGGTGTAGGGCACGTCGGTGCGTGGCCGGCGGTTGTGGTAGCTGACCTGCATGTCGAAGCCCAGCGCCGCACGCCGGGCAATCGCCAACCCCGTCGCGCCAAGGCCCAGTACCCCGAGGCGCTTGCCGCTCAGCGACGGGCTGATCACACGGTTCCACTGCCCCTGGCGGGTGGTGGCATCGGCACGGGGAATATCGCGCACGATGGCGAACAGCAGCGCCAGGGCATGGTCGGCCACCGCCGTGGCGTTGGCACCGGCGCCATTGGTCACGGTGATGCCACGCGCAGCAGCCGCTGCCAGATCCACTTCCTCGTACCCGGCGCCGATGACGCAGATGATTTTCAGATGGGGCAAGGCGGCGATTTCGTCGGCCCGCAAGCCCAGCGGCCCGCGGGTCAGTACCGCATCGATTGCGCCGCCGTGGCGGGCGATGGCCTCGGCACGCAGGGCCGGGGTCTGTGCACGAATCAGCTCGAAGCCGGCCTGTTCGAGCAAGGGCAGGTAGTCATCCACCGTTTCTACCAGCACCAGTACCTTGTGTGTCATGCCCTGCCCCCTGGCCATTCGCAAAAAGGGGCATTATGCCGGCTTGGGCTTACTGGGCGAAAGCCCGTCCCAGGCCGCCCGGCACGCCGCTGCTGTCGGTGTCCTGCCAGGGGCCGTCAGGGCTGGTGGCCCAGCTCCAGCCATTGCTGAAACGGTAGTAGGTGCGTTGGCGGTAGAAGGTGTTGGTCTTGCCTTCGAGCACGTACACCCCGAGTTTAGGGTCCCAGTGGCTGGCGCCACCCGGCGGCGGCGCGAAGCTTGCCGAGGTGCGTGGCATCGGCTTGGGCGTCGGCAGCGTGGCCGGGGTACCTGGCTTGGGCCCCGGCACCGGTTTGATCACCGGCCCGGTCGGCGGCAGGGTTTCGATCGGCGGCACGGTGGGCTCGCTGGGCCGATGCACCGTACACGCACTCAAGCCCACGGCCAGAGCGATCAGGGTGAGGCGTGCGATGCTGTTCATAGTGAGCTCTCTACGGGTCCGGGCTGTCGATGGTCAGGTGCTGCGGCGCCTCGGTGCTGCTGGCCAGCGGGCTGCCACGGCCGATCCACTCGCCCTTGGTCGGCTGGCCGGCACGGGAGACGCGCGCAACCAGTTGGACTTCGGGGAAGCTCGACAGTTTCATGTTCGGCATCATCGCATCGCTGTCGCTGAGCTGAACCTCGATCGGCAGGTCGGCCACGGTCACGCGCTTGGCCGCCAGCGGCATCGGCGGCCCGGAACTGGCGCGGGCAAAGATGAACACGCTGTCATCGGGACGCACCTTGTCCTTGAGCGCCGGCGCCAGCTCGACCCGCACCGTCAGGCGTGCGCTGGTGGCCGGCGCCTGGCCCGCGGCCTTGAGCCGTTCGCCAGCACGCTCGATGCCGCCCTGCAGCGCGGCACGCGAGGCATCGCCCTCGGGCAGCTGGGCAATCAGACGGTTCCAGTAGTCGATGGCCTGCTGGTAGCGCCCGTCCTCGAAAGCGGCGATACCCAGCAGCCCCAGGCTGGTGACTTCCGCCGGATCGGCCTTGAGCGCTTCGTCGGTCAACGCCTGCATCTGCGCTGTCCACTGCTTGCCGTTACCGAAGTACAGCGCCTGCGCCCATTGCCCAAGCAGCTCAGGCTGACGCCCGGCCAGGGCGGCAGCGCGCTCGAAGGCCTTGGCGGCATCGGCGGCGCGTTCCTGGGCCATGTAGGCACGGCCCAGCAGGTACAGGCCTTCGGCCGAGTCTGGCTGGGCTTGCACCGCACGCTCCAGGCGCGAAGTCATCTCCTGCACCGACTGCGGCGCCTGGGCGAACTCGCGGGTCAGCTCGACCTTGTCGCTGGCGCCAAAGTGCAGGTACAGCCCGAGGCCCATCACCGGCACCAGCACCGCGGCCAGCAGCGGCAAGGTCTTGCCCAGGCGCGCACTGCGGTCGGGTTCGGCGTTGTCGGTGTCGGCCAGCAATTCGCGGGCGGCCTCGTCGCGGCCACGCTCCAGTTGCTCGGCGGTGAGCACACCGGCCTCGCCCTGGGCCTGCAGTTCGGCCACGCGCTCCTGGTACAGGGCCACGTTCAACGCGGTACGGTCTTCTTCCTGTTGCGCACGACGCACGCGCAACACCGGGATCAGCAGAAAGCTCAGGGCTACCAGTAACAGCAGGCCTGCGGGAAGCCAGAATTCAGTCATGGGTGCGTTCTTTGTCCAGCAGTTTGGCGAGGCGCTCACGCTCCTCGGGGGAAAGGTCGACGGTGCCGCCCGCCGCCTGGGTACGGCGCTTGCGCACGATCAGCGCCAGCATGCCGAAGCCGCCCAGCAGCAGGATGCCCGGGCCGAACCACAGCAGCCAGGTACGCGCCGTCAGGGCCGGCTTGTAGCGCACGAAGTCGCCATAGCGGTCGACCATGAAGTCGATGATCTGCTGGTTGTCCTTGCCTTCGCCGAGCATGCGGAAGATCTCGCGGCGCAGGTCGGCGGCAATCGGTGCGTTGGAGTCGGCGATGTCCTGGTTCTGGCACTTGGGGCAGCGCAGTTCCTTGGTCAGCACGTGGTAACGCTCGCGCTCGGCGTCGTCGGCGAACTGATAGGTGTCGATGGCCGCGTGGGCCACGCCGGCGATGCTCAGGCCCAGCAGCACGCCTGCCAGCCAGCACCTCATTGGCCGGCCTCGTCGAGCAGGCCCTGGTACAGCGGCGCCAGTTGCTCGCGCCACACGGTCTGGTCGACCACGCCGACGAACTTGTGCCGGATGATGCCCTTGGCGTCGATGATGAAGGTCTCCGGCGCGCCGTACACACCCAGGTCCAGGCCGAGGGTGCCGTGCTCGTCACGGATGCCGATCTGGTAGGGGTTGTGGAACTCGGTCAGCCACTTGATCGCAGCCGCGTTCTCGTCCTTGTAGTTGACCCCGTAGATCACCACGCCCTGCTCGGCCAGCTTGTTCAGCACCGGGTGCTCGACCTTGCACGAGGGGCACCAGGTGGCCCACACGTTGACCAGCGCCGGCTTGCCCAGCAGGTCGTCGCGGGTCAGGGTCCGGTCGCCTTCCACGGTCGGCAGCGAGAACGCCGGGAAGGGTTTGCCGATCATCGCCGAGGGCAGCTCGGACGGGTCCAGGTACAGGCCCCGGTACAGAAACACCGCCACCAGCAGAAACACCGCCAGCGGCAGCACCATGATCCAACGCTTCATGCAGTTGCTCCCGACATGCCCAGTACTTCACGTACCCGGCTTTTCACCTTGACCCGATACCGCTTGTCCATCGCCGCCATCAGGCCGCCCAGGCCGGTCAGCAGGCCGCCCAGCCAGATCCAGCGCACGAACGGCTTGACGTGCACGCGCACGGCCCAGGCGCCGTTGTCCAGCGACTCGCCCAGCGCCACGTACAGGTCGCGGGTGAAACCGGCATCGATGCCGGCCTCGGTCATCACCGACTGCTGCACGGTGTACAGGCGTTTTTCCGGGTGCAGCACGCTGATTTCACGACCGTCCCGCAGCACGCGCACGGTGCCCTTGTCGGAGGTGAAGTTCGGTCCTTCGAAATGCTTGGCGCCTTCGAACACGAACTGGTAGCCGCCCAGTTCCATCGACTCGCCCGGCGCCAGGCGCAGGTCGCGCTCGGCGCTGTTGTTGCTCGACAGCACCACGCCCAGGGCGCATACCGCGATGCCCAGGTGCGCCACGTGCATGCCCCAGTAACTGCGGCTCAGGCCGCGCATGCCCTTGAGCAGGCCCTTGTGACGGGTCTTGTCGAGCAGGTCGCGCACGCCGGCCAGCAGGATCCACGCCGCCAGGGCGAAGGTGGTCAGTACCTGCCAGTCGAAGTCGTCCACCAGCAGCCCGCCGATGGGCGCCAGCACCACGCTGCCGATCGCCACCGGGGTGAGCATGCTCACCAGCCATTTCGTCGGGGTGTCCTTCCAGCGCACGATCACGCCGACCGCCATCACCACCATCAGCAGGGCCATCAGCGGGATGAACAGTGCATCGAAGTAAGGCGGCCCCACCGACAGCTTGGCCCCGGTCAGTGCATCGAGCACCAGCGGGTACAGGGTGCCCAGCAGGATCATCGAGGCCGCCACCACCAGCACCAGGTTGTTGGCCAGCAGCAGGGTTTCCCGCGACCACAGAGCGAACCCGACCTGGCTCTTGACCACCGGGGCGCGCAAGGCGAACAGGGTCAGCGAACCGCCGACCACGAACAGCAGGAAGATCAGGATGAACACGCCGCGCTCGGGGTCGGCGGCAAAGGCGTGCACCGAGGTCAGCACGCCGGACCGCACCAGGAAGGTGCCCAGCAGGCTCAGCGAAAACGCAGCGATAGCCAGCAGCACGGTCCAGCTCTTGAACACGCCGCGCTTCTCGGTGACGGCCAGCGAGTGGATCAGTGCGGTGCCCACCAGCCACGGCATGAACGAGGCGTTTTCGACCGGGTCCCAGAACCACCAGCCACCCCAGCCGAGTTCGTAGTAGGCCCACCACGAGCCCAGGGTGATGCCGATGCCCAGGAACGCCCAGGCCACGATGGTCCAGGGCCGTGACCAGCGTGCCCAGGCCGCGTCCAGGCGCCCGCCGAGCAAGGCGGCGATGGCGAAGGCGAAGGCCACCGAGAAGCCCACGTAGCCCATGTAGAGCATCGGCGGGTGCACGATCAGGCCGATGTCCTGCAGTAGGGGGTTGAGGTCGCGACCATCGGCAGGCACCTGCGGCAGCAGGCGCTGGAACGGGTTGGAGGTAACAATCAGAAACGACAGGAAGCCCACGCTGATCATGCCCATCACCGCCAGCACCCGGGCCAGCATCACCTGCGGCAACTGGCGCGAGAAGATCGACACGGCGAAGGTCCAGCCGCCCAGGATCAGCGCCCACAGCAGCAGCGAGCCTTCGTGGGCGCCCCACACGGCGCTGAACTTGTAGTACCAGGGCAAGGCGCTGTTGGAGTTGCTGGCCACATACGCCACCGAGAAGTTGTCGGTCATGAAGGCATGGGTCAGGCAGGCGAAGGCAAACGCCAGGAAGGCGAACTGGCCCCACGCCGCCGGGCGTGCCAGGCTCATCCACAGGCTGTCGCCCCGCCAGGCGCCGAGCAGCGGCACGCTGGCCTGAACGCCGGCAAAACAGATGGCCAGGATCATCGCCAACTGGCCCAGCTCGGGAATCATCAGTGCAGCATTCATGGCTTGGCTCCGCCGTCGGTGGACACCTGGCCGCTTTCCTTCAGGGCCTTGGTGACCTCGGGCGGCATGTATTTTTCGTCGTGCTTGGCCAGCACCTCGTCGGCCACCACCACGCCCTCGGCGTTGAGCTTGCCCAGGGCGACGATGCCCTGCCCTTCACGGAACAGGTCGGGCAGGATGCCGCGGTAGGTGATGGGCACCGACTTGTTGAAGTCGGTGACCACGAAACGTACGTCCAGCGAGTCGCCGGAGCGTTGCAGGGAACCGGCCTCGACCATGCCGCCAGCCCGGATGCGGGTATCGAGCGGGGCTTCGCCGTTGGCGATCTGGGTAGGGGTATAGAACAGGTTGATGTTCTGCTGCAGCGCGCTCAGGGCCAGGCCGACGGCGACGCCGACACCCACCAGCAGGCCGAGGATGATGAACAGACGCTTCTTGCGTTGCGGATTCACTTGGACTTCTCCCGGCGCAGGCGGCGCGCTTCTTCTTGCAGATACCGGCGCTTGCTCAGTACGGGCGCGGCAACATTGATGGCCAGCACCAGCAGGCAGATGCCATAGGCCGACCAGACATAGAGGCCGTGATGGCCCATGGCGAGGAAATCATTGAAGCTGGCAAAACTCATCGTGCGGTCTCCCGCCCCAGGTGGCCCAACACTTCATCCTTGACCCAACTGGCGCGTGCCTCGCGCCGCAGCACTTCAAGGCGCATGCGCAACAGCAGCACCGCCCCGAAGAAGCAATAGAACCCCAGCACGGTCAGCAGCAGCGGCAGCCACATCTCGGCAGGCATCGCCGGCTTTTCGGTGAGGGTGAAGGTGGCGCCCTGGTGCAGGGTGTTCCACCACTCCACCGAGTACTTGATGATCGGAATGTTGATCACGCCGACAATCGCCAGTACCGCGCAGGCCTTGGCCGCGCTCTCACGATTGCTGATCGCCTGGCCCAGGGCAATCAGACCGAAGTACAGAAACAGCAGGATCAGCATCGACGTTAGTCGTGCATCCCAAACCCACCAGCTGCCCCAGGTCGGCTTGCCCCAGATGGCACCGGTGCTCAGGGCCACCACGGTCATCCAGGCGCCGATGGGCGCGGCGCATTGCAGTGCAACGTCGGCGATCTTCATCTTCCAGACCAGGCCGACCACGCCGGCCACCGCCAGCATCACGTAGCACGACTGCGCCAGCATGGCCGCCGGCACGTGGATGTAGATGATTCGGAAACTGTTGCCCTGCTGGTAGTCCTGCGGGGCGAAGGCCAGGCCCCAGACCACGCCCACGGCGATCAGCAGGATGGCGGCGATGCTCAGCCACGGCAGCATGCGGCCGCTGATGGCATAGAACCATTTGGGTGAACCCAGCTTGTGAAACCACGTCCAGCTTATTGCGCTGCTTTTCATCACGGTACATCCAGGGTCTTTGCTGGGCGGGGCCCAGACCTCATTATTCGCCGACGCTGATCTTCAGGCCAGCCGCTATTGCAAAGGGTGCCAGGGTTACTGCAAGGGCGGTCAGGCTGCCAAGCCAGAGCAGGTAACCGGTCGCCGGCATAGCTTGCAGTGCCGCCTGCAAGGCGCCACTGCCCAGGATCAACACCGGGATATATAACGGCAAAATAAGCAGTGCCAGCAGCAGGCCACCGCGCTTCAAACCCACGGTCAAGGCTGCGCCCACTGCACCCAGCAGGCTCAGTACCGGGGTACCGAGCAGCAGCGAGGCCAGCAGTACCGGCAGGCATTGCACCGGCAAACCGAGCATCAGGGCCAGCAGCGGCGACAACAATACCAGTGCCAGACCGGAAAAGGCCCAGTGTGCCAGCACCTTTGCCAATACCAGAAGCGCCAGGGGGTGCGGCGAAAGGACCCACTGCTCGAGGGATCCGTCCTCGAAATCACTGCGAAACAGCCCGTCCAGCGAGAGCAGAACGGATAAAAGGGCGGCCACCCAGACTAACCCAGGGGACAAGTTTTGCAACAATTGCGTCTCCGGCCCGACCGCCAACGGGAACAACGCGATCACGATCGCGAAGAACACCAATGGGTTGGCAAGCTCGGCCGGCCGGCGGCACAGCACCTGCGCTTCTCGGCGCAGCAAATGAACGAACACACTCATGCCGCGTACTGCCCCAGGTTCAGTTCTCGGTAGCCGGACGGCGTCTGCGCCAGCGTGTGGTGGGTGGTCAGCACGACCATGCCGCCGCGCTCGCAATGCGCCGCCAGGTGCGCTTCGAGCTGGGCCACGCCCTGCTTGTCGAGGGCGGTGAAGGGTTCGTCGAGAATCCACAGCGGCGGGCTGTCCAGGTACAGCCGCGCCAGCGCCACGCGGCGCTGCTGGCCGGCCGACAGGGTATGGCAGGCAACATCTTCGAAGCCGCGCAGGCCCACGGCCGCCAGTGCCTGCCAGATCGCCTCGCGGCTGGCAGGCTGATGCAGGGCGCACAGCCAGGCCAGGTTTTCCTCGGCGGTGAGCAGGTCCTTGATGCCGGCCGCATGACCGATCCACAGCAGCATCCTGGCCAGTTCGCTGCCCTGCTCGGCCAAGGGCTTGCCGTCCAGGCGGATTTCACCGCTGGTGGGCCGCATCAACCCGCTGAGCAGGCGCAGCAGGCTGGTCTTGCCGCTGCCATTGGGGCCGCTGATCTGCAGCATGTCACCGGCCGCCAGGTGCAGTTCGAGGTGTTCGAAAAGCATTCGCCAGTCGCGCTCGCAGGCCAGGCCCACAGCTTCGAGTCGAGGGGTCACAGGTTCGCCTTATGGTTCGGTCTCAAGTCGGTCCGGGCCTGGCCGTTATACTGAGCAACAGCTGTACGGCATGGCCGGTCGCATCGGGCACGCCACAGGACGTGCGCACCCGCCAGGAACGGGCGGCATTATACATGGCATGTCCTACTGCAAAGAGGGCTATTTCCACAGGTTGCAACGTGATGACAGGCGAAATCAACAGCCTTGGCCCGCAGGCCCTGGCCAACCCCCAGGCGCGCAGCGCGGCGATGACCGGCGAACTGCTCAAGCTGCTGCAACCCCAGCCTGCCCTGCTCGCCCCGGGCGAGACCGCGCAGGCGCAGGTACTGTCGTTGCGCCAGGTCGGTCAGGACTTCCAGCTGCTGCTGCAACTGACCCAGACCAACGGGCGCCAGACTACCGTGCAGACCAGCGCCAGCCAGCCCCTGCCCCAGGGCAGCGAGCTGACGGTCAGCCAGCCCAATGCCGGCAACCTGAGCATCACCGTGCAGCAGGCCATCGCGCGCAACGTGGCCACCCTCACCCAGCTCGACACCCGCCAGTTGCCGCCGGGCACCCTGCTGCAGGGCAAGGTGCTGACCACCCAGGCGCTGCCCCAGGCCGCCGGGCAGCCGGCCTTGTTCCGCTCGTTGGTGACCCTGCTCAACACCGCCCAGGCCGGCGCCACCCTGAACATCGATAGCCCTCGGCCACTGGCGCTGGGCAGCCTGCTCAGCGCACGGGTACAGGGTGAACAGTCGATCAGCTTCGTGCCCCTGAGCGGGCGCCAGGAACAACTGGCGATCACCCAGCACCTGAGCGCGCAGCTGAGCCGCCAGGCCTCGCTGCCGGGCCTGCTCGCCAGCCTGCAACAGATGAGCGCCGAGCAGCGCCTGCCGGCCGATGTGCGGGCCAGCGTGAGCACCCTGCTGGCCAGCCTGCCGGACATGGAACAGCTCGGCACGGCCAAGGGCCTGGCCCAGGCCCTGAACAACAGCGGCGCGTTTCTGGAAGCCAAGCTGCTGGCTGGCGCCCCCGCCGCCCTCGCCCCCGACCTCAAGGCCCAGGTGATCCGGCTGGTGGCGCAGTTGCTGCCCGGCCTCCCCGGCAGCACCCAGTTCAACCCGGCCGTGGCCGCCAGCACCCTGGCCCAGGTGCTGCCGGGTATGGTGCGCAACGCCCTGGGCATGCTCGGCCAGGTAAGCCCGCGCCCGGCCCCGGGAAGCTTTCCGCTGCCCTCGCGGCTGCTGCAAAGTGGCGACGAGGAAGGCGACCTGGAACACCTGCTGCGCCTGGCAGCGGCAGCCATTTCACGCCTGCAGAGCCACCAGCTCGCTGGTCTGGAGCAAACCCGCACCACCGCCGACGGCAACCTGCAGACCACCTGGCAACTGGAGATACCGGTGCGCAACGGTCAGGAGTTCATGCCGCTGCAAGTGAAGCTGCAGCGCGAGGAAACCCCCGAGCAGCAGGCCGACCCGGAACGCGAACAGCGCGACCCGCTGGAGATGCTCTGGCGCGTGGAGCTGGCATTCGACCTCAGCCCGCTGGGGCCCTTGCAGGTACAGGCGCAGATCAGCCAGGGCAACCTGTCCAGCCAGCTGTGGGCGGAGCTGCCGAGCACCGCGCAACTGATCGACAGCCAGCTCGGCAAGCTGCGCGCGCGGTTGGTGGAGCGCGGGCTCAACGTCGGTGAACTGCTGTGCCATCACGGTACGCCGCCACAGGGGCCGCGTACGCATCTGGAACAACGCTGGGTGGATGAAAACGCATGAGCCAGACCCCGCCACGTCAGGCCATTGCCCTGACCTACGACGGCCAGCAGGCCCCGACCTTGAGCGCCAAGGGCGACGACGAGCTGGCCGAGGCGATCCTGGCCATTGCCCGCGAACACGAAGTGCCGATCTACGAGAATGCCGAGCTGGTACGCCTGCTGGCGCGCATGGAGCTGGGCGATCAGATCCCGGAGGCGCTGTACCTGACCATCGCCGAGATCATCGCCTTCGCCTGGCAGCTCAAGGGCCAGGTGCCGGAGGGGTTCGTGGACAACGCCCCGCAGGAGCGCGACATTACCCCGAACCTGTACAGCCTGCCTGCGCCGGACTGACGCCGCGCAGGCCGGGTGCCTTGCATCAGCTGCGGTGCAGCTTGCTCATCAGCTCGGCTTCGGCCTGGGTCAGGCCGCAGGACTGGGTCAGCTCGTCGACGCTGGCGCCCATGCCCACCAGCCGCGCCGCCTGGGCGAACGACAGGCTGTTGGGGTCGCGCTGCTCCAGTTGCATCAGCTTGTCCGGCAACGGCGCCACCACGGCGCGCAGCTCGTGCAACGCGTCGCCCATGCGCACCGTACCGTTCTGATAATCGTCCACACGCTTGGCCAGGTCCTTGATGCGCTGGTCACGCAGCGCATCGCCCTGGGCCTGCTGCGAGGCCAGCTCGCGCTGGCGCTTGCTGTAGCCGTAGAACAGCCACAGGCTGAGGATCCAGACCAGCGCCAGAAATATGACAGCACCCTCGAGAATCAACTCAGATATTCTCCAGCTCGGACCACTCTTCCTCGGTCATCATCTTGTCCAGCTCGACCAGGATCAGCAGTTCGTTGTTCTTGTTGCACACGCCCTGGATGAACTTGGCCGATTCCTCGTTGCCGACATTCGGCGCGGTCTCGATCTCCGACTGACGCAGGTACACGACCTCGGCCACGCTATCGACCAGGATGCCGACCACCTGCTTGTCCGCCTCGATGATCACGATACGGCTGTTGTCGGAGATTTCGGCAGACATCAGGCCGAAGCGCTGGCGCGTGTCGATCACGGTCACCACATTGCCGCGCAGGTTGATGATGCCCAGCACATAGCTCGGCGCGCCCGGCACCGGAGCGATTTCGGTGTAGCGCAGCACTTCCTGGACCTGCATCACGTTGATGCCGTAGGACTCGTTGTCCAGCTTGAACGTTACCCACTGCAGAATCGGATCGTCGGAACCCTGCGCAGTCATGTTTTTCATTCCCCTAACCCTCAAAAGCCGTTCTCGGCGGTGTACTCAGTGCGGTCGCGGCAGTTGCGACCGATTATTTATGCGTACCGTGCATCTGCTTGACGGCGCCGCTGGCGATCAGCTCGGCCAGCTCGGCGACATCCAGCAGCGCGCACATGTGTTCGATGACGGTACCGGCAAGCCACGGACGCTGCCCACGCTGGCTGCGCCACTTGATCTCGCTCGGGTCCAGGCGCAGCGAGCGGCTGACCTGATGCACCGCCAGCCCCCACTCGTAGCCCTGTACCGAAATAACGTATTGCAGCCCCTGGCGGAAGTCGTCGCGGTAGCGGTCGGACATGACCCAGCGCGCCGTGTCGAGCACCTTCAGGTTGCCCGCCTGGCTGGGCAGGATGCCCAGGAACCACTCGGGCTGGCCGAACAGCGGCGTGAGCTCCTGGCCGGCCAGCGAGTAGATCGAGCCCAGGCACACCAGCGGCACCGCCAGGGTCAGCCCGGCCACGTCGAACAGCAGGCATTCGAACGGCTCGGCGGCCCAGGCCGGGCGACCGTCGCCCGTCAACGGCGGCACCGGCTGGTCCGGTGCTGCGGGCAGGTGCACCTGCACCAGCGGCTCGACCGGGGTCGGCACGTCGGCGATGACTGGGGCGACCACCGGGGCCGCCTCCACCACCTTGGCCACCACCGGTGGCGCCATCACCGGCATGACCAGCCGCGTCGGTTCGGCGAATACCGGCGCTGCGGTCTTGAGCCGGGCGTCACGGGCCTGTTCTTCGAGCACTGCTGCCTGGAACTCGTCGATCGCTTCAGGCGCCGTGACGACCACCGGGGCCGGGGCCACTGCGACGCGTTCGGCCACCGCCAGGGGCAATGGCTGCAGCTCTTCGGTGGCCTCCTGCAACAGGCCGTCCAGGTACGACTGCAAGGCCAGTTGAGGCTTTATGGTGACCTGCTGCGGGCTGTTCATCAGGCCACCTGCGCAACGGCATTCTGCGCCAGCAGATGCTTGAGCAATGCCCGGTAGGCAATCACGCCACGGCTCCTGCCATCGAACTGCGACGGCGTGAGCCCGGCACGGCTGGCGTCGCGCAGGCGCGTATCGACCGGAATGTAGCCCTGCCAGATGGTGTCGGGATAAGCGTCGCGCAGCACCCGCAGGGTGCCCATCGAGGCCTGGGTACGGCGGTCGAACAGGGTCGGCACGATGTGGTACGGCAAGGCCTGCTTGCGCGAGCGATTGACCATGCTCAGCGTGCTGACCATGCGTTCGAGGCCTTTCACCGCCAGGTATTCGGTCTGCACCGGGATCACCAGTTGCTGGCTGGCTGCCAGCGCATTGACCATCAGAACGCCCAGCAACGGCGGGCTGTCGATGATCGCGTAGTCGAAATCCTGCCACAGCTGCGCCAGACTCTTGGCGATCACCAGGCCCAGGCCACTCTGGCCCGGTGACTGACGCTCGAGCACCGCCAGGGCGGTGCTGGAAGGCAGCAGCGAGATGCGCTCGTCGCTGGTGGGCAGCAACAGCTGGCCCGGCAGCCCTTCGGGCACCGTGCCCTTGTGCAGGAACAGGTCGTAGCTGCTGTGCTCGAGGGTGTCCGGGTTGTGACCGAAGTAGCTGGTCATGGACCCGTGCGGGTCGAGGTCGACCACGACCACGCGCTTGCCCGCCTCGGCCAGCAGGCCGGCCAGGGCGATGGATGTGGTGGTCTTGCCGACACCACCTTTTTGATTGGCTACTGCCCAGACTCTCATTGCGCTGCTTCCTCCCGGTCGGGTCGGACCCTGCCGGGATCGATTAAAGGGTCGACGACGGGGAATTGACGGGATTGCGCCCGGCCGTCGGTGCTACGGCTGGCGGTGCAGTTTGTGTGCCAGCACGCTTGAGCGCCGCATCGGGTGTGGCATTGGCGCTGCCGGTACCGGTCAGGCTGCGGCGCACCTCCAGATTGCGCGAGATCACCAGCACCACCCTGCGGTTCTGCGCGCGCCCTTCAGGGCTGGCATTGCTGGCGATGGGCTGGAACTCGCCGTACCCCACAGAAGCCATGCGTGCCGGGTTGACCCCTTCCATCGCCAGCAGGCGCACGATGCTCGCCGCCCGTGCCGACGAAAGCTCCCAGTTGGTCGGGTACTGCGCCGTGCGGATCGGCTGGTCATCGGTGAAGCCTTCGACGTGCACCGGGTTGGCGAACGGCTTGATGATGTGCGCCACCTTGTCGATGATGTCGAACGCCTTGTCGCTGGGCATGGCATCGCCACTGCCGAACAACAGGGAGGAATTGAGCTCGATCTCGATCCACAGTTCGTTGCCGCGCACGGTCATCTGGTCGGACTTGATCAGGTCGCCAAAGGCATCGCGCACATCGTCGGCAATGGTCTGCAGCGGGTCGCTGGAGCTTTGCCCCAGGCCCGCATCGACCTGCTCGCTGTCCTTGATCAGCGGTTCGGCCGGCTTGACGCTGAGGGGGCGCTCGTCGCCTATCGGAATCGGCTTCATGCTGCGCTCGGGGTCGTTGAACACGCCGATCAGCGCCTGCGAGATGACCTTGTACTTGCCCTCGTTGATCGAGGAAATCGAATACATGACCACGAAGAAGGCGAACAGCAAGGTGATGAAGTCGGCATACGACACCAGCCAGCGTTCGTGGTTTTCATGTTCCTCGGGTTGACGACGACGGGCCATGGCTTACTCCATGAAGCCCTGAAGCTTCAGTTCGATTGAACGTGGGTTCTCGCCTTCGGCAATCGACAGCAAGCCTTCCAGGAGCATTTCGCGATAGCGCGACTGGCGCATGGCCAGGGCCTTGAGCTTGTTGGCGATCGGCAACAGGATCAGGTTGGCACTGGCCACGCCGTAGATGGTGGCCACGAACGCCACGGCGATACCGCTGCCCAGCTGGGTCGGGTCGGCCAGGTTGCCCATCACGTGGATCAGGCCCATCACCGCGCCGATGATGCCGATGGTCGGCGCATAGCCGCCCATGCTCTCGAACACCTTGGCGGCCTGGATGTCACGGCTTTCCTGGGTGTAGAAATCCACCTCGAGGATGCTGCGGATGGCTTCGGGCTCGGCGCCGTCGACCAGCAGCTGCAGGCCCTTGCGGGCATACGGGTCGGGCTCGGCATCGGCCACGCCCTCAAGGCCCAGCAGGCCTTCCTTGCGTGCGGTGAGGCTCCAGTTGACCACCCGGTCGATACCGCCGGCCAGGTCGACCCGCGGCGGGAAGAGGATCCAGCGCACAATCTGCAGGGCGCGCTTGAACGCGCTCATGGGGGCCTGCAGCAGCGAGGCCGCCAGCGTCCCGCCGATCACGATCAGCGCCGCCGGGCCATTGATCAGCGCCGACAGATGGCCGCCTTCGAGGTAGTTGCCGCCAACGATGGCGACGAACGCCAGGATGATCCCGATAAGGCTCAACACGTCCATCAGATGCACGCCTCTACCAGGTGCCGGCCGATCTCGTCCAGGCCGTACACCGCATCGGCCAGGTTGGCCTTGGCAATGGCCATGGGCATGCCATAGATCACGCAGCTGGCTTCGTCCTGGGCCCACACCTGGCTGCCGCCCTGCTTGAGCAGGCGCGCGCCTTCGCGGCCATCGGCGCCCATGCCGGTCAGCACCACGGCCAGCACCTTGTCGCCATACGACTTGGCCGCCGAACCGAAGGTGATGTCCACGCAGGGCTTGTAGTTGAGGCGTTCGTCACCCGGCAGGATCTTCACCGTGCCGCGCCCGTCGACCATCATCTGCTTGCCGCCCGGTGCCAGCAGGGCCAGGCCGGGGCGCAGCACGTCGCCGTCCTCGGCTTCCTTGACGCTGATGCGGCACAGCTTGTCCAGGCGCTCGGCGAAGGCCTTGGTGAAGGCCGCCGGCATGTGCTGGATCAGCACGATCGGCGCCGGGAAGTTGGCCGGCAGCTGGGTCAGCACGCGCTGCAGCGCCACCGGACCACCGGTGGAGGTACCGATGGCCAGCAGCTTGTAGGCCTTGCGCTTGGGCGCCGGCGAGCTGGGTGCAGCGGCCCGCGCAGGGGCTTGCGGGGCAACCGGGGCGGCGCGCATGGACGCTGCCGGGACGCTGCTGCCGGCGCTGTGCGACGGTGCAGGCGCTGCGGCCGGTGCCGGGCTGGCATAGCTGCTGAAACGACGGTTGCTGCGCGAAATGGTATGCACCTTTTCGCACAGCATCTGCTTGACCTTCTCGGGGTTGCGCGAGATGTCCTCGAAATTTTTCGGCAGGTAGTCCACCGCACCGGCGTCCAGTGCATCGAGGGTGACGCGGGCGCCTTCGTGGGTGAGCGAGGAGAACATCAGTACAGGCGTGGGGCAGCGCTGCATGATATGACGCACGGCGGTGATGCCATCCATCATGGGCATTTCATAGTCCATGGTGATGACGTCGGGCTTGAGCGACAGCGCCTGATCGATCGCTTCCTTGCCGTTGGTCGCGGTACCGACCACCTGGATAGTCGGGTCCGCTGAAAGAATTTCCGAGACACGGCGGCGGAAAAAACCGGAATCATCCACCACCAGGACCTTGACTACCATAAACACTCCATTACGGGGCGCGGCCACCTGGCCACGCCACCGGGATCAGATACGCCGAGCGGCGTAACGCTTGAGCATGCTCGGCACGTCGAGGATCAGCGCAATGCGCCCGTCACCGGTAATGGTGGCGCCCGACATGCCCGGGGTGCCCTGCAGCATCTTGCCCAACGGCTTGATGACCACCTCTTCCTGGCCCACCAGCTGGTCGACCACGAAGCCGATGCGCTGGGTACCCACCGACAGGATCACCACGTGGCCTTCACGCTGCTCCTCGTGGGCTGCCGAGCTGACCAGCCAGCGCTTGAGGTAGAACAGCGGCAAGGCCTTGTCACGCACGATCACCACTTCCTGGCCGTCGACCACGTTGGTGCGCGACAGGTCCAGGTGGAAAATCTCGTTGACGTTCACCAGCGGGAAGGCGAAGGCCTGGTTGCCGAGCATCACCATCAGGGTCGGCATGATCGCCAGGGTCAGCGGCACCTTGATGACGATCTTCGAGCCCTGGCCCTTGGTCGAGTAGATGTTGATCGAGCCGTTGAGCTGGGAAATCTTGGTCTTGACCACGTCCATGCCCACGCCGCGACCGGACACGTCGGAGATCTCGGTCTTGGTCGAGAAGCCCGGGGCGAAGATCAGGTTGTAGCAGTCGCTTTCGCTGAGGCGATCGGCGGCGTCCTTGTCCATCACCCCGCGCTTGACCGCAATGGCGCGCAGGACATTAGCATCCATGCCCTTGCCGTCATCGGAGATCGACAGCAGGATGTGGTCGCCTTCCTGTTCGGCAGCGAGGATCACCTTGCCATTGCGCGACTTGCCGGCGGCTTCGCGCTCTTCCGGGGTTTCCACGCCATGGTCGACGGCGTTGCGCACCAAGTGCACCAGCGGGTCGGCCAGGGCCTCGACGAGGTTCTTGTCCAGGTCGGTCTCTTCGCCGACCAGCTCCAGGTTGATCTCTTTCTTGAGCTGGCGGGCCAGGTCGCGAACCAGACGCGGGAAGCGCCCGAAGACCTTCTTGATCGGCTGCATGCGGGTCTTCATCACCGCGGTCTGCAGGTCGGCGGTCACCACGTCCAGGTTCGAGACGGCCTTGGACATGGCTTCATCGCCGCTGTTCAGGCCCAGGCGCACCAGGCGGTTACGCACCAGCACCAGTTCGCCGACCATGTTCATGATCTCGTCCAGGCGCGCGGTGTCGACCCGCACGGTGGTCTCGGCCTCGCTGGCCGGATGCTTGTCGGCAGCGGGAGCCGCCTGACGGGCCGGCGCGGGGGCGGGTGCCTTGGCCGGTGCCGGTGCAGCGGCTGCCGCTGCGGGCTTGGCCGCCGGCTTGGCCGCAACCGTCGCCGCAGCAGCAGGCGCGCTGGCAGCGCCAGCGCCGCTGACGGCGTCGGGCGCGAACTTGCCCTTGCCGTGCAACTCGTCGAGCAGGGCCTCGAATTCGTGTTCGGAAATATGGTCACCCGCCGCTGCGGGTGCGGCAGCGGCCGGTGCGGCGGCCGCTACAGCGCCGGGCAGTGCATCGGCGGCAAAGGTGCCCTTGCCGTGCAACTGGTCCAGCAGTGCTTCGAATTCATCGTCGGTGATGTCACCGCTGGGCGCCGCGTCCGCGCCAGGTGCAGCAGCAGATGCCGCCGCCACGCTGTCGGGGGCGAACTGGCCCTTGCCATGCAACTGGTCCAGCAACGACTCGAACTCGGCGTCGGTGATTTCATCGCTGGCAGCGTCCACGGCCACCGGCTCGGGCGCCTCGGCCTGGGCCTTGGCGGCATTGAGCGAGTCGAGCAACTGCTCGAACTCGCTGTCGGTGATATCACCCCCGCTCGCCTCGGCCTCAGGCTCCGGCTCGGCAACCGCCGCCACCGGCGCAGGCGCCGCCGCTTCGGCACCGGCAGGTTCGGCCAGGCGCGCCAGGGCGGCCAGCAGTTCCGGAGTGGCTGCGGTGATGTCGGTGCGCTCGCGCACCTGGCCGAACATGCTGTTGACGGTGTCCAGGGCTTCCAGGACCACGTCCATCAGTTCGGCGTCCACACGTCGTTCACCCTTGCGCAGGATGTCGAAAACGTTTTCGGCGATGTGGCAGCACTCCACCAGCTCATTGAGCTGGAGGAAGCCGGCGCCCCCTTTTACAGTGTGAAAACCGCGAAAAATTGCATTGAGCAGGTCGGCATCATCCGGGCGGCTTTCCAGCTCGACCAGTTGCTCGGACAGTTGCTCAAGAATTTCGCCGGCTTCTACCAGAAAATCCTGGAGGATTTCTTCATCGGCGCCGAAGCTCATTAAACGTGCTCCCTAAAAACCCAGGCTGGACAGCAGATCGTCGACATCGTCCTGACCGGACACAACGTCTTCACGTTTATCGGCATGAATCTGTGGTCCTTCACCCCGAGTCGGATGTTTTTCTTGATCTTTTTCGGCACGCAGCTGGTCGTGGTCATGCTCGATGCCGGCGAACCGGTCGACCTGACTCGCCATCAACACGAGCTTCAGAAGATTGCTTTCTACTTCGGTGACCAGTGCCGTGACGCGCTTGATCACCTGGCCGGTCAGGTCTTGATAGTCCTGAGCCAGAAGAATGTCGTTGAGATGGCCGGCGACCTTGCGGTTGCCCTCGGCGCTGTGCGTCAGGAAACTGTCGACGCGCTTGACCAGCTCGCGAAACTCCGGAGCCTCGACTTCGCGGCGCATGAAGCGCTGCCAGTCGCCGCTCAGGCTGGCCGCCTCGGCACTGAGGTCATTGAGTACCGGCGTGCTTGCCTCCACCAGGTCCATGGTGCGGTTGGCAGCGCCCTCGGTCAGCTTGACCACGTACGACAGGCGTTCGGTGGCGTCGGTAATCTGCGAGACTTCCTCGGCCTGCGGCATGTGCGGATCGATCTGGAAACTGACGATCGCACTGTGCAGCTCGCGGGTAAGCTTGCCGACTTCCTGGTACAGGCCAAGGTCACGGGTCTGGTTCAGCTGATGGATCAGTTGCACCGCGTCGCCGAACCTGCCTTTTTCAAGGCTGCTGACCAGCTCCTGGGCATGTTTCTTCAGAGTCGACTCGAAGTCGTCCAAAGATGATCTTTTTTGCTCCATAAGCGCCCCCGTGGCGTACCTCAGCTATTGACGCGCTCGAAGATCTTTTCGATCTTTTCTTTCAGCACCTGGGCGGTGAACGGTTTGACCACATAGCCGTTGACGCCCGCCTGGGCGGCTTCGATGATCTGTTCGCGTTTGGCTTCGGCCGTCACCATCAGCACCGGCAGGTGCTTGAGGCGTTCATCCAGACGTACCTTGCGCAGCAGGTCGATACCGGACATGCCGGGCATGTTCCAGTCGGTCACCAGGAAATCGAAGTGACCGCTTTCGAGCATCGGCAACGCGGTGTTGCCGTCGTCGGCTTCCTGGGTATTGGTGAAGCCCAGGTCACGCAACAGGTTCTTGATGATCCGCCGCATCGTCGAAAAATCGTCGACGATGAGGATTTTCATGTCTTTGTTCAATTAGACCTCCAAGCAGTCTTTAACGCGCTCAGCGCTGAACGCGCATTCAATCAATTCGGGCACTACATTTCACGACTGTATGGAACGGCTGCTCAACGCGCCCGCCATTCCCCCAGGCGACCGCGCAAGCGTGCGGCGCACTGGCTGTGCAACTGGCTGACACGCGACTCGCTGACCCCCAGCACCTCGCCGATTTCCTTGAGGTTCAGCTCTTCGTCGTAGTACAGCGCCAGCACCAGGCGCTCGCGCTCGGGCAGGTTGGCGATTGCATCCGCCAGGGCTGCCTGAAAGCGCTCGTCTTCCAGATCGCGCGATGGCTCGAGCTGGGCACTGGCGCCGTCCTCGTGCAGGCCTTCATGTTCGCCGTCCTGCAACAGGTCGTCGAAACTGAACAGGCGACTGCCCAAGGTATCGTTCAAAATCCCGTAATAATCATCGAGACTCAATTGAAGTTCGGCAGCAACCTCGTGATCTTTAGCATCACGACCGGTTTTTGCTCCAATTGCACGAATCGCGTCACTCACCATGCGGGTATTGCGGTGTACCGAACGCGGCGCCCAATCCCCCTTGCGCACCTCGTCGAGCATGGCCCCACGGATGCGGATACCGGCATAGGTCTCGAAACTGGCACCCTTGCTGGAGTCGTACTTGTTGGAGACCTCGAGCAGGCCGATCATGCCGGCCTGGATCAGGTCTTCCACCTGCACACTGGCTGGCAGACGCGCCAGCAGGTGATAGGCAATGCGCTTGACCAAGGGTGCGTACCGCTCGATCAGCTCGTACTGGGCATCACGCGAAGCCTTGCTGTACATCCGATAGCCGCTTGCACTCATAGCACTGGTCCCGCACTGGTCGGTTGCACCAGCCGTTCGACGAAGAACTCCAGATGACCACGCGGGTTGGCAGGCAACGGCCAGCTATCGACCTTCTGAGCAATGGCCTTGAAGGCCAGCGCGCACTTGGAACGCGGAAAGGCTTCGTAGACTGCTCGCTGCTTCTGCACTGCCTTGCGGACACATTCGTCGTAGGGCACAGCACCGACGTATTGTAAGGCGACATCCAGGAAGCGATCCGTGACCTTGGTCAATTTGGCGAACAGATTGCGACCTTCCTGAGGGCTTTGTGCCATGTTGGCCAGCACCCGGAAACGGTTCATGCCGTAATCGCGGTTCAGCAGCTTGATCAGGGCATAGGCGTCAGTGATGGACGTGGGCTCGTCGCACACCACCAGCAGCACTTCCTGGGCCGCGCGCACGAAGCTGACGACCGAATCACCGATGCCGGCCGCGGTGTCGATGACCAGCACGTCGAGGTTGTCGCCGATCTCGCTGAACGCCTGGATCAGCCCGGCATGCTGGGCCGGCGCCAGGTGCACCATGCTCTGGGTGCCGGAGGCCGCAGGCACGATGCGTACCCCGCCAGGCCCCGGCAGCAGCACGTCGCGCAGCTCGCAGCGGCCCTCGATGACATCGGCCAGTGTGCGTTTGGGGGTCAGGCCGAGCAAGACGTCGACGTTGGCCAGGCCCAGGTCGGCGTCCAGCAGCATGACCCGACGGCCAAGCTCAGCCAGCGCCAATGACAAGTTCACTGACACGTTGGTCTTGCCGACGCCACCTTTGCCGCCTGTCACGGCGATCACCTGTACGGGATGCATGCTGCCCATGTTTGTTCTTTACCTTGTCTTACTTAGACCGAGGCCACATGACTGGCTGCGCTTTCAACACCTGAAAAATGCCTGGCAGACCATTGATGTAGGTACTTTGCAACGTATACACATTTACCTCAGCCGACACGCTTGCCGTCGCTGTGGTACAGATCGGCGAACATGTCGGCCATGGCCTCTTCGCTGGGATCGTCCTGCATTTGTACACTGACCGCGCGACTGACCAGATGGTGCCGGCGCGGCAAGTGCAGATCGTCCGGAATGCGCGGCCCATCGGTCAGATAGGCCACCGGCAACTCATGCGTGATGGCCAGGCTCAGCACCTCGCCCAGGCACGCCGTTTCGTCGAGCTTGGTCAGGATGCAACCGGCCAGCCCGCAGCGCTTGTAGCTGTGGTAGGCAGCGGTCAGCACCTGCTTCTGGCTGGTGGTGGCCAGCACCAGGTAATTCTTGGCCTGGATGCCGCGCCCGGCCAGGGTTTCGAGCTGCATGCGCAGTGCCGGGTCGCTGGCCTGCAGGCCGGCGGTATCGATCAGCACCACGCGTTTGCGCAGCAGAGGGTCCAGGGCCTGGGCCAGCGACTGGCCGGGGTCGACGTGGGTCACCGACACATTCAGGATGCGCCCCAGGGTCTTGAGTTGTTCCTGGGCGCCGATGCGAAAGCTGTCCATGCTCACCAGCGCGATGTTCTGCGCGCCGTACTTGAGCACATAGCGCGCCGCCAGCTTGGCCAGGGTGGTGGTCTTGCCCATGCCGGCCGGGCCGACCATGGCGATCACGCCGCCCTCTTCGATCGGCTCGATTTCCGGCACCTGGATCATGCGGGCCAGGTGCGCCAGCAGCATGCGCCAGGCCTGGCGGGGCTCTTCGATGTCGGCAGTGATGTCCAGCACCTCGCGGGCCAGCGGCCCGGCGATGCCGATACGCTGCAGACGGCGCCAGAGGTTGGCCTGGTGCGGCTTGCTGCCCTGCAGCTGGGTCCAGGCCAGCGAGCCGAGCTGCACTTCGAGCAGCTCGCGCAGGCCCGAGAGCTCCGAACGCATGGAATCGAACAGACGCTGATCGACCGGCGCCGGGGCTGCTGCCTGAGGCCGCACGGGGGCCTCGACCTGCGGCTCTACCAGCGGCTCGGAGGCGGTCAGCGGCAGGCCGGCGAACAACTGGCGGTTGCCCTCCTCGCCTTCGACCCGGCTGCTGAGCTCGGCCTGCGCGGTGACGATGCGCGACTGGGTCTTGCGCAGTTCGTCCTCGAGCTCGACGTTCGGCACCCGCGGCGCAAGCGCGGACAGCTTGTAGTCCAGCGCCGCCGTCAGCTCGACACCGCCAGCAATCCGTCGGTTGCCGATGATGGCGGCCTCTGCCCCCAGCTCATCACGAACCAGCTTCATGGCCTGACGCATATCAGCGGCGAAAAAACGCTTAACTTGCATATCCCACTACCTCAGCCGTTGGGGCCTACTGTGGCAACGATGGTAACTTGCTTGTTGTCAGGTATTTCCTGATACGCCAAAACATGCAAATTCGGTACAGCCAGGCGGCCAAAACGCGACAGCATCTGTCGAACGGGTCCTGCGACCAGCAGGATTGCAGGTTGCCCTTGCATCTCCTGACGCTGGGCGGCCTCGATCAACGAACGCTGAAGCTTTTCGGCCATGCTCGGCTCAAGAAGAACACCATCTTCCTGACCCTGCCCGGCCCTTTGCAAACTATTGAGCAAAATCTGTTCCAACCTTGGCTCAAGCGTGATCACAGGCAGCTCGGACTCAGTTCCTACAATGCTTTGCACGATTGCGCGGCTCAATCCTACGCGCACCGAAGCCACCAGCGCGGCGGTATCTTGACTCTTGGCGGCATTGTTGGCGATGGCTTCGGCAATGGTGCGGATGTCGCGCACCGGCACCTGCTCGGCCAGCAACGCCTGCAGCACCTTGAGCAGACCGGACAGCGGCAGCACCCCCGGTACCAGTTCCTCGGCCAGCTTGGGCGAGCCCTTGGCCAGGACCTGCAGCAGTTGCTGTACCTCTTCGTGACCGATCAGCTCGTGGCAATGCTTGTAGAGGATCTGGTTGAGGTGGGTGGCGACCACGGTGCTCGCGTCCACCACGGTGTAGCCCAGCGATTGCGCCTGGCTGCGCTGGGCCACATCGATCCACACTGCCTCCAGGCCGAAGGCCGGGTCCCTGGCGGCGATGCCGTTGAGGTTGCCGAACACCTGCCCCGGGTTGATCGCCAGTTCGCGGTCGGGGTAGATCTCGGCCTCGGCCAGGATCACCCCCATCAGCGTCAGGCGGTAGGCGCTGGGGGCCAGGTCGAGGTTGTCGCGGATGTGCACGGTGGGCATCAGGAAGCCCAGGTCCTGGGACAGCTTCTTGCGTACCCCCTTGATCCGCGCCAGCAACTGCCCCCCCTGGTTGCGGTCCACCAGCGGGATCAGCCGGTAGCCGACTTCCAGGCCGATCATGTCGATCGGGGTAACGTCGTCCCAGCCCAGCTCCTTGGTTTCCTGAGCACGCTGCGGCGACGGCAGCAGGTCCTGCTGGCGCTGCACTTCCTGCTGTGCCTTGACCTTGGCCTGGTTCTGCTTGCGCCACACCAGGTAAGCGCCGCCTGCGGCCATCAGGCCGAGGCTGAGGAATGCCACGTGCGGCATGCCCGGCACCAGCCCCATGACGATCATCAGGCCGCCGGACACGGCCAGCGCCTTGGGCGAATCGAACATCTGCCGGTTGATCTGCTTGCCCATTTCCTCGGAGCCCGAGGCACGGGTAACCATGATCGCGGCGGCGGTGGACAGCAGCAGCGAAGGCAGCTGCGCCACCAAACCGTCACCGATGGTGAGCAGCGCATACACGCGACCGGCGTCGCCGAAGGTCATGCCGTGCTGGAAGATACCCACGGCCATGCCGCCGATCAGGTTGATGAACAGGATCAGCAGGCCGGCGATGGCGTCACCGCGCACGAACTTGCTGGCACCGTCCATCGAACCGTAGAACTCGGCCTCCTGGGCCACTTCGGTACGCCGTGCCTTGGCCTGGGCCTGGTCGATCAGGCCGGCGTTGAGGTCGGCGTCGATGGCCATCTGCTTGCCGGGCATGGCGTCGAGGGTGAAGCGCGCGCTCACCTCGGAAATGCGCCCCGCACCCTTGGTCACCACCACGAAGTTGATGATCATGAGGATCGCGAACACCACGATACCGACCACGTAGTTGCCGCCGATCACCACCTCGCCGAAGGCCTGGATCACCTTGCCCGCGGCTTCGTGGCCGTCGTGGCCGTGGAGCATCACCACCCGCGTGGACGCCACGTTCAGCGCCAGGCGCAGCAGCGTGGCCACCAGCAGGATGGTCGGAAACACGGCGAAATCCAGCGGGCGCAAGGCGTACACGCACACCAGCAGCACGACGATGGACAGGGCGATGTTGAAGGTGAAGAACACGTCGAGCAGGAACGGCGGGATCGGCAACATCATCATTGCCAACATCACCAGCAGCAACAGCGGCACCCCCAGGTTGCCCCGGCCGAGCCCGGACAGGTTGCTACGGGCGCTGTTGATTAACTGAGAGCGATCCACCGATATTCCTCTTCAAGCAAACTTTTGACGCCATGCGGGCGCTTGGCGCTGCTATTGCAAGAAGCTTTCCAACTTTGGATCAGTGACGCGACCTTCGCCGACACGGCCGGCTCCTGCAGCGAAGGGGCCGGCACCTCGGCGCCGACGGGAAGAGCTCAAACGGTTCAGGAATCGCGGCGCAGGTCCGGCGGAATCGGCAGATCCTTGAGCGGCTCCGGCGCCTTGCCCTTGCCCGCCCGGTGCTGGCGAATCTGGTACACGTAGGCCAGCACCTGGGCCACGGCCAGGTACAGGCCGGCCGGGATCTCTTCCTCCAACTCGGTGGAGTAGAAGATCGAACGCGCCAGCTCTGGCGATTCCAGCACCTGGATGTTGTGGGCATTGGCGATTTCGCGAATCTTCAGCGCCAGGAAATCGGTGCCCTTGGCCAGCAGCGTCGGCGCATTGCCCTTCTCGGGGTCGTACTTGAGCGCCACCGCATAGTGGGTCGGGTTGGTGATGATCACGTCGGCATCGGGGATCGCCGCCATCATGCGCCGCTGCGACATCTCGCGCTGCAACTGGCGAATACGCTGCTTGACCTCCGGCTTGCCCTCGCTGTTCTTGTACTCGTCGCGCACCTCCTGCTTGGTCATCAGCAG
Source organism: Pseudomonas sp. AE27 (assembly GCF_037113495.1). NCBI lineage: Bacteria > Pseudomonadati > Pseudomonadota > Gammaproteobacteria > Pseudomonadales > Pseudomonadaceae > Pseudomonas > Pseudomonas sp. AE27. The sequence continues at coordinate 3,042,817 of NZ_CP146966.1, forward strand.
CTTCTTGTGCGACTGGTACAGCTGCAACGGCACGTCCACCAGGGCAATCAGCAACAGGCCGGCGGCCATCCACAGGGCACTCCAGCCCACCACCTGCACACTGTGGATGATCGCCTGCTCCAGCGGCTCGTTGGCAATGGCCAGCAGGTCGTCACGGTCCGACGACAACACCACCAGCGCCACGATAAGGATCACGAAGAACTTCGCCAGGGCCTTGAGCAGCTCGGTCAGGGCGTTCAGGGAAAACATGCGCTTGATCCCCGACAGCGGGTTCATGCGGCTGAACTTGGGCGCCAGGGTGCCGCCGGCAAACAGCCAGCCACCCAGCGAGATCGGACCGATGAAGGCCACGATCAGCGCCACCAGCAATACCGGCTGCAGCGCCATCAGGGCCATCTTGCCCGAGGCCAGCAAGAAGGTGCCCATCGAGCGCTCGTCGATCAGCGTGTCGCGCGACAGGGTGAAGTTGATGCGCATGATGTCCATCAGCACTTCGGCCAGGCCACCACCGAACACCAGCAGGCCACCGGCCCCGGCCAGGGTCACCACCACCGTGTTGAGCTCCTTGGAACGGGCGATCTCGCCCTTCTCGCGGGCGTCCTTCTTCTTTTTCTCCGTGGGGTCTTCTGTCTTGTCCTGACCGCTTTCGCTCTCTGCCATGCTCAGCTCGCCCTCGCCAGCTCACGCAGCCACTGCAGGGCCTCGGAGGCCAGCGCCTGGTAATGGGAAAGGATGTCGGCCAGGACAACCCAGAAAATCCCGAGCCCCAGCACCAGGGTCAACGGGAAACCGATGGAGAAGATGTTCAGCTGCGGCGCTGCACGGGTCATCACGCCGAAGGCGATGTTCACCACCAGCAGCGCGGTGATCGCCGGCAGCACCAGCAGCAGCGCCGCGCCCAGCACCCAGCTCAGCCGCCCGACCAGGTCCCAGTAGTGGTTGACCATCAGGCCGGTGCCCACCGGCAAGGTGGTGAAGCTCTCGGTGATCACCTCGAACACCACCAGGTGCCCGTTCATCGACAGGAACAGCAGCGTCACCAGCATGCTCAGGAACTGGCTGACCACCGCCACGTTGACGCCGTTGACCGGGTCGACCATGGAGGCGAAGGCCATGCCCATCTGGATGGCCACCACCTGCCCGGCCACCACGAATATCTGGAAGAACAGTTGCAGCGACAGGCCGAACACCGCACCGATGAGGATCTGCTCGGCAATCAGCAGCAGCCCGCTGAGCGACAGCGGATTGACTTCGGGCATCGGCGGCAGGCCCGGCACCACCACCACGGTGATCGCCAGGGCCAGGTACAGGCGGATACGCCCCGGCACCATCTTGGTCCCGATGATGGGCATGGTCATCAGCACGGCGGCAATGCGAAACAGCGGCAGGATGAAGCTCGCCACCCAGGTGGCGATCTGCGCATCGGTCAACTGGAGCATCGCGCGCTCAGCCGATCAACTGGGGAATGCTGCCGTACAACGACAGGATGTATTCCATGAACTTCTGCACCAGCCAGGGCCCGGCCACGATCAGCGTGATCAGCATCACCAGCAGGCGCGGCAGGAAGCTCAGGGTCTGTTCGTTGATCTGGGTGGCGGCCTGGAACATGGCCACCATCAGGCCCACCAGCAGGCTCGGTACCACCAGCACGGCCACGATCATGGTAGTCAGCCACAGCGCATCGCGGAACAGGTCGACAGCAACTTCTGGGGTCATGTTGTTCTCCTCGGCGCGCTAGACGCCACCGAAACTGCCGGCCAGGGTGCCCATGATCAACGCCCAGCCATCCACCAGCACGAACAGCATGATCTTGAACGGCAGGGAGATGATCAGCGGCGACAGCATCATCATACCCATGGCCATCAGCACACTGGCCACCACCAGGTCGATGATCAGGAACGGGATGAAGATCATGAAGCCGATCTGGAACGCGGTCTTGAGTTCGGAGGTTACGAAGGCCGGTACCAGGATGGTCAACGGCGCCTCGTCCGGCGTGGCGATATCGGTACGCTTGGACAGGCGCATGAACAGGTCGAGATCGCTCTCGCGGGTCTGCGCCAGCATGAAGTCCTTGAGCGGCACCTGGGCCTTGGCCACCGCGTCCTGGGCCGACAGGGTCTCGGCCAGGTACGGCTGCAGGGCATCCTTGTTCACCCGGTCGAATACCGGCGCCATGATGAACAGGGTCAGGAACAGCGCCATGCCGGTGAGGATCTGGTTCGACGGCGTCTGCTGCAGGCCCAGGGCCTGGCGCAGGATCGAGAACACGATGATGATCCGGGTGAAGCTGGTCATCAGGATCACGAACGCCGGAATGAAGCTCAGCGCCGTCATGATCAGCAGGATCTGCAGGCTGACCGAGTACTCCTGCTGCCCATCCGCCCCGTTGGACAGGGTGATCGCCGGAATCGACAGCGGGTCGGCGGCCAGGGCCAGCGGCGCTGCGAACATCAGCAGCAGGGTCAACAGCATGCGCAATGCGCCCATCACGACTTGTCCTTTTGATCCTTGCCCAGCAGCTCCATCAGGCGCTGGGCGAATTCGGGCGTAGCCTGGCGGGCGCTGGCCGGTACCTGCACCGGCTCGGCCAGCACATGCAACGCGGTAAGGCTGCCCGGCGTATGACCGATCAGTATCTGTTCGTTGCCCACCTGCACCAGCAGCAGCCGATCACGCGGGCCGACCACGCGCGTGCCGACGATCTCGATGACCTGCTGGCCACGCGGCGTCACGTTCTGCACCCGGCGCAGCAGCCAGGCGAGAAAGAAGATCAGGCCCAGCACCAGCAACAACCCCAGCACCAGACGGCCCAGCTGCCCGCTGGCACTGCCGGCTGCTGCCGTGGTCGCCGCGGCTGTCGTGGCCGCGGGCTGTGCCGCCAGTACCAGGTCGAGCCAGAGCAGGCCGACCCCGGTCAGCCCTGCTTGCAGAAGACGCTTCACTCAGCGCAGCTTCTTGATGCGTTCGCTCGGGCTGATCACGTCGGTCAGGCGGATGCCGAACTTCTCGTTCACCACCACCACCTCGCCGTGCGCGATCAGGGTGCCGTTGACCAGCACGTCCAGCGGCTCGCCGGCCAGGCGGTCCAGCTCGATCACCGAACCCTGGTTCAGTTGCAGCAGGTTGCGGATGTTGATTTCGGTGCTGCCCACTTCCATCGAGATGCTCACCGGAATATCCAGGATCACGTCCAGGTTCGGGCCGTCCAGTGTCACTGCATCGCTGCCCTTGGGCGAGCTGCCGAATTCTTCCATCGGCAGGCGGTTGGGCGAGCCGGCACTGCTGCCGCCGTCAGCCGCCAACAGCGCGTCGATGTCGGACTGGCCGGCATCGCCGGTCTCGCTCAGGGCTGCTGCCCACTCATCGGCCAGGGCCTGGTCTTCCATGGAGGTGATATCGTTTTCGTCAGCCATCTTGTCCTCGACGGGGCAATCAATTCGGAGTTAAAGCCAGGGTACCGATCAGCGGCGCTCGATCGGCTCGGTTACTTGCAATGCCAGCGTGCCCTTGTGCGAGCCCAACTTGGCCTTGAACGACGGTACGCCATTGGCGCGCAGTACCAGCTCGTCCGGCAGTTCGACCGGGATCACATCACCCGGCTGCATGTGCAGGATGTCGCGCAGGCGCAGCTCGCGGCGTGCCACGGTGGCGCTGATCGGCACGCTGACGTCCAGCACGTCTTCGCGCAGGGCCTTGATCCAGCGTTCGTCCTGGTCGTCCAGGTCGGACTGGAAGCCCGCGTCGAGCATTTCGCGCACCGGCTCGATCATCGAGTAGGGCATGGTCACGTGCAGGTCGCCGCCACCGCCATCGAGTTCGATGTGGAAGGTGGATACCACCACCGCCTCGCTCGGGCCGACGATGTTGGCCATGGCCGGGTTGACCTCCGAGTTGATGTACTCGAAGTTGACCGGCATGATCGCCTGCCAGGCTTCCTTGAGGTCGACGAAGCACTGGTCCAGCACCATGCGCACCACGCGCAATTCGGTGGGCGTGAACTCGCGACCCTCGATCTTGGCGTGACGACCGTCACCGCCGAAGAAATTGTCCACCAGCTTGAACACCAGCTTGGCATCGAGGATGAACAGCGAGGTGCCGCGCAACGGCTTGATCTTCACCAGGTTGAGGCTGGTGGGCACGTACAGCGAGTGCACGTACTCACCGAACTTCATCACCTGCACGCCCCCCACTGCCACATCCGCCGAGCGGCGCAGCAGGTTGAACATGCTCACGCGGGTATACCGGGCGAAACGTTCGTTGATCATTTCCAGGGTCGGCATGCGCCCGCGCACGATCCGGTCCTGGCTGGTCAGGTCGTAGCTCTTGATGCTGCCGGGGTCGGCGCCGCTATCGGTTTGCACCAGCCCGTCGTCGACGCCGTGCAGCAGGGCATCGATCTCATCCTGGGACAGCAGGTCCTGCATGGCCATCTTGGGCTCCTACTGCAATACGAAATTGGTGAACAGCAACTGGTCGATCACCAGCTTGCCGACTTCTTTCTGGGCCACTTCCTGCACGCTGGCGGTGGCCTTCTGGCGCAGCATCTCCTGGCCGACAGGGGTCGCCAGGGAGTCGAACGGCTGGCCGGAGAAGAGCATCACCAGGTTGTTGCGGATCACCGGCATGTGCACTTTCAGCGCATCCAGCGCAGCCTGGTCGCGCCCCTGCATGGTGATGCTCACCTGCATGTAGCGCTGACGACCGTTCTGGTTGAAGTTGACGACGAAGGCTGGCGCCAGCGGCTCGTAGATGGCCGCAGGCCTGACGTTGCTGACGGTTGCCGGGTCGACCTGAGGTTTGCTGTCGCCCCTTTGCAGGAAGAACCAGGTGGCGCCCACCGACAAGCCGATGGCCAGCAGCAATGCCAGCACCAGCAGCAGGATCAGCTTGAGTTTGCCTTTTACGGCGGGGTCTTTCACTGCTTCGCTCTTCGCCATGCCAATAATCCGTCACTCACAAGAGGTTTGTCCCACATGGCGAGGGTTGAGCAAGTGTTATGCCAGATTTGCGGGCCACACCGGCCCGATTGAGGAAGGCGACGAACGCAGGGGCAGATTCATCCGTGAAGGGCTGGGCAGCCGCCCCGCAACCGCCCAGCCCTACCCGTGCAATCAGGCGTAGAAATCGACCGCGCTGGACCCCAGCACCACCGGTCGCTCCACCGGCTGGGCCGCCGCGTCGGCGTCGGCCTCTTCGCCGCCCGCGCCTTCATTGCGACGCGCGGCCACGCCGCTGAGCTTCGAGGTGCCGTCCTGCGAGCCCTGCTGCTGCTCGCGGGACTGGTCGGCCACGTTCACGTCAGGTTGCGCCAGGCCCTGTTCGGCGAACATTTCCTTGAGCCGGCTGGCCTGGTTTTCCAGCGCTTCGCGCACCACCACGTTGCCACTGGTGAAGGTGATCTGCGCCTGCTGCTCGGGTGTCATGTGCACGCGAATGTCCAAGCGCCCCAGCTCGGCTGGCTCCAGCTTGATTTCAGCCGACTTCAGGTTCTGGCTGGACAGGTACATCACGCGATTGACCAGGCCTTCGGTCCAGCCACCCTGGTGCATCGCCAGCGGCTGGTTCAGCGGCATCGCCACCGGCACCGCATTGGCGGTCTTGGGCGTAGCGGCCTGGGTCAGCGCGCTGAGGCGCTCGGCAAAGTCATCGACACGGGTATCGCTGGAGGCGCCCTTGAGGTCCTTCAGGCCGTCATCGAGCAGGTTGCTGAAGCCCTTCTCGCCCGGCTCGCTGTCGCCCGGATCGGCCTGACGCGGGTCGAGCATGGCCGCCAGGGTATTGACGGCAGGCTGGCCCTGGGTGGCTTCGGGTTGCGCCGTGGTCGGCTTGCTGGCATGGGCAGAGGTGGTGCCCTGGGCCTGGGCGTTCTGCTCCAGGGCCAGGCGCAATGCCGGCAGGTCCTCGAGCACGTCGCCGGCCGGGTCGAAAGCGGGTTCTTCCGGGGCCGGTGGCTGCGGCGCGACGGCCGGGGCCTGCACCTGGGCCTGCAACTGTGCGGCAGCCGCCTGCACCACTGGGGCCACCGCTTCGGCCTGAGCCTGGATCAGCTGTGCACCGGCCTGGGCGTCAGTAACCTGACCCGCCACCAGGCTCGAATCGAGCAGTTGAAGGTCATCGGCAACTGGCGTCGACTCGTCCGATGCCGGCTTCTGTTCAGGCAATGAATTGCCGCTGTCGGCAACAGTGCGCTCCTGATCGGTCGCCGTCTTGCCGGCATTTGCCGCCCCGGCTGCAACGCCCGCCTTGTCGGCATTGGGCACATCCGCCTTGGCCGGCAGCTTGTCGCGGGACTGATCGGCATACACCTTGGAGAAGCCCGCAGCCTTGTCATTGGCGACCTGGGGCACCTTTTCGGGCGCTGGCGCAGCCGTGCGCGAGGCCTTGGCCACGGCGGACGGTTGCAGCAGCGGGTTTGAAGCGACAGGCATGGGAAGGGTCTCCACTACAGAAGCGCGAACTTGAATAGCGAAGAGACTGCAAGAGTCGCGCCAGGTTTGCGCTACACAGGATGCCTGGCCGCCTGCGGCGACACGCGCTCCAACTCGGCGACATAGAAGGGACGCACTTCGAGGTACTCGCACCTGATCTGGCTGATCAGGTCCTCGATGCCGTGTGCCGGCTGCTCCATCACGCGCACTTCCAGCTGCCGACACAACTCGGCCAGGTCGGTGGCGCCCATGTTGCTGCAGCTACCCTTGAAACTGTGGGCAGCCTCACTCAGCTGCCGGGGGGAGCGGGCGTCGCGCAGTTGCACCATGCGCTTTTCGCAATCGGCCAGGAAGGTCTCCAGCAACTCGGCATACTGGCTACCCATGACCTCCCGCAACTCGCCCACTACCTTGTTATCGATACGCTGATCGGACACTTGCTCACTCCTTGATCAAGTTCAATTATGCCAGAGCCACCCAGGCGAACTCCACGCGGGCCCTGCGCCCTCCGTCGGCCCATTCGGCGTGACGGCTCAAACGCCGGATCAGGCTCAGGCCACGCCCGCACAACCGCTGCTCCAACACCGGTCGGGCCAGCACTGTACCCACATCGAAGCCACTGCCGCTATCTTCGATCTCAATCACCAGACGCCCGCCACCCGCTACGGGTTCAACCTGAAGGTGCAAGCGTATGTAACCTTCCTGCAATGCCTGCAGGCGACGGCTGCGCTCCTGATAATAGGCGGCAAACCCCTGGGCGTCGCGCTTGAGGGCCGAGTCGAGGGCCAGCACACCGTGCTCCAGTGCATTGGTGTAGAGCTCGTTGAGCACGCTGTGCAGCGCACCGCTCTGGGGGCGCAGGCCGTGTATTTCCTGCAGTACCTGCAACAGATAGGGCAAGGGGTTGAAGCGTTTGAGGGTCTGCGCGCGAAACTCGAACGACAGCGACCAGTCCAGCGGGCTGGACTGGCCGCTGTCCGAATACACCAGCGGCGGCGGGGCCAGTGTCTGTGGCTCGACCACACTGATCTCGAGCATGCTGACATCGTCGCGGGACTGGCCGCGAAAGTCTTCGAGCGCCTGCAGTACATCCTCGAACAGGTGCTGCGGCGCACGGTTGCGCGCAAACACCTGGCGCAGGCGTTCCACCCCGAACAGCTGCTCATCCTGGTCGCAGGTATCCACCACCCCATCGGACAGCAGGAACAGGCGATCCCCCAACGCCAGCGATACCACCTCGGGGTGCTCGTCGAAACGCTCCGGCGCCAGCACCCCCAAGGGCAAGTGCCGCGACACCAGCGCCTGGGGCTCGCCACCGGCCGCGGGCAGCAGGTAGCCGTCCGGCATGCCGCCGTTCCATACCTCGGCCAGGCGTCGTTCGAAACTCAGGCTGAGCATCATTGCGCAGCAGAACATGTCCACCGGCAGGATGCGCTTGAGCTTGGCGTTCATCTCGCGCAAGGTTTCGGCCAGGCCGTAGCCCTTGGCGGTCATGCCGTAGAACACCTCGGCCAACGGCATGGCGCCCACTGCAGCCGGCAGGCCATGGCCAGTGAAGTCGCCCAGCAGCACATGCATTTCACCGGTCGGCGTGAACGCCGCCAGCAGCAGGTCGCCGTTGAACAGCGCATAGGGAGATTGCAGGTAGCGGATGTTCGGCGCATTCAGGCACCCCGAATGCGTGACCTGATCGAACACCGCCTTGGCCACCCGCTGCTCGTTGAGCAGGTGACCGTGGTGGCGCGCCAGTTCGTCGCGCTGCTCCAGCACGGTCGCCTGCAGGCGACGCAGGCGATCCATCGCCTTGATCTTGGCGGCCAGGATCACCGGGCGATAAGGCTTGGGCAGAAAGTCGTCGCCACCAGCCTCCAGGCAACGCACCAGGGCCTGCTCCTCACTCAGCGAGGTAAGAAAGATGATCGGCACCAGCGCCTGGCCAGCCATCAGCTTGATCTGGCGAGCCGCCTCGAAGCCGTCCATCACCGGCATCAGCGCGTCGAGCAGCACCAGTTGCGGACGCAGCTCGGCAAACAGCGCCACTGCCTGCGCACCGTTCTCGGCCGTGATCACCGAATGCCCCTGCTCGCGCACGATGCGCGCCAGCAACAGGCGGTCGGTGGCGCCATCTTCGGCAATCAGCACGGTCAGCGACGACTGCTCGTTCACGAGGTCGCTCAAGTGATCTCGAACAGCTTGTCGAAATTGGAGATGGCGAGGATCTTGCGAACGTCGGAGCTGGCGTTGATCACCCGTATATACGCATCGTCGCCGCCGGCGTGGTCACGCAGCAGCAGGAGCATGCCCAGGGCGGAGCTGTCGAGATAGGTGGCGTCCTTCAAGTCGACGACCACGCCCTTGGAAGGTACTGGCTCGCGCTCGTAGCATTCACGAAACGCCTGGTGCTTGCCGAAATCGAACCGTCCCTTGACCCTGATCGTCAGGCTGTTCCCATCCGGCGATAGATCGTGCTCCACGGCCATATGCTCGACTCCTTCGATCATGGCGATTGCAGACACCACAGGTTTAGCAGCCCGCCCGCCCCTGGGCAACCTGCGCCGACCAATGCCGTGCTAGAAGCGATCGTGGCGCGGCAATCGCTGGGACAATTCGTCGAGCAGCTTCTGCTCGCGCTTGTCCTCGAGCATGCGGGCTTCATCGCGGTAGCGCTGCACCAGCTTGCGCAGGCCTTCGACCCGGGCGTAGGCCTGCTGCCAGGTGGCCCGTGCGTTGTTGAGGTTGGTCTGGTGCCACACCAGGCTCTGGTGTTGCTGGGCAACGGCGGTGTCCAGCTGGCTGAGAAAGCGCTGATAGCCCAGCAGCCAGCTGCCTGAAACGCCCTGGCCGCCCTTTTCCATCCACTGGTTCTGGTACTCGCTGCGAAACTGGTCCAGTTCCCGGAGCTTGGTTTCGGCCATGCTCACCTGCTGCTGGAAATGCCCGAGGCGCTGCACAGCCTTGCGCTCGGCCTCCTCGGCCATCTCCACCACCGGCACCAGGCGCGCGGCACGACTTGGCAGGGCCATCGGTTATCAGCCCGAAGCTGCTGGGGCGAAGACCGCCGCCAGTTCATCGCGGCTCTGCTCATGGCTGACGTTTTCATTGAGCCCCTGGCGCAGGTACTGCACCAGCTTGGGTTGCAGGGAAATCGCCAGGTCCGTCTCGCGGTCGCCGCCAGCCACATAGGCACCCACGCTGATCAGGTCGCGGCTTTGCGACAGGCGCGACCAGAGCTGCTTGAACTGCTGGGCCTGGGTCATCTGCTCGGGGCTGACCACCTGCGGCATGACCCGGCTGATCGAAGCCTCGATATCGATGGCCGGGTAATGCCCCTCTTCGGCCAGGCGCCGGGACAGCACGATATGGCCGTCGAGTACGCCCCGCGCGGAGTCGGCAATCGGGTCCTGCTGGTCGTCGCCTTCGGACAACACGGTGTAGAAGGCGGTGATCGAGCCACCACCGGCCTCGCCGTTGCCGGCGCGCTCCACCAGCTTGGGCAGCTTGGCGAACACGGAAGGCGGATAGCCCTTGGTGGCTGGCGGCTCGCCGATGGCCAGGGCGATTTCCCGCTGGGCCTGGGCGAAACGGGTCAGCGAATCCATCAGCAACAGCACGTTCTTGCCCTTGTCGCGAAAGTACTCGGCGATCCGCGTGCAGTACATGGCGGCGCGCAGGCGCATCAGCGGCGCATCATCGGCAGGGGATGCCACCACCACCGAACGCTTGATGCCCTCCTCGCCCAGGATGTGCTCGATGAACTCCTTGACCTCACGCCCCCGCTCACCGATCAGCCCCACCACGATGATGTCGGCCTCGGTGAAACGGGTCATCATGCCCAGCAGCACACTCTTGCCCACGCCGGTACCGGCGAACAGGCCCAGGCGCTGGCCACGGCCCACCGTCAGCAGGCCATTGATGCTGCGAATGCCCACGTCCAGCGGCTGGCTGATGGGGTCGCGGTTGAGTGGGTTGATGGTGGGGCCATCCATCGGCACCCAGTCCTCGGCCTTCATCCCGCCCTTGCCATCCAGCGCCCGGCCGGCACCGTCCAGCACGCGACCGAGCATGCTCATGCCCATCGGCAGGCGGCCGCTTTCGGCCAGCGGCACCACCCGCGCACCGGGCGCGATGCCGGCAACGCTGCCCACCGGCATGAGAAATACCCGGTCACCGGCAAAGCCCATGACCTCGGCCTCGACCTGCACCGGATGGTAGCTGTCATCGTTGATCACCAGGCAGCGGCTGCCGACGGCAGCGCGCAGGCCCTCGGCCTCCAGGGTCAGGCCGACCATGCGCAACAACCGCCCTTCCACCACCGGCTGCGCCGGCAGGCTCACGGCCTCGGCATAGGTGCCCAGGCGCTTGCCGAAGCTGGTGCGGTCAAGGCGCATCGGGCGTGGCCTCGCTAGTGCCCGGGTCGCCAGCAAGGTCGACGTGCAAGTCTGGTGCGGCAGGGTGCAGGCCCTGGTCATGCAACTGGTCGAACAACTGGGTCATGGCCTTTTCGATGCGGGTCTCGACGGTGGCGTCGATACGGCTGTGCAACGTCTCGATGCGGCAACCACCGGGCAACAGGGCGTCGTCTTCGAGCAGGCGCCAGTTTTCCTCATGACGCTCGCGCAGGGCCTTGGCCAGCTCGAAGTCCTGCGGATTGACATGGATGCGGATGTTTTCGGCGCCCATCGGCAGCAGCTTGAGGGCCTCGCGCAGCACGTGAGTGATCTGGCTGGAGTCGGTGGCCAGCTCACGCCCGATCACCTCGCGGGTGATGCGGCTGACCATGTGCACCAGGGCCTTCTCGATCTGGTTGTCCTGCTCGGCGATCGGGTCGAGCAGGTGGCCCATCAGCTGCTCCAGGCTCGCCAGCTTGGCGCTCAGGGCCACTTCGGCCTCCTGGCGGACCTTGAGCTGGGTGCTGTGAAACCCTTCGCGCTCGCCGGTGGCAAAGCCTTCGTTGTAGGCTTCCTGGCGAATGCTTTCGAGCTCTTCGAGGGTCAGCGGCTGGACTTCTTCCAGCGGCACTTCTTCGACTTCCTCGACGATTTCCGGCTCGGGTTCGGGCTCGGGTTCCGGCTCCGGGTCGAAGCTGGGCAGCGCCCAGCGGTCGAAGCCCTCGACGTCGCGGGCGGGGATCAGTTCACTCAGGTGCTCGTTGGTCGACATGATTCCACGCGTTCAATTGGGTAGGCGCCGGGGTGGTCGGCGATGCGGCTGCCAGGCACCGGCGTGTACCGCGTTGAGGCATCCGCCGGCAAGGCCGGCTCCTGTGGAGGAGCCGGGGCCGGCGAACGGCTTTAGATCATTTCTTCGGCGCCCTTGCCGCCAAGCACGATCTCGCCGGCTTCGGCCATGCGCCGGGCAATGGTGAGGATCTCTTTCTGCGCCGTTTCCACGTCGCTGACCCGCACCGGGCCCTTGGCCTCGAGGTCGTCACGCAGCAGCTCGGAAGCCCGCTTGGACATGTTCTTGAAGATCTTGTCCTTGACCTTCTCGTCGGCGCCCTTGAGCGACACCACCAGCACGTCCGAGGACACTTCGCGCAACAGCGCCTGGATACCGCGGTCGTCGACATCGGCCAGGTTGTTGAAGACGAACATGAGGTCTTCGATCTGCTCGGACAGCTCGCCGTCGACGTCGCGAATCGCGTCCATCAGCTGGCCTTCGACCGAACTGTCGAGGAAGTTCATGATGTCGGCCGCGCGCTTGATACCGCCCAGGGTGGTGCGCGCCGCGTTGGAGTTGCCCGAGAACTGCTTCTCCAGAATCTGGTTGAGCTCCTTGAGCGCCGCCGGCTGCACGGTGTTGAGCGACGAGACGCGCAGGATGATGTCCAGGCGCACCTTGTGATCGAAGTTGCCCAGCACCTCACCTGCCTGGTCGGGGTCCAGGTAGGCCACCACGATGGCCTGGATCTGCGGGTGCTCGTAGCGGATCACGTCGGCCACGGCACGCGGCTCCATCCACTTCAGGCTGTCCAGGCCGCTGGTGTTGCCACCCAGCAGGATGCGGTCGATCAGGCCGTTGGCCTTGTCCTCGCCCAGGGCCTGGGTGAGCATCTTGCGGATGTAGCCGTCGGAGCCGACACCCAGGCTGGTCTGGTCGCCGACGATCTCGACGAACTCGCTCATCACCTGCTCGACCTGTTCGCGATGGACGTTGCCCATCTGCGCCATGGCCACGCCGACCCGCTGCACTTCCTTTGGGCCCATGTGGCGCAACACCTGCGCCGCATCGGTTTCACCCAGCGACAGCAGCAGGATGGCCGCCTTGTCGACACGGGTCAGTTTGGCGGTAAGGGCTCGATTATCACTCATCGGCGTTGATCCACTCTTTCACGACCTGGGCCACACGACCCGGGTCTTCGGCCACCAGGCTCTTGATTGCGTTCAGCTGAGCGTCGTAACCCTCGCTCGGGCTAGGCAACAGAATGCTTTGCGGACCACCCAGGCTGACGCGGTCGTTGGCCAGATCGCCATCCAGACCGAGCATGCCGCCCAGTTCCATGTCGCCATCGGCACCGGCGCCCTGCTTGCCGTTGCCGGTGATGTTGTTGAGCACCGGACGCAGCACGCCGAACACCAGCACCAGGATGAACAGCACGCCCATGACCTGCTTGATGATGTCCCAGAACCACGGTTGCTGGTAGAACGGAATCTCGGTGAACACTTCGCCACGGTCGGCGGCGAATGGCACGTTGATCACGCTGACGCTGTCACCGCGGCTGGCATCGAAGCCGACGGCGTCCTGCACCAGGCGCGTGAAGCGCGCCAGGTCTTCGGCCCCCCATGGGGCGCGGGTCGACTCGCCAGTGGCCGGGTCGAGCTTGACCTGGTCGTCGACCACCACCGCGACCGACAGGCGGCTCAGGCGCCCCTGCTGCTGGCGGGTGTGGCTGATGGAACGGTCCAGTTCGAAGTTCTTGGTCGACTGCTGACGCTTGTCGGCCGGGTACGGTGCGAGCATCGGCTGGCCGGTGGCCGGGTCCATGATCTGCTGGCCGTTGGCGTCCAGCAGCGGCTGGCCTGGTTGCACCATGCCCGCGGCGGCCTGCGTCTGACCGGTCTGCTGTGGCGCAGTGGCCGGGCCGGGTGGCTGGTTGCTCAGGGCACCAGGCACGCCCTGCGGGCCCATGCTGCTGGAGCGTTGTTCGTTCACCGACTGCTCGCTGCGCAAGGCAGGCTGGTCGGGGTTGAACTGTTCGGAGGTGGACTCGACCGCACTGAAGTCGACGTCGGCGGAGACTTCGGCCTTGTAGCGGTCGTTGCCCAGCACCGGCAACAGAATGTTGTGCACGCGCTGGGTGAGCATGCCTTCCATGCGGCGGCTGTAGTCGAACTGCTTGCCGGCCATGGTCAGCTCGGAGTTCTCGCCCTGGTCGGACAGCAGGTTGCCCTTCTGGTCGACCACGGTCACCTGGGACTTGTTCAGTTCCGGAACGCTGGACGCCACCAGGTTGACGATGGCCGCCACCTGGCCGGGCTCGAGGCCACGCCCCGAATACAGCTCGACCAGTACCGAGGCACTGGGCTTGCGCTCGTCGCGCACGAACACCGAGCTTTTCGGGATGGCCAGGTGCACGCGGGCACCCTTGACGTTGTTCAGGCTGGAGATGGTACGCGCCAGTTCACCTTCCAGGCCGCGACGATAACGGGTGGCCTCCATGAACTGGCTGGTGCCCAGCCCCTGCTCCTTGTCGAGCAGTTCGAAGCCGACGTTGCCGTCGCCTGGCGCCACGCCGGCCGCGGCAAGTTTCAGGCGCGCACGGGAGAGGTCTTCGGACTTGACCAGCAGCGCCCCGGAGCTGGGCTCGACGTTGTAGGCGATGTCGGCGGCGGACAGGGTGTCCATGACCTGCTTGGTGTCCATGCCGGCAAGGCTTGGGTACAGCGGGCGGTAGTCGGGCTGCTGCGACCACAGCACCACGGCAAAGCCGATCGCCACGCTCGCCGCCAACCCGACCAGCAGGCCGACCTGACGCAGCATGGGCATCTCTGCGATGTTTTCCAGAAAGGACATGCCGAACAGCGGCGGCTTGGGCGCCGGGCTGCCTTTGGCGGGCACGTTATCAACGACTGCTTCGGCCATGACTCAATCTCGCCCTTATACCGGCATCTGCATGATGTCTTGATACGCCTGCACCAGCTTGTTGCGCACCTGGGTCAAGGCCTGGAACGACACGCTGGCCTTCTGCGAGGCGATCATCACGTCAGTAAGGTCGACGCCGCTCTTGCCGATCTCGAAGGCGTTGGCCAACTGGGTGGACGCCTGCTGGGTATCGCTGACCTTGTTGATGGCCTGGCCAAGCATGTCGGCAAAACCGCTCGAGCCAAGCTCTGGCGCAGGGGCAGCCTTCGACATCGACATGGCGTCCGCCTGCATGGCCCGCATGTCCAACATCAATCGATTAAATTCAACACCTTGGCTCATTGACTCTTCTCTCCGACGACCCGCATTTTTTTGACACTACGCAGCGGACAGGCAGAACTTAGCAACAAGAGTGCCAGCTCTACCCCCAGGACCAACAAAAACGACCGGTTACGGCGTCACACGCCGCTGGCGTAGAGACTCGCCTCCACATCCAGGCCGGCATCACGCATCTGTGCCAGCTTGTAGCGCAAGGTGCGCGGGCTGATGCCCAGACGCTCGGCAGCCTCCTTGCGGCGCCCGCGCTCGGCGCGCAGGGTATCGATGATCATCTGGAACTCGTGGCGGCGCAGATCATCCCCCAGCCCGGCTGGCTCGGACGGCTCGGCCAGCACCGGCACCGGCTCTACGGGCGATGCCGCCAGCAGCGGCAGCACCCCGGCCAGGCAGAAGTCCGCCGCCTCGATCACCCCGCCCTGCTGCAGGATCAGCGCCCGCTGGATGGCGTTGTCCAGCTCGCGCACGTTACCCGGCCACGGATAGCCTTGCAGGCAGGCCTGGGCCTGGGCCGACAGGCGCACGGGGGCATGCTTCATTTTATTGACGTGTCGCGCCAGCAGACGCTCGGCCAGCGGCAGAATGTCGGCGCTGCGCTCGCGCAGCGGTCGCCAGGCCAGCGGGAACACCGACAGGCGATAGAACAGGTCTTCGCGAAACCGCCCCGCCGCCACTTCGCCGGCAAGGTCGCGGTTGGTGGTGGCGACCACGCGGATGTCCAGCGCGATCGGCTTGCGCCCGCCTACCCGCTCGACCTCGCGCTCCTGCAGCACCCGCAGCAGCTTGGCCTGCAGCCCCAGCGGCATTTCGGAAATCTCGTCGAGCAGCAGCGTGCCACCGTCGGCCTGCTCGAACTTGCCTGGCTGGGCGGCTATCGCCCCGGTGAACGAGCCCTTTTCATGTCCGAACAACGTGGCTTCGAGCATGTTGTCGGGGATGGCGGCGCAGTTGATGGCCACGAATGGCTGGTCGGCACGCAGGGACTGCTGGTGAATGTAGCGCGCCAGCACCTCCTTGCCGGTGCCCGATTCGCCGGAAATCAGCACGGTGGAATCACTGCGCGCCACCCGCGCGGCCAGTTCGAGCAACTGCGCACTGGCAGGCTCGCGCGCCACCGGACCGTCGGCGTCCGCGCCGCTGGCAACGCCCAGGGCATGACGGGCCACCAGGTCGAGCAAAGCGCGCGGCTCGAAGGGCTTGACCAGATAGTCCGCAGCGCCCTGGCGCATCGCATCCACTGCACGCTCAACGGCGGCGTGCGCGGTCATCAGCAACACCGGCAACTGCGGCTGGCGGGCCCGCAACGCGGCCAGCAACTGGTGGCCGTCCATGCCCGGCATGTTGACGTCGCTGACCACCAGGCTGAAGGGCTGACTGGCCGCCACTTCCAGCGCTTCTTCGGCCGAGCCCACTGCATGATAGGCAAAACCACCCAGCTCCAGGGTATCGGCCAGGGCCTGGCGCAGTACGCGGTCATCCTCGACCAGCAGAACCTTGATCGCCCTCATGCCGTTGCTTCCAGCGGTGCGCCGATCAGCGGAAGGGTCACCAGCGCGCAGGTACCGCGCCCGGGGCGCGAGCGCAGCTGCACGGTGCCCTGGTGTGCACGGGCAACCGCCATCACCACCGCCAGGCCAAGCCCGGTGCCAGTGGCCTTGGTGGTCAGGAACGGCTCGCCCAGGCGCGCCAGCAATGCACTGTCGATGCCCGGCCCGGCATCGCTGATGCACAGGCGCAGGCTTTGCCCGCGACGATACAGGTGTACCTTGAGCCGAGCAGCGCCGGGCGCGGCCTGCAGGGCGTTTTCAATGAGATTGAGCAGCGCCCCCACCAGGGTGTCGCGGTTGCACAGCAATTCGCCCAGGTGGCTGTCGCACTGCCAGCGCACAGCATGCCCCTGTACATGTACCTGCGCGGCCTGCTGCAGCGCCTGGAACAACGCCTTGGGGGTCACACGGTCGGTCAGCGGCAGTTCGCCGCGGGCGAACACCAGCATGTCGCGTACCTGGTGCTCGAGTTCGTGCAGACGCTCCTTGAGGCTGCCGGCAAAACGCTGACGGGTGTCCAGCGGCAGGTCCTGCTCGGCCAGGTGACTGGCATACAGCAAGGCGGCCGACAGTGGCGTGCGGATCTGATGCGCCAGCGAGGCCACCATTCGCCCCAGGGTCGACAGGCGCTCGTGCCGTGCCAGCTGGCTTTGCAGGTGGCGGGTTTCGGTGAGATCGGTCAACAGCACCAGCTGGCCCGGCTCGGCATCCAGCGAGCGGGTAGCGATCGACAGGCGGCGACCATCGCGCAGCGACACTTCGTGGCCGTCGTCCTCGCGCGGCGCAAAGCTGCGGGCGATCACCTGACGCCACAGCTCGCCCACCAGCGGCTGACCCAGCAGTTCGACGGCGGCCGGGTTGGCCTCGCGCACGCGGCCCTGGCCGTCGATCACGATCACCCCGCCGGGCAACAGCGACAGCAGGTTCTGCAGGCGGTTGGCCAGTCGCTCCTTCTCCGCCAGCTCCGCCATGCGCTGCGCACTGACCACGGCCAACTCCCCCTTGAGCTCGGTGACACGGGCCTCGAGCAGGTTGTAGGACTGGCTCAACTGGGTCGACACCTGGTCGAACAGGGCAAACGCCTGCTCGAGCCCCTGACGACTCTGCTGTTCGGCGGCGTCAGAACGCCTGGGCTCGGCGGCGGGGATGTGGGCGGCGTGGGGCATGGGTTGCTCTCTCGCATGGCTCACCGTCATAAAACGGTATGTTGCCAGCGATATAGCAATAGACGTGCCGGATACTTTGGCGGGAGGTTGCCAGCAGCAGCGGCGCGCCGCCCAAAGCCAGCAAGGGCAGGCTTTACAGCCCTGTGGAAAATAGGGGTATTGCGTTAGGCAGGCCCCGGCCGGGGCCTCCCGGCAGGAAGCAGGCGTCAATCCTCCGCCTGTTCGTCTCCATCGCGACGGCTCATGCCGTACTTGCGCATTTTTTCCACCAGCGTGGTGCGGCGGATGCGCAGGCGCTCCGCGGCACGCGCCACGATACCGTTGGCATCGTCCAACGCCTGCTGGATCAGGCCCTGCTCGAGGCTGCCCAGGTAGTCCTTGAGGTCAAGACCTTCGGGCGGCAACATCGCATGGTTGCTGAAATTGGGCGTATGGCCGTTGATTGCCACGCGCTCTTCCAGGTCCGAGCGCAGGCTGTCGACCAGTTGCTCGTCTTCATCATCGACGTAGCGAAACTTCTTCGGCAGCTCGGACACGCCGATCACGCCATACGGGTGCATGATCGCCATGCGCTCCACCAGGTTCGCCAGCTCGCGCACGTTGCCCGGCCAGCCATGGCGGCACAGCGACATGATCGCGGCGGAATTGAAGCGGATCGACCCCCGCTTCTCGTGCTCCATGCGCGAGATCAACTCGTTCATCAGCAGCGGAATGTCTTCGACCCGCTCACGCAGCGGGGCCATCTCGATCGGGAACACATTGAGGCGGTAGTACAGGTCTTCGCGAAAGCTGCCCACCTCGATCATGCTCTCGAGGTTCTTGTGGGTGGCGGCGATGATGCGCACATCGATGCTCTGGGTCTTGTTGCTGCCCACACGCTCGAAGGTGCGCTCCTGCAGCACGCGCAGCAGCTTGACCTGCATCGGCAGCGGCATGTCGCCGATTTCGTCGAGGAACAGAGTGCCGCCATTGGCCAGCTCGAAACGCCCGGCACGGCTGGTGATGGCGCCGGTGAACGCCCCCTTCTCGTGACCGAACAGTTCGCTTTCGAGCAGCTCGGCCGGGATCGCGCCGCAGTTGACCGGCACGAACGGCGCTTCACGGCGCTTGGAATGGTAGTGCAGGTTGCGCGCGACCACTTCCTTGCCGGTACCCGACTCGCCGAGGATCAGCACGCTGGCGTCGGTGTCGGCCACCTGCTGCATCATCTGGCGCACATGCTGGATGGCGCGGCTGGTACCGACCAGGCTACGGAACAGGTTGGGCTCGCGCTGACGACCGCGCTCGCGGGCCTGGTCGTACATCTCGCGATAGACCTGGGCACGGTGCAGCGAATCGAGCAGCTTGCTGTAGCTGGGCGGCATCTCCAGGTTGGAAAGCACCCGGCGGCGCAGGTCCTCAGGCAACTCGGCAGAAGATATTTCACCCAACAGCAATACCGGAAGGAACTCATCCCAGGCAGCCACGGTCTTAAGCAAGCCCAAAAGGCTTGCCGGAGCGTTCACGGTGCCGACCAGGACACAGAGTACTTCACGGCTGGATGACAACGACTGAACGACCTGCTGCCAATCGTGGCTGGAGCAGGAAAGATTTTCTTCGCCAAGAAAATTCAGCACCACCGCCAGGTCGCGGCGGCGAGCGTCATCGTCATCGATCAGGAGAATTTTGGTTTCACGCCACATGCAATCGAAACTTCCCTAGTCAACTCGACACCCAATGTGGGCATGCTCGACATCCATTCCGACTGGAGCGGTCAGTGATCGGACGTCTGAAATTAGAAAACAGCCACTAGTTAAGTCAAAAAATCGTACACAGTCAAATTTATGGCGCACTGCATTTTCGAACCGTCCAGCGTCAGCTGAACAGATGGTATACCTTTGCGGCGTTTTTCGCTTGGCGGATCTGCGTCATCTCGTCGACTATTGTTTGACGTTCACCACTTGCAACATCAATTAGTTGGCGGTAGACGTCGAGCAATTCCTCAAGACTGGTGCGCAGAACCTGTTCGTTGGTCGATGCCTCGGCCAGTACGTCCTCGACGCAAACACGGCAGCTCAGGTCCAGTTCGGTGATCGTTTCCCAGTCGCGGCTGGCCAATGCCCCGAGCAGGGCTTCGCGGGTTTGTTCGATACGTTCGAGCACGGCACTCATGGCGTTCTCCTAGACGTCGGCGACCTGATCGCCGATCGCGTCCCAACCTTCCTTGACGGTAATCAGCAGGCGTGCGACTTCATTGAGGATCTCCGGGTCGTTCTGCACGTTGGCCTCGACCAGGCGCCTGCTCATATAGGCGTACAGCCCATCGATGTCGGCCAGTGCCTCGGCCTGGTTTTCGAGGTCGAGCCCTTCGCGCAGACCGCCGATGATCCCGATGGCCTTGCCGATCAGGATGCCCTTCTGGGCCAGGTCATTGCGCGCGATTGCACCTTTGGCCTGCGCGATGCGATCCAGCCCGCCCTGCATGAGCATCTGCACGAGACGGTGCGGGCTGGCCTCGGAGGTCTGCGCCACGCCGTTGACTTTCTGGTACTGCCGAAGGGCCAACATAGGGTTCATGTTCTACCTCGTAACAAACGAAAAGGTTCATATACCGCCTGTATCGCCTGCGGGTCAAAAAACTTTAACCCCGGAAACGAAAAGCCCGGAGCACCCGAAGGGGTGCTGCCGGGCTTTTTTGCGGCCCCTGCTATCAGGAGTTCTTCTGCTGCGCTTCGATCGAGGCGAACATCGAGGCAATGTTCTTGCGCTGCGCCTCGAGCTTGCCGACCAGGGTATCCATGGCCACGTAGCGTTTGGTCAGCGACTCGGTCAGCGACGCAATGCGCCGATCCAGCGCCTCCTGCTGGTTCTCGAGGTCTTTCTGCAGCCTGTCCAGGCCGTTCTTGCGCGAGTCGAGAATGCCACCGGTCTGCAGGTACGGTTCGATCGCCTTGTTCATGTGCGCGAACACGCCATTCTTGCCGGTGAAAAGCTCCTGCACGTCGGCACCGAGCTTCTTGTCCTTCATCGCCGCGTCGTACTTGACGGAGTTGAACTCGAGGGTACCGTCCTTCTGGGTGTTGATGCCCAGCTGGCTGAGGGTGGTCAGGCGGGTACCGTCCGACTCGGTCGCCAATTGGCTGCGCAGGTCGCTCAGCAGAGAACGGGTGGTCGGGTCGTTGGTCAACGGGCCCAGCACCGTGTTGCCATCGGCATCCTTGCTCACGGAGGTCAGGTTGGTGACCGCCTTGATCAGGGTGTTATAGGCATCGACATAGGCCTGCACCGATTTTTTCAGGCCATCGGTGTTCTCGCCCACCGTAACCTGTACAGCCTTGCTGTCGTCGGGGCCGGTTGCCTGAAGCAGGTCCAGGCTGATGCCACTGATGGCACCGGTGACGGTATTGCTCTTGCTCGTGACCGGCAGGCCGTCGACGTACAGTTTTGCGTCCTTGGCCGGCTCACCGATGTAGCCGGCACCGTCACCAACCATCTTCTCGCCCGGCGCGATCTTGAGCGCGTCGATGGTGCCGTCGACGGAAATGTCCGTACCCTCACCGGTCTTGGTCGAACTGAACACCAGGCGCGAACCGTCTGCACCATTGACCAGGTTGGCAGTGATGCCTTTCTCGGACAGCGACGAGTTGATGGTGTCGCGCACGGACTGCAAGGTTGCACCAGGGCCGACCTTGACGGTGTGGGTGACACCATCCTGGGTAATCAGCAGGTCACCTTCGGGAATCGGCGTGGTGGCACCGGTGTCGAAGTTCTGGCTGGCCACCTTGGACGAGGTGGCCAGGTTGTCGACACGGATCGTGTAGGTACCAGGCACCGCGGTATTGTTGGAGGTTGCCTTGATCGCGGCGTCGTTGCTGGACGTTGCCGCATAGGCATTGAACGACGGCGCGAGGGGATCATTGAGCTTCTTCATCGCCGCCTGATAGACAGACAGCGCGCTCTTGAGCGATGCGACACCAGAAAGCATGGCCGAGTTGTTGGCAGTCTGGCGTTTGATCTGGTTGGCTTTCGGATCGGTTTCAGACGCCACCAGCGTGCTGACGATCTTGTTGATATCGACCCCAGAACCCAGACCGGTGCCCGGTAAAATTGAACTCGCCATTGCTATTCCCTCTTGGTTGCGCGCCGCCCCTAGCCGATCAAGGCTAGCGAACGTGCTGCTCGGACGCCAGCATCAGACCTTGGCGTTGAACAGCAGGCTGTTAACATCGCTCAGACTGTGGGCAATTCTCAACGCCTCTTCCGAAGGAAGTTGGCGGATCAGCTCACCGGTTTCACTGGCGATGACTTTAACTACAATTCGGCCGGATTCTTCATCCGTGGAAAATTCGAGATTGCGACGCGACGAGGCGAGAAACTTCTCGATGTCCTTGAGCGCGTTCTTGACCTTCTCAGCTTCGGTCAGGCCGCTGTCGGCGCTTTCCTTCGCTGGCTTGATGGATTCGACAGCCTCCACGGGCTTGACCGCAGGGCGCTCGGTGGGCTGCTCCACAGGCTTCGCAGCCTGGTAGGACAGGTTCAGCTTGACGCTCATATCCATGCCAACCACCTCTCAATGCAAAAGGCGGGGGAGCGCCACAGGTGCACTCCCCCGCCGATAACCATCAGGCGATTACTGAAGCAGTTTCAGTACGGCGGATGGCAGTTGGTTGGCCTGGGCCAGAACCGAAGTCGAAGCTTGTTGCAGAGTCTGCTGCTTGGTCAGCTGAGCGGTCTCGGCAGCGAAGTCGGTATCTTGTACACGACCACGGGCAGCGTCGGCGTTTTCGTTGATGTTCTGCAGGTTGTTGATGGTGCTGGTCAGACGGTTCTGAACGGCACCCAGTGCAGCACGGCCTTCACCGATGGTCTTGACCGCGGCATCGATCGCGTCCATTGCAGCCGAGAAGTTGGTCTCGGCAGTGGCGCTGTCGCTACCGGCGATGGTGATGGCAGTGGTGATGCCCAGGTCGCTGGCCAGGTATTTGCCGGTCAGGTCGATGCTGATCTGGTTGATGCCACCGGTTTCCGAACCGACCTGGAAGGTCATGGTGCTGGCGGAACCGTCCAGCAGGTTCTTGCCGTTCAGCTGGGTGGACTGAGCGATACGGGTCAGCTCGTCACGCATCTGAGCGAACTCGGAGTTCAGCGAGTCACGGTTGTCGGTGTCGTTCGAGTCGTTACGTGCTTGCAGAGCCAGTTCACGCATACGCTGCAGGATGTTGACCTGCTCTTGCATCGCGCCTTCAGCGGTCTGGGCGATCGAGATACCGTCGTTGGCGTTTTTGATTGCCATGGTCTGACCGCGGATCTGCGAGGTCATACGGGTAGCGATCTGCAGGCCAGCGGCGTCGTCTTTGGCGCTGTTGATTTTCAGGCCGGAAGACAGGCGAGTCATCGAGGTGCTCAGGGCGTCGGAAGCGCGGTTCAGGTTTTTCTGAACGTTCAGCGACGTGACGTTGGTGTTTACGGTTAATGCCATGACGAATTCCTCGTTTGTGGGTATTGCGGCTTCCGGCCCTGGCAAGCGCCGGGTGTGGCCTAGAGAACCTTCGTAATAGTTATCGTCGTCTGCGCAGGTTGCTTTAGGGGTTTTTTGAAAATTTTTACTGGCACCCTGCCACTCCAATGAAATCAAGGGTTTGACGCCAGCTTTATGGCCCCTGCGGCACAGCCTTGGTTGTGGCATACCGCCAAGACAAAAAAAGCGCCACCTTCAAGGCAGCGCTTCTGTAGGCGGGAGGTCGGTTCAGTCCCGACGCTCGATGATTGCCGAGCCCCACGACAGGCCCACGCCAAAACCGCTCAAGGCCACACGCCTGTGCTGGGTGCCCAGCACGTGCTTTTCCAGCAGCAACGGAATGCTCGAGGACACCGTGTTGCCGGTCTCGACCATGTCCTTGACGAATTTCTCGATGGTTTCGGGCTTGTCTTCCTCGAAGCGGCGCGCCACGGCATCGACGATTGCCGCACTGCCCTGGTGAATGCAGAACAGGTCGATGTCGTTGGCCCCCAGGTTGCTCGCCTCGAGCAACTGACGCAGGTGCGCAGGCACCTTGAGCAACGCGAAGTTGAACACCTGGCGACCGTTCATGAAGAACACCCCGTCATTCATCTTCAGGTGCTCTGCGCCGCCACCGTCGGTGCCAAAGCTCGATTTGCCCAGTTGCCAGGCCGCGTCCTCGCCCATCCAGGTGACCGTGGCAGCATCACCGAACAGCATGGTGGTGTTGCGATCTTCCGGATCGACGATCTTGGAATAGGGATCGGCGGTGATCAGCAGGCCGTTCTTCAGCCCCGCCGCCTCCATGAAGCCCTTGATGGCATAAAGGCCGTAGACGTAACCGGAACAGCCCAGGGAAATGTCGAAGGCCGCCACATGGGTGGGCAAGCCAAGCTTGTGCTGGACGATCGCGGCAGTGTGCGGCAACCCTTCGGCGTCGCCGTTCTGGGTGACCACGATGAGCACATCGATCGACTCCGGGGACAACGAAGGATTGGCAGCGAACAGGACCTTGGCGGCCTCTACACACAAGTCCGAGGTCTCCTGACCTGCCTCCTTGCGCGGCAGAAAGGTCGAACCGATCTTGCCCAGAATGAAGTCCTGATCCTTGCCGAATTTCGCACCCTGGGCGTAATTGTTCAGACCCTCGACAGGTACGTAACTCGCGATACTTTTGATGCCAATCATTGTGGCTTCCCGATAGATATGCGGATTTTCACGGGCCTCACTCCCCTGCAGGCAAGGGATCTCACGCAGCGCCGCTCCAGGCCACCTGCACCGCCCGCTGATTCATTAGCTTAGAGATGCACGTTTCGACTGCCAAGTCACGGCATTGTACGCGAACCAGGGCAATGCTTGTGCACAGCACTTCACGGTCACGTGAGGACGGCCAGGTCGGGAAGGCCCGACCGCCCTGCAAAACCGCTCAGCCCGCCAGCCAGGCCGCGCGCCACAGCGCCAGGCGCTCGCCCTCGAGCAGCCAGTCGCGCCGCACGCTGGCCTGCAGCACCTCGCCCAGGCTGGCGGAGGCCTGCGGGTCGCCCAAGTGCAGACGGATCGCGGCCAGCCAGTCGGCCGTGGTGTTGGCCACGCGGGTCAGCGGCAGCACATCGACACCGGCAAAGCCCGGCACCTTGCTGCAGATGATCGGGTAGCCACAGGCGGCGTACTCCAGCAACCCCGGGTTGCCCGAGCAGGCATTGAGCAGGCTCTGGGCCATGGGCGCCAGCGCCAGGTCCAGGTTGAGCGCGGCCAGCGCTGCGGCCTGCCGTTCGGGGGCGACGGCGGCGTGCACCTCCTTCATGTAGGGGCGCAGGGCCTCGGGGCAGTCGCCCAGCGCCACCCACTCCACCTCCGCGGCCAGCGTCCTGACCACATCGACCAGCAGGTCGGCATCCACCGCCCCGGCCCAGCCGACACGGGGCTTGCTGCCCATGCCACGCTTGCCCTGGAGATTGCGCCACCATCGGCCCGGCAAGCTGGCCTCCAGCACACGAATATCGTCGTGCTGGCCTGCCAGCACCTCGGCCAGCGCGGGCGCAGGCACGATGATGCGATCGGCGAGGATCACCGCGCTCTGCAAGCGCTGGCTGATTTCGTCGGCGCCAAACCCGGCATGCGCGCCCTGCAAGCGCATCTGCGGCAGGTAGCCGTCCACGTCGAGCACCTTGAACGCCCGCGAGAACGCCCGCAGGCGCCGCATGGCCAGAAGTTGCGCGTCATCGAGCGGGCGCTGCAGCAGCACGGTGTCCGGTGCGTAGCGCTCCAGCTCCACGGCAGACAGCAGGTGCGGCGTGACCAGCCCGTCCACCCACCCCGCCTCGCGCAGCGCCTTGAACGGCTCGACGATGCGCTGCTGGCCGGCGCCCTGCAGGTCGGCCGGGTGAGCCAGCAACATGGGCAGCGGGTGCCAGCTTTTCAGCGGGTTCCACACCAGCGAGTTGCTCGCCCGGACAAAGCCACCCGGCACCTGCAACGACAGGTTGGCGTTGTATGCCGGATCGCGGGCCAGGCGTGGCAGCCAACGGGCCAGCAGAGCGTCCTCCTGCTCCGTGGTCGCCGCGTCGCGCTCGCAAGCGTCCATCAGCAATTGCACATGGGGCGTCCAGACGTTCAGGTAACCGGCCTCCTGCAGCCTCAGGCACAGGTCGACATCCACCCAGCGGGCCAGCAGCGGATCTTCGGCAAAGCCGCCGGCCTCGAGGAACAGCGCCCGGCGCAGCATCAGGCATTCGCCACTGAGCGCCGAACAGCCCTGATCGACCTGCAGCCGCCCCATGTAACCGGCCTGCTGATGATCGACCCCGTCGAATGCCGAGCCCACCAGCCCGGTGAGCCCCAGCACCAGGCCGGCATGCCGGACCTTGCCGTCGGCCGCCAGCAGCTTGGCCCCCACCGCGCCCACCTCGGGCCGCTGGGCGTGATTGAGCAATTGCTGCAGCCAGTCGCGCGCGAGGATCCCCGCACGCGCATCCAGCCACAGCAGGAAATCGCCACGGGCCTGCTGCGCCGCGTGATTGCACATGGCAACCCGCGACTGGCCGGCAGCATAGTGCAGGACCTGAATCTGCTCACCGCCGATCTGCTCGACCATCGCCAGCCATTCACCGGCAGCTTCGTCCAGGGCAGACGGCGCCAGCAACAGCACTTCGAAGCCGCCAGCCAGCGCCGTGTTCTCCAGCAAGGTTTCGATGCAGCGCTGGAAGTGGCCGACGCTGCCTTCCAGGGCGATCAGGATACTCACCGAGGCGGCCTGGGCATGCCCGTAATCGAGACGATAACGGCCCGGCGACGACGCCAGCACCGCGACCTGCCCCTGCGTGTAACCGCGGGCCTGCAGGTGGCGTTCCAGCACCGCGCGCTCGTGGGCGCAATCACGCAACGGCAGGGCCTCGCCGATCAGCAACGGCTCGGCGACATGCCCCACGCAGCCCAGGCCCTGCTGTTCGACCAGGCGCAGCTGGTACTCCAGCTCGAAGGCCCGAGCGCAGTCGAGGGCGAAGCCGCCCCGTTGCAACAAGGCCTGGCGCTGGTACAACCAGTGCCGGGACAGGCTCGCCGGGAAACTCAGCAGCAGGTCGAGGTTGAAATCCGGTCGCAGTGCGATGTCGGTGCTGCCATTGGTCGCGCGCATCGCTTCATCCGCCATGTACGCCAGGCAACCGGCCTCGGCACCGACAAGCTCGAGTGCCGCGATCAGCAGGCCCGAGGCCGTGAATTCGACGCCCGCCTCCACGATCAGGAACCAGTCGCACCGGCTGTGCTGCAGCGCAGCATTGATGGCTTCAGCTTGCCGCTCGCGGGTACAGGGCACATGCCGCACCTGCGGGTCGGCCAACGACTGGTTGCCGAGCACGCTGACCTCAAGGTGCGGGTACAGGCAGCGCTGCGTACCCAGGCTGGCCAGGGTGGCGGCCAGGCGCTGGCGATCATCACCGTCATCCAGCACAAGCACACCGATGACCGGCATCGGCTGGCTGTCGAGGCGCTCGTTGATCAGGCGCAGCTGCTGGGCATCAGGGTGGCGCTCGCGCAACCAGGGCAGCACGCCAAGGTTCAGGTCCGCCGCTTCGAGCGCGGCCGCGGCCTGGGTCTTGGCAATGAACGTATCCAGCTGCTGCCAGAACGGCAGCGTTGCCAGCACGTAGCGCTGCAATGCCCCCTCCACCCCTGCCCTGGCGGTGGCCAGCGCGTCCGGCTGGTCAAGCAGGGCAAAGCCGGCGCTGCCAAGGAAGCCGGTTTCGAGAAACGCCTGGTCGACACCACTACCGGGCATGAAGATCACCGGGCAGCCACACAGCACGGCGATCACGCAGGTCATCGACCATTCGTAGCTGTACATCACCTCGGCCGAGCGCAGCACCTGGGCCAGTTCATGAAGCGGCAGCGCATTGGCGATGCGCAGCAGCTGGATACCCTCGGGCAACAGCGAGTAGTCGATCTGCTCCAGGGGATGACGGTTCTGATACAGATAGCAACCCCTGCGTGGCGTGCCCGCCGGCGGCGCCTTGAACAGGTCGATGTCGAGCACCGGCAGGCCCAGCAGGTCGGGGTTGGCGTGGCCGCGTTTTTCAGCCAGCGCCGGGCCGTAGTAGAACAGCAGGTCGGTGGGCGCGGCCTCCATCGACTTGCCGTTGATCAGCCCTTCGAAGTTCAGCAAAAAGCGCGAGACCACCCTGCGCCCCAGCGGGTTGCCGACCACCACCTCCGGATACACGGCGATGGCCACCTTGCCCTGTTGCTGATGCCGCTGCTCGGTGGCGGCGTCGAGCAGCGGCGTCTTCAGGTTGGGGTTGACCACCTTGGGCCCGCACAGGTACGCCTCGCGCCCGTTCAGGTTGAGCACGTGACACAGGTAGTGCAGCGACACGATGCCCGAGGAGGTGTCCCGGTAGTCGGGCGCCATGATGTAGTAAGGGTGTTCGGGTTTGGCGAACATCAGGGTGTGTCGAAACAACGCCTGCTCAAGGACCTGCGCGTCGACCTGCGAGGCATGCGACATGGTGAAACTCCAATCTCTGATTAGGGGCGTGCTGCTGTCAGCGCGAGGCGCTCGAAGGCTTGTCCTGGAAAAAGCGCGCGATGCACGCACACACATGCGCCACCTGGCGGCTACGCATGTCGGAAAACAACGGCAGGCGCAACAGGCGCTGCGAGACATCCGTGGTGATCGGCAACTGGCCGCTGCTGCGCGCATAACGCAGGCCGGCTGGCGAGTCATGCAATGGCACATAGTGGAACACCGCATTCACCCCATGCTCGCGCAGAAACGCGATCAACGCCGTGCGCTCTTCGACACTGCGCATCAGCAGGTAGAAAATGTGCGCGTTGGCCGGCTTGTCGTCCAGGGTACGCGGCAGCTGGAACAGACCATCGGCGGCCAGTGGTCGCAGCAGGCTGAAATACTTCTCGTACAGGGTCCGACGGTGCTTGTTGATGCGCTCGCCATGCTCGAGCTGCGCGTACAAAAATGCGGCCGTCAGCTCGCTGGGCAGGAACGACGAGCCGACATCCACCCAGGTGTACTTGCTCACTTCGCCGCGGCTGAAGGCCTTGCGGTTGGTGCCCTTCTGCCAGATGATCTCGGCCCGCTCGACCAGCCGCGGATCGTTGATCAGCAGGGCACCGCCCTCGCCGCTGATGACGTTCTTGGTTTCGTGAAAGCTCAGGCAGCCCAGGTGCCCGATGGTGCCCAGGGCGCGCTTGCGGTCCCGGGCCAGGATCGCCTGGGCGGCATCCTCGATCAGGAACAGGCCATGCTTTTCGCAGATCTGCGCCAAGGCATCCATGTCGCACGGCTGCCCGGCGTAGTGCACCGCCACCACGGCCTTGGTCTTGTCGGTGATGGCCGCCTCGACCAGGCGCTCGTCCAGGTTCAGGGTGTCGTCGCGAATGTCCACGAACACCGGTACCGCGCCGCGTAGCACGAAGGCATTGGCCGTGGAGACGAAGGTGAAGGACGGCATGATGACTTCGTCGCCCGGCCCGACGTCGGCCAGGATCGCGGCCATTTCCAGCGCAGCGGTGCACGAATGGGTCAGCAGCGCCTTTTCACAGCCCAGGTTGTTTTCCAGCCAGCCCTGACACAGCGTGGTGAATTCGCCGTCCCCCGCAATGGAGCCGTTCATGACCGCCTGGGCAATGTAGAACAGCTCTTTGCCAACCACGAACGGCTTGTTGAAAGGGATAACCTGTTTGCTCACGGTAACGCCTCCATCGCACGGCCCTGGGGCCGGTACGATCTGTGTAGGTTTTTCAGGCGATCACAATGGCGCACCTGCGGCTTGAAAAGCCCGCCCGCCCTGCGATGGCTGTCAATAAACTGCCGTACCCCGGCATGATCCTGACGCGGCGCTCATGCCTGAGCGGGTCGGGCACAAAAAAGCCGGGCACGAAACCCGGCTTTTGCAAAACCCGCGCCATCAGCCCAGGTCGGCGAGCCACTCCAGCACCGGCGAACCACCGGCAGCGACCGAGCGCGACACATCGACACCAAACCGGCCGTCGATGATCACCCGGCTGCTGAACGCAGCCGGCCAACGGCCTTCCAGCGCCTGGCAGGCCTGGGCATCCGGCATCGGCACCTGGTCGCTGAGCAACTGCGCCTGTGGCGCCCAGATCACCAGCAGGCCGGCATCGGCTGCCTTCAGGCACAGCTCGATGTCGGCACCGCCCTCGGCAGACAGGCCATCGCACTGCTCGAACAGTGCCTTGCGTACCATCAGGCAGTCAGCCGACACCGCCGCACAACTGCGGACCACGCCCGACCACAGCGACGCCTTGCTGTCGCGCGTCGACACCCCAAGCCAGGGCGACTGCACCTGGGCGCCGGCAAGCAGTTCGTAACCGGCATGGCTGATGGCGGCTTCGCGGTCCACCAGACGCGCACCCACCACGCCCACTTCAGGGCGCTGGGCCTGGTTGAGCAGGGCTTCGA
Source organism: Pseudomonas sp. AE27 (assembly GCF_037113495.1). Lineage (NCBI taxonomy): Bacteria > Pseudomonadati > Pseudomonadota > Gammaproteobacteria > Pseudomonadales > Pseudomonadaceae > Pseudomonas > Pseudomonas sp. AE27. The sequence goes on from NZ_CP146966.1 coordinate 3,072,792, forward strand.
TCCAGGCCGGCGTCACCACCTGGCAACGGCTGGAGAGCAGCACCAGGTACTCGCCACTGGCGTTGACGGCAGCCAGGTTGATGAGCTGCGAGGCTGACTGCACGTGTTCGCCGGCCAGCAGCTTGACCCGCCCGCCAAACCCTTGCAGCGCAGCGACCGTGAGGTCTGCCAGGGTGTCGCGGCAGGCCACCAGCACTTCGTAGCGCGGGTAGCGGGTACGCTGCAGCACACTGACCACGCAGGCCTTGAGCTGCTCGAGGTCATCGTCGGCCGCGATCAGGATGCTCACCAGCGGCGTGGACTGATGGCGGAAGTCGATCTGCAACTGCCCCTCACCTGCGTCATTGACCTGGCCACGGTAGCCCAGCGCCGCCAGGTGACGGTTGAGCGTGGACAGCGCGTCCTGGGCCATGCCCTCACGCCCGCCCCGACCGATCACCAGGTATTCGTCCATGTGTGCCAGGCAGTTCAGGCCGTTGTGCTCGACCAGACGCAGCAGCAGGTCGAACTCCACCGCCTGCGGGTAGGTTTCGCTGTAGCCGCCCAGCTCGACCACTGCCTCGCGACGTACCAGCCAGTGCTGCGACATCAGGTCGGGACGGCTGCGCAGCAGGTCCAGGTTGCCACCCTGGCGCACCACGCTGACCAGACGCCCGTCGGAGTCGCGCTGCACTTCGTTGGCGCAGATGGCCAGGCAGCCCGGGGCTGACGCCAGCTCCACCTGCAGGCGCAGCAAGCCGCCCACGGTCAGCAGGTCGCCGGCCTGCAGCAGCAACAGCCATTCGCTTGGTACCTGACGCGCCACCTGGTTCAGGTGGGAGACGAAATTGCCCGGCGTCACCTGGATGAAATGCAGGGTATCGCGTGGCGTGGTCACCACAGGCGGCTTGCCGGCCTTGAGCACGACCAGCTTGAAGTCGCGCAGGCCACTGGCCAACAGGCTGTCGAAGGTGTTCTGCAGTGCGCCGTTGTCGTCTTCCAGGTCGACAACCACGAAGGCGATCTGTGCAGCACGCTGCTTGCTCAGGTGGGCGACGATGCGCTGCTGGGTGGCGGCGTCCGGCGTGGCAGCGGCAATCGACTCCTGCACCAGGCCCGAGGCGGTGGCCCTGAGCCACGCGGCCGGGTCGATGCCCGGCAGACCATCCAGGCGTTCCAGCCATGCCTGCAGCTCGCGGGCATCGGCCTGGACGTCCTCATCCACCAGGGTCGCAAGCAGACGGCGGCAAACCTCGGGGGTGAACACCCCCAGGTCCAACGCTTGCCAGTAGCGTGCCCTCAGGGTATCGACGGTGTCGTTGGGGTGCTCGCGCAACAGCTCGAACTGGCTCACCCAGGTACCCTCGACCGCCTGCCGATGGGCCTGTCCGACCGGCCAGGCGTGCAACAGGAATTCCAGACCGGTCAGTACCTCGAACAACGGCGCATTGTAGTAAGGCAGCGCGACAAACTGGCGCGGCTCGAACCTGCGCTCGGGCGCTGCATTCATGCCGCTCCAGGTGGAGGTGAACAGCAGATCGGTAGCAACACCACCCTGGGTGGCACCAACGAACCGGTCGATGACGGTGAAGCCCTCATCGTCGGCGCATAGCCGAAGGTGGTCGGCGTCCCACTGGCGCAGCACGCGCACCGCACGCACTCGCTGCTCTTCGCGTTCGACCTGGCTCAGCCGGCTGTCGGCGTACTGCACCAGCGCATCGGTCTGGTCCAGCCGCTTGAGCGCGCCCTGGCCGAGCATCGAGTACGACACCACCACCAGCCAAGTATCGAAATCGAGCCCGGCGGGCAAGCTCGACAGCACAGCCTGCAGCGTCGGTACTCGCACGAGCGCACGCCAGGCCGACTGTCCGCTGGCGGCATACTGCTCGATGGCAACACGTGCGTTTTCGCCAACGGCGGCATCAAGTGCATCGCCAATCTTGTGGTAGGCCACCTGCTTGCTGCCGGGGGCGTAGCCCAGCACGTAGCCCTGGGCCAACTGGCACTGCGGGTGCGCATGAAGATGCTCTGCCGCAGCCTCCAGGGCCTGAACACGGACAAAGTCGGTATCCAGCGCCAGGCTCACGAACGGCGTTGCAAGCTGCGAAAGCAGCACCTGCAGCCCCTGGGTGCAGGCATCGCCAGTCAGGTTCGACGAGGCGTGCTCGACCACTGCACAGGCGAGACCCTGCGTCTTGTAGTAATGCAGTGCGCGCTCGCGATAGCCCTGCTCTTCATGCCCCAGCAGCACGACCGTAACGTCTTTGCCCAACCCGGTTGCGTTGTCAGTCATAAAGCACCTACCTCTGTTGTTGGATGCCCGGCCAGGCGACTTGCCGGCCGGTGGAGGTCAATCGGCCAACCAGCCGTTGGCCCATTGCTGCAGATTGTGTGTATTGAGTACGTAGTCACGCAGTACCGCTTCGCGTAGCGCATCGCCCTGGCGATAACTGGCCTGCGGATCTGCCAGGTGCATGCGGATCGCGTCCAGCCACTGCTCGGTGGTGTTACTGGCGACCCGCGTACAGGGCAGGTAACCACCGTAGGCCTTGGTCTCGGTGCAGATCACCGGGAAACCGCAAGCACCGTATTCCAGCAGGCGCAGGTTGCTCTTGCAGTCGTTGAACAGATTCTGCTCGAGCGGCGCCAGCGCCAGATCGAGGTTCAGGCCCGCCAGCTTCTGCGGGTACAGGTGCAGCGGCACGCCGGCATGAAACTCCTTGATGTAGGGACGCAGCAGCTGCGGGCACATGCCGAAGAACACCCAGTCGACCTCATTGGCCAAGGTCTTGACCACCTCGGCCAGCAGTTCGAGGTCGCCGCGGTGACTGGTACCGCCCGCCCAGCCGACACGCGGACGCGCCGACGTCTGGCGGCGCCCCTTCAGGCCGCCCCACAACGAGCGCGAGAGCATGTTGGGGACCACGCGAATATCCCGGTGCATGCTCGACAGCGCGTCGGCCAGTGGCTCGGTGGAGACCACCACCCGATCACACAGGGCGATACCGCGGCTGACCATTTCGCGCATGTTGCCGGGCATGTTGCGCCGGTGTTCATTCTTCTCGGGCACATCGATGATGTAGTCATCGATCTCGTAGATCCGCCGAGCCGAAGAAAGTCGCTGGATGCGCGCCATCTCCTCAAGCGAGCCGGTGGTATAGCGGCACTGCAGGATGATCACATCCGGCTTGCAACGCTCAAGCTCCACCATGCTCGGCAGCACATAGTTCAACTGTCCCTGTATCCAGCCGGCCCGTTCCAGCTCCTTGAACGGCTGGCTGACGCGATAGTGTCCGACCGCAGTGGTGTTGATTGGCAAGGCCATGACAAAAGGCAGCACCGGCTGGATGAACGGCACCCATCCCTCGCGCAGGCCCGGCTCCAGGTTGAAACTGGCCATGCGCAAGCTGAGGTTGTGGTTGTACGCCGGGTCATTGGCCACGCGCGGCAGCCAGCGCTCGTAGAAGCTGTCCTTGTGCTGCTCGTCCAGGGCCACCGTCTGCGAAGTGACCTTGGCAACCACCGCAAAGGGAGTCCAGACGATCAGATAGCCATGGTCGCGCATACGCAAGCAAAGGTCGGCATCACTCAAGCCGGTCGAGAAGGTTTCGCCGTCCAGACCGCCAAGCTGGTCGAACAGCTCGCGACGTACCATCAGGCAGACGCCACTCACGGCGCTGTAGTTCTGCACGCAGGCCAACCGATTCATGTAGCCATTGGCGTCTGCAGGCTGGCCGAAAAACGGACTGCTGGCAAGGCCGTGCAGCCCCAGCACCAGGCCTGCTCCGGTCACGTTGCCAGTCTGGTTGCACAATTTTGGCCCGACGATGCCGACCTCTGGACGCTGGGCCTGACCTACCAGTTCATCAAGCCATTGCGCGTCGAAAAACACGCAGTCCGAATCGAGCAACAGCAGGTAGCTGCCACGCGCCTGCAGGCTGGCCTGGTTGTAAAGCGCCGGGCCATTCGCCGAGGCTACCGGCACAATGCGCAACTGCTCGCTGCCAAGCCCCTGCATTGCAGCCAGCCAGCCTTGTACTGGCATCGACTCACGACCACTGACAGCAATCAGGATCTCGTAGTTGCGGTAGGCGGTGTGCTCGAAAATCGATTCGACGCAGCGCGTCAGTGCCTTTACGTCATCGCCTGCGGCAACGATGATCGACACCGCCGGCGTATCGGAATGTCGATACTGCACGTGGGCAAACATCGAGCCTTCGGCGCTGACCACCTCGGCCTCGACGCCCAGGCGTGCCAGATGCGCACGCAGCACCCTGGGTGCCTGTACGGCACAGGCTGCTTCCCGCTGCCAGGCCTCATAGCCGTAGCGACATTGCACCAGCAGCTCGGCGACATGCCCCACCGCGCCCAGCCCTTGACTCTCGACCAGTTTCCAGAGCATGTCGTGGGGGGCCAGCGACTCGAACTGCGGGTCGAAACCGCCCTGCTCACGCACCCGGGCGGTATCGAAGGCCAGCAGCCTGCCTACGTAGGGAACACTGCGCATCAGGTCCAGGTTGAAGTCCGGCTTGAAGATCGGCTGGCTGGGCTGCAGGTTGTCGTGGGTGCCTTCATCGGTGTACAGGCACGCGCAGTCGGGTTGCAGTGCCATGCGCTCGGCCATGATGACCAACGCATGCGGGTGCAGGCAGTCGCCTGCACGCAGCAGGAATACCCAGTCACCCGCCCCATCGCGGGTCACGCAGTCATTGAGCTGCTCGATGGCGTGGCCCTGGGCGTGCACCTGCACGAACTTGGGGTTCAACGGTTGCAGCGCTGCCGGGCCCAGCACGCAAATGGCCGCAGCGGCATAGGACTGTTGCTCCAGGCTGTCCAGCGTGGCCTTGAGTGCCACGCCATCGTCTTGGGCAGCGAGCACCAGCACGTCGATGCGCGGGCGACGCGGCCATTGCGCAATGCGCTTGGGCAGCAGGTCAAGCTGCGCCGCCGACAATACCCGACACCCCAGCCACTCGCCGTACAGCTCGGTGAAGCTCAGGCTGCTGGTGCCGACCTGTTGCTGAAAACTGGCGACCTGGCGCGCATACAGGCGCGTCAGCTCGAACTCTTCCCAGGCCTTGTCAGCGCCGGCGGTGTAGAGCTCCAGTGGTATGTGCCGCACCCAACCGCTGGCCGGCGCCGGTTCACTGGTGCGCGAGGCGAGCATCTGGCGCAACCACTCGCTTTCGGTAGCGAAAGCCAGGGTCATGCTGGGGTGATGGCTCAAGCGCCCGGGGTGAACGCGCTCCAGGCTGAGCATGGTGTTCAGGTAAGCCAGATGGCCATGGCGCAGCAGGCAGATGAACAGTGCCTCGACCAGACGCGCGCGAAAGCCCTCGCCGTCCTGCACCAGTTGCGGCAGCAATGCCTGAACCTGGGCGCGGCGCACCAGGGCATGGCTGATGCCACCGAACAGGTTCGGCAGGCTGCTCTCCAGCGCTTCCAGCAAATCGCCGCCGTTGATCACCGCACTGCTGGGGGAAATCATGCAGTTGGCCGGGCGCATGGGCAGCAGCGTCTCGTCCGCCGCGCAGATCAGCCGATGGTGAACCAGCACATTCACATCCGGGCAGTCGAGCATCACCTGCACCGACTGAGCGATGCAGTCACTCACCAGCCAGTCGTCATCGCAGAGAAACTTGATGAATTCACCCTGCGCCTGCTCCAGGCACATCAGCACATTGCGCGAAAAGCCCAGCGTCGACGGGTTGCGCACATACCGCAGCGCGCACGTGGCCTGGCCTGCCCACAGGTCGAAAATCGCCTTGATCTCGTCACCCTGGCTGTCGTCGCACACGACCACTTCCACATTGGCATAACGCTGGGTAATGGCACTGTGCAGGGCGCGGCTGAAAAATTCGGGGTTGAACGCGGGGATGGCGATGCTGACGAGCGGCAGTTCGTTCATTGAGATAGACCTGGAGAAAACCCCGGGGGCGACTGAGCGCCCCCGGGTGGGTACTGCAGAAAAGGGTCAATCAGAGCCGGTTGAACAGCCCGAGCGCGGCCAGCTTGCTGAAGGCCAGTTGCGAGGCTTGCAGCATGTTCTGCTGAAGCGTGAGACGGATCATCGTCTCGGCAGGGTCGGCGTTGCGGATCGAGTTCTGCGTGATGGTGTTGGCCGACTGCAAGGCTTCGTTGGTTTCTGCCTGCACATCCAGTGCCGCACCGCGTCCACCGATGGAGCTGATGGATTCGGCGATCTTGTCCGCTGCGCTGGCCAGGTTGGAGATAGCCGAGTCCATCGACGCGAGGAAGTTGCGGCGGGCTGTCGGATCGTTGTCGACAGGTGTCAGCAGCGCGGTACGCAACTGATGGATGGTGTCGAGCACGTTCTGGTTCTGGTGGTTGTTGACCTGCACCGAGTACTGGTCGCCATCTTTCGGAGTACCAGTGAAGGTGAAGTCGACGCCGGCCACACGGGTCGGGCTGACGGTGGTATCACCGCTGCCCACAGGACGGCTGTCGGCAGTCATCGGCTGCGCATAGACATCGAACGTGGTGTCGCTGGTGAACTTGACGATCGCACCGCCACCGGGGAACGCAGCGTCGTATTTTGCCTTGTCCGCAATCGACAGGCCGCTGAGCTGGCCGTCGGGCGACACGTTGCCGGGGCTGCGGGTGCCGGTGATTTCGTCGGGCTTGGAAGCGAGGGTGAACTCGTGCCCGCGCACCGCGTCGTCAGCGGCGGTGGGGTCGGTCAATTCGTCGCCCTGCAGGCCGACTTCCATGCGGATGTCGACGCCGCGGAAATTGATGGTGGTGTTGCCGCCCTTCGGGTTGAAGACCCCGCCATTGGTGGCTTCCAGGGTACGGTCGACGTTGTTGACGTCGGTGATCTTGAATTCGGTGGCGCTGACGAACTCGATCTTGTACGGCTCGCCGCTGCGGAACAGGTCGTTGTAGGTCGAGCTGCCGGAGACCTGGCCATTGGACAGGTTGACACGCACGTCGGCCGGGTTGGCAGGCGCGGTCATGGTGGTCTGGCTGCGGCTGGTGTTTAGCGCCTTCTGGAACACGTCGTAGCCGGTCTCGTTGGTGGCCACGCTGAGCATGTCACCAACCTGCAGGTTGGTGGTGCTCTGGTCGCCCTTGTACGAGTAGGTGCCATCGGCATTGCGTTCGAACGGCTGCGTGTCACCACGCGAACCCGAGAAGATGTACTTGCCGTTCTCGTCGCGGCTGTTCATCAGACTGAACAGTTGCTCTTCGAGCTGCGACAACTCCTGCTCGTTGGCCTTGCGATCGTTGTCGGTCATGTTGCCGCTGCCGGCGCCGATCGCCAGCTCCTTCACCCGCGACAGCACATTGGTGATGCTGTTGAGGGTGGCCTCGGAGGTGCCCAGGCTGGAGCGTGCACTGGAGATGTTGCCACTGTACTGGGTGATCAGGTTGTTCTGCTGTTCCAGTTGCAGCAGGCGCGCGGCACCGACCGGGTCGTCCGCGGCGGTACGTACGCGCAACTGGTCACTGGCCTGCTGCTGGGACTCCACGGCCTTGGCGAAGTTAGCCTGATAGTTGGAGGTGCTGGTCTGGTAGAACTGGGCGGTGGAAATGCGCACGATCTACGACTCCTTAAAGGCTGTTGATCAGCGTGGAGAAAATTTCCTGCGCGATCTTGATGATCTGCGAGGAGGCCGTGTAGTACTGCTGGAACTTGATCAGGTTGCCGGTTTCTTCGTCCAGGTCGACGCCGGACACCGAAGCGCTGGCGGCTACCGCAGACTTCTGCAGGGCTCCGGTGGCCTCGGTATCGAGCTTGGCCTGGGCCGCCTTGCCGCCGACGTTCTCCACCAGCTTGCCGTAGGCGTCGGTCAGGCTGATGCCCTTGCCGTTGGGGCCGACGTCGACGGTGGCCTTGGTCTGCAGATCGATCACCGCCTGGCCGTTGCGGTTGTCGGCCGAGCCGGCACCGGTCATGCCCACCGTGTAGTTGTCGCCCTGCTTGGGCGAACCGGCCACGGTCATTTCAAAGGTGATGTTCTTTTGTGGCGTACCCACCGGGTTGCCGCTGGCATCGACCATCGGCACGTTGATCTGCAGCTTGTTTTCCTGGCCCGGAATGATAGTACCGCTGCCGATTTCATCGCCCTGGGCGTTGTGGATCTTGTAGGTCTGCGGGTTGGTGCTTTCATCACCGAACACCAGCTTGACCGGCGTCGAGTACTTCAGGCCGTTCTGCAGCTCGATGCGCTGGGCCGAGTCGTAGATGTCGATCATCGAAGTCAGGTTGGGCTGACCGATGATGCCGGTACCCTGGTTGCCTGCACCGCTGGTGCCGGTCAGCGGCGCCGCCAGCGCGATGCGCTTGGGGTCGGTGAGCACGGTGTCGAGGCTGCCCGCAGCACCGCGGGTCGGGGTGATCTTGAACGAGTCGCCCTTGCTGGGCAGGCCACCGTTCATTTCCAGGGTGAAGCCGTCGATCACCGGCGGTGGCGTCTCGTCCAGCTTGTAGGAGCCCACTGCAGTGCCACCCGGGAGCCGGGTGACGGTGTAGTTGTTGTCGTCGGTAAAGGTCACCTGGTAGTCACTGGTGGTCAGCTTGCCGGTGTCCTTGATGTTGACGTTAAGGCTGCCGGTGGCGGCGTTGTTGCCCGCCTTGGCGATGCTGCGCTGAGCCATCATGGTGGCGTTGTTGATATCGTTGAACAGGGTCGCGCCGAAGTCACCGTTCTTGTCGATACCTTGCGCCAGCTGGCTGTTGATCCGGTCGGCCACCACCAGGGCCACACGGCCGAGTTCGTTGAGCGCCGGTTCCAGCACGTCATTGCGGTAGGTGATCAGGCCGCCGATCTCGCCACCGCTGACGCTGTTGGTGATGTCGATCTTGGTGGTGCCGCGGTTGAGCACCAGGTTGGAACGGGTCGGGTCGGTCGGGCTGTTCACCGTCTCGAGGGTGTTGGTGGTCTTGCCGAGCACCAGCGACTGGCCGTTCTTGAGGTACACGTCGAGGTTGCCCTCGCGCTCGACCACATCCACGCCCACCAGGTTGCTGAGCTGGCGCACCGCTTCGTTGCGCTTGTCGAGCAGGTCGTTGGGGCTGCCCTGCAATGACGACACGCGGGAGATCTGGTCGTTGTAGTTGGCAATGGTGGCCGTCAGGTTGTTGACCTGGGTGGCCATCGACGACAGGTTGCCGTTGATGTTGGTGTTCTGCTGGTTGAGCTGCGCGGCGATGGTGTTGAAGCGCTTGCTCAGTGCCTGGGCGCTGGTCAGCAGCAACTGGCGCGAGGCGTCTTCGGTCGGCTTGGCGCCAGCGCTCTGCAGGGCGGTGAAGAAGCTCTGCAGGGCGCCGGTGATACCGGTGTCCTTGTCCGACAGCAGCTTGTCGGTGGGGCTGACCTGGTCGAGAAAGGCGTTGGCCTCGCTGCTCAGCGAGTTGGTGGTACGCAGCTGGTTTTCCAGGAAGTTGTTGTACACGCGGCGCACATCGGCCAGCGTGGTGCCGGTGCCGATGAACACCTGGCCTTCGCGGATCGAACTCTTGGAGTTTTGAATGTTCTGCTGGCGCGAGTAACCAGCGGTATCGACGTTAGCGATGTTGTTACCCGTGGTGTGCATGCCCGATTGGGCAGCGCTGGCACCGGATAAGCCGATATTGATCAAACTCGCCATAATTCAAACCTTATAGTTTCGTTGTAGTAGCGACAGCTGCGTAGCTCTCGTACGACTTCATCTGTTTTGCGATCTGCGAGATCTTGCTGGCGTAGTCCGGATCGGTTGCATACCCGGCCTTCTGCAGCTCTCGCACAAACTGTTCAGGCTTATCGGCCGCATTTACCGCATCTTTATAGCGAGCATTGTTTTGCAACAAGCTCACCAGGTCGTGGAAGCTGTCCTGGTAGGAGTCATAGGAACGGAACGCAGCGGTTTCCTTGACGAACTGCCCGTCACGGAACTCGCTGGTGATCGCACGTGCCTGATCGCCTTTCCAGTTGCCGGTGGCCTTGATGCCGAACAGGTTGTGGCTGCTGCTGCCATCGGCCTGGCGCATCACCGATTTGCCCCAGCCGGTTTCCAGGGCGGCCTGTGCCACCAGGTACCGCGGGTCGATGCCGATACGCTTGGCGGCCTGCTCGGCCATCGGCAGCATGGTGGTGACGAACTCGTCGCTGGAATCGAACGCGCGCTTGGCCGGGGCCAGTGGCGGCTGCGCCACGGCACGTCCGTAGATACGCATCGAGCCCGGCGCGGCAAAAGTCTGGGCCGGGGCCCAGTCGCCCTTGACCAGCGCATCGGTCATGGCCGTGGTGCGCTGCGGCAACGCGGCGGTATTGGTGGTGGCTGGCGTGCCATCTGCCGACGGCACGATACCGGCCAGCAGGCGATCGGTGAGCTTGCCGGGCAATGCCAGACGCCGCGAATTGAGCGCCGCCATGTCGTTGCGGTGGCTGGTGCTGGCTGCATCACGCAGTGGCTCGGCCACCTTGGTCGCCCACAGGCTGCGCTGCTGCAGGTCGACCCGCGGGAACGGGCTGCTGGCCGCCGCTGCAGCGTTGGTGGCCTTCTGCTTGGACAGCTGGCGCATCAGCACATCCTGCAGGCCGATGCCGCCGCCCTCGCGGGACATGCTCACCGCCAACTGCTGGTCGTACATCTGCTGGTACTGCTTGGTGGTTTCGGTATTGAGCGGGTTGTCCTTGGCCAGCACATCGCTGGCCGAGCGCATCGACTTGAGCATCTCGTTGAGGAACAGCGACTCGAATTCCTGGGCGACCTTGCGCAGGTTGGCGTCGCTGTCGCGATCACCGACCTTGAGCGAGTTGAGGCGGTTGAGGTCGGTGTAGGCACCACTGTCGGCGGCACTGATGCCGCTTTTAGGCATATCCATGACCAGCCCCTCAGATCACGATCAGGTCGGCTTGCAGCGCGCCGGCCTGTTTGAGGGCTTCGAGAATCGCCATCAGGTCACCGGGGGCCGCGCCCACCTGGTTGACCGCACGCACGATCTCGTCGAGCGTGGTGCCCGGCCCGAATTTGAACATCGGCTTGGCTTCCTGCTCGGCGTTGACCCGCGAGCGCGGCACCACCGCCGTCTCGCCATTGGAGAACGGGCCGGGCTGGCTGACGATCGGGTCTTCGGTGATGGTCACGGTCAGGCTGCCGTGGGTGACCGCCGCTGGCGATACCTTGACGTTCTGGCCGATCACGATGGTACCGGTACGCGAGTTGATGATGACCTTGGCCACTGCCTGGCCGGGGTCGATCTCGAGATTCTCCAGGATCGACAGGTAGTCGACGCGCTGGCTCGGGTCCAGGGGCGCGGTGACGCGCACCGAGCCACCATCCAGCGCCTGGGCCACACCCGGGCCGAGCAGTTCGTTGACCTTGTCGACGATACGCTTGGCGGTGGTGAAATCGGGGCGATTGAGGTTAAGGGTGAGGCTGTTGCCCTGGTTGAAGCCGCTCGGCACCGAGCGCTCTACCGATGCACCGCCCGGAATACGCCCGGCCGATGGCACGTTGACGGTGATCTTGGAACCATCACGGCCCTCGGCATCGAAGCCGCCCACCACCAGGTTGCCCTGGGCAATGGCGTAGACGTTGCCGTCGATACCCTTGAGCGGGGTCATCAGCAGGCTGCCGCCGCGCAGGCTCTTGGAGTTGCCGATGGACGACACGGTGATGTCCACCACCTGGCCCGGCTTGGCGAACGCCGGCAGGTCGGCGTGCACCGACACTGCCGCGACGTTTTTCAGTTGCACGTTGCCCGAGCCCGGCGGCACCTTGATACCGAACTGCGAGAGCATGTTGTTGAAGGTCTGCAGGGTGAACGGGGTCTGGGTAGTCTGGTCACCCGTGCCGTTGAGCCCCACCACCAGGCCGTAGCCGATCAACTGGTTGGTACGCACGCCGGAAATGCTGGCGATGTCCTTGAGGCGCTCGGCGTGTACGCCGAACGCGGTGGACAACAGGACAGTCGCGGCAATCAGCTGCTTGATGTTGAACATGATCATCCGAACCTAGAAAGGCCAAAGCGGGCTGATGAAGAAGCGGTCCAGCCAACCGGGCTGGCTGGCATCGGCAAACGAGCCGGTGCCCGAATAGGTGATGCGCGCATCGGCGACCCGGGTCGACGGCACGGTGTTGTCGGTGGCGATGTCGTCGGCGCGCACCATGCCGGCAATACGCACCAGCTCGTCGCCGGTGTTGAGGGTCATCCACTTCTCGCCGCGTACCGCGATGATGCCGTTGGGCAGCACGTCGGCCACGGTGACGGTGATCGAACCGGTCAGGGTATTGCCCTGGGCCGCCTTGCTGTCGCCCTTGGTGGCGCGGTCGCCGCTGTAGCCGGCGCTGAGGCTCAGGTCACCGTCGCCAAACGGATTGTTGGTGTTGACCCCGGCACCGAACAGCGAGGTCAGGCCAAGCTCGGCCTTGCTGTTCTTGGCGATCTGCGAGTTGGCGTTCTTGCTCGCCTGGGTACGCTCGTTGAGCGTGATGGTGATGATGTCGCCCACCCGGAACGCCTTGCGGTCGCTGTACAGGTTCTGCTCGAAACCGGCCTGGTAGATGGAGCCGTTGTTGGCCGCTGCAGGCAGGGGTGTACGCGGCAACACAGGCGCGTAGTACGGGTCGTTGGGCTTTGGCGTCGGCGCGACGCAACCGGCCAGCAACACCACCCCACCCAGGGCGAATACGGACAACAAACGGCTCATGACTCTGACCTCACGGTGTAACAGGCGCCGCATCAGCGCCCCTGGGGCTTCACTTACAGGTTCTGGGTAACGAACGAGAGCATCTGGTCGGCAGTGGAAATCACCTTGGAGTTCATCTCGTAGGCACGCTGGGTGGTGATCATGTTGACCAGCTCTTCCACGGTGCTGACGTTGGAGTTTTCCAGGGTCTGCTGCAGGGTGGTACCGAAGCCGTTCAGGCCCGGCGTGCCGATCTGCGGCGCACCGCTGGCGGCGGTTTCCAGGAACAGGTTGTTGCCCATGGCCTGCAGGCCGGCCGGGTTGATGAAGTCGGCGGTCTGGATGTTGCCGATGATCTGCGCGGCCGGGTTGCCGGCGGTGGTGATCGATACGGTGCCGTCCTGGCCCACGGTGAAGGTCTGCGCGTCTGGCGGCACGACCACGGCAGGCTCCAGGGCGAAACCGTTGGCGGTGACCACCTGGCCATCGGAGTTCAGGTGGAAGGTACCGTCACGGCTGTACGAAACGGTGCCGTCTGGCTGCAGTACCTGGAAGAAGCCGCGACCGTTGATGGCCATGTCCAGCGGGTTCTCGGTGGTTTGCAGGCTGCCGGTGCTGAAGTTTTTCTGGGTGCCGACGATGCGCACACCAGTACCCACCTGCAGACCCGATGGCAGCTCGCTGTCCTGGGTCGACTGTGCACCTGGCTGGCGCTTGATCTGGTAGAGCAGGTCCTGGAACTCGGCACGATCACGCTTGAAGCCGGTGGTCGAGACGTTGGCCAGGTTGTTGGAAATGGTAGTCAGGTTGGTGTCCTGGGCGGACAAACCGGTTTTACTGACCCAAAGAGCCGGAAGCATGCTGTTCTCCTCGTGCGCCTGTTTTACGGCGCTACGTCTGTGTAATTAGCCGATTTGCAAAACCCGAGCCATGGCTTCGTCGCCTTCCTTGGCCGTGGTCATCATCTTGACGTGCAGTTCGAATTGACGGGACAGCGCCAGCACCGAGGTCATTTCCTCGACGGCGTTGACGTTGCTGGCTTCCAGGAAACCGGACACCACCTGCACGTTGGCATCGGCATCGGCAGGCTGGCCGCTCTTGGTGTGGATCATGCCGTCCAGGCCCTTGTTGAGGGTCTTGACGTCGGGGTTGACCAGCTTGATGCGATCGACCTCGGCCATCACCCGCGGGCCTTCACCCATGGCGCGAATGCTGATGGTGCCGTCCTGGCCGATCTCGACCTTCTGCTCGGGCGGCACGGCAATCGGGCCACCATTGCCCATCACCGGCATGCCGTTGCCCGCGCGCAGCACGCCCAGGGCATCGATGTTGAGGCTGGCGGTACGCACGTAGGCTTCGCTGCCATCCGGGGCCTGCACGGCGATGAAGCCGTCACCACCAATGGCGATGTCCAGGTCGCGGCCGGTCTCCTGCATGGCACCGGGGCTGAAATCGGTGGCAGGACGTTCGGTCATGGCATAGGCACGCGCCGGAAAGCTGTCACCAAACACCGGCATCGAGCGCGCCTGCTCCAGGTCGCGCTGAAAGCCGCTGGTGGAAATGTTCGCCAGGTTGTTGGCATGCGCCCGTTGCGCCAGTGCGTTCTGGCTGGCACCGGTCATGGCCACGTAAAGCATCTTGTCCACAGATCATCCTCCGCTGCGCTGGCGAACACTTGCCGTTCACCGCTGCTTTGCCGGTCACTCAAGCAAGTTTCAAACCAACTCTGCAAAACAGGGGTAAAGCCCCGTCAATGCGGGGGCTGGAGCACAGGCCAGCGCCTGCGCGTGCGATGCACCGTCGAAAATACGGCGCCAGCTTGCCGCTAGCGGCAAACCTCAGTTGTCACGGCAAGCGCCATTGTTGAAAGGCCCGGCAAACCGACGCCAGCCCTCGCCCGGCGAAACCTGCGAACAGACGAGCCGGCCATCGGCCTGGCTTTCCCAGCGATACCAGGCGGCCATGTCGGCGCCGACCTGCACAGCCACCACCAGCAAGGCGAAGCCCACGATTGCGAGTGCGCACTTCATTTCTACTGCCTCCGAAACAACGAACCCCTTCCGAGAAAGGGGTTCGTCCATGCTCATTCCATCAGGCGATCATCAGGTCATCTGGATGATGGTCTGCATGATGGTGCTTTCGGTAGAGATGGTCTTGGAGTTCGCCTGGAAGTTGCTCTGCGCCTTGATCAGCTCGACCAGCTCCATGGTCAGGTTGACGTTGGACGCTTCCAGTGCATTGGACTCGATCGAACCCAGGGTACCGGTCTTCGGGGTGTCGATACCCGGGATGCCCGAGGCGTAGGTCTCTTTCCAGCGGGTACCACCCAGCTGCTCCAGGCCCTGCTCGTTGGCGAAGCTGGCAATCGCGACCTGGCCGATGGCGCGGGACTGCTGGTTGCTGAAGCTGGCGAACATCACACCGGTGGAGTCGATGCTCAGGCTGGACAGGATGCCGGTGGCATAGCCGTCCTGCGCCTGGGACATGCGAGCAGTGTCGGTGTTGTACGACGTGGTGCTGGTCATGTTCATACGGATGCCGTCGGCATTGCCGGCCGAACCGTTGGACGCCCACTTGTCGGTGGCCTTGTCGTAGGACGCCGGCACCCAGCCTTTCATGGTGAAGTTGTTGTTGACCACGGTGAATTCGGAGCCCGCCGGGTGACCGGTATTGTCGGCAGTCATGGCCTTGACACTGCCATCAGGATTGAAGCTGATGGTGCCGGACAGTGGCTTGGTGCTGGTAGGGTCGAACGGGTTGCGACCATCGACCAGCGTGTAGGTGGTCCACTGGTTGTCACCGGTCTTGCGATAGAACTGCTCCATCGTGTGCTCGTTGCCCTGACTGTCGTAGATCTTGGTCGGGAACGATTTGGTGTAGGTGCTCTCGTCCGAAGGGTCGAACGTCTTGTTATCCACCAGCACCGGCGGCGTGCTGTCATCCAGTACCTGCAGCGGGATCGACGGCGCCGAGGAGTTCAGGTTGATGCCCTGATCGATCAGCGTGGTGGTCTTTGGCGCCAGCGCGGAGGTGTCGATCTTCAGGTCGGTCAGCACGCCCTTGATGATCTTGCCGTTGACGTCGGCCGCGTAACCTTGCAGACGGATACCGTCCGAGGTCACCACGTAGTTGTCCTTGTTGGTCTGGAACGCACCGGAACGGGTGTAGCTCAGCGAGCCGTTGTCGCTCAGGACGAAGTAGCCCTGGCCCTGGATACCCATGTCCAGTACGTTGCCGGTGTTGTTGATGTCACCCTGACCGAACTGCTGGGAGACTGCAGCCAGACGCACGCCGTTGCCGACGGTCTTGCTGCCCACGCCCAGTTTGCTGGCCGAGTACACATCGGCGAACTCGGCGCGCGAGGCCTTGAAGCCGGTGGTCGAAACGTTGGCGATGTTGTTGCCGGTGACAGCCAGTTGCTTGTTGGCTGCATAGAGACCGCTAAGGCCGATATTGAAAGACATCTTTCCACTCCTTGTGCCGCGTTAGCCGGCTCTATATACCGATAGTTTGGACTTTGGACAGCGCAACGCTGCCCAGGCCAGCGAGGTTGAGCATCAGCTCGCCGCCGGTCTGACTGATGGTGACGCTGCTGACGGTGGCCGGCAGCAGGGTGTACATCTCGGCCGACTTGCCATCGACGGTGGTCTTGGCCGTGAAGGTGTAGGTACCCGGGTCGACCTTTTCGCCCTTCTCGTTGGTACCGTCCCAGATGAAGTCGGCATTGCCGGCCTTCTGCTCGCCCAGGTCGATGGTCTTGATGGTCTTGCCATCCTTGTCGGTGACAGTGACGGTGCCCGAAGTGATCGACTGCGGGACCACCACCTGGCCAGTGAAGCTCTTGGTGGTGTCGACCACTGCCTTGTCGGCCTGGGTGATCACCGAGCGACCGACCAGCCCGGAGGCCTGCAGCGCCTGCGAGGAACCCATGGCCCCCGTGATGGCGTTGACCGAATCGTTCAGCGAGGTGATGCCTTCGAGGCTGGAGAACTGCGCCAGCTGGGCCACGAACTCGCTGTTGTCCTGCGGGTCGAGCGGGTTCTGGTGCTGCATCTGGGTAACCAGCAGCTGAAGGAACGCGTCCTTGCCCAGGGTCTGGCCGTTGGCGGTCTTGCCGCCCAGGCCGCTTGCCGCGTTCGTATTGCTGGACTTCTTGACGCCGGAATTGGAAATGACGTCGTTCAGGTTTACATCAGCCATAAAAAACGCCCCTTATCACTGACCCAGGGTCAGGACCTTCTGCATCATGGTTTTGGCCGTGTTCATCAGTTCGGCGTTGGTCTGGAACGAGCGGCTGGCGGAGATCATGTCAGCCATTTCCTCGACCACGTTGACGTTCGGGTAGTAGACGTAGCCGTCCTTGTTCGCCGCCGGATGGTTGGGCTGATAGCGCGCCTCGAGGTTGCTCTGGTCTTCGACCACACCCAGTACCTGAACGCCCTGCCCGGCTTCGCCCTGGTCCTGGAACAGCGACTGGCTGACGCCATTCTGGGCCTGCTGGAACGTGGTGGCGAACACCGGGTGGCGGGCACGGTAGGTCTGGTCGATGCTCGAGGAAACGGTCTCGGCGTTGGCGATGTTGGAGGCAACGGTGTTCAGGCGCGTGGTCTGCGCGCTCATGCCGCTACCGGCAATGTTGAAAACGCTGGCAAGGGACATGACTTACTCTCCGCGCAGGGCTGACACCAGCCCTTTGAATTTACTGTTGAGCAGCGTGAAGCTGGCCTGGAAACCCACGGCGTTCTCGGCATAGCTGGATTGCTCGAGCTGCGCGTCAACGGTGTTCTGATCGATCGAGGGCTGCATGGGCGTGCGGTACTGCAGGGTTTCGTCACCCATCGCCAGGCCTTGGGCCTCGATGTGCCGGGTGTTGGTGCGCTCAAGGGAGAAATGGCCGTTCTTGACCTTGTCGGTCTCGGCCGCCAGCACGGACGAGAAGTCCATGTCGCGCGCCTTGTAGTTGGGCGTGTCGGCGTTGGCGATGTTGTTGGCCAGCACTTCGGCACGCTGGGCGCGAAAGCCCAGTGCCTTTTCGTGAATGCCAAGCGCTTTGTCGAAACTGATGCTCATGTCGGGGAAACCTTTGAAGGTTGACCGTAGGGTTCGTTGCCGGTGATAGAGCAAGTCCCGTGCCAAAACACAAAACCCAGCAAAGCCGGGGCTTTGCCGCGCTTGCCAGCCATGGCAATGCCAGAAAAGCGGCAACGGATTTCCGCCAGACACCGGCAAAGCGGCAATTGCCTGGCAGCGGCAACCCCACCCTGCGCCCTTTTGGCGTCAAATTTTAATGTCAATTCGCCATCTCTCATCTAAGATCCGTCCCGCTCCGCTACGTGGCATCTGGCTATCACCGCACAGCCGTCACGCCACGCAGGCAAGCGCCGAATTCAATACGCTGTGTTTAAGGAATAAACCGTGACTCCTGTGATGTTTCGCAAGACCCTGCTCGCCCTGGCAATCACTGCCACCGCCCTGCCTGTCGGCGCCCAGACCATCAAGTTGACCGATGCCGGCTTCATCAGCGAGCACAAGACCTACGAAGGCAACCTCGAATTCACTGGCGCCTACACCGGCAGTGCCGCC
Source organism: Pseudomonas sp. AE27 (assembly GCF_037113495.1). Lineage (NCBI taxonomy): Bacteria > Pseudomonadati > Pseudomonadota > Gammaproteobacteria > Pseudomonadales > Pseudomonadaceae > Pseudomonas > Pseudomonas sp. AE27. The sequence goes on from NZ_CP146966.1 coordinate 3,090,992, forward strand.
GAAGACGCGATCGAATTCAACGGTAACCACGTCAAGGGCGACCTGATTCTCAACACCACGATCAACAGCAGCGGCGACTTTGCCGGCGGCATCGACCTGGACGCCTGGGAAGACGGCAGCAGCTGGGCCAGCAACCAGATCGACGGCAACCTGATCAACAAGGGCAGCATCAGCGCCGTGGGCGGCGGCTCCAATGCCCTGATGATCGACCCGGCCACCATCAATGGCAGCGTCATCAACCAGGGCCTGCTCAGCGCTACCGGCGAACCGCTGCTCGACGGCAGCGAAATGGACGTGGCCCGTGCACTGGACTTCACCGGCACGATCAAGGGCGACCTGCTCAATGACACCACTGGCCGCATCATCGCCAAGGGCACCAGCGCCAAGGGCATCAACCTGGAAGGCGGCCGTATCGACGGCAAGCTGATCAACAACGGCCTGATCCAGGTTACCGGTAACGGCGCTACCGCCATCGACGCCACTACCAGCTTCAACGGGCAGAATGTGGACATGGTCGACCTGGCCGGCATCGTCAACAACGGCACCATCATCGCCACCGGCGATGACGCCGAAGGCATCCGTGTGGACGGCGCCAGCTTCACCACCGCCGAGCGCCAGATCGTCAACACCGGCACCATCAAGGCGACCGATGCGGCCATCGTGATCGGCAACTTCGACATCGATGCCTACGATGACAACCCGCTGTACAACAGCTATGCAGGGCTGGAAATCGTCAACAGCGGCACGCTGATCTCCGAAGACGAAGCGGTCGATGCCTCCGAAACCGAGCGCAGCGTGTACCTGACCTTGCTGGACGGCAGCAAGATCACCGGCAACCTGATCGACCTGACCACCGTCGAGGTGTACGGCAAGGTGGACTTCAGCGGCACCGACAGCAGCAGCGACGGTGCCAACATCCGTCTGCGCCAGGGCGGCTGGATGGACGTGGGCAGCGTCAGCCGCAATGCGCCAGCGCACCTGAACTTCGTGCAGCCGCACACCACCATCGACGGCAACCTGTACGTGGCCGGCAACTCGTCGCTGGACTTGAACCTGAGCAGCGCCACCCGTGCCGACACCGCCGTGGTGGCCGTCAGCGGTACTGCCGAGTTCGGCAAGGGCGCACAGATTCGCCTGGCCGCACAGGGCAGCGACTTCAGCGCCCAGGGCAGCACGTACAACCTGTTCCAGGCCGGGCGCATCGATCTGCTGGACGCTTCCGACAATGTCGACGCCAACGGCAAGCTGAACCTGGTGAGCAGCTCGGCCCTGCTCAAGATCGACAGCTACAGCCTGCAGGACAACAAGCTGGTGGCTACCGTCACCGGCAAGGGCGCCGAAGAAGTCACCGACATCCTGGTCGGCCAGGGTGCCTCGGCCAACAGCCAACTGGCCCTGGGCAGCCTGAACCGCGACAGCATCCTGAGCAAACTGAGCGCCAACGACCCGCTGCTGCAAGCTTTCGCCAATGCCGACGAGGCCCAGCTGGCCAAGCTGGCCGAGCAACTGACACCTGAAGTCAACGGCGGCGCCACCCAGGCAGCCACCACCAGCCAGAACCTGGTGAGCAATGTCACCGGCAGCCGTACCAGCAGCCTGCGTGGCGCCTCCTCGGGCGAAGCGTTCAAGGACACCGGCGTGTGGGTGCAGACCCTCTACAGCGATGCCAGCCAGGACCTGCGCGACGGCGTGGCCGGCTACAACGCCTACAGCCGCGGCATCGCGGTGGGTGCCGACGGCAAGCTCAACGACAATCTGACCCTGGGCCTGGCGTACAGCTTCATCAACACCGACGTCAACGGCAAAAGCGGCAACCAGACCAAGGTGGACAGCCACGCCTTCACGCTGTACGGCGGCTTCGAGCAGGGCAACTACTTCGTCGATGCCAGCCTGAGCTATGGCTTGAACGACAACGACAGCAAACGCAAGATTGCCGGCACCTCGGCCAAGGCCGATTACGACAGCGACCTGCTGGGCCTGAACGTGGTGGGTGGCTACACCTATCACATCAACCCGCAGATGCTGGTCGAGCCGCGCATTGCCGCACGCTACAGCCTGGTGAACATCGACGGTTACCGCGAGAAGGGTTCGTCGGCTGCACTGAAGGTCGAAGACCAGCGCTACGAGGCCATCGAGCTGGGCGCAGGCCTGCGCGTTGCCGGCGAGTATCCGCTGGGCGCCGGCACCCTGCAGCCACAGGCTCGCCTGATGGCATACCATGACTTCGCGGCGGACGAAGCCAAGAGCACCTCGACCTTCCTGCTGGGTAGCACCCCGTTCGTCACCAGCGGCGCCAAGGCCGTGCGCAACAGCTACGAAGCCGGCGTAGGCGCCGACTACAAGCTGGGCGCGGTGACCCTGGGCGTGAACTACGACTACATCGGCAAATCGGGCTTTGACGCCGATGTGTTCTCGGCCAAGGTGCGTTACGACTTCTGATCGATGACAGCAGCTTGTCTAGTCCTGAAATAGGTTTACACCTGTTCAGGTAGGCCGATAGGCCTCAAAACGCCTGATGCACCGCATCGGGCGTTTTGTTTTTCAGGGCCATATGGGGCCGTTCTGTGTTGTAGATCTGCACTGCCTCATCAACCATCTGCCTCGCTTGCTCCAGATCTTCAGGGCTGCTCAACAGCAGCTCCATCTTGAGGATTCCGTTGATTCGCTCAGCCAGCGCGTTCTGGTAGCAGTCATACCCATCAGTCATGGAGCACTGAACGCCGTGCCGTTGGTGCAGTGACTGGTATAGCGCCGAGCAATATTGGATGCCTCGATCCGAATGGTGGACTAATGGCTGGCGATGACGTCGCTTTCGTAAGGCCTGCTTGAAGGCTTGCGCTACTGACTCGGCATGCAGGCTTTCATGGACGTGGTGACCAACAATTTTCCTGGAGTACGCGTCCGTTACCAGGCTCAGGTACAGCGGGCCGTTGCGTGCGGGCAGATAAGTAATGTCGGCAACCCAGACGTGCTCCGGCCTTGTCGGGACGACTTGGCTTGGACCGGGCTTGATTAAGTTGGGATGGCGGTAGAAGCGATGAAAGCTCTGTGTTGTCTTGTGGTATGCCCGCTTGGGCAGTACCAGCAAACGGCGCTCTCCCAAGACCTGAAACAGCCTATCTCGGCCGACCTGGAATCGTTTGTCAGGTTGGCAATGCAGCAAATAGTGCAGCTTACGGGTACCCAGACGGGGCTGGCGCAGCCGGACTTGCTGAACAAACTGAACCACCCGATCTGCCTGGCGCTCTTTGCCATCAGCAGCTCGGTTGCGCTTGTAGTAAGCCTGTCGACTGATGCCTAGAAACTGACAAGCCCTGGCAATGCTCAGTCCTGCGACTTGACCTTGCGAGAGGACTTGCCGGATCGCTTTTTTACGACCGAGACACCATAGTCATTTTTCAGAACATCAACGACCGTTTCAAAGAACTGGGCCTTCTGGCTCATCAGCTCAAGCTGCTGCTCAAGCTCTTTGATCCGCTGCTCTGGAGTGAGCGTTTTGGGGTCAGACATCGCGCAGCTCCTCTCGTCGCGGATCGAAGCCCCCTGGCTCCAATCCTGCCGACCGTGCTTACGCAACCATACCAGAACCGTCGACCGTCCCTGGATGCCATACCGCACCTGGGCCTGCTTGTAGGTCAGTTCGCCTTTTTCAATCTGATCAACCACCGCCAATTTAAAAGACAGTGAGTAATCACGCTGTGTGCGCTTTACACCTTGTTCCATCTGACTCTCCGGAAATTCGGGATGGGAGGTGTAAACCTTATTCAGGACGGGACAGCTGCATGAAAAAGGCCGGTGTCTCGCGACACCGGCCTTTTTCGTTTCACTTGGCCTGGTAGATGATCCCCGGGCTGCACTGCACCATCTGGTAATGGTCGGGCAGCCCGTTGAGCGCCTCGGACGCCCCCAGGAACAGGTAACCGCCGGGCTTGAGCGTGCCGTGAATGCGCAGCAGGATGTCCTTCTTCACCTGGGCGGAGAAGTAGATCAGCACGTTGCGGCAGAACACGATGTCGAACTTGCCCAGGCTCGCGTAGCTGTCGAGCAGGTTGAACGAACGAAACTCGACGCGGCTGCGGATCGGGGCCTTGACTGCCCAGCGCCCCGGCCCCTTGGGGTCGAAATAGCGTTGCAGGCGCTCCTGGGACAAGCCACGGGCAATGGCCAGGCTGTCGTACTCACCGGTCTTGCAGTTGGCCAGCATCGAGCCGGACAGGTCGGTGGCGACGATCTGCGCGCCCATCTTCAATTGCCCGATGTTGCTGCGCTCGAACTCATCGATGGCCATGGAGATCGAGTACGGCTCCTGCCCCGACGAACAGGCCGCCGACCAGATGCGCAGGCGCTGGCCAGGGTTGGCCTTGATCTGCTCGGGCAAGACCTTGTTCTTGAGCACCTCGAACGGATAGTTGTCGCGAAACCACAGGGTTTCGTTGGTGGTCATCGCATCGACCACCTGCTCGCGCAAGCCGCTGCGCGGCTGGGTCTGGATCCGCTGCACCAGCTCGCTCAACGATTTGATGCCCTGCTGTTCCATCAGCTTGTTGAGACGGCTGGAGACCAGATACTGCTTGTTTTCGCCCAGCAGGATGCCACAGGCTTTTTCCAGGAAGACCCGGAATTGTTCGAAATCCAAATTACCCGTAGACAATGATGCCGCCTCTTAAATCATGTGTAACGCCAGGGACGAGCCCTGGCCGTTAGTGGGTGGCCTTGATCCGGTCGACCACGCGTTGCGCCAGGTCATCCGGCCGGAACTTGGCGAGAAAATCATCCGCGCCCACCTTCTTGACCATGGCCTGGTTGAAGACGCCGGAAAGCGAAGTATGCAGGATGATGTGCAACTTTTGCATGCGCGGGTCGTTGCGGATTTCTGCAGTCAGGGTATAGCCGTCCATTTCCGGCATCTCGATGTCGGAAATCATCATCAGGAATTCCTCTTCCGGATGCTTGCCCTCATCGACCATCTTGCGCAGGTAATCCAGCGCCTGCCGGCCGTCGTTGAGCGCCACCACCTCGACCCCCACCGTCTGCAGGCAACGGCTGACCTGCTTGCGTGCCACCGAGGAGTCATCCACGGTGAGCACGCGCAGCGACACGGCCTTGACCTGCACTTCTTCGTCGACCACACCCAGGGAGATCGCCTCGGAGGTCGGCGAGACCTCGGCGAGGATCTTCTCCACGTCGATGATCTCGACCATCTTGCCGTCCACCCGGGTCACGGCCGTCAGGTAATGGTCACGACCGGTGCCCTTGGGTGGCGGATGGATCTCCTCCCAGTTCATGTTGACGATGCGTTCGACCGAGTGCACCAGAAACCCCTGGGTCTTGGTGTTGTACTCGGTGATGATCACGAAGCTCTTGCTGACATCTTCACTCAGACCGGGCATGCCGGTCGCCATCGCCAGATCCAGGATCGGGATGGTTGCCCCACGAATATTCGCCACACCGCGCACCACCGGGTTGGACTTGGGCATCACGGTCAGGTTCGGGCATTGCAGCACCTCCCGCACCTTGAACACGTTGATCCCGTACAGCTGCTCGCCATTGAGGCGGAACAACAGCAGTTCGAGACGGTTCTGCCCTACCAGTTGTGTGCGCTGGTTAACCGAATCCATTACACCAGCCATGCCAGACTCCTCGACCAAATGCTCGAGCGTCGTACCGCAGTCGGCACGCGCCTTGCTTTTTTAACTGTATGAACACGAAAACGACATTTTTCCGACGCCTGACCCGCCCCTTGCCCGGCATCCTTGCTGCGCTGTGCCTGCTGGCCCCCGGCGTTCGAACTCTGGCTGACGCTTTCACCTTGCCTGAACAGCTTATCGGTGTCACTCAGGGGTTTCTTGAATTCACGGTCGAGGATTACCTGGCGACCAGCCAGACCGAAGGGCGCTTCGAGATCCAGGTCAACAGCCTCGACCCGCGCCTGCGCATGCCACTGTGCGACCAGCAACTGGGCGCCACCCTGGAAAGCCCGGCGCAACCGCTGGGCAGGGTGACCGTGCGCGTACGCTGCGATGGCAGCTCTCCGTGGACGGTGTTCGTGCCGGCCCAGGTGCGGCTGTTTCGCAATGTGGTGACCGTGGCGCGTCCGCTCAAGCGCGACAGCGTGGTCGGCGAACAGGACGTGAGCCTGCGCGAGCGGGACGTGGGCATGCTCAACCAGGGCTACCTGACCAGCCTGGAGCAGGCCGTGGGCCTGAAGGTCATCCGACCGACGGTCATCGATCAGGTGCTCACGCCGCTGCATCTGGAGCAGGCCGAAGTGGTCCGCAAGGGCGATCATGTGGTCATCATCGCCCGCAGCGGCACGCTGAGCGTGCGCATGCCGGGAGAAGCCTTGAGCAAGGGCGGCATCAGTGAACAGATACGGGTACGCAATCTGAACTCCAAACGGGTGGTGAAGGCACGGGTCACTGGACCAGGGCAGGTGGAAGTCGCGATGTGAAGCGGGGCACGACGCCAGAACAAACAAGGCTGGCGGTCAGGAACCGCTTTTCCTAAACTGTGTCGAACCGGGTTGATGGGCTGGCCGCGCAAGCTGCACTGCATTTGCGTCTAAAGTTTCTTTCGGGTTGGCCGAAAACAAGGCAAGCGTCCAAACACCCAGAGGTTTTCTGATCATGGTCATCGACTTCAGTCGTTTGAATAATTCCCCGTCCGTGACGGGCGCCGTGCGCACTGGCAACAGCCAGGAAAGCACGGCCACTGCTCGCACCGCCACCAGCGCTACCGAGGCTGGCCAGAGCGGAGAAGCCGTACACCTGAGCCACGAGGCCCAGCAGTTGCAACAGGTCAGCGACAAGCTGCGCGATCAACCGGTTGTCAACAGCGCCCGCGTGGCCGAGTTGAAACAGGCCATCGCCGACGGCAGCTACCAGGTGGACGCCCAGCGCGTCGCCAGCAAACTGCTTAATTTCGAAGCCCAGCGCTAGCCCTCTGGCGCGCTGACTTCAGGACGCTAGAACCAAGAGCCAGCCAATGCACGACACTACTCTGCTGCAACTGATCGAAGATGATATTGCTCCAGCGCAACAACTGCTCGAGTTGTTGCAGGCTGAAGCCGTGGCCCTGCATGGCCGCGACATGCCCTTGCTGGAAAATATTCTGGCCCGCAAGCAATCGCTGGTGGTGCTGCTCGATCAAGGCGGACAACGACGTAGTGCGCTGCTTGCGAACCTGGGCCTGCCGCAAAGCCGCGAAGGTGTAGTGGCCATGGCCGAGCAATCGGACCTGGGCTCCCTGCTCATCGAGCAGCTCGATGTGCTGGCTGCGCTGATGAATGATTGCCAGGCGGTCAACGCACGCAACGGCCAGGCGATCCAGCTTCAGCAGTACACCACCGAAAACCAGATCAAGATCCTCATGGGTGGCGAATCACCGTCGCTCTACGATGCCCGTGGCACTACATCGCCGCTTTCAAAGCCTCGTGCACTCAGCCAGGCGTGACCCCCTCTATCAAGGCACGATTCATGCTGGCAGAATGCCAGCAATTGCCTGTGTCGTTTTTGCCTGGAGATTCATCAACCGTGTTCAATGACGAAGAAGCTCCTCAGCCTCCGAAGGTGCTGACTACGCCTTTGGAAATTGCCGCTCATTTGCGGATGTTGCTAGAGAGCCATGACCCACTGATCATCACGTTCCCCGAACGCAGCCAGCGCTTCCAGAGTTATGTGGTGGAGGTAGACCGGGACAGCAACAGCATGGCCCTGGACGAAATGATCCCGCGCGATGGCGAACGCTTCCTCGAAAATGGCGAACCATTCCGTATCGAAGGCTTCCATGACGGCGTGCGCATTGCCTGGGACTGCACTACCCCGCTGAGCATCAGCACCTCTGACGGCTCACGCTGCTACCGCGGCAGCCTGCCCACAGAAGTTACCTATCACCAGCGTCGCAATGCGTTTCGCGCAGCACTGAAGCTGTCGCAACTGGTCGACGTGATTTTCGACGGCGAGAAACTGCGTGGCGAGCACCCGCTCAAGGGCAAGCTGCTGGATATTTCGGCTACCGGCTGCAAGCTTCGCTTCGAGGGCGATATCGAGGAGCGGTTGCAGTTGGGCCAGGTCTACGAGAAGTTTGCTACCGGCCTGCCGCTGGGGCTTTCTCAGGTAATGGTCGAGCTGCGCCACCTGCACTATGAAGAGCGCTTGAACGCCACCTTCGCCGGCATTCGCTTTCATAACGTGACAGGACAGATGGCGCGCAAGATCGAAAGCTTTGTGTACCAGCTGCAACGTGAAGCGCGACGCTTCGACAAAGACGATTACTGATAGACATCACGCTTCACATTTCCAAGGGTCGCTACCCATTCAGCGGCAACGGATTCATCCGCAAAGGGGCGCCTGGCGCCCCGCCTGCCAGCGGAACTCAGACGCAGCCCTTCGCCACTATCTGCCCCCCACGCCACTCACACTTCTGGCGCAGGCTTGACAGGTTCGACGCCCTCAGCCTCCCCGGGCGTGCCCTCCTCCTCGGTATCTTCGGCACCTACCGGTGCCTGCATCTGATCCTGCACCACCTGCTCATCAACCCGCGGGTCGAGCGCCGCAGACAGCGGTGAACCTGCCGCCGGCATCGCTACGTGAAGCAATGGCGCATCCTCGACCTGATGCAGGTTGGTAACCGCTTTGGGACGGATGCGCCACACCAGCACCAGCGCGAAGAAACAGAAGAACGCGTACAGCATCTGGTCGCCCAGGGTCTTCATCAGCACACCGGCCACCAGCGGCCCGATGCTCGCCCCCACGCCATAGGTCACCAGCAGCATCGCGGTGAGCGAGACCCGTCGCTCGCTTTCAACGTGGTCGTTGGAAAACGCCACCGCCAGCGGGTAGAGGCAGAACTGCAGCAGCGAGACCGCAAAACCGGTGATGAACAGCACCTCGAGCGGTACGCTCGGCAGCAGCGCCAATGGCAGGGAGGTGACGGCCAGCCCCACCGCCACACTGCGAATCAGCACGGCCCGGTCGTAACGGTCCGACAACCAGCCCAATGGCCACTGCACCAGCAGGCCGGCAAAGATGCAGCAGCCCATGAACACACCGACCTGTTCTGTACTGAGCCCCTGCTTGGAGGCGTACAGAGGCGCCAGACCATAGAACGACCCCACGATCAGCCCCGCCCCGAGTACCGTACTCAGCGACTGGGGGACGCGCTTGATGAAGAACCGCGGCTCCATGGGGGCCGGACGCAGCGGTGCGGGGTGGATGCGCCGGGTCAGGGCCACCGGAACCAGGCACAGCGCAAAGCACATGGCCACCAGCATCAGCAGCTCCAGGCCCAACTGCGGGTGAACCACCAGAATCAGCTGGCCCAGTACCAGGCCCAGATAGGAGGCGATCATGTAACCGCTGAACACTGCCCCACGCTGCTTGGCGTCGGCCTGTTCGTTGAGCCAGCTCTCGATCACCATGTACTGGCACATCATGCCCAGGCCGACGATCACCCGCAGCAGCAGCCAGGCCGGCAACCAGCTGACCAGACCATGACCAAGCACCGCTGCGCCGACGATGCCGGCACACGTAGCGTAGGCGCGGATATGCCCCACTCTGGCGATCAGCCGGTGACCGATCTTGCCACCCAGCGCCAGGCCGAAATAGTTGGCCGCCATCAGCGCACCGACCCACAGGCTGTCGACCTGATCGGCCGCCAGGCGCAGGGCCAGGTAGGTGCTCAACAGGCCGGAACCGATCAACATCATCAATGCGGCGAAATACAGCGCGCGAAAAGACTTCCAGATACTTCGCATCGACGTCCCTGAGGGCCCCTTGAGCAGGTGAAAAAACTGCTTGAAAGCATAAGTGAAAAAAACGCCGACGCGGCGGGCCGGGCATAAAAAAACAGGTGACAAACCATGATCTCGATCATGGCTGCCACCTGCCTCTGCTTACCCTGGCGCCAGGCGGCATTGCCGCTCCGCAGTTACGCCTGTGCCGCCAGCACGCGCCGCTCCCACGGGGTGATCTCGTCGAAGAAGCTGGTCAGTTCCAGGGTCTTGGACGCGATGTAACCTTCGATGAACTCAGTCCCGAACAGTTCCCTCGCCAACTGGCTGCGCTTGAGACGCTCCAGTGCCGCGTGCAGCGTGCAGGGCAGTGACAGGTTGTCGGGCACCTCGAATTCGCCCTGGATCGCCGGCGCCGGCTCCAGTTGCTGTTCGATGCCGTACAAGCCGGCCGCCAGGCTGGCGGCGATGGCCAGGTAGGGGTTGGTATCGGCCCCGGGCAGGCGGTTCTCGACCCTGCGCGCTACCGGTGCGCTGGCAGGGATACGCAGGCCCGCAGCGCGGTTGTCTTCAGACCAGCAGGCATTGTTGGGCGATGCATAGGGGTGGCACAGGCGCTGGTAGGAGTTGACGTTGGGTGCGAACAACGCTGTGAAGTCGGCCATGCATGCCTGCTGGCCACCGATGAAGTGATAGAAGGCAGGGGTTGGCTGCCCCTGCGCATCGCTGAACACGTTACGGCCGTTGTCGATCTCGACCACGCTCTGGTGAATGTGCATCGAACTGCCTGGGGTTCTGGCCAGCGGCTTGGCCATGCACACCACATTCAGGCCATGCTTGAGCGCAACCTCCTTGAGCAGGTGCTTGAACAGGAAGGTCTGGTCGGCAAGCAGCAGCGGGTCACCGTGCAGCAGGTTGATCTCGAACTGGCTGACGCCCATCTCGTGCATGAAGGTGTCGCGCGGCAGGCCCAGGGCCTCCATGCAACGGTAGACCTCGCTGAAGAACGGGCGCAGGCCATTGTTGGAACTGACGCTGAACGCCGAATGGCCGTCCTCGCGCCGACCGTCCAGCCCGGTGGGCGGCAGGAACGGCTGGCTCGGGTCGGGATTGGGAGCGAACACGAAGAACTCGAGTTCGGTGGCCACCACTGGCGCCAGGCCGTGCGTGCGATACCGCTCGATCACCGCCTTGAGCTGGCCGCGGGTGGACAAGCCCGAGCTCTGTCCATCGAGCTCATTGGCATCGCAGATCGCCAGTGCCCTTGGTTCGTCGCTCCAGGGCAGGCGGTAGATATGCAGGGGGTCGGCCGCCAGGGCAAGGTCGCCATCGTCGCTGCCGTAGAAGCGTGCCGCAGGGTATCCGCCCATGATGCACTGCAGCAGCACGCCGCGTGCCATCTGCAGGCGCCGCCCTTCCAGGAACCCCTCGGCGGTCATCACCTTGCCGCGAGGCACGCCATTGAGGTCGGGGGTGACGCATTCGATTTCATCAATGCCCGTCAATCGCTCGGCGAGAGAACGTTGGCCATTGGTCGTCATGACTTGATCCTTGTTATTTTTAACAAGCCGCGAACGGCGACCCGAACAACATAGTCCGGGGGTGTTAAAAATATCAAGCACCATATAGTCCCGATCGCTGGACAAACGCCGCCAGCCAACCCGTAGAAGCTGTCTACACTGTGCCTGGCAGCGTAATACCGTTGGCCGGCAGCGGCAGCGCAGTCTTGTAGCGCACCTGCTTGAGGGCGAAGCTGGAGCGAATATTGGCCACCCCGGGCAAGCGGGTGAGGTAGTCCAGAAACCGCTCCAGGGCCTGGATGCTCGGCAGCAATACACGCAGCAGGTAATCCGGATCGCCGGTCATCAGGTAGCACTCCATCACTTCCGGGCGCTCGGCGATTTCCTCTTCGAAGCGGTGCAGCGATTGCTCCACCTGTTTTTCCAGGCTGACGTGGATGAATACGTTCACGTCCAGCCCCAGCACTTCGGGCGACAGCAAGGTCACCTGCTGGCGAATCACGCCCAACTCCTCCAACGCCTTGACCCGGTTGAAACAGGGGGTGGGCGACAGGTTCACCGAACGGGCCAGCTCGGCGTTGGTGATGCGGGCATTGTCCTGAAGGCTGTTGAGAATGCCGATGTCAGTACGATCCAGTTTGCGCATGAGACAAATTCACCTGCTTCTTGTTCTTTTGAAGAATGTTTATCCGCAAGCCAGCCCAAAGGCAATGAACTTGAGAAAAATATTCTTCCGCCAGCGGAATATGATGTAGGCAAGACTGACTCTCCGGTCACAAGCCGGGTTCAGTAGCGACCGCTTCAAAGCTCAACAAAAACACAAGACAGAGCGAGCGTAAAAAAGCATGAACGAGTACGCCCCCCTGCGTCTGCATGTGCCCGAGCCTACAGGCCGGCCAGGCTGCCAGACCGATTTTTCCTACCTGCGTCTGAATGACGCCGGTCAGGTCCGCAAACCCGCCATCGATGCCGAACCCGCCGGTACCGCCGACCTTGCCTACGGGCTGATCCGCGTGCTCGACGAACAGGGCCGTGCGCTTGGCCCCTGGGCCGAGGACATCGGCCCCGAAGTGCTGCGCCAAGGCATGCGCGCGATGCTCAAGACCCGGCTGTTCGACAGCCGCATGGTCGTTGCGCAGCGCCAGAAGAAGATGTCCTTCTACATGCAGAGTCTGGGCGAGGAAGCCATCGGCAGCGGCCAGGCACTGGCCTTGAACCGCAGCGACATGTGCTTCCCCACCTACCGCCAGCAGAGCATCCTGATGGCCCGCGACGTGTCGCTGGTGGAAATGATCTGCCAGCTGCTGTCCAACGAGCGCGACCCGCTCAAGGGTCGCCAACTGCCCATCATGTACTCGGTGCGCGAAGCCGGCTTCTTCACCATCAGCGGTAACCTGGCGACCCAGTTCGTGCAGGCGGTCGGCTGGGCCATGGCCTCGGCCATCAAGGGCGATACCAAGATCGCTTCGGCCTGGATCGGCGATGGTGCTACGGCCGAGTCGGACTTCCACACCGCGCTGACCTTCGCACACGTGTACCAGGCCCCGGTGATTCTCAACGTGGTCAACAACCAGTGGGCCATCTCCACCTTCCAGGCCATCGCCGGTGGTGAATCCACCACCTTCGCCGGCCGCGGCGTTGGCTGTGGCATCGCTTCGCTGCGGGTCGACGGCAACGACTTCATCGCGGTGTACGCGGCCTCGCGCTGGGCCGCCGAACGTGCCCGCCGCGGCCTGGGCCCGACCCTGATCGAATGGGTGACTTACCGCGCCGGGCCGCACTCCACGTCGGACGACCCGTCCAAGTACCGTCCGTCCGACGACTGGAGCCACTTCCCCCTCGGCGACCCGATCGCCCGCCTCAAGCAGCACCTGGTGGCCATCGGGCACTGGTCGGAGCAAGAGCATCAGGCGGTGACTGCTGAGCTGGAAGCCGAAATCATCAGTGCGCAGAAGGAAGCCGAGCAGTACGGCACCCTGGCCGGCGGGCAGATGCCCAGCCCGGCGAGCATTTTCGAGGATGTGTACAAGGAAATGCCGGAACACCTGCGGCGCCAGCGCCAGGAACTGGGGATCTGACATGAACGATCACAACACCACTATCCAGTTGGAAACCGCCATGGCGACTACCACCATGACCATGATCCAGGCCCTGCGCTCGGCCATGGATATCATGCTTGAGCGCGATGACAATGTTGTCGTCTATGGCCAGGACGTCGGTTACTTCGGCGGCGTGTTCCGCTGCACCGAAGGGCTGCAGAACAAGTACGGCAAGTCGCGGGTGTTCGACGCACCGATCTCCGAAAGCGGTATCGTCGGCACCGCCGTGGGCATGGGTGCCTATGGCCTGCGCCCTGTGGTGGAAATCCAGTTTGCCGACTACTTCTACCCTGCCTCGGACCAGATCGTCTCGGAGATGGCCCGCCTGCGCTACCGCTCTGCCGGCGAGTTTGTGGCCCCGCTGACCCTGCGCATGCCGTGCGGTGGCGGCATCTACGGCGGCCAGACCCACAGCCAGAGCCCGGAGGCGATGTTCACCCAGGTCTGCGGCCTGCGTACCGTGATGCCTTCGAACCCCTACGACGCCAAGGGCCTGTTGATCGCCTCGATCGAAAACGACGACCCGGTGATCTTCCTGGAGCCCAAGCGCCTGTACAACGGCCCTTTCGACGGGCACCACGACCGGCCGGTAACGCCCTGGTCCAAACACCCCGCCAGCGCCGTACCGGATGGCTACTACACCGTGCCACTGGACAAGGCTGCCATCACCCGCCCAGGCAATGCGGTGACGGTACTGACCTACGGCACCACGGTGTATGTATCCCAGGTGGCTGCCGAAGAGACCGGCATCGACGCCGAGGTCATCGACCTGCGCAGCCTGTGGCCGCTGGACCTGGAGACCATCGTCGAGTCGGTGAAGAAGACCGGCCGCTGTGTGGTCGTGCACGAAGCCACCCGCACCTGCGGCTTTGGCGCCGAGCTGGTGGCGCTGGTACAGGAGCACTGCTTCCATCACCTCGAAGCCCCGATCGAACGTGTCACCGGTTGGGACACCCCCTACCCGCACGCGCAGGAATGGGCGTACTTCCCCGGCCCATCGCGAGTGGGTGCGGCATTGAAACGGGTCATGGAGGTCTGAATGGGCACGCACGTCATCAAGATGCCGGACATCGGCGAAGGCATCGCACAGGTTGAGCTGGTGGAATGGTTCGTAAAGGTCGGCGATACCGTCACCGAAGATCAGGTGGTCGCCGACGTCATGACCGACAAGGCCACCGTGGAAATTCCTTCGCCGGTCACCGGCAAGGTGCTGGCCCTGGGCGGCCAGCCCGGTGAGGTCATGGCCGTAGGCAGCGAGCTGATTCGCATCGAGGTCGAAGGGGCCGGCAACTATCAGGAAGGCGCCGGCAAGCCGGCAGCAGCCACGCCGCCTGCGGTAGCTGCCGCACCGAAGGCCAGCGTACCCGAAGCCCAACCCCAGCCCGCCGTCGTGTCTACCCCGGCAGCGGCACCTTCAGGCAACGCACAGCGTTCACCGACGATCGTGCCACGTGAGGCCAACGAGCGTCCGCTGGCCTCCCCGGCGGTGCGCAAGCGCGCGCTGGATGCGGGCATAGAGCTGCGCTATGTGCATGGTAGTGGCCCTGCCGGGCGCATCCTGCACGAAGACCTGGACGCTTTTCTCGTTCAACCGAGCACCAGCAGTGCATCGGGCCCCGGTGGCTATGCAAGGCGTGACGACAGCGAGCAGGTGCCTGTGATCGGCCTGCGCCGTAAGATCGCGCAGCGCATGCAGGATGCCAAGCGCCGCGTCGCGCACTTCAGCTATGTCGAGGAAATCGACGTGACCGCGCTGGAAGAACTGCGCGTGCACCTGAACAAGAAGCATGGTGACAGCCGCGGCAAGCTGACCCTGCTGCCCTTCCTGGTACGGGCAATGGTGATCGCCGCGCGCGAATTCCCGCAGATCAACGCCACCTATGACGACGAAGCCCAGCTCATTACCCGCCATGGTGCAGTGCATGTGGGTATCGCCACCCAGGGCGACAACGGGCTGATGGTACCGGTGCTGCGCCATGCCGAGGCCGGCAGCCTGTGGAGCAATGCCAGCGAGATCGCCCGGGTAGCCAACGCCGCCCGCAACAACAAGGCCAGCCGTGAAGAGCTGTCCGGCTCGACCATTACGCTCACCAGCCTCGGCGCACTGGGCGGCATCGTCAGCACACCGGTGGTGAACACGCCGGAGGTGGCCATTGTCGGGGTCAACCGCATCGTCGAGCGGCCAATGGTGGTCAACGGCCAGATCGTGGTGCGCAAGATGATGAACCTGTCCAGTTCGTTCGACCATCGTGTGGTCGACGGCATGGACGCCGCGCTCTTCATCCAGGCCATCCGCGGCCTGCTCGAACAACCTGCCAGCCTGTTTGTGGAGTGACCATGCAGACTCTCAATACCACCCTGCTGATCATTGGGGGCGGCCCCGGCGGTTATGTCGCGGCGATTCGTGCCGGTCAACTGGGCATCCCCACTGTACTGGTCGAAGGCCAGGCACTGGGCGGCACCTGCCTGAACATCGGCTGTATTCCATCCAAGGCACTGATCCATGTAGCGGAGCAGTTCCACCAGACTTGTCAGCACAGCCAGCACTCCAGCCTGGGCATCAAGGTACAGGCTCCCAGCCTGGACATTACCCAGAGCGTGGCCTGGAAGGACGGCATCGTCGACCGCCTGACCAGCGGCGTTGCCGCCTTGCTGAAGAAACACGGCGTGACGGTGATTCATGGCTGGGCAAGGATCGTCGACGGCAAAACCGTCGACGTCGAAGGCCAGCGCATTCAGTGCGAGCACCTGCTGCTCGCCACGGGCTCCAGCAGTGTGGAGCTGCCCATGCTTCCACTGGGCGGCCCGATCATCTCGTCCACCGAAGCCCTGGCCCCGCAACGCCTGCCAAGGCGCCTGACGGTGGTGGGTGCAGGCTATATCGGCCTGGAGCTGGGTATTGCCTACCGCAAGCTGGGGGTCGAGGTAAGCGTGGTGGAAGCGCGCGAGCGTATCCTGCCTACGTATGACAGCGAGCTCACTCAGCCGGTAGCCGAGTCGCTGAAGAAACTGGGCATGACGCTGTACCTCAAGCACAGCGTCGAAGGCTTCGATAACGCCACCCAGTGCCTGCAGATCAGGGACCCGCATGGCGAACAGTTGAGGCTGGAAACCGATCAGGTGCTGGTTGCCGTAGGACGTCGGCCACGCACTCAAGGGTTCAACCTGGAAACCCTGGAGCTCAAGATGAATGGCTCAGCCATTGCCATCGATGAGCGTTGCCAGACCAGCATGCGCAATGTGTGGGCAATCGGCGATCTGAGCGGCGAGCCGATGCTGGCCCACCGCGCCATGGCCCAGGGCGAGATGGTGGCCGAACTCATCGCCGGCAAGCAGCGGGTTTTCGATCCGGTGGCCATCGCGGCAGTGTGCTTTACCGACCCCGAGGTGGTGGTGGCAGGCAAGACACCCGAGGCCGCACAACAGCAAGGCCTGGATTGCATCGTTGCGCAGTTCCCGTTCGCGGCCAATGGCAGGGCCATGACGCTGGAATCCAAAAGCGGCTTCGTACGCGTGGTGGCGCGTCGCGACAATCACCTGATCCTGGGCTGGCAGGCTGTCGGCGTGGGGGTTTCGGAACTGTCTACCGCGTTTGCACAATCACTGGAGATGGGCGCCCGGCTCGAGGATGTGGCCGGAACCATCCATGCCCACCCTACCCTCGGAGAGGCTGTGCAGGAGGCTGCATTGCGTGCCTTGGGGCACGCGTTGCACCTGTAGCCAGAACCACTGGGCGTCGATCATCGACGCCCAGGCATCAGGCGATCTGGTTCTTGCCGCCGGCCTTGGCGCGATAGAGCGCCTGGTCGGCACGGGCGACCAGTTGCTCCGGGCGCTCGCCGCCACGCCACTGGGCGATGCCAAAACTCAATGTGACGCGGTGCTCGCCAATTGGGGGCAACCTCAACACCTGCTGGCGGATGGCATCGGCTACCGCCATTGCTGCCTGCAGGTCACTCCCTGGCATCAACACCATGAACTCGTCACCCCCCCATCGGGCAAGCAGGTGCTCGGGGCCGACACACTTACGGATCTGTTCGACCACCTCTACCAGGGCGGTATCGCCACGGGCGTGGCCGTAACGATCATTGATCGGCTTGAAATCGTCGAAATCCATCAGGATCAGGCTCAAGGGCAAACGAAAGCGGCCGGCACGTTCGCATTCCTGAAGCAGGGCCTTTTCCAGGCGATAACGATTGGCCGCCAGGGTCAACGAGTCGCGCTCGGCCAGGTCACGGTTCTCATCGAGCTGACGTTTCAGTTGCTCGTTCACCCAGCACAGTTCCCGGGTCCGTTCGGCAATCAGTGACTCCAGCGAGCTGTTGCGCTGCTCCAGATGGGCAACCAGGCGCTTGCGGTCGTCGATGTTGCGGTGTGCACCGAACATCCTGGCCACCGAGCCATCAGGGTTGCGCGCAACCACATGCCCGCTGTCCTCGATCCACAGGTAGCTGCCATCCTTGCAACGGCAACGGTACTCCACCTGGTAGCTTGGCGCGCGCTGGCTCAGGTAGTCCTCGAAGCAGGCCATCACCCGCGGGTAGTCCTCGGGGTGAATGACGTTTTCCCAGGTGAACACCGTATTGTCCAGCGAGTGGCTGGGGTAGCCCAGCATGCGATACCAACCCGGGTTGCGATAGACATGGCCGGTGTTGGCGTTCCAGTCCCAGATGCCATCACTGACCAGGTCCAGGAGGGTTTGCAGTTGCTCTTGCCCCAGGTCGCTCAATGGCGCCATCACGCAAGCGGTATTCTCACTCATGGACACTCTCCCCTGTCCAGCAACTACGCCCCAGCTCAATGATGGTGCTGCCGATTGTTATGCGCCAAAGCCTGCGCGAAATTTCGAACAATATACTCGCGAAAGAATGGAAGCGGCAGGCGGAACCGACCGCACGTCCAACTGCACGCCTTGGCTGTTGCCGCCTGCGGCAATCATCCTCCTCTTTGGGGCAACAGCGTGCCAGAGTAAACGGCCGAGCATTGCTGCCCCCTTGTAATACAGAGGGTTCAGAGCGTGAGGTAACTGGCACAGCCCTTGCTCTTCCCTTGCTCTGCACAGTATTGGGAGACCTTCAGGTGAGCATCATCAATGATTATGGTTGGCAGGTAGCCGCTACCACTCAGCAACGTAGCAGTGTTTCTACAGACAGCGATGCTGTGCCGTATGTACCTGTTTCAGTTGCCATCCAGTCGACGTCCGACACGCGCGGGAGTGCTAGTCACTCCGAGCAGCGCTTTCACGACAACCAGCAAGAAGCGTTCGCAAAGTTCAAGGTCAGTCTGCAGAACCTGGAAGAGATCTTTGACACGAAGGAACCAGAGAGCACTGCCTTGCAAGAGTTTCGCGACTACATGGCACTGTCTCCCGAGCAGAAAATTCGCGAGAAGATGCTGCGCGAACTTGGGCTGAGCCTTGAAGAATACGAAGAGTTACCCCCTGAGAAGAAGGAGCTGATCGACAAGCAGATCGCTCAACGCATCAAGGAAGAAATGGAGATAAAAACCATGGCCAAGCTGCAACCGCCTCAACAGATGGATGCGGTCAGTGCACTGGCAGGTTCACAGACACTGTCGGCAGAAGGCACCGACGAGAAGGACAGGACGGACCCGCTGGCCTGAATCGTATTACGTAAAAAACCACCTCCCAAGGTGGTTTTTTTATGCCCGCCTTGCAGGAAACTTTCGGCCCACAAAGACAAAACCCCTACCTGCAGATGCAGATAGGGGTTTCGGAATTTAATCTTGACGATGACCTACTCTCACATGGGGAAACCCCACACTACCATCGGCGATGCATCGTTTCACTACTGAGTTCGGGATGGGATCAGGTGGTTCCAATGCTCTATGGTCGTCAAGAAATTCTGTTGCCAGAAGGTCTTGTTCAGACACTCCAGCGAATCGGGTATGTGATGTTTGTGAGTTACAAATCTTCGGCTTACTGTGTCTTCACAACACCGCAATCTGGCCTTTCGACGCAAATTGCTTGGGTGTTATATGGTCAAGCCTCACGGGCAATTAGTATTGGTTAGCTCAACGCCTCACAGCGCTTACACACCCAACCTATCAACGTCGTAGTCTTCGACGGCCCTTCAGGGAGCTCAAGGCTCCAGTGAGATCTCATCTTGAGGCAAGTTTCCCGCTTAGATGCTTTCAGCGGTTATCTCTTCCGAACATAGCTACCCGGCAATGCCACTGGCGTGACAACCGGAACACCAGAGGTTCGTCCACTCCGGTCCTCTCGTACTAGGAGCAGCCCCTCTCAAATCTCAAACGTCCACGGCAGATAGGGACCGAACTGTCTCACGACGTTCTAAACCCAGCTCGCGTACCACTTTAAATGGCGAACAGCCATACCCTTGGGACCGGCTTCAGCCCCAGGATGTGATGAGCCGACATCGAGGTGCCAAACACCGCCGTCGATATGAACTCTTGGGCGGTATCAGCCTGTTATCCCCGGAGTACCTTTTATCCGTTGAGCGATGGCCCTTCCATACAGAACCACCGGATCACTAAGACCTACTTTCGTACCTGCTCGACGTGTCTGTCTCGCAGTCAAGCGCGCTTTTGCCTTTATACTCTACGACCGATTTCCGACCGGTCTGAGCGCACCTTCGTACTCCTCCGTTACTCTTTAGGAGGAGACCGCCCCAGTCAAACTACCCACCATACACTGTCCTCGATCCGGATAACGGACCTGAGTTAGAACCTCAAAGTTGCCAGGGTGGTATTTCAAGGATGGCTCCACGCAGACTGGCGTCCACGCTTCAAAGCCTCCCACCTATCCTACACAAGCAAATTCAAAGTCCAGTGCAAAGCTATAGTAAAGGTTCACGGGGTCTTTCCGTCTAGCCGCGGATACACTGCATCTTCACAGCGATTTCAATTTCACTGAGTCTCGGGTGGAGACAGCGCCGCCATCGTTACGCCATTCGTGCAGGTCGGAACTTACCCGACAAGGAATTTCGCTACCTTAGGACCGTTATAGTTACGGCCGCCGTTTACCGGGGCTTCGATCAAGAGCTTCGCGTTAGCTAACCCCATCAATTAACCTTCCGGCACCGGGCAGGCGTCACACCCTATACGTCCACTTTCGTGTTTGCAGAGTGCTGTGTTTTTAATAAACAGTCGCAGCGGCCTGGTATCTTCGACCGGCATGAGCTTACGGAGCAAGTCCTTCACCCTCACCGGCGCACCTTCTCCCGAAGTTACGGTGCCATTTTGCCTAGTTCCTTCACCCGAGTTCTCTCAAGCGCCTTGGTATTCTCTACCCAACCACCTGTGTCGGTTTGGGGTACGGTTCCTGGTTACCTGAAGCTTAGAAGCTTTTCTTGGAAGCATGGCATCAACCACTTCGTCGCCTAATGGCAACTCGTCATCAGCTCTCGGCCTTAAGATCCCGGATTTACCTAAGATCTCAGCCTACCACCTTAAACTTGGACAACCAACGCCAAGCTGGCCTAGCCTTCTCCGTCCCTCCATCGCAATAACCAGAAGTACAGGAATATTAACCTGTTTTCCATCGACTACGCTTTTCAGCCTCGCCTTAGGGACCGACTAACCCTGCGTCGATTAACGTTGCGCAGGAAACCTTGGTCTTTCGGCGTGGGAGTTTTTCACTCCCATTGTCGTTACTCATGTCAGCATTCGCACTTCTGATACCTCCAGCAAGCTTCTCAACTCACCTTCACAGGCTTACAGAACGCTCCTCTACCGCATCACCTAAGTGATACCCGTAGCTTCGGTGTATGGTTTGAGCCCCGTTACATCTTCCGCGCAGGCCGACTCGACTAGTGAGCTATTACGCTTTCTTTAAAGGGTGGCTGCTTCTAAGCCAACCTCCTAGCTGTCTAAGCCTTCCCACATCGTTTCCCACTTAACCATAACTTTGGGACCTTAGCTGACGGTCTGGGTTGTTTCCCTTTTCACGACGGACGTTAGCACCCGCCGTGTGTCTCCCATGCTCGGCACTTGTAGGTATTCGGAGTTTGCATCGGTTTGGTAAGTCGGGATGACCCCCTAGCCGAAACAGTGCTCTACCCCCTACAGTGATACATGAGGCGCTACCTAAATAGCTTTCGAGGAGAACCAGCTATCTCCGAGCTTGATTAGCCTTTCACTCCGATCCACAGGTCATCCGCTAACTTTTCAACGGTAGTCGGTTCGGTCCTCCAGTCAGTGTTACCTAACCTTCAACCTGCCCATGGATAGATCGCCCGGTTTCGGGTCTATACCCAGCGACTAAACGCCCTATTAAGACTCGCTTTCGCTACGCCTCCCCTATTCGGTTAAGCTCGCCACTGAATATAAGTCGCTGACCCATTATACAAAAGGTACGCAGTCACCTAACAAGTAGGCTCCCACTGCTTGTACGCATACGGTTTCAGGATCTATTTCACTCCCCTCTCCGGGGTTCTTTTCGCCTTTCCCTCACGGTACTGGTTCACTATCGGTCAGTCAGTAGTATTTAGCCTTGGAGGATGGTCCCCCCATATTCAGACAAAGTTTCTCGTGCTCCGTCCTACTCGATTTCATGACTAAGAGATTTTCGCGTACAGGGCTATCACCCACTATGGCCGCACTTTCCAGAGCGTTCCGCTAATCTCAAAGCCACTTAAGGGCTAGTCCCCGTTCGCTCGCCACTACTAAGGGAATCTCGGTTGATTTCTTTTCCTCAGGGTACTTAGATGTTTCAGTTCCCCTGGTTCGCCTCTTGCACCTATGTATTCAGTACAAGATACCTGACTTATGCCAGGTGGGTTCCCCCATTCAGAGATCTCCGGATCAAAGTCTGTTTGCCGACTCCCCGAAGCTTATCGCAGGCTACCACGTCTTTCATCGCCTCTGACTGCCAAGGCATCCACCGTATGCGCTTCTTCACTTGACCATATAACCCCAAGCAATCTGGTTATACTGTGAAGACAACATTCGCCGAAAACTTGTAATTACTCACAAATTTTACCTTAGCCTGAACACACACCAGTGAAAGTGCTGTCCAGTCTATCTTTCTATCACATACCCAAATTTTTAAAGAACGATTCTGATAAAGTTCAGAAATCAATATTCGACGCGAATATTCATTTCTAAGCTTTGACAAATTAGCAAGCGGGGTGGTGGAGCCAAGCGGGATCGAACCGCTGACCTCCTGCGTGCAAGGCAGGCGCTCTCCCAGCTGAGCTATGGCCCCAGCAAATTGGTGGGTCTGGGCAGATTCGAACTGCCGACCTCACCCTTATCAGGGGTGCGCTCTAACCAACTGAGCTACAGACCCAATCGAAGGTTGCTAACCTAATCGTCTTCTTCAATGAATCAAGCAATTCGTGTGGGAGCTTATGAGACAGCTGATGTCGTTGATTAAGGAGGTGATCCAGCCGCAGGTTCCCCTACGGCTACCTTGTTACGACTTCACCCCAGTCATGAATCACACCGTGGTAACCGTCCTCCCGAAGGTTAGACTAGCTACTTCTGGTGCAACCCACTCCCATGGTGTGACGGGCGGTGTGTACAAGGCCCGGGAACGTATTCACCGCGACATTCTGATTCGCGATTACTAGCGATTCCGACTTCACGCAGTCGAGTTGCAGACTGCGATCCGGACTACGATCGGTTTTGTGAGATTAGCTCCACCTCGCGGCTTGGCGACCCTCTGTACCGACCATTGTAGCACGTGTGTAGCCCAGGCCGTAAGGGCCATGATGACTTGACGTCATCCCCACCTTCCTCCGGTTTGTCACCGGCAGTCTCCTTAGAGTGCCCACCATAACGTGCTGGTAACTAAGGACAAGGGTTGCGCTCGTTACGGGACTTAACCCAACATCTCACGACACGAGCTGACGACAGCCATGCAGCACCTGTCTCAATGTTCCCGAAGGCACCAATCCATCTCTGGAAAGTTCATTGGATGTCAAGGCCTGGTAAGGTTCTTCGCGTTGCTTCGAAT
Organism: Pseudomonas sp. AE27; assembly: GCF_037113495.1. Classification (NCBI taxonomy): domain Bacteria; kingdom Pseudomonadati; phylum Pseudomonadota; class Gammaproteobacteria; order Pseudomonadales; family Pseudomonadaceae; genus Pseudomonas; species Pseudomonas sp. AE27. The sequence goes on from NZ_CP146966.1 coordinate 3,114,281, forward strand.
TAAACCACATGCTCCACCGCTTGTGCGGGCCCCCGTCAATTCATTTGAGTTTTAACCTTGCGGCCGTACTCCCCAGGCGGTCAACTTAATGCGTTAGCTGCGCCACTAAAATCTCAAGGATTCCAACGGCTAGTTGACATCGTTTACGGCGTGGACTACCAGGGTATCTAATCCTGTTTGCTCCCCACGCTTTCGCACCTCAGTGTCAGTATGAGCCCAGGTGGTCGCCTTCGCCACTGGTGTTCCTTCCTATATCTACGCATTTCACCGCTACACAGGAAATTCCACCACCCTCTGCCCTACTCTAGCTCGCCAGTTTTGGATGCAGTTCCCAGGTTGAGCCCGGGGATTTCACATCCAACTTAACGAACCACCTACGCGCGCTTTACGCCCAGTAATTCCGATTAACGCTTGCACCCTCTGTATTACCGCGGCTGCTGGCACAGAGTTAGCCGGTGCTTATTCTGTCGGTAACGTCAAAACAGCAAGGTATTCGCTTACTGCCCTTCCTCCCAACTTAAAGTGCTTTACAATCCGAAGACCTTCTTCACACACGCGGCATGGCTGGATCAGGCTTTCGCCCATTGTCCAATATTCCCCACTGCTGCCTCCCGTAGGAGTCTGGACCGTGTCTCAGTTCCAGTGTGACTGATCATCCTCTCAGACCAGTTACGGATCGTAGCCTTGGTGAGCCATTACCTCACCAACTAGCTAATCCGACCTAGGCTCATCTGATAGCGCAAGGCCCGAAGGTCCCCTGCTTTCTCCCGTAGGACGTATGCGGTATTAGCGTTCCTTTCGAAACGTTGTCCCCCACTACCAGGCAGATTCCTAGGTATTACTCACCCGTCCGCCGCTGAATCGAAGAGCAAGCTCTTCTCATCCGCTCGACTTGCATGTGTTAGGCCTGCCGCCAGCGTTCAATCTGAGCCATGATCAAACTCTTCAGTTCAATACTGCTTGGGTTTTGAGAAAACCCTAAACTTGGCTCAGCATTCTCAAATGACTTACTTTCAAATCTTTCGATTTTCGTGCAGTCACTTGTGATGCTGATAATCTTTCTGACTATCAGTCTGAGCCCACAAGCACCCACACGAATTGCTTGATTCAGTTGTTAAAGAGCGGTTGGTCAAGAACTTTTCGTCTCAACCGAGGCGCGCATTCTACGCTTTCCTCAGAGTCTGTCAAGCGTTTATTTTGAAGTTTTTCGTTTCACTTCAAACACTTGACTCGCTTCGATCTCTCGTAGCGGGAGGCGAATTCTACAGCGTTACAACCTGCTGTCAACCACCTTTTTCACCGCTGCCGATCTTTCGATCGAAGCACCTCCAGCCTGACCTGAAACGCCCAACTCATTGATATTCAAGGAGTTTTTCGTTCCGACTGCGCCGGAAGTGGGGCGAATTATAGAGAGATTAAATCGTGCGTCAAGGGTTTATTTCAAAATAACCTCGGCACATAGGTCAGCATGAGCATTTCAAGACTGAAGCGTCTTTTTCAGGTAGTAGCGCTGATAACCAGGCGGGCAATCCTCCAGCATCCCCATGATGTGGTATCCCTGCTTCTGGTAGAAGTCAGGGGCCTGGAAGCTATAGGTATAAAGAAACAAACCGGTGCAGCCCCGCGCCCGCGCCTCCTCTTCGGCTCGCATCAGCAGTTCGCTGCCCAACCCATGACCGCGTGCGGCATCGCTCAACCAGAAGTAGTCGATATAGAGCCAGCCCATTGCGAAATGACCGAACAGCCCACCTCTCACCTGGCCCCCGCCATCGCGGGCATACAGCTGGAAATTTTCATAGGTGTAAGGGCCGATCTGTTCGATGTTGAAGCGGCGCAGCCCTTCACGCACCACTGCCATGGCATCGGCGTCAGCGCCCAGGGTGAATCGGTAAGGGGCATCTGTCATAAGCTCTCCTGTGCGGCATTGGACTACATGAGTACGCTGCGAGCCTGCAGGCGCCGGCTCGCAGCGGATGTTAAATCGGAATTCGGGTTCACAGGTAGAAGGAGGCTCGCCAGGGGGCAGCACGAACGTCAGCCAAGGTAGCGAATCATGCGCAGAAACGAGGAGGGATGGATGGAGCAGAAGAAGAGAAGGTAAAGCGCAGGAAGCAGCCAGCCCTCGAACGAAGGATGGTGTCCCAGGCAGGGTTCGAACCTGCAACCTTCCCCTTAGGAGGGGGTAGGCAAGTGGTTCCGAGTTGTTTCAAGAAATCATCGTAAATCACAAAAAACCCAATGATTACGGACACTTTACGTCTTTTCTTGTATTCCTTGGTTTCACTGGATAGCATGATTTTTCAAGCGAAACGGGGAACGAACGGGGAAGAACGATGGCCAAGCGAACACGGCTCACCGAAATGGAAGCGTATGCGGTGAAAACCCGTCAGTCTGAACCTGTGGGGTCAAGGGGCAAGGGGACACTACTCCTGGAGCGCAAAGCATCGGGGGCAATCCTTGCCTATTATCGAGAGCGGACGCAGACCAGTGATAAGCGACTGCAAGTCGGCATCCTGTCCAAAAAGCCAACACCCGATACCGAAGAACGAACTCTCGACGGCATCCGCTCTGAGGTCCTTAGGATCTCCTCCGAAGTAGCCATGGCTGGAAGTCTCGCCAAATATCTTGAACTGAGGGACGAAGCTGAAGCGCGAGCGACCTCAGAGCGCGAGAAGCAAAGGCTGATGGCAGAAACCGAAGCTAAAAGGGGAACGTTTGGCGACCTGCTAGAAAACTACCTGAGCCACATGGAGCAGAAAGGTAAAGCGAGCGCGAACAAAGTACGGTCATTGTTTCGCGTGAACGTCTTCCAGCTGCGCCCAGACCTTGCCCAGCGGTACGCCAACGAGATACAGCCTGCTGATATAACGAATCTTCTCGACGACGTACTGGAGCGAAAGCCGAAGCCACGCGGCATAGGACATAAAGCACAGCCGCCAGCATCGAACATGCGCAGCACTGCAGATGAGCTGCGCCGGTATATCAGGACAGCATTCAACCATGCCGCAGCATCACATTTGGCCGCTGGTCAGCGAGGAAAGACAGGTAACAAACTGTTCTCTATTAATGCCAACCCTGCGGCGCTAATACCACCAATCGAGGATGCCAAAGGCGGGAACACCGAATCGCTGCCCCCTGTAGAGCTGGCCGAACTGCTGATTTACCTCGATGCACTCCCGGAGAGAAAAAAAGCTATCGCCCAGGCGCTCGTCTACCTGGGAGGACAACGCATTAAGCAGTTACTAGCGGCCAACTGGCAGGACGTGACCGAGACTTCAATCACGCTATTAGACACCAAGGGGAAAAAGACCGAGGCATGGGAACACCTATTGCCGATCACACCTCGCATAAAGGAAATCATTTCCCCCCTCCTAGCTGATCGCATTGGGCCTGGTCCCTTTGCTCTTGCACCGGAGATGAATGCGCACCGAGATACGGTGTCTCGCATTTTCAGCGATGCGAGCAAGGCACTGGTAGCAGCAGGTAAGACCGCACCCTTCAGTTGGCAGCGAGTACGGGCGACGTGCGAAACGTTGCTAGCGGCCAATGGCGTATCAACCGAGGTTCGTGCGTGGCTGTTGTCACATGGGCGTACGGGGGTCCAAGCAAAATACTACGACCGAAATACTTATTTACCCGAAAAGACCGCAGCACTGCTTATGTGGAGCGAGTATCTGGATGGCCTTGTCTCTGGTAAATCCAAAGCCGAAACCAATGTCATTGTTTTGGCAAAGCGACGAAAACTCACCCGCACTTAAACTGGCACCAATACAGTTCAAGGCTTTTTCACCCGTACACATTATGTGCAGTGATGCCAGATGATTTAGAGTGATTTTCCGTTAAAAACCAGTAAGTTGCGCAGTTTTTATTGAGTGATAAGCTCTGAAACGAAAGAGGCCAGCACGTTGGCTGGCCATCTTGAATGATGGGGAACCTAGGAATCTCACCTCCTAACCCCGAACTGATTCGCCGAGGCAATTCAGTGCGTTGGTCACGCCTGATAATCGTAGCTCACAAGCAATAGCTGCGCAACGCCTCGGCTCGTAGAGAGCCAATCACATGCAAACTCATAACTCAGAACGCCTACTCCCCCCAAAAACCGTTTGCTCCCTGGTCGGCATAAGCCGCATTACTCTGTGGCGCTGGTGTCGCGATGGTGTGTTTCCGGCTGGCCGACACATTGGCCCCCGCCGTACTGCCTGGCTGGAGTCTGAAGTTAACAGCTGGATCAACAGCCGCCCCCTAATCGGGGAGGTCTAATCATGCCTAAACGCATAGGCCAGCACCGTGCTGGCAGGATTCGTGCGGCCCGGAATCCATACAAAACTGTCAGATTCCAACGCATTTATAAGGTGCTAGCGGACATGGTTATTGCGCCACGTCAAACCCGCTACCCGGCACAACCACGCCTTGACGCTCTACGCATCCAGCACGCCTGGTGGGCTATCGAAGCCATTCTGCTGGCATCCCCCAACGACAATCACATTCAGGGCATCATCACCGATCTGGCACACATGGCGCCTACCGATCAACCTTGGCCTATCAGTCGCTTGGATGCCGAACGCATTTGGCTGGACGTGTTCCACTCCTTGCGCCAGCGGGGCTGAAGCATGAAGCAAACCAAGTTCGCAGCGTGGGTGGCCGAACACTACCCATCGCCGCTCGATGCCCTGTCCAGATACATCGAAGATGCCCAGGCGGCAGCAGCCTGCGTTGGCGCCTTGTTGGATGCCATGCCCGACCTGGACGGCAAGTGGCACAAACTGCCCGACCTGGATGGCAAGAACACTAAAACTCGATCCTACCGGGGCGAGTGGGTCACCGACAGCGACGGCACCGTTTGGCCGTCGATCACCTTCACCGCTATCGGTCGGAGCGCCATCTATTGGAAGCCACGCGACCAGGCTTTTCAGGACTGGAAGGCTTCGGCCAGTGACGACACGTCAGGCGCCGCTATTGAGGCGCGCCGCGAAGAGTACCGCCACCGAGCTGCCGAGCTGCAAGCCGAAGCCCACACCAGACGAGCAGTCAACGATAAACAGCGTCACGCTGGCCACCAGGCTGCCGCAGAAGCCGCCGCTATGGTGTGGGCTTCTGCCTCGCCGTGCGTCGGACATTCCTACCTGACCGTCAAACAGGTTCAGGCACATGGATTGCGCGTGGCGACCCTAGACCAGCGCGCCCGCCTCTGGAACGATGAAAAAGCCAAGTGGCAGACTGTACCGGTGGCGCGCCGTGGTGAAATTCTGGTGCCCATGGTAGCCGTGGACGGCTCACTTTTTAACGTGCAGCGCATCAGTGAGGGCGGCGAGAAACGGTTTTTAATGGGAGGCCGCAAACAGGGCACTTTCCACCGCATCGAGGGTACTGGTCTAGCCTGGCTAGCCGAAGGCTACGCCACCGCCGCGACTATCCATGCGGCAACAGGTGCCGCCGTCATAGTCGCCTTCGACGCTGGCAACATGGCCACCGTAGCTGCCGAGCTACCTGGCCGTTTAAACGCAGTCGCCGCTGACAACGACGCCAAAGGAGCAGGTCAGAAAGGTGCCGAAGCAACCGGTTTGCCATTCGTTATGCCGCCTACTGTGGGCGACGACTGGAACGACCACGCTGCACGCTTCGGTTTAGCTTCGGTGACAGAACTGCTGGTGTGTGCCCTCTCACCTGCGCGTGAAGAACCAGCCGAGGACCACCCCCCTCGCCTCTCTCTGCCCATATTCACTGACCTAGCAAACCTCCCGCGCATCGAGCTGTTAGGCCGTGAACAGGTCTGGTTCAACAAGCTGGCAAAAGAGGCTGACCCACTGCGGGCCGCTGCCGTGGCATGGGCTATCTGCCGCAAGCGCGCCGTGACGATCCCGACGCAGATGACTCTGGGCGAGTTGCTGGAGCGTATCGAGCACGCCGCAGCCGACCGCTTGCACCCTGAAACCGTTGCCACCATGGGCCGCGCTTTGACCTATTGGAACAATCAGCGCCACAAGCGTGCCCTGTCGCATGTGACCGTATCGCCGGAAATCCTGCGTCGGCACCGGCACGAAGTCCGCACCGAGCTGCCAGAACTGGGCGCCGACGACTACCAGGGCGTTGTCCTGCTGTGGGCACCGATGGCGAGCGGCAAGACCCAGCGCGTCGGCAAACCATTTGCAACATGGGCGCGCCAACATGGCCGTTTCATCGCCACTTGCCACCGCCGCAGCCTGGTCGCTGAAATGGCCGAGCGCCTGAGCTGTGACCACTACGGCGACGTGACCCAGGAAACCGCGTGGTCAGTTCGCGCCCTGGCCACCTGCCTGCCGAGCATCACCAAGGGCGCCCATGCGCAAATTGTCAGGGAATGCGCCTACCTGTTCGTGGATGAAATCGCCCAGGTTCTGCGCTTCCTGGAATCCGACAAAACCTGTCGTACTGAAGAAGGCACCAACGCCGAGGTCTACCAGTACCTGCGCGACCTGGTGAGCCGTGCCCGTTGCGTGATCGGCGCCGATGCTGGCATGGATGACCGTGTTGTACAGTTCCTGGAGTCCTGCAGGCCTGGAGAGCAATTCCGCATTATTGAGGTTCGTCCACGCAACGAAGGTCTGAGCGCTGGCACTGGCTACGGCGCCGACGCTGTTGCCGCAGCCTATGGCGAAATGTGCGCCCGTGTGACCGATGGTCAGCGCATATGGGTGAGCTGTGAGTCTGAAAAGCGCGTTGCTGAAGTTGCCAGGCTGCTGGAATCTACCGGCGCCCGTGTTCTGGCCGTCACTGCGAGCAATCGCGGCAACAGCAAGCCGTCAGCCTTCTGGCAGAACCCTGAAGCCGTTTCGCGCACCTACGACGCGGTGGTGCATTCGCCCGTTATTTCTTCAGGCCTGAGCATCGAGCACAAGGCAGCCGGCGCCTGGTTCCATCATGGCTTTTTCATCGGTGGCGGTCACGCAATCACACCTGCCGACGCCGCGCAGATGATGCGTCGCGTGCGCTACCTAAGAAGCTGGTCCGTCGCCCTGGTGGCAAACACCATGCGCGGCCTAGACGATCCCGAAGCCATGCTGCTGGGCATGGAAGCCGCTGCCGCTGCTGAAGGCACAGCCGCCGCTGCGACTAAATTTGACGGATTCGTGGCTGACATTCGGGCGGACAACTCCAATGCCCGCGCCGACTTCGCTGCTGGCCTGATCTGGGTACTGCAGCGCGCTGGCTTCTCTATAAAGCGCCTGCAAATGCAAGCCGACGCTCCGGACGCCAATGAACTAAAGGCGCTGCGCACTGAGCTGGCAGACGAGCGCCGCGCCGCGATTCTGGGTGCCAGCGACCTGAACGACGACGAAGCACGCCGCCTGCGCAGCGCTGAGCATCGCACGCAAGAGCAATCGGATGCTTTGACCAAGCACGCCATACGTCACGCGCTGGGCATCACCGACGTTTCCGACGATGCCTTGGACATTTGGGACGATGGCAGAGGCCCACGGCGCCTGGATCGCTTTAGTGCTGCCGTATTTGGCCTGGCTGAGCGTAACGATGATGCCAAGCACATGACCCAGCGTCGCTTCACTCGCGCCCGTGTGACCGCATACCGTGACTTTTTTGATGACGTGGAGATTCGGCCAGGCCTTAGGGTTGATGACGACACTGCAGACCAATTGATTCATCGAGCCATTGACCGCAGACACCTACTGGCGTGGTTGGGCATCGTTCCTTCGCGCTTCGGATCATCCACTGGCAACAACAAGGATGGCGAGCAGAAACCCTTCCCAATGCCGAAGGCGCCGCAGAAGGACGTTGGTGAGATATTTCGCGCTATGGGCCTGGAGCTGAAACGCCGTCGCAATGAGTGGGCGGGAACTAAGTGTTACGAACTACAAGAGGCTGCTTTTCAGGTAACGGCAGGCTGGGCCGAGCGTCGAAACAGTGCCAGATGCGGTGTTATTACTTACGGGAAAACAGGTCAAGTGGCACTGTTCAGTCGCAGAGAGGATGACGCTCATTGGCTCGCCATCCGTAATCAGCTGATCGCAGAAATAGACCAAATGACAAGGCAGCGAGCCGAGTCGCTAATTCTTGCCCACCTGAATAGCAGAGGCCCCACAGCAGGTGCTAGGTCCACTGCCCTATGGTTCAAGCTGGTATTCGTCGAGCGGTGTGCGGCGTGACCAGAGGACCGGCCTTGCCCATGAATTCACGGGTCCTTCCTCGGGCGGCAGGGCATGTGGGGTCAATAGCCTCGCCACAACCCATATCTGCGTGCATTTTCAAAACAGGTTTAACAACTATATCTGAACATTAGAAATCCTCATGCAGCCCCCTAAAACACGGGGGCTTATGGGGTTTTCAGCAAGGTCGCATGAAGTAGTTTCATATAGTCGGAAAAAACCCAAGAGGAACCATCCTTAACCGGGGCGGATAATTCGGACAACACCTCACCAATTCCGAGACGCCCTGAAATGAACGAACTCCAAAAGCTTTTCGAAGATGCAAAACGCCAACTGGGCGCAAGCGTCACCTATGACCATGCAGGCGACGTGCGCCACGTAATGCCCAGGGTTCCGGCCAGTGTCAGCACACTAAGCCTCCGCGAACTGAGCCTGCCCCCTTTCCTCGCAAGCCAAGGGATGAACCAGGTTCGCGTTCCGGTTGGCACCGAGGCCGGTAAGAAAACCACTTTCAGCAGTGTCCTGCTGGAGTCGAGCCGCGTATCTCAGGCCGGTGCCCGCATTATCCTGGTGAACGAAGCCGACGACGCAATCGGCATACCTGGTGGTGGCATCGCCCTGCAGCGTCGAAACGCGGGTTATACCGTTATCGAGGCCGCAAACTTCGCCGTGGTTCCAGACGGCAATGAACTGGCCAACAGCGCTCTGCCGATTTACCGCGACTTGATCGACCTGGAAACCATTCCATCCCTGGGCTTTCGTGTAGCGCTGAGCCGCGCAGAACAGCTTGCCTACGAAAGCGGCCAACTGGCTGATAGCGCACTGGTCAGCATCGCCCTGGGCATTGCTCGCGCCGCTGATGTCGCCCTGCTTTCGGCCATCGTCGCTGGCAACCCTGCCGCCTTCAGCCTTGGCGCTGCCGCAGCACTTGGCGTCGAGTTTGCCGAGCTTCGCGCCCTGGTGGGCACCGCTGGCGCTGGTGCGTCCGTTGGCCAAGACGGCACCCTGCGAGCCGCTGGCGTACTGGCTGAGCTGACGCCAACTGTCGCTGAAACCATCACTGGTACGTTCAATCGCGCAGCCGTGGCAGTGCATGAGGATATTCGCCTGGTGGCCGAGCGCACCAACAAGCAGGGCGAATTGATCCTGACTTGCTGGGTGAACATGCAAGCCCTGCTGCCGCTGCCTGGCGCGTTCTTCAAGGTTGGCGCGTAAATGCGCGCCAAGCGTAAGGAAGGCGAGGTGGCGGAAGCCACCGCCCTGCCTGCTGAAGTCCTGGCAGCCTTAGACGGTGCGAGTGTTTACGTTCGCCAGCCTGGCGAGGACGGTGAACCGCGAGTTGTGGTTCAGCCAGCAGGCATGAAAGGTTGGGTACACGGCGACGACAATAGCGAACGCCTGTCGCGAATGTTCCCTGAGCTGACTGAAGCCCACCTGCAGCGCGCCACCCGCTACCTGTCCAGCATAGTGAGAAATCATTTGCGGAAGACTGGGGGCAACGGCGCGAAGGTGCGCAAAAACTGGGTTCACTCCTGGTAATTGGTGAAGAAAATGAAAGCACAGATGAAGGCAATGAAACCTGTAAAGCTGACCGTGCTGCTTGACGCGGACCTGGAACGGCGCCTGCACGATGAGCAAGCCAGGATCGCGAAAGAGACTGGCTTTAACGTGTCCATGACTCAAGTTGCATCCCGCGCAATGCGCGCCGGATTCGACTCGCAACAAGCTTAAAGAATCGCCTCCCTCAGAGGTGGTTTTGCCCTGGAGGCCCCTGCCAGGTTCGACAAAAGTGGGGCAACTATTTGAAGAATCACTGCTGCCTCAGAAGCGATAGTGAGCAGGAATGGCCCCACCTGCGGACACAACGGGCCACCTAATTCAAGCTGCGGCGATTGCGCAGGAATCGCGGCAAGTATCGAGTGCCGAGATAATGAACCAAGTGAAAACTTTAGAAGCGCTATTCGCAAGTCAGAATGAAATCGAGAAGGCTGCGGCCAGACTGCTACGGGATGCCCAGGCATTGAAAACCATTCTAAAGCGTCAGCCACTGTGCCCCGAAGTGTCCGAGTTGCTGGCCGAGCTGCGCCGTGGTGGCGATGACGCTAAGACCCTGGCCACTCGTTTCGGCACGGCCTTGCGTGCGCACGCTGACGCTGAGTTTGTGGCTGACCAGGCCAAGCGGCCGAAATGGACGCCAAGCCGCAACGCTAGTCCTGGTCAGCGCCTTCGCCGTGGGATGCTGAAGCGCGGATGCCTTGCCGGCAACATCGACGCGCCAGGTTTCGGCCTGTGAGTCTGCTACCGGCCAACGCAACAGCGCAGGAACGTGCGCTGTGCGAAGCGACCGCCAGACTGTCTGGCGTGCCGCTGTTGGTTCGCGAGTCTTGGAACCCAGCAACGTGCCCTGCATCGCTGCTGCCGTGGCTGGCTTGGGCGCTGAGCGTCGATGAATGGGATACGACGTGGACCGAACAGGAAAGGCGCGATGTAATCGAATCTAGCCTCAATGTTCATAAACACAAAGGCACGCCTGGTTCCATTTCCAAAGCTTTGGCCCCGCTGGGTTACGGTGTCGAGATACTTGAATGGTGGCAAAGATCACCACCAGGCGAACCGTATACATTCGAAGTAGGCCTAGTGGCAACTGGCAAGCCGGTAACCAGCGACTCCTACGAGCGCGCCGAGCGAGCGGCGCGACAATACAAGAACTTGCGCAGTCACCTAACCCGTGTTTTTGCAATCACAGAGCAACGCAGCGCGGTCCATATCGCCACCGCGACCCTGTCCGGCGACGACTGCACGGTCTGGCCCTACTCGCCCCCGGCTGTAAAACTGCAACCAGCTCTGCTGGCGGTAGCGTCCGCGTGCCAGGACGCCGTGGCCACAAGCATTTTCCCCGTTGGATATGTGGCCGGGGAAAATTACCGCATGACGCAGGATGGGCAGCCACGCATAACTACTGATGGACACCTGAGATTGGTAGCATGACCAAAAAACCGTCAATGCTGGAGCGTTGCGGGGTTGCTGATGAAGACAGCGCCGCATCGTGGGACATTTGCGTTTTACACTTGCTAGGGCCGGTAACGCTGGCCGATGAGCAAGAAAGACGCAGGCAGGCCTTGATGCTAGCATCAGCCGCATTAAGGAGTGCCGGAGTTCCCGATTTAGTCGCAGCCTTGAAAACTGATTAGTAACTCTGTTTGAAAAGTCACCAATGCCATCCATAGGGTGGCTTTTTTTTGACTGCAAAAAAAACGAGGATCGACCGATAGACATAGCCGATAAAACGGGGAGCGAACGGGGAAAATAATAGGAAAATTTAAAAGCAATCTTCGTAAATTAATCTAACCCGTTGATTTATATGGTGTCCCAGGCAGGGTTCGAACCTGCAACCTTCCCCTTAGGAGGGGGATGCTCTATCCAATTGAGCTACTGAGACATGCGTCTGGCGTACATGGCCCGCCATACGGAACGGCGAGCATGTTACCCAGCGAGCCAGGATTTGTCATGTCGTCTCTGCGCTTTTTACCAGTAGGTGGTTTCCAGCCTCAGGCACGTACGCCTGCCTCTTGCAAAACCATCAGCAAGCGGCGCACTGCATCGTCAAGACTGGTCGAGTTGTCCACCCGCCGGACCCGATCATCAACCTGTGTCATAGACTGCTGGTTGCGCGCCATTCGCTGCTCGATCTCGTGCTGCCCCTCCCTGCCCCGTTGAAGCAATCGCCCGCGCAATACCTGCGGATTCACACAAAGCAATATGGGCAACAGGTCCGGGTACTTCGCCTGCGCCACCGGCAGGTGCGCGCGCGACCCGTTGACCATCACGTGCCAGCCTTCGGCAAGCCACGCATCTATATAAGCAGGAACCCCATAAGCCAACCCATTGGCGCGCCACTGCAGGGCAAATTCGCCACGGTCAGCCATCTGCTCGAACTGCTGGACCGATACGGCGACTGCGTCTTCCCCCACCGCCTCGGCGGAGCGGGTGATGACACGCTTAGGAATGCGCACATGGCTTGCCAACAAAAGCTCACGCGCCGCATCCAGAAGGCTGTCCTTGCCGGCACCGGACGGCCCCATCAAATAGATCACCCTACCCGCCCCCGCCAAGGGAACCTCGCTTGCGTCATACTGCATAGCCACTATGCTCAGAGAAAGGAAAGCTCGCGCATTTTAGGCGCATTGCACGGTCTTTGCGCCTTTGCCGGCGACGAAAAGTCGAGCCGCCGAGGTGGCCAGGCCGAGCGCCAAATGAAAACTTTTCAAACCAGTGCGCATTTCTGATAATTGGTACTGGCATAACGCCTTTACCCAGTTCAATATTTGTCACAGAATTGACGCCAAGGAACTGGCGATACTGAGGCATGATGAAGATCTCTTTCGTACTCCAGGTTGAACATTTTGTCTTAACGATGGTCGTAACACTCATCGTGCGGCCGATTTCGAGAACCGCTTCCCCCTGAACTAAACCGGTCAATTATATGCGCCCAATGAAACAGGCTATCTACTCAAGCCGCACCGCTGACAAATTTGTCGTCCGCCTGCCAGACGGAATGCGTGAGCGCATTGCCGAGGTTGCGCGTAACCACCACCGCAGCATGAACTCCGAGATCATTGCACGCCTGGAGCAGAGCCTTATTCAGGAAGGTGCACTGGGCGACGAGCTGAGCATGCGCCTGGACAGCCCAGAGCTGTCACTGCACGAACGTGAACTGCTGCAACGCTTCCGCCAGCTGTCCCATCGCCAGCAAAATGCTCTGGTCGCACTGATCGCCCATGACGTCGAGATGGCCGCAGACGCTTCCTGATTCCACCCACGCACAAAAAAGCCAGCTTTCGCTGGCTTTTTTTATGCCTTGCCTTTTTACAGCAAGAAGATCGTAGCAAGGCCCAGGAAGATGAAGAACCCGCCACTGTCGGTCATGGCAGTGATCATCACACTTGCGCCCATCGCAGGATCGCGCCCCATTCGGGCAAGCGTCATCGGGATAAGAACGCCCATCAGGGCCGCCAATAGCAGGTTCAGGGTCATCGCCGCAGTCATCACTACCCCCAGCGACCAGCTGCCATAGAGCAGGTAGGCCACAACGCCGATCACGCCCCCCCACACCAGGCCATTGATCAAGGCCACCGCAAGCTCCTTGCGCATCAATCGCGCAGTATTGCCCGGGCTGACCTGATCGAGCGCCATGGCACGTACGATCATGGTAATGGTCTGGTTGCCGGAGTTGCCCCCGATACCGGCCACGATGGGCATCAGTGCAGCCAACGCCACCAGCTTCTCGATCGACCCCTCGAACAGGCCGATCACTCGCGAAGCGACAAAGGCCGTGATCAGGTTGATTGCCAGCCATGCCCAACGGTTGCGAAGCGAACGCCAGACCGAGGCGAAGATGTCTTCCTCCTCACGCAGACCCGCCATGTTGAGGACTTCGTTCTCGCTTTCCTCACGGATCAGGTCGACCATTTCGTCGATGGTCAAACGGCCGATCAGGCGATCGCTCTTGTCCACCACCGGTGCCGAAATCAGGTCATAGCGCTCAAAGGCCTGTGCCGCATCGTAGGCGTCTTCATCGGGATGAAAACTGACCGGGTCACTGGCCATCACCTCGGCAACCTGCTTGTCGGGGTCGTTCACCAGCAGCCGCTTGATGGGCAACACACCCTTGAGCTTGCCGTCGTAATCGACCACGAACAGTTTGTCGGTATGGCTTGGCAGCTCCTTGAGCCGGCGCAGGTAACGCAACACCACCTCAAGGCTGACGTCCTCGCGGATGGTCACCATCTCGAAGTCCATCAAGGCACCGACCTGGTCCTCGTCATAGCTCAACGCGGAGCGTACGCGCTCACGCTGCTGGGCATCGAGGGTTTCCATCAGCTCATGCACGACGTCGCGCGGCAGCTCCGGCGCAAGGTCGGCCAGCTCGTCGGCGTCCATCTCCTTGGCAGCGGCAAGCAGCTCGTGATCGTCCATGTCGGCGATCAGGGTTTCCCGAACCGAATCGGATACCTCGAGCAGGATGTCACCATCACGCTCGGCCTTGACCAGTTGCCAGACCGTCAGACGATCATCCAGCGGCAGGGCTTCGAGAATGTAGGCAACGTCAGCGGAGTGCAGATCATCGAGCTTGCGTTGCAGCTCGACCAGATTCTGGCGGTGTACGAGATTTTCGACCCGATCGTTATGGTGCCCTTCCTGACGATGTGTCAGGTCTTCGACCACTCGTTGGCGCTGCAGCAATTCGACCACCTGGGCCAGGCGATCCTGCAGGCTTTCTTGCGATTTTTTTACTTCACTTTCGGTCATACGCGTACTCCACTCCCAGCAGCGGAGCACGCCAGGAGAATCAATCAGTCAGATCGTGATTGGCAAAACAAGCTATTGAGTAACTACTGGGTAAGTCCATGGTGGTATTCCACAAGCCCCGGCGGAGCTGACGGGCGCAATCATACACGGCTTGGGCTGCTCGGGCTGAAAATATTGGCCAGAACAATCGCTTGCGAGATAAAGCTGTGACAACGTACAGCTCTGACAGTGCGACGGCTGGCACACCCCAAAGAACACATTGAAGACGCAAAAGTTAGCAGAGGCCGGTAAACGCATCGATGACAGTTTATTCATCGCGCCTTACGGAAAAGTGAAAAGCCGAAAAGCAGAAGGCCCGCTCAAAAAGCGGGCCTTCTGTTGTATGGTGCACTCGACAGGATTCGAACCTGTGACCGCTCGGTTCGTAGCCGAGTACTCTATCCAGCTGAGCTACGAGTGCAGGGTTGGCGCTTGATAGACCAGATCACCTCTGGTTGAAGCTGAAACAACTTCCAGACTGGAAACTGCTTCGTCGTATGGTGCACTCGACAGGATTCGAACCTGTGACCGCTCGGTTCGTAGCCGAGTACTCTATCCAGCTGAGCTACGAGTGCAGGGTTGGTACTTGATGGACCAGATCACCTCTGGTTGAAACTGAGGCAACTTCCAGACTGGAAACTACTTCGTCGTATGGTGCACTCGACAGGATTCGAACCTGTGACCGCTCGGTTCGTAGCCGAGTACTCTATCCAGCTGAGCTACGAGTGCATTTGTTGCCGCGCATTATAGACCGCTTAATCGATTTGCCAACCACTTTTTCGTTTAATTTCAACTACTTAGCGATTCAAGCAAGATTACAGCGCCCTACATGAATAATGGCGGAGAAGGGGGGATTCGAACCCCCGATACCCTTGTGAGGTATACTCCCTTAGCAGGGGAGCGCCTTCGGCCACTCGGCCACCTCTCCGCAACACGGGGCGTATAATAACCAGAGCCTTCCCCGTTTGCAAACCCTTTTTTGAAAAAATATCGATAAAAATTAATGGGTTGGTTCTTCGTCCTTCTCTTTCTTGATCCGCAGGTAGATTTCCTCACGGTGCACGGCCACTTCCTTGGGCGCGTTCACCCCAATCCGTACCTGGTTTCCTTTGACGCCGAGCACGGTCACGGTGATTTCGCCGTCGCCAATTATCAGGCTCTCTGCGCACCGACGAGTCAGAATCAACATACCTTTCTCCTCACGCAATTCAGTTCAGGGATAACAGTCTGCAAAAAAAGGGCTTCAACCCGCCGCCAGAACAGCGGCGGACCTACGCCTGAACGTTGACCGACACCCGACAACCCACAGGTTTCTTGTGCCGTTCAAAAACACGAAGGGCGCGGCCAGGCCGCGCCCCAGTGAGCACAACGCTTACTCGCCCTGACGGGAAGGCGCGTCGAGTTCGAAAGCGGTGTGCAAGGCACGCACAGCCAGTTCCAGGTACTTCTCTTCGATAACCACCGACACCTTGATTTCCGAAGTGGAGATCATCTGGATGTTGATGCTCTCCTTGGCCAGCGATTCGAACATGCGGCTGGCAACGCCCGCATGCGAGCGCATGCCCACACCCACGATCGATACCTTGGCGATCTTGGTATCACCCACCACTTCGCGGGCATTGAGCTTCAGGGCGGTTTCACCCAGTACCTTCTGCGCCTTTTCGTAATCGTTGCGGTGTACGGTGAAGGTGAAGTCGGTAGTGTTATCGTGCGAAACGTTCTGCACGATCATGTCGACTTCGATATTGGCTGCACTGATGGGGCCCAGAATCCCGAATGCCACGCCCGGGGTATCCGGCACACCGCGAATGGTCAGCTTGGCTTCATCGCGATTGAAGGCGATGCCGGAAATGATCGGCTGTTCCATGGATTCCTCTTCATCAATAGTAATGAGGGTACCCGGACCCTCCTGAAAACTGTGCAGTACACGCAGCGGTACGTTGTACTTGCCGGCAAACTCCACGGCCCGAATCTGCAGCACCTTGGACCCGAGGCTGGCCATTTCCAGCATCTCTTCGAAAGTGATCTTGTCCAGCCGCTGCGCCTGGGACACCACGCGCGGGTCGGTGGTATAGACACCATCGACGTCGGTGTAGATCTGGCACTCGTCAGCCTTCAATGCAGCCGCCAAGGCCACGCCGGTGGTATCGGAACCGCCACGCCCCAGCGTGGTGATGCTGCCGTGCTCGTCAACGCCCTGGAAACCGGCTACCACGACCACGCGACCTGCCTTGAGGTCGGCACGAATCTTCTGATCATCGATCTGCAGGATGCGCGCCTTGTTGTGCGCACTGTCGGTGAGAATACGCACCTGGTTGCCGGTGTAGGACACCGCAGGCACACCCCGCTTGATCAGCGCCATGGCCAGCAACGCGATGGTCACCTGCTCGCCGGTGGACACGATCACGTCCAGCTCGCGCGGAACCGGCTGATCGCTGATTTGCCTCGCCAGCTCGATCAGACGATTGGTTTCCCCGCTCATTGCCGACAGCACGACCACCAGGTCGTCGCCAGCCTCGCGGAACTTCTTCACCTTGTCGGCAACCTGTTCGATGCGCTCGACCGTGCCCACCGAGGTGCCGCCAAATTTCTGTACGATCAACGCCATTTCAAAGCCGCCTCAGCCCGTGAAGGGCACCCAATAAACACAATTACCCAACGCCAGGGCCCGCCATCGGATGGCGGGCCACCGGGCGCTTCAGACACCCTGTTCTACGAATGGCACGGTCAGAGCCAGTGCACCGTCCAGCGCTGCGGCATCCACGCCACCGCCTTGCGCCATGTCCGGACGACCACCGCCTTTGCCGCCCACCGCTGCAGCGGCTTGCTTCATCAGATCACCGGCTTTGAGTTGGCCGGTCAGGTCCTTGGTCACGCCTGCGACCAGTACGACCTTTTCTTCGTGGACACTGCCGAGCAGGATCACTGCGCGGCCGAGTTTGTTCTTCAACTGGTCGACCAGGGCCAGCAAGGCTTTGCCGTCCTGCCCGTCCAGACGTGCGGCCAGCACTTTGACGCCCTTGACGTCGACTGCGCTGGCAGACAGGTCATCGCCGGCAGCACTGGCGGCCTTGGCCTGCAGTTGCTCCAGTTGCTTTTCCAGCTGACGGTTGCGCTCGAGCACCGCCGACAGCTTGTCGACCAGGTTCTCGCGGCTGCCCTTGACCAGCTGGGCAGCTTCCTTCAACTGCTCTTCGGCAGCGTTCAGGTAGGCCAGTGCGGCGGCGCCAGTGACCGCTTCGATACGACGCACCCCGGAGGCCACACCGCCTTCGCTGATGATCTTGAGCAGACCGATATCGCCGGTGCGCTTGGCATGGATGCCGCCGCACAGCTCGACGGAGAAATCACCGCCCATGCTCAGCACGCGCACGCTGTCGCCATACTTCTCGCCGAACAGCGCCATGGCGCCCTTCTGCTTGGCAGTCTCGATGTCGGTCTCTTCGGTCATGACCTCGGTGTTGTTGCGCACTTCGCGGTTGACAATGTCTTCCAGCGCCTTGAGCTGCTCTGGCTTTACCGCCTCGAAATGGCTGAAGTCAAAACGCAGGCGCTGGCTGTCGACCAGCGAGCCTTTCTGTTGTACGTGCTCGCCCAGCACCTGACGCAATGCCGCGTGCAGCAGGTGGGTGGCCGAGTGATTGAGCGAGGTGGCATGACGAACCTGCGCATCGACCCGGGTTTCAACCTGGGCACCGACGCTCAGCTTGCCGCTGGCAACCACACCGTGGTGCAGGAAGGCACCGCCGGTCTTGGTGGTGTCACGGACATCGAAGCGGACGGCACCGGCCTGCAGGTACCCGCAGTCACCCACCTGGCCGCCGGACTCGGCGTAGAACGGCGTGCGGTCGAGGATCACCACACCCTCCTCGCCTTCACCCAGCTGCTCGACGGCCTTGCCGTCCTTGTACAGTGCAACGACGCTGGCAGCGCCTTCGGTGGTGGCATAACCGGTGAATTCGGTGGCCACATCGACCTTGACCAGGGTGTTGTAGTCCAGGCCGAAGGCGCTGGCCGAACGCGCGCGCTCACGCTGCGCCTCCATCTCGCGCTCGAAACCGACTTCGTCGATGGTCAGGCTGCGCTCACGGGCGATGTCGGCCGTCAGGTCCATCGGGAAACCGTAGGTGTCATACAGCTTGAACACCACGTCACCGGGCACCACGCTGCCCTTGAGTTCGGCCAGGTCCTGCTCGAGGATCTTCAGGCCCTGCTCCAGGGTCTTGGCAAACTGCTCTTCCTCGGCCTTGAGCACGCGCTCGATGTTGGCCTGCTGCTGCTTGAGTTCCGGGAACGCCTCGCCCATCTCGGCAACCAGCGCCGCAACGATCTTGTAGAAGAAGCTGCCGGTGGCACCGAGCTTGTTGCCGTGACGGCAGGCACGACGAATGATGCGACGCAGCACGTAGCCACGGCCTTCGTTGGAAGGCAGCACGCCATCAGCAATCAGGAAGCTGCACGAACGAATGTGGTCCGACACTACCTTGAGCGACGACTGGTCTTCGTTGCTGCAGCCGATGGCGGCAGCCGACGCGCTCAGCAGGTTCTTGAACAGGTCGATTTCATAGTTCGAATGCACATGCTGCATCACCGCACTGATGCGCTCCAGGCCCATGCCGGTGTCCACCGACGGTGCAGGCAGCGGGTGCAGCACGCCGTCGGCAGTGCGGTTGAACTGCATGAAGACGTTGTTCCAGATCTCGATGTAACGGTCACCGTCTTCTTCCGGCGAGCCTGGCGGGCCACCCCAGATGTCGGCGCCGTGGTCATAGAAGATCTCGGTGCAGGGGCCGCACGGGCCGGTATCGCCCATGGTCCAGAAGTTGTCCGAGGCGTAGGGCGCGCCCTTGTTGTCGCCAATGCGCACCATGCGCTCGGCCGGCACACCGATGTGCTGGGTCCAGATGTCGTAGGCCTCGTCATCGGTGGCATACACGGTGACCCAGAGCTTTTCCTTGGGCAGCTGCAGCACGCCGGTGAGGAAGGTCCAGGCGTAGGTGATGGCATCACGCTTGAAATAGTCGCCGAAACTGAAGTTGCCCAGCATTTCGAAGAACGTATGGTGACGCGCGGTATACCCGACGTTTTCCAGGTCGCTGTTCTTGCCGCCGGCGCGCACGCACTTCTGGCTGCTGGTGGCGCGGGTGTACGCGCGCTTTTCCTGGCCAAGGAAGCAGTCCTTGAACTGGTTCATCCCCGCGTTGGTGAACAGCAGGGTCGGGTCGTTGCCCGGGATCAAGGAGCTGGAGGCAACTCGGGTATGGCCCTGCTCTTCGAAGAAGCGAAGGAAGGCTTCACGGATTTCTGCGCTTTTCATAGGTTCTTCCACGGAAACGGCGGCCTGCGTCAAATTGACGAAACGACGGCAAAGGGCCGCATTATATCGAGCCTTAACACGAGGTGCAGTGAGTTTATACATCGCCAACCGCCATTTGAGGATGAAATGACCTTCATCCGGCGCGGTTTGCTTAGCAGGCTATACGTTCTGCCGACATCTATGCTACAACGTGTGCGTCGCCAGCCACTGGCGGCACGTTCTCAGGGCGGGGTGCAATTCCCCACCGGCGGTAATTGCGCCCATTGCGCATAGCCCGCGAGCGCTTGCAGGCAACCCTGCAAGGTCAGCAGACCCGGTGTGATTCCGGGGCCGACGGTCATAGTCCGGATAAAGAGAGAGCGGGATAGGCACGCGAGTGCCTGCGTCTGCACATCTGCGCAACGACAATCCCCTTCGATCCACTGCCCTGTTTCTCATACAAACAGGAGTTCGTTTCAATGCAAGCTACCCCAATCGACAGCAAAGGCCATCACAACGATCGCATCGCCTTCGTCCAGGCCTGCTGGCACAAGGATATTGTTGACCAGAGCCGCAAGGGTTTCGTCGAAGAGATGGCCAAGCAAGGCTATCAGCTGAGCGATATCGACTTCTATGAAGTCGGCGGTGCCTTCGAAATCCCGCTGCACGCCAAGCTGCTGGCCCGCAGCGGCCGTTACGCCGGCATCGTGGCTGCAGGCCTGGTGGTGGACGGCGGCCTGTACCGCCATGAGTTCGTCGCCCAGTCGGTGATCAGCGGCCTGATGCAGGTGCAGCTGGAAACCGAAGTGCCGGTGTTCTCGGTGGTACTGACCCCGCATCACTTCCATGCCGGCGACGAGCACCAGAAGTTCTTCTTCGATCACTTCGTGCACAAGGGCGCCGAAGCGGCAGTGACCTGCGCCGACACCCTGCTCAAGCTGCGCTCGCTGCGCCGCAATGAAGTACCGCAGAAGATGGCGGGCTGATTGCACTGCCCCTTTCGCCGGCAGGGCCGGCTGCTACGGGATGCGCGACACCTGTAGCAGCCGGCCTTGCCGGCGAAGGTGTTTCATCTTCAGCCCAACTGCTCATCCGACGCAGGCACGATCAGCATCCCCGCACGCAGCCCGTTCTTCACCTTGGGGTTCGGGAAAATGATCCGCGCGCCCTCCTCCTCGACAACCCAGCGCGTCTCGGCCAGGTCCTCGGCCAGCAGATACCCTCTGGAAAGCTCGGAAAAGTTCTCGATATCCGCCGGCAGGTGCAGGTGGAAGCTGTCGCTGTGCTTGATGATCTCGCGCGCGACGCTGAACAGTTGCAGCCCGCCGATCCCTTCATCTTCAGCCGGCTCGTTACCCTCGATGATCGCCCTGAGCCGCGCTTCGAGCTTGCCGAGTTTGATCTCGCCGTTCTGGCCGAACGGCCGCGCCTTGCCCAGCTCGAGGGTGAACGCTTCGGCCCCCAGGGTTTCGTAGGTGAATGCGGTAAAGGTGATCGAAGGCTTGCTCTGCAGCAGCACAGCCTGCATGCCGGCGGCGCGCAAGCGAGCCAGTTCCCGACGCGAGTGCTGACGGCCTTCCTTGTAGGGATACAGCGCAAACTGCTCGATCTTGGAGCCGCGAATGGCGGTGTGCAGGTCATAGTGCAGGCGGGTACGGCCCTCTTTATAGAAAAAGGCCGTTGCCAGACGCTCCAGCGCACAGGCACGCAATGCCTCGACACCACTGGACTGCTCATGACGCCGGTTGAACAGACGGTTGACGTCGTGCTCGATATACCGCGCGCCCGTGCGCATCGCCTCGGGGTTGCCGAACAGGAACAGCACACGCGCCCGCGGCTTGATCTCCCCCCTGGCAATGCCATGCAGGAGTTCGTCGAGCAACTCGATCGGTGCAGTCTCGTTGCCATGAATGCCCGCAGACAGCAGCAGGTCCATGCCATCGTCACGCCCCTCGGGCGGGGTCACTTCAAGCGCCCCCTCGTCGAGCCAGCGCATGCGCACGCCTTCGACAGTCAGCTGGGTCTTCTCTGCCGGTTCACGACCGGCAAGGGTCAGTTCAAGCAGTTTGCCGAGGGCGAGCATGGGCGGTGTTCCTTAGTGGTGATGCCCGCAATCGGGGCCATGGACGTGGTCGTCATCTTCGCCAGCATCGGCCGGCTCCATTTCCAGCTGCAGGCTCACCAGGTTGGTGGCCAGCGGGCGCAGCAGCAGGTTGGCATACTCGGCGTCGCCTTCTTCAACATCGACACCGATCAGCAGCTGGCCGCGGCCATCCTGCTGAATCCACACTTCCTTGCCTTGCCACAGCACGGCAAAACGGGTGCAGGAAGTTTCCAGCTGGGTGCCATCTTCATCTTCGAGGATCAGCTGCAGGGCGTCGGACATAATCGAGTTCTCTTTCAAGGTTGGAGTTGGAACGGATACACCGAACCCAGCTTGAGGATCTGGGTCAGCTCATCCAGTGCCGTGCGACATTCCAGCAACAGCTGCGGGTCAGCCAGGTCGCGTTCGCTCAGGCTGTCGCGGTAGTGCCTGTCGACCCATTGGGTCAGGGTGTCGTACAGCGGCGCGGTCATGATAACCCCTGGGTTGACGGCCGCCAGTTCCGTTTCGTTGAGCGCCACGCGCAAACGCAGGCACGCGGGGCCGCCGCCATTCTGCATGCTCTGCTTGAGGTCGAAGACCTTGACCTCGGTCACCGGCCCGCCCTGGCCGGTCAAGGCCGACAGATAGGCCCAGACCCGCTCGTTGTTGCGGCATTCCTCCGGCACGATCAGCAGCATCGAACCGTCTTCACGGGACAGCAACTGACTGTTGAACAGATACGAACGCACGGCGTCCTCGACCGTCACCTGGGCCCGCGGCACGCAGATGGCCTTGAACTTGCCGCCACATCCGGCCAGTTTAGCCTGCAGCTCGGCCAGCACCGCTTCGGTGTCGAGGAAGGCGTCCTCGTGATAGAACAGCACCTCGCCGTTGCCCACCGCGATCACATCGTTGTGAAACACGCCCTGGTCGATCACGGCAGGGTTCTGCTGAGCATAGACCACGCCGTCGGCACTCAGGCCATGCAGCCGGGCAACCGCCTGGGAAGCCTCCAGGGTCTGGCGGGCCGGGTATTTGTGCGGCGCCGGGTAGCGCGCATCGAATGCACTGCGCCCGAACACGAAGAACTCCACGCCCGGTTCGCCATAGGCACGGCAGAAGCGCGTGTGGTTGGCAGCACCTTCGTCACCGAACTGCGCCACCGCCGGCAACGCGGCATGGTGGGCAAAGTGCTGCGTATTGGCGAACATCGCGCCCAGCACACGACTGGTGGTCGGGTGCTCGATACTGCGGTGGTACTTGCAGTTCAGGTTGGCCGCCGTGAAGTGCACGCGTCCGTCGGCCGTATCGGCGCTCGGACTGACCGTGGCGGCGTTGGCCACCCACATGCTGGACGCAGAGCAACTGGCGACCAGCAACGGCATTGCCTCCCTGGCCGCCCGCTCGATGACCTGCGCATCGCTGCCGCCAAAGCCCAGGCGACGCAGCGCAACCACATCCGGACGCTCCTGCGGGGCCAGTACACCCTGCACAAAGCCCATCTCCATCAGCGCCTTCATCTTCGCCAGGCCCTGGCGCGCCGCTTCACGCGGGTTGGATGCCTGCTGGCTGTTGCTCTGCGAAGCAACGTTGCCGTAGGACAGCCCGCCGTAGTTGTGCGTCGGCCCCACCAGGCCATCAAAATTCACTTCAAATGATTTCATCGGCTAAGGCTCCGTGAAGCTGTTGTTATAGGGTGACGCCGGGCGTCAGCGTGGCGGGCAGCACAAGGCTGGATGCCTCCAGCGACGCCACCGGGTAGGCGCAGTAGTCGGCCGCGTAATAGGCGCTCGCCCGATGGTTGCCACTGGCCCCGACACCACCGAACGGTGCGCTGCTGGCGGCACCGGTCAGTTGCTTGTTCCAGTTGACGATACCGGCGCGGCTTTCCAGCCAGAACTGCTGGTAGCGCGCCTCGGAATCGGACAACAGCCCTGCGGCCAGGCCGTACTGGGTGTTGTTGGCTTCGCGGATCGCGGCATCGAAATCGCTGTAGCGGATAACCTGCAGCAGCGGCCCGAAGAACTCCTCGTCCGGGCGCTCGGCCACCGAGGTCACGTCGATGATGCCCGGGGTCAGCAACGCCGCATCGGCCTGTGGCTGGGTCATCGGCAGCAGCGACTGTGCGCCGCTGGCCAGCAACTGGGCCTGGGCATCGAGCAGCGCGCGGGCTGCCCCCAGGGAGATCACCGAGCCCATGAACGGCGCCGGCTGCTGATCGAACGCGCCCACCGAAATGTTCCGGCTTACGGCCACCAGCCGCGCCAGCAGGGTGTCGCCCCATTCGCCTTGGGGTACCAGCAGGCGGCGTGCACAGGTGCAGCGCTGGCCGGCGGAAATGAAGGCCGACTGGATGATGGTGTATACCGCAGCGTCCAGGTCCTGCACCTGATCGACCACCAGGGGGTTGTTGCCCCCCATCTCCAGGGCCAGGATCTTGTCGGGGCGCCCCGAAAACTGCTGGTGCAGCAGGTTGCCGGTGCGGCTGGAGCCGGTGAAGAACAGGCCGTCGATGCCGGGGTTGGCCGCCAGGGCCACCCCGGTTTCCCGCGCCCCCTGCACCAGGTTGAGCACGCCAGCCGGCAGCCCGGCCTCGATCCAGCACCTGAGCGTCAGCTCGGCCACTTTCGGCGTGAGCTCGCTGGGCTTGAACACCACGCTGTTACCGGCCAGCAGCGCCGGCACGATATGCCCGTTGGGCAGGTGGCCCGGGAAGTTGTACGGGCCGAACACCGCCACCACACCGTGGGGCTTGTGCCGCAGTACCGCCGTGGCGTCAGCCAGCGGGCCACTCTTCTCGCCGGTACGTTCGCGGTAGCTCTGCACCGAAATGGCCACCTTGTTGACCATGCTGGTCACTTCGGTGGTGGCCTCCCACAGCGGCTTGCCGGTTTCTTCGCCGATGCAGCGGGCCAGTTCATCGGCGTGGGCCTTGAGGCTCGCGGCAAAGGCTTCGAGCACGCTGATACGCGCCTCCAGCGGCTGGCGAGCCCAGCCAGCAAAGGCTTGACGCGCAGCCTGTACCGCGGCCTCGACCTGCCCCGCGTCGGCGCCCTGGCCCTGCCAGATCACCTGTTGGCTGACCGGGTTCAGCGACTGCAGGGCCTCGCCCTGGCCGGCCTGCCATGTACCGGCAATGTAGTGCGTGGTCATTATTTGGCCTCCCGTGCTGCGGACAGTGGCACCGCACGTACCTGGTCACCGGCGCTCAGGCGCAGGCGCTTGGCCGTCAGCGGGTCGACCACCAGGGTGCCCGCAGCCAAGCGCGCGGGCGCTGCAGTGATACGGCAGTCCTCGCGCTTGCGGTTGTGAATGATGAAAGGGGTGGCATCGTCGCCCGGCGTGCCGATCGCCAGCACCAGGGCCTGGCTGTCGTGCACCGCGCGAATCTTGCCGGTCTGGCACTCGACCGCCGGGCCCGCGTCGAAGATGTCGACGTAGCCCTGATAGCTGAAGCCTTCGCTCTGCAGCATGGCCAGCGCCGGTTCGGTATCGGTGTGCACGCGCCCGATCACATTGCGCGCCGCCTCGGACAGAAAGCAGGTGTACAGCGGGAACTTGGGCATCAGCTCGGCGATGAACGCCTTGTTGCCGACCCCGGTCAGGTAGTCGGCCTGGCTGAACTCCATCTTGAAGAAGTGTCGGCCCAGGCTCTCCCAGAAGGGCGAACGGCCCTGCTCGTCGGACATGCCGCGCATTTCGGCAATGATCTTGTTGCCGAACAGTTCGCTGAATTCGGCAATGAACAGCAGGCGAGCCTTGGCCAGCAGACGACCATTGAGGCCACTGCGGTAGTCGCTGCGCAGAAACAGGGAGCACAACTCGGAGTTGCCGGTCAGGTCGTTGGCCAGAAACAGCGTGGGGATCTCGCGGTAGATGTCCAGTTCCTGGGACGCGCTGACGGTCAGGCCCACCCGGTAGTTGTACCAGGGTTCACGCAGCCCAACGGCACCGGCGATGGCCGAAATGCCCACCACTTCGCCTTCGTCGTTCTCGAGCACGAACAGGTAGTCGGCATCGCCACGCTCGGCTTCGCCGCGGAAGGTCTTCTCGGCCCAGCCCACCCGGTGGGCCAGGCGCTCTTCGTTGGCCGGCAGAGTGGTCAGGCCGGTGGTGCCGGTGCTGCGCGCCAGCTCGATCAGCGCCGGTAGGTCGCTGCTGCGTACGGGACGAACAATCATGCTATCTCCTCGGGCAGGTGCCTGCTGGCCCCTGCGAAACTCGACCTGGGGTAGCCAGGCAATCAGACCGCGACCAGGCGCACGCTGGCGCCCTCACCCACTCCCAGCGCCTCGGCGGCGGCCAGGTCCAGCTGCACCGGCTTGCCAGGGGCCCAGTCCAGCTCCAGCATCACGGCGCGGTAATCCTGCAACTGGCCGTTGGATACCAGGTACGGGCGCCCACCCTTGACGGCCTGCTCCTGCAGCTTGACCGGCACCAGCCGGCTCTGGGCGATGGAGCGGATGCCGGACACCCGCGCATGCAGGGTCGGCCCACCGTCGAAGATATCGATGTAGTGATCGGTCTCGAAGCCTTCGCGCATCAGGATGTCGAAGGTGATCTGCGCGCGCGGGTGCACCTGGCCCATGGCCT
Source organism: Pseudomonas sp. AE27 (assembly GCF_037113495.1). NCBI lineage: Bacteria > Pseudomonadati > Pseudomonadota > Gammaproteobacteria > Pseudomonadales > Pseudomonadaceae > Pseudomonas > Pseudomonas sp. AE27. The sequence continues at coordinate 3,140,742 of NZ_CP146966.1, forward strand.
CCTGCGCGGCATCCGGCAGCAGGGGCACATAGATGGGGTAATGCGGCATCAGCTCGGCAAGGAAGGTACGGCTCTTGAGCCCGCACAGGCGCTCGGCGGCAGCGTAGTTGAGGTCGAAGAAGTTGCGCCCGATGGCATCCCAGAACGGCGAGTCGCCGTGCTCGTCGCTGTAGCCGACGATCTCGGTCACCACCGAATCGGCAAACCGCTCCGGGTGCGCTGCCATGAACAGCAGCCGGCCGCGGGAATTGAGCTCGGCCCAGCCGGTGCCCACCAGTTCGGGCAGCACGTAGAAGCTGGTCAGCAGGCTGTTGCCGGTCAGGTCGTGACACTGCGACAGCACATGGATCTTGTTGTGGATCTTCAGCTCGCGCGAGGCGTGCACGAAGGTCTCGTTGCGAAAACTGTAGAACGGCTCGGAATAGCCGGCCGAGGCCACGATGGCCGAACAGCCGACCAGCTTGCCGGTCTCGCTGTCTTCGAGCACGAAGAAGTAGCTCTCCTCGCCATTGAAGCTGACTTCGGCGGCAAAGGAGGTTTCGGACGCAGCGATCTTGTCGCCCAGGCGACCGGCATCATCCGGCAGGGACGTGACACCGATGGGACTGTCCGCGGCCAGACGCTGCACTTCACCCAGGTCAGCCATTTGCGCGGGGCGCATCACCAGCATGGTGTCACTCCTTTAGGGAAAATCGGGCCGACAGCTGCCGGCGCAGAAGAAGCGGCACGTGCCACGGGCACGGGCCACCAGAATCGGTTCGCTGGCCACCGGGGCCAGCGAAGGACCGCAGGCCGGTATCAGGCCTTGGTCAGTGCAGCGGCAGCGCGTTCGAAGCGGTCAAGGCCTTCATCGATGTCGGCATCTTCCACCACCAGGCTGGGGGCGAAACGCACCACATCCGGGCCGGCCTGCAAAACCATCAGGCCTTCTTTCTCGGCAGCGTTGAACACGTCCTTGGCCTTGCCCTTCCAGGCATCGGACAACACGCAACCGATCAGCAGGCCCAGGCCGCGGACCTGGGTGAACAGGCCGTACTGCTGGCCGATCTTCTCCAGGCGCGCCTTGAAGCGCTCGTGCTTGGCCTTGACGCCCGCCAGCACTTCAGGGGTATTGACCACATCCAGCACCGCAGAGGCCACGGCGCAGCCCAACGGGTTGCCGCCATAGGTGGTGCCGTGGGTGCCCACGGCCAGGTGCTTGGCCAGCGCTTCGGTGGTCAGCATCGCGGCAATCGGGAAGCCGCCGCCCAGGCTCTTGGCGCTGGTCAGGATGTCGGGGGTCACGCCGTAGTGCATGTAGGCGAACAGCTCACCGGTACGGCCGACGCCGGTCTGCACTTCGTCGAAGATCAGCAGCGCGTTGTGCTTGTCGCACAGCTCGCGCGCGCCTTGCAGATAGGCCTTGTCGGCCGGCACCACGCCGCTCTCGCCCTGGATCGGCTCGATCACCACCGCGCAGGTCTTGTCGCTGATCTGCGCCTTGAGCGCTTCGAGGTCGTTGTACGGCACATGGCTGATGCCGGTGATCTTAGGGCCGAAGCCGTCGGAGTACTTGGGCTGGCCACCGACGCTCACGGTGAACAGGGTGCGACCGTGGAAGCTGTTCACGGTAGCGATGATCTCGTGCTTTTCAGGGCCGAAGCGGTCGTGGGCGACACGACGGGCCAGCTTGAAGGCGGCCTCGTTGGCCTCGGCGCCGGAGTTGCAGAAGAACGCACGCTCGGCAAAGGTGGCGTCGACCAGCTTGTGGGCCAGACGCAGGGCTGGCTCGTTGGTGAACACGTTGGACACGTGCCACAGCTTGTTGGCCTGCTCGGTCAGCGCACCGACCAGCGCCGGGTGGGCGTGCCCCAGGACGTTTACGGCGATGCCGCCAGCGAAATCGATCAGCTCGCGCCCCGCCTGGTCCCATACACGGGAGCCCTGGCCACGCACGGGGATGAAAGCGGCCGGCGCATAGTTGGGGACCATTACCTGGTCGAAATCGGCGCGTTGCACCGGAGCTTGCTCAACGGACATCGGAGTCTCCTGAAGAGGAACGCCTGCCTGGAACTGGCGAGCGATGGGGGGATTGTAAGGACTGATGAACGCCCGGCCTTGCCGCCAAGCGACAACTTCTTATAGCGCCAAACCCTGTTTTGCCAAGGCTTTCGGCAATGCGACAAATAGGGTCGCAAAGGCGCAGTTTAAACGGTGCGCGGTGCTGGCGGGGAGATTGTGTCACGCACGGATTTGCGGGGGCTTCTTCGCTGGCAAGCCAGCGCCCTCGGGCCGGTGCAGCCCCCTTCGACGCTGCGGGCGCTGGTTTGCCGCCGAAGGTCGCGCTGCGCTACCGAATCAGCCGCGCTCGGCAGGCGCCGACGACAACTCGAACGGGCTGTTGCTGCGGCGCTGGTTGCGGTCTTCGCGTGGCGTTGCGCCAAAGAAGTTGCGGTACGCGCTGGAAAAATGCGGCCCCGACGAGAACCCGCACGACAGGCCGATCTGGATGATCGACTTGCTGGTCTGCATCAGCATCTGGCGCGCCTTGTTCAAGCGCAGCTCCAGGTAATACTGGCTGGGCACCCGATTGAGGTACTGCTTGAAGATCCGCTCCAGCTGCCGGCGCGATACGCACACATGCTGGGCAATCTCGTCGGTGGTCAACGGCTCTTCGATATTGGCCTCCATCAGCAGCACCGCCTGGGTCAGCTTCGGATGGCTGGAGCCCAGGCGATTCTGCAGCGGGATGCGCTGACGCTCGCCCCCCTCGCGAATGCGCTCGACCACCAGCTCTTCGGAAACCGCACCGGCAAGCTCGGCGCCATGGTCACGGGCCAGCACGGCCAGCAGCAGGTCCAGTACCGACATGCCACCACAGGCGGTCAGCCGATCGCGATCCCAGTCGAACAGGTGGCTGGTGGCGATGACCTTGGGGAAGCGCTCGGCGAAGTCATCCTGCCAGCGCCAGTGCACCGCGGCGCGATAACCATCCAGCAGGCCCAGCTGGGCCAGCGGATACACACCTGCCGAAAGACCGCCCACCACGCACCCCGAGCGCACCAGTTGCTTGAGCGCGCTGCCCAGCGCCGCGCCTACCGCCTGCGGCGGCTCATCGGCCAGCAGAAACAGCTTCTGGCAACCTTCCAGCCGCCCCACCCAGGCTTCGCCAGGCAAGCGCCAGGCGCCCTCCGGCGCAGGTTCGGCCTGCAGGAACAGCAACTCGTAGACCACTTCGGGGTGCACCTTCTGGGCCACCCGCAAGACCTCTTCGGCCAGCGCCAGGGTCAAGGCCTTGGTGCTGGGCCAGAGGAGAAAACCGATTCGCTGGGTGGTCATTGGGTAAGGTCCGAAACCTGAGAGGAGTCTGGGAGAAAAGCCTCGATCGAGGCGCAGCATGCCCTATTCTGGTGCAAAGCGGCAGCCTCGAACTGTAGCACGGTCGATTATTTCAGGCTGCCGGACAGGAACTGCTGCAACCGCTCGGACTGCGGGTTGACCAGCACTTCACGCGGGTTGCCGCTCTCTTCGACCACACCCTTGTGCAGGAACACCAGCTGGTTGGACACCTCGCGGGCGAAGCCCATCTCGTGGGTCACCACCACCATGGTGCGGCCTTCCTGGGCCAGCGCCTGCATCACCTTGAGCACATCGCCCACCAGCTCCGGGTCCAGCGCCGAGGTCGGCTCGTCGAACAGCATCACTTCAGGCTCCATCGCCAGTGCACGGGCAATCGCCACACGCTGCTGCTCACCACCGGACATATGGCCCGGGTAGGCATCCTTGCGATGGGACACACCGACCTTGGCCAGGTAGTGCTCGGCCTTTTCCAGCGCGTCCTTGCGGCTCATGCCCAGCACGTGCACCGGTGCCTCGATGATGTTCTCCAGCGCAGTCATGTGCGACCACAGGTTGAAGTGCTGGAACACCATCGACAGACGCGAGCGCATGCGCTGCAACTGCTTGGGGTCGGCCGCCTTCAGCGCGCCGTCCTTGTTCGCCACCAGCTTCAACTCTTCGTTGTTGAGCAGGATCTTGCCGGCATGCGGCTGCTCGAGCAGGTTGATGCAGCGCAGGAAGGTGCTCTTGCCCGAGCCGCTGGAGCCGATGATGCTGATCACATCGCCCGCCTTGGCCGCCAGGGACACACCCTTGAGCACTTCGTGACTGCCATAGCGTTTGTGCAGGTCTTGGACTTCGAGTTTGTACATGCTGTCGGTTCTCACAAAGCGTCAGTCCCGGGCCTGCGCCCGGGGCGAAAAAGTTGCCGCCGGGCTCAGCCCTTGCGCGGCGCCAGGTAGCCGAGCCAGCGGCGTTCAGCCAGCTTGAACAGGCGCACCAGAATGAAGGTCAGGCACAGGTAGAACACACCGGCGGTGATGTACGCCTCGAACGGCAGGTAGTACTGGGCATTGACCGTGCGCGCCGCACCGGTGATGTCGATCAGGGTCACGATCGACGCCAGGCTGGTGGTCTGCAGCATCATGATCACTTCATTGCTGTACTGCGGCAGCGCCCGGCGCAGGGCCGAGGGCAGCAGGATGCGGCGGTACATCTTGACCCGCGACATGCCCATCGCCTTGGCCGCTTCGATCTCGCCGTGGGGCGTGGCCTTGAGGCTGCCGGCGATGATCTCGGCGGTGTAGGCACTGGTATTGATGGCAAAGGCCAGGCACGCACAGAAGGTCGCACTGGACAGCCACGGCCACAGGAAGCTCTCGCGCACCGCCTCGAACTGGGCCAGCCCGTAATAGATCAGAAACAGCTGCACCAGCATCGGCGTGCCACGAATCACGTAGGTGTAGAGCCAGGCGCTCATGTTCACCAGCGGCTGCTTGGACACCCGCATCAGGCCCAGCGGCACTGCCACCAGCAGGCCGAACAGCAACGACAGCGCCAGCAGCTTGAGCGTGGTCAGCATGCCGCTCAGGTACAGCGGCATGGCTTCCCAGATGACGTTGTAATCGAAAATCATAGATCAGCCGCCTTTACGCCAACCGAGTAGCGTTTCTCGAGGTAACGCAGGGCCAGCAACGAGACGCTGGTGATCACCAGGTACAACGCCGCGACCGCCAGGAAGAACGTGAACGGCTCGCGGGTCGCGTCCGCCGCCTGCTTGGCCTTGAACATCATGTCTTGCAGGCCCACCACCGAAATCAGTGCGGTGGCCTTGGTCAGTACCAGCCAGTTGTTGGTGAAGCCAGGGATCGCCAGGCGAATCATCTGCGGCACCAGCACCCGGAAGAAGATCTGCAGGCCGCTCATGCCATAGGCCATGCCGGCTTCGGCCTGCCCCTTGGGGATGGCCATGAAAGCGCCGCGGAAGGTTTCGGACAGGTATGCACCAAAGATGAAGCCCAGGGTACCGATACCCGCCATCAGCGGATTGAGGTCGATGTAATCGTCGAAACCGAGCAAGGGTGCGACGCGGTTGAGCAGGTCCTGACCGCCGTAGAAGATCAGCAGGATCAGCACCAGGTCGGGGATCCCGCGGATCACCGTGGCGTACAGGTCGCCGAGCCAGGCCAGCCAGCGCACCGGCGACAGCCGCAGCGCCACGCCGATCAGGCCCAGTACGATGGCCAGGGCCATGGACGACAAGGCGAGCTGTAGCGTCAGCCATGCTCCATCGAGGATGACTGCCCCGTAGCCTTTCAACATGTTGAGGTCCTCGACCTTAGGGATGAAAAAATGGTGCAAACCTCAGCGCTTCTGCTGCTTGCACCATTGAACAGGTGAAACGTCGACGGATTACTGCGCGTCAGGGCCGTAGATGTCGAAGTTGAAGTACTTGTCCTGGATCTTCTTGTACTCGCCATTGGCACGGATGCCGTCGATGGCGGTGTTGATCTTGTCCTTCAGGGCGTCGCCCTTGCGCACGGCGATACCGATACCGTCACCGAAGTACTTGGCGTCGGTGAAGGACGGGCCTACGAATGCATAGCCCTTGCCGGCGTCGGTCTTGAGGAAGCCGTCTTCGAGCAGGGTCGCATCGGCCACGGTGCCATCCAGACGACCGGCGGCAACGTCCAGGTAGATTTCGTTCTGGGTGCCGTAGGGAACGATGGTGGCGCCTTTGGGGGCCAGCACTTCCTTGGCGAAACGGTCGTGGATCGAGCCACGCTGAACGCCGATCTTCTTGCCCTTGAGTTCGTCCAGGCTGTCGCTGACGGTGGTACCGTCCTTCATCACCAGGCGGGCCGGCGTGAGGTAGTAGCGCTTGGTGAAGTCCACGGACTTCTTGCGATCATCGGTGATCGACATGGACGACAGGATGGCGTCGATCTTGCGCACCTTGAGCGCCGGGATCAGGCCGTCGAACTCCTGCTCGACCCAAACGCACTTGACCTTCATCTCTGCACACAGCGCGTTGCCGATGTCGTAGTCGAAGCCCACGATGCTGCCGTCCGGCGCCTTGGAAGCGAACGGTGGGTAGGCGGCCTCGATGCCGATCTTCAGTGGTTTTTCATCAGCCAGCGATGCCAGGGAAAACACGGACAGCGCCAGGGCGCCAAGCAGTGCGAGTTTCTTCATCTGGGAACTCCATCGGTAAAGGGCAATACGTGACAGGCCGATTGGCCGTCGACGTTGCGAATGGGTACAACGCGAGCTGCGCAGGGCTCGACGAAACAGGGTCGAGGCATCACGAGCGAGTGATTGGCATTTTAGCGACAGCTCCGAACCCGATATTTCTTCAATGCGACAACTAGTTACAGAAGCGCCGGAAGTCAGGGCCGGAGATATTGACAGCTTTCGCGGAATATGCAAAAGCGAGAGACAAATAACCTATCAATCAAGCAATAACCGCGCCCATTATTGGCAAAGCCTTGTAATCCGGCAAGTGCAGCGTGGCAGCCATGCAAAATTGGCGTGGTGGATGCGCCCGGATCGGGCGGCGGCGTTTCCCAATGCCCCGTTTGCGTGCGAAACCGGTGACAGAAAAGGTTACCGATGAAAGTCGGCGTAACAGGCATGAAAAAGCCCCGCAGTGCGGGGCTTTGTGCTGACAGCCAACCGGCCCTATCGCCGGCAGGCCGATCCCTACAAGGGCCGGCCTGCCGGCGATGACTCAGGCCGACGCCAGGTTCATCGACTTGTGCGTGTCGATCAGGTGCTGCACCACACCCGGGTCGGCCAGCGTCGAGATATCGCCCAAGCCGTCGTACTCGGCCGTGGCGATCTTGCGCAGGATACGGCGCATGATCTTGCCCGAGCGGGTTTTAGGCAGCCCTGGCGCCCACTGGATCACGTCTGGCGAGGCGATCGGCCCGATCTCCTTGCGCACCCAGTTCTTCAGCTCCAGACGCAATGCTTCGCTCGGCTCCTCGCCACCGTTGAGCGTGACGTAGACATAGATGCCCTGCCCCTTCAGATCATGCGGCACACCGACGACCGCCGCCTCGGCGACCTTCGGGTGCGCAACCATGGCGCTCTCGATCTCGGCGGTCCCCATGCGGTGGCCCGAGACGTTGAGTACGTCGTCGACCCGGCCGGTGATCCAGTAGTATCCGTCTTCGTCGCGGCGCGCGCCGTCACCGGTGAAGTACATGCCGCGGAAGGTCTTGAAGTAGGTGTCGACGAAACGGTCGTGATCGCCGTACAGCGAACGCGACTGGCCCGGCCACGAATCGAGGATCACCAGGTTGCCCTCGGCGGCGCCGTCGATCAGGTTGCCCAGGTTGTCCACCAGCGCCGGCACCACGCCGAAGAACGGACGGGTGGCCGAGCCCGGCTTGAGCGCAGTGGCGCCCGGCAGCGGGCTGATCAGGATGCCGCCGGTCTCGGTCTGCCACCAGGTGTCGACGATCGGGCAACGCTCCTTGCCCACAGTGGTGTGGTACCAGTTCCAGGCTTCAGGGTTGATCGGCTCGCCCACCGAGCCCAGCAGGCGCAGGCTCGAACCGTCGGCATCCTTCATGGCCGCCTGACCTTCGGCCATCATCGCGCGAATGGCGGTGGGCGCGGTGTAGAGGATGTTGACCTTGTGCTTGTCGACGATCTTCGCCACACGGGTGATGTCCGGGTAGTTCGGCACGCCTTCGAACAGCAGGGTGGTGGCGCCGTTGGCCAGCGGGCCATAGACGATGTAGCTGTGACCGGTTACCCAGCCCACGTCGGCGGTGCACCAGTACACGTCACCAGGGCGATAGTCGAACACGCGCTCATGGGTCAGCGAGGCGTACACCAGGTAGCCGCCAGTGGTGTGCAGCACGCCCTTGGGCTTGCCGGTGGAGCCGGAGGTATAGAGGATGAACAGCGCTTCTTCGGCGCCCATCTCTTTCGGCGCGCAATGGGCAGAAGCCACTTTCATCAGGTCTTCGTACCAGATGTCGCGGTGCTGGTGCCAGGCAATGTCGCCACCGGTGCGCTTGCACACGATGATCTTCTGCACGCTGGCGGTTTCCGGGTTGGTCAGCGCCAGGTCAACGTTGGCCTTGAGTGCGGTACGACGCCCGCCACGCAGCCCTTCGTCGGCGGTGATCACGACCTTGGACTTGCAGTCGATGATGCGCCCGGCCAGCGCCTCGGGCGAGAAGCCGCCGAACACCACCGAGTGGATCGCGCCGATACGCGCGCACGCCAGCATGGCGACCACGGCTTCGGGAATCATCGGCATGTAGATGGTCACCACGTCGCCGCGGTGCACGTCCTGGCCACGCAGGGCGTTGGCGAACTTGCAGACCTGCTCGTGCAGTTCGCGATAGGTGATGTTGCGGTGCTCGGAAGGGTCGTCGCCTTCCCAGATGATCGCGAGCTGATCGCCACGCTCGGCCAGGTGACGGTCCAGGCAGTTGTAGGAAACGTTCAGAGTGCCGTCGGCAAACCACTTGATGTCGACATGGTGGTCGTCGAACGAGGTCTGCTTGACCTTGGTGAAGGGCTTGATCCACTCGAGGCGCTGAGCTTGCTCGCGCCAGAAGCCGTCAGGGTTGATCACCGACTGCTGGTACATGGCCTTGTAGGTCGCCTCGTCGGTCAGCGTGTTGGCCGCAACCTCGGGACGCACGGGATACAGGGGAGCCGCACTCATCTTTGTTACCTCGGTGTAATAGTTGTTTTTGTATGACCTCGTTTTAACTGTACCAGAGCGCCAAGGGCCATTCGACGTTGGTAGTAACGGGACCTGCATTTGGACCAACACTGCGCGTCGACCGCTCTGGCACGGGCGTTCCAGCGCGGCAACAGATAGAAAAATAAATCCCGGGGTGAAATTTCAACTGATTGTTACAGTTTCCGCCAACAGTGTTTATCAAAACGGGCTCTGTTTCGGGGCCCGCCACACTCCTAGAATTCACCTCGCCAGCAACGGCAACGCGAATTAACTGGTAACAGCCCCCACGAAGGCATGTTAATCCCGCGATAACCCTGAAAGTTTCAACTTGCTGCACACGCCGCGCCACAAGCGCAGCGTGACCCCTTACGACCTTAGACAGGTAACTTGAAGATGAAAGCTTTACTGGTATTGGCACTCGGTAGTTTTTGCGCATCGGCCATGGCGGCTGAAGTTGCAGATGTTTCCGCCGAGCAGATTCCGGTTGAACAATACAGTTACTCGCAACATCTGGACATCGCCAAAGTCATTTCCATGACCGAAGTCCCGAACGTCTGCGAAGTGGTTCCGGCCCGCATGACCTACGAGGACTCCCAAGGCCAGAAGCACATTCTCGAATACCGCGTCATGGGTAACGGGTGCTCCAACGGCTGATAGAGCACACTGACGGTAGTTGCGCCTCGGGCCTTGTGTCGACGAGGCGCACCCTCGCTGCAAACAGTAACTTCCCCGCCTTTCAAGTCACTCCACAACTTTGCCGATTGCGTAATCACGCAACTTGTTGGCAATGGTGGTATGCGAAACGCCCAGGCGTTTACCCAGTGCTCTGCTACTGGGGAATTCACCCTGCAAACTTTCAAGTACGGCTTTTTCGAAACGACCGACTATTTGCGACAAGTCACCTTCCAGGGAAAACTCGCCCAAAGGTTGGCGCGCGCCATAATCGGGCAGGCGAATATGCTCGGCCTTGACCACCCCGCCGTCGCACAATGAAACCGCCTGGAACAGTACGTTCTCCAGTTGCCGCACGTTGCCCGGCCAATGGTATTGGCTCAGGCGCTCCATCGCCGCCGGTGCCAGGCTCGGCAACGGGCAGCCGATCTGGCGGCTGGCCTGGTCGAGAAAATGCTCCACCAGCGGCGCCAGGCCGTCCAGGCATTCGCGCAGCGGTGGAATGTGCAGCGACAGCACGTTGAGGCGGTGATACAGGTCCTGGCGAAACTCGCCGCGGGCGCACAACTCCGACAAGTCCACCTGGGTCGCGCAGATCACCCGCACATCCAGGTACACCTCCTCGTCACTGCCCACCCGGCGAAAGCAACCGTCCTGCAGAAAGCGCAACAGCTTCACCTGCAGGCGCGGGCTCATCTCACCCACGCCGTCGAGAAACAGCGTGCCGCCCGCGGTCAGTTCCAGCAGGCCAAGCTTGCCCTCGGCGCGGGCGCCTTCGAACGCCCCCGGCCCGTAGCCGAACAGCTCGGTCTCGGCCATCGACTCGGGCAGCCCGGCACAGTTGAGCGCCATCAGCGGCGCCTGCCCACGCGGACTGGCCAGGTGGCAGGCGCGGGCCAGCAGCTCCTTGCCGGTACCGGTCTCGCCCTCGATCAGCAGTGGCGCATCCAGCGGCGCCATGCGACGTGCCTCGCGCACCACCGCCGCCATCACCCTGGAGCTCTGGAAAATGCTGTCAAACCCACGCAGCTCCTGCTTGCGCACGTTGTAGATGCGTTCGCCGATGCGGTCAGCCCGGTGCAGGGTCAGCACGGCCCCTGCCAGCGCCTCGCTGTCATCGTGCTCGGACTGCAGCGGTGCGATATCGGCCAGGAACACATCGCCTTTGATCTTCACCCGCAAGCCGTTGATGCGTGACTTGTTGGCCCGCACCAACTCAGGCAGGTCGAAATCCTCGGCATACCGCGACAATGCAATGCCCGGCACTTCGTCCACCCGTACCCCGAGCAACTGCGCCGCCGAACGGTTGGCCGCGACGATCGAGCCCCCCATGTCGATCGACAGCACCGGAAAATCCAGCGCACCCAGCAAGGCATTGAGCTCCATGTGCCGGCGCTCGCTGGGCATCAGGCCCACGCGCTTGACCCCGAACACACCGGTAATGGCTTCGAACTTGGGGCGCAGCGCCTGGAACTGCAGGTTGATCAGGTTCGGGCAGTGCAGGTAGATGGCATTGCCATGCTCGCCCCCCACCTCGCCGCGGGCCACGTTGATCCCGTACTCGACCAGCAGGTTGAGCATGTCGCGCAAGATACCGATGCGGTTCTGGCAGTGCACTTTGATACGCATGAAAGGTCCTACAAACAAGAAGACGAGGCCAACTATCTGCACAACGGCATGAATTCTCGTAAAGAATACGTTACAAAAAGGCGAATTCACAGCTACCAGCACCTGCGTTTTCTCGGCACTTCGGCACCACCGTAAAATCTGCGTTACAAAAATACGGTTGAACCGCCCGCCGGGCACGAGGCAACGGGATGCAAACACCAGGGTGAGGGGGTATTCCTAGGGCATGGCGAAAGCCACCCTATAACAATAAAGGCCCTCATCAGGAGAGCAGCATGAAACAGACGCACTACGTGGCCCGCGAGCCCGATGCGCAGGGTTTTATCGATTACCCGCCGCAGGAACATGCGGTGTGGAATACCCTGATCACCCGCCAGCTGAAGGTGATCGAGGGGCGCGCGTGCCAGGAGTACCTGGACGGCATCGAACAACTGAACCTGCCTCATGACCGCATTCCGCAACTGAGCGAGATCAACCAGGTACTGGGCGCCACCACCGGCTGGCAAGTTGCCCGCGTGCCGGCCCTGATCCCCTTCCAGACCTTCTTCGAACTGCTGGCCAGCAAGCGCTTTCCGGTGGCCACCTTCATTCGCACCGAAGAAGAACTCGACTATCTGCAAGAGCCCGACATCTTTCACGAGATCTTCGGCCACTGCCCGCTGCTGACCAACCCCTGGTTTGCCGAATTCACCCACACCTACGGCAAACTCGGCCTGGCCGCGACCAAGGAACAGCGCGTCTACCTGGCCCGCCTGTACTGGATGACCATCGAGTTCGGTCTGGTGGACACCCCGCAGGGCCGCAGGATCTACGGCGGCGGCATCCTCTCCTCGCCCAAGGAAACCGTCTACAGCCTGTCCGACGAACCGGAACACCAGGCCTTCGATCCGCTCGAGGCCATGCGCACGCCGTATCGCATCGATATCCTGCAGCCGGTGTACTTCGCCCTGCCGCAGCTCAAGCGCTTGTTCGACCTGGCCCACGAAGACATCATGGGCATGGTTCAACGCGCCATGCAGCTGGGCCTGCACGCCCCCAAATTCCCCCCCAAGGTGGCCGCTTGAGCCACCCTGTACACCTATAACAACCACTTGCGGAAGAATCACCTATGAACGCCTTGAACCAAGCCCATTGCGAAGCCTGCCGTGCCGACGCCCCACAGGTCAGCGACGAAGAACTGCCGGTACTGATCAAGCAGATCCCGGATTGGAACATCGAAGTGCGCGACGGCATCATGCAGCTGGAAAAAGTGTTCCTGTTCAAGAATTTCAAACATGCCCTGGCGTTCACCAACGCAGTGGGCGAAATCTCCGAAGCCGAAGGCCATCACCCTGGCCTGCTGACCGAGTGGGGCAAGGTCACCGTGACCTGGTGGAGCCACTCGATCAAGGGCCTGCACCGCAACGACTTCATCATGGCCGCGCGCACCGATGAGGTCGCCAGCACCGCAGAAGGTCGCAAGTAATGCACTTCGGCGCCATCGCGCGCGTGCCAGGCGACCCGATTCTGGGGCTGATGGAGGCGTACGCCAGGGACACCAACCCCGACAGGTTCGACCTGGGGGTTGGCGTGTTCAAGGACGCCCAGGGCCTTACCCCGGTGCCCAGGGCGGTCAAGCTGGCCGAACAGCGCCTGCTCGACGCCCAGACCAGCAAAAGCTACGTAGGCGGTCACGGGGATGCAGCCTTCGGACAACTGATCGCGCAACTGGTACTCGGTGACGACGCGCCACTGCTCGCAGCCCGGCGCGCAGGCGCCACGCAAACCCCGGGCGGCACCGGCGCACTGCGACTGGCGGCGGAGTTCATCCGCCAGTGCCTGCCAGGGCGTGGCATCTGGCTGAGCGACCCGACCTGGCCGATCCACGAAACGCTGTTCGCCAGTGCCGGCCTGAAGGTCAGCCACTACCCCTATGTGGGCGCAGACAACCGCCTGAACGTGACCGGCATGCTCGCGGCACTGGAATCGGTGCCCACGGGCGACGTGGTGCTGCTGCACGCCTGCTGCCACAACCCCACCGGCTTCGACCTGTCGAAGCAGGACTGGCAGGCGGTGCTGGAAGTGGTCAAGCGCCGCGAACTGCTGCCGCTGATCGACTTCGCCTACCAGGGCTTCGGTGACGGGCTGGAGCAGGATGCCTGGGCCGTGAGGCTGTTTGCCCAGGCCCTGCCGGAGCTGCTGGTGACCAGTTCGTGCTCGAAGAACTTCGGCCTGTACCGCGAGCGCACCGGTGCGCTGCTGGTATGCGCCGACAGCGCCGAAAAGCTGCAGGATGTGCGCAGTCAGCTGGCATCGATTGCACGCAACCTGTGGTCGACGCCGCCAGACCATGGCGCGGCGGTGGTGGCGACGATTCTTGGCGATCCGGCGCTCAAGCGCCTGTGGGCCGACGAAGTCGACGCCATGCGCCAGCGCATCGCCATGCTGCGGGTCGGCCTGGTCGAGGCGCTGCAGCCCCATGGGCTGAGCGAGCGGTTCGCGCATATCGCCGCGCAACGCGGAATGTTCTCCTACACCGGCCTCTCACCGCAGCAAGTGACGCAACTGCGCGAGAAGCACAGTGTGTACATGGTCGGTACCGGGCGGGCGAACATCGCCGGGGCGGATGCGGCCAGGCTGCAGGTGCTGGCGGCGGCCATCGCGGACGTCTGTCGCTGAAGCCTTCGTCGGCAAGGCCGGCTCCTACAGGGACGACGTCGATCCGTGTAGGCGCTGGCCGTGCCGGCGAAGCCGCTGAAGGCCACCAATCAGCAGGAAAATTCATACTGTCATCCAGACTCCTGTATCCTGCCCAGGCTTTATCGAAGCCAAGCGCGCCTTGCGCAGCCTTTCCACCTTATAAACTTGCGAGGAACGACGAGATGCATGAAATCCCGAATCTTCCCTTCCCAAGCCTGAACCAAGCCGAGCAGCCTGCTGCTCCTCTCAGCGCCGAACCTGCCCACGTGGCAGATTCCGATGGCGACGAAACCCCGAGCGCCGAACAGGAATAAACCGCGCACTACCCGGCGTGTGAAAACCACTACGACAGGGGACGACCCCGGCAACGGGTTTTCACACCGCCAAGAACCCTCCCCGCGTTCCACAGGTCTATGATAGGCACTCCAGCCCGTCACCTCCCGGACCTTCCATGCCTGTCACACCGCGCCCCCTGGCGGTCACCCTGCAAGTCGTCTCCATCGTGCTGTTCACCTTCATCGGCTACCTCAACATCGGCATTCCCCTGGCCGTGCTGCCCGGCTTCGTGCACGACACCCTGGGGTTCGGCGCCGTGGTCGCCGGCCTGGTGATCAGCGTGCAATACCTCGCCACCCTGCTCAGCCGCCCCTATGCCAGCCGCCTCATCGACAATCAGGGCTGCAAGCGTGCGGTGATGTACGGCCTGGCCGGCTGCGGCCTGAGCGGCGTGTTCATGTTGCTGGCCGCCTGGCTGCAGGCCACGCCCTGGATGAGCCTGACCAGCCTGCTGGTGGGGCGCCTGGTGCTGGGCAGCGCCGAAAGCCTGGTGGGTTCGGGCGCCATCGGCTGGGGCATCGGGCGGGTGGGCGCGCAGCACACCGCCAAGGTGATCTCCTGGAACGGCATCGCCAGCTACGGCGCGCTGGCCATCGGCGCACCGCTGGGGGTGGTGCTGGTACAGCAGCTGGGGCTGTGGAGCATGGGCGTGAGCATCCTGCTGCTGTGCGCGGCAGGCCTGGCGCTGGCCTGGCCCAAGCAGGCGGCGCCGATCGTCAGTGGCGTGCGCATGCCGTTTCTGCATGTGCTGGGGCGGGTTTTCGGGCATGGCTCGGGGCTGGCGCTGGGCTCGATCGGCTTTGGCACCATCGCCACCTTCATTACCCTGTACTACGCCAGCCAGTCCTGGCACAACGCAGCCTTGTGCCTGAGCCTGTTCGGCGCCAGCTTCATCAGCGCACGCCTGCTGTTCGGCAACCTGATCAACCGTCTGGGCGGCTACCGTGTCGCCATTGCCTGCCTGAGCGTGGAGACGATCGGCCTGTTGCTGCTGTGGCTGGCCCCCAGCGCCGAACTGGCACTGGCCGGTGCGGCACTGAGCGGCTTCGGCTTTTCGCTGGTATTCCCGGCGCTGGGGGTAGAGGCGGTCAATCTGGTGCCGGCGGCCAACCGCGGTGCCGCGGTGGGGGCCTACTCACTGTTCATTGACCTGTCGCTGGGTATCACTGGACCACTGGCGGGGGCCGTGGCGGCAGGTTTCGGCTTTGCCTCGATCTTTCTGTTTGCGGCAATCGCCGCCTTGTGCGGCCTGCTGCTCAGCCTTTACCTGTACCGCCAGGCACGACTGAACCCGGTACGCCACACGCTTCAGTAGTCGATCTTGCCGCGCCCGGCCTTGATCGCCCCGCGCTTGCTCTTTGACTCCAGGCGACGGGTCTTGGAGCCCAGGGTCGGGCGCGTAGGCCGCCGCGCCTTCTCGACCTTCACCGCCGCCAGAATCAGTTCGCGCAAGCGCTCCAGGGCGTCGGCCCGGTTCTGCTCCTGGGTACGGTATTGCTGGGCCTTGAGCACGATCACCCCGTCGCTGGTGATCCGGCTGTCACGCAGGCCCAGCAACCGCTCCTTGTGAAACGGCGGCAGTGACGAGGCATTGATGTCAAAGCGCAGGTGCACGGCGCTGGAGACCTTGTTGACGTTCTGCCCACCGGCGCCCTGGGCGCGAATGGCGTTCAATTCGATCTCGTCATCGGGAATGTGCACGGCGTTGGAAATGATCAGCATGGGCCTGGCTTTGCGCGAATTGGCCTTCAGGATACCCGCCCTGGTGCACAAAACCAAAAAGCCCGGCACAAGGCCGGGCTTTCATTGCAGCATCCTGCGCTTACTTGAGGGCGGCGCTCGGCACTGCAGGGGCGCCGTTGGCGCTGCGCTTGCTCTTGAGCCAGTAGAAGCCCCACATCACCACCAGCCATACCGGAATCGCGTACACCGATACACGGATGCCCGGCATCAGCAGCATGATGCCCAGGATGAACACCACGAACGCCAGGCAGAGGTAGTTGCCGTAGGGGTAGATCAGCGCGCGGAACAGCGACTTCTGACCGGTACGGTCCATGTGCTGGCGGAACTTGAGGTGCGAGTAGCTGATCATCGCCCAGTTGATCACCAGGGTCGCCACCACCAGCGACATCAGCAGCTCCAGGGCGCTGTGCGGCATCAGGTAGTTGAGCAGCACCGCCACCACGGTAACGGCTGCCGACGCCAGAATCGAGCGTACCGGCACGCCACGCTTGTCGATCTTGGCCAGGCTGGCCGGCGCATCACCCTGCTCGGCCATGCCGTAGAGCATGCGCGCGTTGCAGTAGGTACCGCTGTTGTACACCGACAGCGCCGCGGTCAGCACCACGAAGTTGAGGATATGCGCTGCGGTGTTGCTGCCCAGCAGCGAGAACACCTGCACGAACGGGCTGGCGCTGTAGGCATCGCCCGAGCTGGTCAGGCTGCTGACCAGGCTGTCCCACGGGGTCAGCGACAGCAGTACCACCAGGGCACCGATGTAGAAGATCAGGATGCGGTAGATGACCTGGTTGATCGCCTTGGGGATCACGGTCTTCGGCTTGTCGGCCTCGGCTGCGGTGAACCCGAGCATTTCCAGGCCGCCGAAGGAGAACATGATGATCGCCATGGCCATCACCAGGCCGCCGACGCCGTGCGGGAAGAAACCGCCGTGGGCCCACAGGTTGGTGACCGAGGCTTCAGGGCCGCCGCTGCCACTGACCAGCAGGTAGCTGCCCAGGCCGATCATGCCGACGATGGCCAGCACCTTGATGATCGCGAACCAGAACTCCGCCTCGCCGAACACCTTCACGTTGGCCAGGTTGATCGCGTTGATGAGGATGAAGAATGCGGCTGCCGAGGCCCAGGTGGGGATCTCCGGCCACCAGTAGTGGACATACTTGCCGACCGCGGTCAGCTCCGACATCCCCACCAGGATGTACAGCACCCAGCAGTTCCAGCCCGACAGGAAGCCGGCGAAACCGCCCCAGTACTTGTGGGCGAAGTGGGCGAAGGAGCCGGCCACCGGCTCTTCGACGATCATCTCGCCCAGCTGGCGCATGATCAGGAAGGCAATGAAGCCGCAGATCGCATAGCCCAGGATCATCGACGGGCCGGCCGATTGCATCACCCCGGCCGACCCCAGGAACAGGCCGGTGCCGATAGCGCCACCGAGGGCGATCAGCTGGATGTGGCGGTTTTTCAGGCCACGCTTGAGCTCACCTGAATGCGAGTTTTGTCCACTCATGAACGGAGTCACCTGTTTGTTTTTATCTGTGACGGAATCGGACCCACCGCGCTCGTGGCGCAGCGGAATTAACAAGGTGGTATACCTTGAGGAGTCTTGGACCAGAGCCTTCGGTACGGGCGGCAGCCCAAGGCGAATCAGCCCGGAGTCAGCAAGGTTGCGCGGTACGCAGTTGGGTCACAGTTAAAACGCGGCGCATTGTATACCCTTGCTTTGGCGCAGGGGTCAACACGTTGCGTGACTGTCGGATGACAAGACGCAGCGGTCCGGCGGGGGTTCTGAAGCCTGGGGGAGTGTACGGCGTGCATGGCGCCTCCATTTCTTGTTATGGCTTGCCCAGCTCTGCGGCGGGGCTTTTGCACTTGGCAATGGCGGCTATCACACCGTGGTTGCGGGGGTTGGGCAAGAGGTTGACGTGGACGGAAGGTGAGGGTCGCCGACGTTTTCGGCAAGGTTTGTTTACAGCCTGAAGGATGGGCTGGCTTGCCCAATCAGTACGCCACAAGTCGTAACGAATTATTTACGACGTGGTTCAAAAAGTTTCCACTGGTTGCCTTGGAGTGTCTGCGCCGGCCCTCCGCCGGCAACGCCGACTCCTACACTGCGAGTGCAATGCCTGTAGGAGCCGGCCTTGCCGGCGAAGGGCACGTGAAAACACCACAGGCACAAAAAAGCCAACCCGAAGGTTGGCTTGTGTGAGCGCTTACTCAGCCCGCGGCGGCTTGCCACGGCTGCTGCCCGGCCGCTTGGGTGCGGAGCCGGCCGGCTTGCGCTTGTTCATGTCGCTCGGACGCTCGGCCACGGTGCTGCGGCCCTTGCGTGGCGAGTCGTCACGCGGCTGGCGCGCTGCGCGCTCGGTGGTCGCGCCACCTTCCTTGGCCGGGCGCAGGGTGCGCACGCGCTCGCCACGGCCCACCGGCTTGGACGACTTGCGCTGCATGCGCTCGAGCTTGTCCTTGACCTTGGCCTTCATCGCTGGCATCGCCACCGGCTTGAGCCCCACTTCGGCAGCCAGGATGTCCACTTCGCCCTGGCTCATTTCGCGCCAGCGGCCCATCGGCAGGTCGCTGTTGAGGAACACCGGGCCAAAGCGCACACGCTTCAGGCGGCTGACCACCAGGCCCTGGGACTCCCACAGGCGACGCACCTCACGGTTGCGGCCTTCCATCACCACGCAGTGGTACCAGTGGTTGAAACCTTCACCGCCCGGGGCTTCCTGGATGTCGGTGAAACGCGCCGGACCGTCTTCGAGCACCACGCCCGCCTTCAGGCGCGCGATCATGTCTTCGTCCACTTCGCCGCGTACACGCACTGCGTATTCACGGTCCATTTCGGACGACGGGTGCATCAGGCGGTTGGCCAGCTCACCATCGGTGGTGAACATCAGCAGGCCGGTGGTGTTGATGTCCAGGCGACCGACGTTGATCCAGCGGCCCTCTTTCGGGCGCGGCAGGCGATCGAACACGGTCGGGCGACCTTCCGGGTCGTCACGGGTGCAGATCTCGCCGTCGGGCTTGTTGTACATGATGACGCGGCGCACGGTCTCGGCGGCTTCTTCACGCTTGATCAGGCGGCCGTCGACCGAAATCGCGTCGTGCATGTCGACGCGCTGGCCAAGGGTGGCGTCCACGCCATTGACCTTGATGCGACCCTGGCTGATCCAGGCCTCGACGTCGCGGCGCGAACCCACGCCGATGCGCGCGAGTACCTTTTGCAGTTTTTCGCCGGCTGGACGCGGCGGGCTATCGTGCAGATCCTGTTCACTCATCTGGGCACCTCCCGGTGTAGTGCTGCTGAAAATCATTGAATTGGCCAAACAAGCGCCAAAAAAGGTCGCGAATCATACGCCGAACCGACGACAAACGCACCACAGACTAGCCGATATTGCGCCCCAGGACGCTGTTTTCCGCTCGAAGGCCGCTCAGCCCTGCGGCGAACCGGGCGCTGCCTGGCCCTCATCGGGTTCATCGGCTTGCTCGAGCAGGTCGTCAAAGTCGGTCTTGAGCCCCTGCTCCATCGAGTCCAGCTCCAGCAACAGGCTGTGAAAGCTGGTTTCCTCGACCGGGGCTTCGGGCTCGGCGCTCTCGTCGGCCAGGGCCTGCAGGTGGGCCGGCACCGGTGCATCATCCACTTCCAGCAATGGCTCGGGTTCCATCTCGCGCAACTCGGCCAGCGAGGGCAGCTCGTCGAGGTTCTTCAGGTTGAAGTGATCGAGAAAGGCCTTGGTGGTGGCGAACATCGCCGGTTTACCGGGCACTTCGCGGTAGCCCACGATGCGCACCCACTCGCGCTCGAGCAGGGTCTTGATGATATTGGTGTTCACCGCCACGCCCCGCACATCCTCGATCTCGCCACGGGTAATCGGCTGGCGATAGGCGATCAGCGCAATGGTTTCGAGCAACGCACGCGAATAGCGCTGCGGCCGTTCTTCCCACAGCCGCCCGACCCAGGGCGCGTAGTCCTCGCGGATCTGCAGGCGGTAGCCCGAGGCCACCTCCTTGAGCTCGAACGCGCGCCCGGCACAGGACTTGCGCAGCACCTCGAGGGCCTTCTTGAACACGCCGGGCTCAGGGCGCTCGGCCTCTTCGAACAGCTCGTACAGGCGCTCCAGCGATTGCGCCTTGCCAGAGGCGAGCAGGAAGGCTTCCAGCAGCGGCGCCAGGTCACGGGGGTCGGTCAGGTTCATTGGGGTGCTCGTGTACGGTTATTCGGCCCGGGCGCGGACATGGATGGGAGCGAAGGGCTCATTCTGCACCAGTTCGACGAGAGATTCCTTGACCAGTTCGAGGATGGCCATGAAGGTCACCACCACCCCCAGCTTGCCCTCCTCGGCCGTGAACAGCTCGACGAAGGGCACGAAGCCGCCGCCCTTGAGGCGCTCGAGCACATCGCTCATGCGCTCGCGGGTCGACAGCGCCTCGCGGCTGACCTGGTGGCTCTCGAACATGTCGCCGCGGCGCAGCACCTCGGCCATCGACATCAGCACCTCTTCCAGCGCAACGTCGGGCAACAGCTTGCGCGCCTTGGCCTGGGGTGCCTCCAAGCGCGGTACGATCACCTCGCGGCCAACCCGGCTCAGGCCGTCGATGCCTTCGGCGGCGGCCTTGAAACGTTCGTACTCCTGCAGCCGGCGAATCAGTTCGGCACGCGGATCGTCCTCTTCCTGCTCCACTTCGGCAGAGCGCGGCAGCAGCATGCGCGACTTGATCTCGGCCAGCATCGCGGCCATCACCAGGTACTCGGCGGCCAGTTCCAGGCGTACGGTCTTCATCAGCTCGACATAGCCCATGTACTGGCGCGTGATCTTCGCCACCGGGATGTCGAGAATATCCACGTTCTGCTTGCGAATCAGGTACAGCAGCAGGTCGAGCGGGCCCTCGAAGGCTTCGAGGAACACTTCCAGCGCATCGGGCGGGATGTACAGGTCCACCGGCATCTCGGTCATGGCTTCGCCATACACCATCACCAGTGGCAGCTCCTGCTGGGCGCCGGCCTGTGGGTCCAGGGCCGGCTCGACCGCAGCGACCTGGTTCACGCTTCGGCCATGAAGGGCGCCGGGTCGCCGCAGCCTTCACGCACCAGCACCGCCTCCTCCCCGGTCAGGTCGATGATGGTGGAGGCCTTGAGGTCGCCGTAACCGCCGTCGATGATCAGGTCGACCTGTTTTTCCAGGCGCTGGCGGATCTCGTACGGGTCGGTCATGGGTTCGTCGTCGCCTGGCAGGATCAGGCTGACGCTCATCAACGGCTCGCCCAGCTCTTCGAGCAAGGCCAGCAGAATGGGGTTTTGCGGCACGCGCAGGCCGATGGTGCGGCGCTTCTCGTGCAACAGCAGGCGCGGTACTTCGCGGGTGCCATTGAGGATGAAGGTATAGGGCCCCGGCACATGCGCCTTGAGCAGGCGGAACGTGGCGGTGTCGATCTTGGCGAACAGGCCCATCTGCGACAGGTCGCAGCAGATCAGCGTGAAGTTGTGGCTCTTGTCCAGCCCGCGCAAGCGGCGCACGCGCTCCACAGCAGACTTGTCGCCTATCTGGCAACCCATGGCGTAGGACGAATCGGTAGGGTAGACCACCACCCCACCCTTGCGGATGATCTCGACGGCCTGCTTGATCAGGCGCGGTTGCGGGTTTTCCGCATGAATCTGGAAAAATTGACTCACGTTTTCTACCTGTTCAGACGGGTGCAGTGGGCTGCTCATGTTTGAATCGACGCCACAGAGGTGGCAGGTCCTCCGGCAACGGCCGGTAGACACCGATCTCAGACCAGGCGCCCGGGCCATGGAAATCGCTGCCGGCGCTGGCCAGCAGACCGAACTCACGGGCCAGGATCGACATCGTGCCCACCTGTTCGGCGGGCATCATCCCGTTCACCACTTCCAGCGCCTGGCCACCTGCTTGAATATAGTCGGCAATCAGGCGTCGACGCTTGCTGCGGGTTAATTCGTAGTGCATCGGGTGGGCAAGGCTGACCCATGCGTGGGACTGGCGCAGGGTCTGCACGGTGTCTTCCAGGCTTGGCCAGTGCAGCTTCACATCCCCCAGCTTGCCGGCGCCCAGCCACTTGCGAAAGGCTTCGCCGCGGTCCTTGACGTGGCCGGCACGCACCAGGTACTCGGCAAAGTGCGGACGGGCCGGCGCATTGCCGCTGTCGCCCAGCTCCTGCTGGATGGCACGGGCGCCGTCCAGCGCGCCGGGCATGCCCTTGAGCGCCAGCCGCCGGTCGATTTCCTCGGAGCGCAGCCAGCGTCCACGGTGCAGCGACTCGACGGCGCGCTGCAGCGGTTCGGCATCGAGCGGGAAGTTGTAGCCCAGGATGTGAATCGTCGCCCCGCCCCAGGTGCAGGACAGCTCGACCCCGCTGACCCACTGCATGTCCAGCGCCTGGGTGGCAGCCTGGGCTTCGAGCTGGCCTTCGAGGGTGTCGTGGTCGGTCAGCGAAAGCATCCGCACGCCGTGTTCGTGGGCGCGAGCGACCAGCGCCGTGGGCGACAGGGCGCCATCGGAAGCGGTGCTGTGGCAGTGCAGATCAACATTCATAGGTGGCGCATACGCTCTCATTGATGTTTGTTATTATGCCGTCACATCCTGCTTCTGGCTGCCACTGTGAAACAATTCATCGATTTCATCCCGTTGTTCCTGTTTTTCATCGTCTACAAGCTCGACCCGCGCACGGTCGACGTTGCCGGCCAGTCGTTCGAGCTGGGCGGCATCTACAGCGCCACGGCGGTGCTGATCATCAGTTCGCTGGTGGTGTATGGCGCATTGCTGATCCGCCAGCGCAAGCTGGAGAAGGGCCAGTGGCTGACCCTGGTGGCATGCCTGGTATTTGGCGGCCTGACCCTGGCCTTCCACAGCGAGACCTTCCTCAAGTGGAAGGCCCCGGCGGTGAACTGGCTGTTCGCCACCGCTTTTGCGGGCAGTCACTTCATTGGTGACCGTGTATTGATCAAGCGCATCATGGGCCATGCGCTGACCTTGCCCGAGCCGGTGTGGACGCGCCTGAACCTGGCGTGGATCGCGTTCTTCCTGTTCTGCGGCGCGGCCAACCTGTTCGTTGCCTTCACCTTCCAGGACATCTGGGTGGACTTCAAGGTATTCGGCAGCCTGGGCATGACCGTACTGTTCCTGGTGGGCCAGGGTGTCTACCTGTCCCGTCACCTGCACGACAGCGACCCTACTACCCCCAAGACCGAGGACTGACATGCTCTACGCCATCATCGCCACAGACGTTGCCGATTCGCTGCAAGCCCGCCTGGCTGCACGCCCGGCGCACCTTGAGCGCCTGCAGCAGCTCAAGGCCGAAGGCCGCATCGTACTGGCCGGCCCGCACCCGGCGATCGACAGCAACGACCCTGGCGCGGCCGGGTTCAGTGGCAGCCTGATCGTCGCCGAGTTCGAGTCGCTCGAGGCTGCCAAGGCCTGGGCAGATGCGGATCCTTACATTGCGGCGGGTGTATATGCCGAAGTGCTGGTGAAGCCGTTCAAGCAGGTCCTGCCGTAACCTGATCGGCGCGACGAGCCCTTCGTCGCGCCGGTTCGCCTTACCTTCTGCGCACCTTCGCACACACTCGCTGCCCCCTTCCTGGCTTTGCCCACTACAGCGGGCCTGTAGTGCTACGCCTTAAAATCCACTCGAATGTTCATCATTCTCGTCCACCTGCCGACAACCTACGCAACACCCGATTGGAATCAAGGAGTTCCGATGCGTCAAGGTCCGTTGTCCATGCTGCTGTGCCTGTTGCTGCTGACCCCGCTCGCCAAGGCCGCCGAAGCCTCCGCCAGCACCCCTTTGTCGTTGAGTGCGGGTAGCCAGATCTCCGAGCTGCAGCAACGTCTCAAGGAAAGTGAGCGCCAGCACGAAGCGCTCAAGCAGCAGCTGAAAAATGCCGAGAACGAACGCGAAAGTGCCCAGCTGACCCGCCTGCGCCAGGAGAACCAACGCCTGAAGCAGCAGCTCGAGCAACACCAGGCCAACCCGCTGCCCAAGCTGCTCACCGATCAGCAGCAATGGTTCGTGATTGGCGCCGGAGTTGCCCTGTTGGCCGTGCTCTGCGGTATCTTTGCCAGTGGCAGCCACAGACGGCGCCGGCAATGGTTGAATTGAGTGAGACATGAGCGAGCTGCTACTGATTGATGATGACCAGGAACTGTGCGAGCTGCTGAGCAGCTGGCTGACCCAGGAAGGCTTTCAGGTGCGTGCCTGCCATGATGGCCAGAGCGCCCGCAAGGCCCTGGCCGAGCACGCCCCGGCAGCGGTGGTGCTGGATGTGATGCTGCCCGACGGCAGCGGCCTGGAACTGCTCAAGCAATTGCGCAGCGACCACGCCGAACTGCCAGTGCTGATGCTGTCTGCTCGCGGCGAGCCGCTGGACCGTATCCTGGGCCTGGAACTGGGCGCCGACGACTACCTGGCCAAGCCCTGCGACCCCCGCGAGCTCACCGCGCGGCTGCGCGCCGTGCTGCGCCGCAGCCACCCGGCCGCCACACCCACCCAGATGGAAGTGGGCGACCTGCGCTTCAGCCCCGCCCGTGGCGTGGTCGACATCGACGAACGCGAGCTGACCCTGACCCTTTCCGAAAGCCGCATTCTCGAAGCCCTGCTGGGCCAGCCGGGTGAGCCGCTGGACAAACAGGAACTGGCGCAGCTCGCCCTGGGCCGCAAGCTGACCCTGTACGACCGTAGCCTGGACATGCACGTCAGCAACCTGCGCAAGAAGATCGGCCCGCATCCCGATGGCAGGCCGCGCATCGTCGCCCTGCGCAGCCGCGGCTATTACTACAGCCTGTAGGCGCCAGCCTTGCTGGCGAAGGGGCGCACGCCAACGCCCCACCGTGTAAACACCCTCGCCCACCGTCTTTACCCAAGCTTTACCCTTGCCTGACCGCCGCTGACCTTGATCTCCCTAGACTGGGCACATCCGGTAACGACCGGCCTCAACAAGGAGAGTCACCATGCGCAAGACCCTTATCGCCCTGATGTTCGCTGCCGCCCTGCCAACCGTAGCCATGGCCATGCCCGACGGCGGCCCCCGTCACGGCGCCGAGCACCAACGCGGTGGAGCGCCTTTCGCCCAGCTGGACCTGACCCGCGAGCAGCGCCAGCAGATCCGTCAACTGATGGGCGAGCAGATGAAGAGCCGCCACGAAATCACCCAGCGCTACCTGGCCAAGCTGCCGGCAGCCGACCAGAAGGCACTCAAGGACGAACTCAAGGCAAGCCACGACAAGGTCGATACCCAGATCCGCGGCATGCTCAAGCCAGAGCAGCAGAAGCAGTTCGATGAAATGAAGAAGAAGCAGGCAGAGCGCAAGGCCGAGTGGGCCGAGTTCAAAGCCTGGAAAGCTGAAAAAGCCAGCAAGGCCCAGTAAGCTGTCCACACCCCGCCCGACCTGCCCCCGCAGGTCGGGCTTCTTTCGTTTGAGGTAATGCCCTTGCGTTCACTGTTCTGGCGCATCCTGGCCAGTTTCTGGCTGGCCATCACCCTGGTTGCCGGGCTGTCGATCCTGCTCGGCCACATGCTCAATCAGGACGCCTGGATCCTCAGCCGCCACCCGGGGCTCAATACCCTGGCCATGAACTGGTCGGCGCGCTACGAACAGCAAGGGCCCGAGGCCGCGCAGCGTTATCTGGAGCTGCGCAAGCGACGCTACAACATCGACGTGCAGGTGCTCAACGAAAGCGGCGAGGCCGTGGTGCCAGGCACGTTCCCGCGCCGCGCAGCAGCCTTCGAGGCGCGCCGGCACAACGGCGAGCCGCTGCCCTGGCGACGCCTCACCGAGGAGTACACCAGCCCTGGCACGGGCGACACCTACCTGCTGATCTACCGCATCCCTCACCCCGAACTCGACGCCTGGCACCGCGACAGCCTGCTGTGGCCGCTGAGTGCATTGGGCATTGCCCTGGTGGTACTGACCCTGTTCAGCCTGCTGGTAACCCTGTCGATCACCCGCCCCCTCAGTCGCCTGCGTGGCGCGGTACATGACCTGGGGCAGACCACCTACCAGCAGAACAGCCTGGCACGCCTGGCCAACCGGCGCGACGAGTTCGGTGTGCTGGCCAATGACTTCAACCGCATGGGCGCGCGCCTGCAGAGCCTGATTGCCAGCCAGCGCCAACTGCTGCGTGACGTGTCCCATGAACTGCGCTCACCGCTGGCACGCCTGCGGATCGCCCTGGCCCTGGCCGAGCGGGCAGAGCCTGCACAGCAGCAGGCCTACTGGCCGCGCCTGACCCGCGAGTGCGACCGCCTCGAGGCGTTGATCAGCGAAATCCTGGTGTTGGCGCGGGTGGATGCCGAAAGCGCCAGCGCAGAACCGGTCGACCTCAATGCGCTGCTGGCCAGCGTGCGCAAGGATGCTCAGCTCGCAGCGCCGGAACAGGACATCCAGCTACACGACACGCCTGGGCTGAGCCTGCAGGGCTGGCCGACACTGATCGAACGTGCGCTGGACAACCTGCTGCGCAATGCCGTGCGCTTCAATCCGCCGGGGCAACCGATCGAGATGAGTGCACAGCGTGAAGGCGAGCGTATCGTGCTGACGGTGCGCGACCACGGGCCGGGGGTGGCCGACGAGCACCTGGCGCAGTTGGGCGAGCCGTTTTACCGCGCCCCGGGGCAGACCACGGCCGGGCATGGCCTGGGCCTTGCGATCGCGCGCAAGGCGGCGGAACGTCATGGTGGCAGCCTGGTGCTGGGCAACCATGCGCAGGGCGGGTTCGTGGCGACGCTGGAGTTGCCGGTGGCGGGGCCGGCTAGCGCCTGAATAAAGACGGGTGGTGGCTTCTTCGCTGGCAAGCCGGCCCCCACAGGCATGTCACCGTCCTCAAGGGCAGCTGCGTACCTGTGGAAGCTGGCTTTGCCAGCGAAAGGGCCATCTGATGCCTGTATAGCTTAGCGGGGCTGCTCCCAGGCGCTGACAAACGCCTCGACAGAAACCACCGGCGCCGTACGCGGCGGGTTAAGCGGCGTGCCCACATACAGGAAGCCGATCAGCTCTTCGGTATCCGACAGCCCGAGGCCCTTGGCCACCTGCGGGCTGTAGGACAGCTCGCCGGTACGCCACACCGCCCCGATCCCCTGGGCATATGCCGCCAGCAGAATGGCATGCGCCGCACACGCGGCCGCCAGCCGCTGCTCGGACTTGGGAACCTTGAAGTGATCCTGCACGTTCGCGATCACCACAATCAGCAACGGCGCCCGCAGCGGCATGGCATGGGCCTTTTCCAGCGCTGCCTCGGTGGCTTCGCCCTGCGCCTGCACCGCCTCGGCCAGCAGCGCCCCCAATTGTTCGCGGGCCGTGCCTTCGATGGTCAGGAACCGCCAGGGCCGCAATTGGCCATGGTCCGGCGCACGCGAGGCCGCCCGAAACAGCAACTCGCGCTGCGCAGCATCAGGTGCCGGCTCTACCAGGCGAGGAACGGAAACACGGTTGAGCAATGCGTCGAGAGCCTCCATCGGCTACCCCCTGTCGAGAAATGTGAGGCTATTCTACCGTTTACTTAAAGAGGCCCATAGGTAGAATGGCGCCCCTCCGTTTCAACCCAGAGCAGATCACATGGCGTTGCCGACCTTAAGGATCATCGGTTTCATTATCGGCATCTTCCTGATTACCCTGGCGATCAGCATGACCGTGCCCATGGCCACCCTGGTCATCTACGAGCGCACCGGCGACCTGCCGTCGTTTCTGTGGGCCAGCCTGATCACCTTCATTGCCGGCCTGGCCCTGGTCATACCCGGGCGCCCCGAGCACGTGCACCTGCGCCCGCGCGACATGTACCTGCTCACCGTGAGCAGCTGGCTGGTGGTGTGCATCTTCGCCGCCCTGCCGTTCCTGCTGACCCAGCACATCAGCTACACCGATGCCTTCTTCGAGAGCATGTCGGGCATCACCGCCACCGGCGCCACCGTGCTCAGTGGCCTGGACAGCATGTCGCCGGGCATCCTGATATGGCGCTCGTTGCTGCACTGGCTGGGCGGCATCGGCTTCATCGGCATGGCGGTGGCGATCCTGCCGCTGCTGCGCATCGGCGGCATGCGCCTGTTCCAGACCGAGTCCTCGGACCGCTCCGAAAAGGTCATGCCCCGCTCGCACATGGTCGCCAAGTCGATCGTGGCGGTGTACGTGGGCATCACCACCATCGGCGGGCTGGGGTTCTGGCTGGCCGGCATGAGCCCGTTCGATGCCATCAACCACGCCATGTCGGCGATTTCCACCGGCGGTTTCTCCACCTCCGACCAGTCGCTGGCCAAGTGGGACAAGCCGGCCGTGCACTGGGTGGCGGTGGTGGTGATGATCCTGGGCAGTGTGCCGTTCACCCTCTACGTGGCCACGATGCGTGGCAATCGCAAGGCACTGATCAAGGACCAGCAGGTACAGGGCCTGCTCGGCCTGCTGGTGGCCACCTGGGTGGTGCTGGGTACCTGGTACTGGGCCACCACCAGCCTGCCGTGGTTCGATGCCTTGCGCCACGTGGCGCTGAACGTGACCTCGGTGGTCACCACCACCGGCTTCGCCCTGGGCGACTACAGCCTGTGGGGCAACTTTTCGCTGATGCTGTTCTTCTACCTGGGTTTCATCGGCGGCTGTTCGGGCTCGACCGCGGGCGGGATCAAGATCTTCCGCTTCCAGGTGGCCTACATCCTGCTCAAGGCCAGCCTCAACCAGCTGATTCACCCGCGCGCGGTGATCAAGCAGAAATACAACGGTCACCGCCTCGACGAAGAGATCGTGCGATCGATCCTGACCTTCTCGTTCTTCTTCGCCATCACCATCTGCATCATCGCGCTGCTGCTTTCGCTGCTGGGCGTGGACTGGATGACTGCCCTGACCGGCGCGGCCAGCACCGTATCCGGCGTGGGCCCGGGCCTGGGCGAAACCATCGGCCCGGCGGGCAACTTCGCCACCCTGCCCGACGCCGCCAAGTGGATCCTGGCCGGCGGCATGCTGCTGGGCCGCCTGGAAATCATTACGGTGCTGGTTCTGTGCATGCCGGCGTTCTGGCGACACTGACGCCCTGGGCCGACGCCTCGGGGCCGGCACTGCGCGCCAGCTCCATACGGGTGCGGTATTCCCCGGGGGTGAGGTCGAACCAGCGCCGGAAGGCCCGGAAGAAGTTGCTCGGGTCGGCAAAACCCAGCAGGTAGGCAGCCTCCAGCAATGTCATGTTCGGCTGCGCAAGGTACTGCTCGGCAAGTTCGCGACGGGTATCGTCGAGCAGGGTCTGAAAGCTGGTGCCCTCCTCCTGCAGGCGCCGCTGCAGCGTGCGCTGCGACAGGTGCAGGGCCTGGGCGACCATTTCGCGCTTGGGTTCGCCCTGGGGCAGCATGCGGCACAGCACCTGACGTGCACGGTGGGTCACCCGGCTTTCGGAAAAACGCGCCAGGTACTCGCCGGCAAAACGGTCGTGCAAAATCGCCATGGCCTCGTTGGCCGTGGGCAACGGCGCCTCCATGTCGGCGCGCTCGAACACCAGCGCATCGTGGGGCGCGCCAAACACCAGCGGCGCACGAAACGCCTGCTTGTAGGGTTCTATATCCTGAGGCTGCGGGCCTTGTACCAGCACCCGGCGCAGCTGGATGGTGCGCCCGCTCAACCAGCAGCACAGCGCCAGGGCGCAGGCCAGCGAGGCCTCGGCGCTGTGCCGGGTGGGCGGCAGGTGATCGCCATGCACGGTCAGCACCAGCGAGTAGCCTTCCGGCCCCAGGCGAAAGCTCAGGTCGGAACTCTCCGCGATAATGCGCTGGTAACGCACCAGGCGCTCGAACCCCTCGGCCAGGGTGCGGCTGGACATCAAGGCATAGCCGACCACGTGAAACGATGCCGGGCGCACCACCCGCGCCATGTTAAGGCCGATGGCACGGTTGCCCGACAACTCTTCGGCCAGTTGCCACAAGCGGGTCATGGAGTCCTGGGTGAAACGTGCGTCGGGGTCGTCCAGCGCGGCGAAGTCCAGGCCGAGCTGCTTGAACAGCGCAGGGCAATCGAGCCCTTCGAATTCAAGTGCCTTGACGATCCCCGAGGCCCAGCTTGCTGACGTGGTTCTTTCGCTCATGGCTGGCTTCTTTTGGGTAAGACCGCTCCTGCGGTGAACGCAAAGGATACTAAAGTGGCGCTTATTGTCACTGACTGATACTGCGACACAATTCTAGACTCGGTTCAGGCTCCACGCCGTGCATGTTTCGCCACCTTCGACCGATACGGGAGCGACGCAGTGAACAGCCCCCCACGCTTCAAC
Source organism: Pseudomonas sp. AE27 (assembly GCF_037113495.1). NCBI lineage: Bacteria > Pseudomonadati > Pseudomonadota > Gammaproteobacteria > Pseudomonadales > Pseudomonadaceae > Pseudomonas > Pseudomonas sp. AE27. Next base: position 3,171,067 of record NZ_CP146966.1, read on the forward strand.
AGCTTTGCCGAGTTCTATCCGTATTATCTGGGTGAGCATAGCAACCCTGTCTGCCGCCGCCTGCACTTCGTCGGCACCAGCCTGGTGATCGCCCTGCTGGCCTACGCCCTGGCCAGTGCCAACGGCTGGCTGCTGCTGGCGGTCCCGGTGGCCGGCTACGGCTTTGCCTGGGCAGGCCACTTCTTTTTCGAGAAGAACCGCCCCGCCACCTTCACCTACCCCTTCTACAGCCTGCTGGGCGATTTTGTCCTGTACCGCGACATGCTGCGCGGCAAGGTGCAGTTCTGACCATCGCCCGCCCCCTGCGCGTGGCCTAGAGGCTGGGCTCACCCACCGCCCGGGCCTGGCGCAGGGCCTCCCAGGCCTGGGCGTCGGCCAGGCGGTACAGCTCGATCGTGCCGTCCCAGTGCTCGATCAAGGCAGTGCACGACTCCACCCAGTCGCCGCAATTGAGGTAGTCCACCTCCCCCACCTTGCGGATTTCGGCGTGGTGGATGTGCCCGCACACCACCCCGTGAAACCCTCGCTTGACGCATTCGCGTGCAATCGCCTCCTCGAAGTCGCTGATAAAGCTTACCGCCGTCTTGACCTTGTGCTTGAGGTAGGCCGACAGCGACCAGTAGCCATAGCCATACCGCGCGCGCCAGTGGTTGAGCCAGCGGTTGAGGGTGAGGGTCAGTTCATAGGCCCAGTCACCCAGGAAGGCCAGCCAGCGGTGATAACGGGTTATCACGTCGAACTGGTCGCCATGGATCACCAGTAGCCGCCTGCCGTCGACGGTGAGGTGCTCGGCCTGGTCCACCAGTTGGATATTGCCCAGCACCAGCTTGGAGTAGCGACGCAGGAACTCGTCGTGGTTGCCGGTCACATAGATCACCTCGGTGCCGCGCTTGCTCATGGTCAGCAGGCGCCGGATCACGTTGGTATGGGCCTGGGGCCAGTACATGCCACCCCGCAGCTTCCAGCCGTCGATGATGTCGCCCACCAGGTAGATGCGATCGGCCTGGTAGCCCTTGAGAAACTGCGACAGATGCTCGGCCTGGCAGTCGCGGGTGCCAAGGTGCACGTCCGAGATCCACAGCGTGCGCACGCGCTGCTTGCGCGAAGGTTTGCCAAACTCGGCATGGGTCATGGGCAGGCTCCGGGAGAGTTTGTGCGAGCTTGCCTGTGGGCAGTGAATCGACCATGACCGTTGTGCGGCAGTCCTGTGACAGGCCGTCGGGGCATGTACACTGCGTGGCCTGTGCTCCCGATCCAAGGCAACCGCCCGCCATGACCCCTCGTACCGCCCTGGGCGCCCTGCATGCAGGCGCGCTGTTGTTCGGCCTGACCGGCGTGTTCGGCAAGCTGGCCAGTGCCGGCCCGTCGGTCATCGTGTTCGGCCGTGCGGCCTTCGCCGTGCTGGCCCTGGCCATCTTCGTCGGCGTTGCCCGACAACACTGGCAACCCCTGAAGGCACGGGACTGGCGCGGGCTGACATTGGCCGGGATGTTGCTGGCCGGCCATTGGGTCAGCTTTTTCGTCGCGGTCAAGGTGGCCGGCGTGGCCATCGCGACCCTGGGCTTTGCCAGCTTCCCGGCGTTCACGGTCATTCTGGAAGGGCTGTTGTTCCGTGAGCGCATCCGTCGCAACGAAGCCTTGCTGGTACTGCTGGTGAGCATCGGCCTGGTGTTGGTGACGCCCGATTTCGACCTCGCCAGCCAGGCCACCAGCGGGCTGCTGTGGGCGTTGTTCTCCGGGTTGCTGTTCGCCCTGCTGTCACTGCTCAACCGTGCAGGCTCGCGGCACATTCCGGCGGTACAGGCGGCGCTGTGCCAGAACGCCGTGGTGGCACTGTGTCTGCTGCCGGTGGCGGGCCCGCTGCTGCCTTCGGTGAGCGCGCTGGACTGGCTGTGGCTGGGGCTGCTGGGGGTGTTCTGCACCGGCGTGGCACACAGCCTGTTCGTGGCCAGCCTGGCGGTGATCAAGGCCCGTACCGCCGCCGTGGTGTTTGCCATGGAGCCGGTCTACGGCATCGCCATGGCCTGGGTGATCTTCGCCGAGCAGCCCACCTTGCGCATGCTGATGGGCGGGGTGCTGATCATTCTGGCCATCGTGATTTCAAGCCGCCTGGCCGCCGGCGCACCACGCACCGCACCCGCCACCTCCGGCGGCTGAGTCAGGCGCGGTCGTTGTGGCCCAGGTCGCGCTGCGGATCGATCTGGTCGCGGACCCGCTGCTTGAGCACCTTGGCCTCGGGGAAACCGCCATCGGCCTTGCGTTCCCAGATCTGCACGCCATCGCAGGTGATGCGAAAGTTGCCGCCCGTGGCCGGTTCCAGGGCCACCCGGGCCAGGTCGTCACTGAAGGTGCTCAGCAGTTCCTGGGCCAGCCAGGCGGCGCGCAGCAGCCATTGGCACTGCGTGCAATAGGTGATGACAATTTCGGGTTTGGATACGGACATGGGGTAACGGTCTCCTGATAGGTGGTCGCGCTTATACTAGCCACCTTTAGCCTTTGCTCCGAGAGCCGCGATGCGTCGTCTGCTGTTGTGCCTGTTGCTGTCCCTTACCTCCCTTGCCCTCTGCGCCGCCGAGGCCGCCCGGCCCAAGGTCGGCCTGGTGCTGTCCGGCGGCGCGGCGCGCGGCCTGGCCCACATCGGTGTGCTCAAGGCGCTGGAAGAACAGGGGGTGAAGATCGACGCCATCGCCGGCACCAGCATGGGCGCGGTGATCGGCGGGTTGTACGCCTCGGGCTACAAGATCGACGAGCTGGAGAAGCTGGCCCTGGCCATCGACTGGCAGCAGGCGTTGTCCGATGCACCGCCGCGCAAGGACATCCCCTTCAGGCGCAAGCAGGACGACCGCGACTTCCTGGTCAAACAGCGCCTGAGCTTTCGCGACGACGGCAGCCTGGGCCTGCCGTTGGGGGTGATCCAGGGGCAGAACCTGGCGCTGCTGCTCGAAAGCCTGCTGGCCCACGCCAGTGACACCCGTGACTTCGACAAGCTGCCGATCCCGTTCCGCGCAGTGGCCACCGATATCGCCAGCGGCGAGAAAGTGGTGTTTCGCAAGGGCCACCTGCCCCAGGTGATCCGCGCCAGCATGTCGATCCCGGCGGTGTTCGCCCCGGTCGAGCTGGACGGCCGCCTACTGGTCGACGGCGGCATGGTCGATAACATCCCGCTGGATATCGTGCGTGAGATGGGTGTGGACATGGCGATCGTCGTCGATATCGGCACGCCGCTGCGCAATCGCAAGCAGTTGGCCACGGTGGTCGATGTGCTCAACCAGTCGATCACCCTGATGACCCGGCGCAACTCCGAAGAGCAACTGGCCTCGCTGCACCGCGACGACATCCTGGTACAGCCGCCGCTGTCGAGCTTTGGCGTCACCGACTTCGGCCGGGCCCAGGACATGATCGACGCCGGCTACCGCGCCACCCGCCTGCTCGACCCGCGCCTGGCCAGCCTGCGCCGGGTCAACGACACGGCGGTGCAACTGGCCGAGGCGCGCTCGGCCGGGCAACGCACCCCGGTGATCACCGCCATCAAGGTCGAGAACGACTCCAAGGTCAGTGACGACGTGATCCGCTACTACATTCGCCAGCCCATCGGCGAACCGCTGGAGCTCGACCGCCTGCGCACCGACATGGGCACCCTGTACGGCCTGGACTACTTCGACCGGGTGCAGTACCGCGTGGTGCACAAGGGCGACGAGAACACCCTGGTGATCAACGCCCGGGGCCGACGTGGCGGCACCGACTATCTGCGGCTGGGGCTGAACCTGTCCGATGACCTGCGTGGCGACAGCGCCTTCAACCTGGGCGCCAGCTACCGCGTCAACGGCATCAACCGCCTGGGCGCCGAGTGGCTCACCCGGGCCCAGATCGGCGACAAGCAGGAGCTCTATAGCGAGTTCTACCAGCCGCTGGATACCGGGTCGCGCTACTTCGTGGCGCCCTACCTGGACATCGGCTCGCAGAACATCGAGGCCACCCTGGACAACGACCCCATCGCCGAGTACCGCCTCGAACGCTATGGCTTCGGGCTCAACCTGGGCCGCCAGATCGGCAACAACGGCGAAGTGCGCCTGGGGGTGGGCCAGGCCTGGGGGCAGGCCGAGGTACGCATCGGCGAACAGGGCCTGCCCAAGGTGAACTTCAACGAAGGCTTCTATGACCTCAAGTATTCGTTCGACACCCTGGACAACGTCTACTTCCCCCACAGCGGCGAAGACGTCAGCCTGACCCTGCGCCAGTTCGAGCCGGGCCTGGGCTCCGACCAGCGCTATCGCCAATGGGACATGAAACTGGACAAGGCCCTGAGCAGCGGGCCGAACACCTGGGTATTCGGCGGTCGCTATGCGCGGACTCTGGATGATGCCGAGGTGGTCACCTCGAGCTTCGTGATGGGCGGCGCCCGGCAGCTGTCGGGCTTTCGCCAGGACTCGGTGTCAGGCCAGAACCTGAGCCTGATGCGCATGGTCTACTACCGGCGCCTGACTCCGCGCTCCTACCTGCCGCTGGACTTCCCGCTGTATCTGGGCGGCTCGCTGGAACGCGGCCGCGCCTGGAACAACGACAACGAGTTCGACAGCGGCTACATCAACGCCGCGAGCATCTTCCTGGGCTTCGAAACGCCGCTGGGGCCGCTGAACTTCAGCTACGGCATGAACACCGAGAACCAGAAGGCGTTCTACCTCAACCTGGGGCAGACCTTCTAGGACTTCTCCAGGTTGCCCAGGATGCGCGCGTGCACCCGCATGCACACGCGCAGCTCTTCTTCGTCGATGCCTTCGAACAGCTCGACGCGCAAGGCGTTGGCAATGGTCTCGATCTGGTCGATCAACGGCTTGGCGGGCGGGCACAACACGATCTTCTTGGCGCGCCGGTCCTCCAGCACGGCCTGGCGCTTGACCAGGCCCTGGGCCTCGAGGCTGTCGAGCAGACGGGCCAGGGTCGGCCCTTCAACCCCCACGCTCTGCGCCAGTTCACGCTGGGTGGGGGCCTCGTCGAAGCGCGCCAGGTGCAGCAGCACCAGCCAGCGCGCCTGCGACAGGTTGAGCCCGGCCAGGCGGCGGTCCAGCTCGGCGCGCCAACCCCGGGACATATGGGCCAACTGCATCCCGAAACGGTGGTGATCGGTCAACGGCATAGGAAACTCATCATCAGAACTAATTAATAGGCAGCTAATCATGCCCTTGGGCCTTAGGCAAGGCTCATGCCGTCGGCAGGCGCTGCATAATCGTCATAAATGATGACAAACAACCTTTCTACATCTCGAACTCGGCCGCCAGTGCGGCGCGCACGCAATACAGCACGCCCTCAGGCACGCGTCCGCCAAACTGCTCGATGATCGCCGACACCGGCGGCAACTCGCCTTCGCCGTCGAGGAACGCGTCCTGGATCTCGCCCATCAGGTCCTCGGGCAGGTCCAGCGCCTGTTCCAGTGACAGCTGTTGGCGACCGATGGCCTCGGCCAACAGGCTGTAAACGTTCTTTTCACTGCATTGCAGCTGGCCGGCGATCTGCAGCGGAGTCATGCCAGCGCGGGCCAGGCTGATCAGCTCGTGGCGCAGGTCGGCGACCGGGGCCGGGGCCTCTGCAGCGCCGCCCAGCACCTCGAGGAAGGCCTGGCCGTAGCGCTCCAGCTTGCGTGCCCCCACGCCACTGACCTGGGCCATCTCGCTGAGGCTGCCGGGCTGACTGCGCAGCATCTCCAGCAGGGTCGAGTCGGGGAAGATGACATACGGCGGCACGCCATGCTCCTCGGCCAGCTTGCGCCGCAGGGCGCGCAAGGCGTCCCACTGTTCGCGTTCCTCGCCGCGCACCAGCTGGCTGGCCGGGCTGCCCGAGCTGCTGCTCTTGCTGCTGGTCTGCGGCTTGAGGTCGCGGCGCAGCTCAAGGGTGACTTCACCACGCAGCAAGGGCCGGCACGTATCGGACAGGCGCAGCCCGCCATAGCCTTCCAGGTCGATATCGGCCAGGCCACGCGCCACCAGCTGGCGGAACAGTGAACGCCACTCGCCTTCTGCGCGAGCCTTGCCCACGCCATACACGGCAAGCTTCTCGTGCCCGAAGCTGCGGATCTTCTCGTTGTCCTTGCCCAGCAGCACGTCCACCAGATGGCCCACGCCGTAGCGCTGGCCAGTACGGTAGATGGCCGACAGCGCCTGGCGCGCAGGCTCGGTGGCGTCCCAGGTCTGCACGCCGTCGACGCAGTTGTCGCAGTGCCCGCAGGGCTGGGGCAGTTCTTCATCGAAATAGTTGAGCAGGGTCTGGCGACGGCAGCGGGTCTCTTCGCACAGTGCCAGCATGGCATCGAGCTTGTGCTGCTCGACCCGTTTGTGACGCTCGTCACCTTCGGAGTTCTGCAGCATCTGCTTGAGCATCACCATGTCCTGCAGGCCGTAGGCCATCCAGGCATCGGCGGGCAGGCCGTCACGGCCGGCGCGACCGGTTTCCTGGTAGTAGGCTTCCAGCGACTTGGGCAGGTCCAGGTGGGCCACGAAACGCACGTTGGGCTTGTCGATGCCCATGCCGAAGGCGATGGTCGCGACCATGATCAGGCCTTCCTCGTTGAGGAAGCGGCGCTGATTGCTGGCGCGGGTCTCGGCAGGCAGGCCGGCGTGATAGGGCAGCGCCGGGAACCCCTGCTCGCACAAAAACGCGGCCACATCGTCGACCTTCTTGCGCGACAGGCAATAGACGATGCCGGCGTTGCCGCGCCGCTCGTTGAGGAACGCCAGCAACTGCTTGCGCGGCTGTTCCTTGGGCACGATGCGATAGAAGATGTTCGGCCGGTCGAAACTCGACAGAAAGCGCTCGGCGTTCTGCAGGTGCAGGCGGGTGACGATCTCTTCGCGGGTACGCATGTCCGCGGTGGCGGTCAGGGCAATGCGCGGCACGTTCGGGAAGAGTTCGGCCAGTTGCCCCAGTTGCAGGTATTCAGGGCGGAAGTCATGGCCCCATTGCGACACGCAGTGCGCCTCGTCGATGGCGAACAGCGCGATGTCCAGGCTGCGCAGAAAATCCAGCATGCGTGGCTGCACCAGGCGTTCCGGGGCCAGGTACAGCATCTTGAGCTCGCCGCGACGAATGCGCATGGCCAGTTCGCGCTGCTGGTCGGCGCTCATCGTGGAGTTCAGCGAAGCCGCGGCGACACCCAGCTCGTCGAGGGTCGCCACCTGGTCGTCCATCAGCGCGATCAGCGGCGACACCACCACTGCCAGGCCTTCGCGCAGCAGCCCCGGAACCTGGAAGCACAGCGACTTGCCGCCGCCGGTGGGCATCAGTACCAGCGCATCGCCGCCTTTGGCCACGCATTCGATGATCGCCCCCTGGCGCCCGCGAAAGCTGTCGTAGCCGAAGATGTCCTTGAGGACGCGCTGAGCCTGTTCGAGCATAAAAACTCCATAAATCGCAGAACCATCCTGGCCACAGGCTGGATGAAAAGCTTCCCCGCCACACCTGAAATTGCGTAAGCGGCTTTTGCCGGGGCCGCATGCTGGCGTGACCGGGCGCAAAAGCCGGGCATTATACCGGACACGGCGCCCGTGCAGGGGGCTCTGCGATAGGCGTCATCCTTTGCCTCGCAGGCGCCGCAAGATGCTAGAATTCCAGCATCGTTTATTCCCAAGGTAGCCCTGTAATGTCCTTCGCTGAGCAATTAACCCGCCTGCAAGCCTTCCTCGACGCTGACGAGCTGCACGAAGAAGCGCTGGACTACGTTGCCGCACACGGCTACCTGACCGCGCTGTCGATCTGCTCCGAAGCCGTTCCCGAGCGTGAATGGATCGACGCCCTGTTCGCCGAGCCGCCGCACTACAAGGACGAGGCCCAGCGCGAAGAAATCGAAAGCACACTGATCAAGCTCAAGGACCACATCGCCCGCCAACTGGCCAGCGATGAGGAATTCGAGCTGCCGTGCGACCTGGACCTTGGCGACGAGCCGGACGACTCCGAGCTGCGCGGCTGGTGCATCGGCTTCATGGAAGGGGTGTTCCTGCGTGAAGCGGCCTGGTTCGAAAGCGCCGAGGAAGAGGTCAGCGAAATGCTGCTGCCGATCATGGTCGGTTCCGGCCTGTTCGACGAAGAGGCCGAGTTCGCCGACATCGCCAGCGACGCCAACCTGATGGACGACATGATCGTGCAGATCCCCGAGGCGCTGACGGCCTTGTACCTGCTGTGCCATGCCCCGGACGAGAAACCTGCGCTGCTCAAGCCTCGCCACCACTGAGTCTGCATCCATGCGCTACCTGCTGCTGGCCATCGGCTGGCTCAGCGTCGCGCTGGGGGTGATCGGCATCTTCCTCCCGGTGCTGCCGACCACCCCTTTTCTGTTATTGGCGGCAGCCTGCTTTGCGCGCAGCTCGCCCCGCTTTCACGCATGGCTGGTCAATCACCCGCGGCTTGGGCCGTGGATTCGCGACTACCTGGGCGGTGAGGGCATTCCGCTCAAGGCCAAGGTATACGCCATCGGGCTGATGTGGCTGAGCATAGGTTTTTCGTGCTACCTGGTGCCCTTGCCGTGGGCACGCGGGTTCATGCTCACCAGTGCGGTACTGGTGACCGTGTACATCGCGCGGCAGAAGACCTTGCGCAAGCGTACCTAGGCGCAACCACGCGCCCACCCCATCGCGGGCCAAGCCCGCTCCCACAGCTACTTCATTGCTCCTGTGGGAGCGGGCTTGGCCCGCGATGGCAGCGGCAGGTCAGCTGCGCCATCTACGCCTCATGTCACACCGTATCCACCTTCAACGAATGATCATTGAGCATCCCGTTGATCACCGTGGCTGTATCCGCCCCCGCCGAGATGACCCCACCCGCGCCCGCCGTCACCCCATAGTGATGGGCAAGGTCCACGCCGGCCAGTTCGATGGTCTGGGTCGGCGCCGCGCCGGCCACCGCACTCACCTGGATGGTCGATATCACGCCGTTGCCCGTGCCCGTCACCGTGAAGTGCAGGTAATCGTCCAGCGACGCCGACGTCGCGTTCTCGCCCTGCAGCAATTGCGAGAGGTCCAGCCGATCGGTACCCGGGGTAAAGTCGGTCACCTTGTCGTGGCCAGTATTGCCCTGTTGCCACAGGAAGGTATCGCTGCCCGCGCCACCGGTCAGGGTATTGTTGCCCGGCCCGCCGATCAGCAGATCGTCACCGCCGCCCCCGATCAGGATGTCGTTGCCCAGGCCGCCGATCAGCGTGTTGGCGTTGTCGTCGCCGGTCAGCTTGTCGTCGTGGTCGGAGCCGATCAGGTTCTCGATCGACACCAGCTTGTCGAGCCCGGCGCCGATCGTGTTCTGCTCACCGGTCAGCGCCAGGCTCACCGTCACCCCAGCGCTCGCCCCGGCGTAGCTGGCGGTGTCGTTGCCAGCGCCACCGTCGAGCAGATCGTTGCCGTTGCCGCCGATCAACAGGTCGTTGCCATCCCCCCCGTAGAGCTTGTCGTTGCCATCGCCGCCAATCAGCACGTCGTTGCCTGCACCGCCATTGAGAACGTCATCACCGCTCCCGGCCAGCAGCACGTCGTCGTGGCTGGTGCCTTCCAGGGTACTGCCGGCCCGGTAGGTGATGTCCACCGCCCCCGTGGCGCTGCCGCCATGGCCGTCGCTGACGGTATAGGTGCCGTTGTAGGTGGGCGTGTAGTCATGCGCCCCGGCGTAGTTGATCGACATGTTCAGCTGGTAGCTTTCTGCGCCCTTGCCGCCGTCGTCATTGACCTGGTTGACCAGATGGATGCTGTACACCCCATCATGGCTGGCGGTGAAACTGCCGCCATCGGCGATGGTATGGTAGGTGCCGCCCTCATCCTTCCACTGCATCAGCAAGTTGCGATCAGCGGTGCGGTTGTGGTCCAGGGTCAGGGTTTCGCCCTCGCGCAGGCTTACCTTGATCACGTCTTCGTCATTGCCATTGGCAGCACTCACCGCCCCCAGGTAGCCACTGACCACCAGCGCCGCGGTCATCGACCCGGCTGCGCCGGTAAAGGCACTGCGCGCCAGAACCCGCTCCTGATTGGCCAGCGTGTCGTCCTGGCCGGTGAAGGTGATGACCGTCTTGCCGTTGCCGGCCGTGAAATCCGCCCCCTTGGTCCAGCCGGTGTTGAAGGTGATCGGCGCCGCACTCAGGCGATCGTGGTTGGCGTCGCTGTCGTTGGCCAGCAAGGCGGCGGCCGGCACGCTGATGCTCGGCGCAAGGATATTGGTGATGACATGATCGGCACCGGCCACCGGCGCAGCATTGGTGTTGACGTTGATCACCAGGTTGGCACCGCTCAGGTCGCCGTCGTTGTCGCTGGCCACGAAGCGGATGGTCTCCACCTGATTGCTGCCGCTGTCCTTGGGCGGCGTATAGGTGAACTGGCCGTTGTCCATGTCCACCACCAGCGTCCCGCCCAGCGCGGTCTTGACCGTGATGCTGTGGGTGCTCGCGTCGAAGGTGCCGCGGTCTGCGCCGCCACTGGCTGCATAGCTGGGCTGGTTGGCGTTGCCTTTGGGGTCGAAGGTGTAGGTGGTGCCGTCGATCAACAGCGACTTGATGAAGCCACCATCGGCACCGAAGTCGCCACCGCTCATCAGGCTGCCGGTGATCGGCGCGCCCTGCACGGTGCCCGACAGCACGTTGTCCAGTTGCGCCAGGTTGGTGACCACCACCGAGTTGGTATTGGTGTGGGTACTGCCGTCATAGGCAGCCGGGTTGAGATTGCCGGTGTTGACGCCGCTGCCCAGCCCGATCGCATACGACTTGATGCCGTTGTCGCCCAGGAAGTTCTCCCAGTTGCCGGTGCGCGTTTCGGTCAGGGCATGCCCCGAGGTCGGCGCACCGTCCGAGAAGAAGTAGCTGACGCTCTGCGCCCCCTCCAGCTTGCCCGGCGTCTGGTAGGCCGTCTGCGCCACGTTGACTGCCGAGTCGTAATAGGTCGAGCCACCCGGGGTCAGGTCCTTGATCAGGGCCTTGGCCTCGGCCACCGTCACCCACACGTCGGTGCGATCACTGGCACCGGTGGAGAACGTGACGACCTGCACCTTCACATCGCCCATGTCGTCGTACTTGTCCAGCAGTGCGCCGATGGCCTCCTTGGCCAGCTCCAGGCGCGACAGGCCGCGCACCCCGGAATTGTCGGCCATGCTGCCGGACACATCGATGATCAGCATGACGTTGGTGTCCACCTGCCCCGGCGTGGTCGAACGCACGGCGTCGGCCGTTGTGGGCACGTCATCGACGATATTGATCACGATGTTGCTGGTGGTCGAATTGCCGGCCGCATCGGTGGCCTTGTAGACGAAGGTCTCGCTGGTGACCACGTTGGGGCCGTCGTTGAGCCCGCCTGCGGTTTTGGGTGCGGACGTAAGGGTGTACTTGAAGCTGCCGTCGGCGTTGAGCTGAATCTGCCCATAGGCGCCCGTGCTGCTGCCCACCAGCGTATAGGTGATCGCGCCGCTGGCTCCGCTGACCGAGCCCACCAGGCTGCCGGTCGCGGTTTCACCCGCTGAGCCGGGGTCGCTGCCGGTCACGGTGCCGGGGGCGAGGTCGTTCGGGTCCTGGCTAAGGTCCAGGGCCTTCTCGTACACCGTGACCTCGTTGTTGGGGCAGGCGACGATCTTGCTGTCGGTGACATTGATGGTGATGGTGGTGGTGCTTTCGTCGCCGTCCGCGTCACGAATGGTGTAGGTGAAGGTGTCCTGGGCACCGTCCTGCGTCACCGCATTGGGGTTGGCCTTGTACTCGGCCTCGCCGTTGGCATGCAGGATGAGGGTGCCATAGGTGCCGGCGATGCCCACGCCCAGCGAGCCGATGGCCGAGGTCGAGGTGTCGGCGCCGAACCGCACGCCCACCACCGCCCCGCCCTGGGCCGGGCCGTCTGCCCCCAATGTGTCGTTATCCAGCACATTGCCGGTGACCGTACCGCCCTCCACCACCGTGGTGCTGTCGGACTCCGCCCTTGGCACGTCATCCACGATCTTGATCACGATGGTGCTGGTGACGCTGTTGCCCAGTTGGTCGGTCGCCTTGTAGGTAAAGGTCTCGGACGTGACGATATTCGCCCCGTCGTCGCCGTTGCCGATGTGCGGCGCCGAGGTCAGGGTGTACTTGTAGCTGCCGTCGGCATTGAGCTGAATCTGCCCATAGGCACCTGTAGTGCTGCCCACCAGCGTGTAGGTGAGCGCGCCGGAACCGCCCGTGACCGAGCCGACCAGGGTGCCGGTACCCGTCTCGCCAGGCGAGGTAGGGTTGCTGCCCACCACCGTGCCCGGGGCCAGGTCCTGCGGGTCCTGGGTCAGGTCCAGCGCTTTTTCGTAGACTTTCACCTCGGTATCGGCGCAGGCCACCAGCTTGCTGTCGGTGACGTTGATGGTGATGGTCGTGGTGCTTTCATCGCCGTCCGCATCGCGGATGGTGTAGGTGAACACGTCCTTGGCGCCAGTTGGCGCTACCGAGTTGGGGTCGGCCTTGTAGATCGCCTCGCCATTGGCGTTCAGGATCAACGTGCCATAGGTGCCGGCGATGCTCACGCCCAGCGAACCGATGGCCGAGGTGGAGGTGTCGGCGCCCGCCCGCACACCCACCACCGCACCGCCCTGGGCTGCACCGTCTGCACCCAGGATGTCGTTGAGCAGCACGTTGCCGGTGACCGTTCCGCCTTCCATCACCGTGGCGCTGTCCGATTCGGCGATGGGCATGTCGTCGACGATATGGATCACGATGGTGCTGGTAACGCTGTTGCCCAGCGCATCGGTGGCTTTGTAGGTGAAGGTCTCGGTGCTCACGACGTTGGCGCCGTCGTTGCCGTTGCCGATATGCGGCGCCGAGGTCAGGGTGTACTTGTAGCTGCCGTCGGCGTTGATCTGAATCTGCCCGTAGTTACCAATGGCGCTGCCTTCCAGGCTGTAGGTCAGGGCACCGGAGCCGCCGCCCACCCGGCCTTGAAGGTTGCCGACCGAGGTTTCCGTGGCCCTGGTCGGCGCGCTGCCTTCTACCGTGCCAGGCGCCAGGTCCCAGGCGTCCTGCACCAGGTCCAGCCCGCGCTCGTACACCTTGATGTCATCGTCCGGGCAAGCGACGAGCTTGCTGTCGGTGACATTGATGGTGATGGTCGTGGTGCTTTCGTCACCGTCCGCGTCGCGGATGGTGTAGGTGAACACGTCCTTGGCGCCGGTTGGCGCTACCGAGTTGGGGTCGGCCTTGTAGATTGCCTCGCCATTGGCGTTCAGGATCAGCGTGCCGTAGGTACCGGCAATGCTCACGCCCAGCGAACCGATGGCCGACGTCGAGGTATCGGAGCCCGCCCGCACCCCCACCACCGCACCGCCCTGGGCTGCGCCGTCTGCACCCAGGATGTCGTTGAGCAGCACGTTGCCGGTGACCGTACCGCCTTCCATCACCGTGGCACTGTCCGATTCGGCGATGGGCATGTCGTCGACGATATGGATCACGATGGTGCTGGTAACGCTGTTGCCCAGCGCATCGGTGGCTTTGTAGGTGAAGGTCTCGGTGCTCACGACGTTGGCGCCGTCGTTGCCGTTGCCGATGTGCGGCGCCGAGGTCAGGGTGTACTTGTAGCTGCCGTCGGCGTTGATCTGAATCTGCCCGTAGTTACCGATGGCGCTGCCTTCCAGGCTGTAGGTCAGGGCACCGGAGCCCCCGCCCACCCGGCCTTGAAGGTTGCCGACCGAGGTTTCCGTGGCCCTGGTCGGCGCGCTGCCTTCTACCGTGCCAGGCGCCAGGTCCCAGGCGTCCTGCACCAGGTCCAGCCCGCGCTCGTACACCTTGATGTCATCGTCCGGGCAGGCGACGAGCTTGCTGTCGGTGACATTGATGGTGATGGTCGTGGTGCTTTCGTCACCGTCCGCATCGCGGATGGTGTAGGTGAATACATCCTTGGCGCCGGTTGGCGCTACCGAGTTGGGGTCGGCCTTGTAGATCGCCTCGCCATTGGCGTTCAGGATCAGCGTGCCATAGGTGCCGGCGATGCTCACGCCCAGCGAGCCGATGGCCGAGGTAGAGGTGTCGGCGCCTGCCCGCACACCCACCACCGCACCACCCTGGGCTGCACCGTCTGCACCCAGCGTGTCGTTGTCCAATACGTTGCCGGTGACCGTACCGCCCTCCACCACCGTGGTGCTGTCCGACTCAGCCCGTGGCACATCGTCCACGATCTTGATCACGATGGTGCTGGTGACGCTGTTGCCCAGCGCGTCGGTAGCCTTGTAGGTGAAGGTTTCGGAGGTGACCACATTGGCCCCGTCGTTGCCACCGCCCACCTGCGGCGCGGACGTCAGGGTGTACTTGTAGCTGCCGTCGGCATTGATCTGGATCTGCCCGTAGGCGCCGGTGCTGCTGCCCACCAGCGTGAAGGTCAGCGCGCCGGAGCCACCACCGACCGAGCCGGCCAGCGTTCCGGTCGCGGTCTCGCCCGCCGAGCCCGGGTTGCTGCCCACCACTGTGCCCGGCGCAAGGTCTTGCGGGTCCTGGACCAGGTCCAGGGCCTTTTCATACACCGTGACGCTGTCCGGGCAGGCGACGAGCTTGCTGTCGGTGACGTTGATGGTGATGGTCGTGGTGCTTTCGTCACCGTCCGCATCGCGGATGGTGTAGGTGAACACATCGGTCGCGCCCGCTGGCGCTACCGAGTTGGGGTCGGCCTTGTAGATTGCCTCGCCATTGGCGTTCAGGATCAGCGTGCCGTAGGTACCGGCAATGCTCACGCCCAGCGAACCGATGGCCGACGTCGAGGTATCGGAGCCCGCCCGCACACCCACCACCGCACCGCCCTGGGCTGCGCCGTCTGCACCCAGCGTGTCGTTGTCCAATACGTTGCCGGTGACCGTACCGCCCTCCACCACCGTGGTGCTGTCCGACTCAGCCCGTGGCACATCGTCCACGATCTTGATCACGATGGTGCTGGTGACGCTGTTGCCCAGCGCGTCGGTAGCCTTGTAGGTGAAGGTTTCGGAGGTGACCACATTGGCCCCGTCGTTGCCACCGCCCACCTGCGGCGCGGACGTCAGGGTGTACTTGTAGCTGCCGTCGGCATTGATCTGGATCTGCCCGTAGGCGCCGGTGCTGCTGCCCACCAGCGTGAAGGTCAGCGCGCCGGAGCCACCACCGACCGAGCCGGCCAGCGTTCCGGTCGCGGTCTCGCCCGCCGAGCCCGGGTTGCTGCCCACGACAGTGCCCGGCGCAAGGTCTTGCGGGTCCTGGACCAGGTCCAGGGCCTTTTCATACACCGTGACGCTGTCCGGGCAGGCGACGAGCTTGCTGTCGGTGACGTTGATGGTGATGGTCGTGGTGCTTTCGTCACCGTCCGCATCGCGGATGGTGTAGGTGAACACATCGGTCGCGCCCGCTGGCGGCACGGCGTTGGGGTCGGCCTTGTACACCGCCTCGCCGTTGGCGTTGAGCACCAGCGTGCCGTAGATACCCGCAATGTTCACGCCCAGCGAGCCGATGGCCGATGTCGAGGTATCGGAGCCGGCCCGCACACCGACCACCGTGTGCTCGACCGGCGGGCGATCGGCGCCCAGGCTGTCATTGTGCAGCACGTTGCCGGTGACGGTACCGCCTTCGACTACCGAGGCGCTGTCGGGCCTGGCCTGCGGCACGTCATCGACAATGTTCACGTCCAGGCTGCCGGTGGCCTTGCTGCCATCGCTGTCGATGGCCACCACGCTGAAGCTCTCACCGATGTTGTTGATGCCCTGGCCAGCGGGATGAGCTTCGTTGTCGAGCAAGGTGTAGCTGTAGCTCACCACGCCTGTGGCGGGGTTGTAGCCGGTGATGGTGAGGGTATTGCCCAGCCCTGTGGTGATCGATTGCGGAAAACCACTGACCACCCCGCCGATCACCACGTTGATGCCCCCGACGGTAAGCGTGTGCAGGCCATCGGGGGCATGCACGGTAAAGCTGCCACTCTGGGTCAGCGCGCCATTATCGGGGCTTGAGCCATCGGCCAGGTTCTTCTCGTACACGGTCAGTTCACCGCCATTCACCTCCAGCCCGTCCAGTGTCACCGGGTGGTCGATGGGCGGCTCAACCGGCGGGATCACCGGCGGCACGAAACCGCCAGGGCCCTGGTCATCACCCCGCGCGCCAATCCAGGGTTCGGGAATCTCGGGGATGCTGTTGAAACCCGCCGTCGGAAAGCCGATCACCGGGTCCAGGTGCCCTCCCACCTCGGTGAGCTGCACGAACGAATGGCCGCCGCCCAATGCGCTTGGCGAACCGCCGTTGCCGGGGCCCGCCGCCGGAGCTTCGCCCTCCTGGCTGGGGTCGGCGCCCGCCGCAATGGCCTGCTGCAGTTTCTCCACATCGGTCAGTTGTGCCTGGCTGGGCGTCACCGTCTCGGGCGCGTTCACGTGCGAGGCATGGTTGGCCAGCAGGTCGGGAGACAGCTGCAGGCTGCTGTCACGGCCCAGGGTCAGCTCGGCACCGTTTTCCAGGTGCACCGCCACTGCCCCGGCCGCGCCGGTTTCCAGTTGTTCCCCGGCATAAAGGCGGTCGCCTTCCACCAGGGCACGTCGACCGCCATCGGCCGCTACCGCGAATACCTGGCCGACAACCTTGCTGACCACACCGATTAAATTAGCCATGAGCATGCCTCCATTGCCGAAGGTTTTCGCAAACACGTGCCGGGGTATCGCGAAACCTGGCGCGGGCAATGCCCGGCCGACTCGGAGAACAACCTTGCGACCGCACGCACCGATCTCAACGAAATCAATGCATTCGGCCTGCCCATGCTCCGGTTAAGTCACGCTGCGATCTGGCAATCGGCCATGAGCCAAAATTTTGTCGCCATATTTCGCCGCGTTGACCTCCCCTCCGCTCACTCCATACCCAATGCTGCAAAAAACGAGGAACTTTATCGGACGCCCTGACAGGCCAACATCTGCGCCTGTTTTCGAGCTATCTGAAGAGAACAATGTCTTGCTTTGAGCACAGCGCATAAGTTTTTTTTCGCATATCGGTTATGAGAAATACTTCTTAGGTTGGCCGTTAAATGTTCTTAGCTCTGTTGTTACAAGCCTGAAACGGTTTGACCTCCATTTTTCGTCATTTTTTTGGCGATTGAGAGACCACAAGAAATCAGGGAGATGTCATCCATGCGCGTTTTGACCCCCATCAGCAGCGCGATTCTGTTCGCCATGATCTGTGCCAACGCGCAGGCCATGTCCTTGTCACAAGCCGTGCAGAGCGCCGTGGACTACCACCCGGAGAACAAGGCCGGGATCAATAGCCGGCTGTCCGCCGACGAGGATGTGAAGGTGGCCAGAGGGGGCTACTTTCCCACCGTCGACCTGGTGGCCGGCTACGGACGCGAACGTTCAGACAACACCAACACCCGCGGCTTCAACGCTGACGGCAGCCGCAATCACAACAAGGAAACCCTGAACTACACCCAGTCCGAACTGCGCCTGCGCCAGATGCTGTTCGACGGCTTCAATACCGCCAATGAAGTGGGTCGCACCGAGGCCGTGGTCAATTCACGCGCCTACTACGTGCAGGCCACCTCCGAGACCATCGCCCTGCGCGCCATCGAGGTGTACCTGGAAGTGCTCAAGCGCCGCGAGCTGGTGACCCTGGCCAAGAACAACCTGCAGGCACACCTGCGCGTCAACGACCAGATCGGCCTGCGCAGCGAGCGCGGCGTGGGCAGCAATGCCGACCTCGACCAGTCCACCGCACGCCGGGCGCTGGCCGACAACAACCTGTACACCGCCCAGGTCGACCTGGCCGATGCCGAAGCCAACTTCATCAGCGTGGTCGGGCGTGCCCCCGACGAGCTGGAAACCCCGGTGTCGATCAAGGGCGAGATGCCCGGCGACCTGACCCAGGCGCGCCAGGCCATGCTGCAGAACAACCCCTACCTCAAGTCGGCCCAGGCCGACATCCAGGCCGCCGAGCAACAGTACGAAGTGGCCAAGTCGCCGTTCTACCCGCGCCTGGATGCAGAGCTCGCCACCGGCGCCAACAACAACATCGCCGGTGAACCCGGGCATGCCAACAGCGATTGGCGAGCCGGCGTGGTAATGAGCTACAACCTGTTCAAGGGCGGCAGCGACAAGGCCCGCCTGCAGTCGGATGCGCACAAGATCAACCAGGCCATGGACATCCGCAACAACGCCTTGCGCACCCTCAACGAAAACCTCGCGCTGTCGTGGAACGCCATGACCAACGCGCGCCTGCAAACCCCGACCGCACGCGAATACGCCGACACCACCACCCGTGTGCGCGCCGCCTACCAGGATCAGTTCGGCCTGGGCCAACGCACCCTGCTCGACCTGCTCGACAGCGAGAACGAGCTGTACAACGCCAACCGTCGCTACACCGAAGTGCGCTACACCGAGGAGTTCTCGATGTACCGGGTGCTGGCCAACATGGGCGAGTTGCTGAGCAAACAGAAGATCTCGCTGCCACCGGAGGCCATTGCACGCAGCGAAGTCAGAAGCGACGCCACCCTGCCGGACCTGCGTTGAACACGTTCGACCGCCCGAGGAGCCGCCCATGACCAGCATGCAGCCGGCCGGCACCGCCGACCCGCGCCAGAGCTTCGATGACCCGTTGCTCGACGGGCTGCTGATACTGTGCAAGCTGCACGGCGCTGCGGTCAGTCGCAGCAGCCTGTGTGCCGGCCTGCCGCTGGCCGAACAACGCATGAGCCTCGACCTGCTGCCGCGCGCAGCGGCCCGGGCCGGCCTGCAGGCACGGGTACTGCGCCGCGAGCTGGGCGCGATCTCGGCGCTCAACCTGCCGGTGCTGCTGTTGCTTGCCGATGGCCGCAGCGCCGTGCTGCGGCGCTGGGGCGAGAACGACCAGGCCCTGATACTGCCCAGTGAAGCCGAAGGCGGCGAGCAGTGGGTCAGCCGCCAGGAGCTGGCCGACGTCTACAGCGGCCAGGCCCTGTTCGCACGCCCGCGCCACGAGGTCGAAGACCTGCGCACACCGCTGCTGCCCAGGGTCAACGCCTGGTTCCGTGACACCCTCAAACAGTCGCGCTGGCTCTACAGCGACGCCTTGCTGGCCAGCCTGCTGATCAACCTGCTGGGCCTGATGGTGCCGCTGTTCGTGATGCAGACCTACGACCGGGTGGTGCCCAACCAGGCCACCTCCACCCTGTGGGTGCTGGTCATCGGCCTGATGCTCGGCACCCTGTTCGAGCTGGTGCTGCGCGTGGTGCGTGCGCACCTGCTGGACCAGGCCGGCAAGAAGACCGACCTGATCCTGTCGGCCACCCTGTTCGAGCGCATCACCGGCATGTCGATGAAGGCCCGCCCGGCCACCATCGGCGGCTTCGCCCAGAGCATCCACGACTTTCAGGGCCTGCGCGAATTCCTCACGGCGGTGACCCTGACCAGCGTCATCGACCTGCCCTTCGTGGTGCTGATGCTGCTGGTGATCGGCCTGCTGGGCGGCTGGCTGGTGGTGATTCCGCTGGTGGCCTTTCCGATCACCATCGCCTTTGCGCTGTTCATCCAGGCACGCCTGCGCGATACCGTGGAAAAAAGCCTGAGCCTGGGCGCGCTGCGCCAGGCGCTGCTGATCGAGACCCTGGGCGGCCTGGAAACCCTCAAGGCCTGCGGGGCCGAAAGCGAGCGCCAGCACCAGTGGGAAAGCACCCACGGCGCCCTCACCCGCCTCGACGTACAGGCGCGCAACCTTTCGGCACTGGCCACCAACGGCACCCTGTTCATCCAGCAGCTGTGCGGCATGGCCACCATCGTCGCCGGGGTGTACAGCATCATTGCCGGCAACCTCAGCGTGGGTGCCCTGGTGGCCAGCTACATGCTCGGCAGCCGCGTGCTCGCACCATTGGGCCAGATCGCCGGGCTGATCACCCGCTACCAGCAGGCCCAGCTGACCATGCACAGCACCGACGCGCTGATGGCCCTGCCCCAGGAACGCCCTGCCGGCCAGCAGACCCTGGAGCGCACCCAGTTGCACGGCGCGCTGCAGGTCAGCCAGGTGACCTTCCGCTACAACGGGCAGAACGCCGCAGCGCTGGACAACGTGAGCTTCACGGTCAAGCCGGGCGAGCGCATCGGCATCATCGGTCGCAGCGGCTCGGGCAAGAGCACCCTGGCACGCCTGCTGATGGGCTTCTACGAACCCGAAGAGGGGCAGATCCTGCTCGACAACCTCGACCTGCGCCAGCTCGACATCGCCGACCTGCGCCAGCAGCTCGGCTACGTGGCCCATGACCTGCCGCTGCTGGCCGGCAGCCTGCGCGACAACCTGACCCTGGGCGCACGCTACGTCAGCGATGCGCGCATGCTCGAAGTGGCCGAGATGACCGGCGTGAGCGAACTGGCCCGCCAGCACCCGCAAGGCTTCGAACGGCCGGTGGGCGAGCGCGGCATGCTGCTCTCCGGCGGCCAGCGCCAGACCGTGCTGCTGGCCCGCGCGATGCTGCTGGAACCGCCGATCCTGATCCTTGACGAGCCCACCAGCCATATGGACAACAGCAGCGAAGACCAGCTGCGCCAGCGCCTGCACGGCTGGGTGCAGGGCAAGACCCTGCTGCTGGTCACCCACCGCACCTCTATGCTCAGCCTGGTCGACCGCCTGGTGGTGCTGGACAACGGCAAGGTGGTGGCCGACGGGCCCAAGGACGCGGTCATCGATGCACTGCGCAAGGGCCGTGTCGGCTCTGCACTCTGAGGGGTATCAGCATGTCTGCATTGTCCGGCCTGGGCGATTACATCCGCAGCTTCGGCAAGACTGCCGAACGCGAGTACATGCCGGACCTGGCCGGCGCGACGCTGCAGGACTCGCCCCGCCTGTCGCGCATCACCGTGTGGCTGGCGGCAGGCTTGCTGCTGGTGGCACTGGTGTGGGCCAAATTCGCGGTGCTCGATGAAGTCACCATGGGCGAAGGCAAGGCCATCCCGTCGAGCAAGGTGCAGGTGATCCAGAACCTGGAGGGCGGCATCGTCACCGAGATCTTCGTGCGCGAGGGGCAGATGGTGAACAAGGGCGACACCCTGCTGCGCCTGGACGACACGCGCTTTCTGTCGAACAAGGGCGAAAGCGAAGCCGACCGCTATGCCCTGACCGCGCAGGTCGAGCGCCTGTCCGCCGAGGCCGAGGGCCGCCCCTTCCAGCTCTCGGAGGTGGTACGCAGCAAGGCCCCGCAGGTGGCCGAGGACGAACTGTCGCTGTACCAGTCGCGCCAGCGCCGCCTCACCAGCGAGAAACAGACGCTCAACGAGCAACTGCGGCAGAAAACCCAGGAACTGGCCGAGTTTCGCTCCAAACTGGAGCAGTACCGCTCGGGCCTGGCATTGCTGCAGCAAGAGCTGAACATGTCCACGCCGCTGGTGGGCACCGGCGCGATTTCGCCGGTGGAGATCCTGCGCCTCAAGCGCAGCGCGGTGGAGGCTCGCGGCTCGCTGAACGCCACCAGCCTGGCGATTCCGCGGGCCGAAGCGGCGGCGGCGGAGATCCGCAGCAAGATCGAGGAATCCGAGGCAGGCTTTCGCTCGGAGGCGGCCAAGGAACTCAACGACAAGCGCACCGAGCTTTCGAAGATCACCGCCACCAGCATCGCCATCGACGACCGCGTCACCCGCACCACCGTGGTGTCGCCGGTGCACGGCATCATCAAGCTGCTCAAGGTCAACACCATTGGCGGTGTGGTGCAGCCGGGCAGCGACCTGCTGGAGATCGTGCCGCTGGAAGACAACCTGCTGATCGAGGCCAAGGTACGCCCACAGGACGTGGCCTTTCTGCACCCCGGGCAGACCGCGATGGTCAAGTTCAGTGCGTACGACTACACGATCTATGGTGGCCTGAAGGCGAAGCTGGAACTGATCGGCGCCGACACGGTGACGGACGACAAGGGCAACGCGTTCTACCTGATCCAGGTGCGCACCGACAAGAACCACCTGGGCGGGGACAACAAACCGTTGCTGATCATCCCGGGCATGACCGCCACGGTGGACATCATCACCGGCCACAAGAGCGTGCTGGATTACCTGCTCAAGCCGGTGCTCAAGGCACGCACCGAGGCGTTGCGCGAGCGCTAGCGCCCATCAACGCAGGTGGTTGCGCTCGTAGGTCTGTTGCCCCATCGCCGCAATCTGCCCCTCGATCAGGGCATCGAACGGCCGCAGCAGCGCATCGAACAGCGCCGGCGCCTCCAGCACGTTCAACGCCTGCGTCACTGCCTCGATGGTCGACAAGGCGCCCTCCCCGGGTGCCTTGCGCAACCGGTAGCGCGACGGCTGCAACGCGCCCAGCGTGACCCGTGGCAACGTTGCCAGCAAAGGGTTCACATGCAGCAACTTGCGCGCCTTGCGCCAGGTGCCGTCGGGCACCACCAGCAACCACGGTCGCTCATCGCCAGCATAAGCCTGCAGCGCCTGCGCGCCCTCACCCGGGAACAACAGGCCGGTGCGATACCCCGGCTGCGTCAGCCACTGCTCGAGATCCTCGAACACCTCGCCCACCCGCAACTCGGCATTGCGCAGGCCAAGCGCCGCCAGCCTGGCGGTGTTCAAGGCATGGTTCACTTCGCTGGTATGCTGCAGCAGCAGTACACGGGTGCGGCTATCCAGGCGGGGGATCAACGCGCAAAGGCAATGGGATTGTGGGCGCAGGCAGCGCTCGCAGTGAATTCTGGACATCGGGTTCTCCTGGGGCGCGAAGTGTGCCACAGCAGGCCCGCGAAATACCTCACCGCCCTGGGTCAAACGCGCGGATTCAGCGATTGAAGCGTTCGGCCAGGCTGTACAGGTAGTCGGCCATGCGCTGCAGGTCCTGGCTGATCTCGGCGCCCTGCTTGGCCTGCCCGGCGCTGTGGTCGCACAGCTGGGCGATGCGCGTGATCTGCTGGTTGATGTCTTCGGCCACATGACTCTGCTGTTCCGACGCCGTGGCCATCTGCTGGCTCATGCCGGTGATGCGGCTGACCGCCTGGCTGATGCCCACCAGCGCGGTCTGCACGGCCTCGACACTGTGCACGCTGTCACGCGAGATCTGCTCGCCGCGGCTGGCACTGCTCACCGCCCGCTCGGCCCCGGCACGCAGGCTGGCGATGATCTGGTGGATTTCCTCGGTCGAGACCCGCGTGCGCTGCGCCAGCGACCGCACCTCGTCGGCCACCACGGCAAAACCGCGGCCCTGCTCGCCGGCCCGCGCCGCCTCGATGGCGGCATTGAGCGCCAGCAGGTTGGTCTGCTCGGCGATCGAGGTGATCACATCCACCACGCTGCCGATGGACTGGGTTTGCCCGGCCAGTTCGTTCACCGCCTGGCCGATCTCGGTCACCGCATCGGCCATGCTCCCCATTGCCTGCAGGCTTCGTTGTGCCAGGTCGCTGCCCTGGCGGGCCAACTGGTCGGCATCGGACGCCGCCGTGGCGGTGTCCTGCACGTTGTGGGTGACCTGCTGGATGGTCGCCGCCATCTGCGCAATGGCGGCCGCCGACTGGTCGGTCTCGCAGCGCTGGCGGTCGAGCATCTGCGCCTGGGCCCCGGACAGGTCGCTCGATTGCGTGGCCCGTGCCTTGACCCCGACGCCGGCGTCCACCAGCCGCGTGAGCGCGGTCTGCAGGCGCGCTTCCTCGCTGATGATCGCCAGGTCCAATTGCCCCTGCAGGCCCCGGTTGTCACTGTAGGTCAGCGCTACCAGCGGGCTGGTGAAGGCCCTGGGGTGCTCGGCCAGGGTACGCCGGATCATCCGGTCGTGATGGGCCTCGATCAGGTACCAGGCACTGAGCAGGCTGGCCATCAACACGCCCAGCGCCGCGTACTGGGGCAGCCACAGGTAGCCGGCGGCCGACAGCAGCGCCGCCCCTACCAGCGGCCAGCCCAGCTCCAGTTGCACCGCTGCACGCGCGGCCCAGGACATGGCGCCCCGGCCCTGGCGCAAGCGTGCATACAACGCCGTGGCTCGACGGATCTGGTCCGGGGTGGGCACCGAGCGCACCGACTCGTAGCCACTGATACGGCCATCCTCGTAGATGGCCGTCACGTAGGCACTGACCCAGTAGAAATCGCCGTTCTTCGCGCGGTTCTTGACCACCCCCATCCAGGGCTTGCCTTGCTTGAGGGTGTCCCACATGTGCCCGAACACCGCGGGCGGCATGTCCGGGTGGCGTACAAGGTTATGGGGCTGGCCCACCAGTTCGTCGTAGGTAAAACCGCTGATGCTGACGAAGGCGTCGTTGCAGTAGGTGATGCGGCTGTTGAGGTCGGTGGTGGATATCAGGCGCTGATCGCTCGGGAAGGTTCTTTCATGCTCAGTGACGGGCAGATTCGTACGCATCTCGGCGATCCCTGCTTGGAAGATGTTGGGAATTTTCAACAAGCAAGAACAGGTTTAGCAGAGCATTTACGGGCTTGTAGGGCTTGTCTGAAGGATTTTTCTTCTATTTGCGCAAAAGATTTTCATGCGCATCCGATCAGGCTGGCGTGAGCTGCGCCTTGAGGCGGTCGCGAAAGGTCTGGATCAAGGGTTCGCGGCTGCGGCCCCGGCGAATGATCAGCGAGAACGGCGCCTGATAGCCGAAGGTCGCCGGCGACAGCACCCGCAGGTCGCCCTTGTCCACCCAGGCCTGGGCATAGTGTTCAGGCAGGTAGCCGATGTAGGCCCCCGACAGTACCAGGATCAGCTGTGCCTCCATGCTCTCGACCGTGGCGGCGCTGTGCTTGAAGCCGTGGCGGGCCAGTTCGGCCTGGCTCCAGTAGCCTCGACCGACCATGCGCTGCTGGGTGATCACCTGTTCGGGAATGCGCCGCTCGGTGAACAGCGAATGCCGGTTGCTGCAGTACAGCCAATGCTGCTCGCGGTACAACGGCTGATACACCAGCCCGCTCATGCGCGTGGAGAAAGCGCCGATGGCCAGGTCCAGGCGGTTGTCCTGCACCCCCAGTTGCAGTTCGTAGGGGCTGGACACCGACAGGTGCAGGTGCACGGCCGGGTGTTCGAGGCTATAGGCACCGATGGCGTCGGCCAGCGGCAATGCGCGATCGCCGACCGTGGAGTCGATCACCCCCAGGTTCAGGGTGCCGCGCAGCTCGCCCTTGAGCGCCGCCGCGTACTGCTCGAAACCGTCCATTTCGGCCAGCAGGCGCAGGGTCTCCTGATGGAACAGTTCGCCCTTGCTGGTGAGGCTGAAGCCGCCGCGCCCACGGTGGCACAGCACGATACCCAGCGCCGACTCCAGCTGGCTCATGTAGGTACTGATGGCGGACGTGGACAGGTTCAGCTCGCGCTGGGCATTGGCGAAGCCCTGGTGGCGTACCACGCTGACGAAGATGCGCAGCAATTTCAGATCAGGCAGGGCCGAGGCCATGGCAAGGGCTCCAACAGGGCAACGAATACGCGCCAGTCTACCCGCTGATCGCCATTAGTTCATGAAAACCTGAAGTAAGTATTTGCCTGTAGCGATTCTCTTGGCGCACTACCTTTTGCAGACTCTGCGCCAATGCACCTGTCCTCGCGCATTGCTGCACCTGCTCGCAGGGTGGCCGGACAGGTTCCAACAACTAGAACAATCCAAACCGTGAGGCCCGACCGTGGACAAGATTCTTCACCAACCACTGGGCGGCAACGAAATGCCGCGTTTCGGCGGCATCGCCACCATGCTGCGTCTTCCCCACCTGCCCAGCGCCGCCGGCCTGGACGCTGCCTTCATCGGCATCCCGCTGGACATCGGCACCTCGCTGCGTTCCGGCACCCGCTTCGGCCCGCGCCAGATCCGCGCCGAATCCGTGATGATCCGCCCGTACAACATGGCCACCGGCGCCGCCCCGTTCGACTCGCTGTCGGTCGCCGACATCGGCGACGTGGCAATCAACACCTTCAACCTGCTCGACGCGGTGCGCATCATCGAAGAGGCCTACGACGAGATCCTCGAGCACGACGTGATCCCCATGACCCTGGGCGGCGACCACACCATCACCCTGCCGATCCTGCGCGCGATCCACAAGAAGCACGGCAAGGTCGGGCTGGTGCACATCGATGCCCATGCCGACGTCAACGATCACATGTTCGGCGAGAAGATCGCCCACGGCACTACCTTCCGTCGCGCCGTCGAAGAAGGCCTGCTGGACTGCGACCGCGTGGTGCAGATCGGCCTGCGCGCCCAGGGCTACACCGCCGAAGACTTCAACTGGAGCCGCAAGCAGGGCTTTCGCGTGGTGCAGGCCGAGGAGTGCTGGCACAAGTCGCTGGAGCCACTGATGGCCGAAGTGCGTGAAAAGGTCGGTGGTGGTCCGGTTTACCTGAGCTTCGACATCGACGGCATCGATCCGGCCTGGGCACCAGGCACCGGCACCCCGGAAATCGGTGGCCTGACCACCATCCAGGCGATGGAGATCATCCGTGGCTGCCAGGGGCTGGACCTGATCGGTTGCGATCTGGTGGAGGTCTCGCCGCCCTACGACACCACCGGCAACACCTCGTTGCTCGGCGCCAACCTGTTGTACGAAATGTTGTGTGTTCTGCCTGGCGTAGCGCATCGCTAACGGCCATCGGCCTGGAGTTTCACCCCCGGATGGAGCCTTTCGGCGGGCCGTACACGCGGCCCGCTTGCGGATGAATGACGCCTGGCGCACGCCACCGGCGATCGATCTCACCATAATAAAGATAATCGGAGACACCCCATGGCCTTGGACATATTCGTTGTACTGATATACGCCGCCGGCATGCTGGTACTGGGCTGGTTCGGCATGCGCCGCGCGAAGACCCACGAAGACTACCTGGTGGCCGGGCGCAACCTGGGCCCGAGCCTGTACATGGGCACCATGGCCGCCACCGTGCTGGGCGGCGCCTCTACCGTCGGCACCGTGAAGCTGGGCTATGTGCACGGCATTTCCGGCTTCTGGCTGTGCGCCGCGCTGGGCCTGGGCATCATTGCCCTGAACCTGTTCCTGGCCAAGCCGCTGCTGCGCCTGCGCATCTTCACCGTGACCCAGGTGCTGGAAAAGCGCTACAACCCCATGGCCCGCCAGGCCAGCGCCGTGATCATGCTGGCCTACGCCCTGATGATCGCCGTGACCTCTACCCTGGCCATCGGCACCGTGCTGCAGGTGCTGTTCGACCTGCCGTTCTGGGGCGCCATCCTGCTCGGTGGTGGCGTGGTGGTGGTCTACTCGACCATTGGCGGCATGTGGTCGCTGACCCTGACCGACATTGTGCAGTTCGTGATCAAGACCGTGGGCCTGATGTTCATCCTGCTGCCGATCTGCCTGTACCGGGTGGGCGGCTGGGACGAACTGGTGGCCAAGCTGCCGGCTGCCAGCTTCAACCTGACCACCATCGGTTGGGACACCATCATCACCTACTTCCTGATCTACTTCTTCGGCATCCTGATCGGCCAGGACATCTGGCAGCGCGTGTTCACTGCCCGTGACGAAAAAGTCGCCCAGCGGGCCGGTACCACGGCCGGTGTGTACTGCGTGATCTACGGCCTGGTGTGTGCCCTGATCGGCATGTGTGCGCATGTGCTGCTGCCTGACCTGGGCAATGCCAACAATGCGTTTGCGGCGATCGTGAAGTCAGCGTTGCCCGACGGCATCCGTGGGCTGGTGATTGCCGCGGCCCTGGCGGCGATGATGTCCACCGCCAGTGCCGGCTTGCTGGCTGCCTCCACGGTGCTGACCGAAGACCTGCTGCCCAAGCTGCGTGGCGGCAAGCAGTCGAGCCTTGGCATCAACCGGTTGTTTACCTTGCTTACGGGTATTGCGGTGCTGGGGATCGCGCTGGTGGTAGTGGATGTGATCAGTGCATTGACCCTGGCGTACAACCTGCTGGTGGGCGGCATGCTGGTGCCGTTGATCGGGGCAATCTACTGGAAGCGTGCAACCACGGCCGGGGCAATCACCAGCATGGGGCTGGGGTTCGTGACGGCGCTGGTGTTCATGTTCAAGGATGGGATGGATGCCAATACGCCGATCTACTACAGCCTGGCTATCGGGTTGGTGAGTTTTGTGGTGGTGAGTTTGATGTCGCGTCGGCCGGTGGGCGCGGTGAATCTGGCATAGGACGCCCCGCCCGGGTAGCGGGGCGGAGGGTCATGGACGACCTGTAGGAGCGGGCCTTGCCCCGCGAAGGCAGCAACGCGCTACATGCCTGAAACGCAACGTCCGAAAATTTGGATCAGCAACAGGCTCTGTAATATCGGCAAGCGCAGGCTTATCCAGCATGAATGCAGCCAGCAAGGGCCCCTTCCGCTCTTACAGCGGCTTACTTTTTTCTTGGAAAAAGTAAGCAAAACCGCTCCCGTCCATCATCCGGCCCTACGCTTCGCTACGGGTCCCTCATTCCACCCACGCTCCGTGGGGCCACGCCGAACGGGCATCCCTGCCCGTCGGCGCTTTACGGGCCATCCATGGCCCTCCACCCCACTACGCGCAGGTTCCATTCGGCCTCCTGGGGGACGGGAAGATCAAGATCAAGAACTAAAGCCAAAGCCAAAGCCAAAGCCAAAGCCAAAGCCAAAGCCAAAGCCAAAGCCAAAGCCAAAGCCAAAGCCAAAGCCAAAGCCAAAGCCAAAGCCAAAGCCAAAGCCAAAGCCAAAGCCAAAGCCAAAGCCAAAGCCAAAGCCAAAGCCAAAGCCAAAGCCAAAGCCAAAGCCAAAGCCAAAGCCAAAGCCAAAGCCAAAGCCAAAGCCAAAGCCAAAGCCTTTCAGGGATTTTGTGGGAATGGGGACGGCTGAAAATCGCAAAAGAATACCGACGCATTGCGCAATGCGTCGGTTTCAGCAGCACGCTAGCGCCGAGGTTGGCGTTTGCGTTGCTCCTCATCGGTAGGGATCGGTACAGGCTGCATGGGTGGCGGGACAAGCCCCAATGCCACAGCCAGGTCGTGGAGCCAGTTGAACAGATCGTTTCTCATAACTCCCCCTCACGGGTCATCTGCGCGCGAAGTACGGCGGCGGCGCTACAAACTCATCATAGCCCCATGTGCAGCATCACGCCCGGGTAAAAACTTCTCTATTGATTTCAGTCAGGCACGCAGGGCCACCTCGGCATCATCGCTCACCTGCCCCTTCACCGCTTCCTGCACCGCTATCCAGGCACTCAGGTTGGCCCCGCACATGCCCTTGCGCCACATCAGCCAGGTGGTGGTCTGGTCGAACGGCGACTGCAACGGGTGCACCGTGACCCGTTCCCGGCCCGGCAGGCTTTCAAGCATCGAGGTCGCCATCAACGCCACACCCGCCCCGGCGATCACACAGGCCAGCATGCTGGGATACGATTCG
Source organism: Pseudomonas sp. AE27 (assembly GCF_037113495.1). Taxonomy (NCBI): domain Bacteria; kingdom Pseudomonadati; phylum Pseudomonadota; class Gammaproteobacteria; order Pseudomonadales; family Pseudomonadaceae; genus Pseudomonas; species Pseudomonas sp. AE27. The sequence goes on from NZ_CP146966.1 coordinate 3,200,253, forward strand.
ATTTCCATCACCCGCCCCATCGCCGCACGATCATGGGCGTACCAGGCCTCCAGCCGCATGCGGTACGAGCATCCCTGGCGAAACGTGAACACCGCACGCCCAGCCACATCCCGGGCACTGTGCACCGGCGGGTGGTCGGCCTCGGTGAGCAGCACCAGGGTCTCCTCGCACAAGGGCACCCCATCGAGCCCGGCCAGGGCCAGCGGTCCATCCACCAGCGCCGCGTCGAGACGCCCGCTGAGCAGCCCTTCGAGCAATTCGCCGCTGGGGGCGGTCTGCACCTGCAGGTTCACCGCCGGGTAAGCTCGGTGATAGCGCGCCAGCAACTCAGGCAGATGAATGGCCGCTGAACTGTACATGCTGCCCAGCACGAAATTCCCCGCCGGCTCGCCCCCCTGAACCGCCGCAAAGGCTTCGTCATGCAACGCCAGCATGCGTGCGCTGTAGTCCAGCAGCACCTTGCCAGCCGGCGACAGCTGCAGGCGCTGGCGCTCGCGCCGAAACAGCTCCACACCCAGTTGCTCTTCCAGCTGGCGCAGGCGCGTGGACAGGTTGGAGGGCACGCGGTGCAGGCGCTCGGCCGCGCGGGTGATCGACCCCTCTTCGGCAACCGCCTGAAAGATGCGCAGTTGACTCAGCTCCACGGAAATTCTCCAAAACTGAACAAGTTTCTCATCATTATTCAATTTTTATGAAAGTCAACCCGCAGTAGCCTGACGGTCAACGCTCATCGCACAGGAACCCGACCATGTCCTCGACAATGCGCCTGCTGGCCAGCTTCGTTGCCCTGATGATGGCCATGGGCATCGGCCGATTCGCCCTCACCCCGCAACTGCCGCACCTGATCAGCGAAGGCCAGATCAGCCTGACCGCCGCCGGGCTGGTAGCCGCCGCCAATTACCTGGGCTACCTGCTCGGCGCCCTCGACACGATGTTCGCGCACCGCCCCGCCCAGGTGCGCAGGCGCCTGCTGGCCGGGTTGTGGCTGTGTGTGCTGCTGACCCTGGCCTCGTTCTGGGCCCACGGGTTCTGGCCGCATATGGCACTGCGCATGGGCACCGGCATCGCCAGTGCGTGGGTGGTGGTGACGCTCACCGGCATAACTCAGCACCTGGCCGCTCAAAGCCGGCAACCGCGTCTTGGCGCATTGGTGTTCGCCGGCCCTGGCATGGGTATCCTGCTCACGGGGATGCTGGCACTGGGCGCCAATCTGCAGGGCCTGGGTTCGGCACCGCTGTGGCTGATCTACGCCGCCGTGGCGCTGCTGATGCTGCTGGTGATCCAGCCCGCGCTGCCACACCCGCAACCAGTGCCCGCGCACAAGGCCACCGCGCAGGGTGCGACACCCGGCATCGGGCGGCTGGGGCTGATCTATGCACTGTACGGGGTGGGATACATCATTCCGGCCACTTTCATGTCACAGATGGCCAGCGCACGTTTTCACGGCCAGTGGCTGGCCGACCTGTTCTGGCCGGCCTTCGGCCTGGCTGCCGCCATGGGTGTGGTGCTGGTCAGCCTGCGCCGCCCGCACCACGGCAGCACGGCGCGCTGGCTGATGGCAACGTTGTGGCTGCAGGCCGCCGGGGTACTGGCCTGCCTGCTGGGCAGCGGCGCCGGCCTGGCGCTGGGTGTACTGCTGTGCGGCACGCCGTTTCTGGCCTGCATGCAGTTGGTGATGCAGCGCTCGCGCGAACTGGCCCCCCACGCCACCCACCGCAATGCCGGCCTGCTGACCACCTGCTTCGCCCTCGGCCAGCTCAGCGGCCCGCTGCTGGCGGCGTTGAGCAATCAGTTCAGCGCCAGCCTGCAACCGGCGCTGGTAGTGGCCGCCAGCGGCCTGATCATCGCCGGGGCCCTGCTGTTGCGCCCGGCTACTGGCCGAGCAGGCGCCGCAGACGCCTGCGTACCCACTGCTCGGCACTGACCAGGGTAATGCCCAGCAACACGCAGACGGCGCCCAGGATGAAGTTCAGGCTCAACGGCTCGCCCAGCAGCAACACGCCGAACGTCACCCCGAACAACGGGGTGATGAACGAGAACACCGCCAGGTTGGACGCCAGGTAGCGACGCAGCAGCCAGAACCAGGTCAGGTAGCTGAAGAACGACACCACCACCGCCTGGAACAGCACGCTGCTGATCGATGTGGCGGTCAGCGTCACATGGCCGACCTGCCCGGTCAGCACCGCGATCAGCAGCAGGCCGACGAAGCCGACCATCAATTGGTAGAACAGGGTCAGGGTAGCCGGTGCCTCCGACAGGCGCGAAGCCCGCACCACGACGGTGGTCGCGCCCCAGGCCATGCCGGCCATCACGCCCATCGCATCGCCCAGCAGCATGCGCCCATCGAGGTTGTCCAGCGACAGTCCGCCGGCAAAGGCCACGGCAATGCCGGCGAACGCCAGCAGGATGCCGAGCCACTGCAGCGGGCGCAGGCGCTCGCTGGGCAGCATGAAGTGCAGCCCCAACGCAGTGAACACCGGCGCGGTGTAGAGGAACACCGACATGTGCGCCGCGGACGTCAGTTGCAGCCCTTCGGCGATCAGCAGAAACTCCAGGCCGAACAGCGAACCGGCCAGCAGACCGCCCTTCCAGGTGGTGCCCAGCTGTTCCCAGCCACCCCGCCAGCACATCAGCAACGCGACCATCAGTGCCGAGATGCCCGAGCGCGCGGCGGCCTGCATCACCGGTGCGATGTCCGGCGCGGCCCACTTGATCATGACCTGCTGGATGCCCCAGATCAGGCACAGGCCCAGCATGACCTGCAGAGCAAAGGTGTCGGTATTCTTACGAAGGGCGCTCAAGGGCGACCCCCATTATCGCGGCACGGCATGGCAGGCTCTCGGCAATAGTGGATCCAGCGCCGATTATCAGGGCCTGCTGCCAGCGATTACCAGCCCGATCAGGCGATTTGTGCCTTTGACGCCACTTCGTCGAAGGTCGCCTCATCCAGTGCATCAGCCTGCTCGTTCAACACCTGGCGCGGATGATCATTGCCCGGGATTGCGCTGTCGATAAGGCTGAGCAGGCGCGAGCCTCGTTGGGTAAGGACGAAGTTCTCGCCATTGCCCCCTTCCTCTTCAGGGCGCGTCTCGATAAAGCCGCGCTCGAACAGCAGCTTCTCGTATTCGCAGGCCTTGGTCTTCAGATGATCAAGCTCCGGCACTGCATCGCCTTTGGCAGCCAGGCCGGCAGCATGCTGCTCGGCATACGGGCGCGGGGTAAAGCTGTGGCCGGCGCCGTTCTGCACTTCGTGCAGCAGGCGCTCCATCAGGTCCCAGTCATAGGTAGTGCTCATCGGTCCAACCTCCAGCAAGGGGATGTAAGGGTGTGACAGGCGCGCGCGGAAGCGGTTCGACTGAACTTTCCGGCCGGCACAGCCCTCCACCGAACACCTTCGCCCGTAATGGAACACGAGGTCCGACCATGAAAACGCTGATGAGCATCACCGCTGCCGCTGCCCTTCTATTTGCCGTGCCCACCTGGGCCTGCACGCTGGAAGAGGCCACGCAGAAACGCGAGGAGCTGGCCAAGGAGGTCAGCAAACTGACGGAGCAGAACCCGCAGAAGGCCAAGGAGATCAATGAAGAATTGCAGGGGATGAAGCTGGGAACCGAGAGCAAGGACCTGCCGGACAAATGCCAGCTGATCGACAAGCGCATGCAGGAACTGAAGGCGGCAGAGAAGAAAGTCTGAATCGAGGATGACGCGTCGCTGGCAAGACAGCTCCTGTAGGAGCCGGCCTTGCCGGCGAATAGGCCCTGCAACCTTACTCGGCAGACGGTGCCGGCTTGCGCTTCTTCAGCGGTGCCATGCCGTCCTGGCTCACCAGGGAGGGAGCATTGGGCTTGGGCTTGGCGGTCGGCTTGCGTTTGGCCACCACCTTCTTGTCGGTCTTCTTGTCGGTCTTTTTCTTCTTGACCCCGGCGGCCTTGCCCGACGCCTTGACCTTCTTCGGCCCGGTATAGGTGCCTTTGACTTCCTTGATGGTGCGGCGCTCGAAGCTCTGCTTGAGGTAGCGCTCGATGCTCGACATCAGGTTCCAGTCACCATGGCAGATCAGCGACACTGCCAGGCCTTCGTTACCGGCGCGCCCGGTACGACCGATACGGTGTACATATTCGTCGCCGCTGCGCGGCATGTCGAAGTTGATCACCAGGTCCAGGCCGTCCACGTCCAGGCCACGGGCCGCGACGTCGGTCGCCACCAGCACCTTGGCGCCGCCCTGCTTGAGGCGCTCGATGGCCAGCTTGCGGTCCTTCTGGTCCTTGTCGCCGTGCAGCACGAATGCCTTGATGTCCTTGGCCACCAGGTGCCCGTAGATACGGTCGGCCATCACCCGGGTATTGGTGAAGATGATTGCCTTCTGGTAGGTCTCGTTGGCCAGCAGCCACTGCACGATCTGTTCTTTGTGCTGGTTGTGGTCGGCGGTGATGATCTGCTGGCGGGTGCCGTCGTTGAGCTGGCTGACGGTGTTGAGCATCAGGTGCTCGGGGTCTTTGAGTACCTTGCCGATCATGTCGCGCAGGCCGGCACCGCCAGTGGTAGCCGAGAACAGCAGGGTCTGCTCGCGGTTCGCGCACTCGTTGCACAGACGCTCGACGTCTTCGGAAAAGCCCATGTCGAGCATGCGGTCGGCTTCGTCCAGCACTACCGCCTGCACATGTTCAAGGTGCAGGTTGCCGGCATTGAGGTGCTCGAGCATGCGCCCCGGGGTGCCGACCAGGATGTCCGGCACCTTGCGCAGCATGGCGGCCTGTTCCTTGAAGTCTTCACCACCGGTGATCATGCCGGCCTTGATGTAGGTGAACTGGGCGAAACGCTCGATTTCCTTGAGGGTCTGCTGGGCCAGCTCGCGGGTCGGCAGCAGCACCAGGGCACGGATCTCGACACGGCTCTGCTTCAGGTCCACCAGGCGGTTGAGCACTGGCAGCATGAAGGCGGCCGTCTTGCCGCTACCGGTTTTCGCCGTCACCCGCAGGTCACGCCCTTGCAGCGCCAGGGGGATGGCCGCCGCCTGCACAGGCGTGGGCTCGACAAAGTTCAGTGCGGCCACGGCTTTGAGCAGGCGTTCGTGCAGGGCGAATTGGGAAAACACGGGTGTACCTCGGGCAAGTGCAGAAATTCAGCCATATAGGGTAACGTTTTCCGGCGCTCACGCCGAATTTCTTTTGGCATTGTCACGACTTTCCGCGTTCTAATTGCACTTCCACTCTTTTTGCGGACACCTTTACTACGGCATGGATATTCAATTGTTCTGGCAAAACGCCCTGGATCTGTGGGGCACCCTCGATCAGCACCCGCTGCTGCACGCCGGCCTGGGCCTGGCGGTACTGCTGCTGGCCGCCCTGGTACTGGGGCGTGTGGCACGCTTCATGATCCTGCACGCCGTCCGGCTGCTGAGCCGCCAGCCAGCCCTGCACTGGCTCAACGACCTGCTGCACAACAAGGTTTTCCAGCGCCTGGCGCAGATGGTGCCCTCGCTGGTGGTGCAGTTCGGCCTCAAGCTGGTGCCGGAGCTCAGCGCCACCAGCCAGCATTTTCTGGGCAACGTGGCGCTGGCGTTCACCATCCTGTTCCTGGTGCTGGCCATCAGTGCACTGCTCGATGCCCTGCTCGATATCTATGCCCGCACCGAACATGCGCGTACCCGTTCGATCAAGGGCTATGTGCAACTGGCCAAGATGGTGCTGTTCGTGTTCGGCGCGATCATCATCGTCGCCACCCTGATCGACCGCTCGCCGCTGTTGCTGCTGTCGGGCCTGGGTGCGATGTCGGCGGTGATCCTGTTGGTGTACAAGGACACCCTGCTGTCGTTCGTGGCCAGCGTGCAACTGACCAGCAACGACATGCTGCGCGTCGGCGACTGGATCGAGATGCCCCAGGTAGGCGCCGACGGCGACGTGGTGGACATCACCCTGCACACGGTCAAGGTGCAGAACTTCGACAAGACCATTGTCTCCATCCCCACCTGGCGCTTGATGTCCGAATCGTTCAAGAACTGGCGTGGCATGCAGCAGGCCGGCGGTCGGCGCATCAAGCGCAGCCTGTTCATCGATGCTGGCGGCGTGCGCTTTCTGACCGATGAAGAGGAGCAACGCCTGGGCAAGGTGCGCCTGCTCACCGACTACATGACCCGCAAGCGCAGCGAACTGCAGGCCTGGAACGAAGCCCAGGGCCCTGTGGCAGCGCTGTCGGCCAACCGCCGGCGCATGACCAACATCGGCACCTTCCGCGCCTATGCCCTGGCGTACCTGAAAAGCCACCCGGACATCCAGCCGAACATGACCTGCATGGTGCGTCAGATGCAGACCACCGCCCAGGGCGTGCCCCTGGAAATCTACTGCTTCACCCGCACCACCGCCTGGGCCGATTATGAACGTATCCAGGGCGATATCTTCGACTACCTGCTGGCCGTGATGCCCGAGTTCGGTCTGGGCCTGTACCAGCAACCCAGCGGCAGCGACCTGCGCGCCGGGCTGCTACCGGCCGGTGCCGTTCGCGAGCAACGGGCGTTGAGCACCGAGTCGGCTGAGCCATAGCGAGGCCAGTATCACCGCACCACCGATGAACAGCCGGCCCAGCGGCTCGTGCTGGTTCCAGATCAGCAGGTTGAGCAACAGCCCGACCGGCACATGCAGGTTGTTCATCACCGCCAGGGTGCCGCCTGAAACCAGGCAGGCGCCCTTGTTCCACCAGTACAGCCCCAGCGCCGTCGGGCACAATCCCAGAAACAGCAGCACCAGCCACTGCACGTCGGTGCTGGGCAGATGCTGCGCGTTGCCGAACAGCAGGAAGGCCGGCAGCACCACCAGCAGGGCGCCCAGGTAGAAGTAGCCGAAGCGTCGGTAGTGCGGCAGGTCACTGGGGTAACGGGCAACCAGGTGCTTGTACAGCACCTGACCGGCGGCATAGGTGAAGTTGGCCAGTTGCAGCAGCACAAAGCCCATGAAGAAGTCCGGGCTGATGCGGTCGAAGCGAATCACCGCTGCGCCCCCCACCGCCACCAGTGCGGCCACCAGTGCCCACGGATTGAAGCGCCGGTTCAGGGCATCCTCGATCAGGGTCACGTGCAAGGGTGTAAGAATGGTGAACAGCAGCACTTCGGGCACGCTGAGCACACGAAAGCTCAAATACAGGCACACATAGGTGATGCCGAACTGCAACGCGCCGATCAGCAGCATGGCCCGCATGAAGCGCGGCTCGACCTTGCGCCAGCGGGTCAACGGCAAAAACACCAGGCCGGCCAGCAGTACCCGCGCCAGTACCGCGAAGTAGCTGTCGACATGCCCGGCCAGGTATTCGCCGATCAGGCTGAAGGAAAACGCCTGGATCAGCGCGACGATCAATAAGTAGCCCATGTATGCCCCCTGATATGCAGGCGGCGACCTTAGCGGTTGACCAACGGGCCGGCAACCGCTTTTGAAACGCCTGCACTCAAGGTGCCAGCTGGCTCAACGGGTCTGATCGGCCGTGATGAACTGGAACCGTGCGGGGGTGGCGCCAGAGGGCAAGGTCACCGCGATGATCGGCACCAGGATGCCCGTCTGGCTGAAGAAGTCCCGCTGATCCGCCTGCGCCCCCGCCCTTCCGCTCGCGCTCCCGCCAATATAGAAGAAGGCTTCCATCGGCAATTGCCGACCGATGTTCTGCGGCCACAGGGCCATGCGCACTTCGTTCTGGATGCCGCCAAGGTTGGCGCCGGGCAGGTTTCTGGCACGCAGGCTCTGATAGAACGCGATGGCGCCTTCTTTGTTGAGTTCATCGCGAACATTGAAGCCGCACTGGCGTGCATTGATCCGGTTGGCGTTGTAATGCGCCAGCCATTGTTCCGCTGTACCGATGCGCTGCGCCCTGCACTCGCGGCTCACCATGGGATAACCGACATTCTGCCCGCACCCCTGCGATTCTCGCCTGTTGGAATCGGCGTCCACAGGAAACGAGCACAACACACGGGGCTTGTATTGATTGTTGGCGTACAAGATAGGCACGAAGATGAAGCCGTTAGTGTACCCATAGGCCAACCGACTGAACGCAGAGTCGGCACGCAGGTAGGAGAACGACACGCCCGAGGCGGTGGGGTTCGGGTTCCACGAATGAAACGCCGGGCTGTTCTGCGTAGCGCGCATGAGGATGCCGCTGCACAGAAAGGCCGGCGCGCTGGAGGCGTTACAGTTCTGCCGGGTGTCGCGGTAACGTTCCTGCAGGTGGCGTGCAACCGTGGCTCCGGAAACAGCCGCCGTACCTGCACGGGACTGCAACGCAGCGGCCTGGACCGTTGGCGACACCGAGCTTGCCTGCGCAACCTCGTCATTGGCAGGCTGCACCGGCGCCCGGTTGGCGCAGGCTGTCATCAGGCTGATCAACAGCAACAGTGTGAACGTGTTCAACATGGTGCCTCCCTGCGCTCGCGCCGGCTTTGAACCCTTGCTTGCGGGTCACGCCTTGCTTGGCGGGCGTTTCGCAGGTTTGCCAGGCACTTTCGCAGGTGCTTCTGACGCCTTCGCAGGTTTTTTCACCGGCACTTTCTCAGGGACCTCAGGCGCCTCCTCAGATGCCGGGGGCACCTCCAGGCTCGGGATATAAAGCAGCCTGGAAAATTGGTAGTCCGAGCCCGTAACCGCTTCAAGCGCATAATTGAGCCACACTTGCTTGCCTCTGTTCTGCTGAAACCAGCTCAGTGGAATTTCAAACTGGGCAGTACCCCCCGTCATGGGTTTCCACCCCAGGTCCTCATGCCCTGTCATGGTGAAACCTCTTAGACGAACCTTGTGTGAAGGTTGCCATTGGGGATAGGTAATCTGGACCCAGCGAGAACCGCGATCAAGTCTTGGCCGGGTCAATGGATCTAAACTTTGGCGTTCCACCGAAAAGTAACGACTCTGCGAAACCACCCAGGGTCCGCCATCCCTGCTCAGCGCGAAATTCACCTGTGCCGTTTGGCCGGAACTGCTGTACATCAGCGCTTTTGGACAAGAAGAGTACAGCGCTTCCGGCGGGTTACTGATGGGTTGCACGGGCAAATCGAAAATGATACCGGAAGGTTCGACAATTCTTACCCTGACCCTGTCACCGGGGTACATACCGGCTGATATAAGCGTCCTGACTGACAAAAAATCCGTATTGCTGCCGCAGTTGAAGATCGCCGATATCTTGAAATACTTTCTCGACGGGTCTTTGGGGTAATCGGGATGTGGAATCGAACAGTCGATCGTCGGGGCATCCCAGGCATATAGTTTGGACCCTACTTTAGCAGGCATAGGTACGCATCCTTATATCCGCGAGGCAAGTTACAAACTTTCACTGCCGAAAGTCTGTCCGTCACCCGCATCTAAACAGATAGGCATTCAAGCGCGCACCTGACAAAACTGTCAGTTCTCTATAAACAATCAACCTGGCAATGACAAGTTTCATAACCACCCACAAAAAAGCCCGGTCAAACCAGTGTCTGACCGGGCAGGTACACCCAAAGGAGCAAAGGTGTCAGGCGGGGGGAAAATCGGTACGGCTCAAGCTACCGCAGCCAGCAGCGCCTTGGCCTGGTTCAGGCCTTTTTCGTGGAAGTCGCCGCCCATGTTCAGGCCCTCGGCGTGAATGAACGTCACCTCGTGAATGCCGATGAAGGCCATCACCTGGCGCAGGTAGGGCTCCTGATGGTCGCTACCGGCCCCGGCGTGGATACCGCCGCGGGCCGTCAGCACATAGGCGCGCTTGCCGGTCAGCAAGCCCTGCGGGCCGGTCGGGGTGTATTTGAAGGTGACGCCGGCACGCAGCACATGGTCGAGCCAGGCCTTCAGCGTACTGGGGATGGTGAAGTTGTACATCGGCGCCGCCAGCACCAGTACATCGGCGGCCAGCACTTCGTCGGTCAGTTCGTTGGAACGTGTTAGTGCCTGCACCTCTTCGGCGCTGCGCTGGGCTTCGGGCTTCATCCAGCCACCCAGCAGATGGCTGTCCAGGTGGGGTACCGGGTTCAATGCCAGGTCGCGCACGCTGATCTGGTCGGCCGGGTTGGCCGCCTGCCACTGGCTGATGAAATCACGGGTCAGCTGACGAGACACGGAGTCCTGCAGGCGGGCGCTGCTTTCGATGATCAGTACGCGGGACATGGGTTGCCTCCATCGGCAAGTTCGCTAAGTCGATGGAGGCAAGATTAGAGATTGACCTATCGATAAAAAAGCGTAAAAACTGGGTTAAACCTATCAGTTAACCTGTTTTATTGCGGCTTGCAGTCCAGCGCGATGCGCAGCTTGAGGATTTCGCGGTTGAATTTGGCCGTCACGTCGACGCTCTTTTTCGCCGGTACCTGTATGCGCCGTACCCTGGGGGCCTCCGGGCCGTTGCGGAAGGTGACCTTGCACGTCGCTGCCACATCGCCGTAGTTGTTCAGGCTGATCGAGCCGATGTCACGGTCGGTGTCGTAGGTGGTGTAGTCAAGCTTCACCCCATCGGTGTTCTTGGTCACGTCGATGGGGTAGGCCAGGGCCGTCAGCGGCAGCAGGGCCAGCAGTGCAACACAGATTTTCTTCATAACGGCGCTCTCCATGAAAGTGCGCCAGCTTAGGACAACAGGAGCCGAAGATGAAAGCGCCGCGCGTTACCCTGGATCAGTGGCGGACTCTGCAGGCGGTGGTCGACCACGGCGGCTTTGCCCAGGCCGCCGAAGCCCTGCACCGCTCCCAATCGTCGGTGAGCTATACCGTGGCCCGCATGCAGGACCAGCTCGGCGTGCCGTTGCTGCGCATCGACGGGCGCAAGGCGGTGCTCACCGATGCCGGCAGCGTGCTGCTGCGCCGCTCGCGCCAGTTGGTCAAGCAGGCCAGCCAGCTCGAAGACCTCGCCCATCACATGGAGCAGGGTTGGGAAGCCGAGGTGCGCCTGGTGGTCGATGCCGCCTACCCCAATGCCCGACTGGTACGTGCCCTGAGTGCGTTCATGCCGCAAAGTCGCGGCTGCCGGGTGCGCCTGCGCGAGGAGGTGCTGTCAGGGGTCGAGGAAGTGCTGCACGAAGGGGTGGCGGACCTTGCCATCAGCGGCTTCAGCATCCCCGGCTACCTGGGCACCGAATTGAGCGCGGTGGAGTTCGTGGCCGTTGCACACCCCGAGCACAGCCTGCACCGCCTGGGCCGCGAGCTCAGTTTCCAGGACCTGGAGAGCCAGTTGCAGGTGGTGATCCGCGACTCTGGCCGGGCACAACCGCGGGATGTGGGCTGGCTGGGCGCCGAACAGCGCTGGACGGTCGGCAGCCTGGCCACCGCCGCCACCTTCGTCAGCAGCGGCCTGGGCTTTGCCTGGCTGCCACGCCACCTGATCGAGCGCGAACTGCGCGAAGGCGTGCTCAAGCCACTGCCGCTGGACCAGGGTGGCAGCCGTCACCCGCTGTTCTACCTTTACTCGAACAAGGACAAACCCCTGGGCCCGGCCACGCAGATCCTCATCGAGTTGCTGCGCAACTTCGACACTGCGCCGCTGGACGTGCCCTTCGCCGCCCCCGCCCAAGCCTGACAGGTAACGCCCATGGCCTATTTCGAACATGAAGGTTGCACCCTGCATTACGAGGAATATGGCCAGGGCGAGCCCCTGGTACTGCTGCACGGCCTGGGCTCGAGCTGCCAGGACTGGGAATACCAGGTACCGGAGCTGGCCCGTCAGTACCGCGTGATCCTGCTCGATGTGCGCGGCCACGGGCGCTCCGACAAGCCTCGCGAGCGCTACAGCATCGCCGGCTTCAGCGCCGACCTGCTGGCCCTGCTGGAGCACCTGAACACCGGCCCGGTGCACCTGGCTGGCCTGTCGATGGGCGGCATGATCGGCTTCCAGTTTGCCGTCGACCATCCCCACCGGTTGCGCAGCCTGTGCATCGTCAACAGCGCACCCGAGGTCAAGCTACGCAGCCGCGACGATTACTGGCAATGGTTCAAGCGCTGGAGCCTGGCCCGCCTGCTGAGCCTGGAGACCATCGGCAAAGGCCTGGCCGCACGCCTGTTTCCCAAGCCGGAGCAGGCCGAGTTGCGACGCAAGATGGCCGAGCGCTGGGCGCGCAACGACAAGCGTGCGTACCTGGCCAGCTTCGATGCCATCGTCGGCTGGGGGGTACAGGAACGCCTGGGCCAGATCCGCTGTCCTACGCTGGTCATCAGCGCCGACCACGATTACACCCCGATACAGCTCAAGCAGCGCTACGTCGCGCTTATTCCTCAAGCACGACTGGCGGTCATCGAAGATTCACGGCACGCTACACCGCTGGATCAACCCCGGCTGTTCAACCAGACCCTGCTGCAGTTTCTGGCAACGGCTTCAACCACTTCTCAAGGATCATTGAGTTCATGCTGAAAAAACTTCTGCTTGGCGCCTGCTCGGTCGTCTTCGCCACCAGCCTGATGGCTGCCGAAAAAGCCCCGCACGTACTGCTCGACACCAGCTTCGGCCAGATCGAAGTGGAACTGGACCCGGTCAAGGCGCCCATCTCGACCAAGAACTTCCTCGAGTATGTCGACAGCGGCTTCTACACCAACACCATCTTCCACCGCGTGATCCCGGGCTTCATGGTCCAGGGCGGCGGCTTCACCGCGCAGATGCAACAGAAGTCGACCAAGGACCCGATCCGCAACGAGGCCAGCAACAGCCTGCACAACACCCGCGGCACCCTGTCGATGGCCCGCACATCCAACCCGAACTCGGCCACCAGCCAGTTCTTCATCAACGTGGCCGACAACGCCTTCCTCGATCCGGGCCGCGATGCCGGCTACGCCGTGTTCGCCAAGGTGGTCAAGGGTATGGACGTGGTCGACCAGATCGTCAACTCGCCGACCACGCGCAAGAACGGCATGGCCGATGTACCGGTCGATCCCGTGCTGATCAAGTCCGCCAAACGCATTGACTGAGCCCGTGTTCACAGGGACGTGAACCACGACCGGCCCGGTCGAGTCAGACAGGAGTTAGAGTTTTGAGGTTGTATCGCTATTTCGAAAAGCTGATCGACATCTTTCGCGAAGCACCGACCGCATCGCCGCCGGGCAAGGTCCTGCCGTTCTATTTCTACTACCTGCGCCAGGTGTGGCCCAGCTTTGCCGCACTGCTGGTGGTGGGGCTGGTGGCTTCGCTCATCGAAGTGGCGCTGTTCAGTTACCTGAGCCGCATCATCGACCTGGCCCAGGGCGCGCCAAACCCTGATTTCTTCAGCGATCACGCCAGCGAGCTGATCTGGATGGTGGTGGTCACGCTGCTGCTGCGCCCGCTGTTCTTCGGCCTGCACGACCTGCTGGTGCACCAGACCATCAGCCCGGGTATGACCAGCATGATCCGCTGGCAGAACCACACCCATGTGCTCAAGCAGAGCCTCAATTTCTTCCAGAGCGATTTTGCCGGGCGCATCGCCCAGCGCATCATGCAGACCGGCAACTCGCTGCGCGATTCGGCCGTGCAGGCGGTGGACGCCCTGTGGCACGTGCTGATCTACGCGATCAGCTCGCTGGTGCTGTTCGCCGAGGCCGACTGGCGCCTGATGCTGCCCCTGACCGTCTGGATCTTCGCCTACATCGGCGCACTGTGCTATTTCGTGCCCAGGGTCAAGGAGCGCTCGGTGGTGTCATCGGATGCGCGCTCCAAGCTGATGGGCCGCATTGTCGATGGCTACACCAACATCGCCACCCTCAAGCTGTTCGCCCACACCGACTTCGAGCGCCAGTACGCCCGCGAAGCGATTCGCGAGCAGACCGAAAAGACCCAGCTGGCCTCGCGGGTGATCACCAGCATGGATGTGGTCATCACCAGCCTCAACGGGCTGCTGATCGTCACCACCACCGGCCTGGCGCTGTGGCTGTGGAGCCAGTCGCTGATCACCGTGGGCGCCATCGCCCTGGCCACCGGCCTGGTGATCCGCATCGTCAACATGTCGGGCTGGATCATGTGGGTGGTCAACGGCATCTTCGAGAACATCGGCATGGTGCAGGATGGCCTCAAGACCATCGCCCAGCCGGTCACCGTCACCGATCCGCCAGATGCTCCGGCGCTCAAGGTCGATCGCGGCGCGGTGCGCTTCGATAATGTCGACTTTCATTACGGTCAGGGCAGCCGGATCATCAGCAACCTGACCCTGGACATTCGCCCCGGCGAGAAGATCGGCCTGATCGGCCCCTCGGGCGCCGGCAAGTCCACCCTGGTCAACCTGCTGCTGCGCCTGTACGACCTGGAAAGTGGCCGTATCCTGATCGACGGCCAGGACATCGCCCAGGTGAGCCAGGCCAGCCTGCGCGCACAGATCGGCATGATCACCCAGGACACCTCGCTGCTGCACCGCTCGATTCGCGACAACCTGCTGTATGGCCGGCCGGATGCGACAGAAGAGGAGTTGTGGGAGGCGGTGCGCCGGGCGCGGGCCGATGAGTTCATCCCTCAGCTGTCCGATGCCCAGGGGCGCACCGGTTTCGATGCGCATGTGGGCGAGCGTGGCGTGAAACTGTCCGGCGGCCAGCGCCAGCGCATCGCGATTGCGCGGGTGCTGCTCAAGAATGCGCCGATCCTGATCATGGACGAAGCCACTTCGGCGCTGGATTCGGAAGTGGAGGCAGCCATCCAGGAGAGCCTGGAGACCCTGATGCAGGGCAAGACGGTGATCGCCATTGCGCACCGCCTGTCGACCATCGCGCGGATGGACCGGCTGGTGGTGCTGGAGCAGGGGCGGATTGCCGAGATGGGCACCCATGCCGAACTGCTGGCGCACCAGGGGCTGTACGCACGGTTGTGGCATCACCAGACGGGTGGGTTTGTCGGGGTCGATTGAACACCGCGGCGACGGTATCGCGGGTCAAGTCCGCTCCCACAGGGATTTTACTGCGCCTGCGGGAGCGGGCTTGGCGTTCAGACTTGCCTGAAGGGCAGCGCCGTACGCGCCTCCTCGGCATACCCCAGCACCCCCACCCGCTCCTGCGCCAGAAAGTCCTGCACGGCCGCCTTCAACCCCGGATGCAGCAGGTAATGCCAGGACCGCGTGATCACCGGTTCGAACCCGCGAATCAGCTTGTGCTCGCCCTGCGCCCCGGCATCAAAACGCTGCAACCCTTCGGCAATGGCAACGTCCATGCCCTGATAGAAGCACGTCTCGAAATGCAACCGATCGAACTCCGCCAGGCAGCCCCAGTAGCGCCCATACAGGCTGTCACCGCCCACCAGGCTGAACGCCATCGCCACCGCCCGCCCGCCCTGATGCGCCATCACCACGCGGATCGACGCGGGCATGCGTTCGGCCAGCAGGCTGAAAAACGCCCGGGTAAGGTACGGGGCACGGCGGCGCACGGCGTAGGTGTTGGCATAGCATGCGTACACGAAATCCCACTGCGCCTCACTCAGCTCATGGCCGTGGTACCACTGAAACTCGATACCCTGCCCCGCCACCTGCTCGCGTTCCTTGCGCATCTGCTTGCGCTTGCGCGAACTGAGGCTGTCGAGAAAATCCTGGAAGTCCCGATAACCCTGGTTGCGCCAGTGAAACTGACACCCCAGGCGCTCCATCCAGCCCGCACGCCCACGCAATACTTCGTCGCTGGCCGGGTCGGTGAAGTTCACGTGCAGGCCCGACAGCCCCTGTTCGAGCAAAGCATCGCTGACGCCGTCGATCAGCTCACCCGCCGCCTGCGCGTCACCCAGCAGGCGCGCGCCGCTGACCGGTGAAAACGGCACCGCGCACAGCAGCTTGGGGTAATAGTCGATACCGGCGCGGTCGCAGGCGTCGGCCCAGCCGTGATCGAACACGTACTCGCCGAACGAATGGGTCTTCACGTAGGCCGGCATGGCCGCCCGCACCTGGCCCTGAGTGTCCGTCAGGACCTGGTGGGCCGGTGCCCAGCCGGTGCGTGGGGTGACGCTGGCGCTGTCTTCCAGGCTGCGCAGGAAGGCATGGCGCAGGAACGGCTGGGCATCCGGCACCAGGGCATCCCAGGTGGCGGCGTCGATATCGGCAAGGTGCGGCAGAATTGAGATGGGCATGCGCGCAGTCTGCCCCCTCGTGCGAGCAAAAAAAAGCCCCGCAGGTGCGGGGCGAAGATCTAACGGATGAAGGAGTGTGTTGCAGGGGTAACGCTTAGAACACGTACTGCGCGCGCATCACGAAACCGTCGCCGCTGTCGTCGCCGGCAGCGTTCTGCGCGTTGTCGGTCTTGGCCTTGACGTACACGCCGCTGAGCTTGATCGACTCGTTGGCGTACCAGTTCACACCCAGGTTGTGCACCTTGGCTTCCACGTCACCGATGTCGGCAAATGCGCCGTTGTTGTCGTCGACGCTCAGGTGGTCGTAGCGGTAGAACACTTCCCACGCACCAATCTGCTTGTTGGAAGGCTTGATGCTGTCGAACTTGCCGAGTTTGTAGCCACGCGCTTCACCGGTGATGGTGTAGGCCACCTGGCCGTAGTAACCCTTGGCCTTGATGTCGGAGAAGGCCGAGTCGTCTGCCTGAACATCACGCTTGATGTACTCGCCCTGCACCGAGAACGGGCCCAGCGCGTAGGCGGCTTCCAGGCCCCAGGCCTTGTCGGTGTCGTAGGCACCGGCCGGGGTGGTGGCGTTGCCGCCCAGCACCAGGCGGTTGCCGTTGTTGCCGGCGTCCTGGCCACCGTCGGTGCTCACCCCACGCATGCCCAGGCGGCTGCGGATACGGCCGTCGAACGCGGTGTCGGAAAGGTCGCGCTGGGCGTAGTTCAGGCCAACGTGCAGTACGTTGCCGGCCTCGTGCATCGGTGCGAACACACCGCGCAGGTTGAACTGCTTGGAGCTGTCGCCGTCCTTGTCCTGGTTGGTGGCGTCCTTGGCGAACAGGCCGGCCGAACCGTACAGCGAGTCACCGGCATTACCCGATGCCTGGATACCGAAGCCGCCGTTGTGCGAGTTGGTCCAGTCCACCAGGTCGTAGGCAGCGGTTCGCTCCTGGGCAGTCACCCACTTGGAGCTGGTGGCTTTTTCCAGGCCGAACTCGGGGTCGAAGCGACCGACCTTGATCGATACCGGCTTGAAGCCGTTGTAGGCCAGCGACGCTTCGTCGAAGTAACCGTCTTCGGAACGGTTGTCGCCACCGGAGTTATGCGAGAAGTCGTAGGCGATCTGGTAGGCCCAGTCGGTGTACATCACACCGCCCAGTTCCAGGTAGGCACGGCGGAAGTAGCCCGCATCGGCGGTATCGCCGTTCTTGGTGTAGAAACCGTCGAAGCGGCTGTAGTCGGCCTGGACCCGGCCACCCAGCTTGAAGCTGAATTCCTTGTCAGCGGTAGCGACCTCCAGGCCACCCTTGGTCTTGACTACGATATCGGCGCCGTCAGTAGTCACGGTGCCCGCGAAAGCCTGGGCGGTAACGGCCATTGCCAAGGCGCTGGCTGCGAAACCTGCGAAGTGCTTACGGATCATCGAAGGAACTCCCCTACGTTCATAACGTTTATGGTCTTGATTACGTTGAAAAAACACGCGGCTCAGGCCACTTGTGCTGGGGACGAATCTTGGCGGGGGGTTATTTCAGATCAGTGGCTATTAGATAAATATTTAGTGACAGGGGAACTTTTTACTTCGAATGTGAATAAGACAATCAGCCCCGTTGCAGGGCTGGTTGCGGGGTTTCAGCGCGTTGCCCGGCGCTCGGCGGCCAGCCGCGCCGCAAGGGCCTCGGCCCCCTCAACAGGCGCCGGCGGCAACGCCTTGAGGGTTGCCTGGGCCAGGCGCAACTGCTTGATGAAGCGACGACAATTGCGACAGAACAGCAGGTGCTGGCGCGTCATCAGGCGCTCGCCCAGGGTCAGTTGCCCGTCCAGGTAATCACTGGAGCAGGCGACCAGTTGTTTGCAGGTCAGCATTGGCCTGTGTCCTCGAAATGTTCCAGGGTCGCGAAGACCTTGAGGCGTGCGCGGTGCAGCAGCACACGCACATTGGAGAGCGACAGGTCGAGCAGATTACAGATTTCCACCAGTTCGAGGCCCTGGCGCTCACGCAACAACAGCACACTGCTCTGCAGTTGCGACAGGCTGAGCAGGGTGTGCTCCAGGCATTCGCGCAACTGCTCCTGGCTGAGCAGGGCCTCGGGGCTGTCTTCGTGCCAAGCCGAAGGCGCCAGCAGCCAGTGACCGTCGCTGGCAAAACGCGCGTCGTCGATGCTGCCATGGGGGGCCGGCAGGTCGTCGAGCAGCACCTCGCGGCGGTTTTGCCGGTAACGGGTCTTGGCCGTATTGGCGGTGATGGTCAGCAACCAGGTCTTGAGGCTGGAGCGGCGCTGGAAGCCCGCCAGACCGCGTACCGCCGCCAGCCAGGCATCCTGCACCACCTCGTCGGCGCCACGTTCGCCGACGATGGCATAGGCCACCGCGCGCATGGCGCCCTGGCAGGTCTGAACCAGTTCGGCGAACGCGCGCTGCTCTCCCGCCAGCAGGCGGTCGAGCAAGCGCTGTTCGTCAGCCGTCACTGGCGTGGGCGATCAACGTTTGCGCAGGATCACGCTGCCGATCGAGTAGCCGGCACCGAACGAACTGAGCACCCCGAGGGCACCCTTGGGCAGGTCGTCCTGATGCTTGTGCAGCGCGATCACCGAGCCGGCCGAACTGGTGTTGGCGTAGGTATCGAGAATCACCGGGGCCTCCTCGACCAGCGCGTCGCGGCCCAGCAGCTTCTTGACGATCAGGTGGTTCATGCTCAGGTTGGCCTGGTGCAGCCAGAAGCGCTTGACGTCACTGACGTTGAGGTTGTTTTCGCTCAGGTGCTGGCCGATCAGCTCGGCCACCATCGGGCACACCTCGCGGAACACCTTGCGGCCTTCCTGCACGAACAGCTTGTCCGGCGCACCGATACCCTCTTCCGCCGCGCGGTTGAGGAAGCCGAAGTTGTTGCGGATGTTGTTGGAGAACTGGGTCAGCAGCTTGGTGCTGACGATATCGAACTGGTGCGCCGAGGTAGCGAGGTCGGCACGTTCGACCAGCACCGCCGTGGCGGCGTCGCCGAAGATGAAGTGGCTGTCACGGTCACGGAAGTTCAGGTGGCCGGTGCAGATCTCGGGGCTGATCACCAGCACCGAACGGGCCTGACCCAGTTGCACGCTGTTGCAGGCGACCTGAATGCCGAAGGTCGCCGACGAACACGCCACGTTCATGTCGAAACCGAAACCGGCGATACCCAAAGCCTGCTGCACTTCGATGGCGATGGCCGGATAAGGACGCTGCAGGTTGGAGCAGGCGACGATGACCGCGTCGACATCGGCTGCGGTGCGCCCGGCACGCGCCAGGGCCTGCTCGGCGGCGGCCACGCCCATCTGGCAGAGGATCGACGGCTCGTCGTTGCTGCGCTCCGGCAGGCGCGGCTTCATGCGCTGCGGATCGAGGATGCCGGCCTTGTCCATCACGAAGCGGCTCTTGATGCCCGAGGCCTTCTCGATGAACGCAGCGCTCGACTCGGCCAGTGCCTGCACTTCGCCCCGTTCGATGGCAGCGGCATTGTCGGCGTTGAACTGCTGCACATAGGTGTTGAAAGACTCGACCAGCTCTTCGTTGGAAATGCTGTTGGCCGGGGTGTACAGGCCGGTGCCGCTGATGACGACGTTATGCACGGTCGTTCCTCTGTTCGGGGCCGCTGCCTGCCGGGCAACGGCCTGTTCTGTCGGTCAAATGGCACGAAAGTACCAATTAATACAGGCAATGCACCCGGCAAGCGGGGCAGTACGCTGTGCTGCATTCTGTAGCTACCGTGGCAGGTACCTGACACGGTAGCGAAGTTCGCCAAGTGTGCCACAAGTTCCGGGGATTAGGCTTCCACCAGACTCCATTGCTTGGCCAGGCGCTTGTCGGAAATCGGTACCTTGGTACCCAACTGCTGGGCAAACAGCGACACGCGGTATTCCTCGATCCACCAGCGGTACAGCACCAGTTGCTCGTCGCGCTTGCCCTCCTGGGCATGCTTGTCGGCACGCGCCTTGTACTGTGCCCACAGACCGCTCAGTTCGCCGCTCCACACGCGGTCCTTCTGCACCTGCGAACCGAGTTTTTCCAGACGCAGCTCCACTGCCTTGAGGTAGCGCGGCAGTTCCTTGAGCCAGATGCCCGGGGTTTCCCGCACAAAACCCGGGTACACCAGGTTGGCCAGTTGCTGCTTGATGTCGTTGAGCGCCACGGCCTGGGCCAGGTCGATCTTGCCCTTGAAGCGCTTCTGCAGACCGTGCCAGAGCTTGAGTATCTCGAGGGTCAGGCGGGCCAGGCGCTCGGCGTGATCGGCCCAGTGGCCGCGCTTGCGTTCGGCCAGCGAAGCAAGCCCGGCACCGTCGCGCGGCAGGCTGCTCTCGCCGTCGAGGATGCAGGTATCCAGGCTGGCCAGCAGGATGTCCTCGACCAGCGCATCGACACGCCCCAGCTCGCGGTACAGCAGGCCCAGTTCGGTCAGCCCCGGCAGCTTGCCGCGCAGGAACTTCGCCGGCTCGGCCAGTTGCTGCAGCAGCAGCCGCTGCAAGGCTCGGCGGTGCTGGAACTCGGCTTCGGCCTGGGTCGAGAAGCGCCCTTCCTTGACCGTACCGCCCTCTTCCACCAGCGCCGGGTACACCGTCATCGACAGCCCGGCGATCTTCTGCTGGGCGGTCTGGGCCACCTCGGCAAACACCTTGGCTTGCACCGGCTGCTGGGCCTTGGCCGATTGCGGCACGGCCAGCGCGGCCTGGCTGGCAGCAACGAAGCGCGCCGTCAGCTCGGTCAGGTCGCGGCCTTCACCCAGGAACTTGCCCTGGGCATCGACCACTTCGATGTTCATGCGCAAGTGGCCTTCCACCTGCGCAGCCGCCTCGGCCCAGGCCTCGTCGCTGACCCGCGCACCGGTCATGCGCAGCAGTTCGCGGCCCAGCGCCTGGGGCAGCGAGCCGTCGGCGAAGGTCATGCGCTGCAAGGCGGCCTTGACGAAGTCGGGCACCGGCACGAAGTTCTTGCGCAAGGCCTTGGGCAGGTTGCGTACCAGCGCAATGCACTTGGCTTCCAGCAACCCCGGCACCAGCCATTCCAGGCGCTCGCCCGGCAGGCTGGGCAGCAGCGGCGCCGGCACCCTCACGGTAACGCCGTCGCGGGGGTGGTTGGGCTCGAAGTGATAGCTCAGCGCCAGGCTCAGGTCGCCGATGCGCAGGGTATCGGGGTACTGCGTGGCGGTGACTTCACTGGCCTCGCGGGCCAGCACGTCCTCTTCGCGCATGATCAGCAACTGCGGGTCTTTCTGGCTGGTGACGCGGTACCAGCTGTCGAAGGTCGCGGTCTGGTGGATCTCGGCCGGCAGGCGCGCCTCGTAGTAGGCGTACAGGGTCTCTTCATCAGCCAGGATGTCGCGCCGGCGGGCCTTGGCCTCCAGCTCG
The DNA here is from genome assembly GCF_037113495.1 of Pseudomonas sp. AE27. Classification (NCBI taxonomy): domain Bacteria; kingdom Pseudomonadati; phylum Pseudomonadota; class Gammaproteobacteria; order Pseudomonadales; family Pseudomonadaceae; genus Pseudomonas; species Pseudomonas sp. AE27. The sequence goes on from NZ_CP146966.1 coordinate 3,221,591, forward strand.
TCGAGCTGCTCGAGCAGGCGCGTGTTGGCTGCCAGGCACTTGGCCCGCGACTGGATCTCACCGCCCACCAGGGCCTGACGGATAAACAGCTCGCGCGAGGCCTGCGGGTCGATCGGCCCGTAGTGCACCGGGCGCCGGCCGACCACGATCATGCCGTACAGCGTGACCTGCTCGAAGGCCACCACCTGGCCGCGCTTCTTCTCCCAGTGCGGTTCGAAGTGGTTCTTCTTGATCAGGTGCCCGGCCAGCGGCTCGATCCAGTCCGGCTCGATCTTGGCCACCATGCGCGCATACAGCTTGGTGGTCTCGACCAGTTCGGCGGTCATCAGCCATTGCGGGCGTTTCTTGCCCAGGCCCGAGGACGGGTGTACCCAGAAGCGCCGCTGGCGCGCGCCCAGGTAGTCGCCGTCCTCGGTCTTCTGGCCGATCTGGCTGAGCAGCCCGGACAGAATCGCCTTGTGCAGGCGCGGGTAGTCGGCCGGCTCCTTGTTGATGCTCAACTGCAGGTCGCGGCAGATCAGGCTCAGTTGCCGGTGTGCATCGCGCCATTCGCGCAGACGCAGGTAATTCAGGAAATTCTTGCGGCACCAGTTGCGCAGCGGGCTGGCCGTCAGGGCCTGGCGCTGTTCTTCGAACCCGCGCCACAAGTTGACCAGCGCGGCGAAGTCCGAGTCGCTGTCCTTCCACTGCGCATGGGCCTGGTCGGCAGCCTGCTGGCGCTCGGGCGGACGCTCGCGGGGGTCCTGCACCGACAGTGCACTGGCCACGATCAGCAACTCCTGCAGGCTGCCCTGCTTGGCGCCTTCGAGCAGCATGCGGCCCAGACGCGGGTCCACCGGCAGGCGCGCCAGCTGGCGGCCCAGCGGGGTCAGCTGGTTCTCGCGATTGACTGCCGAGAGTTCCTGCAGCAGGTTGAAGCCGTCGCTGATGGCCTTGCCATCCGGCGGCTCGATGAACGGGAAGGCGTCGATCTCGCCCAGGCGCAGGTGCAGCATCTGCAGGATCACCGCGGCCAGGTTGGTGCGCAGGATCTCGGGGTCGGTAAAGGCGGGCCGACCATTGAAGTCGTCCTCGCTGTACAGGCGCACGCAGATGCCCGGTTCGACCCGCCCGCAACGGCCCTTGCGCTGGTTGGCACTGGCCTGGGACACCGCCTCGATGGGCAGGCGCTGCACCTTGGCACGGTAGCTGTAGCGGCTGATGCGCGCCGTGCCGCTGTCGATCACGTAGCGAATGCCCGGTACGGTCAGCGAGGTTTCCGCAACGTTGGTGGCCAGCACCACGCGCCGCCCCGGATGGGACTGGAAGATCTTCTGCTGCTCGGCCGGCGACAGCCGTGCATACAGCGGCAGGATTTCGGTGTGGCGTAGCTGTGCCTTGCGCAGCATCTCGGCGGCATCGCGAATTTCGCGCTCGCCGGGCAGGAACACCAGCACGTCGCCCGGGCCCTTGCCGATGCTGCGCTCATGGGCGGCAATCTCGTCGAGGGTGGCCAGGATCGCCTGGTCGACGGTCAGATCGTCCTCGACGCGGTTGCCCTCCTCGTCCTGCTCGCTGGTCAGCGGCCGGTACCAGGTCTCGACCGGGTAGGTACGCCCGGACACCTCGATGATCGGCGCATCGTTGAAGTGCCTGGAAAAGCGCTCCAGGTCGATGGTCGCGGAGGTGATGATGACCTTGAGGTCGGGGCGCCGCGGCAGCAGGGTCTTGAGGTAGCCGAGCAGGAAGTCGATGTTCAGGCTGCGTTCGTGGGCTTCGTCGACGATGATCGTGTCGTAGCGTTCCAGAAAGCGGTCGTGCTGGGTTTCGGCCAGCAGGATGCCGTCGGTCATCAGCTTGACCAGGGTGTTGGCATCGCTCTGGTCTTCGAAGCGCACCTGGTAGCCGACCAGCGCGCCCAGCGGCGTACCCAGCTCTTCGGCCACGCGGGTGGCCACGCTGCGCGCGGCAATCCGGCGCGGCTGGGTGTGGGCGATCTGGCCATGCTGGCCGCGGCCCAGTTCCAGGCAGATCTTGGGCAACTGGGTGGTCTTGCCCGAGCCGGTTTCGCCCGCGATGATCAGCACCTGGTGGGCGGCCAGCACCTTCTTGATTTCGTCACGCTTGGCCGCGATCGGCAGGCTGTCGTCGTAGTGGATGCGCGGCACGCTGGCCTTGCGCGCGGCGACCTGATCGCAGGAGGCCTGTACCCGGGCGGCCCACTGGGCCAGCTTGGCCTCGTCTGGGCGCTTGCGCAGGTCATGCAGTTGCCGACGCAGGCGATGGCGCTCGGCGATCATGGCGTGGTCAAGGTTTTTCAGCAGTTGCTCGATGGCGGCGTTCTGGTCAGTCATGACGTCTTTTTAATAATGCAGGTGAGCCTGCTTTCACATGATCGGCGTAGTTTGGTCGGGGATTGTCGCAGATTTGCCCTGCCACGGCACGGTTCGCCATGCAGGGCCATTGTTTAGCCATTGATTAACTGAAGGTATACAAAGGCCGATTTAATGAACCTTCCCACGCGTGGGAGTATCCGTGCATGACTTTGCCAGCGTGTACGCCCCGCCCCCTGATGCGCCCTTCGTTCCCGAAGGTGCGGGCGCGCCCCGGTGAAAATCCGCTGTTCAATAGCATCCTCGCGTTCTGGGCCTTGTGGCATTGCCGCCATGCCCGCCCACCAGATACCGCCCTCGCACCCCACTGATACCGCTGGCCCGGTTGCGGCCAACCCTGTCGACCGATCGACGTGCCCACTGGCGCGCGATCCTGTACGCCGTCACGGCGTAAGCGAGTGCACCATGCAGTTTGCCCCTGTTTCCGAGGCCGAGGATTTCCTGGCCGCCAACCCCGATATCGAGATGATCGAGTTGTTCATCCTCGACGCCAACGGCGTGCCCCGCGGCAAGCTGCTGCACCGCGAGGAGTTGCTGGCCGTGTATGAAAGCGGGCGGCCGCTACCCAGCACCATCCTCGGCCTGACCCTCAATGGCGACGATGTGGAGAACTCGGGGCTGGTGTGGGACGTGGGCGATATTGACTGCCGCGCATACCCGCTGGCCGGCAGCCTGGTGCGCATGCCGTGGCGGCAGATCCCCACGGCGGCATTGCAGGTGAGCATGCACCCCAGCGAAGGCCTGCCGGCCACCGTCGCCGATCCACGCCAACTGCTGGCCAAGGTGATCGACGCGCTCAAGGCCGATGGCTATGAGCCGGTAATGGCCTGCGAGCTGGAGTTCTACCTGCTCGACCAGAAGCGCGATCACCTGGGCCACCCGCAACCGGCACTGGATACCGACGGCGGTCGCCCCCGCGCTACCCAGGTATACGGCCTGCGCGAGCTGGAGCAGATCGAACCGTTTCTGGCCGACCTGTACAGCGCCTGCAAGGCCCAGGGCATTCCTGCGCGTACCGCGATTTCCGAATACGCCCCCGGCCAGGTGGAGATCACCCTGGAGCACGGCGACGCCTTGCTGGCCATGGACCAGGCGGTGCGCTACAAGCGCCTGGTCAAGGGCGTGGCACACAAGCACGGCATGCAGGCCTGCTTCATGGCCAAGCCGTTCGAGCACCTGGCCGGCACCGGCATGCACATGCACGTGAGCCTGGCCGACGCCGCCGGCCACAACCTGTACGCCAGCGAAGACAAGGCCGGCACGCCCTTGCTGCGCCAGTCGGTGGGCGGCATGTTGGCCATGCTGCTCGACTCGCTGCTGCTGTTCTGCCCCAACGCCAACTCCTATCGCCGCTTCCAGGCCAACAGCTATGCACCGCTGGCGCCGACCTGGGGTGTGGACAACCGTACCGTGAGCCTGCGCGTGCCCGGCGGGCCGGCCAATACCCGACATATCGAACACCGCATCTGCGGCGCCGATGCCAACCCGTACCTGGCAGCCGCAGCCATTCTGGCCAGCATCCACCATGGCATCCGCCAGCAACTGGACCCCGGCGCCCCGGTGCAGGGCAACGGCTACGCCCAGGCCAAGACGCTGCTGCCCACCGACTGGCTGACCTCGCTGACCGCGCTGGAGCGCTCCAGCTGGGCGCGCGAAGCGTTCGGCGAGGCCTTCCTCGGGGTGTACCTGGCGGTCAAGCGCGCCGAGTACCGCCAGTTCATGGCCGAGGTCGGCGAGCAGGACTGGCGCTGGTACCTGACCCAGGCCTGAGCCCCCTATTCTTCAAGGAACACACCCATGAATGCAGCCCTCAACCACGGCACCGCCCAGCGCAGCGCCTCCTACTACACCGCCAGCCTGAACGACACCACCCAGTACCCGACCCTGCAGGGCACGGTCGAGGTCGACGTGGTGATCATCGGTGGCGGCTTCACCGGCGTGGCCAGCGCGGTGGAACTGGCCGAGCGCGGCCTGAAGGTGGCCATCGTCGAAACCAACCGTATCGGCTGGGGCGCCAGCGGGCGCAACGGCGGCCAGGTCACCGGCAGCCTGTCGGGTGACGAGGCCATGCGCAAACAGATGCGCAAGCGCCTGGGCGATGACGTGGACGATTTCATCTGGCAACTGCGCTTTCGCGGCCACGACATCATCCAGCAACGGGTCGAACGCTACGCCATCGACTGCGACCTCAAGCACGGCCACCTGCACGCGGCCATGAAGCCTGCGCACATGACCGAACTGCAGGCCTTCGCCGACGAAGCCCAGCGGCGCGGCATGGGCGAGCAGGTGCAGATGCTCGACCGCGAGGCGGTGCGCCAGCACCTGGACAGCCCGTTGTACCTGGGCGCGCTGAAGAACCTGCGCAACCTGCACCTGCACCCGCTCAACCTGTGCCTGGGCGAGGCGCGGGCAGCGCACCAACTGGGCGCGCTGATCTTCGAGAACTCCGAAGTGCTGGAGATCGTGCATGGCGACAAACCTGCGGTTGTCACGGCCAAGGGCCGGGTCAACGCACGCCAGGTGATGCTGGCCGGCGACGTGTACCACAAGCTGGAAAAGCCCCAGCTCAAGGGCAAGATCTTCCCGGCCATGGGCGGCATCGTGACCACCACGCCACTGGGCGAGCTGGCCCGCAAGCTAAACCCGCAGGACCTGGCGGTGTACGACTGCCGCTTCGTGCTCGACTATTACCGCATGACCGCAGACGGGCGCCTGCTGTTCGGTGGCGGGGCCAACTACTCGGGACGTGATTCGCGGGATATCGCGGGGGAGCTGCGCCCGTGCATCGAGGCGACCTTTCCGGCGCTCAAGGGCGTGCCGATCGAGTTCCAGTGGAGCTGCGCGATGGGCATCGTGGTCAACCGCATTCCACAGTTGGGCAAGCTGTCGGACAACGTGTGGTACTGCCAGGGGTATTCGGGGCATGGCATTGCCACCAGCCACATCATGGGCGAGATCATGGCCGAAGCGATCACCGGCACATTGAGCCGATTCGATACCTTTGCCGGCTGCAGCCACATCAAGGTGCCGATGGGCGATGTGCTGGGCAACCCATTGCTGGCGGCGGGGATGTGGTACTACCAGATGCTTGAGAAACTGCGTTGAGGCATTCGCCGGCAAGGCCGGCTCCTACAGGATTTGCGGTGTTCCTGTAGGAGCCGGCCTTGCCGGCGAACGAGTGCAGCACGATCCACACGAAGATCAGGCGATCTTCTTGAGGCCCAGCTTCTTCAACTCTTCATCGCGCAACTCGCGCCGCAGGATCTTGCCCACGTTGGTGGTCGGCAAGGCATCGCGGAACTCGATCAGGCGCGGCACCTTGTACGCCGTGACATTGGCGCGCATGTGCTCCATCACCTGTTCCTTGGTCAGGGTCACACCCGGCCGCGCCACGATGAAGATCTTGATCAGTTCGCCCGATTTCTCGTCCGGCACGCCAATGGCGGCGCACTGCAATACGCCCGGCAGGGTCGCCAGCACGTCTTCGAGTTCGTTCGGGTAAACGTTGAAGCCAGACACCAGAATCATGTCCTTCTTGCGGTCGACGATGCGCATGTAGCCATCGGTCTGGATCACCGCGATATCACCGGTCTTGAGCCAGCCGTCGGCATCCAGGATCTCGGTGGTCGCCTCTTCGCGCTGCCAGTAGCCCTTCATCACCTGCGGGCCCTTGATGCACAGCTCGCCGATCTCGCCCAGCGCCAGCTCCTTGCCATTGTCGTCGATCACCTTGCACAGGGTCGACGGCAGCGGAATGCCGATGGTACCGATCTGGTTGTGCTCGGCCGGGTTGACCGCCGCCACCGGGCTGGTCTCGGTCATGCCGTAGCCTTCGCAGATGGAGCAACCGGTGACGCTCTTCCAGCGCTCGGCCACCGCCACCTGCAGGGCCATGCCGCCCGACAGGGTGAGCTTGAGCCCCGAGAAGTCCATCTTGCGGAAGGTCTCGTTGTTGCACAGGGCCACGAACAGAGTGTTCAGGCCGACGAAGCCGGTGAACTTCCACTTGGACAGTTCCTTGACCATCGCCGGCAGGTCGCGCGGGTTGCTGATCAGGATGTTGTGGCTGCCGATCAGCATCATCGCCATGCAATGGAAGGTGAAGGCATAGATGTGGTACAGCGGCAGCGGCGTGATCAGGACCTCGCAGCCCTCGCCCAGGTTCGAGCCCATCAGCGCACGGCATTGCAGCATGTTGGCCACCAGGTTGCGGTGGGTCAGCATCGCACCCTTGGCCACACCCGTGGTGCCACCGGTGTACTGCAGCACGGCGACATCGCCGCTGTCGGGGCTGACTTCGTTGACCGCCTTGCCCTGCCCCTTGGCCAGCGCATCGTTGAACTTGACGGCCTTGGGCAGGTGGTAGGCCGGCACCATCTTTTTCACGTACTTGATCACACTATTGATCAGCAGACGCTTGAGCGGTGGCAGCAGGTCGGCCACTTCGGTGACAATGATGTGCTTGACCTGGGTCTTGGGAACGACCTTTTCGGCCAGGTGGGCCATGTTGGCCAGGCACACCAGCGCCTTGGCACCGGAATCGTTGAACTGGTGTTCCAGCTCCCGCGCGGTGTACAGCGGGTTGGTGTTGACCACGATGAGCCCGGCGCGCATCGCACCGAAGACGGCCACGGGGTATTGCAATACGTTTGGCAGTTGTACCGCGATGCGGTCACCGGGCTGCAGGTCGGTATGCTGCTGCAGGTAGGCGGCAAACGCCCCCGACAGCTCATACAGCTCGCCATAGGTGAGGGTCTTGCCCAGGTTGCTGAACGCCGGCTTGTCGGCGAAACGCTGGCAGGACTGCTTCAATACCGCTTGAATGTTCGGATACTCATCAGGATTGATTTGCGAGGCAACCCCGGCTGGGTACTTATCCTTCCAAAAGTGTTCGATCATGGAAGCCCACTCCTCCAGCAACAGCGAAATCTTCTCCGCAGTCGACGCGATTATTATTGATATGTGATGACGGATTGCTACAAACCGAAGCATCAGAAGCGCGCCGAGAGTAGCAGCTTTGCCAGAGGGCGCCTAGAGCCAAAGTGGGCCGCAAAGTCACATAAATGACTAATGAATACCCAGTAGTCATTTTTAGAGTAAAGGGTCTATTCAGCAAAAGCTTCGCCGGCAAGGCCGGCTCCTACACGGCAAAGTAGGAGCCAGCCTGGCCGGCGAATGGCTTTCAGGCGATATCGCGCAATTCCCGGCGCAGGATCTTGCCCACCGGGGTCATCGGCAGCGAATCACGCAGCACGATCTGCTTGGGCACCTTGTAGCCGGTGAAGTTGGCCTTGCAGTAGGCCTTGAGCTCCTCGACGCTCACGCCGCCATCGCGTGGCACCACGAACAGTTTCACCGCCTCGCCGGAACGCTCGTCCGGCACTCCGATGGCCGCGCAGTTGGCCACCTTGGGGTGCGCCATCACCACGTCCTCGATCTCGTTGGGGTACACGTTGAAGCCCGACACGATGATCATGTCCTTCTTGCGGTCGACGATGCGCGTGAAGCCGTCCGGGTCGATCACTGCAATATCGCCGGTCTTGAGCCAGCCCTGCGCATCGAGCACCTCGGCGGTGGCGTCCGGACGCTGCCAGTAGCCCTTCATCACCTGCGGCCCCTTGATGCACAGCTCACCGCGCTCGCCCAGGGCCAGCTCGTTGCCGTCATCATCGATCACCTTGTACGCCGTATCGGGCAGCGGTATGCCGACCGTACCCAGGCGCGCCTGCTGGCCGTAGGGGTTGGTGCTGGCTACCGGCGAGGTTTCGGTCAGGCCATAGCCTTCGACGATGCGACACCCCGTGATGCTCTCCCAGCGCTCGGCAGTGGCCTTGACCAGCGCCGTGCCGCCGGAGTTGGTGACCTTCAGCGAGGAGAAATCCAGGTGCTTGAAATCCGGATTTTCCATCAGTGCCACGAACAGCGTGTTCAGGCCCAGCAATGCCGAGAAGCGCCACTTTTTCAGCTCTTTGACAAAGCCCGGTATGTCGCGCGGGTTGGTGATCAGCACGTTGTGATTGCCGGTGACCATCATGCACATGCAGTTCGCGGTGAAGGCATAGATGTGATACAGCGGCAGCGGCGCGATCATCACCTCCTGGCCTTCCTTGATCATTCTCTGCCCGTCCGGCCCCAGCTGCGAAAAGCACGCCAGCACCTGCAGCATGTTGGCCACCAGGTTGCCGTGGGTGAGCATCGCGCCCTTGGGCAGGCCGGTGGTGCCGCCGGTGTACTGCAGCACCGCCACGTCATCGAGCGTCACCTGCACCGGCTTGAGCGCATGGCCACGGCCCTGGCGCATCACCTGCCGGAACGGCACCGCCTGGGGCAGGTGATACGCCGGCACCATCTTCTTGACCCGCGCCACCACGGTGTTCACCAGCCAGCCCTTGGCCAGCGGCAGCAGGTCGCCCATCTTCGCCTCGATCAGCACCTCGATACCGGTATCGGGCAGCACCTCCTGCACCAGCTTGCCGAACATGTTCAGGTACACCAGGGCACGGGCGCCGGAGTCCTTGAACTGGTGGCGCATCTCGCGCGCGGTGTACAGCGGGTTGGTGTTGACCACGATCAGCCCGGCGCGCATCGCGCCGAACACGGCAATCGGGTACTGCAGCACGTTGGGCATCTGCACCGCGATGCGATCACCCGGGACCAGGTCGGTGTGCTGTTGCAGGTAGCCGGCAAAGGCCGCGGACTGGCGATCCAGATCGGCGTAGGTCAGGGTGACGCCCAGGTTGGTGAACGCCGGGCGGTCGGCGAAGCGCTTGCAGGAGCGCTCGAACACCTCCAGCACCGACTTGTAGACAGTCAGGTCGATATGTGAGGGCACGCCCGCGGGGCGCTTGTCATTCCAGAAGTCAGCTTGCATTTATTCTTGTCCTCATTCCTGAGCCTGTGGGCTGCCTGCATGCAGAAAATCGCATCGTGTGCCGACGTTAGCAGTTAAGCCGCAGGGGGCAAACATGCCAAGACCTGTCATTAACATTCTGAATCTTGTTGCCATCATCCGTTCAATTACACAAATGGGCTATACACTTGCAGGATCAGCCACTTGCGCAAGGGAACCGCCATGAACCACGACGTGTTCTGGCTGCCGGCCAGCAACCATTGCAGCCTGCATGTGTATCAATGGCTGCCCGCCGCGCCGATCCGGGCCGTGGTGCTGCTGGCCCATGGCATGGCCGAGCATGCCGGGCGCTACCAGCGCCTCGGGCAGGCCCTGAGCGCTGCCGGCTTCGCGCTGTATGCCCACGACCAGCGCGGCCACGGGCGCACCGCCGAACACGGCACCCTGGGGCTGTTCGCAAGCCACCAGGGCTGGGACAGCGTGGTCAACGACCTGGCCAGCCTGGCCCAGCACATCGGCCAGCAGCACCCCGGCGCCCCGCTGTTCCTGTTCGGCCACAGCATGGGCAGCTACATCGTCCAGGCCTACCTGCTGCACCACAGCGCCAGCCTGCAGGGGGCGGTGCTCAGCGGCTCCAACTTCCAGCCACCGGCGCTGTACCGCGCGGCCTGCGTGATCGCCCGCCTCGAAGCCTGGCGCCAGGGCCCGCTGGGACGCAGCGCCCTGATCGACTGGCTGTCGTTCGGTTCGTTCAACAAGGCGTTCAAGCCCAACCGCACGGCCTTCGACTGGCTCAGCCGCGACAGCGCCGAGGTCGACGCCTACGTGGCCGACCCGCTGTGCGGGTTTCGCTGCACCAACCGCCTGTGGGTCGACCTGCTGATGGGCCTGGAACACATCAGCCAGCCGCGGCACCTGGCACAGATCGATCCCAACCTGCCGATCCTGGTGATGGGCGGCGAATGTGATCCGGTGAGCGCCGGCAAGCGTCTGAAGGATCTGGTCGGCGCCCTGCGCCTTGCCGGCAATCAGCGCGTGCAATTGCAGCTCTACCCGCAGGCACGCCATGAACTGCTCAACGAAACCAACCGTGACGAGGTGACGGCGGCGCTCATCGCCTGGCTCGAGCAGGGGCTGACCCAGGGCCGCCCTGCCCGCAGCGAGTGATACAGTACGCACCTTGTCCGAACCTTGAAGGAAACAGCCTGCATGACCCAGGTCACCAACACGCCTTACGAAGCCCTCGAAGTGGGCCAGACCGCCAGCTTCAGCAAGACGGTCGAAGAACGCGACATCCAGCTGTTCGCCGCGATGTCCGGTGACCACAACCCGGTGCACCTGGATGCCGAATTCGCGGCCAGGAGCATGTTCAAGGAACGCATTGCCCACGGCATGTTCAGCGGCGCGCTGATCAGTGCCGCAGTGGCCTGCGAACTGCCCGGCCCCGGCACCATCTACCTGGGCCAGCAGATGAGCTTCCAGAAGCCGGTGAAGATCGGCGACACCCTGACCGTACGCCTGGAAATCCTCGAGAAGCTGCCCAAGTTCCGCGTGCGCATTGCCACCCGCGTGTTCAACCAGCACGACGAACTGGTGGTGGACGGCGAAGCCGAGATCCTCGCCCCGCGCAAGCAGCAGAGCGTCGACCTGGTGAGCCCGCCGCCGATCACCATCGGCTGATAGCGGCCCATGGCGCTGGTGACCGAGCACCTGCAGGCGGGCGGCCTGGTCGAGGCCTACTGGGTCAGGGCCAGCGCCGCCAGCTTTCCGCGTCATGCCCATGACGAGTATGTGCTGGGCGTTAACCTGAGCGGTTGCGAGCAGATCTGGCTGGACGGACGTGAGCTGCAGGCGGCGCCGGGTCAGGTGACCCTGTACAACCCGCTGGCGGTGCAGGCCTCCACCTTCGACCCGGCAGGCGTGGAGTACATCAGCCTGCACCTGGCACCCGAGGCGATTGCCCGGTTGGTCAGCCAGAACAACCTGAACAGCCCGCTGTTCGAGCAAGGCGTGTTCGACCAGCCTGCGCTGTGCCAGGCTATCGTGGCCTTCGCCCGTGCGCCGGCACACTCCGGCCATCAGGAGGAAGCCTTGTTGGCCCTGCTGGCGCAATGGCTGGAGCAGTCGCCCGGCAGGCCCGGCGAATACAGCCACGCATTGGCCCAGGCACTGCAGTTCATGCGCCAGCACCTGGGGCACAAGCTTGAGCTGGACGAGCTTGCGCAGGTGGCCGGGTTGAGCAAGTACCACTTCGTGCGCAGCTTCAAGAAGGCCACAGGGCTGGCACCGCTGCAGTACCACATGCAACTGCGCCTGATCGAGGCACGCCGTTGCCTGCGCGCCGGCCTGCACCCGCTGGATGTGGCCCAGCTTCTGGGCTTCTACGACCAGAGCCATTTCATCAACAGTTTTCGCCGGGTAATGGGCGCCACGCCCCATCATTACTGGCAGGCGTTCAAGCCTTCATAAAGCAAAAGAGCTGCTGGCGCAGCCCTGACCGGTCAATGCGGCAAAAAGCCTGCCGTCCCGTCCTTGGAACGTTTTGCCGTGCGTTTTTCCTTGGCGGTTTTGGCGGGTTTCTTCTTGACCGATTTTTTCGCATCCAGACCTTTCATGACAGGCCCTCCGCTGAGCGCGACACCTGCTTGCCGGTGACCGACTGATTATAGACCCGCCCCGGCGACCGGCGCGGCGAGGATGAATTCGCGGTAGCCCGATACGATCACGTACACCGCGAAATAGCAGAAGATGCCCGCCGAGGCCAGGTACGACCAGGTCAGCAGACGGTCGCCCAGCAGGCGCCCGCCGTGGCTGGCCAAGGTGCACAGCGACGCGCACCACAGCAGCCCGGCAATGAAGAACCCGCTGAGAAACAACCCGGCCTCGAGCATGCCGCCTGCGCCGGAGCGCGAGATCAGCACCCCGCCGACCGCGGCAAACCACAGGATCGCGCTGGGCGAAGACATGGCCAGAAAGATGCCGCGCAGAAACTCGCGCCAGGGCGATTCGCGCACCACCTGCTGGCTGGTGTCCATATGCGCATTGCCGCGCCAGGCGGCCAGCAGCATCTTCAGTGCAAACCACACCAGCAAAAGCGAACCGCCCACCCACAACACCCAGCGCACGCTGGTGAACTGCAGCAGCACGGTCATGCCGAGCAATGCCGCCACGGCATAGATCAGATCCCCCACACAGGTGCCCAGCCCCAGCCAGAAGCCCTGCAGAAAGCCGCGCTGCATGGCCAGGGTGATCATGGCGATATTGGCCACGCCGATATCCAGGCACAACGACAGGCTGAGAAGAAATCCGTTGGAAAATGGCATGAACGCTCGACTACCGACGATGAAGGGCAGGCGCCATTAGACTCAGTGAGGGAGGGTGGTGTATTGGAAGAAATTGCCGTGCTCAGGCCCGCGCGGCCCGCTCGAAGACCTCATCGGCCCATTGATTGAGACTCTTGCCTGCAGCCTGCGCCGCGATGCTGGCAGCGGCGTGCACCTCTGGCCGGATACGCAGCATCACCTTGCCAGAAGCCGGTTTCTCGGGAGCGATGCCCTGTTCAGCACAATCGGCCAGGTAGTCTTCAAGCGCCAGGCTAAACGCTTCATGCAGCGCACTCACGGAGCTTGCGTGAAAACTGATGATGTCTCGAACCCCGAGTACCCGCCCGACGAAGATATCGTCGCGTGCGTCGTATTCGACACGAGCCGAATAGCCCTTGTAAGTCATGCTGCTCATACCTGAACTCCTGCCCGCGAGAGAAATTCACGGGCTTCTTCAACCTGATATCGCTTGGCCTCTTTGCCTGGGTGCGGGCGGTGGCAGCGCCACTGCTGATCGCCCAGCACCAGCTTGAGCCTTGAGCCCTCACGCTCGATGACCCGCCCCCCAAGATGGAGAACCAGCGCTTCAATATCGGAGAAGACCACAGAAGAAAGGGTCGGTATCCGAAAAATGGCATGAGGGTCTTTCGATATCGATTGTTCATCGGAAAATGCTATCAAAATAAGATAGCATTTTTTCCAAAGGAGTCATTCAGGACCTTTCAGTGACCCGCCAGCACCTGCGCATAGCGCTCCCGGTCGATATTGGCGCCACTGAGCACCACTGCCACCTTGCGCCCCTGCTGGCGCTCGCGCTCCTGCAGCAACGCCGCCAGCCCCGCCGCACCGGCGCCTTCGGCGGTGTTGTGCGTGTCTTCGTGGAAGATGCGCATGGCGTTGGCGATTTCAGGGTCGCTGACGCGCACCACCCGCGCCGCGCCCTGGCGGATGATCTCGAACGCCTCGGGCAAGGGCATGCGGCATGCCATGCCGTCGGCGAAGGTGTTGGCGGTTTCGGTGGTGACGATGCGGTTCTGCTCGAAACTCGAGGCAAAGGCATCGGCCTCGGTGGACACCACCCCGACGATCTCGGTGTGCAGCCCCAGCAGGTCACGGGTACGAATCAGCCCGCAGATGCCCGAGCCCATGCCGATCGGCACGTACACGCAGTCCAGCGCCGGTACGGCCTCGAACAGCTCCAGCGCGTAGGTGGCCACGCCGCGGATCAGGTCCGGGTGGAACGGCGGCACGCTTTCATATCCGTGCACCTGCGCCAGTCGCGCCGCCTCGGCCCGCGCCAGGTCGAAATCGGCGCCATGCTCCACCAGTTGCGCACCCAGCGCGCGCATGGCGGCATTCTTTTCCCGCGAGTTGCCCTCGGGCACCACGATGATGATCGGCAACCCGGCACTGCGCGCCGCCAGCGCCAGGCTCTGCCCGTGGTTGCCACGGGTGGCGGTGACCAGCCCGCGCACCGTGGGTGAGCGCGCCAGCAGCGCCTGCACGTACAGCAGCCCGCCGCGAACCTTGAAGGCACCGGTGGGCGCGTGATTCTCGTGCTTGACCCACACCTGGCAGCCCACGCGTTCGGCCAGGCGCGGCCAGGCGTACTGGGGCGTGGCAGGAACGCGGGTGTGTACCAGGCGGGCAGCGTCGCGCAGGGCGGACAGGTCGAACATGAGGCACCTCGATGGCCAGGGGAATTGACCTGATCCTAGTCGCGCCGCATTGTATGGGTGAACCCTTATATTGCATGGCCAACAATAAATGTGGACCCCCACCCTAGGCGACACCTCCCTGCCCCGCTACCTCGAACTGGTCGAGGCGATTGCGCGGGCGATCGAAAGCGGCGAGCTGAAAGTGGGCGAGCGCCTGCCGCCGCAGCGGCGCCTGGCCTGGAACCTGGGCCTGAACCCCAGCACCACCCAGCAGGCGTACCGCGAGGCAGCGGCCCGGCATCTGGTGTCCGGGGAGGTAGGGCGAGGCACCTACGTGCTGGCGGGCAGCAAGGAAGCAACGCTGTTCCGCCTCAAGCAACCCGGCCAGCAAGCGACGCAGATCGACCTGTCGACCAATGTGCCGGTGGCCGACGACAGCAGCCCCGACCTGGCGCATGCCTTGCGCCATCTGCTGGAACAAGGCCCTGCCGGCCAGCTCGAGCATTACCTGGGTGCCGAACAGTTGCTGCGCGGGCGCCTTCAGGGCGCCGCCTGGCTGCGCCGGCGCGGCCTGCAACTGGACGAGCGCCAGGTGCTGCTGTGCGGCGGTGCCCAGCTGGGGTTGTTCAACGTGCTGCTTTCGCTGTGCCAGCCAGGAGACGCCGTGATGGTCGAGGCCTTGACCGCACCCGGCATCAAGGCGGCCTGTCGACAGTTGCGCCTGCCGTTGCACGAGGTTGCGCTGGACGGCCAGGGCATCCTGCCCGACGACCTGGACCGTGTCGCACGTGCCACCGGCGCGCGGGTCGTGGTGCTGACGCCGACCCTGCAGAACCCCACCGGCGCCTGCATGGGCGCTGCGCGCCAGGCCGCCATTGCCGCAGTGATCGAGCGCCATGCCCTGACCCTGATCGAGGATGATGTCTACGGTGCCCTGGCCGATACCCCGGCGCTGCTGGCACAGGTGGGCGGGCGCGGCGTGCTGGTCACCAGCCTGTCGAAGAGCGTCGCGGCCGGTTTGCGCCTGGGCTGGATCGTCGGCAGCGCCGAGTTGCTGGCGCGCATCGACCCGCATGCCCAGGCAACACACTGGCCGGTGTCGCCGCTGGACCTGGAGATCGCCTGCCGCTGGATCGATGACGGCACCGCGGCGCGACGCGTGGCCTGGCAGCGTGAAGAAGTGGGTCAGCGCTGGCGGATGGCCAGGCGGATACTGGGCAAGGCATTGGTGGGGGATGTGCCTTCGCCGCATGTCTGGGTCAACGGTGTGCGCGCCACAGCGTGCCGTGATGCCGGCGTGGCAGTGGTGCCAGCCGAGGTGTTCGCGGTGCGCCAGGGCGACCGGGCAGCGGTGCGCATCAGCCTGTCGGCGGCGCAGAGCCGGGCGCAGTTGAAGCAGGCGCTGGAAAGGGTGGCGGCAGTGGTTTCAGGGTGAGCGGGCCGGCTCCTGCAGAGAAAGCGGTACCGGTGCCGGCGAAGAGGCCCTCCAATTCAATCGCAACATCCGGAGTGAAACCCCAGTCATCTTTTCTACACTGAACCTGCTCCCTTACCCACGGAAACCGGCATGAACCCGCTGTTCTACACCCAGGCCTGCGCCCACCTGGCCAGCCTCGACCCGAAGTGGGCCGCGCATATCGAGCGCATCGGCCCATGCCTGCACCAACCGCTGCCCACCCGCGACCCGTATCAGGCGCTGGTCAGGTCGATTGCCTACCAGCAATTGCACGCCAGGGCCGCCGAAGCGATCCTGCGGCGGTTCCTGGCGCTGTACCCCGGGCAGGCCTTCCCCAGCCCCGAGCAACTGCTGGCCACCGCGCCCGAGCAACTGCGTGCCTGCGGGTTTTCCGCGAGCAAGCTGGCCACTATCCAGGGCATCGCCCAGGCTCGCCTCGACGGCCTGGTACCCGACCATGAGCTGGCCCGCCGTCTCGACGAAACCAGCCTGATCGAGCGCCTGACGCAACTGCGCGGGGTTGGACGCTGGACCGTGGAGATGTTGCTGATCTACACCCTTGAACACATGGACACCCTGCCCGCCGATGACTTTGGCGTGCGCGAAGGCTACCGTCGCCTGTTCGCCCTGCCCGCCCAGCCCACGCGCAAGCAGATGCTGGAACTGGGCGCCCCGTGGAGCCCGTATCGCACCGTGGCCGCCTGGTACCTGTGGCGCGTACCCGCCACCGGCTGAAATCCGGGCGAATTCCACCGCAAGACCCGGAGTGCCGCCCCGCACGGCACCACCTACCCTCACCACATCGCCCTCAGCCAAGAGCCACACGCCATGCCCCGCACACCTTCGATCGATGTCAACGACCCACGCTGGCAAGCCGTGCTGGCCCGCGACGCCGCGGCGGATGATGATTTCGTCTATGGGGTTCGCACCACCGGGGTCTACTGCCGCGCCTCCAGCCCGTCACGGTTGCCGCGCCCGGAGAACGTCGAGTTCTTCGACACTGCCGCCCAGGCCGAGGCCGCCGGCTATCGCCCCAGCCGGCACTACGCCGCCGACCCGCGCCAACTGGCCGAGCAGCATGCCACCCAGGTCACCCGGGCCTGCCAGCTGATCGAAACGGCCGAGGTCGAGCCCAGCCTCAAGCAAGTGGCTGCCCATGTCGGCATGAGCCCGTATCACTTCCACCGGGTGTTCAAGGCCGCGACCGGCCTCACCCCCAAGGCCTACGCCAATGCCAGACGCGCGCACAAGGTACGCCGGCAGCTTGAGCAGCCGGGCTCGATCACCGACGCCCTGTACAAGGCTGGCTACAACTCCAACAGCCGTTTCTACGAAGACAGCAACGCCCGGCTGGGCATGACCCCGGCCGCCTATCGCGCGGGCGGCGCCAATGCCTCGATCCGCTTTGCCATTGCCCAGTGCTCACTCGGCGCGCTGTTGGTGGCCCAAAGCGAGCGCGGGGTGTGCGCCATCCTGCTGGGCGACGACCCCGAGGCGTTGCTGCACGACCTGCAGGACAAGTTTCCCAAAGCCGAACTGATTGGCGCCGACGCCGAATTCGAGCAGTGGGTGGCCAAGGTGGTGGGGTTCATAGAAGCGCCCGCCCTGGGCCTGGACCTGCCGCTGGACCTGCGCGGCACGGCCTTCCAGGAGCGGGTGTGGCAGGCGTTGCGCAGCATCCCGGCAGGCAGCACCGCCAGCTACGCCGAGATCGCCCAGCGCATTGGCGCGCCCAGGGCAGTCAGGGCGGTGGCCCAGGCGTGCGCCGCCAACAGCCTGGCGGTGGCAGTGCCCTGTCATCGGGTCGTACGCAGTGATGGCAACCTGTCCGGCTACCGCTGGGGCGTGGAGCGCAAGCAGGCGCTCCTGGCCCGGGAACAACAGCCCAGTGACCTGTAATGATCAGCCCTGGCTGCAGCCATCGCCCATGGCGCGGTACTCGATGGTGTGGCGCTGGCCCTGATGGTCTTCATAGGTCATGGTGGCCGGCACCACTTCGCAGACATTGGGCAGGGTCGAGAGGCTTATCACCCGGGCGATGTCCAGGTTGGTCGAATAGTCATATTGCTCGACCACCGGCTGCGCAGCAGCGGTCTTGACCTCGTCCGCCAGGGCGAACGAAGAGACACCCACCAATACAAGTGCAAGTAAGGTTTTCATGGTATTAGGCCTGCAAAGCAATCAAACGAAGTGTTTGACTTCATCAGCCGAGTTGGCGCGGAGAAGTTGTCATATCAACGAATGGACATAACACGAAGTACCGATCCCGTTACGCTTCTAGTGGCTGGGATGGGTCAAGTTTATAAGGTTGCGAAGGTGGTTGAAGCCCGAAGCCGGACATTCACTGTTACCGCCTCGGTAACAATAACCGCACGGCAAGCCCTCGACAGCCTACCCAAGCCCGTGTAAAAGCCCGTGCCAGAGCCCTTGCTGGAAACCGCCGTGAGTGAAATACGCTACAGCCTGCTAAGCGCTGCCGAGCGCCCTTTGCTGAACAAATTCTATCGCGCCCAAGGTACGGCCATGCGTGCCAGTGCCAAGGGCGAGGCCTGGGTGGCGCGTGCGGGTGAGCTTGTCGCCGCAGTGAACATGAGCGCGGTACCCGAGGGGTTCTGGCTGACCGGCTTGCTGGTGGCACCCGCCTGGCGCGGCCGGCACATTGCACGACAACTGATCGAGCATGCCTGCGCCGGCAAGCCGGGCACGGTGTGGCTGTTCTGCCACCCGGACCTGCTGGCCTTCTACCAGCCACTGGGGTTCAGCCCTGCCGGCGCACTGCCGCTGCAGCTCAATGAGCGTCTGGCGCGCTATCAGCGCAGCAAATCGTTGATCGCGTTGGCGCGGGATCAGTCGTCGCTGGCCGGGTCCAGCCCCGGGAACAGCACCTCGGTATAACCGAACTTGCTGAAGTCATGGATGCGCGAGGGGTACAGGCGACCGATCAGGTGATCGCATTCGTGCTGCACCACCCGCGCATGAAAACCCTCTGCCGAGCGCTCGATGGGCTGGCCCTGCGGGTCGACCCCGCTGTAGCGAATGTGCCGGTAGCGGCTGACCACGCCGCGCAGGCCGGGCACCGACAGGCAGCCCTCCCAGCCATCCTCGACCTCGGTGCCCACCGGGGTGATCACCGGGTTGAGCAGAATGGTCTGCGGCACGGGCTCGGCATCCGGGTAGCGCTCGCTACGCTCGAAGCCGAAGATCACCAGTTGCAGGTCGACCCCGATCTGCGGCGCCGCCAGCCCCACGCCGCCCACGTGCTGCATGGTGTCGAACATGTCGGCAATCAGCTGCTCAAGCTCGGCAGTGCCGAACAGACGGGCCGGTACGGGCGGTGCAACGCGCAACAGGCGCTCGTCGCCCATCTTCAGGATGTCACGAATCATGCGGGGCTCGGCTCACGGGTTCAGGCGCGGAATCGGACGGGATGGAGTGATCGCGCCCCAGCCCGGAAACATGCTTTTTATCATGTTCCGGCGCATCGTCGTCGGGCATTTCCTTCTCGCCAGGGTCCTTGCCTTCGGCCGACATGTGCTCGATCACCGCATTCATCTCCGCCCCCAGCAGCAATACTGCGGCAGAAATATAGAAGTACAGCAACAGCACGATGATCGCACCGATGCTGCCGTACATCGCGTTGTAGTCGGCAAACGTCTTGACGTAGTAGCCAAACCCCAGCGACGCGATGATCCACACCACCACCGCCAGTACCGAGCCGGGGGTGATGAAGCGAAATTCCTGCTCCACATCGGGCATCACGTAATAGATCAATGCCACCGCCACCATCATCAGGATGATGATGGCCGGCCAGCGCAGGATGGTCCACAGCGTGACGATGAACTCCTGCATGCCTACCTGCGAGGCGATCCATTCCATCACCTGCGGGCCGAGCACCATCAAGGCGGCGGCGGCCAGCAGCATGCCGGCGATTCCGACGGTATACAGCACCGACAGCGGGATGCGCTTCCACACCGGGCGCCCTTCCACCACGTCATAGGCGGCGTTCATCGCGCTCATCATCAGGCGCACGCCCGCCGACGCGGTCCACAGGGCGATCACGATACCTACCGAGAGCAGCCCGCCCTTGGATTGCTGCAACTGGTCGATCACCGGGTTGACCTGCTCCAGCGCCTGGGGCGGCAACACCAGTTCCGACTGCAGGCGCAGCCAGGTGAAGAAGTCGGGTAGATGCAGAAACCCGATCAGGGCGATCAGGAACAGCAGGAAGGGGAACAGCGAAAACAGCATCTGGTAGGCCAGGGCCGACGCATAGGTGGACATCTCGTCATCGAGAAACTCGCTTACCGTGCGCACCAGAACACGATGCAACGGCAGGCCGTGCAAGTTGGGGAAAATCATAGCGTCTCCTTTCGCCGCTCCACTGTCATAGGCAGTAATCCAAGCGTTGGGGGGGTGTTTTACCTGACGGTAGTCTAGTAGACCACGTCTGTGAGGTTACGATTGATTGCCACAGACAGCAGAACGGCCACCCGAAGATGGCCGTTATCGGCTACACGCGCAGCCGGTCAGGGCTTTTTCACAGCATCCTTGACCGCATCCTTGGCCTTGCCCACTGCCTGCTGGGTTTCGCCCTTGACTTCCTGGGCCTTGCCCTCGGCGCGCAGTTTATCGTTATCGGTCACCTTGCCCACGCCTTGCTTGATGTTGCCTACCGCTTCGTTGGCCAAGCCTTTTGCTTTGTCCGAAGTGCTGCTCATGGCATTTCTCCTGAAGGGGAACAAATAGCTGTCAGTGTCGACAGTCAATGGACCCGCCCGCTTCTGCGAGAGTTTCAAATATTTTTGTGCGGTGTGGATTCCCACAATGGATAAACAGCGGGCGAATATCGCCCCCAATCGTGCCTGGCCTGCGCCAGGGGTTGTCGGCTTTGCCTAGAATCGGGCACCAGCGCCCTGCAGCCCGGGCGCGATAAAAACAACAGACACAGCGATCACTACCCATGCGTATCTCCCCCTTGCTGGCAGCCCTGCTGCTGGCCGTACCTGCCCATGCCCTGCACGCAGCACCTGCCGTACAGCCCGCCGCCCTGACCACCCTGGTGGTCGATCGCTATGCCGACGACGAGCAGCCCGGCAGCCTGCGCTGGGCCATCGAGCGCAACAACCAGGCGCCCGGCACCTACCGGATCGAGATCCGCCCGGTCGGCCAGCCGCCCTACGTGATCAAGCCCGCTTCGGCCCTGCCGCCGATTCTCGGCCCGGTAAGCCTCGAAGGTGCGGCCTGGAAGCGCAACGGCGAGTACATCGCCATCGACGGTTCGGCCTATATCGTCGGCAACGGCACGCGCGCATGCCCTGGCGCCGTGCCCGGACAGTTCGGCACCAATGTGCGCACCACCACCGGCCCGGGGCTGGTGATACGCGATACCCAGGGCGTGGAGATTTCCGGCCTGGATGTGCGTAATTTCTGCATCGGCATCCTGGTCAACCGCGCCAGCCACAACGTCATTCAGGACAACCGCATCACCGCCAACAAGGGTGGCGCCGGCATCATGCTGACCGGCGACGACGGCCAGGGCAATTCGACCGCCACCACCACGGTGAACAACAAGGTGCTGCGCAACCAGCTGGTGGACAACGGCGACGGCCTGGAGCTGACCCGCGGCGCGGCGTTCAACCTGGTGGCCGACAACCTGTTTCGCTCCACCCCGGCCAACGCGGAGCCCTCCCAGGGCATCGAGATCCTGTGGGGCAATGACAACACGGTGGTGCGCAACCGCTTCGAGGACTATTCCGACGGCCTGCAGATCAACTGGGGCCAGCGCAATTACCTGGGGGCCAACACCTTTACCGGCAACTCCATTGGCGTGAGCGTCAGCGGTGCGGGCAACATCCTCGATGGCAACCTGATCCACGGCAACCGCATCGGCGTGGCGCTGCGCCCGGAGCCGACCTCCACCAGCAACCGCCTGACCGCCAACCGCATCTGGAACAACAGCCAGGATATCCGGCGCTGCGAAGCGGGCGGTTCGTGCGTGCCCGATCAGCGCACCGGCGCCATCGTGTTTTCGGTGCCGGCGC
Source organism: Pseudomonas sp. AE27 (assembly GCF_037113495.1). Lineage (NCBI taxonomy): Bacteria > Pseudomonadati > Pseudomonadota > Gammaproteobacteria > Pseudomonadales > Pseudomonadaceae > Pseudomonas > Pseudomonas sp. AE27. The sequence goes on from NZ_CP146966.1 coordinate 3,243,291, forward strand.
TGGAGCATGCGCTCTATGTGGGCTCGCGTGGCATCGGTGTCGACCCGTCGGGCACCAACCGGGCGATCATCTGCACCGACAAGGCCGCACCGCAGGGTTGCCAGCCGGTACCCAATCACGATCAGGCGGCCCCGCTGCTCAAGGCAGTCAAAGGTGACCGCTTGCTGGGCCAGGTGAGTGGCGAGCCCGACAGCCTGTTGCGGGTGGAGGTGTTCGGCAATGCTGACTCAAAGGCCGGTGAAGCGGAGCAGTATCTGGGCGAAGTGATGGTGGCGACGGATGCCAGGGGTCAGGCGCAGTTCGAGTATGTATTGCCGCAAGCAGATGGGCTGCAGGCGTTCACCGCGACGGTCACCCGGTCCGACGGGGCCACCTCGGAGTTGAGCAAGGCGCTGGCGCGCTGAGGACCGCGGGGTGGCCATTCGTCGGCAGGGATTGTCTGCGAATGGTCGGCCCTGTCAGCAGGCCCCGCTTTAGTTTTCAGCGCAATCCCAGCACAATGGCCGACCTTTCAAGCGTCACCCGTAGGAACCTGCATGAAACTCGACAAACCCACCGCCATCGCCCGTCGCAACCAGGCGCTGGAACGCCCTGTGCTCAACAGCGACAACACCCTGTTTGCCGTGCTCGATACCAAGCGCAGCCTGTGGTGGTTCGATGTGCCGGTGAAGCTGGTGCTGCCCAAGAGCGTGGCCGACTGGGTCAACCTGCTGCTCTACACCCCGGAGACCGACCAGTTGCAGCACCTCAAGGTGCCGGTCAACTTCCTGCGTGCGCACCTGGAGAAGATGGAAGTACGCAAGCCGGGCAAGCGTCGCTCGACCATCAGCCTGGCGCTGAGCGCCGACCGCGACTCGCTGCTGCAGGACTTGCGTCCGGGCGGCGAAAACCTGAGTTTTGCCGCCTTCGTGCAGGTCTGATCAGACCAGTTCGATGCGGTCGGCGTGAATCACGATGCGCCCGTCCTTGTACAGGGCGCCGATCGCTTTCTTGAAGTTGCCCTTGCTCACCCCGAACAGGTCGCTGATCACCTGCGGGTCGCTCTTGTCGCTGACCGGCAGCACGCCGTTGGCGGCCTTGAGCTTGTCGAGGATCTTGTCGTTCAGCGTGCTGGCCAGGGCCTGGCCGACCGGCTGCAGGCTCAGGGCGATCTTGCCGTCGCTGCGCAGCTCCTTGATGTAGCCCTTCTCCTGCTTGCCCGAACGCAAGAACTTGAACACTTCGTTCTTGTGGATCAGGCCCCAGTGCTTGTTGTTGATGATGGCCTTGAACCCCATCGGGGTTTCCTCGACCACCAGCAGGTCGACTTCCTGGCCCACGCTGTAGTTGGCCGGCAGCTTGTCGAGGTAGCGGTCCAGGCGCGCGGTGGCGGTGATGCGCCGGGTGCGCTTGTCGAGGTAGGCATGCACCACGCAGTACTCGCCCGCCTTCATCTGGCGTTTTTCTTCGGAGTACGGCATCAACAGGTCCTTGGGCAGGCCCCAGTCGAGGAAGATGCCGATGCTGTTGATTTCCACCACCTTGAGGCTGGCGAACTCGCCCACCTGCAGTTTGGTCTTCTCGGTAGTGGCGATCAGCTTGTCTTCGCTGTCGAGGTAGACGAAGACGTTGAGCCAGTCCTCGACCTCGGTGGGCGTGTCCTTGGGGATGTAACGGTTGGGCAGCAGAATCTCGCCGTCCGCCCCGCCGTCCAGGTACAGACCGAAATCCGTGTGCTTGACCACTTGCAAAGTGTTGTAACGCCCAACTAAAGCCATTTGCTGAAATCCTCGTTGCGAGGCTGGCATTCTACACGCTACGGGAACCGCCAGGCGCGCCGTTGTTCTATAAACACAAGCACGCCCCTGCAAGGATATGCACCCATGGATGCCTGCCTGTCCACGTTGTTTCGCTGCCTTTCGCTGCTGGTGCTGTCGACGCTGCTGCTGGTCGGCTGCAACCGCATGGACCTCGCCTACCGCAACCTCGATGTACTGGTGCCCTGGTCGCTGAGCGACTACCTGAGCATGAATCGCCAGCAGAAAGGCTGGCTGGACGAACGACTCAAGGCGCACCTGGCATGGCATTGTCGTACACAGCTGCCGGGCTATCTGACATGGCTGGGCGATATTCGACAGATGGTCGCGCACAACGAGGTCACCGACGCGCAGCTAAGGCTGCGCACCGAGCAGGCCAAGCAGGCCATCGCCGAGGTGGCCGACCAGATCATGCCGTCGGCCACGCAGCTGCTGCGCGGCATGGACGACGAACAGGTCAGCGACATGCGCGAGGCGTTTGCCGAAGACATTCGCGAGCGCGAGGCCAAGTACGTGAAGACGCCGCTGGCCAGGCAGATCGAGCAGCGCCAGCAGCGCATGGAAAAACGCCTGACGCCATGGCTGGGCGAACTGAACCCGCAGCAGCGCCTGCGCGTGGCGCAGTGGTCACAGGCGTTGGGCGAACAGAACCGTCAGTGGATCGCCAACCGCGCACACTGGCAGGCGCAGTTCAGCGCGGCGATGGAGCAACGGCGCAGCGAGGCATTCGAACCAAGGCTGGAACAACTGCTCAAGCAGCGCGAAAGCCTGTGGACGCCGGAGTACCGCATGGCCTACCAGCGTACCGAACAGGAGGCGCGCAGCCTGCTGGTGGACCTGATGGCGCAGAGCAGCGAGCAGCAACGTCAGCACCTGCAGGGCAGGCTGGCCAAGGTGCAGCAGGACTTCAGCAAGCTCAAGTGCCTGCAATCCTGAACCGATTCGCCGGCAAGGCCGGCTCCTACAGGCGCGACGCGCTTCCCCTTGGCGCCGGCAAGGCCGGCGAAGCTGCTCAGTTCTCCCGGCACTTGCGCCGGTACGGGAACACATCGATCACCTTCCCCTCCCGTATCGCCGCCTGCAGCCCCTTCCAGTAATCGGCGTCATACAACTCGCCATGCAACTGGCTGAACAGGCGTCGCTGGCCGATATCGGCAAACAGAAACGGCGGGAACTCCTCGGGGAACACGTCCAGCGGCCCTATCGAGTACCACGGCTCGCTGGCCATCTCGTCCTCGGGGAAACGCGGCGGCGGGATATAGCGGAAGTTGGCTTCGGTCAGAAAGCAGATCTCGTCATAGTCATAGAACACCACCCGCCCATGCCGGGTAACGCCAAAGTTCTTCAGCAGCATGTCGCCGGGGAAGATGTTCGCCGCCGCCAGTTGCTTGATCGCCAGCCCGTAGTCCTCCAGCGCCTCGCGCACCTGGGCCTCGTTGGCGTTTTCCAGGTACAGGTTCAGCGGGGTCATGCGCCGCTCGGTCCAGCAGTGGCGGATAAGCACCGTGTCGCCCTCCACCACCACGGTCGACGGCGCCACTTCCAGCAGCTCGGCCAGGCACTCTGGCTCGAACTTGCCCAGCGGGAAGCGAAAGTCGGCGAACTCCTGGGTATCGGCCATGCGCCCCACGCGGTCGACGCTCTTTACCAGGCGGTACTTCTCGATGACCGTGGCGCGGTCGACACTCTTGGACGGCGAGAAGCGGTCCTTGATGATCTTGAACACGGTGTTGAAGCCCGGCAGGGTGAACACGCTCATGACCATGCCGCGCACACCGGGGGCCATGATGAAGCGGTCGTCGGTACTGGCCAGGTGATTGATCAGCGCCCGGTAGAACTCGGACTTGCCGTGCTTGTAGAAACCGATGGAGGTGTACAGCTCGGCGATGTGCTTGCCCGGCAGGATGCGCTTGAGAAAGCCCACGAACTCGGCCGGCACCGGCACATCGACCATGAAGTACGAGCGAGTGAACGAGAAGATGATCGACACATCGGCTTCATCGGTGATCAGCGCATCGATTTCGATGCCGTGGCCTTCGTGGTGCAGCAGCGGAATCACCAGCGGCCACTGTTCATCGTGGGTGAACAGCCGGCCCACCAGGTAGGCCCCCTTGTTGCGATAGAGCACCGAGGAAAACAGCTCCACCTGCAGTTGCGGGTCCTTGCACACCCAATCGGGCAGGTTCTCGCGCAACTGCGCCTCCAGGCGCGCCAGATCACCAGGCAGGTCGGCGAAGGGCACCGCGAAGGCGTAGTCGGCGAAGACCTGCGCGAGCATCTCGCCCAGCCCGCCCTGGGGGCGGTAGGTGCGGGTCTGCGCGGCGCGCTCATGGGCGCGCAGTGCCGGGCGCGTGGTATGGATGAACATGCAGCCGTCGCTGATCAGGTCATGGCTGAACAGGCTGCAGAAAATCGAGTTGTACCAGGTTTCGGAAAGCTCATCGTCCAGGCGCGGGTCGATCAGGCTGATGTAGGCGCTCTTGACCAGCGGCCAGAACGTCGCATCCAGCAGAACCTCGGGCTCGAAAGCGCCGGCCAGCCAGCCGCTGACCTCGCTGACCTTTTCCTCGTAGAGATTGATACGTGCCGCCGAGGCCGTCTGGATCTGCTGCCATTGCGCGAGCTCGAAGCGTTGGCGTGCCCCGTCGGTGATCTGGCGAAAGTGCTCACGGTAGCTGTCGAAGCCATCGAGAATCATCCGGGCGATGGCGGCGGCCGGCCATTGTTGGGGCATGGGTAAGACCTCTGCGGGAATTTCAAAGACCTGAGCTTAGCCAGTCACGCAAGGCTGCGATAGCCTACTTAGGAACCGTTTCGCGCCCTTCGCCGGCAAGGCCGGCTCCTACAGATACCGCCCCCACAGCAGGAGCCAGCGGTGCTGGCGAAAGCGCCCGAATTGACACCGCAAGAAAGCGAGAGAGCCCACCCTGGCTTTTACCGTAAACTCCCGCCCCTGCCCCTGTTACCCGGAGAACCCCCGTGAGCCCCATCGCCATCACCCGACTGTTGATTCTCGCTGCCGTGTGGGGGGCCAGTTTTCTGTTCATGCGCATCATTGCGCCGGTGCTGGGCACCCTGCCCACCGCCTTCTTTCGCGTCTCCATCGCCTGCGCCGGGTTGCTGGTGATTCTCGCCCTGCTGCGCGTGCGCTGGGACTTCCAGGGCAAACTCAAGGCCTGCCTGTTTCTGGGCATGATCAACTCGGGAATACCCGCAACGCTCTACTCGGTGGCCGCCCAGGTGCTGCCCGCCGGCTACTCGGCGATCTTCAACGCCACCACGCCGCTGATGGGCGTGCTGATCGGCGCGCTGTTCTTTCGCGAGGCCATGACCCTGCCCAAGCTGGGCGGCATCTTCCTGGGCCTGTTCGGGGTCGGCATTCTCAGTGGTGCGGGGCCGGTGGCCTTCGACGCCAGGCTCATGCAGGGCGCCCTCTCGTGTCTGGCGGCCACCACCTGCTATGGCTTCTCGGGGTATCTGGCGCGGCGCTGGCTCGACCAGCAGGGCGGCCTGGACAGTCGCCTGTCGGCGCTGGGCAGCATGATGGGCGCCACCTTGCTGTTGCTGCCGCTGTTCGGCTTCAGCGTGATCACCCAGCCACCTGCCAGCTGGGGCGGCTGGCAGGTGTGGTTGTCGCTGCTGGGGCTGGGCCTGTTGTGCACCGCCTTCGCCTACATCCTGTACTTTCGCCTGATCAGCGAAATCGGCCCGGTAAAATCCACCACCGTAACCTTCATGATCCCGGCCTTCGGCGTGCTGTGGGGCGCGTGGCTACTGGACGAGCCCCTGTCAATGGCGCACCTGTATGGCGGGCTGCTGATTGCCGTGGCCTTGTGGCTGGTGCTCAAGCCGGCCCGCCAGGCCCGTCAGCTGGCCAGCGACTGATCCACCGTGTCAGGCTTGGTCGCGGGCTTGCGGAACACGAACAGCAGGCCCACCACGATCAAGCCCATGCCCAGCAGGCTCAAGGCCGCCAGGCGATTGCCGAAGATCAGGTAGTCCATCACCGCCGTCACCGCCGGCACCAGGTAGAACAGGCTGGTGACATTGACCAGGTTGCCCTTGGCGATCAGCCGGTACAGCAGCAAGGTCGCCAGCAACGACACCACCAGGCCCATCCACAGCACCGAGAACACAAAGCTGGTACTGGGGTTGACCGCCAGCGGCTGGAACGGTGCAAACAGCGCGCACATCAGCAGCCCCGCCAGGTACTGCAAGGGCAGCGTGCCCACCGGGTTGCTGGTGATGCGCTTCTGCATGATCGAGCCGAACGTCATGCTGGCCAGCGCCAGCAGCGCGAACAGCATGCCCGCCAGCGAGATGCCGCCCAGGCCGATGCCCTGGTACACCACCATCACCAGCCCGATCAGCCCCAGGCTCAGGCCGAACAGGCGGCTGAACGAACGCTTGCGCTCCATCAGCACCACCGTGAGGATAGGCTGCACGCCCATCACGGTGGCCATGATGCCGGGCGTCACCTTCAGGTCCAGCGCCAGCAGGTAGAAGATCTGGTAGGCACCGAGCAGCACGCAGCCGGTGGCGATGGCTTGCAGCAACGGGCCGCGACCGCGTGGCCAGTGCAGGCGCAGCAACGGGCCGAGCAGCAGCAGGCCGACAAAGGCAATCGCAAAGCGGATCAGCAGAAAGGCAAAGGGCGAGGCCTGCGCCAGGCCGAGCTTGGAGACGATGGCGCCGCTGCTCCAGAGCAGGACGAACAGGCTGGTGGTGGCCGCCGAGGCCACGGATTGTTTCGAGATAACTGACATGAAATGCCACCTGTATTCGGGCAAGTAAGCCGAACGGTCGAGCTGCGCGATGCAGCCGGCCGTATTCAGTAGGGTTCAGGTGTGGTGGGGGCGCAGCCAGTGGCCGCTCAGCCCAGCACTACAACCACGCCGGGTGGTGCGACAACGCACGCCACGGGGCTACTGACAGGTGGTGGGTAGTGACTGATCATGACCGGCTGCTGGGACCCACGCACGACCACGACCGCGTCGGGCGCGGTAGCGAATACGGTGGTGGGGCGGGAAGCTGGCATGTGCAGGTCTTCGGTGAGGTGAACTGTGGGTGAATATAGCCACACTCGCGACACGGTGCAAGGCCCGCCCCGGCAGGGGCCAACCTTGCACCGAGTGTGGTCAGAACAGCCAGCGGTACAGCAGGTAAGCAACCAGCACCGCCAGCACCGGGCGCAGCACGCGGTAGGCCTTGGGGTTGGCGCGCTTGAAGGTCTTGACCCGGCTGCTGATCACGGTACTGAAGCGTTTGCTCCAGGCATACGCCTGGTTGATCCCGCCCACGCGCTCGTCGTCGGTGTTCTGCGGCGCGGTGGCCCGGCCCAGGAAGGCACTGACCTTGCGGTTGATGCGAGTCATCAGCGGGCTGGTCAGCGGTCGCTCGATATCGCAGAACAGGATCACCCGGGTGGTCTCGGTTTCGTTCTTCACCCAGTGCACGTAGGTTTCATCGAACATCACGTCTTCGCCATCGCGCCAGGCGTACACCTGGCCGTCGACATAGATGCGGCAGTCGTCCGAGTTCGGCGTGGACAGCCCCAGGTGATAGCGCAGCGAACCGCCGAATGGGTCGCGGTGCGGGTTCAGGTGGCTGCCGCCCGGCAGCAGGGCGAACATCGCGCCCTTGACGTTGGGGATGCTGTTGACCAGCTCGACGGTGCGGGGGCACAGCGCCTCGGCCGATGGCAGCGCCTTGTCGTACCACTTCAGGTAGAAGCGCTTCCAACCCTTCTTGAAGAACGAACCGAAGCCGGCATCGTTGTCTTTTTCGGCGGCGCGGATGTAGCCCTCGTCGAACAGGTGCATGGCCTCCTCGCGGATCACCTGCCAGTTGTCCTTGAGCACGTCCAGCTCGGGGAAGCGACTACGGTCCAGGTAGGGCTTGGAAGGCACCCCGGAAAACAGGTACATCAGGGCGTTATAGGGGGCGAACAGCGCCGAATGGTTGACGAACTGGCGCAACACGGGCAAACGCGCCTTGCCGCGCAGGTGCACGTACAGGGTGCTGCCGAAGAACAGCAGCAGTACACCTGCCTTGGCGACAAAGGAAAAGGTCATGCAACACTCCTTGAATTTCGATCAGGCCATCGCTGCCGGATAATCGGACATGATAAACCGATCCGGCCCCGGTAAAAACAACCGGGGCCGGACATTCAGTGTTGGCAATTGTGCAACAACGCAGTGCGCCGAACATTGAGGCGGATCAGCCTCGGTGGAGCCTGGCGGTGGTTACTGCTGGTTTTCCTGCTCGGTGAACAGGTCGCTGAAGAGCATGCTGGACAGGTAGCGCTCGCCCGAATCGGGCAGGATCACCACGATGGTCTTGCCCTGCATTTCCGGCTTTTCGGCCAGGCGTACCGCCACGGCCATCGCCGCGCCACAGGAGATACCGCACAGGATGCCTTCCTCCTGCATCAGGCGCAGGGCCATGGCCTTGGACTCCTCGTCGCTGGCCAGCTCGACCTGGTCGACCATCGACAGGTCCAGGTTGTTGGGTACGAAACCTGCGCCGATGCCCTGGATCTTGTGCGGGTTGGGCTTGATTTCCTGGCCGGCCAGGGCCTGGGTGATCACCGGAGACACCAGCGGCTCGACCGCCACCGACAGAATCGGCTTGCCCTGGGTGTTCTTGATGTAGCGCGACACACCGGTGATGGTGCCGCCGGTGCCCACGCCGGCAACCAGCACATCGACCCCGCCGTCGGTGTCGTTCCAGATTTCCGGACCGGTGGTCTTCTCGTGAATGGCCGGGTTGGCCGGGTTGTCGAACTGCGCCGGCATGAAGTAGGTGGCCGGGTCGCTGGCTACGATTTCGGCGGCCTTCTCGATCGCGCCCTTCATGCCCTTGGCAGGCTCGGTCAGCACCAGCTCGGCACCCAGCGCCTTGAGTACCTTGCGCCGCTCGATGCTCATCGAGGCCGGCATGGTCAGCATCAGCTTGTAGCCGCGCGCAGCGGCCACGAAGGCCAGGCCGATACCGGTGTTGCCCGAGGTCGGCTCGACGATGGTCATGCCCGGCTTGAGCCGGCCGCTGCTTTCGGCGTCCCAGATCATGTTCGCGCCGATCCGGCACTTGACCGAATAGCCGGGGTTGCGCCCCTCGATCTTGGCCAGGATGGTCACGCCCCGCGGGGCGATGCGGTTGATCTGCACCAGCGGCGTGTTGCCGATGGAGTGCGCGTTGTCAGCGAAGATACGGCTCATGGCTTGGGTCCTTTTGGCACCGTGCGAAAACTTCAAGGGTATGCCTGCCCCTGCGGTGCGTCCACCCCGAACGAACCGATGCGCCCGTGCGGCGGTCAACCGGTCATCCTCAATCACGGAACCCACGCCGATGAAACGCCGCTACCGCTGGCCCCTGTGGGGGCTGCTGGGCATTGCACTGTTGCTGCTGGCCCTGCACCTGACGCTGCCGATCCTGGTACGCAACTACCTGAACGAAAAGCTCGCCGACATGGGCGACTACCGCGGCCAGGTCACCGATGTCGACCTGGCCCTGTGGCGGGGTGCCTACAAGATCAACGGCCTGACCATCGTCAAGACCACGGGCAAGGTGCCGGTGCCGTTTCTGGAGGCGCCGCTGATCGACCTGTCGGTGAGCTGGCATTCACTGTGGTACGACCATGCCGTGGTGGCCGAAGTGACCTTCCTGCGCCCGAAACTGAACTTCGTCGATGGCGGCAACACCCAGGCGTCGCAGACCGGTAAGGGCACCGACTGGCGCGCGCAGCTGAGCAAGCTGCTGCCGATCACCCTCAACGAGCTGCGCATAGACGACGGCACCCTGACCTTTCGCAACTTCAATTCCAAACCGCCGGTCAGCCTTGAAGCGACCCAGCTCAACGCCAGCGTCTACAACCTGACCAACGTGGTGGACGTCGAAGGCAAGCGCGACGCCCGCTTCGAGGGCAAGGCCCGGCTGCTGGGCGACGCGCGGGTGGAAAGCACGGCCACCTTCGACCCGCTGAGCAACTTCGAGGACTTCCAGTTCCGCCTGCGCGCCACCGGCATCCAGCTGCGCCAGATGAACGACTTTGCCAGCGCTTACGGCAAGTTCGACTTCAATGCCGGGCACGGCGACGTGGTGATCGAGGCCGAGGCGAACAAGGGCCAGCTCAAGGGCTACATCAAGCCGTTGTTGCGCGATGTCGAAGTGTTCAACTGGCAGCAGGACGTGGAGAACAAGGACAAGGGGTTTCTGCGCTCGATCTGGGAAGCCCTGGTGGGCGGTACCGAAACGGTGCTCAAGAACCAGCGCAAGAACCAGTTCGCCACGCGCGTGGAGCTTAGCGGCAGCGTGCATCACAGCGATATCAGCGCGTTCGAGGCGTTTTTGCAGATTCTGCGCAACGGCTTCGTGCAGGCATTCAATGCGCGGTATGAACAGGGGCCGCCGAAAGCTGACTGATCCATGGCGGTACTGGCCCTTTCGCTGGCAAGCCAGCGACGAGGCCAGGCCTGCCACCCCGGTTCCATGACCAATCATCCACAGACTGAATACCCCGTCCGCGTTCACAGCCACGCAAGCCCCGCGTTATAGTCGTCGCATGATAGTCACCGCATGACCATTTTTTGAGGATCGGTACATGAAGTTCGAAGGCACCAGCGCATACGTCGCCACAGATGACCTGAAACTGGCCGTCAACGCGGCGATCACCCTGGAGCGCCCGCTGCTGGTCAAGGGCGAACCCGGCACCGGCAAGACCATGCTCGCCGAGCAACTGGCCGAAGCCTTCGGTGCCAAGCTGATCACCTGGCACATCAAGTCCACCACCAAGGCCCACCAGGGCCTCTACGAGTACGATGCGGTCAGCCGCCTGCGCGACTCGCAGCTGGGCGTGGACAAGGTGCACGACGTGCGCAACTACCTGAAAAAGGGCAAGTTGTGGGAGGCCTTCGAAGCCGAGGAGCGGGTCATCCTGCTGATCGACGAAATCGACAAGGCCGACATCGAGTTCCCCAACGACCTGCTGCAGGAACTCGACAAGATGGAGTTCTACGTCTACGAGATCGACGAGACCATCAAGGCCAAACAGCGCCCGATCATCATCATTACCTCCAACAACGAGAAGGAACTGCCCGACGCCTTCCTGCGTCGCTGCTTCTTCCACTACATCGCCTTCCCCGATCGCGCCACGCTGCAGCAGATCGTCGACGTGCACTACCCCAACATCAAGCAGGACCTGGTCAGCGAGGCGCTGGACGTGTTCTTCGACGTGCGCAAGGTGCCGGGCCTGAAGAAAAAACCCTCCACCTCCGAGCTGGTCGACTGGCTCAAGCTGCTGATGGCCGACAACATCGGCGAAGCGGTATTGCGCGAGCGCGACCCGACCAAGGCCATCCCGCCGCTGGCCGGTGCGCTGGTCAAGAACGAGCAGGACGTGCAGTTGCTGGAGCGCCTGGCGTTCATGAGCCGGCGCGGCAACCGCTGAGCCAACGGGGTCATTGCCATGCTGCTGAACCTGTTCAATGAAATGCGCGCGGCCAAGGTGCCGGTGTCGGTACGCGAGTTGCTCGACCTGCTCAATGCCTTGAAGCAGCGGGTGATCTTCGCCGACATGGACGAGTTCTACTATTTGGCGCGCGCCATCCTGGTCAAGGACGAGCGCCACTTCGACAAGTTCGACCGGGCCTTCTCGGCCTACTTCAAGGGCCTTGAAAACCTCGACCACCACCTGGAGGCGCTGATCCCCGAAGACTGGCTGCGCAAGGAATTCGAGCGTTCCCTGACGGATGAAGAGCGTGCGCAGATCCAGTCCCTGGGCGGTCTGGACAAGCTGATCGAAGCGTTCAAGAAACGCCTGGAAGAACAGAAGGAACGCCATGCCGGCGGCAACAAATGGATCGGCACCGGCGGTACCAGCCCGTTCGGCTCGGGCGGCTTCAACCCCGAGGGCATTCGCGTGGGCGATGCCGGCAAGCGCCAGGGCAAGGCGGTCAAGGTATGGGACCAGCGCGAGTACAAGAACCTTGACGACGGGGTGGAACTGGGCACGCGCAACATCAAGCTGGCCTTGCGCCGGCTGCGCAAGTTCGCCCGTCAGGGCGCGGCCGAAGAGCTGGATATCGACGGCACCATCGACCACACCGCGCGCGATGCCGGGCTGCTCAACATCCAGATGCGTCCGGAGCGGCGCAACAGCGTGAAGTTGCTGCTGCTGTTCGACATCGGCGGTTCGATGGACGCCCACGTGAAGATCTGCGAAGAGCTGTTTTCGGCCTGCAAGACCGAGTTCAAGCACCTGGAGTACTACTACTTCCACAACTTCGTGTACGAGTCGGTGTGGAAGAACAACCTGCGCCGCACCTCCGAGCGCACCTCGACCATGGACCTGCTGCACAAGTACGGCGCCGACTACAAGGTGGTGTTCGTGGGCGATGCGGCCATGGCGCCCTACGAGATCACCCAGCCCGGTGGCAGCGTGGAGCACTGGAACGAGGAAGCCGGGTATGTGTGGATGCGCCGCTTCATGGAGAAGTACAAGAAGCTGATCTGGATAAACCCCTACCCCAAGGACACCTGGGGCTATACCGCTTCGACCAACATCGTGCGCGAGCTGGTCGAGGACCGGATGTTCCCGCTGACCTTGCGCGGGCTGGAGGAAGGGATGCGGTTTCTCTCCAAGTAGCGGTGAACCCTTCGCCGGCCTTGCCGGCGAAGAGGCCCTGTCAGTCGGCAAACCTCTGCAGATAAACCTGCTGCTCTCGCCATGCCATCTCCTGCACCACGGCCCGCAACCGCACCACACGCCCCGGCAGCAACTGCGCCAGGCCGGCCAGCGCCAGCGGGGTCAGCGCCCCCAATCGCGGATAGCCGCCAATCGTCTGCCGATCATTGAGCAACACGATCGGCTGCCCATCCGGCGGTACCTGCACCGCGCCCAGCGGTATCCCCTCCGAGATCATCGGCTGCCCCTGATACTGCAACGCCGGGCCCAGCAGGCGCATGCCCATGCGGTCGGCGCGGGTGTCCAGGGTCCAGTCGCGGTTGAAGGCATCGAACAGGCTCTGCCCGGCAAACTCGCCGATCTGCGCCCCCATCACCAGGTCCAGCACGGTGCAGGTACCAGGCACGGGTCGAAGCCCTTCGGGCACCTCACGCACACCCGGCGCGTTGCCGGCGTAGCCCAGGCACTCGCCTCGGGCCAATGCCCTGCCCAGTCCCGTCAGCCCGCCCAGCTCCTCGCGCACCACCGTAGCGCAACTGCCCAGCACCTGCGGCGCAGCGAATCCCCCTGGCGCCGCCAGGTAGGCCCGCACACCCTGCAGCGGCTGGGTGAACTGCAGGCGCTGCCCCTTGTCCATCACGAAACTGCGCCACGGCGCCAGCGGCTGGTCGTCGAGCCGTGCGCCCAGGTCAGCACCGGCCAGTGCCAGGCAGCACGCCTGCTCGGCCACCAGCGTCAGCCCGCCCAGGGTGATTTCCACCACCGCCGCCTGCGGTGCATTGCCCAGCAGCCAGTTGGCCCAGCGCATCGATACCCAGTCCAGACCACCGCCCTGGGTCACGCCCAGGTGGCGCACGCCAAAGCGCCCGGCATCCTGCAACAGGCACAGCGGCGTGCTGGCCTCGATCAGCAAGCGGCTCACGGCGACACCTGCAGGGGCGTGTCGTCGCCGCCGAGTGCAAGGAATTCGGCACGCTCCACCGCCACGAAGCGCACCCGGTCGCCCGGCTGCAGCAGGCTGTAGCCCTCACGCTGGCGATCGAACAGGCGGCTGGGGGTACGCCCGATCAGGTTCCAGCCCCCGGGCGACACCGCCGGGTAGGCCGCCGTCTGGCGCTCGGCGATGCCCACACTGCCGGCTGCCACGCGCTTGCGCGGGGTGGCCAGGCGCGGCGCGGCCAGCGCCTCCTCGACCAGCCCCATGAACGCGAAACCCGGGGCGAAGCCCAGGGCGAACACCTGGTACTCACGCGCGCTGTGGCGGCGGATCACCCCCCCCACGGAATCGCCGCTGCGCTGCGCCAGCAAGGCCAGCTCGGGCCCGACGCTGGGGTCGTACCACACCGCAATGTCGTGGCGCTGCCCTGCCCCGCCCTCGTCGGGGCGAAGACCTTCGAGCGCCTGCGCGATACGCTCGCGGGCCTGGGTGGGCGACAGGTCGAAATGCACCATCACGGTGGTGTACGACGGCACCAGATCGATCAGCTGCGCCGCAAAGGCTGCACGCAGACGCTGGGTGGCAGCGAGCATCCAGGGCATGTTGGACTCATCGATCGCATCGAACAGGCGCACCATCAGGCAATCGACAGCAACCACCTCGACGCGCCACTTCATGGCGCCGCCTGCGCATCGAGAGCCTGACGAATCTGCCGCACCGCAGCCACCGAGCTGGCATTGTCGCCATGCACACACAGCGTATGGGCCTGCAGGCGCACTGCGCTGCCATCACTGGCAACCAGCGGTTCGCCCCGTGCCAGGCGCAGGGCCTGCTCGACGATCAGGGCCGGGTCGTGGTGCACGGCACCGGGCAGGCGCCGCGACAGCAGGCGTCCGGCGGGGTCGTAGGCACGGTCGGCAAAGGCCTCGAACCACAACGTGACGCCATATTCGTCACCCAGTGCCTGGGCCGCGCGATTGTCGGCCGTGGCCATCAGCATCAGCGGCAGGCTGCGGTCGTAGGCGGCCACCGCCTCGATCACCGCACGCAGCTTGCCCGGCTCGGCCATCATGTCGTTGTACAGCGCGCCGTGGGGTTTGACGTAGGCCACCTGGGTCTTCTGGGTACGGCAGATACCGTCCAGCGCGCCGATCTGGTAATGCAGCAGGTCGCGAATCTCTTCATTGCTGCAGGCCATCGAGCGGCGCCCGAAACCGGCCAGGTCCTGGTACGCCGGGTGCGCCCCCACCAGCACGCCCCCGGCCACGGCCAGCGCCACGGTGGCGCGCATGATGCCCGGGTCGCCAGCATGAAAACCGCAGGCGATGTTGGCGCAATCGATAAAGGGCATCACTTCGGCATCCAGCCCCATGCTCCAGCTGCCGAAACTTTCACCCATGTCGCAATTGAGTAGCAGGCGGCTCACGCGCGTTGCTCCTGTGTCGGGTGGGGGGGCGGCCCGGAGGCCGTCTAGCGCCAGCTCGGCTCCACCGGCTTGCGCCGACCGCCGAGGATCGCCCAGCCGATCAGCATCAGCAGGCTCTCGATCACCAGTGCCAGTAGCATGGCGCTGGCCAGGCCCCAGGCCATCGCCTCGGGCGCCAGCAGGATCTGGTAGCTGTAGCCCTTGAGGGTTTCCTCGCGCAAGGCCGGGTCGGCCGCCACCAGTACGTGCCAGGTGCGTACCAGCCACGGGCGCTGCAGGGTCTGCCACTCTTCTTCGAGCAGGCGATTGCGCGCCACCAGGCTGTCGATGCTGTCGGCATCGCTGTTGAACACCGGGTCGTCGCTGGCACGGTAGTGACGTACCAGCGCCTGCAGGTCGCCATTGAAAAAGCGCTGCGCGGTCTGATTGAAGCCCTTGAGGCCCTCGCGCGATTCGAGCAGGTGCGCCTCGACCCGCTGGGTGTAATCGTTGATCAGCCCGGGGATCTGCACACCGACCAGCAGGCCGAAGGTAAACAACAGCAAACGCAGGTAACTTCTGAACATGAAGGCTGATCCTTAGCTGGCCTGACCCTGGGCAATGCATTCACCGCGCCGCCACAGGCCCCACTGGCCAGGCTCGTAGCGGCGCCAGATCTCGTCCTCGGTCAAGGCCTCGGTGGCAATGACGGTGACCACATCGTTGGGCGTGGTCTCGGCCTGGAAGTCGACGATCATGTCCACGTCCTTGAGCCGCGCCGGGCCGAACGGTGCGCGCCGGGTGATGTGTACCAGCTTGGTCGAACAGAAGCAGAACAGCCAGTCGCCATCGCTGAGCAGGCAGTTGAACACGCCCTTGCCACGGAACTCGGCGCAGGCCTGCACCAGCACCGGGATCAGCTCCTCGACCTCGACCGGTTCGGGGAATGCCTCGCGGATGCGGTTGAGCAGGTCGCAGAAGGCGGCCTCGCTGTCGGTATCGCCAACCGGGCGGTAGAAGGTGCGTTGCCCCTGGAAGTCGCCCAGCTGGCCGTTGTGTGCGAAGCACCAGTTGCGCCCCCACAGTTCGCGCACGAACGGGTGGGTGTTGGACAGGCACACCTTGCCCACGTTGGCCTGGCGAATGTGGCCGATGACCACCTCGCTCTTGATCGGATAACGCTGCACCAGGTTGGCGACTTCCGACTCGCAGCTGGCCGCCGGGTCCTGGAACAGGCGCAGGCCACGGCCTTCATAGAAGCCGATGCCCCAGCCGTCACGGTGCGGCCCGGTACGTCCGCCACGCTGCATCAGCCCGGTGAAGCTGAACACGATATCGGTAGGGACATTGGCGCTCATGCCCAGTAATTCACACATGCAGGGGTCGCTCCAGGGCGGATCTTACAAACGCGGTTCGAGGCGCTCGCGGCTGCCGCCGGCGGGTGCTTCAGGGGGTTCGCTGCGGTAGCGGTCACGGCTGTCGGCGGCGAACGGCTGGTCGTCCAGCGGCTCGTCGGCATCGCGCCTGGCGGCGGCTTCGGCAGCGGCGCGGCGGGCCTTGGCACGGCGCTCCAGCGGCCAGCGCAGCAGCACGAACACGCCATACAGGATGAACGCGATCATGCCGTACATGGCCAGGTCGGACGCGGCGCGCAGCACGTTGTTGCCGACCTTGAAGGCCAGGTCCAGGGCAGTGATGGCGATGGCCGGGGCGAACTTCTCCTTCACCGGGTCGATGATGGTCGGGGTCAGCAGCAGCACTGCCATGATCACCCGCAGCGGCTCGCGCAACCAGCGCCACATCCACGCGGTCAGGCGAAAGCCCACCAGCAGGCAACCCAGGGCGGCCAGGGCATAGAGTCCCCAGGCGAGCAGATAATCGTTCTCGGTCATGGCGTCCGTGGCAAGCTAGGCAAATAGATGCTTATGATAACGACTTTTCAGCGCGCAGGCGCGCCCCAGCAAAGAGAACCCCGCATGTCCGCAGCTGCCAACGCCCCCCAAGCCCCGATCGCCCGCCAGGATGCCGGCACCGATCCCTATGCCTGGTTGCAGGCCCGGGACACCCCCGAGGTGCTGGCCTACCTGAACGCGGAAAACGCCTATCAGGAGGCGCAACTGGCCGACCAGGCCGGGTTGCGCGAGCAGCTGTTCGAAGAGATCCGTGGCCGCATTCTCGAAACCGACTTGTCGCTGGCCTCGCCCTGGGGCCCCTACCTTTACTACACCCGCACCACCGCCGGCGACGAGTACCCGCGTCATTACCGCTGCCCACGCCCGGCCGACGATTCGCCGACGGTCGATGAAAGCCGCGAAGAGCTGCTGCTGGACCCCAACCTGCTGGCCGCCGGCGGCTTCCTCAGCCTGGGCGCCTTCAACATCAGCCCCGACCACCAGCGCCTGGCCTACAGCCTGGATACCAGCGGCGACGAGGTCTACACCCTGTACGTCAAGGACCTTGCCAGCGGCGCGGTCGAGCAGCTGCCGTTCGAAGACTGCGACGGCAGCATGACCTGGGCCAACGACAGCCAGACGCTGTTCTTCGCCGAACTGGACGACACCCACCGCCCGCACCGGCTGATGCGTCATCGCCTGGGCACCCAAGGGGCGGTGCAGGTGTTCGAGGAGGCCGACGGTCGCTTCTTCCTGCACTGCTACCGCGCCAGCTCCGAGCGCCAGCTGATCCTGCTGCTCAACAGCAAGACCACCAGCGAGGCCTGGGTACTGGATGCGCACACCCCGGAACAGGCGTTCACCTGCCTGGCACCACGGGTCGAAGGCCATGAGTACTACCCTGACCATGGCCAGTTAAACGGCCACTGGCACTGGTTCATCCGCAGCAACCAGCAAGGCATCAATTTCGCCCTGTTCCACGGCCCGGCCGACACCCTGCCAACCCACGAGCAGTGGCAGGTACTGGTGCCGCACCGCGACACCGTGATGCTCGAGGGGCTGACCCTGAACGCCAGCGCCCTGACCCTGAGCCTGCGCGAGGGCGGCCTGCCGATCATCGAGGTGCGCCCCCACGGCCTGCCCGCCTACCGCGTCGAACTGCCGGATGCAGCCTACAGCCTGTACGTGCAGGACAGCCTGGAGTTCGACAGCCCACGCATCCGTCTGCGCTACGAGGCGCTGAACCGCCCTGCGCAGGTACGCCAGCTGACGCTTGCCGATGGTCAGCAGCAGGTGCTCAAGCAGACCCCGGTGCTCGGCCCGTTCGACCCCGACGCCTACGTCAGCCAGCGCCTGTGGGCCACCGCCGGCGACGGCACGCAGGTACCGATCAGCCTGGTTCAGCGCCGTGAGGACCTCGGCAAGCCGGTGCCGCTGTACCTGTACGGCTACGGTGCCTACGGCGAAAGCCTGGACCCGTGGTTTTCCCATGCGCGCCTGAGCCTGCTGGAGCGCGGCGTGGCCTTCGCCATTGCCCACGTGCGCGGCGGCGGCGAACTGGGCGAGGCCTGGTACCGGGCCGGCAAGCAGGAGCACAAGCCCAACACCTTCAGCGACTTCATCGCCTGCGCCGAACACCTGATCGCCACCGGCGTGACCGATGCCGAGCACCTGGCGATCAGTGGCGGCAGTGCCGGCGGGCTGCTGATCGGCGCGGTGCTCAACCAGCGTCCCGAGCTGTTCAAGGCGGCGATTGCCGAGGTGCCGTTCGTCGACGTGCTCAACACCATGCTCGACCCCGATCTGCCCCTGACCGTCACCGAGTATGACGAGTGGGGCAACCCGCAGGAGCCCGAGGTGCACGCGCGCATCAAGGCGTATGCGCCCTACGAGAACGTGAAGGCCCAGGCCTACCCTGCCCTGCTGGTGGTGGCCGGTTACAACGACAGCCGCGTGCAGTACTGGGAGGCGGCCAAGTGGGTGGCCAAGCTGCGCGTGCACAAGACCGATGACAACCTGCTGCTGCTCAAGACCGAGCTGGGCGCCGGACATGGCGGCATGAGCGGGCGCTACCAGGGGCTCAAGGACGTGGCACTGGAGTACGCGTTCGTATTTAAAGTGCTGGGCCTGGTGTAATTCAGGATTTCTGTTGTCTGAATCAGCAATTCGCCGGCAAGGCCGGCTCCTGCAAGCTATGCACTGGCCATTGCAGGAGCCGGCCTTGACGGCGAAAACCAGACACCACAAACCTCCAAGAAAAAGACCAACCGCGATGCCCGACCCGACCTCCCTGAACAACGAAATTCGCGACATGCTCATGGACTGCGGCCTGTTCGACCAACTGCTGCCGCCTGACTTTCAGACCGCTGCCGGCTACTTCAGCATCAGCACCATCGCCCAGGGCGAGGAAATCTTCCACGAAGGCGATGCCGGCACCTTCATGTGCATCATCCACTCGGGCCAGGTATCGGTACGCAAGACCGACCCCGACGAGCATCAGGTGGAGATCGCCACCCTGCGCAAGGGCCGCGCCTTTGGCGAGATGGCGGTGCTGGACGGCGAACGCCGATCGGCCAGCTGCGTGGCCGCCAGCGACTGTCAACTGCTCAACCTGGGCAAGGACTCACTAGAAAAAATGCTCAACGAAACGCCCAAGGTGGCCGCCAAGATCATCCGCGCCCTGGCCGTGGCACTGTCGCGTCGCCTGCGCATGCTCGACGGCCAGCGTCTCTCGCAGCAGGTCTAGCCCTCGCGCGGTTTGTCCTTGCCGGCATCCGGCGCAAGCCCTGGCAGCGGCTGGTCCTTCGGCGGGCTGGGCAAGGGAATCGGCGGCAACAGCGGCGCACCCGACGAGCCCTGACCTGCACGAGGGATGGTCGACGGGGCCACCTGCGGGTAAGGGGTGGGCGTGGGCGTACCCGGTGCACCCGGTACCGGTGCGAGGGTGCGTGGCTGCAGGTCCGCAGCCTGGGCCTGGCCGAGCCAGGCAATCAACAGCAGGGCAATGCTCGCATGGCGCATGGGGCGGGCTCCTGGAGAGTGCTGCCTACAGGCTACGCGCAAGCGCTGCGGTTTGCCTGTCCGAAATGCCCGTCATGGCGCTAAACTTCACGGCATAACCGTAACAAGCCCGAGAAAGGTACAACCATGAGTTCGGCAACCTCTTCCGCCGCCGCCACCGCGCGGCTGGACCGCATCCTCGCCGATGCCAAGCGCGACAAGGAAATGGGCTACCGCGACAAGGCCCTGCGCATGTACCCCCACGTGTGCGGCCGCTGCGCCCGCGAATTCGCCGGCAAGCGCCTGAGCGAACTGACCGTGCACCACCGCGACCACAACCACGACAACAACCCCCAGGACGGTTCGAACTGGGAACTGCTGTGCCTGTACTGCCACGACAACGAGCACTCGCGCTACACCGACCAGCAGTACTTCAGCGAAGGCTCCACCGCCAGCCCAAGCATCGCCAAGGCCACCCATAACCCATTCGCCGGGCTGGCCGGGCTGCTCAAGAAAGACTGACCCTGCGCCCCACCCGTGCCGGCAAGCCCGTATAATCGCGTCTTTTTTCTCAAGGGCCCCGGCACGTGGCGAACAAACGGTACAGCTGCATTGGTCTGTTCAACCCCAAATCAGCGGAGAACGTCGGTTCGGTGATGCGTGCGGCGGGTTGCTATGGCGTGAACTCGGTGTTCTACACCGGCAAGCGCTACGAGCGCGCCCGCGACTTCGTCACCGACACCAAGCGGGTGCACTATGACATCCCGCTGATCGGCATCGACGACCTGCAAAAGATCATCCCGCTGGGCTGCACACCGGTTGCCGTCGAACTGGTCGAGGGCGCCCGCCCGCTGCCCGAATACACCCACCCCGACCGCGCGATCTACATCTTCGGCCCTGAAGACGGCTCGCTGGATGCCGACGTACGCGCCTGGTGCGAAGAGACCATCTACATCCCGACCAATGGCTGCATGAACCTCGCTGCCACCGTCAACGTGGTGCTCTACGACCGCATGGCCAAGGGCCTGAACACCCGCTCCGGGCCCAAATTCAAGTAATCCGCGGGAACGTCCTGGCGGCCCTGGCGGTCTGCTGACTATCCATGCCCCCACAGGAGTACGACCATGTCCCAGAACAAGACCCTGACCCTGGCCACACCGTTTCAGAGCAAGACCGAACACAACGTGCAAGGCTGGGAGCGCGCTGGCTCCCTGGCCACGGGTGTGGTGATGGTCGGCAAGGGGCTGCGTCGCGGCGGTTTCTTCGGCCTGATCCAGATCGCCATCGGCGGCGTGGCGCTGGCCCGGGGCATCACCGGACACAGTTCGGCCAAGAGCCTGATCGAGCGCGGGCGCCGCGACCTGGATCAGATCCGCAGCAAGATCGAACGCACCGGTGAAGAGCTCAGCGTGCTGAAGGCCAATGCGCAAGCGGCCACCCACAGCGCCACGGTCACCGGCAACGACTCGCTCAAAAGCCCCAAGGCCTAACGCAACAGCTTGGTGTCCAGCACCTCGGAGCCACGTCCCAGCACGTTTTCACTGAGCTGGATGAACTCCGCGGTGCTGACGCTGTTGAGGCGCATCAGGCCCTGGGTCACGTCGTCCAGCGAACGCTGGTTATGCGTGTGCAGGCGGATCTCGCGGTCCAGCGCCTGCAGCAGCAACACCGCACGGGCCACCCCCGCATCGGTGATCTGCTCGCCGCGCAGCGTGGTGACCTTTTCACCTTGCCTGGCCAGCCGGGCCTGAACCGCCTGGTAGCGGTCGTCGGTGATGCCGCCGGCACGGCGCAGCAGTTCGATGCCGTAGTACTCGGCCAGCCCCTCGCCAATCCAGTCACTGCGCTCCTGGTCGTTGACCTGGGCGAACACCCGCACCAGTTCGCGCAACAACGGGCTGCTGCCGTTCTCGTTGACCAATGGGCGATTGCTGTTGAGGTAGATCGAGTGGTAGCCGGCCCGGGTGCCGCGCCACAACTGGTCGCGGGCGCCCACCAGCAGCAGCTTGGGCGGGTTGCGCGGGAACACGCTCTGCAGCTGTGGCCACACGAACGTCAGCAGGGTCAGGGTGTCCATGCGCCGCAGGCCCTGGCCCTGGGGCCCGGCGACGGTGACCTCGGTCTCGCCCAGACGGGTGCGCCGGCTGCCCAGGTTGCCGGCGAGCATCCAGCCGGTAGGCCGGTCGAACAAGCGCGAAGGGTTGTCGATGCGGAAACGCTGCTTGCCAATCCGCGGCCAGGGCGTTTCGACACTCTTCCAGTCGCCCGGCAACTCGAACACCAGACGCGCGACCAGCTCGGTGCCGTCCTGCTGGTCGAGGCGTGCGGCAGGCACCAGGTCATCGCCCCGGAACAAGGCCCATTGCGCAGTGATGCGGCTGTCGTAGCCGGCGTTCTTCAGGGCATGGTTAAGCTGTACCCGGTAGCTCAGGCTGGACACTCCCGCCCCCGGCTGCCACAGGCCACGGCGTGCTCCGGCCTGCAACTGCCAGGCGCCATCGGCCTTGAAATCGCTGTAGACGGCTTCCTTGCCCAGGTCGAAATCCAGGCTGCGCACCGCTGCGCCGTCGGCCAGGGTCAGGCGCACCTCGGCCTGCCCGCTCTGGGGCAACAGGCGCACGTGGTAATCCAGGTCGACCTTCTTCGCCCAAGCGCCATGGCTCGCCAGCAAAAGCGCAGCCCCCAGCAAACAGCGACGTATCTCCATTCACATCCCCTTGCGCCGCAGCCTCAGCCGGCGCGGAAAATCAGATAGTCTTCCCAATCGTCTTCGGCCACGCTGTCTTCACTGAGCATGCGGCCAGACCACGAAATGCGTTGCTTGTGCACCTGCTCACGATCGCCACTGACCAGGTGATGCCAGCTGGGCAGGTCCTTGCCCTCGCTGACCAACCGATAGCCACAGGTGGGCGGCAGCCACTTGAACTGGTCGGCCTTGCCCGGGGTGAGCTGGAT
This sequence comes from Pseudomonas sp. AE27, assembly GCF_037113495.1. Classification (NCBI taxonomy): domain Bacteria; kingdom Pseudomonadati; phylum Pseudomonadota; class Gammaproteobacteria; order Pseudomonadales; family Pseudomonadaceae; genus Pseudomonas; species Pseudomonas sp. AE27. The sequence continues at coordinate 3,265,960 of NZ_CP146966.1, forward strand.
GCAGTCGGGTACCGAGGCAAAGCGGTTGGGGTAATCGCTGCACTGGCAGGTCTTGAGGTCGAGCAGCTTGCAGGCAATGCTGGTGTAGTAGACGCTGTTGTCGTCTTCGTCCTCGAGCTTTTGCAGGCAGCACAGGCCGCACCCATCGCACAGCGACTCCCACTCCTGGCGATCGAGCTGATCGAGGGGCTTGCTGATCCAGAAGGGTTGGGTGGCAGGCATGGTGCGTTTTGTCCTGTTTCAATTCAAGTGCGCGCGCGTGGCGGCGCCAGTCTAGGGCGTGTGGCCGGGCTTTGCCAGACCGCTTGTCAGGGCTGGCGCCACGCAGTAGTTTGACAGGCTGTGTGTTTTCCCACCCCGTCAGGAACCCCTCCATGAGTGCCAACCCTCGCGTTGCCGACTATGCCATTGCCGAGCAGTTCATCCAGCGCTGGTCGCCCCGGGCGTTTACCGCCGAACCGATTGCCGAAGACACCCTGCTGAGCTTCTTCGAAGCGGCGCGCTGGGCCCCCTCGGCTTACAACTCGCAGCCATGGCGCTTTCTGTTCGCGCGCCGTGACACGCCGAACTGGGAGCGCTTCCTGGGCCTGCTCAACGAATTCAACCGCAGCTGGGCCCAGCACGCCTCGGCGCTGGTGCTGGTGATTTCCAAGACCACCTTTACCGCCCCAGGCGCCAGCGAAGAAACCCCGGCGCTGTGGCACACCTTCGACACCGGCTCGGCCTGGGGCCACCTGGCGTTGCAGGCCAGCATCAGTGGCTGGCATACCCACGGCATGGCCGGGTTCGACCAAGTGCTGGCGCGCAAGGAGCTGAAGATTCCGGACGGCTATGAACTGCATGCGATGGTCGCCATCGGCAAGCTGGGCGACAAGGCCAGCCTGGCCGAGTACCTGCAGGCCCGTGAAGTGCCAAGCCCGCGCAAGCCGTTGAGCGAGCTGGCGGCCGAGGGTGATTTCAGCCTGTAGGGCTGAAGTTCGCGGCGCCCCGTTCGCCGGCAAGGCCGGCGCCTAAAGGATCTCCTGTAGGCGCCGGCCTTGCCAACGACGGCTGCGACGCGGTTTCAGTCAGTAGCCCCGCTCGAAATCCACCTCGCCACGCAACGCCTGCCCCGCCTCGTATGCCCGCAGATTCTCCACGAACAAACGCACCATCGCCGTCGGCGAAGTCGGCGCCGAGCTGTGCCCGGTCAGCAGCAGGCCCCAGGCGGTCCAGAACGGATGACGCTGCGGCAGCGGCTCCTGGCGGCATACATCGATCACCGCGCCCGCCAGGTGCCCCAGCTTCAGCGCCTCGACCAGGTCGGCATCGACCACCGACACCCCACGCCCGGCATTGATGAACAGCGCCTGGGGGTTGAACCTGGCGAACAGCGCGGCGTTGTACAGGTCGTGCGTGGCAGGCGTGTCGGGCAGCAGGTTGACCACATAATCCACCTCGCCCACCAACCGCCCCAGCTCATCCAGGCCGGCCACCTCGACAAACGGCGCCTGTACGCGGGCCTGGCTGGCCACGCCATACAAGGTGACACCGAAGGGCAGCAGGAACTCGGCAACCTGCTGGCCGATGTCACCGGTGCCCACGATCAGCACGCGCCGCCCTTCCAGGCTGCGCCCCAGGCGCCCGTCCCACTTGCGTTCCACCTGGCTGAGCACGCGCGCGAGCACCTCGCGCTCATGGCCGAGCATGTAGGTGAGCACGTACTCGGCCATCACCTGGCCAAAGATGCCCACCGCCCGCGTCAGGCGATAGCCACGCGGCAAGCCGTCGACCAGCAGCGGGGTGATGCCGGCCCAGGTCGACTGCACCCAGGCAGGGCCGTGGCCCTGACGCAGCAGGGTGGCCAGCAGATCGGGCTGGCCGAGCCACACCGGGCACTCTGCTGCCAGCTTCGACAGTTCGGCAGAGTCGCCGCTGGTCACTACCTCGAGGTCCGGTGCCATCTCGCGCAGCAGGCGAGCGTAAAGGGCATGATCCTGTTCAACGATCAGAACGCGCATGTTTTGGATAACCTTGGCATAAACCACGGCGCTGGCCCGCTCACTGCGCGGGCCGCGCCATGCAAGACAGAAAAAAGCTCAGACCGGATCGTTGCGCCGCAACAGCTCTTCGGGAAGATGCTCGATGTACTCGTCTTCAAGTGGCGGCATCTGCAGGTGGTAGCCCTGCTTCTCCAGATTGGCCAGCACCTGGGTGATGTCTTCGCGGGCCAGTTGGCGTTCGGGGGTCAACACCAGGTCGAAGGCATGCACCGGCTTGCCAAAGGCCGGCAGCAGCCCCTCGGGCACGCGCTCCAGGCCATCGGCCTTGAGCACGTAGAGGTACATTTCATTCTTGCGCGGGCTCTTGTAGATCGAGCAGATACGTTTCATGGCTGGTCTCCGGTGCCGGCCAGGCAATCGAGCAGCGCCTGGCCCATCCGCTCGCGGCGCCAGCCGCGCAACGAATCAGGCAGTTGATAGGGCCCGTTGGGGTAGCCGCTCTTGAGCAGCGCCTCGAGGGTTTTCTTGCGCAGCATCAGTTCGGGCGCGATGCCCAGGCGCTCGCCTTCGGCCTGACCGATGGCACGCAGCTGCTTGAGCAGCGCCGAAGCCTCGATCGGCAAGGGCTCGGGCAGGGCCGGCGGCCACTCGCTGGGCGGCACGCTGGCGGCCTTCTTTATCAGCTCGAGCAGGAACTCGCCATCCTGGCGAATGGTGCGCGGGTGCATGTCTTCGATCTTGGCCAGGGCCGACAGATTGTCGGGCTGGGTACGGGCCAGAGGCCACAGCGATTGCTCGCGCAGCACCCGGTTGCGCGGCAGGTTGCGCGCACGCGCCTCGCGTTCGCGCCAGGCGCACAGCTCGCGCAGTACCGCCAGTTGCGCACGCGACAGCTTCCAGGCCAGCTTGGCATCACGGTACAGCTCGTAGGGGTCGGTTTCGCGGCGCAGTTGGGCCACCAGCTCGGCGCCGTCTTCCAGCACCCAGGCATTCTTGTCTTCGGACAGCTGCGGGCGCAGGCGCTCGTAGACTTCGGCCAGGTGCACGGCATCTTCGGCGGCGTAGCTGACCTGGGTTTCCGACAGCGGGCGCTGCAGCCAGTCCGAACGGGTCTCGCCCTTGGGCAGCTCGATGCCGAGTACTTCCTGCACCAGTCGCGAATAGCCCATGGAGAACCCGAGATTCAGGTAGCCGGCGGCCAGTTGGGTGTCGAACAGCGGCGCCGGCAGGCTGCCGGTCAGGCGCATCAGCACTTCGAGATCTTCGCTGCAGGCATGCAGCACCTTGGTCACGGCGCTGTCTTCGAGCAGCTCGGCCAGCGGCTGCCAGTCGCCGATCAGCAACGGATCGATCAGAAAGGCACGCTGCCCGTCGCCGACCTGGATCAAACCGGCGATGGGGTAAAACGTGTCAACCCGCATGAATTCGGTATCAAGCGCTACATAAGGCAACTGCCGCCACTGTCGGCAGTGCTCGGCCAGGCTGCGGTCGTCGCAAATCCAGTGAATATCGATGGCCACAAGGCTCTCCCACGAACAATGGCGCGCAGTATATACGGCGCAGGCCACCGCCGGGAAACCGCTCGACCGCCGTTCCCTCGCCAGCCTGCGCACGCGGTCAGTGTGTAGCGACCACCGGACGGCAACTGGCGAACATGTCCAGTTGCGGGTCGTACACCGAGGTGTGCACCCGCAGCAGGCCGAGCATCGAATGGAACAGGTTGTCCTGGCTCAGCGGCTGGTTGCGCGAGCGCTGCAGGCAGTCGGTATCGACGGCGTAGTCCTTGCGATAGCCATCGGAAAACCACGCCAGCATCGGTATGTGCTTCTGCTGCTCGGGAGCGAGCATGTAGGGCGTGCCGTGCAGGAACAGGTTGTACTCACCCAGCGACTCGCCATGGTCGGACAGGTACAGCATGGCGGTATCGACCTTGTCCTGGCGACTGCGCAAGACGTCGATCAGCGTGGCCAGCACGTGGTCGGTGTACACCAGGGTGTTGTCGTAGCCATTGATGATGCTCTGGCGGTCGCACTTGTCCAGGGCATTGCTGCGGCACACCGGGGTGAAACGCTCGTAGGCCTTGGGGTAGCGCTTGAAGTACTCCGGCCCGTGGCTACCCATCTGGTGCAGTACCAGCACGGTGTCCTGCTGCAGGTTGTCTAGCATCGCCTCCAGCCCCTTCAACAGGATTTCGTCGTGGCATTCGCTGTCGGCGCACAGGGCCGGGTCCTTGAGGTTGCTGACATCCTCGAACGCCACGCGATCGCAGGTGCCCTTGCAGCCGGACTGGTTGTCGCGCCAGTGCACCGCGATGCCGGCACGCTGCAGCACGTCGAGCAGGCCCTCCTGGTTCCTAGCCTTGCTGGCGTCATACTGCTTGCGGGTGAAGGTGGAGAACATGCAGGGTACCGACACCGCCGTTTCGGTGCCGCACGAATGCACGTCGCTGAAGGCCACCAGCCCCGCCTCCTTGCTCAGCTGAGGCGTGGTATCGCGGTCGTAACCGAGCAGGCCGAAGTTCTGAGCGCGGGCGCTCTCGCCCACCACCAGCACGGTCAACGACTTGCGGGCCTGGGGCGTTACCGCCAGCGGGCGCACGGCATCTTCGCCAATGCGGCGCAACGGTACATGCGCGCTGCCTAGCTGCTCGCTGACATAGGCTACTGCGGCGCCGACATAGTTGCTGGGCACGACCATCAGGTGCAGTTCATGGTGATTGCGAAACAACGAGGAAAGCCCCTGGTAATTGAGCAATGCCACCGCGCCCAGTACTGTTGCGCTGGCCGTACCGACCACCAACTTGCTCAACAACTCGCGGGGGAAGGTGCGATAAAGAATCGGGGTTTTATATAAAAGAATACTCGGCACTACGCCCAGTAACAGGATATAGCCGGCCAACGTGAACGAGAGCAGATCACGCACTTCGGTAGCATTGGTTTCCATGGTATTGCGCAACATGCCCACATCGATCAGCACGCCGTAGCGGTTCATGAAGTAGGCCACCCCCGCGCTGACAAGGAACAACCCCGTCAGCACCGGCTTGAGCACGGGCCGGAAGGCCACCAGGGTCAGCACCAGGTTGAACGCGCAGAACACCAGCACGGCAAACGCCAGGCGCAGCACCAGGCCCGGGGCATCCCCCGGCACGATACTGAAAACATGCTGCCACAGCACCGCGTTGAAACCGATCAACAGGTACAGGCTGGCGATCAACGTTACCCATTCGGCACGCAGGGGTTTTAACTTGAACATGGCGCTTCGCTTCTTGAAAGTCCGGGACGATGTCATTGCAACATCAATTAAAAACAAGGCGGACTGTAGGCAGGGTGCCATCAATTTTTCGTGAAAAAGACGCCAACAAATAATTGCACTTTATTGAACGAAGGGCAGAACACTTCTTGTTCAGCCTTTATTCAGGAACAGGGCCTTGTCGCCCTGCCCCCGAACAGCGGTCAGGCGGGCAACAGCACCTTGGCGTAGCTGTCGCGGTCCATGTCGACCAGCTCGACACTCAACTGAAGCTCGCGACCGCTCACCTCGACCACCGCATCCTTGAGCACCTCGAGCAGGCTGCCCGAGAGCTGCTTCTTGACCTCCGGGGAGCGGCCGCTGAGCAGCGACAGCCGCACACAGACAAATGCCCGCTCGACCGGGGCCACGCCCACACGAAAATGTTCGAAGGCGCGCGCGCGACTCTTGATATCCAGTTCCTGGGCGAACTGACCACTGCCGACCAGCGCGTGATTCAGGCGCAGCAGAACCTTGTCGACTTCAAGCTCGCGCAGGTTGGCGCTGTATTCCAGGTGCAGATGGGGCATGACTCGGGCGTCCGTCGGGGTAAATGATTCGACAGACTACCCCATCTGCGGGGGGCGGCAAACGCGTCTATCCTGAAGGTTCATGCCCACCAACCTATCAGCAGAGGTGAAGAGATGCCGGTCAAACACGATTTGCTTGCAGACCTGAATCTGACCAGGGAAGCCTTCGACGAAAAAAAGAAAACCGACCCGCGGCTCAGTACGTTGCACGAGAAGTACAACGCGATCGACGCCCAAGTAGTCGAGGCAGAAAGCGGCAGCGCCACAGACGATCAGGTGACGGAACTGCGCAAGAAACGGCTGCTGACCAAGGATGAGATCGTCGACCATCTCAAAGCCTAGGCGTTGTACCGCTTGCCGTGCTGGATAAATCTTAGTTGACACAACAGTTAATATCATTTTGACATCAACTTTGTGCCAGGTAATTGGCAAGCCAAAAAAAACCCCGACACTTGGCGTGTCGGGGTTTCTTGATCAGGCCGCAATGGCCTGATCACGCCAAACTTACTGCTGCTGCGGCAGTTTGTCGATTGGACCGCAGCCACCAATAACCTTGGAGATGGAAACCGAAGGGTGGAACAGGTAATCGTACGAGCAGTTCTTTGGCTGGTTGTACACTTGGCCAGTGCAACCGGACAGCAGAGCAACACCCGAAACAACAGCGATTGCGACCGATGCCTTGATAAACTTTTTCATTCTAAATCCCTTAAATTACGATTCGCCGTCTTACTGATGGCGCGGCGATTGTAGGGAGGTCAGCACAATAAATCAAAAGATTTGTTACACCTTTCAAAGTCTTATGGAACGTTCGTGCTAGTTGCCCGGGCAGGGCCTGCGAATCGACTTCGACGGTCATTCTGATTTTCGGCTCAGATTCTCGAGCTTCACACCAGCGACACTTCGCCTGCTGCCGAGGCTTCGGTGAGCATGGCAAGGCGCAGTGCGCGCCTGATGTCTGCATTGATATCGTCGGTGTCTTCCAGCCCCACAGAGATCCGGACCAACCCGCGAGGTACGCCCATTCGCTCCAGGTCGGTGCCGCCTGCTCGGGCAAAACTACCGTAGTGATAACACAGGGATTCAATGTTCCCGAAGGTGGTACCTGTTCGTATCAATTGCAGTTGACTAACAAAGATTGTGCCCGCTTCCTGCGAAGGCAGCACAATGGCAATAAGACCTGTATGCAATGACGGATCAATGCCGTTGGCCTGTGCGCTCCTGGTCGACCATACGGCACGCCATTGCAACGTGGGAAACTCCTGATTCAACATGGCAATGACCGCAAGTGCATTGTCGGCATGCTTTTTCAATCTGAGCGCAAGTGTTCTCAAACCACGCACCGTAAGCCAGGCCGAAAACGGGTCGAGGATCAGCCCGGCACTTTCCCTGTGAGACTTCAATGCCTTGAACAGATCCGGGTCATTGGTACTTACCATCCCGCCCATTACATCACCGTGCCCATTGATATGCTTGGTGGTGGAATACAAGGTCACTGCCGCCCCCAGCGACAACGGCTTCTGGCAAAGTGGCGTTAGAAAGGTATTGTCGACAACCAGAAGAACGGCGTTCTTCATGCAAAGTTTCGAAAGTTCCGCAATATTGATGTCCAGAAAAGCCGGGTTGGTGGGTGCCTCGATAAAGATCATTCTGGTGTCGGGCCGCAGGGCCGCCTGAAACGCCGCCGTTTCGTACGCTTCAATGACCGACAGCGTCATGCCACGCTGACGTGTTTCATGCTCAAGCTGTTCGATCACTTCATAGAACAGGCCGCGGGGCACGATGACATGGTCACCTGCACCAAGCAGCGCGCGAAAGACCAGCAGGCAGGCGGTCATTCCGCTGTTGACTGCCAGACTGTAGGCGCAGTGTTCGATGGCACGAAACTTCGCCTCCAGGACGGAAACGGTGGGGTTGGCGTAGCGCTGGTAGGCAAAGTTTTCCTCCTCTGCATTGCCGAGCATGTCCCTCCCCGCTTCTACGGAGTCCAACAGTGCCGCGGAATTGCAGATCAGTGCGGGCACTGGAAACTGATCCAGGCCCGCCTCATGTTGCCCCAGGTGGATCGCGCGGGTAGCAGCGCCGAGTGGCGAAGACAGCAGATAATCACGGCGCTGCCGTTCACGCGGGCTCACGTTTTTGGTTGGGCTCATGAATGGCCTGATTCCGAAAGAGAGGGCTGATCCAGCCCGTTGATGATGACCTGCCCCTGGCGACCTGAGGGTGGTGCCGTTTACTCGTACTTGTAGCAAGGCACCACTTTTCCACCCAGCGAGACGATGGAGAACCTTTCCATTTTCGGCATGACGGCACAGGCCAGGCTCACTTGGGCCGCGCTGCAATGCAGCTCCTTTACCCAGATGGGATGATCCGCCTTGAAGCACTCGTGCTTCAGGTGCAGCAAATGTTGATCCAGTGGCATTCTGTCCGGGTCGCGTGGCATGGGGGCAGATGTCATCCTGGCGCGCTGCGTCGAATCAAACGCCAGGCGCAGGCACCGCAGCAGCCGTGGGTGCCGTGCCAGGTTGTTCCTTGAACCTGTCCATTCCCGGGTGACCTCTTCCAGGCCTTCGGCGACTTTGTATTGCTGCACCAGCTCCTTGATGGCGCGTGCCGCGGCGTGGCTCGGGTACAGCGAACAGCCACCGCCAACCACATGCACATCGGCGATTGTCTTGTCTGGGCAATAGGCAATGAAAACGGGATAGGGTATCTGGCTGGTGGCGTCGAACACTTCGATCGAGGCCCCGATGGCACCTTGCGCATCGCGCAAGGTTTGCAGCAATGCTTGCGGCATCGAGGCGTGAGCGATCTTTCTTATGGGTGTTTTGCACTCGTAAAAGAAGTGCTGTGCAATAAAGCGGCCGATACCGTGGCGCTCTATGACTTCGCTCGCGGCATGTATCGCCGCCTCGGCGAACCCGTAGCCTGCTGCCACACCCGTACCACAGGAATATCGGCGCGCAGCGCCATAGTCGGTATCATCGCCAGCGATGGCTTCATTGGCATACTGATGATTGATCAGGAATGACGGGTAGTGCAGATCAGCGCCGCCTGATGCTTCATGCGCCGCAAAGTGGATGACAGCCATCTGTGCAGTCTTCGAATGACGAAGCATCTGCACCGGCAGTACGTCCTGCAGGGCCGGTTGGGAAACAACCGAATCAAAACACTGCAAGGCGCTATGGGAGCGTAGTTGAAGTGGCCCCATGCTATGTTCATACGCTTCATACTTGGCGCCGATGCGCGCCTCTGCTTCATACCCTTTTCCGCAGCCGACAGACTCCATGTCACGGCTGTCAAAGGGGAATTCAAGCGTGGCCACAGTGCTGGACAGCGGGCTACCGTAACGGTTCAGGGTTACCTGTATTCCTTCGTTGATAAAGTGCTGATCTATCACACTTTCTGCATCTTGCAATGACAACGTTCGTTCGGGAGCAATCATGTTCATCGGCTGGAATTTCCATATACGCTGAAAGAAAAATGAGGCGCAGCAAGCGCCTCATTCATTTTCATCACTCAGCCAGTACAGCAGCTTCTTCTGGCGTGAACTCTTCTTCCAGCTTGACGCTGTCCACTTCGTCTTCAGCAGGTTGGTCGACCTTGAACTCGTTGATATACATGCAGCAGTACTTACCCATGGAAATATCCTTTTCATGATGGATTCATGTGCGCACTTGTTTTCAGGTGCAGGTCGAGAGTAATACCGGCCACTTTCACTGCCCATAGGAAAAGTCCTGACTCCAGGCGTGAATACGTGGTTTATGGGGTGTTACTTGAGTGCCAGAATGCGCCGAAACAGGGAACAGTGTTTCCTACGCACAATTGCTGTGCGCACGCGAAAAGCAAAAAGCCCCTGAAACCGTAGGTTTCAGGGGCTCTTGCATGTATGGCGGAGAGATAGGGATTTGAACCCTAGGTACTGTTGCCAGTACAACGGATTTCGAATCCGTCCCGTTCGGCCACTCCGGCATCTCTCCAGTGGCGCGCATGATACCAGCAGTTTTCCCAAACGCAAAGCTTCTTGTGAAAAAAATTCGCGTGGTATCAGGCGCTTGCGTCAGTCACGCGCTTACAGCGGCACGCCCAGACGCTTGGCAACTTCTTCGTAGGCTTCGATCACGTCGCCCAGACCCTGACGGAAGCGGTCCTTGTCCATCTTCTTGCGGGTTTCCTTGTCCCACAGGCGGCAACCATCCGGGCTGAACTCGTCACCCAGCACGATCTCGCCATGGAACACGCCGAACTCGAGCTTGAAGTCCACCAGCAGCAGACCAGCGTCGTCGAACAGCTTGCTCAGCACTTCGTTGACCTTCAACGACAGCGCCTTCATTTTCACCAGCTGCTCGGCGGTGCCCCAGCCGAACGCAACCACGTGGGATTCGTTGATGAACGGGTCGCCCTTCTCGTCGTTCTTGAGGAACAGCTCGAACGTCGACGGCTCCAGCTTGATGCCCTCCTCCACGCCCAGGCGCTTGACCAGGCTGCCGGCTGCGTAGTTGCGCACCACGCACTCGACCGGAATCATATCGAGCTTCTTGACCAGGCATTCGTTGTCGCCCAGCAGCTTGTCGAACTGGGTTGGAATGCCGGCTTCTTCAAGCTTCTGCATGATGAAGGCGTTGAACTTGTTGTTCACCATGCCCTTGCGGTCGAGCTGTTCGATACGCTTGCCGTCGAACGCCGAGGTGTCGTTGCGAAACAGCAGGATCAAGCGGTCGGCGTCGTCGGTCTTGTACACCGACTTGGCTTTGCCGCGGTAGAGTTCTTCACGTTTTTCCATGATGGGCTCCGCTTGCTAAATTGAAATGGGCTAGGCGATTTCGCGCCAGTCGAGCCCGTAATCCTGATTCGCCACTTGCAGCCAGTCCGGGTCACACCCGAGGGCGTCGACGAAACATTGCCGGGCCAGCTGTGGCAGGTTGTTCTTGCTGCTGAGGTGGGCCAGCACCAGGTGCTGCAGGTTCTGCCAGCCCAACTCCGACACCAGGCGCGCGGCCTGGTGGTTGTTCAAATGTCCGTAGTCGCCACCCACGCGCTGCTTGAGGAACATCGGGTAATGCCCGCGGCCCAGCATGTCGCGACAATGGTTGGCTTCGATCAGCAAGGCGTCCAGGCCCTGATAGCTGTCGAGCAGGGCCGCGTCGTACGAGCCCAGGTCGGTCAGCACGCCAAACCGGCGGCGGCCATCGCTGAACACATACTGCAAGGGCTCCAGCGCATCGTGGCTGACGCCAACGGCGGCAATGCTCAATGCACCCAGCTGCAGGGTATCGCCAGCTGCCAGGAAGCCGCTGGGCTCCACGGGCTTGCGCATCCCGCGCAAGGTGCCACGACTGAGGTACACCGGCACATTGTAGCGCCGCGCCAGCAAACCCACCCCATGCACGTGGTCGGCATGCTCGTGGGTCACCAGCACCGCGCTCAACTGCGCCGCCGACACGCCGAGCAGCGCCAGACGCCGCTCGGTTTCGCGCAGGGAGAACCCGCAATCGACCAGTACGCAGGTACTGCCACTGACAATCAGCGTGCCATTTCCCTGGCTGCCACTTCCGAGTACGGCGAAGCGCACTTAACCCAGGTTGTCCTGGATGACGCTCAGCACGCGACGGGCCACATCGGCCGGGGCCACGGTGTTGATGTTCTTCTCGACCGTCACCTGCACGCTGTCACCCACCTTGCTCAGGCGTACCTGATAGCGCTCGGCGCGGGCTTCACGCTCTTCCTTGCTCGGCGCGCTGCCGAACAGGCGGCTGAAGAAACCAGGCTCCTGGTCCTTGGCCTCGGCTTTTTCGGCAAGGTTGATGTAGTACAGGCCCAGGCTGCGGTTGATGTCCTCAACCCGCCATTCGCCCTGTTCCAGGGCACGGCCGACGCTGGACCACGCGCGATCGAGGTCGGCGCCCAGGTTCAGTACCGGGTTGCCGCTACCGTCTTCGCTCAGGCTGACACGGCTCGGGGTATCGAAGTCACGGGCCGCCAGCAGCGATACCGAACCGCCCTTCTCGGCGCTGCGGGTCATGCTGGCAAGCATTTCGTCGACCAGTGCAGCGTCCACACCGGTGTTCTCGGCGCGTGCCGGGAAGTCCTGTTCGGCGGTGCTGCCGGCAGCACGCTCGACGGTCACCACATAGACTTCACTGGTATTGCGCTGTACGCCCGGCTCGATGCGAACCCGGGCACGGATTTCATTGTTGCTGCTGCCTGCAACACCGCCCAGGCGCTGGGCCATGGACGCCGACAACTCGTCGAAACGCTGCCAGGTGGTGCTGAACTCGCCGGTCTGCGGGCGCTCTTCGGCGATGCGGAAGCCGTTGTCCTCGAAGAACTGGTGGGCCACCGGCCACACCTCGGCCGGGGCGCGCTGGGCCAGGACCCAACGCGAAGCGCCGCTCTTCTGCAGGCTGAAATCGCTGATGTCGGCACCTGCCGCCAACGGCTGTGGACGCGGCACTTCGAACTCGCCCTTGACGTTGTCGTCGGCGACGTTGCGCGGAATCGGCAGCAGCGGGTCAAGGCGCTTGACGTTGCTGACATCCGGCGGCAGCTGCATCGGCGGCTTTTGAGTGGCCTCCAGATAATCGCTGCCCCGGTCACGGAAGTAACCCTCTTCGCCCCAGAGCCAGCCACAACCACTGGTGCTGGAGATGATCAAGGCAAGGGCGGAAAGACCAGCCAATCGCTTCATGCGGTGTACGTCCTCAATTAAAACTTCAGGCCGCACTGGCGCATGGCCTGGCGTACCGTATCGTGACAGGATTCGCTCAGCCAGGTCAGCGGCAGGCGGATGCCCTTGTGCATCAGGCCCATTTCGACCAAAGCCCACTTCACCGGAATCGGGTTGGCTTCGACGAACAGGTCCTTGTGCAGGGGCATCAGTTTTTCGTTGATGGCGCGGGCCTCGTCGGCCTTGCCTTCGAGAGCGGCGTTGCACAGGTCGGCCATTTCGCGCGGGGCGACGTTGGCGGTCACCGAGATGTTGCCTTTACCGCCCAGCAGGATCAGTTCGACGGCGGTCGGATCATCGCCGGACAGCACGATGAAATCCTTGCTCACGCCATCCAGGATCGCCTTGGCACGCTTGAGGTCGCCGGTGGCTTCCTTGATGCCGATGATGTTCGGCACGCTCGAGAGACGGATCACGGTCTCGGCCTGCATGTCACAGGCGGTACGGCCGGGCACGTTGTAGAGGATCTGCGGGATGTCGACGGCTTCGGCAATGTGCTTGAAGTGCTGGTACAGGCCTTCCTGGGTCGGCTTGTTGTAGTAAGGCACCACCAGCAGGCAGGCGTCGGCACCGGCGTCCTTGGCATTGCGGGTCAGGTGCACCGCTTCGCTGGTGGAGTTGGCACCCGTACCGGCAATCACCGGAATACGACCGTTGACCTGTTTGACCACGGCCTTGATGACTTCGATGTGCTCATTGACATCCAGGGTCGCCGATTCGCCGGTGGTACCGACCGCAACGATGGCGTGGGTGCCGTTTTCCAGGTGGAAGTCCACGAGTTTGCTGAGGCTGTCCCAGTCAAGACGCCCTTGTGCATCCATGGGTGTGACCAATGCCACCATACTGCCCGCAATCATGAAGCTGCTCCTGCCGGAAAAAGAGAGCGGTAATGGTACTGGCGCCACAGGGCTTGCACAAGCGAAGCAGGCGGCAGGAGCATTCCCCTCGGCGACCATTTTCGCTACCCTTCTCTCTTTGATCGGTACACAGCGGCCCGCCGGGCTGCCGACAACGCGCCCCGACAGTGCCCGAGCCCTCGATCCTGAGCCACGGAACCACGCCGACAAGCCTATTTGCCCCGTCACGTACCGACCGCTCATCGCTTTAGGAATGCTGCATGTCCACCCCCACCGTTCGCGAACAATTCCTTGTCATCAGTGCCCTGGGCGCCAACCCCATGGAACTGACCAACATTCTGTGCCGGGCCAGCAACGACAATCGCTGCTCGGTCGTCACCTCGCGCCTGACCCGCCACGGCGAGTGCAGCGCACTGGTGCTGCAGGTCACCGGTAGCTGGGACGCCCTGGCGCGTTTCGAAGCGGCGCTGCCGACCCTTGCCAAGAAGCACACCTTCACCGTGAATGTGGTGCGTAGCGCCGAACTCGAAGTGCGCCCGCTGTCGCTGCCCTACGTCGCCTATGTCAGTGCCGCGTACCGCCCCGACATCATCAACGAGCTGTGCCAGTTCTTCATCGACCACAACGTCGAGCTGGAGAACCTGACCTGCGACACCTATCAGGCACCACAGACCGGCGGCACCATGCTCAACGCCACGTTCACCGTGACCCTGCCGGCCGGCACCCAGATCAGCTGGCTGCGTGACCAGTTCCTGGACTTCTCCGACGCCCTGAACCTGGATGCGCTGATCGAACCGTGGCGCCCACAGAACCCCATGTAAGGAAACCCGCAATGGCCGTAGCACTCGACCAACCCGTCGCCGATTTCGAGGCGCAAGCCACCGGCGCCAAGACCGTCAGCCTGAGCGGCCTGAAGGGTCGCCAAGTGGTGATCTACTTCTACCCCAAGGACAGCACCCCGGGCTGCACCACCGAAGGCCAGGGCTTTCGCGACCAGTACGCGGCGTTCCAGGCGGCCAACACCGAGGTGTTCGGCGTATCGCGTGACGGGCTCAAGTCCCACGAGAACTTCAAGGCCAAGCAGGGCTTCCCGTTCGAGCTGATCAGCGACAAGGACGAAGCCCTGTGCCAGCTGTTCGACGTGATCAAGCTCAAGAAGCTGTACGGCAAGGAATACATGGGGGTGGACCGCAGCACCTTCCTGATCGACAGCGAGGGTGTGCTGCGCAAGGAATGGCGCGGCGTGAAGGTGCCCGGGCATGTGGAGGCGGTGCTGGCGCAGGCGCAAGCATTGAACAAGGGCTGAAGCGCTTCGCCGGCGAAGCGTGCGCCGCGGCTAGAGCAGCGGCGCCACCACCGGCTCACGCCGCGGCCAGGCGTCGAGCACCGCCTTGAACAGCGTAGCCAGCGGGATCGCGAAGAAGATCCCCCAGAAGCCCCACAATCCGCCAAACAGCAGTACTGCACAGATGATCGCCACCGGGTGCAGGCTGACCGCTTCGGAGAACAGCAGCGGCACCAGCACGTTGCCGTCCAGCGCCTGGATGATCGCGTACACCGCCATCAGGTAGATGAACTGGTCGCCCCAGCCCCACTGGAACAGGGCAATCAGGGTCACCGGTACGGTTACCACCACCGCCCCCACATACGGCACCACCACCGACAACCCCACCAGCAGCGCAAGCAGCGCCGCATAGTTCAGGCCCAGTGCGATGAACGCGATGTAGGTGGCCACGCCGCAGATCAGGATCTCGATGCCCTTGCCGCGAATGTAGTTGGCGATCTGGCGGTTCATCTCCTCGGCCACGCGGGTCATCAGGGCCCGCTCGCGCGGCAGGTAGCCGCTGACCCAGCGCGCGATCTGCTCGCGGTCCTTGAGAAAGAAGAACACCAGGATCGGCACCAGCACCAGGTAGATCATGATGTTGACCAGCAACGGCAGGCTCGACAGCGAGAAGGTCAGCGCCCATTGACCGAACTTGCCGATCTCGCCGCGCATCGCCTCGATGGCCTGCAGCACCTGCTCATCCGAGACCAGATGCGGGTAGCGCTCCGGCAGCAGCAACAGCAGCGACTGCCACTTGCCAAGCATGCCCGGCAGTTCGTTGAACAGGGTGATCAACTGGTGCCAGAGCAACGGCACCAGCACCAGCAGGAACACCGCCAGCGCGCTCAGGAACAGCAGGAACACCAGCCCCACCGCCACCTTGCTGGGCACCCGCAGGCGCTCCAGCGCATTGACCAGGCCCTGCATCAGGAACGCCAGCACCATGCCCGCCAGCACCGGCGCCAGCATGCCGCCCAGGGTCAGTATCGCGGTGAACCCCAGAAACAGCAGCACCGCCAGCACCACCGCTTCTTCATCCGAGAAATAGCGGTGCAGCCAGCCACGAAGCACTTTGAACATCGGTGATCCTTAAAGAGAAGGGTTCAGGCTTTCTTGAGCCAGTAGGTGTAGACCCCGGCGTCGGCCTGCTCATGCAGCAGCGTATGACCGGCCAGGCGGGCAAAAGTGCGGAAGTCGCGCTGCGAGCCGGCATCGGTGGCCACCACCTTGAGTACTGCACCACTGCCCAGGCGGTTGAGCTCCATCTTGGCCTTGAGCAACGGCAAGGGGCAATTCAGGCCGCTGGCATCCAGTTCGGCGTCGCAGGGTACGGCATCGGTCATCGGGCTTCTCCAGGCAGGTGCATGCCCACGGCAGGTAGCGGCATGCACAGACCTCGTAGGATACCGCCACTGGTCGTCAACGTGTGAGCCGGCTACAGTAAGGTTCTTTGTCGACCCGAGCTTCGTGCATGAATTTTCTGCGCCCTACCCTGCTGACGCTGGCTTGCCTGCTGGCTCTACCGAGCCATGCCGACGACCTGCCGTCACTCGGCGACGCCAGCTCGGCCATCGTTTCCCCGCAACAGGAACACCAACTGGGCCGCGCCTGGTTGAGCCTGCTGCGCGGCAACGTGCGCCAGTTGTCGGACCCCCAGCTCAAGGACTACGTCGAAACCAGCGTCTACCGCCTTGCCGAAACCAGCCAGCTGCAGGACCGGCGCCTGGAGTTCATCCTGATCGACAGCAAGGAACTCAACGCCTTCGCCGCCCCTGGCGGGATCGTGGGGGTCAACGGCGGCCTGTTCCTGAACGCCCAGACCGAGGGCGAGTACGCCTCGGTGCTGGCCCACGAACTGGCGCACTTGTCGCAACGCCACTTCGCCCGCGGCGTGGAAGCCCAGCAACGCATGCAACTGCCGATGATGGGCGCCCTGCTGGTGGGCATCATTGCCGCCGCTGCCGGGGCCGGCGATGCCGGCATCGCCGCGATTGCCGGCACCCAGGCCGCCGCGATCCAGGAACAACGGCGCTTCTCGCGCCAGAACGAACAGGAGGCCGACCGCATCGGCATCCTCAACCTGGAAAAGGCCGGCTACGATCCACGCAACATGCCGACCATGTTCGAACGGCTGATGCGCCAGTACCAGTACAGCGCCAAGCCACCGGAATTTCTGCTGACTCACCCGGTTACCGAGTCGCGGGTCGCCGACACCCGCAACCGTGCCGAACAGGCCCCCAAGGGCGGTGTGGATGACAGCCTGCGCTACCAGTTGATTCGTGCACGCCTGCAACTGACCTACGAAGGCACGCCGGGCCTGGGTGCCAAGCGCTTCCGCGCCCTGCTGGACGAAAACCCCAACCTGGATGCGGCGCGTTACGGCCTGGCACTGGCGCAGATCAAGGGCGGCCAGCTCAACGAGGCCCGCGAGAGCCTCAAGCCCTTGCTCGCCAAGGCACCCAACGACATCACCTACAACCTTGCGCAGATCGACCTGGACGTCACCAACAACCGCCTGGCCGATGCCCAGCAACGGGTGGAGAAGATGCGAGCCCTGTACCCGGGTAACTACCCGCTGCAGCAGTCACGCATCGACCTGCTGCTCAAGCAGAACCGCCCGGCCGAGGCAGAGAAGGCACTGGATGCGCTGCTCAAGAATCGGCCGCAAGACCCGGATGTCTGGTATGAGGTGGCGGAGGTTCGCGGCCTGTCGGGCAACACAATCGGCCTGCACCAGGCTCGCGCCGAGTACTTTGCCCTGGTGGGCGACTTCGACCAGGCCTTGCAGCAGCTCGACTACGCCAAGCAGCGGGCGGGCAACAACTTTGTGCTGTCGTCGAAGATCGATGCCCGTCAGCGCGAGCTGATGGAACAGCAGCGGATGGTCAAGGACATGATGCGCTGACACGCATCAAGGTAGCGCGCACACCATATCGCGGCTCAGCCCCGCCCCCTTGTGGGAGCGGGCTCGACCCGCGATGCTGCTTTCAGGCGTTGCCGGAGAGCTTGAGCCGCGCCGCCTGGGTGAAGTCCAGCATACGCTTGAGTGGCTTGAGTGCCTGCGGGATAAGCGCTGGCTCGACGAAGATCTCGTTGCTGCCCTCGCGCAGGCACTGCAAGGTGCGCTCAAGCGTGTTCATCGCCATCCACGGGCAGTGCGCGCAACTGCGGCACGCCGCGCCGTTGCCGGCAGTGGGCGCCTCGACGAAGACCTTGTCCGGGCACAACTGCTGCATCTTGTAGAAAATGCCGCGGTCGGTGGCCACGATGAAGGTCTTGTTCGGCATGCGCTGCGCAGCCGCAATCAGCTGGCTGGTGGAACCCACCGCATCGGCCAGGTCGATCACCGCCTCTGGCGACTCGGGGTGCACCAGGATCGCCGCGTCCGGGTACAGCGCCTTCATGTCCAGCAACTGACGCGACTTGAACTCCTCGTGAACGATGCAGGCACCGTCCCACAGCAGCATGTCGGCGCCGGTGTTCTTCTGGATGTAACGGCCCAGGTGCTGGTCAGGCCCCCAGATGATGGTCTCGCCGTTATCCATCAGGCTTTCGACGATCTCCAGCGCACAGCTGGAGGTCACCACCCAGTCGGCCCGCGCCTTGACCGCCGCCGACGTGTTGGCATACACCACCACGGTGCGCTCGGGGTGCTTGTCGCAGAACGCCGAAAAGTCCTCCACCGGGCAACCCAGGTCGAGCGAGCAGGTAGCCTCCAGGGTCGGCATCAGCACGCGCTTTTCGGGGTTGAGGATCTTCGCCGTCTCACCCATGAAGCGTACACCGGCCACCACCACGGTCTTGGCCGGATGCTGGTTGCCGAAACGGGCCATCTCCAGCGAGTCGGACACGCAACCGCCGGTCTCCTCGGCCAGGGCCTGGATCACCGGATCACAGTAGAAGTGGGCCACCAGCACGGCGTCCTGAGCCTTGAGCTCGGCGGCGATGGCGGCACGGTAGTCAGCCTCTTGCTCGGGCGTCAGCGGCTTGGGCTGCTTGGCGTCGAGGTGGGCCTGGACCAGAAGGCGTTCGGAAATCTGGGTCATGTTCGCAAGACCTGCAGGCGCTAGTGCGCGTAAGTCGAGTGTATCACCGAGCCCTGGCAAATCGGATAACGGTTCAGCCTGTACGACAGAACCAAAGACCCTCTGCGGCCTCGGGTTTTATGGGTTGCCGAAGGCTACAGATAATCGAATGAATTCTAAAGGGTTTTTTGCCAAACCAGGCTGGCGGGGCAAGCCCGCCAGCCCAGCGGTCAGTTGCCTGCCGGTTGCAGGCCGCCGAGGCTGGACATCACCAGCGCGGCGAACTCTTCAACGGTCATCTTCTGCCCGTTGAAGGCCACCTGGCCATCGGCATAGTGCAGGTTGGCAATGATGTCATTGCCCTTGAGCGTGGCCAGCTTGGAATACAAGGCCATCTGCCCGACCATCTCGCCGGCCATTGCGGCCTGCTTGACCTGCGCCTCGTCCTGCCCTTCCAGGCTGGCCTGCAAGGCTGCTAGGTCACCGATCATCGGCTTGGACAGCGACAAGCTGCTCTGCAGTTTCTCGATCATCTGGCGCACCAGCTGATCGGAAGGCAGGTCGGCCGACGTCGGCTTGGCCAGGTCCAGGGTGAGGTTGAAGCGACTTTCACCGTTGGCGGTCTTGAAGGAAAGGTCCTCCACGGCCACCTGAGGCTTGCCCGCCAGCAACTGCATCATCTGCACCTGCATCAGCGCCTGCTCTTCGGCATTCAGCTCCAGCTCGGGCGGTTGGCCGGCAGCGGCCGTCTCCTGCAACTGGGGCATGTGCTTCTCATAGATCGCCATGATCGCCTGCAGCGCAGGGATATCGAAGCGGTTGACCGCCACCACCAGTTGCCCGCCGCCCACGGCCTTGCCGTCATAGGTGATGGCGTCGACCTTGTAGGCGGCCCTGGCATCGACCTTGTCGCCGTTGACCTTGTAGGTGTTGCGTTGCTCCACACCCTTGACGGTCAGCGGTACCTGGCGATCGCCAAAGGTGAAGGCGCTGTCGCCCAGGGTCACGTCGGCCTGGCCTTCATAGAAGTCGTAGGGCGTCAGGGTGAGGTCTGCAACCAGTTTCAGGCCCTTGAGGTCGAACTTGAGCGGCGGCGTCTCGCTATCGACCATCGACACCTGCAAGGTGCCCATGCTGCCGTCGAGCTTGAGGCGCTTGCCTTCGAAGTCACCGCTCATGCCCAGGTCGAAGCCGGAGAACTTCACCGACGAACCGTCCTTGGCGATGTCCAGCGGCATCAGCCTCAACGTGCCGTCATACGACTGGTCATAGCCCAGGCTGAACTCGCCCTGCACCGGCGAGACATCACCGCTGGCCGCATACCATTCGGCTGTGGTGGCATCCTTCTCGATCGAGGTGCTGGATGCCGCCATCACCGGCATCAGCTTGAATGCCTTGACCCGCTGCCAGGGAAACGGCCCGTGCTCGATGCGATCGACCAGGGTCAGTTCCAGGTTGCTCGGCTCATCGCCCAGCTCCAGGTTCTGCACGGTGAACCTGTAACGCGCGACACTGCTGAACAGGTGTTGCTCCAGCGATACCAGCTCAAGCCGCGCCGTGGCACCCAGGCCCTTGAACGACTTTTGCATCTGCAGATTGGACTGTGCGGTAGCGTGCTCCAGCACGCCAGGCAACTGCTTGCCCGTATACCACGCCCCGGCCGTGCATACGGCCGCTACGGCGACGGCAAGCCCGCACACCACTCCCAGTGTTTTCTTCATGAATTGATCCGTTTGCTATCCATATTGAGGTGAAGCGATGTTACTCGTTGACGTCCATGAACTCCCGCGCCCAGACGATGTAGTCGCCGGGTACGGTGTAGGTATGGGTGAGTTCGGTGGCACTGAGGTCCGAGGCGCTGCTGGTGATGCGGCGCTGCTCGCGCAGGCAGTCGTAGGTGGCCTTGATCGCGGCGAAGTAGGCGCCATGGCCATCCACGGCGATACGCACGCCCAGCTCGGCCAGACGCGTGTCGTCGTGCAGCTGCGGGTTGCCGTAGGTCACCAGCATCAGCGGCACGCTGACGTGGCGGGCAATCTCTTCGAGGTGATCGAAATCGCGAATGCCGACCATGCACACGCCGTCGGCGCCAGCATTCTGGTACGCAACCACGCGGGCAATGACTTCTTCGACCGGGATCAGCGCGGCATTGGTGCGCGCGATGATCGACAGCTCCTGGTCGACGCGAGCCTCCAGGGCAGCGCGGATCTTGCCCACGCCTTCGTCGATGCTGATCAGGTCGGTGGACTTGCGCCCGAACTGGGCAGGCAGCAGGGTGTCTTCGATGGTCAGCGCAGCCACGCCGGCGCGCTCGAGCTCGGTGACGGTGCGCATCACGTTCAGCGCGTTGCCGTAGCCGTGGTCGGCGTCGGCGATCACCGGCAGCTGTGCGACACGCCCGATGCGCGTGGCCTGCTCGGCAAATTCACTCAAGGTGATCAGGGCAAAGTCCGGAGCCGCCAGCACCTGTAACGAAGCCACCGAGCCGCCCAGGATGCCGACTTCGAAGCCGAGGTCGGCGGCGATTCGCGCAGACATCGGGTCGAACACGGAAGCCGTGTGATAGCAGACCGGGGAGGCCAGGAGTTTACGAAAGGCACGGCGCAAATCTTGGTGGGAGGCTCTAGGCATGATCATTCCAGTTTCTTCATCTTCATTCTGGAGGAGAACATACCATTCCTGCCCGACACTCCGACAGTCGCCAGACCCGAACCCAAACAAAAATAAGCGAACAGAAAACGAAAACGCCCCCCTTCAGAAGCCCTGCACGCGCTGCCCCCCTCATTCTGAGGGAGAGACCAGTCGCGGTTTGCAGGGCTGTCGAGAGTGACCGCCCAAGGGCAATCTCAGACCGAGGCCACGATGAAGGTGCGCTTGAACGGGAACAGCGTGCGCCCGTCGTCCTCACGCGGGTAGTGCGCTTCCAGAAGCCTGAGGTACTTGCGCAGAAACGCCTCCCGGTCCTCGTCATCCAGGGAGCTGAGCACCGGGCGCAGTGCCGAAACCTTGACCCAGTCGAACACCGGCGACTGGCCTTCGACCACCTGCAGATGCTCGGTTTCCCAGATATCCAGCTTGCTGGTAAGCGGCGCCAGCAACCGGTAGTAGCAGTCCAGGGACAGGACATTACGCGCCGACATGAACTTGCGCAGCTCCAGCGTGCCGATCACCCGGCCCGCAGGCCCGCATTCGCTCAGGGCCCTGAGCATCAGGTGGTACCAGGGTGCATCCCGCCAGTTGGGCATGTGCAGCGCCAGGTAGCCGCCGGCGTGCAGATTGCCGAGCAGCCGCGGCAGCAGGTTTTCGTGGTCCTCCATGAAATGCAGCACGGCAGCGGCGAACAGCAGGCTTGCCGGCTGCTCGGGCTCCCACTGGCCTATGTCGCTGTTCAGCCATTGGGCATTGACCGGCAGGGCTCGGGCCTCGGCGAGCATTTCTGCCGAGCTGTCGACGCCGAACAACTGTGCCTCCGGCCAGCGTTCGGCCAGCAGCCGGGTGGCGATTCCGGTACCACAGCCCAAATCATAGATGGACGCTGGTGCCTGCAACGGCAGGTGATCGAGCAGCTCGATCACCGGACGCTCCCTCAAACGCGAAAACTGCTGATAGCCTTGCGGGTCCCAGGTCGTACTCCCGCGCAGACCCTGTTGCTGTTTTACAAGCATTGCCACGTTCCTCTCGCTCCATGCGATCAATATTGCCGTCCAAGATTGTTCAACACCCTCAACACCAGAGCGATACCACGTCGCGTTTGCGGCTCGCGCAGCAGTTGCACCAGGCCAAGCAGGCTTGGTGGCTGGGTATCGCTGCTCTGCGCCTGCGCCATGCGCAGCGCGTTGCCCACGGTCCAGGTCAGGGCTGTCACGTCCTCGAACCCATGGGCCAGCTTGTCCACCATCGCGGTGTCGAGCAGGTCGACCAGGTCGGACCCCAGCGACAGCAAGTCGATGATGTTGTCCATGCGACCACTGACCAGCAGCGGTTCGAGTTTTTTCATCAGGGCATCAACGCCCGGGTGAGCAAGGTGTTCCACGGTAGGCTCGAAGGTTTCCATATCGACGTACTCCTGCACCGCTCGACTCAGATCATTCCACGGGCAACCGCCCAGTAGAGGCCCCGGTTGAATCCATTGCGCAACAGGCCGCCCAGCTTGGTCGGCGGGGTGGGCACCACATCCTGCTGGTAGTTGTAGGTCAGTGGCATGCCGGCGTTGAGGCCCATCTGCGCAACGGCCTGGACCTTCCCGTCGTAGACGGCGCAGGGGGTGCCCAGGCGAATCTCGCCGGCGATGTTGTTGGCCACCACCGGTGCCTGGTTATGGCAGGCACCGCCCGCCTTGCTGATGGGCAGGTCCATGGTGTCGCCGATCACGTAGACGTTCTCCAGGCCGTAGACCTGCAGGGTCTCGTGGTTGGTCGGCAGCCAGCCCTCGTTGTTGGGGGCCTGGGACGCACCGCTCTGTATCACCGCGTCCACTGCACGAATGGGTGGGGTCGCCATCAGGATGTCGAACGGCTGCGCCTGGCCTTCGGCCGAATAGGCAATACGTTGATCCGGGTCCACGCGGTCCAGGGTGAAGCCACGCTGAAACCTGATGTTCTTCTGTTCAAAAAGGGTGGGCAACAGTTCTCCGGTTGGCCGCTGCATGAACAGACAGTTTCTGAGCAATTGCGCAGTGGTCGGATAGGTATAAACAATTTCAATGTTATTGCGAACACCGCGACGGCGCAGCAAGTCATCCAGCATCAAGGTAGTTTCCACCGGCGCAATACCGCACTGGTGCGGAACATTGGGCGTCTGTGGGAAAGAAACGGATATGAAGATGCGCCCTTTTTCAATCGTCATCAGACGTTGCGCCAATTGTCGCGCCGCCTTGTATTGATAGAAATGATCCCCCGCCTCCTGCAGCCCCTCGATGCGCTCGGGAGCGGGTACGCAGCCCGTCGCGATCACCAGAAAGTCATAGCCCACGCGCCTTCCAGAGCGGGTGTGCAGGGTTTGCCCGGTGAAGTCGAAGCGGGTCACCTCCTCCACCTGGAAGTCGATTTCAGGTCGCAACAGCGAACGCTCGGGCCGTTTCAGGTCTTCCTGGAAATAGCTGTTGAAGGCAACGTACATGAAGGCAGGTTTGTAATAATGATCCGGCGAATTCGACAGCAGTTTGACCGTGACCTGGTGTTTGAGTATTTCCGGGTAAAGTTGTCTGACCAATTGATTGGCGAGCATCGTGCCGCCTACACCTCCCCCCACGACGACAATAGTTTTAGACATAGCCCCACTCCCTGGCTGGTTTTGAATCCATGCCAAGTACCATAGCAATTATAAAAAAATGCCATATACAGAATCGCTATAGCAAAACAGACATTAATTGCTGTTTCAAAAAAATATTACCCTTCCACCGGTGAAACTCTGCCCACTTAGCATTATTCCTTGGCACAGGCAGACTCTCCTCTGCCGCTGGCTGCTTTGTGTGAAATTTTATTAACGTTTCAATTTTCACGCCTGATTGCTGTTGACTTCGCTCCCCCTCCTGAGTAAATTGCGCGGGCCGGAAATCCGGCCTTTTTTCAACTCACCAAAGAAGCCAATGGACATAGTATCTAGACGCTGTCTGGTCATTGCCGCTGCGCAACGCCAGGCACTTAACCCTGAAAATGACGGGACTCGACTCCGCGGTCGGGTAAGCTGCGCTAGGGCTTGATGCTCCAACGTGGCTTGCCTCCCCGGTTCGTCCGGTCGCGAGGCACACGTTATGTACTTCACTTCTTCTGCAATACCGGGCGTACGCGCCTTCACTTCAGCCCTGCGGGCCAGGCTTCTGCGCGCGCCCAGGCAGCCCGTGCGTGCGCCAAGGCTCCCCTGCGACTCCCCTGCCAGCAGCGCCTTGCGGGCCCGTTGGCGCATCTGCTCCACAAGCGGCCAACGCCAGCAGCGCTGGAGCCTGGACGACAGTCAGGACCCACCGAGTCGGGGCGCCGCCCTGTTTCTGCAGCACGCCTGATCCAGGTTTGCATGCATTCGGGGTGCGTACTTCCCCTTGAATAAACGGCAACTTTGCGCTTATTAAAAAACGAATTTCCTAGTTGGAAAATTCGCCGGCACTTTATTGCCTTCGCATTAATAAAAATCTGTGGAGCACATTATGGAAGAGGCCAGTAGTCGGTTCGCTGCCTGTGCACGTTCATTCAACAGGCAGCGAACGTCACCGCTAAAGATCCCACTCTTCGAATCGATCGCCTGCCCGCGACTCGACATACTTTCACTCGCCTATGATTAGTTGAGTTGTCGGTGTGTCGTGCCGCGAGCAGGCGGCAGGAGCACAGACCATGACTGTAAAAAACCCAACACCCCGCCACACCCACCCCACCCGTGACAGCAACAAGCTGTCGATGCGCGCCGCGCGCGAAGCCCAGAACGGCCTGGCCGTTACCCTGGCCAACGTCAACTCCAGCCCCGCCGGACTCACCGAAGAAGAAGCCCAGGGCCGCCTGCAACGGGACGGCCACAACGAAGTCGCCCATGACCGTCCGCCCCATGCACTGGTGCAGTTGCTGCACGCTTTCAACAACCCCTTCATCTATGTGCTGATGACCTTGACGGGTATCAGTTTCTTCACCGACTTCTGGCTGCCGCTGCAGGCCGGCGAAGAAACCGACCTGACCGGCGTGATCATCGTGCTGGTGATGGTGTTGGCGAGCGGCGTGATGCGTTTCTGGCAGGAACACCGATCGGCCAAGGCCGCCGAAGCCCTGAAGGCGATGGTGCGCACCACCGCAGCCGTGCTGCGGCGCGAGCAGCTAGGGGCCCAGGCGCGGGTTCGAGAACTACCCATGCGCGAACTGGTGGTGGGCGACATCATCCAGCTGTCTGCCGGCGACATGATCCCCGCAGACATTCGCCTGATCGAGTCCCGCGACCTGTTCATCAGCCAGGCGGTACTGACCGGCGAAGCCTTGCCAGTGGAAAAGTACGACACCCTGGGTGCGGTGCAGGAAAAATCCGCCAAGGCCCAGGCCGCCGACCAACAGGACCTGCTGGACCTTCCCAACATCTGCTTCATGGGCACCAACGTGGTCAGCGGGACCGCCACGGCCGTGGTGGTCGCCACCGGGGCTCGTACCTATTTCGGCTCACTGGCCCGCTCCATCGTCGGCTCCCGCGCGCACACCGCCTTCGACCGCGGGGTCAACAGCGTGAGCTGGCTGCTGATCCGCTTCATGCTGGTGATGGTGCCCATCGTGCTGCTGATCAACGGCTTCACCAAGGGGGACTGGGCCGAAGCCTTCATGTTCGCCCTGGCGGTAGCGGTTGGCCTGACCCCGGAAATGCTGCCGATGATCGTCAGCGCCAACCTGGCCAAGGGCGCGGCCGCCATGGCCAGGCGCAAGGTAGTGGTCAAGCGCCTGAACGCGATCCAGAACTTCGGCGCCATGGACGTACTGTGCACCGACAAGACCGGCACCCTGACCCAGGACCGCATCATCCTCGAACACCATGTCGATGTCGGTGGCAACCGCTGCGACGAGGTGCTGCAACTGGCCTGGCTCAACAGCCACCACCAGAGCGGCATGAAAAACCTCATGGACCGTGCCGTGGTCAGTTTCGCCGAGGACAATCAGCAGTTCACCCCTCCGGCAGCCTGGCGCAAGGTCGACGAACTGCCCTTCGACTTCGTACGTCGGCGTCTGTCGGTGATTCTGGCCGATGCCAGTGGTGGTCACCTGCTGGTGTGCAAGGGCGCCGTGGAAGAGATGCTGGAGACCGCCAGCCGGGTCCGCCAGCAGGGCACTGCCGTAAGCCTGGATGCCGAGCGCCGTTCGGCCCTGCTCAAACTCGCCGAGGCCTATAACCGCGACGGCTTTCGCGTGCTGCTGGTGGGTACCCGCCAAATAGCCGCAGGCCAGACGCAGACCCAGTACAGCGCCAGTGATGAGCGCGAGCTGATCATCGAAGGCTTGCTGACCTTCCTCGACCCGCCCAAGGAAAGCGCCGGCCCGGCCATCGCCGCACTGCGCGACAACGGCGTGACGGTCAAGGTACTCACCGGCGACAACCCCACCGTTACCGCCAAGATCTGCCGGGAAGTGGGCCTGGAGGCAGGCGAGCCGCTACTGGGCCGCGACATCGAGCACATGGACGATGAGGTGCTCGCGCGCCGGGTGGAAGAGCGCACGGTGTTCGCCAAGCTCACGCCACTGCAGAAGTCCCGCGTACTCAAGGCCCTTCAAGCCAACGGCCACACCGTCGGGTTTCTGGGTGACGGGATCAACGACGCCCCTGCCCTGCGCGACGCCGACGTCGGCATCTCGGTGGACAGCGGCACCGACATTGCCAAGGAGTCGGCAGACATCATCCTGCTGGAAAAGAGCCTGATGGTACTGGAGGAAGGGGTGATCAAGGGTCGCGAGACCTTCGGCAACATCATGAAGTACCTGAACATGACCGCCAGCTCCAACTTCGGCAACGTGTTCTCGGTGCTGGTCGCCAGTGCCTTCATCCCCTTCCTGCCGATGCTGGCGATTCACCTGTTGCTGCAGAACCTGATGTACGACTTCTCCCAGCTGGCGCTGCCATGGGACAAGATGGACAAGGAGTACCTGGCCAAGCCACGCAAATGGGATGCCCGGAACATCGGGCGGTTCATGCTGTGGATAGGGCCAACATCATCCATTTTCGACATCACCACCTTCGCGCTGATGTGGTATGTGTTCGCCGCCAACAGCGTGGAAATGGCCAGCCTGTTCCAGTCGGGCTGGTTCATCGAAGGGCTGCTGTCCCAGACCCTGGTGGTGCACATGCTGCGCACCCGCAAGATCCCGTTCATCCAGAGCACTGCAGCCTTGCCGGTAATGCTGGCGACGGGGCTGGTGATGGCGCTGGGAATCTACGTGCCCTTCTCGCCGCTGGGCAGCATGGTCGGCCTGGTTCCGCTGCCGTGGGAATACTTCCCTTGGCTGGTGGGCACACTGCTCAGCTACTGCGTGGTCGCCCAGACCATGAAGACCTTGTACATCCGCCGCTTCAAGCAGTGGTTCTGAAGAACGTGGCTCAGGGAGAACGCCTATGCGCGTACTGATTTGCGCCGGCCGCCATTACGCCGACAGCCGGGTGTGCCGGCAGGTTCTGGAAGCTTTCCAGCGCCTGCACCCGGTGCAGGTGGTCATCCACGGTGGCAGTCAGTTCCTCGGTGCGCATATCGAGGACTGGGCCCGGGAAAACGCAGCCCACATCGTGCGCTACCCACCCAACTGGCAGCACCACGGCAAACAGGCCGAACGCCTGCGCAACCGCTTCATGCTGGCCGATAGCCGACCGGACATCGTGCTCGCACTGCCCGGCGGGGCAGACACTGAAGAACTGCTCGACCAGGCCCGAAGCCAG
The DNA here is from genome assembly GCF_037113495.1 of Pseudomonas sp. AE27. Taxonomy (NCBI): domain Bacteria; kingdom Pseudomonadati; phylum Pseudomonadota; class Gammaproteobacteria; order Pseudomonadales; family Pseudomonadaceae; genus Pseudomonas; species Pseudomonas sp. AE27. The sequence goes on from NZ_CP146966.1 coordinate 3,294,074, forward strand.
GGCCTGCAGACACTCTCGGCAGGCAACCCGTAGACCGGTGACCCCCTCCCGCGCCAGCTCGCACCCAGCCGAGCTGGCGCGAACGCAAACTCCAGGTCAACCCGCAGATCATGGTTCAGTTGCTGAACAGGGAGGGAAATTCAACAGACGAAAAAAAACCCGCTTTCTCATGGAAAGCGGGTTTTTCGAAATGGTGGGTCGTGTAGGATTCGAACCTACGACCAATTGGTTAAAAGCCAACTGCTCTACCAACTGAGCTAACGACCCGTTGCGTGGGGCGTATAATACTGATTTCCTTAAGGAAATCAACACCCCACCGTAAAAAAAATCAAAAATATCGGGTAGGGTCGGTCACGCCGGCTGCCCGGAAGCCATCTGCACGCAGGCGGCAGCTGTCGCACTTGCCACAGGCACGGCCTTGATCGTCAGCCTGATAGCACGACACAGTGAGGCTGTAGTCGACACCACGCGCCATGCCCGCCTGAACGATCTGCGCCTTGCTCAGGTTCTGCAACGGTGCCTGGATGCGAAAGCCCTGCCCCTCGACACCGGCCTTGGTGGCCAGGTTGGCCATGCGCTCGAATGCCTCGACGAACTCGGGACGGCAATCCGGGTAGCCCGAGTAATCCACCGCGTTCACGCCGATGAAGATATCCCGCGCCTGCAACACCTCGGCCCAGCCCAGCGCCAACGACAGGAACACGGTATTGCGCGCCGGTACGTAGGTCACTGGAATGCCTTCACCCGGCGTCTCGGGTACATCGATGCTGCTGTCGGTCAGCGCCGAACCACCAATACCATCCAGGCTCAGGCCGATCACCTTGTGCTCGACTGCACCCAGGTCACGGGCAACTCGCGCAGCGGCGTCCAGTTCGGCGCGATGACGCTGGCCGTAGTCGAAACTCATGGTATAGCAGCTGTAGCCTTCGGCCTTGGCCATCGCGACCACCGTGGCCGAGTCCAGGCCACCAGACAGCAGGATTACCGCACGTTTCTCAGTCATGACATCACTCCCCAATCAGCGTCCCGGCTCGTCGTTCCACAATTGCTTGTGCAACTGCAGTTGAAAACGAACCGGCAAATTATCGGCCACGATCCAGTCGGCCAGGTCGCTGGCCTTGACCTGATGGTGGCTCGGCGAAAACAGCACCTCCCCGGCACGCTTCTCCAGACCATACTGGATCAGCTTGGATACCGCCCAGTCATAGTCTTCACGGGAACAGATGACGAACTTGACCTGATCGTTCGGGGTCAGCAGCTCGATATTCTCGTAGAGGTTGCGGTGCATCTCTTCGGAGCCCGGCGTCTTGAGGTCCACCACCCGGCTGACGCGCTGGTCGACCTTCGAGATGTCCAGTGCTCCGCTGGTTTCCAGCGACACCTCATAGCCGGCGTCGCACAATTGCTTGAGCAAGGGGATGGCGTTGGGTTGGGCCAATGGCTCACCGCCAGTGACGCACACGTAACGCGGGCGAAAACCAGCCACCTGCTCGAGAATCGAGTCGAGGCTGCGCACGGTGCCACCACTGAAGGCATAGGCACTGTCACAATACTGGCAACGCAAAGGGCAGCCGGTGAGACGTACAAATACCGTGGGCAGCCCAGCGGTACGCGTTTCACCCTGCAACGAGTAAAAAACTTCGGTAATTCGTAATGTGTCTTGCATAGTCGCCACGGGCGTAACAGCTAAACAGGCTGTCCGCCTCCGTCAGGCACTGCAGCGAACCCGGCATCGCGTAGTTCGCAGCAGCGTGTGTCAATAAAAGGGCATCGATTCTAACGAAAAAACCCGCGACTAGCGCGGGTTTCTTCCAGGCGGGCAGTTCAGAGCTTCTGCAGGTCGCGCTGGGCCAACTGTGCGGCGGAGGTACCCGGGTACTGGGTGACCACCTGCTGCAGAATACCCTTGACCCGGTCGGTGTGACCCAGGCGGCGCTCGACATCGGCCAGCTTGTACAGCGAGTCCGGCACCTTGCTGTGCTTCGGATACAGCTGGCTGACCTTGGCAAACGCCTGGCCGGCGCCCTGCAGGTCGCCCTTGGCAAGATTCACTTCACCCAGCCAGTACTGGGCATTGCCGGCGTACTGACTGTTGGGGTACTTGCGCAGGAAGGCATTGAATGCCTGGCTGGCCTTGTCGAAATCCTTGGCCTTGATCAGGTCGAAAGCAGCGTCGTAATAGAGCTTTTCTTTCGCCGGATCGCCAGGTTCGCTACTGGCCGCAGGGGCGGTGGCCGCGCCTGCAGCGGCACCGGCGGCTACATCACCACCGGTGGAGGAATTCTCTGGAGTTGCAGCGGGTGCACCGCCGGCTCCGATACGCCGATCCAGGTCCTGGTAACGCTCCAGGCCTTCCTGTTTCAGGCGGGCTACATCGTTTTGCAGTTCTTCGATCACGCCTTGCTGGCGCGAAATCTGATCCTGCATCTGCTGCAATTGCATGAACAGCTGACCCTGCGCCGAGGCAGGGGCCGAAACCCCTCCCCCGGCGTAGGCGCCGCTCGTACCATAACCCGCTGGCGGATAACTGCTTGCGCCGTTATAGCCAGCGTTGTCATCAACAACAGGAACCTCGGCCCAGGCCACGAGTGGCAGGGCGAGAGCCAGGACGGTTACAGCACGGCGGCACGTTCGCATATCGAATTACTTACGCAGTTCGACGCGACGGTTCTGAGCCCAGGATTGCTCGTCGTTACCGGTAGCAACTGGACGCTCTTCGCCGTAGGAAACCAGTTCCAGTTGGGCTGGGGAAACGCCTTGCAGTACCAGGTAGCGCTGTACGGCTTTAGCACGACGCTCGCCCAGGGCCATGTTGTATTCGCGAGTACCACGCTCGTCGGTGTTGCCTTCCAGGACGACGCGAGCGCCATTGCCTTTCAGGTCTTTGGCGTGAACGTCCAGAGCGCGCATGGCTTCTGGCTTCAGGTCCGAGCTGTCGTATTCGAAGTAGAAGGTGGTGATTGCGCGCAGAGCGGCTTCTTCGCTCAGGGAACCGTCAACAGCACCGGTGTTAGCGCCGTAACCAGCGTTTGGATCAACAGCGCCTTCACCAGCGTTGTCGCCGCCCTTGGAGGAGCAACCTACAGCTACAGCCATGGCCAGAGCCAGCGCAGCAAACTTACCAAACTTCAGCATTTCCATCGTGAAACTCCTAATGAACCCCAATGTGTTAAGTGTTACGTAAAGCGCCGCGTCAGTTCAGGTAAGGGGACCAGGACGGTTCTCTGACTTCGCCTTGAGCGGTAGGAAGCGGGAGCCTCACGCGTCCGTTGAGAGAGACGAGCATCAAGACTCCCCGGCCCTGCTGGCGGGTGGCGTAGATTAGCATGGTGCCGTTGGGCGCAACAGTGGGTGACTCATCAAGACTTGTTTCAGAGAGGATTTTTACACTTCCTCGCTGCAAATCCTGCGCGGCCACCTTGAAGTTGGTGAAACCTTGCTGGCGATGAATCATTACCAGGGTCTTTTCATCCGCCGACAGTTTAGGGTTGGCGTTGTAGTTACCCACGAAAGTTACACGCTCGGCACCACCACCCGAAACGTTGGTTTTGTAGATCTGCGGCTTGCCGCCACGATCCGACGTGAAATAGATGGTCGAACCATCCTTGCCCCAGAACGGCTCGGTGTTGATACCCGGGCCGGCCGTGACACGCGACATCTGGCGCGAAGCCATGTTCATCACATAGATGTCAGGGTTGCCGTCCTTGGACAGCACGAACGCCAGGCGCGAACCATCGGGCGACCAGGCTGGTGCACCGTTGAGGCCTTCGAAGTTGGTGATCTGCTCACGACGGCCAGTGTCGATGTGCTGTACGAAGATACGCGGACGACGCTGTTCGAACGACACATAGGCAATGCGCTTGCCGTCTGGCGCGAAGCGCGGCGACAGGATCGGCTCGCGCGACTGCAGCAGGGTCACGGCGCGGGCGCCGTCGTAGTCCGAACGCTGCAACGTGTAACGAGTGTTGTCCTTGGAGAAGCGTTCGGCGGTGACGTACAGCATGCGCGTGGAGAACGCACCCTTGATGCCGGTGAGCTTCTCGAACGACTGGTCGGCAATGTAGTGCGACATGTCACGCAGCTGGTCGGTAGTGCCCGAGACGCTGCCGGTCAGCACTTGCTGCTCGGTGGCGACGTTGAACAGCGCATATTGCACCTGCAGGCGACCGCCCGCTGGCACGATGCTGCCTACCATCACGTACTGGGCGCCCAGGGCCTTCCAGTCGCGGAAGATGACTTCGCTGGCCTGGCTAGGCTGGCTGATCATGTTCTGGCGCGGAATCGGCGCGTAGTAGCCGGAGTTGCGCAGGTCATTGCCAATGATATCGGCCATGTCCTCGGGCAGCACACTGCCACCCTGCAGGGCGAACGGCACGACCGCGATCGGCGTGGCACGGTCACTGCCGCTGGTGACCAGGATGTTCTTTTCTTCTGCAACGGCCATCCCTGCTGCGCAGCAGAGAACGACCAGCAGTCCTCTAAGAAGGTTAATCACAAGGCTAGATCCTCAGGTGTGAATGTCATCTTGAATGAACGATAGGGATTGAATTCGCTCGGTTTCAAGCCCTGCATTTCGGTCAGGCGGCCAATGTTCTTGACCGCTGCTACCGCAGAAGCATCGAACGGACCATCACCACTGGAGCGTGCAACGCTCACCGTGGTCACGGTGCCATCGGGCAACATGCCAATCTGCAGGACCACCGTCATGTTCTTGCGTGCAGAAGGTGGGCGCGCCCAGCCTTCGGCTGCGCGGGCACGTATCAGGTCGTCGAAGTCGCCGGCCACCTGGTCACCCTGCTCGTCGGCCAGCGCCTGCTGCCGTTCGGTAGAGTCGGACAACAGCTCGGCCAGGGCCTGGGCTTTCTTGTCTTCCGCCGCCTTGCGCGCCGCTTCTGCTGACTTCTTCTTGGCCGCATCGGCTGCGGCTTTCTTCTTGGCATCCTCGGCGGCCTTTTTCTTGGCCTCTTCGGCTGCCGCTTTTTTCTTCGCATCCTCGGCTGCCTTTTTCTTGGCATCCTCGGCGGCTTTCTTCTTGGCGTCTTCAGCGGCCTGCTTCTTGGCCTCTTCTGCTGCCTGTTTCTTGGCCTCTTCCTCGGCTTTCTTCTTGGCGAGGTCGGCCTGCTGTTTCTCTTCGACCTTCTTGGCTTCCTCGGCTTTCTTGGCCGCGTCCGCTTTTTTGGCCTCGTCGGCTTTCTTGGCCTCGTCGGCCTTCTTGGCTTCGGCCGCCTCGCGGGCTTCTTCGGCCTTTTGAGCCGCCTCTTCTTTCTTTTGTTCCGCAGCCTTCACCGCTTCCTGCTTCTGCTGCTCGACCTTCTTCTGTTCCATCTGCTCGACTTCGGTCTGGCGCGCAGCGGTTTTCTTCGCTTCACCCGCAATCTTCTGATTGGTCTGGGTGGTGGCCTGACTTTTGGACTTCAGCTGGTACAGGGTCGCCTGGACAATAGGCTTGGCCGGCGGCAGTTCCGGGGTCATGGCAAAGCTGACGAACAGCATGCCGAACACCAGAACGTGCAGCGCGATGGCCCAGACGCTGGGCCAGAAATAGCTTTCCGAGGCGGATGGCTCTCGCTGTTGCATCAGGGCGCCTCGGTAATCAGGCCAACGTTACCGACACCGGCCTTCTGCAACCCGCCCATGGCGCCCATCACCGCGCCATAGTCGACGGCCTTGTCGCCACGGATGAACACCTGGGTCTGTTTGCCCTGGTCACGTCCGGCCGCGATGATCTTGGTCACCGCGTCGGTCATTTGCGGCAAGGTCATGGCCTTGTCCATCTGCTTTTCGGTGTCGACTTCGCTGCCAAGGTTCCAGAAATAGGTCTTGTCGGCCTTGATCGAAATGGTAAGGATCTGGACGTTGTTGTCCTGCGGCAAGGCTTCGCTGGAAACCTTGGGCAGGTCGACCTTCACGCCCTGGTTGAGCATCGGTGCGGTCACCATGAAGATGACCAGCAGTACCAACATCACATCGATGTAGGGCACCACGTTCATCTCCGCGACCGGCTTGCGTTTGTGTCGAACTCGAGCCATGGGCTTTTACCTGATCACTCTTCGCTGGTGTGCACTTTACGGTGCAGGATGGCCTGGAACTCGTCGGCGAACGTGTAGTAGCGGCCGATCAAGACTTCACTGCGTGCAGCGAAACGGTTGTAGGCAATAACTGCCGGGATTGCGGCGAACAGGCCGATCGCGGTGGCGATCAGTGCCTCGGCGATACCCGGAGCCACAGTGGCCAGGGTCGCCTGCTGGGCCGAAGCCAGGCCGCGGAAGGAGTTCATGATGCCCCATACGGTACCGAACAGACCGATGTACGGGCTGGTGGAACCGACGGTGGCGAGGAACGGCAGGCTCTGTTCGAGCTTCTCTTCTTCACGCGAGATGGCCACGCGCATGGCCCGGCCAACGCCTTCCATCACGGCGTCAGGGTCGACACCCGGTTGCTGGCGCAGGCGCGAGAACTCCTTGAAGCCGGCACGGAAGACCTGCTCCACACCCGAGTCCGGGTCCGGGTTGCTACCGGCCTGGCGGTACAGCTTGGACAGGTCGATGCCCGACCAGAAGCGCTCCTCGAAGCTTTCCAGCGCACGACGACCGGCACGCAGCATGGTGCTGCGCTGAAAAATCATGATCCACGAGGTCACCGATGCGGCCACCAGAATCAGCATGACCAGCTGCACCACGATGCTGGCATTACTGACCAGGCTCCACATGGAGGTATGGTCGACGACGTTAGCTTCCACGCTTAATCTCCTGCAATTGTTTGGTTACCCGCACCATCCGCCGCCACAAAGGCTGCACGCAGCTCGGAAGGAATGGCCCGGGGTTTGAACGTATCGGCGCGCACACAGGCCACCAGGAACTGCCCCTCGCAGAGCAGCGTTGCATCACGCTCGCGCCAGACCTGCTGCACGAAGCGCAGGCTGGCACGATTCAATTCAAGCACTTGTGCGGTGACCCGCAATTCATCGTCCAGGCGGGCCGGCGCGTGGTAGCGCGCCTCGCTGGAATGAACGACGAACAAGGTGTTCTGTTCTGCCATCGCAGACTGGGCAAAGCCCAGCTCGCGCAACCGCTCGGTGCGGGCACGCTCCATGAATTTCAGATAATTGACGTAATACACCACGCCGCCCGCATCGGTGTCCTCGTAATAGACGCGACAGCGATGTGCGAACGACTCAACCCCATTTTGCGCGCGCATACTCTAGTGCTAACTCCTCAGCTTGCCAATCCGCCCCACCAACTGTTTTTAACGGATTATGTCGTATTGCCAGCGCGACTCATGCGTGTCCGCCGATAGGACCACGAAAACGCCGGATAAGTCTGTCATTCATCGGCCAGGTCGGAAAAACCCTCGCCGTTGACCGACTCGCCCATGCGGCCCGGAATGTTCAGGCCAAAGTGCAGGTAGGCGTGCCGGGTCACCACGCGCCCACGGGGTGTGCGCATGATGTAGCCCTGCTGGATCAGGTAGGGCTCCAGCACGTCCTCGATGGTGTGACGTTCTTCGCTGATCGCCGCTGCCAGGCTGTCAACACCCACCGGGCCACCGTCGAACTTCTCGATCATGGTCAGCAGCAGGCGCCGGTCCTGGTGATCGAAACCACGCTCGTCCACGTCCAGCAGGTTCAGCGCCAGGTCGGCGATGGCCTTGGTGATGTCACCTTTGCCACGCACCTCGGCGTAGTCGCGTACACGACGCAGCAGGCGGTTGGCGATACGCGGGGTGCCGCGGGCGCGCCGGGCGATCTCGAAGGCGCCCTCGTCCTCGATCGGCAGGCCCAGAATCCCGCCCGAGCGGCTGACGATGGTGGCCAGGTCTGCGGTGTTGTAGAACTCCAGGCGCTGCACGATACCGAAACGGTCGCGCAGCGGATTGGTCAGCATGCCGGCGCGGGTGGTTGCCCCGACCAGGGTGAACGGCGGCAAATCGAGCTTGATCGAACGTGCGGCCGGCCCCTCGCCGATCATGATGTCCAGCTGGAAGTCTTCCATGGCCGGGTACAGCACTTCCTCGACGATCGGCGAAAGCCGGTGAATCTCGTCGATGAACAGTACATCGTGGGGTTCCAGGTTGGTCAGCAGCGCCGCCAGATCGCCCGGACGCTCGAGGATCGGCCCGGAGGTGCTCTTGATCGAAACGCCCATCTCCTGCGCGATGATGTTGGCCAGGGTGGTCTTGCCCAGGCCCGGCGGGCCGAAGATCAGCGTATGGTCCAGCGACTCGCTGCGCCCACGTGCCGCCTGGATGAACAGCGCCATCTGCTCGCGCACCACTGGCTGCCCGATGTACTCGTCCAGGCGCAATGGCCGGATCGCCCGGTCCTGGACCTCTTCGCGGTCGCGCCCGGTAGCGGCTATGAGTCGGTCGGCTTCGATCACTTAAATCATCCCCTTGAGGCTGCGCCGGATCAGCTCTTCGCTGCTCAGGCCCTTGGCATCGATGGCCGCCACGGCGCGGCTGGCTTCCTGCGGCTTGTAGCCCAGCGAGATCAGCGCGCTGACCGCATCGGTTTCGGCAGTGGAGGCACTTGCCACCGGCTGCGGGCCGTCGGACACCAGGGTAAACAGGCTTGGCGCGGTTTCCCAGGCCTTGAAGCGGTCCTTGAGTTCGACCAGCAGGCGCTCGGCGGTCTTCTTGCCCACCCCCGGCACCTTGACCAGCGCCGAGGTGTCCTGGGCCTGCACGCAGCGTATCAGGTCGTCGACCTCCAGGCCCGACATCAATGCCAGGGCCAGCTTGGGCCCTACGCCGTTGAGGCGGATCAGCTCGCGGAACAACTCGCGCTCGCGCTTTTCGTGAAAGCCATACAGCAGGTGCGCGTCTTCACGTACCACCAGGTGGGTGTGCAGCGTCACTGCCTCGCCAACCTTGGGTAGGCGATACAGGGTGGTCATCGGCACCTCGAGCTCGTAGCCCAGGCCGTTGACATCGACAATCAGGTGCGGCGGCTGCTTTTCAGCCAGGGTACCGCGCAAACGTCCAATCACGTTCAGGTCCTTTATCCAGGGCGCCGGGGCGATCAAGCCCGCCATCAGCCGCCATGATTGCAAGCCGGCGGTGGCCGGCAAGCGAAATTGTGTTAACCGATGATGCTATCAGAGCCGCAGGCGGCCACTGCGGCTGCGTGCAGCGCCCAGCCCGTGCGGCACCAGGCTGGAACGGGTATGGGCATGGCACAGGGCGATGGCCAGGGCATCGGAGGCGTCTATCTGCGGCTTCTGGGTGAGCTTGAGCAGGTGCATGACCATCATCTGCACCTGTTCCTTGTTGGCCCCGCCCGTACCGGCGACCGCCTGCTTGACCTGGGTGGCACTGTACTCGGCGATCTCCAGGCCCTCTTCGACCCCGGCGACGATGGCGGCGCCGCGCGCCTGGCCGAGCTTGAGCGCCGAGTCGGCGTTGCGCGCCATGAACACCCGCTCGATACCCATGGTCACCGGCCCGTGCAACTGGATGATTTCGCGCACGCTGCGGTATACCACCTGCAGGCGCTCGGGCAGCTCGCCGCTGCCGGTACGGATGCAACCGGAGGCCACGTACTCGCACCCGCGCGCCGTGTGGCGCACCACACCATAGCCGGTAATCCGCGAGCCGGGGTCAATACCAAGAATCAGAGTCATATCGCCTGCGCAACCAGTGGCGCACCGGGGCGCCATTAAAAAGACAGAAGCCGGACCCGTCACGGGCACAAGGTGCCTGCGGACGAATCCGGCCTCGAGTACGCCAGAACTGAACCTTAGCCGAGTTGTTCCATGACTTCGTCAGGAATTTCGGCGTTGGAATACACATTCTGCACATCGTCCAGGTCTTCAAGCATGTCGATCAGCTTGAGCACCTTCTGTGCGCCCTCCAGGTCGAGTTCGGCGCTGGTGGTCGGCTGCATGACGATTTCCGCGTCCGCAGCCTTGAAGCCGGCAGCCTCCAGGGCAGTACGCACCGCATAGAAGCTGGCAAACGAGGTGAACACGTCGAACGAGCCATCTTCGTTGCTGACCACGTCGTCGGCATCGGCCTCCATCGCCGCTTCCATCAGCGCGTCTTCATCGACACCGGCGGCAAAGCTGATCTGCCCCTTGCGCTCGAACAGATAGGCCACCGAGCCATCGGTGCCCAGGTTGCCACCGCACTTGCTGAAGGCATGGCGCACGGCCGCGGCGGTGCGGTTGCGGTTGTCGGTCATGGCCTCGACCATGATCGCCACGCCGCCCGGGCCGTAGCCTTCGTAGCTGAGCTCTTCGACATTGTCGGCTTCGGTTGCGCCTGCACCACGGGCCACGGCGCGATCGATGATGTCGCGGCTCATGTTCGCGCCCAAGGCCTTGTCCAGCGCCAGGCGCAGGCGCGGGTTGGAATTCGGGTCGCCACCGCCCTGCTTGGCGGCGACGGTCAGCTCACGAATCCACTTGGTGAAGATCTTGCCTCTCTTGGCATCCTGGCGCTCTTTGCGGTGCTTGATGTTCGCCCACTTGGAATGACCCGCCATAACTGACTCCAGAAATCCTTGAAACAAAACCACGCCCCCGCCCGGAAAAACCTGGCGTGGGCAATCAATTCGGTATGCCGTAACGCAAAGGCGCATCCAAGTGGATGCGCCCCGGGCCCGCTTACTCAGCCTTGGGCTGTTCGCGCAGACGGATGTGCAGCTCGCGCAGTGCCTTGGCATCGACCAGGCCTGGGGCCTGGGTCATGACGCACGCCGCGCTCTGGGTTTTCGGGAAGGCGATCACTTCACGAATCGACTGGGCGCCGGTCATCAGCATCACCAGGCGGTCCAGACCGAAGGCCAGGCCACCGTGCGGCGGTGCACCGAACTTCAGCGCGTCGAGCAGGAAGCCGAACTTCTCTTCCTGTTCCGCCGCCTCGATGCCCAACAGTCGGAACACGGCCTGCTGCATCTCTTTGCGGTGGATACGGATCGAACCGCCACCCAGTTCGGTGCCGTTGAGCACCATGTCATAGGCGCGCGACAGCGCGGTGGCCGGGTTGGCCTCCAGCTCTTCAGGGGAGCATTTTGGCGCGGTGAACGGGTGGTGCAGCGCCGTGAAGCTGCCGTCGTCGTTCTCTTCGAACATCGGGAAGTCGACAACCCACATCGGTGCCCATTCGCAGGTCAGCAGGTTGAAGTCGTTGCCGACCTTGATGCGCAGCGCGCCCAGGGCTTCGCTGACGATCTTGGACTTGTCGGCACCGAAGAACACGATGTCGCCATCGACCGCGCCCACGCGATCGAGGATCACGTTCAGGTTGGCCTCGGGGATGTTCTTGACGATTGGCGACTGCAGGCCCTCGACGCCCTTGGCGCGCTCGTTGACCTTGATGTACGCCAGGCCCTTGGCACCGTAGATGCCGACGAACTTGGTGTACTCGTCGATACGGCTGCGCGGCATGCTCGCCCCGCCCGGTACACGCAGTGCGGCAACGCGGCATTTCGGGTCGTTGGCCGGGCCGCTGAACACCTTGAAGTCGACCGCTTGCAGCTGGTCGGCCACATCCACCAGTTCCAGCGGGTTGCGCAGGTCAGGCTTGTCCGAACCGTAGCGGCGCATGGCCTCTTCGAAGGTCATGTGCGGGAATTCGCCGAACTCCAGGTCCAGGACTTCCTTGAACAGTTTGCGGATCATGCTTTCGGTCAGGCCCATGATCTCGGTCTCGTCCAGGAAGCTGGTCTCGATGTCGATCTGGGTGAATTCCGGCTGGCGGTCGGCGCGCAGGTCTTCGTCGCGGAAGCACTTGGCGATCTGGTAGTAGCGATCGAAACCGGCCACCATCAGCAGTTGCTTGAACAGCTGCGGCGATTGCGGCAGGGCAAAGAAGCTGCCGGCGTGGGTACGGCTTGGCACCAGGTAGTCACGCGCGCCTTCCGGGGTAGCGCGGGTCAGGATCGGCGTCTCGACGTCGAGGAAGCCGTTTTCGTCGAGGAAGCGACGGATGCTGGTGGTGATGCGCGAGCGCAGACGCAGCTTCTCGGCCATTTCCGGACGACGCAGGTCGATGAAGCGATAGCGCAGGCGGGTCTCTTCACCCACGTCGGAGTACTCGTTGAGCGGGAACGGCGGGGTTTCCGCTTCGTTCAGCACTTCGAGCTCGTAGCCCAGCACTTCGATGGCGCCCGAGGCCATGTTGGCGTTGACTGCGCCTGCAGGGCGCGGACGCACCTTGCCGGTGATCTTCACCACGTACTCGCTGCGCACGCGGTCGGCGGCGGCAAAGCTTTCTGCGCGGTCCGGGTCGAACACGACCTGAGCCATGCCTTCGCGATCACGGATGTCGAGGAAAATCACCCCGCCGTGGTCGCGACGACGATGGACCCAGCCGCAAAGGGTAATTTCCTGACCTTCCAGGCTCTCGTTCAGTTGGCCGCAATAGTGGCTGCGCATCATGATGGTGGTTTCGCTTCTCGTCATTCGTGAATTCGGGTGTGGACCTTGCCGGCCCCAGGGGCCCCATAGTGCAAGACCCTGGCAGTACAGTTCAACTCAGTCGGCCTTGTCGGCGCCCGCCAGGTTCTTTTTGGTGCCGGTCTTGAAGTCGGTTTCATACCAGCCGGTGCCGCCCAGGCGGAAGCCCGGGGCAGAAATCAGCTTCTTCAGGGCAGGTGCCTGGCAGGCCGGGCAATCGGTCAGCGGCGCTGCGCTGATCTTCTGCAGAACTTCCATCTGGTGGCTGCAGGAACCGCATTGATAGTCGTACAGGGGCATTGGCGTATCTCGTTGACCACTGCGCGGGCCGCGCCACGCAGCAAAAAGCGGGATTATATATGGTTAACCGGGGCTGTGCAGCCCGCCCGCCGTGCCAGCGCACGAATGGTTCAGGGCTTGGCGCCGCCCCCCAGCACGTAGACCACGCAGATCACCCGCACCAGGCCGCTGAAATTCTTGACGCCGCCGTGGCGAAGGTGGACTTCGCGGTCCACATGGGACAGCACCGCATTGACCGTACACCGGTTGGCGGCGGCAATGCGCTCGAGGATTTTCCAGTAGACCTCTTCCAGGCGCAAGCAGGTGGCGAAGCCGTTGAGTCGCACCGAACGCGACAGCGGGCGCGCCAGGCCCATATTGAAATCTGCCTGAAAAGGATCACCAGGGGCCATACGAAGTTGCTCGGCGGTGCATGCACGTTCATTCACGACTCGCGACATATTCATCCCACGCATTGACTGACAGGAAGTTCATCACCGGGATACTTGCTATCCAGGCACCTGCCTATGAAGCGCTGTTCATCGTATTGCAACCAGCAGACCGCGAGCCTGCGCAGCGTAGGAATAACCTTTTAGTTGAGTTCATGTACCACACCTGCTGAAACTGTTCCACGCCGGCCGCAGCACGCAGGAAGTACCCATTAAAAAAGCCCGATTCCTCTAAGGAAGAATCGGGCTTGCGTCTTTCAACAGGCGCCTTTACAGGCGCCGAACACTCACTTGGCCAACAGCGAGCGCAGCATCCAGGCAGTCTTTTCATGGGCCTGCATGCGCTGGGTCAACAGGTCGGCGGTCGGCTCGTCGCTGACCTTGTCCAGCAACGGGAACAGGCTGCGCGCGGTACGCACCACGGCTTCCTGGCCATCGACCAGTTGCTTGATCATCTCTTCGGCCGCCGGCACACCTGGCTCCTCCTTGATCGAGGACAACTTGGCGTAGGTGGAATAAGTACCCGGCGCCGGGAAGCCCAGTGCACGAATTCGCTCGGCGATGGCATCGACTGCCAGGGCCAGTTCGTTGTACTGGCCTTCGAACATCAAGTGCAGTGTATTGAACATCGGCCCGGTCACGTTCCAGTGGAAGTTATGGGTCTTCAAGTACAGTACATATGTATCCGATAACAGATGCGACAAGCCGTCAACAATGGACTTGCGATCTTCTTCACTGATACCAATATCAATTGCCATGTACATTTCCTTCCTGTGATGTCAGTTCAACATGCTGGAAGCACTGTACCAAGAGTTGCGCGTGCCTGCAGCTCCGATTGCCGGTCTGGCGTGCGACACAGAGCTGCAGCCGCGCGGCCCGTTTGGCCCGCTGATTTGAGAAGCACCCGGCTTTGCTGTTAAATAGGCACCGTGCCGTCATTGCGCATTTTTTGTGCAATGGCGCATAGGCTGCAGCCACGCTTTGGCGCCTCATCGGTAACCGCGCACCGTGGGTTCAGCTCTTCCTGTGATATGCCTGAATAAAATGTGAGCCAAACCACCATGTTCAAGATCGTTCACCTGTTGACGGGCGCAGCTGCCTTGCTGCTGTCCCTGATTCCTAGCCTGAGGGGCGAAGCTGTCCCTTTCCTGCAACAACCCGATGCCATCTACCTGGCGCTGTTCGGGCTGCTCAACCTGATCCTGGTGCCTGTGCTGCCAATGCACTACCGCGGCGCGCGCCAGTACCTGCAACACACTGCCAGCGCGCTGCTGGTGCTTGCAGTGGTATTGCAAGCGGTCACTGTGCTGCTGCGCCCGGAGCTGGGCAATGTCGCGGCCATGGTCTGCGCCCTGCTGGCCGTGCTGCTGCATCTGGTGGCGGGCCTGGCCAAGGTTGGCCGTGCGCGCAGCCAGGCACCTGCCTACGACATGAGCAACCGCGACACGGGCACCGTGAAGTGGTTCAACACGTCCAAGGGCTTTGGATTCATTTCGCGGGATTCCGGCGATGACATCTTCGTGCACTTCCGGGCCATTCGTGGCGAGGGTCACCGGGTGCTGGTGGAGGGTCAGCGTGTGGAGTTTTCGGTGATGAACCGGGACAAGGGTTTGCAGGCCGAGGATGTGATTGCGGCACCGCGTCGCTGATCCTCGTGTGAAGAACCGCGACGGCCACTTGGCCGATCGCGGTTTTTTTACGCCTACTCACTGATCTGCTGTCGATCTGCACTGAGCCTTTAACACACTGCGCGAGGCACATGCATCAATAGTGCGGGGGCGGCGCTTCTTCCTCGTTGGACTCGTACTGCCCCACCATCTCCTCATAACGCTTGAGCAGCGCGCCCATCTGCAGTTGCAGCCGCTCAACCACCCGCTGCTGCTCCACCAGCACATCGTTCAGCGCCAGCAGCGTATCGTCCTGAAATGCCAGACGACTCTCCAACTCGGTTACCCGTGCTTCCAGGGTCATGATTCAAGCCTCGATCGGTTGAAGATAATCACCAAGCTCACGCTCGACGATGCGGCGCACATGAGCCAGCGCCTCGGCTGTATAAACCAGCGCCGGCACGCGCCCCCATATCGGGCCAGGCCATGCCACATCGCTCTGGCGTCGCACGATCACATGCATGTGCAACTGACTCACGACGTTGCCCAGGGTCGCGACATTCATCTTGTCGGCATCGAACAGCCCGTCGAGCAACTTGGCCAGCAACGTGGTCTCTTGCCAGAGTTGCTGCTGCGCCTCTTCATCAAGTTCGAATACTTCGCTGACAGCAGGACGCCGCGGCACCAGAATGAACCACGGATAGTTAGCATCCTTACTAAGTAACAAGCGACAAAGAGGAAAGTCCCCCAACGCAATCGTGTCTTGTTGCAAACGTGAATCAAGAGCAAACACAGAACAATCTCCTCGCACCTTTCAATCCCGATACCTGCACCCGGCAGGTGATTGACGCAAGGATACTCCCGATTGGAGTCACAGGCATGAGTACATGGCGCTCCATCCCGGGGCAGGCAGACCACACTGCACGCAGGAGGTCCGCTCACTCCGGTAACAAAACGCTACTTTTCGCACCAAAATAGCGCCTCGCGAACACAATCAGCACCGCCTCCTACCGAAAACTACTCACTTGTCCTACAAGCCGGTAACGTTTTGACTTCAAAGTCGATTTTTTGCTTATTCCGCGACGGCATCGACCCTCAAACCAAAAGATCTGTACACCCCCGGTTTTCGGGCACCACGCGCCCTTTGGCCAACGAAATGTGAAAATTTCATCAACGCACCGCGCAATTGAGCACGCTTGTTGCATTCATCTCTGCCCAACGTCGGCATGGCGCCTGCATAAGCAAGCCGAGTGCGACAAATAACAACAGCTGCAAGGGCAACCAGGGAGTTTTGGCATCAAAGGCTTGGCGTGATTGCGCTGCCTTTGCTGCTCTGCGAAACAGCGCTGTAGTTGAACGCACCGGTCATGCCGGGGCGTAATTTGCGACAGGGATTTAACCGTTTGCGACGGGACCATAAAGTTAATGAAAGGTTCCTTTCGCAAGTATCGCCAACGACAGTCAGCGTGATATACATTTCGCCGACTCAAAAAAGAAAGAGCCGCCCCATAAAAAAACCAGGGGGCAAGGCCGTAATCTTCCAAAACCAAAGGAGCAAATCACGATGCGCGTGATGAAGTGGAGCATAATCGCCCTGGCCGTAGCGGCAGGCACCTCGCAGCTGGCCATGGCGTCTTCTCAGGATGAATCCAAGGGGTTTGTAGAAGACAGCAGCTTGAACGTCAAACTTCGCAACCTGTACTTCAGCCGTGACTACCGCAACGTCCCCAACACCGCGCAGAGCCGCGCTGCAGAGTGGGGCCAAGGCTTCATCGGCACCTTCGAGTCGGGCTTCACCCAAGGCACCATCGGCGTCGGCGTCGACGCAATCGGCATGCTGGGCCTGAAACTGGACGGCGGCAAGGGCACTGCCGGCACCGGCCTGTTCCCGACCGGCTCCGACGAACGCTCGCAGGACGACTACTCCAAAGGCGGCGCAGCCATCAAGTTCCGGATTTCCGACACCGTCCTGAAAGTGGGTGACCAGTTCACCTCGCTGCCAGTGCTGGCCACCGACGACAGCCGCCTGCTGCCTGAAATGGCCCAGGGCGCGTTGATCACCAGCAACGAAATCAAGGGGCTGACGCTCAACGCCGGTCGCTTCACCAGCATCACTGCACAAGACCAGACCAACCGTGACGGCGGCATCCACCTGACCAAGGCCGACGTACTGGGCGGCACCTACGCGTTCAGCGACGAGCTCAGCACCAGCCTCTACTACTCCAAGGTCGAAGACTACTGGCGCAAATACTACGCCAACGTGAACTGGAGCCTGCCGATCAACGACGAGCAGGGCCTGGTGTTCGACTTCAACTTCTACAACACCAAGAGCACCGGCGCCGCGCTGGAAAAAGCCTACGACGGCGACAAGATCGACAGCCGTGCATTCAGCCTGTCCGCCGCCTACACCATCGGCGCGCACACCTTCACCCTGGCGCACCAGCGCATCAGCGGCGACGGCGGCTACGCCTACGGCGTCGACGGCGGCGGTACCGTGTTCCTGGCCAACTCGGTGGCACGTTCGGACTTCAACTCCGAAGACGAGAAATCCTGGCAGGCTCGCTACGACATCAACATGGCCACCTTCGGCGTACCGGGCCTGAGCTTCATGACCCGCTACATCCGCGGTACCGATGCCAACGTTTCCTCCGGCAACAACGGCAAAGAGTGGGAACGCGACATCGAAGCCAAGTACGTACTGCAGGAAGGCCCGGCCAAAGACCTGAGCTTCCGCGTTCGCCAGGCCACCTACCGCTCCAGCGATGCGGTGTACAACAACTCGTCGCCTTCGATCGACGAACTGCGCCTGATCGTCGAGTACCCGCTGAGCATCCTGTAAGCCTTCCGGCTCACGGACCCCAGCTCGAAAAAGCCCGGCCCTGCCGGGCTTTTTCTTTTGTGTTGATGCACTTGGCGCAGTTTCCCGCGCCACCATCCTATACGTCACCGAATCGCCCCCGTACAATGCGGGGTCATTTCAGTTAAGCAACCGACAACGGCCTACCATGCGCACCAGTCAATATTTGCTCGCCACACAAAAAGAAACCCCTTCCGACGCGGTCGTCATCAGCCACCAGCTCATGCTGCGTGCCGGCATGATCCGCAAGCTCGCATCCGGCCTTTATACCTGGCTGCCGATGGGCCTTCGCGTGATGCGCAAGGTCGAAGCCGTGGTACGCGAGGAAATGAACGCCGCAGGCGCCCTGGAAGTGCTGATGCCGGCCATTCAGCCCGCTGAACTGTGGCAGGAGTCCGGCCGCTGGGAGCAGTACGGCCCAGAGCTGCTGCGCCTGAAGGACCGCCATGGTCGCGAGTTCTGCGTGGGGCCTACTCACGAAGAGGTCATCACCGACCTCGCGCGCAACGAGCTGAGCAGCTATAAACAGCTGCCACTGAACATGTACCAGATCCAGACCAAGTTCCGCGACGAGATCCGTCCGCGCTTCGGCCTGATGCGCGGTCGCGAGTTCATCATGAAGGATGCCTACTCCTTCCATGCCGACCAGGCATCCCTGCAGCAAACCTATGACCGCATGCACCAGGCGTACTGCAATGTGTTCACCCGCCTGGGCCTGGATTTCCGCCCCGTGCAGGCCGACACCGGCTCGATCGGTGGCAGCTGGTCCCACGAATTCCATGTGCTGGCCGAGTCCGGTGAAGACGACGTGATCTTCAGCGACAGCTCCGACTACGCCGCCAACATCGAGAAGGCCGAAGCGATCCCACGGGAAACCGTGCGCCCTGCCCCCACCGAGGAGCTGCGCCTGGTCGATACCCCGGACGCGAAAACCATCGCTGCCCTGGTCGAAAACTACGGCGTGCCTATCGAGCGCACCGTCAAGACCCTGATCGTGCATGCCGCCGAAGAAGGCAAGCTGATTGCCCTGATCGTCCGCGGCGACCACGAGCTCAACGAAATCAAGGCTGCCAACCTGCCACAGGTGGCCAGCCCGCTGGTGATGGCCAGTGACGCCGAACTGCGTGACGCCATCGGCGCCGGCGCCGGTTCCCTGGGCCCGCTGAACCTGCCGCTGCCGTGCATCATCGACCGTTCCGTGGCATTCATGAGCGACTTCGGCATCGGTGCCAACATCGACGACAAGCACTACTTCGGCGTGAACTGGGAGCGCGACCTGCCCGTACCGGAAATCGCCGACCTGCGCAACGTGGTAGCCGGCGACCCGAGCCCGGACGGCAAGGGTACGCTGATGATCAAGCGCGGCATCGAAGTCGGGCACATCTTCCAGCTGGGCACCAAGTACAGCGAAGCACTCAAGTGCCAGGTGCTGGGCGAGAACGGCAAGCCGGTGACCCTGGCCATGGGCTGCTACGGCATTGGTGTTTCGCGCGTGGTCGCCGCTGCCATCGAGCAGAACTACGACGACAAGGGCATCATCTGGAGCGATAGCCTCGCGCCATTCCAGATCGCCCTGGTACCGCTGCGCTACGAAACCGCCGAAGTGCGCGAAGCCACCGACAAGCTCTACGCCGAGCTGACCGCCGCCGGTTTCGAAGTGCTGCTGGACGACCGTGACAAGAAAACCAGCCCGGGGATCAAGTTCGCCGACATGGAACTGATCGGCATCCCGCACCGCATCGTGGTCAGCGACCGGGGCCTGGCCGAAGGCAACCTGGAATACAAGTACCGCAAGGACAGCGAGACCCAGGCCTTGCCCGTGGCCGAGGTGCTGTCGTTCCTGCAAGCCCGTATTCGTCGCTGATAGCCAACACAAGAGTAGCCATGTTCAAGCGAATCACCTTCGGAGGCGCCGCCCTGTGCGGCGCCGTGCTGCTCAGCGGCTGCGCCAACCAGATGTCCCAGCGCAGCGAGCATGAGGAGCGGATCGAGCGCAAGCTGCTCGAGCACAGCCTGCAGATCGATGTCGGAGAGCCCAAGGTACTCGAGCTGCCGCAACGGCGCGTGCGCGTTCACGAACAGAAGAACTTCGAAGTCACCGAATTCGAAGTGACCCGTCGTTATGATCGCTACACGCCCTACCAACCCTGGCGCGAAATCTACGAGATCCCGCTGGGCGCAGTGGCCGTGGTTGCCGGTATCGGCGCCAATGTGGTCAACGTGTTCGCACTGGGCAACCTGCCCGACAGCGTGACCCATGACTGGCTCAGCTATGGCGTGGCCGGGCTCAACCCGTTCATGAACGTGCAGTCCAACGGCCGTGCGCAACAGAACCTGGCCAGTATCAGCGAAGTGCAGAAGGACAAACGCCAGGAGTACACCAGCCTGCCGTGGGGCGAACGCCCGGTCGAGGTCAAGGCTGGCAAGCTCACCCACGAGCTGACCACCGACCGCAATGGTGTGTTGCGCCTGAACCTGCTCGACAGCCCGTTCACCGAACAGAACCTGACCCAGGTGGGCACCTTGCACCTGGCCGTGGCCGATGAAGAAAACAACGTGCGTGCCGACGCCAGCCTGCTGCTCAGCCCAACGCTGCGCGGCAAACTGGTCGAAGCCCATGAGCTGATCTACGACGACCTTGAAGACGACGAGGTGAGCGAGTGGGTGCACCGGGTCAAGCGCTTGTCCGAACTCGGCCTGGAAGAGGAAGCCAGCGAGCTGGAACAGAGCCTGATCGAGCTGACCCGCAATGATCCGGAGCTGCAACAGGAGTTTCTCAAGGCGCTGACCAGGGATGCCGGCCGCCTGGTGGCAGACCCCGGCGCGAAGTAGCCCCAGCACCATGAACGCCAGGCATCGACCACGATGCCTGGCGTTTCATTCGGGCGTGAACAGCTCCAGCTGAACATGCGCCCCACGCAAGTCGTGCAACCGCACGCCAATTCCCAGCAACCTGACCGGCTTGGCGCCACGCGCGAAAGCCTGGCTGAGCAGTTGCCGGTAGCTTTCAAGATCACGCCCCGCCCCCGCCTGCTCCAGGGTGGTCTGGGTGAAGTCATGGAACTTGACCTTGACGAACGGCTTGCCCGGCCGGTAACTGTCGTCGATCCGGGCCATGCGACCGCCCAGCGATTCCAGCAGTTCAGGCAGTTTTTCAAGGCAGCTGGCCAGGTCCGGCAGGTCGCTGTCGTAGGTGTTCTCGACGCTCACCGACTGGCGCCGGCTGTCGTTGTGCACCACCCGCTCGTCAATGCCGCGCGCCAGCCCGTAAAGACGCTCGCCGAAACTGCCGAACTCGCGGACCAGGGCCAGGCGGTCCCACTCGCGCAGATCCTTGCAATCGACAATGCCCAGGCGCCCCAGCTTGTCAGCCGTGACCTTGCCAACCCCATGCAGCTTGGTCACTGGCAAGCAGGCGACGAAGTCTTGCACCTGTGCCGGGGTAATCACGAACAAGCCGTTGGGTTTGCGCCAGTCACTGGCAATCTTGGCCAGGAACTTGTTGGGCGCCACCCCCGCCGATACCGTGATGTGCAGGCGCTGGGACACCCGCCGGCGAATGTCGTCGGCAATGCGCGTGGCACTGCCGGAAAACTTCGGGCTGTCGGATACGTCCAGATAGGCTTCATCCAGCGACAATGGCTCGATCAGCTCGGTGTACTCGCGGAAGATGTTGTGAATCTCCCGCGAGGCTTCCTTATAGGCATCCATGCGCGGCTTGACGATGGTCAGGTCGGGGCACAGCTTCAACGCGTGGTGCGACGACATCGCAGAGCGTACGCCAAAGGCCCGCGCTTCGTAGTTGCAGGTAGCAATCACCCCGCGCCGGTCGGCCGAGCCACCCACGGCCAGAGGCTTGCCGGCCAGCCGCGGGTCGTCGCGCATCTCGATGGCTGCGTAGAAACAGTCGCAATCGATGTGGATGATCTTGCGTTGGGACATGGATGACCGTTAACACCGTTGATTCGTACGCGCAGTATCTCACTCGTCACCACCGGCTGCACCCTGCACCCGTCACCGCAGGCAAATGCCCTGCAGCCCCCGCCTTAGCGCGCCCGCAGCCAGATCACAAACGCTAAGCAATTGAACAAAAAAGGATTTCTGGGTTTTAGCGGTTGACACGTTCTGAGATATCTGTAGAATCCACTCCACAGACGCGGGATGGAGCAGTCTGGTAGCTCGTCGGGCTCATAACCCGAAGGTCGTCGGTTCAAATCCGGCTCCCGCAACCAAACATCAGAGAAGGCCACTTGAAAAAGTGGCCTTTTTTGTTGGGCGCTGTTTGGCCCATAGCAGGTTTTTGTTGTAAATCAACAATTAAGCATTGACAGCATCTCCATACGCTGTAGAATCCGCCCCACAGACGCGGGATGGAGCAGTCTGGTAGCTCGTCGGGCTCATAACCCGAAGGTCGTCGGTTCAAATCCGGCTCCCGCAACCAAACAACAGAAAAGGCCACTTTGAAAAAAGTGGCCTTTTTTGCGTCTTGTGAAAAATACCTTCCCCTCCTCTCCATGCCCTTGCGGCAGCATGAAACTTCTTTAACTATCCTGATGGGCGCGGATCGGCATGATCGCGAGTAAGATTCAGACATTATTTTTCCATAGGGATTGGTAACTTGGTCGGATACATCGTCCAGTCGCGCGCAATCCAAAAAGGTGATTGATGCGCCCACAAACGCCCGAAGCAGAAACCCCCGTTAGCGCCGCCCAGCCCATCGCCCCGCATCGCCTGCGCTGGCTGGAACTGCTCAGCCGGTATCGTCAGCCGATCGGCCTGGCGGTCACCCTGCTACTGTTCGGCATCGCCCTGATTGCCTGTCGCCATCTGCTCAGCGAGCTGGATATCTATGCCCTGCACGACTCGCTGCTGAGTGTGCCCAAGCCCGCCCTGGCCGGTGCGCTGCTGGCCACGGTCGCAGGCTTTGTCATCCTGCTGGGCTATGAATGGTCAGCCAGCCGTTATGCCGGGGTCCGGCTGCCTTCAGCCACCCTGGCCATGGGCGGCTTCTGTGCATTCGCCATCGGCAACGCGATCGGGTTGTCGCTGCTGTCCGGAGGCTCGGTGCGTTACCGGTTGTACGCCCGCCACGGCATAGGCGGTGCCGAAGTGGCCCGCATGACGCTGTTTGCCAGCCTGTCGCTGGGCTGCGCGCTGCCGCCGCTGGCAGCGCTGGCCACCCTGAGCAACCTGCCCGCCGCGGCCATGGCGCTGCGCACGCCGGCCCCGGTACTGGCCGCCATCGCCTTCGCGGTACTGGGCCTGAGCATGGCCCTGGCCTACGGGCTGTACCGGCGTCGACTGCCGGAACAGCCGCTGGCCGACAACCTGCTGGTACGCATACGCCGACGCACGCTGCGCCTGCCGGGCGCACGCCTGACCTTGCTGCAGCTGCTGATCACCGCACTGGACGTGGCCGCCGCCGCCACGGTGCTGTACCTGCTGCTGCCCGAGGCTCCGCCCTTCGGTGCGTTCCTGCTGGTGTACCTGCTGGCCCTGGCTGCCGGTGTGCTCAGCCACGTGCCCGGCGGGGTCGGGGTCTTCGAGGCCATCCTGCTGGCCGCCTTCGCCGACCAGCTGGGGGCTGCGCCACTTGCCGCTGCGCTGCTGCTGTACCGCCTGATCTATGTCGTGCTGCCGCTGCTGGTGGCCTGCGTGGTCCTGCTGGCCAGCGAAGCCAAGCGCTTTCTGTTCGCGCGCCAGGCCATGAAGGTGGCCTCCGGGCTTGCCGCACCGGTACTGGCGATTCTGGTGTTCCTGTCGGGCGTGGTGCTGTTGTTCTCCGGGGCGACGCCCGAAATCGACACGCGCCTGGAGCACCTGGGTTTCCTGGTGCCGCACCGCTTGATCGATGCCTCGCACTTCGGCGCCAGCCTGATCGGCGTGCTGTGCCTGCTGCTGGCCCAGGGCCTGCGGCGGCGCCTGTCGGCAGCCTGGATACTCACCACCGTGCTGCTGCTGGTCGGCGCCCTGCTGTCGCTGCTAAAGGGCTTCGACTGGGAAGAGGCCAGCCTGCTGACGCTTACCGCCTGCCTGCTGGCAGTGTTCCGCGGTTCGTTCTACCGGCCCAGCCGACTGCTCGAGCTGCCCTTCTCACCGGTCTACGTGGTGGCCAGTGCCTGCGTGATCGGCGCGTCGGTGTGGCTGCTGCTGTTCGCCTACCAGGACGTGCCCTACAGCCACCAGCTGTGGTGGCAGTTCACCCTGGACGCCGATGCCCCGCGCGGGCTGCGCTCATTACTCGGTAGCGCGGTACTGCTGGTGATCGTTGCACTGACCTGGCTGCTGCGTACCGCACGCCCTACCATCCACCTGCCCACGGGTGACGAGCTGCAACGGGCCAACCGCATCCTGCAGAGCTCCGACCAGCCCGATGGCGGCCTGGCGCTGACCGGCGACAAGGCGTTGCTGTTCCACCCTCAGGATGACGCCTTCCTGATGTACGCCCGCCGCGGGCGCAGCCTGGTGGCGCTGTACGACCCGATCGGCCCGGCCCAGCGCCGCGCCGAGATGATCTGGCAGTTTCGCGACCTGTGCGATATCCATCACGCTCGACCGGTGTTCTACCAGGTGCGTGCCGAGAACCTGCCTTTCTACATGGACATCGGCCTGACCGCGATCAAGCTGGGCGAAGAGGCCCGCGTGGACCTGGTGCGCTTCGACCTCGACGCCAAGGGCAAGGAGATGAAAGACCTGCGCTATACCTGGAACCGCGGCGGGCGCGACGGCCTGAGCCTGGAGATCCACGAGCCCGGGCAAGCCCCGCTCGAGGAACTGAAGGTGATTTCCGATGCCTGGCTCGAAAGCAAGAACGTGCGCGAAAAAGGCTTTTCGCTGGGCCGCTTCAGCGCAGAGTACCTGCAACACTTCCGCATCGCGCTGATTCGCTTCCAGGGCCAGCCGGTGGCCTTTGCCAACCTGCTCGAAACCCACAGCCGCGAGCTGGCCAGCCTGGACCTGATGCGCGCGCACCCGCAAGCACCAAAGCTGACCATGGAGTTTCTGATGATCGGCCTGATCCAACACTACAAGACGCATGGATATGCGCGCTTCAGCCTCGGCATGGTGCCGTTGTCCGGGCTGCAGCCGCGTCGCGGCGCACCTCTGACCCAGCGCCTGGGCTCGATGGTGTTCCAGCGCGGCGAGCAACTGTACAACTTCCAGGGCCTGCGCCGCTTCAAAGACAAGTTCCAGCCTGACTGGGAACCCCGTTATATGGCCGTACCCGCCGGGCTCGATCCCCTGGTGGCCCTGGCCGATACCGCCGCCCTGATTGCAGGCGGCCTGACCGGATTGGTGAAACGCTGATGATTCGACGCTACTGGCTTCATGTACTGGCCGCCCTGGTGCTGGCCCTGCTCGCGGCGGCCCTGGGCTTCTGGCTGTGGGCCCGCCCTGCCCCGCAACCGCACCTTGAACATTTGACCCTGGCCGATGGCAGCAGCCTGGTGCGGGTTACCCCAAGCTCGCGAGGCAAGGACCTGGTGGCCGTGGCCGTGCCGCAGGACCAGGCCCTGAGCGACAAGCAACTGATCGACCTGAGCCAGAGTGCCCGCGCCCAGCTGGTACAGGTGATCCTGCCGCCGAGCGACTGCAACCTGCAGCAGCAGGCGCTGCAGCAGGCCTTGCAACAGTTGCAGGGCACGCCGACGCTGGTTGCCGGCATCGGCCCGGGAGCCGGGCTGGCCTGGAGCTGGCTGGCCGGGCAGACCAACGACAAGGCCCAGGCCATCTCCGTGGGGTTCAGCATCGAGCAGCCCGGCTGCAGCGCCGCGCTGCCCAAGTCGGCCGCCCATGGTCACTGGAACGTGGCCTGGAACGACAACCCGGATGACGCCAGCGCCGCCTTCGTGCGCGACCAGGCCAATGCACAGACCAGCATCAGCGATTACGACATCCACCTGCCCCAGGTGCTCAAGGCCCAACTGACCCAGGCCCTGCTGGGCGTGGATGGCAATGCACTGAGCATTCCGGTGGTGGAAGTGCCGGCCGGCCAGACCACCGACACCGTGACGCTGTTCCTGTCCGGCGATGGCGGCTGGCGCGACCTTGACCGCGACGTGGCGGGCGAGATGGCCAAGCTGGGCTACCCGGTGGTGGGCATCGATACCCTGCGCTACTACTGGCAGCACAAGACACCGGAGCAGAGCGCAGTCGACCTGTCCGAGCTGATGCAGCACTACCGCCAGAAGTGGGGTACCAAACGCTTCGTACTGACCGGCTATTCATTCGGTGCCGACGTGCTGCCGGCGATCTACAACCGCTTGCCACCCGAAGACCAGAAGCGCATCGATGCGGTGATTCTGCTGGCGTTCGCGCGCAGTGGCAGTTTCGAGATCGAGGTCGAGGGCTGGCTGGGCAATGCCGGCAAAGAGGCGCCAACCGGGCCTGAGATGGCCAGGATGCCGCCGAGCAAGGTGCTGTGCATCTATGGTGAAGAAGAAGCCGATGAAAGCGGCTGCACCGACCATACCGCCGTGGGTGAGCGCGTGAAGCTGCCCGGCGGGCACCACTTCGACGAAAACTACCCGGCCCTGGCCAAACGCCTGATCAGCGAGATCGAAACGCGCCAGGGAAAGTCCAGCGTCGCTGAACAGTAGAAGCCTCGCCGGCAAGGCCGGCTCCTGCAACGGATCGCATCCTGCAGGAGCCGCCTTGGCGGCGAAAGGTCCCGCTAGATCTCCACCTGCGTACCCAGCTCGATCACCCGGTTCAATGGCAGGTTGAAGAACCTCAGGTTGCCGTTGGCATTCTTCAGCAGGAAGGCAAACAGCACCCCACGCCAGCGCGACATGCCCACCAGCTTGGATGCGATCACCGTCTCGCGGCTGAGGAAGTAGGTGGTGCGCATGGGGCTGAAATCCAGCTCGTCCAGGTGACACAGCTTCAACGCCGCCGGCACGTCCGGCTCGTCCATGAAGCCGAAATGCAGGATCACCCGGTAGAACCCCTCGCCATACCCCTCCACCTCGAAACGCCGCTGTGGCGGTACCCGCGGTGAATCCTCGTTGACCACGGTGAGCAACACCACCTGGCGGTGCAGCACCTGGTTGTGCAGCATGTTGTGCAGCAGCGCATGGGGCACCGCGTCCGAACGCGCGGTCAGGAACACCGCCGTACCTTCCACACGGTGCGGCGGCTGCACGCGGATGCTGGCGATGAACACCGGCAATGGCAACGCGCCCTCATCCAGGCGCTCCACCAGGATCTGCTTGCCGCGCTTCCAGGTGGTCATCAGGATGAACAGCGCAATCCCTGCCAGCACCGGGAATGCCCCGCCCTGCAGCACCTTGGGCACGTTGGCGGCAAAGAACAGCCCGTCGACGAACAGAAAGCCCAGCAGTACCGGTACCGCCAGCAGCGGTGGCCACTTCCACAGCAGCAACATCACCGCCGACACCAGGATGGTGGTGATCAGCATGGTCCCGGTTACCGCAACGCCATAGGCCGACGCCAGCGCGCCGGAGGACTCGAAGCCCAGCACCAGCAGGATCACTCCGACCATCAGCGACCAGTTGACCGCCCCGATGTAGATCTGCCCCTGCTCGTCGCTGGAGGTGTGCTGGATCTGCATGCGCGGCACATAACCAAGCTGGATGGCCTGTCGGGTGAGGGAGAAGGCCCCGGAAATCACCGCCTGGGAAGCGATCACGGTGGCCAGGGTGGCCAGCCCGACCAGCGGCACCAGCGCCCAGCCGGGGGCCAGCAGGTAGAACGGGTTGCGTGCCGCTTCGGGGTTCTCCAGCAGCAATGCGCCCTGACCGAAATAGTTGAGCACCAGCGCCGGCAGCACCAGCGCGAACCAGGCTCGCGCGATCGGTTTGCGGCCAAAATGCCCCATGTCGGCGTACAAGGCCTCGGCCCCGGTCAGCGCCAGCACCACGGCGCCCAGAATCGCCACGCCCATGCCGGGGTGGACGATGAAGAAGCGCACGGCCCAGATCGGGTTGAGCGCCTGCAGCACTTCGGGGCGCTGGACGATGCCGTGCACGCCCAGGGCCGCCAGCACCACGAACCAGGCCACCATCACCGGCCCGAACAGAATGCCGATGCGCGCGGTACCGTGCTTCTGGATCAGGAACAGCGCCACCAGCACGACCAGCGCCACCGGTATCACCCAGTGATCGATGCCATCGAACGCCAGTTGCATGCCTTCGACCGCCGACAGCACCGAAATCGCCGGGGTGATCATGCTGTCGCCATAGAACAGCGCCGCACCGAACAAGCCGAACACCACCAGCAGCGCACGCAATCTGGGATAAGGCGCAGCCGCTCGTCGGGCCAGCGCGGTCAGGGCCATGATGCCACCCTCCCCCTGGTTGTCCGCGCGCAGGATGAACAGCACGTACTTGATCGACACCACCCAGATCAGCGACCACAGGATCAACGCCAGGATGCCCAGCACACCATCATGGTTGACCGGCACCCCATAGCCGCCGGAGAAGACTTCCTTGAGGGTATACAAGGGGCTGGTACCGATATCGCCGTATACCACCCCGACTGCCGCCACCAGCAGGCTCAGCGGCTTTGCCGCCGTATGCCCGGCATTGGCCTGACTGCTTGCCTGAACCATCAACCACTCCCGCAACCAAGACCCAGAGGCCGGCGAAATTCGCGCCAGGCGCTATCATTTTTGCAACCCGTCGCAGCGTGCCGAACGCAGCGCTGAACGACGCGGGAGCGATGGCGCGAAGCATAGCGCAGCGTTCGTCGCATTTCTGCTAGTCAAGCGCGTTGTGCCTCGCTAGAATTGCGCACTTTTTGATCAGAGGCGCCCCAAAGCGCCCGTCAGGGCTGCCACCTTCGCGTGCCAAGCAGCCCCTCTACACCGAGGTTAACCATGTCCACCACCGCCACGCCCACCACGCCAAAGGTCGGCTTCGTTTCCCTGGGTTGCCCCAAAGCCCTGGTCGATTCCGAGCGCATCCTGACCCAGCTGCGCATGGAAGGCTATGAAGTCGTGCCCACCTACGAGGATGCCGACGTGGTGGTGGTCAACACCTGTGGCTTCATCGACTCGGCCAAGGCCGAATCGCTGGAAGTGATCGGCGAGGCCATCAAGGAAAACGGCAAGGTCATCGTTACCGGCTGCATGGGTGTCGACGCCAACAACATTCGCGACGTGCACCCCAGCGTGTTGTCGGTGTCCGGGCCGCAGCAGTACGAGCAGGTGGTCAACGCCGTGCACGAAGTGGTGCCACCACGTCAGGACCACAATCCGCTGATCGACCTGGTGCCGCCCCAGGGTGTCAAGCTGACCCCGCGTCACTACGCCTACCTGAAGATTTCCGAAGGCTGCAACCACACCTGCAGCTTCTGCATCATTCCGTCGATGCGTGGCAAGCTGGTCAGCCGCCCGGTGGGCGAGGTGCTGAGCGAGGCCGAGCGCCTGGTCAAGGCCGGCGTCAAGGAGCTGCTGGTGATCTCCCAGGACACCAGCGCCTACGGCGTCGACGTCAAGTACAAGACCGACTTCTGGAACGGCCGGCCGGTCAAGACGCGCATGCTCGAGCTGTGCGAAGCGCTCAGCAGCCTGGGCGTGTGGGTGCGCCTGCACTATGTGTACCCGTACCCGAACGTCGATGACGTGATCCCGCTGATGGCCGCCGGCAAGCTGCTGCCGTACCTGGACATCCCGTTCCAGCACGCCAGCCCCAAGGTGCTCAAGTCGATGAAGCGCCCTGCCTTCGAAGACAAGACCCTGGCACGCATCAAGAAATGGCGCGAACAGTGCCCGGAGCTGATCATCCGCTCCACCTTCATCGTCGGCTTCCCCGGCGAGACCGAGGAAGACTTCCAGTACCTGCTCGACTGGCTCACCGAAGCTCAGCTCGACCGCGTCGGCTGCTTCCAGTACTCGCCCGTCGAAGGCGCACCGGCCAACGACCTGGACCTGCCCGTGGTTCCTGATGACGTCAAGCAGGACCGCTGGGATCGCTTCATGGCCCACCAGCAGGCCATCAGCAGCGCACGCCTGCAACTGCGCATCGGCAAGCGCATCGAAGTGCTGATCGACGAAGTCGAGGAGCAGGGCTCGGTGGGCCGCAGCTTCTTCGACGCCCCGGAGATCGACGGCAATGTGTTCATCGACGGCGACCACGGCTTCAAGCCGGGGGACAAGGTCTGGTGCGTCGTCACCGATGCCGACGAATACGACCTGTGGGCCGAGCCTGTCTGACGCTTTGCGGCCTGGAAAAGCCCTGCCATCATGGCGGGGCTTTTTATTGGACTATCGTGTCCAGTACGGACACCTCAGGAGACCCTGCGATGCGCGCGCATTCCACCGTGCAAACCCCTAGCCCCCACGACTACCCTCGCCTGCTGCAGGTATGGGAAGCCTCGGTACGTGCCACCCACGATTTTCTCCCCGAAAGCTACATCGTGCTGCTGCGTGAACTGGTGCCCAAGTACCTGGATGCAGTGATGCTGATCTGCTGCAAGGACAGCCAGCAACGCATCACCGGCTTTGCGGGTGTAGCGGCCGGGCGTGTCGAAATGCTGTTCGTCGACCCGCAGTATCGCGGTCAGGGCATCGGCAAGCAGTTGCTGCGGCATGCCATCAATGAGCTGAACGCCGATGAGCTCGACGTCAATGAGCAGAATCCCCAGGCCATCGGCTTCTATGCCAGCCAAGGCTTCGAAGTCATCGGGCGCTCGGAAAAGGACGGTATGGGCAAACCCTACCCCCTGCTTCACCTCAGGCTAGGTCGTACACAGTCTGCGAGCACGGGCTGAAGGACGCTGTAAGGCCGATCCGAAAATCATCCCCTCACGGCATTAATAGCCGCCCGGCACGAATGTAGCCGGGCCTTCGCTCGCCCGGGCGGTTACAATGGGCGCCTTTCCCTGTGCCACGGCCGCCGTCATGTCTGAACCCATTCGTCTTTCCAAACGCCTTATCGAACTGGTCGGCTGCTCCCGACGGGAGGCCGAACTCTATATCGAAGGCGGTTGGGTGACCGTTGACGGCAACGTCGTCGACGAGCCACAGCTCAAGGTCGACGGCCAGGTCGTCGCCCTGCTGCCGGGCGCCAAGGCCGAAGCCCTGGAACCGGTAACCCTGCTGCTGCACCAGGCCGCCGACCAGGACAGCGAAAGCGCTCGCCTGAGCATGACCCCGGCCACCTTGTCCGAGGCCCACGCCGAAGGGCATCGCCCGCTCAAAGGCCACTTTGCCCGGCTGACCTGCGTCGCCGAGCTGCAACAGGGCGCCAGCGGCCTGCAGGTGTACAGCCAGGACTGGCGTGCCGTGCGCAAGGTCACCTCGGACCTGGCCAAGCTGGAGCAGGAGTATGTGGTCGAGGTCAGCGGCGAGATGGTCGCCCATGGTCTCGAACGCCTTAACCGCGGTTTCACCTGGAAGGGCCAGGAACTGCCCCGCATCAAGGCCAGCTGGCAGAACGAGACGCGCCTGCGCATGGTGCTGAAAAACCCGACGCCGGGGCTGATCGAACTGCTGTGCCGCAGTGTCGGTGTCAGCGTGGTGAGCATGCGCCGTATCCGCCTGGGCGGCGTGGCCATGAGCAAGCTGCCGCTGGGCCAGTGGCGCTACCTGTCCAGCAAAGAAAAATTCTAGGCCTCGCCACTCGGGCGTTGCCACTTGATCAGGATTGTCCAATGATTCACAACGATGTGCTGCGCAGCCTGCGCTACATGCTGGATATCAGCGATGCCAAACTGGCAGAGATCACCCGCATCAACGGTTTTGACGTCAGCGATGCCGACATTGCCAGCTACCTGAAAAAAGACGAGGAAGAAGGCTTCGTGCGCTGCCCGGACGAAGTCATCGCGCATTTTCTCGATGGCCTGGTGGTGTTCAAGCGTGGCCGCGACGAGAGTCGCCCGCCTCTGCCGGTCGAAGTGCCGGTCACCAACAACATCATCCTGAAAAAACTGCGGGTGGCCTTCGAGCTCAAGGAAGACGACCTGCATGCCATTCTCAAGGCGGCGGATTTTTCGGTATCCAAGCCTGAACTCAGCGCCCTGTTCCGCAAGGTCGGCAACAGCAACTACCGCCCCTGTGGCGACCAGTTGCTGCGCAACTTCCTCAAGGGCCTGACCCTGCGAGTGCGTGGCTGATTCGATCATGGCCTACAGTGTCGAGCCGGTCGGCTACGTGCGCTCCTGCTTCAAGGAGAAGTTCGCCATCCCGCGCCAACCGCAGCTGGCTCCGGCTGCGCGCGGGGTGCTGGAGCTGGTATCGCCTTTCGATCAGGGGGAAGCGGTTGCCGGGCTAGAGCAGGTCAGCCACGTGTGGCTGCTGTTCCTGTTTCATCAGGCCCTGGAAGAGAAGCCGCGCCTGAAGGTGCGCCCGCCGCGCCTGGGCGGCAACACGTCGATGGGCGTGTTCGCCACCCGCGCCACCCACCGGCCAAACGGCATCGGGCAGTCGGTGGTGAAACTGGAGGGCGTCGAGGCCGGGCGACTGCTGCTGTCGGGCATCGACCTGCTGGACGGCACGCCGGTCATCGATATCAAGCCCTATGTACCCTATGCCGACAGCGTAGCCGGGGCGGTCAATCACATGGCCAGCGCCCCGCCTGCGCCGATCACGGTGCAGTGGAGCGACTCGGCACTGCAGCAGGCCCATGCGCATGCGCTGCGTCTCGCAGAGCCGTTGGTGGAGCTGATAGAACAATGCCTGGCACAGGATCCGCGCCCGGCCTATCAGGTGCCCCCGGTCGAGCGGGTGTACGGGGTCGGGTTCTGGGACGTGCAGGTACGCTGGCACTACCCTCAGCTGGATACGATCCGGGTGCTGGAGGTGGTGCGCGAGGCGTAGGGCCGGCACCCGCAAGGTAGCAGGAACGCTGGCCGCGCCGGCGAATGCCGCACCACAAATCCCGGGCAATAAAAAACGCAGACCAAGGTCTGCGTTTTTTATTGGTACTGCCTGCTTACTTCTCGACGAACGCACGCTCGATCAGATAGTCACCTGGCTCGCGCATGCGCGCGGAGACTTTCAGGCCGAAGCTGTTCAGGACTTCGCTGGTTTCATCCAGCATGCTCGGGCTACCGCAGATCATCGCACGATCGTCCTGCGGGTTGATCGGCGGCAGGCCGATGTCGCTGAACAGTTTGCCGCTGCGCATCAGGTCAGTCAGGCGTCCCTGGTTCTCGAACGGCTCGCGGGTGACGGTGGGGTAGTAGATCAGTTTTTCACGCAGCGCCTCGCCGAAGAACTCGTTCTGCGGCAGGTGCTCGGTGATGAACTCGCGATAGGCCACTTCGTTGACGTAGCGCACACCGTGGACCAGGATCACTTTCTCGAAGCGCTCGTAGGTTTCCGGGTCCTGGATGACGCTCATGAACGGTGCCAGGCCAGTGCCGGTGCTCAGCAGGTACAGGTGCTTGCCCGGGTTCAGGTCATCCAGCACCAGGGTGCCGGTAGGCTTCTTGCTGATGATGATCTCGTCGCCTTCCTTCAGGTGCTGCAACTGCGAGGTCAGCGGGCCGTCCGGCACCTTGATGCTGAAGAACTCCAGATGCTCTTCCCAGTTAGGGCTGGCGATCGAATAGGCGCGCATGAGCGGGCGGCCGTTAGGCTGTTGCAGGCCGATCATCACGAACTGACCGTTCTCGAAGCGCAGGCCCGGGTCGCGGGTGCACTTGAAGCTGAACAGGGTGTCGTTCCAGTGATGAACACTGAGGACACGTTCGTGGTTCATGTTGCTCATGTACGGGGGCTCCTGAAAAATAACGCAGCGCTGACCGTGAGCGCGATTGCGCGATAGTTTAGTGCGAGCGACAATATCTGTTAAATGAATTATCAAGATATGTCTTATCGGTTATATAGATATGCGATTTACACTGCGTCAACTTCAGGTCTTCGTGGCCGTCGCGCAACACCAGAGCGTCTCCCGTGCGGCCGGGATACTGGCGCTGTCGCAGTCGGCTGCGAGCACCTCCATCACCGAGCTTGAACGGCAATCCAGCTGTCAGCTGTTCGATCGTGCCGGCAAGCGCCTGAGCCTCAATGCACTGGGGCACCAGCTGCTGCCCCAGGCCGTGGCCCTGCTCGACCAGGCCAAGGAAATCGAGGACCTGCTCAACGGCAAGTCCGGCTTCGGCTCTCTGGCAGTGGGCGCCACACTGACCATCGGCAACTACCTGGCCACCTTGCTGATCGGCAGCTTCATGCAGGTTCACCCGGAGAGCCAGGTCAAACTGCATGTACAGAACACCGCCCATATCGTGCATCAGGTCGCGCACTATGAAATTGATCTGGGTCTTATAGAAGGCGATTGCAACCACCCCGACCTGGAGGTTCAGCCCTGGGTCGAGGACGAACTGGTGGTGTTCTGCGCGCCGCAGCACCCCTTGGCGCTCAAGGGTCGCGCCAGCCTTGAGGAACTGACCCATGAAGCCTGGATTCTGCGCGAGCAGGGTTCAGGCACGCGCCTGACCTTTGACCAGGCTATGCGCCACCATCGCTCGACACTCAACATCCGCCTGGAGCTGGAACATACCGAAGCGATCAAGCGCGCGGTGGAATCAGGGCTCGGGATCGGCTGCATTTCACGTCTGGCGCTGCGCGATGCGTTTCGTCGCGGCAGCCTGGTGGCGGTGGAAACCCCCGAACTGGACCTGGCGCGGCAGTTCTACTTCATCTGGCACAAGCAGAAGTACCAGACCTCGGCGATGCGCGAGTTTCTGGAGTTGTGCCGCAACTTTACCGCCGGGGTACGACGCAGCGACGAAATCGTGCTGCCGCACATTGCCTAGAGCAGAATCACCGCCCACACCACCGCCACGATGCTCAACGCCACGAACTGGGCAGCACTGCCCATGTCCTTGGCGTTCTTGGACAACGGGTGGCGGTCCAGGGAAATACGATCGATCGCGGCTTCCACGGCAGAGTTGAGCAGCTCGACGATCAGCCCCAGCAGGCACACCGCGATCAGGATCGCGCGTTCGGCACGGCTTACATCCAGCCAGAAGGCGACCGGGATCAGCACCACGTTGAGCAGCACCAACTGACGAAACGCCGCTTCGCCGGTAAAGGCGGCGCGCAGGCCGTCGAACGAATAGCCGGCGGCGTTGAACACTCGTTTAAGGCCGGTCTGGCCCTTGAAAGGCGACATAGAAAGCCACTTGAACCCAATGAGGAGCGATGCAGGCTAGTGCACGCCGAGTCAAAAAAGCGTGAAGGCCAGTGGCCTTAACTCGTTGAAACCGATTCCAATTGTTGCAGCAACAACGCGGCCTGGGTGCGCGTACGCACGCCCAGCTTGCGGAAGATCGCGGTGACGTGGGCCTTGATGGTGGCCTCCGACACGCTCAGCTCATAGGCAATCTGCTTGTTCAGCAGGCCTTCGCACACCATGGTCAACACGCGGAATTGCTGTGGGGTAAGGCTGGCCAGGCCCTCGCTGGCGGCCTTGGCTTCAGCGGACACATCGATCTTCTCGAAGGCTTGCGGCGGCCACCAGACATCGCCATCGAGCACTTTCTTGACCGCGTCCTGAATCTGCTCCAGCGGGCTGGATTTTGGGATAAAGCCGCTGGCACCGAATTCTCGGGACTTTACCACCACGGCCGCCTCTTCCTGGGCCGAGACCATCACCACCGGAATTTGCGGATACTGACCGCGCAGCAGCACCAGCCCCGAGAAACCATAGGCACCGGGCATGTTCAGGTCCAGCAGCACCAGGTCCCAGTCGTTTTTCTCGGCCAGGCGGGTTTCCAGTTCGGCGATGCTTGCCACCTCAACCAGTCGAACGTCCGGACCAAGGCCCAGGGTAACGGCCTGGCGCAGCGCACTGCGAAACAGCGGGTGGTCATCGGCAATCAGGATTTCGTATGTGGCCATCGATCTAATGATCCTGTTCTGTGCAGGCGCAGCCAGCGTGGAGGCGCCTGGCGGGGCAGCTCAAGGGCATCGGGCGGCAGTGCCGGAAGCCAAAAAGGCACGTCGGGGCCAGGAAAACAGCATTCAAGCCTTCGTCGTGCCCGAATCGGCGCCAAGGATGCCGAGCCCGGACCGGGTGGTCAAGTTCAAAGCCCGGTGGTTGTCTCGTAGCCCATGCCGCCAGTGCACACATTATGAAGCAAAGTGACGTACTTGCCCCTTGAACTATAGGAAGGGCCGCAGTTTTTGGTGCACGGCATCGTCTTCATCCAGCACAAGCCTGTTCTTGGCGCCCAGATAATGGGTGCTGAATACGTCCAGATAGGCATCCAGTGCCTGGGAGGCCTGCTGGTCATCGGCCAGTTCCAGACACATGGCTGCCACTTCAGCGGTACAGAAATGGTCGTCGCGCCGCGAGCGGCGCAATGTGTAGCGCGAGATCTGTTCAGGCTGCAGATTGAGCACCGGGAACCGTTCCAGGTACGGGCTTTTGCGAAACATCTTGCGGGCTTCGGGCCACGTGGCATCCAGCAGAATGAACAGCGGGCGCTTGCCCGACGTTGGGGCGACGCTGCTGACCACTCGCTCCGGCGCCACGAATTCACCCGGGAAAACGATGTAGGGCTGCCACTGTGGATCATCGAGCAGCGCCTGCAACTGTGCATCCACCGCCTTGCGCTCCCAGGCAAACGCCGTGGTGTCACCGATCACGTCGGCAATCAGCCAGCCCGTGTTCGTAGGCTTGAGTGGTTCGGTGTCATGCATGAGCAGGCAAATGCCCGAGTGCGCCTGCACCCGCGGGCGCCAGGCACACAGACAGTACTCGGGGATTACCCGGCAGCCGGGACAGCGTGGCGCACGCGAGCCGCGCGCGACGAAGGGTTTGACACTGCGCGCCAGGCGCTCGGCGCGCAGGCGCGAGACGGCATGGCTCATGACAGGACGCAACGGTGGCAATGGGGATGGCAATAAAGGCAGGGCACGACGCAGGCTCAGCGAGACTAAAACCCCGGCAGTTTACCAGAGCCCGCCTCCACTGGCCGTATTTGCCGTGCAGCGTTGCGCGCTACTCCCTTATAATCTCCAGCCTGTACAGACCTGCCAGTACTGCCATCGCGCCTGTGACGGAACACTGCGCGCAATGACCGGTCAAATCGCCAGTTATCGAACCAGGAGAGATTCATGCTGCGTTTCATTGCCCCATCCTTGAGCCTGTTGCTTGCCCTGCCGTTGGGCGCGCATGCCGTCTCCAAGCAAGAGTACGCCCTGAACCAGAAGCTTCAAGAAGTCGCCAAGGAAAGCAGCGTGGGTACCCCTCGGGCAATCAACGAAGACATTCTCGATCAGGGCTACACTGTCGAAGGCAACCAGTTGATCAACCACCTCAGCGTTCGCGCCGGCCATGCACAAAAAATGCAGCAAAACCCGGAAGTCATGCGCGGCCAACTGGGAGACAGCGTGTGCCGTAACACCGGCTTTCGCCAGTTGATGGACCGCGGTGCCGTGCTGACCTACCGTTTCACCGAGTACAAGACCAACCGCCCGGTGATCGACCAGTCGTTCAACAAGGCCAGTTGCGTTTCCGGGCAGAAGAAGAAGTAACCAGCGTTCTCTGTTGCGCCGCTGCTCGCCATCGGCGCGCAGCTCAGCGATCAAGGCCTGAATGTGACGCGTACTCTACGCACGGTCACTACAGGCCTTGTCACTTCAGGCCCCGGTTGTTGGCCTGTACTGCAGTTTGGGCCCGGCTTGTCCGCCCGGCTCCCACCTGAACATCATGTACAGCCCATTGCCTGCCGCGTCCTCGCGAGCCCACGATCGACACCGGCATAACCCTGCGACAAGGTCTAGATTTATAGCCAGGACCTTTCACTTTGCGGACAAGCAGAGGGGCCTGACCGATGTGCGGCCAGGCCGAAGGTTTTGCTGCAAAAGGAGAAGTTGAATGCCGTACCAGACCAACGAATTGCTAGCCAACCATTTCAAGAACAATGCAATCGACCTGACCCACCTCGAACAACAGCTCAACCTGGTCGCCCCCAACAGCCCCAACCTGCCACTGTACCGGGACATGATGCTGACCGTGTTGCGCATGGCGCACGATGACAGCGACCGCTGGAGCGCCAAGATCACCCTGCAGGCACTGCGTGAACTCGACCACGCCTTCCGTGTGCTGCACCAGTACAAGGGGCGACGCAAGGTCACCGTGTTCGGCTCGGCACGCACCCCGGTCGAACACCCCATGTATGCCCTGGCCCGCGAGCTGGGTGCGACCCTGGCGCGCTCGGACCTGATGGTGATCACCGGGGCCGGGGGCGGCATCATGGCTGCGGCTCACGAAGGCGCAGGCGTCGACAACTGCCTGGGCTTCAACATCACCCTGCCCTTCGAGCAGCACGCCAATGCCACGGTGGATGGAACGGACAAGTTGCTGCCGTTCCACTTCTTTTTCATTCGCAAGCTGTTCTTCGTCAAGGAAGCTGACGCGCTGGTACTGTGCCCGGGCGGTTTCGGCACCCTGGACGAGGCCCTGGAAGTGCTGACCCTGATCCAGACCGGCAAGAGTCCGCTGGTGCCGGTGGTACTGCTCGACTCACCGGGGGGGACCTTCTGGCAGGATGCACTGGACTTCATTACCCGCCAGCTCGAAGGCAATCGCTACATCCTGCCGAACGATCTGAAGCTGGTGCGCCTGGTGAACAACGCCGACGATGCGGTAGCGGAAATCAACCAGTTCTACAGCAACTACCACTCCAGCCGCTGGCTGAAGAACCAGTTCGTGATTCGCACACACCACCCGCTCAGCGAAGCGGCCCTGCTCGACATCCAGCAGTCCTTCGCCGACCTGCGCCTGAGTGGCGACTTCCATCAGCACGCCTATGCAGGCGAGGAGCATGACGAGGCACAGTTCAGCCACTTGTCACGCCTGGCTTTTGCCTTCAATGGACGCGATCAGGGCCGCCTGCGCGAGCTGGTGGACTTCATCAACCGCTCGGAAAACTGGGCAAAGCCTCAGCACAATGAAGCCCCGCAACGGACACGTGAACCCCTCAAGGTCACCTGAACAGCCACACCGTGAACATGCCTGGCCTACCCCTTTTCGGGGTCGGCCATCGCTCAATCGTCCAGGCTGCGACCACTCAGCACACGACCGACCATCTCCATGGAAAAACCACGGTAGACCAGAAAACGGGTTTGCTGTGCGCGACTGCGCGGATCGGAGGGCAGTTGCCCGGAAAACTTGCGTTGCCATACATCAATCAGCAGGCTTTGCCAGTCGATGCCGCATTCACGCAAGGCCTGTTCGATATCACTACGCTGCAAACCGCGCTGACTGAGCTCTTCACGGATACGCGCAGGGCCATAGCCCGAACGGGAGCGGTAACTGATGAAACTTTCGAGATAGCGCGCTTCGCTGAGCAGGCCCTCTTCCGTCAGACGGTCGAGTTCCTGGTCGATCAATTCGAGCTCAGCGCCGCGCTGACGCAACTTGCGCGTCAACTCGACACGACCATGCTCGCGTCGCGCGAGCAGGTCCATAGCTGTCCGCCTTACGGCGACGGGGGTATCGAGTACGACGGACATGGTTTATCTGCAAATCAGAAGTTGGCGTCGGCGTCAGCGTCGACCAGATCATCTTCAGGTTCTGCAGCAGCCGTTTTACCAGCAGCCGCAGCAGCTGCAGCTTCAACACCACCGGTCAGCAGCTTGTCGCGGATCTGCTTCTCGAGGGTCGCGGCGATTTCCGGGTTCTCTGCCAGGAACTTGGCGGAGTTGGCTTTACCCTGACCGATCTTGCTGCCTTGGTAGCTGTACCAGGCACCGGCTTTTTCGAGGAAACCGTGCAGCACGCCCAGGTCGATGATCTCGCCGTTGCGGTAGATGCCCTTGCCGTACAGAATCTGGAACTCGGCCTGGCGGAACGGCGGGGCCACCTTGTTCTTGACGATTTTGACCCGGGTTTCGCTGCCGACCACTTCGTCGCCTTCCTTCACCGCGCCGGTACGGCGGATGTCCAGACGTACCGAAGCGTAGAACTTCAGCGCGTTACCACCGGTGGTGGTTTCCGGGCTGCCGAACATCACGCCGATTTTCATGCGGATCTGGTTGATGAAGATCACCAGGCAGTTGGCGTTCTTGATGTTGCCGGTGATCTTGCGCAGTGCCTGGGACATCAGGCGAGCCTGCAGGCCCACGTGCATGTCGCCCATTTCGCCTTCGATCTCGGCCTTGGGTACCAGGGCTGCCACGGAGTCGACGATGATCACGTCGACAGCGTTGGAGCGCACCAGCATGTCGGTGATTTCCAGGGCCTGCTCACCGGTGTCCGGCTGCGAGACCAGCAGGTCGTCGACATTGACGCCCAGCTTGCCGGCGTACTCGGGGTCGAGGGCGTGTTCGGCGTCGACGAATGCGCAGGTGGCGCCGGCTTTTTGTGCCTGGGCGATCACCGACAGGGTCAGCGTGGTCTTACCCGACGACTCAGGACCGTAGATTTCGACGATACGACCCTTTGGCAGGCCGCCGATGCCCAGAGCAATGTCCAGACCCAGCGAGCCGGTCGAGATTGCCGGAATCGCCTGGCGATCGTGATCGCCCATGCGCATGACCGCGCCTTTACCGAATTGACGTTCGATCTGACCCAGGGCCGCAGCCAAGGCACGCTTCTTGTTGTCGTCCATTGAAGTCCTCACGTAATCATCGATAGGGCCTGACGGCCACAACACCTGTATAAGTAGCCAGTATTATTCCACAGGGTTTTCTTTCCGCCTACCCCCGATTTGCGATTTACTCTGCGCCAAGCTGTAACAAGCCCTCTAGGGCGGCGATTACCGTTTGTCGGCGCACCGCATCGCGGTCGCCATCGAAGTGCCGGCGCTCGCTGGCCACATGCGCACCGTCGCCCCAGGCCAGCCATACAGTGCCCACCGGTTTGGCCGGCGAGCCGCCATCGGGCCCTGCCACGCCGCTGACCGCCACGGCAAAGCGTGCCCCGCTGGCAGCCTGGGCGCCG
Organism: Pseudomonas sp. AE27; assembly: GCF_037113495.1. NCBI lineage: Bacteria > Pseudomonadati > Pseudomonadota > Gammaproteobacteria > Pseudomonadales > Pseudomonadaceae > Pseudomonas > Pseudomonas sp. AE27. Next base: position 3,334,529 of record NZ_CP146966.1, read on the forward strand.
CGCACCATGGCCTCGACCACTTCCTGGCTGACCGCACCGACCTGCGGGAACAGTGCCTGGTCTACCCCCAGCTGGCGAGTCTTCTGGGCGTTGGAGTAGGTCACGTAGCCCGCTTCGAACCAGGCCGAACTGCCAGGAATACGCGTGATGGCCTCGGCGATACCGCCGCCGGTGCAGGACTCGGCCGTGGTGACTTGGGCATTGTAACGGCGCAGGTGTTCCCCCAGCCGGGCAGAAAGTGCGGTGATCGGGTCCATGGCAGGCTCCTTGAAGGTCTGGCGCCTACCCTACACCAGCTATCGGCGTGGCTGAACACTCAAGGTGTGAGCGCGCGTATGTAACCCTGGCAGGCGCGCAGGGCGATCAGTCCGGCGTCACCGGCATCGGTGATGGCGATAATTCGTCGAGCATGCGCCGGGTCAAGTCGGGCGCGTGGGGCGCCATGATCCAGGCCGCCGGCGCCGGGGGCGGCAGGCAGGTCGGGAGTGGCGTCGCGGTCGAGAAGGACCGACAACCGCAGATCAGCAGTAGCCAGCCGATCACGCAAGCGTGCCTGAGCCTGTTGTGCATCGAGAAGCTCCTGATAATGGGTATTGTCGTTCAAGTCCAGCTGGCGCTCCAGCACATGGCGTTGCTGGCGTTCGCCCTGCAGCTCGGTGGCAGCACGCTCGGCCAGTTGCTGGCGTTCGAATGCCCAGGCCTGTTGCTGCTGCGCCAGCTGGCGGCCCAGGCGCCAGCCCTGGACCTGCCAGGTCAATGCGCAGGCCAGCAGCGCCAGGCTCAGCAGCACGCCAGCGTGCAAGCGGTTCAACACAGCACCTCGCGGGCGCGGGCCCAGAGTTTGAGGCGATCCTCCAGGCCATTGAGGCCACCGTTGATATGCCGCGTGATGCGGTTGAACTCACCGCGGTCGGCCAGCGCGTTAAGCCCGCGCGAGTGCCAGAACCAGGCAGCCGACTCGGCGGCCCAACGCGGTTGCTCGAGCAACTGCGGCAACTCCAGCAGACGCTCGTCGCCAAACAGCGCCATGCTGCAGGCGCGGTAGTTGTTGCGCCCTGTAACCTGGATCAGCCCCCTGCCGCAGTACCGCTGACCGTCGCCGTCCGCCTCCGGCGTGTTGCCCAGGCGCAGGGCCAGGGCGCCGGTGTCGTAACGGGACAGGTAGCGATCGCTGCCCAGCTCCTTCACGTAACGCAGGTGGCCCGACTCGTGGCCGATCTGCGCGAGGAAGGCGGCAATGCGTCGGGGGTTGTCGATTTCCCAACCGGCCATGGCAGTGTTCAGGGCGGGTACAAAAATGCCGGCATTGGCGCCGGCACTGGGAAGAATCTGCATCAAGTTCTGCTGAGTGATGACCATCATCATTCTCCAAAATGCATAGGGGTTCAGACCTGTCCGGCCTTGAGCGAACGACCGGCATTACCCTGCCCGCCCTTGGCCCTGGCCTTGCCTTGCTTGCCGCCATTGCACTCGACCGTGGTGCTCCACCCGGACGCGCTGAACACCTGCTCGATCGACTCGATCAGGTACTCGCCATCGAGGCCGGGCTTGAAGCCCTGAGCATCGAGGGTGCGTTCGACGAACAGGTCGGTGCGGCCCGGCATTTCCAGGCGCAGGTTGGCGGTGCTGCGGTTGAGCGCCGCCAGGCGGGCCTTGGCGGCCTGCTCGGCAGCGCTACGGTTGGGGTACAGGTGGCGGTCGGTGTGCACAGGCGACAGGCCGTCGGGCGCGTCGTCGTTGGGCAGGTCGACCACGCTCTGCTGGCCGCTCTTGCTGTCCAGATGACGGGTTTGCACGGCCTTGTGGGTGCCTTTGTCGGTCATGCGAAACTGCCAGCTGCGCACATCGCCACGGCTGATCCTGACGTTGCCAAGGGCCTTGCCGCTGGCGCTCTTGCCGGCCTGGCGCGGCATCACCAGCAGCGCGCCGTTCGCTACCTTGGCGGTGCAGTCGAACAGGCGCCCCAGACGGGTGATGAAGTTGAAGTCCGACTCGTTGAACTGGTCGATGCGCGGTATGCGCAGCGTCACCGGGCACGCTGGCTGCCAGCCATTGCGCGCGGCGATGTCGCGCACGATCTGCTGCAGGGTGACGTTCTCCCAGCTGCCGCTGCGGGTGGTCTTGCCGCTGCCGCGCATGTCGCTGGCCTTGCCTCGGATCACGATGCTGTCGGGCGGCCCGGACAGCTCCACCTCATCCACGGCGTAGCGCCCCAGGCGGGTCAATGCCTGGCCGGCGTAGCCCAGATGCACCTCGATGAAGGCACCGCGTGCCGGCAATGCCACCTCGCCGTCGCGATCGTCGATACGCAGTTCGAACTCGTCCGAGTCCATGCCCGGCTTGTCGGTGGTACGCAGCGACAGCAGGCGATCATTGATCAGCGCGGTGATGTCCTTGCCATCGGCCACGATGCGAAACACAGGTTGCATGGTTGCTGCTCCAGAAGGGCCTGCCCGCGCACGCAGCGCTGGCAGGCAGGGGGGGCGCGCCAGCTCAGTCCCACAACTGCACCAGGGCCTGGCGGGCGGGCGTCAACGCGGGCAGCCTGATGAGCACCCCGGCACAAAACGGCTGCGCCTGGTCGGCCAGGCCCTGGTTGGCATCGAGTACCGCTTCGACGCTGCCGTTGAGGTGCCCGTAGTAGTGCTGGCAGAGGGTGTCGAGCAGATCGCCGTCAGAGGTTCTGCAGATCATCGCCATAGCTCACGAACTCCAATGAAAAGCCTTGTTTGCGAGGAATGCCGCCAGCCACCAGGCTGCTCTGGTCCTCCTCGATGCTGGTCAGGCACCAGTTGCCCAGTACCTCGCCGTAGCCGGTGGTCAGGCTCAGTGGTTGCAATTGCCGACCGATGCTGCGCAGCGCCTGCAACTGGCCGAGCCCGCTTTTGGCACCGGGAAAGATCGTGCCCTTGAGGGTGATGCGCTCTTCGCCCAGCCCCACCGCCTGCTGCGCCGGGTGGCGGCTCAGGCGCTCCTGGCCCGCCCAGCGAAAGCCGCTCTGGCGACGCAGTTCATCGAAGGTCGCGGTGTCGAGGTTGAAGTAGTAAGGCTGCGCCTGCGCCTGCAACGACTGCAGAATGAGCAGGTGCGGGAACGGCTTGACCACCTCGGCTGCCGGCGTGACCGACGGCGCGAAACTGCCGGTGGGCAGCGACGTGCCCAGCGATGGGCTGATGCGACCCGCCACCTTGTTGATGGCTGCGGCAGCCTTGGCCGCCTTCTGCTCGAAGATGACGATGCGCTCCTGCACCAGCGCAACCTTGGCCACGGCGCGGCTGTAACGGCCCAGCACCTTGTCGACGCCCCGCTGCGCCCGGTTGATGGCGCGCATCGTGCGTTGCAGCCTGGCGCCGATCAGCGGCCCGACGTAGGGGATGTCCTCGAGCGCCGCAGCGGCTTCGGCGATATCGCTGATGGCGCCGGTCATGGGCTCCAGCATCTCGTCGGCACTGCGCCGGCCCGCCTCCCCCGCTGCGATCAGCGCCCGCAGGGCCGAATGCAACTGGTCCATGTAGGTCATGGCAGCTCCTTATACAAATGTGGGGTCGGCCAGTTGCCGCATCGAAGCCTGACGGGTCAGTTCGAGGAACTGACGTCGAATGATCGGCTCGATGTTCATCGCCAACTGGGCCGGGTCGGTGACACTGCCCTGCACGGTGATGGGCATGTTCGGGGCGAAGGTGATCTGTTGGGCAATCGGCTGCGGCGCAGGGCTGATCGAAGGTGGCGCAGGCGGCAACGACAGAATTGTCATCGGCTCGCCAGCGCCGGGATTCATCGAACGAGCGACATCGCCCAGCGACTTGGACAAGTGAGTGGGTTCGCCAGCAGGAGGCTTGGCAGCATCGTCGTCTGCAAACCACTTCTTGGCTAACGAGGAGCCCCACTCGCTGAACACAATACCCCCGATCAGCGAACCGATCGCAGGACCGATGACAGGAACGAAAGCGCCCAGCGCAGCCCCGGCCAGTGCGCCACCAAAACCGCCCACTGCCCCACCATATCCCTCGGCCTTCTGCTCGGTGGTTTCTGCAGTGAGGAAGGTCTTGCCGAACTTGTAGATGGCCTCGACGGCTGCAGGCGCTCGAGCGGCCTTGATCGCCGGAACAGCCTTGCCGAGGTAACCTTTGATGCTTTCCCAGCGCCCAACCGGAGCAGATGAAGGTCGGCGCCTGGAGGGGCTGTTCTTTCTTCCCCCTCTACCCCTTCTCGAAGTTATCGCGCCGCAGCAAAAGTCCTGGGCATTGACGACAAACACGCGTTGCGGCGCCCTTGCGCCTTTGGGAGCGTCGCCACCCAGCACGCCAGCCTTCCGTGGCCCTGCCCTGAAATCACTGGCAACAGCGATGATGCCTATGGGCTGCGGCCCCTTTGCCGGGGGCTCGGTATCATCGCTCCCCGCCATCCTCCTGCTGAGCGGGTCGGATACCCGACCCGCCGCAGGTGTCCCATCGGTTGGCAGAGATGCAGGCGCTGCAGTCTCCAGTGAAGCAGCCGCAGCTGCCCCTGCGGGTGCCTGCGGTGCCGCTTGCGATCTGATGTTTACGGATACCCTGGCGGGCTTCGATTGCGAAAGCCGGCGCGCAACATCGGCGACCTGGAAACTGATCACCTGCAAGTGCCCGTCGATGCTCTTCAACAATGTCAGCCTGTGCCGGGAGCCCTGTGTTTCAGCAGCCTGTACGGCGCCCCCGGTCTTTGCTTGAGTTCTCGCGCCTGGCGGGTCACCAGGAGCGCTGTCGAGCATTCCGTTGCCCAGCGTCTCGTGCCCGAGCGGGTACAGGTCGCCCTTGCCTTCGCTGCTCAATTGCCTGAGTTGCCGGATCCGCGCCTCAAGCAGCTTGAATGATGCGCCGATCGTCGAACTGACCGAGGCGCCGATAACCAGTTTCAACGCTAACGCGTTTGCCATACGGTCCCCCTGTGCGTGCAAAACCGGCTCACTCCGTGAGCCACCAGACCATGTCGTTGAACGACATGGTCATGATCTCGGTGGCAGAAAAATTCAGCTCACGGGCAAGCCGCCTGGCGGCCACCTTCTGAAGGGAGGGGTCAAAGCTCGTCGTCTTGCACCAGGCGAAAATAGCCCGCCTGCAGGCGGCCATAGTCCTTGAGCGCGAGGCCCTCCAGGTCCTTGATGCCCACCTCGGCGAGGGAGGCGAACAGGTTCAGCTCACGCTGCTCGTCGTCGCCGCTGCCGGCCGACTGAGCCGCACGAATGTCGCGTACCGTAGGCGAGCGCAACGACAGGCTGTCGACCTTGATGCCATTGGCTTCGCTGGGCCGGGTCAGCGCCACCACCACGCCGTCGGCGCTCAGCTTCATCCAGCTGGGGATCTTTGCTTGGGTCATGAGAAGTCCTTACAGGCCCAGGGCCGAACGTTGTGCCGCGAGCTGGTCGACGCCGTCGATCACGCGCTTCATGCCGATGGGTTCGATCTCGTAGATCAGGCGTCCGCCGACTTCCAGCTTGTAGTAGGTGACGGCGACGGTGTGCTTGACCTCGGCCTTGTCACCGGCCTTCCAGTCGCCCATGTCGACTTCCTTGAGCGCGCCGCGCAGGGTCACGATCACCGGGGTGACAGCGCCCTTGAGGCCCTTGAAGGCACCGCGGAAGGTGCCGTTGAACGCAGCGCCATCGGCCAGGCCGAAGAACTTCAGCGACTCACGGCGCACGCCGGTAGTGGTGAAGCCGGCTTCCTGCTTCTCCATGCCCATGTCCATCTCGATGGGCATGTCCATGCCGCCCACCCGGTGCTCTTCCATTTTCAGGGTGAGCTTGGGCAGGGTCAGGCTGGTGACATCGCCCTGGAAGCTGGTGCCATCGACGAACAGGTTCAGGTTCGCCAGGGTTTCGGGAATCATTGCCATTGCTAGTGCTCCTTAAGCTGCGTTATCGAGAACTTCGGTCAGCCACTGGTTGGTGACCTCGACGCGGAAGTTGGGGTTTTCGGCCGGTGGTACGTCGGTGAAGCGGATGTTCCAGTACACCTTGCCCTGCTCCAGCTGGCTGGCACTGTTGAGTTCCGGGTCGGCGAACACTTCGAAGTTGATGATCGCGCCCTGGGCCTTGAGGTCGCGCATGAACGCCTGCAGGCCTTCGGTCACGTCCTTGACGTAGGTGGCGGTGATCGAGCGGTCGACTGCCCATTTGTGCCCGTAGAGAATCGCGTCCATCACGATGTCCATGGTGCGCACGCGGGTGACGAAGGCCCACTTCGGGTCGCTGCTCAGGGTGCGGTTGCCCCACAGGCGATAGCCGTCATCGCGGATGATGGTGGTGATGTTGGCGTTGTTGAGCAGGTTGGCGCGGCAGGTCTCGTCGCCATCGAGGAACTCGATGGGGCGGGTGGTGCCGGTGATGCCGACGAACTCCTTGTTCGAGGGCGAGGCCCAGAAGCCGTACTCGTTGTCGGTCCAGGCGAACAGGCCGGCGACCCAGGCCGAGGCCGCTGCATCGACGGTGGCGCTGGCGGTGGTGTCCCAGTACTGCACGCCCGGGTCGACCAGGAAGGCGCGCTTGGCACCGAAGTTTTCGGCGTAGGCCAGGGCGGCCTCGTCGGTGGTGGCCGGGCCGTCGATGATGGCCAGGCCGCGCAGCTTGTCGGCCAGGGCCACCAGGGCGGTGGCGACGGCTTGAGTTGCGCTGTGCTTTGGAGTAACCAGCAGGCGCGGCTGGGCGTTGAAACGGCTCTTGCCGTCGAGCAGCGCTTGCAGGCCGGTACGCTTGCCGTCGGCCAGCACGCTGCCGATGATGGCGGAGGTCTGCTCGGCGGCGTCGGCCACCTTGGCCACGCCGCAGGCGACGATGACCGCCTTGGCGCGCTGGTAGATGGCCTGGCAGGCACGGGTGATGGCCGCGTCGGCGCCGAAGGCGGCGATGGCTTCACGCTCGCTGGTGATCAGCACCAGGTCGTTGAACTTGGCGCTGGCGGTCGGGCCTTCGGTGAAGGTGTCCACCAGGCCGATGATCGAGGACGACGGCAACGCGATGGTGCGTGCGCCGGTGTCGACGTTGGTGACGGTGACGCCGTGAAAGAAACCACTCATGGGTAAACTCCGGGTATGAAAAAGGCCCTGCAATGCAGGGCCTTGTAAGGTTGGATCGGCAACTATCGGGGCGAACCGCCCGTTGCAGGTACAGGTGCGGTGGCCAAAATCAGGCGAGGAAGTCCCAGGTCAGCGAGATCGCGGCGACAGAGTTGTTCGAGACGGTCCACAGCCCGTAGCCAGCAGGGATAAGCAGTGGGTAGGGTTGGGTGTACTGCCAGTTGTTGCTACTGGCTACTCCGCCCATGATGGCGTGCACCGTCATGTCACCCAGACGAGCAGGTGCCTTGGGACCGCTGTACAGGTTGATGATGCCGCCGCCGGTGCAAATGGTGGCGGTGCGCAGATAGACGCCTTCCTTGTTTTCTTCCGGGCTGAAGACTTGAGTCACCGTGGTCGGGTGAGCGTTGAAGAAATGCTTGCCTACTTTTACTGGTTCCATGATTTTTTACCTATCGAGTCGAATGCTGAGTCGCGGAACATTCCGCGTTCATGTCGCTCACAGGCGATGGTTCGAGGCTCGTGGCCTTCACATGATTCAACGTTCCGCAGCGGGAACATTTGATCTGGAGTTCGGTGAACTCGCCCATACGGGCAAGCAGTCGTTTGCATCTGCCGCATCTGCAATCTTTCAACATCTGCAAAGCCTTAAGATTTTCTGCTGAAGGGTCTTGAAGAATGAAAAAGCCCCGACAGTGCGGGGCTTCAGGGGGTCATGCTTTCCAACCAGAGCGGCGGTACCGGCCGGTGCTCAGAAACTGGGAACAGCTCCGACTGGGGCCAGTCGCGCAGAGCCTGACGGTACTGCAGCATCTCGGCGAACTGTTCGGCTGACAAGCTGGTAGTCAACTGCATGTCAAGCTCATCTCTATGGCGAGTGACTAACCATTCCGTAGCACCTATTTGCGAATCACGGCCTGCGCGCTCGCGGGCCGAATGTTGTTCCAAAGTCAGTACCACCGGCGGGGGCTCAATCAGAATGGGCAGCCCATCGGGGCCGTGGGAGCGTACCTTGCTCGGATCAGGATTGGCGATCACGTCAAGAAAAAGCGCTTCGGTGATAGGGCGGGCGTCCGGTGGCATTTCCAGGTGAATGCCCTCCAGATAGGTAGTAGCGGTGGAGAGACTGTAGTAGCGCTGCATATTTATCGTCCTAGGGCGAGCCAACGTATGGATTGAGCGGCCTCTGCATAGATCACCGCACCCGACTTCGACAGTGAGTTCACCCACTGGTCGTTGTACTCGCCGACGGTCGCCTGGGTGGCTTGTCCGGTGAGCATCAACTGCAGGACACTGCTCGGAAATTCGAGAGGGAAGTTGAGGTCATGCACTCCCGCGCTACCTGACAACAAGCCCCACTGCACAGTGAACCCACCAAGCCAGGAAGGGAAAACCAGGTAGCCGTTGGTAGTGAAACTGGCCGTGAGCCCCCAGCGCAGTTTTTTGGGTGTAACGAGCACATCATCGGCCAAGCCTGCGTTGACCTGCGCTTGGGTGGCGATTCTCACCATACCCAAATTGGTTTCGGTCGCTTGAGCGGCCAACGCGGCCAACGCAGCAATATCAATGTTTCCCTGATTGATCGGTGCGCTCCAGGCCTTGATGCACCAGACCACAGAAACGTTGCGCATGCGGGTTTCAGAGGCAGTACGGGCTACAAGCCCCGTATCGAACTCAGTACCCTGAAATGCTCCACTGGTGCTGCCATTTGCAACATAAAAGCCGGCGGTAGTAGTTGAGGACGCTTTGAAAGCCCCTTCCTGATCGGCAACCATAACGCCGCCCTGATAGGCACCACGGATGCCAAATTTGCCAGTAATCCGCTGCATCGCATCAAGCTGCTCGTCACCCAGCGCACGGCCGACGTCGATACCACGGCCATGATCCCAGCCCCGCAATGCAGCGCCGCGCGACTCCGGCAAACGGAAGTAACCCGCCGGTTCTGTGCCGTTGTTGTAGGCGCCGCCAAGGAACGCAGCCAAGTCGGGATAAGCAGCGATACTCTTCGCACTGTTATCGACCTCAAGCCAGCCTGGCGGGATCTTGTTCACCGGCAGTGCTGCCATGACTCCCACCGGCATCGCCGAGGCCTCGGCGATCATCTCTTCAATCTGCGCTTTGGTGTAACTGTCGGTGATGCCATACCCGCTCAGCGTGGTCGGATTCGTCGCGGCGACAACGCGGCCGTAAGCATCCACCTTCACGCTGCGATAGGTGCCAGCGGCAACCCCGCTGCGCCCGAACGCCATTTCAAACGCCAGCGCCGTTACGCCCAGAGTAATGGGGGCATCCGTGGTCAGTTGCCAGGCGCTGTCACCGTTGGCCGTACCCCGCTCCACCAGCACCAGCAGGCCGGGCGTGACCTTGGCGCTGCTGTCCGCATCCGGGCAACGTGTCCACGCTCCACTGGCAACCAGATACAGGCCGTTGTCCTTGGCAGCGGCCTGATTCTTCACCAGCACGCGCGCGCCCGCCTGTAGCGCAACACCATCCATCGTCTGCAACCCGCTCAAGGTGATCGCGGCCGTGGTCGCAGCCAGCACCGAGTGCTTGAAGTCGCGCTTGGCCAGTTCCTCGGTCACGAACTCGCGGGTCGCCAGCACTACACCCGGATCGATCTTGAGTTGCACATTGCTGGCGCTGCTGACCACCAGGTTCATGCGCACCACCTGGGTACGGCCCGAGCCCTGGTTGAGCAACGGCTTGTAGGTAGGCGCACAGTTGGCCACCGCCACCAGGTCGCCGTCGGCGTCGTACAGCCCAACCTCGCGAATCCAGCGACCGCCGATCTCGGCCGGAATCACCTGCTCGGCGACGATGACCGCACTGTCCTTTTCGTCGACCTTGAGCTGGTTCAGCGGCGCCCGCCGCCACTCGTTGAGCAGGCTGGTCCAGCTCGCGTCGGGCATTGGCAGCGGCGGGTTGTCCAGCCCTGCCGGACTGGCGTCACCGACGGCCATGTGTGTGATTTTCCAAGGAATGCCCAGGGCATCCGCATTGGCCTGTTTCGCGGCCCCCACCTTGGTCAGGATCGCGTAGAACTGGGAGTTCTGATCAACCATTAGTAAATGTCCAGATAGTCAATGGTGTGTTCTCGCCCACCACGCCCGATGGCCCCCATGACCGTGAGGTCGGCCGGCGCAGGCGGGTAGATGTCAAGTTCGTCGCCGTCTTGCAGCGCGGCGCCGAGGTAAAGCGAGCCGGCGGTTTCCAGGCTGATGACCAGGCCGCTCAGGTGTCGGCTGACGGGCCTGGCGTCGTCGATCAGCCAGGTCAGTTCCTGGTACGTCTGTTCGCTGATCCCCGCCTCGGACACGCCGATCTTCAGCGCGAACGTGCCGGGCACCGCCGGGGGCGTGGCCTTGAACCACTCGATCACTTCGATCAAATAGCCAAACGGCTCCACCACGCGGCGCAATGCGCCGATCGTGCCCTTGTGGGCATGCACATAGAACGAGGAGCGAATCACCGAGCGCTTGATCGCCTCGGGCCAGGTGTCGTCCCAACGGTCCACCGACCAGGCCCAGGCCAGCTGGTACAACAGGTTCGCCGGGCAGGTATCGGGGTTGTACAGGGTGCGCAGGGTGACCTTGAGGTCTTCGCTGGAGGCCGCCTCGACGGCCCGTTCCAGCGACGTGCTGTTGAGCGGCAGGAGGCTGTGCATGTCAGCCCCCCCGTGTCAGTTCGAACCCGGTGCACCAGGCCGCCTGCGCCTTGCTCGGGCGGATGTCGGTCCAGTTGCGCAGCTCCACCCGGCTCACACCGGCGATGTGCAACTGCGCATCGATGGCCGAGCGTGAGACCTCCACGCCCAGGCGTCGTCGGGGGTTGACCCAGGCCTGCAGGCGCCGCTGGCACTCGGCCAGGGTCGCTTCGTTCTCCGGCCCCGTCCCGGCCATGTAGAGCACGGCATCGATGCGATAAGGAATCACCTCGGCACTGCGCACTTCCAGGCGGTCCGCCACCGGGCGTACATCGTCGTCGTTGAGGTAGGCGGCCACTTCGGCCAGCAACTGCGCACTGGCGATGCCGTGCTCCTCCAGGCTCAGCACCGTCACCTCCACCACTGCCGGTGACGGGCTTTCTGCAGAGGCATCGGCCACCTGCCCCGAGGCATTGCGTGCATGCAGGATGTAGCTGTTGCGCGGGCCGGCGGTGGTCAGGCCCTCGTACACCAGTTGCACCCGCTCGCGCAGTGCATCGTCTTCCTCAAGCACTTCGAGGGTCGGTGGCACACTGTTCGCGTCTTCGGCCTGTACCACCAGCCGCTTGAGCTGCACGTTGGCTGCCAGCTGGTCCAGGTCGCTGCCCTGGGCATAGGCCAGCAGCAGCGCCTTGGCGGCATCGTTGACCCGCGCCCGATTGAGCAGCTTTCGGTACGCGCCCACCTCCAGCAGTTTGGTCACCGGGTCGCTTTCCAGCAGCGCGTCCCAGTTCTCGCCCATGTGCGACCGAAAGGCCGCCAGGTCATCCTGGAAGATGTCCTCGAAGTCGAGGTCTTCCAGCACCTGCGGCGCGGGCAGCGCCGACAGTTCCACGTTGCTCATGCCGTTATCTCCAGCAGTTGGCTGTCGCCCAGGTACTGCCCGCTCAGCTGCAGGCTGATCTGCCCGCCCACTACCGCCACCACGCGCACCCGCTGCAATTTCAGGCGTGGTTCCCAGCGGGTCAGGGCGCGGGCGACCTCGGCCTGCACCGCACTCTTCCAGCCCTCGTTGACTGGCAGGTCGACGAAACGGCGCAGCTTGCTGCCGTAGTCGGGGCGCATGCGCCGGCTGCCCAGCGGGGTGGTGAGGATGTCTTCGATGGACTGGTGCAGGTGCCCGATGCCGGACAGCGTCTGCCCGCCGTGGCGGCTCATGCCGATCATCGCGGTACCTCCCTGGCCTGAATGCATTCACTAGCCATGTTGTCTCCAGGCATAAAAAAGCCCGCGTCGGCGGGCGGGGTTCAGTGCTTGTGATTGGCGGTGTTGCCGCCGGTGTCGATGATCTTGCCGGCCCCCAGGATGTCACCGGTCACACGCAGGCCACCGTTGATGCTCACCTCACCGGTCAGGGCAATGTTGGCGGCGTTCAGGGTGATTGCGTTGTCGGTGACCAGCAGCGAGCTGCCGGCCACCTTGAGGCTGACGGTGCCACCAGGCAGCTCGATGCTGTAGCTGCGGGCCTGCCAGTCGTAGACCAGCGAGCCACCGTCATCGAAGCGCCATACCTCGACGTGCTCGCGGTTGTCGGGTGGCGCGCCGGCATTGCCGTACAGGCCCGGTACGAAGGTGCCTTGCGCCGGCTCACCGCTGGGGCTGAGCAGTGCACCCTGCTCGTTCAGGCTCGGCGCACGCCAGTGACGGGCCTTGCCCGCCGCCTGGCTGTGCCAGCGCACCCAGGCGCTGGTCCAGCCGGCGCCATCGGAGACCCGTACCCGCGCTGCTGCCAGGTCGATGCCGACCACCCGACATGGAATGACCAGCGCCGCCAGCATTCGGTCATGCATGGAGCTGGCGTAACTCATGCCATGTCCTCCGGTGCCTGGTAGCTGTCCTTGTGCGCGGGCCCTGTGTCAGGGCTGAAGGCGAACAGCAGCGAACCGGGTGGCTGGTCTGGCCAGGGCCACTGCAGGTCGCCAAGGTAAACGGGCTGCTGCCATTGCACCCGCCATTCCAGGGTGCCGGGTACTTCGGCAGGTATGGCTGAAGGGCGGGCCTGCACCTGGGAGATGGCGTCGACGAAACCCAGGCTCCAGAACTGCTGGCGCAGCAGCGCGGTCAATTGCGCGGCCAGTGTCATTGCTTCCAGCGAAGCCTGCTGGCGCGCTTTACTCACCAGAATCCTCGCCTCGAACGAGGCGTTAACGCATGTACGCCCATCGCCGGGGTCGACGCCAGGCCTCATGCCGGTGAGGGTGTGCATCAGTGCAGGCAAGGCCGTGTTCTCGTCCGGCAGCGCAAACGCTTCCACGTGCCGCAACTGGGGCATGCCCGCACTCAGGGTGGCGCTGATCGCTTGATGTAACGTCCCAAGTTCGTTCACGGTCACTCCTCGCTATCGGTGCACTGTTCTGTTATTGCATCGCAATGAAAACGCCCAGGCGAACCTGGGCGTGACAGATGGATGCCGGGTCTACTGCAAGGGTTCAAATACCCATCGATGCCATTTCAAGCGGCGATCGATAGGTTGCGGCAGCAGTGGCGATGCAGGCCCGGGCCTGCAGATTGGCCTCCTTCATGTCGTTGATGGTATCGGCGATCTTCTGCGCGCCTTCCACGATCCACATGCGTGAGTAGATCAATGCGGCACCCGCCCCGGTGGCGATCACCAGGGCCCGGAACAAATCAGCCAGCAGAGCACTGCATGTGCCGATTTCGCTCACCGCCGTACCTACCACGGCCAGGACCTCCTCGTTATAGTCCAGGTTGTTTGCCACACTGGCGCCCCAGATGCTGGTGACCAGGGCCTTGCAGTTCTGAATCTGTTCAGCAGTAAGTGACATGAGTCTTTCTCCGTTGATTGATCAAATGCGGGCGTGTGCCCTGTAGGTGTCGCTCGCAGGCGATGACTGGAGGCTCATGGCCTTCACCTCCGAACACCGACGCCCGTCAGCGGGGTGGATGGTCGGTTGGTTGCGCAGGTGTGCAATCCTTCACACCCAGCCGCTTCGCAGCCCAGCGCTCGTAAAGCCCGATGGCCACGTCGGCGCCCGCCATGGCGGTCAGGCAACCAAAGGCTGCAGCGCTCCAGATCGACAGCCCGCTGGCATACAGCAGCATCACGGTCGATACGCCGCAGACCATGCAGGCCCCGGAGCGCAGCAGCAGTCGCCTGAACAGGCCCCAGCCGCGGGCGCCCTCCTTGTCTGCGCGCCACATCTCGCCAGACAGACCGCCCAGCAATGCCAGGACGATCACCAGCCAGATCGGCATTTCCAGCAACGTCTGTTGCTCGTTTGTCATGCTCGTGCTCCCTTGTTGAACAGCCGATCACTCGGCATTCCAAAAAGCCCGGTCGCCCAGGCTTTTCAGTAATGCGTTGTCGGATCGCCGGCCACTGCTGGTGCGCCGTGCGATCCCGCCTCAAATTGTTCCTCCGACCGCGGCCGCCTGCCCGCCGGATAACTGCTTACGGTGCTTTACGCTGCACACCCGGGTCAGTTGCCAACCCTCTGAACAGTTCAGGCCTGTTCATCGCTGCCTTTGCCACTGCCGGTGTCTGACCGGCTTGAGACAAAGGTTATGCACCAATGCATATGCAGTCAATGCATTTTTGGAAATATTTATGCATTTGATTTTGCATTGACGCATGCAGGCCTTGCGCGGTGGGCCTGCAGGGCTTATCGCCACGTTGGTTGAGCGCTGTTTTTGCAGTCAACACCGGCTGCGAATCGGCGAGAGCGGGCTCATGAGGAGCGGAGGATTTTGACCGGCGCCAGCAGATGAATTCCGTTTCCATCTGGTTGCTCGTGATCGGTGAGATCTGCGCAGTTGCTCCTGAGCGGGCAGCTAGATAGCTGTGGCATCGCTATCAACGTTGCATTGGAAGTGACGCGAATGACTATAATCGCGGAATTTTCCTCGCTTTTACGGGGCTGTTCTCCTCCGTCGGACATCAAGCGCTTACCCTATAAATGACACAACCTACCCTTCATCTTTCTCATCCCAAATATCGCCCAGATATCGACGGTTTGCGGGCTGTTGCCGTCTTGGCAGTAGTTATCTATCACGCCTTCCCCAGTGTGCTCAGGGGAGGGTTTATCGGCGTCGATATATTCTTTGTCATCTCAGGCTATCTGATTTCCACCATCATTTTTGAAAGCCTGGATCGGGGCGCATTCAGTTTTACCGAGTTCTATGCACGACGTATAAAACGGATATTTCCTGCGCTGCTGCTGATACTTTCAGCGTGTTATGGCTTCGGCTGGTTCACGTTGCTGGATGATGAATTCAGGCAACTGGGAAAACATATCGCAGGAGGTGCCGGTTTCGTCTCGAACCTGGTGCTATGGAGTGAGGTCGGTTATTTCGACAACTCCGTGGAAACCAAACCGCTATTGCATTTGTGGAGTTTGGGGGTAGAGGAACAGTTTTACATTGTCTGGCCAATATTGTTGTGGGTGGCGTGGCGATTCAGGTTCAACGTTCTGGCCTTGACGATCCTCTTGGGTGCTGTCTCATTTTTTCTGAGCGTCAAAGGCGTCAAGCATGATGCGATCGCCACATTCTATTCACCACATACACGTTTCTGGGAGTTGCTGGCCGGCACGCTTCTCGCCTGGCTAACCCTTTATAGAACGCGTGCCGTGCGAAAACGACTTGGGCATGTGCTTTCCGTACTGGGGGTGTGTTTACTGGTATTCGGTTTCTTCAGGATAAACAAAGGCCTCAACTTTCCTGGAAAATGGGCACTCGTTCCAGTACTGGGCGCTGTGTTGATCATTGCGGCGGGCCCTGATGCCTGGTTCAATCGCAGGGTGCTGGGTAACAAGTTGGCCGTGTGGTTCGGCTTGATCAGCTTCCCTCTCTACCTGTGGCACTGGCCCTTGCTGTCGTTCGCAAGGATCGTGGAAGGCGAAGTACCCACTGTCGGCATTCGCGTAGCGGCCGTACTGTTGGCTATTCTTCTGGCTTGGCTGACATTCAGGCTGGTGGAGCTTCCCCTGCGTTCAAGGTGGCAGGGACGCTCCAAGGTCATTGTGCTCGTGCTGCTGGCAGCTGGCTGCGGAGCAACAGGCTATGCGACCTACACGCAGGACAGCATTGCGCAGCGAACGCAAAACCAAAAACTCATGGCCTACCAGAACAGTATAAAAGTCACTGAGCGAGCGGCCGAATGTTTTGAAATACCCTATGCCTACAAGAAGCCGGATGGCTGGTTCTGTGGGCTGGGTGAGCGTGGTGCGCCCGTTGAGTACTTTGCGTACGGTGACAGTCATGCACTGAGCCTGGTGCCGGCATTGGAGAAGTTCGCACGCGACCATAAGGTAGGCATGAAGTTTACGGGAACATCTGGCTGCCCCTCGCTGCTGGGTATCCAGTCACTACGTGGCGAAGCCGGAATTGAAAAACACAATTGCCAGGCATTGAACGAGCGCATTTTCAACGACGTTCGGGCCTCGGGTATTAAGCACGTCATATTGATCAATCGCTGGACGTATTACACTTCATCACCGTCACGCCCTTCGGAGTTCAATGGCATTGCAAGAGCCCCGTCCGCCAAGGCAACGGTCCAGAGCTCAACCCATGACCTTGTCTGGGCAATGGATAACACCGTTTCTCGCTACGCCCAGATTGGCGTGAATGTTATCTTCATCGAGGATAACCCGCAGCAGCGGTATGAGCCCAAGGATGTATTACGGCGTGGGCGAGGTATAGAACGCGAATACTTGAAGTTGTCGGTCAGCCGCGAAGAGCATGTTCGCAATCAAGCATTCGTGAACGCGGCGTTGCGCAAGACATCCGCCACAATCATCAACTTCGACCGCGCGCTGTGCCCTGGGGATATTTGCCCGCTGGTCGAGGGGAACGCGTTTCTGTATTCCGATGATGATCACCTGAGTATCACAGGGGCGCTCAAGGTCTATCCCGCGCTGGCCGAAGGGCTTACCCGCTCGGCACAAACCGCCGAAATGGCGAAGTAGCCAGCGCGCTGATGCTTGCTCCGACAGGGCCGACCCCGCAAACTTTTGCAGGTATCGGTCTTGCCGGAAAAGGATCAATAAGGGGTTTGAGCAGGCACAAAAAACCCGCCGGGGCGGGTTTCTGAGAAAGCGTAGAACCTAGCGGGCGTACATGCCCCACCAGAACACATGCCCGAGGATGCTGATCTGCTCCTCCTGCATCTGCTGGAAGGTGTAGTCCTCGTCCGGGTGCTCGTCGCGGTTGAAGCTGCGCAGGCGGATACCCGTGGGCAGGCGATACAGCTGTTTCACGCGCAACTGGCCATTGTGGTTGATGGCATACAGGTCGCCGTCGACAATGTCGCCGACGCCGCTCTTGCCCGCATTCACCCCCACCGTGGCGCCATCACGCAGCACCGGCAGCATGCTGTTGCCGCGCACCGTCACGCACTTGGCCTGGTCGAACTGCACGCCGTTGTGACGCAGGCTGCGCTTGCCGAAGCGCAGGCTGGCCTTCTCGCTTTCCTCGATGACGAATCGTCCTGATCCTGCTGCCAACTCGACCTCACGAAGAAACGGAATGGACACCTCGTCGTCCTCGACGGGGGTGTCGTCATCCCACAGGCTGATGTCCTGCAGCTGCACGTCGGCGCGCGGCGCGTTCGCCGGGCGGGTATCGCCCAGGTCGGCACGGCCGCGCAACTGATCGGTGCTCACGCCGAAGTACTCGGCGATCTTCGACACATGCTTGTCGGAAGGATCGACGATCTTCTCGCTGAGAATCCGCGACAGGGTGGATTGGGGCACGCCGGTGCGACGGTGAAGCTCCGTGGGGGAGATCCCGTGGCGGTCGAGCAATGCTCTCAAGACGGTAGCTACGTTGCGTTTTTGCATAACGTGCATAGTACCCATCTCGTGCACAAATGCAAATTCAAATATGCATTAACAAAATGCCAGGGGCAAAAGGTCGCTGCGCAGCGTTAGGCCCGGCAACGGGGAAAAAATCCCTGTACCATTGCCCGCTGCCTTTGGTCTAAACGACACTGCGAGCCAAGTTTCTGTAATGAGCGATCTTTCCGCACACACCCCGATGATGCAGCAGTATGGGGTAAGGTCTGCTCTAGGCCTTGATCTGTGCGGCCTATGCATTTTCACTGTCTAATATGCATTGCTCTTTTTACTGGAGATCGGGCCAGCAAAATGGGGGTTTTCACGTGTAGTTTTAGACAGCATGGCGGGCAAGTCATCGGCACGCATCGGCCACCGCAGCCAGCTCCCGCTCATACCCGATCCTCTGCCGACGCTCAGCCAGCAGCGCCCGCACTTTCACCTCCAGGCTGTCGGTCTTGAGCAGGCCGGCAGCCGCCCATGCCGGCACCGCGACCTCCGGCGCCCGGCACGGCACCTGCACTGGCACCTCGACACGCACGTACTGAATCCGAGGTTCGCTCTTCCCAGCACACCCGACCAGCCCCAGCGCCAGCACCAGCCCGCTCCCACAGACGAGGCCACGGATTACGTGGCTTGCTGCCTGATAAATACCCATTCCGCTCCTACAGATGTGTGAGTTCAGCACCAGCCTCATAGGCCAAGCTCCTTGTCGATGATCGAGGTGGCGGCCGCGCACTGGTCGCCACCGGTGCGCTCCTGCTGCAGCCGGTTCGCCGCGGCGTAGTCGCCTTGGGCGCTGGCCCTGGCCTCACTGACCGCTTGCTCTACCCTGGCCTGGCGCTTGCTCGCGGCCAGGGTCAGCTCGCCCAGGGCCTTACCCTGCTCCGCCGCCAGACCTGCGAGGTTCTCGCGCGCGGCGGCGCACACGGATGCCTGGTCCTGCACCTGATCGAGAGCCGGGCGAAAGTGGCTGGTGGTGGCCCATGTGCCCACTACGATGCCGAGCAGGATCAACAGGCCGCCGCCAGCGAGGCGCAACGCCAGGCCACTCACGCCAGCCTCCCGCCGGCGGCGATGTAGTGTGCCAGCAGGTCATCCAGCTTGCGCTCATGCTGCCCGTACCCGGCGCCTGGCAGGCTGGCCCAGATGTTCCGGCACTTCGTGATTGCGGCCTGGACACGGCCGGCGTGCACGTCCGCCAGGGCGCCGCGCTCCTTGACCAGGTGCAGGGCCAGCCTGTCTTGGCTGGTGGGCCCGAAGTCAGGCAGCTTGAGCAGGTCGCGGTAGTGCGGCCAGTAGCGCTGGAGCTGCTGGTACCGGCCAGCGGCCGTGGACTTCAGGCCCTTGTTGTTCACTGTCACCAGCACGCCAGGGTGAGTGCTGTAGCTCTTGAACGTGTTCGGGCTATCGATGCCGCCAACAACCACGTCATAACCATCGTCGCGGGTGTGCTTGCTAGTCGAGGTGCCTTCGGACCAGGCCAGCATATCGAGGAAAGCGAGCGCGTTCTTGCTGCCCGCCAGGGAGTCGGAAATTCGAGCCATGCGTTTCTCCAGGCAATAAAAAACCCGCTCAAGGCGGGTATCGGTGTACAGCTGTGGTCAGGCCGGCGGCGCGGGCCAGTCGATGTCGATTGGGTATCCTGGCTGCTCAGGCAGGCGGTTCAGCGCGACCCGGTATTTCTTCCAGGCCTTGAGCGCAAGCACCTCGGCATCGGTCGCGTCGTCGATGTCGACGGCATCCTGCAACGGGGCAATCGCTGAGTCGGCAGCGGCACGGCGGCTAGCCGCATCAGCCTGCACGGCACCGAGAAGCTGTGCAGCAGTGGCTTCTTGCTTCATCTCTGCCGTGACCATCTGACTCCAGTCGATTGCGCCGACACCTGCGGGCCAGCTCGCCGGCGCATCTGGCTGCGGGTCGCGGTCGGTGGGCAGTGGCACCCGGCCATCTGCTGGGCTGACGATGTCGACAGGGAAGCGCGATTGCTCACTCGCATCCGCGCCGTGCGGCATGATCACAGTCACCACCAGCTCACCGTCGACCCGCTCTACGGGCTCACAGATCCACCTGCTGCTGACTGCTTCGGATGGCAGCGTTGCGCCGTCTGGCAGCGCAGCGAAATCCAGAGTTGCGCCGTTCAAGCGAAGTACATCGCCCATCTTTTCGAGATGAAGGCGCTCGTCGGAGCGCACCGGGGAAAGCTTGATGATCATTACCGCCACCTGCCTTTGATTTTGATGAAGTATGAAAAGCCGCCGATGGTGATCCCCGTAGTGTTGAAAATGTGTACCCTGGCGCTGCTCAACCCCGGGGCGGCGAACGGGAAGCCAACCGCGACGCGTGCCGCGAGCCCAGTTGTACCGCTCGTTGCCAGCCCCGCCGTCCCAGTGATCGTCGGTGTGCCAACAAACGTAGCCGGGTATGTCACGGAGATTTCGATGCCCGAGTTGTTGCTTACGGACTGCGAGTTTGAGTTTGTGATCCAGCCCTCGAGCGTTCCGTCTGCAAACTTCGTGTAGTCGCCGTTGGCATTGCTGCCTCGTTCTATGATCGCGCCGCCGGTAGCACTCACCGTACCGACAATATCCGCCACTGCTGCGCTCTTGAGGCCAAGCCCTGACCTGGCTTCGGCCTGGCTTTTGCCGCCAGTGCCACCTTTTTCGACAGGCACAACATCCTCTGTTGATACGGCGCCCAGCCCGGCTAGCGTGCCGCCCCATTGCTGGATTATCTGGCGCGCTTGATCTGCGAGCTGTTTCACGTACCCCTGTACCGGAACAAGCGCGTACGCCGCTCCTGTGGCCGTAGCGCCAGAGTACGCGGGGAAGATCGAAATCACTGTTGCGCTGGCAACGTTCGTTACTTCCCGCACAATCCCATCCGGCCCGATAAATGCGTCACCGACGCGCGAGTTTGCCGCGAAGTCTGCATTCACCCCGGTAACAGTTGTTGAGCCCTTTGTTACTGAAACTGTCCCTGCTCTGGACCAGGCCATGCGATTCTCCATTCAATAAAAAACCCGCTCAAGGCGGGCTTGTATATGTTCTTGTTATTGCAACTCAGGTGCCGGGCAAGCGCGCAAAAACAGCGCCCGGCTGTCCTAGGGTGCTCCATCCGGTGAACCCAACTGAATACATCTGCAGCCTGTTTTCACTGTAATTAAACCTGACGCCAGTTTGGTTCCATACGACCTGCTGGGGAGCCATCGTTCCACGGGAGAATGGGTTGATCATGAAGTACTCATCAGTTGCGAGCGCGCCAGTCGCCTCGGCTCGATGGTAGTAGGCCTGGCCAATAGTTAGGTTCACTACCCCCTGGAAACTCCACGAGTTTGTGGCCTTCGTGAAAATAACTGGCGCCGCACCTGAGTCATAGATCACGTTGCCCACTGCATCCCACATTCGCAGGCCCCACGCGGCTGCAGAGCGGGATGCGAACACTGCAACGAACCACTTCCCTGCCGGACGCCACGTCACATTGCCAGAATCCAGGCGAAACCCCGTCCAGTTTTCTGCGCCCCCGAGAATGGTCATACCGAAGTACAGCACGTCAGGCTGGTTGGGCGAGTTTCTGATAAACACGCAGGGCGGTTCCGCAGTCTTGATCGGCGAGGGAAACGTAACTGTTACCGAACTTGAACCTGATGCCGCATAAGCGCCGCTGTACAGCGCACATAGCCTCGGAGTATCTGAGTCTATCTGCACATAGCTCGCGTCATTTCTGACATATAAACCGAAGCTCAAATTTTATACCTCATTACGAGAAGCCTGAACTGAATCAGCGAACCACCTTCTGGAAATGGCTCGTTTGGGTGGCGCGACCGGATAACAATCACTCCATTCGCCACTGTCTGATATGGCATCGCATTTGATGCGTAATCCCCCGTTGCGGCCTGGGTGGGAAGTATCGCAGCGACGCAATTGGAAGGGCTAAATTCAGGCACCGGAACTGTAATTACTGCGTTTGTCGATAGTTTATAAACTTGGTTGTGCAGGACCTGATAAGTAAAGCTGTCAGTGTCCATTTCAACCTGGGCGCTTGCAGTCCAGGTCCTGACACCGTATGTCATTCCGTTAGATCTCCAAGTTGCACGCGCTTGACGTTGTTTTCATCCCACACGCGATATGACCGGTGCGTGATCATTGTGCGACCCTGCCCCGCTATCGTGCCGTTGATCTCAAACGTCCCGTCTTTGTTCAGGCGCCACCCCTGCACGCCAGCAACATAGTTTGTCGACGCAATGAAGCTCCCGATCTTTGCGTTTGTGATCGTGCCATCCTGAATGAACGCCGCTTCGATGAACGTCTGTCCACCCTGGATTGCGAAGAAAGACACGGGCGCCCCATTGATGTCGTTCACGACCGCGAACCTGTCGGCATTGACGATGAACTGGCTTTGCAGTCCAGCTGGTCCGTTCTCGATGCCAAGCCCGATCCCGGCGACGACATACTTTCCTTGCGAGTTGAGCTGCATCTTCACTGCCCACATCGTCGACGCCCTGCCATCTGCGTCGACCTGTGCCTGGGCGACTGTCTGCACAGCCGTCGCCGTATCGGCCAGAGTTGCCTCAAGCGTTTCGGTTTTGCGCACGATCGCTTCGTCGCGAGACGCGCTTGCTCGCACCTCCACTCCGAAAGCTGCTGTCGCGTCCCACTGGTGCAGTGCGCCGGCCAGATCGCCTTCGGCATCGTCGTCGCGAGCCGACGCGCGCAGAGCCTGCAGGCTCTCGGCTGTCGCCGTGGTCTTTCCGTCGACCTCAGTGATCTTCGTCGTGTTGGCGGTGACTTGCTGGGCCAGACCATTGGCCGTCTCGATCGACTGCCCCACGTCAAGCCAGAACGCAACGTTGGGTGGTGCATTGGCGCCGCTCGGGTCGGCTGGCACATCATGCACCGCTTGGTAAATCCGGCCGTCGACCACGACCATCTGACCTTCCTCGTAGGCCGTATCCTTGTCGTAGGCTTTCAGTCCGTCCAGGGCGTCAATCTGGTCTTGCAGGCCGTCGATCTTATCGACGACTTCTTTGCCCAGCTGGCTCTCGCCGACCTTGCCGGTAAGAGCCTGCAGCATGGTGGTTACGTCGGTCGAGGTTGAGGCGATGACCTTGAGGAACCCGCTCACTCCATAGGCGTTTCGAGCGCGAATGAAATAGAAGTAGTTGGTTGAAAAGGCCAGCGCCGTGTGCACCAGACTGAGTCCCTGCCCTAGATACGCAGCCTGCCCAGCGGTCGCCATCGGGTCCATGCTGAAGAAGTACTCGTAGGTTCCACCGTTCAGGCCGTGCTGCACGTTGCTCGGGAGCAGCGTGATCGTGTCGATCGTCGCCTTCACCACGCACGCCTCGGGCGCTGCCGGGCCGTTGATGTTGACCGTGATGCTGGCTTCACCTGATCGGGCCAGCGGCCCCAAGGCCGCAACACTCATCGTGTAGCTACCCGACGGTAGGCCGGCCAGCGGCACCTGCAGGGTGGTTTCAGGCGCCTGCAGCGCCTGCACCGCAGTACCTGCCTGACGCACAGTAATCGCGTAGCCTGTCACAATACCAACTGGCGCTGACCAGCTCAGTACCCCCTGAGTTACCTCGGCCGTTTCGTCGACAGTCCAGGCCACGCCAGTCGGGCTGCCCAGGCCGCCAGACGGCAAGTTGATGAAGCCAATCGGATTGTAGGGTTTGCCCACGGCGTCGTCGAAGATCGCTGGATCGTAGACCTGCAGCGACGCAGTGCAACCTTCGCTCGTGCCCATCGACCAGCCTGTGACGATGAACTCGCCCAGGATGTTCAGTGAAGGCAAGTTCGCGCGCACGGCCCGGCCAGGCCGGCAGTTGTAGCCCAGCAGATTGAGCGGGACGCTGATCACTCCACCCGCGCGACGGCGGCGCAGTTCTATGTTGGCCAGGCGCTGGGCTTGGTATGGATTGGTGACGTAGGAAAAGCTCAGCGTCTCCGCTGCCTCGCCGCCATCCGCAACTACCCACTCGGCTACGCTGACTTCCGGGTAGTCCGTCTCGGTCCAGGACTGGGTCGTGTCGGTGAAGGTGCCGCGAATGGTATTGATCGCAGCGTCATTGGTCGGCTCGGTGCTGCCGGTGATAGTGCCGATCACCATGTCCTCGGTGATCTCGAAGTCCCAAGGGCCGTAGTAGGCGCCAGCCTGGAACATCCAGCGACCACCCACGCGGATGACCTTGCCTCCGCACGCCGCCTCCAGCTTCTGCAGCACGTTGGTGCGCTGCTCATCGGCGCCGATGACGCAGCTGCTGCGGTAGCGCGGGCTGGTAGTGTTACCCGGATTGGCCACAGACTCATCACACACGTTCGCGCCGCTGGCGAAGGTCTCGAACACGATTTCATCGTCCGGCACACCGCAGCGAGTGCGCAGGAACCACAGAATGTGCAGTGCGGTGTTCTCACTGTATCCGACCATGCCGGTGCGGGGGTCGTATAGATCGTTCCGGCCGCGCACGACGAAGCGAGCATCTGGAATGCCAGAAGGGAATTTCTCGGCGTTGTACCGCAGGGACAGGCGTACGAACGACAGGCCGCGACCAATCTGCTCATCCTTCCAGTCCGGGCAGTTGGCCTTGAGGAAAGCGTTTACCTGGCTCGGATTGACCACCAGCTCGTAGGTGGCATCTGCCCCATAGGTGCCAATCAGCTCCTCACCCAGATAGATGTCCTCAAGCGCTTCGACCGCACCTTCACAAAGGACGTACACCAGGTGCAGCCACTCCCTATCACGCTGGGCGCCGGCCTCTTCCTGTGCCCACACCAGCACTCCGCCAGTGCTGACTCTGCCCAGGATAAAGCGCGCCGGGGCCTTGGACGATCGTACAGTCTGTGCGGATGGCTCGTTGTCGCGAAGCGGTGATTTTGTGTTTAGCTTCTCCTGCTGCTGCGCCGAGTAGAACGCCAGGCCGGCGCCAAACAAAGCACCAAGAGGATTGCCACCACTGGAAACAAAACCTATTACAGCGCCGACCGCGACCTGAGCGACCTTCTTGACTCCTCCGCTCATTACTCAACTCTCCATGCTGCTGTAGGTTCGCACACGACTCGTGCAACGCCGTCATCGGTCGCTGCCCAGAACTCTCCGGCCCAGAACACCGCCATGGACCTGCCACCAGGTGCGTCGTACATGGCCACGTCACCGCGCTGGATGAAGGCAGGCGCCACCCGGGCAAAGTGGGCGTCCCAGGCAGCCTCTAGGCTTCCGTGGTTCTTCTTGAGCGCGCGCTTCGCGCCGGCCTCGGTCTTGTAAGCGCCCCGGTACAGCACCGCTGGATCAACTCCGCAGACCGCCACCGCACAATCTGCCGCGAACAGGCAGCAGTCGAATTCGCCCCATGAAAAAGGCCGCTCGGAGGCGGCCTTGATCACTTCGGTCAGACGTATCGTCCAGTCTCGATTGCGCATCGCTATTTCTCGTAGTTGAAGGTCGGCGCGTCCTTTTTGGAGCCCCAGTAGATCGGCCACTCGGACAGCTGAGCGACCGCGTAGAAGAAACGGTCGCCCTGGTGTCGGGCGCGGTGGTTCTCGTCGGTGAATCGCTCGGTGCCGGTACGGCTCCATTCAGCCATCCGGTCAACGATCGGCACAGTGATCTTGTTGCCGTCCTCACCGTTGCCCGAGTAAGAGAATGTGGCCGCGTCCATTCGCCCAGAGAACAGGATGTCCACGGCGTAATTACCAGCCTCGTCGAACACCACGAAAAGCAGCTTGCCCGAGCGCCCACGGCAGCCGCGGATGTTCGTCTCGGTGATGATGTAGCTGTCCAGGCCGTTCAGGCTCAGCTCGACGGACATGGGCGAGTTGGAGTTGTCGCTCTCCTGCGACTGTCCAACCTCGCCAAACTGGCCTACCCCCAGGTAGGTGATACCGTCGATCACCAGGTCACCAGTGCCCGTGTGGGCGTACACCGGCCCATCTTCGAAGTCGAGCTGGCAGGCATACACTGTCATGAAACGGCCGCGAGCGATGATATCCACCACGCTCTGGCTAAAAGGGAACGATGAGGGCATCAGAAGGCCTCCCGGAACTGGTAGCTGCCATTGGACACGATGGGCTGAATGCTCCACTGGTTGGTGTCATCCGCCCGCCTCATCTCACAATAGGGGTTTCGGTACTCGACGGCGGCGCCAGCTGTAATCGCCTTGCGGACACGCTTGTTGACCTGGATCGTCGCAACGCCGGCGCCATCGGAACTAACGTGCTCCACCACCTCGAACATCTCACCGAGGATGGTGATGTGATCACCGCGGCTGAACACCCTGACACCAGGCGTCATACCGCGCAGTTGAATTTTCGTCGACTGCGCTACTGCAGAAGCCACCACTGGAGATCCAATGTTGTCAGTCCTGATCCTGGTGATGGAGGGAATGTTTACCGTCCCGAGCATGCCCTGCAGGCGGCCCAGCAACGAAGTCAGCTCACGCTCATCCTCCTCGTAGAGCACGCCGAAGTTGAGCGTACAGGTCCAGTACGCACCGGGGTGGGATGTGATCTGCTGCGCGTTGCTAAGCGAGGAGGTGAAAGCCCGGTTGTTGTAGACCACACCCCAGGTCATGTCAGTGGGCTCCAAGTCTTCGGGCCATGCTTCCGCCATTTGGCAGCTCCAATAAAAAACCCGCCGAAGCGGGTTGTGGTGATTCACCGTTGCCAGTGATGCCTGATGTGATAAGCCAGATCTACTGAATGTCGGTCATCGCGCGATTGCGAACACGTCCATTGTGAGCCTGCTCGCGCCTATCAGACCTCTTTGATCATCGCTGACCTTAGGTGCTTCAGGGTGTGCTCGTGAACGTGGCGCGAGCATGCCTCAACCTCTTCGACCAGCGTATCGCCACAGATCTCATCCTTCATCAAAACTGCCATGATTCTGCCCATCACCTCACCCTGCAGGGCTGTCCGCTCAACATAGGTCTTTGCCGGGGTTTCAGGCCCCAGATCGCCAAACACGAAGGGAGATACAGCAGCAGCAATCTCCCCGAGCATTTCTTCCAGATTCAGATCGGTAATCTTCATTTCACCTCCTAAGACTTTCTAAGTAGCTGACGGCCTGGTCCGTTGGTTTTGAAATCACGCAGCATCATCTGGTAACCGTCATTTATTGCCTGGCGCGTCGTTCTGGCCAGTTCTTCCTTGGTTACACCATCAGGGCTGCCGTTGAAGTGGAAGTGCTGGGTGATGTTCCCCATGGTGATAGGGGCTTGATCACCGTCGCTGCCTCCGGTACCCATCGATACTACCCCAAGCGAACCATCCGGGCCGCGCGCCAGCGGCATGATCGCCTCCGGCCCAGCCTCGGCGAAGATACCCGCGCCCTTGGCGAAAGCGAACACCTGCGGCGAGTCGTGCACCTGGTTCGAGAAGGAAGAAAGGCTCGGCGAGTCATAGACGCCGCCCTTGGCGTTGGCTACAAACGAGCCCTCGCTGAATCCGGTCATGGTGCCCTGCCCCAGCGCCGAGCCACCGCCACCCAGAAAACCGAAAGCCGTACTGAGGAACCCTGCAGCCGCCTGGCGCACCTGAATGCGGATCAAGTCCTCGATGATCGCGTCGGCGAAGTCCTTGAACTGGAACTTACCGGTCTTCACGAACTGGACAACCCCATCCTCCAGGTTGCCGAAAGCATTGGTGAACAACTCCTGCGTCTGGCCAGCCACATCAGAGGCGCTGTCGAGGTAGTTCTCGAAGGCAGCCGATGCGCCATTGCTCCAGTCAGATTGGGCAGCATCGATCTTGTTGAACGTGTCCTCCTGGACCTGCACAAGCTTCGCGCCGTACTCCTGCCTCAGGGCGATCTGCTTTTCGAGCTCCTGACGCTGCTTCTCGTTCGAAGCGGTGGCCAGCTCGTCGCGCAGGGCCAAGATCTTGTTGTTGTTCTCCTGCTCGAGCGCCAGGCGAGACTGAGCACGGCCTGCTCGTTTGTCGCCCATCCCGATCGCTGCCGCTGCGGCGTCTCCCTGCTGCTGGGCAATAGCCAACTGACGCTCGAGGTCGGCTTGGTACTTCATGGCCTGGGAGAGCCCGGTGGAAGCCTGGACGGCCTGGTTGAATTGACCGGCCAGCGCCGCAATCGCGCGGCCATACTCCTCGGTGGTGATCTTCTTCTGGGTGAGCAGCAGGTCAAGGCTCTGGGCCTGTTTCTTGAACTCATCAGCTGCAGCTCCAACCGGGTCATACACCTTTTTCAACTGCTGGAAAGCAGTTTCAGCCTCTTTCAGCTGTTGGTTCAGCTTGGCCTGTGCTGAGGTGGCGTCTTTGGTCTCCTGCTTCGCGCCTTGGTTGGCTTTCTTCTGAGCCTCGATGGCGTTCGCGAAAGAGAGAGCAGCCTGTCGATCCGTCTCGGTCAGGTCGGTGTGCTCGGCCAGGTACCGATTGACGACCTTGATCATGTCGCCATTGTCTTGCAGGCCGGCCAGCTGCTTCTGCAGCGTCTCGAGGTAGGTCTGGCCAGCAGTGCTCATGCCGGCCTTGGCAGCGTTGTTCCCCTCGGTCGAGGCGGTGTTCTGATCGGTTACGCTGGTCAATACCCGCAGTGTTTCGGCGATCTTTCCCGAGCGCTGATCGGCATTACTGACCGCGCCGGCCTGCGTCAGCCATTGCTGTGCCGTGCTGACCGGGATCTGCAACCGATCGGCAACCTCTTTGAGCGTCGGCGAGAGATCTTCCCCGGCAGCGCGCGCCTCGTTCAGCCGATCGATGATCGAACGGTAGTCAGCCAACTGCTTGTTGTACTGCCCGCCGGAGTCGCGCGCAGGTGCGGTCACCACGGCCGAGCGAATGGACTGGGCCAGATTGCCATAGGCATCCTTGACCTTGTCTGTGGCCGCGACCTGCTCCTGCTGCCATTTCACCAGCGACGCTTCGCGCTGGTCCTTGTTGAGCTTGGCGAACTCCTCGCGCAACTGGGCGACTGGCTTCTGCAGCTCGTCGAGACTTACGCTGGCTTTGTCGGCATTGTCGCGTAGCAGCAGGAAGCTGGCAGCCGCAGTGCCGGCTAGAATCGCCAGCCCCACCGGGCCGCCCAGGGCCGTCAGGAGCCCGCCAGTTGCAGCGCGCGTAACGTTGGCCTGCGCAAGAGCGAGAGCCTCAGTCGAAGCTGTAAGCGCGGCCTGCTTGGGAATCAATTGGGTCTGGACCAGTGCCAGGCGCTGCAATCCCGTGGCGGAAGCAACCGAGGCCTCAGCTTGCTGAAGCTGGGCCTGGGCCAATAACCTTTGAGCATCCGCAGCGATCACTGCAGCTTCAGCACTTCTGACGGCGGCAGCCCGCTGGGCGAACAACGCCTTCACCGCGGCATATGCTTTCGCGGTGTAGATTGTGAGTGCGCCTGCGCCAGCAGCCCCCATCGCTGCAGCGACGAGATCGATGTGATCGGCCAGGACCAGCAACAACTTAGATAGCCCTGCTACAGCTCCAGTTTGTTCCTCTAGCCCCCCCAGGAAGGTGCCGACTGCATTACCGATGTTGTTCAGCGCGTCCTGGACGCTGGTGGACATATCGGCAGCAGCCTTGCGGTTGGCTTCAACCGTGCGCAGCAGGCCGGCGTTTAAGTCATCCAGAGAAAGCTTGCCCTGCACCCCAAGCTTGCGGATTTCATCAGCACTCTTTCCGGTACCGGATGCGATGGCGTCCACGATGGTCGGCATTGCGCCTTGTATGGAGACCCACCCGTCAGCCTCGATTTTTCCTGTCTGCAGCGCCTTGGAGTAGGCGTCGAGCGCGGAGCCTGCCTTGTCGGCAGACGCAGCATTGGTAACAAGCAGAAAACTGAAGCTGTCGGTGATATCCAGGGTCTGCTGAGTGTTGAAGCCTAAGCTGCGCATCACGTCGGCCGTGCGGATGTACAGCTCCTGGGCTTCGGCCAAGGGGCGGTAGGTTTCCTGCGCAGTCTGAATAAGATGTTGCTGGACTTTCTGATATTCGTCCGCGCTACCAGCTGCCGCTTTAAGCCGGTCGGACATCTGCCCATAAGCATCAACTTGCTTGATTATGCTGCCGATCAATCCCGCACCAGCAACCGCAGCGAAAGCACCGCGAATCAAAGTTCCTGCCTGCTGGGCGGCCCCACCCGCTCTGTCGAAAGCCGAATCCACCGTCGCAAGATTGCGGTCAATCGCCTGCGAACTGCGCGCAACCATCTGATCTGCGCTCGCCAACTCGCGGCGCAGTTGGGAGGTGGTCGCCTCGATCTGAACAAGCATTCCCTGGATTTGTTGATCAGCCATAATCGCACCCAAAAAAAAGCCCGGCATCAAGCCGAGCTTAATAATCAATCTGTTTTAACTGGGGTTTATTGTCACATCCCCATTCCAGTCAGTGTCAAATGTACAAGCAGCGCGCCACCTAACACCTAGGCCATTTGGATTCTTTTCTTCGAACCCGAGAACCAGCCTAACATTACCATTCTGAGCCTTATGATAACTTGAGTCTGACAATGTATGGAAATCCAGACCACGTGAAGCTCCTAGTTTAGTACTCACTAGATCCTTGCACTTTTCGATTGCGTCAGATCTTCCAATCGACCTGTCTGAGTTGGAGCGAATCGCCCCACTTCCAACTAGCTCTGAACTTTTTACCTCAAATCGCTCACCGTTCTGGCAATCCACCAAAAACTTCAAATTATCAAGAGAGCTTTCCCTGCGCATGAACAGAACACTCACCACGTGCTTACATTTCTTGGCCACCATGGTGGCTACTTCATTTTTTTCTCTATTAACGCGAGGAATATGATCTTTAAACTTGCCATAAGTCGGATCGGCCGGATCGCTCCCGATCACTATTGAATTGTCCTGATAGTCAGCAAGAATCCAGTCGTCGATGATCCCAGCGGCTTCGGCGGCACTCTTGGGCTCGGGATCTCCTGCTCCACAGCCCGCAAGTATCAACAGAGCCCCAGCACAAATCCATTCACGCATAACTTCCACCCCTTCAAAAATACGAAGGGTATCAAAATCAGCGCGCTAATCACTGCGCCTTTCTCCCAGTCAGCGCCGCCCTCAGCTTATCAGCAACGCTCGAAGCACCTGGCTTCTCCTTCGCGCCCTGCTGCTTACCTGAGCCGAAGGGATTGGTCATGCGCGCCCACTCCACTCGTGCATCCATCGCCAAGAACAGTTCGGGAAGTGGCGTGCTCCACGCCACATCCGGCGCCCAGCCAAGCCAGCCCACGGCGACCGAATACATCCGGTCGACGTAGCTGCCATCCTCTACGGCGCTGACTCCTTCGGCTCTTGCGGCTTTCCCGGCTCACCGCCGCGTGGGTTGTAGAGCGCTCCCAGGAACTTGGTGGCGGCAAGCGTGAGGTCAGAAACACCATGCTGCCAAACCTCTTCGGTCAGCAGATTGATATCCTCGCCCTCGATCCCAGCTCCCGCTGCGATCACGAGCGCCACTGCATCTACGCTGACCGCGTGCAGGCCATGCGAAGCCGCACGCAGGCCGCCGAAACGGCTCTCGATGAAGCGTACGGCCTTGAGGGTCGGCTTCAACACCAGAGTGCGCTCACCAACCTCGACCTCAACGGTACCGTGCAACGTCTTGCTCATGGCGATTCCCTATTAGGCTGCGGGCGCCGGCACCAGCTCCAGAATGTCGGAGTTGATGCCGATGGTGATGTTACGGCGCACGACGTTGTCAGCCGCACCTGGTGCGACGGTGTTGTTCATCACCTTGCCGCGCATGTAGAACGTGGTGGGGTTGATCACCGGGGTAGCGGTAGGATCGCCGTCGTTGAGGGTGATCTTGATGTTGTAGTCGCCCTTGCTGCGGTCCTTGTGGGCAGTCTTCACCGCATTCTGGCCCCCGTCGCCGTTGTCGAGGCCCACGGTCAGGGTTAGGTCACCAGCGTCGGCAGTGCCCTTGTACTTGCGCACGCGACCATCCTTGAGCGACGTGAAGGTCACGCTGCTGAAGGTGTCGCCGAACTGGCCCAGGTCTTCGATCTCGCCCACGTCGGCGTAGGTGTCAGCCTTGTACTCGGTTTCGGTGTCGGCACCGGTCTTGCCGCCAATGCCCAGGCGGCAGCCGGCGGCTGTGTTCAGGTTGTCTTCGGCCATGGGGGTTCCTCCAAAGGCACATTGGATAAAGCCGCAGGGCGGCCGGTAGGTAAATCAGTGGGTGGTGATCACGCGGACGGTGATCGAGCCCTGGTACGTGGTGCCATCAGCATCGCGCTGGGCGTCGGCCTGGAGCACGCGCACAGACACCGCACGCCCGTGCTCAAGCACCAGCCGGCGCTCGTCGAGGGCGGCAATGATCTTGCCGTTGATGCACTTGACCTCTGCCTGGCCAACGGCATCAGACCAGACAGACAGGTAGATCAGGCGCTGCTCGCGCTTGCGACCGGCGATGGGGCTGATGTTGGTCGAGACCTCGCGATCGATGGACACATAGGGCATCGGGGTGTTGATGCCGGCCCCATCCAGCACAGGACAATCGACCTCGGCACGCAGACGGGCGAACAGCGCTTCCTGCAGCGCAAGGGATGGATCAGCCATTGCCGGCCCCCAGGCTCGCCTTGCGCAGCGTGCGCCGAATCGCTGTCTCGATATCCGCCATCACATACTCCCTGTTCACGTCCATCGAAGGGCGCAGCCACGGATGGGCAGGCCTGGCCGGAATATCTGGGTACTTCCCGAAGAAGTTCCGCCCATCAGACTTGTTCTTGGTGTCGCGCTGACGAATCGAGTTTCGACGCCCGCGCAGTTGTGACTTGTCGCGGTTGTTGGTGTGCACCCCGCCAACGGCATTTCGGTCGGCCCGCTGATACAGGGTGCCGGAGTACCCCTTGGTCCCGTACTCGATGAAGCGCAGGTAGTAGAAGCGGCGATTGTCCCGCTTGCCGCGTATACCGATCTGCGCGTCCAGACCGCTGGGTGAAACGTAGACCCTCAATGCGGAGGCGGCAGCGCCGGTGTCCTTGGGGATCAGCTGTTGCTGGGTGGCCAGGATGCGCCCCGCCGCCTGTTCCATGGCAGGCTTCAGCTCGTTGTCCATCGTCTTGTTGATGTTGCGCAACGTGCGGCGCAGCTTGAAATCACCAAGCAGCTTGGATCGACGGGCCATCGCCTACTCCTTGGCCGGGGCGGCCTTCGGCTTCTCGGCTTTCTCGGTGACCGCTTCGGCGTAGCCGCGGGCAATCAGGCCCTCGGCGTACTCCTTGGCCACCTCAAACTCTTCGCCCTTCTCTCGATCACCAGAGGCGCCCGAGAGACGGCCCAGTGCACGAATTTTCATTGGGTGTACCTCATGGGTTGGGGACTGATGAGCACAACAGGCGCAGCATGTCCCGTTCGTTGTTGAGCAACGCGGCCTCGACCTTGTAGGTGACGCCGGTGCGCTTTTCAGTGATTCGCCAGCCAGCAGCGATATCCTTGCGGGGCCGAATGCGGATCTCGGCAGTGACCGTGGCCTGCAACTGCTCGGCGACTGGCGTGACCCTGCCGGTTGGCAACGTGACTTCGGCCCAGATCTCGCCAACAGGTGGCCAGGTCACGGTGAAGCCACCCGACTTGTTCTGCTCGCGCACCGGACTGGCCAAGATGCAGCGATGACGCAAAGGACCAGCCCTCATCACACACCCATCCGGATGCGGTGCGGCATCAGTAGGTGCTGGGAAGCCAGCGGCAGCTCGGAGGCCGAGCCCGTTGTTACGACCTCCTCTCGATTGGCGTACAGGTGGCCAAGCTTCAGCAAACACGCTGCCTGGATAGACGGGGTCACCACCATCCCATAGGCCACAGCGTCTGCGCTGTCGTAGGCATCCGCCAGCGCCTCGCGGGCGTGGTCGAGTAGCCGAAAACGCAGTGTTTGATCTTGCTCTGCCTCGGCGGCGCTCACTGCAGCAGCATTTGCCGCCTTGGCCTGCTGCATCAAGGCCTGGACGGTGCCCTTAGCCTGCTCGAGTGATGCCTGGTCGAAGTAGAAGCGGCGATTGAGGAATTTCATCGCCGATTCTTCAGCCGCGTCGAGTTGCGACTGCACCAGCACCTGGTCATCGGGGTCAGCCCGTAGGTGCTCCATGGCGAGGT
Organism: Pseudomonas sp. AE27; assembly: GCF_037113495.1. Classification (NCBI taxonomy): domain Bacteria; kingdom Pseudomonadati; phylum Pseudomonadota; class Gammaproteobacteria; order Pseudomonadales; family Pseudomonadaceae; genus Pseudomonas; species Pseudomonas sp. AE27. Next base: position 3,368,115 of record NZ_CP146966.1, read on the forward strand.
CGATGGCAATCACAGACATGGCTTACTCCTTGGCCTGCGTCTCGACGCCAGCGATCAGCCGCTCAGCTTCCGCATTGGCTTCTTCCTGTTTACCGGAGAACTCGCCGACCTGATTGCCCTCGGCGTCAACCACGATCCACTTGCCGCCGCCCTTGTGTTTCGCCTTGAAGTCGGCGCCTGGCAGGACAGTCGGCAAGGTGAAGGAATCCAGGCTGGTGGTGGTCAGCACGCCAGCGCCGGCGGCATCTTCCTGCGAGATGGTCACCACCACCTCACGTTCGGATTCGTCCAGCTCGGCATAGCCCTTCTGGATCAGCTGGCGACCATGCTGCTCGATAGTCTCGAATGGCGCGCCCTCCGCCAGCGTTTGGCCGCCCAGGTACAGAGGTTTCAGGGTTTTCAGTTTCATGAATGCCTCCAGGGGCCGCCGCTCGGGCGGCCCTCGCTAAGGGTTACGGAGTGACCGGCGCGTTGAAGTCACCGAAGATGAACGCTTCCGGACACTTCACCGCCAAGGCCGCACGCTCCTCACAGCGGATCGAGATCAGGTTCTTCTCGAAGTCGTCGGCGTTCTCGGTCGAGATGACCACGTTGGCGTCTTCACGGTCGAACAGCTGAGCCCCGGTCTGGAATGCACCGGTCAGGAACTTGCCCATGAATGCGGCGACCTCGGTGGCCACCACCGGCAGACCCCACAGCACGGGGCCAGCCAGTCCCAGCGGGTTGGCAAGGATGTAGCGGCCCAGCGTGTCTTTGGTCAGCTCGATCTTCGCCCAGTCCATGAAATGCAGGACATGGCCAGAGGCTGGCAGACGCGCAAGCTGTGCCTGCAACATCGCCAAACGCAGGTCATCGATACCCGACCGCTTCTCCACCTCGAAGGCCGGGACATACTTCGACGCCTGCGGGACGATGCCGTGCAGGTGGACGCCGGTGCCGTCACCGAACAGGATCTCCTGCTCTTCGACGTACTTGAGGCCGTAGCGCATTTCAACGTCGATGGTGGAACCCAGTTGGGCGAAGTCGTCCAAGATCTGCTTGGAGGCCTTGAACATGTGGGCAATGGTCGACACCGCGGTGAGCTTCGACGCGAACTCGATGCTCGAATACGGCTTGGCGGTTCCCTCGGCCACGACTTTGGCGGCGTTGGTGAAACCGGTCTGCTGCACCCAGAAGATGGCCGGCGCAGTGGTTCGACCCGGGGCGATCAGGTCGCGGATGAACAGGCGTTGCTTCGGCGCGGTGTCGATACCGGGCAGTCGCTGAGGCTCGACGATACCGGCCGGAACGTCGGTGGACAGCAAGGCGGCGCTGACCGGAATGTTGACGCGCTTGCCGCCCTCGATGCTGGCCGCGAACTGCTTCAGCGCTTCGCTTTTGATCACGACGCCGCCGAGGCTATCCTGGGCTTGCGGGGTGCCAGGCGAGGGCAGGCGCGCGAATTCCTGCTCGAGCTCGCCCAGCTGGGCTTTCAGTTGCTTCTCGGCCTCGGTCAGGCTGTTGAACTTGGTGGCCATCTCATCGACGGCGGCTTTGGTTTCTTCGGACAGGCTGCCGGCCTTCTTGGCCTCGGCCAGCGCGTTTTCGGCCTGGCGGCTGAAATCGCTGGTGGCCTGCTTGAGCTCGGCGGAAACCTGCTTCAGCAGGTCAGCGGTGTTGTCTGCCATGGGATGTTCTCCGGTTACTTGAGGGCTGCTGCCGAGAACCGCGACATTGCGGCCTGTAGATCGGCAAAGTGGGTGGCCAGGTCGGCCTGGTTGTCGGCAGCGCTGCGCGTACCGGAGGGGGCAGCGCCAGGCGTACCACCCTTGAGTTCTTGAATAAGGGAGCGCCGCTCGGAGCGCGGCATGCCCTGTTTGGCCAGAATCGCGTCCAGTCGACGAGCTGCGATCTGGTGCGGCGCCTTGGCCTGCGGGTCTTCCTGCGCTGCGTCCGATGGAAGAAGGCCGTCAGCGAAGCCCGCTTCTACAGCACCGCTTCCGCCCATCCAGGTCTCGACGTCCATGAGGGCGCGCATCGCTGCGACCTCATCGCCGGTTCTGACCGAGTAGATGTCGGCCAAGGTGCCGTCGATCTGGTCGAGGAAGTCGGCAACCTCGGTGAAGTCGTTTCGATCACCAGCAGCGATGGTCCAGGCGTTGTGGATCATCATGAAACCGGCTCGCGCGATCTGGATTTCATCACCGGCCATGGCGATGAACGATGCAGCCGATGCGGCCAGACCAAGCACCTGGACGGTCACCTTGCCCTTGTGCTCGCGCAGCAGGTTGTAGATCGCCAAGCCTTCGAAAACATCGCCGCCTGGGCTGTTGATCTTCACGGTGATGTCTTTGTCGCCAATGCTGCGAAGCGCGGCACTGACACGCTTGGCGGTGACGCCCTCGCCCGTCCACCAGTCCATGCCGATCGGGTCGTACATGGTGATGGTGGTGGAGTCGTCACCGGCTGCCGCCCTGATCGCTGGATTCCAGCGCTCCATGGCCTTTGGCAGTAGGTCTGATTCGACGCGCGCGTGCGGCCGCACCGCCGGCGCTGCCGGTAGTGTCTTAAGGGTCATGGGTTACTCCAGGTCAGGCCGCTTTGAGCAGCGGCATCGATATCAGCGCGTGGGCCATCATGGGTCCGTCTGGGTTTCCAGCTTCCAGAGCCTGGGATGCCAGTTCGACCGCCTTGTCGATGGCCTCTCGGTCATCGTTGTTGCGCGCCGAGACTAGCCTGAGCATGAATGCCGAGGCCGCCGGCGATACCCCTGCTGCCGGCTTACCGAGCTCCTCCAACGGCACGAGTGCGGACTGGACCGTGTAGGTGTCGCCGCCCGGGATCGGCGGATAGTTCTCCAGTCGCCGCACCTCGTTGCGAGACATCCAGCCATTTTGCAGGGCCGTGTTGTACCAGGCTGCTCGACCCGCGTTGTCCGCGCGAAGCAAGCCCTCCACTGCGAACTCGGCATAGTAGTCGTCGGCATCGGCCTCGCCGATCAGACAGCGCGTGATCTCCTGCTCGATGTTGACCAGCAATGGCCGCAGGCTGTTGGTGAGAAAGTGAAGGTTCTGCGCCTCAACCGAGGCCGCCCAGCTGGACTGCTTGTCCATGTGGCCAACCATGAACGGAGGAACGCGGAACCAGCGGCACATCTCCTCGATCCCGAAAGACCTGGACTCCAGCATCTGCGCAGCCTCAGGGTTCATCGTGATGCCCTGGTACTTGAAGCCTGCCTCCGCCACCATGATCTTGCCAGCGTTCTTCGACCCCATGAATGCCTGCATGCTGGCCCGCAGCTGCTCGCGCTGCTGCGGCGTGATCTTGGAATCGCTGCTCAGGATGCCTGATGCCTGCATACCCTGAGCGAACACCTTCGCGGCGGCCTCCTCGATGGCCATGGCCGAGCCGAAGATTTCCCGCCCGGTGGTTACCGGGAGCATCCCACACACCCCATCCAGGCCGAAGCCACGAATGTGCATCAGGTTCTTCTCGGGAATGTCGCGATCTACGCCGTTCTCGGTGTACGTGTACTTCAGGCGCCCGTTGTCCTCACGCTTCACCCTCATGCACTGGGGTAGAAGCGGTACCAGGGCGATGATCCTGCTGCCGATCATCTTCTTCTCGATGAAGGCATTGCCTCGAAGGCAAATGCTCGCCACCACCAGCAGCATGAAGCGCTGCGGGGTCATCTCGGCGTTCGGAACGCGGCATAGCACGCGGAACAGCGGATGGTCTTTGGCGACCTCGCGAGACCCATCAGGGAGGCGCCGGTACAGCTTGAGCGGAAGCGTTGAGACGGACTCTGACAGCAACCTCACGCACGCCCACACCGTGGACAGCTGCATGGCCTTGTCGACCGAAACGTGCTTCCCAGACGCGGAGCTGCCAAACCACTCTTGCCAAAATGCGCCATCCTTCAGTCCGATGGGCACCCCCAGCCAGTTCTGCAGCGCAGCCTTAACCCGGCCCGGTTTCTTTTTGGCCATCAGATTCCTACCATGATCGGGTTATCAAAGAAGCCCTGAAGGTCGCCAGAAGCTTCTGGATTCAGGGCCATCAGGGACACAGCGTCAAACGTCGACATCAGCGGGTCGATCTTTGCCGAGCCGCTGGCCTGCTTCGTGATGGTGATTGCGTTGCCTTGGGGGACGATGCGCGCGTTACCGACGCACCAGTTCATCATCGCGCTGCCGCAGTGAACCAGCTCACCGCCGGCCACCTTCCGCTCTGTGGTCTTGATCGCGCCATTGAGCTTCCAGCCCTGCGAGATCGCCACGATCTGTTCCATGGTGATGCCGCGCTCTTGAGTAGTCAGCTCGTCGACGATGTCACCAATACCGGCCGCATCGACGCCGATAGCCAGCTTCTCGGGCAGCAGACCACGATCCCTGATGTCGCAGATGATGTCAGCGATCTGCTGAACATCGTCACCTGGTCGATCAACAACCGTCAGATCGCCGGCCTTCTCGAAGTCCATCAGCACGCTGGCGATATCCTTCCGCCGCTCAAACACGATGTTGTGCGCCCAAGCGTGAGACCAGTGGAGCCATTGCCGACTGACTGGCTCTCGGCCAAGCACTGTCAGGCCGAGCAAGTCGTCAAGGCCGCCACCGTCGATGCCCACCGTCACAACCTCGGAGCGCTCCAGCAGCCCTTCCAAGCTCAGTCCCGCCTCGGCTGCAGACTCCCAGTGATCAGAGCCTGCCCAGCGATCTGACCGCAGGTCGAGGCCGATCTCGACATTGAGGTGCTTGGCCAGGAAGCCGCGAACAGCGCTCTCGCCCACCGCCTGGGCTTCCTGATACTTCTGCTCGATCACCTCCTGATCGACAGAAAGCCCCCAGTTGGGATTCGTTACATGGGCGTTTGCCAGATCGCGGTGTTCGTTCCGATCAATCATGGCCTTGGGGAATTCATAGATCACTGGCAGGAAACGCCGGTCTTCGATTTCGCCGTCGCGCACTTTCCGCGCGTAGTGCAATTTGTCTTTAAAGGCACCAGCCGGCGGCTCATCGGACTGGGTAGTGCAGTAGAAAACGAACCCTTCAGGGCGCGATGCCAGGCCACCGGTAGCCTCGACCAGCATCTTCGCCGACTTGGCCTGCTTGCCGAACTCCCAGAGCTCGTCAATGAACACGCCGGTGGCTTTCTTTCCGGTGACGGTGGCCGAGTCAGCCGCCACTACCTTCAGGTTCGCCTTGTTCAGGTTGTCGGTGACAATCCGGTTGTATTCCTGCACATGGAACCTGGCCTGCAGGTCCTCGTCCGCATCGATCATGTCCCGGATCGGTTTGAATGCGTTATCTGCCGCTTCCTTCGTCGGCGCCAGGATCAGGAACTCACCAGACGGTCGGGTGTTCAAGATCAGCGCCGTCAGCATGATGCCAGCAGCGATCGTCGACTTACCGTTCTTCTTGCTGACCATCAGGAAGTAGTTGGTGATCAGTCGGCGGCCGGCCTCCGCGTCATACGCACCGAACAGCGCGCCAACCAAGTCGAGCACCCAGCTTCGACAGGTCTCTCCCATCAGGGGGCTGCCGTCAGCATCCACCATCCGAAGGTTGCCGAACACATCGAGCGCGTCTTCTGCCTGCTCCGGGAAGATGGGCTCCAGCGGGACAAGCGACTGCCCGCGGACGATCCGGCTTTCCCAGTCAGGGCAAGCGGTTGTCCACTTCTTCATTTGACGGCCTTCAAGTGACGCTCGCGCAGCGCGAAGCGGTTGCCGCTAGCCCCCACCTTCGCTGCATCTTCGAGCTTCTGTTCTTTCTTGCCCATACCGGATTTCTTCCCGTGGAAGTACGGGAGCGCCGACTGGGCGGCATTGCGTCGATCAAAGATCTTGGCTTGAGGGTCGTTCATCAGCGCCAGTAGCCAAACGAGGGGGTCGTCGGTGTTGGGCAGGTCGACCAGATCGCCAGACTCGTCACCCACCGGAGCGGTTTCGACGGCCTCGCGCTCTGGCTCCGGCTTAACATTTCGGGGCGCCTTTAACTTCTCCAGGGCAGCAACAACATCAGGGTCTTTTGCGAGCCGAGAACCTGCCGCCGAAGCGCTGCCCGCCGCGTAGCCTGCAGCCTCCGCCGCTTCGCGATTCGAGGCACCAGCAGCCTTGGATTCGACAAAACGGCGCTTTTTCGATGTTAACGCCATTAACAAAAACCTCTGAAACGGGAAAAAAATTCACACGTGGGGGCAGAGGTGGTCTAGCTACGTGAAGCCACGAACTCTGACCCCACCCCTCCCCCCATGACCGGATTTTTCAATCCAGAGCCCTTCTCATGCTTTTTTTCTTAGAAAAATAAGATTTTTATAACGCTATAAAAATCGATCGGCCTCGCGTTCCTCAGCCTGCTTGACCGAGGAGTGGCAATGGGTGCACAGCGAGACCCAGTTGCTGCGGTCCCAGAAGATCTTCATGTCGCCGCGGTGTGGTGTGCTGTGGTCAACGACAGTCGCTGCAGTCACGCGCCCCTCGCGCTGACAGTAAACGCACAGCGGGTGGGCCTCGAGCCATGCAGCCCGAGCTACTTGCCACTTGTACCCATAGCCACGCTGGGCAGCCGTTCCCTTGGCCGTACGCCATGACTCAGGATTGACCGTAGCCAGCCTTGATGGCTGGGCCTGCAGGGCTGGTTTGAGAGAGGTGAGTCTGCCCATCAGCGCACCTCAACCACGATGGCACGCTCGATCCAGCGCATCCCCCGAGTCATGTCCGGCTCGCGCCCAGTGATGTGGGACATGACCAGGACGCCAGCCAGGTAGTACTTCAACCACCAGCGATGGCGGCAGACGATCGTGGCGTAGACCTTAGCCATGGCCTGTGCTCCTTATCTCTTGTACCAGGTCAGCAGGTAGCACCGCGCATCAGGCGGCACCTCAGCGATGGGCCAGCGCAGGCAGCTCATGTGCTTGCGCTCTGGCCGCGTGCGACTGACCCGGAGGGTCTGCACCAGATAGGCAGATCCGGCAGCCGTAGTGATGAAGTCACCGACCGCAATGCCTTCGGCGCCGTCCACGTAGAGCTTGCAGGATGTGTAAGGCGATCGCGTTCTGGCCATCCTCTGCTCCCTGCGCTACTCGCCGTTCCAGCCCAATAGCTTGAGCTGGTCATCGATTGCGGCAATCTCAGCCCTGAAGTGATCTGCCAGAGGCTCGGTCACCGAGTGCAGAACAGTCTCGTCCTGATAGTCGCTGGTGATGGCCAGTGACAGGCCCTTGCCGCTCAGCACCGTATCCAATCGCCGCTGCACTTGGTCGCGGGTGTAGAACAGGCTGTGTGCGCAGGCAATCTGCTGTCGATTCATCAGTGTCTCCGCGCCACGAAACGGCGCACTGCTATTTTGTGGCGCGGACTACTCTGCCTTTCTGCCCGGCAGCTTGAAGTCGGTCACTCGGTCAGCGATGGCCCGCACCTTATCCACCCCAAGTAGGCCAACCCAGCCGCCGACGAAGGCAGCCATGCTTTGGGGCAGCCCGAAGAACTCGAAGCCGCTGATCATGGTCAGGGTCAGACCTCCGCAGATGGCGCCCTCAACCAACATCTGGCGCCGGGTGCCGCCTCCGTAGGTGATCCGAAGGACTGCCATGGCGCATGAAAGACCGGCCGCGTACAGGAGGGGCGAATGCTGGCTCAACCACGCAAGAGCAATCGCCCAGGTGTCTGGTTTGTCTGGCATGTTGGACATACTCGATACCTCCCTTTCGGGGAGCTGAAACCAAAAAAAGCCCGCGCAAGGCGGGCAATATGAGGAAGTCAGTTGCGGTGCAGCATTCCGCCAGGTTGAAGCTCTTCGCGCAGGATCTGCCGGACCCATTCATTTGGCGAGGGCTCGTCTTGATTTGCGCCTACCCCAATACCAGCAACCACATAGTGGCCCTGGGCGTTGACCTGCATTTTCAGTGCGAACTCGTGCGCTGACACCACGCACTGCGACTCTGGCATAGCGACGGGGCCGGGGCCGATTGAGCCTTCATCAATGAGCGCCTCGCTGATATAGACCTGACCGCCATCAGCCTTGAAAGTCTTTGGCTGTTCAGGCTCTGGCAGCGGCGCGTCTAAGTTGCCAATACGATACCGAACCACTCCGTCGACAATCACAGTAGTGCAACCACCGGCGTGCACTGTCCGAGTGCCGGCCACCTTCGCCTTCTCCAGGCGATCAGCCAGCTCCTCCTCGGTTTCAAGGCGGGAGTAGCTAAGGAACAAGCGAGCATTGAACGACTCATCGCCGTAGCCCGCATCGAACTCTTCGAACTCTGCGGCGTGGCGATACTCTTCCGGAACTCGTTGCAGCTCGACCTGCAAGAACTGGAGCAGGTTGGCGGCGTTCTTGGGCAAGTCGTGCTTGCTCCAGCTGGCCACCTCGACCGACACCATCTGGCGTTCGGGCGCGGCAGAGGCGCTGCCGAAGGCACAAGAATTGATCTCGAAGTCACCTGAAGCCAGATCGAGCTTCCAGCCGGAACCCTTCTTGCCGCATGGCGTTTTGGGCGTGTAGTTGGCGGATTGGATCGAGCAGCGCATTTGCTGACCTCCAGAAACAGAAAGCCCCCGCACTTTGGCGAGGGCTGAAATGAAAAAAGCCCCGACACATTGGCCGAGGCTTTCGGGGTTCGCATTTTCAAAACGCAGAACCGCAATGTGGATAATTAGATTCTCATTTTCTCACCGCGTCAAGCGGCTTCTGCAATGAGGCCCGCTTCGTCGAGGATAACCGCAGCTGAGGCGAAGGCTTTGTCCAGCTCCTGCTTGAGCCACCTCCGAATATCTGACCTCCACCGGTACAGCGTCTTTTCCGGTGTTGGTGAGTCGAGGTTGTCCCAAGTGTGCAGCACCATGAACCCTTCTGGCAGATTGGACACCGCCCAGGCCGTCACGCACTTCTGCCTGAACAGCCAATGTGCCTTGCCAGGTGCCGCCCTGGCCACATACTGGATGGCGAGCGCCCTTTCCTGCTGCAACGACTTGCTGCTGTCGACCTTGTAGAACGCCTCGAGCATGTTCCAGTGCAGCGGCGAAAGCACCCTGTGCAGCAGGGAGCGGGTCATCGCGTCCTGGGTGAGCTGGTCGAAGCGATCCAAGGGGCATGGGTTGTCGCTTTTGCCTGGCTGAGCGCCAGGGGGCTGATATTTGCCCTGCCAGGCCTGGCCCTTGTGCAGCGATATGGCATCAAGAGTCATCGCTCTAACCACGCCATGCTCGGCGTCGCGGTAAACGCTCATGCAGCCCTCCGGATACGGCGAGGTGGTGGGTTGTCATCCAGCCCCAGCAGGTCGCGCAGCAGTCTGTCGGCCAGCTTGCTCTTGGCGTTGCCCTCCGTGACCCAGCGTTTACAGTAATCACCGAACTCGATGTTGACGCGTGTCGCGTGCCAGCTGGCGACCATGTCGAGCAGGCAAGCCATAGCGGCAGCGCCACCCAGTTTCTCTTCGGCCAGATGCTGGCCTGCGATCTTCAGGAACTGGCGTTCGTGCTCCTGGAGGCTCTTGCGCGGCAGTGCCGCAGTTACCTTGCTCATTGTGCGGCACTCCATACGTGCAGAATTTCACCGGGGCACTTGTCGGTGCGCGCCTCGATCGATACAGCCCTTGCCCAAGACCGGTAGGCCTCAGCAGGCGAGCCACCAGCGCCAGCCCATGGATGCGATTCGGCGACACACCACCAGGTCCCATTGCGGCTCGTGATCTTCACCCTGGGCAGGCGGCCGGTGAAGCCGACCTTGTGAGACGCCAGCCAGACCTGGGCAGCGGGCCAGATGATCGCCTGCTCCGGCGCTGAGAACTTCGAAGTATGTCCGCTAGAGCGCTCGCCCAGGCCGTAGTCCTCGTTGGCTACCCACAGCACAAAGCCTGTCGGCAAGTGCTTGAGCGTGTGCCCTTTGTGCTCCCAACCCCAGTCACCTGGATAGTCACGCAGTGAGGCGGCTATTCGCTCTGCCTCAGGGTATTGCTTCGCCTTGACCAGCTGCGCCCATGTCGGAAGCACGGCAGCCCCGTCAGCGACAACGGGCTGATACCCTGCCTGCTCATGCACGGGCGCCAGCACCCGAGCGATCAACTTGAGCAGGTTCACTTGCCCACCCCCGACGCTGCACGCGCCTCAGCAATGCGTACATACCCCATGAACTGGTCGGCCGGGAGTGCTTCCTTGATCACATCGAGGATGACCCGATCCAGGTGCTGCTGGGTTTGGGCCTTGGCATCCTTGCGCAACTGGCCGCAGCGGTACAGCAGGCGGGTGCGGTCATGGTTGATGTGTTTGAGTGCGGCCTTGGCCCGGTGGTACCAGCTGCGGTCGTATGGTCGCCCTTGGGTCGAACTCTCCTGGGCCTGGCTCAGCGCGAGCTCCAAGCGAATCGAGTCAGTGACCAGTCGCTCGTGCAGAGCTTCGCATTCGGCCAAGGTAGCAGGCAGTTCGATTGGCCCGTAGGTGGCACTGCTGGTTACCCTGGTGGTGGGGGAGCGCCCGTTTTCCAGCATGGAATCATGACTGGAGCCCCGTGGTTCCTGGCTTGGGGTGGTGGTGGGCTTTTCGGCGCCAGCGCGCTTGGCCACAGCCACCGTCACGACCGGTGTTGTGGATCTGCCTGCGCCAGAGCGCGGCCCGAAATTAGAAAGATTCATGCTGTGCTCCTTTGGTTCGGTGGCGGCCGGCAAATGTCCTGCCCATTTCGACTTCTTCGTTGCTTGGCTGATACCCGACCAGCTCGGCAAACCTGTGGTAAGCACCTTGGTGCTGAACACGGCAGAATCCGGTCTCCCCGTGGCGGTTTTTGTCCACGATCAGCTCGGTGACGCCTGACTGCCCTTCCTCGGATTCGCTGTCTCGGTGGACCAGCACCACCACGTCAGCGTCGGCTTCGATCTGGCCAGAGTCGCGCAGGTCACTCTTGGTGGGGCGCTTGTTGGCGCGCTGGGTAGGCCCACGGTTCAACTGCGCCAGCACCATCACCGGCACCCCGAGCTCCTTGGCCAAACGCTTGATCGACTTGCTGATGTCGGTGACCTGCTCGTAGCGGCTGGCCGACTTGCTCTCTCCGTTGACCAGGCCGATATAGTCCAGCGTGACAGAGCCCAGGCCGTGCTCGCGCTTAACCGTGCGGCAGATCTGCCGGATATCTCGCATCGTCAGGGAGGCATCGTCGCAGAAGATCAGGGGCGCCCCGTTCAGCCGGCTGACCGCAGAAGTCAGGCCCGGCCAATCGCTGTCCGCCATCGAGTGCCCTTCGGTGATGTGCTTGAGCTGAACGCTACCAACCGACGCCAACGAGCGGTTTGTAAGCTCCACATCCGTCATCTCGAGGCTGAACACCAGCGAGGTGGACTTGGCCACAAGCGCCACTCGCTCGGCGATACCCAGGCCCAGGGTCGTTTTGCCGCTACCAGGGGCGCCAGCAATCACCACCATGTGTCCCGGGCAGATACCAGGGATGAACTTGTCGAGAGATGGCAGCCCAGTGTCGAAGCCGAGTACCGCCTCGCGGTTGAACCTACGGTCAACCCCATCGATGGCTTCTGGCAGAATCTCCCCGATGAACCGATAACGCTTGCGCGAATCGATCCCTTCCGCCTCCAGGGAAACCCAGGCCTGCTGGCCCTGCGCCAACACTTCGTCCAGCGGTTCCCCGTCCTTCAGGCGCTCCGTCATGATGTGAGCCGCGGCGATCACGCGGCGAGCCACCGATCGCTGCTTCACGATCCGGGCGTACTCCGCGAAGTTGGCGACGCTCGGGGTGTTGCGGGCGATATGGGCGGCCACGGCCAGCGTGCTGCTCCCGTCCGCCAGGTTCGGACGGGCATCAGAAAGCGTTACCACGTCGATCTGGCGCCCCTTCGACTTGAGCGCCAGCAGCAGCTCGAACAGCTCGGCGCAGTCAGGCTGGTAGAAATCACCGACCTCAAGCTTCACGTCATCGATGAGCGCCGACTGGTGAATCATTGCGCCGATGAGGGCGTGCTCCGCCTCGGGGCTGTGCAGGCGCGATTCGTTCTGCATGCAGTCCAGATAGTCCTGACTAATCATGCGCCACCCCCAACTCGAGCAGAGGCCCAAGTGAAGGGCGCCAGCAGGCCACCATTCTCGCGCAAGCGGTCCATCGCCCGCGGCCCGATGTAGGCCGGCAGTTGCTCGCGGTCCTGATTGCTGACAAGGATTGTTGGGCGGACCAACTGATACCTCCTGTCAATCACCTCGTGCAACAGGCTCGGCATGAAATCCTTGCCTGGGCGCGGCGTGTGCATGCCCACCTCATCGATCACCAGCAGGTCGACAGCAGCCAGCTCGGCCAGCAGGTCGGACTTCGAAGGCCCGGCATTGCTGCGGAAGCTGTCCGTCACGGCCTGCATGATCGCCTCGGCGGTGATGATCAGACCCTTGGCGGCGTGCTCCCGCACGACGTGCTGCAGGATCGCGCATGCCAGGTGGGTTTTACCGTTCCCGACCTCACCCAGCAGCATCAGGGCGCGCCCAGCCCGGTAGTGTTCTTCGAACTCCTCGGCGTAGCGCCGGCAGATAGACTGGGCGCGGACCTTGGCTGATTCAGCATTGGTGATGAAGTTGTCGAACGTGCACCCACGGAAGCGCGGCGTGATGCCAGTGGCAAACAGGTCGCGGTTAAGCTCATCGGCTTCCTTGGCGGCGTATGCAGCATCCCGCACGCTGGTCTCGCACTGGAGGTTCAGGCTCTCCCATTGGCAGCGCGGGCAGCCGGTCTGCTTCCAGTCGCCATCGAACTGCTCGACCCGGGTCACCTTGTATTGGTCATGCCCAGGTACCGGGCAGTCAGCGGTGTAAGAGCCAGTGACCCGTGGCTCCGAGCTGAACTTAGATGAAGTCATCAGGGTACATCTCCTGGTGGTGGGCGGGCACATGCAGCACTGCGCTTGTCTGGGGTTGTTGGTAGGCACCGGCTGCAGGCAGCACCTTCTCCGGAAACAGGCCGGTCCAGCCATTGCTGATGGACTGGTTGATCACGGCATCAGGCGCGTGGTGGCCGGCTAGGGTCTTGGCTTGTTTCGCACAGGTGGTGGCGGTCAGTGGCTTGCGGATCTCTTTGCGGTGCTGGCACCAGTCGGCCCAGGTCTGCTCGCTGACGTTGGCCGGCTTGCAGGTGATTGGGTCGAACTTGGGCGCCTTCTTCTTCGCCGAGGGAGCGTCAGCGACCGTCTGCTCTACTGGTTCATTGACTGGTTCAAAAGAGTGACTGGTTCTGGGGGCAGCTCCCGCCCCACCCCCTGGGTTTTCTGCCGCCCCAGGTGGGTTTTCTGCCGCCCCACCCCCTCGGGCAGCTCCCGCCCCACCACTTAGGGTCAGGTGGAACACATTGGACTGGTTCAACTCGCCATTGCGACGGAACTCCCGGCGTACCAGGCCAGCTTTCTCCAGCTCGCGGATGTGTGTTTTCACTGTCGATCGAGCGATCTCGCACTGGTCGGCAATGTGCTGGTAGGACGGCCAGCACTCGCCTTGGTCGCTCGCGTTGTCCGCCAGCTTGATCAGCACCAGCTTGCGCAGCGGATTGCCGACCTTGGTCTTCATGGCCTTGACCATCAATTCCATACTCATGGGTTCAGATCTCCAACTCAGCGGTGACCCGCTGGACAAACTGGTCGTAGCTCTCGCCCATAGCGAAGCCTTTGTCTTCCATCGCACGCCGCCCAGCCTTGGCTAGCTCGTAGATCGTCCAGCGCTCGCGCTCTGGAAAGCCCTTGAACTGGGTGTAGGTAGGCCAGGGTCCGCTGATGATCGAGGCGCCATCGCGCTGCTGGAGCGCCTGGGGGGGGGTTGGAATCGGGGTCATTGGAGAGTCTCCGAGCTTGGCGCGTTGCCTATCAGGTGCAGATCGGACGGCTCGCCGGGATCAGCAGCAGCCAGGCGCCCAGCCAGAACTGAGAGTGCGCTCATCGCGTCAATCGAGAGAACACGTGCATGCTCAAGGTCGAACAGCTCTGGACCGTTGGCCTGGATATGCTCGCGGAACCTTCTGGCATAGCTGAATCCAGCCCGAGCGAGAGCCGCATCGTCCAGCTGATCGAAGGCTTCGGGCGCATGAGGCTTTAACAGCGCCCAAGACTTGATCGGTATCGCTGGCGAGACCGCCTCCCCTGACTCAAGGAGGCTGCGCCGCTGCTGGTCCAGGTGATCTGACGCGACCTCTTGGACGCCATGACCAGTTCGGCGGCGAAACATCACTGCGAGCGCCATACAGGCCTCAATGAGCCCGACGTGGACCTCGCCATGACGATCCAGCGTGGTACCCTCCTCGATCGCCTCAGCCGCATCGGCGATGACCTCGAAGCACATCAGCTGCAAGGCGGCATCTTCGAACTTGGCGAAGTGCTCCTCGTTGATGACTTCCGCAGGGCCGTCCGGGGCAGGAAACAAATCAGAGACCTTGCTCATTGAGCACGCTCCAGGCGCTGAACGAGTCCGCGCAGCTTGCGTTTCAGCTTGGTGGTCAGCTCTCGTGAATCGAGCCAGCGCTGGAAGGCCGCGTCGGTGAAGCTCAGGACACCCATGAAACGCTCGTCGTCTGGGTCAATGCGCTTGCGTGGCTCGCCTGGGTATGGATGGCCATAGGCGGCAAAGTAGGTCTTGTACAGACCGTTCAGTTCGCGGCGCAGGGCGTTGCGCTTGGTTTCAGCCTGCTGATAGCCCACGGCAGCCTCGGCGATCTGCCCCATGAGTTGTTCGTAGGTCGGTTTCTTGCTCACAGGGGATTCTCCGGGTTGAACTTGGTGTAGAAGAACTTGCCGTCCCAGGTCTTTTTCATGGGCAAGCGGCCTTCCATGTAGAGGTCGTGCAGGCGTTGGGCGCCCTTCTCCAGCATCACCGGGGCATAGCGGATGAACCCCGTCATGCCTTCGCCGCTGACCTTGTAGGGCTTTTCGGTGAGCAGGTGTCTGTCACGCGCCATGGCGTACACGCGATACTTAGGCGAATGGTCCGGGTTGGATTCGGTGTCGTAGATCCACTTGAGTTCGGCCAGGAATGCCAGTACCAACTGGGAGTTCACGCCGTTTAGCCGCTTGGCGAACTGAGGAACGGTCTCGCCAGGCATGAACAGGTTTTCCAAGGCCTCGATCTTTTTGGCCTGCTGCTGGTTCTCCAGCGCCAGCACGGCCTTCTCCTCGGCCAGATCAGCAGCAAGGCGCAGAGCTTCAGGGAGGCTCTGCGGAACAACTGGTCGACCTGCAAGCTGCGCTTCCAATTCTTGCCAGCGATCAACCAGCGCGGCAGTGAACTCTGGGCTGAGCTGGGCGACCACGACGAAGCTGTCACGCTTGTTGACGTGGTAGACGGATTCAGTCCGCGGGCGCCCCAGAGAGTCGGTGAAGTGTTCATCCCCCATTGGGGGTTGGACGATTACGGCGCGCTCTACGAGGCGCTCGATCGACTGCTTCACCTTGTCATGGCGGGAACCAACCAAGTCGGCGATCTCCCTCGACGACATGGTGAGTGCGGCGGTGGTGACCAGGTTCATGCTGCACCTCCAACGATCTCATCAAGCCGGCGCTCAATGTCGTCTGCAGCTTGGGCCGCGATCTGCAACAACAGCGCCATCGGCACGTCGGACAGCAGAACTTCCACGATCAGGTGATAGACGATCTGCACTTTGACCTCAGTGGTCGAAATGCCTGATTCAGTGGCACGGTCGAAGATCAGTTTGAGCACGGTGTCGGCAAGGTCGGTGTTGCCGTTGAGTGACGGAGTCATACCGCACCTCCCACGCCACGTTTTGCAACGGCAGGTTTTTGTGGCGCGACGGGTTGTTGGGCTTCAAGGCTGCGGAGGTTTTCATCCATCTTCCGCGCCCAGTCCTCGGTGTTGCTGGCCCACTCTTCGGCTTGCTGCGCCCCAATACCTGCCAGCCGGCCAGCAGTGTCGTGCTCGGACAGCAACTGACTCACAGCCAGGAACATCGTTTTGAACTCGCCGAGCTTTTCATGGAGAACCAGCAGATCGTCGTAGGCCTCGTTTGCGATGTTTTGAAGGGTTTTCATTGGGCTACCCCCTGAGCGTTCATCATGCCGATGAGGTGGTCTTGCGCATCCTCATCAAGCAGGTGGATGGTTTCGTGCAGGGTGGCTTCATCGGCGCTCGCTAACTGAGGCTGGAAGCCCTGCTGGGCTTCATCCTTGAAACTGTCATTCGCCATAAGCACGTAGCTCAGGCCGCTGATGGCGCGCAGGCGAGCCATAACCTTCTCGCCCAGGTCACTGACGGTGGTGGTCATTGGGACACCTCCGCGCCACGAACTGGGGAGGTTTGGTCTTGTGGCGCGAGAAGTTCAGCTGCGCGGACGGGATCCTCGACAGCTCCGATCAGGGCCTCGACCTGCATGACGAGCGTTCGAATAGCAAACAGCTGACAGCTGAACTCGTCTTCAGCAATGAGGTCGCCGAGGATGATGTTGACCCCAGACAGGATGCTGCCTGCTGCTGCCAGCGTGGTGCTGCAAGACGTTCCAGCTTCGACTTGGTACGAAATGCCGGAGACTACAAAGCGTTGAGCGCGGGTTACGAGAGCCGTCATTGGGCACCGCCTTCCGCATCGTCAGGATTGACTGCGTCGTAATAGGCAGCTTCGTGGAAGGCGTACAGCTCATGGGTACAGCAGGCCAGAGCGCTGAGTAGACCCTCGCGGTCGCGGATTTCCAGTAGCGCACCGAGGTCCGCTGCGTCCTCTAGCAAGACTCGAGCGATGGCTTGGGCGCCATGGGCAGCGCGGAAGCGGTGACGCAGCGCGCTGAGATCTGCTTGCGACAGTTGCGCCAGTGATGGCGCGGTGGTATTTTCGTGTTGCATTGTTTTGTCCTTTCTGAAGACAAAGTGGTACCGAGACACCCGTTGGCGCGGGTGCCGACTAAGAAGCTCAGCTAAGGCTGGGCTTTTTTGTGGGCGGTCGAAAAGGTCAACCGCTCAGCAAAAAGTGGGATGGATTGCAGGGGCTCATGTGAAGCCCTGCTGAACACTGGATGGATTTACAGCAGATTCGTTGGACTGCTCATGCTCGCTGAACGACTGTAGATTTCCTATAGCTGGCGCGAGGTGCTCCGGATAGATGTCGGGCCGCAATGTGTGCCTCGATACGCCCGTAGCGGACTCAATTGCTAAAACCTGGTGAGCAGGCACCCCCCTAGCCTTCCAGTGCGAAACGGCCATAGGGGTTACGCCAAGAATTTTCGCCAGCTCAACTCCTGAGCCCGCGCGGGTTATTGCCTGATCTATGGGCGTGATAGACATAAACATTCCGGGTATATTTCGAGCGATGAATCAACAATACGTTTATTTTTTAAACAGGGCAAGGCCTGTAGACTCGTTCGCATGAATACTGAACACTCTGGCGAAAGGCTCAGGTACGCCCTGCGGGCGAGCGGAAAGTCCCCGTCCGACCTAGCTCACTCATTGAGGGTTAGCCCGCAAACCATAAACAACTGGTTTGCTCGCGGCGTTCCAGGCCGACAGATTCTGACTATCTCAAAATTTCTTGGCGTGAAGCCGGACTGGCTTCAGAGCGGTGCAGGTGAGCCACTCACAGCTGGTGAGATAGAAGACATCAAGCGGCTTGCCGAGATGAGCCCCGATGAGCTACAGAGCTGGCTCAAGACTCGAAACCTTGGGAGAACCCGCCGAGCAAGCAGAGCATCCTCGTACCCGGAAATATCCTGGGCAGAGGCGGGCGCCTCACGCGAAACGAGAGATAGAGCGGATTTTGACGAAAGGGCTAGACACTCATCAGACGTTGAAGCTGGGGATACTGCTTTCTGGCTACGGGTTAACGGCTACTCAATGATGAGCATGTCCGTTGCGACATTTCCCGAGGGTTCGTTGATTTTGGTGGATCCAGACGTACAGCCTGAAAGCGGACGATTCGTCGTGGCGCGCCTAAAGGCCGAGAACGAAGCGGCCTTTAGGCAGCTCGTGCGGGAAGCTGGAGACGTCTTCCTAAAACCATTGAATTCCGCATTTCCGATCAAAGCCCTTGATGATGAGTGGGAGGTTGTTGGCACCGTTGTAGATGGAAAAATGCCAGCATCTCTTTTCCTTTAGAGCCCTCCCACCTATAAACCGCCGCGTGGCGGTTTTTTTATGCCTGTAGAAAAAACATAAACGTTTTGTGTTGACCAAAAACTAAACATGATGTTTACTCTCTTCATTCTTAATCGCATGGAGCCGCCACATGACAGGTCTGACTTTTGGACGCTGGACCGCCAACCTAGGAATGGGCCTGGCGGAGCGCGAGCTGCAGTGCGTCATGGCGGTGGCTTGTGGGCTGACCAGCAAGGAAGCTGCACGAGAGTTCGGACTGGCTAAGGACACTATCGACAAGCGCCTGCTCTCGGCATCGACAAAGCTCGGCGTGATCAAGCGCGCCCAGTTGGTGGCAGAAGCGATGCGCCGCGGATTGATTAGTCCGGCAGCGACGGCACTGGCCCTGCTGATGGCCATCCACGGAATGCTCGGCGACGACCAAGCGATGCGCATCCGCCGCAGCGGCAACGGCGGCGAGCGCCGGGTAGAGCTTCGCGTTGCGGCGCGGCGGGTCGAGCAGCAGGTGGCGGCGTAGTTAGCGTCGAGGGCTTTCCAGCGAGATCCCTGCGCGGTGACCAAGCCTGAGCGACGAGGTGGTCTTTCGCCACCCCATCCTTTCGGAGAGACCAGATGAACTTGATTCAACGCAGCTTCAACGGCCACTCGATCCAAGTAATTCTGGATGAGAGCGGCGAACCGTGGTTTGTCGCAATGGAGGTGGCCGAGGTGCTGGGCTACAGCGATGCGCACAAGATGACTTCCAAGCTCGACGATGACGAGAAGTCAAACCGCCAAATCGGCGGTTTGGGTCCGGCCACTGGCGGGCGCGGAGTTATCGTTATCAATGAGTCTGGCCTGTACTCGGCGATCCTCACGAGCAGCAAGCCGGAAGCCAAGCCGTTCAAGCGCTGGGTGACCCACGAAGTACTGCCAACCATCCGCCGCACCGGCAGCTATTCGATGGCCCAGCAGCAACAGCTACCAAGCGCCAACGACGCGACGATCTTGATCGAGTCGATGGCGCGAACCATGAAGCTGGCGCCGTCGGCCACCTTGGGCATGTACCAGCGGTACGCCGCGAAGATCGGTCATGCCGACCTGCTCCCGGTGTATGCGATCGATGCGCCAGACGGCGACACCTCCAGCCACACAACCGCCGCCTTGGCCACGCTGATCAAGAAGTCCGGATTGCCGGTGACGGCTCGCGCTGTCTACTTGGCGATGCAGTCTGCGGGGCTGGTCGAGCGCAAGCAGCGACCGAGCAAAACGAGGGGCATCAAAGAGTTTTGGGCGCTGACCGAGGCCGGACTTGGTTACGGCAAGAACGCGACTAACTCTGCAAACCAACTCGAAGTTCAAGTTCACATATTTGAAAGCAAGTTCGACGCACTACTAGAGGTCCTGGATATTCCAGAGCTCAAGTAGAGCATGGTTTTATCCGTTTCAAACGGAACAACCTAAAAGGTAATACCCCAACTTCACTCGAAAGCCAAGTTACTAGGCAGGCTATCGGCTTGCCCAAAAAAAGCCAAAAGGTGATGGATTTCATCACTCAAGAACCCAGGAGATCCACATGGAACAGCAATCCCCACTGGTCGCCATAACCAACTTCAACGTCACCCTGGTAATGCCTGACCAGGCCGTGAACCCGGCTGCGGACGCACTGTTCGGCGCGCTGCTCAATGGCGGCGAACTCAAGTTCAGCGCCAGCAATGAGCGACCAAAGCTCACCCCGCCAGCCATCGGCGAATACTGGCCCGGCCAGGGCGGCATCTACGCCGGCATTCGACAGTACGCCGAGGGTCTGTGCCACGTCATCTTCGCCGCCCGGGACGCAGGCAAGCACGCCTATGGCGAGCACGGCACCGAGGTCGAGGCCACCAGCCGGACCGATGGCCACCAGAACACGCTCGTACTTGCCGGCCGTAACGGCTCTCACCCGGCCGCCGGGGCAGCCTTCGGCTTCACCTGCGACGGTCACAGCGACTTCTACCTGCCTGCCATTGCTGAGCTGAGCCACGCCTGGGCCAACATTCCCGAGCACTTTGAGCCGGATTGGTACTGGTCGAGCTCGCAGCGCTCCGCCACCAACGCATTCACCATGCACTTCGGTGCTGGCTATCAGGACTACTACGGCAAGGACTACGAGCTTCGCGTCCGCCCCGTCCGCAGATTCATTCAGTAATTCATTCCTTCCACTGGGGCGCCAGCCCCGGTGGCCATACACCTCAAATGGAGCTTGACCATGCTAATTCTGACTCGTCGGGTAGGTGAGACCATCCGCATCGATAGTGACATCAGCGTCATCGTGTTGGGCGTCAAGGGCGGCCAGGTGCGCCTGGGTATCCAGGCACCGAAAGGCGTAGCTGTGCACCGCGAGGAGATCTTCCAGCGCATCCAGGCAGGCCTACAGCAGTCGGCGCCAGCAAGTGAACCTGAACCCGACCGGTCCGAACCGCTGTACGGCAATCGCACCGAGGCCGAGTGGCGTCAGCTGCTGGCAGAAGAGGCGGAACAACTCAAGGGTCGAGAATCAGAGGAAAAAAACCATGACGCTGCCTGAAAAGATCACGCTGGTGCTTCGCCCTGCCAAAGGCGGCACCCTCGAACACATTCTGCCTTTCGTAAAACTCGACGCGCACGTCTACATCGGGCGTGGACTGGCCGTAGTCGCCGGCGCCAGCGAGGGCGATCTGCAGGCCGAGTGGGGAGCCAAGGCGCAGGAGCTTGGCCGGGAACGCGAAGAGCATAGCCATGCTATGGAGTACTGCGAGCGCGCCCTGGGCATGCACCCGCTGCTGGTGGCTCATGCCCGGGAGATGTACGACCTGCTACGCCTGATCAACGTGAAGGTCGGCGGCTTGCGCGCGGTCTGCGATCACGGCGGCGACCCAAGCGAAGAAATGTGGGAGCAGTTCGATGAAGCCCTCGACGCAATCTGGCCGCTGATGGAAGCGCTGGCGCCAGCAGTAGCGGTGCGCGAAGAGCCTACCGCGATGTTCAGTATCGACGAGCACGTCAAGCTGGTGGCCGATGCGAACCGATACCGCTGGCTGCGCGGCCGTGAAAGC
The DNA here is from genome assembly GCF_037113495.1 of Pseudomonas sp. AE27. Taxonomy (NCBI): domain Bacteria; kingdom Pseudomonadati; phylum Pseudomonadota; class Gammaproteobacteria; order Pseudomonadales; family Pseudomonadaceae; genus Pseudomonas; species Pseudomonas sp. AE27. The sequence continues at coordinate 3,389,204 of NZ_CP146966.1, forward strand.
ATCGAGAACCCTGACGAAGACCTGCTGGTGGTGCGCGGTGATAGCTGGCTATCCGGCGACGAGCTGGACCACGAGATCGACACAGTCCTTCGCCTGGAGGTACTGCAACAGCAGGTGGTACAGGAGCAGCAGCCATGACCCGTGCATCCCTGCTCTTGCAGCTGTGGGGCGCCCTGCAGCAGCGCTGTACAACTTTCGGGCAAGTGATGGACCTGTCGGCTGCGTGCGGGCTGGATGGGCGCCAGGTGCTGGCTGAGCATCTGGATAGCCCATCAGCGTCCAGACGACGGCTTAACAGTAGCGCCTCCATCAGCCTCAACTACTACCATGTTTCCCGTAGTTGCGATAAGCCGAGCTCTGCCCGCTCCCCAAGCCAAAGAGCGAGAAATTGTCTCCCCCGGGCGGCTGTCGTAGTACTCCTCAAGGAGGAGAACACCATCTACTCGGTAGATGCCCAGAAAAAGCTGGGTCACTCCGGTTCGAGACAGCCTGGCCTGGACATCGATGGTGGTCCCATCACTAAGTTTTTCATCATGGCAACGATGATGAAGTTGGTGGTCAGCCCATTCCCAGAACTTCGCTCCTCGCCTTCTCATTTTGTGCCGCTCCTCGGGTGCTGGCTCAGAAAAATCTGCAGCCTGCTCATGAGATATACGTGCATTGACCATTTGTCAAAATCGTATCGCCAACGTTACAGCTGCATCGTTTCAGGAGGTGAATTGTGACCAGGCGCCGGGCAATCAACCCTTCCAGCTTACCCGCTGTGGGTCAGCCGCTTGGCGGCGGCTTCTATGCTGGTCGATTGTACTTCGATGGCGCCGAGCATGCCGTGATCGATGCAGGCCGGGAGTTCGAAGTCGCTGCCCGCTGGTGGCAGGAGGAAGGCCCACGCCCGCGAATCCGTGGGGCAACGTCGCGCTTCGACGGTATAGCCAACACGCAGGCCATGGCCGCCGAGGGCAGTGCCATCGCCCGCAAGGTGCTGGGCATGAACATCCGTGGCACCAGGGGCTGGCACATCCCTTCCATCGAGGAGCTGCAGGTGCTGCGCTGCAACCTGCTGCAACTGCCGGACTGGGGCCGGTCGGGCCTGAGCCAGGACAAGGGTGCTGCGCAGGCGTTTGTCTGCGCCCACGACTACTGGACCAGCAGCCAGAAGGCGAACTCGGCCACGGCCTGGTACATGGCCATGCTGCCCTGGTGCACACCCGAGACGAACTGGGTGAGCAAGGAGAAAGGCATCCGCCCGGTGCGCACCCTGCTGATCAGCCAGGAGGCCTTCGTGCATGCGCCATCGACCGACACGCCACTCACCGAGGCAGACCTGCGCGCCCTGGCCAACCAGCGCGCCGTGGCCACCGTGCTCGAGCGGTTCGTGAACGAGGACACGGGGAAGTTCTACGGGCGCACCGAGGCGTTGGTGGCCGAGCTGGCAGCGCTGGCGGGAGGTCGGGCATGAGCATCGTATTGCGTGGTCACAAGCTGAACCAGCGCCAGCTGGATGCCATCACCCCGGTCATGAATGACCTGATGCAGGGCCGGGTAAGCCAGAAAAAGTTCGAACAGGCCTGCGTCGACGCCATCGAGGCGGCAGGCTGCCCGCTGGGCTACGACACCACCATGCCTGGCGGTGATACCACGGTCGAGCAGCGTGCAGCTGCCTGGATGCGCGATGGCGAGGTGGGCATGTCATCGCGAGCCATTCACGATCACATGCTGGGGGTGGCCGCCCACGATGGTTACGCCGCCCCTGCTGACCCGGATGACCTCAACCGCTGCATCAAGCTGCTTGAGCTGATCCCGGAGTGGAAGCCACGCATGGGCGAGATGGCTCAGCGCGGAGAGCAGTGGAATGGCCTGGCCAATAGCTGGGAGGAAATCTGCCAGTGCTTCCTTGATGAGGTCGGGCTGGACTGGTGCAAAGGCAGCCGCGCACCGAAGACCTATGCGTTGATGAAGCAGGCTACGGGAGATCGGTCGTGAGTAACGAGAACATCGTTCCCGACCTCGGCAGGTTCGTGGATTGGGTGTGGGCCTTGAAGGCAGAGCATGACCAGCTCAAAAACGAAAACCAGATGCTTCGCGACGAGGACTTGAAGTGGCAGGGCCTGCGTGAACAAGAGCGGGAAATCGGCGCGCTTCGGCAGCGATCCGCCTACTGGAAGCAGCGCGCCAAGAGCGCCGAAGGACACCTGTTCGCCAGCGATCTCCAAGCAGCCTGCGGAGCACTGCACAAAGAGTCGAACTTCGCTGACACACCTATTGACCAGCTGCGGGACTGGCAGAAGGCAAAGATCAGTGCAGCAGTCCACGCGGTTCTGCGGGCGGTGAACGACCGGCGCGACCTGCGCCGACCGGCTGACGTGACAGATCAGCGTGACAACCAGAACCTGACGCGCTAGCCGAAGTGGAGGCGACCCATGTTCATGACATCAGATGAGGTGGCCGATATGACCGGCTACGTCAGGGCCAAGGAGCAGATCAGGTGGCTTGAGGCGGAGAGGTTCGGCTACGTGCTGGATGCTGACGGCAAGCCAAAGGTGCTGCGACAAGTAGTTATTGCTCGCCTTGGCGGGCAGGTCGAACACAAGAAAGGTCCCGAGCTAAGGCTTGGGTAGGGGCAAAAGCGATGAGGCCACGAAAGAAAGACCGGCACCTACCGCCGTGCATGTACATGAAGCACGGGGCTTATTACCTGGTGCGAAAGGGAAAGTGGGAGCGCCTGGGTAGCGACTATCAAGACGCTTTGTTGGCCTATGCCAGGCTGGTGGGAGGGAGCGGAAAAGGCGGGATGGCAAAGCTGATTGATGAGGCGCTGGATGCAATGAAGCACCGACTGGCCGACAACACCGTAAAGCAGTACGAGGCTGCCGCTGCGCGACTCAAGGAGTACCTCGCCGAATTTGAGCCGCGCCAGGTCCTTCCGCGCCATGTTGCCAAGCTGAAACTGCACATGGCGGACACGCCGAACATGTCAAACCGCGTGATCTCGTTCCTGCGGATGGTCTTTGCCTATGCCCTGGAACAGCAGGTGGTTGATTCAAACCCATGCATCGGCATCAAGCGGCACGCCGAAAAGAAGCGCGACCGATACATCACTGACGATGAGTTCTCGGCGATCTGCGCCAGCGCGTCAGATTACATGCGCTCCATTTTTGAAATGTGCTACCTGACCGGTCAGAGAATCAGTGACGTGCTGTCAATCCGACTGGCGGATATCTCCCCTGCTGGCATAGCCTTTGAGCAGCAAAAAACCGGGGCAAAGTTAGTCGTGGCCATGAGCCCTGACCTGGAAGATCTTCTCGGACGGATTAAAGCGCTACCCCGGCGGGTGCGCGGACTGACCCTGTTCTGCGCAAGGTCTGGCGGCAAGCCAGTCTCCTATGAAACGGTAAAGCAAGCATTCAGATCGGCTTGCGTGGAGGCAAACATAGAAGGGGCAACCATCCATGACCTGAGGGCCAAGTCGCTGACCGATACCGATCGACAAGGAAACGATGCGCAAAAGCTTGGCGGCCACACCGACCCAAAAATGACAAAGCGGTACCTGCGGCTGCGGGAAATCGACATCGCTCATCCGCCAGCAATGCCAAGAAAAAGCCTGTAGTATTAGACAATTCGCAACTGTCTAATAGACACACAGCTGCAAGGCCTTGAATGTCTGACCTTTCCCAACACACCCCGATGATGCAGCAGTACTGGAAGCTGAAGAACCAGCACCCGGACCAGCTGATGTTCTACCGCATGGGCGATTTCTACGAGATCTTCTACGAAGACGCGAAGAAGGCCGCCAAACTGCTGGATATCACCCTGACCGCCCGCGGGCAGTCGGCGGGCCAGTCGATCCCCATGTGCGGTATCCCCTACCACGCCGCCGAAGGCTACCTGGCCAAGCTGGTGAAGCTGGGTGAATCGGTGGTGATCTGCGAGCAGATCGGCGACCCGGCCACCAGCAAGGGCCCGGTGGAACGCCAGGTGGTGCGCATCATCACCCCAGGCACGGTCAGCGACGAAGCCCTGCTCGACGAGCGCCGCGACAACCTGATCGCCGCCGTACTGGGTGACGAACGCCTGTTCGGCCTGGCCGTGCTGGATATCACCAGCGGCAACTTCACCGTGCAGGAGTTCAAGGGCTGGGAAAACCTGCTGGCCGAGCTCGAGCGGGTCAACCCCGTGGAGCTGCTGATCCCCGACGACTGGCCCCAGGGCCTGCCCGCCGAGAAGCGCCGTGGCTCGCGCCGCCGCGCGCCGTGGGACTTCGACCGTGACTCGGCGCGCAAGAGCCTGTGTCAGCAGTTCGCAACCCAGGACCTCAAGGGCTTCGGCTGCGAGAAGCTGACCCTGGCCATCGGCGCCGCCGGCTGCCTGCTCGCCTACGCCAAGGAAACCCAGCGCACCGCCCTGCCGCACCTGCGCAGCCTCAAGCACGAGCGGCTGGACGACACCGTGGTGCTCGACGGCGCCAGCCGGCGCAACCTGGAGCTGGACGTCAACCTGGCCGGGGGCCGCGACAACACCCTGCAATCGGTGATCGACCGCTGTCAGACCGCCATGGGCAGCCGCCTGCTGACCCGCTGGCTGAACCGGCCGCTGCGTGACCTGAAGGTGCTGCAGGCCCGCCAGAGCTCGATTCGCTGCCTGCTCGACGGCTACCGCTTCGAGAAGCTGCAACCGCAACTGAAGGACATCGGCGATATCGAGCGGATTCTCGCCCGTATCGGCCTGCGCAACGCTCGCCCACGGGACCTGGCGCGCCTGCGCGACGCGCTTGGCGCGCTGCCTGAACTGCAGAACGCCATGGCCGAGCTGGAGGCACCGCACCTGGCGCGCCTGGCGGCCATCGCCGGTACCTACCCGGAACTGGCCGACCTGCTGCAGAAGGCGATCATCGACAACCCGCCTGCGGTGATCCGTGATGGCGGCGTTCTCAAGGTCGGCTATGACGCCGAGCTCGACGACCTGCTGTCGATGAGCGAGAACGCCGGGCAGTTCCTGATCGACCTCGAAGCCCGCGAAAAGGCCCGCACGGGCCTTGCCAACCTCAAGGTCGGCTACAACCGCGTGCATGGCTACTTCATCGAGCTGCCGAGCAAGCAGGCCGAACAGGCGCCGGCCGACTACATCCGCCGCCAGACCCTCAAGGGCGCCGAGCGCTTCATCACCCCCGAGCTCAAGACGTTCGAAGACAAGGCGCTGTCGGCCAAGAGCCGCGCCCTGGCGCGCGAGAAGATGCTCTACGATGCGTTGCTCGAAACCCTGATCGGCCATCTGGCCCCGTTGCAGGACACCGCCGCGGCGCTGGCCGAACTGGATGTGGTCAGCAACCTGGCCGAGCGTGCGCTGAACCTTGACCTCAACTGCCCGACATTCGTCGACGAACCGTGCATGCGCATCAGCCAGGGTCGCCACCCGGTGGTCGAGCAGGTGTTGACCACGCCGTTCGTGGCCAACGACCTGGGCCTGGACGACAACACGCGCATGCTGGTGATCACCGGCCCGAACATGGGTGGTAAGTCCACCTACATGCGCCAGACCGCACTGATCGTGCTGCTGGCGCATATCGGCAGCTTCGTGCCGGCCGCCAGCTGCGAGCTGTCGCTGGTGGACCGCATCTTCACCCGTATCGGTTCCAGCGACGACCTGGCCGGTGGGCGCTCTACCTTCATGGTGGAGATGAGCGAAACCGCCAACATCCTGCACAACGCCACCGAACGCAGCCTGGTGCTGATGGACGAAGTGGGCCGCGGCACCAGTACCTTCGACGGCCTCTCGCTGGCCTGGGCCGCCGCCGAGCGCCTGGCCCAGCTGCGCGCCTACACGCTGTTCGCCACGCACTACTTCGAACTGACCGTGCTGCCCGAAAGCGAGCCGCTGGTGGCCAACGTGCACCTGAACGCTACCGAGCACAACGAACGCATCGTGTTCCTGCACCATGTGCTGCCAGGGCCTGCCAGCCAGAGCTACGGCCTGGCAGTGGCACAACTGGCAGGCGTGCCGGCACCGGTGATCCAGCGAGCCCGCGAGCACCTGGGCCGCCTGGAAACCAACAGCCTGCCCCACGAAACCGCGCCAGCAAGCCCGGGAGCGCCCAGCACGCCGCACCAGAGCGACCTGTTCGCCAGCCTGCCGCATCCGGTGATCGAGAAGATCGGCAAGCTCGACGTGGACAACCTGACGCCACGCCAAGCTATCGAAATGCTCTATACACTAAAGACTCTGTTATAACGCCCCATCGCACAAACTGATAGAATCCCGCGCGGTTCGGCGGGGCAGCGAGTTATTAGCCTGGCTCGCTGCCGACCTACCGAACCGAGCGGCCCTGTCTGGAAGGGAACGCTGCCGTCGCCTGAGGAGAAAATTAGAAATGACCTTCGTCGTCACCGACAACTGCATCAAGTGCAAGTACACCGACTGTGTAGAAGTCTGTCCGGTGGACTGCTTCTACGAAGGCCCGAACTTCCTGGTCATTCACCCGGATGAGTGCATCGACTGTGCACTGTGCGAGCCTGAGTGCCCCGCCGTTGCGATCTTCTCGGAAGATGAAGTGCCGGCCGGCATGGAAAACTTCATCGAGCTCAACGCCGAGCTGGCCGAAATCTGGCCGAACATCACCGAGAAGAAGGATTCGATGCCAGACGCTGCAGAGTGGGATGGCAAGCCGGGCAAGATTGCAGATCTGGAGCGTTGATCGACGCCGGATCAATGAAAAAGGCCCTTCGGGGCCTTTTTTATGTTCGTGTCCCGTCCTGAATAAGGTTTACACCTCCCATCCCGAATTTCCGGAGAGTCAGATGGAACAAGGTGTAAAGCGCACACAGCGTGATTACTCACTGTCTTTTAAATTGGCGGTGGTTGATCAGATTGAAAAAGGCGAACTGACCTACAAGCAGGCCCAGGTGCGGTATGGCATCCAGGGACGGTCGACGGTTCTGGTATGGTTGCGTAAGCACGGTCGGCAGGATTGGAGCCAGGGGGCTTCGATCCGCGACGAGAGGAGCTGCGCGATGTCTGACCCCAAAACGCTCACTCCAGAGCAGCGGATCAAAGAGCTTGAGCAGCAGCTTGAGCTGATGAGCCAGAAGGCCCAGTTCTTTGAAACGGTCGTTGATGTTCTGAAAAATGACTATGGTGTCTCGGTCGTAAAAAAGCGATCCGGCAAGTCCTCTCGCAAGGCCAAGTCGCAGGACTGAGCATTGCCAGGGCTTGTCAGTTTCTAGGCATCAGTCGACAGGCTTACTACAAGCGCAACCGAGCTGCTGATGGCAAAGAGCGCCAGGCAGATCGGGTGGTTCAGTTTGTTCAGCAAGTCCGGCTGCGCCAGCCCCGTCTGGGTACCCGTAAGCTGCACTATTTGCTGCATTGCCAACCTGACAAACGATTCCAAGTCGGCCGAGATAGGCTGTTTCAGGTCTTGGGAGAGCGCCGTTTGCTGGTACTGCCCAAGCGGGCATACCACAAGACAACACAGAGCTTTCATCGCTTCTACCGCCATCCCAACTTAATCAAGCCCGGTCCAAGCCAAGTCGTTCCGACAAGGCCGGAGCACGTCTGGGTTGCCGACATTACTTATCTGCCCGCACGCAACGGCCCGCTGTACCTGAGCCTGGTAACGGACGCGTACTCCAGGAAAATTGTTGGTCACCACGTCCATGAAAGCCTGCATGCCGAGTCAGTAGCGCAAGCCTTCAAGCAGGCCTTGCGAAAGCGACGTCATCGCCAGCCATTAGTCCACCATTCGGATCGAGGCATCCAATATTGCTCGGCGCTATACCAGTCACTGCACCAACGGCACGGCGTTCAGTGCTCCATGACTGATGGGTATGACTGCTACCAGAACGCGCTGGCTGAGCGAATCAACGGAATCCTCAAGATGGAGCTGCTGTTGAGCAGCCCTGAAGATCTGGAGCAAGCGAGGCAGATGGTTGATGAGGCAGTGCAGATCTACAACACAGAACGGCCCCATATGGCCCTGAAAAACAAAACGCCCGATGCGGTGCATCGGGCGTTTTGAGGCCTATCGGCCTACCTGAACAGGTGTAAACCTATTTCAGGACTAGACATCGCTGCAGGGCCAGCCACTTTTTCGCAGGCAAAAAAAAGGGGCGGTATGACCCGCCCACATTTTTTTCCGTAGTCCCTGTATTCCCTATCATCATCCTGATGAATCGCATCCCGCGATGTCCTTGGCGCTCATCCTTGAGAACCTGTGTCAGTCCGTAGACACAGTTCAGATACTATCCCCTGCAGCCGGCAGAGCAACTGGTAAAAGCTCTCAAAAAAAGTCCGGAAGGTGACGCCACCTTAAAATAAACTCTTTCAATATCAATTGGTTAGAAAAAATACCACGTCAAAACCGACTGGAATTTACACCCTCTTGATGTAAAGGCTTACGGATCTTGTAAGCGATAACCTACAAATCCAATAACAATACGCAACCGGGAAAGGTTGCCGCCGTGGTATCGGTGTTTCTGCGCGTGTCTGAGCGCTTGAGACAGCCACGAACAAAAACGCCTCGACTGGGTCGAGGCGCCTTTTCACAGCCGTCGCAGTTACTGGAACAGCGACTCGCTGGACAGACCGTTCTTCTCCAGGATCTCCCGCAGCCGCTTGAGGCCCTCCACCTGGATCTGACGTACCCGCTCCCGGGTAAGACCAATCTCCAGGCCAACATCCTCCAGGGTGCTGCTCTCATGCCCGCGCAGGCCAAAGCGGCGAATCACCACCTCACGCTGCTTGTCGGTCAGTTCGCTCAGCCACAGGTCGATGCTCTGGGACAGGTCGTCGTCCTGCAACAGCTCGCAAGGGTCGGTGGGACGATCGTCGGTGAGGGTATCGAGCAGGGTCTTGTCCGAGTCCGGGCCCAGTGAAACGTCCACCGAAGACACGCGCTCGTTCAGGCCGAGCATGCGCTTGACCTCGCCTACGGGTTTTTCCAGCAGGTTGGCGATCTCTTCCGGTGACGGCTCGTGATCGAGTTTCTGGGTCAGCTCGCGTGCTGCACGCAGGTAGACGTTCAGTTCCTTGACCACATGGATCGGCAGGCGAATGGTGCGCGTCTGGTTCATGATGGCGCGTTCGATGGTCTGCCGGATCCACCAGGTGGCGTAGGTCGAGAAACGGAACCCACGCTCGGGGTCGAACTTCTCGACTGCGCGAATCAGGCCCAGGTTGCCCTCTTCGATCAGGTCGAGCAGCGATAGACCGCGGTTGACGTAGCGGCGCGCAATCTTCACCACCAGGCGCAGGTTGCTTTCGATCATGCGTTTGCGCCCGGCAGGGTCGCCACTTTGCGACAGACGCGCAAAATGAACTTCTTCTTCCGGGGAAAGCAGGGGCGAAAAGCCGATTTCGTTGAGGTAGAGCTGAGTTGCATCAAGTGCTCGAGTGTAATCGATGTACTTGTGCTGTTTGAGCGGTGAGCCTTGTTTGGCCCGGGTCCGAACCGGAGATACAGCAGGTTCGTCTGACACCACATCCGTTTCCAAAACGATGCCGGTTTCCATAAGGAGCACCTCATCGTCGATGTCAAACTCCGGCACTTCTTTACTGAGAGCCATTGTTATAGTCCTTTGCTGAGTTCGAACTCAGACTCAAGCGGCGCCTTTATCCTTGGCAACGCTGAGCCTGTCCCCACTACGCGAAGGAACAGGCCGGGTACATGCTTATCAACGACGTGGCAGGAATTGCAACGGATCTACAGGTTTGCCCTGGCGGCGAATCTCGAAGTGAAGCTTCACCCGGTCGGTGCCCGTGGACCCCATTTCGGCAATTGTCTGCCCAACCTTGACCTGCTGTCCCTCCCGAACCAACAGCCTGCGGTTGTGACCGTAGGCACTGACGTAGGTATCGCTGTGCTTGATGATTACCAGTTCACCGTAGCCCCGCAAGCCACTTCCGGCGTACACAACGGAACCATCCGACGCAGCAAAAACAGGCTGTCCCAAATCACCGGCGATATCAATGCCTTTATTCAAACTACCGTTTGAAGCGAATTTTCCAATCAGCACACCGTTGGCCGGCCATGCCCAGCCACCGGCCGAACGCTCCGAAGCCGGCACCTGGACAGGGGTGGTGGCGACGACGGGCGGCGCGCTGGTACCGCCTGAAGACGTGGTTTTTGCCGGTGCCGGGGTACCTGCCGGACGACGGGTGACAGTGGTCTTGCTGGAGGGCGAGGTGGAGGTGACGACCCGCGAGCCGCTGCTGGTAGCCGTGCCGGAGCCGAAGCGGATCGCCTGGCCGGGCCGGATGGTATAGGGCGCCGGGATACCGTTGCGCGCAGCGAGCTCCTTGTAGTCCCAGCCGTAGCGAAAGGCAATCGAGAACAGCGTGTCGCCCGGGCGAACCACGTACTGCCCCGTAGTGACCACCGGGCGCTTGGGCGCGGCGCTGTTGCGGTCGACCACCCGCACGCTGCTCGAAGATGAACTGGAACACCCTGAAACCAGGGTTCCCAAGGCGAGTGCAATCACCAGAAGCTTTAAGCTCGATAGACCCATGCGCTGCCGAATGACTGTGTGACTCACCCGCCGCTCCCTTATGTGGTGACCGATGTAGGAATGCAATATTGTTGCAATTATAACCGAGCGCACAGGCAATGCAGATCAACTGCTTGCCAGGTTGTGCGATCGTTCAAGAAACCGCACGCCCCATAGACCCGGCAATGCACCGGGAATTCGACGCCCGCGAAAAAAATCGACTCAGCTCAATGTGCCATTGAGCAACGGCACGAAGCGTACGTCGCACAGTTTGCGCCGCGAGAAGCCCTGTTCTTCGCGCACGATCAACAGCAATTGCTGTGTCTCGCCACTGGCGCCCACCGGTATCACCATGCGCCCGCCCGGTGCCAGCTGGTCGAGCAAGGCCTGGGGCACTTCGGGTGCGCCGGCGGTGACGATGATGCCATTGTAGGGGGCCAGTGCCGGCCACCCCTCGAAACCGTCGCCCCAGCGGAATACCTGGTTGCGCAGGTTCAACTCGACCAGCCGTTCCTTGGCGCGGTCCTGCAGGGGCTTGATGCGCTCTACCGAGAACACCCGCTCCACCAGCCTGGACAGCACTGCGGTCTGGTAGCCAGACCCGGTGCCGATCTCCAGCACCTTGTCCAGCGGACCGTCCTCCAGCAGCACCTCGCTCATGTACGCGACCATGAACGGCTGCGAGATGGTCTGGTTGTTGCCGATGGGCAGGGCGGTGTCTTCATACGCACGGTGCGACAGCGCCTCGTCGACGAACATGTGCCGCGGGATGTTGCGCAAGGCCTCGAGCACCCGCTGGTCCTTGATGCCTTCCTCGATCAAACGCTGGATCAGCCGTTCACGGGTTCGCTGCGAAGTAAAACCGATACCATGGCGCATCAGATCCTCCGGCTCTCGCATCAGAGCAGCCCCTCCAGCCAACCCTCGAGACGGTCGAAGGCATCGTTGAAGGTGCGGTCAAGCTGTAGCGGGGTGATCGAGACATAGCCCTGCATCACCGCGTGAAAATCGGTACCCGGGCCGCCATCCTCGGCGTCGCCGGCCACCGCGATCCAGTAGCCTTCCTTGCCGCGCGGGTTGACCACCTTGGTCGGCGCCGCCGCACGTGCACGATGCCCCAGGCGTGTCAGCTGGATGCCACGGATATGCTCCAGCGGCAGGTTGGGAATGTTCACATTGAGTACGGTGCGCGGTGGCAGCTCAAGGCTTGCATGCGCCTCGACCAGCTTGCGCGCGAAATAGGCGGCAGTGGGGAGGTTGTCCGGCAGGCGCGAGAGCAGCGAGAAGGCAAACGAGGTGCCCCCCAGGAATCGACCTTCCAGCGCCGCGGCGACCGTGCCCGAGTACAGCACGTCATCGCCCAGGTTGGCGCCCAGGTTGATACCCGAGACGACCATGTCCGGCGGATGCTCCAGCAGCCCGTTCAGGCCCAGGTGCACGCAATCGGTCGGTGTGCCGTTGAGGCTGATGTAGCCGTTGGCCAGGGTCTGCGGATGCAGCGGGCGGTCGAGCGTCAGCGAACTGCTGGCGCCGCTCTTGTCCTGGTCCGGGGCAATCACCACGCACTCGGCATAATCCGCCAGCGCAGCATGCAGCGCGGCGAGACCGGGTGCGGTGACCCCGTCGTCGTTCGAAATCAGAATACGCATGGGCTGTCCGTCTGCCCTGCCGGCACCAGATCGACGAGTTCGCGCACCACCACGGTGGCGAAGCATCCGGCCGGAAGGACGAATTCCAGTTGCAGGATATCAGGCTCGGGATAATGCCACGTCAAGCCGCCAATGGGCAGCCGCAGAATGCGCCGCTCCTGTTTGAGGTTGGCATTGCCCAGCCATTGGCACAGGGCTGCCTCCTGTTCGGCCACGCGTTGCTCGATCGCACCGCCCGCCCCACTGGTGGCCGGCAGGCCCTCGCCCCACAGCGGCCCGGTAGGGTGCAGGTCGAGTATTGCCAGGCGCGGATCGCTGCACTCGGCCTCGCCCGCCGCGAAAAAGCTGCGGCTGTCGGTAAACGCCAGCAGGTCGCCGACCTGAGCCTGTTGCCAGCTGCCATCGGCAACCCGCTCGGCCAGCACCCGGTTGAACAGGTAGCTGCGTGCGCTGGACAGCAGCCGCGAGCGCACATTGCGCTGCTCGGGCAGGGCCTTGCGCTCGGCCCACTGGCGCGCATCGTGCACGTTGCCGCCGGCAAAGCCGAAGCGCTGGCTGCCGAAGTAGTTGGGCACGCCTTGTACACGCAATTGCTCGAGGCGCGCGTCCAGGGCCTGGTGGTCGGCGCTGAGCGCTGTGAGGCGCAGGGTGAAGCCGTTGGCCGAGTGCGCGCCACGCTGGAGTTTGCGCGAGTGGCGGGTGTGTCTGAGGATGCTCAGGGTTTCGTTTTCAGCCGCGCTCAGGTCAGGGTCGGCCTTGCCCGGCAGGTGCAGGCTGAACCATTGGCGAGTCAGCGCCTGACGGTCCTTGAGGCCGGCATAGCTCACGGTGCGCAGCGGTACGCCGGCGGCGCGGGCCAGGCGGCGGGCGGCCTCCTCGGTATTGAGGTCGCGTTTCTCGACCCACAGCCACAAGTGCTCGCCTTCACCCGACAGGGGAATGTCTAGCACTTCATCGACCTGGAAATCTTCGGCCGTGGCCTTGAGGATGGCGCTGCCCAGCGCCGGCCCGGCTGCCTGCGGGCCGAGCAGTTCGAGTTCGGTCATGCGCGCAGCAACAACGCGACGGCGTGAACGGCGATGCCTTCTTCACGGCCGGTGAAGCCGAGCTTCTCTTCGGTGGTGGCCTTGACGTTGACCTGGTCGAGCTCGACCTGCAGGTCCTGGGCGATCAAGGTACGCATGGTTTCGATGTGCGCGGCCATCCGGGGTGCCTGGGCCACGATGGTGGCGTCGACGTTGCCCACCTTCCAGCCCTTGGCATGGATGATCGACAGGATGTGGCGCAGCAGCACGCGGCTGTCGGCGCCCTTGAACTGCGGGTCGGTATCGGGGAAATGCTTGCCGATGTCACCCAGCGCGGCGGCGCCCAGCAGTGCATCGCTCAGCGCGTGCAGCAGCACATCGCCGTCGGAATGGGCCAGCAGGCCGAACTTGTGCGCAATGCGCACCCCACCCAAGGTGATGAAATCGCCTTCCGCGAAGCGGTGCACATCGTAGCCGTGGCCAATACGCATAAAAAAACGCCCTGATTGAGTCAGGGCGTGATTCTACCTGCTTTGCCGGGGGTTTGGCTTATTTGTAGGACTAGCCCTACGCCCGCCCCAATGCCGCCGCATGGTGGCGCAGGTGGTCATCGATGAAGCTGGCGATGAAGTAGTAGCTGTGGTCGTAGCCAGGCTGCAGGCGCAACGTCAGCGGGTAGCCAGCCGCCTGCGCGGCCTGGGCCAGCACTTCGGGCTTGAGCTGGGTTTGCAGGAAGTCGTCGCGATCGCCCTGATCGACCAGCAGCGGCAGCGTTTCCTGCGCCTGCGCGATCAGCACGCTGGCATCCCATTCGCGCCAGCGTGAACGCTCCTCGCCCAGGTAGCGACTGAACGCCTTCTGGCCCCAGGGGCAGTCCATCGGGTTGCCGATGGGCGAGAACGCCGACACCGACACATAGCGCCCGGGGTTGCGCAAGGCGCACACCAGCGCGCCGTGCCCACCCATGGAGTGACCGCTGATGCTGCGCGCAGCGGAGGCCGGGAAATGCGCCTCCACCAGTGCCGGCAGCTCATCCACCACATAGTCGTGCATGCGGTAGTGCTCGGCCCACGGCTGTTCGGTGGCATTGAGGTAGAACCCCGCGCCCAGGCCGAAGTCCCAGGCGCCGTCCGGGTCGTCCGGTACCTGTGGCCCGCGCGGGCTGGTGTCCGGCGCCACGATGATCAGGCCGAGCTCGGCGGCAAGCTTGTGCGCGCCGGCCTTCTGCATGAAGTTCTCGTCGGTGCAGGTCAGCCCGCTCAGCCAGTACAGCACCGGCAGCTTGCCGCCCTGCTCCGCCTGCGGCGGCAGGTACACGGCAAACACCATGTCGCACCCCAGCACGCTGGAGCGGTGCCGGTAGCGCTTGTGCCAGCCGCCGAAGCTCTTCTGGCAGGAGATGTTTTCCAGGCTCATGGCAGACCTCAGAAGTGGATGACGCTGCGGATGCTCTTGCCTTCATGCATCAGGTCGAAGGCCTTGTTGATGTCCTCCAGGCCCATGGTGTGGGTAATGAAGGTGTCCAGCGGGATCTCGCCCTGCTCGGCCATGTCCACATAGCTTGGCAGCTCGGTGCGACCACGCACGCCACCGAATGCCGAGCCGCGCCAGACGCGGCCGGTGACCAGCTGGAACGGACGCGTTGCGATCTCCTGGCCGGCACCGGCGACGCCGATGATCACCGACTCGCCCCAGCCCTTGTGGCAGCACTCCAGGGCCGCACGCATCAGTTGCACGTTGCCGATGCACTCGAACGAGAAGTCCACGCCGCCATCGGTCAGGTCCACGATCACTTCCTGGATCGGGCGATCGTAGTCCTTGGGGTTGATGCAGTCGGTGGCACCCAGCTGGCGTGCGATCTCGAACTTGGCCGGGTTGATGTCGATGGCGATGATGCGGCTGGCCTTGGCCTTGACCGCTCCGATCACGGCCGACAGGCCGATGCCGCCCAGGCCGAAGATGGCCACGGTGTCACCCGGCTTGACCTTGGCGGTATTGAGTACCGCACCGATGCCGGTGGTCACGCCGCAACCGAGCAGGCACACCTTCTCCAGCGGGGCCTCTTTCTGGATCTTGGCCACGGAAATTTCCGGCAGCACGGTGTATTCGGAGAAGGTCGAGGTGCCCATGTAGTGGAACAGCGGCTGACCCTTGTAGGCAAAACGGGTGGTGCCGTCGGGCATCAGGCCCTTGCCCTGGGTCGCGCGGATGGCCTGGCACAGGTTGGTCTTGCCCGACTTGCAGAACTTGCACTGGCGACATTCCGGGGTGTAGAGCGGGATCACGTGATCGCCCACCGCCACCGAGGTCACGCCCTCACCGATGGCCTCGACGATGGCGCCGCCTTCATGGCCCAGGATGGACGGGAAGATCCCTTCCGGGTCGGCGCCCGACAGCGTGTAGGCGTCGGTGTGGCAGACGCCGCTGGCGACCACGCGCAACAGCACTTCGCCGGCCTTGGGCATGGCCACGTCGACTTCGACGATCTCCAGTGGTTTCTTGGCTTCGAAGGCAACGGCAGCACGGGACTTGATCATCAAGGTTCTCCACAAAGGTTTCAGTTCAGGCGTGAAGTGTAATTCATCGTCTTTTGCTTAATAATCGAGCCAAACACAAAACATTATTGCCATGCAGGGATAATCGATGAGCAGCCGCTGGGAAGGGATCGACGAATTCGTCGCGGTGGCCGAATCGGGCCAGTTCACCGCGGCAGCCGAGCGCCTGGGGGTATCGTCGTCGCACGTGAGCCGTGCGGTGGCGCGCCTGGAAGATCGCCTGCAGACGCGCCTTTTGTACCGCAGCACGCGCAAGGTGACCTTGAGTGAGGCCGGGCAGACCTTTCTTCAGCACTGCCAGCGCCTGCAGGACGGCCGCGAAGAGGCCCTGCGCGCCATAGGCGACCTGACCAGCGAGCCCAAGGGGCTGCTGCGCATGACCTGTGCGGTGGCCTATGGCGAGCGCTTCATCGTGCCGCTGGTCACCCGCTTCATGGCGCAGTACCCGCAGTTGCGGGTGGACATCGAGCTGACCAACCGCACCCTCGACCTGCTGCACGAAGGCATGGACATGGCGATTCGTTTGGGCCGGTTGCAGGAGTCACGCCTGGTGGCGGCACGCCTGGCCCCACGGCGCATGTACCTGTGCGCCTCGCCAGCGTACCTGGAGCGCTATGGGCGGCCCCACAGCGTGTCGGAGCTGGCGCGGCACAACTGCCTGATCGGCAGCACGGATATCTGGGCCTTGCAGCAGGAGGGCCGGGAAATCAGTCAGCGGGTGCAGGGCAACTGGCGCTGCAACAGCGGGCAGGCGGTGCTGGATGCGGCGCTGCAGGGGATGGGCCTGTGCCAGTTGCCGGACTACTACGTGCTGGAGCATCTGGGCAGTGGCGCGCTGGTGTCGCTGCTTGAAGCGCATCAGCCGCCGAATACGGCGGTGTGGGCGTTGTACCCGCAACAGCGGCACCTGTCGCCGAAGGTGCGCAAGCTGGTGGATTATCTGAGGGAGAAGTTGGGACAGCTGCCTGAGTACCGCAGCGTGTAGAAAACGTCGCGGGCTCCCACAGGCAGTTCACCAGCCCCTGAACGTGCTGCAGTCCCTTGTGTGGGCTGGCTTGCCAGCGAATGGGCCACCGCGGTCAATTGCCGCGATTGGCCCAGCGCTGTCTCAGCCACTCCAGGTCTTCCGGCCGCGTCACCTTGATATTGTCGTTGCGCCCTTCGACCAGGCGCGGCGCCTGCCCCGACCATTCGATGGCCGACGCCTCGTCGGTGATCGCCACGTCCGCCACCAGGCTGTCTGCCAGCGCACGGTGCAATGCCCCCAGGCGGAACATCTGCGGGGTGTACGCCTGCCACACCGTGCTGCGGTCGATAGTGGCGCTTACCCGCCCGTTGGCATCGGCACGCTTGAGCGTGTCGCGCGCCGGCACCGCCAGCAGCCCGCCCACCGGATCATTCGCTAGCTCGCCCAGCAGGCGGTCAAGGTCGTCGCGCGCCAGGTTCGGCCGCGCCGCATCGTGCACCAGCACCCAGTCGTTGTCGGCCGCGCCCTGGGCATGCAGCAGCAGCAAGGCGTTGAGCACCGAATCGGCACGCTCGCGCCCACCTGCCGCACGCTGGATGCGCGTATCGCTGGCGCAGGCCAGGCCCGGCCAGTAAGGGTCGTCGGCAGCAATGCTGACCACCACGCCCTTGAGGCATGGATGGTCGAGAAAACAGTCGAGGCTATGCTCGAGAATCGTCCGCCCGCCCAGTTGCAGGTACTGCTTGGGACGGTCGGCCGCCATGCGGGCACCAACACCCGCGGCAGGAATCACTGCCCAGAAGGCAGGCAGGGACGCCGTCATTGGGCCAACTGGTAGAGGGTTTCACCCTCCTTGACCATACCCAGCTCATGACGAGCGCGTTCTTCGACGGTTTCCATACCTTTCTTCAACTCCAGCACTTCGGCATCAAGCACGCGATTACGCTCCAGCAGACGCTCGTTTTCAGCGTGCTGGTCGGCGATCTGCTGCTTGAGGTCGGCAACCTGGGCCAGGCTGCCGTTGCCCACCCACAGACGGTACTGCAGGCCACCCAGCAACAGGAGCAAGACGAGGAACAACCAATAGGGACTACGCATCAGGGTATCCACTGGAAAAAGGCCGCCCGTGCACAAGGGGCTGATGGCACGAAGCCTGACCGAAGCCAGGCTTTGTGGGGAAAGCACTTGCTGCACAGGGTTGCTGAAAGATTAGCTGCGTCTTTCAGCCTCACACTGCGGCCTTTTTACCATCTCTGGCTTAGCCGCGAAACTCGCCGCGACCACGGTACACAGCCTTGCTGCCCAGTTGCTCTTCGATACGCAGCAATTGGTTGTACTTGGAGACGCGGTCGGAGCGGCACAGCGAACCGGTCTTGATCTGGCCGGCAGCGGTACCCACGGCCAGGTCGGCAATGGTCGAATCTTCGGTTTCGCCCGAACGGTGCGAGATCACCGCGGTGTAACCGGCGGCCTTGGCCATCTGGATGGCTTCCAGGGTTTCGGTCAGGGTGCCGATCTGGTTGAACTTGATCAGGATCGAGTTGGCGATCTTCTTGTCGATGCCTTCCTTCAGGATCTTGGTGTTGGTCACGAACAGGTCGTCACCGACCAGTTGCACCTTGTCGCCGATCTTGTCGGTCAGGATCTTCCAGCCAGCCCAGTCGGACTCGTCCAGGCCGTCTTCGATCGAGATGATCGGGAAACGCTCGGTCAGGCCCTTGAGGTAGTCGGCAAAACCGGCTGCGTCGAACGACTTGCCTTCACCGGACAGGTTGTACTTGCCGTCCTCGTAGAACTCGCTGGCCGCACAGTCCAGCGCCAGGGTCACGTCGGTGCCCAGGGTGTAGCCGGCGTTGGCGATGGCTTCGGCGATGGCCGACAGCGCGTCTTCGTTGGAAGCCAGGTTAGGTGCGAAACCACCCTCGTCACCCACGGCGGTGTTCAGGCCACGGGCCTTCAGTACTGCCTTGAGGTGGTGGAAGATCTCGGTGCCCATGCGCAGCGCGTCGGAGAAGGTCTTGGCGCCGACCGGCTGCACCATGAACTCCTGGATGTCGACGTTGTTGTCGGCGTGCTCGCCGCCGTTGATGATGTTCATCATCGGGACCGGCATCGAGTACTGGCCAGGGGTGCCATTGAGGTTTGCGATGTGCGCGTACAGCGGCAGGTCCTGGTCCTGTGCAGCGGCCTTGGCAGCAGCCAGGGACACGGCGAGGATGGCGTTGGCGCCCAGGTTGCCTTTGTTTTCAGTACCGTCGAGCTTGATCATCGCCAGGTCGAGCGCTTTCTGCTCGACCGGGTCCTTGCCCAGCAGCAGGTCGCGGATCGGGCCGTTGATGTTGGCGACGGCCTTCAGTACGCCCTTGCCCATGTAACGGCTCTTGTCGCCATCACGCAGCTCCAGCGCTTCGCGCGAGCCAGTGGAAGCACCCGACGGCGCACAAGCGCTGCCGATGATGCCGTTGTCGAGCAGTACGTCCGCTTCGACGGTAGGGTTACCGCGCGAATCGAGAACTTCACGACCTTTGATGTCGACGATTTTTGCCATTGTTGTAAGCACTCCAGAATTGACGAAAACAACGCAGCTGAGAAAAAAACCGGGTCCGTCACAGGCGGTCGGCGCACGGGCAGGCCTGACGAGGACAAGCCCCTGACCCGGGGGTCAGGGGATGAACGGGCGGTACTTTACCGGAGAATCGAGGTTTACGCGGTTTCTACCGTCGGAAAACTCTTGACCAGTTCGTCCAGTTGCTTGAGCTGGGCCAGGAATGGCTCCAGTTTGTCCAGGCGCAGGGCGCACGGGCCGTCGCACTTGGCATTGTCAGGGTCCGGGTGGGCCTCGAGGAACAGGCCCGCCAGCCCCTGACTGAGGCCGGCCTTGGCCAGGTCGGTGACCTGGGCACGGCGGCCACCTGCGGAATCGGCGCGACCACCCGGCATCTGCAGGGCATGGGTCACGTCGAAGAACACCGGGTACTCGAACTGCTTCATGATGCCGAAGCCGAGCATGTCCACCACCAGGTTGTTGTAGCCGAAGCTCGAACCACGCTCGCAGAGGATCAGTTGGTCGTTGCCGGCCTCTTCGCACTTGCTCAGGATGTGCTTCATCTCCTGGGGTGCGAGGAACTGCGCCTTCTTGATGTTGATCACCGCGCCGGTTTTGGCCATCGCGACAACAAGGTCAGTCTGGCGCGACAGGAAGGCCGGCAGCTGGATGATGTCGCACACGTCGGCCACGGCCTGCGCCTGGTGCGGCTCGTGCACGTCGGTGATCACCGGCACGTTGAAGGTGCGCTTGATCTCTTCGAAGATCTTCATCCCCTCTTCCAGGCCAGGGCCGCGGTAGGAGTTGATCGACGAACGGTTGGCCTTGTCGAAGCTGGCCTTGAACACGTAGGGGATACCGAGCTTCTCGGTAACCCGCACGTACTCTTCGCAGACCTTCAGGGCCAGGTCACGGGATTCCAGCACGTTCATGCCGCCGAACAGGACGAACGGCTTGTCGTTGGCGATCTCGATGTTACCGACGCGAATGATCTTCTGGGTCATGGATCAGGCCTTGTTCTTTTGAGCCAATGCAGCTTTGACGAAGCCGCTGAACAGCGGGTGGCCGTCACGCGGGGTAGAGGTGAACTCCGGGTGGAACTGGCAGGCCACGAACCACGGATGGTCCTTGGACTCGACCACTTCGACCAGTGCGCCGTCGCCGGAACGACCCGAGACCACCAGGCCCGCCTCGATCAGTTGCGGCAGCAGGTTGTTGTTGACCTCGTAGCGGTGACGGTGACGCTCGACGATCACGTCCTTGGCGTAGCAGTCGTGCACCTTGGAGCCGCTTTGCAGCTGGCACTCCTGGGCGCCCAGACGCATGGTGCCGCCAAGGTCCGAGGCTTCGGTACGGGTCTCGACCGCGCCGGTGGCATCTTCCCACTCGGTGATCAGGCCCACCACCGGGTGACCGCTGGCGCGATCGAACTCGGTGGAGTTGGCGTCCTTCCAGCCCATCACGTTGCGGGCGAATTCGATGACCGCCACCTGCATGCCCAGGCAGATACCCAGGTAAGGCACCTTGTTCTCGCGAGCGTATTGAACGGCAGTGATCTTGCCTTCCACGCCGCGCAGGCCGAAACCGCCCGGTACCAGGATGGCGTCCACGCCTTCGAGCAGGCCGGTGCCCTGGTTCTCGATGTCTTCAGAGTCGATGTAGCGCAGGTTGACCTTGGTGCGGTTGCTGATGCCGGCATGGCTCATCGCTTCGATCAGCGACTTGTAGGCATCGAGCAGTTCCATGTACTTGCCGACCATGGCGATGGTGACTTCGTGCTCGGGGTTGAGCTTGGCATCGACCACCGCGTCCCACTCGGACAGGTCGGCGCTGCCGCACTGCAGGCCGAAACGCTCGACGACGAAGTCGTCCAGGCCCTGGGAGTGCAGGATGCCCGGGATCTTGTAGATGGTGTCGGCGTCTTCCAGCGCGATCACCGCACGTTCTTCAACGTTGGTGAACTGCGCGATCTTGCGGCGCGACGAGCTGTCGATCGGGTGATCGGAACGGCACACCAGCACGTCCGGCTGCAGGCCGATGGAGCGCAGCTCCTTGACCGAGTGCTGGGTAGGTTTGGTCTTGGTCTCGCCGGCGGTGGCGATGTACGGCACCAGGGTCAGGTGCATCAGCATCGCGCGCTTGGCGCCCACTTCGAAGCGCAGCTGGCGGATGGCCTCGAGGAACGGTTGCGACTCGATGTCACCCACGGTACCGCCGATCTCGACCATGGCCACGTCGGCATCGCCGGCGCCCTTGATGATGCGGCGCTTGATTTCGTCGGTGATGTGCGGGATCACCTGGATGGTGGCACCCAGGTAGTCACCACGGCGCTCCTTGCGCAGCACGTGCTCGTACACGCGGCCGGTGGTGAAGTTGTTGTTCTGGGTCATGGTCGTGCGGATGAACCGCTCGTAGTGGCCCAGGTCCAGGTCGGTCTCGGCGCCGTCGTGGGTGACGAACACTTCACCGTGCTGGAACGGGCTCATGGTGCCCGGGTCGACGTTGATGTACGGGTCCAGCTTGAGCATGGTGACCTTGAGCCCCCGCGCCTCCAGGATGGCCGCCAATGAAGCCGAGGCAATGCCTTTCCCCAATGAAGAAACAACACCGCCCGTGACGAATATGTAGCGCGTCATGAAAAACCCTAGAAGTCTGCGTTAAAGCGGTCAGTGCCGCCGGGGAAAGCGAAGGAAGGCCGAAGCCCCCGATCACCTGCGTCAATCACAGTGCATCTTAAAAAACTGCCGCGCCTGGTCAGACCGGGGGTTGAAAACCCGGTAAGGAGCTCGCTAAACATTTTTAGAATCGCCCAGCAAAAAACTGCTTGGTAATCGGCAACTGCCGTGATTCAGATGAAGTCACAGAAGTTGTATCAAGAAGGGAGCGTAGTCTACCGGAATGTCCCTTTCATCTCAAACCTTGCGCGCTTGTCGGTACGCACCAGTGCAGTTGCCCGTCGGCAAGCCCCAGCCCCGGCAGGTTGGCCACCGCCAGCAACTGCCCGTCGCGGTACAGCAGCGGCACGCGCTGGCGGGCAAACAAGGGTAGCTGGCGCTCGTTGAGCAACCGCTTGAGGTCGCGATGGCCTCTGCCCTCGACCGCCATCCTCTCGCCGCCCTGGCGATAGCGCACCTGCAGCGGGCCCTGCGGCAACCTGCCGCTTAGTGTCAACTGGCCATTGCCGGGCAGTGCAAGCGGCTGGCGCGGGTCGAGCCAAGGCACCGGCTGCGCCGGCGGCGTGAGCCAGTGCGCATCCAGCCAGTAGATACGCAGGCCACTGCGGTGCAGCTCGCCATCGGCCAGGCGCCATACAGGACGCCCTTCGCCGCCGGCATCGCGCACGTCTTCCCAACCCGACCAGTGGCGGGTGTCCGGCAGGCGCGTGCGCGCCGCCAGCCAGTACTGCAAGGCGTTGCGCTGGCGTGCCGGGGACAGTTGGCGCAGCACCTCCAGATCCAGCGACGGGCAGCCCAACCAGGCGAAGGCATCAGGGGTCGAGGCTTGTGCGAGGTCCTGCTGCGCCACTTCATCGAGCAGGCCCTGCGCCTCGGCCAGGTGCGTGGCGCTGCGCGCCAGGCTGCGCCCCGCCTGGGGCCAGCGTCGGGTCAGCGCCGGCAGCACCTGGTGGCGCAGGTAGTTGCGCGAGAACTGGGTGTCATCGTTGCTGGGGTCTTCTATCCAGTGCAGGCCATGCGCGGTGGCGTAGGCCAGCAGTTCATCACGCGGGGTAGCCAGCAAGGGTCGCAGCAGGCTGCCCTGCCCCAGCGCCCGCTGCGCCGGCATCCCCGACAGGCCACGCAGGCCGGCCCCGCGCAACAGCCGAAACAGCAGCGTCTCGGCCTGGTCGTCGCGGTGCTGGCCGGTCAGCAGCAGTTCGCCCGGGCGCAGGGCCCGGGCGAAGGCTGCATAGCGCGCGTCCCGGGCGCCCTGCTCCAGGCTGGCGCCAGGGGCGACGTGCACATGGATGATGTCCAGCGGTACGCCCAGGCTGTCGCACAGGCGCTGGCAGTGGGCCGGCCACGCATCGGCAGCGGCTTGCAGACCGTGGTGGACATGGAGGGCACGAAGGGGCGCAGCCGGCTGTTGGGCCAGCAGGTGCAGCAGGACGGTGGAGTCGAGGCCGCCAGAGAGGGCGACGCACCAGCCGGTAGCTTGGTGCCAGGGGGACAGGGTGTTGCGCAGGTCGATCATCGGTGGCCCTTCGCCGGCAAAGCCGGCTCCTACAGAAGCGAAAGGGCCACCGATGAGTTCAGATCAGAGCCCGTAGCTCATCAGGCGATCATAACGGCGCTTGAGCAGCGCGTCGTTGTCGAACGCCTTGAGCATGTCCAACTGCTCGATCAGCGAAGCGCGGATGTTGGCCGAGGCCGCCGCCGGGTCACGGTGTGCGCCGCCCAGTGGTTCGCCGATCACCTTGTCGACAATACCCAGGCCCTTGAGGCGCTCGGCCGTGATGCCCATCGCTTCGGCTGCGTCAGCAGCCTTCTCGGCAGTCTTCCACAGGATCGAGGCGCAGCCTTCCGGCGAAATCACCGCGTAGGTGGAGTACTGCAGCATGTTCAGCTGGTCGCAAACGCCGATGGCCAGTGCACCGCCCGAACCGCCTTCGCCGATCACGGTGGCGATGATCGGCGTTTTCAGGCGAGCCATCACGCGCAGGTTCCAGGCAATCGCTTCGCTCTGGTTGCGCTCTTCGGCGTCGATGCCAGGGTAGGCGCCCGGGGTGTCGATGAAGGTCAGGATCGGCATCTTGAAGCGTTCGGCCATTTCCATCAGGCGGCACGCCTTGCGGTAGCCTTCAGGGCGTGGCATGCCGAAGTTGCGGCGTACCTTCTCGCGCACTTCACGGCCTTTCTGATGACCGATCACCATCACCGGCTGGTCGTCCAGGCGGGCGATGCCGCCAACGATCGCGGCGTCGTCGGAGAAGTGGCGGTCGCCATGCAGCTCGTCGAACTCGGTGAAGATGTGGTCGATGTAGTCCAGGGTGTACGGACGACGCGGGTGACGCGCCAGGCGCGCGATCTGCCAGCTGGTCAGGTTGCCGAAAATGCTCTCGGTCAGCGTGCTGCTCTTGTCTTGCAGACGGGCGATTTCATCGCCGATGTTCAGCGAGTTGTCATTGCCGACCAGGCGCAGCTCTTCGATCTTGGCTTGCAGGTCAGCAATCGGCTGTTCGAAATCCAGAAAATTCGGGTTCATAGGCATCCGTCTTGGGTCGACGGCCAGGCGGCCGGCCGGTTGATCCGTTTGGCGCCCTACCTTAAGGGATCAGGCGCATTCAGGTCGAGATTAAAAATTCATCAATTCATCGATATTGCAGGAAGACGTTCTCACGCCCGAACTGGTCACGCAGGGCCTGAATCAGTCCGTCCGCGGGGTCGATGCGCCAACCTTCGCCAAACTGCAACAAGGCGCGCGCGTCGTTGCCGGTGTATTCCATGCTGATCGGGCACGCGCCACGATGGCGCTTGAACAGCTCGCCCAGCCACGCCAGGCGGTCGCCCTTGAGGGCGTCGGCATGGATCTTCAGGCGCAGGCTTTCGGCCAGGTTGGTACGTGCATCTTCCATGCTCATCACGCGCTTGACCCGCAGGCGCAGGCCACCGGAGAAGTCGTCATTGCTGACCTCCCCTTCGACCACCACCATCGCGTCGGTCTGCAGCAACGGCTGCGCGGCCATGAACGCATCGGCAAACAGCGACGCCTCGATGCGCCCGGAGCGGTCGTCGAGGGTCACGAAGCCCATCTTGTCGCCCTTCTTGTTCTTCATCACGCGCAGCGCAATGATCATGCCGGCCACGGTCTGGGTATCGCGGGCCGGCTTGAGGTCGATGATGCGCTGACGGGCGAAACG
Source organism: Pseudomonas sp. AE27 (assembly GCF_037113495.1). Classification (NCBI taxonomy): domain Bacteria; kingdom Pseudomonadati; phylum Pseudomonadota; class Gammaproteobacteria; order Pseudomonadales; family Pseudomonadaceae; genus Pseudomonas; species Pseudomonas sp. AE27. Next base: position 3,414,280 of record NZ_CP146966.1, read on the forward strand.
GCGGATCTCGCCTTCATACTCGTCGATCGGGTGGCCGGTCAGGTACAGGCCCAGGGTGTCCTTCTCGCCGCGCAGGCGTTCCTTGAGGGTCAGCTCGCGGGCGTTGCGGTGGTTGGCATAGACGTCGGCGTCGGCCTCCACGAACAACCCGCCGAACAGGTCCGAGTGCCCGCTGTCGTGGGTGCGTGCGGTCTGTTCGGCCGACTTGATCGCCTCTTCCATCGCCCCCAGCAGCACCGCGCGATTACGGTCGATGTTGGCCTGGTAGGCCTTGATTTCGTCGTGGAAGAACGGCCCCAGGCGGTCCAGCGCACCGCTGCGGATCAATGCATCGAGGGTGCGCTTGTTGATGCGCTTGAGGTCGACCCGCTCGCAGAAGTCGAACAGGTCCTTGAACGGCCCGCTGCTGCGCGCCTCGACGATCGCGTCGACAGGGCCCTCGCCCACGCCCTTGATCGCGCCCAGGCCATACACGATGCGGCCGTCGTCGTTGACCGTGAACTTGAAGTCGGAGGTGTTCACATCCGGTGCATCGAGGCGCAGCTTCATGCTGCGCACTTCCTCGATCAGGGTCACCACCTTGTCGGTGTTGTGCATATCCGCCGACAGTACCGCAGCCATGAACGCGGCCGGGTGATGGGTCTTGAGCCAGGCGGTCTGGTACGACACCAGGCCGTAGGCGGCTGAGTGGGACTTGTTGAAACCGTAACCGGCGAACTTTTCCACCAGGTCGAAGATGTTGCCCGCCAGGTCCGGGTCGATGTTGTTGGTGGCGCAGCCTTCGATGAAACCGCCACGCTGCTTGGCCATTTCCTCGGGCTTCTTCTTGCCCATCGCCCGGCGCAGCATGTCCGCACCGCCGAGGGTGTAGCCGGCCATCACCTGGGCGATCTGCATCACCTGTTCCTGGTACAGGATGATGCCGTAGGTCGGCGCCAGTACCGGCTTGAGGCCTTCGTACTGGTAGTCGGAGTGCGGGTAGGCCAGCTCGGCGCGGCCGTGCTTGCGGTTGATGAAGTCGTCCACCATGCCCGATTGCAGCGGGCCCGGGCGGAACAGCGCCACCAGTGCGATAAGGTCTTCCAGGCAGTCGGGCTTGAGCTTCTTGATCAGCTCCTTCATGCCGCGCGACTCGAGCTGGAATACCGCAGTGGTCTCGGCCTTCTGCAGCAGGTCGTAGGTTTTCTTGTCGTCCAGCGGGATGAAGTCGATGTTCAGGTCCGGCAGGCCGGCCTTGGCCTGCTCGCGGTTGATCGTCTCCATCGCCCACTTGATGATGGTCAGGGTACGCAGGCCGAGGAAGTCGAACTTCACCAGGCCGGCCGCCTCCACGTCATCCTTGTCGAACTGGGTTACCAGGCCGCCGCCCTCTTCGTCACAGGCAATCGGCGAGAAGTCGGTGAGTTTGGTCGGCGCGATGACCACGCCACCGGCGTGCTTGCCGGTGCCCCGGGTAACACCCTCGAGCTTGAGGGCCATGTCCCAGATTTCCTTGGCATCCTCGTCGGTCTTGAGGAAGTCGCGCAGCATTTCCTCCTGCTCGTAGGCCTTCTCCAGGGTCATGCCGACTTCGAACGGAATCATCTTCGACAGGCGGTCGGCCAGACCGTAGGACTTGCCCTGCACCCGCGCCACGTCACGCACCACCGCCTTGGCCGCCATGGTGCCGAAGGTGATGATCTGGCTCACCGCATTGCGCCCGTAGGCATCGGCCACGTACTCGATCACGCGGTCGCGACCGTCCATGCAGAAGTCGACGTCGAAGTCGGGCATCGAGACCCGTTCAGGGTTGAGGAAACGTTCGAACAGCAGGTCGTAGGCCAGCGGGTCGAGGTCGGTGATCTTCAGCACGTAGGCCACCAGCGAGCCGGCACCCGACCCCCGGCCCGGACCTACCGGCACGCCGTTGTTCTTGGCCCACTTGATGAAGTCCATAACGATCAGGAAGTAACCGGGGAAGCCCATCTGGATGATGATGTCCAGCTCGAACTTCAGCCGGTCGAGGTAGACCTGGCGCTTCTCTTCATAGTTGGGCGTGGTGTCCTTGGGCCAGAGCACCGCCAGGCGCTCTTCCAGGCCTTCATGGGACACATGGCGCAGGTATTCGTCGATGCCCATGCCGTTGGGCGTGGGGAAGTCGGGCAGGAAGTGCTTGCCCAGCTGCACCTCGATGTTGCAGCGCTTGGCGATCTCGACCGTGTTGGCCAGGGCGTCGGGCAGGTCGCTGAACAGCTCGGCCATTTCTTCCGGGCTTTTCAGGTACTGCTGGTCGCTGTAGTTGCGCGAACGCCGCGGATCGTCCAGGGCACGGCCTTCGCCGATGCACACCCGGGTTTCGTGGGCGTCGTAGTCGGTCTGCTTGATGAAGCGCACGTCGTTGGTGGCCACCAGCGGCGCGCCCAGGCGGTCGGCAAGGGCCACGGCGGCGTGCAGGTACTCTTCGTCGCCGCTGCGGTTGGTGCGCTGCACCTCGACATAGAAGCGATCGGGGAACATCGCCATCCAGTCGCGCAGCAGGGCCTCGGCTTCCTGCGGGTTGTTGCCCAGCAGTGCCATGCCGATATCGCCTTCCCTGGCCGCCGACAAGGCGATCAGGCCCTCGCTGGCCGGGGCGATCCACTCGCGTTCGATGACCACCACGCCATTGCGCTGGCCGTCCATCCAGCCACGGGAGATCAGCTCGGTGAGGTTGCGGTAGCCCTTGGCGTTCATCGCCAACAGGCAGATGCGCGACAGCGGCAGGTCGGGGTCGGCGTTGGACAGCCACAGGTCGGCCCCGCAGATCGGCTTGATCCCGCTGCCCATGGCGGTCTTGTAGAACTTGACCAGCGAGCACATGTTGCTCTGGTCGGTGACGGCCACCGCCGGCATGTTCATCCCGGCCAGGGCCTTGACCAGCGGCTTGATCCGCACCAGGCCATCGACCAGCGAGAATTCGGTGTGCAGGCGAAGATGAACGAAAGAAGCCGACATGATGATCCTATAGCAGCACAAAACAACAAGGCCCGGATTGTACCGGGCCTCGATCAAAACTACAGCCTGCGCGGGAGTGGTCAGGCTGAACGGGGGGTTGCCTCTACACCGGCAACAGGCCGTTGGCCTGCAGGCCACGGGCCTCGAATGCAGCCCTTACCGGGGCGAACGAGCGCCGGTGAATCGGCGTGGGGCCAAGCCGGGCCAGGGCTTCAAGGTGCAGCGGGGTCGGGTAGCCCTTGTGCCCGCCGATGCCGTAGCCAGGGTAGATCAGCTCGAAGGCAGCCATTTCCCGGTCACGGGTCACCTTGGCCAGGATAGAGGCCGCAGCGATGGCCGGCACCTGGCTGTCACCCTTGACCACCGGCGCTGATGGCACGTTGAGCTTGGGGCAACGGTTGCCGTCGATCAGTGCCAACCTGGGCGTGATGTGCAGGCCTTCGACCGCGCGCTGCATGGCCAGCATGGTGGCATGCAGAATGTTCAGCTGGTCGATTTCGTCGACCTCGGCGCGGGCGATGTGAAAGCTCAGGGCCTTCTCGCAGATCTCGTCGAAGAGCTTTTCGCGGCGCGCCTCGGTGAGTTTTTTCGAATCGTTCAGGCCCAGGATCGGCCGGCTCGGGTCGAGGATCACGGCAGCGGTCACCACCGCGCCACACAGCGGGCCGCGGCCGACTTCGTCAACCCCGGCGACCAGGTCTTCGACCAGGTTGAAATCCAGTCCGATTTGCATTTATCGATGTTCCAGCAAGGCCAGTACCGCGTCGGCTGCCTGGTTGGAGGCATCGCGGCGCAGGGTACGGTGAATCTGATCGAAGCTCTCGGTCTGCTGCTCGCCACCGCTCACCAGTGGTGCCAGGGTCTGCGCCAGGGCCTCGCTGGTGGCGGCCTCCTGCAGCAGTTCGGGCACCAGCAGGCGCTGGGCCAGCAGGTTGGGCAGCGATACATAAGGGCTTTTGACCAGGCGCTTGAGAATCCAGTAGGTCACCGGGGCCACGCGGTACGCCACCACCATGGGTCGCTTGAACAACAGCGCCTCCAGGGTAGCGGTGCCCGAGGCGATCAATACCGCATCGCAGGCCGCCAGGGCCTGGTGCGACTGGCCGTCGAGCAGGGTCAGTGGCAGGTCGCGGCCTTCGAGCATCTGTTCGAGCTGGGCACGGCGCACCGGGTTGGCGCAGGGCGAGACGAAGCGCACCCCCGGCACCAGCTCGCAAAGCCGCTGTGCGGTATCCAGAAACAGTGCACCCAGGCGCCCTACTTCGCCGCCACGGCTGCCTGGCATCAGCGCCACCAAGGGGCCGTCGGGCAGGCCCAGCGCTTCACGCGCTGCAGTGCGGTCGGCCTGCAGCGGGATGGTATCGGCCAGCGGGTGGCCGACGAAACGCACCGGCACGCCCTGCTCTTCATAGAACCGCGCCTCGAACGGAAACAGCGTGAGCATCAGGTCGCAGCCTTCGCGGATCTTCAGCACACGCTTCTGCCGCCAGGCCCATACCGAAGGGCTGACGTAGTGCACGGTCTTGATGCCGGCCTGGCGCAGTTTCAGTTCGATGTTGAGGGTGAAGTCGGGCGCATCGATACCGATGAACACGTCCGGCTTCTGCTCGATCAGCGTCTGGATCAGCAGCTTGCGGCGCTTGAGCAGCTCGCGCAGGCGACCCAGCACTTCGACCAGGCCCATGACGGCCAGGCGCTCCATGGGAAAGTAGGAACTCAGCCCCTCGGCTTCCATCAATGGGCCGCCGACGCCGATAAAGCGTACCTGCGGATGGCGGGCCTTGAGTGCACGCATCAGGCCGGCGCCAAGAATATCGCCGCTGGCTTCGCCTGCCACCAGCGCTACACAGAGTGGCGCCATGTCAGCGGGTGATGCCGCGGGCGGAGTTCTGGATCGACTTGACGAACAGGTCGACCTCGGGGAACTGCTGGGCGGGCTCGGCCAGTTCGGCGATGGCCTGGTCGACCGTCAGGTTCTGGCGATACACCACCTTGTAGGCGCGGCGCAGGGCATGGATAGCCTCATCGCTGAAACCGCGACGGCGCATGCCTTCGAAGTTCATGCTGCGCGCCTCGGCCGGGTTGCCGAACACGGTGACGAAGGCCGGCACATCCTTGCCGATGGCGGTACCCATGCCGGAAAAGCTGTGGGCGCCGATATGGCAGAACTGGTGCACCAGGGTAAACCCGGACAGTATCGCCCAGTCGCCCACATGCACATGCCCGGCCAGCGCGGTGTTGTTGACCAGGATGCAGTGGTTGCCGATCACGCTGTCGTGCCCGATATGGGCATAGGCCATGACCAGGTTGTGATCACCCAGGGTGGTTTCGCTACGGTCCTGCACGGTGCCACGGTGAATGGTCACGCCTTCGCGGATCACATTGTGGTCGCCGATCACCAGGCGCGTCGGTTCACCCTTGTACTTGAGGTCAGGGGTGTCTTCGCCGACAGAGGAGAACTGGTAGATGCGGTTGTGCTTGCCGATGCGGGTCGGCCCTTTGAGAATCACATGCGGACCAATCACGGTCCCTTCCCCGATCTCGACCCCGGCACCGACGATCGACCATGGGCCGACCTCGACGCCGTCGGCAATCTTTGCCGATGGATCGATGATTGCCCGAGGGTCAATCAAACTCATAGTTTGCGTTCCGCGCAGATGATCTCGGCCGAGCATACCGGCTTGCCGTCCACCGACGCCTGGCACTCGAACTTCCAGATCTGGCGCTTGCAGCTGATGAACTTGGCTTCGAGGATCAGTTGATCACCCGGCAGCACCGGCTGGCGAAAGCGCAACTTGTCGGAACCGACGAAGTAGTACAGGGTACCGTCCGCGGGTTTGACGTCCAGCATCTTGAACCCGAGGATGCCGGCTGCCTGGGCCATGGCTTCGATGATCAGCACGCCGGGCATGATCGGGTGCGCCGGGAAGTGACCGTTGAAGAAAGGCTCGTTGATGCTGACATTCTTGTAGGCACGAATGCGCTGGGCCTCTACGTCCAAGTCCACCACCCGGTCCACCAGCAGGAACGGGTAACGGTGAGGCAAATATTCGCGAATCTCGTTGATGTCCATCATTTCGGGGGGAAGCCTGTAGTAAAGATAGGGAGCGCGCACGTTCGAGCGGCGCTCCTTTAGCAAATCAAGGAGCGCAGTCTAGCGGCTGGGCGCTCTTGATCAGGAAATGGTATCAGCCTTCTGATGAAGCTTTGTCGCCCGAGGTCACGGCCTCGAGTCGCTTTTCCACTTGTTGAAGACGTTTGGCCATCTCATCCAGCTGGCGAATGCGCGCGGCACTCTTGCGCCACTCACCCAGCGGCTGCATGGCCGTACCGGACGAATAGGCACCTGGCTCGGTGATGGAACGGGTGACCATGGTCATCCCGGAGACGAACACCCCATCACACACATCAATATGCCCGACCATGCCGACACCGCCGGCGATGGTGCAATGCTTGCCGATCTTGGTGCTGCCGGAAATACCGACACACGCGGCCATTGCCGTGTGGTCGCCGACCTGTACGTTATGGGCGATCTGGATCTGGTTGTCGAGTTTCACGCCATTGCCGATACGGGTATCGGCCAGTGCACCGCGGTCGATGGCGGTGTTCACGCCGATCTCGACATCGTCGCCGATGCTCACGCCGCCGATCTGGGCAATCTTCTGCCATACGCCCTTTTCATTGGCGAAACCGAAACCTTCACCCCCCAGCACGGCGCCGGATTGGATCACCACACGCTTGCCGATATGCACATCGTGGTACAGCGTGACGCGCGGGGCCAGCCAGCCGCCTTCGCCGATCACGCTGCGCGCACCGATGAAGCAGTGCGCACCGATGGTCACGCCAGGGCCGATCTGCGCCCCGCTTTCGATCACTGCACAGGCACCGATGCTGGCGCTGGCATCGACCTGTGCGTCTGCAGCCACCACGGCGCTGGGATGAACTCCCGCCACAGCCCTGGGCTTTGGATCGAACAGGTGGGAAACACGTGCGTAGGCCAGGTAGGGATCTGCAACGATCAGCGCGTGACCGGCAAAGCCCTCGGCATCGGCAGCCTTGAGCAGGACCGCAGCGGCCTTGCTCTCAGGCAGGAATTTGCGGTACTGCGGGTTGGCCAGGAAGCTCAATTGTCCCGGGCCAGCCTCGTGCAGGGTCGCAAGGCCAGTGATGTCGAGCTCCGCCGGGCCACTGAGGGTGGCCCCGAGGAACTCGGCCAGCTGGCCGAGTTTCATGGTCGCAGTCATGTTCAACGGGACTGGTTCATGCGCTCGATGACCTGGCGGGTGATGTCGTACTGAGGCTTGACATCAATGACCGCGCCACGCTCGAGTACCAGGTCGAAAGCACCCTTCTTGATCACTTCCTCCACTGCGCCGTCGAGCTTGGGCTTGAGCTGCTTGAGCATCTCGCGGTCGGCAACGGCCTTGGCTTCGTTCAGCTCCTTGGACTGGAACTGGAAGTCACGGGCCTTCTGCTTGAATTCAAGCTCCAGACGCTCGCGCTCGCCCTGGGCCATCTTGTCGCCACCCTTGACCAGACGGTCCTGGATGCCCTTGGCGCTGCTTTCCAGGTTTTTCAGCTTGGTCAGTTGCGGGCCGAATTTCTTCTCCGCATCGACCGCGTACTTCTTGGCCGCGTCCGATTCCAGCAGCGCCATCTGATAGTTCAGGACGGCAATTTTCATCTCGGCAAATGCCGGGGTCGCGATCAGGGTCGCAGCCAGTACAGCCAGTTGAGTCAACTTACGCACGATGCACTCCTACAGAATCCGTTGTCGTTTACGCGGGGCAGACCCTTAGAAGGTCTGGCCCAGAGAGAATTGGAACACCTGGGTATCGGCATCGTCCGGCTTCTTGACCGGCATCGCCAGGCTGAAGCTCAACGGGCCCAGTGCAGTAATCCAGGTCACGCCCAGGCCGACCGAGCTGGCCAGGCCGCTGAGGCCGACCTTCTCGCAATCCGGCTTGGAGCCGCAGTTGGTGTCGAACACGTTACCCACGTCCCAGAAAACCGAGGTGCGCAGCGAACGCTGGTCCTTGACGAACGGCAGTGGGAACAGCAGTTCCACGCCGCCCTGCACCAGCACGTTGCCGCCGAACGGCAGTGGATCCTGGTCCGGGTCGCGCGCAGTGCCAGGGTTGTTGCCTTTACTCGGGGTACTGCGCGGGCCCAGGCTGCTGTCCTTGAAGCCACGCACGGAGTTGAAGCCACCGGCGTAGTAGTTCTCGTAGAACGGCAGGCCCGAGGTGCCGCCGAAGCCGTCGCCGTAGCCCAGCTCGGTGTGCAGACGCAGGGTGTAGTCGTTGTTGATCGGCTTGAACAGCTGGCCACGGTAGTCAAGCTTGAAGAACGACAGGTCGCTGCCCGGGGTGGTCGCCTCGAGCACCAGGCTCTGGGAGTGACCACGGGTAGCCAGCACGCCCTTGTTCAGGGTGGACTCCGACCAGCCGGCCGATGCCTTGAAGTTCAGGTAGTTGTCGCCTTCCTTTTTGACGAAGTCGAAGATCTCGTCAACGGTGTAGCGACCGGTCTTGATCTTGTCCTGCTGGGCGGTGAGGCCGAAGGTCAGACGCGAAGTCTCGCTGATCGGGTAGCCGACGCTGACGCCCGCACCCAGGCTGTCCACCGCATAGCTGGCCACGTCGACGTCGAGGTCGTCGTAGTCGGTGGTGCGGTAGAAGGCGTTGTAGCCAAGGCTCACGCCATCGGCAGTCCAGTAGGGGTCCACGAAGCCGAAGTTGTAGCGGCTCTGGTATTCGGAACGGGTCAGGCCGATGGAGACCTTGTTACCGGTACCCAGGAAGTTGTTCTGGCTGATCGAACCACCCAGGATCAGGCCGGCGCTCTGCGCGAAACCGACGCTGGCGGTGATCGAACCCGATGCCTGCTCTTCGACGCTGTAGTTCACGTCGACCTGGTCGTCGGTGCCCGGCACGGCCGGGGTCTCGACGTTGGCTTCCTTGAAGAAGCCCAGGCGCTCGAGGCGGGTCTTGGACTGGTCGATCAGGTAGGTCGATGCCCAGCCACCTTCCATCTGGCGCATCTCGCGGCGCAGCACTTCGTCCTCGGACTTGGTGTTGCCACGGAAGTTGATGCGGTTGACGTAGGCACGCTTGCCCGGGTCGACGACGAAGGTGATGTCGACGGTGTGGTCGTCATCGTGAGGCTGCGGCACGCCGTTGACGTTGGCGAAGGTATAGCCTTCGTTGCCCAGGCGGCGGGTGATCAGCTCGGAGGTGGTGGTCATCACCTTGCGCGAGAACACCTGGCCAGGCTGCACCAGCATCAGTGCCTTGACCTGGTCTTCCGGCACCTTCAGGTCGCCGGACAGCTTGACGTCACGAACGGTGTACTTCTCGCCCTCGTTGACGTTCACGGTGATGTAGACGTGCTTCTTGTCCGGGGTGATCGACACCTGGGTGGAGGCGATGTCCATGTTGATGTAGCCGCGGTCCAGGTAGTAGGAGCGCAGGCGCTCGAGGTCACCGGACAGTTTTTCGCGGGCATACTTGTCGTCGTTCTTGAAGAACGACAGCCAGTTGGTGGTCTTGAGTTCGAACAGGCTGGCCAGCTCGTCGTCGCTGAACTTGGTGTTGCCCACCACGTTGATGTGCTGGATGGCAGCGACGGTGCCTTCGTTGATCTTGATTTTCAGACCTACGCGGTTGCGCGGTTGCGGCACCACCTCGGCGTCGACCTCGGCCGAGTAGCGCCCTTGGGCCACGTACTGGCGCTGCAGCTCGTTGCGCACACCTTCGAGGGTGGCACGCTGGAAGATTTCACCTTCGGCCAGGCCCGACTGCTTCAGACCCTTCATCAGGTCTTCGGTGCTGATGGCCTTGTTGCCTTCGATCTCGATGCTCGAGACGGAAGGACGCTCGACCACGGTTATGATCAGGACGTTGCCGTCGCGACCCAGTTGGATGTCCTGGAAGAAGCCGGTCTTGAACAGCGCACGGGTGGAATCCACCAGGCGCCGATCATCGGCCTCGTCCCCAACGTTCAATGGCAAGGCGCCGAACACGCTGCCCGCGGAAACCCGCTGCAGACCATTGACACGAATATCGGAGATGGTGAAGGACTCGGCGTGAACTTCAGCGATCATCAGTACGGCGAGAACCGCAGTTAGCAGCAGACGTTTCATGAAGTCCTTTCTTATTCCAACTGGCAATAAACGACCCACCGCGGGACGCGGCAGGTTCGCAATTGAGCGAAGCGTTACAGTCGACCCAAATCGTTGATCAGGGCAAGCAACATCACCCCGACTACCAAACTGATACCGATCTGGACCCCCCAACCTTGCACCCGATCCGAAAGCGGACGACCACGCGCCCATTCGATCAGGTAAAACAGCAAATGCCCCCCATCCAGTACAGGAATGGGCAGCAAATTAAGAACCCCCAGGCTAATGCTCAGGTAGGCGAGGAAATTCAGGAAATCCCCAACGCCGGACTGGGCCGAAGCGCCCGCCACTTTAGCAATGGTTATCGGTCCGCTCAAGTTTTTTACCGAGAGCTCGCCGAACAGCATTTTCTTCAGCGAATCGAGGGTCAGCACGCTCATGTTCCAGGTGCGCGAAACACCCTCGCCCAGGCCCTGCAGCGGGCCATAACTGACCTCGCGCAACATGGCCGCAGGCCACTCCACCGGCGCCACGCCTGCCCCCAGGTAACCACTGGCATTCTGGCCTTCGCCACGGCTGGCGAGGGTTACCGGCAACTCCAGCGTCGCCCCGTCACGCGCCACGCTCAGCACGATGCGGCTGCCGGCACGGCCGCGCACGGTGTCCACCACCTGCTGCCAATCGTCAAGCGCCTTGCCGTCGAGTGCCAGCAGGCGGTCGCCGGTTTTCAGACCGGCGGCCTGGGCCGGCCCCTTGGGATCAAGTTCGGCCAGCACCGGCACCAGCGCCGGGCGCCATGGGCGGATGCCCAGGGAGCGGATCGGATCGGGCTCGTCGGCACCCTTGAGCCAGGCATCGAGCTTGAGCACATGGCTGCTGTCGGTGCTGGCACCCTCTTCACGCACGCTGACCTGCAGCGCACCGCTTTCACCCAGCCGGCGCACCAGTTGCAGGTTGACCGCGGCCCAGCCGTTGGTCGGCTTGCCGTCGACCGCGACGATCTCCTGGCCGGCGCTAAGGCCCGCGGCGGCCGCCAGGCTGCCAGCCTCGACCGCGCCGATGACCGGCCGCGCCTGCTGGCTGCCAAGCATGGCCAGTGCCCAGAAGAACACGATGGCCAGCAGAAAGTTGGCGATGGGGCCGGCGGCGACGATAGCGATGCGCTGGCGCACGCTCTTGCGGTTGAACGACTGCTCCAGCTGGTCGGCAGGCACTTCGCCTTCGCGCTCGTCGAGCATCTTCACGTAGCCGCCCAGGGGAATGGCGGCCACCACGAACTCGGTGCCATGGCGGTCATGCCAGCGTACCAGCGGCATGCCGAACCCTACGGAAAACCGCAAAACCTTGACGCCGCAGCGCCGCGCCACCCAGAAGTGACCGAACTCGTGAAAGGTGACCAGCACGCCCAATGCGACCAGGGTGCCGATAATCATGTAGAGCGCACTCATGTCTTTCTCCGAATAGCGTTCAGCGGGAGCGGGCGCAACCCGTGGCGACGTCGCACCTCAGACCCCGTGACGATCCAACCAGTGCCCGGCCAGGCTGCGTGCACGCTGGTCGGCTGCAAACACCGCCTCCAGCGTCGGCACGGCAACGACCGCTTCCTGGTTGAGCACGTGCTCGATGATACTCGGGATCTGCGGGAAGCGGATGCGCCGCTGAAGAAATGCCTCGACGGCCACTTCATTGGCCGCATTGAGCATCGCAGGGGCACTGTTGCCGGCGTCCGCCGCTTCACGCGCCAGGCGCAGACACGGAAAGCGCTGCTCATCCGGCGCCTGGAAATCGAGGCGGGCAACGGCGAACAGGTCCAGCGGCGCCACACCCGAGTCGATGCGCTGCGGCCAGGCCAGGGCGTTGGCGATCGGCGTGCGCATGTCGGGGTTGCCCAACTGCGCCAGCACCGAACCATCGACGTAGTCGACCAGCGAGTGAATCACGCTTTGCGGGTGGACCACCACCTCGACCTGGGCAGTCCTGGCATCGAACAGCCAGCACGCCTCGATCAGCTCCAGGCCCTTGTTCATCATGCTGGCCGAGTCGACGGAGATCTTGCGCCCCATGGACCAGTTCGGGTGCGCACAGGCCTGCTCCGGGGTGACGTGCTCCAGCTCGGCCTGCGGCGTTTCACGAAACGGACCACCGGAGGCGGTCAGCAGGATGCGCCGCACACCCACCTGGGCCAGGCCGCGGGCATAGTCACCGGGCAGGCACTGGAAGATCGCGTTGTGCTCGCTGTCGATCGGCAGCAGTACCGCACCACTGCGCTGCACGGCCTGCATGAACAGGGCGCCGGACATCACCAGCGCCTCCTTGTTGGCCAGCAGCACCTTCTTGCCCGCCTCCACTGCGGCCAGGGTCGGACGCAACCCCGCCGCACCGACGATGGCCGCCATCACCGCATCCACCTGCGGGTCGGCCGCCACCTGGCACAGGCCCTGCTCGCCCACCAGCACCTCGGTACTCGACCCCGCAGCACGCAGGTCGGCCTGCAACTGCTGCGCGGCCTCATCGCCCGGCACCACGGCAAACACCGGAGCATGGCGCAGGCACAGGGCCAGCAGCTCGCCCAGGCGCGAATAGCCGCTCAGGGCATAGGCCTGGTAGCGCTCGGGGTGACGGGCAATCACGTCCAGTGTGCTCAGGCCAATGGAGCCTGTAGCGCCCAGCACCGTGATCCGTTGCGGGCGGCTCACAGCGCGCCCCAGTTGGCGGCCCACAGCAGCACGGCAAACAGCGGGATGGCAGCCGTGAGGCTGTCGATGCGATCCAGTACCCCACCGTGCCCCGGCAGCAGGTTGCTGCTGTCCTTGATCCCGGAACGGCGCTTGAACATGCTTTCGGTCAGGTCGCCGACCACCGACACCAGTACCACGACGGCGGCACCGAACAGACCGAGGATCAGCTCGCCGGCGCTCCACTCGCGGGTCACGCCCACCACCGCCGTGATCACCAGGCTCAGCGCCAGGCCACCGTAGACACCTTCCCAGCTCTTGCCGGGGCTGACCTGCGGCGCCAGCTTGCGCTTGCCAAAGGCCCGGCCCGAGAAGTAGGCGCCGATATCGGCGCCCCATACCAGGACCATCACCGCCATGATCAGCCAGTTGCCCAGGGGCCAGTGCTTGATCAACACCAGGCCTTGCCAGGCCGGCAACAGCACCAGCAGGCCGATCAGCAGGCGGCAGGCCACACTGGCCCACAGCTCGCTGGTACGCGGGTAGGTCAGCACCAGCCAGGTGGCCAGCGCCCACCACAGCACCGAAACGCCCAGCACCCAGGGTGCCAGCTCCGGCATCAGGTGCAGCAGCATCAGCAGGCCGGCGACCACCACGGCATAGGCAACCCGCAGGCCCTGGGCGATCAGCCCGGCCAGGCGGGCCCATTCCCAGGCCCCGAGGGTGACCACCAGGCCGATGAACAAGGCAAAGTTCGCCCCGTCGAGCAGGAAAAACCCGCACAGGGCAATCGGCAACAGAATCAGCGCAGTGATGATGCGTTGTTTAAGCATTAAGCACGGGCTCCAGCCTCGACCTGCTCGCTGGTTTTACCGAAGCGGCGCTGGCGCGAAGCGAAATCGGCCAATGCAGTGCGCATGGCCTCGTGTTTGAAGTCCGGCCAGAACAGGTCGGAGAAATACAGCTCGGCGTACGCCAGCTGCCACAGCAGGAAGTTGCTGATGCGGTGCTCGCCACCGGTGCGGATGCACAGGTCGGGCAACGGCAGATCGCCTGTCGCCAGGCACGGCTGCAGCAACTCGGGGGTGATGTCTTCCGGGCGCAGATGCCCGGCCTGCACTTCACGCGCCAGGCGCTGGGCGGCCTGGGCGATATCCCACTGCCCACCGTAGTTGGCGGCGATCTGCAGGATGAAGCGATTGCTGCCTGCGGTCAGCGCCTCGGCCTCGCGCATGGCAGCCTGCAACTCAGGGTGAAAGCGCGAGCGATCACCGATGATGCGCAGGCTGATGTTGTTCTCGTTGAGCCGCCTGGCCTCGCGACGCAGCGCCGAGAAGAACAGCTCCATCAGCGCACCGACCTCGTCGGCCGGGCGCTGCCAGTTCTCGCTGGAGAACGCGAACAGGGTCAGGACCTCGACCTTGGCCTCGGCGCACACCTCGATGACCGCGCGCACCGCATCCACGCCTGCCTTGTGCCCGGCAACGCCGGGCAACAGGCGCTTCTTCGCCCAGCGATTATTTCCATCCATGATGATCGCGACATGGCGCGGCACCGATGGAGGCACACCCTGCTTGGTCTTTTCCATTGAAAAAAGTCCCGGCCCTTAAACGGCCATCAGGTCCTTTTCTTTCTCTTCGGTGGCCTTGGTGATCTGGGCCTCGGTATCTTTGGTCAGCTTGTCGATATCAGCGATGGCGCGACGCTCTTCGTCTTCACTGATTTCCTTGTCCTTGACCAGCTTCTTCAGCTCACCCAGAGCATCGCGGCGAATGTTGCGCACAGCAACGCGCGCGTCTTCGGCCGCACTGCGCGCCTGCTTGGTGAAGCCCTTGCGGGTTTCTTCGGTCAGGGCTGGCATGCTGATCAGCAGCAGCTCACCCAGGTTGGTCGGATTGAGATTCAAACCGGCGCTCTGGATGGCCTTGTCGACGGCAGCGAGCATGTTGCGCTCGAACGCCACGACTTGCAGGGTGCGCGAATCTTTCACGGTGACGTTGGCCACGCCGCTGATCGGGGTGTCGGTACCGTAGTAAGGCACCATCACGCTTGCCAGGATGCTGGGGTGTGCCTTGCCGGTACGAATCTGGCCGAACGCGTAAGCCAGAGACTCCAGGGATTTCTGCATACGCGCTTGGGCGTCTTTCTTGATTTCGTTGATCATTTTTGAACTTCCTCGATCAGGGTCCCTTCAGCGCCACCATGCACGATGTTCAGCAGGGCGCCAGGCTTGTTCATGTTGAAGACGCGCAACGGCATCTTGTGGTCTCGGCACAGACAGATAGCTGTCAGGTCCATCACGCCCAGCTTGCGATCCAGCACTTCATCGTAGGTAAGATGATCGAACTTCTCGGCATGCGGGTCTTTGAATGGGTCTGCAGTGTATACACCATCGACCTTGGTTGCCTTCAATACCACGTCGGCATCGATTTCGATGGCGCGCAGGCAGGCGGCGGAGTCGGTGGTGAAGAACGGGTTGCCGGTACCGGCCGCGAAAATTACCACTTCTTTCGAGTTCAGGTGGCGCATGGCCTTGCGGCGATCGTAGTGATCGGTCACGCCTACCATGGAGATCGCCGACATGACGATGGCGGTGATGTTGGCGCGCTCCAGCGCATCGCGCATGGCCAGCGCATTCATTACCGTGGCCAGCATGCCCATGTGGTCGCCGGTAACGCGATCCATGCCCGCTGCGCTGAGCGCCGCGCCACGGAACAGGTTGCCGCCACCGATCACCAGGCCGACCTGCACACCGATACCGACCAGTTGGCCGACTTCCAGCGCCATGCGATCCAGCACCTTGGGGTCGATGCCGAACTCTTCCGAGCCCATCAGGGCCTCGCCGCTAAGCTTGAGTAGAATGCGTTTATAGCGAGCTTGATAACCACTGCCCTGCTGAGCCATTGCGAATCTCTCCTGCGGCGTTTTGAAAAAAAATCTGGGCGGGCTGTTTTCAGCCTGCTAACTGTAGCGTGGCGCAGCGACTGCGCCAGCGAAAGGGCGGCGTTGTAAACCGCCCCCGCTTTGACAAAGAGGCTGCGCGCGTGAGCGGGCAGCCTCTTTGGGGCGACAGAGGTGACTCTGTCTTACTGCTTGGCAGCAGCCAGCTGTGCAGCAACTTCTTCAGCGAAGTTGTCGACTGGCTTCTCGATGCCTTCGCCTACCTTGAAGTAGGTGAAGGAAACGATTTCGGCACCGGCTTTCTTGGCCAGCTCGCCGACCTTGATTTCCGGGTTCATGACGAAGGCTTGCTCGACCAGGCTGGCTTCGGCCAGGAACTTCGAGATACGGCCTTTGACCATGTTCTCGACGATGTTCTCAGGCTTGCCTTTGATCTTCTCTTCGTTCAGCTGCAGGAACACGGCTTTTTCGCGCTCGATCGCTTCAGCCGAAACTTCCGACGGCAGCAGGAACTCAGGGTTGCTTGCCGCCACGTGCATGGCGATCTCTTTGGCCAGTTGGACGTCGCCGCCCTTCAGGACCACTGCAACACCGATCTTGTTGCCGTGCAGGTAGGTACCGACAACGTCACCTTCAACGCGCACCAGGCGACGGATGTTGACGTTTTCGCCAACCTTGGCCACCAGGGCTTCACGAGCAGCTTCACGCGCAGCGATCAGCGGCGCAGCGTCGGTCAGTTTTTCAGCGAAGGCTTGCTCGACGCTTTCGGCGACGAAGGCCTTGAAGTCGTCTTGCAGGGCCAGGAAGTCGGTCTGCGAGTTCACTTCCAGCAGGACAGCGGACTTGTCGTCGGCCTTGATGGCGATGGCGCCTTCAGCGGCAACGTTGCCAGCTTTCTTGGCTGCCTTGATGGCACCCGAAGCGCGCATGTCGTCAATGGCTTTTTCGATGTCGCCGCCAGCCTTTTCCAGGGCTTTCTTGCAATCCATCATGCCTTCGCCGGTACGCTCGCGCAGTTCTTTTACCAGCGCTGCAGTAATTGCTGCCATTTCAAATTCCTCTTGGATAGGTTTTCAACCATTCCACCCGATACCTGACGGGCGTTCAATTCTGGAAATCCACTGCCAGAGCACATGCAGTTCGCAATGATGCAACGGCGACGCTGACAAGAGGATTTCAAGGTGGCAAAAAGGGGGCCAAGCCCCCTTTTTGCGTGCCGAGTCGACGCTAAGCGTCAGTTACTCAGGCTTCGGCAGCCGGTGCAGCTGCTTCTTCTGCGAACACTTCGGTGCCGCCGGCAACGTTGTTGCGACCACGGATAACGGCGTCAGCCATCGAACCCATGTACAGCTGGATGGCGCGAATGGCGTCATCGTTGCCTGGGATGATGTAGTCAACGCCTTCCGGGCTGCTGTTGGTATCGACAACGCCGATGACCGGGATACCCAGCTTGTTGGCTTCGGTGATAGCGATGCGCTCGTGGTCAACGTCGATCACGAACAGGGCATCAGGCAGGCCGCCCATGTCCTTGATACCACCCAGGCTGCGGTCCAGTTTTTCCAGATCGCGGGTGCGCATCAGCGCTTCTTTCTTGGTCAGCTTGGTGAAGGTACCATCTTCGGCCTGGGTTTCCAGGTCGCGCAGACGCTTGATCGAAGCACGGATGGTCTTGTAGTTGGTCAGCATGCCGCCCAACCAGCGGTGATCGACGTACGGCGAACCGCAACGTGCTGCTTCTTCAGCAACGATCTTGCCAGCGGAACGCTTGGTGCCGACGAACAGAATCTTGTTTTTACCCTGGGCCAGGCGCTCTACGAAGGTCAGTGCCTCGTTGAACATCGGCAGGGTTTTTTCAAGGTTGATGATGTGGATCTTGTTGCGCGCGCCGAAAATGTACTTGCCCATTTTCGGATTCCAGTAACGGGTTTGGTGACCGAAGTGCACACCGGCCTTCAGCATATCGCGCATGTTGACTTGGGACATGATAGTTCCTTGATAAGTCGGGTTGGGCCTCCACGTATCCCAATGACCAACCCCGAAACCGAAGTCAGGGGCACCCAGGCCATCGTGTCGACACGTGTGTGGGTTTGAGCAGACGGGGCTATCCCCGAAAGCGGCGCATTTTATACCACACAAGTGAGCCGAGCGAAACCGAAAAAACAGACGACACCCGAGGGTTGCACCCGCCCTGCTCACGCAGCGACCGATGCAATCAACATAAATAGTAGGCAATGCCCCGCAGCCCAGGCCCCAGCCCGCCGCCTCGCTCTGTTAGAATCACGCCTTTCCCGTTTCATTTGCGCCTGCGCGCGCCGTAGAGAGCCTGCAATGACCGTCACTATCAAAACCGCCGAAGACATCGAAAAGATGCGCGTCGCCGGCCGCCTGGCCGCCGAAGTCCTGGAGATGATCGAAGAACACGTCAAGCCCGGTGTCACCACCGAGGAACTCGACCGCCTGTGCCACGACTACATCGTCAACGTGCAGCAGGCCATCCCCGCGCCCCTGAACTACAAGGGCTTCCCCAAGTCGATCTGCACCTCGGTCAACCACGTGGTGTGCCACGGCATCCCGGGCGACAAGCCGCTCAAGGATGGCGACACGCTGAACATAGACGTGACCGTGATCAAGGACGGCTACCACGGCGACACCAGCCGCATGTTCCACGTCGGCACCGTGCCGGTATGGGCCGAGCGCCTGTCCCAGGTCACCCAGGAGTGCATGTACAAGGCCATCGAGCTGGTCAAGCCGGGCTGCCGCCTGGGCGACATCGGCGAAGTGATCCAGAAGCACGCCGAAAAGAACGGCTTCTCGGTGGTGCGCGAGTTCTGCGGCCACGGTATCGGCAAGGTGTTCCATGAAGAGCCGCAGATCCTGCACTACGGCCGCGCCGGTACCGGCATGGAACTCAAGGAAGGCATGACCTTCACCATCGAGCCGATGATCAACCAGGGCAAGGCCGACACCAAGGTGCTGGGCGACGGCTGGACCGCCATCACCAAGGACCGCAAGCTCTCGGCGCAGTGGGAACACACCCTGGTGGTCACCGCCACCGGCTACGAGATCTTCACCCTGCGCAAGGACGACACGATCCCGCGCACTTCGGCCTGACCCTCACAGGAACGTCATCGATGCCCCAGGTGGACCCCGAGCTGTTCGACCGCGGCCAGTTCCAGGCGGAACTGGCCCTCAAGGCCAGCCCCATAGCGGCCTTCAAGAAAGCCATCCGCCAGGCCGGCGAGGTGCTCGACGGGCGCTTTCGCAGCGGCCGCGAGATCCGCCGACTGATCGAGGACCGCGCCTGGTTCGTCGACAACATCCTGCAACAGGCATGGAACCAGTTCAGCTGGAGCGAAGCCGCCGACATCGCCCTGATCGCCACCGGCGGCTACGGGCGCGGCGAGCTGCACCCCTACTCCGACATCGACCTGCTGATCCTGCTCGATGACGCCGACCACGAGGTGTTTCGCGACTCGATCGAGCGCTTTCTCACCCTGCTCTGGGACATCGGCCTGGAAGTCGGCCAGAGCGTGCGCTCGGTGGACGAATGCGCCGAACAGGCGCGCGCCGACCTCACGGTGGTCACCAACCTGATGGAAAGCCGCACCATCTGCGGCCCCGAACACCTGCGCCAGCGCATGCTCGAGGTCACCAGCACGGCGCACATGTGGCCGAGCAAGGAATTCTTCCTGGCCAAGCGCGCCGAGCAGAAGGCGCGCCACCACAAGTACAACGACACCGAGTACAACCTGGAACCCAACGTCAAGGGCTCCCCCGGCGGCCTGCGCGACATCCAGACCGTGCTCTGGGTAGCGCGCCGCCAGTACGGCACGCTCAACCTGCATGCGCTGGCCGGCGAAGGCTTCCTGCTGGAGAGCGAGAACAACCTGCTGGCCTCGTCCCAGGAGTTTCTGTGGAAGGTGCGCTACGCCCTGCACATGCTCGCCGGGCGCGCCGAAGACCGCCTGCTGTTCGACCACCAGCGCAGCATCGCCGCGTTGCTGGGCTTTACCGACGACAACCCCAAGCGCGCCATCGAACAGTTCATGCAACAGTACTACCGGGTGGTGATGAGCATCGCCGAGCTCAGCGACCTGATCATCCAGCACTTCGAGGAAGTCATCCTCGCCGATGACAGCGCCAGCAGCACCCAGCCGCTGAACCCGCGCTTCCAGCTGCATGACGGCTACATCGAGGCGGTGCGCAGCAACGTGTTCAAGCGCACCCCGTTCGCCATGCTCGAGATCTTCGTGCTAATGGCCCAGCACCCCGAAATCAAGGGCGTGCGTGCCGACACCATCCGCCTGCTGCGCGAGCACCGGCACCTGATCGACGACGAGTTCCGCAACGATATCCGCAACACCAGCCTGTTCATCGAGCTGTTCAAGTGCGAGATCGGCATCCACCGCAACCTGCGCCGCATGAACCGCTACGGCATCCTGGGGCGCTACCTGCCCGAGTTCGGCCTGATCGTGGGGCAGATGCAGCACGACCTGTTCCACATCTATACGGTCGATGCGCACACCCTGAACCTGATCAAGCACCTGCGCAAACTGCAGTACACCCCCGTGTCCGAGAAATTCCCGCTGGCCAGCAAGCTCATGGGGCGCCTGCCCAAGCCCGAGCTGATCTACCTCGCCGGCCTGTACCACGACATCGGCAAGGGGCGTCAGGGCGACCATTCCGAGATCGGTGCGGTGGACGCCCAGGCATTCTGCAGCCGCCACCAGTTGCCCGCCTGGGACAGCCGGTTGATCGTGTGGCTGGTGCAGAACCACCTGGTGATGTCGACCACTGCCCAGCGCAAGGACCTCTCCGACCCGCAGGTGATCCACGACTTCGCCCAGCTGGTCGGCGACCTGGTGCACCTGGACTACCTCTATGTGCTCACCGTGGCCGACATCAACGCCACCAACCCGAGCCTGTGGAACTCCTGGCGCGCCAGCCTGCTGCGCCAGCTCTACACCGAAACCAAGCGGGCCCTGCGCCGCGGCCTGGAAAACCCGCTGGAACGCGAAGAGCAGATCCGCCAGACCCAGAGCGCAGCTCTGGACATCCTGGTACGCGAAGGCACCGACCCGGACGACGTCGAACAACTGTGGTCGCAACTGGGCGATGACTACTTCCTGCGCCACACCGCCGCGGACGTGGCCTGGCACTCCGACGCGATCCTGCAGCAGCCGGCCGACGGCGGCCCGCTGGTGCTGATCAAGGAGACCACCCAACGCGAGTTCGAGGGCGGTACGCAGATCTTCATCTATGCCCCCGACCAGCACGACTTCTTCGCCGTGACCGTGGCCGCGATGGACCAGCTCAACCTGAACATCCACGACGCACGCATCATCACCTCCAGCAGCCAGTTCACCCTCGACACCTACATCGTGCTCGACAACGACGGCGGCTCGATCGGCGACAACCCGCAGCGCGTCAAGGAAATCCGTGAAGGCCTCACCGAAGCCCTGCGCAACCCCGACGACTACCCCACCATCATCCAGCGTCGGGTACCGCGCCAGCTCAAGCACTTCACCTTCGCGCCCCAGGTGACCATCCTCAACGATGCCCAGCGCCCGGTGACCATCCTCGAGCTCAGCGCCCCGGACCGCCCGGGCCTGCTGGCACGCATCGGCAAGATCTTCCTGGAGTTCGACCTGTCGTTGCAGAACGCCAAGATCGCCACCCTGGGCGAGCGGGTGGAAGACGTGTTCTTCATCACCGACGCCGACAACCAGCCGCTGTCCGACCCTGAACTGTGCCGCCGCCTGCAGGCCGAGATCGTCGAGCAGCTGCGCGTCGACCAGGCCACCGGCGTCGAGATGACCCGCCTCACCCTTTGACCGATTGACGAGACCCAGCGCCAATGAACAACGCTTTGAACCAGCTTCAGCCCTACCCGTTCGAGAAACTGCGTGCCCTGCTCGATGGCGTGACGCCGGCCGCAGACAAGCGCGCCATCGCCCTGTCGATCGGCGAGCCCAAGCACGCCTCGCCGGCATTCGTGGCCAAGGCGCTGGCCGACAACCTCGACAAGATGGCGGTGTACCCCACCACCCTGGGCCTGCCCGCGCTACGCGAAAGCATCGTGCACTGGTGCGAGCGCCGCTTCGGTGTACCGGCCGGCTGGCTGAATGCCGCACAGCACGTGCTGCCCGTCAACGGCACCCGCGAGGCGCTGTTCGCCTTCACCCAGGCGGTGGTCAGCCGTGGTGAGGACGCGCTGATCGTCAGCCCCAACCCGTTCTACCAGATCTACGAAGGTGCCGCGTTGCTCGCCGGCGCCCAGCCGCACTACCTGCCGTGCCTGGACAGCAACGGCTTCAACCCGGACTTCGACGCGGTGCCAGCCGAGATCTGGCAGCGTTGCCAGATCCTTTTCCTGTGCTCGCCAGGCAACCCGACCGGCGCACTGGTGCCGCTGGACACCCTGAAAAAACTCATCGCACTGGCCGACGAGCACGACTTCGTGATCGCCGCCGACGAGTGCTACAGCGAGCTGTACTTCGACGAGCAGGCCCCGCCACCCGGCCTGCTCAGCGCCTGCGTGGAACTTGGCCGCAGCGACTTCAAGCGCTGCGTGGTGTTCCACAGCCTGTCCAAGCGCTCCAACCTGCCAGGCCTGCGTTCGGGCTTCGTGGCCGGCGATGCCGAGATTCTCAAGGCCTTTTTGCTCTACCGCACCTATCACGGTTGCGCGATGCCGGTACAGACCCAGCTGGCGAGCATCGCCGCCTGGAACGACGAGGCGCATGTCCTGGAGAACCGCGACCTGTATCGCGAGAAGTTCGACGCCGTGCTGCAGGTGCTGGCCCCGGTAATGGATGTACAGAAGCCCGACGGCGGTTTCTACCTGTGGCCGAAGGTCCCCGGCGATGACGCGCAGTTCTGCCGCGACCTGTTCGAACAGCAGCACGTGACCGTGGTGCCGGGCTCGTACCTGTCTCGCGAGGTGGAGGGCTTCAATCCGGGGGCCGGACGCGTGCGCCTGGCGCTGGTGGCCCCGCTGGCCGAATGTGTCGAGGCGGCCCAGCGCATCCGCGCATTCGTCGAAGGCTGAGCCGGTACGCCTGGTCGGCCGACCGATAGATAAGTAACGCCCAAGGCCCGGTCGGCCCGCCAATCATGGAGCTCCACTCAACAGGAGCTCCAGCATGGACATACCAACCTTGTGCAAGGTCACCCAGGTGGCCGATCAGCAGCAATCCTACGAAACTGCCCTGAAAGAAAACCCGCTCAACGCCCCGCAGCCCTCGCGCTCGGGTCGTCAGAAACGCGGCGTTGCCTACCACAGCCGCCTGTGGGCGCCGGGCCGCACCCTGCTCATCGCCTTCGCGGCCGACGTACCGGAACAGACGCAACAGAGCATCTTCGAGGTTGCCTGCCAATGGCTGGCGTACGCCAACCTCAAGTTCCAGCGCACCGCCGACTGGGCCGAGGCACAGATCAGGATCGAGATGAAGCCAAGCGGCACAGGGATCAACCATTCACTGGTCGGTACCGACGCCTTGCTCCGTAAAGACAGCACCATGACCCTCAGCGACTGGCCTGGCGATGAGCAGTTCCAGCGCAGCGTGCTGCATGAGTTCGGGCACGCGCTGGGCCTGGACCATGAGCATCAGCACCCGGATGCGGACATCCAGTGGAACCTGGTCAAGCTGCTGGAATACGCCGAAAAGGTCGGCATGCCCATGGAAGAGATTGCTGAAAACTTCCTCAACAGGATCGAACGCACGCAGGCATTGCACAACGCCTACGACCCGGGTTCGGTCATGCACTACCCGATTCCGGCCACCTTCACCCTGAACAATGTGGCCTTCACCGGCTCGGCGCAGCTCAGTGACGGCGACAAGGCGCTGGCGGGCAAGGCCTACCCCTTCACCCCGGTACACCGGTGAAGTGGGTCCCGCCCAGCCTGAGAGCGGGCGGGACATTCGCTCCAGCGTGCGCCCCCCGGGCGGCCTGAGTACATAACTACCGCCAGCACGTATTGCCACGTGCGCAGACTCCATGCTCCAACCACAGGAGTTCCATCATGCTCAGCCCCTACCTGCCCCGCCCTGCCCTCGCCATCGCCCCCCAGGCGTCCTACGAGCTGGCAATCACCGAAAACCCTCGCAACTCCGGCAGCACCGGCAGTGGAGGCCGTCGCAAGCGCTCGCTGGGCGCAACAGGCAAGCTCTGGATGCCTGGACGCACGCTGACCCTTTCGTTTCTCAACGTCAAAAACCCCTCACTGAAGTCGGACTACCATGCCATGGCTCGCCAATGGATCGAGCTGTCAGGCGCCAACCTGCACCTGGAGCTGGTGGATGACGACGACATGCAGGCCGACCTGCGGGTGGCAACCAATCCCAAGGCCTATTACAGCTGGGCGGCATGCGGCACCGATGCCCTGAGCCCTGAATACACTGACCGGCCGAATGTGAGCCTGGGCCTGACCAGCGAGCACAAGCTGTACCAGTTCAACGCCCTGCACGAATTCGGTCATGTGTTTGGTGCCGACCACGAGCACTTGCACCCCGATGCCAGCATTCCCTGGGACGAAGCCAAGGTCATCAGCACCTACATGGCCGAGTGGGGTACCACCGAGGAGGACGTGCGCAGCAACTTTCTGGACAAGCGCGAAAACACCGGGCTCATAAAGACCGACTATGACATCCGTTCGGTCATGCACTACCCAGTCGAGCAGAAGTTCACCCTCGGCGATTGGGAGTGCGGTATCAACAACAAACTCTCCGAAAAGGACTGCGAGTTCATGCGCCTGGCCTACCCGCACGACTGACCCTCAGCGCGGGGCCGCCATGCGACCCCGAGCACTTCACTTGACCGGCCCCAGGTTGGCCTCGCTCATGTCCAGCTCACCCAGCACCTGGCGCACCACGTCATCACCGATCTGGTGCTGGCGGTGCAGGCTGTACAGCTCCAGACGCTGCGCCCGCAGCGCCCGCAGACGCAGGCGTCGCTCCAGCTGATCCATCTGCGCGGCCAGCGCCTGGGCCTCGGCACTGTCGTTGAACACGTCCAGTTGCTGCCGGTACTCGGCCATCAGGCGCGCCTTCAACTCGGCGGCCAGTGCGGCCTGGGAAGCATCCTGGGGCGCGCCGGGCTCCACCAGCTCCTCGGCCTCCAACGCATGGATCGCCGCCTCGGCGGTGCGCCGCCAGGCCTCGCGCGCCTCCTGGCGCAGGGTATCGTCGGGGCTCTTCTCCACCCCGCGCAGCAGCAACGGCAAGGCAATGCAGGCCGATACCAGCGACAGCAGAATCACCCCTGCGGCAATGAAGATCAGCAGGTCGCGTTCGGGGAACGCCTTGCCCGCGCCGATCAGCAGCGGCACCGACATCACGCCCGCCAGGGTCACCGCCCCGCGCACGCCGCCCACGGTCAGCAGCCAGCACGAACGTGCGTTGGGCACCAGCACCAGGTCTTCCTTGCCGCGCCAGCGCCGGATCACCCCGATCAGGCGCCAGATGCTCTGCACCCAGATGAACCGCAGCGCCAGCAACACCAGGAAGATCGCCACCACATCCAGGCAGCGGTACAGCAGGGTTGGCCACAGCGATGCCTCATGGCTGGTCACCGCCTTGGCGATATCGGGCAGTTGCAGGCCCAGCAGCAGGAAGATCAGGCCGTTGAAGGCGAACTCCAGCAGCGACCACACACTGCGGTTGAGCAGGCGCGTGCTGGTCTGGCGCGGCAGCAGGTCAAGCCAGCTCTGCATCATGCCCGCCGCCACCGCCGAGAGAATGCCCGAGGCGCCCAGGCGCTCGGCCAGTACATAGGCGGCGAACGGCAGCAACAGCATGAACACCACGTGGGTGGCCGGGTCGTCCCAGCCGCGCGCGATCATCCACACCCGCAGGCGCCCCACCAACCAGCTCAGCGCCACGCCGATGGCCAGGCCACCCACGGCCACCAGCACGAAGGTCACACTGGCCTCGGCCAGCGAGAATACCCCGGTGATCGCCGCCACCAGCGCAAACTTGAACGTCACCAGGCCCGAGGCATCGTTCATCAGCGCCTCGCCCTGCAGCATGTGCATCAACGGGGTCGGCAGGCGATTCTGGCTGATTGCCGACACCGCCACCGCGTCGGTGGGCGACAGCACGGCGGCCAGGGCAAAGGCCACCGGCAGCGGTATGCTCGGCAGGATCCAGTGGATGAAATAGCCGGCCCCCACCACCGTGAACAGCACCAGCCCCACCGCCAGGGTCAGGATCGGCCCGCGCAGGCGCCAGAACTCGCGCTTGGGCATGCGCCAGCCATCGGAGAACAGCAACGGGGGCAAGAACAGGAACAGAAACAGCTCAGGGTCCAGGGCCACGTGCAGGCCCAGGGTCGGCCAGGCCAACAGCGCACCGGCACCAATCTGCACCAGCGGCAGTGGCAGCGGGATCAATCGCCCCACCAGTTTCGAGACACTGACCAGCATCAGCAGGATGAGAACGGTATAGGCTGACTGCATACGGCGTGTTTTTCCTGTTCAGTTTCAAATACGCTCAACGGCCAGGGTTATGCCATTGAAACAACATGTTACCGGGATCTGCATGAACACAACCGCTCCACCTAAGTCGCAGACCCGCCGGCAATCTGTAACACAATGCTACAAAAGAGGAGCCTCGCATGATCACCCCCGCGTCGACCCTATTGACCCACGATAGCCCCAACCGTGCGCTGCTGGTCATCGATGTGCAAAACGATTTCATCCCCGGCGGCGCCCTGGCGGTGCCCGGTGGCGACGAGATCGTGCCGCTGGTCAACCAGCTCGGCCGCCAGTTCGAGCGCGTGGTGCTGGCCCAGGACTGGCACCCGGCCGGGCACGCCTCGTTCGCCTCGAGCCACCCGGGCAAGAATCCGTTCGAGGTCATCGAACTGTCATACGGGCCGCAGACACTCTGGCCCGACCACTGCATTCAAGGGAGCCCCGGCGCACAGTTTCACCCGGACCTGAACATTGCCCACGCACAGCTGATCGTGCGCAAGGGCGGCAACCGCCAGGTCGACAGCTACTCGGCGTTCACCGAAGCCGACCAGACCACCCCCACCGGCCTGGCCGGCAACCTGCGCGAGTGCGGCATCGACACGCTGTTCCTGTGCGGCCTGGCCCTGGACTTCTGCGTGGCCTGGACGGCACTGCACGCACGCCGCGAAGGGTTCGCCACCTATGTGGTGCTGGACGCCTGCCGCGCCATCGATACCGCAGGCTCCTGCGCGGCGGCGATGGCACAGATGCAGGCTGCCGGGGTGCAGTTCATTCAGGCGCGGCAACTGGGCGGCGCCAGCCGTGGCGCCCTGCCCGATGTTGTCGCATAATCCAGCCCACCCATTCTTCGAGGAGTTTCGGGGCGGCTGCGGGAACACCCGCGCGCCCTTAACGTTCAATGGCTTATATTCTCTTCGGCATCAAAGCCTGTGACACGATGAAGAAAGCCCGTACCTGGCTTGAAGAACACCACATCCAGTACGACTTTCACGACTACAAGACCCAGGGTATAGACCGGGACCACCTGAACCGCTGGTGCGACGAGCACGGCTGGCAGGTGGTACTCAACCGCGCAGGCACCACCTTCCGCAAGCTCGATGACGCGCAGAAGGCCGACCTCGACCAGGCCAAGGCCGTCGAGCTGATGCTGGCACAACCCTCGATGATCAAGCGCCCGGTGCTCGACCTGGGCGGCAAGACCCTGGTCGGTTTCAAACCGGACCTGTACGCGGCAGCCCTGCGCTGAACCGCGACGCCTTCACTCAATTTCGCAAGAGGTAACCGCATGTCCACTTCACTGTTCAGCCTGGCCTTCGGCGTCGGCACTCAAAACCGTCAAGGCGCCTGGCTGGAAGTCTTCTACGCGCAGCCACTGCTCGCCCCGAGCGCCGAGCTGGTCGCAGCCGTCGCCCCGATCCTGGGCTATGAAGGCGGCAACCAGGCCATCGCGTTCAGCAACGCCCAGGCCGCGCAACTGGCCGAGGCCGTCAAGGGCGTCGACGCCGCCCAGGCTGCACTGCTGACCCGCCTGGCCGAAAGCAACAAGCCGCTGGTGGCCACGCTGCTGGCCGAAGACGCCACCCTGAGCTCCACCCCTGAGGCCTACCTCAAGCTGCACCTGCTGTCGCACCGCCTGGTCAAGCCCCACGGCCTGAGCCTGGCCGGCATCTTCCCGCTGCTGCCGAACGTGGCCTGGACCAGCCAGGGCGCCATCGACCTGGCCGAACTGGCCGAGCAGCAACTCGAAGCCCGCCTCAAGGGCGAGCTGCTGGAAGTGTTCTCGGTCGACAAGTTCCCGAAAATGACCGACTACGTGGTGCCGAGCGGCGTGCGTATCGCCGACAGCGCCCGCGTGCGCCTGGGTGCCTATATCGGCGAAGGCACCACCATCATGCACGAAGGCTTCGTCAACTTTAACGCCGGCACCGAAGGCCCGGGCATGATCGAAGGCCGCGTTTCGGCGGGCGTGTTCGTCGGCAAGGGTTCGGACCTGGGCGGCGGCTGCTCCACCATGGGCACCCTGTCGGGCGGCGGCAACATCGTCATCAAGGTCGGCGAAGGCTGCCTGATCGGCGCCAACGCCGGTATCGGCATCCCGCTGGGCGACCGCAACACCGTCGAAGCCGGCCTGTACATCACCGCCGGCACCAAGGTGAACCTGCTCGACGAAAACAACGAGCTGGTCAAGGTGGTCAAGGCCCGCGACCTGGCTGGCCAGACCGACCTGCTGTTCCGCCGCAATTCGCTAAACGGCGCGGTCGAGTGCAAGACCCACAAGTCGGCCATCGAGCTGAACGAAGCGCTGCACGCCCACAACTAAGTGGTACGATCGGGTCTGGCCCTCTGCCAGACCCGATATCAGGCCCTACACATCATGTTCCAGCCCTCTCCCTGGCGCGCAGACTTCCCTGCCATCGCCGCCCTGCAACGCCAGCACCAGACCTACCTGGACAGCGCTGCCACCACGCAGAAACCCCAGCACCTGCTCGACGCCCTGAGCCACTACTACACCCAAGGTGCGGCCAACGTGCACAGGGCCCAGCACCTGCCCGGCGCACTTGCCACCCAGGCCTTCGAGGCCAGCCGCGAAAAAGTCGCCGCCTGGCTCAATGCCGCCGATGCGCAGCAGATCGTGTTCACCCATGGCGCCACCTCGGCGCTCAACCTGCTGGCCTATGGCCTGGAATGGCGCCTGGAGGCGGGCGACGAGATCGCCGTCAGCGCCCTGGAGCACCACGCCAACCTGCTGCCCTGGCAGCAGTTGGCCCAGCGCCGCGGCCTCAGGCTGGTGATCCTGCCGCTCGACGCCAACGGGCATATCGACCTGGAGGCGGCCCTGCAACTGATCGGCCCGCGGACCCGTGTGCTGGCGGTGAGCCAGTTGTCGAATGTGCTCGGCACCTGGCAGCCGCTGCAACCGTTGCTCGACCACGCCCGCGCCCAGGGCGCCCTCAGCGTGGTCGATGGCGCCCAGGGCGTGGTGCACGGGCGTCACGATGTACAGCAACTGGGCTGCGACTTCTATGTGTTTTCCAGTCACAAGCTGTATGGCCCGGACGGCCTTGGCGTGCTCTATGGCCGCCGCGAGGCGTTGGGCCTGCTGCGTCACTGGCAGTTCGGCGGCGAGATGGTGCAACTGGCCGGCTACCAGCAGTCGAGCTTTCGCCCCGCCCCGCTGGGTTTCGAGGCCGGCACGCCGCCGATCGCCAGCGTGATCGGGCTGGGTGCCAGCCTGGATTACCTGGCCAGCCTCGACGCCACCAGCGTGGTCGAACATGAAGCCGCCCTGCACCGCCATCTGCTGCGCGGCCTCAACGATCGTGAAGGGGTGCGGATACTGGGCGCGCCGCAACTGGCCCTGGCCAGCTTCGTGGTCGAGGGCGTGCACAATGCCGACCTTGCGCACCTGCTGACCGAACAGGGCATCGCCGTGCGCGCCGGTCATCACTGCGCCATGCCGCTGGTCAACAGCCTGGGCCTGGACGGCGCGATCCGCGTGTCGCTGGCGCTGTACAACGATTCCCACGACCTGAAGCGCTTCTTCAGCGCCCTGGACCAGGCCCTGGAGCTGCTGCGATGAGCCTGCCCGACGCCGCCCGCGAGGCGCTGGATGTATTCGAACAGGCTGCCGGCTGGGAGCAGCGCGCCCGCCTGCTGATGCAATGGGGCGAGCGCCTGCCCCCCCTGGATGCGACGCAGCAGTGCGAGGCCAACCGCGTGCACGGTTGCGAAAGCCAGGTGTGGCTGGTGGCCGAGCAGGTCGAAGGTCGCTGGCACTTCAAGGCCGCCAGCGATGCGCGGCTGCTGCGCGGCCTGCTGGCGCTGCTGCTGGTGCGGGCCGACGGCTTGACCGGCAGCCAGCTGCAGCAGCTAGACCTGCCCGCCTGGTTCACCGCCCTGGGCCTTGGCCGACAGCTCTCGCCGTCCCGCAGCAACGGCCTGAACGCCGTGCTGCAGCGCATGGCTCAGCTCGCCGACGGCGCCTGAGCCGCTACGCGATCGGCCGGGCGGCGCTTGCCACCCACCAGTTTCTCCACGGCCTTGCTGGCAGCGACCATGCCGAAGGTCGCCGTCACCATCATCACCGCGCCGAAACCGCCCGAGCAGTCGAGCTTGACGCCGTCCCCGACGAAGCTCTTCTGCAGGCAGATACCGCCATCGGGCAGCGGATAGCGCAACTGCTCGGTGGAGAACACGCACGGCACCCCGTAGTTGCGGCTCACGTTGCGCGAAAACCCGTGGTCGCGGCGCAGCGTCGAACGCACCTTGGAGGCCAGCGGGTCGTTGACCGTGCGGTTGAGATCGGCCACCTGGATCTGCGTGGGGTCGAGCTGCCCGCCCGCACCGCCGGTGCAGATCACCTGGATCTTGCGCCGCTTGCACCAGGCAATCAGCGCAGCCTTGGCCATCACGCTGTCGATGCAGTCGATCACGCAGTCGATATGGTCGGTGATGGTCTGGGCCAGGTTGTCGCGGGTGACGAAGTCCACCACCGCGTGCACCTTGCAGTCCGGGTTGATTGCGCGCAGGCGCTCGGCCATCACCTCGACCTTGGGCTTGCCCACGTTGCCCTGCAGCGCATGCAACTGGCGATTGGTGTTGCTCACGCACACGTCATCCAGGTCGAACAGCGAAATTTCGCCAACGCCGCTGCGGGCCATGGCCTCGGCCGCCCACGAGCCGACACCGCCGATGCCGACGATCGCCACATGCGCCTCGCGCAGGCGCTGCAAGCCCTGCTGGCCATACAACCGGGCAACACCGGCAAAGCGTGGATCTTCTGTACTCATGGCCCACCCCTGAAAAAACCGGCGCGCATTATAGGCCCCACAACGCAGGATGACAGCCCGCAACCGACGCACTGATTGCCATGAATTGGTAAACCTGGCGCCAACCCTGCTTTAATGACCGGTGCAAACCCTGCTTTGGACGGCAATTGTACGGGCTTCAGAACTTCAGCATCTGAGGAAAATCCAAGCGCTACATGCACCCGTTTCCTATACCACGCTACCTGCCTGGTGCGTAGGATCCGTGCCCGCCGGCGCTTGCCCGTTCCACTTTTCGGAACCCGAAATATCTATGTCATCGCGTAAATTTGGTATCAACCTGGTGGTCGTCATGGCGATTGCCGCGCTATTCACCGGGTTCTGGGCACTGATCAACCGCCCGGTGTCCGCCCCCGACTGGCCGGAGCAGATCTCCGGCTTCTCGTATTCGCCTTTTCGCCTGGGCGAAAGCCCGCAAAAAGGCCAGTACCCGACCGAAGCCGAGCTGCGCGAAGACCTCGAGCAACTGAGCAAGCTGACCGACAGCATCCGCATCTATACGGTGGAAGGCACCCAGGCGCTGATCCCGCGTCTGGCCGAGGAGTTCGGCCTGCGCGTGACCCTGGGTGTGTGGATCAGCCCCGACCTGGAACGCAACGAGCGCGAAATCGAGACCGCCATCCAGTTGGCCAACACCTCGCGCAGCGTGGTGCGGGTGATGGTCGGCAACGAGGCGCTGTTTCGCGAAGAGGTCACCCCCCAGGCCCTGATGGACTACATGGACCGCGTGCGCGCCGCAGTGAAGGTGCCGGTCACCACCAGCGAACAGTGGCACATCTGGAAGGAAAACCCCGAGCTTGCCGGGCACGCCGACCTGATCGCCGCGCACATCCTGCCCTACTGGGAATTCATCCCGGTGAGCCAGGCCGAGCAGTTCGTGCTCGACCGCGCCCGCGAGCTCAAGCAACTGTTCCCGCGCAAGCCGCTGCTGCTGTCCGAGGTCGGCTGGCCCAGCAATGGCCGCATGCGCGGCGGTGCCGACGCCAC
Source organism: Pseudomonas sp. AE27 (assembly GCF_037113495.1). Taxonomy (NCBI): domain Bacteria; kingdom Pseudomonadati; phylum Pseudomonadota; class Gammaproteobacteria; order Pseudomonadales; family Pseudomonadaceae; genus Pseudomonas; species Pseudomonas sp. AE27. The sequence continues at coordinate 3,446,242 of NZ_CP146966.1, forward strand.
CCAGGCGGATCAGGCCATCTACCTGCGCAGCCTGGTCAACCTGCTCAACCGCCAGGGCTACAACTACTTCGTGATCGAAGCCTACGACCAGCCCTGGAAAGCCAGTGACGAAGGTTCGGTGGGCGCCTACTGGGGCGTGTTCAATGCCGCGCGCCAGCAGAAATTCAACTTCGAGGGCCCGGTGGTGGCCATTCCGCAGTGGCGCGTGCTGGCCGTGGGCTCGGTGGTGCTGGCGATGCTGTCGCTGACCCTGCTGCTGATCGACGGCTCGGCGCTGCGCCAGCGCGGGCGCACCTTCCTGACCTTCATCGCGTTCCTGTGCGGCTCGGTGCTGGTATGGATCGGCTATGACTACAGCCAGCAGTACAGCACCTGGTTCAGCCTCACCGTGGGTTTCCTGCTGGCGCTCGGCGCGCTGGGGGTGTTCATCGTGCTGCTGACCGAGGCCCATGAACTGGCCGAGGCGGTATGGACGCACAAGCGCCGCCGGCTGTTCCTGCCGGTGGAGGCCGACAGCGCCTATCGACCCAAGGTGTCGGTGCATGTGCCGTGTTACAACGAACCCCCGGAGATGGTCAAGCAGACCCTCGATGCCCTCGCGGCGCTGGACTACCCGGACTTCGAAGTGCTGATCATCGACAACAACACCAAGGACCCGGCCGTGTGGGAGCCGCTCAAGGCCCATTGCGAGCTGCTGGGCGAGCGCTTCAAGTTCTTCCATGTGGCACCGCTGGCAGGTTTCAAAGGTGGTGCGCTGAACTACCTGATCCCGCACACCGCCAAGGACGCCGAAGTGATCGCGGTGATCGACTCGGACTATTGTGTCGACCGCAACTGGCTCAAGCACATGGTGCCGCACTTTGCCGACCCCAAGATCGCCGTGGTGCAGTCGCCGCAGGACTACCGCGACCAGAACGAAAGCACCTTCAAGAAGCTCTGCTACGCCGAGTACAAGGGCTTCTTCCATATCGGCATGGTCACCCGCAACGACCGTGACGCAATCATCCAGCACGGCACCATGACCATGACCCGGCGCTCGGTGCTCGAAGAGCTCGGCTGGGCCGACTGGTGCATCTGCGAAGATGCCGAACTGGGCCTGCGCGTGTTCGAGAAGGGTTACTCGGCAGCGTATTTCCACGAGAGCTACGGCAAGGGCCTGATGCCCGACACCTTCATCGACTTCAAGAAGCAGCGCTTTCGCTGGGCCTACGGCGCGATCCAGATCATCAAGCGCCACACCTCCAGCCTGCTGCGCGGCAAGGACACCCAGCTGACCCGCGGCCAGCGCTACCACTTCCTGGCCGGCTGGCTGCCGTGGATCGCCGACGGCATGAACATCTTCTTCACCGTGGGTGCGCTGCTGTGGTCGGCGGCCATGATCATCGTGCCGCAGCGGGTCGACCCGCCGCTGCTGATCTTCGCGATCCCGCCGCTGGCGCTGTTCGTGTTCAAGGTGGGCAAGATCGTGTTCCTGTACCGCCGCGCGGTAGGGGTCAACCTCAAGGACGCATTCTCGGCGGCGCTGGCAGGGCTGGCGTTGTCGCACACCATTGCCAAGGCGGTGCTGTACGGGTTCTTCACCAGCAGCATTCCGTTCTTCCGCACGCCGAAGAACGCCGACAGCCACGGGCTGCTGGTGGCACTGGCAGAGGCCCGCGAGGAGCTGTTCATCATGCTGCTGCTGTGGGGCGCGGCGCTGGGCATCTACCTGGTGCAGGGCCTGCCGAGCAACGACATGCGCTTCTGGGTGACCATGCTGCTGGTGCAGTCGCTGCCGTACCTGGCGGCGCTGATCATGGCCATGCTGTCGTCGCTGCCCAAGCCTGCGGATGTCACGCAGCCCGCACCTGCCGCCTGATAAACCGCCATCGCGGGTCAAGCCCGCTCCCACAGGGATTGCGCAGTACCTTGTGGGAGCGGGCTTGACCCGCGATAGGCCCGCACAGACAGCACAGATCCACAGTCCCTTCCCCGCACTTTTGCTATAAGATAACGCCCCTTCTTTTTGCCCCAGCCTTGCACCCCGGAGTCCTTCATGACGGCCCCAGCCGACCTCTCGCCTACCCTTGAACTGGCCTGCGACCTGATCCGTCGTCCCTCGGTGACCCCGCTGGACTTCGACTGCCAGAAACAGATGATGCAGCGCCTGGGCGATGCCGGCTTCATGCTCGAACCGATGCGCATCGAAGACGTCGACAATTTCTGGGCCACCCACGGCAGCGACGACGGCCCGGTACTGTGCTTCGCCGGCCACACCGACGTGGTGCCCACCGGCCCGGTGCAGGCCTGGGCCAACGACCCGTTCGACGCCCTGATCGACGCCGACGGCATGCTCTGCGGGCGTGGCGCGGCCGACATGAAGGGCAGCCTGGCCGCCATGATCGTGGCCACCGAGCGCTTCGTCGCCGACTACCCGAACCACAAGGGCAAGGTCGCCTACCTGATCACCAGCGACGAGGAAGGCCCGGCCCATCACGGCACCAAGGCCGTGGTCGAACGCCTGGCGGCGCGCAACGAACGCCTGGACTGGTGCATCGTCGGCGAGCCGTCGAGCACCACCCTGGTCGGTGACGTGGTCAAGAACGGCCGTCGCGGCTCGCTTGGCGCCAGGCTCACCGTGCGTGGCGTGCAGGGCCACGTGGCCTACCCGCACCTGGCGAAGAACCCGATCCACCTGGCCGCCCCGGCCTTGGCCGAACTGGCCGCCGAGCACTGGGACGAGGGCAACGATTTCTTTCCCCCCACCAGCTTCCAGATCTCCAACCTCAACTCGGGGACCGGCGCCACCAACGTGGTGCCAGGCGAGCTGACCGCACTGTTCAACTTCCGTTTCTCCACCGAGTCGACCGTCGAAGGGCTGCAGGCCCGCGTGGCGGCGATCCTCGACAAGCACGGCCTGGACTGGCAGGTGGACTGGGCGCTGTCGGGCCTGCCGTTCCTCACCGAACCGGGCGACCTGCTCGACGCGGTGTCGGCCAGCATCAAGGCCGTGACCGGCCGCGACACCCAGGCCTCCACCAGCGGCGGCACCTCCGACGGGCGCTTCATCGCTACCCTGGGCACCCAGGTGGTCGAACTGGGCCCGGTCAACGCCACCATTCACCAGGTCAACGAGCGGGTCCTGGCCAGCGACCTGGACGTGCTGACCGAGATCTACTACCAGACCCTGACCCGGTTGCTCGTCTGATGCTCATCTGCCCCATCTGCAGCGCCGCGCTCGGCGCCCTGGACAACGGTGTCGGCTGCCCTGCCGGGCACCGCTTCGACCGGGCGCGCCAGGGCTACCTGAACCTGTTGCCGGTGCAGCACAAGAACAGCCGTGACCCTGGCGACAACCAGGCCATGGTCGAGGCACGTCGCGACTTCCTCAATGCCGGGCACTACGCCCCGGTGGCACGGCGCCTGGCCCAGCTTGCAGCCGAGCGCGCGCCTGCGCGCTGGCTGGACATCGGCTGCGGCGAAGGCTACTACACCGCGCAACTGGCCGACGCCCTGCCCCAGGCCGACGGCTATGCCCTGGACATCTCCCGCGAGGCGGTCAAGCGTGCGTGCCGGCGCAACCCGGCACTCACCTGGCTGGTGGCGAGCATGGCCCGGGTGCCACTGGCCGATGCCAGCTGCCAGTTCCTGGCCAGCGTGTTCAGCCCGCTGGACTGGCAGGAAGCCAGGCGCCTGCTCAGCCCCGGCGGCGGCCTGATGCGCGTCGGCCCCACCCGCGGCCACCTGATGGAGCTGCGCGAACGGCTGTACGATGAAGTGCGCGACTATGCCGACGACAAGCACCTGGCCCTGGTGCCCGAGGGCATGCACCACGCCCACGGCGAAGTGCTGGAGTTTCGCCTGAGCCTGGCGGCGCCGGCCGACCGCGCCAACCTGCTGGCCATGACCCCCCATGGCTGGCGCGCCAGCGCAGAAAGACGCGCGGCCGTCATCGATCACCCCGAGCCCTTAGAGGTGACGGTATCGATGCGTTACGATTACTTTGTGCGCCAAGACTGAGCCGCACCCGGAGAGCCCCATGCGCCAACCCGATATCGAGATTTACCTGAAGGACGCCGACGTCGATCACAAGCAGATCGCCGCCTGGCTGGGCCAGGCCCTCGGCCCGTGCAGCGACTGGCAGCAGAAGGGCCAGACCTACAAGTGCAAGGCCGGTAACGTACCTGTTACCTGGCTGCCCAAGGCTGTGGGCAAATGGAACAGCCTGTACCTGGAAAGCGACCAGACCCCGTGGGAGGACGACATCGCCTGCGCCCGCGCCGCATTCGCCGCCCTCAATGTCGAAGTGCGCTGCGCGCCGGGTAGCTGGGTGGAAGAGGAAGGTGAAGAAGACGCCGACCGCTGGATCCGCATCAGCGCCGATGGCGAGGAAGAGATCACCTGGCGTACCAGTTGAGCCGTTGACCGGCTCTGCTTAGGCGCCAGCCTTGCTGGCGAAGCCCGGCATCGCCGGGCCAAGGGGCTGCTGCGCAGCCCATCGCCAGCAAGGCTGGCGCCTGCCGCTTTACAGCCCCACTACGTCTTCGGCCTGCAGGCCTTTCTGGCCCTGGGTCAGGTTGTACTCGACCTGTTGCCCTTCCAGCAGGGTGCGATGCCCTTCACCGCGGATCGCGCGGTAATGCACGAACACATCCGCACCGCCCTCACGCTGAATGAAGCCATATCCCTTGGCGTCATTGAACCACTTCACACTTCCAGTCTCACGAGACGACATCTGAACTACTCCGGATTTTTATTTTGGAATCGCCTTGTCGGCAGGGCCTCACCAGGCCCCACCTACGCCGCTTGCGGATTTGTCCTGCAAGTGGCGGACCGACTATAACGCAGCCATTCAACAATTTTCATGACCGGGGCGCTTTTTGCTGAACTTGCGCGGATACGGCACACTAACCTACCGAGCATCTGCTCGAATCCCATTACCCAGGGCACCTACCGAATGACCCGTTCCCCCTTGCGCCGCCTGATCTTCGGCGCCCTGCGCCGACTGCTGTACCTGTGGGTGCGCTCCGAAACCATCAACCAGTCATCCTTCTCGCTGAACCTGGACCGCAGCCGTCCGGTGTTCTACGTGCTGCAATCACCCGCGCTCACCGATCTGGCCGTGCTCGACCGCGAATGCACCAAAGCCGGGCTTCCGCGCCCGGTGCTGCCCGTGGCGGTAGGCCCGGTGATGGAGCCGGCGGCGTTCTTCTACCTGACCCCCGAACCCGACTGGCTGGGCCGCCACGACAAGCGCGGCGCACCGCCGACGCTGACGCGCCTGGTCAACCTGGTCAGCCAGCACGCCGAACAGGACGCGCAGATCATTCCGGTCAGCGTGTTCTGGGGCCAGTCGCCGGCCAGCGAATCGAGCCCGTGGAAGCTGCTGTTCGCCGACAGCTGGGCCGTCACCGGGCGCCTGCGCCGGCTGCTTACCGTGCTGATCCTGGGGCGCAAGACCCGCGTGCAGTTTTCCGCGCCGATCCATCTGCGTGAGCTGGTCGAGCACAACAAGGGCCACGAGCGCACCGTGCGCATGGCCCAGCGCCTGCTGCGGGTGCATTTTCGCAACCTCAAGACCGCCGTCATCGGCCCCGACATCTCGCACCGGCGCAACCTGGTCAAGGGCCTGATCCACGACCCGCTGGTACGCCAGGCCATCAGCGACGAGGCCCAGCGCGAGAACATCCCGCTGGCCAAGGCCGAGGCCCAGGCCCTGCGCTATGGCAACGAGATCGCCTCGGACTACACCTACACCGCCATCCGCTTCCTCGAAGTGGTGCTGAGCTGGTTCTGGAACAAGATCTACGACGGCATCAAGGTCAACCATATCGAACAGGTGCAAGGCATCGCGCCGGGGCACGAGGTGATCTACGTGCCCTGCCATCGCAGCCACATCGACTACCTGCTGCTGTCGTACCTGCTGTTTCGCAACGGCCTGACGCCGCCGCACATCGCCGCCGGCATCAACCTCAACATGCCGGTGATCGGCAGCCTGCTGCGCCGCGGCGGTGCGTTCTTCATGCGCCGCACCTTCAAGGGCAACCCGCTGTACACCGCGGTGTTCAACGAGTACCTGCACACCCTGTTCACCAAGGGCTTCCCGGTGGAGTACTTCGTCGAGGGCGGGCGCTCGCGCACCGGGCGCATGCTGCAGCCCAAGACCGGTATGCTGGCGATCACCCTGCGCAGTTTTCTGCGTTCCTCGCGCACCCCGATCGTGTTCGTGCCGGTGTACATCGGCTACGAGCGCGTGCTCGAAGGCCGCACCTACCTGGGCGAGCTGCGCGGGGCGAGCAAGAAGAAGGAATCGATCTTCGACATCTTCAAGGTCATCGGCGCGCTCAAGCAGCGCTTCGGCCAGGTGGCCGTGAACTTCGGCGAGCCGATCCGCCTGGCCAGCTTCCTCGACCAGCAGCAACCAGGCTGGCGCGAACAGGACCACAGCCCGCAGTTCCGCCCGGCCTGGCTCAACGAAACCACCTCGCGCCTGGGCGAGAAGGTCGCGCAGCACCTGAACGAGGCCGCCGCGATCAACCCGGTCAACCTGGTGGCCCTGGCGCTGCTGTCCACCAGCCGCCTGGCCCTGGACGAACGCGCCCTGGCGCGGGTACTGGACCTGTACCTGGCGCTGCTGCGCCAGGTGCCCTACTCGGCCCATACCACCCTGCCCGAAGGCGACGGCCTGGCGCTGATCGGCCACGTGCGCGGCATGGACCTGCTGGCCGAGCAGCAGGACGCGCTGGGGCGCATCCTGTACCTGGATGAAAACAACGCGGTACTGATGACCTACTACCGCAACAACGTACTGCACATCTTCGCCCTGCCGGCGCTGCTGGCGAGCTTCTTCCAGAGCAGCTCGCGCATCAGCCGCGAACTGATCGGCCGCTACACCCACGCGCTGTACCCGTATCTGCAGTCGGAGCTGTTCATCCGCTGGGATGCCCAGGAGCTCGACGGGGTGATCGACCAGTGGCTGGAGGCATTCGTCGAACAGGGCCTGCTGCGTTTCGAGAACGGCGTGTACCTGCGCCCGGCCCCGAGTTCGCGCCAGTTCGTGCTGCTGACCCTGCTGGCGCGGGCCATCACCCAGACCCTGCAGCGCTTCTACATGGCCACCGCGCTGCTGCTCAACAGCGGCCAGCACACCCTCAGCGCCGAAGAGCTGGAAGACCTGTGCGTGGTCATGGCCCAGCGCCTGTCGATCCTGCATGGCCTGAACGCCCCGGAGTTCTTCGACAAGAGCCTGTTCCGCCACTTCATCCAGACCCAGATCGAACAGGGCGTGCTGCGCCCGGATGCGGCGGGCAAGCTCGGCTACCATGAAAAACTCAGCGAGCTGGCCGAAGGCGCCGCCAAGCGCGTGCTGTCGGCCGAGGTGCGCCTGTCGATCCGCCAGGTGGCCTTGCAGCGCAGCGACGAAACCACCGAACACACCGAGCAACAAGTCTGAACAGGAGTACACGATGAAGAAATTGACCCTGGCTGTGCTGGGCAGCCTGCTGGCCGCCTGCAGCAGCACCCCGTCACCCTCCAAGGCCAGCCTGGACGGCGAGGTGTTCTACCTGCAGCGCATCGCCCTGCCACAGGCAGCCACCCTGAGCGTCAGCCTGCAGGACGTGTCGCTGGCCGATGCGCCAGCTGTCACCCTGGCCAACCAGAGCGGCCCGGTAAAAGGCCAGGTGCCCCTGCCGTTTCACCTGAGCTACGACCCGGCACAGGTCAAGCCGGGCCACCGCTATGCCGTGAGCGCGCGCATCGAGCTGGACGGCAAGCTGCTGTTCATCAACACCGAACACCACGGCGTGCAGCTGGACGGTAGCGACGCCCAGCCTGTACGAATCAAGGTCGACGCCGTTCGCTGATCCCCTTTTTGCCTTTGGATAAGGATGCTGCCATGTTCCGCCCTGCTCTTACCTTTACCGGCCTGTGTGCCGGCCTGCTGTTGTCGGCCAGTGCGCTGGCCCTGTCACTCGGCGACCTGTCGCAGAAGGACGCCACCGGCGGCCTCAAGGATGCCCTGACCCAGGGTGCGCAGATTGCCGTCAAGCAACTGGGCACCCCAGGCGGCTTCAGCAACAACCCGGACGTGCGCATCGAGCTGCCGGGCAACCTGGGCAAGGCTGCCAAGGCCATGAAGAAATTCGGCATGGGCGCCGAGGTCGACCAGCTCGAAGCCAGCATGAACAAGGCGGCCGAGGCGGCAGTACCGCAGGCCCAGGCGTTGCTGGTGGATGCGGTCAAGAAGATGAGCGTGGCCGATGCCAAGGGTATTCTCAGCGGTGGCAACGATTCGGCCACCCAGTACCTGAACAAGACCAGCCGCGAGCAGATCCGTGCCAAGTTCCTGCCCATCGTCAAGCAGGCCACCGACCAGGTCGGCCTGGCCAAGCAGTACAACAGCTTTGCCGGGCAGGCCTCGTCGCTGGGCCTGCTGGACAGCAAGAACGCCAACGTCGAGGGTTATGTGACCGAACAAGCGCTGGATGGCCTGTTCGAGATGATCGGCAAGCAGGAAGCGACGATCCGCCAGAACCCGGCGGCCGCGGCTACCAGCCTGGCCAAGAAGGTCTTCGGCGCCCTCTAGGGCCCTTCGCCGGCAAGGCCGGCTTCTACAGGATGCGCAGTGCCCCCGTAGGAGCCGGCCTTGCCGGCGAACGCCTTCTCAGGGCTTGCGCACCTTGAACCACGCCGCATACAGCGCCGGCAGGAACAGCAGCGTCAACGCCGTGGCCACGATCAGCCCGCCCATGATCGCCACCGCCATCGGCCCGAAGAACACGCTGCGCGACAGCGGAATCATCGCCAGCACCGCCGCCAGCGCGGTCAGCACGATCGGCCGGAAGCGCCGCACCGTGGCCTCGATGATCGCCTGCCAACGGTCCAGCCCGGCCGCGATGTCCTGCTCGATCTGGTCCACCAGAATCACCGAGTTGCGCATGATCATCCCCGACAGCGCAATGGTGCCCAGCATCGCCACGAAGCCGAACGGCTGGCGGAACACCATCAGGAACAGCACCACCCCGATCAGCCCCAATGGCGCGGTGAGGAACACCATCACCGTGCGCGAGAAGCTGCGCAACTGCACCATCAGCAAGCTCAACACCACCACGATGAACAGTGGCACCCCGGCATTCACCGAGTTCTGCCCGCGGGTCGAATCCTCCACCGTACCGCCCACTTCCAGCAGGTAGCCATCCGGCAGCTCGGCACGCACCGGCTCCAGGGTCGGCAGTATCTGCTTGACCAGGGTCGCCGGCTGCTCCTTGCCATAGATGTCGGCACGTACCGTCACCGTCGGCAGGCGATTACGGTGCCAGATGATGCCTTCCTCGAAGCCGTACTCCAGCGTCGCCACCTGCGACAGCGCAACGCTGCGCCCATTCTCGGTGGGCACCGCCAGGCTCGACAGGTTGGTCAGCTCGGTGCGCTCCTGGCGCGTGCCGCGCAGCAGGATCTCGATCAGCTCGTTGTCTTCGCGGAACTGGCTGACCGACGAACCGGTCAGCGAGCTTTGCAGGAACTTGGCCAGGTGCGCGGTGCTGATCCCCAGGGCCCGGGCACGGTCCTGGTCGATACTCAGGTAGATCACCTTGCTCGGCTCTTCCCAGTCCAGGTGCACGTTCACCACATGCGGGTTCTCGCGCACCCGGGCCGCCACCTTGCGCGCCAGTGCACGCACCTCCTCGATGTGCTCGCCGGTGACCCGGAACTGCACCGGATAGCCCACGGGGGGGCCGTTTTCCAGGCGCGTGACCCGCGAACGCAGGTCCGGGAACTGCTCGTTCAGGGTCTCGATCAGCCAGCTGCGCAGCGCCTCGCGCTCCTCGATGGTCTTGGCCAGCACCACGAACTGGGCGAAGCTGGTTGCCGGCAACTGCTGGTCCAGGGGCAGGTAGAAGCGCGGCGAGCCGGTGCCCACGTAGGCCACATAGTTGTCGATGCCGGCGCGCTCCTTGAGCAGGGCCTCCAGGCGCGTGACCTGCTCGGCGGTGTTGCTCAGCGAGGCGCCCTCGGCCAGCTTCAGGTCGACCATCAGCTCCAGCCGTCCGGAGGCCGGGAAGAACTGCTGGGGCACGAAGCGAAACGACAGCACGCTGAGCACGAACAGGCCCAGGGTCGCCACGATCACCGTCTTGCGGTGCGCCACGCACCAGCCCACCAGCCGCCGTACACGCTGGTAGAACGGCGTGCCATAGGGGTCGGTGGCGCCATCGGTGGTGCCGTGCTTGGCCGCGTGCAGCTTGGCCAGGTCTGGCAGCAGCCGCTCGCCCAGGTACGGCACGAACACCACGGCGGCGATCCACGAGGCAATCAGGGCAATGGTCACCACCTGGAAGATCGAGCGTGTGTACTCGCCCGTGCCCGACTGCGCCGTGGCAATCGGCAGAAAGCCCGCCGCGGTGATCAGGGTGCCGGTGAGCATCGGGAAGGCGGTGCTGGTCCAGGCGTAGCTGGCGGCCTTGAAGCGATCGAAGCCCTGCTCCATCTTGATCGCCATCATCTCCACCGCAATGATCGCGTCATCCACCAACAGCCCCAGCGCCAGCACCAGCGCCCCCAGGGAAATCTTGTGCAGGCCGATCCCGAGGTAATACATCGCGGCAAACGTCATCGCCAGCACCAGCGGAATCGCCAGCGCCACCACCAGGCCGGTGCGCATGCCCAGCGAGAAGAAGCTCACCAGCAGCACGATGGCCAGTGCTTCCACCAGCACCTGCACGAACTCGCCTACCCCGGTTTTCACGGCGGCCGGCTGGTCGGATACCTTGCGCAGCTGCATGCCGGCCGGCAGATTGGCCGAGATACGGGCAAACTCGACCTCAAGGGCCTTGCCCAGCACCAGGATGTCACCACCGGCCTTCATCGATACCGCCAGGCCGATGGCGTCTTCGCCCATGAAGCGCATGCGTGGCGCGGGCGGATCGTTGAAACCGCGGCGCACATCGGCCACATCGCTGATACGGAAGGTGCGCTCGCCCACCCGAATGGGGAACTGCTCGATCTGCTCCACCGTCTCGAAACGCCCGCTCACGCGCAGTTGCAGGCGCTCGCTGGGAGTTTCGAAAAAGCCTGCGGTGGTCACCGCATTCTGTTCCTCCAGCGCCTGCTGCACAGCTTCAAGCGGCAGGCCCAGGGTCGCCAGCTTGAGGTTCGACAGCTCGATCCAGATCTTCTCGTCCTGCAGGCCGAGCAGCTCGACCTTGCCCACATCCTTTACCCGTTGCAGCTGGATCTGCACGCGGTCGGCGTAGTCCTTGAGCACCGCGTAGTCGAAACCTTCACCGGTCAGTGCATAGATATTGCCGAAGGTGGTGCCGAACTCGTCGTTGAAGAACGGCCCCTGGATACCCGGCGGCAAGGTGTGGCGAATGTCCGCGACCTTCTTGCGGATCTGGTACCACAGCTCGGGAACATCCTTGGAATGCATCGAGTCGCGGGCCATGAAAGTGACCTGGGACTCACCAGGGCGCGAGAACGAGACGATCTTCTCGTACTCGCCCGTCTCCATCAGCTTCTTCTCGATGCGTTCGGTGACCTGGCGCGAGACTTCCTCGGCGCTCGCCCCCGGCCAGTTGGTCTTGATCACCATGGCCTTGAAGGTGAACGGCGGGTCTTCGCTCTGGCCCAGCTTGGTATACGAAAGCGTGCCGACCAGGGCCAGCAGCACCATCAGGAACAGCACGATCTGGCGATTGCGCAGCGCCCAGGCGGAAAGGTTGAAACCCATCGGGACTTACTCCTTGGCCGCCAGATTCACCACGCGATTGGACCGGTCCACCGGTCGTATCTGCTGCCCCTCGTGCAGCACATGGCCGCCAGCCGCCACCACCCAATCGGTGGGCTTGAGGCCTTCGAGCACCGGCACGCTGGCCTGGCCGTAGGCGCCAACCCGCACCACGGTGCGCTTGAGCGTATTGTCAGGCTCCACCCGCCACACGTAGGTCTGGCCGTTCTCGGCGCTCAGGGCCGACAGCGGCACCGCCAGCGGCACCTGCTCGGCGTGCTGGATGAACACCCGAGCGCTCTGCCCCAGTTCTGCGGGCACCTTGCCGGCCGCGAACGCGATGCGCGCAGCGAAGGTACGTGACCGCGGGTCGGCGGCCGGCGACAGCTCGCGGATGCGACCCTCGAAGCGCGTATCCGGTTGCGACCACAGCTCCACCGACACCGGCTGGCCGACCTTGAAGCGCCCGAAGTTCTGCTCCGGCAGGCTGATCAGCACCTCGCGCTCGCCATCGGCGGCCAGGGTGAACACGGTCTGCCCGGCAGCCACCACCTGCCCCACCTCGACCTGACGCTTGGCCACCACCCCGTCCTGTGGCGCGCGCAGCACCGAATAGCCGGCCTGGTTGCCGGCCACATCGAATTCGGCGCGCACCTGGTTGGCTCGCGCCAGGCCTGCGCGGTACAGGTTTTCGGCGTTGTCGAACTGCGAGCGGCTGACCATCTGGCGCTCCAGCAGGGTCTGGTAGCGGTCGCGCTCGGCCTTGACCAAGCTCAGGTTGGCCTGGGCCGCCGCCATCTGCGCGCGGCTGGCCTCCAGCTGCAGGCGCACGTCCTGCGGGTCGAGCTCGGCCAATGGCTGGTCGGCCTTGACCCGCTGGCCCTCCTCCACCAGGCGCTTGCTGACCTTGCCGGGAATACGAAACGCCAACTCCGGCTCGAGCCGGGCGCGCACTTCGCCGGGGTAGCTGTCGACCGCCGCCGTGGACAGCTGCGGCTGCACCACCATGGCCGGGCGCAGGGTGCTTGGCGGGGGACTCTCCTGCCCGCAGCCGCTCAGCAGCAAGGCAAGGGTAAGCGGGAATGCAAGGGGCAAGGCATGGCGCAACATGATCGAGAACCTTCCGTGAGTAGCGCATCTAATATTTATACCGGCGGGTATAGTAAATCAGCGCAACGGCGCCGGGAAGCGATTGTCGGACAGAAATTTCAGGGTCGTCGCACGCATCGAACTGACACCTGGACCTGCCGCTTGGGCCCTCCGTGGAGCCGAAAAAGCCACCTCCACCCGCCATCACTGGCGCTGATAGGCGTTCAAAGCGCAGATTGCAGCCCCCCGGTGGCGACCACGGTGTACCCTGTACCCCTTAACGAACCTGTACGTGTCATTCATGCCAAACGAAACCAGCGCCCCCAACGGCCCCGGCCGGCCCAAGGACCTCGCCAAGCGCCAGGCCATCCTCGAGGCGGCCAAAGCCCTGTTTCTCACCCACGGTTACGCCAACACCAGCATGGATGCGGTCGCGAATGCGGCAGGGGTTTCGAAACTGACGGTCTACAGCCACTTCAACGACAAGGAGACACTGTTCTCCTCGGCGATCGTGGCCACCTGCACGGCCCAGTTGCCCGAACTGTTCTTCGAACTGACCGAAGGCACGTCGGTGGAGCAGGTCCTGCTGAACATCGGGCGCGGCTTCCAGGCGCTGATCAACAGCGACCAGTCGGTCAAGCTCAGCCGCCTGATCATGGCCCTGGGCACCCAGGACCCCAAGCTCAGCCAGATCTTCTTCGAAGCCGGCCCGTTGCGCGTGCTGCGCGAGATGGAAGCACTGCTGCAGCGCGTCGACCAGCATGGCCTGCTGCGTATCGAGCAGCCGGCCAGGGCGGCCGAGCATTTCTTCTGCCTGCTCAAGGGGGCGCCGAACTATCGCCTGCTGCTCGGCTACTCCCCGGCGCTGGACGCCGAGGCTGCCGAGGCACATGTGCAGGACGTGGTGGCGGTGTTTTTGCGGGCCTACCGCCCCTAGTCAGGGCTTGAGGGCTTTCTTGGGGTAGATGTCGTAGCGGCTCGACTTGCCTTCCAGGCTATGGCTGGGCTTGGGCCCGTCGATGATCGGCGCCTTGCGCGGGCGCTTGACCACCACCCGGTGGCTGGCCAGGGCCAGGGCGGCCTCCAGCAGTGCCGGTGCATCCAGGTCATCGCCCACCAGCGGGCGGAATACGCGCATCTCCTTTTTCACCAGGGCGCTCTTGTCGCGGTGCGGGAACATCGGATCGAGGTAGATCACCTGCGGCGGTTCGCCCTGCCAGTCGCGCATGCGCTCGATGGAGTTGCCCGCCAGCAGCTGCATGCGGGCCACGATGGGCCCCACCTCGGCATCCGCTGCCGCACGCGCCAGGCCATCCTCGAGCAGCGCCGCCACCAGCGGCTGGCGCTCGATCAGTTGCATCTGGCAGCCCAGGCTGGCCAGCACGAAGGCGTCCTTGCCCAGCCCTGCCGTGGCATCCAGCACCCGTGGGCGCACGCCCTGGGCGATGCCGACCGCCTTGGCGATCATCTGCCCGCTGCCCCCGCCGAACACCCGACGATGGGCCGCCGCGCCCTCGACGAAATCCACCCGCACCGGGCCCGGTGCCTGCGGGCCCAACTGCTGGATCTGCAGGCCGGTCTCGCCCACCTGCACGGCAAAGGCCGCCGACGCATCCTGCAGCGGCAAGCCCAGGCGCACCGCCCAGTGCTCGGCCTGTGCCTGATACTCGGCAGCCAACGCCTCGACCCGGATACCGCCGTCCGCCAGTTGCTCCACCGCTCACCTTCCCCACACAAAAAAATTAAATGATTGCCGGCCTGTGCCGATAACCGCAGTAATCGCTATTTTGCCAGACCCGGACAGCCTTCGACTGCCATGTCAGACATTCTTCAGCTCCCTTCCGGTTATTTGTCGCCCGTCGGCGACTTTGCCCGGCACAACACCCAGACCCTCGGCGGCGTCAGCCACCTGTGGCAGGACTTCTTTGCCCAGGCGTTGGCAGAGCAGCAGGGTGAAGGTGCGCAGGAAGGTCAGCTGGCGGTCCCCGAGGTCGACACCGTCACCGGCGAACCGATTGCCGGCAGCCAGACCCTGGCGCAGATCCACAGCCAGCGCCTGTGCGACGTGCACGACACCATCGTCGCCCCGCCCGAGCCGCTGTTCCTGCCGATTGCCGAATTCGAACTGGACCTGCTGGACAAGCCTGCGCCGCCATTCAGCGCGCTGGAACTGGTGGAGCAGCAGCGCCAGCTGGACATCAGCAACAACTGGGTGCGCCCGGTGGTGATGAGCCAGGGTCATCCGCTGCCGCAGCCAGGCCCGGCGCCGCAACCCTACCCGCTGCACCTGCCGATCGCGGAGCTGGAAGCCAGCCTGCTCGACCCGGCGCCGGAGCCGTTCGACCAGGCCACGCTGCTCAAGCAGCAGTCGGACCTGGAGTTCGACCTCAGCTGGGCCCGTCCGGTGGTACTGAACAACGTGCGCATCGCCGCCTAACGGCAGATCTGCCAGAAGCCCATGTCCAGGTGGAAGTGGTTGCGGTGGGCAGCGTTGTAGTCAGGCCCCAGCACCGTGTTGAAACTGTCGCAGCCGCCAGCCTGCACCTCGCGTAGAAACTTCGCCTTCACCCCCTCACCCGGCCAGTCGCGCAGCACCTCGATGCGCTGCCCATCGGCCAGCCTGAACCCGGCGATGTCGAGCGCATTGGCGCTGGCATGCTGGCTGCGCCGCCCTTCCTTGCGCCCGTACACATTGCGACAGGCAAAACTGCCCAGGTGATCGACCTGCACCACCGCCTGGCCGAATGCACGCTGCGCGGCCGGTTGCAGGCCGTGGCGCTCGAATAGCGCGAAGGCCACCGCGACTGGGCAACTGGCCAGAAAACTGCTGCTCAGGCGCACGCCCGAGCCCTGCACCCGCACCACGTTGTGCAGCGGGCAGGCCACATCTGGCGCGCTGTCGGCCTGCTTGCTGTAGCGCAGCGTCGAGGTGGCCAGGGCCTGTTCGCAAAGCCTGGGGTCATCCTGCAGGCGGCTCAGCTTGTAGGGGGTCAGCAGGTTCGGGGGCGCCTTGACGTCCAGCACCGCCCACGGGTTCCAGGCAGCCGGCAGGCGCCAGCCCTGTTGCCAGGCCACCAACCCCGCAGCCATCGCTATCACCAGGAAAATGCCCACTCCCCGCATGGACGATCAGCGCCTGAACAACTGGTTGAGCTGGTCGAACGGCAGCGCCTGTTCGGCATAGTCGAAGCGGCCCTGCTGCTGGATCCGTTCGGCGGCGTGGAAGAACGCGCCGTAGGCCGCACGCGCCAGCGACGAGCCGACGCTGATGCGCTTGACCCCGAGCGCCTGCAGGTCGCTTACGCTCAGGTCCACCCCGCTCAGCCCCATCAGCACGTTGACCGGCCTGGGCGCCACGGCCTGCACCACCTGGCGAATCTCCTCGGCGCTGCGCAAGCCCGGCGCGTACAGCACATCGGCACCGGCCTCGGCAAAGGCCTGCAGGCGCTTGATGGTGTCGTCCAGGTCCAGGCGCCCGTGCAGCAGGTTTTCGGCGCGGGCACACAGGGTGAACGGGAACTCCAGGCTGCGCGCCGCCGCAACGGCTGCCTCGACGCGCTCCACTGCCTGATGAAAGCCATAGATCGGCTCTTGCGGGTTGCCGCTGGCATCCTCGATGGAGCCGCCTACAAGCCCCACAGCGGCGGCCTGCAGGATGGCCTCGGCGCAGCCCTTGGGCGTATCGCTGAAGCCGTTCTCGAGGTCTGCAGCCACCGGCAGGGCGGTGGCATCGACGATGCTGTGCGCGTTGCCCAGGGTTTCCTCCAGGCTCATGGCGCCTTCGGCATCGGGGCGCCCCAGCGAGAACGCCAGGCCGGCGCTGGTGGTGGCCAGCGCCTCGAAGCCGAGGCTGGCCAGCAGCTTGGCCGAGCCTGCATCCCAGGGGTTGGGGATGACAAAGGCGCCATCACGTTCATGCAGCGCCTTGAAGGCTTCGGCACGCAGGGTTTGCACATCCATGATCACGACTCCAGAGCAGGCGATACGGGGCGGTCAGAGCAGGCCAAGCTGCTCGGCTACGGGCGCCCTGTGCAGTTCAGGCAAGGCCGGCAAGCCGGGCAGGCGCTCCATCAGGCCCTGATGAAAACGCTGCGCCAGCGCGGCTGCCAGGCGGTTGTCGGCAGTATGCAGGAAAACGTACGGGGTGCGCCCCTCCTCGATCCAGGCCGCGACCTTGTCCAGCCACGGCAACAGAAACGGCTCGTTGGCCGCCAGTTCCGGGTGGCCGATGAAGCGCACCTGCGGGCTCTGGCTGAAGGCGGCAGGGCGTGGCGGCACCCGCGGTTTCTTGGACTGGGCATGCAGCACGCCCGGATCGCGCGAGGTGCAACTGAACAGGGCACGCGGGTCCAGGCAGATGCGTTCGACGCCGCGATCAAGCAACAGCCGATTGAGCAGACGTTCCTCCTCACCCTTGGCGAAGAAGGCCTTGTTGCGCACCTCCACCGCCAGCGGCACGTCCACCTCGTCGATGAACGCCACCAGCTCGCCCAGGCGTGCCGGACCGAAGCTGGCAGGCAGCTGCAACCAGTAGGGCGCCACACGGGCGCCCAGCGGCTTGAGCAAGTTGATGAAGGTCTGCGCGGCCACGCATTGCTGACGCAGGTCGTCTGCATGACTGATGTCGCCGGGGAACTTGGCGGTGAAGCGAAAGTGCGCGGGCATGATCTGCGCCCAGCGTTCCAGGGTGGCGGGCGCGGGGCGCGCATAGAAGGTGGTGTTGCCCTCCACCGCATTGAACACCTGGCAGTAGAGGCCGAGAAAGTCGCTGGGTCTGGCCTCGGCGGGGTACAGGTACTCGCGCCAGGCGTTTTCACTCCAGGACGGGCAACCGAGAAAGTAAGGTAAAGGCGTCATGCCTCAAATGTACAGGTCCAACCCCAGCACTTCCATCTCCCAGTCCACGAAGCCGGCAGTGGTCAGGTAGCTGGCCAGGGCCTGGGCGGTGCGCTTGTTGCGCGCCCGTGGGAAGATCATGTCCTGCTGGCGCACCGGCAGGCCGCTGCGGCTGGCGCCGCCTGCAGCACCTGAGGGCGACGGCTGCGCCTCGAACTCGCCCGGCAGGTCTTCGTCCACGTCCTCTTCGCGCACCGGCGGCTTGCGCAGCGGGCGCTTGATCGGATAGGACTGGGAAGAGAAGCCGTCGACACGCATGAACGATTACTCAGGAGCAATGATGGCAATTTAGCGGCACCTGAGAGACTTCGCAAATGCCCGACTGATAACTGGACCACATATCGAGCAAAAGGTTTATGCGCAACGGCGATAGACGACCAGCGGTTTACCGCGCCTTGGGCGTGGCCACCTTGTCGCGCAGGTACACCGGTTGGGCGAGATCGGGCGCAATACCTTCGCCCCGGTCCCAGGCGAACCGCGCCAGGGTCAGCAGGTCGAGGGCGTGGGGCAGCATGCCGGCGTCCTGGCCACTGACGGCAACCGGCAGGCGCTCGGCGTAGCCCCAGCCGGTACCGGCACCGAACCAGTCGCCGGCCGCGCCCGGCGGCAGGCTGACCTGTTCGGGCGCCAGCACCGCCTCGCTGCCCAGCAGGCGCATTTCGCCGGCCTGCTGCTGGTAGCAGCCCCAGTACACCTCGTCCATGCGCGCATCGATCGCCGCCGCCACCTGCTCGGCGCCGTGCTCGCGCAATGCGCGCTGGGCCAGCAGCGCCAGGTTGGACACCGGCAGCACCGGGCGCTCGAGAGCGAACGCCAGGCCCTGCACCACGCCGATGGCGATCCGCACCCCGGTAAAGGCGCCGGGGCCGCGGCCGAAGGCAATCGCATCGACGGCCGACAGGGCGATGCCCGCTTCGGCCAGCATCGTCTGGATCATCGGCAGCAGCTTCTGCGCGTGCAGGCGCGGGATCACCTCATAGTGGCTGAGCACCTTGCCGTCATGCAGCAGGGCAACGGAGCAGGCTTCAGTGGCGGTATCCAGGGCCAGCAAGGTGGTCATCGGGGGTTCCAGGGGGCAAGAAAAAAGAACGGCATTATAAACAACAACGGCCCGCAAGCGGGCCGTTGTGTGCACATCCGAGCGGTGATCAGCTCAGAGCGGCCAGCACCTTGGCGGTGATGGCATCGACCGAGCCCACGCCTTCGATGTGGCTGTACTTGGGCTTGCCACCGTTGGCAGCCGACAGCTTCTGGTAGAAGTCCACCAGCGGCTTGGTCTGCTCGTGGTAGACCGACAGGCGATGACGCACGGTTTCTTCGGTGTCGTCCTTGCGCTGGATCAGCGGCTCGCCGGTCTCGTCGTCCTTGCCTTCAACCTTCGGCGGGTTGTAGACCACGTGGTACACGCGACCCGAACCTTCGTGCACGCGGCGGCCGGCGATACGCTGGACGATCTCTTCGTCGGCAACGGCGATCTCGACCACGGCATCCAGCTCGACGCCGGCGCTCACCAGGGCTTCAGCCTGGGGAATGGTGCGCGGGAAACCGTCGAACAGGAAACCCTTGGCGCAGTCGGCCTGAGCGATGCGGTCCTTGACCAGGTTGATGATCAGCTCGTCGGACACCAGCTTGCCGGCGTCCATGATCGCCTTGGCTTCCAGACCCAGCGGGGTGCCGGCCTTGACCGCGGCACGCAGCATGTCGCCGGTGGAAATCTGGGGAATACCGAACTTCTCGGTGATGAACTTTGCCTGAGTACCTTTACCGGCCCCGGGAGCTCCCAGCAGAATTACGCGCATCTTGTGCTCCTCAATTTTTTATAAGCAAATCAATGGATTCGCCACTCAGGGCCAATCCCAAGAATCGGGTGATGACCGCAAATCGGTCAAAAGGCTGCTCAAGATACACAGCGCACCCGGACCACACAAGCGGTCGAAAGTCGGAAAAAAATACTGCGTGAGGCCCGTTCGTGCCCGGGTTGCGCCCGGCGCAACCGGGGGCGAAACCGCTTCGCCCGGGTGCTCGGCGCGCGCGCCGGGCACTGGCGCGCCACCCCTGCCCCGCCCTCAACCGGTGTTGCGCAGACCTGCCGCAATACCCGCCACAGTCACCAGCAGCGCCTGTTCCAAGGGGCTGTCCAGAGCGGCTTCGCGTGCGCGCGAGCGTGCCAGCAGCTCGGCCTGCAATAGATGCAGCGGGTCCAGATAGGTGTTGCGCAGACGGATGAATTCCAGGGTGTCAGGGCTGTGCGCCAGTAGCACCGGCTGCCCCGTGAGACCCAGCACCACCTGGCACGCCTGCGACAATAGGTCGCGCAGATGGGCACCCAAAGGTCGCAGTTGCGGTTGCACCAGACGTTCGTCGTAGAAGCGCGCGATGTCGGCGTCGGCCTTGGCCAGCACCATCTCGAGCATGTCGATGCGGGTGCGGAAGAACGGCCACTGTTCGCGCATCTCGGCCAGCAGTTCGCCCTGGCCACGGGCCAGCGCATTGTTCAGCGCCGCCTCCCAGCCCAGCCAGGCGGGCAGCATCAGGCGCGTCTGGGTCCAGCCGAAGATCCACGGGATCGCCCGCAGGCTCTCGATGCCGCCCGCGCGCCGCTTGGCCGGGCGACTGCCCAGTGGCAGGCGGCCGAGTTCCTGTTCCGGGGTGGACTGACGGAAGTACTCGACGAACTCGGGGTTGTCGCGCACCACGCCACGGTAGGCCTTCACGCCATCGGCAGCCAGCTGGTCCATCAGTTCGCGCCAGGCCGGTTGCGGCGGCGGTGGCGGCAGCAGGGTCGCCTCCAGCACCGCAGCCAGGTACAGGTTGAGGTTCTGCTCGGCGATGTCCGGCAGGCCGAACTTGAAGCGGATCATCTCGCCCTGCTCGGTGGTACGGAAGCGCCCCGCCACCGAGCCCGGCGGCTGCGACAGGATCGCCGCATGCGCCGGGCCGCCACCACGCCCCACGGTGCCGCCGCGACCGTGGAACAGCAGCAGTTCGACCTGTTCTTCACGGCAGATGCGCACCAGGGTTTCCTGGGCACGATACTGCGCCCAGGCCGCCGCGGTGGTGCCGGCATCCTTGGCCGAATCGGAATAGCCGATCATCACCTCCTGCGGCCCGTGCAGGCTGGCGCGATAGCCCGGCAGGCCGAGCAGGCGCTCCATCACCGGGCCGGCGTTGTCCAGGTCGGCCAGGGTTTCGAACAGCGGCACCACGCGCATCGGCCGGCGCACGCCGGCTTCCTTGAGCAGCAGTTGCACGGCCAGCACGTCGGAAGCGGCGCCGGCCATCGAGATCACGTAGGAGCCCAGCGAAGCGGCAGGTGCGGCGGCCACCTCGCGGCAGGTGGCGAGCACCTCGGCGGTATCGGCCTGGGGCTTGAAGTCGCCAGGCAGCAGCGGCCGGCGGTTGCTCAGCTCCTGCTGCAGGAAACGGATACGCGCGTCTTCATCCCAGTCGGCGTAGCGCCCCAGGCCCAGGTACTCGGTGATCTCGCTGAGTGCGTCGGCGTGCCGGGCGGCGTCCTGGCGCACGTCCAGGCGCACCAGAAACAGCCCGAAGGTAACGGCCCTGCGCAGGCAGTCGAGCAGCGGGCCATCGGCGATCACGCCCATGCCGCACGCGTGCAGCGATTCGAAGCACAGCAGCAGCGGCTCGAACAGGTCGCGGTTGTCGTGCAGTACCTCGGCAGGGGCCGGCTGCGGGCTGGCCAGCGAGCTCTGGGCCCAGGCCCGCGTCACCCGCAGGCGATCACGCAGTTGCTTGAGCAGGGTGCGGTAAGGCTCGGCCGAATCACCGACCTTGGCACGCAACGCCTCGCTGGCCTGCTGCATCGAAAGTTCGGCGGCCAACGAATCGATGTCACGCAAAAACAGGTCGGCGGCCATCCAGCGCGCCAGCAGCAGTACTTCGCGGGTGACCTTGGCAGTGACATTGGGGTTGCCGTCACGGTCGCCGCCCATCCACGAGGCGAAGCGGATCGGCGCAGCCTCCAGCGGCAGGCGCAGGCCGGTGGCCTCGTGCAGCGCCTTGTCGGCCTTGCGCAGGTGATGCGGGATGGCGTGCCAGAGCGAGTGCTCGATCACCGCGAAGCCCCATTTGGCTTCGTCCACCGGGGTCGGCCGGGTACGGCGGATCTCTTCGGTGTGCCAGGCCTCGGCGATCAGCCGTTGCAGACGCTGGCGCACCTGGTCGCGTTCGGCGGGGGTCAGGTCGCGGTGGTCCTGGGCGGCCAGTTGCGCGGCGATGGCGTCGTACTTCTGGATCAGCGTACGGCGCGCGACTTCGGTCGGGTGGGCGGTCAGCACCAGCTCGATGCTGAGCTTGCCCAGCTGGCGAGCCAGGGCGTCGTCGCTGTGCCCGGCGGCCTTGAGCCGGGCCAGCAGCTCGGGCAGCACGCGCGACTCGAACGGCGCGGGCTGGTCGGCATCACGACGGCGAATCAGCTGGTACTGCTCGGCGATGTTGGCCAGGTTGAGGAACTGGTTGAAGGCCCGCGCCACCGGCAGCAGTTCGTCTTCGGCAAGATCGTTCAGGGTCGAACTCAGCTGCTCGGCACTGCCGCTGCGGTCGGCCTTGGCGCTGCGACGTATGTCTTCGATCTTCTGCAGAAAGGCTTCGCCGTACTGCTCGCGCACGGTGTCGCCCAACAACTCGCCCAACAGGTGAACATCTTCTCGCAAGCGCACATCGATATCGGTCATCAGCCTTGCCTCCGCATTCTGGGAAAACAGCTCTGGGTCCAGAGTGCCCCGTCGAGGTTGGGCTTTCAAGCCGGGTGGGCGATGCAACCAAACTATGTGCGGTGGCGATGCTCTAACGAACACATCCACCTGTGGGAGGCCACCATGAAGATCCGTGATTTAGCCGAGCATTGGGAACACAGCGCCAAGGGCCCGTTGAGCGCCACCGGCCACGTCCTGCACCTGGACGTCGAAGCGGCGGCGCGCCTGGCGGCGCTGAGCGAAATGTACCCCAAGCGCCGGCCCGAAGAGTTGCTGGGCGAGTTGCTCGGCGCGGCGCTGGAGGAGCTTGAGGCGAGCTTTCCATATGTGAAGGGCCAGCAGGTGATCGCCACCGACGAGGAAGACAATCCGCTCTACGAAGACGTCGGCCCCACCCCTCGCTTTCTGGCGTTGTCACGCCGTTACCTGCGCGACATGAGTGAGCGCAAGGACGGGCCGGCGCACTAGTGATCCGCTGGCCGACTGCGGGCTGCGCTGTGGAGCGCCACAGCCCGCATGCCTCTGCGATGGGCCGTGCAGCCGCCTCGAGAACCCCGCATTCAAGGCCCTTTGATGGCCCGAACCACAAACTCCGTCTATACCCATACAGGCACGCGTACTACGCACGCGCTGCAAAGTTCCCCCGAAAACCTACTGACCGATCAGTCAGATAAAAACACGATAAGGCGAGACTTTTTTCTGAACTATTCAAAAAACGCTTCGGTCACAGCCAATAGCCATTACGGCAAAACCCCTAAGCTACGGGCATATCGTGTTCCCCAGGCTGACGGGCCATGCCGATGGATTGTTACGGAATTCGTTGTTCATCAGGAGTGATCCAATGGAGTTGACCACCATGAAGACCCGCACCGAAAAAACCTCCTTCACCCAACTGCGCGGGCTCAAGCTGGCTGCGCTGGCATTGGGCAGCAGCCTGGTTCTGGCCGGCTGCGCAGGCAATCCGCCAACCGAGCAGTACGCCGTAACGCAGTCAGCGGTGAACTCCGCCGTCAGCGCGGGCGGTACCGAGTTCGCGGCGGTGGAAATGAAGGCGGCTCAGGACAAGCTCAAACAAGCTGAAATCGCCATGCATGACAAGAAGTACGACGAGGCCAAGCGCCTGGCCGAACAGGCCGAATGGGACGCTCGCGTCGCCGAGCGCAAAGCCCAGGCGGCCAAGGCCGAAAAAGCGGTGCAGGACGCCAACCAGGGCGTGCAGGACCTGCGTGAGGAAGGCATGCGCAGCGTGCAGTAAGCCGCTCGCCTCACCGACCCATGCATTCGTAATCGATAAAGGATGACCCACTATGCGTAAACACGTGATGATCCCCGCCCTTCTGGCCTTGAGCGTTGGTCTGGCTGCCTGCTCCACGCCGCCTAACCCGAACCTGGAATCCGCCCGGACCAACTTCTCCGCCCTGCAGAGCAACCCGCAGGCGAGCAAGGTCGCGGCGCTGGAAACCAAGGACGCGCAAGACTGGCTGAACAAGGCCGACCAAGCCTACATGAACAAGGAAGACGAGAAGAAAGTCGACCAGCTCGCCTACCTGACCAACCAGCGCGTGGAAGTGGCCAAGCAGACCATCGCCCTGCGTGACGCCGAAAACAACCTGAAAAGCGCTGCCGCCAAACGCGCCCAGGCTCGCCTGGATGCCCGTGATGCGCAAATCAAGCAGTTGCAGAACAGCCTCAACGCCAAGCAGACCGAACGCGGCACCCTGGTGACCTTCGGCGACGTGCTGTTCGACTTCGACAAGGCCAACCTGAAAAGCAGCGCCCTGCCGAACATCACCACCCTGGCGCAGTTCCTCCAGGAAAACCCTGACCGCAAGGTGATCGTCGAGGGCTACACCGACAGCAAGGGCTCTGCCAGCTACAACCAGTCGCTGTCCGAGCGTCGCGCCAACGCGGTTCGCACCGCACTGGTACGTGCCGGCGTAGACCCATCGCGCATCGTGGCCCAGGGCTACGGCAAGGAATTCCCGGTGGCTGACAACTCCAGCAACTCGGGCCGTGCGCAGAACCGTCGCGTGGAGGTCACCATCTCCAACGACAACCAGCCGGTAGCGCCACGCTCGGTAAGCAAAGCCTACTGACAGGCTGAGCAACCCGCAGAATCCCGCCTGTCACAGGGCGGGATTTTTTTTGCCTGCCCCTTGCGCAAATAACTACCACCGCCACCTGCCGGGCCTCTGGATCAATGCCACATTCCCCCTCCACCAGGACTGTGCACCATGCCCACTTCCAACACCGACGCGCAGGTGCGTCAATTCGATACCCTGTTCTCGCCGCTTGAAACCCAGGAGCAACCGGCCTGGCTGCAGCAGGCCAGCCCCGAGCAACGACGCCAGCTGCACCAGTACCAGGTACTGGGCCGGCTGGCCCGACGGCGGGCAACGCAGGCATTCGCGCAGGTTCAGAGCCTGTACACCTACAACCTTCTGGACCTGTCTGCGAAGGACTTCGCCACCGTCACCGCACAGGTGTTCCATCGCGTGCAGCAGCGCAGGAGCCTGGACGAGGTCTACCTGACATACCTGCAGGCCATGCTCCAGCGCCGTACGCTGCTTGACGCCAAGCAGGATGCCTACCTGGCGACCCTGCGCGAGGAATACAGCATCGCGCACATCCGGGGCCACCTGGGCAGACAAGGCAGGCAGTTGCTCGAGTGGATCATCGGCGCCTATCCGGACGGTTCGGTGGAGTTCCCGCAACAGGGCCCGTACTTCGGCCCGGATGTAACGGTGTGCACATCGCTCAGGCTGTTCGACGACCTGCTGGTGCCCGGCATCCTTCTGCTCGGCCCGCCGGTGGACAATGCCCCGTGCGTCGCGTACATGCCGGGCCACCCGCAGCACCCGCTGAAGCAGTACCCCTCGCGCACGCACTTCTTTTCCAACCTGCGTGGCGCGCTGGCGAGCACCGCCTTCCAGCAGTACTTTCTGCGCTTCATCCCCCTGCGTCACCAGCAGCGGGTGGTGAGCAGCTGGCAGGCCAGCGACGCGATGCTGGACCTGCCGATGGACACCAGCGCCCTGGACCAGGGGCTGCGCTGGTTCGTGCAGAAGCACATGATCGAGCGCCTGCTCGACGATGCGCGCCTGCTGATCCCGACCACACCGCAGCAGGCCGACAGCCTGAACACCCTGTGCACCCCGTTCGCCAGCGCTCTCGAAGCGCATCTGCTGATCGGCGCCGGCGCGGGCCTGTGCTGCACCGAGGAAGACGAAGGCCAGGCACCTTCGCAGTGGATCACACCGCTGCGTGTGATCAAGCCGGCACCCGCCGACTATCGGCGCTGGCTACCCGACCTGAGCAGTTACCGCCTTGACGCCGCCAGCTCCCCGACCGGGCAACCGGATGCCATGGGGCTCTACACCCAGGGCGTGCACAAGGCGATCATGATCAACCAGGCGTTCTACCGGGTGGAGCAGGCCCCCGAGGGCCACTGGCAGATACGCCACCCCACCGACAAGAATGCCTACTGCCCGCCTCTGTACCACAACGGTGCCGGAGCCTGGCACCATCGCCACGAGCAGCCCCAGCGCTGGGAACGCCTGTCGCTGCTGCGTCGCATGGGGCCGCTCGCGGCCGGCTTCGACGATGCGCGCCTGCTGGAGCTGGGTCGCGTCAGCGGGGCTGACAATTCAAGCCTGCGCCAGATGTACCTGCGCGACCGACCCGCGCCCGCGCTGCTGGTGCATGTGCTGCAGCGGGCACGCATTCAGGACCAGGTAGCGCGCAGCATGGCCCTGATCGCCCAGGGGCTGGCGGTACCCGAAATCGATGATGTGCCCCAGTTGCAGGCCTTCTACCGGGCCGTGGCCGTCTATCTGGGCAAGGAACCGGCATCGAGACGGACCCGTCGCAGCGGCGATTCGACCCCTACCCCCGGCGACACCGCCCCCCCCTGCACCACTGGCTGCAACCCGCCGCCGGCCGACCTGTACGATGCCTGGTCACCTCGGCTCAATCGGGCGATTGCCTTGCACCGCTTCGAACTGGCACAACTGGATACCGATCATGCGGTGCTGGAGCTCCAGCAACGCTATCCGAACCTGCCACTGAGTGTCGCGCAACGACTGCTGGACGAAAACCGCCAGCGCATCTATGCCCCGCTGCAGGCGACCCCGCCGCTGCCCCTGCCTCTGGACGTGGCCGAGCAGGCGCGTGCCCTCGACCATGACGCGCGCCTGAGCAATGCCCTGGAGGGCTTTACCCAGCCGGCCTCGATCAACCAGGACACCTTCATCCTGGCCGTGCGCCTGCTCGAACACCTGGACCACTGGCCGGCCGGTACCGCGCTGCTGCTGCGCAGCGGCGCACGGTTCGGCACCCCGCTTGCAGCGCTGGGCCAGACCGATGTCGATACCACCTCGGTGTACCTGGATGAAGACGAGGGCTGGCACGCGATCAGCGCGACCCAGGTGCTGCTGGCCCAGGACACCAGCGAGTTCGGGTTCTACCGCGCATTGCTGCATGCACTGGGCGAGTCGCGCAGCGCCCGCCTGGGCTTCGGGCTCAACGAGCCGCAGCGCCTGCACCAGCGCCTGATGGAAATGGCGCTGGCGCGCCCCACCCGCGCCCGCCTGCTGCTGGGCCTTCCGGTGCAAAGAAGCTGGTTGACCACAACCGCCAATGCCCCGACCCAACGCAGCCCCAGTCGTGGCGAGCAGAACATGTTCAACCGCGAACCACTGCATACCCGCCTCGAACGCCTGATCAGCCACCATCGGCTGCCCATTGCGCGCCGCTACGTCAATGCCTACATCGCCCACCTGCTCAGCCAGAACCAGCCCATCGGCGCGCACGTGATGCAGCTGGAACAGGAGCGCCTGCAACTCGATGGCAGCCTGGATCGGTGGGTCGAGCAAAGTGCCGACGCCACGGCCCACGCCGAGCGCACAGAGGTGGCGCAGCAGCTGGTGCGGGCCTGGGAATGCCGCATTCTGCGCCGGCGGGACGAGGTTCGCATCGACAGCCAGCAGGCGTTGCCACCGTTGTCGGTGACGTTGCCGGCAGTGGTGGCGCTGAGGGTCCTGGATACACCGCGCATCGACGGCCTGGCAGCCTTCGTGCAGCGCTTTCCGAACCTGCACAGGCTGGAACTGGTCAACCTGCCCCTGACCGAGCTGCCGCAAGGTCTGGAGAACCTGCACCGGCTCAGCCACCTGAACCTGTCGCGTACCCGGCTGACCCCGACCCGCCTGGCCGAACTGGGCACCCTGAGCGGCTTGCAGACCCTGATCCTGAACGACATCGACGTGCCCGACTTCAGCTGGACGGCCCAGCACATGACCCGTCTGCTGACCCGCGACTCGCTGCGCATTCTGACCCTGCAGGGCTCGAGCGCGCGCTTCGAACAGGGCGTTTTCGCCGCACTGCAGCAGGCAACGCACCTGCACACCCTGAACCTGGCGCAGAACCTCATCAGCTTGAGCGAACAGGACATCATCGATCTGGGTGGCCTGCAGCGCCTGGTCAGCCTCGACCTGTCCGCCAACCCGCTTTCACGCATGCCGGACGTGACCCGCCTGCAGGCCCTGGAAGAGCTCGACCTGTCGTACCTGGCCTCGCCCGTCGACCAGTGGCCCACGGGCCTTGAGCGGCTGCCCCGGGTGCACAGCGCCGACCTGCGCGGCCTGGCCATTGCCAGCGTGCCCGAAGGGGCCGGCCTTGTACGCGGCCTGCGCATGGCATACGAGTACCTGCCCGAATCACAGCGCCAGCGGTTCGAGGACGACATGATCGCCACGGGCAACACGCTGCAGGACTCCGATGCATCCAGCGCCGGGAGCTCCGACTCGCAGGGCTCCACCGACGTCGAACCGGCCTCGGTGCGCCACGCCACGGCACTGCGCGACGCACCGCGCCTGTTCGAAGGCATGTCCGCTGACGATCAGGCACGGGCCCGGCAATTGCTCGAAGACAACGGCTCGGCGGTGATCGAGTTCTTCGCCTTGCTGCTGCGCCAGGATCGTCTGCACGCCTTGCCGCCAAGGCACACGGCAATGCGCACGCGAATCCAGGCATTGATCCGGGGGGCTTTCGGCCAGGACCTGCGCAGAACCCTGTATGAGGTGGCGCTCGAGGCAGTGAGTTGCATCGACCGCGATGCGGTGGTGTTCTCGCAACTGGAAAACCTGCTGCACGCCGACCTGGCGCTGGCCAGCGTGGGCGATGCGGCAGCCGAGGGCGAACTGATCGACATGGCGATCAGCCATTGGCGCGCACTGCGCCTGCGCGAGCATGTCAGCGCCAACCTGCCGGGCTGGGAACGGCTAGGGCACCAGATCGACTACAGCGAAATCGAACTGCATTTCAGGATCGCGTTGACCACGCGCCTGGGGCTGCGCGACCAGCCGGCCACCCAGGCCTTCACCGGCTACACCCGCTGGGTTACCCCGGCCATGCTCGATGAAGCCTGCGAGGCCGTGTTGCGCTCCCAGATGAGCCAGTTGCCCGACTACCTCTATGGGCAGGCCTACTGGCAGCGCTACCTGGATTTTGCCGCGTCACCGCAACTGGAGCAAGTCAACCGCTGGCGGGATCGGATCAGCGAATACCTGGACGCCGTCAGCAACGAAGAACTGCCACCGCCCTTGAGCGAGGATGAACAGGCGCGCCTGCGCGACATCCTGCACCTGAGTGGTCGGCTGGGCCTGCATGAAGCGCTGCCGGACATGCTGTCGCTCAACAGCAGCGAATACCGCGCGGCCTACCAGGCATTGATGAAACGGGTCGAACAGGCCCGCATGGAACTGACCAGGACCATTCTGCGCGAGCCGCGCCCGGGCCCTTCGTCACGTAGCTGACGCGTGCCCGGTACGCCGCAGGTGTTCACGCGGCGTACCGGGTACCGCTTACTGCTGGACCTGCTGGGGCGTCTCCTGCCCCATGCAGCGCACCGCCTGCTTGCGGTTGTCCACCAGCACGCCGGTCAGGCCCTTCTGTTCGGTGTCGAACAGCACCAGCACGCCATCGATGCACTGCGCCACCTGCGCCGCCGGCTTGAGCGAGATCTTGTAGTCCTCCCCCGGCACCGTCTTGAGCATGGTGTAGTCGGCCAGCAACAGTGCATCCTGGGGCTTGGCGAAATGCAGGTAGCCGTAGTACCAGAGCACGCCCACCGTACCGATGATGCTGCAGATACCGGTAATGATCAGCGGGATGGCGTTGCGTTCTTCACTCATTGCGACTTCTCGTCAGGGTAATTGGGGACTTCGGCCAAGCGCCGCAGCCCGTTGAAATGCTCGGGGTCATCCAGAAAGCGCAGCATCACCTGGCGCCAGGTCTTGTCGGCGAAGGTCTGCACATGCCCGCCACGGGTCAGTTGCAGAACCCGCGGTGGCGGCGCGGCGCGGTACAGCGCCAGGCCGTTGGCCAACGGCACGATCGGGTCGTCGATGCTGTGGAAGAACAGCTTGGGCGGCGAGCTCAACTGGTCGATCGACCCGATGGCGCTGTCGCCATCGGGTACCAGCCACGACAACGGCACCTGGAACGGCCAGGTCAGCCAGGAAGTGCTCAGGGCAAACTGGCCCACCTTGCGGTAGCTGGCCGGCACCCCGTCGAACACCAGGGCCTTGAAGCGCTGGCGCTGCTCGGGATGCTGCGCCAGGTAGTGAATGCCCATCGCCCCGCCCAGGCTCTGCCCCAGCAGCACCAGCGGCTTGCCCTGCACTTCGGGAGCCTGCTGCAACCAGTCCAGCGCCGCGGCGATGTCCTGGTACACCGCCGGCAGGGTCGGTTCGCCCTGGGACACCCCGTACCCCCGGTAGTCCACCAGCAGCACCTGGTAGCCCTGCTCGGGCAGCCACCAGCTGGCGCCCAGATGCCAGGCCAGGTTGCCGCCATTGCCATGCAGGTGCAGTACCGTGCCCTTGACCGGCACCCCGGCCTTGGCCGGCAACCACCAGCCGTGCAGGCGCGTGCCGTCCTCGGTGGTCAGGCTCACGTCGCGGTAGGCCAGCCCGGCCTTCTCGGGCGTGAACGGCAGGCCACGCTCGGGGTAGAACAACAGCGAACTGCAGCCGGCCAGGCTCAGCAGCGCGGCCAGCAGGCCGACCCGCCAGTGCTCAGAGAATGTTCGAATAATCGGCTTCAATCCGGTCCAGGCTCAGGTGGTTGAGGAAGTTGGAAAAACACATCCAGGCCGACAGCGCGTTCAGGTCGCGGAACTGCTCGGGCAGGTACTTGGGTGGCTCCACCAGGCCTTCATCGACCAGTTGGCGCAGGGTGCGCATGTCTTCCAGGGTGGTCTTGCCGCAGAACAGCAACGGAATCTGCTCCAGCTTGCCCTTGCGCACGGCCAACTGAATGTAGTTGTAAACCATGATGAAGCCCTTGAGGTAGGACAAGTCCTTGGTGAATGGCAGGCCATTGGGCACCGAGCCGCGGAACACGCGGCTGGCATTGCCATAGCTTTCGGCCATTTCAAACCCCTGGGCACGGAAGAACTCGTACACCTGCATGAAGTCCGCCCCCTGCTCGACCATGTGGATGGCGCGGGTGCGGTTGGTGAGCTTGCGCAGGCGGCTGGGGTAGGAGGCAAAGGCGATCACTTCCATCAGGATCGCCAGGCCTTCCTGGGTCACCGTCGACGAGGGCGGGCCCTTGGCCAGGAAGGTGCAGATCGGCTGGTTGAGGCCGTTGAGCGTTGTGCCCACGTGCACCAGCCCTTCATGCACCTCCAGCGCGCGCACGTCGCGGCTGTTGAACATCGCGTCGCTGCGGATCTTGATATAGTCGGCGCCCGCCGCCGCGTCGGCGACGATACCGTCGGACTCGAACACGCGGATGGTTTCCTCGGCCTCGCCGAACACCTTGTTCAGGCGGCCCTGGAGCAGCTCCACGGCCTGCTTGGCGGTGAGGTCCTTGGGTTCGTCCTTGAGGTCGCCGCGCCCGTCGATGTTGTTCAGGTAGTCCGAGAGCATCAGGCCCAGGTCGGCCAGGGTCGGGTCGCCGGCATGGAAGGCGTCGGAGGCGGCGCCGTAAAGCTCCTGGGAAATCAGGCCGAAGTCTTCGGTGCCGCGCGCCTCGAGCATGCGCACCACCATGCGGTATTCCTTGCACATGCGCCGCATGATCTGCCCGACCGGGTTGAACTGGCCGAGCTGGCGGGTGATGTCGCGCTCGATGTTCTGGAACTCGAGCTTCACCGCGCTGGAGTCGAACGACAAGGGCCTGCCCTGGTAGTAGGCGCGGTCCACGGCCGGCATTTCCCGGCCCTTGGCCTTGAGGAAACCCTGGCGAATGCTGTCGTCCCATTTCACCGCATCGAGTACGCGAATGGGGGTTTGCGCCAGGACAATGCGATCAGACAGGGTGCGTATCGTCTGCTGGTACTCGTCCACCCGAAACTCCTTGTGTTGGCCAGCCTACTTGCCGGCCCGCTGAAAACGTGCGACTTCGATGAACAGGTCGGAGTTGGCCGGGTCGTCCAGGTAGGCCAGCACCCGCGCCGCCGGGCTGTCGATGAGCACGCCCTGGCCGTTTTCCTCCGGTACCTCGATGGCGCGACCGCTCAGTTCCTTGTTCTTCAGGGCCTGGTTGATCTGCTCGACATCCAGGTTGTAGATCACCAGTTGCTTGTTGTCGATCACCTCGAAGCCGCCGATCAGGAAGTTGCCCCCCAGACGCTTGGGCACGCCGGCCGAGAGGTACCAGCGGTTGCCATGACGGGCCACGGTGAAGGCGTAGGTTTCAGGCTTCTTGCCCTTGGCGGTGGCCACCGCCTTGTAGGCGTTGTCGCCCCTGCGGCTGATCTGCAACGTCAGCGGCTCGCCCCAGGCGTCCTTGCTGGTCCATTTGCCGAGCAGGGCCTTGGGCGCCGGCTGGTTGGTCGGGATCGGCTCGTTGAACGTCACCAGGCAACCACTCAACAGCACAAACGACAGGGCCAACAGCACACGCCAGGCTTTCATCCGATACTCCTTGAATTAGGTAGAGCCTCAGGCCGATGCCAGCACCAGATGCAGGTATCGGGTAAGGATAGCGAGCATCTGCGCTTCGGCCTGGGGTTGTGCAGCATCGAGCAGGCCCTGATATTCCATCTGCTCGATGATGGCCGTCAACACTATGGCATCTTGCTGTGGCTGGCGCGAACCCACCACCTGCAACAGCTGGCAGGTGCCGCGCAGCAGGATCTGCGCATGCAGGCGTACCAGTTCGGCCAGCCGCGGGCACAGCAGCGCTTCCTGGCGAAACGCCTGCTCGGCCATCAGAAAGTCGCGGCGGTTGTGCAACTGGCGCTGCACGTACTCGGCGCCCATCTTCGCCACTTCGTCGGCCAACTGCGCGCGGGCGCCGGGGCTGCCGTCGCCCTTGGCGATCAGCTGGCGCAACAGCACCTCGGTGTTTTCCCACAGCTTGGCCATGTAGGCCGCGCTGCGTTCGACATACTGGGCGAAGGTGTCGGTGAGCAGGTCTTCGATGTCCTTGAAATAGTAGGTGGTGGCCGACAGCGGCACACCGGCCTCGGCGGCCACCGCACGGTGGCGCACGCCGCGCACGCCATCACGCACGATGATGCGCATGGCCGCGTCGAGGATCTGCTGACGGCGCTGCTCGCTGCCCTGGCGGCTGGCCTTGCGCCCCTGGTACTGAACACTTTCGGCTACCGCTGTGGCCACGCCAGCAGCACCTTGTTGAGCCATTGCAGTCGTCACTGGGGTCTACCTCGTTGAATGCTGACTGATCGATCAGCTTGTCGCAGACATGAAAAAGCCGCCCCTAGAGGCGGCTTGTTCAAGACACTCAGGCCTGCGGGCGCATGTGCGGGAACAGGATCACGTCGCGGATCGACGGCGAGTTGGTCAGCAGCATCACCAGGCGGTCGATACCGATGCCCTCACCGGCAGTGGGCGGCATGCCGTACTCCAGGGCGCGCACGAAGTCGGCATCGTAGTGCATGGCCTCGTCGTCGCCGGCGTCCTTGTCGGCCACCTGGGCCATGAAGCGCTCGGCCTGGTCCTCGGCATCGTTGAGCTCGGAGTAGGCGTTGGCGATCTCGCGGCCGCCGATGAACAGTTCGAAGCGGTCGGTGACGTTCGGGTTCTGGTCATTGCGACGGGCCAGCGGCGACACTTCGAACGGGTACTGGGTGATGAAGTGCGGCTGCTCCAGCTTGTGCTCGACCAGCTCTTCGAAAATCATCACCTGCAGCTTGCCCAGGCCTTCGAAGCCCAGCACCTTGGCGCCGGCCTGCTTGGCGATGACGCGGGCCTTGTCGATGTCGTTGAGGTCGTCGGCGGTCAGCTCGGGGTTGTACTTGAGGATCGAGTCGAACACCGACAGGCGCACGAACGGCTCGCCGAAGTGGAACACCTTGTCGCCGTACGGCACGTCGGTGCTGCCCAGCACCAGCTGCGCCAGCTCGCGGAACAGCTCTTCGGTGAGGTCCATGTTGTCTTCGTAGTCGGCGTAGGCCTGGTAGAACTCGAGCATGGTGAACTCGGGGTTGTGCCGGGTCGAGACGCCTTCGTTACGGAAGTTGCGGTTGATCTCGAAGACCTTCTCGAAACCACCGACCACCAGACGCTTGAGGTACAGCTCCGGCGCGATGCGCAGGAACATCGGCATGTCCAGCGCGTTGTGGTGGGTTTCGAACGGCTTGGCCGCAGCGCCACCGGGGATGGTCTGCAGCATCGGCGTTTCCACTTCCAGGAAGTCGCGCTGGATGAGGAAGTTGCGAATATGGTTGATGACCTGCGAGCGCACACGGAAGGTGTGGCGGGTTTCCTCGTTGACCATCAGGTCGACGTAGCGCTGGCGATAGCGCTGCTCGGTGTCGGTCAGGCCGTGGTGCTTGTCCGGCAGCGGGCGCAGCGACTTGGTCAGCAGGCGCACGTTGGTCATCTCGACGTACAGGTCGCCCTTGCCCGAACGAGCCAGGGTGCCTTCGGCGCTGATGATGTCGCCCAGGTCCCAGGTCTTGACCGCTGCCAGGGTTTCCTCGGGCAGGGTCTTGCGGTTGACGTAGACCTGGATGCGCCCGGTCATGTCCTGGATCACCATGAACGAGCCACGGTTGAGCATGATTCGACCGGCAACCTTGACCGGGATCGCTGCAGCTTCCAGCTCTTCCTTGGTCTTGTCGACATACTGTTTCTGCAGGTCGTTGCAGTAGCTGTCACGGCGGAAGTCGTTGGGGAAGGCGTTGCCCTTGGCGCGCTCTGCGGCAAGCTTTTCCTTGCGCAGGGCAATCAGGGTGTTTTCTTCCTGTTGCAGGTCTTGCGGGTCGAGTTTGAGGTCGCTCATGTGGTCACATTTTCCATCAGGGGTTCATTGCCCCCGCCCGCAGGCGAGGGTCTTGTAGCGGGTCGCGAAACTTACAGCCCCTGCTTGAGGCTGGCTTCCAGGTACTCGTCGATATCGCCGTCGAGCACCTTGTCGCAGTCGCTGCGTTCGACGTTGGTGCGCAGATCCTTGATCCGCGAGGCGTCGAGCACGTACGAACGGATCTGGTGACCCCAGCCGATGTCCGACTTGCTGTCTTCCAGGGCCTGCGACGCGGCGTTGCGCTTCTGCATCTCCAGTTCGTACAACTTGGCCCGCAGCATCTTCATGGCGGTGTCCTTGTTGGCGTGCTGGGAACGTTCGTTCTGGCAGCTGACCACGGTGTTGGTCGGCACGTGGGTGATACGCACCGCCGAGTCGGTGGTGTTCACGTGCTGGCCGCCGGCACCCGAGGAGCGGTAGGTGTCGATACGCAGGTCGGACGGGTTGATCTCGATTTCGACCTTGTCGTCGATCTCGGGGGACACGAACACCGCCGAGAACGAAGTATGGCGGCGTGCGCCGGAGTCGAACGGGCTCTTGCGCACCAGACGGTGCACACCGATCTCGGTGCGCAGCCAGCCAAAGGCGTACTCGCCCTTGATGTGCACGGTGGCGCCCTTGATGCCGGCCACGTCGCCTTCGGACAGTTCCATGATGGTGGCGTCGAAACCACGCTTGGACGCCCAGCGCAGGTACATGCGCAGCAGGATGTTGGCCCAGTCCTGGGCCTCGGTGCCGCCGGAACCGGCCTGGATGTCCAGGTAGGCGTTGTTCATGTCCATCTCGCCGCTGAACATGCGACGGAATTCGAGCTGGGCCAGGGAGTCTTCCAGGCCCTGGAGCACTTCGACGACGTCATTGACGGCGCCTTCGTCGTTCTCCTCGACAGCCATGTCGAGCAGCTCGCGGGCGTCGACCAGGCCGCCGGACAGTTCGTCCAGGGTGTCGACGATCTGCGCCAGCATGGCGCGTTCGCGGCCCAGTTCCTGGGCGTACTCGGGCTTGTTCCAGACGTTCGGGTCTTCGAGCTCGCGGTTGACTTCGATCAGGCGGTCATGCTTGTGATCGTAGTCAAAGATACCCCCGAATGGATTCGGAGCGCTCGGTCAGGTCCTTGATGGTGTTCAGGATCGGTTGGATTTCCATGGGCGGGCAGCTCTCGTGCGTATTCTGTGAAAAGCCGGAGAGTATAAACGAGTCTGCAGGTGCGCGGCAGCCCGTCGGGCGGCCTTTGGAGAAGCCGGCGCCTGATCGCGGATCAGCCGCCCCCACAAGGGCAGCACGATGCCCGTGGGAGCGGGCTTGACCCGCGATGGCGGTCTGTCAGGCCACCCCGACCTGGTTGCGCCCGCCATTCTTGGCCTGGTACAGGCCCTTGTCCGCCGCCGAGATCAACTGTCGGCAATGGCTGCCGACTGCCGGCGTGTGGGTGGCCAGGCCGATGCTGATGGTCAGCACGCTGCCCGCCTGCGGCATGTTGTGCTCGATAGCCAGGCCCACCACGGTCTGGCGCAGCTTCTCGGCCACCAGCCGCGCCCCGCCCGGCGAAGTGTTGGGCAGCACCAGGGCGAATTCCTCGCCACCGTAGCGCGCCGGCAGGTCGCTGGGCCGGCTGCACGAGGCACGAATCGCCTCGGCCACCTGGCGCAGCGCCTCGTCCCCGGCCAGGTGGCCGAACGAGTCGTTGAAGGCCTTGAAATAGTCGACGTCGATCATCAGCAACGACAGCTGCGACTGGTCACGCATGGCCCGGCGCCATTCCAGTTCCAGGTATTCGTCGAAATGCCGGCGGTTGGACAGCCCCGTCAGGCCGTCGGAGTTCATCAGCCGCTGCAGTACCAGGTTGGTGTCCAGCAACTGCTGCTGGCTGACCCGCAGCGCCCGGTAGGCTTCGTCACGCTGCAGCAGGGTGAGGTAGGAGCGCGAGTGGTACAGGATGCGCGCGACCAGCTCGATGTTGTCGGGCAGCTTGACCAGGTAGTCGTTGGCCCCGGCGGCGAACGCGGCACTCTTGACCAGCGCGTCTTCCTTGGACGACAGCACGATGATCGGGATGTCCTGGGTGGCCGGGTTGCTGCGGTACTCGCGCACCAGGCTCAGGCCATCGAGGCCGGGCATGACCAGGTCCTGCAGGATCACCGTGGGCTTGATACGGATCGCCTGCGCGACTGCCTGATGCGGGTCGGCGCAGAAGTGAAAGTCGATGTTGGCCTCGTTGGCCAGGCCGCGACGCACGGCTTCGCCGATCATCGCCTGGTCGTCGACCAGCAGCACCATCGCCGAGTTTTCATTGGTGGTCGGGAACCCCACGAGCGGTAGATCATTCATGCGCGCCCTGCTCCCTGGCGAACGACCGGTTTGGTTCATTACACATCGTCATTTCGAAAAAATCTCCATCAGGCGCGGCGCAATGCGCTCCAGCGCACGTATCTCGACGGCGGCATCGATGGCCGCAGCCGCCTTGGGCATGCCGTAGACCGCACTGCTCTGCTGGTCCTGGGCGATGGTCAGAAAGCCCTGCTCGCGCATCAGCTTGAGCCCCTGTGCGCCATCGCGGCCCATGCCGGTCAGCAGTACGCCCACCGCATCGCCCTGCCAGAAGCGCGCCACGCTCTCGAAGAACACATCGATCGAAGGGCGGTAGATCGCGTTGACCGGTTCGGCGGTGTAGGCCAGGGTGCCGTCCTTCAACAGACGGATATGGTGGTTGGTGCCGGCCAGCAGCACCTGCCCGGGCTGGGGTGCTTCGCCCTCGCGGGCCAGGCGTACCGGCAGGCCGGAGGCGCTGCTCAGCCACTCGGCCATGCCGGCGGCGAACACCTGGTCGACGTGCTGGACCAGCACGATGGCCGCGTTGAAATCCTGCTCCAGGCTCTTGAGCAGCACCTCAAGCGCCGCCGGGCCACCGGCCGAGGAACCGATCGCCACCAGGCGCTGGCGTTGTGCGCCCTGGCGCTGCGGGGCTGCCACTGCCCGCACGCGGTTGCTGCCGTGCTGGCCGATCAGCCAGCTGATGTTGAGGATCTTGCGCAACAGCGGCGCGGCCGCCTCACGCGGGTTGCCGGCGCCTACCGCCGGGGTGTCGACCACGTCCAGGGCGCCGTGGCCCATGGCCTCGAACACCCGGTGCACGTTCTGCTGGCGGTCGACCGTGACGATGACGATGGCGCAAGGGGTCCGGGCCATGATCTGGCGCGTGGCCTCCACACCGTCCATGACCGGCATGATCAGGTCCATCAGGATCAGGTCGGGGGTGTGCTCGGCGCAGCGCTGCACCGCCTCGGCGCCATTGCCGGCCACCCAGATCACCTCGTGCTGCGGCTCGAACGCCAATGCCCGGCGCAGGGCTTCCACGGCCAGGGGCATGTCGTTGACGATGGCGATCTTCATCCCTGGGCTCCCCCGATAAGCTCCACCACGGCTTCCAGCAAGGCATCATCATGAAAACTGGCCTTGGCCAAATAGTAGTCGGCCCCGGCGTCCAGTCCACGACGACGATCTTCCTCGCGGTCCTTGTACGACACCACCATCACCGGCAACGACTGCAACCGGCTGTCGCGACGCAGCAAGGTGACCAGTTCGATGCCGTCCATGCGCGGCATGTCGATGTCGGTGATCAGCAGGTCGAAATCCTCGCTGCGCAAGGCGTTCCAGCCGTCCATGCCGTCCACCGCGACGGCCACTTCGTAACCGCGGTTGGTCAGCAGCTTGCGCTGCAACTCGCGCACGGTCAACGAGTCATCCACCACCAGCACGCGCTTGCGCGTCGCTTCGCGGGCGGCGCGCTGGCCGCGCTCGATACGTTCCAGGCGGCCGGTGCTGAGCAGCTTCTCGACCGAGCGCAGCAGGTCCTCGACGTCCACGATCAGCACCACCGAGCCGTCATCGAGCAGGGCCCCGGCCGAGATGTCCTGCACCTTGCCCAGCCGCGCGTCCAGCGGCATCACCACCAGCACGCGCTCGCCGATCAGACGCTCGACGGCCACGCCATACAGGGTGTCGCGCTCACGGATGACCACCACCTTGATGGCCTGTTCCGCCGCCTGGCTGGGCGGCCGGTTGAGCAACTGGGAGGCGGCCACCAGGCCGATGTGCCGGCCTTCATGCCAGAAATGCTGGCGCCCCTCGATCTGCACGATGGCCTCGGCGGGCAGGTCCAGGGTGCGTTCGATATGCGCCAGCGGGAAGGCGTAGGCCTCGCCCCCCACCTCGACCACCAGGCTGCGCACCACCGACAGGGTCAGCGGCACCTCCAGGTGAAAGCGGCTGCCCTGCCCGCTGTGCTGGCTGAGGTCGAT
Source organism: Pseudomonas sp. AE27 (assembly GCF_037113495.1). NCBI lineage: Bacteria > Pseudomonadati > Pseudomonadota > Gammaproteobacteria > Pseudomonadales > Pseudomonadaceae > Pseudomonas > Pseudomonas sp. AE27. The sequence continues at coordinate 3,485,229 of NZ_CP146966.1, forward strand.
GAAGCCGCGCAACTGGCGCACGCTGTGCTGCACCGCATCGAGCCCCACGCCGCGCCCGGAAACCTCGGTGACCTTGTCGCGCAGGCTGAACCCCGGCAGGAACAGGAACGTCAGCAGTTCGGCTTCGCTCATCTGCGCCACGGTGTCGGCCGGCGACAACTGGCGCTCGACGATGCTGTGGCGCAGGCGTTGCAAGTCGACGCCGCCACCGTCATCGCTCAGTTCCAGCACCAGCAGGCCGGCCTGGTGCGAGGCGCGCAGGCGGATCAGGCCCTCGGCCGGCTTGCCTGCCAGCAGGCGTTGCTCGGGCAGTTCGATACCGTGGTCCACGGCGTTGCGCAGAAGGTGGGTGAGCGGCGCCTCGAGTTTTTCCAGCACGTCACGGTCGACCTGGGTCTTTTCGCCCTCGATCTCCAGGCGCACCTGCTTGCCCAGCGACCGCCCCAGGTCGCGAACCATGCGGCTCTGCCCGTTGAGCACGTCGGCGAACGGGCGCATGCGGCAGGCCAGCGCGGTGTCGTACAGCAGTTGCGCGCGCTGGCTGGCCTGCCAGCCGAACTCGTCCAGGTCGGCGGCCTGCTGCTGCAGCATCTCGCGGGTTTCGCCGAGCAGGCGCTGGGCCTGCGCCAGCGCTTCCTGCACCTCCGGTCGCTGGCCGCCGGTGTCCAGCTCGGCCTTGAGCGTATCGAGGGCGCGAATGCTCTGGCCGTGCATGCGCTTGAGGCGCTGCAGGGTGGCCAGGTAGGGCTTCAGGCGCTGGGTTTCGACCAGCGACTTGCTGGACAGGTCGAGCAGGCTGTTCAGGCGCTCGGCCGTGACCCGCAGCACCCGCTCGCCGCCTTCGCTGCGCTTGCCCGGCGCAAGGGCCACGGGCTCGGCAGGCGCCTCCGGTTGCGCGAGCGCCTCAGGCTCGGGCGCCGGGGGCACCGGCTGCGGCGCAGCCGGTGCGGGTTCAGGATTCTGCGTCGGCTCGGGCGCGTCGCCGGTTGCCGGCCCCGTCGCCATCAGCGCACTGGCCGGATCGAGCAGCACGGCCATCTGCACCACGAAGGCCTGGACCGCCGCCTCGGTGGCCGCACCGCCCAGGGTGGCGATGCGCATCAGCAGGTCGGTGCCCTGCAGCAACGCATCGATGTGCTCGGGGCGCAGGCGCAGGCGGCCTTCCTGGGCCTCGACCAGGCAGTCTTCCATCACGTGGGCAACGCTGACCCCGGCGTCGATCCCCACGATGCGCGCCGCGCCCTTGAGCGAGTGGGCGGCGCGCATGCAGGCCTCGAGCTGGTCACCCTGGGTAGGGTTGCGTTCCAGGGCCAGCAGGCCGGCGCTGAGCACCTGGGTCTGCGCCTCGGCCTCCAGGCTGAACAGCTCGAGCAGCGAAGCATCGCGCATTTGCTCTGGGGTCATGACAGGCTCCGGTTCACGGCAGACAACAGCTGTTCTTCATCCAGCACCCGCACGCTGCGACCGCGCCATTGCAATACCGCTTCGGTGAAGCGTGCATCGGTGGCGGTGTCGCTGGCCGGCTGCCCGGGGTCGAGGGCATGGATACCGTCCACTTCGTCCACCGGCAGCACCACGGCGCCGCCGCTGGCACCCAGGATCAGCATGCGTGGCATGACCCGCGCCGACACCGCCACCGGGCTACCGGGCTCGAGCCCCAGCAGGTCGCCCAGCGACAGGCATGGCACCAGCGCACCGCGCACATTGGCCACCCCCTGCAGCACCCGCGAGCGCTGGTGCGGCAAGGAGTGCACCGGCTGCAGCGGCGCCACCTCGACCAGGCAGCGGGTCGCCAGGGCCAGCCATTCCTCGCCCAGGCGAAACAGCAACAGCGAGCGCCCGACACTCACCGGTGCCTGCACATGCGTCTGCGCATGGGCGTCCTGGGCCAGCGCATAGCGGTCCAGCAGGCGTGTGGCCGCTGCCGCGTACACCTGGCAGTTGCGACAGTGAATATGCTCGGCCAGCAACGGGCAGCTCTTGTCGCCGTGCACACCGATACGGTTCCAGCAATCGTCGATGGCCTCGACCGTGGCGGCCATCACGCCCAGCTCTGCCTGGCCGCTCATCGTTCAGGCTCCCGCTCGCTGCGCTCTCGGCGCGCCGCACGCTCCTGCAGGCGCCGGGCGCCCACCTCATCGCCCTGGGACGCCAGCAGCGCCGCCAGGTGCGCCAGGGCCTCGGGGTGCTGGGGTTGCAGGTACAGCACCTTGCGGTAGTGGCTCACGGCCTGGGCCGCATCGCCGGCGGTATCGCTGAGCAGGCCCAGCCAGTAATACACCTGCGCATCCGGTGCATGCTGCTGCAGGTAGCGTTCGCAGGCCGCGCGTGCCTCGTCGCTGCGGCCCTCGTTGGCCAGCGTGGCGATCTGCGCCAGCAACTGTTCGGCGCCGGGCTTGCCGGCGGCTGGGGGCGCAACCCGGGCAGGCTGCGGTGCCGGGGCTGGCGCACGGCGCGCCAACGGCGCAGGCGCCCGCCGTGGACTGGGTGCAGGCATCGGGGGCGGCGGCGAAAGCACTGGGGGCGGCTCCTGCGGGATATGCCGTACATAGGCGAACGACTGCGCGATACCCAGCGGGCGCATGCCCATGCGTGCCAGCAGGCTGCCTTCGGCCGGGCCGATGAACAGTACGCCGTCTTCATGGGTGAGGCTTTTCAGTACGTCGAACACCCGTTGCTGGGTGGGTACATCGAAATAGATCAGCAGGTTGCGGCAGAAGACGAAGTCGTAGCTGCCCCTGCGGGTGCGCAGCGCCGGGTCGAGCACGTTGCCCACCTGCAGCTCGACCTGCTGGCGAACCCGCTCGTCGAGGCGATGGCCCTGCTCCACCTCGCTGAAGTGGCGCTGGCGGAAGGTGATGTCACTGCCGCGAAAGGAGTTGCGGCCATATACCGCCTGTTCGGCGCGGGCGATCGAGTTGGGGCTGATGTCGATGCCGTCGACGCGAAACCCGGGGCCGGCGATACCGGCATCGAGCAGGGCCATGGCAATCGAATAGGGCTCTTCACCGGTCGAACACGGCAGGCTGAGCACCCGCAGCGGCCGGGTGCCATTGAGCTCGGCCAGGCGCCTGAGGGCAAGCCCGGCCAACGCGCTGAACGACTCGGGATAACGGAAGAACCAGGTTTCAGGCACGATCACCGCTTCGATCAGCGCCTGCTGCTCCGGGGTCGACTGCTGCAGGCGCACCCAGTAGTCGTCCAGGTCGCGGGCCTGCAGGGCAGCACAGCGCTGGCGCAGGGCCCGCTCGACCATCGGCGCGCCAACCGAGGCGACATCCAGGCCGATACGCTCTTGCAAGAATCGAAAGAACCGCTGCTCGTCGCTCATGGCTGCACCTCCACGGGCGGGTACAGCAAGGCGCGGGCCTGGTCGGTCAGCAGGTCCTGGACGCTGATGCGTTGCATCAGGCCCTGGGCATCTTCGCGCACCGGCCCCAGGTAGGGGGCCTGCTGGTTGTCGACGCCATAGGGGCGAAACTCGTCGGGGTGGCAACGCAGGGTGTCGCTGGCCTGCTGCAGGATCAGGCCCAGCAACTGCGGCTCGGCCTGCGCCTGGCCCCGGTAGTGCACCAGCACCAGCCGGGTGCTGGTACGCAGCGGCGCCGGGGTGCCGAACCCCAGGTCGCCCACGTCGATCACCGGTACCAGCGCACCGCGATGCGCCAGCACCCCCGCCACCCAGCGCGGGGTGTGGGCGATGGGCTTGAGTGGCAGGCGCGGCAGCACCTCCACTACCTCATGGGTGTCCAGGGCAAAGCGCTGCTCGCCGATACGAAATACCAGGAACAGGCGCCCTGGCGTAGGCACCGAAGTGTCGCGGCGTGACTGAAGGTCGCTCATCGGGGCTTCAGACTTTGAACCGCGACACACCACCACGAAGGCCGACCGCTACCTGGCTCAGCTCGTCGATGGCGAAACTGGCCTGGCGCAGCGATTCCACGGTCTGGCTGCTGGCATCGCCCAGTTGCGCCAGTGCATGGTTGATCTGCTCGGCACCGGTGGCCTGGGCCTGCATGCCTTCGTTGACCATCAGCACCCGTGGCGCCAGCGCCTGCACCTGGTGGATGATCTGGGTCAGTTGCTCGCCCACCTGCTGCACCTCGGCCATGCCGCGACGCACTTCCTCGGAAAACTTGTCCATGCCCATCACCCCGGCCGACACCGCCGACTGGATCTCGCGCACCATCTGTTCGATATCGTAGGTGGCCACGGCGGTCTGGTCGGCCAGGCGACGCACCTCGGTGGCCACCACGGCAAAGCCGCGGCCATATTCGCCGGCCTTCTCGGCCTCGATGGCGGCGTTGAGCGACAGCAGGTTGGTCTGGTCGGCGACCTTGACGATGGTGACCACCACCTGGTTGATGTTGCCGGCCTTCTCGTTGAGGATCGCCAGCTTGTTGTTGACCAGGTCGGCCGCGCCCATCACCTGGTGCATGGTCTCTTCCATGCGCGCCAGGCCCTGCTGGCCGGAGCCGGCCAGTACCGAAGCCTGGTCGGCGGCGCTGGTGACCTCGGTCATGGTGCGCACCAGGTCCCGGGAGGTGGCGGCGATTTCCCGCGAGGTGGCACCGATTTCGGTGGTGGTGGCGGCCGTTTCGGTGGCGGTGGCCTGCTGCTGCTTGGAGGTGGCGGCAATCTCGGTCACCGAGGTGGTGACCTGCACCGACGAGCGCTGGGCCTGGGACACCAGCGTGGTCAGCTCGCTCATCATTTCGTTGAAGCCGGTTTCCACCGCGCCGAATTCATCCTTGCGGTCCAGGCTCAGGCGCACGCTGAGGTCACCGCCGCGCAGCTTGTCCAGCGCCCGCACGATCAGTTGCATGGGGCCGGTGATGGCGCGCATCAGCATCAGGCCGCAGATGCCGGCTGCAATGATCGCCAGCACCAGCGAGATCATCATGCTGACCTTGGCCGTGGTCACCGCGCTGACGATGGCACCGGTGGCCTGCTCGGCCGACACCCGGTTGCCTTCGATCACCGTGTTCAGGTGCTTGCGGCCCTCGTTCCAGGCCGGGGTCATGCTGTCCTGCAGCAGGCGCTGGGCCTCGGCGTAGTTCTTCTGCCGGTAGGCCTCCAGCACGCTGTCGAGCAGCTTCAGGTAGCCCTGCTCCAGGCGCACGAACTCTTCGTAGCTGGACTGGTCTTCGGAGGACTGGATGGTCTTCTGGTAATCGGCCATGTTCTGCTTGAGGCGATCCTCGAAGCTCTTGTACAGCTCGGCGTCGGCATTGGTCAGCTCGCGGTGGTTGCTCAGGCCGAGCAACTGCTGGGTGTTGACGTAGCTGTCGACCCAGGCGCTGCGGATCATCGAGCTGTAGTACACGCCAGGGATGCTGTCCGAACGCACCGCCTCCTCACTGGACTCGATCGCCACCAGGCGCGAGTAGGCAGCGACCACCATCAACAGCATGATGGCAATGATCATGGCGAAGCTCGCCAGGATGCGTTGGCGCAATGTCCAGTTCTTCACAGTAAGCCCTCAAGGATTCTACGCGAGCAGAAAAATGCGCAGATTATAGCCCACGCACCTTATCTGCACGCGCTCTGGATCAAGACGGCTCGGGCAAAATGGCCTGCGCGATGGCCATATGCCCGCATTTGCTGACTCAGGCCTGGCGAACCTGTTTTTCCAGCTCGGCCTTGAGGGCCGGGTCGAGCTTGAGCTGCTTGGCCAGCTCGTCGAGGTAGGCGCGCTCCATGAAGTGTTCCTCGTCCACCAGCATGACGCTGGCGATGTACATCTCGGCCGCCATTTCCGGCGTTGTGGCAGCGCGGGCGACGTCGGCCGGGTCCAGCGGTCGGTTGAGTTCGGCATGCAGCCACTGTTGCAGCTCGTGGTCGTTGTCGAGCTTGACGAACTCGCCTTCGATCAGCGCCTTCTCGCGCTCGTCGACATGCCCGTCGGCCTTGGCCGCAGCCACCAGCGCCTTGAGGATGGCCTGGCTGTGCAATTCGACCTGGGCGGCAGGCAGGCGGTCGAGGGTCTGCGGTTCGCGCTGCGGCGCACTGCCCTGCTGGGCCTGCCAGTTGCCGTAGGCCTTGTAGGCCAGCACACCGAGGGCGGCCAGGCCACCATAGGTGAGCGCCTTGCCCCCCAGGCTGCGCGCCTTCTTGTTGCCCAGCAGCAAGCCCATCGCGCCCGCCGCCAGCGCACCACCGCCGGCACCGGAGAGCAGCCCGCCCAGGCCACCGCCACCGGCGCCGCCGAGCAACCTACCCAGCCCGCCACTGCCCCCTGGCTTGGCGCTGGCACCTTTGCCGGCCTGGTTCTGCAGCAGCTCCTGGCCGGACTTTAGCAACTGGTCGAGCAAACCTCGGGTGTTCATCTGAACGTCCTCAACAAGGAAATGAAACGCCAGAGTAAAGCCTGACCTGCGTCGTCACGCTGCGCATTTGCTTCTGGATGTTGCATTCGCGGGAACGCACTACGCTAGTAGGGAATGCACCGCTGCAGCACCGTCATCACTGCCCCTGCACAATTCCAATAAAAGAGGGAACATCATGCTTGTGCACACCACCGCATTGCTTGGCGCCCTGGGCGCCGGGATCCTCGCCAGCGCCAGCCTGCAGGCCGCCGAGCCGCTCAAGGCCGTGGGTGCCGGCGAAGGGCAACTGGACATCGTGGCCTGGCCCGGCTACATCGAGCGCGGCGAGAGCGACAAGGCCTACGACTGGGTCAGCGGTTTCGAGCAGGACACCGGCTGCAAGGTGAGCGTCAAGACTGCCGCCACCTCCGACGAGATGGTCAGCCTGATGACCAAGGGCGGCTACGACCTGGTGACCGCGTCGGGCGATGCCTCGCTGCGCCTGATTGCCGGCAAGCGTGTGCAGGCGATCAACACCGACCTGATCCCCAACTGGAAGCACCTCGACCCGCGCCTGAAGGACGGCCCCTGGTACGTGGTCGACGCCAAGGTCTACGGCACGCCGTACCAGTGGGGGCCGAACGTGCTGCTGTACAACACCGAGGTGTTCAAGCAGGCGCCCACCAGCTGGGGCGTGGTGTTCGAGCCGCAGGACCTGCCGGACGGCAAGCCGAACAAGGGCCGTGTGCAGGCCTATGACGGGCCGATCTACATCGCCGATGCGGCGCTGTACCTGAAGACGGCCAAGCCGGAACTGGGCATCGACAACCCCTACGAGCTCAACGAAACCCAGTACAAGGCGGTGCTCGACCTGTTGCGCCAGCAACGCCCCCTGATTCACCGCTACTGGCATGACGCAACCGTGCAGATGAGCGACGTCAAGAACGAAGGTGTGGCGGCTTCAAGCTCCTGGGGCTACATGGTCAACGGGCTCAAGGCCGACAAGCAGCCGGTGGCCTCGACCATCCCCAGGGAGGGCGCCACCGGCTGGGCCGATACCACCATGCTGCACGCCGAGGCCAAGCACCCCAATTGCGCCTACAAATGGATGGACTGGTCGCTGCAGCCCAAGGTGCAGGGCGACGTGGCGGCGTGGTTCGGCTCGTTGCCGGTGGTGCCGGCGGCGTGTTCGGGCAGCGAACTGCTGGGGGCCGACGGGTGCAAGACCAACGGTTTCGACCTGTTCGACAAGATCGCGTTCTGGCGCACGCCGCAGGCGCAAGGGGGCAAGTTCGTGCCCTATAGCCGCTGGACCCAGGACTACATCGCGATCATGGGCGGCCGTTAGGGCCTCTTCGCCGTCAAGGCCGGCCCCTGCAGGCGACTCGCACACCTGCAGGGGCCGGCCTTGACGGCAAAGCGAGCGCACCGCCCTCGCAGAACCGTGGAGTACCCCGCATGCCCCCAGCCGTACAGTTCACCCAAGTGTCCCGCCTGTTCGGCGAGGTCAAGGCCGTCGACCGGGTCTGCATCGACATCGAAGACGGCGAGTTCTTCTCCATGCTCGGCCCTTCGGGCTCGGGCAAGACCACCTGCCTGCGCCTGATCGCCGGGTTCGAACAACCCAGCCACGGCTCGATTCGCATCCACGGCGTGGAAGCCGCCGGCCTGCCGCCCTACCAGCGCGACGTCAACACGGTCTTCCAGGACTACGCGCTGTTCCCGCACATGAACGTGCGCGACAACGTGGCCTACGGGCTCAAGGTCAAGGGCGTGGCCAAGGCCCAGCGCCATGCCCGCGCCGAAGAGGCCCTGGGCATGGTGGCCCTGGCCGGCTACGGCGAGCGCAAGCCGGTGCAGTTGTCCGGCGGGCAGCGCCAGCGCGTGGCCCTGGCCCGCGCGCTGGTCAATCGTCCCCGGGTACTGCTGCTGGACGAGCCCCTCGGCGCGCTGGACCTCAAGCTGCGCGAGCAGATGCAGGGCGAGCTGAAGAAGCTCCAGCGCCAGCTGGGCATCACCTTCATTTTCGTCACCCACGACCAGACCGAGGCGCTGTCGATGTCCGACCGCGTGGCGGTGTTCAACCGCGGGCGCATCGAACAGGTCGACACGCCGCGCAACCTCTACATGCAACCGGCCACCCCCTTCGTTGCCGAGTTCGTCGGCACTTCCAACGTGCTGCGCGGCGAGCTGGCCCAACACCTGGTGGCCAGCCCGCAGCCGTTCTCGATCCGCCCGGAACACATTCGCCTGAGCGCGTCGGCCATCCCGGGCGACGTCCTCCAGCTCAGCGGCGTGCTGCACGATATCCAGTACCAGGGCAGCACCACCCGCTACGAACTGCAGCTGGACAACGGCCAGTTGCTGGCGGTGAGCCAGGCCAACAGCCAGTGGCATGCCGACGCCGCCCCCTGGCAGCCCGGCCAGCGCCTGCACGCCCACTGGCCGCGCGAGGCCATGACCGCGCTGCGCGAAACCGTGCTCGACGAGGGCCGCTGAGATGATGCGGCGCCTGGCCACCCTGCTCTACCGTCGCCCCAACCTGTACCTGGCGATGCTGTTGATACCGCCGCTGATCTGGTTCGGTGCGATCTACCTGGGCTCGCTGCTGGCGCTGCTGTGGCAAGGTTTCTACACCTTCGACGACTTCACCATGGCGGTGACGCCCGAGCTGACCCTGGCCAACTTTGCCGCGCTGCTGCAGCCATCCAACTTCGACATCATCCTGCGTACCCTGGGCATGGCGGTGGCGGTGTCGATCGCCAGCGCGGTGCTGGCGTTTCCCATCGCCTACTACATGGCCCGCTACACCCGCGGCAGCACCAAGGCGTTCTTCTACATCGCGGTGATGATGCCGATGTGGGCCAGCTACATCGTCAAGGCCTATGCCTGGACCCTGCTGCTGGCCAAGGGCGGGGTGGCACAGTGGTTCGTCCAGCAGCTGAACCTGGAGCCACTGCTGCAATGGCTGCTCGGCATTCCCGGGGTGGGCGGCAGCACCCTGTCGACCTCGCACCTGGGGCGCTTTATGGTGTTCGTGTACATCTGGTTGCCGTTCATGATCCTGCCGATCCAGGCCGCGCTGGAGCGCCTGCCGCCCTCGCTGCTGCACGCCTCGGCCGACCTTGGCGCACGCCCGCGCCAGACGTTCGTGCAGGTGACCCTGCCGCTGGCGGTGCCGGGCATCGCCGCCGGCTCCATCTTCACCTTCTCGCTGACCCTGGGCGATTTCATCGTGCCGCAGCTGGTGGGCCCGCCCGGCTACTTCATCGGCAGCATGGTGTACGCCCAGCAAGGCGCCATCGGCAACATGCCGATGGCCGCCGCCTTCACCCTGGTACCGATCATGCTGATCGCCGTGTACCTGACCCTCGTCAAACGCCTGGGAGCCTTCGATGCACTCTGACAACGCCTCGCCGGGGCTGCGCCTGGCCGCCTGGGGCGGGCTGCTGTTCCTGCACTTTCCGATCCTGATCATCGTGCTGTACGCCTTCAATACCGAAGACGCGGCCTTCAGCTTTCCGCCCCGGGGCCTGACCCTCAAGTGGTTCGGCGTGGCGTTTTCGCGCCCCGACGTGCTCGAGTCGATCAAGCTGTCGCTGCAGGTGGCGTGCCTGGCCACGCTGATCGCCCTGGTGCTTGGCACCCTGGCCGCCGCGGCCCTGTACCGGCGCAGCTTCTTCGGCAAGGAGAGCCTGTCGCTGATGCTGATCCTGCCCATCGCCCTGCCCGGCATCATCACCGGCATCGCCCTGCTGTCGGCGTTCAAGACCCTGGGCATCGAGCCCGGGATCTTCACCATCGTGGTGGGCCACGCCACCTTCTGCGTGGTGATCGTCTACAACAACGTCATCGCGCGTCTGCGGCGCACCTCGCAGAACCAGATCGAGGCGTCGATGGACCTGGGCGCCGACGGCTGGCAGACCTTTCGCTACATCGTGCTGCCCAATCTGGGGTCGGCCCTGCTGGCGGGCGGCATGCTGGCGTTCGCGCTGTCGTTCGACGAAATCATCGTGACCACCTTCACCGCCGGCCACGAACGCACCCTGCCGATCTGGCTGCTCAACCAGCTCAGCCGCCCGCGCGACGTGCCGGTGACCAACGTGGTGGCCATGCTGGTGATGCTGGTGACCATGCTGCCGATTCTGGGCGCCTACTACCTGACCCGTGGCGCCGAGAACGTGACCGGCAGCGACGGCAAATGACCTGAACCAGGAGGATCGAACACCATGCAAACCCGACTGCTGATCAACGGCCAGCTCGTCGCCGGCGAAGGCCCGGCCCACAGCGTGCTCAACCCCGCGCTGGGCAGCGTGCTGGTGGACATCAACGAGGCCAGCCAAGCGCAGGTGGATGCGGCGGTGCGCGCCGCCGACCATGCCTTCGACGGCTGGTCGCAGACCGCACCGAAAGACCGCGCCGCACTGCTGCTCAAGCTGGCCGACCTGATAGACGCCCATGCCGGGGAGCTGGCCAGGCTGGAATCGGACAACTGCGGCAAGCCCTACCCGGCCGCGCTGAACGACGAACTGCCGGCAATCGCCGACGTGTTCCGCTTCTTTGCCGGGGCCAGCCGCTGTCTGGGCGGCTCGGCGGCGGGCGAGTACCTGGCGGGGCACACTTCGATGGTGCGCCGCGACCCGCTGGGTGTGGTGGCGTCCATCGCGCCGTGGAACTACCCGCTGATGATGCTGGCATGGAAGATCGCCCCGGCCCTGGCGGCCGGCAACACCGTGGTGCTCAAGCCTTCGGAACAGACCCCGCTGACCGCCCTGCGCCTGGGCGAACTGGCGGCCGAGCTGTTTCCGGCCGGGGTGCTCAACATCCTGTTCGGCAAGGGCCAGAGCGTAGGTATGCCCCTGGTCACCCACCCCAAGGTACGCATGGTGTCGTTGACCGGCTCGATCGCCACCGGCAGCCAGATCATCACCGGCACCGCCGACAGCGTGAAACGCATGCACATGGAACTGGGCGGCAAGGCCCCGGTGATCATCTTCGACGATGCCGACATCGACGCTGCGGTGGAAGGCATTCGCACCTTCGGCTTCTACAATGCCGGGCAGGACTGCACCGCGGCCTGCCGGATCTATGCCCAGGCCGGCATCTACGACACCTTCGTGAACAAGCTCGGCGAGGCGGTGGCCAGCCTCCGGCACGGGTTGCAGGACGACCCGGACACCGAACTCGGGCCGCTGATCAGTGCCGCACACCGCGACCGGGTGGCAGCGCTGGTGGAGCGCGCCGTGGCCCAGCCGCATATTCGCCTGGTCACCGGCGGCAAGGCGGTGGCGGGCGACGGGTTCTTCTTCGAGCCGACGGTGCTGGCCGACGCCCAGCAGGATGACGAGATCGTGCGCCGCGAGGTATTCGGGCCGGTGGTGTCGGTGACCCGCTTCGAAGACGAAGCGCAGGCGCTGGCCTGGGCCAACGATTCGGACTACGGCCTGGCCTCGTCACTGTGGACCGCCGATGTCGGCCGCGCCCACCGGGTGTCCGCCCGGTTGCAGTACGGCTGCACCTGGGTCAACACGCACTTCATGCTGGTCAGCGAAATGCCCCACGGCGGGCAGAAGCTGTCGGGCTACGGCAAGGACATGTCGATGTATGGGCTGGAGGACTACACCTGCGTGCGGCATGTGATGTTCAGGCATTGAGGCCCACGGCGCAGGCAGGCGGTACCTGCGCAGGAGGGCCGCTCGGCGGCCCTTTGGCATAGCCTTCAGTCGCGCAGGTCGGACTCGTGGATCGGCTGGTCGCGGTGGGTCGCACGCTGGTACTGCGCCGGCCATATGGCCTTCTGCCCGCCCAGGTCGTCGTCGGCGTGCAGCGGCCAGTACGGGTCGCGCAGCAGCTCGCGGGCCAGCAGGATGATGTCGGCCTGGCCGGTGCGCAGAATGTGCTCGGCCTGGGCCGGCTCGGTGATCATGCCCACCGTGCCGGTGGCGATCCCCGATTCCTTGCGCACCCGCTCGGCAAAGCGTGTCTGATAGCCAGGCCCGGTGGGAATCTCGGCATTCATCGAGGTGCCCCCCGACGAAACGTCGATCAGGTCGGCGCCCAGGGCCTTGAGGCGCTTGGCCAGTTCGACGGTTTCATCCGGGTTCCAGCCATCCTCCACCCAGTCGGTGGCCGATACCCGCACGAACAGCGGCAACTCCGACGGCCACACCTCGCGCACCGCCTCGGTCACCTGCAGGGTCAGGCGAATGCGGTTCTCGAACGAGCTGCCGTACTGGTCGCGACGCTGGTTGCTCAATGGCGAGAGAAACTGGTGCAGCAGATAGCCATGGGCGGCATGCACCTCCACGACCTTGAAGCCGGCCACCAGTGCACGCCGGGCGGCCTCGACAAAGGCCTGGATCACCTCGTGGATCTGCCCTTCGCTCAATTCGGTGGGCGCCGTGTGCTGCGGGTCGAAGGCGATTTTCGACGGCCCCACCGGCACCCAGCCACCGTCCTCGGGCTTGACGCTGCCGTGCTTGCCCAGCCACGGCCGATGCGTGCTGGCCTTGCGCCCGGCGTGCGCCAGCTGAATGCCGGGCACCACGCCCTGGGCTGTGATGAAGCGGGTGATGCGTTGCAGGGGGGCGATCTGTTCGTCGCACCACAGGCCCAGGTCCTGGGCGGTGATGCGGCCCTCGGCCGTGACGGCGGTGGCTTCGGTGAAGATCAACCCGGCACCGCCGACCGCGCGGCTGCCCAGGTGGACCAGGTGCCAGTCGTTGGCCAGGCCGTCGACGCTCGAATACTGGCACATCGGCGAGACCGCAATGCGGTTGGGCAGCGTCAGTTGACGCAGGGTATAGGGCTCAAGCAGCAGGCTCATGGGGCACCTCTCCAGTCTCCGAATGGTGGACCGGACCGAGCGCCTTGGCTTCCCCGCGGCTCAGTGCCGGTCTCTGAGAGACTAGACCAGTTTGCCCACCCAGGGGTTCAGCGCGGCTCGATGTGGGCGATCATCAACTGCACCGTCTCGTTGCCGCGAAACTCGTTGACGTCCAGCTTGTAGGCCAGCTCCACCCAGCGCACGGTGGGGTTGGGCCATACCTCGCGGTCGATGCCGAAGGCGATGCCGTCGAGGGTCACCGAACCGCATTCGCTCTTGAGCACCACCTTCAGGTGACGCTCGCCCACCACCCGCTGCTGCACCAGCTGGAACACGCCATGAAACAGCGGCTCGGGAAAATGCTGCCCCCACGGCCCGGCGTTGCGCAGGGCGCGGGCCAGCTCCAGGTGGAACTCCTCGACCGCCAGGCTGCCGTCGGACAGCAGCCGGCCGGTGAGGTCGTCCTCCTGCAACTGGCGGCGGACTTCTTCGTCGAACGCCTGGGCGAACGCCGGGAAGTTCTCGGCCGGCAGCGACAGCCCCGCCGCCATGGCGTGCCCGCCGAACTTGCTGATCAGCTCCGGGTTGGCCGCCGCCACGGCGTCCAGCGCATCGCGAATGTGAAAGCCCGGCACCGAGCGCGCAGAGCCCTTGAGCATGCCGTCGCCGGCATCGGCAAAGGCGATGGTCGGGCGGTGATAACGTTCTTTCAGACGCGAGGCCAGAATGCCGATCACGCCCTGGTGCCAGTCAGCCTCGTACAGGCACAGGCCGAACGGCATCGACTCCAGCGGCAGGTCCTTGAGCTGGGCCAGCGCCTCGCGCTGCATGCCCTGCTCGATGGACTTGCGGTCCTGGTTCAGTTCGTCCAGCTGCACCGCCATCTCGCGAGCCAGGGTCGGGTCGTCGCTGAGCAGGCATTCGATGCCCAGGCTCATGTCGTCCAGGCGCCCGGCAGCATTGAGCCGCGGGCCCAGGATGAAGCCCAGGTCGGTGGAGGTGATGCGCGCCGCTTCGCGCCGGGCCACCTCGAGAATCGCCTTGAGCCCCGGGCGCGCGCGACCGGCACGGATGCGCTCCAGGCCCTGGTGCACGAGGATGCGGTTGTTGGCGTCCAGCGGTACCACGTCGGCCACGCTGCCCAGCGCCACCAGGTCGAGCAGCTCGCCGATGTTCGGCTGCGGGCGGTCGTCGTAGCGGCCCAGGCTGCGCAAGCGCGCACGCAGCGCCATCAATACGTAGAAGATCACCCCGACCCCGGCCAGCGCCTTGCTCGGAAACTCGCAGCCCGGCTGGTTGGGGTTGACGATGGCATCGGCCGCCGGCAGCGCATGGCCCGGCAAGTGGTGGTCGGTGACCAGCACCTTCAGGCCGGCCGCCTTGGCCGCCGCCACGCCTTCGACGCTGGAAATGCCGTTGTCCACGGTGATCAGCAACTGCGGCGTGCGCTGCAGTGCCACCTCGACGATTTCCGGGGTCAGCCCGTAACCGTATTCGAAACGGTTTGGCACCAGGTAGTCGACGTGCGCGGCGCCCAGCAGGCGCAGGCCCAGCACGCCCACAGTGCTGGCCGTGGCACCGTCGGCGTCGAAGTCGCCGACGATCAGGATGCGCTGGCGCTGGTCCAGTGCCTCCACCAGCAGGTCTACCGCCGCGTCGATACCCTTGAGCTGCTGATAGGGCAGCAGGCGTGCCAGGCTCTTGTCCAGCTCGACGGCGCTCTGTACGCCACGGGCGGCGTACAGGCGGGTCAGCAGGGGCGGCAGGTCGCCAAGAAACGGCAGGGTGGACGGCAGTGAACGCGGTTCGATACGCATGGAGTGATCAAGGCTTCTCTGGTTTGAAAAAGGTCGGCGGGCGGATCAGCCGCGCTCGCCCAGCAGCCATTGCAGCTGGACTTCGTGCTGGCCGCGGTCGTCGGTGACGAACACCGTGCCTTCGCTGATCATCACATCCCACTTGATGGCGCGTGGCATGTCCTTGGCCAGGACCTCCAGCACCTCTTGCGGCACGGCGGCGACGTTGAGGTTCTTCAGGTTCTTGACCGCCGGGATCACCTTGGTTTCCCACACCCGCAGGCTGCCGTAGGCCAGCAGACTGGTGCGCTCGGTGCGGCGCGAGCACCAGGTCAGGCGGTCGGCATCGGGCTGGCCGACTTCGATCCAGTGCAGCACCCGGTCATCCAGGCTTTTTTCCCACAGCGCCGGCTCGTCGACGTCCGACAGGCCGCGACCGAACGACAGCTGCTCGTTGTACCAGAGGGCATAGGCCAGCAGGCGCACGGCCATGCGCTCTTCGGTTTCCGAAGGGTGGCGGGCGATGGTCTGCTTGACGCTTTCGTACACGCCGCGGTCGAGATCGGTGAGGTTCAGTTCAAACTTGTAGGTAGTGGACGGCTGGGCCATGGACGGGCTTCTGGTAACAGGAAAAGTCGCCCAGTCTAACCGATGCGCTGGCAATCAACGAACCGAACCGTACAATCTGCGGCCAACAGCAGTATCTGCCGCTGCCGCCCTGTGATAAAAACTAGCGCTCTGCCCTGCTGCCACGGAAGCCCCATGTCGTTGCCCACCAAACCGCTTGCCGGCCTCAAAGTCATCGAACTCGGCACCCTGATCGCCGGCCCCTTCGCCTCGCGCATCTGCGCCGAATTCGGCGCCCAGGTGGTCAAGGTCGAATCGCCCGATGGCGGCGACCCGCTGCGCAAATGGCGCAAGCTGTACGAGGGCACCTCGCTGTGGTGGTTCGTGCAGGCGCGCAACAAGCAGTCGCTCACGCTCAACCTCAAGCACCCCGAAGGCCTGGCCATTCTCAAGCAGCTGCTGGGCGAGGCCGACATCCTGATCGAGAACTTCCGCCCCGGCGTGCTGGAAAAGCTCGGCCTGGGCTGGGAGGTACTGCACGCGCTGAACCCGAAGCTGGTGATGGTACGCCTGTCCGGCTTCGGCCAGACCGGGCCGATGAAGGACCAGCCCGGCTTCGGCGCGGTCGGCGAGTCGATGGGCGGGCTGCGCTACATCACAGGTTTCGAGGACCGCCCGCCGGTACGCACCGGCATTTCCATCGGCGACTCGATTGCCGCGCTGTGGGGCGTGATCGGCGCACTGATGGCGCTGCGTCATCGCGAGGTCAACGGGGGCCAGGGCCAGGTGGTCGACGTGGCCCTGTACGAGGCCATCTTCGCGATGATGGAGAGCATGGTGCCGGAGTTCGACGTGTTCGGCTTCATCCGCGAGCGCACCGGCAACATCATGCCGGGCATCACCCCCTCCTCCATCCATACCAGCGCCGATGGCAAGCATGTGCAGATCGGCGCCAATGGCGATGCGATCTTCAAGCGCTTCATGCAGGCCATCGGGCGCGACGACCTGGCCGCCGACCCGGCGCTGGCCAGCAATGACGGGCGCGACCTGCGCCGCGACGAGCTGTATGCGGTGATCGACCGCTGGGCCCGCAGCGTGCCGCTGGACACCCTGATGCAAGTGCTCAACCAGGCCCAGGTGCCGGCCAGCCGCATCTACTCGGCCGAAGACATGTTCAGCGACCCACAGTTTCTCGCCCGCGAGATGTTCCTCCAGGCCAGGCTGCCCGACGGCAAGCCGTTCAAGATGCCGGGCATCGTGCCCAAGCTGTCGGACACCCCAGGCTCCAGCGAATGGGTGGGGCCGGCGCTGGGCGAGCACACCGCGCAGTTGCTGGGCGAGCTGGGCTATGACGCGGCGCAGATCGCCCATCTTCGCGAACAGGGCGCGGTCTGATTCGCGCCATGTGCTGCAACCTGCACGGCGCACTGCTGGCTGTGCTGCTGAGCCTGCTGCCTGCCTCGAGCTGGGCCAAGGAAACCCTCACCTGGCTGTTGCGCGACCTGCCGCCGCTGACCGTGTTCGAGGGCCCCAAAACCGGCCAGGGCGCCATGGACCAGCTGCTGCCACTGCTCATTGCGCAGATGCCCGAGTACCAGCACAGCATCGTGCGGGTCAACCGCGCGCGCGGCATGCAGATGCTCCAGGAACCCTCCTTCACCTGCGACCCCACGCTGCTGCGAACCCCGGAGCGCGAGCGCTTCGTGAAGTTCTCGATACCGGCGCTGGCTGCGCAGAGCAACATGGTGATTGCCCGCCAGAGTGACCAGGCAAGCCTTGCGCCGTACCTGCACGATGGCGAAATCGACCTGGACGCCCTGCTGGCAAGCAACACGCACAAGCTCGGTGTCGTCGGCCAGCGCAGCTACAGCCCCGCCGTGGACGCGATACTGGCCAACGCCCCGCCCGCCACTATAAGCCGCCATTACGGCAACGATGCGGTGGGCAGCCTGCTGCAGATGCAGCAGCTGGGGCGCCTGAACCTGCTGCTGGCCTACTGGCCGGAAGTGCGCTACATGAACGAAAAGCAGCCGCAGCCCCAGGCCCTGACGTACTTCCCGATCAAGGGCGTGGCGCGCTACCAGCTGACCTACGTGGGTTGCTCCGACACGCCGCTGGGCCGCGAGGCCATCAGCCACCTCGACCAGTTGCTGCGCAACCTGCGCCTGCAGACCCTGGCACCGCTGTATGCACAATGGCTAGAGCCCGACCAGCGCAAGACCTACCTCGATGCGGCGCGCGAGCTGCTGAGCCAGCACTGAGCCCGGCACGCGCTTTTACGCAGGCAAAAAGAAACCCCGAGCGGTGGGGAGGCCGTCGGGGTTAAACGAGGGCTGCTTGGAGCCTCGCACGAACAGCCTGGCGGCATCGGAGCAAAATGCCGTTCAACTGTCCTTAAGCTGTCTGAGTACCTGTCTGGACAAAGGTTCCCGTCACGCCGCAACGATTTGCGCGCGGCCCTGGCGGGCATGTTTGAGGGCTGCGATCATGCAGGGTTGCAGGCGTCCTTCGTGGATGCGCAGGTCACGTTGGATACCGTCCACCAGGTCGATGAGCAGGCGCTGGTCATGCAGCTGGCTGGCCTTGACACTGCGCTGCAGCACGGTGTCGCCGGCAGGGTCGACCAGCTGCAGGTCGAAGTCGGCACTGGCATGCCGGGAGGTCAGCGTGACCTGATAGGGCGTCAATGCTTCACTTAGCAACAAGCTGATATTGTCCATCCATTCACCGTTCACGTTGTTGTTGAAGGGGGTCTTTCACTGACCCTCGGCACAGGCTGAAAGTTCTGCCGCGGCGCGCTGCACGTTCATCGAGCATGCCCGGTGCACATGACAGATTCATGCCACGGGCCCGGCCTCCGGGTGTTGCAGCAGCAACGGGTGCAACTGGCTGGGGCTGGCTGGCGCGGGGGTGCTGCCCAGCACCTGCAGGCCCGACAGCTCGATCAGTTCGACAACCCCCTGGAGCACGCTGCGCCTGGCGCCACTGAGGACAATCAGGGCACTGGCGAGGCCGTGCAGCGCCAGGTGCTCGATGAAGCCCATGCCATCGTGCTCGGGCATCAGCGGGTCACAGATGACGATATCCACCGGCCCCCGTCGCTCGAGCACACCGTGCGCCTGGAGGGTCGTTTCAGCCACGCGCACGTCGTAGATGCCCAGGCCATTGAGCATCTGGTGCAGGTTCATCAGCCGGTAGGCATGGGGCTCCAGAAGCAGAACCTTGAGTGAGCGCATGGGCGACTCCGGATTGGACGGGCGCCCACTCTAGGAAAGCCCGCGCGGGCGTCCCATAGGAAAAATCCGAAACCAGGGGGCGGCAACGTCCTCCTGTCGCCACGGTATCGACGCGTCGCGTCGGTTCGCCAGCAAGGCAGGTTCCTACCGTGGCATGGCGGGCCGCGCAACAAAAAGCCCCGGGGTTTGCGCACCGGGGCCTGGTTCAACGCTGCATACCGCTGCCGTCAGAGCGGCTTGCCACGGTTGCCGTGCTGGCTGACGAAGGCCTGCACCGCTTTCAGGTCGTTGGGCAGTACCGTGCATTTCTCCTCGCGGGAGAACAGGTCGGTCAGGTGCGCCGGCAGCTCCAGGGCCTTGCCCACGCCCGCCTTCTCCACCGCCTCGGGGAACTTGACCGGGTGTGCGGTACCCAGCACCACCATCGGCGTGTCCAGGCTGCGACGGCACTCGCGGCCGGCCTTGACGCCAATCGCGGTGTGCGGGTCGAGCACTTCGCCGGTTTGCGCGAACACGTCGGCGATGGTCTCGCAGGTTTGCGCATCATCCACCGCCAGCGAATCGAACAGCTTGCGCGCCTCGGTCCAGCGGTCTTGCTCGACGCTGAAGCCGCCACCCTGCTTGAAGGTGTCCATCAGGCCGGCAATCTCGGCGCCATTGCGACCGTGCAGGTCGAACAGCAGGCGCTCGAAGTTCGACGACACCATGATGTCCATCGACGGCGACAGGGTGGCGTGCAGGGTTTCCTTGACGTACTGGTTGCCGCTCATGAAGCGGTGCAGGATGTCGTTGCGGTTGGTTGCCACGATCAGCTGGCTGATCGGCAGGCCCATGTTGCGCGCCAGGTAACCGGCGAAGATGTCGCCGAAGTTGCCGGTAGGCACCGAGAACGCCACCGAACGCGCCGGGCCACCCAACTGCAGGGCGGCGTGGAAGTAGTACACGATCTGGGCCATGATCCGCGCCCAGTTGATCGAGTTCACGGCCACCAGGCGGGTGCCCTTGAGGAAGCCCTGGTCGGCGAAGCTGGCCTTGACCATCTCCTGGCAGTCGTCGAAGTTGCCTTCGATGGCGATGTTGTGGATGTTCTCGCCGAAGATGGTGGTCATCTGGCGGCGCTGAACTTCCGACACACGCTGGTGCGGGTGCAGGATGAAGATGTCGACGTTGTCGCAACGCCGGCAGCCTTCGATGGCAGCCGAACCGGTGTCACCGCTGGTGGCACCGATGATCACCACGCGCTCGCCGCGCTTGGCCAGCACGTGATCGAGCAGGCGGCCGAGCAGTTGCAGGGCGAAGTCCTTGAACGCCAGGGTCGGGCCGTGGAACAGCTCCAGCACCCACTCGTTGCTGTTCAGCTGACGCAGCGGGGCAACCGCGGCGTGAGCGAACTCGCCGTAGGTTTCTTCGAGGATCTTCTTGAAGTCGGCATCGGCAATGGAGCCGGTGACGAACGGGCGCATCACCCGGAAGGCCAGCTCGTGGTACGGCAGGCCGGCCCACGAGGCGATTTCTTCCTGGGTGAAGCGCGGCAGGTTTTCCGGCACGTACAGGCCGCCATCGCTGGCCAGGCCGGCCAGCAGGACATCTTCAAAATTCAGGGCCGGTGCCTTGCCGCGGGTACTGATGTAACGCATGACCTATTCCTCTAACTCAAAGACGGCTCAGTTCAGTTGTTCGACGCGGATGCGCACAACGCTGCCAACCACATCCTGCAGGGCTTCCAGGGCGGTGATCGCATCGTCCATGCGCTGCTCGAGCACGCTGTGGGTGAGCAGGATCATCGGCACCAGGCCATCGTGCTCCTCGACTTCCTTCTGCATGATCGACTCGATATTGATGCCGCGCTCGGACAGGATGCTAGCCACCTGGGCCAGCACGCCCGGACGATCCTTGGCCTGGATGCGCAGGTAGTAGGCGCTCTCGCAGGCTTCGATCGGCAGGATCGGGTGAGCCGACAGCGAGTCGGGCTGGAAGGCCAGGTGCGGCACGCGGTTTTCCGGGTCGCTGGTCATGGCACGGACCACGTCGACCAGGTCGGCGATCACCGACGAGGCGGTCGGTTCCATGCCGGCGCCGGCGCCGTAGAACAGGGTGGAGCCTGCGGCATCACCGTTGACCATCACCGCGTTCATCACGCCGTTGACATTGGCGATCAGGCGGTCGGCCGGAATCAGCGTCGGGTGCACGCGCAGTTCGATGCCATTGGCCGTGCTGCGGGCCACGCCCAGGTGCTTGATGCGGTAGCCCAGCGCTTCGGCGTAGTTCACGTCGGCCGTGGTCAGCTGGGTGATGCCTTCGGTGTAGGCCTTGTCGAACTGCAGCGGGATACCGAAAGCGATGGACGCCAGGATGGTGAGCTTGTGCGCGGCGTCGATGCCCTCGACGTCGAACGTCGGGTCGGCCTCGGCATAGCCCAGCGCCTGGGCTTCGGCCAGCACGTCGGGGAAGGTGCGGCCCTTCTCGCGCATTTCGGTGAGGATGAAGTTGCCGGTGCCGTTGATGATACCGGCCACCCAGTTGATGCGGTTGGCCGACAGGCCTTCGCGGATCGCCTTGATCACCGGGATACCGCCGGCCACGGCCGCTTCGAAGGCGACGATGACGCCCTTCTCGCGCGCCCTGGCGAAGATCTCGTTGCCGTGCACGGCAATCAGCGCCTTGTTGGCGGTGACCACGTGCTTGCCGTTCTCGATGGCCTTGAGCACCAGCTCGCGGGCAATGGTGTAGCCGCCAATCAGTTCAATGACGATATCGATCTCGGGGTTGCTCGCGACCTCGAACACATCAGCGGTAATGGGGGTACCGGTAATCTGGCAGTTCGGGTTTGGCGTACGCATGGCGATTTGTGCCACTTCGATTCCACGCCCGGCGCGGCGGGCAATCTCCTCGGCGTTACGCTGAAGTACATTGAAGGTACCGCCACCGACGGTCCCCAACCCACAGATGCCTACTTTGACCGGTTTCACTGTGAACTCCCCATTGAACGACCGGCCATGCGCCGGTCGAAAAAACAGCCGTCTCCCCATGGTGACGGCTCACTGATTGAATTACTTGCTTGCGGTCAATGCCAGCTTGGCCACTTGCGGCGCCGGCTGATAACCCGGGATCACCTGACCGTCCTCGAGCACGATGGCCGGCGTGCCGTTGACGCCGATCGACTGCCCCATCTGGAACTGCTTGCTGACCGGGTTCTCGCACTTGGCGGCCTTGATTTCCTTGCCGTCGACCATCTTGTCCATGGCCGCCTTGCGGTCGGTGGAACACCATACCGCCTGCAGCTGCTGGTCACCCGACGAGCCCAGGCCCTGACGCGGGAAGGCCACGTAGCGCACCTCGATGCCGCGCTTGTTCAGCTCGGGCACTTCGGCATGCAGCTTGTGGCAGTACGGGCAGGTGGTGTCGGTGAACACGGTGATGTGCGACTTGGTTTCGCCCTTGGCAGGGTAAACCACCATTTCGGAAGCCGGAATCGCATTGATGGTCTTGGCGATGGCCACGCGCTCGGCCTTTTCGGTCAGGTTGACCGGCTTGCCGTCCTGGATCTGGAACAGATAGCCCTGTACCAGGAACTGGCCGTCGGCGCTGGCGTACAGCACACGGCCGCCCTTGAGCTTGACCTCGTACAGGCCGTTGACCGGGCTGGCAGCGATGCTGTCGACCGGTATTTCCGACTCCAGCGACTGCAGCGACTTGCGAATCGCCTGCTCGGCATCGTTGGCCGCAGCCACGGCGAAGGAACTGGCCAGCGCCAGGGCGGCGGCGGCTAAAATCTGGGTCACGCGCATGAAAACTCCTGAAGGCGGACAGGGGGCCGAAAGCGGAACAGGCGTACCGAAAAACGGCCGCGATCCAGGGCCCGGGTGTAAACCGCGAAAGCGTACCACATTCGCCGCCCTGCATTGACTGCTGGCGACGCATGCAATGTGCGATCAGCGCTCAGCCGCGCGGGTGATGACGGGCATGCAGTTCCTGCAGGCGGGCGCGGGCCACATGGGTGTAGATCTGGGTGGTCGACAGGTCGCTGTGGCCCAGCAGCATCTGCACCACGCGCAGGTCGGCGCCGTGGTTGAGCAGATGGGTGGCGAAGGCATGGCGCAGGGTGTGCGGCGACAGCGCCTTGCCGATCCCGGCCACCTGGGCCTGGTGCTTGATGCGGTGCCAGAAGGTCTGGCGGGTCATCTGCTCGCCACGCTGGCTGGGGAACAAGACATCGCTGGGGCGGCCGTTGAGCAGTTCGACGCGGCCGTCGCGCAGGTAACGTTCTACCCACACCACCGCCTCCTCCCCCATCGGCACCAGGCGCTCCTTGCTGCCCTTGCCCATCACCCGCAGCACGCCCTGGCGCAGGTTGACCTGATCGAGGGTCAGGCTCACCAGCTCGGTGACGCGCAGCCCGCAGGCATACAGCACCTCGAGCATGGCGCGGTCGCGCTGGCCGATGGCCTCGCCAAGGTCGGGAGCCTTCAACAGGGCCTCCACATCGGCCTCGGACAGCGACTTGGGCAACGGCTTGCCCAGTTGCGGCATGTCGACCTGCAGGGTCGGGTCGAGGGCGATCAGCTTCTCGCGCAGCAGGTAGCGATAGAAGCCACGCGCGCCCGACAGGAACCGCGCCGTGGAACGGGGCTTGTAGCCCTGGTCGAGGCGCCATGCCAAGTGGTCCAGGATCAGCTCGCGACCGGCATCGGGCAACACCATGCCACGTTCCTGAAGCCAGCCGTTGAACAGGGCCAGGTCGCTGCGGTAGGACGCTCGGGTGTTGTCGGAAAGCCCCTTTTCCAGCCACAGGGCGTCGAGGAACTGGTCGATCAGCGGGTGGTCGATAGCGGGCATGAAGACTCGGTGGTAGGCCGTAAAAATACCGCTAGTCTTCCATAACACCGCCGGCATAGGGAGCCCGAATGAACGAACAAGAGATATTGCTGGCATTCGGCGGGATCGGTGTCGCGGCCCTGGGCTGCCAGTGGCTGGCCTGGCGGCTGAAGCTGCCGGCGATCCTGTTCCTGCTGCTCAGCGGCATAATGGCCGGGCCGATCCTGGGTTGGCTCGACCCGCAGGAAATGTTCGGCCCGCTGCTGATGCCGCTGGTGTCGCTGGCGGTGGCGCTGATCCTGTTCGAGGGCAGCCTGACCCTGCACCTGTCGCAATGGCGCGAGATCGGCACGGTGGTGCGGCGCATGGTGACCCTCGGCGCGCTGTCCACCTGGGTGGTGATCAGCGCGGCCACCCACTGGCTGCTGGGGTTCGACTGGCTGCTGGCGATCCTGTTCGGCACCCTGACCCTGGTCACCGGGCCGACCGTGATCGTGCCGATGCTGCGGGTGGTACGGCCCAAGGCGGCGGTGGCCAACATCCTGCGCTGGGAAGGCATCGTCATCGACCCGATCGGCGCCCTGCTGGCGGTGGTGGTGTACAGCTTCATCATTGCCAGCGCCGCTGGCGACGGCCTGAGCCAGAGCCTGCTGACGTTCGCCGGGGTGATCCTGTGCGGCAGCGCCTTCGGCGTGGCCGGTGGCTGGCTGCTGGGCCAGGTGATCCGCCATCAATGGCTGCCCGAGTACCTGCACAACCTGGCCTCGCTGGCAGCGGTGCTGGGGATCTTCATCGCCTCCAACCAGGTGATGCACGAGTCGGGGCTGCTGGCGGTGACCCTGATGGGCATGTGGCTGGCCAACATGAAGGGCGTGGATGTGCGCCAGATCCTGCACTTCAAGGAGAACCTCAGCGTGCTGCTGATCTCCGGCCTGTTCATTCTGCTGGCGGCGCGCCTGGACCTGAATGCCCTGCTCGGCCTGGGCCCTGCGGTGCTGGCCCTGCTGCTGGTGATTCAGCTGATTGCGCGGCCGCTGAACGTGGCGCTGTCGACCTGGGGCTCGCAGCTCAACTGGCGCGAGCGTGCGCTGCTGGCCTGGATCGCCCCGCGCGGCATCGTGGCCGCGGCAGTGTCGGCGATTTTCGCGATTCGCCTGGACGAGGCCGGGCACGCGGGGGCCTTGCTGCTGGTGCCGCTGACGTTCGCGGTGATCATCGGTACGGTGGTGCTGCAAAGCGCCACGGCGCGGCCGCTGGCGCGCCTGCTCAAGGTGGCCGAGCCTGCCCCCAGCGGGTTTCTGATCGTGGGCGCCAACGCGCCGGCCAGGGCCCTGGGCACGGCCTTGCAACAACTGGGCAGCCGGGTGCTGCTGGCCGATTCGAGCTGGGAGAACATCCGCGCGGCGCGCATGGAGGGGTTGCCGACCTATTTCGGTCACCCGGCCTCGCAGCATGCCGATGCGCACCTGGACCTTGTAGGCCTGGGGCACCTGCTGGGGCTGTCGCCGGCGGGCGAGCTCAACACCCTGGCATGCACGCGCTTTCGACATGATTTCGGGCATCAGCGTCTGTTCGTGCTGGCCAGCGGGCTGGAGCGCCAGCGCAGCGACAAGCACCGCGCCAGTGACGAACATCGCGGGCGCCTGTTTGGCAGCCAGGCGTTGACCTATGTGCAACTGGCCAACCTGTTCAACCAGGGCGCCGAGCTGTACACCACGCACCTGACCGAGGCGTTTGGCTGGGCGGACTACCAGGCGTTGCATGGCGATCGCGCGACCTTGCTGTTTGCCCGCGATGCCAGTGGCTGGGTGTATGTGGTAGGGCCGGATACGGCGTTGAAACCGGGGCCTGGGTGGACCCTGGTGGCGCTGGTCCAGCCGCAGGCAGGTTGATCGTGCGGGCTTGTTGGCCGTTCAGAAGCCGGGCAACACCGGCACCGGCCGCTTGTCTTCGTCGATGGCGACGAAGCTGAACAACCCGTGAATCGCCTTCTCGCGACTGTCGCAGCTCATGCTTTCGACAAACACCTCCACCTCGACCTTCAGGCTGGTGGTACCCACCTTCACCACCGTCCCCACCAGCTCCACGATCGAGCCGGCGGCAATCGGGTGCTTGAAGTCGATGCGGTCGGTCGACACCGTCACCAGCGGCAAGCGGCAGAAGCGCGTGGCGGCAATGAACGACACCTCGTCCATCCACGCCAGCGCGGTGCCGCCAAACAGGGTGTTGTGATGGTTGGTGGTCGAGGGGAACACCGCCTTGGTCACGCGGGTCACCGACAACTGGGTACGGCGCTGGATCTCTTGCTCTCTACTGTTCATGACATCTCTGAAACACGAATGACGGACAACAAAAAAGCAGCCCGAAGGCTGCTTTCTTTTCGCATGGCGGTCCCGTGCCCGCCGGTCAAACTAGCCTCAGGCCAGTTTTTCCTTGATGCGAGCGGCTTTGCCGGACAGGTCGCGCAGGTAGTACAGCTTGGCTTTACGCACGTCACCACGACGTTTCACGGCCAGGCTGTCGATCTGCGGGCTGTAGGTCTGGAAAGTACGCTCTACGCCAACACCGTTGGAGATTTTACGAACAGTGAAAGCACTGTTCACACCACGGTTACGCTTGGCGATAACAACACCTTCGAACGCCTGCAGACGCGAACGGTCGCCTTCCTTCACTTTCACCTGAACGACAACAGTGTCGCCTGGGGCAAAGGTCGGGATCTCTTTGGTCATCTGCTCGGCTTCGAGTTGCAGAATGATTTTGTTGGTCATGCTGTGCTCCTAAGATAGGTCGTCAGACCCACCATCGATACGTTAACTATCGTCCCGCTCTCGGAGATACTCCTCGAGCAGCTTCTTCTCTTCTCCAGAAAGTGAGCGACTTTCCAGAAGATCGACGCGTCGTTCATAGGTCCGCCCAAGGGACTGCTGTAAACGCCAGCGCCGGATGTGTGCATGGTTGCCACTGAGCAACACGTCGGGAACACGCTGATCCGCATACACCTCCGGTCGGGTGTAGTGCGGGCAATCGAGCAGACCATCGGTGAAGGAGTCTTCCTCCGCCGAGTCCGCATGCCCTAAAGCTCCGGGCAGCAGCCGCGTAACCGCATCGATCAGGACCATCGCCGGCAGCTCGCCGCCAGACAGTACATAGTCGCCAATCGACCACTCTTCATCGACATGAGCCTGAATGAACCGCTCGTCAATGCCTTCATAACGACCTGCGATGAGAATCAACGACTCTGCATTCGCCAGTTCGCGTACCGCAGACTGATTCAGCTGACGGCCTTGTGGCGACAGGTAGATCACCTTCGCCGCTTCCCCTGCCTGCTGCCTGGCCTGAACCAGCGCATCTTCCAGGGGCTTGATCTTCATCACCATGCCCGGACCACCGCCAAACGGCCGATCATCCACGGTGTGGTGGCGATCTGTGGTGTAGTCCCGCGGATTGTGGCAGGTCAGTTGCAACAACCCCTGCTTCACCGCGCGGCTGGTAATGCCGTACTCACTGATGGCCGAGAACATCTCGGGGAACAACGTAATGACTTCGACACGAAGGCTCGCCATCGTCTAGAAGTCCGCGTCCCATTCCACCCTCATTTCGCCTGCAGCCAGGTCGACCTTCAACACGCACTGCCCGGTATAGGGCAACAGGCGTTCACGATCATCCAGGCTGCCCACGCAGGGCTTGACCACCATTACATCGTTCGCGCCGGTCTCCAACAGGTGATCAACCGTGCCGAACAGCTGTTCGTCCTGGTTGATGACTTTCAGACCTACCAACTGGTACCAGTAGTACTCGTCTTCGGTCAGGTCGGGCAAAAGGCTACGCGAGATGCAAATCTCGTAACCGCTCAGAAGACGGGCTTCATCGCGATCGTCGAGGCCTTTGAGCTTGGCAACCAGATCCTTTTGAGTGGATCGGCCGCTGACCAGCTCGACCTGCTTGACCACACCTTCGCGCCGGAGCGTCCAGTTGCGGTAATCCAACAGGTTTTCAATCGGATCGGTAAAGGAAAAGACCTTCACCTCGCCGCGAACGCCGTGAACCGAAAAAATCTTGCCAACAACGATCAGGTCGTCAGCTTTTTCTGGCGTCGCGCTCATACTATTCAGGCAGCAGCCTTAGCAGCATCTTTCAGCAGTTTTGCAACGCGCTCGGATGGCTGTGCGCCAACGCTCAGCCAGTGAGCAACGCGATCCTGCTTAACGGACAGGCGAACTTCCTGGCCACGAGCGATAGGGTTGAAGAAACCAACCTGCTCGATGTGCGAACCGGTAACCGGGTTACGCGAGTCGGTCACGGTCAGGGTGTAGAATGGGCGCTTTTTGGAGCCGCCACGGGCAAGACGGATGGTTAGCATAGAACATCGTTCCTGTAGTCGGTGCTGCAAATCATAATGCACAGCGGGCACACGGGTGCCCGAAAGGCCGCATATTCTCAAGGAATACACGGACTTTTGCAAATGCCTTTTAACGGCGAGCGACAAGCCGCCGTGCTGATCTGCGAATGAGCCGCTTCTGTATATAGAAGGCGGCACGGGTCCCGCCAGCGGCGGGGTTCCGGTCGGTGCCCCACGGGAGGCACCGGCCTGAATGTGGTTACAGCTTGGGCATGCCGCCGCCAGGCAGCATGCCGCCAAGGCCGCGCATCATCTTCGACATGCCGCCCTTGGTGGAAAACTTCTTCATCATCTTCTGCATCTGCTTGTGCTGCTTGATCAAGCGGCCGATGTCCTGCACCTGGGTGCCCGAGCCCATGGCGATGCGGCGCTTGCGCGAACCGCTGATCAGCTCGGGGTCGCGGCGCTCGGCCGGGGTCATGGAGTTGATGATCGCCTCCATCTGCTTGAACTGCTTCTCTGCCGCGCCCTGGGCATTGCCCATCTGCGACAGGTTGACGCCGCCGATGCTCGGCATCTTGTCCATCAGGCCGCTCAGGCCGCCCATGTTCTTCATCTGCTGCAGCTGGTCGCGGAAGTCCTCGAGATCGAAGCCCTTGCCCTTCTTCAGCTTCTTGGCCAGCTTGTCGGCCTTTTCCTTGTCCAGGGTCTGCTCGGCCTGCTCGATCAGGCTGAGCACGTCGCCCATGCCCAGGATCCGCGAGGCAATGCGGTCCGGGTGGAACGGTTCGAGCGCTTCGCTCTTCTCGCCCATGCCGATGAACTTGATCGGCTTGCCGGTGATCGCGCGTACCGACAGCGCGGCACCGCCACGGGCATCACCGTCGACCTTGGTCAGGATCACGCCGGTCAGCGGCAGCGCCTCGCCAAACGCCTTGGCGGTGTTGGCGGCGTCCTGGCCGGTCATGGCATCGACCACGAACAGGGTCTCGATCGGTTTGACCGCAGCGTGCAGCTGCTTGATCTCGTCCATCATCTCGGCATCGATGTGCAGACGCCCGGCGGTGTCGACGATGACCACGTCGATGAACTTGAGCTTGGCTTCGCGAATCGCCGCCTCGGCGATGGCCACCGGCTTCTGGGTGATGTCCGACGGGAAGAAGGTCACGCCGATGTCGTTGGCCAGGGTTTCGAGCTGCTTGATGGCCGCCGGACGGTACACGTCGGCCGACACCACCATCACGCTCTTCTTCTTGCGCTCCTTGAGAAAGCGCGCCAGCTTGCCGGCGGTGGTGGTCTTGCCCGCACCCTGCAGGCCGGCCATCAGCACCACGGCAGGCGGCGCGCTGTTGAGCGCGAGGTCTTCGTTGGCCGCGCCCATCAGCTCTTCGAGTTCGGCCTGGACGATCTTCACGAACGCCTGGCCAGGCGTCAGGCTGCGCGACACCTCGGTGCCGACCGCGCGTTCCTTGACCTTGTTGACGAAATCCTTGACCACCGGCAGGGCGACGTCGGCCTCGAGCAACGCCATGCGCACTTCGCGCAGGGTGTCTTTAATATTGTCCTCGGTGAGCTTGGCTTTACCGGTGACATGGCGCAGCGTCTGTGACAGACGGTCGGTCAGGTTTTCAAACATGGGGATCCTTTCAGGCTCTGTAGAACCGAGGTTTATCAGCTGCCCCTGGCGCATTCGGCCAGCCTTGGGCAAGGGCAGGCCGGCGATTATAGCGAAGACTCGCGCACGCGCACACCATGGCGTCGGCCACCAGTCTTCCTTGGCAGGCGCGTTGTATGCCAAACTCAGGGCCTTTCGGGCTTGCCTAACAGGACTTATGCTCCCCTTGTCACCCAGCTTGCTACCCAATCTGATCGCCGCCTGCCTGTACGCCGCCGCGATTTTCTATCAAGGCACCCGCCTGGCCCGAGGCACCAAGGCCGACAAGCGGCTGCTCGGAATGCTCGGCGCCTTCGCCGTGGTCGCTCAGGGCACCGCGTTGTGCTGGCAGCTGCTCACGCCGCTGGGCCTGAGCCTGGACTTCTTCAGCGCCGCCAGCCTGATCGCCACCGCAGTGATTGCCCTGACCCTGGTCGCCACCCTGCGCATCCCGGTGGAGAACCTGTTGCTGCTGCTGTTCCCGCTGGGCCTGCTGACCGCGCTGATGGCGCAGTTCGCGCCCTCGGGCACGGTGCCACTGGTCAACGAGGAGCCCGGCATCCTGGCGCATATCCTGCTGTCGATCCTGGCCTACGGGCTGTTCACCATCGCGGTGTTCCAGGCCTTGCTGCTGCTGGTGCAGGATTACCAGCTCAAGCACAAGCACCCCTCGGGCCTGATCCGCAACTTCCCGCCGTTGCAGACCATGGAGAGCCTGCTGTTCGGCTTCCTGTGGGCCGGCTGGGCGCTGCTGTCGCTGTCGCTGATCTCCGGCTGGCTGTTCCTGGACAACCTGTTCGCCCAGCACCTGGTACACAAGACCCTGCTCGCCTGCGTGGCCTGGATCGTCTTCGGCGTCCTGCTGTGGGGCCGCACCCGCCTGGGCTGGCGCGGTCACAAGGCGATCCGCTGGACCCTGGCCGGTTTCTGCCTGCTGATGCTGGCGTATTTCGGCAGCAAGCTGGTACGCGAATTCATTCTGCATATCTGACAGGCGACCTATGAACACTCTGCCGTTAGGCCCACAGGTCGCGGTACTGGCACTGACCCTGGTGTGGTCGGCGCTGTTCAGCGCAGTGGATGCCGCCCAGCAGCAACAGGGCGGCACCCGCCGCAATGGCCCCAGAAGCGAACGTGCACTGATGCTGGGCGCCACCCTGGGCAAGCTGCTGGTGTTCGCCCTGGCCTCGCTGCTGGGCTTTGCCCATGCCGGCGAGCGCGGCTTCTGGCTGGCCTGCGCGGCAGCGGCACTGGCCGTGCTGGTGCTCACCGACTACCTCCCCCGCCAGCTGGCCCGACGCTACCCCGACGCCCTGCTGGGCCTGGGCGAGAGCCTGCTCAAGGTGCCGCTCATGCTGCTGCAGCCACTGGCCTGGCTGCTCGATGGCGTTGCACGCCTGTTGCTGCGCCCCTTCGCGGGCAAGGTCACGGCCGTCACCCAGCATGACAATCGCCACGACACCCCCGGTGCCTCCGGTGCGCCGGACGAGGAACATGCCCAGCACAGGAGCGACCTGCTCGGCAGCCTTCAGGCGCTGGACAAGGTGACGGTCAACGACATCCTGGTGCCGCGCAACGATGTCGACGGGATCAACCTCGACGAGCCGATCGAAAAGATCATCGAGCAACTGATCGTCAGCCGTCACACCCGCCTGCCGGTGTTCCACAGTGATATCAACCAGGTCGAGGCGATCCTCAACACGCGCCAGATCAGCCACCTGCTGCCCAAGGCCGAGCTGACCCTGGCCAACCTGCTGGCGGCGTGCTACGAGCCATACTTCGTGCCCGAAAGCACCCCGCTGCAGCTGCAACTGCTGAACTTTCACAAGCAGCAGCGGCGCCTGGGCGTGGTGGTGGACGAATATGGCGAAGTGCAGGGCATCGTCACCCTGGAAGACATTCTTGAAGAGATCGTGGGCGAGTTCGAGGAAGAGCACAGCCTGGACAACCCACACATTCACCCGCAGCCCGATGGGCGCTACGTGATCGAGGGCAACATTTCGATCCGCGAGCTCAACCGCAGCCTGGGCTGGCACCTGCCCAGCGACGGCCCGAAAACCCTGAACGGCCTTGTGACCGAGGCGCTGGAAAGCATCCCCGCCAGCGCGGTGTGCCTGAAAATGGGCCGTTATCGCATGGAAATCCTCGAAACCGAGGACAATTGCGCCAGCCGCATACTGGTCTGGACCGTTTCCCGCTAGCTATACTCGAGCCCGCCGGCGCTTGCCCGCGGCAGGTGCCGGAGCCTTCGCAGCACTCGACAGGGAAACGTTCATGACGACCAGCAGCACCTATAACAACAACGATGAAACCGCAGCGCCCCCAGTCAACTCGCCCGCCCGGGTAGCCACGGCCAGCTTCATCGGCACCGCCATCGAGTTCTACGACTTCTACGTATACGCCACGGCAGCGGCCCTGGTGATCGGCCCGGTGTTCTTCCCGCAGACCTCGGGCACCGCGCAGATGCTCTCGGCCTTCCTCACCTTCGGCATCGCGTTTCTGGCGCGCCCGCTGGGTTCGGCGCTGTTCGGCCATTTTGGCGACCGCATCGGCCGCAAGTCGACGCTGGTGGCCTCGCTGCTGCTGATGGGCATCTGCACCACGCTGATCGGCGTGCTGCCGGGTTACGACAGCATTGGCGCCTGGGCACCGATCCTGCTGTGCCTGCTGCGCTTCGGCCAGGGCCTGGGGCTGGGCGGCGAATGGGGCGGTGCAGCGCTGCTGGCCACCGAGAACGCGCCCAAGGGCAAGCGGGCGTGGTTCGGCATGTTCCCGCAGCTGGGCCCTTCGATCGGCTTTCTGGCGGCCAACGGCCTGTTCCTGACCCTGGCCATGACCCTTTCCGACGAGCAGTTCCGCAGCTGGGGCTGGCGCATTCCGTTCCTGCTCAGCGCCGCGCTGGTGATCGTGGGGCTGTATGTGCGGCTCAAGCTCGAGGAGTCGCCGGTGTTCGCCAAGGCCGTGGCGCGCCACGAGCGGGTGAAGATGCCGGTGGTCGAGCTGTTCGCACAGTACTGGGCGCCGACCCTGCTGGGCGCGGCGGCGATGGTGGTGTGCTACGCGCTGTTCTACATCTCGACGGTGTTCTCGCTGAGCTACGGGGTATCGACCCTTGGCTACAGCCGCGAGACCTTTCTGGCACTGCTGTGCTTTGCGGTGGTGTTCATGGCCCTGGCCACGCCGCTGTCGGCCTGGCTGAGCGACCGGTACGGGCGCAAGCCGGTGCTGATCGTGGGTGGGGTACTGGCCATCCTGTCGGGATTCACCATGGAGCCGCTGCTGACGTCGGGGTCGACCGCGGGCGTGGCGCTGTTTCTGGCCATCGAACTGTTTCTGATGGGGGTGACGTTCGCGCCGATGGGGGCGCTGCTGCCTGAGCTGTTCCCCACGCACGTACGCTATACCGGGGCCTCGGCGGCGTACAACCTGGGCGGGATCGTCGGGGCCTCGGCGGCGCCGTTCTTTGCACAGAAGCTGGTGGCCATGGGCGGCCTGAGCTGGGTGGGCGGGTATGTGTCGGCGGCGGCAGTACTGAGCCTGATTGCGGTGCTGTGCCTGAAAGAGACCCGGCATACGGAACTCTGAAGACAGGCTGCTGCGCAGCTATCGCGGGTCAGGCCCGCTCCCACAGGCATCATCACTGTCCCTGTGGGAGCGGGCCTGACCCGCGATGAAGTATCGAAGCCTTACAGCTCTACGTTGACTGCCTGCGAAGCCCGGGTCGCCTTGGCCCGCGCGGCTTCGATCGACTCGTCACGCGCCAGGCACACGCCCATGCGCCGCTGGCCATTCACCTCTGGCTTGCCAAACAGGCGCAGCGCGGTGTCCGGCTCGCTCAGCGCCGCGCCGAGGTTGGCGAAGGCGGTCTGCTGCGAAGTGCCTTCCACCAGAATCACCGCCGAAGCCGACGGCCCGAACTGGCGAATCAGCGGAATCGGCAGGCCCAGGATCGCCCGCGCATGCAGCGCGAACTGCGACAGGTCCTGGGAGATCAGGGTCACCAGGCCAGTGTCGTGCGGGCGCGGCGAGACTTCGCTGAACCACACCTGGTCGCCCTTGACGAACAGCTCCACGCCGAACATGCCGCGACCACCCAGGGCCTCGGTCACCGCACGCGCCACGCGCTCGGACTCGGCCAGCGCCTTGGGGCTCATCGCCTGCGGCTGCCACGACTCCTGATAATCGCCCTTCTCCTGGCGATGCCCGACCGGCGCGCAGAAGGTGGTGCCGCCCACATGGCGCACGGTGAGCAGGGTGATCTCGTACTCGAAGTCGATGAAGCCCTCGATGATGACCCGGCCCTTGCCGGCACGCCCGCCTTCCTGGGCATAGTCCCAGGCAGCCTGCACGTCATCGACGCCCTTGAGCAGGCTCTGGCCCTTGCCCGACGAGCTCATCACCGGCTTGACCACACACGGGAAGCCGAGGTCTTCGACGGCCTTGCGGTAGTCTTCGAAGGTGTCGGCAAAGTGGTAAGGCGAGGTTGGCAGGTCCAGCTCCTCGGCGGCCAGGCGGCGGATGCCCTCGCGGTTCATGGTCAGCTGCGCGGCGCGTGCGGTCGGCACCACGGTAAAGCCTTCGGCTTCCAGCTCCACCAGGGTGGCGGTGGCGATGGCTTCGATTTCCGGCACGATGTAGTGCGGCTGCTCGGCCTCGATCACTGCGCGCAGGGCGGCGCCATCGAGCATGTTGATCACGTGGCTGCGGTGCGCCACCTGCATGGCCGGGGCATCGGCGTAACGGTCCACGGCAATCACTTCAACGCCCAGGCGTTGCAGCTCGATCACCACTTCCTTGCCCAGTTCGCCACAGCCACACAGCAGTACTCGGGTCGCGGTCGGCGACAAGGGGGTTCCGATACGGGTCATCTCAGGTCCTCAGAGGGAAGGAATCCAGGGCCGCCCCAGCACGGTGCAACCCGGTGAAAAGAAGCGCCATTTTACATGGCGCAGGCGTTCTTGCGTGCGCGCCAGGCCATCGCAAGCCACACCACCGTCACCCCGGCGAACTTGGAGCCCAGCGCGGTACCGACCACGGCCGGGGTAAGTGCGCCGATCATGCCGAAGAAGATGAAGGTATCCAGCGGGATGCTCAGCGCCGAGCTGAGCCACAGGCGGTCATGCAACGGGCGCTTGGTGATGCTGAACACCAGCCAGTCGATCAGCTCCGATACCGCGAACGCGGTGGCGCTGGCCAGGGCGATGGCAGGCTCGGAGGTGATATAGGACAGCACCAGGGCGCCAAGCATGGCCAGCAGGGCGCCGTGGCCGAAGCGGGTCTGCACCATGTCGCGCAGGATGAACACCAGCCCGCCCCAGGCGGACCAGATGACGTCCAGGTGCGGGGCACTGGAGAACGCGTAGTTGATCAGCACCACGCTGGCGATATAAGCAATCAGAAAGAACATAGAAACACCGGTTGGCAAGCCGTACAGGGTACTTGAGTGCCCCCGCACGGCCAAGCCCGGGATCAGCCGGCGGCCTTGCCCACCGTCATCACCAGGCCCGCCGCCACGGCGCGCTCATGGCACAGCACCAGCACCTGGCGCCGTTCGTCGTTGGCCATGCGGCCCCAGCGCGTGATCTCGCTGGCGGTGCGTTGGCAGCCGGTGCAGATATCCTGCTCGTCCAGCGCGCAGATATGCACGCAAGGCGAGGCCACCGGTCGTTCAGGGCTGCTCATCAGTCCTCCTGGGGTACAAGGTCACGGGCATAGCGCTGGGCGTTGTGCACATAGTGGGCAGCGCTGGCCTCGAGCAGTTGCTGCTGCGCCGGGGTCAGTTCGCGCACCACCTTGCCCGGCGAGCCGACCACCAGCGAACCATCGGGAATCTCGCGCCCCTCGGGCACCAGCGCATTGGCGCCGATGATGCAGTGCTTGCCGATGCGCGCACCATTGAGGATCACCGCGCCGATGCCCACCAGGCTGTAGTCGCCGACCGTGCAGCCATGCAGCATGGCGTTGTGGCCGACCGTCACGCCCTTGCCCAGGGTCAGTGGCCAGCCCATGTCGGTGTGCATCACCGTACCGTCCTGCACGTTGCTGTTCTCGCCGATGTCGATCAGCTCGTTGTCGCCGCGCAGCACCGCGCCGAACCAGACGTTGGCCCCCGCCTGCAGGCGTACCTTGCCGATCAGCGTGGCGGTGGGCGCTACCCAGCTCTGTGGGTGGGTTTCGACGCGCAGGTCGCCCAGACGGTATTTCATGCGTGGTTCCTCACGGTGGGAAGGCGGCGGGTGGGCCCGCTCATCTTGTAGGGGTGCGCTCAGGCGGATGGTGCAGGCTGATGCGCGCATCGTAAAGCAGGTTGACCAGCTCGACGATCATGATCGCCGACAGGCCCCAGATCTTGTACTCGCCGAAACGGTAGCTGGGCACGTACCAGCTGCGGCCCTGGTAGTCGATGCGGTGGGTATGGTCGCGCGGGTCCTGGCGGAAGAACTCCAGCGGCACGCTGAACACCGCGGCAATCTCGGCATCGTTGGCGCGGTACTCGACATAGTCGGGAATCAGCCCGACAAACGGCGTGACCTTCAGCCCGTGCAACGAAACCAGCGGGCTCAGCGGGCCGATGACTTCGACCAGCCCGGGCGGCAGGCCGATTTCCTCCTCGGCCTCGCGCAGCGCGGTGAACACCAGGTCCGGGTCTTCGGGGTCTCGCCGCCCGCCGGGGAAGGCCACTTCGCCGCCATGGGTCGAGAGCCCCTTGGCGCGCAGGGTCAGCACCAGTTCGGGCGACTCGCTGCGGGTGATGGGCAATAACACGGCAGCCTCGGGGAACCGACGATCGGTCTCCAGGGTGCCCGGCGTGTGACTGCTCATTCGGCGAAGTAACTCGTCCAGCATGGTCTCTCTCGTTCTGTCGGGTCTCTGCATGATGCACCAAAGGCGCAGCCCGCCCAAGCCCCCGCGACAATCGCGCTTGCGGGCCTGCGCGCACTGGCGCGAAGATAGGCGCAGCCACCAGGAAGATAAGCATGAATTACTGCAGTGCGTGCGGCAAACCGGTCACTCATCGCATCCCCGACGGCGACAACCGCCTGCGTCATGTCTGCGATCATTGCCACACCATCCATTACCAGAACCCCAATATCGTCGCCGGCGTGCTGCCCAGCCATGGCAGCCAGGTGCTGCTGTGCCGACGCGCCATCGAGCCGCGGCGTGGCTACTGGACCCTGCCGGCCGGCTTCATGGAAAACGGCGAGACCATGGAGCACGCCGCCCGCCGCGAGGCCGACGAGGAAGCCTGTGCGCGCCTGGGGCCGATGGCCCTGTACCAGCTGTTCGACCTGCCGCACATCAACCAGGTGCACGTGTTCTACCGCGCCGAGCTGGCCGACCTGGCATTTGCGGTGGGCGTCGAGAGCCTGGAAGTGCGCCTGTTCGAGGAAAGCGAGATCCCCTGGGACGAGCTGGCTTTCAGGACCGTGAGTCGTGCCCTAGAATGCTACTATCTCGACCGCCAGGGGCAGCACTACCCGGTACGCACCGAATGCCTGTCCCCGCGGGTCGAACCGCTCACTTGAACCCATACGTCGCCACTTTCAGGGATACCGTTTCATGCGCTGGTTGCTTGCCCTCTTCTGCCTCGGTGTGGCGTCGGTGTCCCACGCGGCGTTTACCGAAACCATTGTGCGAAAACCGCTTGGCCAGGTGACGCCCTCGACCCCGGCGCCCACCCCCTCCGGCGCCCCGTTGATCGACAAGGTGCTGGTGATCAAGTCCGAACGCCGCCTGCAACTGATGAGCGGCGACACCTCGATGAAGAGCTACCGCATCTCGCTGGGCAAGCAGCCCACCGGTGCCAAGCTGCGCGAGGGCGACAAGCGCACGCCCGAGGGGTTGTACTGGCTCGACTGGCGCAAGGTGTCCGACCGTTACAACCTGGCCATCCACGTCTCCTACCCCAATGTCAGCGACTCGGCCCGTGCCCGCCGCGAAGGGGTGAAGCCGGGCAGCATGATCATGATCCACGGCACCCCGGACAGTGCGGACTACCCCGAGGCGCTGTTCCACACCCTGGACTGGACCGAAGGCTGCATCGCCATGACCAACCGCGACATGCGCGAAGTGTGGAACCTGGTCAGCGACGGCACGCTGATCGAGATTCGGCCCTGACCGAGCGTGCCCCTTCCCCGGCTCCTACCTGCCACCCCCCCCAAACCTGCAGGAGCCGGCCTTGCCGGCGAAAAAGCGCCCACTGGCGAATCACCAGTTGAAGGACCACCGCACCGCGTGCTCTCCGGCCTGCAGCCACTGCCCGCCGACCAGCACCGGATACAATGCCGCCCCCTGCTCCACCTGCCCTTGCAGCGTACCGCCTGCCACCCCGGCATCCAGCGCCAGGTGGTGCTGACCCGCCGCCGCCAGTCGCGCCGATAGCCGCCAGCCTTCGTTGCACACCACGCGCACCTCGCCGCGCCCCAGGGCCAGCGTCCATGGCGCCACCAGGGCCAGCTGATCCGCCACCAGCGCACCCTGCCCGCTCACGCACCGCGCGCCACGCCCACTCAGTGCCAGTTGCCCCGACCACTCACCCCCCAGGCGATACGCCGAAGCCACACGGCTGGCCGGCCCCTGCGGCATGACGCTCGCTTGCCAGTCCCACGGCCAGCCGCGCAATACCAGCCCCCAGCGCTGGCCCTGATACCCTGCCTGCACCTGCACCGCCCACGGGCGCACCTGCCAGCTCAACGGGCCAACGTCGCCGATCCGCCCGGCCTGCCCCTGCCACACGCTACCGGCCACGTCCTGCGCAGGCCACGGCGCAACCTTGAACAACCAGCGCGCCGGCAACCCCGCCAGCAACGTCAGGCAGAACACCAACAGCATCCACCCCAACCTCCTGCGGCTCATCGCGCCAGCACCAGATCGAAACTCAGGCCCGACGGCGCCTGCTCCAGCCCCCATTGAAGCGGCTGAACGCCTTCACGCTGCAAGCTCAGCAACCACGCCTGAAGCCGCCGCTCGTCCTTGACCTGGCCGCGCACCTGCCACCCCGCGTCAACCGGCTGCACGTCGCTGAGCACGAGCTGCTGCGCCGCAGCCGACTGCTGCAATCGCTCCAGCGTCACCTCGGCGCCTGAGTGCATGGCCGTCGCCGAGGCGGCCAGTTCGCGCCACTGCGAAAGCTCGCGCCATTGGCCAAGGCCTTCGCGCACCACCAGGCTCAACAGCAAGAGGGCCACTGCGGTCCAGGCCAGCGGCATCAACCAGCGCCGTGCGGTGACGCTGCTCATGCTCCTGCCCCCAGGTCGAACACCAGTTGCACGGCATCTGCCGTGGTCGGCTGCACCGCCACCTGCGCCCCGGCACTGGCGGCCATGGCAGCCCACGGCGTGTCCGACGGTGCCTGCGCACCCTGCAACTGCAAGGTCCAGCGTGTGCCATCAAAGCGCGCACGCTGCAGCCGCCAGCCAGGCTGCGCCGAAAGCCACTGCACCATGGCGCCCTGCAATGCCTCCAGCTGGCGCAGTCGCAGGTTGCGCTCATCCCGCGTCTGGCGCTCGCGCTTGAGCCACTGCGTAGCCTGGCGCGGGGTACTCAGCGGCCCGGTCACGGCCACCACCTGCGCCTTGTACAGCGTGACCTGGCGCCACTGCAGGCCGAGCCACAGGCCACACCACACCACACCCAGCACGGCGCAGGCCGTCGCCAGGCGCCGTTGCCCCTGTGCCAGGTGCGGTCGCGCGCGGGGCGTGCGGCGCAGCTCGAACAGGCCGGGCAGACGTTCCAGCGCCGCCAGCGACGCCGGCCACGCGCCCTCGAATGCCTGCACCTGCCTGTCGCACCACACCGGCGGCGGGGTTGCCCCCAGCGCCGTCGGCCAGGCCAGCCACGCCTGGCGCCGGTCGGCGCCACAACTCTTGAACAGGCTCAGGTCCGGGCTGCGTCGCCAGCACCAGGCATCGCCGGGGGCAAGCTCCGGCAGCAGCTGGAACTCCGCCCAGCAGCGCTCGACCTGCAGGCCCCAGCCCTGGCAAGCCTGCAACCAGCCCGCCAGGCGTTGCCGGTCAATCACCGCCAGCTCAAGCCATCCCGAACCTCGCGACACACAACCGACATGGATCGCCTCGGCTGGCTGCAACACGCGATCTTCAAGCAGCAATGGCCACTCTTCACGCTTGAGACCCGGCGGCGCCTGCAAATGGAAGTGCGCGCATTCACTGCCCGGCACCACCAGCGCCACGCGACCGGCACCTTCCGGCGGTTGCCCGTGCCCCGCGCGCAGCACCTCACCGGCCCGCACCTGCAGCCAGCTCCAGCCGGCCTCATCGGGGCGCACCAGCAACCACGACCCAGGCTGGCGCCGTCGCCAGTATCGAATGTCAATCATTGGCTCTCCGGCAGGGCAAACGTACACACATAGGGGGCTCCATCACGCTGGAACTCGAGCCGTACACCACGATCGGGCGCAGCGCGTTCGGCAGAGGGCCAGGCCAGCCAACGGCTGCCCTGGCGAAATTCGAAAACGGGGCTGGACACCCCGGTCAGGCTGTCGCGCAGCACCCAGTGCGGGCGCTCGACGGCATACAGGTCGGCAGAGGTCTCCAGCAGCAGGCGTGCATCGCGCCGGTCATAGCGCAGGCGTTGGCGCTGCAAGCGCGAGCCGCCTTCGGCCGCCGGCCACGCCGCCAGCGCCACCCATTGCAGCTGCAACTCGGCAGGCTGCCAGTCCAGCCAGTTCAAGGCCAGGGGCAGGCGCTGCTCGTACAACTGGCGCAGCACCGTGGCGTCGAAGCGGCGCTCCAGCCCGAGGCAGAAGCTCAGCACCGGGCTCGCCTGCGGCGCTTGGTCGAGTCGCTCACGTACGCTCAGCCAGCCATTGACCAGCGCCGCCAGCAGCACGCCCAGTACAGCGGTCAGTGCCAGCGCCACCAGCAGTTCGAGCAGGGTCAGGCCCTGCTGCCTGCGCCTCACGGGCGCACCAGAAACAGGCGGTACTGACCCAGCGGCTCACGTTCATCGCGGTCGGCAAACAGGCGCAGTTCGCCACCGCGCAGGTTGCGCACGCCGGTGGAACCCAGTTGCAACCGCCAGTGGCAGGTGCCCGGCCCCTGACGCAGCTCGCCGCTACTCAGTGCCTGCGCCGGCCAGTACTGCTCCACCACAAAGCGCGCCTGCAGTTCCCGGGCACACAGGCTGCCCAACCAATGCTGCTGCACGCCCTGCTGCACCACCAGGCGCTGGCGCAGTACCTGGCTGCTGATGATCGCCATGGTCGCGGCGATGCCCAGGGCCACGCTCACTTCGAGCAGAGTGAAACCACGCTGGCGAGCCTTCATGGCACGTTCACCACCTGCAGGCCGGCAGCATGACGCCAGTGCCAGCGCTGCCGGCCCTCGGCCCAGCGCCACTCCAGCCTCACCGGTCGGGCCAGCCCGGAGGGGGTGAACATCACCCGTGGCGTGCTGCCCGCAGGCCAGTCCGGGCGCAGCCCGGCCGGCCACTCGCCCAGCGCCACCGGCTCCACCTGCCACTGGTCGCCCTCGACCAGGCGCACGAACTCGGGCCGCTGCCCGTTCCAGCGCAGGCCGCGCACCTGCCCGCCATGCAGGGCCAGGTCGGCCTGCGCCCGCGACGCCGCGGCCAGGCGCTCCAGGGCCTGGTGCAAAGGCGCCTTGGCACTGTCGAGCGAGGCCACCGCCAGGGCGCTCATCAACCCGGCGATGGCGATCACCACCAGCAGTTCCAGCAGGGTGAAGCCACGCTGGGCCGGCATGCCTAGAGGTCCCAGTTACCGATGTCGGCATCAATCCCCTCGCCGCCCTCCACCCCGTCGGCACCCAGCGAATAGATGTCGATGCGCCCATGCTGTCCCGGCGCCCGGTACTGGTAGGGTGTGGCCCACGGGTCCTGCGGGAGCCTGCGAATATAGCCATCGGCCCGCCAGGCACGCGGCACCGGCTCGGCCTGCGGCTTGCTCACCAGGGCCGACAGCCCCTGCTCGGCGGTGGGGAAGCGCAGGTTGTCGAGGCGGTACATGTCCAGCGCCTGCTCCAGGCTCGACAGGTCGGCCATCACCTTCTGCTTCATGGCCTTGTCCTGGCTGCCCAGCACACTGGGCGCCACCAGCGCGATCAGCAGGCCGATGATGAAGATCACCACCATGATTTCCATCAGGGTGAAGCCGTGCTGGCGGGAACGTCGTGTCTGCATGGTAGTGCTCCTATTAAAATGTGAGGCCCTGGTTGAGCTGCATGATCGGCAACAGCACCGCCAGCACGATGAACAGCACCACCGCGCCCATGACCAGGATCATCAGTGGCTCGAACAACGCCATCACGGTGTCGACCTGACGGGCAAAGCCGCGCTCCTGGTTGTCGGCCACGCGCTCGAGCATGTCGGGCAAGGTGCCGCTGGCCTCGCCGCTGGCGACCATGTTCAGCAGCATCGGCGGGAACTGCCCGCTGGCATCCAGCGCGCGGTGCAGGCTGACGCCGCCTTGCACATCGACCTGCACCCGCTCCAGCGCCAGGCGAATGCGTCGGTTTTCCAGGGTGGCGGTGGCCACCTGCAAGGCTTCGAGCAGCGGTACCCCGCTGCCGACCAGAATCGCCAGGCTGCGCGACAGCCGCGCGCTTTCCAGCACCCGCAGCAGCGCACCCACGCGCGGCAGGCGCAACAGCAGGTCGTCACGGCGCAGGCACCAGTGCGGCCGACGCAGCAGCCGCGCCGCGCCTGCCGCCCCCAGCACCGCGGCGCCCAGCAGCCACGGCCCGGCCAGCAACAGGGCTTCGCTGGCGCCGATCAGCAGGCGCGTGATCAACGGCAGGCTCTGCCCGGAATGGGCGAATTGTTCGGTCAGCCTGGGCACCACGAAGCTCATCAGGCCGACCACCACCGCCAGCGACACCCCCATCAGCACGCACGGGTAGATCAGCGCGGTACGCGCCTTGTGCTGCTGGCGCTGCACCTGCTCAAGGTGGTCGGCCAGGCGTTCCAGCACCTGGGCCAGGCGCCCCGAGCGTTCGCCGGCCTCGACCAGCGCGCAGTACAGCGCTGAAAACACCCCGCCCTGGCGTGCCAGGCTGCGGGCCAGGCCCAGCCCCTCTGCCAGCGCGCCGCGCACCCCCACCAGCAGATTGCGCAAGGCCGGCTCCACCAACTGCCGCTCAAGGGTGGCCAGGGCATCCACCAATGCAATGCCGGCCCCTGTCAGCGTGGCCAGTTGCCGGGTCAATTCACACAGCTGTGCGCGGCTCACGCGCTGGCGCCGTGGCAACACCTGCGCGTTGCCCTGCACCTGCAACTGGCGCGCGAACAGCCCCTGTTCGCGCAGCAACTGGCGGGCATGGCGCTCGCTTTCGGCCTGCAGGCTGGCCTTGAGGGTGCGCCCGGCGAGGTCAACGGCCTGGTATCGGTAGGTCGGCATGGCTCAGCCCTGCACCGCGCGCAGCACTTCGGCCAGGCTCGTCTGGCCCTGGCGCAGGCACTCGCTGGCCATGCCGGCCAGGCTCTGGCGCCGGCCCTGCAGATGCGCCTGCATGGCCACCTCACTGGCCCCGTCATACAGCAGGCCGATCAGCCCGGCGTCCAACTCGATGAACTCATACAGCCCCAGCCGGCCGCGATAGCCGCTGCCCTGACACTGTGCGCAGCCCACTGCGTGATAACTGTGCTCAAGCTCGACCAGCTCCGGCCACAACGCCCGCTCGGCCGCCTGCAATGGCTGCGCCACGGCGCAACTGCACAGGCGCCGCACCAGGCGCTGGGCCATGACCCCGCGCAGGCACGAGGCAATCAGAAAAGGCTCCACGCCCATGTCGCGCAGGCGCGTCACCGCGCCCACCGCACTGTTGGTGTGCAGGGTCGAAAGCACCAGGTGGCCGGTGAGGCTGGCCTGCACCGCAATCTGCGCGGTTTCGCGGTCGCGGATTTCGCCAAGCATGATCACATCCGGGTCCTGGCGCAGAATCGCGCGCAAACCGCTGGCGAAGGTCAGCCCGGCACGCGGGTTGATGGCGGTCTGGCCGATGCCGGTGATGGCGTACTCCACCGGGTCCTCGACGGTGAGGATATTGCGGCTGCCGTCGTTCAGGCTGTTGAGGCTGGCGTACAGCGTGGTGGTCTTGCCCGAACCGGTCGGGCCGGTGCTCAGCACGATACCGTTGGGTCGCCCCAGGCAGGCGCGCAGGCCCGCCTCGACGGCACCGGGCATGCCCAAGTTGCCCAGCGAGAGCAGGCTGGCCTGCTTGTCGAGCACGCGCATCACCACTCGCTCGCCGTGGATACCCGGCAGCGTCGAGACACGCACATCGACCTCGCGCCCACCCGAGCGCAGGGTGATGCGCCCGTCCTGGGGCTGGCGCTTCTCGGCGATGTCCAGGCGCGCCATGACCTTGATCCGCGACACCAGCATGGCCGACAGCGCACGTGGCGGGCGCAGCACCTCACGCAGGTGGCCGTCGACCCGCAGGCGCACCACCAGGCTCTGCTCGAAGGTTTCCACATGGATGTCCGAGGCCTGCTGACGCAGCGCCTCGCCGAACAGCCCGTTGATCAGGCGGATCACCGGGGCTTCGTCATCGCTTTCGAGCAGGTCCTC
This sequence comes from Pseudomonas sp. AE27, assembly GCF_037113495.1. Lineage (NCBI taxonomy): Bacteria > Pseudomonadati > Pseudomonadota > Gammaproteobacteria > Pseudomonadales > Pseudomonadaceae > Pseudomonas > Pseudomonas sp. AE27. The sequence continues at coordinate 3,529,318 of NZ_CP146966.1, forward strand.
GACCCGCGGCATCTCGCTGATCAGGCCGTCCAGGTCGACCTGTTCGCCAATGCCCTCGATCAGCGCCGCTGTGGCGTTCTCGCCGGCCTGGTACAACTGGCCCAGGCGCGTGTCGAACTCCCCCGCGTCGAAATGGCACACGGTCTGGGGCGCGCCATACACCCGCAGCAGCTCGTGCAACTGGTCGCTGTCGACATCCGGGCGCAGCCACAGGCTCCAGCCGTCGGCGCCAGGCGCCATGGCCAGCCCGCCCTGGCGCGCCAGGCGATAGGGCAGCAACGGCTTCACCAGGTGCCCTCGTCCAGGCGCTGGCGGCTGGCCGGGAACACCCGCAGCAACTCGCTGCCATCGGCCAGGCTGGGCAGGGCAAGCGGCGTGGTCTGTTGCAGGCTGCGGTATTTTTCGCTGCTGAGGCTGGTCAGGCTGGCCCCGTCACGCAGGATCCGCGGGCGGATGAACACCATCAGGTTCTGCTTCACGCCACGGCTGGCATCGGAGCGGAACAACCGGCCCAGCCCTGGGATATCCCCCAGAAACGGCACCTTCTGATGGCTGGAGGTGACCTCGTCGCTGATCAGCCCGCCGAGAATGATCAGGCCGTTGTCCTCGACCATGACCTTGGTCTTGATCTCGCGCTTGTTGGTGATCACGTCGCTGGCCGCAGCGGTGTCGGCAATCGACGAGACCTCCTGCACGATGTCCAGGCGCACGGTGTTGTCACTGTTGATCTGCGGCTTGATGCGCAGTTTTACACCGACCTCCTTGCGCTCGATGGTCTGGTAGGGGTTGGTGTTGTCCTGGGTTACCGAGCCGGTCACGAAGGGCACTTCCTGGCCGACCAGGATCGACGCCTCGGCGTTGTCCAGGGTCAGCAGGGTCGGGGTCGACAGCAGGTTGAAGCCACTGTTGCTCTTGAGTGCATTGACCAGCATGGCGAAGTTGAAGCCGCCGCCGAAGTTGCCGATGCCGGCCGTCACGCCGTTCACGCCCGACAACAGTTTGCCCAGCGCCGCGTTGTCGCCGCTGGCCACGGCCCCGGCAATGCCGGTGATGCTGGCACCGCCGGTACCGAAGTTGACTGCGCCGGCACCGAATTTCTCGTCGGCGAACAGCCACTGCACGCCCAGCTCCTGGGCCCGCGAGTCGGACACTTCGGCGATGATCGCCTCGACCACCACCTGCGCACGGCGGATGTCCAGTTGCTCGACGATGGTGCGGTAGGCCGCCAGCTCGCTGTCGGGCCCGACCATGACCACGGCGTTGGTACCCTCCTCGTATTCCAGGCGAATGCCCGAAAGGTTGACCGGCACGGGCGCCTTGGCGTCCTTGTCAGCTTCGCCCGGCGCAGCGCCGGCATCCTGGCTGAGGCTGCGCAACACCTTGACCACCTCGCCGGCATTGGCGTGACGCAGGTAGATCACCTGGGTGTTGGAGCTGCGCAATGCGTCGCCGGGGCGGTCCAGCTGCGCCAGCAAGGCACGCACGCGCTCGCGGCTGTCGGCACTGCCGCGCACCAGCAGGGCATTGCTGCGCGGGTCGGCGACCACCTGGGCACTGTCGGCGCCCTGCTCGCGGGCCAGCAGGCGGGTAATCAACTGGCTGGTATCGCTGGCGCTGGCATGGTGCAGCGGCATCACCTGCAGCGGCTCCTCGCTGACCTGATCGAGCTGGCGCAGCAGGCTGTCGATGCGCTCCAGGTTGCTGCGCCAGTCGGTCACCACCAGCAGGTTGGCGGCCGGGTACGGCGTGATCACCCCCACACGGGGGTCGATCAGCGGCTTGAGGATCGCCAGCATCTGTTCGCTGGCGGCGTTGCGCACGTTGAACACCCGGGTGGCGATGCCATCGCTGCCGGCCTGGGCCTTGCGCCCGCTCTCGACGGGCACCGGCTCCAGCCGCGCCGCCTGATCGGGCACGATCTTCACGCTGCCGTTGGGCAGGTCCACTGCAGCAAAGCCCTGGGCCCGCAGCTGGGCCAGGAAGATATCGTAGATCGCCTCGCTGTCGTGACGGTCCACCGTACGTACCGTGACCTTGCCTTTTACCCGCGGGTCGACGATGAACGTGGTCCCGGTGATGCGCGACACGCTGTCGATGAACTCGCCCAGGTCGGTGTCGACGAAATTCACCTCGTACAGCGGTGTACCGTCTTCGTCCGCTACCGCTTCGGGCTCGTCGAACGCCCAGGCCAGGTTGAGCCCCAGGGCCAGTACGCCAGCCACGCAGAATCTTGCGATCATCCCTTCATCCTTGGCGCTTGAAGCCGGTCACGGCGGGCCGTGGCGGCCAGGGCAAGCGCTCGCGCCGCCCCTGGTTGTCGAAAATCAGGCCATCGTCATCGATGTCCTGCAGCACGATGCCCGGTGCCAGGCGCTGGCCGCGAACGTAGGTACGCACCGCCTGCTCGTAGCGCAGCACCACCACTGTGGCGCTGGCGGGCACGGCCTTGAGGCCGCCCAGGTAATGCACGGGCAAGCGCGTGAGCGGCAGCGCGTCACTGGCCGGCGGCGCCTGCCAATGCCCGACCAGCAGGCCGGGCAGCGCAGCCGGTTGGGCCTCTGCGGCCGGCGCCGGCAGCGGCGCGCGGGCGGCCAGCAGCACGCACTGCGCAGCCAGCCAGCCGGCCAGGCTCAACAGCACGCCGTCGAGCACGCGGCCCGGGCTGATCAACTGGCCAGCCCGCGCGGGTGCCAGCCAGGGTGGCCCTGGACGTAACGCACCTGCGGCAGGGCCAGCGGCGGCAATTGCCAGCCCGGTGGCTGCTGCACCAGCCATGCTTCCACCCGCTGCCACAGTGGCTCGCCGGCGTCGCTGTCGAATTGCAGGCCGAAGGTGCGGCACTGGCCATCCTGTGCGGCTACCCCGGAGACCCGTTTGCCGCCCGGGCTGTAGCTGACCTGCCAGGGCGCGCCAAACCAGCGCGGCAAATCCTGGCTGTTGTCGAGCAGCAGCGGCGTGCCGAACAGTTGCTCGGCAGCGTTTTCCAGCACCTGCTGTACCTGGCGTGCCGGCACCTGCACCACCGGGGCCGGGTAGCTGCCGGTGAGGCTGATCAGGTGTTCGCGGGTGATCGGCTGGCCGGCCGCCAGCGGGCTGTCGTAGCGCAGCCCCGGCAACAGCACCGGTGCCGCGCTGTCATCGGCCAGCGCCTGGTGCAGCAGGTTGTCCCAGCTGCCGCCACGGGTATCGCGTCGCCACAGGTTTTGCGGTGCCTGTGCCAGGGGTTGGTCGAGCCAGGCGGCATGCCCGGCGCGCTGTTGCTGCAACTGCGCGCGCAACGGCTCGACCCGCGCGCGGGCAGCCGGCGTGAGGCGGTGTTCGAAGGCGGGATGAAACTGCGCGGTGAACTGCCAGCGCCCGTCGCGATGCAGGCAGTTCACCGCGAACACGCCGCTGGCACGGTTGCCGGCCAGCAGCACCGGCACCTGCTTGCCGCTGGCCTGCAGTACCGAGACAGGCTGCGGCCACAGGTCCTGGCCACGGGCGCACAGCAGCAGGTCGGCATCGCTCAGACGCTCGGCCAGCCACAGCCCGGGGCCGGTGCCCACGTCCGCCAGGGCGATCACCAGGTCCGCCGCCTGGCGTGCCTGTTCGAAGGCCGGCAGCAGCGCCTGATACCACTGTTTGAGGGATGCGTTCTGGTCGCGGGCGTACGGGTCGGTAATGCCGACCACCGCCACCCGCACGCCGCCGCGGTGCAGCACAGTGAAGGCCGGCGTGCCCAGGGCCTGGGCGCGTTCGGGGGCCAGCCCCGCACCAAGCACGGCCTGACCGTACTGGCGATACAGGCCGGCGCACTGGCGCGGCCACAGCACCCGCTCATCGCTGCTCACGCGTACCTCGCTGCCCAGCATCCGGCTGCCCTGCACGCCACTGGCGCCCTGGGTCAGGTAGGCCAGGCCACTGCCGTTCCAGCCCTGGCCATTTTCCAGGGTCAGGCAGTTGCCCCGCCCCGCCGCCTCGCGCAGCTGTTCGAGCAGGGCACCCAACACCGCATACCCGCCGGTCTGTACGCCTTCGGCAAGGCTGGCGTCGAGCAGCGGGTTGAGCTCGGCACGCCCCTGGCGGGCATTGATACCGCTCATCCACGGTGCCTGGCCAAGGTGGCTGACCGGCCCCAGGCGCGTCGCCGGCACCACGGGCATGCCGGGCTGGCGCGCATCCAGGGTGTCGGCGAAATACAGCAGCTCCACCGTGCCGGCCTCTGCCGTCGACGGTGTGGCCAGGCTGGAACAGGCGGTCAGCAGCGGCGCCATTGCGCCAACGCCCATCCAGCCCAACACATCGCGTCTGTACATGCTCGCCATCTACTCCATCGCCCTCGGGCTGATCAACTGTCGCAGCGGATAGTGCGGCGAGGGGATTACAGTTTGATGGCAGTTATTCGACAGGGCGTACAAAACCCCATCCAAATCAAATGGTAAGGATTCATTTCCTTAAAGGTCTGTTCACAAAACTGCCAATCAATCATCACACTCGCTCTCTACAGTGCCGGTTTCCGTAGAAGCCACTTCACCCAACAAGGATATGAAGAGATGAGTCGAGACACCGGCGACAACCTGGACCGCAACACCAGTGGCAACCTGCCAATGGCGACTGTCCTGGATGCCTACCTGAGCCGCCGCAGCGTGGTGCGCGGCAGCCTCGGTGCCGCGATCGCGATGATTGCAGGGACGGGCCTGAGCGGCTGCTTCGACAGCGGCGGGGGCTCGAGCCACAAGCCGACCCCTCCGGTGGAACCCGAGAAACCGAAACTCAAGCTGGGCTTCAATTCCATCGCCGGTTCGCGCACCGACGCCTGCGTGGTCGCCGACGGCTACAGCGCCTACGTGCTGGCACCCTGGGGTACACCGCTGAACAGCGCGGGCAACCCGTGGAAAAGCGACGGCACCAACACTGCCGCCGACCAGGCCAACGCCATGGGCATGCACCATGACGGCATGCATTTCTTCCCCATCAACGGCAGCTCCGACGACGGCCTGCTGGCGATCAACTTCGAGTACATCGATGCCGACGCCCTGCACCCGGCCGGCCCGACCGTGGACGGCAGCGGCAAGCGCCCGGCCGAGGAAGTGCGCAAGGAAATCAACGCCCACGGCGCCGGCGTGGTGCGCCTGAGCAAGGTCAACGGACGCTGGCAAGTGGTCGACAACGACCCGCTCAACCGCCGCTTCACCACCGCCACGCTGATGGACCTGGCCGGCCCGCTGCGCGGCAGCGACCACGTCAAGACCGTGTTCTCCAACACCGGTACCCAAGCCCGCGGCACCAACAACAACTGTGGCAATGGCTTCACCCCGTGGGGCACCTACCTCACCTGCGAAGAGAACTGGCCAGGAATTTTCGTCAACACCAGCGGCGCCGTGCCGGACGATCAGCGCCGCATTGGGGTGAGCACCAGCAAGGGCAACTACGCCTGGGAAAGTGCTGCCGGCGATGCCAGCGAAGTGGACGGCGAGTTCACCCGGTTCATCCTTGACCCCACCGGCGCGACGGCCACCGACGACTACCGTAACGAAGCCAGCACCTACGGCTACATCGTCGAGATCGACCCCTATGACGCCAGCACCCGTGCGGTCAAGCGCACCGCCCTGGGGCGTTTCCGCCATGAAGGCTGCTGCCCGGCGCTGCCGGTAGCCGGCAAGCCGGTGGTGTTCTACATGGGCGACGACTCCAACAACGAGTACCTCTACAAGTTCGTCTCCACCGCCCTGTGGGACACCGCCGACGCCAACCCGAGCAACCGCCTGGCTACCGGTGCCAAGTACATGGACGACGGCAAACTGTACGTGGCGCGCTTCGACGCCGACGGCAGCGGCCACTGGCTGTTGCTGGACGTCGCCACCACCACCAAGGCCGGCACCACCCTGGGCGCGCTGTACACCGACCTGCCGGGCATCATCCTCAACACCCGTGGCGCCGCCGATGCCCTGGGCGCAACGCCGATGGACCGTCCGGAGTGGACCACGGTCAACCCGCTCAACGGCGACGTGTACCTGACCCTGACCAACAACAGCAAGCGCACCCCGGCCACTGTCGACAACGCCAACCCGCGCGGGCCGAACAAGCATGGCCACATCATCCGCTGGCACGACAGCGACGACCACCTGAGCTTTACCTGGGACATCTTCGTGTTCGGCGCCAACGCCGCCGGCAGCGCCGACATCAACCGCTCGGGGCTGACCGAACTCAACCAGTTCGCCAGCCCCGACGGGATGAGCTTCGATAGCCGCGGCATCCTGTGGTTCCAGACCGACAACGGCGAATCGACCCTGACCGACTACACCAACGACCAGATGCTGGCGGTGATCCCCACCGACCTGGTCGATGCCAGCGGCAAGCAGGTGCCGATCAATGCCCAGAACCAGGTCGACCTGCGCCGCTTCTTCGTCGGCCCCAACGGCTGCGAGGTGACTGGCATCGCCTTCACGCCGGACAACAAGTCGATCTTCGTCAACATCCAGCACCCGGAGAACTGGCCGTCGACCGACGTCGCAACCTCCGTCACCCCCGCCGGCACCACCGTGCGCCCACGTGCCTCGACAGTGGTGATCCAGCGCAACGATGGCGGTGAAATCGGCGTCTAGACCCGACCGGCACCGCTGCCCTTACCAGGGCAGCGGTTCGCGCCGGGTTACTCGCACCTGCTGCACCGGCACCAGGGCATGCCACTGCACCACGCCACGGGCATGTACCTGGTACTGGCTGCGCAGCACGTGAGCGTCCTGCTCGATCTCCAGCTGCAACAGAAAGTCCCCGCTGTTGAGCAACAACCCCTCACTCAAGCGTTCGAAGGTCGCATCGTCCAGCGCACCGAGTGCCTGGCGCAAGGCGCCGGCATCCCGGTAGCCGGTGGCCGGGCGTGCAGTGACCACCCGGCTCAGCAGTGAGCGGCTCATCTTTCCCTCATACAGCGCCTCCAGCAACGGCAACTGTTCAAGGCTCAGCGCATTCGCATTGAGCCGCCAGTGCGTGGTTTCGGGCAATGCACACAGCTGCGGGTAACGGGCCTGGCGTTGCGGGTCGGGGCCCAGCAGCAGGTTCAACTCGCTCATGTCCAGCATCAGCTGATTGGCCGCCAGGCGCGGCGGCGACTGGCGCAGGTAATGATCGTTCTCGGCGCCCTCGCGACGCGCCTGGTGATCGCTGTCGATCCAGTCGGCCAGGGCCTGGGCCAGCTGCGCGGCAGCCATGTCGCCGCCCAGCAGGTACTGCAGTTGGCGTTCGGCACGCTCGGCATCCTCGCCCACCAGGCTGTTGACGTTGAAACAGGTGTGCAGGTCGCGGATGCGCAGGGTCGCCGAACCGCCGTCGAACGCATACGGCAGCGCCTGGCCACGCAGCGCCTGCCAGAACAGCGGACTGGCACGCCAGCTGGGGTCTTGCAGGGCCTGCTCGGCAAAGGCCAGCCCGGCCCGCTCCAGCCCGCGCGCCTGCACGCGCTGCTGCACCAGGCGCACCGCATCGACCTGGGCGCGCCCCTCCTGTACCAACCATGCCAGGCCACCGGCGATCATCGCCAGCACCACCAGCACCATCAGCAATGCCGCGCCCTGCTGTCGCTTGCCACCCATCGTCACGCTACCTCTGCCAAAGAGCGGCCAGTCAACACGGCGGATGTTTCAGGCACATGGCAAAGGCGTTGCCCGTCACCTTTGCGTCATAAAGCGCAGGCAGGATAAACCCTTCTTTTTCATGACCTTGGAGTGCTTCACATGGGCGGTATCGGGATCTGGCAACTGGTTATCGTGTTGATGATCGTGTTCATGCTGTTCGGCACCAAGCGCCTCAAGGGCCTGGGCGCGGACGTGGGCGAGGCGATCCAGGGCTTTCGCAAATCCATGGGCAACGGCCCGCAGGCCGACACCCCGGACGCCCCTGCCCCGGTGCAGCAGGTACAGCAGGGGCAACCGGAACAACGCAGCTGATGTTCGAGATCGGCTTTACCGAGCTGCTGCTGGTGGGCGTGGTGGCGCTGCTGGTGCTGGGCCCCGAACGCCTGCCGGTGGCGATGCGCACCGTGGGGCGTGGCGTGGGCCAGGCCAGGCGTGCCATGGGGGCGCTGCGTGCACAGGTGGAGCGTGAGCTCGACACCCAGGCACTGACCCAGGAGCTGGATGCCGAGCCACTGCGGCGTCTGGAACAGGAACTGCGCCAGGGCGTGAACCTGCAGGCGCAGCCGACCCCGACTTCGACCAATGGACCCTGCCCATGACTGATACCCAAGCGGGCATGCCCCTGACTGCCCACCTGACCGAACTGCGGCGGCGCCTGGTGCGCTGCCTGCTGGCCGTCACGCTGGTGTTCCTGGGTTTGTTCCCGTTCGCCCAGACCCTCTATACCGCCGTATCCGAACCCTTGCGCCGTTACCTGCCCGAAGGCGCGAGCATGATCGCGACCAGCGTGACGTCGCCGTTCCTGGCGCCCTTCAAGCTGACCCTTATGGCTGCGCTGTTCGTCGCCATGCCGGTGCTGCTGCACCAGGTGTGGGGGTTCGTGGCACCGGGGATGTACCGCAAGGAACGGCGTATCGCCTTGCCATTGCTGGTATCGAGCATCGTGCTGTTCTATGCCGGCATGGCCTTCGCGTTCTTTGTGGTGTTTCCGATGATGTTCGGTTTTTTCGCCAGCGTGACCCCGGCCGGGGTGTCGATGATGACCGACATCAGCCTGTACCTGGACTTCATCCTGGCGCTGTTTCTGGCGTTCGGGCTGGCGTTCGAGATACCGGTGGCCACCTTCATCGTGGTGTGGGCGGGGGTGACGGATGTGGCGACACTGCGCAAGAGCCGGCCTTACGTGATCGTCGGATGCTTTGTGGTGGGCATGCTGCTGACCCCGCCGGACGTGTTTTCACAGACCTTGCTGGCGGTGCCGATGTGGATACTGTTTGAAGTGGGGTTGCTGGCGTGTGCGGGGGTGCAGCGCAAGCAGGAACAGACGATGGAGGTTGCCTGATCGGACCTCTTCACCGGCAAGGCCGGCGAAGAGGCAGACCTGCCAATCAGAAATCAGCGAGCTGCCAGACCTCGTAGGCCGGGGTCTCGTAGGGGTGGCTCGCCTTCAGGGCCGCGACTACCGGCCCCACCAGCGCATCGTCCACCACCAGCTCGACCCGCCACTCCTCGACCTGCTCGACCACCCCGCTCTGCCCGATGAACGGCTGGCTGCCGCTCAACGGACGGAACTGGCCCTGGCCCAGCACCTGCCACGCACAGCTGTCGTAGGCGCCGATGCGTCCGCCACCGGCGGCGAACACAGCGGCCTTGACCTGCTCCACATGGCTGGGCGGCACGAAGAAGGCGAGTTTGAACACCCTCAGTTCACCCAGGCCCGCGCGTTGCGGAACATGCGCATCCAGGCGGCGTCTTCGTTCCAGTCATCCGGGCGCCACGAGTTCTGCACCGCACGGAATACCCGCTCAGGGTGCGGCATCATGATGGTGACGCGCCCGTCGCGGCTGGTCAGGCCGGTGATCCCGCGCGGCGAACCGTTCGGGTTGGCCGGGTAGGTCTCGGTGACCTTGCCGTGGTTGTCGACGAAACGCAGGGCCACGCAACCGGACAGGTCGGCTTCCAGCAGTGCCTCTTCGCTGGCGAACTCGGCATGCCCTTCACCGTGCGCGATGGCGATCGGCATGCGCGAACCGGCCATGCCCTGCAGGAAGATCGAGTTGGACTCCTGCACCTGGACCATCGCCACGCGCGCCTCGAACTGCTCGGAGCGGTTACGCACGAAGTGCGGCCAGAACTCGCTGCCCGGGATCAGCTCGTGCAGGTTGGACATCATCTGGCAACCGTTGCACACACCCAGGGTGAAGCTGTCGCTACGCTCGAAGAAGCCCTGGAAGGCGTCGCGGGCGCGGCTGTTGAACAGCGCCGACTTGGCCCAGCCTTCACCGGCACCCAGCACGTCACCGTAGGAGAAGCCGCCGCAGGCAACCATGCCCTTGAACTCGTTCAGGTCGACACGACCGGCGAGGATATCGCTCATGTGCACGTCGATGGCGTTGAAGCCGGCACGGTCGAACGCCGCAGCCATTTCCACCTGGCCGTTGACGCCCTGCTCGCGCAGTACCGCCACCTGTGGGCGAATGCCCTTCTTGATGTAAGGCGCTGCGATGTCGTGGTTGACGTCGAAGCCCAGCTTGACGCTCAGGCCCGGGTTGTCTTCCTCGAGCAGGCCGTCGAATTCCTGGTCGGCGCAGTCGGCGTTGTCGCGCAGGCGCTGGATCTGGTAGCTGGTCTCGGCCCACTGGCGCTGCAGCAGGCGGCGGTCGCCGGTGAACAGCACTTCGCCGTTCAGGCTGATGGCCACGTCGGCACAATTGACCGGCTTGCCGATCACCGCCACGCAGTCTTCGCCAAGGCCGGCGGCGCTGAACTGGGCCAGCACGTCCGGGGTGGCGTCCTGGCGCACCTGGATCACCGCACCCAGCTCTTCGTTGAAGAGGATGGCCGCGACTTTCTCGCGCTTGCCGGTCAGGGTGTCCAGTTCCAGGTTCAGCCCGCAATGGCCGGCGAAGGCCATTTCCAGCGCGGTGGCCAGCAGGCCGCCGTCGGAGCGGTCGTGGTAGGCCAGCAGGTGACCGTCGGCGTTCAGGCCCTGGATCACCGCGAAGAACGCCTTGAGGTCTTCGGCGTCGTCGACGTCCGGTGCCTGGCTGGCGAGCTTGCCGTGGGTCTGGGCCAGGATCGAGGCGCCCATGCGGTTCTGGCCGCGACCCAGGTCGATCAGGATCAGGTCGGTTTCGCCCTTGTCCATGCGCAGTTGCGGGGTCAGGGTCTTGCGGATGTCGGTAACCGGGGCAAAGCCGGTCACGATCAGCGACATCGGCGAGGTCACGGTCTTCTCGCGACCTTCATCTTCCCAGCGGGTCTTCATGGACATCGAGTCCTTGCCCACCGGAATGGTCAGGCCCAGCTCGGGGCACAGTTCCATGCCCACGGCCTTGACCGCGTCGTACAGGCGCGCGTCTTCACCGGGGTGGCCGGCAGCCGACATCCAGTTGGCTGACAGCTTGATGTCGGACAGCTTGCCGATGCGCGAGGCCGCCATGTTGGTCAGGGTCTCGCCGATCGCCATGCGCCCGGACGCCTGGGCGTCGAGCAGGGCCAGCGGGGTGCGCTCGCCCATGGCCATGGCTTCGCCGGTGTACACGTCGAAACTGGTGGCGGTGACGGCCACGTCGGCCACCGGGACCTGCCATGGACCGACCATCTGGTCGCGGGCGACCAGGCCGGTGATGGTGCGGTCACCGATGGTGATCAGGAAGTTCTTGCTGGCCACGGCCGGGTGGCGCAGCACGCGCTGTACCGAGTCGGCGAGGTCCAGGGTGCTCGGGTCGAAATCGTCGCCCAGCTCGGCTTCGCGGCTGACCGAACGGTGCATGCGCGGAGCCTTGCCCAGCAGCACTTCCAGCGGCATGTCCACCGGGCTGTTGCCGAAGTGGCTGTCGGTGACGGTCAGTTGCGGTTCGGCAGTGGCTTCGCCGACCACCGCGAACGGGCAGCGCTCGCGTTCGCAGATGGCGGTGAAGCGCTCCAGGTCCTTGGCGTCGACCGCCAGCACGTAGCGTTCCTGGGACTCGTTGCTCCAGATTTCCAGCGGCGCCATGCCCGGCTCGTCGTTGGGCACGTTGCGCAGCTCGAAACGACCGCCACGGCCGCCGTCGTTGACCAGCTCGGGGAAGGCGTTGGACAGGCCGCCCGCGCCGACGTCATGGATGAACGCGATGGGGTTGGCATCGCCCAGCTGCCAGCAGCGGTCGATGACCTCCTGGCAGCGGCGTTCCATTTCCGGGTTTTCGCGCTGTACCGAGGCGAAATCGAGGTCGGCAGAGCTGGCGCCTGTGGCCATCGACGAGGCAGCACCGCCGCCCAGGCCGATCAGCATGGCCGGGCCGCCGAGCACGATCAGCTTGGCGCCGACGGTGATCTCGCCCTTCTGCACATGGCCTTCGCGGATGTTGCCCATGCCGCCGGCGAGCATGATCGGCTTGTGGTAGCCGCGCACTTCTTCGCCGTGGGGGGTGTTGATCGACTGCTCGAAGGTACGGAAGTAACCGGTCAGTGCCGGGCGCCCGAATTCATTGTTGAACGCCGCGCCGCCCAGCGGGCCTTCGATCATGATGTCCAGCGCGGTGACGATGCGCTCCGGCTTGCCGTAGGGCTTTTCCCACGGCTGTTCGAAGCCCGGGATCTGCAGGTTGGACACGGTGAAGCCGGTGAGGCCGGCCTTGGGCTTGGCGCCGCGACCGGTGGCACCTTCGTCGCGGATCTCGCCACCGGAACCGGTGGAGGCCCCCGGGAACGGCGCGATGGCGGTCGGGTGGTTGTGGGTCTCGACCTTCATCAGGATGTGCACCGGCTCCTGCACCGCGCCGTACTGGCGGGTTTCAGGGTTCGGGAAGAAGCGCCCGGCGGTGGAACCGACGATCACCGAGGCGTTGTCCTTGTAAGCGGACAGCACGCCTTCGCTGTGCATCTGGTAGGTGTTCTTGATCATGCCGAACAGGCTTTTTTCCTGGCTCTGGCCGTCGATATCCCAACTGGCGTTGAAGATCTTGTGGCGGCAGTGCTCGGAGTTGGCCTGGGCGAACATCATCAGTTCGATGTCGTGCGGGTTGCGCTTGAGGCCCTGGAAGCTGGTGACCAGGTAGTCGATCTCGTCTTCGGCCAGGGCCAGGCCCAGCTCGACGTTGGCTTTTTCCAGCGCGGCGCGGCCACCGCCGAGGATGTCGACGGCGGTCAGCGGCTTGGGTTCGGCATGGCTGAACAGGCCGGCGGCCTCTTCGAGCCTGCCCAGCACGATCTGGGTCATGCGGTCGTGCAGCAGCTCGGCGACGGCGGCCACATCGGCCTCGCTCAGTTCACCGCCGACATAGAAGGCAGTACCGCGCTCCAGGCGCTTGACGTTCTCCAGGCCGCAGTTGTGGGCGATGTCGCTGGCCTTGCTCGACCAGGGCGAGATGGTGCCGAAACGCGGCATGACCAGGAACAGGCGACCGCTGGGCTCCTGTACCGGCACGCTCGGGCCGTACTTGAGCAGGCGCGCGAGCACATGCTGTTGGTCGGCACTCAGCTCGCCGTCAACCTCGGCGAAATGGGCGAATTCAGCGTACAAACCACTAACAGCGGGGACTTTCTGGCTCAGTTGCTCGAGTAATTTACCGTGGCGAAAGGCAGAAAGGGCAGGAGCGCCGCGCAGGATCAACATCGTCGGGACAGCCTCAGGAAGGGGGTGTGCTTAGAGGCCGTGCATTCTAGCCTAAACCGCCGCCGACGGCACCCGAAACGCTGCATCGGCGACAGGCCGAATGTCGGCAAGCCGACAAGAGTGCTTCACGAGATGACAAAAACCCGTCCCGACGCGGTTTTATCGGGCTGTGCTAGCAGACAAGCCGGATGTTGTCGAGATATGGCGCGGCAGGTCCTTTGCGTATACTGCACCCTATGTTTGCCCAGACTGCTTTGCGCCAGCGTTGTGCCAAATGGCTCATCGCAACCGGACTCTTCCTGATGCTCGGTGCCTGTGTTGAAAAACCCAGCACCCTGGAGCGTGTCAAGGAGGACGGCGTGCTGCGCGTGATCACCCGCAACAGCCCGGCCACCTACTTCCAGGACCGCAACGGCGAAACCGGCTTCGAGTACGAGCTGGTCCAGCGCTTTGCCGACGACCTGGGCGTGAAGCTGCAGATCGAGACCGCCGACAACCTCGACGACCTGTTCAACCAGCTCGGCCAGCCGAACGGCCCGGTGCTGGCGGCAGCGGGCCTGGTAAGCAGCGAGCAGCGCAAGCAGCAGGTACGTTTTTCCCACCCGTATCTCGAAGTCACCCCGCAGATCATCTACCGCAACGGCAAGCCCCGCCCCACCGACGCCGGCGACCTGGTCGGCAAGCGCATCCTGGTACTCAAGGGCAGCAGCCATGCCGAACAGCTGGCAGAGCTGAAAAAACAGTACCCGGCCCTGCAATATGAAGAATCCGACCAGGTCGAGGTGGTCGACCTGCTGCGCATGGTCGACGAGGGCCAGATCGACCTGACCCTGGTCGACTCCAACGAAGTGGCGATGAACCAGGTGTACTTCCCCAACGTGCGGGTCGCCTTCGACCTGGGCGACGGGCGCGACCAGCGCTGGGCGGTGGCGGCCGGCGAAGACAACAGCCTGCTCAACGAAATCAACGAATTCATCGACAAGGTCCACAAGAACGGCACCCTGCAACGGCTCAAGGACCGTTATTACGGCCACGTGGACGTGCTCGGCTATGTCGGCGCCTACACCTTCGCCCAGCACCTGCAGCAGCGCCTGCCGCGCTACGAGAACCACTTCAAGACCTCGGCCAAGAAGGAACAGGTGGACTGGCGCCTGCTGGCGGCGATCGGTTACCAGGAGTCGATGTGGCAGGCCGAGGTCACCTCCAAGACCGGCGTGCGCGGGCTGATGATGCTGACCCAGCGCACCGCCCAGGCCATGGGCGTGTCCAACCGGCTCGACCCGCGCCAGAGCATCGAGGGCGGGGCCAAGTATTTCATGCATGTGAAGAAGGAGCTCGATGACGACATCGAGGAGCCGGACCGCACCTGGTTTGCCCTGGCCGCCTACAACGTGGGCAGCGGCCACCTGGACGATGCACGCAAGCTGGCCAAGCGCGAGGGGCTGAACCCGAACAAGTGGCTGGACGTGAAGAAGATGCTGCCGCGCCTGTCGCAGAAGCAGTGGTACAGCAAGACCCGCTACGGCTATGCCCGTGGCGGCGAGCCGGTGCATTTCGTGGCCAACATCCGGCGCTACTACGACATCCTGACCTGGGTGACCCAGCCGCAGCTGGAGGGCAGCCAGGTGGCCGAAGGCAACCTGCATGTGCCGGGGGTCAACAAGACCAAGCCGGCCGACGCTTCGCCGCCGCTCTAGTTTGCAGCGCCTGTATCGCGGGCCAAGCCCGCTCCCACAACAACGGGGGAGCGGGCTTGACCCGCGATGGTCACACCACGGTTATCAGGCCTTGGCCCGCCGAGCCCTAAAGAACTCGGTCAGAATCGCCCCGCACTCCTCGGCCAGCACCCCGCCCTCGAACAGCACCCGGTGGTTCAGAAACCCCTGGGTAAAGAATTGCCCCTGGCTCTGCACGATCCCGGCCTTGGGCTCCAGGGCCCCGAACACCACGCGGTTGACCCGCGAATGCACGATCAGCCCGGCGCACATGCTGCACGGCTCCAGCGTCACATACAGCGTGCTGCCCGGCAGCCGGTAGTTGCTGGCCGCCTGCGCCGCCGCGCGAATGGCCACCATTTCGGCGTGCGCGCTGGGGTCGCTGCCGCTGATCGGGCAGTTGAAGCCCTGCCCGATCACCTCGCCGTGCTGCACCAGCACCGCGCCCACCGGCACCTCGCCCAATGCAGCCCCCTGCGCCGCCAGCTCCAGCGCCAGGCGCATGAAGTGCTGGTCGCGGCTGCGGTCGATGATCTGCGGCTGACGCATCACGCCACCTCGATGGCGGCCATCAGGCCGGTTTCCATGTGATCGATCACGTGGCAATGGAACATCCAGGTGCCGGGGTTATCCGCCACCAGCGCCACCTGCGCCCGCTCGTTCTTGCCCAGCAGGTAGGTGTCGGTGAAGTACTGCTCCGGGATCTTGTGGCGATTGGAGCTGAGCACCTTGAAACTCATGCCGTGCAGGTGGATCGGGTGCTGGTACTGGGTCATGTTCTTGAGCTCGAAGATGTAGCTCTTGCCCTTCTTCAAGGTGGCGATCGGCCGGTCGGAACAGGTCTTGTCGGTGATGTCCCAGGCCTGCCCGTTGATCTGCCACAGGCTTGGCGGCTTGCCGTTCTCGGTATTGACCGACACCGAGCCTACCCACTCGAAATTGAAGTTGATCTTCTCGGCGTTGGCCAGGTCCGGCTCGGCGATGGGGTTGGCCGGCAGCGCCGGTGGCCAGTCGCCCGGTGCCTCGCTGCTGGCCACCGAACGCAGGGTGCCCAGGCGCACCGAGCCGTCGCGCAGCGACAGCTCCTCACCGGCTGCCGGCATGCGGATGGCCAGGCAGATGCGCATGCCGGGGCCCAGCCAGTAGTCCTTGCCCAATGGGCGCGGGGTGATCGGGTTGCCATCCAGCGCATAGATACGCGCCTCGAAGTCGCCCTTGAGGTTGATCCGGTAGGTCAGGGTATTGTCCAGGTTCAGCAGGCGCACCCGCACGATCTGCCCGGCGGGCATTTCCACCACCGCGTCGGGCTGCCCGTTGATGGTGATCAGGCGCCCTGCGGTGCCGCCACGGGCCGCTTCGCGCGGCACGCTGAACTCGACGAAGTTGCCCTGCTCGTCCACGTGCCAGTTCTTCAGGCTCAGGGTGCGCTCGTGCTTGAAACCGGTGGGCTCGCGCTCCTCCACGATCAGCGGGCCGACCAGGCCGCGGCCCAGCTCTTCGCTGCTGTTGACGTGGGGGTGGTACCAGAAGCTGCCGGCATCCGGCACGCGGAACTTGTAGTCGAAGTACTCGCCCGGCAGCACCGGCAGCTGCGACACGTAGGGCACGCCGTCCATTTCCAGCGGCAGGCGGATACCGTGCCAGTGGATGGTGGTGGCCACCGGCAGGTGGTTGATGAACCGCACCCGCAGCCACTGCCCCTGGCGCACCCGTAGCTCGGTGCCCGGCGCGGACGGGCCGAACGCCCAGGCCTGGGTGGTGTGCCCGGCCACCAGCTCGACGTCCAGCGGCGCGGCGATCAGTTCATAGTCATGCCCGGCCTGCTCGTCCTCGACCTTGCCCATCCAGTAACGTGCGGCGCCCCCGGCGCCCAGGCCAACCACCACCAGGCCAGTCAGCCCCTTGAGCATTTGTCGACGGGTAAAGGACATCGGAACAGGCACCTCGTATCGCGAAAACAGCCTGCCAGCCATGACCGGGCTGGCGGTAAGGGCGAATACGATACACCTGCATTTGCGAAACTTTAAGTGAAGAGTTGCCCCGGCAGCGGCACACGATGCCGCACCCACCCGCGCAGCACTATCTACCGCACCTGCCCGCTGGAGCCAGCCCATCCTGCAATGGCCCAGACCAAGGAAGGATCGCCATGCCCCAGTCCCCCAACCCACAACGCGCGCAGCTTCAGGACATTGCGCGCCAGCTCGTCGTCAACTGCCCGGACATGCGCCAGATGGCCCGTGAGGTGGCCGTCGACGCCCTGAAGAAGTTCGCCCGCAGCAGCCTCGATCCGGACACCGTGTACCTGCACCGTTTCAAGGCGGCCCAGTCCAACCCCAGAAGCTTCAGCGGCTGGGAGCACCGTGAGCTGCCCTACCAGTCGCTGACGTTGCCGCAACTGGTGATGCAGCGCTTCGACGCCAACGACCAGGACAACGCCGACCTGCTCGGCTACCGAACCGGCTTCTACCGCGAAGGCGCGCATGCCGGGGTGTTCGATGAACGCAACGAAGTCCCCATGGCACCGGCCGATGTGCTGCGCTACTTCTGGCAGATCGACTTCAGCTCGGTCTTCAAACAGAAGATGCAGGCGTTCTGGGCCGACAGTGCAGAGTCGTTTCGCAGCATGGCCAAGGCCAACTTCCTGAGCAAGGTGGTGGAAGCCTGCGAACACGCAGACCTGCCCGAACAGCGCAAACGCTACCGCCTGCTGGCCCGGGCACTGGCCGGCGTCACCGACTGGCCGCCCACCCTCGAACAACTGCAGCAAACGCATGTTCCCGACCAGGGGGTGCGCCTGCATGCCTTCGACATCGGCGGCTACGTCGCCAGCGACATGCTGCGTGCCGTACTGCCCGATGGCTACCAGGTGCTGTACATGCCCGGCGAGGTCACGGCCCTGCACCTGTTTGCCAACCCTGCGCAGCTTTACTGGTGGGTGCTGCAGAACACCAATGCCGCAGATAACCGCGCGCGCCTGATGGCCCACTTCGCGTTGTCCAGCCATGCCGAACACCCCGCCGGGGTCGGGCTCGAGCATCTGATCGACCTGCTGTTCTCCAACTGGGCCGGCAGCGCACACGATGCCATCAACCTGCTGGACAAACCGGTCGAGAAGGATGCATTCAGCTACCTGCGCGATGCGGCGCGACAGCGCATGAGCGACGACGCGCACTTCGCCCTGCGCTCCAACGCCGACCTGCGCAAACAGATGTGGGTGGCGGACCTGCACGCCTTTACCCGGTTCGCCGGGGCCATGGCCGCCTTCGACTGGCCGGTTGCACTGGCTGCCGTGGGCGCCGGGCTTGGCGAGACCGGCCTGTCCATCGACGAGGCGATCAACGGCCATACCACTGCCGAGCGCCAGGCGGGCGTCATCGGCGCCGTACTGGCCTCCATCGACACGCTGTTCAACGCGACGCTGCTCGGCGAGGAGACCGGTGAAGCTATACAGGTCGACAGCGAGGTGCCCGCCGTCGCCGAGCCCTATGTGGAGGCCGAGGACGAACCCCTTGCCACTGCCGAGGATATCGACGCCCAGGTACCCGCCCCCCTGCGACCGACACCGGCTTCCCAGCGCCTGGCCACCTTCGAGACCAATGCCCTGCTCGACGGCGAGAAACCCGGGGTCGGCAAGATGCAGGGCATCTACTCGCTGGCTGACGGTTTCTATGTAGCGATCGGCGATTTCGCCTACCAGGTGCGGTACGTGGGCGAGCTCAAGAGCTGGGTGGTGATCGACCCGAACGCGCCCTTTTCGTTCTACCGCAACGTGCCCATCCGGCTCAATGCGCAACAGCAGTGGGAGCCCGTCGCGCAGGGCCGCCTTCTGGGGGGTACACCGCGCTTTCGCCTCAAACTGTGGGGTCGCAGCGACTACGCGCCACCCCCTGCCGAACGTATCCCCACGCCCTACGAGTTGCTCCCGCGCCAGCAGGCACAGCTGCGTTCGGTGGATGACGAACAGCTCAGCGGCATTACCTACCGGGCCAATCAGCCACACCTGGAAGAAGCCTGCGACCTGTTTCGCACACTGCGCAGCACGCTGCTGAACGATGCCAAGGAGTACCTGAGCACGGTGGAGCTGCCGCCACGCCCGCAACTGCCGCTGTTCGAAAGCAACCCGGCGCCCAAGCAGATCCTGCGTGGTTGCTACTCCCGCTGCGACGGCGTGGTGATCGGCGAATGCCACGCACACCTGGGCAGCAAACGCTTTCTGATCGACAACATGGCGCAACTGCGCAAGCAGAAGGTCAAGGTGCTGTACCTGGAGCATCTGCTGACAGACTTTCATCAGGCCGACCTCGATGCGTTCAACCGCACAGGCAACATGAGCCAGCACCTGCGCGACTATGTGGCCGAACTGGACCGAAGCCAGGCCACCGACAGCAGCGGACGCTATACCTTCCAGCAGGTGATGCGCACCGCACAGGCCAACCAGATACGCGTCCAGGCCATCGACTGCATGGCCAGCTATCGTCAGGCCTGGCTGGCCACCCCGACGGGCCCGATCCGGCAACAGATGATGAACTTCTTTGCCCATCGGGTCATTGCAGCAGACCAGGCCCTGCACCCCAGCAAGTGGATCGCCTTCGTGGGCAACACCCACACCAACACGTTTGACGGCGTGCCAGGGCTTGCCGAGCTGCAGGGCGCCATCGGCCTGCGCATCGAAGACATCGAGTGCGGGCTGCCTGTGCGATTCGGCGTCGACCCCGGTATCCAACCCGACCAGGCGGCCAACCTGGCGGCGGTCAAATGCGACCTGCTGCTGCAGGTGCCCATTGCTCCCGCACACGGCGTGGCACGCACCCTGGAAGAAAAGCTGCGCGCTGTCGGCTCCTTCAGTTTCACCCAGGTGGAGGGGACCTTGCAGATGATCCACCGCAGCAAGGACCTGACGCTGCACTACACCCCCATCCAACGGGACGGCACGTTCTACTACATCGATCGGGCGAGCTGGCCACGCGTGGACAAGCGCCGCATGCCAAGCCTGGCGCAACTGTCGACCCTGGTGACATCCAACGGGCTGACCTTCGTGCCCCTGTAACGGCGCCGCCCAGCGTTGCTTGCTGCCTGAGCGGGCCGGGCTGGCTGGGCGGCCCGCACTACTTACTTACCGCACGCTGCTCACCGCCCCCGGCCAAGCTGGCCCCTCGCCCCTGACACGGAAGTACCGCCATGCCCCTGACCGCCCAACAGACCCACGACCACGAACAGCTGCAGAACCTGGCCCGACAACTGGTCAAGCATTGCCCCGACATGCGCCAGATGGCCCGCGAAATCGCCAGCCATATCCTGAAGAAACACACCCGCAGCACGCTGGACCCGGACGCGGTGTACCTGCACCGGTTCAACACCGCGCATAGCAGCCCGCGCACTTTCAGCGGCTGGGAACACCTCGGCCCGCCCAGCGAATCGCTGACACTGCCGCAACTGGTGATGCAGCGTTTCGATGTCAACGACCAGGACAACGCCGACCTGCTCGGCTACCGCACCGGCTTCTACAGCCGCGGGCCGGGCACCGGCCTGTTCGATGAGCGCGACGAAGTGCCGATGGCCCCGCGCGAGGTACTCGACGAGCTGTGGAAGGTCGACTTCTGCAGCGCCTTCCACCAGGACCTGACCCGCTTCTGGGCCCGTCATTCGGACAACTTCCGCACCCTGGCCAAGGCCAACTTCCTGAGCAAGGTGCTCGAAACCTGCGCGCACCAGACCGACCCCGCCCGCCTGGCACGCTTGCGGCGGGTGGCCACTGCCCTGGCCGGTGACGCCAGCTGGCCGCCCTCGCTGAGCCAGTTGCAACAACAGGCCAGGCCGGTGGCGGGGGTGCGCCTGTGCACCTTCGACATCGGCGGCCATGTGGCCACCGATATCCTGCGGGTGGAACTCGACGACGGTTACCAGTTGCTCTACATCCCGGGCGAGGTCGACGCCCTGCACCTGTTCGCCAACCACAGCGAGCTGTACTGGTGGGTGCTGCACAACACCAATGCGGCGCAGAACCGCGCACGCTTCATGACCCACTTCGCCCTTGCGGACCGCGGCGAAAAAGCCAGCGCGGTGGGGCTCGAGCACCTGATCGACGTGCTGTTCAACAACTGGGGCGGCAACGGTCACGACGCACTCAACCAGTCGAACACGACCGTGCATGGCGATGGGTTCACCCACCTGCGCGATGCAGCGCGTCAGCGCATGATCGACGATGCGCACTTCTCGCTGCGCTCCAACGCCGACCTGCGCAAGCAACTGTGGATCGGCTACCTCAAGGCCTTCGGCACGTTCGCCAGTGCCATGGCCGCAGTCGACTGGCCGGTAGCGCTGGCTGCCGTGGGCGCCGGGCTGGCCGAAACCGGCCTGAACATCGATCAGGCGGTCAACGGGCACACCACTGCCCAACGCAAGGCCGGCGTGATCGGCGCCGTGCTGGCGGCCATCAACACGCTGTTCAATGCCACCCTGCTCGCAGGCCCGGCAGTCACCGGTGAAATCGCCGAGATCGAACCCAGCCTGGACGCGGGCACGCACACTGCACCCGTCGAGCCCGAACACACGTCAATGGCCACCCCGGCGGAACTCGCCGAGTGGGCGCCTGCGCCGCTGATACCGGCCGAGCGCTCGCAACTGCTGGCCCCGTTCGAAACCAACGTGCTGCTGGACGGGCACGCCACCGGCAGCGGCAAATTCCAGGGTATCTACACCCTGGACGATGGCTTCTATGCCCAGATAGACGGGTTCCCCTATCACGTGCGCTACATCGGCGAGCTGCGCTCATGGGCGGTGGTCGACCCGCAAAACCCCTACTCGTTCTACCGCAACGTGCCCATTGGCCTGAACGACGAAGGCGTATGGCAACCGCTGGAGCAGGGTCTGAAAGGCGGGGCGCCACGCTTTCGTCTCAAGCTCTGGGGCCAGGCCCAGGTACCCGCGCCCGGCCCGGAACGCGTGCCCACCCCCTATGAAGTCGACAAGGCGCTGCAGCCCGAATTGCTCAAGGCCTCCAACGGTGGCGAGGAGTCGAACCTGAGCGGGCGCACGTTCTCCCCCAACAACCCCGCCCGCGAACAGGCCTACGCGCAATTTCGCACCTTGCGCGACCTGCTGGTCGACGACGCCGAAGCGTTTTTCAGCACCGCAAGCCTGCCGCAGCGGCCACCGCTGCCAACATTGGCTGCCGATGCCAGCGCCAGGCAGATCATTCGCAGCGTGTACGAAAACAGCGAGGGCCTGGTGGTCGGCGAAGCCCATTCACAACTGGGCAGCAAGCAGTTTCTGATCGAGAACATGGCCCTGCTCAAGCAGCAGAAGGTGCGGGTGCTGTACATGGAGCACCTGATGACCGACTTCCAGCAGGCCGACCTGGACCTGTTCAACCAGACCGGGCAGATGCCCCAGGCACTCAAGACCTACGTGACCGATCTGGACCGCGGCTGGCACACCGACCCCGCCCAGCGCTACACCTTCATGCAGGTGCTCAGGAGCGCGCAGAAACAGGGCATCCGGATACAGGCCATCGATTGCATGGCCAGTTACCGCCAGGCATGGATGGGCCCCCGCCCACCCGCGATTCGCCAGAAGATGATGAACTTCTTCACCCACCGCGTGATCGCTGCCGACCAGGCTGCCCATGGCGCCGGCAAATGGGTTGCACTGATGGGCAACACCCACGCCAACACCTTCGAGAGCGTGCCCGGGGTCAGCGAACTGCAAGGTGTGATCGGTGTGCGCGTCGAGGACATCGACATCGGCAGCAGCGCAAGCGTCGGCCGCGACCCGGGGCTTTACGCAGTGGACGACGGTATCCGCGAAACCCGCGTGCAGGGCGACCTGCGCCTGCAGGTGCCGCTTGCCCAGCCGCCCTCGGCCTCGGGCACGCTGGAAAGCCGGCTGGCCAAACCGGGGGCGTTCGGCTTCAAGGACATCGACGGCAAGATGACCCTGGTGCACCGCAGCAAGGACCTGGCGCTGCACTACACGCCCATCGCAAGGGACGGTGAGTTCATCTATATCGAACGCGCCAGCTGGCCATGGCTGGACAAGCGACGCCTGCCGAGCCTGTCGGAAATGGCCTTCCAGCTGTCCCGGTACGGCTTGAAGTACGTGCCGCTGTGACGCCAGGCAGGCGGCGATGAAAAAGGGCAAGGCCGCCTGGCCTTGCCCTTGCTTTCGCCTCGCGGCAACCGGGCCGCTAGGCCTGGTGCGTCAACTAGTGCTTGAACATCACATGGCGCACGGTGGTGTAGTCCTCCAGGCCATACATCGACATGTCCTTGCCATAGCCGGAGAGCTTGGCGCCGCCGTGGGGCATTTCGCTGACCAGCATGAAGTGCGTGTTGACCCAGGTGCAGCCGTATTGCAGGCGTGCGGCCAAACGGTGGGCGCGGCCCACGTCGCGGGTCCACACCGAGGAGGCCAGGCCGTAGTCCGAATCGTTGGCCCACGCCAGGGCCTGGGCCTCGTCGTCGAAGGCGGTGACCGTGACTACCGGGCCGAAGATCTCATGGCGCACCACCTCGTCGTCCTGCCGGGCGCCGGCAAGTACGGTCGGCTCGAAGAAGAACCCTGGCCCGGCGACACGCTGGCCACCGGTCACCACCTCGATGTGCGACTGCTCGCGGGCGCGCTGCACAAAGCCTTCCACGCGCTCCAGATGCTGCTGGGTGATCAGCGGCCCGAGCTCGGTGTCAGGGTCGTCCTGCAGGCCGTAGCGGATGCTGGCCACCGCCTCGCCGAGCTTCTTCACGAACGCCGCGTACACGCCCTTCTGCACATACAGGCGGCAGGCGGCGGTGCAGTCCTGGCCGGCATTGTAGAAGCCGAAGCTGCGCACGCCTTCGACCACGGCATCGATATCGGCATCATCGAACACGATCACCGGGGCCTTGCCGCCCAGCTCCATGTGCATGCGTTTCACGCTGTCGGCGGTGCCGGCGATGATGCGGCTGCCCGTGGCCACCGAGCCGGTCAACGACACCATGCGCACCTTGGGGTGCCCGGTCAGGGGCTTGCCGACACTCGGGCCGCGGCCGAAGACCACGTTCACCACGCCTGCCGGGAAAATCTCCGCCATCAGTTGCGCAAGCTTGAGGGTGGTCAGCGGCGTCTGCTCGGACGGCTTGAGCACCACGGTATTGCCTGCGGCCAGGGCCGGCCCGAGCTTCCAGGCGGCCATCATCAGCGGGTAGTTCCACGGTGCGATGGAGGCCACCACGCCCACCGGGTCGCGGCGGATCATCGAGGTGTGCCCTTCCAGGTACTCGCCGGCGGCGCTGCCTTGCAGGCAGCGGCTGGCACCGGCAAAGAAGCGGAACACGTCGGCCACGCCCGGCAGCTCGTCGTTGAGCGCCGCCGCGTAGGGCTTGCCGCAGTTGTCCGCTTCCAGGCGCGCCAGCTCCGGGGCGTGGGCGTCGATCGCATCGGCCAGTTTGAGCAGCAACAGCGAACGGTCCTTGGGGGTGGTCTGCGACCAGCTGTCGAACGCCGCATCCGCAGCGCACACCGCGGCATCGACCTGGGCCAGGCTGGCCTCGGGGACCTCCACCAGCGTGGCCCCCAGGGACGGGTTGAGCACCGCCAGGGTTTCGCCTTCACCGGCGATGAGTTGTCCATTGATCAGCAGGCAGGTTTGCATGGGTTCTCCTGTGCGGCGAGGTTGGCCGCCGCCATAAAAAAGTCGCAAGCGCCCCGTGCCCGCAGCCGGGCTGCGCACAGGGGGAGCATTACAGGGGGCGGGCGCCGGGCGCCCGCAGCTTCAGAGTGCGGCTTCAGGCACTGCCGTGCTGAACAGCCGGGTGCGCCAGGCCAGGTACACCAGCCCCAGCAGCACCCAGCAACAGCCGAGAATCAGCGCGTCGGCATCCAGGCTGATCAGCATCCAGCCCGAGGTGAAGGCGCCGGCCAGGGGGAAGATCACCCCGCGGACCACGCCGGCCTTGTCGCCGATGCTGCGGTCGAAGGTCAGTTTCAGTGCGCACAGGTTGACCGAGGTGAAGGCCAGGAAGGCGCCGAAGTTGACCAGCGAAGTAGCCGTGGCGATGGTCAGGCCGAACCCGACGAAGCCGAAGGCCCCGCACAGGGCGATGTTGAATACCGGGGTCCTGTAGCGCGGGTGCAGCACGCCGAACAGCTTCTGCGGCAGCTGGTTGTCGCGGCCCAGGGCATACAGCAGACGCCCCACGCTGGCCTGGAACGACAGGCCGGCGGCGAAGTGGGCAATGATGATGCCGGTGAGTACCACGCCGAAGAACAGGTCGCCACCGATGGTCTTGGCGATTTCGAAGGCCGCGCCGTCGATGTTCTCG
Organism: Pseudomonas sp. AE27; assembly: GCF_037113495.1. Lineage (NCBI taxonomy): Bacteria > Pseudomonadati > Pseudomonadota > Gammaproteobacteria > Pseudomonadales > Pseudomonadaceae > Pseudomonas > Pseudomonas sp. AE27. The sequence continues at coordinate 3,554,549 of NZ_CP146966.1, forward strand.
AACAGGCCCGCCGGGTGCGCCAGGTACATGAAGTACGAAGAGCCCACGTACAGGCTGCCGCCGATCAGGGCCACCAGCAGGATGGCACGCGGGATGGTGCGCTCGGGCTCGACGGTTTCTTCGCTCAGGGTCGACAGCGCGTCGAAGCCCAGGAACGAATAGGCGGCGATCGCGGCCCCGGCCATGGTGGCCGAGAACGGCACGTCGGCATTGAAGAACGGCTTGACCGAGAGCAGACCGCCCGGGCCGTTGATGGCCGACACGTAGTGCCAGCACAGCGCGATGAACACCGCGATGATGGTCAGCTGGATCAGCATTAGGATGATGTTGAAGCGGTTGGCGACCTGGATGCCGAGGATGTTGAGCAAGGTGGTGGAAACGATGAAGCCGGTGATCCAGCACCACTGCGGTACATCCGGGAACGCCAGGCTCAGGTAGCTGGCCCCCAGCAGCCAGATCAGCATCGGGATGAAGAAGTAGTCCAGCAGCGCGGCCCAGCCGACCATGAAGCCGATGCCAGGGTTGAACACCTTGCGGGTGTAGGTGTAGGCGGAACCGGCCGCCGGGAAGATCCGCACCAGGCGCCCGTAGCTCAGGGCGGTGAAGATCACGCCGATGGAGGCCACCACATAGGACAGCGCCACGGTGTTCTGGCTGGCCTGGGCGATCACGCCATAGGTGCCGAACACGATCAGCGGGGCGATGAAGGCCAGGCCGAACAACAGCACGGACACCGGCCCGAGGGTCCGGCGCAGGTGCGCGGAGGAAGTCGATGCGCTCATGGTTAGGGCCTCAGGCTGCGTAGGTGTAGGCGGCGCGGATCACGTCGAGGTAGCTCTCGACTGACATCTCCTTGGCGTTGCTCGCATCGGAAATGTTGCTCTTGGACTTCTCTGCGATGGCCAGGAAGTCCTCCTCGCGCACCCCGGCCACATCAGCGAAACGCGGAATACCCAGCTCGCGGTTCATGCGGAACAACTGCTCCACGCCCGCTTCGGCGGCAGCGCTGGCGCCAAGATTGGGGTCGATGCCCAGGGCATAGGCGACATCGGCATGGCGGCGCAGGTCGGCGTCGCGGTTATGGCTGAACACGAACGGCAGGAAGATCGCGTTGCCCACCCCGTGCGGGGTGTCGTACATGCCGCCGATGGCTTCGGAGATGCAGTGCACGCTGGCGATGTCGGCATTGCCGAAGGCCATGCCGGCAATCAGGCTGGCGATCAGCATCTGTTCGCGGGCCTCGCGGTTGTCCGGCTCCTGCACGGCGGGCTTGAGGTACTGCGCGATCAGGCGAATGGCATGCAGGGCCAGGCCGTCGCTGATCGGGTTGGCCGGCTTGCCGGTGTAGGCCTCGATGGCGTGGGTCAGCGCGTCCATGCCGGTGGCGGCGGCGATGTGCGGCGGCAGCGTGGCGGTGATGTCCGAGTCGAGCAGCGCCAGAACCGGGCCGATGCGGTAGTCCAGGATGCTCATCTTGAACTGGCGGCGGGTGTCGGTGATCACCGAGAAGAACGTGACCTCGCTGCCGGTGCCTGCGGTGGTCGGGATCGCCACGATTGGCAGCACCGGGCCCTTGAGGGTGAAGGCACCTTCGTAGTCCTCGACCTTGCCGTCGTGGGTCAGCAGTACGCTGATCGCCTTGGCCGCGTCCATCGCACTGCCGCCACCCACTGCCAGCACGCCGTCGATGCCCTTGCCGCGATACAGCTCGGCGGCGCGGTTGACGTCTTCGCTGCGCGGGTTGGGCTTGACGTCGACGATCTCGTCATAACGCACGCCGGCCTTGTCCAGGCTGGTATAGATGCTGTCGAGCAGGCCGGCGTTCTTCACGCCCGGGTCGGTGACCAGCAGCACGTGGCGCAGGCCCAGGTCGGTCAGGTGCTCGCCGGTACGCTGGCGCAGGCCAGGTTCCATGACGATCTTGGTAGGTAACAGAAACTGGAATTGCATCGGTAGGTTCCTCTCGCACTGGGGCGCACTTGCAATGTTGTAGTTATGGCAGACGAGTCAGAGGGGCCACCTGGGCGGTGGGTGTCTGGTTATTGTTGTGGCGGTAGCCGATCGCCGAAGCCGATGGACCGCTTGTCCAGGCGCTGCACGGTGGGCACAGGCCGGTATGGGGCCAGACACTAAGACACGGGTAGCGGATCGACAATTACTAAAAACTCAAGGGAGCATTCGATTAAATCGAATGCTCCCCGTGCACCGGGGGTAGCGGCCTACAGGTGCTGCCCGTGGCGCGCCATGATGTGCCGCACCACACTGTAGTCCTGCAGCGAGTCGCTGGACAGGTCCTTGCCGTAGCCCGAGCGCTTGAGCCCGCCGTGGGGCATTTCGCTGACCAGCATGAAATGGCTGTTGATCCAGGTGCAGCCGTACTGCAGGCGCGCCGCCACCTGCATGGCCTTGTCCAGGTTCTGGGTCCACACCGACGAGGCCAGGCCGTATTCGGAGTCGTTGGCCCAGTCCACGGCCTGGGCCAGCTCGTCGAAACGGGTCACGGTGACCACCGGGCCGAACACCTCGCGCTGGACAATCTCGTCGGTTTGCCGGCAGCCTGCCAGCAGCGTCGGCTGGTAGTAGAACCCGGGCCCGGCATGCATCGCCGCACCCGTGACGCACTCCACGTGCGGCTGGCTGAGGGCGCGCTCGACGAAGCTGGACACCCGGTCGCGCTGGCGCGTGCTGATCAGCGGGCCGATCTCGTTGTCGGCATCGTGCGCGCCGGCATAGCGAATGCTGCTGACCGCAGCCCCGAGTTCGGCCACCAGCCGGTCGTGGATGCCGGCCTGGGCGTAGACCCGGCACGCCGAGGTACAGTCCTGCCCGGCGTTGTAGTAGCCATAGGCACGCACGCCCTCGACCACCGCCTGCAGGTCGGCATCGTCGCAGACGATCACCGGGGCCTTGCCGCCCAGTTCCAGGTGGGTGCGCTTGAGGGTTTTGGCCGCTGTGGAGAGGATCTTCTGCCCGGTGACGATATCGCCGGTCAGCGAGACCATGCGTACCTTGGGGTGGCCGACCAGGTGAGCGCCGACGTTCTCGCCACCGCCGCAGATGATGTTGATCACCCCGCGCGGCAGGATCCGCGCCAGCGCCGGCGCCAGGGCCAGGATCGACAGCGGGGTGTGTTCGGACGGCTTGAACACCAGGGTGTTGCCTGCGGCCAGGGCCGGCGCGATCTTCCAGGCGGCCATCATGATCGGGTAGTTCCACGGCGCGATCGATGCCACCACCCCGATCGGGTCGCGGCGCACCATGCTGGTGTAGCCGGGTACGTATTCGCCACTGAGCTGACCGGTCTGGCAGCGCACCGCGCCGGCGAAGAAGCGGAACACATCGACGGTGGCGCTCAGGTCGTCCTTGCGCGCCAGGTGCAGCGGCTTGCCGCAGTTCAGCGCTTCGAGCCGGGCGAAGGCGTCGGCGTGCTGCTCGATGGTACTGGCGATCTCCAGCAGCAGGTTGGAGCGCTGCTGCGGCGTGGTGCGGGCCCAGCCGGCGAACGCGCGGTGGGCGGCCAGGATCGCGGCCTCGGTCTGCTCGGCGCTGGCTTCGGCGATAGGGGTCAGCACCTGGCCGGTGGCCGGGTTGAGGATCGGCTCGACGACGCCCTCGCCTGCGACTAGTTCGCCATCGATCAGGAGTGCGGTGGACAACGGGGTCTGCGCGACTGGCATGTGCAGGGTTCCTTCTTGTGGTGTGGCCATGCGGCTAAAGGGATGACTTGCGCCCGCCGTGGGGCTGCTCGCGGGCGACCGTCAGAAACGGGTCGACCAGCGCCGGGCGCGCCGTGCCGCGGCGCCAGGCCAGGCCCACGTCGAGGGTCTGGGTCAGGTCGGCAATCGGGCGGGCCTCGATGATGTCGCCTTCCAGCGACCACGGGCGGTAGGTCATGTCAGGCTGTATCGACACCCCCAGGCCCGCTGCCACCAGGCTGCGCACCGCCTCGGTCGAGGCCGTGCGCAGGGTGATGCGCGGCTGCAGCCCGGCCTGCGCCCACTGGCGCTGGGCGGTGTGGTCCATCTCGTCGACGTTCAGCTGGATCAGCGACTCCCGGGCCACGTCGCCCAGGTTGATGCTGTCGTTTTCGAGCAACGGGTGCTGGGCCGGTAGCCACAGCCGGTAAGGCGAGTGGGTCAGCACCTCCGATTGCAGGGCGTGACGGTCTTCGAGGTTGGAGAGTATCAGCACGCCCACATCGATTTCGCCGCTGACCAGCAGGTGCTCGATGTACGGTCGCTCGTCTTCCATCACGCGGATTTCGACGTTGGGGTAGGCACGCTGGAAGCGCGTGAGCAGGTCGGCCAGGTAGTAACCCGCCACCAGGCTGGTCACCCCCACCACCAGCTGGCCGGCGACCTGGTCGGTGCTCTGCTGCAGGCTGCGCTTGGCGTTGTCCACCGTGGCCAGAATCAGGTGCGCCTGGCGCAGGAACTGATGGCCCTGGTGGGTCAGGTGCATGCCCTTGGCGTGGCGATTGAACAGGCTCACGCCGATTTCCTGTTCCAGCTGCTGGATGGCCAGGGTCAGGGTGGACTGGGAGATGTACACCGCCTGGGCCGCAGCCGAGATCGAACCGGTCTCGGCCACGGCAATGAAGTGGCGGATCTGACGCAGAGTCATCATGGGCATTACCCGGTACGTTGTTTTTATAGATGCAGGCGAGTGTATATCTTTTTTATCGATGGCTTGGTGAAAACCGCCGCGCCTGCGGTTCAACGTGAAACCGCGTGGTCGGCCCCGGGTGGTTACAAAAAGGTGCGTACTTGTGGGGATCTGGCGTCCGCCCTAGATTGCCCGCCTCAATCACTGGAGTACCGAGCCATGCGCACCCTGATCATTCTCGCCCACCCCAACCTGGAAAAATCCGTGGTCAACCATGCCTGGTTGAAAGCCCTTGAAGCCAGCGACATGAACGTCACCCTGCACCGCCTGTACGAGGTGTATCCCCAGGGCGGCGCGCTGGACGTGGAAGCCGAGCAGGCACTGGTTCGCGCCCATGACAGCATCGTGTGGCAGTTCCCGTTCTACTGGTTCAGCACCCCGCCGCTGCTCAAGCAATGGCAGGACGAAGTGCTCACCCACGACTTTGCCTACGGCCACGGCGAAGGGCAGCGCCAGCTGGCGGGCAAACGCATTGGCATGGCGATTTCTGCCGGCATCAGGCAAGACGATTACAGGGCCGGCGGGCGTTACAGCTACAGCCTGGACGAACTGCTGCGCCCGCTGGAAGTCACCCTCCGCTACATCGAAGCACTGCCGGTACGCCCGTGGGTGTTCTATGGTGCCGAGTACGCCATCGACCCGGCGGAGCTGGAGGCCAACGCCGAAGGTTACCTGGATTACCTGCGCCAATTTGCCCAGGCAGCCTGAGTTCAGCCTTCGGCGGGCGCCGGCGGTGTCTCGGTGGCCAGCGCATTACCTGAATGCAGGGCACCCCACTGGCACATCGCATCGATGATCGGCTGCAAGGTGCGGCCGTGCTCGGTCACCCGATACAGCACCTTGGGCACCTTGCCAGGGAAGGCTTCGCGCTCGACCAGCAGATCGCCCTGCAACTCCTTGAGTTGCTCGGTGAGCACCTTCGACGACAAGGGACGCATCAGGCGCAGCAGCTCGCCTGTGCGCTTGGGGCCTTCCATCAGGTGGCACAGGATGGAGCACTTCCAGCGCCCGCCGATGGCCTCGATGGTAGCGTCGATGGGAAAGTTGAACACGCGGTTGACCATGACCGGTTTCTCCTGGCTGGGGCGCAAAGGCGTGCAGGATAGCAAGCGCACCTGCGGCCGGGGCAACTTGAGGCTAATCGACGCCTGGATACACCGCCAACGGATCACAGCGCTGCGACGCCCGCCTTGGCGACCTGCGCATCCTGCTGCGCCTTGACTCCGGACACCCCCACTGCACCGACCACCTGGCCGTCGACGATGATCGGCACACCGCCTTCGAGCGGCGTGATCAACGGGGCACCAACAAACGCCGTGCGCCCACCGTTGACCATGTCTTCGTAGCCTTTGGTCTCGCGCCGCCCCAGCGCCGCGCTCCGGGCCTTTTCCGATGCGATGTAGGCACCGATCGGAGCGCACCCGTCAAGGCGCGCAAGCGCGAGCGGATGGCCACCGTCATCGACGACCGCGATGGCGACCTCCCAATCGTTCTGTCGAGCCTGCGCGCAGGCGGCGTCCAGGATCCGGCGAACATCTGTGTGGCTCAGTACGGCTTTGTGCTGCATGTCTGGATTCTCGTCTGGTCATGTTGAGGCCGCCACGCACCTGATGCGCGATGCCCGAAAATGCTTGAGCTACGCCCGCGATCAGGAATGGGATACCCGGCGCAGGAAGTCCTTCATGCGCTCGTTGGTCGGGTTGCTCAGGATCTGCGCCGATGGCCCTTCGGCGACGATCGAGCCGCCTTCAAGGAACAGCGTGCGGGTCGACACGGCGCGTGCGAAGCCCATCTCGTGGGTCACCACCACCATGGTCATGCCTTCCTGGGCCAGGCTCTTCATGACGGCCAGGACCTCACCGACCAGCTCGGGGTCGAGCGCCGAGGTGGGCTCATCGAACAGCATGGCCCTGGGTTCCATGGCAAGTGCCCTGGCAATCGCCACGCGCTGCTGCTGGCCGCCGGAAAGCTGCGGCGGATAGGCGTTGTACTTCGCGGCCAGGCCGACACGGTCGAGCAGTTCCTTGCCACGCTTGCGGGCCTTGTCGACGGGTTCACCCTTTACGTACACCGGGCCCTCGATCACGTTTTCCAGGACGGTGCGATGGGGGAAAAGGTTGAACCGCTGAAACACCATACCCACCGAGCGACAGATCTGGCGGATGTTCCCGGAGCTGGCGTCGACCGTGACGCCGTCAATGCTGATCACGCCGCCGTCGTAGCGCTCCAGGCCATTGATGCAACGCAGCACCGTGGACTTGCCCGAGCCCGAAGGGCCGATCAGGCAAACCACTTCGCCCTGGCGGATCTCTGCACTGATGCCATGGAGCACCTGGTGCGGACCAAACGACTTGGTGATGTTGTCGATGCGGATCATCGGGCACTCCTTTTGTATTTGCGTTCGAGCCAGCCGGCCAACCCCATCAGAGGCAGGCTCAGGCACAGGTACATCAGGGCAACCAGGGTGAAGATGTTGGCGTTGTTGAACGATGCTGCCGCGATCAGCTTGCCCTGCATCGACAGCTCGACCACGGTGATGATCGAGGCCTGGGAGGAGTCCTTGAGCAGCATGATCATGTTGTTGCTGTACGGCGGCAGCGCGATCTTCAACGCCTGGGGCAGGATCACCCGGCGCATGGTCATTGCGCGGCTCATGCCGATGGAGTGCGCCGCCTCGTTCTGACCGGGGTCGATGGCCTGGATACCCGAGCGAAACACCTCGGCCATGTAGGCGGAATAGGCAAGCCCGAGCCCCATGGCACCGGCCTGGAACGCACTCATGTCCACGCCCATTTCCGGCAACACGAAGTACAGGTAGAACAGAATGACGATGATCGGGATGCCGCGAATGGCATTGGTCAGGTAGCGCGAGCCTTCGGCCAGCCAGCGCACGCTGCTGACCCGCAACAGCGCCCAGAACAACCCCAGCAAGGTACTGATGAGCAGCGCGCACAGGGTGATGCCGATCGTTGTCCAGGCACCTTCCATCAGTATCGGAAAGTACTCGACTGCCTGGCTGAAAAAACCTTCGAACATAGGATTGCATCCTCACATGCGGGCACCGTCGGGCGGTGGCCGTGATCACGAATCAGAGTTTCTTGACGTTCCATTTGGTGAGGATCGCGTCGAGCGTACCGTCGGCCTTGAGCTTGGCTACACCGCCATTGATTCGGGCGAGCAGCTCGCTGTTGCCTTTGCGCACTGCCACGCCGATCGCGATACGGATCTGCTTCTGATAGTCATCGGCAACGCGCAGCTTGCTGGACCCGGACTGCTGCACGGTGTAGAGCATCACCGGGCCATCGCCTACGGCAACATCGATACGCCCCAGGGCCACCTCGCGAATCATGTCGGACATGCTGTCGTACATCCGCAGCTCCTTGATGCCCTGCTGGGCTTTCATCGGTTCCACCGACACGGTGCCAGTCTGCACGCCGACCTTCTTGCCGGCGAAGTCGGCGCTGCTGTGGTACGCCGTCGTGTCCTGGCTGTTGGCAATCACCTCCTCGCTGTAGGCGAACAGTTCGTCGGAGAAGTCGACCACCTGGGCGCGCTGGGCATTCATGGCGAAAGCAGAGCTGATCATGTCTATCTTGTCCGTCTGCAACGACGGCACCAGGCCACCGAAGGGGATCGGACGCAGCTCGGGCGTGAAACCAAGCTCCTTGCCCAGCGCCTGGGTGATATCGATCATCACGCCCCGAAGCGTGTTGGTCCTGGTGTCCAGGAAATTGAAGGGCACCGCAGTGGGTGTGGCGCCGACGCGCAGTGTGTCCTGGGCCTGGGCAGTGCCCAGCAGGACGGGAAGAGTCAGTGCCGCACAGGTGGTCAGTTTGATCAATCGGGTGAGCATGGGACGTCTCCTGTTGTTCGCAGAGTGCAGGTCACACAGCTGCGGTAACGATGATTTCCACGAGCATGTCGGGGGCCCCCAGCAGGGCCTGGCAAGTGGCGCGGGTGGGCGCGCAGCCATGCGGTACCCACGCATCCCAGGCCTCGTTCATGCCCTGGAAGTCGGTGGCGATGTCCTTGAGCCAGATCTGCGCAGTGAGCAGTCGGGTGCTGTCACTGCCGACAGAAGCGAGCAACGCGTCGATGCGCTTGAGAATCTCGGTCGTCTGGGCCTTGATATCGCCACTTCGCTCGGCGGCGACAACCCCGGCAAGGTAGGCGGTGCCCGCATGCACGACAATGCGGCTCATGCGGGCGTTGGTCTGGTGGCGCGTGATGGCGTTGTTCATGGTCATCTCCTGGGGTGTGAGTAGGTCAGAAACGGCTGATCGAAAAGGGCAACAAGTCGCGTTGGGCATCGACAGACCCTGACATGGCCAGAGCCAGCAAGCGTCCCGTGCCCGCCGACCCGGTCAACCCGAGGTGGCCGTGGCCGAACGCGCACCACAGGCCCGTGTGCCCGGGAAGTTCGCCAATCACCGGAAGCGAATCGGGGAGACACGGACGGTGGCCCATCCACTCGGTGGCAGCACGAATGTCCAGGCCTGGAAGCCCTGCCTTGGCGTGAGCGGCAAGCAACTGCGCGCGAGGGCTGCTTGGCGCTCGCTGCAGGCCGCCGAACTCGACGGTGCCGGCAACCCGCAGCCCTTGCTGCATGGGCGTCATGAACACCTTGCGGTCTGCGAGAACCACGATGCGCTGAAGCTCCACGCCGCCGTGGGGAAAACGCAGGTGGTAGCCGCGTTGTGTTTCCAGCGGAACCTTCACCCCCAGCGGGCGCAGCAGTTGAGCAGACCAGGCACCTGCAGCGACAACCACCTGCACCGCACAGTAGTCCCCGGACTGGGCGCCAACGCGCCAGCCGCTGGTATCCCGTGCCAGGCGTTGCACTCGATCGCGGATGAACCTCACGCCGCGCGTCTTCAGATGCTCTGCAATGACTGTGGCGTAGCGCTGCGGCTCCCGGACCCACAGCTGATCGGGCAGGTAGTAGCCGGTTTGATAGATCGGCCCGAGCGCAGGCTCCAGCGCTCGGATCTCTTCGCCCGTGACATGCCGGGCGTCGAGCCCATGCTGTTTTTTCAGGGCCCAGCCGGCGTTGTCTTTCTCCAGGCTGGCCTGATCGGGGTAAAGGTGCAGTTGACCCGTTTCCGCGATCAGTTCACGGCAGCCAGCCTTGGCGGCGATGGCCTTGTGCTGGGTTGTCGCATCCCCCAGCAATGCATGCAGGGCCTGGGCAATCTGCGCAACCCTGGCCGGTCGCGAGGCGGCAACAAAGCGCGCCATCCACGGCGCCACCGTGAGCAGGTAACTGGCGGGAAGGTACAACGGCCCCGTGGGGTCGAGCAGCATGCGCGGCGCCTGCTTCAACACGCCGGGCATGGCCAGGGGGGCCACGGCACCGGAGGCAATCGAGCCGGCGTTGCCGGACGAGCACTCCGCCCCCGGAGCACCGGGATCGATGACGGTTACCGAAACGCCCGTCGCAAGCAGATGGTAGGCGGTACACAGGCCGACTATTCCGGCGCCGATGACGATCGCTTCGGGTTTGCGAGCTTGAGTAGTGGGCATCTTGTACAGGGCTCTTGATGGATGAGTCCCCGAGAGGATGCAGAGCCTGTACCGAATCTGATATCAATGTATCGCACAGCAATACGAGCAAACTCGAGTGTGATATTTCACAACGGTATGAGCGGTTAGACTTGCTTGGTCAGGCAGCCCCTCGGCGGGCCATTTTTCACCGTTACGCCCCAATTCAGTGCTCGGCACGCCACTGCTGCACCACGTTGGTCTGGAGAGTTTCATGGAGCCAAACGAGTCCCCCCTGTTTGTCCAGGCCCTGGCCACCGGCCTCGGCGTCCTCGATGCATTCACGGCCGAACGGCCGACGATGAACCTGAAAGAAATTTCAGAAGCTGCGGGTGTTACCAAAAGTGCGGCTCAGCGCTTCACTCATACCCTGGTCACATTGGGCCTGTTACGAAAGGACGCAGCATCCAAGCGCTACTCGCTGTCGCCTCGCACCCTGGATACCGGCTACCGCTACCTACAGGCGCACGTGCTACTGGAGCGAGCCAACCCTTACCTGCTGGACCTGAACCGCCAGACCGGCGAGACGGTCAACCTGGCCGAACGCGATGGGCACGAGATGGTGTACATCGGGCGATTCCCCAGCCCGCATCGCGCCGTCGTGCACATGCCCGTCGGTAGGCGACTGCCGATTTTCTGCTCGTCGGCAGGCCGCGCCTTTCTCTCGGCGCTGCCCGATGAGCAGATCAGGCACATTCTCACCGGTGTGGATCGGCCCAGATTCACACCGCACACGATTACCGACGTCGAAACGCTAACGAGCATCATCGCCAAGGTTCGGGAGACTGGCTTCGCCTACAGCATCGAGGAGTTCTACCTCAGCGACCTGGCCTTTGCCGTGCCGGTGTACAACATTCGTGGCGAGGCGGTGGCGGCGGTGAACCTGTCGGTGTCGACGGCCTACTGGAGCTTCGAGCGAGCGGTTGCGGAGCTTGTGCCGAAGCTGATCCACACCGCCAGGATGATCTCCACGACGCCGCCTACCTTCCGTGCGATGGAGCCGTTCCAGATCGGCTATGGCAAGGTGCGGGATGTTCCTTATGACAAGCCGTGAATGAAGCGCATGGTGCAGATGCCGCCAGCCAGAAAGCCAAAAGCCCGCTATTAGGCGGGCTTTTGGCTTTCTGGCTGGCGGGTGCCGGTCAGTTCAGGGCGTGCATCATTCCCACTCGATCGTCGCAGGCGGCTTGCTCGATACGTCGTAGGTGACGCGCGAGATGCCTTCGATCTCGTTGATGATGCGGCCGCTGACGGTTTCCAGCAGTTCGTATGGCAGGTGCGCCCAACGCGCGGTCATGAAGTCGATGGTCTCGACCGCACGCAGCGCCACCACCCAGGCGTAACGACGGCCGTCACCGACCACGCCCACCGATTTCACCGGCTGGAATACCACGAAGGCCTGGCTGACCTTGTGGTACCAGTCGGCCTTGCGCAGCTCTTCGATGAAGATGTGGTCGGCACGACGCAGCAGGTCGGCGTATTCCTTCTTCACTTCACCCAGGATGCGCACACCCAGGCCCGGACCCGGGAACGGGTGACGGTAGACCATGTCGTACGGCAGGCCCAGCTCCAGGCCCAGACGACGGACTTCGTCCTTGAACAGTTCGCGCAGCGGCTCGACCAGCTTGAGGTTCATTTCCTCCGGCAGGCCACCGACGTTGTGGTGCGACTTGATCACGTGGGCCTTGCCGCTCTTGGCACCGGCCGACTCGATCACGTCGGGGTAGATGGTGCCCTGGGCCAGGTACTTGATGTTGTGCAGCTTGTTCGACTCGGCATCGAACACGTCGATGAAAGTGCGACCAATGATCTTGCGCTTCTTCTCGGGGTCCGCTTCGCCGGCCAGGTTGTTCAGGAACTGGTCCTCGGCGTTGGCACGGATCACCTTGACGCCCATGTTCTCGGCGAACATGGCCATCACCTGCTCGCCTTCGTGCAGGCGCAGCAGGCCGTTGTCGACGAACACGCAGGTCAGCTGGTCACCGATGGCCTTGTGCAGCAGCGCCGCAACCACCGAGGAGTCCACGCCGCCGGACAGGCCCAGCAGCACGTTGTCGGTGCCGACCTGGGCGCGCACCTGGGCGATTGCGTCTTCGGCGATCTTCGACGGGGTCCACAGTGCTTCGCAGCCGCAGATGTCGAGGATGAAGCGCGACAGGATGCGACCGCCCTGCTTGGTGTGGGTCACTTCCGGGTGGAACTGCACGCCGTAGTAGCCGCGATCATCGTTGAACATGCCGGCGATCGGGCAGCTTGGGGTGCTGGCCAGGATGTGGAAGTCTTCCGGGATGCGGGTGACCTTGTCACCGTGGCTCATCCACACGTCCAGGCCGAATACGCCGTCAGCGTCGACGTGGTCTTCGATGCCGTCGAGCAGGCGGCTCTTGCCGACCACATCGACACGGGCGTAGCCGAACTCGCGCAGCTCGGAACCTTCAACCTTGCCGCCCAGTTGCTCGGCCATGGTCTGCATGCCGTAGCAGATACCGAATACCGGTACGCCCAGGTCCCATACGGCCTGTGGCGCGCGCGGGCTGTCGGCTTCGTGCACCGACTCGGGGCCGCCGGCGAGGATGATCCCGCGGGGAGCGAATTCGCGAATCGCCTCGTCGTCCATGTCGAACGGGTGCAGTTCGCAGTACACGCCGATTTCGCGCACGCGGCGGGCGATCAGCTGGGTGTACTGGGAACCGAAGTCGAGGATCAGGATACGGTGAGCGTGAATGTCGAGGGCCATGACTCAATCTCGTCAGTGGTAATCGGAAACGACGCGGGGCTGTCGTGAACAGCCCCGCTTACAGGTATTGCCAGGAGCATCAACCTACGCGGTAGTTTGGCGCTTCCTTGGTGATCTGCACGTCATGCACGTGGGATTCGGCCATGCCGGCACCGGTGATGCGCACGAACTCGGGCTTGGTACGCATTTCTTCGATGTTGGCGCTGCCGGTGTAACCCATCGAGGAACGCAGGCCGCCCATCAGCTGGTGGATGATCGCGGTCAGGGTGCCCTTGTACGGCACGCGACCTTCGATACCTTCCGGTACCAGCTTCTCGGCACCGGCCGAGGAGTCCTGGAAGTAGCGGTCCGAGGAACCCTGGGCCTGGGACATCGCACCCAGCGAGCCCATGCCGCGGTAGGCCTTGTAGGAACGACCCTGGAACAGCTCGATCTCGCCCGGGGCCTCTTCGGTACCGGCGAACATCGAACCCATCATCACGGCGCTGGCGCCGGCGACGATGGCCTTGGACAGGTCACCGGAGAAGCGGATGCCACCGTCGGCGATCAGCGGTACGCCGGTGCCTTCCAGCGCGGCAGCCACATTGGCGATGGCGCTGATCTGCGGCACGCCGACGCCAGCGACGATACGGGTGGTGCAGATCGAGCCAGGGCCGATACCGACCTTGACCGCGTCGGCGCCGGCTTCGGCCAGGGCCTTGGCGGCTGCGCCGGTGGCGATGTTGCCGCCGATCACCTGCACGTCGGGGAAGTTCTGCTTGACCCAGCGCACGCGGTCGATAACGCCCTTGGAGTGGCCGTGGGCGGTGTCGACCACCACCACGTCGACGCCGGCAGCAACCAGTGCGGTCACGCGGTCGCCGGTGTCCTTGCCGGTACCCACTGCAGCACCGACGCGCAGGCGACCCTGGTCGTCCTTGCTGGCCAGCGGGTAGGCCTTGGCTTTCTCGATGTCGTTGACGGTCATCATGCCCTTGAGGGCGAACTTGTCGTCGACGATCAGTACGCGCTCGATGCGGTGCTTGTGCAGCAGCTCGCGGGCCTCGTTCTTGTCGGCGCCTTCGCTGACCGTCACCAGACGCTCTTTGGGCGTCATCACTTCACGCACGGTGGCGTCGAGGCGGTTTTCGAAGCGCACGTCACGGGAGGTGACGATGCCGACCAGGTCGCCGTTGTGCAGCACCGGCACGCCGGAGATGTTGTGCAGGCGGGTCAGTTCGAACAGGTCGCGTACGGTGGCGTCGGCCTCGATGGTGATCGGGTCCTTGACCACGCCGGCCTCGAACTTCTTGACCTTGCGCACTTCGGCAGCCTGCTGCTCGATGGTCATGTTCTTGTGGATGATGCCGATGCCGCCTTCCTGGGCCATGGCAATGGCCAGACGGGCTTCGGTCACGGTGTCCATGGCGGCGGAAACCAGTGGAATGTTCAGCTCGATGCCACGGGTCAAACGGGTCTTGAGACTGACTTCGTTAGGTAGCACCTCGGAGTAACCGGGTACTAGGAGAATGTCGTCGAAGGTCAGGGCTTCTTGGCTGATACGCAGCATCGCGGGGGCTCCCGGGCGGGAAAATGGAAGCGCGCCATTATACTCATGCGCGCCGTGTGACTCAATGTAAAGATGGGCCTTCGGTCAGTTGTCTTGCAGCTTTACCTGCACCACTGCCACCGGCTGGTCGAGCCAGTCGGCAAAGGCATCGATGAAAGACGGCTTGAAACCGGCCTCGCCCCAGTTGTTGAAGATGAACCCCAGGTTGGAAAAGGCACAGGGCTGCAGGTAAAGGAAGCCGTTGATGTCGTCTTCATGGCCGCAGCGCGGGCAGGTGAAGTTGTCGCTGATGCCGGGCATCCACTCTTCCAGGCTGGCGAACAGTTCCACCCCCACTTCCCGGCGGCACTCGGCGCAGCCGGCTTCTTCGAGAAAGCCTTCAGTGGGCGTATAGATGCAGCGCTTGTAGATGACTTCCAGGCCATTGACGGGCTGGCCGTACGGTAGCAGCTGCGGCCGCTCGACCACCTTGCGCGCACCCTCGGCGATGGCATAGCCCATGCGGTTGCCGGTGCGCCCGCAGGTGCTGAGCTGTTCCTCGATCACCTTTTCGCGTACCAGCCAGCGCAGGATCGCGCGGGCGCGCGGCTCGTGCACCGGCACGGTGGAGATCTTGGGGACGATGATGCTCTGGAATGTCATGAAGGCGGCCGAACAGGTTAAAGGTGCCAGTTTACCTCACTCAGGTAGCGCGCGATCAGCGCGATGCCGCTGGCCAGCACCAGCCAGGTGACCAGCCGCACGAAGGTTTCGCGGGACATCTTCAGGGTCAGCCGGCGCCCCACCCACAGGCCGGCGAACATCATCGGCAGCAGGCACAGGGCAAGCAGCAGCAACGGCAGGTCGGCGTACACCCCGGCAATCAGGAACAGGCTCAGGCGCACCACGGTGCTGCAACTGATCAGCGCGCTCTGGGTCGCGCGCACCTGCTCCTTGGCGTCGAGCCGGGCATTGAGGTAGATGGCATAGAGGAAGCCGCCGCTGCCGAACAGCGCACCGAACAGGCCGCCGGTGATACCCATCGGCACCGACCAGCCGGCATTCAGGCGCGCCGGCTTGACCTTCACCGCCAGGCTGTAGAGCGCATAGGCGCTGATGAACAGGCCCATCAGCAACAGCAGCAGGTCGGACTTGAGGTTGAGCAGGAACACCACGCCCAGGGTGCAGCCGATGGCCATGCACGGCAGCAGGCGCAGCAGTTCGCCGCGCACCACGGCCTTGCGCGCCGGCAGCCAGTTGCCGAAGGCAGCGACGAAGTCCAGCAGCACCAGCAACGGGATGATGCGCGACAGCGGCATGAAGTTGATCAGGACCGGCCCGGCGACCAGCGCGGTGCCGAAGCCGGCGATGCCGAACACGATGTAGGCGACGCCGATGCCAAGCAGTATCGGCAACCATTGGAGCGCAGTGAAAGGGAGCGAGTCGAGCAGTGTGGAGAGCATGGTGTATGCCTGAGTCGTGAGTGAGGCAGCGTTCAGACGAACTTTAGCCATTGGCCAGCCATGCCGACTAATATGCAATTGCGCCATCAGCCATCTCGAAAAGGCATCCCTCATGATCTCCACCCGACAGTTACGCTACTTCGTCGAGATTGCCGAGTCCGGCAGTTTCAGTGCTGCCGCCGAGCGCCTGTTTGTCGCGCAGTCGGCGCTGAGCCGGCAGATAAAGGAGCTGGAGAGTCAGCTGGCCACCCCGCTGTTCGAACGCACCGCCCGCCAGCCGCGCCTGACCGCAGCGGGCCTGGCGTTTCTGCCGCGGGCCCGCAACCTGCTGGGCGAGCTGGAAAAGGCCTGCCGCCTGGCCACCGAAATCGGTCAGGGCCTGCGCGGCAGCCTGCGCCTGAGCCATTCGAGTACGGTGCCGCTGACCGGCGCGCTGCTGGATCGGCTCACGGGCTACCTGCAGCACAACCCCGGCGTGTCGATGGACATCGCGCAGCTATCTTCCGAGGCGCAACTGGAGGAACTGGCCGAAGGTCGCCTGGAGTTCGGCCTGCTGCGCCTGCCGGTGCTGCGCCAGCACGAAGGGCTGTGCGTGCAGCCGCTGTTCGACGAACCGCTGCTGCTGGCGGTGGCCGCAGACCACCCGCTGGCCGATGAGCCCAGCGTGTACCTGGCGCAGTTACGCGACGAGGCGTTCATTTCCATCCCGCACCGCCAGCGCGGTGGCTTGAGCTACCTGTCGGCCGAGCTGTGCATGCGTGAAGGGTTCTTCCCTCGGGCTGCGCGGGTGGTGTCGCGCAAGACCACGCAGTTGCAGTTGATCCAGGCCGGGTTCGGGGTGGCCTTGCTGCCACGGTGCATGCGCGATATTGCGCCAGCGACGCTGCGCTTCGTGCCGCTGGCCGACGCGGGGTGCGTGAGTACGGTGGCGCTGGCCTATCGACGTGATGCCGGGCCGTTGGTGCATCAGTTTGTGGAGCACATGCAGGGCTGAGCCGGCAACGCCGGCTCCTGCAAGAGACCGCGCATGACCTGTAGGAGCCGGCAAGCAGCGCCGCCACCTGCCGGGACTGCAAAGACCGCACGATTCCCTTTATGATGCCCCGCATGATCAAAGACCCTTTCGAAAGACTCGGCCTGGACCGCGAGGTCCTTACCGTCAGCCAGCTCAACGGCCGCGCCCGCGTGCTGCTCGAGGACGTGTTCAGCAACATCTGGGTCGAGGGCGAAATCTCCAACCTCGCCCGGCCCGCCTCCGGCCACGTCTACTTCACCCTCAAGGACAGCGGCGCCCAGGTGCGCTGTGCACTGTTTCGCAACAACGCCGCCCGCGTGCGCCAGGCATTGCGCGACGGCCTGGCGGTCAAGGTGCGTGGCAAGGTCTCGCTGTTCGAGGGGCGCGGCGACTATCAGCTGATCCTCGACACCGTCGAACCGGCCGGTGACGGCGCCCTGCGCCTGGCCTTCGACGCGCTCAAGGAAAAGCTCGGCAACGAGGGCCTGTTCAGCAGTGAACGCAAGCGCGCCCTGCCCGCCCACCCGCAGCGTATCGGCATCGTCAGCTCGCCCACCGGCGCGGTGATCCGCGACATCATCAGCGTGTTCCGCCGTCGCGCCCCGCAGGTGGAGCTGACCCTGATACCCACCGCCGTGCAGGGCCGCGAAGCCATCAACCAGATCGTGCGGGCCCTGCAACGCGCCGATGCGCAAGGCTTCGACGCGCTGATCCTGGCCCGTGGCGGCGGCTCGCTGGAAGACCTCTGGTGCTTCAACGAAGAAGCCGTGGCCCGTGCCATCGCCGCCTGCGTCACGCCCATCGTCAGCGCCGTGGGGCATGAAACCGACGTGTCGATCAGCGACTTCGTCGCTGACGTGCGCGCCCCCACCCCTTCGGCCGCCGCCGAACTGCTGGCCCCCGACAGCAGCGACCTGGGCCGACGCCTGGAAAGCCTGCAACGCCGCCTGCTGCTGCGCATCCAGAACCGCCTGGCCCATGACCGGCTGCGCCTGGATAGCCTGGCGCGGCGTCTGCGCCACCCCGGCGAACGCCTGCGCCAGCAGGCCCAGCGCCTCGACGACCTGGACATGCGCTTGCGCCGCGCCTTCGAGCAGCGCCTGAACCAGCGCCGCGAACGCCTGGCACGCCTGGATACCCGCTTGGCCGCGCAGCACCCCGGGCGTGCCCTGGCGCTGCTCAAGCAACGCCTGGACAACCTCGCCGAGCGCCTGCCGCGAGCCATGCGCCAGACCCTCGCCACTCGCCGCCAGCACCTGCAGGTGCAGGTGCAGACACTGCAGGTGGTCAGCCCGCTGGCCACCCTCAGCCGTGGCTACAGCATTCTGCTCGACGAGCGCGGCCAGGCCATCCGCAGCGCCGCGCAGACCCGCAACGGCCAGCGCCTGACCGCCCGCCTGGGCGAAGGCGAGCTGCAGGTGCGGGTCGAAGACAACCACCTGACTCCGGTCACGCTCTCTCTACTGGACTGACTCATGCCCCGACTGTTTGCCCCGCTGCTCGTCCTCTGCCTGGCCTTCGCCGGCAGCGCCCAGGCCAGCTACATCACCCGCCAGTTGAACAAGCCGGTGCCCGGCGGCGTCGCGGTGGTCGACCTCGGCCCCGCCGCCCAGGCCCCTCAGGCGCGCTTCGACGGCAAGCCGGTGCTGGTGGTACGCGAGCAGGACACCTGGCTGGCCATTGTCGGCCTGCCGCTGACCCAGAAGCCCGGCACCGCCAGCCTGACCCAGGGCGAGCGCACCCTGAGCTTCACGGTCGCCAGCAAGAAGTACCCCGAGCAGCGCATCACCCTGAAGAACCAGCGCCAGGTCAACCCCAACCCGGCCGACCTCAAGCGCATCGACGCCGAGCTGGCCGAGCAGATCAAGGCCTACCGCAGCTTCAGCCCCAACCTGCCGAGCAACCTGCTCCTCGACAAGCCGGTCAACGGCCCGCTGTCGAGCAAGTTCGGCGTGCGTCGCTTCTTCAACGGCGAGGAACGCAACCCGCATGCCGGCCTGGACTTCGCCGTGCCCGCCGGCACCCCGATCAAGACCCCGGCCAACGGCAAGGTGATCCTGATCGGCAACTACTTCTTCAACGGCAACACCGTGTTCGTCGACCACGGCCAGGGCTTCATCAGCATGTTCTGCCATATGTCGAAGATCGACGTGAAACCCGGCCAGCAACTGAGCCGTGGCGCCATCGTCGGACGTGTGGGCTCCACTGGCCGCGCCACCGGGCCGCACATGCACTGGAACGTCAGCCTGAACGACGCACGGGTCGATCCGGCGATCTTCATCGGGGCCTTCCAGCCCTGATCAGCGTCTTGCGCCAATCAAAAAGACCGCGCAACTGGCGCGGTCTTTTTGATTGGTCTGCGCTATAAAATCACGACAATCTTCAGTTTTTAAGCATTCCTCTCAATTTTTTTGCAGTGCTTGCCATCGTTCACCCCACTGGTTAGGGTTGACCCATGAAAACCACGCACACCCTCATCCTGCTTCGCCAACATCGCAGCCTTTGCCTGGTCAGTGCCCGACTACCAAGCTGAATCGCGTCGCCTCGCCCATTCATCACTTGTACGTTCGGCGGGCCCCTTTCAAGGCCGCACAATAAGGATTGCTTTCATGACCATGCTCAAAGACCCTTCGAAAAAATACCGTGCCTTCGCTCAGGTAAACCTGCCTGACCGCACCTGGCCCTCGAAGACCATCACGGCCGCGCCGATCTGGTGCAGCTCGGACCTTCGCGACGGCAACCAGTCGCTGATCGAGCCGATGGATGCGGTCAAGAAGCTGCGCTTCTGGAAGACCCTGGTCAGCGTGGGCGTGAAAGAAATCGAGGCCTCCTTCCCATCGGCCTCGCAAACCGACTTCGACTTCGTGCGCACCCTGATCGAAGACGGCCACATCCCGGACGACACCACCATCCAGGTGCTGACCCAGGCCCGTGAAGACCTGATCGCACGTACCTTCGAATCGCTGCGCGGGGCCAAGAAGGCCATCGTGCACCTGTACAACGCCACCTGCCCGGCATTCCGCCGCATTGTCTTCAACCAGGACAAGCAGGGCGTCAAGGACATCGCGGTGAACGCGGCCAAGCTGTTCGTCAAGTACGCCGCCCAGCAGCCGGAAACCCACTGGACGTTCCAGTACTCGCCAGAGACCTTCAGCGCTACCGAACTGGAGTTCGCCAAGGAAGTCTGCGACGCGGTGATCGAGGTGTGGAACCCGACCCCCGAACACAAGGTGATCCTCAACCTGCCAGCCACCGTGGAAGTTTCCACCCCGAACATCTATGCCGACCAGATCGAGTGGTTCGGGCGCAACGTGTCGCGCCGTGACAGCGTGATCATCAGCCTGCACACCCACAACGACCGTGGCACCGGCGTGGCTGCCACCGAGCTGGGCCTGATGGCCGGCGCCGACCGTGTCGAAGGCTGCCTGTTCGGCAACGGCGAGCGTACCGGCAACGTCGACCTGGTGACCCTGGCCCTGAACCTCTACACCCAGGGCGTGGACCCGGAGCTGGACTTTTCCGACATCGACGGCGTGCGCAAGGTGGTCGAAGAGTGCAACCAGATCCCGGTGCACCCGCGTCACCCGTATGTGGGCGACCTGGTGCACACCGCGTTCTCCGGCTCGCACCAGGATGCGATCCGCAAGGGCTTCACCCAGCAGAAAGAAGACACCCTGTGGGAAGTACCGTACCTGCCGATCGACCCGGCCGACATCGGCCGCAGCTACGAGGCGGTGATCCGCGTCAACAGCCAGTCGGGCAAGGGTGGCATCACCTACCTGCTCGAACAGGAATACGGCATCAGCCTGCCGCGTCGCATGCAGATCGAGTTCAGCCAGGTGGTACAGGGCGAGACCGACCGCCTGGGCCTGGAAATGACCGCCCAGCAGATCTACAAGCTGTTGCAGAGCGAGTATCTGCAAGCCAACGCCCCGTATGCGCTGGTCAGCCATCGCCTGCAGGAAGAGAACGGCCACAGCGCCGTGGAAGTGGAAGTGGCCGGTGAAGGCGAAACCACCCTGCACTGGCGCGGCAAGGGCAACGGCGCCCTCGAGGCCCTGGTGGCCGGCCTGCCGGTAGCCGTGGAAATCATGGACTACAACGAGCACGCCATCGGTGCCGGCACCCACGCCAAGGCGGCGGCCTACATCGAACTGCGCGTGGCTGGCGGTCGTCCGGTGCACGGCGTGGGTATCGATGAAAACATCACCACCGCCAGCTTCAAGGCGCTGTTCAGCGCACTGAACCGCTCGCTGAGCCAGCAGGCTGCTAAGGCGGCGTAAACGCCAACTGACCCGCTGCTGCATGCAATGCCCGCCTCTGATACGGAGGCGGGCATTTTTTTTGGTTGTGCGAAAGCCTGCGGGGCGCTGGCGTGCTCGGTATACTGCCGGCCTCATTATTTTTGCCACACCTGTAAGGACACTCAATGAGCCACTACCTGGAACGGGCACTCACCAGCCTGCGCACCATCGGCATCAACTTCATCCAGCCCGTTCAGGATGCCCCGGTTCTGGTACTGCTGGACCGCGTGGCCCACTACGACACCACCAAGGTCACCTCCATCGCCACCGTGCTGCAGCAGGCCACCAGCTTCAACAGCATGGTGCGCGAGCAGATCGAAGGCATGGATATCTCCACGCGCTTCATGGACATCACGCAGAGCTTCACCTCCATCCGCGAGGACGCCGCCGCCATGGCCGGCTGGATGGATGACGGGCGCCTGGACGCGATGGAGAAGATCAAGCTGACCTGGATGAACGTACGTCGCGGCTCCATCCCCAGCCGCTTTGCCGATATCCGCGAAAATTACCTGAAGGTGTGCAAGTCGGCCAACGACCAGATCGCCCGCGAGAGCGTGATCCTGGAGTCGTACATGGACTTTCGCATGGCCATGAAAGCCGCCGAGGTGGAAGCCCAGCAGGTGCTGGCCATCGCTGGCGAGGCCCTGCAGCAGCGCACCCTGGCCCTGAACGAGGCCAACGCCCGGGTCGCCGACGCCGAAAGCGCCGAGCCCGCCGCACGCGCCGCGCTGGAACTGGGCCGCGATGAAGCCGTGCGCGCCCTGCAGGACGAAGACAAGCGCTACCAGATCATCAAGGACATCGCCGATGACCTGAAGGTCGGCTACAACACCGCCGAAATGGTCTTTGCACGCATCAATCAGGTGCACGTGATCAAGGAGCGTCAATACCAGCGCATGGTGTCGTTCTTTTCCACCAACGAAGTGGTACTCACCGGGCTTGCCGTGTCGTTCACCGCCAACAGCGGCCTGGCCGAAGCCACCCACACCCTCAATGCCACCACCGACGGCATCAGCCAGGGCCTGGAGTCGCTGGGCAGCACCGGCAACCAGCAGCTCGAAGCCGCGGTCAAGGCCAGCTACGGCTCGACCATCAAGGTCGACTCGGTGCGCGCCCTGGCTGACGCCACGCTGTCGTTCCAGACCGACATGAAGCAGATGGCCGACACCTACCGCGCAGAGTCGAGCAACGCCGCCCGGGATATCGCCGAAGCCGTCGAAGAGGCCAAGCGCAAGTTCGCCGCCCTGCTGACCAAGGCCGCCTGATGAGCAGTGTTCCTCTGTCCGAACAGCTGGGCGCGATGGCGGTGGTCGACCAGCTGCGCCATCAGCAGATGCAGGTGCAGGAGCACCTGAACCTGCCGCAGCGCCGCGCTGAAGTCGCCGAGCGTATCCGCACCTACTACCAGGCCCAGGGCATCGCCTATGACGATGCGCTGATCGAACAGGGTGTGCGGGCGTTCTTCGCCCGGCGCCTGGCCTTCGAGGCGCCCGAACAGACCGCGCTGCAGCGCCTGACCACGCGCCTGCTGCTCAACCGCAGGAAGCTCATGCGCATCCTGCAACTGATCGTCGTCGCGCTGCTGGCCGTACAGTGCACTCGTGTGGTGAACGACACCGCCAAGACCTCCAAGGTGCAGGACAACGTCCGTACGGCCGAGTATCGCAGCAGCGATCTGAGCGCCGACCTTGCGCAGCACCAGTCGCGCTTCGATGCGCTGCAGCAAGCCGTCGCGCAACAGCCCGAGCCCGCGGTCACGCGCCTGCTGGGGCCGCTTGCCGAGCGGCTGACGCAGGTTCAGACACTGCTGACGCACCGACCGTGGCCGCAACTGATCGACAGCGACAACCGCGACAGCGTGCAGCAGGACCTCGATACCTACGAACGCAACACCCAGTCGGCGCGCGCGCAACTGAGGCAGGCCGACAAGGGCCTGAACGACGTCCAGGCCATTATCGATGCCCGCAACCGCCTGCAGGCCGTACTGCACAACCCGGCGTTCACCGCAGGCGCCAAGCGTTTCGGGGTGATGGCGCAGCAGGCCCGGGTGGCCGACCAGGCCATCGGCAACGCCGACACCCAGGGCATCGAGGTGGTCGACCGTGAAGTCGGTGAGCTCGAAAGCCAGCTCGATCGCATTCAGCAGGTCCAGCCGCTGATCCGGCGCCTGGACGAAATCGAGCAGCAGTTGCCCGCCCTGCGCCTGCCGCCGAACGACCTGCGGGTGGTGCGTGCCCAGGCCGCCCAGGTCGACAAGGCCATCGACGCCCTGCAGGCACGCCAGGCCAGCGACCACCTGTCGACGCTTGACAGCCTGCTGGTGTTCGCCCGTCAGGCACTGGAGCTGCGGGTGGTGGACCGCTACGGCGTCAAGTCGGGGGTCGAGCGCTGCTATGACCAGGCGCTGTGCAACCAGGGCGGTGACTCCCTGCAGGGCAAGAGCTGGTACCTGGTGGTCGAGGCCGTGGACGCCGCCGGCAACCCGATCAGCGTGCCGGTCACCAGTTCGGAAACCGGCGAATCGCGCTGGGCGTCCTACTTTGGTGTGCGGGTCAGCCAGGCCGAGTACCTCAAGGTCAAGGAAGACAAACTCAGCGACGGCCACATCGACGACCTCGCCATGGGCAGCAAGCCTGCCAACATGCTGAGCCTGAAATTCAACCAACGTGTCGCCAAACCCGACATGATCCTGGACTGGTGATGACATGAGACCCAGCAAGCTCATCGGTATCGTCGCCGACAATGCACGCAGTTTCGAGCACGTGCTGCGCGACGCAGAACAACAACTGGCCAGTGCCACCGAGCGCCAGATGGCGCTCGAACAGGACATCCTGACCCGCCTGCGCAGCATCGCGACCCTGCAGCTGGAGCACGCCCCGTCGCTGCAGGACGAGGTGGTTCAGGCCCTGCACGAACGCCAGCTGGCCCAGGGGCAGTTGCGCCAGCAACTGCTGGAGGTCGAGCAGCAGATCGCCCAGTCGCTGGAGGAGACCGCGCAGGTACAGGAGCGCCTCGACGACCTCGACCGCCAGGCCCGCGACCAACTGGCCCAGGACCCGACCTACACGGCGCAGATGCACCAGCTGGAACAGGCCATCGCCGCCAACCTCGAAACCGTCACCGGGTATGCCGACATTCGCCAGGAGTGTGCCGACAAGCTGCCGATGTTCGGCCGCAACCCGATCTACCACTTCCTGCGTGATCGCGATTTCGGCACCGAACAGTATCGGTTGGGCCGCATCAGCCGCTGGCTCGATGGCTGGCTGGCCAGGCAGGTCGACTACAGCGGCAACCGCAGCAACGAGCTGAACCTGCTCAACATGCAGCAGCGCAACGAGGCACTGCAGCTCGAACGCGACGCGCACATTGCCGCGCTGGAGCAAAGCACCGGCCAGCAACTGGCCGACGCCCAGCAGCAGGCAGGCATGGAGCCGCTGCGCGAAGCGCACAAGGCGTTGTACAAGCAGACCGTGGCCAGCAAGCAGCAGGCCAACGACATTCACGCGCAACTGACCGCATTCACCCACAACCAGGACCCGCACTACCTGCGGGCCCGCCAGTGGCTCACCGACCAGTTGCAGGCCAAGAGCATCGAGCAACTGCTCGAGCAGGTGAAGAAGACCCCCGATACCGCAGACGACCAGATCGCCTTGCAGCTGCAGCGGCTGTACCCGCAGGTCGACGGCGTGGAACGGGCACTGGCCGAGGCGCGCCAGACCCATGGCCTGGCCCAGCAGTCCTATGACCGGGCCAAGGAGTTGGAGCGCGCGCTGCGCACCGACTTCTTCCGAGACGACGGCTATCAGTACAAGGCAACGCTGGGCATCGAACGTCTGCTGTCGGACTACATGACCCGCGATGTCACCCTGGGCTATCTGGTCGGGACCATCCGCGAACACCGCGAACTGGTGCCGCGCGTCGCCGTCGAGCGCAGCTCGTACAGCAGTAGCAGCTCGGGGTCGAGCTGGAGCAGCTCCAGTTCCAGCAGTTCGAGCAGCAGCTCCAGCAGCAGTGGCGGCTTCTCCAGCTCCGACAGCAGCGGGGGCGGCGGCTTCAGGACCTCGGACAGCTTCTGATGGCATGCCCGCTGGCCTGCCGACGCAGGCCAGCGCGGCGCATCACCCGCGCGGGTAGCGCTCGTTCACGCTGAAATCGAAGCGCCAGCAGCCCGCGTTTTTCCGGGAACTGTAGTGCTCGAACAACACCTTTTTCTGCAGTTCGTCCCAGCCGAGCGGGTCCACCGAGGCCTCCTCCAGCACCGTGACCAGCGTGTCGGTGGCAACCGACGACAGGTAGATCAGGTCTTCGCGCATCACCTGCGCGTTGGCATCGAGAATCGGCAGCACCTTGTTGTGCTCGAAGTAGTAATCGATCTCCGACGCGCCCATCACACAGTGCGCATACAGGATGTGCACCTGATAGGCATAGAACACCCCGGGGCCGACCAGCTTGCGGGTGTGCTTCTGGGTGGTGGAGTCGTTCCAGCTTTGCGCAGCCTGGAACGATACCCGGACCTCTGAACTCACTCCCACGCCCTTGAATTCCAGCTGCACGCCACCAGACACTTCGGTGGTACGGCTGAAGCTTCGGGTAAAGCCATGGGTGACCTCGAAGGTGCGTTCATCCTCGCCGTTGCTCGGCACCTGGACGGTGCCGACATGCTCCACGTAAGCGGCAACCGGCACCGAATACATGTCCCACCACCGCTTGCCGTCGAACATCTGGCCGAACTCGGTGGCATCCTTTATCCAGCAGGCCTGGCGTACCTTGTCACCGCCAAAGAGGTACTTGTCGATGTGGTAGCTCCCGCGCTGTGCGGGGGAGTCGGCGCCAAACACGTTGTCTTCACTCATGACGTTCCCTCAGTACTTGTAGTGAATCTTCTGGCTTGCGGAAAAATCGAACGACCAGGCGCCGGCATTGCATTCAACCTCGTAACCTTCGGTCAGCACCTTGCGCTGCAGGGCATCCCAGGCAATCGGAGGGGTGGCCGCGGCATCGGCCACCGCCACATACACGGCCGTGCTGATGGCCGACAGGAAGTACAGGTCGGTACGCCCCTGCGTGGCCAGCGTCTTGCTGGTGCGAAACGCCTTGCTCAGCTGTCCGGCCGAGGTCGCGCAATGGGCATACACCAGGTTCATCTGGTAGATGGCGAACACCCCGCTGCCGGGCAACAGCAGCGTCAGGCGGTTGTCGTTCGGCGCCCCCCAGGCGATGTCGTCGACAAAGCCGGTGTGCAGGCTAGACAAGATGTTGACCCGCTCGATGGCCGACGACACCGAATAGGGCGCGTCCACTTCACGGATGAACTGCTTGCTGTGGCCCTGGGCAAAGGTGATGGCATGGCGCTGGTTGCTCAGGCCGTTGAGCCGCAGGGTATCCACCGCTGACAGGTAGGCGAACACCGGTCGGGTGTAGGTGGCCCAGGCACTGGAGCCAATGCGGATATCGCCGTAGACGGTCTTGCCGTTGACCCAGCAGCCGGGTGCCAGGCGCTTGCCGCCGATCAGGTGGCGCTCGAGCGAATAGGACCCGGTCTTGACCGCGTAGCCGCTGAGTCGCGGATTTGTAGCGTGTTCGATTTCGTCGTCCAAGGTATGCACTCCCTGCAGAAAACCCATGAGTTTTCGATACTAGGGAGGCCGCGACAGGCTCGGCAGCGGGACGTGCTTCCTGGATGGGCAGCGGCCTTGCCGGTCAATGGCGCCGGCAAAAAAAAAGGTGCGCCGACCAAGCGCACCTCAAAGCCGTACAGCACACAACGAATTCTCTAGTCCAGCAACGCCAGCGCCTGGGCACTGCACGCCTGCACGCGTGCCCACTCGCCGTTCTTGATCCAGCTGCTGTCGAGCATCCAGGTTCCGCCCACACACATCACATTGGCCAGGGCCATGTACTGCTTGACGTTGCCCGGGTTGACCCCGCCGGTGGGGCAGAAACGCACCTCGCCGAACGGCCCGCCGAATGCCTTGATCGCCGCCGCCCCGCCGCTGATCTCGGCCGGGAACAGCTTGAAGCGCCGATAGCCCAGCGCGTAGCCCATCATGATCTCCGAGGCGCTGCTGATGCCCGGCAACAGTGGCAACGGGCTCTCGACCCCCGCCTCCAGGATGTCCTGGGTGCACCCCGGCGTGACCACGAACTGCGCACCGGCCTGTTCCACCGCCGCCAGCATGCTGCGGTCGAGCACCGTACCGGCTCCGACGCACAGCTCCGGGCGCTGTTCGCGCAGCAGGCGGATGGCGGTCAGGCCGTGTTCGGAACGCAGCGTCACCTCGAGCGTCTTCAGCCCCCCGGCCGCCAGCGCATCGGCCAGCGGCAGGATGTCCTGCTCGCGGGCGATGGTGATCACCGGCAGAATGCGCGCCTGGCCGCAGATGCGGTCGATCAGGGCAATCTTGTCGGCCATGGAAATGCCCGGCTGTGAAGGTTCAAGGGTTGTCATAACGGCGTGTCCTTGGTTCATGGGCACCAGTAGATTTCCAGGGGGTCTTGAAGAAAGGCGCGAATCGGCATCTGCGCCGGGTCGTCACCGCCCAGCGCGGCGCGCAGGGTAGCGAGTTTGCCCGGCCCTTGCACCGACAACAGTGTCGCACCTGCACCGGCCAGCACACGCCGGGTCAGGGTCAGGCGCTGATGCGGCACGCTCGGCGCCAGCATCGGCAGTACCCGGCGCTGGCTCTGGGCCTGCAGGCCCTCGGCCAGGTTGGGGCTGCCCGGAAACAGCGAGGCGGTGTGACCGTCATCGCCCATGCCCAGCACCAGCACATCGATCGGCGGCAGCTGGGCAAGCGCCTGGTCCGCCTGCTCGGCAGCGGCTTCGAGGCTCGCGGCGGGACGGTACAGGCCGACGAACCGCGCCTTGGCCGCCTCGCCCTGCAACAGGTGCTGCGCCACCAGGCCGGCATTGCTGTCGGCATGTTCCACCGGCACCCAGCGCTCGTCCGCCAGGCTGACCACCACCCTGGACCAGTCCAGCGGCTGCCTGGCCAGGCGCTGGAAGAACGCCACCGGGCTGCGCCCGCCCGACACCACCAGGGTGGCCTGGCCGTTTTCGTCCATCGCCGTGCGCAACCGCTGCGCCACATCCACAGCCAGGCCCTCGGCCAGGCGCGCCGCATCGGCAAACTCATGTGCCGTCACGCTCGCCGGCAGTTGCAGTTCAGATATCGCCATACCATGCCCTCCCATCGCGGGTAATCAGTGCTATCGAGCTCATCGGCCCCCAGGTGCCCGCCGCATACGGCTTGGGCGCATCACCGGCGTGTTTCCAGCCGGCGATCAACTGGTCGCACCATTTCCACGCATATTCGATTTCATCCTTGCGTACAAACAGGTTCTGGTTGCCGCGCATCACTTCCAGCAGCAGGCGCTCGTAGGCATCCGGAATGCGTGCGCTGTGCCAGGTATCGGAAAAATTCAGCTGCAACGGGCCGCTGCGCAGTTGCATGCCCTTGTCCAGGCCTTGCTCCTTGGTCATCACCCGCAACGAAATGCCTTCGTCCGGCTGCAGGCGGATGATCAGCTTGTTGCCGATCTGCAAACGTTGTTCCGCCGCGAAGATGTAGTGCTGCGGCTCCTTGAAATGGATGACGATCTGCGACAGTTTCTGCGGCATGCGCTTGCCGGTGCGCAGGTAGAACGGCACCCCGGCCCAGCGCCAGTTGCGGATATCGGCCCGCAGCGCGACGAAGGTTTCGGTGTCGCTCTGGGTATTGGAGTTGTCTTCCTCGAGGTAGCCGGGCACAGCCCGCCCCTCGCTGTAGCCCGCTATGTACTGGCCACGCACCACCTGGGTGCTCAGGCCCTCGCCGCTGATCGGTGCCAGTGCCTTGAGCACCTTGACCTTCTCGTCGCGAATGCTGTCGGCCGAGAGGTCGCTGGGCGGGTCCATGGCGATCAGGCACAGCAACTGCAGCAGGTGGTTCTGGATCATGTCGCGCAGTTGCCCGGCCTTGTCGAAGTAGCCCCAGCGGCCCTCGATGCCGACCTTCTCGGCCACGGTGATTTCCACGTGGGAGATGGAGTTCTGGTTCCACTGGGTTTCGAACAGACTGTTGGCAAAGCGCAGGGCAATGAGGTTCTGCACCGTCTCCTTGCCGAGGTAATGGTCGATGCGATACACGCGGTTTTCGGGGAAGTACTGCGCCACCGCGTCATTGACCCTGCGCGACGACTCCAGGTCATGACCGATGGGCTTTTCCAGCACCACGCGGGTGCGCTCGCTCAGGCCGACCTTGTCGAGGTTCTCGCAGA
Organism: Pseudomonas sp. AE27; assembly: GCF_037113495.1. Taxonomy (NCBI): domain Bacteria; kingdom Pseudomonadati; phylum Pseudomonadota; class Gammaproteobacteria; order Pseudomonadales; family Pseudomonadaceae; genus Pseudomonas; species Pseudomonas sp. AE27. Next base: position 3,584,061 of record NZ_CP146966.1, read on the forward strand.
TGCCGCCGTACACCGCCGCGGCGGTGGCGAAATAGGCGATCAGTGGCGCGTCGGGTTGTACCTGTTCGAGCAGCGCCGGGTAGTCCTGAGCCTGAAGAAAATCCACATGCAGGTAGCTCAGGCGCGCCATGAAGCGCTGCAGGGCCAGGGCCTCGATATCGCTGCCCACGTGCTTGTGCAGGTGCGCCTCGATCGTCGCCAGGTGCTCCTGGGGGCTGCCGGCTTCGCGGGCCAGTGCCAGCACGCGGGTCTGCTCATTCAGCAGGCCCGCGCGATCGAGCTGGTACAGCGCCGGGAACAGCTTGCGCAACGCCAGGTCGCCGAGGGCGCCGAACAGGGCAAAGGTGCAGGGTTCAACGGTGATCGAAGCCATGATGTTGGTTCTTTTATCAAGTTGACGTAGAAATACCGGTTTCGATCGCAGTTTTCAAGGACTAATGTAGTAAAACTAACAACATATTGCCGTGTATACAGAATCAAGTGGTGCGCCAACCGTGCCATCAGTACGATAGGCCACCGCGTAAAAAGCCGTCTGCCCGTGGCAGCCGGCGGCCTCCCCGACCCAAGGACATACCCCCATGGACCGCGTGCGAAACCTCCTGGAGCAGATCCAGGGCCGCCTCGACGAGCTGAACAAGGCTGAGCGCAAAGTCGCCGAAGTCATCCTGGCCAACCCGCAGCAAGCCACGCGCTTCAGCATCGCGGCGCTGGCCCAGGCAGCCAAGGTCAGCGAACCCACCGTCAACCGCTTCTGCCGTTCGTTCGGCGTCAGCGGCTACCCCGAGCTCAAGCTGCAACTGGCGCAGAGCCTGGCCAGCGGCGCCGCCTATGTCAGCCGTGCGGTAGAAGCCGACGACGACCCTGCATCCTATACCCAGAAGATCTTCGGCAGCGCCATCGCCTCGCTCGACAGTGCCTGCCAGCAGCTCGACCCGCAACTGGTCAGCCGCGCCGTCGACATGCTGATCCAGGCGCGCCAGATCCACTTCTTCGGCCTGGGCGCCTCGGCCCCGGTGGCACTGGACGCACAACACAAGTTCTTCCGCTTCAACCTCGCCGTGTCGGCGCATGCCGACGTGCTGATGCAGCGCATGCTGGCCTCGGTGGCCCATACCGGCGAGCTGTTCGTGATCATCTCCTACACCGGGCGCACCCGCGAACTGGTCGAAGTGGCGCGCCTGGCGCGGGAAAACGGCGCCTCGGTGCTCGGCCTCACCGCTGCCGACTCGCCACTGGCCAAGGCCAGCAGCCTGAGCCTGAACATCCCGCTGCCCGAAGACACCGACATCTACATGCCGATGACCTCGCGCATCATCCAGCTGACCGTGCTCGACGTGCTGGCCACCGGCATGACCCTGCGCCGTGGCGTGGACTTCCAGCCGCACCTGCGCAAGATCAAGGAAAGCCTCAACGCCAGCCGCTACCCGATCGACGACGAACTCAATTGAGCGAATGCGCCTGCAACTGCAGGTGCGCCCGCTCCCCCGGCGCCAGGCTGAGGCTGTCGCTGCTGCCACTGGCGGCCTCGACGCAGATGAAGCCCTGGGTCTCGCTGCCGCTCACGCCCATCAGCGGCCGGCTGCCCGGATGCCACACCACGGTGTCGTCGCTGTCGCCGGTATCGATGCACAGTTGACGCTGCCAGGCCGGGTCGTTGACCTGCAGGGTCGCAGCATTCTGGAACACCCGCTGACAGCCGCCCTGCACTTTCAAGGCGCCCTTCTGCTGGCATGCCTGACGCCTCAGATGATCGTACCCCCTCGCATTCTCGAGCCCAGATAGCGCTATCTCGGAAACGTCACTAATACGCCAGTAGGCCAGCAGAGCATGACTCAACTGGCACGGCAGGCTGTCCTGGTGCTCGGTGCTCAGTTGCAACTGCATGCGCTGACCCAGCGTGGCCACCAGGTCGACCTGCCAGTCGCACAGCTGCAGGCGCCACGTGAGGGTCACACCCTCGTCGCTTTCGCTGCTGTCGATCAGTTTCCAGTCGAGCAGGCGCGCCCAGCCGTGGGCCGGCCACATGTCTTCACTGGGGTGACGGCCGTACCAGGGCCAGCACACCGGCACACCGCCACGAATGGCGCCGACCTGCGGCCACTGCGCCGCGCACCACAGCCAAGGGCGTTCGCCACGGGGCTGGAAGTGCAGCAGTTGCGCGCCCTGGCGACTGAACACCGCCTGACACTGGGGGTGATCGATGATCAGCACGTCGCGCTGCTGGTAACGCTCCCACTCGAAGGTCGGTCGCGGCCGCTGCGAGGTGAAGAAGCGTTGAAGCGGGTGCTCGGACATGTTTCGGGACTCTTGTTGTTAGGGGGGCCTGTTCGCCGGCAACGCCGGCTCCTACAAAAGTCGACCTTGCCGGCGAAACGCCGAATTGGCGTAAATTTACAACATATCCCCTCAGAACGACGACTGAATCTTCAGCCCGGCGACGACCGCATTGTCCACCTCGCTCACCCCGCCCGGGTGACGGATGTACTGAAGGTTGGGGCGCACGGTCAGCCAGTTGGTCACGTGCACGCCGTAGTACAGCTCGGCGTTGTACTCGGTACGCTGGATCGGCACGAAGCCCATGTCGTTGTAGTCATCGATACCGCTGACCCCATTGAACTGCTGCGCACGCTTCTTCACGTCATCGTTGACATGAATGCGCGCCACGCCGAAGCCGATGTCGTCCTTGGGCCGCGAATCGAAGGCGCCCTTGTACACCATGCCCACCTGCTGGTAGTTGTCGACCACGTTGGTGGCCTTGTCGTGCACGGTAAAGTTGGCGAACAGGCTCAGGCCGCGATTGGCATCGCCGTTGTGCGCAGTAACCTGCTGCTGCGCCACCACCCACCAGCCATGCTTGCTCGAATGCGACTTGGGGTCTGCGCCAGTCAGGCCCTGGGGTTGGCCATTGACGTCCTCGTAGATGTCATCGGCCTTGGCAGTGCTGTAGTAGTAACCCAGGCGGTACTCGCCGGGCAGGCCGTTGACCCTGGGGGCCCACACCAGCTCCACCGGCAGGATCATGCCCTTGGTGCCGCTGCCGCTGAGCTTGAAGCCATTGCCCGTCTCAAGGTTCGAAGGGTTCTGCTCGAACACCCCGACCTGGGCGAAGAACTCCGGCGTGAGGTTGTATTTGGCGCGCAACGCCCACTGGCTGACCGGCCAGTTGTACCAGATGCTGCCCACCCAGTTGCCCACCTGCGAGCCGCAGAAAGCCAGGTTCTGGAAATCGCAGGGGAAGCTGTTGAACTCCTCGCCCGGGCCGAAGCGCCCCGCCTTGAGGTCGAGCTTGCCGTCGAAGTAGGTCTGCTTGACCCACATCTGGGTCAGGCGCCAGGTCTGCCCGCGGCCCCACACCTCCTGCACCGAGCTGAACTGCCCGGCCCGAGGGTCGCTGATGCGGTCGTTGGACAGGTTGCGCCCGCTGCGCTCGGTGATCGCCAGCTTGAACTCGGCGTCGTGCCAACCCAGGATCTTCTCCAGGTCCATCTTCACGCCCAGGGCGAACTGGTCGCTGTAGCGCGCCGTCTTGTCGTTGTTGTAGCCACCCTTCAGGTTGCCGGCAACCTCGCCCACGTAATCCAGCGAAAAATCGTAGCCCTTGTCCAGCAACTCGGTGCGTGTGCCGCCCCAGTCGCCACTCATCCACTTCGACTCCGGGTCGAAGGCGCCGGCAGCGTGCGCCCCGCAACTGACCCCGAAGGCCGCCAGCAGGGTCATGCAGCCCCGCGGCAAAACACGTTTGAAATGATCCATCCCCTGTGTCCTCGTCTTATTGTTTTCGATGGTGTCCATGCTTTACAACGAATTCAGCGGCCCCTGAATTGGGCAATGTTGTCGGTGCCGACCGTATCGAGCGGTGCACGCCCGCGCCCCAGCCGTTCGCCCGTTTCTGCATCGAACAGCAGCACCCGCGCAGGATCGAACTGCAAGCTCAGGCTTTCGCCGACCTGCGGCGCGAACTCCGGTGCCAGTCGGCAGCACACCTTGGTCTGGTTGAGGGTCACGAACACCAGGGTGTCCGGCCCGGTCGGCTCGGTGACCTGCACCTGGGCGCGAATGCTCGGCAGGCCATTGCCTTCGACCCCCGCCAGGCTGATCTGCTCCGGGCGAATGCCCAGGATCACCTCGCGCGCCTCCAGCCCCGCCTCGCCGATGCCCAGCGGCAGTTCGCAGCGCCCCTGGCCGCTGTCGAGCAGGGCCAGCAGGCGACCCTCCTGGCGTTGCAGGCGCAAGGGTATGAAGTTCATCGGCGGCGAGCCGATGAAACTCGCCACGAACAGGTTGGCCGGGTCGTTGTAGATCTGCTGCGGGGTGCCGAACTGCTGGATCAGCCCGTCCTTCATCACCGCCACCTTGTCGCCCAGGGTCATGGCCTCGATCTGGTCGTGGGTCACGTACACCGTGGTGGTCTTCAGGCGCTGGTGCATCAGCTTGATCTCGGTGCGCATCTCCACCCGCAGCTTGGCGTCGAGGTTGGACAGCGGTTCGTCGAACAGGTAGATCCTGGGCCGACGCGCCAGCGCCCGGCCCATGGCCACGCGCTGCTGCTGCCCACCGGACAGCTGGCCGGGCTTGCGCCCCAGCAGGTGCTCGATCTGCAGCAGCTTGGCCACCCGCGCCACCTCCTCGTCGATGGCCGCCGGGGTCATCTTGCGAATCTTCAGGCCGAAGGCGATGTTGTCGCGCACGTTCATGGTCGGGTACAGCGCATACGACTGAAACACCATGGCGATGTCGCGATCCTTGGGGCTCATGCCACTGATGTCGGCGTCGTCCACCAGAATCGCCCCGCCGCTGATCTGCTCCAGCCCCGCGATGCAGTTCATGAGGGTGGATTTGCCGCAGCCCGAGGGGCCCACCAGGATCAGGAACTCGCCCGAGCCGATCTTCAGCTCGATGTTCTTCAGCGTGTCCGGCAGGCCGCTGCCGTAGGTCTTGTTGACGTTGCGCAATTCAAGCGTTGCCATGTTCTACCCCTTGACCGCGCCGGCGGTGAGCCCACGCAGGAAATACTTGCCAGCCAGCACATAGACCAACAGGGTCGGTAACCCGGCGATCATCGCCGCCGCCATGTCGACGTTGTATTCCTTGGCCCCGGTGCTGGTGTTGACCAGGTTGTTGAGGGCCACGGTGATCGGTTGCGCGTCGCCACTGGCGAACACCACGCCGAACAGAAAGTCGTTCCAGATCTGGGTGAACTGCCAGATCAGGCACACCATGATGATCGGGATCGACATGGGCAGCAGGATGCGCCCGAAGATGGTGAAGAACCCCGCGCCATCCAGCCGCGCCGCCTGCACCAGGGCCTGGGGCACGCTGGTGTAGTAGTTGCGGAAAAACAGCGTGGTGAAGGCCAGGCCGTACACGATGTGCACCAGCACCAGGCCGGTGGTGGTACTGGCCAGGCCCAGCTTGCCGAGGGTGAACGAGGCCGGCAGCAGCACCGTCTGGAACGGCAGGAAGCAGCCGAACAACAGCAGCCCGAAGAACAGCTGCGAGCCGCGAAAGCGCCACATCGACAGCACGTAGCCGTTGAGCGCCCCCACCAGGGTGGAGATCAGCACCGCCGGCACGGTGATCTTCACCGAGTTCCAGAAATACCCGCCCACCGCGTCCCAGGCCTTGACCCAGCCGATGCCGGTGATCACCTCGGGCCAGCTCAGCAAGTTGCCGGTGCGGATGTCGTCGGGGCTCTTGAAGCTGGTCAGCAGCATCACGATCAGCGGCACCAGGTACACCAGACAGGCCGCGATCAGGGTGGCGTAGATCGCCAGGCGGCTCAGGCTCGGTCGACGAGCAGCGAGTGAATTACTCATGGCGCTTGCTCCTGAGTTCCGAATACAGGTACGGCACCAGGATCGCCAGGATCGCCCCCAGCATCAGGATCGCGCTGGCCGAGCCCATGCCCATCTGGCCGCGGCTGAAGGTGAACGAATACATGAACATCGCCGGCAGGTCCGAAGCGTAGCCCGGGCCACCGGCGGTCATTGCCGCCACCAGGTCGAAGCTCTTGATCGCGATGTGCGCCAGGATCATCAATGCACTGAAGAACACCGGGCGCAGGCTGGGCAGCACGATGCGCAGGTAGATGGTCGGCAGGCTCGCGCCATCGACCTGGGCGGCGCGGATGATCGACGGGTCGACCCCGCGCAGCCCGGCCAGAAACAGCGCCATGACGAACCCCGAGGCCTGCCACACGGCAGCAATCACCAGGCAGTACACCACGCGATCGGGGTCGACCAGCCAGTCCAGGCGAAAGCCTTCCCAGCCCCAGTCGCGCAGCATCTTGTCCAGGCCAAGACCGGGGTTGAGCAGCCATTTCCAGGCGGTGCCGGTGACGATCATCGACAGCGCCATGGGGTACAGGTAGACGGTGCGGATAAAGCCTTCGCGGCGGATACGCTGGTCGAGCAGCACCGCCAGCAGCACGCCGACCACCAGGCTGATGCCGATGAACATGCCGCCGAACAGCAGCAGGTTCTTGCTGGCGACCCACCAGCGGTCGTTGCCCATCAGGCGGGCGTACTGGGCCAGGCCCACCCACTTGTAGCTGGGCATGAAGCTTGAATTGGTGAACGACAGGACGAAGGTCCACAGGATGTAGCCGTAGAAGCCCACCAACACGATCAGCATGCTCGGCGCCAGTACCAGTCGGGGCAGCCAGCGTTGCAATGCATCGAGGGGTGAGGCCTTGTTGAGGACGGCGATAGTGCTCATCGGAAGGTTCTCGCTTGGAGGTGCGGTGCTGCGCACCGCTTCGCCGGCAAGGCCGGCTCCTACACAGGCAGCGGCGCGGCTCCTGTAGGAGCCGGCCTTGCCGGCGAAGAGGCCCGCGCCTACACCATCATTTAGCCGACTTGATCGCCGAATCCAGCTGCTTGACCGCCTTGGCCGGGTCGGCCTTCGGGTCGTTGAGGAAGTTGGTCACCACATCGAAGATGGCGCCCTGCACCGCCAGGCTGGTGGCCATGTTGTGCGCCATGCTCGGTTGCAGGCCATCGCCCTGCTCGGCCGCTTTGAAGTCCGCGGCGGACTTTTGCGTGCAGGCATCGAACGGGCCCATGTCCATGTCCTGGCGTACCGGCAGCGACCCCTTGTTCTGGTTGAACACGGTCTGGAACGCCGGCTCCAGCGCCACCTTGGCCAGGTCGTTCTGGGCCTTGATGTCGTTCTCGTCCTTGAGCCTGAACATCACCAGCGAGTCGATGTTGTAGGCAAAGCTGCCCTGGGTACCGGGAAACGCTACGCACTCGTAGTCCTTGCCGGCGATCTTGCCCGCAGCGGTCCATTCGCTCTTGGCCCAGTCGCCCATGATCTGCATGCCGGCCTTGCCGTTGATGACCTCGGCGGCCGCAACGTTCCAGTCACGCCCGGCACGGTTGGGGTCCATGTAGGTGCCCAGGCGCTGCAAGGTGCTGAACGCCTCGATCATCTGCGCACCGGTCAGGGTCTTTTCATCGAGCTCGACAAAGGCTGCGTGGTAGCCCTTGGGCCCGAGAATGCTCAGCACCACGTCCTCGAACACGGTGCTGTCCTGCCACGGCTGGCCGCCGTGGGCCAGGGGCACGAAGCCGGCAGCCTTGAGCTTGTCGGCGGCGGCGAACAGTTGGTCCAGGGTGGTCGGCACCTTGGCCCCGGCCTTGGCGAACACCTGCGGATTGATCCACAGCCAGTTGACCCGGTGGATGTTCACCGGCACGGCCACGTAATGACCGTCGTATTTCATGATGTCGGCAACCTTTCTGGGCAGCAGCGCGTCCCAGTCGTTGGCCTTGGCCACATCGTCCAGGTTGGTCAGCAGGCCCAGCGCGCCCCAGTCCTGGATGTCCGGGCCCTTGACCTGGGCAGCGGCTGGCGGGTTGCCGGCCACCGCGCGGCTCTTGAGCACGGTCATGGCGGCCGCGCCGCCGCCCCCGGCCACGGCGTTGTCCTTCCACACAAAACCGTCCTGTTCGATCTGCTTGCGCAGCGTGTCCACGGCCGCCTTCTCGCCACCGGACGTCCACCAGTGGGTCACCTCGACCGTGCCGGGCTCGGCAGCCAGGGCGCTCAATGGCAACAGGGAAGCAAGGGAAACAACGGCGGCGAGGCGATTGATCGCATTCATCAAGGGAAACCTTTCTTGTTGTTATGCCGGTGCAAGTCATGCTGCTTGCGCGTGAATCGAAGTCTAGCCACCCCCTGGGGCGGCAGAAGTAACGAAGGGATGCGCGAATGTCACCGACCTGTGACATTCACCCGCTGGCCCGCACTGCGCGGCAGGCTCAGGGTGACCCGCAGGCCGCCTTCGCGCAGGTTGCGCAGGCTCACCTCGCCGCCGTGGCTGTGGGCGATGTTGCGCGCGATGCCCAGCCCCAGCCCGTAGCCCTGCTGCTGGCCGGCCAGGCGCACATGTGGCTCGAACACCTGTTCCTGACTCTGCTCCGGCACGCCGGGGCCCTCGTCGTCCACCTGCAGCACGAAGCCGGTGGCACTGTCGATGATGCGCAGGTGCGCACGCTCGCCGTACTTGAGCGCGTTGTCGATCAGGTTGCCGATGCAGCGCTTGAGCGCCAGCGGCTTGCCCGGATACGCCGCCAGCGCCCTGCCCTGCACGGTGACGCGCGCACTGGCCAGGTAGGGTTCCACCAGGCAGTCGAGCACCTGGTTGAGGTCGATGGGTTCGATGTTCTCGTGGATGTCGGTGTCCTTCACGCACTGCAGCGCGCCCTTGACCAGCAGCTCCAGCTCGTCCAGGTCACGGCCGAACTTGTGTTGCAGCTGTTCATCCTCCAGCAGCTCGACGCGCAGGCGCAGGCGCGTGATCGGCGTGCGCAGGTCGTGGGAGATCGCGCTGAACAGTTGGCTGCGCTCGGTCAGGTAGCGGCTGATGCGTTCGCGCATGGCATTGAAGGCGCGCCCCACCTCCACCACTTCGCTGCCGCCGCCCTCTACCTCCGGCGGCGCGTCGGCGCCCAGCGACAGCTCCCGCGCCGCGCGTGCCAGGCGCTTGAGCGGACGGGTCTGCCAATGCACCAGCAGGCCGATGAACAGCAGCAGAAAGAAACTGGTCAGTGCGATGAACCCCACCTGCTGGCGCGGCAGGCCCTCGGCCTCGAGGCTGGTGTAGGGCTCGGGCAGCAGCGAGGCGATGTACAGCCATTCGCCCTCGCCCAGGCGGATCTGGGTCACCAGCACCGGCGGGTTGACCGGCTCCAGGGTCAGCGAGTAGTGCGCCCAGGAGCGCGGCAGTTCATCGAGCTTGAGCCCGCTGTTGAACAGACGCAGTTGCTCGGGGCCGACGAACTCCACCGAGATTTCCATCTGCTCACCCAGGCGCTCGTGCAGTACCTGCTCGAACGCCTCGATCACCGCCTGCTTGCGCGGGGTCACCGGCAGCACCTGCATGTCCAGCGGCCGGTCGTTGAGCGACACCACGAAGCGCGTGCCCCCCATGCTGCGCAGCTGGTCCAGCACCAGCGGCCGGTAGGCCAGCGGCAGCGAACGGAAGTAACTGACACTGGCGGTCATCGAATGCGCCAGGCTGCGCGCGCTGGCCAGCAGCCCTTCGAGCTGGCTGGCACGCAACTGCGACACCCAGATCACGCTGGACAACCCCTGGGCCGCCGTCACCACCAGCAGGGTCAGCAGCAGCATGCGCCCCAGCAGCGAGCGTGGCAGCGGCAGGCGCCAGCGCCGCTCAGTGCGCGGGCGCAACACTGGCCGCCAGCAGGTAGCCGCTGCCGCGCACGGTGCGGATCAGTCGCGGAGGTTTTTCGGTATCGCGCAGGCGCTGGCGCAGGCGGCTGACCGCCATGTCGACGATACGGTCCAGCGGCATCGGCTCGCGACCACGGGTGGCATTGCCGATGGTGTCGCGGTCGAGGATCTGTTGCGGGTGGTCGAGGAACAGCTTGAGCAGGGCGAAATCGGCGCCAGACAGGATCACCTCTTCGCCGTCGCGGTGGAACAGGCGGTGGCTGACCGTATCCAGGCGCCACTCGTCGAAGGTCAGCACGTCACCGCCGGGGCGTTCATGCATGAAGCCGGCGCGGCGCAGCAGGGCCTTGATGCGGGCTTGCAGCTCGCGGGGGCTGAAGGGTTTGCCCAGGTAATCGTCGGCGCCCAGTTCCAGGCCGATGACGCGATCGGTTTCGTCGGAACTGGCGGTGAGCATGATGATCGGCACACGGGCCTGACGCGGGTGCTGTCGCACCCAGCGGCACAGGCTGAAACCGTCTTCGTCGGGCAGCATCACGTCGAGGATCACCAGGTCGGCGCCGTGTGTGTCCAGGGCCTGGCGAAAACCCTGGCCATCGGCCTGGGCCTGCACCTGGAAGCCGCATTTGCTCAGGTAGGCCTGCAGCAGTTCACGGATGTCCTGGTCGTCATCGACCAGCAGAATCGACTTGGTCACGGTTGTTGTCCTTGTCAGTGCATTCCTTGGCGGCCCCATCGCGGGTCAAGCCCGCTCCCACAGGTACGGCATCGAACCTGGTGGGAGCGGGCTTGACCCGCGACAGGGACCGGCCAGTCACTCCAACTCAGGCGTGCTGGGCCAGTGCCTGCTGCAACGCCACTCCCGCCCCTTCCAACCCGGAATACTCCGCCGTCACCAGCCACACCGGCACCCCTTCAAGGTAGGCGCTCATGCAGCCCTTGTCGGCAAAACTCGCGGCAAAGCCGCTGCGCAGGAACAGCTCGGCAAAGCGCGGAATCACCCCGCCCACGATGAACACCCCGCCACGCCCGCCCAGGGTCAGCACATTGTTGCCGGCCACCCGCCCCAGAAAACGGCAGAACTGCTCGATCACCTCCAGCGCCACCGGGTCGTCGTGCAACGCCGCGTCGGTGATCTGGGCCGGCGTGCCCAGCGTGGGGGCATGCCCGTCCAGTGCACAGATGGCGTGGTACAGGCGCAGCAGCCCGCCGCCACTGAGCACGGTTTCGGCGCTGACGTGGCCGGTGTCCAGCGCGATCGCCTGGCGAATCGCCGCCTCGCGTGCACTGCCCACCGGCAGGTCGACATGCCCGCCCTCACCCGGCAGCGCCAGCCAGCGCTGCTCGCCCAGGCCAAGCAAGGTCCCGACACCCAGCCCGGTACCCGGCCCGATCACCACCGCCGGACGGGTGGTGTCCGGCGTGCCGGCGCACACATTGCGCACTTCATCCGGCTGCAGGCGGGTCATGCCCAGCGCCATGGCGGTGAAGTCGTTGATCAGCAGCAGGTGCTCGACCTGCAGGTTGGCGCAGAATGCCTTGCGGCTCAGGCGCCAATGGCTGTTGGTGAAACGAAATTCATCGCCGCTGACCGGCCCGGCCACCGCCAGGCACACCGCCGCCACCTCGCCCTTGGCCAGGCCCTGCGCGGCCAGGTACACGCCGATGGCCTGCTCGGGGCTGGTGTAGTCAGCCGTGGGGAACACCTGCACCGCGTGCAGCGCGTTGTCGCGCCACAACGCGAAGCGGGCATTGGTGCCGCCTATGTCACCGACCAGTGCGACCTTCATTTGAAGTTCTCCAGGGCCGAGGTGAAGGCGCTGGCGCCCTGCTCGGCCGAGCTCAGCGCCACGCGCAGGAAGCCGAACAGCTCGCGCCCGCAGCCCAGGTCATTGCCCAGCGGCGCTGCCGGCAGCTCGCGAGCGGCCAGTTCGGCCGGCTCGACGCGCACCTGCAAGGTGCCGGCCACGCCGTCCACGCGCACGATGTCGCCATCGCGCACCCGCGCCAGCGGGCCGCCATCGAACGCTTCCGGGCACACATGAATGGCCGCCGGAATCTTGCCCGAAGCCCCCGACATGCGCCCGTCAGTCACCAACGCGACCTTGAAGCCGCGGTCCTGCAGCACACCCAGGAACGGGGTCATCTTGTGCAGTTCGGGCATGCCGTTGCAGCGCGGGCCCTGGAAGCGCACCACGGCGACGAAATCGCGCTCCAGCTCGCCGGCCTTGAACGCATCGGCCAGTTCCTGCTGATCGTGGAACACCCGCGCCGGGGCTTCGACCACCTGGTGCTCGGCCGCCACCGCAGACACCTTCATCACCCCACGGCCAAGGTTGCCTTGCATCACCCGCAGGCCGCCCTCGGCGGAGAACGGGTTGGCCACCGGACGCAGGATGCTTTCGTCAAGGCTGGCCTCGGGGCCTTCGCGCCATACCAGCCTGCCGTTGTCCAGGAACGGCTCCTGGGTATAACGGCGCAGGCCGGGGCCGGCCACGGTGTTCACGTCCTCGTGCAGCAACCCGGCATCGAGCAGCTCGCGGATCAGGAAGGCCATGCCGCCCGCCGCCTGGAAGTGGTTGATGTCGGCCTTGCCGTTGGGGTACACGTGCGACAGCGTTGGCACCACCTCGGACAGGTCGGCCATGTCCTGCCAGGTCAGCTGGATGCCGGCCGCCTGGGCAATCGCCGGCATGTGCAGAGTATGGTTGGTGGAGCCGCCGGTGGCGTGCAGCGCGACGATGGAGTTGACCAGCGACTTCTCGTCGACGATCTCGCCCAGCGGCATGAAGTTGCCACTGGCCCTGGTCAGGCGCGTGACCTGCTGCGCGGCCTCTACGGTGAGCGCATCGCGCAGCGGCGTGTACGGGTTGACGAACGAGGCACCGGGCAGGTGCAGGCCCATCACTTCCATCAGCAACTGGTTGGTATTGGCCGTGCCGTAGAAGGTGCAGGTACCGGGGCTGTGGTAGGACTTCATTTCCGACTCCAGCAGCTCTTCGCGACTGGCCTTGCCCTCGGCGTAGCGCTGGCGCACGTCGGCCTTTTCCTTGTTGGAGATACCCGAGGGCATCGGCCCGCCCGGCACGAACAGCTGGGGCAGATGGCCAAAGCGCAGCGCCCCCATCAATAGGCCCGGCACGATCTTGTCACAGATACCCAGCAGCAGCGCCGCGTCGAACATGTTGTGCGACAGCGCAATCGCGGTGGACATGGCGATCACTTCACGGCTGGCGATGCCCAGCTCCATACCCGGCTCACCCTGGGTGACACCGTCGCACATGGCCGGCACCCCGCCGGCAAACTGGCCCACCGAGCCGATTTCGCGCAGCGCCTGCTTGATCTGCTGGGGGAAGTGCTCGTAGGGCTGGTGCGCCGAGAGCATGTCGTTGTAGGCCGAGACGATGGCGACGTTGGCCGCGTTCATCATGCGCAGGCTGTGCTTGTCGTCGCTGCCGCAGCCGGCCACGCCATGGGCGAAGTTGGCGCATTGCAGCTTGGCGCGCATCGGGCCGTCGCTGGCCGCCCCGCGAATCAACTGAAGGTAGCGCTCGCGGGTAGGACGGCTACGGGCGATCAGCCGTTCGGTGACCTCAAGAATGCGCGGATGCATGTACTGGACTCCAGGCTAAGGGGCAGCAACCTCTGCGGCGGTTTCCCTTACAAACGATTGCGACCTAGGCTCAAGGCAGGGGCGCGAATGTCGGTGGGTAACGGCTTGGCCGGTCACTCGTTGTAGATTGAACAAAATACTGCCAGCAAAAAGGCTTGTTTTCTATTTTTTTACGAATAATCTTGTAATTCCAACAACAAAATCAGATTCAAGCTCTTTCCGGGGCTCAGACAGTCTGCCAGAGGTAGCTCCATGACATTACGTATCGCAATCAATGGTTTTGGCCGCATCGGCCGCAACATTCTTCGCGCACTGTATACCCAAGGCTACCGTCAGGACCTGCAGGTCGTCGCCATTAACGACCTGGGCGACAGCTCGATCAATGCGCACCTGCTCAAGTACGACAGCGTGCACGGGGCATTCGATGCACAGGTTCACAGCGATGGCGAGAGCATCACGGTCAACGGCGACCGAATTGCCGTCAGCGCGATTCGCAACCCTGCCGAGCTGCCGTGGCAGGCGCTGGATGTGGACGTGGTGTTCGAATGCACGGGCCTGTTCACCGAGCGCACCCGGGCCGCGGCCCATCTTACTGCCGGGGCACGCAAAGTCATCATCTCGGCCCCTGGCAAGGGCGTGGACGCGACGGTGGTGTACGGGGTCAACCACGACATCCTGCGCCCCTCGCACCAGATCATCTCCAGCGCCTCGTGCACCACCAACTGCCTGGCGCCGGTGGCGCAGGTACTGCACCGCGAACTGGGCATCGAACAGGGCCTGATGACCACCATCCATGCCTACACCAACGACCAGAGCCTGACCGACGTGTACCACAGCGACCCGTACCGGGCGCGGGCGGCCACCCAGTCGATGATCCCGAGCAAGACCGGCGCAGCCGAGGCCGTGGGCCTGGTGTTGCCGGAACTGGCCGGCAAGCTGACCGGCATGGCGGTGCGGGTGCCGGTGATCAACGTTTCGCTGGTGGACCTGACCCTGAACGTGACGCGCGAGGCCAGCGTGGAAGAGGTCAATGCACTGATGAAAGAGGCCAGCCAGCACTCGAAGATCCTCGGTTACAACACCCTGCCGCTGGTGTCGTGCGACTTCAACCACAACCCGCTTTCGTCGATCTTCGACGCCAATCACACCAAGGTTGCCGGCAAGATGCTCAAGGTGATGGCCTGGTACGACAACGAATGGGGCTTTTCCAACCGCATGCTGGACAACTGCCTGGCGCTATGGGAGGCGCAATAGTCTCAACCCGCAAGCTTCAGGCGGCAGGCAAGCAGGGGGCAAGCCTGCTTTTCCTCCTGCCGCCTGGCGCTAAAAGCTTGCCGCTGCTTTTCCCCCTTGACCAACAGCATTGATGATAAGCATTATCATTCGCTGAAATCCCGGTCAGGTATCGCTGTGAGTCAGTCCCACTTCAACGCCGTCTTCCTCGCCCAGCGGGTCACCCTGCTACGCACCCTGCAGCGCATGGTCGACAACCCCAGCACCGCCGAAGACCTGCTTCAGGAAACCTACCTGCGCGTCACCCGCGCCCTGGGCGAACGCCCCATCGAGCACCTCGAACCCTTCGTGTTCCAGACCGCCCGCAACCTCGCCCTGGACCACCTGCGCGCCCGCCGCGTGCAAGCCCGCACCCTGCTCGACGATGTGCCCGAGGCGGTGCTGCACAACGTGGCCGCCAGCCACGGCAGCGCCGAGGACGCCACCCACGCGGAGCAGTTGCTGCGCCGCCTGAGCACCTCGCTGGGCGAGCTCAGCGCCCGCCAGCAGCGCATCTTCATCCTCAGCCGATTGCACGGCGCCAGCTATCTGGAAATCGCCGAACAACTGAAGGTGTCCGCCAGCACGGTTCAGAAGGAACTGAAACTGATCATGGCCATCTGTGTAGGCGTAGCCGATCGTCTCAATCGCGATTGAGCCTGCTTGCCTCACATGCCGATACACTTGATCATTACCTGATACACAAGCATGCCAAGGACCCTCCGTGACCGACAGTGCCCCTGACCGCCCTGCGCCGCCAGACCCGGCTGCCTGCGACAGCGCCATGGACCAGGCGCTGGACTGGCTGATACGCCTGCAATGCGCCACGCCCGAAGACACCCGGGCCTTCGAGGCCTGGCTCGAGGCCGACCCGGCCAATGCCCCGGCCTACGTGCAGGCCGAAGCCCTGTGGCACGGCGACAGCGTGCGCGCCGCCGCGCTGCAGCTGCAGCAACGCCAGCGTCCCTCGCGCCTGGCCCGCCTGCGCCCGCACTGGAAGCCACTGGCCACCGCCGCGGTGCTGCTGGTGGGTGTGTTCACGGTCGGCAACCTGCCCATGCGCCTGCAGGCCGATCACCTGACCGTGGTCGGCGAGCGCCAGCGCCTGGAACTGCAGGACGGCTCCAAGGTACTGCTCAATACCAATTCGGCGTTCTCCAGCAACATCAACGACCGCCAGCGCATCGCCCGGCTGTACCAGGGCGAAGCCTACTTCCAGGTCCCCGGCGGGCAGCAGCCCTTCGAGCTGCGCGCCGGGCCGTTGCGCGCCAGCGTGCGCGACACCGATTTCGCCGTACGCTACCTCGACGGCCAGGCACAGGTGCGCGTGCAGCGCGGCGACGTCGACCTGCTGGGCAACAGCGACCAGCGCATCCGCCTGTCGGCCGGCGACAGCATCAGCCTCGGCCCCAATGGCTTCGGCCAGCGCGAGCGCCTGGACGGGCAAAAGGACCTGGCCTGGATCGAGGGCCGGCTGGTGTTCGAGAACTGCCCCCTGAGCCAGGTGCTGGCCGAGCTGGGGCGCTACTACCCGGGCTGGATCATCAGCACCAGCGAGCGCCTGCAGAACGTCGCCGTCACCGGCAACTACCGCCTCGACCAACCCCTCGAAGCGGTGCGTTCGCTGGCCCACATCACCTCCGCACGCCTGCAGGAGTACCCGGCGCTGGTGATTCTGAACTGAATCGGAATCTTTTTTTACGCGATGCCCCGTGGTCACACGTCTCGTTATAGCCAATGCAACTGATTCTTATTTTTGAATCGGCCGCACCTATAACATTCGCGCGACAGGGAGCGCTTTCGATGTCCAGAGGTTTCACTCGCCGGTCTACCGTCTCCACCCGCACAGCGGGCCTGCAACGTTGCACGCTGTCGCTGCTGACCCTGGCCATGCTGGCCGGCGGCGTCTGCAGCCTGCCGGCGCTGGCCGCCGAGCCCGCCCAGGCAGCCAACCCGCGCATGGGTGACTACCGCTTCGCCATTGCCCAGCAGCCGCTGGTGTCGGCGCTCAACGCGTTTACCGCCGTCACCGGCTGGCAGGTGGGGTTGTCCGCCGAGCTGGCCGAAGGTGTCGCCTCGCCAGGCGTGCGCGGCTCGATGCCGCCCGAGCAGGCCCTGCGCCAGATGCTCGCCGGCACCCAGCTGAACTACCGCAAGCTCAGTGCCGGCAATGTGGTGATCGAGCGCGCCGCCTCCAATGCCATCACCCTGCAGCAGGTGACCGTCAGCGCCACCCGTACCGCGCAGGACGTGAACCAGGTGCCAAGCACGGTGAGCGTGCAGACCCGCGAGCAGCTGGACCGCAGCAACGTCAACACCATCAAGGACCTGGTGCGCTACGAGCCAGGCGTCTCGGTCAGCGGCGTCGGCCAGCGCAGCGGCCTCAACGGCTACAACATCCGCGGCATCGATGGCGAGCGCGTACTGACCCAGATCGATGGCGTGTCGATCCCCGACAGCTACTTCTACGGCCCCTACGCCCAGACCCAGCGCAACTACGTCGACCCCGAGATCGTCAAGCGCGTGGAGATCCTGCGCGGCCCGGCCTCGGTGCTGTACGGCAGCAACGCCATCGGCGGCGCGGTCAGCTACTTCACCCTCGACCCGGACGACATCATCAAGCCGGGCAAGGACGTGGGCGCACGCCTCAAGGCCGGCTACAGCTCGGCCGACGAGAGCTGGCTGACCTCGGCCACCGTGGCCGGGCGCGAGGGCGACTTCGACGGCCTGCTGCACCTGAGCCAGCGCAACGGCCACGAGACCGAGTCCTACGGCAGCCACAGCGGCGATGGCCTGGCGCGCACCGAGGCCAACCCGCAGGATGCGCGCACCACCAACGTGCTGGCCAAGCTGGGCTGGAACTACGCCGACGACGCGCGGCTGGGCCTGACCTACGAGCGCTACAAGGATGATCGCGATACCAACGTGCTGAGCGCCGTTGGCGGGCCGTTCATTCCAGGTTTTCCCGCGATGAATTCCTATCGCGCACGCAGCGGCAACGACACCGTCAGCCGCGAGCGTTTCGGCCTCAACCATGAGCTTGCCCTGGACAGCCTGCTGGCCGACAACATGAAGTGGAGCCTGAACTATCAGGTCGGCAAGACCGATCAGCGCACTGACGAGCTGTATGTGGCCGGTGGGCGCGAAGTGGCGCGCGATCGCAAGACGCTCTACCAGGACCGCCAATGGATACTCGACGCCCAGTTCGACAAGGCCTTCACCCTGGGCAGCACCGAGCACCTGCTGACCTACGGCACCACACTCAAGCAGCAGAAGGTCACCGGGTCGCGCAGCGGCACCGCCACCTGCCTGAATGCCGGGGGCACTTGCGGCGCCATCGGCGATGCCAGCCCGCGCGACGCCCAGGTCAAGGTCAGCGACTTCCCGGACCCGACCATCAATACCTACAGCCTGTTCGCGCAGGACGAGATCCGCTGGAACGACTGGACCTTCCTGCCGGGTGCGCGCTATGACTACACCCAGCTCAAGCCGCACCTGACCGACGAGTTCCTGGCCACCCTGCCTACCGGGCCGACCACCACCGTCAACGACAAGCAGAAGAACTGGCACCGCGTGTCGCCCAAGTTCGGCGTGACCTATGCCTTCAACGACAACTACACCTGGTACGGCCAGTACGCCGAGGGCTTCCGCACCCCGACGGCCAAGGCACTGTACGGGCGCTTCGAGAACCTGGCCGGCAACTACGTGGTCGAGCCCAACCCCGACCTGGAGCCGGAGAAGAGCAAGGGCTACGAGACCGGCCTGCGCGGCAACTTCGACGCGGGCAACTTCGCCGTCGCGGTGTTCTACAACAAGTACCGCGACTTCATCAACGAAGACGCCCTGGTCAACGGCAAGGACGCGATGGACTTCCGTGCCGAGAACATCAAGCACGCCACCATCAAGGGCGCCGAATTCAAGGGCCGCCTGAACCTGGACCACTTCGGTGCACCGCAGGGCCTGTACACCCAGGGCTCGGTGGCCTACACCTACGGGCGCAACAACGACACCGGCGAGCCGCTCAACAGCATCAACCCGCTGACCGGCGTGGTTGGCCTGGGCTACGAGCAGGAAAGTTACGGCGGCCTGCTGAGCTGGACACTGGTCAAGCGCAAGACCCGTGTCGACGACAACCAGTTCAAGGCGCCCGATGGTGCCAGCAGCCACTTCCGTACCCCCGGCTACGGCATTCTGGACCTGAGCGGCTTCTACAAGGTGAGCAACGACGTGACGATCAACGCAGGCATCTACAACCTGGCCGACAAGAAATACTGGCAGTGGGATGACGTTCGTGCCTACGACGGTGTCGGCGAGGCATCGGTGACCCAGCCGGCCAACATGGACCGCCTGACCATGCCGGGGCGCAACTTCGCCATCAACCTGGTGTGGGATATCTAGACGCTACGCCGGCAAGGCCGGCTCCCACAGGGAGCTGGCCTGCCGGCGAATGGCCCGCAACCTTTTTTACTATTTCCACGCCCCTCATTCGTCTAGTTACTAACGTCTAGTCACCCGCTCACCATTTCCCAAGGATGCCCCATGACCGCAACCGCCGAACGCCCTGCCCTGCGCTCGCAGCGCCTCAACCAGCTCACCCATGCGCCGCACAGCGAGCTCGATGCGCTGGTCAAGTCCCATGCCCCCTTCGACACCCGCGAAAGCTTCGCCCGTTTCGTGGTCGCCCAATACCTGTTCCAGTCCGAACTCCAGGCGCTGTACAACGACCCGCAACTGATCGCCATCGTGCCCGACCTGGCCGAGCGCTGCCGCGCCGAACAGGCCCGCCTCGACCTCGCCGACCTCGACACCGCAGTACCGGCCGCCTTCCCCGGCGCCGTACACAACCCGAGCCTGGGCGCCGCCATGGGCTGGATATTCGTCTCCGAAGGCTCCAAACTCGGCGCCGCGTTCCTGATCAAGCGCGCCGTCGGCCTGGGCCTGTCGGACAGCTTCGGTGCCCGTCACCTGGGCGAGCCGGCCGGTGGTCGCGCCGAGGGCTGGAAGCAGTTCACCCGCATCCTCGACGGTCTGGAGCTCAACGCCGAAGAAGAAGCGGCCGCTGAACAAGGCGCCGTGGCTGCGTTCGAACGTTTTACCGAGTTGCTCAAACACGCCTACGCCACCGCGCCCAAGGCCGAGCTGGCCTGATGCGTGCCGGGCCGGCCAGCCGCGTTGGCAGCCGGCCCTCACCTGTGCAGTCAATGGACCCCATGACCCGCCCATCCACCTCCAAGCTGTCCCGCGTGCTGTTCGGCCTGCTTGCCTATGTAAGCCTGGGCATCGGCCTGGTGGCCATCGTGATCCCCGGCCTGCCGACCACCGAGTTCATCCTGCTCGCGGCCTGGGCTGCCACGCGCAGCTCGCCGCGCCTGAGCGCCTGGTTGGAAAACCACCGGTTGTTCGGGCCGATCCTGCACAACTGGCGCAACGGCAAGGTGATTCAGCGCCGGGCCAAGGTCAGCGCCACGCTCAGCATGCTGCTGTGCGCCGGCCTGATGCTGGTGTTCATCGGCCTACGCTGGCCGGTAGGGCTCGCCATCGGCGGCATGGCCCTGGGCAACCTGTGGATCTGGTCGCGCCCCGAGCGCGTGCCTGCCGCCCCGCATTTGACCAATCAGCCCTGATGGTCTGCAATGGCCCACCAACGGGAGGGCCAACCATGAGTCATGTTCTCAACAGCATCGTCAGCGCCCTGGGGCTTGCCCAGGATGCGCTTGAGCACCTGCACCTGCACACTGCAGGAGCCCTGCCATCGACCTTCGAAGTCACCGAACTGGCCAGTGCCAGCATTGCCGCCACGGGCCTGGCCATTGCCGACCTGCTCGCCGGCCAGACCGGCACGCGCCCCGGGGTGCAGGTGGACCGACGTCTGAGTTCCCTGTGGTTCGCCACCAGCATTCGCCCCCAGGGCTGGAGCCTGCCGCCGCTGTGGGACGCCGTGGCAGGCGATTACCCGACCCGCGATGGCTGGATCCGGCTGCACACCAACGCCGCGCATCACCGCGCCGCTGCCGAACGGGTGCTGGGAGCGGTACACGACCGCGATCAGATGGCCCGGCGGGTTGCCGAGTGGGAGGCAGAGGCGCTGGAAACTGCCGTGGTGGCTGCGGGCGGATGTGCCGCGCAGATGCGCAGCTGGCAGCAATGGTCGGCGCACCCGCAGGGCATGGCGGTCAATGCCGAGCCGCTGATCGATCGCAAGGCTGGGCCGGCTGGCGTACTCAAGGGCTGGACCGGCACTGCGGCGCAGCCGCTCAAGGGGGTACGCGTGCTGGACCTGACGCGCATTCTTGCCGGGCCCGTTGCCAGCCGCCTGCTGGCGGGGTTCGGTGCCGACGTGTTGCGCATCGATCCGCCGGGCTGGGAGGAGCCCTCGGTGGTGGCCGAGGTGACCTTGGGCAAGCGCTGCGCGCGCCTGGACCTGCATGCTGCAGAGGACCGCGCGGTGTTCGAAGGCCTGCTGGCAGGTGCCGATATCCTCCTGCACGGCTACCGCGCCGACGCGCTGGAGCGCCTCGGCTATGGCGCCGAACAACGGCGCAGGCTCAACCCCGGGCTGATCGATGTCAGCCTCAATGCCTATGGCTGGAGCGGCCCGTGGCAGCATCGTCGCGGCTTCGACAGCCTGGTGCAGATGAGCAGCGGGATCGCTCGCGAGGGCATGCGCTGGCGTCAGGGCGAGCGGCCGGTGCCGTTGCCGGTGCAGGCCCTGGACCATGCCACCGGCTACCTGATGGCGGCTGCCGCGATCCGTGCACTGGATGAGCGGCTGCGCAGCGGCTGTGGCGGCTCGGCGCGTCTGTCGCTGGCGCGCACGGCCAAGCTGCTGGTGGACCAGGGCACGGTGATCGAGGACTTGCCGTTGGCCGGCGAAACCGAGGCAGACCTGGCCCCGGTCGTGGAGCAGACGCCGTGGGGGCCGGCCAGGCGCCTGCAGGCGCCGTTGCAGGTGCAAGGCGCGCCGCTGGCATGGGCGCGGGGGGCTTGCGAGCTGGGGTCGGCCGAGCCTCGCTGGTGACCGCCAGAGGCTCTTCGCCGGCAAGGCCGGCTCCTACAGAAGGTCGCACCAACCTGTAGGAGCCGGCCTTGCCGGCGAACACCTCGACACCGCTCTAAAGCGTCAACCACCCCGCATACAACGCATACGCCGCCACCCCCGCCCCCACCAGCACCGCCGCGAAAATCAGTTTCTCCCACCCGGTGAACAGCGGCTGCCCCTGCTCGTGCTTGGCGCGGTAGAACAGGATCACCCCCGGCGCGTACAGCAGCGCCGACAGCAGCAGGTACTTCAGCCCCCCGGCGTAAAGCAGCCAGATCGCATACACCAGCGCCACCCCGGCCACCAGCAGGTCCTTGCGCCGCGCCCCGGGGTGGCGCTCATAGGTTTCCCCGCGCAGTGCCAGCAGAAACGCATAGGCCGCCGACCACAGGTACGGCACCAGGATCATCGATGACGCCAGGTAGATCAGGCTGGTGTAGGTGCCCGCCGAGAACAGCGTGATCAGCAGGAACAGCTGGATCATGCAGTTGGTCATCCACAGCGCATTGACCGGCACATGGTTGGCATTCTCGCGGGTCAGAAACCGCGGCATGGTCTTGTCGCGGGCGGTGGCGAACAGGATCTCGGCACACAGCAACGCCCACGACAGCAGCGCCCCCAGCAGCGACACCGCCAGCCCCAGGCTGATCAGCAGCCCGCCCCAGGGCCCGACGATATGCTCCATCACCGAGGCCAGCGACGGGTTCTGCAAGCCGGCAAGCTCCGGCTGGGTCATCACCCCCAGCGACAGCACGTTGACCAGCACCAGCAGCGCCAGCACCCCGAGAAAGCCGATCACCGTGGCCTTGCCCACGTCCGAACGCCTTTCGGCACGGGCCGAATACACGCTGGCGCCCTCGATGCCGATGAACACGAACACGGTCACCAGCATCATGTTGCGCACCTGGTCCAGCACCCCGCCGAACTTGGGGTTGCTCAGCCCCCAGATGTCGCGGGTGAAGATATCGGCGCGAAACGCCACCGCCGCGATCACGATGAACATCACCAGCGGCACCACCTTGGCCACGGTGGTCACCAGGTTGATGAACGCCGCCTCCTTGATGCCGCGCAGTACCAGAAAGTGCACCGCCCACAGCAGTAGCGAAGCGCAGGCGATGGCGATCGGCGTGTTGCCCTCCCCGAACACCGGAAAGTAGAAGCCCAAGGTGCTGAACAGCAGCACGAAGTAGCCCACGTTGCCCAGCCAGGCACTGATCCAGTAGCCCCAGGCCGACGAAAAGCCCATGTACTCGCCAAACCCGGCCTTGGCATAGGCATATACACCCGAATCGAGCTCGGGCTTGCGGTTGGCCAGGGTCTGGAACACGAACGCCAGCGCCAGCATGCCCACGGCGGTGATACCCCAGCCGATCAGCACGGCGCCGACATCGGCCCGCGCGGCCATGTTCTGCGGCAGCGAGAAGATACCGCCACCGATCATCGAGCCCACCACCAGCGCGACGAGCGCACCCAAGCGCAGTTTCTGTCCTGGTTCGGACATGCAGTTCCCCTTTTCGTCCCGCGTTGTCATGGTGCTGTTACACACTAGGCCTAAATATAAGCACAGCCCTGACGTTTATAGTGGATTGTCTTCAAAACTATAACCTTCATAACTAGTACGTCTATGCCGAGGCGAACTAAACAGTGAGTTTTGCGTACCCCATCTACTTCATCAAGCAAACAAGATCTTTTCTCGTCAAAAATTTGCTAAACCCGTAAAAGCGACTAGCTTCAAATCTCGCAGCCATTCAGAGCGAATGCTCTAGAAAAAGGCTGGAGGTGCCATTGCACAAGGCTTGCGGGGTGTCGGCGAAGCGCCGGCTGCAGCGCTTCAAGTCCTTCAGCAACAATGGAATGTATCAATGAACTGACCTGAATCAGCTCTCGTCACGCTTGCTGGATTTATTCTGGCATCTCTCTTCTCCTGGAATGGAGTTATCCAATGTCAGACACTCCCGGAAAACTACGACTGGGTGCGTTAGTCGCACTTGTAGTGGGTTCCATGATCGGCGGCGGCATCTTCTCGCTGCCGCAGAACATGGCCGCCAGCGCCGATGTCGGCGCCGTGCTGATCGGCTGGGGCATCACCGCCATCGGCATGCTGACCCTGGCCTTCGTGTTCCAGACCCTGGCCAATCGCAAACCTGACCTGGACGGCGGCGTATACGCCTACGCCAAGGCCGGCTTTGGCGACTACATGGGCTTTTCGTCCGCCTGGGGCTACTGGATCAGTGCCTGGCTGGGCAACGTGGGCTACTTCGTGCTGCTGTTCAGCACCTTGGGCTACTTCTTCCCGATCTTCGGCGAAGGCAACACCCCGGCGGCGATCATCGGTGCCTCGATCCTGCTGTGGGCAGTGCACTTTCTGGTGCTGCGCGGCATCAAGGAAGCAGCGTTCATCAACCTGGTCACCACCGTGGCCAAGGTCGTGCCACTGGCGCTGTTCATCCTGATTGCCCTGTTCGCGTTCAAGCTGGACATCTTCACCGCCGACATCTGGGGCACGATGAACCCGGACCTGGGCAGCGTGATGAACCAGGTGCGCAACATGATGCTGGTCACCGTGTGGGTGTTCATCGGCATCGAGGGCGCCAGCATCTTCTCGGCCCGCGCCGAAAAACGCTCCGACGTGGGCAAGGCCACCGTGATCGGCTTCATCACCGTGCTGCTGTTCCTGGTACTGGTGAACGTGCTGTCGCTGGGCATCATGACCCAACCGGAACTGGCCAAGCTGCAGAACCCGTCGATGGCCGCCGTGCTCGAGCACGTGGTCGGTCACTGGGGCGCGGTGCTGATCAGCGTCGGCCTGATCGTCTCGCTGCTGGGGGCCCTGCTGTCGTGGGTACTGCTGTGCGCCGAGATCATGTTCGCCGCAGCCAAGGACCACACCATGCCGGAGTTCCTGCGCCGCGAGAACGCCAACCACGTGCCGGCCAACGCCCTGTGGCTGACCAACGCCATGGTGCAGATCTTCCTGGTCATCACGCTGTTCTCGGCCAGTACCTACCTGTCGCTGATCTACCTCGCCACCTCGATGATCCTGGTGCCCTACCTGTGGTCGGCGGCCTATGCGTTCCTGCTGGCACTGCGCAGCGAAACCTATGAACAGGCCCTGGCCGAACGCAAGAAAGACCTGATCATCGGCGGTATCGCACTGCTCTATGCCATCTGGCTGCTGTACGCCGGTGGCGTCAAGTACCTGCTGCTCTCGGCCCTGCTGTATGCCCCTGGCGTGGTGCTGTTCGCCAAGGCCAAGCGCGAGGTGGGCCAACCGATCTTTACCAACGTGGAGAAGCTGATCTTCGCCGCCGTAGTCATTGGCGCCCTGGTGGCGGCCTATGGCCTGTACGACGGCTTCCTGACTCTGTAACCCCCCGTATTCGCAACTTGGAGGAAATGAACCATGTCCACGGAAAAAGCTAAGTACGGCGTACATTCCGAAGCCGGCAAACTGCGCAAAGTGATGGTTTGCTCCCCAGGCCTGGCTCACCAGCGCCTGACCCCGAACAACTGCGACGAACTGCTGTTCGACGACGTACTCTGGGTCGCCCAGGCCAAGCGCGACCACTTCGACTTCGTGACCAAGATGCGCGAGCGCGGCATCGAAGTGCTGGAAATGCACAACCTGCTGACCGACATCGTCGCGATGCCCGAAGCACTGGACTGGATTCTGGAGCGCAAGGTCACCGCCGACTCGGTGGGCCTGGGCCTGATCAACGAAGTGAAATCCTGGCTGCGCAGCCTGGAGCCGCGACACATCGCCGAGTACCTGATCGGCGGCGTCTCGGCCGATGACCTGCCCGACAGCTTCGGTGGCAAGACCATCCAGATGTTCCGCGACTTCCTGGGCCACTCCAGCTTCATCCTGCCGCCGCTGCCCAACACCCAGTTCACCCGCGACACCACCTGCTGGATCTACGGCGGCGTGACGCTGAACCCGATGTACTGGCCGGCGCGTCGCCAGGAGACCCTGCTGACCACCGCCATCTACAAGTTCCACCCGCAGTTCACCAATGCCGATTTCGAGATCTGGTACGGCGACCCGGACAAGGACCACGGCAACTCCACCCTCGAAGGCGGCGACGTGATGCCTATCGGCAACGGCGTGGTACTGATCGGCATGGGCGAACGCACGTCGCGTCAGGCCATCGGCCAACTGGCGCTGAACCTGTTCAAGAACAAGGCCGTGGAACGCGTGATCGTGGCCGGGCTGCCGAAGTCCCGCGCTGCGATGCACCTGGACACCGTGTTCAGCTTCTGCGACCGCGACCTGGTCACGATCTTCCCCGAAGTGGTGAACCAGATCGTCGCCTTCACCCTGCAACCCGACGAAAGCAAGCAGGGCGGCATCGACATCCGCCGCGAAGAAGCCAGCTTCCTCGATGTGGTGGCCAAGGCCCTCAAGCTGCCCAAGCTGCGCGTGGTTGAAACCGGTGGCAACAGCTTCGCCGCCGAACGCGAGCAGTGGGACGACGGCAACAACGTGGTGGCCGTGGAGCCGGGCGTGGTCATCGGCTACGACCGCAACACCTACACCAACACCCTGCTGCGCAAGGCCGGTGTCGAGGTCATCACCATCAGTGCCGGCGAACTGGGCCGCGGACGTGGGGGCGGCCACTGCATGACCTGCCCGATCGTGCGCGACCCAATCGACTACTAAAACGACCATCGTCCGGCCGTGCCCACAAGGCGCCGGCCGGGCCGATCAGCCCTTTGCGTTCTAAAAGAACAGGAGCAACATCATGGCGTTCAACATCCACAACCGCAGCCTGCTGAGCCTGGAACACCACACCCCGCGCGAGCTGCGCTACCTGCTGGACCTGTCCCGTGACCTCAAGCGTGCCAAGTACACCGGCACCGAGCAGCAGCACCTCAAGGGCAACAACATTGCGCTGATTTTCGAGAAGACCTCGACCCGCACCCGTTGCGCCTTCGAAGTGGCCGCCTATGACCAGGGCGCCAACGTCACCTACATCGACCCCAACTCCTCGCAGATCGGCCACAAGGAGAGCATGAAGGACACCGCCCGCGTGCTCGGGCGCATGTACGATGCCATCGAGTACCGTGGCTTCAAGCAGGAAGTGGTCGAGGAACTGGCCAAGTTCGCCGGCGTACCGGTGTTCAACGGCCTCACCGACGAATACCACCCCACCCAGATGATCGCCGACGTGCTGACCATGCGCGAGCATGCCGACAAGCCGATCCACGACATCAGCTACGCCTACCTGGGCGATGCGCGCAACAACATGGGCAACTCGCTGCTGCTGGTCGGCTCCAAGCTGGGCATGGACGTGCGTATCTGTGCGCCCAAGGCCCTGTGGCCGCATGACGACCTGGTGGCACGCTGCAAACAGTACGCTGAGGAAAGCGGTGCCCTCATCACCCTCACCGAAGACCCGAAAGCTGCGGTCAAGGGCGTGGACTTCATCCACACCGACGTGTGGGTATCGATGGGCGAGCCGGTCGAAGCCTGGGGCGAACGCATCAAGCAACTGCTGCCATACCAGGTCAACGCCGAGCTGATGAAGGCCACCGGCAACCCACGCACCAAGTTCATGCACTGCCTGCCGGCGTTCCATAACTCCGACACCAAGGTCGGCAAGCAGATCGCCGAGCAGTACCCGCACCTGGCCAACGGCATCGAAGTGACCGATGACGTGTTCGAGTCGCCGGCCTGCATCGCCTTCGAGCAGGCGGAAAACCGCATGCACACGATCAAGGCGATCCTGGTGTCGACCCTGGCCGACCTGTAACCCCGCCGGGAGCCGGCGCTGCCGGCTCCTGCACCCTAGAAAGGACATCATCATGCGTATCGTTGTTGCATTGGGCGGCAACGCCCTGCTGCGCCGCGGCGAGCCCCTTACCGCCGACAATCAGCGCGCCAACATCCGTATCGCCGCCGAACAGATCGCCAAGATCCACCCCGGCAACGAACTGGTCATCGCCCACGGCAACGGCCCGCAGGTCGGCCTGCTGTCGCTGCAGGCGCAATCCTACAAACCCGACGAAGCCTACCCGCTGGACGTGCTCGGTGCCGAAACCGAAGGCATGATCGGCTACATCATCGAACAGGAGCTGGGCAACCTGCTGGACTTCGAGGTGCCCTTCGCCACCCTGCTGACCCAGGTGGAAGTGGACGCCAACGACCCTGCCTTCAAGGACCCGACCAAGTTCATCGGCCCGGTCTACGGCAAGGAAGAAGCCGAGCGCCTGGCCAAGGAAAAAGGCTGGGTGGTCAAGGCCGACGGCGACAAGTTCCGCCGCGTGGTGGCCAGCCCCAAACCCAAGCGCATCTTCGAGATCCGCCCGATCAAGTGGCTGCTGGAAAAGAGCAGTATCGTGATCTGTGCCGGGGGTGGCGGCATCCCCACCATGTATGGTGAGAACGGCAAGCTGCAGGGCATCGAGGCGGTGATCGACAAAGACCTGTGCTCGTCGCTGCTGGCCGAACAGCTGGACGCCGACCTGCTGGTGATTGCCACGGACGTGAACGCGGCGTATGTCGACTTCAACAAGCCGACCCAGAAAGCCATCGCTCAGGCCCACCCGGACGAACTGGAGCGCCTGGGCTTTGCTGCAGGCTCCATGGGGCCGAAGGTGCAGGCCGCTTGCGACTTTGCCCGGCACACCGGCAAAGTAGCGGTTATCGGCTCGCTGGCCGATATCGAAGACATCGTCAAGGGCACTGCCGGCACTCGGGTGAGTACGTCCAAGCCGGGTATCGACTACCGTTGATGCAGTTGGGCGGATCTGCAGGTCCGCCCGTTTCAACCTTCCAGAGGAGCCGCCATGGCCATATTCGAACCCGGTCATCTGCACATCGAGCGCCATGCGCTGAACAAGGCCGATTACAGCTACAACCTGTGCATCGACTACAAGGTTGAGCAGGATCCCAAGGAAGGCAAAGGCATGAGTTTTCGCATGCATGGCACCATCGAGGACAAGCCGATGGACGAAACCTTCTTCATGCCCAAGGACCAGGCCTTCGACTTCGCGCGGCAGGCCTCGATCATCGCGCAGAAGTACGGCATGCCCAAAACCGCCAGCATCAGCTCGCTGCACAAGATCTACGACATGATGTTCGAGGATGTGCGCGCACAGCTCGATGTGAAATCGGGCGACCCGGTCAAGCCCGAGCACCTGGGCTAGCTCACCACGCTTGTGTAGGAGCCGGCCTTGCCGGCGAAGCCTTCGGGTCAGTACCACCCCTTCGCCGGCAAGGCCGGCTCCTACAGCACGCGGCATGCAGCAGCGATTCGACCGCGCAGCGCCCGCCAAGGCATACTTGCCATCCCGGCAAGCCAGAACATCCCCCCATGCGTATCCACGTCAGCTTCATCGACCGCGTCGGCATCACCCAGGAAGTGCTGGCCCTGCTCGGTGCCCGCCACCTCAACCTGGACGCCGTGGAGATGGTGCCGCCCAACGTCTACATCGACGCCCCGACGCTGAGCCCCGACGTGCTCGAAGAGCTGCATGACGCGCTGTTCAACGTGCACGGCGTGCAAAGCGTGAAAGTGGTCGACATCCTCCCCGGACAGCGCCGCCACCTGCAGCTCGATGCCCTGCTCGCCGCCATGAGCGACCCGGTCCTGGCCCTGGACAGCGCCGGCCATGTGCTGCTGGCCAACCCCGCATTGATCGTCCTGTGCGGCCAGGACCCGGAGGGCCGCTCGGTGGGTGAGCTGTTCGGCGACCCGCAACTGCTTGATGCGCTGATCGAACAGGGTTTCCACCTGCCCCTGCGCGAAGTCACCCTCAATGGCCAGACCCTGCTGCTCGACGCCACCCCGATCACCAACGCCGGCGCCCTGCTGACGCTGTACCAGGCCAACCGCATCGGCGAACGCCTGTCGGCCCTGCACCACGACCATGCCGAAGGCTTCGAC
The DNA here is from genome assembly GCF_037113495.1 of Pseudomonas sp. AE27. Classification (NCBI taxonomy): domain Bacteria; kingdom Pseudomonadati; phylum Pseudomonadota; class Gammaproteobacteria; order Pseudomonadales; family Pseudomonadaceae; genus Pseudomonas; species Pseudomonas sp. AE27. Next base: position 3,613,573 of record NZ_CP146966.1, read on the forward strand.
GCGCTGCTCGGCGACTCGCCGCCCATCCGTACCCTCAAGGCCCGCGCCCTGCGTGTGGCGGCGCTGGATGCGCCGCTGCTGATCCACGGCGAGACCGGCACCGGCAAGGAACTTGTAGCCCGTGCCTGCCACGCCATCAGCAGCCGCCACAACGCACCCTTCCTGGCACTGAACTGTGCGGCGCTGCCGGAGAACCTGGCCGAGAGCGAGCTGTTCGGCTACGCCCCCGGTGCCTTCACCGGCGCGCAACGCGGCGGCAAGCCGGGGCTGATGGAGCTGGCCAACCAGGGCACCGTGTTTCTCGATGAAATCGGCGAGATGTCGCCTTACCTTCAGGCCAAGCTGCTGCGGTTTCTGAGCGATGGCAGCTTTCGCCGCGTGGGCGGTGATCGCGAGGTCAAGGTCAACGTGCGCATCCTCAGCGCCACCCACCGCGACCTGGAAAAGATGGTTGCCGAAGGCAGTTTTCGCGAAGACCTGTTCTACCGCCTGAACGTGCTCAACCTGGAAGTGCCGCCGCTGCGCGAGCGTGGCCAGGACATCCTGATGCTGGCGCGTGCCTTCATGCGCCAGGCCTGCACGCAGATCCAGCGTCCGCTGTGCCGGCTGGCGCCGGGCACCTACCCGGCGTTGCTGGGCAACCGCTGGCCGGGCAACGTGCGCCAGTTGCAGAACGTGATCTTTCGCGCTGCGGCCATCTGCGAGAGCAGCCTGGTGGATATTGGTGACCTGGACATTGCCGGCACCTCGGTGGCGCGCCAAAGCGATGGTGAAGTGGCCAGCCTGGAGCAGGCCGTGGAGAACTTCGAGCGTGGCCTGCTGGAAAAGCTCTACGTCACCTACCCCTCCACCCGCCAGTTGGCCAGTCGCTTGCAGACTTCGCACACAGCTATTGCGCATCGGCTGCGCAAGTATGGCATTCCCGGAAAGGAAACCCTTCCGTAGCGAATTCGATACACCGTATCGAATTCGCTACATCGCCCGTTTGCCACTGTAATGCAAGGTTTTGATCCCTCTGCGCTTTTTCAATACTCGACAGGTGTAGCGATTTCGCTACGACCTGCATAACGAGCAGCGCCGACAAATACATAACTAATTGATTTGTAAGCATTTTTTATAAATGGCCACGAACTTGCTAAGGAGATGTCAGTTCCGGGCTGGCCTGATGGTGAGCCCTACCGCACCCCTGAGGAGTTCCCATGAGCGAGTTGCGTTTTACCGAAGATCACGAATGGCTGCGCGCCGAAGCCGACGGCAGCGTCACGGTCGGGATCACCGCCTTTGCCCAGAACGCACTGGGTGACGTGGTCTATGTGCAACTGCCGGAACTGCAAACCTACGAAGCCGGGGCCGAAGCCTCCACCGTCGAATCGGTCAAAGCCGCCAGCGGCGTGTACATGCCGCTGACCGGTGAAGTGGTGGCAGTCAACGAACAGCTGCAGGACAGCCCCGAGCTGGTCAACGAAGATCCGCTGGGCGAAGGCTGGTTCTTCCGCTTCATCCCGGCCGATGCCGGCGCCGTCGCGCAACTGCTCGACCAGGACGCCTACGACCGTCTGATCAAAGCCAACGCCGACGCCTGAGGAAATCACCATGACCATCAACCTCGGCACCGCCAATCAGTTCATCGCCCGTCATATCGGCCCGCGCGACACCGACGAGCAGGCCATGCTCGCCACCCTGGGCTTCGACTCGCTGGAGGCCATGAGCGCCGCCGTGATCCCCGACAGCATCAAGGGCACCAGCGTGCTCGAGCTCGGTGACGGGCAGAGCGAAGCCGATGCCCTGGCCTCGCTCAAGGCCATCGCCGGCAAGAACCAGCTGTTCAAGAGCTTCATCGGCCAGGGCTACTACAACACCCACACCCCGGCACCGATCCTGCGCAACCTGCTGGAAAACCCGGCCTGGTACACCGCCTACACCCCCTATCAGCCCGAGATTTCCCAGGGCCGCCTGGAAGCGCTGCTGAACTTCCAGACCCTGATCAGCGACCTCACCGGCTTACCGATCGCCAACGCCTCCCTGCTCGACGAAGCCACGGCCGCCGCCGAAGCCATGACCTTCTGCAAGCGCCTGAGCAAGAACAAGGGCAGCCACGCCTTCTTCGCCTCGGTGCATTGCCACCCGCAGACCCTCGACGTGCTGCGCACCCGTGCCGAGCCGCTGGGCATCGAGGTGGTGGTGGGCGACGAGCGCGAGCTGGGCGACGTGAGCGCCTTCTTCGGCGCCCTGCTGCAGTACCCGGCCAGCAACGGCGAGGTGTTCGACTACCGCGAACTGGTGGAGCGCCTGCACGCCGCCAACGCGCTGGTGGCGGTAGCCGCCGACCTGCTGGCGCTGACCCTGCTGGCCCCGCCGGGCGAATTCGGCGCCGACGTGGCCATCGGCAGCGCCCAGCGCTTCGGCGTGCCGCTGGGCTTCGGCGGCCCGCATGCGGCGTACTTCTCCACCCGCGATGCGTTCAAGCGCGACATGCCAGGGCGCCTGGTCGGCGTGTCCATCGACCGCTTCGGCAAGACCGCCCTGCGTCTGGCCATGCAGACCCGCGAGCAGCACATCCGCCGCGAGAAGGCCACCAGCAACATCTGCACCGCCCAGGTACTGCTGGCCAACATCGCCAGCATGTACGCCGTGTACCACGGCCCGCAGGGCCTCAAGCAGATCGCCCAGCGCACCCACCAGCTGACCGCGATCCTGGCCAGCGGCCTCAAGGCACTGGGCGTGAACGTGCAGAACGCCGCGTTCTTCGACACCCTGACCCTGGCCACCGGCGGCGCGACTGCCGCGCTGCATGAACAGGCGCGCGCCCGCCAGCTCAACCTGCGCCAGATCGATGCCGACCACCTGGGCCTGTCGCTGGACGAAACCAGCACCCAGGCCGATGTCGAGGCCCTGTGGCAGCTGTTCGCCAATGGCCAGGCCGTACCGGACTTCGCCGCGCTGGCCGCTGCCACGCCAGCACGACTGCCGGCCGCCCTGCTGCGCCAGTCGGCCATCCTCGAACACCCGGTGTTCAACCGCTACCACAGCGAAACCGAACTGATGCGCTATCTGCGCAAGCTGGCCGACAAGGACCTGGCGCTGGACCGCACCATGATCCCGCTGGGCTCGTGCACCATGAAGCTCAACGCCGCCAGCGAAATGATCCCGGTGACCTGGGCCGAGTTCGGCAACCTGCACCCCTTTGCCCCCGCCGAGCAGAGCCAGGGCTACCAGCAACTGACCGACGAGCTGGAGGCCATGCTGTGCGCCGCCACTGGCTATGACGCCGTGTCGTTGCAGCCCAACGCCGGTTCGCAGGGCGAGTACGCCGGCCTGCTGGCGATCCGCGCCTACCACCAGAGCCGGGGCGATGCCCGCCGCGATATCTGCCTGATTCCCTCGTCGGCCCACGGCACCAACCCGGCCACCGCACACATGGCCGGCATGCGCGTGGTGGTCACTGCGTGCGATGCCCGTGGCAACGTCGACATCGACGACCTGCGCGCCAAGGCCATCGAGCACCGCGACCAGTTGGCCGCGCTGATGATCACCTACCCGTCCACCCACGGTGTGTTCGAGGAGGCCATCGGCGAGATCTGCGCGATCATCCACGACAACGGCGGCCAGGTGTACATCGACGGCGCCAACATGAACGCGATGGTCGGCCTGTGCGCCCCGGGCAAGTTCGGCGGCGACGTGTCCCACCTGAACCTGCACAAGACCTTCTGCATCCCCCACGGCGGTGGCGGCCCGGGCGTCGGCCCGATCGGCGTCAAGGCGCACCTGGCGCCGTTCCTGCCGGGCCATGCGCACCTGCACAACCCCCAGGGCGCGGTATGCGCGGCGCCGTTCGGCAGCGCCAGCATCCTGCCGATCACCTGGATGTACATCCGCATGATGGGCGGCGCCGGGCTCAAGCGTGCGTCGCAGATGGCGATCCTGAATGCCAACTACATCGCCCGCCGCCTGGAAGAGCACTATCCTGTGTTGTACACCGGCGGCAATGGCCTGGTGGCGCACGAGTGCATCCTGGACCTGCGCCCGCTCAAGGACAGCAGCGGCATCAGCGTCGACGACGTGGCCAAGCGCCTGATCGACTTCGGCTTCCATGCCCCGACCATGTCGTTCCCGGTGGCCGGCACGTTGATGATCGAGCCGACCGAGAGCGAGGCCAAGGAGGAACTGGACCGCTTCTGCAACGCCATGATCTGTATTCGCGAAGAGATTCGCGCAGTGGAGAACGGCAGCCTGGACAAGGACGACAACCCGCTGAAGAACGCCCCGCACACCGCGGCCGAACTGGCCGGCGAATGGCCCCACGGCTATAGCCGCCAGCAGGCGGTGTACCCGCTGCCATCGCTGGTGGAGGCCAAGTACTGGCCACCCGTGGGGCGTGTCGACAACGTGTTCGGCGACCGCAACCTGATCTGCGCCTGCCCGTCGATCGAAAGCTATCAGGACGCCTGAGGGCCTCTTCGCCGGCAAGGCCGGCTCCTGCAGAGCCCGCGCGCATCTGTAGGGGCCGGCCTTGCCGGCGAAGCTTTTCAACCTGCACGAGGGTACGACCATGTCACTCAGCGTCTTCGACCTGTTCAAGATCGGCATCGGCCCCTCCAGCTCACATACCGTCGGGCCGATGCGCGCAGCCGCGCGTTTTGCCGAGGGCCTGCGCCGCGACGACCTGCTGGCCAGTACCGCCAGCGTCAAGGTCGAGCTGTACGGCTCGCTCGGCGCCACCGGCAAGGGCCACGGCAGCGACAAGGCGGTGCTGCTGGGGCTTGAGGGCGAACACCCCGACAGCGTCGACACCGACACCATCGCAGCGCGCCTGCAGGCGATCCGCAGCAGCGGGCAGCTCTACCTGCTGGGCGAGCACGCCATCGAATTCAACGAAAAACAGCACCTGGCGATGATCCGCAAGCCGCTGGCCTTTCACCCCAACGGCATGATCTTTCGTGCCTTCGACGCCGCCGGCCTGCAGGTACGCAGCCGCGAGTACTACTCGGTGGGCGGCGGTTTCGTGGTCGACGAAGGCGCCGCCGGGGCCGATCGTATCGTCGAGGACAGCACCACACTGCCCTACCCGTTCAAGACGGCCCGGGAACTGCTTGGCCACTGCACCACGCATCACCTGAGCATCAGCCAGGTGATGCTGGCCAACGAATCGGCCTGGCGCCCCGAGGCCGAGACCCGCAGCGGCCTGCTGCACATCTGGCAAGTGATGCAGGACTGCGTGGCTGCCGGCTGTCGCAACGAGGGCATTCTGCCCGGCGGGCTCAAGGTCAAGCGCCGCGCTGCGGCCCTGCACCGCCAGCTGTGCGCCAACCCCGAGGCGAGCCTGCGCGATGCGCTGTCGGTACTCGACTGGGTCAACCTCTATGCCCTGGCGGTCAACGAAGAGAATGCCTCCGGCGGTCGAGTGGTCACCGCACCCACCAATGGCGCTGCCGGCATCGTGCCGGCGGTGCTGCACTACTACATGCGCTTCATCGGGGGTGCCAGCGAAGACGACGTGGTGCGCTTTCTGCTCACCGCCGCTGCCATCGGCATCCTGTACAAGGAAAACGCCTCGATCTCGGGGGCCGAAGTGGGCTGCCAGGGTGAGGTCGGGGTGGCCTGTTCGATGGCAGCCGGGGCCCTGTGCGAGGTGCTGGGCGGCAGCGTGCAACAGGTCGAGAACGCCGCCGAAATCGGCATGGAACACAACCTGGGCCTGACCTGCGACCCGATTGGCGGGCTGGTCCAGGTGCCCTGCATCGAACGCAATGCCATGGGCTCGGTCAAGGCGATCAACGCGGTGCGCATGGCCTTGCGCGGCGACGGGCAGCACTTCGTCTCGCTCGACAAGGTGATCCGCACCATGCGCCAGACCGGCGCCGACATGAAAAGCAAATACAAGGAGACCGCCCGCGGCGGTCTGGCCGTCAACATCATCGAGTGCTGACAACCTCAAGCCTCTAGAAGGAGTCATCAATGTCCACCGACACACTGCTGCAAACACCGCTTCATGCCCTGCATCTGGAACTGGGCGCGCGCATGGTGCCGTTCGCCGGCTACGACATGCCCGTGCAGTACCCGCTGGGGGTGCTCAAGGAGCACCTGCACACCCGCGAACAGGCCGGCCTGTTCGACGTGTCGCACATGGGCCAGATCCGCCTGGTGGGCGCCGATGCCGCCAAGGCCCTGGAAACCCTGGTGCCGGTCGACATCATCGATTTGCCGGTGGGCATGCAGCGTTACGCGATGTTCACCAACGAACAGGGCGGCATCCTTGACGACCTGATGGTGGCCAACCTGGGCAACGACGAACTGTTCCTGGTGGTCAACGCCGCCTGCAAGGACCAGGACCTGGCCCACCTGCGCCAGCACATCGGCACGCTGTGCCAGGTGCAGCCGCTGTTCGAAGAGCGCGCCCTGCTGGCCCTGCAGGGCCCGGCGGCGGTCAAGGTGCTGCAGCGCCTGGCCCCCGAGGTGGCGGACATGACCTTCATGCAGTTCAAGCCCGTGGTGTTGCTGGGCGTGGACTGCTACGTGAGCCGTTCGGGCTACACCGGCGAAGACGGCTTCGAGATCAGTGTGCCCAGCGCCAGCGCCGAGGCCCTGGCCCGTCACCTGCTGGCCGAGCCGGAAGTGGCCGCCATCGGCCTGGGCGCGCGCGACTCGCTGCGCCTGGAAGCCGGCCTGTGCCTGTACGGGCATGACATGAATGCCGACACCACGCCGATCGAGGCGAGCCTGCTGTGGGCCATCTCCAAGGTACGCCGTGCCGATGGCTCGCGGGCGGGAGGCTTCCCCGGCGCTGCTGCGATCTTCGCCCAGCAGCACAGCGGCGTGGCGCGCAAGCGCGTCGGCCTGCTGCCGCAGGAGCGTACCCCGGTGCGCGAAGGGGCCGAGATCGTCGATGAGGCCGGCACGGTGGTCGGCAGCATCTGCAGCGGAGGCTTCGGGCCCACACTGGGCGCACCAGTGGCGATGGGATATGTGGACCAGGCCCATGCAGCGCTCGATACACCGCTGTGGGCCATCGTGCGCGGCAAACGGGTGGCGATGAAAGTCAGCAAGATGCCGTTCGTTGCCCAGCGCTACTATCGCGGCTGAAACAGCGCAATTGAAACAAGGTGTCATGGCGCGTTCGGGATATTCGTTTTCGAACGCGTTTTACAACTTTCGAACACGCCCGACAGCGGCCCGCAAACAGCCCCGGAAATTTCCCGCCAGGCCCCGTGGTGCGGCGCTCTGCGGGACTTGTTTTTGCAATCGAAATGAGTGTAGATTCACTGCACTGTGTTTGCATGGGTCGCTATGGTTCGTGACCTGGGCAGTAGCGCCGAGTTTTGCTACAACCCGTTCGACGTCTCTTACTTTCCTGCAACCCAGCCCAGTACTCTTTCAATGAAAGAAACTGTTACTAATTCTAAGTTTCAAAGGAAATAAGACAATGTCCCAACGTCAGAGCGGTACCGTCAAGTGGTTTAACGACGAGAAAGGTTTTGGTTTCATCACTCCAGAAAGCGGTCCGGATCTGTTCGTACACTTCCGCGCTATTCAGGGCAACGGCTTCAAGAGCCTGAAAGAAGGCCAGAAAGTGACCTTCGTTGCTGTGCAGGGCCAAAAAGGCATGCAAGCCGACGAAGTTCAAGCCGAAGCCTGATCTTCATCAACGAAAGAGCCCCTGCTGGCAACAGCAGGGGCTTTTTTGTGCGCGCAATTCCGTAGAATGGGCGCTTTGTCACCCGGAGCCTGAGCGCATGCCCAAGCAACTTCTTCAACCACAGGGCGAGTTCCCCGTGGTCGGCCTGGGCCGTCGCCTGGCCGCGATGTTCTATGACTTCCTGTTGTGCACCGCCCTGCTGATGGTGACCACGCTGGTGTACAAGATGGTGCAGATGGCGATCATCGGCGAGACGCGCATGCGCGCCCTGACCGAGGCGGGGGCGCTGGATGGCGATCCATTGCTGTCGACCGTTCTGCTGTTCATGCTGTTCGGCTTCTTCGCCAAGTTCTGGACCCACGGCGGCCAGACCCTTGGCATGCAGGTATGGGGCATCCGCGTGCAGAATGCCGACGGCAGTGCCATCAGCCTGTGGCAGGCACTGCTGCGCTTTGTGGTGTCGATTGCGTCGTGGCTGTGCCTGGGCCTGGGGTTTCTGTGGTCGCTGGTGGACAAGAAAAAACGCGCCTGGCATGACATGTACTCGGAAACCCAGCTGGTGCGGATTCCCAAGCGCAAGAAGTAGAACCGCAGCGCCCCGTTCGCCGGCACCGGCAACCAATGAAAAAGCCGACCCTGAGGTCGGCTTTTTGTTGGCCAGGGTAATCGCTACCCCGCCCTGCGTAGCAACCACACCCCCGCCAGCGCACAGATTGCCGCCGGGATCACCACCGCCAGCAGCGGCGGGAAGCCGAACACCTGGCTCGAAGGGCCCAGCAGGTCCTGGGCGATGCGGAACACGAAGCCCACCAGCACCCCGGTGAACACCCGCTGGCCCAGCGTCACCGAACGCAGCGGGCCGAAGATGAACGACACCGCCATCAGTACCAGCGCCGCTGTGACCACCGGTTGCAGCACCTTGGTCCAGAACGCCAGCCAGTAGCGCGCGTTGTTCAGGCCCTGGTCGGAGAGGTAGTGAATGTAGTCCCACAGCCCGCTGATCGACAGCGACTCGGGCGCCAGTACCACGGTGCTGAGCAGCTCGGGGGTCAGCGCGACGTCCCAGCGCTCCTCGGCATTGTGGATGACTTCGGTGTGGTCCCCACGGAAGTGCGTGGTGGTCACGTCGGTCAGTTCCCAGTGGCCCTGGGTGTATTGCGCCCTGCGCGCAAAGCTGGAGGTCTGCATGTGACGCTCGTTGTCGAAGCGATAACGCGTCACGCCCAGCAACAGCCCATTGGGCTGCACGGTGTTGATGTGCACGAACTCCTCGCCCTGGCGGTGCCACAGGCCGCGCTTGGAGCTTTGCGCCTCACCGCCACCCTGCGCCAGCGAACGGTCGGCCTGGGCCTTGTTCTCGGTCACGGGTGCCAGGTACTCGCCCATCAGCACGCCGATCAGCATCAGTACCAGCATCGGCTTCATGACCGCCCACACGATGCGCCCGATGGACACGCCGGCAGCGCGCATGATGGTCAGTTCGCTGCTGCTGGCCAGGCTGCCCAGGCCGATCAGGCAGCCGATCAGCGCGGCCATGGGCAGCATGTCGTACAGGCGCCGTGGCGCGGTCAGCAGCACGTAGTTGCCCGCGTCCCACAAGGTGTAGGTATCGCTGATGTCGCCCATCTCGTCGATGAAGGCGAACAGCGACGCCAGGCCGAGGATGATCCCCAGCACGGCGAGGATGGCCATGAACACGCTCTGGCCGATGTAGCGATCGAGTTTAGCCACGGGCCACCTCCGCACGACGGCTGGCGCGCTTGAGGCGCAGCGGTTCCCAGAACATCAGGCCCAGGCCGATCAGCAGGAACAGCCCATGCACCGGCCACAGGCCCAGGCCGATCGGCAACTTGCCTTTCTCCAGGGCGCCGCGGGCGGCAATCAGAATCGTCAGGTAAGCCATATACAGAAGGATCGCCGGCAGCAGCTTGAGGAAACGGCCCTGGCGCGGGTTGACCCGCGACAGCGGCACCGCCATCAGGGTCACGATGAACACCAGCAGCGGCAGCGACAGGCGCCACTGCAGTTCGGCACGCTCGCGCAGCCCGGTACTGCCGATCAGTTCGGACGTCGGGATGGCCTCGCGCTCGGTGACTTCCTGGCTGACCTCCGGCTTGGGCAGCAGCACACCGTAGGTGTCGTACTTGATGGCGCGGTAATCGGCCTGGCCCGGGTTGCCGTCGTAGCGGTAGCCGTTTTCAAGGATCAGGTAGCGGTTGCCGTCGGCCTGCACTTCCTGACGGCCCTTTTCGGCCACCAGCACGGAGATGCCACGGTCCTTGCTCTTGTCCTGGGACAGTCGCTTCTCGGAAATGAACACGCCGGCCAGCTTTGAACGGTCATCCGACAGCTGCTCGGTGTAGGTGACCCGCGAACCGTCGCGCAGGTTCTGGAAGCGGCCCGGCACCAGGGTGTCGAACTCGGTCAGCGCATCCTGCTGGTTGATGATCTGCGATACCTGGGTCACGCCCTGGGGCGCCAGGCTCAGGCTCAGCCAGGCCACCAGCACCGCGATCAGTGCCGCCGGCATCAGGGTCATGCCCAGCAGGCGCTGCTGGCTCATGCCGGTTGCCGAGAGCACGGTCATCTCGCTTTCCAGGTACAGCCGGCCGTAGGCCAGCAAGATGCCCAGAAACAGGCCCAGCGGCAGGATCAGTTGCAGAAAGCCGGGCAGGCGGTAGCCCATGATCAGGAACAGTACGCCCGGATCGAGCATGCCCTGGGCCGCCTGGGCCAGGTATTTGATGAAGCGCCCGCTCATGATGATGACCAGCAGCACAGCGCTGACGGCACTCAAGGTCACCAGGACCTCGCGGGACAGATAACGGAAGACGATCAAACCAGACACTCCTGGGTTGTCAGGCTCGGACAGCCGAACAAGGGAAAACGTTGCAACCAAGATAGTCGCCCGCCCGCCAAAGGCGAACCCGGACAAAAGTGCGCGCATTATCCTGTGAATGGCCGTGCCTGTCACTTGGCGCCGTGCAAAGCTTCATCTCGGGGTTGTCAGCGCGCCCGCCGCAGGCTCAAACTGGGCGCTTTCTGACTGGCCCGCCACGGCGCGCCAGGCCGCTTCGAGCGCCTGCACCGCCAGCGCGCACTGACAGTTCATTCGGGGACCCTGACATGGAATTGGTTGTAAAAAGCGTAGCCGCAGCATCCTTGAAAACCGCCACCCTGGTACTGAGCGTGGGTGAAGGCCGCACACTGGGCGCTACCGCCAAGGCCGTGGACGACGCCAGCAACGGCGCCCTGAGCGCAGTGCTCAAGCGCGGCGACCTGGCCGGCAAGGTCGGCCAGACCCTGCTGCTGCAAGGCCTGGCCGGGGTCAAGGCCGAGCGCGTGTTGCTGGTGGGGACCGGCAAGGACGCCCTTGCCGACCGCGCCTGGCGCAAGCTGGCGGGCAGCGTGCTCAACGTGCTCAAGGGCCTGGCTGGCAGCGATGCGGTGCTGGCACTGGACGACGTTGCCGTGACCGGCCGCGATGCCAACTACGGCAAGGTACGCCTGCTGGCCGAGAGCCTGCTCGATGGTCAATATGTATTCGATCATTACAAGAGCAAGAAGGCCGAGCCGATCGCCCTGAAGAAGATCACCCTGCTCAGCGACAAGGCCGGCCTGGCCGAGGTGGAGCGCGCCGTCAAGCACGCCACCGCGATCGCCAACGGCATGGGCTTCACCCGCGACCTGGGCAACCTGCCGCCGAACATCTGCCACCCAAGCTATCTGGCCGAACAGGCCAAGGCGCTGGGCAAGGAGTTCAAGGGCCTCAAGGTCGAGGTGCTGGACGAGAAGAAGATCAAGGACCTGGGCATGGGCGCGTTCTACGCCGTGGGCCAGGGCAGCGATCAGCCGCCACGCCTGATCGTGCTCAGCTACCAGGGCGCCGCCAAGAAGAGCGAGAAGCCTTACGTACTGGTGGGCAAGGGCATTACCTTCGACACCGGCGGCATCAGCCTCAAGCCCGGTGCCGGCATGGATGAAATGAAGTACGACATGGGCGGTGCAGCCAGCGTGTTCGGCACCCTGCGTGCCGTGCTCGAACTCAAGCTGCCGATCAACCTGGTGTGTGTACTGGCCTGTGCCGAGAACATGCCCAGCGGTGGCGCCAGCCGTCCGGGCGACATCGTCACCACCATGAGCGGGCAGACCGTCGAAATCCTCAACACCGACGCCGAAGGCCGCCTGGTGCTGTGCGACGCACTGACCTACGTGGAGCGCTTCAAGCCGCAGGCGGTGATCGACATCGCCACCCTGACCGGCGCCTGCATCGTCGCCCTGGGCAGCCATACCTCGGGCCTGATGGGCAACGACGACGAACTGATCGGCCAACTGCTGGACGCCGGCAAGCGTGCCGACGACCGCGCCTGGCAACTGCCGCTGTTCGACGAATACCAGGAGCAGCTCGACAGCCCGTTCGCCGACATCGCCAACATCGGCGGCCCGAAGGCGGGCAGCATCACCGCCGGCTGCTTCCTGTCGCGCTTTGCCAAGGCCTACCACTGGGCCCACCTGGACATCGCCGGCACGGCCTGGACCAGCGGCGGCAAGGACAAGGGCGCCACTGGCCGCCCGGTACCGCTGCTGACCCAGTACCTGCTCGACCGCGCCAACGCCTGAGGCGCCGTCCACCGGCCGCGCTGCAAGGCGTAGCCGGTGGGCCACCCCACCATGAGCAAAGTCGACTTCTATATCCTGCCCAGCCCCGCGCCTGCCGCGCGGCTGGATTTCGCCTGCAAGCTGTGCGAAAAGGCCTGGCGCCTTGGGCACCGCGTGTACCTCAACTGCAGCGATGCGGCCCAGCGCGACGAGCTGGATGCGCGGCTGTGGGCGTTCAAGGGCGAGGCCTTCGTGCCCCACAGCGCGCTCGAGGACGACCCGCACGGCGCGGTGGCGCTGGGGGTCGGTGACGACCCGGGCGATCATCAGGACCTGCTGGTCAATCTCGACCTGAAGGTACCCGGTTTTGCCGCACGCTTTGCCCGCATTGCCGAGATCGTGGTGGAGGAGCCGGCCATTCGTGCGGCGGCGCGGGAGAGTTTCCGTTTCTACCGTGAACAGGGCTATGCTCTGCAAGACCACCGTTTACAGCGACTCTGATGATGGACAAACCTGCCCCCATGCCAAAACCTGCGCATTTGCTGGACGATCTGGAGTCGATTCGCCAGTTGCTGGGTGACGATGCCCTGGAACCGCCACTGCTGACCGAGACCGTCGAGGAGCAGATACCGTTGCTGCTCGAGCCGGCCGAACCGGCAACGCGGGCCACGGTGGCTGCCGAGCCGGCTGCCGAGCCCGACCCGCAGGCGCGCCGCCAGGACACCCTGCTGCACCTGGACAGCGAACTGCGCGCGGCGGCGCAGTTGATCATGCAGGATGTGATCAAGGACTTTACCCCGCATATCGAGAACGAGATCAAGCGGCGCCTGGATGCCCGCCTGGAGCGGTTGTTGAACTCACGCTCGTAATCAAAAACGGGGGGGCGAGCCTTTGGCTCGCTTCGCCGGCAAGGCCGGCTCCTACGCGAAGAATTCCCCACAGTTTTTTGCCCCACTCCCGCACCTCATGCTACGCCCCGGCCCTTATCCCCGCTATACTTCTCGGCTTTCCTGAATAAATGCCATAGGGTCCCGCCGCGCATGGATAAGACCTACCAGCCGCACGCCATTGAAACTTCCTGGTACAACACCTGGGAGTCAGAGAATTATTTCGCCCCGCAAGGCGCGGGCGATTCGTACACCATCATGATCCCGCCGCCGAACGTGACCGGCAGCCTGCACATGGGTCACGGCTTCAACAACGCGATCATGGACGCCCTGATCCGTTTTCGCCGCATGCAGGGTCGCAACACCCTGTGGCAACCAGGCACCGACCACGCCGGCATCGCCACGCAGATGCTGGTGGAGCGTCAACTGGAGGCCAAGGGCCAGAACCGTCACGACCTGGGCCGCGACAAATTCCTCGAGAAAGTCTGGGAATGGAAGGATCAGTCCGGTGGCAACATCAGCCGCCAGATCCGCCGCCTGGGCTCGTCGGTAGACTGGAGCCGCGAGCGCTTCACCATGGACGACGGCCTGTCCGAAGCGGTCAAGGAAGCCTTCGTGCGCCTGCATGAAGACGGCCTGATCTACCGCGGCAAGCGCCTGGTCAACTGGGACACCAAGCTGCACACGGCGATCTCCGACCTCGAAGTGGAAAGCCACGACGAGAAAGGCCATCTGTGGAACCTGCGCTACCCGCTGGCCGACGGTGCCACCACGGCCGACGGCAAGGACCACCTGGTGGTCGCCACCACCCGTCCGGAAACCCTGCTCGGCGACGCCGCCGTGGCCGTCAACCCGAACGACGAGCGCTACCAGGCGCTGATCGGCAAGTTCGTCAAGCTGCCGCTGGTCGGTCGCCTGATCCCGATCATCGCCGATGACTACTGCGACCCCGAATTCGGCACCGGCTGCGTGAAGATCACCCCGGCCCACGACTTCAACGACTACGAAGTCGGCAAGCGCCACAACCTGCCGCTGCTCAACATCTTCGACAAGAACGCTGCGGTGCTGCCGGCAGCCCAGGTGTTCAACCTCGACGGCAGCCTGAACGAAAGCCTGGACGCCAGCCTGCCTGCCGCCTACGCCGGCCTCGACCGCTTCGTGGCGCGCAAGCAGATCGTTGCCGACCTGGATGCCGCAGGCCTGCTGGTCAGCGTCGACGACCACGCCTTGAAAGTGCCCAAGGGCGACCGCTCCGGCACCATCATCGAGCCATGGCTGACCGACCAGTGGTACGTGTCGACCAAGCCGCTGGCCGAGCCTGCGATCGCCGCTGTCGAAGACGGCCGCATCCAGTTCGTGCCCAAGCAGTACGAGAACATGTATTTCTCTTGGATGCGCGACATCCAGGACTGGTGCATCAGCCGCCAGCTGTGGTGGGGCCACCGCATTCCGGCCTGGTACGACGTGTCGGGCAAGGTCTATGTGGGGCGCAGCGAAGAAGAAGTGCGCGCCAAGCACCGGCTGGGCGACGACGTGGTCCTGAACCAGGACAACGACGTGCTCGACACCTGGTTCAGCTCGGGCCTGTGGACCTTCTCCACCCTGGGCTGGCCGCAGCAGACCGAATTCCTCAAGACCTTCCACTCCACCGACGTGCTGGTGACCGGTTTCGACATCATCTTCTTCTGGGTTGCCCGGATGATCATGTTGACCATGCACCTGGTGAAGAACGAGGACGGTACCCCGCAGGTGCCGTTCAAGACCGTGTACGTGCATGGTCTGGTTCGTGATGGCCAGGGGCAGAAGATGTCCAAGTCCAAGGGCAACGTGCTCGACCCGCTGGACATCGTCGACGGCATCACCCTGGACGCGCTGCTGGAGAAACGCACCAGCGGCCTGATGCAGCCCAAGCTGGCCGACAAGATCGCCAAGCAGACCAAGGCCGAGTTCCCCGAAGGCATCGCCAGCTACGGCACCGATGCCCTGCGCTTCACCTTCTGCTCGCTGGCGTCCACCGGTCGCGACATCAAGTTCGACATGGGCCGCGTCGAAGGCTATCGCAACTTCTGCAACAAGATCTGGAACGCCGCGCGCTACGTGCTGGACAAGGGCGAGGACTGCGGCCAGAACGGCGAGGCCTACGAGCTGTCGCTGGCCGACCGCTGGATCATCTCGCAGCTGCAGCGCACCGAAGCCGAAGTGACCCGCCAGCTGGACCAGTTCCGCTTCGACCTGGCCGCCCAGGCGCTGTACGAGTTCATCTGGAACCAGTACTGCGACTGGTACCTGGAGCTGTCCAAGCCGGTACTGTGGGACGAGAACGCACCGGTCGAACGCCAGCGCGGCACCCGCCGCACCCTGGTCCGCGTGCTGGAAGTGGCGCTGCGCCTGGCGCATCCGTTCATGCCGTTCATCACCGAGGAAATCTGGCAGCGCCTGGCGCCACTGGCCGGTATCGAAGGCAAGACCATCATGCTGCAGCCGTGGCCGGTGGCCAACGAAAGCCGCATCGATGAAGCGGCCGAAGGCGATATCGAGTGGCTCAAGGAACTGATGCTGGGCGTGCGCAACATCCGTGGCGAAATGAACATCGGCCCGGGCAAGCCATTGCAGCTGTTCCTCAAGAACGCCAGTGCCGAAGACGTGCGTCGCCTGCAGGAAAACGAGGCACTGCTCAAAAAGCTGGCCAAGATCGAATCCTTCACCGTGCTGGGCGAGCAGGACGAGGCGCCGCTGAGCGCCACCGCCCTGGTCGGTGACCTGCAGGTGCTGGTGCCGATGGCCGGGCTGATCGACAAGGATGCCGAGCTGGCGCGTCTGAACAAGGAAATCCAGCGCCTGCAAGGCGAAGTGCAGCGGGTGGGCGGCAAGCTGTCCAACCCGGCGTTCGTCGACAAGGCGCCGCCTGCGGTGATCGACAAGGAGCGCGCCAAGCTGGCCGAGGCCGAACAGGCCCTGGCCAACTTCACCGAGCAGCATGCGCGGATTGCCGCCTTGTAATACTCACTGACTGTAGGAGCCGGCCTTGCCGGCGAAGCAGGCGACACTGCCCTGCTACCTGCACTGGCAAGGCTGCGCCTTGCATCGCCGGCAAGGCCGGCTCCTACAGGGGGCCCGTCTTGCCGGCGTTTTTTATGGGACTTTCATGACCACACCCAACAAACCCACCCTGCACCCGCGCAACCGCCACCAGGGTCGCTACGACTTCCCGCAACTGATCAAGAGCAGCCCGGAGCTGGGCCGCTTCATGATCACCAACCCCCACGGCAAGCCGAGCATCGATTTCGCCAACCCCGAGGCAGTGCGCGTGTTCAACCGCGCCCTGCTCAAGGCCCAGTACGGCATCCAGCACTGGGACATCCCGGCCGACTACCTGTGCCCGCCCATACCCGGGCGCGCCGACTACCTGCATGGCCTGGCCGACCTGCTGGCCACCGACAACGGTGGCGAGATTCCGCGGGGTGCGATGATCCAGGCACTGGATGTGGGGGTCGGGGCCAACTGCATCTATCCGCTGCTGGGTCACGTCGACTACCGCTGGCGCTTCCTGGGCTCGGACATCGACCCGGTGGCCCTGGGCGCCGCCAAGGCCATCGTGCAGGCCAACGGGCTGGGCAAGGTCATCAGCCTGCGCCAGCAGGGCAATGCGCGGCAGATCCTCGCCGGCCTGCTCAAGAGCGACGAACGCTTCGACGTCACCCTGTGCAACCCGCCCTTCCACGCCTCGCGTGACGAAGCCACCCGTGGCAGTCAGCGCAAATGGCGGGCGCTGGGCAAGGCCGACCCCAAGCGCAAGCTGCCGGTACTGAACTTTGGCGGGCAGAACAACGAGCTGTGGTGCGAGGGCGGTGAAATCCGCTTTGTCAGCCAGCTGGTGAATGAAAGCGTGGCCCTGGGCCAACAGGTGCTGTGGTTCAGCAGCCTGGTGTCGAAGGCATCGAACCTGCCGGGTATCGAGGCGGCCCTGAACAAGGCCAGCGCAGTAGAGCACCGCGTGCTGGAGATGGGCCAGGGGCAGAAGCAGAGCCGCCTGGTGGCCTGGACCTTCCAGACACCTCAGGCGCGCGCAGCGTGGCGCCAGCTGCGCTGGACGAAACCCGCCCCCTAGGGGCATGCGCAGCACCCACAAAAAAACCGCGCCTGGCTCGCACCGGACGCGGTTTTCAGAAGCTGTTTACAATTACTTGTTTACAGCGTCGGTCAGCACTTTGGCTGGAACGAACTTGACGACTTTCTTGGCAGCGATTTCGATGGCAGCGCCAGTCGAAGGGTTACGACCGGTACGGGCAGGACGCTCGGTGATCTTCAGCTTGCCGATACCCGGCAGGGTGATTTCGCTGCCATTTTCCAGTTGATCAGCAACGATCTGGCCCAGTTGCTCCAGAGCGTTACGCGCGGTGGTTTTCGGCGCGTCGATAGCTTCGGCGATATCGGCGATCAGTTGGTCTTTGGTCAATGCCATGGTGGTGTTCCTTCCCTATCAAATTCAGTTGGTTTGCAGAGTGCAGCGTCAGCCATCGGCCCAGACCCGCGAGTCTTCGGCGGTCCGGGGTATATCCATTGCCAATCGCGTATGTAGATACACAAAAATGCGTTTGGTTCGACGTGACATCAGCGGTCTGCCAGCAATGCGCCACACGCGGTGCGCAAGACCGGGCAAAACTACCACACGAAGCGATAAATATCCGCCTCCCACAGGCCAAATGTTCTGGTTTTTCGGGGGTTTGCAGCAAATTTCGCAAAAAATCGCACAAAAAATGAACAACCCTTGCGTCGACACACATCCATACCCTGCTCAAGCCCCCGGCTGGGTTACACTTGGCCGCTTTGCAGCGCCGTATGTCGCGCCCTATTTTCAGCCGAGAATCCCATGCCGATCCGTCATTGCATCGTCCACCTGATCGACAAGAAACCCGATGGCAGCCCTGCCGTGCTGCACGCACGCGACTCGGAACTGGCCGAGTCGACCGCCATCGAGAACCTGCTGGCCGACCTCAACGACAGCTACAACGCCAAACAGGGCAAAGCCTGGGGCCTGTTCCACGCCGAGTCCGGCGCCCATCCGTTCAGCGGCTGGCTGAAGGAATACCTGGATGAAGGCAAGACCTTCACCGCCTTCAGCCGCGTGGCCGTCGAGCACCTGCAGAAGCTGATGGAAGAGTCGAACCTGTCCACCGGTGGCCACGTACTGTTCGCTCACTACCAGCAAGGCATGACCGACTACCTGGCCATTGCCCTGCTGCACCACAGCGAAGGCGTGGCGGTGAACGCCGACCTGGACGTGACCCCCTCGCGCCACCTGGACCTGGGCCAGCTGCACCTGGCTGCTCGCATCAACATCTCCGAGTGGCAGAACAACAAGCAGTCCAAGCAGTACATCTCGTTCATCAAGGGCAAGAACGGCAAGAAGGTCTCGGAGTACTTCCGCGACTTCATCGGCTGCCAGGAAGGCGTCGACGGCCCGGGAGAGACCCGCACCCTGCTCAAGGCCTTCAGCGACTTCGTCGAGAGCGAAGACCTGCCCGAGGAAGCCGCCCGCGAAAAGACCCAGACCCTGGTCGAGTACGCCACCAGCCAGACCAAGGCAGGCGAGCCGGTGACCCTGAGCGAGCTGTCGGAACTGATCGACGAGGACCGCCCGCGGGCCTTCTATGACCATATCCGCAACAAGGACTACGGCCTGTCGCCGGAGATCCCGGCCGACAAGCGCACCCTGAACCAGTTCCGCCGCTTCACCGGCCGCGCCGAGGGCCTGTCGATCAGCTTCGAGGCACACCTGCTGGGCTCGAAGATCGAGTACGACGAAGAGGCCGGCACCCTGATCATCAAGGGCCTGCCCACCCAGCTCACCGATCAGCTCAAGCGTCGCAAGGACTGAGCCCCGTCCAGGAGGCCACCAATGCCTCCTTGGCCGACTTGCGCAGCTTCTTCACCAGGCGTTCCTGGCGCAGCGCCTCGGCCTTGTCCGGCCAGGCTTCCACATACACCAGCGCCACTGCCGGGCTGGTGCTGAAGTAACGCGCACCGCGGCCGCTTTGATGGGCATTGAAACGGCGCTCGGGGTTGTCGCTGATGCCGCAGTACAACGAACCGTTGGCGGTGCGTACCAGATAGACATACCAGGGTTTGCGAGAGGTGGGGGTTTCGGTCACGGGCATCTGCGTACAGGGGTGAAGGCGACAGCTTACCCCGTCAACGCCCGGCCTGAAATGCGCGCAGGCCTTTTGCCGCCTGTTGGCGAATCTTGCCCTGTACCAGCGGTGTCCAGCCCAGCAGCAGGCCCTTGGTACCCAGCGCCTGGCGGGCCCAGCGCCACAGGTCGAAATGATCGTGATGCTCGACGATCAACCCGTCGCGGATCACGAAACGTGCCTGAATGTCGTTGACCACCACGCGACCGGTCTGGCTGAACAGGTAGGTGGCCACCCAGTGCGCAGTGGCGCTGCGCTCGTCGGCGCGCACGCTGTCGAAGGTCAGGGAGAAATCCTTGGCGCGACTGGCGAGCATGCGCCACATGTCGGCGGCGTCCTTGCCACGCAGGGTACCGAAGGCCGGGTCGCTGAACACCACCTCGGGGCTGTAGCAGGCGACCATGGCCTCGGCGTCGAGGCGCTGGAAGGCCTGGTAGAAACGTGTGATCAGCGCGATGTTGGCGTCGCTCATGGGCGCGGTCCATTACAGGGGAACGGACGTGAACGATAGGCCGAGTGATGGCTGAAAGCTACGGGTATCTACGGTGCGAATGATGTGCCCCATCGCGGGTCAGGCCCGCTTGTGTCTTGAGGAGGGGTTAGAATCTGAAGTGAGAGCGGTGAATGGCAAGCTGATAGCCCGAGGTGCCCTGAGCACGCGTGGGAGCACAAGCTGCCATTCACCGTTCTACTTTGGCGAGAGCCCGAACAGTTGGATGAGGGCCAAATCTCGAATCACAAGCGTGGGCCAAGCCAAAGTACTCTCACACCTTGAGTCTAAGAGGGTTTGGCCATGTCTTCCTCTGTCGGTATCGATGTTTCCAGTGCCACGCTCGCCGTTCACATCCGCCCCGAGGATATTAGTTTCAATGTTTCCAATGACTTGAGTGGATTTAAGCAGCTCGTCGAAAAACTTGGCGAGTACCAGGTTTCAGCCATTTTGCTTGAAGCAACCGGCGGTTATGAATGCAGTGCCCTTCGGGCACTGCAAGGTGCTGGTTTCCCGGCCTTCCGAATCAACCCCAATCGCGCCCGGGATTTCGCCAAGTCCATGGGCAAGCGTGCCAAGACCGACCCTATCGATGCAGCTGTGCTTGCCCATTTCGCCGAGGTGCTGCCGCCTCAACGTTGCGTAACGATGACCCCTGAGCGAGCTTTGCTACGTGAACTGCTGATCCAGCGGGATCGTTTCGTCCAGCAACGTGACGATGACAAGCGCCGACTGAAGCAAGCGCAAACGGCATGTGTTTTGGCGAGTCTGGAGCGCCATATCAATTATCTGAAGGCCGAGATCAAAGCGCTTGAGCAAGAAATTGCCAAGCAGGCGGAGGAACTGCATGACGACCGCGTAGCGCAGCTCATGCAGGTCAAAGGTATCGGCCTGGTCACAGCCGCCAAACTGGTGGCATTGCTACCGGAACTGGGTCAGGTGAGTCGCCAGGAGATCGCGGCTCTAGTGGGTGTCGCGCCGTTTAACGAAGATAGTGGCAAACACTCTGGCAAACGTTCGATCTGGGGAGGGCGGACACGAATCAGGCGGGCGCTGTACATGGCGTGCTGGGTCGTCATCCGGCACAACAAGGACTTCACTGAGCGTTATACCGCTATGAGGGCCCAGGGAAAGCTAGCGAAGGTAGCGGTAGTGGCATGCATGAGAGTCCTGATCGTCCGTTTGAATGCGATGCTCAAGGCCGGTACGCCGTGGCAGGAGCAGATCGCTCAACCGTAGGAGCCAGCTTTGCTGGCGATGCCCGGCTACGCCGGGCCAGGGGCGCTAAGCACCCCATCGACGGCAGAGCCGGCTCCTACAAAAAGACAGTTGCTCCCACAGGTGCAGTGCAGACCCGCGATGGCAGCCACGCGAAGTCAGACCCGTTCGCTGACCACACCCACCTGCAACGCCCGCCCGGCCTTGAGCCCGAAACCGATCGCACCCACGCCCAGCACCGCGAAAATCCAGCCCACTGCGTCCCAGCCACCGGTCACGTCATGCACCAGGCCCACCGCGAACGGCCCCATCGAGGCCAGGGTATAGCCGATGCCCTGGGCCATGCTCGATAGGTTGGCCGCCACATGCGAGTCCTTCGACCGCAACACGATCAGGGTCAGCGCCAGGGCAAAGGTGCCGCCCTGCCCGACACCCAGTACCACCGCCCAGCCCCACAGCCCGCCTAACGGGGCATACAGGCAGCCGAACAGGCCGGCCAGGGTCAGCAGCATCACCAGCACGATGGCCAGGCGCTGGTCCTTGCCACGGGTGGCCAGCCACGGCGCGGTCAGGGCACTGGCCAGTTGCACGATCACCGAACCGGACAGCACCAGCCCGGCCTCGGTCGGGCTCAGGCCACGGCCGATCAGAATCGAGGGCAGCCAGCCGAACACGATGTACGCCAGCGACGACTGCAGGCCCATGTACAGGGTCACCTGCCAGGCCAGCGGATCGCGCAGCAGCCCCCTCACCCGATAAGCCACCGCATGCTTGCCATGCCCGTGGCGCGCCTGGGGCAGCCAGAACAGCGCCGCCACCACCGCCGGAATCAGCCAGACACCCAGGCCCAGCGCCCAGCTGTCGTCGAAGTGCTGGCTCAACGGCACGGTGGCGCCGGCCGCCAGGGCCGCGCCCAGGCACAGGGCCATGGTGTACACGCCGGTCAGGGCGCCGGCATGCTTGGGGAAGTCGCGCTTGACGATGCCCGGCAGCAGCACGCCAATCACGCCGATGCTGGCCCCGGCCAGGATGCTGCCGGCAAACAGCCCCACACTGCCCAGCGAGCTGCGCAGCAAGATGCCGCACGCCAGCGTGAGCAGAATGCCCAGCACCACCCGCTCACTGCCGAAGCGACGCGCCAGGATCGGTGCCAGCGGCGCGAACAGGCCCAGGCACAGTACCGGCAGCGTGGTCAGCAGGCCGGCCTGCGAAGCACTCAGCCCCAGGCTGTCGGACACCTGCCCGAGCAACGGCGCCATGCTCGACAGCGCCGGGCGCAGGTTCAGTGCCACCAGTACCAGCCCCAGCAGCAACAGCCACGGGCGCTGCAGCACGGCGGGCGGTTGCAGTTGGGCGTCGTCGGCTTCGGCGTCGATCAGGAGTTCTTCGAGCGGCGGGTTGGGTTTGGGCATGGCTGTCTCTGCGTCAGGCTTCATTGATAAGGGTTCTGCTCAGGGCCTTGGCCCGTTCCGGGTCGCGTTGCTCGACCGCCTGCAGGATGTCGCGGTGCAGGTCGAACACGCCCTGGCAACGCGATTCGCGCATGTTGTGGTGCACGGCGCACGCCACCACGGCGGAGAAGTAGCGGTACAGCTCGCTCAATGCCGGGTTGTGTGCGGCGTCCACCAGGCGCTGGTGAAACACCAGGTCGCAGGCCACGTAGCTGTCGAGGTCGTCGTGAAAGTGCTCGGCGCTGTGCTGCAGCGCTTCATGCAGCCCCTTGAGGTCGTCGTCGGTGCGGCGCAGCGCCGCCAGCCCGATGGCCTCGGCTTCGAGGATGTGCCGGGTTTCGCGGGCCTGCTCGAGGCTGCAACGCGACAGCACCTGCACGGTGGCCAGCGGGTCGACATTGGCGCGCAGGTAGGTACCGTCGCCCTGGCGCACTTCGACCAGGCCGCTGAAGGCGAGCACGCGCATCGCTTCACGCACGGTATTGCGGCTGATGCCCAGTTCCAGGGCCAGTTCGGGCTCGGTGGGCAGGCGCTGGCCGACGGCCCAGGCGCCATCGGCGACGCGCTGGCGCAGTTGTTCGACGGCCTGCTCGACAAGGGAGCGTTTGATGAGTTGAGTCATTGACGTGCTTACATCCAATCATCGGACGAATCTGAGGAGCGGAGAATAGCCTGTCGGGCCACGTCGATGCAATCGCCAGCTAGGCGGGCTCCCGCAGGAGCCCGCCTAGCTGGCGAAAGACAAGGCGCGATCAGTTCAAGGCGTCAAGCAGCGCCTGGTTCTGCTCGGGCGTACCGATGCTGATACGCAGGAACTGCGCGATGCGCTGCTGCTTGAAGTGGCGCACGATCACGCCCTGCTCGCGCAACTTGGCCGCCAGCGCAGCGGCATCCTGCTCGGGGTGACGGGCAAAGATGAAGTTGGCCGCCGACGGCAGCACCTGGAAACCGCGGTCGGTCAACTGCGCCACCAGCTGCTCCCGGCTGTCGATCACCTGACGGCAGGTCTGTTCGAAATACGCCTGGTCCTCGAACGCCGCCGCCGCGCCGACGATGGCCAGGCGATCCAGCGGATAGGAGTTGAAGCTGTTCTTGATGCGCTCCAGCGCCTCGATCAGGTCCGGGTGGCCGACCGCCAGCCCGACCCGCAGGCCGGCCAGGGAACGCGACTTGGACAAGGTCTGCGTCACCAGCAGGTTCGGGTAGCGGTCCACCAGGCTGATGGCGGTCTGGCCGCCGAAGTCGATGTAGGCTTCGTCGACCACCACCACCGAATCAGGGTTGGCCTGCAGCATCTGCTCGACTGCCTCCAGCGCCAGCAGGCAGCCAGTGGGTGCGTTCGGGTTGGGGAAGATGATGCCGCCGTTGGCGCGCTGGTAATCCTCGACACGAATCTGGAACTGCTCGTCCAGCGCTACCGCCTCATACGGGATGCCGTACAGGCCGCAGTACACCGGGTAGAAGCTGTAGCTGATGTCGGGGAACAGCAGCGGCGCATCGTGCTGGAACAGGCCGTGGAAAATGTGCGCGAGCACTTCGTCCGAACCGTTGCCCAGGAACACCTGGCTGGCCTGCACGCCGTAGTAGCTGGCCACCGCCTGCTTGAGCCGGTCGCCATTGGGGTCCGGGTACAGGCGCAGGTTGTCGTTGAGCTCGCCGCGCATGGCCTCCAGCGCCTTTGGCGAAGGGCCATAGGGGTTTTCGTTGGTGTTGAGCTTGACCAGCTTGCTCAGCTTGGGCTGCTCGCCCGGCACGTAAGGCACCAGGTCCTTGACGAAGGGGCTCCAGAATTTGCTCATGCTCAGTTGCCCTCTTTATCGACAGGGGTGTGATCGCCAAGGATGCGGTATTCGGCGCTGCGTGCGTGCGCGCTCAGGGATTCGCCACGGGCCAGCACCGACGCGGTGCGACCCAGGTCCGAAGCGCCCTGCTCGGAACAGAAGATGATCGAGGAACGCTTCTGGAAGTCGTACACCCCCAGCGGCGAGGAGAACCGTGCGGTGCCGGAGGTGGGCAAAACGTGGTTGGGGCCGGCGCAGTAGTCGCCCAGCGCCTCGCTGGTGTGGCGGCCCATGAAGATCGCACCGGCGTGGCGGATCTGCGGCAACCAGGCCTGCGGGTCGGCCACCGACAGCTCCAGGTGCTCGGGGGCGATGCGGTTGGCCACCTCGATGGCCTGCTGCATGTCGCGCACGTGGATCAGTGCGCCACGGCCATTGATGGAGGTCTGGATGATCTCGGCGCGGTCCATGCCCGGCAGCAGCTTGTCGATGCTTGCGGCCACGCGGTCGAGGAAGTCGGCGTCGGGGCTGACCAGAATCGCCTGGGCGTCTTCGTCATGCTCGGCCTGGGAGAACAGGTCCATGGCGATCCAGTCCGGGTCGGTCTGGCCGTCGCACACCACAAGGATCTCCGACGGGCCGGCAATCATGTCGATGCCCACCTGGCCGAACACATGGCGCTTGGCGGTGGCCACGTAGATGTTGCCCGGGCCGACCACCTTGTCTACCTGCGGCACGCTCTCGGTGCCGTAGGCCAGTGCGGCAACCGCCTGGGCGCCACCGATGGTGAACACCCGGTCGACCCCGGCGATGCACGCCGCAGCCAGCACCAGCTCGTTGATTTCACCACGCGGGGTGGGTACCACCATGACCACTTCGGACACCCCGGCAACCTTGGCCGGAATCGCGTTCATCAGTACCGACGAAGGGTACGACGCCTTGCCACCCGGTACGTACAGCCCGGCGCGGTCCAGCGGCGTGACCTTCTGGCCCAGCACGGTGCCGTCGGCCTCGGTGTAGGTCCAGGAGTCCTGCTTCTGCCTTTCGTGGTAGCTGCGCACCCGGCGGGCGGCGGTTTCCAGCGCCTCGCGCTGCGCCGGGGTAATGCGGCTCAAGGCCAGCTCCAGGCGCTCGCGCCCCAGGATCAGGTCATCGATGGAGGTGGCCTGGACGCCGTCGAAACGCTGGGTGAATTCCACCAGCGCCGCGTCGCCGCGCTCGCGCACGGCCTTGATGATGTCCAGCACCCGCTGGTTGACCGCATCGTCAGACACGCTTTCCCAGCTCAGCAGATGATCCAGATGTCGGGCGAAATCCGGGTCAGCAGCGTTGAGTCGGCGAATTGCAGTGGACGTGGTCATGGCTAAGGCCTCGGTAAATGGCGGATGCTCAGGCGCCCTAAGCTACCAGTCCATCCGCGCGGGCACCCGAGAAAATTGGCTATGACGCGGATAGACGGGCGCGACAGCGAAGGTCGCGCGCAGGGGTCAGCCGCGGTGTCGCGATCCCACGGCCAGACGCAAGGCGTCGATCAGGCTCTGGATGCGTGCGTGCTGCATCTTCATCGAGGCCTTGTTGACCACCAGCCGGGAGCTGATGGTGGCGATCAGTTCCTGGGGTTCCAGGCCGTTGGCACGCAGGGTGTTGCCGGTGTCGACCACGTCGATGATCTTGTCGGCCAGGTTGATCAGCGGTGCCAGCTCCATCGAGCCGTACAGCTTGATGATGTCGACCTGACGGCCCTGCTCGGCGTAGTAGCGCTTGGCGACGTTGACGAACTTGGTGGCCACGCGCAGGCGCCCCTTGGGTTCGGCAGCGCCGATGGCACCGGCGGTCATCAGCTTGCATTGGGCAATCTGCAGGTCCAGCGGCTCGTACAGGCCCTGGCCGCCGTACTCCATCAGCACGTCCTTGCCGGCCACGCCCAGGTCGGCGGCGCCATGCTCGACGTAGGTCGGCACGTCGGTGGCACGCACGATCAGCAGGCGTACATCGTCCTGGGTGGTCGGGATGATCAGCTTGCGGCTTTTGTCCGGATTCTCGGTAGGCACGATGCCCGCCTCTGCCAGCAATGGCAGGGTGTCGTCGAGAATGCGGCCCTTGGACAGCGCGATGGTCAACATGGGAAACGTCAATCCTTAAGCGGCTTTAGCCGCCGGACCCGTGCAGGCGCCCGACGGCAATCGATTCTTGTGGCGCGTCCCTGCGCCGGGTGCAGGGCTAGCCCGGTACGCGACGGATCTTCGCGCCCAGCATCTGCAGTTTCTCTTCGATGCACTCGTAGCCACGGTCTATGTGGTAGATGCGATCGATCAGGGTGTCACCCTCGGCTACCAGCGCCGAAATGACCAGGCTGGCCGAAGCCCGCAGGTCGGTGGCCATGACCGGAGCGCCCTTGAGGGTCTTGGTGCCGGTGACGATGGCGGTGTTGCCTTCGACCTGGATCTGCGCGCCCATGCGGTGCATCTCGTACACGTGCATGAAGCGGTTTTCGAAGATCGTCTCGATCACCGCGCCGGTGCCTTCGGCAATGGCGTTGAGGGAGATGAACTGCGCCTGCATGTCGGTAGGGAACGCCGGGTACGGGGCGGTGCGCAGGTTCACGGCTTTTGGCCGCTTGCCGTGCATGTCCAGCTCGATCCAGTCTTCACCGGTGGTGATTTCGGCACCGGCTTCCTTGAGCTTCTCCAGTACCGCCTCGAGGATGGTCGGATCGGTGTCCTTGACCTTGACGCGACCGCCGGTCACGGCAGCGGCCACCAGGTAGGTGCCGGTCTCGATTCGGTCGGGCATCACGCGGTATACCGCCGAACCCAGGCGCTCGACGCCGTCGATGGTGATGGTGTCGGTACCGGCACCCTGCACCTTGGCGCCCATGGCGTTGAGGAAGTTGGCCAGGTCGACCACTTCCGGCTCGCGTGCGGCGTTCTGCAGCACGCTGCGGCCCTTGGCCAGGGCAGCGGCCATCATGATGTTCTCGGTACCGGTCACGCTGACGGTGTCGAAGAAGAAGTGCGCACCGCGCAGGCCGCCTTCAGGCGCCTTGGCCTTGATGTAGCCGCCTTCGACTTCGATCTTCGCGCCCATCGCCTCGAGGCCGCGGATGTGCAGGTCGACCGGGCGCGAGCCAATGGCGCAACCGCCAGGCAGGGCCACTTCGGCCTCGCCGAAACGGGCGACCATCGGGCCCAGCACCAGGATCGAGGCGCGCATGGTCTTCACCAGCTCATACGGCGCGACCAGGGTCTTGATGGTGCGTGGGTCGATCTCCACCGCGAGCTTCTCGTCGATCACAGGCTCGATGCCCATGCGACCGAACAGCTCGATCATGGTGGTGATGTCGTGCAGGTGCGGCAGGTTGCCGACGGTGACCGGGCCGTCGCACAGCAGGGTGGCCGCCAGAATCGGCAGCGCTGCGTTCTTTGCGCCGGAAATGCGGATTTCGCCATCGAGACGAACGCCGCCAGTGATAATCAGTTTGTCCATTGGAATCTCGCCGCCAAGTTGGCTCAGGTGCGCTCAGCCCAGGCTGCGCTGCTGAAAAATTTCATGGTTACCGCATGGATGCTGCCATCGGTGATCCACGGGTTCAGGTGAGCATAGATCTGCTGCTGACGTTTGACCGGGCTCAGGGCCGCCAATTCGTCACTGATTACGTTCAGCTGGAAGTTGCAGCCTTCGCCTTCAACTTCGACCCGGGTTCCCGGCAACTTTTCTTCAAGGAAGTTCTTAACTTCTACGGCCTGCATGCTCAACCTCAATCGGCGCCCTGTGCGCGCGGGTCGGCCATCATACAAAAAAGCCCCTCGCCTGCGAACCCCGTAAACGAGGACTCTGACAGAGGGGCCCGTCGCGCACCCGTATTTATTGACCGGCCAGCAGCTCGCCGAGCCCGTACACCTGAGCGATTTCGTGCATGCCATGGGGCATGCCGCGCACCTCGATGGTCTTGCCCGCCGCCTGCCCGTCACGGGTGAAGGCCAGCAGCAGGGACAGACCCACGCTGCTGGAAAGCTCCACCGCCGAACAGTCCAGCACCAGCGAAGGCTCGCGACTGGCAGCAATCAGGGCCCTGCCCTGCTTGCGCAGCACCGGGCCGGTGCGGTAATCCAGCACACCGGACAGGCTCAGCACGCCGGGTGCGGCAAGGGTGACTGCCGCACTCATTGGGCCTGCTTCTCGGCCGCTTGCTCGGTGGTTTCCTTGGCCTTGGCCACTTCGCCGGCCCAGCCGTCGATGGTCTTGTCCAGGTCGTTGCCGTTGCGCTGCATGGCGTCGGCGAACTGGTCACGGAACAGCTTGCCGATGTTGATGCCGTTGACGATGACGTTACGCACCTTCCACTCGCCATTGAGCTTGATCAGGGTGTAGGAAACCGGGTAGACGGCGCCGTTGTTGCCCTTGACCGTCATGTCGACGCTGGCACGGTCGTCGCCGTCCTTCTTCTCGGCGCCTACGGTGATGCCCTGGTTGTTGTATTCCAGCAGGGCGTTGCCATAGAACTGCATCAGGCTGCGCTTGAAGTTTTCCTGGAAGCGCTGCATCTGGGCCGGGGTAGCCTTGCGCGAGTACTTGACCGTCATGATGCTGCGGGAGATGCCATCGGCATCCACCACCGGTCCCAGGTTGGCGTTGAGCGCATCGTAGAACGCGCTGGGGTTGGCCTTGTACTGCTCCTTGTTCGCCTTGAGGTCGGACAGCAGTTGCGTGGTGGTGGTCTGGATCACTTCTTTGGGCGATTGCGTGGCCGCAACGGCCATCAACGGCAGGCTCGCCAGCAATACCAACAGGCCGCGTCGCAGGATGGAAATCATGGAAACTCCTTATTTAGCTTCTTTGCCAACGGTATTGAGCAAAAACTTGCCAATCAGATCTTCCAGTACCAGCGCCGACTGGGTGTCATGGATGGTTCCACCTTCCTTGAGCACCGCCTCCTCACCGCCCACGCTGATGCCGATGTACTTCTCGCCGAGCAACCCGGCGGTCAGGATCGAGGCGGTGGAATCGGTCGGCAGGTTGTCGACGCGTTTTTCCAGCTGCAACGTCACCCGACCGGTATAGGTATCGCGGTCCAGATCGATGGCCGTGACCTTGCCGATGGTTACACCGGCCATGGTCACTTTAGCTCTGACAGTCAAACCGGCGATATTGTCGAAGTAGGCGTAAAGTTTATAGGTATCGCTGCTCGGGCTGGCGGACAGGCCGCTGACGCGCAGGGCCAGCAGAAGCAGTGCCAGGATCCCGGCCAGGAGGAACAGGCCGACACCGATTTCCAGGGTGCGGTTTTGCATCAGAAATCTCCAAACATCAAGGCGGTCAGAATAAAGTCCAGACCCAGGACTGCCAGCGAGGCATAGACCACGGTCTTGGTAGTGGCACGGCTGATCCCCTCTGAAGTGGGCTCACAGTCATAGCCTTGGAATACGGCAATCCAGGTGACGACGAAGGCAAACACGAGGCTCTTGAGCACCCCGTTGAGTACATCGTCGACGAACGAAACGCTGTTCTGCATGTTCGACCAGAAGGAACCTTCATAGACTCCCAGCCAGTCCACCGCCACCCAGGACCCGCCCCAGATGCCGACCACGCTGAAGATCATCGCCAGCAGCGGCAGCGAGATGAAGCCGGCCCACAGGCGCGGTGCAACGATGTACTTGAGCGGGTCGACGCCGATCATCTCCAGGCTCGACAGCTGCTCGGTGGATTTCATGTTGCCGATTTCGGCCGTCAGCGCCGACCCGGCCCGCCCGGCGAACAGCAGCGCGGTCACCACCGGGCCCAGTTCACGCAGCAGGGTCAGGGCAACCATCTGCCCCACCGCCTGTTCCGAACCGTACTTGGTGAGGATGCTGAAGCCCTGCAGGGCCAGCACCATGCCGATGAACACGCCGGACACGACGATGATGGCCAGCGACATCACGCCGACCGAGTACAGCTGCTTGACCAGCAACTGGAACCCGCCGCCAATCCCGCCGCGCCCCACCAGGGCATGCAGCAGGAACAGGCAGGAGCGCCCCAGCACGGCCACCACGTCGATCGCGGAGCGACCAAACAGACGAATACGTTCGAGCAATGACTTTCTGCGCATCAACGCTTCCCCAACAGATCGGCGCGGTAATCAGGCGCAGGAAAATGAAAGGGCACCGGGCCATCCGGATCGCCTTTCATGAATTGGCGGATACGCGGGTTGTCCGACTCCATCAGCTCCTGCGGCGTACCCTGGCCCAGTACCTGGCCGTCCCCCACCACATACAGGTAGTCGGCAATGCTCGCGGTTTCTGCAAGATCGTGCGAAACCACGATGCTGGTGATGCCCAGCGCATCGTTGAGCAGGCGGATCAGGCGTACCAGCACGCCCATGGCGATCGGGTCCTGGCCGACGAAAGGTTCGTCGTACATGAGGATCTGCGGGTCCAGGGCAATCGCCCGGGCCAGCGCCACACGGCGCTTCATGCCGCCGGACAGTTCGTCGGGCATCAGTTCGATGGCGCCGCGCAAGCCCACGGCCTGCAGCTTCATCAGCACGATGTCACGAATCATTTCCTCGGGCAGCTGGGTATGCACCCGCAGCGGGAAGGCGACGTTCTCGAACACGTCGAGGTCGGTGAACAGTGCACCGCTCTGGAACAGCACGCCCATGTGCTTGCGCGCGTCGAACAGGTCGCTGCGCGACAGGGTCGGCAGGTTTTGCCCGGCCACCCACACCTCGCCGCTGGCAGGGCGCAGTTGCGCGCCCATCAGACGCAGCAGCGTGGTCTTGCCGCACCCGGAAGGCCCCATGATGCCGGTAACCTTGCCGCGGGGAATGCGTATGTCGACATTATTGAAGATGCTGCGCGCGCCGCGCTTGAAGGTCACGCCCTTCAATTCGACCGCGTAGGCGTTATCAACGCTCATCTAAACTCCTTGCGATGCAGCCTTTTCACTCAGACGCCAACCTCCTTCATGGAGGCACGCACGCTCCGAGCGGGCCGAACAGGCGGCGAACTATAGCACCGCTGATAGAGCCACCCCAAGGCCATCACCGAGGCTGTTCAGCTCAAGTTAAGGCTCACTTAAGGTTTCTGGCAGAGCATCCTTGCAATCACAGGTGAGGCTTTGGCGCATTACCGCTATAATCCCCGCCTTTTCATCAGGCAATCCGATCTACGACATGAGCCAATCCACCGACCTGATCCAATCCGCACAGCGCACCATCCGTCTCGAGATCGAAGCGGTAGAGGGCCTGCTGGCCCATATCGACGCCGATTTCGTCAAGGCCTGCGAGCTGATCCTGGCCAGCAAGGGCCGGGTCGTGGTGGTGGGCATGGGCAAATCCGGGCACATCGGCAACAAGATTGCCGCCACCCTGGCCAGCACCGGCACCACGTCGTTCTTCGTTCACCCCGCCGAGGCCAGCCACGGCGACATGGGCATGATCACCCGGGACGACATCATCCTGGCACTGTCCAACTCGGGCACCACCAACGAAATCGTGACCCTGCTGCCACTGATCAAGCGCCTGGGCATCAAGCTCATCAGCCTCACCGGCAACCCCGACTCGCCGCTGGCCAAGGCCGCCGAGGTCAACCTGGACGCCCGCGTGGGCCAGGAGGCCTGCCCGCTGAACCTGGCCCCGACGTCCTCGACCACCGCTGCGCTGGTACTCGGCGACGCCCTGGCCATCGCCCTGCTCGAGGCGCGCGGCTTCACCGCCGAAGACTTCGCCTTCTCGCACCCGGGCGGCGCCTTGGGCCGACGCCTGCTGCTCAAGGTCGAGAACGTGATGCACGGCGGTGACGAACTGCCCCAGGTTCAGCGCGGCACGCTGCTCAAGGACGCCCTGCTTGAAATGTCTCGCAAAGGTTTGGGCATGACCGTGGTGCGCGAAAGCGACGGCCGCCTGGCCGGGGTGTTCACCGACGGCGACCTGCGCCGCAGCCTGGATCGCAACATCGACGTGCACACCACGCTGATCGACGAAGTGATGACCGTACACGGCAAGACCGCCCGCGCCGAGATGCTCGCGGCCGAGGCCCTGAAGATCATGGAAGACCACAAGATCAGCGCGCTGGTGGTGGTTGACACGCTCGACCAGCCGGTCGGCGCCCTGAACATGCACGACCTGCTGCGCGCCGGAGTGATGTAAATGAACGACGATCTGCTGCAACGCGGCAAGGCCATCAAGCTGGCGGTATTCGATGTGGACGGCGTGCTGACCGACGGTCGCCTGTACTTTCTCGAGGACGGCAGCGAATTCAAGACCTTCAACACCCTCGACGGCCAGGGCATCAAGATGCTCATGAACTCGGGCGTGACCACCGCGATCATCAGCGGGCGCAAGACGCCGGTGGTCGAACGTCGTGCGAAGAACCTCGGCATCCCGCACCTGTACCAGGGCCGGGAAGATAAACTGGTGGTGCTCGACGACCTTCTTGGTCAACTGGGCCTAAGCTATGAACAGGTTGCCTACCTGGGCGACGACCTGCCAGACCTGCCGGTGATTCGCCGGGTCGGCCTGGGCATGGCCGTAGCCAGTGCCGCTCCGTTCGTGCGCCAGCACGCCCATGGCGTGACCCTTGCGCGCGGAGGCGAAGGCGCAGCCCGCGAGTTCTGCGAACTGATCCTGCAAGCCCAGGGCAACCTGGACGCGGCGAATGCCAACTACCTGTAGAGCGATCCATGTTCAGTAAAAAGATCCGCAATATCGCGCTGTTCAGTGTGATCGCTGCCTTGTTTGCAGCGGTCGGCTACTGGAACATCAGCCCCGAGACGTTCCTCGACGAGCCCGCAGCGCAGGTCGACGAAAGCGCCATCGACTACTACGCCATCAATGCCCACAGCGTGCAGTTTCTGCCCGATGGCAAGCTGCAGTACGAGATGACCGCCGACAAGGTCGAACACCTCAAGGCCAGCGAAGTGACGCTGCTGACCACGCCGGACCTCAACATGTACCGCGGTACCGCCTACCCGTGGCACGTGCAGAGCACCCGCGGCGAGGTCAACCCGGACGGCACCGAAGTGGAACTGATCGACAACGTGCGGGTTGCCCGCACCGACGACCAGAACCGCGAAACCATCATTACCACCACCCGCATGACAGTCTTCCCGCAGAAGCAATATGCGCAGACCGAGCAAGCCGTTAGAATCGACGGCGCCGGTGGCACAACTACGGGCAAGGGAATGAAAGCGTATCTGAAAGACGGCAGGATGAACCTGCTGTCCAACGTAAGAGGACAGTATGAGGCTCGTTAAAACCCTCCCCTTTTTGCTCAGCCTGAGCGCAGCACTGGGAAGCGCGAGCGCCTGGGCCCTGCCGAACGACCGTGATCAGCCTATCCGTATCCAGGCTGACCAGGCTCAACTGGATGACAAGAAAGGCGTTGCCACCTATACCGGTGACGTGATCATCACCCAGGGCTCGATGATGATCAAAGGCAACACCGTGACCATCACCCGCACTGCCTCCGGCGATATCGACGTCGTGACCTCGGTGGGCAACCTGGCCTACTTCGAGCAGCAGCAGAGCGCAGCCAAGCCGGACAAGATGCAGGGCTACGGCAAGACCATTCAGTACAATGCGCCACAGAACCGCATCGTGCTGATCGACCGCGCCAAGGTCATCAATGAAGGCAACACCACCGAAGGCGAGAAAATCGTCTACGACACGGTGAAGCAGATCGCTACCGCTGGTCGCGGTGGCAAAGTCACCGAGTCGCGTCCGCGCATCGACATGGTGATCCAGCCGAAGAAGAAGGCCGAGTAGATGGCAACCCTCAAAGCCCAGCACCTGGCCAAGGCCTACAAAAGCCGGCAAGTCGTGCGTGATGTCAGCCTGTCCATCGACAGCGGCCAGATCGTCGGCCTGCTCGGCCCCAACGGCGCCGGCAAGACCACCTGCTTCTACATGATCGTCGGCCTGGTACAGGCCGACCAGGGCCGCGTGCTGATCGACGACCTGGACGTCAGCCACCAGCCCATGCATGGTCGCGCACGTGCCGGCATCGGCTACCTGCCGCAGGAAGCCTCGATCTTTCGCAAGCTGTCGGTGGCCGACAACATCATGGCGATCCTCGAGACCCGCAAGGAGCTCGACCGCGATGGTCGCCGCAAGGAGCTTGAAAGCCTGCTGCAGGAATTTCACATCAGCCACATCCGCGACAACCTGGGCATGAGCCTGTCCGGTGGTGAGCGGCGCAGGGTGGAGATTGCCCGGGCACTGGCCACCGCGCCCAAGTTCATCCTGCTCGACGAACCTTTCGCCGGTGTCGACCCGATCTCCGTGGGCGACATCAAGCAGATCATCCACCACCTCAAGGCCAAGGGCATCGGCGTGCTGATCACCGACCACAACGTCCGTGAAACCCTGGATATCTGCGAAACCGCCTACATCGTCAACGATGGCCAGCTGATCGCCGAAGGCGATGCACAGACCATCCTGGCCAACGACCTGGTGAAAGAGGTGTACCTCGGCCACGAGTTCCGCCTGTAAGCTGCGGCACATGGCTGAACATGGCGCTGCCTGGGCGCTGGCAAATGGCTCCACCCGGGGTTAATTGTTCCAGCGCTCTAGGCAAACGCTTTGATTTCAGGCATATAATTTGCTTAAAGTTGGCGCCTCTCGCGCCCTTGTAGTAGATGGCGCCTGTGCGCCGGCGAATAAGGTGTTAAGCCCCAGCCATGAAACCATCGCTCGTCCTAAGAATGGGCCAGCAACTGACGATGACTCCTCAGTTGCAACAGGCTATCCGACTGCTCCAGCTCTCCACCCTGGACCTGCAACAGGAAATCCAGGAGGCGCTGGAGTCCAACCCGATGCTCGAACGCCAGGAAGAAGGCGAGGATTTCGACAACAGCGACCCGATGGCCGACAACGCCGAGACCAAGCCGGTTGTCGAACCTCAGGAGAGCAGCTTCCAGGAGTCCGCCCCCACGGTGGACAACCTCGAAGAAGGCGAATGGAACGAGCGCATCCCCAACGAACTGCCGGTCGACACGGTCTGGGAAGACATCTACCAGACCAGCGCCAGCAGCCTGCCCAGCAATGACGATGACGAGTGGGACTTCACCACCCGCACCTCCGCCGGCGAGAGCCTGCAGAGCCACCTGCTGTGGCAGCTCAACCTGGCACCGATGTCCGACACCGACCGGCTGATTGCCGTGACGCTGATCGACTGCATCAACAACCAGGGCTATCTCGAGGAAACCCTCGAAGAGGTGTGCGAGTCGTTCGACCCGGAACTGGACATCGAACTCGACGAAGTCGAGGCCGTGCTGCACCGTATCCAGCAGTTCGAGCCCGCCGGCATCGGTGCCCGCAACCTCAGCGAATGCCTGCTGCTGCAACTGCGCCAGCTGCCGCCGCGTACGCCGTGGATGGCCGAGGCGCAGCGCCTGGTCAGCGACTACATCGACCTGCTCGGCAGCCGCGACTACAGCCAGCTGATGCGTCGCATGAAGCTCAAGGAAGACGAACTGCGCCAGGTCATCGAACTGGTACAGAGCCTCAACCCGCGCCCCGGCTCGCAGATCGAGTCCAGCGAAGCCGAATACGTGGTGCCCGATGTCATCGTGCGCAAGGATTCCGACCGCTGGCTGGTCGAGCTGAACCAGGAAGCCGTGCCGCGCCTGCGGGTCAACCCGCAATACGCCGGTTTCGTGCGTCGCGCCGACACCAGCGCCGACAACACCTTCATGCGCAACCAGTTGCAGGAGGCGCGCTGGTTCATCAAGAGCCTGCAGAGCCGCAACGAGACGCTGATGAAGGTGGCCACGCAGATCGTCGAGCACCAGCGCGGCTTTCTCGACCACGGCGACGAGGCGATGAAACCGCTGGTACTGCACGATATCGCCGAGGCGGTGGGCATGCACGAGTCGACCATTTCGCGGGTGACCACGC
The DNA here is from genome assembly GCF_037113495.1 of Pseudomonas sp. AE27. Taxonomy (NCBI): domain Bacteria; kingdom Pseudomonadati; phylum Pseudomonadota; class Gammaproteobacteria; order Pseudomonadales; family Pseudomonadaceae; genus Pseudomonas; species Pseudomonas sp. AE27. The sequence goes on from NZ_CP146966.1 coordinate 3,649,701, forward strand.
AGAAATACATGCACACCCCGCGCGGCATCTACGAACTGAAATACTTTTTCTCGAGCCACGTGAGCACCTCCGAGGGCGGCGAATGCTCGTCCACGGCGATCCGCGCGATCATCAAGAAACTGGTCGCGGCTGAAAATCAGAAAAAGCCATTGAGTGACAGCAAGATCGCTGGTTTACTGGAGGCACAAGGCATCCAGGTAGCCCGTCGCACCGTCGCCAAGTACCGCGAGTCCCTTGGCATTGCACCGTCGAGCGAACGCAAGCGATTGATGTGACATCCCCTGAGATGTGCCACCGCAATTCAGTGGCAGGCGCAACACCTGCCTCTTATGCACCGGCAACAAAAGGAGAAGCTGTATGCAAGTCAATATCAGTGGACAGCATGTAGAAGTCACTCCGCCACTGCGCGAGTATGTCGAGCAGAAGCTGAAACGACTGGAGGGTCACTTCGACAAGATCACCAACGTGACGGTGATCATGAAGGTCGAAAAGCTTCAGCAGAAAATTGAGGCTACCTTGCAGATCCCGGGCGGCGAAGTGGTTGCCAACGCCGAACATCAAGACATGTATGCAGCGATCGACGCCCTTACCGACAAGCTCGACCGCCAACTGAAAAAACACAAGGAAAAACAGCAAAGCCTCCTGCAAGGTGCAGCGGCCCGCTGATCCCCCCCACCCATGATCCGACTAGAAGATATCCTGACCCCCGGCCGTTCCCTCGTGAACGTGCCGGGCGGCAGTAAAAAGCGTGCGCTCGAACAGATTGCCAATCTGATCGGCAAGGAAGTACCCGAGCTGGACACCCAAACCGTGTTCGAGAGCCTGATCGCCCGTGAAAAACTGGGCTCGACCGGCTTCGGCAATGGTATCGCCATCCCGCACTGCCGCTTGAAAGGTTGTGAAAAACCGGTAAGCGCCCTGCTGCACCTGGACGCTCCCATCGACTTCGACGCCATCGATGGCGCCCCCGTCGACCTGCTGTTTCTGCTGCTGGTCCCGGAAGCCGCCACCGATGCGCACCTTGAGCTGCTGCGCCAGATCGCCAGCATGCTCGACCGCAAGGACGTGCGCGACAAACTGCGCGCGGCCACCGATAGCCAATCCCTGTACCAGGTCGTACTGGACGTGCAAAACGGGCACTGAACATGCGCTTGATCATCGTCAGCGGTCGCTCCGGCTCCGGCAAGAGCACCGCGCTCGCGGTACTTGAGGACAACGGCTACTACTGCATCGACAACCTGCCTGCCGGGCTGTTGCCGCAACTGGCCGAAAACGCACTGATCAATACCGAGCTACTGCAGCCGCTGGTGGCCGTTTCCATCGACGCGCGCAACCTGCCCAGCCACCTGAGCCGCTTCCCCGAGCTGCTGGAGGATGCCCGCAGCAAGCACATCCATTGCGATGTGGTGTACCTGGACGCCGACGAGGAAACCCTGCTCAAGCGCTTCTCGGAGACGCGCCGACGCCACCCGCTGACCAACACGCAACGCTCCCTGGCCGAAGCCATCCGGGTAGAGAGCGACCTGCTGGGGCCGATCGCCGACCTGGCCGACCTCAAGATCGACACCACCAACCTCAACCTGTACCAGCTGCGCGACTCGATCAAGCTGCGCCTGCTCAACCAGCCCGAGCCTGGCACGGCGTTTCTGGTGGAGTCGTTCGGCTTCAAGCGTGGCATGCCGGTCGACGCCGACCTGGTGTTCGATGTGCGCTGCCTGCCCAACCCCTATTGGAAGCCCGAGCTGCGGGATCATTCGGGGTTGGAGCAACCGGTCATCGACTACCTGGCCGCGCAACCGGACGTCGAGGAGATGTTCCAGGACATTTCGTCGTACCTGCTCAAGTGGCTGCCACGGTTCGCCGCCAGCAACCGGGCCTATGTCACCATCGCCATCGGCTGCACCGGCGGTCATCATCGCTCGGTGTACATCACCGAACGCCTGGGCCAGGTGCTGCAACAAACATTGAAGAACGTCCAGGTTCGCCACCGCGACCTCTAGCCCTCAGGATCCCGCCCGCGATGCCCGCAATTGAAATCGAGATTATCAACAAGCTGGGGCTGCACGCCCGGGCAGCGGCCAAGTTCGTTGGCGTGGCGGGCAAGTACCCGTGTTCGGTGCGTGTAGGCCGTACCCCGGAGTCGATGGTCGATGGCAAGAGCATCATGGCCGTGATGATGCTCGCCGCCGGCAAGGGCACGAGCATCCACCTCAAGACCGAAGGCGAACAGGAAGCCGAAGCGCTGCAAGGCCTGGTCGAACTGATCAACAACTATTTCGACGAAGGCGAGTAACCTCGCCTTCTCGCTTCAGGACAACGCGGTATCCATCACCATCATCAGGCAGAACCCGATGCACAGCCCCAGGCTGGCCAGGCGATGATTGCCGTTGCTGCGTGACTCGGGAATGATCTCCTGGGTCACCACCAGCAACATGGCCCCGGCAGCGAAAGCCAGGCCCAGCGGCAGCATCAGTTCGGCGACGCTCACCACCCACGCGCACAGTACCGCCGCCAGTGGCTCCACCAGCCCGGATGCCGCGCCGATCAGAAACGCCTTGAAACGGCCCATCCCCGCTCCAGCCAGCACCAGCGCGATCACCAGCCCCTCTGGCACATCCTGCAGGGCGATACCCATGGCCAGGCTGTCGGCATCCGGCATGCCGCCACCGGCCGACACCCCGATGGCCATGCCTTCGGGGATGTTGTGGGCAATGATGGCAATCACGAACACCCAGATGCGCGCCGGAATCACCGGCCTGCCGGGCACGGCGACCAGGTCGTCCGGTGTTGCGCCCGAGACCCTGCGGTCCACCAGGTAGATGCAAAACGCACCGAACAGCAGGCCGAAGCTGATCAGGCCACCTGCCCCCCATTTGCCGAAGCCGACCGCCTGTGCGGCGTCCAGCCCCGGGATGATCAACGAGAACGCCGTGGCGGCCAGCATCACGCCTGCACCGAACCCCATCAGGGTATCGGCCACGGCCACCGGCATGCTGCGAATCACCAACACCGGCACTGCGCCCAGGGCAGTGCCCAGCGCACACATGGCCCCACCCTCAAGCGCACGCAACATCCGCGGTTCCAGGTCCAGCCAGGCGAAGCCCTGTACCAGCAGCAACGCCGTCCCCACCAACAGCAGCAGTGTGCCCAGCGCCAACCTGAACAGGCGCACACCGCCAATGGCCATCACCTCCGAGCGCATGCCGCTAGGACTCACACCAGGGCAGCAACGTAGCGACGCTCTACTTCGGACCAGTTGATCACGTTGTAGAAGGCGCCGATGTATTCGGGGCGACGGTTCTGGTACAGCAGGTAGTAGGCATGCTCCCACACGTCCAGGCCAAGAATGGGCGTATTGCCATTCATCAGCGGGCTGTCCTGGTTGCCGCTGCTCTCTACCACCAGGGTTTTCTGCGGCGTTACGCTCAGCCACGCCCAGCCACTGCCGAAGCGGGTCAGCGCAGCCTTGGTGAACGCATCCTTGAATGCCTCGAAACCGCCCAGCTGGTCATCGATCGCCTCGCCCACCGCGCCGTGGGGCTGACCGCCGCCGCCGGGCGCCATCACCATCCAGAACAGACTGTGGTTGGCATGCCCGCCGCCCTGGTTGATCACTGCGGCCTGCAGATTCTGCGGCAGGCTCGTGACGCTGGCGACCAGTTGCTCGATCGGCCACTCGGCGTATTCGGTGCCCTCGATGGCGGCATTGAGGTTGTTGATGTAGGTCTGGTGGTGCTTGCTGTGGTGAATCTGCATGGTCTGGGTGTCGATGTGCGGTTCCAGCGCATCGTAGGCGTACGGCAATGCAGGCAAGGTATGCGGCATATCAGTGGGTTCCATAATGAAGGGCTGGGGGCTGTAGTTGTTCCTGGCCGGCAAACAGCGCCGGCTGCGCCCCCTGGCGGTAGAGCAGGCGTTCGGTACGGGGGTACTGGCCATACTCGCTGATGAAATTGAGTAGTTCGGTGTAGGTCTTGCTGCTCTGGCGCAGCGCCGCATCGCGCAGCAACGGCGAAAGGCGCTGATCCTGGCTGGCCTGCAACAGGCGCTGGTGGATGGCGCACAGGTACTCGGCGCTCTCCTGCGGCTGCTTGAGGCGCAAATGCAGGTCGGCCAGGTTGTGGTGCGAAATCACACAGGCGGCCACCGCCTCGTCGGCGTCCTGCCAGCGCTCGAACAACACCTGGGCCAAGGCCAGGGCCTGCAAGTACAACTCGCGGGCATCCACCAGATCGCCCTGTTGGAACAGGCGGTTGGCTATTTCAGTGGTGCGTTTCCAATGCTGCATGACAGAAACCTCCGAAGCGGTGGGCGGTGTCAGATACCGCCGGCCGTGAGTTTTTCAGGGTCGAGCAGGACTTCCAGCTGGCTGCGCGGCAGGTCGGTGTGTTCCAGCGCAACCTCGATGATCGGGCGCCCCTGCTTGTAGGCGGTCTTGGCGATTTCGGCAGCCTTCTGGTAGCCGATGATCGGGTTCAGCGCGGTCACCAGGATCGGGTTGCGCGCCAGGGCTTCCTTGAGCTTGGGTTCGTTGACCTTGAAGGTGGCGATGGCCTTGTCGGCCAGCAGACGGCTCACATTGGCCATCAGCTCGATGCTGCCCAGCAGGTTCTGCGCAATGATCGGCAGCATCACGTTCAGCTCGAAGTTGCCCGACTGGCCCGCAACGGCGATGGCCGCATCGTTGCCGATGACCTGCGCGGCCACCATGGCGGTGGCTTCCGGAATCACCGGGTTGACCTTGCCCGGCATGATCGAGGAGCCGGGCTGCAGCCCTTCAAGCTCGATCTCGCCCAGCCCGGCAAGCGGGCCGGAGTTCATCCAGCGCAGGTCGTTGGCGATCTTCATCAGGGCCACGGCGGTGGCCTTGAGCTGGCCGGAAACAGCCACGGCGGTGTCTTGCGAGCCGATCAGGGCAAACAGGTTTTCCCCCGGCACGAACTGCACCCCGGTCAGGCCGCTCAGTTGCTGGCTGAAGCGCGCGGCGAACGCGGGGTGGGCGTTGATCCCGGTGCCCACCGCAGTGCCGCCCTGGGCCAGGGCCTGCAGGCTTGGCAGGGTGTCGTTCAGGTGACCGATGCCCGCCTTGACCTGTGCCGCCCAGCCGCCCAGCACCTGGCTCATGCGCACGGGCATGGCGTCCATCAGGTGGGTGCGACCGGTCTTGATGAACGGGTGCACCTGCTCGGCCTTGTGCTCGATCACCTGCACCAGGTGCTTGAGCGCCGGCAGCAGTTGTTCGTGCAGGGCCAGCGCGGCGCTCACGTGGATGGTGGTGGGGATGATGTCGTTGCTGCTCTGGCCGCAGTTGACATGGTCATTGGGGTTTACCGTGTCGCCCAGCACACGGCTGGCCAGGGTCGCGATCACCTCGTTGGCATTCATGTTGGAGCTGGTGCCGGAGCCGGTCTGGTACACGTCGACCGGGAAGTGCTGCATGAAATCGCCAGCCAGCAACTGTTCCACGGCGGTGACGATGGCAGCGCCCTGTGCCTGGCTGATCTGCTCCAGCTCGACGTTGGCCTTGGCGGCGGCGGCCTTGGCCAGCAGCAGGGCCCGGATGAACTGGGTCGGCATGCGCTGCTGGCTGATCGGGAAGTTGTTCACCGCGCGCTGGGTCTGGGCGCCATACAGGGCCTCGGCCGGCACCTGCAGCTCACCCATGCTGTCACGCTCGATACGGGTATTACTCATCATCAAGTCCTTGCATCAGTTCAGCGAAAGAAATCGAAGGCAGCAGCGTGCAGTTCGCCAGTTGCAGGGCGAAGGGCTGCCAGCGCTGGCCGTGCTCGCCGCCGTCGAGCTTGCGCAGCTGCAGCAGCGGCTTCCAGGCCTGGTCCAGGCACAAGCAGCGCCAATGCCACGGCAGCATGCGGTCGCACGCGGTGTCGAGCAGCAGGCGGAAGGAAGTCAAGGCAACGGTCCAGGCCGAGGTCTCGGTGCAGCAGACCAGGTAGCGACCTTCGGCCAGGTAGTGTTCGATCAGGCGCGGCTCGTCGGGCTCGAGGGCACAGCGAATTCGCCGGCTCAGCCAGCGCCAGTTTTCGAGGTAGGGCAATTCGTGAAGGACAGGTCTCATGAACATCATCGCCTAGATAATGATAGTCATTATTAAGTGATAATCAGAATCAGTTCAAGTGCGACTAAAGGCGAAAAGCAAAAAGCCCGGCACGGGGCCGGGCTTCGATGTGTAACCTGAGGTGGCCCCTTCGCCGGCAACGCCGGCGCCTACGGGGACCGCGCACAGGCCGGCAGTGTCAGCTGCCGGCGACCGTCATGCGCTCGATCAGCACCGAGCCTGTGTGAATATTGCTACGGGTTTCAAGATCGTTGCCGATAGCGACAATCTGCTGGAACATGTCCTTCATGTTGCCGGCAATCGTGACTTCCTGAACCGCAAACTGGATCTCGCCGTTCTCCACCCAGTACCCCGCTGCCCCGCGCGAATAGTCACCGGTCACCATGTTCAAGCCATGCCCCATCAGCTCGGTCACCAGTAACCCGCGCCCCATGCGGCGCAGCAATGCAGCCTGATCTTCGACCCCATGCGTCACGAACAGGTTGTGCACGCCACCGGCGTTGGCGGTGCTTGGCAGCCCCAGCTTGCGTCCGGAATAGGTGCTCAGCACATACGACACCAGCTCGCCATTTTCGACGAACGGCTTGGCATAGGTCGCCAGGCCGTCCCCATCGAACGAGGCACTGCCCAGGGCACGCTGCAGGTGCGGCCGCTCGTCCAGGGTCAGCCAGCTGGGGAACAGGCGCTGGCCCATGCAGCCTTCCAGAAACGACGACTTGCGGTACAGGTTGCCGCCGGAAATCGCCGACAGGAAACTGCCGAACAACCCGCCGGCCAGCTCCGCCGAGAACAGCACCGGTACCTCGCAGGTCGACACCGGACGTGCGCCCAGGCGCGCCGCCGCACGCTGCGCCGCGCGACGCCCGATGCTCTGCGGATCGGCCAGCAGCTCGCCCTGGCGGTTCACGTCATACCAGTAGTCACGCTGCATCTGCCCGTCACCTTCGGCGATCATCACGCAGCTCAGGCTGTGGCGGGTGGAGGCGTAGCCACCGATGAAGCCGTGGCTGTTGCCGTACACCCGGCATCCCTGGTGGGTGCTGAGTGTGGTGCCATCGGCGTTCTTGATGCGGGCATCGGTGTCGAACGCCGCGGCTTCGCAGGCCAGGGCCTTTTCGATGGCCTGCTCGGGGGTGATGTCCCAGGCGTGATAGAGGTCGAAATCCTGCAGGTCACGGGCCATCAGGGCAGGGTCGGCCAGGCCCGAGCATTCGTCCTCGGAGGTGTGCTTGGCAATGGCCAGGGCCGCCGCCACGGTTTCGCGGATGGCATCGCTGCCACTGGCCGAGGTGCTTGCCGAGCCCTTGCGCTGGCCCACATACAGGGTGATGCCGAAGCCCTGGTCGCGGTTGAACTCCACCGTCTCCACCTCGCGCTGGCGCACCGAGGTCGACAACCCCTGCTCCAGCGATACGGCCACTTCGCAGGCGCTGGCGCCCTGGCGCCGGGCTTCGGCGATGATCTGTTCGACCTGTTCCTGCAACGCCGGCAGGGCCTGCGGACCTACGCTCTGGACTGCACTCATGGTTTTCTCCACTCAAATTCTGCGTTCGGCTCGGGTCAATCTACGACCGGACCGGACAAGCGGCCCCCGACTGGTTATCATGGCGGCGATTCTCAGCGGACTGCCCCCATGGTTGATTCTTACGACACCGCCTTCGACGGCGAAAAAAGCAAAACCCAAATCAAGCGCGAGATGCAGGCGCTGGTTGATATGGGCGAGCGCCTTACCACGCTCAAGCCCGATATCCTGGCCAAACTGCCCTTGACCGACGAACTGCGCGCGGCCCTGGAAGAGCACAAGCGGCACACCGCGAACGAAGCCAAGCGCCGTCACAAGTCGTTCATCGGCAAGCTGATGCGCGACCAGGACATCGACGCGATCCTCGCGCTGCTCGACCAGCTCGACGCCTCTTCGCGCCAGTACAACGAACGCTTCCACAACCTCGAACGCTGGCGCGACCGGCTGATCGGCGGCACCGACGACGTACTGGAGAAGTTCGTCCAGGAGTACCCGGACGCCGATCGCCAGCAGCTGCGCTCGCTGATCCGCCAGGCCCAGCACGAGCTGGCGCGCAACAAGGCGCCCACCGCCAGCCGCAAGATCTTCAAGTACATCCGCGACCTCGACGAAATCCAGCGCGGCCTGCGCTGATTCTCGCCACCGGGCAGGCACCCTGCCCGCCCGGTTTCATGCTCATGCGCCCGTGCCACCCACGGTGATCGCATCGATCTTCAGGGTCGGCTGGCCAACGCCCACCGGCACCGACTGCCCATCCTTGCCACAGGTGCCCACACCACTGTCCAGCGACAGGTCGTTGCCGACCATCGACACCCGGCTCATGGCCTCGGGGCCGTTGCCGATCAGCGTCGCACCCTTGACCGGCGCGGTGATCTTGCCGTCTTCGATCAGGTAAGCCTCGCTGGTGGAGAACACGAACTTGCCGCTGGTGATGTCCACCTGGCCACCGCCGAGGTTGGCGCAGTAGATGCCACGCTTGACCGAGGCGATGATCTCCGCCGGGTCGCTTTCGCCGGCGCGCATGTAGGTGTTGGTCATGCGTGGCATCGGCAGGTGCGCATACGACTCGCGCCGCCCGTTGCCGGTGACTGCCATGCCCATCAGGCGGGCATTGAGCTTGTCCTGCATGTAGCCCTTGAGAATGCCGTTCTCGATCAGTGTGGTGCATTCGGTCGGAGTGCCTTCGTCATCGACGCTCAACGAACCGCGGCGCCCTTCGAGGGTGCCGTCGTCGACGATGGTGCACAGGCTGGACGCGACCTTCTCGCCCAGGTGGCCACTGTAGGCCGAGCTGCCCTTGCGGTTGAAATCGCCCTCCAGGCCATGCCCGACCGCCTCGTGCAGCAGCACACCGGACCACCCGGCGCCCATCACCACCGGCAAGGTGCCGGCCGGTGCCGGAATGGCCTCGAGGTTGACCAGTGCCTGGCGCAGCGCCTCGCGGGCAAAACCCATCACCCGCTCGTCGGTGAAGTAGCGGTAGTCGGTGCGCCCGCCGCCGCCATGCCCGCCACGTTCGCGACGGCCATTCTGCTCGACGATCACACTGACGTTGAAGCGCACCAGCGGCCGCACGTCGGCCGCCAGGCTGCCATCGGCAGCGGCCACCAGAATGCGCTCCCACACCCCGGCCATGCTCACGCTGACCTGCTGGATGCGCGGGTCCAGGGCACGCGTGGCCACGTCGACACGCTTGAGCAGCTCGACCTTCTCGGCGCGGCTGAGCACATCCAGCGGGTTGCCCGGCGCATACAGCGCGGTCACGTCCTGGCTCTTGAAGGCCTGCACGCTGCCATTCTGGCCGGCGCGGGAAATGGAGCGCGCGGCGCGTGCAGCGGAAGTCAGGGCTTCGAGGTTGATCGCGTTGCTGTAGGCAAAGCCGGTCTTTTCACCAGACTGGGCGCGTACCCCGACCCCCTGGTCGAGGTTGAAGCTGCCTTCCTTGACGATGCCGTCTTCAAGCGCCCAGGACTCTGAAATCTGGCCCTGGAAGTACAGGTCGGCGGCGTCGATTCCCGGCCCGGCCAACTCGCCCAGCACCGATTGCAGGCTGTCGAGGGTCAGGCCGCCCGGCGCCAGCAGGTGATCGCTGACAGTGGATAACAACTCGCTCATAGTCACTCCGAGGTGTGCGCAGGCCGCAATGCGTCCTGCGAAAAAAAGCGCCGGTGCGAGGCCACCGGCATTCGCGCCCGAATGGACGCCTGTTCGCTACTGTCGCGGGGCGCCAGCAGCACCGCTTCACCGCTGGCCTGCTGGGCAACGATACGCCCCCAGGGGTCGACGATGGCGGCATGGCCATGGGTTTCCCGTGGCCCCGGGTGCGTGCCGCCCTGGGCGGCCGCCAATACGTAACACTGTGTCTCTATGGCCCTGGCGCGAATCAGCACGTCCCAATGGGCCGCACCGGTTACTGCAGTAAAGGCTGCCGGTGCACTGATCAGTTCGGCCCCGGCCGCACGCAGCGCGCTGTACAGCTCGGGAAAGCGCAGGTCGTAGCACACGCTCAGGCCCAGGCGCCCCACCGGGGTATCGGCCACCACCACCCGCGCGCCGTGGGCATAATCGTCCGACTCGCGGTAGCGGCCACGGTTGTCGGCCACATCCACATCGAACAGATGCAACTTGTCGTAGCGGGCCACCTGCTCGCCGTGCTCGTCGACCAGCAGGGAGCAGGCATGGGCTTTGGCCTCGGGCCGGTCGAGCGGCGGCAGCGGCAAGGTGCCCGCTACAATCCATAACCTGAGGTCGCGGGCGGCCTGTTTCAACCAGGGCAGGATCGGCCCCTCCCCCAGCGCCTCGGCCCGGCCGATGGCGGCACTGTCGCGCCGGCCCATGGCAGCGAAGTTTTCCGGCAGCACCGCCAGCCGCGCGCCCCCTTCGGCAGCCCGCTCCAGCAGGGCACGGGCCCGCGCCAGGTTGCCCGGCACATCGTCCTGGCTGACCATCTGAATAACCGCTGACGTCATGTCCATGTTCTAGCGCGACTTCTCGAAAGGTTTGATAAAGCTAATCTTAGGCTCTTTCCACGGGCCCTCGACGCGGTAATGCACACTGGCATAGCGCGCCACCCGATCCCCCAGCAGCCGGTCCACCAGGAACAGCGCCCCGCCCACCGCTGGCGCGCCCACGATCAGCGCCGCCAGGGGCAGGTTGTTGGTCACCGGCAAGGTCACCTGCAAGGTCGCATCGACCCGGTCCCGAACCATGTCCAGGGTGCCATCGAGCTCGAGGTTGCTGGACGGGCCGGTCAGGGTGATCGGCTCGCGCGTCACATACACCCCCTCGCTTGCCACCAGCAGGCCCTTGACCCGGTCGTAGCTCAGGCCCTTGTCGAGCAGGTCGGAGAAGTCCAGGCGCAGACGCCGGCCGATCGAGTTGAAATTGAGCAGGCCGAACACGCGCAAGGCCTGCGCCCCGCCTTCCACTTCGACGAACTGCCCCTTGCGCAGCAAGGCATCGAGGTTGCCGGAGAAGTGCTTGAGGCTGACCCAGGCCGGCGACCCCTGCCAGCGTCCGTCCACGTCCAGGCGGAAGTCGCGGCTGGTCACCGTCGGCGCGAAGCCCCAGGCGGTCAGCACATCGGCCAGGTTCTTGCCTTCCAGGCGCCCCTTGTACCAGCTGTCGCTGCGCCCCGGCGTGCCTTCCCAGGTGGCGGTGCCATCGATCGCCAGGCCCTTGAGGTTCAGGTCCAGGTCGTTCAGGGCCACGCCCTTGGAGGTGGGACGGGTTTTCAGCGCGACGCTGCCGAGCAGATCATCGCCAAGGAACAGCCTGCCGATGCTCAGGTCGATCGCCGGGATCTTGCGCGGGTCGACATCGGCCAGCGGGTCCGGTCCGTCCACTGCGCTGGCGTCGGCCGGGTCGGACGGCGGCAGGTGGAGGGTCGGCAGGTTGATCACGATCGGGGCGCCCTTGGCATCGGGCAGGCGGGCCGTGCCGATGACCTCCTTGCTGTCCAGGCGCAGGTTCCAGAAGTTGCTCCCGCGGTCCAGGCGTACCACTGCCTGGTTGAGGGTCTGGCCAAAGCCCTTGAGCTGGCCGATGCTCACGTCCACGCTGTTGAGCACCTGCCGGGCATTGCCGCCCGGATCGTCACCGGCCATCTGCTCGAACTGCTTCTGCCAGGGCTCAATGTCCAACTGGGCGAGCCGGCCACGCACCCGCAGGCCCTGACCGGCCGGCAGTTGCGCCGTGCCGTTGCCCAGCAGCAGCTCACCGCGCCCCTGGCCGAGCTTGCCGGCAGGCGCGGCATAGGCCAGCCTGGCGACGTCGGCGTAGGCCACATCGAAGCGCTGTTGCGGCCCTTGCAGGTTCATCTTGAACTGCGTGGCCCGGGTTTCGCTGACCGCCTTGCCGAACGGCGCCGGCAGGTCCACTTTCAGGCCCTTGAGGGTAGAGTCGATGCTCAGCTGGTTTTCGCGGCTGCCGACACTGACCTGCAACTGGTAGGGGATTTCTCCGGAGGCTGGCAAGGGCTGGGTGAATTTCAGCCAGTCGGTCAGCGCCTTCAAGGCGATCTGGCCCTTGGCGGCGATACGGGTCTGCAGTTGCCCAGGCTGCCCCTCGGCAAAGATCTGTGCGCTGATGGGCTTGTCGAAGGCGCGCGCGGTGATGTTCTGGCCGCTGAGCCCCTTGTCGAAGTCGAAGCGGAAAGTGCCGTTCAACTGGCTCAGCTCCAGCGGCGGTTCACTCAGCTTCAGGCGCGCCTGTTCGGTGCTGAAGTCCACCAGCACCTTGGGCTGCTGGCCGTGCTCCAGGGGGATATCGAGCTTGAGCTTGCCCTGCAGCGGGCCCTCGCCTTCCCAGCCGGCGAAGGTCGGGCCGGTACCGATCGGCGCGTCCTGCAGGATCTTCACCCCGTCGGCCAGGCGCCCGTCGAACTCTCCGTCCAGGTACAGGTGGGTATGCTCGCCTTCGTTCACATGGGGAATGTTCACGTCCACATTGCGCACCCGGGTGCCGAGCAACTGGCCGCTGCGCGCCTTGACCCGCACACCGGTGTCCTCGATGAACACGTCGCCATCGACCTTGCTCACGTGGGGCCAGCCGGGCTGGAAGTCCAACTCGGCGTCATGCACCTTGAAGAACAGGCTGATGCTGCGCGACTCGGGGGTCGCGCCGTGGTGCAGCGAGCCCTGGTACTGGAAGTAGCCTTCATCCACCGCGCCCTTGAGGATTGCGGTGCGCAACCAGTGGTCCAGCGCAGGGCTGAGCACTTCGGGCAGGTACTTGGCGGTGTAGCGGCCATCGCCGTCGACCAGGCCCACACGCAGGTCCATGTAGTCTTCGCGTGCATCGTCGAACAGCAGCCGGATCAGGAAGTCGCCGGCAATCCTGCCCTCGTCACCCAGTACCTTAAGGTACGGCGCAACCAGGGTGAAACCCTCGGAGTCCAGTCGCCAGGTCAGGCGTGCATTGGCCTTCAGGTAATGCCAGGGGTCGGCGAAGATCGGCGTTAGGTGCAGCATGAACTTGTCGGTGTCCAGGCGCAGCTCGCCCTGGCCCAGGTCGCCGCTGATGCTGCCGCTGACATTCCCGGCAGCGGGGGCGCCGTGGTAGGCGTTGAAGCCGACGCGGTCCAGGTTGGCTGCAAAGCTCAGGCGCTGATCGCCTTCGGCCCTGGGCCGCACGTCCAGGCGCACATTGCGCAGGCCGCCTGTGACCTTGAGGCCCTCGACCACGGCCATGCCCGCCTCCGGTAGCGGCGCGAGCGCCTGGATCAGCGGGGTCAGCGGGGTCAGGTCGAGGCGGTCGGCCTGGATCGCCCACACTTCATCGGCCGGCTCGGTGGCGGCGCTCTGCCTGAGTTGAACGTGGGATTCCCAGCGGGTGTCGCCCAGGCTCATGGCCAGGGAATCGAGCACCACGTCAAAGCCCTTGTCGCTACGCCTGAACCAGGCATTGAGCGCCAGGTTCTCGACCTTTACCGCCTTGCGACCGGCATGCGCACCCTTGAGCTGGGGCGCGTTGAGGCGCAGCGTCGCGGTCTGCAACTGGCCTTTGCCCCACCCTACCCAGGCCTCGCCACCGGCACGCAGTTCGCTGGCCGTGTACGGGCCCAGCAGCCGCGCCGGCACCCATTTGGCCCAGTCGCTCTGTGGCAGGCTGAGGTAGGCATCCACCGCACCGTCGCGCCACTGGTCGGCGCGCACGCGGCTGCGCAGGCTCAGGCTCATCGGCTGGCCGTCGGGCAGGGTCAGGCGCGCATCCAGGCGCTGGCGCACGCTGCCGGTCTGCAGCCCGAGGCTCACATAGGTCAGGGTCATCGGCTCATGCGCGAACGGCTCCAGGGTCACCTGGCTGTCGAGCACCGACACCTTCGCCACCACCTGGCTGCGTTCGAGCAACTGCTGTACATCCAGTGGCTGATCGTCCTGCACCGGCAGCCCCTTGAGGCTCCAGTGACCGTTTTCATCTTCGTGCAGGTTCAGTTGCAGGCCGCCCAGTTCGACCTGGGCCAGGCGGACCTGGCGCTGCATCAGGCTGGCCCACAGGTCGGGCACCACCTTGACCTCGTCCAGGCGCAAGGCGCCGGCGCCTTCGCCCAGCTGCACGTCGCGCACGCGCAACACCGGCGCAAGACCGCTCCAGCGGCCTTCCAGGGCACCGATATGCACCGGCATGCCCAGTGCGGCCTCGGCCTTCTGCTCCACCTCGGCGCGGTACTCGGCAACCAGTGGCACCAGCTCGCGGCCAAGGCTGACGTACAACGCCACCAGCACGGCAAGCAAGGCGCACAGGCCAAGCCCCCAACGGGTCAAGATGCCCAGAACGCGGATCAGACGCTCCATGGCAAGGGCTCCCCGTGTGGTCCGTTAACTATGGCCCGGTACGCGCAGTTTTCCAGCGCAGGGTAGGTTTCAACGCGAGTCAGAGCAGCACCACATCGTATTGTTCCTGGGAATACATGGACTCCACCTGGAAGCGGATGGTTCGCCCGATGAATGCCTCCAGCTCCGCCACGTTGCCCGATTCCTCGTCGAGCAGGCGGTCCACCACCTTCTGGTTGGCCAGCACCCGGTAGCCTTCGGCCTGGTAGGCGCGGGCCTCGCGCAGGATCTCGCGGAAAATTTCGTAACAGATGGTCTCAGGGGTCTTTAGCTTGCCGCGGCCCTGGCAACTGGCGCATGGTTCGCATAGCACCTGTTCAAGGCTTTCGCGGGTGCGCTTGCGGGTCATCTGCACCAGCCCCAGCTCGGTGATGCCGATGATGTTGGTCTTGGCGTGATCACGTTCCAGCTGTTTTTCCAGGGTACGCAGTACCTGGCGCTGGTGCTCTTCGTCTTCCATGTCGATGAAGTCGATGATGATGATGCCGCCGATGTTGCGCAGGCGCAGTTGGCGGGCAATCGCCGTGGCAGCCTCCAGGTTGGTCTTGAAGATGGTCTCTTCGAGGTTGCGGTGGCCGACGAAGGCCCCGGTGTTGACGTCGATGGTGGTCATAGCCTCGGCCGGGTCGACCACCAGGTAGCCACCGGACTTGAGCGGCACCTTGCGCTCCAGCGCACGCTGGATCTCGTCCTCAACGCCATACAGGTCGAAGATCGGCCGCTCCCCCGGGTAGTGCTCCAGGCGGTCGGCGATTTCCGGCATCAGCTCGGCGACGAACTGCGTGGTCTTCTGGAAGGTTTCCCGTGAATCGATGCGGATCTTCTCGATCTTGGGGTTGACCAGGTCGCGCAGGGTACGCAGGGCCAGGCCCAGGTCTTCGTAGATTTCGGTGGGTGCGCCAACGGTCTTGATCTGGGCGCCGATCTGGTCCCACAAGCGACGCAGGTAGCGGATGTCCATGACGATCTCGTCAGCGCCGGCGCCCTCGGCCGCGGTGCGCAGGATGAACCCGCCGGCGTCCTGGATGTTTTCCTGGGCGATGCAGTCGGTGACCACCTGCTTGAGCCGCTCGCGTTCGCCTTCGTCCTCGATCTTCAGCGAGATGCCCACATGGCTGGTACGCGGCATGTACACCAGATAGCGCGACGGGATCGACAGCTGGGTAGTCAGGCGTGCGCCCTTGGAGCCGATCGGGTCCTTGGTCACCTGCACCACCAGGCTCTGGCCTTCGTGCACCAGGGCACTGATGGTCTCGACACTGGCGCCTTCGCGCTGGGAGATTTCCGAGGCGTGGATGAACGCCGCGCGCTCCAGGCCGATGTCGACGAACGCTGCCTGCATGCCGGGCAGCACCCGCACCACCTTGCCCTTGTAGATGTTGCCGACGATGCCCCGCCGCTGGGTGCGCTCGACGTGCACCTCTTGAAGAACACCGTTCTCCACCACCGCCACGCGTGATTCCATCGGCGTGATATTGATCAGAATCTCTTCACTCATGGCAGGCTCTCGTCAAAGGTCTTCAGCTAATGATGGATTGCCCGGCGGTCGCTGGCGAGCAATTAAAGGGGTACGGGCAGTTCCTCGCTCAACGGGGCGGCAGGCCTTGCCAGCAGGGAATGGCAAATTGCTCCAGCAGCTCGGCGGTTTCGCTCAACGGCAAGCCGACCACCGCCGAGTAGCTGCCCTGCAGCGCCTTGACGAAAATTGCCGCCAGGCCCTGGATCGCGTAGCTGCCGGCCTTGTCCTGCGGCTCGCCGCTGGCCCAGTAGGCCAGGGCCTGTTCGGGGCTGATGGGGCGCAGGCTGACGCGGCTGGCAACGTTCACGCTCAGGCAGCGCTCGCCATCGGTCACCGCCACTGCCGTCAGCACGTCGTGCTCGCGTCCGGACAATGCGGCCAGCATGGCCAGGGCGTCGGCCTGCCCCTGCGGCTTGCCGAGGATCTGCCCGTCGAGCACCACCGCAGTGTCGGCGCCCAGTACCGCCAGGTGCCCTTCCACGCCGCTGGCGCGCAACACCGCCAGGCCGGCAGCCGCCTTCTCGCGCGCCAGGCGCTCGACATAGGCGTCAGCCGGTTCGGCATCCAGAGGGGTTTCATCGATGCTGGCGGCCACCGGGGTGAACGGCACGCCGATCTGGGAGAGCAGCTCACGTCGGCGTGGCGAACCAGAGGCCAGGTACAGCGGGGTCATGTGACGTCTCCGTGTCAGCGTCGGTGAGCAACGCGAATCAGTTGATACTCAGGCGTCGGCGCAGGCCGCGCAAGGCGAAGCTGATCCAGGGCCACAACAGCGCACTGATCACCGCCGGCCACACCAGCGCCAGGGTCGGCTGGCGATTGCCGGTCAGGGCGCTGAGCCACAGCTGAACCAGCTGGGCCAGGCCGAAGATCACCAGAATCACCAGGCTCTGCTGCCACATGGGGAACATGCGCAGGCGTTGCTGCAGCGACAGCACCAGGAAGGTGATAAGCACCAGTACCAGGGCGTTCTGCCCCAGCAGCGTGCCGTACAGCACGTCCTCGGCAAGCCCCAGCACGAATGCGGTGGTCATGCCGACCTTGTGCGGCAGGTGCAGCGTCCAGAAGGCCAGCAGCAGGGCCAGCCACAGCGGACGGAAAATCTCCATGAACGGCAGCGTGGGCCACACGCTCAGCAGCAGGCCGATCAGGAAGGTCAACCAGACCACCCAACCGTTGCGGCTACGGGTACTGCTCATCAGTGTCTCTCCCGAGAAGTGGCCGGTGCGGCTGCAGGGGCAGCGGGCGCGGCGGCAGGAGCAGGGGTTGGCGCAGGCGTGCCCGGCGCAGCGGGTGCGGCAGGTGTGCCCGGCGCGGCAGCCGGCATGCTGCCATCGATCGGGCTCTGCGCCTGGCGATCAGCCGCTTCCTGAGCCTGCGCGGCATCGGCGGCGCGCTGTTCGGGGGTACGGCTGTCGGAAAACACCAGCAGCATGTAGCGGCTACGGTTGAGCGCCGCGGTCGGCACCGCCCGCACGATGGCGAACGGCTGCCCGGAGTCGTGGATCACCTCGCGCACCGTGGCCACCGGGTAGCCAGCCGGGAAGCGCTGGCCCAGGCCGGAACTGACCAGCAGGTCGCCTTCCTTGATGTCGGCGGTGTCGGCCACGTGGCGCAGTTCCAGGCGTTCGGGATTGCCGGTGCCACTGGCAATCGCGCGCAGGCCGTTGCGGTTGACCTGCACCGGAATGCTGTGGGTGGTGTCGGTGAGCAGCAGCACCCGCGAGGTGTACGGCATCAGCTCGACCACCTGGCCCATCAGGCCACGGGCGTCGAGCACCGGCTGGCCCAGCACCACGCCGTCGCGTTCGCCCTTGTTGATCAGGATGCGGTGGGTAAAGGGGTTGGGGTCGACGCCGATCAGCTCGGCCACCTCGACCTTCTCGTTGACCAGCGCCGAGGAGTTGAGCAACTCGCGCAGGCGCACGTTCTGCTCGGTCAGGGCCGCCAGCTTCTGCAGGCGACCTTGCAGCAGCAAGGCTTCGGTCTTGAGTTTCTCGTTCTCGGCGATCAGCTCGGTGCGGCTGCCGAACTGGCTGGCCACGCCCTGCCACATGCGTTGCGGGAAGTCGCTGATGGTATAGGAAGGCATCAGCACCAGCGCCATCTGGCTGCGCAGCGGCTTGAGCAAGGTAAAGCGGGCGTCCACCACCATCAGGGCGATAGACAGCACAACCAGCACAAGCAGGTGCACGCCCAGCGAAGGGCCTTTGGCGAAAAGCGGTTTAATAGGCCGCTCCTCGAAGATTCAGGGGGTCATTCATACGGCAACGCACCGGCCTGCTTGCAGGATGGATGGAAACGACGCCCACACGCGCCACCAGCACATACAGGTAGCACTGTGGGCGCTACCTGTAAACCGGGGGACGGGGTGGGCGGTCAGCAAATCACTCGCTGGAGAGCAGGTCCATGGTGTGTTTGTCCATCATCTCCAGCGCGCGACCGCCGCCACGGGCGACACAGGTCAGCGGGTCTTCGGCGACGATCACCGGCAGGCCGGTTTCCTGGGCCAGCAGCTTGTCCAGGTCGCGCAGCAGCGCACCACCACCGGTCAGCACCAGGCCGCGCTCGGCGATGTCCGAAGCCAGCTCCGGTGGCGATTGCTCCAGGGCGCTCTTGACCGCCTGCACGATGGTCGCCAGCGATTCCTGAAGGGCTTCGAGCACTTCGTTGGAGTTCAGGGTGAAGGCACGTGGCACGCCTTCGGCCAGGTTGCGGCCGCGTACGTCGACTTCACGCACTTCGCCGCCCGGGTAGGCAGTACCGATTTCCTGCTTGATACGCTCGGCGGTGGACTCGCCGATCAGGCTGCCGTAGTTGCGGCGCACGTAGGTGACGATGGCCTCGTCGAAACGGTCGCCACCCACACGCACGGATTCGGCGTACACCACACCATTGAGGGAGATCAGTGCGATTTCGGTGGTACCACCACCAATATCGACGACCATCGAACCACGGGCTTCCTCGACCGGCAGGCCGGCACCGATGGCGGCGGCCATCGGCTCTTCGATCAGGAACACTTCACGGGCACCGGCACCGAGGGCCGACTCGCGAATGGCGCGGCGCTCTACCTGGGTCGACTTGCACGGAACGCAGATCAGCACGCGAGGGCTGGGCTGCAGAAAACTGTTTTCGTGAACCTTGTTGATGAAGTACTGCAGCATCTTTTCGCAGACGCTGAAATCGGCGATCACGCCGTCCTTCATCGGACGAATGGCAGCGATGTTGCCGGGCGTACGGCCGAGCATGCGCTTGGCCTCGGTGCCGACAGCGACGACACTTTTCTGGTTGCCGTGAGTACGAATGGCCACAACCGAAGGCTCATTCAGGACGATACCGCGCTCACGCACGTAAATAAGGGTGTTGGCAGTGCCCAGGTCGATGGAAAGATCGCTGGAAAACATGCCACGCAGTTTCTTGAACATGGGAAAGTGACCCTAGGCAACGCGTGGGTAAAAAAGTGCGGCAAACTCTAACAACGGCGGGGATTTTGGGCAAGGCGCCAATATGTTAAATTGGCAGTTTTTCCGAGCAAGCCAGCACACAATCGCGGCCTTATGACCGTAAATCTGCCAGCATGTTCCTCATTCGCGGACCAATTCCGTTTTTTGTTTTCCCCTGGAGATCCCCATGGCGCTTGAACGCTGCGACGTGGAAAAGATCGCTCACCTGGCCCGCCTGGGCCTCAATGAAGCCGATCTTCCGCGCACTACCGATGCCTTGAACAGTATTCTGGGTTTGGTCGACCAGATGCAAGCGGTCGACACCACTGGCATCGAGCCACTGGCCCACCCCCTTGAAGCCCGTCAGCGCCTGCGTGCCGACGTGGTAACAGAAAGTAACCAGAGAGACAGCTACCAGGCCATCGCCCCGGCGACCGAAAGCGGCCTGTACCTGGTTCCTAAAGTCATCGAGTAAGGGAATAGAGCCTGCCATGCATCAACTGACCCTGGCCGAGATCGCCCGCGGACTCGCCGACAAAGCCTTTTCTGCCGAAGAGCTGACCCGCACGCTGCTGGCGCGCATCCAGCAGCTCGACCCGCAAATCAACAGTTTCATCAGCGTCACCGAAGACCTGGCCCTGGACCAGGCGCGTGCCGCCGACGCCCGCCGCGCTGGCGGTGAAACCGGCGCCCTGCTGGGCGCCCCCATCGCCCACAAGGACCTGTTCTGCACCCAGGGCGTGCGCACCAGCTGCGGCTCGAAGATGCTCGACAACTTCGTCTCGCCGTATGACGCCACCGTGGTCAGCAAGCTGGCCGAGGCCGGCATGGTCACCCTGGGCAAGACCAACATGGACGAGTTCGCCATGGGTTCGGCCAACGAATCCAGCCACTACGGCGCGGTGAAGAACCCGTGGAACCTCGAACACGTGCCGGGCGGTTCGTCCGGCGGTTCGGCCGCCGCCGTGGCCGCGCGCCTGCTGCCGGCCACCACCGGCACCGACACCGGCGGTTCGATCCGCCAGCCGGCGGCGCTGACCAACCTCACCGGCCTCAAGCCGACCTACGGTCGCGTGTCGCGCTGGGGCATGATTGCCTACGCCTCCAGCCTCGACCAGGGTGGCCCGCTGGCGCGTACCGCCGAAGACTGCGCGCTGCTGCTGCAGGCCATGGCCGGTTTCGACGCCAAGGACTCCACCAGCATCGACGAACCGGTGCCCGACTACAGCGCCCCGCTCAACGCCTCGCTGCAGGGCCTGCGCATCGGCCTGCCGAAGGAGTACTTCGGTGCCGGCCTGGACCCGCGCATCGCCGACCTGATCCAGGCCAGCGTCAAGGAGCTGGAAAAGCTCGGCGCGGTGGTCAAGCAGATCAGCCTGCCGAACATGCAGCACGCGATCCCTGCGTACTACGTCATCGCCCCGGCCGAAGCCTCGTCCAACCTCTCGCGTTTCGACGGCGTGCGCTTCGGCTACCGCTGCGAAGACCCCAAGGACCTCACCGACCTGTACAAGCGTTCGCGCGGTGAAGGCTTCGGCCCCGAGGTGCAGCGGCGCATCATGGTCGGCGCCTACGCGCTGTCGGCCGGCTACTACGATGCCTACTACCTGCAGGCGCAGAAGATCCGCCGCCTGATCAAGAACGACTTCATGGCCGCCTTCGAAGAGGTCGACGTGATTCTCGGCCCGACCACGCCCAACCCGGCCTGGAAGCTTGGCGCCAAGAACAGCGACCCGGTCGCCGCCTACCTGGAAGACGTCTACACCATCACCGCCAACCTCGCCGGCCTGCCAGGCCTGTCGATGCCGGCCGGTTTTGTCGACGGCCTGCCGGTCGGCGTGCAACTGCTGGCCCCGTATTTCCAGGAAGGCCGCCTGCTCAACGTCGCGCACCGCTATCAGCAAGTGACTGATTGGCACACCCGCGCACCTACCGGCTTCTGAGGGACAGACACATGCAATGGGAAGTTGTGATCGGGCTGGAAATTCATACCCAGCTCGCCACCCAGTCGAAGATTTTCTCCGGCAGCGCCACCACGTTCGGCTCCGAGCCGAACACCCAGGCCAGCCTGATCGACCTGGGCATGCCCGGCGTACTGCCGGTGCTCAACGAAGAAGCCGTGCGCATGGCCTGCATGTTCGGCCTGGCGATCGACGCCGAAATCGGCGAGCACAACGTGTTCGCGCGCAAGAACTACTTCTACCCCGACCTGCCCAAGGGCTACCAGATCAGCCAGATGGAGCTGCCGATCGTCGGCAAGGGCTACCTGGACATCGCCCTTGAAGACGGCACCGTCAAGCGCATCGGCATCACCCGCGCACACCTGGAGGAAGACGCCGGCAAGAGCCTGCACGAAGACTTCAGCGGCGCCACCGGCATCGACCTGAACCGCGCCGGCACGCCGCTGCTGGAAATCGTCTCCGAGCCGGAAATGCGCAGCGCCAAGGAAGCCGTGGCCTACGTCAAGGCGATCCACGCACTGGTGCGCTACCTGGGCATCTGCGACGGCAACATGGCCGAGGGCTCGCTGCGCTGCGACTGCAACGTGTCGATCCGGCCCAAGGGCCAGGTCGAGTTCGGCACCCGCTGCGAGATCAAGAACGTCAACTCGTTCCGCTTCATCGAGAAGGCGATCAACACCGAGGTGCAGCGCCAGATCGAACTGATCGAGGATGGCGGCCGGGTGATCCAGGAAACCCGCCTGTACGACCCGAACAAGGACGAGACCCGCTCCATGCGCAGCAAGGAGGAGGCCAACGACTACCGTTACTTCCCCGACCCGGACCTGCTGCCGGTGGTCATCGAGCCGGCGTTCCTCGACGCCATCCGCGCCACCCTGCCCGAACTGCCGCCGCAGAAGCGCGAGCGCTTCCAGAGCCAGTTCGGCCTGTCGGCCTACGACGCCAACGTGCTGGCCTCCAGCCGCGAGCAGGCCGACTACTTCGAGCAGGTGGTCGGTGTGTGCGGCGATGCCAAGCTCGCGGCCAACTGGGTCATGGTCGAGCTGGGCAGCCTGCTGAACAAGCTGGGCCTGGAGATCGACCAGGCGCCGGTCAGCGCCGCGCAACTGGGCGGCATGCTGCAGCGCATTCTGGACAACACCATCAGCGGCAAGATCGCCAAGGTGGTGTTCGAGAAGATGGCCGCCGGTGAAGGCGATGCCGACCAGATCATCGAGGCCGAAGGCCTGAAACAGGTGACCGACACCGGCGCGATCGAGAAGGTGCTGGACGAAGTGCTGGCGGCCAACGCCGAGCAGGTCGAGCAGTACCGCGCGGCGGACGAGGCCAAGCGCGGCAAGATGTTCGGCTTCTTCGTCGGCCAGGCGATGAAGGCGTCCAAGGGCAAGGCCAACCCGCAACAGGTGAACCAATTGCTCAAGAGCAAGCTCGAAGGCTGAACCGCGTCGCCTGCATTCGCCGGCAACGCCGGCTCCTACAAGGACGCACCAATCCCTGCAGGAGCCGGCGTTGCCGGCGAAGGCCACACCACGGAGTAACCGGATACATGTGGCGTCCCCTCAGCGCACTGCTCGCGCTTTTCACCCTGCTCGCCGGCTGTGCCAGCCACACCCTCGACCCCCGCGGTTACGACCAGACCGGCACCGCCTCCTATTACGGTTCCCGCCATCACGGCAAACGCACCGCCAGTGGCGAACCCTTCGACCAGCACGGCCTGACCGCCGCCCATCGCAGCCTGCCCTTCGGCACCCGCGTGCAGGTCACCAACCTCGCCAACGACCGCCGCGTCGTGGTACGCATCAACGACCGCGGCCCGCATACCCGGGGTCGACTCATCGACCTGTCACGCGCCGCCGCCGACCAACTGGGCATGCTCCGTAGCGGAACCGCGCGGGTACGGGTACAAAGTCTCAGCAACTGACCCTGCTTCGGAGCACGACCATTTTCGACCTGGCCGCTTTACCCACCTTCAGCCTGCTGCAACTGGCCCTGGGCCTGCTGCTGCTGATCACCGGCGCCGAACTGCTGGTGCGCGCCGCCCTGCGCCTGGCCGCCAGCCTGCAGGTGCGTCCGCTGATCATCGGCCTGAGCCTGGTGGCCTTCGGCAGCAGCGCCCCGCAACTGACCGTGAGCCTGCAGGCGGCCTACACCGGCGCACCCGACGTGGCGGTGGGCAGCGTGATCGGCAGCAACATCTTCAACGTGCTGGTCACCCTGGGCCTGGCCGCTCTGATCATCCCCCTGCGCGTTTCGCGGCAACTGGTACGCCTGGACATCCCGCTGATGATCGGCGCCAGCCTGCTGGTGTACCTGCTGGCCCTGGACGAACGCATCGGCCGCCTCGAAGGCGCCCTGCTGCTGCTCGGGCTGGTTGCCTACCTGGCCATCCTGTGGCACCAGTCACGCCACCACGCACGCACCTACCCCGCCCCCGGCCCGCGGCCGCAGCGTGGCGTCGGCTTCTGGTTCGGCACCCTGGCACTGATGCTCACCGGCCTGGGCCTGCTGAGCCTGGCCGGGCACCTGTTGCTGGAGGCAGCAGTGGAAGTGGCCGTCGACCTGGGCCTGTCGGAGCGGGTGATCGGCCTGACCGTGGTGGCGGTATGCACCTCGCTGCCGGAGCTGGCCACCTCGCTGATCGCCGCCTTGCGCGGCGAGCGGGAAATCGCCGTGGGCAACGTGATCGGCAGCAACCTGTTCAACCTGCTGGCGGTGCTCGGGCTGACCGCGCTGGTGGCCCCGGTGCCGCTGTCGATCTCGCCCAACGCGCTGGCCTTCGACCTGCCGGTGATGCTCGGCGTGGCCGTGCTGACCCTGCCGGTGTTCTATTCCGGCTACCGCGTCACCCGCGCCGAAGGTCTGGTGTTCCTGTGTCTTTACCTGGCCTATGGTCTGCACGTGGTGGCCTTCACCACCGGCATGCCGCTGGCCAACCGTCTGGAGCAGCTGATGCTGCTTTATGTCCTGCCGACGCTGGCGGTGGTGCTGATGTACACCACCGTGCGCGCCTGGCGCCGCCAACACTAAGGAAAACAACATGGGCGAGAGCAACAAAACCGGCGAACAGGTTCGCCGCCAGGTCATGGGCGATGCATTCGTGGACCGTGCACTGGGCAATGCCACCGAGTTCACCGAGCCGCTGCAGGCGTTCGTCAACGAGCACGCCTGGGGCAGCGTGTGGAGCCGCGAGGGCCTGCCGCTGAAAACCCGCAGCCTGATCACCCTGGCGGCGCTGACCGCGCTCAAGTGCCCGCAGGAGCTCAAGGGCCACGTGCGTGGCGCCCTGAACAACGGCTGTACGGTGGAAGAGATTCGCGAGGCGTTGCTGCATTGCGCCGTGTACGCGGGCGTACCGGCGGCGATCGATGCGTTTCGCGCCGCCCAGGAAGTGATCGACAGCTACCAGCAGGGCTGACCGATCACCCCGCAGGGCCGTCAGCCGGCGACGGCGGCGGCCTTCTGCCCCTTCTTCTTGAGCCAGAACGCCACGCCCAGGGTGGCGATCCAGGCCGGAATCAGCAGTACCGAGATGCGGATCGGCGGGGTCAGGTACATCACCACCAGAATCAGCACGATGAACGCCAGGCACAGGTAATTGGTCACCGGGTGCCCCCAGCTCTTGTAGAAGGTCGACTCGCCGGCAGCGATCTT
Source organism: Pseudomonas sp. AE27 (assembly GCF_037113495.1). NCBI lineage: Bacteria > Pseudomonadati > Pseudomonadota > Gammaproteobacteria > Pseudomonadales > Pseudomonadaceae > Pseudomonas > Pseudomonas sp. AE27. The sequence continues at coordinate 3,674,709 of NZ_CP146966.1, forward strand.
GGCCTTGCGAAACTTCAGGTGGGTGATGCTGATGCTCGCCCAGTTGATCACCAGTGCCGACACCGCCAGCGCCATCAGCAGGCCGAAGGCTTCGCCCGGCATCAGATAGTTGATCAGCACGCACAGGCCGGTGGCCACCGCCGATACGCCCAGCGCCGCCAGCGGCACGCCACGACGGTTGATCTTGAGCAGTGCGCGCGGCGCATCACCCTGGCTGGCCAGGCCGAACAGCATGCGGCTGTTGCAGTACACGCAGCTGTTGTACACCGACAGCGCGGCAGTCAGCACCACCACGTTGAGAATGGTGGCCACCAGGTTGCTGTCCAGGTTGTGGAAGATCATCACGAACGGGCTGCCGCCCTGCACCACCTTCTGCCAGGGGTACAGCGACAGCAGCACCGCCAGTGCGCCGATGTAGAAGATCAGGATGCGGTACACCACCTGGTTGGTCGCGCGTGGAATGCTGTAGCGCGGGTTGTCCGCCTCGGCCGCGGTGATGCCGACCAGCTCCAGCCCGCCGAAGGAGAACATGATCACCGCCATCGCCATCACCAGCCCGGTGATGCCATTGGGGAAGAACCCGCCGTACTGCCACAGGTTGGCCACGCTGGCATCCGGCCCGCCGCTGCCGCTGGCCAGCAGCCAGGCGCCGAAGCCGATCATGCTGACGATGGCGATCACCTTGACCAGCGCGAACCAGAATTCCAGCTCGCCGTACACCTTGACCTGGGTGAGGTTGATCAGGTTGATCGCCACGAAGAAGATCGCTGCAGTGGCCCAGGTGGGGAAGTCCGGCCACCAGTACTGCACGTAGATACCCACCGCCGTCAGCTCGGCCATGCCCACCAGCACATAGACCACCCAGTAGTTCCAGCCCGAGACGAAGCCGGCGAACTCGTTCCAGTAGCGGTGCGCAAAGTGGCTGAAGCTGCCCGCCACCGGTTCCTCGACCACCATCTCACCCAGCTGGCGCATGATGAAAAAGGCCATCAGGCCGGCGATGGCGTAGCCCAGCAGCACGGCAGGGCCTGCCATCTGGATGGTCTGGGCGATGCCCAGGAACAACCCGGTGCCGATGGCGCCGCCCAGCGCGATCAACTGGATGTGACGGTTCTTCAGGCCGCGATGCAAACGCTCGGGCGTGATCTGGTCTTGCATGAAGTGTCCTCAGGCAGGGAGGCCGTTATTTTGAGTGTGGGCGACAGGATCTAGATCCAGCCGCCCCACTGCAAGATAAATATGCCGATATTCGTCGTAACTGCGGCCATCAGCGTGGTAATCACGATGATCGAGGCGGCCAGCTGGTGATTGCCGTTGGCCGCGCGCGCCATCACGTAGCTGGACGCGGCGGTGGGGCTGGCGATGTACAGGAACAGCACCCCCAGCTCCGCGCCGCGAAAGCCGCACAACCAGGCACCGAAGGTGGCCAGCAGCGGCAGCCACACCATCTTCACCAGGCTGGCACTCAGCGCCATGCGCCCGCTGGCGTGCAACGAGGCCATCGACAGCGTGCCGCCGATGCAGATCAGCGCCAGCGGCAGGGTCATCTGCGCCAGATAGTCACCGGAGGTCAGCAGCCAGTTGGGCAGCCCCACCTTGGCATACGCCAGCACGCCGGCCACCAGCACACTGATGATCAGCGGGTTGCGCAGGATGCTCTTGAGGATGCTCCAGGGGTCGGACTTGATGGTCGGGCTGTACACCGCCAGCACCACGGCCGACAGCGAGTTGTAGAGCAGGATCACCAGCCCGGCCAGCACCGCGCCGATGGAGATGCCATGATCGCCGTACATGCTCCCGGCCAGCGCCAGGCCGATGACCGCATTGTTGCCGCGAAAGCCGCCCTGGGCGTAGATGCCGCGATCTTCACGGGGGCAGCGCCAGATCGCGATCAGCCAGGCCAGGCCGAAGCTGCCCAGGGTGGCGACGGTGAAGTAGAGCAGTAGCGAGGGTTGGACCGCCGCCTCGAGATCGGCGTGGTAGATGCCCAGAAACAGCAGCGCCGGCATGCTCACGTTGAACACCAGGGCCGAGGCGGTCTGGATGAAGCTGTCGTTGATGGCGTTGATGCGGCGCAGCAGCACGCCCATGAACATCATCGCGAACACCGGCGCGGTGATGTTCAGGGTCTGGAGAAAAAGGGCGAGCATGCAGGTGGTCCCGTCGGCGTCGTTAGGGAGCTAATCATACGTCAACCTTGGGGCTGCCATGCAGCCCTTCGCCGCCAGTGCCGGCGCCATCAGGTTCACACCGACCACGTAGGAGCCGGCCTTGCCGGCGAAGAGGCCCTGAGGTTCAGCGCCGAACCGGGCGCTTCTGCAATTTGCGCTGCAGGGTACGCCGGTGCATGCCCAGCGCCCGCGCCGTGGCCGAGATATTGCCCTCATGCTCGGTCAGCACACGCTGGATGTGCTCCCACTGCAGGCGGTCCACCGACATCGGGTTTTCCGGTACCAGCGTGTCCAGGTCGGCGTGCTCGGACGCCAGCGCCGCCAGCACGTCGTCGGCATCGGCCGGCTTGCACAGGTAATTGCAGGCGCCGCGCTTGATCGCCTCCACCGCGGTGGCAATGCTCGAATAGCCGGTGAGGATCACCACGCGCATCTCCGGGTCCAGCTCCAGCAGCTTGGGCAGCAGCACCAGCCCGGAGTCGCCCTCCATCTTCAGGTCCAGCGTGGCGTAGTCCGGCACGTCCTGCTGGGCAATCTGCAGGCCCTCTTCGGCAGAACCCGCCGTGCTCACGCGAAACCCGCGCCGGCTCATGGCCCGGGCCATCACCCGGGTAAACGTGGCGTCGTCATCCACCAGCAGCAGGTGCGGCAGCTCCTCGCCTTCAGCCTGAATTTCATCACTCATCACACGTCTCCTCGCGCGTCACGCGGCAGGCGCAGCTCGGTGAGCGTACCGCCTTCCTCATGACTATAGAGTTTTACCGAGCCGCCAGCACGGGTCACGCTGGCCTTGCTCAAGAACAGGCCCAGGCCGAAGCCCTTGCCCTTGGTGGTAAAGAAGGGTTTGCCGATCTGCTCGGCGATCGCCACCGGCACGCCGGGGCCATGGTCGCGAATGCTGATCACGATGTCCTCGGCGTCCCAGTCCAGGTACACCTCCAGGTCATTGGGGCAGGCATCGGCTGCATTGTTCAACAGGTTCAGCAGGGCCTGGGTCAGGTCCGGCGGCGGCGCCAGGCGCGGCACCGTACCCTGGCCCAGGCGCTGGAAGCGATAGCTGGCCTCGGGGCGCATCAGGTGCCAGCGGTTGAGCGCCTCGTCCAGCCAGAAGCTCGCCTCCTGCTCCTGCACCGCCATGCGCCGGTTGGCCTCGGCGGCGCGCACCAGGTTCTGCAAGGTGTGCTTGCACTGCTTGACCTGCTCCTGCAGCGTCTCCAGGTCTTCCTGCAGCAGCGGGTCGGTGTGGTCCTGGCGCATCTCGTTGATCAGCACGCTCATGGTCGCCAGCGGCGTGCCCAGCTCATGGGCGGCACCGGCGGCCTGGGTGGCCACGGCCAGCAGTTGCTGGTCGCGCAGGCCTTCCTCGCGGCGCTGGGCCTGGAACTGCTGCTGGCGACGCAGCTCTTCGGCCATCTTGGCGGCAAAGAAGGTGATCACCCCGGCGGCCAGGGCAAAACTCAGCCACATGCCGTAGATCTGCATCTTCTCGCGGGCCATGGGAAAGGTTTCGAGCGGGAAGTACTGCACCAGCAGCAGGGTGTAGGCCACCAGCGCAATGCCCGACAGAATCAGCGAATACAGCCATGGCAGCGTCACCGCGGCAATCGCCAGGGGCACCAGGTAATAGGACACGAAGGGGTTGGTCGAGCCCCCGGAAAAATACAGCAGCGCACTGTGGATCAGCAGGTCGCAGGCCAGCTGCACCGCATACTCCAGCTCGGTGACCGGCAGCGAGGTGCGCAGCCGGATGGCCGTGAGCACGCACAGCACCATGGAGAACCCCAGGGTGATGCTCAGCGCCAGCCACGGCAGTGGCAGCAGTTCGGTCCAGTAGGCGACCGCCACCGAACCGGCCTGGGCGGCCAGCACCAGGGTGCGGATGAAGGTCAGGCGCCAGAGGTTCTGACGTGTGGCAGACAGCATGAGTACGGGGGCGAGCATGAGCTCTCCTGATGAGTGCTCCAGGTGAATCGTGGCGAGTATACCCAAGCTGCACCCCGCGCTGCAGCAATGCGGCAAAGCGCCACAGGCACACCGGCATCGATGATGGCTTTTTGAACCTCGTCGGTTTGTGCGAGTCTGATGGGGTCTGCGTGGTCGGGATCGACCGCCGCCACGCCTCAATTTCAAGGAGTTGCCCATGCACACTGTGTCTCGCGCCAGTACCACCCTCGTCCTCGCGACCGGCCTGTTTGCCAGCTTTGCGGCACTGGCCAACGAGCCTCGCTACAACCAGGTTTCACTGCGCGCCGAAGCCAGCAAGGAAGTCGCCCGCGACCTGATGGTCGTGACACTGTACACCGAGGCGCAGAACACCGACCCGGCCAAGCTGGCCAACGAGATCACCACCAGCATGAACAAGGCGCTGGAAAAGGCCCGTGCGGTCAAGGACGTCAAGCTCAGCCAGGACAGCCGCAACAGCTACCCGATCTACGACAACAAGAACCAGAAGATCACCGGCTGGCGCGAACGTGCCGAGCTGCGCCTGGAAAGCGCGAACTTCCCGGCGCTGTCCAAGCTCACCGGCGAGCTGCTGCAGGACCTGAAGATGGGCGGGATGGATTTCGCCATCGCCCCGGCCACCCGCAAGAGCAGCGAAGACGCCCTGCTCAAGGATGCCATCGACGCCTTCAAGGCCCGCGCCCAGCTGACCACCGAAGCCCTCGGCGGCAAGGGCTACAAGGTGGTCAACCTGAACCTCAACAGCAGCGGCTACCCGCACCCCTACGCCCGCGGCGCCATGATGATGAAGGCCAGCATGGACGCCGAAGCCGCGCCAAGCCCGGAAATCGAAGCCGGTACCAGCCAGGTCAGCCTCAGCGCCGACGGCACCATCGAAGTGCTGATGCCCTGATTCACCCGCGGGCAACGCCTGCATCGCTGTCAGCTATGGTTTGAGGGTCGCGCTGGTCAACAGGCCAGCCTCCCTGCCCGCCGAGCGGCCCCACTGGCCGCCCGGCGCACCAATGACATCGATGAGGCCAACAATGCTCAAACACGCGGTCCTTCCCTACCTGCTCGGCGCAGGCCTGCTGGCCGGCGCACCGCTGGCCCATGCGGCCAGCAACCTGGTGTTCTGCTCCGAGGGCAGCCCGGCGGGCTTCGACCCGGGCCAGTACACCACCAGTACCGACTTCGACGCCTCGGCCGAGACCGTCTTCAACCGCCTCAGCCAGTTCGAACGCGGCGGTACGGCGGTGATCCCCGGGCTTGCCACACGATGGGACATCAGCGACGACGGCCTGAGCTACACCTTCCACCTGCGCGAAGGCGTGCAGTTCCACAGCACCGACTACTTCAAGCCCAGCCGCCCCTTCAACGCCGATGACGTGCTGTTCACCTTCAACCGCATGCTCGACAGGAACCTGCCGTTTCGCAAGGCCTACCCCACCGAGTTCCCCTACTTCACCGACATGGGCATGGACAAGAACATCGTCAAGCTCGAAAAACTCGACGAACACACGGTCAGGTTCACCCTGGCCAGCGTGGACGCCGCGTTCATCCAGAACATGGCCATGAGCTTCGCCTCGATCCAGTCCGCCGAATACGCCGAGCAACTGCTCAAGCAGGGCAAGCCGGCCGACATCAACCAGAAGCCGATCGGCACCGGCCCCTTCGTGTTCGCCAAGTACCAGAAAGACGCGCAGATCCGCTTCAAGGGCAACAAGGCCTACTGGCAACCGCAGGACGTGAAGATCGACAACCTGATCTTCGCCATCACCACCGACCCGTCGGTGCGCATGCAGAAGCTCAAGAAGAACGAATGCCAGATCACCCTGTTCCCGCGCCCGGCCGACCTCAAGTCGCTGGAAGCGGACCCCAACCTGAACCTGCCGCACCAGGCCGGCTTCAACCTGGGCTACATCGCCTACAACGTGACCGACCCGATCAAGGGCACCACCGCGCCCAACCCCATGGCCCAGCTCAAGGTGCGCCAGGCCCTGGACATGGCGGTGAACAAGCAGCAGATCATCGACGCGGTGTACCAGGGCGCGGGGCAGCTGGCGGTCAATGCCATGCCGCCCACCCAGTGGAGCTACGACGACACCATCAAGGACGTGCCCTACGACCCGGCCAAAGCCAAGGCGCTGGTGCAGGAGGCCGGGGTCAGGGAGGGCACCGAGATCACCCTGTGGGCCATGCCGGTGCAACGCCCCTACAACCCCAACGCCCGGCTCATGGCCGAGATGATCCAGGCCGACTGGGCGAAGATCGGCATCAAGGCCAGCATCGTCAGCTACGAGTGGGGCGAATACATGAAGCGCGCCAAGGCCGGTGAGAACGGCGCCATGCTGATTGGCTGGAGCGGCGACAACGGCGACCCGGACAACTGGCTGGGCACCCTCTACGGCTGCGACGCGGTGAACGGCAACAACTTCTCCAAATGGTGCGACCCTGCCTACGACGCGCTGATCAAGCAGGCCAAGGCCACCCCCGACCAGGCCCGACGCACCGAGCTGTACAAGCAGGCGCAGCACATCATCAAGGCGCAGGTGCCGATCACCCCGATCGCCCATTCCACGGTGTACCAGCCGATGCGCAAGACCGTGCAGGACTTCAAGATCAGCCCCTTCGGCCTGAATGCCTTCTACGGCGTAAGCGTCAGCCAATAGACACCCAACGCGATGTTTAGCCTGTCCCTGCGGGCCCCGAGCTCATCGGTGCACGCGGGGCACTGATACCTGCTTGAAAATTACGACACCACACCAAGATTTTTCCCACGCCTCACACCCACTTCCTTACCTGCACGCCCGCCGCCCGCGTCCCTACCGTGGAGCGCGTGGTGGTGCTGGCACCCTGCTGTCGCCGCGCCCCCCACGCCTCGTACAACAACAAAGGAATGGGACCGCATGCGTATTTCTCCGGTTTTCGCCGCACTGCTGGGCCTGGGGGCACTGGCCTATGGCCCGACAGCCCTGGCCAAGGGCAACCTGGTGTTCTGCTCCGAGGGCAGCCCGGGCGGCTTCGATATCGCCCAGTACACCACCTCCATCGAAAACGACGCCGCCGAACCGCTGTACAACGGCCTGGTGGAATTCGAACGCGGCGCCACCCGCGTCATCCCCTCGCTGGCGACCGGCTGGGACGTTTCCGATGACGGCCTGACCTATACCTTCCGCCTGCGCCAGGGCGTGAAGTTCCACGCCAACAAGGACTTCACCCCCACCCGCGACTTCAACGCCGACGACGTGCTGCTCACCTTCCAGCGCATGCTCGACCCACAGCACCCGTTTCGCGTGGCCTACCCGGCCGAGTTCCCCTACTTCGTCAGCATGGACCTGGACAAGAACATCGCCCGGGTCGAAAAGCGCGACCCCTACACGGTGGTCTTCACCCTCAACAGCGTCGATGCCGCCTTCATCCAGAACCTGGCCATGGGCTTTGCCTCGATCGTCTCGGCCGAATACGCCACCCAGCTGATGGCCAGCGGGCGGCTCAGCGACTTCGACCAGAAGCCGATCGGCACCGGCCCCTTCGTGTTCCAGCGCTACCAGAAGGATGCGCAGATCCGCTACCGGGCCAACCCCGACTACTGGGACCCGCAGCAGGTCAGGCTCGACCAGTTGATCTTCTCGATCAACACCGACGCCTCGGTGCGGGTGCAGAAGCTGCGCAAGGGGGAATGCCAGGTCACCGTCAACCCGCGCCCCGCCGACCTCAAGGCCCTGGCCGCCGACCCGAAGATCAACATGCTCGACCAGCCCGGCTTCAACCTGGGCTACATCGCCTACAACGTGCAGCACCCGCCGTTCGACCAGTTGCAGGTGCGCCAGGCCATGGACATGGCGGTGAACAAGGCGGCCATCGTCAAGGCGGTGTACCAGGATGCCGGCCAACTGGCCGTGAACTTCATGCCGCCCACCCAGTGGTCCTACGACCCGAGCATCCGCGATGCCGGCTACGACCCCGACAAGGCCCGCGCCCTGCTGGCGGACGCCGGGGTCAAGCCCGGCACGCCCATCACCCTGTGGGCCATGCCGGTGCAACGCCCCTACAACCCCAACGCCAAGCTGATGGCCGAGATGCTCCAGGCCGACTGGGGCAAGGTCGGCCTGGACGTGAAGATCGTCAGCTACGAATGGGGCGAGTACATCAAGCGCACCAAGAACGGCGAGCACGACGTGATGCTGCTGGGCTGGACCGGTGACAACGGCGACCCCGACAACTGGATGGGCACCCTCTACAGCTGCGGTGCCATCGGCAGCAACAACGTGTCGATGTGGTGCGACCCCGAATACGACGCCCTGGTGCAGCAGGCCAAGCGCATCACCGACCCCGCCGCGCGCACCGCGCTGTACCAGCAGGCCCAGCAGCGCATGAAGCAGCAGGTGCCGATCACCCCGGTCGCCCACTCCACCGTGCATCAACCGCTGAGCGTCCGGGTACAGGACTTCAAGGTCAGCCCGTTCGGGCGCAACAGTTTTTCGGGCGTCAGCGTCGACTGACCTCTGCCCGCCCCCTCCCAAGGTTCACCGCCGCACCCGCCGGGCTCACGAGGCCCGGCGGCTAATAAAACATGCAAAGGAGCATCACCTTGAGACCTACCCGACACGCAGCACTTTGCCTGGCCCTTGGCGGCCTGAGCGCGCTGGCCCAGGCCGAACCCGTCAGCCAGGATTTCGTTGCGCTTACCCTGCGCACCACCTCCGACCAGGCCCAGGCCAGCGGCTTTCTCGACGGCCAGCGCCTGTCCGGCTCGACCCGCAACTGGTACGCCCACGAGCACGCCACCCGCGGGCCACTGTGGTCCTACAGCAAGCGCGACGGCAGCCGCCACCCCACCAGCAGCCGCGACAACTGGGTCCAGGGCACCCTCCTCAACTACACCTCCGGCTTCACCGAGGGCACCGTGGGCCTGAGCACCGAAGTGGCGCTGTACAACGCGGTGGCCCTGCAGCGCGGCCGCGCCAGCGTGGCCGGGCCGAACAACCGCACCCTCACCCACGGCGACGGCGAGGTGCTCGACCAGTGGAGCAAGGTCGGCCTGGCCAACCTCAAGGCCCGGGTGTCCAACACCACCCTCACCGCCGGCCGCCAGTCCATCGACACCCCGGTGATCGCCTACATCGGCAACCGCGCACTGCCCTCCAGCTTCCAGGGCGTGAGCCTGCACAGCGCCGAGTTCGACAACCTGAGCCTCGACCTGGGCACCTTCGACCGCGTGTCGATGCGTACCGAGCAGGGCCAGAGCAAGTTTCGCTCCGAGTATGGCGATTCCCGCCAGTTCACCGACCGGGTCAGCATGGCCGGGGTCAACTACCAGCCGCTGCAGAGCCTGAGCACCAGCCTCTACGTGTCCAAGGTCGAGGACCTGTGGAACCAGTACTACTTCGGCGCCAACCACCTGCTGGGCGACAACGCGGTGCTGGGCCTGAACACCGGGCTCAACTACTACAAGACCCGCGACGCCGGCCGGAGCAAGCTGGGCGCCATCGACAACGACACCTTCAGCCTGTCGCTGGCCCTGACCCACCAGGCGCACACCGTGTCGGTCTCCTACCAGCAGGTCAACGGCAACGAGTACTTCGACTACCTGCACGACACCAACGCGATCTTCCTGGCCAACTCGCTGCTGTCGGACTTCAACGGCCCCAACGAGAAATCACTACAGATCGGCTACGTGCTGAACATGGCCCCCTTCGGCGTGCCCGGCCTCAAGTTCAACCTGTACAACGCCCGCGGCTGGGGCATCGACGGCACCCATTACAAGGGCGGTGGCTACGACGTGAAGAACCTCGACGGAGAGCACCACGACGAATGGGGCATCGGCACCAGCTATGCCGTACAAGGCGGCGCGTTCAAGGACACCACCGTGCGCGCCACCTACACCACCCACCGCGCCAGCAAATTGCAGGGTGACGGGAGCCTGAACGAGGTGCGCGTGGTCACAACCATTCCGTTCAACATCCTCTAGGGCGGCAGGTCGCGGCCGATTCGCCGAATCGGCCGCGATGGCTACGCTGGTTTAATCGAATGCAGGGAAGTGTCATGAAACAGTCAACCCTACAGGCTGCCCTTGCAGCCATCCTGTTGAGCGCCGCAGCCCCGCTGATGGCCAAGCCCCTGGTGGTGTGCACCGAGGCCAGCCCCGAGGGCTTCGACATCGTGCAGTACACCACGGCCGTCACCGCCGATGCCGCCGCAGAAACCCTGTTCAACCGCCTGGTGGACTTCAAGCCCGGCACCACCGAGGTGCAGCCGGCCCTGGCCGAACGCTGGGAGGTCAGCCCCGACGGCCTGACCTACACCTTTCACCTGCGCAGCGGGGTCAGGTTCCACACCACCGACTACTTCACCCCCACCCGCGACCTGAACGCCGACGACGTGCTGTGGAGCTTCCAGCGCCAGCTCGACCCCGCCCACCCCTGGCACGACAAGACCAGCATCGGCTTCCCCTATTTCGAGAGCATGGGTTTCCAGCACCTGCTCAAATCGGTGGAAAAGCTCGACCCGCACACCGTGGCGTTTCACCTGACCCGCCCCGAGGCACCGTTTCTGCGCGACCTGGCCATGGCCTTCACCTCGATCTATTCCGCCGAATACGCCGACCAGTTGCTCAAGGCCGGCACCACCGCCGAACTCAACAGCAAGCCGGTCGGCACCGGCCCGTTCATCTTCCAGCGCTACAACAAGGACGCGCAGGTGCGCTACAGGCCCAACCCGGACTACTTTCGCGGCAAGCCGCCGAGCGATGCGCTGATCTTCGCCATCACCCCCGACAACAACGTGCGCCTGCAGAAGCTGCGCGCCAACGAATGCCAGGTGGCGCTGTACCCCAAGCCCGACGACATACCCGGCATCAAGGCCGACGCGCGCCTGAAGGTGGCCGAAATGGAGGCCCTGACCACCGGCTACATCTCGCTCAACACCGAGCACAGGTACCTGAGCGACGTGCGCGTACGGCGCGCCATCAACCTGGCCTTCGACCGCGAACACCATGTCGAGCAACTGTTCGGCAAGGGCAACGCCCTGCTGGCGGTGAACCCCTACCCGCCGACCCTGATGGGCTACAACAGCCAGAACCGCAACCCGCCCCGCGACCTGGACCAGGCCCGCGCGCTGCTCAAGGAGGCTGGCGTACCCGAAGGCACCGTGCTCACCCTGTTCACCCGCAACGGCGGCGGACCCACCAACCCCAACCCGCGCCTGAGCGCCGAGATGCTTCAGGCCGACCTCGCCCAGGTCGGCCTGAAGGTCGACATCCGCGTGATGGAATGGGCCGAGATGCTGCGCCGCGCCAAGGCCGGCGAAGCCGACATGGTGTCGGCCGGCTGGGCGGGCGACAACGGCGACCCGGACAACTTCCTGACCCCGCTGCTCAGCTGCGCCGCAGCGAAGAATGGGGAAAACTACGCACGCTGGTGCAACCCGCGATTCCAGGTGCTGATCGACCACGCCCGCGAAACCGCCGACCCCGATCAACGCGCCGCACTCTATGTCCAGGCACTGGCGGTGTACGATGAGGCCAAACCGTGGATCAACATGGCCCACCCGAAGGTGTTCACCGCCCTGCGCGAGAACGTCGAGGGCTACGTCATCAACCCGATGACCAACAACAACTTCGCCACCACGCGGGTGAAGTAGAACGATAACGCTTGCAGCGCCCGCCCCCGGGCGCTCGCAGGCATGCCTTAGGCTGATGAGGTACACCACACGATGTTTAGTTTTATTGCACGGCGTCTGGGCCTGTTGATCCCGTCGTTCTTCGGCATCACCCTGCTCACGTTCGCGCTCATACGCCTGATCCCCGGTGACCCGGTGGAGGTGATGATGGGCGAACGCAGGGTCGACCCCGAGATGCACGCCCAGGCCATGGAACGGCTCGGCCTGAACAAGCCGCTGGCGCAGCAGTACCTGGACTACGTCGGCAAGCTGGCCCAGGGCGACCTGGGCGAGTCGCTGCGTACCCGCGAAAGCGTGTGGCACGAGTTTCTCGCGCTGTTCCCCGCCACCCTCGAACTGGCCATGGCCGCGCTGCTGTTCGCCGGCATCGTCGGGCTGCTGGCCGGGGTGATCGCCGCGCTCAAGCGCGGCTCGCTGTTCGATCACGGGGTCATGGGCATCTCACTGGCCGGCTACTCGATGCCGATCTTCTGGTGGGGCCTGATCCTGATCATGTTCTTCTCGGTCGGGTTGGGCTGGACGCCGGTGTCCGGGCGCATCGACCTGCTCTACGACATCGAGCCGACCACCGGCTTCATGCTCATCGACACCCTGCTCAGCGACGAGGAAGGCGCGTTCAAGGACGCGTTGATGCACCTGATCCTGCCGGCCATCGTGCTCGGCACCATCCCGCTGGCGGTGATCGCACGCATGACCCGCTCCTCGATGCTCGAAGTGCTGCGCGAGGACTACATCCGCACCGCACGGGCCAAGGGCCTGTCGCCGGCACGGGTGGTGTTCGTGCACGGCCTGCGCAACGCGCTGATCCCGGTGCTTACGGTGGTCGGCCTGCAGGTCGGCACGTTGCTCGGTGGCGCGGTGCTTACCGAAACCATCTTTTCCTGGCCGGGCATCGGCAAATGGCTGATCGAAGCCATCGGCGCCCGTGACTACCCCGTGGTACAGAACGGCATCCTGTTGATTGCCTGCCTGGTGATCCTGGTCAACTTCGTCGTGGACATCCTCTACGGCCTGGCCAACCCACGCATCCGACATCAGCGCTGAGGCCTTCGCTCATGACCAATCCGTTTGCAAAAACCGCTGCCGTCGACGCCGCGCCGCTCGACCAGAGCCTGCTCTACCCCTCCCCCTACAAGGAATTCTGGCACGCCTTCTCGCGCAACAAGGGCGCGGTGGCCGGCCTGCTGTTCATGTGCCTGATCGTGTTCTGCGCACTGTTCGCCCCGTGGGTGGCGCCGCACAACCCCAGCGAGCAGTACCGCGACTTCCTGCTGACCCCGCCGGTATGGCTCGAAGGCGGCCAGTGGCAGTTTCTGCTGGGTACCGACGAGCTGGGCCGCGACCTGCTCTCGCGGCTGATCCAGGGTTCGCGCCTGTCGCTGCTGATCGGCCTGTCATCGGTAATGATCTCGCTGATCCCGGGCGTGCTGCTGGGCCTGCTGGCCGGTTTTTTCCCACGCCTGCTTGGCCCGTCCATCATGCGCCTGATGGACGTGATGCTGGCGCTGCCCTCGCTGCTGCTGGCGGTGGCCATCGTGGCGATCCTGGGCCCTGGCCTGATCAACACCGTGATCGCCATCGCCATCGTCTCGCTGCCGGCCTACGTGCGCCTGACCCGCGCCGCGGTGATGGGCGAGCTGAACCGCGACTACGTCACCGCCGCACGCCTGGCCGGGGCACGCCTGCCGCGCCTGATGTTCGTCACCGTGCTGCCCAACTGCATGGCGCCGCTGATCGTGCAGGCCACCCTGAGTTTCAGTTCGGCGATTCTCGATGCCGCCGCGCTGGGCTTCCTGGGCCTGGGCGTGCAACCGCCGACCCCGGAGTGGGGCACCATGCTGGCCTCGGCCCGCGACTACATCGAACGCGCCTGGTGGGTGGTCAGCCTGCCGGGCCTGACCATCCTGCTCAGCGTGCTGGCAATCAACCTGATGGGCGACGGGCTGCGCGATGCGCTGGACCCGAAACTCAAGAATGCCGCCTGAGGAGAAGCCCATGTCACTTCTACACATCAAGAACCTGAGCGTGCGCTTCGGCGACGCCTCGGCGGTACCGGTGGTCGACGGCCTCGACCTGAGCGTGGAAAAGGGCGAGGTGCTGGCGATTGTGGGCGAGTCCGGCTCGGGCAAGTCGGTGACCATGATGGCGCTGATGGGCCTGATCGACGCCCCCGGGCGCATCACCGCCGACGCTTTGACCTTCAACGGCAGCGACATGCTCACCCTGAGCGGCCGGCAGCGGCGCAAGGTGGTCGGCAAGGACATGGCGATGGTCTTCCAGGACCCCATGACCGCACTCAACCCCAGCTACACCGTGGGTTTCCAGATCGAGGAGGTGCTGCGCCAGCACCTGGGGCTGCGCGGCAAGGCGGCGCGCCAGCGTGCGCTGGAGCTGCTGAAGAAGGTCGAGATCCCGGCCCCGGAAAGCCGCCTGGATGCCTACCCCCACCAACTCTCCGGCGGCATGAGCCAGCGCGTGGCAATCGCCATGGCGATTGCCGGCGAACCCAAGCTGCTGATCGCCGACGAGCCCACCACGGCCCTGGACGTGACCATTCAGGCGCAGATCATGGAGCTGCTGCTCAACCTGCAGAAAGAGCAGGACATGGCGCTGATCCTGATTACCCACGACCTTGCCGTGGTGGCCGAAACCGCCCGCCGCGTGTGCGTGATGTATGCCGGCCAGGCAGTGGAAGTCGGCCAGGTGCCCGAGCTGTTCGAGGTGCCTGCGCACCCCTACAGCGAAGCCCTGCTGGCAGCGATCCCCGAGCACAGCGAAGGCGCCGAGCGCCTGGCGACCCTGCCCGGCATCGTGCCCGGACGCTACGACCGGCCCCACGGCTGCCTGCTGTCGCCGCGCTGCCCCTACGTGCAGGACCACTGCCGCCAGCAACGTCCGAGCCTGGACCCCAAGGCCCACAGCCTGGCCCGCTGCTTCTACCCGCTCAACCAGGAGGTGGCGTGATGAGCGTCGTACTGACCGCCCGTGACCTCACCCGTCATTACGAAGTGTCCCTGGGCCTGTTCAAGGGCCATGCCCTGGTACGCGCCCTCAATGGGGTGTCGTTCGAACTGGAGGCCGGCAAGACCCTGGCCGTGGTCGGCGAATCCGGCTGCGGCAAGTCGACCCTGGCCCGCGCCCTGACCCTGATCGAGGAACCGTCGTCGGGCTCGTTGCAGATCGCCGGGCAGGAGGTGGCCGGTGCCAGCAAGCAGCAGCGCCGGCAACTGCGCCGCGATGTGCAGATGGTGTTCCAGAGCCCCTATGCCTCGCTCAACCCGCGCCAGAAGGTCGGTGACCAACTGGCCGAGCCGCTGCTGATCAACACCCGGCTGTCCAGGGCCGAACGCCGCGAAAAGGTGCAGGCGATGATGCAGCAGGTGGGCCTGCGGCCCGAGCACTACCAGCGCTACCCGCACATGTTCTCCGGTGGCCAGCGCCAGCGCATCGCCCTGGCGCGGGCCATGATGCTGCAACCCAAGGTGTTGGTGGCGGACGAGCCGACCTCGGCGCTGGACGTGTCGATCCAGGCGCAGGTGCTGAACCTGTTCATGGATTTGCAGAAGGAGTTCAACACCGCCTACGTGTTCATCTCGCACAACCTGGCGGTGGTGCGGCATGTGGCCGACCAGGTACTGGTGATGTACCTGGGGCGCCCGGCGGAAATGGGGCCCAAGGAGGATATCTATGCCAGGCCTTTGCACCCTTACACCCAGGCCCTGCTGTCGGCGACCCCGACCATTCACCCCGACCCGCTCAAGCCAAAGATCAGGATCGTGGGCGAGCTGCCCAACCCGCTGAACCCACCGCCGGGGTGCGCGTTCCACAAGCGTTGCCCGTATGCCACCGAGCGCTGTGCCAGTGAAGAGCCGGCGTTCCGGCCAGTGGGTACACGGCAGGTGGCGTGCCACTATGCGGAGCAGTTTCTCTAGAACTGCTGCGCCAGCAATCGCGGGTCAAGCCCGCTCCCACACGGATCACTGCTGTCCTTGTGGGAGCGGGCTTGACCCGCGATAGGGCCCTGCAGGTATTCTGCTTTCCTACCTCCAATGAGCCAGCCCCATGGCCGCACACCCGATCCCCGACGGCCCCGAACACACCGCCGAAACCGCCGCCACCGTGCTGCGCTACCACCTGTGCTGGAAACACCGCGACCTCGACGGTGTGATGGCGCTCTATCACCCCGACATCCAGTACAACGACTTCTTCCAGAACCGCGTACTGCACCTGGCCGAGCTGCGCGAATACGTGGCCGCCAGCATGCCGCGCCAGGATGGCGAGGACATCGTGCACAGCGACCGCATCCGCACCGACGGCTGCACCGCCTTCATCCAGTACCAGGTAACGCTGCGCGGCGGCGACGGCATCACCGCGTTTCGTGCCAGCGAGGCGATCACCGTGCGCGACGGCCTGATCTGGCAGGTCAACGAATACGCCTCGCTGGTGCGCGAGCCTTCACGCCACACCGGCCACCCCAGCCTGCGCCCGGCCACCAGCCGCCTGGGCCTGTCACCGCGCCAGCTGAGCTTCATGGCCCAGGACCTGCAGCACTACTTCACCCGTCGCCAGCCCTATCTGGACCCGCAACTGGACCTGCAACAGGTCGCCCGCGAGTGCGGCTACAGCCGCAACCAGATCTCCTACCTGCTCAACCAGGTGCTGGGCCAGAGCTTCTACCGCTACGTCAACCAGGCCCGCCTGCAGCATCTGCTGGCTGAACTGGAGCGCGCAGGCCCGGCGCCCAAGGTCGATGACCTGGCCTTCGCCGCCGGCTTCAATTCACTGTCGGCGTTCTACAAGTGCTTTCGCCAACACACCGGCCTGTCGCCCAAGGCCTACGTGCAACAGATTTCTCTGCGGACACGCACGCAAGACAATCCGCCCGCCCAGCCCTAGCATCGGCCCACACCGTTACGGATGTGGAGCCGAACACAATGCAGGCATGGCGCAGTATCAGCCTTTGGATGGACCAGCTTGACGAGCCGCTGATCGCGCGCCCGGCGTTGCGCCAGGACCTGGACGTGGATGTATGCATCATCGGCGCCGGCTACACGGGCCTGTGGAGCGCCTACTACCTCAAGCGCCAGGCACCGCACCTGAACATCGCCATCGTCGAGGCCAACATCGCAGGCTTCGGCGCCTCGGGGCGTAACGGCGGCTGGCTGATGGGCAACCTGCTGGGCGAAGACCGCCTGCTGGCCGATTGCTCCCCCGAACGGCGCCGCGACGCCTATGACCTGCTGCACGGCATCCCCGACGAAGTGGAAACGGTACTCGAGCGCGAAGGCATCCACTGCGACTACCGCAAGGGCGGCGCCCTTTATTGTGCGGCGCGCTACCCCGAGCAGGAAGCGAGCCTGCGCAGTTACCTGCAAAAGCTCTACCGGCAGGGCCTGAACGAGGCCGAGTATCGCTGGCTGAGCACGGTCGAGCTGGCCGCGCAGCTGCGCATCGCCAAGCCCTATGGGGCGATCTACACGCCGAACGTGGCCACCGTGCACCCGGCCAAACTGGTGCGCGGCCTGGCCCGGGCCGTCGAGCGTCTGGGGGTGAAGCTCTACGAGAACAGCCCGGTCATCGACTGGCACAAGGGGCAGATACGCACCGCCCAGGCACAGGTGCGCTGCCAGTGGGTGGTGCCGGCGGTGGAAGGCTATGCCGTCGGGCTGCCGCCGCTGGGTCGCTATCAGTTGCCGGTACAGAGCCTGCTGGTGGCCACCGAGCCGCTGCCTGAGCAGGTGTGGGAGCAGATCGGCCTGAACGCCGGTCAGGCCTTCAGCGAAAACAGCCGCCAGGTCACCTACGGCCAGCGCAGCGCCGACAACCGCCTGGTGTTCGGCGCCCGCGGCGGCTATCGCTTCGCCGGGCGCCTGCGCGAAGACTTCACCCTCAGCGACAGCGAAATCGGCCTGCGCCGCTA
This sequence comes from Pseudomonas sp. AE27, assembly GCF_037113495.1. Lineage (NCBI taxonomy): Bacteria > Pseudomonadati > Pseudomonadota > Gammaproteobacteria > Pseudomonadales > Pseudomonadaceae > Pseudomonas > Pseudomonas sp. AE27. The sequence continues at coordinate 3,692,424 of NZ_CP146966.1, forward strand.
CCTGTTCGGCGAGCTGTTTCCGCAGCTCAGGAACGTCGACATCACCCACGCCTGGGGCGGCAACCTGGGCATGGCGCGGCGCTTTCGCCCGCACATGCTGTGCGATGCCGAGCAGGGAATCGCCCTGGCCGGTGGCTATGGCGGCGAAGGCGTGGGCGCCAGCAACCTGGGCGGGCGCACCGTGGCGGCGCTGATCCTGGGCCAACGCAACGCACTCACCGCCCAGCCCTGGGTACACCCCGCGGCGCGCCTGACCAGCCTGGCGCGCTGGGAGCCCGAGCCATGCCGCTGGCTCGGCTACAACGCGATCATCAAGAGCTTCGTCCACGAAGACCAGACCCTTGCCAACCCGGCCAGCGCCCCCTGGCGCCGGCGCCTGGCCAGCGGTGTGGCGGACTTCATGGAAAGCCTGATGCACTGACTTCCCCCTGCACAGGACCACCGGCATGCGCATTACCCAGTTCAAGCACACCCATAGCGTCGCTCTCGAACAGTCAAACCCGGTGGCCGTGCCCCTGGGCGAGCCGGTGGCGGTCACCTCGGTGACCTGCGTGGAGCGCAACGACGGCGTCGAAACCGGCATCTGGGAATGTACCCCGGGCCGCTGGCGGCGCCAGATCGAGCAGCAGGAGTTCTGCCACTTCATCAAGGGCCGCTGCACCTTCACCCCCGATGGCGGCGAGCCGCTGACCATAGAAGCCGGCGACGCACTGATGTTGCCGGCCAACAGCACCGGTATCTGGGATATCCACGAGACCGTGCGCAAGACCTACGTATTGATTTTCTGATCCTTTGATCGCCTGCCTCCTTCGACAAAAACAGACCAAGCAAGGAATCCGGACATGCGCCCATTGCTCTTCGCCCCGCTGTTGCTGGCCGCCTCCATCGCCCAGGCGGCCGACTCGGTAAAAATCTACAACTGGTCCAGCTACATCGCCCCCGACACCCTTAAGAACTTCCAGGCCGCCAGCGGCATCGTGCCCACCTATGACGTGTTCGACAGCAACGAGACCCTCGACGGCAAACTGATGACCGGCAATTCGGGCTACGACGTGGTGTTCCCCTCCAACCACTTCATGGCCCGGCAGATCCAGGGCAAGGCGCTAAAGGCGCTGGACAAGCGCCAGTTGCCCAACTGGAAGAACCTCAACCCGGTGCTGCTCAAGGCGCTGGAAGTCAACGACCCGGGCAACCGCTACGGCTTCCCCTACCTGTGGGGCAGCACCGGCATCGGCTACAACATCGACAAGGTCAAGGCGGCGCTGGGCGAGAATGCCCCGGTGGACTCCTGGGACCTGATCTTCAAGCCCGAGAACATCAGCAAGCTCAAGAGCTGCGGCGTGGCGATCCTCGACAACGGCCCCGAACTGCTGCCGATCGCGCTCAACTACCTGGGCCTGCCGCACCACAGCCAGGACCCGGCCGACTACGAGAAGGCCAAGGCCCTGCTGATGAAGGTGCGCCCGTACATCAGCTACTTCCACTCCTCCAAATACACCGGCGACCTGGCCAACGGCGATATCTGCGTGGTGGTGGGCTTCTCCGGCGACGTGCTGCAGGCCAGAAACCGTGCAGAAGAGGCCAGAAACGGGGTGAAGGTGGGCTATGAGATTCCCAGGGAAGGCGCGCCGATGTGGTTCGACATGGTCGCCATGCCCGCCGATGCCCCGGACGAAAAGGCCGGCTATGCCTACATGAACTACCTGTTGCAACCCGAGGTGATGGCCGACATCAGCAACCATGTGCAGTACGCCAACGGCAACCAGGCAGCCGACCGCCTGGTGGACCCGGCGCTCAAGGCCAACAGCATGATCTACCCGACCGATGCCATGCTCGGCAAGCTGTTCGCCCTGCAGGCCATGCCGGCCAAGATCGATCGCCTGCGCACCCGCATCTGGACCAGCATCAAGGCCGGCAACTGAGCCACCCTGCAATAGATACCACCCTCGGCCTGTGTGCCCCGGCAGCCTGAAGCCCTTGCCGGGGCAACAGCGCAGCCCGCCCGTTGCCCGGCGCCCACCCACTGCCGAGCACACACCATGCCCTTGAAGACCCTGCCGTACTTTCACCGCGTTGCGCTGCGCCAGCGCTTTGCCGATCACCTGGCACAGGCCCGAGACAGCCTCGATGACGAGGAGCATCGTTGGCTGCAAGGCTGGCTGCAGGCGCCAGGGCCCGACGCGCCGCGAATCGACCGCCTGAGCGCGATCACCGCCAGCGCCCACGCCAGCGAACTGACCGCCAGCCTGCTGCTGAGCCGCAGCACGCACCCCCGTGTTTTTTTCTACCACCCGTTGCTGGGGCTGCTGCGCTTCGAAGACCGTACCCAGCTCAAGCACCACCTCGTTGAACTGCTGAGCAGCGGCCACCCGCACGTACTGCTGCACTACATCGCCCCCAGGGATCGCCTGCTGGAAGGCCAGGGCGGCATCGTGGATGTTCAGGTCGAACGGCTGGAGGACGAGGTGTTCGAGTACCTGATGCTGGTCATCGCCGCTCGCCAGGGCCAGGCGCTGGGCGAGCTGCAGCAGCAGGTACTGGGCCAGCCGCCAGCCGACTCGTTATGGGAGCATGCCCTGGCCACCACCACCGCTACCGCTGCAGCGGCGCCGCAGCGCCTGGCGGCGGCACGCGACTGCCAACGGCAACTGCACCGGTACTGGCATACCGCCAAGGCCGGCAGCGAAACGCCGGCCCGGCAACTGGCCCGCCTGATGGGCGCGCGCGTGCGCGAGGCGATCACGCGCCAGGCCTGGGCCGGCGCCCTTGCCGAAACCGACCATGCAGCGCTGCTGCAATGGCTGGACACCGAGGCCCTCTCGTCCCTGCAGGCGTTCAGCCTCAACGTCACCACCGCGCAAGGCCGCAGCCAACTGCTGGAGGGCGTGCTCGCGCTTGGCACCCGTGCCGGCCCGGTGTTCACCTGGTGTGCTGCACGCGGGCTGGAGCGCCATGCCAGCAAGCGGGCGTTGTTATCGTCGCTGACCGCCCCCCGGTTGCGCGACAGCTGGCGCCCGGTGGTCAGCCCATCGCGGCAGAGCCAACTGGGCGCCTTGCGCATCAGCGCCCTGCACCTGCAACCGCTGGCCGCCCCTGCACTGGACAGCTGGGTTGGCCAGGTGCTGAGCGCCCAGCAACAGGACATCGAAACACAACTGCGCCCTGACAGCGGCCACGACGGTTATCAGGCATGTCGCCAGGCACTGGACCTCGACAGTCGACTGGCCGGCGAACTCGCGCGTCTGGGCACCTCGCCCCACGCCCACGACAGCCCGGCCACCCTGGCCCGGCTGCAAGCGTCGGCACAGGCAGCCGGCGCTGACCTGGAGGAACTGAACCGGCTGGTGAGCGCACTGACCGGCCACGCGCAGGCACTGTTCGAAGAGGTACCAGGCCTGGAGACGGTGACTGCGGCAGGGCTCGACCAGGCCCTTGCCGCAGTGCTGGACAAGGGCCCGCCAGTGCCCCAAGTACGCCTGGGCCAGCCCGGCGCCGGGCGCACCTGGCTGAGCCTGGCCGAACTGGTGTGGCAGCGGCTCGGCGGTATCGGTACCTCGCTGGATGAACGCTGGCTAGTCAGCGGCCCGGTGGTGGCCGAACAGCCTGTGGCCTTGCCTGCGCTCGACCTGGCGCTGGCCCGACAGGCTGTCGCACAGGTCGCCGATGCCACCGGCAGCCAACTGGCGAGCGCCCTGACGCAGTATCAAGCGCAGCGACGCACGTACCTCAAGCACCTGTGGCAACTGGCCCTGACCCTCGAATACCGCCTGCTCGACCACGACAGCCTGCTGCCAGCCCCGGCACGCGCGCTGATTCACGCCGCCCTGTTTCCGGCGCCCTCGCCGGCAGCGCCGGCCTGGGCCTGGCAACTGGCCCTGGACCAGGCGCCCAGCAGCGAGGCCCTGCTGCTGACCCGCCAGCCGCTCGAGGCACAGCCCGATCTGTGGCTGCTGTGGACCCTCGACCAGGGCTTTGCCGCATTCACCTCGCGCCTTGCGCTGGAGCAGGCCATCGCAGCGCGCTACCCCGCCGCGCAACGCTTTCAATGGCTGGCGCTGGCAGGCGCGCCTGCGCACCACCTGCAGAGCTGGCAGGCCGAACACGACGTGGCCGCAACGCGGCGCGCCTTCGACCGGCTCACCCGGCGCGGCCTGCCTGCCGCACACCTGCCCGACCTGCTGCGCGGCACGCTCGACACGCCTGGCACGCTGCGCTACCTGCAGCGTCTGCAGCGCCTGGCCAGTGCCCGGCGCCTGCGTGCCCAACTGCCTGACTGGCAGGCGCAGGCCGCCCCCAGCGAACAGTACGGCTACCTGCAGGTTCTGGGGCGCAACCTGCTGCAAAGCCCGTCATCACAGGACTACCTGTTCGACATCCCGGCGGTGACCGACTATGCCCGCCAACGGGTTCAGGCCCGCCTGGACCAGGACTTCGCGGCCGGCCGCTACCCTGCCGACCAGCTGTTGATCACCACCACGACCACGACAGCCTGCTGCCAGCCCCGGCACGCGCGCTGATTCACGCCGCCCTGTTTCCGGCGCCCTCGCCGGCAGCGCCGGCCTGGGCCTGGCAACTGGCCCTGGACCAGGCGCCCAGCAGCGAGGCCCTGCTGCTGACCCGCCAGCCGCTCGAGGCACAGCCCGATCTGTGGCTGCTGTGGACCCTCGACCAGGGCTTTGCCGCATTCACCTCGCGCCTTGCGCTGGAGCAGGCCATCGCAGCGCGCTACCCCGCCGCGCAACGCTTTCAATGGCTGGCGCTGGCAGGCGCGCCTGCGCACCACCTGCAGAGCTGGCAGGCCGAACACGACGTGGCCGCAACGCGGCGCGCCTTCGACCGGCTCACCCGGCGCGGCCTGCCTGCCGCACACCTGCCCGACCTGCTGCGCGGCACGCTCGACACGCCTGGCACGCTGCGCTACCTGCAGCGTCTGCAGCGCCTGGCCAGTGCCCGGCGCCTGCGTGCCCAACTGCCTGACTGGCAGGCGCAGGCCGCCCCCAGCGAACAGTACGGCTACCTGCAGGTTCTGGGGCGCAACCTGCTGCAAAGCCCGTCATCACAGGACTACCTGTTCGACATCCCGGCGGTGACCGACTATGCCCGCCAACGGGTTCAGGCCCGCCTGGACCAGGACTTCGCGGCCGGCCGCTACCCTGCCGACCAGCTGTTGATCACCACCACGCGCTGGGTCACCGCGTTGCCGCCCACCGGCGAGGTCCCCACAGGCGAAGCGGCCGCCAGCATCCAGCATCGCCAGACGCTGGTCGACTACGCGCTCAACCATTACCGCGACTGGGACCACGCCATCACCGCAATCACGCTCGAGGGCGACATGACCGTGCCTGCGCGCATCGATGCCGCCTACCTGCGGGCGCTGGTGCGCGAACTGGACCTGGGTCAAGGCTATCGCCAGCTGCTGGCCGAGCAACTGGACCGCAACCATGCGAGCTACCCCAGGCGCCTGCGGCTGTTCTGCCGGCAATTGCCGGGGCAACTGCTGGAGGCGGCGTGGCGCGCCCGGCTCCAGGGGCAACTGGGCGCAGCCGACGTCGAGTGCATCCGCGCCGTCGTCGAGCAGCCCGACGCCACCGCCCGTGACCAGCTGCCAGCCCCCGCCGCACAACTGGTGCCCCTGGAACTGATCGCCGACAGCGGCCTGCCCCCCGATACCGTGCCCGGGGTGTACCTGTTCATGTACGCCAGCCCCGCGCCCGGCCCCGTGGTGATGTACACGCCGTACCAGGCCGGCGGTCTGTTCCAGGCCTTCAGCAGTTCGGCCGACCTGCTGCAGCAGCTTCGCAGCGTGCCAACCCTGCAGGCCCGGATACTGGCCTGCATGCCCGACACGATGCGCCCGCGCTACGACCACGGTGGGTTCACCGAGGCCCACCTGCCCTACAGCGCCGAATTCGATTTCGAGCTGCCCCTGTATGCCCAGCAGCCGGTGACCCTGGCCTGGCGCCCGGTGCATGGCAACGCCCTGCAGTACCTGTTCGAGACCAATGCAGCGCTGCTGCAGGGCATGGCCCATACGCAACTGGTGAGTACCGCCGAAGCCCGCTGGGCCACCCTGAAAGAGGTACTCGGGCTGCTCTGGAGCCAACTGACCCTGTTCATCCCCGGCCGCATCGGCCTGCTGCTGGCCGCGTGGCAGGGCGAACTGTCGCTGCTGCAATTGGCCGAGCGCCCCTCGGGCGACTGGGCGCAGGCCTTGTCGGAACTGACCTGCACCCTGGTGCAGGGCCTGCTGGCCGGGCATGGCGTGCGCGAACAGGGCCCTGGCGCGCTGCCGGCCGACGAAGGCGAATTCTGGCGGCGCCTGGGGCAGGCGTCGCACCAGCGGCTGTCCGCCTACGAAGTGCCGCAGCAGTCCCTCGATGGCCTGGCCAGCCGCGAGCAGATCTATACCGACGTCGATGGCCAGACGCAGTTCGCCTGCCTGGAGGGCAAGGTGTACGGCGTTCGCCAGCTGGACCAGCGCTGGCACCTGAGTGCGCCGGACATCGACGAACCAGGGCCACGCCTGCTCAGCGAAGGCAACGGCCGCTGGCAGATCGACCCGCAGCAGGCCATACCCGTGCTAAGTGGTGGCATCATCGGCAGGCTGGGCGGGTGGGCCTCGCGTCAGGTGATGGCCGGCAACGATATCGTCATCCGGGCCGTGGGCATGCGCCAGATCCAGCGACTCATGCCGGCCCGTGCGCGCATGCTGCGCCAGGCACACCGCACGGCGCTCGACTACCTGGGCATCTGCCTGGACAACCTGCAGCAGGCCAGCCCGGTGCAACGCATGCCGGCACAGACCCGCACGATCCTCAGCGATTTCTTCGGCGTCGAACCCGACGAAGCCCTGCTGCAGCGCGTACGCGAACCGGTGGAAAAACTCTTCGAACTGATGACCTCGCAGGACTATTCGGTCGCCACGTCCAGGCGCTACATCCTGGCCAGCAATATCGGCAACTACACCGGCATCGCCTTCACCTCGCCCCATGACCCGCTCCGGCAACTGTTTCTGCTGGACGCCTATTTCGACGTCAGCTACCTGGGCAGGCTCCAGCTCAGGCCCGAGCTGTCCTGGCAGGAAGCCGATGCCATTGCGCGTGCCAACTGCCTGCTGCACGAGTTCTCGCATATCGCCTATGACACACGCGACATGCGCTACCTGGATGCCTCGCTGGCGTTTGCCGACCTGCTCATGCCCGGCGAGCAGCAGGATTGGCTCAGGCGCCAGCACGACGAGGCGTTCTCTCACCGTTCACCGGCCCGGCGCCTGTTCGTGGTGCGCTCACGCGATGGTACCCGACGCGACATCACCCGTGACGACAACAAGGGCCTGAGCCTGATCCTCAAGATCGCCGACACCCATGACCTGGCGGTCGCGCGCCAGCGCTTTCTGGACGATGCGGTGGTGCGCTCGCGAATCATGCTCAAGAACGCCGACTCGCTGACCCTGCTGGTCTACCGCCTGGGCCAGGCAAGCCATCGCCCACCGGCGGCGGGAGGCTGAAACGAAAACGCCCGCGCAGCCAGGGGCTGCGCGGGCGTGAGGCGTGCGAAAACTCAGTGGTGTTCGCGGGTGGCGCGGAATTTCACGTCCGGCCAGCGTTCTTCCATCAGCGCCAGGTTGACCCGGGTCGGCGCCAGGTAGGTCAGGTGACCGCCACCGTCGATTGCCAGGTTTTCCACGGCCTTGTTGCTGAATTCCTCGAGTTTCTTCTTGTCGTCGCAGCTGATCCAGCGCGCCGACCACACGGTGATCGGCTCGTAGCCGCACTCGACCTTGTACTCTTCCTTCAGGCGGCTGGCGACCACGTCGAACTGCAGCACACCCACGGCGCCGAGGATGATGTCGTTGCTGCGCTCGGGGAAGAACACCTGGGTGGCGCCCTCTTCGGCCAGTTGCTGCAGGCCCTGGCGCAGCTGCTTGGACTTGAGCGGGTCCTTCAGGCGCACGCGGCGGAACAGCTCAGGGGCGAAGTGCGGGATACCGGTGAAGCCCAGGCTCTCGCCCTCGGTGAAGGTGTCGCCGATCTGGATGGTGCCGTGGTTGTGCAGGCCGATGATGTCGCCGGCGAACGCCTCTTCGAGCTGCTCGCGCTCGGACGAGAAGAACGTCAGTGCGTCGCCGATGCGCAGGTCCTTGCCGGTGCGCACGTGGCGCATCTTCATGCCCTTCTCGTACTTGCCCGAGCAGATGCGCATGAACGCGATGCGGTCGCGGTGCTTGGGGTCCATGTTCGCCTGGATCTTGAACACGAAGCCGCTGAACTTCTCTTCGGTCGGCTCCACGGTGCGCTCATGGGCCACACGTGGCAGCGGACGTGGCGCCCAGTCGACCACCGCGTCGAGCACATGGTCGACACCGAAGTTGCCCAGCGCGGTACCGAAGAACACCGGGGTCAGCTGGCCGTTGATGAACTCGTCCTGGTCGAACTCATGGCAGGCGCCCTGCACCAGTTCCAGTTGCTCGATGAAGCGCTCGTACTCGTCACCCAGGTGGGCGCGGGCTTCATCCGAGTCGAGCTTCTCGATGATCTTCACCTCGGTACGCTCGTGGCCGTGGCCCGGGGTGTACACGATGATGTAGTCACCGGCCAGGTGGTACACGCCCTTGAAGTCGCGGTAGCAGCCGATCGGCCAGGTGATCGGCGCGGCCTTGATCTTGAGAACCGCCTCGATCTCGTCGAGCAGCTCGATCGGGTCGCGGATATCGCGGTCGAGTTTGTTGATGAAGCTGACGATGGGCGTGTCACGCAGACGGCACACGTCCATCAGGGCGATGGTACGTGGCTCTACGCCCTTGCCGCCGTCGAGCACCATCAGCGCCGAGTCCACTGCGGTCAGGGTGCGGTAGGTGTCTTCGGAGAAGTCTTCGTGGCCGGGGGTATCGAGCAGGTTGACCATATGGTCGCGATACGGGAACTGCATCACCGAGGTGGTGATGGAGATGCCGCGCTGCTTTTCCATTTCCATCCAGTCGGAGGTGGCATGGCGGTCGGACTTTCGCGATTTCACCGTACCGGCGACGGCAATCGCCTTGCCCATCAGCAGCAGCTTCTCGGTGATGGTGGTCTTACCCGCATCGGGGTGGGAAATAATGGCGAAGGTGCGGCGTTTCGCGACTTCGGCGGCCTGGTTGGTCATGGGAAATCGCCTGACTGGAGATTCAAAAAAGGGCGGCGATTATAGCCCAAACTCACCCCCTAACTGAACCACTGGGTCGATCTGCGCTGGCCAAATGCCGCTTCGGATGGGAACCTTTGCATCTGCGGAGACGTCCACTGCCCTGTTACGAGATGTTACGTATACGGTTTTCAACCGTTCGTCAGGGTGGGTTTCATCGGCAACATGCGCCTGACGAGGCTGCGCTCATGGCGTGTTCCGCTCTACCGGAGCGACCCGCTGCTTATCGCGATCACACTGCCTGCTGCCTGGACCGGCAGCCGCCACGGGAGTGTGCCCGCCGACAAAAAAAGGAGTCCGCCTGTGGCTAAACGCTATGGCAAGGGGCTGATGGGATGGGCCGCCGCGCTCGTCATCCTGGCCCTGCTGATCCACTGGATCGGCATCGATACGATCGCGCACTACCGCGCCGATCTGTGGTTCTACCTGCAAGCGCACCTGATGCTGGTGGCGTGCTCGATGGTTGCGGCGCTGGCCGTGGGTATCCCCGCCGGCATTGCCTTGAGTCGACCGCACCGGGTCGACCGCGCCGAACGCTTCATGCAGATCTTCAACATTGGCAACACCGTTCCCCCCCTGGCCGTTCTGGCCATCGCCCTGAGCTTTCTGGGCATCGGCGCAGGCCCGGCAATCTTCGCGCTGTTCCTCGCCTCCCTGCTGCCCATCGTGCGCAACACCTACGAAGGCCTGAAAAACGTCCCCGCCTCGCTCAAGGAAGCCGCCACCGGCATCGGCATGACCCCGCGCCAGACGCTGTGGCGGGTCGAGCTGCCCAACGCGGTACCGATCATCGTCGGCGGCGTTCGAGTGGCACTGGCAATCAACGTGGGTACCGCGCCGCTGTCGTTCCTGATCGGCGCCAACAGCCTGGGCAGCCTGATCTTCCCCGGCATCGCCCTTAACAACCAGCCGCAACTGTTGCTAGGCGCCGCCACCACGGCCTTGCTCGCCCTGCTGCTCGATGCGCTGGTCAGCCAATGCAGTCGCCGCTGGCTCGAACGCGGCCTGGCCAACTAAGCGAAGGAACCCCCATGAAAAGAATCGCCTTGTTGCTGGGCGCGGCCCTGCTGTTCGCAGGATTCGCCCAGGCCGCCGACAAACCCCTGATCCGCCTCGGCGCGCGGGTGTTCACCGAACAGACCGTGCTGGCCGAAATCACCGCGCAGTACCTGCGCAGCCACGGCTTCGACGTGCGCATCACCGGCGGCCTGGGCAGCACCCTGGCGCGCAGCGCGCAGGAAAGCGGCCAGCTGGACATGGTGTGGGAATACACCGGCGTGTCGCTGGTGTCCTACAACCATATCGACGAACGCATGGACAGCGCCGAGGCCACCTACGCCCGGGTCAAGCAGCTGGACGCGAAGAAGGGCCTGGTGTGGCTGGCACCCTCGAAGTTCAGCAACACCTATGCCCTGGCGCTGCCGCGCAACATCGCCGAGCAGTACCCGCAGGTCAACAGCATCAGCCAGCTCAATCAGGTGCTGCGCGACGAGCCCGACCGCAGCCATGTACTGGCGCTGGACACCGAGTTCGCCAACCGCCCCGACGGCCTGGTGGGCCTGACCCAGACCTACGACCTGCAGTTCACCCGCCGCGACATCCGCCAGATGGACGCCGGGCTGGTGTACACCGCGCTGCGCAACGGCCAGGTGTTCAGCGGGCTGGTGTACACCACCGACGGGCGCCTGAGCGCCTTCGACCTCAAGCTGCTGGACGACGACCTGCACTACTTCCCCGACTACACCGCCGCCCCGGTGGTGCGCCAGGCCGTACTCGACGCCCATCCGCAACTGGCCGGGCTGCTCAAGCCGCTGGCCGAGCAACTGGATGACGAGACCATGCGCCAGCTCAATGCCAAGGTGGACGTCGAGCACCAGAGCCCGAGCAAAGTCGCCGCCGCCTACCTGCGCCAGCATCCACCTGCCGAGGAGCAACCATGAGTCTGCTTGATACCTTCGCCCACCTGGACTGGGCCCAGGTGCTGCAACTGACCTGGGAGCACATCACCCTGGTCGGCATCGCGGTCACCCTGGCCATTCTGATCGGCGTACCGCTGGGCATCCTGATGACCCGCTTTCCGGTGCTTGCCGGGCCTCTGCAGGCCAGCGCCACGGTGCTGCTGACCGTGCCGTCGATCGCCCTGTTCGGCCTGCTGCTGCCGTTCTATTCCAAGTTCGGCCAGGGCCTGGGCCCGCTGCCGGCGATCACCGCGGTGTTTCTGTACTCACTGCTGCCGATTCTGCGCAACACCTACCTGGCGCTGACCAACGTCGAGCCCGGCATACGCGAAGCCGCCCGCGGCATCGGCATGACCTTCGGCCAGCGCCTGCGCATGGTCGAGCTGCCGATTGCGGTACCGGTGATTCTGGCCGGTGTACGCACCGCCGTGGTGATGAACATCGGCGTGATGACCATTGCCGCGACCATCGGTGCCGGTGGCCTTGGCGTACTTATCCTGACCTCCATCAGCCGCAGCGACATGTCGATGCTGCTAGTCGGCGCCGTGCTGGTGAGCCTGCTGGCCATCTTCGCCGACCTGCTGCTGCAAGCCCTGCAACGCTCGCTGACTCCAAAAGGACTGCTCAAATGATCGAACTTCAGAACCTGTGCAAGACCTTCCACAGCAACGGCAAGGACGTAAAGGCCGTCGACTCGGTAAGCCTGACGGTCAACGAAGGCGAGATCTGCGTGTTCCTCGGCCCGTCCGGGTGCGGCAAGAGCACCACCCTCAAGATGATCAACCGCCTGATCGCGCCCACCTCGGGCAAGGTGCTGATCAATGGCGAAGACACCACCGACCTGGACGCGGTGACGCTGCGTCGCACCATCGGCTATGTGATCCAGCAGATCGGCCTGTTCCCCAACATGACCATCGAGGAGAACATCACCGTGGTGCCGCGCCTGCTCGGTTGGGACAAGCACAAGTGCCACGAGCGGGCCCGCGAGCTGATGAGCATGATCAAGCTCGAGCCCAAGCAGTACCTGCACCGCTACCCGCGTGAACTGTCCGGTGGCCAGCAGCAGCGTATCGGCGTGATCCGCGCGCTGGCGGCGGATGCGCCGCTGCTGCTGATGGACGAGCCGTTCGGTGCGGTCGACCCGATCAACCGCGAGATGATCCAGAACGAATTCTTCGAAATGCAGCGTGCGCTGAACAAGACCGTGATCATGGTCAGCCACGACATCGACGAGGCGATCAAGCTGGGCGACAAGATCGCCATCTTCCGCGCCGGCAAGCTGATCCAGATCGACCACCCCGACACCTTGCTGGCGCACCCGGCAGATGACTTCGTGAGCAACTTCGTGGGCCAGGACAGCACCCTCAAGCGCCTGCTGCTGGTGCGTGCCGAGGATGCGGCGGACAACGCGCCATCGGTGAGCCCCGAGACGTCGGTGGCCGATGCGCTGGAGCTGATGGACGAACATGACCGTCGCTACGTGGTGGTCACCGATGGCCAGAACAAGGCGATGGGCTATGTGCGCCGGCGCGACCTGCACCGTCAGCAGGGCACCTGCGCGGACTTCCTGCGCACGTTCAACGCCACCGCCGCGCATGACGAGCACCTGCGCATCCTGCTGTCGCGCATGTACGAGTTCAACCGTTCGTGGTTGCCGGTGCTGGACGCCGAGAACGTGTTCCTGGGCGAGGTCACCCAGGAATCGATTGCCGCGTACCTGAGCTCGGGGCGTTCGCGGGGCATGAAGACCAGCATCGTGTCGCCGGCTGAGGCGGTGGCCTGAATAGCTCCACCGCGATCTACTGCCGAACAGACAAGGCTGACAACGCCGGTCCGGCAGGCCATGGCCTGTGCTATCGGCGTAGCGAAGGCGTTGTCAGAACCCTACACTGGCCTGCACATAGAACGTGCGCGGCTCGCCCAGGTAGATCCCCGAATTGTTGTCGCTGGAACGGGTGAAGAACTGCTTGTCGAAGATGTTCTTCACCCCCGCCGCCAGCTTCAGGTTCGACAGCTGGGCACCAAAGTCATACCCGCCCCGCGCACTCCAGGTCACATACCCCGGAATGTCGCCATACTGCCCATCAGCCGTCGGTTCGGTGATGTAGTCGCCGGTAAAGGCACCTTTGCTGGTCATGCCGGTACCCGGAGCACGCTGTTTGGATTGCGCATAGGCGTCCACATTCCAGGTCCAGCGGTCCACCTGGTAACGCAGCCCGGCATTGGCGATCTGGCGTGAGTAGAACGGCAGGTCGCGCCCTTCGAAGCCCGGGATCGCCCCTTCATAGGTGGCGCGGGTGTAGGTGAAGCCGGCGTTCGCACTCAAGCCCTGCAGACGCGGGTCCAGCCCTGCCAGGTCGTAGTGCATCGAGGCCTCGATGCCCTGGTGCTTGGTCGCGCCCAGGTTGGTCCAGCCCACGTCGTTGCTGATGTACTGCAGCTCGTCATCGAAGTCGATGTAGAACGCGGTCAGCTCGCCGCCCCAGTTGCCGTTGTCATAGCGCGTGCCGATCTCGTAGGTCTTGGCCTTCTCGGCCTGCAGGCCGTTGGCGGTCTGGTCGCCCTGCCCGCCCTGGCCCAGCTGGAAATACTGCAGGCTGCCGAACGAGGTCTCGTAGTTGGCGAACAGCTTCCACGCATCGGACAGGTGATACATCACGCTCAATGCCGGCAGCGGTTCGTTGCTGGTCACGCTGCGGCTCTTGGCCACCACCGGCTTGTTGCCCAGGCCCATGACCGGGCGATCGTTCCAGTCGGTGTTGATGTGCTCGAAACGCACGCCCGGGGTGATGGTCCAGTTGCCCACGTCGATCTTGTTGTCGATGTAGTAGGCGCTGGCCTCGGTGCCGCCGGTACGGTCCTGGTACACGTGGCCGTCGGATTCCGGGGTCACGGTGGGCACGTTGTCGATCAGCGCCAGGCGCGTGGCCTGCTCGTGCATGGCTTCCTTGAGGTAGCGATAACCGACGCTGACCTCCTGGGTGGCCGGGCCGGTGACGAACACCCGCGACAGGCGCGGCTCGACGGCAAAGGTGTGGTAGCTGCGCGGGTACGACGACAGCGTCTGCTGGTCGCGCGCGGCAATGCTGCTGCCACGGAAGCTGTCGGTGTAGTAGGTCTGCACCTCGAACTGGGTCACGTCGTCGATCTGGCGCAGGTACTTGAGCGAGACATCCTTGCGCCGACCGGTGAAGTTGTCGTGGTCGCGGTCGGACTGGTAGGGGTTCTTGTCGAACTGGGCCTGGGTCAGGCCGCCGGGCATGTCGGCCTTGCCATCGTAGTAATGGAAGTTCAGCGACAGCTCGTCACGGTCGGTCAGCGCCCAGTGGGTCTTGAACAGCACGTCGTCGATGTCGTTGCTGTTGTTGCTGCTGCGGTAGCCATTGCCCTTGACCCCGGAGTACAGCAACGCCGCACCCAGGCCATTGTCGGCGGTGCCGCCAAGGAAGGCCGACTCGATGTGCTTCCAGCCGCCATGACGCGAGGTCTGGATCGTGGTGCCCAGCTCGCCGGTGGCCTTCTCGGGGATGGCTCGGGTGACGAAGTTGATCACCCCGCCGACGTTCTGCGGCCCATAGCGCACCGAGCCTGCGCCGCGCACCACGTCGATGCTGTCCAGGTTGCCCGAGGACCACGGTAAGCTATTTTCTAATAAAATGAGATAGAACCTACCCGGAGCCGATTCAATGCCCAAGGCATACGCATACGTCAGATGGTCAACCGCCTCGCAAGGCGAAGAAGGCCGAGACAGCCACGACCGTCAAACCACCCCACTCCAAGCATTTACAGAGGTCACAGGCGTCCCCGTGGTCGAAACCGTTATCGACAAGGGGATCAGTGCATTCCGTGGTGCAAACGCCCGGATCGGCCAGTTAAAAGGGTTGTTGGACAGGATAGAGAGTGGAGAAATTGAGCATGGCGACTACATCATTGTCGAATCAATCGACCGACTAACCCGCCAGAAACTCACCGACTCCGTTGATCTAATCCAATCAATTCTCAAAAAAGGCGTGCGACTACACACCGTTTTCGACAACAAGACATATTCCTACGACGATCCAAGCCGCGACCTCGAAACCTTGATCCTAGTAGGTGTAATCGCAAAACGGGCACACGAAGAAAGCGACACCAAGAGCAAACGCCTGAAATCCGTGTGGGTAAAGAAGCGAGACACTGCAGAAACCAACGTTATAGGTAAACGATGCCCCTACGGCTTTCGCTTTGATGAACAAAGTCAATCTTTTATCATCGTTGAAGATGAAGCCCAAGAAATTCGCCAGATTTTCGACCTACTCAAACACGTTGGAGTATTGGAGAGCGTTAAGCAAGTAAATAAACATTCAAAACGCCGTTGGACTAGAACAGCAGTCCTTCAACTTATAAACAGCAAAAGCCCAATTGGCGTGCTACGTTTGCAACGACGCAACGAGAACGGCACCAAAGCGTTTGATCGTTATGTTCCCAATTATTTTCCAAAAATCATTGATGAAATAGAATTCAGTGCAGCCGTTGCTGCGATGAAAACCCGATTAAATGGGCGAAATTACGGACGTAGAACACCCCACCATTACAATATTTTCCGGCACTGCATCCAATGCGAAGAACATAAATGCGGGATGATTTTCAACTTACAAATATTAGGAACCGAGAAAAAACGCTACGCCTACCTTGTTTGCTCTAACAGAGCCGAACGAGTATGCGAATGTAGTAACAGAATTAGATTTGAGCTTGTTTTCGGCACATTCCTCGCTTTCGTTAGGCAATTATCGGAAAATCGTTACATTGACGAGCGGACAGACAAGAAGCGAAAAGACTTCACTTGGTTCAGCCAAGACCAATACAAGCAAATGGACACCGTAAACGACGCATTCAGCCGTTTCTTTTCCGTTCGTGATACTTCGGCACCAAAAGAAGAAATACGAGCCAAGAAAGCCAAGCTAACAACCGAAAAATCCACATTGGAGATGTTAGAGGCTTCGCTAGCTCAGTTTGACGGAATAATTCCAAATACATTTATCAGGCGTGTGGCCGATAGCGAAGCACGGATCACCGTGTTAGAAAGCGAGATCCAAAAACTTGAAGGCACGTTAGCAATCGAAGCGGAAACGCTCGAAATCACCACCTACGAAGACATAATAGCCCTATACGAAACAGAAGAAGGCCGATTGAAACTCAACACATTTTTCATCACCAGAGGAATCACCTTCGACGTTAAAATTGACAAAGAAACAAACCTCGTCGGCATGGACATTCGTATAAAAGGTGAAAAAGACTTTAATCTTTATACCCATCAATTTTTCAAACAAAAAGCTCCACTAACGCCATTTGGAATACCAGACCTTTCCCACATCATAAAATAAAATTAAGCCCCTCTAATAAACCGAAAATTGGAGGGGTTACACATTAACAATCCAAGGCGTTACACGTTAAAAACCAGAGCAAAAACAAAAGGCACCACGCTCTTAATCACCAGAATAGCTTTTGACTTTCTTCAAAAAAACTTTTTTAAAAAAATCTCTCGCATAATGCACTCCCCCGCACACGCCTCATGTATACGCACGCACCCACACACGTCTTTAGTTATCTATATATAGATATCATATACACTAGATAACTATAATAAAGATTACTACACCGCACGCACATACCCAACCAACACCACTATACAAAACCACCCACACCATCATGCTTGATATACATTTTTTATGTGGTTCAATATATGCATATGGTTCAAGTTTTCAAAGAAGCCCTTAGAAACATACCTGCTATGTTAACCATCCCACTTTTGCTACGCAAAAGATGTGACGGTTAACGCAGGTGCCTAGTCGGCAGGACAGAAGCAAAAGCCAAGAGCAAAAACAAACCCACCACTGAGGATAAAATGAATGACACCAATTTGCAGACAATCACACTGACCAAAAGAGACAGGAACTATTCCAACCTCAAGGGGCTGGACAGTTCGCTGAAACACTCGCTTAGACTGGACCAAAACGAGTATGACGACTTTGAATTCAACCCCAATCCAGACCACCCAAATATCGCCATTGTAGGTGGCGTTGAACAGGTATTAACTAGGGCATTGGCAGAGCAATTGCTGGCCAACTTCAACGACCAACTACAAACCAAACTCAAAGCAACAGAAGCAACTGACGAGATAGCAGCAGAAAAAGAAAAGCTCCGAAAACTAAAATCGAAGCTGGTCAAATTCATCAACGCAGCCGAACCGACTGAGATAAAAGAATACGTCACATCGGTAATGGAAGGAGAAAGGCCGTTAGTAGCCCAAGACTACGCCGCCCTACTCAATCAGCACAAAATCAGCCGTATATCCCAACGTATCGACCTTTTAGAGAACTACACCACCAAAAAGCGAGAGATCGAGCAAAACGCACCAAATCGAGCCGTATCAAGGACGGTCAACAGGGTTAAAGAAATCATCCTTGTGATACCTGAACCCAATAAATTGGCTATCACAAAGGGATACACGGACCTTTTGCAGAAAGCCATGCACCAGTTCTATCAAAAGAACTTCCCCAACAACGACATTCTATTTTCGTTCAGTCACTTGGACGAAACCACAAACCATGTCCACGCCTTCCTTGACCTTCAAAATACAAAAACTGAGAAATATGATTTTTCAGCCCAAGAATTTGAATTCGCATCACAATACTATGCGAGAAATAAAGCTCACCTTGACAAAATATCTGAGCCACCAATATTAGAAGACTTCAAACTTCCCAACCGTAGCGAAGAAAAGCAAAACCATAGGTTTATCCGAGAACGCGAGTCATGGAAGTCAAAAGTAATGCAGGCAGCCTTTTATGAACACTTTAACGGATTAGCCGCTGCATATGGATTACAAGCAAAATTCCTACCTAAAACCAAGGAAAAACAAGAATTCCTAAGCAAGATTGAGCAGGAGGCCAAGAAGCCCAAGAGCGAGCGAAGCCATAACTATTACACCAGACAAGTAGAAAAACTTGAGCAGGAGCTTACACAGAAGAAAGAAGAGCTGACCGAGCAAAAGACCACTGTCGTCAGACTTAACACCACGATAAGCAACCTTCAAAATACTGTTTCAACATACCAGAATACAATCCAAAATTTAGAGATGCACGCCACGGAGCAGCAGAAAGAAAATGCGAAGCTCGACCACGATAGGCAAATACTGTCCGAGGACATAACCAAGAAGACAAACAAAACCGAAGAGCTTAGGGTAAACTTCAAAACCGCCAAAGAAAAAATGACCAAGGAACTACGCGAGCTAAGGAAGAAAATAGAAGAGGATACCGAAAGAAAATCAGTGTTAGAAAGAGCAATTAAGGTCTACGAGGTAGAGTTAGAACCATTAATCAAGAAATTTGACATTCTCGTTGATAGAATACTTGAAGCTAAGAGGCTCCATGAAAATCCAGAGCAATACTACCAAAGACTTAGAGAAAACACCTATAAAATGGCAAGCCGGTTGGGTTCCGAGAAGCGAAAGGATTACCTATTTAATGTCGGAGAACAACTAAAAAAGCAAGGATTAGACCATGTTAAAGTGGAGCTTGGATTGACAGAAAAAGTAAAACTTTGGGCATCCGACACCTTCACAAAAAAACAAGTGGTTGAATTTGACAAAGAGGAAGCCTTGCAGGCAAAAGAAGCCAGAAGGCGAAGATTGCTAAAGCTCAAACCGCCAAGCCCATTCCAAGACCCTTACGACCCCTATCAATAGCCGCAATATAGCGGCTTTATAGCCTCTATCCCCTTCAACGCAATTCTTGGATTGACGGCATCTCAATGGTAGAATGCCAGCATTGAACGCAACGGATATGCCAATGAAAATCCGCACCCATTACGATAACTTAAAAGTTTCACGGGACGCCCCTCCAGAGGTTATACGTGCAGCTTACAAGTCGTTAACACAGAAATACCACCCTGATCGTAACCCCGATCCGCAAGCAGCTAAAATTATGCTGCATCTCAATGAAGCATATGAGGTTCTCTCTGATCCAGAAAAACGAGATAACCATGATAAATGGATAAGATTTGAAGAATGGAAAGCTGCTCATAGAGTTGATCCAAAAAAAGAACAGCCACAGCCACAGCCACAGCCACAGCCACAGCCACAGCCACAGCCACAGCCACAGCCACAGCCACAGCCACAGCCACAGCCACAAGCATCGGCCTCTTCAGATAAATGGCGGGAAAAAAAGCCGGTAGAACCCGCCAGTTCAAAAAAACAACCGTTTCAATGGTCAAGGACAATACTACCTTTACTGATACTTCTAGGTTGGGGGTACTCGCTTACTCCAACAGATATGAAAAACAAGATTGCCGGATACTGGGATCACTTTTTTGATTATAACAATTCTAAATCAACAACAGAAAGTAGTGAAACCACGAAAACATCGCCATTTCAGCAAGCATATAATTTAACACCGGAACAAAGTAAAAAGCTTTTAACACAAACTAATATCAAACCAACGGGCACCACAGGCACTCAAGCACCGACTGTTAAAGCTCCTACAAAGCCAACAGCTCCTACCATGTGCTCTCCTGAAATGACAAAAGCCCCTAATGGACAGGCTTGGCCCGCTCGTGCTGCCTATGTAGGGCCGATTACTAGAGCCAATGGTTATTCGACTATTACGATTGACAATGGTAAGGGCAACTCAAACATTTACATTAAGCTTGCTCGCCCTACTGATGGAAAATCTTCTGGAATCCGAGAGGCGTACATTCCAGCAGGGAGCACATTCAAAATGAATAAAATTGAACCGGGCAACTATGTAATTAAATACAAAGACATTAAGAATGGGTGCAACTCAAAGTCAGACCCTTTTGACGTTGAGCAAATCCAAACAGCTCAAGGCATTCAATATAGCGATATATCCCTGACAATCTACACAATGCTCAACGGAAACATGGACTTCGAGAGGTTACCAGAAAATGCGTTTTGAGTTTTCAAATGCAAGCTTAAGAAATGCCGTTATACTTACCGGAACGATTTTCATGATGGTAATCGCCTATACCTTATTTACCACTCCTAGAAATTTTGAAGATTGTGTTTTGTATAATGCAAAGAATGGAGGCAGCAAATTTCACGCACAAATAGCCTACGACATGTGCAAAAGAAAATTCCCAAAAGAATAAAATAGAAAAGCCCACTTAATTGCGGGCTTTTATTATCCGTACTTTACAAAATTACAAACCACTATCCTCTCCTGATTGAAACACAACATCTACATAATCCTTAGTACTTGCACAACTGACTGTCAAATCTTTATTACTCAAGCCACTGAATTGTGTGTTCGCAGAGCTTCCGACCCCATAGTTATCCCAGCCGACCTTCCTTTGGTTTCGTATTAAGTCAACGCAAACACTGCCAGACGGCACCTTAGGATAAGTTAGTATAAACCCATTATCTCCATTGCCCTTAATATCCACCTTCCCACCCCATGTATTATAAACAGTCTTGCCATCGCTGTTTACATTCATTTTTTTTGGTATGACGCCGAGCTGAACCGCCACCGTATTGGTTAAATCCTTAGTGCCTTCATCACTATACAAATCTTTAATTTGTGAATATATAATTGATATATTTTCGGACTCATTCTTTACGTCCAATCTATTTTTAACTGTCCCATATAGCGTTAACGCAACCGCAACGATACCCAACAGTATACCTACAACCACCAATGACTCTATCAACGTCAAACCTTTACGCCTTCCTTTACTATTTATTAACATCGCAATTCCCTTTTTATGTTTACTTATACTTTAATATATAGTAAGAAAACGATAATGGAAGAGCGGGGAATAAAAAAGGCCAGCATTTGCTGGCCTTTTTAACAAGACGGCATCAACCAGAGGAATCTGGAATTACAAAGAGCTGATGCACAATTACAAACTAACCCGCCACAAACTAAAGTCAATAGCTAATTGACAATTATTATTTCTATGGCACTTTGAATAGAGCAGAAAAAGAAAACCACCTTGGGCAAGGTGGTCTGGATACAGCGATAAAAATTTAATCTACACAAACTATTTAATCATCAAAAATTTTATTGTCAAGTCTCTTCCCAAGGTTTCTTTTTCTAAATAACTATTAGAAGAGGATAACAATGGGATGCGTAAAACTATTTGAGGACTACTTACCAAAGAGACCTTATCACACCGATGATTTAATCAGCGGCTTAAAAATCAACAAAAAAGAAAAAGCTAAACTTGCAAGACTAGTTCAGCCCAATGGGCCTACACATAGATATTGGATGGTTTTTGACCTCGATAAATCTAATGCAGGGATGCACTGGGATGACGTGGGAGCACCAGCCCCAAACCTAATAGCTCGAAATCCGGCCAATGGGCACGCTCATTTGCTTTACCTCCTACAAACACCTGTCCGAACCGCAATCGACGGCAAAACCGCCGCTTTACGATACGCTGCAGCCGTTGAGGCAGGCTTGCGTAGTCGTCTGGGAGCCGACAGAGGCTATTCCGGGTTGATCTGCAAGAACCCGATCAATTCCCACTGGATCGTCCACCAATGGCAGGCCGATCCATACACGTTGGACGACTTGGCCGACTACATCGACCTAACCCCTGAAAAGGCCAAAGAAAAGCCCATAGAGGATTATGGCTTGGGTCGTAACTGTATGCTTTTTGACCAATTAAGAGCGTGGGCATACAAGGCGATTCGTCAGGGTTGGCCGACCTATGAACAATGGCTAAACGCTTGCCTAGACCGTGCCACCGGCTACAACGTTAATTTTACTACGCCGTTGGACATTTCCGAAGTAAAGCACACGGCCAAAAGCGTGGCGAAGTGGACGCATAGAAACTTTAACCGGGGCACCTTTGACGATTATGTCGCAAGAACCCATACAAGCGAGATACAGGCTTTCAGGGGTAAACAGAAGGGCAAGACCAAGAGAGAACGAGGTATTATCTTACTTGAAGCAGGAGCAACCATTAAGGAAGTCATGAAGGAGTTAAATGTAAGCCGTAGAACTGTATTTTATTGGAGAAAGCAACCCTAGCATTATAATTAGTGCAAAAGCCTATATCAGATAATAGCACCCCACCGGGTGTTCCTTCTTTCCACCCCATCCCCCCTTTCCTCCCCATATCTCCTCCCCATATCCACCCACATATATATACACCGCCCCACCGATAGCCATAGAACGCACGAAAATGGTCAAAATCGGCCTGTATATACTCGATTGATACAAAGACACCACGAAGCCACCCCGCACGCCTAAAATGACTAATTACGTTACACCTCGCAGCATTATGGTTAGTGTGAAAAGCCTATATCAAAAACAGTCCCAAACAGCGTTAACCACTCAACCCATCACTTACCATGCTTTGGAGATATATCCTCCAACCTATATGTATGTATACATACATATCAAATTTCTTTCCTGATGAAAAATTCACACTTTTCCAAATTCATCGAAAACGGTGAATACCATTCACTCGGCTGGTGAGCGTAAATATCCCGAAAGCGATTTGGGGCAGTAACCAAAAATCGACTTTTTACAAAAATGATTTTCTTGAAAAAACCATCATGAAAATTTAACTTTTTTATCGGATTTTTTAGATATTTAATTTTTCCAACCATTGAATTATTGCGTACTTACAGCAAAAATCCTTGTCAATAGCAAAACGAAAATAAATATAAGGTCGGAGGTTAATGAGTAAATAGGGTTCGACTATAACTAAATTACTTAGTTGGGCTCTGCAACAAAGCACATCATAAAATCAACCACGGAAAATTAAAAATCGCCCCCAGATTTACTTCACAAAAAAACATGGGGTATTGGTCACGTTAAAATTTTAAAAAACCGAAACTAGCCAATTTCCTACAATATGTATCCCGGAAGCAAAACCCGAAACAGTTAAAGCTTTGGAGATATGACCTTGAAGCATTGACATATCAAAACCCTATGGTATTGGTATTATAACAACATAGGAGTTCTAATTATGAACAGGATGGAATATGCAGGAAAAATAGGCGGTATGGTTGGTGGATTTAAAAGACGTGAGCGTCAAAAATTTTTAATCATGTTCGTAAAGATAGTAGAAATGGATGAGCTTCATGATATCCGAATGACCTCAAACCTCGCTAAAAAGCTAATAGCAGCATTTTCAGGCTGCAAATCAATATCCAATGATGTTCTAATCAAGGAGTTTGCAAGAAGCGGGAACAGTGTAAAACAACAAAACCTTGATATGATTGTCCATTCATTAGTAGCACGATGGCAAGACCTTTATGAAGAACAGTGGAAAGAAGCAAAAATAAAAATAGACATTGAAGCCGACGAATACAAGCAATCTATTATCGAAAAGCTGGACATTAAACTATAAATACATGTAAAGCCCCACTTTACATACTTATACCCGTGAAGCTATTTTTCGCTTTGCGGATATACACATTCCTACACCGTAGGAATTTACAACCACTATGTATCCTGCCACGATACATACTTGTATCTTTAAACCAAATAATGACCTTCACGGACATATATCCTACTCACACAGAGTAGAAAATACCGCCTATCTTTTCGTTGAGCTAAGCAGCCATAGGTTCAAGGATATATCTCCAAACCATTAGCTATCACCCACAGCCTCACCCCCCCTTCCATTATCACTCCGTTGGCTATTTCCGTATCCGGCCCCCAATCAGGCGGATGCAGAGCCTCCACCCGCTTGGCGACCTAGATCACAATTATTAGAAACAGCTAGACCCTGCGAAATCGGCGCCATCGACAACTGCGGCTGGCCATACGGGGCGAATGCGGCGGGAATGCCGTCGATCAGCACCGTGGAACGCGGCGACAGGCGCGAGGTGAGCCCGCGCACGCCGACATTCAGCGCGATGTCGCTGCCGCCGGTGCCGTTGGAGTCCTGCACCTGCACACCCGGCACCCCGCGCAGCACGTCGCGCACGCTCAGCGCGCCCTGCTCGACCATGGCTTCACGGCGTACCACGGTGCGCGCACCGGGGTGGTTCTGCACCACGCTTTCCTGGGCGTCGCCCAGCCAGTCGCCGACCATGCTGATGTCGGTAGGCGCCAGCTCCAGGGTGCCGGGCGCCGTGCTCACCGGCTGCGCCGCGTGCAGCACCACGGTGCCCTGGGAAATCTCGTAGGTCAGCCCGCTGCCCTGCAGCAGGGCCTGCAGCGCCTGCTCGGGGGCCAGGTTGCCGGACACCGCCGGGGCCTGCTTGCCGGCCACCAGGTCGGGGCTGAAGAACAGTTGCAGCGATGTCTGCCGGCCCAGCTGGCCCAGCGCCGCGGCCAGCGGCTGGGCCTGGATCTGGATGCTGGTGGGTGCCGAATCGGCGTAGCTGTTGGCGATGCCGCCGCTGACGGCCAATGCCAGTGCCAGCGGCAGCCAGCGTTTGGAAACCTTGTTGTTGTTCACGTCGTCGAGAAGTCCTGAGGGTCAGAAAATCGGCCACCGCCTGCGAATGAAAATGCTTGGCAGTTGCAGTTGGGCAGGAAGACGAACAACGGGAAAAAAACCTGAATCTATTTTGCGATTATTTCTTGCGAGCCATCGGCATGGGCCTTGATGGCCACCGGCAGGATGCTGGGCAAGGCGCGCAGCAGGGCGTCGGTGTCATCGGTGCTGAAGCTGCTGCTGAGGCGCAGCGCCGCCGTTTTGCCGGGAGCCACGCGCAGCGGGTGTTCGCGGTAGCGCGAGACCTCGCGCACCACCTCGCCCAGCGGCACATCGTTGAACACCAGTTTGCCGCCGCGCCAGGCGGTCAACGCGGCGGCGTCCACCGTATAGGGCGCTGCCACCGCGCCATGGGCATCGATGTGCGAGCCGAGGCCGGCGCTCAGCAGCGCCTGCCCCTGGCCGTCGCCCTGCACGCGCACCGAACCCTGCTCGACCGCCACGCGGGTCTGCTCGCTGTCGCGGCGCACATCGAAGCGCGTACCGGTGACCGTGACCTTGCCATGGCCGGTGCTGACCACGAAGGGGCGGGCCGTATCATGGGCAACGCTGAACATCACCTCGCCCTGCTCCAGGCGAATGTCCCGCTGCCCGGCACTGAAACTCACCTGCACCCGCGTGCGGCCGTTGAGCTCCAGGCGCGAGCCATCGGGCAGGTCGAGCTGGCGACGCTCGCCCAGGCCGGTCTGCATCTGGCCCTGGTAATTGAGCTGGTGCTGCTGCCAGCCGAACCAGCCAAGCCCTGCCGCGACCGCCACCACACTGGCTGCCAGGGCCTGGCGCAACAGGCGTCGACGCGGCAGCTGGCGTACCGGGTCGGGCGCGCACAAGGCCTGCAGGCGCTCGCGCGGCAGCAGGTCGGCCGCGCCCCACAGGCGCCCGAGCAGGTCGTACTCATATTTATGCTGGGGGTGCTGCGCCAGCCAGGCATGCAGTTGCGCCTGCTGCTGGGGCGTCAGGGGCGCATCGCGGCCACGGGCGAACCATTCGGCGGCCTGGTCGCGCACGGCGTCATCGCCGCAGGGGCATGTGCCCTGATTCATGAAAACATTTGCCTGACTCATCTCGTTGACACATCCAGGTGCTCACGCAGATGCCGGAGCGTGCGGATCATATACTTTTCGACCATGTTCTTGGTCAAGCCCATGCGCTCGGCGATCTCGGCCTGGGTCAGGCCTTCGAGCTTCTGCCAGATGAACACCTTGCGGCAGTTGAGCGGCAGCTCGGCCAGGGCGCGTTCCACGCTGTCGGCCAGCTCCAGTGCATGCACATAGGCCTCGGGGTCATCGCCCGGGGTGGGCGACAGGTCCAGCCCTTCCTGCTCCAGGGCCTGGCGCCGGTCTTCGCGCCGGTAGCCGTCCACGGCAATGTTGCGTGCCGTCTGGTGCAGATAGGCGCGCGGCTGCTCGACTGGCAGGGCGGGGTTTTCCAGCACCCGCACAAAGGCATCGTGCGCGAGGTCCTCGGCCTGCTGACGACTGCGCAGCTTGCGTGTCCAGGTGCCGATCAGCTCATGGTAGTGGTCGAGGAAGCCTTTGTGTCGAGACACGGTGCGGGGGTCGTCGCTAGGCGGGAGGGAGGTTGCGAATAGTAATGTTTCTTATTAAACCCGGCAATCACCGCCGGGCGATTGCCCTGCAACAGCGCCCATGCGAGCGGCTAAAAATATGCACACACGCCCCGCTGTGAACGGTGCCCGTGCCCTGCCCGTTCAAGCTGTTTGCGTGCGCTTGCCCAACCTTTTGGGGCCATCGTCGCCGAAGTTGACGCCATCGTTGTTTTAGCTGAGTTGGCCTGCAAAAGCTGCGAACGTGCGGGTATTTTTAACGCTTCGCAAAACTTCGGGAACATCTGCCTGTCATCCGGGTCGGTTAAAACGAGGGGTGTCTGCAACGTGCGTCAGCGTAGCGAAAAAACGCGAGATTTTTTGTTGATCTTGAATCCTTCAGGTCCTAAAGTTCGCGCCGAGCGTCCATGCTGGAAACGATCCATCCGGCTCAAGTACTGACGACGAGACAGCAAGGTCACCCGCTGCGCAGCTTCTGCGACCCGGTTGACCTTTTTGCTTTCGGCGACATGCCTTGGGAAGTAGGCGAACCAAAGTGGGGATACGGAGGGCGCTCAGTTGCAGCCACTTATTCATTCAGTTTGCCCATGGAGTCCCCCAGCATGTCGATCCAGGTCGAAGACTACTTCGCACGCGATACCTTCAACAAAATGAAGGCGTTCGCCGACAAGCAAGAAACCCCGTTCGTGCTCATCGACACGGCCATGATCAGCAAGGCCTATGACGACCTGCGCGCCGGTTTCGAATTCGCCAAGGTGTACTACGCGGTCAAGGCCAACCCTGCGGTCGAAATCATCGACCTGCTCAAGGACAAGGGCTCGAACTTCGACATCGCCTCGATCTACGAGCTGGACAAGGTGATGGCCCGCGGCATCGGCCCGGAGCGCATCAGCTACGGCAACACCATCAAGAAATCCAAGGACATCCGCTACTTCTACGAGAAGGGCGTGCGCCTGTACGCCACCGACTCCGAAGCCGACCTGCGCAATATCGCCAAGGCCGCACCGGGCTCGAAAGTGTATGTACGCATCCTCACCGAAGGCTCCACCACCGCCGACTGGCCGCTGTCGCGCAAGTTCGGCTGCCAGACCGACATGGCCATGGACCTGCTGATCCTGGCCCGCGACCTGGGCCTGGTGCCTTACGGCATCTCCTTCCACGTGGGTTCGCAGCAGCGCGACATCAGCGTGTGGGATGCGGCCATCGCCAAGGTCAAGGTGATCTTCGAGCGCCTGAAGGAAGAAGACGGCATCGTGCTCAAGCTGATCAACATGGGTGGCGGCTTTCCGGCCAACTACATCACCCGTACCAACAGCCTGGAAACCTACGCCGAAGAGATCATTCGCTTTCTCAAGGAAGACTTCGGCGACGACCTGCCGGAAATCATCCTGGAGCCTGGCCGCTCGCTGATCGCCAACGCCGGCATCCTGGTCAGCGAAGTGGTGCTGGTGGCGCGCAAGTCGCGTACCGCCGTGGAGCGCTGGGTATACACCGACGTGGGCAAGTTCTCCGGCCTGATCGAAACCATGGACGAGTCGATCAAGTTCCCGATCTGGACCGAGAAGAAAGGCGAGATGGAAGAGGTGGTGATCGCCGGCCCGACCTGCGACAGCGCCGACATCATGTACGAACACTACAAGTACGGCCTGCCGCTGAACCTGGCCATCGGTGACCGCCTGTACTGGCTGTCGACCGGCGCCTACACCACCAGCTACAGCGCGGTGGAGTTCAACGGCTTTCCGCCGCTGAAGGCGTACTACCTGTAACCACGGGTCAGTTGCACACGAAAGGCGACGGTTGCAACCGTCGCCTTTTTTCATGGGCCCACGCGGTCAGCTCAGCACACGCAGTACATGTGCCTCGAACTCGAGGTTCTCCCCGCTGATCACATTCAGGTAATCCATGCCGTCGGAGTGACGGTAGTTGCCGATGCTGCACTCGTAGGTGTCATAGAGCTTCAGTCGCAGCACGTCATGGTCGCCCCACTCCCCCATGGGCTTGACCAGCCAGGGCTCGCTGGTACCCCCCGGGAACAGGCCCACATAGTGATTGAAGTTCTTGCCCACTGCCGCACCCCGATAGAACCCGGTATCCGAAGAGCTGGAGATGTTGTAGGTAATGCGCCGGTCGGTGTGGGAGACGTAGTCGAAACGAAAATTGACCGGCTTGATGAGCCGGGTGTCGGTCATCACCTGCAACCAGCCATCGTTGTCGATGCCGCCTTCGACCAGGCTGATACCGATACGGCCCTTGTGGCCCGGCGTCACCGAGTAGAGGCTGGCGATGAATGAGAAATTCCAGGTGTCACTCATGGCGACCCCCTGCGCAGGCAAGGCCCGGGTGACTGGCAAGACGGTGGTTGCTGTTCATGGTCGATCTTCCTTGAGAAGCATGGGAGTGATCGAGCATAGAAAGGCGGCAGGCTAAACCCGAGAGTGAAGGCTTTCCGTGGCCTGCCGCGACACCTGCTCCAGACGCTGCCGATAGGCCCCCGCCATCGCCTGGATCTGCGGCTGCTCGGCCTGCTCCAGGCTGGCCACTGCAGCACGCAGGAAGTTGCCGTTACCCTGCTCCAGGGCCTTTTGCAGCCACACCAGCGACTGCTCCATGTGGCCTTGCTCGGCGAGGATCGCCGCATGGCTGAACTGCCCGCGAAAATCGCCGGCCTCGGCAGAAAGACGATACCAGTGCATGGCGGCGTGCCGGTCGGCCGCGCAGGCCAGCCCCTGCTCCAGGTAACGTCCCAGCAGGTTCATCGACTTGGCGTGGCCGGCGTGGGCGGCCTGCTGATACAGGTGCAGGGCCGCAGCATGGTCCTGGCCCACACCCCGCCCCGTGGCCAGCAGGTTGGCCAGGTTGTACTGCCCCCAGTCCAGCCCTGCGGCAGCGGCCGCACGGTAGTGACCGGCCGCCGCCGCCAGGTCGGCCTGCCCTCCCCACCCATGCTCCAGGCAGCGCCCGAGCATGTTGTGCCCCATCGCACTGCCCTGGCGGGCGGCAATGCCGAACCAGGTCCGCGCCAGTGCCGGGTCCTGCTCGATGCCACGCCCGTCGAGCAGGATCTGCCCCAGCAGCAGCTGGGCCTCGACAACGTTCTGCGCGGCAGCCGCCAGAAGGGCCTGGGCCGCTTTGCCCGGACTGTGTTCGATGAGTTGATGCAACTGGTCGATATCGACCTGTTCTTCGCGACGCAGGTTGAAGGTCACGGCTCAGACCTCTGCCCAGCGGCGCAGCAGGTTGTGGTAGGTGCCGGTGAGCTGAATCAGCGACGGGTGGTCGGGCACATCCACCGTGAGCTGCTGGATGGCGTTGTCCATCTCGAACAGCAAGGCCCGCTGGCTGTCCTCGCGCACCATGCTCTGGGTCCAGAAAAACGCCGCATAGCGCGCCCCGCGGGTTACCGGGTTGACCTTGTGCAGGCTGGTGCCGGGGTACAGCACCATGTCGCCTGCCGCCAGCTTGACCTGCTGCAGGCCATAGGTGTCCTGGATCTCCAGCTCGCCACCGTCGTATTCGTCGGGGTCGCTGAAGAACAGTGTCGACGACAGGTCGGTACGTACCCGCTCATGGCTGCCACGCGGCTGGCGGATGGCGTTGTCGATGTGAAAGCCGAAGCTGCCCCCTTCGCGGTAGCAGTTGACCAAAGGTGGGAACACCTTGAACGGCAGCGCCGCCGACATGAACCGCGGGTTGCTCCACAGGCGCTCGATCATCGCGCTGCCGATTTCCTTGGCCAGCGGATGCGCCTCGGGCAGCTGCAGGTTGTGCTTGGCCTTGGCCGACTGGTAGCCCGCGGTGATCTTGCCGTCGGCCCAATCGGCCTGCTCCAGCGCCTGGCGAATACGCTGCACTTCTTCGCGGGTGAACAGGCCGGGAATGTGTAAAAGCATGGCGCAGGCACCAGGGGTCGGCTAAAGGGAGTCAATGGTATTGATTCTTATTGAACCAGTACAAGCCCCTTGCGAGGGGCGGGACGTTTCAGCAGGCATAAACCGCCACACAAAGGTGTAAAGAATGTAAATTCAGTACGAATAGCAATTGATCTCAATTGTTACTCATATTTGTTTACATTATATTTCGGCGCCTTCACACCTTGGGGACCTTCCGATGTCGCGCCATTACGTGCCTACCGCTGTCAGTTCACCACGCCTGCTTGCTTCTGCCATCGGGGTCGCGTTGAGCGCCACGTCCGCCGGCCACCTGGCCTATGCGGCCGACGCAGCCCCGGCCACAAGCGGCTCGATCGCGCTGGATGCCACCAGCATCAATGGCCAGGCCGATACCGCCAGCACCGACTACAAGGTCGAGAAGTCCTCATCGCAGAAGTACACGGCGCCGCTGGTGGACATCCCGCGCAGCGTGACCGTGGTGCCGCAACAGGTCATCAAGGACACCAACGCCCTGACCCTGCAGGATGCCCTGCGTACCGTGCCTGGCATCACCATGGGCGCCGGCGAAGGCGGCAACCCGTCGGGCGATCGCCCGTTCATTCGCGGCTTCGACTCGCAAGGCTCGATGTACCTGGACGGCGTGCGTGACGTGGGCTCGCAGACCCGCGAGATCTTCGCCATCGAATCGGTTGAAGTGGCCAAGGGCCCCAACTCGACCATCGGCGGGCGCGGTGCAGCCGGTGGCACCATCAACCTGGTGACCAAGAAGGCCCACCTGGGCAACAGCACCGACGGTGCCTTCACCTGGGGCTCGGACCAGACCAAGCGCTACACCTTCGATGGCAACTACCAGTTCCTCGACACCGCAGCGTTTCGCCTGAACCTGATGAGCCACGAAAGCAACGTGGCCGGTCGCGACGAGGTTAACTACGACCGCTGGGGCGTGGCCCCGTCCCTGGTATTCGGCCTGGGTACCCCGACCCGCGTGAGCCTGGACTACTACCACGTGGAGAGCGACGACCTGCCGGATTCGGGCATCCCCTACGGCCTGCGCTCGGGCAGCACCGCCGGGCGCACCTCGGCCAACCCGGACAAGCCTGACGATGGCGGCCGCAGCAGCAACTACTACGGCCTGGTCGATCGCGACTTCTACAAGACCCGTGCCGATATCGCGACCATCGCCGTCGAGCACGACCTGAACGATGCGCTGACCCTCAAGAACACCCTGCGCCACGGCAACACCCTGCAAGACTTCATCTACAGCCAGCCCGACGACAGCAAGGGCAACATCCTCAACGGTGAAGTCTGGCGCCGCCCGAACAACCGCGTGGCCAACACCCGCACCACCACCAACCAGACCGACCTGTTCGGCGAGGTGTACATCGGCGGGTTCAAGAACACCTTCTCCACCGGTATCGAGCTGAGCCGCGAGGCCTCCACCAAGGAAGGCTACGACATCACCGGCTTCCGTTCCGGCAACTGCTCTTCGGCCACCGGCCAGATCCCGGGTGTGTGCACCTCGTTCCCCAATCCCAACCCGAACGAGGCCTGGGGCGGCGACGTGACCCGTACCGATGCCGGCGCCGACACCACCAGCAGCACCCGCGCCATCTACCTGACCGATACCCTGGAGCTGAACCCGGCCTGGCTGCTGACCATGGGCCTGCGCTACGACCACTTCGACACCAAGGCCAAGACCAAGGTGGCGGGTGGTGCGACCAGCTTCAAGACCGAAGACACCAGCGAGTTCGTGACCGGCCAGTTGGGCCTGACCTGGAAGCCGACCGACAACGGCAGCGTGTACATCTCGTATGCGACCTCGGCCACCCCGGCCGGCGCTTCGCTGGGTGAAGGCAGCGACGGCAACCCGCTGCTGACGCCGACCACCACCAGCGACCTGAAGGCCGAAGAGACCACCAACTACGAAATCGGCACCAAGTGGGACCTGCTCGATCAGCGTCTGAACCTGACCGCCGCGATCTTCCGCACCGAGAAGGAAAACGCCCGCGTACTGGTCGATGCCAACACCTACCAGAACGCCGGCAAGAGCCGCGTCGATGGCCTGGAGCTGACCGCCACCGGCAAGCTGACCAATGACTGGCAGGTATTCGCCGGCTACACCTACATGGACGCCAAGCTGGTCGACGGTGGCGCGCAGTCGGTCGGCGGTGTGCTGGTGGACGGCTACAACGACGGCAACCAGATGCCCAACACGCCGAACAACAGCCTGACCCTGTGGACCACCTACAACGTCACGCCAAAACTCACCCTCGGCGGTGGTGCCTTCTACGTCGACGACGTGTTCGGCAACGTGACCAACAGCGTGATGGTCGATTCGTACTGGCGCTACGACGCCATGGCCAGCTACAAGCTGACCAAGAATGTCGACCTGCAGCTGAACGTGCAGAACCTCACCAACGAGGTCTACTACGACAAGGCCTACGCGGCGCACTACGCCAACCAGGCGGCCGGTCGCACGGCGCTGCTGACCACCAGCTTCCACTTCTGACGGCAGCTGGCAGGCCCGGCCCCGTTCACTTCGGTGATCGGGGCCTTTGTGTATCAAGGCATAATGCGCGGCGCATTCACGCAACCCGCAACACAAGGTGGTCGATGTGGTGAAGAAAAGCCTGTTTCAACTGCACTGGTTCTTCGGCATCACCGCCGGGCTGGTGCTGGCGCTGATGGGAGTGACCGGGGCAACCTGGTCGTTCCAGGACGAATTGCTGCGCCTGTTCAACCCACAGGTGCTGAAGGTGCAGGTGCGCGACGAAGGCGTGCTGCCGCCGGCCGAACTGGTGCGCCGCGTCGAGGCCGAACAGGGCGACAAGGTGTCGATGCTGTGGGTGAACGTGCGCAGCGACGAAGCTGCGCGCATCTTCTTCACCCCACCGCCGGGCGAGCGCCGCGGCACCCTGCGCTATGCCGACCCCTACACCGGCAAGCTGCAGCCCCCGGTCAGTGGCCAGGGATTCTTCGATCTGATGCTGCAGTTGCACCGCTTCCTCGCCATGGGCGACACCGGCCGGCAGATCACCGGCGCCTGTACCCTGATGCTGATCTTCTTCTGCCTGTCGGGGCTGTACCTGCGCTGGCCGCGTCAGGCGCTGAACTGGCGAACCTGGCTGACCCTGGACTGGGCGAAGAAAGGTCGTGCCTTCAACTGGGACCTGCACGCGGTGGCCGGTACCTGGTGCCTGCTGTTCTACCTGCTGTTTGCCCTGACCGGGTTGTTCTGGTCCTACGAGTGGTACCGCGAGGGGCTGAACCGGTTGCTGGGCGATGCACCGGCCGCTGGCGAACAGCGCAAGCGCGGCGAAGGCCGTGGCCGCCCGCCCGCACCCGGCAAGGATGCGGCGCCGCTGGTGGTGGACTACGACGCCATCTGGACCAGCCTGCAGGCAGCGGCCGGCCCGGGCCTGCGCACCTATAACCTGCGCCTGCCACCGGCCGGCGGCCAGCCCGCCACCCTGTTCTACCTGCTCGACAACGCCGAGCACGAGCGCGCACTCAACACCCTGATCCTGGACCCGGCCACCGGCGTGGTACGCCAGCACGATCGCTACACCGACAAGTCGTTCAAGGCGCAGCTGCTGGCCAGCGTGTATGCCCTGCATGTGGGCAGCTACTTCGGGCTCACCGGGCGCATCCTGGTGACCCTCGCCAGCCTGAGCATGCCGCTGTTCTTCATCACCGGCTGGCTGCTGTACCTGGACCGCAGGCGCAAGAAGCGCCAGGTACGCGAGGCGCGCAAGGGCCTGAACCCAGCCGGCGACACAGGCAACGGATGGCTGGTGGGGTTTGCCAGCCAGAGCGGCTTCGCCGAACAACTGGCCTGGCAGAGCGCCGGGCAACTGCAGGCGGCGGGCCTGGCGGTGCGCGTGCAGCCCCTGGCGACGCTGACCGAAACCGATCTGCAGCAGGCGCAACGCGCGCTGTTCGTGGTCAGCACCTTTGGCGACGGCGAGGCGCCGGACAGCGCCCGCGGCTTCGAGCGCAAGGTGCTTGGCCAGCCGTGGACGCTGGGTAACCTGAACTACGCCCTGCTCGCACTGGGAGACCGCCAGTACCCGCATTTCTGCGGGTTTGCGCGCAGCTTGCAGCACTGGCTGGAGGCTCGCGGTGCCACCGCCAGTTTCTCTGCCGTGGAAGTCGACAGTGCAGATCCTGCTGCCTTGCAGCAATGGCAGCAGCAATTGGCGGCATTGACCGGCGCAGCGCCGCTGTCTGCCTGGCAGCCGCCGCAGTTCAGCGCCTGGACCTTGACCCGACGCGAGCTGCTCAACCCCGGCAGCCAGGGCGCACCGGTGTACTTGCTCGGTCTGCAACCGTCGCAGCCAGAGCGCTGGGATGCCGGGGACCTGGTCGATGTACTGCCGCGCAATGCCGGTTCGACGGTCAAGGCGTTGCTCGACGGGCTTGGCCTTGAGCCTCACACGCCTGTGCGGGTGGACGGCCTGGAGGAGCGCCTGGACCATGCACTGGGCGGGCGGCTGTTGCCGGCCAGCCGCGGCCACCTGATCGGCCTGCACGCGCAGGCGCTGGTGGATGCGTTGATCCCGGTGGCAGCGCGCGAATACTCCATCGCCTCGATTGCCAGTGACGGTGTGCTGGAGCTGATCGTGCGCCAGGAGCGTCATCCGGACGGCACGCTGGGCCTGGGCTCGGGCTGGTTGACCGAACACCTGGCGCTGGGCGCGAGCGTGAGCGTGCGGTTGCGCCGCAACAGCGGTTTCCATCTGCCGACGGCTCCGGTACCGATGATCCTGATCGGCAACGGTACCGGGCTGGCCGGGTTGCGCAGCCTGCTGAGGGCGCGAATCGTGGACGGCGAGCAACGCAACTGGCTGCTGTTTGGCGAGCGTAACCGGGCGCATGACTTCCTGTGCGAGGAAGAACTGCAGGGCTGGCTGGCAAGTGGTGAACTGGCGCGGCTGGACCTGGCGTTCTCGCGGGACCAGGCGCAGAAGGTGTATGTGCAGGATCGGCTGCGCGAACAGGCTGATGAGCTGCGCCGATGGCTGGCGGAGGGAGCGTCGATCTATATCTGTGGCAGCCTTGAAGGCATGGCGGCGGGTGTGGATGCGGTGCTGGCCGAGGTGCTGGGGGCTGAAGAGCTTGAGCAGTTGATCGAGCTGGGGCGGTACCGGCGGGATGTGTATTGAGCGTCACTCTTTGCCGGCAAGGCCGGCGCCTACGGGGCTGGTGGATGCCCGTAGGCGCCGGCCTTGCCGGCGAAGGGGTCAGTGCAGGTCGAAGGTATCGGCATCCAGGTTGGCCGGAAACCGCGTGCGGTATGCAGCAAGGTCCGCCGCACTCAGCACCACGGTGAACACGCCATCGGCCTCGCCGGCACTGAGCAGGCTCTCGCCCTGGAAGTCCAGCACCTGGCTGTCGCCGCTGTAACCAAAGCCCTTGCCATCGGTGCCCACGCGGTTCACCGCCGCCACGTAGCACAGGTTCTCGATGCCCCGTGCCGGCAGCAGGCGGTTCCAGTGCAGTCGCCGCGCCGCCGGCCAGTTGGCGGTGTACAGCAGCAGGTCGGTGTCCTGTGCATCACGGCTCCACACCGGGAAGCGCAGGTCGTAGCAGATCAGCGGGCGCACCCGCCACCCCTTGAGCTCGAACTGCACCTGGCGCTCGCCGGGGGTGTAGTGCTTGTGCTCGCCGGCCATGCGGAACAGGTGGCGCTTGTCGTAGAACAGGATCTCGCCGTCCGGGCGCGCCCACAGCAGGCGGTTGCGGTGGCTGCCGTCCTCGGCCTGGATGATCACGCTGCCGGTCACCACGGCATCGAGCTTCCTGGCCTGGCTCTTGAGCCATTTGTAGGTGGGGCCGTTTTCCGGCTCGGCCAGGCTTTCGGAGTCCATCGAAAAACCGGTGGTGAACATCTCCGGCAGGATGATCAGGTCCGCGCTGCGGGCCTGCTCCAGCAGCACCTCGAAATGCTCGTAGTTGGCCATGCGGTCCTGCCAGGCCAGGCTGGTCTGCACCAGCGCCACGGTCAGGTTGGGCAATGTACTCAGATCGCGCATAGTTTTTCCGCTGCCTGACGCAGCGTCTCCTCGCGTTTGGCGAAACACAGGCGCACCAGGCGCTGCTCGGGAAGGGGTTGCTGGTAGAACACCGACACCGGAATGGTCGCCACGCCGTGTTCGCGGGTCAGCCATACCGACATCTGCACGTCGTCGAGGTCCGGGCGAATCGCCGAATAGTCCACCAGCTGGAAATACGTACCGGCCACCGGCTTGAACTGGAAGCGAGAGCCTTGCAGCAGGCCACAGAACAGGTCGCGCTTGGCCTGGTAGAACGCCGGCAGCTCTTCGACATGTTCCGGGTGCTCGGCCATGAAATCGGCCAGCGCCCACTGCAGCGGCGTCACGCCGCAGAAGTTGACGTACTGATGCACCTTGCGCAACTCGGCACTCAGGGCTGGCGGCGCGATCACATAGCCGGTCTTCCAGCCGGTCACGTGGTAGGTCTTGCCGAACGAACTGACCACGAAGGCCCGCGCGTACAGGGCCTCGTGGGCCAGCACGCTGGCGTGGCGCGCGCCGTCGTACACCAGGTGCTCGTACACCTCGTCGCTGAGCACATAGATGTCACGGTCGGCGATCAGCGCCGCCAGCTGGTCCAGCTCGGCACGGGTAATCAGCGCGCCGCTGGGGTTGTGCGGCGAGTTGATGACGATCATGCGGGTACGCGGGCTCAGCGCATCGCTGAGTTTCTGCCAGTCGATGGCAAAGCTGTCGGCGCCCAGTTGCACGTGCACGCAACGGCCACCGGCCAGTTCCACGGCGGGTTCGTAGCTGTCGTAGCAGGGGTCGAAGACGATGACTTCGTCGCCGGGGCGGATCACCGCGTGGATGGCGCAGAAGATCGCGGCCGTGGCGCCGGGTGTGATGGTCACCTCGTGGTCGGCATCGACCGTCACGCCATACTGGCGAGCGACCTTGGCCGCTACCTGCTGACGCAGGGCCGGCAGGCCGGTCATGGGGGAATACTGGTTGTGGCCGGCACCGATGTGCCGCCCTACCGCGTCCAGCAGCGCTTGCGGGCCGTTGAAATCGGGAAAGCCCTGGGACAGATTCAGGGCGCCGGTTTGCACGGCGAGCTGGGACATGGTGGTAAAGATGGTGGTGCCGACGTTCGGCAACTTGCTGCTGATCATGGAGCCCTCTTTCCTGCGCGGTCAGGCTCCGAGCATAGCGGATTGGACCGCCAGGTTGTAGGAGCCAGCGTTGCTGGCGAAAGGGTAAGCGCGGTTCAGTTGATCCGCGCTGCCCATTTCGCCGGCAAGGCCGGCTCCCGCACCATCAGCGCTTGTCCTTGCGCTTCTTGGCCGACTTCTTGTGGTGCGACATCAGGCGGCGCTTCTTGTTGACCTGGCGGTCGGTCAGGGTGTTCTTGTTGCCTTCGTACGGGTTCTCGCCACCCTTGTACTCGATGCGAATCGGCGTACCGACCAGCTTGAGCACACGGCGGTAGGTGTTTTCCAGGTAGCGCGAGTAGGACTTGGGCACCTTCTCCACCTGGTTGCCGTGGATCACGATGATCGGCGGGTTGGCACCCCCCAGGTGGGCATAGCGCAGCTTGATGCGACGGCTGTTGACCATCGGCGGCTGGTGCTCGCTGACCGCGTCTTCGAGGATCTGGGTCAGGCGGCTGGTCGGCCAGCGGGTGACCGCCGACTTGAACGAGTTCTGCACCGACTGGTACAGGTTGCCCACGCCAGTGCCGTGCAGTGCCGAAATGAAGTGAATGTCGGCAAAGTCGACGAAGAACAGCCGGCGTTCCAGCTCAGTCTTCACGTAGTCACGCTCGCCCGGCTGCATGCCGTCCCACTTGTTGAGCGCGATCACGATGGCGCGACCGGCTTCCAGTGCGAAACCCAGCAGGTTCAGGTCGTGGTCCACCACGCCTTCGCGGGCATCCATGACGAAGATCACCACGTTGGCGTCCTTGATCGCCTGCAGGGTCTTGACCACCGAGAACTTTTCGACTTCCTCGTGGATCTTGCCGCGCTTGCGCACACCGGCGGTGTCGATCAGCGTGTACTTCTCGTCGTTGCGCTCGAAGGGAATGTAGATGCTGTCGCGGGTGGTGCCGGGCTGGTCGTACACGATCACACGGTCTTCACCGAGCATGCGGTTGACCAGGGTCGACTTGCCGACGTTGGGGCGACCGATGATGGCGATCTTGATGCCATCCTTCTCGCTGGGGCCAGGAATGCGCACGGCTTCCTCGCCCTCGGCGACGTTCATGTCGATCTCTTCTTCTTCCTTGTCCCGCGGGAAGTCGCTGAGCACAGCCTCGAGCAAGTTGTTCACGCCACGGCCCTGGGCGCCGGCCACGCCGATGGCGTTGCCCATACCCAACGGTGCGAACTCGGCAATGGCGGTGTTCGGGTCGATGTTGTCGATCTTGTTGGCCACCAGGAACGAGCGCTTGTTGCGCTTGCGCAGGTGCTCGGAAATCATCTGGTCGGCAGCGGTCAGACCGGCACGGGCATCGACCAGGAACAGCACCACATCGGCTTCTTCGATGGCCAGCAGCGACTGCTCGGCCATTTTTTCGTCCATGCCATGTTCGTCACCGGAGATACCACCGGTGTCGACCAGGATGTAGGAGCGCCCTTGCCAGCGCGCCTCGCCATATTGACGGTCACGGGTCAGGCCAGACAGGTCGCCAACGATGGCATCGCGGGTCCTGGTCAGGCGGTTGAACATTGTAGATTTGCCGACGTTCGGTCGGCCCACCAGGGCGATTACGGGAACCATGCGGCTCTCCACTGCTTGAATTCAAAAAATACAAAGGCCGCTGCAGTGCAGCGGCCGGAGTTCGGGCGGCGCCCCGAAGGCGCCGCAGCCCGAGGCCCGCAGGCCTCAAGCATAGACTCAGCGAATGGTCAGCGCCTCGAGTTTGCCGCTGTTGCCAAACACATAAATCATGTCACCTACCACCAGCGGGCGTGCACGCAGGCCATCGCTGTCGATGCGCTCGCGACCCACGAAGCGGCCGTCCACCTGGCTCAGCAGGTGCAGGTAACCTTCCAGGTCACCCACGGCCACGTAGCTGGAGAACACTTCCGGTGCCGACAGCTGGCGACGGGCCAGCGAGTCGTTGCTCCACAGCGCCGACGAAGAACGCTCGTCGATGCCTTCGACCGTACCGGACGCCAGGCTCACGTAGACGTTGCCAAAGCCCTGGGCCACACCGGCGTAGCTGGAGGCATCGCGCTGCCACAGCACGCGACCGCTTTCCAGATCGAGGCCGGCGACGCGCCCCTGGTAGCTGGCCACGTACAGCACACCGCCCGACAGCAGCAGGCCGCCGTCGATATCCACCACGCGGTCCAGCTCGGAACGCCCTTGCGGAACGGCAACGCGTTGCTCCCAGACCGGCACACCATTCTGGGTATCCAGCGCCACGACCTTGCCGGTCGAGAGGCCGGCCACGGCCAGGCGGTTGGTCACGATCGGCGCACCGGTACCGCGCAGGGTCAGTACGGCCGGGGTGCTTTCGTAGATCCAGCGGCGGTCGCCGGTGCTGGCATCCAGGCCGATCACGCGATCGTCCTGGGTCTGCACCACCACCACGTCACCGTTGGTCGCCGGGGGCGCCAGTACTTCACTGGTGACCCGTGCACGCCACTTTTCTTCGCCGGTGCTGGCATCCATGGCGATCACTTCACCCTTGAGGGTGCCGAGCATGACCAGGCCGTAGCCGACACCCACCGCACCGGATACCGGCAGGTCGAGGTCTTTCTTCCAGATCACGTCGCCGTTCATGCGGTCCAGCGCCATCACCACGCCGGTCACATCGGCGGCGTAGATGCGGTCGTTCTCGATGGCCGGGACGAGCATGTTGAAGCTCTCGCCCTGGCCGTCACCGATCGAACGGCTCCACTGCTTCTTCAGTACCACCTCTTCGGTGAACTTGGTCAGCTCGGCCGGCGGCAGTTCCTTTTTGCTGTTGCTGCTGCAACCAACGGCCAGAAGGGCCACGGCCAGCACTGCTGCATGTTTCCAACCGATCACGTCACGCATCCCCTTTGGCAAGGTCGTCGAGCTTGAGTTGCAGGCCACCGATCGCGGCGTCATCCGACAGCGCGGCCTTGGCCTTCTGATACGCGGCGTGAGCATCATCGGCGCGACCCAGCTGTACCAGCAGGTCGCCCTTGAGTTCTTCACGGCTGGCCAGGAAGGCCTTGTCGGCATCGCCATCGAGCAGCTTCAGGGCGTCATCGACCTTGTTCTGCGCGGCCAGTACACGGGCCAGGCGCTGACGGGCAATTTCGCCCAGGGTGGCGTCGGCCGGCTTGTCGAGCACGCTTTTCAGTTCGCTGGCGGCGTCGTCGAGCTTGCCGCTCTCGACCGCGACCTTGGCCACGAACAGGCTGGCGTACTGCGCGTAGGCCGTGCCGCCGAACTCGCTCTTGAGCTTGCCCGACAGGTCCGCGACCTGGGCCATGTCCGGCTGGCCGGTCGGCGTCAGGGTGGTTTCAAGCAGGGCCTGATAAAGGTTCGAAGCACCTTGGGACTGGTTGCCCTGGTACTTCTGCCAGGTCTGCCAGCCCAACACTACCACCAGCGCCAACAGGCCACCGGTCAGCAGTGGTTTGCCGTTGCGCTGCCACCAATCCTTGAATGCGGCCAGTTGTTCATCATCGCTACTCGACACCCCAATACTCCTTTTCACCAAATCGGCTGTTGACCCGCTTCACGCCTGCGCGAGGGAAGCTTCCAGGTGCTCGGCCAGAGCATCCCAGGCAATGTTTTGTTGTTCGCCCTGACCACGCAGGGGTTTGAAACCTACCACTTGTTGCGCCAGTTCGTCGTCCCCCAGGATCAAGGCATACAGAGCGTTGCTCTTGTCGGCCTTCTTGAACTGGCTCTTGAAGCTGCCGCCACCGGCATTGACCTGCAGGCGCAAGCCCGGCAGGCGGTCACGCAGACGCTCGCTCAGGGCCAGCCCGGCGAGTTCGGCCTGTTCGCCAAAGGCGCACAGGTAGACGTCGATCTGACGCGAAATCGACTCGGGCACCTGGCCCAGGGTCTCGATCAGCAGCAGCAGACGCTCGATGCCCATGGCAAAACCCACGCCCGGGGTCGGCTTGCCGCCCATCTGCTCGACCAGGCCGTCGTAGCGGCCACCGGCACATACGGTGCCTTGGGAACCGAGCTTGTCGGTGACCCACTCGAACACGGTCTTGCTGTAGTAGTCCAGGCCGCGCACCAGCTTGGTGTTGATCACGAACGGAATGCCGGCGGCGTCCAGACGAGCCTTGAGCCCCTCGAAGTGCACGCGCGATTCTTCGTCCAGGTAGTCTTCGAGCTTCGGTGCACCCACCAGCGCCGCCTGGGTGTTGGCGTCCTTGCTGTCGAGAATGCGCAGCGGGTTGGTCTTGAGGCGACGTTGGCTGTCTTCGTCCAGTTGCTCCAGGCGCGCCGAGAGGAACTCGACCAGCGCGTCACGGTAACGGCCGCGGGCTTCGCTGGTACCCAGGCTGTTGAGTTCGAGCTTGACCGCATCGCGGATGCCCAGCAGGCCCCACAGGCGCCAGGTGAGCACGATCAGCTCGGCGTCGATGTCCGGGCCGTCGAGGTTGAACACCTCCAGGCCGATCTGGTGGAACTGGCGATAGCGGCCCTTCTGCGGGCGCTCGTGGCGGAACATCTGGCCGATGTACCAGAGCTTCTGCACCTGGCCACCACCGCTGATGCCGTGCTCGAGCACGGCGCGCACGCAGGCGGCGGTGCCTTCGGGGCGCAGGGTCAGGGAGTCGCCGTTGCGATCGGCGAAGGTGTACATCTCTTTTTCGACGATGTCGGTCACTTCACCGATGGAGCGCTTGAACAGCTCGGTCGGCTCGACGATCGGGGTGCGGATCTGGCGATAGCCGTAGGTGTCCAGCAGGCCGGCCACGGTGCTCTCGAAATAGCGCCACAGCGGGGTCTGCTCGGGCAGGATGTCGTTCATGCCACGAATGGCTTGCAGCGATTTGCTCACGGTAAATCCTTAACGAAATCGGTGTCGGTCAACCGCGGGCAATCACTGCCGCGTCGGCCTCGGCCTTCTCGGCCGCTTTCTGGCGGATGAGTTTTTCCAGCTCATCCACCAGGTTGTCATTGGTCAGCTTCTGCGCCGGCTTGCCATCGATGTAGATCAGGTTCGGCGTGCCGCCGGTGAGCCCCACGTGGGCTTCCTTGGCTTCGCCGGGGCCGTTGACCACACAGCCGATCACCGCCACGTCCAGCGGTACCAGCAGGTCTTCGAGGCGCCCTTCTAGCTCGTTCATGGTCTTGACCACATCGAAGTTCTGCCGCGAGCAGCTCGGGCAGGCGATGAAGTTGATGCCACGCGAACGCAGGTGCAGCGACTTGAGGATGTCGTAGCCGACCTTCACTTCCTCGACCGGGTCGGCGGCAAGCGAGATGCGGATAGTATCGCCAATCCCTTCGGCAAGCAGCATACCGAGGCCCACGGCCGATTTCACCGTGCCCGAGCGCAGGCCGCCGGCTTCGGTGATGCCCAGGTGCAGCGGCTGCACGATCTGCTTGGCCAGCAGGCGATAGGCCTCGACGGCCATGAACACGTCGGAGGCCTTCACGCTGACCTTGAAGTCCTGGAAGTCCAGGCGATCGAGGTGCTCCACGTGACGCATGGCCGACTCGACCAGGGCCGCCGGGGTGGGCTCGCCGTACTTCTTCTGCAGGTCCTTTTCCAGGGAGCCGGCGTTGACGCCGATACGGATAGGGATGCCGCGATCACGCGCGGCATCCACCACCGCGCGCACGCGGTCTTCACGGCCGATGTTGCCGGGGTTGATGCGCAGGCAGTCCACACCCAGCTCGGCCACGCGCAAGGCGATGCGGTAGTCGAAGTGGATATCGGCCACCAGCGGCACGCTGACCCGCTGCTTGATGCGGCCGAAGGCTTCGGCCGCGTCCATGTCCGGTACCGAGACGCGCACGATGTCGACGCCGGCATCCACCAGGCGGGTGATCTGTGCGACGGTGGCATCGACGTCGTTGGTGTCGGTGTTGGTCATGCTCTGGACGGCGATGGGTGCATCGCCGCCGACAGGCACATTACCTACCCAGATTTTGCGCGATTCGCGACGTTTGATCGGAGATTCGCCGTGCATGACTTATTGTCCCAACTTCAGGCGAGCAGTCTCGCCACTGGTGAACGGCGCCACGTCGACGGGCTGGCCGTTGAAACTGATCTGTGCGCCACGGGCAAAGCCCAGGCGTACCGCGAACGGCGGCTTGCCGGTGAGCTCGAGGGTCTCGCCCTTGCGCTTGGTGGCATTGACCAGCACCTTGCCGTTGCCGTCGGTGACCGAAGTCCAGCAATCGGCAACGAACTGCATGTGCAACGAGGCGCTGCCGGCAGCCGGTGCAGCCGCTGGCGCAGCGGGGGTGGCAGGCGCAGGGGCGGCAGCCACAGCCGGGGCGCTGGCCGCAGGGGCCGGCGCTACGGGAGCCGGGGCTACGGGTGCGGCAGGCGCAGCTGGCGCCGGGTTGCTGGCGGCCGGGGCCTGTGCGGCAGCCTCGTCGGTGGCAGGCTGGGCCTGCTCGGCCGGTGCGCTGGCAGCCGGCGCTTCCTGGCTTTGGGCCACGGCCTGGTCTTCAGGCTCGTCCAGCGGGTGGATCTGGGTGGTACCGTCGGCGCTCTCGACCTCGACGTGTTCCATGGCCAGGCTGGCCAGGTCCTTGCCGCGCAGGCTGGTCTGGTCCTGCCACCAGAAGAAGCCACCGCCGATCA
This sequence comes from Pseudomonas sp. AE27, assembly GCF_037113495.1. Classification (NCBI taxonomy): domain Bacteria; kingdom Pseudomonadati; phylum Pseudomonadota; class Gammaproteobacteria; order Pseudomonadales; family Pseudomonadaceae; genus Pseudomonas; species Pseudomonas sp. AE27. The sequence continues at coordinate 3,736,250 of NZ_CP146966.1, forward strand.
CCAGGATCAGCAGCAACAGGCTGACGATGCGCAGGATGTTGTGCGACAGGCGTACCGGCTCTTCGATACGCCCCAGCGCATGCACGTCGCTGCCCTGGGAATTGCTGCCGGTGGCCTGGTCGAAGGCCAGCACCAGTTCGGCCTGGTCCATCTCGAACAGCTTGGCGTAGGCACGGATATAGCCGCGGGCGAAGGTATGCCCTGGCAGCTTGTCGAACGCGCCGGTTTCAAGGTTGTTCAGGGAACTCACGGTCAGGTTGAGCTTGCGGGCCACTTCGGCCTGCGACAAGCCCTTGCTTTCACGGGCCTGACGCAAGGTCTCACCGGGATTCTGGCGAGTCGCTGCTGCTACTTCGGGATGCGCCGCTTTCATCATTGCTCCGACAGGTATTGCTGATATTCCGGCGTACCGGGATAAAGTCGTTGTAATTGCACGCCCAGTTCGGCGGCCTTGTCAGGTTCTTCGAATACAGTTGCCAGGCGCGAACCCAGCAGCAGGCTGCGGGGGCCGTGATCGCTCAGCTGGCTGAAACGATCGTAGTAGTCGCGCGCCGGCACATAATGCCTGTCTTCGTAAGACAACTCAGCCATTTCGAGCAACGCGCGCGGTTGCTGCTGGTTGAGCCGTAAAGCCTTTTGCAGGTGTTCACGCGCCTGCTCGCGCTGACCCAGCTTGATGGCGGTCAGGCCAAGGTTCTCGAAAACCCGGGAGCGTTCAGGATACAGGGTATCGGCCGCCGCTTGGCGAAACATCTGCTGCGCCTGGGCATAGCGCCCCTGTGCATACAGGAAACTGCCGAAATTGTTGCGAATACGGGGGTCGTCGGGGTTGGCAGCCAGGGCCTTGCGGTAATACCCCTCGGCCAGCGCCGGTTCGTCCTCGCGCTGGAACACCAGGGCCAGCGCGGCATTGGCTGCCGGGTCGCGAGCGTCCAGTTCAAGGGCCTTTTTCAGCGGCACCTTGGCGCGTTCGGTCAAACCTTGTTGCAAATAACCCAGGCCCAGTTGCACATAGGCCTGGCGTGCCTCTTCGCGCCCCTTGCCGCTTTGCAGCGGGTCGGAACTGCCGCTGCCGACGCAGCCGGCAAGCAGCGTCAGCAACAGGGTTGGCAGCGCGGCGCGCAGGCCCATGTCGGCCTCAGTTGCCCGCCGCGCCGGTTTGCGGCATATCGGCGTCGGCATTGAGCTGCCGTACCGCGATATAGCGCTCACTGCGGCGCGTGCGGTCCATCACCTGTCCCACCAGCTGACCACAGGCCGCGTCGATGTCCTCGCCACGGGTGGTGCGCACGGTAACGTTGTAGCCGGCCTGGTGCAGGTGGTCCTGGAAGCGGCGGATCGCGTTGTTGCTCGGACGCTCGTAGCCGGAGTGCGGGAACGGGTTGAACGGAATCAGGTTGATCTTGCACGGGATGTTCTTGAGCAGCTCGACCATCTCGACCGCGTGCTCGAGCTTGTCGTTGACGTCCTTGAGCAGGGTGTACTCGATGGTCAGCACACGCTTCTCGCCGAGTTCGGCCATGTAGCGCATGCACGACTCGAGCAGCATCTTGAGCGGGTACTTCTTGTTGATCGGTACCAGCTCGTTGCGCAGGGCGTCGTTGGGTGCGTGCAGCGACAGCGCCAGGGACACGTCGATGTGCTTGGCCAGCTGGTCGATCATCGGCACCACGCCGGAGGTGGACAGGGTCACGCGGCGCTTGGAAATGCCGTAGCCCAGGTCGTCCATCATCAGGTGCATGGCGGCGACCACGTTGTCGAAGTTGAGCAGCGGCTCACCCATGCCCATCATCACCACGTTGGTGATGGCGCGGTCGATGGTGGCGGGAATGCTGCCGAACGACTTGTTGGCAATCCACACCTGGCCGATCACTTCGGCGGCGGTGAGGTTGCTGTTGAATCCTTGCTTGCCGGTGGAGCAGAAACTGCAGTCCAGGGCGCAACCGGCCTGGGACGAGACACACAGGGTGCCACGCTTGCCCTGGGGGATGTACACGGTCTCGACGCAGCTGCCGGACGCCACGCGCACCACCCACTTGCGGGTGCCGTCGCTGGAGATGTCCTCGCTGACCACTTCGGGGCCGCGAATCTCGGCAACGGCCTTGAGCTTCTCGCGCAGGGCCTTGCCGACATTCGTCATGGCGTCGAAATCATCGACGCCAAAGTGGTGAATCCATTTCATTACCTGGCCGGCACGGAAACGCTTCTCCCCGATGGACTCGAAGAATTTTTCCATTTCCGGCTGGGTCAGGCCCAACAGGTTAGTTTTACCAGTCGATGTCGTCATGGATTCACCCTCACTCGTAAGCTGTCGCTTAGCGAGCGGTTACCTCGGTAGCTGCGAAGAAGTACGAGATTTCGCGAGCAGCAGCGGCTTCGGAGTCCGAACCGTGAACGGCGTTGGCGTCGATCGACTCGGCGAAGTCGGCACGGATGGTACCGGCAGCAGCTTCTTTAGGGTTGGTGGCGCCCATCAGCTCACGGTTCAGAGCGATGGCGTTTTCGCCTTCCAGAACCTGTACAACGACCGGGCCGGAGATCATGAAGGCAACCAGGTCACCGAAGAAGCCGCGCTCTTTGTGCTCGGCGTAGAAGCCTTCGGCTTCGGCTTTGGACAGTTGCTTGAGTTTCGAGGCAACGACGCGCAGGCCGGCTTTTTCGAAACGGGTGGTGATCTCGCCGATCACGTTCTTGGCAACGGCGTCAGGCTTGATGATGGAGAAAGTACGTTGAACAGCCATGGTGTAACTCCAGAAACAGTAAGTGAAGCGAAAAATTAAACCCGCGAATTATACGCGGGTTCCGGGGGATTGCCTAACCTGCCGAGTGCGCTCAGTCGGCTTCTTCGATCCAGGCGGCCTGAATGGCTTCAAGCACCTTCTCTCCGCCACGGTTCGGATCGTCGCTGAAGTCGGGCAGGGCCTGCACCCAGCGGCTCAGTTCGACGAAATTCACGTAGCGAGGATCGACTTGCGGCTTGCTTTCGGCAAGCTGAATTGCAATTTCAAGTACATCAACCCATTTCAGGCTCATGATGACTCCAACGGTCAGTGCGGCGCTTCGGCGGCGTGGTTGAGCGAGTATTTCGGGATCTCGACGGTCACGTCCTCGGTGCCGACCTTGGCCTGGCAGGTCAGGCGCGACGTGGGCTCCAGGCCCCAGGCGCGGTCGAGGTAGTCCTCTTCCAGCTCGTCGGCCTCGTTCAGCGAGTTGAAACCCTCGCGGATCACGCAGTGGCACGTGGTGCAGGCGCAGACGCCGCCGCAGGCGCTTTCGATCTCGATGTGGTTGTCATGGGCCACTTCAAGGATGGACTTACCGGTTTCGGCCTCCACCACCATTCCGTCCGGACAGAACTTCTCGTGGGGCAGAAAAATCACCTGCGGCATCAGTTATTCCTCGATCTCATTCAGGTTGCGCCCGGCCAAAGCGGCTTTTACCGTCGAATCAAGGCGACGGGCGGCAAAGGCATCGGTCACTTGCGACAGACGCTTGGTCTGCTGCTCGATGGCGGCGCCATCGGTACCGTTCATCAAATCACGCAAGTCTTGCATCTGTTGTTCGATCGCCAGGCGCTCTTCGGCGTCCAGCAGGCGCTCGCCATCGGCGTCCAGCGCGCCCTGCACCGCTTCGAGCAGACGCTCGGCGTCGACCTGGTGCTCGCGCAGCTGGCGCGCCACCTTGTCGTAGCCGGCATGTTCGAAGGAGTCCTTGAGCATGCGAGTGATCTCGCCGTCGGTCAGGCCGTAGGACGGCTTGACCTGAATGCTCGATTCCACACCCGAGCCCAGCTCGCGCGCCGAAACGCTGAGCAGGCCGTCGGCGTCGACCTGGAAGGTGACGCGAATCTTCGCCGCACCGGCCACCATGGCCGGGATGCCGCGCAGTTCGAAGCGCGCCAGGGAGCGGCAGTCGCTGATCAGCTCACGCTCACCCTGCAGCACGTGGATCATCATGGCCGACTGGCCGTCCTTGTACGTGGTGAATTCCTGGGCACGGGCAACCGGGATGGTGGTGTTGCGCGGGATCACCTTCTCCATCAACCCGCCCATGGTTTCCAGCCCCAGGGACAGCGGAATCACGTCGAGCAGCAGCAGTTCGCCGCCGTCGCGCTTGTTGCCGGCCAGGGTATCGGCCTGGATCGCGGCGCCGATGGCCACCACCTGATCGGGGTCGATCTCGGTCAGCGGGGTACGCCCGAACAGCGCGCCCACCGCCTCGCGCACACGCGGCACGCGAGTGGAACCACCGACCATGACCACGGCTTCGACTTCATCCAGCTCGATGCCACTGTCGCGCACGGCGCGGCGACAGGCCTTGAGGCTGCGCGCCACCATCGGTTCGATCAGCGCGTCGAAGCCGGCACGGGTCAGCTCGCCCTGCCAGGCGCCATGGCTCACGGACACGACATCGCTGCTGGTCAACGCTTCCTTGGCCGCACAGGCAGCTTGCAGCAGTTGACGCTGAGTGCCGGGGTCGAGGTCGGCAGACAGGCCCGCCTGCTCGATGATCCAGCCGGCCACCGCATGGTCGAAGTCATCGCCGCCCAGGGCGCTGTCGCCGCCGGTGGCCATCACCTCGAACACACCGCCGGTCAGGCGCAGGATGGAAATGTCGAAGGTGCCGCCGCCCAGGTCATAGATGGCCACCACGCCTTCGGCGTTCTGGTCCAGGCCATAGGCCACAGCCGCAGCGGTCGGTTCGTTGAGCAGGCGCAGCACGTTCAGCCCGGCCAGGCGCGCAGCGTCCTTGGTGGCCTGGCGCTGAGCGTCGTCGAAGTACGCCGGCACGGTGATCACCGCGCCGACCAGCTCGCCACCCAGGGTGGCTTCGGCGCGCTGGCGCAGCACCTTGAGAATGTCGGCCGAGACTTCCACCGGGCTTTTCGGGCCCTGCACCGTGTCGATGAACGGCATGTGCGACTCGCCGCCGACAAAGCGGTAGGGCAGTTGCTCGCCCAGTTGCTTGACGTCGGCCAGGCCGCGCCCCATCAGGCGCTTGACCGACAGCACGGTGTTCAGCGGGTCGCTGGAGGCCGCGTCACGGGCACTGTAGCCCACGTCGACATGGTTGGCGCGATAGCGCACCGCCGACGGCAGGATGACCCGGCCCTCGGCGTCTGGCAGCGGTTCGGAAATGCCGCTGCGCAATGCAGCGACCAGCGAATTGGTGGTGCCAAGGTCAATGCCCACGGCCAGGCGGCGCTGATGGGGCTGTGGCGTCTGACCGGGTTCGGCGATCTGCAGTAGGGCCATGCTTATCTGATACCAGGGGTGTCGCCAACGGCGCCACCGGGTTAATCGTCGAGGCGCTCTTCCAGCTGGCGCACTTCATAGGCGAGCTTGTCGAGGAACTGCATGCGGCGCATCAGGCGCTCGGCCTGTTCACGCTGCGCAGCATCCTCCCAGCAGGCGGCGAAGTCCTCGTTGAGTGCTTCCTGGGCGACCTTCAGGCGGCGCTTGAACGCGGCCACGCCATCGAGGTCGGCACTGTCCTGCAGGTCTTCGAGCTCTTCTCGCCATTGCATCTGCTGGAAGAGGAACTCGGGGTCGTGGACAGTGACTTCCTGCGGCACTTCGTGGCCCCCCATCGCCAACAGGTAGCGCGCCCGCTTGGGCGCACTCCTGAGGGTCTGGTAGGCGTCGTTGAGGCCGGCCGAGCGCTCCAGCGCCAGGCGCTGTTCACGCTCGGGGGCATCGGCGAAGCGGTCCGGGTGAACCTCGCGGGCCAGCTCGCGATAGCGCGCGGCCAGCTTGTCGAGGTCCAGGCGAAAGCCCGGCTGCAGGTCAAACAGGGCGAAATGACAAGGAGTACCCACGCGCAGCCTCAGACGTTGAAGCTTTCGCCGCAGCCACACTCACCGCGCACGTTGGGATTGTTGAACTTGAAGCCTTCGTTCAACCCTTCCTTGACGAAATCCAGTTCGGTTCCGTCCAGGTACACCAGGCTTTTCGGGTCGATGATCACCTTGACGCCGTGACTTTCGAACACCTGGTCCTCGCTGTCCGGCGCGTCGACGAACTCCAGCACGTAGGCCAGGCCCGAGCAGCCGGTGGTGCGAACGCCCAGGCGAATGCCGTCACCCTTGCCGCGTCCTTCGAGGGAGCGCCGCACGTGGTTGGCGGCGGCTTCTGTCATGCTGATAGCCATCGAGACTCCTTACCTGCAACAGGCGAACTTAGAGCAAACCTTTCTTCTGCTTGTAATCGCGCACGGCCGCCTTGATGGCGTCCTCGGCGAGTACCGAGCAGTGGATCTTCACCGGCGGCAACGCCAGTTCTTCGGCCAGCTGGGTGTTCTTGATGGTTTCGGCTTCGTCCAGGGTCTTGCCCTTCATCCACTCGGTAGCGAGGGAGCTGGAAGCGATGGCCGAACCACAGCCGTAGGTCTTGAACTTGGCATCTTCGATGACGCCCTGCTCGTTGACCTTGATCTGCAGGCGCATCACGTCGCCGCACGCAGGCGCGCCGACCATGCCGGTACCGACATCCGGGTCCTCGGCATTCATCTTGCCGACGTTGCGTGGGTTTTCGTAGTGGTCGATGACCTTTTCACTGTAAGCCATGGTGCTATTCCTTCCTCATCAGAGAGCCGCTCTTGCTGGCGACTACTTAGTGCGCAGCCCACTCGATCTTGGAGATGTCGACGCCGTCTTTGTACATATCCCACAGCGGCGACAATTCGCGCAGCTTGGTCACGGCCTCGCAGACCTTCTGCGCGGCGTAGTCGATTTCTTCTTCGGTGGTGAAGCGACCGAAGGTGAAGCGGATCGAGCTGTGCGCCAGTTCGTCGTTGCGGCCCAGGGCGCGCAGCACGTAGGACGGCTCGAGCGATGCCGAGGTGCACGCCGAACCCGAAGACACTGCCAGGTCCTTGAGGGCCATGATCAGCGACTCGCCTTCGACGTAGTTGAAGCTCAGGTTCAGGTTGTGCGGAATACGCGCGGTCATGCTGCCGTTGATGTACAGCTCTTCAAGGTTCTCGACCTGCTTGTAGAAGCGGTCGCTCAGGGCCTTGATGCGCAGGTTCTCGCTGGCCATCAGCTCCTTGGCGATGGCGAAGGCTTCGCCCATGCCGACGATCTGGTGGGTAGCCAGGGTGCCCGAACGCATGCCGCGCTCGTGACCGCCGCCGTGCATGGTGGCTTCAAGACGCACGCGCGGCTTGCGGCTGACGTACAGCGCGCCGATGCCTTTGGGGCCGTAGGTCTTGTGCGCCGAGAACGACATCAGGTCGACCTTCAGCTTCTGCAGGTCGATCTCGACCTTGCCGGTGGACTGCGCGGCATCGACGTGGAACATGACGCCACGCGAGCGGGTCAGTTCGCCAATGGCGGCGATGTCGTTGATGGTGCCGATTTCATTGTTCACGTGCATGATCGACACCAGGATGGTGTCTTCACGCAGGGCTGCCTCGACCATGGCCGGGGTGATCAGGCCATCGGCGCCCGGCTCGATGTAGGTGACTTCGAAGCCTTCACGCTCCAGCTGACGGGTGCTGTCCAGAACGGCCTTGTGCTCGATCTTGGAGGTGATCAGGTGCTTGCCCTTGGTGCCGTAGAAGTGCGCGACGCCCTTGATTGCCAGGTTGTCGGACTCGGTGGCGCCACTGGTCCAGACAATTTCCCGCGGGTCGGCGTTGACCAGGTCGGCGACCTGGCGGCGAGCGTTCTCGACCGCTTCTTCGGCTTTCCAGCCAAAGACGTGGGAACGCGAGGCCGGGTTACCGAAGTTCCCGTCGACCAGCAGGCAATCGCTCATCTTCTGGGCGACACGTGGGTCGACCGGGGTGGTCGCGGAGTAATCGAGGTAGATCGGCAACTTCATTGAATATCTCCTATCAGGCGGGCTCATCGCGCAGTCGAAACGGTCATTCGACGGCGGATGTCTCAATCTTGTCCAGATGCGGTGTCCGGCCCGCCATGCGGCGCAGGTCCTGACGCTGGGCGACTTCTTGCACCTCACGGCGAGTAACAAGGTCAGCCAGGCTGATACCGCTCAGAAATTCGTGAATCTGCTGGCTGAGATCACACCACAAGTGGTGGGTCAGGCAGGTATCGCCAGCGTGGCAATCACCCAGGCCCTGGCAGCGTGTAGCGTCGACCGATTCGTTGACCGCATCGATCACCTGGGCTACCTGGATGCTTTCCATCACGCGCGACAGCTGGTAGCCGCCGCCTGGACCGCGCACACTGGAAACCAGACTGCTGCGACGCAGCTTGGCAAACAGCTGCTCCAGATAGGAAAGGGAGATGCCTTGGCGCTCGGAAATGTCGGCCAGGGACACCGGCCCGTTTTGCGCGTGCAACGCCAGGTCAAGCATGGCAGTCACGGCGTATCGGCCTTTTGTAGTCAGTCGCATGGCTATTTGGTACCACGGGAGTTACGGGATGTGTGCGAGTATGCGATTCCCGAGCATTTAAGTCAACTATAAGACCTACTGCTTTAGTCGGGATTGCGCCTGAGAGGCGGCGCAGAGTGTAGCAAAGTCGGGCGCGCCAGCGCACGCCCTTCTGTCAATGCGTCGACGCGTCGCTGCGGGCGTCGACCTTCACATCCGCGAAGTCTTCGTCACGCAGGGCCGGCAGTTCCTTGGCGCAGTAGTCGCTGCCCAGGTTCTTGAGCGCCCCGCACATGTCTTCCAGGCGCCCGTCCACCGCTTGCAGGTGGTCGAGCAACTGGCCGATGGCGCGGGCCACCGGGTCGGGCATGTCTTCGCTCACGCCGTAGGCGTCGAAGCCGATCTTCTCGGCCATGGCCTTGCGCCGGGCCTCCTGCTCGGCATCGGACTTGACGATGATACGCCCCGGGATACCTACCGCCGTGGCGCCGGCCGGCACCGCCTTGGTGACCACCGCATTGGAGCCGATCTTGGCCCCCGCGCCCACGGTGAACGGGCCCAGCACCTTGGCGCCAGCCCCCACCACCACGCCGTCCTCCAGGGTCGGGTGGCGCTTGCCCTTGTTCCAGCTGGTGCCGCCCAGGGTCACGCCCTGGTACAGAGTCACGTCATCGCCGATCTCGGCGGTTTCGCCGATCACGATGCCCATGCCGTGGTCGATGAAGAAGCGCCGGCCTACCTTTGCACCGGGGTGAATCTCGATGCCGGTCATCCAGCGACCGAAGTTGGACACCAGCCGCGCCAGCCACTTCCAGTCCCGTACCCACAGGGCATGCGCCGCGCGGTGCAGCCAGATCGCATGCATGCCCGGGTAGCAGGTCAGCACTTCAAAGGCATTGCGCGCCGCCGGGTCACGGTGGAAAACGCTTTGGATATCTTCACGCAGACGCTCGAACATTTACTGATCCTTCCGCTTGTGCGCATCGCCCCGGGCCGCTTTCTGGGTTTCGGTGAGGATGCCGCGCAAAATGCTTATTTCCGATCGACTCACCGCGCTGCGCCCGTACAGGCGACGCAAACGCGGCATCAGGTGCTTGGGCTTGGTCGGGTCGAGAAAGCCGATGTCCACCAGCGCGGACTCCAGGTGCTGGTAGAACAGCTCCATTTCGTCCATGGTCGCCAGCTCTGCGCTGCGCACCGAGGCCACTTCGACCTTCTCGACTTTCGACGCCTGCCCGTCGGCTGCCAGCCAGGCCATGCGCACTTCATAGGCCAGGACCTGGACCGCAGCCGCCAGATTCAGCGAACTGAAATCCGGGTTGGACGGGATATGCACGTGATAATGACATCGCTGCAGCTCGTCGTTGGTCAGGCCGGCATGTTCACGGCCGAACACCAGCGCCACCTCGGCACCCTCGCCTGCCTGCTCGACGACCTTGGCGCCGCATTCGCGCGGATCGAGCAGGGGCCACGGGATGCGCCGGTCGCGGGCACTGGTGCCCACCACCAGGGTGCAGCCCACCAGCGCATCCTCGAGCGTGGCCACCACCTCGGCACCCGCCAGCACGTCATCGGCGCCGGAGGCACGGGCACTGGCCTCGTGGGAAGGAAAGTCGTTCGGCTCGACCAGCACCAGGCGCGACAGGCCCATGTTTTTCATGGCGCGCGCAGCCCCGCCGATATTGCCGGGGTGACTGGTATTGACCAGGACGACACGAATTCTTGGCAGCACGGGCACGGCTCACAGACGCGGAAGGAAGGGAGCAAATCTTACAGAAGCGACCGGCATTACGCTATGAAAGCAAATGTCGCCCTTCTTCGTTCAAAGTTTTCTGCTAGAATGTTCGGCTTTCTTTAACGACCCAGGTGAAACGTCCATGCAGCCCATGCTGAATATCGCGCTGCGCGCCGCCCGCAGCGCCAGTGAATTGATTTTCCGCTCCATCGAGCGCCTGGATACCATCAAGGTAGATGAGAAAGACGCCAAGGATTACGTCTCCGAAGTCGACCGCGCGGCGGAAAAAGTCATCGTCGACGCCCTGCGCAAGGCGTACCCGAACCACTCCATCTACGGTGAAGAAACCGGCCTGCATGCTGGCAACGGCGAAGAAGGCAAGGACTACCTGTGGGTCATCGACCCGCTCGACGGTACCACCAACTTCCTGCGTGGCGTCCCTCACTTTGCCGTGAGCATCGCGTGCAAGTACCGCGGCCGCCTGGAACACGCCGTGGTCCTCGACCCGGTACGCCAGGAAGAATTCACCGCCAGCCGTGGCCGTGGCGCCCAGCTCAATGGTCGCCGCCTGCGCGTCAGCGGTCGCACCAGCCTGGACGGCGCCCTGCTGGGTACCGGCTTCCCGTTCCGTGACAACCAGATGGATGGCCTGGACAACTACCTGGGCATGTTCCGTGCCCTGGTCGGCCAGACCGCCGGCATCCGCCGCGCCGGCGCCGCGAGCCTGGACCTGGCCTATGTGGCCGCCGGCCGCTTCGATGCGTTCTGGGAGTCGGGCCTGAGCGAGTGGGACATGGCGGCAGGCGCACTGCTGATCCAGGAAGCGGGCGGCCTGGTGAGCGACTTCACCGGTGGTCATGACTTCCTCGAGAAGGGCCACATCGTTGCCGGCAACATCAAGTGCTTCAAGGCGGTGTTGACGGCGATCCAGCCGCACCTGCCGGCCTCGCTGAAGCGCTGAGTTTCAGCCGGGCAATAAAAAAGCACCCTTCGGGGTGCTTTTTTGTGGCTGGCTTTCGGGCCTCTTCGCCGGCAAGGCCGGCGAAAGGGTCATCACTGCCCAGGCTGCGCCTGCGTCAGTACCAGCTTGCCATTCTCGTCCAGCGGGATCTGCGAACCCGGGTCGCGCTCCATGCGCACCTGCCCGGCCTTGTCGCCAATCGAATACTTCACGTCGTACCCTACCACCTTCTCGCTCAGGTCATTGACCGTGTTGCAGCGGGTTTGCGTGGTGGTGTAGGTATCGCGGTTCTGCATGCCTTCCTGCACCTTGTTGCCGGCATAGCCACCACCGACGGCACCGGCCACGGTCGCGATCTTCTTGCCATTGCCGCCGCCGATCTGGTTACCCAGCAACCCACCTGCCACGGCGCCCAGCACGGTACCGGCGATCTGGTGCTGATCCTTCACCGGCGCCTGACGGGTCACCGTGACATCCTTGCAGACTTCCCGTGGCGTCTTGACGGTCTGCTTGACCGGCTGCACCGACGTCACCTGCGCGTATTGCGGCCCGCCCTTGACCAAGCTGTAGGTAGCCACGGCACCTCCGGCAGTGACACCGACAGCACCCAGCACCGCACCCACCAGCATTGACTTGTTCACGTGAACCTCCTGATTTACCTGCGGGAACACGCCCGCGCTTCTCCCAGCCTTGGAGCATAAAAAAAGGCGCGAGTTCAATACTCGCGCCTTCTTGTACCGCTCAGGACAGTGGCAAAAAGCCTTATGGACGCTCGTCCACACCCTCGGTTTTCACCGGCGGAATCAGGTCTTCACTGTTCAGGTTCAGCCAGATCAGCACCACGTTGGCGATGTAGATCGACGAGTAGGTACCGGCCAATACACCGATGAACAATGCCAGCGAGAAGCCCCACAGGTTGTCACCACCGAAGAACAGCAGCGCCGCGATCGCCAGCAAAGTGGACACGGAGGTGGCCACGGTACGCAGCAGGGTCTGGGTGGTCGAGACGTTGATGTTCTCGATCAGCGAAGCCTTGCGCATCACGCGGAAGTTTTCCCGTACCCGGTCGAACACCACGATGGTGTCGTTGAGCGAGTAGCCGATGATCGCCAGCACCGCCGCCAGCACCGTCAGGTCGAAGGTGATCTGGAAGAACGACAGGATGCCCATGGTCACGATCACGTCGTGCACCAGCGACAGGATGGCGCCCACCGCAAACTTCCACTGGAAGCGGAAGGCCAGGTAGACCAGGATGCCGCCCAGCGCCAGCAGCATGCCCAGGCCGCCCTGGTCACGCAGTTCCTCGCCCACCTGCGGGCCGACGAACTCGACTCGCTTGACCGTGGCCGGGTTGTCGGTGCTGATCTTCTGCAGCGCCTCGGCCACCTTGTTGCCCAGCATCGGGTCGTCGCCCGGCATGCGCACCAGCAGGTCGGTGGTAGCACCGAAGCTCTGCACCACGGCATCGTGGAAGCCGGACCTGACCAGCTCTTCACGAACCTCGCCAAGGTTGGCCGGGCGCTCGTAGGTCAGCTCGATGAGCGTACCGCCGGTGAAGTCCAGGCCGAAGTTGAGCCCTTTGTAGAACCAGCTGAACAGTGCCAGCACAGTCAGCAGCAGGGTGACGCCGAACGCGACGTTCCGCACACCCATGAAGTTAATGGTACGTAACATGGCAGCCCCTTATACCCACAACTTCTTGATATCCCGCCCACCGCAGGTCAGGTTGACCATTGCGCGGGTGACCATGACGGCCGTGAACATCGAGGTGAAAATCCCGAGGGACATGGTAACCGCGAAGCCCTTGACCGGACCGGTACCCATGGCGAACAGGATGCCGCCCACCAGCAGGGTGGTCAGGTTGGCATCGACGATCGCGGTGTAGGCACGGTTGAAGCCTTCGTGGATGGCGCGCTGCACCGACATGCCATTGGCCAGCTCTTCACGTATGCGCGAGAAGATCAGCACGTTGGCGTCGACCGCCATACCCATGGTCAGCACGATACCGGCAATGCCCGGCAGGGTCAGCGTAGCCCCCAGCAGCGACATCAGCGCCAGCAGCAGCACCATGTTGCCCGCCAGGGCGATGGTGGCGATCAGGCCGAAGGCACGGTAGATGGCCATGATGAACAGCGACACGAACAGCATGCCCCACAGCGATGCATCGATACCCTTGGTGATGTTGTCGGCACCCAGGCTCGGGCCAATGGTACGTTCTTCGGCGAAGTACATCGGCGCCGCCAGACCACCGGCACGCAGCAGCAGGGCCAGTTCGGACGACTCACCCTGGCCGTTCAGGCCGGTGATGCGGAACTGGCTGCCCAGCGGCGACTGGATGGTCGCCAGGCTGATGATGCGCTTCTCTTCCACGAACGACTGCACCGGCACGTCTTTCTCGACACCGTCGACCATCTGCTTGACGTAGCGGGTAACCGGACGCTGTTCGATGAAGATCACCGCCATGCTGCGCCCGACGTTGCTGCGCGTGGCGCGGCTCATCAGTTCGCCGCCGTGGCCATCCAGGCGGATGTTCACCTGCGGGCGACCCTGCTCGTCGAAGCTGGCCTGGGCGTCGGTGACCTGGTCACCGGTGATGATCAGGCCACGCTCGACCGCTGCCGGTGGGCGACCGCCCTCACGGAACTCGAAGGTCTCGGTGGTGGCCTTGGACGCACCCGGTTCTGCACCCAGACGGAACTCCAGGTTCGCGGTCTTGCCCAGGATACGCTTGGCTTCGGCGGTGTCCTGCACGCCTGGCAGCTCGACCACGATGCGGTTGGCACCCTGGCGCTGAACCAGTGGCTCGGCCACACCCAGTTCGTTGACGCGGTTACGTACCGTGGTCAGGTTCTGCTTGATCGAGTATTCACGGATTTCCGCGACCTTGGCCGGGGTAATCGCCAGACGCAGCACCGACAGGCCGTTACGCTCGGTGGTGGTCAGCTCGAAATCGTTGAAATTCTTGCGGATCAGGCTGCGAGCCTGTTCGCGGGACTGGTCATCGGAGAAGCCCAGTTGAATGCCGCCATCTTGCTGCGGCAGGCTGCGGTAGCGCACACGCTCCTTGCGCAGCAGGCTTTTGACTTCGCCTTCGTACACCTTCAGACGTGCCGCCATGGCCTTGTCCATGTCCACTTCAAGCAGGAAGTGCACACCACCGGACAGGTCCAGGCCCAGCTTCATCGGGCTTGCACCCAGGTTGCGCAGCCATTGCGGAGTGGTCGGGGCCAGGTTCAGTGCAACGACGTAGTCGTCACCCAGCGCCTTGCGCACAACGTCCTTGGCCGGCAGTTGGTCGTCCTGTTTGGCCAGACGCACCAGTGCGCCCTTGCCCTTCTCGCCCAGGCTTGCACCCTTGACCGCGATACCGGCGTCGGCCAGTGCCTTGGTGGCACGGTCCAGGTCGGCCTGACTGACCTGCAGCGCCGTGCTGGCACCACTGACCTGAATAGCCGCGTCGTCAGGGTAGAGGTTGGGAGCGGAATAAATAAAACCGATCGCCAGTACCGCCAGGATCAGTGCGTATTTCCATAGAGGATATTTGTTCAGCATCACGCCGCCCGTTCAAGACGCGGGGCGCCTTGCGCGCCCCGTCGATTGTAGAAAATCTGAAACTTAGATCGCTTTGAGCGTGCCCTTGGGCAGGGTCGCGGCAATAGCACCCTTCTGGAACTTCAGTTCCACGGTGTCGGACACTTCCAGCACCACGAAGTCATCGGCCACTTTGACGATCTTGCCGGCAATACCGCCGTTGGTGACAACTTCGTCACCTTTCTGCAGGTTGCTCAGCAGGTTCTTCTGCTCTTTGGCGCGCTTGGCCTGTGGACGCCAGATCATCAGGTAGAAGATGACCAGGAAGCCGACCAGGAAAATCCACTCGAAGCCGGTACCGGCTGGGCCGGCGGCAGCTGCCGGGGCTGCTGCGTCCGCGTAAGCGGCAGGAATCAGAAAGCTCATTTAGCACTCCAAGTTGCAAGTTGTTGTACGTGTGTCAGGTTCGACAGAACATCAATCCAAGGGCGGCACAGGCAGCCCGCGCTTGGCGTAAAAGGCATCGACAAAGGCGGCCAATGTACCCTGTTGAATAGCCTCGCGCAAACCAGCCATCAGGCGCTGGTAATGACGCAAGTTGTGGATGGTATTCAACATGCTGCCCAACATTTCGCCGCATTTGTCCAGGTGATGCAGATAAGCGCGGGAGAAGTTCTGGCAGGTGTAGCAGTCACAGGTCGGATCCAGTGGCGAATCATCATGGCGATGGAACGCGTTACGGATTTTAAGCACGCCGGTATCGACAAACAGATGACCGTTGCGCGCATTGCGCGTGGGCATCACGCAATCGAACATGTCGACGCCGCGGCGCACACCCTCAACGAGATCTTCCGGCTTGCCTACCCCCATAAGGTAACGAGGTTTGTCAGCCGGCATCATGCCCGGCAGGTAGTCCAGCACCTTGATCATCTCGTGCTTGGGCTCGCCCACCGACAGCCCGCCAATGGCCAGGCCGTCGAAGCCGATCTTGTCCAGGCCCTCGAGCGAACGCTCGCGCAGGTTGCGGTGCATGCCGCCCTGCACGATGCCGAACAGCGCCGCGGTGCTGTCGCCGTGGGCGTTCTTCGAGCGCTGGGCCCAGCGCAGCGACAGCTCCATGGAGATGCGCGCCACATCTTCATCGGCCGGGTACGGGGTGCACTCGTCGAAAATCATCACCACGTCCGAGCCCAGGTCGCGCTGCACCTGCATCGACTCTTCCGGGCCCATGAACACCTTGGAGCCGTCCACCGGGGAGGCGAAGGTCACGCCCTCCTCCTTGATCTTGCGCATCGCGCCCAGGCTGAACACCTGGAAGCCGCCGGAGTCGGTGAGGATCGGGCCCTGCCACTTCATGAAGTCGTGCAGGTCGCCGTGGGCCTTGATCACCTCGGTGCCCGGGCGCAGCCACAGGTGGAAGGTGTTGCCCAGGATCATCTGCGCGCCGATGGCCTCGATGTCGCGCGGCAGCATGCCCTTGACCGTGCCATAGGTGCCCACCGGCATGAAGGCCGGGGTTTCGACCACGCCCCGGGGGAATGTCAGGCGGCCGCGACGGGCCTTGCCGTCGGTGGCCAGCAACTCGAAGGACATACGACAGGTGCGACTCATGCTTGATCCTCGGGCCCGCGTGGCGCCGGATTGCGGGTGATGAACATGGCATCACCGTAACTGAAGAAGCGGTAGCCGTTTTCCACCGCTGCGGCGTAGGCAGCCATGGTCTCGGGGTAACCGGCGAAGGCCGAAACCAGCATCAGCAGCGTGGATTCGGGCAAATGGAAGTTGGTCACCAGGGCGTCGACCACGTGGAACGGGCGGCCCGGGAAAATAAAGATGTCGGTATCGCCGCTGAACGGCTTGAGCGTACCGTCGCGCGCCGCGCTTTCCAGCGAGCGCACGCTGGTGGTGCCGACCGCGATCACCCGCCCGCCGCGCGCCCGGCATTCGGCCACGGCGTCCACCACGTCCTGGCCCACTTCGAGCCACTCTTTATGCATGTGGTGATCTTCGATGCGCTCCACGCGCACCGGCTGGAAGGTGCCGGCGCCCACGTGCAGGGTGACGAAGGCGGTGCTCACGCCCTTTTCGGCGATCTTGCCCATCAGCTCTTCATCGAAGTGCAGGCCGGCGGTGGGCGCGGCCACGGCGCCGGAGCGCTGCGCATAGACCGTCTGATAGCGCTCGCGGTCGGCGCCTTCGTCGGGGCGGTCTATATAAGGAGGCAACGGCATGTGGCCGACGCGGTCGAGCAGTGGCAGCACCTCTTCGGTGAAGCGCAGCTCGAACAGCGCGTCGTGGCGCGCGACCATCTCGGCTTCGCCGCCGCCGTCGATCAGCAGCTGGGTGCCTGGCTTGGGCGACTTGCTCGAGCGCACGTGGGCGAGCACGCGATGGCTGTCGAGCACGCGCTCGATGAGGATCTCCAGCTTGCCGCCGGAGGCCTTCTGGCCGAACAGTCGGGCCGGGATCACCCGGGTGTTGTTGAACACCATCAGATCGCCCGGGCGCAGATGCTCGAGCAGGTCGGTGAACTGGCGATGCGCGAGCGCGCCGGTGGGCCCGTCGAGGGTCAACAGCCGGCTGCTGCGCCGTTCAGCCAATGGATGGCGGGCGATCAGGGAATCTGGAAGCTCAAAGGAGAAATCGGCGACGCGCATGATGGTGATCGGTTTGACAGGGCCGCAAAGTTTAGCGGAAAGCGGCAAAATTGACCATGAAAGCTGATTGACCAACGGTAGGCGCCTCACTATACTTCGCCGCCACAAGCCCTGATGGCGGAATTGGTAGACGCGGCGGATTCAAAATCCGTTTTCGAAAGGAGTGGGAGTTCGAGTCTCCCTCGGGGCACCATACAAATCCTTGTAAATCAAGGACTTAGAGAAGGGGTAGAAAGAAATTTCTACCCCTTTTTCTATCCAGAAAATCTGTTCTTCTCAAACCCATTTCCCTCGGAAAATGCGGCCCCAAAGCGTCATATCACGCGAAGTCAAGATCATACAAACCCACAAAAATCAATAGATTTTATGGGTATTCAAAAACCTTCGCGTCTCCGGCAAGGTCGTTTTTTGTGGTTGAACGTGTTCAAGCATGAAAATTGAGCACACATAAAATCTTATATAGCAGCGCCGATTAAGGTCTACCCCTAACTTTTAATTTTTGACAACTACCATCCAACCCTACATATATTTTCAATCTACCATTGACACAATATTTCGTTGCATTAAGCCATTATTTGACTGTCATCGAAATTAAAAGACCGAACAAATCAAGCATTCAACAATGCTTGGCAACTGTATAGCAGGCATTGAAAAGGCCACCTTGAAAGGCAGCCTGATAGTTATCGACCATTATACGAACGCGGTCTATCTTCTCTTCATCGACCTCAAATCAACAAAAACACTGATGTGCTTTATTGTCGTTTACACATTTCAAAAAACAGTGCCATCATCCAAGGCAGACTTCAACTCGCTCTTGTAATTACTCTTATTAAAACTGTCGACTTTCTTGTAAGTATTCAGCTTTTCAGGAGAGCGATATTGCGTATCACTTGCGAACGATTGAAAGGTGTCATCGTCAACCATTCTTATATGCATTTGAAGCTCCCTTGAATCATAGCCATAAAACTCAACAAAACCGGGAATTTGACTTTGACGTGCAACCATCAACGCTTCTTTGACTGGCTTGTCATAGAGATAGAATGTAGCAGTCACCATAATGGCACCCCCGGATTCAGTATTGTTCTTACCGAATTGGGGATTCACATAAGGGGTGAACACGACCCCACCATCCATAGCCTTGGTTTGTCCTAGCCATTTACGTTCTTTAATCGCACTGATTGTCTTATTGATAGGTCCAGAATACTCAACGCTTCTTCTGTCTTTATCAAGCTCGACGTGTTCAAAGGTTTCTGCTGATGCTGTGCACGCAAAAGCGGCAACCAACGATGCCAGCACAAAGCTTTTAATTTTTTCCATTTTTTCCTTATCCATTCAGTTGAATCGCGAGAGCCAAGTCTTGCTGGTAAGGCAAAATGCTATCACCATTTGAGCAATAGTTAAACGCCAGCATTCCAACATCGCGGGGATGCAATATATTTAAGACTGGAACTTGTATGCGAGTTCTTCAAGTGCTTTCCTTCGGAATACCTGTCAACAGTCATCCGCAACAAACCCTCTGCTTTATGACCTACCCATGAAATGATGACAAGGTTTTTTACATCTGCACGCTCTAATGTAGCAATTACGGTTTTTCGTATGCGGTGGAAAACACATCGCTTATCACGGCCCAACTCTGTTTTGGATGTGCTTACCGAATGGCTTCCAAACCCATTATTATTTCGATGTACATAGCCGTCCAACGACGACTACGCAACACCCATAAAGCCCGCTGACTGCGGGCTTTTTAGTCTCTGGGGTTTCATCCCCTTCCCTGGCAAGTCAACGCTTCAGCGCCAACAATCCAATTGCCCCTGCGCACGAGTGCTGAAGATCGTCAGCAGCTCGCCCAGTGTATGCGGCGGCGGTTCGGCAGCAGCTCGCCCAGTGTATGCGGCGGCGGTTCGGCAGCGCGGGTCACCGCGTACAGGGTGATCGGCAACGCTGGAGCCAGGGGGCGAATGGCGGTGGCCCCAGGCGACGCGCTGAGGGCGGTGAAGGGATCGATCACCGCCAGCCCTGCACCGGATTCGACCATCGCCCTGGCCAATGAATAGGTTTGCACCGCGATGCTCACCCGTGGCGGCGGCTCTACCGCCTCGAGATAGCTGTCGAGGCGGGCCGACAGCGGGTCGGCACTGGACAGCCCGATCAGCGGCGCGTCGGCCAGGGCCTGCAGCGGCAGCGGCTGGCCTTCTTCCTCCTGGGGCCAGTAACCGGCCGGCGCCAACGCCACCAACACCCCACAGGCCAGCGCCTGGGCCTTGAGCCCCGGGTGATCGGGTAGTTGCAGGGTCAGGGCGACATCGATTTCGCGCATCAGCAGGTTCTGCACCAGCTCGCGGCTATGGGCACTGGACAGCTCGCAGGCGATCTCCGGATAACGTTGCGTCCATTCATGAATGGCCGGCGGCAACAACGACAGGGCCAGTGCCGGGGTCGCGCCGATCCGCAGGCTGTGGCCCGGCTCGCGGCGCAGGCTCTGGGCCAGGCGTCGCACCCCTTGCAGGCTTTCGGTGACCTTGTCGACCTCACGCTCCAGCTCCAGCGCTTCCGGGGTGGCCTGGAGTTTGCCGCGCACCCGTAGAAACAACGGGAAACCCAGATGCTGCTCAGCGTGTTGCAGCACTTTGGTCACGGCGGGTTGGGAGACGTGCAGTAACTGCGCGGCAGCGCTGACCGACCCGGTCTGGCGGATGGCCTGGAAGATCTCGATGTGGCGAAGGCGCATGGCGAGTCCATAACCTTTGTTTATGGGATGACCATCTTTATTCATTGTTCGGCGCCTGTCACCTGGCTCTAACCTCGGTCTCGTCTCAACCACGGCTAAGGACTGACATGGCTCAGCGTGTATGCATCATCGGCGGCGGCGTCATTGGCCTGGCAACGGCTTACGCACTGGTGCGCGATGGCATTGAGGTGACCCTGGTCGAGGCGCGGGATTCGCTGGGCAGTGAAACCAGTTTTGCCAATGGCGGCCAGTTGTCCTATCGCTACGTGGCGCCCCTGGCCGATGCCGGCGTGCCATTGCAGGCCATCGGCTGGATGCTGCGCGGTGACTCACCGTTGAAGCTGCGCCCCCGCCTGGACCCGGCGCAGTGGCGCTGGATGGCGTCCTTTCTGGGGGCCTGCCGCTCCTCCGTCAACCGCACCAATGCAGCCCACCTGCTGCGCCTGGCGTTGTTCAGCCAGGCCACCCTGCAGGCCTGGCGCGAGGACGATGCCCTGGACGGTTTCCACTGGCGGCGCAATGGCAAGCTGGTGACCTTTCGCAACACCGCGAGCTTCGAGCACGCCCGCCACAGGCTGGCCGCCCCCCAGCAACAGCAGGTGCTGTCGTCTGCCGACTGCGCCCGCCTGGACCCGGCGCTGGCCGATGCCCCCTTTGTTGGCGCGATCTACACCCCCGATGAAGAGGTCGGTGACTGCCACGGCTTCTGCCAGCAACTGGCGGCGCGTTTGCGGGCCTCGGGCCGTTGCGAGTTCCGCCTGGGCCAGGCCGTGACCGGTATTCGCCAGGCCAATGGCATGGTGAGCGCAATCGAACTGGGGGATGAAGTGCTGCCAGTGGAGCATCTGGTGATTGCCGCCGGCCATCGCAGCCCACTGCTGACGTTGCCAGGGGTGCACCTGCCCCTGTACCCGCTCAAGGGCTATAGCCTCACCGTGCCGATCGGCGCCCACCACCGGGCCCCGGACCTGAGCATCACTGACTATGACCGCAAGATCGTCTACGCCCGCATCGGCGAGCAACTGCGGGTAGCGGCCATGGTCGACATCGTCGGCTTTGAACCGGCGCTGGACCCCAAGCGGCTGGCCCTGATCAAGCGTCAGGCGCGTGACACCTTCGCCAATGCCGGCGACTACGAGCAGGCCATCGAGTGGGCCGGTATGCGCCCGGCGACCCCTAGCGGCGTGCCGCTGCTGGGCGCAACGGCGTATCGCAACCTGTGGCTCAACCTCGGCCATGGTGCCCTGGGCTTCACCCTGGCCTGCGGCAGTGCGCAGTTGCTCGGCGAGCTGATCGGCCAGCGCCGCCCCTCCATTGATCTGCAGGGCTTTGCGCCCCGTGTGGCCTGAAATTACCCAAGAGAAGGACTATCCGATGACCATCAGCCGCATCCAGACCAATCCACGCTTGTCCGCTGCCGTGACCTTTGGCGACCTGGTGTTTCTCTCCGGCCAAGTACCGGGTGATGCCACCGACGCCGCTGGCCAGACTCGCCAGGTGCTGGCAAAAATCGACGCACTGTTGGCCGAGGCGGGCAGCGACAAGGATCACCTGCTCAGCGCGACCATTTACCTGAAGGACATTGGTGAGGATTTCGCGGCGATGAACTACGTATGGTCGGACTGGTTGTCGCCTGGCCAGGCACCGAGTCGCACGACCTTGCAGGCCGAGCTGGCCCGCCCGCAGGTGCGAGTCGAAATCAGCGTTATCGCGGCCCGCCGCTAAGCAATCCATCACCCACAACGGAGAATAACAATGCAAAAAATCACGTTGCTCGGCTGCACCCTGGGCGTATTGCTCGGCACTCAAGTGCAGGCTGAAGAAACCTCGCTGGGGCCGACCCTGAGCAAGATTGCCAGTACCAACAGCATTACCCTGGGTTATCGCGATGCGTCGGTACCCTTCTCCTACGTGGGCGATCACTCGGGTCAACCGATGGGTTACTCGGTGGACCTGGCGAACAAGATCGTCGAGCGCGTGCAGCAAAAGCTCGCGGCGCCCCAGCTCAAGGTCAAGTACAACCTGGTGACTTCGCAAACCCGCATTCCGCTGGTGCAGAACGGCACGGTCGACCTGGAATGTGGCTCGACCGGCGTGACCGCTGAGCGGCAAAAACAGGTGGCGTTTTCCTACGGCTTCATCTACGTCAAAGGCCAGTTGCTGACCGCCAACGACAGTGGGATCAAGAGCTTCGCCGACCTGCGCGGCAAGAACGTGGTGACCACCGCCGGCACCACCAACGAGCGCTATCTGAAGAGCTACAACATCGATAACAAGATCGACATGTTCGTGATCAGCGCCAAGGACCACGGCGAAGCCTTCCAGCTGTTGCAGTCCGGTCGGGCAGCGGCGTTCTACATGGACGATGCGTTGCTCTACGGCGAGCGCGCCAAGGCTCGCGATCCGCACAAGTGGGTAGTGGTTGGGGAGGAGCAGTCGCGGGAAATCTACAGCTGCATGGTGCGCAAGGACGATCCGCAATTCCTCGCACTGGTGAATTCGACACTGGGCGAGCTGTACAGCTCGGGGGAGATCAACGGGATCTACCAGCGCTGGTTTGAGCAGCCGATCCCGCCAAAAGGCTTGAACCTCGAGTTCCCGATGACCAGTGAACTCAAGGCGATCATTGCCAAGCCGGTGAGTGATCCGGTGCAGTAGCGATCAGTGCCCTCACCGGTTGGCGCGGGCTACCCGCCACCAGGGCTTGGGGATTGCTATCCCCCAAACGGTAGGTCGAGCAGCAGTGTTCCGCTGAATTCTTCAGCGTTCACTCTGAGGCGATTCACTGAGGACACGGTGATTTTTCTGGGCTGCCATACAGGCAGCTCAGAAGTTGTTTCCAGACAAAAAAGTCGCTGAAGCATTCCAGAATCAACCTACACCGAAGCCCCTCGATGCGAGCGCGCACAGAGTTCGATTCCCAGCGCATGCATCACCTTCAGCACCGTATCGAAACGAGGCTTGGCGCCTGGCGCGAAGGCCTTGTAAAGGCTCTCTCTTCCCAATCCAGTCTCTTTGGCAACCAGCGACATTCCGCGCGCTTTGGCCACGTACCCTATTGCACGTAAAAGCTCGTCGCTGTCGCCCTCTGCCAGCACCTGAGACAAGTACTCGCTGATGGCTTCATCACTATCAAGCAGTGCCGCCATGTCGAATGGAATCAATGTAACGCTCATGGTCAAACCTCTTTGGCCAACCGCTTGGCCATCCGGATATCTGCTGCTTGAGAAGACTTGTCCCCGCCTGTCAGCAACAGGATTGCTACGCCGCTACGCACGGTGAAGTACACCCGATAGCCTGGGCCGGAATCGATGCGCATCTCTGAAACACCATCACCAACCGCCTTCGTATCCCCCAAGTTGCCCGCAAGCGCACGTTCGATGCGTCGACCAATGGCGATCCTCGCTCGTACATCGCGTAGCGCCAGAAGCCAGCCGCTGAATGCCAAAGTCTGTTCTATGGAATAGATCACATCAGGCCCTGAATGTATCCCTACGGATACAGGCTGGCAAGCAAGATCACGTTTGGATGCTTACCAGACTGCCGGTGAATCGCTCGCCTTTCGAGCGAGCAACTGGAATACGATGGGCGCTTGCGCATGCCTCTGGAACAAGACAATTCCTTATTTGAAGCGGTACATTTCCCAAGGTTAAAAAACCTCCAGCTATTGCAGCTGCAAGAGCATGTCACCTCACTTCGCCAGCAACGCTGGCGCCTACACCGTCTCGCGCTCCCCTGTAAGCGCCAGCCTTGCTGGCGAATACGCCCGCCCAGGCCACTTCACGAACCCCGCCCCCAGCGCCGCCAGAATCAACCCGATCGAAACCGCCTCGTGCGCATCCACCCGGTGACCCAGCAGCACCATCGACCCTGCCACCCCGAATACCGGGATCAGCAACGACAACGGCGCCACCTTTGACACCGGATACTCACGCAGCAGCAGGTTCCACCCCCAGTAACAGAAGTGCGTCGCCGCATACACCTGGAACACCAGCGAAAACACCGCCACCCACCCCACCTGCGCAGCCACCCCGGTGAACGGCGCGTTGCCATGCATCAGCCAGGTGAGCAGCACCAGCGGCAGCGGTGCGAACAGGCTCGCCCACACCACAAAGGCAAACATCTCGCGCACCTTCGAGCGCTTGATGATGACATTGCCCACACTCCAGCTGAACGCACTCACCAGCAACAAGCCATAACCCACCACCGAGCCATCGCCGGGCCTGCCATCGATGATGGACACCAGCCCCAGCACTGCCAGCCCCACCCCGACGCCCTGCCCCACGCCAAGGCGTTCGCGAAACAGCAACACGCCCCAACCCAGGGTGAAAAACGCACTGAACTGCACCAGCAACGCCGCCGTGCCCGGCGGCACGCCCAGCTCGATACCCAGGTTGATCAACGCCCACATCGCCACGCCAAAGATCAACCCGTATGCCGCCACCCAGCCCAGGCCGACCGCCGGGCGCCGGATGAAGAACACCCACGGCAACGCCGCCAGGGTGAATCGCAACGCCGTCAACAGCAGCGGGTCAATCGCGGCCAGGCCGAGCTTGGTGATGGGAAAGTTGAACCCCCACACCGCCGTCACCAGCACGGCCAAGGCCAGATGTTTCTTTTGCATGGCGTACCTATCCCGAAAGTCAGGGCGCCACTATGCGCAATGAGCACACTGGCTCGCTTGCACTATCAGGTCATAGATCATTAAATTCGGGCCATGCGCGAAATCGACATCGACCCCTATGAACACACCCCCCGCGACGCCGTGGTCACGGCCAACGACTATGGCGACGGGCAGCACTTTGCCTTGCATACCCATCAGCGTGGGCAGTTCGCCTATGCGGCCTGCGGGGTGATCACGGTGTTCACCCGCCAGGGCAACTGGGTGGTGCCGCCGCAGCGGGCCATCTGGGTGCCCGCAGGCGTGCCCCACGAGATGAGCATGAACGGCCCGGTGACGATGCTGAACACCTATGTGCGCCAGCCTGCCGCCACCCGCCTCGGCCTGCCCGAACACTGCCAGGTGTTCGGTGTGTCGACGCTGCTGCGCCAACTGCTGCTGGGCGCCCGGGATGTGCCGGCGCTGTATGCCGAAGGCAGCCGCGAGGGCTACCTGATGAACCTGCTGCTGCACGAGATTGCCGACATGCCGGCGCTGTCGCTGAATGCACCGCTGCCCAGCGAACCCAGGCTCGCCCGGGCCTGCCAGCACTTGCTGGCACAGCCCTCGCTGGATACAGGGATCGATGACATGGCCCGCCAGGTGGGCATGAGCCGGCGCACCTTCACCCGGCTGTTTCGCCAGCACACCGGCATCAGCTTCGTGGCATGGCGACAGCAGGCATGCCTGATGGCGGCGGTGGTGCGCCTGGGCAATGGCGAGGCGATCACGCGGGTGGCGACGGACCTTGGCTACAGCAGCCCCAGTGCGTTCACCAGTGTGTTCCGGCGCGTGCTGGGCGCGGCGCCCAGCCAGTACTTCGCCAACGCGGCAAGTTGATGCAACACGATTCGCTGCAACCCAAGCAGTAGCGCGCCAGGCCTACACCCACAGCCAACTGTCTGCCCAGCAACTGTTGCCCCAGCAACAGCCAGCCAACAAAAACCTCCCGCACCAACACCATTGCCACCTCACTACCGCGCCAGGCCCAGCAAAAACGGGGCCTGCGACTGTGGTACGGCTCTTGCTCAAGCCTGGGTAACGCTCTGAGCGCAGGGCCACACCACAGGACGCACACATGACCGCAGCACTCAAGGTCGTCGCCGTTTCCGGCGGCGCCTATCGCCCCTCACGCACCCTGGCACTGACCGAGGCGATCGTCGCCGAGCTGGGCAAGCACCTGCACATCGACGCCCAGCTCATCGAGCTGAGCGAGATCGCCCGCCCGGTAGGCGGCGCCCTGTCGCGCGCCGAACTGCCGGCCACGGTCGAACAGCAGCTGCAGGCCATCGAGCATGCCGACCTGCTGATCGTTGCCTCGCCGGTTTACCGGGGCTCCTACCCCGGCCTGCTCAAGCACCTGTTCGACCTGGTGGGCCAGGACAGCCTGATCGACACCCCGGTGCTGCTGGCCGCCACCGGTGGCAGCCCGCTGCATGCGCTGGTGATCGACCACCAGCTGCGCCCGCTGTTCAGCTTCTTCCAGGCGCTGACCCTGCCCATCGGCGTGTATGGCAGCGAAGGCGACCTGCAGAACTACCAGGTCAGCAGCCCGGTGCTGCAAGCCCGTGTCAGCCTGGCCGCCGAGCGTGCCGCACCGTTCTTCGCCGCCCACGCCCACAGCCAGCGCAAGCTCGCCAGCGGGGCCGAACGGTGAACGTGTTCTGGTTCCTGCCCACCCACGGCGACGGTCATTTCCTCGGCACCAGCGACGGCGCGCGCCCGGTCACCCTCAACTACCTCAAGCAGATCGCCCAGGCCGCCGATGGCCTGGGCTACCACGGCGTGCTGATCCCCACCGGCCGCTCGTGCGAGGACTCCTGGGTGGTCGCCTCGGCCCTGGCGCCGCTGACCGAACGCCTGCGCTACCTGGTGGCGATACGCCCCGGCATCATCTCGCCCACCGTGTCGGCGCGCATGACCGCCACCCTGGACCGCCTCTCCGGCGGGCGCCTGCTGATCAACGTGGTCACCGGCGGCGACCCCGACGAGAACCGCGGCGACGGCATCCACCTCAGCCACAGCGAACGCTACGAGGTCACCGACGAGTTCCTGCGTATCTGGCGCCGCGTACTGCAAGGCGAGTCGGTGGATTTCGAGGGCAAGCACTTCAAGGTCGAGAACGCCAAGGCGCTCTACCCACCGGTACAAAAGCCCTACCCGCCGCTGTACTTCGGTGGCTCGTCCGACGCCGCCCATGACCTGGCCGCCGAACAGCTGGACGTGTACCTCACCTGGGGCGAACCGCCCGCCGCCGTCGCCGAGAAGATCGCCGATGTGCGCGCCCGCGCCGCAAGGCACGGGCGCACGGTGAAGTTCGGCATCCGCCTGCACGTGATCGTGCGCGAAACCGCCGAAGAGGCCTGGCAGGCCGCCGACCGCCTGATCGCGCACATAAGCGACGACACCATCGCCGCGGCGCAACAGTCCTTCGCGCGCTTCGACTCCGAAGGCCAACGGCGCATGGCTGCGCTGCACGGCGGTCGCCGCGACCAGCTGGAGATCGCCCCCAACCTGTGGGCCGGTGTGGGCCTGGTACGGGGCGGCGCCGGCACCGCGCTGGTGGGCGACCCGCAACAGGTGGCCGCGCGCATCAAGGAATACGCCGACCTGGGCATCGAAAGCTTCATCTTCTCCGGCTACCCGCACCTTGAGGAAGCCTACCGCTTCGCCGAGCTGGTGTTCCCGCTGCTGCCAGAACCCTACGCCAGCCTGGCCGGGCGCGGCGTCACCAACCTGACCGGGCCGTTCGGCGAAATGATCGCCAACGATGTGCTGCCCAAGGCGCAGACCGCATGAGTGCCAAGCAACCGGAACCCACCCTGCTCCGCCCGCTGCAGACCGCGCGCGCGCTGGCCGCCGAGTTCGCACTGACCGCCGCCGAACGCGACGAGCGCGGCGGCACACCCAAGGCCGAGCGTGACGCCATTCGCCACAGCGGCCTCTTGGCCCTGAGCATTCCCACGCAGTTCGGCGGCATGGGCGCCAGCTGGGGCGAAACCCTGAACATCGTGCGCGAGTTCGCCCGGGTCGACAGCTCCATCGCCCACGTGTTCGGCTTCCAGCACCTGATGCTGGCCACCGTGCGCCTGTTCTCCAGCCCCGACCAGTGGCAGCCCTGGTTCGAGCAGACCGCCCGCAAGAACTGGTTCTGGGGCAACGCCCTGAACCCGCTCGACACCCGCACCGTGGTCAAGAAGTACGACGGCTGGCGCGAATTCTCGGGCAAGAAGAGCTTCTGCTCCGGCGCCAGCGACTCGGAAATGCTGATCGCCTCGGCGGTGGATGAAAGCGCCGGCGGCAAGTTGCTGATCGCCGCCATCCCCACGGCACGTACCGGCATCACCCTGCATGGCGACTGGAACAACATGGGCCAGCGCCAGACCGACAGCGGCAGCGCCACCTTCGAGCGCGTGCGCGTCGAGGAATCCGAACTGCTGCTCGACCCCGGCCCGCTGAGCACCCCGTTCGCCTGCCTGCGCCCGCTGATCGCGCAACTGCACTTTGCGCACATCTTCCTCGGCATCGCCGAAGGGGCGCTGGAAGAGGCGCGCCAGTACACGCTCAAGGAAGGGCGACCGTGGTTCAAGTCCAACGCCCGGCACGTCAGCGAAGACCCGTACATCCTGCGCCACTACGGCGACTTCTGGGTGGGCCTGGAAGGCGTTCGGCTGCTGGCCGAACGCGCCTGCAACCAGCTCGACGAAGCCTGGCACAAGGGCCCCACGCTGAGCAGCGACGAGCGCGGGCAGCTGGCGCTGTCCATCGCCGCGGCCAAGGTGGCGGCCACCCGCACCGGCCTGGACCTGTGCAACCGCCTGTTCGAAGTGACCGGCGCGCGCGCCACGCATGCCTCGCTGCGCTTCGATCGCTACTGGCGCAACCTGCGCACCCAGACCCTGCACGACCCGGTGGACTACAAGGTCCACGAGCTGGGTGACTGGGCCCTGAACCGGACGGTGCCCGCCCCGTCCTTCTACTCCTGAGGGCTGCCCATGCACCTGTTGACGCTCCCGCCATCGCCAACCCTGGCCACCTCGATCAGGGCCACCGCACAGGTGTTCGAAGACCCGAGGTCGCAGGCGCTGCTCGCCCACCTGCAGCAGGTCGCGCCGAGTGAGGCCAGCGTGCTGATCATTGGCGAAACCGGTACGGGCAAGGAGCTGGTGGCGCGACATATCCACAACCTCAGCCGGCGCCACCACGGGCCGTTCGTGGCGGTCAACTGCGGGGCGTTCTCCGAGTCGCTGGTCGAGGCCGAACTGTTCGGCCACGAAAAGGGCGCCTTCACCGGCGCCCTGGCGTCCAAGGCCGGCTGGTTCGAGGAAGCCGACGGCGGCACGCTTTTTCTCGACGAGATCGGCGACCTGCCGATGGCCATCCAGGTCAAGCTGCTGCGCGTGCTGCAGGAGCGCGAAGTGGTGCGCCTGGGGTCGCGCAAGAGCATCCCGATCAACGTGCGCGTGCTGGCCGCCACCAACGTGCAGCTGGAAAAGGCGATCAACGCCGGGCACTTTCGCGAAGACCTGTTCTACCGCCTCAACGTGGTCAGCCTGCAGCTGTACCCGCTGCGCGAGCGCCCCGGCGATATCCTGCCGCTGACCCGCCACTTCATGGCCAGCTACAGCGCCCGCCTGGGCTATGGCGATGTGCAGTTGAGCAGCGAGGCCGAGCACAAGCTGGCCAGCTACGACTGGCCGGGCAACATCCGCGAGCTGGAAAACGTCATCCACCACACCCTGCTGATCTGCCATGACGGCGTGATCCAGCAGGACGACCTGCGCCTGTCCAACCTGCGCATCGAGCGGCCCGAGGGCACACCCGCCCCGGACACATCCGCCAACGCCCTGTTGCAGCGCGCGTTTCAGAAGCTGTTCGAAGAAGAGCACGGCGCGCTGCATGAAAAGGTCGAGGAGGCGCTGCTGCGCAGTGCCTACCGCTTCTGCCACTACAACCAGGTGCACACCGCGCGCCTGCTCGGCCTGAGCCGCAACGTCACCCGTGCCCTGCTGATCCGCATCGGCGAACTGGTGGTGAACAAGCGCCAGCCGCCACCGGAGCCGAACGCCACACGCGTCATCAACCTGTCGATCTGACCCAGACTTGCCCAAGCAAGCAGCGACTTCACCCACCTTGCGTTGCACGCCGTCCCGGCCGGGGCGGTGGCCCATTCTTCCTGCAACGAGCACCCCACCATGAGCCTCGATATCTTCTGGTTTCTGCCCACCTCCGGCGACACCCGCTACCTCGGCCACTCCGCCAGCGGGCGCCCGGCCACCAACGCCTACATGCGCCAGATTGCCGTGGCCGCCGAGAACCTCGGCTATGACGGCATTCTCATCCCCACCGGCAGTAGCTGCCTCGACCCCTGGGTCACCGCCGCCAGCCTGGTGCCGGTGACCCACCGCCTCAAGCTGCTGGTGGCCCTGCGCACCTCGCTGGGCAACCCCACCGCGTCGGCGCGCCAGGCCGCCACCCTCGACCAGGCCAGCGGCGGACGCCTGCTGCTCAACGTGGTGCCCGGCGGCGATGCCACCGAGCTGGCCGCCGATGGCGTGTTTCTCGCGCACGACCAGCGCTACGACGCCGCCGACGAATTCCTCACCGTGTGGCGTCAACTGCTCAGTGGCGAACGGGTCGACTTTCACGGCGAGCACCTGCGGGTGGAGGGCGCGCAGAACTTCTTCGCGCCGGTGCAGACGCCCTACCCACCGCTGTACTTCGGTGGCTCGTCAGCCGCCGCGCACGAGCTGGCGGCCAGGCATGTGGACGCCTACCTGACCTGGGGCGAGCCACCCGCCGCGGTGGCCGAAAAGATCGCCGACGTGCGCGCCCGTGCCGCCCGCCACGGGCGCACGGTGCAGTTTGGCGTGCGCCTGCATGTGATCGTGCGTGAAACCAGTGAACTGGCCTGGGCGGCGGCCGAGGAACTGATCAGCCACCTGGACGAGGCCACCATCGCCGCCGCACAGGCCAACTACGCCAGCATGGATTCCGAAGGCCAGCGGCGCATGGCCGCGCTGCACGGCGGGCGCCGCGACCGACTGGAAGTCTCGCCCAACCTGTGGGCCGGGGTCGGCCTGGTGCGTGGCGGCGCCGGCACCGCACTGGTCGGCGACCCGGCCACGGTGGCGGCACGGCTGCAGGAGTACGTCGCCCTGGGCGTGGACCGCTTCGTGCTGTCGGGCTACCCGCACCTGGAGGAAGCCTACCGCTTCGCCGAACTGGTGTTCCCGCTGCTGCCCGGCAAAAGCAAGGTGACGGTGGATGGCGCCTTCACCGGGGGCGCCTTCGACGTGCGTGCCGGCCAGGCCAGGCCCGCCGCCAGCCAGTAACGGGCAGGGCCCGGGCTACCCGGTGCAGGCCGGCCGGCTCAGGCCCGTGCGGCCACCCGCTCGACGCTGTCGGCCACTGTACGGGCCTGCTGCAGCACCTGCGCACACACCTGTTCAGGGGCCTCCACGCGCACGCGCAGACGGCCAAGGATACGCCCCTGGATACGCTCGATATTGGCCTGCACCAGGTGGGTCGGGTAACCCAGTGCCGCGCTGATCGCGCTCAGCTCCGGCGCCTGGCCACGGGCCCCGGTGTAATGCAGGTCGAGCAGCCAGTCGCCGGCGCTGGCTGGGGCCAGGTCATGGGCGCCGCCAGGGTGCAGGGTGCGCAGCAGGGTGCGGGTCACCTCGTGGCACGGGCAGCCGAACACCCGCCACACCTCGCCCTGCTCCACCACCTCGCCCGCCTCCAGCACCACCACGCGGTCGCACAGCTCGCGGATCACTTCCATCTCGTGGGTAATCAGCACGATGGTCAGGTTCAGGCGCCGGTTGATATCGCGTAGCAGCGCCAGAGTCGACTGGGTGCTTTGCGGGTCCAGCGCCGAGGTCGCCTCGTCGCACAGCAGCAGGTCGGGCTGCAGCACCAGCGCCCGGGCGATGCCGACGCGCTGCTTCTGGCCACCGGACAGCTGTGCGGGGAAGGCATCGCGCTTGTCCTCCAGGCCCACCAGTTGCAGCATCTCGCTCACCCGCCGCTCGCGCTCGGCGCGGCCAATGCCGGCCAGCTTGAGCGGCAGGCCGATGTTCTCGCCGACGGTTTTCACCGACATCAGGTTGAAGTGCTGGAAGATCATGCCGGTACGCTGGCGCTGGCGGGCCAGTTGCGCGCTGTCGTAGCCGGCGATGTCCTCGCCGTCGATCAGCACCTGGCCGTTGCTGGGTTGCTCCAGGCGGTTGAGCGAACGCAGCAGCGACGACTTGCCCGCGCCGCTGCGCCCGATGATGCCGAACACCTCGCCCCGGCGTATCTCCAGGTTGATGTCGCGCAGCGCATGCACAGTGCGCTCGCGCCCCGGGTACTGCTTGCCGAGCCCCACCAGGCGGATATGCACGGCGCCTGCCAGCGGCTGTTGATTGAAACTGACCATGGATCAAGGCCTGCCCTGCGAAGGATGCGATTCGACCAAGGCCCGCGCTGTCGCCAGCGCGGGCCACCGGGGCTCAGAAGCCGGGCACTATCTGGCCCTTGTAGCGGGTCAGGATGAAGTCGCGCACCTGTGGCGAGTTCAGCGCCTTGGCCAGCTTCTGGATGCGCGGGTCATCGATGTTGTCGGGGCGTGCGACCAGGTACTCCACGTACAGGTCCTTGCCCTTCTCCACGATCAGTGCGCTGCTGGTATCGATGCCCGCCTCCAGCGCGTAGTTGGCGAAGACGAACGCCAGGTCCACCTGGTTCACCGCACGGGCCAGCAGCGCGCCTTCGAGTTCGCGAATCTTCAGGTGCCTTGGGTTGGCCGCGATGTCGCGCTGGGTCGCCAGGGTGTTGCTCGGGTCCTTGAGGGTGAGCAGCCCGGCTTCGTGCAGCAGCACCAGGGCACGCCCGGCGTTGACCGGGTCGTTGGGGATGGCGACGCTGGCGCCGTCCTTGAGCTCGGCGATGCTCCTGATGCGGGTGGAGTAAGCACCGAAAGGCTCGATGTGCACGCCCACCACCGGCACCAGGTCGGTCTTGCGGGTGGCGTTGAATTCGTCGAGGAACGGCCGGTACTGGTAGTAGTTGGCGTCCAGGTTCTTCTCGGCCAGTTGCAGGTTGGGCTGGATGAAATCGCTGAACACCTTGATGTCCAGGTCCACGCCTTCGGCCGCCAGCGCCGGTTTGACGAACTCGAGGATCTCGGCATGCGGCACCGGGGTGGCGCCCACCACCAGTTTCTCGTTGGCGTGCGCCGACAGCGACAGCACGGCGGCCAGTACGGCCAGGGTCTTCTTCATGGGCTTGCTCCTGAACAGGTAGAACATTGGCCGCCGTGGGATACGTGGGCCGGCGGCAGCGAAACCCGGCTGCCGCTGACGGGAAACACAATTCAACGCCGGGTGAAGCGCCGCACCAGGCGGTCGCCACTCACCTGCAGCACCTGCACCAGTACGATCAGCAGCAGCACGGTCACCACCATCACGTCGGTCTGAAAGCGCTGGTAGCCGAAGCGGATCGCCAGGTCGCCCAGGCCGCCGCCACCGACCACGCCGGCCATCGCCGTGTAGTCCACCAGCACGATGGCGGTCACCGTCACCGCCGCGATCAGGCCGGTGCGCGCCTCGGGCAGCACGGTGTGCCACACGATCTGCCAGGTGCTGCCACCCATCGACTGGGTGGCCTCCACCAGGCCGCGGTCGACCTCGCGCAGGGCGATTTCCACCAGCCGCGCAAAGAACGGCGTACAGCCGATCACCAGCGGCGGTATGGCGCCGGGCACGCCCAGCGAAGTACCGGCCACCACCTGGGTGAGCGGGATCAGCACAATCAGCAGGATGATGAACGGCATCGAACGCAGCACGTTCACCACCACCGACAGCACGCGGTACACCAGCGGCGAGGCCAGCAACTGGCGCTGGCCGGTGAGGTACAGCAGCACCCCCAGCGGCAGCCCCATCAGCACCGTGAAACCCAGCGCTACGCCGAGCATGCTCAGGGTGTCGAGGCAGGCCTGGCCCACCTCGGGCCAGTTGACATGGGCCAGCAGCTCGCTCATTGCCCAGCGCCCCTGCGCAGCGCGGCGGCCGGGTGCGGCGCGCCCACCCGGTCACCTGCGCCGAACAGCTTGTTGCGCAGCGTGCCCTGGGCGTAATCGCGCTTGAACAGGCCACGGGCCTGCAACTCGGGCACCAGCAGGTCGACCACCGCCTCGAAGGTTTCCGGGGCCACCACGCTGGCCAGGTTGAAGCCGTCCACGTCGGTCTCTTGCACCCATTCCTGTAACTGGTCGGCCACCGTCTGCGCCGAGCCCACCAGCACCGGGCCGTCGCCACCGATGGCGCAATAGTCGGCAATTTCGGCGGTGGTCCAGGTGCGGCTGGGGTCGGCACGGGTGAAGGCTTCCACCGCCGACTGGATCGCATCGCTCTGCACTTCGCGCAGCACCTGGTCGCTCTGGTACTGGGCGAAGTCGATGCCGGTCCAGCCCGACATCAGCGTCAGCGCACCGCTGGCGCTGGCGTACTCGCGGTACTCGCGCAGGCGCGCCAGGGCCTGTTCATCGGTGGGGGCGACAATCACCGTAAGCTGCTCCAGCACCAGGATATCGCCCGGTGCGCGGCCGGCCGCCACCGCCGCAGCGCGCACCTGCGCCACCTGGTTCTTGAGCACCGTCTTGCTCGGCGCAGCAACGAACACGCACTCGGCGTTGGCCGCCGCAAACGCCCTGCCGCGCGTCGAGGCACCGGCCTGGTACAGCACCGGGGTGCGCTGGGGCGAGGGCTCGCACAGGTGAAAGCCCGGCACCTGGAAGAACTCGCCCTGGTGGCCGATGCCGTGCACCTTGGCCGGGTCGGCATACACCCCGCTGGCGCGGTCGGCGCGCACGGCGTCGTCTTCCCAGCTGGCCTCCCACAGCTTGTAGCAGACCTGCAGGTACTCCTCGGCCAGGGCGTAGCGCTGGTCATGCGACAGCTGTTCGCGCCGGCCAAGGTTGCGCGCCCCGCTGGACAGGTACGAGGTGACGATATTCCAGCCGGCGCGGCCACGAGTCAGGTGGTCGAGCGTGGACATGCGCCGGGCAAACGGGTACGGGTGCTCGAACGACACCGAGGCGGTCACGCCAAACCCCAGGTGCTCGGTGACGGCGGCCATGGCCGGCACCAGCTGCAGCGGGTCGTTGACCGGCACCTGCGCAGCCGTACGCAGCGCCTCGTCGGCGTTGCCGCCGTACACGTCGTAGGCGCCCAGCACATCGGCGATGAACAACCCGTCGATCTTGCCGCGCTCCAGGGTCCTGGCCAGCTCGGTCCAGTAGTGGATGTCGGTGTAGCGCGTGGCCTGGTCACGCGGATGGCGCCACAAGCCCGGCGACAGGTGGCCGACGGTGTTCATGGCAAAGGCATTGAGGCGTATCTGCTTGGGCATGGTGGCGGCCTAGTTCCAGTCGTGACGCTGTGGCTTGGCCCCGTTCAAGGCCCAGTTGCCCACCAGGTGGTACTTCCAGCGCACCGGGTCGTGCAGGGTGTGCACGCGGGCGTTGCGCCAGTGCCGGTCGAGGTTGTGGCGCACCTGGGTGGAGCGCGTGCCGCCCAGCTCGAACAGGCGGTTGCTGGCCTCGATCGCCGCTTCGGTGGTCAGCACCTTGGCCTTGGCCACGGCCACCGAGGCCTGGGCCACCGAGTCCTCGTCGGGGGCCAGGCTGGCCCGGTCGAGCACCTTGCCGGCGCGCTCCAGCAGGGCCTCGGCGGCTTCCTGGCGAATCTCCAGCGCGCCGATCTGCACGATGGTCAGCGGGTCCTGGCTGGCCTGCTCCACGCCCGCATCGATCCACGGGCGGGCCTGCTCGCGGATGAAGGTGATGGCGTCGTCCAGCGCCGCACGGCCGATGCCGGCGTCGATGGCGGCGGTGGTCAGCTGCGCGAAGGGGCCGGCCAGGGTCGGGGTTTCGTACGAGCGGTAGGTGGGAAACAGGTTGAAGGCCGGTACGATCAGTTCCTGCGCCAGCACCGTGCCGCTGGAGGTGGTGCGCTGGCCGATGTTGTCCCAGTCATCGACGATCACCAGGCCCGGGGTATCGCGGCGCACGAAGGCCAGTTGCGAGCGGTCCTGCGCGTCCAGCGCCAGCACCCCCAGCCAGTGCGC
This sequence comes from Pseudomonas sp. AE27, assembly GCF_037113495.1. Classification (NCBI taxonomy): domain Bacteria; kingdom Pseudomonadati; phylum Pseudomonadota; class Gammaproteobacteria; order Pseudomonadales; family Pseudomonadaceae; genus Pseudomonas; species Pseudomonas sp. AE27. Next base: position 3,771,977 of record NZ_CP146966.1, read on the forward strand.
GTACAACGAGCCGGTGCAATAGCCCTTGCGCCCGTCGATGCGGTAGCCATCGGCATGGGGCACGATGCGGGTCTGGATCTCCTTGACGTTCTTGCCGCCGGTTTCCGACAGCGCATTGGCAAAGCGGTGGCCGGCCAGCACCAGGTCGAAGAAGAAGCGCTTCTGCTCTTCGCTGCCCTGCAGGCGGATGTCTTCGAGCAGGCAGTAGTGGTTCTGCGGTATCTGCCCCAGCGAAGGGTCGGCGGCGGAGATGATCGCGATCACTTCGGCCAGGGTGGCGAAGGACACCTGCGCCCCGCCGTACTGTTTCGGTACGGTGATGCCCCACAGGCCGCTGTTGGAGAACGCATCCACCACGTCGGCCGGGACCTGGCGGCTGCGGTCGCGCTCGGACGCGCCTTCGCGCAGCAGCGCGGCAACCCGATGGGCAATGGCGATGGCTTCGGCATCGTCACGGATGACGTGGGCATCCGGCTGGCGGATGTCGTAGTGGGCAGAAACAGGGGTGGCAGTCATGGTCTATCTCGATGAGTACACAGAGTCACCCGTGAGATAGCACAACCCATGCCACTTGAATTTCACCTATAAATCAATGAGTTACGCACAACAGAAAGTGACATGGCTGGATGCACGGCAACAAAGTGTTGGCCAACTGTTCGCAGTGCAACAGTACGACAGCGGTCAGTTGCTCCCCGTACACCGCGCGCCTATTCGCAGTAACGGGCGGGCATGAAAAAACCGGCTACTGCGAGCCGGTTCCCATGCAGTACCGCCAGCCTCAGCCGCCGCTGGCTGCCACGCTCTTGCGTTCAGCCACGAAGAACAGCGGGCGAATCCGCACCCCCACCACGTTGCCGGCATACGCCGCCACCAGCCACAGCCAGCCATGCACGCTGCCCGAGGCGATGCCGCTGAAGTACGCGCCGATGTTGCAGCCATACGCCAGCCGCGAGCCGTAGCCCAGCAGCAGGCCGCCGATCACCGCGGCCAGCAGCGAGCGCATCGGAATCCTCAGGCTCGGCGCGAAGCGCCCGGCCAGGCCTGCTGCCAGCAACGCACCCAGCACGATGCCGATGTCCATCACCGTGGTCACGTCCTCCCACAGCGGTGCAGCCAGCGCCTTGGCGTTGCCCGGCATCTGCCAGAACGCCCAGCTGCCCACGTCCACGCCCAGCCCGCTCAGGGTCTTGGCGCCCCACAGGGCGAACGCCGAGGTGATGCCCCACGGCCGGCCCGCCAGTGCCAGGGTCGCGTAGTTCAGCAGCGCCAGGCCGATCGCGCCCCACACCAGCGGCCACGGGCCACGCAGGAAGCGACGCAGGCCCTCATGCTGGCTGCCTGCCGAGGCCTCGAGGGCGCCGTGGCGACGCTTCTCCAGCACCACCGTGCCCCAGGCGATCAGGCCGAATACCACCAGGTTAAGCACCAGCGCAGGGGCCACGCCAAAGGTCTGCACCACGGAGGTGGCCGGGAACGACGGCAGCGCGAACCACCAGTCGGCGTGGTGGGTTGCGGTTACCGAACCGATGATGAAGAACAGCAGCGTCACCAGCATGCGCGCGTTGCCACCGCCCACGGTGAACAGGGTGCCCGACGCACAGCCGCCGCCCATCTGCATGCCGATGCCGAAGATGAACGCACCGAACACCACCGACACCCCGGCCGGCGCCACCAGCCCGGTCACCGGCTGGCCGAACAGCGTGCCGGCGCCCAGGGCCGGAAAGAACAGCAGCACGGCGATGGCCAGCATCACCATCTGCGCGCGCAGGCCGGCGCCACGGCGCTCGTTGATGAACACCCGCCAGGCGGACGTGAAGCCGAACGCGGCGTGGTACAGCGTGAGGCCCAGGGCGGCGCCGACGATCAGCAGCAGCACCTGTTTGATGCCCACGCTGGCATTCAGAAAGACGGCGCCGACCACCAGCAATGACAGCGCAACCAGTGGCGCGCCGAGACGGCGCTCAGGCGCCGCGGAGAGAGAAAGACCCATGACGATACTCGGATATAGACGGAACAGGCCGCGAGTATACCGTCACCAGCTGCCGTGCGGGCTCACGGATAGAACAGCGGGTACATCGCCAGTGCCAGGGTCGAGGCGCAGGCATGCATCGCCATGGGCACCAGCAGGCCGCCGGTTCGGATCCGCGCATAGGCCAGCATCAGGGCGAGGATGAACAACAGCACCACGGTCGACCTGAAGGTGTACTGCAGGTGGATGGCGGCAAACGCCAGGGCGCTGACCACGATCGCCACCACCGCCCACAGCGGCTTGCGGAACGGGAACAGGTTGAGCAGAAAATGCCGGAACGCCAGCTCTTCGCCCAGGGGGGCGAGCACGATGACCATGCTGGTCAGCAGCACGCGATCGGCCAGCGAACCGGCACCGAGCAGGGTCATGAACTGCAGCATGAAGGGTTCGGCGGGCTGATCGACCAGGGCGGCGTAGTTGTAGGCCAGCAGGTAGACCACCACCACGCTGGTCAGGCCGAGCCAGAGGGCCTTGTAGCTGAAGTTGGCCCCCCTGAAGGCATGCCCGGCCAGCGGGTTGCGCCGCAGCAACAGGTACAGCCCGCCGATGGCTGCACACGCCACCAGGTGGGCGCCGAACAAAGCCAGGGTGAAGTCCAGGCCACTGCCGAACAGAAAGGCGCCGGCGAACTGCGCGGTGAAGTACAGCAGCAGGCCCAGCAGCGCGAGGCCGATGCGCTTGCCGGTGGTGCTGGCGATGTAAGGGGTGGTCACGGGACTTCCTTGTACGGGGTTGTTCACAGCGTTCTCCTTGGCGGGGGGCGCATTATGGCGAGTTTCGCGGCTGCTGCGCAGCCCATCCCCGGCAGCCGGCTGCTAAAGGCTAAGCGATCAAGTAGATTCACATCTGGATACATCCGGCCATTTGCCATTCCCCTCGCCCTCTGTTTGCATCCGCGCTCTCTCCCCGTGCAGACAAGGAAATCACCCCATGAAAACCCTGGTAGTCGGTGCCAGCAAAGGGCTGGGCAAGGCCCTGATCGAAGGCCTCGGCGAGGCGGGCGATACGCTGGTCGGCGTGTCGCGCACACGCCCCGACGGCATCGCCGCCAAGGCCGGCGTGCAGTTGAACTGGGTCGAAGCCAACCTGGCCGAGCCGGCCAGCGCCGCGCACGCCATCGCCCAGGCTGTGGCAGAGTACGGCCTCGACACGCTGATCTACAACCTCGGCATCTGGGAAGAGCTGGCCTTCGACCCGGCCTACGACTTTCTCGGCGACAGCGACGCGCAGGTACAGGCCATCGTCAGTTGCAACATCACCGCCACCCTGCTGCTGATCAAGCGCCTGCTGCCCACCCTGCTGCGCAGCGCCACCCCGCGCATCATCCTCACCGGTTCCACCTCCGGCCTGCCCCAGAGCGGGCGCCCCGAGGTGGCCTTCGGCGCCTCCAAGTTCGCCCTGCGTGGCATCGCCGATGCGCTGCGCGAAGGCTACCGTGAGCAGCGCCTGGCCGTGACCTGCCTGAACCTGGGTTACCTCAACACCGAAGACCCGCTCAGCACGCCCCGCGACGTGGCCGAGCAACGCGGCGAAGGCCAGCTGATCCCCGTGCACGACGTGGTGCAGGTGGTGCGCATGGCGCTGAGCCTGTCGTCGGCCAGCTACGTCAAGGAGCTGACCTTGCCGGCCCTGCTCGACGAGCGCTTCTGAGCGCTGATCAGCACGCTGGATAAAAACCGGCGAAAGCGCCATCCTTCCCGCCTTTGACGCGCAGCCTGGCTGCGCCCACCGTTATGTGAAGGACCTTTTTCATGCAGACGCTCAACGACACCGACTTCGAGTTCATCGAAGACATCCTGCTGCAGTATGGCGATGACCATTCGGTGCTCAACGCCTCGGAACTGGACGGCTACCTCACCGCGCTGGTGTCCGGCCCGGCGCCTGTGGCTATCGACGAATGGTTCCCGGGGATCTTCGGTGGTCGCCAGCCGGAATGGGAAAGCGCTGCAGACTGCCAGCGCTTCGTCGAGCTGGTGACCCTGCACGCGAACAACCTGGCCCAGCGTTTCTCGCCGCGCTTCGAGGAGACCGAGCACAACGGCCAGCCGCTGACGCTGGCCGAAGAGTGGTGCTTTGGCTACCTGCGCGGTGCAGGCCTGGCCAACTGGCCGGCCTTGCCGGCGGCGCAGCAGGTGGCACTGGATGTGATCGAGACCTGTGCCGCACAGGACAACTTCGAACTGCCGGCCGACCTGGATGTGGTGCTGCATCGCCAGCGCGTGGCCGCCATCGAGCCCGCGGCGCGGGCGTTGCAGGGGTATTGGGCGACGCAGCGCTGAAGCGGGCGGCGGCGCCGCCCATCGCGGGTGGAGCCCGCTCCCACAGGTTCGGCGCAGTTCCTTGTGGGAGCGGGCTTGACCCGCGATGACGCCAGCACATACCCCAACAATCCGGAGCAGTGCATGCCCACCACCCTCACCGCCGCCTTCCCCCACCACCTGGCCCGCGAAGTCCAGGACCTGGCCCGGCAACTCGACCTGCCCAACGGTGACCAGGGCATCGCCGTCACCCTCGACGGCGAACCCCTGACCCTGCCCTACCGCCTTCACCTGCCGGCTGCCGATACAGCCCGGTCACTGATCCACGCCTGCCTGCTCACCCGCCACCCCGACGGCCACGTGCGCGAGCGTTACCTGCAGCAGATCATTCGGGCACCAGAAGCGTGGGTCATCCCGTTCGTGTTCCAGCTCACCGGCGAATACGTGATCGAGCTGCTGGCGCTGTGCGAGGCCAACCTGTCGACCCTGGACGCCAGCGCCTACGGCCGCTTCTTCAACGACAACCCCGCCTACTTCAGCCTGACCCGCGCACGCATGGTCAGCTACTGGGATTGCTACCACCGCAGCCGCCACCCGCACCTGCGCAGCTACGTGGGCACCCGCCTGTTCCGCGCCTTCAGCGACTTCACAACGACCACTTCACGGTGAACATCACATTGCGCGGCTCGCCGAAGATGTTGGCCCCGGCCGGGTTGCTGATGCTCTGGTAGTAACGCTTGTCCGCCACGTTGTTGAGGTTGGTCTGCAACGTCACCGCCGGCGTCACGCGGTACTGGGCCATCAGATCGACCACGCTGTACCCGCCCTGCTTCACGCTGTAGCTGGTATAGGTGCGGCTCTGGGTGCGAAAGGCCCCGCCCACGCTCCATTGATCGAGGTCGCCCGGCAACTGGTAGCTGGTCGCCAGCTTGAACAGGTTGTACGGCGAATCACTGTCGAAGCGGTCACCCTTCTGCGCCGAGCCGGTGGCCTTCACATACTCGGCCGCCGCATAGGTATAGCCGGCCGACGCCTGCCAACCCGGCGCCAGTTCGCCGCCCAGCTCCAGTTCCAGGCCGCGGGTACGAATTTCGCCGGCCGCCTCGTAGCAGGCATCCATGGTCGGGCAATCACCTGCCGGCAACGACTTGGCCAGGTTCTCCTGGTCGAGCTGGAACAGCGCGAAACTGGCGTTCAACGCACCACCGAAGTACTCGGCCTTGAGCCCGGCCTCGTAGTTGGTGCCGGTTACCGGCGCCAGCAGGCCACCGCTGCTGTTCTGGTACTCCTGCGGCTTGAAGATGCGCGTCCAGCTGGTGTAGACCGAGTAGGTGTCGTTCAGGTCATAGATCAGCCCCGCATACGGGGTGACCTCGCGGGTGGCCTTGTAGTCGGCGCCGAAGGCGTAGGCCCCGACCTCGGTGTGCTGCTGGTACTCATACCAGTCCAGGCGCGAGCCGAGGATCAGCTTCAGGTCATCGCGCAGGTTGAAACGCACGGCGGTGTAGGCACTGGACTGATCCACCTTGCCCTTGCGTGACCAGTTGTAGTCGATGGCCGGCCGGGGCACGTCCTTGTAGTGGAAGTTGTTGGGGTCCACGACATAGTTGAAGCTCGCATCCGGGCCGCCGCCAGGGCCGTCGTCGGTATCGTCGCGGCGGTAGCTCGCCCCCACCACCAGTTCATGGGTACGCCCGAACAGGCTGAACGGCCCGCTGGCATAACCATCGATACTCTTCTGCGTATGTTCGTAGGAGTAGCGCCCCACATTCAGTTGCAGCTCGTCGGCGGTCGGGTCCAGCCGGTAGTAGCTGCTGCCCAGCATCTCCAGGTTGGCCTTCAGCCAGCTGGCGCTCAGGCGCAGGCGCCAGTCGTTGTCCAGGCGATGTTCCACCTCGGCGAACACGCTCTTGTTGGTCTTGTCCCAGTAGGTCCAGTCGGGGCTGAAGCGCGACGAGCGGGAAATGTCGAGGAAGCTGCCATCGGCGTGGGTCGGGCTGCCGTTCCAGTCCGCGCCGGGGTTGTCCTCGCGGTTGTAGTAGCCGCCCAAGGTCAGCGTGGTGGCGTCCGACAGGTCGAATTCGGTGATCCCGTACAGCAACTGACGCTGGTTGCTGTAGGCATCGGTAAAGCTGTTCTTGTCCTGGTAGATGCCCACCACTCGCCCGCGTACGGTACCGGCATCATTGAGGCTGCTGCTGGCGTCGATTTCGGTACGGTAGTTGTCCCAGCTGCCGGCTGCCGCCGTGAGGGTGATCTGCGGCGCCAGCGTGGGGCGCTTGCGCACCAGGTTGAGGGTACCCGACGGGTTGCCCGAGCCCACCATCAGGCCGGAAGCCCCGCGTACCACCTCCACCCGGTCGAACATCGCCAGGGTCGCGGTGCCCAGGGTGTCGCTGTCGTAGGCGATGGGCAGGCCGTCGACCATGATGTTGTCGATGGCCGCACCGCGCGAGTAGAACTGCGGGCGCTCACCGCCGGTCTTGCGCAGGGTCAGCCCCGGCGTATAGCTGGCGATGTCGTCCAGGGTCTGCATGTTCTGGTCGTCCATGCGCTGGCGGGTGACCACGGTCACCGACTGCGGGGTTTCCCGGGCCGAGGCCTTGAACTTGGTGGCCGTGGCCATGCTGGCGGTGGTGTAGGAGCCAGTGTTTTCCGTGACCTCGCCCAGCGTACTGCCGGTGATGCTGGTGGCACCCAGTTGCAGCGCATCACTGCTGTCGGCCTTCTCCAGGGTCAGGGTGCCGTTGTCGGTCACGCGCAGTTGCAGGCCGCTGCCCGCCACTGCCTGGCGCACCGCTGCCTCGGCGCTCAGTTGCCCGTTCACCGCCGCGCTCTGGCGCCCGCGCAGCAGCGCCGGGTCCACCACCAGGGTGCTGGCGCTTTGCCGGGCGATCTGGCGCAGGGCCTGGTCCAGCGGTTGCGCCGGTAACGCATAGCGCTGCATGGCTGGGTCCGCCCAGGCGCGGTTCAGGTCGAGGGAGCAGGCAGAAACGGCAACCGCGACAGCCAGTGCCAGGCGCGCGGGGCTCAGGAGTTGGGGACGCATGTGAAGGGCTTTCCTCGCAGGAAGTGAATGGGCGTTTCCTGCTATGTCCAGCGAGCCGAAAAAAGCCTTCACCCTGGCGGAACGTTTTTTTCAGCGCAGGTCGATCAGCGTGATCGGCCCGAACGCCTCGACACTGATCGGCAGCACCTGCGCCAGCGATTGCAGGGCGCGGTCGCTGTCGTCCAGCGGGAACACCCCGAACACGCGCAGTTGCGCCGCCGCCGGGGAAACCCGCAGCACGCCGTAGCGGTAAGGGCGCAAGGCATCGATCACGCTGCCCAGCGACGCGTCGTCCACCTCCAGGCGACCTTCCATCCAGGCATCCAGGCGGCCTTGCTCATTGCCCAGGGGCGAGAGTGCATCGTCGGCAAAGCGCAGGGTCTGCCCGCTGTCCACCACGATGCTCTGCCCGGCGCGATTGCGCACCTGCACGCTGTGCTGCTGCACGCTGACGGCACTGCGCTGATCCAGCGTGGCGACACTGAAGCGCGTGCCCAGGGCCCGCACCCGGCCTTGCGCAGTGACCACCTCGAGAGGGCGGTGCGGGTCGCGGGCCACCTGGATGTTCAGCTCGCCGTGGCGCAGATGGATCACCCGGGCTTCGGCACTGAACGCCACCTCCACGGTGGTGCGCGCATTGAGCAGCAGCACGCTGCCGTCGGCCAGTTGAATGCGCCTGCGCTCACCGGTGCCGCTGTAGTGGTCGCTGAACACGGCGTCCAGCGGCATGCGCCGTTGTACCGTCAACAACGCCGGCAGGCCCAGCATCAGCAGCAAGACGCTGCCGCCGCGCAGCAACCGGCGCCGCTGCAGCGACAACCCGCTGCTGCGCAGGGCGCGCGTGGCCGCACTGGCGCTGCCGGGCACTTCCAGCAAGGGGTTCAAGGGTGTATGGGTGGCCTGGGTAACCGCCTGCCAGGCCTGGCGATGGCTTGCGTCCAGCGCCTGCCACTGCTCGAAGGCGTCGCGGTCGGCTGCCGTCGCCGCCCCCGAGCCCAGGCGCACGCTCCATTCGATGGCTTCGCGCACCGCCGGGGTCAGCGCTGCCAGGCTGCGGCCGCTCACGTGCCCGCGCCCAGTTGCGCCAGGTAGCAATGGGTCACGGCGCGCCGCACCCAGCGCTCGACGCTGCTCAGCGACACCTGCATCTGGTCGGCGATCTGCTGGTGGGTCAGGCCCTCCAGGCGGTTGAGCAGAAAGGCATGGCGCACCTTGGCCGGCAACCCGGCCAGCAAGGCATCCACCGCCTCCAGCGCCTCGCGCAGCACCGCCAGGGTTTCCTCGCACGGCGCCACCGGCTCGGGCAGGTTGGCCAGCGCTTCAAGGTAGGCGCGCTCCAGCTCGCCGCGACGCCAGAAGGTGTACAGCACCCGCTTGGCGACCATGCACAGGAACGCCCGCGGCTCGTCCAGCTGGCCCAGGTGCGGCGAAGTCAGGGTACGCAGGAAGGTGTCGTGGGTGAGGTCCGCGGCATCGGCGTGGGAATTGAGCCGACGGGCCAGCCAGCCGCGCAACCAGTGATGGTGTTCAGCGTACAGCAGGTGCAACGGGTGCTGGGCGGACGGGCGCGGGTTGGACATGCGAGAGACACACTAATGGTAATTGTTCGCATTCTTATCCCTCGCCCTGGGATTTGCAAGCCGTGCCCTACTCGCGGCAACTGGGCGAGCCGCCCCAGCGCATGTTGCGAATGCAGAAGTAGCGGTCCTTTTTCAGGGTCACGGGGGCGATCGTGCAAGGCAGCACCGCCGGGTCGATCTCGATCGACATCTCATCGGCCGCGTAGCGATCGTCATCGAATTCGATCACGCAGGTGCCGTCCTCCTGCGCCCGCTCGGGAAAGCGCAGGCCCTGTACCACCTGATCGCCCATCTTCACCCGCAGCGGGCTCGGTGCCGATGAACTGCACGCCTTGAGGGCCGGATGGTTGACGGTTATCCACAGGGGGTACTCGCCGCCTGTGCGGTCAGGGAACAACGGAATGAACAACAGCGACTGGTAGGTCGACTGACCGTGATTCACCACCTTGAGCCACAACGGGCTGGCGTTGCAGGTGGCGCCCAGCGACGCGCCGTAGCGCAGCTTGGGGTCGGTGTGGTCCTGCCAGCCGCCCAGGCGGTCGGGCTTCCAGTCATGGCCCCATTTGTATTCGGTACAGCCGCCCAGGGTGAGCAGCAAGCACAACAGCGTGGCGATACGGTGCACGGTGAAGTCCTTCCTTGGTGGAGCATCCATCGGGAACACATTGTCGGGGCCAGGCGCCTCGCCGGCAAGGCCGGCTCCTGCACGCCGGCTCCTGCACGAGTCAGCCGCGCTGGAAGCAGCCCGGGGTGATGCCGACCACTTTCTTGAAGGCCCGGGTCATGTGGCTCTGGTCGAAGAACCCGCAACGCAGCGACGCCTCGGCGATGCCCACGCCACTGCGCAGCAACTGCTGCACCCGCGCCACCCGCGTCTGGATCTGATAGCTGTGCGGCGATACGCCCACGCTCTTCTTGAACACCCGTATCAGGTACAGCGGATCGAGCCCCACCCACTGCGCCAGGTCGTTCAGCGCGATGTTCTGCGCGTACTGCTCGTCGAGCATCTGCCGCACCCGTCGCACCACTTCGCGTTCGTCGGCCACCGCCCGGGGCTGCGGCCCGCCGCACCGCTCGAACAGCTGGCTGACCAGGTGCAGCAGCACGCTCTCGCGCTCAAGGCTCGAACACGACTGCTCGATCACCTGATGCTGGTGCAGGAAGGCCTGGGCAAAGCCCATGTCGTGGGTCAGCGCCTGCTGGAACAGGTGGATATGCCCGTCGCCGAAACGCCCCTCGAATACCGCACGGTTGAGCCACTGCGGGTCGAGGTAGAGCATGCGGTAGCTCCAACCCTCGGCGCTGCCCGGCACGCCGTCGTGCATCTCGCCCGGGGTCAGGGTGACGATGCTGCCGGCGGTGCCCAGGTGCTGGGTGCCACGGTAGAAGAGCTTCTCCACGCCCGCACCGATCACCCCCACCGCGTAGCGCTCATGGGAATGGCGGCCGAAGGCCCGTGCGCTGTAGCGCGCCGCCAGCAATTCACAGCCCCCTTCGGGGACGCGCCAGAAGCGCGAGAAGTCCTGTTGCTCCATGGCCTGTCCAGTTTTGTGCAATACGCGCGCAGGGCGGGTGGATAAATTTGCCCGACTTCTTCGCAACAGACCAGAGAAAACCATGCAGTCATCCAACGGGGTCACCCTCTCCAGCAACCGGGCCATCGTCGAGCTGACACTGGGCGGGCTGATGCTCAGCCTGTCGGCGCTGGCGGTGGCCTTCGCCCATATCGGCGCCGGGGGCGCGGGTTTCTACCGGATGCTGATCGCCTCGGTGCTGTTCTACCTGCTGCTGCGGGTGAGAAGGCAACCTGCTCGCCTGGCCCACCCCAGGGCTCGACGCTACACCGCCCTGGCCGGCGTGTTCCTGGCCATCGACCTGATCCTGTGGCACCACAGCATCTACATCGTCGGACCGGGCATCGGCTCGATCCTGACCAACTGCCAGGTGTTCTTCATGACATTGCTCGGGCTGTGCCTGCTCAAAGAGAAACCGTCGCTGTATTTCGTCGCCTCGATCAGCCTGGCCTTCGTCGGCCTGTACCTGTTGCTGCTGCCGGAGATGGGCAGCGCGCTGGGTATCCAGGGCGTGGTCTATGGCGTGCTGTCGGGGCTGGCCTATGCCGTGTGCGTGTACTACCTGAAAGTAACCACCCAACTGCCCCAGGGCGGCGGCGACAAGATCGCGCAGATGCTGCACCTGAGCCTGTGGGCGGCCGGGGTGATGCTGGGGTACGCGCTGTTGCGGGGCGAGAGCCTGGCCATCGCCGACCAGCAGACCTTCTACATGCTGGTGATCTATGGCGTGCTGGTGCAGTTCGTCGGCTGGTTGCTGGTCAACCGCTCGATTGGTGCCATCAGCCTCGGGCTGGCAGGGCTGATCCTGCTGCTGGAGCCGGTGATCACCTACTTCATCGACGTGGCGTTTCTGGACAAGGCCAGTTCGGCCATGCAGATCACCGGGGCGCTGGTGACGGTGCTGGCGGTGTACATTGGCTCGATAAAGCCGCCGAGCAAGGCCCCGGCGCTGAGCGAGCCGGCCTGACACGGCGCTCGCGCAGCTGCTGCCTGAGCACATGCAGGGGCGGTGCGTAGAGGAAGCCGAACGACACGCTGTGCCTGCGCCCCTTCACCGCGTGGTGCATCAGGTGTGCGTGGTACAGCCGACGCAGATAGGGGTGGCGCGGCCTGGGGCGCGCGGGCCAGTGGCGGTGCACGATGCCGTCGTGCACCAACACGTAGATCAGCCCGAACCCCGCCACCCCGGCGCCCACCCACTGCAACGGGTCGTGGCCGGCATTGCCCAGCACGATCAGGGTGATCGCGGCCAGGGCCAGGATCAGCAGGTAGATATCGTTGGTTTCCAGCGTGCCCAGGTGCGGTTCGTGGTGCGAGCGATGCAGAAACCAGCCCCAGCCGTGCATCACGTACCTGTGCGCCAGATAACCGACACCTTCCATGGCGACCAGGGTGCAGAGAAAAATCGCGAAGTGGGCAATCATGGTCGGTACGGGGTTGGGAAATGACGGTGTCAGGGTATTTGATCGGCGGCCGATGGTCCATGCCCACCGGTAGCCAGGGCCAGCATCTGCATGGCCGGCGCCACTGCCTTGAGCAGGCGCTCACGCGCGATCCCGTCGCGGGCCTGCACCGACAACCCATGCAGCAGCGTGGCAAAAAAATCGCCCAGCGATTGCACATCGACCTCGGGTTTCAACTCGCCCGCCTCGGCCGCCTGCTGCAAGCGCTGAATGATCGACAAGGTTTTTTCGCGGCGGTGGTCGGCCAGCCATTCACGCACGGCGTCGTTGTCGGCCGAGCAGTTGGTGGCTGCCGACACCACCATGCAGCCCAGTGGGCCCGCTGGGCGGGTGTACAGGTCGACGGCATCGAGCAACAGCCGCTCGATGGCCTGGTAGGCCGTGGGTTGCTCGCTCAGCGCCTGGGTCGAAAATGCGCCCTCTTCGCGCTCATACAGCTCGATGGCCTCCTTGAACAAGCGCTCCTTGGAGCCGAACGCGGCATAGATGCGCGCCGAAGCGATACCCAGCGCAGCCACCAGGTCGCTCATGGACGTGGCTTCGAAACCGCGTGCCCAGAACACATCCCGGGCGGTGCGCAACGCGGCTTCACGGTCGAACTGGCGTGGTCGGCCTGCCATCTCGATAGTTCTCCAACCAGGAATGAAGGCGGCATTATCCGTAATTGTTTGTCGAAAGACAAAGAATACTTGACGACGCGCAGGCTGCATCCTTATTGTTTGTCGATCAACAAACAATAGGAGTTCCACATGATCACGTTGAAAGGCCCCAGCCTGCATCTGGCGCAATTCAGTGCCGACCAGCCACCGTTCGACTCACTGCCCAACATCGCCCGATGGGCCGCGCACATGGGCTTCAAGGCGTTGCAGATACCGGCCTGGGACAAGCGTCTGTTCGATGTCGAGCTCGCCGCAAGCAGCCAGGCCTACTGCGACGACATCACTGCCATGCTGGCCGAACACGGGCTGGTGATCAGTGAGCTGACCACGCATCTCTTCGGCCAGCTGGTGGCGGTACACCCGGCATACGACGCCTTGTGCGACAGTTTTGCACCGGCCCACCTGCAGGGCGACGCGGCTGCCCGCAGTGCCTGGGCGGTGCACCAGCTCACCTGCGCGGCCATCGCGTCGCGGCGCCTGGGCCTGAGCGACATGGGGACTTTTTCCGGTGCACTGGCATGGCCGTACGTCTTTCCCTTCCCGCAACGCCCCGACGGCCTTGTTGAAACAGCCTTCGCCGAGTTGGCCAGGCGCTGGCTGCCGGTGCTCGATACCTGCGCCGAACAGGGCATCAACCTGTGCTTCGAAATTCACCCCGCCGAAGACCTGCACGACGGCGCAAGCTTCGAGCTGTTTCTCGAACACGTCGGTCACCACCCGCGCTGCAAGATGCTGTTCGATCCCAGCCACCTGATCCTGCAGCAACTCGACTACCTGGCGTTCATCGACCACTACCGGGACTACATCCGCATGTTCCACGTCAAGGACGCCGAGTTCCTGCCCACCGGCAAGCAGGGCCTGTTCGGCGGTTATCAACCCTGGCTCAAGCGCGCCGCACGCTTCCGTTCGCTGGGGGACGGGCAGGTCGACTTCAAGGGCATCTTCAGCAAGCTGGCCGAATACGACTACAGCGGCTGGGCCACGCTGGAGTGGGAGTGCTGCCTGAAAAACCAGCACGATGGGGCACGTGAAGGGGTGGCGTTCATCAACCGGCACATCATCCAGGTCACCGACACGGTGTTCGACGACTTCGCCGGTACCCCGGTGGCGCCGGCGGTCATCGCCAGGATGCTCGGCCTTGAAGGCAACCCTGTCGGGAAGCTGCAACGATGAGCACGCATTCTCACCATTACGCCCATGTGCACGGCCTGCGCCTGCACTACGTCACCCAGGGCGAAGGGGCACCGGTACTGCTGATCCCCGGCTGGCCACAGACCTGGTACACCTGGCGGCACGTCATGGCGGCCCTGGCCGACAACGGTTACCAGGCGATTGCCGTGGACCTTCCCGGCATGGGGCTTTCCGACAAGCCGCTGGACGGCTACGACACCGGCACCTGCGCCGCCCGCCTGCACGCGCTGATGGGGCAACTGGGGCACGAACGCTATGCCGTGGTGGGCCACGATGTGGGCATGTGGGTGGGGTATGCCCTGGCCAGCGATTTTCCGGGGGTGGTGAACCGGCTGTGCCTGAGCGAAGCGGTGATTCCGGGCCTGGCGCCGGCGCCGTCGATCTTCGCGCCGCCGGAGCAGAACATCTTCCTGTGGCACTTCATGTTCAACCAGTTGCAGGACCTGCCCGAGGCGCTGATTACCGGGCGCGAAGCGCAGTACCTGAGGTTCATGTTCGAGAAATGGGCTGTGCGCCTGGATCGGGTGGCGGTGGATACCTATGTGCAGGCGTACTCGGCGCCGGGGGGCTTGCGTGGCGGGTTTGCCTACTACCGCGCGATACCCGAAACGATTCGCCAGAACCAGCAGCGCGGGCAGGTGCCACTGGGCATGCCGGTGCTGGCGATCGGGGCGCAACTGGCAACCAATGATGCGCCGCGGGTAACCCTGGAGGGGCGCGCCACCACGTTGCAGGGCGCGATCATCGAGGGCTGCGGGCACTTTGTGACCGAAGAGGCGCCCGAGGCATTTGTCGGGCACCTGCTGCCGTTTCTGCGCTGAGGGTTGCGGCGCGGCCTTCGCCAGCAAGGCGCGCGCCTGTCATCGAGCGCGTGCCATTGCCGGCGAAGGGCGTTCAAGGCGCCTGCAATGCCTCCAGCTCATCCGCGCGTTCGGAGGTCATGCGCAGGCGGCAGCCACCGCCATTGAGGATGTCCATGGTGCCGCCGGTCTGCGTGAAGTAGAAATCGCAGTTGCTGTCGATGTACTTGATCCACGCCCGCTGCGCATCCCGGAGCTTGCCCTGCTGCACCGGCCCAAACGCGGCCATGGCCTTCTTGTAGACCTGGTTCAGGCGTTTGTCCTGGCGGGCGATCTCGGCGTTGTTGCATTCGTTCATACTCACCGTGGTGTTCGCGGTGTCCATGCAGGCCTTGTAGGCCGCCGAAGTCTTGTCCTGCGCCAGCGCCAACGGCGCAACTGCCGCCAGCGACAGCACCGCAACCCCCATCATCCGCTTGATACTCATGGCTTGCCTCTCCTGTTCTGACTGCCTAGGGCGCACAGGCTCGCATGACCTGCTCGCGCAACCAATGGTGCGCCGCTTCCTTTTTGCGTCGCTCGTGCCACACCTGCTGAAAGGCGAACGCGCGAATCGCCAGCGGCGGCTCGAAACAGCGCAACCCACGCTGCGCCTTGAGGTTCTGCACGCTGCGCCGCGCCACGGTCAGCACCAGGTCGGTGCCCACCAGCACGTCGCTGGCCGCCGCCCAGTGCGGCAACGCCAGCACCACCCGGCGCTGCTGCCCCAGCGCCGCCAGGGCCTGGTCGATCTCGTTGTCGGCCCCGGGCCGCATCGCCACCAGCACATGGGGGCGCGCCAGCCAGGCGGGCAATGTCAGCCCGCCACGGGCCGGCAGCGTGGCGTGGTCGGCCACACACACGAACCCCTCCTCGAACAGCGTGGCGGCCTGCAACGGCTCGGCCAGGGTGGGGAATACGCCCAGCGCCAGGTCCACCTCGCCATCGAGCAACTGGCCGAGCATCGCCTCGCGGCTGCCCTGGCTGACCACCAGGTCGATGCCCGGTGCGGTCTCGCGCAGGCAGCGCATCAGGCCCGGCAGCACCACCCGCGCGCCATAGTCCGACATCGCCAGGCGAAAGCTGCGCCGCGCCCGCGCCGGCTCGAAACCGGGGCTGCCCAGCAGCGCATCCAGTTGCTGCAGGGCATCCTGCAACGGCGCCGCCAGTTCCAGCGCACGCAACGTGGGCTGCAGGCGGCCCGCACGGCGCACCAGCAGCGGGTCCTGGAAGATCTCGCGCAACTGCGCCAGCGCATGGCTCACCGCCGGCTGGCTGCGGTGCAGGCGCAAGGCCGCGCGCGAGACGTGCTGCTCGGCCAGCAGCGCATGCAGGGTCAGCAGCAGGTTGAGGTCGATACGGCGCAGATCATCCATGTGGCGAATAGCCCCTGTGCACAATTCGAATTTCCATCAGTGAAACAGATAACCAAGACTGTACCAAGCCCTCCATAGCCAGAAGGAAACCACCATGAACCTCAACCTCGCTGTCGCCATACCGCTGCTTGTCGCCCTGCTGGCCGGTGCCGCCGTGCCGTTCCAGGCCGGCGCCAACGCCGCGCTCGGGCGCCTGCTCGGGCACCCGCTGTGGGCCACGCTGATCTCGCTGGCGGTGAGCGTGCTGATGGTGCTGCCGGCCCTGCTGCTGATGCGCGCACCGCTGCCGCAACTGGCCAACCTCGGCCAGGCGCCGTGGTGGGCGTGGTTGGGTGGCGTGGCCGGGGTGGCCTACATCACCGCGGCGCTGATCCTCACCCCGCGCCTGGGCGCGGCCGGCTTCATCGTGTGCGTGATCGCCGGCCAGGTACTCTCGTCGCTGATCATCGACCAGTGGGGGCTGATGGGCCTGCCATCGCGCCCGGTCAACGGCCTGCGCATCGCCGGGGTGGCGCTGATCATCGTCGGCATGCTGGTGGTGCAATGGGGCACCCGCGCCAACCGTTGAGGGCTCACCAGGGGTGGGTGCGCTCGAACACGTAGCCGTGCTGGGGGAACGCATTGAACAGGATCACCCCCAGCACCACCAGCAACAGCAGCCAGTCGACAACGCGCAGACGCGGCACCTGGCGCACCTCGCGCCGGTCACGACAGTGCAGCGCTTGCCCCAGGGTCATCAGTACGAAGGCGCCGATCCACAGGTAGTACCCCACGCCCAGCGCGGTGAGTTGCACGAAATCGTAGGACTGCGGCGTGTTATCCGGCACCGTGCTCACCACCAGGAACGACAGCCCTAGCAGCAGCGCCAGCACCGACAGGCCCATCCCCACCCGCGGCCACCAGCGGTGGGCCAGCAGCGCCAGGCCGAAGACCGGGTTGGCAAACCAGCCATAGATCTGGAACGGGATGCCCCACAGCCCGTACACCAGCAACCATACCGAACTCATGTGGGCACCGTTGTCGGTGTAGTAGGCATTGAAATACAGGCAGGCCACGTACAGCACCAGGCTGAGCGTGAGGTAATGACGTTTCACAGGAGTGTCCGCAGGTCAGATGGAATTGGAGGGTATTGCCGGGGCCGGGGGCGTGACATTGGCGCCGCTGCCCACGCTGAACGAGAACGCCGCCGTGGCATAGATCGCCGCCACCAGCACCCAGGCCAGCCAGCCCTGGCCCGGCCCGCCCGGCGCCTGCCGGCGGTTGAGAAACTGGCCGGCCACGTATGCCGCCAACGCCAGCAACCACAGGTAGTAGGCGCCGAGCAGATTGGCCTGGCCATTGGCCTTGCGCGGCACCAGCGCGCTGTCGCCCCAGCCGATCACTGGCAGCCACTGCGCCGCCAGCACCAGTGCCGCGACCGCTGCCAACAGCGACAGCAGCGGCCGGTTGCGCCGCAGCATCAGTGCCAGGCACAGCAGCGGGTTGGCCCACCAGGCGCTGCCACCCAGCCAGCCGAGGGTCAGCACATGCATGCCGCGCATGGTCACCTCGCTGACCGGCACGGCATCCAGAAACAGGCTGCCCAGGTACAGCGCCAGGCTCAGTACCACGTAATGCCGCTTGAACAGTGCCAGCATCTAGTTGACCCCGAGTTCGCAGTCGTCGCAGGCCGCTGGCGGCTCGCCGAGGTTCATGTAGACCGGTCGCGCCGGCGCGACGGTGGCCTTGACGAACGACAGTGGAATGGTCAGCACGATACCCGCCACCAGCACCCAGTGCAGCCAGCCCAGCGCTGGCTGGGTAAGCCTGGGCTGGCGCCGGTAGCGGTGCTGGCCGATCACGAATGCCAGCATCGAGGCCAGCCACAAGTAGTAGCCGGTGCGCACGTCAGGCCCGCCGTGGGGCGCCGACGGGATCGGCGACCAGTCGGTCCAGCCCAGCGCCAGGGCCGAGCCCGCCAGCAGCAGTGCGCACCAGCCCAGGCGGTAAGCGGTTTTGGGGTCTTTGCGGTGGGTTGCGAAGGCGCCCAGCAGCAGCGGGTTGGCGAACCACAGGCCGCCGGCCAGCCAGCCCATCGACAGCGCGTGCATGCCGCGCAGCACCGAATCGTGCCCCCAGGCGCAGGCCTCCGGGTACAGGCAGGCGAGGTACAGCAGCAGGCTCAGCAAGCGGAAATCGAAGCGCACCAGTAAGTCCATTCAGCCGGGTGGGAAGCGGGGCGCGACGATAGCCCATCGCCTGCCCCGCTGTCCAAGTCATTCAGGCCGATTCGAGCAGCAGCCCGTACAACGCCGAATCCGACACCTCGCCGGCGATGCACCAGCGCTCGCGCAGCAGCCCTTCACGCTCGAAGCCCATGCGTTCGAGGGTGCGCGCCGAGGCACCGTTGCGCGGGTCGATCTCGGCCTCGAGGCGGCGCATGTTCAGGCCGATGGCAAGGTACTCGACGAACAGCTCCAGCGCCTCGCCCATGTAGCCCTGGCCCTGGGCGCTGCTGGCCAGGCAGTAGCCGATTTCGCCGCGGCGCGACTCGGCGTCGATGTTGAAGAACTGGCACATGCCCAGCAGCAGGTCGCTGCCCTGCGGGTAGATACCCAGCTTGAGGCTGCGCCCGGCCAGGTAGGCGGCGCGGTCGGCCAGCAAGGCCACTTCGGCTTCGTCCAGGGTCTGCCACGGCCCGTGGTGCCAGTAACGCATCACCTCGGGGTCGGCCATGATCCCCAGCCACTGCTCGGCATCGCGGGCCTGCATGGGCCGCAGTTGCAGGCGCGGCCCGTTCAGGCACAGCGCGGTGTCGAAAGCTTCAGGCAAACTCATGAAATTACTCCTGGTGGGTGAACCTGCCACCACGCCACCACGCCCACCGTTACCAGCAGGACCGCGGCCTGGGCCAGGTTGAATTCGTAGAGCCGGTGCAGCGTCACCCACGGCTGGCGCCACGCCGGGCCGCCTTCCTGTGGTGGCTGATACGGCAACAGGCCAAGCAGCCCGACAGCGAAGTAGCCCGTCAGCGCGACGATACCGGTCCACGGGTGGGTACCGGCCAGCATCGGGTAGATCGGCAGTGCCAGCAGCAGGCGCGGCACGCCATGGCGCAGCAGCAGACGCTCGCCATCGGGGTTGAACCGACGCGGGATCAGCCATTCGCTCAGGCGCAGGTCCAGCGCCAGCAGGCTCGGCGCGGTCCACAGCCAGAAACGCATGAACACCGCCGACAGTTGCACCGTCAGCAGCGAGCCCACCACGGCCGCAATCAGTACATTGGAGGGGTGCGCGAAGAAATCCGGCCCCGCCAGCCACAGCACGATCACCAGCACCATGCAGCTCATCACCCGCAGGTAGCTGCGCGGGTGCAGCGGGCGCGGCGCCAGCCTGCGCCAGAAGTACAGGTCGCGGTGCGGCACCTGGTCGAGCAGTTCAGGGTAGTGGTAGAGCAGGGTTTGCGTCAGGTGCTCACAGGCTTCCCAGTCGGCCTCGCTGAAGCCCTGGGCCAGCGCCACCTGCTGCTTGAACTGGAGGTTGCGCAGCAGCAGGTAGGCCGCATTGCCCTCGGGGTTGGTGTGCCAGTGCCACTGCTCGGCCAGGGCCTGCTGGCGGGCGAACCAGGTATCGCGACGGCAGCGCTCGTTCAGGCCCTGCCACAGGTGCGCGGGCCGGGGGCCACCGTCATCGTCGCTCCAGTTGAAGTAGCCGCACACGCGTTCGAACAGCGCGGTGCTGCTGCCGGGGTGATCGTGCAGCAGCTCCAGCAGCATGGCCTGGAACTGCTCGCGGCGGTCGAAGGGCTCCAGCCAGGCCTGCCCGCCCCAGTGCTGCAGGCTGGCGAAAAACGCCTGTTCGTCGCCCGCCTGCAAGTAGTGCTGCAACTGCGCGTGGCAGGCTTGCCAGAGGCTGCCCAGCAGTTCGTCGCCCTGGTACGCGCCGATCGGCACCGCCTGCCAGGGGGTGAACCAGCCACGCCTCGGCACCGCCCAGTGCAGGATGGGAAGGCGCAGGGTTTCGTCATCCAGGCTGCGCTGCAGCAACTGCTGCTCGAAGGCCGCCTCGCACCCCAGTTCACCGGCCTGGCGCCACAGGTTGTCGAGCTGCGCAGGGTCCAGCCCTTCGAGCAGCGCGCGGGCCTGTTGCTCCCTGGCGGGTGCGGGTTCGACGTCGACGTGCACCGCCGCGGCCTGCGGGGCTGGCACATCGGCCGATTCCAGCGCTGGCGCTGCATCGTCCTCGTGTGCCCAGCGGCTGCGCGCCAGCGCCTGTTCATAGGCCTCGCGCAGGCGCTGGAAGGCCTCGGGGTCCTCGTCGGGGCGGTGCACCTTGAGCAGGCGCGCATACTGGCGCCTGATACTGCGTTCATCAGCGCCCGGGGCCAGGGCCAGCACGCTCCAGCAGTCTTCGATCACGTCACTCATTGCCGCTCCTTCAGCGCCAGCTGTCCTGGCCCAGTTCATTCACGCGCTGTTCGAGCTCGTGGCGCACCTCGCGGATCTGGCGTTCGTCCTGGGTTTCCAGCACGCGCTGGAACTGCGCGGCCCAGGCCCCGATCAGCTCACGTACCTCGCCCAGGCTTTCCTGATACAGGCGCTCCAGGCGCGCCAGCAATAGGGTGTTGGGTTGCTGGTCACGCGGGTGGGTCTTGAGCTCGGCCAGCGCCGCCAGGCGTTCGCGTACCTCTTCGGGGCTGAGTACGCCGGGGTTGTTCTCGATCACCAGGGCATGCTGCTCGCCGGTCAGCGGGATGCTCACCTGGGCTTCGAGAATGCCGTTGATGTCGTAGGTGAAGCGCACGTCCAGGGCCACCTCGCCGGCCTTGCGCCGTGGCACCGGAATCTCCAGCACGCCCAGCAGCACGTTGTCGCGCACCAGGCGGCTCTCGCCCTGGAACACCTTGACCAGCACCTGCTCCTGCTGGTCGCCGACGGTGTACACCGTCTGCACCCGGCTCACCGGCACCACGCTGTTGCGCTCGATGATCGGCAGGTAGTGCCCGCTCTCGTGGCGGTCACCGACCTGGCGCACGGTTTCCATGCCCAGGGTGTAGGAGCACACGTCGGTCAGCACCACCTCTTCGAGCGCGGCATCCCGAGCCTTGAGCGCGGCCTGCACGGCGGCGCCGTGGGCCACCACTTCATCGGGGTTGAGGCTGATCGAAGGGAAGCGCCCGAACAGCCCGGCCGCCAGCTTGCGCACCAGCGGCATGCGCGTGGTACCGCCCACCAGCAGCACTTCGTCCAGGTCCGAGGCGCGGATGCGCGCATCGCGCAGGGCGCGTTCGATGGGGGTGCGCAGACGTGCCAGCAGCGGTGCGAACAGGTCGGCCAGGGCGTCCTGGGTGTACACGTGGCGCCATTCGCGGCCCTCCACGCGCACCACGAAGTCGGCCTGCTGGGCCTGACCCAGCTGCCGGCGTACACGCTCGGCCTCGCGGCGCAGTGGCTGCAGCAGCGTGGTCGCGCCGGGGAAGTCGTTACCCTGCTGGGCCTGCACGAAATGCTCCAGCAGCAACTGGTCGAAGTCTTCACCGCCCAGGTAGTTGTCGCCGGCGCTGGCGCGCACCTCCATCACCCCTTCGAACAGCTCCAGAATCGACACGTCGAAGGTGCCGCCGCCCAGGTCGAAGACCAGAAACGAGGTTTCCTTGTCGCGCTGGTGCAGGCCATAGGCGAGTGCGGCGGCGGTGGGTTCGTTGATCAGTTTGTCGACGCGCAGCCCGGCCAGTTCGCCGGCCACGCGGGTGGCCTTGCGCTGGGCATCGCTGAAGTAGGCCGGCACGCTGATGACCGCCTCGGTGACCGGCTCGCCATAGGCACGCTCGACGTCTTCCTTGAGGCTCTTGAGCACCAGTGCCGAGAGTTCTTCGGGGCGGTAGGCACGCCCACCCAGGGTGACCTGCTGGTTGCTGCCCATGTAGCGCTTGAACAATGCGGTGGTCAGGTGCGGATGGGTGTGCAGGCGCTCGCGCGCCGCCTGCCCGACCAGCACCCGGCCCTGGTCGTCGAGCCCCACCACGCTGGGGGTGAGCGTGTGGCCGAGTGCGTTGGCCACCAGTTCAGTGGCGCCATCGCGCCACACCGCCACCAGGCTGTGGGTCGTGCCCAGGTCGATACCGACGATCATCAGCGACTTCCCTCTCATCAAATCAGAGGGCGATGGTACTTGAGGTACCTGCGCTCAAGCCACCGCCTTCACGCGCCGTGATCGTCGTTCGCCGCCTAGAACCCCATGCTGAAACTCACCGTTACCGCATGGTCGCGGGTGTCGCTGGACAGCTGCCCCGAATAGCCCAGGCCCAGTTTGCCGGCCTGCCCGATCGACAGGTCCAGCCCCGCCTCGACCACCGCCGCATCGCGGGCGATCGACACGCCCTGGGTGGTGAAGCCGGCGCCGCCCTCGATGAAGCGCAGGTCGGCATCGGGCTTGGTGTCGCCGTAGGCATGCCGCCAGCCCAGGCTGCCACGCGGGGTCAGGGTGCTGCCGTTGGCCAGCTTGAACGCCTTGCCCGCCCGCAGGCCCACGGTGGAGAAGGTGATGTCCTGGTCGGCACTGGCCTTGAGCCGCGCCGCGCCGCCCTTCTCGCGTGCAGTGTCGCTGTCGTAGTTGACGTAGGCCAGGCCCGCGAACGGTTCCAGCGCCACGCCGCCTGCCTCGATGGCGTAGCTCACCTCGCCGAACACCTGCGCGGTGCGCGCCTTGTACTTGGCCTTGAGGCGGTCATCGTAGCTGCCGATGGCGACGTCACGCTTGCTCTCGATGTCGTGCCAGCTGTACGCCGCACCCACGCGGGCCGAGAAGGCATCGAGCTGGTAGCCCAGGTAGGTGGCCAGGTGGTAGCTGTCGATGCTCGCATCGGAACGGCGGCCGCTGGCATCCAGGTCGCTGCGGGTATAGCCGGCGGCCACGCCCACGCGCCAGTCGCTGTTCAGGCTGCGGTCCACCCCGAGCAGGAAGCCCTGCACGTTGCGGTCGATGCTGGCGCTGTTGCTGTTGCCGTCCATCTTGCCCCAGGTGCCCAGTGCCTGCGCCCAGCCCACGGCCTCGTCGTGGCAACCGTCGCTGGTGAGCTGGTTGGCGTTCGGTGCCAGGGCCCGACGCGGATCCTCCTCGCGCATGCAGCCTGGCTGGCGCAGGCGGTCGTTGACCGCTTCGCGCACGTAGCGCGAGTCTTCGATCAGCGCACTGGCGGTACTGGCATGGATCTCGCCCGACAGGCTGTCCAACGCCGCCTGAACGCCACCACGGTTCTGCGCCATGACCGCGCCCAGCACCGCCGCCGGCGCCCCGCTGCTGCCCAGTGCGCCGGCCACGGCCTGCTGGTTGGGGGTCGAAGCCACATCGCCGAGGCTGGTGCCGTTGCGGCTGATGGTGACGCCGACCTGGTTGCTGCCGTAGTTGAGCGTGGTGTCGTAGAACGGCGTATCCGGCAACTGCACGGTGGTGAAGGTGCCGTTCACCCCGCCGCCGGCAGTCACCACGGTGTACTGCGCGTTGCCCGAGGCCGGTGCCGAGTTCAGCACCACCAGGCTGCCGCCCAGGTTGGCCGTGCCGCCCACGGTCAGGCCGCTGCTGGCGGGGTTGCCGACCACCACCTGCAGGGTGCCGCCCGGGGCGTTGGTGAAGTTGCCGCCGACCTTGAGCCCACTGCCCGGGTCAGGCTGCACCACACCGTTGTTGACCAGCGAGCCCACGCTGCCGTTGCCGCTCAGTGCGGCACCGGCCCCCACCGTGACCTTGGCCCCTAGCACCGTGCCCGGGTTGGCCGCATTGCCCACCAGCAGCAGGCCCTGGTTGACCGCCAGGTTGCCGCTGAACGGCTGGTTGCCGGTCAGCAGCAGGCTGCCGCTACCCTGCTTGACGGTGTTGCCGGTGCCGCTGAGCACACCGTTGAAGCGGCCGTCGGTGTCCTGCTGGAACACCAGGCTGGCGTTGTCGACGATGTTGCCCTGCAGGCTGGTGGTGTTGCCCACCAGCGTACCGCCGCTGACCCTGGTGCCGCCGGTGTAGGTGTTGGCGCCGCTCAGGATCAGCGTGCCTGCGTCGAGTTTTTCGATACCGCCCGCGCCCACCAGCGGCGCCGAGATCTGCGTGCTGTCGCCGGTGTTCACGCGCACGGCGGCCAGGTCGCCATTGGCTGCATTGACCGGTGTCAGGCTGCCGCCGCTGCCGGCCACCAACTGGTAGCCGCCGCTGAGGAACTGCAGGCCGGTGAAGGACTGGTTGCCGGCCACGGTGACGGTCCCCGCCTGGCCACCGAACACGCCGAACTGCGCATCCCAGGTTTCGCTCAGGTTGCCGTTGACGTCGGTCCAGTTGGTGCCGTTGCCCCAGGTGCCGCTGCCGCCACCGATGGTGCCGTCGGCGTTGGTCTTGCCGCCGTTCCAGAACTGCAGTGCGCCACCGGCGCCCTGCACCACCAGGTTGATCTGCTGGGCGATGGCCGTCTGCAGGGTCAGTTGGCCTGGCAAGGTGCCGCCTGGCAGCAGGCCGAACAGCAGGCCGTTGTCGGTCAGGTTGCCTCCGTAGCTGAACAGCTGGTAAACGCCGCTGCCGAAGCCACCGCCATTGCTGATGTTGAGCGTGCCATCAAGGGTGAGGTCGCCCGCCACCTTGACCACGGTGGTCGAGGCCGATGCCTGCCCGAGCGCCAGGTCGACATTGCTGCCGGCATCCAGGTTGAGCGCACCGACCTTGAGTGGCGTGGCGCCGCTGCCCGCCGCCAGGGTCGCACCGCTGGCCAGGTTGACCGTGCCGGCGTAGTTGCCGCTGCCGCCCAGGGTCGCCCCGTTGTTGACCTGCACCGTGGCACTGGCCAGGCTGCCGTTGACCAGCAGGCTGCCGGCGTTGACCGTGGTGGCGCCGGTGAAGCCGCTGTTGCCGGTCATCAGCAGTTGCCCGCTGCCGTTCTTGATCAACGTGCCGCTGCCGGTGAGGTTGCCGGTGTAGGTACCGTTGCTGGCCTGTTCGAAGGTCAGCGCGGCGTTGTTGAGGATCGCGCCCTGCAGGCTGCTGGTATTGCCCTGCACGCTGCCGGCGTTGAAGGTGCTGCCGCCGCTGTAGGTGTTGGCACCGCTCAGCAGCAGTGCGCCATTGCCGTTTTTCACCAGGCTGCCGTTGCCGCTGATCACCCCGTTCAGGGTCAGGTCGTGGCTGCCGCCCAGGGTCAGTTGCGAGGCCAGGCTGACGGCGTTGCCCAGTTGCAGGTCAAGCGTGCCGTCGAGCTGCGCAGTGCCACCCACCGTGAGCGCGCCGCTGCCCAGTGCAGCGTTGTCGCCCAGGGTCAGGCTGCCGGCATTGAGGCGCGTACCGCCCTGGTAGGTGTTGGCGCCGGCCAGGGTCAGGTCGGCCGTACCGTTCTTCACCAGGCTGCCGCTGCCGCTGACGAGGTTGGTGAGATCAAGGTCATTGCTGCCCGCGATGGTCAGCGCACCGCCGAGCGTCACGGCGTTGCCCAGGGTCACGGCCTGGTTGGCATCCAGCGTGGTGCCGTCGGCAGCCGTCAGCGCACCGCTGCCCAGGGCGGTGTTGCTGCCCACCACCAACGTGCCGCCGTTGAGCTGGGTGCCGCCGGTATAGCCGTTGTTGCCGTTGAGCACCAGGGTGCCGCCTTCGAGCTTGGCCAGGGTGCCGCTGCCGTTGATGTCCACGTTCAGTGTGGCGCTCACGCCGTTGCCGATACGCACGTTGCCGGTGCCCTGGGCACCGTTGGTGAGGTTCAGCGCGTCACCGCTCAGCACGTAGCCATTGTCGAGGAACTGCAGGCCGTTGACGGTCTGCACACCATCGACGGTCACCGCGCCGCCCGTGCCCTGGAACACCGCGAAGGTGCCGTTCCAGGCCTGGTTGAGCGCTCCGTTGGCATCGGTCCAGTTGGTGCCGCCGACGCTCCAGACACCGGCGCCGCCGTCGACCGATCCATTGCCGACGGTCTGGCTGCCGTCCCAGAACAGCACGTTGTTGTTGCTGCCGCCCACCACCAGGTTGACCTGGTTGTTGACGGCGGTCTGCACATCCAGATCGCCCGCGATGACCCCATTGGGCACGCTGCCGATGGCCAGGCCGTTGTTGGTCAGCGCGCCGCTGTAGTCGATCAGGCGATACACGCCCGCACCGAACCCGCCCAGGTCGGTGACATTGAGCTTGCCGTCCAGGGTCAGGTTGCCGCCCACGTTGATCAGCGCCGGGGTACCCACCACAGGGGCGCCCAGGGCCGCATCCAGGTTAGCGTCCGCGCCCAGTACCAGCGAGCCGACGCTCAGGGTATCGCCGCTGCGCAGCGACAGGTGCCCGCCGTCGGCGACGGTCAGCGCGCCGCCGAGGCTGCCGGTGCCGCCCAGGGTGCTGCCGCTGTTCACCGTGACGGTGCTGCTGGCCAGGCTGCCATTGACGATGAGGCTGCCGCCGCTGACGGTGGTGGCCCCGCTCAGGGTATTGCCACCGCCCAGGGTCAGCGTGCCGGTGCCGGTCTTGTCCAGCGTACCGGTGCCGCTGAGCACCCCGCCGAACGTGCCCTCGCCCACTTGCAGGCCGGTACCGGCGCCTACGTTCACGGTGCCGCTGCCGCTGAGCTCGCCCAGGTTGGTGGTGCCGCCCAGGTTGAGGCTGGCGCCGTTGCCCAGGTTGAGCTCGGCAGGGTTGCCGAGTGCACCGCTGCCCACCGTGCTGAGGCTGCCGGAAAGAATGTTGAGGATGCCGCTGAAGCTGTTGTTGCCGCTGAGGGTGAGGTTGGCCGCACCGTTCTTGTTCAGGGTGCCCGCACCGCTGAGCACGCCGGCCAGGGTCAGGTTGTTGGTGCCCGCCACGTTGAGCGTGCCGCCCACATCCACCGCGTTGGCCAGGGTCATGGCGCTGGTGGTGGTCAGGGTGGAGGTGCCGCTGACACTCAGGGCACCGCTGCCCAGCGCCGAGCCGTTGCCCAGGGTCAGGTTGCCGGCACCCAGCTGGGTGCCACCGCTGTAGGTGTTCACCCCGGTGAGGGTCAGGCCGCCGCTGCCGGTGTGGTTCAGGCTGCCCGTGCCACTGATGACACCGCCCAGGGTGAGGTTGTTGCTGCCCGGCAGGGTCAGGCCGGCGTTGAGCACGATGGCATTGGCCAGTGACAGCGCACTGCCATTGACCAGGCTGGAGGCGCCACTGACGGTGAGCGCGCCACTGCCCAGCGCCCCGGCGTTGCCGACATTCAGCGTGCCGCTCTGCAGTACGGTACCGCCCGTGAAACCGTTGGCACCGTTGAGCGTGAGGCTGCCGCTGCCCTGCTTGGTGAGGCTGCCGGCGCCGTTGACCAGGCCATTGAGGGTCAGGTCGTTGCTGCCGAGCAGCGTCAGGTTGCCGCTCAGGTTGAAGGTGTTGGCCAGCGCCAGCGCGCTGCTGCTGTCCAGTTGCGTGCCCGCGGCCGCGTTGAGGGCGCCGACGCCCAGTGCGGTGTCACTGCCCAGTACCAGCGTGCCGGCATTCAGGGCGGTAGGGCCGGTGTAGCTGTTGTCGCCGTTGAGCGTCAGGCTGGCGCCGCCCGCCTTGAGCAGGCCGCCGGTGCCGCTGATGTCACCGTCCAGCGTCAGTGCGTTGCTGCCGGCAATGCTCAGTTGGCCGAGCAGGCCAATGGTGTTGGCCAGGCTCACCGCCTTGTTGCTGTCCAGGGTGGTGCCATTGGCCGCAGTCAGCGTGCCACTGCCCAGCGCGCCGTCATTGCCGACCACCAGGGTGCCGCCATTGAGCTGCGTGCCGCCGGTGTAGCCGTTGGCGCCATTGAGCACCAGCGTGCCGCTGTCGAGCTTGGCCAGGGTCGCGCTGCCATTGACCGGCAGGCCCAGGGTGGCGGTCACGTTCGGGTCGACACGTACCGCAAAGCTGCCACTGTTGCCGTTGACGGCGTTGAGCACGCCGCCGCTGCCGGCGACCAGCTGGTAGCCGTCGGTGATGAACTGCAGGGCATTGACGGCCTGGCCACCTTCGACCGTGACCACGCCGCCCGCGGCGCCCTGGAACACCGCGAACTGCCCCTGCCAGACGTCGTTGACTGTGCCGTTGAGGTCGGTCCAGTTGGTGGTGGTGCTGTTCCAGGTGCCGCTGCCGCCCTGCACCACGCCATCGGGGACAGTGCCCGCCCCATC
The DNA here is from genome assembly GCF_037113495.1 of Pseudomonas sp. AE27. Classification (NCBI taxonomy): domain Bacteria; kingdom Pseudomonadati; phylum Pseudomonadota; class Gammaproteobacteria; order Pseudomonadales; family Pseudomonadaceae; genus Pseudomonas; species Pseudomonas sp. AE27. The sequence continues at coordinate 3,800,093 of NZ_CP146966.1, forward strand.
CCAGAACTGCACGATCAGGTTGGGCGAGTTGACCAGCACGTTGACCTGGCCGGTAATCGCGGTTTGCAGTTGCAGCTCGCCGGGCGTGACGCTGCCCGGCAGGCTGCCCAGCACCAACCCGTTGTTGGTCAGCGAGCCGTAATCGAACAGGCGATAGATACCATTGCCGAAGCCGCCGTCATCGGTGATGTTGAGCGTGCCACCCAGGGTCAGGTTGCCGGCAACATTGAACAACGAGGTACCGCCGGTGACGGGCGAGCCGAGTGCGACGTCGATGCTGGCGTTGGGCGCCAGCGCCAGCGAGCCGAAGCTGAGCTGGGTGCCGCTGGTGCCGGCCAGGTGGCCGCCGTTGACGATGGTGGTCAGCCCGCCCACGCTGCCGCTGCCGGTCAGGGTCGCACCGGAATTGACCGTCAGGTTCCCCCCGTTCAGGGCGCCCGACACGCTCAAGGTACCGCCGCTGACCTGGCTGGCGCCGCCCAGGTTGCTGATGCCGGCAAGTTCCAGCACGCCGGTGCCGACCTTGTTCAAGCCGCCGCTGCCGACAAAGGCACCGGCGAAGACGCTGTCCAGGTTGGTATTGCCCAGGCTCAGCGTGCTGCCCAGGCCGATATTGGTGGTGCCGCTGCCGGTGAGTGCACCGATGCTGGTGTTGCCGTTCAGGTTCAGGTCGGTGCCGCTGCCCAGATTGACACTGGCGACATTGCCCAGGGCGTTGCTATTCAAGGTGGTCAGCATGCCCTGGGTGATATCGAGTGTGCCGCTGAAGGTGTTGTTGCCGAACACCACCAGTTCCTGGGCGCCGCTCTTGATCAGGTTGCCCGAGCCACTGATAACCCCACCCAGGGTCAGGTTGGCGGCCGTGTCCAGGGTCAGGTCGCCATTGACCGCGATGGCATTCAGCAGCGTGACAGCCTGGGTATTGCCCAGGGTGCTGGTGCCCGTCGCGCTCAGTGCGCCGCTGCCCAGCGCAGCGCCATTGGTGACGGTCAGGGTGCCGCCGCCCAGGCTGGTACCACCGGAATAGGTGTTGGTGCCGCTCAGGGTCAGGTTGCCGCTACCGGTCTTGATCAGTTGGCCGTTGCCGCTGATCACGCCGCCCAGGCCGAAGTCGTTGCTGCCGTTGACGGTGAGGTTGGCATTGAGGCCGATGCCGTTGTTCACCACCACGGCGCTGTTGCCGCTGCTCAGGCTCGAGTTGCCGGTGACCGACAGCACCCCGGTGCCCAGCGCATTGTTATTGCCCAGCACCAGGGTGCCGGCGGTGAGGATAGTCTCGCCGCTGTAGGTGTTGCTGCCGTTGAGGGTGAGGGTCGCAGCGCCGTTCTTGGTCAGGTCGCCGGGGCCGTCGATCACGCCGTTCAGGGTCAGGTCGTTGCTGCCGCCGACGTTCAGGTTGCCGACGATGTTCAGCGCATTGCCCAGCGTCACCGCCGTGCTGGCATCGAGGATGGTGTTGTTGCTGGTGCGCAGGGTACCGACGCCCAGTGCGCTGTCGCTGCCCACGATCAAGCGGCCGGCGCCCAGCAGGGTGTCGCCGCTGTAGGTGTTGGCGCCGCTCAGGGTCAGGTCGCTGGCGCCGGTCTTGACCAGGCCGCCCGCGCCGCTGATAGCGCCCGTCAGGGCCAGGTTCTGCGCGCCGAGCAGGGTCAGGTTGCCGGTCAGTACCAGGGCATTGTCCAGGGTCAGCGCGGTGCTGGTGTCCAGCGTGGTGGCGCCGGCGGCGGTCAGGGTGCCACTGCCCAGCGCCGTGGCCGAGGTCAGCAGCAAGCCGCCGGCATTGAGCGCGGTACCGCCCTGGTAGGTATTGTTGCCGCCCAGGGTCAGCACCCCGGTGCCAGTCTTGATCAGGCCGCCCGCACCGCTGATGTCGCCGCCCAGGGTCAGGCCGGCGCTGTTGGCGACGGTCAGGTCGGCATTCAGGCCGATGGCGTTGCCCAGGTTCAGCGCGGTGTTGCTGGCCAGGGTGGAGGCGCCGCCGACCGTCAGCGCGCCGCTGCCCAGTGCGGTGGCGTTGCCTACGGTGAGGGTGCCGGCATTCAGGGTGGTGCCGCCGCTGTAGGTGTTGGCACCGGTGAGGGCGAGGTTGCCGCCACCGGTCTTGATCAGCCCGCCAGTGCCGCTGACCACGCCCGTCAGACCCAGGTCGGTGTTGCCGGCGACCGTCAGGTTGGCGCCCAGGTTGACCGCGTTGGCCAGGTTCACCGCAGCGCTGCTGGCCAGGGTGGACGCCCCGCCCACGCTGAGGCTGCCGTTGCCCAGCGCCAGCGCATTGCCCACGGTGAGGGTGCCGGCGTTCAGGGTGGTGCCGCCCTGCCAGGCGTTGGCACCGGTCAGGGTCAGGTTGCCCGCGCCATTCTTGGTGAGGCTGCCGGCACCGTTGACCTGGCCGCCCAGGGTGATGTCGTGGGTGCCGCCAACGGTCAGGTTGCCGGCCAGCGATACGGCGTTGAGCACGGTGACATCCAGGCTGCTGTCCAGCGTGGTGCCGCCTGCTGCCACCAGGTTACCCAGGCCCAGCGCCTGGTCACTGCCCAGGACCAGGCGGCCGCCATTGAGCAAGGTGTTGCCCAGGTGGGTGTTGCTGCCCGACAGGGTAAGCGTCGCGCCACCATTCTTGCTCAGCCCGCCGCTGCCGGTGAGGTTGCCGGCAAGGGTCAGGTCGTTGCTGCCGACCACCGTCAGGTCGCCGAGCAGGCCGATGGCATTGCCCAGGGTCACGGCGCTGCTGGCGTCCAGTGACGTGCCGGCCTGTGCAGTGAGCATGCTGGTGCCCAGTGCGGTGTTGCTGCCGACGATCAGGGTGCCGCCGGCGAGGCTGGTGCTGCCCTGATAGGTGTTGTTGCCATTGAGGGTCAGGCTGGCCGAACCGTTCTTGACCAGCCCGCTGCTGCCGCCGATCACGCCATTGAGCACCAGGTTGCTGGTGCCCGGCAGGGTCAGGTCGGCGCCCAGGTTGATCACGTTGGCCAGGCTCAGCGGGGTGCTGGTCGCCAGGCTGGACGCGCCGGTGACGTTCAGCGCACCACTGCCCAGTGCCGCACCATTGCCCAGGGTGAGGGTGCCGCCGCCGACGCTGGTGCCGCCCTGGTAGGTGTTGGCACCATTGAGGGTCAGGTTGCCCGTGCCGGTCTTGTTCAGGGCACCGCTGCCGCTGACGATGCCGTTGAGGGTCATGGCGTTGAGGCCGTCGAGGGTCAGGTTGGCGCCCAGGTCGATGGCGTTGGCCAGGTTGGTCGTGGTGGTGCCTGCCAGGCTGCTGGCAGCGGTCACGTGCAGCACGCCCGTGCCCAGAGCCAGGTCATTGCCCAGCAGCAGCCGGCCAGCGGCCAGGGTGGTGCCGCCGGTGTAGCTGTTGGCGCCGCCCAGGGTGAGCGTGGCAGCGCCGTTCTTGGTCAGGTTGCCGGCGCCGTTGATGCTGCCGTTCAGGGCCAGATCGTTGCTGCCGGCCACCGTCAGGCCGCCGAGCAGGTTGACGCTGTTGCCCAGAGCGATGCTGGCGTTGCTGTCCAGCGTGGTGCCGTTGGCAGCAGTCAGCGCACCGCTGCCCAGCGCCAGGTTGTTACCTACCACCAGGGTGCCGCCATTGAGGGCGGTGCCGCCGCTGTAGCTGTTGCTGGCGTTGAGCACCAGCGTGCCGCTGTCGACCTTGCTCAGCAGGCCGCTGCCGCCCAGGGCGACACCAACCGTGGCGGTCACACCCGGATCGACACGCACCGTAGTGGCGCCATTGCTGCCATTGACCAGGTTCAGCTGGCCGGTCACGCCATTGAGCAGGCGGTAGCCATCGGTGACGAACTGCAGGCCGGTGATCGACTGCGCGCCATTGACCAGCACGTCGCCTGCGGCGCCCTGGAATACCGCGAAGTTGCTGCTCCAGTCACGGTTGCCGGTGCCGTTGACCGTGGTCCAGTTGGTACTCAGGGCATCCCAGGTGCCGTTGCCGCCCTGGATCACGCCGTTGCCGACCAGGCCGGTGCCGTCCCAGAACAGCACGCTGCCATTGGCGCCACCGACCAGCAGGTTGACCTGGCTGCCGATCGAGGTCTGTACCTGCAGGTCGCCCAGCTGCACGCTGCCGGGAATGCTGCCGATCACCAGGCCGTTGTCGGTGAGCTGGCCGGTGTAGTTGATCAGGCTGTAGATACCGGTGCCAAAGCCGCCGATGTCGCTGACATTGAGGGTGCCGTCCAGGGTCAGGTTGCCGTTGACCTTGATCAGCGCATTGCCGCCGGTAGCCGGCGAACCAAGGCCCACGTCCAGATTGGAGTTGGCGTTGAGCACCAGCGAGCCCAGGGTCAGGCTGTTGCCGCTGTTGGCCGCCAGGTGGCCGCCATCGGCGATGGTCACCGCGCCCAGCACGCTGCCAGTGCCGGTACTGGTGAGGGTGGCGCCGGTATTGACCTGCACCAGGTTGCTGCCCAGCGAACCGGTGACGTTCAGGGTGCCGCCATTGACCTGGGTGCTACCGCTCAGCAGGCCGTTGTTGCCGGCCAGTTCCAGGCTGCCGCCGCCGACCTTGATCAGGCCACCGGCCCCGGCCAGGCCGCCGGTGAACACGCTGCTGGCATCCCCCGCGCCCACGCTCAGGTTGGTACCGGCCCCCAGGTTCACGCTGCCGCTGCCGGTGAGGCTGGCAAGGCTGCTGCTGTTACCCAGATTGAGGCTGGCGCCCAGCCCCACGTTCACCGCCGAGGCATTGCCCAGTGCGCCGGCACCGACCGTGGTCAGGCTGCCATTGAGCACGTTGACCGCGCCGCTGAAAGTGTTGTTGCCACTCAGGGTCAGGTCGGCCAGGCCATTCTTGATCAGGCCACCGGTGCCGCTGATCACCCCGCCCAGGCTCAGGTCGTTGTTGCCCGCCAGGCTCAGGTCGGCATTGAGTATCAGGTTGTTGCCCAGTGCGAAGCTGGCGCTGTTGTCCAGGCTGGCGTTGCCGGCCACGGTCAACGCGCCGGAGCCCAGGGCATTGGCATTGCCCAGGGTCAGGCCGCCGGCATTGAGCACGATGCCGCCCTGGAAGGTGTTGACGCCATTGAGGGTCAGGTTGCTCGCCCCGTTCTTGACCAGCCCGGCGGCGCCGCTGATCACGCCGCCCAGGGTCAGGTCGTTACTGCCGGCCAGGGTCAGGTTGGCACCCAGGTTGATCGCGTTGGCCAAGGCGAAGCTGGCGCTGTTGTCGAGGCTGGCCGCACCGGTCACGTTCAGTGCGCCATTGCCCAGCGCCGAGGCATTGCCCAGCACCAGCGCGCCGGCATTGAGCAAGGTCCCGCCGGTGAAGGTGTTGAGGCCATTGAGGGTCAGGGTGGCGGCACCATTCTTGATCAATTGGCCGGCCCCGGCGATCACACCGCCCAGGGTCAGGTCATTGCTGCCGACAACGCTCAGGTTGGCGTTCAGGTTCACCTGGTTGGCCAGGTTGAGCGCCACGCTGTTGTCGAGCGTGGCAGCGCCGCCCACGTTCAGTGCGCCGCTGCCCAGTGCCTGGTTGTTGCCCAGGCTGAGGCCGCCGCCATTGAGGTTGGTACCGCCTTGATAGGTATTGGCCGCGTTCAGGCCGAGGGTGGCCGTGCCCGTCTTGGTCAGGCTGCCGGTGCCGCCCACCACGCCGTTGAGCGTCAGGTTCGCGGCCCCGCCGATGCCCAGGTTGCCGGCCAGGTTGACCAGGTTGGCCAGGCTGACCGCCGTGCTGGCCTCCAGTTGGGTGTTGCCGGCTGCGTTCAGCACGCCGGTGCCCAGCGCGGTGTTGCTGCCGACGATCAATTTGCCGGCGTTCAGGTTGGTGGCGCCGCTGAAGGTGTTGGCACCGCTCAGGGTCAGGTCGGCACCGCCGGCCTTGGTCAGGCCGCCTGCGCCGCTGATCACGCCGCCGAGGTTGAGGGTGTTGCTGCCCAGCAGGTTGAGGTTGCCGGCCAGGGTCACGGCATTGCCCACCGTCAGGGCTTTGGTGGCGTCCAGCGAGGTGTTGCCGGCAGCAGCCAGCGTACCGGTGCCCAGTGCGGTGTTGTTGCCCAGGATCAGCGTGCCGGCATTGAGCGTCACGCCGCCACCGAAGGTATTGGCAGCGCCCAGCGTCAGGTTGGCCGCGCCGTTCTTGCTCAGGCCCGAGGCGCCGCTGATGACGCCGTTCAGGGTCAGGTTGCTGGTGCCCGGCAGGGTCAGCACGCCATTGAGAACCACGGCATTGGCCAGTACCAGCGGTGAATTGTTGGCAAGGCTCGCCGCGCCGCCGACAGTCAGGGCGCCGGTGCCCAGCGCTGCGGCACTGGCCAGGGTCAGGGTACCGGCGTTCAGGGTGGTACCGCCGAGGAAGGTGTTGTTGCCGCTGAGGGTCAGGTTGGTGGTGCCGTTCTTGATCAGGCTGCCATTGCCGCTGATCAGGCCTTGCAAGGCCAGGTCGTTGCTACCGTCGAGGGTCAGCGCGCCGTTGAGCGTGAGGGCGTTGCCCAGGGTCACGCCTGGGGCGGCGTCAAGGCGGGTACCGTCCGCCGCGATCAGTGCACCCTGCCCCAGCGCCGTGCTGCTGCCGAGCACCAGCTTGCCGGCGTTGAGTCGGGTGTTGCCCACGTAGGTGTTGTTGCCGGCAAGGGTCAGGTCGGCTGCGCCGTTCTTGATCACGCCGCCCGCGCCACTGATCGGGCCGCCCAGGCCAAGATTGGCCGTGCCGCCGACGGTCAGGTCGGCGCCAAGGTTGACCGCGTTGGCCAGGCTGAGTGCCACGCTCGCATCCAGGCTGGCGGTGCCCGTGGTGTTCAGGGCGCCGCTGCCCAGGGCGTTGGCCGCGCCCACCATCAGGCCGCCGGCATTGAGCGTCACACCGCCCTGGAAACTGTTGTTGCCGTTGAGCGTGAGCAACGCGGCGCCGTTCTTGACCAGCCCGCCGCTGCCCGACACCACGCCGCCGAGCGTGAGGGCATTGCTGCCGGCCAGGGTCAGGTTGCCGCCCAGGCTGATGGCATTGGCCAGTGCAACCGAGCTGGTGCTGTCCAGCGTGGTGCCATCGGCCACGGCCAGCGTGCCGGTACCCAGCGCCGTGTTGTTGCCGACGATCAGCTTGCCGGCCTGCAACTGCACGCCGCCGCCGAAGGTATTGGCCGCGCCCAGGGTGAGGTCGGCCGCACCGCTCTTGATCAGCCCGCCGGTACCGCTGACCACGCCCCCCAGGGTGGTCGCGCTGGTGCCCAGCAGGCTCAGCGTGTTGGCGCCGAGCACCACGGCGTTGTTGAGGTTGACTGCGCTGCTGGCGTCCAGGCTGGCATTGGCGCCCAGGGTCAGCGCGCCGGTACCCAGCGCCGCACCGTTGCCTACGGTCAGGCTGCCGCCGTTGAGCAGCAGGCCGCCGGTGAAGGTGTTGGTGCCCGTGAGGTTGAGGTTGGTGGTGCCGTTCTTGACCAGGCTGCCATTGCCGCCGATGACGCCGCCGAGGGTCAGGTTGTTGCTGCCGGTGAGGGTCAGCGCACCGCCCAGGCTGATGGCGTTGGCCAGGGTCAGCGCACTGCTGGTGTCCAGGCTGGTGCCGGCGGCCGCAGTCAATGCACCGCCCCCCAGCGCGGCGGCATTGCCGAGGATCAGCTTGCCGGCGCCCAGCGTGGTACCGCCGCTGTAGGTGTTGCTGGCGGCCAGGGTCAGGTCGCCGCTGCCGGTCTTGTTCAACGAACCGGTGCCGCTGACCACACCGCCCAGGGTCAGCGCATTGCTGCCGGGCAGGCTCAGCGCTGCCGACAGCTGCACGGCGTTGCTCAGCACCAGCGGTACCGAGCCCTGCAGGCTGCCGGCCCCGGTAACGCTCAGGCTGCCGGTGCCCAGGGCCGCGGCGTTGGCGAGCGACAGTACGCCAGCATTGAGGAAGGTGCCGCCGGTATAGGTATTGGCCCCGCTCAGGCCCAGGGTGCCGGCGCCTGTCTTGGTCAAGGCGCCGCTACCGCTGACGATGCCGGTGAGGGTCAGGTTGTTGTCGCCGATGATGCCGAGCCCGCCGGCACCGAGGGTGACGGCGTTGGCCAGCGACAGGTTGGCCGCGCCAGCACCCAGCGCGCCACCGTTGGCCGCGATGGTGCCGGTGCCGAAGGTCGAGGCGTCGTCGAACACCAGCGAGCCGCCGTTGAGGCTGGTGCTGGTGACCCCGAGCAACGCGCCGGAGAGTGTCCAGGTGCCGCTCTGCACGAGCAGGTTGTTGAAGTTGATGTAGTTGCTGGCCGAAAGCGTGCCCGTGCCGCCGGTACCGGTGCCCCCGCCGATGGCGTTCTGCAGGGCCAGGGTGTTGCTGCCGCCGGCACCGCCGTCGACCTTGCCGCTAGGCGCATACAGCAGGTTGATGCCGGCGATGCCCAGGTCGACGCCTACACCTCCCCCGCTACTGACACTGGAACCTGTGATTGCGTTGAAGCGGTTGGTGGAGTTCGCCCCCATCGACACGCCGCCACTGATCGCGCCACTGTTGGTAAAGGTATTGCCGGTGGCAGTGCCTGATGCCTGGAACGCCACGCGACCGATGATGGTGCCGGTGTTGGTCATGTTCACGCTGCCGCCGCCATACACCGCCACCACCGGGGCGTCTGGGGCCAGCACGCTGACGCCGACAATGTTCGATGAACCGATGGTGCCGTCGTTGACCAGCGTGGTAACGCCACCGTTGCCGTTCTGCACGCTCAGGGCCAGGCCGTTGAGGTTGAGCAGGCTGGCACTGAGCACACCGGTGGTGCCCTTGATAACGCCACCGCTGAAGTTGGTGATGCTGACCGTGCTGGCCGCCGAGTTGCCAACCTTGATCCCGGAGCTGAGCCCGCTCAGGATCCCGAGGAATGCGGGGTCGATGGTGCCCGAGTTGTTCAGGGTGACGTTGTTGCCGGTCAGGTTGACTGCCGTGCCGAGCAACGGCGCGTTGATCTGCGAGCCATTGCTCAGGTTAAGGGTCAGGTTGTTGGCGGAGAAACTGACGTTGCCGTTCAACCCCGGGGTGCAGGTGACCGTCGCGCCCGCACCGGGGATCAGCGGGGTACAGGCGGCACTGGCCGTTGCACTGAACAGGCCGAAAGCGATTCCCGCGGTGGCCAGGCTCACGGCCAGCGACAAGGGGCGAATACGGGTGGGGGCAAGCTTGACGGCACGTCTGTCCACGGGCGACTCCTTCGTGGATCAGGCAGTTCGTTCCTTGAATGCGTGCGACGGGTACGCCGTGGAAACTACACACACTAACGTCGAAATGCCTGACCTTGGCGACTACGATTCCAGTGCTGGAATATGTAGCCGCTTTCCCGGAGCCCTTGCGCAAAGGCGTTACGTCAAATGGTGTTAATACTTTGGCAATGGGCCCCGTGAATACAGGGCCTCGTCAAACTTACAGCGTCAGCCAACCGACGAACGGTCAGGCCACCTCCGGGTCTTCGGCGGGCCAGAACGGCTCGTTGGCTTCCAGAGGGGGCAGGCCGTGGGCGGCCCGCGCCGCGTTGCAGTCGTCGTTGGGCTGGCCATTGACCCAGGCGGCATCGAACTCGCGGCAGGGGCTGGAGCGCTGGGCATAGAGCGAACAGCTGACGCTCTTGCCGATCTCGCCTTCAAGCCCTATGCAGCGACACGGCTTGGCGTCGGTGCCGATCATCGCCACCCGGGTCGGGTTGATCTGCACCACCAGTTCATCAGGCACGACACCCCCGGCCGAGGTGCATTCACCCCAGAAAAAGGACACACGGAAATACGCGCAGCAGGCACCGCAAGTCAAACAAGGATTGTTTTCGGACATGATTTGGGAGGGGGGAGAAGTATCGTTGGAGGGAGAAACCCGACGATCATTCTATGCTTCGGCGTGGCGTTGAAAAGGGGGGCAGTGAAAGAAATATGGGCGGCCGACGGAAGGCGGTGTCGCGCCCTTCGCCGGCAAGGCCGGCTCCTACGGGAGCAGGCCTTGCCGGCGAGGTGCATCACGACGTGCGTGAAGCCCTGGCCGCCTTCGGCGCCTCGATGCCATCGGCACGGAACATCTGGCGGATGCCGCGCACCGCCTGGCGAATGCGGTCCTGGTTCTCGATCAGGGCAAAGCGCACATGGTCATCGCCATAGTCGCCAAAGCCGATGCCCGGCGACACGCATACCTTGGCTTCGGCCAGCAGCTTCTTGGCGAACTCCAGCGAACCCAGGTGCGCGTACTGCTCGGGGATCTTGGCCCACACGTACATCGAGGCCTTGGGGTTCTCGACCATCCAGCCGGTCTCGTGCAGCCCCTTGACCAGCACGTTGCGCCGCTGGCGGTACTGCTCGGCGATGTCGCGCACGCACTGCTGGTCGCCTTCGAGCGCCGCGATCGCCGCCACCTGCAACGGGGTGAAGGTGCCGTAGTCGTGGTAGCTCTTGATTCGCGCCAGGGCGTTGACCAGCTCCGGGTTGCCGACCATGAAGCCGATCCGCCAGCCGGCCATGTTGTAGCTCTTGGACAGCGTGAAGAACTCCACGGCGATGTCCTTGGCACCCGGCACCTGCATGATCGACGGGGCCTTCCAGCCGTCGTAGACGATGTCGGCATAGGCCAGGTCGTGGATCACCAGCACGTCGTACTGCTTGGCCAGTGCCACCACCCGCTCGAAGAAGTCCAGCTCCACGCACTGCGCGGTGGGGTTGGAGGGGAACCCCAGGATCATCATCTTGGGCTTGGGGATCGACTCGCGGATCGCCCGCTCCAGCTCGTTGAAGAAGTCCACGCCGGGCACCAGCGGCACCGAACGCACCTGGGCCCCGGCGATCACCGCGCCGTAGATGTGGATCGGGTAGCTGGGGTTGGGCACCAGCACGGTATCGCCGTGGTCCAGGGTGGCCAGCATCAGGTGGGCCAGGCCCTCCTTGGAGCCGATGGTGACAATGGCTTCGGACTCGGGGTCGATCTCGACGTCGTAGCGGTCCTTGTACCAGTGCGAGATGGCCCGGCGCAGGCGCGGGATACCGCGCGAGGTGGAGTAACCGTGGGTGTCTTCGCGCTGGGCGACCTGTACCAGCTTCTCGACGATGTGCGGCGGCGTGGCCCCGTCGGGGTTGCCCATGCTCAGGTCGATGATGTCTTCGCCACGACGGCGCGCGGCCATCTTGAGTTCGGCGGTGATGTTGAATACGTAGGGGGGAGACGATCTATGCGCGCAAAGCGGCGCGGCGAACCTTGGTCAGCCATGGTTACCTCGAGGACGTAAGCGCCCGGAACCGTCCGAGCGACGTTGGCCACTGCGGTGGCCGAGGCAGAAGATAGTGCCTGCAGGCAATGCCTGTAAAGTGGATTCGATCGCGGGCCGCGCAGCGCGGCCGCGACCGATGCCGGGGTGTCAGCACAGACGCTCGAACGACAGCGAGCGCCAGCTCCCCACATCCAGGCCCTCCTCCGGCGCCATGTGGGCCCCGCGCACGAAGCTGAAAGCCTTGCGCATATCGCCCTGGTGGACCAGCCGATGCTCCCCTTCGGACTCGCTCAGCAGCGTGTAGGAGTGCTTGCGCATGGCCCTGTAGCGGGCATCGTCGCGGTCCATGGCATCCAGGTAGTCGGCCACCTGCCCTTCGCTCAGCTCAAGGCGTTTTTGCAGCGTCACGCCCCAGCGGGTCAGGCAGGTTTCGGCAAAATGGCGCACGATCAGGCCCGGGTCGGGCAGCTCGTTGCCGGCACTGGCGCCATCGGCCGAGGCATTGCCCACCAGCGTGGCGTGGCGTCCTGGCAGCGGAAAGATGTGGACACGGGTATCGGGGTAGGTGGACGGGATGACGCAGGCGAAGCCCTTGGAGCGCTCGTCGCGAGAAAAGAAACCCACGTACTCCTTCACGTTGGTGCGCAGGTGCAGGCGGTGTGGCTGCAGGTTGTTGATCCCGGGCACGGGGTCGATGGCAAAGATGTTCACCGGCACGTGGGCCAGTTGCGGGTCGTCGGCCATGGCGTTGGCGAGCATGTGGGCACTGATGCCGCCGCGGCTCCAGCCCACGATGTTGACCTGATCGGGAATCAGGCCGTCCTTGCGGTGCATGCGGATGATGCCTTCCTGGAGTTGCTGCGGGGTCACGCCGCGGTCGCCATAGTCGTACTGGCGCCAGAACCAGGAACCCTCCTTCTTCACGTCCTCGATCGGCACGCCGGCTGACTTCAGGCGGTTGTAGTCCTGCTCGGTGAGTTTTTCGCGCTGCCAGGTGCAGGAGCCCTTGATGACCTGCAGGGCGTGGGCCACGTTCTGCTCCCAGCCGGCGCCGAACAGGGTGCCGGTGAGGCCGTATTCCTTGTTTTCGATGAACAGGTCATCGGCCTGCAGGTTGCCGCTGCCCGGGCCGTCGATGGCGATCCAGTTGGCGAACTCGCGGCTCTGGTCGTTGGAAGCAAGGGTGGCGACCAGTTCGCCGTTCCAGAAATTGGGGTTCTGGTCATCGAAACGGTGCGATCCGGTGCCGCAGAAGTAAACGGTCAGAATGCTCATGGCGGTGTGCTCCTTGGGGTGGGGAGCCGTCACGCTAGCAATGCCGGGGGTTGCGTGTTCAGCGGGGAGTGGTGCCCGGGTGGGAGGGATTGCCGGCCGTTGGCATACACCGATCCAGAGGCGCTCAGGCTTTTGATCTGCTTTTGATCTTCTGGCCCTTCAGGAGGCCGAGTGGAGCGCCTGCGTAGTGGGGTGTAGGGCCATGGATGGCCCGGAAAGTGCCGACGGGCAGGGACGCCCGTGCGGCGCGGCCCCCGGAGCAGGTGCGGAGCGAGGGGACCCGGAGCGAAGCGTAGGGCCGTATGCAGGGCCCAGCCTTTTTGGTTACTTTTGGGGCGTTTGCCAAAAGTGACCCGCTGTAAGAGCGGAAGGGGCCGCTCGCAGCGCTATCCATGTCGGATAATCACAACGACATGAAAATCGACAATCATGTGCTTATCCAGCATGGATATCGACATTTAGGGCCCCTTCCGCTCTTACAGCGGCTTACTTTTTTCTTGGAAAAAGTAAGCAAAACCGCTCCGTCCAGCATCCGGCCCTACGCTTCGCTACGGGTCCCCTCATTCCACCCACGCTCCGTGGGGCCGCGCCGCACGGGCGTCCCTGCCCGTCGGCACTTTCCGGGCCATCCATGGCCCTACACCCCACTACACGCGGGCTCCATTCGGCCTCCTGAAGGACGGAAAGATCAAAAGCAAAAGCAAAAGCAAAAGCAAAAGCAAAAGCAAAAGCAAGAGCAAGAGCGGGAGCGAAGCCGTTTCTGAAGGGCAAAAAAAACCCCGGCACCTTTCGGCCCGGGGTCTCTTTCAACACATCAGATCAATGCGCGTAGGTCAGCAGCAGTTCGGTCGGCACCTTGGTGTCCAACGACATCATCACGCTCAACGCAGTGATGGTGAAGATGGAAAACACGAACAGCTTGCGCGCCCACAGGCGATCATCCACAGCCTTGTAGCCGGTCCAGGCCATGTACAACCAGTACATGCCCATCGCCGCGGCCACGGCCATGTAGCTCATGCCGGCATAACCACCGATGGTCAGCATCAGGGTCGCTGCCAGGAACGCCACGATGTACCAAAGGATGTGTTTCTTGGCCACCAGGATGCCACGCTTGACCGGCAGTACCGGAATCGAGGCCGCCAGGTAGTCGTTGAAGCGGAAGATCGCGATCGCATAGGAATGCGGCATCTGCCACAGGCTGAACATCACCAGCAGGGTCAACGCAGCCAGGTCGAAGCTGTTGCTCACGGCGCAGTAGCCGATCACCGGAGGCATGGCACCGGACAGGCTGCCTACCAGGGTGCCGTGCACCGATTTGCGCTTCAGGTACAGGCTGTAGAAACCCACGTAGATGATGAACCCGATCAGGCCGAACAACGCTGCCAGGGCATTGGCCTGCACGTACAGCAGGCCAAGCCCGGCCACCCCGAGCAGGGTGGCGTAGGCCAGCGCGATCTTCAGCGAGACCTGCCCTTGAACCATCACACGGTTCTTGGTGCGCTCCATCTTGATGTCGATGTCACGGTCGATGCAGTTGTTGAACACGCAACCGGACGCCACCACCAGCGAAGTGCCGATCACCGTGGCCAGGAACAGCATGAAGTCCACATGCCCTTGCGCGGCAAGGAAGAAACCGCCTGCCACAGAAAGCACGTTACCGAAAATGATCCCCGGTTTGGTGATTTGGATAAAGTGCTTAAAGGACATGCCGTCTTACCTCACTTCGCCATCATGCTGGTGTGGATGCTGAACATGATCCACAGCGACAGGCCGACCAACAGTGCAATGACCAACCCGGTGAACAGGAAGGCGCTGACGTTCTCACGCTGCTCTGGCGAACGGTCCAGGTGCAGGAAGTAGTACAGGTGCACGACGATCTGGATGACCGCGAAGGCCACCACGATCAGTACGGTCATGTCTTTGGGCAAGGTCGGGTACATCACCAGACCGAACGGGATCAGCGTCAGGATCACCGACAGTACGAAGCCGATTGCGTACGACTTCACGCTGCCGTGGCTGCCCTCGGCGTGCTCGTTATGTGCGTTAGCCATTTACAGAACCCCCAGCAGATAGACAACGGTGAATACGCAGATCCAGACCACGTCCAGGAAGTGCCAGAACAGGCTCAGGCAACCCATGCGGGTCTTGGCCGAACCGGTGATGCCCTTCTTCTGGATCTGGTACATCATCACGGCCATCCAGATCAGACCACCGGTCACGTGCAGACCGTGGGTGCCGACCAGGGCGAAGAAGCCCGACAGGAAGCCGCTGCGCTGCGGGCCGAAGCCTTCGCTGATCAGCAGGTGGAACTCGTTGACTTCCATGACGATGAAGCCAAGGCCGAGCAGGAAGGTGACTGCCAGCCAGGCCAGTACACCGTTCTTGTTGCCCTTGTACATCTGCAGCATGGCGAAGCCGAAGGTGATACTGGAGAACAGCAGCAGCGCGGTTTCAGCCAGTACATACGGCAGTTCGAAGATGTCGTGACCCGACGGGCCGCCGGCAAAGTTGCCGGACAGCACCGCGTAGGCTGCGAAGATCGACGCAAACAGGATGCAGTCGGTCATCAGGTACAGCCAGAAACCGAATACGGTCATCTGGCCCGAGTCGTGGTGTTCTTCGTGCCCATGGTCGTGACCATGAGCAGCATCAGCATTGATTACATGACTGGACATTGATTAAACCCGTTCAAACGATTCGACAGGCGCACCGACTGGCGAGCCGGTAGCCAGACCGAGGTGCTTCAGACGCTCACCTTCGATACGTGCCACTTCCTCGGCAGGAACCATGTAGCCCTGGTCGTCACGCGCAGCGTGAGCAACGAAGACAGCGATGGTGCCGATCAGGCCGACCGCGGCCAACCACCAGATGTGCCAGATGGTGGCGAAACCGAAGACGGTCAACAGCGCGCCCATGTACAGACCGGTAGCGGTGTTGTTCGGCATGTGGATCGGTGCGTACTGGGCCGGAGCCTTGTAGGCGATACCGGCGCGCTTGGCTTCGGTCCATGCGTCCAGGCCGACTTTTTCCGGCATGGTGGCGAAGTTGTAGAACGGCGGTGGCGACGAGGTCGACCATTCCAGGGTATGCGCATTCCATGGGTCGCCAGTGACGTCCATGTTGTCCTTGCGATCGCGGATCGACACGTACAGCTGGATCAGCTGGCAGGCGATACCGAACAGGATCAGCACGGCACCGACCACGGCCACGTACAGGTACGGTTCCCAGGCAGGGTTGTCCGAGTGGTTCAGACGACGGGTCATGCCCATGAAGCCCAGTGCGTACAGCGGCATGAAGGCCACGTAGAAACCGGAGATCCAGAACCAGAAGGCAGCCTTGCCCCACTTCTCGTTCAGGGTGAAACCGAAGGCTTTCGGGAACCAGAAGGCGAAGCCGGCAATGTAGCCGAACACCGCACCACCGATGATCACGTTATGGAAGTGAGCGATCACGAACAGGCTGTTGTGCAGCACGAAGTCAGCACCAGGTACGGCCAGCAGTACGCCGGTCATGCCGCCGATCGAGAAGGTCACCATGAAGCCCAGGGTCCACAGCACTGGCGCGGTGAAGCGCAGACGGCCCTGGTAGATCGTGAACAGCCAGTTGAACAGCTTGACCCCGGTCGGGATCGAAATGAGCATGGTCGCCAGACCGAAGAAGGTGTTGACGCTGGCGCCCGAACCCATGGTGAAGAAGTGGTGCAGCCATACGCCGAAGCCCAGAACCGAGATCGCACCCGAGGCGTAGATCATCGACTTGTGGCCGAACAGGCGCTTGCCGGTAAAGGTCGAGATTACTTCCGAGAACACGCCGAACGCCGGCAGGATCAGGATGTACACCTCAGGGTGACCCCATGCCCAGAACAGGTTGACGTACATCATCGGGTTCCCACCAAGCTCGTTGGTGAAAATGTGGAAGTCCAGATAACGGTCAACGGTCAGCAGTGCCAGGGTCGCGGTCAGGATCGGGAACGAAGCCACGATCAGGATGTTGGCCCAGGTGCAGGTCCAGGTGAAGATCGGCATGTCCATCAGCTTCATGCCAGGGGCGCGCATTTTCAGCACGGTGGCCAGGAAGTTGACACCGGTCAGCGTTGTCCCCAATCCGGATATCTGTAGCGCCCAGATGTAGTAGTCGACACCGACCCCAGGGCTGTACTGGATACCCGCCAGCGGTGGATAGGCCACCCAGCCGGTCTTGGCGAACTCGCCCACGCCCAGGGAGATGTTGACCAGCGCAACGCCGGACACCAGCAGCCAGAAGCTCAGGGAGTTGAGGAACGGGAAGGCAACGTCACGTGCACCGATCTGCAGAGGCAGGGCCAGGTTCATCAGGCCGGTGAAGAATGGCATCGCCATGAAGATGATCATGATCACACCGTGAGCGGTGAAGATCTGGTCATAGTGTTCAGGAGGCAGATAGCCCTCGGCGCCGCCAGTGGCCATGGCCAGCTGGGTACGCATCATGATGGCGTCGGCAAAGCCGCGCAGCAGCATGACCATCGCGACGATGATGTACATCACCCCGATCTTCTTGTGGTCGACCGACGTCAGCCACTCGGTCCACAAGTAGGTCCACTTGCGGAAATAGGTGATTGCAGCAACCAACGCGAGACCGCCGAGCGCGATCATGGCGAGGGTCACCATGACTATCGGCTCGTGATACGGGATCGCGTCCAGACTAAGTTTACCGAACATCTTTTACTCCTCTGCCCCAGCAGCTGAATGCATACTCACGTCCATCGCTTCGGCCGCTTCTTTGTGCTCTTTCTTCTCGTGCACCACCGGCTTGCCACGGTTCATGCCCTCGTACTTGTCGACGATGGACTGGAACATGTTTTCCGGGGCCACGCTGTAGAGCGCAACCGGGTTGTTTTCGCTAGGTTTGGCCAGAGCCTCGTAGGTGGCCTTGTCCAGTTGTTGCGGCGACTGCTTGACCTCGTTGACCCACGCCTCGAAATCTTCCTGGGACGTGGCGATCGCCTTGAACTTCATGCCGGTGAAGCCGGCACCGCTGTAGTTGGCGGAGATCCCGTCGAACTCGGCGTTCTGGTTGGCAATCAGGTGCAGCTTGGTGGTCATGCCCGCCATCGCGTAGATCTGGCCGCCCAGGCCCGGGATGAAGAACGAGTTCATCACGGCGTCGGAGGTCACGCGGAAATTGACCGGGGTGTTGGCCGGGAAGACGATCTTGTTGACCGTGGCAATGCCCTGTTCCGGGTAGATGAACAGCCATTTCCAGTCCAGCGCGACCACGTCGATCTGCACCGGCTTCACGTCGGAATCCAGTGGACGGTACGGGTCCAGCTTGTGGGTGGAGAGGTAGGTGACATAACCCAGGGCGATGATGATCAGCACCGGGATGGACCATACGGCCACTTCGATCTTGGTCGAGTGCGACCAGTCAGGGGTGTAGGTGGCAGCCTTGTTGGAGGCGCGATACTTCCACGCGAACGCGATCGTCATGAAAATGACAGGAATCACCACCAGCAACATCAGGCCGGTAGCGATCAGGATCAGGTTCCTTTGCTCAATGCCGACCTGGCCCTTCGGGTCGAGCAGGGTCCAGTTGCACCCACTGAGTAAAAGCATGCCTAAAAAGGGCAGAATGCCAAACAGTCTGGGGTAACGCTTTTTACTCATCTCACGACCTCTAGAGCAGCTTGCTTCAATGCAATTTGTGTTTTGGTCGCCAACACTTCGTCCTGCCAAGCGTCAGCATTTATGGGATCGAATACGGTCACGCCGGAATTCAGCTGCGGCTGCTCGGCAGAACCGGTGTGCAACGGTGCTTATTGTTTTGACTTCGTAGGCAATCAGGCCTGTTTACAGACCAATTCCATTTGGTGCGGAAAATCACGGGAGGGGGGTCAGCCCGGCATCGCCGCAGGCGATGCTCGTCAGAGTCACGAAAGGGGCCGGAGCTCCTTTAATCCTGCAACTCGCAAGCGGTGCCGAACGGAAATTGGGGGCGATTGTAGTGACGTAACATGGCCATGACTATGACTTATTGAGCAACAGTCCTTTACAGAAAACGTAACAATAGCGCAGCAAAAATCAATTTCGCGACAGTTTGTCGCACCCCTGGCTGTAGCCCTGAAATGCCCGTACCGCAAGGGTTGGGACTTGATCCAGGTCAACCTGGAGGCGACTTCTTCGGAAAATTCTCAAGCCCTGCGCACTTGCCTCGACACGGGACTTTTGTCTAACGCTGGCGACGGTTGCGGTAGATGCCCAGCGGCACCAGCACGGCGGTCAGCACGAAGGCCAGCAGCGCCCATTGCGCCAGCGACAGCCCCAGCACCGGCGGGTACGGCGTCGAGCAGAAACCATCCACCTGGAACACCAGCGGCAGCACCGAGGCCAGCGGCAGGCCGTCGACGATCGGCTGCAGTGTGTCGATGCCGCAGCTGACGGCCGGGTTGGCCAGAATGTAGGCGTGGTTGCCCGCTGCAGCAATGCCGCCGATGGCGCTCAGCACCACCAGGGCCTCGAACAGCGTGAGGCTGCGCCGCCCGGGCATGGCCGCACCGATGAAGGCGAACAGGGCGATGAACAGCAACGCATAGCGCTGCAGGATGCACAGTGGACACGGTGCCTCGCCCAGCACGATCTGCATGTACAGGGCACCGCCGATCAGCGCCAGGCAGATGGCGCCCAGCAGTACCAGAAAGCGCCGTTCCCGATTCAGGCGCTGCGTTAGATCGTTCATTCCCGTTCCCTTCACTAGATAGGTGGCTCAAGCCTGGGCGCAATTCTACACGCCGACCATGACCACAGGGAGTGAAGGTTAAACCGATTAAAAGAAGATTAAGGTCGGCAGCTTAGCCGGCGCCCACAGCACATGCGTGCACCTGCAGGCGCCGGCATTGCCGGCGAACAGGCCCCGGCCCTTACTCGAGTGCTGCCGCCGGCCCGAAGAACTCGTAGCGGCTCTGCTGCTCCGGCACCCCCAGGGCCTTGAGCTGACGCCTGATCGCCGCCATGAAGCCCTTGGGCCCCAGGAAGTACGCGTCCAGGTCACGCTCGACCGGCAGCCACTGCGCCAGTTGATCCTGGCTCAGCAGCCCCACGGCGTCGGCCGGCAGGCTCACCCCATCATCCTCGGCGTAGCAATAGAAGCGCTTGAGCTGCGGATGACGCGCCGCGCGTTCGTCCACCCAGTCGCGAAACGCATGCACCGCACCGTTGCGCGCGCAATGAATGAAGTGCACCAGGCGACCGCTGGCCAGGGCCGCGTCGAGCATCGCCAGGGTCGGGGTGATCCCTACCCCGCCGCTGATCAGCACCAGCGGCTTGTCGCTGGCGCTCAGGGTGAACTCGCCCGCCGGCGGGAACAGCTCCAGGGTATCGCCCACCTGCAGGTGCTCATGCAGGTAGTTGGACACCTTGCCGCCCGCCTCGCGCTTGACGCTGATGCGGTACTCGCGGCCGTCACCCAGCGCCGACAATGAATAGTTGCGCCGATGCTCCTGGCCATCGATCTGCACCTTCAGGCCCAGGTACTGGCCGGGCTCGCCCTTGAGGACCGGGCCGCCATCGAGCGGGGCGAAGTGGAACGAGACGATCTCGCTGCTCTCCTGCACCCGCGCCGCCAGCCGGAACGCCCGCGCACCGCGCCAGCCACCCGGCGCCTGGGCCTTCTGCTGGTACAGGCCCTCTTCGGCGCCGATCAGGATATCGGCCAGTTGCTGGTAGGCCGCGCCCCAGGCCGCGATCACCTCGGGGGTGGCGATCTCCTTGCCGAGCACCTCTTCGATGGCACGCAACAGGCAGGCGCCGACGATCGGGTAGTGCTCGGGCAGGATCTGCAGCGCCACGTGCTTGTTGATGATCTGGTTCACCAGGCCGCCCAGTTGCTCGAGCTGGTCGATATGGCGTGCATACATCAGTACGCCATTGGCCAGCGCCCGCGGCTGGTCGCCGCTGGCCTGGTTGGCCTGGTTGAACAACGGACGCACCTCGGGGTATTCGCTGAGCATCAGTTTGTAGAAATGCGTGGTCAGCGCCTCGCCGCCGCTTTCCAGCAGCGGAACGGTGGCTTTGACGATGGCACGATCTTGGGCATTGAGCATGGGTAACTCCCGGGCCTTATGGCTTCTGGATAATCTGCCCGGGTTGTTTCAGCTTTCGTGCCAACTATTAAATCCATATAAATCAATAGCTTGAATATTTTTGAGTCAAATTGACCACAGCCCTGCTAGAGTCATAAAGACTCGAAGGAGTCATCATGACCGCAAAATCCCTGCTTACCGCACTGCTGCCCCTGGTCAGCGACCTGTCTCGCGAGCTGCCCGAACGCGAACGCTACCGTCGCCTGCTCGAAGCCATGCGCGCCCTGTTGCCATGCGACGCCGCCGCGCTGCTGCGCCTGGATGGCGAATGGCTGGTCCCCCTGGCGGTGGACGGCCTGAGCCCCGACACCTTGGGCCGGCGCTTCAAGGTCAGCGAACACCCGCGCTTCGCCGCCCTGCTCAGCCGCAGCGAGCCGACCCGCTTTGCCAGCGACAGCCAACTGCCCGACCCCTACGACGGCCTGGTCGAGGGCCTGCACCAGCACCTGGAGGTACACGACTGCATGGGCTGCCCGCTGTTCGTCGACGAACGGCCCTGGGGCCTGATCACCCTCGATGCGCTGGCCCCGGAGCGCTTCCAGCAGGTCGAGCTGGACGCCCTGCAGGCCTTCGCCAGCCTGGCCGCCGCCACGGTCAACGTGGCGCAACGTATCGAACGCCTGGCCCTGCGCGCCGAAGACGAACACCAGCGCGCCGAGATCTACCGCCAGGCCAGCGGCCAGCAGCACCAGGAACTGATCGGCCAGAGCAAGGCCCACAAGCACCTGCTCGAAGAGATCCGCCTGGTCGCCGGCAGCGACCTGACCGTACTGGTCACCGGTGAAACCGGAGTCGGCAAGGAGCTGGTGGCCCAGGCCATCCACCAGCAGTCGGCGCGTGCCGACAAGCCGATGATCAGCCTCAACTGTGCCGCCTTGCCCGACACCCTGGTCGAGAGCGAGCTGTTCGGCCATGTGCGCGGCGCCTTCACCGGCGCGGTGGGCGAGCGACGCGGCAAGTTCGAGCTGGCCAACGGCGGCACACTGTTTCTCGACGAAGTGGGCGAACTGTCGCTGGCCGTGCAGGCCAAGTTGCTGCGCGTGCTGCAAAGCGGACAGCTGCAGCGCCTGGGCTCGGACCAGGAGCACCAGGTGGATGTGCGCCTGATTGCCGCCACCAACCGCGACCTGGCCGAGGAAGTGCGTGCCGGGCGCTACCGCGCCGACTTCTACCACCGCCTGAGCGTGTACCCGCTGCGGGTGCCGGCGCTGCGCGAGCGCGGGCGCGACGTGCTGCTGCTCAGTGGCTACTTCCTGGAGCAGAACCGCTCGCGCATGGGCCTGAACAGCCTGCGCCTGAGCAGCGATGCCCAGGCCGCGCTGCTGGCGTACGACTGGCCGGGCAATGTGCGCGAACTGGAGCACCTGATCGGCCGCTCGTCGCTCAAGGCGCTGGGCCAGCACCCCGAGCGGCCGAAAATCCTGACCCTGGAGGCCCGCGACTTCGACCTGCCCGGCGCCGGCCCGGGGGCAGCGCCCAGCGTGGCGGCGCCACTGCCACCACCGCCCGGCACCGACCTGCGCCAGGCCCTGGACCTGTACCAGCGCCAGCTGATCGAGGCTTGCCTGGAGCGCCACCAGCACAACTGGGCCAGTGCCGCGCGCGAGCTGGGCCTGGACCGCGCCAACCTCAGCCGCCTGGCCCGCCGACTGGGGCTACGCTGAAGTGCAGTGGCGGATTAAAGCCTGGCGTGCTCGGGTCGATAACCCGGCAGATCCCTTATTCTCTTTGCCCTGAAGGTGCCTATGGCCTCGCAAAATGCCCGCGCCGACTCGCTGTCGCTGCTGCTGTTCACCCTGCGCAGCGGCAAGCTGATGGCAATCAACCTGCTCAAGGTCAGCGAGATCATCCCTTGCCCGCCCCTGACCAAGCTCCCGGAATCGCACCCGCACGTCAAAGGCGTGGCCACCCTGCGGGGCAACTCGCTGTCGGTCATCGACCTGTCGCGCGCCATCGGCGAGCGCCCGCTGGAAGACCCCAACGGCGGCTGCCTGATCGTCACCGACATCAGCCGCTCCAAGCAGGGCCTGCACGTGCAGGCGGTGAGCCGCATCGTGCATTGCCTGAGTACCGACATCAAGCCGCCGCCCTACGGGTCGAGCAGCAAGGCATTCATCACCGGGGTAACCCAGGTGGACGGCACGCTGGTGCAGGTGCTGGACATCGAAAAGGTCATTCACGGCATTGCGCCGCCGCCGCGTGAAGTGAGCAGCAGCGAGCTGAACCCCGAAGACGCCGCCGTTCTGCAGGCCACCAACATACTGGTGGTCGATGACAGCCATGTGGCACTCCACCAGTCGGTGCTGACCCTGCGCGGCCTGGGGCTGGAATGCCACACCGCCAAGAGCGCCAAGGATGCCATCGACACCCTGCTGGAGCTGCAGGGCACCGACCGGGAGATCAACGTGGTGGTCTCGGACATCGAGATGTCCGAGATGGACGGCTACGCCTTCACCCGCACGCTGCGCGAAACGCCTGACTTCCAGCACCTCTATGTGCTGCTGCATACCTCGCTGGACAGTGCGATGAACAGCGAGAAAGCCCGGCTGGCAGGGGCGAACGCGGTGCTGACCAAGTTCTCCTCGCCGGAACTCACCGATTGCCTGATCGTGGCCGCGCGGGCGGTGGCTTTCGCCGAGCGCTGAGCCGGCCCCCTTCGCCGGCAAGGCCGGCTCCTACAGGCACCGCGTACCCTTGTAGGAGCCGGCCTTGCCGGCGAAAAAAACCGGACAAACGCTGAAACGCTCCCGCTCCTGCAAAAATCGACGCTCTGGCATAATCAGCGGCCTGCCCCCCATGAGCCGCCCATCATGAAAACCCTTACCTTTACTCTGCTGGCCCTGTTCAGCCTGGGCGCCCACGCCTCCAGTGATCAAGCCTGGGCTAACCACGAAAAAGCCCTGACCAGGGCCTGCCTCGCCGCCAGTCAGTTCAAGGATGCCCGGCCCGCCAGCAAGCCGGCCGAGTTCGACGACCGCGTCGGCTACAGTGCCCTGCTGATCAGCGGCCACTACCCGCAAAAGCACATGAAGAACCAGAAAGGCAGCGAGCTGTGCCTGTTCGACAAGCAGCGCAAGACTGCCTTCATCACCGAATGGACCCCCGCCAAACCGTGACCAGCGCTGCAACCTCACTCCAGTTCGACTGCACCGGCTGTGGCAAATGCTGCAATGGCCACCACGTTCCCCTGACCCTCGACGAAGCGCGCCACTGGGTGGCAGATGGCGGCCAGCTCATCGTGCTGGTGGAAGCCTTTCTGGCCAACGGCCTGGGCCTGCCCGACGCCCAGCGCGAGCACGCCACCCGCCGTGCCTGCGCCGTGCCCTGCGGCAGTACCCAGGCACACGTGGCCATCACCTTCGCCGCGTTCAACCCCGGCGCCTGCCGCAATCTGGATGCCGACAACCTGTGCCGCATCTATGAGCGCCGGCCGCTGGTGTGCCGCATCTACCCGATGGAAATCAACCCGCACATCCCGTTGCGCCCCGACGCCAAGGACTGCCCGACCGAAGCCTGGCAACGCGGCCCGGTACTGATCCACGGCAGCCAGTTGATGGACCGCCAACTGGCCGAGCTGATCGAGCGCTCGCGCCAGGCCGACCGCGACGATATCCACGCCAAAGTGCAGATCTGCCAGCAACTGGGCATCACCACCAGCGCGCTCAAGGGCAACGGCTTCACCGCCTACCTGCCCGACACCGGGGCGCTGCACGCCGCCCTGCATGCCCCGGGCAACGCCGCGCTGGCGCCCTGGACCCTGCACGTGGAAAACCCGGCACTGGTCGAGCAACTGCATCAGGCCGGCGCCCGGGTGTGCAGCACATCGGCTGGCCACTACAGCTTCATCGGTTTCTGAGCGGCGCCTAGCGGCGCTGCCAGAACTCCTCGGCCAGGCGCCGGAGGTCTTCGGCCAGGCCGGCCACGTCGCTGGCGTTGGCATGCCCGTGCTGACCGGCCACCACGCTCTCTTCGCTGGCCTGGCGAATGCTGATGATGTTGCGGTTGATGTCTTCGCTGACCAGGCTCTGCTGCTCCACCGCCGCAGCAATCTGCAGGCTCATCTCGCTGATCTGGTTGACCTGCTGGCTGATGCCGTCCAGCGCCACCGCCGCCTGCTGCGCCTGCTCGACGCTCTGCCCGGCATGCTCGCGGCTCTCGTGCATGGCCTGCACCGCATCGCGGGTGCCGCGCTGCAAGGCGCTGATCATGCGCTGGATTTCGCCGGTGGACTCGGCCGTGCGCTTGGCCAGGCCGCGCACCTCATCGGCGACCACCGCAAAGCCACGCCCCTGATCCCCCGCCCGCGCCGCCTCGATGGCCGCGTTCAGTGCCAGCAGGTTGGTCTGCTCGGCGATACTGTGGATAACCGACAGCACCCCGGAAATTTCCATGCTGTGGCCTTCCAGGGTGTGGATAACCTCGGTGGCAGCGCTCAGTGCGCTGGCCAGTTCGAGGATGCTGCTGCGGCTGCGGTCCACCAGCTGATGACCATTCTGGGTGGCATCTTCGGCATGCTCGGCGGCCTCCGAAGCCTGCTGAGCATTGCTGGCCACCTCGGCCACGCTGGTGGTCATCTGGTTGATTGCCGCCGCCACCTGATCGGCCTCGCCCTGCTGGCCCAGGGTGGTGGTGTGGCTGTGCTGCAGGTGCTGGGCCAGCTCTGCGGTGTGGCCGGCCAGGCGCTGCGAGGTGTCGCCAATGCGCCCCACCACCGCCCCGATCTGCGCCTCGAGCATCAGCAGGGCGAACTCGATCTGCCCCACGGCGCCCGCCTTGCCGGTATACAACTGCTGGCTCAACGGGTTGTCGGCAATCGACTGCGCCCGCACACGCAGTTGTTCCA
The DNA here is from genome assembly GCF_037113495.1 of Pseudomonas sp. AE27. Lineage (NCBI taxonomy): Bacteria > Pseudomonadati > Pseudomonadota > Gammaproteobacteria > Pseudomonadales > Pseudomonadaceae > Pseudomonas > Pseudomonas sp. AE27. Next base: position 3,825,477 of record NZ_CP146966.1, read on the forward strand.
GCGGGCGCAGCAGCACCGACACCAGCAGCGCACTGAGCCCACCGGCGGCCACCAGCTCCAGCAGCCACTGCCACGGCAGCGCCGGCAACAGCAGGCGGCTGGTGCCCAGCACCACTGCCAGCACCAGGCCTGTGCCCAGCCCCAGCTGCAACGCCAGCCCAGGGCGCGGCAGGCGTTGCCACCAGGGCAACGGGCGCTGCTGGCGCAAGCGTGCATAGCAACGTTCGGCGGCCTCCACCTGCGCCGGGGTGGGCTTGGTGCGCACCGACTGGTACTCCACCGTCTGGCCCTGGCTGGTGACCGGCGACACGAATGCGCTGACCCAGTAATGGTCGCCATTCTTGCAGCGGTTCTTCACCAGCCCCATCCACGAGCGGCCGGCCTTGAGGGTCTGCCACATCTGCGCAAAGGCCTGGGAAGGCATGTCGGGATGGCGTACCACATGGTGCAACTGGCCAATCAGCTCGTCGCGCTCGAACCCGCTGACCTTGAGAAAATCCTCGTTGGCATAGGTAATGGCGCTGGTCAGATCGGTGGTGGAAAGGATATTCGCGTCACCGGGGTAATCTACATTGCGGCCGGTCACAGGCAGATTGCTCTTCATCGAAAGCGCTCGCGTTTTTATAGGTGGAGGGGCGGCAGGGCGAGAGACTCTACGGGGCAACATTTAGTAAAACCTTGATCCAGCGCAGACTATTGGCACTTGGCCATCTGCCAGCTGACAGCGCTGACAGGTGGGCGTCACACTGCTGACCCCCAGTAGCAGCTATAACCTACTGACAGCCCTCCTTTTTCTGCCCTGGCGCCGTGCACGCATGCGAATTTCCAGCTCTCGAGTGTTTTTTTTCGGCCTGATAGCGTTGCTGCTGGGCCTGGCGCTGTACCTGACTTTCGGTCGCCACACGGCCAGCCAACCGGCCATGCCCTTGGCCACCCCGGTCAGTGTGATCCAGGTGCAGCAGCAGGATGTGCCGCACTACCTCAGCGCCATCGGCGCGGTGCAGTCGCTGCACAGCGTGCAGATCCGCCCCCAGGTGGAGGGCGTGCTGACCCGGATCCTGGTCAAGGAGGGCCAGTCGGTGCAGGCCGGCGACCTGCTGGCCACCCTGGATGACCGCAGCATCCGCGCCAGCCTCGAGCAGGCCCAGGCGCAACTGGGCCAGAGCCAGGCCCAGCAGCAGGTGGCCGAGGTCGACCTCAGGCGCTACCGCCTGCTCAGCGAAGACAACGGCATCTCGCGCCAGACCCTCGACCAGCAGCAGGCGCTGGTCAACCAGCTCAAGGCAAGCATCCTCGGCAACCAGGCAGCGATCGCAGCGGCCAAGGTGCAGTTGTCGTACACCCAGATCCGCTCGCCGGTCACCGGACGGGTGGGCATTCGCAACATCGACGAAGGCAACCTGGTGCGCACCAGCGACGCCCAGGGCCTGTTCAGCGTGACCCAGATCGACCCCATCGCGGTGGAGTTCGCCGTGCCGCAGCAATGGCTGCCGACCCTGCAGGGGCTGGTGGCCGCCGAACCCCCGGCGCCGATCCGTGCCTACCTCGAAGGCAACGGCGACAGCGGCGGCCTGCTGCTGGGTGAAGGGCACCTGAGCCTGATCGACAACCAGATCGCCGCCAACACCGGCACCCTGCGCGCCAAGGCCGCGTTCGACAATGCCCAGGCCCGCCTGTGGCCGGGGCAACTGGTGAGCCTGAAGATCCAGACCAGCATCCAGCGCGATGCGCTGGTGGTGCCCCCCGGTGTGGTGCAGCGGGGCATCGACCAGCACTTCGTGTACCGCGTCGAGGACGACAAGGTTGCGGTGGTGCCGGTCAAGGTGCTGTATCAGGATAGCAACCTCAACGTGATCAGCGGCGTAGCGGTCAACGACACGCTGGTGGCCGACGGGCAGTCGCGGCTCAGGCCCGGCGCCCGGGTCGAGGTGCTGGCAGCCCCGCCCGCCGCGCCCGTCGGCGACGATGTTGCCGGCAGCGGTGTGCAGCCATGAGCGGGCGCAGCTCGATCAGTGCGTGGTGCATCGACCGCCCGGTGGCCACCCTGCTGCTGACCTTCGCCCTGGTGCTGCTGGGCGTGGTGGCGTTCCCGCAGTTGCCGGTGGCACCGCTGCCCGAGGCGGACTTCCCCACCATTCAGGTCAGCGCGCAGCTGCCCGGCGCCAGCCCCGAGACCATGGCCTCGTCGGTGGCCACCCCGCTGGAGGTGCAGTTCAGCGCCATCCCCGGCATGACCCAGATGACCTCCAGCAGCGCACTGGGCTCCACCAGCCTGATCCTGCAGTTCACCCTCGACAAGAACATCGACACCGCCGCCCAGGAAGTCCAGGCCGCGATCAACACCGCCTCCTCGCGCCTGCCCCAGGACATGCCGAGCCTGCCCACCTGGCGCAAGGTCAACCCGGCCGACAGCCCGGTGCTGATCATGACCGTCAGCTCCGCGCAGATGCCGGCCAACGAACTGAGCGACTACGCCGAAACCCTGCTGGCACGCCAGCTGAGCCAGATCGACGGGGTCGGGCTGGTCAACATCACCGGCCAGCAGCGCCCGGCGATTCGCGTGCAGGCCCAGCCGGAAAAACTCGCCGCCATCGGCCTGACCCTGGCCGACCTGCGCCAGGCCATCCAGCAGACCAGCCTCAACCTGGCCAAGGGCGCGCTGTACGGCGACAGCAGCGTGTCGACCCTGGCCACCAACGACCAGCTGTTCCACCCCGATGAATACGCCCAGCTCATCGTCGCCTACCGCGACGGCGCCCCGGTACACCTCAAGGACGTGGCCACGGTCATCAACGGCGCCGAAAACGCCTATGTCAAAGCCTGGTCCGGCGACCAGGAAGGCCTCAACCTGGTGGTGTTCCGCCAGCCCGGGGCCAACATCGTCGACACCGTGGACCGGGTCATGCAGGCGCTGCCGCACCTGGAGGAAATGCTCCCGGCATCGGTGCAGGTGTCGGTGCTCAGCGACCGCACCCAGACCATCCGCGCCTCGCTGCACGAGGTGGAGATCACCCTGCTGATCGCCGTGCTGCTGGTGATCGCGGTCATGGCGCTGTTCCTGCGCCAGTGGTCGGCCACGCTGATCGTCTCCAGCGTGCTGGGGGTATCGCTGGTGGCCAGCTTCGCGCTGATGTACCTGTTCGGCTTCAGCCTGAACAACCTGACCCTGGTGGCCATCGTCATCGCCGTGGGGTTTGTGGTGGACGATGCCATCGTGGTGGTGGAAAACATCCACCGGCACCTGGAGGCCGGCGACGACAGCCGCACGGCTGCCCTCAAGGGCGCCGGCGAGATCGGCTTCACCGTGGTCTCGATCAGCTTCTCGCTGGTGGCCGCGTTCATCCCGCTGCTGTTCATGGGGGGCGTGGTGGGGCGGCTGTTCAAGGAGTTCGCCCTCACCGCCACCTCCACCATCCTGATTTCGGTGGTGGTCTCGCTGACCCTGGCGCCGACCCTGTGCGCGCTGTTCATGCGCCGCCCGCAACACCCCGAGCACGCCGCGCCGACCTTCGGCGAGCGCCTGGTGGCCGGTTACGATCGGCTGCTGGTCAGGGCCCTGGCGCACCAGCGGCTGATGCTCGGGCTGTTCTTCGTGACCCTGGCCCTGGCCATCGGCGGCTACGTGGCCATTCCCAAGGGCTTCTTTCCGGTGCAGGACACCGGCTTCATCCTCGGCACCACCGAGGCCGCGGCCGACGTGTCGTACCCGGACATGGTGCGCAAGCACCAGGCGCTGGCGAAGATCATCGAGGCCGACCCTGCGGTACGCGCGTTCTCGCACTCGGTGGGGGTTACCGGCAGCAACCAGACCATCGCCAACGGGCGCTTCTGGATCGCCCTCAAGGACCCTGCCCAGCGCGACGTGTCGGCCAGCGAGTTCATCGACCGGCTGCGCCCCAAGGCCGCCCAGGTGCCGGGCCTGGTGCTGTACCTGCGGGCCGGGCAGGACATCAACCTCAGCTCCGGGCCCAGCCGCAGCCAGTACCAGTACGTGCTCAAGAGCAACGACGGCCCGGCGCTCAACCTGTGGACCCAGCGCCTGACCGAACGCCTGCACGCCAACCCGGCGTTCCGCGACCTGTCCAACGACCTGCAGCTGGGCGCCAGCGTGACCCGCATCGACATCGACCGCCAGGCCGCCGCGCGTTTCGGCCTGACCACCGCCGACGTCGACCAGGCGCTGTACGACGCCTTCGGCCAGCGTCAGATCAGCGAGTTCCAGACCGAGACCAACCAGTACAAGGTGATCCTGGAAATCGATGCACGCCAGCGTGGCAAGGCCGAGAGCCTGGCCTACTTCTACCTGCGCTCGCCCCTCAGTGGCGAGATGGTGCCGCTGGCGGCGCTGGCCAAGGTCGCGGCGCCCAGCACCGGGCCGCTGTCGATCAGCCACGACGGGCTGTTCCCGGCCGCCAACCTGTCGTTCAACCTGGCACCGGGGGTAGCCCTGGGCGATGCGGTGAGCATCCTCGAACGCACCCAGCGCGAGCTGGGCATGCCGGCCTCGATCATCGGCACCTTCCAGGGCGCGGCCCAGGCCTTCCAGAGTTCGCTGTCGAGCCAGCCGTGGTTGATCCTGGCCGCGCTGGTGGCGGTGTACATCATTCTGGGGGTGCTCTACGAGAGCTTCGTGCACCCGCTGACCATCATCTCCACCCTGCCCTCGGCGGGCCTTGGCGCACTGGCGCTGCTGTGGCTGATGGGCCAGGACTTCACCATCATGGGCCTGATCGGCGTGGTGCTGCTGATCGGCATCGTCAAGAAGAACGGCATCCTGCTCATCGACTTTGCCCTGGAGGCCCAGCGCCAGCGCGGGCTTGCGCCAGAGGCGGCGATCCACGAGGCGTGCCTGACGCGCTTTCGTCCGATCATCATGACCACCCTGGCCGCCCTGCTGGGCGCGGTGCCACTGATGCTCGGCGCCGGGGCCGGGGCCGAGCTGCGCCAGCCGCTGGGCATCGCGGTGGTGGGCGGGCTGCTGGTCAGCCAGGCGCTGACACTGTTCACCACGCCGGTCATATACTTGGCCCTGGAGCGCCTGTTCCACCGCCGCCGCAACGACCTGCCGGCGGCCCGGCCGATCGAGAACTGAGAGCCGACCATGCGCGTGCTGATTATCGAAGACGAACAGAAGACCGCCGACTACCTGCATCGCGGCCTCACCGAACAAGGCTTTACCGTGGACCTCGCCCCGGACGGCATCGAGGGCCTGCACCTGGCCCTCGAGGGCGACTACTCGGTGATCGTGCTCGACGTGATGCTGCCGGGCCTGGATGGCTACGGCGTACTGCGCGCCCTGCGTGCACGCAAGCAGACGCCGGTGATCATGCTCACCGCCCGCGAGCGCGTCGAAGACCGCATCCGCGGCCTGCGCGAAGGCGCCGACGACTACCTGGGCAAGCCGTTCTCGTTCCTCGAACTGGTGGCGCGCCTGCAGGCGCTGACCCGCCGCAGCGGCGGGCACGAGCCGGTGCAGATCCAGGTCGCGGACCTGTGGGTGGACCTGATCAGCCGCAAGGCCAGCCGCGCCGGCCAGCGCCTGGAACTGACCGCCAAGGAGTTCTCGCTGCTCAGCGTGCTGGCGCGCCGCCAGGGCGAGATCCTGTCCAAGACCGCGATTGCCGAGCTGGTGTGGGACATCAACTTCGACAGCGACGCCAACGTGGTGGAGGTCGCCATCAAGCGCCTGCGCGCCAAGCTCGACGGCCCGTTCGAGACCAAGCTGCTGCACACCATCCGAGGCATGGGCTATGTACTGGAAAGCCGTGCGCACTAACTCCATCGCCCTGCGCCTGAGCCTGCTGTTCAGCCTGGTGGCGCTGGGCGTGTTCCTGCTGATCGGCGGTGCCCTGTACAAACAGGTCGACCGCAGCCTCGACCTGCTGCCGGAGGCCGAACTGGACGCCCGCTACAGCGTGCTGGAATCGGCGCTGACCCGCTATGGCACCCGGGAGCACTGGGCCAAGATCACCAACAAGCTCAACCTGCTGAGCGAGGAAGACCGGCGTATCCGCTTCTGGGTGGTAAGTGGCGACGCGCACTACGAGTACGGCCAGCCCGACGCCGCGATACGCGACTTTGCCGCCGGCCCGCTGGGCATGCGCGACCTGCAGCTGGAGGGCCGGCCGTACCCGTACAAGGTGCTGGTGAGCGAGCTGCCGGCGCTGGACCGGCGCCCTGCCCTGCGCTTTCTGCTCGGCATCGATACCGAAACCTTCTGGCACACCCAGCACACCCTGCTGGGGGCATTGATCAGCCTGGCGGTGATCGGCGTGCTGCTGGCCTCGGCCCTGGGCTACTGGGCCGCGCGCATCGGCCTGCGCCCGCTGCGGGCGCTGTCGGCCGAGGCCCAGCAACTGGCGCCACCGCACCTGAGCGCACGCCTGTATGCGGCCGACCTGCCGCCAGAGCTGCAACAGTTCGCCGGCACCTTCAATGCCACCCTGGAGCGGGTCGAGCAGGCCTATTCACGCCTGGAGGGGTTCAATGCCGACGTGGCCCATGAGCTGCGCTCGCCCCTGACCAACCTGATCGGCCAGACCCAGGTGGCGCTGACCCGCGGTCGCAGCGCCGAACATTACTTCGAGGTACTGCAATCGAACCTGGAGGAACTGGAGCGGCTGCGCAGCATCGTCAACGACATGCTGTTCCTGGCCAGTGCCGACCAGGGCAACAAGGCCACAGCGCTGACCAGCAGCTCGCTGGCCGAGGAAGTGGCGACCACCCTGGACTACCTGGACTACATCCTCGAGGACGCCCAGGTACGGGTGCAGGTCAGCGGCGATGCACGGGCGCGCATCGAGAAGGCGCAGTTGCGCCGGGCGCTGATCAACCTGCTCAACAATGCGGTGCAGCACACGGCCCGCCAGCAGGTGATCCAGGTGCATATCGAGCGTCAGGGCGAGCAGGTATGCATTGCCGTGAGCAACCCGGGCCCGGCCATCGAGGCCGTGCACCTGCCTCGCCTGTTCGAGCGCTTCTACCGGGTGGATGCCGCGCGCAGCAACAGCGCCGTGGGCAACCATGGGCTGGGGCTGGCGATCGTCAAGGCGATTGCGCTGATGCATGGTGGCAGCGTGTTTGCCCGCAGCCAGGCGGGGGCCAATACCTTCGGGATTCTGTTGCCGGCCTGAAGCCCCCATCGCGGGTCAAGCCCGCTCCCACAAGGGCCAGCGAACACCCTGTGGGAGCGGGCTTGACCCGCGATGGGCTAAACGCTTTGCTCGACTGTTGCCCGGAATGCAACAGTGCATTGCCCAATCCCCTCTGTTTCAACCCCCCACCGAGGACTATCGTACCCACACCAAATAGATAGCTTGCTATGCAAGAAGGTAGCTTCAAATGTCCAACAGTATGGGTATTGCCAGTATTTTCGTCCTGTCGTCCGTATTGCTCTCGCCCCTGGCCATGGCCGAGGAGTCCCCTGCTTTCGTGGCGCAGTATGCCGCCCGCGCCGCTGCCGCGCAGCAAGGCCGCGAAGCCCTCGCCCAGCAGCAGGACCACGCCAAAAACCTGGAGCAGACCGCGTCCAAAGGTTCTGCGAGTGCCGACAAAGACAGCTGATACGCTGCCTCTGCCTCTCTCCTATTCCCTCGACTGCTGCGCTGGCGACGTGTTCGCCTGCGTGGCCGTCTTTCAAAGCCGCTGCTATCAGCGGCTTTTTTTTGGCCTGGGCAAAAGGTTCTGCGGCCAGAGATGTGTCCTCACAAGAAAACACCGCTTCGCACAATAAAAAGCTGCATCCCTCACCTCAAGGAGTCCACACCGGTGATCCACGCGTTTCGCTTGACCCCGCTGTTCGTTGCGCTGGCTGCAACGATGCCCCTGCACGCCCAGGCCGACGAGGCCGAAGGCTTCGTCGAAGGTGCGCACCTCGACGTGCTCAGCCGCAACTACTACCTCAACCGCAACCAGCTGCAGCGCGGCAACCACGACAACCGTGAATGGGGCCAGGGCTTCATCGGCAAGTTCGAGTCCGGGTTCACCCAGGGCACCGTGGGCTTTGGTCTGGATGCCCATGCCATGCTCGGCCTCAAGCTGGACGGCGGTGGCGGTACGGCGGGTTCGAGCATCCTGCCCTACCACTACAAGGACGATGGCGAACTGGGCAAGGCCCCGGATTCGTTCTCCAATGCCGGCGCTGCCATCAAGCTCAAGGCCTTCGACACCGTACTGCGTGCCGGCGACCTGTTCCTGACCAACCCGGTGATCGCCGGTGGCGAGACGCGCATGCTGCCGCAGACCTTCCGCGGCGTCAGCCTGACCAACAACAGCATCGACGGGCTGCAACTGGAAGGCGGCCAGGCCAGCTTCACCAAGCTCTACAACCAGAGCGGCCACAAGCGCATCGGCGCTACCTACGGCAACCTGCCAGATGACCGCGAAAGCCGTCACCTGAACTGGGCCGGCGCAGCCTGGGCACCGGTCGAAGGTTTTACCAGCAGCCTGTACGCCGCCGAACTCAAGGACGTGTGGAACCAGTACTACCTGGACCTGGACTACACCTGGCAGCTCGCCGACGGCGTCAGCCTCAACCCCGGCCTGCACTACTACCACACCCAGGACACCGGCGATGCGCTGCTGGGCAGCATCGACAACAACACCTACAGCCTGCACCTGGCGCTCGGCGTGGGTAACCACACCGTCACTGCGGTGTACCAGCGGGTCAACGGCAACACGCCGTTCGACTACATCACCCTGGGCGACAGCGTGTACCTGGACAACTCGCAGATGTACTCGGACTTCAACGGGCCTGGCGAGCGTTCGTGGAAACTCAAGTACGCCTATGACTTCGCCGGCGTCGGCATGCCCGGCCTGACAACCGCCGTGTCGTACTCGCGCGGCAAGCTGGACCTGAGCAAGGTCGACCCGGCCAGCGCCGGCTACAGCAACTGGTACAGCGCCGACGGTGACAATGCCCGCCACTGGGAACGCGACATGGACCTGGCCTACGTGTTCCAGCAAGGTTCCCTCAAGGACCTCAGCGTACTGCTGCGCTGGGCCTCGCACCGTGGCAGCCAGGGCTACGCCCAGGTCGACAACGATGTGGACGAATACCGCGTGATCGTCGAATACCCGCTCAACGTCTTCTGATCCCACCGCCATGCGCCAAAGAGCTTGCAGGATGCAGGCTCTTTTCCTGCAAATAGCCCCAAGATGCCGTACATCAATCGGCACCAGCAACAGCTTGTCCGACAATCTGCACCCGCCTAGAATACCGCCGCCTCGCACCTGCCCTTTCAACGACAGCGGTACGAATCACCTCCATCATGCCTTCGCGCCTTCCGCCCCAGCGCCCGACCCTGTACAGGACTCATCCGGAGTTGATCCTTAACCTGGGCAGTTGCCTGGCGGTTCTGGCCATCATCACCATCGTGACCTTCCTGCTGGTACGCGAAAAAGCCAACGTGGGCCAGGCGGCCGCACGCTCGGCCAGCAATATCGTGCAGTTGATCGATACCGACATCGTGCGCAACGTCGAGCTCTACGACCTGTCGCTGCACGGACTGATCTGGGCCATCCAGCGCCCTGAGCTGGCCAGCGTGGCCGCGCCGCTGCGCCAGCAATTGCTGTTCAACCAGGCCTTCACCGTGCCGTTACGCGGCGACATCCTGTGGCTGGACCGCAACGGCAACGTGGCGGCCGACTCCACCAGCGTGGTGCCACGCAGCGCCAACTTTGCCGACAGCAGGGTGTTCCAGGCCCATCGCGACAACCCGGGCCTGGGCCTGGTCATCAGCCCGCCATTCAAGGCACGCCTGGGCGAGCTGGACTGGTGCATCAGTTTCAGCCGGCGCATCAACGATGCCGATGGGGCCTTCGCCGGTATCGCGTCAGGCGCCCTGCGCCTGGCCTACTTCAGCGAGCTGTTCCAGCGCCTGGACATCGGCCGCGACAGCAGCGTCAACCTGTTCAACAGCGACGGCGTGATGCTCGCCCGCCACCCTTCGCTGCCCAGCGACCCGCTGATCGGCGCCGACCTGTCCGAGCAGCCCAACTTCAAGCGCGCAATGGCCCAGGGCAACGGCAGCTTCACCGCGCGCTCGAGCCTGGACGGCAAGCATCGCCTGTACACCTTTTCACGGGTGGACGACCTGCCGCTGCTGGTGGTGGTGGCCTTGTCCACCGACGAGGTCTATGGCTCGTGGCGGCGCACCGCACTGGTGGTCAGTATCGCTACCGGCCTGTTGTGCATCGGCATCCTCTGGCTGTCGTTGCTGCTGGGGCGCGAATTGCGCAGGCGCCACAGCGCCGAGCAGGGCCTGGCCGAACTGGCAGCCACCGATAGCCTCACGGGGCTGGCCAACCGCCGTCAGCTCGACCAGGTACTGCGCCGCGAATGGGCGCGTGCCCAGCGCAGCCAGCGCCCGCTGGCGGTACTGATGGTGGATGTGGACCACTTCAAGGCGTTCAATGAACGCCACGGTCACCAAGGCGGAGACGAAGCGCTACGCCAGGTGGCGACGACGATCGCGCACAGCATTCGCCGCCCGGCGGACCTGGCCGCGCGATATGGCGGGGAGGAATTTCTGGTGATCGTGCCCGAGACCGACCTCAACGGCGTGCTGACCCTGGCCGAACGTATCCGCAGCAGCGTCGAGGCACTGCCGCCGTTCGGCGACGACCAGCACCCGGTGACCGTCAGCATTGGCGTGGGCCTGCAGACGCCAGAAGCCCAGCAGGATCTTTCGACCTTGCTGGGCTGTGCGGACGATGCGCTGTATTGCGCCAAGCGCAACGGGCGCAACCGGGTAGAGGTGTACGCCGGTTAGGAACGTGCGCGGGCCGCGTCGCGCAGCACCTTGACCTGGTCATGGTTGCGCTGCACGCCATGGTACTGGCGCTCGACCAGGGCATATGCCGGGTCACTTGCCGGTACATTCAGCTTGGCCAGTTTTTCCAGGGCATCCTTGTAGGCTTTGAGGGCGTGGTCTTCACCGCGCTCCACTTCTTCCAGCACCGCCTTGTCGTCGTTGCTGGTCAGCGAGGACTTGAGGTTGACCCAGGCGCGGTGCATGTCACCGCTGAGGCTGGTGGTGGTTTCCGGGTCGCCGCCCAGGGAACGCACGTGCTGCTGCAGATCTGCGGCGGCGCTACGGCATTCGCCTTCACGCTGCAGGAAGAACGCCTTCAGGTCCGGGTTCTTGGCATCCTCGGCAGAAGTCTTGAAGCCCTTCTCGCCATCCTTGCTGTACTCGATGAGGTTGTTCAGAACCGAAATAACGTCTTTGTTCACGTTGGTCATGACAGTGCTCCTTTGCATGAGGGTGGTTGCGTAGTACAGGAGCAGTGTTCATGCCAGCTTTTCGATAAAAATTAAATCTTTATAAATCAACGATTTATAAAAATTTTGAACCTTCCCCAAGCAGCGTTTTGCATGAACGGACCTTTGGTCTCGTGCAGATTGCATGTATTGTCGGGGCCTTTCCTGCACTGCTGCGCCGAGCCCATGACTCCCGAGACACTCGAACTGCTGGTCACCCGCGAAATGCCCTATGGCAAGTACCAGGGCCGGCTGATCGCCGACCTGCCCGGCCACTACCTCAACTGGTTCGCCCGCCAGGGCTTTCCCAAGGGCGAACTGGGCGGGCTGCTGGCGCTGATGCACGAGGTCGACCACAACGGCCTGGCCGACCTGCTCGAACCGCTGCGCAAGAAGCACCCGCGCCCTCGCCCCTGATCAGGCCTTGGCCGGCTCCAGTGCCAGCTCGGCCACGTCCCTGCGCTTGAGCACCGCGTACACCACAGCGGTCAGCAGGCTGCCGGCGGCGATGGCCAGCAGGTACAGCAGGGCGTGGTTGATCGCGTTGGGAATCAGCATCACGAACAGCCCGCCGTGGGGCGACATCAGCTTGCAACCGAAATACATCGACAGCGCGCCGGCCAGTGCGCCGCCGACCACGCTGGCGGGGATCACCCGCAGCGGGTCCTTGGCCGCGAACGGGATCGCCCCCTCCGAAATGAAGCACATGCCCAGCACCAGCGCCGCCTTGCCGGCCTCGCGCTCGCTCTGGGCAAACTTGCGTCGCGCCAGGAAGGTGGCGATGCCCAGGCCGATCGGCGGCACCATGCCGGCGGCCATGGTCGCGGCCATCGGCGCCATGCTCTGGTTGGCCAGCAGGCCCACCGAGAAGGCATAGGCGGCCTTGTTCACCGGCCCGCCCAGGTCCACGCACATCATGGCGCCGAGCAGTATGCCCAGCAGCACCGCGTTGGCAGTGCCCATGCTGTCGAGAAAATGCGTCAGGCCATCGAGCATGCCGGCCACCGGCTTGCCCACCACGTAGATCATCACCAGGCCGGTGAACAGGCTGGCCAGCAGCGGGATGATCAGGATCGGCTTGAGACTCTCCAGGCTGCTGGGCAGGCGGACCCAGTGGCTGATCGCCTTGGCCGCGTAGCCGGCCACGAAGCCTGCGACGATGCCGCCGATGAAGCCGGCGCCCAGCGAACTGGCGAGCAGCCCGCCGATCATGCCCGGCGCCAGGCCCGGGCGGTCGGCAATCGAATAGGCGATGTAGCCGGCCAGCAGCGGCACCATCAGCTTGAATGCGGCGTCTTCGCCGATCTGGCGCAGGGCGGCGGCCAGGGTGCCCGGCTCCTTGTAGGCATCGAGCCCGAACATGTATGCCAGGGCGATCAGCAACCCGCCTGCCACCACCATCGGCAACATGAACGACACCCCAGTCAGCAGGTGCTTGTACACCCCAGCCCTTTCACTGCGTGCAGGTGCGGTGCCGGCGCTGCCGGCGGCACGCTCTTCGCGACCTTCGGCCAGCGCCTTGTTCAAGGTGGCCTGGGCCTGCTTGAGGGCCACGCCGGTGCCACAGCGGTAGATGCGCTTGCCGGCGAAGCGCTCGGTGGGCACTTCGATATCGGCGGCCAGCAGTACCACGTCGGCTTCGGCGATGGCCGCGGCGCTCAGCGGGGTGCGTGCCCCCACCGAGCCCTGGGTTTCGACGGCCAGTTGATAACCCAGTTGCCGCGCCGCCTGCTGCAAGGCTTCGGCGGCCATGAAGGTGTGCGCCACCCCGGTGGGGCAGGCAGTGACCGCAACGATCTTCTTCACCGCCCCCGCTGCGGCCGGCGCAGGCGCCACGGCTTCGGGGTGGTGCACCTGGGCCTGTTCGGCGGCCAGGCGCAGAAAGCTCTCCACATCCTGCAGGGCCTGGGCCGGAGTGCTCTGGAACAGGCGCTTGCCGGCAAAGCGCTGCAGGTCGAACGGGCCGGTGCTGATCACCAGCACCCAGTCGGCGGCGGCGATCACTGCCGGCGAAAGCTGGCGCTCGGGATGGTCGGGATCGTGCACCTCGACACTGGTGCTCCAGCCCTGGCGCTGCGCGGCCGCATCCAGCAGGCGCGCGCTGAGCAGGCTGGACACCTGGCCGTTGGGGCAGGCGGTGACGATGGCGATCTTCATTGTTCACCCTCTTGTCGAGCGTGGGGAATCTGCACCCGGACGGCATCTTCGAGCTGCGCCAGTTGCACGCGGTCGCCGATGCCGAAGCCGATCTGGGTCACGGCCTGGGCGGCAATCGCGGTGGCACGGCGCAAGGTCTGCGCGGCAGGCTCGGCATTGAGCAGGCCGTGCAGCATGCCGGCCAGCAACGAATCGCCCGCGCCCACCGTGCTGGCCACCACCACCTGGGGCGGCAGCGCCTGCAGGGCGCCGTCGCGCCGGAACCAGATCACCCCCTGCTCGCCCTGGGACACCACCACATGCTCGACGCCCTGGTCGATCAACTGGCGGGCAGCGGCCTGCTGCTCGGCAATGCTGTGCAGCGGGCGGCCCAGCGCTTCGGCCAGTTCGTCGGTATTGGGCTTGACCAGCCACGGCGCGCTCTTGAGCCCGGCGATCAAGGCCGCACCACTGCTGTCCAGGATCACCTTCAGGCCCAGCGACTTGAACCACGCCAGCAGCATCTGCAGCCACTGCGGGCTCACACCCGGCGGCAGGCTGCCGGCCACCACCACCGCGTCATGCCCGCTGGCCAGGTGCTGCAGGCGTGCCAGCAGCTCGCCCTGGGCGTTTTCGTCGACCTGCGGGCCCACGCCGTTGATATCGGTGACCCGGCCATCGCCCTCCACCAGCTTGAGATTGCTGCGGGTTTCGCCGGGCACCCGCACGAAGCAATCGGCAAAGCCGCGACGGGCCATCAGGGCCTCGAAGGGCTGCAGGTTGTCCTGGCCCAGGAAGCCGCCCACCGTCACCGAATGCCCCAGGTCGGCCAGCACCTGCGCCACGTTCAGGCCCTTGCCCGCCGCGTGGCTGTGCTGCGCGTGGCTGCGGTTGACCGCGCCGGGCTGCAGGGTGGCGAGGCTGACGGTGAGGTCCAGCGCCGGGTTGAGGGTCAGTGTGAGTATCCGTGCCATCAATGCATCTCCACCCGTGCGCGCACATCGGCGGCACTGCCCTGCACCAGCGCATCACGCGCCAGTTGCCGGGCCTGTTCAAAATTCAGTTCGCGCACCACCGCCTTGACCTCGGCAATGCTGCGCGCCGCCACGCTCAGTTCATCCACGCCCAGCCCCACCAGCACCGCCACCGCCTGAGGGTCGGCGGCCAGTTCCCCGCAGATGCCCACCCACTTGCCGTGGGCATGCGCGGCGCGCACGGTGATGTCGATCAGCTGCAGCACCGCCGGGTGCAGGCCATCGGCCTGGGCCGACAGGCTCGGGTGGCCGCGGTCGATGGCCAGGGTGTACTGGGTCAGGTCGTTGGTGCCGACGCTGAAGAAGTCCACCTCCGGCGCCAGCACCGGTGCCAGCAGCGCGGCCGAAGGCACCTCGATCATGATGCCCACCTGCAGGTCGCCGACCGGTATCTCCTGGCGCAGGCGCTCGACCATTGCTCGGGCCTGGCGCCACTCCTCCACCTGCCCGACCATCGGGAACATGATGCGCAGCGGTCGCTCGCCCGCCGCGCGCAACAGGGCGCGCAACTGGCTTTCCATGACCTGCGGCCGTTGCAGGGTCAGGCGAATGCCGCGTACCCCCAGAAACGGGTTTTCCTCCTTGGCGATGGGCCAGTAGGGCAACGGCTTGTCGCCGCCCACATCCAGGGTGCGCACCACCAGCGGCCGGCCCTGCAGGCCGTCGAGCACACGGCGGTACTCGGCTTCCTGGGTGGCCTCGTCGGGCACCTGTGGATGGGCCATGAAGATCAGCTCGGTGCGCAGCAGGCCGATGCCTTCCGCGCCCAGGTCGATCACCTGTTCGATACCCGCGCTTTCACCGATGTTGGCGAACACTTCCACGGCATGGCCGTCGCGGGTCACGGCAGGTTCCAGGCGACGCGCCCGGGCCGCCTGCAGGCGCTGTTCGCGCTGCTCGCGCTCGGCCAGGGCGCGCTGCAGCTCATCCGCCGCCGGGGCCACGGTCAGACGCCCACGCTGGCCGTCCAGCAACAGCTCGGTGCCGGCGGCGATCAGCAGCACCGCCGCGCCGGCCCCCACCACCGCCGGGATGCCCAATGCCCGCGCCACGATCGCGCTGTGCGCGGTGGCGCCACCGCGTGCGGTGAGAATCCCGGCCACCCGCGCCGGGTCGAGGCGCGCCACATCGGACGGGCCGACTTCGTCCATCACCAGCACATAGGGCTGTTGCGGCTCCGCCACCTCGGCGGCCCCGCACAGGGTGGCCAGCACACGGCGGCCCACGTCGCGCAGGTCGGCGGCGCGTTCGGCCAGCAGGGCGTCGTGCAAGGCCTCCTGCTGCCGCGCTGCGGCCTCGATCACGGTCATCCAGGCCGCTGGGGCGCTTTCGCCCTGAAGCAGACGCAGCTCGACTTCATCGCCCAGCCCCGGGTCGCTGAGCATTTCCTGGTGAGTGACGAAGATCTCGCGGATGGCCTTGGCCGGGCTGCGCCGGATCAGCGCTTCGAGCTCACTGGCCACGGCGGCCAGGGCACGTTGCAGGCGGTCGCGCTCGATCACCGGCGACTCGCCCCGCAGCGGGTAGTCGAAATGGCGCAGCACCTGCACATGCGCCGGGCCGCAGGCGATGCCCGGCGATGCGGCCACGCCCTGGACCTGCGTGCCCGGCAGCGGCGCGCTCAGCACCGGCTCGAGCACCTGGGGCGCCGCTACCTCGCTCACCGGCGCCAGCGCCTCGACCGCTTCGCCCAGGCCGGCCTGCACCGCCGCCAGCAACGCCGGCAGCGCGCTGTCGGCCACCCTAGGCTCGGCGATGAACTCCAGTACCTGGCCACGGCGTGCGCCCAGGCTCAACAACTTGCTCAGGCTCTTGACCGACACGGCGGCCTCGCCGCTGTCGACCACGCGCACGCGCACCTCGCCCTCGAAGGCCTTGGCCAGTTGCGCCAGCTCCTTGGCCGGGCGCGCATGCAGGCCGTGGGCATTGGCCAGGCCGACGCGAACGCTGGGCCAGTCGGCCGGCAGCTCGCCGCCCAGCACCTCCAGCACCGCACGGCTGCTGGTAGCGCGAAACAGCTCCTGCGCCCGACCTTCGATCAGCAGGGTACACAAGCGTTCGAGCAGGGCCTGATGCGCCGCGCCCAGGCTGGCCAGGCAGAACAGGCCGTTGAGCGGCTGGCCCAGGTAGCGCAGCGGCTGCTGCGGGGTGACGAACGCCAGGCCCGGCTTGCGCACGGTCTGCTCGCTGTGCAGCCACCACAGGCCATCGCCCAGGGGTAGCGCCTCGACCTGCTGCAGCACGGCGGCAAAGCCATTGCCGGCGCAATCGGCGCGGCGCAGCAGGCGGGCGCCACGCCATACCAGCTCTTCGAAATCCTCGGCGGGCACACCCAGGCCGATCATCTGTGCATCCAGTGCCAGCTCCTGCGGCGCCCCCTGCAGCAGTTTGAGCAACGCCTCGGCGCTGCCGGCCCGGCGCAGCGCCTGGGCCAGGTCGGTCTCGCCCAGCGCGCGGGTGAGCAATTGCAGCAGGCGCAGGTGCTCGTCGGAGCGCGCGGCGATGCCGATGGCCAGGTACACGATCTGCCCGTCGCCCCAGTCCACGCCCTCGGGGAACTGCAACAGGCGCACGCCGGTGGCATGCACCAGCTCGCGGGTCTGCGGGGTACCGTGGGGGATGGCGATGCCCTGGCCGAGAAAGGTCGAGCCCTGGGCTTCACGCGCCTGCAGCCCGGCCAGGTAGCCCTCGGCCACCAGCCCGTCGGCCACCAGGCGCTCGGCCAGCAGCTGCAGCGCGGCAGTCTTGTCCACGGCCGACTGGCCCATGGAAATCTGCTCTATGGTGAGCTCGAGCATGAACCTCTCCTTTGCAGCGCCGGGCCGGCGCCGAGGTATTGTTGTGAATTTAGCAGCACCCGACACGTCGCAGGGCCGGGCGCAGGCGAAGGCCACGGCAGAAAAATCGCCTGCTGAATCGTTTAACCTAGAATAGCGTGCACGTTACTCGATAACCTGCGAACAATGAAAGCCCCATTTTGTCGGACAATTGCGACAATGGTCGTCTGCGCCGATGCTTCGCAATCGGCGACAATACCCGGTCAGGCTCTGCAGCCAACCCCGGTAATAACAAGGAAAATTCGGTGAAACTCAGCGATATCGCCCGTCTGGCCGGTGTGTCCGTTACCACTGCCAGTTATGTCATCAATGGCAAGGCCGAACAGCAACGCATCAGCAGCAGCACGGTAGAGCGTGTGCGTGCGGTGGTCGAGGCCCATGGCTTCACGCCCAACCCGCAGGCGGCCGGGCTGCGCAGCCGTCACACGCGCACCCTTGGCTTCATCCTGCCAGACCTGGAAAACCCCAGCTATGCGCGCATCGCCAAGCAACTGGAACAAGGCGCAAGGGCCCAGGGCTACCAGCTGCTGATCGCCAGCAGCGACGACCAGCCCGACAGCGAGCGCCAGTTGCAGCAGCTGTTTCGCGCACGGCGCTGCGACGCCCTGTTCGTCGCCAGCTGCCTGCCCGAAGACGACGACAGCTACCGCACGCTGCAGGCCAACGGCCTGCCGATCATCGGCATCGACCGCAGCCTGGACCCGGCGCAGTTCTGCTCGGTGGTCAGCGACGACGAGCATGCCTGCCTGCACCTGACCCGCAGCCTGCTCGAAAGCGCCCCGGCGCATATCGCACTGATTGGCGCACGCCCGGAGCTGAGCGTCAGCCGCGCTCGCGCACGTGGTTTCGACCAGGCCCTGCAAGGCTTCGACGGACGGGCCAGCCAGCACCAGGGCGAAGCCTTCAGCCGCGAGTGCGGGCGCCGCCTGATGAGCGAGCTGCTGGCCGACCTGGGGCGCCTGCCCGACGCACTGGTGACCACCTCCTATGTACTGCTGCAAGGCGTGTTCGATGTGCTGCAGACCCGCCCGCCAGCATCGCGCAGCCTGCACCTGGGCACCTTCGGTGACAACCAGTTGCTGGACTTCCTGCCCCTGCCGGTCAACGCCATGGCCCAGCAGCACGGCCTGATGGCCGAAACCGCCCTGCGCCTGGCGCTGGAGGCGGTGGAGAAGCAGCACTACACGCCGGGTGTGCACGCAGTGGCGCGCACCTTCAAGCAACGCCTCTTCAAGGCCTGACCATGCACCTGGTAGACACCCACACCCACCTGGACTTCCCCGACTTCGATGCCGACCGCAGCGAAGTGCTGGGGCAGGCGCGCCGCGCCGGGGTCGAGCGCATGGTGGTGCTGGGGGTGTACCAGGACAACTGGCAGCGGGTATGGGAGCTGGTCAAGAGCGATCCGCAGCTGTATGCGGCGTTCGGCCTGCACCCGGTGTACCTGGAACAGCATCGTCCGGAACACCTGCTGGCGCTGGGCGACTGGCTGAGCCGCCTGCGTGGCGACCGGCAGCTGTGCGCGGTGGGCGAGTTCGGCCTGGACTACTACGTGGCCGAGCTGGACCGCGAGCGCCAGCAGGCGCTGTTCGAGGCCCAGTTGCAGCTGGCGGCGGACTTCGACCTGCCGGCGCTGCTGCATGTACGGCGCAGCCACGCCGACGTGATCGCCCGGCTCAAGCGCTTCAAGCTGGCGCGTGGCGGCATCGTGCATGCGTTTGCCGGCAGCTACGAGGAGGCCCGCGAGTACCGCCGCCTCGGGTTCAGGCTGGGGCTGGGCGGTGCGGCCACCTGGCCCCAGGCGCTGCGCCTGCGCAAGGTGCTGCCACGCCTGGGGCTGGACGGCGTGGTGCTGGAGACCGACTCGCCGGACATGGCCCCGGCGATGTACGCCGGGGTGCGCAACAGCCCTGTGCACCTGCCGCAGATTGCCGTGGCACTGGCTGAGGTGATGGGGGTTGCGCCCCAGGTGCTGGCCGAAGCCAGCACGCGCAATGCCTGCGAGCTGTTTGGCTGGTAATACCGGCCCTGCGCCTTGCCGGCGAAGGGCCCAGCCCTCGCTCAGACCCTGAACGCCCCGATCAACTGCTTCAACTCCATCACCTGCGCCGACAGTTGCCGGCTCGCATCTTCGGTCTGGTGCGCGCCCTCGGTGGTGTGCTCGGCCGCGCGGTTGATCTGCACGATGTTCAGGTCGATGTCATGCGCCACCGCCGTCTGCTGCTCCACCGCCGCCGCAATCTGCTGGTTCTGCTCCACGATGCTGCCCATCGCCCCCAGAATGTTGACCAGCGCCTGCTGCACCTGCTGTGACTGTCCCACGGTGCCCGCCGCCATCTGGTGACTGCTGTCCATCGCCCGCACCGCCGCCTCCACCCCACCCTGCAGGCGTGAAATCATCTGGTCGATTTCCTCGGTCGACTGCTGCGTGCGCTTGGCCAGCGTGCGTACCTCGTCGGCCACCACCGCGAAGCCACGCCCCTGCTCCCCGGCCCGCGCCGCCTCGATGGCGGCGTTGAGCGCCAGCAGGTTGGTCTGCCCGGCGATGCTCTTGATCACCTCCAGCACCTGGCTGATCTGCTGGCTGTCGCTGACCAGCTGGTTGATCACCCCCACCGACTGGTCGATTTCGGCCGCCAGCCCGGCAATGCTGCCCTGCTGCGACTCCACCAGCTCGCGCCCGCTGACCGTCTCGCGGTTGACCCCGTGGGCGCTGTTCACGGCTGCCGCAGCGCTGCGCGCCACTTCCTGGGCAGTGGCCGACATCTGGTTCATGGCCGTGGCCACCTGCTCGATCTGCCCGCGCTGGCCGCTCACCGCCTGGTTGCTGCGCGCCGATACCGCATGCACCTGCTCGGCCTGGTGTTCCACCTCGGCCACCGTCTGCCCGACCCGCTCGATCAGGTCATGGATGCGCCGCACCGTGGTGTTGAACACCTCGCCCAGCTCGCCCAGCTCGTCGCGACTGCGGGCCTGGAAGGTCACCGTCATGTCGCCACCGGCCACCTTGTCCATCACCTTGCCCAGGGTACGCAGGGTGCTGCGGGTGGAGGCGTAGAAGCCGCCATACAGGTAGCCGATCAGCATGAACACCGCCGCCAGGGCCAGCACCAGCAGCACCATGTGCTGGCGGTAGTTGCCCAGGCGCGCCTGCAACTGCTGTTCGAGTACCTGCAGGGTGGCGCCATTGAGCAGGTAGGTCTGCTCGATCAGGCCGCTGACCTGCTGGTAGAACGCCGGCCATGGCGCATCGAGGGTATCGGCCATCACTACCTGGTCTTCGAGCAGCTCGCTGGCCTGCTTGAGCGACGCCTGGCTGCTGGCGGCCTGGCTGGCCAGCCGCGGCTCGTCGCCCAGGGCGTCCTGCAGGCGAATGGCGTAGTCGGCCGACAGCTTGTCGAGGCTTTTGAGCAGTTCTTCGAAACGGGTACTGGCCGATGAGTTGAGAAACCCCTGGCCCAGCGAGTAAGCCCCGATTGCCCGGCCTTCACCCAGGGTCTGGGTGACCTGGGCGGTGACCGTGGTCAGCAGCTCGCCCATCTGGCGCACGCCGGCATCGCTGTCCTGGCCAAGGCCCGACTGGCTGACCACCAGCTTGCCAAGCAGCTGCGCCTGCGCCAGCAGGGCGTCGTACAGGGCTGCACGGGTCTGCAGCGAGGAGTCGGCCCGCGCCGCCTCGAGCCCTGCCAGCAACTCGTCGCGCCGGGCGGTGAAGGCCTGCACCTGGGCCGGGTCCTCGGTCATCGGGGCCAGCGCGGCCACGCGCTTTGCCACCTGCTGTTCCAGCGCATCGATGCGCGCCTCCAGGTCGTCGGCCTTGCCGGACTGCCCCAGCACCGCGTTGATCTGCACCAGATTGCCCAGGCTCTCCAGATCACCGCGCACGGCCAGGCTCTCGCTCAGCAGGCCGAGGCTGTGCAGCTCCACACGGGTGGCGTGGAACTTGGCATAGGCGTCGCGCACCAGATAGAAATTGGTGACCAGCATGGGCAGAAAGAACAGCACGCTGATCAGGCTGAACTTCATGCCGAAGCTCAGCCGGTTCATCAATGCGATTGCCGGATACAAGAGGCGCTTCAAGGGTCGTCTCCTTTCGATTTCTTATTGTTTTCTGCGCAATAGCACTAGGCCACTGGCGATCGTCAGCAGCCTCTGTATAGCGCATATCGAAGGGAAGTTTTGTAACTTAAGGTTAACCACACGCGGCGGCGGCCTGTAGGAACGAGCCGCCGTTGCGGCAGCCCGTTTACACGTTGTGAGTCAGCCGAGCACGGTCCACAGGGCAAAGCCCGCGTACCAGAGCACTGCGGCACGCAGCAGCAGTTCCCACAGGCTGTCGAGCCCGGTCAGGCCTTGCGGGCCGGCCTCGACGTCGGCGGGAATCTCCGCCGCTGCCGTGCCCGCCTGCTCCACCAGGCGCGGCGCACCGATGTGCCAGTTGAGCAGTTCGTGCAGCATCATGCGGCTGACCGCCACAAAGTTGCCCACCAGTGCAAAACTGGCGGCCAGTACCCGCACCGGCGCCCAGTCGAAGGCGTGGCGCAACTGCCGGGCGCGTTCCTGTACCGCCGGGTTGCCGGCCCGCTCGCCCGTCAGCGCCAGCAGCCGGTAAGCCAGCGCTGCAGCCGGGCCCAGCAGCACATACCAGAAGATCACCGCAAAGAAGCTCTGGTAGGCCTGCCACAGCAGGTGCCCCTGCACCTTCTGGATCAGGCCCTGGCTGTCGTCGGCCGTCACCCCCAGGTCGCGCTCGGCCACGTGCACGCCCGCCTGTTCATCGCCGCGTCGCCAGGCATCGCGAAACGGCCCCAGCGCCGCCTTCACATCGCCCCGGCCCAGGCTGTAGATCAGCACCAGCAGGTGCACCGGTAGGGCCAGCAGACCATAGGCGACCGGGTCGAGCACGTGCAGCAGAAGCGCCAGTACCACTACTGGCAACAGCACCAGAATGCCCAGCACCCACCAGGGGTCGGCCTTGGGCCTGCGCTCCAGGCGGGCCAGTTCGGTGAGAAAAAAGCCGTCGCGTTGCAGGCGCTGGCGCAGCGCCGAGAACTTCTCGACCCACAGCACCAGCAGTAACACCAGAAAACTCATGATCTGTCCTCGTTGACGTGCAGGCTGGCGTGATAGCGTTCCCAGTCGAACGCCGGCCCCGGGTCGGTCTTGCGCCCCGGCGCAATGTCGCTGTGGCCGCGGATTCGCCCCGCGATGGGCCAGGCAGCCTGCAGTTGCAGGGTCAAGTGTTGCAGGGCAGTGTACTGGGCGTCTGTGAACGGCGTCTGATCGGTGCCTTCGAGTTCGATGCCCACGGAAAAGTCGTTGCAGCCCTCGCGGCCCTCGAAGCGCGATACCCCGGCATGCCAGGCCCGGTCCAGGCACGAGACGAACTGGGTGACCCTGCCGTCACGCTCGATCAGAAAGTGCGCCGATACACGCAGGTCCTTGATCTGCTCGAAAAACGCATGCTCGGCGATGGGCAGGCGGTTCTGGAAGAACGCCTGCACCTTGCCGGTGCCGAACTGCCCGGGCGGCAGGCTGATGTTGTGGATCACCAGCAGGCTGATGGCTTCGCCCTCGGGGCGCGCGTTGAAGTTGGGGGAAGGGCAATGGGTGACGCCAGCGACCCAGCCAGTAGCGTGGTCAAGTTGCATAGAAGATCCTGAAGCATGAGGGCTCTGGCGCAGTATGCCCCGAGGAATCGACGGTTGTATCGTTAAAAAGTGCGGGCGCTCAGGGTTGGCGCTGGCGCAGTTGGCTGACCACCGAACCCAGTGCACGTTCGAACAGCTGGGTGGCATCGAGCAGGCGTACCTGGCCCTGGCTCAACGCCCCGGCAAGCCCCTGCTGCGACCATTCGCGCAGCTTGCGCCCGGTACGGTCGACGAACACATAGGTGTGGGTACTGTCGATGATCGCGATCAGCTTGCCGCGCACCGGCTCGTCATCCTCGTCGCGCAGCTCGATCCAGGCCCCCGGGCGCAGGTCGCGCACCTGGTGCAGCGCCGGGTCGTCGTCGGGCAGGCTGGAGCACAGCCCGCCCGCCACCACCGACTCCGGCCCCAGCAGTACGATGCGGTCACGCACCAGCACCCGCTCGATACGCGCCTGGCCGGGGTGCCCTGCCCCTTCCACAGCCTGCAGGTGCAGCGCTTCGAGCTGGGCGAAGAACTCGCTGGTGGCAAAGGGGTCGTAGGCAACCCGGGTCAACCCCTCGCGCAGGGCCTTGAGCAGGCCCGGCACCTGCTCCAGCAGCCGAGCACGGTCGTCGCCTGTGTGTGACTCGACGCTCCAGAGCAACAGGTCCATGTTGGCCAGCGCGTCCTGCCACTGGGTCGAACCCCGCCCATGCTTGAGGCAGGCCAGCAGCAGCACCTGGCTCCAGGCCTGCTCGATCACCCGTACCACGCCTTGCGGCAGGCACTTGCCGAGCAGGCGCAGGTTGAGTTCGCTTTCAACCTGCTGGCGCGCCAGCACGGTGCGTGCCCGGCCCTCTTCGGCATCGCGGGTGCGCTGTTCGAGCAACTCGGTACGGCGGCGCTCATCGGCACTGAAAGCAAGGAACTCGGCCAGCAGCTCGGCGAAGATCTGCGGGTCGTCGGCAAAATCGGTGAGCAGGCGCTGCACGATGGCCTCGACCCGCAGGTACAGCTCGTCGCGCTGCACGTCATCACGCGCGCCCCAGCCCATCGCCACTGCGGCAATCTCGTCGAGCAGGCGGCGCGCCGGGTGGGTGGCGCGGCTGAAGAAGCTCTTGTCGAGCAGCGCCACCTTGAGCATCGGGATCTGCAGGCGTGCGATCAACTGGCGCAGCGAATGCGGCAGGTTGCGATCGCCGAGGATGAAGTCGAAGAGCATGGCGATCAGGTTGATCACATCCTCATCGATCACCTCGACCCTGCGGTACTTGCCGCTTTGCACGCTGGCCCGGGTCAGCAGTTGCTCCAGCTGGTGGCGCAGGTCGAAGTCCTGCACCTCCCCCGCTGCCGGCACGAACTGCTGCAGGTGCGAGAGCAGGCGCAGCAGGTCCTGCCTGCTGATCGGCTGCACCCGGTCATAGGGCTCCAGGCGCGGGGCCACCCGACCGCGCACCGGAGACAACAGCACCTGCAGCGAGGCGAAGGCGGCCTGCGCCCCGGCATCGGCCATCAGCGGGGCTGGCTTGACCTCCGGATCGCCGGCCGGGTGCGCCGGTTCGGCCGCCGGGGTGCGCCAGCCCGGCGCGCTCTTGAGGTCGGGCAGGATCCCGGTGGCGCTCAACAGCTGGTTGGCTTCGCCGTACAACTGGCCGACGTCGCACAGCACGTAACGCTCGAACAGCTTGAGCAGTATCAGCTTGACCTTGATGCCCACGCCCAGGCTGCGCCCGGCCTGCAGAAAGTACTCGCACAGCAGCGCCGGCCCCAGCGGGTTGGCGCGATCGTCCAGGCGCTGGCTGATCAGGCTGTTCATGCGCAGGGTCAGCTGGCCGAGGGCGAAACCGTCACGCGTGGCCACGCGGGCCACCATCGTCTCCACGGCCTGGGCCCGCTCACGCGCATCGTCGGCCATCAGCGCCTGCCTGTCGTAGCCACGGCGCGCCAACGGCGCGGTCGGGTCGTTGCCGGCAATATCGATGAAGGCGTCATAGAACAGGTCGAGGAAGGCACGCTCGATGCTCTTGCGCTTGAGGCGCAGGTCGCGCATCGCTTCGAAGAACAGGCTGCGGTCATGGTTGTCGGCGGCCGTGTCGGCCATTTCGAAGAGCGTGTCGTCGGCGTTGTCGAACAGCCCCTGCAGCGCCTGGCGCAGGTGCTGCGCTGCCTTGTCGCGCACTTGCAGCAGGATGACCGGCAGACGAGCGAACGGCGTGCGTGACGCCTGATCGGTGGCCGCCTTGAACGGCACCACCTTCCCGTCATTGGGCATCCCGGTCTCCTTGCTGGGTTGGCTACGAAGTGGATTGAATGGCTGTCAAAGTCATGACGCCAATTACAAGGCGCGCATTATCTGGCAAAAACGCGCGGCCTGCCAGCGAACTGTGCAGTACGTTTCGGCCAGCCTGTGGATAGACCGCCATGGGGCGCAAATGCTCATTTGCTGCGACCAAAGGCGGATTGCTGCACGCCCGCCCCGGGCTGCCCTATAATCGCGGCCACCTAGCTTGTGGAGCCCACCATGCCGAATCTACGCCTCGCCGACCTGACCGCCGAAATCGAAGCCAACGTGCGCCGTGCGTTGCTCGAGGATGTCGGCAGCGGCGACATCACCGCCCAGCTGATTCCTGCCGAGCGCCTGGCCAAGGCCACCATCATTACCCGCGACGACTGCGTGATCAGCGGCACGGCCTGGGTGGACGCGGTGTTTCGTCAGCTCGACCCGCGGGTGGCGGTGCACTGGCAGGTCAAGGACGGCGACCGGGCCACGGCCAACCAGGCACTGTTCCACCTGGAAGGGCCGGCCCGCTCGCTGCTGACCGGCGAGCGCAGCGCGCTGAACTTTTTGCAGCTGCTGTCGGGGGTGGCCACCCATGCGCGGCACCTGGCCGACCTGGTGACCGATACCCAGGTCAAGCTGCTGGATACGCGCAAGACCCTGCCGGGCCTGCGCCTGGCGCAGAAGTACGCAGTGACCTGCGGCGGCTGCCACAATCATCGCATCGGCCTGTACGACGCGTTTCTGATCAAGGAAAACCACATTGCCGCCAGCGGCGGGATTGCCGAAGCGATCGCTGCGGCGCGCCGCATTGCGCCGGGCAAGCCGGTGGAAATCGAGGTGGAGAGCCTGGATGAACTGCAGCAGGCGCTGGAGGCCGGGGCCGACATCGTCATGCTCGACGAGCTGAACCTGGATGAAATGCGCGAGGCGGTGCGCCTCAATGCCGGCAAGGCCAAGCTGGAAGCCAGCGGCGGGATCAGCGAAAGCACGTTGCGCGCAATTGCCGAGACGGGGGTGGACTACATCTCGATCGGGGCAATGACCAAGGATGTGAAGGCAGTGGACCTGTCGATGCGCCTGAGCCTGTAAGAAACATCGCCGGCAAGGCCGGCTCCTACAGGGTTGTGCATGAACCTGTAGGAGCCGGCCTTGCCGGCGAAGGGGCCAATCAGAACGAAGCGTTCTGCAGGCCGTCCAGGTAACGCTCGACATCCAGTGCCGCCATGCAGCCGGCACCGGCCGAGGTGATCGCCTGGCGGTACACGTGGTCGGCCACGTCGCCGGCGGCGAATACGCCCTCGATGCTGGTGGCGGTGGCATTGCCGTCACGCCCGCCGTTGACCACCATGTAGCCATCCTTGAGCGCCAGCTGGCCTTCGAACAGCGAGGTGTTGGGGGTGTGACCGATGGCGATGAACACGCCGTCGACCTTCACTTCATCGAAGCTGCCGTCGTTGTTCTTCAGGCGCGCACCGGTCACACCCATGTTGTCGCCCAGCACCTCGTCCAGAGTGGCGTTGAGCTTGAGCTCGATCTTGCCTTCGGCCACGCGGGCGTGCAGCTTGTCGATCAGGATCTTCTCGGCGCGGAAGGTCTCGCGGCGGTGCACCAGGGTCACCTTGCTGGCGATGTTGGCCAGGTACAGGGCTTCCTCGACGGCAGTGTTGCCACCACCGACCACGGCCACCGGCTTGTTGCGGTAGAAGAACCCGTCACAGGTCGCGCAGGCCGAAACGCCCTTGCCCATGAACGCCTCTTCCGACGGCAGGCCCAGGTAGCGCGCGCTGGCGCCGGTGGCGATGATCAGTGCGTCGCAGGTGTAGGTGGCGCTGTCGCCCTTGAGGGTGAACGGCTTGTTGGCCAGGTCCACGGCGTTGATGTGGTCGAACACCACTTCGGTCTCGAAACGCTCGGCATGCTCCTGCATGCGCTGCATCAGCGCTGGGCCGGTCAGGCCATGTGCATCGCCCGGCCAGTTGTCGACTTCGGTGGTGGTGGTCAGCTGGCCGCCAGCCTGCATGCCGGTGATCAGCAGCGGCTTGAGGTTGGCACGGGCCGCGTACACGGCGGCGCTGTAACCGGCAGGGCCGGAACCGAGAATGATCACTCGCGAATGACGAACTTCAGACATGAAACGCTCCTGTCGAGCTGGCGAGCCAGCCACATGACGCCGGGGGCACCGGCTGGAATAAAAAAGAACCCGCGAAGCACTTGGGGAAGGCTTTTGGCCGCAGGTTCTGGAAACCGTGAAATTGGTGCGACTGTAACGAGGAGGCAGAGATTAAGGAAATATCCTTAGACAATCCACCTTATAGACGACCTCTATTCACCTGCCGAGCACCGGCCGCTTTGCCTATTAAATGATCGACAGGGTTTTGTTACCGGGGGTTGCGCGCATTTCGCCGCGCTTTCGCCCAGGCGTCAAACTCGGTAAGGTCGGCGCGTTTACCACCGCTCGGAGCCTTTTATGCAAGCCCCTGTCCTGTCTGGCCCCCAATACCTGCGCGAGGGCCTGAAACTGGTCCTGAGCCCGGGCCTGCGCCTGTTCGTGCTGCTGCCGCTGGCGGTCAACCTGCTGCTGTTCGTAGGCCTGATCTATTTTGCCGGTCACCAGTTCAGCCTGTGGGTGGACTCGCTGATCCCGACCCTGCCGGGCTGGCTGAGCTTTCTCAACTATGTGCTGTGGCCGCTGTTCGTGGTGCTGGTGGTGCTGATGGTGTTCTTCACCTTCACCATGCTGGCCAACATCATCGCGGCACCGTTCAACGGTTTTCTGGCCGAAAAGGTCGAGGTGGTGGTACGTGGCACCGACCCGTTCCCGGCCTTCAGCTGGGGCGAACTGGCCGCCATGGTGCCGCGCACCCTGAGCCGCGAACTGCGCAAGCTGGGCTACTTCGTGCCGCGCGCCCTGGCGCTGTTCATCCTGTCGTGGATCCCGGTGGTCAACATCGTGGCCGCACCGCTGTGGCTGCTGTTCGGTGTCTGGATGATGGCCATCCAGTACATCGACTACCCGGCAGACAACAACAAGATGAGCTGGCAGGACATGCTCGCCTGGCTGCGTGCCAAGCGCTGGCAGAGCCTGGGCTTTGGCGGCTCGGTGTACCTGGTGCTGCTGATCCCGTTCGTGAACATCGTGATGATGCCTGCCGCCATCGCCGGTGCCACGCTGTTCTGGGTGCGCGAACGCGGCTGACGGTTGCCGGGGCGACGGTGGCGACGGTGCAAGGCCGCCGCCACCGCGCCGTCAGGGCGCCAGCTGGTTGGAGAACTGGCCGACCGCGTCCACCACCTTCTGCGCCCCGTCCTGAATCTCGACGATCACCGTGCCGGTCTGCCCGGCCAGCGACAGGCCCTCTTCGGCCTGGCGCTTGCTGTTGTCGATGATGTCGACCGCCGCCTTGGCCAACTGGGCGTTCTGCTGCACCACCCGGGCGATTTCCTCGGTGGCGCTGCTGGTGCGCGAGGCCAGTTGCCGCACCTCGTCGGCCACCACCGCAAAACCCCGGCCCTGCTCGCCGGCACGCGCGGCTTCGATGGCCGCATTGAGCGCCAGCAGGTTGGTCTGCCCGGCAATGTCGCTGATGGTCTTGATGATCGAACCGATCACCTGGGACTGCTTGTCCAGCGCCTCGATGCCGTCGGCGGCCTGCTGCATGTACGTCTCCAGGCCGCGCATGACCTCGACCGTCTGAGTCACCACCTCGGTGGCGCGACGTGCACTGGAGTCGGTGTCCAGGGACGTGGTGTAGGCGATGTCGGCGGCGTGGGCCACCGCCGCTTCCTGGTTGACCTGGTCGGTGATCACGGTGGCGAACTTGACCACCTTGTACAGCACGTCATGGGCGTCGATGATCGGGTTGTACGACGCCTCCAGCCAGACCACGCGGCCATGGGCATCGATGCGCTTGAAGCGCTCGGCCACGAACTCGCCACGGCGCAGTTTTTCCCAGAACTGCTGGTAATGCGCCGAGTTGTACTCTTCCGGCTCGCAGAACATGCGGTGGTGCTTGCCGCGCACCTGTTCCAGGGAATAGCCCATGGTCTTGAGGAAGCGGTCGTTGGCAGCCAGCACCTCGCCATTGAGGTTGAACTCGATCACTGCCGTGGAGCGCATCAGGGCCTTGATCAGGCTCTCGTGCTCGCGTGACGTCTCGATGGTGCGGGTCAGGTCGCTGGAGTGCAGGGTGAAGTAGCGCAGGCGCCCATCGCTGCCCTTGACCGGCTGCAGGATCGAGCGCAGCCAGGCTTCCTCGCCGCTGCCGCGCAGCAGGCGAAACGCGCCGTTGAGGTGCTCGCCGCGATTGATCGCCTGCTTCATGCGCTGGTAGAAATCCAGCGGCTTCACATGCGCCGGCACGATCTCTTCGATGTTGCGGCCCAGCAGCTGCTGGCTGCTGTAGCGCATCTCTTTCTCGAAGTTGCCGTTGACCGCTTCGATGCGGCCCTGGGGGTCCAGTTGCAGCACCAGCATCTCGCTGTCCAGGCTGCACTTGACCTGCTCCATGGTCATCAGCTCTTCGCGCAGCCTGGCATTTTCTTGTTTCAGTTTGCTGTTGAACATCACCGCTCCTGGAGCGAAAGTCTCATTCGAATGCAACTTCATCGGCTGGCGATGCGGCATTCTTGAGGCGCTGGCCAAGCTTATTTTCACAGCGCAAAAGCGCCAATGATCGGGCGTCATGTATCCGTCATTTTGCTGTCATCCGGGCGCAATCGGCACCTCGGAAAATCCTCCCATGACCAGTCCCGCCGCCCTGCACATAACCCTTGTCAGCGAAACCTTCCCACCCGAAATCAATGGCGTGGCCAACACCCTTGGCCGCCTGCACGAAGGCCTGCGCCTGCGCGGCCACCGGGTGGAGCTGGTGCGCCCGCGCCAGGCCGGCGATGCCGCCGGCCCTGCGCAGGCCGACCTGCTGTTGTGCCGTGGCTGGCCCCTGCCCGGCTACCCCGGCCTGCAGTGGGGACAGGTGTCGATGCACAAGCTGCTGCGCCGCTGGCGCCGCGACCGCCCGGACGTGCTGTACATCGCCACCGAGGGGCCACTGGGCCTGAGTGCACTGCGGGCGGCGCGGCGCCTGGGCATCGCGGTGGTCAGCGGCTTTCACACCAACTTCCAGCAGTACTCCGGCCAGTACGGCTTCGGCCTGCTCACGCGGCTGGTCACCCGTTACCTGCGCGGCTTCCACCATCGCTGCCACAGCACCCTGGTGCCCAGCGTCAGCCAGCGCCTGGAGCTGCAGCGGCGCGGCTTCGAACGCCTGACCCTGCTGTCGCGCGGGGTCGACAGCAGCCTGTTCAACCCGGCCCGGCGCCGCCAGAGCTTGCGCGACCAGTGGGGCCTTGGGCCCGACGACATCGCCCTGCTGCATGTGGGGCGCCTGGCCACCGAGAAGAACCTGGGCCTGCTCGGCCAGTGCCTGGACGCCCTGCGCAAGGCCTACCCCCTGCGCAACCTGCGCCTGATCGTGGTGGGGGACGGCCCGCAGCGCGGCGCACTCGAGCAGCAGTTGCCAGGTGCAGTGTTCTGCGGGGTACAGCGCGGCGAATGCCTGGCCGAACACTACGCCTCGGGGGATATCTTCCTGTTCCCGAGCCTGACCGAAACCTTCGGCAACGTGGTGCTGGAGGCGCTGGCCTCCGGCCTTGGGGTGGTGGCCTACGACGAGGCCGCAGCAGCCCAGCACATTCGTCATGGGCACAGTGGCGCACTGGCCATGCCGGGGGATGCAGAGGCCTTCATCGATGCCGCCAGCTGGCTGCTGGAAGACAGCGAGACCTTGCGCCGGGTGCGCCTCAATGCCCGCCAGCATGCCAGCCGCCAGGGCTGGCCGGCCATCGTCGAACAGTTCGAGGCGCACCTGCGCGGCGCCTGCGAACAGGCACCGGCACCGTCTCAGCGCCGCGTCGATGCGGCGCTGCTGGTCAAGCCAGGCTCGTCAGCGCCTCGCGGCTGAACGGCAGGATGTCCTGCTCGCGCCCCTCACGCACCTTGGCCGCCCACTGGGCATCCACCAGCAAGGCACGCCCTACGGCCACAAGGTCGAACTCCTGGTCGCCCAGGCGCTGCAGCAGTTTCTCCAGGCTGGCCGGTTGCGCCACCTTGTCGGTGTCGACCATGAACTGCAGAAACTCCCCATCCAGGCCCACGCTGCCCACGGTGATGGTGGGCTTGCCGGTGAGCAGGCGGGTCCAGCCAGCCAGGTTCAGGTCCGAGCCTTCGAACTCAGGCTCCCAGAAGCGACGCGTGGAGCAGTGGAAGATATCCACGCCGGCGTCGGCCAGCGGGCGCAGGAACTCGCCCAGCGCCTCGGCGTTGTCGACCAGGCGGGCGCTGTAGTCCTGCTGCTTCCATTGCGAGAAGCGCAGGATGATCGGAAAGTCCGGGCCTACGGCGGCGCGTACCGCCTGCACCAGCTCGATGGCAAAGCGCGAGCGGCCGGCCAGGTCGCCGCCGTACTCATCGCTGCGCTGGTTGCTCGCAGCCCAGAAGAACTGGTCGATCAGGTAGCCGTGTGCGCCGTGGATCTCGACGCCATCCATGCCGATGGCCTTGGCATCGCGGGCAGCCTGGGCGAACGCCTCGATCACGTCGCGGATGTCGGCATGACTCATGCCGTGCACCACCACCTGGCCATCCTTGAGTTTTTCGCTGGGGCCGTAACCCGGCACGCTGGCGTCCGGCTCGGTACCCAGGCGGCGCACGCTGCCCACGTGCCACAGTTGCGGCACGATCCTGCCGCCTTCGGCGTGTACGGCATCGACGACCTTCTTCCAGCCCGCCAGGGCATCTTCACCATGAAAGCGCGGCACGTTGGGGTAACCGTTGGCGGCCGGGTGGTCGACGGTAGTGCCTTCGGTGATGATCAGGCCGACATCGGCAGCGGCGCGACGGCGGTAATACTCGACCACCTGCGCATGAGGCACACCGCCGGGGCAGAAGGTTCGGGTCATCGGTGCCATGACCACACGGGTCGGCAGCTCGAGGGCGCCCAGCTTGAAGGGGGTGAACAGGGCTTGAGCAGGCATTCGGCGCTCCTGGGAAAGGGGTGGCGCCTGAGCATAGGGCGGGATTGTCGCTGACCCCAGTACTATTGATAGCGGTGATCGGGGTGGATTTTTCGCCGGCAAGGCCGGCTCCTGCATACGACGGTGCATCCATTGCAGGAGCCGGCCTTGCCGGCGAAGGGGCACGTCAGGCCAAGGCTTTCTCGATAGCCTGCACCACCGTGGCATCATCCGGCGCAGTACGCGGCGCAAAGCGCGCCAGCACTCGGCCGTCCTTGCCTACCAGAAACTTCTCGAAGTTCCAGGTGATATCCCCCGGGAACTCGGCGCCTTCACCGGCCAGCAGGCGGTACAGCTGATGCCGCTCCGGGCCGTTGACCTCCAGCTTGCTGCCCAGCGGGAAGCTCACCCCGTAGTTCAGGCTGCAGAACTGGGCGATCTCCTGCTCGCTGCCCGGCTCCTGCCCGGCAAACTGGTTGCACGGCAGGCCCAGCACGCTGAAGCCCTTGTCCTTGTAATGCTGGTAGAGATTCTCCAGCGCCGCATATTGCGGGGTCAGGCCACATTTGGAGGCGACATTGACCACCAGCACCACCTGCCCCTTGAACGGCGCCAATGGCAACTCCTGGCCATCCAGCGCCTGCAATTTCAGGTCGTGAAATGCACTCATGACGTACTCCCCTTTCCAGTTCCCGGCCAGTTACCGGCATCGGTCCCGGCTGGCGCAACAAATGCTGCCCACTAAAAAAGCGCCCGGCCAAGCCGTCTGCCTCCTGGGAGAACACGACAGACTTGCCCGGGCGCCTTAGCGACCTTCTGAGCTTAGCGCAGAAATCAGTGCTGATGGCCACCTTCGCCATGCACGTGACCATGGGCGATTT
Organism: Pseudomonas sp. AE27; assembly: GCF_037113495.1. Lineage (NCBI taxonomy): Bacteria > Pseudomonadati > Pseudomonadota > Gammaproteobacteria > Pseudomonadales > Pseudomonadaceae > Pseudomonas > Pseudomonas sp. AE27. Next base: position 3,858,553 of record NZ_CP146966.1, read on the forward strand.
CTTCTTCGCTGGCATCACGCACGGCAACGACCTTGACCTTGAAGTTCAGGCGCTGGCCAGCCAGTGGGTGGTTGCCGTCGACGGTCACGTCGTCGCCGTCCAGGTCACGGATGGTCACGATCTGCATCTGGCCATCAGGGGCGGACGCGTGGAACTGCATGCCCACTTCCAGCTCGTCGACACCTTCGAACATGCTGCGGTTCAGGGTGCTGACCAGTTCGGCCAGGTATTCGCCGTAGGCGTCTTCCGGCTCGATGGCAACGTCCAGCTCGGCGCCGGTATCCTTGCCTTCCAGGGCTTTTTCCAGGCCCGGAATGATGTTGCCTGCACCGTGCAGGTAAACCAGCGGCGCGCCGCCGTTGGAGCTATCGATGACCTCACCAGCGTCGTTGGTCAGGGTATAGTCGATGGAGACAGCCTTGTTGGCGGCGATCGGCATGGGGCGAGACCTTTTGCATAAGAATGTAGAACGAACAAGTGTAACCAACGCATCGCCTGAAAGCGAACGCAACCCGGACAAACGGGAAGCCGCTTTTCCCAGCCGGGTGCTGGGTTTTCATCAGGACGAGCATGGCCACTGGGTGGTCGAACTGTCGTGCGGGCATACCCAGCACCTGCGCCACGAACCGCCGTGGCAGTCGCGTGGCTGGGTGCTGGACGCAGACCTGCGCCAGCAACGAATCGGCCAGCCATTTGCCTGCGGCTGGTGCGCTCAGGGGGTCGATAGCGCTACCCTTGGCAATTGATTCTTTTGCAACAGCTCACTTCGAGAAGCTCGCATGCAGACATTTTTCATCGCGCCGACCGACTTTGGTGTCGGCCTGACCTCCATCAGCCTGGGCCTGGTGCGCACCCTGGAACGCGCCGGACTCAAGGTCGGCTTCTTCAAGCCGATCGCCCAGCCCCACCCCGGCGACACCGGCCCGGAACGCTCCACCGAACTGGTCGCCCGCACCCACGGCCTCAAGCCGCCGCAACCGCTGAGCCTGGCGCATGTGGAACGCATGCTCGGCGATGGCCAGCTGGACGAACTGCTCGAAGAGATCATCACCCTGTACCAGCAGGCCTGCATCGGCAAGGACGTGCTGGTGGTCGAGGGCATGGTGCCGACCCGCCATGCCAGCTACGCCGCACGGGTCAACCTGCACCTGGCCAAGAGCCTGGACGCCGAGGTGATCCTGGTGTCGGCGCCGGAAAACGACGTGCTGGCCGAGCTGTCGGGCCGTGTCGAGCTGCAGGCCCAGCTGTTCGGCGGCCCGCGCGACCCCAAGGTGCTGGGCGTGATCCTCAACAAGGTGCGCAGCGACGAACCGATGGACACCTTCGCCAGCCGCCTGCAGGAGCATTCGCCCCTGCTGCGCAGCGGCGAGTTCCGCCTGCTGGGCTGCATCCCGTTCCAGGCCGGGCTCAACGACCCGCGCACCCGCGACGTGGCCGAGCTGCTCGGTGCCCAGGTACTCAACGCCGGCGACTACGAAACCCGGCGCATGAACAAGATCATCATCTGCGCCCGCACCGTGGCCAACACCGTGCCGCTGCTCAAGCCCGGCACGCTGGTGGTGACCCCGGGTGATCGCGACGACATCATCCTGGCCGTCAGCCTGGCGGCGATCAACGGTGTGCCACTGGCCGGCCTGCTGCTGACCAGCGACAGCAAGCCCGACCCGCGCATCCTCGAACTGTGCCAGGGCGCCCTGCTGGCCGGCCTGCCGGTGCTGTCGGTGAGTACCGGCTCCTACGACACCGCCAACCAGCTGAACCAGTTGAACAAGGAAATCCCGGTGGACGACCGCGAGCGCGCGGAGATCATCACCGACTTCGTGGCCAGCCACCTGGACGCCGACTGGCTCAACCAGCGCTGCGGCACCCCGCGCGAGATGCGCCTGTCGCCTGCGGTGTTCCGCTACCAGCTGATCCAGCGTGCCCAGCAGGCCAACAAGCGCATCGTGCTGCCCGAAGGCGCCGAGCCGATGACCGTGCAGGCCGCCGCCATCTGCCAGGCCCGCGGCATCGCCCGCTGCGTGCTGCTGGCCAGGCCCGAGGACGTACAGGCAGTGGCCCGCGCCCAGGGCATCAGCCTGCCCGAGGGGCTGGAGATTCTGGACCCGGACCTGATTCGCGAGCGCTACGTCGAGCCTATGGTCAGCCTGCGCAAGAGCAAGAGCCTGAACGCGCCGATGGCCGAGCAGCAGCTAGAAGACCCGGTGGTGATCGGCACCATGATGCTGGCCCTGGACGAGGTCGACGGCCTGGTCTCGGGCCTGGTGCACTCCACCGCCAACACCATCCGCCCGGCCCTGCAACTGATCAAGACCGCCCCCGGCTGCAGCCTGGTGTCGTCGGTGTTCTTCATGCTGTTCCCCGAGCAGGTGCTGGTGTATGGCGACTGCGTGATGAACCCGCACCCCACTGCCGGCGAGCTGGCCGAAATTGCCCTGCAAAGCGCCGATTCGGCCGAAGCCTTCGGCATTACCCCGCGGGTGGCGATGATAAGCTATTCCAGTGGCGATTCGGCCAGCGGCGAAGAGGTCGAGAAGGTGCGCGAGGCCACCCTGCTGGCCCAGGAAACCCAGCGTGGCCTGCAGATCGATGGGCCGTTGCAGTACGACGCCGCCGCCAACCAGGACATCGCCCGCCAGCTGGCGCCCAACAGCAAGGTGGCCGGACGCGCAACGGTGTTCGTGTTCCCCGACCTGAACACCGGCAACACCACCCACAAGGCCGTGCAGCGCAGCGCCGATTGCGTGAGCCTGGGGCCGATGCTGCAGGGCCTGCGCAAGCCGGTCAACGACCTGCCGCGTGGCGCCCAGGTCGACGACATCGTCTACACCATTGCCCTGACCGCGATTCAGGCCAACCGCTCGCTGGATAACTGACCATGCTCGCTTTTCTGCCCGCGCCCGTGCGCGGAGTCATCGGCTCGCTGCTGCTGGCCGCCAACACCATCCTGTGCTGCACACCGCTGTTCATCGTCAGCCTGTTCAAGCTGTGCCTGCCCTTTGCCGCCGCGCAGCGCGTCACCGACGAACTGATGCGGCACATCCACGAAGCCTGGATCAGCAACAACAAGGGCTGGATGAACCTGGTCGGGCGCACCCGCTGGGACATCGAGGGGCTGGCCGGGCTGGACTACCAGCACAGCTACCTGGTGACCAGCAACCACCAGAGCTGGGTGGACATCATGGTGCTGCAATACGTGCTCAACCGGCGTATCCGACCGCTCAAGTTCTTCCTCAAGCAGGTGCTGATCTGGGTGCCGGTGATCGGCCTGGCCTGGTGGGCGCTGGGCTTTCCGTTCATGAAGCGCTACAGCAAGGCCTATCTGGCCAAACACCCAGAAAAACAGGGCAAGGACCTGCAGACCACACGCCGTACCTGCGCCAGGTTCCGTGGCAAGCCCACGGCGATCTTCAACTTTGCCGAAGGCACGCGTTTCACCCCCGCCAAGCATGCCGAACAGGGTTCGCCGTTCCGGCACCTGCTCAAACCCAAGGCGGGCGGCATTGCCTTCGTGCTGGATGCGATGGGCGAGCAACTGGAGTCGATCATCAACGTGACGATCCATTACCCGCAGGGCACACCGGGCTTCTGGGACCTGCTGTGCGGGCGGGTGGCGCGGGTGGAGGTGACGTTCGAGGCGCTGGCGATTCCCAAGGAATTCCTGGGACGCAGCTACGACCAGGATGAAGCCTACAGGCTGGCGTTCCAGCAGTGGATCAACCGGTTGTGGGAAGAGAAGGATGCACGGCTGGAGCGGATGCGCCAGCAGTGAGTCCTTCGCCGGCAAGGCCGGCTCCTACAACGGCGTGAGTCCCCTGTAGGAGCCAGCATTGCTGGCGAAAAGGTTTACTGGTACTGCTGCCCAGGAATCGGCTTGAGGTTCACCTCCACCCGACGGTTCTGCGCACGCCCGTTGGCATCGGCGTTGCTCGCGATCGGCTGGTCCGGGCCCAGGCCACGCGCACTCACGCGCGAAGGGTCGACGCCCTGGGAGGTCAGGTAGGTGCTCACGGCCTGTGCACGACGCTGCGACAGGTCCATGTTGTGCTGGCGACTGCCGGTGCTGTCGGTGAAACCGACCACTTCGATGGTGTTCTGGTTGAACTGCTTGAACGAGTTGGCCAGGTTGTTCAGCGGCGCGTAGAAGCTTGGTGCAATGCTCGCCGAGTCGGTGGCGAAGGTGATGTTGCCCGGCATGATCAGCTTGATCTGGTCGCCTTGACGCTGCACTTCGACACCGGTGTTGGCCATGCTCTCGCGCAGTGCCGCTTCCTGGCGGTCGGCGTAGTAGCCGTAGCCGGCGGCGGCGGCGCCCACCGCGGCGGCGCCGATCAACGCACCCTTGCCACGGTTGTTGTGGTCGATGGCGGCACCGGCAACGGCACCGGCCAATGCGCCCAGGCCGCCGTACTTGGCGGTCTTGCTCATCCCGGTGGAGCCTTGCGCCTGGCCCTGGTTGTCATAGGGGTTCTGACTGGCGCAGCCAGTCATCAGGGCAGCAGCAGTAGCGACGATAATCAGACGACGCATGGTGAACATGGACAAGCTCCTACAGAATTCGTGTATGCAGCGGACCGACGGCGGTTCCCTGCCAGGCTTGGAACGCGAGCTGCGATAAAAATTCCCTCGGGACAAACTGTAGTTCATTGCAGAAGCCCTGGTTTTTGCAATGCGCACCCTTGCTGGCCAAAGGCACCAGGCACCACCGTGTCGGACCAGGCTATCAGCGGCCTCAGTGCATGACCGCCCGCGTAATCAAAAAGCTCAGCAACTCGCCCTCGTCATCCAGTTCGATGGCCTGCACCGGCCGTGGCAGGTTGTCGAGCACGCTGCGCCAGAACGCCTGTGAGGTTTCATCCTGGTCATAGAAGCGCACCAGCCAGTCCCCTTCCCCACTCATCAGCACCTGGGTAGCCAATGCCTGGCCGATGCCCTTGCGCCGGTAGCGCTTGAGAATGAACAGGTCGGCCAGCTCCTGTGCGTCCAGCCCTGCCAGTTCGCTGCGCTCGACCAGCAGGAAGCCGGCGATGTAGCCATCGACCAGAATCAGGTTGGCGCTCCACTGCGGCTCCTGCCAGTAGCGGGCCAGGTGCTCGTCGTGGATGTAGAAACGGCCGTCCACCTCGACGTCTTCCTGCTCCCAGTCCGAGGACTCGTAGGCATAGAACTGGTAGAGGTTGCGAATCAGCTCGATGTGTTCAGGGCCGGTCGGGATCAGTTCGACGGTGAGTTCACTCATGGCTACGGCAGGGGCTCGATGAAAAAGAGCGCGCAGTCAGCCACGATTCGCGTCACAACTCAACCCATTCGCCCTGCGAGTAGACGCTGAACCGGTTCGACTCGGGAAGGACAACAGAGCGAGGGCCAGCAGTGCAGTGCGAAGCATGAAGGCGAGGCCATCCTGGGCGATCTGGGCGCGGGATGATGTCATGCACCCCTCTTCGCCAGCAAGGCTGGCTCCTACAGTCCTGTGCAGGGGTCAGCCTCCCGGCGAACAAGCGCATCGCGCTCACTCCATCAGAACTGCACCTTCACCTGTACGCCGGCCAGCAACGCGTCCTGGGTGTCCTTGCCGGAAAATGCACCCGGCTCCATCACGTACTGCACGCTCGGGCGCACCGTCAGCCAGCGGGTTACCTGGGCGGTGTAGCTCAGTTCCACCAACTGCTCGCCCATGTCCAGGTTGCTGACACTCTGCGCCTGGGCCAGGTCGCCACCGCGCTCCAGGTTGGCGATCTGGACATCGCGGCTGCGCGAGTTGAACACCGCACGGCCGTACGCCAACCCCACGTTGTCATGCTCGCGCGAAGCGAACGGTCGGCTCAGCACCGCTCCGGCCGCGTACCAGTGCGAGAACGGCGAAGTGGCCGTGTCGGTGTCGGTGGCCTGCGCGAACAGGCGTACGCTGCGCCCCCGGGTCGAATCCGAACGCCATACCATCTGATCGACCAGGACATAGGCACCGTGACGCCCCGCCGCCTTGCTGTCGGGCTGGCCGATGCGCGCAGTGTCGGAGGTGTCGTAATACCAGCCGAACTTGTACTGCCCATCATAGGTAGCCAGGTTGTTGTAGATCAGCTCCACCGGCAGGATGGCCCCGGTGGTGCCGCTGGAGGTCAGGTCGAAGGCCTTGGACGAGGCGCTGTTGGTCTCGGGGTTCACGTTGAACCAGGCGGTCTGCACCGTCCACTCGGGGCTGATGCGGTATTTCAGCTCCATGCCCCAGTGCGCCGTGGGGTAGTTGCCCCAGCCACTGCCACCGGACATGCTCAGCGGGTGCGCGCAGAAACCTGCGTTGACGAAGTTGGTGAGGATGCCCATGCCGCCGAAGTCATTGCCCATGGCCATCCAGCCGAGCTTGACGTTCAGGTCGTCGGTGAACAGGCTGCGCGCATAGCTCAGTTCGCTCAGGCGCGTGTACAGCCCGCCGTAGATCTCCTGCACCGGCAGCCGGTTGCCCACCAGGTCTTGCGAGGCGCTGTTGCCGCGCCGGTCATTGATCGTCAGCTGGACCGTGCCTGCATCCGCCTCGCCCAGCAATGTCTCGAGGTCGAAGGTGGCGCCCAGGCGGACCTGCTGCGCATAGCGCGCACCGTGCTTGAGGCCACCGCTGACCAAGCCCATGGTTTCCGACACATATTCGCCGGTGAGCTTGACGCCGCTCGCCTCCAGGCGTGAGCGGCTGCCGCCCCAGTCGCCGCTCAGGGTCGGGCTGTCGACAAGGTTGTCGAATGCATCGGCCTGCACCGCACACGCCAGCAGGCTGGAAGAAAGGCCCACGGCAAACGCGAGGGGGCTGAACGGAAAACGCGAAAAGAGGCTCAAACGGCCCTCCCGAAAGACAATAGATCACCACCCGGTCAGCGACGAAGACGCGAACCGGGACACAAGAAATGCAGGTGGCCTATGTTACGGGATTTTATGTACTAACCGTTTAATTTGTAGACTTTGGTGCAACGCCCTGGCCGACCGGCGACTGGCTCAGGGCAGGTACAGCTGGAACAGGCCGCCGCCCAGGGCACCGCCATTGGCGATCTCGATGCGCCCGCGCACACCGTTGCGCTCGTGCAGCGCAGCAATGCGTTCAGCGAAGTACAGGCCCAACCCGGTGCTGCCGGTGTGCAGGTTGATGCCCTGCACGTAGTCGGCCTGACGGTCGATCATGCCCTGTGGATAACCCGGGCCGTCGTCATTGATGCTCAGCACCAGTTGCTCGCCCTGCTCGGCCACCGTGACCAGCAAGGCGTGCCCGGCATAGCGGATGGCGTTGTTGATCACGTTGGAGATCACCGAACCGACCAGCTCGCGGTCGAAGAAGCCCAGCGGGTTGAAGGCATCGATCTCGTAGCGCGCAATGATCTCGCGGCTGTCGATGATCGGCTGATTGGAGGCCAGCAGGCCGCCGATGAAGTCGTCCAGGTCATGGTAGTCGGGGCACATGGGCAACTGATTGACCCCGAGTTTGTACAACCCCAGCAGCTGCACGAGCATGCCGTTGAGGTGCGCGAACTCGTGCTCCACCACCGCCTGCTCCGGGCCTTGCGCCTGGGCGGCCGGCAGGCGCGACAGCCACTGGCTGTGCGCCTGCATCAGCATCGCCAGGGAGTTCTTCATGTCGTGTACGGTGGAGGCGATCACCGTGGAAAAATCCAGCCCCTGGGAATCGTTGCTCATGAGCCCACCGCCCGGATACGCAGTTTTCGATAGCGCTCGTAGCGCGGATCGGTATTGGGAATGCCCGCCACCTTGGCCAGGCACGCGCGGCATTCCTCCAGCGCGGCGCTCGAGGGGTTTTCCCCGGCCATGCGCAGCAGCGCCTGGGCAGTGTTCAGCGCAATGCTGATGTTCTTGGGCTGCAACGCCAGCGCGCGCCGGAACTGCTCCAGCGCCTCGCCGACCTTGCCGGCCTGATAGCTGCGCACGCCCTGGCGGTTGAGGTCGACGGCTTCGTTGCCGGCGCCCAGAATAGTCGGGTCGTCGGTCAGCTTGGCGATGCTCTGCATCACGCTCGCGTCGTCACCGTAGACTTCCACGCAGTTCTTGAGGATGGCCGTGCCCGCCGCCTCCTGACCCAGTTGCTGCAACTGCGCAGCCACTGCCAGGGCGGTTTCGGCCGAGAAGAACTGGTCCATGTTCTCCAGCCGCGCAACCGCCGCCTCGGTGAGCTTGGCGGCCGTCTCGGCATCGCCCGCCTGCGCCAGGCCGGTGGCCTTGATCAAGCGCGCACGTACCTGCAGGCCCTGGTCGTCGGTGTACTCCTTGGCCACATCGCCCAGCACCTGGTTCAGCTCCACCCGTGTGCGTGCATCCAGGCCGTTGCCCACGTTCTTCTGGATCAGCGCCTGGGCCAGGCCCAGGTTGCTTTCAGGGTCTTTGAAACGCGAATTCTGGCCCTGGCTCACGGCCTGGCGATAGGCCCGCGACGAGGTGTCGAAGTCGGCGTTGCCCAGGGCCAGCTTGCCCAGTTGCATCTGCCGGCGGACCGCCAGCGGCGACAGGCGTACGGCCTCTTCGAGCACCGACTGGGCACGGCGGGTTTCACCTGCGGCAGCCAGCACGTCGGCCAAGCCGTCGTACAGGCCGGGCATCATCGAAAACGCCTTGATCGCCTGTTCGTAGATTTCCTTGGCCTGGACGGCCTGGCCGCGCTTGAACAGCAGCTTGCCCAGCGCCGCGTATGCCCATGGCGTAGGGCGATTGGCCAGGATCGCCTTGAGAAAGCGCTCCAGCTCTTCATGCCGGTTGAGGGCGCCCAGGGCGTCGGCACGGTAGCGCAGGCACAGCGGCGCAAAGCGCGGGTCCTGCTTGCACAGGTTGTCGCAGGCCAGCAGCACTTCGGCCGGTCGGCCACGGTCCAGCGCCTGCAAGATAGGCTTGAGCAGGGTCTTGCGCTGTACCAGCTTGTCCAGGCGCTGGGTCAGCCCCAGGCGGTTGAAGGGCTTGGTCAGGTAGGCGTCCGGCTCGTGCTCCAGGGCACTGAGCACCACCGCCTGGCTGCTCTCGGCCGTCACCATGACAAAGATCGCCTCGTGGCTGATCAGCTTGTCGATCATCAGGTCTTCCAGCACCTGCTGGCCGTTCTTCTTGCCGTCGCCCAGGTGGAAGTCGTGCAGGATGAAGTCATAGCGCTTCTGCCCGCACATGCGAATCGCCGTCTCGCCGCTCTCGGCGGTATCGACGTCGCGGATACCCATTTCCCGCAACATCGAACGCACGGACGTGCGGAAGTCGGTGAAGTCATCGACGATCAGAAAACTTTTTTGGCTATACACCAACATCCACAAAACCTGACTTGGAAGAAAGAAGAGCGGCGCCAAGGCGCCTACAGGGACAGGCTCGGCTTCAGGACGCAAGCAGCGCGACGATCATCGCCAGCGCATGCTGCTTGGCAAGCAACGTCAACGGCTGCAGGCCTCGGAAAGGCTATCGGCAGCACGTGCACTTTGCTTGAGGCGCCGCAAGCATGCGGCATGAAGCCAACGCGCCAAGCGTGATGGCGCGATGCCATCATACTTGGCCGACTGCCGTGCTACAACAGGCCCAGCGCCTTGGCCCGGGCGACCGCCTGGGTGCGCCGCTCGACGCCGAGCTTGCTGTTGATGTGGCTGGCGTGGGTCTTGACGGTGTGCAACGAAATGAACAGTTGCTCGCTGATCTGCTGGTTGGAGCACCCCAGCGCGATCAGCTTGAGCACCGACATCTCTCGCGCACTCAGGGCCTCGGTGCCCGCCCCGGGGGCCGGCGGGGTATCAACCACCGGCAACAGCGACAGCAGGCGCGCCTGCACCGGCCCCGCCGGCTGGGCCAGCAACTGCTCGCGCATCCACTCGGGGTGATCTTCCAGCAGCCGCTGGAAGGGTTGCAGCACGCCCCCCTGCGCGGCCTCCAGGGCCTGGGGCAGCAACACCACGGCCGCCTCTGCAGCACCGCTCGCCAGCAACAGGCCGATATGCTGACACACCGCGGTGGTGCCGAGCAGCTGGCCGCCATTGCTGCGCCCGTGCTCGGTCAGCGCCTGCAGGCGTTGTGCGGCCTGTGCGGTACGCCCCTGGGCCTGTTCCAGCAGGGCCTGCTGCAGTTCGATGTGCAAAGGCAGCAGCGGATGGAACTCCGGTGCGGCGGCGGCACGTTCGCCACCGTAGGTCTGGCCCAGGCGCAGCAGCCAGGATTCGGCCAGGTCCATGCGCCCCTGGGCCAGCCACAGCTCGCATTTGACCAGGGTGATCATGGCCAGGTAGAACACCGGCGGCACGTCCCAGATATGCATCAGGCGCTCGGCCTCGGCCAGCTCGCAGAAGGCCTCGGTAAAACGCCCCTCGCGCCCGTCCAGGGTGGCCAGCACACAATGCCCGATCAGCACGCTGATGTCGCGACAGGCACGCGCTTCCACCAGCCCGGCGCGCAAGCGCGCACGCCCTTCCTGGGGCTGCAGCCCGGCGACCAGCAGGTAGCCTTCGTACAGCGCCAGGCGCGCACGCGCCGCGTACAGGCGCTGGGCCGACAGCCCTTGCAGGCGTTGCAGGCCGTGGCGCACCTCCTCCATCGAACGCAGGACCTCGCCACGGGCATGCAGCACCCGCGCGCGATCGTAGTGGGCCAGGGCCTCGAACAACGGGTTGCCGACCCGCCGTGCCAGCTCCAGCGCCTCGCGGTTCCAGCCACGGGCGTGCCAGAAATCGCCCTCGGCGATGGCCAGGTTGGACAACGTGGACAGGCACATCAGGCGCTGGCCGTAGCGCTTGGTGGGCAGGCTGCGCAGCGCCTGCTGGCAGTACGAGCGGGTTTTCAGACGGTCGCCGCGACCGCGGGCGATGATTCCGCTCAGGGCCAGCCATTGCGCCAGCATGGACTTCTGCGCCGTGGCCGAAGGCGCCGGCAGGAACCGGCTGAGGTGGCTGACCAGTTCCTCGGCCGCATCCAGCTGGCAGGCCAGCCCCAGCGCCCAGCTGTACAGCACGATCAGGCGCGGGGTGCTGATCAGCAGGCTGTCGGGCAGGTCCATCTTCCAGCGCAGCAGCATGCCGACGTTCTGTTCGGCCAGCAGTTGCTCTTCGGACAGGTTCTGCACCAGGTTGGCCGCCACGTCCAGGTGACCGGCGCGCAGGGCCTGCTCCACCGCCTCGTCGAGCAGGCCCTGGGCGTGGAACCAGCGGCACGCGCGCAGGTGCAGGCTGGCCAGCGGCTGGCTGGCCTGGCGGGTGCGCAGCAGGTCGGAGAACAGGTGGTGATAACGCAGCCATTGACCCTGCTCGTCCAGCGGTACCAGAAACACCTGGTGTGCCTTCAGGTAACGAAGTATCTGCGCGCTGTCGTGGCTTTCGCGCAGGGCATCGCACAGGTCGGCGCAAAAACGCTCCTGGCAGGCGGTGTCGTAGAGAAACGCCTGCACCTCAGGCGGCAGGCAGTCGATGACTTCTTCGAGCAGGTAGTCGCGGATCAGCCCCTCGCCGCCATGCAGGGCGTGGGGCAAGGCGGTGTCGACCCCCGCCTCGGAGGCGGCCAGCAGCCAGAAGCGCAGGCCGGCGACCCAGCCATCGCTGCGTTGAATCAGGTTGTCCAGGGCCTGGCCACGCAGCGTGGTGGGGTGCTGGTCGAGCACGGCCAGGGATTCCTCGGGGCTCAGGCGCAGGTCCTGTTCGGTGAGTTCGAGCAACTGCTGCGACAGGCGCAGGCGCGCCAGGTGCCAGTCGGGACGCTGGCGGCTGGTGACCAGCAGCACCAGGCCAGGCGGCAAGTGATTGAGGAAGAACTGCAGGCAGCGGTCGAGCACCGGGCCCTGGGCCAGATGGTAGTCGTCGAGCACCAGCAGCAGCGGGTTCTGCGGGTGCAGGTGCAGGGCCAGTTCGTCGAGCAGGCTGTCGAGCCACTCCTCGAAGGCAAAAGGCTGGTGCCGCTGGCGCATCTTGAGCAGGCCCAGGGCCTGGTTGCCCAGGTCCGGGCAGAACTGCTGCAGCCCTTCGAGCAGGCGTTCCAGAAAGCGCCCGGGGTCGCTGTCGCGCTGGCTCAGCCCCAGCCACAGGCTGCCCCACGAGGCGGGCAGGCTCTGGCAGAACTCCACGGCCAGCGAGCTCTTGCCGAAACCGGCGGGCGCCGAAACCAGCAGCAGTCGACCGCTAAGGCCGGCGTGCAGGCGCTGGCATAGCCGCGGGCGCGGCACGTGCCCCTCGGGCAGTGGTGGACGGTAGAAGCGGCCCTCCACAGCGCTGATGGCCTGGCTGGCGAACCCTTGCATACGCGACAGATCAGTCATGGCCGGCTCGTTTTAGTTGGAAGTCTTCGGCAGAACAGACCCGCCGAGACTAGCGCTTTAAACGGCACATTTGAAGATGATTGGCGCAGAGGTCGGAAAAAAGACTACAACAAAAAGCGACAAAAACTCACGAAGCGCGGCATTGCGTGCAGTTCATCCCGCATTGCCCCTCACGGCCTGTTGTCGGGCCACACACAGAAACGCCCCGGTCAAGCCGGGGCGTTCTGGGGATCACACGGAGGAGGTTCTAACTCAGCGCACACCATCCTGGCGCAGCGCTGCCGGCTGGAAGTCGGCCTTGCTGGCAGTGAAGTCGAAGTTGTAGGCCTTCTGCTCTTCGTTCTTCATGCCCAGCGCCAGGTAACGGCCCGACTGCAGGTCGTAGATGGCTTCCAGGGTGTACCACGGCACCTGCTTGTTGTAGTAGTCCTGGGCATGTGCCTCGGATACCCGCCACAGCTGGCCGCGGCCGTCGTACTGGTCGATCACGGCCGCTTGCCAGGTGTCTTCGTCGATGTAGAAGTCACGCTTGGCATAGATGTGCCGCTGGCCCGGCTTCAGGGTACCCACCACATGCCACACGCGACGCAGCTCGTAACGGGTCAGGTCCTGGTTGATATGCCCCGGCTTGATGATGTCGGCATACTTGAGGCTCGTCGAATCGAGCTTGTAGCTGTTGGAGGCAATGTACATCTCCTTCTTGCCTTCCAGCTTCCAGTCGTAGCGGTCCGGCGCACCGTTGAACATGTCCAGGTTGTCGGAGGTACGCAGGCCGTCAGCGGCGGTACCCGGGCCGTCATACGACACTTGCGGGGCCTGGCGCACGCGGCGCTGGCCAGCGTTGTACATCCAGGCCTTGCGCGGCTCCTTGACCTGGTCGAGGGTCTCGTGAACCAGCAGCACGGTACCGGCCAGGCGCGGCGGGGCGGTCACTTTCTGCTTGAAGTAGAACAGCACGTTGCCAGGGTTGGCCGGATCGAAATCCTTCAGGCGATCGCGGAACATGAACTGTTCCTCGAGCTTCACCATGCTGTAGCTGCCGTTCTGCTGCGGCGTGGCCTGGTTCACCACACGCGTGACGCCACCGCCACGGTAGCGGGTGATGTGGTTCCAGATCACCTCCACACCGCTTTTCGGGATCGGGAACGGAATCGCGATCTGGAAGTTCTCCAGCCCGTTGCCGCCAGCTACCAGGTTGGTGGTGGTGGCGTTCTTCTTGATGGCGGCGAACACCGAGTCCGGCACCGTGGAGCCACGCTGGGTCGGGTACACCGGCAGCTTGAAGGTGTCCGGATAGCGCTTGAACATGGCCAACTGGCCAGGGGACAGCTTGTCCTTGTACTGGTCGACGTTCTGCGCGGTGATGGTGAACTTGGGCTTGTCGTTGCCGTACGGGTCGGACAGGAAGCCCTTGGCATCGACCGAACCGGCCGTGGTGCTCAGGGGCTGCCAGGCAGTGATCGAACCGTCGGCATTGCCGGCCTTCTCGGCGCCCATCGGGGTCAGGCTGGTGCCCAGCTTGGCGGCTTCGTCGGCGGACACCGCCGCCATCACGCCGGTGGCGAGCAGCGACAGGCTCAGCACACCGATTTTCAACAGACTCTTGGTTGCTTTCATGATCTTGGTCTTCCCGGATCAGTGCTTAGAAGTTCACGCCGAAGCTGAGGGCGATGAAGTCGCGGTCATCCACGGTGGTGTACTTGCCATCGAAGAAGTTGGTGTACGACAGGCTCGCGGTGTAGGTGTTCTGGTATTCGGCGTCCAGGCCCAGGCTGACCGCCTTGCGCCCTTCCTCGAAGTTGCCGCCCGGGCCTGGCGAGTAGCCGGACACGTCATGCGACCAGGCCACGCTCGGCTTGAGGTTGACCCCGGCGAACACATCGTTGTAGTCCCAGATCACGCGGCCACGGTAGCCCCACGAGGTGCTGGTGGTGTAGCCGTCCTTTTCGCACTTGCGGCTGCGGTTGGCGGAGGAACCACCGCCAGGCGCGGCGCCACCGATGGTGCCGGCGTTGAGGATGTCCGTGCAGGTATTGAGGCCGAAGGTATCCGGCAGCGGGCCAGGGCCATACACCGGATCGCGGCCGTAGCGCAGCTTGTCGGCGCTTTCCAGGCCGCCCACGTGGGTCACGCCCACTTCACCTACCACGGTCATGCGGCTGGCGCCCATCACCTGGTCGAAGAAGTGCGTCAGGGTGGTCTGGAACTGGGTGATTTCCTTGCGCTTGTAGCCGTGCAGGTCGGTATCGGCCTGGCCCTTGAGCAGCGAGGCATTGCCGAACGTGCCGCCCAGCTGGGTGACCCCGGCGTACAGGATGTCGGTGGTGTTCAGCTGCACCGGTGCGTTCGGCCGGTAGCTGATTTCACCGCTCCACGCGGTGCCGGTAGGCAGGGTGGTGGAGAAGCTCAGGCCGTACAGGCGGATGTCTTCGGGATACTCGACGAAGTACTTGGAGTTGCCCGCCACGATGGCGGCGCCGGTGCGCGGGTCGACCATGCCGGCAATGGCGTAGGCCTGTGCAGAAGCCCCCGTGGCGCTGAAGATCGGCGCACGGCTGTGGTAGTTCATGGCGTAGGCGCCGAACTCGGTATTGAGCGGTTCGAACATGTAGCGCAGGGCAACACCGAACTGGCCGCTGTCACGGGCATCGCGGTCGGGGCCGCGCGCCACCTTGATGCCTTCCTCGTTCACGTCCACGCCGAAGTTGGCCAGGCCGGCGATCTGTGCCGGGGTCATGGTGCGGCTGCTGGACAATACGCGCAGGTTGTCGGTGCAACCGTCGGCGATGATGTCCGGCTGGGAGAAGAAGGTGCCGCAGTTGTCGACGACGGTCTGGTCCCATTCCAGCTGGTAGAAGGCTTCGGCCGACAGGTTGTCGGTCAGGCTCTGGGAGATGTAGAACATGTTGACCGGGATCAGGCCTTCCTTGATCTCGGCACCCGGGCGGCGGAACGCGGAAACGTCGATGGGGTTGATCGAGTTGATGCCACCACCGATGAAGGTACTTTCACCCCAGCTCACCACCTGCTTGCCGAAACGCACCGAACCCGGCAGTTCGCCAATCGAGTAGTTGTGGTAGACGAAGGCGTCGAGCAGCTCGGCACCGGACGACTTGGCGCCCTCTTTGCGGTTGGAGTCGCTGATGTCCTTGAATTGGCGGTGTTCGTCCTTGAGTTCGAAGTCGTACCAGTACTTGCCACGCACGAACACGCCGGTGTCGCCGTACTTGAGCTCCAGGTCGTGGATGCCCTTGAAGATCTTCGAGAAGGTCTCGCCGCGCTTGAAGTTCAGGTGGCCGTCGTCGGAGGTCTGCGACAGCCCCTTGCCGCCGTTGTTGACGCCGATCAGGTTCTGGTTCGGCTTGGCCGTCGACCAGCTGGCCCCCACGGACAGCGACGAGTCGAACTGACCTTCGATTTCACCGATGTTGAAACTGACGCCGAATGCAGGGCCGGCGAGCGTAGAAGCGAGGCTGACGGCCAATGGCAATTTCGCCCGGCGCCAGAACAGATTTACTGATGTCATCGACGCTACTCCATGTACTTTATTTTTATGGCAGTGAGTCCTTTGAGAAACGCATCGAACGACCGACGTGAATACGCCTGCTGGTCGACCAACGTGGCAGTGCGCAGTCATTTGCGCGGGCCCCCGTCCCTAAAAATCCCCTGACCCGACTATAGCCAGCAGGTACCTGTGCTTGATCCCTCTAAAGTGTGATTTGCACGTTGGTACTACACCCAAAGAGCTGATTCGCTCGCCAACTGCGCGGGCAGCGGCAAGGATGGCCTATTTTTTCGCTTTGACAAGGCGCGCAGGTGTCTGGCGCAAGGGTCGCACCCGCCAGGGCGCGACCGGCCCGCCTTCAGAGGGTGGACAGAAATGCGCTGTTGCTGGCCTGCCAGTGGCTGATGTCGACGCGGATGCGCTTCTTGTCCAGCTTGCCCACGCTTGTCTTGGGAATTTCGGTAACAAGGGCGATCTGGCTGGGGATTGCCCACTTGTTGATCATGCCCAGCTCCACGTAGGGCTTGAGGTGCTCCTTGAGCTCGCGGGCGTCGATGCTGGTGCCCTCACGCACCACCAGCAGGGCAAACGGACGCTCGCCCCACTGCGGATCGGGTACACCCACCACCGCCACTTCGCGCACCGAGGGGTGGCGGCTGACGAGGTCTTCGAGGGCCAGCGACGACACCCACTCCCCGCCGGTCTTGATCACGTCCTTGATGCGATCGCGGATATCGACCACGCCCATGCTGTCGATGGTCGCCACATCCCCGGTGTGCAGCCAGCCGCCCTGCCACAGCTCGGCGCCTTTCTCCGGTTCGCGGAAATACCCCATGCTCAGCCACGGCGCGCGCAGCACCAGTTCGCCCTGGGACTCGCCGTCAGCCGGCAGGAAGCCGCCTTCGGCATCCATCACCGCGGCCTCCACCAGCGGCACCGGCACGCCGGCCTTGATGCGGTAGCTGATGCATTCGTCGTCGCTGCCGGCCAGCAGCTCTTCGTTGAGGTGGGCACAGGCCACCAGCGGGCAGGTTTCCGACATGCCATAGGCCGCCGTGAGCTGGATGCCCTGGGCCTTGGCCGACTCATACAGGGCGCGGTTGAGCGAGCTGCCGCCGATGATGATCTTCCAGCCGCCGAAATCCTGGCCCTGCGCGCCCTTGGCGTTGAGCAGCATCTGCAGGATGGTCGGTACGCAGTGCGAGAAGGTGACCTTTTCGTCCCGCCACAGCTGACACAGCATCTCCGGCTCGTAGCGCCCCGGGTAGACCTGCTTGAGCCCGAGCATGGTGGCCACGTAGGGGATGCCCCAGGCGTGCACGTGGAACATCGGGGTGATGGGCATGTACACATCATCGGTGCCCAGCAGGCGGATGCTGTCGATGCTGCCGGTCACGGTAGCCACGCCCAGGGTGTGCAGCACCAGCTGGCGGTGGGTGAAATACACGCCCTTGGGGTTGCCGGTGGTACCGGTGGTGTAGAAGGTGGTGGCCACCGAGTTCTCGTCGAAGTCGGGAAAGTCGTAGGTAGTGGCCGCGCCGGCCAGCAAGTGCTCGTACTCGCCCACCAGGTTTGGCAGTTCGGCATGCTTGTCGGGGCCGTCGGTGAGCAGCAGGGTCTTCTCGACCGTGGTCAGTTGCGGCGCGATGGACTGATACAGCCCGATGAAATCGCTGTTGACCAGCACGAAGCGGTCTTCGGCGTGGTTCATGGTGTAGAGGATCTGCTCGGGCGACAGGCGCACGTTGATGGTGTGGGCCACCGCGCCGATCATCGGGATGGCGAACATGCACTCCAGGTAGCGATGGCTGTCCCAGTCCATCACCGCCACGGTGTCGCCGGCCTTGACCCCGGCTGCGGTGAGCACGTTGGCCAGGCGCGCGATGCGCTCGCTCAGGGTCAGGTAGTTGTAGCGCAGCTGATCGCGGTACACGATCTCGCGGGTTTTCTCGTAGCGGCTGCCCGACATCAGCAGGCGCTTGATCAGCAGCGGGTATTCGTAAGCGCCCGCAGCGGGGGCGATAATCCTGGTTTGCAGCATGGGAGTCCCTTTTTCGAGTACGCAGGCATGGCAATACGGCGCTTACTCTAGAACGGGACGGGGGCGCTCAAATCAGCCAAAGGAATGATTTGCGCGCCCGCAGGGATGACAGGCCAATGGCCATCAACCGCCTCAGTGCATCTCGGTGAAGGCGATCTTGATACCCAGCGCCACCAGCACCGCGCCCATGCCGCGATCGAACCAGTGGCCCATGCGCGCAAAGCCGGAACGGACGCGGGCGTGGCTGAACAGCAGGGCCACCAGGCAGAACCACAGGCCGGTGGCCAGCGCCAGGTAGGCCCCGTAGCCGGCCTGTATCAGCAGCGGCGTGTGCGGGTTGATCACCACCGTGAACAGCGACAGGAAGAACAGCGTGGCCTTGGGGTTCAGGCCGTTGGTCATGAACCCTGCCACAAAGGCGGCACGCGGGGTGCGCGCCACGGTCGAGACCTGCACGCTCTCGCTGCCGGCAGGCGCCGGGCGGGCACGCAGGGCCTTGATGCCGATGTACACCAGGTAGGCCGCAGCCAGCCACTTGAGCACGTTGAACAGCATGATCGACTGCGACACGATCAGGCCGATGCCCAGCAGCGAATAGCCCACATGCAGGAAGATCGCCGTGCCCACGCCGAAGGCGGTCCAGGTACCGGCGCGCCGACCGTGGGTAACACTTTCGCGCACCACCACCGCAAAGTCCGGGCCGGGGCTGGCCACGGCCAGCAGGTGGATCAGCGCAACGGTGAGAAATTCTGCCCAGTACATGGGGTGACGCTCCTGGCAAACGATCGGGTGGCGTACCTTACCCACTGCCTGGCAGTTCTGAAAGATACAGTTACAAGTGAATCGGCACAGTCACCTCCCGTGCAGCCGGATGCCTGGCTTTACGCCCACGGCGATGCAGGCTCTAATGCCCCACTACCCGCTCAAACCACACCCCAGGAGCCTGCCCCATGACCTTGCGCCGCGCTGTATTCCTCGACCACAGCTCCCTGGACCTGGGCGACCTCGACCTGAGCCGCCTGCGCGGCTGCTTCGATGAACTGCAGTTGCACCCGGCCACTGCCCCCCACGAAGTGGCCGAGCGCCTGCAGGGCGCGAGCGTGGCGATCACCAACAAGGTGCACCTGGACGCCGCCGCCCTCGCCGCCTGCCCCGACCTCAGGCTGATCCTGGTGTCGGCCACCGGCACCAACAACGTCGACCTGCAGGCCGCGCGTGCCCAGGGCATCGTGGTCAGCAACTGCCAGGGCTACGGCACGCCCTCGGTGGCGCAGCACACCCTGGCCCTGCTGCTGGCGCTGGCCACTCGCCTGCCCGATTACCAGCAGGCGGTGGCCGACGGCAAATGGGCCCAGGCCAGGCAGTTCTGCCTGCTCGACTTTCCCATCGTCGAACTGGAGGGCAAGACCCTCGGCCTGCTCGGCCACGGCGAACTTGGCGGTGCGGTGGCGCGCCTGGCCGAAGCTTTCGGCATGCGCGTGCTGTCCGGCCAGTTGCCCGGCCGCCCGGCCCGCGATGATCGCCTGAGCCTGGCCGAGCTGCTGCCGCAGGTGGATGCGCTGACCCTGCACTGCCCGCTCAACGACAGCACCCGCAACATGATCGGCGCCGCCGAGCTGGCCCTGCTCAAGCCCGGCGCGTTCGTGGTCAACACCGCCCGTGGCGGGCTGATCGACGAGCAGGCGCTGGCCGACGCACTGCGCAGCGGGCACCTGGGTGGCGCCGCCACCGACGTGCTCAGCGTGGAGCCTCCGGCCAATGGCAACCCCCTGCTGGCAGGCGATATCCCGCGCCTTGTGGTCACCCCGCACAGTGCCTGGGGCGCGGTCGAGGCGCGCCAGCGCATCGTCGGCCAACTGGCCGAGAACGCCGAAGCCTTCCTGCAGGGCAACCCGCGCCGAGTGGTCAGCTGAGTTCTGCTAGAATTCGCGACTTTTTGCAGAGGGGCGCCGACCATGGACCCGCGTAGTGAAGTGTTGCTCCGTCAGGCCGAGCTGTTCAAAGGCCCCGTGTTGCTGGCCGGCCTGCCCGCCGACGACCTGCTGGGCAGCCTGCCCGATGCCCGCGCCTGGAGCTGGCACGCCGGCGACCAGGCCGCGCTCGAGGCGCGATTTGCCGGGCGCAGTCACTATGGCGTGGAGGTGCCGCCGGTGGCTTTCGACGGCGCCGTGCTGTTTCTGCCCAAGTCCCGCGATCTGGCCAACTACCTGCTCAATGCCCTGGCCTCGCGCCTGGGCGGGCGCCAGCTGTACCTGGTGGGTGAAAAGCGCGGGGGTATCGAGGGTGCGGCCAAGCAGCTGCACGCCTTCGGCAAGCCGCGCAAGCTCGACAGTGCACGCCATTGCCAGCTGTGGCAGGTCACGGTGGACACCCCGCCAGAGGCGCAGCCGCTGGAAAGCCTGGCGCAACGATTCGAACTGCCACTGGCCGAAGGCCCGCTGCAGATCGTGAGCCTGCCCGGGGTCTTCAGCCATGGCCGGCTGGACCGCGGCAGCGCGCTGCTGCTGGACAACCTCGAGCAACTGCCCGTGGGCCATGTGCTGGACTTTGGCTGCGGCGCGGGCGTGCTCGGCGCGGCGATCAAGCGTCGCTACCCACAAAGCCGGGTAACGCTGCTGGACGTGGATGCCTTCGCCGTGGCCAGCAGCCGCCTGACCCTGGCCGCCAATGGCCTGGAGGGGGAGGTCATCGCCGGTGACGGCATCGATGCCGCGCCCCGCGAGCTGAACGTGATCCTGAGCAATCCGCCGTTTCACACCGGGGTTCACACCAATTACCACGCCTCGGAAACCTTGCTGAAAAAATCGGCCGATCATCTGAAAAAAGGCGGCGAACTTCGGCTTGTGGCCAACAGCTTCCTGCGGTACCAACCGCTCATCGAAGGCGCCTTGGGCAACTGCCTGATTCGCGACGAGGGACAAGGCTTCCGGATCTACCAGGCCACACGAACTTAAAAACTTCGCTTGCCCAAACGGTTTTGCCTAGGCAGAATCCGCTCCGTCCTAGGGGAGTAGTCTCCCGCGAGCACCCAGCTCGCCCGGTACGCGTCAACATACTTGGTCCTCAGACCATGGCGCGTACGACCCACGGTCCGCACAGACGGATCCAGGGTTTGACAAGACCTATGACACGCACACCTTACCCGGGGCGGGAAGGCTGTACGTGTCATAGCCGTGTCGACCCGCCCCCGTAGGAATCCTGATGCTGGAATCATTGCTGGTCCCCACCGCCATCGTTGCGCTCGCCGAAATCGGCGACAAGACGCAACTGCTCGCGCTCATCCTCGCTGCACGCTTTCGCAAACCCTGGCCGATCATCGCCGGTATCGTTGCCGCGACCCTGGCCAACCATGCGGCGGCCGGTGCAGTGGGTGCGTGGTTCGGCAGTTTCTTCTCGGAGGCCACGTTGCACTGGATCCTGGCCGCAAGCTTTGCCGCCACGGCCCTGTGGACCCTGGTGCCGGACAAGATGGATGACGATGAAGCCAGTACGGCGCGGCGCTTCGGCCCGTTCCTGACCACGCTGATCGCGTTCTTCATTGCCGAGATCGGCGATAAGACGCAGGTGGCCACGGTGATGCTGGCGGCGCAGTACCCGCACCTGATCATGGTGATCATCGGCACCACCCTGGGCATGCTGATTGCCAACGTACCGGTGGTGCTCGCGGGCAATTTTGCCGCCGAGAAGCTGCCGTTGACCCTGATCCGTCGCCTGGCGGCCACGGCATTCGTGGTGCTGGCGCTGGTGGCGGTGTATTCGGCGATGAAGGTCAGCGGGTGGGTGGGCTGATACCGGCTAGCGTGTGAAGCATTCGCCGGCAAGGCCGGCTCCTACAGGTTCAGGTAGGAGCCGGCAGTGCCGGCGAAGGTCACGGCGCTATTTTCTGGCTTGCTCGTACAACGGCATCACCTTGGGAATCGCCGCCTGCAACGACGCGATACGGCTGCTCGAAGCCGGGTGAGTGCTCATGAACTCAGGCTGCGAACCACCCGACGCTTCGGTCATCTTGTTCCACAGGCTGATCGCCGCATTCGGGTTGTAGCCCGCACGCGCCGCCAGCTCCAGGCCGATCAGGTCGGCTTCGTTCTCGTTGCTGCGGCTGTTGGGCAAGGTCATGCTGTACTGCACCACGGTGTCGGCCAGCGCCAGGCTGTCCTGGCCCAGGCCGAACAAGGCACCTGCGCCCTGGCGCGCCATCTCCACACCATAGGCCTTGGACATCGCCTCG
Organism: Pseudomonas sp. AE27; assembly: GCF_037113495.1. NCBI lineage: Bacteria > Pseudomonadati > Pseudomonadota > Gammaproteobacteria > Pseudomonadales > Pseudomonadaceae > Pseudomonas > Pseudomonas sp. AE27. Next base: position 3,880,577 of record NZ_CP146966.1, read on the forward strand.
CGACCATGCTCGCGCAGGGCGTGGGCGATCTCGTGGCCCATCACCGCCGCGATCTCGTCGTCGGTCAGCTTGAGCTTGTCGATCAGGCCGGTATAGAAAATGATCTTGCCACCCGGGCCGCAGTTGGCATTGAGCTCGTCGCTCTTGATCAGGTTGACTTCCCATTTCCACTGCGCCGCATCGGGGCGGAACTTCGGCGCCTGCACGATCAGCCGGTCGGCAATGGCCTGCACCCGCTTGGCGGTGGCACTGGTCTTGTCGAGCATACCCTTGGTGGATGCCTCGCCCAGGGTCTGCTGGTACGACTGCGCGTACATCTGGTTGACCTCATCGGTCGACAGCATGCTGAACATGTACTGCTTGCGCTCCACGCCCACCGCTCCACCACTGGTGGTGTTCACGGCCTGGCAACCGGCCAGCAGCACACTGGCGCTCAGGGCACCGATAACAACTGATCTACGCATGAAAACACTCCCTTCGAACATGCGGCGTATCCTAGGCCGCGCATCATAAACGCGCTACAGCCGTTCGCGAAGAATTGCATCGCCACACTCATGCTTTGCCCCCGGCGCGCCGATAACGCCCAGACAGGCGACCCTCTTTGCGCTCGGAGCTCCCATGAAGTTCAAGTCGATCCAGTTTTCCGTGGCCGCGCTGGCCGGTGCCATCGTGCTGAGCATCGTTGCAGCACTGGTGCTATACGCAGTGTATTCCGGTGCCCGCACCCAGACGCTGGTGCACAACCGCACCCAGCAACAGTTCGAGGCAGTGATCGAGCAACGCCTGACGGCCCTGGCCCAGACCCAGGTCAGCCAGATCCAGCGCAGCCTCGAGGCGCCGCTGCTGATCGCCCGCGGCCTGGCCACCACCAATGCCCTGATCGGCATGCAGGATGCTGCCGGCAACCCGCAGCTCAAGCTCGAACGCGAACAGATGATCGCCCTGCTCAGGCAGACCGCCCTGGACAACCCGCTGCTGCTGGGCGTTTACGTGGGCTGGGAGCCCAACGCGCTGGACCACGACGATGCCCGCTATGCAGGCAGCACGCTGGCGGGCGTCAACCCGCAGAGCGGGCGCTTTCTGCCGTGGTGGTACCGTAACGACGACGGTAGCCTGACCCTCGACAAACTCCAGGATGTGGACGACCGTACCCTGCTGCCCACGGGCGTGCGCACCAGCGAGTACTACCTGTGTTCCAAGGAGACCGGCAAGGCCTGCGCCATCGACCCGGCCCCGTACCAGGTGGGCAACAAGACCGTGATGCTGGCCTCGTTCGTCGAGCCGATCATGGTCAACGGCCAGTTCCAGGGCATCGCCGCCGCCGACCTGTCGCTGAACTTCATCCAGGATATGCTCAAGGCCGCCGACGCCCAGCTGTATGACGGCGCGGGCGAGATGGCGCTGCTGTCCAACAACGGACGCGTGGTGGCCTACACCAAGGATGCGAGCACGTTCGGCAAAAAAGCCAGCGATGTGCTGCAACCCGATGAAGTGGCGGTGCTCGGCAACCTGTCGGGCAAGGCGCTGCACTACGAAATCGACCATGCCAGCGGACAGATCGAGCTGTTCGTGCCATTTGCCGTGGGCAACACCGCCTCGCGCTGGACCTTGCTGCTGCAACTGCCGGTCAGCGCGGTGATGGCCGACCTCGACGCGCTGCAGCGCGAAATGAGCGCCCAGCGCAGCACCGACCTCACCGGCATGATCGTGGTCGGCCTGGGCATCGCCGGGCTTGGCCTGCTGGTGATCTGGCTGCTGGCCCACGGCATCGCCCGGCCGCTGCGCCAGATGGTCGGCATGCTGGACGACATCGCCCAGGGCGAAGGTGACCTGACCCGGCGCCTGAGCAGTGATCGCGCCGACGAACTGGGCGCCATCGCCCGTGGCTTCAATACATTCCTGAGCAAGCTGCAGGCAATGATCAGCCAGGTGGTGGTGTCGGTGCAGAAGGTCAGCGACTCGTCCGAGCACACCGCCGACATCGCCATTCGCACCAACCAGGGCGTGCACAAGCAGATGGCCGAGATCGACCTGGTGGCCACTGCGGTGCATGAAATGACCGCGACCGCCCAGGACGTGGCGCGCAATGCCACCCATGCGGCGCAAGCGGCCAGCAATGCCGACCAGGCCGCCAACCAGGGCCTGGAGATCGTGCGCAACACCTCCACCTCGATCAGCGCCCTGGCCGAGGAGATCGGCCGTGCGGTGGGTGTGGTACAGGCCCTGGCGCGCGACAGCGAGAACATCAACGCGATCCTGGTGGCGATTCGTGCCATTGCCGAACAGACCAACCTGCTGGCGCTCAACGCGGCCATCGAGGCGGCGCGAGCCGGTGAACAGGGACGCGGGTTTGCCGTGGTGGCCGATGAAGTGCGCAACCTGGCGCAGAAGACCCAGCAGGCTACCGAAGAGATCCAGCAGATGATCCAGCAGCTGCAGCAGGGCACGCGGGATGTGGTGCAGGTAATGGAGGACAGTCAGGGCAAGACCGAAGTCAGCGTGCAACAGGCGGCGCAGGCGGCCCAGGCGCTGGAGAGCATCACCCGGGCGGTGTCGGTGATCAACGACATGAACACCCAGATCGCCAGCGCGGCGGAGGAGCAGAGCGCAGTGGCCGAGGACATCAACCGCAACGTGATCAATATCGGCCAGGTGGCCAATGAAGTGGCTGGCGGGGCGGATGAGTCAAGCACGGCGAGCGCGGAGCTGACCAAGCTGGCGGAGCAGCAGCGCCGGTTGATCAATCAGTTTCGCGTCTGAGCCAGAAGCTTCGCCGGCAAGGCCGGCTCCTACAGGGGCATGCAGTGCCTGTAGGAGCCGGCCTTGCCGGCGAAGGGCTCACCACTTACGCCGGGGTCAGGCACTCCGGCGCATTCAACTTCGGATCATTCACCAGGTTCGCCAGCACCCGCTCGCGCAAGGCGGCCTGCGGGCCAGCGAGCAATTCCTGCAACTTCACCAGCGGCGTCTGCGGGTCCAGCCACGCGGCCTGCCCTGCCGCATCCAGAATCAGCGGCCGGCGCTGGTTGACCGCGGCCTGGGTCACCACCGCCGTGCTCAGCCACACCTGGTCCTGCACCGGGTAGGCCTCCCACACGCCGGCAAAGAACAGCGAAGACCCCTCGCCCGGCGTCAGCCAGTACGGCCGCTTGCGCGCCGTGCCGCGCCACTCGTAGAAGCCGTTGGCCGGCAGCAGGCAACGGCGCAGGCGAAACGCTTCGCGAAACATCGGTTGCTCGGCCAGGGTCTCGGCGCGCGCCTGGGCCGGGGTGCGCGACAGGTCGGTCAGCCACGCCGGGGTCAGCCCCCAGCGCGCCCGCGCCAGCTCCAGCTGGCCTTCGCGCTGACGCTGGATCAGCACCGAGGCGCCGGGCGAGATGTTCCATTGCGCCTGCTGGTCAGGCGGGAACCCGGGCAGCGCGGCAAACGCCGAAGACCAGCGAAACAGGGCGTAACGTCCACACATGAGCAAAACCTAGCAAATCAGTATTCCCGGAAGGCTCTCCGGCTCGTCGCCAGGAAGCGGCTGGGCGCCATTGTACGCGGCGATCAGCTGGCGTGCGTATTCGGCCTGCGCATCGGGCACCGCCAGGCCCAGCAGCCCCTGCATCGGCAGCTCGCCCACGGCGCCCATCAGGTCGCGCCCACTCAGGTGCGCCTGGATCCCTTCGCTGCGCAGCATGCCGATCAGAAGCTCGGCCTCCAGCAGACTTTCCGGCTCGTAGATACGCTGCATCACTCGTCCTCGCGCTTGACGTCCAGCATCCACTCCTCGCCATGCACCTGCAGCACGAACACGATCGGCCGGCAACAGACCTGGCAGTCCTCGATATAGCCCTGGTCGCCACCGGACAGGTCAACGGTGGTTTCCACTTGCTCACCGCAGTAAGGACAATCATAGAAAGCAGATTCCACCATCGCAGTCTCCCAGGTGACTTGTGCGTATAATTGCCGGTCTATTTACAGGCCTTGCCGGTGTCTGAGCCGTTTTTCAGTCCGCAGCCCTACTATTACCCTAGCCGTTTCCAACAAGAGAGCATGATGGGCGAATTCGATGCCATCCGACCGTACAACGACGCCGAGGTGCCCGCCGTGCTGGCGCGCCTGCTCAGCGACCCGGCATTTCTGGATATCCTCACCCACTTTCGCTTCCCGCGCATGGCCGGGGCTTTCGGCTGGCTGCTCAAGCCGCTGATCGCTCGGCGCCTGCGCAAGGAATTTGCCGGGGTCAGTTGCGTATCGACCCTGCAGGACAAGGTCGAATACTACGTCGATCACACCATCGACCGCGCCACCGATGGGGTGACCTACACCGGTGTCGAGCAGTTCAAGTCCGGCAGCGCCTACCTGTTCCTGGCCAACCACCGCGACATCGTGATGGACCCGGCCTTCGTCAACTATGCGGTGTACCACGCCGGCCTGCCGACCCCGCGCATCGCGATCGGCGACAACCTGCTGCAAAAGCCGTTCGTCAGCGACATGATGCGCCTGAACAAGAGCTTCATCGTGCACCGCTCGATCACCGGGCGGCGCGAAAAGCTGGCGGCCTATCAGCTGCTGTCGGCCTACATCAACCACTCGATCCGCAACGACTGCGCCTCGATCTGGATCGCCCAGGCCGAGGGCCGCGCCAAGGATGGTGACGACCGCACCGATTCGGCGATCCTCAAGATGTTCCACATGAGCCGCAAGGACGAACCGTTCGGCGCGGTGATCCAGTCGCTGAACCTGAGCCCGGTGTCGATCAGCTACGAGTACGACCCGTGCGACCAGGCCAAGGCCCGCGAGCTGTACATCCGCGCCACCACCGGCACCTACAGCAAGGCGCCTGGCGAGGATGACGTGAGCATCGCCCAGGGCATCACCGGCTACAAAGGCCGCGTGCACATCAACTTCGCCCCGCCGGTGAGCGAGTACTTCGAAGACACCAAGCAACTGGCGGCGGAAATCGATCGGCAGATACTGGGTGGCTACCGGTTGTTCCCGGTGCATTACCTGGCGTATGCACAGTGGGCCGATGCCGACCCGCAGTTGCAGGTGCCCAGGGCCGCCGAGGTGTTCCCGGCCGATGAGCTGGCCCGAGCCCAGGCCGAGTGGCAGCGGCGCCTGGATGCCTGCCCGGTGGAACACCAGCCGTACCTGGTGCTGCAGTATGCGATGCCGGTGCGCAACCAGTATCGCGTCAAGGCGGGGTTGGCGCTCTAGACCGCGTCGCGCCATTCGCCGGCAAGGCCGGCTCCTACATGGATCACGCTGAACCTGTAGGCGCCGGCCTTGCCAGCGAATGGCTTCACCTCAGATCCAGGTACTGAACCACGACAGCAGCAGCGCCATCGCCAGGCACGAAAACCCCAGGATGTAGTAGAACCGGTTCACCCGCAGGTTCATCCCCTCCACCATCACCTCATCACGCGCCAGCCCCGCCAGCGCCTGCGCGCCACGACGTCGCGCCGCTTGCAACAGCAACCCGCCAGGGCAGGTAATCAACAAGGCCAGCACATTGATCAGCTTGGCCGGGTGGGCCGCCAGCAGCCCCCACATCATTTGCAACGACATCGCACAACCTCGATTAAAAACCAGACCTCGACACGCCGCGCATTCTACCCAAGCGCCAGCGGCTCTCTCGTACTTTGCGACCGATGACAATTAAATCCGGCCGTCACACGTTCGTCATCCCGACAAGCCACTCTATTGCCCTTCAACACTCAGGGAGCTTGTCATGCTGCACGCCGAAAACCAGGACCGCCTCTATCTGATCGCCCCCAGCGATGAACAACAGGCCTTGATCGACGGCCTGGCGTTCAACGTCCAGGACCGCCAGTGGCTGGTGTACTGCGCACTTGGCGGGCATGCCCACCATGACCTGCCGGAGGTCGACCAGGGCACCGGCATCAGCCTGCTGGACTTCTACGTCGAAGCCGCCTGAGCAGGTCACGCCCACTAAAAAGCCCGATGCCTGCAACGAGGCATCGGGCTTTTTCGTTTGCCGTCAGCGGGTTTACTCGCCCAGTACCTGACCGACCGTCGGGTCCTTGAACAGGCGCGTCAGGGCGTCGCTGAGCACGTCACCCACCAGCTTGGTGTTGGTTTCCTGGTTGGGCGCCATGCCGAAGCGCTGGTCCAGCGAGGCGCCGTAGCGACCGCTGTAGCGGCGGTTGGCATTGGACACGTCGGCACGGAAGGTGGCGCCGATGGTGGCCTCGGTCACGTACAGGCCTTCCTTGGGCGACTGGTACTTCAGCTCGGCCAGGGTCACGGTCAGCTGCGGGGCGTTGTAGGCGTTCGCCGTGGGCGTGAAGCCCAGCAGGCGCACCGCTGCCTCGGCCTGGGCCTGCAGCTTGGGCACGATGTCATTGCCGTTCACGGTGATGGCGCTGGTTTCCGGGTACAGCCCGCCGCGGGTACCCAGGGTTTGCGAAGGACGACCATCGACCACCTTGACCACCACCGGCTGGCCACGACCCACGGGCGCGAGCTGGGCAGTGAGTTTGGGTTGCGGGCTGAGTTGTTGCGGGCTGTGGGCACAACCGACCAGGGTCAGGCTGGTGACAGCGATCAAACCGAACAACAAACGTTGCAACATGCTCATCTCTCCAGGAATAGCAGCAAAGGTCGCCAGTATAACCACCCGGGACCACCCCAGCCATCGGGGCCAGCCACTGTCACAATCGTTTCATCATCGACCGCGTAGACTGCCCACCTGCGCCGGTGAGCGCTCTGTTCAGCCGCCTGCCCCCTGCAGGCCAGCCCGCCACGGCGTGGCCGGCGAAGCAAAGCGCAACAAAAGTCGTTAATAAAGATCGTTTCTGCCCGCGACCTCGTTATAATCTCCCCCCGATTATAAGGACGTCTCCTGATCGGGCCTCGCAGCACCGCCAATGCCATTGCATCGGCATCCCCGAATCGCCCACAGAGAGCCGCCCACACAGGTCTTGCCAAGCTGGTGTGCCCGCGTTCCTTCGGCGCTCTGCTCTGCCTGAACCTGCCGGGTTTGCCATCGTGCACACCCTTTTTGAGGTTCACGACTCCAAAAGAGCGTGAAAAAACGGTTTTCACAACTTCACGAGAGTGTGGCGAGCAATGAACAGTCTGGCATGTGTAAAAGCAGCAACTGCGTCCCTGAAAGCCCCAAACAGCTGGCAACAGCACTCATCTGCGATGGGTGACTAAGGCCGGTCCATAGCGCACGATGGACACCTTGACCATAAGTCGAATTGCCGCACGGGCGGTAAAATGCGTTCATAGGCAACGCAAAGCCCGGTTGGTGGTGTCCGCGGAAGTTGAAAAACCTGCGAAGTAGCGGACATGGAAATCCCGGCCAAGCCTGGGAGCCATGCTGTCAATTTGGTGCTGAAGATTTTTGGAGACGCGTTAATGGCGCAGAACGAAGCAGTCGATGTAGTACTGGTAGGGGCCGGCATCATGAGTGCCACCCTGGCCGTACTGCTCAAGGAACTCGACCCGGCGATGAAGCTGGAAGTCGTCGAGTTGATGGATTCGGGTGCCGCGGAAAGTTCCAACCCGTGGAACAACGCCGGGACCGGCCATGCCGGGCTGTGTGAGCTGAACTACACGCCGCAGGCCGCCGACGGCAGCATCGACATCAAGAAAGCGGTGCACATCAATACCCAGTTCGAGGTATCCCGGCAGTTCTGGGCCTACCTGAGCAAAAAGGGCGCCTTCAAGAACCCGCGTGCCTTCATCAACCCGATCCCGCACCTGAGCTACGTCGAAGGTGACAAGGGCGTCGCGTTCCTGAAAAAGCGCTTTGAATCGCTCAAGCCTCACCACGCCTTCGCCGAGATGGAATACACCGAAGACAAGGCGCTGATGAACGAGTGGATGCCGCTGATGATGCCGGGCCGCCCCGCCGACCAGCACATCGCCGCCACCCGCGTGATGAAAGGCACCGACGTCAACTTCGGCGCCCTGACCAACAAGCTGCTCAAGCACCTGGCCGACACCCCCGAGTCGCAGGTCAAGTACAGCAAGAAGGTCACCGGCCTGCGCCGTAACGGCAGCGGCTGGACCGTCACCATCAAGGACGTCAACAGCGGCAGCAGCCGCGACGTCGATGCCCGCTTCGTGTTCCTCGGCGCCGGTGGCGCGGCCCTGCCGCTGCTGCAGCTGTCGGGCATCGAGGAGAGCAAGGGCTTCGGCGGTTTCCCGGTCAGCGGCCAGTGGCTGCGCTGCGACAACCCCGAGGTGGTCAAGCGCCACCAGGCCAAGGTCTACAGCCAGGCCGCCGTGGGTTCGCCGCCGATGTCGGTACCGCACCTGGATACCCGCGTCGTCGACGGCAAGACCTCACTGCTGTTCGGCCCGTACGCCGGCTTCACCACCAAGTTCCTCAAGCACGGCTCGTTCCTCGACCTGCCGCTGTCGGTGCGCCTGGGCAATATCGGGCCGATGCTGGCCGTGGCCCGCGACAACTTCGACCTGACCAAGTACCTGGTCAGCGAGGTGATGCAGTCGATGGAACAGCGCCTGGAATCGCTGCGTCGCTTCTACCCTGAAGCCAAGGCCGAAGACTGGCGCCTGGAAGTGGCCGGGCAACGGGTGCAGATCATCAAGAAAGACCCGAAAAAAGGCGGCATCCTGCAGTTCGGTACCGAACTGGTGGCGGCCAAGGACGGCTCGCTGGCCGCCCTGCTGGGCGCCTCGCCGGGTGCTTCGGTCACCGTGTCGATCATGCTGGAACTGATCGAACGCTGCTTCCCCGAGCAGGCCAAGGGCGCCTGGGCGGCCAAGCTCAACGAGATCTTCCCGGCACGGGAGAAGGTCCTGGCGACCGACGCTGCGCTGTACCACAAGATCAGCGCGCATAACGACGAGGCCCTGGGCCTGGTCGAGAACCAGCCGACGCAAAGCTACGCGTAAGCGTGATGCATGAAAAAACGCCCCTCGGGGCGTTTTTTCATGGCTGCGATGTACTCACTTGCGGGCGCTGTCGATGATCTCGATGTACTCGGGCGCATTGCGCTGGTCGCCGATCACCTGGGCGAAGGTGTTGCCGTGCTCGTCCTTGCCGTCCACATCGTATCCGGCCTCGACGAAGAAGCCGACGAAACGTTCGAAGTCATCGATGCGCAGGCCGCGATAGGCCTTGATCAGTTTGTGGTGCGAGGGCGAGCTGGCATCGGCCGGTTCGAACTGGAGAAACGACTTGATGTAGTCGTCGCTGATCTCATCACCAATCACTTGCTTCTTGTCTTTACGCATTGCCGACTCCAACTGAACCATCACGGACATTTTTCACGGGCCGGCAGTTTACCCCCCGGCAGCGCTGTGGCTCAACGCGCGCGTAGGGTGCCGGTGTGCACATCGGCCCAGATATGACCGTTGGCATAGCTGAGGAACTGCACGTACAGGGTGTCGTTGCGCAGCAGGTCGAGAATCACCCGGTACTGGCTGGCGGGATAGTTGAGGGTCAGGGTGCGGCTCTTGGCGTCGAACGCCGGTTTGCGCAGGCTCTTGCCTTCGCCGTCGAAGCTGATCAGCACCTCGCTGATGGTGGCGCCCTTGTTCAGGGGCTTGCCCTTGAGGCGCATCAGCACCGGTGCCGTGACCGGTATCGGCTGCTGGTTGGACTGACGCTGGTTGCCGACCACCACCGAATACTGGGTCACCTGCAGCAGTTGCTGGGCTTCGGGGGTTTCCTGGCGCAGGGTAAGGTCGTCGGGCGGCAGGAACTGGCTGTGCAGCGGCGCGGCGGCCAGTGGCAGGCTGGTCAGCAGCAGGAGGGCGAGGATGGCGCGCATGGCAGGCTCCTTGGGGGCGGCCTGGCACTCTAGCATGAGAAATGTACGAAGCTGATGGCCTCTTGTGGGAGCGGGCCTGACCCGCGATGCAGGCACCGCAAACAGCTGATACCGCATCGCCCCTTTCGCGGGCCAAGTCAGCTCCCACCCGGTTTTACATGCCCTTCACGGCATAGATACCCGCCGCATTGCGCCAGTAGCCCTTGTAGTCCATGCCGTAGCCGAACACATAGCGGTCAACGCAGCTCAAACCGCAGTAGTCGGCCTTCAGGTCAGGGCTGGCCTTGCGGTCGTGGTCCTTGTCCACCAGCACCGCGCTGTACACCGCCTTGGCACCGGCATGCTTGCAGAAGTCGATGATGGCGCTGAGGGTGTGCCCTTCGTCGAGGATGTCGTCGATGATCAGCACTTCGCGATCGATGAACGACACTTCGGGCTTGGCCTTCCAGAACAGGTCACCGCCGCTGGTCTGGTTGCGGTAGCGCGTGGCATGCAGGTAGGACGCCTCCAGCGGGAACTGCAAATGGGTCAGCAGCTTGCCGGAGAAGATCAGGCCACCGTTCATCACGCAGAACACCACCGGGTTGCGGTCGGCCAGGTCGGCGGTGATCTGCGCGCCCACACGGGCAATCGCCGCTTCGACTTCGGCTTCGCTGTGCAGGCAGTCTGCTTCACGCATGACTTGACGGATATGCTCGAGATCAGCGGACATGACGCTCTCCAGGGGGCTGCGGTTGAGAAAAGCGGGCAAAGGTACGCACCCTCACGCATCAGATCAAGCATTTATGGACTAACGTGCACAATGCCTATAGGACACCTGCGGCCGAATAGATTACTCTAGCGCGGTTTTTTTGCCCGCCCCCCGGAGCCTTTCCCTATGCCAACCCGTGAGATCCGCCATCCGCTGATCCGTCACAAGCTCGGCCTGATGCGCCGCGCCGATATCAGCACGAAGAATTTTCGCGAACTCGCCCAGGAAGTCGGCGCGCTCCTGACGTACGAGGCAACCAAGGATCTGCCGCTGGAAAGCTACGACATTCAAGGCTGGTGCGGCACCGTACAGGTCGAGAAGATCGCCGGCAAGAAGATCACCGTGGTGCCGATCCTGCGCGCCGGTATCGGCATGCTCGACGGCGTGCTCAGCCTGATCCCGGGCGCCAAGGTCAGCGCCGTGGGCGTTGCCCGCAACGAGGAAACCCTCGAAGCGCACACCTACCTGGAAAAACTGGTACCCGAGATCGACGAGCGCCTGGCCATGATCATCGACCCGATGCTGGCCACCGGCAGCTCCATGATCGCCACCATCGACCTGCTGAAGAAGGCCGGCTGCAAGGACATCCGCGCCATGGTGCTGGTGGCAGCGCCCGAAGGCATCGCGGCGGTCGAGGGTGCACACCCCGACGTGCACATCTACACCGCCTCGATCGATGAACGCCTGAACGAACACGGCTACATCATTCCCGGCCTGGGCGATGCAGGCGACAAGATCTTCGGCACCAAGCAGAAGGACACCTGAACATGCAGGACGAGTTCAACGACCCGCTCTGGCGCCAGGTCGTCTCCGGCGCGCAGATGCTCTTCGTGGCATTCGGCGCGCTGGTGCTGATGCCGCTGATTACCGGCCTCGACCCCAACGTTGCGCTGTTCACTGCGGGCCTGGGGACTCTGCTGTTCCAGGTGGTCACTGGCCGTCAGGTGCCGGTGTTCCTCGCCTCCAGCTTTGCCTTCATCACCCCCATCATTCTCGCCAAGGGCCAGTTCGGCCTGGCCGAGACCATGGGCGGGGTGATGGCGGCCGGGTTCGTCTACACCTTCCTGGGCCTGGCCGTGAAGATCAAGGGCACCGGCTTCATCGACCGCCTGCTGCCGCCGGTGGTGATCGGCCCGGTGATCATCTCGATCGGCCTGGCGATGGCGCCGATTGCCGCCAACATGGCCATGGGCAAGGCCGGTGACGGCGCCGAACTGCTGCCCTACAGCACCGCAATGATGATCTCGATGCCGGCGCTGCTCACCACCCTCATCGTGGCGGTGTTCGGCAAGGGCATCTTCCGCCTGGTGCCGATCATTGCCGGGGTGCTGGTGGGCTTTGGCCTGTCGTTCTACTTCGGTGTGGTCGACACCGCCAAGATCGCCGCCGCCCCCTGGCTGGCCCTGCCGCACTTTACCGCGCCGGCCTTCAACTGGCAGGCGATCCTGTTCATCGTACCGGTGGCCCTGGCCCCGGCGATCGAGCATATCGGCGGCGTGATTGCAGTGGGCAGCGTGACCGGTCGCGACTACCTGAAAAAGCCCGGCCTGCACCGTACCCTGCTGGGTGACGGCATCGCCACCACCACCGCCGGCCTGTTCGGCGGCCCGCCCAACACCACCTACGCCGAAGTGACCGGCGCGGTGATGCTGACCAAGAACTACAACCCCAAGATCATGACCTGGGCGGCGGTGTTCGCCATCAGCCTGGCCTTCGTCGGCAAGTTCGGCGCGTTGCTGCAGAGCATTCCGGTGCCGGTGATGGGCGGCATCCTGTGCCTGCTGTTCGGCTCGATCGCGGCAGTGGGCATGAACACCATGATCCGCCACAAGATCGACCTGAGCGAAGCGCGCAACCTGGTGATCGTCTCGGTGACCCTGGTGTTCGGGATTGGCGGTGTGCTGGTCGGCACCGGTACCGGCCCGGACGACTGGGGCCTGAAGGGTATCGCTTTGTGCGCCGTGGTGGCCATTGCGCTCAACCTGCTGCTGCCGGGCAATGACGGCTGGAAGAACAAGGTGCTGGACGACCATTTGCCTTGATCTGAAACGCTTCGCCGGCAAGGCCGGCTCCTACAGGGGTTCGCGCAAACCTGTAGGAGCCGGCCTTGCCGGCGAACGCTGCACTACCTAACCCGCCTGCTCACACAACTGCGTAAGCGCCTCCACCCACTGCGGGTGATCATTCAGGCACGGCACCAGCACCAGCTCTTGCCCGCCCGCCTCGACAAACTGCTCGCGCCCGCGATCGCCGATTTCTTCCAGCGTCTCGATGCAGTCGGCCACGAACGCCGGGCACATCACCAGCAGCTTCTTGACGCCTGCCTTGCCCAGCTCGTCCAGGCGCGCCTCGGTGTAGGGTTCGATCCACTTGGCCCGGCCCAGCCGCGACTGGAACGACACCGACCATTGGCCCTCGGCCAGGCCCATCTTCTGCGCGAACAACTGTGCTGAACGCAGGCACTGCGCGCGATAACACACCGCCAGCACCTCGGGCGAAGCGTTGCGACAGCAGTCGGCATTCTGGAAACAATGCGAACCGGTAGGGTCGAGTTTCTTCAGGTGCCGCTCGGGCAAACCGTGAAAGCTCAGCAGCAGGTGATCGAAGCCCTGCTCCAGGTACGGCCTGGCACTGGCCACCAGCGCGTCGATGTACAGCGGCTGGTCATAGAACGGACGCAGCACCGGCATCTGCAATGCCAGCTTGTGCTCGGCCACCACGGCCTTGGCCTGCTCGATCACGGTGGTCACGGTGCTGTCGGCAAACTGCGGGTACAACGGCGCCAGGGTCACCTTGGTGACGCCCTGGCCGGCCAGACGCTGCAACACCGTGGACAGCGAAGGCTCGCCATAGCGCATGGCGATTTCCACAGGCCCGTGGGCCCAGTGCGCGCCCATGGCCTGCTGCAGGCGCCGGGTCAGCACCACCAGCGGCGAGCCTTCCTCCCACCAGATGGAGGCATAGGCGTGGGCCGACTGCTCCGGACGCTTGATCAGGATCAGCGAGACCAGCAGGCGACGCACCGGCCACGGCAGGTCGATCACATACGGGTCCATCAGAAACTGGTTGAGGTAACGACGCACGTCGGCGACGGAAGTGGAAGCCGGTGAACCCAGGTTGACCAGCAGCAGAGCATGATCGGTCATGCAACATCCTTTTCAGAGGCGCGCGGACAAGTCATCCAGCGCCGATTGCACATCGTTGTAACGGAACGTGAAGCCTGCCGCCAGCAAGCGCACCGGGCGCGCCCGCTGGCCACCCAGCAGCAATACCGACAGTTCGCCGAGCCCGGCGCGCAGCACCAGCGCCGGCAACGGCATGAACGCCGGGCGGTGCAGCGCGCGCCCCAGGCGTCGGGCAAATTCGCGGTTGCGCACCGGCTCCGGCGCGCAGGCATTATAAGGACCGCTGGCATCCTCGCGCTGCAACAGAAAATCAATCAGGGCGATTTGGTCGTCCAGATGGACCCACGGCATCCACTGGCGACCACTGCCAATCGGCCCGCCCAGCCCGAGCTTGAACGGCAGGCGCAGGCGCGACAAAAAGCCGCCCTCGGCCGCCAGCACCAGCCCGGTACGCACCAGCACCACCCGCATGCCCAGGGCCTCGGCGCGCAGCGCGGTTTCTTCCCAGGCAATGCACAGCTGGCTGGCAAAGTCCTCCTTGACCGGCTGCGACAGCTCGGTCAGCTCGCGCTCACCACCATCGCCATACCACCCTACCGCCGACCCCGAGATCAGCACCGCAGGGCGCTGCTGCCGGCCTTGCAGCCAGGCGATCAACTGCTCGGTGAGGGTGATGCGGCTAGCCCATAGCAGCGCGCGTCGGTGCGACGTCCAGGGGCGATCGGCAATCGGCGCACCGGCCAGGTTGACCACGGCGTCCACCGGCTCGTCGCCCAGTTCGTCGAGCCGGGCAATGCCGCGCACCCCTGCCCCGCACACCTGAGCGACCTGCGCCGGACGCCGGCTCCACACCGTCAGGCGGTAACCCTTGTCCAGCCAGAAGCGGCAAAGGTGTCTGCCGATCAGGCCCGTACCACCGGTCAGCAATATATGCATGGCTGTGTCCTCACATGGCGCGCGCTGGTCTATTTTTAAGTTCAAGGCACTTTTTTGACCGAACGCTCTCGGATAAACATAGGCCAACCTGCAACGTCGAGCGGAATCATCTTATACAAGCTGGAGATATTGTACAGGCTTGTCGGGCAGCGTAGGCTGTTTCCAAAAGGTTCGAAGAGGCCATCATGACTGTTCCTATCGCAATCATCGGTGCCGGCATCGCCGGCCTGTCCGCCGCCCAGGCCCTGCAGAAGGCCGGGCACACCGTGCACCTGTTCGACAAGGGCCACGGCAGTGGCGGACGCATGGCCAGCAAACGCAGCGAAGCCGGCGCCCTGGACCTGGGCGCGCAGTACTTCACGGCCCGCGACCGACGTTTCGTCGAACAGGTCCAGGCCTGGCAGGCCAAGGGCTGGGCGGCCGAATGGAAGCCGCAACTGTACAACTACCGCGAAGGTCAGCTGACCCCCTCGCCGGACGAGCAGATCCGCTGGGTGGGTGTACCGCGCATGAGCGCCATCACCCGCGGCCTGCTCAAGGATGTCACCGTCAACTTCAATTGCCGCATTGCCGAGGTGTTCCGCGGCAAGCAGTACTGGCACCTGCAGGACACCGAGGGCGGCAGCCACGGGCCGTTCAGTCGCGTCATCATTGCGGTGCCGGCGCCCCAGGCCACGCAGTTGCTCAGCGCCACCACCAAGCTGGCCGGCATGGCCGCCAGCGTGCAGATGGAGCCCACCTGGGCCATTGCGCTGGGCTTCGATACGCCCCTGGACACCCCCATGCAGGGCTGTTTCGTGCAAGGCTGCGACCTCGACTGGCTGGCGCGCAACCGCAGCAAGCCCGGGCGTGACGAAAAACTCGACACCTGGGTTCTGCACGCCACTGCCAGCTGGAGCAAGCAACACATCGACCTGTCGCGCGAGGCCGTGATCGAGCACTTGCTGGGCAACTTCGCCGAACTGGTGGGCTGCGCCGTGCCGGCCCCCACCT
Organism: Pseudomonas sp. AE27; assembly: GCF_037113495.1. NCBI lineage: Bacteria > Pseudomonadati > Pseudomonadota > Gammaproteobacteria > Pseudomonadales > Pseudomonadaceae > Pseudomonas > Pseudomonas sp. AE27. Next base: position 3,896,143 of record NZ_CP146966.1, read on the forward strand.
TCACCCTGGCCCATCGCTGGTTGTATGCCCGCCCGAGCAGCAGCCATGAATGGGGCGCGCTGGCCGATGCCGACCTGGGCCTGTACGCCTGCGGCGACTGGTGCATGTCGGGCCGCGTCGAGGGCGCATGGCTCAGCGGCCAGGAAGCGGCGCGGCGCCTGCTCGAACACCTGGAATGACCCCCTGCACCGGCTGAAGCTGTACAGAACATTTGACTTGTACAACGCGTTATCTATGATGAGCGAAGCTGTACATAATTTTGTTTCTGTACAAATTTCAGTCGAGAGCGACCATGGCGGCCACCAGACCAAAGATTGCCATCAGTGCATGCCTGACCGGCGAAGAGGTCCGCTACAACGGCGGGCACAAGGCCTCGCGCCTGTGCAATGAAGTGCTGGCCGAGCACTTCGACTTCATCGGCATCTGCCCCGAGGTTGCCATCGGCCTGGGCACACCTCGCCAGGCCATCCGCCTGACCGGTGACCCGGCCAACCCCAGGGCCGTGGGCAGCCGCGATGCCAGCCTGGACGTCAGCCAGGCACTGGATGCCTACGGCGCAGAAATGGCCGGGCAACTGACCGACATCTGCGGCTACATCTTCATGCAGAAATCGCCTTCCTGCGGCCTGGAACGGGTCAAGGTGTACCAGGCCAACGGCTACCCGGCCACCGAAGGCGGTCGCGGCCTGTATGCCGCACGGTTCTGCGCCCAACGCCCCGACCTGCCGGTCGAAGAGGATGGCCGGCTGTGCGATCCGGTACTGCGGGAAAACTTCATCACCCGCGTGTATGCCTACGCCGACTGGCAGCAATTGCTGGCAGGCGGGCTCAGTCGGCATGCCCTCATCGCCTTCCACTCGCGCTACAAGTACCAGCTGATGGCGCACAACCCCCAGCAGTACAAGGTGCTCGGCAAGTTGCTGGGCAGCATGCAGCGCCAGGACGACCCCACCCAGATCGGCCCACGGTATTTCAGCCAGCTGATGAGCGCCCTGAGCCGCTGCGCCAGTCGCGGCACCCACGGCAACGTGCTGATGCACCTGAGCGGCTACCTGCGCCGGTTTCTCGACCCCCGCGACAAACAGGAAATCCGCGCCCTGATCGAGCAGTACCAGGCCGGCATCGTCCCGCTGGTAGTGCCGCTGACCCTGCTCAAGCACCACCTGCGCCGCCACCCCGACCCCTACCTCATGCAGCAGGTCTATCTGCAACCGCACCCGGAAAACCTGAGCCTGCGCAATGCCATCTGAAGACGACCTGCTGCCCATTCGTGAAGTCACCCGCCTGACCGGGGTCAACCCCGTGACCCTGCGCGCGTGGGAGCGCCGCTACGGGCTGATCGTGCCGCAGCGCACCGGCAAGGGTCACCGGCTCTACAGCGCCGCACACGTGCAGCGCATCCAGCAGATTCTGCAATGGCTCAACCGCGGAATCGCGGTGGGCCAGGTCAAGCCGCTGCTCGACACCTCCCCAGCAGTGCAACCCGCACCCGGCAACGACGACTGGCACACCCTGCGCCTGCAACTGGTCGACTGCATCGCGCAACTGGCCGAACGCCGACTCGACCAGCTGTTCAACCAGGCCATGGCCCTCTACCCCGCCGCCACCCTGTGCGAGCAACTGTTGCTGCCGTTGCTGCAAGAACTCGACACCCGCTGGCACGGGCACTTTGCCGCCCGCATGGAGCAGGTGTTCTTCCATACCTGGCTGCGCAGCAAACTTGGCGTGCGGGTGTATCACAACAACCGTCAGCTGAACGCCGCGCCCGCCCTGCTGGTCAACGCCTCGGCCCTGCCATTCGACCCGCAGCTGTGGCTGTGCGCCTGGCTGCTCAGTGATGCCGGCTGCGCGGTCGAGGTATTCGACTGGCCGCTGCCACCTCGAGAGTTGGCGTTTGCCGTGCAGCAGCTCAAACCCTGTGCGTTGGTGATGTGCCTGAACGCGGCGCTCGATCCGCGTGAACTGCAGCGCAGCCTCAATGCGATCGATCTGCCGACCCTGCTGCTGGGCAGCATGGCCGCGCTCTACAAGGAGCATGCCGAGGCGGCGGGCCTGCAGGCAGGCAACGTGCATCTGCCGTCCTCTGTGGTGGCGCTGCCCGCCCTGTTGCTGGGCCTGCTGGCCACCTGACGTCTCCCCCACATTCACAGGATTTCGTATGCAACTGATCTGGCTGCGCAACGACTTGCGCGTTCACGACAACACTGCGCTGGCCGCTGCCTGCTCGCGCGGCCCCACCCTGGCGGTGTGGCTGGTAAGCCCCGGGCAGTGGCTCGCCCACGACGACGCCCCGTGCAAGGTGGACTTCTGGCTGCGCAACCTGCACAGCCTGCGCCAGTCACTGGACGCCCTGAACATCCCCCTGCTGATTGTGCATGCCGACCAGTGGGCCGATGCGCCTCGGGTGCTGCTCGCGCTGTGCAGGCAACATGCGGTCAGTGCCGTGCACCTGAACGAGGAATACGGGGTACACGAACAACGTCGCGATCAGGCCGTGCAGCAGGCATTGCGCCAGGCCGACATCCAGGTGCACAGCTACCTGGACCAGTTGCTGTTCAAGCCCGGCAGCATCCTGACCCGCAGCGGCGGTTACTTCCAGGTGTTCAGCCAGTTTCGCAAGGTGTGCTACGAACGCCTTCACCTGGGGCTTCCCTCACGGGTAGCGGTGCCGGCAGCCCAGGCCCGGCTGGCCATTGCCAGCGACACCGTCCCCACCCAGGTGGCCGGCTTCGAGACGCCGCCCGACGCGTTGCGCACGCTGTGGCCGGCAGGCGAGGATGAAGCCGGGCGCCGCCTGGCGCGCTTTGTCGACGAGGCCATCGAGGATTATCCGGTACAGCGCGACCTTCCTGCCGTGCCTGGCACCAGCCAGCTGTCGGCCTACCTCGCCGCCGGGGTGATCTCCCCCCGCCAGTGCCTGCATGCCGCCCTGGCCTGCAACTTTGGCGAATTCGACAGCGGGAATGCCGGCGCCATCACCTGGATCAACGAACTGCTGTGGCGCGAGTTCTACAAGCACATCCTGGTGGGCTACCCGCAGGTTTCCCGCCACCGTGCCTTCAAGTCACATACCGAAGCCCTGCCCTGGCGCAACGCGCCACAGGACCTGCTGGCCTGGCAACAGGGCCGCACCGGCATCCCTATCGTGGATGCGGCCATGCGTCAGTTGCTCGCCACAGGCTGGATGCACAATCGCCTGCGCATGGTCACGGCCATGTTTCTGACCAAGAACCTGCTGATCGACTGGCGTGAAGGCGAACGCTTCTTCATGCGCCACCTGATCGACGGCGACCTGGCCGCCAACAACGGCGGCTGGCAGTGGAGCGCCTCGACCGGTACCGACGCCGTGCCCTACTTTCGGATCTTCAATCCGGTGAGCCAGTCACAACGCTTCGACCCTGCAGGGCGATTTCTGAAGCACTGGCTGCCTGAACGCGACAACCTGGACCACAAGGCCGTCCATTTACCCAGTGCCCAGAGCGACTTGTTTGCAATAGATGTCTATCCTCATGCAATTGTAGACTTAAGTTCTAGTCGCCAACGCGCACTGGATGCGTTCAAACACTTACCTAAACGCAACGATTGAGGAAAGGATCTTGAGCAGTGATCGACCTCGGCGCATCTGGATTACCGGTGCCAGCAACGGTCTTGGGCATGCCTTGGCAGAGGCGCTGCTTGAACAGGGCTGCAAGGTGGCGCTCAGTGTTCGCAATCGCGACGATGCACACCCCCTTGAGACTGACTATCCCGGTAGGGTCCTTGTGCTTGCTGGCGACCTGCACCAGTTGCCGCAGGCCAGGCGCGCCTGCGCCACCCTGACCGAACAATGGCAGGCCATCGACGGCCTGATCGTCAACGCCGGCACCTGCGACTACCTGCCGTTGCCGATTACCCAGACACTGCTGCAGGACGTGGTGCGAAGCAACCTGGCCGCCGCCTCGCACTGCCTCGATGGCGCGCTCCCCCTTCTGGACAAGGGGCGCGCCCCGCAGGTGGTGGGGATTCTCAGTGCGTACTCTGCCCTGCAGCTGGGCGAGCCCGGCCAGCCGCGGCGCCCTGCCAACAGCATCGCGTCACTGTTCGAAGACTCCCGCCCCCTGCTGGTCGCACACGGCATCGACCTGACCATCGTGGCCCCTCAGACACCTGCACAGGCCATGAACACACCCACTGCCATCCCGGATGAGTGGGACGCCAGTTCGGCTGCCAGCGCCATCCTGCAACGCCTGGGCGAACGCCCGCAGCAGTTGACCCTGCAGGCGTTAGCGGTCAATGAGCTGTGGCCGCTGCCAAAATGAAAAAAGGCCCTGACGCAAGTCAGGGCCTTTTTCGTGGTGCAGGGTACCGGCCGACCGTCAGAGCGGCATGCGGTAGTGCAGCGAATAGCTTTCCACGCCATCGTTGGGGCTTTGCAGGCCCGCGTTCGAATAGTGGATGGCGCGCACGCCTACCTCGTGTCCGCCCGCGAAGCGCAAGCCGAACCCGATGCGGTCTTCGAACTGGAACGACGAGCCGAGCTTGTTGGTTTCAAGCTTGGTGCTGGAGAAGGCCGCTACACCGATACCCGCCTCGATGTAGGGTTTGACCGACTCACCGGCGAACTCGTAGACGAACACGGGCGCGAACGAGAGGCTGTGGTTGCTGGAAGTCTTGTCGCCGTCCCAGTAGGTGTAGGCACCGTCCCAGTAGCCGGTCACGCGGCCGACGCTGGTCTGCCACCAGCTGGCGTCCCAGTTGGACTGCAGCCCAAGGCGATAGACCATGGTCGAGTCACCGGTCTGCCCTACGGAAAACGAGGCGTCAGCGGCGTTTGCGGTGAAAGAGTGCCCCAGGGTAACGGCTGCAATCGCAGCCAAGCAAAGCAGTTTCTTCATGAGAAACGTCCCTTTTCCTAAATGCTGTTGTGGTTTTGTGTCTCATCAGACGATTGAATAGAAATCGGCAGTAGTACGATAGTTCAGGAAAAAATGCATTTTTCACAGTTTTTTTACAAGTCGAAGCTTCGCACACTGTCAGATTTATTCCACAACATCGGCAGAATCTTTACCAAATGTGCCGGACTGCCGCTGGTCCAGAACTGCGCAGGCTGCGCCGGGCCGTGGGCCAGCAGGTCCCGTTCACCCAGCAAACGCTGGAGTTGCCGGGCCACGGCAGCGCCGGTATCGATGATGGCCACGGCCGGCGGCACCATGTGCGCCAGCAGCGGTTTCAGGAAGGGGTAATGGGTGCAGCCCAGGATCAGGGTGTCGCAGCCGGCGGCCAGCAGCGGCTCGACATAGCCCTGCAACAACTGGCGCAGTGCGGGGCTGTCCAGGTCGCCCGCCTCGATCAGTTCCACCAGCCCCGGACACGGCTGGGTAACTACACGAACGTCGCTGGCAAAGCGATCCAGCAACGCGGCGAACTTGGCGCTCTGCAGGGTGCCAGTGGTTGCCAGCACCCCTACCACGCCACTGCGGGTGGCCGCTGCCGCCGGCTTTACCGCCGGCTCCATGCCCACCAGCGGCCAGTGCGGGTAGCGCTCGCGCAGATCGGCCACCGCCGCCACGGTGGCGGTGTTGCAGGCCAGCACCATGGCCTTGGCGCCCTGCTGCTGAAAGAATTCGGCTACCAGGCGGCAGCGCTGGCGGATGAACTCGGGCGACTTCTCGCCATAGGGAATATGCCCGCAGTCCGCCACATACAGTAGCGACTCGTCGGGCAGCAGGCGGCTGATTTCCGCCAGCACCGACAGCCCGCCCACGCCCGAATCGAACACCCCGACCGGCGCTTCACGCATGGCCGGCGCCACACACGCTGCAGGCCGGGTCGCGCTTGACCCGCAGCTCGCGAAACCGCGTCCCCAGGGCATCGACGAGCAGCAGGCGACCCACCAGCGGCTCGCCAAACCCGGCCAGCAGCTTCAAGGCCTCCAGCGCCTGCAGGCTGCCCACCAGGCCTACCAGCGGGCCGAGCACACCGGCTTCGCTGCAGGTCAGCTCGGCTTCGCTGCCATGCCCGTACAGGCAGTGGTAGCAGGGGCTGAGCGGGTTGCGCGGATCGAACACCGACAGTTGGCCTTCCAGGCGAATGGCCGCACCGCTGACCAGCGGCTTGCCGGCCGCGACGCAGGCAGCGTTCACCGCCTCGCGGGTGGCAAAGTTGTCACAGCAGTCCAGTACCAGGTCGACCGCCCCCACCGCCTGGGCCAGGGAGTCTTCATCCAGGGCCTGGCGATGGGCAACCAGGGCGACCTGCGGGTTGATCGCCTGCAGCCGGGCCATGGCCGAATCGACCTTGCTCAGGCCCACGGCGGCCGTGTCGTGCATCACCTGGCGTTGCAGGTTGGTCAGGTCGACCGTGTCGAAGTCGGCCAGGTGCAGCTCGCCGACACCGGCCGCCGCCAGGTACAGCGCCACCGGCGAACCCAGGCCGCCCAGGCCGACGATCAGTGCCCGGCTGCCCTTGAGGCGCAACTGCCCGTCGATATCCACCTGGGCCAACAGGATCTGCCGGCTGTAGCGCAACAGCTCCTCGTCGTTCAGCATGCCAGGCGCCCGAGGCTGATGCGCTCATGGCCGCCAAGGTCGGTGCGGCTCTGGATCTGCTCGAACCCGTGTCGCGCCAGCAGTTCGCGCACCGCTGCAGCCTGGTCATAGCCATGTTCCAGCAGCAGCCAGCCGGCGGGCAGCAGGTGCTGCGGGGCCTGTGTGATGATCTGGCGCAGGTCGTCGAGCCCGTCGCTGCCGGCCACCAGCGCACTGCTGGGCTCGAAGCGCACGTCGCCGGCCGCCAGGTGCGGGTCCTGCTCGGCGATGTAGGGCGGATTGCTGACGATCAGCGCAAAGCGCTGCCCTTGCAGGGCGTCGAACCAGTGGCTGGCAAGCACCTTGGCGTTGTCCAGCTGCAAACGCTGGCGGTTGCGCTCGGCCAGGGCCACGGCTTCGGGCACCCGGTCGACGGCCGTCACCTGCCAGCCGCCGCGCTCGCTGGCCAGGGCCAGGGCGATGGCGCCGCTGCCGGTGCCCAGGTCGAGCACCTGCAATGGCGTTGCCGGCAGCAGCTCAAGGGCGACCTCCACCAGCAGCTCGGTGTCCGGCCGCGGGATCAGCGTGTGCGGGGCCACTTCCAGGTCAAGCTTCCAGAAGCCCTGCTGGCCGAGGATATAGGCCACCGGCTCGCCTTCGCTGCGCCGCTGCAGGTAGGTGGCGAAGGTTGCGGCCGCTTCGCTGCTGACGATGCGCTCGGGCCAGGTGTGCAGGTAGCTGCGCGATTTGCCGATGGCCGCAGCCAGCAGCAGCTCGATATCCAGGCGCGCGGTGGGCGAGTCGGGTAGCTGCGCCCCGCGCAGCAGGCTGGCAATGATGGTCATTTACTCACCCAGTGCGGCCAGTTGATCGGCCTGGTATTCGGACAGCAGCGGCTCGATGATCGCATCGACGCCGCCCGCCAGTACTTCATCCAGCGAGTACAGGGTCAGGTTGATGCGGTGATCGGTCACCCGGCCCTGTGGATAGTTGTAGGTACGGATACGCTCGGAGCGGTCGCCCGAGCCCACCAGCAGCTTGCGCTCGCTGGCGATCGCGTTCTGCGCGGCACTGGTCTGCATGTCGTTGAGCCTGGCCGACAGCCAGGACATCGCACGGGCGCGGTTCTTGTGCTGCGAGCGCTCTTCCTGGCATTCGACCACGATGCCGGTGGGCAAGTGGGTGATGCGGATGGCCGAGTCGGTCTTGTTCACGTGCTGGCCGCCCGCGCCGGAGGAGCGGTAGGTGTCCACCCGCAGGTCGGCCGGGTTGATCTCGATGGCCACCTGCTCGTCAGGCTCGGGCAGCACCGCCACGGTGCACGCGGAGGTGTGGATGCGGCCCTGGGACTCGGTTTCCGGCACCCGCTGCACGCGGTGTGCGCCAGACTCGAACTTGAGCTTGCCGTACACGCTGTCGCCCTCGACGCGGGCGATGATTTCCTTGTAGCCGCCGTGCTCGCCCTCGTTCTCGGAGAGGATTTCCAGGCGCCAGCCGCGACGCTCGGCATAACGCGAGTACATGCGAAACAGGTCGCCGGAGAAGATCGCCGCCTCGTCGCCACCCGTGCCGGCACGGATCTCGAGGAACACGTTGCGCCCGTCGTTGGGGTCCTTGGGCAGCAGCATGCGTTGCAGTTGCCCTTCGATAGCGGCCAGTTGCTCCTTGGCCTCGCGTACTTCTTCGACCGCCATTTCGCGCAGGTCCGGGTCGCTGTCCTTGAGCAAGGCCTGGGCACCCTCCAGGTCAGCCTGCACTTTGCGCCACTGCGCGTAGGTCTGTGCCACGGGCTCGACCTCGGCATATTCGCGCGAGTAGGCACGGAAGCGCGTCTGGTCCGAAATCACTTCGGCGTCACCCAGCAGGGCGGTCAATTCCTCGAAACGGTCCTGGAGCGTGTCCAGTTTATTCAGCAGCGACGCTTTCATTGCGGGGTTTTATCCGTGGAGCCCTCGTTGAGGGCAAAGAGTTCCTGGGCCATGGCCAGCGCATCGAGGCGGCCTTCGGCAGACAGCTTTTTCAGTTGCACGCTCGGCGCGTGCAGCAATTTGTTGGTCAGGCCGCGGGCCAGCTGCGCCAGCACCTCTTCGGCGTTGCTGCCGTTGGCCAGCAGGCGCTGGGCCTTTTGCAGCTCTTCGTCGCGCAGGCGCTCGCTCTGCTGGCGGTAGGCCTTGAGCACATCCACCGCAGCCAGCTCGCGCAGGCGCAGCATGAAGTCCTCGGCGCCCACGGTGACCAGCTCTTCGGCGGCCTGGGCGGCGCCCTGGCGGCTCTTGAGGTTTTCGGCCACCACATCGTGCAGGTCGTCGACGGTGTACAGGTACACGTCGTCCAGCTCGCCCACCTGCGCCTCGATGTCGCGGGGCACGGCGATGTCGACCATGAAGATCGGCTTGTGCCGGCGCTGCTTGAGTGCACTCTCGACCGCGCCCTTGCCCAGGATCGGCAACTGGCTGGCAGTGGAACTGATCACGATATCGCTGTTGACCAGCTCCTGCGGGATGTCCGACAGCAGCACCGCATGGGCACCGAACTGCTCGGCCAGGGTGCTGGCGCGCTCCAGCGTGCGGTTGGCCACCACGATGCGGCGCACGCCCTGTTCGTGCAGGTGTCGCGCCACCAGCGTGATGGTTTCGCCGGCACCGATCAGCAGGGCCTGGCTGCGGCCCAGGTCGCTGAAGATCTGCTTGGCCAGGCTCACGGCGGCAAATGCCACCGACACCGGGTTTTCACCGATGGCGGTATCGGTACGCACCTGCTTGGCGGCGCTGAAGGTCGCCTGGAACAGGCGCCCCAGCAGCGGGCCGATGGTGCCGGCCTCGCGCGCCACGGCATAGGCCGATTTCATCTGGCCGAGGATCTGCGGCTCGCCCAGCACCAGCGAGTCGAGCCCGGAGGCCACCCGCATCATGTGCCGCACGGCGCCATCATCTTCATGGATATAGGCGCAGGCGCGCAGTTCATCCAGGCTCAGCTTGTGATAATCGGCCAGCCAGCGCAGTACGCTGTCCGCCGCCAGGTGATCCTGTTCGATGTACAGTTCGCTGCGATTGCAGGTCGAAAGGATCGCAGCTTCGCGGCTGGCGGTCAGTCGACACAGCTGCTGCAAGGCTTCGACCAGCTGCTCGGGCGTAAACGCCACGCGCTCGCGTACGTCTACCGAGGCAGTCTTATGGTTGATACCGAGGGCAAGAAAGGCCATTCAAGGTCGCTGATTGTGACGAGAAGCCGATAATTGTCCTACTTCGCTGGATAGAGAACAACCACCGCTCGTTATTGTCTCTTATAGTCTGTATCCAAAAGCCCCATCGACGATGGGTTTGCCATGATCCTTGTGTCATGATGATCCGACCGCAGGTAAGCCGCCCAAATCCTCCCTATGAATAGATCTTCCGCGTTATTCCTCGCCTTTGCCTTGCTCCAGGGTTGCCAGACGCTGACCCCGGGCGCCCGGGACGCCACGGCGCCTGCCGACGATGCGGCCACGGTCGCCGAGGCCAAGAAGCCCACGGTGTACGGCTCGTTCACCCAGGACACGGTGTACAGCCTGTTGACCGCCGAGCTCGCCGGGCAGCGCAACCGCTTCGATATCGCCCTGGACAACTACGTCACCCAGGCGATCAAGACCCAGGACGCGGGCATTTCCGAGCGGGCATTTCGCATTGCCGAGTACCTGGGCGCCGATCAGGCCGCCCTCGATACCGCACTGATATGGGCCAGGAACGACCCCGAGAACCTCGACGCACAACGCGCCGCCGCCATCCAGCTGGCGCGCAGCGGACGCTATGACGATTCGATGGTGTTCATGGAGAAGGTGCTGCAGGGTCAGGGCGACACGCATTTCGACTTTCTCGCGCTGTCGGCGGCCGAAACCGACCAGGACACCCGCGACGGCCTGCAGAAAAGTTTCGACCGCCTGCTGGTCAAGTACCCCGACAACAGCCAGCTGGTGTTCGGCAAGGCCCTGCTGCTGCAGCAGGACGGCAAGTCCGAGGCCGCCTTGGCGCTGCTCGAAGCCCACCCGCCGGCGGACGGTGAAATTGCCCCGATCTTGTTGCGCGCGCGCCTGCTGCAATCGCTCGACCGTGGCCCCGAAGCCCTGCCGCTGCTGCGCAAGGCCATCGCCCGCAACCCCGACGACAAGCGCCTGCGCCTGACCTACGCGCGCACCCTGGTGGAGCAGGACCGCATCGACGACGCCAAGGTCGAGTTCGCCAACCTGCTGCAGCAATACCCCGAAGACGACGAACTGCGCTATTCGCTGGCGCTGGTGAGCATCGAGGCCAAGGCGCTCGACGAAGCCACCAGTTACCTGCAGGAACTGATCGAGCGCGACAGCCACGTGGATGCGGCGCACCTGAACCTGGGGCGCATCTTCGAAGAGCGCAACGATTCCGAAGCGGCCCTGACCGAGTACGCCCTGGTCGGCCCTGGCAACGACTACCTGCCCGCGCAACTGCGCCAGGCCGACATCCTGATTGCCAACGGGCGCACCGACGAGGCCAGCCGGCGCCTTGCCGAAGCCCGCGAGGCGCAGCCGGACTACGCGATCCAGCTGTACCTGATCGAGGCCGAAACCCTTGGCAACAATGACAAGGACGCCCAGGCCATGCAGGTGTTGCAGGCAGCGATCCGGCAGTACCCGGACGACCTGAGCCTGCTGTACAGCCGTGCCATGCTCGCCGAGAAGCGCGACGACCTGGCCCAGATGGAAAGGGACCTGCGCAGCATCCTGCAGCGCGAACCGGAAAACGCCATGGCGCTCAATGCGCTGGGCTACACCCTGGCCGACCGTACCACCCGCTATGCCGAAGCCAAGGGCCTGATCGAGAAAGCCCTGCAGATCAACCCCGAAGACCCGGCCGTGCTCGACAGCCTGGGCTGGGTCAACTACCGCATGGGCAACCTGGACGAGGCCGAGCGCCTGCTGCGCCAGGCCCTGGAGCGCTTCCCCGACCACGAGGTCGCGGCGCACCTGGGCGAAGTGCTGTGGGCCAACGGCAAGCGTCGTGAAGCCCGCCAGGTTTGGGCCAAGGCCTTCGAAGGCCAGCCCGACAGCCCTATTCTGCGCAAGACCGTCTTGCGCCTGACCGGATCCGAGACTCTATAAGCTTATGTTACTGCGCCATTTCATCACCTTCAGCCTGATCGCCGTGCTTGCCGGCTGTTCCAGCTTCGGCTCCCGCGAGGCCGTGCAGGGCCAGGGCAACGCGCAACTGTGGCGTGAACACAAACAGCAGTTGAGTACCCTCGACGGCTGGCAGATCAACGGCAAGGTGGGCATCCGCGCACCGAAAGACTCCGGCAGTGGCACCCTCTTCTGGCTGCAACGCCAGGACTACTACGACATTCGCCTGTCCGGCCCGCTGGGTCGCGGCGCCGCACGGCTCACCGGCCGTCCGGGCCAGGTGGTGCTGGAAGTGGCCAACCAGGGCCGTTTCGAGGCACAAAGCCCGGAAAGCCTGCTGGCCGAGCAACTGGGCTGGGAACTGCCGGTGTCGCACCTGGTGTGGTGGGTACGCGGCCTGCCCGCCCCCGACAGCAAGAGCCAGCTGACCCTGGACGGCGACAGCCGCCTGGCCAGCCTCAAGCAGGACGGCTGGAGCGTCGAGTACCTGAGCTACACCGAACAGAACGGCTACTGGCTGCCCGAACGCCTCAAGCTGCACGGTCAAGACCTCGACGTGACCGTGGTGGTCAAGGAATGGCAACCGCGCCAGCTGGGGCATTGATGATGAGCCGATTGACCCTGCCGGCCCCGGCCAAGCTCAACCTGATGCTGCACATTCTCGGCCGCCGCGACGACGGCTACCACGAGCTGCAGACGCTGTTCCAGTTTCTGGACCATGCCGACGAACTGAGTTTCGACCTGCGCGACGACGGCCAGGTCATCCTGCACAGCGACCTCAAGGATGTGCCCCACGAGAGCAACCTGATCGTGCGCGCGGCGCGCAAGCTGCAGCAACTGACCGGCTGCCCCCTGGGCGTGGACATCTACCTGAAGAAGGTACTGCCCATGGGCGGCGGCATCGGCGGTGGCAGTTCGGATGCCGCCACCACCCTGCTCGGTCTCAACCACCTCTGGCAGCTTGGCTGCAGCGAAGACCAGCTGGCCGAGCTGGGCCTGACACTGGGCGCCGACGTGCCGGTTTTCGTGCGCGGGCACGCGGCGTTTGCCGAAGGCGTGGGCGAGAAGCTCACCCCCGTCGACCCCGAGGAACCCTGGTACGTCGTGCTGGTACCGCAAGTATTTGTAAGTACAGCAGAAATTTTTTCGCATCCGTTGTTGACACGTAATTCACCGCCCATTAAGATGCGCCCCGTTCCCAAGGGAAACAGTCGTAATGACTGCCAACCGGTAGTAGAGCAGAGTTACCCGGAAGTACGTAACTCACTGAATTTACTAGGTAAATTCACGGATGCTAGGCTAACCGGAACTGGAAGTTGTGTGTTTGGGGCCTTCCCAAGCAAAGCTGAAGCTGATAAAGTTTTGGCCCTTCTTACAGAGACCCAAACAGGGTTTGTGGCTAAAGGAAGCAACATCTCAATGTTGCATCGCACGCTGCAAGGTCTGCTCTAGGAATCGAGTATCAGGTACTCGCAGCAACAGATACAGGGGCGTCGCCAAGCGGTAAGGCAGCAGGTTTTGATCCTGCCATGCGTTGGTTCGAATCCAGCCGCCCCTGCCATTTTCCTATACTCATCCAGGTATACCCTCAGCCTTCAGGTACTGCGCGTGTCCAAGATGATGGTCTTTACGGGGAACGCTAACCCCGATCTGGCTCGGCGTGTCGTACGTCAGCTGCATATCCCTCTCGGTGACGTCTCTGTCGGTAAGTTTTCCGACGGCGAAATCAGCACTGAGATCAATGAAAATGTTCGTGGTAAAGACGTTTTCATTATTCAGCCGACTTGCGCGCCAACCAACGATAACCTGATGGAACTGGTAGTGATGGCCGATGCCTTCCGCCGCTCCTCAGCGTCTCGAATCACTGCCGTGATTCCTTACTTCGGATATGCCCGCCAGGATCGCCGTCCGCGTTCGGCGCGTGTAGCTATCAGCGCCAAAGTGGTTGCCGACATGCTCACCGTCGTCGGGATCGACCGTGTTCTCACCGTCGACCTGCACGCTGACCAGATCCAGGGTTTCTTCGATATTCCGGTAGATAACATCTACGGCTCCCCCGTTCTGGTGGATGACATCGAAGACCAGCGTTTCGAGAACCTCATGATCGTGTCCCCGGACATCGGCGGCGTCGTGCGTGCACGTGCTGTTGCCAAGTCCCTGGGCGTCGATCTGGGTATCATCGACAAACGCCGCGAGAAGGCCAATCACTCCGAAGTGATGCACATCATCGGCGACGTCGAAGGACGTACGTGTATTCTCGTCGACGACATGGTCGACACCGCCGGCACCCTGTGCCACGCGGCCAAGGCCCTGAAAGAACACGGCGCGGCAAAGGTTTACGCCTACTGCACGCACCCTGTCCTGTCGGGTCGCGCGATCGAGAATATCGAAAACTCCGTGCTGGACGCACTGGTGGTGACCAACACCATCCCGCTGTCCGCTGCAGCACAAGCCTGTGACCGTATCCGTCAACTGGATATCGCACCGGTCGTGGCCGAAGCGGTTCGCCGCATCAGCAACGAAGAATCGATCAGCGCGATGTTCCGCTGAGGGCCTGGCCCTCGCGAGATCACGTTGACGTAAAGCGCCCCGCCCCAGCACTGGTTGTTGGGGCGGGGCTTTTTTGCCCTCCCCGGTTTGGCGCTGGTCGCAAACGCCGCCGGGGTCTGGCTATTTTGGAGAAACAACATGACTGATTTCACTCTGAACGCCCAAGCGCGTACCGACCTGGGGAAAGGTGCGAGCCGCCGCCTGCGTCGTCTCGCCGCCCAAATTCCTGCCGTTGTCTACGGTGGTGACAAAGAAGCGCAATCCCTGACCATCGTGGCCAAGGAAATCGCCAAGCTGTTCGAAAACGAAGCTGCCTTCAGCCACGTGATCGAACTGAACGTTGACGGCACCAAGCAGAACGTCATCGTCAAGGCCCTGCAGCGTCACCCAGCCAAGCAGTTCATCATGCACGCCGACTTCGTGCGCGTTGTTGCTGGCCAGAAACTGACCGCTATCGTTCCTGTGCACTTCGTCAACGAAGAAGCACCGGTCAAGAAAGGCGGCGAAATCTCCCACGTAGTGTCGGAGATCGAAGTTTCCTGCGAAGCCAAAGACCTGCCTGAGTTCATCGAAGTCGACCTGGCCAAGGCCGAAATCGGTACCATCATCCACCTGTCGGACCTCAAAGCTCCGAAAGGCGTAGAGTTCGTCGCTCTGGCCCACGGTGATGACAAGGCTGTTGCAAACGTTCACGCTCCGCGTGTTGCGCCTGAAGCAGAAGGCGCTGCCGAGTAATCCACTCGACACGCCGGCGTTGACCGGGTTGCAGCCCCGCGCTGCAACCCACAACTCCAAGGAAGAGCCCCTGACGTGACCGCCATCCAACTGATCGTCGGCCTGGGAAACCCCGGCCCCGAATACGAACAGACCCGGCATAACGCAGGGGCTCTTTTCGTGGAACGCATTGCCAGCGCCCAGCGCGTCAACCTGACCGCTGACCGCAAGTATTTCGGCCTGACGGCTAAATTCAGCCATCAGGGCCAGGACGTTCGTCTGCTGATCCCCACCACCTACATGAACCGTAGCGGCCAGGCCGTTGCTGCACTGGCGAACTTCTTCCGCATCCCGCCAGATGCCATCCTGGTGGCCCACGACGAACTCGACCTGCCCCCCGGCGTCGCCAAGCTCAAGAAAGGCGGCGGCCATGGCGGGCACAACGGCCTGCGCGACATCATCGCGCAGCTGGGCAACAACAAAGACTTTCACCGTCTGCGGCTTGGCATCGGCCACCCGGGTGACAGCACCAAGGTGTCCGGTTTTGTCCTTGGCAAGGCGCCCCGCGCCGAGCAGGAAAAACTCGATGCCAGTATCGATTTTGCCCTCGGCGTGCTGCCGGACATCCTCGCCGGCGATTGGACGCGTGCGATGAGAGAGCTGCACAGCCAAAAGGCCTGACTCCACGAAGAGGGATTCACCATGGGTTTCAATTGCGGCATCGTCGGCCTGCCCAACGTCGGCAAGTCCACCCTGTTCAACGCCTTGACCAAATCCGGCATCGCGGCAGAAAACTTCCCCTTCTGCACCATCGAGCCGAACAGCGGCATCGTGCCGATGCCCGACCCACGTCTGGATGCCCTGGCTGCGATCGTCAAGCCCAACCGCGTGCTGCCGACCACCATGGAGTTCGTCGACATCGCCGGCCTGGTGGCAGGTGCGTCCAAGGGTGAAGGCCTGGGCAACAAGTTCCTGGCCAACATCCGTGAAACCGATGCCATCGCCCACGTGGTCCGCTGCTTCGAAGACGAGAACGTGATTCACGTCTCCAACAGCGTCGACCCCAAGCGCGACATCGAGATCATCGACCTGGAACTGATCTTCGCCGACCTGGACAGCTGCGAGAAGCAACTGCAGAAGGTCGCGCGCAACGCCAAGGGCGGCGACAAGGATGCCCTGGCACAAAAGGCCATCCTCGAGAAGTTGATTGCGCACTTCACCGAAGGCAAGCCGGCGCGCAGCCTGATGAAGACCATGGCCGACGACGAGAAGGCGCTGGTACGCGGTTTCCACCTGCTGACCAGCAAGCCGGTGATGTACATCGCCAACGTTGCCGAAGACGGCTTCGAAGACAACCCGCACCTGGACGTGGTCAAGGCCATTGCCGAGGAAGAGGGCGCGATCGTGGTACCGGTCTGCAACAAGATCGAAGCCGAGATCGCCGAGCTGGAAGACGGTGAAGAGAAAGACATGTTCCTCGAAGCCCTGGGCCTCGAAGAGCCAGGCCTGAACCGCGTGATCCGTGCCGGTTACTCGCTGCTCAACCTGCAGACCTACTTCACGGCCGGCGTGCAGGAAGTGCGGGCCTGGACCGTTCGCGTGGGCGCCACCGCGCCTCAGGCGGCCGGCGTGATCCACACCGACTTCGAAAAGGGCTTCATCCGTGCCGAAGTGGTCGCCTACGACGACTTCATCCAGTACAACGGTGAAAGCGGCGCGAAGGAAGCCGGCAAATGGCGTCTGGAAGGCAAGGACTACATCGTCAAGGATGGCGACGTGATGCACTTCCGCTTCAACGTCTAAGCCCCGAGCCGGGTCGCCACGACGCCCGACGCACACCAAACCCCTTGAGCGTTTACGCCTCAGGGGGTTTTGTTTTTACCGGTGTCGGTCACGCCTTCGGGTGACATGCCAAGACTTCCAGGCAAAAAGCCGGATAATGGCGGCCAATTCGTTTCGCACTTTCAGCACGGTATTCCCGCATGGAAATCAAGGTCAATTTTCTCGACAACCTTCGACTTGAAGCCAAGTTCGATGACTTCACGGTGGTGGCCGACCAACCCATCCGCTACAAGGGCGATGGTTCGGCACCCGGCCCGTTCGACTATTTCCTGGCCTCCTCGGCCCTGTGCGCGGCCTACTTCGTCAAGCTGTACTGCGAAACGCGCAACATCCCCACCGACAACATTCGCCTGTCGCAGAACAACATCGTCGACCCGGAAAACCGCTACAACCAGATCTTCAAGATCCAGGTCGAGCTGCCGGCCGACATCTCGGCCAAGGACCGCCAGGGCATCCTGCGTTCCATCGACCGCTGCACCGTGAAGAAGGTGGTACAGACCGGTCCCGAGTTCGTGATCGAGGAAGTCGACAACCTCGATGCCGACGCCCAGGCCCTGCTGATGCTGGACGCCCAGGCGCAGACGCGCACCGTGATCGCCGGCAAGGACCTGCCGCTGGAACAGACCATCGCCAACATGTCGGGCATCCTCGCCAGGCTGGGGATGAAGATCGAGATCGCCTCGTGGCGCAACATCGTGCCCAACGTCTGGTCGCTGCACATCCGCGATGCGCATTCGCCCATGTGCTTCACCAACGGCAAGGGCGCAACCAAGGAAGGCGCACTGGCCTCGGCACTGGGCGAGTTCATCGAACGCCTGAACTGCAACTTCTTCTACAACGACCAGTTCTGGGGCGAGGACATCGCCAACGCCGACTTCGTGCACTACCCCGACGAGCGCTGGTTCAAGCCGGGCCGCAAGGACGCGCTGCCGGCCGAGATCCTCGACGCCCACTGCCGCGACATCTACAACCCCGACGGCGAACTGCGTGGCTCGCACCTGTACGACACCAACTCGGGCAACACCGAGCGTGGCATCTGCGCCCTGCCCTTCGTGCGCCAGTCCGATGGCGAG
Source organism: Pseudomonas sp. AE27 (assembly GCF_037113495.1). NCBI lineage: Bacteria > Pseudomonadati > Pseudomonadota > Gammaproteobacteria > Pseudomonadales > Pseudomonadaceae > Pseudomonas > Pseudomonas sp. AE27. Next base: position 3,913,955 of record NZ_CP146966.1, read on the forward strand.
GTGGTGTACTTCCCGTCCAACCTGATCGAAAACCTGTACCTGAGCAACGGCATGAGCGCCGGCAACACGCTGGCCGAGGCGCAGGTGCAGTGCCTGTCGGAGATCTTCGAGCGCGCGGTCAAGCGCGAGATCCTCGAAGGCGAGCTGGCCCTGCCCGACGTGCCGCAGGACGTCATCGCCAAGTACCCCGGCATCCTCGCCGGCATCCAGGGCCTGGAGGCCCAGGGCTTCCCGGTGCTGGTCAAGGATGCGTCGCTGGGCGGTGAGTTCCCGGTAATGTGCGTGACCCTGATGAACCCGCGCACCGGCGGCGTGTTCGCCTCGTTCGGCGCGCACCCAAGCCTTGAAGTGGCGCTGGAGCGCAGCCTCACCGAGCTGCTGCAAGGGCGCAGCTTCGAGGGTCTGAATGACCTGCCGCAGCCGACCTTCGAAAGCCAGGCGGTGACCGAGCCGAACAACTTCGTCGAGCACTTCATCGACTCCAGCGGCGTGGTGTCGTGGCGCTTCTTCAGTGCCAGGGCCGACTTCGAGTTCGTCGAGTGGGACTTCTCCGGCCAGGGTGAAAACTCCAACGCCGAAGAAGCTGCCACCCTGTTCGGCATCCTCGAAGGCATGGACAAGGAAGTGTACATGGCGGTGTACGAGCACCTGGGTGCCACCGCCTGCCGCATCCTGGTACCGGGCTACTCGGAGATCTACCCGGTCGACGACCTGGTGTGGGACAACACCAACAAGGCGCTGCTGTTCCGTGCCGACATCCTCAACCTGCACCGCCTGGACGATGACGCCCTGCAAGCGCTGGTCGAGCGCCTCGAAGACAGCGAACTGGACGACTACACCGACATCACCACACTGATCGGCATCGAGTTCGACGACAACACGGTGTGGGGTCAGTTGACCATCCTGGAGCTCAAGCTGCTGATTCACCTGGCGCTGGAGCGTTTCGAGGAGGCCAAGGAGCTGGTGGAGACCTTCCTGCAGTACAACGACAACACCGTCGAGCGCGGGTTGTTCTACCAGGCGTTGAACGTGGTGCTGGAAGTGGTGCTGGACGACGAGATGGCGCTTGAAGACTACGCCGTCAACTTCCGGCGCATGTTCGGGGACGAGCGCATGGATGCCGTACTGGGCTCGGTGGATGGCAGCGTGCGTTTCTACGGCCTGACCCCCACCAGCATGAAGCTCGAAGGTCTGGACCGTCACCTGCGCCTGATCGACAGCTACAAGAAGCTGCACGCGGCACGTGCCCGTGCGGTAGCGGGCACACGCTGATGCAACGCCGATCCTGCAGGCCATGGCCTGCAGGATCGGCGTTGCCAGGCTTGTTCGTTCGCCAACAGGTCGTGGTGGCGGCCAACAAGCCTCGAACGATCACCCCAGCTCGTTGCGCAACAAGCGGGCAGCACTCACCATGTTCGCCAGCGCCGCCTCGGTTTCCGGCCAGCCGCGGGTCTTCAGGCCGCAGTCCGGGTTGACCCACAGGCGCTCGACCGGAATGCGCCGGGCAGCCTTGCGCAGCAGCTCGGCCATTTCCGAAGCCTCCGGCACCCGGGGCGAGTGAATGTCGTAAACCCCCGGGCCGATCTCGTTCGGGTAGTGGAAGGCTTCGAATGCCTCCAGCAGTTCCATGTCCGAACGCGAGGTTTCGAGGGTGATCACGTCGGCATCCATGGCGGCAATCGATTCGATCACATCGTTGAACTCGCTGTAGCACATGTGGGTGTGGATCTGGGTTTCGTCGCGCACGCCCGAGGCGCACAGGCGAAACACTTCGGTAGCCCAGTCCAGGTACTGCTGCCACTGCGCCCGGCGCAGCGGCAGGCCCTCACGAAACGCCGCCTCGTCGATCTGCACGATCTTGATGCCGGCCGCCTCCAGGTCCACCACTTCATCGCGGATGGCCAGCGCCAGTTGCCGCGCCTGCACCTCGCGCGACACATCTTCACGCGGGAACGACCACATCAGCAGGGTCACCGGCCCTGTCAGCATGCCCTTCATCACCTTGTCGGTCAGGCCCTGTGCGTAGCGGATCCACTCCACCGTCATGGCATGCGGTCGACTCAGGTCGCCGAAGATCACCGCCGGTTTCACACAGCGCGAACCGTAGCTCTGCACCCAGCCGAAGCGGGTGAACACGTACCCATCGAGCTGCTCGGCAAAGTACTCGACCATGTCGTTGCGCTCGGCTTCACCGTGCACCAGCACGTCCAGGCCCAGGCGCTCCTGCACCTGCACGGCGTGGCGAATCTCGCTGTGCATCGCCTCCACGTATTGGCCCTCGCTCAGCTTGCCCTGCTTGAACGACTGGCGTGCCAGGCGAATCGAACCGGTCTGCGGGAACGAACCGATAGTGGTGGCCGGCAACAGCGGCAGGTTCAGGCGGGCACGCTGGCGGGCGATTCGCGTGGCAAAGGGCGAGTGGCGCTGGCTGTCCTTCTCGCTGATGGCTGCCACACGGGCCTGCACCGCCGGCTTGTGGATGCGCGTGGAGGCAGCGCGGCTGGCCTGCACCGCACGGCTGCGGGCCAGGGCCTGCACCACCGGGGCCGCCTCGGGCTGGTCGAGGGCATGGGCCAGGATCGCGACTTCCTCGCACTTCTGCACGGCAAAGGCCAGCCAGCTCTTGAGCTCGGCATCGAGGGCGTCTTCACGGCCCAGGTCTACCGGGCTGTGCAGCAGCGAGCACGACGGCGCCACCCACAGACGCTCGCCCAGGCGTTCATGGGCGTGCTGCAGCACGGCCAGGGCCTTGTCCAGGTCGCAGCGCCACACGTTGCGGCCGTTGACCACACCCAGCGACAGCACCTTGTAGGCCGGCAGGCGGTCGAGAATGGTCGGGTACTGCTCGGGGGCGCGCACCAGGTCGATGTGCAATCCGTCGACCGGCAGGTTGGCCGCCAGCCCCAGGTTCTCCTCCAGGCCACCGAAGTAGGTGGCAACCAGCTTTTTCAGCGGGTCGCGCTGGATCAGGTTGTAGGCACGCTCGAAGGCGTTCTTCCACGCCTGCGGCAGGTCCAGCGCCAGGATCGGCTCGTCGATCTGCACCCACTCCACACCCTGTGCCGCCAGGCGCTGGAAAATCTCGCCGTACAGCGGCAGCAGGCGCTCGAGCAGCTCGAGCTTGTCGAAGTCGCCGCCCTTGGTCTTGCCCAGCCAAAGGTAGGTCAGCGGGCCAATCACCACCGGCTTGACGTCGTGGCCCAGGGCCCTGGCCTCGGCCACTTCCTCGAACAATTGTTCCCAGCCCAGGCTGAACTGCTGGTCGGCGCTGAATTCAGGCACCAGGTAGTGGTAGTTGGTGTCGAACCACTTGGTCATCTCCTGGGCATGCGCACCGCCACAACAGCTGTCGCTGACGCCACGCGCCATGCCGAACAGGGTCTGCAGGGTGGCCTTGCCGTGCTGCGGGCGAAAGCGCTCGGGCACCACGCCGAACATCAGCGAATGGGTCAGTACCTGGTCGTACCAGGCAAAATCGCCCACCGGCAGCAACTGGATGCCGGCCTGGCGCTGCAGGGCCCAGTGGGCCTTGCGCAGTTCGCTGCCCACAGCACGCAGGCCCGCCTCGTCGAGCTCGCCTTTCCAGAACGCTTCCTGCGCCTTTTTCAGTTCGCGGTCGCGACCGATACGGGGGAATCCGAGTGAGTGGGCCAATGCCATGACAATGCTCTCCTTAGGGGGTGATGGCAGCCATTGTCGTCAGGGCCGCAGAATGAGACAAACTCATTTAATTTCACATCAAATCAAGTTCTGCTCATGCAAAGACATCGACAGCGCTGCGCCTGGAGGCGCAACCGGCTGGCCGGACAGGGTTGCGAGGCCCCTGATCTGCGCCTAAGGTCAAACGACCCCGAAGCGAGATGACGTCATGCCCAACGCCTCGAACCCCGCCGTACTTGCCCTGATCGGCAACACCCCGATGGTGCAGGTGAGCCGCTTCGATACCGGCCCCTGCACACTGTTCCTCAAACTCGAATCACAGAACCCCGGCGGCTCGATCAAGGACCGCATCGGCCTGGCCATGATCGATGCCGCCGAGCGCGACGGGCGCCTGCGCCCCGGCGGCACCATCGTCGAGGCCACCGCCGGCAACACCGGCCTGGGCCTGGCGCTGGTCGGGCGGGCCAAGGGCTACCGGGTGGTGCTGGTGGTGCCCGACAAGATGTCCACCGAGAAGGTGCTGCACCTCAAGGCCATGGGCGCCGAGGTGCACATCACCCGCTCCGACGTCGGCAAGGGCCACCCCGACTATTACCAGGACGTGGCCGCACGGCTGGCGGCGGACATCCCCGATGCGTTCTTCGCCGACCAGTTCAACAATCCCGCCAACCCGCTGGCCCACGAGACCAGCACCGCCCCGGAAATCTGGGCGCAGACCCAGCACGATGTGGACGCCATCGTGGTCGGCGTGGGCTCGGCCGGCACCCTTACCGGGCTGACCCGTTTCTTCAAGCGCGTACAGCCGGGCCTGGCCATGGTGCTGGCCGACCCGGTGGGCTCGGTGATGGCCGAGTACAGCCGCAGCGGCACCCTGATCACGCCTGGGGCGTGGGCAGTGGAAGGCATCGGCGAGGACTTCGTGCCCTCGATCGCCGACCTCTCCAGCGTGCGCCAGGCCTACTCGATCAGCGACGAAGAAAGCTTCGAGCATGCGCGTCAGCTGCTGCGCGCCGAAGGCATTCCGGGCGGCTCCTCCACCGGCACCCTGCTGGCCGCCGCGCTGCGCTACTGCCGCGAGCAGACCGAACCCAAGCGGGTGGTCAGCTTTGTGTGCGACACTGGCACGCGCTACCTGTCCAAGGTCTACAACGACCAGTGGATGACCGACCAGGGCCTACTGCAGCGCACCCGCTACGGCGACCTGCGCGACCTCATCGCGCGGCGCTTCGAGGATGGCCGGGTGATCAGCGTGCGCCCCGACGACACCCTGCTCACTGCCTTCCAGCGCATGCGCCTGGCCGACGTGTCGCAATTGCCGGTGCTGGTCGACGGCCAGCGCCTGGTGGGCGTGATCGATGAATCCGACATCCTGCTGGGCATGCATGAAGACCCGTCGCACTTCTCCCTGAGCGTGGCCAGCGCCATGACCGACCAGCTGGAAACCCTGCCGCCGTCTGCCAGCCTGGCGGCGCTGCAGGCCGAACTGGACCGTGGCCTGGTGGCGATCATTGCCGACGCCTCGGGCTTTCACGGCCTGATCACCCGTGTCGATATGCTTAACCACTTGCGCAGAGCACTCCCATGACCCAGCACGACAAGACCGCCTTCGCCACCCGCGTGATCCATGCAGGGCAATCGCCCGACCCGTCCACCGGCGCGCTGATGCCGCCGATCTATGCCAACTCCACCTACATCCAGCAGAGCCCCGGCGTGCACAAGGGCCTGGACTACGGGCGCTCGCACAACCCCACGCGCTGGGCACTGGAGCGCTGCGTGGCCGATCTGGAGGGCGGCACCCAGGCGTTCGCCTTCGCCTCCGGGCTGGCGGCGATCTCGGCGGTGCTCGAACTGCTGGATGCCGGCTCCCACATCGTTTCGGGCAATGACCTGTACGGCGGCACCTTCCGCCTGTTCGAACGGGTGCGTCGGCGCAGCGCCGGGCACCGCTTCAGCTTCGTCGACCTGTCCGACCTTGCCGCGTTCGAGGCAGCGTTGCAGGACGACACGCGCATGGTGTGCATCGAAACCCCGAGCAACCCGCTGCTGCGCCTGAGCGACCTGGCGGCCATCGCACGCCTCTGCCGCGCACGCGGCATCCTCTGCGTGGCCGACAACACCTTTGCCAGCCCATGGATCCAGCGCCCGCTGGAACTGGGTTTCGACATCGTGGTGCACTCGAGCACCAAGTACCTCAACGGGCATTCGGACGTGATCGGCGGCATTGCCGTGGTGGGTGACAACGCCGAGCTGGCCGAGCGCCTGGGCTTCATACAGAACGCGGTGGGCGCCATCGCCGGCCCGTTCGATGCCTTCCTCACCTTGCGCGGGGTCAAGACCCTGGCCCTGCGCATGGAGCGCCACTGCAGCAATGCCCTGGCACTGGCGCAGTGGCTCGAACAGCAACCGCAGGTGGCGCGTGTGTACTACCCCGGCTTGCCCTCGCACCCGCAGCACGCCCTGGCGCGCCAGCAGATGCACGGTTTTGGCGGGATGATCTCGCTCGACCTGGCTACCGACCTGGCCGGTGCCCGACGCTTCCTGGAGCAGGTACAGATCTTTGCCCTGGCCGAAAGCCTGGGCGGTGTGGAAAGCCTGATCGAGCACCCGGCGATCATGACCCATGCCACCATCCCCGAGCAGACGCGCGCGCAACTGGGCATTGGCGACGCCCTGGTGCGCCTGTCGGTAGGCGTGGAAGACCTCGATGACCTGCGCGCAGACCTGGCCCAGGCACTCGCACGTATCTGACCCCCCATCAGCGCAAGCCAGCCCCTTGCTTGCGCTGATTGCCCAATGCCCGCCGGCTGAATATACTTGATAACTATTCTCATTCGGTACGGGCGCCACACGATGACCTCCCCTCCTTGCGGCTACCGTACCAACGTGGCCAGCCTCTACAGCGACAATCACGGCTGGATCCAGCAGTGGCTGGCGCGGCGTCTGGGCAACGTGCACGATGCCGCAGAGCTGGCCCACGACGTATTCCTGCGCCTGCTCGCGCAACCGCGCGAGTTCAGTAGCGACGGGCATGCGCGGGCCTACCTGAGTACGGTGTCCAAACACCTGTATGTGGATTTCCAGCGCCGCAAGCAGGTCGAGCGTGCATGGCAGCAGACGCTGGCCAACCAGCCGCAACGCATCGCCCCCTCCGAAGAGCACCAGGCGTTGATCCTGGAGACCCTGGGCCAATTGCAGGCCATGCTCGAACGCTTGCCGGCACCTGTGGCCGAAGCCTTTTGCCTGGCGCAACTGCAGGGCCTGAACTATCGCCAGATCGCCACGCAGCTGGGTGTAAGCGAACGCACGGTCACCAAGTACATGGCCCAGGCCATGCTCCAGTGCCTGCTGCTGGAAGTGGAGCTGGACGGGGCCTTGCTGTGAGCGCGGCCCTGGACTCTGCCACCCTGGAGCAGGCCGCCGACTGGTTCGCACGCCTGCGCGCCGCGCCAGCCGATGCGGCCTTGCGGGGCCAGTGGCAACAGTGGCTGGAACAACAGGAACAGCATCGTATCGCCTGGACCTACGTGGAGCGCATCAGCCAGCGCTTCGACAGCCTGCAACCGCAAGCCGGGGCGGCGCATCAGACGCTCGCCAGCCTGCGGCGTACGCAACGCTCCCGCCGCCAGGTGCTAAGCAGCCTGTGCGTGCTCAGCGGTGGGGCAACGCTGGGCTGGCTGGGCTGGCAACGCCACTGGGTGGACGACCTGCAAGCGCTCACTGCCGGCACCACCACCGCAGTGGGCGAGGTACGTCGCCAGGTGCTGGCCGACGGCACCCTCCTGTGGCTCAACAGCGCCACCGCCCTGGATGTACAACTGGACGGGCAGCGCCGGCTGCTGACCCTGTACAGCGGTGAAGTGCTGATCGAGACCGCCGCTGAGGCGCGGCCCTTCCAGGTGCAGACCCGGGCCGGCAGCCTGGTGCCCCTGGGTACGCGCTTCAGTGTGCGCCAGCAGGGCGCCCGCACCCTGCTCAACGTGTACGACGGCGCGGTACGCGCCACCTGTGCCGCCAGCGCAATACAGCGGGTGGCCAATGCGGGGCAGGGCCTGGGCTTCGATGCCAGCACCATGGCCGCCACCACGCCGGCCTGCGCCCAACGCCAGGCCTGGAGCCAAGGCCTGCTGGTGGCGCAGGACATGCCACTGGGGGATTTCATTGCAGAGCTGGCCGACCATCGACGCGGGCACCTGGCGGTGAACCCGCTGATCGCATCGTTAAGGGTCATGGGCACCTACCCGCTCAACGATACCGACCAGGTGCTTGCCATGCTCGAAAGCGCCTTGCCGGTGCGAGTGTCGCGACGCTTCGACTGGTGGGTGACCCTGGAGCCTGCCGAAAAATAAAAAGCGTCAGGTGCTTCCGGTTTTTGCGGCTCATTCGAATTAGAGGAGAACACCCTTTCACCCCTGCGCGCCCGAAGGATTCTGCATGCCACTCGCCTCTGCCCCTGCCCTGTTGAAACGCCCCCTGGCCCTGCTCATTGCACTCGCCAGCGGCGCCGCCACCGCCGCGCCACTGGACATCCCTGCCGGCCCCCTGGCCAGCCAGTTGAACCAGCTGGCAAGCCAGGCCGGTATCTACCTGGCCAGCGACGCCGCCCTGACCGCCGGCAAACAGAGCCGGCCCGTGACCGGTGCAAGTACCCCTGAGCAGGCCCTGCACGGCATGCTTGCCGGCACGGGCCTGAGCGTGGTGCGCACTGGCGAAAACCGCTACCAGCTGATCACCGCCCCCACCGGCAACGCCGTGGAACTGGGCGCCACCAGCATCAACGGCGCAGGCCTGGGCGAGACCACCGAGAACACCGGCGCCTACACCACCGGCCAGACCCGCACCGCAACCAAGCTCGGCCTGTCATTGCGCCAAACCCCGCAGTCGGTCACCGTGATCCCGCGCCAGGTACTGGACGACCACAAGCTTGCCTCGCTCGACGATGTGGTCAAGTTCACCCCCGGCCTGTCGAGCAACCACCGCGACAGCGACCGCTATACCTTCTACTCGCGCGGTTTCCAGATCCAGAACATACAGTACGACGGCATCCCGACCCAGGTGGCCAACGAGTCGCAGCAATTCACCAGCACCCTGTCGGACATGGCGATCTACGACCGTGTCGAAGTGGTGCGCGGTGCCACCGGCCTGCTCAGCGGTGCGGGCTCGCCCTCGGCCACCCTGAACCTGGTGCGCAAGCGGCCCACGGCCGACTTCCAGGGCTACGTCTCGGGAGAAGCCGGGGCCTGGGACCGCTACCGGGGCGAATTCGACGTCGCCGGCCCGCTGACCGACTCGGGTGCGGTGCGCGGCCGCCTGGTCAGCGCCTATGAAACCGCCAACTCGTTCGTCGACTGGTACAAGACCGACAAGCGCGTGATCTACGGCGCACTGGATTTCGACCTGAGCGAAAGCACCCTGCTGCGCGTGAGCCTGGACTACCAGAACAACAACTCCGACGGGGTCAGCTTCGGGCACATTCCGCTGTTCAACAACAATGGCAGCGCGACGAACTTTTCCCGCTCGTTCAACCCCGGAGCCCGCTGGAGCTACCTGGACAACACCCAGTACAACTTCACCAGCGTGCTGGAGCAGAAACTCGCCAACGACTGGAGCCTCAAGGCGTCCTACAGCCACCAGTACGCCTACCGCCGCGGCGTGACCGGTTCGGCCAGTGCCGGGGCGCCCGACCCGCAGACCGGCGCCGGCGTGTCGATGTACATCAACCGCCTGGACAGCTACCAGACCCAGGACAACGCCGACCTGTACGCCAGCGGCCCGTTCGAGCTGGGTGGGCGCGAGCATGAACTGGTGGTGGGTGCCAACATCGCCTACACCCACCTCAACTACCCGACCTATCAACGTGCCAACCCGGCGGTCGACGATATCAACCAGTGGGATGGCAACCCGGGCGGCAAGCCGCACCTGTCCAAGACCGAAGAAAGCCTGACCCGCCTGAGCCAGTCGGGCACCTACACGGCCCTGCGCCTCAAACCCTATGACCCGCTGTCGATCATCCTCGGCACCCGGGTCAGTTGGTGGGATCAGAAAGACGACAGCAGCGACGAACTGACCGGCGCCAGCACCAGCCGCGACCGTACCAGAAAATCCGGCGTGGTCACCCCGTATGCCGGTGTGGTGCTGGACCTGAACGACACCTTCTCGGTGTACGCCAGCTACACCAACATCTTCCAGCCGCAGACCTACTACAAGACTGCCAGCAACACCTCGCTGGAGCCGCTGCAAGGCGACAACTACGAACTGGGCATCAAGGGCGAGTTCTACGACGGTGCGCTGAATGCGAGCCTGGCACTGTTCGAAGTGCAGCAGAAGAACACCCCGCAGTACGTTGGCGAGTCGCCCCAAGGGCGCGAAATCTACCGGGCCATTGCCGGTACCACCACGCGCGGCATCGAAACCGAAGTGTCCGGCGAAGTGCTGCCGGGCTGGAACATCATCGGCGGCTATACCTACCGTGAATCCCACGACAAGGACGGCAATCGGGTCGAAACCAACCAGCCGATGAACCTGTTCAAGCTCGGCACCACCTACCGCCTGCCGGGGCAGTTGAACCGCCTGACCGTGGGCGGCAACCTGGTCTGGCAGAGCGACATCTACGCGGTCAACGGCACCTACGGCACCAAGGCACACCAGGGTGACTACGGGGTGGTCGGGTTGCTGGCCAACTATGCGGTGGATGAACACCTCACGGTCGGCCTGAACCTCAACAACCTGTTCGACACCCATTACTACGACGGCCTGGGCACCTTCAACTCAGGCTCCTACGGCGAACCGCGCAATGCCATGGTGAATGCCAAGTGGACGTTCTGAGGCTGCATCAAGTGCGAACGTAGCGCTGCGCCAGCAACTGCAGCAGCTGATCGTCGGCACCCGCCGCACCGATCACCTGCAGCCCCACCGGCATGCCCCGCACCTGCCCTGCCGGCAGGCTGATGGCCGGCAGGCCGGTGAGGTTCCAGGCACTGGTGTAACTGAGCACTGCAGCACGCACGTCGATACATTGCTCACCCACCTGTACCTCGCGCGCATCCACCGGCGTCGCGGTGATCGGCACGCTGGCCGAGACCAGGAAGTCATAACGCTCGAACAGCCGCGCCATCGCCGCCTTGAGCCGAGCCTGGCCGGCCTGGGCGCGAATGTACTGCCAGCCCCTGACCTCGCGTGACAGCTCAAGGCGTTCGCGCACCTCCTGCTCGAACAGCTGCGGCGCCGTCTGCATGCGCTCGGCATGCACGTCGTAGGCCTCGGCGCGCTGCAGGGTGAGCAAGGTGTCCTTGAGCTGCGCCACCAACGGCTCCAGCTCGCCGGTCTGCTCCAGTGCATCGCCAAACAGCTGCTGCGCAGCCTGGTACACCTGCCCCTGAACGTCGGCGTCCAATGGCCCGAAAGTGCCCGGCTCGATCCAGCCTACACGCAGCGGGCGACGCAGCGTGGCCGGCGCGCAGGTACGCGCGGCGATCACTTCGAACACTACCCGGGCATCGTCCACATGGTTGGCAATCGGGCCCACGTGGTCGAGGCTCGACGACAGCGGGAACACCCCGTCCAGCGGCACGGCAGCGAACGACGGCTTGAAGCCGACCGCGCCGCACAACGCCGCCGGGATGCGGATCGAGCCGCCGGTGTCGGTACCCAGCGCCAGCGGCACCATGCCGCTGGCCACCGCCGCTGCACTGCCGGCGCTCGAACCGCCGGTGATGCAGCGCGCATCCCACGGGTTGCGCGCCGCGCCCTGCAGCGAGCGGTCGCCGGTGGGGCCATAGGCAAACTCGTGGGTCAGGGTCTTGCCCACGATTACCGCGCCGCCCTCGCGCAGGCGCTGCACGCACAGGGCGTCCTGCGTGGGGCGAAAGCCTTCGAAGTGCGCCGAACCATAGGTGGTCACGTGGTCGAAGGTGTCGATGTTGTCCTTGATCGCTACCGGTATGCCGTGCAGCGGGCCCAGGTCCAGGCCCTGGGCAAACAGTTCGTCGGCCTTGCGCGCCTGCGCCAGCGACACTTCGGCATCCACGGCGACAAAGGCATTCAGTGCCGGGTTCAGGCGCTCGATGCTGTCGAGCGCGGCCTGGGTCAGCTCGACACTCGTCAGGCTGCCGGCGCGCAGGCGCCGCGCCAGGTCGCCGACCGACAGGCCAAAAAAGTATCCAGTGTGGGTTGGCTTGGCCAGGTTCATACAGGCAACTCCATCAAACCGTTGCAGGTGTAGGGGAAGGGACAACCTGCCGGCTGCCGGGGCGCACCATCAGCATCGCGCTCATGCCCAGGGCCGTGGCCACGGCGGCGGCCACGAACATCGACGAGTAGCCATAGCGCACGGTCAGGTAGCCGGTGAGCATCGGCGCGATGAACGAGGCGGTGTTGGCGATGAAGTGGGTCATGCCGCTGTAGGCACCGACGCGGTTGGATGGCGCGGTGTCGATCACCACGGCCCAGTAGACCGAGTTGGGCAGCGCGTTGAGGGCGTTGGCCAGGGTCATCAGGGCGATCACGCCCCATACGGTCTGGGCCTGCGACACCAGCATGAAGCACAGCGTGGTCAGCAGCAGGCAGGTTGCGGCCAGCCAGCTGCGCGCCACCTTCAGGTTGCCGGTGCGACGCAGCAGCAGGTCGGAGATCTTGCCGCCCAGCAGCACGGTGAAGCAGGCGCCGGTCCACGGGATCATGCCCATGTACCACAGCGACGACAGGTTGTAGTGGAACTCGTCCTGCAGGTACTTGGGGGTCCAGGTCAGCAGCAGGAAGGTGACGTACACGAACGAGAAGTAGCCCACCGCATTGAGCAGCAGGTCCTTGTTCTTGAAGAAGTGCCAGATCGGCGCAACGCTGGTGGTCGGGGTGCTGGCGTTGGCGGCAGCGGCGCGCTCCTGGCGCAGGAACTCGCGCTCGGCCTCGGACACCCGCGGGTTTTCATCCGGGGTGTTGGTGAAGCGGGTCATGAAGAAGATCAGCAGCGCCAGGCTGACCACGCCCAGTACCACGAACATGCTGCGCCAGTCGCCGGTCAGGGTCTGCAGGCCGACCGCCACCGGGGCGGTGAGCAAGGCGCCCAGCGGTGTACTGAGCAGGCCCACCGAGACCACGAAGCCGCGCTCCTTGGGCGTGGCCCAGTTGGCCACGCTCTTGTTGATCACCGAGTACGCCGGGCCTTCGGCAAAGCCGAACAGCACGCGGATGGTGGCAAAGCCGGCCATGGCCGAACCGCCCATGAAGGCCAGGCCCATGTCGCCAGCAAAGGCGGTGGCGATCTCGAAGATCGACCAGGTGCCGCCGGCGATCAGCCATACGCGCTTGGCGCCGAAACGGTCGGCCAGGATGCCGCCGATCAACGCACCGACGATGTAGCCGTAGCCGAAATAGCCCAGCACGTTGCCCCAGTCGGCCTTGTCGAAACCGTACTCGGGGAGAATGCTGGCCGAGGCATACGAAATGGCACCACGATCGATGTAGTTGAGCAGCGCCATCAGCATGATCAGGAAGAAAATCTGGTAGCGAAAGCGCGGAACGGGTGGGTTGTTCATAGGGATCTGACTCTTCAAGTGATGGCAGAAGTCAAAAATGCGGCCGCGTCCGGCGTATTTTTATTGTGTTGCCCAAACGTTTGGGTTGAGCGAATGTATTCACACAAAAACATTTAGTCAATCGTTTGGGTAAAGGTTGTTTGCCGAGACAAGCCGTCGATTGGGTTAGAATCGCGCCCCGAAATCAGCCACGGTTGGAAGCCCCTCGAACATGCCCACTCCATCACGCCCTGCCACCTTGAAGTCCATGGCAACCGCCCTCGGGGTGCACGTTTCCACCGTGTCGCGGGTGCTCAATGGCGACCCTGCCGGGGTCGAGCGCGCGGCATCGGCCGAGGTGGTGGCGCGTATTCGCGCGTTGGCAAAAGAGCTGGATTATCGGCCGAACACGCAGGCATCCAACCTGAAGTTGCGCAAAAGCCAGGAGATCTGCGTGCTCATGCCGCGCCTTACCGACCTGGTGATGGCGACCATCTACGACAGCATCGACGCCGCCGCCGAACAGGCTGGCTACCTGACCTTCGTGTCCAATACCGACGATCAGCAACCCCGCCAGCTGGCGCGGGCCGAGCATGCCCTGCGCCGCTCGGTGGCGGGGTTGATCGTGGGCGACTCGCACGTGGGCGAGCAGCAGCCATTGCTGGAGCTGCTGGGGCGCAAGCACATCCCCTACGTGCTGGTCAGCCGGCAGATTGCCGGGCACCTCACGGCGGGCAGCGACGACGAGTTGGGCGGCTGGCTGGCGGCCGAGCACCTGTACCGCCTGGGCTGTCGCGACGTGGCGATCCTGGCGGGCGAGCGGCACGCCTCCACCGGTGCCGACCGCACCCGCGGCTTTACCCGGTACTACCGCGAACAGGGCATTACCCTGCGCCCGGAATGGACGCTCAATGGCCCGTTCGACAGCCTCACCGGGCACAAGCAGGGCGAGTACCTGCTGGGGTTGAACCCGCGCCCCCAGGCGTTTTTCGCGGTGAACGACTTTCTGGCCATCGGCCTGATGGGCGCCGCGCGGGACAAGGGCCTGGAGCCGGGCAAGGACATCGCCGTGGTGGGTTTCAACGACACACCATTGGCCAACGAACTGATCGTGCCGCTGACCAGCGTGCGCCTGCCACTGGCCGAGATGGGTCGGCATGCGGTGGAGTTGCTGCTCAAGCGCATCAAGGGTGAAGCGGTGGAGTCGATCATTCTGGCGCCGCAGTTGCAGGTGCGGGCGAGCTCGGGATTGCGGGTGGCTGGCTGAAGAACGGCTGGCGAAGAGGCCCGCACGCCCACCAATTGCATCGCGCCCTGCTCCCCGCATAGAATGCGAACGATTCACAATCACTTCTTGCGCGCAGGCCCCGACCGACGATGCCCACCAGCGACACGCTCCCTCCGTCCGAGGTCGACCTGCTCTACCGTACCCACCACTCCTGGCTCAACACCTGGCTGCAGCGCCGCGTTGGCTGTCACGCCCACGCCGCCGACCTGGCCCAGGACACCTTCGTGCGCCTGCTCAAGGCTCGCCACGCGCACCCGCTCAAGCAGCCGCGTGCCTACCTGAGCAGCATCGCCCGCGGCCTGATGATCGACCAGTTTCGTCGCCGCGCCCTGGAACAGGCCTACCTCGAAAGCCTGGCCCACCTGCCCGCCGCGCACGCGCCCAGCGAAGAACAGCGCTGGATGATCCTCGATACCCTGCAACGCCTCGACCGCCTGCTGATGCAGCTCAAGCCACGGGTGCGCCAGGTGTTTCTGCACGCGCAACTGGACGACATGAGCTGCCCGAAAATCGCCGAACAGCTGGGTGTGTCCCGCGCCACGGTGGAGCGCGACCTGGCCAAGGCCATGGGCGTCTGCTATCGGTTGCGCCATGCCCGGGGCTGAGCCAGCACCGGGCCAGGCCCACGTCGACCAGGCCATCGAATGGCTGGTGCAACTGCGCTACAACACGCCCACCGTACAGGCCGAACAGGCCTTTGGTCGCTGGCTCGACCAGCACCCGCACAACGCCCTGGCCTGGGCCCAGGTCCAGGCCATGAGCGAGGAGTTCAGCAGCCTGCCCCGCGAGCTCAGTCGGCGCACCCTGGAGGGCACGCAGCGACGCAGCATCAGCCGGCGCGACAGCCTCAAGCTGCTGGGCCTGCTCGGCGCCGCCGGCACCCTGGGCTGGGTCGGTCGCGAGCCGCTCGGGCTGCCCACCCTGCTGGCCGACAAGCACACCGCCACCGGTGAGCGGCGCACCTTCCACAACAACGACGGCAGCGTGATCCAGCTCAACACCGCCAGCGCCATCGACCTGCGCTTCGCGGCCGACCTGCGCGCGCTGAGCCTGATCCAGGGCGAGGTGTCCATCGATACCGGCAACGACCCACGCCCACTGCGCGTGACCACCCGTGACGGTGTACTGCAAACGCAAGGCTCGCAATTGCTGGTACGCGAACGTACCGACGGCACCCTGCTGGCGGTGCGCCAGGGCAGTGTGACGCTGTACCCCGGCAACGGCACCGCGCCGCGCATCGCCCGCCCCGGCGAGCAACTGCTGTTCAGCGCCAGCGGCCAGGTCGGCCCGGCCGTGACTCACGCCGACCCGTGGGGCTGGCGCGAAGGCGTGCTCAGCGTGCAGCGGATGCCCCTGGGCGAGTTCATCGCCGAGCTGTCGCGCTACCGCCCCGGCGTGCTGCGCTGCGCCGAGGCGGTGGCCGGGTTGAAGGTGTTCGGCACCTATCAGCTGGCCGACACCGACCAGATCCTGGCGCTGGTGGCCGAAGCACTGCCGATTCGCATCGACTACCGCACCCGCTACTGGGTCAGTGTCAGCCCGGCTTGAATCTGTTTGAAAAATAAATGAGGTGGTTTCTCATTCAGCTTCGGCCTGTAGGGATAAAGGCGAAACGTCTGTCTCTTCTCAGGAGCCCCGAATGATCCACCCAAGTGTTGCCCGCCCCGATCCCCTTCAGCGCGCCGTGCGTGGCGCCTTGCTCGGCCTGGCCCTGAGCGCCGCCGCTGCGCCGTTGCTGGGCGCTGCCGCACCTGCGGCCACCCAGCAGGTGCAACGCTGGAACATTCCCGCAGGGCCCCTGGACGCAGCACTTGAGCAGATGGCCCGCCAGGGTGGGCTGAACCTGTCGTATGACGCCGCCAGCCTGCAGGGCAAGACCACCGCCGGCGTGTCCGGCAGCCACGACAACGCCCAGGCCCTGGCGCTGCTGTTGCAGGGCAGCGGCGTGCAGGTGCAGCAGAAGTCGGCCAACAGCTTCCTGCTGCTGCCGGCGGTGGACATCGGCGACGCCCTGGAGCTGGGCGCCACCAGCATCTCCAGCGACCGCCTGGGCGAAACCACCGAGCACAGCGGCTCGTACACCACCGGTGCGGTGACCATCGGCAAGATGCCCCAGACCCTGCGCCACACGCCGCAATCGGTGTCGGTGCTGACCCGCCAGCGCCTGGACGACCAGAACATCACCAACCTCACCACCCTGATGGAGCAGACCCCGGGTGTGGTGGTCGACTACGTCGACAGCGAGCGCGTCACCTACTACTCGCGCGGCTACCAGATCGACGCCATCCAGTATGACGGCGCCACCGTGGTGCAAGGCAGTGGCGGCGGCTCGTTCATCCAGAGTGACTCGGCGATCATCGACCGCGCCGAGATCCTGCGCGGCGCCACCGGCATGCTGCGCGGCGCGGGCAACCCCTCGGGCACCGTCAACCTGGTGCGCAAGCGCCCTACCCGGGACTTCCAGGCCTCGGCCAGCGTCACCGCCGGCTCCTGGGATGCTCAGCGCTACGTGGCCGACCTGTCAGGCGCGCTGACCGACAACGGCGCGATCCGCGGCCGCATGATCGCCGTGCACGATGACAAGGACTCGTTCCAGGACAGCCGCATGGAGCGCAAGAACGTGTTCTACGGCGTGCTGGCCGCCGACCTGGGCGAACGCACCACACTCACCGGTGGCATCGAATACACCGAGCTGGAGGCCACCGGCTCGTGGGGCGGCCTGCCAGCCAACTTCGATGGCTCGCCGCTGAAGCTCTCGCGCAGCACCTACCTGGGCGCCGACTGGAACCGATGGAACCGCAGCAACCTGCAGACCTTCGCCGAACTCGAGCATGTGTTCGACAACGACTGGACGCTCAAGGTATCGGGCACCCGCACGCAGTTTCGCCTCGACGACCACGGCTTCAAGCAGACCTACTTCACCCGCGCCAGCACCACCAACCCCTACCTGATGAACTACCAGGTGACCGAGGGCGACGGCGGCGAAAGCGAGCAGACCAACCTCAGCGCCACCCTCAACGGCCCCTTCCAGCTGCTGGGCCGCGAGCACGAACTGATGGTGGGCGTGGAGCGCATCCGCAACGACTCCACTGCCTCGGCCACCAACTTCACGGCCTCCGGGGTGTTCGACATTCGCGAATGGGACCCCAAGACCAGCCTGCCCGAGCCGTCGATCAACATCAGCGCAAAGCCGGTGATGACCCGCACCACCCAGCAGGCGGCGCACGCCACCTGGCGCATCTCGCTGGCCGACCCGTTGACCGCGGTGATCGGCGCGCGCATCAACTGGTACGACTACGAGCAGGAAAACAACCTCAAGACCTCAGGCAAGTACAGCGTCGACCGCGAGATCGTGCCGTATGCGGCGCTGATCTACGACCTGAACAACAACCTGAGCCTGTACGGCAGCTACACCGAGATCTTCAACCCGCAAAGCGCCACCGATGCGTCCAACGCGGTGCTCGACCCGGTCACTGGCGAAGCCTACGAGCTGGGCATAAAGGGCGAGTTCTACGATGGCAGGCTCAACACCTCGCTGGCGGTGTTCCGCATCTACCAGGTGGGCAACGCCCTGGATGACCTGGGCAGCCCCGACCCGTGCCTGCCCAACTACACCAGCGGCCACTGCAAGGTGGCCGCCGGCAAGAACCGCAGCGAAGGGTTCGAACTGGAAGTGACCGGCGAAGTGCTGCCCGGCTGGCAGGTCTCGGGCGGCTACACCTACACCACCACCGAGTACCTCAAGGACACCCTCAGCAACACCGGCAACGTGCTGCGCCCCACCGACCCCAAGCGCCAGTTGAAGCTGTTCACCAGCTACCGCCTGCCGGGGGCATACGACGCCTGGACCGTGGGTGGCGGGGTCAGTGCGCAAAGCGACATCTACTCGCGCAACGGCAGTGCCGTGGCCTCGCAAAGCGGCTATGCGGTGTACAGCGCGCTGCTGGGCTACCGCTTCAACCAGCACTATTCGCTGCAGCTCAACGCCAACAACCTGTTCGACAAGCACTACTACAAGAAGGTGGGCGCCACGGCCACGGGGTACTACTACGGCGACCCGCGCAACGTCTCGCTGACCCTGCGCGCAAGCTTCTGAGGCCGGCCGCTACTGCGCGGTGCGGGCCGCATAGGCCTTGCGCCGCGAGCTGCGGGCAAAGCACACGAACAGCGCGGCCATCGCCGCCAGTGCCATCGGCAGGCCATGGGGGGCGACGTCCATGGCCGCGCCACTGACCAGCGGCCCCACCAGGCTGCCCACACCCCACAACAGGCCGACGCTGGCATTGGCCGTGACCAGGTCCTGGCCCTTGAACTGCTGGCCGATCAGCACTAGCGCCAGGGTATACACCCCGCCCGCCACCGCCCCCAGCAGCACCAGCGCCGGCCACAGCAGCCACTGCACCTGGATAAGCCACGGCAGCGCCAGGCCGATCAGCATCGCCACCACGCCGCACACCAGGTGTACCGTGGTGCGCTCGCAGCGGTCGGCCAGCCAGCCCAGCGGCAACTGGAACAGCATGTCGCCGGTCAGGATCACCGTGACCATCAGCGCTGCCACGCCCACTGCATAGGCGTGGTTGGTGGCGTACACCGGCAGCAGCGAGAGAATCACCGCATCGAAGAACGAGAAGAACAGCACGCCCATGCACAGGGCCGGCGCCACACGAAAGAAGCCGCCCAGCGTAAAGCTCTTCTCGCCGTCGTCACCGTGCTCCACATAGTCGTTGGGCACTGTCCACACGATGCTCGCCAGGGCCAGGGCATAGCAGCCGCTGACCACGATGATCACCCAAGGGCTATGGGTGCCGAACAGCGCAAGCATGGTCGGGCCGAGCATCTGGCAACCGGTGAAGGCGGTGGCGTACAGCGCCATGACCTTGCCGCGGTTGTGCTCTTCGCTCAGTTCGTTGACCCAGGATTCGCCCAGGATGATCGCGATCCCCATGCCCACGCCCATGCCCAGGCGCAGCAGGCCGAGCAGCCAGGTGGAGTCGAACGCCCACTCGATCAGCCCCACGCTCAGGGCACACAGGCCGAAGCTGAGCAGGTAGATGGTGCGCCGGGTGAGGTGGCGGCAGCAGGCGTCCACCAGGAACGCCGAGAGCATCATGCCGGCAGCGGGCGCGGCCGACAGGATGCCGATGTGCAGGGTGCTGGCCCCGGCATCGAGCAGGCGCAGGGAAACCAGTGGCAGGGTGGCGCCCAGGCTCAACCCTACGATCGAAACGGCGAACAGAAGGCCCGCCAGCAAACGCGTGTTCATCTACAACTCCGAAACCCGCCGACGCGCACATGCGCGCAGGCATCAACATGACTGTGTTCTGAAAGCGACGGTCAGTTCAGGCGCGCGGAGGAGAAAAGGTGAAGGCGAACAGGACGCTGCGCCGACGCTTGAGCACCGTATCGCACGGCCAGTCGCACAGCAGGGCCTGGACTACCGGCGGCTTTGCTGCGCAAGGACGGGAGAAACGTTTCATGGGTCGACTACAGGAAAAGGAAGGCCGGCACTCTAGGTGAAACCCCGGCCAGGCGTCAATCGCATCGACGCCTGGCCGGCGCGCTGTCAGCGCTTGCGCGTGGACGGCAGCAGAATCGCCAGCAGCCCGAACAGCGGCAGGTACGAACACAACGTGTACACGTACTCGATGCCGTGAATGTCTGCCAGGTAGCCCAGCAGCGCCGCGCCGATACCGCCAAAGCCGAACATCAGGCCGAAGAAGATCCCCGCGATCATGCCCACGTTGCCCGGCACCAGCTCCTGCGCGTACACCACGATGGCCGAGAACGCCGAAGCCAGGATGAAGCCGATGATCACGCTGAGCACGCTGGTCCAGAACAGGTCGGCATACGGCAGCGCCAGGGTGAACGGCGCCACGCCCAGAATCGAGAACCAGATCACCGCCTTGCGCCCGATGCGATCGCCGATCGGCCCGCCGAAGAAGGTCCCGGCAGCCACCGCCCCCAGGAACAGGAACAGGTACAGCTGCGAACTGGCCACCGACAGGTCGAACTTCTCGATCAGGTAGAAGGTGAAGTAGCTGGTCAGGCTGGCCATGTAGAAGTACTTGGAGAACACCAGCAGGCCCAGCACCACCAGCGCGCCGATCACCCGGTTGCGGCTCAGGCCGTGGGTGGCGGCCTGGCCGGCCTTGGCCTTGAACAGCGCCAGGTGGCCGCGGTACCAGCGGCTCAGGCCGTAGGTAACGATCACTGCAAACAGCGCGAACAGGCCGAACCACACCACGTTGCCCTGGCCGAACGGGATGATGATGGCGGCGGCCAGCAGCGGCCCGAACGCCGAGCCGGCATTGCCGCCGACCTGGAAGGTCGACTGCGCCAGGCCGAAGCGCCCGCCCGAGGCCAGGCGCGCGATGCGCGAGGTTTCCGGGTGGAAGGTCGAGGAGCCGATGCCCACCAGTGCCGCAGCCAGCAGAATCATCGGGAAGCTGCCGACATACGCCAGCATCACGATGCCCACCAGGGTGCACAGGGTGCCCAGGGGCAGCAGGTTGGGCATCGGCTTGCGGTCGGTATAGAAACCGACGGCCGGTTGCAGCAGCGAGGCGGTGATCTGGAAGGTCAGGGTAATCAGCCCCACCTGGGTGAAGCTCAGCCCGTAGTTGGCCTTGAGCAGCGGGTAGATCGACGGCAGCACCGCCTGGATGAGGTCGTTGATCAGGTGCGCCAGCGCACAGGCAGCGATGATGCGCATCACCAGCGGGCTGCTCTGGCTGGGCGCGGCGGTGCTGGCGGGCGTACTTGACGGGGCAGTGCTCAAGGCCATGGGAAAACGTCCATCGGGTGATCGGGATCCAATTATCCAGAATTCGTTAGCAAGCGCACTATTCTTTTCAGTGAATGGGCTACTTGTTAATAATTCTCAGTAACGCTAGTCTGCGGCGCGACCTTTCGCCGGCAAGGCCGGCTCCTACGGGCACCACACCGCTCTGTAGGAGCCGGCCTTGCCGGCGAAGGCGCCCGCTCAGGCAACATCCACCCCCGGTAAGACCATGCCCGACAATCAGGAAGACCGAAGCCTGACGCTGCTCTACCAGCGCCACCGCAACGAGCTGCTGGCCTTTCTCACCCGTCGGGTGCGCTGCCGGGAGACCGCGCGCGACCTCTTGCAGGACGCCTTCGTGCGCCTGATGCACAGCGAGCGCAGCGAGGTCGGCAACCTGCGCGCCTTCCTCTACCGCATCGCCAGCAACCTGAGCATCGACCACGCGCGCCGCAACCAGGTGCGCGGGGTCAGCGACGAGCAGGCCCTCGACCAGTTGCTCACCGACACCAGCCCCGAGCGCAGCGCCGTGGCCGGCAATACCCTCGACCAGCTGGAGCGCCTGATCGACGGCCTGCCCTCGCCCACCCGCGAGGTGTTTCTGCTGGCCCGGGTCGAGCAAATGAGCTACAAGGACATCGCCGCACGCCTGGGCCTGGAGCCCCGCGCCGTGGAGCGCCACCTGAACAAAGCCCTGAGCCACTGCGCGGCCGCCGCCCTGCACGCGCGCCAGCCGAACGAAGCCGAATGACGCCCGATCACTCCCCCAGCGCTGAACGCGAACAGCAGGCCTTGCACTGGTTTACCCGGCGCCGTGCCGATGACCTCACGCCCACCGAACGCGACGCCTTCGACGCCTGGGTGCACGACGCACAGAACGCCGCCGCGCTGGCCGCCGTCGAACAGCTCTGGCAGACCCTGGAGCTGCCCGCCCACCGGGTGCGCAAGGCCGACCGGCACCGCGCCAAGAAAAGCCGTTGGCCGCTGTATGCGGCCGCCGCCAGCCTGCTGCTGGGCGCCGGCCTGAGCGGGTTGCTGGTGCCCTCGCTGCACACCCTGGGCAGCGACTACGCCACCGCCGCCGGCGAGCGCCGCGAGGTGCAACTGGCCGACGGTTCGCGCCTGCGCCTGGACAGCGCCAGCGCGGTGGACATCGACCTCGACGGCGACACCCGCACCGTGCGCCTGCGCCAGGGCCGGGTGTTCGCCGACGTGGTGCACGACGGCAGGCCCTTCGTGGTGGAGGTCGACCAGGCCCGGGTGCAGGTGCTGGGCACGCGCTTTTCGGTCAGCCGTGGCGAGCACGATGACGTGGTGCTGCTCAGCGGCAGCGTCGAGGTCAGCACCGCCAGCCAGCGCCAGCGCCTGAGCCCCGGCCAGCGCCTGACCCTGCACGGCGAACGGCTCGATGCGCCGCAGACGGTGGATGCCGAACGCCTGCTGGCCTGGCGCGACGGTCAGCTGCGGGTGCGCGATGTGCCGTTGCAGCAGGTGCTCGAACAGCTGGCCACCTACAAGGGCACCCGCCTGGTGCTGCTCAACGAGGCCGCCGGCCAGCGACGGGTCAGCGGCAGCTTCAACCTGGACCAGGCCGACAGCGCCCTCGATGCCCTGCTCAGCAGCCAGAAACTGCGTGCCGATGCCGTGTTGGGGCACTGGCTGATCGTGCGCTGAAAATATTTTGCCGGCGGCGCGGTAATTCCCGTTTCTGCTGCGTCACACCCCCAACATAAGAAGCATTACCATTTGCACCTTCTTGGGGGAGGAACCATGCAGTACCCACGTGACGTCGCATTCACCCGTCGACCCTTGGCCAGCGCGATCCTGGCCGCCAGCCTGCTGGCGCTGCTGCCAGGCGCCGCCGTGCAGGCCGCCGAGGCCACTCAGGCCCAGACGCAACGCATCGATTTCCATATCTCGACGCAGTCGCTGGTCGATGCCATCGAGCTGTTCAGCGCGCAAAGCGGCTACCAGGTGATCTATGACGCCAACCAGGTAGCGGGCATCGTGTCCCCCGAGGTGCAGGGCCAGTACACCGCCGAACAGGCGCTGCGCACCCTCACCGGCAGCAGCGCACGGCTGAGCCAGCCCAACCCCAACAGCTTCCTGATCGAGCTGCCGGTGGATCTGGGCAGCGGCCTGCAACTGGATGCCGTGAGCATTTCGGGCAAGGCGCCAGGCTCGACCACCGAAGGCACCGGGCTGTACACCACCTACTCCTCCAGCAGTTCGACGCGCCTGAACCTCACGCCCAGGGAAACCCCGCAGGCGCTGACCGTGATGACCCGCCAGCGCCTGGACGACCAGCGCCTGAGCACCCTGACCGATACCCTGGAAGCCACCCCGGGCATCATCGTCACCCGTGACGGCCTGGGCGCCGAGAGCGACAGCTACTATTCGCGCGGCTTCGTGATCCAGAACTACGAAGTGGACGGCGTGCCTACCACCACGCGCATGGACAACTACACCCAGAGCATGGCGATGTACGACCGGGTGGAGATCGTGCGCGGCGCCAGCGGCCTGATCAGCGGCATGGGCAGCCCGTCGGCGACCATCAACCTGATCCGCAAGCGCCCCACCTACGAGGGCCAGGCCAGCATCACCGGCTCGGCCGGCACCTGGGACCGCTACGGCAGCGGCTTCGACGTGTCCGGCCCGCTGACCGAAAGCGGCAACGTGCGCGGCCGCCTGGTGGCCGACTACAAGACCGAAAAGGCCTGGGTCGACCGCTACAAGCAGGACACCCAGCTGCTGTACGGCATCACCGAATTCGACCTGAGCGAAGACACCCTGCTGACCCTGGGCTTGAGCTACCTGCGCACCGACGTCGACTCGCCGCTGCGCAGCGGCCTGCCCACCCGGTTCAGCAACGGTGAGCGCAGCAACCTCAGCCGCTCGATCAACAGCGCACCCACCTGGTCGTACAACGACCACGAACAGACCAGCTACTTCGCCTCGGTGGAGCAGCAACTGGGCAACGGCTGGAGCGGCAAGCTCGAGTACAGCCACTCGGAAAACAAGTTCGATGAGCTGTTCGGCTTCGTCATGGGCGATCTGAACCCGGATGGCAGCGGCATGAGCCAGCTGCCGGTGCGCTTCTCGGGCACCCCGCGCCAGGACAACCTGGACCTGTACGTGACCGGCCCGTTCAGCCTGTTCGAGCGCGAGCACGAACTGATTGGCGGCGTGACCCTGTCGCAGTTCAGCCAGAGCGTGCCCGAGTGGGGCGGCTGGCGCTACGACTACAACGCCACCCCGGGTGCGTCGATCGACAACATCTTCGACTGGGACGGCAAGCAGCCCAAGCCGCCGTTTACCGAAAGCGGCAAGTCGTCACAGGAAGAAAACCAGTACGCCGCCTACCTCACCACCCGCCTGCACCTGAGCGACGACCTGAACCTGATCCTGGGCAGCCGCCTGATCGACTGGGAGCGCAAGACCGAGGACCGCCCCTATGGCGCGGCCAGCAGCAACACCGACCGCAAGGAAACCGGCGTGTTCATCCCCTATGCCGGGGTGGTGTACGACCTGAACGACACCTGGTCGCTGTATGCCAGCTACACCAAGATCTTCAACCCGCAGGGGTCGTGGGTGCAGGACGCGCAATTCAAGCCCATCGACCCGATGCAGGGCATCGGCTACGAGATGGGCATCAAGGGCAGCCACTTCGACGGCAAGCTGAACTCCAGCGTGGCGGTGTTCAAGCTCGAACAGGACAACCTGGCGATCTGGCAGCACGACAACGTGTACGAGGCCAAGCAGGACACCACCTCCAAAGGCATCGAGATGGAGATCAACGGCGAACTGGCCGAGGGTTGGCAGGCGTCGGCGGGGTATGCCTATACCCTGACCACCGACAACCAGGACGAGCGCATCAACACCGTGCTGCCGCGTCACAGCCTCAAGACCTTCACCAGCTATCGCCTGCCGGGGGTGCTGGACAAGGTGACCGTGGGCGGTGGCGTGAACTGGCAGAGCAAGGTGGGCAACGACCTGCACACCTTCACCCAGGGCAGCTATGCCATCGCCAACCTGATGGCGCGCTACGACATCAACGAGCACCTGGAAGCCTCGGTGAACCTGAACAACCTGTTCGACCGCGAGTACTACAGCATGGCCGGCCTGTACGGCACCTACGGCGCACCACGCAACGTGATGACCAACTTCACCTACAGGTTCTGAGGGGTTTTTGGCTAAGCGGTTGATCGGGCGTTAAATTTTTTGAAATTGGGTGTTGACACAACATCGTTTCGAGCGAATAATGCGCGCCACTTGGCTACATAGCTCAGTTGGTTAGAGCATAGCATTCATAATGCTGGGGTCCGGGGTTCAAGTCCCTGTGTAGCCACCAAGTACTAAAAAGGGCTTACCGAAAGGTAGGCCCTTTTTTCATGCCTGAAGAAAAGTGCCGGCCGCTTCGCCGGCAAGGCCGGCCCCTGCACGCCCGCAGGAGCCGGCCTGATCCTTTCAGAGCGACCAGCGCAACGTCAGCATCGCATTGCGGGGGTCACCGTAGAAGTTGCCGCCATACACCGTGTTGGTGGCAATGCTCTGGTAGTACCTGGTGTCGAACACGTTGTTCACGTTCAGGCGCACGTCCAGGTGCTCGGAGGCCTTGTAGCTGAGCATCAGGTCGACCAAGGTGTAGGCATCCTGCTCGATGCGGTAGGTGCTGTCGGTGGCGTACCAGTTGTCACCCTTGTTGTAGATCGCATTCTGCCGGTACACCCCGCCGCCGACCTTCCAGCGCTCGAGCTCGCCCGGCAGCTGGTAGGTGGTGAACGCCTTGAACACGTGCCGCGGGATGTCGGTGTCGAACAGCCGTCCCTCGTTGGCCGGGTCGCCGTCCTTCACGTACTTGACCTGGGCGAAGGTGTAGCCCGCGCCCAGCTCCCAGCCCGGCAGCACGGTGCCGTTCACTTCCAGCTCGATACCCTCGCTGCGCAGCTTGCCCGCCGCCTCGGAGCAGCTGGGCACCAGGTCGGAGCACTGGTAGCGCTCCAGGGTCTTGGCGCGATTCTCCTGGTCGATGCGAAACACCGCGGCACTGGCATTCAATGCGCCGTCGAAGTACTCGCCCTTGATCCCCACCTCGTAGTTCTTGCCCTCGATCGGCTTGAGTTCGCTGCCGCTGGCGTCCTGCTCGGACTGCGGCTTGAAGATGTCGGTGTAGCTCACGTACACCGAATGCTGCGCATCCAGGTCGTAGATCACCCCGGCGTAGCGGGTCAGGTTGCGCGTGACGCTCACGTTGACAGGCTTGCCCAGGCGCGTGCCGTTGCGGGTCTGGGATTCGCTGTCGTACCAGTCCAGGCGCCCGCCCACGATCAGCTTCAGGTCGTCGGCCAGGTTGAAGCGCGACGTGACGTAGGTGCCGGTCTGCGAGGTTTCGCGGTCCTGGTGCCAGTAGTTCAGGTCCAGGCGACGCTTGGGCAGGCTGCCGGGGTCCCAGGCATGGATGTTCATGCCGATCAGGTCGTCGCTGTAGTTGCCCTTGCCCTCGAAGGTCAGCTCGCGGCGGCTGGCCCCGACTACCAGTTCGTGTGTACGCCCCAGCAACTGGTACGGCCCGGTGGCATAGGCGTCATAGCTGCTCTGCTCGTCGTCGTAGTGGTACTGCCCCAGGTACTGGCCGAACACCTCGCCCTCATCGCCCATGCGCTCGGTCATGCTGCCGAGCATCTTGAGCTTCGACCAGGTGCGGCTGGCCGCCAGCAGCAGCTTCCAGTCGTTGTCCAGGCGATAGTCCAGGCGGCTGAACAGGGTGGTGTTGTCCTGGTCCCAGTATTCCCAGTCGTTGCCCAGGTAGGTGGAGCGCGAAAGGTGCAGGTCGCTGCCGTCGATGCCAGTGGGCAGGCCGCCCCAGGTGGAGGTGTTGTTGACGCTCTGGTTCGACAGCCCCAGGGTGAAGGTGCTGTTGTCGCTCAGGTCGGCCTCGCCGATGGCATAGAACACCGAGCGCTCGGTATCGGCCACGTCCTGGAAGCTGTTGCGGGTCTGGTAGGCGGTGACCATCCGGCCGCGCAGGGTGCCGCTGTCGTTGAGCGCGCCGGAGCCGTCGACCTCGGTACGGTAGTTGTCCCAGCTGCCGGCACTGCCGGTGATGCTCAGGCGCGGGTCGGCCGTGGGGCGCTTGCGCACCATGTTGATCGCCGCCGACGGCGTGCCCGAGCCCTGCATCAGGCCGGTGGCGCCGCGCACCACCTCGACGTGGTCGTAGATCGCCATGTCGGGCGTGGAGTTCATGTCCCGCGAGAGGTAATGCGACAGGTCGTTGGAGAGCCCGTCGTTCATCAGGTTCTCGACGGTGAAGCCGCGAGCATAGAAGGTCGGGCGCTGCGGGCCGTCCTTGGTCATGGACATGCCGGGGGTGTTCTTGAGCACATCTTCCAGGCTCTGCATGTCCTGGTCGTCCATGCGCTGGCGGGTGATCACACTCACCGACTGCGGGGTTTCGCGGATGCTCAGGGGCAGCTTGGTGGCCGTCTGCATCGGCCCGGTGGTGTAGGAGCCGGTACCCTCGGTGGTGCTCCCCAGCACCTGCCCGTTGATACTGGTGGCGCCCAGCTCCACCGCGCCGTTGGCCGCCGGCAGCGCCACCAGCACGTAGCCGTCGCTGCTGGCCTGGGCCTGCAGGCCGTGGCCGTACAGCAGCGCGGCGAAGCCGTCCTGCAGGGCATAGTTGCCCTGCAGCCCGGCGCTGGACAGGTTGGCGACCTGGCCGGCATTGAACGAAATGGCCACCCCCGACTCGCGGGCATAACGGCTCAGCACGTCGCCCAGCGCCCCGGCCGGGATGGCATAGCGCTGCACCTGCTGTTGCGCATGCGCCGGCTGCAGGGCCAGCAGCGGCAGCGTGCCGAGGGCTAGATGAACCGCCAGCGCCAGGGCGCGGCTGGGCTTGAGGGGCTTGTGTGAAGGCATGTTCCCGACTCTCCGATGTATTGGCTAATACAAGGACGCACAGGTAACGGGAACTGGAAGCGTTTGATAAGGATTTCTATTCAAGAGTGACTCGCGTGACCCACGGGGTGTAGTGCTGCACCCGGATCGGGAAGCTGCGCGCCAGCAGGCGCAACGCCCGCTCGCTGTCGTCGGCGGGCAACACGGCGGTCACGTTCAGGTGCGCCAGCGCCTTGGTATCGAACAGCAGGTAGCCGCCGTGGTTGCGTGCCAGGCGTTCCAGCACCTCGCCCAGCGGCTGCTCCTTGACCATCATCTGGTGGCTGGCCCAGGCCTGCTCCAGCCCGGCGGCGTCGACCGCCTGGAGTGGCTGGATGCCAGTGGCGTCGAAGCGCACCTGCTGGCCGGCGCTGACCGTGCGGCTGCTGCCGGCGCTCTTGACCTCGGTGCTCGACTCGAGCATGGCCAGGCGTGTGCTGTGCTCGCTGCGCTCGACCATGAAGCGGGTGCCCAGGGCACGGATGCTGCCGTGTTCGGTGACCACGCGGAACGGGCGACTGGCGTCCTTGGCCACATCCAGCAGGATCTCGCCGCTGAGCAGGCGCAGGGTGCGCGATTGGGCGTCGAACTGCAGGTCGACCGCCGACCGGCCATCCAGGCTGATGCGGCTGCCGTCCGGCAATTGCTGTGTAGTCCACTGGCCGCTGCCGGTACGGATATCGGCCATCAGATAAGCCGGCGGATAGTGCTGCAGCACCAGGCCGGCCGGCAGCAGCAGGCCCAGGCTGATTGCCAGCGCCTTGAGCGCGCGCTTGCCACGGGGTTGCGGCGCAATGCGCTTGAGCGCCGCGCGGGCCGGCGCACGGGGCAGTTCACGCAGTGGCGCGAGGCTGCCCTGCAACTGGCGCACGGCCTCCAGGTGCTGCGGGTCGCTGGCCAGCCATGCCTCGAAGGCCTGCTGGTCGCCGGCACTGGCGCTGTCGTCCAGGCGCACCAGCCATTCGGCAGCCTTGCGCAGGGTGGCCGCAGGCAGGTTCACAGGGCAGGATCCGTGGCAGCGTGGCAGTGCAGCAGGGCCTGCACCAGGTGGTTCTGCACCGTCTTGGTCGAGACGTTCAGGCGTGCGGCGATCTCGGCATGGCTGAGCCCTTCGAGGTGACGCAGGATGAACACTTCGCGGGCACGCACGCTCATCAGGTCGAGGGCGCGGGCAATGTGCTCCAGGGCCTGGAGGGCGGCCAGCATCTGCTCGGGAGAAGGTGCCTGGTCGAGGTACTCGACATGCCGGGCGAGCGCTTCGCGGTAGGCCTGTTCGAGCTTCTGCCGGCGCCCGCGGTCGATCAGCAGACGCCGCGCCACGGTGGCCAGGAAGGCCCGCGGCTCGCGCGGGGCCACATAGCTGCCGGCGCTGAGCAGGCGCATGAAAGTGTCCTGGGCCGTGTCGGCAGCGTTGTGCGGGCAGTCCAGGCGTTGGCGCAGCCACACCAGCAGCCAGCCGTGGTAGCCCTTGTACAACGAAGCGAGACTGTCGGCGGGTGGGGTGGCTTTCATGTCGGCGGCACTAAATGAGAATGGTTATATCTTATGGCGCCGCTGGTGGGAGATGCAATGGCGGGATCGGTGGTGCGCCTTTCGCTGGCAAGCCAGCGCAGCGGCCAGGCGCTCAGCGCACATTCACGAACACCACCGCCACCCCCAGGCCGATCAACGCCACCCCGATCACCCGGTCCACCATGCGCTGGCGGCGCAGCATCGCCTGGCGCAACGCCTCCCGCGAAAAGAACAGCGCCACCAGGCTGAACCACACCCAATGCGCCAGCGACATGAACGCCCCATAGGCAAAGTTGAGCCCCAGCGAGGCCCCCGGCTGCACCACCTGGCTGTAGGCGCTGACCACGAACAGCATGGTCTTGGGGTTCAGCGCATTGGTCAGAAAGCCCGATGCGAACGCCCCCCATGCACCGCGCCCCGTCACCCCCGCCGCGCCCTCCAGGGCCACCGGCGCACGAGTGCGCAGCGACCGATACCCCAGGTAGATCAGGTACCCTGCCCCCACCACCTTCATGGCCATGAACAGCCCCGGCGACTGGCTGATCAGCACTGCCACCCCCAGCACCGTGTACACCACATGCACCTGCACGCCGCAGGCAATCCCCAGGGCGGCGAGCAATCCGCTGCGCCTGCCAAACGCATAGCTGCTGCGTGTCACCATGGCAAAGTCCGCCCCCGGGCTGATCACCGCCAATACGGTAATCAAGGCCACCGCCAGCAATTCACCCACCGTCGATACTCCATGAAATGACGCAGATGATTCTGCGCAGCGCCATTATCGAAAGCTTCAGCACGGCAAAAAAGCGATTTATAGTGGCGCAAATCCGCTAGTTTTCCTCACACATATGAAACTGCCCGCCCTCGCCGCCTTTCGCTATTTCGACGTCGCCGCCCAGACCGAAAGCTTCGTGCGCGCGGCCCAGCAGCTCAACGTCACCCACGGTGCGGTGAGCCGTCAGGTGCGTCTGCTGGAAGAATCCCTGGGGGTGCAGTTGTTCGAGCGGCGCAACCGCGCCATTTTCCTCACGCCGGCCGGGCGCGCCCTGCACGACACCACCCTGTCGGTGTTCGAGCAGCTGCACGCCAGCGTGCAACGCCTGCAGCAGGCCCGCGACAACGTGCTGGTGCTGTCATGCGAGCCGACCATCGCGATGAAGTGGCTGATCCCGCGGCTGCCGGCGTTCCATGCCGCGCACCCGGACATCCAGCTGCACCTGGTGGCCGCCGGCGGGCCGGTGGACTTTGCCCGCAGCGGCATCGACCTGGCGCTGCGCCGCGACGACTTCCACTGGGATGCCAGCCTGCACAGCCTCAAGCTCTGCAACGAGGCAGTAGGGCCGGTGTGTCGCGCCGACCTGGCACTGCCCGGCAAGGGCTTTGCCGGTACCCGCCTGCTGCACAGCGCCACCCGTCCCGACGCCTGGAAGCACTGGCTGCGCCTGAGCGGCCAGTCGGCCAGGGGCAGCAGCCGCGCCGGCTACGAACACTTCTACCTGTGCATCCAGGCCGCCCTGGCCGGGCTGGGCGTGGCGCTGGCCTCGCGCATGATGGTGCAGGACGAGCTCGACAGCGGGCAGTTGGTGGCACCCTACGGGTTCACCGAGGACGGTTCGGCCTACTACCTGCTGAGCCCCGAGCCCTTCGCTGCCGGCACGGCGCAGCGGCGCTTTGCCGACTGGCTCACGGGCTCTTGAACAGGCTGCGCAAAAACGCCAGCAAGCCGCCCAGGGTGGCGATCGCCGCCAGCCAGCTGACGGCGGGCAAGCCCAGCCACACCGGACCGGCAGCGGCGATCTGCGGGCCGAAGGCAATCACCAGCGCACTGATCAGCAACGCCAGCGACAGCCGCGTCGAGGCCAGGCGCAACGAACGCTCCAGGCGCTCCAGCCCCGGCACATCGACGCGCATCTCCAGCACACCATGCTTGAAGCGGTTCACCAGCAGCCGCGTCAGCTGCGGCAATTCGCCGAGCAGGCCGCGTCCCAGTTCCAGGCCATCGAGCCCCAGGCGCTTGGCAATCTTCCAGCTCAGTTGCGCCTTGAGCTGAGCCCTGATCGCCGGTCTGGCGGTGGCCACCAGGTCCAGTTGCGGGTCCAGCCGGGTCAGTACGCCGTCGGCGGTCACCAGGGCCTTGAACAGCACCAGCAGGTCCGGGGGCAGCAGCAGGCGGTATTCGCGCATCAGCCCCAGAAAATCCTCGATCAGCGCGCCCATCTTCAGCGCCTTGCCGCCGTGACGCGCCATGTACTCGCCGGCCGCCTGCTCGATGGCGGGCATGTTGCGCACGCCGTCGTCGTTCCAGTCCACCAGCACCGTCACCAGTGCATCGCTGTTGCCCTCTGTCAGGGCGCGCATGAACGTCATCACCTCCAGCCGACGGCGCTCGCCAAGGCGCCCGACCATGCCGAAGTCGATGAACCCTACGCGGTTGTCGTCCATGGCCTTGAGGTTGCCCGGGTGCGGGTCGCCATGGAACAGCCCGTCCTCCAGCAGCATCTTGATGAACGCGGCGGCGCCGCGGCTGGCCAGCAGGCTCGGGTCCAGGCCCTGCTCGATCAGCGCCTCGCGCTCCAGCGGGGTATGGCTGGGCAGGTACTGCTGCACCAGCAGCCGCTCGCTGCTGTGGGCCCAGTAGATGCGCGGAATGACGATGTGCGGCTGGCTGGCGAAATTGGCCGCCACCGCGTCGCAGTGGCTGCCTTCCTGGGTGAAGTCCAACTCTTCGAGCATGGCCCGGGCCAGTTGCCGCACCATCTTGCGCGGCTGGTAGTCGGCCAGGGCGGTGTTTTGCTCGACCAGTTGCGCAACGCTTTCGAGCAGTTGCAGGTCGGCGGTCATCTTGCGCCGCAGCCCCGGACGCTGAACCTTGACCACCACCTCCTCGCCCCCGAGCAGGCGTGCCCGATACACCTGGGCCATGGACGCCGCCGCCAGCGGGGTGGTGTCGAACTCGGCGAATACCTGGTCCAGTTCGGCGCCCAGGTCTTCGAGCACCTGGGCCTGCAGCTGCGCCCAGGGCAAGGTAGCGGCGCTGCTGTGCAGGGCCTGCAACTCGTCGATCCATGCCGCCGGCAAAATGTCGCTGCGGCTGGAGAGGATCTGCCCGAGCTTGACGAAGGTCGGGCCCAGCGCCTCCAGCGCCCGCCGCACGCGTTGCGGGGTGCCTTCGTCGGCGGGCAGGCCGGCCACCGTTTCGGCCTCCCCCAGCAGCCTGCCCAGCCCCAGGCGGAACAGCACGTCCTGGGCGCCGAAGTTGGCCAGCACCACGACAATCTCGCGCACACGCTGATGATGCTTGAGCGCAGTCCAGGTCGATTCGAGCATTGGGCGGTTCCTCGGGGCGGGTTGATGTGCAGGGGGTGAACTACTTCCGTACCTTGCGGGGCCCAGGAGTTCCTCGCCCCGCCATCGCCGAGCTGTTCAGGAGCTGGGCGCCAGGCGCGGGCAAAACGACGAGTCGGCACTCAGGTCGCCGCCCCAGGTGCGGTAGCCGGCGGTGTCGATATGGATGCGCCCCGACGGGTAGCGGCCAAGCCCCATGTTCCAGACCTGGCCCTGGGTCTGCCAGAACTCGCACAATGGTCGCGGATCGGCCCACGCCGGCAGCAGCAGGTCGATCGCGAAGGCGCGGGTATGCGCACTGTCGCGGGCACCACCGGCGCAGCGGTTGAGGGTGGGGTTGCGATAGGCCGAGACCACTTCGTAGGTTTTCAGGCGCTGCTGCTCGCCCAGGGTCTTGAGCAACTGCAGGGTCGAGCGTACCGCCGGCCATTGGTCGGGCGGCGCCACGGCGAACGGTTCGGCGTTGCACAGGCGCCAGTCGCTGGCCGAGCGCAGCAGCTGGTACAACGGCACTACCCCATACAGCCGCGCCTGCACCAGCATTTCGCGAAACGCGCGCGTATCGTGGCTGCCCGTCCACTGCGCGAACGACCACAGGTCGCGCTCGTCGGCGTGGGCCGGCAACACGCTCAACAGCCCGGCGAACAGTGCAATGCCCGGATACCCCTTCATGGTCCTGCCCCCTTCCCCTCGTCCTGAGAACTACCCCAGTATGGCAAGCCTTCCGCACATCGGGAGTTCATCGACAAGGAGTTGAACATGCGTACACCTTTTGCCCTGGGCCTGATCGCCCTTGCCGCCAGCAGCGCCGTGCTGGCCGACGCCCGCGTACCGCTGGGCGATGCGCAGCGCGTGACCCGCCTATTCGCCTACCCCAACAACTGCGGGGTGATCTGCTTTCGCGACTGGTCGCTGGAGCGCACCGTGGAGCACTACCTGACCCAGAGCGTGCAGCGCGATGGCTACCCGACCGCCACGGTGACGGTGCGTCGCGAGCACGACCAGCTGCATGCCGACATCAGCGGCGTACCGACCACCTACGCGGCCCCGCTCAAGGCCCTGCTCGACAGCGGCGAACTGGCCTATGCAGGTGCCGACCGGCTCAATCGCGAGGGCAAGTGGGCGTACAACTGGGCGTTGTTCCTGCCGTTGGGCATGGCCCTGGAGAACCGGCGCAGCATCGAGCTGCTGCACTTTCCGCCGGACTACTCGCTGACCCAGGCCCAGGACTACCTGCGCTCCAACACCACCGACCGCTGGGCCCAGCTGCTGACCTTCAACGGCGTGCCGGCGCAACACACCCCGGCCTACCAGACCATCGTGGACATCGCGCCGATTGCCGCGCCAGCCAGTGCCGGCAAGGACCTTGAAGGGGTGTACGGGTATTTCACCGACTACCAGGTGCGCATGGTCAGGGACATGACCGCGGCCGCTGACGGCGCCAGCCTGCCGATGGTGGCGTTCGGTGCGCCGGTGCGCAGTTGGGTGCAGCAGCAGTACGGGCCAGAGGTGAAGGTACTGGGGCTGGTGAGCATCAGCCCGGTGCCTGGGCGCAACGTGCCGGTGCTGGGCGCAAATCACCCGAGCGCGATCTGGTACGCCGCCGACCCGAAGAACAACGACAACGACCCGGACAAGGCCGATGCGGCGGGTTTGCGGATGATGGGGCAGGACTTGAGCGCGGCGTGCTGGCAGGCGGGAATGGGGCGCAACCCGAAGGCGGATGCAAGTGCCACGCTGGGGGCATGCACGCAAAAATGGCAGGTGAAGGAGAAGAAGCAGACCTGCGGGCTGTTTTTCCGCACGGTACGCCAGATGACGCCGGAGCAGGCCCATGCCAAGTGCAATACGGGGGTAATGACGCGGGCGTTACGCAACCTGTAGGAGCCGGCTTTGCCGGCGAAGGCCGCACCACGGACAGGTAGCGCGGCCTTCGCCAGCCAGGCTGGCTCCTGCAACAGCCAATGGGCGGTCAGTCCTGCGGACGCAACCGGTACTGCGGCGGCAGCTGCTCGAACCCGCTGATGGTAGTGTTCAGGCTTTTCCACAGGCCGTCCTTGATCCCGTAGATGCACCCATGGATCGACAGGCTCTGCCCGCGATGCCAGGCGTTCTGCACGATGCTGGTGTGCCCCACGTTCGCCACCTGCTGGATCACGTTCAGCTCGCACAGGCGGTCGACCTGCTCTTCCTCGGTCGCCAGCTTGGACAATTCCACACGATGCTCGTAGTACACGTCGCGAATCGCCCGAAGCCAGCCGTCGATCAGGCCCAGCTGACGGTCCTGCATCGAGGCCCGCACGCCGCCGCAACCGTAGTGCCCGGTCACCAGGATGTGCTTGACCTTGAGTACGTCCACCGCGTACTGGATCACCGACAGGCAGTTGAGGTCGGTGTGCAGCACCACGTTCGCCACGTTGCGGTGCACGAACAGGTCGCCCGGCAGCATGCCGACGATCTCGTTGGCCGGCACCCGCGCATCCGAACAGCCGATCCAGAGGAATTCCGGAGTCTGCTGACGCGCCAGCTTGGCGAAGAAGTCCGGATCTTCCTGCTTGATCGCATCGGCCCAGCGCGCGTTGTTATCAATCAGTTCTTGTAGATCGTGCATGGTCAAGCCTCATGGGAATGCGCATGTGTGACTGGCGCCACCCCGTTCGGGTCACGCCTTTGAATCTTCCCGCCAGTGGCCGGTCCACCCCTTACAGGCCACCCGCAGGAGAATAGACATGACCGAATCACATCGCCCGCCGCATGCCCCGGAACCCGCACCGATCGATACCATCGAGGACAAGATGGGCTCGGTGCAGCCGCTGGACTTCGATCAAGACCCACCGGTGACCGACACGCACTACGACCCCAGCGACGATGACCTGACGCCCGAAACCCTGATCCCCGAAGACGGCGCCCGCTCAGCCGATGAAGTCGGCGGCGACCACCCGGCCGACTGGGACCTGAGCGTAGTCGACGAAGATGACATTGGCGGCGGCAACGGCCTGGACGAGGCCGAACTGGCGCGCCGCGACCCGCTGGACGGCAAGCGCGAGCGCTGAAGGGTTATTCTTCGAACAGCGTGCAGGCCATCACCAGCGCATCTTCGCGGCCACCCGCCACCGGGTAGTAGTCGCGTCGTCGGCCGATCTCGTTGAAGCCGAAGCGCTCGTACAGGCGATACGCCGACTGGTTGCTGGCGCGCACTTCGAGGAAGCACTCGCGGCCGTTGCTGGCGTAGGCGCGCTTCATCAGCTCTTCGAGCAGGCGCAGGCCCAGGCCACGGCCCTGGCTTTCGGGCTTGACGGTGATGTTGAGCAGGTGCGCCTCGTCGATGATCACGTTGATCACGCCGTGGCCCACCTGCTGCTGGCCTTCGAACATCAGCCAGATTTCGTAGTTCTTCAGCCCGTCGAGAAAGATCCCCCGGGTCCACGGGTGGCTGAAGGCGGCGTATTCGATCTTCAGCACGGCATCCAGATCCGCCTCGGTCATGCGGCGAAAACTGATGTTGTCACTCATTGCGTGGTTTCCAGCGCGCCATCAGCCGGCGCATGGCTTGCCAGACGTGCGCCTTGCGGGCGGGCTCGTCCATCAACAGTTCAAGGCCAGGCAAGGCCCAGCAGTTGCCCAGGCCCTCCACCGGCAATTCGCGGTAGTACGCCTGCTCGTCGGCTTCACCGGCAAAGCGCACCGCCGGCAGGCCGACCAGCCACAGGCAGCTGCAGGGCGCCTCTTCAAGGCGGGCCTGGATGAAACCCTGGACAAAATCACGCGCCGCCAGCGGGCCCTGGTCGAGAGTGCCGCGCACCAGCAACGGCCAGCGTACCGGCTCGCCGATGATCTGCGGGCTGTCGGGCAGGCCGGCGGCGCGCAGCATGTCCTTGAGCAGCAGGTAGGACGGGTCGCGGCTCTGGAACGGCTGACCGGTGACCAGCTCCACCAGCACCAGGCAATCGCCGGCACGCAGCAACTGCAAGGCAAAGCGGGGCGGCGGTACCAGCGCTGGCTTGACCACGGCGGCGGTTTCTTCGGCATCGAGCACCGGCTTGCTGGCCGGCTTGGCGCTGACCGTCGGTCGCGGAATCTCGATTTTTGGCCGCTCGGCCGGCTTGGCAGCCGGTGCAGACGCCTTGGCCACCACTGCCGGCAGCACCACCGGCGCCTCGACCAGCGGTTCGGGTACCCGCAGCAGCTCGGGGCGCGATGGCGCGGCGAACGGCAGTTCGGCGCGCGGCAGCCAGTGCACCACTTGCATGGCGTTCAGGTAGGCGCGGCGGCGGGACTCGGTAAGCAAAGGGCGGCCATCTGTGGATAAGTCGGGGCGAGCATTCTACCGCCGTTACGCCGCCGTTGCAGGCACAAAACCGCCCGACAACACCGGCAAACGATCAGGGGGTGAATCGATCCCCCCCTGATGCAGTACAATCGGCGCTTTTACTTGGCAGCGAGTCGACCCGCCAATGATCGAACCCAAGCGCGTCCTGCGCGCCCTAGCCGAACACTGGGCCCTGCTCGAGCCGTTGTGCGAGCGCTTCGACGGGGGCACCCTGAGCCTGGCCGAGCTGCGCGGGCAACTGGCCGCACAACAGCTCGACAGTACGCCCCAGGACATCACCAACCTGCTGGACGTGTGGATTCGCCTGGACATCCTGGTCCCGGTGGCCAAGAGCCCGAACCGCTTCGAGCTCAACGCCCAGATCCACGACTTCCTGGCCTACCTGCGGCGCGAGCACCGCCTGGGCCTGTGCCTGGAGATCGAAGCCTACCTGCGCCACCTCGAGCGCCTGGCCGGGCATATCCAGGACGCCTTCGACATCCGCGACGGCAACGACCTGGCGCGCCAGCTG
Source organism: Pseudomonas sp. AE27 (assembly GCF_037113495.1). NCBI lineage: Bacteria > Pseudomonadati > Pseudomonadota > Gammaproteobacteria > Pseudomonadales > Pseudomonadaceae > Pseudomonas > Pseudomonas sp. AE27. The sequence continues at coordinate 3,951,830 of NZ_CP146966.1, forward strand.
CGTCTGCTCGACATGCGCGTGCGTGACGTGCTGAAAAAACTCGACAACGACGAGCAGGCGCTGGTGGCGGTGGCCGAGCGGGCCAAGACCAGCGACCGGCAGATCCCGCTGCGCCAGCGCTACGCCGAAGTGCTGGCCACCTGGGACGAATACGTCGAGCCGATGATCCAGCTGGTGAACGCCGACGGCGCCTTCGAACAGGGCGTGCGCAAGGTCGAGACCGTGCTGCTGCGCCTGCTGGGCGAGCAGGCGCGACTGGGCCACCTGGTCGATGACGACATGCTGCTGCGCACCCACGCGCGCATCCTCGAGATGCAGACCAGCGCCCAGCTGACCCTGCGCCACGCCCGCGAGCTGCTGCTGCCGCTGCGTGAAGAGGCACGCCGGCACAACGCCGTGACCCGTGGCGCCGCACTGGCGCTGTCGGTGATCCGGCGCAAGGGCATCGACGCCGTGCCGCAGGCGGCCATGCCGCTGTTCACCCGCCCGCAGAGCACCTTCCTCGGCAGCGCCAGCCAGGTCGAGGCCTACGTGTATGCCCTGGCCCGCTTCGAAGCCAAGCCGGCGCAGTTCCCCAAGGCGCACAAGAGCCACAAGGGCGCCGCGCCGCGTGCACCGCGCACGGTCAAGGAAATGCTCGAGCGCTGCGAAGACGCCCTGCCGCTGCCCGACCTGATGGTGTGGCTGCTGGAGCAGGAGCCCGAAGGCGCCACCGACGAACTGCTGTACTGGTTCTCGCGCCTGTCGCGGGAAAAACGCTTTACCCGCGCGCGCCTGGAGCGCCGCGAGTACACCACTCAGGAACACCTGGTCAGCCTGCGCTCGTTCGCCCTGACTTCAAGCCGCGAACCGTCGCCCGAGCCTACTGCGAGCCCTACCCATGCATCTTGATCTTTCCGAACTGTCCCAGCTCGCACCGATCTTCCGCGAGCTGTTCAAGGGCTTCCACATCAGCCGGCGCGACCCGGAGCTGTACGCCCAGCTGTCGAACTTCCAGGACCAGTACCGCGGCCTGTTCAAGGCCCTGGGCTTCGAACTGGTGTGCGACACCCGTGGTTTCTACTACTTCGTGCCGGAACTGGCTGCTGCCCAGGTCAACAAGACCGCCCAGCGCCTGTCGCTGTTCACCTTCATCCTGGTGGAGCACCTGGCCGACCAGGGCCGCGACCCGATGTCGGTGCTCGACGGCGGCAGCCTGGGGCGCGACGAGCTGCCCTCGCTGCTGGAAAAGTACCGCGACCTGTTCCTGCAGGCCGAGGTGCAGACCCCCGACGAGCTGGAAGAGAAGATCATGCGCCGCATGACCCAGCTCGGCTTTGCCAGCGAAGACAACGGCATCTACCGCTTCCTGCCGCCGATGCACCGCTTCCTCGACGTGTGCCTGTCGGTGCAGCAGGACCGCGACCTGGCCGCCAGCCTGCACAGTGCCCTGCCGCTGCCGACCCCGGTGCTGGTGGTGGAAGAAACCCCTGAAGAGCTGAACAGGACCGACGACCCGCTCGACCTGAGCCCGTTCGAGGAAAGCGAAGAAGACGCCTTGGCCCGTGCCATTGCCCAAGAGCAACAGGAGATTGACGCATGAGCCAGGACCGCTACGGCATTCGCCGCTTTGCATTGCTCAACACCGCCGGCTACAGCCTGGGCCTGTTCCCGCTGGAGCACCCGCTGTCGGTGTACGGCGCCAACAACCTGGGCAAGAGTGCGTCGATCAACGCCCTGCAGTTCCCGATCCTGGCGCGCATGTCGGACATGAGCTTCGGCAAGTACAGCCTGGAGCAGTCACGCCGCTTCTACTTCGCCAGCGACACCAGCTACATCCTCTGCGAGGTCAACCTGCCCCACGGCCCGCACGTGATCGGCGTGGTCGGGCGCGGCCCTGGCGGCGGCTTCGGCCACCAGTTCTTCGCCTATGCCGGCGAGCTGGACCTGGGCCACTACCAGAAGAACGACACCTGCCTGCGCCAGAAGGAGCTGTTCACCAACCTGGAGCGCAACGGCCTGAAAGCCTACGAGCTCAAGCCCGACGAACTGCGCCGGCTGCTGGTGGGCGGGCACACCTCGGTGCCGCTGGACCTGACCCTGATTCCGCTGCGCTCCACCAGCGAGCAGAGCCTGAAGACCTTCCGCGCCCTGTTCATCAACCTGCTGCACATGCGCGAGATTACCGCGGCCAAGCTCAAGCAGCTGTTCCTCGATGCGTTCGAGCACAGCCTGCGCTCGGGCAGCGTCGACTACATCGCCGCCTGCGAAGAAGCCTTCCGCGACGTGCGGCGCATGGAACAGGACTACAACTCGCTGGTAGCCGCCGGCCCGCTGGTCGAGGCCCTGGCCAATGGCGTGGCCCAGCGCGACATCCTGCGCGGCAAGCTGCACCGCCTGTCACCGCTGCTCGACCAGTTGCTCGGCACCTGGCAGGACTACGCCGGCGCACGCAAGGAAGAACTGGTGCTGCAGGCCGAGCACTACAGCCACGAGCAGGACGCGCTGCAGAACAACCAGCGCGGCGGCACCCAGGAGCTGATGCGCCTGGAACGCGAAATGACCGGTATCCAGCGCTGGCTGGGCGAACTGTCGGTGCTCAAGCACCGCTTCGCGCTGGTGGATGACGTCAAGGTGCTGGAGCAGCAGCTGCTGGCCGCCAAGGACGCCCACGACGAACTGGCCGGTGCCCTGGCGCAGTCGCGCCAGTTCAGCGCCGAGGACCTGGAAGAGCGCCTGCGCGACCTGGAGAAACGCCTGAAGTCGGTCAAGCAGCAGCTCGACCATGCCGACAACAACAGCTATGCACGCCTGCGCGAAGAGTTCTCGCAGCAGGACGTCGAGCGCCTGATGCGCCTGTTCAACGGTGCGCTGTTCAGCCTGCCGCTGGGCGAGCGCGGCATCGAGCTGGATGACAGCGACGTGTGGGTCAAGTCCCTGGAAGCGGTACTCGACGGCTTCAAGGGCGAGCGCTTCGAGGCGCCGGGGCTGTCCATCGACCTCAGCCATATCGAGCCGCCGGCCTTGCAGGCCCTGGCCGACCGCGCCGCGCTGCGCGACCAGAAGGAGCGCCTGGAAAAAGAGCTCAAGCAGCTCAAGACCCAGCAAGCCGTGGCCGCCGACCGCGCCGCGAGCAAGACCCAGACCGAAGCGCTGTACCAGCAGGTGCTGGATGCGCAAAAGGCCCTGGAAGACTACCGCCGTACCCAGACCCTGTCGGCCGAGGAAGGCGACAAGCTGGAGCAGCTGGCGCAGATGGAGGCGGCCCAGGACGAGCTCAAGCGCTCCAGCGACGCGTTCACCGAGCGCGTGCAGCAACTGTCGGCCAAGCTGCAACTGGTCGGTCGCCAGATCGCCGACATGGAGGCCAAGCAGCGCACCCTCGACGACGCCCTGCGCCGTCGCCAGCTGCTGCCGGCCGACCTGCCGTTCGGCACGCCGTTCATGGACCCGGTCGACGACTCCATGGACAACCTGCTGCCGCTGCTCAACGACTATCAGGACAGCTGGCAGGGCCTGTTGCGGGTGGATGGCCAGATCGAGGCGCTGTACGCCCAGGTACGCCTCAAGGGCGTGGCCAAGTTCGACAGCGAAGACGACATGGAGCGCCGCCTGCAGCTGCTGATCAACGCCTACGCGCACCGTACCGACGAAGCCCTGACCCTGGGCAAGGCGCGGCGCGCGGCGGTGACCGACATCGCGCGTACCCTGCGCAACATCCGCAGCGACTACGACAGCCTCGAGCACCAGCTGGCACTGTTCAACCGCGAGATCAACAAGCGCCAGGTATCCAACCTGCAGAGCTTTCGCATCGTGCTGGCGCCGAACAAGGAAGCGCTCAAGCACATCGACCAGATCATCCACAGTGCCGGCCAGTACGAGGAAGGCGAGACCCTGTCGGTGTTCGACCTGAGCCAGAGCGCCGAGCAGGACAACAAGAACGAAGAGGCCAAGGAGTACCTGGCGCGGCTGGTGGCAGCCAACCACAACCAGCTGGGCCTGAAGGACCTGTTCGAGCTGGCGTTCGAGATCACCAAGGTAGGCGGCCAGCCGATCATCCATACCGACATCGATGGCGCGGCCTCCAACGGCACCACCATGACCATCAAGGCGCTGACCAACATGTACCTGTTGCTGCACCTGATGGACCGCGACCAGGCCGGGCGCGTGCGCCTGCCGTACTACCTGGACGAGGCGGCCGACATCGACGAACGCAACCAGGCGGCATTGCTGGAGACCAGCCTGCAGTTGGGCTTCGTGCCGATTCTGGCGAGCGTGAAGCCGCAGGTATCGGCGCACGTGGCAATCGACCTGGAGGGCGGTAGCGGGCCGAACGGGATCTACATCGACGAGGCGGACTGGAAGTACATCAGCCGTCGCGATCAGGTGAAGGTCGAGGTGCGGGAAGTGGAGGTTGAGCCGGCGTCGATCTGACGAAGGTACAGGGGCCTTGATGGCCCCTTCGCCGGCAAGGCCGGCTCCTACGGAGTTATCGTTGCCGGCGAAACGCGGTTATCGTCGCCTGTAGGAGCCGGCCTTGCCGGCGAAAGGGGCGACACGGTGCCCGATCACTGCGCCCAAGGCAGAATCGGAATCGCCGTCACCGCGTTCTGCGGGCTGCCTTCGATCAGGCGGTCGCTGTACACCAGGTACACCAGCGTGTTGCGCTTCTTGTCCAGAAAGCGCACCACCTGCATGGTCTTGAACACCAGCGAGGTGCGCTCCTTGAACACTTCATCGCCATCCTTGAGCTCGCCCTTGAAGCGAATCGGCCCCACCTGACGGCAGGCGATCGACGCCTCGGCACGGTCTTCGGCCAACCCCAGCCCACCCTTCACGCCGCCGGTCTTGGCGCGCGACAGGTAGCAGGTCACGCCCTCCACCTTGGGGTCGTCGAACGCCTCGACCACGATGCGGTCGTTGGGCCCGACGAACTTGAACACCGTCGACACCTGGCCGATTTCCTCGGCACCGGCCAGCATCGGCAAGGCCAGCAAGGCGGCTGCAAAAATCCCTTTGATCACGCTCATTTCCTCATACCAGAATCAGGTTGTCGCGGTGCACCAGTTCCGGCTCGGCGCTGTAGCCCAGCACGGCCTCGATGGCCTCGGATGACTGGCCGATGATCTTCTGCGCTTCGAGCGCGCTGTAGTTGGCCAGGCCGCGGGCCACTTCAAGGCCGTCCGGCCCTACGCACACGACCATCTCGCCACGCCGGAAACTGCCCTGCACGGTCTTGACGCCCACCGGCAGCAGGCTCTTGTTGGCCTGGCGCAAGGCCTGCACCGCACCGGCGTCCAGCACCAGGGTGCCGCGGGTCTGCAGGTGCCCGGCCAGCCATTGCTTGCGTGCCGCGAGCATGCCGCGCTCGGGCGAGAGCAAGGTGCCCAGGCGCTCGCCGGCCTTGAGGCGGTCGAGCACGCGCTCGATGCGACCGCCGACGATGATGGTGTGCGCCCCGGACCGCGCGGCCAGGCGCGCCGCACGCAGCTTGGTCTGCATACCGCCACGCCCCAGTGCGCCACCGGTGCCGCCGGCCACGGCGTCCAGCGCCGGGTCATCGGCGCGCGCCTCGTAGATCAGCTGGGCTTCGGGGTTGTTGCGCGGGTCGGCATCGAACATGCCGTCGCGGTCGGTGAGGATCACCAGCAGGTCGGCTTCCACCAGGTTGGCCACCAGTGCGGCCAGGGTGTCGTTGTCGCCGAAGCGGATCTCGTCGGTGACCACGGTGTCGTTCTCGTTGATAACCGGTACCACGCCCAGCTCCACCAGGGTACGCAGGGTGCTGCGGGCGTTGAGGTAACGCTTGCGGTCGGAGAGGTCGTCGTGGGTCAGCAGGATCTGCGCGGTGTGCCGGCCATGCTCGGCAAAGCTCGACTCCCAGGCCTGCACCAGGCCCATCTGGCCGATGGAGGCGGCAGCCTGCAGCTCGTTCATCGCACTCGGTCGCTTGCTCCAGCCCAGGCGGCTCATGCCGGCAGCCACGGCCCCCGAAGAGACCAGCACCAACTCGACCCCTGCCTCATGCAGGGCCACCATCTGCTCGACCCACACGCCCATCGCCGCGCGGTCCAGGCCCTTGCCATCCGCCGTCAGCAACGCGCTGCCGATTTTCACGACCCAGCGCTGCGCACCCGTCACCTTGCTCCGCATCTTCTTCCAACCTATAGAGATCTTTAGATACCAAAACGCCGCTTGAAAAAGCGGCGTTTAGTGTACTGCAACGAATCAGTCGCGCACGTAAATGATTTCCGGGCCGTCTTCGTCGTCTTCCCAGTCGTCATCATCATCGTCGTCGCCGATGTCGTGCACGCTCTTGACGCCGGTACGGCGCAGGGCGCGCGCGTCGTCCAGGGCCTGCAGCTGGGCACGGGCCTCGTCTTCGATGCGCTGGTCGAGGTCGGCCAGCTCGTCGCGGTAGGCCGGGTCGGCCGCCAGGCGGTCGGCACGGTCTTCGAGGTAGCGCATGATGTCGCGGCTGAGCTGCTCGGTGCCCTGCTTGGAGATCGCCGAGATGACGTACACCGGGCCTTCCCACTGCAGGCGCTCGACCACTTCCTTGACGCGCTCGTCGCGCTCGTCGTCCATCAGCATGTCGGTCTTGTTCAGCACCAGCCAGCGGTCACGCTCGGCCAGCGACGGGCTGAAGCGGGTCAGCTCGTTGACGATGACTTCGGCGGCGTCGGCGCTGCTGCTTTCATCCAGCGGGGCCAGGTCGACGAGGTGCAGCAGCAGGCGGGTACGCGCCAGGTGCTTGAGGAAGCGGATACCCAGGCCGGCGCCTTCCGAAGCGCCTTCGATCAGGCCGGGGATGTCGGCGATGACGAAGCTCTTCCAGCGGTCGACGCTGACCACGCCCAGGTTCGGCACCAGGGTGGTGAACGGGTAGTCGGCGACTTTCGGCTTGGCGGCCGACACCGAACGGATGAAGGTGGATTTGCCGGCATTGGGCAAGCCCAGCAGGCCGACGTCGGCCAGCACTTTCATTTCCAGTTTCAGGTCACGCTGCTCGCCGGGCTTGCCCGGGGTGGTCTGGCGTGGCGCACGGTTGGTGCTGGACTTGAAACGGGTGTTGCCCAGGCCGTGCCAGCCGCCCTGCACCACCATCAGTTTCTGCCCGGCCTTGACCAGGTCGCCGATCACTTCCTGGGTGCCCGCGTCGATCACGGTGGTGCCGACCGGCACGCGCAGGATCAGGTCGTCGCCCTTCTTGCCGGTGCAGTCGGTGCTGCCGCCATTGGAGCCGCGCTGGGCCTCGAAGTGACGGGTGTAGCGGTAGTCGACCAGGGTGTTGAGGTTTTCGTCGGCAACCATGTACACCGAGCCGCCGTCGCCACCATCGCCACCGTTGGGGCCACCGTTCTCGATGAACTTCTCGCGGCGGAAGCTCATGCAACCGTTACCGCCGTCACCGGCCTTGACCTTGATCGATACTTCGTCAACAAACTTCATAAAAACCGCCTCTCGTCAGTTGGACGAGCTGAGTGACACAAAGACATAAGGCTCTTGCAAAAGTGAGCGCGGCGGCCCCGATACGGCCAGAACACCAGCGCCGGCAGCCCATACAAACAGCTTTGCAAGAGACTCACCCCACAAACGAAAAAGCCCCGTCGCGAGACAGGGCTTTTCCAGCGATCGCGCGATTACTCGGCAACGACGCTCACGTAACGACGACCGAAGGCGCCTTTTACTTCGAACTTGATCTTACCCGCGATCTTGGCGAACAGGGTGTGATCCTTGCCCATGCCAACGCCGTAGCCAGCGTGGAATTGGGTGCCGCGCTGACGCACGATGATGTTGCCCGGGATGATAGCCTGGCCGCCATACATCTTCACGCCAAGGCGTTTGGCTTCTGAGTCGCGACCGTTACGGGTACTACCACCAGCTTTTTTGTGTGCCATGGTTCAATTCTCCAGAAATGGGGATTTGGGCGATTAAGCCGAAATACCGGTGATCTTGATTTCGGTGAACCACTGGCGGTGGCCCATACGCTTCATGTGGTGCTTACGGCGGCGGAACTTGATGATGCGCACTTTGTCGTGACGACCTTGCGAGATCACTTCAGCAACAACCTTGGCACCAGCAACGACTGGAGCGCCGATGTTCACGTCGTCGCCATTGGCAACCAACAGAACGCGGTCGAAAGTCACGGATTCGCCAGTGGCGACTTCCAGTTTTTCGATTTTCAGGTATTCACCTTCGGCGACTTTGTACTGCTTGCCACCGGTAACAATTACTGCGTACATGGGTATTTCTCCGATAATCCTGCTCACCCAGCTCTTTATAGGAAGAGTATTGGCTGGCATGGCTGCATAGGGCTGGAACGGCCCAGTGCAATTGCGTAAGGCAGGTGCTGCCCAGGAAGTTCAGGGTGCGCGATTGTACGCAAGCCAGCTTTGCCTTGCAAGTGTGGCCATTGACCCCACGGGCAGTGCGCCTTGACACGCCGGGACCCGCAACCTAGCATGCCGCGCAACCCTTATGGAGCACCTGTGGCCGATGCAACCCCAAGCTTTCTACCGTGCGGTAGCGGACGACTTCAGCGCCGTTGACGAGATCATCAAGAAGCAGCTGACTTCACGTGTGCCGCTGGTATCGAAAATCGGCGACTATATTACCTCGGCCGGGGGCAAGCGTCTGCGCCCGCTGCTGGTGTTGCTGTGCGGCAAGGCACTGGGCCGCGAAGGAGACGACCTGCGCCTGCTGGCAGCCACCATCGAGTTCCTGCACACCGCCACCCTGCTGCATGACGACGTGGTCGACATGTCGGGCATGCGCCGTGGCCGCTCCACCGCCAATGCCCTGTGGGGCAACGCGCCAAGCGTGCTGGTGGGCGACTTCCTGTACTCGCGCTCGTTCGAGATGATGGTCGAGCTGGGCTCGATGCCGGTCATGCAGATCCTCTCCAAGGCCACCCGCGTGATTGCCGAGGGTGAAGTGCTGCAGCTGTCGCGCATTCGCGACGCCAGCACCACCGAGGAAGTCTACATGGACGTCATCCGCGGCAAGACCGCCATGCTGTTCGAAGCCTCCACCCACAGCGCCGCCGCACTGGCCGGCGCCAGCGACGAACAGCGCGAAGCCCTGCGTACCTTCGGCGACCACCTGGGCGTGGCCTTCCAGCTGGTCGACGACCTGCTCGACTACAAGGGCGACGCCGAGACCCTGGGCAAGAACGTCGGTGACGACCTGGCCGAAGGCAAGCCGACCCTGCCGCTGATCTACACCATGCGCGAAGGCACCCCCGAGCAGGCGGCGCTGGTGCGCCAGGCCATCCAGAAAGGTGGCCTTGAAGACCTGGAGAGCATCCGCAACGCAGTGGAGGCCGCCGGCGCGCTGGAGTACACCGCACAGATGGCGCGTGACTACGTGGCCCGTGCCATCGCCTGCCTGGACGTGCTGCCGGCCAGCGAATACCGCGATGCGCTGGTCGAACTCAGCGAATTCGCCGTCGCCCGCACGCACTGATCCCCTGCCCCGGCCCATCGCTCGATGGGCCTGCTTTTCCTCTGGCCGGCAAAACCCTATACAATGTGGGTTTTCTGCACGTAGTCCTGAGGAACCGTAGTGAGCACTTTGCCACCCTGCCCCAAATGCAACTCCGAATACACCTACGAAGACGCCAGCCAGCTGATCTGCCCCGAGTGCGCCCACGAGTGGTCGGCCAGCGGTGAAGCCGAAGCGGCCAGCGACGAAGCGGTGAAGAAGGATTCGGTGGGCAACGTCCTGCAGGACGGCGACACCATCACCGTGATCAAGGACCTCAAGGTCAAGGGCACCTCGCTGGTGGTCAAGGTCGGCACCAAGGTCAAGAACATCCGCCTGTGCGACGGCGACCACGACATCGACTGCAAGATCGACGGCATCGGCCCGATGAAGCTGAAATCGGAATTCGTGCGCAAGGTCTGACCCCTGCCTGCCCGGGGCTGCACTCGCAGCCTCGACCCTACCGCCCGGCGGTAATCGCAAGAAAAATCCAATAGTCACTTGCTATTTTGATAATAAGAATTATTCTCATTGAACGCTTTCAAGGAGAATAGCCATGACTTATCTGATAGACGCCTGGCTTGACCGCCCCCATCCGTACCTGCGCATCCTGCACCGCGAAACCGGCGAGGTATGCGCCGTGCTCGAAGAAGACGCGCTGGGCGAACTGCGCGACCAGGGCGACCTGGATCTTCACGGGTTGAATTCGAGCGAGCCTGTGGTGCTCAAGGAGCTGGTGAGGAATCTGTTCCTGTTCTGCTATGCCCGGGCGTTGCGCCCTGGGGGTGGCGCGCAGTGGAACTGAAAACGCTTCGCCGGCAAGGCCGGCTCCTACACGGGTACGCGCTGACCCTGTAGGAGCCGGCCTTGCCGGCGAAGAGGTATTACAGTACGTCCAGCAGCTCGACGTCGAACACCAGCACGCTGTGCGGCGGGATGCTGCCAACGCCCTGGGCGCCGTAAGCCAGCTCGCTCGGTACGTACAGGCGCCATTTGCTGCCCGCGTTCATCAGTTGCAGGGCCTCGGTCCAGCCAGCGATCACGCCGCCGACCGGGAATTCTGCCGGCTGGCCACGCTCGTAGGAGCTGTCGAACACGGTGCCGTCGATCAGGGTGCCGTGGTAGTGGGTGCGCACGCTGTCTTCACGGCTTGGCTTGGCGCCTTCACCGGCAGTCAGTACTTCGAACTGCAGGCCCGAGGCCAGGGTGGTGATGCCGTCACGCTTGGCGTTCTCGGCCAGGAAGGCCTTGCCTTCGCCAGCGGCCGCTTCGGCCTTGGCAGCCGCTTCGGCCTGCATGATTTCACGGATGACCTTGAAGCTGGCCGACAGGTCTTCTTCGCTGACGCGGCTGGCCTGGCCATTGAAGGCGTCGGTCAGACCGGCCAGGATCGCGTCCAGGTTGACGCCCGGTGGCGGGTTGTCACGCAGCTGGCCACCCAGCTGACGGCCAATGCCGTAGCTGACGCGGGTTTCGTCGGTGGACAGGTTGAGTTCGGACATGTTTCTGCTCCGCTACAGGGCGCACAAAAGCCGCGCCCGCTGTGAAAAGGGCAAGCAGCCTAGCACACTGCGGCAAAGCAGTTCAGCTACCAGGCAGTACGTCGCGGCATCGGCACCTTGAGGTCTTCTTCGGGGGTGCCGTGCAGGCCGCACATCTCGTCCTGCACCGACCAGTGCACCAGGTGCAACGGCACGGCGGGCAAGCCATTGAGCAGGCGCTGACCATCGACCACCGAGTGCACCTTGAGACGTACCCCCTTGGCATCCAGCAACGGGTGCGCCTTGCCCTTGACCCGGGCCTCGAGCACGAAGTCCCCCCCTTCGATGGCGATCAGGTTCAGTTCGTCCACCCGGCCGGCCCTGGCCTCGCTGTTCAGTTCATGCAGGTTCATTGCGATACCTCGCTACTGGAACACTCCACAGGCCGTTCATTTTTTGTACAGCATCGACCAAAGCACAAGTCAGAAACGCAACCGCCCGTCCGTTATGCAACGGACGGGCGGCTGACAAGGCGTGATACCCCGCAGGTCAGTGCTTGGTCATCTTGTCCAGGTAGCCCATGGCGAACGCCGAGACCACGAAGGTCATGTGGATGATCACGTACCACATCAGGTACTGGGTCTCGATGTTGCGCGCGTCCATGAACACCCGCAGCAGGTGAATGGAGGAGATCGCCACGATCGAGGCGGCCACCTTCATCTTCAGCGAGGAAGAGTCCATCTTGCCCAGCCAGTTGAGCTTTTCGGTGCCTTCGGCGATATCCAGCTGCGACACGAAGTTCTCGTAGCCGGAGATCATCACCATCACCAGCAGGCCGCCCACCAGGGCCATGTCGATCAGCGACAGCAGTACCAGGATGAGGTCGGACTCGGCCAGCGAGAAGACGTTGGGCAGCACATGGAAGATCTCCTGAAAGAACTTCAGCGCCAACGCCAGCAGCCCCAGGGACAGGCCAAAATAGATGGGTGCGAGCAGCCAGCGCGAGGCGTACATCGCATTTTCGATAAAGCGTTCCATTGAGCAGATCACCAGGTGGCTGGAAAAAAACGAGCGCGAGTATAGCAGCCACCTGTGACAGGAAAAGCCCGCGACACGCTGCCACAGGCCAGTGGATGATCCGGTCGGTTCAGGTGTCGGGGTTGGACTGCAGGTCACCCACATGGTGAACCCGTTCGCCGTTGATGCGACGCAGCTGCGCCTGCAGGTGCACGCACCAGATCTGCGGGTCGTCGGCCACCTGGTAGCCGTGCAGGGTCAGGCTGTCGACAATCGCGCTGAGCACCGACTCGGCCACGAACGGCCCGTGAAACGGCCCCTGGGCCTTGATCGCGGAGGGTTGCTCGCCGGCCATGCCGGCGGCGAACAGCAGTGTCCACATGCCGGTGTCACCGGCCAGCGGGCGGATACGGCACTCAATGCGGGTCACCAGGCCCAGGCATTGACGGGTAAGGCTGAGGGTACGCGGCATGGCGACGGTCCTCGGTGAGGCGTTGCGTAGCCTGTGGCCAGGCTGGTTTCGATCCTTTTGCGCACGACGGTCCATGCCTTGAGGATAGAAGAAATCCGCCGGCGACAAGCGGTCGGCGCCGAGCGGTCATGTACCGTGCGCCGAACTGCCCCCTTCGCCGGCAATGCCGACTCCCACATGTAGGAGCCGGCATTGCCGGCGAAGAACCCACCGCGGTCAGGAAGGCTTCACCTGCGCCAGCGCCTCTTCGGCCTGCTCCTTCTCGGCTTCCTTGAGGTCCTCTTCGCTGATCATCTCGGCAATCACCCGCAACCGCTCGACCACCCGCGCATTGATGCTGCCCTCGGGGAATTCGCCCTCCTCGTTCGGCTGCCCGGCCGGCTCGCCCACCAGCAGGCTCAGGGCCTCGTCGGCCTGGCTGACTGCGTACACATGGAATTGCCCGGCGCGCACCGCCTGCAGCACGCGCTCGTCGAGCATCAGCGTGGCCACGTTGGCCCGCGGGATGATCGCGCCCTGCTCACCGGTCAGGCCACGAGCCTCGCACAGGCGGAAGAAGCCCTCGATCTTCTCGTTGACCCCGCCCACCGCCTGCACTTCACCGAACTGGTTGATCGAGCCGGTGATCGCAAAGCACTGCTTGAGCGGGGTTTTCGACAGGGCCGAGATCAGCGTGCAGGCCTCGCCCAGCGATGCGCTGTCGCCATCCACATAGCCGTAGGACTGCTCCAGCGCGATGCTGGCCGAAATGGCCAGGGGGAACTCCTGGGCATAGCGGCTGCCCAGGTACCCGGTGAGGATCATCACGCCCTTGGAGTGGATCGGCTGGCCCAGGTTGACCTCACGCTCGATATCCACGATGCCGCTGCCGCCCGGGTACACCGTGGCGGAAATCCGCGCCGGCACGCCGAACGCCGAATCGCCCACCTCCAGCACGGTCAGGCCGTTGCACTTGCCCACCGCCGCGCCTTCGGTGTCGATCAGGATGATCCCGGCCAGCATGTCGTCGAGAATCCGCGCCGATACCCGCCCGGTACGCGTGGCCTTGGCCTTGAGCGCCCGCTCGATGTGCCCGGCATCGGTCATCTCGTCGTTGGCCAGGTGGCGAATGAAATCCGCCTCGCTGACCAGCTGGAACAGGTCGCCGATGCGCGCCGACAGGCGCCCCTGGTGCTCGGCCAGGCGGGCGCTGTAGGTGGCCAGGCGCGCCACCGCATCGGCGGTCAGCGGGGCCATGCCCTCCTCGCTGGTGCGGGTCTTGAGCAACTGGGCGAACTGCTCCAGGCTCTCCTCGACCATGGGAATGTCTTCGTCGAAGTCCACCAGCACCCGGAACATCTCCTGGAAGTCCGGGTCGTGGTCCTGCAGCGCGTAGTACAGCTGGCGGGCGCCGATGATGATCACCTTGACCTGCAGCGGGATCATCTGCGGGGTGAGGGTCACGGTGGCCAGGCGACCGAACTCGCCCAGCGGCGACTCCATCTTCAGCTTGCGCGATTGCAGGGCGCGCTTGAGCGCATCCCACACGAACGGCTCGCCGAGCATCTTCTCGGCCTCCAGAATCAGGAACCCGCCATTGGCGCGGTGCAGCGCCCCCGGGCGCAACTGGCGATAGGTGGTGTACAGCGCGCCCTGGTCGTTGCCGTATTCGATGCGGCCGAACAGGTTGTCGTAGGTAGGGTGCGGCTCGAACACCACGGGCGCGCCGCCGCTGGCGTGATGGCCGACCACCAGGCTGGGGGCGTACTGCTCTTCGAGCATCTTGCGCGCCACCGCGTCGGTCTTGCTGTCGTCGACCAGTTGCTCGACCACGGTGCGCAGCAGGTTGACCTGCATGGCCTGCAGGTAGGCGCACACCGCAGCGTTCTCGGCGTACTTCTCCGACAGCGGGGCCAGCAAGGGCTGCAGGGCCAGGGTGATGGTTTCTTCGTTGAGCTGGCGCAGCTGGTTGTTCGACTCGCGCTTCCACTGCGGCAGGCTGGCGAGCTCTTCGTTGAGGCGCTCTTCCAGCGCGGCGATGTCCTCGTGGAAACGCTCGCGCTCGGCCTCAGGCAACTGGGCGAACTCGGCCTCGTCCAGCGCCTTGCCATCGGCCATGGGGGTGAAGGCGACGTTGCTGCTGTCGCGGTACAGGGCCACGTCCTTTTCCAGCGAGGCGCGCTCGATCACATCCAGGGCACGGTCGTAGCGCTGGTTGAAGGCGCGGTCGATGGCGCTTTTCTTCTGCTGATAGGACGGGTGCTCGAACACCGCCGGAAAGGTCGCCAGCAGGTTGTCGATCAGGCCCCCGATATCGGCGATGAAGGCCCCGGCACTGCCGGCCGGCAGCTCGAACGCCTTGGGTTCGCGGGGCTCGTCGAAGTTGTTGACGTACAGCCAGTCGGACGGCGTCTGCAGGCGCTTGCCTTCTGCCTTGAGGTAGCGCTTGACGAACGAGAAGCGGCCGGTGCCCGGCTCGCCCATGACAAACACGTTGTAACCGGGGCGTGGCATGGCGACGCCGAACTGCAAGGCTTCGACTGCACGTTCCTGGCCTAGCACACCGCGAAAGGGCTCCAGATCATTGGTGGTGGAAAAATCGAACTGTTCAGCGGAAAACGGCCGGGTCAGGGCTTCGGGCGCAAGACGCAGGCTCGCAGCAACAGGATCGGGCATCGGGCTTCCTTACTTCGGCGGGGCGGATGACGGCATTCTGGCGCCGCCTGCGCCCGGCTTGCAAGGCTCTTCAACGCTTTAGCGCGCAGGGTCGAAAACCTGCTCCGCGTCAATTATTTCAAGCAATCTTTTGCAATTAATCACGGAACCCTTAGATCGTGCCTAAACTCCAAACTGCGCGGCTGGGTAAACAACCGACCCGTCCTGGCAACTAGTCCTACAGACATGCCAGATAACCCTGACCTTTGGTTTGAACATCAGAAAGAGAACAATGCTATGAAACGGATTCTTCTGGGTACTCTGTTCACCGCGGTTTCGCTCAACGCCATGGCCCAGGCGCCAGGCGGCCCGGACTGCGGCTGGGGCAACATGCTGTTCGAGGGCCAACGCGGCACGCCGGCTCACTTCCTCGCATCCACCACCAACGGTACCTCGGGCAACGCCACCTTCGGCATGACCTCGGGCACCAACGGCTGCTCCACCAATGCGTCGCTGACCTATGGCGGCAAATCCTGGTTCGCCATGAATGGCATGATGAACGAGCTGTCCGAAGACATGGCGCAAGGCCAGGGCGAAGCACTGACCACCTACGCGGTGGTACTGGGCGTCGCACCGGAAGACCGTGCGCACTTCGCGGCCGTGACCCACCAGCACTTCCAGGAAATCTTCACCACAGCCGACGCTACCGCTGAAGATGTTCACACCAACACCCTCGCCGTCCTGAAAAGCGACGCCCGTCTGGCCAAATACGCAACCCCGGCCTAAGCTCGGCACACCCGCCCCGACCACGGGGCGGGTTTGTTTGCCCGCCTCTATCGGCATCATTCAGACGTAGTTGCCCGACATGCTCAAACGCCTTGCCTACCTGGCGCTCTGTGCCTGCGCCCCGCTGCACGCTGCCACCGTGCTGGACGATGCTCGTCTGCACGCACTGGCCAACGACCGCTACTGGATCTCCCTGGGCCATTACGAAACCGCCAAGCTCGGCGGATGGCGCAGCTACGTGGACGACCCCAAATTCTTCCTGGCCAAGGACGGTGCGCACCACCCTGACCAGGAACTGCGCGCCACCTATGAGGCGCTGTACGCCCCGGCCAGCCTGGGCGACCAGCACGCGCAAT
This sequence comes from Pseudomonas sp. AE27, assembly GCF_037113495.1. Classification (NCBI taxonomy): domain Bacteria; kingdom Pseudomonadati; phylum Pseudomonadota; class Gammaproteobacteria; order Pseudomonadales; family Pseudomonadaceae; genus Pseudomonas; species Pseudomonas sp. AE27. Next base: position 3,968,041 of record NZ_CP146966.1, read on the forward strand.
GCGTATTCCCGGCGCGCACCCGCTGGCTGCGCGAGCAGTTGCAGCTCACCGACCTGCCGGCGCCGGACTGCAAGGCCTACACCCAGTGGTACTCGGACGTGTCGCCGCACAGCGCGGTGATGATCTTCCCGGCCGCCTACCTGAACAGCCCCTCGTCGATGTTCGGGCACACGCTGCTGCGTATCGACCAGGCCGACGTGCAGAGCGACAACACCGCACTGCTGAGCTACGCGATCAACTTCGGCGCCTACATCGAGGGCAACGACAACAGCATCCTGTATGCCTGGAAGGGCCTGATGGGCGGCTACCCCGGCCTGTTCGCGCTGGTGCCCTACCAGGAGAAGCTGTCCGAGTACCGCAGCCTGGAAAACCGCGACCTGTGGGAGTACCGGCTGAACCTTACGCCCGAGGAAACCGGGCGCATGGTCGAGCACATCTGGGAACTCAAGCAGATCCAGTTCGACTATTTCTTCTTCGACGAAAACTGCTCGTATCGCCTGCTCGAACTGCTGCAGGTGGCACGGCCGAGCCTGGACCTGACCTCGCAGTTCCCGCTCACGGCGATCCCCACCGACACGGTCAAGGCGGTGAAACAGTCCGGGCTGGTGGCGCGTACCGACTACCGTCCATCGCGCGAGCGCGAGCTGCTGGAGCGGGCCAAACCGCTGGACCATGCCGAACAGCAGCAGGTGCTGGCCGTGAGCGCCGACACCGCGCAACTGCAGAGCCCCGCCTTCACCGAGCTGCCGCGCGAGCGCCAGGCGCTGGTGCAGGACGCCGCCTATCGCCTGGAGCGCTACCGCGCCAATGGCCTGGAGCGCGACCCGGAGCGGGCCAGGCGCAGCTTCGAGTTGCTGCGCGCGATCAACCGCAACCCGCCACCGCCGTTGCAGATCGAACGCCCCGGGCTGCCGGAGGACGGCCACGAGTCGCGCACCTGGCAGCTGGGCGTGGGTACCCGAGAAGACCGGGCCTTTGCCGAGTACGGGCTGCGCATGGCCTATCACGACCTCAACGACAACGCCTACGGCTTCCCGCTGGGCGCGCAGATCGAGATCCTGCAGCTGAAGGTGCGCCAGTACGAACACAACGACTGGCAGGTGCAGCGCCTGGACCTGGCAACGATCCGCTCGCTGACGCCGCGCAACGACCTGCTCAAGCCGTGGTCGTGGCAGGTGGCCGGCGGGTTGGAACGGGTGCTGGGCAAGCATGAGAACGAGGTGCTGGTCAGCCATGTGAATGGCGGCGCCGGGGGCACCTGGCAGTTGGGCGAGGACATGCTCGGGTTTGCCCTGGGCACGGTGCGGGTGGAGCACAACAATGACTTTGCCGGGTTCATCGCACCCGCGGCAGGGTTCAACACCGGCGTGCTGTGGCGCAACGGGCTGGGCAACCTGAGCCTGGAGGCCAAGGGCGACTACTTCACCAATGGCGAGGTCCGCCGCAGCCTGAGCCTCAACCAGCAGTGGGAACTGTCGCGCAACCTGGGCCTGCGCCTGAGTGCCAGGCGCGAGTTCAGCCAGCTGGCGACGGCGCAGAACGAGGTGATGCTCGAGGTGAAGTGGTACAACTACTGATCTGAGGGCCTCTTCGCCGGCAAAGCCAGCACCGCCTGTAGGAGCCGGCCTTGCCGGCGAAGAGGCCACAACAGATTCACACTGTTTTGACCCCTTTCCTACAATCCACCGCCTAGACTCCCAGCAACAGAGGGAGAGTTCGAACATGCGCGGGCACTGGGTACTGGTGGCAATAATACTGGGCGGTTGCGCCAGCACCCACGATCAACTGATCGAGCAAGGCTACCCTGCCCCCTACGCCGACGGCTTCCAGGCCGGTTGCAGCAGCGGCCACCAGGCCGCAGGCGTGATGATGGGCGAGTTTCGCAAGGACGTGCCGCGCTATCTGCACGACCGCCAGTACGAGACCGGCTGGGACGACGGCTTTCGCCAGTGCCAGGCCATGCAGCAGAGCCAGGACCAGGACACCTACCGCAGCCGCCACTGGGACGAGCGCGATCAGCAGTGGCAGCAGGAAAAGGACCGCGACGCCGCCCGCGCCTATCGACGCCAATAGGTCGCCCTCGAACATTCGATGCAACCGGTGACCGCGCATCATGGTCTTCCTACAAAGGAGGCCAACCATGAGCCGAGCATTCGTCAACGAAGACCAGGCCGCCGATCAGGCCAATCAACCGGTAGAGCGGCGCATCAGCGAACAACCCAACCACGTCACCGCCCAGGGCCTGAACCTGCTCAAGCAGCGGGTCAGCGAACTGGAGACCCTGCGCAGCACGCTGCTGGGCGACCCCGACAAACAACGCCTGGCCGAGGTCGAGCGCGACCTGCGCTACTTCAGCGCCCGCGTGCAGAGCGCCCAGGTGGCCGCACCCGCCACCTCGCAGAGCAAGGTGCAGATCGGTAGCCGGGTGGTGTTTGTCGATGAAGAAGGCCTCCAGCATGAAGTGCAACTGGTCGGCGAAGACCAGGCCTATGCCGCCAGTGGCCTGATCAACTGGGGGTCACCCCTGGGCCGGGCACTGCTGGGGGCAGCGCCCGGTGACGAGGTGCTGTGGCGACGACCGGCGGGTGATCAACTGATCGAGGTCGTCGCCATCGAGCCGCAGGCCTAGACCACGCCCTGGGCCAGCATGGCGTCGGCAACCTTGACGAAGCCGGCGATGTTGGCGCCCTTGACGTAGTTGATGCGGCCGTTCTCTTCGCCGTAGTACACACAGGCATGGTGGATCGACTGCATGATGTTGTGCAGCTTGCTGTCCACCTCGCCGGCCGTCCACAGCAGGCGCATGGCGTTCTGCGACATCTCCAGGCCGCTGACGGCCACGCCGCCGGCGTTTGAGGCCTTGCCCGGGGCGAACAGGATGCCGGCTTCAATGAAGAGGTCCACGGCGTCCAGGGTGGTCGGCATGTTGGCGCCTTCGGCCACGCAGATGCAGCCGTTGCGCAGCAGGGTGCGTGCGTCTTCGGCGTCCAGCTCGTTCTGGGTGGCGCACGGCAGGGCGATGTCGCAGGCCAGGCTCCAAGGGCGCTGGCCGGCGCGGAACTCCAGGCCGAACTCGCCGCCCAGCTCGCTCAGGCGGCCGCGCTTGACGTTCTTGAGCTCCATCAGCGCATCCCACTGCGCATCGTTCAGGCCGGCTTCGCAGTACAGGGTGCCTTCGGAGTCGGACAGCGAGATGACCTTGCCGCCCAGGTCCATGACCTTGCGCGCGGCATATTGCGCCACGTTGCCGGAGCCGGAGATGGCCACACGGCGACCGTCGATGCGCAGGCCGTCGCGCTTGAGCATTTCTTCGGCGAAGTACACGCAGCCGTAGCCGGTGGCTTCGGGGCGAATCAGGCTGCCGCCGTAGTTCATGCCCTTGCCGGTCAGCACCGAGGTGAACTGGTTGGCCAGGCGCTTGTACTGGCCGAACAGGAAGCCGATTTCGCGACCACCTACGCCGATGTCACCGGCCGGCACGTCGAGGTCGGCGCCGATGTGGCGGTACAGCTCGCTCATGAATGCCTGGCAGAAGCGCATGACTTCGGCGTCGCTCTTGCCCTTGGGGTCGAAGTCCGAGCCGCCCTTGCCGCCGCCCATGGGCAGCGAGGTGAGGGAATTCTTGAGTACCTGTTCGAAGGCCAGGAACTTCAGCACGCCGAGGTTCACCGAAGGGTGGAAACGCAGGCCGCCCTTGTATGGGCCGATGGCGCTGCTCATCTGGATGCGGTAGCCACGGTTGACACGCACCCTGCCCTTGTCGTCGACCCACGATACACGGAACAGAATGGCCCGCTCCGGCTCGACCATGCGTTCGAGAATACCGGCCTGCAGGTAGTGCGGGTTGGCTTCGAGGAAGGGCCACAGGCTGCGCAGTACCTCTTCCACGGCCTGATGGAATTCGGGCTGGGCAGGGTCGCGTTTTTGCAGGCGTGCGAGGAAGTCTTCGACGGATTCGATCATTTAGACATTCACCAGATAGAGTTGGACTTATTAGTTTTTTCAGGACTTTACCAAGAACCACTCGCACCGCAACAGGGCAAAATGTCGTTTTTATGGAAATAAATGGTGCATTTCTATAAATGTATACACCTTCGCCGGCAAAGCCTGCTCCTACAGCAGGCCGCACAACCCTGTAGGAGCCGGCCTTGCCGGCGAAGGATTCACCCGGATTCCAGGCAAAAAAAACGGGGCCCGAAGGCCCCGTTTCAGTGCAAGACCGTGAAGGTCATGCCAGTTTCTTGTGCCGTACCCGGTGCGGCTGGGCAGCGGCTTCACCCAGGCGCTTCTTGCGATCGGCTTCGTATTCGGTGTAGTTGCCTTCGAAGAACACCGCCTGCGAATCGTCTTCGTAGGCCAGGATGTGGGTAGCCACACGGTCAAGGAACCACCGATCGTGAGAGATCACGATAGCGGCGCCCGGGAAGTCCAGCAGGGCTTCCTCCAGCGAACGCAGGGTTTCGACGTCGAGGTCGTTGGACGGTTCGTCGAGCAGCAGCACGTTGCCGCCCTCTTTGAGCGTCAACGCCAGGTGCAGACGGCCACGCTCACCACCGGAGAGGTCCTTGACGAACTTCTGCTGGTCGCCGCCCTTGAAGTTGAAGCGCCCCACGTAGGTACGCGCCGGAATCTCGTAGTTGCCGATGCGGATCTGGTCGGAACCGTCGGAGATCTGCTGGAACACGGTCTTGCCGCCGTCCAGGTCTTCGCGGCTCTGGTCGACGCAGGCCAGTTGCACGGTTTCACCGATCTCGATGCTGCCCGAGTCCGGTTGCTCCTTGCCCATCAGCATGCGGAACAGGGTCGATTTACCGGCACCGTTACCGCCGATCACACCGACGATGGCGCCTTTTGGCATGCTGAACGACAGGTTGTCGATCAGAACGCGGTCGCCGTAGCCCTTGGTGACGTTCTTGAACTCGATGACCTTGTCACCCAGGCGCGGGCCGGCCGGGATGTAGATCTCGTTGGTTTCGCTGCGCTTCTGGAATTCCTGCGACTGCATTTCTTCGAAGCGTTGCAGACGCGCCTTGGATTTGGACTGGCGGGCCTTGGCGCCTTTGCGCACCCATTCCAGTTCTTCCTTCATGGCCTTTTCATGGGCCGACTGCTGCTTGGATTCCTGGGCCAGGCGGTCCGACTTGGCTTCCAGCCAACCCGAATAGTTGCCCTCGTAAGGAATACCGGCGCCGCGGTCGAGCTCCAGAATCCAGCCGGCGACGTTGTCCAGGAAGTAACGGTCGTGGGTAATCGCGACCACGGTGCCCGGGAAGTCGTGCAGGAAGTGCTCCAGCCAGGCTACCGAGTCGGCATCCAGGTGGTTGGTCGGTTCGTCGAGCAGCAGCATGTCGGGGGCCGACAGCAGCAGGCGGCACAGGGCCACGCGGCGCTTCTCGCCACCGGACAGATGTTCGACCTTGGCGTCCCAGGCCGGCAGGCGCAGCGCGTCGGCGGCGACTTCCAGCTGGCGCTCGAGGTTGTGACCGTCGCTGGCCTGCAGGATCGCTTCCAGCTTGGCCTGTTCGGCGGCCAGCTTGTCGAAGTCGGCGTCCGGGTCGGCATAGGCGGCGTAGACCTCGTCCAGGCGGGCCTGGGCGTCCTTGATCACGCTGACGGCCTCTTCGACCACTTCACGCACGGTCTTGGTGGGGTCCAGTTGCGGCTCTTGCGGCAGGTAGCCGACATTCAGATCGGGCATCGGACGCGCTTCGCCGTCGAACTCGGTGTCGACGCCGGCCATGATTTTCAGCAGGGTGGATTTACCCGAACCGTTGAGGCCGAGCACGCCGATCTTGGCGCCGGGGAAAAAGGACAGCGAAATGTTCTTGAGGATTTCCCGCTTCGGCGGCACAACTTTGCTCAGCCGATGCATGGTGTAGACGTATTGAGCCAAAACGTGAGCTCCAGTAAGTAGGTCAATCAAAGGAGCTGATTGTAGACACAATTGGGTACCCCGGCCATCGTCGCGACTGGCGGTGCGGCCGGGGGGAAAGTGCACGTTGCGGGCAATGCCTAGCTGATGACTGCGCCCTTGGGGCCACTGGCGATCAGCGCGGCGCCACAGGCGGTCTTCATGCCATCCAGCGCCACGGGCGTACCGCCGACGCTGTAGGTGCTGCTGCCCTCGGCAATGGGAAATACCCCTTTGCACAGGGGGCAACTGACGCTGTGCCCTACCCCGGCAATCGGCTTGCCATTGAGGTTGGTGTTGGAAAAGGCTTCGAGTACCACGCCACCGTGGGTGGTGGCATCGCCCAGGCGAACAATGTCTTTCATGAGGTGGGTCCGTCCTTGTGTGATGGGATGTATTACGTGTGGAGGTGCAGGCCTTTGCACTCACGTCCGATGGTGCCTGATTGGAAGAGGGCTGAACATCAACATGCCGTTGCATGTCGTGGGAACGCGGGCGTCATCGAGCGGGTATCACGCTGGGCAGCCCAGATACTCATAGCCGCTGTCAAACATTCAAGCCATCCAGGGGTACTGATGATCGTTAAGGAGCAGGATCAACGCTACTCAGCCACTGCTCAAAGTCATCCGCAAACCGGCGGGCACTGCCCGTTTCATGATCCCACAACACCACGGCAGGCTCGCCTGAGGCGCCTTGCGCGTCATAATCGAAGCAATAATAATCACCTGTTCCAAACTCTGCGAAGGGCAACAGCGGTGCAAAACGCTCAGGCAATTGCGAGAAGTTTTCCAGCCACGCCTGCCACCCTGACGTGTAATTTCGGACGATCGAGTCCCAGGTCTTCCTCGGGTCTCGGCTGTCGAACACGGGGAACACCACCAGGCCACCCAATGACCGTCCATTGTTGGCAAGCAGCCAGCGGGAAAAGGATGTGGGGAACGTTCTGTTCAGTTCCTTCTCTGCAGAAGCGATTGCAGAAAGCGTTGTGCCGATGACACGCGTTTTTGACATTCGGTTTCGATGTCCATCACTGGAGGCTACAAGAATCCCGCGTTGTGCACTGTATTGGTGGCCCTGACTCACGTCCAGAAGATCATCGTGCAGCAAGTAGTGATTCATGCAGGTTTTCAACACGTCTGAAGACACTGCGCTGTCCTGCGAATATGCCAGATCGGTAACACCCTGAAACGGCTCCATCATGTAACAGAATTTGAGATCCAACTCCTTGGCACGCTATGGCCTGGTCGATCACGCCGCATGAGGTCGCTTGTAGTTTCGTTCACATGCCAGTAACTGCTTTAACCTGCGCCACGTCCGAGCACAAAAAATACAACTCACTCAACCTCAACCACCTCGACAGTATCGCCAGTTATGTAGCAAGAACCGTACTTTCTAATTTCTTCAAGAGAAGATGGATCATTTGGCCCGTGATCTCCATCCACCTCAACACACCACACCTCACCGAATTTCAAAAGCTTGACACCGGAGCATACAACATTTGTTTGCCCACCAGAAAATGTAGAACGAACTTCGTCAACGTGAGCAACAATCACCCTGACCCTTTTCCATACATTCCCCTCAATCCTGTAATCACGGGCGCAGAATTCGATATGCACAGAAAGCGTACCGTCCCCCAAAAATTCATACTTAAAATAGTTCATTACTCCATCATTGAATCGATCAAATCCGTCAACAAGCCCAACTGCGTCTTCATTAAACATTTCAACCACCTAATGGCTGCGAAGGCTTGGTGCCAGGTGGAATAATACTCCAACCGTCTGGAACCTTGCTTGGGTGAACATGTACCGCGCCGGATCCATGTGCACTCTTGAAGTTACCGGGAGGATCTAGAAGGTGCCCATGACCTGACGCAGCTGTACCGTGCCGCGTAAACTCACACTAAAAGTGTTCACGATACCATCGTGAAATCGACCCAATCCTCCAGCAAACCTAACTAACCCTTCCAGTTAATGTGAAAACAACTTTAACCAGCCACTCCCAAACAGCATCCGATATTAAGCCGCTACGTTATCCATCGACCTCCAGCACTTCCACCCTCTCCCCTACAACGTAGCACGTACTATAGTTTCTAATTGCTTCCAGCGATATAGGGATACCACCAAAGTCCCCATCGACCTCAACACACCATTTACCATCAAAATTCAATAGCTTCACACGAGAGCAAATAACATTAAAAGCACCCGCTTCGAACACAGACCGAACCTCACTGACATCATCAATAATTATTCGAACAGTTCGCCACACATCACCTTCGAGCTCATAGTTCCTAGCATACACATCTATTTTTATTCTCAATGCATCCGCGTGAAAAAAATCATATTCAAATGATTTGATCAAACCATCATCAAAACCATAATAGTCATCGAATATTTTCCTTGCTGCTTCGTTAAGCACTTATTAACCTCTTATCGGTTGTGATGGTTCAGCCCCTGGGGGAATGACGCTCCATTCTTTAGGGACTTGGTTTGGCGGAATGTGAACCGCACCCGGGCCATGCCCGCTTTTGATATTTCCAGGCGGAGACAACTGTATCGGGGCCTTGCGCAGAGCCTGTGCCACCGGCACGAAGCTGCCCGGTTCATACAGGTAGTGCACCGTTTTTCCGGTATCGCCCTCATCCTGCGCAGGCGAGCTTTCCCTGGCGAGGGTGTCGCCGTCCCAGCCGAACAGGGTGAAGCCGCAGTTCAGCTCGCGCTGGCGCTTGGCTCGCTCGAGCTGGTTCCAGCCGGTACCGGCCTCAGGTTTGTTCCAGTAATGCGCCGTCGAGTGCTTGCGCAACCTTCGCCCAAGGGCGTCATAGCTGTACTAGTCCTTGAGCTTGACGTCGTTCTAGGATCGGTATGAAAAGCCTTGATACTCGGCGATGCTGAACCTCGGAATGCTCATTTACAGCCCGTAAACTCCGCCTCCTAGGCTGTTTTCGTCTTGCCTGACCTTCGTCTCAAGACTTTTCATACAGACCCTAGTAGCGGTTCAGTCAACATCAGGGCGTGTAATTAACGGCAACGTTCAAGTGAACCCTTTCATTCCCCACTCATGGCCATTTCTTCCGCCATACTTTCCGAAATTTGCGCATACACCTTGCGCAATTAAGCCCCCCTCATGTCCTTCAGGGCTTTTTCAAGTGCAGAAATATCCGGAGGATTTTTCTTTGACGCTTTACTTCTCATCCAGGCTGGTACCTTTTTCCGACATAGCTCAAATCCTTCATCAGAAAAATCTTTTCTCCTATACACCCTATCTATGAATCGCCCCTAGTTTCGTAGACACCTCCAAGCCTCATAATGAGGCCCAAATAGGAGGAGCCATGAGTCGTCAGCGTTACCCCGAAGAATTCAAGATCGAAGCGGTCAAGCAAGTGACCGAGAAAGGCAAACCTGTCGCCGATGTCGCCCAGCGCCTGGGTATGTCCGTGCACAGCCTTTACGCCTGGATCAAGGTCTACAGCAAGCCCCAAGAGCAGCGTCAGCAAGACGACGATCAGCAGGCCGAACTGCGCAAGCTACGCGCTGAACTCAAGCGCGTGACGGAAGAGCGAGACATCTTAAAAAAGGCCGCCGCGTACTTTGCCAAGGAGTGCGGCTGAAGTACGCCTTCATCAAGAAGCACTCGACTGATTACCCGGTGCGGCGCCTTTGCCATACCCTCAAGGTGCACCCCAGCGGTTATTACGCCTGGCTGGCCGAGCCTCAATCTTCCCGAGCAAAAGAAGATCAACGTCTGCTTGGCTTGATCAAACACGCTTGGCTGGAAAGCGGAGGTGTATACGGCTACCGCAAAATTCACGATGACCTGCGTGAGCTGGGAGAGGAATGCGGTCGAAATCGAGTCGGGCGCTTGATGCAGGCGGAGGGGCTGCGTTCTCAAACGGGCTATCGGCGGCGTCCAGGGTTCTATGGTGGAAAACCAACAGTGGCCTCGCCCAACCACCTCGCGCGGCAGTTCAAGGTCAGTGAGCCGAACAAGGTCTGGGTGACAGATATCACTTACATCCGCACCTATGAAGGGTGGCTCTACCTCGCGGTAGTGCTGGATCTGTTCTCACGCCAAGTAATTGGTTGGTCAATGAAGCCAAGGATGAGCAGCGACCTAGCTATCGACGCGATGTTGATGGCTGTTTGGCGACGCAAGCCTCAGCAGCAAGTGATGATTCACTCAGATCAAGGCAGTCAGTTCAGTAGCTCGGATTGGCAAAGTTTCTTGAAGGCCAACAATGTAATCAGCAGCATGAGCCGGCGGGGAAACTGCCACGACAATGCCGTAGCCGAGAGCTTTTTCCAGCTTTTGAAGCGGGAGCGAGTCCGACGAAAGATCTACACAACCCGTGAAGAAGCCCGAAGTGATATTTTCGATTACATCGAGATGTTCTATAACCCTAAACGCCGACACAGCAGTGCTATGCAGCTGTCTCCAGTAGAGTATGAGAAACGCTATTTCCTGAGCTTGGAGAGTGTCTAGGAAACCAGGGGCGATTCACTATAAGCTCCCCTTCTTCCGAAAATGGATTTACAAGCAAAAGCCCATTTCGATAAAAAAAATCATACTTAGCAGCTATCGCCTTCCTCACAAGCTCCTGAGACTCGATATCATCCACCATCTCATTTTCACTATTCATTTTCTTATAAGCGGAAGCCAATTCACTCACCGCCCCCCAAACAGCAAAATTATTTTTTATTGTCATTGCAGCCTAACAACCTCTGAAACCCCCACAACAGGTACAAGTTTTTTTGTACTTCTATCATGAATGAACGTTCCGCCCTCATCCCGGATATTCTGTTCCTTCATAAGCTGACCCCTCTTATCCGCAGTCATACGTCGTAGCTGTACTCGACCTTGAGCTTGTCGTCGCTGTAAGCCTGCAAGCGGTCGAACAGGTCCCAGGTGAACCGGGCCTGCACACCGTTGTGCAACCGGTGGCTCAGGTTGCCCCGCTCGTCATAGGTGTAATGCGTGCCCGCATACTCGCGCAGCAGGTTGTCCATCAAACGGTTGCGCTTTGACGTGCGCTCCAGCGGCCGCGTCAGTTCGTAGTGCTTGTCGTCCAGCAGGTTGCCGGCAGGGTCGAAGGCGAAGGTCTCCACCCCCAGGCGGCTGGTGGCCTGCAACAGGCGGCCAATCGGGTCGTACTGGTAGGCCAGATGACCACGCCGGGTGTCAGGGGTGTCGGTCAGTTGCCCGATGACCTATTAGCAGCTACTCAGCCACCATCCAGAAGCCCCCCAGTGGGTCTACTTCCCTCCACTGATAACGCGCCGAGAACGGCCTAAAATTTTTCAAGATGAGCAAGTAGCTTCTGAGGATTGAACGCCAGATGCCCACGACAGTGACAATAAATCGACACATCCCCGATACCCCGTAGCATCTGATATCCTCCAAGACCACTAGCTCGCTTAGAGTGCCAGATACTTAACCGCCACCTGCATCACCACTCACGTACCAATTACTTCCCTTTAATCAACATCGGAAAGAGCAGCTTAATACCTTTAAAAAATACCTCGACTTCAAACTCAAACTACCGGAATCGAGTGCCCCAAATTCCTCACCACCAAACACTCAACGAAAGCATTATCACTCAAATCTGCTGCACTCAAATCATTTATCAACTCTTCACACCAACTTACTTCAGCCGCAATAAACATACCAACATCTTCTCCCAACACATCAATTGCGTCAAAAATTTTTTCAACCGCAAAACGTGCCATCTCTCTATTTTTTTCCACTAAGTATGAAATACAGTAGGACGTACTGATTATTGCACACTGGGCTTGATCGGCCAGTTCATCATCATAATCTTCTGTATCCGGGATAGCGGAATACACCCTATTATAAATTAACTCCAACCGACTCTTCCCCCCACCTTCAAGAAGTTCAAATAACTCCCTCAGCGCATCCGAATTAGCATTAACACCATCCAAGTATTTTTTGCAAAACTTATCATATATACCCTCCATCCTTTGAGCGCCTAACAAACAGAACAAAGCAATTTTCTCATCTGGCAACCCAAACAACAAATCATAGCTAAATTTCATTACAGCCTCCGCTTACTTTTCTTTCCAGTAAAAGGTGTATCAGTAGTCACTTTTCCATCTCGCATCATGGTTTCACAGTCCAAGCATACTCCCCTGTTGGCATCCACATGAGTAGCTCCAGCATTGATAAGGGTTTCCTCAGCATGTCCAACTCCATTTACAACAGCCAAACCTTTTTCCTCAGCAAATTCCCGTTGAACTCTTGGGACTTTCTTATCGCTTGACGCTATCCCCATACTGCCGTCAGGCATCACCCCGACAGCAGTGGACTTAAATCTTTGCGCTGTAGGATCCAGCACCGCGTGTGCGTCATCTGCGAGTTGTCGGGTGGGGCATCCGACACTGGATATTTTTTTACCTGCACATAAACCTAACGGATCAGTCCAATTTATTGGATTTCCAGCATACCTATAGAGATTGAAGCCACCCAAGTAGCCAATCGGATCCTGCCCAACAAACCGCCCAACCGCCGGATCATAGTACCGATACCGGTTGTAATGCAGTCCAGTCTCATGGTCGTGATACTGGCCTTGGAAGCGGATCGGGTTGTTCAACCCCACCTGTTTCGCCCAGGCCGAACGTTCTTGTTTCACCTCGCCCCACGCCTTGTACTGCGCCGACCACGCCACGTCGCCGTTGTGGTCGGTCAGCTCCATCGGCGTACCCAGGTGGTCACACTGGTACCAGGCAATTGCATCCAACGGCTGCGGCTTTTTCGGCTCCTGCCACAGCGGGTCCTGGTCGATGTCGTAGTTGCGCCCGCTCCAGTCCGGCTGCTTGTGCAGGCGTATCGGCGCCTTGCGCAGCGCCTGTGCAACCGGCACGAAGCTGCCCGGTTCATACAGGTAATGCACCGTGCGCCCGGTATCACCCTCATCCTGCGCAGGCGAGCTTTCCCAGGCGAGGGTGTCGCCGTCCCAGCCGAACAGGGTGAAGCCGCAGTTCATCTCGCGCTGGCGCTTGGCTCGCTCCAGCTGGTTCCAGCCAGTACCGGCTTCAGGTTTGTTCCAGTAATGCGCCGTCGAGTGCTTGTGCAACCGACGCCCAAGGGCGTCATAGCTGTACTCGACCTTGAGCTTGTCGTCGCTGTAAGCCTGCAAACGGTCGAACAGGTCCCAGGTGAACCGGGCCTGCACACCGTTGTGCAACCGATGGCTCAGGTTGCCCCGCTCGTCATAGGTGTAATGCGTGCCCGCATACTCGCGCAGCAGGTTGTCCATCAAACGGTTACGCCTGGGCGTGCGCTCCAGCGGCCGCGTCGGCTCGTGGTGCTTGTCGTCCAGCAGGTTGCCGGCCGGGTCGAAGGCGAAGGTCTCCACGCCCAGGCGGCTGGTGGCCTGTAACAGGCGGCCAATCGGATCGTACTGGTAGGCCAGATGACCACGACGGGTGTCGTGGATGTCGGTCAGCTGGCCTACCGCGTCGTACTGGTACTCGCGCTTGAGCAGGGTCGCTTTGCCGTCCTGGCTGCCCAGCAGCTGCTCCTGCAGGCGCCCCGCCGGGTCCCACGCCTGAGTCTGGCTCAACCTGTTGCCCTGATGCCGCACAACCTCGCGGTGCAGGTCATCGCGCTCGTAGGCCAGCAGTTCATGCTGATCGACCGTCATGCCCAACAGATGACCGCTACCGTAGGTCAGCCAGCTGACCTTGTGCCCGTCCGGACGAGTGGTGGAGGTACGCAGGTTGAGGGCGTCGTACTCGTGCTGCCACACCGCGACCATCGGGGTGCCGGTGGCCAGGTAGTGCTGGTGTTCACGAACGAGGTTGCCGGCCTCGTCATGGAACCACTGCAGTTTGCTCGCGGCGTTGATGGCCTGGATCAGCCTGCCGTTGCCGTCGTAGGCAAAGGTTTCTTCTTCGCGCTGGTCACCCTGGCTGGCCACGCGGGAAATGAGACGGCCGACGGGATCGAAGGTGACGTCGAGGCGGCGTTGCCCCACGTGGGTGGAGGTCAGGCGCCCAGTGTTCGTGTCGTACTGGTAGCGCGTGGTGAGGCCGTCGAAGCCGCTCTCTTCCAGCAGACGGCCGACCGGGTCGTAGCGGAAACTGGCGTGGCTTTCGTTTTCGTTTTCCAGGCCCGTGAGGCGGCCCAGTTTGTCCCAGCGATAACGCAGAGTGTTCTCGGCCGCATCCACACGCTCGGCCAGCAAGCCAGCGACGGTGTAGGTCCATGTGGTACAGCGGTCGAGGGCATCGACGTGGGCCAGCAGGCGACTCTCGGCATCGCGCTCGAAGCGCTCTTCGGTCTTGTCCGGATGGATGACCAGGGCGAGCTGGCCGGCCTTGTACGTGTACTGGGTCTTGTTGCCGGCGGCATCGGTGAACTGCACCAACTGCCCGATATCGTCATAGGCCCATTTGCTGGTCTTGCCCGAGCAGTCGGTGTACTCGACCAGTTGCCCGGCGTCGTTGTACACCAGCGCCTTTTCGTTGCCGTTGGCGTCCTTGATCGCCTTGACCAGACCGGAGGGTGTGTAGGCGAACTCGGTCTTGTTGCCCAGCGGGTCGACGGTTTCGCTGAGGTTGCCCTTGAGGTCGTACTGGCGTTCCCATACACCGGCCTCGGCGTCGCGGATCCTGATCGGGCGACGGCGGTCGTCGTAGGCAAAGTGAACCTGGCTGTGGTCGGCACGGATATGCCGCACCACGCTGCCTTGCTCGTCGTAATCGTAACGGTCTTCGCTGCCATCGACGTGGACATGCCGAACGATGTGCTTGCGCTCGTCGCGAAAGATCCACTCCGAGCGCTCGTCGGGGTAACGCACACGGTACAGATGTCCAAGGATGTCGTAGTAGTACCAGGTCTCCTGGCCATGGGCGTCGGTGACGTAGGTGAGGCGAATGTTGCTGTCCCACTCCAGGTGCAACTCGTAGCTGCCGTCATCGGCCCATTCGCGGATGGCCTTGGCATCGAACGCACTGCCCTTCCACTCCAGGTTCATGCCCCGGCCGGTACGGTCGGTGTAACGGGTTACCAGGTGATTTTGATAGTGGTAGTGCCAGGTGCCTGCGTGTTCATCCTGCGCGGCGACCAGGTCGCCATGGGCATCGTAGTGATAGGCACACAGTTGGCGTAGCGGTTGGCCGTCACGCATTTCCCACAGGCCGGTGATACGGCCATGGTCATCGATCAGGGTGCCAAGGTGACGCAGCACGTCACTCATGTCGCCTTGAAAGGTGATG
Source organism: Pseudomonas sp. AE27 (assembly GCF_037113495.1). NCBI lineage: Bacteria > Pseudomonadati > Pseudomonadota > Gammaproteobacteria > Pseudomonadales > Pseudomonadaceae > Pseudomonas > Pseudomonas sp. AE27. Next base: position 3,983,185 of record NZ_CP146966.1, read on the forward strand.
ATGTCGGACAGTACCGGCCGGCCCTCGTGTCGATGCTCGTAATGCAGCATGCAGCCGGCATCGTTGTGCAGCAGGATCTTCTGCAGGTAGTAGCGCTCGCCCACGCGCAGATAGTGTTCCTTGCGCACGAAGCCGCGGCAGATCACCAGTTCGTCTTCACGACTGCGAACCAGCAGCAGGTCTTCGATAGCGTTGTACTGCGCCTTCTCGACCTTGGGCAGGTCGAACGCATGGCTACGGCCATCGTAGTCGTGAAACAGTAGACCCGTGCCGACCACATCGATGCAGGTGGTGAACGGCGTGACCCAGCGAGCGCCCAGGTTGCCTTGGTCGTACTCGGCCAGGCGCGAGTGGTAGATACGCTGCCACTCGATGGGAAATGCACCCGGCAGGCTGAAGTCGGTATGGATGATGAATTCCGAACCCAGGGCAAAGCTGATGTGGTTGCCTGAGTGCGCCTTGGGCGCTGGGCGCGGGATCGGGCAGGTATCTGGAAGCGGGCTGGTCGAAGCCACGGCCTCATGCTGCCTGGCCGTCGCCCCCAACTCCCCCTTGGGTTTCTCCCGTTCCACCTGGGTCACGGTGCCCGGCTTGCTCACGCCCGACTGCCCGTTCTTGTTGCGCTTGCGAAAGCCCTTCACGGCGCCGTCCAGCACATTGAGCATCGAACCGATGCTCATCGCCAGCGACGGGTCCGCCAGCCTGTTCAACTGGCGCGCCAACTCCGGCCCCAGCTTGCGCAACTGCCCGGTCTGGGCCAGTACCTGAGCCTTGATGTCATCCGACACCAGCTTGCTCACGGCGCTGTTCACCACCCCCTTGCCCGCAGCCTTGCAGGCACTGTGCATCGCACCAAAGATATTCCTGATCGCCGCCCTGGGGCTGTGCGTGAGCTGGTCGCCAGCCGCAGACAACTGCTGGCTCATCGCCGTGCGGTCGCTCCTGGCATTGAGCTGGCCGGTGGCCACGGCGTCCAGGCCGTCGGCGATTTCGCCGAGCATCTGGGTGCCCTTCGCACCCGCTGCGTCAAGAATCTCGGCCAGCCTGGGCTTGGCCTGGGTGACGAAGTCGTCGATGGTGCCGGCGATGGTGGCGTTCAGGTGCCCTATCAGCACCTGGATCAGCGAGTCGCCCAGCAGCATCTTGGCGCTGTTGCGCAGCTCCTGGCGCACCAGAAACAACGTCGGGCGCAGGCTCATGCGCGCGGCCGCCATGGTCGGCGGTGCCGGCAGTACGCCGATCAGGTTGATGCCCAGGCTGACCCAGTCCAGCACCTCGCGCTGCTTGCTCTTGACCAGGGTGACCACGTCCCCCAGTGCATCCACCAGGGCCATGATGTTGCCCACCACCGGCAAGGCGCCGGCCACGGACTTGATGCGCTCCAGGGTGACGGTGCCACCACTGATCGATTGCAGCCAGGCGTCGAATTCGGCGGCGCCGCGGCCCACGTCCTTGGCGTCGATGGTGTTGAGCGGGGCGACCGCGACCTGGGGTTCGCGGGGTTTGGCGGACTCGCTCATGCCAGCACCTCGCGGCTGGCCAGAGCCTTGGCCGGGCTGCTCGGCAAGGTCGGCTGGGCCAGACCGGGCAAGGTCTTGAGCGCCCTTGCCGCTTTCAGCGACGCCGCTGCGCCGGGCACCACGCTACTGGCCAGGCCGGCCATCGCGGCAGGCTCGCCCTTGAGTGCAGCGCCCACCTGCTGTGCCTGCTGCAAGGCCGCCTGGCCACTTCTGGCCAGTTGCAGCCCGCTGCCCGCAAGCGCCTTGCCATCGTCCATCACTGCAGAGCCACCGGGGCCCATGAGGCCCTGGGCCATTGTCTTTCCTTGTGCCATAACGTCCTGTACCAGTCCTTTGCCCTTGTCCATGCCTTGCTGCACCAGTGCCTTGCCGTTCTCCAGGCCATCCCTGGCCGCGCCCAGCACCTCGCCGACCACTGATTGCTGGCCGGGTGCGATATCGTCGAGTGAGGGGCTGAGCGGCCACGTGCTGGCGCCAAAGTGGCTGGCCTCGGCCCAGGTGTCAGCCGGGTCCAGGCCGAAGTCGGCCCACAGCGGGCCGAGGGCGGCACCGCTGGCGAGGTTGAAGCCGTCGGCGTCGAGCGTGCCCTTGATCGATTTGCCCAGTGCGTCGGTCACGTTGAAGTCGCCGGTTTTCACGCCTTTGCTGTTGGCGTACTGGTACAGCAACTCCAGATCGCCCTTGCCCGGTTTCGGCGGCTCGGGAAAGGTCCCGGCCAGGCTCTTGGCCCCCACATGGGCGAAGTTCGCCGCGTGCGCGGTGTACGGCCCGGTGGTCACGTGGGTGATGCCACTGGCGTTGTAGGTGGTGGCACTGCCGCCGCCCTGCACCACCAGTTCGGTCTTGGCGGTGAGGGTGATGCGGTCGGCATTGGCGGTGATGTCGAGCTTGGCCAGCAGGTTGATGTTGTCTTTCAGTGCTTTGATATCGATGTCGCCCGACGCCGCCACCAACCGCCAGCCCATGTTCTGCACGAACAGCCGCATGCCCTGGCTGGCACTGGCCAAGAGGCGCTTGCCGATCGAGAGACTCGTATGCCCGGTGCTGCTCAACGCCAGGTGTTCACCGGTCGCGACATGCGTCGAGCGTGGCGTGGTCAGGGCGATGCCCGCCGGGCTGGCCAGCACCAGGTGCGGTTCGCTGAACTCGGGAAACTCGTTGGCGCTCTGGTTGGTCGGGCCGCTGCCGACAATGCCCTGGTGCTGGGCATGCAGGGCCTTGGCCACCTCGTCCTGGTCGCCCGCCTCCTGCGCCTGTACCTCGCGCGCCTGCTGGCCGAAGCCGTCCTGCTGCTCGCTGGCGGTGGCCAGGCGTTCGGCGGTTTCGGGCAGGTCCTTGTGGTGTTTGGCTTCGTGATGGCGCGGCTCGGTGGTCAGCAGCAAACCCGCCGCCGCACGGATCGCCCCATGCCGGTCGGTGCGCAGCTCGAAACCCTCACCGCGCGGCTGGCCGCCCGAGGGGCGCGGATGGGTCAGGTAGCCGAGGTTGATCGCGCTGGCGCCATGGTCGCTGCGCAACGCGATGCTGATCTCGCTGGTGGTGTCGTCGATGCGCAGCTCGTTGCTGCGGCTGCCCTTGTATTCCTTGCTCTTGACCGTGGCCAGGGTCTTGAAGTCGGGCAGCCGGTACGGCGGCAGGTTGGCGCCGTGGTACAGGCAACCGGTGATCAGCGGCTGGTCGGGGTCGCCTTCCAGAAAGGTGATCAGCACCTCCATGCCCACACGCGGCAGCGAGATGGCGCCGAAGCTGCTCTGGCTGGCCCAGTTGGAGGCCACGCGCATCCAGCAGGTGGTCTTGTCGTCCGACTGGCCTTCGCGGTCCCAGAAGAACTGCACCTTGACCCGGCCGTACTCGTCGCAATAGATCTCCTCGCCTTCGGGGCCGGTCACTACCGCACGTTGCGCACCCAGCACTTTGGGCTTGGGATGCCTCAGCGGCGGACGGTACGGCACGTCCCACGGCGTGGCGCAGAAGCGGTTGCGATAGCCCTGGTGGAAGTCGTCCTTGAGGTCGGTGACGTCGCTGCTGATCACCTCCTCGAGCACCTGCGGCTGCTTGCCTTCGTGGATGATTTCGGTGAGCAGCCACAGGTCGTTCCACGCCGGGTTGGCATGCTCGGTCAGGCTCAGAAAATGCCCGCTGACCAGGCTCGGCTGGTCGCTGCGGCCCTCGGCCAGGCGGTAGTCGCTGCGGTGGCGCTCCAGGGCGCGGGTGGCCAGGTGCTTGCCGCGCGCGCGGTCGCTGAAGCGCGCCGGGTAGTCGTAGTCTTCCAGGTCCGGCGCAGCACCGCTGTCGGCGTCGCTTTCGAGCTGGATGCGCGGTTTGGTGAAGTCGTAGTCGCGCCGCGTGGTGCGGCTGGTGCGCGTGGCCAGGCGCAGGCCGAAGCGCTTGATCACCGGCACGTCGGCCACCAGCCCGGTGTCCTGCTGGTAGGCCACCGGGGCCAGCGTGGGGAATACGGTCTGGTCGTCGCCGAACACCAGCGCATGGCCCTGCGGGCTGTGCTGGAAGTGGTAGTGGATACCCTCCTCCTCGCACAGGCGCTGGATGAAGTGCAGGTCGGACTCGTCGTACTGCACGCAGTACACCCGCTCGGGGTACACCGCGCCAAGCACGAAGCGGTGGTCGCTGGCGAGGATGCCGTGCTCTTCGAGCACCTGGGCGATGATCTGCGGCACCGTCTTGTGCTGGAAGATGCGCTGGTTGATGCGGTGCGCCAGGTACGCCAGCTGCGGGCGCAGCACCAGCCGGTAGCGCGACAGGCGCCGCCCGGCTTCGCCCTGCGCAGCGCTGTAGACCAGCCCGTGAATGCCACTGCCGCTGGGCGACAGCTGCAGGAAGGCGAGCGTGTGCAGGAGGGATTCGAGGTTCAGCGACGCCCGTTCACTGACCAGCTCCAGTTCGAATTCGAACGGCTGGCTGAGCGCTTCGCGCCCGCTGAACGACAGCACCTGAAAGTCGCTGTCGACCCCGTCCAGGGTCAGGGTGAAATGGGGCTGGTTGGCCGCTGAGAACATCCGATGTTCCTCCCGCTGCAAAAACTGGGGTGACAGGCTGCCCCGGCCGGCCATGCTGGCTGGCCGGGGCAGTGAACTAACGCAGGCTTAGCCGGCGACCGGGGTGCGCCAGTCGTCCGAGCCGGAGGTACCGGACACTTCGTGGGTCCAGGTGATCTTGCGGTAGGTGAAGTGCACGTCTTCGAGGTGGGTGAAGTGCGCGTTGGCCGGGTCCTGGCAGTTGTGCATGTAGTCCTTGATGTCGACGATGATCGCGTCTTCGAGCTTGGTGGTGAAATAGTGCTCCTGGGTGCCGGCCGCCGAGGTGCGGTACCAGTGGATGACGATTTCGGTCAGGCGCTCGCCGGAGGTCAGCGCGGCCAGCAGCAGGGGCGACGCCTTGTCGAAGACCTTGGTGATGACCACCGGCTTGTGCACGCGCTGGCCGGTCGGCTGACCGGACTGCGGGTCGCGCGGGATGATTACTTCGTGGTTGAAGCCCTGGACCATGACCTGGTCTTCGTGGCCTTCCTGGTAGGTGTTGCCGACCGAATCGGCGGTGAAGGCACCGGCGGTGATCAGGCCTTGTTTGGTGCCGGTGACGGACATGTAGGCAGGTGTTGCCATGGGGGTTTGCTCCTTGCAAAAAGTGAAGCCGGACAGGCGAAAAATGCCGTGCGGCTGCAAGGAGACAGTTCAAGACCCGTGCCAACTGAAATTTAGTTGTTTTTAATCAGTGGCTTGCGTTTTTGCTGTACGTTTTTTGAGCACTTTTACGCGAGAAAACCCGAAAAAGTGCGCAACTTCTTGCGCAGTACTGTGCAAGAAGTTGCGCACTCGTCTGTAGGCCTTTATCCCAAAGGCCTAGGGAAATGTATGCACAGGGTTATCCACATTTGAGTGCGCAAGAAGTTGCGCAGTTGGTAAAAACGGCAGGGTAGGTTTTCAGCGCTTGAAAAGCGAAAAAACACGCCCCCAACAGCCCCCTTTCGACGCCAGCGCCTCCTGCAGTTGCCGCGCACTGATCGTGCGCTGGGCAGGGTCGAATGCCAGCGCAATTTTCAGCGCAGGCCAGCAGTGCGCGGGCAGGTTCGACGGGCGCGTCAGCGTGCGATCGAGCTGCTCGGCGCGGGCCTGAGTTGAAGGCAGGCGCCGATAGGGATGCTTGCCGCTGGCCAGCTCGTAGATCAGGCAGGCCACCGCATACATATCCGCCGCCGCACCCAGCATGCCGTGTTCCAGCAGTTCCGGTGCAGCGTAGCCAGGCGTCCAGGCGTTGAAGCGCTCGCGGCTGAGGTGGGCCAGCCCCGAAAGCACACCGGCATCGGCCTGGCCAAGACCAAAATCGAACAGGCGCACGCCGTCTTCGCCGAGCATCACGTTGCTCGGCTTGAGGTCGCCGTGAAACACCCCCCGGGCATGGCAGCAGGCCAGGGCTTCCAGCAGCGGCAACACGATCGCGTTCAACGCCTGCCCGTGCAGGCCCAGCGGTTGCTCGCACAGCAGTTTGTCCAGTGCAGGCCCACGCAGCAGCTCCAGGGTGATGAAGGCGCGCTGGCTCGGCGGGTCGATCTCGAAGCTGTACAGGTTGACCACCTGCGGGTGCGCCACGTGCCGGGTCAGGGCAAACTCGCTGAACAGCAGCGCGTTGGCATCCGGCGAGGCGGCCAGCGCCTCGCTCATGAGCTTGATCGCCACGCAGGGCTGCGGGTCACCGAACTGCTCGCGCAGCAGATCGCGGGCGCGATAGACCATGCCCATGCCGCCGGCACCGAGCAGGCGTTCGAGCCGATAGCGCCCGGCCAGCACCTGCGGCAGCGGCACCAGCGGCGGTGTCGGCGCCGGCTTTTTCTTGCCTGCGCGGCGCCCCTTGCGCTTGGCCGCAGCGGGCGCCGGGGTGGCCAACTGACCGTTGACGAAAGCGAAATAGGTGAGGTTGGCGTCGCGGGATTCGGTGGCCAGCAAGGCACCGAGGTCGGGCTGGTGTCTGCTCATTGGCGAATCACCACTGCGGTCAGGTTGTCCCCCGCCGCGCCGCGCAATGCCCCTTCGAACAGACGCTCCAGCGCGACCTGCGCCGACGCCAGGCTCAACGCCTTGCCCAGGGCATCGCTGCTCAGTTCCTGGTACAGGCCGTCGCTGCACAGCAGGAACGCATCGCCCGGGTATACCTGCAGCTCCAGCACCTCCAGGGTCAGCTGCTCGCTGGCGCCAAGGGCGCGGGTCAGGGCGCGAGCGCCCGGTTGCGCCCGCGCCTGCTCCGCACTCATCTGGCGCTGGTCGATCAACTGCTGCTGCAACGAATGGTCGCGTGACAGCTGATAAAGACGCTGCTGGCGCCACAGGTAGCAGCGGCTGTCGCCGGCCCAGATGCACGCGGCACGCTCGCCCTCGAGCAGCAGCGCCACCACCGTGCTGCCCATGATGCTGTCGTGATGTGCATCCGTGACGGTCAGTTCCTGGCCAAGGCGCCGGTTGATCCAATGCAGGCACCCGCGCACCCCTTCCAGGCGCTCGTCAAAACTGCCATGGGCCGGCAACTCGGCCAGGCTGGCGACGATCAGCTGGCTGGCCAGGTCGCCACTGCGGTAGCCGCCCATGCCATCGGCCACCGCCCACAGGCCCTGCGCCGGGCACTCCAGAAACGCGTCCTCGTTGCGCATGCGCACCTTGCCAGCATCCGTGCGCGCCGCGCTGCGCCAGCGTGCTCCAACCTGCATCTAGAGCGACCCCGGCAGACGAAAGCCGCGTAACACGCCAACGTCGAAAGGGTTGGGCGCACGCTGGCTGCTGAGCAGGTAGTTGGCCCGCAGCCCGCCCACTTCGGCCTTGAGCACCAGCACGTCGCGGCCCTTGAGGTACTCGGTCTGCATCAGGTCGAACAGGCGGAACAGCGACCACGGCCCGGTGTTCTTCTCGATGCCGATCGGGCGCTCGACCATGCGTTCGAGCACCAGGCTTGCGCGACCGTCCTGGGCATCGGTCGGCCAGTTGAAGGTCATGGGCACCACCGGGCCGTGGCGATAGTCCAGCTGCCGATCGCCAAAACGGAACTCGGCGCGGCTCACCGCCGAGTCCAGGGTGTAGGGCTCGAGCCTGAACTGCACCTGCGGCTGCGCCGGGTTCTCGGCGAAGAAGCTCTGGCGAATCGTCTGGGTCCTGGCCATCTGGTCCAGGTAGACCCGCGAGATCGGCAGGCTCTGGCCGTCGATGCTGCGCAGGCGGTAGCTGCCCGGGTCGCCGCTGATGAACGGGCGCAGGTAGGTGTCGAAGAAGCGCTCGGCGATGCCCTGGGCCTTGAAGAACTCGCGAAAGTCGTTGATCGCCACGTCACTGGTGCTGTGGGCATCGAACGGGTAGCGCTGCTGGATCGACTCACCGTAGAAGCCGTACAGCTCGCTCTGGTAGCGCTCGTTGACGTACTGGTAGGCATCGTTGAGTACCAGCCGCCAGCTGTCTTCGGCCAGCAGGTTGAACCAGCCATTGAGCGGTCGCGGCAGACGCCCGGAGGCGTTGCGCAGGGCGCTGAGCGCATCGCGCTGGCCCCCCATGCGGGTCTTGGCCAGTTCGAAGGCCATCTGCTCCGGCTGGCTGGCGCGGGCGAGGCCGGCCATCTGCAGTTGCAGGTCGTTGAGCGCCTGCAGCGCCGGGGTGAGGTCGGCGGAGGGACCATTGTTTTCGTCCAGCAGCCGATGCAGGGATTCGAAACGCCGCTGCAGGGACTTCTTCGCGGTGTCGGGCAGCGGCTTGGCCGCCACGGCGGGCTTGCTCGCCAGGGCGCCCTGGACCTTGCCGGCCACGGCGACCGCCGTGTTGGCCTTCTTGCCCAGCTTGACCCCCTGGGCCGGGTCGCTGGCCGGTGCCTCGGCGGGCTCATCGGTGCTGCCCGGCACGGGCTCGAAACGGGTGTTGTCGCGCACCTGCACCAGCAGTTGAAGTACCGGCGAGTTGGCCGAGGTGAGCCCGGCGAGCTGATCGGCGCCCTCGCCGGCATCGCCGAACGGTTGCAGGCCGACCTGGCCGACAGCCTCGCTCCAGTGGTTGGCGTAGTCGCGAAAGTACAGCTGTTCCAATCCTACCAGCAGGCGGCGCATGTCCATGTCGCTGATGCCGCTGCCCTCACCCAGGACCCAGTTGTCACGCAGCAGCTCGCTGACCAGGGTCGAGCCCTGTACCGAGAAATACTGCTCGTAGCCCTGCTGGGTGTAAAACCCCGGAATCACGTAGTCGGTGCCGAAAAACAGCCCGCCCTGGGGGCCCAGGTGCTGGCTGAGGCGGTAGTCGGGCAGGCTGCTGGCCTGCTCGCGCAGTACCCGGTACACCACGTTGACCAGCGATTCGCTGCGCAGCACCTTGCGTGCCTGGGCCACCAGTTGCGGGTCCAGCGGGTAGCTGAATGGCAGTTGCAGCAGGCGTTCGAAATGCCCGTTGAGCCCGTTTTGCACCGCCGTGTTGCCCGCGTAGCGGCGCGACCAGTCAGCGGCTACCCACTCCTGCAGCCAGGCGGCTTCGCGGCGGTCGGGCATGCTCAGCATCAGGTAGGCACGCAGGCTGTTGAGCAGGCGCTCACGGTCGCGCAGGTTGCCACGTATCTGCCCTTCGAGCTGTTTGGCCACCCGTGGCAGCAGTTGGGTGTGCAGGTCCTGTTCGTAGGCACTGCGAAGCAACGGATTGCTCTGCTCGCCCTGGTACAGGCCCAGGCGCTCATGCAGTGACGCATCACCCGAAGGCGGGAATACCTGGGTCGCGGCATAGCTGCTGTCCAGCGGCTTGAGCGCGGCCATGGCATCGCTTTGCGGGGTCAGCGCTGCACGCTGCCCGGCCCACACCTGACCGAGCCCGCGCAGCTGCTCGAGGCGGTCGTGGTTGGCACTGAAACCGCCCGCCCACAGCAACCCGCAGCACACCAGTACGCCCAGCGCGCCGACATACAGTGCGCGCTGCCCCCAGTCGATGCGTCGCCGCTCGCGCTGGTCGAGGCCGGCCAGGTCGGCCTCGGGGAAGATGACCCGGCTGAGCAGGTGATGGATGAACCGCGAACGCCCGCTGCGCAAGGTGGGTAGCACCGTGCTGGGCAGGCCCAGGCTGGCCCCGATGCTGGCGGTGTCCGGGTCCAGCTGCTGGACAAGGTGCGGCGCACTGGTGAGGTAGAACCCGCGAAGCTGGCTGGCGCGCTGGTAGCGATTGCCGGTGAAGGCGATGTCTACGAACAGGCACAGCTGCTCGCCGATCTGCGCCAGCTGGTGCGGGAAGTCGAGGATGCGCGCGCGCCGCTGTGTATCGCGCTCGTGGTGCATGCGCATGATCACCTGGCTGTTGAGGCGCCGCAGCAGCGCCTCGAAGGCCTGGCGCAGCACGGCCACATCGGTGCCGTTCTGCGCCTTGGTGAAGGTGCTGCCCAGTACCTGGTCGCTTTCTTCACGGCTGAGCTGGTCGAAGAAATCGTCGAACCCCTGCAACTGGTCGGCCTTGCTCAGCACCAGGTACACCGGCACCTGGACATGCAGGGTCTGCTGGATTTCCTGCAGTCGCGCATGGACCTGGCGCGCCAGGTTTTCCAGGCCCTTCTCGTCGCCACTGCGCAGCAGCTCGACCGGCACGCTGACCAGCACGCCGTTGAGCGGCCGGCTGCGGCTGCGTCGACGCAGCAGATTGAGCAGGGTACGCCAGGCACTGGCGTCGACCTCGGCGGTTTCCTGGGTCAGGTAGCGTCCGGCGGTGTCGATCAACACCGCGTGGTCGGCGAAATACCAGTCGCAATGACGCGTACCGCGGGTGTCGCGGGTGAGTTGGCGGTCCAGTTTGTTGAGCGGAAACTCCAGGCCGGAAAAGTCCAGCAGGCTGGTCTTGCCACTGCCCTGGGGGCCGATCAGCAAATACCAGGGCAGGTCGTTGCGCCAGCGCTCGCTGCGCCCGCCATACAGGCTCGAGCCCTTGAGCGTACGCAACGCCTCGCTGAAGCGGCTGCGCAGTTCCTTGTGGTCCTCGTCAATGCGCGCTTCACGGCGCAGGCGTTCCTGGCCGTCCTCGCTCTCTTCGACAGCCTTTTTCTGCACCCCGGCGCGCCAGCTGGCGAACACCATGCCCAGCCCCCAGCACAGGAACAGCGCACTGATGGTCAGCAGGCGCGAGGTGGCCGAGGCCCAGAAGCGGTGGTCGTCGACTGCCAGCAGCGGCCCCACGAACCACACCAGCAGTACCAGCGACAGCACCAGCAACAGCGTCCATACCCACGTCTTGCGCAAAAAATCGCCGACTTTCTTGAAGAAGTTTTTCATCACACGTCCCTGTTCTACTGCTGCGCCTGGACCGTTTCCGGGTCAAGCTGCTGAAAAGGTTGCAGCACGGCCTCGCGCTGCTCGCCCAACACCCAGGCGAACCCCGAATACATCACCACCAGGCAGATCAGCGCGAACAGCGTGACCATCCACCACGGCACCACCCGCACCAGGCTGCGACGCTGGTCGTTGAGCCCTTCCCACTGCGGCGAAAGTTCGCGCGGGGCATCCCCGCGCAGTTGCCGCACCTGGCGGAACAAGGCGTCGCGAATCCCTTCGAGTTCGAGCATGCCGCGCACCATCACGCGGTACTTGCCCTCGAACCCCAGCGACAGGCACAGGTACATGAGCTCCAGCATCGGCAGGTGCTTGACCGGGTTCTTCGACAGACGATCGAGCAGCTGGAAGAACTTCTCGCCACCGAAGGTCTCGTTGTGAAAGGTGCTGAGCAGGCTCATCTGCGCCCACTCGCTCTCGTTGCCCCAGGAGGTGGTGACCACGGCCTCGTCGAGCACCGAGCACAGCACGTAGCGCGCGGTCATCACCTGGCTGGGCTCGGCGCCGTTGTGCAGCGCATGGGCCTCGAACAGCTTGATGCCATGGTTGAGTGTCTGGTTGAGGGCGTCGAGGTCTTCGCGGCTGTCGCTGTGCTTGAGCCGCACCACGTGCGAGAGCAGGTCCGAGGCGGCTGCCACCAGGGTGTTGAGGCTGATGTTGATGGCCTCGGCCGGGCCCAGGCGAGCCGAGTAGATCATCCGGTCTTCCAGTTGCTCCAGGCGCGGCGTGGCCAACCCATCGGTCAGCGGAACCTGCCTGGGCGCCTGGCCCTGGCGGTCCACCAGCACGGTCTTGTCGTCCTGACGGTGTTCGATGTCCTTGTGCATGCGGTCAGTTCCTGATGGCCCAGAATTTCAGTTCGAGCTCGGCGAACTCGCCCGAGACGTGGAAGGCAAAACCACCGGAGCGCTCCAGCAGGGCCTGGTCTTCGGCGTTGAATTCGAGCAGGAAGTAGGTCTTGTTGGAATGGAACGGGATCTGCCGCGGCGCCACCGGCAACGGCACCACCTTGATGCCAGGCAGGTGCAGGTTGACCAGTTGCCGGATACGTTCCACCGGGCCGACCTTGAGGTGCGAGGGCAGGCGCGTGCGCAGGGTCTCGCTGTCGCAGTTGGCGCTGGCGGCCAGTACGAACGAGGCCGAGGCGAGCAGCGTCTGGTCGTGCACGGCGGCCACCAGGATGCCGTACTGGCGGGTTTGCAGGTCCAGTTCGATGGCGTGCTGTTCCAGCACCATCGACAGCACCTCGCGTATGCCGTCCATCAGCCGGCGAAAGCTCGCGCCCTGGTCGCTGTGCTGATAACGGCTGTCGGTACGCGGGCGCTTGGTGTCGCTGGCAAAGGTCGCCAGGTCCCCCAGCATGGTCAGCAGGGTGCGGTACAGCTCCTCGGGGTGCAGCTGGTCCAGGCCCAGGTAGTGACGCAGCAGCAGTTCGGTGCGATTGATCAGTTGCAGCATCATGAAGTCGCCCACCTCCGCGCCGCCGACCTTGCCGTTGGAACGGATGCGCTCGGCAATGGTGTCGCCACGGTGGCCGAACATGCTGATCACCTCCTTGAGGCACGACAGCAGGTAGCTTGAAGCGTGGGTGTGGATGAAGGTCGGCACGAACTCGGGGTCCAGGCTGATCACGCCGTCCGGGGTGGTGTCGAGCACGGCGCACAGCTTGAGCTTGACGTAGGCTTGATCGCCCTGCTGCTCGCCCAGCAGCAGGCGAAAGTCCGGCCGTGCACAGCTGATGTCGCTGTTGATGTCGTCACCGGCGTTGGAGTCGCTGACCGGGGTCTCGTAGGCGATGTAGCGCGCCAGCACATCGGACTGCTCCAGTCGCCGGGTCTCGATGTGGTTGCCAGTCACCAGCGGCAGTGCCAGGTACACCGGCGTGTTGCCGGTGTTGGGCGGTATGTCCAGGGCCAGCGGCTCGATGTTGCTGCTGAGCTCGAACAGGCTGCCGTCGGGCAGCACGCCGCTGGCCTGGCTGACCACCAGCTTGCCCATGCTCAGGAACTGCTGGTCGATCTCCAGGCTGAGAAAACCCCAGTTGTAGCTGCCCAGCAGCTGGGTGCGGGTTTTCATCTGGTAGTCGTAGTAGCGATCGTTGTGCTGGAAGTGCTGCGGACGCAGCAGCATGCCTTCCTGCCAGATGACTTTGTGCACATGCATGATCAGTTTTCCGTCCGGGCCAGTGTGGCGTTGCTGTTGCGAATGCCGGCCTGGTCCAGCGTCAGGCTGGCGCTGTTGAGTGCCTGCGGGGTGATCTGGACCACGTAGCGCCACTGGGTCTGCTCCAGGTCGCGGTAGGCCGCCAGCACGCCGACGTAGCGGCTGCCAGGTTCCACGCTCAGGCGCAGCGTCACGTGCTCACCGGGGCGCAGCTCCAGCTCTTCGCTGACCACCAGGTCTGGCGCCAGGGATTCCTTGGCCCGCTCGTACAGGCTGAAGAAGTCGGCATGCTCGAAGGCCACCGGGTGCTTGAGTTCGAACAGGCGCACCACGATCGGCGAGGGCCGGCCATTGAGGTCCGGGTTGAGCTGGTCACCGGCGTCGAGGGTCAGTTGCAGCTTGGTCAGTTCCGAGTACGGCGACAGCGCGGAGCAACCGGCCAGCAACAGCGCCAGCGCCATCAGGCCGGTGGAGAGAAAGGTCTTGCAGCGCAGCATGGGGATCATCCTTGAGCGTCGGTGTGAAGGGTGCCGATCAGGCGAACCTGTTCGGCGTAGGCCTGGGCGAAGTCGCGCGCCAGCAGGCGCTCGCTCCATTCATCGTCCTGGCCAAGGGCCTGGTGGTAGCGCACGTAGGCGCGCCACTGGCTGCCGGCAGTCCGCAGCAGCGGTGCCCGGCCGCGCTCGAACTGCAGGCCCAGCTGGCGTGGCGAAAAGTGCTCAAGCACACCCTGCAGCGCAGCGCGACAGGCCGTCAGCATCGCCACCTGATGCGCCTGCAGGTCGCGGTAGGCCTGGGTCAGTGCCTGGCTCGCAGGGAGCTGGCCGGGCGCGGCCGGGTGCAGCAACAGGCCCAGCGCCTGGCCGGCATCGGCGCTCGACTTCAACGGGTTGTGGCTGGCGCGGTGGGAGGTGGTCAGGGCCAGGCGCAACTCGTTCTTCAGTTCGCTGCGGGTGCGCAGGCTTTGCTGCACGCCGCCGATGCTCTGCTTGAGCAGGCCGGCCGCCTTGATCGCCAGGGCTTCACGGGCGCCAGGGTCGAGCCCGCCCAGATCGACCCCGAGGGCGGTACCAAAGGCTGCCCAGAACCGTTCGTTACATGCAGGTGCCGGCGGCGCCTGTGGTTCGTCGTCGGGTTCGGGCTGCGCCACCAGGTTGGGTACCAGCAGGCTTTCCATGTCTATGCGCGCGTAGTCGGGGCGCTGGCGGGCCACCGGTGCAACCGTGTCGAGTGCACTCAGTGCGTCGAGGGGCGAAGGTTCGACGTCCTGCTGGTCGAGGGCATGGAACGGGTCCAGCTCAAGAAAGGCGTCGTCAGGGATGATGCTGCCCGCGGCGCTGGGCAGGCCGACCTCGACATCGGCTGCGGTGCGGGTGACCAGGCGCGCGCGCACCTCGAAACCGCCCAGCAGGTACACGCTGTCCTGCTCGATTCGCTGCGCCTGCCCCTTGCGCAACTGCGCACCGCTGCGTCCGTCGCGGGTGCCGTTGCTGCTGATGTCGGTGAGGAAGAACACGCCCTCCTGACAGGTGACCAGCGCATGTCGCTTGGAAACATGCCGCTGCGGGTCGCTGATGACCCAGTCGCACGCCTCGTCGCGCCCGATCACGCCGCCTGCACGGGTGAAGGTCTTGCTGCGTCCCTGCGTTTCAAGAACCAGTTCCATGTTGATGCTCCTTGCACTCACTTGCCGCGGTTGGCTGCCTGCGGATCGCCCAGCGGGCGATAGGTGTCGTCGTTGAATTTGTAATTGCCGCTACAGCCGCCCAGGCCGCTGAGCACGATCAGCGCCAGCAGCAAGGCGGGCCATTGACGAACAGACATTTGCAGATCTCCATCGGTGGGCATTGCACGGGGCGCCGCCCGCCGGGGGCAGCGCACGGTTGTAAGGGAAAATGCAGCATCGCTCGCCATGGCCGCTCAACCTTCGAACTCGCCAAGGTTGATGTTCAGCCGCCCCAGGCGGTACAGCAGGGTGCGCCGCGGCAGGCCCAGCTCGCGTGCGGCCAGGGTCTGGTTGCCGGCGTTCTTGCGCAGGCAGTCGAGCAGCCAGTGGCGCTCCACGTTTTCAAGGCGGTCGCGCAGGTTCAGCCCGCTGTCCCCCGACGGTACTTCGCTGGCCGGGGCAACATGCTCAGGCAGCAGGCACTCGCCGTCGCACAGCAACACCGCGCGCTCCACCAGGCCCTTGAGTTCACGCACGTTGCCCGGCCAGGCGAGCCCGTCGAGGTAGGCCAGTGCCGCCGGCGACCACTGCAGGGGCTTGCGCCCCAGAAACTCGCAGGCCTTGGCAGAGAAATGCCGGGCCAGCACTGGCACATCGCCGCCGCGCTGACGCAGGGCCGGCAACTCGATGGGGAACTGCGCCAGGCGGTAGTACAGGTCTTCGCGAAAGCGCCCTTCGCTGACCAGCACCGCCAGGTCGCGGTGGGTGGCGGCGATGATGCGCACATCGATGGTGTGGGTGTCGTTGGAACCCAGCGGGCGGATCTCGCCCTCCTGCAGCACGCGCAGCAGCTTGGCCTGCAGCGACAGCGGCATGTCGCCGATCTCGTCGAGCAGCAGGGTGCCGCCGTGGGCGGCATCGAACAGGCCAGGGCGGTCGCGCAATGCGCCGGTGAAGGCGCCCCGGCGATAACCGAACAGTTCACTCTCCAGCAGGTTCTCCGGCAGGGCCGCACAGTTCTGCACCACGAACGGCCGGGTACCGCGCGGGCCGTAGTCGTGAATCGCCCGGGCCACGACCTCCTTGCCGGTGCCGGTCTCGCCCAGCAGCAGGACGGTGTAGGGGCTGTGCAGCACCTTGCTGATCAGCTGGTAGGCCTGGCGCATCGCGGCGCTGTTGCCGATCAGCCCGTAGTCGGTGGCGCCTGCGCGCGTGGCGGGCAGCGGCGCCGGCGCCGCCTCGGGCTGGTGCAGGCGTTGCAGCAACTCCATTTGCACCAGCACGAACGCCCCCAGCTGTCCCAGCGACTGGGCAAAGCCGCCCAGGTCGACGCTGGTACGGCTGGCACACAGCAGCAGGCCGGCGATGGCCTGCTGCGGGTTGAGCAGCGGTACGCACAGCAGCGACTGCCAGGGGCTGTGCAGCACCGGCAGGAAACTGGTGTCGAGCAGGCTGGCGGGCAGGTCGGCAAGGCTTACCGAACGGTTCTGGCACAGCGCGAACTGCAGCAGTTGCTCGCCGTTGTAATCCACCGGCACGCTGGCGGCAGCACGCGGCTGCAAGGCCCCGCCCAGCCATTCGGCGGCAAGGCTCAGCGAAGTGTGGGTGGCATCGAGCAGGTACAGCTGACTGAGCTCGCAACCGCTGAGCTCGGCCACCGCCTGCACGAAGCGCTCCTGCAGCGCGGGTTCCCGGCCCGTACGCGACAGGCTGGCGAAGTGCGTCAACAGGGCTTCGGCATAGCGCAAGGGCTGCGGCACGTGGGTGAACATCACCCCCACCTCAGGCAAACTCGCACCTCACGCCCGTATCGCCATCGAGCGTGGCATGCACCTGCTGCAACGACTCCCCGGCCGCCATCGCTGCCAGCAGCCGGTCAGCCACCTGCGGCATCAGGTGCAGGTCGAGCAGGTGGTCGATCAGCCGCGCGCCGCTATCGCCCTGGGTGCAACGCTCGGCCAGGTGCTCGACCAGCGCCGGGGCATAGGTGAAACCCAGTTGCCGGCGCAGCAGCCGCTGGCCAAAGCGCTGCAACTTGATCTCGACCAGCTCGCGCAGCACCGGGCCGCTCACCGGGTAATACGGCACCACACGCATGCGCGCCAGCAAGGCCGGTTTGAAATGCCTGCTCAAGGCGGGCCGTATGGCCTGTTCCAGCTGCTCGGCAGAGGGCCGTTCGGCGCCTTGGCAAAGGCTCGCGATCTGCTCGCTGGCCAGGTTGGAGGTCATCAGGATCAGGGTGTTGCGAAAGTCGATTTCGCGCCCCTCGCCGTCGTTGGCCACGCCCTTGTCGAAGATCTGGTAGAACAGGTTCAGCACGTCCGGGTCGGCCTTCTCGACCTCATCCAGCAGCACCACGGAATAGGGCTTCTGGCGCACCGCCTCGGTGAGCATGCCGCCCTCGCCATACCCGACGTAACCGGGCGGCGCGCCGATCAGCCGCGACACGGTGTGCTTCTCCTGGAACTCGGACATGTTGATGGTGGTGATGAAGCGCTCGCCGCCATACAGCAGGTCGGCCAGGGCCAGGGCCGTTTCGGTCTTGCCCACGCCACTGGGCCCCACCAGCAGGAACACCCCGACCGGCGCATCGGGCTTTGCCAGGCCGGCGGCGTTGGCCCGCATCGACCGGTCCAGTGCCTGCACGGCCTGCTCCTGACCACGGATACGCGCACGCAGGTCTTCGGCAAAGCGCATGATCCTGGCGTTGTGCTCGCGGGCCAGTTGCTCCAGCGGCACGCCGGTCCAGGCACTGATCACTTCGGCCACCAGGCGCGGGCACACTTCGAAGCTGACCAGGCGCTCTTCGGCCTGCGCCGCTTCCAGCAGGCTGCGGGTGGTCTCCAGGCTGGCCTGCAGTACGGCCACGTCATCCCGTGCATTGCCCTGCTCGCGGGCTTCGGCCAACTGCCGGCGCAGGTCCAGCACCTGCTCGGCCAGCGCGCGCTGCTGTTCCCAGCGCACCTGCACGGCCTGCTGGTCGGCCTGGTCGCTGCGCAGTTGCGCCTGCAACAGGTGCAGCGCCTCTTGGTCTATGGCCACACCGGCTTCGGCGTCGCGCTGCTGCGCCTGCACCTGCCGCTCGCCCTCGGCCAGCGAGGCACGCAGGCGTTCCAGGCGTTGCGGCGCGGCGGCCAGGCTGATGCGCACCCGGGCACAGGCGGTGTCGAGCACATCGACCGCCTTGTCCGGCAACTGTCGCCCGGCCAGGTAGCGCGCCGACATGTGCGCCGCCGCCACCACCGCATCATCGCGCAGGTAGATACCGTGACTCTTCTCATACACCTGGGCCAGGCCGCGCAGGATGGTCACCGCCTCGTCCGCTGTCGGCTCGTGCAGTTGTACCGGCTGAAAGCGCCGGGCCAGGGCCGGGTCCTTCTCGAAGTACTTCTTGTACTCGCTCCAGGTGGTGGCGGCGATGGTGCGCAGCTCGCCCCGCGCCAGTGCAGGCTTGAGCAGGTTGGCCGCATCCGAACCGCCGGCGTTGCCGCCCGCACCGATCAGGGTGTGGGCTTCATCGATAAACAGGATGACCGGTCGGGGCGCGGCCTTGACCTCGTCGATCACGCCCTTGAGGCGTCGCTCGAACTCGCCCTTGACGCTGGCGCCGGCCTGCAGCAGGCCCATGTCCAGCGCCAGCAGCTCTACCCCGCGCAGTGCCGACGGCACTTCGGCGGCGGCAATGCGCAGCGCCAGGCCCTCGACGATGGCGGTCTTGCCCACACCGGCCTCGCCCACCACGATGGGGTTGTTCTTGCGCCGCCGGGCAAGGATGTCGATCATCTGGCGCAGCGCTTGATCGCGGCACAGTACCGGGTCGAGTCGGCCGTCGCGGGCCTGCTGCGTGAGGTTGTGGGTAAAGCGCTGCAGCATCGACTCGCCCTGCCCGCCCGCGGCACCCTGCGCTGCAACCGGCCGGGACGCCAGGGCGAAACCCTTGAGGCGCTCGATGTTCAGGCGGGCCAGCAACGGCTGGTAATGGCTGCCGGCATAGCGCACGGGGTTGCGCAGCAGCGCCAGGATCAGCGCAGCCTGTTCGACCTGGCTGCTGCCCAGTTCGAGGTTGGCCACCAGCAGCGCATCCTGCAGCCACTGCACCAGTTCGGGGGCGAACACCGGGTTGCGCGAAGCGCTGTGTTCAAGCTGCACCTGCAGGGTGGCGCGCAGTTCGCCCGGCGCCACGTCGGCGTCGTGCAAGGCCCGTTCAAGAAGGCCTTCGGGGCAATCGAGCAATTCCAGCAGCAGGTCCTCGACCAGGATCCTGCTGCCGCCACGTGCCACGCAACGTTCGGCGCAGCGCTCCAGGTCACGACGGGTGTCGGCGTCCAGCGCCTGGATGAGTTGTTGCAGGTCTACGGTGATCATGTCCATCGGTCCTTAATGAATTTTGCTTCCCAGGGTCACCACGCCATCGGCGCGTTCGTGACCGAGCCAACTCGTCCATCCCAGACGGCAGGCGTTGTCCTGGCCGATACGCAGCTCGCGAATCTCTTCCTGGCGCAGCACCAGGCGGATGTCGTAGTCCAGCGGGTCGCGCAGGGTGAAACGCACCAGGGCACACAGCGGCTGATAGCCGAAGCCGATCGGCAGGAATTCGTGAAAGCGCTGCCAGTCGAGCTGGGTGATGTGGATGCGGAACTTGCCGTTGCGATCACGCACCCGCTCGCCCAGCACCACGTCCTCGCCCAGCAGGCTGTTGGCGCGCCCCAGGCGATTGCACTGCTCCTGCAGGATGACCACGCGACGTTCGATGCACTGCTCGATGACCAGCTGCGCATGCTTGAAGTAGTAGCGCAGCACCGCCTCGATCAATGCCGCCGAGTGGGCGCGCAGGCTCAGCAGGCCCAGGTAGGGCAACAGGCGCTTCCAGTTCAATTCGCGGGCCTCGCGAATGTGCTCGCCACCCAGCCCGATCAGGGCGAACAGCTGCGCCGAGAATGGGTCCATCGCCCCGCTCTGGAAGCGTGCGCGATAACGGTACTTGCGCCAGATGGGCAGCATCAGGCGCTGTAGCCGATGGTGGAACACGTCGAGAAACTGCCGGGTCGTGTTGCCGTCCTCGCCATCGCCCAGCGCCTGCTCCACGTAGAACGCCGGCAGCGGCGAGCTGGCGCCGCACAGGCCGATCAGGTTGAAACGCAGGCGTGCACGCATCTGCCCGCGGTCGTCGAAGAACTCGACGCGATCGACGTCGCTGCCCGGAAAGCCCAGGCTCGGATTGGCCTGGAACTCCAGCTGGTCGTACAGTTCCTCTTCGCTCAGGTGCGGATGGAACTCGCGCAGCCGGTCGATGACCAGCAGCACGGCCTGAAACAGCGAGTACTCGCGTATTGCGTGGCTCAGCCCGCTCAAAGCAGGGGCTGCAGGCCCATACGTGGTGTCCATTGGTACACCTCTCCCTGGGTACTTCTGACCCGCAACTCGTGGTACGAGTTGAGGCTGGCATAAAGGGCAAAGAACTCGTTGAGCACCGAGGCGAACACGAACAGGTCGCCTTCGCCGATGTAGCCTTGCGGGTCGATGGTCAGTTCGGTGCGCAGCCCGCGCAGGGGCAGGCCGCGATGCAGTCGGTCGACATGCTCGTGACGGATCGACTTGAGCCCGCCGAGCAGGCGCTTGCTGACCTTCTCGGCATGTTGGTCGTAGTAGCGCGGCAAGTCGTAGGTTTCCAGGATCACCTTGAGCGCATCGACGTTGGCCAGCGACAGGTAGTTGAGCGACATGTTGCTGATCAGCTTCCACAGGAAGTCCCGGTTCAGGGGCGGTGCGTAGCTGGCCGTGACCGGGGTGATGTTGCGGAAGGTGAGAAACTCCGGGGTCTGCTCGGACGGCTGGTCGATATCACCCAGCTTGAGCCGGCGCGGCAGGTTCTGGTTGGTGCAGGTGAGCTCGATGGACAGCGTCTCGTGGGTGCGGGTATCGCGTATTCCGAAGCTCAGGTAGGTGTCCAGGCCGTCATGCAACAGCGAGGAGCGCTGGCGAATGCTGTAGTGCGGGCTGGTCTGCGGCACGTCGAAACTGGGGTCGTGCTCGAACGACTCGAACGGCACATAGGCCTGGTAGCCCACGCCGCCGGGCTTCCAGCCGGTCACGCTGTGCACCGAGAACACCCCGCAGTTCTCCAGGTCGTACTCGGCGGGCAGCAGCAGGTATTCGTCCTGCTTGCCATCCAGGCGAATCGGCAGGGCATCGTGCTGGAACAGGTTGGCGATAGGGGTGCAGTACAGCTTGACGTTGTCCAGCGTGGGGCGCATGCGCTGGATACCGCCCCTGCGGATGTCGAAACGTATCTCCAGCCCACGCATCTGCTTGAGGGTTTCCGTGCCCAGGGACTTGAGTGCCTCCAGGCCGTCGAGGTCGACGAACAGGAACTTGTCCTGGAAGGCGAAGTACTCCTGCAGGTAGCGGTAACCGCGAAAGGTGTTCAGCGGGTAGGGAATCAGCGCCTCTTCCTCGGCGAAGCCGACCGGCTGGATACGGTTGCCAGCCAGGCGCACTGTCACGTTCTCGCCACTGGCGCGCACCAGCGGCTTGCCATCGCCCCCCAGTGGCACCAGCTCGATGCCTTCCACGTTGCGCAGCAGGCACAGGTAGAGCATCTGGCTGATATAGCGCTCGCCTGCCAGGTGCAGGCGCAGGCGGCTCAGTTCCAGCTCGCCGACATGCCCGTCGCAGCTCATCTCCAGGCGCAGGCTGAGCAGCGCCCCATCACCCTTTACCGAGTAATTGAGCGCGGTGAGGTCCAGGGCCATGACATCGGTGGGGTAGCAGGTGCGAAAACGGCAGCGCACCTCATCGATCGGCTGGCTCTCGACCGGTGTATCGCGCGCCACCCGCAAGGGCGGGCCGGACTGGCCCAGCGGGTCGAACTGCAGGATGCTGAACGCCGGCAGCGGGCGCATGTAGTTGGGCCACAGCAACTGCATCAGCGAATGGCTCAGCTCGGGCAGTTCGTCATCGAGCTTCTGGCGCAGGCGCCCGGTGAGGAAGGCAAAGCCCTCGAGCAGCCGCTCCACGTCCGGGTCGCGCCCGGCCTGCCCCAGAAACGGCGCCAGGGCCGGGCTGCGCTCGGCAAAGCGTCGCCCCAGCTGGCGCAACGCGGTGAGCTCGCTCTGGTAGTAATGATTGAAGGACATGCTCGGTTACCTGTTTTGCATGCTCAGGAACGTCCTGTTCGCGAGACGACAGCGCGGTGCGCGTCTCAGTTGACCTGCACCTGCCCGCCGCCCTCCAGGCGCGCGGAAAAACTGACCTGACGCTTGATCCCGTCCAGCTCAAGCAGGCCTTCGATGCTGAAAGCCAGCTTGAGCTGATCGTGATCACGCGGCAGCGACACCACGCGCACATTGGTCAGGCGCGGTTCGTAGGCTTCGATGAACTGCTCGATGGCCTGACGCGCCTGGCTCAGCGCGTCATGCAGGCTCAGGCGCATGTCATTGAGGTCTGCCAGCCCGTAATCGGGCAGCGTCTGCACGCTGCCCGCACGGGTACTGAGCATCTTGCCCAGGTGCACCGCCACCGAGGTCATGGCAGCCCTCTCGCGGCTCCAGCCGCGACGCTTGTCGGCTTCGCCGCCCAGACGCTCGAAAAGGCTGCCATATCCGCTCATGTACGCGCCCCCGCTTACTCTTTATCCAGCTTGCCGACCAGCGACAGGGTGAAGTCGGCGCCCATGTACTTGAAGTGCGGGCGCACGTTGAGGCTGACCCGGTACCAGCCCGGCTCCCCTTCCACATCGCTGACGATGATCTGGGCCGCGCGCAGCGGACGACGCCCACGCACCTCGGCGCTCGGGTTCTCCTGGTCGGCCACGTACTGGCGGATCCACTTGTTGAGTTCCAGCTCCAGGTCGGTGCGCTCCTTCCACGAGCCCAGCTGCTCGCGCTGCAGTACCTTGAGGTAGTGGGCCAGGCGGTTGACGATCATCATGTACGGCAGCTGGGTACCGAGCTTGTAGTTCAGCTCGGCGGCCTTGCCCTCGGCGCTGATGCCGAAGAACTTGGGTTTCTGCACCGAACTGGCGGAGAAGAAGGCGGCGTTGTCACTGCCCTTGCGCATGGTCAGGGAGATGAAGCCTTCCTCGGCCAGCTCGTACTCGCGACGGTCCGACACCAGCACTTCGGTGGGGATCTTGGTCTCGATCTCGCCCATGCTTTCGAAGTGGTGCAGCGGCAGGTCTTCCACCGCGCCACCGCTCTGCGGGCCGATGATGTTCGGGCACCAGCGGAACTTGGCGAAGCTGTCGGTCAGCTTGGTGCCGAACGCATAGGCGGTGTTGCCCCACAGGTAGTGCTCGTGGCTGTTGGCCACGGTTTCCTTGTAGACGAACGACTTGACCGGGTTTTCCTCCGGGTCATAAGGGTTGCGCAGCAGGAAGCGCGGCACGGTGAGGCCGATGTAGCGCGCGTCCTCGGACTGGCGAAAGCTCTGCCACTTGGCAAACTGCGGGCCTTCGAAGTGGTCCTTGAGATCCTTGAGGTCCGGCAGGCCGGTGAAGCTTTCGAGGCCGAAGAACTTCGGACCGGCAGCGGCGATGAACGGCGCATGGGACATGCACGCAACGCTGGAGACGTACTGCATCAGCTTGACGTCGGGGGAGCTGGGCGACATGAAGTAGTTGGCGATGATCGCGCCCACCGGCTGGCCACCGAACTGGCCGTACTCTGCGGTATAGATGTGCTTGTAGAGACCGGCCTGCATGACTTCGGGCGAGTCCTCGAAGTCGTCCAGCAGGTCCTGCTTGGAGACGTTGAGAATTTCGATCTTGATGTTTTCGCGAAAGTTGGTGCGGTCGACCAGCAACTGCAGGCCACGCCAGGCCGACTCCAGCGACTGGAAGTCGGGGTGGTGGAGAATCGCGTCCATCTGGCGGCTGAGCTTGGCATCGATCTCGGCGATCATGCGGTCGACCATGGCCTTCTTGACCGGTTCGCCGTCGTTGTGCGGCTTGAGCAGCTCTTCGATGAAGGCCGACACGCCGCGCTTGGCAATGTCATAGGCTTCATCGTCGGGCGTCAGGCGGGTTTGCGCGATGATGTTGTCGAGAATGCTGTACTCGCCATCGGTGCTGCTGGTTTGCTGTGCTGCGCTGGTGCTCATGGTGTTCTTCCTTGACGGGGGAGGCTCAAGCGTCGGTGGTCGGCGTGGCGCTCAGGCCCAGTTCGCCGAGTACGCGGGTGCGCGACTCATCGTCGGCGAGCACGCCTTCGATGGCCTTGCGAAAAGCCGGTGCGTTGCCCAGCGGGCCCTTGAGTGCCACCAGCGCATCGCGCAGTTCCATCAGCTTCTTGAGCTCTGGCACCTGCTCGACCAGGCTGGCCGGGTTGAAGTCCTTCATGGAGTTGACCCGCAGGCTGATGCCCAGCTCATCGCTGGCGCTTTCGTCGTCCTGCAGGCGGTTGGGCACGCTGAGGGTCAGGCTCAACTCCTGCTTGGCGAGCACTTCGTCAAACGTCATCTTGTCGATGCTGATGGGCTTGCGGTCCTCTACCTTGCGTTCGTCCGGACGCTGGGTGTAGTCACCGATCGCGAGCAGCTTCAAGGGCAGTTCGATTTCTTCCTGGGCACCGCCCGTGGCAGGTTTGAACGTGACGTTGATGCGTTCCTTGGGGGCTACCGAGCCTTCTTTGGCCATGGCTTTTCTCCTTGCGTTTGCGGCCCGGGGGCCTAGTCGAGTACCACTTCGAGGTCGAGGTGGCACAGCCTGCGATAAACCTCATCCTTGCGTTCGCGCACGGCGTGGTTCTGCGGCAGCAGCTCACAACAGCTGTGCAGCAGACGCAGTACTTCCAGTGCCAGGTCCGGCTCCCACTGATGCAGGCCGGCCTGTTGCAGTTCGTGATCGAGGGCTTCGAGCTGGGTCTTGGCCAGTTCGTACTTCTTGGCCAGAAAGCACAGCCGCGCCTGGCTGAGCTGCCAGAAAAAGCGCACACGCCCGCCTTGAGCCGCCTGCATGCCCTGCTTGAGTATCTGCACGGCAGGCTTGAGGCCGTCCTTGCGCAGCACGGGCAGCACCGCCTCCAGGGCCAGCTCCCAGGGTGGCAGGCTGGTCGCGAGGTCGGTCTCGACCTTGCGCGGTGCGCTGGTGCTCTGCAGGTGCGGCATGACGCTGGCGTTGATCCAGCCCCGCGTCGCCGGGTCGGCAAACGGCGTGCCGTCATGAAAGCGCAGCTCCACCACCCCGGGCAGGCGCTGCAGCAGTTGCGCGAAGTGGAACTCCACCTCGCGCATGCCCTGCTCGGCGTTGAGTTCCAGCAGGCACTCCCAGACCATGCGCTGGCCGTCGAACCAGAACGGCGACTTGGCCAGGCTGGCCTCGAGCTCCATCAGCAGGTCGGCGTACTGGCCGTTGGCAAAGCGTTCCTGGTAGATCTTCAGGCGGTCGACCGGCAACCCGCGCAGCACGGTCACCTGTTCGGCATTGCGCTCGGGCACCGCGTCGATCTGCAACCACAGCAGCGTGCGGTTGAGGCGCAAGGCGCGCACGTCGGTGGCCTTCTGCTTGAGCCACCAGTTCGATAACGGTCGAGCGCCATCCTGCAGGGTGCGTAACACCTTGTGCGCGTCTTTTTCGCTGTCGACGGGCGCGCCGGGGGTGAGCAACTGGGTGGCGGCCTGCTTGACCTGGGCCACGACCGCGCCCACAGCACCAGGTTCGGGCTGATTGTCGGCAGCACGTTGCACCATGCTCGACAGGCGTCGGCACAACGGCAGCAACAGCGGCGCCTCATCGCCCAGGTGCGTGGTCAGGGCTGCATCGAGCGCCTGCAGGCTGTCGACCAGGCGGCGGAACAGCGCCAGTTGCTCCTTGATCGCGACGTTTTCACCCAGTACCTGCTCCAGGCGCGGCACCAGCCAGCCGATGGCCGCGGCCCGCGTGCGCGGCTTGGCCGGGTGCACCTGCGCCCAGTGCTGCTCGCACAGGTGCTGCAACAGCCCCACGCCGGCCAGCAGGCCCGGGAAGGATTCGCGTTGATACAACGCCCACGTCAACCAGGCGGCAACCCGCAGGTCCTTGGACTGTGTGCGCAGCAGCGTCTCGCTGTTCTCGAGCACGCGGAGCCAGTCGATCTGGCCGCTCTCGTGAACGGACTGAGCCTTGTTCAACTCGCCTTCCAGTGCTTCGTACTCACTGGAAAAACGCACGTCCTCGCCCGCAAAACAGTCTGGTGATACAGCCTGCCGGGCAACCTCGTGGTAACGAGCGTGCAACTTGCTTGAGTAGGACATCCTTGGCCTGTAGTTGGACTGCAGGCCCCGCGCCGGCCGAAAACGCCCAGGCGGCACGGGGCCTACCAAAACAGCGTCAAACACCCATCCGTGGGTTCGCTGCCTTAAGTGAGGGGGCACATCCTAGATAGGGAAATGGCACATTGCAATCAACACAGCGTGTGCAATTTGTATCAAAAAGCAGGAAACCATTCCGCTGACGAACAGGACTGGCACTTTGCCACACTTCAAGGCATGCTAGCCGCCCTTCGGGCGTGCAGCTTATAGTGCGCGCCTGGAACCGGGATGCGACAGGACTACCGCACACTGCGCCGCTTGTCGCTGCGTAGCGATCACCTGCCACAGCCTCACGCAGGAACAGCGTTTGACCAATCTGACTCAGCCTTCATCCCCGCGCAAAGCCACGAGTGCGTCCGGTTCGCCCTTACGTGGCTCGCTCAAAGGCGCGTTGGCCATCCTGGTGCTGCTGTTGCTCGCGCTGCTGTTCTGGCAGGTGTTCGAGCAGTTCCGCCATACCCAGGCCGATCGCCGCCAGCAGAGCCTGGATGCAAGTGCCGAACTGGCCAGCCAGCTCAACCTGAGCCTGGCATTGAACGCGCAAAAAGCCCTCACCCTGCTGCAACCCTACCCTGCCGCACCGGCCGTCACCGACCTGCCGCCGCTGCTCGAACACCTGCACGCACGCCTGCCCGCCCTGCGCAGCCTGGTGTGGGTGGACGCCCAGGGCGCGTTGCTGCGCGACAGCGCGGGCATCAGTGCCGACCGCAAGGCGCTCCAGGAGCTGCTGCACCTGGGCCAGGAGCGCCCGTACTACTTCAGCAACAGCGACGACAACAGCCTGGTCTACCTGCTGCTGCAGCACCCCGACAGTGACACCCGTGGCTATTGGCTGCTGCGCCTGGCCCCGGAGTACTACCAGCAACTGAGCCAACCCCTGGACCACGCCGCGCCACCTCTGTGGCTGCTGGAAAACAGCCGCACGGCTCAGGTCATCGATCGCCACGCGCCGCCGCTCGATGCGCGCGACGCCAGCATCGAGCCGCCGCAAAGCGTGCTGCTGGCGTACCTGGACAACAGCGACTGGCAACTGCGCGGCCTGTTCGATGCCGCCTACAGCCGCCAGCAACTGCTGCCGGCCTTGATCGGCAAGTGCGTGCTGGGCCTGGTGTGCGCGCTGATCCCGCTGCTGGCGCTGATCAGCATGCGCCGCCGTCACCGCGCCCTGCAGGAAGGTCGGCGACGCTATCAGGACATCTTCGAAGGCACGGGCGTGGCCTTGTGCGTACTCGACCTGTCGGGGCTGACCGAACTGCTGGAACGCCTGCGCCTGCGCAGCACAGCCGAGCTGGCCCAGCGCCTGGCCCAGGATGTATCGCTGCGCCACAGCCTGCTGGACGAGCTGAAGGTTACCGAAGTCAATCAGGTGGCCCTGCAACTGCTGGGCGCCGGCTGCTGCGAGAGCGCCTGGCAGCGCCTGATCGAAGGCCACTCGCCGGGCGCCGACGGGGTGGGCATGCAGTTGGTCGAGGCAGTGGTGCAGGACCTGCGCCTGCTGGAGCTGGAAGTGCGGCTCAGCGACCCCCAGGGCCAGGACCAGCACCTGTGGCTAATGGTGCGCTTCCCCCAGGCACGGCGTGACTACCAGGCCGTGATCCTGAGCATCAGCGATATCACCAGCCGCAAGCGCGTGGAGCTGTCGCTGCTGGAGCGCGAAAGCTTCTGGTCGGACGTGGTGCGCACCGTGCCCGACCAGCTGTACGTGCAGGATGTGCACAGCCTGCGCATGATCTTCAGCAACCGCCACCTGGGCCAGACCCTGGGCTATTCGCGCAGCGAGCTGGCGCAGATGGGAGAGTACTTCTGGGAAGTGCTGCTGCACCCGCAGGACGCCGAGCTGTTTCGCCAGATGCGCCAGCAGCAGCGCCAGAGCGGCTATGTGGAGCAGTTGCATTGCCAACTGCGTTTTCTTCACCACGACCAGAGCTGGCGACGCTACGACATTCGCGAACAGGCCCTTACCCGCGACCCTGACGGCACGGTGCTGCGCATCATCGGGGTGGGCAAGGACGTCACCGACCAGATCGAGGCGAGCGAGTCGCTGCGCGACAGCGAGCAGCGCTACCGCATGCTCGCCGAGAGCATCAGCGACGTGATCTTCTCCACCGACCCGCAGTTGCAGCTCAACTACGTCAGCCCTTCGGTGCAGACGGTACTGGGCTACGACGTGCCGTGGATCTTCGCCAACGGCTGGCAGTCGACCATTGCCAACCCGGCGCAGCTGACCGGCGTGTTCACCCTGTTCGAACGGGTCAAGCGGGCCCTCGAGGAACCCGCCGCGCTGGAACGCCTGCGCACCGAGGTGACCACCCAGCTGTTCCTGTTCGACTGTCTGCGCGCCGACGGCCGCAAGATCCCGATCGAGCTGCGCGTGGTACTGGTGTGGGACGAGCACAACCATTTCGAGGGCATCCTGGGCGTCGGCCGCGACATCAGCCAGCAACGCCGCGCCGAGAAAGACCTGCGCATGGCCGCCACGGTGTTCGAGCATTCCACCTCGGCGATCCTGATCACCGACCCGGCCGGCTACATCGTGCAGGCCAACGAAGCCTTCAGCCGGGTCAGCGGCTACGCGGTGAGCGACGTGCTCGACCAGTTGCCGAGCCTGCTCACCGTCGACGAACAGCAGGAAGCCCACCTCAACTACGTGCTCAAGCAACTGCACCAGCGCGGCACCTGGGAAGGCGAGGTCTGGCTCAAGCGCCGCAGCGGCGAGCACTACCCGGCGTGGGTCGGCATCACCGCGGTACTCGACGACGAGGGTGACCTGGCCAGCTACGTATGCTTCTTCACCGACATCAGCGAGCGCAAGGCCAGCGAACAGCGCATTCACCGCCTGGCCTACTACGATGCCCTGACCCACCTGCCCAACCGCACGCTGTTCCAGGACCGCCTGCACACCGCGCTGCAGCAGGCCGAGCGGCAGAAGGCCTGGGTGGTGCTGATGTTCCTGGACCTGGACCGTTTCAAGCCGATCAACGACTCCCTGGGGCATGCCGCGGGCGATCGCATGCTCAAGGACATGGCCGAACGCCTGCTCGACTGCGTACACGACGACGACACCGTGGCACGCATGGGCGGCGACGAATTCACCTTGCTGCTGCAACCCAAGGCCACCCGCGAAATCGCGCTCAACCGCGCGATCCACGTGGCCGAGCAGATCCTGGGCAGCCTGGTGCGACCGTTCGTGCTGGAGAACCGCGAGTTCTTCGTCACTGCCAGCATCGGCATCGCCCTCAGCCCGCAGGACGGCAGCGAGCTGAGCCAGCTGATGAAGAACGCCGACACCGCGATGTACCACGCCAAGGAGCGCGGCAAGAACAACTTCCAGTTCTACCAGGCCGACATGAACGCCAGTGCGCTGGAGCGCCTGGAGCTGGAAAGCGACCTGCGTCATGCGCTGGAGCAGAACGAATTCATCCTCTACTACCAGCCGCAGTTCAGCGGCGACGGCAAGCGCCTGACCGGTGCCGAGGCCCTGCTGCGCTGGCGCCACCCGCGCCGCGGGCTGGTGCCGCCGGGCGACTTCATCCCGGTGATCGAGGAGCTGGGGCTGGTGGTGGACGTGGGCGACTGGGTCATCAGCGAAGCCTGCCGCCAGCTCAAGGCCTGGCACCAGGCCAAGGTGCGAGTGCCGAAGGTGTCGGTGAACATTTCGGCGCGCCAGTTCTCCGATGGCCAACTGGGCACGCGCATCGCCACCATCCTGGCCGATACCGGGCTGCCGCCGGCGTGCCTGGAGCTGGAACTGACCGAAAGCATCCTGATGCGCGAGGTCAACGAGGCGATGGTGATCCTCGACAGCCTGAAGAATCTGGGGCTGAGCATTGCGGTGGACGACTTCGGCACCGGCTACTCGTCGCTCAACTACCTCAAGCAGTTCCCCATCGACGTGCTCAAGATCGACCGCACATTTGTCGACGGTCTGCCCGAGGGCGAGCAGGATGCGCAGATCGCCCGCGCCATCATCGCCATGGCCCACAGCCTGAACCTGGCGGTGATCGCCGAGGGTGTGGAGACCCATGAGCAACTGGAGTTTCTGCGCGAGCACGGTTGCGACGAGGTGCAGGGCTACCTGTTCGGGCGGCCGATGCCGGCCAACCAGTTCGAGGCGCAGTTCAGCAACGAAACGTTGTTCATGTTCGAATGACGCATCGCGGGTCAAGCCCGCTCCCACAGGATGTTCTCG
The DNA here is from genome assembly GCF_037113495.1 of Pseudomonas sp. AE27. Lineage (NCBI taxonomy): Bacteria > Pseudomonadati > Pseudomonadota > Gammaproteobacteria > Pseudomonadales > Pseudomonadaceae > Pseudomonas > Pseudomonas sp. AE27. The sequence continues at coordinate 4,013,340 of NZ_CP146966.1, forward strand.
GCCCCCGAGAGCGGATACCGGACCTGTGGGAGCGGGCTTGACTCGCGATAAGTTCACACCGAGCCTGAATGAGCCCCGCTTGTCTGCGACATGATGCCCTTTCATATGCCAGACAAAAGCCGATGAGGTAGAATGCCCGCCTATTTCAGCACGATCCTTGAGGACCGCCATGTTCAGCCGTGATTTGACCATTGCCAAGTACGACGCCGATCTCTTTGCCGCCATGGAGCAAGAAGCTCAGCGCCAGGAAGAGCACATTGAGCTGATCGCTTCGGAAAACTACACCAGCCCTGCGGTGATGGAAGCTCAAGGCTCGGTACTGACCAACAAGTACGCCGAAGGCTACCCGGGCAAGCGCTACTACGGTGGCTGCGAATACGTCGACGTGGTCGAGCAACTGGCCATCGACCGCGCCAAGCAGCTGTTCGGCGCCGACTACGCCAACGTGCAGCCGCACGCCGGTTCCCAGGCCAACGCTGCCGTCTACCTGGCCCTGCTGTCGGCCGGTGACACCATCCTGGGCATGAGCCTGGCCCACGGCGGCCACCTGACCCACGGCGCAGCCGTGTCGTCCTCGGGCAAGCTGTACAACGCCATCCAGTACGGCATCGACGCCAACGGCCTGATCGACTACGACGAAGTCGAGCGCCTGGCCGTCGAGCACAAGCCGAAAATGATCGTGGCCGGTTTCTCGGCCTACTCGCAGGTGCTGGACTTCCCGCGCTTCCGCGAAATCGCCGACAAGGTCGGTGCCTACCTGTTCGTCGACATGGCCCACGTGGCTGGCCTGGTCGCCGCTGGCGTGTACCCGAACCCGGTACCGTTCGCCGACGTGGTCACCACCACCACCCACAAGACCCTGCGCGGTCCACGTGGCGGCCTGATCCTGGCCCGTGCCAACGCCGACATCGAGAAGAAGTTGAATTCCGCCGTATTCCCGGGCGCCCAGGGCGGCCCGCTGGAGCACGTGATCGCGGCCAAGGCGATCTGCTTCAAGGAAGCGCTGCAGCCTGAGTTCAAGGCCTACCAGCAGCAAGTGGTGAAGAACGCCCAGGCCATGGCCGGCGTGTTCATCGAGCGCGGCTTCGACGTGGTGTCGGGCGGTACTGAAAACCACCTGTTCCTGCTGTCGCTGATCAAGCAGGAAATCTCCGGCAAGGACGCAGACGCTGCCCTGGGCAAAGCCTTCATCACCGTCAACAAGAACTCCGTGCCAAACGACCCACGCTCCCCGTTCGTCACTTCCGGCCTGCGCTTCGGCACCCCGGCCGTGACCACTCGCGGCTTCAAGGAAGCAGAGTGCAAGGAACTGGCGGGCTGGATCTGCGACATCCTGGACGACCTGAACAACGAAGCGGTGATCGACGCCGTTCGCGAGAAGGTCAAGGCCATCTGCGCCAAGCTGCCGGTGTACGGCAACTGATCGCAGGTACCTGATGTGAAAAAGCCCGGCTCCCAGCCGGGCTTTTTTGTGGGTGCTGTCCCACCCTGTAGGAGCCAGCCTTGCTGGCGAAGGCGCCCTACTGACGGCTCAAGGCCTCGAACCCCTCGCGAATCTTCGCCTCGGGCAGGTCATCGGCAATGAACACCATCACACTCTCGCGCTGTTCGCCTTCGACCCACTCGGTATCCCAGTCGAAGCCATAGAGCTTCAGCACGCCCTGAAACACCAGCCGCCGATCCTCGCCAGCAATGTTCAACACGCCCTTGTAGCGCAACAGCTGCTTGCCATGGGCCTCCAGCAATTGGTTCATGAACTCGCTCAGCCGGTCGATATCCAGCGGCACATCGGTACGCAGCACCATGCTGGAGATCCGGTCCAGGCTGTTGCCCGCCGCCACAACAGGCCGCAGGTTGAGGCTGGCGTTGAGGTTGAACCCGCGCACATCCAGCAGCTCGGCCAGGTCGATCCTGCCGTTGTCCACCACACGGATCGGCGCACGTCGGTTGATCCGCGCCAGGCGCTGGCTCAAAGCCTCGAACGCGGCCGCATCGACCAGGTCGGTCTTGCTCACCAGCAGGCGATCGGCAAACCCGACCTGGGCCTGGGCGATGGTCTGGGTCAGGTGCAGGTCGGCATGCGCGGCATCCACCAGGGTGATGATGCCGTCGAGGATGTAGCGCTCGCGCAGCTCTTCGTCGATGAAGAAGGTCTGCGCCACCGGTGCCGGGTCGGCCAGGCCGGTGCACTCGATCACCAGCCGGTCAAAGGCGATTTCGCCGCTGTCCAGACGCTCCAGCAGCAGGAACAGCGCCTTGGTCAGGTCGGTGTGGATGGTGCAGCACACGCAGCCGTTGGCCAGGGTCATGACCTGCACCGGTTCGTCGCCCAGCAGTTGGGTGTCGATGCCGGCGTCGCTGAACTCGTTTTCGATCACGGCGATTTTCAGGCCGTGCTCGGCCTTGAGCAGGTGACGCAGCAAGGTGGTCTTGCCGGCCCCCAGAAAACCGCTGAGCACGGTGACGGGAATGGGTTGCACGGAAAATCTCCTGAACACTGAAATGACTGTGGGAGCCCGGCTGCCCGGGCTCCCACAGGTTTGTCACACGCGGGCGGTGCCGTCTTTCAACAGCACTTGGGCCCGCCCTTGCCGCCGTAGCGCGCCTCCTGGCGTTCCCGGAAGAACTCCTCGTAGGTCATCGGCGGCAGGTCGGGGTGCCGGGTTTGCATATGCTCGACGTAATTGTCGTAGTCGGGCATGCCGACCATCAGGCGGGCTGCCTGCCCCAGGTACTTACCCAGTCGACCGAGATCGTTGAACATGTCTGCAATCCTCTTGGTTTACGCGTCCGGCAAGGCCTGGAACGGCGATTCCTTGTCGGTACGTTCTTTCTTGTTCAAGGCGCGGATACCGACCTTGAGCGCGAAGAACAGGATGCTGAACACCACGAACAGGAACAGCGCGGTCAGCGTCGCGTTGGTGTACGCGTTGAAGATCACGTGCTGCATCTGCGCGATGTCCTTGGCCGGGGCCAGTACCTGACCGGCGTCCAGCGCCGCGCTGTACTTGTTGGCCAGGGCCAGGAAGCCCACCGCCGGGTTCGGGTCGAACAGCTTGATGAAGCCTGCGGTGGTGGTGCAGATCAGCAGCCATACCGCCGGCACCAGGGTGACCCACATGTACTGCTGGCGCTTCATCTTGATCAGCACCACGGTGCCGAGCATCAGCGCGATACCGGCCAGCATCTGGTTGGAGATGCCGAACAGCGGCCACAAGGTGTTGATGCCACCCAGCGGGTCGATCACGCCCTGGTACAGCAGGTAGCCCCACAACGCCACACAGCCGGCGGTGGCGAGCAGGTTGGCGCCCCACGACTCGGTGCGCTTGAGCGCCGGCACGAACGAGCCCAGCAGGTCCTGCAGCATGAAGCGCCCGGCACGCGTACCGGCGTCTACCGCAGTGAGGATGAACAGGGCTTCGAACAGGATCGCGAAGTGGTACCAGAACGCCATGGTGTTTTCACCCGGTAGTACCTGGTGCAGGATCTGCGCGATACCCACCGCCAGGGTCGGCGCACCACCGGCACGGGCCAGCACGGTGTGCTCGCCGATGTCCCGGGCGACCGCCTCGAGCTGCTCGGGGGTGATGGCAAAGCCCCAACTGCTGACTGTCTGCGCCACCGACACCACGTCGGCACCGACCACCGCGGCCGGGCTGTTCATGGCGAAGTACACGCCCGGCTCGATCACCGAGGCGGCAACCATGGCCATGATCGCGACGAACGACTCCATCAGCATGCCGCCATAGCCGATGTAGCGGGCGTTGACTTCGTTGTCCAGCAGCTTGGGCGTGGTGCCCGAGGAGATCAGCGCATGGAAACCCGATACCGCGCCACAGGCGATGGTAATGAACAGGAACGGGAACAGGGTGCCCTTCCACACCGGGCCGGTGCCGTCAGTGAACTGGGTCAGCGCCGGCATCTTCAGCTCGGGCGCCAGCACCAGGATGCCGATGGCCAGGGCAATGATGGTACCGATCTTGAGGAAGGTAGAGAGGTAGTCACGCGGCGCCAGCACCAGCCATACCGGCAGCACGGCGGCGACGAAGCCATAGCCCACCAGCATCCAGGTGATCTGCACGCCGGTGAAGGTGAACGCTGGGCCCCACACCGGATCGGCGGCCACCAGGCCCCCCAGCCAGATGGACAGCAACAGCAGCACCACACCGATCAGCGAGATCTCGCCGATGCGGCCCGGGCGGATATAACGCATGTACACGCCCATGAACATCGCGATGGGGATGGTCGCCATCACCGTGAACATGCCCCATGGGCTTTCGGCCAGGGCCTTGACCACGATCAGCGCCAGCACCGCAAGGATGATGATCATGATCAGGAAGCAGCCGAACAGGGCGATGGTGCCCGGAATGCGGCCCATTTCCTCACGCACCATGTCGCCCAGCGAGCGACCGTTGCGGCGGGTGGACAGGAACAGGATCATGAAGTCCTGCACTGCACCGGCCAGTACCACGCCGGCGATCAGCCAGAGCGTACCGGGCAGATAGCCCATCTGCGCAGCCAGTACCGGGCCCACCAGCGGGCCAGCGCCGGCGATGGCCGCGAAGTGGTGACCGAACAGGATGTGCTTGTTGGTCGGCACGTAGTCCAGACCATCGTTGTTGAGCACCGCCGGGGTGGCCCGGCGCGGGTCCAGCTGCATCACCTTGGTGGCGATGAACAGACTGTAGTAACGGTAGGCGACCAGGTAGAGGGCTACCGAGGCAACCACAATCCACAAGGCGTTGATCGCTTCGCCACGGCGCAGGGCAACCACACCCAGCGCACAGGCCCCCAGGACTGCCAGCAGCAGCCACGGTATATGGCGTAGCAGGCTATTATTGTTGTTCATGGTTTGCTTCCAGCTAGTGGATATGAAAGACCGCCCATCGAGTCTAGGGCGAGTCTTGGCGCATTGCCATACTTGCTTTGGTCTAGAGCCTGCAGGCCCGCCCACAGTCTCGTTATGCGCGTTCGCGATCATGCTGGCAAGCCCTGAGCTATAGTCAGTCAGGTTCCAGCCAGGTTCTACTGCAAAGGGCCTCCACCATGAGCGATCACCCAGAACGCCGGCGCTTCCAGCGCATACCCTTCGATGCACCGACCGAACTGCTCCAGGGCGAACGACGCTGGCCGGTCAACCTGCTCGACCTGTCGCTCAAGGGCCTGCTGATCGAGGCGCCCAAGGCCTGGGACGCCGACCTCGAGCGGCCGTTCGCTGCGCAGATACGCCTGGGTGAAGAGGCGTTTGTCACCATGACGGTGGAACTGCGCCATGTCGACGACACCCAGCTGGGGTTTATCTGCGAGCACATCGACCTCGATTCGCTGGAGCACCTGTGCCGCCTGGTGGAGCTCAACCTGGCCGATCGCACCGAACTGGAGCGCGAATTCCATCAACTCATCGACATTTGAAATCTTTTAGCCCGCTACCGACCTGACCCCGCCCCGCCTTCCTGTCCACCCAGACAGCTTTCAAACAGCCGTTCATGCCACCGGACCCAGCCCTGGCGGGCCTGGTGCTGCGTGTTGGAACGATAACTGCATCCACGCCTGCACCCAAACCAATGACCTGACTGTTCCTGTGCCAATCTAAAAATTGTATACAATTGTTCTGGCAATGAATGGCACGAGTTGTCTACAGTAGCGCCACAACAATAAAACAGAGAACCTGCTCCCATGACTACGTCCTCCCCCGACACGTCCACGGCATCACGTCCTGAAGACGAGAACCTGGGGCTCGGCGCCAACCTGGCGTACGGGCTGCAACACGTACTCACCATGTACGGCGGTATCGTCGCGGTACCGCTGATTCTCGGCCAGGCGGCCGGCCTGGGCCCGGCCGACATCGGCCTGCTGATTGCCGCATCGCTGTTTGCCGGTGGCTTGGCGACCCTGCTGCAGACCCTGGGCCTGCCGTTCTTCGGTTGCCAGTTGCCGCTGGTACAGGGCGTTTCGTTTGCCGGCGTGGCCACCATGGGCGCGATTCTCAGCAGCGAGGGCGGCGGCGGCCTGCCGGGGGTGCTGGGCGCGGTGATGGCGGCCTCGTTGATCGGGTTTCTGATCACCCCGGTGTTCTCGCGCATCACCAAGTTCTTCCCGCCACTGGTGACCGGCATCGTGATCACCACCATCGGCCTGACCCTGATGCCGGTCGCGGCGCGCTGGGTCATGGGCGGCAACAGCAAGGCACCGGACTTCGGCAGCATGTCCAACATCGGCCTGGCGGCGGTGACCTTCCTGATCGTGCTGATACTGAGCAAGCTGGGCAGCGCGGCGATCTCGCGGCTGTCGATCCTGCTGGCGATGGTGTTCGGCACCCTGATCGCCTGGTCGCTGGGCATGGCTGATTTCAGCAAGGTGCTCGAAGGTCCGCTGGTGGCCTTCCCTACCCCGTTCCACTTCGGCATGCCGACCTTCCATATCGCGGCCATCCTGTCGATGTGCATCGTGATCATGGTGACCCTGGTGGAAACCTCGGCCGACATCCTCGCGGTAGGTGAGATCATCGACACCAAGGTCGACTCCAAGCGCCTGGGCGATGGCCTGCGTGCCGACATGGCCTCGAGCATCCTGGCGCCGATCTTCGGTTCGTTCACCCAGAGCGCATTCGCCCAGAACGTCGGCCTGGTGGCCGTGACCGGGGTGAAGAGCCGCTACGTGGTGGCCACCGGTGGCGTGATCCTGGTGGTGCTGGGCCTGCTGCCAATCATGGGCCGGGTGATTGCCGCCGTACCGACCTCGGTACTGGGTGGCGCGGGGATCGTGCTGTTCGGCACCGTGGCGGCCAGTGGTATCCGCACGCTGTCCAAGGTGGACTACCGCAACAACATGAACCTGATCATCGTGGCCGCCTCACTGGGCTTCGGCATGATCCCGATTGCCGCGCCCAACTTCTACGCGCAGTTCCCGAACTGGTTCGAGACCATCTTCCACTCCGGCATCAGTTCGTCGGCGATCATGGCGATTCTGCTGAACCTGGTGTTCAACCACTTCAAGACCGGCAACTCCGATCATCAGTCGGTGTTCGTGGCCGCCTCCGAGCGCACGCTGAACTACTCGGACATTTCCGGGCTGCGTGACGGCGACTACTTCGAAGACGGCAAGCTGTTCGATGCCGAGGGCAAGGAGATTCCGTTGCTGGAGAAGGATGAGCATGGGGGGCAGGTAGTGAGGCGAGAGACGGTGGCTGAGCATTGATAGTGCTCGGTTGATGAGGAAGGGCTGGTGCACGTGCACCGGCCCTTTTTGTGTGTGCCTGTTGGCCATCGGAAAGCGAATTTTATAAATATCAGAACACAACACTTCAATGTTTTATTTCTGACGACTTACAATTATATCCTTTTCAAAAAACTTCAAAACGCCGCCATCGAAATCTATTCGATACGCCCCTAACTTAAATCATAACTGAGAGACATATAATCTCCACAACCAGACACAATAAGACTTTCAAGATGCTTGCATACTGTTTTTTGATGACCCATCTATTTGAGACTCTTCAAAAAACTTTAAGACCTTCTTTGGTAGCGGGGAAAACTAAAAGATAACTGCTCCCCCACTTTTCCAGCCCCTAATGCTGCGCCTACCTCTGATGCATAACAGCCTTTAATAGTGACCGTCTTGCCTCCTTGAGATTGGGTATATTGTAGGAGTTTTTTTAAGCGGCCCAACTAACTCGGCAGCCCCACCGGGACCATTGCCAATAAAACCTTTCGATGCACCAACAGTAAAGTCGTCAAATATGACCTCACCGGCATTCATCGTCACTTTCGGGAAGTACATTGTTAGGCCCCCATTAGCAGCATCAAATGAAGCCTTCCCAAGATCTGTTGCGAGAGGAGAGGTTGCTTTTGCACAAACTAATCAGTGACTATTTTTTGCATCAAGCTCGCGACCTTAGATTTAAGCATTTCATCGTCAAGCTCATACTCTTCCCTTGATTCATCTGGCTCGTACATATCCGCAGCACAAAAAATGCTGGACAAGCACTCGCTCAACGAAGGCTCATCGAGCTGAAGGACATTCCTATCTCGCTCAATTTTCCAAAGCTCAATATACGCCTCAGAAAAAACTTTGGCTGTCAGTCTTCCTGCTACATACGATCTTGCAAACTCCAAGATAGTAAGACTCATCGCAAAACTCCATATTTAATAAAGCAGCGGGCATCGGCCGGCGCCGGTGCAGTCTGGGCCGGGGCGGTGCTGCCAGGCAGCTCCTTGAGTTCCTGCAGTCGCCGCTGCTGCTCTTCAAGCAACCGCCCCTGACGCTCGCGAATCAGTTCCTGGTCCCCCGGCAAGCTCGCGGCCGATACAGGGCCAGCAAGGATGCCCAACAACAGCCAGAAGCAGGACAGCTTTGTGCCAGATACCAAAAACGCCATCTTCCCATCCCTGGAAGCAAAAAACGAAGGCGCGATAGTAGAGAGACAGAACAATGGTGCCAATTAGCCATCATGGCAAATTGATTACATTTTATTCAAACAACGCATCCAACGCCTGCTCCAGGCGCGTCACCGCAATTACCTGCAGCCCCGGCGGCGCTTCCTTGGGCGCGTTGCCCTTGGGCACGATGGCGCGCTTGAAGCCATGTTTGGCGGCCTCCTTCAGGCGCTCCTGCCCGCTCGGCACCGGGCGCACTTCACCAGACAGGCCCACCTCGCCGAACACCAGCAGGTCGTGTGGCAGCGGGCGGTTGCGCAGGCTCGACATCACCGCCGCCATCAAGGCCAGGTCCGACGCGGTCTCCAGTACCTTGACCCCGCCCACCACGTTTAGGAACACGTCCTGGTCGTGGGTGGGGATGCCGCCATGGCGATGCAGCACCGCCAGCAACATGGCCAGGCGGTTCTGGTCCAGGCCCAGGGTCACACGGCGCGGGTTGGCCATGTGGCTTTCATCCACCAGCGCCTGCACCTCCACCAGCATCGGCCGGGTACCTTCCCAGGTGGCCATCACCACGCTGCCCGGCACTTCCTCCTGGGCACGGGTCAGGAAGATCGCCGACGGGTTGGAGACTTCCTTGAGGCCGCGGTCGGTCATGCCGAACACGCCCAGTTCGTTGACCGCACCAAAGCGGTTCTTCACCGCGCGCAGCAGGCGCAGGCGACCGTCGGACTCGCCCTCGAAATACAGCACGGTGTCGACCATGTGTTCCAGTACCCGCGGCCCGGCCAACGCGCCCTCCTTGGTCACGTGGCCGACCAGGAAGATCGCCGTGCCGCTCTGCTTGGCATAGCGCACCAGCAAGGCGGCACTCTCACGCACCTGCGACACGCCACCGGGCGCCGACTGCAACTGTTCGGTGAAGATGGTCTGGATGGAGTCGATCACCATCACCTTGGGCTTTTCGACCCGCGCGGTGGCAATGATGGTTTCGATGCAGGTCTCGGTCATCACCCGCAACTGATCCTGCGGCAGGCCCAGGCGACGGGCACGCATGGCCACCTGCTGCTGGGATTCTTCCCCGGTGACGTACAACGCCGGCATGCGCGTGGCAATGTTGCACAGGGTCTGCAGCAGGATGGTGGACTTGCCGATGCCCGGGTCACCACCAATCAGCACCACCGATCCATCGACCAGGCCGCCACCGAGCACGCGGTCCAGCTCGGCGCTGGCGGTGCTGAAACGCGGGATCTCCTCGACACTGACCTCGGCCAGGGTCTTGATCTGCGCCTGTTGCCCGGCCCAGCCGGTGCGCCCGGCAGGCGCCGCGGCGCCGCCACTTTCGATCATGGTCTCGACCAGGGTGTTCCACGCGCCGCATTCGCCGCACTGGCCCGCCCACTTGGGAAAGGTCGCGCCGCACTCGGTGCAGCCGTACATGCGCTTGGCCTTGGCCATGGGGCAGTCTCCTGGAAAAAGGGGCCATGATAGCCGAGCCGACCCAGCTGCGGGGCGCCGCCTGGGCGACAAAACTATTCGGCATAGCCGGGGTCTTTTACTGCAACGCGGAGCATGAAGCGCATAGCTGATTTACACTGCGATGACCAATCTCATCTGTTACAGGGAATAAACCATGGGCGTGATCAGTGAATTCAAGGCCTTCGCGGTCAAGGGCAACGTGGTCGACATGGCCGTCGGTATCATCATCGGCGCCGCGTTCGGCAAAATCGTTTCATCGTTTGTTGGCGATGTGGTGATGCCGCCCCTGGGCCTGCTGATCGGTGGAGTGGACTTCAGTGATCTGGCGGTGGTGCTCAAGGCGGCCGAGGGTGACGCGCCGGCGGTGGTGCTGGCCTATGGCAAGTTCATCCAGACGGTGATCGACTTTCTGATCGTGGCCTTCGCGATCTTCATGGGCGTGAAGGTGATCAACCGCCTCAAGCGCGAAGAAGCGGTGGCCCCGACCCTGCCGCCGGTACCCACCAAGGAAGAAGAACTGCTGGGCGAAATCCGCGACCTGCTCAAGGCGCAGAACCAGCAGCCCTGAACCGGGCCTGCCTGACCGTAACGGCGCCTTCGGGCGCCGTTGTGCTGTCTACCAGTAGTTTTCCACCGCCACCTGGCCCGGCCGGCGGCTGAGGCTCAGCTGAAGATCACGTGCCTTGAGCACCTGGCGGGTGTCGTCGATCATCTGCGGGTTGCCGCAGAGCATCACCCGCGAATGTTCGGGGGTCAGCGCCAGGCCGGCCGCACGCTCCAGTTCGCCGTTCTCGATCAGGGTGGTGATACGCCCGTTCAGCGCACCCGGGTGTTGCTCGCGGGTGACCACCGGAATGAACTGCAGCTTGCCCGCATGTTCGGCCAGGTAGTCGCGCTGCTCCAGGCTGGCGATCTCCTGCTGATAGGCGAGCTCCCTGGCTTCGCGCACCGAATAGACCAGCTTGATGGTGTCGAACCGCTCCCAGGCTTCGAAGTCCTGCAGTATCGACATGAAGGGCGCAATGCCGGTACCGGTCGCCAGCAACCACAGGTCCCGCCCGTCGGCGAAGCGATCGAGGGTCAGGAAACCGAACGCCTGGCGGTCGATCAACAGTTGGTCACCCTCGCGCAGCCGGCTCAGCTCACTGGTGAACTCGCCGCCGGGCACGACGATCGAGAAAAAGTCCAGGTACTCGTCGAACGGCGACGAAACCATCGAGTACGCCCGCCACACCACGCTGCCATCGGCACGGGTCACGCCCAGGCGAGCAAACTGGCCGGCCCGGAACCGAAAACCGGGATCACGGGTTACGCGCAGGCTGAACAGGTTGGGGGTCAGCGGCTGGACATCGAGCAGGGTCTGGCGGGTGAACTTCTCCGCACTGGCAGTCATGGTGTGCTCCACAATTCAGGTAAACACAGTGTCGCGCAAAGCTGACAGGATAAACACCGCCGCGGTGTAATGGCATTACGCTCATGTGTTTCAACCACGTAACAAAACATGTAACGCGGGTTGTACAACCCTTTTTTTATGTAGAGCTCTGGAACATTTCTATAGCAAAAAAAACCTAGAACAACGTGCGACTTTTCCTACACTCGATCCAGGGTGACTAAATTGCAAAGGTGCACGGAGGCTCAAATGCCATATTGGAAGCAGGAGCAGTTGCAACAACTGACGCAGGAGGAAAACCAGCAACAGATGTTTGCCACTGCACTGTCACTGGCCGAGCAACTGGACATGGAGTTTCTGGCATACCGCCTGACCGGCAGGACGGTCGCCGAAGGCCCGCAGGTCATGATGTTCAACAACTACCCGGCCGAATGGAACGAGCTCTACAAGAAGAACGAGTACGCGCGCATCGACCCGGTGCTTGTGCATTGCCATCATTCGAACATGCCGGTGCTGTGGTCCCCGCAGTTGTACAAGCAAGCCCCCGAGTTGCGACAGACGGCGTGCGAACATGGCCTGTGCCATGGCTGGAGCCAGGGCACCCAGGACCTGCGCGGCAACGAAAGCGTGCTGTGCGTATCACGCCGGCAGGGCGAAGTGAGCATGGCGGAACTATACGAAAAGTCGGCCCAGACCCTGTGGCTGTGCAACCTGCTGCACACCCTGATGGTTGCCAAGTTGCATCCGCCCAAGGCCCGTCTGCAGGCACTCTCGCCCCGGGAACGCGAGGTGCTGCAGTGGACCGCTGCCGGCAAGACTGCCGAAGACATCAGCTGCATCCTCACGCTGTCCAGAAGCACGGTCAATTTTCATATCCGCAGCATCACCAGCAAACTCAACACCACCAACAAGACCAGCGCGGTCGCCATCGCCACCCAGTACGGGTTGATCTGAGGTTCTGCTCGCCACCCCCCTCCCCACCGGTAAAAACGCTGTAGAATCTGCGCCCGTCCAGCGCCAAGCCCCAGCGCGCGCGCCAAAGCCCAGAGCCCTACGCCATGCCCCTGTTGATCACCCCCTTCGCCGAGCTCGAGCTGCTTCGCCAGCCTGAATACGCCAACGACCCCTTGCAGGCCTTCGACGCGGCCGACGAGTACCTGCTCGAACACCTGGCCGCGCAGGCGCTGCCTGCCACAAGCCGGGTACTGGTACTCAACGACAGCTTCGGCGCGCTGGCCATCAGCCTGCGCGCACATGCCCAGGTGCTGGGCAGCGGCGACTCCTACCTGGCCCGGCTGGCACTGGAGAAGAACCTGGTGCGCAATGGCCAGGCATTCGACAGCGTGCCCTTCATCGCCGCCAGCCAGCATTGGCAGGGGCCGTTCGACCGGGTGCTGGTGCGCGTACCCAAGACCCTGGCGCTGCTCGAAGAGCAGTTGATCCGGCTGCAGGGCCAGTTGGCACCCGGCGCGCAGGTAATCGCCGGAGCGATGATCAAGCACCTGCCACGGGCAGCCGGCGACCTGCTGGAGAAGTACATCGGCCCGGTGCAGGCATCGCTGGCGCGCAAGAAGGCGCGCCTGCTGATCGCCACGGCCGAGCCCAGGGCGGCGGCAGCCTCGCCCTACCCCACCCGTTATCAGCTGGAGCAACCACCGCTGGAGCTGGTGAACCACGCCAATGTGTTCTGCCGCGAAGGGCTGGATATCGGTACCCGTGCCTTCCTGCCACACCTGCCCCGCGACCTGGGCGATGCGCGGGTGGCCGACCTTGGCTGCGGCAACGGCGTGCTGGGCATCGTCAGCGCGCTGGCCAACCCGCAGGCGCACTACACCCTGGTGGACGAGTCGTACATGGCGGTGCAGTCGGCCGAGCAGAACTGGCAGGCGGCGCTGGGCGAGCGAGCCGTGACGGTGCGCGCCGACGACGGGCTGGCCGGGCAGGCGCCGCAGTCCCTGGACGTGGTGCTGTGCAACCCGCCGTTTCACCAGCAGCAGGTAGTGGGGGACTTTCTCGCCTGGCGCATGTTCCAGCAGGCACGCGAGGCACTGGTGGTGGGCGGGGCGCTGTACATCGTGGGCAATCGGCACCTGGGCTATCACAGCAAGCTGGCGCGATTGTTCCGGGGAGTGGAGCAGGTGGCAGCCACGCCGAAGTTCGTGGTGCTCAAGGCGCGCAAGTAGGCCGGGTACGGGGCCGACACCTTCGCCGGCAAGCGGCTCCTGCGCCAGGCGGCCGAGACAGGCAAAAAAAACCCTGCGCAGCTCACGCGGCGCAGGGTGTAAACCCGCCCAGGGCGGGATGGGAAATACCTTGGCTCAGTGGGTACTCAAGCCCGCCGCCGCCATGAACATCCGCATCAGCCAGGCCACCACGGCCAGGCTTGCCACGCTCACTGCCCAGATCAGCAGCAGCCAGCCCAGGCGCTGCATCAGCGGCTTTTTCTCCGGTTCGAAGGTGTCTTTGCCAGTCATTGCCAGGCCCTCCTAGTGATAGCCGTCGTCGTGGGTCACCTTGCCGCGGAACACGTAGTAGCTCCAGAAGGTGTAGCCCAGGATGAACGGGATGATGAACAGCGTGCCCACCAGCATGAAGCCCTGGCTCTGCGGCGGCGCTGCGGCGTCCCAGATCGAGATCGACGGCGGGATGATGTTCGGCCACAGGCTGATGCCCAGCCCGCTGTAGCCCAGGAAGATCAGCACCAGCGTCAGCAGGAACGGGGTGTAGTGGGCATGGCGTGCCACCGCCCGCACCAGCCCGTACAGGGTGACCAGCACCAGGATCGGCACCGGCAGGAACCAGAACAGGTTGGGCAGGCTGAACCAGCGCGTGGCGATGTCCGGATGCGCCAGCGGCGTCCAGATACTCACCACACCGGTCACGGCCAGCAGCACGAAGGCCAGTGGGCGCGCCAGGTCATGCATCTTGCTCTGCAACGGGCCTTCGGTCTTCATGATCAGCCAGGTGCAGCCGAGCAAGGCATAGGCCACGATCAGCCCCACCCCGCAGAACAGGCTGAACGGCGTCAGCCAGTCCAGCGAGCCGCCTGCGTAGTTGCGTTCGACCACCTTGAAGCCTTCGATGAATGCGCCCAGTGCCACGCCCTGGAAGAAGGTCGCGGCCAGCGAGCCGCCGATGAACGCCTTGTCCCACAGGTGGCGCTTGTCGGCCTTGGCCTTGAAGCGGAACTCGAAGGCCACGCCACGGAAGATCAGCCCCATCAGCATCAGCATCAACGGCAGGTACAGCGCCGAGAGCACCACCGCATAGGCCAGCGGGAAGGCGCCGAACAGCGCCGCCCCGCCCAGCACCAGCCAGGTCTCGTTGCCGTCCCAGACCGGGGCGACGGTGTTCATCATCACATCGCGGTCGCGCTCGCCCTTGACGAAGGGAAACAGGATGCCGATGCCCAGGTCGAAGCCGTCCATCACCACGTACATCATGATGCCGAAGATGATGATCACGGCCCAGATAAGCGGAAGATCAATACCCATGAGTCAGTTCCCCTTGCTCAGGCTGGCGTGGTCGTCGGCATGGTCGTCGTCGGCAGCCGACAACGGCCGCGCCGGGGTGCGTTGCTGGCCAGGCCCGCCATGGGTCGGCTCGTCGCCCTCGCCGGTTTCCGGCCCCTTGCGCACCAGACGCATCATGTAGCCGAGCCCCGCGCCGAACAGCGCGAAGTACACCACCACGAACATCACCAGGGTGATGCCCAGTTGTGCATAGCTGTGGTTGGACACGCCATCGGCGGTACGCATCAGCCCGTACACCACCCACGGCTGGCGACCGACCTCGGTGGTGAACCAGCCGGCCAGGATCGCGATCAGCCCGGACGGGCCCATCCACAGGGTCAGGTAGAGGAACGGGCGCGAGCTGTACAGGGTGCCGCGCTTGCGCAGCCACAGGCTCCACAGGCCCACGGCGATCATCAGCATGCCCAGCCCGACCATGATGCGGAACGACCAGAACACCACGGTGGAGTTGGGCCGGTCTTCAGGCGGGAACTCCTTCATCGCCGGCACCTGCTTGTCCAGGCTGTGGGTCAGGATCAGGCTGCCCAGCGCCGGGATCTCCAGCTTGAAGTGGGTGGTCTCGTTCTTCATGTCGGGAATGCCGAACAGGATCAGCGGGGTCGGCTCGTCGCCGACGTTTTCCCAGTGGCCTTCGATGGCGGCGATCTTCACCGGCTGGTGCTTGAGGGTGTTGAGCCCGTGGAAATCACCGATCACCGCCTGCACCGGCGCCACGATCAGCGCCATCCACATGGCCATCGAGAGCATCTTGCGAATCGCCGGGTTGTCCTTGCCGCGCAGCAGGTGCCAGGCGGCCGAGGCGCCGACGAAGAAGGCCGTGGCCACGAATGCTGCCGTGGCCATGTGCGCCAGGCGGTAGGGGAAGGACGGGTTGAAGATCACCGCGAACCAGTCGACTGGGATCACCACGCCGTTGACGATTTCATAACCTTGCGGGGTCTGCATCCAGCTGTTGGACGCCAGGATCCAGAAGGTGGAGATCAGCGTGCCGACGGCGACCATGATGGTGGCGAAGAAGTGCAGGCCGCGCCCGACCTTGTTCCAGCCGAACAGCATGACCCCCAGAAAGCCCGCTTCGAGGAAGAACGCGGTGAGCACCTCATAGGTCAGCAACGGCCCGGTGATCGAGCCGGCGAAGTCCGAGAAGCGGCTCCAGTTGGTGCCGAACTGGTACGCCATGACCAGGCCGGAGACCACGCCCATGCCGAAGTTGACGGCAAAGATCTTCGACCAGAAGTGGTACAGGTCGCGGTAGACGCTGTTGTGGGTCTTGAGCCACAGGCCTTCGAGCACCGCCAGGTAACTCGCCAGGCCGATGGTGATGGCCGGGAACAGGATGTGGAAAGAGATCGTAAACGCAAACTGGATTCGGGCGAGATCTAGAGCCTCTAATCCGAACATAGTGCTTCCTCTGTCAGGTTATCCGGCGTCAGGGTCACGGCCTTGGCGCCAACTGCCCCTACGTCATTGAGTGCGGCGAGTTGGAATTGTTCTGAAAACTTGCAATCGCAGGGAATTCGGCCCTCCGGCCACATCGTTGCATTTGAAACAGTTGCAAAAACAACAATTGATCCAGGTCAACGATTGCCTGAAAGCATAGTCCTGAACGGGCCGCATGGTTGTGTGGTGGTTTGCCGCGTGACCGGTTGCCTCACCCCCTTTACGCACACACGAATCGGTGCGCCTACCGCACGGGGATGACGGCTTTCGCAACCTGCTGTTACAAACTGGTGATAATCTGCCCCGCCGCCCCCGCAAAGGCTCTGTATCGCACATGTCAGACCATGCCCCGCTTCTGCTGCGCCATCACCGCCCCTTCCTGGCATTCTGGTGCGCACGAATTTTCACTGCCAGCGGCTTCCAGATGCTCACCGTGGCCATCGGCTGGCACCTCTATCAGCTGACCGGCAACGTGCTCGACCTGGGCCTGGTGGGCCTGGTGGAATTCGCCCCGCGGGTGCTGTTCATGCTGCACACCGGGCATGTGGCCGACCGCTATGACCGGCGCCGGGTGGCAGCGCTGTGCCAGTTCGCCCAGGCGCTGATCGCCCTGGCGCTGGTGGTGGGCAGCAGCACCCACAGTGTGACCCGCGAACTGATCTTCGTGCTGGCGTTCCTGCTGGGCAGTGCGCGCTCTTTCGAGATGCCGGCCACCCAGGCGTTGCTGCCCAACGTGGTGCCCTCGGCGCTGTTCCCGCGGGCAGTGGCCGCGTCGGCCTCGGCCATGCAGTCGGCGACCATCGTCGCGCCGGCGCTGGGGGGCTTTCTGTATGCCTTTGGCAGCGTGTGGGTGTATGGCCCGACCGTGGTGCTGTACGTGATCGCCTGCGGCCTGACCTTGCGCCTGAGCGCCGCCCGCCAGCCGGCCAACCGGGGCCGGGCGAGCCTGGAATCGCTGCTGGCGGGCATTCGCTTCATTCGCAGCCGCCCGGACGTGCTCGGCGCGGTGTCGCTGGACCTGTTCGCCGTGCTGCTGGGCGGCGCCACGGCGTTGCTGCCGGTGTTCGCCAAGGACATCCTGCTGACCGGCCCGTGGGGCCTGGGCCTGTTGCGCTCGGCGCCGGCGGTGGGGGCGCTGCTGATGTCGGTGTGGCTGGCGCGCTTCCCCATCGAGCGCAAGGTCGGGCGGGTGATGTTCACGGCGGTGGGGGTCTTTGGCGTGGCGACCATTGCCTTCGGCCTGTCGACCTCGTTCTGGTTCTCGCTGGCGGTGCTGGCGGTGCTGGGCGCGGCGGACATGATCAGCATGGTGATCCGCAGCGCGTTCGTGCAACTGGAGACGCCGGACGAGATGCGTGGTCGGGTAAGCGCGGTGAACGGGTTGTTCATCGGCGCCTCGAACCAGCTGGGCGAGTTCGAGTCCGGGGTCACGGCGCACTGGTTCGGCACCGTGCCGGCTGTGGTGCTGGGCGGGGTGGGCACGCTGGTGGTGACGGGCGTGTGGATCAAGCTGTTCCCGACGCTGGCGGGGCGCGATCACATGCATACCCAGAAAAAGGGCTGACCGCGCACACCCAGTCGCGGGTCAAACCTGCTCCCACAAGGGCCTCACTGAATCTGTGGGGGCGGGCTTGACCGGCGATGAGGCCAGCCAGATCAAAGCATCAGGGTCATCTGCCGCTCATACCCCACCCGCCCGCGATACCCCTCGCCGCTGTCCACCCACCCCGCCGCGCGGTACAGCCTCAACGCCGCCTGATTGTCGGTATCCACCGACAGTTGCAGGCAACGCACCTGCGGCCACACTTCGCGCACCCGCGCCGGCAGCGCCGCCAGGCACCAGCGGCCAAGCCCCTGCCCCTGCGCCCGCCAGTCCACCTGCAGGGCATGCAAGGTGGCCGCATCATGGCGGGCCCACGGCGGCAGGTGTGCACCACGCTTGAGCAGCAGGAAGCCCTGCGGCACGCCCCCCACCAGCAGCGCCAGCCCGCGCACATCGTCGCCGGGCCGGTTCAGCAGGGTATGCAGCGCGCCCTCGATGTCACCGCAAAACGCCCGCTGCGCCGCCAGCACCTCGATGCCGGGCAGGCCTGCGCGCTGGGCCGGGGTCAGCGCATCGTAGTGAATCAGCTGCACGGTCATGGTCCTGGTCCAAAAGTGGCGGTCTTGCTGATATGATGCGCGGCTTTTTTGCGGCCCATTCAAAAATCACTCAGTCCGGCACCCCGTGTCCGGTACAGTCTGTGCTTTGCTGATGGGGTCGAACATTCAAGGCGCCGCAGTGCGCCACGGGGAGCTGGCATGCTGGAAAGGCTGTTTCAACTGAAAGCGCACAATACCAACGTGCGCACCGAAATCCTGGCGGGGGTCACCACCTTCCTGGCCATGGCCTACATCCTGTTCGTCAACCCGAGCATCCTCGGCGAGACCGGCATGGACAAGGGCGCGATCTTCGTCGCCACGTGCCTGGCTGCCGCCATCGGTTCGGCGGTGATGGGGCTGATCGCCAACTACCCGATCGCGCTGGCGCCGGGCATGGGCCTGAACGCCTTCTTCACCTACACCGTGGTGCTGCACATGGGCCACACCTGGCAGGTGGCACTGGGGGCGGTATTCATTTCGGCAGTGCTGTTCTTCCTGCTGTCGATCTTTCGCATCCGCGAATGGATCGTCAACAGCATTCCGCTGCCGCTGCGTTCGGCAATTGCCGCCGGCATCGGCCTGTTCCTGGCGCTGATCGCCCTGCACAACGCCGGCATCGTGGTCGACAACCCGGCCACCCTGGTGGGCCTGGGCGACCTGCGCAACCCGGCACCGGTACTGGCCACCCTGGGCTTCTTCCTGATCGTCGCGCTCGAGGCGATGAAGGTACGCGGCGCCGTGCTGATCGGCATCCTGGCGGTCACCGTCGCCTCCATCGGCCTGGGCTACACCCCGTTCAACGGCATCGTGTCGATGCCGCCCTCGCTGGCCCCGACCTTCCTGCAGCTGGACATCAAGGGCGCACTGGATGTCGGCCTGATCAGCGTGATCTTCGCCTTCCTGTTCGTCGACCTGTTCGACAACTCCGGCACCCTGATCGGCGTGGCCAAGCGCGCCGGGCTGATGGGCAAGGACGGCCACATGCCGAAGATGGGCCGCGCCCTGATCGCCGACAGCACCGCGGCCATGGCCGGCTCGCTGCTGGGCACCTCGACCACCACCAGCTATATCGAATCGGCGGCCGGCGTGAGTGCCGGCGGACGCACCGGGCTGACCGCCATCGTGGTGGCTGGGCTGTTCCTGCTGGCACTGTTCTTCGCCCCGCTGGCCGGCAGCGTGCCGGCCTTCGCAACCGCGCCTGCACTGCTGTTCGTCGCCGTGCTGATGGCCTCGGGCCTGGCGGAAATCAACTGGGACGACGTGACCGAGGCCGCCCCGGTGGTGGTCACCGCGCTGGCCATGCCGCTGACCTATTCGATTGCCAACGGCATCGCCTTCGGCTTCATCTCCTGGACCGTGATCAAGCTGATCTCGGGCCGCCGGCATGAACTGAACTCGGCGCTGGTGGTGCTCTCCATCCTGTTCGTGATCAAGCTGGGCTGGTACGCCGCATGAGTTCCGTCTACGACCCGACTACCTACACCGCGCAGCTTGAGGCCAAGGTCGAGCGCCTGCGCGCACTGCTGGCGCCATTCGGCGCACCGGAGCCGGCGGTGTTCGACTCGCCGCGCGAGCATTACCGCCTGCGCGCCGAGTTTCGCCTGTGGCGCGAGAACGAGCAGCGTCACTACGCGATGTTCGCCCCGGGTGAAAAGCACCAGGCGATCCTGATCGACGACTTCCCCATCGCCAGCCAGCGCATCAACCAGTTGATGCCGCAGCTCAAGGCGGCGTGGCAGGCCAGTTCGGCGCTGAGCTTCAAGCTGTTCCAGGTGGAGTTCCTGACCACCCTGGCGGGCGACGCGATGATCACCCTGTGCTACCACCGTCCACTGGACGAGCATTGGGAAGCCGCTGCCCGGCAACTGGCGACCGACCTGGGCGTGAGCATCATCGGGCGCTCCAAGGGCAAGCGCGTGGTGATCGGCCGTGACTATGCGGTTGAAGAGCTGGCCGTGGGCGGGCGCACTTTCCGCTATCGCCAGCCAGAAGGCGCGTTCACCCAGCCCAACGGCACGGTGAACCAGAAGATGCTCAACTGGGCCTACGAGGCCCTGGGCGAGCGCGAGGACGACCTGCTGGAGCTGTACTGCGGCAACGGCAACTTCACCCTGCCGCTGGCCACGCGGGTGCGCAAGGTGCTGGCCACCGAGATCAGCAAGACCTCGGTGAACGCCGCGCTGCACAACCTGGACGACAACGGCGTGGATAACGTGCGCCTGGTGCGCCTGTCGGCCGAAGAGCTGACCGAGGCCCTGAACGAGGTGCGGCCGTTCCGGCGCCTGGAAGGCATCGACCTGAAAAGCTATGCCTTTGGCAGCGTGTTCGTCGACCCGCCGCGCGCGGGCATGGACCCGGACACCTGCGAGCTGACCCGGCGCTTCGATAACATCCTGTACATCTCGTGCAACCCCGAGACACTGGCGGCGAACATCGAGCAGTTGAGCGATACGCACCGTATCGAGCGGTGTGCGCTGTTTGACCAGTTCCCGTATACGCACCATATGGAAAGCGGGGTGCTGCTGGTTCGGCGCTAGGCCCGGATCGGCGGTGTTCTATCGCGGGTCAAGCCCGCTCCCACAGGAATGTCACGGCTCTGAAGGGCAGTGGGGTACCTGTGGGAGCGGGCTTGACCCGCGATGGCCCTAATCTGAGTACATCAACAGCGGCACCACCTGGTCCGCGTCCGTCAACGCCCCATGGTGCCCGCGCCACTGGCTGGGGTGCTTCTCCTCCACGCTGCGAATGATCCCGCCGGCCCCGGTCGGAACCACGATCAGGTCCCCGATACGCCCCTCGGCCTGGCTCAGCATCACGTCCCCGAACAACCCCGCGCCAATCGCCTGGGCCTTGCTCAACACCCGGTATTCATCCCCCAGGCGGTTCTGCCAGCGCTCGTGCACGCGGTCCTGCTGATGCTCGTGGGTGTACAGGTAGCGCGCCCGGATGTCCCCGGCCATCGCCCGCACCCCGTCCTGCAAGGCACTGTCGGTATCGAAGTCATGCACCTGGGCGCGGTCCAGGTCGAGCATGCCGTGGTCGGCAATCACGAGCATGCGCGCCGAGCGCGGCAGGCGTCCGGCAATGTCGCGGGCCAGCTGATCGGCAATCTCCAGTTGCCTGCACCAGTCGGGCGAGCCCGGCCCATACAGGTGCCCGGCAAAGTCCAGGTCACCGAAATAGGCAAAGCAGAAGGCTGGCGCCTCTACCTCCAGTGCGCTACGCACCAGCTCGGGATAGGCATCGTAGGCCGGCGCGGCAAGGATGCCGCCGGCCTTGTAGATGGCACGGGTGAAGTCCGAGTCGGCAAAGCGCCCGAGCATGACCGTGCTGATCTGTACGCCCTGGGCGGCCGCGTCTTCCCAGGCGGTCTGCGGCACGATGAAGGAGGCCGCGACAGGCGCCGCGGTCGGCACGCTGCCCGTCTGCGCGGCCGCAGTGGTCCATGACAGCGGCGAGAACACCGAATGGGCATCCAGGGCGAAATCGCAGCCCACGATGCCATGCGCACCGCTGCCCATGCCGGAGGTCACGGCGGCCAGGCTGGCGGCAGTGGTGGCCGGGAAGCCGACCTTGAAATGGCTGTCGGGCTGCATCAGCGCGGCCAGGAACGGTGCATGCTCGGCGTGCGCCTTGAGCAGGTTCCAGCCCAAGCCGTCGATCAACAGCAGGCAGGTGGCTGTAGAGCGCTCGAGCCGGAACGGATTCCTGAAGCCCCTGGCGCCCAACCCGGCGAAAACCGACTGGGTCAGGCTGGCCAGGCCCGGCCAGGTGTCGTGAACGTCCCGCATCTCTTCGAACTGCGCCGCCATGTCGCCCTCCGTGGTGCCGTGCAAAACAACAGGTTTAGCACAGCTTGTTCGATCAGCGAACAGAAACGATCAATGCACGGCCCGCCCCGATTGACCCCATTAACCAGTCAGTACATTTTAGTCGTGACGCTCCCTCCCCCTGCCAAGAACAACAATGGAGTTTTACCGATGAGTTTGGCCTCCCCTTCCGGCATTCTCGCCGGCCTGATCGGCGCCGGCATCCAGGCCTCGCGTACCCCGGCCCTGCACGAGCACGAAGGCGCCGCCCAGGGCATCAACTACCTGTACCGGCTGATCGACCTGGACCAGCTGAAGCTGGACAGCAGCGCCCTCGAAGAACTGCTGACCGCGGCCGAGTACATGGGCTTTACCGGGCTCAACATCACCTTCCCGTGCAAGCAGGCGATCGTGCCCCTGCTCGATGAGCTGTCGCCCGAGGCGCGTGGTATCGGCGCGGTGAACACCGTGGTGCTCAAGGACGGTCGACGCATCGGCCACAACACCGACTGCCTGGGGTTTGCCGAGGGCTTCAGGCGTGGCCTGGGTGATGTTTCACGCCGTCATGTGGTGCAGATGGGGGCAGGCGGTGCGGGTGCCGCGGTGGCCCATGCGCTGCTCAGCGAAGGGGTGGCCCAGCTGACGCTCTTCGATGTGGAGCCCGCCCGGGCCCAGGCACTGGCAGACAACCTCAACCAGCATTTCGAGGGCAGCCCCGCACGCTGCGGGCATGACCTGCAAGCGGCCATGGGCCAGGCCTGCGGGCTGGTCAACACCACCCCCATGGGTATGGCCAAGCTGCCGGGCATGCCGGTGCCCAGGGCGCTGCTGCGCGCCGAAATGTGGGTGGCCGAGATCGTGTACTTCCCGCTGGAGACCCTATTGCTGCGCGAGGCGCGGGCACTGGGATGCCGCACGCTCAACGGGGCCAACATGGCGGTGTTTCAGGCGGTGAAGGCCTTCGAGCTGTTCAGCGGCGTGGTGCCGGATGCACAGCGCATGATCGGGCACTTCAACAGCCTGGGGGATTGAACGCTTAGCCGGCACCTGTACAGGGTGGTCAACCCGCAGGTGCCGGCCCTGCCGGCGACTGGAGGCTCCCCGGCATCACGCCTGCAGGTAGCGCAGCACCGACTCGCAGATCATCTCGCGGTGCTTGTCCTTGAGCGCCTTGTCCTCGAAATCCACCTGGAAGATCTCGCCAAAGGTGTGCCGGTTGGACACGCGATAGAAGCAGAACGAACTGATCAGCAGGTGTACGTCCAGCGCCGTCAGGCCCTGGCGGAACACTCCCTCGGCAGCCCCGCGCTGGAGTATCTCGTCCAGCGCGGTGAGCACCGTCTTGTTCATCGAGCGGATCGCGGCCGACTGCTTGACGTACTCGCCGTGGTGCATGTTTTCGTTGCACACGATACGCACGAAGTCGACGTTGCGATCATGGTGATCGAAGGTGAATTCGATCAGCCGGCGAATGCCCTGGCGCGGCTCCAGTTCAGCCAGGTGCAGGTTGCTTTCGGTGCTGCGGATATCGCCGTAAAGCTTCTCCAGCACCTCCACATACAGCTGCTCCTTGCTGTTGAAGTAGTAGTAGATCATGCGCTTGGAGGTCTGGGTGCGCTCGGCGATCGCATCGACCCGGGCACCGGCCAGGCCTTGCTGCACGAACTCGCTGATGGCCGCCTGCAGAATGTTCTCGCGGGTTTTCTCAGGATTGTTCTTGCGGCTCTTGCGCGGCGCCTCGGCAGGTGCCGCCAAGGGTGCTGGAGTTGTCGTCATACGGGGCTCTTGACCAGTCGGTTAACCGCGCGATTATGGCCCCGGGGTGCGCCAGAAGAAAGCCTGACGGGCGCTGACACGTTACAGCTTGGCATGCCGCAGCCCGCCGCTGCGCGCCTTGGCCATCGCTGCCAGGCGCACCGCGACGTTGGCCGCGCCGTAACCGCTGTAGCCATTGCGCCGCTGCAGCACCTCGAAGAAGAAGCGCTCCTCGAACGGCTCGGTGTATACGTGAAACAGCTCGCCGCCCTGGGCATCACGGTCGTACAGCACGTTGTAGTAGGCCAGCTCGCTCAGGAACTGATCGTCGAAGTCGAACCGGGCCGCCAGGTCGTCGTAGTAGTTCAGCGGGATATCGAGCAGCGCCACGCCGGCTTCCTTGGCGCGCTTGACGGCGGCGAAGATGTCCTGGCAGTCGAAGGCGATGTGATGCACGCCCGAGCCGCGGTAGTTGGACAGCGCGTGGGCAATCGCAGTGTTGCGGTTTTCGGAGATGTTCAACGGCAGCCGGATCGAACTGCACTGGCTGCGCAGGGCGCGGCTCTTGACCAGGCCATAGGGATCGGGAAGCACCACCTCGTCATCGGCGCTGAAGTCGAGCAGGCTTTTGTAGAACAGCACCCAGCTGTCCAGGCTGTCGGCCGGCAGGGCCAGTGCCATGTGGTCGATGCGGGTCAGGCCTAGGCCATGGGCGGGTTGCTCGCTGAGGCTGAAGTCGGTGTCGTAGATGGTGCGTCCGTCCGCGCCCTGGTCCACCAGGTAGATCAGGCTGCCGTCGGGGGCGCGTACCGCTGCCAGCTCACGTTCGTTGGGCCCCACCAGGCCACGATAGGGCTGGCCGTGATAGGCCACCGCCCGGGCCAGCGCCTGGGCGCTGTGCCTGACCCGGATCGCCGTGGCGCACAGCGAGGGGCCGTGGCTTTCGAAGAAGTTGTGCGCGAACGAATAGGGCTCGGCGTTGAGGATCAGGTTGATCTCGCCCTGGCGCAGCAGGCTCACATTCTTCGAACGATGCTTGCCGGCACGGGCAAAGCCCAGGCCTTCGAGCCAGTTGCCCAGCTTGGCGCCCGAGGCGTCGTCGACCGCAAACTCGAGAAACTCTATGCCATCGCAGCTGCTGGCCGGCGGCGGCGCGAACAGCAGCTCGGGGTCGGCCAGCGGTGCGGTGCGTTCGAGCAACTGACGGGTCTTTTCCTCCAGGTACAGCAGCGAACGCAGGCCGTCGGCGGCATTGGCCCGTGGCGGCGCGGCACGAAAACCGTCGTTGAAGATCTCCAGCGACAGCGGCCCGCGATAGCCGGCCTGCAGAATCGGCGCCAGAAACCCCGGCAGGTCGAACTCGCCCTGCCCCGGGAAGCAGCGAAAATGCCGGCTCCACTCCAGCACATCCATGGCCAGGA
Organism: Pseudomonas sp. AE27; assembly: GCF_037113495.1. Taxonomy (NCBI): domain Bacteria; kingdom Pseudomonadati; phylum Pseudomonadota; class Gammaproteobacteria; order Pseudomonadales; family Pseudomonadaceae; genus Pseudomonas; species Pseudomonas sp. AE27. The sequence continues at coordinate 4,038,687 of NZ_CP146966.1, forward strand.
TCGGCGCATCGGCCATCTGCACGAAGAAGATCTTGTCCCCCGGCACCTGCGCGATGGCGCTGGGGTCGCCCTTGAGCGACAGGGTGTGGAAGCTGTCGAGGATCATGCCCAGGTTGGCGTGATCGGCCTGGCGCACGATGTCCCACACCTGCTGCCAGGTGTTCACGTGCCGCCCCCAGGCCAGCGCCTCGTAGCCGATGCGCACACCGTGGGCGGCGGCCCGCTCGGCCAGCAGGCTCAGATCGTCGACCAGCAGTTGCTGGCCGCCCAGCGCGTCGGCCGACACGTTGCTGCACACCAGCACCAGGTCGGTGCCCAGTTCCTGCATCAGTTCGAACTTGCGCTCGGCGCGCTCCAGGTTGCGCGCCAGGCGCCCGCGCGGGCAGCCCTCGAAATCGCGAAACGGCTGGAAAAGGGTGATGTCCAGCCCCAGGTCGGTGCAGCGCTGGCGAATCTCGCGGGGGCTGCCGTCGTAGTAGAGAAGGTCGTTTTCGAAGATCTCCACGCCGTCGAATCCGGCGGCGGCAATGGCTTCGAGTTTTTCCGGCAAGGTGCCGCTCAGGGACACGGTGGCAATCGAACGCTGCATCTTCAGGCTCCAACGGGCAGGCAGTGCCCAGCTGCACGAATTATTGGCTGGGGTTTATCCTAGCTCAATCAAAAGGTACGAACTGGTTAGTTTTGTGTGCGATTATCGCCCAGTACCCGCCCAGATCAATTGACCCTTTTTTGACCAATGCGCACCATTTCTTACCACCAGGCAGATGAGCATCTTGCCAAAAGCACCGACGAACCTGCCGTAGTCGACTGGTGTACCGCGTGTCATCCTGGCTTGACCCATAAACATAAAAATACGGGTAATCACCACATGATCCACAGCCAAAGCACTCCCCTGGCCCAGCCATCGGCCAGTACCCCGCACGCCGGCATCGGCGACAAGATCCGTGGCGCCATGGGCGTCGGCAAGACCCGCTGGGTGATGCTGGCGCTGGTATTCTTCGCCACCACCCTGAACTACATCGACCGCGCCGCACTGGGCGTGATGCAGCCGATCCTGGCCAAGGAAATGAGCTGGACGGCGATGGACTACGCCAACATCAACTTCTGGTTCCAGGTGGGCTACGCCATCGGCTTCGTGCTGCAGGGCCGGCTGATCGACCGCATCGGCGTCAAGCGCGTGTTCTTCTGCGCGGTGCTGCTGTGGAGCCTGGCCACTGGCGCCCACGGCCTGGCCACCTCGGCGGTGGGCTTCATGGTCTGTCGCTTCATCCTCGGCCTGACCGAAGCGGCCAACTACCCGGCCTGCGTGAAGACCACCCGGCTGTGGTTCCCGGCGGGCGAGCGGGCGGTGGCCACCGGCATCTTCAACGCCGGCACCAACGTCGGCGCCATGTTCACCCCGATGCTGCTGCCGCTGATCCTCACTGTATGGGGCTGGCAGGCGGCGTTCATGGCCATGGGCGCGCTGGGCCTGGTGTGGGCCACGTTCTGGGGCCTGAAGTACTTCAACCCGGAAAACCACCCGAGCGTGAGCAAGGCGGAACTGGCGTACATCCAGAGCGAGGTCGAGCCTGAACAGGCGGCCGTGCCGTTCACCCGTATCCTGCGCATGCGTGGCACCTGGGCCTTTGCCCTGGCCTACTCGATCACCGCGCCGGTGTTCTGGTTCTACCTGTACTGGCTGCCGCCGTTTCTGAACCAGCAGTACAACCTGGGCATCAGCGTCACGCAGATGGGCATCCCGCTGATCGTGATCTACCTCAGTGCCGACTTCGGCAGCGTGGGTGGCGGGATCCTGTCCTCGTTCATGATCGGTCGCGGCATGGCGCCGGTGAAGGCGCGGCTGCTGTCGATGCTGCTGTTCGCCACCACCATCGTCGGGGTGATCTTCGCCGCAGGCGCCAGCAGCCTGTGGGTGGCGGTACTGGCCATCTCCCTGGCGATTGCCGCGCACCAGGCCTGGACCGCCAACATCTGGAGCCTGGTGATGGACTACACGCCCAAGCACATGATGAGCACCGTGTTCGGCTTTGGCGGCATGTGCGCGGCCACCGGGGGGATGTTCATGACCCAGATCGTGGGGCATGTGCTGACCAGCACCAACAACAACTACACCGTGCTGTTCACCATGATTCCGGCGATGTATTTCATCGCGCTGCTGTGGATGTATTTCATGGCACCGCGCAGGATCCCGACAGTCGAGGCGTAAGCCCGGGCTGCAATGCAGCCCTTCGCCAGCAACGCTGGCTCCTACAGGGAGCCGGCGTTCATTACCTTGCGGGCCTTCTCCAGCGCCCACTGCGCGCGCTGCAGCGCACTCACCCCCTGTTCCAGCAACTGGCGCGTGGGGATCTCCAGGCTCAGCGGCAGGTCGGCCGGCAAGCTGTGCAGCAACCCGTTCAGGTCGCACTCCCCATCCCCGGGAAAACGTCGCTCGTTACGCGCCTGACGCAGGATCTCGGCCATGTCGTCGGGGCGCGGGCCCGCCACGTCGCACAGTTGCGCGTAGCGGATGCGCGAGGCCGGCAAGCGGCGCAGGTCTTCCAGGCGCGACGCCGAGCGATCGAAGTGGAAGGCATCGACCAGCACGCAGCCGTTGGCGCGCCCGGCGTTTTCGACGATGCGGGTGGCCTGGGTCAGGTCCTTGGCATCGGTCCACGGCATGAACTCCAGGTGCGGGTGCAGGCCATACGGCGCGGCCAGGTCGCACAGCGCCGCGAAGTTGTCGGTCAGGCGCTGTTCATCCGGGTCGTTGCCGGCAACCAGCAGCTCACTGGCACCGAAGTCGGCGCCCACCGCGAGCAGGGCCTCGAAGTTGGCGACCAGGGTGTCGGGCTTGAGCCGCAGAATCTCCACATCGAGCACCCGGATGCCGGTGTCGCGCAGGCGCTCGGCTGTCTGCCGGCGCAGGCCGGCGTCGCTTGCCAGCGGGAAGTGATGCTCTTCGGGGGTGGCCGGCTCGAGGCGCAGGCCGACATGGCTGTAGCCGGCCCGGGCGGCGACTTCGACCATCCGGGGTGGGGACAGCTCAAGGACAGTGAGGGCGGCCAGGGACATGACACGTGGGTTCATGGAGGAGTCTCGGGTGCGTTGTTGTATTTGCATTATTTAGAACTTAGTTCCAATTTCAATGCAAGTACAAAAAAACAGCTTTGCGCTCCGCAAAACTGCCTTTGTTTGCCTGAGGACCGCTTCGCTGGCTTGGCAGCGAAGCGTCTAGACAAACAGCTGCGACGCCGGGCTGGCCGCCGACAGCTCGGCCGCCGCCGCCAGCAACGCCGGCGCCAGCTCGTGCAGGCGCGCCTCGTTCAGGCGCGCGGTCGGCCCGGCCACGCTCAACACCCCGACCACATGCCCATCCTGCGGGTGACGTACCACCGCCGCCAACGCCGACGTACCCAGCGCCGAACTCTCCACCACCCACGCATAGCCCAGTTCCCGCGCCATGCGCAGGCGTTCCAGCAGCTGGGCATTGGAAGCTGGCGCGTTCGGCCCGAAGTCCTCGCGCCGGCCCACGCCCTGGCGCTCCACCAGCAGCAACGCCTGGGCATCGCTCAGGCTGGCCAGCCAGGCATGCCCCGACGCGCTGTAGAACAGCGGCGCCTCACGCCCCATGTCCGGGTCGTAGCGCAGGCCGGAGCGGGCGCCCTGGGCCTTGGCGATCCACACCTGGCGCTCGCCGTCGATGATCCCCAGTCGCACCAGCTCGCCGGTCTGCGCGGCCAACTGGTCGAGAATCGGCTGGACGATGTCGGCACCGCTCTGGGCCAGGTAGCGAAAACCCATGCCCACCAGCTTGGTGCTCAGCAGGTACCGGCTGTTTTCCGGATTCTGGCGCACGTAGCCCAGGCGCATGAGCTCGGCGAGCATGCGATGGGTCGCGCTCTTGGGGATGTCCAGCTGCTCGGCCAGGGTCTGCATCGGCAGCCCGCGCGGCTCGCTGGTGAGGCTTTCGAGAAGGCTGAAAGCACGTTCGATCTGACTGCCGGCCATGGTCACGGTCCCTGAAAATTTCGCCGATTCTAAAGAGCGCTGGGCAAAGCGCAAACCACTGTTCGATCTTCGCCCAACTTTGCAGGCAACGGCCTTGGCAGCCGACGTGCAATCATAGAATATGGAACTTAGTTCCAAAATAATAATTGCGCGCACTGCGAGGACCCAGCATGACTGCCCACACCCCTACCTCCCGCCCGGTGGACTGCGATGTCCTGGTCATCGGCTCCGGCGCTGCCGGCCTGAGCGCCGCGGTGACCGCCGCCTTTCACGGGCAGAAGGTCATCGTGGTCGAAAAAGACCCGGTGTTCGGCGGCGCCACGGCCTGGTCCGGCGGCTGGATGTGGGTACCGTGCAACCCGCTGGCACAGCGCGCCGGCATCGTCGAGGACCGTTCGCTGCCGCGCACCTACCTGCAACACGAACTGGGCGAACGCTTCGAACCGGCGATGATCGATGCGTTCCTGGAGGCGGCGCCCCACATGGTGTCGTTCTTCGAACGCCATACCGCCCTGCAGTTCGCCGACGGCAACGGCATTGCCGATATCCACGGCGACACGCCCGGGGCCGGCACGGGCGGGCGCTCGGTGATCGCCGCCCCGTATGACGGGCGCAAGGTCGGCAAGCTGCTCAGGCAACTGCGCCGCACGATGCGCGAAACCTCATTCATGGGCATGCCGATCATGGCCGGCAAGGACCTTACCGCCTTTCTCACCCTGACCCGTTCGTGGCGCTCGCTGCTGCATGTGGGCAAGCGCCTGGCACGCCATCTGCTCGACCTCGCACGCTACGGCCGGGCGATGCAGCTGGTCAACGGCGTGGCCCTGATCGCGCGCCTGGCCAAGTCGGCCGAAGACCTCGGCGTGCTGCTGTGGGCATCGGCCCCGGCGCAGCGCCTGCTGCACAACGCTGGCCGGGTGACGGGGGCGGTGGTGCAGACGGCCAACGGCGACGTGAGCATTCATGCGCGCAAGGCCGTGGTGCTGGCAGCCGGCGGCTTCCCCAACGATATCGAGCGGCGCAAGGCGCTGTTCCCGCGTACCCCCACCGGGCATGAGCACCTGGCCTTGCCGCCGCTGGGCGCCAGCGGCGATGGCCTGCGCCTGGGCGAGAGCGTGGGCGCACACGTGGTCGACGATCTGGCAAGCCCGGTGGCCTGGGCCCCGGTGTCGAAAGTGCCGTACAAGGACGGCAGCTTCGGCCATTTCCCGCACATCATCGAACGTGCCAAGCCCGGCATCATCGGTGTGCTGGCCAACGGCAAGCGCTTCGTCAACGAAGCCAACGGCTACTACGACTACGTGAGCGCGATGGTCGCCAGCGCGCCCGGCGAGCAGGTGGCCTCGTGGCTGATCTGCAGCCACGCCTTCCAGCGCCGCTACGGCCTGGGCATCTCCCGGCCCTTCCCACTGCCGGTGGCGCCCTTCATTCGCAGCGGCTACCTCAAGTGCGGCGACAGCATCGAGGCGCTGGCCATCGCCTGCGGCATCGACCCCCAGGGCCTGAGTGCCACGCTCAGCGACTACAACCGCCATGCGCGCCACGGCGAAGACCCGCAGTTCGGCCGTGGCAGCACGCCCTACAACCGCAAGCAGGGCGATGCGCTGCACCGGCCCAACCCGTGCGTGGCGCCCATCGAGCAGGGGCCGTTCTATGCGGTGAAGGTGGAGCCGGGCTGCTTCGGCACCTTTGCCGGGCTCAGGACCAATGCCCACGCCCAGGTACTGGATGCACAGCAGCAGCCGATTGCCGGCCTGTATGCCGCCGGCAGCGACATGCTCAGCATCATGGGCGGGCATTACCCGGCGGGCGGGATCAATCTGGGGCCGGCGACCACCTTCGGCTACATCGCCGGGCGGCACATTGCCGGGGTCAGTGCCTACGAGTAGGCGCGCCGGCTGCTGCTAGACTGGCGACCCGACTCCTTCATGAAAGCCAGCCGACCATGGACCAGATCAGCGCGATGCAGGCGTTTCGCCGCGTGGTAGAGAGTGGTGGTTTCAGCGCCGCTGCGGCCCTGACCGGGCAATCGCACACCGTGCTGTCGCGCCAGGTCAAGAACCTGGAGCGCCACCTCGGCACCCAGCTGCTCAGCCGCACCACGCGGCGCCTGCACGTCACCGAAGCCGGCGCACTGTGCTACCGCCATTGCGTGCAGGTGCTGGAGCAGCTCGAAGCCATGAGCCTGGAGATTTCCGAACACCAGCAGCAACCCACAGGCACCCTGCGCCTGAGCGTGGCCACGGCATTCGGTGAACTGGAGCTGGGGCGCTGGCTACCGGACTTCGTCGAGCGCTTCGACCAGTTGCAGGTGGAGCTCATCTGCACCGACCGCTTTGTGGACATGCTCGAAGAAGGGATCGATGTGTGCCTGCGGGTGACCACCCACCTGCCCGACTCCAACCTGGTGGCCCGGCAACTGGCCGTCAGCGAAGTCGTGCTGGTAGCCGCCCCCGCGTACCTGCAGCGCTGGCCGGCCCCCATCGAACCGCACACCCTGGGCGAGCATGCGTTGCTCGGCTACAACCGCCTGGCCCAGCCGCAACGGCTGAGCCTGCAGGGGCCCGACGGGCAGCGCCTGGACGTGGCAATGCCCGGCCGGCTGAGCGCCAACTCGCCGATGGCGTTGCGTGCGGCGGCCATTGCCGGCCTGGGTATCGCCAGCTTCGACCGCTTCATCGTGCATGACGCCCTGCTCGACGGGCGCCTGGTACAGGTGCTGCCCGAATGGCAGCAGCCCTCCCGGCACGTGTACGCGATGTTCCCCCAAAGCCGCTATCTGGCGCCCAAGGTTCGGGCATTGGTCGAGTATGCGCGGGCGTACTACGCTGAACCACGATGGGAAATCAAGATGTGATCTGTGCAAGAAGCACACAGGTTCTGGGCTGCTTCTGCCGTATTTGTGCGTTCGTTGTTTGATTAACCTTCTTTCGATTGTTCATCAGAGGGTTTCAACCATGAAAGCACTTCGAGTTACCGCCGCCGGCTTGCTGCTGGCAGCTTGCGCCACTACCGCCGTGGCTGCGGTCTGCTACTGCACCGCCCCACTCATCTCCCTGCCGAAAAATGCACTGACCTGGAAAGTGGTACCGGGCACCAACAACAACGTCACCTACGCCAACGTGCAGGGCGACATCCTGGGCAGTGGTGCCTACGAGGCCTTCGTCAGTTTCCGTCCCGGTGTGGACAATGGCTACCACACCCACACCGAGACGTTGCCGACCGTGGTGATGAGCGGCGTGTTCTACGCCCGCATCAAGGACAAGAACGGCAAGCTGGTCGAGACCGAGTACCCGGCCGGTTCGTACTACCAGTTGCCGGCCGGGCTGGAACATGAGAGCGGTTGCAAGATGACCGCCAAGAAGGAGCCTTGCCTGCTGTTCCAGTATCAGCGCAACCACTTCGACCTGAACCCGGTCCCCCGCTAGGCGGCCTCAGAAATCGAAGAACACCGTTTCGCCTTCACCCTGGATGCGGATATCGAAACGGTAGGCCAGCTTGCCATCCACTTCGCAGCGCCGCGCGACCAAGGTCTCGCGGCGTTGTGGCTGTTCGATCAGGTTGAGCACCGGGCACTTGGCATTGGCCTGGCCCTCGTCGTCGAAGTACAGCCGCGTGTGCAGGTGGATGTTGATGCCGCGGGCGAACAGGCTGACATTGATATGCGGTGCCATCGGCACGCCGGCGGCATTGGCGACCACACCGGGCTTGACCGTCTGCAGCGTCCATTCACCGGCATCGAAGGTGGTGGCGGTGCGTCCGAAGCTGTTGAACGGTTGTTCCAGGTTGAATTCGCTGTGGTACTGCCCGGCCGCGTCGGCCTGCCAGAACTCCAGGAACGAGTCGCGCACCAGGTGGCCGTTGCCGTCGTAGACGTGACCGATCAGCAGGATGTGCTCGCCGGGCGCATCGCTGCGCGCCATGCGGTTCCAGATTTCCTGGTCACGGGTCGGGTTGCCGGCCGCTTCCAGGGCCAGGCCGATGTGCACGTAGGGGCCGGCGGTCTGCGATGGGGTTTCCGGCAGCAGTTCGATAGGCATGGCGGGGCTCCTCAGCGGTTTTCGAAGTGGGTCTTGCGCTGGCCGCGCAGAACGATGTCGAAGCGGTAGGCCAGGCAGTCCATGGGGTTGGCATTGGCCATGTCGAGCCGGGCGATCAGGCTCTGTACCGCGTCCGGGTTGGCGATCGACTTGACGATCGGGCACATCGGGATCAGCGGGTCGCCTTCGAAGTACAGCTGGGTGATCAGACGCGTGGCAATCGACGGGCCGCTGATCGACACGTGGATATGCGCCGGGCGCCAGTCGTTGGGGCCGTTGCGCCACGGGTACGGGCCCGGCTTGATGGTACGGAAACTGTAGTAGCCCTCGCTGTCGGTCAGCGCGCGCCCCACACCCCCGAAGTTGGGGTCCAGCGGCGCCAGATAGCGGTCGTTCTTGTGGCGATAGCGGCCGCCGGCATTGGCCTGCCACATTTCGACCAGGGTGTGCGGGATCGGCTTGCCATACTGGTCGCACACGCGCCCGGCCACGATGATGCGCTCGCCGATGGGCAGGCCGCCGTGGTTGAAGTTCAGCAGCAGGTCATTGTCGTGCTCGGCAAATTTCAGGTGGGAGAAATCCGGCCCAGTGCTTTCGCTGACGGACTGTGGAATGCTCACCAGCGCCTGGCGAGGCGAGCGCGCGACGGAGGTCTTGTAGTCGGGGGTAAGGGCTTTCGGATGCCAGTTCCGATCACGGATAACGAAACGACTGGTGTCTTGTGCAGACATGCCGTTCTCCTCTTATTGGATTTTTGGAGGCCTGTACGGGCAGGAGTGATGGGCAGTGTGGCCGAGGCATGCACCGGCGAACATTGAAAAGAATCCTTGAACCCATAACCGTATGGTTATGTCCAAAGCGCTGACGCCGCCGGGCCGGGTGGACTAATCTTTATCTTCATATTTCAAGCTTGGGAGAACGCTCATGCTCTGGCGAAAAGGCAGGCGCAGCGACAACGTGGTCGACGCTCGCGGTGAAGGCGGCGGTGGTGGTGGCATGCGCCTGGGCGGCAAGGGCCTGAGCCTGACGGCGGTGGTACTGATCGTGGGGATCGGCCTGCTGACCGGGCAGGACCCGATGCAGATCCTTGGCCAGCTGAGCGGGCAGATGAGCGAACAGAGCGCGCCGGCAAGCACCGGCGAGCGCAAGGCACCACCGGCCGGCGACGAACAGGCCGAGTTCGTCGCCAGCATCCTGGGCGACACCGAAGACACCTGGCGCGCCCTGTTTGCCCAGGCCGGGCGCCAGTACAAGGACCCGACCCTCAAGCTGTTCAGCGGTCAGGTCAACTCCGCCTGTGGCTTTGCCTCGTCGGCGACCGGCCCGTTCTATTGCCCGGCCGACCAGCAGGTGTACCTGGACATGAGCTTCTTCAAGGAGATGGAAACCCGCTTCGCGGCAGCGGGCGACTTTGCCCAGGCCTACGTGATCGCCCACGAGGTCGGCCACCATGTGCAGACCCTGCTGGGGGTGTCAGCCAGGATCGACCAGGCCCGTCGCAGCGGCCAGCGCCTGCAAGGCGACAACGGCCTGCTGGTACGTCAGGAACTGCAGGCCGACTGCCTGGCCGGCGTGTGGGCCTACCAGGCACAGCAACGCCATAACTGGCTGGAGCCGGGCGATATCGAAGAGGCCCTGAACGCCGCCAACGCGATCGGCGATGACCGCCTGCAGCAGCAGAGCAAAGGCCGCGTGGTGCCCGACTCGTTCACCCACGGCACTTCCGCGCAGCGCGTGCGCTGGTTCAAGACCGGCTTCGCCAAGGGCGACCTCAACCAGTGCGACACCTTTGGCGCCAGCAGACTCTGACGCCTGTAATGGGGTGTTTGCGGCCTCGCGCAAACACCCTAAACATTTTGTTGATGGTTTTCGTCGGAATTGGAGAAAAAGCGTTTCAGCTCTGCAACATCCCGCCGATAAAGGCAGCTCACATCAGCTGGCCTCCAAGAAAAACAACCTCCAGCGATTTAGATCAAAGAGCGCACAGAATCCTGGAGGGATCGCATGAACAGCTGGTTTGCCAATATCAGCGTCAACCTGAAACTCGCCCTGGGCTTCGGCCTGGTGCTGCTGCTGACCGGCCTGTTGGCCCTGACCGGCTGGACCAGCCTGGGCGGTCTGATCGACCGCAGCAACTGGATGAGCGACATCACCCAGCTCAACAACGAGCTCACCGAACTGCGCATCGCCCGCCTGCAGTACATGATTGCCGACGGTGACGACAAGCTCGCGCAGAATGTCCAGGCCAAGCTGGATACCTTCAAGGCCCGCCAGCAGAACCTGCTGAACACCTTCAAGAGCCCGGAGAACGTCAAGCTGCTGCGCGAACAGGCGCAGGTGGTCGCCGCCTACGAGGTGTCCCTGGCCAAGATGCGCAGCGCCTACAAGCAGGGTGGCGAAGCGCGCCGCAGCATGGGCGTTACCGCCAATGAGGCCGGTGCCCTGATGGAAACCCTGCTGGCCGACAGCCTGTCCTCTGGCCAGAGTGACAGCGAGCGCCTGGAACATCTCAAGCGCCTGACCACCGTACGCCAGCACCTGCTGCTGGCCCGCTTCGAGGTGCGCGGCTACATCGCCGACCTCACCCCGGAAACCGAACAGGTCGCCGCCCGCCAGCTCGACGCCACCCTGGCCGAAACCCGCCAGCTGGCCGCCACCGATGCTCGTGCCCGACCGCTCGAGGCCGCCACCCTGCACTACGCCGAAGCGGTGCGCAGCTTCAAGGCCGCCAACACGGCGATCGGCGAGGCGCGCAAGGAAATGACCACCCAGGGCTACGACATCGTGCGCCTGAGCGATGAGCTGTACGCCATCCAGCTGCAACGTCGCGACCTCGAAAGTGCCCAGGCGCGTACCTGGCAACTGGCAAGCACCCTGGCGGCGCTGCTGTTCGGCGTGCTGGCGGCGATCATCATCACCCGCCAGATCACCCGCCCGCTGCGCGAGACCCTGGAAGTGGTGGAGAAGATCGCCACCGGCGACCTGACCCACACCCTGCGCGTCACCCGCCGTGACGAACTGGGCGTGCTGCAACAAGGCATCCAGCGCATGGGCGAAACCCTGCGCGACCTGATCGGCGGCATCCGTGACGGCGTGACCCAGATCGCCAGTGCGGCCGAAGAGCTGTCGGCGGTCACCGAGCAGACCAACGCCGGGGTCAACAGCCAGAAGGTCGAGACCGACCAGGTGGCCACCGCCATGCACGAAATGGCGGCCACCGTGCAGGAAGTGGCGCGCAATGCCGAGCAGGCGTCCGAGGCCGCCACCGACGCCGACGGCCAGGCCCGCGCCGGTGACCAGGTGGTGGCCCAGGCCATCGCGCAGATCGAGCGCCTGGCGGTCGAGGTCAACCGCTCCACCGAGGCCATGGGCCAGTTGCAGCAGGAAAGCCAGAAGATCGGCAGCGTGATGGACGTGATCAAGTCGGTGGCCGAACAGACCAACCTGCTGGCGCTCAACGCCGCGATCGAAGCGGCACGGGCGGGTGAAGCCGGGCGTGGTTTTGCCGTGGTGGCCGATGAAGTGCGCGGCCTGGCGCAGCGCACCCAGAAGTCCACCGAGGAAATCGAGGTGCTGGTGGCGGGCCTGCAAAGCGGCACCCAGCAGGTGGCCAACGTGATGCATGGCAGCCGCAGCCTGACCGACAGCAGCGTGGAGCTGACGCGCAAGGCGGGTGCCTCGCTGGAGAACATCACCCGCGTGGTGTCGAACATCCAGTCGATGAACCAGCAGATCGCCGCGGCGGCCGAGCAGCAGAGCGCGGTGGCCGAAGAGATCAGCCGCAGCATCCTGAACGTGCGTGATGTGTCGGAGCAGACGGCGGCGGCGAGCCAGGAGACGGCGGCATCCAGCGTCGAGCTGGCGCGCCTGGGCAATCAGTTGCAGATGCTGGTCAGCCACTTCCGCGTCTGACCGAATCGGACGGCGTAGCCATCGCGGGTCAAGCCCGCTTGTGTCTTGAGGAGGGGTTAGAATCTGAAGTGAGAGCGGTGAATGGCAAGCTGATAGCCCGAGGTGCCCTGAGCACGCGTGGGAGCACAAGCTGCCATTCACCGTTCTACTTTGGCGAGAGCCCGAACAGTTGGATGAGGGCCAAATCTCGAATCACAAGCGTGGGCCAAGCCAAAGTACTCTCACACCTTGAGTCTAAGAGGGTTTGGCCATGTCTTCCTCTGTCGGTATCGATGTTTCCAGTGCCACGCTCGCCGTTCACATCCGCCCCGAGGATATTAGTTTCAATGTTTCCAATGACTTGAGTGGATTTAAGCAGCTCGTCGAAAAACTTGGCGAGTACCAGGTTTCAGCCATTTTGCTTGAAGCAACCGGCGGTTATGAATGCAGTGCCCTTCGGGCACTGCAAGGTGCTGGTTTCCCGGCCTTCCGAATCAACCCCAATCGCGCCCGGGATTTCGCCAAGTCCATGGGCAAGCGTGCCAAGACCGACCCTATCGATGCAGCTGTGCTTGCCCATTTCGCCGAGGTGCTGCCGCCTCAACGTTGCGTAACGATGACCCCTGAGCGAGCTTTGCTACGTGAACTGCTGATCCAGCGGGATCGTTTCGTCCAGCAACGTGACGATGACAAGCGCCGACTGAAGCAAGCGCAAACGGCATGTGTTTTGGCGAGTCTGGAGCGCCATATCAATTATCTGAAGGCCGAGATCAAAGCGCTTGAGCAAGAAATTGCCAAGCAGGCGGAGGAACTGCATGACGACCGCGTAGCGCAGCTCATGCAGGTCAAAGGTATCGGCCTGGTCACAGCCGCCAAACTGGTGGCATTGCTACCGGAACTGGGTCAGGTGAGTCGCCAGGAGATCGCGGCTCTAGTGGGTGTCGCGCCGTTTAACGAAGATAGTGGCAAACACTCTGGCAAACGTTCGATCTGGGGAGGGCGGACACGAATCAGGCGGGCGCTGTACATGGCGTGCTGGGTCGTCATCCGGCACAACAAGGACTTCACTGAGCGTTATACCGCTATGAGGGCCCAGGGAAAGCTAGCGAAGGTAGCGGTAGTGGCATGCATGAGAGTCCTGATCGTCCGTTTGAATGCGATGCTCAAGGCCGGTACGCCGTGGCAGGAGCAGATCGCTCAACCGTAGGAGCCAGCTTTGCTGGCGATGCCCGGCTACGCCGGGCCAGGGGCGCTAAGCACCCCATCGACGGCAGAGCCGGCTCCTACAAAAAGACAGTTGCTCCCACCAGGTTCAGCGAAACCTTGTGGGAGCGGACTTGGCCCGCGATGCTGTCAGCCCTTACTTGACGACCTGCCCCACCCCGCGTCCACGCGGGTCAGACGCGGTTTCCAGCGCCGAACCCGTCACCCGGATCGCCTGGATATCGCCCATCTCCCAGCCCTGGTCCTCCAGGGTGTAGCCCATCTTCTTCAGTTCCTCGGCCACCTTGCCATCGAGCGGCGCATAGGCGTCGTAGTAGATAGTGTCCTTGGGCAGCAACTGGTGGTGCACACGCTGCGCCGCCACCGCCTTCTCCAGCGGCAGGTTGTAGTCGTATAGGTTGTTGAGCACCTGGAAGATCGAGGTGAAGATCCGCGAGCCACCCGGCGTACCCAGCACCAGCGTGACCTTGCCATCGCGGGTCACCAGGCTCGGCGCCATCGACGACAGCATGCGCTTGCCCGGCTCGATGGCATTGGCATCGCCACCGACCACACCGAAGGCGTTCGCCACACCCGGCTTGGCACTGAAGTCGTCCATCTCGTCATTGAGCAGGAAGCCCGCGCCCTTCACCACCACGCCGCTGCCGTAGTCCCAGTTCAGGGTGTAGGTGTTGCTGACCGCGTTGCCCTGCTTGTCGACGATGGAGAAGTGCGTGGTCTGGTGCGGCTCCAGCCCCGGACGCACCTTGGCGGTGTCGGAGATGGCGGTCGGGTTGACCTCTTGCGCGCGCTTGGCCAGGTAGTCCTTGGCAATCAGCTGCGCCACCGGCACCTTGGAAAACGCCGGGTCGCCCAGGTAGTCGGCACGGTCGGCGAACACACGCTTCTCGATTTCCGAAAGCAGGTGGATGTAGCGTGCCGAGTTCAGCTCGACACCCTTGAAGTCGGCTGCGCGGTTTTCCTTGATGCCCAGCAACTGCGCCAGCGCGATGCCGCCCGAGCTGGGCAGCGGCGCGGTGTAGACCACGTTGCCACGCCATTCGATGCCCATCGGCTCACGCCACACGGCCTTGTAGTCCTTGAGGTCTTCCTTGCTGACCAGGCCCTTGTCGGCCTGCATCTGCGCCACCAGCAGGTCGGCGGTCTTGCCCTGGTAGAACTCGCTCACACCCTTGTCGGCAATGCGCTCCAGGGTCTGCGCCAGCTCGGGCTGCCTGAAGGTCTCGCCCACCTTCATGCTGCCGAAATAGTCGTTGAAGTTGGTGCTGTCCTTGAACAGCCCCTGGGCATCTTCGCGGTACTGGTACTGCTTGGCGGCGATCTTGAAGCCGTTCTTCGCGTAGCCCACCGCCGGGGTCAGCAGCTCGGCCCAGGGCAGCTTGCCGAACTTCTGGTGCGCCTCCCACAGGCCCATCACCGTGCCCGGCACCCCGGCGGCCCGGGCGCCCACCAGGCTGAGGTTCTCGATGATCTCGCCTTTGTCGTCCAGGTACATGTTGCGGCTGGCCGCCTTGGGCGCCACTTCACGGTAGTCGAGGAAGTAGGGGTTGCCATCCATGTACAGGGTCATGAAACCGCCGCCGCCGATGTTGCCGGCCTCGGGGTAGGTAACGGCCAGGGTGAAGGCAGTGGCCACCGCGGCGTCCACTGCGTTGCCGCCCTTCTTGAGGATGTCGGCGGCGACCTGTGCACCATATTGATCGGGCGCGGCCACCGCGCCGCCGTCCAGCGTCACGGCATAGGCTGATGAGCTGGCGACGATCGCAGCGCTCAAGGTCAGCGTTCGAAACATCAGAGTGCGCATGCGGGTTTCCTTGGTGTTGTTTTTATCGAACAACCATTAAGGCGCATGCCCAGGGATTTTTCAAATGCCGCCTGCGGTTTTCAGCAGGCGTAGATCGACAGCTTGTGCTGGATGAAATCCAGAAAGCACTGGATACGCAGGGCCAGTTGCGAGTTGCGGTAGTACACCGCGTTGATCGGCTGGCGATAGCCGCTGTTGGCCTCGGCCAGCACCAGTTGCAGGCGGCCGGCCTGGAGGTCTTCGTGGGTCATGAAGTGCGACAGGCAGGCGATGCCTTCGCCGGCCAGCGCCAGGTGGCGCAGGGTTTCGCCGCTGGAGGCGCACAGGTCGGGGCGGATCGCCAGGCGGTCGCCTTCGGTGTGGCGCAGCGGCCAGTGATTGAGGGTTTCGGTCTGGGTGAAGCCCAGCAGCGAATGCCCGGCCAGTTCCTCCACATGCCGTGGCGTACCGCGCCGCGCAAGGTACGCGGGGCTGGCCAGCACATGCAGCGGGCTGCACCCCAGCGAGCGGGCGTGCAGGCTGGAGTCGGCCAGCTCGCCGATGCGGATGGCGATATCGGTGCTCTGTTCGAGCAGGTCGATGATCAAGTCGTCGGTGTTGAGCTCCAGCTGGATATCCGGGTACAGCTGGCGGAACTCCCCCACCCAGGGCACGATGGCATGCAGCATGAACGGCGCCGCCGCATTGATGCGCAGGCGCCCGGACGGGGTCTGGCGGTGCAGGCTCAGGCGCTCTTCGAGTTCGTCCATCTGTTGCAGGATGGCCTTGGCACGCTCGAAGAAAAACCGCCCCTCTTCGGTGAGGTCCATGCGCCGCGTGGTGCGGTTGATCAGCGTGGTGCCCAGCTTGGCCTCCAGCCGCGACAGGCTGCGGCTGATGGCCGACGGGGTCTGCCCGCCCTGTTCGGCGGCGGCGGAAATAGAGCCGCACTCGATGACCGAGACGAACATCTGCAATTCATCGGACCTGGCTTTCACGGCTGTTCCCTGGTGTGGCGTTCAGCCGTGATAGATAGCCGCTTGGCGTTGCCCGCGCAACCCTTCATCAGGCGCCAGTGTGGAAAACCCGGGCCAGGTGCTGCTCGTAGCCGGCCACGGCAGCCTCGACGTTGGGGTTCTTCATCACGTCGGTGGCCAGGTAGGTCGGCAGACCGCTCATGCCCAGGAACTGGTTGGCCTTGTGGAACGGGAAGTACACCGCGTCCACGCCCTTGCCTTCGAAAAACTGCGCCGGATCGTCGAACGCTTCCTGCGGTGCGTTCCAGGTCAGCGACAGCATGTACTGCTTGCCCTGGATCAGGCCGCCGCTGCCGTACTTGCTCGACGCATCGGAGCGGGTGCGCCCGTCGCTGGCGTAGAGGCTGCCGTGGCCGGCGGTGAACACTTCGTCCAGGTACTGCTTGACGGTCCACGGCGCGCCCATCCACCAACCGGGCATCTGGTAGATGACCACGTCGGCCCAGAGGTACTTCTGCACTTCTTCGGCAACGTCGTAGCCGCCATCGATGTAGGTGCTCCTGACGTCGAAACCGGCGCGGTCGAGAAACGCCAGCGCGGCCTCGTGCAGGGTCTCGTTCAGGCGGCCATCGGAGTGGGCGAACTGCTTGCCGCCGTTGAGCAACAGGATCTTCTTCATCATCTGCCTCATGTGTGTTCGGGGCGGCCAACAGAAGGGCGGCCCGGTGAATGTGATGGCGGCAGATTAATCAGTTCAGCGCAGCGCAAATACCCTCGCGCGGGCAAAACGCTTTTGACCAAAAAGCACGAATTCAGCGCTTATTGTTGAAATAAGATTGGCTCACTTTTTACAGGAGCCTCCCCATGAGCGAACCCTACGGTTTCATCCTCAAAGCCAAGACCCGCCCCGAAAAGGCCGAGGAGTTCGAGGCGCTGTTTCGCAGCTATGTAGAACCCAGCCGTGCCGAGCCCGGCTGCATCGAGTACCACATGCTGCGCGACCGGCAGGACCCAAGCCTGTTCGTGTTCTACGAAATCTGGGCCAGCAAGGCCGCACTGGATGTGCATTCGGCGCTGCCGCACATGCAGCAGTTTGCCGAGCGGCGCATGGAATACCTTGAGCGCGACTTCGACATCCAGTTGATCGAGATGCTCAGCCCGTCCTCGGCTAGCCGTTGAGCGCCAGATGGGCGCCCAGCAGCGCCAGGCCGATGAAAAAGCAGCGTTTGAACAGCACGGCACTGATGCGCTGACGCAGGCACTGGCCCAGCCACATGCCCAGCAATGCCGGTATCAGCACCACCAGCGAGGCCCCCAGCGCCTCGCCGCCCAGTGCGCCCTGCCCGGCAAGGCCCACGGCCAGCGCCAGGGTCGAGACGGTGAACGACAGGCCCAGCGCCTGCACCATCTGTTCACGGTGCAGGCCCAGGGCCTGCAGGTACGGTACGGCCGGTATCACGAACACCCCGGTGGCGGCGGTGATGATGCCCGTCACCAACCCGCACAGCGGGCCCAGCCAGCGCTCGTGGCGGGGGGCCAGGTGCAGGCCTGGGTGGCACAGGCCGTACAGTGCATACACCAGCAACGCCACGCCCAATGCGTGCGCCGCCCACGCGCCACTGTCGATGCCCAGCCAGACACTGCCCAGCAAGGTGCCGATGAAGATCATCAGTTGCATCGGCCAGAGCCTGCGCAGCAATGCACGCAAGTGGCCACCCGCCGCCAGCTGCCAAAGGTTGGTGACCGTCGACGGCACGATCAGCAGCGCGGCAGCCTGCGCCGGTGACATAGCCAGCCCCAGCAACCCCATGGCCACGGTGGGCAGGCCCAGGCCGATCACGCCCTTGACCGTGCCTGCCAGCACGAAGGTAAGCACAACCAGCAGCGACAGCGCCGGGCCGATAGCCTGATAGAAGCCGAATAAAGTCGTCATGGGCCCATGCTGCCCTGCCCGCACGCCCGTGAACAGTTGCCATATACTGAGCCAGACTATTGCCCAGGCAGAGGCTCATGCATTTCGATCTGATTGACCTACGACTGTTTCTGCACACCGTGGAGTGCGGCAACATCACCGCCGGCGCCCAGCGCAGCCACCTGTCGCTGCCGGCGGCCAGCGCGCGCATTCGCGCCATGGAAAGCTCGCTGGGCGTACCGCTGCTGCAGCGCAACCGGCGCGGCGTGCACCCCACGGCCGCCGGCCAGGCCCTGGTCAACCATGCGCGCCAGATCGGCCAGCAGGTGCAGCGGCTGCAATTCGACCTGGGCCAGTATGCCCAGGGGTTGCAGGGCCAGGTGCGGCTGCTGTGCAACACCGCGGCGCTGACCGAGTACCTGCCCGAACTGCTGGCGACGTTTCTGGCCCGCCACCCGGCCATCGACGTGGACGTGGTCGAATTGCCCAGCCTGCGTATCGTGCAGGCGATCACCCAGGGCGAGGCCGACCTGGGCATCATCTCCAATGCCGTGGCCAGCGAGCACCTGCAGAGCGTGGCGTTTCGCGACGACCCGCTGGTGCTGATCATGGCGCCGGATCACCCGCTGGCCAGCCACCCGCACCTGCGCTTTGCCGACACCCTTGAACATGGCCATGTCGGCCTGCAGGCAGACAGCGCCCTGGCCCTGTACCTGGAGGAACAGGCCCTGCACCTGGGGCGCCGGCTGCAGGTGCGGGTACGTGCCGAAGGCTTCGACGGGGTGATACGCATGGTGGCCCATGGCGCAGGCCTGGGCATCGTGCCGCAGGCTGCCGTGCAACGCTGGCAAGGGGTGCTGGCGCTGCACAGCCTGGCGCTGGACGAACCCTGGGCACAACGCCAGCTGCGCCTGTGCAGCCGCAATTTTTCGGCGCTTCCCGGGCACACGCGCACACTTCTGCAAAGCTTGTCGGCAGGCGCTATTGCCCCGGCAGGGACAATCCACCCACAATCGCCTTCGCGCACCGCTATGTAACAAGACAATGCCGTGCCTACGAGCCGTAAAGGGAGTTTTCCGTGCCGTCGATCTACCAGTTGAAACCGCGCTTCCAGGCGCTGCTGCGCCCTATGGTCAAGCGTCTGTACGAGCGCGGCATAACTGCCAACCAGGTGACGGTCGCCGCCGCGGCGGTCAGTGTGGCGCTCGGCCTGCTGCTGGCCGCCGCACCGCACATCACCTGGCTGTTCGCCCTGGTGCCGGCCTGGATGCTGCTGCGCATGGCGCTCAATGCCATCGACGGCATGCTCGCCCGGGAATTCGGCCAGCAGTCACGCCTGGGCGCCTACCTCAACGAGCTGTGCGACGTGGTCGCCGACAGCGCACTGTACCTGCCCTTCGCCCTGCTGCCGGGCGTGTCGCCGGCGCTGGTGGTGATCGTGGTGCTGGCCGCGCTGGTGAGCGAATACGCCGGGGTGATGGGCCCCCTGGTAGGCGCCGAACGCCGTTATGACGGCCCGATGGGCAAGAGCGACCGTGCCTTCGTGTTCGGTGTGCTCGGTGCCGGCGTGGCCACCGGCCTGCTGAGCGCAGCGTGGCTCAACGGCGTGTTGCTGGTGGTGCTGCTGCTGTCGCTTCATACCCTCTACAACCGGGTGAGCCGAGGCCTGGCGCAACCCCGCTGAAGCCCTCCGAGCCAGATAAGGATATTTGCCATGCGCACCGCGCAATCCCTGCATTTCACCACCCATGACGGCGTAGAGCTGCATTACCGCCACTGGCCGGCCAACCGCCAGCCCGGCCAGCCGCGCCGCGCCGTGGTGCTGTTCCACCGTGGCCACGAACACGGCGGGCGCATGGCCCACCTGGTGGATGAACTCGACCTGCCCGGCCATGACTTCTTCGCCTGGGACGCCCGTGGCCATGGCGAGTCGCCCGGGGCCCGTGGCGACAGCCCGAGCTTCGCGTGCAGCGTGCGCGATGTGCAGACCTTCATCGAGCACATCGCCCGCGAGCATGCCATCGACGAACAGGACATGGCGGTGCTGGCGCAAAGCGTCGGCGCCGTGCTGATCGCAACCTGGGCGCATGACTATGCGCCGAAGGTGCGCTGCCTGGTGCTCGCCTCGCCGGCCTTCAAGGTCAAGCTGTACGTGCCGTTCGCCCGCCCGGGGCTCAAGCTGATGCGCGCCTGGCGCGGCAACTTCTTCGTCAACAGCTACGTCAAGCCGCGCCTGCTCAGCCACGACCCCGAGCGCATCGCCTCGTATGAAAACGACCCGCTGATCAGCCGGCCGATTTCGGTGAACATGCTGCTGGGGCTGTACGAAGCTGCCGAACGCGTGGTGGCCGATGCCCAGGCGATCCAGGTGCCGACCCAAGTGCTGATTTCCGGCGCCGACTTCGTGGTCAAGCGCCAGCCGCAGGAGCAGTTCTTCGAGCGCCTGGGCAGCGTACACAAGGAAAAGCACGTGCTGCCCGGCTTCTTCCACGACACCCTCGGCGAGCGTGATCGCGGGCATGCGCTGGCGCGTATCCGGCGCTTCGTGGAGCACTGCTTCAGCGTGGCGCCCCAGCGCCCGTCGCTGCTCGATGCCGACCAGCTCGGCGCCAGCTGCGCCGAGGCCGAAAGCCTGGCCGCGCCGCTGCCGCACAACTCGCCGGCCGACCTGTACTGGCGCGCAACCCGCGCCGGCCTGCGCCTGGGCAAGGGCCTGTCGAGCGGGGTAAAACTGGGCTTCGACACCGGTTTCGATTCAGGCAGCACGCTGGACTACGTCTACCGCAACCAGGCCACCGGCAAGGGCAAGCTGGGCCGCATGATCGACCGCAACTACCTCGACGCCATCGGCTGGAAGGGCATCCGCCAGCGCAAGCTGCATGTGGAAGAGCTGTTGCGCCTGGCCATCGAGCGCCTGCGCGAACAAGGCGCACCGGTGCATATCGTCGACATCGCCGCCGGCCATGGCCGCTACATTCTCGAAGCCCTGCAGGGCCTGGAGCAGCGCCCGGATTCGATCCTGCTGCGCGACTACAGCGAGCTCAACGTGCGCGAAGGCACGGCGCTGATCGAACACAAAGGCCTGGCCGACATCGCCCGCTTCGTGCAGGGCGATGCCTTCGATGCGCAGAGCCTGGCCACCCTTGAACCGCGTCCGAGCCTGGCGGTGGTATCGGGGCTGTATGAACTGTTCGCCAGCAACCAGATGGTCGGCGACTCGCTGGGCGGCCTGGCCCAGGCCGTGGCGCCGGGCGGCTACCTGGTGTACACCGGCCAGCCGTGGCACCCGCAGCTGGAGATGATCGCCCGCGCCCTGACCAGCCACCGCGCCGGTCAGGCCTGGGTGATGCGTCGGCGCAGCCAGGTGGAGATGGACCAGCTGGTGGAAGCGGCAGGCTTTCGCAAGGTGTGCCAGCGCATCGACGAGTGGGGCATCTTCAGCGTCAGCCTGGCCCAGCGAGTTGCTGAATGAGCACAGTGCGCGAGCCGGGCCTGATCCGGCGCGGCGTGCTCTGGCTGCTGTTGCTCGGGCCGCTGTTCTTCTTGAGCTATGGCCTGAGCAACACCTTCACCGCCAGGCGCAGCGACGTCGGCAGCCTGGTGTTCGCCTGGGAAAGCAGCATCCCGCTGTGGCCGTGGACCATCCTGCCGTACTGGTCCATCGACCTGCTGTACGGGTTGTCCTTCCTGCTGCCGCTCAGCCGCCTGGAGATAGACCGGCATGCCTTGCGCCTGCTGAGCGCACAGTTGATCTGCATCGCCGGCTTTCTGCTGTGGCCGCTGCGCTTCACCTTCGAGCGCCCTGAACTGCAGGGCGTGTTCGGCTGGCTGTTCGATGTGCTGATGGGCTTCGACAAGCCGTTCAACCAGGCCCCTTCGCTGCACATCGCGCTGCTGGTGATCATCTGGGCGATGTTCGCCCGGCACACCCGTGGGCGGCTGGTGCGCTGGCTGCTGCATGGCTGGATGGGGTTGATCGGTTTGTCGGTGCTGACCACCTGGCAGCACCACTTCATCGACGTGCCCAGTGGCGCAGTGGCAGGCGCGCTGTGTGTGTGGCTGTGGCCCGTGGAGGGCCGGCCGGTACTGGGCAGCCTGCAGCCGACCCGTGACCGCCGGCGCTGGCGCCTGGCCGCGTACTACGCGCTGGGCAGCGCCGTGCTGGGTGGGCTGGCGCTGTATGCCGGCGGTATCGCCCTGTTGCTGCTGTGGCCCGCCCTCGCACTGCTGATGGTGGCGCTCAACTATGCCGTGTTGGGCGTCGAGGGCTTTCAGAAAGGCCCGAGCGGCCAGTTGTCGTATGCCGCGCGCTGGCTGCTGGCGCCGTACCTGATCGGCGCCTGGCTCAATTCGCGTTGGTGGACGCGCCGCCATCCACAGGCCGACGAGGTGTGCGAGGGGGTGTACCTGGGGCGGGTGCCTGCACGAGGTCAGGCGGCATCGTTTGCCGCGGTGGTCGACCTGTGTGCAGAACTGCCGGCGGCACACACGCCGGGCCAGGCCTATTGCAGCCTGCCCTGCCTGGACCTGGTGGTGCCCAGTGCCGAACGTTGCCGCGAGGCGGCCCAGGCCATCGAGCGACTGCGCCAGCAGGGCCCGCTACTGGTGTGCTGCGCCCTGGGTTACTCGCGCAGTGCCTGCGCCGTGGCCGCCTGGCTGGTACTCGGCGGGCGCTGCCAGAACGCACAGCAGGCCCAGCAACTGATCGCCCAGGCCCGCCCCGGGGTCGTGCTGCACCCGGCGCACCGCCAGGTGATCGACAGCCTGCCGGCGGGGGGCGGCCTGTGAGTAGCCAGACCCACCTGGCGCTGGTGGCCAGCCTGTTGCGGCGCGGGCGCCAGGTGGAACGCCTGTCGGACGGCATCAGCCTGCTGGCGCTGGCCTATGGCCTGGCGCCACTTGCCGGCGCGCCGGCCCCTGTGATCGGCGCCCTGTTGTGCGTACTGCTGCTGGCAGCCGGCCTGCTGCAAAAATACTGGGGCATGCGGGTTGCGCTGGACGCCGAGCTGTTCGCGCACCTGGCCACCCAGGCCGCAACATTGTCGCCAACTACCCGCGCGCTGGACCAGGCGCTGTTCGACCTGGGCCTCAAGCCCGCCCCGGTCGACGACCGCGACTGGCAGGCGCGCAGCCGGGCCGCACTGCGCCTGATGCGCCAGCAACTGCTGTGCCTTGGCGTGCAGGTACTGCTGGCGATTGCCGGCATCCTGTGCCTGCCCTGGCTTTCTCTCGTCGGATAAGGACCTCGTCATGCTAGCCGCCCTCACCGCCTTCGGCATCACCTCGGTGGCCCGCCTGATCACGGGCGCCCGCGCCCTGTGGCTGGGCTGTACACCGCAGCCGGTGCAACGCCTGTACTACGCCAACCACAGCAGCCACGGGGACTTCGTGCTGATCTGGGCCTCGCTGCCCCAGGAACTGCGCCGGCACACCCGCCCGGTGGCCGGGGCCGATTACTGGCAAAAACCGGGCATTCGCCAATTTCTGATCAACCGGGTGTTCAACGGCGTGCTGATCGACCGCCAGCACAGCGAGGCTCAGAGCGACCCCTTGCAGCCGATCCATGCGGCGCTGGAGCAGGGCGACTCGCTGATCTTCTTCCCCGAAGGCACGCGCAACCTGGGCGACGAGCCCTTGCTGGCGTTCAAGAGCGGGCTGTTCCATCTGGCCAGTGCCCACCCCGAGGTGGAGGTGATCCCGGTGTGGATCGCCAACCTCAACCGGGTGATGCCCAAGGGCCGTGCCCTGCCCCTGCCGCTGCTGTGCACCCTGAGCTTCGGCGAGCCGCTGCAACGCTTGCCCGATGACAGCAAGCACGCGTTTCTGGAACGGGCACGCCTTGCCCTGCTGGCCCTGGCCCCCAAGGAATCCTGAGATGGACCACAACACACTTCTGCTGTTTGCCGGTATCGGTGGCCTGCTGCTGCTCGCCAGCCTGATCGGGCGCCTGCTCAAATGGCGCGCGGGCCCGGCCCCGCACGCGGTCATCGACAACCTCAATGCGCGCATCAATGCCTGGTGGGTGATGGTGCTGGTGATCGGCCTGGCCTTCGTGTTCGGCAAGCTGGGGGTCATCCTGCTGTTCTATTGCGTGTCGTTCTATGCGCTGCGCGAGTTCCTCACCCTCACGCCCACCCGGCGTGGCGACTACCCGGCACTGGTGGCGGCGTTCTATGTGGCGCTGCCGGTGCAGTACCTGCTGATCGCGATGGACTGGTACGGGTTGTTCAGTATCTTCATCCCGGTGTACCTGTTCTTGCTGCTGCCGATCCTGGCCAGTTTCGGCGGCGATACCACGCGCTTTCTGGAGCGGGCCTCGAAGGTGCAGTGGGGGCTGATGATCGCGGTGTACTGCCTGTCGTCGGTACCGGCCCTGATGACGCTGGATATCCCCGGGTTCGAGGGGCGCAACCTGCTGTTGATCGCCTGGCTGATTCTGGTGGTGCAGATTTCCGATGTACTGCAGTACGTGTGCGGCAAGCTGTTCGGCAAACGCAAGGTGGCGCCGCGGCTGTCGCCGTCCAAGACGCTGGAGGGGTTGCTGGGCGGTGTGGCGCTGGCCACGCTGATCGGCGCGACGCTGTTCTGGATCACCCCGTTCACCTTCTGGCAGGCGGCGCTGATGGCGCTGACCGTGAACGTCATGGGCTTCTTTGGCGGGCTGGTGATGTCGGCGATCAAGCGTGACCGCGGGGTGAAGGACTGGGGGCACATGATCGAGGGGCACGGCGGCATGCTGGACCGCATGGATTCGGTATGTTTCGCGGCGCCGGTGTTCTTTCACTTTGTACGGTACTGGTGGGCTTGAGGGCCCTTTCGCCGGCAAGGCCGGCTCCTACAGGCAACACGTTCACCTGTAGGAGCCAGCCTTGCTGGCGAAGCTTTTCTACTCGGGCTTGCGGTAGCCCTCGATGATCGCCGAGAAGTCCTTGCCACCCTCCCCGCGCAGGCTCATCGCCTGGTACAGCTGCTGCGCCACCGCGCCCAGAATCACCGGCTGGTGCGCCTGACGCGCCGCCTCGGTGGCCAGCCCCAGGTCCTTGAGCATCAGCTCCGCACCAAAGCCACCGGTGTACCCGCGTGATGCCGGCGCCGTCTCGACGATGCCCGGCCACGGGTTGTAGGTGTCCGAACTCCAGCAACGCCCGGTGGAGCTGTTGATGATGCCGGCCAGCACCTTGGTGTCGATGCCCAGGGCATTGCCCAGGGCCATGGCCTCGGACACGCCGATCATCGAGATGCCCAGCAGCAGGTTGTTGCAGATCTTGGCGATCTGCCCGGTACCCACCTCGCCGCAGTGCACGATATTGCGCCCCATCTGCGCCAGCACCGGCTGCAGGGTGGCGAACAGCGCCTCACTGGCGCCGACCATGAAGGTCAGGGTACCCGCCGCCGCGCCGCCGGTGCCGCCCGACACCGGTGCATCGGCCAGGTCCACACCCTGCCTGGCCGCCGCTGCATGCACCGCACGCACGGTCTGCGGGTCGATGGTGCTGCAGTCCACTACCGGGGTACCGGCGCGTACGCCGGCCAGCACGCCGTCTTCGTTGAGGTACACGCTGCGCACATGGGCAGCGGCCGGCAGCATGGTGATGACCAGCTCGCTGGCGCTGGCCGCGTCCTTGGGCGAGGCACTGATCTGCCCGCCGAGTTCGGCCAGCTCTGCCAGTACCTCCTTGTTCAGGTCGAACAGACTGAGCTGATGGCCGGCCTTGATCAGGTTGCGCGCCATCGGCGCGCCCATGTTGCCCAGCCCGATGAATGCAATACGCATGGTCGACTCCTTAACGCAGGCTGATGGTGGTGTTCACGCCATCGTTGACGCTGTCGTCGTCGAACCAGCGCGCGGTGACGGTCTTGGTCTGGGTGTAGAACTGCACCACTTGCTTGCCGTAGGGGCCCAGGTCACCCAGCTTGGAGCCGCGCGAACCGGTGAAACTGAAGAACGGTACCGGCACCGGGATCGGAATGTTGATGCCCACCTGGCCCACGTCGATCTCGCTCTGGAACTTGCGCGCCGCGGCGCCGCTCTGGGTGAACAGGCCGGTGCCGTTGCCGAACGGGTTGCGGTTGACCAGCGCGATGGCCTCGTCGAGGGTGTCGACCTCCAGCACCACAAGCACCGGGCCGAAGATTTCCTGGGTGTAGATCTGCATGTCGGTGGTCACGCCGGAGAACAGCGTGGGGCCGACGAAGTTGCCCTGCTCGTAGCCGGGCACCTGCACGTCGCGGCCATCGAGTTCGAGGGTGGCGCCTTCCTTGATGCCGCTTTCGATCAGGCCCAGCACACGCTCCTTGGCGCGCTTGGAGATCAGCGGGCCCACATCGGTGCCAGGCTCGCTGCCGGCGTTGACCTTGAGCTTGGCGGCCAGGGCCTTGAGCTCCGGCAGCCATTCGCGGGCCTTGCCCACCAGCACCGCCACCGAGGTGGCCATGCAGCGTTGACCGGCGGCGCCGAAACCGGCACCTACCAGGGCATTGAGGGTTTGCGTGCGGTTGGCGTCGGGCAGCACCACGGCGTGGTTCTTGGCGCCCATCATCGACTGCACGCGCTTGCCGTGCTGGCCGGCCAGGTTGTACACGTGGGTACCGACCTCGGTGGAGCCGACGAACGAGATCGCCTTGATGTCGGTATGGGTGCACAGCGCATCCACCACCTGCTTGCCGCCGTGCACCACGTTGAGCACGCCGGCCGGCACACCGGCTTCCAGCGCCAGCTCCACCAGCATCATGGTCGACAGCGGGTCCTGCTCGGACGGCTTGAGCACGAAGGTGTTGCCGCACACGATGGCCATCGGAAACATCCACAGCGGAATCATTGCCGGGAAGTTGAACGGGGTGATGCCGGCGCACACGCCGATGGGCTGGCGCAGGGTGTAGGTATCGACGCCGCCGGCCACGTTCTCGGCGAACTCGCCCATCTGCAGGGTGCCGATGGAGCAGGCATGCTCGACCACCTCAAGGCCGCGGAATATGTCGCCTTCGGCGTCGGCGATGGTCTTGCCCTGCTCGGCGCTCAGGGTCACGGCGATGCGCTTGGAGTGTTCGCGGATCAGCGCCTGCAGCTTGAGCATGATGCGCATGCGCGCGCCGATCGGGGTGTCGCGCCAGGTCTTGAACGCACGCTGGCCGGCAGCGATGGCGGCATCGACTTCTTCGGCGGTGGCAAAGGGTACGCGGGCCAGCACCTGCTGGGTGGCCGGGTTGACCACGTCGCGCCATTCGGTGGTTTTCGACTCGACCCACTGGCCGTCGATCAGCAGCTTGACGCTGTCGACCTTGGTCTGGCCGGGCGTGAGGGATGCGTTCATGAGGGGTTCTCCTGGATTTATTGTTAGGGAGAGAAACGCCGACGCGGCAGCCGCGACGGTGCTTGGGTCCTGGGCTGAATTGGAGTATAGATGTGCAAACTTCTAATAAGAACGCACATAAAAGCCGGACCAACATGCAAAAAAACATCACATCCCTGGGGTCGCTGAACTGGGACGACCTCAAGTTCTTCCTCGAAGTGGCGCGCACGCGCAAGGCCAGCAGCGCGGCCAAGCGCCTGGGCGTGGACTACACCACGGTGTCGCGGCGCATCAGTTCGCTGGAGGTGGCGCTGGGCACGTTGCTGTTCGAAAAGTCGCGCACCAGCGGCTTCGTGCTCACCGCCGAGGGGCAGCGCCTGCTCAGCTATGCCGAGGCCATCGAGAGCACCCTGCACATGGCCTGCGAGCAGGTGTCCGGCTCGGGCGTGGCGCTGTCGGGGCATGTGCGCATGGGCTGCACCGAAGGCTTCGGCAGCTTCTTCATCACCCCGCAGTTGAGCCACTTCGTCGATGCCTACCCGGCGATCTCGGTGGATATCCTGCCGCTGCCGCACTTCATCAGCCTGTCCAAACGCGAGGCCGACATCGTGATCGCGCTGGAGCGCCCGGAACACGGGCCCTATGTGTGCTGCAAGCTGTGCGACTACCGCCTGCGCCTGTACGCCACCCGCGACTACCTGGACAACCACGAGCCGATCCTGCGCAGCAGCGACCTGGCCCGGCACCCGTTCATCAGCTACGTGGACGACCTGGCATTCAGCTCCGAGCTGCTGTACCTGGCCAACCTGCTGCCCACCGCCACCGCACACCTGCGCAGCACCAGCGTGATCGCCCAGTACGTGGCGGCCCAGCAGGGTCGCGGGCTGGCCATCCTGCCGTGTTTTCTGGCCGCACAGGACCCGCGGCTGGTGCCGGTGCTGCCGGGGGAAGTGGAGATTACCCGGCAGTTCTGGATGTACTGCCGGGAAGACTTGCGCAAGCTCAAGCGCATCACGCTGCTGTGGGACTACATCCGCGACGTGACCGAGCGCAACGCGCCCCTGCTGATGGGCGAGTCGCACACGATGAGTTTTGCCGACTAGTCGGAGGCGACCACGATCGCCACGCGGCGGTTTTCGGTGCGGCCGGCGGCGGTGTCGTTGCTGGCCACCGGCTCGCGGCTGCCAAGGCCGCGGGTCTCGACGTTCTCCGGGCGCATGCCCACGCCCACCAGCACCCTGGCCACGCTGGCCGCCCTGCGCGCCGACAGCTGTTCGTTGTAGCTGGCCTTGCCGGACGAATCGGTATGGCCATCCACCCGCACCCGCTCGATGCGCACCGACAGCAGCGCCTTGCCGATACGTTCGACGATCTCGCGGCTCTGGGTGTTGAGTGCATCCAGGTCGCTGCCGAACAGCACCTTGCCGGACAGGCCGAAGGTCCAGCCCTCGTCGGTGGGGGTGAACCCCTCCTGTTTGAGCACGGCTATCTGCTCGGGGGTCAGGCCCTTGGGCGGCGGGGTCTGGCAGCCGCCGAGGGCGAAAAGGGCCAGGGCCAGAAAGGCCAGGTGCAAGCGAAGGTATCGAGTCAGGTGAATCACGGTTCAGCTCCTGTTTTTGCGCTGGACGCAGAGAACTCCGCCTCTGCCGACTGGGGCCCGTCACGGGTGTGACGCTTGGCCTGGTACATCGCCGCATCGGCGGCATTGAGCAACTCGGCCGGGGTACGGCCGTCATCGGGAAACACTGCGATGCCAACGCTCAACGAGGTAACGACGCACTGGCCGTCCGGCAGGCGGATAGGCAGGCTCATGCTGGCGGCTATCTTGTCGGCGATACGCTGGGCATCCTCGAAGCGATGCAGAGGGGTAAGCAGCACCGCAAATTCGTCCCCCCCCAGACGCGCCACCAGGTCGTGCTCGCGCAGCTGCGCACGCACCCGGCTGGCCACGGCGACCAGCACCTCGTCGCCTGCGGCATGGCCGTAGCTGTCGTTGATTTCCTTGAAGCGGTCGCTGTCCAGAAACAGCAGCGCCAGCCCGTCGCCATGCTTGATCGCGTTGCGCAGGCTGCGGCTCAGGCGGCCCTCGAAGAACGCCCGGTTGGGCAGGCCGGTCAGGCTGTCGTGGCTGGCCTGGTGGGCCAGGGTCTCGTTCTCGCTCTGCAGGTGGTTTTGCCAGGCTTCCATTTCGTCGAGCAGGGCATTGAAGTCGTTGCCCAGCTCGTTGAGTTCGGCGATCTGGGTGGAGGGCACGCGCCGGTCGAAGCTGCGTTCGCGCCGCGCCGCATGGGCCACGCTGGCCAGCCCGCGCAGGGGCCCCACGATATCGGCGAATAGTCGGCGCGAGAGGTACAGGGCACTTACCGCGCTGAGCGCCGTGCACAGCAGGATGCCCGCCAGGCCACTGAGCAGAAAGCGCATCAGGCTGCCGCCCTGGCCAACCAGCTCGATGCGCCCCACCTGCTGGCCCTGGTGCACCACCGGCAGCCGGATCGGCTCTTCGAGCAGGGTCCGGGCGATCTTGAGCTCCAGCTGGTCGAGCATGCCGCCTTCGCTGCGCTCCCAACTGGCCAGCAACTGGTCCGCATCGTCGAAGACCTTGACGTTGGCCACTTCCTCGGCCGCAGCAATCAGCGCCAGGGCTTCGTTGGCGGCGCTGCTGTCGTTGAACACCACCGCGGCCTCGACGGTGTAGTTGATCGAACGGGCAATCAGGTGAAGGTTGTGGTTGGCATAGACGCGCAATGCCAGCACCCCCAGCACGGTCAGCGAGATGCCGGCCAGCCCGATGGCCAGCAACGCCACGCCCAGGTGCCCGCGGCTGAGCACCGCGCGCAACGTGGTCCGTTCGCGTGTCTTGAGCCAGCCGATCATGGCTGCAGCGCTCGGCGCCGCGACAATTGCAGCACGCTGGGATGGATGCGCACGCCGCTGCGCGCCACCGAGTCGAGGTTCACGTCAAAGGCCACCTGGGTGTCCTTGACCCGCAGGCAGAACAGGCTGCCGACCGTACAGGGGTCATCCGCTTCGCTGATGCTCAGCACCGGCTTGCCGTTGATCGCGCTGATGAGCTGGCTGCGCGCCTCGCCACTGAGCTTGCCGATGTACACCGCGTCGCACTGGGTGAGGATACGCGGATCCCCCGCCAGCAGACGACGTACGGTCAGCGGCCGGCCGGTGGCCTGGGTGGTCCCCTTGACCAGGTCGTCGGCATATTCGGTAGGGCCGATCAGGCACAGGCGCAGCTGTTCGGGTTCCACCGGCCAGCGCGCGTAACTGAGGATACCCAGTACCACCTGGGTCACTGCCTTGGCCCGCTGCTCGGCCAGTGTGGCGGCTGCGGCGCCCTGGGCCATGCCGTGCAGCGGAAGTACCAGCACCAACGCCGCCAGCAGCATGAGCCTCCAGCGTTTTACACGTCCCGGTGTAAGGGCGGCGACCTTCATATAGGAAATCTCTTAAGACCATGCCTTGCGTGGGGGCAAGATAGCATAACGCCTGCTTTTCCCGCGAGGTCGCCTCCAAGGGCGGATCAGCCGAATCGTCGCCTGCGCCGGCGCCTTACACCTGTTCCAGCATCAGCCCGGAAATACGCTTGACCTTGCGCCGCACCGCCTCCTCGAAAATGCCCTGGCGCGGCTCTATCAGGCTGAAGCAGTCCTTGGCGCGGGTGATGCCGGTGTAGATCAGTTCCTTGGTCAACACCGGGTTCAAGGCGTCGGGAAGCACCAGAACCGTGTGGGAGAACTCCGAGCCCTGGGACTTGTGCACCGTCATGGCGTACACGGTTTCAACCTCACTTAACCGGCTGGGCAGGACGAATCTGACGCCGCCCTGGCCATCGTTCCGAGGAAACGCCACCCGCAGCAACGGTGTGGAGGCCTGGGCGTCCGGCAGGCGCAAGGCAATGCCGATATCGCCGTTCATCAGGCCCAGACCATAGTCGTTGCGCGTCATCAGCACCGGGCGGCCTTCGTACCAGGGCTGTTCGCCATCGATCAGACCGGCCGCCGTCAGCACCTTGCCGACCCGCTGGTTCAGGCCCTCGACACCCCAGGGGCCCTTGCGCACCGCGCACAGCAGCTGGAAGCGCTCGAAGGCGCGCAGCACCTTCAGTGCCCACGCCTCCCAGCGTGGATCGTCAGCGGCGGTATCCGGCGCCGGGCGGGTCTGGCGAATCAGGTGCAGGTACTCACGATAGCCCTGCGGGCTGTCGCCACCGCGGCCCAGCCCCTGCAGCAGCAGGGTGTCGAGCTTGCGGTCGTGCTCGCCACTCAGGCGCAGGCTGTGCACGTCGGCAAGACCTTGCTCGAGCAGCGCACGGGCCTGCTCCGGCTGCTGGCCATTGACCTGGCGCGCCAGCTGGCCGATACCGCTGCCCTCACCAAAGCGGCGCGAATGGCGCAACATCACCACTTGCTGGGGCAAGGGGTCGCGCTGGGCATCGCCCTCGACCAGGCCGCTGCCGGCCAGCAACTCGCCACCGACCTGCTCCAGCCAGCTGCGGGTGGCAGCGCTGTAGCGCCCGGCCTCGGCATCGCGGCACAGGTCGCCCAGCACTGCACCGGCCTCGACCGACGCCAGCTGGTCCTTGTCTCCGAGCAGAATCAGGCGCGCATGCCCCGGCATCGCCGCCAGCAGGTTGGCCATCATTTCCAGGTCGATCATCGAGGCCTCGTCGACCACCAGCACGTCCAGTGGCAACGGGTTGCCGGCATGATGACGAAAATGCCGCGAGCCCGGGCGGCTGCCCAGCAGGCGGTGCACGGTGGAGACATCGCTGGGGATGTTGCTGCGCACGGCGTCACTGACGGCCAGCCGCTCCACCTGCTGGCCGATGGATTCGGTAAGACGCGCCGCTGCCTTGCCGGTCGGTGCGGCCAGGCGGATACGCAATGGGCGCCCGACCTCCACGGCCGGGGCCTGCAACAGGGCCAGCAGACGCACCACGGTGGTGGTCTTGCCGGTGCCGGGGCCGCCGGTGATGATGCTGAACGCACTGCGGGTGGCCAGCGCGCAGGCGAGCTTCTGCCAGTCGACCTGACCGGCCAGCGCCGAGCCTTCGAACAGCGCATCCAAGCGGGCGCGCAAATCGGCGGGCGTGGGTTCGGCCTGTTCCAGGCGTTCGCGCAGGGCACTGTCGATGCGCCGTTCATAGGCCCAGTAGCGGCGCAGGTACAGGCGCTGCCCACTCAACACCAGGGGGCGCGAGGCCTGCGCTTCACTGCTGCCCAGGGCAACCAGCGCGCTGCCTTGCAGGCGCTGGCACCAGGTGGCCAGATCGAGGCGCTCCAGCAGTTGCGAAGGCAGCAGCAAGGGGCCGGCCAGGGCATCGCCCTCGGGTGGCAACGACAGGGCAAAGTCAGGCTCGGCCAGGGTTTCGGCCAGGTCCAGGCACACGTGCCCGTGCCCCAACTGGTGGCTGGCCAGTGCGGCGGCCAACAGCACCAGCGGGTCGGCCTGCGGGTCGCGTTCGCCGAGGAAAGCCACGAAGGCGCGGTCCAGTGCTCGCAGCCAGCCGCGCTCGACCCATCGATCGAGCAGCGCCAGCAGGTCGGCGCCCACCGTCAACGGCGCCAGGGCCGCCAGATGCCCGGCATCCAGAGGGGTGGGCAACAGGTCGTCGAACGTGCGGCTCATGCGCTGTCTCCGGAAAACAGATCAGGTTGCTGCGGTGCGCTTGCGCCGCTGAACAGGGCATCGAGCCGCTCGATCAGCACGCGCGGCGGCTTGATGAAGTACAAGCCCTGGCTGGCCGCGTGCACCCCACGCAGGAACAGGAACACCGCGCCGCCCACATGCCGGTCGTAGTCGTAGTCGGGCAGGCGGGCACGCAGCTGACGGTGCAGGGCCAGCAGGTACAGCACGTACTGCAGGTCGTAGCGATGCTCGAGGATCGCGCCCTCCATCGCCAGCTCGCTGTAGGCCTGGTCGTCGGTGCCCAGCCAGTTGGACTTGTAGTCGGCCACGTAGTAGCGCCCGTCGTGCTCGAATGCCAGGTCGATGAAGCCCTTGAACATGCCATTGAGCAGCGCCGACTGCGCGGCCGGTCGGGCCGCGCCGTCATGGGTGTGGGTGCATACCAGGCGGTCGAGGGCCAGCACGTCGACCTGATGGCTGGCGAACCAGAACTCCATCTCGATCTGGTACTGGCTCAACTGGCCCAGGGCAACCGGCGCACTGTCCGGTGCCAGGTGCAGCGGTGCGTTCAGCAGGTGTTCGAGCCAGTTGCCGAGGGTGTTGATCCAGCCGGTCCAGTCGCGCCGGTTGCAGCGCTGGGCCACGGTCTTGTGCAGTTGCTCGGGCGCCGCGATCACCTGGCCGAAGCCTTCGTGACCGGCCCATTCGAGCAGCCCGTGGAGGAAGGTGCCGGGGTTGGGGCCACGCGGGAAGCGGTGGATGTCGCCGCCCGTCGCCACGACCTCGCGCAGGGCCTGCGGATCGGCCGGTTCGTCATCGAGCAGTTGCTGGGCCTGGGAGCTGTCGGCGGTGAGCAGCTCCTCGCCGATGCGCAGTGCACTGTAGGAGGCGATCCACCAGTTCTCTGCGGCGCGGCGGCGCGGCTGGCGGGCCGGCAGCAGCTCGGCGGTGTTGCGCGGGGCCTGGTAGCGCTGGGTGTCGGCAACCGGCAATACCTGGCTGTGGATGGTCGCGCAACCTTCCTGCAATGCCTGCAGCCAGCCCTCAAGGGCGGTGGAAGCCGGCAGTACAGCGCCGCCGCCCAGCAGGTAGCCGAGCGCGCAGCGGTGCAGCAGCGACTCCTTGCCGGTGCCGCGCTTGAGGTCCGCCACCCCCAGCCAGCACGCGTGCTGGGCACGGGTCAGGGCCACGTAGAGCAGACGCAGGTCTTCGGCCAGGCGCTCGTCATCGGCCAGGGCGATCTGCTCGGCATCAGGGGTCAGGGTCAGCTGGGCATTGCCCTGGGCGTCGTGCCAGCCCAGGGGCAGGCGCTTGCCGTCCACCGGCTTGGCGGTGCTGATGAAGGGCAGGAACACCAGCGGGTATTCCAGCCCCTTGGATTTGTGGATGGTCACCACCTTGACCAGTTGCTCGTCGCTTTCCAGGCGCAGGATCTGTTCTTCACCGGCCTGGCCGGAGCTGGCCAGGTGTTCGCTCAGGTGGCGGATCAGCGCCTGCTCGCCGTCCAGCTCGGTGGCCGCCTGCTGCAGCAGCTCGGCCAGGTGCAGCAGGTTGGTCAGCACCCGTTCGCCATCGCTGCGGCGCATCAGTACCTGGGGCAGGTCGAAGTCGTGCAGCAGGTGACGCAGCATCGGCAGCACGCCCTGGGTGCGCCAGAGGTGGCGATAGTCGCGGAACTTCATGACCCAGTGTTCCCACACCCGCTCGTCCTGGTTGAGCTGGGCCAGCCGGGTCAGCGGCAGGTCGAGGGTGACGCTGGCCAGCGCCGCCTTGAGCAGGCGCTCGCTGTCGGGTTCGGCGCAGGCCTTGAGCCACGCCAGCAGGTCGTGTGCCTCCTGGGCGGCGAACACCGAGTCCTTGTCCGACAGGTAGACGCTGCGTACGTCGCGGGCGGCCAGTTCGGCGCGGATCAGCTGGGCCTCGCGACCGTCGCGAACCAGGATCGCAATGTCCGATGGCAAACAGCCACGCAACGCCTGGCCTGGCTGGACAAAGCCACTGGTGCCCAGTTGGCCGCCGTTGAGCAGGCTGACGATCTGGGTGGCGCAGCTGGCGGCTACCTGTTGGCGATAGACCGCGCCGGACAGCGGCTCGTCGCTTGCCAGGTGCCACAGGTTGAGCGCTGCCAGGGGCTGCCCGTCGACCTGCAGGTGCTCCTTGCGCCCCTGCGCCCTGACCGCCACGAAGGGGACGGGGTTGTCGGCGCCGTCGCGGAACAGGAACGCCCCGCGACCGGCCTCGCGCTGTTCGGCGCGCATGAATACATGGTTGACCGCATCGACCATCGGCTGGCTTGAGCGGTAGTTGGTATCCAGGCTGTGCAGCCGTCCGTGGGTGGCGCGTCGGGCGCCCAGGTAGGTGAAGATGTCGGCGCCGCGGAAGGCATAGATGGCCTGCTTGGGGTCGCCGATCATGAACAGCCCGGTTTCGCGCACGTCCTCCTCGATGCGATAGATACGCTGGAAGATGCGGTACTGCACCGGGTCGGTGTCCTGGAATTCATCGATCAGGGCCACCGGGAACTGTTCGCGGATCAGCCCGGCCAGGCGCTCGCCGGCCGTCCCGCCCAAGGCCGAGTCGAGACGCAGCAGCATGTCGTCGAAGCCCATTTCGGCGCGGCGGCGCTTTTCCTGCTCGAAGCGTTTCGACACCCAGTTGGCGGCGTGTTCGAGCAGGCGGGCGTCCGGGGTCGGCAACGCCTGCAGCTCCAGGCGCAGGCCGGGCATGGCATCCAGCGCCGGGTGGCTGGGCGGCTCGCCCTTCCAGGCTTCGGCCATGCCTTGCGGGGTGAAGCGGGTGAACCCGGTGCCAATATCCAGCTCCACCGCCTGCTCGTCCTGGGCCCAGGCCGCGATCTTCTCGCACCAG
The DNA here is from genome assembly GCF_037113495.1 of Pseudomonas sp. AE27. Classification (NCBI taxonomy): domain Bacteria; kingdom Pseudomonadati; phylum Pseudomonadota; class Gammaproteobacteria; order Pseudomonadales; family Pseudomonadaceae; genus Pseudomonas; species Pseudomonas sp. AE27. The sequence goes on from NZ_CP146966.1 coordinate 4,074,305, forward strand.
GGTTCGAAATAGCGCGGCTGCATCTTGCGCCCGTCCACCTGCTTGGCGGCATGTGCGGCATGGCACAGTTGCAGCAGTTCCTGGGCCCACTGTGCCCAGGGCGCCTTGAGCTGGCGCAGCCGTTCGGCACGTTGTTGCACCACCGCTTCGATCAGCGCCTGTGGGTCGGCGCTGTCTTCCTCGCTCCGCGTGCGGCCGAACAGCGCGCGCACCCTGGGCAGCAATGCCTCGGGGCTGCTCCAGTGGCTGCGCACCCAGGCCAGGGCCTCGCCGTGCATGGGGTAGCAGAAGCGCCGCCAGTAGTCGCGCATGACCTGGCCGAGCAGCTCGCTGTGGTCGGTCTCCAGGGTCTGGGTGAACAGGCTGCCGCTGTCGAACGCGTGCTCGCGCAGCATCCGCTGGCACCAGCTGTGGATGGTCGAGACGGCGGCTTCGTCCATCCACTGCGCGGCAACGTCCAGGCGGTTGGCGCAGGCGGGCCAGGTGTCCGGGGCGTAGTGCTCGCGCAGTTGCACCAGCAAGGGGTCGGCTTCGGGCAGTTCGCCACGGAAGAACCGCGCCGCTTCGGCCAGGCGGGTGCGAATGCGCTCGCGCAGCTCTTTGGTGGCCGCATCGGTGAAGGTCACCACCAGGATCTGTGGCGGCAGCAGCTCGCGCCCGAAGCCCTGCTCGCCGCCATGGCCGAGCACCAGGCGCAGATACAAGGCCGAGATGGTAAAGGTCTTGCCGGTACCGGCACTGGCTTCGATCAGTTGGCTGCCGTGCAGCGGGAAGGTCAGTGCCAGCGGCGGCTGGTGTGCGTGGGCAGTCATGGATGCGCCTCTTCACTGCCCAGGCGTTGCCAGGCGGCTTCGAACATCGGCCGGTACAGTGCCTCGCACCAGCCCTCGAATTCTTCACTCGCGGTCAGCGCCGCGAAATCACTGAACTGCCGGGCCAGTGCGGTGCTTTCGCTGCGCTCGCCGCGGGTGTTCTGGCCGTCGCCGTCGTAGGCCTTGGCTGCGGCCGTCAGGGCTTTTTCAGGGTCACTCTGGCCGAGCCAGCTGAAGGCGGTCTTGATCGCCACCGGCAGCGGCGCATTCATGCCGGCCTGCCGGGCCACCAGCAGGTCGCCGAGCAGTTCCGCGGCACGCGGTTGCTCCAGCGGGTCGAGCAACAGGGTCACGTCGGTGGCGACCACTGCGCTGCTCAACCGGTGCCCCACGGCACACGCTGCCAGGTGCATGACCCAGGTCGCCACCAGTCGGTGCCACTTGAGTGATTTGCCGCTGCTGATGCCGTTGGGCAAGGTGGTGATGCTCAGCAGCGCCTGGTCGTCACGTTGGTACACCCGCCCCAGCCAGCCTTCGAGCCGCAGCTGGCGATACTCGAAGCTGATCGGCAGCGCACTGTCGATCAGGGTTGGCCATTGGCCGAGCAGTTGAGCGTGTCGCAACAGCAGGTCGGGCAATGGCTCGATCAGTTCGGCCTGCAGGCATTCACCGAAGCCGGCCAGCGGCAGCATGCCGCTGCGTTGCAGGCGACGGGCCTGGGCCTGCAGGGCGTCGGTGCTGTTGGTGGGGTCGGCCAGGGCTGCGCCCAGCAAGCTTTCGCTCAGGCTGTAGCGCTGCAGGGCGTCGAGCACGAAGGGCTCTTCGTCGGCCAGGGGGGCTTCGGCGGCTTCGAAGAACACCTTCAGGCGCTGGCTGAAGAAGTGCCGAACGGGGTGGCGCATGAAGTCCTGGAGCAAGGTCAGGCTCAGGGGCTCTTCGGGCACGAAAGGCTCCAGTTGGTCGGCCTCGGTCGGCAGCTGCGTTGGCGGCAGGTGCAGGGCGCGCCATTCGCTGGCATAGCTGAACAGGTTGCTGTGCTTGTGGAAGTAGCGGGCGCTGAACGGTTGCAGGGGGTGTTCCTGCGTCAAGGCGTGCAACAGTTGCAGACCGCCCTCCACTGGGTCGTCGGCCTTGGCCTTGGGGCTGCGCCAGCCGGCGGCGAGGTGATCGCGCAACTGGCCGATGAGCACCGACGCCGGCCGCTCGCTGTTGTCGCGAATGCTACGGCCCACCCAGCTGACGTACAACTGCTCACGCGCCGACAGCAAGGCTTCGAGCAGCAGGTAACGGTCGTCCTCGCGTCGAGAGCGGTCGCCGGGGCGGTAGTCGCTGCCCATCAGGTCGAAGTCCAGCGGCGGCTGCGCACGCGGGTAGTCACCATCGTTCATGCCCAGCAGGCACACCACCTTGAAGGGGATGGCACGCATGGGCATCAGGGTGCAGAAGTTCACCGAGCCGGCCAGAAAGCGCTGGGACAAGCGCCCCTGGTCCAGGCCGGCGAGCCAGGCTTCGCGCACCACCGTCAACGGCAAGGCGTCCTCGAGCCCGACCGACTCGCAGGTTTGCAGCCAGGTTTCGCACAGGCCCTGCAGTTGCACCAGCAGGTAGTCATCGTGTTCGGTTTCGGCCAGGAAGAACACCTGCAGCAGGGCATGCAGGCGCGTGCCCCATTGCGCCGCCGGTGCCGGCTGCGAGAGCTCGGCATGGGCCACCTCGAGCGCATCGAGCAGGGCCACCAGCGGGCCGATCAGGGCAGCATCGAGGCCGCCGATTTCATCATAGGGTTCGATGTCGTCGCAGCTGTCGCCCGTGCCCACCGCATAGCCCAGCAGCATGCGGCGCAGGCCGAATCGCCAGCTGTTCTGCTCGAGGTCATCGGGCAGGCCCAGGCCGGCACGCTGCTGTGCATTGAGGCCCCAGCGCACGCCGGCCCCTTCGATCCAGCGGTGCAGCGTGGGCAGGTCGCTTTCCTTGATCGCGAAGCGGGCACGCAGGGCGGGAACATCCAGCAGATCGAGAATCTCGCTCACCGGGAAGCGGCTGTCCGGCAACTTGAGCAGGTGCTCCAGGGCAATCAGCAGCGGGTCGCGGCCGCGCTGGCCCTGGTCGGTCAGGGTGAAGGGAATGTAGCGCGGGTCGTTGCGCCCAAGCTGGCCGAACACGGCGCGGATGTGGGGCGCATAGGTGTTGATGTCCGGCAGCATCACGATCACGTCGCGCGGGCGCAGACCGGGATCGGCGCTGAAGCGGGCGAGCAACTGGTCGTGCAGGATCTCGACCTCGCGCTGCGCGCTGTGGGCCACATGAAAACGCACCGAGCGGTCCTTGGCCGGGTCGACGGCGGGCCACAAGGCGCGGGTCTCGACCAATGGGCGCAGTTCGAGAATGTCGTCCTGCAACTGGTTGAGCAGAGTGGCCTGCCCGTTTTCGGTGAACAGGTCGATGCGCCCGTCACTGAACACATTGCGATAGCTGCCCGGGTCATCGTAGCTGTCGAGCAGGTTGATGTAGTCCCGGCCCTGCTTGCCCCAGGCCGCAAGCAGCGGATGGGCATGCTGGTGCAGGGTGTCGGCGTCGATCAGGCTGGGCATGCCTTGCTTGCGCTGCTGGCGCTTGTACTGATGGCGCAGCAGGTCCTTGTCGGCGACGATATCGGCCCAGTGGTGACGGCAGGGGTTGTGCACGCATAGCAGCACCTGGCTGAAACGTGCCAGGCCTGCCAGCGCTTCAAGGGCCTGGGCCGGCAACGAAGAAATGCCGAACACGATGACCCGCGATGGCAGGCCCTTGGGGGCTTGTTCCAGTGAATTGATGCGCTCGACGAAACGCTGGTGCACGCCGGCACGGCTCTGGGCCATGCCTTCCTCCCCCACATCCAGCAGCAAGGCACGCCACAGCTCTGCCTGCCAGCAGTTGGCGGGGGCCAGCGCACGGGAGTCGCCACGAGCGTTGCTCAGCACGTGACGTCCGGCTGCCCAGTCCTTCAGCCAATCGGCACGGTACACCTGGTATTGGTCGAACAGGTCGGCAAGGCGCTCGGCCAGCTGGTAGCGCTTGCGCAGGTCGCTGTCATCGGTAAGAAAGCGCTGCAACGGCTCGAAATGCGGCTGATTGATCACTTCCGGCAGCAGGCGCATCAGGCGCCAGGTCAAGGGCGCCTTGTCGAGCGGGGAGGTTTCAGGAATCTCTTCGCGGCCAAGTACCCGGCGGTACAGCTGCCACATGAAGCTACCAGGCAACTGCACATCGATGGCGGCCGCGATGCCGCAACCGCCCTGGTCATCGTCCTGCGGGTCTTCGGCCAGGGCCAGCTTGAGCCACTGGGCGATACCGTTGCTCTGCACCAGCACCATCTCGTTTTCCAGGGGTGCCAGCGGGTAACGCCGCATCAGGCTCACCACCAGGCCACGCAGTTCATCCAGGTGGTTGCCGTGAACGACCATGAATCCCGGTTGAAGCGTGCTTGCATGCGGCATGGGGCATCCCTTGGGCTGTGCGGATTTTGGGGGGAACCTTATCACGGTCTGCGTACAGACCGAGGGCCTGCAGCTTTTCGGCCCACAAAGACAAAACCCCCACCTGCAGATGCAGATAGGGGTTTCGGAATTTAATCTTGACGATGACCTACTCTCACATGGGGAAACCCCACACTACCATCGGCGATGCATCGTTTCACTACTGAGTTCGGGATGGGATCAGGTGGTTCCAATGCTCTATGGTCGTCAAGAAATTCTGTTGCCAGAAGGTCTTGTTCAGACACTCCAGCGAATCGGGTATGTGATGTTTGTGAGGTACAAATCTTCGGCTTACTGTGTCTTCACAACACCGCAATCTGGTCGTTCGACGCAAATTGCTTGGGTGTTATATGGTCAAGCCTCACGGGCAATTAGTATTGGTTAGCTCAACGCCTCACAGCGCTTACACACCCAACCTATCAACGTCGTAGTCTTCGACGGCCCTTCAGGGAGCTCAAGGCTCCAGTGAGATCTCATCTTGAGGCAAGTTTCCCGCTTAGATGCTTTCAGCGGTTATCTCTTCCGAACATAGCTACCCGGCAATGCCACTGGCGTGACAACCGGAACACCAGAGGTTCGTCCACTCCGGTCCTCTCGTACTAGGAGCAGCCCCTCTCAAATCTCAAACGTCCACGGCAGATAGGGACCGAACTGTCTCACGACGTTCTAAACCCAGCTCGCGTACCACTTTAAATGGCGAACAGCCATACCCTTGGGACCGGCTTCAGCCCCAGGATGTGATGAGCCGACATCGAGGTGCCAAACACCGCCGTCGATATGAACTCTTGGGCGGTATCAGCCTGTTATCCCCGGAGTACCTTTTATCCGTTGAGCGATGGCCCTTCCATACAGAACCACCGGATCACTAAGACCTACTTTCGTACCTGCTCGACGTGTCTGTCTCGCAGTCAAGCGCGCTTTTGCCTTTATACTCTACGACCGATTTCCGACCGGTCTGAGCGCACCTTCGTACTCCTCCGTTACTCTTTAGGAGGAGACCGCCCCAGTCAAACTACCCACCATACACTGTCCTCGATCCGGATAACGGACCTGAGTTAGAACCTCAAAGTTGCCAGGGTGGTATTTCAAGGATGGCTCCACGCAGACTGGCGTCCACGCTTCAAAGCCTCCCACCTATCCTACACAAGCAAATTCAAAGTCCAGTGCAAAGCTATAGTAAAGGTTCACGGGGTCTTTCCGTCTAGCCGCGGATACACTGCATCTTCACAGCGATTTCAATTTCACTGAGTCTCGGGTGGAGACAGCGCCGCCATCGTTACGCCATTCGTGCAGGTCGGAACTTACCCGACAAGGAATTTCGCTACCTTAGGACCGTTATAGTTACGGCCGCCGTTTACCGGGGCTTCGATCAAGAGCTTCGCGTTAGCTAACCCCATCAATTAACCTTCCGGCACCGGGCAGGCGTCACACCCTATACGTCCACTTTCGTGTTTGCAGAGTGCTGTGTTTTTAATAAACAGTCGCAGCGGCCTGGTATCTTCGACCGGCATGAGCTTACGGAGCAAGTCCTTCACCCTCACCGGCGCACCTTCTCCCGAAGTTACGGTGCCATTTTGCCTAGTTCCTTCACCCGAGTTCTCTCAAGCGCCTTGGTATTCTCTACCCAACCACCTGTGTCGGTTTGGGGTACGGTTCCTGGTTACCTGAAGCTTAGAAGCTTTTCTTGGAAGCATGGCATCAACCACTTCGTCGCCTAATGGCAACTCGTCATCAGCTCTCGGCCTTAAGATCCCGGATTTACCTAAGATCTCAGCCTACCACCTTAAACTTGGACAACCAACGCCAAGCTGGCCTAGCCTTCTCCGTCCCTCCATCGCAATAACCAGAAGTACAGGAATATTAACCTGTTTTCCATCGACTACGCTTTTCAGCCTCGCCTTAGGGACCGACTAACCCTGCGTCGATTAACGTTGCGCAGGAAACCTTGGTCTTTCGGCGTGGGAGTTTTTCACTCCCATTGTCGTTACTCATGTCAGCATTCGCACTTCTGATACCTCCAGCAAGCTTCTCAACTCACCTTCACAGGCTTACAGAACGCTCCTCTACCGCATCACCTAAGTGATACCCGTAGCTTCGGTGTATGGTTTGAGCCCCGTTACATCTTCCGCGCAGGCCGACTCGACTAGTGAGCTATTACGCTTTCTTTAAAGGGTGGCTGCTTCTAAGCCAACCTCCTAGCTGTCTAAGCCTTCCCACATCGTTTCCCACTTAACCATAACTTTGGGACCTTAGCTGACGGTCTGGGTTGTTTCCCTTTTCACGACGGACGTTAGCACCCGCCGTGTGTCTCCCATGCTCGGCACTTGTAGGTATTCGGAGTTTGCATCGGTTTGGTAAGTCGGGATGACCCCCTAGCCGAAACAGTGCTCTACCCCCTACAGTGATACATGAGGCGCTACCTAAATAGCTTTCGAGGAGAACCAGCTATCTCCGAGCTTGATTAGCCTTTCACTCCGATCCACAGGTCATCCGCTAACTTTTCAACGGTAGTCGGTTCGGTCCTCCAGTCAGTGTTACCTAACCTTCAACCTGCCCATGGATAGATCGCCCGGTTTCGGGTCTATACCCAGCGACTAAACGCCCTATTAAGACTCGCTTTCGCTACGCCTCCCCTATTCGGTTAAGCTCGCCACTGAATATAAGTCGCTGACCCATTATACAAAAGGTACGCAGTCACCTAACAAGTAGGCTCCCACTGCTTGTACGCATACGGTTTCAGGATCTATTTCACTCCCCTCTCCGGGGTTCTTTTCGCCTTTCCCTCACGGTACTGGTTCACTATCGGTCAGTCAGTAGTATTTAGCCTTGGAGGATGGTCCCCCCATATTCAGACAAAGTTTCTCGTGCTCCGTCCTACTCGATTTCATGACTAAGAGATTTTCGCGTACAGGGCTATCACCCACTATGGCCGCACTTTCCAGAGCGTTCCGCTAATCTCAAAGCCACTTAAGGGCTAGTCCCCGTTCGCTCGCCACTACTAAGGGAATCTCGGTTGATTTCTTTTCCTCAGGGTACTTAGATGTTTCAGTTCCCCTGGTTCGCCTCTTGCACCTATGTATTCAGTACAAGATACCTGACTTATGCCAGGTGGGTTCCCCCATTCAGAGATCTCCGGATCAAAGTCTGTTTGCCGACTCCCCGAAGCTTATCGCAGGCTACCACGTCTTTCATCGCCTCTGACTGCCAAGGCATCCACCGTATGCGCTTCTTCACTTGACCATATAACCCCAAGCAATCTGGTTATACTGTGAAGACAACATTCGCCGAAAACTTGTAATTACTCACAAATTTTACCTTAGCCTGAACACACACCAGTGAAAGTGCTGTCCAGTCTATCTTTCTATCACATACCCAAATTTTTAAAGAACGATTCTGATAAAGTTCAGAAATCAATATTCGACGCGAATATTCATTTCTAAGCTTTGACAAATTAGCAAGCGGGGTGGTGGAGCCAAGCGGGATCGAACCGCTGACCTCCTGCGTGCAAGGCAGGCGCTCTCCCAGCTGAGCTATGGCCCCAGCAAATTGGTGGGTCTGGGCAGATTCGAACTGCCGACCTCACCCTTATCAGGGGTGCGCTCTAACCAACTGAGCTACAGACCCAATCGAAGGTTGCTAACCTAATCGTCTTCTTCAATGAATCAAGCAATTCGTGTGGGAGCTTATGAGACAGCTGATGTCGTCGATTAAGGAGGTGATCCAGCCGCAGGTTCCCCTACGGCTACCTTGTTACGACTTCACCCCAGTCATGAATCACACCGTGGTAACCGTCCTCCCGAAGGTTAGACTAGCTACTTCTGGTGCAACCCACTCCCATGGTGTGACGGGCGGTGTGTACAAGGCCCGGG
>NZ_CP146966.1:4085000-5700000 GCF_037113495.1 Pseudomonas sp. AE27
ACCGGCACCGATCTTCAGCGCCTTGATCTGCGGCACCAGCTTGGCCACCAGTGCATCGGCCACCTGGTCACCCACGCACACCGCTACCGAGATTGCCATGCAGCGCTCACCGCACGAACCGTACGCCGCGCCCATCAGTGCGCTGACCGCGTTGTCCAGGTCGGCATCGGGCATCAGCACCGCGTGGTTCTTCGCACCACCCAGCGCCTGCACACGCTTGCCACGACGAGTGCCCTCGGCATAGATGTACTCGGCAATCGGCGTGGAGCCCACAAAGCTCAGCGCCTTGACCTCTGGGGCTTCGATCAGCGCGTCCACCGCCACCTTGTCGCCATGCACCACGTTCAGCACGCCCTTGGGCAAGCCGGCTTCCAGCAACAGCTGGGCAATGAACAGCGACGAGCTCGGATCGCGCTCGGACGGTTTGAGAATGAAGCAGTTGCCACAGGCAATCGCCAGCGGGTACATCCACAGCGGCACCATGGCCGGGAAGTTGAACGGGGTGATCCCCGCAACGATGCCCAGCGGCTGGAAGTCGGACCATGCATCGATGTTCGGGCCCACGTTGCGGCTGTATTCGCCTTTGAGCACTTCGGGGGCAGCGCAGGCGAACTCGACGTTCTCGATACCGCGCTTGAGTTCACCCGCCGCATCCTCGAGGGTCTTGCCATGCTCTTCGCTGATCATCTGCGCAATGCGCGACTCGTTCTGCTCAAGCAGTTGCTTGAAGCGAAACATCACCTGGGCCCGCTTGGCCGGCGGGGTATTGCGCCAGGCCGGGAATGCCGACTTGGCCGAATCGATGGCCTGCTGCACGGTTTCCCGGCTGGCCAGCGCCACCTTGCGTACCGCCTGGCCGGTGGACGGGTTGAACACATCGGCGGTGCGCTCACCGCTGGAAACCATTTCACCGTGGATCAGATGCTGAACAATGCTCATGCAGAACTCCAGAAAGGGGGTTCAGGCGCGGCACCGCGCGCCTGCTTATATAAAGAAAGGGATCAGCCGACCTGGTTGATCGCTTCGCCCACCGCATCGAACAGGCGATCCAGCTCTTGCGGGGTGGTGTTGAAAGTCGGGCCGAACTGCAGGGTGTCGCCGCCGTAGCGAACATAGAAGCCGGCGTTCCACAGCTTCATGGCGATCTCGAACGGACGCACGATGGCATCCCCGTCCCGCGCGGCAATCTGGATGGCACCGGCCAGGCCGTAGTTGCGAATGTCGACGATGTTCTTCGCGCCCTTGACTCCGTGCAGCACACGTTCGAAATGCGGTGCCAGGTCGGCAGCCGACTGCACCAGGTTCTCCTTCTCCAGCAGGTCGAGTGCAGCCAGGCCGGCAGCGCAGGCAACCGGGTGCGCGGAGTAGGTGTAGCCGTGCGGGAATTCGACCGCGTATTCCGGGGTCGGCTGGTTCATGAAGGTCTGGTAGATCTCGCTGCTGGCGATCACCGCGCCCATCGGGATGGCGCCGTTGGTAACCTGCTTGGCGATACACATCAGGTCGGGCGTCACACCAAAGGCGTCGGCACCGAACATGGCACCCATACGGCCAAAACCGGTGATCACTTCGTCGAAGATCAGCAGAATGTTGTGCTGGTCGCAGATCTCGCGCAGGCGCTTGAGGTAGCCCTTGGGCGGTGGCAGTACACCGGCGGAGCCGGCCAGCGGCTCGACGATCAGTGCCGCGATGTTCGACGCATCGTGCAGCTCGATCAGCTTGAGCATCTCGTCGGCCAGGGCGATACCGCCCTCCTCCGGCATCCCCTTGCTGAATGCGTTGCCCGGCAGCAGGGTGTGCGGGATATGGTCCACATCCAGCAACTGGCCGAACATCTTGCGGTTGCCGTTGACGCCGCCCAGGCTGGTGCCGGCGATGTTCACGCCGTGGTAGCCACGGGCACGGCCGATCAGCTTGGTCTTGGTCGCCTGGCCTTTGAGGCGCCAGTAGGCACGCACCATCTTCAGCGCGGTATCGGCGCATTCGGAACCGGAGTTGGTATAGAAGACGTGGTTCAGGTTGCCCGGGGTCAGGTCGGTGATCTTCTCGGCCAGCTGGAACGACAGCGGGTGGCCGAACTGGAAGGCCGGCGAATAATCCAGCACACCCAGCTGACGCGACACCGCTTCCTGAATCTGCTTGCGGGTATGCCCGGCGCCGCAGGTCCACAGCCCCGACAGCGCATCATAGATCTTGCGCCCCTTGTCATCCGTCAGGTAGCTGCCTTCGGCGGCGACGATCAGGCGCGGGTCGCGCTGAAAGTTGCGGTTGGCGGTATAGGGCATCCAGTGCGCATCCAGCTTGAGCTGGCTGGCAAGGCCGAGGGGAGCGTTTTCAGGCAGATTCATGGGACAAACCTCGCAAGGCAATGAGCAACATGAGGGAGGCAAACGTTGTTGCAGCTAAGTTGTCACGGGGATAAAGTCTGAAAAAGCCTACTTTTCTAATCTTCAGTTAGCTGGACACTAAACTATGAGCCGTCGCCCGGAGCCGCTTGCGCAGGTCAGTGATTTCGACATCCGTCTGTTGAAAATCTACCGCAGCGTGGTGGAATGCGGCGGCTTCTCCGCAGCCGAGAACGTGCTGGGCATCGGCCGCTCGGCCATCAGCCAGCAGATGAGCGACCTGGAGCAACGCCTGGGCCTGCGCCTGTGTCAGCGCGGCCGTGCCGGGTTCTCGCTGACCGAAGAGGGCCGCGAGGTGTACCAGAGCGCCCTGCAACTGCTCGGCGCGCTGGAAAGCTTTCGCACCGAGGTCAACGGCCTGCACCAGCACTTGCGCGGCGAGCTGAACATCGGCCTCACCGACAACCTGGTGACCCTGCCGCACATGCGCATCACCCATGCCCTGGCGCAGCTCAAGGACCGGGGGCCAGAGGTACGCATTCAGATCCGCATGATCGCTCCCAGCCAGGTCGAACAGGGCGTGCTCGACGGCAGCCTGCACGTCGGCGTGGTCCCCCAGACCAGCCCGCTGTCGGGGCTCGAGTACCAGCCACTGTACAGTGAGCGCTCACTGCTCTATTGCGCGGTCGGGCACCCGCTGTTCTATGCCGATGACCGCCAGCTGGACGACGACCGCCTCAACAGCCAGGACGCGATCGCCCCCACCTTCCGCCTGCCGGCCGAGATCCAGGCCCAGTATCAGGACCTGCACTGCACCGCCAGCGCCTCGGACCGCGAAGGCATGGCGTTCCTGATTCTTACCGGGCGCTACATCGGCTACCTGCCCGACCACTACGCCAACGCCTGGGTACAGCAGGGGCGCCTGCGCGCCCTCAAACCCGACGAACGCTTCTATGACCTGAGCCTGTGCTGGGTTACCCGCAAGGGACGGCGCCCGCACCTGGTGCTCGAGAGCTTCCTGGACAGTCTGGCGGCCACCCGCTGATGCGGTTTATAGGCTTTTTCGCCGATGAGCGCTTGCCCGCCTGCCACGGCTGGGTTATCAGTGCATGTGCCACACTACCCCGCTCTGTCCGGAATCGCCCATGACCTTCGAAGTCCCCGCACACCGCCTCCAGGCTGCCAGGCCTGCCGGCCGTATCCGCCAGAAGAACGAGCAGGCCATCATCCAGGCTGCCGAAGACGAGTTCGCCCGTCACGGCTTCAAGGGCACCAGCATGAACACCATCGCGCTGAACGCCGGGCTGCCCAAGGCCAACCTGCACTATTACTTCACCAACAAGCTGGGCCTGTACGTGGCGGTGCTGAGCAACATCATCGAGTTGTGGGACAGCACCTTCAATACCCTGAGTGCCGACGACGACCCGGCCGAGGCGCTGAGCCGCTACATTCGCGCCAAGATGGAATTCTCGCGGCGCAACCCGCAGGCCTCGCGGATCTTCGCCATGGAGATCATCAGCGGCGGCCAGTGCCTGACCGACTACTTCAGCCAGGACTACCGCGACTGGTTCAAGGGCCGGGCCGCCGTGTTCGAAAGCTGGATGAATGCCGGCAAGATGGACCGCCTCGACCCGGTACACCTGATCTTCCTGCTCTGGGGCAGCACCCAGCACTATGCCGACTTCTCCACACAGATCTGCCAGGTAACCGGCCGCAGCCGCCTGACCAAGCAGGACATGGAAGACGCCAGCAACAACCTTATCCACATCATCCTCAAAGGCTGTGGCCTGACCCCACCGAACTGAACCCTGCTTATGCCTTTTACCCTGTTGGACACTTGCGAGTTTCGCGAAGAGATCCGCAAGAGCCGCTTCATCACCCTGGCCGGCCCCATCAGCAGCCCGGCCGAGGCCCAGGCCTTCATCGAACGGCACAGCGACCTGGCCGCCACCCACAACTGCTGGGCCTGGAAACTGGGGGCGCAGTACCGCAGCAGCGACGACGGCGAACCCGGCGGTACGGCCGGGCGCCCGATCCTGGCGGCCATCGAGGCGCAGGACTGCGACCAGGTAGTGGTGCTGGTGATTCGCTGGTACGGCGGCATTCAGCTGGGCACCGGTGGCCTGGCCCGGGCCTATGGCGGTGGCGCCAACAAGTGCCTGCAACAGGCCGAAAAGCGCCTGCTGGTAAGCCGTGTCGAGCTGCACTGCAGTTGCGCATTCAGCGAACTGGCCCTGCTCAAGCTACGCGTCGCCGAAGCCGACGGCCTGGTAATGGACGAGCAGTTCACCGCCAACGGTGTCGACCTGTTGCTGGCGCTTGGCGAGGAGCAGATCGAACCGGTGCAACGACAACTGGCCGACCTGAGCCGCGGGCGCATTCTGCTCGAACGGCGCTGACACTTGCCCACATCCACTGTGGGCCCGGCTGTGGATAACCTCTTAGCACTCGGCTGCAGCCCTTCTGGATCAAGGCTCGCAGAGAAACGATCATATTTTGATCAAGATTTGATGACAGGCCATCAAGCGGCGTCGAATCAGTGACTTATCCCCAGCCAGGTGCCCTCGAGGGCCGGCTCCATGGCCACAAAACCGTGCCTGGCGCTTGCACACAAATACTGTGGAGCAGGCTGTGGATAAACCGTGAGCGCCTGCGCCAAAGGCCTGCCGGCCAATGCTCGGCGCCGATTGATCATTTTATGAGCAGCCTCCAGGCCGTGCTACGCTGCGTATCCTCTGCCCACCTGTACGGAGTTATTCCATGACCGCCCCCAAAACCGCACTGATCATTGGCGCATCCCGTGGCCTGGGCCTTGGCCTTGTGCAGCGCCTGCGCGAGCAGGGCTGGAACGTGACCGCCACCGTTCGGGACCCTGCCAGGGCCCCTGCGCTGGCCGCGGTGCCCGGCGTACAGGTCGAGACCCTGGAAATGAACAGCACCGATCAGCTCGATGCACTGCAGGCGCGCCTCAAGGGTCAGACCTTCGACCTGCTGTTCGTCAATGCGGGGGTCAAGGGCCCTGATGACCAGAACCCGGAGCGGGTACAACTGGCGGATATCGGCGAACTGTTCATGACCAACGGCGTCGCGCCGATTCGCGTGGCGCAGCGCTTGAGCCCGCAGCTCAACGACAAGGGTGGGGTGATCGCCTTCATGAGCTCGGTGCTGGGCAGCGTGAGCATCCCCGACGCGCCCGACCTGGCCCTGTACAAGGCCAGCAAGGCTGCGCTCAATTCCATGATCAACAGCTTCGTCGTGCAGCTGGGCGACACCGGCCTGACCGTGCTGGCCATGCACCCGGGCTGGGTCCAGACCGACATGGGCGGCGAAGGCGCTGAAATCGACGTGCCTACCAGCACCGGCGGGATGGTTGAACAGGTCACCCTCAACAGCGGCAAGGGTGGCCTGCATTTCATCAACTACAAGGGCGAAAAACTGATCTGGTGATCTGACGCGCGGTGGGTGTAGACTCGGCCCTTCGCCCACCGCGGCGGACCTGGATCAGCAGACAGGGCAACACTGAGCTGGCTAACCTGAACCCACTTTCAGAGGAGCCGGCACCATGCCTGCGACCCGTATCTGGTTGAAAAACCCGCTTGCCATCTTTACCGCCAACACCCTCGACGCCCGTGGCGGCCTGGTGCTCGAAGGCGGCATCATCCGCGAAGTCCTCGGCCTCGGCCAAACCCCCACCACACCTTGCCAGCAAACCTTCGATGCCCGTGAGCACGTGGTACTGCCAGGCCTGATCAACACCCATCACCACTTCTACCAGACCCTTACCCGTGCCTGGGCTCCGGTGGTCAACCAGCCGCTGTTCCCCTGGCTCAAGACGCTGTACCCGGTGTGGGCCCGGCTCACCCCGGCCAAGCTGGAGCTGGCGACCCAGGTAGCCCTGGCCGAACTGCTGCTGTCGGGCTGCACCACCGCAGCCGACCACCACTACCTGTTCCCCGACGGCCTGGAAAACGCCATCGACGTACAAGTGGAGAGTGTGCGCAAACTCGGCATGCGCGCCATGCTCACCCGCGGTTCCATGAGCCTGGGTGAAGCCGATGGTGGCCTGCCACCGCAGCAGACGGTGCAGCAGGGCGAGGTGATCCTGGCCGACAGCCAACGACTTATCCACAGTTACCACGAGCGTGACGCGGGCGCGCAGATCCAGATCGCCCTGGCCCCCTGCTCACCGTTCTCGGTCACGCCCGAAATCATGCGCGCCAGCGCGACCCTGGCCCAAGAGCTGGACGTGCGCCTGCACACGCACCTGGCCGAAACCCTCGACGAGGAGGACTTCTGCCTGCAGCGCTTTGGCCTGCGTACCGTCGACTATCTGGACAGTGTCGGCTGGCTCGGCCCGCGCACCTGGCTGGCCCACGGCATCCACTTCAACCCCGACGAGATTGCCCGCCTGGGCGCTGCCGGCACCGGCATCTGCCATTGCCCCAGCTCCAACATGCGCCTGGCATCGGGCATCTGCCCCACCGTGGATCTGACCGACGCGGGTGCGCCAGTGGGCCTGGGTGTGGATGGCTCGGCCTCCAACGATGCGTCCAACATGATCCTCGAAACCCGCCAGGCCCTGTACCTGCAGCGCCTGCGCTACGGTGCCGAGGCCATCACCCCCGAGCGCGTGCTGGGCTGGGCCACACGAGGTTCGGCGCAACTGCTGGGGCGCGACGACATCGGCGAGCTGGCCGTGGGCAAGCAGGCCGACCTGGCCCTGTTCAAGCTGGATGAACTGCGTTTTTCCGGCAGCCATGATCCGCTCTCCGCTCTGCTGCTGTGCGGTGCCGACCGAGCCGACCGGGTGATGGTCGGCGGCCGGTGGCGAGTGATCGATGGCCAGATCGAAGGGCTGGACGTGAAGGGCCTGATCGCCGATCACCGCCAGGCCGCCGCGCAACTGATCGCCGGCTAGGCAGCTACAGGCCCAGCAGCGCCAGCATGATGAACGTGGCGAACAGCACGAAGTGGGTCATGCCCTCGATCGCGTTGGTTTCGCCATCGTTCAGGTTGATGGCGCTGACGATCAGCGTGATGAAGATCATCACCGTCTGCACCGGGGTCATGGCCATCTGGAACGGCTGACCGGTGTACAGGGCCATGGCCTCCATCAGCGGCACGGTGAGGATCACCGTCGACAGCGAGGCCCCCAGGGCGATGTTGACCACCGATTGCATGCGGTTGGCCAGCGCCGCGCGCAATGCGGTGAGAATCTCCGGCGCGGCAGAGATGGCCGCCACCACGATTGCCGTCAGTACCGGCGGTGCTCCGCTGCCCTCCAGGCCATAGTCCAGGGTCTTGGACATGACTTCGGCCAGCAGGCCGATCACCACCACCCCCGAAATCAGAATCGCGATCGATCGCGCCTTGTGGCCGCCCGGCGTCCCTGCCACCGGGTCGCGGCGTTTCTTCTGCGGGTAGCTGTAGCTGAAAAAGTAGCTGTGCGGCCCCACCTGCATGCGCAGAAACAGCGTATACAGCACCACCATCGCGCCGATGGTGAAGGCCGAATACAGATGCCACTGGGCTTCGGGGATGAACTCGGGCACCACCATCGACACGCCCATCGCGGTCATGATCATCACGCTGTAGGTGCGTGCCGAATCGTCGTTGTAGCTCTGTTCGCCGTGCTTGAGCCCGCCCATCAACGCGGCCAGGCCCAGGATCCCGTTGATATCGAGCATCACCGCCGAGTAGATGGTATCGCGCACCAGCGTCGGCGAGGCCTCATTGCTCATCATGATGGCCAGGATCACCACCTCCACCAAGACCGCCGACAGGGTCAGGATCATGGTGCCGTAGGGGTCGCCGACCTTTTCCGCCAGCAGCTCGGCATGCTGTGCAACCCGCATCGAGGCGCACACGATCGCCCCCACCAGCGCGAACCCGGCCAACAACGCCACGCCATGGCCGTGCCCCAGCAACAACGGCTCCAATGGCCAGGCCAACAGGGCGGTCACCACGGCCAGCAGCAAGAGCTTTTCCTGGGTCAGTAGCTTGAGCATCGGCGGCCTTGAACAGAAGGGGTGTGGCTAGAGACTGTAGCTGCTGTGGAAGGTTTCCTGCTGCCGGACCATCCGGCCAGGTTTCGCGCCGCCCCTCGTCAACCGCTGTAGAATGGCGCGCAACCGCACCTTGATGAGAACACGCTATGTACGACTGGCTTAACGCGCTGCCCAAGGCAGAATTGCACCTGCACCTGGAGGGATCGCTCGAGCCCGAACTGCTGTTCGCTCTGGCCGAACGCAATGGCATCGCCCTGCCCTGGAACGATGTGGAGGCCCTGCGCGCGGCCTATGCGTTCAACAACCTGCAGGAGTTCCTCGACCTGTACTACCAGGGCGCCGACGTGCTGCGCACCGAGCAGGACTTCTACGATCTTACCTGGGCCTACCTGCTGCGCTGCAAGGCACAGAACGTGATCCACACCGAACCGTTCTTCGACCCCCAGACCCATACCGACCGGGGCATCCCGTTCGAGGTGGTACTGGCCGGCATCAGCGCAGCCCTCAAGGATGGCCAGCGCAAGCTGGGCATCAGCAGTGGCCTGATCCTGAGCTTCCTGCGCCACCTGAGCGAAGATGAAGCCCACGCCACCCTCGATCAGGCCCTGCCCTTTCGCGATGCCTTCATCGCCGTGGGGCTGGACAGCTCGGAGCAAGGCCACCCGCCCAGCAAGTTCCAGCGCGTGTTCGACCGCGCCCGTAGCGAAGGCTTCCTGACGGTCGCGCACGCCGGCGAGGAAGGCCCGCCCGAGTACATCTGGGAAGCCCTGGACCTGCTCAAGATCCAGCGTATCGACCACGGCGTGCGCGCCATCGAGGACGAGCGCCTGATGCAGCGCATCATCGACGAACAGATCCCGCTGACCGTCTGCCCTCTGTCCAACACCAAGCTGTGCGTGTTCGACCACATGCGCGAACACAACATCCTCGAGATGCTCGAGCGTGGCGTGAAGGTCACGGTGAACTCGGACGACCCAGCCTATTTCGGTGGCTACGTGACCGAGAACTTCCATGCCCTGCATACCCACCTCGGCATGACCCAGGACCAGGCCAGGCGTCTGGCGCAGAACAGCCTGGATGCGCGCCTGCTCAAGCCCTGACCTCTGCGCGGTCAGGTCGACCCATCACCGGTGGGTCGGCCTTGCCCGCCACCTGCGGCTACTCCCCCACCGCCAACGGCATGGGCGACTGTGCAATCAGCGGGATTTCACGCAACCCGGCGGGGGTGACGTGCAAGGCGCGCGAGTCACCGTTCATGCGCACCCAGCCCGACTGCACGAAAAGCCTGAGCAGGCTGCTGCCCAGAGCCCCGCCCAGGTGCGGGCGCTGCTCGCTCCACTCGCTGCAGCAACTGCACGCGCTGCAGGCTCTGCCCTCGCGCAGTGCCAATGCCTCGACGAAGATGCCAAAGTCGGCAAAGTGCAGGCGCCCCAGCGAGCTGACCTCCAACTGGCGGTCGCAGAGCTCCAGCCACTTGGCCTCCTGCAAGCGCTGGTAAAGGTCGGCCGCCAGCTCACCGCCCAGGTGGTCACGGCACAAGCGTGCGCGGCGCATCGCCAGCGGGATCCCCGGCGCCTCCCGGCTGACACGCACGCCCTGACGAAAATGCTCGCGCACCGGCACACTGGCCAGCGCCTCCACAGCGGCGCCCACCTCCGGGGCTGCCAGCCGAAAATACCGTTTGCGCCCGCGCGCCTCTATCTTCAGCAACCCCCCTGCCAGCAGGCGCCCAAGGTGAGCGCAGGTGGAAGAAGGTGTCAGGCCGGTCATCCTGGCCAACTCGTCGGAGGGGCGGGCCAGACCGTCGATCAAGGCCCACAGCATGGCGCTGCGCTTGGGGTCAGCCAGCAGGCTGGCGATCACACTGATACTTGCTACAGGTTTCATATCTGCACTCCCTGCGGATTCCGAAGACGTAACTTGCCCGCCCCTGCAATGGAAACGTCTCTTGCTGGTAACGACTGCGGGGGCAAGTATATGCCGGCCTGTAAGCACTTAAACGGCCTCTATCTCCGGCAAAATTGCCCGTTTTGGGCAACCATGTGGCCTTCTGCAAAGGTCACTTTCGGGTGGCGGGCCTTCCGCCCCTGACACCACAGCCGCATGGGGGCGGCTTTCCCTGCAGAGCGAGGGTTGCGCTCAAGGGCCGATGAGCGCGCAACGCCCTACATCCAAGGTAAACAAGTCATTCAACCTAAAATGAAATGTATGACCCTGATCCAGCGCCCGACAGCCGGCCCTGCCTAGCCGGTCATCGCCAGCAGCGGCTCCAGCAGGTGCCGGCATCTGGCCTTGAGTTCGTCGCGCAGCAGCTGTACCGGCTTGCCGAGCTGCGCCCGGTGGGTGCACAGCAGATTCAGCGGCGCAGCTTCACCCCGCACCCCGGGCAGCAGCACTTCGAGGCGCCCGGCCTTCACATCGGCTGCCACATCCAGCCAGGACTTGTAGGCAATGCCCACACCTGCCACGGCCCAGCGCCGTACCACGTCGGCGTCGTCGCAAAAGCGGTCGCCACGCACCAGCACCGTCTGTGTCGCGGCCCCGTCACTGAAGCGCCACTGGTCATGCACACGGCCACCCAACTGGTACAGCAGGCAGTTGTGCTCGGCCAGCTGTGCAACCGTCGCCGGTTGGCCATGGCGCGCCAGATAATCAGGTGCGGCGCACAGCACCCGGCGGTTGTCGGGGCACAGGGACAACGCCACCAGGCTCGAGTCTTCGGGGGTGCCGTAGCGCAGCGCCACATCCACCGGCTGGCGAAACAGGTCGGCATTGCGATCGCCCAGCAGCAGGCGCACGTTCAGCAACGGGTGCGCCTGCTGCAACTGGTCCAGCCAGGGCAACAGCACATTGCGTCCGAAATCCGACGGTGCCGACAACTGCAGCACGCCGCTCACCTCGGCCTGGCCCTGAGCCAACGCTCGCCGTCCCTCCTCGAGGCTGGCCAAGGCTACCCGGGCGTGGTTGAGGAACCCCTCGCCTTCAGCGGTCAGACGCAGACTGCGCGTCGAACGGGCCAGCAGGCGCACCTTCAATTGCGCCTCAAGGCGCTTGAGCGCTGCGCTCGCCACTGCCGGCGAAAGGTCGAGCTGGCGCGCAGCGGCCGACAGGCTGCCCAGTTCCGCGGCGCGCACGAACAGTTGCAGATCATCGGTACGCAGCACTTGTCGGCCTCATTATCAAAAAAAAATTGAAAGTATCTGCCGTTTTATCGGGTTTTAACCCCAAGTGAAAGCACTGATGATGGCGGCACTCCCCCCTCAAGGACCTCTTCATGAAAGCCATTGCCTACTATCAATCGTTGCCGATCGCCGACCCCGCCGCGCTACAGGACATCGAGCTGCCCGCCCCGCAGCCTGGCCCGCGCGACCTGCTGGTGCAGGTGCACGCCATCTCGGTCAACCCGGTCGACACCAAGGTGCGCCAGAACGTGCAACCCGAGGCCGGCGTGGCCAAAGTGCTGGGGTGGGACGTTGCCGGTGTGGTCAAGGCGGTGGGCAGCGAGGTCAGCCTGTTCCAGCCTGGCGACAAGGTCTACTACGCAGGCTCCATCGCCCGCGCCGGGGGCAACAGCGAGCTGCACGTGGTCGACGAGCGCATCGTCGGGCACATGCCCCGAACCCTGGGTTTCGCCGAAGCCGCCGCATTGCCGCTGACCGCCATTACCGCCTGGGAGCTGCTGTTCGAACGCCTGCAGATCGCCGAAGGCAAGGCCGACCTGGGCCAGAGCCTGCTGATCGTCGGTGGCGCCGGCGGCGTCGGTTCGATCCTGACTCAACTGGCCAGCCAACTGACCGGGCTCAAGGTCATCGCCAGCGCTTCACGTCCCGAAACCCAGGCCTGGGTAAGGGAGCTGGGCGCCGATGTGGTAGTCGATCACCGTCAGCCACTGGCCCAGGCCCTGAAGGCGCAGGGTATCGATAGCGTTACCCACGTTGCCAGCCTCACCCAGACCGACCAGCACCTGGACCAGCTGGTCGAGGCAATCGCCCCGCAGGGCAAGCTGGCGCTGATCGACGACCCCAAGCAGTTGGACGTGACCAAGCTCAAGCGCAAGAGCCTGTCGCTGCACTGGGAATTCATGTACACCCGCTCGCTGTTCGAAACCGCCGACATGCAGGCGCAGCACACGCTGCTCAACCGCGTGGCCGAGCTGATCGACGCAGGCACCCTCAAGACCACCCTGGGCGAGCATTTCGGCCCGATCAATGCAGCCAACCTGCGCCGGGCCCATGCGCTGCTCGAAAGCGGTGCAGCCAAGGGCAAGATCGTGCTGGAAGGGTTCTGAGCCCCTCCGGGCCCCGGCATGACCGTCAGTCAGTACACTGACGCCGGTCATGCCGGGGCCCGGTCGCGGCGCTACAATGCTGCTGCATTTACCCAACCACACAGGTAGGCAGCGATGAAGATTATCGTCAGTGCATCAGCCCGCAAACCCGGGTGCCCGTGGCAGGTTCAGCTCGACCAGCATGTGGTCAGCTTTCGCAGCGAGGCCGAGGCTCGCGCCTTTGTCGACACCCTGCAACAACGCTTGCGGGCCCCGCACCCGCTCAAGCAGGTCGGCTGAGCTGCAGGCGTCGGGTCAACATAGCCACGCCCACCGCCGCCGCACCGCACAGGCTGATGACCAGCGCCATCGGCAGCGCGCTGCCGTCATGCAGCACTCCCACCAGGGCAGCCGCACCCGCCGCCACGCTGAACTGCACGCACCCCAGCAACGCCGAGGCACTGCCGGCGCGGGCACCCTGCCCGCTCATGGCGCAGGCCGAGGCGTTGGGGATGATGCAGCCAAGGCTGGCAATGCACACGAACAGCGGCACCAGCAACGGCCACAGCGCCTGCGTATGCAGCGCGCTGATTCCCAGCAGCACCAGCCCGGCCGCCAGGTATACCCACACCGTGCGGGCCAGCAAAAAGGCAGGCCCACGCTTGGCCAGCAATCGCGCATTCACCTGCGCCACCAGGATGAAGCCCGCCGCATTGCTGCCGAACAGCCAGCCGTAATGTTCGGCCGGCACCCCGTAAAGCTTGATGAACACGAAGGGCGACCCGGCGATATAGGCGAACATGCCGGCAATCGCGATGCCGCCGGTCAGTGCATGCCCCATGAACACGCGGTCCTTGAGCAGGCGCCCGTATTGGCGCAACGCCCCCGACAGCGGCTGGCGTGGTTGGTTGGAAGGCAGGCTCTCCGGCAGGCCCAGGGCAACGGCCAGCGTACAGCCGGCGCTGAACAGGGTGAGCGCGAGGAAGATCGACTGCCAGCCATACAGGTTGACCAGCACCCCGCCCAGCATCGGGGCAAGGATCGGCGCCAGGCCCATCACCAGCATCAGTTGCGAGAACACCTTGGCCGAAGCCACTGCATCACACTTGTCGCTGACGATGGCCCGCGACAGCACCATCCCTGCGCAACCACCCAGGGCCTGTACAAAACGCGCGGCGATCAGGGCGTCCAGGCTCGGTGCAAAGGCACAGGCCAGCGACGCCAGGGTAAACAGGGTCACCCCGACCAGCAGCGGAATGCGTCGACCGAAGCGGTCGGCCACCGGGCCATAGGCCAGCTGCCCCAGCGACAGGCCCAGGAAATAGGCCGCCAGAGTGGTTTGGATGTGTTTTTCGTCGGTCGCAAAGGCCAGGGCCATTGCCGGGAAGCCGGGCAAGTAGAAATCGATCGCCAACGGCCCGAACGCACTGAGTGCGCCGAGGATCAGGATGGTGCGCAGGTTCATCGGGAATCCATAGCAGGCTAAGCAAGTGCCTTAGTCTAACCGGGCTGCCATGGATAAGCCGCGAATCTTTTGCCGAATTCGCTGGCACGTGCGCCCCTTGTTGGAGCCGGCCTTGCCGGCAATCGAGCGCGCAGCGCTCGCACACCGGAATGCACAGTGCAGCAGACACACCGCCCATGCAGGGTCGGTAGCCGCTTCGCGCCGGTTCGCCAGCAAGGCTGGCTCCTACAGGCGAAGCGGCTACCGGCTTGTTCAGGCCACAAGCTCGGCCTTGTAACCCTCATCGACAATCGCCTGCACGATCTGCGGCGCCTGCAGCGAACTGTCGACGCGCACCTGCTTGCTGGCCAGGTCCACCTCTACGATGGCCTGTGCATCCTGGCTCTGTACCGCACGGGTCACGGCCTTCACACAGTGGCCACAGGTCATGCCTTGAACAGTGAATACTTGCATGGGAACTACCTCCTTGGGATTTGAGCGAAGTCTCAAGCTTGCCATCGGGGCAAGGTCAAGTGCATGCCGAACTGGAAATCCGCGCCAAGCTCGGCCAAGCTGCGCCCTTGTCGAACGATCAGCAGGAGATTCATTCATGGGCAGGGCAGCATTGGGCCTTATCGGTTTGCTCGGGTTGTGCAGCATCGTGCCCCTGGCCAGCGCCGAAGGGCCGTCGGACTACAGCGTGTTGATCATTTCCCGCGAGCGTCTGGAGGTCGCCACGTCCTGCGAGATCGGCATCTATCTCAACGACCAGCTGTCGGCGCGACTGTTCCAGGAACACTCCACCTCGTTCAACCTGCCGGGCGGCCCGGTGAACGTGCGCCTGCGCCTGCTTCCCGGGCAGGCACCGGGTTGCAACAACGGCATCGAGAACCAGCGCAGCACGCGAATCAACGTACTGGCGGGCCAGGTCAACAAGTACCGCATCGTCATGGACAACAATGGCCTCAGCCTGAAGAAGGCCGCTCTGGGCTATTGACCTTGCCAATGGGGTAAGGTTGATGCTTGGCGCCTGTCCAAGGAGGAGAGCCCCATGTCCGCATCAACCACCTTCGATCTGCCGATTCAAGGCATGACCTGCGCCAGCTGCGCCGGTCGTGTCGAGCGCGCCCTGCGCAAAGTCGCCGGCGCCGAACACGTCAGCGTCAACCTCGCTACCGAACACGCCCGGGTGCAAGCCCCTGCCGACGCCCTGCCGGCACTGGTCGACGCCGTCAGCCAGGCCGGTTACAGCGTGCCCGCCCAGAGCCTCGAACTGCAGATTGGCGGCATGACCTGCGCCAGCTGTGCCGGGCGCGTGGAGCGGGCCTTGAACAAGGTGCCCGGCGTACAGCGGGTCAGCGTCAACCTGGCCAACGAGCGCGCGCACATCGAGCTGCTGGGGCAGGTCGACAGCGCGCTGCTGATCGACGCGGTGACCCAGGCAGGTTACACGGCCAGCCTGCCGCAAGCGGGCAAGGCCGACCAGGCCGACGCCGAGCGACGCCTGCGCAAGGAGCGCTGGTCGGTCGGCCTGGCCATACTGCTGGCCCTACCGCTGGTGCTGCCGATGCTGCTGCAGCCCTTCGGCATCCACTGGATGCTGCCGGCCTGGGCACAGTTCGTGCTGGCCACCCCCGTGCAGTTCATCCTGGGCGCACGCTTCTATGTCGCGGCCTGGAAGGCGGTACGCGCCGGGGCCGGTAACATGGACCTGCTGGTAGCCCTGGGCACCAGCGCTGGTTACGGCCTGAGCCTGTACGAATGGGCGCGGGCCACCGCAGGCAGCATGCCGCACCTGTATTTCGAAGCCTCGGCGGTGGTCATCGCCCTGGTGCTGCTGGGTAAGTACCTGGAAAGCCGCGCCAAGCGCCAGACCGCCAGTGCCATCCGCGCCCTAGAAGCTCTGCGCCCTGAGCGCGCCCTGCAGGTGATCGACGGCCAGGAGCGCGACGTACCCATCAGCGCCCTGCGCCTGCATGACCTGGTGCGCGTGCTGCCTGGCGAACGCTTCCCGGTGGACGGTGAGGTGATCGAGGGCCAGAGCCATGCCGACGAAGCCCTGATCAGCGGCGAAAGCCTGCCCGTGCCCAAGCAGCCGGGCGACCGCGTGACCGGCGGCGCCATCAACGGCGAAGGCCGCCTGCTGGTAAGTGTGCTGGCTCTGGGTACTGAAACCGTGCTGGCGCGCATCATCCGCCTGGTCGAAGACGCCCAGGCCGCCAAGGCCCCCATCCAGAAACTGGTGGACCGGGTCAGCCAGGTGTTCGTGCCAGCCGTGCTGGTGCTGGCCCTGGCAACCCTGGTCGGCTGGTGGCTTGCCGGCGCGCCAATCGAAACCGCGCTGATCAATGCCGTGGCCGTGCTGGTCATCGCCTGCCCCTGTGCCCTGGGCCTGGCCACACCCACCGCGATCATGGCCGGTACCGGCGTGGCCGCGCGCCACGGCATCCTGATCAAGGACGCCGAAGCGCTGGAGCGTGCCCATGCAGTCAACCGCGTGGTGTTCGACAAGACCGGCACCCTCACTTCCGGCAGCCCGCGCATCGTTCACAGCAAGGCCCAGGGCATCGAGGCAGGCGAACTGCTGCAACTGGCCGGCGCCCTGCAACGCGGCAGCGAACACCCGCTGGCCAAGGCGGTGCTGGATGCCTGCCAGGAGCAGGGCCTGACCGTACCCGACATCGACGACAGCCAATCGCTGACCGGCCGCGGCATCGCCGGCCACCTCAATGGCCGCGACCTGGCCCTGGGCAACCGTCGCCTGCTGGAAGAAAGCGGCCTGCAACCGGGTGAACTCGCCACCAGCGCCCAGGCCTGGGAGGCCGAGGGGCGCACCTTGTCGTGGCTGATCGAGCGCGGTGCGCAACCACGGGTGCTGGGCCTGTTCGCCTTCGGCGACAGCCTCAAACCTGGCGCAGACGCCGCCGTACGCCAGCTGAGCCAACAGGGCATCAGCAGCCACCTGCTGACCGGCGACAACCGCGGTAGCGCCAAGGTGGTGGCCCAGGCCCTTGGCATCAATGACGTATACGCCGAGGTGCTGCCGGCCGACAAGGCCGCCACTGTTCTCGAACTGAAGAAATCGGGTGTGGTAGCGATGGTCGGTGACGGCATCAACGACGCACCGGCCCTGGCCGCCGCCGACATCGGCATCGCCATGGGTGGCGGCACCGATGTGGCCATGCAGGCCGCCGGCATCACCCTGATGCGCGGCGACCCGCGCCTGGTACCAGCCGCCCTGGAGATCAGCCGCAAGACCTACGCCAAGATCCGCCAGAACCTGTTCTGGGCCTTCATCTATAACCTGATCGGTATTCCGCTGGCGGCCTTCGGCCTGCTCAACCCGGTGCTGGCCGGTGCGGCCATGGCCCTGTCGAGCGTCAGCGTGGTCAGCAACGCCTTGCTGCTCAAAACCTGGAAACCGCAAACGCCGCCACAGGACGATGCCCCATGAACATCGGACAAGCCGCCAAACGTACCGGCCTGAGCGCCAAGATGATCCGCTACTACGAGTCCATCGGCCTGCTCAAGCCGGCCTCGCGCAGCGACAGTGGCTACCGCCTCTACCAGCAGGACGACCTGCACGCGCTGGCATTCATCAAGCGCTCGCGAGACCTGGGGTTTTCATTGGAGGAAGTGGCCAAACTGCTGACCTTGTGGCAGGACCGCCAGCGCGCCAGCGCCGACGTGAAAGCCCTGGCCAACGAGCATATCGCTGACCTGAACCGGCGCATCGACGAGCTGGTGAGCCTGCGCGATACGCTGAGCGAGCTGGTCGCCCACTGCCAGGGGGACGATCGCCCCGACTGCCCGATCCTCAAGGACCTGGCAGCCGGCAGCTGCTGTCACTAGCGCGTTACTGCATCCACGGCGGTGGAGGTTCCTCGGCCTTGGCCGGGCCGTTCTCCGCCTCGGCGCGTGCAGCCTGCCGGCGCGCCTCGTCCAGGCGCGCCGCTTCGATCTCGCGCATCACCCCGTCGACATCGGCGCTGTGCTCGTCCTCCGCGAACTGCCCGCTCAGCGGGCTTTCCGGAGTCAGCTCGCCGGCCTCGTACAACGCCCACATTTCCTTGGCATAGCGGGTGGCCTTGAGCTCCGGGGCAAACTGGCCGAAGTACCCGGCCATGTTCCCCACGTCGCGCTCGAGCATGCTGAACGCATGGTTGTTGCCGGCCGCATCCACCGCCTGGGGCAGGTCGATGATCACCGGGCCGTCAGGGCCGAGCAGCACGTTGAATTCCGACAGGTCGCCATGCACCAGGCCGGTGCACAGCATCAGCACGATCTGGCGGATCACGAAGTCGTGGTACTCGCGGGCCTGATCGGCCTCCAGGTGCACGTCGTTCAGGCGTGGCGCCGCATCGCCATGGGCATCGGACACCAGCTCCATCAACAGCACGCCATCGAGAAAGTCGAACGGCTTGGGTACCCGCACGCCGGCACTGGCCAGGCGAAACAGGGCTGCCACCTCGGCATTCTGCCAGGCCTCCTCGGCCTCCTTGCGCCCATACTTGGAGCCCTTGGCCATGGCCCGCGCCTGGCGGCTGTTGCGCACCTTGCGGCCCTCCTGGTATTCGGCGGCCTGACGGAAGCTGCGCTTGTTGGCCTCTTTGTAGACCTTGGCGCAGCGCAGCTCGGTACCGCACCGCACCACGTACACCGCGGCTTCCTTGCCACTCATCAGGGGTCGGATGACTTCATCGACCAGCCCGTCTTCTATCAGTGGTTCTATGCGTTTTGGAGTCTTCATCGGCTTTTGTTCTGGGTCCTGTTTTGCCAAACACACGGGTATCACGGGTTGCCGGCCATCGTCTCACAGCCATGAGCCAGATGCGCGCTCACGATACAACAAGGCCCTCAAAGGAAGTGGACCCGATAATGTCCAAATAATTTAATCCCGCCTGCACCGAGTGCCTCGTGGCTTCCCGAACATGGCAGACACTCACTGCCTGAACAGTTCCCCCGGCGTCGCCCCGAACAAGCCCTTGAACGCCACGATGAACGCCGACGTCGACTCATAGCCGCAACCCAGCGCCGCCTGGGTCACGCTCTGCCCCTGCTCCAGCGCCTGCAGCGACGACAGCAGGCGCATGCGCTGGCGCCAGCCGCGAAAGCTTAGCCCCGTCTCGCGCTGAAACAACCGCATCAGGGTCTTCTGCGAACGCCCCAGGCGCTCGGCCCAGTAGGCCAGGCCGGCGTCCTGCTCCGGGTGCGCCAGCAATGCATTGCACACCTCGAGCAGGCGCGGGTGCTGCGGCAGCGGCAACGAAAAACCCACCTCCGGCAGCCCCTGCAACTGCTCCAGCAGCACCTGCACCAGATGTGCCTCGGGGCTCTCGCCTTCGGCGTAATCCACCGGGAACAGGCAGAACTGCTTGATCAGCTCACGGGCCAGCGGCGTCACCTCCAGCACCCGGCAGCGCGGCCCGGCCCACGCCGCATCGGCCTGACGCACATACAGGCTGCGCATTTCGGCACGGGTCGAGGTAATCACCTCATGCTCCACCCCGGCCGGTATCCACACGCCCCACTGCGGCGGCGCAAAAAAACTGCCCTCGGCGGTGTACACCCCCAGCACCCCGCTGATCGCATAGGAAAACTGTATCCAGTCGTGTCGATGACGCGGCGTCCACGAGCCGGCCCCCAGGCTTTCGGCACGCGCATACAGTGGCCGCGGCAGGGCATCGAGCAGCGGGATTGGGCGTGGCAGCAGATTTTGTCCGTTACTCGGCATCGCTTGGCCTTGTGTCGCGAGACGGAAGAATGGCCACAGGTTAGCCTGCCGCTTCGTTATTACAAGATGATTCGCAGGCCCGCCTATGCAAGCTCACCTCAAGCGCGTGGTAACCGACTGGTTTCTGTGCGGCATGTTTCTCGCCACCTTCCTCGCCTGGCTGTTCCCGCACTTCGGTGCCAGCGGCGGCTCGATGCAGGCCGAATACGTGATCAACATCGGCGTGTTCGTGGTGTTCTTCCTGCACGGCATCAACCTGTCCAGCGAACAGATCCGCCATGGCCTGAAGAACTGGCGCCTGCACCTGATGGTGCAGGGCTTCACCTTCGTGGTGTTCCCGCTGCTGTGGTGGCTGGGCAACAGCGTGCTGGGCAGCCATGTGCCGGCGCTGCTGATGCTGGGTTTCCTGTACCTGTGCGCCCTGCCCTCGACCATCTCCTCGTCGGTGGCGCTGACCGGCAGCGCCGGCGGCAACGTGCCCGCCGCGATCCTCAACGCCAGCCTGTCCAGCGTGCTGGGCATCTTCCTGACCCCGTGGCTGGTGAGCCTGGTGGTGGGCAACGGCAGCGATGGCATCGACCTGGGCGCCACCCTGCTCGACCTGTGCGCCATGCTCCTGCTGCCGCTGGTGCTGGGGCAGTTGCTGCGCCCGTGGCTGGGCCGCTTCTTTGCCCGCCACAAGCGCTACACCAACGTGATGGACAAGGTGGTGATCCTGCTACTGGTGTACGCGGCGTTCTGCAACTCGATGATCTCGGGGCTGTGGCAGCAGCAGGGTGGCTCGGTACTGCTCACCGCCGTTCTGGGCAGCGCGTTGCTGCTGGCGCTGATCCTGTGGCTGACCACCCGCAGCGCGCGGCTGCTCAGGTTCAGCCCGGCCGACGAGATCGCCACAGTGTTCTGCGCCAGCAAGAAATCCCTGGCCGCCGGCGCACCGATGGCCGCATTGATCTTCGGCGCCCATCCCGGGCTGGGGCTGATTCTGCTGCCGATCATGATCTATCACCCGCTGCAGTTGATCGTGTGCTCGATCATGGCCGAACACTACGCCAACCGCCCGGCGCCCCTGGCCAAGGAGGCGCCGCTGGTCAGCGCTCGATGATCGCGGTCACGCCCTGCCCGCCCGCGGCGCAGATCGAAATCAGCCCGCGGCCCTGGCCGGCCTCGTCCAGCAGCTTGGCCAGGTTGGCCAGAATGCGCCCGCCGGTGGCGGCGAACGGGTGCCCTGCAGCCAGCGAACTGCCCTTGACGTTGAGCCTGTCGCGGTCGATGGCACCCAACGGCTCGCTCAGGCCCAGCCGGCTCTGGCAGTAGTCGGCGTCTTCCCAGGCCTTCAGCGTGCACAGCACCTGGGCGGCGAAGGCTTCGTGGATCTCGTAGAAGTCGAAGTCCTGCAGGGTCAGGCCGTTGCGCTCCAGCAGTCGAGGTACCGCATAGGCCGGCGCCATCAGCAGCCCCTCCTGGCCTTTGACGAAATCCACCGCAGCATTCTGACCATCGAGAAAATACGCCTTGATCGGCAGGCCGCGCTCGCGGGCCCACTCTTCGCTGGCCAGCAGTACCACCGAAGCGCCATCGGTCAGTGGCGTGGAGTTGCCCGCCGTCAGCGTGCCCTTGGCGCTGCGCTCGAACACCGGCTTGAGGCTGGCAAGTTTCTCCAGGGTCAGGTCCGGGCGCAGGTTGTGATCGCGGGTCAGGCCCAGAAAGGGCGTGAGCAGGTCATCCTGCCAGCCTTCGGCAAACGCCCGGGCCAGGTTCTGGTGGCTGCGCAAGGCCAGCTCGTCCTGCTCGGCACGCCCTATCTGCCAGGTCTGCGCCATCAGCTCGCAGTGCTCGCCCATCGACAGCCCGGTACGCGGCTCGCCATTGCGCGGCAGCTCGGGCTTGAGGTGCCAGGGCCTCAGTTGCAGGAACACCTTGAGCTTGTCGCCCGTGGTCTTGGCCCGATTGGCCTGCAGCAGCAACTTGCGCAGCCCCTCGTTGACCGCAATCGGCGCATCGGAGGTGGTGTCCACACCGCCGGCAATGCCGCTGTCGATCTGCCCCAGGGCGATCTTGTTGGCCACCATCAGCGCGGTTTCCAGCCCCGTGGCGCAGGCCTGCTGCAGGTCATAGGCCGGGGTCTGCGGCGACAGCCGCGAGCCCAGCACGCATTCGCGGGTCAGGTTCATGTCGCGCGAGTGCTTGAGCACCGCGCCCGCCGCCACTTCGCCCAGTTGCAGGCCATGCAGGCCGAAACGCTCCACCAGTCCTTCGATTGCCGCAGTCAGCATCGCCTGGTTGCTGGCCGTGGCGTAGGGCCCGTTGGAGCGGGCGAACGGGATTCGATTGCCGCCGATGATCGCGACCCGACGTAAAGCGCGCATGCACAGACTTCCTTATTCCGAGACGGGATAGACCCGCTATAGCGTAGGTGTTTTTTCGCCAGTCGAACGACCGAAGGCGAAACATGGTCCACACTTTGGTGCTTAATTTCCGGGAGACGTTCACATGAGCGACCGCTATATCGACTTCGCCAACTCTTCATTCGGTCGGCGCGTGGCCGGTGCCGTCGGCCTGCCCACCCCCGCCCGCCTGGAGCGCTGGGAAGCCGGCAGGCTGCGCCCGGTCGAAGGCGCCCTGCTGCTCGGCGGCGGGCCGCTGGTGACGAACGTGGCCGCCTTTGCCAGGCGCCTGACCGACGAGGTCTACAGCTATGCCGATGAAAGCCTCGAACTGCCGGCCTGGGTCGCGGGCCTGGGGCCCAAGCTCAAGGCCGTGGTGTTCGACGCCAGCCACCTGACCGACAGCGACCAGCTCAAGCAACTGCGCGAGTTCTTCCAGCCGCTGCTGCGCAGCCTGGCTGCCAGTGCGCACATCGTGATCCTGGGGCGCGCGCCCGAATCGCTGGACGACCCGCTGGCCAGCGTGGCGCAGCGGGCCCTGGAAGGTTTCAGCCGTTCGCTGGCCAAGGAACTGCGCAACGGCGCCACCCTGCAACTGCTGTATGTGGACCAGGCCGCGCAGGACCAGCTCGAAGGCGCGCTGCGCTTCTTCCTCTCGCCCAAGAGCGCCTTCATCAGCGGCCAGGTGCTGCGCCTGACCGCCTGCGCCACCCAGGTACAGGACTGGTCGCGCCCGCTGGCCGGGCGCAAGGCGCTGGTCACCGGTGCGGCCCGCGGCATCGGCGCCGCCATCGCCGAAACCCTGGCCCGTGACGGCGCCGAGGTGGTGCTGCTCGACGTGCCCCAGGCCAAGGCCGACCTCGACGCCCTGGCCGCGCGCCTGGGTGGGCGCAGCGTGGCGCTGGACATCTGCGCCAGCGATGCATCGGCGCACCTGCTCGAAGCGCTCCCCGAGGGCATCGACATCGTCGTGCACAACGCCGGCATCACCCGCGACAAGACCCTGGCCAACATGACCCCCGAGTACTGGGACGCCGTGCTCGCGGTCAACCTCAAGGCCCCCCAGGTGCTGACCCAGGCGCTGCTCGACGGCGGCGCGCTGCACGACAACGCACGCATCGTGCTGCTGGCCTCGATCAGCGGTATCGCCGGCAACCGCGGGCAAGCCAACTATGCCGCCAGCAAGGCCGGCCTGATCGGCCTGGCCCAGGCCTGGGCGCCGCTGCTGGCCAAGCGGGGTGCCAGCATCAATGCCGTGGCCCCCGGCTTCATCGAAACACGCATGACGGCGGCCATCCCCTTCGCCCTGCGCGAAGCCGGGCGACGCATGAGTTCCCTGGGCCAGGGCGGCCTGCCGCAGGACGTTGCCGAAGCCGTGGCCTGGCTGGGACAGCCCGGCAGTGGCGCGGTCAACGGCCAGGTGCTGCGCGTATGCGGCCAGGCCGTGATGGGGGCATGAGCATGGACCGACACTGGCACGATCTGCACCGCACGCAAGGGCTGAGCGGGCTGTACCTGAAGGCTGCGCGCAAGCGCAGCATCACCGGCGACAGCCTGCCCGCCAGCGGCCTGCACTGCGCCATCGGCGTGAATCCACAGCGCCTGCAGGCCTACCGCAAGCTCTGCCACTTCGGCGACGACAGCCACCTGCCGCCGACCTTCCCCCATGTGATGGCGTTCGCCCTGCAATTGCAACTGCTGACCGCCGACGACTTCCCGTTCCCGCTGCTGGGCCTGGTGCACCTGAACAACCGCATCCGCGTGGTGCGCCCGCTGGGTGGCATCGGCACGCTGCGCTTCAGCGTGTTCGTCGACAACCTGCAGCCCCACGCCAAGGGCGCGACCTTCGACCTGATGACCGAAGCCGAAGACAGCCTGGGGCTGCTCTGGCACGAGCGCAGTCGCATGCTGTGTCGCGGCGTCAAGCTCGAAGGCGAGCCACCCGCCGTCGACACCCCTGAACCGCTGCCTCTGGGCGAGCTGACCCGCTGGTATGCCGACAGCGACATCGGCCGGCGCTACGCCAAGGTCTGCGGCGACTACAACCCCATCCACCTGAGTGCGCTCAGCGCTCGCCTGTTCGGGTTTCCCCAGGCCATCGCCCATGGCATGTGGAGCAAGGCCATGGCGCTGGCCGCGCTGCGCGGGCACCTGCCGCTCAGCGGCTACGAGGTGGATGTGGCCTTTCACAAGCCCGTGCGCCTGCCCAGCGAAGTGGTGCTGGAGGGCAGCGCAGTCGCACCCGACGGCCAGTTCCGCCTGGTAGGCCACGGCGACCTGGTGCACATGACCGGCAGTTGGCACACGCTGCACGAATCTTCTAGACCTGCCTGACGGACCGGGCGATAACGGTTTTCTTTGCCGGTAGCACACGATGAACAGCAACTGGATAGACCTGCGCCAGGAGCCCGATACCGGCATCGAGACCTTGCGCGCGCATTTTCGCGGGCATGCCTATGATCCGCACTGGCACGACAGCTACCTGGTGGGCGTGACCGAACAGGGCGTCCAGCAGTTCACCTGTCGCCGCGCCCGCCACCAGAGCACACCGGGCAAGGTGTTTCTGCTCGAACCCGGCGAGTTGCACGACGGCGATGCGCCCAGCCCCGAGGGCTTCACCTACCGCATGCTCTACCTCGACCCGCAATGGCTGGAGCGCGAGCTGCGCGGCTTTACCGAGCATGCCCCGCCCGCCAGCCAACCCGGTTTTGCCCACACCCTGGCCAGCGACCCGCGCCTGGCAGCGGCCACCGCTTGCGCCTTCCAGTCGCTGCACGAACCGGAGCTGCGCATGGTGCGCCAGGCGGCACTGGACCAGTTGCTGGAGCACCTGAGCGGGCATCTGCAATGGCGCCGCCGGCTCGACCCCGACCCGCGCCTGCCGCTGGTGGCACAAAGGGCGCGCGACTACCTGCATGCACACCTGCACCACGACATCGGCCTCGAGCAACTGGCCGCAGCTTGCAACATCGACCGCTTTCGCCTGAGCCGCGCCTTCAAGGCCGCGTTCGGCCTGGCGCCCCACGCCTACCTGGTGCAACTGCGCCTGGCCCATGCACGCCGGCTGCTGGCGGCAGGGTCGAGCCCGGCACAGGTGGCGCCAGCGCTGGGCTTTGCCGACCAGAGCCACCTGGGGCGCTGGTTCCTGCGCGCCTATGGCATGACCCCTGCACAGTACCGCAGGCGCTGCACAAAGCTTCCAGACTGACGCGCGCCAACACGCGAGCATGCAAGCCCCTCTACCAAGGAGCCTGCCCATGCTGGCCTTCATGCTGTTTGCCTTCGTTGCGTCCATCACCCCCGGGCCGACCAATTTCCTGGTACTGAGCAACAGCGCCAGCCATGGCCTGCGCGCTGCATTGCCAATCATCCTGGGGGCCGGTGCAGGGGCCGCGCTGATCGTCTGGCTGGTGGGCAGCGGTATGGGCGAGGTGCTGTTCCGGGCCCCGGCGGTACAGCCGCTGCTCAACGGGCTGGGCGTGGCCTGGCTGACCTGGCTGGCCTGGAAGATCTTTCGCAGCCCAGTGCAGGTGCAGCAATCGGGCGCGACGTCGGCAAGGCTCGGCCTGTGGGGCGCGGCGGCGTTGCAGGTGATCAACCCCAAGACGTGGATGATGGCGCTGGCGGTGGCCAGCGTGTTCATCGATGCCGCAGCCAGCGACCGCCTGCTGCAGGTGACGCACCTGAGCCTGGTGTTCTTCGTGATCGCGCTGCCGTGCCTGGGTGGCTGGGCCTTGCTAGGCAGCGGGGCGCGGCGCCTGAGCGGTTCGCCGGTGGTGCTGCGCCGGGTCAACCAGGGGCTGGCGCTGCTGTTGCTGGTGTCGGCCTGGGCCAGCCTCTGGCAGTGAGGCCCCATGCACCTGACACAGGGCTTGCAGGAGCCGGCGTTGCCGGCGAACAGGCCAGCACAATCCCCTGAAAAACCCGCCGACCCGCGCTAAGCTACGCCGCACGAGGAGAGCCCCCACCCATGAACCTGCAAGAACTCACCACCCGCCTGCACACCATCCGCGACAATAACGACTGGCGCGGCTTCCACAGCCCCAAGAACCTGGCCATGGCCGCCAGCGTGGAAATGGCCGAGCTGGTGGAGATCTTCCAGTGGCTCAGCGAGGACCAGTCGCGCCAGCTGTCCCCCGAGCAGCTCGAACACGCCGGCCAGGAAGTCGGCGACGTGGTGCTCTACCTGTTGCTGCTGTGCAGTGAACTGGGCCTGGACATGGACCAGGTGGTGCGCAGCAAGCTGGCCGACAGCGAACGGCGCTTCGCCCGATGAAAGACCGCCACTTCGACGCCCTGGCGACCCGCTTCGCCGAAAAGATCTACGGCGGCGCCAAGGGCGCCATCCGCCTCGCGGTGCTCCAGGCCGACCTCGCCGAAGCCCTGCCCGACCGCCCCCTGCGCGTGCTCGACATCGGCGCGGGCCTGGGCCACATGGCCCTGTGGCTGGCCGAGCGTGGCCACCAGGTGACCCTGGCCGAACCCGCCGCGCCGATGCTCGAGGGCGCCCGCGAACGCTTCGCCGCCGCCGGCCAGCCGGCCACCTTCATCCAGGCGCCCTGGCAGGAACTGCTCGGCCAGCTCACCGAACCCTACGACCTGGTGCTGTGCCACGCCGTGCTCGAATGGCTGGCCGAACCCGAGACCATCCTGCCGGTGCTGCACCAGCTCACCCGCGCCGACGGCCTGCTGTCGCTGGCCTTCTACAACCGCGACGCACTGGTGTATCGCAACCTGCTCAAGGGCCATTTCCGCAAACTGCGCGGGGCCAGCCTGGCCGGTGAAAAGCAGAGCCTGACCCCGCAAAAACCACTTGATCCGCGCGAACTCCGGGCGCACCTTGAAGGTCTGTGGGATATACACAGCGAGAGCGGTGTACGGGTGTTCCACGACTACATGCCCGTCGAGTTCCAGGCCAAGGCAGAACTGCTCGACCTGCTCGAAATGGAACTGGCGCACCGCCGCCACCCGGCCTTTGCCGGCCTGGGCCGCTACCTGCACTGGATGTGCCACCCACGCTGAGTACCGAGCCGTGTCTGCCGGGAGACTGCCATGCCGTACCGTTTGATCCTGGGCCTGCTGTGCCTGGCCCTGGCCGCCTGCCAGGGCAGCAACCCGTATGTGGCCAGCTCCCGACCGCTGCCGCCGGCCCCGCCCCAGGCGGCCACCACCTTCGACGCCAGCGCCTACCCGGCACCAGCCCGTGACTATGGCCGTTACCGCAGCTGGTCATGGCGCAACGGCCAGCTCCCGGCCGGCAGCGCCTCCAGCGACCCGGCCGAGCTTGCCGACGCAGTCAGCGCCGCCCTCGACCAGCGCGGCCTGCGTCCTGCGCGCAACACCCGCAGCGACCTGCTGGTCAGTGCCGACCTGCGCATGGAACGGCGCCTGCGCCAGGTACGCGACGATTACTACCCCTATGACGACTACGGCTACGGGGGCATCGGCTACAACCGCTACGGTGGCTATCGCAACGGCTATGGTGTGTATGGCAGCGTGCCGATCATACGCACCTACCAGGTCGACGTGATGGTGGTGCGCCTGGACCTGTTCGATGCCGGCAGCGGCCAGCCGGTCTGGAGCGCCAGCGCAGAAACCACCAGCCAGGGCTCACCGAGCGAGCGCGCCCGCGCCCTGCGCGATGCCGTGCACAAGGCCCTGGATGGCTACCCCCCAAGCTGAAGGCAACCGGAGAATCATCATGCTGCGCCGTCTCGCTCTACTCCCCCTGTTGGCCCTGCTGGCGCTGCTCGGCGCCTGCCAGAGCAACAACGTCACCCAGGACTTCGATGCCAGCCGCGACTTTGCGGCCTACCGCAGCTGGAGCTGGCAGGAGCCGGCCCTGCAATATCGCCCGGACGACCCGCGAATCAAGAGCGACCTCACCGAGCAGCGCATCCGCCAGGCCGTCAGCGAACAGCTCGACCAGCGTGGCCTGCGCCCGGCCCAGGGCAACGCCAGGGGTGACCTCAAGGTGCAGACCTACCTGATCGTCGAAAACCGCCAGCAGCAGATCACCACCAACTACGGCGGTGCCTGGGGCGGTTACTGGGGTGGCTACTGGGGCGGCCCGGCCTACAACGAGACCCGCAGCGTCGACTACAAGGTCGCCACCATCCAGGTCGACCTGTTCGACAGCCGCGACGGCAAGCTGGTATGGCGCGGCAGCGCCGAGCAGATCATGAACAACTACCCGCCCGGCCCCACCGAGCGCAACACCGCGATCCAGAATACCGTGGCCAAGGTACTGGCCAACTACCCGCCCCACTGAGCCGGCGATGGCCGGTCGCCACCTCAAGGCGACTGGCCATTATCTTGACTACACTTCTTTGACGCATGCGTTCGCGCACGGCCTGGTGCCGGCAAAGGAGTGCTCGTGGCTACCCGATTCCCAACCCGGCAGCGTGGCGCGATCGGCCTGATGGCCGCCCTGACACTGGCCCTGGCGCTGGTGTTCGCCCTGTTGGTGATCGATAGCGGGCGGCTCTATCTGGAACAGCGTTCGCTGCAGCGGGTGGTCGACATGGCCGCCCTCGAAGCGGCTGGGCAAAGTGCGGTGTGCACCGGCAGCGGCCCGCAGGCGGCGACCGTGGCCCAGGCCAGCGCCGCACGCAACGGCTTCGCGCCCGGCGCCAAGCATACCCTGGCCACCACCTGCGGCACCTTGCAGACCGGTGCCGGCAGCCGGCGCACCTATACCGTCAACCCGAGCAAGAGCGAAGCGATCCGGGTCAGTGCCAGCAGCACCGTGGCCACCAGCATTGCCGCCGGTGTACAGGCCCTGCTGAGCGGCGTCGCCGTGCCGGCCACCACCACCCTGCACGCCAGTGCGGTGGCCTCGCTGCCCAAGCCGCCACAGGCGATGCTGCGTCTCAAGAGCACCCTGCTGACCATCGACACACGCAAGTCCGATGTGCTCAACGCCCTGTTCAAGGCCCTTGGCGGCAACGTCAACCTCGACGTACTGGGCTGGCAGGGCATCGCCGACGTCAACGTCGACCTGCTGAGCTTTCTCGATGCCCTGGCCATCAAGGCCGGGGTGCAGGTGGGTAATTACGATGAACTGCTGGGCAAACAGCTGCACCTGACCGACCTGCTCGATGTCGCCGTCGATCTCGCCCGGCGCGGCGGCGCGGCGGCCCAGGTGGTGACCGACCTCGGCAAGCTGGTACTCGGTGCCGGCAACAACCCGCTGGTCAAGCTGGGCGATATCCTCGACATCCAGAACGGCGCGGTCCAGTCCGGCCTGGATGCCCAGATGCAACTGCTGCAACTGCTCAAGGCCTCGGTGATGCTGGCCAACAAGAACACTGCGGCCACCGCCGAGGTGCCGCTCAACATCCCGCCGCTGGTCAAGGCCAACCTGCGCCTCAAGGTCATAGAACCCGAACAGATCTCCGCCGTGGGCAACCCGCAGTACGACACCATCAAGGTGCACACCGCTCAGGTCCGTGCGCTGGTCAGCCTGGAGCTGCCGCTGCTCAACAGCATCACCGGCCTGCTCAACGCCGTGCTCGACCTGGCCGAACCGCTGACCAACGTGGTCAGCAACCTGCTCAGCCTCAATCTGGTGGCCACGCTGGAGTCGGTGTTCTGCCTGCTGGCGATCCCGTGCAAGGTCAGCGACGTCCTGTTGCTGCCTGGGGTGGTGCACCTGGACATCGGCCTGGAAGTCGCCAGCGCCAGCAGCCAGGTCACCCGCTACAGCTGCAAGCCGGACAAGACCCTGACCGCCAGCACCCGCAGTTCGGCGCTCAACGTTTCGGTGGGCATGTTCAGCGATCCCCAGGCCTTTTTCAGCACGGGCAACACCGCCATCTCGCCGCTGCCGCTGATCGACATCGGCAGCAAATACTGCACGCGCTTCCTGATACTGCCGTCCACCTGCGGCGCGCGCACCGCCTTCGCTGGCGGTGGCGTAGGGCTCAAGGTCAATGCGCCGCTGCTGGGCAGCAACTCCACCGGGCCTGCCACCGACCTGCTGTTTCGCAACGCCAGCGCGCCACCGGACATCGACCTGCCACCGGCCTACATGGCCACCTCGGCCAGCGATATCGTGCAGAGCCTGAACAACACCATCAATGGCATCGAGCTGCAGGTGTACCGCCCGCTCAACGGCAACCTGCTCGGCAACGTGCTGTTGGTGGCCGGCAACCTGCTCGATGACGTCAAGGCGCTGCTGCAGCCAGTGATCAGGAACCTGCTCGGCAAGTTGGTCGACCCGCTGGTCAACGCACTGCTCAAGGCACTGGGGCTGGACCTGGTGAACGTCGAGGTCGGTGCCAACCTTACCTGTGACGGCAACCGCGCTCAGCTGATGCTCTGAACCGGCAGCTCGATCACGAAACACGCACCCTCGGCGCCATTGTGTGCGCTGAGCAACCCACCCATGCCCTCGATGATCCCGCCACTCACCGACAGGCCCAGCCCGGTCCCCACGCCGCTGGGCTTGGTGGTGAAGAACGGCTCGAAGATCCGCTCCAGCAGGCGCGGGTCGATGCCGCCGGCATTGTCGCGCACCTGCAGGCGCACCCCACCCGCCACCGGCTCGGCCTCCACCGCGATCCAGGGGCGCAACTGCGGGTCGGCCTCACGCCGGCCCAGCAAGGCGTCGCGGGCATTCACCACCAGGTTGATCAGCACCTGCTCCAGCTGATCGGCATGGCCGCGCACATGGCAGCCGCTCAGCGCCGGGCCCAGGTTCAGCGCCACGCCCTTGCCGGCCAGGCCGTCGGCCAGCAACGACACGGCACCCTCAACCGCTTGCCAGGGCTCGAACAGTTGCTGTTCGACCTCCGAACGCCGCCCGAACACGCGCATGTGGTCTACCACCTTCGAGGCCCGCAGCACCTGCGCATCGATGCGCCTGAGCTTGTCCTGCAGGTATTCAACCTGCACGTCGCCGTTCTCCAGGCGCTTGAGCGCGTTGACCACCGCCATGCGCATCACGTTCAACGGCTGATTGATCTCGTGGGCCAGGCCGGTGGCCATTTCGCCCAGGGTGGCCATCTTCGCGCTCTGCAACAGCTGCTGCTGGCTGCGCCGCAGCGCGGTGTTGTCGCGCCCCACCGCCTGTACCTCCAGCAGACGGCCCTGTTCATCGAACAGGCCGCGGTCGGACCACACCCACCAGGCATGTTCGCGCCCCGGCAGCTCCAGGCAGATTTCGGCACTGCTCACCGGCTGCTGCGGGGTCAGGCCGGCCAGGCGCTGCACGAACGCCTCGCGCTGGGCCGGCGACATCCACTGCCCCAGGTCGCTCCCGGGCAACTGGTCAGGTCGGCACTCCAGGTAGTCGGCTAGCGGGCGGTTGCCGAACAACACAGTCAGGTCGGGCCGGTAGCGGCAGATCATCGCCGGCGAGTCCTCCACCAGCACCCGGTAACGTTCCTCGCTCTCGCGCACCCGCTCGGCGGCCAGGGTCGCCTCGGTCACGTCGAGCCAGATACCCACGGCCTCCACCGGCAGGCCCAGGTCGTCACGCAGCAGGCGCGCTTCATCCAGCACCCAGTGGTAGATGCCCTGCGCATCGCGCAGGCGGTAGCGGCTGCGCACCTGGCCCTCGCGCAGCAGGTCGCGGGTACGTTGCAGCCACAGCGCCTGGTCGTCGGGGTGTACCCAGTGCGCCGGTTGCAGGTCGGCAGCGGGCGTCCAGCCAAGCAGCGGCTGCAGGCTGGCACTGAAGAATTCGGCCTGCAGCGCGCCGGCGTCATAGCGCTGGATATAGATCACTGCCGGCGAGCTGGCGATCAGGTTGTCCAGCCGTGCGTGCGCGGCCCTGGCCTGCTGCTCCTGGGCCTTGATATCGCTGATGTCGAGCATGAAACCCTGCAGACGTCGCTGCTGCCCCTGCCCGTGCACATCGCCACAGATGCGGTACCAGCGCAGCGACGCGGCCTGCAGGCGCACGCACAGTTGCAGGCTGCAGCCCTCGCGCTGCAGCGCCTCGAACGCCAGTTGCGCCGCCTCCCGGTCGGCCGGGTGCAGCAGCGCCCACCAGGCCGGCAGCGCCAGTTGCGCACTCACGCCGAAACTGGCCGCCAGCCCCGGTGCCAGGTGCAGGTAGGGCTCGTGCAGCGACCACTCCCACCAGCCCGCACCGAGCAACCCCTGTACATTGTTCAGGCGCTGCTGGCTGGCCTGCAGCCGGTCGCCGGCCAGGCGCGCCAGCAGCGGCTCGGCCATGGCATCGAGCAGCAGGGGGGCCGCCTCGGGCCGGGCCTGCCCGCCCTCGTCCGCGCACAGCAGCCAGGCCTGGGCCTGATGCTGCTGCGCATGGCCCACCACATACAGCGGGTGAGTCGGGCAGAGCACCTGCAAGGCCGGAAACTCGGCGCTGCACAGCACGCGCCCCGACGGCAGGCGGTCGAGTACCGCGCTCAGGCGTGCATCGTCGGCCCAGGGCACGCTCGATGCGTCCCGCGCGAAGGTGTGCCAGCCGCCGGGGGTGCGCAGCAGCAGCGCCGCCCAGCCCATGCGCCAGTGCCAGGCCAGGCGCTGCAACTGCTCGGCGGCCACCTGGGGCAGGCGCTCCAGGCTGCAATCGCGCAGTGCTGCGCCCACCTGGCGGGCCAGTTGCTGCTGGCGCCGGGCATCCTGGCCCTGCTGGTGCTGCTGCAGCAGATCGCCCACATCGAACAACTGCAACAGCCAGTCCTCGCCCTGGGCCAGCAACCAGCCGCGGGTGTGCAGGGTGCTGCCATTGGCGGTTCTGAAGTCCAGGTCCAGCGGTTGTGCCTGCCAGTCGGCGGGGTCGCCTTCGAGCACCAGCAGGCTGTGCGCCTGCACGTAGTCCTGCACCCGCGCAGCAGTCTGCGCGGGCAGCGCCAGGGCACTGCGCAGCGGGCCGCCCAGACGCAGCACGCGGCCCTTGTCATCGAGCCACAGCTGCAGGCCCACCGCCGCCGGTACCGGGGCCTGCGGTGCGGCCACCGCGGCGGCCGGGCGCCCGCGCCAGCGATCGAACAGGCCGTGGCCACCGCTCAAAGCTGAAGGCTCGCGGTGGCGCCAAGGGTTGCCGGCAGGCGTGGCACCTCGCCCACCACCGGCAGGTCGAGCACCGGCAGCACCGTCGTGAGCCGGGCCTTGGCGTAGTTGATGCGCACGGTCAGCAGGTTGGTGTTGCTCAGGGTCACGACCGCGTCGGTGCCGGGCTGGAACTTCAGCGTTCCCGGCATCCACGCCAGCTGCTGGGCCAGTACCTCGCGGGCCAGTGCCGGCACATCGGTGCGGTAGGTGGCGCTGGTCGGGTCCAGCGCCATGCAGCGACGCACCGCCTCGCTGCTGGCCTGGTGGAACGACTGCAGCATCAGCAGTGGCAGGGCGTAGCTGACCACCCCGTAGAACACCGCGAAGAACACCACGAACACGGCGGCGAATTCGATCGCCGCCGCACCTTTTTGCCGTCTTGCAAGGCCTGCTTTCATGATCGCGTCTACCCTGACAATGACACCCGCAATCAAGCATAGAATCAATCACGACCAAGGGATGGCATTTCGCCTATGCAAAGCATCGTCCTGCTGCTGTGGCTCGCATTGTGTGCCGAACAGGATGCCCGAGAAAGGCAGATCAACAACACCTTGACCCTTGGCGCCGCAGCCTGCGCCCTGGCCTATCTCTTCATCACCGGGCACACCTGGATCGGCGCCGATGCCAGCGAAGGCGGCTGGGCGCTGCTGATCGTGATGCTGCTGACCCTGCCCGGCTACATGCTCGGGCGCCTGGGCGCCGCCGATGTGAAACTGCTGGGTGCGTTGGCGCTTGCCACTGATCGGATGTACCTGCTGGGCACCTTCATCGGTGCCGGGGTGGCGGTGGTGATCTGGTTGCTCAGCCGCCGCTGGCTGTGGTCCCTTCTGAGTCAGAAGGTTAAGCAACGCTTCAGGCAGGTGATCGAAGAAGCGTCAAAAAAACAGCCCTTCGCCCCCTTCGTGCTGGCCGGTTTTTTATTGGCTGCGGTATGGATCCATTGATCGAACAACCCGTCTAACCTGCTGTACATACGTTGTACATAGTCGCCAACTGCGTCTATTTTTCTAGTCACTGCCCCTCGATACCACAAGCGTCATGGCCGTACCAGGAAGGGCACGTCAGCAGGGAGTTGCGTGTGAACAAGCCAGTGAGTCCATTCAAGGTGTTGATCGTCGACGACCAGCCGTTGATCGTCGAAGAGCTGTGTGAATTCATCGAGGGCAGCGGGTACCGGTGCGTACCGTGCCACAGCAGCCAGCAGGCCATCGAGCGGTTTACCGAAGACCCGGCAATCGGCCTGGTGCTGTGCGACCTGCACATGCCCGAGCGTGACGGCATCGAGCTGGTCAAAGCGCTCAAGGCCATTGCCGGCAAGCAGCGGATCTTCGAGGCGATCATGCTCACCGGGCGGGCCGAGAAGCAGGATGTGATCAAGGCGCTGCGCGAAGGGTTCGCCGACTACTACCAGAAGCCGGTGGACCTCCCCGAATTGCTCGAGGGGCTCAAGCGCCAGGAGACCGCGTTGCTGGAGCGTCAGAAGAACTTCCAGCACCTGGGCCACCTCAACCAGAAGCTGCAGTACCTGGCCGAGTCCATCGACGACCTCTACCAGGACCTGGGCAAGGCCCGCGAGCAGGTGGTGGGCACGGGCCTGGGTGGCGAGGATGCAACGGCAGCCGAGAGCATGCCGGCGATCTTCGACCAGCTGTCACCGCGCCAGCTGGACGTCGCGCGGCTGGTGGGCAAGGGCCAGACCAACTATCAGATCGCCTGCGAGCTGGGCATTACCGAGAACACGGTGAAGCTGTATGTGTCGCAGGTGCTGCGCCTGACCCACATGCACAACCGCACCCAGCTGGCCCTGGCGCTGGCGCCCAACCCCTCGGCGCTGCGTCAGCGCATCACGGCGCATTGAACAGGTCGCCGCTGCCTTCGAGCCTTCGAAGGCAGCGGTGAAACCTGAA
The DNA here is from genome assembly GCF_037113495.1 of Pseudomonas sp. AE27. Lineage (NCBI taxonomy): Bacteria > Pseudomonadati > Pseudomonadota > Gammaproteobacteria > Pseudomonadales > Pseudomonadaceae > Pseudomonas > Pseudomonas sp. AE27. Next base: position 4,120,118 of record NZ_CP146966.1, read on the forward strand.
ACAAATTGGATATGCCAGCCCCCTTGGGCTATGCAAGAATCCGGGCCACTTCTCGTCGATGTGTGGCCTGCTCAAGCATGACTTCATTTCTCAAAGGGCTGTTTGCCCCCAGCGGTGCGTTCTTCGGCTCTATTGCCATTTTCGCTACCGTTCTGGTGGGTGCTTACATCTCCCTTTACAGCTCGGCAATAACAGGACAGTTCAACAACCTGTGCCTTGGGCTGTTACCCACCTGCGAGGGGGCGCCGCTGAATGAAGCGTCCACGGCATTCAGGCTGTTGCTCTACCTCGGCCTGTTCCTGTTGCTACGGGAAATAGCCGTCAACCGGGAAAACAACTCGGCGCGCAGCCAACTGCACAGTTACATAAAAAGCACTCCGTCAAAGTCGTTTCTCGGAAACTACTCTGCCTACATGCGTATCCTCGGCGCCCGGCGTCTGGAAATCAAAGCGGAGCTCAACAGCGAGGCGCCCAAACCCGACGTGGTCCACAAGCTGATGCGCGAGTGCCTGCACGGTGTGTTGTCGCTGGCCAAGGACTGGGATGGCAATGAAGGCAAGTCGTCGGTCTATCGAGCCAACATCATGACCCTGGTGCCATCGGGTTTTCTCGATACGGTAACGCTTGCCGACGGCAGCATGGACAACATTGCCCGCATCATCGATTCCAGCAAGCTATTTCTGTACAACAACTCAACACTTGGCAAACTTGCAAAGTGCAGTGGCATCCTGGTGCTTGAAGATACGACTTTCACGGTGTCTACCAAAGTCGAGTTCGGCGAGCGGGACGACTTCATAAAAGAGCCGATTTGCTTCCCTTATGTCGAACAGGGTTATGCCGGTGTCACAACGCAACCCATCATCCCCGGCGCCCCCATGTGCGCCAGTTTCGGTATGGCGCAATACCTGCACCATACCCAAAGCGAAATATCTCTGTTTCTGGACAATCTTGCATACAAGAACCGCGAGTTCTGCAATCGCTTCAAACATGATGTACTGGAGTATTACAACGATATAGAAGAAGCCCAGTCGATACTCTCCATTCCCATTCAGGTTCGACGCGAGGCGGATGCGGAACAACTCCCTGTCTATGAAACCATCGCCGTAATGAATATATACCGCAACAAAAAGGGGATTTTCCGCGATGAAGACAGCGCGATGAACTTTGCTCAACTTCTGGAGCCGATTTGCTATCATTTCGGGAAAATGCTAGTATCCCTAGCGCAAATAGAACCTGAAACATGACACTCAGCGTATATTATCATTACTTTCAGGAGCCGTAGATGACCTCCCTAAAAGTACTAAAAACCAGATACAAGGAAGAGAGCCCCAGCAAGCGCTCCTCCGAGCAAACCCGGGAAGCCCTCAAGAGCATGGTGCTCAGAAACTTCTCAGCCAAGCCAAAATCGTGAATGAAGCCCAGCCGACGCTGGGCTTTTTCTTGGGCATGACTCACTTGTCGCTATTGCTGGTCTTCTCCCACCGGAAGAAATCCGGGATCACGTATTTGTAGGTATCCAGCCATCGTTGCATGCTCTGGTCGCGCTCCTTGGGCGTGGCGCTCTGCGGGGTCTTGGAGGCCTGCGCGCCGCTGGCCTGCACCTGCAACCACGCCTCGGTGGCCGACTGTGCCCTGGACGAAGGCCCGGGCTCGATCGCCTGGGCCAGGCCCGGCAGCACTACCAGCATCACCAGTATCCGACTGTTCATGACGACCTCTGCACGGCAGCCACACTGCCAGGTTTGAGTTGTTGGGCGCGCGCCTGCGCTTCGTTGAATTGCGCCGCACTCAGGCCCAGCCGGCTCACCAGGTCGGCCGCCTGCTGCCACTTGTCCTGGTACAGCAGCAAGGTCACCAGGTTGACCGCCGCCAGACGGTCGCTGTCCTTGAGTTCGATTGCGGTCAGAAACTCGAAGCGCGCCTGCTCCAGCTTGCCCTGGTTCAGGTACACCACCCCCAGGTCGTTGCGGATCTTCTCGTCGGTGGGGGCCAGTTGCATGGCCCGTTGCAGATGCTGCAGCGCCTGCGCGTTGTCGCCGCGGGCCGCCGCCATCTGCCCCAGCCCATGCTCACCCTCGGCCGCCAGGCACCCGCCAAGCAGGCTGCGGTACAGCGGCTCGGCCTCGCTGCGTCCAAGCAGGCGCAGCACCTTGGCCTTGCGCACCCGCACCTGGGCCAGATCGGCCGGCAGCGCCTCCAGGTGCGCAAGGCTGGCATGCGGGCGCCCGTCGGCAAGCATCTCGTCGGCCATGTTCAGCGACAGCTCCTGGCTCGAATCGGGCTTGGCACAACTGGCCGTCGAGCCCGGCATGGCCAGCCACGGCGCCGAGCCATCCGTGGCGCAACCACCGAGCAACAACAACCCCAACGCCGCGATGCATGCCTTCATTGCGTCCACTCCTCTCAAGCCCCGAATGCCCTGGCCAGGGCGGTGAAGCCCGGGCCGGCGAGTACGATCAGCAACGCCGGGAACAGAAACAGCATCATCACTGCCGACATCTTTCCCGACATCTTCGAAATCCGTTCCTGCAAGGTGGTCAGGCGCCGGTCATCGAGCAGTTGCTTGAGCGCCAGCAGCGACTTCATCGCCCCGCCCCCCTGGGTCAGCAACTGGCGCAGGATGATGCAGGTGTCGCTGAACGCCTCCACCCCCAGCAACTGCGCGCTCTTCTCCAGCTCCGGGGCCAGCGCCAGCCCCGAATCGACCCGTGCCAACAACAGCCGCAACTCCTCGCTCAGCACCGGCAGCAGGCGCAGCCCCTCCAGGCTCAGCAGGCGCAGGCTCTGCTCCACCGCCAGGCCCGACTCGAACATGATGCGCAGCAGCGGTATGAAGGTCGACACCTCCTGCGCCACCTGGCGCTGACGGCGTGCCGCCAGCAGCGCCAGCAACCGCTTGGGCAGCAGGTAGCCCAACCCCAGCCCCATCAGCGGGAACAACCAGGGCGAACGGCTCTCGCGAAAGAACACCTCCTGCACCAGCACCGCCGCCCCCATCAGGCATAGCGGCAAGCCCACCTGGCAGGCCGCGAACAGCGAGCGCTGGCGCGAACGCCGCCAACCCACCCGGTCGAGCAACTGGCGGGTCTCGCCGTCCAGGTTCAGCGAACGCTGCCCCAGCCGGCTGTCGCCCATGCGCTGCAACCAGCCGCGCAGTGCCGGCTCGTCCGGCGCACGCCCCTGCAGGCGTTGCTCCACCAGGCGCTGGCTGCGCCGCTGACGCAGCCACTGACCCAGCAGCAGGGCGAACGCGCCAAACAACAACACCGCACTGAGCAACAAGGCCATCTCAGATACTTCGCAACATGCGCCACAGCGCCAGACACCCCAGCGCCTGCAGCACGAAGGCACTGAACAGCAGGCGCTGCCCGACACTGTCATGCCACATGGTCAGCAGGTAATTGGGGTTGCTGAACATGAAGTAGCCGGCCACGCTGACCGGCAGCACCGCCAGCACCACGGCAGTGATGCGGGTTTCACCGGTCATCGCGCGCAGTTGCCGCGCGCCCTGCTCGCGCTCGCGAATCACCTTGATCAGGTTCTCCAGCAACTCGCTGGCATTGCCGCCATAGCGGTGGTTGATGCGCAGGCCCAGGGCGAACAGGCGCAGCTCTTCGCGCGCATACAGTTCGGCCAGATCCGACATCGCATCGTCCAGGCTCACCCCCAACTGCACGTTGCGCTTGACCCGCTGCATGGCCCCCAGCAACGGCTCGCGCGAAGCATCGATGGCCCCCAGCACCGCATCGCTCAGCGTGCGCCCGGCCTTCAGGCTGCGCACGCAATGGTCGAGCAGCACCGGCAACTGATCGATGAGGCGGCGTACCCGGTGTTGGTAGCGCCAGGCCAGGAACAGGCGCAACAGCAACGGCCCCGCCAGCAGCACCAGCAGCAGGCCAGGCCAGCCGCCGTACAGCCCGGCGCACACGGCCAGCAGCAGCCAGCCTGCCACCCACGCCATCAGCCGATCATTGCGGCGGTCGAAACCTGCACGCAACAGCATCAGCTCGAGCCAGTCGGGGCCACGTGGCCCGCTATTGTCGGCGGCCTGCTGGTGCTGGCCCAGGCGCTGCAGAATGCGCTCGTTGCCCGAGCGGTGCAGGCTGATATAGAACAGGCGCATCGAGATGCCGAACATGACCAGGCTCACCAGCCACAACCACACCGCGCCGCTCACGGCCCGGGCTCCGCATCGTTGAGGTCACGGCGCAGCTTGTCGCTGGCCGGGTTGACCGCCTCGCGCAGGAAGGTGTCGCCGCCGCGCCGGTCGAGGCGAAACAGCGTGTTGGTGACATACACGTCGTCGCGCACCCCCACCACCTCCAGCACCTCGCTCACGCAGCGACGGCCATCGGGCAGGCGGGCCAGCTGGATCACCACGTCGAGCGCGGCGCAGATCATCTGGCGCAAGGTCTTCTCGGCCACCTGGCGACCGGTCAGGCCCACCAGAGTCTCCAGGCGCAGCAGCGCGTCCTGCGCGCTGTTGGCGTGCACCGTGCTCATCGAACCGTCGTGGCCGGTGTTCATCGCGGTCAGTACATCGAGCACCTCGACCCCGCGGATCTCGCCCAGGATGATGCGGTCCGGACGCATGCGCAGGGCGTTGCGAATAAGCTCGCTGGCCTTGATCTCGCCATGCCCCTCGGCATTGGGCGGACGGGTTTCCAGGCGTACCACGTGCGGGTGATCCAGCTGCAGCTCGGCCACGTCCTCGATGGTCACCAGGCGTTCACGGGGGCTGATCAATTGGCTGAGGATGTTCAGCAAGGTGGTCTTGCCGGTGCCGGTGCCGCCGCTGACCAGGATGTTGCAGCGCTTGCCCACGGCTCGTTGCAGAAAGTCGAGGATCGCCTGGTCGATGGCCCGGGTGGCCAGCAGGTCGGCGCTCTTGAGCATGTCCTTGCGAAACTTGCGGATCGACAGGCACGGCCCGTCCAGCGCCACCGGCGGGATGATCGCATTCACCCGGCTGCCGTCGGGCATGCGCGCATCGACCATCGGCGACGACTCGTCCAGGCGCCGCCCCAACGGCGCGAGGATGCGCTGCATCACACGCTCCACGTGATGCGCGTCGATAAAGCGCAGGTCGGTCTGCTGCAGCACGCCCGCGCGCTCGATGAACACCCGGTGCGGGCCGTTGACCAGGATCTCGGTGACGCCCGCATCGCGCAGCAGTACCTCAAGCGGGCCGAAGCCGGTGAGCTCGTCGACGATCTCCTCGGCCAGGCGCTCCATCTCGTAGCGCGACACGGCCAGGTGCTGACGCGCGATGTAGTCGCCCACCTGCTCCACCACGAACTGCGCCAGCGCCGGGCGGGCGCCCTCCAGCAGGTTGAGGCCGGTGTCCTCGATGGCATCGATGATGTGCCGGTGCAAGGCCCGCTTGAGCCCCTGCGGGTCGCTGCCCGGGTTTTGCCGTGGGCCGCCGAACAGCTCGTCGCCGCTCATCTACTTGTGCCCCCACAGGCGCTTCATCCAGTTGCCCGCCTTCGGTTGCAGGCTTTCCGAACGTCGTGCCAGCCGCTCGCCCAAGGCCTTGAGCGCCTGGGTCAAGGCCTCGCGCGGGGCCACCTCGAACAGCGACAGCCCCTGGTTCTTGGCGTTCAGGCGCACCTCGGGGCTGTAGGGCAGCACCACCAGCACCGGCAGGCCATAGCGCTTGCCCAGCGCGTCGGAGTCGGGCGCCACGCTGCGCAGGTAGCGGTCCACCAGCAGGCTCGCGTGTTCCAGTTTCATGCCCTTCTCGCGCCACAGGGTCAGCACCTCCAGGTTGCGCCGGCAGTCCAGCACGTTCTGGTCGGTGTACCAGATCAGCTTGTCGCAATGGCTGACGAAGGTGCGCAAGGGCTCGCTGTCGGGCTGCCCGGCCAGGTTCACCACGATGTGCTGGAAGTGCTGGCGCAGCGCGCTGAGCAGCATGTACAGCTCGGCCGCGCTGGTGCGCTCCAATGCCTCGTCGCTGTCGGTATAGGCCAGCAGGCGCAGGCCCGAGGGTTCGCGGGCGAACGCGCTGTCGATCAGGGTGGCATCCAGGCGGCGCAGGTGGCGCAGCGCATCACCGAAGTGAAACGAGGCCTCCAGCCCCAGCAGCGCCAGGCTGTCGCCACGGGGCAGGCCCAGGTCCAGCAACAGGGTCTGCTGACCACTGCCCTGTACCACCCGCGCCAGGTGACTGGTGAGCAGGGCGCCGTCGCTGGCGCACTGGGTGCCGTACAGCACCGTCAGGCCGCCCAGGTGCGGGTTGCTGGTCACCGGTGGCAGGCGCTTGCTCAGGCGGCGCACCAACCCGGCCACTTCGCTTGAGCGCGAGCCGTAGGCGACGAAGTCCCGCGCACCGGCGCGCATCGCATTGAGCACCAGCTGGTTGTCCATGCCATCGCCCAGGGCAACGATCGCCAGCATCGGCTTGGCCTCCAGCACCCCTTCGATCAGCGCGCACTGGCTCACCACCTGCTCGCGGTCCAGGCCCACGAACACCAGGTTGGCGAAGGTCACATCCACCAGTGCGAGCAGTTCGTCGAGGCTGCCGCTGCCGGCCCCCACCACCTGGCCCAGCGGCGCCAGGGCGGTTTTCAGCCATTGCAGGTCACCGTCGTCACGGGTGATCGCAAGGAAGGTCTGGCTCAGGCTCTGGCTCATTGGCTCAATCCACTGCGCTGTTCGAAATTGCCGTTCTCGAGAAAGAACAGGCGCCCCCAGCTCGGGTCGTAGGTGCGCAGGCGCTCGCCGGGCAGCTCGGGCAACTTGGCATTGGCCGCCAGCGGCTGCACCAGGCGCGGGGTCACGATCATCAGCAGTTCGGTCTCCTCACGGCTGATCGACGACTGGCGAAAGAACGCGCCCAGGATCGGCACGTCGCCCAGGCCCGGAAACTTGTCCACCGCCGAGCGCGCACTGCTGCTGATCAGGCCGCTGATGATGAAGCTCTCGCCATCGGCCAGCGACACGCTGGTGTCGGTGCGCCGCACCGTCAGGCCCGGCACGGTGACGCCGGCGATGCGCACCGCGTTGTTGTAGTCCAGCTCGCTGACCTCCGGCGCCACCTTGAGGGTGATGCGGTCGCGGCTGACCACCGTGGGTGACAACGCCAGGCGAATGCCGAACTCCTTGTACTCGATGGTCACCGTGTCGCTGCCGGTGCTGGGCACCGGAATGGGGATTTCGCCGCCGGCCAGAAAGCTCGCGGTCAGGCCGCTGAGTACCACCAGGCTGGGGCGCGCCAGGGTGTAGGCGAAGCCGCTGCTCTCCAGCGCATCGATGGCCGCCAGGAAGCGGCTGCTGCCGCCGCCCCACACGATATTGAACACATCGTTGTTCAGCGGGATGCTCGGGCGCACCTTGACCAGCCCGCCAACGCCGCCACCGTCGGGGCTGGTCACCGCACCCGGCACGTAGCCCGGCGACACCGTGGTGTTGGGCACGCTGCCCGGCGAACCGAACAGCGAGTTGTTGGAGCCCTTGAAGAACAGCCGCGTACCGGCCTCCTTGAGTTTGGTGCGGCTGACCTCGACAAAGCGGATATCGGCCTGCACCTGGCTCGGCAGCAACGGGTCGAGGCTGGGCGGCAAGGCGCTGTCGGCCATCTCGGCAGTGGCCCGGCCCTTGATGAACAGCATGCTCTGGCGCGGCACGCTGGCGCATGCGGTCCACAGCATCAGGCTGGTGGCGCCGGGGCCCACGGCGCTGACCACCACGCCGCGCTCGCCACTGGCCTGCACATCGGCGATGTTGGGGTCGCCCACTGCCGCCCGGGTGATCGGCACCGGCAGGCGGATCTCCTGCTGCAGGCCCTGGTCCAGCTCGATGCTGGCCGGCACCGGGCTCAGCCCGGCACAACCCGACGGCGCCGCCAGGGCATGGGCAGCCGGCCCCCCCAGCAACAACAGGGTCAGGATGGAACGCTTGAACATCAGCTCGGAACGACTGCTCATCAACGGGCATCCTTGCTTCGATCAGGGGGTGGGCGTTGAAGCCTGGGGGCCTCGAATGATCTGCATCTGGTGCCTGGGCGCCTGGCCTGCAACCGGGGTTGCGGCCGGGGTCATGGCCAGTTGACTGAAGCGAAAGAGGTCGCGGTTGGCGTTGTCCAGTTGCGGTGCAGCGGCCTGCGGGTCGGCCCAGTAGCTGGCCAGGCGTTTCTCTTCGGCACTGCGTACCGCCAGGCGCAGGCTGCCTGCCTGGGCGGCCAGCAACAGGCGGCTGGCCAGGGCTTCAGGTACCGCCAGCACCACGGTGCGCGCCATGGCGCGACGCTGTTCCTGGGCCGCCTTGGCATCGGTGTCGGCCTCCGGCGGGCGGCCATCGTTGGCCAGCCCCAGTTGCTCGCCCACGCTGAGCAGGCGCAAGGCCGGCACGGCCACCTGGGCCGAGGCCTGCGGGTTGAGGTTGTCTTCGCGCAGGTACAGCAGCACATCCACGTAGTCGCCGGGGCGCAGTTGTCCGGCGGCGCCGACCACTTCGTCCACCGCCACCGCCAGGGCGCGCTCGCCGGGGTGGATCATGCGCGCCAGTGGCCCACCGGCCTCGAAACTGCTCTCCTCCAGCCAGGTACCTGCAGGCAGGGCCCGCCAGTTGGTGCGGCCCAGCACCTGCTCGGGGCGCTGGAAGCTGCCGGCCGGGGCCACCAGCAGGCGCTCGACACTCAGATCCTCGGCTGTCAGCACGGTGTAGGCGGGTACGTCGCGGCGCAGCACCAGCACGGGCTTGCGCAATGCGTCGGTGCCAGCCTCCGTGGCCTGGTCCACCGGCTGAGCCGGGCCGGCCGGCCCTGGCGCCGCCGCTTGCGGGGGCTCCGGTGCCTCGGATGCACGGCTGAGCACCAGCCCCCAGTAACCTGCCAGCACGGCACCGATCAGGAACAGCACGGCAAGGATCATGGTGATGCGACTGCTCATGTCGGCGCTCCCTCTGCCTGAACATCCCTTCGGCCGCGCGGTGTGCGAACTGGCCCGCAAACATGAAGTTGCAAGTAACTATTTCGCTATTTGACGGTAGCGCAGCTAGGACAAAACGCCATTACCCGTCAGTTTTTTTTCGGTCCGAAACCCGACACCCCCTGAAAACAACAGCTTATTGGCGCCAGCGTTGACACCCTTACTTTGGTATTAATGCCTTCTTACATTTGCCGGTTTCGAACCGCTTGACGATGCTGTGATGGCAAAGGGGAATCACCGTTTCCGGGCCCCATTACCCGCGCCTGTGGCGCAAGGAGAAGTACCATGGTCCTTTCCCGCATCCTCAAGCACTGCAAGCTGTTCTTCCATCGCAAGGACGGCGCGTCCGGTATCGAATATGCCATCGTGGCCGCCATGGTGGCCGTGGTGATCATCGGGGTCTCGACCGATGTGGGGGGCGGGGTGAAAAAGGTCTTCGACGACATCGTCGCCGCCCTGCCCTCAGCCTGATGACAGGACCTGAACATGCCGGCTTCCCACTCACGTCAACAGCTGCTGCTGGTGGATGACGAAGAAGACGCACTGCTGGAGCTGGCCGAGCTGCTGGAGGGCGAGGGCTTCTGTTGTCACACGGCAACCTCGGTCAAGCTCGCCCTGCAGCAGTTGACGCGACATCCCGACATTGCCCTGGTGATCACCGACCTGAACATGCCGGAAGAGAGCGGCATCTCGCTGATCAGGCGCCTGCGCGAGCACACGGCGCGTCAGCACCTGCCGGTGATCGTCACCTCGGGGCATGCCGACATGGATGCGGTCAGCGATCTGCTGCGCCTGCAGGTACTCGACCTGTTCCGCAAGCCGATCTACCACCTGCGCCTGCTGGAGACCCTGGACAACCTGTTCCCCAAGCCCCGCCTGCAACTGGTTCAGTAACGCCTGGCCGCCACGCGGCCATCGCGGGTCAAGCCCGCTCCCACAGGTAGTGCGCATACCTTGTGGGAGCGGGCTTGACCCGCGATCGGTCGTCACAGCTGGTAACTGAAACTCAACGTATACCGTGGCCGCCGATTGAAGCTGTCCAGCGCGATATCCGACATCGGCTTGGCCGCCTCCAGCGAGATGTTGTAGTAGCGCGCATCGCCAAAGCGCAGCCCCAGCGCCGCCGACGACAATCGTGAATCACGCACCGCCAGCTCGTTGAACCAGGTACGCGCGGCGTCCACCACCACGTACGGCTGCAGTACCTTGAGCCAGCTGCCATCGCGCTTGAAACTGTAGTTGACCTCGTATGCCGCACCCCAGCCCTTGTCGCCGGAAGCCTGATCGCTGGGGTAGCCGCGGCCGAAGTTCTGCCCGCCGAACACCGCGCGCTCGCTGTCGGGCAGGCTGTCGTCGGTCCAGTACAGCGCCGCCGATGCCACCCCCTGCCAGTTCTGCAAGAACCGGTCGCTCTGCACCCCCGACAGGCGCAGGCGCAAAAAGTCCAGGTCGTAGTCGCTGTCGGTCTTGGCACCGAAGTGATCGAGGCCCTGGTACACACCGGCACTGAGGATGCGCAGCTGCTGCGCGTCCGACTTGCTCCAGTCTGCCTCGAAGGCAAAGGCGCGCACATCGGTGCGGGTACTGACCTTCAATGGCAGGCCGATCACCCGGTAGTCGGTGCTGTCGTTCACCGCATAGAAGCGCGCTGCCACGTTCAGCCATTCGTTGCTCGAGGCGATCAGCGCCTGGCTCAGGCCGATGGAGTAACGGTCGTTCTCGCGGTGCTGCTTGAGGTCTATGCCGTTCTCCAGGCGCACCCGCGCCGCCGGGTTGCTGCGGTAGGTCGAGGCCGAAAGATTGAGCTGGGTGCCTTCGGCGTCCACGTACTGCGAGTAGTCGAGACGGTAGTAGCGTTCGTCATCCTGCCCCGGCGGGAACAGCGCGCTGAAGCTCAACTGCTCGGCCACCGCGGTCTGGGCGTTGCTGTTCAGGCCGAGCAGCGCCTGGGTGTCGTCGCGGCTGCCGTCGGTAAGGCTCAAGGTACTGGTGAACGGCTTGCGCGAGGCCTGCGCGATCAGCCGCGTGGCGCCGTCGGTGGTACCCGGCGGCGGCACCTGGGCCTGCAAGGTCAGGCCCGGCACCCGGCTCATCAGCGCGGTGTAGCGTTCGAAGGTCTTGCGGGTGAGCGGGCGCTCGGCCTTGAGCTTGCCCACCAGCTTGTCGAGGTAGGCCGACACCGGCCCCACATCGCCCTGCAGTTCGTAATCACGTATGTAGCCTTCCACCAGCACCACGCGCAGACGGCCTTCGGCGAAGTCCTGCGGCGGCAGGTAGGCATACGACAACAGGTAGCCATCCTGCTGGTAGCGCTGGGTGAGGCGGCGGGTGGCCTCGATCAGCTCGCCCAGGGTCACCTCGCGGTCGAGCAGGCCCTGGTAGTTGTCGCGCAGTTCGCTAAGCGGGTAGATGGTGCCGCCTTCGATGCGCACCCGCTGCACGCGCACCCGCGTGCCCATCAGCAGCGGCTGTGGCTGCTGGCCGGCATCCGGTGCGGGCAGGTTCAGTTGGGGAGTGACGGGGCGAAAGGCATCGGCGGGCAGGTTGGGCGCTGGCAGCTTGCGCTCGGTCTCGTTGCTGTTGAGGAAGCTCGGCAGGGGCTCGGCATGCAGCGAAGCCACCCAGGACAGACCCAATAACGCGACGAACATCGATCGCATAGGACACTCCATGATCCTGAAAAATACGAGGGAACCAAAGACGGTTCCCTCGTCAGCCTCAAGCGTAGGTGTTGCCCGTAAAATCGTCTAATCGATGATGGCCATTTAGTTACTTGTTACCCCCGAGGCCGCCTTTCAGGCCGGTGGTCAGGCCATTGAGCAGACCGCCCACGCCGCCGCCCCCTTGCCCGTTGCCGTTGACCAGGGTACCGACCTGGCCCACGGTGCCGCCCACGGCATTGACCGTCGCACCCAGCTGGGTGGTGACCGGGTTGTTGCCGGCCGCGGCAATCTGATTGCCCACCCCGCTGACTGCGCTGCCCACCTGGGTGACCAGGCCGTTGACCGGCGCACCGATGCCGGTTGCCGCGCCTACCTGCTGGGTAACGCTGGTCACACCGCTCACCACCGGGGTGAGGCCGGCGCCCACGCTGTTGCCCAGCGCAGCGGTGGGCACCCCGGCCGGCACGCTGGCCACGCCATTGCCGCCCAGTACCGGCCCCAGCGAGGCCACGGTCTGGCCCACCTTGTTGACCGTGCTGCCTGCGGCGTCGAGCAGGCCGTTGCTGCTGCCGGCGCCGAGCCCGCTGCCCAGGCCCGCCACGGCGCCACCGGCGGTTTCCAGCAGCCCCGCACCGGGGGCGCTGCCACCGCTGCCGGTGCCGGTGTTGACCAGGCCACCGCTGGTGCCGACCGCTGTGCCGACATGGCTTACCAGCCCGCCGACGGCGGTGGTCAGCGGGTTGCCGTTGCCGGCACTGGCGACCTTGTCGCCCACCCCGTCGACTGCGCTGCCAACCTTGTTCAACAGGCCGCTGACCGGTGCACCCACCCCGGTGGCATCACCCACCTTGCCGGTGGCGCCTTCCACCAGCGACACCACCTTGACCACCTGGTTGCTCAATTGCTGGTTCAGGTTGCCCAGCTTGCCGGTGGTGCTCTGGGTGCTGAGGGTATCGCCAAGCATCACCACCACGTCGCCGACCTTGTCCACCACACCGTTGACCACGGGTATCTGTTCGATCAACTGGCTGCTGGCCACCGACTTGACCCCGCCGCCGATATCCGACACCCCGTTGCCCACGCCCTTGACCGTCTCGCCCAGGGCATTGCTGCCAGTGCCAAGCGTACCCAGGCCCTTGCCCAGGCCATCGCCGATGCTGGTGACGGCGTTGCCGGTGGCCGTCACCAGGTCGCCGGCACCGGTGCTGCCCACTACCGGTACGCCGCTGACGGCGTTGCCCACGCCGGACACGCCCGTGCCCACGCCCGACACGCCGCTGCCAACCTGGGCCACCACCTGGCCGACGACCGTGGTCGAGGTCGTGCCACCACCGTTGTTGCCGCCACCACCGTTGTTGCCGCCACCACCATTGTTGCCACCGCCGCCATTGTTACCGCCACCGCCGTTGTTGCCACCGCCGCCATCCGTACCGCCACCGCCAGTGCCACCTCCGCCGTCCGTACCGCCACCGCCAGTACCACCACCGCCGTCCGTACCGCCACCGCCAGTACCACCACCGCCGTCCGTACCGCCACCACCTGTGCCGCCACCACCGTCAGTACCGCCGCCGGTACCGCCACCACCACTGCCGCCATCGGTACCCGAATCGGGTGTGGAACTGCTTACGTGACTCTTGTGACCGCCACCGCCGCTGCTGCAACCGGCCAGGCTCACGGTCAAGATCAACATCACTGCCGTACTTGCTTTGATCCACGCTTGAGTTTTCATGGCGACTCCCTGCTACTGCTGCCGCTGCTTTTATAGGTGTGAAGCACCGGGTTTCCGGCCACTCCACGTCCGTTGCAGCTATCTGAGCGCGCAGGCGCAAGGGGAACAATTCTGAGCTTGGTATTAACCCGATATATACAGTCGCAGCACCAGCAAAAGCCCTTTTGCTTCAGGCACTTGAAAGCAAGGGGAAGGTGCTTTGGCAGCCCTTCCCCTTTCGCGTTATATCCATCTTACGGGTGCGGGGTCAGTCGTTGACCTGGAACTCGACCCGCGCGGTCTGCCCGCTGGCATCCAGCACGCTGAGCTCGTAGCGCCCCACCTCCTCCAGGTTCACGGCCAGCGCCGCCTGGGCTGTGGTCTCGCCCAAGGGTGCGCCGTTGAGGAACCACCAGCGCTGGCCTTCGCCACCCAGCGCCGAAACGCTCAGGTGCAGGGCATCGCGGCTGGTGGCGGGACGACGCAACTGGTCGCCCGGGCGTATACCCACCACCGACAACGGCGCGGCACTGGCCGGTACCTGCGGCGGGCAGCTCGGGTCGATGGCCGGCAAGCGCGCCTCGCGCCGCTCCAGGCGCGGCAACCACGGGTCCAGTGGTGCCGGCCACAGCGCGATGTCGCGTGGCGCGGCCCCCGCACAGGCTGCATCCACCCGCAGGCCCCGGGCATTCACCCACACCTTCTCCAGCAGCCCCACACCCAGGGGCTGGTCCTGCGCGAGCAGGGTCGGCGGCGTGGTGTTGTCCAGGGTCCAGGCAAAGCGCTGGCGCCGGCAGTTGGGGTCGGTGCGTGCCATGGGCTGGCCCAGCGGCCAGCAGACCGCCGCCACCCCGACGTTGCCCGGCACTGCCGGCACCGGGGGGGCAATGCCGCGCTGGCTGTCGCGGTTGCTCAGCACGTCATGCACCTGCAGCATCAGCGGCGCGGCCGAGGCCAGGCCGAACTGCCCCGGCACCGGGGTGCCGTCGGGGCGGCCGATCCAGATGCCGATCAGGTAGCGCGGCCCCACGCCGATCGACCAGGCATCGCGAAAGCCGTAGCTGGTGCCGGTCTTCCAGGCCAGCTGCGGGCGCTGCACCAGTTCGGCGTGCGGGTCGCGGTCGGGACGCGCCTGGCCACTGAGGATGCGCCGGATGATCCACGCCGAGCCCGGCGACAGCAGCCGGCGCTCGACCAGCGGCGCATCCGGTTGCAGGCGCAGCGGCGCGCTCATGCCGTCGCGGGCGAACGCACTGTAGCCACTGACCAGGTCTTCGAGGCGGCTGCCGGCGCCGCCCAGGATCAGCGACAGGTTCGGCTCGGCCGCCATCGGTAGGCTCAGCGGCATGCCGCCCATGCGCATCTGCGCGGCAAAGCGCTTGGGCCCGTAGGCTTCGAGCAACTGCACCGCCGGCAGGTTGAGCGACAACGCCAATGCCGAGCTGGCCGCCACCGGGCCACTGAAACCCATCGAGAAATTGCCGGGGCGATAGTCGCCATAGCGGCGTGGCACATCCTGCAGCAACGACTCCGAATGGATCAGGCCGTCATCCATGGCCATGCCGTACAGAAACGGCTTGAGGGTCGAGCCCGGCGAACGCAGGGCAGTGATCATGTCGACGTGGCCGAAACGGCGCTCATCGCCAAGGTCCACCGACCCCAGGTAGGCGCGCACTGCCATGGTCTGCGACTCCACCACCAGGATCGCCGCCGAAGTGCGCTCGGGCAGGCGTGCGCGCCAACCCAGCAGCAGGTCTTCCAGGCGCCGTTGCAGCGCAGCGTCGAGGGTGGTGTGGATCAGCGGCGGGCTGTCGGCACGGTTCAGCCGGCGAGCCAGCAGCGGAGCCAACGCCGGCTCCTGGCGTGGTGCCAGCAGCAGCGGTTCTTCCTGCGCTTCGGCGATGCGCTGCTGCGGCCACACCTGGTACTCGCCCAGGCGTTGCAGCACCTTGTCCCGGGCCAGGCGCGCGCGCTCCGGGTGGCGGTCGGGGCGCAGACGGCTGGGCGCCTGGGGCAACACTGCGAGCAGCGCGGCCTCGGCCGGGGTCAGTTGCAAGGGCGACTTGCCCAGGTACGCCCAGCTGGCTGCCGCCACACCCTGCAGGGTGCCGCCGAACGGTGCGCGGTTGAGGTACAGCTCCAGGATCTGGCGTTTGGACAGGTGCCATTCCAGCTGCGCGGTGCGCCACACCTGGCGCAATTTGCCTGGCAGCGTGCGCGAGTGCGGGTCGAGCAGGCGCGCCACCTGCATCGACAGCGTGCTGCCGCCCGACAGCACGCGCCCGCCCGTGAGGTTCTGCCAGGCGGCACGGCCCAGGGCCAGCGGGTTGACCCCGGGGTGCCGGTAGAACCAGCGGTCCTCGTAGGTGAGCAAGGCTTCGAGGTAGTAAGGCGACACCTGATCGAGGGTGACCGGGTAGCGCCACACGCCCTCGGCATCGGCAAAGCGCCACAGCGGCGTGCCGTCTTCGGCCAGCACCACCCGCGCCAGATCGTCGGCCGGCATCGGCAATGGCCACAGGCGATCAGCCAGCCACAGCAACAGCACGCCGGCAAAGGCGGCGCACAGCAGCCGGGCGATGCGCGAGCGGGGTCGGGCTAAGCTGAACATCAGGCGCGGACACCTTTTTGCGTGGGTGAGGAACCGAGCCGCCAGGATGATGGCCAAAGCTCTGGGCACGGCGACTGCGCCGTAGTGTCGATCAGGAAGCGATTATGCATGTAGAAGGTTTTTTCGAATGGCTGGGGCAAGCGCTCGGCGCGGTGATCCGCTTCGTGGTGGATGCCCTGAGCGGGTTGTTCAATCTGCTGGCCAATGCCGGCGGCAACTTCATCGACGGCCTGGCACGCACACTGGGCATGGACACCTCGCTGGTCAGCATCCTGATGCTGGTGATCGGCCTGCTGTTGCTGTACTCGGCGGTGCGCGCGTTCATGCGCGCCTCGATCATCATGGGGATCATCTGGCTGATGCTGGGGTTGTGGGTGTTGAGCTGGGTGGTGCGCTAGAAGCTTCGCCGGCAAGGCCGGCTCCTACAGGCGTCTGCAGGAGCCGGCCTTGCCGGCGAAGGGGCAACTGCTAGCGCCCCAGAATCACCATGTCACCCGGGCTCTCGCCCACCGCCTGCCAGTTGGGCCGGTACATCGACTCCACCTGCACCGGCGGCACGCGATAGGTGCCCGGTGTGACGGCACGGGCCAGGTACAGCAGGTGCGTCACGCCATACGGGTCGACGTTCATCGCCGCCACGTAGCGGTCATCGCGAAACTCCTGGTGCACCACGTTGGCGTTCTGCATAGCTTCACGCCATTCCTTCACCGCACTGCTGGCGTTGTCCAGGCTGGCCGCACTTTGCGCCAGGTTCTGGTTTTCCAGCTCCAGGCCCGCCGGCAGCAGGTCGACGATCAGCGCGTCCGGCACCCGCTCGTTGGCGCGGATACCAATGTGCACCAGCACCAGGTCGCCACTCTTGAGCGACTTGATGTTCAGTGCCCGGCCATTCATGCCCAGGTACTCGCGGTAGATGCTCATGTTGGTGCCCACCGCACGGGGTGCGAAGCGCGGGTAGCCCGACACGGTCAACTGCTGGTACACGGTCTTGTCGCTGGTGTTGGTCACGGTCAGCGGCGAGGCCAGCAACGGCCCCTCCAGCTTGAGCCCGGCCTGGGTCGGGCCCAGGTCGCGCAGCTCGCCCGCGCTGTCCAGGCGTGCACTCCAGCGGCCTTCAGGCTGCTTGAGCATGCCACGCCCGGCCATGAACAGCGCATTGCGCTCCTGGGTGGACAGGTACGAGCTGCTGGCCATCTTGTCCGACAGCTCGAACAGGCGCTGGTCGAGCTGGTCGGTGGCCAGCTTGTTCTCTTCGAGCAGGGCCAGGATCAGCGCCTCGTCACGTACCGGGCTGCCATAGTCGCTCAGCCACACGTCCTGGCGCTTGACCGCCAGGCCCGCCTGCAGGGCCTGCGCCGAGCGCGGCTTGTCGCCCATCTTGTCCAGTGCGATCGACAGCTGTACCAGCGGCAGGCCCGAGCGTGCATCGGCGCGGCGCTCGAACAGGCTGCGCAGGGCACCCAGCGGGGCCTGCTGGGTACGCGCCAGCACCAGCGCCGCATACGCCTGTACCGCGAAGCGGCTGTGCTCGGCGTTGCTGGTGTAGTACGGCTCGATCAGGTTGCGTTCCTGCAGGTAGCGCAGCAGGCGTTCGTTGGCCTTTTTCAGCGCCTCGGGCGGCACCGCATAGCCTTGCTCGCGGGCACGCTGCAGGAAGTCGGTGACATAGGCAGTCAGCCAGTACTCCTCGCTGTCGTCCGCGCTCCACAGGCCGAAGCTGCCGTTGTAGCGCTGCATGCCGAGCAGGTGCTCGATGCCCATCTCGATCTTGCGCTGGCGCACCTTGGGCTCTTCACCCTTGATGCCCAGGCGCTTGAGCGTCTCGGCATCGGCGTACAGCGACGGGTACAGCCCGCTGGTGGTCTGCTCCAGGCAGCCATAGGGATAGGCCTCGAGGGCACGGATCTGCTCGGCGATGTTCAGCGGCGGGCGGCTCGACAGCGACAGCATCGCCTCCAGGCCCTGGGGTTCGAACGCGGCCAGGTCCTCGGCGGGCAAGGTCCATGGCTGGTCCTTGAGCGCGGCGCGGTAGTGCCTGAGCTGCGCCGGGTAGGCCGGGCGAATGCCCAGGGTCCACTCGCGGGTGAAGGCGGTGTTCGGTTCGCCCGGCAGCACCAGGCCGCTGACCTGCACCTTGACCTTGCCCTGGCCCAGGCCACCCACGGCCTGCACGCCCAGCAGCGAGGTCACGCGCTGGCCGTCACGCAGGCTCAGTGGCTGCTCGGACGGGGTCAGCAGGTTCAACTGGCCCTCGGTGGTCACCTTGACCGTGAACTTCTGCGCCTTGCCCGACAGGTTGGACAGGTCCAGCGCCAGCTCGGTACGGTCGCCGCCGGCCAGAAAACGCGGGGCCGACAGTTCGGCGATCAGCGGCGCGGCGACCACGGTCTTGGCCTCGGCCATGCCGAAGCGCTCGTCGGTCCAGGCCTGGGCCATCACCCGAAGCTCGCCGTTGAAGTCGGGGATGTTCACCGTCGCCTGACCTTCGCCCTTGGCGTCCAGGGTCACCGGGGCGCTCTGCAGGGCCACGATGGTCACGCTGGTGCTGGGACGCTTGCCGCCCTTGGCCATGGCCGCGTCACCGCCGAATGCCAGGCTGGCCAGGCGGCCCTGCCCGGCTTCGATCAGCTGGCCGTAGATATCCAGCTGGTCGGCGCCGTAGGCCTTGCGGCCGAACATGCCGGTGAACGGGTCGGGGGTGGCGTAGCTGGTGATGTTGAGAATGCCCACGTCCACCGCGGCCAGCAGCACCTGCACCTGCTTGGGGATGCTGCCATCGGCATTGCGCGCCTGCACCTTGACGGTGAGCGGCTGCTTGGGACGCATCTTTTCCGGGGCCTTGAGGGTCAGCGCCAGCTTGCGCTCGGCGCGATCCAGCGGCAGGTGCAGCACGCCCACGGCACGTTTGGGCGTGGCATTGGCCTTGCGCTCGCCGGGGCGGATCACCAGGGCGCTGACGTACAGGTCGTGGCGGGCCCATTTGGGGTCGAGCTTGACCGCGTAGGTCTTGCCTTCGGCAGGCACGTCGATTTCTTCCCACCACAGCGGGCCGTCATTGCCCTCGACGATCAGGTAGCCCTTGCCGGCAGCCGGCGGGGTCACGGTGATCTGCGCGGTGGCGCCATCGGCGTAGGCCGGCTTGTCCAGCGCCAGCTTGACCTGGTCGGGGCGCACGGCGCCGCCGTCGGTGTTGTCCTGGGCACGCCAGCCAGCCCAGAAGCGCACGCTGCTGGTCACGCCGGTGCTCGGGTCTTCGACCTCGACACGGTACGGGCCCCATTCCACCGGGAAGCTCAGCTTGGCAGTGCTGCCGGCCTTGATGCTGACCGGCTGCTCGGACTGCAGCAGGAATTTCTCGTTGTAGTTGTAATCCCAGCCATCGCTGGAGGAATAGTTCCAGTAGTAGTCGCGGCGCTCCTGAATCAGGCGCACCTTGAGGTTGTCGGCGGCCAGTTTGTGGCCATCACGGTCGGCCATCAGTAGTTCGAACTCGACCGGGGTGTTGCCGTCGACCTCTTCGCCGTCGAACAACCCACGCAGGCCGGGCATGCGCTCGGCCGGCCAGATCGGCTGCTCCAGGCGCCGGGTGATCGGCCGGCCACCGGACTCCTGCAGGCTGGCCTGCACGCTCAGTTGCAGCGGCGAATGCGCCTCGGACCAGCGGCTTTCGATCTGCAACGTGGCATCGCCCGACGCGTCCAGGGTGGTTTCGTCCAGTTCCAGGTCGTGGCTCAGGTCTTCCTCGGTGATCGAGCCGAACTGGTAGCCCGGCAAGGCCGGCACCGCTTCGCGCAGCGGGCGCACGTAGGCCTGGCCGCTGAGGCGGTTGCCCGAGGCCGGGGCGCCGTAGAGGTAGCGGCCATTGACATGGATTTCAGCGGTTTCGCCCGGGCTCAGCGGGGTCGCGCTGCCCTTGAGTTCCAGGGCCAGGCGCTCGGGCATGAAGTCTTCGACAAGGAACTCGAACACCTGCTTCTTGCCGCCGCCCAGGTCGAACACCAGCTGCCAGCGCCCGGTCGGGGCTTCGCTGGCCAGTTGCAACTGGTACTGGTAGAAGCCGTTGGCATCGGCCTCCCACACGAACTTGCGGCTGACCTGTTCATCCGGACGACGCACCTCGACACTGACCGGCTGGGCTTTCACCGGCTTGCCATCCTGGTCGCGCAGCAGGCCGTTGAGCAGCACGGTTTCACCCGGGCGATAGAGGTCGCGCGGGCCGAACACGAAAAACTGCAGCGGGTTGGCCTGCGGCCCGGTCAGCGCGAATTCGGAGAGGTCGAGCGCGGCGCTGTTCAGGCGCAGCAAGGTGGTGTGCACGCCCTGCTTGGCCAGCAGTACGTCGGCCTTGGGCGGCATCGGCAATTGCGCATGGCCATCGCCGTCGGTCTTGGCCTGGGCCAGCAGCTTGCCTTCGCGGTCGAGCAGTTCGAGGTTGACCCCGTCCAGGGCCTTGCCGCCGTCCAGCGCCTGGGTGAACACGTCCAGGCGGTTGGTGTAGCGATGCGCCGACAGCCCGATGTCACTCAGGGTGAACAGGGTGGCCGGCTGCGAATAGTTGTAGCGGCCCGAGGCGCGCATCACCGCCAGGTACACCCCCGGTTCCTGCAACGGCTTGATCCCGGCAATCGGCAGCAACAGGGTTTCGCGGGTGTTGCGCACCGGGTTCAGGTCGAAGCGGCCGGCATACACCAGGTCGGCCTTGCTCAACAGCTCTTCGGAGTTGTAGTACTCGAGCGAGGTGTTGCGGCCCCAGCTGGCCAGGAAGCTGGACATCGACTCGGGCTTGATGCGGAAGAACTCGACGTCCACCTTGTCGATGTTCAGCGCGATCACCGGCAGGCCTTCGGCCAGGCGCGTGGGCAGCAGAGAGCCGCGGCTGGCGAAGCCCACGGTGGGCTGCATGTCGCGGGTTTCGAGGCGGCTGACGTACTCGCTGGGGAGCTTCTTGCCGTTCACCCCGAGCAGGCCGGCATCCACGGTCAGCACCAGCTTGCGCTGCGGCTCCAGGTGACGCAGGCGCAGCTCCATCTGGTTTTCGCTGAGCTCCCAGGCGCCGTCGAGCTTGCCCCGGGTGGTGTCCACCAGGTGCACGCGCTCGGCAAGGTTCTGGTCCTTGTCCAGCGGCACCGAGAAGGTCACCGACAAGGCGCTGGCACCGTCGACCTGCACTTCGGAAACGTCTACCACCGTCAGCTCGCGACCGGCGTAGCGCTCGCCCAGGCTCGCCTGGGTGGGCGCCGGGGTCGCCGCCGGGGCCGGTGCAGCTGCGGGCGCGGCCGGTTCGGCGGGGGCCGGCGCCGGGGCTACCGGGGCGGCCTGTTCCGTTGGCGCGGGGGCCGGGGCCGGTTTATCAGAAGACGAGTCGCAAGCACTGAGCAGCGCCATGGCGCACGCCAGCCACAATCCTTTGTTGAGCATGGAGGGTAACTCTTCCGGTAGCAGGGTCTGAGACGAGCACTATATAGCAAGCTCGCGGGCATCGCTGATCGAGGCGCCCGGCGTGAGACAGCGTTCACCAGTTTTAGTGCCGGGGGCGGCTACAATGCCGGTTCTCAAGGAGCCTGCATGTCCCGACTACTCAGCGACTGGCGCGACCGCCCGACCCACCACAGGGTCTGGGCGCTGGCCGCGCCGATGATTCTTTCCAACATTTCCGTGCCCATGGTGGCACTGGTGGACAGCGCCGTGATCGGCCACCTGCCCCACGCGCACCAGCTCGGCGCCGTGGCGGTGGGCGCCAGCCTGTATACCTTCCTGGCGTTTCTGATGGGCTTCCTGCGCATGGGCTCCACCGGCTTTGCCGCCCAGGCGGCCGGGCGCGCCGACGGCGCCGCGCTGCGCCAGGTGCTGGTGCAGGGGCTGCTGCTGGCGTTGCTGTTCGCCGTGCTGCTGGGGGCACTGGCGATTCCCTTCAGCCACCTGGCACTGGGCCTGATGCAACCGAGTGCCGCGCTGCAGGAAAACACCCTGGCGTTCTTCCACACGCGCTTGCTCGGCCTGCCGGCAGCGCTGGCCAGCTTTGCCCTGGTGGGGTGGTTTCTGGGTACGCAGAACGCCCGTGCCCCGCTGGCGATCCTGCTGACCACCAACCTGCTCAACATCGTGCTCAACCTGTGGTTCGTGCTGGGGCTGGACTGGGGTGTGCTGGGCTCGGCGCGGGCGTCGGTGATCGCCGAATGGTCGGCCGCGCTGCTCGGCCTGGCGCTCACGCGCCCGGCCCTGCGCGCCTACCCCGGGCAGGTGGCCTGGGCGCTGCTCAGGCGCTGGCAGAGCTGGCGCCCGCTGCTGAGCGTGAACCGCGACATCTTCATTCGCAGCCTGGCGTTGCAGGGGGTGTTCTTCCTGATCACCGTGCAGGGTGCGCGCCTGGGCGAGGCGACGGTGGCGGCCAATGCGCTGCTGCTCAACGGCCTGCTGCTGACCGCGTATGCACTGGACGGCCTGGCGCATGCGGTGGAGGCACTGTGCGGACATGCGATCGGCGCCGGGGACCGCGGCGCATTGCGCCGTTCAATGACGGTGGCGTGTGGCTGGTCGTTGATCGTCAGCCTGGTGTTTGCCGGGGTGTTCCTGCTGGGCGGGCACTGGTTCATCCAGTTGCAGACGGATATCCCCAGCGTGCGCGAGACGGCGTTCGAGTACCTGCCATACCTGGCGCTGCTGCCACTGGTGGCGGTGTGGAGCTACCTGCTCGACGGGTTGTTCATCGGCGCGACAAGGGCACGGGAGATGCGCAACGGCATGCTGCTGAGCGTGGCGATAGCACTGCCGTTCGCCTATGCGGCCAGCGGGCTGGGCAACCACGGGCTCTGGCTGGGCTTTCTGCTGTTCATGGGGCTGCGGGCGGTGACGCTGGGGGTGATGGGGTGGCGGTTGCAGCGTAGGGATGGGTGGTTTGTGGCGTGAATGACGGCCTCTTCGCCGGCAAGGCCGGCTCCTACAGGGTATTGCATGAACCTGTAGGAGCCGGCCTTGCCGGCGAAAGCGGTCAGGAGGACAGGTAGGACGAGCGGGTCAGCCCAAGGCGCAAGGCATCCAGGAACTGGGTACGCTCACGCGCCGTGATCTTCGCGCTGGCGCATTTGTCGCGGTAGTGGGTCATCAGCTCTTCGGGCGACAGGTGCACGTAGCGCAGCATGTCCTCGATGGTGTCGTGGGTCTCGATGCCGGCGTGGTACACGCTGCCGTTGGGGTTCTGGTAGATGTTCACCGAGTCGGTGTCACCGAACAGGTTGTGCATGTCCCCGAGGATTTCCTGGTACGCGCCCACCAGGAAGATCCCCAGCAGGTAGTCCTCGCCCTCGTTGATGGCGTGTACCGGCAGGCTGGTCTCGATGCTCTGCTCGTCGACGTACTGGTTGATCTTACCGTCCGAGTCGCAGGTCAGGTCCTGCAGCACCGCACGGCGCAGCGGCTCTTCGCCCAGGCGATGCAGCGGCAGGATCGGCAGCACCTGGCCGATGGCCCAGGTGTCGGGCAGGCTCTGGAACACCGAGAAGTTGCAGATGTACTTGTCGGCCAGCTTGTCGTTGAGTTCGTCCAGCACCTGGCGGTGCGAGCGCTGGCGTGCCTTGAGCGAGTTGTGCAACCGGCGGCACACGGCAAAGTAGCACTGCTCGGCCAGGGCCTTCTGCGCGAGGGTGATCTTGCCGTCGGCGTATTGCGCGGCCACGTCGCTCATGTAGTGGGTGGCACGCCAGTAGGTCTCGGTGACCATCTCGATGTCGGTCGGGCCCAGCAGGTCGGCCAGCCACTGCACGGTTTCGGGCAGGCTCTGCTTGTCCTCGATCTCGGGTACTTCGTCGTTGTGCTTCTCGACGTCGGTTACCTGCACCACCAGCATCGCGTGGTGCGCGGTCAGCGCGCGGCCGCTCTCGGAGAAGATGTGCGGGTGCGGCAGACCCTGCGCGTCGCAGAACTCCTTGAGCATGCCCACCACCACGCCGGCGTAATCGTCCATGTCGTAGTTGATCGAGCTGGCATTGCGCGAGTGGGTGCCGTCGTAGTCCACGCCCAGGCCGCCGCCCACGTCGATGTGGTCCACTGGCAGGCCCAGCGCACGCAGCTCGCCGTAGTAGCGGATGGCTTCCTTGAAGCCGTGCTGGTAGTCCGCCAGGTTGGCGATCTGCGAGCCCATGTGAAAGTGCAGCAGGCGAATGCTCTGGTCCAGGCCGGCATCGCGAAAGCGCTGCACTACCGAAATCAGTTGCGCAGCCGACAGGCCGAACTTGGACTTCTCGCCGCCGGTATCGGCCCACTTGCTCGAAGCCAGCGACGACAGGCGCACGCGCAGGCCGACCTGCGGCTTGACCTTGAGGTCGGCGGCTTCCTCGATCACCAGTGCCACTTCGGATTCTTTCTCGATCACGATCAACACGTTGTGACCCAGTTTCTGCCCCATCAGCGCCAGGCGGATGAACTCGCGGTCCTTGTAGCCGTTGCAGACGATGGTGCCGCCCTTGGGCGCCAGCGCCAGCACCGCCAGCAGCTCGGGCTTGGAGCCGGCCTCAAGGCCGATGGACACGTTCTGCGTGGCGATGATGTTCTCCACCACCGCTTCCTGCTGGTTGACCTTGATCGGGTACAGCGCGGTGTACTGGCTCTGGTACTCCAGGCGCGCGATGTTGGCGTCGAATGCGCCGGTCAGCTGGCGCACGCGGTGTTGCAGGATGTCGGGGAAACGTACCAGCAGCGGCAGCGACAGGCCGCTCTGGCGCAGCTCGTCGACCTGCTCGTACAGGTCGATCGGCGCACTGTCCGGCCCGTTGGGGCGTACTTCGACGCGCCCGGCCTCGTTGATCGCGAAGTAACCCGCGCCCCAATGGCGAATGCCGTAAACACTGCGGCTGTCGGCCACGGTCCATTGGCTGCCATCGTCTTTGCGTGTGCGTCGTACGGACATCGAAGTCCCCTATAAAGAAAGTCGTGAACACCGGCCAGGGCGTGCTGGCCAGTGTAGAAAATGAAGATGACGATTCTCCCTGTTCAGGCATAGACCCCTGCCCAGGGAACGAGTTTAGAAGTGCTGCAGGAAAAACCTCGCAGCGGCCATCAGCCGCCGGACTTTTTCGCCTTGAAGCCTTGCTTGATCAGCTCGGCCAGCAACAACTCGACGTGGTCGCCCTGGATCTCGATGACGCCGTCTTTCAACGCGCCGCCCGTACCACAACGCCGCTTGAGCGTGGTGGCCAGTTCCTTGAGTTGATCCAGGGGGAGCGGTACGCCACTGATGGTGGTCACCGTCTTGCCGCCACGGCCTTTGCTTTCACGACGCACACGGGCAATGCCGTCGCCTTCGGGGATGAGTGTCTGCTTGCAGATGCAGGCATCGACGGGTTTGCTGCAGTCCGGGCAATGCCGGCCTGCATCGGTGGAGAACACCAGGCCACCGAGGGCGGCGAATGATGCGGCTTTCTTGGCCACTTTTGATCCTCTGCGTTGAGGACAAAAACTGGTCGATGCCCCGGGGCGAGGTACCGACCGCGAAGCCCCACTCTGGCAGGGGCAGCGCACCTGCCGCGGCAAGCCGTGGCAGGGTGAAAAGGCCGCGCAGTGTAACCACAATTGCGCCGAATGCTAAGTGCAAAACTGCGCCATTTTGCTTGGCTTTCGCGACGTCAGCCGCGCCGCGCCACGAAACGGTTCAGCGCCGCCAGCGAGTCGGGGCAGTAGGGGGTGCTCAGGCTGTCGTCCAGGGCTGCCTGCAGGGGCATGAAGCGGGCCTGGCTGACCTCCTCGGGCTGCAGGCGCAAAGGCCCGTCCCAGACCGCCGAGAACACCGCGCACCAGAGCCGGTTGCCAGGCTGGTCGAAGAAGAAGCGCTCGTGGAAGCTCAGCGACACGCCGCTCACCCCCAGCTCCTCGGCCAGCTCGCGCGCGGCGCAGCGCTCGTAGCTTTCGTGCTCGTCGACCATGCCGCCGGCGGCCACATCCCAGTAGCCGGGGTAGATCGCCTTGCTCAGGGTACGCTGGTGCACGCACAGCTCGCCGGCACTGTTGAACAGCAGGATGTAGGTGCCCCGCCCGATCAGCCCCTGCTCGCGCAGCTCGGCCCGCGGCTTGGCGCCGAGCAGGTTGTCCTGCTCGTCGACCCAGGCGATGCGCTCGGCATCCGAGGCGGCGCGGTGCGCCGCCTCGCTCTGGCTGAACAGCATCAGCCCTGAGACAGCAGCTGGCGCAGGTCGATCACTGCGGCGTTGGCGCGGGAAATGTAGTTGGCCATCACCAGCGAGTGGTTGGCCCACATGCCGAAGCCGCTGCCGTTGAGTACCATCGGGCTCCACAGCGGCTCCTGCGAGGCTTCCAGCTCACGGATGATCTGGCGCACGCTGACGGTGGCGTTCTTCTTGGCCAGCACGTCGGCGAAGTCGACCTCGATGGCGCGCAGCAGGTGCGACAGCGCCCAGGCCTGGCCACGGGCTTCATAGAACACGTTGTCGATCTGCAGCCACGGCGTCTCGACCACTTCCTCGTCCAGCTGCGGCACCTGGCCCGGCACCACCGATTCGGTCTTGAGGGTGGTGTTGAGCTTGACCCGGCCCACGCTGGCCGACAGGCGCTGGGACAGCGAGCCCAGGCGCGTGGCCACGTCGCCCAGCCAGTTGTTGAGGTTGTCGGCACGGGTGTAGAACAGCGCGCCCTGCTGGTCTGGCGAAGCCAGGCGCTTCTGGTAGCGGTTCAGCGAATTGATGCCTTCCTGGTACTCCGACTCGCTCGACGGCAGGATCCAGCTCTTGTTGTCGAAGTTGAAGCGCGGCTCGGCCTTGGCAAGGTCGGCGTCTTCGGCCGACTGCGACTGCGAACGGGCGAAGTCCTTGCGCAGGGCACGGCTGAGGTCACGTACCTGCACCAGCACGCCATATTCCCAGCTGGGCATGTTGTCCATCCACAGGCCCGGCGGGAAGCGGTCGTTGGAGATGTAGCCGCCTGGCTTGTCGAGCAGGGTGGCAACCACGGTCTTGAGGGTTTCGACGGTGGTGTAGCCGACGACCATCTGCTGGCCATTGCGCTCGGCGGCGGCCTGGGCGTTCTGCTGCACCGGGAACAGGTCGGGCTCCTGGCTCCAGTACCAGCCCAGGGCGATGGTCACCAGCAGGTACAGACCGATCAGGGTGCCCAGCGCCCGGCTGAACAACAGCCCGCCGAAGTAGCTGCGGGTGCCCGAGCCACGGGCGTCCACCCGCTCGCGTGCCTCGGCTTTGCCTGTACGGTTTTTCCAGTCCAGCATGGCGTTGTCCTTTCTGTCAGGTCGTGTCCAGGGTTCGACCGCGCGGCCCCCGCTTCGTGCCCACGCCGGCCAGCATTGTGTGCCAGCGTGCGCGGCCGGGGCGCCAGCCAAGCCTGCACTATAAATCAAGCGCGCCGCTTCGCATAAGTGACTAACGGGTCAGGAAAGGAATTTAGCGCCACCCCAGTTAATTGATGCAGCACACTCGATTGCCGGAAAAGTGGTGCTAGCATAGAGCCATCACTCGAATTGCCTCACCCCTTACAAGTAGTCAGGACATGACCGAGCCAGAAGACCCGAATCGTGCGCGCCTCAAGCAACACTTTGCCCAGCGGGTCATTCACCAGGCCCGGCAAATTCTCGAGATCTGGCAGCGCCTGCAGCGCAGCGAGTGGACCAGCTGCGACCTGAGCGAGCTGGGCGAGGCCAACCTGCGCCTGCAGCGCTACGCCGAACGCTTCGAGCAGCCCGAGCACAGCCTGCTGGCCGATGCCATCGGCCAGACCCTGGCGGCGGTGGAGGCCAACAGCGCGCGCCTGAGCAGCAGCCTGATCAACGAACTCAACCGCCTGATGCAGCGCCTGTCGCGTACCGGCCTGCGCCAGGGCGACCAGCTCGAGCGCACCCCGCTGCCGCCGCTGCGCAAGCCCATCTACGTGATGCTGCAGGACCACGAGCGCGCCGAGCGCCTGGCCAAGCAGCTGGAGTTCTTCGGCCTGGGGGTCGAGCCGCTGTACAGCCCCGAGGCGTTCCAGGCCTCGATGGCCGAGCGCCTGCCGGCGGCGATCGTCATGGATGTCGACTTCGGCGGCCAGGGCCAGGGCCTGCAGCTGGCCGCCCAGGCCCAGCAGG
The DNA here is from genome assembly GCF_037113495.1 of Pseudomonas sp. AE27. Classification (NCBI taxonomy): domain Bacteria; kingdom Pseudomonadati; phylum Pseudomonadota; class Gammaproteobacteria; order Pseudomonadales; family Pseudomonadaceae; genus Pseudomonas; species Pseudomonas sp. AE27. Next base: position 4,148,112 of record NZ_CP146966.1, read on the forward strand.
GCCTGGAGCAGCGCGTACCGCTGCTGTTCTTCAGCCTGCACGAAACCGACACCCCCACCCGGCTTGCCGCGGTACGCGCCGGCGGCCAGGAATTTCTTACCGGTACCCTGGAGGCCTCCAGCCTGCTGGAAAAGGTCGAGCTGCTCACCAGCGTGACCCAGTACGAACCGTTCAAGGTGCTGGTGATCGACGACTCGCGGGCCCAGGCACTGCACACCGAGCGCCTGCTCAACAATGCCGGCATCGTCACCCGCACCCTCACCGATCCGATCCAGACCATGGCCGAGCTGGCCGACTTTCAGCCCGACCTGATCATCCTCGACATGTACATGCCCGCCTGCACCGGCACCGAGCTGGCCAAGGTAATCCGCCACAACGACCGCTATGTGAGCGTGCCGATCATCTACCTGTCGGCCGAGGACGACCTGGACAAGCAGCTCGATGCCATGAGCGAGGGTGGCGACGACTTCCTCACCAAGCCGATCCGTTCGCGCCACCTGATCACCACCGTGCGCAACCGTGCGGCCAGGGCGCGCAACCTCAAGGCGCGCATGGTGCGCGACAGCCTCACCGGGCTGTACAACCACACGCACATCCTGCAACTGCTCGAAGACTGCAGCTTCCGGGCGCGGCGCGAAGACCGCCCGCTGAGCTTTGCCATGCTCGACATCGACCACTTCAAGAAGGTCAACGACAGCCACGGCCACCCCATGGGCGACCGGGTGATCAAGAGCCTGGCGCTGTTTCTCAAGCAGCGCCTGCGCAAGACCGACTTCATCGGCCGTTATGGCGGCGAAGAGTTCGCCATCGTGATGCCCAACACCGACCTGCACGCGGCGCACAAGGTGCTGGACGAGATTCGTCGGCGCTTTGCCGAGATCCACTACCCGGCGCAGCCGCGTGACCTGTCGTGCACCTTCAGTGCCGGGGTGGTGCAACTGAGCGACGGGCTGGATGCGCTGAGCATGGCTACTGCGGCGGACGAGGCGCTGTACCTGGCCAAGGGTGCGGGGCGCAACTGCGTACAGCGGGTCGAGGCCTGAGCCTTTTCGCCAGCAACCCGGCCCCTGTAGGAGCCGGCGTTGCCGGCGAAAGGGCCACCATATAGCCACTTTATTTCGCAACACCCCTGCCAGCGTCATAACCACGTCATAAAAACGCAATAACTTCAGGCACTTGCCATCCCGCCGTTGGTAGAGCCCGCTCATGCGCCTGAAGTTGCTGACCAATCTGAACACCCTGCTGCTGGTAACCGTGTGCCTGGCCCTGGGGGCGACCCTGTGGTGGTCGCAACGTGCCCTGGAACAGCCCTACCTGTTGATGGAGCGTTACCTGGCGCTGTCCCAGCAGTTCCAGAACCAGGTGGCCCGCAACACCCAGGATTACCTGAACAGTGGCGATGCCCTGCGCCACGCCACCGCCCTGCAAAGCACCCAGGACCTGCAACAGGAACTGGCCCAGCTGCCCGATGAGCTGGCCGCGCAACTGCGCCCCAGCCTCGACACCCTGCAGGCATTCACCACCAATGAGCTGCTGGCCGCCGGCAAGCTCGCCGGCGACCCCCAGGCCCTGTTGCTGCAGGCCGAACGCGAACTGGGCGCCAACCTCGAACAGCTCGCCCGCTACGCCCACGACAGCGGCCACCCCGAGGCGGCGCACTACCAGTCGGCACTGCTGGAAGCCAGCCTGCACCTGGGCCGCCTGTCGCTGGCGCGTGACAAGCTGGTGAGCAGCGGGCGCAGCGAGCTGGCCGACGAGGTGGAGCGCGAACTGCAACTGATCATCACCCAGGCCAAAGCCCTCGACGCCCTGCCATTGCTGGGCGTGACCGCGGCGGTGGAATCCGGCGCCGACGACTTCGCCGCGATGATGGGCCTGCAGAGCGAGGCCACCACCAGCGCCGAAGACGTCGGCGTGGCCCTCAAGCGCGAGCTGGGCAGTTTGCTGGCGCGCTACCCGGCAGAACTGCAGCGCACCCGCGCGCAGATCGAGCGCCGTACCGAACTGGCCACCACCACCCAGGCGCGCATGGCCGCCGTGCAGCAGGCCATCGCCGACCTGGAACCGGGGGTGCGCGCGCAGCACGGGCAGATCCAGGGCGAAGTGCGGGTGATCCAGGGCCTTATGATCGGGTTGATCCTGCTGATCGCCCTGCTCATCGACACCTTGCAGCGGCGCCTGGCGCGGGTGCTGGGCAACCTGGCGCCGGCGCTCTCGCAGTGGGCCGGCGGCGACTTCAGCCAGGCCATTGCGCTGGGGCGCAGCAACCGCGAAATGCACGACATCCAGGACTCGCTCAACCGCCTGCGTGCCTATCTGGTGGACCTGGTGGGCACCATCCGCAGCAACGCCGAGCAGGTGGCCGGCAGCAGCCACGCCCTGGCCGGCATGAGCAGCGCGCTGCACGACGGCGCCGAGCGCCAGGCCGGCGACACCGCGCAGATCCGCGATGCGCTGGGCGAACTGGAGGCCACCATCACCCAGGTGGCCGGCGATGCCAGCCAGGCCGCCGACGCCAGCCGCCACGCGGGGCTGGCGGTGGAACAGGGCCAGGCGGTGATCGGCCAGAGCCTGAGCGGGCTGCGCCTGCTGGTGGACGAGGTGCAGGGCAATGCACAGATGATCGAGGGCCTGGCCCAGGAGTCGGCGACCATTGGCGGCGTGCTCACAGTGATCCGCTCGATTGCCGAACAGACCAACCTGCTGGCCCTGAATGCGGCCATCGAGGCGGCAAGGGCCGGCGAGATGGGCCGCGGCTTTGCGGTGGTGGCCGAGGAGGTGCGTTCGCTGGCTCAGCGCACCACCGGAGCCACCGGCGAAATCCAGACCCTGATCGCGCGCCTGCAGCAGGCGGCACGCGAATCGGTGGAAGGCATGCGCGCGCAACTGGAGCACGCCGAGGCCACTGCCCAGCAGGCGCAGTCGGCCGATGGAGCGCTGGACGAGATTGTCGCGGCGATCCAGACCATTGCGCAGACCGCCGTACGCATCGCCGACGTGACCGCGCAGCAGAGCGGTGCGGTGAGCGAGATTCGCGACCATAGCGAACGGATCCACGAACTGGGCGCGGACAACCTGGAGCGCATTGGCGAGGGGCGCGAGCAGGGTGAGCATCTGCTGCGCCTGGGCGGGGAACTGAACACCGCCGTGCAGGCGTTCCGGGTCTGATCCAGGGGTGTCTTCGCCGGCAAGCCCGGCTCCTGCCTGTTGCGTACCTGTAGGAGCCGGCCTTGCCGGCGAAGGGGCCGCAGCAGGCAAACTCCGTTATCATTGCCCCCACGTTCCCCCCCAGCGAGACCGCTCATGCGTCGCCTGCTTTGCCTCCTGCTTCTGGTCCTGGCCCTGCCCGCCATGGGCGCCGGGCTGCTCGACAACCGCCCCAGCGCCACTCTCGGCGCACCGGGCCTGAACAACAGCGCCGACTTCCTGCCCGTGCGCGAAGCCTTCAAGCTCAACCTGATCCAGGGCGACGCCCAGGCCATCAAGCTGCGCTTCGTCACCACCGAGGGTTACTACCTCTATCGCCACCGCTTCCAGTTCCGTACCGAACCTGCCGACATCGCCCTGGGCACCGCGCAGCTACCTGCCGGCGAGGCCAAGCACGACGAGTACTTCGGCGACGTCGAGGTGTACCACGGCATCCTCGACATCGACCTGCCGCGCACTGCCGACCAGCGCCCCTTCACCCTGGTGGTGAGCTATCAGGGCTGCGCCGACAAGGGCCTGTGCTACCCGCCGGAAACCGAGCGCCTGAGCATCGACGGCGTCGGCGCCGGGTCCACCGCCGCCGCCCCGGCCAGCAGCAACGCCTGGAGCTGGAAGGAAATGCTGCTGTTCTTTCTTGCCGGCGTCGGCCTGACCTTCACCCCCTGCGTGTTGCCGATGCTGCCGATCCTTTCCGGGGTGGTGCTGCGTGGCCAGGTCGGTGGCGGGCGCGGCCTGGCCCTTTCGCTGGCCTACGTGCTGCCGATGGCCGCCTGCTTCGCCCTGCTCGGCGCGCTGATGGGCCTGTTCGGCGCTCAGCTCAATTTGCAGGCACGCCTGCAATCGGCCTGGGTGCTGGTGCCCTTCGCGGCATTCTTCGTGGTATTCGCCCTGGCCATGTTCGGCCTGTTCGAACTGAAGCTGCCGCAGTTCATCAGCAGCCGCCTGGACCGCGTAGCCGGGCAGACCAAGGGCGGCTCGCTGCTGGGCGCCGCCGTACTCGGGGTGGTTTCCAGCCTGCTGGTCTCGCCCTGCGTGTCGGCGCCACTGGCCGGTGCGCTGCTATATATAAGCGCCAGCGGCGATGCCATCGGCGGGGCGCTGAAACTCTTCGCCCTGGGCCTGGGCATGGGCGCGCCGCTGCTGCTGGTGGCCACCGGCGGTGCGGCCTGGCTGCCCAAAAGCGGGCCGTGGCTGGTCACGGTGAAGAACGCCATCGGCGTGCTGCTGCTGGGCCTGGCCATCGGCCTGCTCAGCCGCGTGCTGCCCGGCCCGCTCACCCTGCTGCTGATCGGCCTGCTGGCAGCCGGCGTGGCGCTGTTCCTCGGCGCCCTGGAATTCGGCGTGAAGACCACCGGCCAGCGCCTGGCGCAGCTGCTCGGCCTGTTGCTGCTGGCCTACGCGCTGGCCTGCTGGTACGGCGCCTTCAGTGGCCAGGCCGACCCGCTGCGGCCACTCCCCGCCCCCGCCAGCACCCCCTCGGCCGCACCGGTCAGCGCCTGGCAGACGGTGAACACCCCCGCCGCCCTGGATGGCCTGCTGGCCGAAGCCAGGGCGGCCGGGCAACCGCTGCTGCTGGACTGGTACGCCGACTGGTGCATCAGTTGCAAGGTGATCGAGCATGACGTGCTCGGCGACCCGGCCGTGCAGGCGCAACTGCAGGGCTACCGCCTGGTACGGTTCGACATCACCGAAAGCAACGCCGAGCAACGCGCGCTGCTGGACCGCTACCAGCTGTTCGGCCCGCCGGGCTTCCTGGTGTTTGCCGCGAACGGCAGCGAAAAAACCGACAGCAGGGTGATAGGCGAGGTAAAAGCCGGCGAATTTGCCGAACACCTGGCGCGCATTCGCAGCGAAGTGGGTCTATAACTGCTGGGGCCGCTTGAAAAGCGCCACGGATGACCGAAATTGGCAAGATAGTCATAAATTTCGCGCGAATCTCGGTCATCGTGCTGGCTATTGCAGGTAACTGGACAGTGCTCGGCAGTTTGCGGCATAGTCGCCGCGCTACGTTTTTGCCCGACAATAAAAGGAACCGCAGATGGCAACGCTACTGGTGCTGCATGGCCCCAACCTGAACCTGCTAGGCACCCGCGAACCGGGCGTCTACGGGGCCGTGACCCTGGCCCAGATCAACCAGGACCTGGAGCAGCGTGCACGCGCCGCCGGCCACCATCTGCAATACCTGCAAAGCAATGCCGAGTACGAACTGATCGATCGCATCCACGCCGCACGCAACGAAGGGGTGGACTTCATCCTGATCAATCCGGCGGCTTTCACGCACACAAGCGTCGCATTACGTGACGCATTGCTGGCGGTGAGCATCCCATTCATCGAAGTGCATCTGTCCAACGTGCACAAGCGCGAGCCGTTTCGCCACCACTCCTACTTTTCAGACGTCGCCGTAGGGGTGATCTGCGGCCTGGGCGCCACCGGCTATCGCCTGGCCCTGGAGTCCGCCCTGGAACACCTGGCAGCGCACGCCAAACCCTGAATAACCGAAGCCTGGCCGCAGGCCGGGCCGTGTACGAACGTTAACATTCACGTTTATACGACCCTGACCGACCCTTGGGAGTTGATGATTAATGGATATCCGTAAAGTCAAGAAACTGATCGAACTGCTGGAAGAGTCTGGCATCGACGAGCTGGAGATCAAGGAAGGCGAAGAGTCCGTCCGTATCAGCCGCCACAGCAAGACCCCGGCCCAGCAGTACTACGCGCCAGCCCCGATGGCTGCCGCACCGGCCGCCGCCCCTGTGGCCGCCGCTGCCCCGGCTGCCGCCGAAGCGCCAGCCGCGCCGAAGCTCAACGGCACCGTGGCCCGCTCGCCAATGGTCGGTACCTTCTACCGCAAAGCCTCGCCTACCTCGCCTGCCTTCGTCGAAGTCGGCCAGACCGTGAAGAAAGGCGACACCCTGTGCATCGTCGAAGCCATGAAAATGATGAACCACATCGAAGCTGAAACCAGCGGTGTGATCGAATCCATTCTGGTAGAAGACGGCCAGCCGGTTGAGTACGACCAGCCGCTGTTCACCATCGTTTGAACCGCGGAGAACCAACGATGCCAGCCAAGTTGGAAAAAGTCCTGATCGCCAACCGCGGGGAAATTGCCCTGCGGATCCTGCGCGCCTGCAAAGAGATGGGCATCAAGACCGTCGCCGTGCACTCCACCGCCGACCGCGAGCTGATGCACCTGGGCCTGGCCGACGAATCGGTATGCATTGGCCCGGCTTCGGCCACCCACTCCTACCTGCACATCCCGGCGATCATCGCAGCCGCTGAAGTGACCGGCGCCACCGCCATTCACCCAGGCTACGGTTTCCTCGCGGAAAACGCCGATTTCGCCGAGCAGGTCGAGAACTCCGGCTTCGCCTTCATCGGCCCCAAGGCCGACACCATCCGCCTGATGGGCGACAAGGTGTCGGCCAAGGACGCGATGATCAAGGCCGGCGTACCGACCGTTCCGGGTTCCGACGGCCCGCTGCCGGAAGACGAGGAAGAAGCCCTGCGCATCGGCCGTGAAGTCGGCTACCCGGTGATCATCAAGGCCGCCGGTGGCGGTGGTGGTCGCGGCATGCGCGTGGTGCACAAGGAAGAGGACCTGATCGCCTCGGCCAAGCTGACCCGCAGCGAAGCCGGCGCCGCCTTCGGCAACCCGATGGTGTACCTGGAGAAGTTCCTGACCAACCCGCGTCACGTGGAAGTCCAGGTACTGTCCGACGGCCAGGGCAACGCCGTGCACCTGGGTGACCGCGACTGCTCGCTGCAGCGCCGCCACCAGAAGGTGCTGGAAGAAGCGCCAGCCCCGGGTATCGACGAAAAGGCCCGCCAGGAAGTCTTCGCCCGCTGCGTCAAGGCGTGCATCGACATCGGCTACCGTGGTGCCGGCACCTTCGAGTTCCTCTACGAGAACGGCGCGTTCTACTTCATCGAAATGAACACCCGTGTTCAGGTGGAGCACCCGGTTTCGGAGATGGTCACCGGTATCGACATCGTCAAGGAGATGCTCAGCATCGCCGCTGGCAACAAGCTGTCGTTCACCCAGGATGACGTGGTGATTCGCGGTCACTCGCTGGAGTGCCGGATCAACGCCGAAGACCCGAAGAAGTTCATTCCGAGCCCGGGTACCGTCAAGCATTTCCACGCACCGGGCGGCAACGGCGTTCGCGTCGACTCGCACCTGTACAGTGGCTATGCGGTACCGCCGAACTACGACTCGCTGATCGGCAAGCTGATCACCTACGGCAAGGACCGTGACGAAGCCATGGCGCGCATGCGCAATGCGCTGGACGAGATCGTCGTCGACGGCATCAAGACCAACATCCCGCTGCACCGCGAACTGGTGCGCGATGAAGGTTTCTGCAAAGGTGGCGTGAACATTCACTACCTGGAACACAAGCTCGCCAACGACGAGTGATGCAGGTGTGATATGAAAAAGACCCCGGCCTGGTGCCGGGGTCTTTTTTTTGTGTTGCCTTCTTCGCCGGCAAGGCCGGCTCCTACAGGGGAACGTCGAATCTGTAGGAGCCGGCCTTGCCGGCGAAGGCGCGCCGCCTAATGCTGCCCCATGCGCGGCATCTCGATGCCATGCGCATGCACCCGCCGGTACAAGGTGGCCCGCGAAATACCCAGTGCCTTGGCCGCCTCCCCCGGTTTCCAGCGATGGCGTACCAGCGCCTCCAGCAGCACCTGGCGCTGCGGGCTCATGCTGGCCTGCACCTGCCCCTGCACCTGCGCCCCGCGCACATCCGTCGGCAGGTCCTGCAACTGCAGCGTGCCACCGGCGCACACCGCGCAGGCGTAACGCAGCACCTGGCGCAACTGGCGCAGGTTACCCGGCCAGCGATACCCCAGCAGGCACTCCAGCGCTGCCTCGCTCAAGCCCACGTCCACCCCGCAACCGGCCGCCTCCTCGGCCAGCAAGCGGTTGATCAAGGCCAGCCGGTCACTGCGCTCGCGCAGCGGCGGCAGCTCGAAGCGCGCATTGGCCAGGCGAAAGTACAGGTCTTCGCGAAAGCGCCCGTCGGCCACCCGCGCCGCCAGGTCGCGGTGCGTGGCGCAGATCACCTGGATATCCACACGCTCGCGCCTGGCCGCACCCAGCGGTGCCACCTCGCCTTCGGCCAGCACCCGCAGCAGGCGGGTCTGCAAGGCCAGCGGCATGTCGCCGATCTCGTCGAGAAACAGCGTGCCGCCATCGGCCTGCTGCAGCAGCCCGCGCATGCCCTTGCTGGAAGCCCCGGTAAACGCCCCGGCCACATAGCCGAACAGCTCGCTCTCGATCAGGCTCTCGGGAATCGCCGCGCAGTTGAGCGCCACGAACGGCTTGCCGGCCCGCGCGCTGCGTTCATGCAACTGGCGCGCGAACACCTCCTTGCCCGCACCGGTCTCGCCCACCACCAGCACCGCCAGGTTGCAGTTCTTGACCCGCACCGCCAGACGCAGGCTTTCCTCCACCCGTGCATCCACCCCGCCCGGCACCGGCACCACCCGCGCCGGACGCTGTGGCGAGCTGACCCGCACATGCAGCGCATCGCCATCGGCGCTCCAGCTCAGGCGCTGGGCCGACTCGTCGGTCACCGCGCGCAACTGGTCCAGGTCGAACAGCTGGCCGATATGCGCCGGCAGCTCGCCGTAGCGCGAGAGCAATGCCGAGCGCGCCAGGCTGTTGAGCGCCTGCAGGCGTCCGTCGGCATCCCAGGCCAGCAGAAAGTCCGGCTGGCTGTCCACGTACCCCGGCGCGCTGTGCGCCCGCAGCACCCAATGCGCCTGGGCGTTGTGCATGAAAAACGCGTTCTCGATCTCCCGCGCGGTCTGCACCACCAGTTGGCGGATCAGGTGCTGGCTGCGCCGGTCGTCCGGCGACTGCAGCGCCGACACGTCGACCACCCCCAGCAGCTTGCCCTGCGGGTCGAACACCGGCGCCGCCGAGCAGGTCAGGCCGATGAACGCGGCGCGAAAGTGATCGCGCTTGTGCACCGTGACCGGCACCTGGCTGGTCAGTACCGCCGCCACCCCGCAGGTGCCCTCCTCGCCTTCCGACCAGCAGGTGCCCAGGTACAGGCCGGCCTTGCGGCAGTCGTTGCGCAGCGCGGCGTCGACGCGGTAGTCGATGGTGCGGCCCTGCGCGTCGGTCAGCAGCACGCAGTAGTCGGCACCGCGCACCCGCTCGTGCAGGCGCGCCACCGCATCACTGGCAATGCGCATGAACAGCTCGGCGCGTTCGCGGCATTCGTTGAGCAGGGTTTGCGACAGGATGCGCGGCCCTTGCTGCGAGGAAGGGTCGAGGCGGTGCTGCTCCATCGAGCGGCGCCAGGAGTCGAGGATCAACGGCGGTACCGGCGCCTGGGGCTGGCGGTCGGCATTCTTGAGCACACGGCTGACACAGTCGACGTGGGCTCTGGAGTTCGCGGCAAGCATGGGGCCTCCGGTTCTCGTGTTCTTGTCGTTATGCGGCCCATTAAGCGCCGTTTGCCAGGCCCCCACAAGCACCGCCTGGGCAAGCGGCGCCGTGAGACGCAGCGTCTCGGCGTCTCGCCGCGGCGCTGCCTGCACTGCAACGCAGCGTCTTGCCGACACCCCGCGAGTACGCCCTTGGAATGCTGCGCAAAGGCTCTGGGTCAAGCCTTTCACCTAACCTGGCACCACCCTTGCTCCAGCCCTGGTACACAAGAACCAGAGGTGCGCCATGAGCCATCCCGCCCCCACCGTGGGCATCATCGTCAACCCGGCCTCGGGCCGCGACCTGCGCAGGCTTACCGCCAGCGCCGGCCTGTACTCCAGCACCGACAAGGCCTCGGCCGTGCAACGCCTGCTGGCCGCCTTCGCCGCCACCGGCATCCGGCGCGTGCTGCTGCCGCCGGACATGACCGGCATCGCCGCCGCCGTGCTCAAGGCCAGCAACGGCCCGCAGGCCGCCGGCCAGCGCTGGCCGCAACTGGACATCCTCGACATGCCGCTGCACCAGACCGTGGAGGACACCCGCCTGGCCGCGCGCCAGATGCTCGCCCGCGGGGTCGCACTGATCGCCGTGCTCGGCGGCGACGGCACCCACAAGGCGGTGGCCGCCGAGGTCGGCGACATTCCGCTGCTGACCCTTTCCACCGGTACCAACAACGCCTTCCCCGAATTGCGCGAAGCCACCAGCGCCGGGCTGGCCGGCGGGCTGTTCGCCGCCGGGCGCATCCCGGCCCAGGTGGGCCTGCGCCGCAACAAGCGCCTGCTGGTGCGCGACCCGGCGCGGGAGCTGTGCGAATGGGCGCTGGTGGAAGTCGCGGTGTCGCCGCAGCGCTTCATCGGCGCCCGCGCCCTGAGCCGCGCCGAAGACCTTGCCGAAGTCTTCGCCACCTTCGCCGAACCCCATGCCATCGGCCTCTCGGCGCTGTGCGGGCTGTGGTGCCCGGTGTCGCGCCACGCCGCCGAAGGCGCCTGGGTGCGTCTTAACGGCCAGGCCGAACAGGCGCTGCTGGCGCCGCTGGCCCCTGGCCTGGTGCAAGGCTGCGGCATCACCGCCGCCGGCCCGCTGGCACCGGGCGTCGCCTACTCCCTGAGCCTGTCCAGCGGCACCCTGGCGCTGGACGGCGAGCGCGAGATCGAGTTCAGCGAGCACGACCGCCCCACCGTCACCCTCGACGCCCACGGCCCCCTGAGCATCGACGTGGAGGCCGTACTGGCCTTCGCCGCCCGCCATCGCCTGCTGGCGGTAGGCCGCGAACACCCGCAACACCCTGCGCACCCTCAGTGCTGAGACAACCCTGGAGAACAACAAGATGTCCACTCACCTGAACACCGAGCAACTCCTGCATGCCTACCGGGTCATGCGCACCATCCGCGCCTTCGAAGAGCGCCTGCACATCGAGTTCGCCACCGGCGAGATCCCAGGCTTCGTGCACCTGTATGCCGGCGAAGAGGCGTCAGCCGCCGGGGTCATGGCGCACCTGCGCGACAGCGACTGCATCGCCTCCAACCACCGCGGCCACGGCCACTGCATCGCCAAGGGCGTGGACGTGCACGGCATGATGGCCGAGATCTACGGCAAGAAGACCGGCGTGTGCGGCGGCAAGGGCGGCTCGATGCATATCGCCGACCTGGAAAAGGGCATGCTCGGCGCCAACGGCATCGTCGGCGCCGGCGCGCCCCTGGTGGCCGGCGCTGCCCTGGCGGCCAAGCTCAAGGGCACCGATGACGTGGCCGTGGTGTTCTTCGGCGACGGCGGCTCCAACGAGGGTGCGGTGTTCGAGGCCATGAACCTGGCCGCCATCATGAACCTGCCGTGCATCTTCGTGGCCGAGAACAACGGCTACGCCGAGGCCACCGCCTCCAACTGGTCGGTGGCGTGCGACCACATCGCCGACCGCGCCGCCGGCTTCGGCATGCCCGGGGTGACCATCGACGGCTACGACTTCTTTGCCGTGCACGAGGCGGCCGGCGCCGCCATCGAGCGTGCCCGCAGCGGCCAGGGCCCGTCGCTGGTGGAGGTCAAGCTGACCCGCTACTACGGCCACTTCGAAGGCGACGCGCAAACCTACCGCGCCCCGGACGAGGTGAAGAACCTGCGCGAAACCCGCGACTGCCTGATGCAGTTCCGCCAGCGCACCACCCGCGCCGGGCTGCTCGGCGACGCCCAACTGGACCTGGTGGATGCCCAGGTCGAGGACCTGATCGAAGACGCCGTGCGCCGCGCCAAGTCCGACCCCAAGCCCCAGCCTGCCGACCTGCTCAGCGACGTGTACGTCGCCTACCCCTGAGCACGCTGCCCTTACAACAAGAACAATCGGAGAATCATCATGGCGAGAAAAATCAGCTACCAGCAGGCCATCAACGAAGCCCTGGCCCAGGAAATGCGCCGCGACCCCACGGTGTTCATCATTGGCGAGGACGTCGCCGGCGGTGCCGGTGCACCGGGCGAGAATGACGCCTGGGGCGGTGTGCTCGGCGTCACCAAGGGCCTTTACGGGCAGTTCCCCGGCCGCGTGCTGGACGCGCCGCTATCGGAAATCGGCTATGTGGGCGCAGCGGTCGGCGCCGCCACCCAGGGCCTGCGCCCGGTGTGCGAACTGATGTTCGTCGACTTTGCCGGCTGCTGCCTGGACCAGATCCTCAACCAGGCAGCCAAGTTTCGCTACATGTACGGCGGCAAGGCGGTCACCCCGCTGGTGATGCGCACCATGGTCGGCGCCGGCCTGCGCGCCGCCGCCCAGCACTCGCAGATGCTCACCTCGCTGTGGACCCACATCCCGGGCCTGAAGGTGGTGTGCCCGTCGTCGCCGTATGACGCCAAGGGCCTGCTGATCCAGGCGATCCGCGACAACGACCCGGTGATTTTCTGCGAGCACAAGCTGCTCTACAGCCTGCAGGGCGAAGTGCCGGAAGAGGTCTACACCGTGCCGTTCGGCGAGGCCAACTTCTTGCGTGACGGCGACGACATCACCCTGGTGACCTACGGGCGCATGGTCCACCTGGCCATGGAGGCGGCGGCCAACCTGGCGCGCCAGGGCATCGACTGCGAGGTGCTCGACCTGCGCACCACCAGCCCGATGGATGAAGACAGCATTCTCGAAAGCGTGGAAAAGACCGGCCGCCTGGTGGTGATCGACGAAGCCAACCCGCGCTGCTCGATGGCCACCGACATCAGTGCGCTGGTGGCGCAGAAAGCCTTCGGCGCACTCAAGGGCCCGATCGAGATGGTCACTGCGCCACACACCCCGGTGCCGTTCTCCGACGCGCTGGAAGACCTCTACATCCCCACCGCCGCCAAGATCGAGGCTGCCGTGCACACAGTGATGAAAGGGAGGAACGCGGCATGAGCCAGATCCATACCCTGACCATGCCCAAGTGGGGCCTGTCGATGACCGAGGGGCGCATCGACACCTGGCTCAAGCAGGAAGGCGAGCACATCAGCAAGGGCGACGAGGTGCTGGACGTGGAGACCGACAAGATCTCCAGCAGCGTCGAGGCCCCGTTCAGCGGCGTGCTGCGCCGTCAGATCGCCAGGCCCGACGAGACCCTGGCAGTGGGGGCGCTGCTGGCCGTGGTGGTCGAGGGCGAGGCCAGCGACGCGCAGATCGATGCGGTGATGCAGCGCTTTCAGGCCGATTTCGTGCCTGGTGACGGCGCCGAGCAGGACAGCGGCCCGGCGCCGCAGAAAGTCGAGCTGGACGGGCACCGGGTGCGCTACTTCGACCTCGGCGAAGGCGGTACGCCGCTGGTGTTGATCCACGGCTTCTGCGGCGACCTTAACAACTGGATGTTCAACCACCCGGCGCTGGCCGCCGAGCGCCGGGTGATCGCCCTCGACCTGCCCGGGCATGGCGAGTCGGGCAAGCACCTGCAACGCGGCGACCTGGATGAGCTGAGCCAGAGCGTGCTGGCCCTGCTCGATCACCTGAACCTGGGGCGCGTGCACCTGGCCGGGCACTCCATGGGCGGTGCGGTGGCCTTGAACCTGGCGCGGCTGGCACCTGCGCGGGTGCAGTCGCTGAGCCTGATCGCCAGCGCCGGGCTGGGGCGCGAAATCAATGGCGGCTACCTGCAGGGCATCGTTGCGGCGGCCAACCGCAACGCCCTGAAGCCGCAGATGACGCAGCTGTTCTCCGACCCCGGGCTGGTGACCCGGCAGATGCTCGAGGACATGCTCAGGTTCAAGCGCCTGGAGGGGGTGGACGAGGCCCTGCGACAACTGGCCGACGCACTGGCCAGCGACGGCGTGCAACGTCACGATCTGCGCCCGGTGGTGGCGCAGCAGCCGACGCTGGTGCTGTGGGGCAGCGATGACGCGATCATCCCGGCCACCCATGTGGACGGCCTGCCAGCCGAGGTGGCGATACTGCCGGGCCAGGGGCACATGGTGCAGTTGGAAGCGGCCGAGCAGGTCAATGCGCGGCTGCTGGCGTTTTTGCGCGGGCACTGACCAGCACCGGTTTGTGTCTCGAGGGCTGCTCTGCAGCCCGATCGCGGGTCAAGCCCGCTCCCACAGGGATCACTGCCGTCTCTGTGGGAGCGGGCTTGACCCGCGATCACGCCAGTACAGACACTGCAGCGCCCCCGATACAAACCCCTCGCACTCAAGTAAACTGGCGCGCTTCGCGCAGCCCCCAGCGGCTGCCCTCCACGAATTACCCAAAGGTGCCCGCCATGCCCTGGCTGCAAGTACGTCTGGCCATCAGCCCGGAACAAGCCGAAACCTACGAAGATGCCCTGCTCGAAGTCGGCGCCGTCTCCGTCACCTTCATGGACGCCGAAGACCAGCCGATCTTCGAACCGGACCTCAACACCACCCCGCTGTGGTCGCACACCCACCTGCTGGCCCTGTTCGAAGCCGACGCCGAACCCGAGGCAGTGTTTGCCCACCTGCAACTGCTGACCGGGGCCGCCCTGCCCGAGCACCAGGCCGAAGTGATCGAAGACCAGGACTGGGAACGCAGCTGGATGGACAACTTCCAGCCCATGCGCTTCGGCCAGCGCCTGTGGATCGTGCCCAGCTGGCACGCCGCCCCCGAGCCGGACGCCGTCAACCTGCTGCTCGACCCGGGCCTGGCGTTCGGCACCGGCACCCACCCGACCACCGCCCTGTGCCTGGAATGGCTCGACGGCCAGGACCTGAACGGCACTGAAGTACTCGACTTCGGCTGCGGCTCGGGCATCCTCGCCATCGCCGCGCTGCTGCTGGGCGCACGCAAGGCGGTGGGCACCGACATCGACGTGCAGGCCATCGAGGCCTCGCGCGACAATGCCGGGCGCAACGGCATCGCCGACGCGCTGTTCGACCTGTACCTGCCCCAGGACATGCCGGCCATGCAGGCCGACGTGCTGGTAGCCAACATCCTCGCCGGCCCGCTGGTCTCGCTGGCCCCGCAGCTGTCCGGCCTGGTACGCCCCGGCGGCCTGCTGGCGCTGTCGGGCATCCTCGCCGAACAGGGCGATGAAGTGGCCGCCGCCTACGCCAAGGACTTCGACCTGGACCCGATCGCCGTGCGCGATGGCTGGGTACGCATCAGTGGTCGCCGGCGCTAACTGCGCCTAGACTACAACTCTGCACAACCCGGACCGCCGCATGACCGACAGTTTCGTCACCCAGTGCCCGCATTGCCAGACCAGCTTTCGCGTCAGCCACACTCAATTGAGTGTGGCCCGCGGGGTAGTGCGCTGCGGCAATTGCCTGCAGGTATTCAACGCCGCCAAGCAGCTGCTGGAGCAGAGTGCAGCGCAACAGGCGCTGCAGGTCGCCCCCGCGCTGCCGCCGGCAATGCCGTTGCCTGCGCCGGTGGCCGAACCCGAACATGCACCGCAGCCAGCGCCGCCGGCCGCCGCGCCGATCAGCCAGCGCGAATGGACGGCCAGCGCGCTGGACGTCGACCTCGACCAACTGGACCTCGACCAGGAACTCGCCCGCCTGGAGCAACGCGAAATCCAGCCGATCAGCGAGTTCAAGCGCAGCCAGGCCGAAGACTTCGACCTGGCGCCACGCCGCGAGGACAGCCTCAGCGCCCAGCGCGACGGCCCGGACGACACCTCGTACACCGACAGCCTGTTCAGCAGCCCGGCCGACGAACGCGAAGCCCAGGCAACGCCGCAGCCGCCGCTGGTCGACGAACCCGTCCCGGCTACCGTGGCGCTGCCGGGCGAGCGCACCGAACCCTCGCTGTCGCTGGACCTGGACGGCCTGGATGACGAGCCCCCGCTGCGCGAGCAGCCCCTCCACGACCCCGACGTGGTGGCCGAGCACCTGTCGGCACGCGACCCGGGCGATGAGCCCGACGCGCCGGACCCGGCGTTCGACGACGCCCCGAATACCCGCCACGAACCCGACCTTGGCCCGATGGCTGCACGCTCGCCACGCAAGCCGGCGCTGGTCGACATCGTCGACGACCCGCTGCAGCTCGACTGGCAGAAGCCGCGCAGCCACTGGGGCCGGCGCCTGCTGTGGGCGCTGCTGACTCTGCTGGCTGGCGCGGCACTGGCTGGCCAGTACATCGCCTATCACTTCGACGAACTGGCCCGCCAGGACCAGTACCGCCCCTGGTTCCAGCAACTGTGCCCGCAACTGGGTTGCGAAGTGCCTTCCAAGGTCGACATCGCCCGCATCAAGAGCAGCAACCTGGTGGTCCGCAGCCACCCGGACTTTGCCGGCGCGTTGATCGTGGACGCGATCATCTACAATCGTGCGCCCTTCTCGCAGCCATTCCCGCTGCTGGAGCTGCGGTTTGCCGACCTCAACGGCCAACTGATCGCCAGCCGTCGCTTCAAGCCCGGCGAGTACCTGAGCGGCGAGCTGGCCGGCAAGGCCGAAATGCCCAGCCAGACCCCGATCCACATCGCCCTGGACATCCTCGATCCGGGCCCGAAGGCGGTCAACTACAGCCTGAGCTTCCGCTCGCCGGAGTAAACCCAGCGACCAGCGGCAAGCTTCAGGCGGCAGGAGAAAAGCGCGGTATCACGCCACTCCTGCTTTTGGCTGGGGCTTGAAGCTTGTCGCTTGCCGCTCAAACTGTTCATATTTTATCCAGATCGACCTTTATCCGGTCACCGAGAGCGGGTATCATGCCCACCCTTTTTCGAACTCTAAGATCGGCCCCCACAACAGGGAACTCCTATGTCGGCGGTACGCATCGGCCCATACACACTGCAGAACGCCCTGATCCTTGCCCCGATGGCCGGGGTCACGGACCAGCCTTTTCGTCAGCTGTGCCGACGAATGGGCGCAGGCCTGGTGGTGTCCGAAATGGTCAGCAGCGACATGAGCCTGTGGAACAGCCGCAAGTCGCGCCTGCGCATGATTCACGATGGCGATCCCGAGCCCCGCTCGGTGCAGATCGCCGGCGGTGACGCGCAGATGCTCGCGGCCGCGGCCCGGGCCAATGTCGAGGCCGGCGCGCAGATCATCGATATCAACATGGGCTGCCCGGCAAAAAAAGTCTGCAACAAAGCTGCAGGCTCTGCTTTATTGAAGGATGAAGTGCTGGTCAACGAGATCCTCCAGGCGGTGGTCGCCGCCGTGGACGTACCCGTTACCCTCAAGATCCGCACCGGCTGGGACCGGGACAACAAGAATGGCCTGACCGTGGCGAAGATCGCCGAGCAGGCAGGCATTCAGGCACTGGCCGTACATGGCCGCACCCGTGCCGACCTGTACACCGGCGACGCCGAGTACGACACCATCGCCGCCATCAAGCAGGCGGTGTCGATACCGGTATTTGCCAATGGCGACATCACGTCGCCGCAAAAGGCCCGACAGGTGCTCGACGCCACCGGCGCCGACGGCCTGCTGATCGGCCGCGCCGCCCAGGGGCGGCCGTGGATCTTTCGCGAGGTCGAGCACTACCTGCGCACCGGCGAACTGTTGCCGGCACCGCAGTTGGCTGAAGTGGAACGAATTCTGCTGGAGCACCTGGCCGCGCTGCACGCCTTCTATGGCGATGTGATGGGTGTGCGTATCGCCCGCAAGCATGTGGGCTGGTACCTGGCAACGTTACCGGGCGCCAGGGAGTTTCGCGCCCGCTTCAATGGTTTGGAAGAAACACACGCGCAGTGCGCCGACGTTCGCGAGTTTTTCCGCGAACGTGAACAGAGCCTTGAGACAGAGGACGGACAAGGGGTGGCCGCATGACGATGATGACCGAGACTTTAGTGAGTGGAACAACGCCCGTGAGCGACAACGTCAACCTGAAACAGCACCTGAACACCCCGAGCGAAGAGGGCCAGACCCTTCGCGGGAGCGTGGAGAAGGCGCTGCACAACTACTTTGCGCACCTCGAGGGCGCTGCTGTCACGGACGTGTACAACCTGGTGCTCTCTGAAGTCGAGGCACCCTTGCTCGAAAGCGTGATGAACTACGTCAAGGGCAACCAGACCAAGGCCAGCGAGCTGCTGGGGCTCAACCGGGGCACCTTGCGCAAGAAGCTCAAGCAGTACGATCTGCTGTAACAACGAATCCACACCAGAAAAGGCGGCTCCCATTCGATGAGGTCGCCTTTTTTGCTGACTCCACCGCGTTATGGAATCTGAAATGACCGACCAGACTACCCGCCTGCCGATCCGCCGCGCCTTGATCAGCGTTTCCGACAAGACCGGAATCCTCGAATTCGCCCGTGAGCTGCAACAGCTCGGCGTCGAGATCCTGTCCACCGGTGGCACCTTCAAGTTGCTCCAGGACAATGGCGTCGCCGCGGTGGAAGTTGCCGACTACACCGGCTTTGCCGAAATGATGGACGGCCGGGTCAAGACCCTGCACCCCAAGATCCACGGTGGCATCCTCGGCCGTCGCGGCACCGATGACGCCATCATGGCCGAGCACGGGATCAAGCCGATCGACCTGGTCGCCGTCAACCTGTACCCCTTCGAAGCCACCATCTCCAAGCCGGGCTGCGACCTGCCGACCGCCATCGAGAACATCGACATCGGCGGCCCGACCATGGTTCGCTCGGCGGCCAAGAACCACAAGGACGTGGCCATCGTGGTCAACGCCAGCGACTACGGCCAGGTGCTCGAGAGCCTCAAGGCCGGTGGCCTGACCTACGCCCAGCGCTTCGACCTGATGCTCAAGGCGTTCGAGCACACCGCCGCCTACGACGGCATGATCGCCAACTACATGGGCACCGTGAACCAGGCGGCCGACACCCTGAGCACCGAAGACCGCAGCCAGTTCCCGCGCACCTTCAACAGCCAGTTCATCAAGGCCCAGGAAATGCGCTACGGCGAGAACCCGCACCAGAGCGCGGCGTTCTACGTCGAGGCCAAGCCGAGCGAGGCCGGCATCGCCACCGCCACCCAGCTGCAGGGCAAGGAGCTGTCGTACAACAACGTGGCCGACACCGACGCCGCGCTGGAATGCGTCAAGAGCTTCGTCAAGCCGGCCTGCGTGATCGTCAAGCACGCCAACCCGTGCGGCGTGGCCGTCAGCCCGGACGCCGAGGGCGGCATCCGCCAGGCCTACGAGCTGGCCTACGCCACCGATACCGAATCAGCCTTCGGCGGCATCATCGCGTTCAACCGCGAGCTGGATGCCGAAACCGCCAAGGCCATCGTCGAGCGTCAGTTCGTCGAAGTGATCATCGCCCCGAGCGTGAGCGAAGAAGCCCGCGCCGTGGTGGCCGCCAAGGCCAACGTGCGCCTGCTGGCGTGCGGCCAGTGGTCGGCCGAGCGTGCCGCTGCCTGGGACTACAAGCGCGTCACCGGCGGCCTGCTGGTACAGAGCCGCGACATCGGCATGATCACCGAGGGCGACCTGAAGGTGGTGACCAAGCGTGCGCCGACCGAGCAGGAAATCCACGACCTGATCTTCGCCTGGAAAGTGGCCAAGTACGTCAAGTCCAACGCCATCGTCTACGCCAAGAACCGCCAGACCATCGGTGTCGGCGCCGGCCAGATGAGCCGCGTGAACTCGGCGCGCATCGCCGCGATCAAGGCCGAGCATGCCGGCCTGCAGGTACAGGGTGCGGTCATGGCCTCGGATGCGTTCTTCCCGTTCCGCGACGGTATCGACAACGCGGCCAAGGTGGGTATCACTGCGGTGATCCAGCCGGGCGGTTCGATGCGTGATGCCGAGGTGATTGCCGCGGCCGACGAAGCCGGCATTGCCATGGTGTTCACCGGCATGCGCCACTTCCGTCACTGATCCACTGCGTGTAGGAGCCGGCGTTGCCGGCGAATGGGCCCGCCCGGTCAACGCGGTGCGACCTTCGCCGGCAACGCCGGCTCCTACAGTTACTCTCCGAATTAGCGTCATCGAGGTTTTGACATGAACGTTTTGATCATCGGTAGCGGCGGCCGCGAACACGCCCTGGCCTGGAAAGTTGCCCAGGACCCTCGCGTCGAGACTGTCTTCGTCGCCCCCGGCAACGCCGGCACCGCCACCGAAGCCAAGTGCAAGAACGTCGACATCGACGTCACCGCCCTGGACCAACTGGCCGACTTTGCCGAGAAGAACGTCGCCCTGACCATCGTCGGCCCCGAGGGCCCGTTGGTGGCCGGCGTGGTCGACCTGTTCCGCAGCCGCGGCCTGGACTGCTTCGGCCCCACCAAGGGCGCGGCGCAGTTGGAAGGCTCCAAGGCGTTCACCAAGGACTTTCTGGCCCGTCACAAGATCCCGACCGCCGACTACCAGAACTTCACCGAAGTGGAGCCGGCCCTGGCCTACCTGCGCGAAAAAGGCGCACCGATCGTGATCAAGGCCGACGGCCTGGCCGCGGGCAAGGGCGTGATCGTCGCCATGACCCTGGCTGAAGCCGAGGACGCGGTACGCGACATGCTCGCCGGCAATGCCTTCGGCGACGCCGGTTCGCGCGTGGTCATCGAAGAGTTCCTCGACGGCGAGGAAGCCAGCTTCATCGTCATGGTCGACGGGCAGAACGTGCTGCCGATGGCCACCAGCCAGGACCACAAGCGCGTCGGCAACGCCGACACCGGCCCCAACACCGGCGGCATGGGCGCCTACTCGCCAGCCCCGGTGGTCACTGCCGAAGTCCACCAGCGCGTGATGGACCAGGTGATCTGGCCGACCGTCAACGGCATGGCTGCCGAAGGCAACGTGTACACCGGCTTCCTGTATGCCGGGCTGATGATCGACAAGGCCGGCAACCCCAAGGTCATCGAGTTCAACTGCCGCTTCGGCGACCCGGAAACCCAGCCGGTGATGCTGCGCCTGGAATCGAGCCTGGTGCTGCTGATCGAAGCGGCGTTCGCCAAAGCCCTGAACAAGGTCGAAGCGCAGTGGAACCCGCAGCCGAGCCTGGGCGTTGTACTGGCCGCCGGCGGCTACCCGGGCGACTACGCCAAGGGTGCACCGATCAGCGGCCTGGACGCCGCAGCCAAGCTCACCGGCAAGGTGTTCCATGCCGGTACCGCCCTCAAGGACGGCCAGGTGGTCACCAGCGGTGGCCGCGTACTGTGTGCCACTGCCCTGGGTGAGACCGTCGAAGCCGCGCAGCAGCAGGCCTACCGCCTGGCCGCCGAAATCGAGTGGGACGGCAGTTTCTACCGCACCGACATCGGCTACCGCGCCATCGCCCGTGAACGTGGCGAGCACCAGGAGTAAGCTGACACGGCAAGGCTCCAAAGGGGCCTTGCCTTCGGCTTGGCACGCCGCGCATAGTTGCAAACCGGCATTTGGCTAGGAAGGGATATCTCGTGCGTTGGCTCAGGATTGCCATTGGACTCACCGTCAGCCTGCTGACTCTGCTCTGCCTGTTCCCGGCCACGGCCGATTCGGGCAGTGGGTGGTCGGTATTGCTCGACGATCAGGCCAACCTGCAACTGAGCGACATCCGTTCCGAGCGTTACCGTAACCAGTTCAGTCCCATCGAGCTCAACCAGCTCGATGCCGCCGAGCCCCAGCAGGCGCTCTGGCTGCATTACCACCTGCCCCCACACCAGCCCGAACAGGTACTGCGCCTGTTCGCCCCGGACCTGTCGCACCTGAACCTGTATGTGGTCGACGGCGCCCGGCTGATCGAGCAGTCCCACAACGGCCGCCCGGACACCAACGGCCCGGTGAGCCTGACCACCAACGATCACCTGCTGGCGGTGCCGAGCAGCGACCAGGCCCAGGACCTCTACCTGCGGCTGGTCTCCGAGCACCAGCTGCGGCCCGGCATCAGCCTGATGCCCGCCGTGAGCGCCGCCGCCGACCAGCGCCAGCCACTGCTGTTCGGGTTGCTGTTCGGCTGCATGGGCATGCTGATCCTGCACAACCTGGTGCGCTTCGGCTATTCGCGCTCCACCAGCAGCCTGTGGCTGGCCGGCTACCACAGCCTGATGCTGCTCAGCGCGCTGATCCTGCTCAACCTGAGCGGGCCGTGGAACCTCTGGCAGACCTCGCAGACCCCGGCCGCCTACCTCACCGCCCTGCTCGCCAGCCTCTGCGGGCTGGCCTTCACCCTGCGCTTCTTCGCCCCCCTGCAGCAGCCGCGCCTGGCCCGTCTGCTGCAAGGCGAGATCCTGCTGATCGCCATCGGCGGCCTGTTGCTGCTGTTCGTCGATACCTTGCCGTTGAACCTGGCCACCTACGCGCTGGTGGCCCTGGCCAGCCTGAGCATGCTGATCACGGCCGTTTGCCACTGGGTGCGCGGCTTCGCCCCGGCGCGCCTGTTCAGCCTGGCCATGCTGGTGTTCAACCTGGGCTGCCTGGTGGTGCTGCCGGCGCTGCTGGGCCTTACCCGCACCCCCACCGAATGGCTGCTGTTCATCCTGCTGGGGTTCACCGCCTTCACCGGCCTTCTGCTCAACATGGCCCTGGGCGAGCGCCTGCGCAGCATCAGCGAGGCGCGCTTCAGCGCCAGCCGCGAGCTGGCCGCCAGCACCGCCGAAATCAACGCCAAGGCAGAGTTTCTGGCGCGCATCAGCCACGAGATCCGCACCCCGATGAACGGTGTGCTGGGCATGACCGAACTGCTGCTGGGCACCCCGCTGTCGGTCAAGCAGCGCGACTACGTGCAGACCATCCACAGTGCCGGCAACGAGCTGCTGACCCTGATCAACGAGATCCTCGACATCTCCAAGCTCGAGTCCGGCCAGATCGAGCTGGATGACGTGCAGTTCGACCTCAACGCCCTGATCGAGGACTGCCTGAGCATCTTCAGGGCCAAGGCCGAACAGCAGAACATCGAACTGATCAGTTTCACCCAGCCGCAGGTGCCGCGGGTCATCAGCGGTGACCCCACGCGCCTGCGCCAGGCCCTGCTGAGCCTGCTGGAAAACGCTCTGAAAAAGACCGAGCAGGGCGAGATCCTGCTGGTGGTGGCACTGGACCAGCGCGGCAGCAGCCCGCGCCTGCGCCTGGCCGTGCAGGACAGCGGCGAACCGATCCCGCCCAGCGAGCGCGAGGCACTGCTGCAGGCCGAGTTGCACAGCGAGCACGTGCTGTCGAGCAACAAGCTCGGCGGCCTGCTGGGCCTGGTGATCGCCAAGCAACTGATCGCCCTGATGCAGGGCGAGTTCGGCATCAAGACCAGCCACAACCAGGGCAACACCCTGTGGATGACCCTGCCGCTGGACCCGCAGCGCCTCGAACAGCCCGCCGCCGACCTCGACGGCCCGCTGCGCGATGCCCGGGTGCTGGTGGTGGACGACAACGACACCTGCCGCAAGGTGCTGGTGCAGCAGTGTAGCGCCTGGGGCATGAACGTGAGCGCCGTGCCCTCGGGCAAGGAAGCCCTGGCACTGCTGCGCACCAAGGCGCACCTGCGCGACTACTTCGATGCCGTGCTGCTCGACCAGAACATGCCCGGCATGACCGGCATGCAACTGGCCGCCAAGATCAAGGAAGATCCGAGCCTGAACCACGACATCCTGATCATCATGCTCACCGGCATCACCAATGCGCCGAGCAAGGTCATCGCCCGCAACGCCGGGGTCAAGCGCATCCTGGCCAAGCCCGTGGCCGGCTACACCCTCAAGACCACCCTGGCCGAAGAGCTGGCCCAGCGCAGCAAGGGCCAGATGCTCGGCATGCAGCCGCCCAGCCTGGCCACCCCGCTGGACGTGCCCGCCGACTTCCGCATCCTGGTGGCCGAAGACAACAACATCTCCACCAAGGTGATCCGCGGCATGCTCGGCAAGCTCAACCTGGAGCCCGACACCGCCAGCAACGGCGAGGAAGCCCTGCAGGCCATGAAGGCGCAGCGCTACGACCTGGTGCTGATGGACTGCGAGATGCCGGTGCTGGACGGCTTCTCGGCCACCCAGCAGCTGCGCGCCTGGGAGGCGGTCAGCCTGCGCCCGCGCACGCCGGTGGTGGCGCTGACCGCGCACATCCTGGCCGAGCACAAGGAGCGCGCTCGCCAGGCCGGCATGGACGGGCACATGGCCAAGCCGGTGGAGCTGTCGCAACTGCGCGAACTGATCGAATACTGGGTGGCCCACCGCAAGCCCCACGAGCAGCCCGACAACGCGCCCGTCCCCCACTGATACACTTGCCCAACGCCCCCTTTGCCGCGAGCCCACGCCATGCTCCATGAGTTGTTCAGCGTCTACCTGAAGATGCTCGTGCTCTACAGCCCGTTCTTCGTCCTGTCCTGCTTCATCAGCCTGACCCGCGGCCACTCCAGCAAGGAGCGCAAGCAGCTGGCCTGGCGCGTGGCGCTGGCGGTACTGATCGCCAGCGTGCTGCTGTACCTGTTCGGGCGGGCAATCTTCGGCATCTTCGGCATCACCCCCGACGCGTTTCGCATCGGCGCCGGCAGCGTGCTGTTCATCTCGGCGCTGGGCATGGCCCAGGGCAAGTCGGCGGTCAACACCGACAACGTGCAGCAGGACGTGACCATCGTGCCGTTGACCATCCCGCTGACCGTCGGCCCCGGCACCATCGGTGCGCTGCTGGTGATGGGCGTCAGCCAGCCGCACTGGGACGACAAGCTGCTGGCCATCGTGAGTATCGCCCTGGCCAGCTTCACCGTTGGCCTGGTGCTGTTTCTGTCGCACCGCATCGAACGGCTGCTTGGCGACCAGGGCCTGCAGATCGTCAGCCGGCTGATGGGCCTGTTCGTGTGCGCCCTGGCGGCGCAGATCATCTTCACCGGGATCAAGGGCTACCTGGTGCTCTAGCCCCTACCGGTCCTGGAAGAAACCTTCCGAGAGTGCCCGGGTCTGGGCCAGTACGAACGTGCGATGGCTCGCGTACGCCTGGCGATCGAACAGGTAGCAGCCACCATGGGGCGTCAGGGTCACGTAGCGCCGGTAGGTATCGGTCAGAAAGCCGTGTTCGACGTCCACTTCAAAGCGCATCACCAGCCCGCAGAAACACAGCATGGGCTGGTTGCGTCGATCGGTGAAACAGGGCGTGACCTTGCAGTGCATGGCCTTCTCCACGTCGCGCCTGGGCATGGCCGAAGACTCGAAGTGGCGTCGGGCCTTGGTCTCCAGGTCGAGGTCGCGCAGCGACTGGCTGATCACCTGGTGAAACAGCACCTCGGCGTCCCGCTGTACCACCGTGACCTCGAAGGCACGCACCTGCGCCAGGTCGTGGGCAGCCGTGGACACCGACGACAGAAAGCTGATCAGACGGCAACCATGCCGCAGCAGGCAGGCATGGTGGAACTCATTCCAGGCCTGCGGCGAGGCATGCTGACCAACCGCTTTGCTGGCGTACATCTCGGCGTACACCATCAGGTCCATCATGTCCTGCATGTCGGCAGGGTCCATGCCATCACCGAACGACACCCGGTTGTCGCCGATCACCTGCGAACGTTCAGTGGAGGTCATGGGTGCCCCCTTGCAGCGAGCCGTCGGCCTTGGCCTTGGCCTGCGGCACCACCCGCCTGAGCACAACGGCATCGTCCTCCAGGGCTGCCACCGTCATGTCGCGCAGTCGCGCATAGCGCGCAACCGACAACTGCTTGTGGCTGTAGAAGAACAGCGCGTCGCCCGGGCTGTCGACCCCGCAGAACGTCTGGTGCAGAAAGTCCTGCTGAAGCGGCACCACCAGCGCCAGGCTCACAAACAGGCTGAACACCTGGTCTGGCGCAGTACACGCACTGAGCTGGAAGTTGATCGCCGTGCGCTGGCTGGCCTGGCTGTGCGCGAGCACCTGGGCACGAAACAGCTGGCGCGCCGGGTGCTCGTAGGCCAGTTCGCAAATCTGCTCCAGCATGTCGGTCATCTGCCGCACGATGGCCGCAGGCAACTTCTTCTTCAGGTGCCTGGTCACCAGCGCGACGATGCTCAGGTCATCCAGGCCGGCGAACCTGGACACATCGGACTGCACGGTCTGGGTGCTCCACATGAGCTGGCCCAGGCCGTCCACATTGCGCTTGAACCAGGCCCGGGGGTTGGCGGTGACCAGGCCGTCCTGGTTGGCCGACACCTGCGCCAGCAGGTGGGAGTTCAATACATCATCCCTGTCCGGTGCGCTCAACCCGCCGGGAAATGAAATCAGCTGCGCACCATTGACCCATGTCTCGTACTGCATTGCCATGCCTCGACTCCTTGAGGATAGCGGCACCGGCGCCTTGACACCGGTGCCGGTAGAATTACTTCTTCTTGATTTTCCTGAAGAAGTTATCCGAGGAAATACCCATGTAGTCGTGGATGTCGTCTTTGTTGCGCTGATAGACACGTTCGTTCCAGTTGACCATGGTGGCCACCTGAGTGATGTCCATGGTTTCGTTGTCCCACTTCCAGAACAGTGCGCCGCCCTTGTCGGTACGCTTGTTGTATTCAAGCCCGATGAACAGTGTCACGGCTTCGCCGTTATCCGTTTCAAGGCACGGCAGAATGCGGCAACTGTCCTTGCTCGCGCCGGTGCTGTTGTTGTTGAACAGGGTGATCATGTCCTCGTCGCCCTTGAGCTTGTCGAGGGCCCTGGAAACCAGCGGGATCATGGCGGCTGCGTTGCCACCGGCCACCGAGGCGACGATTTCCAGCACCACGCTGTCCATGGTGATGTCGCGCTTGCTGGTGTTGTAGCTCTGACGGTCCGAACTGGTCATGAACCAGCCGGCGTGCAGCATGGCCTCCCGGTAGGCTGCCAGCCATTGCAGGGGCTGCTCCTGGATACTGCCCGAGGTGTTGGCCACCATCTCGGCGAACAGGGTGGCGTCCTTGGCCATCTGGCGCTTGTCCGCCGACAGCTTGTCGGCAAAGGTCAGAATCGTCGGGCCTTCGCTGGTCATCAGTGCCACTTCGCCCGTTTCGTCATCGAGCCCTTCACTGGCCAGCAGCCTGCGCATGGACAGCGGCGAATGCTGAAGATCCGGTACTTCCAGGTTGCTGAAGAATTCAGCGCTTTTTTCCGCGCAGGGAAACACAGTCGAGTTATCCATAACATCATCCTTGTTCAGTTTTGGTTTGCCGCGGCACAGCCAGGCCACTGCAAACTATCACCGGGCCTGCATGAAAAAAGGTGCGCCCGTTTCCAGGCGCACCTTTTTTTCCCTACGACACCCTGTGGCTATCCAGGGCGGCCGGCGCCATACCAACGCGGCGTGTACACCCACTCGCCACCGTCGGCACGCGCGAAGGTGCAGGTGGTGGACGACCCCACCAGCACCATGGTGCGCATGTCCACCTGCTCTGGCGTCAGCTCGCCCAGGGTCAGGGTGCGCAGGGTCTGGCCGGGGCGACCGATGTCACGGCCCAGCACCACCGGGGTGGCTGGCGTTCGGTGCTGGCGCACGATCTCCAGGGCACGCCCCAGCTGCCAGGGCCGCGAGCGCGAGATCGGGTTGTAGAAGGCCAGCGCCAGGTCGGCCTGGCAGGCGAGGTCCAGGCGTTTCTCGATGATGTCCCAGGGCTTGAGGTTGTCCGACAGCGACAGCACGCAGAAGTCATGCCCCAGCGGCGCACCGGCCTGCGCGGCGGTGGCCAGCGAGGCCGAGACGCCCGGCAGCATCTGCAGCTCGACGCTGTGCCACTGCGGGTCCGTCGACTCGTGCAAGGCTTCGAGCACCGCCGCTGCCATGGCGAACACGCCCGGGTCGCCCGACGACACCACCACCACCGAGCGGCCTTGCGCGGCCAGCTCGAAGGCATGCCGTGCGCGCTGCATTTCTTCGCGGTTGTCGGTGCAGTGCAGCACCTGATCGGCGCGGAACGGGCCGGCCATGCGCACATAGGTTTCATAACCCAGCACGTCATTGGCGCGTGCCAGCTCGGCCTTGACCGCCGGCACCATCAGGTCGGCGGCGCCCGGGCCCAGGCCGATCACCGCCAGGCGGCCACGGGCGCGCCCGATCCGTTGCGGGTCGATCGGCTGGCCGGCCACCGCAATCGCCACGCCCTCGCCTGCGCACTGCGGCGCCAGCAACTGCGGCCAGGCCTGCGCGGCCAGCTCGGCAACGCTGCCGGCGGCCGGGGCGAAGCGCAACGGCACGCCCAGCTCGGCTGCTGCCGCGTGCAACGCCGGGCTGGCCATCTCGCTGTCGGCCGCCAGCAGGCAGGCCAATGCCGGCTCGGCGATCTTCGCGCGGTGCAGCGCCGCACGCACCGCTGCAGCCAGCTCCGGCACCTGGGCACTCACGGCCACCAGCACGCAGCGCGGGTAGATCACCAGCTCGTTGGCGTCGGCCTCACGAGCATCGCAGCC
Source organism: Pseudomonas sp. AE27 (assembly GCF_037113495.1). NCBI lineage: Bacteria > Pseudomonadati > Pseudomonadota > Gammaproteobacteria > Pseudomonadales > Pseudomonadaceae > Pseudomonas > Pseudomonas sp. AE27. The sequence goes on from NZ_CP146966.1 coordinate 4,176,331, forward strand.
CACGTGAATGGCCAGCTGCGCCTGCTCGCTCTGCGGCAGTTGCGCCTGTTCGAGCCACGGTGCGGCGCCATCGATGCGCACGCTTTCACCGGCCAGCAGGTCGGACACGAAACGCTTGCCCAGCTCCAGGTCGGCCAGCGCATAACCACTGGGCGGGTTGAGCAGGCAGGTGCCGAAGCGCAGCTCGCCGCTGGTGGTGATGGCCGGCGCCACGCCGAGGCCGGCGGCGATCTCGCGGGCCAGCCCGTTGACCCCGCCCAGCCCGCCCAGCAGCGGCACCACGGCGCTGCCGTCTTCGGCCACGGCCAGTACCGGCGGTTCGGCGCCCTTCTCCAGCAGCACGCTGGCCAGGCTGCGAATCACGATGCCGGCGGCGCACAGGGCAATGATCGGTGTGTCCTGCTGGTACAACTGGCGCAGGGTGGCGCCGAAGTCCTGGTAGCTGCGGTCCGTGCCCTCGACCCGCCCGGCCAGGCCGTGGATCAATGCATCGGGGTACAGCTGCTGGAGCCTGCGGGCAGTGGCCAGGCTGCCCTTGCCCAGGATCACGATGGCCGGTGCGTGAGATGTCATCACCCTTGCCACCGTTCACCCGGCACGATGATCAGCGAGAAGTATGGCGAGGACTGCGGGTCGACCGCATCCAGCGCCACGATCTTCTGGTTGGCCATGGTCGCGCGCTCCACGTACAGCGCTCGCTCGGCCAGGCCCAGTTCGGCCAGCACCTGGCGCACCTTGGGGAAATTGCGCCCCAGCTTCATGATCACCGCCGCGTCGGCATCGGCCAGGCGGCGCTTGAGCTCGTCGGCCGGCAGCACGCCCGACAGCACCGACAGGCTCTGGTTGCGGTACACCAGTGGCGCGCCGAGTACCGAGGCGCCACCGAGCATCGAGCACACGCCGGGGATCACCTGGGCCTCGTAGCGCTCGGCCAGGCGGTCGTGCAGGTACATGTAGGAGCCATAGAAGAACGGGTCGCCTTCGCAGATCACCGCCACGTCGCGGCCGGCATCCAGGTGCGCGGCCACTTCCAGGCTGGCGCCGTCGTAGAAGTCGCTGATCACCTGCTCATACGACAGCGGCGCCGGCAGCGCCTCGGTGGTCACCGGGTACACCAGCGGCAGCAATGTCTGCGCCTGCTGCAGGTGCGCCTCGATGATGCCGAAGGCATTGCCGCGCTTGCCCTTGGCCACGAAATACGCCACCACTGGCGCCTCGCGCAGCAGGCGCAGCGCCTTGACCGTGATCAGTTCGGGGTCGCCGGGGCCCACGCCCAGGCCAAGCAGTCGTCCGCGTGGCTGCATCATTCGACCTCCGTGGCCAGGGCATTGACCGCCGCTGCTGCCATCGCGCTGCCGCCCAGGCGGCCCTCGACGATCACGAACGGCACGCCACGGCTGTCGGCCGCGAGCATCGCCTTGGACTCGGCCGCACCGACGAAACCGACCGGGAAGCCGAGGATCAGCGCAGGCTTCGGCGCCCCCGCATCGATCATCTCGAGCAGGTAGAACAATGCGGTCGGCGCATTGCCGATCACCACCACGCTGCCTTCCAGGTGCGGGCGCCACAGCTCCAGGGCCACCGCCGAGCGGGTGTTGCCCAGCTCCTTGGCCAGGCCCGGCACGCTGTCGTCGCGCAGGGTGCAGATCACCTCGTTGTTGGCCGGCAGGCGTGCACGGGTGATGCCTTCGGCGACCATGCGCGCATCGCACAGGATCGGCGCACCGTTGGCCAGCGCCTCGCGCCCGGCCTTGCCGGCGCCTTCGCTGAAGCGCAGCTTGTCGACCACCTCGACCATGCCGCAGGCATGGATGACCCGCACCGCGAGTTTTTCCAGGTCGGCCGGGATCCGCTCCAGGCGAGCCTCCTGGCGAATGATGGCGAAGGAGTTGCGGTAGATCTCCTGGCCGTCGCGGATGTAATCAATCATCGGGGTTGCTCCGTAGGCGGGCGTCGAGTTGCGCGCCCGCTTCTTTCAATGTCAGGTTGCGCCCGCCAGGGGCGCCCAGGCCCGGCTGCGCCGGGTCGTGAAAATACAGGTCGTAATGCCCGGGCCCGACCGCCAGCAGGGTGGCCGGTGCACGGTGGGCCAGCGCGCAGGAACGCGCGCAGCCGCTCAGGTGAATGCCGGCCACCGGGCCCGGCTCGCGCAGCAGCGCCGCCAGCTGCACGGCGTCGGCCTTGGTGTCGGCCAGGGCCTTGGCGCAGCCGGCCGAACCGGTGCAGGCCACCATGCGCGCCAGCGGCTGCGCCGGGTCGCACAGCAAGCCCAGCGCTGCCAGCCCGGCCAGTGCCAGCTCGGCGTCGGTGGCGGCAAGATTGGGCAGCAGCAGGCTTTGCCAGGGCGTCATGCGCAGGCTGGCGTCGCCCAGGCTGCTGGCCAGGTGCGCGGCGCCACGCAACTGCGCGGCGCTCAGGCGCCCCAGCGGTGCGGCGGCGCCCACCGCGACCCTGCCCGTCTGGCGCTGTGGGTAGACACCCAGATGGCGGGCCTGGTCACGTCGCGGCCGGCGCCAGCCCAGCACCGCGTGGTCGCGGCGCAGCGCCACGCCAAGGCCCTGCACGAACGCCTCGCTGCCGCATTCGGCCAGCAACTGGCGCATGCGCGCCTGCTGCGCAGTGGCCAGGTCGAGAAACCGCTGCAACACCGCCAGCACCAGCGCGTGCCCATCGGCCAGCGGCACCGCGCCCAGCGCACCCTCCTCGGCCGGGCAGCCGGCCAGGCCGAAGGCCAGCCACACCTCGCCGTCCAGGCGCAGTGCCGACAGCCACAGGTCGTGGGGGTGGGTGAGCATGGCCAGGTCTTCGCCAGCGTCCAGTTGCACGGCGAACTTGGCAGACAACTGATGAAAGCGCTCGCAGGTCTGCAGCGATTCGAGGATCTGCCCCGCCAGCGCCCGGCTGTCGAACAGCATGGCCGGGTCGAGACCGGCCGCCGGGCTGAGCATCAGGTTGCGCACATCGTCGCCCGCCGCCTGGCGCGGGCCCAGGCCGGCGTCGAGCAGGCATGCCACCAGCCCGGCGTGGTCGGCACCGATGCCGCGAATCTGCAGGTTGCTGCGGTTGGTTACCTCGATCACGCCGCCGGCAAAGCGCTCGGCTGCGTCGGCCACTGCGTGTGCCTGGGCCGCGCTCAGGGTGCCGGCGTCGAGCTTGATGCGTGAAATGCCGCCGTCCAGCGCCTGCACGATACGCCACAACCCCGGGCAGGCCGAGGGGCGAAGAGCTGGAGTGGGCAGGGGTTGCGGCAAGGGATCACCCGGCAATCGTCAAAAGGCGCTGGTAGCACAAAGGCGCGGTATTATGCCTGCTTTGTCCGTCGGCAGGCTAAGCCAGCCGGTCGGATAGGCAAGCGAAGAGGAACGGCATGGCGCCCTGGTTGACGGTAGTAGGTATTGGCGAAGACGGCTTCACGGGCCTGGGCAAACAGGCTCGGCATGCCCTGCTGCGAGCCACCAAGGTGTTCGGCAGCCCGCGCCAGCTGGCCCTGCTGCCCCACTGCTCGCGCGCCGAACGGGTCGCCTGGCCCAGCCCGTTTTCCCTGGCGCCACTGCTGGCCGAACGTGGCGAGCCGGTGTGCGTGCTGGCCAGCGGCGACCCGATGCTCTACGGCGTAGGCGCCAGCCTGGCGCGCCAGCTGCCGGCCGAGGCCATGCGGGTGCTGCCTGCACCGTCCTCCTACTCGCTGGCCGCCGCCTGCCTGGGCTGGCCCCTGCAGGACGTGGTCACGCTGTCGGTGGTAGCGCGCCCGGTCGCCGCCGTGGCCGCCCACCTGTACAGCGGCCAGCGCCTGCTGGTGCTGAGCAATGACCGCAGCAGCCCCGCCGCCCTGGCCGCCCTGTTGTGCGAGCGCGGCTTCGGCCCCAGCCACCTGAGCGTGCTGGAGCACCTGGGCGGCGCCGACGAACGGCGCATCGATGCCCGTGCCGATGGCTGGCAGGACGCCGACTTCGCCGACCTCAACCTGGTGGCCATCGACTGCCGGGCCGGCGCCGATGCACCGCGCCTGTCGCCGCTGGCCGGCCTGCCCGATTCGGCCTTCGCGCACGACGGGCAGATCACCAAGCGCGACGTGCGCGCCATCACCCTCGCCCGCCTGGCCCCGCAGCCGGGCGAGCTGCTGTGGGACGTGGGCGCCGGCAGCGGCTCGATCGGCATCGAATGGATGCGCGCCCACCCCAGCTGCCGGGCGCTGGCCATCGAGGCCGACGCCGGCCGCCAGCAACTGATCGAACACAACCGCGACGCCCTGGGCGTGCCTGGCCTGCAACTGGTGCGCGGGCGCGCCCCGCAGGCGTTGCAGGGCCTGGAGCGGCCCCACGCGATCTTCATCGGCGGCGGCGTGACCCGCGAGGGCGTGCTGGACGAATGCTGGGCGCACCTGCGCCCCGGTGGCCGACTGGTGGCCAATGCCGTGACCCTGCAGAGCGAGACCCTGCTGATGAGCTGGCGCGAACGTCATGGCGGCGAGCTCACCCGTATCCATGTGGCCCAGGCGCAGCCGCTGGGCGAGTTCGACACCTGGCGCCAGGCGCTGCCGATCACCCTGCTTGATGTGGTAAAGCCCCTCGATGCGTGACGAAACCGCAGAACAGCCGGCGCCGCTGCGCAGCGGCCTGACCACGGGCAGCTGCGCCACTGCCACCAGCCTGGCGGCGGCGCGCCTGCTGTTGAGCGGGCAATGCGACGACGCGGTGCAGATCACCCTGCCCAAGGGCAGACAGGTGCAGATGCGCCTGGAGTTCTGCCGGCTGGCCGGGCCAGGCGCCGAAGCCGGCACCCTCAAGGATGCCGGCGACGACCCCGACGTGACCCATGGCGCGCTGCTCTACAGCCAGGTGCGGCTGCTGGCCGAGCCGGGCGTGCGCTTTGTCGCCGGCATCGGCGTGGGCACCGTGACCCGCCCCGGGCTGGTGCTGGGGGTGGGCGAGCCGGCGATCAACCCGGTGCCGCGGCGCATGATGACCGAGCACCTGCAGCGTCTGGCCCTGGAGTGCGATTACGCGGGGGGCTTCGAGGTCACCGTGAACGTGCAGGACGGCGACAGCCTGGCCCTCAAGACCATGAACCCGCGCCTGGGCATCCTCGGCGGGCTGTCGATACTGGGCACCAGCGGCATCGTGCGGCCGTTTTCCTGCGCGGCCTACATTGCCTCGATCCACCAGGGCATCGACGTGGCCAAGACCAATGGCTACGAACACATTGCCGCGTGTACCGGCAATGCCAGCGAAGACACCATGCGCCGGGTCTACGGCATTCCCGACATCGCCCTGATCGAGATGGGCGATTTTGTCGGCGCGGTGCTCAAGCACCTGCGCAAGGTGCCGGTTGGCAAGCTGAGCATCTGCGGCGGCTTTGGCAAGATCAGCAAACTGGCGGCCGGGCACATGGACCTGCACAGCCGGCATTCGAGCATCGACCTGCCGCAACTGGCTGGCTGGGCGGCGGCGGTGGGTGCCGACGCCGCGTTGCAGGCGGCGATCATCGGCGCCAACACCAGCCAGCAGGCGTTGGCCCTGGCCAGTGCGGCGGGGGTCGGGCTGGGGGATGCGGTGTGCGAGCACGCGCTGGCTTTCGCCCGCAGCGTGGTGCCGGCGCAGGTACAGGTGGAGGTGTTCGCCATCGACCGCCAGGGCGGCATCGTCGGCCGGGCGGGTGTTCGATGAGCCGGCGCATCCTGTTGCTGGGCGGCGTGACCGAGGCGCTGTTGATAGCCCGTCAACTGGGCCCGCAGCACGTCTACAGCCTGGCCGGTATCGGCCGGGTGCCCAGCGACCTGGCGTGCCAGGTGCGGGTGGGCGGCTATGGTGGGGCCGAGGGCCTGGCCGCTTACCTGCGGGCCGAAGGCATCGGGCTGGTGATCGACGCGACCCACCCGTATGCGGCGCAGATCAGCCGCAATGCGGCACAGGCAGCGCGCCTGGCCGGGGTTGAATGCTGGGCGTTGCGGCGCCCGGCGTGGCAGGCGCAGGCCGGTGACGACTGGCGGGAAGTGGCAGACTGGACGCAGTTGATCGAGGCATTGAAACCGTTTCGCCGGCCCTTGTTCACCCTGGGGCGCGAGCCGTTGCAGCACCTGCACGAGATACCTGCGCAGCAGTTCTGGACCTTGCGCGCGCTGGAGGCGTGCGAGGGGAATGCGCGATGCGAAGTGATCGGCGCGCGAGGGCCGTTTCGCCTGGAGGATGAACGGGCGTTGTTCGAGCGTTGCCGGGTGGATGTGCTGATCAGCAAGAACAGTGGCAGCGCCGCGACCGAACCCAAGCTCGAAGTGGCGCGCGAGCGGGGTGTGCCGGTACTGATCCTGAAGCGGCCGGCGCTGGCGGGGGTGGATCGGGAGTTCGAGGGGGTGGCCGAGTTGTTGGCACAGCTCTGAAGCCAAGCCTTCCAATTCCCGTTGACGCCTTTGCCCACGCGCTTAAACTTGGATATACATTTGGCATATACAAGGGGCGGATCATGGAGCAAGGTGCCGTTTTCAAGAGCAACCGCAGCCAGGCCATACGCCTGCCAAAATCGGTCGCTCTGCCACCAGAGGTGAAGCGCGTGGATATCGTTGCAGTGGGCAGGGCTCGAATCATCACCCCGGCCGGCGAGTGCTGGGACAGCTGGTTCGACGGTGACAGCGTCACCGCCGACTTCATGGCCGGCCGCGAGCAGCCCGCCGATCAGGAGCGAGAAGACTTCTGATGCTCAAGTACATGCTCGACACCAACATCTGCATCTTCACGCTGAAGAACAAGCCTCAGGAAGTACGTGAAGCCTTCAACCTGCATCATGGGCAAATGTGCATCAGCACGATCACCCTGATGGAACTGATGTTCGGTGCAGAAAAATCCTCCGCTCCCGGAAAGAACCTCGCCGTGGTGGAAGGCTTCGCCGCTCGCCTTGAAGTACTCGACTACGACGTACCCGCCGCTGCGCACTGCGGGCAACTGCGAGCAGAGCTGGCCAGGCTGGGGACACCTATCGGCCCTTATGACCAGATGATCGCCGGACATGCCCGCTCACGCGGCCTGATCCTGGTATCCAACAATCTTCGCGAATTCGCTCGTGTGCCCGGGCTGCGCACCGAAGACTGGCTCGGGCAACGAGGCTGACCCTGACGCCCCACCTGCGACACTCCATCACACCCCGGCTTTTTTACATATACTTCGACATCTGGCTAAATAGCCCCACTCGATTCCTGACCGGATCTCCCCATGCCCGCACACCGGCTCGCCTACGCCTGGATCGCCTGCTTCGCAGTGCTGTTCAATCTGCTGGCCATGCCGTTGTCCGCCGCCGCTGCAAAAGCCCAACCCGAACAACTGCTGTGGGGCACCTTCTGCTCCAGCGGCGTGACCAAGATGATCGCCATCTCGCTGAATGCCCCCGACGGCCAACAGCAGAACGACGACCACTCCACCATGCAGCACTGCTGGTGCTGCTCCGGCACTGCCCCGCTGCTGGCCCTGCCCGGCCACCCGCCACGGCTGGTGACGTCCGAGCACACCCTCAACACCCCGTCACCGCTACTCGCCAGCTACCACCCCACGCCACGCCAGCAATGGCCCGCGCTCAATCCCCGTGCCTCCCCCCAGGCCTGAGTTCACTACGCTACCAGTTGCGAACCTGACCCGAACGGAGATTGACCATGCTCAAGAACGCCCTGCTGCTGGCCGCCCTGCTGCTGCCCGCCACCTTTGCCAACGCCCATGAATACACCGTGGGCGACCTGCATATCGCCCACCCGTGGTCGCAGGAGCTGCCGCCCAACGCCCCCAACGTGGCCGCCTATTTCATCGTGCACAACAACGGCAAGAGCGCCGACCGCCTGCTCGGCGTCGACAGCCCGATCACCGACAACGCCGAACTGCACGAGCATGTGCACAAGGACGGCCTGATGAAGATGCAGCAGGTGCAGGGTGTCGACATCCCCGCCGGCGCCGACCTGGTGTTCGCCCCCGGCGCCTACCACGTGATGCTGATGCAGCCCAAGGACCGCAGCCTGCTCAGCGACGGCAAGCGCTTCCCGCTGACCCTGCATTTCCAGAAGGCCGGCAACATCACGGTCGAAGTGGCCGTGCAGAAACAGGCCCCCGAGGGCACCGCCCACAGCCATTGATTCGCTGACGGCTGCACGCCATGCGCCTGCCCCGCAGCAGGCTCGCCCGCCCCGCTGACCTCCAACGAGCACGCGGCAGCTGGCTGAGCCTGTTCGCCATGTTGATGATCTTCATCGGCCCACTGGTCTCCCAGTCGATGCCGATGGATCACCGTGCCTCCATGCCCGGCATGGACATGGCCATGGACTGCCACTCAGGCAGCCACGCCAGCAGCCCGGCCGACAACCCGGCAGCGCTGCACGTCATCTGGGAAAAGTGCGGCTACTGCAGCCTGTTCTTCCACTGCCCGGCGCTGCCGCAGACGCTCAGCCTGCTCGACACCGAGGCCGTCTCGCCCCACACCACCCTGCGCGCCCAGCCGCGCCAGGGCCATGCGCGCCAGGCCATCTTCCCCGGCGCCCGCAGCCGCGCGCCACCTGCCCACATCGTCGTCTGAACCCACTTTGCATGCGCCCCAGGGCCCGGCTTGCTGCCGAGGCTCTTGCGCACCCTCACGACCACACGATGTTGGAAATACTATGTCCGGCTCTACCGTTACCCTGCGCCTGTCGCTGCAAGGCACCATCGCCCTGCTGTGCGGCACCCTGTTCAGCCACGTGGCCCTGGCCGCCGACAGCGGCCACGAAGGCCACGACCACGCCGAACTGAGCCCCACGGTGATCACTGCCGTGGCGCCCAGCTCGCCGCTGACCATCGTCACCAACCCCAAGGACCCACGCCAGCCGGTACCGGCCAGCGACGGCGCCGACTACCTCAAGACCATCCCGGGCTTCTCGGCCATCCGCGCCGGTGGCACCAACGGCGACCCGGTGCTGCGCGGCATGTTCGGCTCGCGCCTGAACATCCTTACCAACGGCGGCGTGATGCTCGGCGCCTGCCCCAACCGCATGGACGCACCCACCTCGTACATCTCGCCGGAAACCTACGACCGCCTCACCGTGATCAAGGGCCCGCAGAGCGTGCAGTGGGGCCCCGGCGCCTCGGCCGGCACCATCCTCTTCGACCGCGAGCCCGAACAGTTCGGCGAGCTCGGCAGCCGCGTCAACGCAAGCCTGCTGGCCGGCTCCAACGGGCGCTTCGACAAGGTGCTGGATGCTGCGGCAGGCAACGCACAGGGCTATGCACGCTTTGTCGGCAACCAGTCGCGCTCCGACGACTACAAGGACGGCAACGGCGACACCGTGCCCTCGCGCTGGGACAAGTGGAACGGTGACGTGGCCCTGGGCTGGACCCCGGATGCCGACACCCTGCTCGAACTCACTGCCGGCAAGGGCGATGGCGAGGCGCGCTATGCCGGGCGCGGCATGGACGGTTCGCAGTTCAAGCGCGAAAGCCTGGGCCTGCGCTTTGAGAAATCCAACCTGGGCGGGGTGCTCGACAAGCTCGAAGCCCAGGTCTACTACAACTACGCCGACCACGTGATGGACAACTACAGCCTGCGCACCTCGCCCACCAGCGGCATGATGGCCGGGCCGATGGTCAGCAACGTCGACCGCCGCACCCTCGGCGGGCGGCTCAAGGCCACCTGGCGCTGGGAGGACGTGACCCTGGTCAGCGGTGTCGATGCGCAGACCAACGAACATCGCCAGCGCGGCGGCATGGGCGTGGATGCGCACAAGGCCGAGCCCTGGACCAAGGACGCGGACTTTCACAACTATGGCGTGTTCGGCGAGCTGACCTGGGAAACCTCCAGCCAGGACCGCCTGGTCAGCGGCGCGCGCCTGGACCGCGCCTCGGCCAAGGATTTTCGTGAAGCCAGCGCCACCCGCGGCAACACCCGCGCCGACACCCTGCCCAGCGGGTTCGTGCGCTACGAGCACGACCTGCTCGACCTCCCGGCCACCACCTATGTGGGCCTGGGCCATGCCCAGCGCTTCCCCGACTACTGGGAGCTGTTCTCGCCCAAGTCGGGCCCGGCCGGCTCGCTCAATGCGTTCGACTCGATCAAGCCGGAGAAGACCACCCAGCTGGACGTGGGCATCCAGTACAAGACCGAGCAGCTCGAAGCCTGGGCCTCGGGCTATGTCGGCCAGGTGCGCGACTACATCCTGTTCGACTACCGTCCCGGCATGATGGGCATGCTCAGCTCCCAGGCGCAGAACATCGATGCCCGTATCATGGGCGGCGAGCTGGGCGCGGCCTATCAGTTCGCGCCCAACTGGAAAGCCGACGCCACCCTGGCCTACGCCTGGGGCAAGAACAGCAGCGATGGCAAGGCGCTGCCGCAGATGCCGCCGCTGGAAAGCCGCCTGGGCCTGACCTACAGCCGCGACGCCTGGAGCGCCGGTGCGCTGTGGCGCCTGGTCTCGGCGCAGAACCGCATCGCCGAGGGTTCCGGCAACGTGGTGGGCAAGGACTACGAGAAAAGCGCAGGCTTCGGCGTGTTCTCGCTCAACGGCGCCTACCGCGTGAGCAAGAACATCAAGCTCAGTGCCGGCGTCGACAACCTGTTCGACAAGGCCTACGCCGAGCACCTGAACCTGGCGGGCAACGCCGGCTTCGGCTACCCGGCCAGTGATCCGCAGGCGATCAACGAGCCAGGGCGTACCCTCTGGACCAAGGTCGACCTGAGCTTCTGATGCACCACCCGGGCGCGGCCACTGGCCGCGCCCTCTGGCAGACCGGCGGCGCCAACCTGAGCCCTGCTCATGCAGCACATGAGCACGCTGCGCTACCGCCAATCGGCAAAATGTTACATTATACGCCCCGGAAAACACCCGCCTCGAACCCGGCGCACCGACGCGCCCGGGCCTTATGGACAAGCGATTCCCCTTCCGATGAACAAGTACCTGATCGGCTCCCTGAGCCTGCTGGCCGCGTGCGATTGCGCCCTGGCCAACACCCTGACCCTGCCAGCCGGCACCATCACCGCCACGGCCGACGCCGAACAGCGGGTCAGCCTCGATACCCCGACCAGCGCCGGTTCGCGCCTGAACCTGAACGCCCTGCAAACCCCGGGCAGCGTCGAGAGCCTGAGCGGCGAGCAGGTACGTGCACGTGGCGATCGCAGCGTACAGGACGGCGTGTCGCGCAGTACCGGCATCAGCCGCACCGGCACCCCGGGCGATGGCGGCACCTCGCTGCAGGCCCGCGGCTTCACCGGGCAGAGCTCGGTTATGCAGCTGTTCGACGGCAACCGCATGTACACCGGCATGGGCACCGTGACCTTCCCGGTGGACACCTGGTCGGTGGAACGCATCGACGTTCTGCGCGGCCCGGCCTCGGTGCTGTATGGCGAAGGCGCCACCGGTGCGGTGGTCAACGTGGTGCCGAAAAAGCCCTTCGAGGGCGAGATCGTCAACCACCTGCGCCTGGGCTACGGCAGCCACGACAGCCAGCAGACCGCCCTCGACAGCGGCGGCTCGCTCACCGACAGCCTGAGCTACCGCCTGAACATCAACCAGCTGCGCAGCAACGGCTGGATCGACCACGGCGACTCCAGCAGCACCGCCATCAGTGCGGCGCTGCGCTGGCAGGCCAATGACGACCTGGCCTTCACCCTGGCGCACGACTATGGCGACCAGAAGCCGATGAACTACTTCGGCACGCCGCTGATCAACGGCCACCTGCGCGAGAGCCTGCGCGACAAGAACTACAACATCAGCAACGACAAGCAGCACTACAACGACCAGTGGACGCGCCTGACCACCGAGTGGCAGATCAGCGACAGCGTCAGCTCCACCAACGAGCTGTACTACCTCAAGGCCAACCGCCGCTGGCAGAACGCCGAGAACTACACCTGGGATGCGGCCAGCCAGCAACTGCTGCGCAGTGGCAACTTCGGCATCAAGCACCAGCAGGAGCAGGTGGGTGATCGCCAGACCTTCACCTTCAGGCACAGCCTGTTCGGCCTCGACAGCCAGACCCTGGTGGGCGCCGACTACAACCGCATCCGCTTCCAGCTCAACAGCAACGCGCCGTTCAACGACAGCATCGTCGGCGGCGAGCCGATCGACCTGCGCCACCCGCAGCGCAGCGGCTTTGCCAGCGATTCGGCGTACCGTCCGCAGTTCGACAGCCTGACCCACCAGTTCGCGCTGTTCGCCGAAAACCGCCTGCAGCTCACCGAGCGCCTGTCGCTGGTGACGGGCGTGCGCCGCGACGTGGTGCACCTGGACCGCAACGACCTGCGCAGCGAAGTGACCGGCAACACACGCAGCGACACCAGCCTGGACGGCAACAACTGGAAGGCCGGGCTGGTGTTCGCCCTCACCCCCGAAACGTCGCTGTACGCCCAGCACGCCACCAGCACCGATGGCGTTGGCGGCTTGATCTCGCTGAGCCCCGACCAGCAGCAGTACGGCCTGGCCAAGGCGCGCCAGACCGAGGTCGGGGTCAAGCAGCAGTTCTGGCAGCAGCGTGGCGAATGGACCCTGGCGGCGTACCACATCGTCAAGAAGGACCTGCTCACCGACGACCCGTCGCAGATCGGCACCGGCCGGCAACTGCAGGTGGGCAAGCAGTCTTCCGACGGCATCGAGGCCAGCCTGGACCTGCAGCTGCCGCACGACTGGCAGGTACAGGCCAACGCCGCGTTCGTGCGTGCACGCTATGACGAATTCGAGCAGGAGGTGAACGGCGTGATGGTATCGCGGGCCGGCAACCGCCCCACCGACGTACCGGGGCGCACCGCCAACCTGTGGCTGAGCAAGGGCCTGACCGACAGCCTGCGCGCCGGCGCCGGGGTGCGCTATGTGGACGGGCGCTATGCCGACATGGGCAACACTACCCGGCTGCCGAGCTACACGGTGGTGGATGCCTCGGTGGCGTGGCAGGTGCTCAGCGATACCACGCTGGGCCTGCAGTTGAACAACCTGTTCGACCGTCGGTACGCGCAAAGTCAGTACAATGACGGCCAGCAATGGATCCTGGGTGAGCCGCGCTCGTTCTTCGTGACGGCCGACTACACCTTCTGACCGCGTCGCCCCATTCGCCGGCAAGGCCGGCTCCTACACACCACACCGGTCCTGCAGGAGCCGGCCTTGCCGGCGAAGAGGCCCGAATAGACGACACATGACCACCCTGAACATCCACAACCTGCACTGGTCCCCCAAAGGCCACGGCCACTGCCACCACCAGTTCCAGCTGCGTGGCGTCGACCTGCAGGTGCGCCCCGGCGAATTCGTCGGCCTCATTGGCCCCAACGGCAGCGGCAAGACCAGCCTGCTGCGGTGCGCCTACCGCTTCAACGCCCCCGAACGCGGGCACATCACCCTCGACGACCACAACCTCTGGCAACAATCGCCGCGCTGGTGTGCCCAGCGCATCGCGGTGGTGCTGCAGGAGTTTCCCGACGCGTTTGGCCTGAGCGTGGCCGAAGTGGTCGCCATGGGGCGCATTCCGCACCAGGGCCTGTTCGACGGCGACAGCCGCCAAGACCGCCAGCGTGTGCAGCAGGCGCTGCTCGATGTCGGCCTGCACGGCTTCGACGACCACGCCTTCGCCACCCTCTCGGGCGGTGAAAAGCAGCGCGTGATCCTGGCCCGCGCCCTGGTGCAGCAACCGCGCGTACTGATCCTCGACGAGCCGACCAACCACCTCGACCCGCGTTACCAACTGGCCCTGCTGCACCAGGTGCGCCAGCTGCGCATCGCCACCCTGGCCAGCATCCACGACCTGAACCTGGCCGCCGCCTTCTGCGACCGCCTGTACGTGCTCGACCACGGCCGCATCGTGGCCAGCGGCACACCGCACCAGGTCCTCACCGCCGAGCTGCTGCGCGAGGTGTTCGGCGTTCAGGCGCTGATCGACCGCCACCCGCTGGCCGACCATCCACGCATCACCTGGATAGCCCCCCAATGATTCGATCCGCCCTGCTTGCCGCGCTGCTGCTGGTCGCCGGCCCGGCCCTGGCCGAGGCCACGCGCTACCCGCTCACGGTGCACAGCTGCAACCGCGAGGTGACCTTCGCCAAGGCCCCCGAACGCGCCCTGAGCCACGACATCAACATGACCCAGATGATGCTCGCCCTGGGCCTGCGCACGAAGATGGTCGGCTACAGCGGCGTCAGCGGCTGGAAGGCAGTGACCCCGGCGCTGCGCAAGGAACTCGACGGCCTGCCGGAGCTGGCCAGCAAGTACCCTTCGGTGGAAACCCTGCTCAACGCCAACGTCGACTTCTTCTTCGCCGGCTGGGACTACGGCATGCGCGTGGGCGGCGACCTCACCCCGCAGAGCCTGGCACCGCTGGGCATCGCGGTGTACGAGCTGACCGAGTCGTGCGCGTTCGTGATGAAGCGCCCGCCGGCGAGCCTGGACGACACCTACACCGACCTGCGCAACCTGGGCCGGATCTTCGACGTGCAGGCCCGCGCCAGCCAGCTGATCGAGCAGATGCAGCAGCGCGTGGCCAGCGTGCAGCAGCACCTGCCGGCGCAGCGCCCGCGGGTGTTCCTGTATGACAGCGGCGAAGACCGCGCCATGACCTCCGGGCGCCTGGGCATGCCCGAGGCGCTGATCAACGCCGCCGGCGGGCGCAACATCCTCGATGACATCGAGGCCAGCTGGACCCGCGTGAACTGGGAAAGCGTGGTCGAACGCAACCCCGAGGTGATCGTGATCGTCGACTATGGCGAGATCACCGCCGCGCAGAAGCAGCAGTTTCTGGAACAGCACCCGGCCCTGCAATCGGTCGACGCGGTGCGTAACCGGCGCTTCGTGGTCATCCCCTATGTGGCCGCCACGCCGAGCCTGGAAAACGTCGAAGCGATCGAGGCCATCGCCAAGGGCCTGCACGGCGCATGAACACTCGCTATCGCCTGATGCTGCTGGCGCTGAGCGGCCTGCTGCTGGTGTCGTGCGTGCTCTCGCTGGGGTTCGGTTCGGCCCCGGTGCCGGTCGAGGTGGTCGCCCGGGTGCTGCTGTTCAAGGTGTTCGGTATTGCCCCCGAGGTGCCCGCCTGGACCGCCGGCCAGGAACATATCGTGTGGCTGATCCGGGTGCCGCGCATGCTCCTGGGCGCGCTGGTGGGCGGCGGCCTGGCGATGATCGGCGCGGTGCTGCAGGCGGTCACGCGCAACCCGCTGGCCGACCCGCACCTGCTCGGCGTGACCTCCGGCGCCACCCTGGGTGCGGTGCTGGTGGTGCTGCATGTGGGTGAACTGATCGGCGTGCTGACCCTGCCGCTGGCAGCCTTTGTCGGCGCGCTGTGCAGCATGCTGCTGGTGCTGGCGATTGCCAGCCGGCATGGCCGCCTGGACAGCGACCGCCTGTTGCTGTGCGGGGTGGCCGTGGCCTTCGTGATGATGGCGCTGGCCAACCTGCTGCTGTTCATGGGCGATCATCGTGCAAGCTCGGCGGTGATGTTCTGGATGCTCGGCGGCCTGGGCCTGGCGCGCTGGGAGCTGCTGGCGGTGCCGGCAGCCAGCGTGCTGCTGGGGCTGGGCCTGCTGCTAGGCATGGCACGCGCGCTCAATGCGCTGATGGCCGGCGAGCAGACCGCCGTGACCCTGGGCCTGAACGCACGCTCGGTGCGCCTGCTGGCGTTTCTGATCTGCTCGCTGCTGACTGGCGTGCTGGTGGCGATCAGCGGCTCCATCGGCTTTGTCGGCCTGATGGTGCCGCACATTGCGCGGCGCCTGGTGGGCGCCGAGCACCGCCGGCTGCTGCCGGTGTCGCTGCTGCTGGGCAGCCTGTTCCTGATCTGGGTGGATGTGGCCGCACGCACCCTGATCGCCCCTGAAGACCTGCCCATCGGCATCGCCACGGCGGCCATCGGCGGGCTGTTCTTCATCGGCATGATGCGCCGGCGCTGAACTGCTGCCTGGCGCTGAGCCCTTGCCTGGCCCGGAAATCCTGCCTTGACCGCGATCAACAAAGCGGTGCGAACGTACCAACTTGAGACGTATTGCCACCTCGCCAGGGCAAAAGCCCGTGATAGCCTAGCGAGCGCTTCACGCACAAGAAGACTGACTTCTCAATGGAATGCCACCCATGACCAACCAGCAACCGCCGGACACCCCGGCCCACGACCTGCAACGCAACCTCACCAACCGCCATATCCAGCTCATCGCGATTGGCGGGGCCATCGGCACCGGCCTGTTCATGGGCTCGGGCAAGACCATCAGCCTGGCTGGCCCGTCGATCATCTTCGTCTACATGATCATCGGTTTCATGCTGTTCTTCGTCATGCGTGCCATGGGCGAACTGCTGCTGTCGAACCTCAACTACAAGTCGTTCATCGATTTCTCCGCCGACCTGCTCGGCCCCTGGGCCGGCTACTTCACCGGCTGGACCTACTGGTTCTGCTGGATCATCACCGGCATTGCCGACGTGATCGCGATCGCCGCCTACTCGCAGTTCTGGTTCCCTGACCTGCCGCAATGGGCGCCGGCCCTGGCCTGCGTCGGCGTGCTGCTGTCGCTGAACCTGATCACGGTGAAGCTGTTCGGCGAAATCGAGTTCTGGTTCGCCCTGATCAAGATCATCGCGATCATGGCGCTGGTGTGCACCGGCCTGTACATGGTGTTCGTCGGCTTCCAGTCACCCACCGGCACCAGTGCACAGCTGAGCAACCTGTGGAATGACGCGGGCATGTTCCCCCATGGCCTGATGGGCTTTTTCGCGGGCTTCCAGATTGCCGTGTTCGCCTTCGTCGGCATCGAACTGGTGGGCACCACCGCCGCCGAGGCGAAGAACCCCGAGCGCACCCTGCCGCGGGCGATCAACTCGATCCCGATCCGCATCATCATGTTCTACGTGCTGGCGCTGATCGCGATCATGGCCGTAACCCCGTGGCGCGACGTGGTGCCGGGCAAGAGCCCGTTCGTCGAGCTGTTCGTGCTGGCCGGGCTGCCGGCGGCGGCGAGCATCATCAACTTCGTGGTGCTGACCTCGGCGGCCTCCTCGGCCAACAGCGGGGTGTTTTCCACCAGCCGCATGCTGTTCGGCCTGGCCCAGCAGGGCGATGCGCCGAAAAGCTTCGAGACCCTGTCCAGCCGCAAGGTGCCGGCCAACGGCCTGTACTTCTCGTGCACCTGCCTGCTGCTGGGCGCGGCCCTGATGTACGTGATCCCCGACCTGATCGAGGCCTTCACCCTGGTGACCACGGTGTCGGCGATCCTGTTCATGTTCGTGTGGACGCTGATCCTGCTGTCGTACCTCACCTACCGCAAGGAGCGTGCGCCGCTGCACCAGGCCTCGAAGTACAAGATGCCGGGCGGGCGCTTCATGTGCTGGGTATGCCTGACGTTCTTCGCCTTCATCCTGGTGTTGCTGTGCCTGGAGAGCGATACCCGCCAGGCCCTGCTGGTGACGCCGCTGTGGTTCGTGCTGCTGGCCGTGACCTACCAGACCGTGCGCCGCAAGCGCCAGGCGCGTGTGCCGGTGCCCGCTACCACGCCGCGTCAGTCGTAGTCGTACTCCTGCTGCTGGAGGGCTTGGGCAAGCCCTTCCAGCACGCCATCGGCCTCGGCCCGCTGTTCGGGCGAAGGGCCGCTGGCAAACTGGCTGCGCTGCTGGCCCAGGGTGAGGAACGCATTGTCGCCATCACCCCAGATATACGAATAGACCAGCAGGAAGCTGTCCGACTCCGGCTTGGCGTACTTCGCCATCTGACGCAGAGGGGCCAGCAGCTGGATCATCTCGCCATAATTGTTGGTGAACTCCACCAACGCGAACTGCCAGACCTGCGACGCCTCGTCGTACTGCATCAGGCTGCCGTACATGCAGTCGACCCAGCCCTGAAGCAAATCGCCCAGCGCCACCGCATTTTCAGGCGCCTTCTGGTCAAGATCACGTACCCCGTGCACCTCGGCGGCGTCCAGCCATTGCTGCCAGTCATCAAACTCGCCAGCGCTCGCCGCAGGTGAGGTAATCGCGGCCTGGTACTGGGCCGGGGTGATGTTGCAGCGAAAGTACAGCGATGACGCTTCCATGGCGAAAATCCTTGAGCCGAGTTGAAGTGAGGGCGCAAGCATAAGGCATCGCCGTGAACTATTGCTGTGCAGTCTTGCGCGTACTGCACCACGGCAAGCGCCATCCCGGTGCACCCAGCCTGCCCTGCACCTTGTGAACACGCCGCTGGCAAGCCTGTGTAAGACATCGGCACAGCCCTTGCTAAAGCTCTCTGCACAAAGTCGCCGTCTGCCCAGCAGAACCATTCGATCCCATGGAGAGAGCACTATGAAGCGTCGCAGTCTGATCAAGGCATTCACCCTCAGCGCGTCGATTGCCGCGATGGGCCTGAGCTGGACGGTCCAGGCCGCCGAGACCATCAAGGTCGGCATCCTGCATTCGCTGTCGGGCACCATGGCGATCTCCGAGACCTCGCTCAAGGACATGGCCCTGATGACCATCGAGCAGATCAACGCCAAGGGCGGGGTCAACGGCAAGCTGCTGGAGCCGGTGGTGGTCGACCCGGCCTCCAACTGGCCGCTGTTCGCCGAGAAGAGCCGCCAGTTGCTGACCCAGGACAAGGTCGCGGTGGTGTTCGGCTGCTGGACCTCGGTGTCGCGCAAGTCGGTGCTGCCGGTGTTCGAGGAACTCAACGGGCTGCTGTTCTACCCGGTGCAGTACGAAGGTGAAGAGATGTCGCCCAACGTGTTCTATACCGGGGCAGCGCCCAACCAGCAGGCGATCCCGGCGGTGGAATACCTGATGAGCGAGGACGGTGGCGCGGCCAAGCGCTTCTTCCTGCTGGGCACCGACTACGTCTACCCACGCACCACCAACAAGATTCTGCGTGCGTTCCTGCACAGCAAGGGCGTGGCCGACAAGGACATCGAGGAGGTGTACACCCCGTTCGGCCACAGCGATTACCAGACCATCGTGGCCAACATCAAGAAGTTCTCGGCCGGGGGCAAGACGGCGGTGATCTCCACCGTCAACGGCGACTCCAACGTGCCGTTCTACAAGGAACTGGCCAACCAGGGCCTGAAGGCCACCGACGTACCGGTGGTGGCGTTCTCGGTGGGTGAAGAGGAGCTTCGCGGCATCGATACCAAGCCGCTGGTGGGGCACCTGGCGGCGTGGAACTACTTCGAGTCGGTGGACAACCCGGTCAACACGCAGTTCGTGGCCGACTGGAAGGCCTATGCCAAGGCGAAGAACCTGCCGGGCGCCGACAAGGCAGTGACCAACGACCCGATGGAGGCCACCTATGTGGGCATCCATATGTGGGCCCAGGCGGTGGAAAAGGCCAAGAGCACCGATGTGGACAAGGTGCGCGAGGCGCTGGCTGGGCAGACGTTCAAGGCGCCGTCGGGCTTCACCCTGACCATGGACAAGACCAACCACCACCTGCACAAGCCGGTGATGATCGGCGAGATCCAGGATGACGGGCAGTTCAGCGTGGTGTGGCAGACCGAGCAGCCGCTGCGCGCGCAGCCGTGGAGCCCGTTCATTCCGGGCAACGACAAGCGGCCGGATTATGCCGTGAAAGGCAACTGAGGCAGGGGGCCGCCGTGCGGCCCATTCGCCGGCAAGGCGCTTCCTTGCCGTTGTAGGAGCCGGCCTTGCCGGCGAATGCCGACTCCAGGACACCGATATGCCCAAGGTCCTCCACCGACTGTTGCTCGCCTTGCTCCTGCTGCTGCCTCTGGCAGCCCGGGCCGCTGGCGACGCCGACTACTTCATCGCCGCCAAGCCCAACGAACAGGCCAGCCTGCTGCAGGGCTGGGCGGCGCAACCCGACCCCGCGCGCCTCGAACTGCTGAGTTCGCTGCAGCAAGGCCGCCTGGGCCCGGACGACAGCCGCAAGCTGCGCCTGAACAACCGCCTGCGCGGCCTGGTGGACAACGCCCTGGCCAGCCATCAACTGCTCAGCGATGACGCCAGGGTCCGCCTGGCCGCCGCCCAGCAACTGCAGAAAAGCGCGCAGCCCGCTCAGGTCGCCTTCCTCGACCGGCGCTTTGCCAGCGAGCCCGACGCCGCCGTGCACGCAGCCCTGGGCCTGGCCCTGGCCAACCTGCAACTGGTCGCGACAGACCCCGCCGTACGCCTGGCCGCCGTGCGCCTGCTGGGCGAAACCGGCGACCCGATGGCCCGCACCCGCCTCGAAAGCCTGCTCGACCCCAGTGTGGAAACCGACCCCACGGTGCGCACCGCCGCCGAAACCAGCCTGGCCCAGGTCAAGCGCAAGCTGCTGATCGGCGAGCTGCTCGGCCAGGCCTTCAGCGGGCTGTCGCTGGGTTCGATCCTGCTGCTGGCAGCCCTGGGCCTGGCGATCACCTTCGGCCTGCTGGGGGTGATCAACATGGCCCACGGCGAAATGCTGATGCTCGGCGCCTACAGCACCTACGTGGTGCAAGTGCTGGTGCAGCGCTACGCCCCCGGCGCGCTGGACTTCTACCCGCTGCTGGCACTGCCGGTGGCCTTCGGTGTGAGTGCCGGGGTCGGCATGCTGCTCGAACGCACGGTGATCCGCCACCTGTACGGGCGCCCGCTGGAAACCCTGCTGGCCACCTGGGGCATCAGCCTGATCCTGATCCAGGCCATCCGCCTGCTGTTCGGCGCGCAGAACGTCGAGGTGGCCAACCCGGCCTGGCTCTCCGGCGGCCTGCAGGTACTGCCCAACCTGGTGCTGCCCTACAGCCGCCTCGTGATCATCGGTTTCGCCCTGTGCGTGGTGCTGCTCACCTGGCTGCTGCTCAACCGCACCCGCCTGGGCCTGAACGTGCGCGCCGTCACCCAGAACCGCAACATGGCCGCCTGCTGCGGCGTGCCCACCGGGCGCGTGGACATGCTCGCCTTCGGCCTGGGTTCGGGTATCGCCGGCCTTGGCGGTGTGGCCCTGAGCCAGATCGGCAACGTCGGCCCGGACCTGGGCCAGAGCTACATCATCGACTCGTTCCTGGTGGTGGTGCTCGGTGGCGTCGGGCAACTGGCCGGCAGCCTGTGGGCCGCGTTCGGCCTGGGCATAGCCAACAAGTTGCTGGAGCCGCAGATCGGTGCGGTGCTCGGCAAGATCCTCATCCTTGCGCTGATCATTCTGTTCATCCAGAAGCGTCCGCAAGGCCTGTTCGCCCTCAAGGGACGGGTAATCGACTGATGAACCAGCCACTGCTTGTCACTGCTACACAAAAGGCCGGCCCGCGCCTGACCCTGGCCGTCGGCGCCCTGGTGCTGCTGGTGCTGATCGCCCTGCCACTGCTGTCGTTGCTGCCAGCCGGCCACAGCCTGCAGGTGTCGGCCTACACCCTGACCCTGGTGGGCAAGATCCTGTGCTACGCCATCGTAGCCCTGGCACTGGACCTGGTGTGGGGCTACGCCGGGTTGCTGTCGCTGGGCCATGGCCTGTTCTTCGCCCTGGGCGGCTACGCCATGGGCATGTACCTGATGCGCGAAGCGGCCGGCGACGGCCTGCCGGCGTTCATGACCTTTCTGTCGTGGAGCGAGCTGCCGTGGTACTGGGCCGGCACCCAGCACTTTGCCTGGGCACTGTGCCTGGTGGTGCTGGCGCCGGGGCTTTTGGCGCTGGTGTTCGGCTACTTCGCGTTCCGTTCGCGGATCAAGGGCGTGTACTTCTCGATCATGACCCAGGCCCTGACCTTTGCCGGCATGCTGCTGTTCTTTCGCAACGAGACCGGCTTTGGCGGCAACAACGGCTTCACCAACTTTCGCAGCATCCTGGGTTTCGAGATCACCGCCCAGGGCACCCGCGCGGTGCTGTTCCTGCTCACCGTGGCCTTGCTGGCGGGCAGCCTGTACCTGGGCTGGCGCCTGGCGCGCAGCAAGTTCGGGCGCGTGCTCACGGCGCTGCGCGACGCCGAGAACCGCCTGATGTTCTGCGGCTACGACCCGCGCGGCTTCAAGCTGTTCGTGTGGGTGCTGAGCGCCGTGCTGTGCGGCCTGGCAGGTGCGCTGTACGTGCCGCAGGTGGGCATCATCAACCCCAGCGAGATGTCGCCCACCAACTCCATCGAGGCCGCCGTGTGGGTAGCCCTGGGCGGGCGCGGCACGCTGATCGGGCCGTTGCTGGGCGCCGGCGTGGTCAATGGCATGAAGAGCTGGTTCACCGTGGCGTTCCCCGAGTTCTGGCTGTTCTTTCTCGGTGCGCTGTTCATTCTGGTAACGCTTTACCTGCCCAGGGGCGTGGTCGGTCTGCTGAAGAAAAGGGGTGAACAATGAGAAGCGTACCGCTGCCTGCCGTACACCCCGAGTTCATGCTCGAACCGATCATCGACGCCGGCAGCGGTCGCGATGCCATCGGCCTGGGCCAGGCACGCCAGCCGGGGCTGGACGTGCGCCACGGCACGGTGCTGACGCTGGAGGACATCAGCGTGAGCTTCGACGGTTTCAAGGCGCTGAATGCGCTGAACCTGTACATCGGCGTGGGCGAGTTGCGCTGCATCATCGGGCCCAACGGGGCGGGCAAGACCACGCTGATGGACGTGATCACCGGCAAGACCCGCCCCACCACCGGCAAGGCCTGGTTCGGCGAGACCCTGGACCTGACACGCATGAGCGAGGTGCAGATCGCCCAGGCCGGCATCGGGCGCAAGTTCCAGAAGCCGACGGTGTTCGAGGCCTTGAGCGTGTACGAAAACCTGGAACTGGCGCAGAAGGCCGACAAGTCGGTGTGGGCCAGCCTGTGCGCAAGACTCGGCGGCGAACAGCGCGACCGTATCGACCAGGTGCTGCAGACCATTCGCCTGACCGGGTCGGCGCAGCGCCCGGCGGGGTTGCTGTCCCATGGGCAGAAGCAGTTTCTGGAGATCGGCATGCTGCTGATGCAGGACCCGCAGTTGCTGCTGCTGGACGAACCGGTGGCGGGCATGACCGACGCCGAGACCGAATTCACCGCCGAGCTGTTCAAAAGCCTGGCCGGCCGGCATTCGCTGATGGTGGTGGAGCACGACATGGGGTTTGTCGGCAGCATTGCCGACCATGTGACGGTGCTGCACCAGGGCAGCGTGCTGGCAGAGGGTTCGCTGGAACAGGTGCAGGCCGATGATCGGGTGATCGAGGTTTATCTGGGGCGCTGAAAAGCTTCGACGGCAACGCCGGCTCCTACAGAGACACCGCGGCTCTGGTAGGCGCCGGCCTTGCCGGCGAAGAGGCCGGTACAGACAAAAAAGGACAAGGTACATGCTGAAAATCGACACCCTGCACCAGTACTACGGCGGCAGCCACATCCTGCGTGGCCTGTCGTTCCAGGCCAAGGTCGGTGAGGTCACCTGCCTGCTGGGCCGCAACGGCGTGGGCAAGACCACCCTGCTGCGCTGCCTGATGGGCCTGCTGCCCGCCCGCGAAGGCAGCGTGCACTGGGAGGGCCAGGCCATCACCACGCTCAAGCCGCACCAGCGCGTGCACGCCGGAATCGCCTACGTGCCCCAGGGCCGCGAGATCTTCCCGCGCCTGACGGTGGAGGAGAACCTGCTGATGGGCCTGTCACGCTTCGGCGCCAGCCAGGCGCGGGAGGTGCCGGCCTTCATCTACGAACTGTTCCCGGTACTGCTGCAGATGAAACACCGCCGCGGCGGCGACCTGTCCGGTGGCCAGCAACAGCAACTGGCCATCGGCCGCGCCCTGGCCAGCCGCCCGCGCCTGCTGATCCTCGACGAGCCCACCGAAGGCATCCAGCCATCGGTGATCAAGGAGATCGGTGCGGTGATCCGCCAACTGGCCGCGCGTGGCGACATGGCGATTCTGCTGGTGGAGCAGTTCTACGACTTTGCCGCCGAACTGGCCGACCAGTACCTGGTGATGTCCCGCGGCGAGATCGTGCAGCAGGGCCGCGGGGAAAACATGGAGGCCGAAGGTGTACGCGGCCTGGTTACGATTTAATCTGTGCGCCTGTCCCGTTTCGAGAGCCTGTCATGAATCACATCCGCGACGCCGTGCACGCCGACCTGCCGGCCATCCGTGATATCTACAACGACGCGGTGCTCAACACCCTGGCGATCTGGAACGAGCAGACGGTCGACCTGGGCAATCGCCAGGCGTGGTTCGCGGCGCGCCAGGGGCAGGGTTATCCGATTCTGGTGGCGGTGAATGAGGCAGGGGACGTGCTGGGCTATGCCTCGTTCGGCGACTGGCGCCCGTTCGAGGGGTTTCGCCACACCGTGGAGCATTCGGTGTACATCCGCAGCGACCAGCGCGGCCAGGGCCTGGGGCCGTTGCTGATGCAGGCGCTGATCGAGCGTGCCAGGGGCTGTGGCAAGCATGTGATGGTGGCGGCGATCGAGAGCGGCAATACGGCGTCGATCCGCCTGCACGAGCGGCTGGGCTTCACCTTGAACGGACAGATGCCGCAGGTGGGGGTGAAGTTCGGCAAGTGGCTGGATCTGACCTTCATGCAACTGATGCTGGCACCGGGGGCAGAGCCCAGGGATTGAGCCGCGGCCTTCGCCGGCAAGGCCGGCTCCTACACTGGAGCCGGCGTTGTCGGCGAAGGCGTCAGTCAGCCTTGCACAAACCTGCCCAGGCGCTGCTTCAACATCGAATTCTCACTGCGCAACTGCTTCACTTCCTCCAGCAGCTCCAGCGCCAGCGCCACCCCTTCCCACTCCAGTTCCAGCTCCTGGTGCAGCTTGGCCGCGCGCTTGGCCAGCACCGGGGCACGGTCGTCGAACACCCATTCCTCCGGCGTTCGCCCCGAAGGTTCAACGATGCCGTGCTCGACGATCTCGATCACGTAGGCTGCCGGTACATCGGCCTCCTGACAAAGGGTTCGCATGTCCAGTTGAACGATCAGGGTACTGCTCATGGTCACTTACTCCATTGAGTTCGCGGGTTGAACCCGGCCTTCTCCGACAGTTTGGTCCACAGTTCGCGGGCTTCGGCGCTCGATTGCGTCGGCATCACCACCTTCAGCTGCGCATACAGGTCGCCACGCTGGCCCTGCTTGTTGCTCAGGCCCATGCCCTTGATGCGCAGGCGCTGGCCGCTCTGGCTGTCGGGGCGGATGGTCAGGTTGACCTTGCCGGTCAGGGTCGGCATCTCGACCTTGGTGCCCAGCGCAGCCTCCCACGGTGCCAGCGGCACGGTGATGATCAGGTCATGACCTTCGACATCGAACAGCGGGTGGGGTGCCAGGCGAATGATCAGGTACAGGTCGCCATTGGCGCCGCCGCCCACGCCCGGTGCACCCTGGCCCTTGAGGCGGATGCGCTCGCCGTCGGTCACCCCGGCAGGGATCTTGACGTTGAGGGTCTTGGTGGTGTCGCCCGTGCGCTGCCCGGCCGCGTTGTACTGCGGCACCTGGAAGCTGATCTTCTTCGACTCGTTGGCCAGGGTTTCCTCGAGGAAAATCGCCAGTTCCATTTCCACGTCCTGCCCTCGCCGACCGGCACTGCGTTGCTGGCCACGGCCAAAGGGGTTGCCGTTGCCACGTCCGGCCGAGCCGAAAATGGAACTGAAGAAGTCCGAGAAGTCGCCGCCGCCAAAGTCGGCACCGCCACCGCCACCGCCACGGCTTTCCCAGCCCGGCGGGCCCTGGAAGGGCCGGCCGTGCTGGCCGTACTTGCGCAGCTCGTCGTATTCGGCGCGCTTTTCAGGGCTGCTCAGGGCCTCATAGGCCTCGTTCACTTCCTTGAAGTGGTTTTCGGCGTCGCGCTCTTTGCTGACGTCCGGGTGATACTTGCGCGCAAGCTTGCGGTAGGCGGTCTTGATCGCCTTTTCATCCGCCGTGGGCTCTACGCCAAGGATCTTGTAATAGTCTTTGAAGTCCATCTTTACGATTCACCATCGGTTATCGAATGCATCACTGCTGTGAAGATTGGGGTCAAGCATAGCCTTTCAAGT
The DNA here is from genome assembly GCF_037113495.1 of Pseudomonas sp. AE27. NCBI lineage: Bacteria > Pseudomonadati > Pseudomonadota > Gammaproteobacteria > Pseudomonadales > Pseudomonadaceae > Pseudomonas > Pseudomonas sp. AE27. The sequence continues at coordinate 4,202,123 of NZ_CP146966.1, forward strand.
CGGACAAAGGATTGCTGTCGAGCAGATATTCGGTCTTGATTCTGCCGATGGCTGGCATAAACTGCGCGGCCGTTTTTCCCCCGGAAGCACACCCATGAGTCACGCATCCCCGGCCCGCGCCTGCGGTATCGACTTCGGCACCTCCAATTCCACCGTCGGCTGGCACCGTCCCGGCGTGGATTCGCTGATTGCCCTGGAAGACGGCAAGATCACCTTGCCCTCGGTGGTGTTCTTCAATATCGAGGAGCGGCGCCCGGTCTATGGCCGGCTGGCCCTGCACGAGTACCTGGAGGGCTACGAAGGCCGCCTGATGCGCTCGCTCAAGAGCCTGCTGGGCTCCAAGCTGATCAAGCACGACACCAGCGTGCTGGGCACCGCGCTGCCGTTCAAGGACCTGCTGGGCATGTTCATCGGCGAGCTGAAGAAGCGTGCCGAGGCCAATGCCGGGCGCGACTTCGACGAGGTGGTGCTGGGCCGCCCGGTGCATTTCGTCGACGACGACCAGGCCGCCGACCAGGAGGCCGAAGACACCCTGGCCGAGGTGGCGAAGAAGATCGGCTTCAAGGACGTGTCGTTCCAGTACGAACCCATCGCCGCAGCCTTCGACTACGAGTCGAGCATCCAGGGCGAAGAGCTGGTGCTGATCGTCGACATCGGCGGTGGTACCTCGGACTTCTCGCTGGTACGCCTGGCCCCCGAGCGCCACATGCTCGATGACCGCCACGCCGACATCCTGGCCACCGGTGGCGTGCACATCGGCGGTACCGACTTCGACAAGCAGCTGAGCCTGCAGGGCGTGATGCCGCTGTTCGGCTATGGCAGCCGCATGAAAAGCGGTGCCTTCATGCCCACCAGCCACCACATGAACCTGGCCACCTGGCACACCATCAACTCGGTGTACTCGCAGAAATCCCAGCTGGCGCTGGGCAGCATGCGCTACGACATCGAGGACACCGACGGCATCGACCGTCTGTTCAAGCTGATCGAACAGCGCGCCGGGCACTGGCTGGCGATGGAAGTGGAAGCCACCAAGATCGAGCTGACCCACAGCGACAGCCGCCTGGTCGACCTCAAGCGCGTGCAGCCCGATCTGAGTGTGGAGTTGACCCGTGCGCTGTTCGAGGCGTCCATCGACAGCCTGCTCGAACGTGTGCGTGGCAGCGTCGGCGAGCTGCTGAACAAGGCCGGTGTAGGGGTGGCGCAGGTCGACACGGTATTCTTCACCGGCGGCTCCAGCGGCATCCCTGCACTGCGCCAGAGCGTGGCGGCCATGCTGCCCAACGCGCGCCACGTCGAGGGCAACATCTTCGGCAGCATCGGTAGCGGCCTGGCGATCGAAGCCCGCAAGCGTTACGGCTAGCCCGCCGCCCCACAAGGACGTGAACAGATGAGTTTCAAACCCCTGGCGCTGATCAGCGCCTTGCTGCTGGCCGGTTGCAACGACGACCTGATGACCCTGCGCTTCGAGGACTCGGCCGGGTCCTCGGGCACCGGCCTGGACGCGCGCAAGCAGCAGATGATCGACGAGGCCCTGGTGCAACGCCAGATCGACCCGAAAAGCCTGCGCTGGCGGGTCGACCTCGAAGACCAACACCTGGTGTACGTGAGGGAACTGCAGCCGCTGGGCGAGGCGCAGCGCAAGGCGTTGCGCGAACCGTTCGACGAGATCCTGCAGGTACGCGCGGCGAACACGCTGCAGATCGAACTCACCCTGGACATCACCCCCGAGCAACGCCAGGCCCTGAGCGCGGCAGAGCGCCAGCGGATCGACGCGCTGCCGCAACCGTTGTTGATCCCGCTGGAGCTCAGCCCGACGGTGCTGACCATGGCGCTGATGCCCAGGGACGACGACAACGTGCCGCGGGACGTGACCGAACGCATCAACTCCAAGGTCACCTGCCAACTGCAGGCGCTGCCGGTAAAGCCGTTGCCGGAAGGCATCACCGGCCTGTGGCAGATGACGCTGGACACGGCCAATCAGGTCAGCGTCGAGCTGGGCGAAGCGCACTACCCGGCGCATTACCGGCTGACCGACGCCGGCCTGCAAGGCAGGATCGACAAAGGCGAACTGTGGCTCGTCGAGCCGAACTACCTGTCGGTGGACCCACTGGTGGTGATGCTGGGCTTTTCGGACCTGGGGCAACAGCGGCTGTACCGCAGTTTTCCGTTGCAACCCAATGCTTCGCAGCTGATCCATTCGTGCGAAAGCGCTGCCAATCACTTGCCACGCCCCCTGAGCTTTCGGGTCGGGGACGGCCTGGACCGGCTCGAATCGGTGACCTACAAGGAAGAAACCCAATGAACCTGGCCAGAACCCTGGCACTGTCGAGCGCGCTGCTGCTGGGCGGCTGCGGCGATGAAACATTCATGAGCGTGCGCTTTCAGACCGACGTCGGCACCGCCCGCTGGGGCCTGGACCCGATCAACCTGCAGATGATCGGCGAGGCCCTCGAACAGCGCCAGGTCGACCCCAAGCGCCTGCGTTTCGACGTGGATGCCGAGGACAAGCGCCTGGTGCATGTGGTGCTGCTGCAACCGCTGGATGAACAGCAGCAGGCCGCCTTGCGCGGGCTGTTCGAGGACATCGTGCAGGCGCGCAACGCTGTCACCTTCGCTATCGAAGTCACCCTGCAACCCACCGCCGCCGAGCGCCAGCGCCTGACCCCAAGCCAGCTGCAGGCCCTGGAGGCGATGCCCGCCTCGTTCACCCTGCCCGCCGAACCGGGCGACGAAGTGAGCACGGTGGCCGCGATGCCGGAGCAATGGCCGGGCACCACGATGGATGTCAACGAACAGGTGCAGGCCGAGGTCAGTTGCCTGCTGTACATCAGCCCGCGCCAGTATTACCCGGGCATGACCGACGTCTACGCGGCCAAGGGCGATGACCCGCAGCGGGTGGTGCTGGAGTTTGCCGAAACAGGCGAAGCGAATGCCTTCAGCCTGTGGAAGGTGAGTGCCCGCTACCGCTTCAAGCAGGCCAGCCTGCAGCAGCAGGTCGACAAGGGTGAACTCGCGCTGCTGCCGGCTGACGAGCAGAACCGCAAGAGCCTGAGCATCGCGTTCAAGCTGGCGGACCTGGGCGAGCACGAGCTGATGCGTGCCTACCAGATCGACTATCGGGTCAAGGCCCTGAACAGCCAGTGCTACGCCGAGCAGATGAAGCTCGGGCGGCCTTATACGTTCTTCATGGGTGCGGGGCTGGATCGGGTGGAAGCGGTCACTTATCCACAGAAATGAGTTGGCCTCGTCGCCAGCAAGGCTGGCGAAGAGGCCCGTCGGCCTTACACCAGCTCGGCCCGGCGCAACTCGCTCTTCAGGTACGCATAGTAGATCGGCCCCGCGACCACGCCCGGCAAGCCGAACGCCGCCTCGAACACCAGCATCGCCAGCAGCAGTTCCCACGACTTGGCGCGAATCTGCCCGCCCACGATGCGCGCATTGAGAAAGTACTCGACCTTGTGGATCACGATCAGGTAGCCCAGCGCCGCCACCGCCACCCAGATCGACAGCGACAGGCCGACGATGGTGATCAGCGTGTTGGACATCAGGTTGCCGATCACCGGCAGCAGCCCCAGCAGGAAGGTCAGCACGATCAGCGTCTTGGTCAGCGGCAGGTGCACCCCGAACAGCGGCAGCACCACCGCCAGGAATACCCCGGTAAAGGCGGTGTTGAGCAGCGAGATCTTGATCTGCGCGAACACGATGTTGCGAAACGCCTGCACCAGCAGCGACAGGCGCTCGAACAAGGCCGCGGCCAGCGGTTTGCGCTGGGTCAGGTCGGGGATGCGCTGCAAGGCCACGATGGCGCCCAGGATCATGCCGATCAGCAAGGTCACGAACATGTGCGCCGCGCCCTTGCCCACCAGTTGCAGGTCGGCCAGGTGGGTGCGCAACCATTCGCCGATGGCCACCTTGAACTCCGCCGCACTGGCCGGCAGGTAGGCGTCGATGAACGGCGGCAACTGCCCGCGCGCCTGGTCCACCAGCAGCATGAACTTGTCCAGCGACGCGCCGGGATTCTCCGCCTCGTGCAGCAGAAAGCTGATGGCCCCGGCAAACAGCAGGCTCAGCACGCTCACGATCAGCGTGCCCAGCAACGCCACCGCCACCCAGCGCGCACGCTGCCCGGCAATCAGGTGCTGCAGCTTGGGCGTGAGCATGTTGACCAGCTCGAACACCAGCAGGCCGGCCAGCAGGCTGGGCAGCAACTTGAGCGGCAGCGCCAGCAGCAACCCGGTGAACACGATGAGCCAACTCGCCAGGACGATCTGGCGCTGGGTAAATGTCATACAACCTCGGAGGCAGAAAGACCACAAAGACGGCAGTCTGCCAGCCTTCTACGAGCAGGCATAGGGGCACGCGGGGCTCGGCGCGCTGGCGTTGCCAGGGCAATCTTTCTATGATGCCCGCCCTCACGGAATGACCGCGCGCCCATGCGCAATCGCAGGAGCGTGCATGCGCGAAAAAGATATCCTCGAAATACTGGTGCCGATTCTCTGCGTGCTGATTGTCTGGCGCATCACGCCGATCTTCTGGACGTTCTTCATGACCTGGCTCAACCGCGTCAGGTACCTGCGCCGCGCCACCCCGATACGCCAGCTGAACGACGGCGAGCGCGAGGCCCTGGCGTTTCTCGGCGGCCCGGCCTACATGCTGCGCAAGCTGGTCGGCACCACCGACCTGCCCTGGAAGAAACTGGCCCACGTCACCGGCAAGCGCGCCGCGGTGTACCGCCTGCAAGGCCCGCTGGACACCTGGGGCTACTCGCTGCAGCACTTCGGCGAAATACACCACCGCATCCAGGGCATCGCGGTTCACATGCCGCTGGAGGACATCGAGGAAAAGACCGACCCGCACAACGAGGTGGAGGTGATGTTCAGCCGGGGCGTGGCCATCATTCTTAGCGTCAATGGTCGGCCCACACTCATCGAAACCCTGCGCCTGTGGCAGCCTCGCCTGCTGCCGCTGCAGGAACACGCCGACACGGCCAAGGAACCCCATGCGTAAGGTACTGCTGTGCGCGCTCGCGCTGTTGCTCGCAGGCTGTGACAAGGACTTTCTGGTGCTGCACTTCCAGGCGCCGGTGGGCGACCTGTACTACAGCCGGGACGTGCATTACAGCTACCGCGAATCGATCTTCGCGCTGCTGGCCGCGCACCACATCCCCACCGACAGCCTGGTGATGGAGATGGACGAGTACAACGACAAGGTGGTGCACCTGCGCCTGACGGACGACTCACTGAGCCCACAGCAGCTGGACGAGATTCGCGAGGTGTTCGAAGCCATCATCCCGGCACGCAATGCGGTGACCCTGAACATGAAGCTGCGTTTCGACGCCGACCAGGCCCAGGGGCTGACCGGCCAGCGCCAGGGCACCGGCGCGCCGCCGCGTCACTTCGACACCACCGTGCTGATCCCGCAGAACCTGCACATTGCCCTTGGCCAGGGCATCGGTACCCCGCCGCACAGCAACCCCTACCTCAAGGTGCTGCCGCAGGCCGATGACCAGATGCTCTGCACCCTGGAGGCCGGCATGACTCCGACACTGCCGTTCTACATGCTCGCCACCGGGCCAGGCGAGCTCGGCTCGGGCCGTCAGGGCCTGCTGCACGTGCGCAACCGCGACTTCCAGGCCGCCCAGGTGCCAGTGCACCTGCAGTTCGAAGACGCGGCGCTGCGCCGACTGGTCGATAACGGCACCCTGCAGGTGGCGTTCAGCACCCGCAACTGGCTCGACTACCTGAACCCCGACAACATTCACCTGCACTTCGTGATCGGCCCGCCACTGGTATCGGCGCCGATGGCCGAGATGACCCATGCGCGTGCCCGGGAACTGCACGCCGAGTGCAACCAGCGCATGGACGCACTGGGGCGGCCGTTCTCGTTCTTCCTTGGCGAGGGCGTGGACCGGCTGGTGTATGTGGGCCTGCCGGCACGCGACTGAGCCTCAGCGGGGGCTCATTTCTTCTTCAGGCAGGTACTCATGAACGCCTTGCGCTCGTCGCCCTTGAGCGCCTGGGTGGTGGCGTCGGCATTGCAGGTCTTCATCTTCTCCTGCTGGGTCGCGGGCTCGGCCTTTTTCAGGCAGGTGCTCATGAACGCCTTGCGCGCGTCACCCTTGAGCGCCTGGGAGGTGGCGTCGGCATTGCAGGTCTTCATCTTCTCCTGCTGTGCGGTGGCGGCGAACCCCTGCGAACACATCAGGACGCCAAGCAGCAGCAACGGCACACGCAACATTTTCATGGGGCATTCTCCTGGTCGCCACGCCATCCGCGCAGCCTCGACACCAGTGTAGACAAGAATTTTTACAAACCCCTGTCAGCCGCGGCGCGCCTGGCGTCGGTACTGCTCCGGGGTGCACTGGGCCTGGCGCTGGAACATCGCGATAAAAGCCGATGGGCTGCCGTAGCCCAGGTCGAAGGCGATCTGCTGGATGCTCTGCTCGCCCTCCAGGGCCTCGATGGCCCGCAGAAACCGCATACGCTGGCGCCATTCGCCAAAGCTGATACCCAGCTCGCGGATGAACTGGCGGGCCAGGGTGCGCTCGCTCACATGTACGCTGGCCGCCCAGTCGCCCAGCGGACGGTTGTCCCCAGGGTTGCGCTGCAGGGCCTGCAGCACGCTGCGCAGGCCCGGGCCCTGGGCGTACGGCAGGTAGCCGGTGTGCACCGGGGCGCAGTGCAACTGGTCCACCAGCACCTGGGCCAGGCGCTGGTCGGCATCGGTGCGCGGTACCTTGACGTCGCGCCGGGCAAAATCGCCGAGGATGGCCTTGAGGATGTCGCTGATCACCAGGCTGCACGGCTGCGCAGGCAGGCTCTGGCTCAGCTCGCGGGTGATGTACACCGAGCGGTACACCACGGCCTGGGGGTTGTAGCAACCATGCTCGGTGTCCGGCGGCACCCATACCGCGTAGTTGGGCGGCGAGAAGAAGCGCCGGCCGTCGATCTCCAGCTGCATCACCCCGTGGGCGGTGTAGTTGAGCTGGCCCCAGGCGTGACGGTGCGCGGCGCTGTGGGTGTCGGCGCCGAACTCGTCATAGCGGAAGTACACCGGTGCCGGTAGCGCGTCCAGCTGCGGGATGTCGAGGTATTTGCGTGCCATGCTGTCGGTCGAATGCTGTCTGGATCAATGGGCGGGTTGTCTGGATCGCAGTATAAACATCCAGACAGACAGGCGGATAATGACCGCCGTCATCTTCAAAGAGTCCCTGTTGCATGAATTATGCGTTCCCCCTGCTGGCCATTCTGATCTGGGCCGGCAACACCGTGGTCAACAAGCTGGCCGTCGGCGCCATCTTCCCTGCCGAGATCGGCTTCTACCGCTGGGTGCTCGCCGGCCTGCTGCTCAGCCCGTTCCTGCTGCGGGCAGTGCTGCGCAACCGCGCGGCGATCCGCCCGCACCTGGGCAAGATCATCATCCTCGGGGTGCTGGGCATGGCGGTGTACCAGAGCCTGGCGTACTTTGCCGCCGCCATCACCAGCGCCACCAACATGGGCATCATCCTGTCGCTGATGCCGCTGATGTCGCTGGCCCTGGCCATCGCCACCCTGGGCCAGCGCCTGAGCGCCGGCGCGCTGCTGGGTGCACTGGTGTCGTTCGCCGGGGTGCTGGTGGTGGTGTCCGGCGGCGACCCGGCCGCGCTGCTGGCCCACGGCCTGAACCTGGGAGACGCGATGATGCTGATCGCCACCCTGGCCTATGCGGTGTACAGCACCCTGCTGAAAAAGTGGCAACTGCGCCTGCCGCCGCTGCAACTGCTGTACCTGCAGGTGCTGGTGGCGATCGTGGTGCTGTTGCCGCTGTACCTGTTCTCGCCCAAGGCCGGGCTGAGCGTGGACAACATCGGCCTGGTGCTCTACGCCTGCGTGCTGGCCTCGATCGTGGCGCCACTGGTGTGGATGCAGGCGGTGGTGCGCCTGGGGCCCAGCCGCACCACGCTGTTCTTCAACCTGCTGCCGGCGCTGACCGCGGTGATCGCGGCACTGGTGCTCGACGAGCGCCTGGCGCCGTATCACCTGGTGGGCGGCGTGCTGACCCTGGCCGGGGTGATTCTGGCCGAACGCTGGACCACCCCGCTGCGCCGCCTCAAAGCCCCGCCGCCTTCAGACGCGCCGCGTGCTCGGTAAACAGCCGTACCGGGTCGGCGCCCTTGCCCACCGCACCGAGTGACTGGTTGACGATATCCAGGTGATCCAGCGGGTAGTCGTCGCCGATCACCTGGCCCAGGTGCGAGCTGAACCGCCCGACCATGCCGTCGCACTGGCCCGGTTCACGCACGAAGGTGCGCGCGAACAGGCGGCAGAAGCGGTTGCTGCCATCGAAGCGGTTGCGCCCGCTGTCGGTGATGCCCGGCTGCAAGGTGCCCGACCACGAGTAGTAGCGCACCCCGTCGACCTCGGCCGGCCCCTGGCCACCCCAGGTCAGCGGCAGGCCCTGTGGATAACGCTGGTTGAACAGGGCCACGCCCTCGAACGTCAGCGACTGGTGCGAGGCGTGCACGTCGATGGGCAGGCCTGCCCCGCGCCAGCCGGTTTCCAGCCAGCCCATCAGCCGTGCCAGCCCGTGCAGCACCAGTTTGAGAAGGCGCCCGCGGACGGAATCGCCGGGGTAGTGCTTGTCCAGGTAGTCGGCCAGTTCGGAGCCATGGTTGGGGCCCGCGATGGAGGTGACCGAGGCCACCCATTCCGGGCGCCTGGCCGCCGCATAACGGGCGGTCAGCGCACCCTGGCTGTGGCCCAGCAGGTGAACCTTGTCGGCGCCGGTGCGGCGGCGCAGGTCGTCGATGATGCGCAGCAGCTGTTCACCGCGCACCTCGTTGCCGTGGACCGGCGAGACCTGCACCGGGAACACCGTGGCCCCGCCCCGGCGCAGGGCCGCGACAATGCCGAACCAGTACGGGTACAGCACCAGGCGCACGAAGCCGAGCATGCCCGGCACCAGTACCAGTGGATAACGCGTTGCAAGCGCTTGCGACATGGCGGCCCCTCCCGATCCGTGGCAGTGCGCACCACCCTACAGGCACAACAATGGCAACTGCAATCGAACTCCCGGCGTGCGCTGCGGTTCCAACCCTTATCAGGCCATGACGGCCTTCACAAGGGAGCGAGACCATGTACAAGCACGCCCTGGCAGCCCTGCTGGCAAGCGCCACCCTGGTAGGCTGCGGCAGCAACCGCCCTGAAAACCCTGTGGACTACGTGACCTACCGCGAACAGCCGCTGGTCAAGCAGGTGGGCAACGGCATGACCATGCAGCAGGTGATCGCCATCGGCGGCAGCCCTTCCTCCGTCATCGACCTGCCCCACGGCGGCACATGCAACAACTACGTGCTAAACCATGAAGGCAAGCAACAGGCTTACTACGTGCGTTTCGATGCCACCGGGCATGTGGATGCCAAGGGCTTCAAGACGTGCGAGCAACGCCAGAAGGACGAACAGGCCCTTCCCGGCGCGTAAAACTTTTAGCGCGCCAATCAATCACACACTGTGCACCCGACGCGCCGTCAGAGCGTGAAACCCCGTTTTCAGCTTGGAGAACATGATGAGCAACGTTGAACTGACCGATGTACAAACCCTGCGCCACCGCGCCCGCCAGCACGTGGAAGACGGTGCGGTGACCGAAGGCTACACCGCCGACCGCGAAAAGATCCTGCGCCTGCTGAACGAGTCGCTGGCCACCGAGTGGGTGTGCGTACTGCGCTACAAACGCCACTACTTCATGGCCGAGGGGATCAAGGCCAACGTGGCCGCCGAAGAGTTCCTGGAGCACGCCAACCAGGAGATGGAGCACGCCGACAAGCTGGCCGAGCGCATCGTGCAGTTGGGCGGCGAACCGGACTTCAACCCCGACAACCTGAGCAAGAACTCCCACGCGCAGTACGTGGCAGGCAAGACCCTCAAGGAAATGGTGCTCGAAGACCTGGTCGCCGAGCGCATCGCCATCGACAGCTACCGCGAGATCATCCAGTACATCGGTGACAGCGACCCGACCACCCGGCGCATCTTCGAAGACATCCTGGCCCAGGAAGAAGAGCACGCGGACGATATGGCGGATCTGCTCAAAGGGCTGTAAACGTAGCGCCCCCTTCGCCGGCAAGGCCGGCTCCTACAGGAGCCGCCTTACCGGCAAAGCTTTTTCAGCCAGCCTTGACGGTCTTGGGCGCCTTGCCCGAACGCATCTGCTCCAGCAACGGCGTGCACTGGTTCTCGTCCCCGCCGCTGGGCGCCACCAGCGCCAGCAACGCCGCCGCCGGCGCTACCGCCACCCCCAACGCCACCATCCCGGCCCCGCGCAACGCCAGCGGAATTGCCTGCACGCCTGCACTCGGCTTGGCGAACGGCCCGCGCACGTACAACGGCGAGCGCAGCGAGAACAGGCGCAGGCCCTTGGACTCGGGGTTGATCTTCAGGTCCAGTTGCTCGGTGGCGAAGTTGGCCGTGCCATCGATGTAGATGATCGCGTTCTCGGTGTCGAACACGAACAGGCGCGTACTGGCCAGGCCGTCCTTGATGCCGAAGTCCGCCGCCGCGCAGTTGATCTTCACCTCGTTGTCGCCAAACAGCTTGCCCACCACGTAGTTGCCCACGTTGAGCCCGGCGATCTCCATCAGGCCACGGCTGATCGCGCCATCGTTGATCAGCAGCCGCAGGTCGCCATTGGAGGTGCCGAGCAAGGCCGCCACCGAGTTGCCGCGGCCACTGATGTCGGCATCGCCATTGAGCGCACCGAAGCTGGTCTTCATCGGTTCGAAGGTGGGGAACAGCTGCTTGAGCTTGAAGTTGCGCGCACTCAGGCGCGCACGCCCCTGCATCGGCACCGCGCGGCCATCCAGGCGGATCTGCGCATCCAGCTTGCCGCCGGCCACGCCGAAACTCAGCGGCTCCAGGCGCAGCACGCCGTCATCGAGCACGAAGTGCGCGGCCAGGTCCTTGAAGGGCAGTTCTTCGCTGTGCACGATGCGCTTGCCGCTGAAGCTCACGTCGGCGTCCATGGTGCGCCAGCGCTCGGTGCGAAACTCCTCCACCGGCAGCACCTTGCCGGCCGGCTGCTTGCTCGCGCCACCACGGGCTTTCTGTTCGGCGTTGGAGTCGGCGCCGATCAGCGGGCCAAGGTCCTTGAACAGCAGTTGGTTGGACACCAGCTTGCCGGTGAGCTTTGGCCGCGGCTGGCTGGCGACGAAAGCCAGGTCGCCATGGATATCGCTGTCGCCGATCTTGCCGTTGAAGCCCTCGTAGCGGAACACCGCCCCGCCCGGCTCGTGCAGCTTGGCGATCAGGTGGCCGTCGGTGGAATAGGCCGGCGAGTCGGGCAGGGTCACGCCGGTCAGCGGGTACAGATTGCCCAGGCTTGCGCCCGACAGGCGCAGGCGCAGGTCGAGCGCGCCAAGGTTGCGCGGGTCGGTCAGGGTGCCGGCCACTGCGACGCGCGTGTCGGCGATGCGCACGTCAGCCTGCAGCGGAAACGGCTGCGTGGCATCCTGCAGTGCCAGCAGCCCGCCGATCTTGCCGCTGCCATTCAACGGCTGGCCCTTGTAGCGGCCGTCGACCTTGAAGCCGAAGGCGTAGTCCTGGGGCGCCGAGCCCTGGCTCGCCGCCTTGTCGGCGCTGGCCTTGCCGACGATGTCGGTGAACGGGATGGGCTTGCCCAGCGGGTCGACCTGCACCTTCACCACGGTCTTGAGGGTCTGGTCGTCGAAGGCCACCTCGCCCTTGTCGAAGCCGATGGCGCCGATATCCAGCACCCATTTGGACGGCTCGGCGTTCTCGTCCTTGGGCCCGAAATCGAATATCCAGTTGGCGCGGCCATCGGCCAGGCGCTTGAGGCTGGCCACCGGCAGGGTCAGGTCGATGCGCGGGATCACGATGCGCTGGGCCAGCAGCGGCAGCGGCGAGAGGCGAAACTCCACGCGCTGCAGGCCGACCATCTGCGGCGCCTTGAGCCACTCGGGGTTGCCCAGGGTCAGGTCCTGGGCGATGAAGCGCGGCCATGGCACCCAGGCGCGCCAGCCGCCCTCGTCGCGATCGCGCTGCCAGCGCACGGCCAGGTCGCCATTGATCGCAAAGGGTCGGTGCAAGGCCTCGGAGACCTTTTCGTTGAGGGTGGGCTTGATGCGGTTCCAGTCGAAGGTGGCGATGACGATGATCAGGACCGCCAGCAACAACAGCACAGTGGCGAAGGTCCAGGTGAGAATTTTGGCAGGGCGCGTCATTGCACGAATCTCCTGATGACAGCATGGCGAACAGCCATGCCCGTTGAGGGCACTTAACACTTCCGACTATCAATGCCGTCGATTGTTACCATTATCTTTATGAACTTCTTTATCTGACCCCCAAGCGTAGCATTGGCGCCGTACCCACTTACCAGCCCTCCCAAGGAGCGCCAGATCATGAAACGCCCATTGCTGCTCAGTTTTGCCCTAAGCCTGCTGGCTGCCAACGCCTTCGCCGTACCCGCCACCGAACAGAACCTCTCGGCCGAAGCCCGCGACAGCGCCAGCGTCATTGCACAGCCCCTCAAGACCCTGGCCGAAGGCGGTTCTGACCGCCTGATCGAGCGCAGCAACCGCGTTGCCGAAGGTGGTTCCGACCGCCTTGTCGAACGCAGCACTCGCATCGCCGAAGGCGGCTCGGACCGTCTGATCGAACGCAACAGCCGCGCGAGCTGAGCCCATGCGCCAGTGCCCGCGCCCACAGCCCGGTCCATCGACCGGGCTTTGTTTTTTGCGGCCCAGGCCCTAGAGTGCAGGGCTGTATGACTGTGAACCGATACTCGCCATGCTGCCGCGCGCCGAACAAAAGCTACGGACCCGACAGGCCCTGCTGGATGCCGCCCGCCACCTGATGGAGAGCGGCCGAGGCTTCGGCAGCATCAGCCTGCGCGAGGTAGCCAAGACCGCCGGCATCGTGCCCACCGGCTTCTACCGCCACTTCTGCGACCTGGACCAGCTGGGGCTGGCACTGGTCAACGAGGTGGACGAAACCTTCCGCCAGACCATCCGCCTGGTGCGCCACAACGAATTCGAACTGGGCGGCATCACCGATGCTTCGGTGCGCATCTTTCTCGATGTGGTGGCGGCCAACCGGGCGCAGTTCCTGTTCCTGGCCCGCGAGCAGTACGGTGGCTCGCAGCCGGTGCGCCAGGCCATCGCCAAGCTGCGCGAAGGGATCAGCTCGGACCTGGCGGCGGACCTCAAACGCATGCCGCGCTGGCGGCATCTGGACGACGCGGCACTGGGGGTGATGGCCGACCTGGTGGTCAAGACCGTGTTCGCCACCCTGCCCGAGCTGATCGACTCGCCGGCCGAGCCGGTACCGGGGCAGTTGAGCGCGCAGGCGAAGATCACCCAGCAGTTGCGCTTCATCTTTGTCGGGGCCAAGTACTGGCAAGGGCTCGGCGATCTGCGCTGAGCCCTTGGCTTGCCAGCGAAGGGGTGCTCAAGCCGAACCGCAATTCCTGCTACCATGCGCCACAAACGCCCACCGCGACGACGCCTCTCCATGCCCGACCTTCGTACCGCCCAGCCTGAACTCCCTGCCCTGCTCGACAGCGTCCAGCAGCACTTCGCCCAGCGCATCGTGCCGCTGTGGCAAGGCCCGGGCTGGAACGCGGACATGGCCCTGCCATTCGAAGCCCTCGACCCGCAGCACCGGCCCCTGCCGGTACAGCGCTACCGTGCCATGGCCTGCGCGCGCCAGCTGTACCTGTTCAGCAGCCGCATCGAGCAGCCTGGCGCCGCGGAACGTGCCGCCGCCCTGCTGCGCACCCTGCAACGCCACTTTCACGACGCCGAGCACGGCGGCTGGTTCTACAGCATCGACGCCCAGGGCAACCCGCTGGACCGCACCAAGGACCTCTACACCCACGCCTTCATCGTGTTCGCCTGCGCGCATTACTGGGGCAAGGTGAACGAAGCAATGGCCGAGTCGACCTTGAATGCAGCCCTTGAAGTGGTGCTGGAGCGCTTTGCCACCGAGCACGGCCTGTACGAGGCGAGCCTGGCCGAAGACTGGTCGACGCTGGGCAGCGGGCCGTTGCAGAATCCGCTGATGCACCTGGCCGAAGCCTTCCTCGCCACCCTGTCGGTGCGTCACGACGCGGTGGTACAGGACGCGCTGGTGAACCTCACCGAGGCCATGCAGGCGCACTTCATCGACCCGGCACATGGGGTGATGCTGGAGAAACCGCGCGGGGCTGTGGATAACTGGTTCGAACCCGGGCACCAGTTCGAGTGGTTCTATCTGCTCGAATCCTCACCGCTGCTGCGCGGCGGCGCGCTGCATGGCTCGTTGAGCCGCGCATTCGGCTATGCCGAGCAACAGGGGGTAAAGAACGGTGCGGTGCTGGCGATGCTCAATGTCGACGGCAGCGTGCGTGACGCCACCCAGCGCATCTGGGCCCAGGCCGAATACCTGCGTGCGTTGGCGCTGCGGCCCGACAGCGCGGGCAAGGTGCTGGCGCAACTGCAGGCATTGCAGCAGAACTTTCTGCATGACGGCGGCTGGCACGAATGCCGCGACGCCAGTGGCGCGGTGAGCCGGCACGATATGCCGTCGACCACGCCGTACCACCTGGCCACCTGCCTGGAAGGGTTGCAGCGCGCTGTCTGACGTCTTCGCCGGCAAGGCCGGCTCCTGCAGAGTGCCGATCCGTACCGGCCAGATACCTGCCAAACCCAACCAGACTGGCGCCGACCTGTTATTTCTACCAGTATCCTTGCTCATTCCTGCCGGCTAGCATCAACACTCACCTAACACGGAGGGTTGAGACATGTTGAAAAAATCAGTCACGGACAAGCTGGTGGAGTGGGAGAAAAGCGCCCGCGATGGCGATGGCCAACATTCGAAGGCCTTCAGTGATGGCAGGGCGGAGCTCTTCAGTATCGTGAAGGCCGGCCTGGATGGTGGCTCGGATCGGGATAAGGCCTTCGTCGCAGGCATTGACCAGATCATCAACAGCCTGGGCAACACCAAGACGCTGGAAGCCCTGGAATAACGCCCTTGGCGCCCTGATTGGCAAGCCAGCTCCCAGGCTAATTGATTGTTTCAAACACACTGGGAGCTGGCCTGTCCGGGAAGGCGCTTCAGCCCTTCGAACGATCGATCGAGAACCCCGCCCACGCCTGGCTCACCGGCATCAGCTCGAGGCTGTTGATGTTGATGTGCGCCGGCTGGTTGAGAATCCAGAAGATGGTCTCGGCAATGTCCTGCGGCTGGATCGGCTCGGCACCGGCATAGGTGGCGTCGTAGCGCGCCTTGTCACCCCCGAAGCGCACCAGCGAGAACTCGCTCTCGCACAGCCCCGGCTCGATGTTGCTGACCCGCACGCCCGTGCCCTGCAGGTCGCAGCGCAGGCTCAGCGAGAACTGCCCGACGAACGCCTTGGTACCGCCATACACATGGCTGCCCGGGTACGGATAGTTGCCCGCCACCGACCCGACGTTGAGGATCGTCGCGCCACGCCCGTGGGCGATCAGGCGCGGCAGCAGCAGGCGGGTGCTGTACATCAGGCCCTTGATGTTGGTGTCGACCATGGTCTCCCAGTCGTCCAGGTCGCACTTGGGCGCCGGGTCGGCCCCCAGGGCCAGGCCGGCGTTGTTGATCAGCCCGCGCAGCTTGGCAAAGGTCGGCGGCAAGCCTTCGATGGCCGCTTCCATGGCCTTGCGGTCACGCACATCGAGTACCAGGCCATGCACTTCGGTCTGCTTGGACAGCTCCGCACACAGCGCCTCCAGGCGCTCCTGGCGCCGACCGGTCAGCACCAGCGACCAGCCCGCCTCGGCGAAGCGACGTGCGCAGGCTTCGCCAAAACCGGAGGTGGCGCCCGTGATGAATACGGTGGAAGTCATGGAAAATCTCCTCGGGAAAACGTGCCCACGGGCAACTGATCGACAGGGCGTGCAGCATGCCCCGCCACCGCGCTGCGCAGCAAGCCGAAAATCAACTGTACAAAAAACAATCAAAACCCTGAAAGCCTTGCCCCGCAAGGCCCGGCGCGAGCTGTACGCACGTTATCCACAGGCCCTTCCACACAGACTGGGGGCAACTGCACAGGCTGCGACCCACGGTTCGAGCGGGCTGTGGCCTGGCGTGGGAAGTATTTCGCTTGACCTGGCGGCCGCCCCTTGAACAACGCGACAGCCAGAGATGCAAAAGGATAACTGCAGTGATGGCCCGAGGCCTTTGATCTCGCTGCCTGCGCCAGTCTTTCCAGTGCTTGCCCACAGAGTTATCCACAGGCTGCACAGGTGAAACGAGGGGCAATTGACCTCGCCATAAAAGCCTTGACAAATGCCCGCTGCAGCGTCAGAAAAACCGCTGCTCAAAAAACAACCACACCTCTGTAAGCCTTGTATTACATGGTCTTCAGCCATGTACTACCAAGTTACCCACAGTCGGTTCCACACGAATCGGGGACAACTTCAATGCCTTTGAAAACAAGGGTCTGGAGCGACGTTGTGTCGCGTTACCTGCACACCTGCAAATAACTTTTCCACAATCTGCCGCAAGGCCGATCTGCGGCCCGATCGCGGGTCAAGCCCGCTTGTGTCTTGAGGAGGGGTTAGAATCTGAAGTGAGAGCGGTGAATGGCAAGCTGATAGCCCGAGGTGCCCTGAGCACGCGTGGGAGCACAAGCTGCCATTCACCGTTCTACTTTGGCGAGAGCCCGAACAGTTGGATGAGGGCCAAATCTCGAATCACAAGCGTGGGCCAAGCCAAAGTACTCTCACACCTTGAGTCTAAGAGGGTTTGGCCATGTCTTCCTCTGTCGGTATCGATGTTTCCAGTGCCACGCTCGCCGTTCACATCCGCCCCGAGGATATTAGTTTCAATGTTTCCAATGACTTGAGTGGATTTAAGCAGCTCGTCGAAAAACTTGGCGAGTACCAGGTTTCAGCCATTTTGCTTGAAGCAACCGGCGGTTATGAATGCAGTGCCCTTCGGGCACTGCAAGGTGCTGGTTTCCCGGCCTTCCGAATCAACCCCAATCGCGCCCGGGATTTCGCCAAGTCCATGGGCAAGCGTGCCAAGACCGACCCTATCGATGCAGCTGTGCTTGCCCATTTCGCCGAGGTGCTGCCGCCTCAACGTTGCGTAGCGATGACCCCTGAGCGAGCTTTGCTACGTGAACTGCTGATCCAGCGGGATCGTTTCGTCCAGCAACGTGACGATGACAAGCGCCGACTGAAGCAAGCGCAAACGGCATGTGTTTTGGCGAGTCTGGAGCGCCATATCAACTATTTGAAGGCCGAGATCAAAGCGCTTGAGCAAGAAATTGCCAAGCAGGCGGAGGAACTGCATGACGACCGCGTAGCGCAGCTCATGCAGGTCAAAGGTATCGGCCTGGTCACAGCCGCCAAACTGGTGGCCTTGCTACCGGAACTGGGTCAGGTGAGTCGCCAGGAGATCGCGGCTCTAGTGGGTGTCGCGCCGTTTAACGAAGATAGTGGCAAACACTCTGGCAAACGTTCGATCTGGGGAGGGCGGACACGAATCAGGCGGGCGCTGTACATGGCGTGCTGGGTCGTCATCCGGCACAACAAGGACTTCACTGAGCGTTATACCGCTATGAGGGCCCAGGGAAAGCTAGCGAAGGTAGCGGTAGTGGCATGCATGAGAGTCCTGATCGTCCGTTTGAATGCGATGCTCAAGGCCGGTACGCCGTGGCAGGAGCAGATCGCTCAACCGTAGGAGCCAGCTTTGCTGGCGATGCCCGGCTACGCCGGGCCAGGGGCGCTAAGCACCCCATCGACGGCAGAGCCGGCTCCTACAAAAAGACAGTTGCTCCCACAAGGTTCACCGCGGCCCCTGTGGGAGCGGGCTCGACCCGCGATTGGGCCGTAATACGCACAGAAAAAACCCCGGCAAGCCGGGGTCTTCTTTAATGTTCGCCGTCAGTGCCCACCCAGATACGCGTTGCGCACCTCCTCGTTGACCAGCAGTTCCTGCCCGGTGCCGGTCATGCGGATCTGCCCGTTGACCATCACGTAGGCGCGGTCCGACAGCTTGAGCGCATGGTTGGCGTTCTGTTCCACCAGGAAGATGGTCATGCCGGTCTTGGCCAGCTCGCGCAAGGTCGAGAAGATCTGCTTGACCACGATCGGCGCCAGCCCCAGCGACGGTTCATCCAGCAACAGCAACTTGGGCCGGCTCATCAGCGCCCGGGCAATCGCCAGCATCTGCTGCTCGCCACCTGACATGGTCATCGCCCGCTGGTTGCGCCGTTCCTTGAGCCGCGGAAAAAGCTCGAACATGCGCTGCATGTCCTCGCCGGCGAACTTGTCGCCAATCGGGATGGTGCCCATCATCAGGTTCTCTTCCACCGACATGTCCGGGAACACCCGGCGCCCCTCCGGCGACTGCGCAATGCCGTTGGAGGCGATGTAGTGGGACGACTTGTGGGTGATATCGGTGCCCCGGTAGAGGATCTGCCCCGACGCCGCGCGCGGCTGGCCGAAGATCGACATCAGCAGCGTGGACTTGCCCGCGCCGTTGGAGCCGATCAGGCTTACCGTCTCGCCTTCGTCGATGTGCATCGAGACCTTTTTCAGCGCCTGGATCGGGCCGTAGAACACGTCCAGGTCCTTCAGTTCGAGGATCGGTACGCTCATGCCAGCTCCTCTTCATCGGCGCCCAGGTAGGCCGCGATCACCGTCGGGTTGTTGCGGATCTCCTGCGGCGCGCCCTCGGCGATCACGTTGCCGTGGTCCAGCACCACGATATGGTCGGAAATGCTCATTACCATGCCCATGTCATGTTCGATCAGTACCACCGTCAGGTCGTGCTCGTCGCGCAGCACGCGGATCATGCGGCTGAGCGCTTCGGTTTCCTGCGGGTTGAGGCCGGCGGCGGGTTCGTCCAGGCAGATGATCTGCGGGCGCGTGCACATGGCCCGGGCAATTTCCAGGCGGCGCTGCTGGCCATACGAGAGCTCGCCGGCCAGGCGGTTGGCGCAGTCCACCAGGTCGACCACCTCCAGCCAGTAGAAGGCATGGTCCAGGGCGTCGCTCTCGGCCTGACGGTAGGCCTTGGTGTTGAGCACCCCGGCCAGCAGGTTGCGGTTGACCCACATGTGCTGGGCCACCAGCAGGTTCTCCACCACCGACATTTCCTTGAACAGGCGAATGTTCTGGAAGGTACGCGCCAGCCCCGCCCGGTTGACCAGGTGGGTGCCGCCGAACATCTTGTAGTACAGGCGGCTGGCAAAGCTTCTGGGCGACACGAAGTCGGCCGCCTGGAAGCGTTCGCCCAGCAGCTGGATGACATTGGTGCGAGTGCCGCGCAGGTTCAGCTCGATCTTGCCGCCGCTGGCCTTGTAGAACCCGGTAAGGCAGTTGAACACGGTGGTCTTGCCCGCGCCGTTGGGGCCGATAAGCGCGAAGATGGCGTTGCGCCGGACCTTCAGGCTCACGTCGCTGAGCGCCTTGATGCCGCCGAACTGCATCATCAGGTTGTCGACCGAAAGAATCACTTCGTCGCTCATGGCGCCACTCCTTTACGCGGGACCACACCGGTGCGGCTGATGCGGATCAGCCCACGCGGTCGCCAGATCATCATCAACACCATCAGCACGCCAAATAGCAGCACGCGGTACTCGGAGAAGCTGCGCAGCAGCTCCGGCGCCACGGTGAGCACGAAGGCGGCGATCACCACCCCGACCGTCGAGCCCATGCCGCCGAGCACCACGATGGCCAGGATCAGCGCCGACTCGAAGAAGGTGAACGAGGACGGGTTGACGAAGCCCTGGTAGCTGGCGAAGAACACCCCGGCCAGGCCTGCGGTGGACGCACCCAGGGTGAACGCCGAGAGCTTGACCAGCACATGGTTCAGGCCCATCGAGCGGCAGGCGATCTCGTCCTCGCGCAGTGCTTCCCAGGCGCGCCCCACCGGCATGCGGGTGAGCCGGTGCTTGATGTACAGCACCGCCAGCACCACCAGGAACAGCACGATGTAGATGAACAGGAATTTCACGTTGGGGTTGTAGTCGATGCCGAAGAACTCGTGGAACGGTACCCCGCCGTCCTTGGCTCGGCGCCCGAATTCCAGGCCCATGAAGGTCGGCGACGGTACCGGCATGCCGTTGGGCCCGCCGGTGAACGACAGCCAGTTGTTGAGCACCAGGCGGATGATCTCGCCAAAGCCCAGGGTCACGATGGCCAGGTAGTCCCCGTGCATCCTCAGCACCGGAAAGCCCAGTATGCAGCCGGCCAGTGCCGCGGCGATCGCCGCCAGCGGCAGCACCGTCCAGAAGCCCAGCCCCAGGTACTGGTAGCCCAGCGCCAGGCCATAGGCACCGATGGCGTAGAACGCCACGTAGCCCAGGTCGAGCAGCCCGGCCAGGCCCACCACGATGTTCAGCCCCAGGCCCAGCAGCACGTAGATCAGCCCGAGGATGACCACGGTAAGCAGGTACTTGTTGGCGAAGAACGGGAACACGATGGCAATCACGATCAGTGCCGGGATGATCCAGCGCAGGCGCGACTTGTAGTCCGGCGCCAGCACATGCACACCCGAGCCACTGCTCTCGAAGCCCTGCAGGATGGCCTGGCCCTTGCTGGTCTGCAGGAACAGGCTGAGCACGAAGCGTCCCAGCATCACCCCCGCCACCAGCCAGGCGACACGCGCGGGCTGCATGTTGAAGCTGTAGCCGTCGAGCACCACGCCGACGATGGGGCCGAACACGATCAGGGAAATCAGCCCGGCGAGAACCATATCGACCAGGCTGCGCTTGATATCGATGGAAGCGTTTTTGGCAGCAGACATACTTACACCTTGGCCACGAGTGGGCGACCCAGCAGGCCTTGGGGACGGAAGATCAGGATCAGTACCAGCAGCGAGAAGCTGAACACGTCCTTGTAGTCGGAGTTGATCAGCCCGGAGAACAGCGACTCGGAAATCCCCAGGATGATGCCCCCGAGCATCGCGCCCGGCAGCGAGCCGATACCGCCCAGCACCGCCGCGGTGAAAGCCTTGATGCCGATGATGAAGCCGGCATAGAAGTCGAAGGTGCCGTAGTTCATGGTGATCAGCACGCCGGCCAGCGCGGCCATCACCGCGCCGATGACGAACACGTAGGAGATCACCCGGTCGGTGTTGATGCCCAGGATCGAGGCCATCTTGCGGTCCTGCTGGGTGGCCCGGCACATGCGCCCCAGCTTGGTGAACTTGATGATGTAGGTGAGCGCGGCCATGCCGACGAAGGCTGCCACCAGGATGAAGATCTTGGTGTAGGTCAGTTGCACGAAGCCGGTGCCCACTTCAAGGCGCCAAGCGCCTTCGAGCAGGGTCGGTACGCCCTGTTGGCGGGCGCCCTGGCTGATCTGCGCGTAGTTCTGCAGGATCAGCGAAATGCCGATGGCACTGATCAGCGGTGCCAGCCGGGTGGAGTTGCGCAGGGGTTTGTAGGCGATGCGTTCGATGGTCCAGCCATACACGCCGGTGACCACCACCGTGAAGATCAGCGTCCCGAGCATCAGCAGGGGAAAGGACTCGATACCGAAATACGCCAGCAATGCCAGGCTGATAGCCGCCAGGTAGGCGGAAATCATGTACACCTCGCCGTGCGCGAAGTTGATCATGCCGATGATGCCATAGACCATTGTGTAGCCGATGGCGATCAGACCATAGACCGACCCCAGGGTCAGACCATTGATCAGTTGCTGCAGGAAAATACCATCCATAACGCAATCTCACGTATTTGAGATTGCACAAGCGCCGACCACGTTGCACCGCCGTTTAGGCGGTACAAGCGGCGCCGGGTTGTGCAGATCTACGAGAAAAGACAGGTACGGCAAAAACCGGGGCGCGCCCCGGGCAACGAATGCCCGGGGTGCCGGCCGTTGTTATTTTTGTTTTTCCAGTTGGTGATACTTGCCGTCCTTGTCCCACTGGTAGACCACGTAGTCGGACACGGTCAGGTCACCCTTGGCGTCCCACTTCTTCTCGCCCATCACGGTCTGCACCGGGTTGGCCTTGAGCCACTTGGCAGCGTCTTCACCCTTGTTCGACTTGGAACCGTTGAACGCGGCAGCCAGTGCCTGGATCGAGGCGTAGGCGTACAGGGTGTAGCCTTCGGGCTCGGTACCGGCCTTGCGGAACTCGTCCACCACCGCCTTGCTGTCGGGCAGCAGGCGCGGGTCGGCGCCAAAGGTCATGTACACGCCATCGACGTACTGCTTGCCGCCGGCGGTCGACACCAGTTCGTCGGTGACGATGCCGTCGTCGGACATGAACTTGACGTCCTTGAGGCCCTGCTCGCGCAACTGGCGTACCAGCGGGCCGGCTTCGGGGTGCAGGCCGCCGAAGTAGACCACGTCGGCACCGGTGGAGCGAATCTTGGTGACCACGGCGCTGAAGTCCTTCTCGCCACGGGTCAGGCCCTCGTACAGCACCGGGGTGACGCCGCGCTTGGTCAACTGCGCCTTGGTGGCGTCGGCCAGGCCCTGGCCATAGGTGTCCTTGTCGTGCAGCACGGCAACCTTCTTGCCCTTGAGCACATCGACGATGTAGTCGCCGGCCACGATGCCCTGCTGATCGTCGCGCCCGCACATGCGGAACATGGCGCTCAGGCCACGTTCGGTGACCTGCGGGTTGGTCGAGCCGGGGGTGATGGCGATGACCCCGGCCTCGTCGTACACCTCCGACGCCGGGATGGTGTTGGACGAGCAGAAGTGCCCGACCACGCCGATGACCTTGTCCTGGTCGACCAGGCGGTTGGCCACGGCCACCGCCTGCTTGGGCTCGCAGGCATCGTCGCCCTTGACCAGCACGATCTTCTCGCCGTTGATGCCGCCCGCGGCATTGATCTTGTCGGTGGCCGCCTGCGCACCTTTCATGTATTGCTCGCCAAACGCCGCGTTGGCACCGGTCATCGGGCCCGCTACACCGATCTTGACGTCGGCCTGTACATACGAAGACACGCCCATCGCCGTGGCAACGGCGAGGGCCAGAAAGCCTTTCTTGTAAAACGTCTGCGACATGAGGTGGTGCTCCTGAGTTTTTTTGGTTGGCACTACAACGTTCAGCAATTGCGATGAGCAAGGGCCGTGCCATTGGATTTTTATTCTGTAAAAACTCGCGATCAGGTTCGGCAGGCGCCGCTTTCGCGCCTTTTCCACGGGCCGTGCAACCTCCTGCCCTGCACCTGGCGCCACCCACGAACCGCTTGAAGCGCAACCCTTGAGTGCCATCATTGCAACCCTGACCTGTGTTTACGTGCAACCAGCCTGTAACAAGATACGTAACCGAACTGCACATCCTTGGTGCGCATCTGCTACAGCGGGCACCATAAGAGGCTAGCTGGCCAATGCGAAAACCGCCGCTACCCATAGCCTGCTACCGAATTACCCCGTCGGCGCCGGCCTCAGCGGCAAAAAGACTGGCACAATGGGCTGCATTGGCGGCCCCGGATGGGCGCACGCCCGACCTGGAGTCCTTTATGAGCGAAAGTGCCTTCGCCAACCGCATCGTGCAGAGCCTGCTCGATACCGATTTCTACAAGCTGACGATGATGCAGGCGGTGCTGCACAACTACCCCAACGTGGATGTGGAGTGGGAGTTCCGCTGCCGCAACGGCGAAGACCTGCGCCCCTATCTGGCGCAGATCCGCGCACAGATCGAACGCCTCAGCGAGCTGAGCATCAGTGCCGAGCAGTTGGGCTTCCTGGAGCAGATCAGCTTCATGAAGCCGGACTTCCTGCGCTTTCTGGGGCTGTTTCGCTTCAACCTGCGCTACCTGCACCTGGCCATCGAGCACGACGAACTGGTACTGCGCCTGCACGGTCCGTGGCTGCACGTGATCCTGTTCGAGGTGCCGCTGCTGGCGATCATCAGCGAGGTGCGCAACCAGCACCGTTATCCACAGATCAAGCTGGTGGATGCACGCGACCAGCTGTACCGCAAGTTCGACTGGCTGCGCGCCAATGCCAGCAGCGAGGAGCTGGCCGAACTGCAGGTGGCCGACTTCGGCACCCGCCGACGCTTCTCCTACAAGGTCCAGGAACAGGTGGTGAAGGTGCTGACGGCGGAGTTCCCGGCGCGCTTCGTGGGCACCAGCAACGTGCACCTGGCACGCAAACTGGATATCAAACCGCTGGGCACCATGGCCCACGAGTGGATCATGGCCCACCAGCAGCTCGGCCCGCGGCTGATCGACAGCCAGATCGCCGCCCTGGACTGCTGGGTGCGCGAGTACCGCGGACTGTTGGGAATAGCACTGACCGACTGCATCACCATGGATGCATTCCTCGGCGACTTCGACCTGTACTTCGCCAAGCTCTTCGACGGCCTGCGCCATGACTCCGGCGATCCGGTGCAATGGGCAGAGAAGGCCATCGCGCATTACCGCAAGCTGGGGATCGACCCGATGACCAAGACGCTGGTGTTCTCGGACGGGCTGAACCTGACCAAGACCCTGGAGATATTCCGCGCCTTGCGCGGGCGCATCAATGTCAGCTTCGGCATCGGCACCAACCTCACCTGTGACATTCCCGGGGTGGCGCCGATGAGCATCGTACTTAAAATGACCGACTGCAACGGCCAGCCCGTGGCGAAGATTTCCGATGAAGCGGCCAAGACCCAATGCCGCGACGCCAACTTCGTCGCCTACCTGCGCCACGTATTCAAAGTGCCCAAGGAGTAACCCATGCAAGCCGTCCAGCGAGAGATTGCGCAGCAGCTCAAGGTCCAGCCGCCGTTCGCCGACGCGGCCGCGCTCGAGGCCGAGAAGGCCCGGCGCGTGGCCTTCATCCAGCAATGCCTGAAGAACGCCGGGCTCAAGACCCTGGTGCTGGGCATCAGCGGTGGTGTCGACTCGCTGACCGGCGCCCTGCTCGCCCAGCGCGCGATCAACGAGCTGCGCGAACAGACGGGCGATGTGCATTACCGCTTCATCGCCGTACGCCTGCCGTACCAGGTGCAGCATGACGAGCATGACGCCCAGGCGTGCATCGATTTCATCCAGCCCGACGAATGCCATACGGTGAACATCGCGCCGGCGGTGCAGGCGCTGGCGGCCGAGGTCGAGGCGCTCAGGGATGGCAAGCCGGCGCTGGTGGATTTCGTGGTGGGCAACACCAAGGCGCGCATGCGCATGGTGGCGCAGTACACCATTGCCGGGGCACGTGGCGGGCTGGTGATCGGCACGGATCACGCGGCCGAGGCGGTGATGGGGTTCTTTACCAAGTTCGGTGACGGGGCCTGCGACCTGGCACCGTTGAGCGGGCTGGTGAAACATCAGGTGCGCGACATCGCACGCAGCTTTGGCGCGCCGGAATCACTGGTGGAGAAGGTGCCGACCGCCGACCTGGAAGACCTGGCGCCGGGCAAGCCGGACGAGGCATCGCATGGGGTGACCTATGCGCAGATCGATGCGTTTCTGCACGGCGAGGCAGTGAGCGAGGAAGCGTTCGAGATCATCCGGCGCACGTACGAGAAGACGCATCACAAGCGCGAGATGCCGTTCGCCCCTTGAAACGACTTCGCCGGCAAGGCCGGCTCCTACGGGTATCCACGAAACCCGGTAGGAGCCGGCCTTGCCGGCGAAGAGGCCAGACCAGGCAAGGTTACTTCAGGGTAACAGTGCCTTTCATCATCGAGATGTGGCCAGGGAACGAGCAGAAGAAGCCGTACTTCTCGTCAGCCTTGAGCTTGGAAACATCGAAGGTCACCGAGTCCTTCTCGCCAGCACCGATCACCTTGGTGTGGGCGATCACGCGGTCATCACCTTCCTTCAGGTAATCCTTGTCGATACCGGCGCTCAGGCCGTCGGTGGCGATTGGCTGCATGTCAGCTTCTTTGCTGATCACCAGGTTGTGGCCCATGACGTTCTTCGGCAGGTTGCCCGAGTGGGTCAATTCGACGGTGAAAGTCTTGCAGCTCTTGTCGATCTCAATGGCCTTGGTGTTGAAGGACATCTGGTCGGTGGAATCGACCGTGACCTTGCAATCGGCAGCGAAGACCTGGGCACTGGCGAGGGTCAGCAGGGATACCGCAACAGCTTTGGCAAACATCGTGAATCTCCTTGGCAGGGGTTTTTTATCCGTTTCTATACTGCCCCAGAGCGTCCCCCACCGGCCTGATATGAGTCAAGGGGCAGGTTAGGCGCGCTGGTAGTAAATTTTCGCTATGGATTGTATACACAAAATCCGCGGGACCATCATGCGCCATTCAGGGACGATGAGACAACCTCTCAATTAGGAGTACAGGACATGTCCCTTGGTAGTCTGATGCGCAGCCTGCTGGCTGCCTATGCCTGCGGTGCCACTGGCAGCAACGTCGAATTCGCGCGCCCGGAGTAATGGGCCGTCACGCCGGGCCTTCATCCAGCGGCAACACCGTCACCTGCACCTGCGGGTCATGGCTGCCCCCGCCCAGAATCACCCCACGCAGCGGTGACACATCGGAAAAATCCCGGCCCCAGGCCAGGGTGATGTGCTCCAGCGCCGGCAGCAGGTTGTTGGTGGGGTCGAAATCCACCCAGCCGTTGACCGGGCAATACACCGACACCCACGCATGCGAGGCATCGGCCCCGATCAGCCGGGCCTGCCCGGGCGGCGGGCGCGTCAGCAGGTAGCCGCTGACATAGCGCGCCGCCAGCCCGCGCGAGCGCAGGCACGCGAGCATCAGGTGGGCGAAGTCCTGGCACACGCCGCGGCGACGCTGCAGCACCTCCACCAGCGGGGTGGCCACCTGGGTGGCACCGGCATCGAAGGTGAACTGGCTGAAAATCTGCTGCATCAGGGCCTGCACGCACAGCAGCAACGGCTGGCCCGGGGCGAAACACGGCTCGGCAAACGCGACGAAACGCTGCTTCAGCCGCACATACGGCGATTCGAAACAAAAGCGGCACGCCTCCAGCGTGGCCGCAGTCAGCGCCTGCCCCGAATACGCCAGCGCCTGGCACACCTGTTCCCACGGCGGCGAGGCAACCAGCACCGGCGCGGCGCGCGACAGCACGTTCACCTGCACCCGCGTCACCACGCGCAGTTGATCATGCTGGCGCTCCAGCGCCAGCCGGGTCAGCGGGTTGCCGAAGCCGTCGAGCTCGTCGCGCCGCCGGGTCGGCAGCGGGTCGACCTGCAATTGCCGGTCTTCGCACTGCTGCCAGGCACAGGCCCGTGGCCACAGATGCACCAGTTGCTGGGCCAGGGACACCGGGCTGTCATAGCGGTAATGGGTGTCGTGCAGTACCTGGTAGCGCGCGCTCATCAGGCCGACACCGTCTGCTGGCTGATGTCATCGACATGCACGAAGTGGCGCAGCGCCAGTCGCTCGGAGGCCTGCAGGCTGGCCTTGGCGATCTCGCCCAGCAACTCGGCCAGGCCATCGAGCACCGCGCGTACGCTGGCCTTGCCGAACAGCGCGTGCTCCAGGCTGCCCAGGTCGAAGTGGTACAGGCGCTCGGCCAGCAGGACCAGGGTCGGGTCTGGCGGGCTGCCGAACTCATCGCTGGATCGCTCCAGGGCACGCACCAGCAGCTTGAGCTGGAACAGCACCGCATGGGGGTTCTGCTGGTCGAGCAGGAGCAGGTCCAGCACCGGAATCAACTGCGCCACCGCCAGGTAGCGCGAGCGGTAGGTGATGCTGCTGTTGCCCAGTTCAAGCAGCCATTCCAGGCCTGCCTGGTCGAAGGCGCCGGGGCCGCGCAGAAAACTGGCCAGGCTCAGGCTCAAGCCCTGCAGGCGCTCGATGCGCCGGCCGATCATCAGAAAGCGCCAGCCTTCATCGCGGGTCATGTCGTCCAGGGCAAAGCCGGACAGCGCCGCCAGCGACATCACCAGGCGGTTGAGAAAATCCAGCAGCTCGCCGAAGTCCGCCGTCTGCCCACCCAGCGCCTGGGCTTCGTGCTGCAACTCCACCAGCGCCTGCCAGTTCTCCCGCGAGAGCTTGCCGCGCACCTGGGCGGCGGTCCATTGCAGGCGCTGCAGGTTGGCGCGCAGGCTGAACGCCCAGTCGGCATCGAGCAAGGCAGCGCGCAGGCGCTCGGCCAGGGTGCCCTCGGGGGGCAGCAGCTCAAGCTCTTCGGCCAGGGCCACCGCCGCCTGCCAGGTGGACGGATGTTCGCCATCCAGGTAGCGGCTGAGCAGGATGCGCAGCAGGCGCGCGCTGGTGTCGCAGCGCTCGCAATAGCGGCCGAACCAGAACAGGTTTTCCACGACCCGCGACGGCAGGTACGGGTCCTGGCGGATCAAATCGGCCACGCCAAGGGTGCGGCTGGCCTGCCACTGTTCGCCGACCGGGGCCGCTTCGCCGAGTACCCAGGTGTCCTTGCTGGCCCCGCCGCGCTGCATCGACACCACCTCGGCATCGGCCAGGGCGGCCACCCGGGTCAAGCCGCCGGGCAGCACCCGGTAGCCATCGGCGGTGGCCACCGCATACACCCGCATGCCGATCGGCCGCGCCTGCAGCGTGCCCTGCCATACCGGTGCCTGGGACAACTGCGCCAGTTCCTGTGCCACGTAGGCATACGGGCGTGCACGGATGCGCCCGGCCAAGGCATCGCGCGCCGCGTCGTCCAGGTCGCGCCCGAACAGCGCAGCGAAACTCTGCGAGGGGAACGCCGGCTTGATCAGCAGCTCCGGCAGCCTGGCCAGGGCCTGCTCCAGCGCAGGCGGCTCGCCGCACCACCAGGTGGCGATCGACGGCAGGCTCAGGGCCTCGCCGAACAGGTGCTGGTTGATGGCCGGCAGAAAGCCGAGCAGGCCGGGAGATTCGAGCACCCCGCTGCCCAGCGCATTGGCCACCAGCACGCGGCCCTGGCGTACCGCGTCGAGCAGGCCGGGCACGCCGAGGGCCGAGTCGGTACGCAGTTCCAGCGGGTCGCAGAAATCGTCGTCCAGGCGGCGCATGATCGCGTGCACCCGGCGCAGCCCGCCCAGGGTCTTGAGGTAAACCGTGGCATCGCGCACGGTCAGGTCGCTGCCTTCGACCAGTGGGTAACCCAGCTGGCGGGCGAGGAACAGGTGCTCGAAATAGCTTTCGTTGAAGCGCCCCGGGGTCAGCAGTACCACCAGTGGCGGTTCCTGGCCGCTGGGTGCCAGGCGCAGCAGGCTGTGTTGCAGGTTGCGAAAGAAGCCGGCCAAGTGCTGCACGTGCAGGTCGCGGTACAGGTCCGGCAGGGTGCGCGTGACCAGCGTGCGGTTCTCCAGCGCGAAGCCGGCCCCGGAGGGCGCCTGGGTGCGGTCGGCGGTGACCCACCAGCGCCCATCGGGGCCGCGGGCAAGGTCGGCAGCGTACACATGCAGGAAGGTCGAGCCGGGCGGCGTGATGCCCTGGCACGGCCAGAGAAAATTGTTGTGGCCGAACACCAGCTCGGACGGCAGCAGGCCTTCGCCGATCAGGCGCTGCGGGCCATAGATGTCGGCCAGTACCGCGTTGAGCAGGTGCGCGCGCTGGGCGATGCCCGCCGCCAGCGCCTGCCACTCCTGCGCGGGGATCAGCTGCGGCAGCAGGTCCAGCTCCCACGGGCGATCGGTGCCGTCGGGGTCGGCGTAGATGTTGTAGGTGACGCCGTTTTCCTGCAGATGGCGCGCCAGTTGGGCCTGGCGCTGGGCCAGCTGGGTGGGGCCGCTGCGTTGCAGGTGCTGGTGCAGGCGCTGCCAATGCGGGCGCACGCTGCCATCCGCCGCGAACATCTCGTGGTAGGAGGCAGGGCTTGGTGAGGCCAGCGGGTCAGCCATGGGCGTGCTCGGTGACGGCAGGTGATGCAGGGTAGCGTGTGGCGGGGATGGGGAGAAGGATGGATGTGGCCTCGGGGGCCTCTTCGCCGGCAAGGCCGGCTCCTACGATCAGTACAGGAGCCGGCCTTGCCGGTGAAGAACGCGACGCGTATCAGCGTGGCAACACCGGCTCGCGGGTCTTCTTGCCCTTGCCCTTGCCACCCTTGGCGGCGTCCTTGCGTGCCTTGGCCGCTTCCTGGTTACGCGCAAAGGCGGCCGCCTTGGCCTGCTCGCGCTTGTCCCACGGCTTGGCACCGTCGCTGGCACGCGGCGGCAAGCCGGTGTGCTGGGTCAGGATCTTGGTTTCCTTGGCCACCTTGTGGCTGCCCGCCGGCGTCGAGTTCTTGCGCCGCGCACTCTGGTAGCTGTCGGTCGCCGGCTGGTGCAGCGGGATCAACTGGTGCTTGGCCGGCCCGATCAGGTCGGCACGCCCCATGCGCTGCAGGGCTTCGCGCAGCATCGGCCAGCCCTTGGGGTCGTGGTAACGCAGGAACGCCTTGTGCAGGCGGCGCTGCTCCTCGCTCTTGACGATGGTCACCGCGTCGCTCTTGTAGGTGACCTTGCGCAGCGGGTTCTTGCCCGAGTGGTACATGGCAGTGGCCGAGGCCATCGGCGACGGGTAGAACGCCTGCACCTGGTCGGCGCGAAAGCCATTGCCCTTGAGCCACAGGGCCAGGTTCATCATGTCTTCGTCGGTAGTGCCCGGGTGCGCCGCGATGAAGTACGGGATCAGGTACTGCTCCTTGCCCGCCTCCTTGGAGTACTTCTCGAACATGCGCTTGAAGCGATCGTAGCTGCCGATACCAGGCTTCATCATCTGGTTCAGCGGGCCTTCCTCGGTATGCTCCGGGGCAATCTTGAGGTAGCCGCCCACGTGGTGGGTGACCAGCTCCTTGACGTACTCCGGCGACTCGACTGCCAGGTCGTAGCGCAGGCCCGAGGCGATCAGAATCTTCTTCACCCCCGGCAGGTCACGCGCACTGCGGTACAGCTGGATCAGCGCCGAGTGGTCGGTGTTCAGGTTGGGGCAGATGCCGGGGAACACGCACGACGGCTTGCGGCACGCAGATTCGATTTCCGGGCTCTTGCAGGCAATGCGGTACATGTTGGCGGTCGGCCCGCCCAGGTCGGAGATGACCCCGGTAAAGCCCGGCACCTTGTCGCGGATTTCTTCGATCTCGCGAATGATCGAGTCGTGGGAACGGTTCTGGATGATGCGGCCTTCGTGCTCGGTGATCGAGCAGAAGGTGCAGCCACCGAAGCAGCCACGCATGATGTTCACCGAGAAGCGGATCATGTCGTAGGCCGGGATCTTCTCCTTGCCATACGCCGGGTGCGGGACGCGCGCATAGGGCATGCCGAACACGTAGTCCATCTCTTCGGTGGTCATCGGGATGGGCGGCGGGTTGAACCACACGTCCACCTCGCCGTGCTTCTGCACCAGCGCACGGGCGTTGCCCGGGTTGGTTTCCAGGTGCAGCACGCGGTTGGCGTGGGCGTACAGCACCGCATCGCTGCGCACCTTCTCGTAGGACGGCAGACGGATCACGGTCTTGTCGCGGGTCATGCGCGGGCTGGCCAGAATCTGCACCACCTTGGCTTCCTGCGGGTCTTCGACCGGGCCCTTCTCCTGCTCGATGGCGCAGGCCTGGGTGTCCTGGGTGTTCACGTACGGGTTGATGATCTTGTCGACCTTGCCCGGCCGGTCGATACGCGTGGAGTCCACTTCGTACCAACCCTGCGGGGTGTCGCGGCGCACGAAGGCGGTGCCGCGGATGTCGGTGATGTCTTCGATCTTGTGGCCGTAGGACAGGCGCTGGGCGACTTCGACGATCGCGCGTTCGGCGTTGCCGTACAGCAGGATGTCGGCGCAGGCGTCGATCAGGATCGAGTGCCGCACCTTGTCCTGCCAGTAGTCGTAGTGCGCGATGCGGCGCAGCGAGGCCTCGATGCCACCCAGCACGATCGGCACGTGCTTGTAGGCTTCCTTGCAGCGCTGGCTGTAGACCAGGCTGGCACGGTCGGGGCGCTTGCCGGCCAGGCCGCCCGGGGTGTAGGCGTCGTCCGAGCGGATCTTCTTGTCGGCGGTGTAGCGGTTGATCATCGAGTCCATGTTGCCGGCCGCGACACCGAAGAACAGGTTCGGCTCGCCCAGCTTCATGAAGTCGTCTTTGCTCTGCCAGTTCGGCTGGGCAATGATGCCCACCCGGAAGCCCTGGGCTTCGAGCAGCCGGCCGATGATGGCCATGCCGAACGACGGGTGGTCGACGTAGGCGTCACCGGTCACGATGATGATGTCGCAGGAATCCCAGCCGAGCTGATCCATCTCCTCCCTGCTCATCGGCAGGAATGGCGCTGGCCCGAAGCATTCGGCCCAGTACTTGGGATAGTCGAAAAGTGGTTTGGCTGCTTGCATGTCAGTGACCGGTTCTTGGTATCAGGGAAATCGCGGGCGCGGAATATAGCACAAATTTTGACCAATTCCGACGTCAGAAGTCGGAATTGGCCATCGGCACCTTATTCGTCGTCGTCGAAGTTGTAGCTGCCCGGTGCCAGGTTCTCGAAGCGCGTGTACTTGCCGATGAACGCCAGGCGCACGAAGCCGATGGGGCCGTTACGCTGCTTGCCGATGATGATCTCGGCGATGCCCTTGTGCTCGGTCTCGGGGTGGTACACCTCGTCGCGGTACACGAACATGATCACGTCGGCGTCCTGCTCGATCGCACCCGATTCACGCAAGTCGGAGTTCACCGGGCGCTTGTTGGGGCGCTGCTCGAGGGAGCGGTTGAGCTGCGACAGGGCGATGACCGGGCAGTTGAATTCCTTGGCCAGGGCCTTGAGCGAGCGCGAAATCTCGGAAATCTCGTTGGTACGGTTGTCACCGCTGGAGCCCGGGATCTGCATCAGTTGCAGGTAGTCGATCATGATCATGGCGATCTCGCCATGCTCACGCACCAGGCGCCGGGTACGTGCGCGCATTTCCGACGGGCTGATGCCGGCGGTGTCGTCGATGAACAGCTTGCGGTCATTGAGCAGGTTGACCGCCGAAGTCAGGCGCGGCCAGTCGTCGTCGTCCAGCTGGCCGGAACGCACCTTGGTCTGGTCGATGCGCCCCAGCGAGGAGAGCATACGCATGATCAGCGATTCGCCTGGCATCTCCAGGGAGTACACCAGCACCGCCTTGTCGCTGCGCAACACGGCGTTCTCCACCAGGTTCATGGCGAAGGTGGTCTTACCCATCGACGGACGGCCGGCCACGATGATCAGGTCGGCCGGTTGCAGGCCGCTGGTCTTCTCGTCCAGGTCGGTGTAGCCGGTGGAGATACCGGTGATGGCGCTGTCGGAGTTGAACAGCGTGTCGATGCGGTCGATGGCCTTGGTCAGCAGTTCGTTGACCCCTACCGGGCCACCGGTCTTGGGCCGTGCTTCGGCGATCTGGAAGATCTGCCGTTCGGCCTCGTCGAGGATCTCGGCGGCGTTGCGGCCCTGGGGGTTGAACGCGCTGTCGGCGATCTCGCTGCTGATGCTGATCAGCTGGCGCAGTGTGGCGCGCTCGCGAATGATCTGCGCATAGGCCTTGATGTTGGCCACCGACGGGGTGTTCTTGGCCAGCTCGCCCAGGTAACCCAGGCCACCGACCTGAGAGCTCAGGCCTTCCTTGTCGAGCTGCTCGTGCAGCGTCACCACGTCGAACGGGGTGTTGAGGTCGGCGAGCTTGTAGATGGCGCGGAAGATCAGGCGATGGTCATGCCGGTAGAAGTCGCCGTCGGAGACTTGATCGAGCACGCGCTCCCAGGCGTTGTTGTCCAGCATCAGGCCACCGAGTACAGCCTGTTCGGCCTCGATGGAATGCGGCGGCACCTTCAGGGCAGCGGTTTGCAGATCATATTGCTCGGGGGCGGTTATCTCGTTCATGGCCACTTGGGAATCAGGGTGTTGAAAAAGACAAAGGGCACGACCTGCAATGCAGGATCGTGCCCGATGTTAACCGGCTGGCACCCAGGGTGCCAGTCGATTGGTCCAGCTTAGGCTGCGACGACAACCACGCGAACGGTGGCTTCTACGTCGCTGTGCAGGTGCACGGCTACGTCGAATTCGCCAACGTTGCGGATGGTGCCGTTCGGCAGACGCACTTCAGACTTGGCCACTTCAACGCCGGAGGCGGTCAGGGCGTCAGCGATGTCGTGGGTGCCGATCGAACCGAACAGCTTGCCTTCGTCACCGGCGGTGGCAGTGATGGTCACTTCCAGCTCGGCCAGTTGGGCAGCGCGGGTTTCAGCCGAAGCTTTCTTGTCAGCAGCCAGTTTTTCCAGCTCGGCGCGACGCTCTTCGAACGCAGCCAGGTTGGCAGCGGTCGCAGCGGTAGCCTTGCCGAATGGCAGCAGGAAGTTACGACCGTAACCGGCCTTAACATTTACCTTGTCGCCCAGGTTGCCCAGGTTGGCGACTTTTTCCAGCAGGATCAGTTCCATTAGGTATAAACCTCTTAACTTTTAACCTTCACCGTTCGCGTCACCGGCATCTTTCGATGCAGAACGACCGCGAAAATCAATCAGGCTGTCGACAATGGCCAGAACCACGAGCAACGGATAAATCAGCTGCATGAACAGCACCAGCGTCACGTACATCCCCACCAGCCAGAACCTGGCCAGGCGCTTCTGCGCGACCAGCCCGTGAATCAGGGCCAGCCCGGCGAATACCAGCGGTACGCTGCACAACGGTGTCAACATCGCCAGTTCGCTGCCGAAATTCGGCGCTATCAGCATGCACACCAGCAGCAACAGCGCCGGTACCAGCGGGAGCCGTATGGCGCGAAACTCGCTGCCAAAGCCTCCCGGGTTGTACAACGCGGCTTGCCAGTAGCGACCCAACATCAGGGCCAGCAGACTGACTGCCTGCAGCAATGCCGCAATCAGGCCGGTAAGCACCGGTGCGATCACGCTCCCCAGGCGGGCCCGCTCTTCTACCGTCAACTGCTGGTAGAGACCGTCGAGCATCTGCGGCAGGGCTTTTTCAAGCACCTGCGCCAGCGCTTCGATCGGTTCGCGGAACACCGAACCCAGGATGACGCCATACACCAGGCCCCAGGCGATGCTGAACAACAGCACCCGGCTCCAGGACTGTCCGGCGCGTAGCAACGCAGCCAGACCGAAGGTTCCCAGCAACACCATCAAGGTGCGCGGTTCACCGAAGAACCACCAGACCAGCGCGGGCAGCAATGCCCAGGCGAGGATCCCGGAGGCGTCCTTGAAACCGCGCCGCAGGAACACCAGGCTCCCGGCGGCGGCACTCAACCAGAACAACAGCGGCAATGCCGCACAACCGACCACTACCAGAGTGGCCTGCACGCGACCGCGCATGATGAAATCAGCTAACGCTCGCATGCACTTTATCCCTTGCTACCTGTCGACGACCCGGTCTCAGCGGCCGTGGCTGTCGGTGTAGGCCAGCAGGGCCAGGAAGCGGGCGCGCTTGATAGCGGTAGCCAGCTGACGCTGATAACGAGCTTTGGTACCGGTGATACGGCTTGGAACGATCTTGCCGGTTTCGGATACATAAGCTTTCAGGGTGTTGAGATCTTTGTAATCGATCTCTTTCACTTCTTCAGCAGTGAAGCGGCAGAATTTACGACGACGGAAGAAACGTGCCATGTAATAGGCTCCTCAAAAGGTCCGTGGATTACTCGTCAGCGTTATCGCTGTTGTCGCTGTTGTCGCTGTCATCGCCTTCGGCGTTGTCAGCGTGCTCAGGACGGTCGCGACGCTCACGGCGCTCACTGCGGTTTTCTTCAGCCTTGAGCATCTCGGACTGGCCGGTAACGGCTTCGTCGCGACGGATGACCAGGTTACGGATCACGGCATCGTTGTAGCGGAAGTTGTCTTCCAGCTCGGCCAGGGCCTTGCCGGTGCACTCAACGTTCAGCATCACGTAGTGAGCCTTGTGAACATTGTTGATTGCGTAGGCCAGTTGACGACGGCCCCAGTCTTCCAGACGGTGGATCTTGCCGCCGTCTTCTTCGATCAGCTTGGTGTAACGCTCAACCATGCCGCCGACTTGCTCGCTCTGGTCAGGGTGGACCAGAAAGATGATTTCGTAATGACGCATGAATGCTCCTTACGGGTTGTAGTCTGCCACCAGGGTGGTCAGACAAGGAGTGAATGACACTGTTTGTCTTGCCTTGTGCGGTGGGCGCATGCGCGCCTGCCAGCGGGGCAAGGGGCGCAATTGTAGAGAAGCGCCGGGGCGCACGCAAGGCAATTGGTGATTATTTGAACAGCTTTGAAAGCATCGCGGGCCAGGCCCGCCCCCACACAGGCCACCGAAAGCCCTGTGGGGGCGGGCTTGACCCGCGAAAGTGGCAA
The DNA here is from genome assembly GCF_037113495.1 of Pseudomonas sp. AE27. NCBI lineage: Bacteria > Pseudomonadati > Pseudomonadota > Gammaproteobacteria > Pseudomonadales > Pseudomonadaceae > Pseudomonas > Pseudomonas sp. AE27. Next base: position 4,238,201 of record NZ_CP146966.1, read on the forward strand.
CGCCTTATCAGGCCTTGCGCTTGGCCTGACGCTGACGCACCGCCTCGAACAGGCACACGCCCGTGGCCACCGACACGTTCAGGCTGCTGACGCTGCCGGCCATCGGCAGCTTCACCAGAAAATCGCAGTGCTCGCGGGTCAGGCGGCGCATGCCCTTGCCCTCGGCGCCCATGATCAGGATGGTCGGGCCGGTCAGGTCCTGCTGATACAGCTCCTGTTCGGCCTCCCCCGCCGTGCCCACCACCCACAGGCCGCGCTGCTGGAGCTTCTCCAGGGTACGCGCCAGGTTGGTCACGGCCACCAGCGGGATCACCTCGGCAGCGCCACACGCCACCTTGCGTACCGCCGGGGTCAGGGTCGCCGACTTGTCCTTGGGCACCACCACTGCCAGCGCACCGGCCGCATCGGCGGTGCGCAGGCAGGCGCCCAGGTTGTGCGGGTCGGTCACACCGTCCAGCACCAGAATCAGCGGCGCGCCTTCGGTGCGGTCCAGCAGCTCTTCGAGCATCGCCTCGCCCCACACCTGGCTCGGGCTGACCTCGGCGACCACGCCCTGGTGCACGCCCTCGACCCAGGCGTCCATCTCGCGGCGTTCAGCCTGGCCGACCGTCACTCGGTTCTGTGCGGCCAGCTCCAGCAGGGCCTGCACGCGCGGCTCGCTGCGGCTGTCGGCCAGCCAGATCTGCTTGACCCGCTTGGGGTGGTGGCGCAACAAGGCCTCCACCGCATGCACACCGTAGATCTTTTCCAGCTGACTCATGACTTGCCCTTGGGTTTACGTGAAGCGGAACCGGCTTTTGGCGGCCCCTTGCGGTGCTTGCTCGGTTTCTCCGAAGACGTCTTCGAGCCCTTGGCCGCAGGCTTGCCCACGGCGTTCTTGGCATCGGACAGCAACGCCTTCTTCATTTCCCGGCTCTTGCGCACTTCGGCGTTCTTGGCTGCGGCATCGGCCGGGAAATAGGCTTCGGAGGTTTCGTTCTTGCGGCTGCGACGCGGCGGCTCGGCCGGCGCCGCTTCGACCTTGGCGGCCTTGGCAGGCGCGCTGTAGGGCTTGGCGGCACCATTGGACTTGGCCGGGGCAGCGCCCGTCTTGCCCTTGGCGGCAGGCTCGGCACCACGCTGCTTGCGACCGATCGGCGCATTCAGGGTGTTTTCGGCCATCTCGAAATCGATCTTGCGCTGTTCGAGGTCCACGCGCATCACGCGCACTTCGACCGTGTCGCCCAGGCGGAAGCTGCGACCGGTGCGCTCGCCCGCCAGGCGGTGGTGTACCGGGTCGAAGTGGTAGTAGTCACCCGGCAAGGCACTGACGTGCACCATGCCTTCGACGTAGATGTCAGTCAGTTCGATGAACAGGCCGAAACCGGTCACCGCGGTGATCACACCCGGGAAGCTTTCGCCCACGCGGTCCTTCATGTACTCGCATTTGAGCCAGTTGGTCACGTCGCGGGTGGCTTCGTCGGCGCGTCGCTCGCTCATCGAGCACTGCTCGCCCAACTGCTCCAGGGCCGCCTCGTCGTACGGGTAGATGCGCGCCTTGGGAATGCTCATCGCGCCGGCCCGCTTGACGTGCGGGGTTTCCTGGCGCGAACGGATCACGCTGCGGATGGCACGGTGAGTCAGCAGGTCGGGGTAACGCCGGATCGGCGAGGTGAAGTGGGTGTACGCCTCGTAGTTCAGGCCGAAGTGGCCGTTGTTGTCGGCGCTGTACACCGCCTGGCTCAGCGAGCGCAGCATCACGGTCTGGATCAGGTGGAAGTCAGGGCGACCGGCGATCTGCGACAGCAGCGCCTGGTAGTCCTTGGGCGACGGACCATCCTTGCCCTTGTGCAGCGAAAGCCCCAGCTCGCCGAGGAAGGCGCGCAGTTTTTCCAGGCGCTCCGGCGGCGGACCGTCGTGCACGCGGTACAACGCAGGGATCTCGTGCTTCTTGAGGAACTCGGCCGTCGCCACGTTGGCCGCGAGCATGCATTCTTCGATCAACTTGTGCGCATCGTTGCGCACGGTCGGGCGAATTTCCGCGATCTTGCGCTCGGCACCGAAGATGATGCGGGTTTCCTGGGTTTCGAAGTCGATCGCGCCACGGGTGTGACGGGCCGCCAGCAACACCTTGTACAGCGCATACAGCTGCTTGAGGTCCGGCACCACGTGGCTGTACTGCTCACGCAGCGCCTTGCCTTCACGGGTACGGGCATGTTCGAGCATGCTGCTGACCTTGTTGTAGGTCAGGCGCGCGTGGGAGTGGATGACCGCTTCGTAGAACTGGTAGTCGACCATCTGGCCGGACTTGTTGATGGTCATTTCACAGACCATCGCCAGCCGGTCGACGTTCGGGTTCAGCGAGCACAGGCCGTTGGAAAGTTCCTCGGGCAGCATCGGGATCACCCGCTCGGGGAAGTACACCGAGTTGCCGCGCACCTGGGCTTCGTTGTCCAGGGCAGAGCCCAGGCGCACGTAGCTGGACACGTCGGCAATCGCCACGAACAGGCGCCAGCCACCGGAGAACAGGCGCAGCTTGCCCAGGCTTTCGCAGTACACGGCATCGTCGAAGTCCCGTGCGTCTTCGCCATCGATGGTGACGAACGGCAGGTGACGCAGGTCGATGCGGTGTTCCTTGTCCTTCTCTTCGACTTCAGGCTTGAGCTTGCGCGCTTCCTTGATGACCGCCTCGGGCCATACATGGGGAATGTCGTAGCTGCGCAGCGCCACGTCGATTTCCATGCCCGGCGCCATGTAGTTGCCGATCACTTCGACGATATCGCCCTGCGGCTGGAAGCGCTGGGTCGGCCAGTGGGTGATCTTCACCTCGACGAACTGGCCGACCTTGGCGCCGGCATTGCGGCCCGGGGTTACCAGCACTTCCTGCTGGACCTTGGGGTTGTCGGGGGTCACGAAGCCCACCCCGCCTTCCTCGAAGTAGCGCCCCACGATGCTTTCGTGGGCACGGGAGATCACTTCGACCACCACGCCTTCACGCCGGCCGCGCCGGTCAAGCCCGGACACGCGCGCCAGCGCTCGGTCGCCATCGAACACCAGGCGCATCTGCGCCGGGCTCAGGAACAGGTCGTCGCTGCCATCGTCGGGGACGAGAAAACCGAAACCGTCGCGGTGGCCCGAGATGCGACCCAGGATCAGGTCCAGCTTGTCTACCGGGGCATAGGTGCCGCGCCGGGTGTAGATCAGCTGGCCGTCGCGCTCCATGGCGCGCAGGCGGCGACGCAAGGCCTCGATCTGGTCCTCGGTCTGCAGGCCGAACTCTTCCACCAGTTGCTCGCGGGCGGCGGGAGAGCCGCGCTCGTCAAGGCGCTGGAGGATCAGCTCACGGCTAGGAATGGGGTTTTCGTATTTTTCCGCTTCACGAGCGGCCTCGGGATCGAGGGTCTGCCAATCGGCCATTAGTAGGGGTTCACCTTGTCTATATAGGGTTAGTTTGGCATAGCCGTATTGAAACCGGAAATCCGAGGCTTTGACAGCCCCGTCAGGGCCCTTGAGTGATGCCAAAACAGCCCAAGGAACAACGACTTGAAATTTTTGAGATTTTTTCTGAACGGGGCTTTACAGCCTTCGAGGGCATCCGTATAGTGCGCACCACAACGACGGACAGCGTCGTTATAGTTGAGAAGCGGCGCGATGTGAAGCATCATGAAGCCTCAACGATATGCCCAGATGGTGAAATTGGTAGACACGCCAGCTTCAGGTGCTGGTGACCTTACGGTCGTGGAAGTTCGAGTCTTCTTCTGGGCACCAATTTTCAAGTTTCAGATTAGCTTGCCTGTCTGGAATTTACGCAACACACGCTACACCGTTTCATGTTTCAATGCTTCAACTTTGCCCAGATGGTGAAATTGGTAGACACGCCAGCTTCAGGTGCTGGTGACCTTACGGTCGTGGAAGTTCGAGTCTTCTTCTGGGCACCATATTCTAGAGAAACCCGCGAAAGCGGGTTTTTTTATGCCTGCGATTCGAGCTCACCTCACTGCCGCACATTCGGACGCTGCGTTGCCACCCCGCCCTGCCCAACAAATCAAGTGAGTTAACCGATAGTCAGCTCATGAATTTTTCCTCACGGGCGTACTTGAGAAACTATATCGTTTATCATTGTTTCAAGATTTGTAGCCCGCAAGCGAGGAACCACCCGCATGACGATCCGCATCAACCCGATTTTGCGCGGCCTGGCCGTTTCCGTGTTCAGCCTGGTGCTCGTAGCACCCGCCGCCATGGCCGCCGACCCTGTGACGCTGACCCTGTACAACGGCCAGCACAAGGAAATCGGCGAAGCCATCGCCAAGGCCTACGAGGCCAAGACCGGCATTCACATCAATATCCGCAAGGGCAGCAGCAACCAGCTGGCCAGCCAGATCGAGGAAGAAGGCGCACGCTCCCCGGCCGACGTCATCTATACCGAAGAATCGCCGCCGCTGAACAACCTGGGCGAGAAGGGCCTGCTGGCCAAGATCGACGATTCGACCCTGCAAGTGCTGCCAAAGGAATACGTGGCCAGCAACGGCACCTGGATGGGCGTGACCGCTCGCACCCGCGTGGTGGCCTTCAACCCCAAGGTGATCGACGAAAAAGACCTGCCCCAATCGGTGATGGACTTCGCCGACCCCGAGTGGGACGGCAAGGTCGGCTTCGTGCCCACCAGCGGCGCGTTCCAGGAACAGGCCGTGGCCATCCTCAAGCTGCACGGGCGTGAAGCGGCCGAAGAATGGCTGACCGGCCTCAAAGCCTTCGGCAAGACCTACACCAACAACATGGTTGCCCTCAAGGCCGTGGAAAACGGCGAAGTGGCTGCCGTACTGGTGAACAACTACTACTGGTACGCCCTCAAGAAAGAGCGCGGCCAGCTGGACTCCAAACTCTACTACCTGGCCGACGGCGACGTCGGTGGCTTGGTGACCATCTCCAGCGCCGCGGCGGTCAAGGCCAGCAAGCACCCCAAGGAAGCCCAGGCCCTGCTCGCCTGGATGGCCAGCGAAGAAGGCCAGCGCGTGATCACCCAGACCACCGCCGAGTATCCGCTGCACAAGGGCATGGTCTCGGACCAGGGCCTGAAGCCGTTCGAAGACCTGCGCCCGCCGAAGATCACCCCGGCCGACCTGGGCAATGCCGAGGAAGCCCTGGAACTTGAGCGCGAGGTCGGCCTGCTCTGATGGAAGCCGTGCTGCCTGCGCCGTCTGTGGCGCGTTATGTTCCGCGCCGCAAGCGCCCCTCGATCTGGGTGGTGCTACCGGTGCTGCTGCTGGTGGGCCTGAGCCTGCTGCCGTTGCTGTACGTGGGCCTCAAGGCCTGGCAGGCCGGCTGGCGCGAGGCGTTGTACCTGCTGTGGCGGCCCTTCGTCTGGGGCCTGATGAAGAACACCCTGCTGCTGATGGCCGGGGTGACCGTGGCCTGCGCCGTGGTCGGCCTGGCCCTGGCCTGGCTGCTGGAGCGCAGCGACCTGCGCGGGCGGCGTTTGTGGGGCGTGATCCTGTGCCTGCCGTTTGCCGTGCCGGCGTTCGTCAGCGGCTTCACCTGGGTCTCGCTGAGCCCGCGCTTCGAGGGGCTGGGCGGGGCGATCCTGGTGATGGCGCTGTCCAAGTATCCACTTGTGTTCCTGCCGGTGGCCGCGACCCTGCGCAACCTCGACACCTCGCTTGAAGAATCGGCCCGCACCCTGGGCTACAACCGCTGGGGTGTGTTCCGCCGGGTCACCCTGCCGCTGCTGTGGCCATCGATCCTGGGCGGCAGCCTGCTGATTGCCTTGCACATGCTGGTGGAATTCGGCGCGCTGTCGATCCTGGGCCTGCAGACCTTCACCACCGCGATCTACCAGCAGTTCGAGCTGGAGTTCAGCAACGCCAATGCGGCGATGCTCTCGGCGGTGCTGCTGTTCATGTGCCTGTTGCTGCTGTGGTTCGAGCTGCGGGTACGCGGCAAGGCGCGGCACGTGCGCATCGGCCAGGGCGTGGCACGCCGCGCCAAGCCGATCCGCCTGGGTGGCTGGAGCATACTGGGGCAGTTGAGCTGCCTGCTGCTGGCAGTGCTGGGCAGCGGCATCCCGCTGGGCATGCTGGGCTACTGGCTGAGCGTGGGATCGTCGGCGGCCTTCCCGGTGGCCGACATCAGCCGGGCGCTATTCTCGTCGCTGTCGCTGGCACTGGGCGGCGCGGGGGTGAGCCTGCTGCTGGCGTTACCGGTGAGCTTTCTGGTGGTGCGCTACAAGGGCCGCCTGGCGATCTGGGCCGAGCGCCTGCCCTACTTGCTGCACGCGCTGCCGGGGCTGGTGATTGCGCTGACCCTGGTGTATTTCGCCCTGCACTATGTGCCGGCGCTGTACCAGACCACCGGCCTGCTGTTGCTGGCCTATGCGCTGCTGTTCTTGCCCCTGGCGCAGGCGCCGGTGCGTACCGCGCTGACCAAGGCCGCACCACAGCTGGAAGAGGCGGCGCGCACCCTGGGCGCGACGCCGTTCAAGGCGTTCTGCAAGGTGACCCTGCCGATCATCTTCCCGGCCCTGGCGGCAGCGTTTGCGCTGGTGTTCCTGGATGCGATGAAGGAGCTGACCGCCACCCTGCTGCTCAGCCCCACCGGCATGACCACGCTGGCGACCGAAGTGTGGGCGCATACCGCCAACGTCGAATTCGCGGCGGCGGCGCCCTATGCGGCGCTGTTGATTGTGGTGTCGGGGTTGCCGGTGTACCTGCTGACGACGCGGATGTACCTGAACCGCGCCTAGACCGCGACGCGTCCTTCGCCGGCAAGGCCGGCTCCTACAGACGACGCAAACCCTGTAGGAGCCGGCCTTGCCGGCGAACGTGGCTCACGCCCTGAACTGCCCCAGGCTGGCCTTCAACTGCGCCGCCAGGTCATCCAGCACCTTGCTGCTGGCCGTGGTCTGCATCACCACCTGCGCTGCACGCTCGGCCTGGGCATGAATCGTCTCGACCCGCCCACGCACCGCCTGCGCCCCCTGCGCCTGCTGCTCGGCCGCCCGGGTGGCCAGGCCGATCGCCGCATGCACCTGCTCCACCGACACCTGCACCGACTGCTGCAGGCGCGCGTTGTCCTTGAGCACGGTCAAGCCTTCGCTGGCCTGACGCCCGGCCTGGCTGATGGCTGCCACCGCCTCTCGCGCGCCCTGCTGCAAGGCACCGATGTGCGCCTGGATATCGCCGGTCGAGCTCTGGGTCTTGCTCGCCAGCGCCCGCACTTCGTCGGCCACCACGGCAAACCCGCGCCCGGTCTCGCCAGCCCGCGCCGCCTCGATGGCGGCATTGAGCGCCAGCAGGTTGGTCTGCTCGGCAATCCCGTGGATCACCTCCAGCACCACCTCGATCTGCTGGCTCTGCTCGGCCAGCCGCTCGATCACCTTGGAGCCCGCCCCCACCTGCCCGGCCAACGCTTCGATCAGCTTGGCCACCTGGGCCGAGGTACGGCTGTTCTCGTCGGTGGCCTGGCGAATGTCCACCACCTGCTGCAACGCTGCCTGCATGGCCTGGCTTTCGGCCTGGGCTTCATCGGCCATGCTCGACAGGGCACGCAGGCTCTCGGCCACCTCATCGCGCTGCGAAGCGGCCGCCGCATCGGCGCCCGCGTTGTTCTGCGCCATGGTGCCGATCTCGACCCCGGTGCGCTGCGCCACCTCGCCCGCTTCGCGCACGATGGGCTGCAGCTTGTCGACGAACTGGTTGACCGCTGCAGCCATGTCGCCGATCTCGTCTCGGCTGTCGATCGGCACGCGCTTGGTCAGGTCGCCGTCGCCGGCCGCCAGGTCGTTGAGCGCGGCAATCAGCAGGCGCAGCTTGCTCAGCACGCGCCGGCCGAGTACCACGGCCACCACCAGCAATACGCCGAAGCCCACCGCCACCAGCCCCAGGCCGATGTTCCAGCGCAGGGTCGCCGCTGCTTGCTGCACGGTCTGCGAGGTGTTGGCCTGCATCGCCGCAGCACTGGCCTGGGCCGCCTGCAGGCGGGCGCTCAGGGCCTTGTTGCTGTCGGCCGCAGCGCCCACCAGGCTGTCGCCGACCAACTGGTCGCCGCTGGCGATCAGCGCCGAGAAGCGCGCGTCCAGCGCCTTGAGCTCGTTGTCGACCGACGCCGTGGAGACGCCCATCACCACCTTGCCGATCTCGGTGCCGTTGGGGTTGATCGAGGCTTCGATCATGTACACCGCCGGGTCGTTGCGCGCCGCATCCAGCACCTTGTCGAGCGCCCGTTCGCCCTGGCCCTTTTCCATCAGGGCCTGGTTGATCGGGTTCTGCCGGTTCAGGTAGCGGGTCAGGTGCTGGCCCTGGGCATCGTCGTAGACCACGAAGAGCACGTTGGCATTGCGCTGGGCGCGCCGGGAAAACTCCGACAGTGCCGGTATGTCGTCATCCCAGATGGCCCGTGGCGCAACCGATGCCAGCAGTTCGGCCATGTGATTGGCCGACTCCTTGAGGCTTTTTTCGAGGGTGACGCGCAGTTGCGCCTGCTCCTCCTGAAGGCGTGCGGATAGCCCGGCGGACAAACGCTGGCGGGTACTGGCCGAAAGGCTGTCCAGGCCCGAGCTGAGCTCACGCCCGGCTTGTTCCAGTTCACCCGACAGTTTCTGGCTGTCTGCACCCAGGCGATTACCCAGATCGGCCTCCAGCGCAGTCACCGTGCTCCGCGTCAGCGCGACCGCAACCAGCACCTGCACCAAAAGAGCGATACCCAACGCAACAAAGACAGGCCGCAACAGGCGGCTTCGTAACAATGAGAGAACGGCCGACACACAAGAACCCTCCGTATCGCGGGGCCATTATAGTGATGGCACCTTATAGGACGATTCTTACAGCAAAGGCCGTGCCGGGCAGCAGGCATACCGGTCAAATTCATAGCCAGGGCTGACCTTTATGACCCTTTCACCAACTGGCCAAAAAAAACGCCGCTGACCCGAAGGGACAGCGGCGTTCTTTACTGCCTACAGCGAATCAGGCAAACGGATGGCGCAGCACGATGGTCTCGTTGCGGTCCGGGCCGGTGGAGACGATGTCGATCGGCGCACCGATCAGCTCTTCCACACGCTTGATGTAGGCACGGGCGTTGGCCGGCAGTTCTTCCAGGGTCTTGGCGCCCACGGTCGACTCGCTCCAGCCCGGCACTTCTTCGTACACAGGCTGCAGGCCCACGTAGCTGTCGGCGTCGGTAGGGGCAACGTCCTTGCCCTCTGCGTCCTTGTAGCCGACGCAGATGTTGATGGTTTCCAGGCCATCGAGCACGTCCAGCTTGGTCAGGCAGATGCCCGAGATACTGTTCACGTCGATGGCGCGACGCAGGATGACGGCGTCGAACCAGCCGCAACGACGGGCACGACCGGTGGTTGCGCCAAATTCGTGGCCCTGCTTGGCCAGGTGCGCACCAACGTCGTCAAACAGCTCGGTCGGGAACGGGCCCGAACCCACGCGGGTGGTGTAGGCCTTGGTGATGCCCAGGATGTAGTCCAGGAACATCGGACCAACGCCCGAACCGGTCGCAACGCCACCGGCGGTGGTGTTGGAGCTGGTCACGTAGGGGTAGGTACCGTGGTCGATGTCCAGCAGCGAACCCTGGGCACCTTCGAACATGATGTCCTTGCCGGCGCGACGCAGGTCGTGCAGCTCGGCAGTCACGTCCAGCATCAGCGGCTTGAGCAGTTCGGCGTATTCCTTGCACTCGGCCAGGGTCTTTTCGAACTCGATGGCCGGCTCTTTGTAGTAACCCACCAGCATGAAGTTGTGGTAGTCCACCAGCTCGCGCAGCTTGTCTTCGAAGCGTGGCATGTTGAGCAGGTCGCCCACACGCAGGCCACGACGCGCAACCTTGTCTTCGTAGGCCGGGCCGATGCCGCGACCGGTGGTGCCGATCTTCAGCTCGCCACGGGCCTTTTCGCGGGCCTGGTCCAGGGCCACGTGGAAGGACAGGATCAGCGGGCAGGACGGGCTGATGCGCAGGCGCTCGCGCACCGGTACGCCCTTCTCTTCCAGCTTGGTGATCTCGCGCAGCAGGGCGTCGGGAGCAACCACCACACCGTTGCCGATCAGGCACTGCACGCCTTCGCGCAGCACGCCCGAGGGGATCAGGTGCAGCACGGTCTTCTCACCGTCGATCACCAGGGTGTGGCCGGCGTTGTGGCCACCCTGGTAGCGCACTACGGCGGCAGCATGTTCGGTCAGCAGATCGACGATCTTGCCTTTGCCCTCATCACCCCACTGGGTGCCCAGGACTACGACATTCTTACCCATAACACTTGTCCTCATTCGCGCAAACTTGGCGCCGGCTCGTGCCGGCGTGGAATCTCAAATGGCCAGCGGCAGAACCTGCCAAAGCCCGTTTTGCTGAATCAATTGCCGATCGCAATCCGCCTCGACGGCGGCGGTCAGCGGCTGCCCAGGCAAGGCCTGAACCACCCGCTGGCCCTCACTGCGCAATTGGCAGACCAACTGCCAAAGTGCTGCATCGCTGCTGTCGGGCATCCAGATCCCGCCAGACGGCAACACCACCTCGGCTCGCCCCAGTGTGACCAGGGTCTTCAAATCCGTGGAGAAACCGGTAGCCGGGCGTGCCCGGCCAAAGTCCGCTCCGATGTCGTCATAGCGACCGCCCTGGGCGATCGACTGGCCGACGCCTGGCACGAAGGCGGCAAACACCACACCGGTGTGGTAGTGGTAGCCGCGCAACTCGCCCAGGTCGAAATACAGCGGCAGCTCGGGGTAACGCGTGGCGAGGCGCTCGGCGATCGCCATCAGGTCATCCAGCGCCGCCAGCACTGCGGCCGGGGCACGGCCCAGGCGCACACGTGCCTGCTCGAGCACTTCGCGCCCACCGCACAGCTCGGTCAGCGAACGCAGCATGCCGGCCAGGTCAGCCGGCAGCGTGGCGGTCAGCTCGATCACTTCGTCGATGGCCTTGCGCTGCAGGGCGTCGAACAACTGCTGCTCGACCGCGCCCGACAGGCCGGCCGCACGGGCCAGGCCGCGGTAGATACCGACATGCCCGAGGTCCATGTGCACATCCGGCACGTCGGCCAGTTGCAGCATGGCCAGCATCAGGCTGATGACCTCGACGTCGCTGACCGGGCTGGCATCGCCATACAGCTCGGCGCCCAGCTGAATCGGGCTGCGCGAGGTCGACAGCGCACGTGGCAAGGCGTGCAGCACGCTGCCGGCATAGCACAGGCGGCTCGGCCCTTCACGGCGCAGGGTGTGCGCGTCGATGCGCGCCACCTGTGGCGTGATGTCGGCCCGAAAGCCCATCTGCCGCCCGGATTGCGGGTCGATGACCTTGAAGGTGCGCAGATCCAGGTCCTGGCCGGCACCGGTGAGCAGCGATTCCAGGTACTCGATATGCGGGGTCACGACAAACTCGTAACCCCAGCTCTGGAACAGGTCCAACACCTGACGACGCGCGATCTCGATGCGCGCCGCCTCAGGTGGCAGTACTTCTTCGATGCCATCTGGCAGCAGCCAGCGGTCTACCGTTGCCATTACGCCATTTCCCCTATGGTCCGGGCGGCCTGCCCGCGGGCGAGCCTTGAGTGAAGCAGCTATCGGCACACAATGACGGGCAGCGCTGATTCCAGCGAAACCGCAGTGCCGATACCCTCGTAAAACCTGAAGTGCGCCACAAGCCCGGGCCCGATAAAGGCCAATCGATCTTGCAGACGCAAAAAAGCCGGGAATTTCCCGGCTGCCGCATCATACACCCGTTTTCTCGCGGGAGGCACCCCGCCCGACGTTTTAGCCGCCGGGCGGGGTGTGCATGCTTACGGTTTGGTCTTGCCCATGAAGCGGAAGAACTCGCTGCTCGGGTCCAGCACCAGCACGTCGCTCTTGTCGGCGAAGCTCTCGCGGTAGGCCTTCAGGCTGCGATAGAACGCGTAGAACTCCTGGTCCTGGCCATAGGCCTTGGCGTAGATGGCTGCTGCCTGGGCATCACCATCACCACGGGTTTCTTCCGACTCGCGATAGGCTTCGGCCAGCAACACGCGGCGTTGACGATCGGCGTCGGCACGGATGCCTTCGGCCAGCTCGTTACCCTTGGCGCGGTGCTCGCGAGCTTCACGCTCACGCTCGGTGCTCATGCGTTCGAACACGCTGCGGTTCACTTCCTTGGGCAGGTCGATGGCCTTGACGCGAACGTCGACCACTTCGATGCCCAGCTCCTTGCTGGCCATGCGGTTCAGCGAAGCGGTGATGTCAGCCATCAGCGCGTCACGTTCACCGGATACCACCTCATGCAGGGTGCGCTTGCCGAACTGGTCGCGCAGGCCGCTTTCCAGACGGCGCGACAGACGTTCGTCGGCGATCTGCTTGAGGCCCGAAGTCGCGGTGTAGAAACGCTCGGCGTCCTGCACGCGCCACTTGGCGTAGGCATCGACCATCACCGCTTTCTTCTCCAGGGTCAGGAACCGCTGGGTCGGTGCGTCAAGGGTCATCAGCCGCGCGTCGAACTTGCGCACCTGGTTGACGTAGGGAACCTTCACATGCAGGCCAGGCTGCACATCGGCCTGTACCACACGGCCGAATTGCAGCAGCACGGCGCGTTCGGTCTGGGCCACGATGTAGAAGCTGTTCCAGGCGACGATCGCCAGCACCACGGCGACGATCACGGCGATCAGGGATTTATTGCTCATCAGCGGCTCTCCCTGGAGCGCGTCTCGCGCTGTTGCTGTTGCAGGTCTGCGGCGGCACGGTTGGCGGCGTCATTGGCCGACGGCGTGACGCTGGTGACCGGGGTGCTGCCACTGCGGCGGCTGTCGATCATCTTGTCCAGCGGCAGGTAGAGCAGGTTGCTCTGACCGTCCTTGCCGGATACCAGGACCTTGCTGGTGTTGCTATACACTTCCTGCATGGTGTCCAGGTACAGACGCTGACGGGTCACCTCTGGAGCCTTGCGGTACTCGGCCACCAGCTTGGTGAAGCGGTCGGCCTCACCCTTGGCACGCGAGACCACTTCATCGCGGTAGCCGTTGGCATCCTCGATGATGCGCTGCGCCTGACCACGGGCTTCCGGCACCACGCCGTTGGCGTAGGACTCGGCCTGGTTGCGCGCACGCTGCTCGTCTTCACGGGCACGGATCACGTCGTCGAAGGCTTCCTGCACTTCACGCGGGGCTGCCGCGCTCTGCACGTTGACCTGGGTCACGGTGATGCCGGTGCGGTAGGTGTCGAGGAAGCGTTGCAGACGCTCCTTGATTTCCACGGCCATCTGCTCACGACCTTCGGTCAGCACCTTGTCCATCGAGGTGGAACCTACCACGTGGCGCAGGGCACTGTCGGTCGCGTGCTGCAGGCTGACTTCAGGCTGATCGACGTTCAGCACGAAATCCTGCAGGTTGGTGATCTTGTACTGCACGGTCAGCGGCACTTCGACGATGTTCTCGTCTTCGGTCAGCATCTGGCCCTGCTTGGTATAAGCACGCTCGCGGGTGACGTTCTCCATGTACTTGCGATCGATCGGCGGGAAGTAGATGTTCAGGCCCGGCCCTACGGTTTCGTAGTATTTGCCGAAGCGCAGCACCACGGCCTGCTCCTGTTCGTCCACCACGTACACGGCGCTGTACAGCCATATGGCCGCCAGTACGGCCAGGCCGATACCCAGCAGACCGAAACCGGCACCCTTGCCGGAGCCGCTGTCGCCGCCCCGTTTCTTGCCACTGCCGAACATGCCGTTCAGGCTATCCTGCAGCTTGCGGAAGGCCTCGTCGAGATCCGGTGGTCCCTTCTTGTCGCCGCCACCACGGCGCCCACCCCAAGGATCCTGATTGTTCGAGTTGCCACCCGGCTCATTCCAAGCCATAGCGCTCTCCATCTGATAAAGCAAAGACGCGCCCACGGCGCGCCGTCCAATGCTACAGAATGCCTGTCACGGCTGCCCGACCGCGAGGTCGGGCTTGTATTGCAAAGTGTGTTGCTCGATGAACTCCAGCGGTTTCATCCCCTCGCGGCTTACCAGGCGATTGAACTCGACCCGGGACAAGCGTACCGCCAGCAGGGTGTTGCCGTCTTCGTCATGGTCTTCGCTCTGCACCGCCCCCAGGTCGAAGAACAGCGCGCGCAACCGCGCGAAACGCTGTTCCAGGCGCAGGGTACCGATGAACAGGTCATCCCCCAGCAGTTCTGCAATCGCCTGCCCCACCAGCTCCAGGCCACGACCGTCACGGGCCGATACCCATACCCGCTGCGGCTTGCCGTCGGCATCGCGCTGGATCTGCGGCTCGACCCCTTCGAGCAGGTCGAGTTTGTTATACACCTCGAGGATCGGCAAGCCTTCGGCACCGATCTCGCCGAGCACCGCCATGACCTGCTCGATCTGCTCCATGCGCTCCGGCTCATGGGCGTCGATCACGTGCAGCAGCAGGTCGGAGTTGCTCGACTCTTCGAGCGTAGCCCGAAATGCCTCGACCAGCTTGTGCGGCAGGTGACGGATGAAGCCCACGGTGTCGGCCAGCACCACCGGCCCGACGTCATCCAGTTCGAGCCGACGCAGGGTCGGGTCGAGGGTGGCGAACAGCTGGTCGGCCGCATACACCTCGGACTGGGTCAGCGCATTGAACAAAGTGGACTTGCCGGCGTTGGTGTACCCCACCAGCGACACCGAGGGGATATCCGCGCGCTTGCGCCCGCGCCGTGCCTGCTCGCGCTGGCTGCGCACCTTCTCCAGGCGGCCCTTGATCTGGCGCAGGCGTATGCGCAGCAGGCGCCGGTCGGTTTCGAGCTGGGTTTCACCCGGCCCGCGCAGACCAATACCGCCCTTCTGCCGCTCGAGGTGAGTCCAACCGCGCACCAGGCGCGTGCTCATGTGCTCGAGCTGGGCCAGTTCGACCTGCAGCTTGCCTTCGTGGGTACGTGCCCGCTGGGCGAAGATGTCGAGAATCAGACCCGTGCGGTCAAGCACGCGACACTCGAAGATACGTTCGAGGTTACGTTCCTGACTGGGCGTGAGGGTGTGATTGAAAATGACCAAATCGGCCTGTTCGGCTTTGACCAGGTCGCGAAATTCCTCGACCTTGCCGCTGCCAATCAGGAACTTGGCGGTAGGCTGGTGTCGCGCCACATTGGCGAACGCGACAATATCGGCACCGGCCGACAGGGCCAGCTCGCGGAACTCCTGCGGGTCTTCGCGCGCCTCAGGGCTCTGACCTTCCAAGTGAACGAGGATTGCCCGTTCACCACCACCGTGGCGCTCAAAGAACAAAGCAGACTCCTATCAGGCGTTACCTGGCTCAGCGTCGCCCTGTTCGGCGTCGGCTGCGCTTGGCAGACGAATCGGACGAACCGGCACCACTGTCGAGATCGCGTGCTTGTAGACCATCTGGCTGACGGTGTTCTTCAGCAGAATCACGAACTGGTCGAACGACTCGATCGTGCCCTGCAGCTTGATGCCGTTGACCAGATAGATCGAAACGCCGACCTTCTCTTTTCTCAAAGTATTCAAGTAAGGGTCTTGTAGCGAATGCCCTTTTGACATATGCCGCACTCCTGTAAGGATCAATAGTAAAAAATCAAAGAAATATGATGGCTCAGGCCGCCCCACCCCCAAGAGTAGACGGCAATTGCAGGGACTCAGCCCAATATGGAGACCGATCCCAGGTATTTCAAGGTGCGTGGCAGATTGTCGCAAGCCAGGCTGTCCAACCAGTGCAGATCGGCCCAACTGCGCAACCAGGTAAACTGCCGCTTCGCCAATTGGCGAGTGGCAATGATGCCGCGCTCCTGCATTTCAGCTGCACTCAACTTGCCATCAAGGTGATCCCAGACCTGGCGATAACCGACTGCCCGTATAGACGGCAGCCCTGCATGCAAGTCACTTCTGGCACGCAGTGATCGGACCTCGTCGACGAAGCCCTGTTCCAGCATTTGCCCAAATCGTAGCGCAATTCGCTCGTGCAGCACCTTTCGATCCTGCGGGGCGATTGCCAGGCTGGCGACAGTATAGGGCAATTGTTCCTGGCCCGAAGCGCCTGCGACGCTACTTTGCGCCGATTGACGCTCGCGATGTGACGTCATCGTCATGCCGCTGACCCGGTACACCTCCAGCGCCCGTACCAACCGCTGCGGATCGTTGGGGTGGATGCGCGCCGCCGATTCGGGGTCGACCTCCGCCAGCTGGGCGTGCAAGGCCTGCCAGCCCAGCTGTGCAGCCTCGGCTTCAAGCTCGGCACGCACCTGCGCATCGGCCGCAGGCATATCGGCCAGGCCTTCGAGCAGCGCCTTGAAATACAGCATGGTGCCGCCCACCAGCAGCGGGATATTGCCGCGCGCGGTGATCTCGGCCATGGCCTGCAGCGCATCGCGGCGAAAATCGGCTGCCGAATAGCTCTGGGCCGGGTCGAGGATGTCGATCAGCCGGTGCGGGTGCTCGGCCAGCAACGCCTTGGACGGCTTGGCGGTGCCGATGTCCATGCCGCGGTAGACCAGCGCCGAATCGACGCTGATCAGCTCGCACGGCAGCACCTTGGTCAGCTCGATGGCAAGGTCGGTCTTGCCGGCGGCGGTGGGGCCCATCAGGAAGATGGCCGGGGGATTGCGAACTGCCATATCAGCGACCGCGCAGGAACAGTTTGTCCAGATCGTCCAGGCCCATCTGGGTCCAGGTCGGTCGGCCATGGTTGCATTGACCGCTGCGCTCGGTGTTTTCCATGTCGCGCAGCAGGCCGTTCATTTCCGGCAGGGCCAGGCGCCGGTTGGCGCGAATCGCGCCATGACAGGCCATGGTACCGAGCAGCTCGTTCAGGTGTGCCTGGATACGGTCGCTGGTGCCGTATTCCATCAGGTCGGCCAGCACGTCCTGCACCAGGCGATTGGCCTCGGCCTGCTTGAGCAACGCAGGGATCTGCCGGATCGCCAGGCTTTCCGGGCCCAGGCGCTGCAGTTCGAAGCCCAGGCGCTGGAACCACGCCGCGTGTTCTTCGGCGCAATCGGCCTCGCGCTGGCTCAGGGCCAGAGACTCGGGCACCAGCAGCGGCTGGCCGCTCAGGCCCTCGCTGGCCATGGCCACCTTGAGCCGCTCGTACATGATCCGCTCGTGGGCCGCATGCATGTCCACCAGCACCAGGCCCTGGGCGTTCTCGGCAAGAATATAGATGCCCTTGAGCTGCGCCAGCGCATAGCCCAGCGGCGGAATATCGCCCTGGCCCTGAGGCAGGTTGGCCGGCTCGCTGCCGGGCAGCGGGGCGAAAAATTCGCGATACACCCCCTGGGCCTCGGCCGCGGGCAATGCCTGGGCCGGACGCGGGGTGTACTGGTACTGGTAGCCGGCGCCCGAGCCACTGCCCGCGGCGCTGCCCGCCGTGTTCAGCATCGGCTGCGCCGGGGGCTGTTCGAGCAGATTGGCGGCCAGGCGCATCTCGCCCTGGGGGCCGAACTCGCCGGCCTGCAGGCCACTGGGGCGCTCCACCTCGGGGGCAGCGGCTGCACCCGGCTGGTGATCCTGCGGGCGCACATCGGCCAGCGCCCGGTGCAGGGTGCCGTACAGGAAGTCGTGCACCATGCGCCCGTCACGAAAGCGCACCTCGTGCTTGGTGGGGTGCACGTTCACGTCCACGCCGGTGGGGTCGACCTCCAGAAACAGCACGAAGGTCGGGTGCCGACCATTGAACAGCACGTCGCGGTAGGCCTGACGCACCGCGTGGGCGACCAGCTTGTCGCGCACGGCACGGCCGTTGACGAAGAAGTATTGCAGGTCGGCCTGGCTGCGCGAGAAGGTCGGCAGGCCGACCCAGCCCCACAGATGCAGGCCATTGCGCTCCACCTCGATCGGCAGCGCCTGCTCCAGAAAGCCCGGGCCGCAGATCGAGGCCACGCGCCGTGCGCGGGCCGTGTCGTCATGGGCTTCATGCAGGCTGAGGACGCTCTTGCCGTTGTGGCGCAAATGGAAGGCCACGTCGAAGCGCGCCAGCGCCAGGCGCCGGATGACTTCCTGCAGATGGTCGAATTCGGTTTTTTCGGTCTTGAGGAACTTGCGCCGGGCCGGGGTATTGAAGAACAGGTCGCGGACCTCGACCGAGGTACCCACCGGATGCGCTGCCGGCTGCACCCGCGGGGACATGTCGCGGCCTTCGGTTTCAACCTGCCAGGCCTGGTCGGCGTCGCGGGTGCGCGAGGTCAGGGTCAGGCGCGCGACCGAGCTGATCGACGCCAGTGCCTCGCCGCGAAAGCCCAGGCTCATTACCCGCTCGAGGTCTTCCAGGTCGCGGATCTTGCTGGTGGCGTGCCGCGCCAGGGACAACGGCAGGTCGTCGGCAGCGATACCGCTGCCATCATCGCGCACCCGCAGCAGCTTGACCCCGCCCTGCTCCACCTCGACGTCGATGCGCCGGGCGCCGGAGTCGAGGCTGTTTTCCAGCAGCTCCTTGATCACCGAGGCCGGGCGTTCGACCACCTCGCCTGCGGCGATCTGGTTGGCAAGCCGCGGGCTGAGCAGCTCGATGCGAGCGCCGCTGCTCATGGCTGGCCAGCCAGCGTGGTAGCCGGTACGTCGAGGTTCTGGCCAACCTTCAGCTCATCGGTTTTAAGGCCGTTGGTGCTGCGCAGGCTGGCCACGCTGACCTGGTAGCGCACGGCGATCATGGCCAGGGTCTCGCCCGGACGCACGGTGTGCTCGCGCGGGCCCTGGGCGATCTTGCCGCTGTCACGCAGGAAGGCGATGTAGGTGCCCGGCGGCGGGTTCTGCTGGAAGAACTGGCGCACGCCACTGTGGATCGAGCGCGCCAGGGCCTGCTGATGGCTGGCAGTGGCCAGCTTGGAGGCCTCGTTGGCGTTGGAGATGAACCCGGTTTCCACCAGGATCGACGGGATGTCCGGCGACTTGAGCACCATGAACCCGGCCTGTTCCACGCGGCGCTTGTGCAGCGGGGTGACCCGGCCGATATTGCCCAGCACCTTCTGCCCCACGTTGAGGCTGGAGCTGAGCGAGGCGGTCATCGACAGGTCGAGCAGCACGCCAGCAAGCATGCGGTCCTTGTCGTCGAGGCTGACGTTGCCGGCACCACCGATCAGGTCGGAGCGGTTTTCGCTGTCGGCCAGCCAGCGCGCCGTCTCGGACGTGGCGCCACGGTCGGACAGGGCGAACACCGAGGCACCGAAGGCCGCCTTGGACGGCGCGGCGTCGGCGTGGATCGAGATGAACAGGTCGGCGCCCTTCTTGCGCGCAATCTCGGTACGCTTGCGCAGTGGGATGAAGTAGTCGCCGGTACGCGTCAGCTCGGCGCGAAAGCCCTTCTCGCTGTTGATCTGGCGCTGCAGTTCCTTGGCGATGGCCAGCACGATGTCTTTCTCATGCTGGCCGCGCGAGCCGGACGCACCCGGGTCTTCGCCGCCGTGACCGGCGTCGATGGCGATCACGATGTCACGCTTGCCGCTTGGCACCGGGGTCAGCTTGATCGCCGGCTGCGTCGGGGTCACCGGCACGGCCGGCGTGGTGGCCACCGACGGGGTCGGGGTGGGTGGCGTGGCGTCGGATTCCTGATCGAACAGGTCGACCACCAGACGGTTGCCGTACTGGGCGTTGGGCGCCAGGGTGAAGCTCTTGGGTGTCACCGACTTTTTCAGGTCGATGACCACGCGAAGGTCGGTAGGGGTGCGCTGTGCCGAGCGCACGCTGGTGATCGGGGTATTGGAGGTGGACACGTTCAAAGGCGCACCCAGGGTTGCGCCATTGATGTCGATCACCAGGCGATCCGGGGCCGTCAGGGTGAACACACTGTGCTGCACCGGGCCGGACAGGTCGAACACCAGGCGTGTGTTGTCCGGCGCACGCCATAAACGGACACTCTTGACTTGCGTGATCGCGAAGGCATCGACGGTGACTGCCGCCAGCAGCAGTCCTACAACGCCAAACAGTGCGCGAAAGCGCATACCTATCCCCATTTTCTAATTGATTTCCAAGGCCAGAGCGGCACACCAGGCTTCACCGCGAGAGCCCTGCGGCAACAGGTTCAGCGAACGCCCGTCCGCCTGGGGGCTTATGGTAATGGTCAGGTCGGGCTTTGGCAAAATGCCCGCCCCCTTCTGGGGCCACTCGAACAGGCACAGGGCGTCGTCTTCGAAGTAGTCGCGAATGCCCATGAACTCCAGCTCCTCCGGATCGACCAGGCGATACAGGTCGAAATGGAAGGCACGAATGTCGCCAATCTCGTAGGGCTCAACCACGGTGAAGGTAGGACTTTTCACCGCGCCGGTGTGTCCCAGACCACGGATGATGCCCCGTGACAGGGTGGTCTTGCCGGCCCCCAGGTCACCCTCGAGAAAAATCACGCCGTGACCTTTGGTCACCTGGGCGATACGGGCGCCGAACGCACCCATGGCCGCTTCGTCGGCCATAAACAGGGTTACACCTGACACGCTGAATGCTCCTCCAGAACTTGACGAATGACCGGTATCAGGTCGCTGGCCGCCAGCCCGCGACCTTGTACGCCCAGGCGCTCGCCGGCACAGGCGTGCAGCCACACCCCCAGGCAGGCGGCGTCCCAGGCCGGCATGCCCTGGGCCAGCAGCGCACCCAGCACGCCGCTGAGCACATCGCCCAGGCCGGCACCGGCCATGGCCGGGTGACCGCGCTGGCACAGTGCCAACTGCCCGGCCGGGTCGGCCACCAGCGTGCCGGCGCCTTTAAGCACACACACCGCCGCGTACTTGCGCGCCAGCTTGAGCGCCGCCCAGGAGCGATCGGCCTGCACCGCTTCGGTGGAAATCCCCAGCAGGCGCGCCGCCTCCCCCGGATGCGGGGTAATGATGCTGCCCGCCGCCAGCGGCAAGGGTGCTTGCGCCAGCAGGTTCAGCGCATCGGCATCCCACACTTGGGCGTGCCTGGCCGGCACCACCGCCGAGAGCAGGCTGCGCCCCCAGGCGGCCTGCCCCAGTCCGGGTCCGACCACCAGTACGGTGGCGCGTTCAATCGGCGCCATCAACTGGTTGGCCGAATGCACGCCCAGGCTCATCACCTCGGGCAGGCGGGCCAGCGCGGCGGGCAGTTGCTCGCTGCGGGTGGCCAGTGACACCAGGCCGGCGCCGCAGCGCAGCGCCGCCTCGGCACTGAGCAGCACCGCCCCGCCCGTGCCACGGTCGCCACCGACCACCAGCACATGGCCGAAGTCGCCCTTGTGCGCGGCATTCGAGCGCGGCGCGAGGCTCGCCAGGGTGACGCTGGTGAGCACCAATGGCTGATTTGCAGGATGTTTGGTCTGAGGCATGCGTCGTTCGGCTCCGATGTCTGGCAGAATTATACGCACCTGAGTCATCGTTGCCCTATTTCGCATGTCTGCTTCCCCCCTCGATCTACCCGCCCTCGCCCAATCGATCAAGGATTGGGGCCGTGAACTGGGCTTTGCGCACGTCGGCATTGCCGGTGTGGAGCTGGGCGAACACGAAAAACACCTGGAACGCTGGCTGGCCGAGGGCTATCACGGCGAGATGGAGTACATGGGCGCCCATGGCAGCAAACGCTCGCACCCCGACGAGCTGGTGCCGGGCACCTTGCGCGTGGTGTCGCTGCGCATGGACTACCTGCCGGGCGACACGCAGATGGCGCAGATGCTCGCCCAGCCCGAAAAGGCCTACATCTCGCGCTATGCGCTGGGGCGCGACTACCACAAGCTGGTCCGCAAGCGCGTACAACACCTGGCCGAGCGCATTCAGAAAGACATCGGGCCGTTCGGCTTCCGCGCCTTCGTCGACAGCGCGCCGGTGCTGGAAAAGGCCATCGCCGAACAGGCCGGGCTGGGCTGGATCGGCAAGAACACCTTGTTGCTCAATCGCAAGGCGGGCAGCTACTTCTTCCTCAGCGAACTGTTCGTCGACCTGCCGCTACCGGTGGACGAGGCGCAAGCCACCGAGCATTGCGGGCGGTGCAGTGCATGCCTGGACATCTGCCCCACCCAGGCCTTCGTGGGGCCGTATGTGCTGGATGCGCGGCGCTGCATTTCGTACCTGACCATCGAACTGAAGAGTGCAATCCCCGAAGAGCTGCGGCCGCTGATCGGCAACCGGGTGTTCGGCTGTGACGATTGCCAGATCGTGTGCCCGTGGAACCGCTTTGCCCGGCCCACCGGCGAAGCGGATTTCAAGCCGCGGCACGGGCTGGACAATGCCGGGCTGGCGGAGCTGTTCATGTGGGATGAAGAGACGTTTCTGGCCAGCACCGAAGGCTCGCCGCTGCGCCGGGCGGGGTATGAGCGCTGGTTGCGCAACCTGGCGGTGGGGCTGGGCAATGCGCCCTCGACCATACCGGTGCTGGAGGCGCTCCAGGCGCGGCGGGAGTATCCGTCGGAGCTGGTGAGGGAGCATGTGGAGTGGGCGCTGCGTCAGCATCAGGCACGCCTCTAGGCAGGCGGTGCGGCCTTCGCCGGCAAGGCCGGCTCCTACACAGGCCGGTGCCGTCTGTAGGAGCCAGCCTTGCTGGCGAACAGGCCCTCAATGCTCGTCGTTGTACTGGAACTTGGGCATTTCCCAACGAAACCGTATCGCCAGCAGCCTGAGCAGCAACCCGCCAAACAGCGTCAGCAGAATCGCCTGCTCCCCCGGCACCTTGAAGTACACGCACCCCAGGTAGAACCACGCCGCCAGAAACGACACGCTGGCATACAGCTCACGCCGGAAGATCAGCGGAATGTCGTTGCAGAAGATATCCCGCAGGATGCCGCCAAACACGCCGGTGATCACCCCGCTGATCGACGCCACCAGCATGCCCTGGCCCATTTCCAGCGCCGTCATGCAGCCAATCAGGGTGAACGCCACCAGCCCCAGCGCATCGAGCACCAGAAACAGAGAACGCAGGTGGCGCATCAGCGGCGCGATGAAAATGGTGATCAAGGCCGCCACGCTGGTCAGCACCAGGTACTCCGGGTGCTTCACCCAGGTCAGCGGGTAGTGGCCCAGCAGCACGTCGCGCACCGAGCCTCCGCCCAGGGCCGTGACGCAGGCGATCAGCACCACGCCGAACCAGTCCATGCCGCGCCGCCCGGCCGACAGCGCCCCGGTCATGGCTTCGGCGGTAATGGCGATCAAATAGAGCATCAACAGCATGATGGCGCAGGTCCGTGCAAAGAGGCGCGCAGTCTACCCAGTTGCCCCAGGCACCAAAAGGGGGCGCGCCAACGATTGTTGGCGCGGTGCGGGTCAGAACTTGATGAAGTGCTCGCGGTAGTGGCGCAGCTCGGCGATGGATTCGCGAATATCGTCCAGCGCCAGGTGCGTGCCACCCTTCTTGAAGCTGTCGCGCACCTCGGGAGCCCAGCGTGCGGCCAGCTCCTTGAGGGTGGACACATCCAGGTTGCGGTAGTGGAAGAAATTCTCCAGCTCGCGCATGTGGCGGTACAGGAAGCGACGGTCCTGGCAGATGCTGTTGCCGCAGATCGGCGACTTGCCCTTGGGCACCCACTGCTCCAGGAAGCGAATCGTCTCGGCCTCGGCCTCGGCCATGCTCACCTTGCTCTCGCGCACGCGCTGGGTCAGGCCGGAGTTGCCGTGGGTACGGGTGTTCCACTCGTCCATGCGCGCCAGCACCTCGTCACTGTGGTGGATGGCGATCACCGGGCCTTCGGCCAGGGTGTTCAGGTCACTGTCGGTGACGATGGTGGCCATCTCGATGATGACGTCGCTGTCCGGATCCAGGCCGGTCATTTCCAGATCGATCCAGATCAGGTTCTGTGGGTTCTGCATGATTCTGCTCCTCGGTAGGCGCGCAGTTTAGCCTAGTGGAGCGTGCTAGACTCGACGCCGTTGCACCCTCACATGCTTTGCTTGACGAAACGAGACCTACATGGCCAAACGCCAGCTCAATCGCCGCCAGAACTGGCGCATCGAAAAAATCCAGGGTGAGCGCGCCGCCCGCGCTGCCAAACGCGAACAGCACACGCTGGACACCCTCGAAGGCGGCGACCTGGGGCCTGAACAACTGGGCCTGGTGATTGCACACTTCGGCGTGCAGGTAGAAGTCGAAGCACAGGACGGCGACGTGGCCGGCCAGGTGTTCCGTTGCCACCTGCGTGCCAACCTGCCGGCGCTGGTCACTGGTGACAAGGTGGTATGGCGCGCCGGCAACCAGGGTATCGGCGTGATCGTGGCGCAGATGCCGCGCAGCACCGAGCTGTGCCGCCCCGACAGCCGTGGCCAGCTCAAGCCGGTGGCGGCCAACGTCGACCTGATCGTGATCGTGTTCGCCCCGGCCCCCGAGCCGCATGCCAACCTGATCGACCGTTACCTGGTGGCCGCCGAGCATGCCGGTATCCGCCCGCTGCTGCTGCTGAACAAGGCCGACCTGATCGACGAGCAGAACGCCCCGGCGCTGAATGCGCTGCTGGCGGTGTACCGTCAGCTGGGTTACCCGCTGCTGGAAGTGTCGGCGCACCATGGCGACGGCATGCAGCAGTTGCAGACCTTGCTCGATGGGCACATCAGCGTGTTCGTCGGCCAGTCCGGTGTGGGCAAGTCGTCGCTGGTCAACAGCCTGCTGCCCGATGTCGACACCCGCGTGGGCGAGCTGTCGGAGTGGTCGGGCCAGGGCCAGCACACCACCACCACCGCGCGGCTGTATCACTTCCCGGGTGGCGGTGAGCTGATCGACTCGCCGGGCATTCGCGAGTTCGGCCTGGGGCACGTGAGCCGGGCGGACGTGGAGGCCGGCTTCATCGAGTTCAACGACCTGATCGGCACCTGCCGCTTCCGCGACTGCAAGCACGACCGCGAGCCGGGCTGTGCGCTGCTCAAGGCGCTGGAAGACGGGCGCGTGCAGCAGCAGCGCATGAACAGCTATCGCTCGATCATTGCCAGCCTGCCGCAGGACAGCTACTGACGGTCATGGCGCAGGCGTTTGTTCGATGAACATCGCGTGCGCCACATCCTCGACCAGGGCCTTGGACATGCCGCTCAGGTAATGTGCCGCCCAGACAAGCGTGCCATCCGGCTCGATGCCGGCTTGCAAGGTTAGCTTGTAGGCGCAACTGAGCAGCAGGGCCGATTGTTCCAGCGCGAAGTCGGCGTTGTGGCCGGCTTGCACGCGAAACAGGCGCTCGGCGGTGGGGCCGCCCTCGCCTTCGCCGAAAGTGCCGACGCCTAGTGTCTTGAAGACTGAGCTGTTTTCCATCTGTTATCTCCCGACGACTTTCTTAATTGGCTCTACGGGCGTCTTCGCCGGCAAGGCCGGCTCCTACAGGTACTGCGAGCCTTTGTAGGAGCCGGACTTGCCGGCGAACGAGCGCGCAGCGCTCGCGATCAGTGCACGAGAGGATGTCTTCGAGGGGCAGATTGGCGTATTGGGGTGGATCGGGGACGATTTTCAACATGACCAACTCCAGTATCAGTGGAGCTACCACGCTTTGCTGTCAAACAAATAGGTGGCAGCTGTACGCGGGTTGACAGACCGAGGATACCGGAACTCGGCGCACACGAAGTGCCCCACGCACAGCCGCCATAAAGCGATGCACATGTGGTCCGAAATCAGTAACGGCCTGTCAAAACCGGTCGTTGAACACCAACGACGCAACGCAGACTAGAGCGCTACCGTGACCACCGCAATGGCGGGAAAGCGGCAAAAGTATGATTGGGAAGGGGCCTACAGGGAATAGGGAAATTCCGAAGATTCGCCTTACGCGGACACCTGTAGGAGCCGGCCTTGCCGGCGAAGGCGTCAGTTGTCGCAACACATTTGTAGGCCTTTTCACCCAGGCATGTAGTCCACCTCCTGATTCAATCCCACGCCTTGCACCACGCGTCGTAATCATCAAAGGTATCCCGCACCAGATTTGCGCCCACCAGGGACCTCCGGATGCCAGTCTCACTCCTCTACTGCCGCAACGACCTGGCCGCCGCCATGGCCATCGGCGAGCACCTGCGCCTCGAGGGCCTGGCCACCTGCCTGGAGGCCATCGACCCCCAGGCCGACGATGCCTGCACCCTCACCACCCTCATCAGCCGCAGCCTGCACGGCTGCACCCACCTGATCGTGCTGGTGTCGGGCAACACCTGCGGCGCCTGGTGGGTGCCCTTCGCCCTGGGCGCCGCAGCGCTGGCCGACCGACGGGTCGCCACGTTCCAGCTGGGCGAGCCGGCCAGCCCCACCTACCTGGGCGAACTGCCGACCATGGCGCAAGCCACCGACCTGGACCTGTTCGTCAGCGCGTACCGCCTGGAACACACCCTTGGCCGTGCCCTCAACCTGCCCACGCAGGCCGCACCCGGCGACAATCGCTGCAATGCCCAGCACTTCCAGGCCGAGCTCAAGGCCAGCATCGGTCGCGGCTACTGAAATGCCGAACCCCACACAGCACAACGCCCGCACGGATCACTCCATGCGGGCGTTGTCGGCTGCCGGCTCACTGCGGCTTGTTGGGCTCGTCCATCTTCAACACGCCATCCTCGAAGATGTTCAGCTTCTCGCGCAGTTCACGCGGCTGCATCGGCTCGGGCTCGGGCGTCGGTGCCGCAGCGCCCGGCGCAGGTGCCGCGCCCGGCTGGGCTGCGTCCGGCGGCGTCGGCGAGGTCTGTTCGCCTTCGATGGTGCGCTGGGCCTTCTTGGTCAGCACGATGATGTCGATACGACGGTTCACCGGGTTGAGCGGGTTCTCGCGGTCGAACAGCGACGACGATGCATACCCCACCACCCGCGCCACCTGGGCATCCGGATAGCCACCGGCCACCAGCGCCCGACGCGCCGCGTTGGCACGGTTGGCCGACAGCTCCCAGTTACCGTAATCACCGGTGCCGGCGTAGGGCTTGGCATCGGTGTGGCCGCTGATGCTGATCTTGTTCGGCACCGCCTTGATGGTGTCGGCCATGGCCAGCAGGATGTCCTCGAAGTACGGCTGCAGGCGCGCACTGCCCAGGTCGAACATCGGCCGGTTCTCGGCGTCCATGATCTGGATGCGCAGGCCGTCCTGGGTGATCTCGAACAGGATCTGGTCCTTGAACTTCTGCAGTTGCGGGTTCTCTTCGACCTTGTTCTGCAGCTCCTGCAGCACCAGGTTCAAGCGGTCTTTCTCGACCTGCTCGGCCATGCTCTCGACCGCGTCCTTGTCCAGCTGGATGCTGGTGTCAGGCGTCGGCTCGGACTGCACTTCAGGGTTGATGGTCTTTTCCGGGGCCAGCTCCGGCGAGCCGCCCAGGTCGATGATGTACGGGGTGCCGCTCTCGGAGAACCCGATCGGGTCCTTGAAGTAGCCGGCAATCGCGATCTTCTGCTCGGGCGTGGCGGTGGACAGCAGCCACAGCACAAGGAAGAACGCCATCATCGCCGTGGCGAAGTCGGCGAACGCGATTTTCCAGGCGCCGCCGTGATGGCCGCCGCCGAAGCGCTTTACGCGCTTGATGATGATCGGCTGATTGTTTTCCATGGATCAGCGACCGCGAACTGCTTGTTCCAGCTCGGCAAAGCTTGGACGGTGCTTGGGGAACAGCACCTTGCGACCGAACTCCACCGCCAGCGATGGCGGCATGCCGGAGGCCGACGCCACCAGTGCGGCCTTGATCGCCTCGTACACGTTGACCTCTTCCTTGGCGTCGTGGGCCAGGGAGGTGGCCAGCGGGCCGAAGAAGCCGTAGGCCGCCAGAATACCGAAGAAGGTACCCACCAGCGCCGCACCCACGTGCAGGCCGATGGACTTCTGGTCGCCCTCGCCCAGCGAGGCCATGGTCACCACGATACCCAGTACCGCCGCCACGATACCGAAGCCGGGCATGCCGTCGGCGATGCCGGTCACGGCATGGGACGGGTGGTCGAGCTCTTCCTTCATGCTCAGCAGTTCCATGTCGAACAGGCCTTCGAGCTCGTGCGGGGCCATGTTGCCGGTGGACATGATGCGCAGGTAGTCGCAGATGTACGCGGTCATGCGCTCATCCTTGAGTACCGCCGGGTACTTGGCGAAGATCGGGCTGGCCGCGGCGTCTTCGATATCGCCCTCGATCGCCATCATGCCTTCGCGCCGGCTCTTGTTGAGGATCTCGTAGATCAGGCCCAGCACTTCTATATAGAAGGTGTGCGAGAAGCGCGAGCCGAACATGCTCAGCGACTTCTTGATCACGTGCATGGTCATGTAGCCGGGGTTGGCCTGCAGGAACGCACCAAAGGCGGCACCGCCGATGATCAGCACCTCGAAAGGCTGAATCAGGGCCGCGATCTTGCCGTGAGAAAGAACGTATCCGCCAAGCACGCTCGCGAATACGACAATGATGCCGATAATTTTAGCCATAGATTGGAAGCACTTACTGTCGTGGTCAGGGTCGGGGGCGGAAGTTCGTAAAACTCTTCTTCTACTTATCGGCAGTTCTGCGCCAGACTATAGCCAGTCAAGGCGAAAAGCCAGTTCGGCCACCTCCCAGCATGCCTAGTGAACTCACGTGCCAACTCAAATTCCAAAGACCCTAGACGCCTGGATCAAACTGCTCGACAGCGTGCAACTGCCGGTGCCGCTGGACAGTCACGAGCGGGTAAAAGCCGCCATCGGCGACAGCCGCCGCTCGCTGCGTGACATCGCCGATCTGATGCAGGACAGCCCCGCGCTGGTGCTCAGCGTGATGCGCGAAGCCAACCGGCATACCCACGCCAGCATGGCCGAGCCGGCCGAAAGCCTGGAAATCGCCCTCAACCGGCTTGGCCTCAAGCGCGCCGAAGAACTGCTGCTGCGCCTGCCCACCGCGCCGCCGACGCAGATCCCCAAGGCCCTGCGCCACCTGCAGATGATCAGCCTGCATGCCAGCCAGCAGGCCAGCGGCCTGTTCGCCAGCCAACTGGCGCGGCTGTGGCAGGAGATCCACTGGGGCAGCCTGCTGTTCCTCTCGCCGTTGTGGACCCTGGCCCTGGCGCACCCCAAGCTGATCGAGGAATGGGAAGTGCGCGTGGTGCACCGCGGCGAGCCGGCCCTGCGCGTGGAGCGCGAACTGTTCGGTGTACCCCTGCTGGCGCTGTGCCGCGCCCTGGCCGACTACTGGCGCCTGCCCAACTGGGTCACCCAGGGCTACCACGTGCTCAGCGAAGAACGCCGCCTGCTGGTCAAGGTCATGCACATCGCCCGCCTGCACGACAACCCGCTGCGCCAACAACAGCTGCTGGACGCCGACCCGGCCCTGCGCCGCTGGCTCAACCAGCCGGCCAATACCGTGCTGCTGGCCAACGGCCTGGCCCTGGCGGCGCAGCACGCCTGGGACTGCCCGCACAGCCAGCGCTGGCAACGCCTGACCAGCCTGTACCTGCAGGTGCCGCTGAGCGACGTGCAGCAACAGGTGCACCAGCAGGCCGCCAACAGTGCGCGCCTGCACGCCGACGGCGACCTCTACCACCCCGCCGAATCGCTGATCTGGCCGACCGGCTCGCACTACGTGCACCGCCGCCTGCGGCCTGCCGACGTGCCCTCGACCGAATCGCTGGGGGCCTGGCGCAAATACTGCGCCGACCTGCTGGTGGAGCCCAGTGCATTCACCAACGCCATGCACCTGACCACCTACGCCCGCGATGCCCTGGTGGCCTGCGGCATGCAGCGGGTGATGATGCTGATGGCCGACAAGGGCATGACCCACCTGCGCGTGCACCAGATCGCCGGGCTGCCCGCCGAGGCCGGCGGCCTGGTGGTGCCGCTCGCCCAGAGCAAGCTGCTGCAACGCCTGCTGACCCAGTCGGCACAACTGCGCCTGACCCCGGACAACTATGCCCAGTTCGGTGCCCTGCTGCCCGGCACCTTGCGCGTGCTGTTCCGTGGCCAGCACCTGCTGCTGCGCTCGCTGTCGAGCAACGGCAAGGTGGTGATGGTGGTGCTGGCCGACCAGGGCGGCGGCCCGTTCTCGGAGATCAGCGTGCAGGCGTTCGGCAAGACCGCCCAGTGCATCGAGCGCGCCCTCACCGCCTTCAGCAACCGCAGCACCTGACCCATGCGCTACAATCGCCCACTCTGTTCCGATCTGGAGACTCTGGATGACTGACTTTTCCGGCTTGCCCCTGGTGATTGAACCCGCCGACCTGCAAGCCCGCCTGGATGCGCCGGGGCTGATCCTGGTCGACCTGACCAGCACGAAACGCTATGGCAGCGGGCACATTCCCGGTGCGCGCTTCGTCGACCCCAAGCGCACCCAGCTGGGCCAGCCACCCGCGCCCGGGCTGCTGCCGAGCCAAGGCGACCTGGAAAAGCTGTTCGGCGAGCTGGGGCACAACCCGGACGCCGTGTATGTGGTGTATGACGACGAAGGCGGCGGCTGGGCCGGGCGCTTCATCTGGTTGCTGGATGTGATCGGCCATACCCGCTACCACTACCTCGACGGTGGCGCGCTGGGCTGGACCGGCGAGCTCTCGACCGATGTGCCCGCGCCCGCTGCCGGCAGCGTCAGCCTGACCCTGCACGAAGCCCCCACCGCCACCCGCGAATACCTGCAAAGCCGCCTGGGCGCTGCCGACCTGGCGGTCTGGGATGCGCGCAGCCCGCAGGAATACCGGGGCGAGAAAGTGCTGGCCGCCAAGGGCGGACACGTCCCGGGCGCGGTCAACTTCGAGTGGACGGCCGGCATGGACCAGAACGATCACCTGCGCATCCGCAAGGACATGCCCCAGATCCTCGAGCAGTTGGGCATCACCCGCGACAAGGAAGTGATCACCCACTGCCAGACCCACCACCGCTCCGGCTTCACCTATCTTGTGGCCAAACACCTGGGCTACCCACGGGTCAAGGCCTATGCCGGCTCATGGGGCGAATGGGGCAACCACCCCGACACGCCTGTAGAAGTTTAAGGAAATTCAATGAAATCCCGCTTGTTCATCATCAGCCAGTACCTGCTGCCCCACCACCTGCTGTCGCGCCTGGCCGGCTGCGTGGCCGAATGCCGCGTGAAATGGTTCAAGAATGCCTTCACCGCCTGGTTCGCCAAGCGCTACCAGGTCGACATGTCCCAGGCCCAGGTCGAAGACCTGACCGCCTACGAGCACTTCAACGCATTCTTCACCCGCGCGCTCAAGCCGGATGCACGCCCGCTGGACCAGACCCCGGGGGCGATCCTGTGCCCGGCCGACGGCGCTGTCAGCCAGCTGGGCCCGATCGAGCATGGCCGCATCTTCCAGGCCAAGGGCCACAGCTTCAGCGCCCTTGAGCTGCTGGGCGGCGACCCGGCCAATGCTGCGCCGTTCATGGGCGGCGAATTCGCCACCATCTACCTGTCGCCCAAGGACTACCACCGCGTGCACATGCCGCTGGCCGGTACCCTGCGCGAGATGATCTACGTGCCGGGCCGGCTGTTCTCGGTCAACCAGACCACCGCCGAAAACGTGCCGGAGCTGTTTGCGCGCAACGAGCGCGTGGTGTGCCTGTTCGATACCGAGCGCGGGCCGATGGCCGTGGTGCTGGTGGGCGCGATGATCGTGGCGTCGGTCGAGACGGTATGGGCCGGGCTGGTCACGCCGCCCAAGCGCGAGCTGAAGACCTTCCGCTACGACGAGGCAGCGCGTGCACCGATCCACCTGGAAAAAGGCGCCGAGCTGGGCCGCTTCAAGCTGGGTTCGACGGCTGTGGTGCTGTTCGGGCCAGAGCAGGTGAAGTGGGCCGAATCGCTGGGTGCGGGGTCGGTGGTGAACATGGGCGAATGCCTGGGGTTGCCGGCGCAGCACGCCTGACCCAACAAAAAGCCCGCAGCGATGCGGGCTTTTTTGTGCCAGGCTGTCGGGCCTCATCGCGGGTCAAGCCCGCTCCCACAGGGGCTGCACGGCCTTCTGAAGCGATGGCAAACCTGTGGGAGCGGGCTTGACCCGCGCAGCGGCCCCGCTTTCTCAGTCGCGACCGTCGCGATCCCTGAAGCCCAGCAGATACAGCACCCCATCCAGCCCCAGCGTCGAGATCGCCTGCTTGGCCGACTGCTTGACCAGCGGCTTGGCCCGGAACGCCACGCCCAGGCCGGCAATCGCCAACATCGGCAGGTCGTTCGCACCGTCGCCCACGGCAATCGTCTGCTCCATCTGCAAGCCTTCCTTGCGTGCCAGCTCGGTCAACAGGTCAGCCTTGCGCTGCGCGTCGACAATCGGCTCCACGGCCACGCCGGTCACCTTGCCGTCCACCACTTCCAGCTCGTTGGCGAACACATAGTCGATACCCAGCTTGGCCTGCAGCTGCTTGGCAAAGTAGGTGAAGCCACCCGACAGGATCGCGGTCTTGTAGCCCAGGCGCTTGAGCTCGGCGAACAGCACCTCGGCGCCCTCGGTCAGGCGCAGCGAAGCACCGATCTCGTCCAGCACGTTGACGTCCAGGCCCTTGAGCAGCGCCAGGCGCTCCTTGAAGCTGGCACGAAAATCCAGCTCGCCACGCATGGCACGCTCGGTGATTTCCGACACCTGCTCGCCCACGCCTGCCGCCTTGGCCAGCTCGTCGATGACCTCGGCCTCGATCAGGGTGGAGTCCATGTCGAACACCGCCAGGCGACGGTTGCGGCGGAACAGCGAGTCCTGCTGGAAGGCGATGTCGACGTTCAGCTCCTGCGCCACGCTGAGGAACTCGGCACGCAGGGCCTGCGGGTCGGCCGGCTCGCCACGCACGGAGAACTCGATGCAGCCCTTGCCCTGGTCGGCCGGGGTGTCCAACGCGATACGACCCGACAGACGGTCGATATGGTCGATGTTCAACCCGTACTGGGCGGTGATGGAGCTCACCCGCTGCAACTGCTCGGCAGTGACCTTGCGCGTCAGCAGGGTCACGATGTGGCGGGCCTTGCCCTGGCCGTCGACCCACTGCTGGTAGTCCTGCTCGGAAACCGGGGTGAAGCGCACCTGCTGGTCCAGCTTGTACCCGGTGAAGAGGATGTCCTTGAGCACGGCGCTGGCCTGCTCGGTGCTGGGGATTTCCACCAGGATGCCGAACGACAGCGTGTCGTGGATGACCGCCTGGCCGATGTCGAGGATGTTCACCCCGCCCTGGGCGAGCACGCCGGTAATGGCCGCGGTGAGACCCGGACGGTCCTCGCCGGTGATGTTAATCAGAACGATTTCGCGCAAAACGGGCTCCGACACAGTGACAAAACGCGCATTCTACCCACTTTCGCAGACCATCGGGCGCAGTCGATACTTTGCCGGCCCATGCCCTGTCGCTATACTGCGCAGCACCTTCTCCGACATAAAGAGCCGCGCTCTGTGAACCGGCCCACGCCAGTTAAAACCGACAATTTCTTCCTGCTGATCTTCCGTGCCCTGCGCCAGCGCCGTGTGCCGTTGGCCTTGCGGATCGCCTGCCACAACGTGTTTCTGGTAGCGCTGGCGCTGGTCATCTACGCCGGGGTCATGGGCCTGCAGTTCAAGCAGGCCATGCACGAGCAGGCCGACGCCCTGGGTCAGAGCCTGACCACGCAGACCGCCACGTCTGCCACCGAACTGCTGGTGTCCAACGACATCCTCAGCCTCAACGTGCTGCTCGGCAACCTGGTGAAGAACCCGCTGGTGGCCCATGCCGCCATCTACAGCGTCGACAACCGGATCCTCGCCGAAGCCGGCCAGCGCCCGAAAAACGGCCTGCTGGGCGAGGTCGAGGGCCTGTATCAGACCAAGATCACCTTCCAGGACGTGACGGCCGGGCAACTGCGCATCAGCCTGGACATGAGCCAGTTCCAGCAGCCGCTGACCATCAGCCTGCAGAGCATGGGCATTCTGGCGGCGATCCTGCTGGCCCTGGCCCTGGCCTTGAGCCTGCGCCTGGGGCGCTTCATTTCGACGCCGCTGCTGCAACTGCGGGTGTGGCTGCGCGACCTGGATGCCTACACCCCGGCCACCGACCGCCAGGACGAGATCGGCGACCTGGCGCGCCAGCTGCATTCGCGCTTTGCCCCGCCACCGCCGGAGCCTGAAGCAGAGCCCGAGGAAGAAGACGACTACGAGGAACACGAAGCGCAGCCGGCCTTCCAGGTGCGCAACCTGCGCGAGCCGGCGCTGGAGCCCAAGCCGGCGCTGCCCAGGCCAGTAGCGCATGATGAAGACGACGACGAGGCGTTTGCCGACCTGCGCGACGACAGCGATGCCGCGCCGCAGGCTGTAGTACCCACTGCGCCACGCGAGCCGCAGGCCAGTGCGGTGCTGGCGGTGCAACTGGGCTCCCAGGAGCAACTGCGCCGTCTGCCTCGGGCACGTCTGACCGAACTGCTGGACCGCTACCGCGACTGCCTCGACCAGGCCGCGTCGCTGTATGAAAGCGAAGTGCACACGCTCAACGATGGCAGCACGCTGCTGCTGTTCCACAGCTCGGAAAGCGGCGAGGACTACCTGACCAACGCCATCTGCTGTGGCGAACTGCTGCGTGCCCTGGGGCATGCGTTGCAGGTGGAAGTGGCCGACAGCGGGATTACCCTGCAATTGCAGCTGGGCCTGGCGCTGGGTGAAGACCTGCACGGCCTGAGCCAGATCGACCTGCTGCTGACCGACAAGGCCCAGGATGCCCTGGCGTTGTCGCAACACAGCCGCAACCTGCTGCTGGTGGAGCGCAAGGTCAGTGATGATGCGCTGATTCGCCAGCGTGCCCGCATCCGCCCGATTGCCAGCCCTGAAGGGGCGTGCTGTGTGGAGCGCCTGATGGAGCCGTATCCGTCTATGCTGGAGCGCCAGCTGGCACGGATGCACGAGCGCCAGATCAAGACCTGAGGCCCCGTAGGAGCCGGTTTCAACCGACCACAAAAAAGCCCGCATCGCTGCGGGCTTTTTTGTGGCCGGTTAAAACCGGAACACTTCCATCTCGGTACGAATCGGTGTCGCCATCGGAATCTTCGGTTTCTCCGGTTCCTTGCGCACCTGCTGTACCGGCGTGGCCTTCTTCGGCTGTTCCTGCACGATCGGCGGCTGATTGGCCAACGGCTTCAACGCCACGCTCAACTGCTCGGCCAGACGCTGCAGCAGTTGCCCCTGCGCCTGTACCTGCGCCGCCGAGCTGCCTTCATGGGGCTGCTCGAAATGCACGATGCGGTTGTCACGCACCTGGCCACGACGATCAAGCAAGCGCCACTGGGCATCGAGGATCGCCGGCTGGCCAACGCCCGAGTCCAGGCGCGTGATCGACAGCAGCACCTGCACATCCGGGTTGAACCCGGTACTGGCCGGTGCCAGCACCACACGCTGGCTGTCCAGGCGCCAGGCCAGCTGGCGCACCAGCAACTGGTCGATGTCGGCCGACAGGCTGCCCGCCCAGCGACCATCGGTCGCTGCCGTCAGGCTGCCGTCACGCTGGCGTTGCAGCAGGGTTTCGCGTTGCAGGTAGTCGGCCACCGAGACCGGCCCCAGCACCACGGCCATGCCGTTGCTCTGGCCAGGTTGCCCCGGCTCGCCACTGTCGAGCTGATACAGCGCTACCGGCTGGTGCATGCTGCACCCGGCCAAGCCCAGCACGCCACTGAGCAGTAGAACAAATGGAAGGCGCAGAAAAGTCATCATCCCATCCAGGCGGCCGCCACACGGCTTGCCGCAGTGATACTCATGAATACGTCGGGCACACAGCTACGCTGGCACCACAAGGGGCCTATCATCCGCGAAAGTTCCGTGCGACTCCAGTGTTTAAGCCGCAAACGGTCACTAAAATACCCGTTTGCGGCCACCAGGTCGCTTATTCGACGTTTTCCACCAGCAGCGCATCGACCCGCTGGAAGCCGCGCGGCAGCTTGTTGCCACGCCGCCCACGCTCGCCCTTGTAGTGCTCCAGATCATCGCCCTTGAGCGACAGGGTACGCTTGCCGGCCTGCAATACAAGGGTCGAACCTTCGGGAATCACTGCCAGGTCGGTGACAAATTCTTCACGACTGGCCACGCGATCGCCCGGAATGCCGATGATCTTGTTGCCTTTGCCCTTGCCCAGCTGTGGCAGGTCGCTGATCTTGAACACCAGCAGGCGCCCTTCGGTGGTCACCGCCGCCAGCCAGTCCTGCTCGCGGTTGCCCACCGGGCGCGGCAGGATCACCTTGGCGTTGTTCGGCAGGCTCAACAGGGCCTTGCCGGCCTTGTTCTTGGCCTGCAGGTCTTCGCCCTTGACCACGAAGCCGTAGCCGGCATCGGAGGCAATCACGTACAAGCCGTCATCCTCGGGCATCAGCACGCACTCGAACGAAGCACCGGGCGGCGGGGTCAGGCGACCGGTCAGCGGTTCACCCTGGCCCCGTGCCGACGGCAGCGTATGCGCCGGCACCGAGTAGCTGCGGCCGGTGGAGTCGATGAACACCGCATACTGGTTCGAGCGCCCCGCGGCTGCGGTCTTGAAGCCGTCGCCGGCCTTGTACGAGAGCCCGGTGGCATCGATGTCGTGGCCCTTGGCCGAACGTACCCAGCCCTTCTCGGACAGCACCACCGTGACCTTTTCGTTGGGCAGCAGGTCGTGCTCGGTCATCGCACGGGCTTCGGCGCGCTCGACGATCGGCGAGCGACGGTCGTCGCCATAGGTTTCGGCGTCCTGCAGCAGTTCGGTGCGCACCAGCTTCTTGAGCTTGGCTTCGCTGCCCAGCAGCGCCAGCAGCCTGGCCTGTTCCTTGAGCAGTTCGTCCTGCTCGTTGCGCAGCTTCATCTCTTCCAGACGGGCCAACTGGCGCAGGCGCGTGTCGAGAATGTAGTCGGCCTGGATCTCGCTCAATGCAAAGCGCTCGATCAACCTGGCCCGCGGGTGCTCCTCGGTACGGATGATGTGGATCACTTCATCCAGGTTGAGGTAGGCGATCAGCAAGCCGTCCAACAGGTGCAGGCGACGCTCCACCTTGTCCAGGCGGAATTGCAGGCGACGGCGCACGGTCTGCACGCGGAACTGCAGCCACTCGACCAGCAGCGTGCGCAGGTTCTTCAACTGCGGCTTGCCGTCCAGGCCGATGATGTTGATGTTGACCCGGTAGCTGGACTCAAGGTCGGTACTGGCGAACAGGTGCTGCATCAGCGCTTCGTGGTCGACGCGGCTGTGCACCGGGATGATCACGATGCGGCACGGGTTCTCGTGGTCCGATTCGTCACGCAGGTCGGCCACCTGCGGCGCCTTGGACGGCTTGGCCTGCATCATCGCGGCGATCTGTTCCAGCACCTTGGCGCCCGACACCTGGTGCGGCAGCGCGGTGACCACGATGTCGCCGTCCTCGATGTGGTACACGGCGCGCATGCGCACCGAGCCACGGCCGGTTTCGTAGATTTTCAGCAGGTCGGCGCGCGGGGTGATGATCTCTGCTTCGGTCGGGTAGTCCGGGCCCTGGATGTGCTCGCACAGCTGTTCGACCGTGGCCTTGGGCTCGTCGAGCAGGCGCACGCAGGCGGTGGCCACTTCGCGCAGGTTGTGCGGCGGCACGTCGGTGGCCATGCCCACGGCGATACCGGTGGTGCCATTGAGCAGGATGTTCGGCAAACGTGCCGGCAACACCAGGGGCTCGTCGAGGGTACCGTCGAAGTTCGGGCCCCAGTCCGCAGTGCCCTGCCCCAGCTCGCTGAGCAGCACCTCGGAATAGCGCGACAGGCGCGCTTCGGTGTAGCGCATGGCCGCGAAGGATTTGGGATCGTCCGGCGCACCCCAGTTGCCCTGGCCGTCGACCAGGGTGTAGCGATAGCTGAAGGGCTGCGCCATCAGCACCATGGCTTCATAGCAGGCCGAATCGCCATGCGGGTGGAACTTGCCGAGCACGTCACCGACGGTACGCGCCGATTTCTTGTGCTTGGAATCGGCGTCCAGGCCCAGTTCGCTCATGGCGTAGACGATGCGTCGCTGCACCGGCTTCAAACCGTCGCCGATATGCGGCAGCGCACGGTCCATGATCACGTACATGGAATAGTTGAGGTAGGCCTGTTCGGTGAAGTCAGCCAGTGACCGGCGCTCTACGCCATCGAGGCTGAGATCAAGGGAGTCGCTCATGCGGGCCTCATCATTTCAAGGTCTGG
Source organism: Pseudomonas sp. AE27 (assembly GCF_037113495.1). NCBI lineage: Bacteria > Pseudomonadati > Pseudomonadota > Gammaproteobacteria > Pseudomonadales > Pseudomonadaceae > Pseudomonas > Pseudomonas sp. AE27. The sequence continues at coordinate 4,276,004 of NZ_CP146966.1, forward strand.
CGCAGCAGCAAGGTGCCGCCGCGCTGGGTAAATTCGAGTTGTTTCAGGGCACTCATGCCCAGCAGTACCTGCTCGCCGTCCAGCCCCGGCACCACCAGGGCGCGTACGTCGCGCAGCAGAATATCGCCCAGTTGCAGGCTGTCGAGGCGGGTACGATAGCCCTCGGTACGACCATTGGCGGTACTCAGGGTCACGGGCGCACCACGCTCTAGGCTGAACTGCCGGGCCAGGCTCTCGGGGATCGCCACGTCGGTGGCGCCAGTATCCAGCAGAAAATGCACGGCCTGGCCGTTGATCAGACCGTCGGCCACAAAATGCCCCTGGCCATTGCCCAGCAGCCGCACCTCGACATAGCCATCGCCGTGCTGCGAGCTGATCTGGCTGTTGGGGTTGGCCTGGCGCTGCTCCCAGTCGCCGAAAAAGCGCGTGGCCAGGAACAGGCCGGCCGCCCACGCCAGCACCAGCATCACCCGGCCGGCACGCTTGCCCGGTGCCTGGCTCACGGTTTGGCGCTCCAGCCGCCCTGGGGCGCTGCAAAGCGCCACACGATCGGGCGGTTTTCACCATCGGCGCGGCGACCGCCGTTGTTGTCCAGGCCTATCCAGGCACCCTTGGCATCGATCACCAGGGCCTCGGCCAGGCCGAACGGCTGCGAATACTGCCGCGATTCGATCAGGGCATCGGCAGCGAACGACCAGCAGCGCTCCACGCTTCCAGTGTCGGCATCACGCCGGCAGATACGGTAGGCGTTGCGCTCCAGGGTGAACAGCTTGCCTTCGAACAGCGCCAGGTCGGCAAAATCCCGGGGCCGCTCGCGGGCATTGGGCATCTGCGCAGGCTGCATCTCGGTGCCGGCCTCGCTGAGCAGCACGCAGCCATCACCGCAGTGCCAGGTGGTCTGCTGGCGATTGATCGAAATCAGCCCGCGGCGCTCGCGCTCGGCGGCCAGCCACAGGCGATCGCCGGCCGGGTTCACGGCGATGCCTTCGAACAATGCATTGAAGTGCAGCAGCATGCCGCTGGCGCGCGCCTGGCGGACCATGCTCGGGTCGATCTTCAGCCAGCTGGGGTCGCCTGCGACCGGTACCTTGAGCACCGCCACATGGGTTTCGCTGACCAGGTAGTGATTGCCTGCGGCATCGCAACTGATGCCTTCGAAATCCAGCTCGCCGCCGCGCACGTAGGACATTGCCCAGTTGCTCGAGCGCAGGCCCCAGGGCAGGCCGCTGTCCGGCACCGGCGGCACCTCCAGGCGAATACCTTCGGCCTGCCACACCGTCTGGGTGGTGTCCAGGCGGTACAGCAGGTCGTCGTCGCGGTCCGAGACGGTCCAGAGCTCGCCGTTGCACAGGGCCAGCCCCGACAGGTTGCCGCCACGCATGCCCTCTACCGGATGCTCGCTCTGCATCGCCAGCTCCGGCCAGGTTTCGGCCAGCGCCGGCACGCCCAGCAGTGACAACAGCGCTGCCAGGCACCGAGCGATCAAGCCAGTACCTCGGCCAGGTTGCCTTTGGACTCCAGCCAGCTCTTGCGGTCGCCCGCACGTTTCTTGGCCAGCAGCATGTCCATGATCTCGCGGGTGCCTTCGAGGTCTTCCAGGGTCAACTGCACCAGGCGCCGGGTGTTCGGGTCCATGGTGGTTTCACGCAGCTGCGGCGGGTTCATCTCGCCCAGGCCCTTGAATCGGGTGACCTGCGGCTTGCCGCGCTTCTTCTCGGCCACCAGGCGGTCGAGGATGCCGTCGCGCTCGGCCTCGTCCAGGGCGTAGTAGATCTCCTTGCCCAGGTCGATGCGGTACAGCGGCGGCATCGCCACGTACACGTGGCCGGCCTCCACCAGCGGACGGAAGTGCTGCACGAACAGGGCGCAGAGCAAGGTGGCGATGTGCAGGCCGTCGGAGTCGGCGTCGGCCAGGATGCAGATCTTGCCGTAGCGCAGCTGGCTCATGTCGGTGGCACCGGGGTCGACGCCGATGGCCACCGCGATGTTGTGCACTTCCTGACTGGCCAGCACTTCACCGCCGTCGACTTCCCAGGTGTTGAGGATCTTGCCGCGCAGCGGCAGGATGGCCTGGAACTCCTTGTCGCGCGCCTGCTTGGCCGAACCACCGGCCGAGTCACCCTCGACCAGGAACAGCTCGGCGCGCATCGGGTCCTGCCCGGCGCAGTCGGCCAGCTTGCCCGGCAGTGCCGGGCCCTGGGTCACGCGCTTGCGCTCGACCTTCTTGCTCGCCTTGAGCCGGCGCCCGGCGTTGTTGATCGCCAGTTCCGCCAGTTGCATGCCCACTTCGGGGTGGGCATTGAGCCACAGGCTGAAGGCATCCTTGACCACGCCGGAAACGAATGCGGCGGCCTCGCGGGACGACAGGCGCTCCTTGGTCTGGCCGGAGAACTGCGGCTCCTGCATCTTCATCGAGAGCACGAAGCTGATGCGCTCCCACACGTCCTCGGGGGCCAGCTTGACCCCGCGCGGCAGCAGGTTGCGGAACTCGCAGAACTCGCGCATGGCATCGAGCAGGCCCTGGCGCAGGCCGTTGACGTGGGTGCCGCCCTGGGCGGTGGGGATCAGGTTGACGTAGCTTTCCTGCACGCTGTCGCCGCCTTCGGGCAGCCACAGCAAGGCCCAGTCCACGGCCTCCTTGTTGCCCGCCAGGCTGCCGCAGAACGGCGCATCGGGCAGGCGCAGGAACTCGCTTACCGAGTCTTCGAGGTACGAGCGCAGGCCGTCCTCGTAATGCCACTCGACCTTCTCGCCGGTGCCTTTGTCCTCGAAGCTGACCAGCAGCCCCGGGCACAGTACGGCCTTGGCCTTGAGCACATGCTTGAGGCGGCTGATGGAAAACTTGGGCGAGTCGAAATACTTGGGATCGGGCGCGAAGTACACGCTGGTACCGGTGTTGCGCTTGCCGACGGTACCGATCACTTCGAGCTCGGTGGCCTTGAAGCCGTCGGCGAAGGTCATCTGGTACTCGTTGCCGTCGCGCTTGACCCGTACCCGTACCTGGTTGGACAGGGCGTTGACCACCGAGATGCCCACCCCGTGCAGGCCGCCGGAGAACTGGTAGTTCTTGTTGGAAAACTTGCCGCCGGCGTGCAGCTTGGTGAGGATCAGCTCGACGCCCGACACGCCCTCTTCGGGGTGGATGTCCACGGGCATGCCGCGACCGTCGTCGGACACTTCCAGCGAATGGTCTGCATGCAGGATGACCTGCACGGTGCGGGCGTGGCCGGCCAGCGCTTCGTCGACGCTGTTGTCGATGACTTCCTGGGCCAGGTGATTGGGCCGGCTGGTGTCGGTGTACATGCCCGGGCGCTTGCGCACCGGGTCAAGGCCGGAGAGGACTTCGATGGCGTCTGCGTTATAGGCGCTAGCGCTGGGATTGGCCATGGGTTCTCGTCGTCAGTCGTAGGTGAAAATAATCAGTCAAAGTACAGAAAAATCGAACGCCTGGTACACCTGCGGTGCAATGCCGGCAAAGCTCAGCATGGCCGGCAGGTGCTGCGCGAAGCCCTGGAAGCTGTGGTCGCCACCGGCCTCGATGCGTAGCGCACAGGCCCGATAGAAGGCCTGGGCACGGCGGTAGTCCAGGGTTTCATCGCCCGTCTGCAGCCATACCTGAAAGCGCTCGGGGTCGCTCGGTGCGGGCACTTCCAGCTCGGCCAGGGCCTGCACGTGGTCCAGTGTCAGCTCCCAGGTTTCCCCGGTGTAGAAATTCTGCTGCGGGCCCAGGTAGCCGTCGAACAGCTGGTGCGGATTGACGGCCGGGTTGATCAGCAGGGCCTTGAGCCCGTGGCGCTGGGCCAGGTGGGTGGCATAGTAGCCCCCGAGCGAGCTGCCGACCAGCAATGGCGAACCCAGCTCGGCGATGGCACGTTCAAGCTGCGCCACGGCCTGGCGCGGATGGTTGTCCAGCAGGGGCACGCGCAGCTGCCCGGCCAGCCCCAGCTGCTGCATCACACTGCTCAGCTGGCTGGCCTTGGTCGAACTGGGCGCACTGTTGAACCCGTGGATATAAAGAATCGAACCCGACATGATCGCCCCCGATGCCCATGCAACGCCCGTCGCAACGAGCACAAAAGACGCGCAGTTTAGCCTGTTCGAGAAGCCTTGAGCGGCAACTTTCAAACATCAGGTTACAACCGGGCGGTGATATTCGCGTTCACTTGCAGCTTGCAGCGCTCAGTACCCACTGCTGCCGTAATCGACGGTGAAGGCAAAGTCGGTCACGCGCGAGACCCCGGTCTCGAGCCTGCCGTCGTCATGCAGGCGCAGCCAGCGATACCCCGGGGCCTGGTCGCCCACCTTGAAGTCTTCACTGCCCGGCTCGAACTGAATGCAGGTGGACGGCGAGGCGAGCAGACGCACACCGTCACGCAGCTGGTCCCACTCCTGATGGATATGCCCCCAGAGCAGCGCGCGCACCTGTGGATAACCCTTGAGCAGGTCGAACAGCGCATCGGCGTTGCGCAGCCCGATGGGCGCCATCCAGGCGCAATCGATGGAAACCGGCTGGTGATGGAAGCAGATCAGGCAATGGCGCTGCGGTGCGGCCTCCAGGGCCTGCCTGAGCAGTTGCAGCTGATCGTCTGCCAGCAGCCCCGGCACCGAGCCGCACACGGCCGAGTTGAGCATGATCACCCGCCAGGCGCCGGCATCCACCACCGGCTCGAGCAGCGAACTGCCGCGTGCCACCTGGGCCATGGGGAACGGCTCGTCGTGATTGCCGGCCAGCCAGCGGGCCGGGGCCGGGATCCTGCCGCTGAGGGCCAGAAACTGCAGATAGGATTCGACGCTGCCATCCTGCGACAGGTCGCCGGTGGCCAGCACCAGGTCGACCACCGGCTGTTCGTCGAGTACCCGCTCGACCACCCGGCGCAGGCTGTCGCGGGTGTTCATGCCCAGCAGCGTGCCTTCGGCTTCGGCGAACAGATGACTGTCGGAGAGCTGCACCAGCAGCACCGAGGCGTCACGGGAAGGGATGATCGAGTGCGGCAAGGCCGTCTCCTTGGGCGGATTCTGCACGATTATGGTGGGAATGCAGGCAACGGCAAACCCCGCGCCCACGACACCGGTCACATTTTCAGCGAACCGCTTCCAGTTCGTGGCCGCAGGCCAGGCAATGGCTCAGCCACTCGCCCAGGAACAGGTTGAGCTGGGCCTTTTCGTCCGGCTGGTGCATGGCCGCATTGGGGTATGGGTAGACACTGCGAAAGCGCCGCGCATGCTCGGCACTGACCACCTCGGCCATGCGCGCGTCGTGGTACACCTGCACCTCCAGCTGCGGCACCGGCAGCCACGGCAGGCTGTGCTCCTGGCGCACGCGCAGGGTGGTGGTGTAAGGGCAGGCCAGCACCACGTCGAGCACCAGCACGCCGAGCATCTGGTCACCCTGGGTCATGCCGATGCGGCGCGAGCTCTGGGTGGTGCGCATGTCGGGCAACAGTCGCATCAGGCGCGCATAGTTGGCCTCGCAGGCAGCCTGCAAGCCGACCAGATCGACCCGGTAGCGCTCGCGCAACAGATTCACGACCACAGCCCCCTGACTTCATCACGGTTCAACGCCAGCCATTGCAGGGCAATGATGCTCGCGGCATTGGCAATGCGCCCATCGCGCACGGCCTGCAACGCATCCTCGAACGCCCAGGCCTTCACGCGAATGTCTTCGCCCTCTTCTTCCAGCCCGTGCAGGCCGCCCGCGCCGTCGCTGTGGCAACGCCCCAGGTACAGGTGCACGAATTCATCGCTGCCGCCGGGCGACGGAAAGTACTTGGTCATCGGCCACAGCGCACTGAATGTCAGCCCAGCTTCCTCCTGCGCCTCGCGGTGCGCAACCTCCTCGGGCTGTTCGTCCTTGTCGATCAGACCGGCGACCAGTTCCACCAGCCAGGGGTTATCGACCTTGCCCATGGCGCCGACGCGAAACTGCTCGATCAGCACCACTTCGTCACGCTGCGGATCATAGGGCAGCACGCACACTGCGTCGTGGCGCACGAACAGCTCACGGCTGATCTCGCGGCCCATGCCGCCGGCAAACAGCTCGTGGCGCAGGTGCAGCCGGTCGAGCCGGTAAAAGCCCTTGAAGCAGTTTTCGCGCCGCACGATCTGTACGTCGGTCGGCATGGCCTTTGGCTTGTCTGTCATGGATACCTCGTTACCCCATTACCACGTCGCGCCATCCTAACCTGCACACTGCGCGGTTTCACCCCTTTAAAACAATCGTGCGGGCTGCGAGGATAGGCGCAGCCTTTCTTGTCAGCTTAGTGGCGAACCGACGGCATTGCCGACGGTCCAAGCCCGATTACCGTTGCACTACAAGGATCATCATGTCACTTGCGAAATTAGCCTGCGTGACCGCCCTGGCCTTGACTCTGGGCGCCTGCCAGAGCCTGTTCCAGCCCAACATGCGCGTGCCGCTCGAGGTCAAGCGCGACAGGTGGGAGCACATCAAGCCGGGCTGCACCGCAGCCGACTGCCCGCTGGTGAACATCGACACGGTGCACTTCCCCACCAACCCCAAGCTCGATGCGATCGTCGAGCGCAGCCTGCTCAAGCTCACCAGCGATGGCGAGGGCGCACCGTTGCCGGCCTCGCTCAAGTCCTACGAGGACAGCTACCTGCAATCGGCCCAGAGCCGCAACAGCAGCTACCTGCAGGCCAAGGTACGCGAGCAGCATGACGGCTTGGTGATCATCGAGTTGTCCAGCTACCTGGACACCGGCGGCGCGCACGGCATGCCGGGGCGCGGCTTCATCAACTATTCGCGCCAGCAGGACAAGGTGCTGACCCTGCAGGACATGCTGGTGCCGGGCCAGGAGGCAACCTTCTGGAAGACCGTCGAAGAGGCCCACAAGGGCTGGCTGATCAGCACCGGCATGGACAAGGACGCCGAGTTCGTGAAGAACTGGCCGTTCCAGAAGTCACCGCACGTCGCCCTGACCTACGGCGCGGTGGTGGTGAAGTACGAGGTGTATGCCATCGCCCCGTACTCCATGGGCCACATCGAGCTCAAGATTCCCTACCCGCGCCTGAACGGTGTGATCAGGCCCGAGCTGTTTCCCGGCCGCGGTTGAAGCCCAGCAACAGATGCAGCGCCCCTGCCAGCAGCAAGGCTGGCAGGGTGGCGCCAACGTCTGCGGCGTAATGCGCCAGCACATGGTAGGTCGCCACGCCACAGGCCCACGCCACCAGCGCCCCGTAGTGCAGGCCGTCGACCACACCCGGCAGGCGACGCCGGCGCAGCACGTAGTGATCGCTCAGCACCACACCGAACAGCGGCGCGAACACCGAGCCGATCAGCAGCAGGAAGTTCTCGTACTGGCCCAGCGGCGCGAAGCAGGCGATCAGGGTGCACACCACGCCGATCACCAGTGCCAGGTGCTCGACCTTCACGCCTGACAGCAGGCTGCTGGACACCGCCGCCGAGTGGATGTCGGCAAAGGCCTTTTCCGACTCGTCGAGCAGCACCAGCAACAGCGGGATGCCAAAGCCTGCGCCGGCCAGCGCCAGCAGCAGGGTGCTGGCTTCGCCATCGGTGGCGAAGGCCAGGATGTAGGCCACCCCCAGGCTCATCATCCACAGGTTGCCGATGAAGTAGCCCAGTGCGGTACCCACGAACACCTGCCCCGAATGCCTGCCGAAGCGCGAGTAGTCGGCAATCAGCGGCAGCCACGACAGCGGCATGGCGATGGCGATGTCAAAGCCCACCCCCAGCGACATCGAGCCATCCCCGGCGCGGGCCCACAGGGCAGCCAGGTCGGCCTTGGCGAACAGGTTCCAGGTCAGCCACAGGCAGGCGCCCAGCAGCAGCCAGATGCCCCATTTGCGCAAAATGCGGCGCACGAAGGTCAGCGGGCCGGCCACCGCCAGCGCGGTGGCCAGGGCGCCGAAGCACAGTGCCCACAGCAACGGGCTGACCCACAGGCTGTCGGCGCCGAAGGCCCGCGCACCCAGCAGGCTGGCGGCGTCGCGCATCACGATGATTTCGAACGCGCCCCAGCCAACCAGTTGCAGCAGGTTGAGAATGGCCGGCAGCGCCACGCCGTGGCGGCCCAGGCTCAGGCGCAGGGTGCCCATGGCCGACAGGCCGGTGTCGCTGCCGATGACGCCGGCGGCGGCCAGCAGCAGAACGCCGACCAGCGTGCCGAGGGTGATGGCCAGCAGCGCCCCGGACAGGCCCAGGCCGGGGCCGAGCAAGGCGCCGGTCTGCAGCACCATCAGGCCGATGCCGAGGGAGAACCACAGGGAGAACAGGTCACGCGCGCCGAAGACGCGCTGGCTGTCGGGAATGGGGGAATCGGGGGAGTAGTGGCTGGGTGTGCTCACGATCAGGGCTCGGCAGGAGAGTGGGGGTTGGATTGCAGGACGCTTTCGCCGGCAAGGCCGGCTCCTACAGGGCTTCGTGTCGCCTGTAGGAGCCGGCCTTGCCGGCGAAGGGATCGCCTCAGACCTTCTGGTACAACTGGCTGCCTTCCTGGCGGAACCGCTCGGCCTGCTCGCGCATGCCCTCTTCTACCGCCACCTCGACCGGCTGGTTGGCGGCGTATTCACGCACTTCCTGGGTGATCTTCATCGAGCAGAACTTCGGCCCGCACATCGAGCAGAAGTGCGCGACCTTGGCCGAATCCTTGGGCAGGGTCTCGTCGTGGAACGAGCGTGCGGTGTCCGGGTCCAGGCCCAGGTTGAACTGGTCTTCCCAGCGGAACTCGAACCGCGCCTTGCTCAAGGCGTTGTCGCGGATCTGCGCGCCCGGGTGCCCCTTGGCCAGGTCCGCCGCGTGCGCGGCGATCTTGTAGGTGATGATGCCGGTCTTGACGTCGTCCTTGTTCGGCAGCCCCAGGTGCTCCTTGGGCGTCACGTAGCAGAGCATCGCGCAACCGAACCAGCCGATCATCGCCGCACCGATGCCCGAGGTGATGTGGTCGTACCCCGGCGCGATGTCGGTGGTCAGCGGGCCCAGGGTGTAGAACGGCGCCTCGTCGCAGCACTCGAGCTGCTTGTCCATGTTCTCCTTGATCAACTGCATCGGCACGTGGCCGGGGCCTTCGATCATGCACTGCACGTCATGCTTCCAGGCGATCTTTGTCAGCTCGCCCAGGGTCTCCAGCTCGCCGAACTGCGCCGCGTCGTTGGCGTCGGCGATCGAGCCCGGACGCAGGCCGTCGCCCAGCGAGAAGCTGACGTCGTAGGCCTTCATGATTTCGCAGATTTCGTCGAAATGGGTGTAGAGGAAGTTTTCCTTGTGATGCGCCAGGCACCACTTGGCCATGATCGAGCCGCCGCGGCTGACGATGCCGGTCACGCGCTTGGCGGTCAGCGGCACGTAGCGCAGCAGCACGCCGGCATGGATGGTGAAGTAGTCCACGCCCTGCTCGGCCTGTTCGATCAGCGTGTCGCGAAACAGCTCCCAGGTCAGGTCCTCGGCCACGCCGTTGACCTTCTCCAGTGCCTGGTAGATCGGCACCGTACCGATCGGCACCGGCGAGTTGCGGATGATCCACTCGCGGGTTTCATGGATGTGCTTGCCGGTGGACAGGTCCATTACCGTGTCCGAGCCCCAGCGGATGCCCCAGGTCAGCTTGGCCACTTCTTCCTCGATGGAGGAGCCCAGCGCGCTGTTGCCGATGTTGCCGTTGACCTTCACCAGGAAATTGCGGCCGATGATCATCGGCTCCAGCTCCACATGGTTGATGTTGGCCGGAATGATCGCGCGGCCGCGAGCGACTTCCTCGCGTACGAATTCGGCGGTGATCTCCTTGGGGATGCTTGCGCCGAAGCTGTGCCCGGCGTGCTGCTGGTCGAGCAGGCCGGCGGCGCGGGCCTCCTGCAGCTTCATGTTCTCGCGGATGGCCACGTACTCCATCTCGGCGGTGATGATGCCCTGGCGCGCGTAGTGCATCTGGCTGACGTTGACGCCGGCCTTGGCCCGGCGCGGGTTGCGCACGTGGGCAAAGCGCAGCTTGGTCAGTTCCACGTCGTTCAGGCGCATCTGGCCGAAACTGGAGGACAGCCCGGCCAGGCGCTCGGTGTCGCCACGCGCGTCGATCCAGGCCGAGCGCACATCGCCCAGGCCCTTGCGCACGTCGATCTGCACGGTGGGGTCGGTGTAGGGGCCGGAGGTGTCGTACACCAGCACCGGCGCGTTGGCTTCGCCGCCGAAATCGGTGGGGGTGTCGTCCAGGCTGATTTCGCGCATCGGCACCTGGATATCGGGGCGCGAGCCCTGCACGTAGATCTTGCGCGAACGGGTGAACGGCTGCACGGACTGCTCGTCGACCTTGGCCGATTCACTCAGGTGCGCGGGGTATTTTTGTTTTTGGCTCATCACAGGCTCTCCAGACGGGTTGGCAGTCGGAGTGAACCTGAAAGGCACGGGCGCACCAGGGCTGGTGCTGTGCCGAAAACGGAAGATGCCACACCAGCCAAAAAGCTGAAATGACAATCCCGCAGCCGACACAAGAGGGCTCGCGGGAGACGAGCAATCTTGTTCCCTACGCAGGCGCTAACCTGATCAGGTTCAACGGGATCCGGAATTATCCGATCTCAGCCTCAACGCAAGGCACCCCGACAAGAACGCGCCCAGCATAGACCGGTGCGACGCGAAACGCCAACAGTCCAAGCACAAGCATGATAAAAGGCGCAAATAGCGGATTGTTGCAAAATGCCTGCGCAACTACACTCATCGGTTCAGAAATACTCAACCGTTCAAGGACTGCCCTATGCTGCGCAAACTTTCACTGGCCCTCGCCGTGTCGTGTGCTACCAACGGAATGGCCTGGGCAGCAGAACCGCCCCTGTCGGTACGCACCGATCTGGTCAGCGTGTATCAGGAAGCGGTGAACAACAACGCCGACCTGGCCGCTGCCCGCGCCGACTACGGCGCCCGCAAGGAAGTGGTGCCCCAGGCCCGTGCCGGCCTGCTGCCCAACCTCTCGGCCGGCGCCGAGATGATGAACAGCCGTACGAAGATCGATCACCCCTCGATCACCGCCAACCGCAGCGGCAACTCCTGGCAGGCCACCCTGGCCCAGCCGATCTTCCGCGCCGACCGCTGGTTCCAGTTGCAGGCAGCCGAAGCGGTGAACGAACAGGCGGCGCTGGAGCTGTCGGCCACCGAACAGAACCTGATTCTGCAAAGTGCCGAGAACTACTTCGCCGTGCTGCGCGCCCAGGACACCCTGGCCTCGACCAAGGCCGAAGAAGCCGCGTTCAAGCGCCAGCTCGACCAGAGCAACGAGCGCTTCGACGTGGGCCTGTCGGACAAGACCGACGTGCTGCAGTCCCAGGCCAGCTACGACACCGCACGGGCCAACCGCATCGTCGCGCAGCGCCAGGTGGACGACGCCTTCGAGGCCCTGGTGACCCTGACCAACCGCGACTACAACTCGGTGCAGGGCATCGTGCACACCCTGCCGGTGCAGGTACCCACGCCCAATGACGCCAAGGCCTGGGTAGAAACCGCCGCAAAGCAGAACCTGAACCTGCAGGCCACCAACTACGCGGTCAACGCGGCCGAGGAAACCCTGCGCCAGCGCAAGGCCGGGCACGCGCCGACGGTGGACGCGGTGGCGCGCTACCAGAAGGGTGACAACGACAGCCTGGGCTTCAGCAACCCCAACCTGACGGGCCAGAACTACCGCGGCGACGTGGAGCAGACCAGCATCGGCCTGCAGCTGAACATCCCGATCTACAGTGGCGGGCTGACCAGCTCGCAGGTGCGCGAGGCGTACCAGCGCCTGAGCCAGAGCGAACAGCAGCGCGAGAGCCTGCGTCGCCAGGTGGTGGAAAACACCCGCAACCTGCACCGCGCGGTGAACACCGACGTGGAGCAGGTGCAGGCGCGCAAGCAGTCGATCATTTCCAACCAGAGTGCGCTGGAAGCGACCGAAATCGGTTACCAGGTGGGTACGCGCAACATCGTCGACGTGCTGGATGCACAGCGCCAGCTGTACACCTCGGTGCGCGACTACAACAACACCCGGTATGACTACATCCTCGACAACCTGCGCCTGAAGCAGGCCGCCGGGACCTTGAGCCCGCAGGACCTGAATGACCTGGGTCGCTACCTCAAGCCCGACTACAACCCGGACAAGGACTTCCTGCCGCCGGACCTGGCCAAGGCGGCGCAGGCCAATTTCGAAAGGCCCTGAAACAGCTTCGCCGGCAAGGCCGGCTCCTACAGGTGTTGCGCACCCCGTGTAGGAGCCGACCTTGCCGGCGAACAGGCCTCACGCCTTGAGCAGATTCCCCAGCCCATCCAGCAGGCGCTTCAACGCCCCCTGATTGGCCCGCATCACCCCGACCCCCGCCTCGCCCATCTTCAGTGCATCGCTGGGCAACTCGATCAGGCGCCGCACCTCGGCCGCCAGCCCCTGGGCATCATCCACTTCGCACAACGCCCCCGCCTCGCGCAGCATTGCCGCGATCTCGAGAAAGTTGAACAGATGCGGCCCGCTCAACACTGGCCTGGCCAGTGCAGCCGGCTCCAGCAGATTGTGCCCGCCGTTGGGCACCAGGCTGCCGCCGACGAACGCGATGTCCGCCAGCGCATACAGAAACAGCAGCTCGCCCATGGTATCGCCCAGCAATACCTGGCAATCCGCCGTCACCGGCGCCCCGCCAGAGCGGCGCACCGTGGAAAACTGCGCTGCGCACAACCCATGCACCGCGTTGAAACGCTCCGGATGGCGCGGTACCAGCATCAGCAGCGCGTCCGAATGGTGCGCCAGCAACTGCCGATGCGCTGCCAGGATCACCTCGTCCTCGCCCTCATGGGTGCTTGCGGCAATCCACACCGGCCGTTGCAGCGCCTGCCACTCTTCACGCAGCGCCCTGGCGCGCACCAGCAGCTGTGCATCGATGGTCAGGTCGAACTTGATCGAGCCGGTCACCTGCACGCACTCGGGCCGCGCACCGAGCTGGCGAAAACGCTCGGCCTCGGTTTCGGTCTGCACCGCGATCAGGCTCATCTCGGCCAGCATCGGCCGGGTCAGCCCGGCAAAACGCGCATAGCCCCTGGCCGAACGCGCCGACAACCGCGCATTGGCCAGCGCCACCGGTATGCCACGTCGGGCGCACTGGTGGATATGGTTGGGCCACAGCTCGGTCTCCATGATCACCGCCAGTTGCGGGCGAGCACGCTCCAGAAACCGCGCCGCCGCCCACGGCAGGTCGTACGGCAGGTAGCAGTGCTGGATGCGTGGCTCGTTTGCGAACAGCGCCTGGATGCGCTCGGAACCGGTGGGCGTCATGCAGGTGATGGTGATCGGCAACTGTGGATAACGTTGCAGCAGGGCACGCACCATCGGCGCGGCGGCGATGCTCTCGCCCACCGACACCGCATGCACCCAGATGCCCCCCGGCTGCAGGGGCGGCAGCTTCAGGCCGAAGCGCTCGGCGATGCGCCGGGCATAGGCCGGCGCCTTGCGCGAGCGCAGGTACAGGCGCAGCGCGACCAGCGGCAGGCCCAGGTGAAACAGCAGGGTATATAGGGTTCTGTTCATGGCGCCGAAGTGTACTAGCCAATGGCGCACAAATGCACTGCGAAGCGCTCGGCCAGCCAGCGCGCGGCCGGCCCCAGCGGCTCGTCGCGGCGCCACGCCAACTCCACCACCAGCGCCGGCGGGCGCCACTCGCTGGCAAGCTCCACCATCTGCTGCTGGTAGGCCGGGTACTGCACCACATGGCGCGGCAGCCAGGCCCAGCCCAGCCCGCGCATGAGCATCTCGGCCATCACGTAGAAGCTGTCGGCGCGCCAGATCTGCGGGCTGATCGGTTCGCCGCCAGGGTAGCCGCTCTGCTGGGGCGTGATCAGCAACTGACGGTGCTGCGCCAGCTGCTGGCGATTGACGCTGGCCAGTTGCGCCAGCGGGTGATGCACCGCGCATACGGTGACCATCTCCACGCTGCCCAGTGCCTGGCGCTCCAGCGCTGCAGGCATGTGCTCGTGGTGGAACATCAGGCCCAGGTCGGCACGGCGCTCCAGCAGCTTGCGCGCCACATCGCCCTGGGCCCCGCTGGCCACCTGGATTTCCAGCAGCGGGTACTGCACGGCCAGCTCGTCGAGGCTGTCGAGCACCGGCTGGAAGGGCATGGCCTCGTCCTGCGCCAGGCGCAGTTGCGCCTCCTGCCCGCGCATCAGCGCCTGCGCCCGGCCGTCCAGGCGCTCGCACTGGCGCAGCAGCTCGCGTGCCTCCTCGAGCAACGCCTGGCCGGCATCGGTCAGGCGCGGCTGACGCCCGCTGCTACGCTCGAACAGCGTGACCCCAAGGTCGGCCTCGAACAACGCGATGGCGTTGCTGACCGCCGACTGGGCCTTGCGCTGCTCACGCGCCACCGCCGAAAACGAGCGCAGTTCGGCGACCCGCACGAAGGTGCGAAGCTGTTCGAGGTTCCATTGACCGTGCATGCCAGCCTATCTCCAGAATAGATAGGTAATGACTTTACCCCATTGCGCCATCCTCTAGAATGCGCGACCAGAACAGAGGACTACCATGAACGCCTATACCTACCTGGCCATCGCCATCTGCGCCGAAGTCATTGCCACCGCCTCGATGAAGGCGGTCAAGGGCCTGAGTACGCCGCTGCCCCTGCTTCTGATGGTGTGCGGCTACATCGTGGCGTTCTGGATGCTGACCCTGGTGGTGCGCAGCATTCCGGTAGGCATTGCCTACGCCATCTGGTCGGGCCTGGGCATCGTGCTGATCAGCATCGCGGCGCTGGTGATCTATGGGCAGAAACTGGATGTGCCGGCCATGCTCGGCATGGCCATGATCGTCGGCGGCGTGGTGGTGATCCAGGTGTTCTCCAAAACCACCGGGCATTGATGAGCGACAGGGTACGAAACCTCACAGGCTGTATACTGCGCTCCTGTCTTTGCTTGTGAGGTGCGTGCATGTCATCCGTTATTTCCACCGACGTGCTGATCGTCGGCGCAGGGGTCGCAGGCCTCTGGCTCAATGCCCGCCTGCGCCGCCTGGGCTACTCGACGGTGCTGGTGGAACGCGCCAGCCTCGGTGGCGAGCAGACCCTCAAGTCCCAGGGGATCATCCACGGTGGTGCCAAGTACGCCCTGCACGGTGCGCTCACCGGCGCCTCCGAGGCCATTGCCGACATGCCGCGGCGCTGGCGCGAGGCCCTGGCCGGCAACGGCGAACTGGACCTGAGCGGCGTGCGCCTGCTGTCCGAGGCGCACTACCTGTGGTCGCCCGGCACCCTGGCCGGCAACCTCACCAGCTTCTTCGCCAGCAAGGCGGTACGCGGCCGGGTCGACCAGGTCAAGGGCGACCAGTTGCCCCCTGCCCTGCAGGACCGTGCCTTCAAGGGCAAGGTGTACCGCCTGGCCGAACTGGTGGTGGACGTGCCGAGCCTGCTCGCGCGCCTGGCAGAGCTGGCCGGCGACAGCCTGCTGGCCGGTGAACATATCGAACCGCTGCATGAAGGTGACGAACTGGTCGGCTTGCGTGTCGATGGCCGCGATATCCGCGCCCAGCGCGTGGTGCTCAGCGCCGGTGCCGGCAATGCCGCGCTGCTGCAAAGCCTGGGCCTGAGCCAGCCGGCCATGCAGCGCCGACCGCTGCACATGGTCATGGCCAAGGGCCCGAGCCTCAAGCCCCTGTACGCCCACTGCCTGGGCGGCGGGCCCAAGCCGCGCATCACCGTGACCACCCACCCGGCCGCCGACGGCCAGTGGGTGTGGTACCTGGGCGGCGACCTGGCCGAAGCCGAGGGCGTTGCCCGCGAACCCGAAGCGCAGATCGCTGCCGCCCGCAAGGAGGTCGCGGGGCTGCTGCCCTGGGTCGACCTCAGCCAGGTGCAGTGGGCCACCGTGCGTGTCGACCGCGCCGAACCCGCGCAATCGGGCCTGGTGCGCCCCGACAACGCCTTCCTCGCCGACCAGCAGCGCCTGCTGGCGGGCTGGCCGACCAAGCTGGCCCTGGCACCGGACTTCGCTGACCGCGTGCTGAACAGCCTGGAACGTGACGGTATCAAGCCAGGCAACCTGCCTGCCCTGCCGCCCCTGCCAAAACCGCCCCTGGCACAACCGGTATGGGAGCAACTGCTGCCATGAGCCTGCCGACCCTGCACCCCTATCACCGCCCGCTGGGCAGCACCGGCCTGAGCGTTTCCCCGCTGGGGCTGGGCACGGTCAAGCTGGGCCGCGACCAGGGCGTCAAATACCCCAACGGCTTCACCATCCCCGACGACGACGAGGCCCGCCTGCTGCTGCGCCAGGCCCGTGAGCTGGGCATCAACCTGATCGACACCGCACCGGCCTATGGCCGCAGCGAAGAGCGGCTGGGCCCATTGCTGCGCGGCCAGCGCCACGACTGGGTGATCGTCAGCAAGGTCGGCGAAGAGTTCGACGACGGCCACTCGCACTTCGACTTCAGCGCCGCCCACACGCGCCGCTCGGTGGAACGCAGCCTCCAGCGCCTTGAAACAGATTGTATCGATCTTGTACTGGTGCATTCCGACGGCAACGATCTGCGCATTCTGCAGCAGGAAGCGGTGTACGAAACCCTGGCCCGACTCAAGCAGGAAGGCAAGATTCGCGGCTTCGGGCTGTCCGGCAAAACCGTCGAAGGTGGGCTGCAGGCCCTGCAATCAGGCGATTGCGCGATGGTTACCTACAATCTCGACGAGCAGGGCGAACGCCCGGTGCTGGACTATGCTGCCGAACACGGCAAGGCCATCCTGGTGAAAAAGGCCCTGGCCAGCGGTCATGCCTGCCTGGCCCCGGGCGTCGACCCGGTGCGGGCCAGCTTCGAGCTGCTGTTTGCCCACCCCGGGGTGAGCAGTGCTATTGTCGGCACCATCAATCCCGTGCACCTGGCCCACAACGTGGGCGTGGTCGCCAAGATCCTGAGCCAGCGCTGAGCCGCCGTCGCGGCCGACCCCAACGCAAGAAGGAGCCGAGATGCCGCGCACGCTGATCCGCAAGAACCCCAGCAACTTCAAGACCCTGCCCCTGCATGTGGAAGCCGGCCCCGAGGGCCTGAGCTACCAGAGCATCGGCATGCCGCTGAACTTTGCCCAGACCCTGCAGCGGCGCAAGGCCATCCAGGTGGCCGACCCCGAGCGTTTCGCCGTGGAGCTGGCCAACCTGGGCGTTTCGGTGCGCCTCACCCTGCAGTGGCAGAACCGCGACTACTGGGTACTGGTGCGCCAGCGCCGCCAGGACCGCGGTGATGTGGTGCTCAAGCTGATCTCCGGTTACGTGCCCGCTCAGGAGCTGAACCTGCCCTTGCACACGGCCGTGCAGGAAGTGGCCGAGGAATGCCTGCTGGAGACCCCGGAAGGCTGGCTTGGCGGGCGTTTCAACGACACCTGGTTGCCGGCGCCGTACGCCGACGCGCTGCATTACCGTGAAGCGATGCCCTTCGTGCTGACCCCTCACTCGGGGGCCGCGCGACCGGTGCGCTGTGGCAACCAGCCGCTGATCGAGCGACCGCGAGCCTATGTCCACCTGCCCACGGCGTCACTGCAACTGATTTATGACCTACGCCTGCAAGTGCCCAGGGAAGCCAAATCATTGAGCCTGTTCCATGTGGACGAGCGCCTTGAGGGCGACCAACTGGTGGCACGCCTCAACCGCAGCCGGCCAGACTTGTACCTGATGCCGCTGGAAGACGGTCAGCCGCAGGCCGAGCTGTACACCCTGAAGAAGGACCGATTGGTGCCGGCGAGTACACGTGGTATCTACCTGGCCGAAAGCTTTGCCCGGCAGGATGGCTGGCTGGTGCGTGAAGAGCGGATTCGCTGGAAGGATTGGCTGAGGCAGCAGGGGCTGGTGGGGCCCAGGCCGGACTCGAAACTTAAAAGGCTGACGGGCAAGGCCCGCCAGCTGTTGGGGCTGGCGTTGCAGAAGTAGGACGTTTTTGCAGGCCCTAATCGCGGGTCAAGCCACTCAGTTCTTGCGGATTTTCTCCACGATCGCCGTGGTCGAGCTGTTTTCCACCAGCCCCAGCACCTTCACCGTACCGCCATAGGCCTTGACGATATCGGCGCCCACCACCTGATCGATGCCGTAGTCGCCACCCTTGACCAGCACGTCGGGCTTGACCTCGGCAAGCAGGTTTTCCGGGGTGCCTTCGGAGAAGCTGATGACCCAGTCCACTGCCCCCAGCCCCGCCAGCACCGCCATGCGCCGGTCGACACTGTTGATCGGCCGACCCGGCCCCTTCAGGCGACTGACCGAAGCATCGTCATTGACCGCCACTATCAACCGGTCGCCCTGCGCACGCGCCTGCTCCAGGTAGGTCACGTGCCCGGCATGCAGAATGTCGAAGCAGCCATTGGTGAACACGATCTTCTCGTTGTGCGCCCGCGCATCGTCGATGGCCAGCAGCAACTGCTCAAGGCTCAGCACCCCGCGCTCGGAGCCTTCTTCGCGCTGGATGGCGCGACGCAGTTCCGGCGCGCTGATGGCCGCCGTACCCAGCTTGCCGACCACGATGCCGGCAGCCAGGTTGGCCAGACCGACCGCATGGGGCAGCTCCTCACCGGCGGCGATCGCCGCCGCCAGGGTGGAGATCACGGTATCACCGGCACCGGTCACATCGAACACTTCACGCGCCCGTGCCGGCAGGTGCATGGCCGGATGGCCCGGGCGCAGCAAGGTCATGCCGTGCTCGCCTCGGGTCACCAGCAAGGCGCCCAGTTCCAGCTCGCGCATCAGCTCGCCGCCCTTGTTGACCAGTTCGGTCTCGTCGGCGCAATGCCCGACGATGGCCTCGAACTCGCCCAGATTCGGCGTGATGACGCTGGCGCCGCGGTAGATCGAGAAATCCTTGCCCTTGGGGTCGGCCAGCACCGGAATGCCCTTGGCTCGCGCGGCCTGGATCAGGCTCTGGTGGTTCTTCAATGCGCCTTTGCCGTAGTCGGACAGCACCAGCACCTTCACCCCTTCGAGCAGGGCGTCGACTTCGGCGCCCAGCGACAGCGGGTCGGTGGCAAAGGGTTCTTCGAAATCGATGCGCAGCAATTGCTGGTGACGGCTCATGACCCGCAGCTTGACGATGGTCGGCTGATGGGCGATGCGCTGGAAGATCGAACGCACCCCCGCTGCCTGCAGGCTGTTGGCCAGGCTGTCGGCGGCCTCGTCCTGGCCGGTGACGCCCACCAGCGAGGCCGGCGCACCCAGCGCGGCAATGTTCAGCGCAACGTTGGCTGCACCACCCGGACGGTCCTCGATCTGCTCGACCTTGACCACCGGTACCGGGGCTTCAGGTGAAATGCGAGAGGTACCGCCATGCCAGTAGCGGTCGAGCATGACATCCCCGACCACCAGTACCGGAGCTTGATCGAAACGCGGCATGGACAACTTCATGGGCAACCCATATAGACAAAATGAACAGGGGCGGGATATTAGCACAGCCCTGGCACCGGCCTGTTCGGCGCCGGTAACCTGCTGTGACAACCAGGGCGCAGAACGCGCCCTGGCAGGGTGACTCAGGTGATGTCGGCCTTGGCCGGCTCATCCAGGCCCATGGCGTGCAGGCGCGCGTAATAGCCGTTTTCGGCCAGCAACTGGCCATGCGTGCCACGCTCGACGATGCGCCCCTGATCCATCACCAGGATCAGGTCGGCCTTCTCGATGGTCGACAGGCGGTGCGCGATCACCAGGGTGGTACGGCCTTTCATCACCTGGTCCAGGGCGGCCTGGATGTGCCGCTCCGACTCGGTGTCGAGGGCCGAGGTGGCCTCGTCGAGAATCAGCAGCGGTGCATTCTTGAGCAGGGCCCTGGCGATCGCCAGACGCTGGCGCTGGCCGCCGGACAGCAGCACGCCGTTCTCGCCGACCTCGGTGTCCAGCCCTTGGGGCAACTGATCGATGAACTCCTTGGCATAGGCATCGGCTGCCGCAGCCTCGATCTGCTCGCGCGGCGCACCGGCCAGGTCACCGTAGGCGATGTTGTTGGCCACGGTGTCGTTGAACAGGGTCACATGCTGGGTCACCTGGGCAATGTGCCGACGCAGGTTACGCAGGCGGTACTGCTCCACCTCCACGCCATCGAGCAGGATCTCGCCCTCGGCATGCGGATAGAAACGCGGTATCAGGCTGGCCAGGGTCGACTTGCCGCTGCCCGAACGCCCAACCAGCGCCACCATCTGACCCGGCTCGGCGGTGAAGCTGATGTCATCGAGCACGCGGCGCTCGCTACCCGGGTAGGTGAAGCTCAGGTGGCGGACATCCAGGCGCCCGGTAACCCGGTCGCGCTCGACGGTACCGTGGTCGACTTCCGGCTCCACATCCAACTGCTCGAAGATGCTCTCGGCCCCCGACACACCCTTCTGGATGGTCGAGCTGACTTCCGACAGCTGGCGGATCGGCTTGGGCAGCAGGCCGGCCGCGGTGATGTAGGCCACCAGGTCGCCGGCGGTGGAGTCGCCGCGCAGGTACAGCACCAGGAACATCAGCACGGCCATGGCCGAGTAGATCACCAGTTGCAGCATCGGTGTATACACCGCGCTGGTCTTGGTCATGCGCAGCTGCTTCTCGGTGTTGCTCTGGCTGGCATCGGCGAAGCGCTGCTGCTCGTAATTCTCGCCCCCGAAACTGCGCACCACGCGATAGCCCTGGATGGTTTCGGACGCGACATGCGTCACATCGCCCATGGCCACCTGGATCTTCTTGCTCTGCTTGCGGAATTTCTTGCTCGAACTGCTGACCATCAGCGCGATCAGCGGCAGGATCGCCAGCATCACGATAGTCAGCTTCCAGTTCATCCACAGCAGATAGCCGAACAGGAACACCACGGTCAGGCCTTCGCGGATCACCACCTTGATTGCATCGGTGGCGGCGCCGGTGACCATGGTCACATTGAAGGTGATACGCGAAATCAGGTGTCCGGAGTTATGGCTGTCGAAATAGCGGTTGGGCAGTACCAGCAGCTTGTTGAACAACTCCACCCGCAGGTCGTGTACCAGGCCCAGGGAAACCTTGGCCAGAAAGAAGTTGCCCAGAAACGAGCCCAGGCCCTGCCAGGCGGCGATCAGCACGATCAGCAGCGGCACGGCCTGCAACAGTTGGAGGTCACGCAGGTAAGGCACGTTGGGGAACAACACCGCTTCGGGATTGCTCAGCCCATCGACGAAATACTTGAGGATGCCCGCCAGCATAGGCTGGGTCGAGGCGAATATCACGAAGCCGAGGATACTCAGCAGGAAAATGCCAATGTAGGGCTTTACGTAGGTCAACAGTCGGAAATAGATCTTCAGACTGGAGCTCTGCTGCGCCGTGCGCGGTGTTTCAGCCATCTTCGAGCTCACTGTTCAGGTTGAACGATCGATTTTATCACAGCCTGCCGATTGGGCACGCGCCCACACCAGCACGCTGGCCAGCCCCACTGGCAGCCAACTGATGAACCATTCGGCACGGGGGGTGCCGGTCAGGCTCGCAGCGTCGAACTGCATGGCCAGGGTGCAGAACAGCCACAGACCGATGAGGCCCTTGCCCAACAGCGTGTCGCGGGCACGCCACCCCTCCCTTAGCACCAGCAGCCACACTGCAGCCCACAGCAACAGGCCAGGCACACCCAGTTCGATGCCTATATGGGTGAACATGTTGTGCGAGTGATCGAAGGCGATGCCGTTGGCCACCACCTTGAACTGCGTGCCCAGGCCCAACCCCAACCAGGGGTGGTCGGCAATCATCTGAAGCGCGCTGTTGAAAATCTCGGGACGATAGGAAACACCGCGCATGATCAGCTGGTAGACCATCAGAAAGCCCAGTACCGAAATGATCAGCGCCCCAGCGGCGAACACACAACTGCGCCGGTCACGACACCAAAGCGGCATTGCCGCGACGGTAAGCAGAAGGGCCAGCGCGGCGCCGCGACTTTGGCCAAGCATCACGAAGACTCCCAGGCACACCACCGAAAGTGCCCATAAAAGCTGCATCCAGCGCTGTTGCGGCATCCAGTGCAACATCCAGACAATGGCCGCGCCCATCACGTAGGCGCCCAGAATCGGATGGGAAACTTCGCCGATGCCTTCCAGCCGGGCCAACCATGGTTGCCCCATGACTCCGTAGAAATGAATGATCGAGATGGCCGCCGCCAGTCCCAAGCCGATGCCGCCCCATTGCATCAAAAGTACTAATCGCTGCGTACCTGCACTCGCCAGCAAAGGAAACGCCAACAGGAACAGGATGATGTAGAACAGCCGCTTGCCCTCCCGGATCGGCTCTTCACCTACGGCCCAGCTCAGCGATACCAGGCCCCAGCCCAGCAACAGAAGCACGCTCACACACAGTGCACGCTGCTGCGCCCACAACCGGCCGAACTGCTCCCGGGCCGACCAGCCCAGTACCAGGGTCGGCAGCCAAAGAAACGCGATCAGACCTTGCTGATAAATCTTGTTACTAGGCGCCAGAGCAATACCTGCCAGAAACCAGAGCAGCCCTACAGCCAACCACACTTGCGCCCAGCGACTCGTGTACATCATCCCTTCCCCATTCAACCCAAGCGACCAACATGGTGCATTCTTTTAGTTTTCGGCATTATGCCCTGTCATTCCTGCTCGCTATTTCGACAAGGCCATCTACATGCAATGCTCCCGGCTCCCTCAGGCCGACCTCAACCAACTGATCGTCGGTGCCCAGATACTGGAAGCTGACAGCTACGGTGCGAAAGTCTACCTGCTAGAGAACGGCAATATCCTTAAACTTTTCCGGCGCAAGCGCCTGCTGTCGTCGGCGTTGCTGCGGCCCTACTCCCGCCGCTTCATCGACAACGCCGCCAGGCTGGAGCAGTTGGGCATTCCGACTCTGCGTGTATTGGCGCATTACCGCCTGGAAAAGCCCGGCATGACGGCGGTGCTGTACCACCCCCTGCCCGGCCAAACCCTGAGCCAGCTCAGCCGCCAGGAAGACTTCAGCTGGCAGCAGGCACTGCCGGGCATGGTCCGCCTGATACGCACCCTGCACCGTTCGGGGGTGTATTTTCGCTCGCTGCACCTGGGCAACATCGTGGTGACGCCCGGTCAGCAGTGGGGGCTGATCGATGTGGCGGACATGCGCTTTCTGCGCGGGCCGCTGAGCCGGCGCATGATCAAGCGCAACATACAGCACTTCGCCCGCTACCTGTCACGTGAAAAACTCGACGGGAGCTTCCCCCTCGCCGAGCTGGAACAGGCCCTACTGGCTCCCTGAGTCAGGCTTGACCGCCCACATTTCACGCAGGGTTCGGCTGAAGCAATCCCAGGCCTGCTCCGGGGCCAGCGAGCGGTACTGCGCCTGGGCGACGGCGGTTGCCGGCAAGCTGGCGCAACGCTCGATGGCAGCGGCCCAGCCCTGCACATCACCGACCCGTGCGTACAGGCCACTATCACCCAACTGTTCATGAAACACCGGCAGGTCACTGCACAGCACCGGCACGCCGGCAATGACCGCCTCCTGCAATACCAGGCCCAGGCCCTCGGACCGGGAAGGCACAAGCAACCAGTCGAATGCCTGGTACAGGCACTCCAGAATGTCGCAATGCCCTGTCAGCGATACCTTGCCCTGCAGGCCCAGCGCCTGGATCTTTTGCTGCAGCAATGGGCGCTCGGGCCCTTCGCCGAGAATGACCAGACGCAGATCGGGTTGCGCCCGGCTGGCGGCGGCAAATGCATCGATCAGGTAGTCGAACCCCTTGTCCATGACCAGGCGACCGACAGCCCCCATGATCCGCACACCAGGCTCCCTCAACCCCATGACCTGGCGCGCTTGCTGCGCTGTCAGTTGCTCGGCGCAAAAGCGGTTGGGTTCCAACGCGGTACGCAAGGCCGTCACCTTCAGGCCCAGCTCGGCCTGCAATGACGCCGCCAGCGTGGCCGACACCGCCACCAGTGACAGCTGCGCAGGCTTGAACCCGCGCAACAGTGCCACATCCCTGGGGTTCAAACGGGTCTTGCCGTGAAACACCACGGTTGCCTTTACCTCAGGCAGGCTCTTGAGCACAGGCAAGATCAGGCGCGACACACCCACCCCATCGAGCAGCAAGGCGTCGGCATCGGCCTCCAGCAACGCCTTGCGCAGGCGAGCGCGCAACCAGGGCTGCAGCAGCCCCCACACATGACGGCCTTTTATCAGGCGCTGTGGCAGGTTCCATTCTCGCGTTGCGCCCGGGGCACACGCCGCCCCATGGCCCTGCAGCAACCAACTGTTCACAGACATGTCGGGAGGCACCAGTGAAAGAATCTGCTGGTGGACCTTGTGCACGGAGACGAACGGCGAGCCGCCCGCCCACATGATATTGATGACGTTCACTGGCCAGCCCACCTTGATTCACCTATCACTGGAAAGGCAGAAAACGACTCACGACAACAGAAGAGCAAGGCCAACTCCCACCACCAACCCCGCTATTGCCGCCAACGACAACCGAACACGCTCGCGCTGCTTGCGACGTGCCTTGCGCAGCCGCTCCTCGGGCATCGTGACGTGATGGCCGAATCCGGTGTGCAGTACCGCATCGCCTTCAAGGGTCACAGCGGTCAGTTCAAGTTCGGCATACCGCTTTGACAGCGACTTTTCACCGCCATGCGCAGCGAAGGGTGCACATAGATGATAGTCACTCAGGCGCCGCAGCCCTGGGTTCAGCGAGAAAGACTGCCACTCGGGCTTGTCCGAGAGCAGTGGGTAGCAAGGGACCCCAGCGATGATCTCGCGCTCGCCCAGATGAATGTAGGGGCTGTTGACATTGAGGTCGTAGACGAAATTGCGCAGCCATACCTGCAGCAGGTTCGGCCGCACCTCGAGAATCGCCCGCGAATCTTCGACGAAGGCCGGGCGATAGAACCGCCAGTCATCTTCGCAATGAAAGATGTACGGGGTTTTGACATGACCGTAGGCCAGGTCGATCGACGCCAGTTGCCCAAGCTTGGGCTTGTTCACGAACACCGTGCAGTAAGGCTTCCAGTGCTCCGGAATGGCGTCGTGCACGGCCTGGTCACCGCTGTCTTCGGTGATGAAAACCTCACGGATAGGCGCCGTGTTGAACTGATCGAAGCTGTCCAGCGTCAGCTTGAGCAGATCGAACCGCCCGCAGCTGGTCACTACCAGCGTCACATCACTCTTTTCACTAAATTGCACAGCAACCCCCGGTAAATACATCCATGCAGTTGCAACCTCTCCAACCCGTTCGGGTGGCAGCCCAGGGGAGTCAGACCCCCAGTTTCAGACGCAGACGCTGCCAAGCGCTCAGTGGTGGGTGAGGACGGAGTGCCGGCTGCAACTGCTCGACAATACTGCGCCCGACCTGGGCGAAACTGAAACGTGAAACCGCCAGATCTCGGCCGTTGGTGGCGATACGCTGCACCAGGGCCTCGTCGGCACGCAGGACCTTCAACTTGGCCTGCAGCTGGGCAATGCTGCCATACAGTACGACGTTGTGCATGTCCTGCAAACCCAGCGCACGATTCTCCGCCTCGCCCTGGTCGAACGCCAGCAGCACGCAACCGCAGGCCATGGCCTCGAAGTTCTTGATCATGTATTCGCCCATGCCGACGTCGGCACTGACGAAGAAACGAATGCGGTTGAGCGTGTCGCAATACTCGGCCCCCGAATTGGTACGGGTCACCACCAGGTTCTCGACTTGCCCCAGCTCGTCGAGCAACGCCTTGCGGCCGCTGTAGGCCACACTGTTGGTGCTGCCGACGAAGGCAAGCTCCATGTCCCGCTCGCGCCCCTGGTCGGCCAGCAACTGCTGGTCGTAGCCCTTGGGCACGAACACCGCGTCGAAGCCTTCCTGGCGCAGGCGCTCGCTGACCATGAAACCCGAGCTGATCACCCGGGCCCAGGGCAGCTTGCGGTAATGCGCGCTGAACTTGCCGGTGTACTTGCACGGAATGTAGTTCTGGTAGGCATCGTGCTCCAGAATGACCAGATTGGGCACGGTACGGATGAAACCGACCTGACGGATCTCCTGCTTGAAGCGCAGGAAGAAGATGATGCGGTCGTACCGGGTGACGTCCACCTCGCGGCGAAAATACCCGCGCAGGTCGCGCTGTTCGGCACTGCTCAACCAGCGCAGGTCGCATTCGCAATGGGCCGCAACCCCTTCGTACAGCCGGTCAAGAATGGCCCGCTGTTCCTTCTGCACCAGAAATAGAACTTTCATTGTCTTCCTTGCGGCGCTCGGGCCACAGCTATGCAGTCATGCACCGGGTTCAGAGGTCCCGGCGCCAGAACAATTCGTGTCGACGTACCGCCTTGCGGAAGAACTCGTTCTCACCGTAAGGCGAAGGCTGACGACCGGCCAGCCAACGTTGCAGCAGCCGACGCAGGCGACGCTTGAAGGGTGCACGCGGCTGCAGGTCATGCATCATGCCCAGGGCCATGGCCTTGTCGCGCTGGGTGTCCAGCGTCAGGCACAGGCTGTAGGGCGCCCAGGCCTGGCCAGGCTCGACCTGCGGCGGCAAGGCAATGCCGGCACCGCTGTCACCCATCGGCCAGCGATCGTTGTCATGCAGGTGGTTGGCGTAGTACAGCACGCTCTCGGGCTGCCATTGCAGGCCGTGCAACGCTTCGAGCACGGCGGCCTGGGCACACAGATGGTCAGGATGCGGGTCCAGGGTCGGGTGCGGCATCACCAGCACCTGTGGACGCGCCTGCATGATCAGTGCACGCAGGTCGGCCAGCAGGTTGTTCCAGGTGGGCGCGCCGTCCTGGTCGCCCGGCAGCGACAGGGCGTTGAGCTGGCGGAACAGCCGCGTATCGCTCAGGTCGGCTTCGCGTGAGGCGACGGGCTGATCCGGGGCGGCCTGCATGGCGGGCAATTGCAGGCAGAAATAGCCCAGTTGCACGCACTGCGCTTCTGGCACACCGGCCCAGCGCGGTACGGCGATACTGTCCCACGCGCGCAAGCGGCCCTTCAGGCGTGCGGCCTGCGCAGGCTCCAGGCCCATCTGCTGGTAATGCTCGGCCTCGATCTCGCCGGCCGTAAGCGTCACGACCCACGCCTCTTCGGCCTGGCTGTACAGCCCGTAGGCGGCCAGTTCCGCATCGTCGGCGTGGGGCGCAATCACCATCACCCGTCGCTGGCGCAGGTCGCTGGCGCGCACCACGATCAGCGACGCAGCCTCGACCACCCGGCAGCAACGCCCGCGGATGCGCAGCGTGCCGGCCAGCAGCGCCGGCGCCTGCCCGGTCAGATTGAGGTAGCGCAGCCCGTCGACCCCGCGCTCCAAGCCCTGCAGGTCCGCCACCCCCTCGCCCAACACCTCGACGCCAGGATCACGAAAACGCCCCAGCAGCGAGCTTTTGACACGCACCTGCAGCACCAGCGTCTCATCGCCCGACAGGCGCAATGATGCCGGCGCACGCAGCACCAGGCCGTCCAGCGACACCGGCACACGCTCGCAGGGTTCAGGGAACTCGTACAGATAATCATCACCTGGCGAATAGAACAGGTGATCGGCAAACCATGCCTCGTGAGCCACCCACAGCAGCGGCAACAGCACCAGCGCCAGCCACCATTTCACCAGCACGCCCAGGGCGATCAGCACCACCAGAGCGACCAGCAGGCCCACGCGCTTGTTGCGCCGATGGCGCCTGAGCAACTGCTGCTTGCGGCTCACACCTGAAACACCGGCACGGGGTTGCACCATCGGTCCTTGTACTCGCGATCGGCGCGGCCGAAGGAGAACCGCAGCGGCTTGTTCAGCGCACGCGCGGCTTCCCAGGCGCTCTGGGTGTTGAGAAAGCTCAGCACGCTGCCCGGGCTGAAGGCACGCGTCTCGGGGTCGACGCCGCCGTTGACGTACTCGACGCTGACCCACTCGGGAGCCTCGACGCGGTACACCAGCTGGATCGCGATCGGCTTGTCTTCCAGAAACAGCACCGAGCCGATCAGCAACGCGCGCAGGCGTTCGACCATCTCGGCCATGCGCTCGGCACCGGTGGCCGCAAAGCCCCAGCGGCGCTGGAACAGGTTGCAATATATCGACGCGATCTCGGCACTGGTGAATTCGGTGATGGCCCGCACCTGCCCGCCCGCCTCTTCCAGCAAACGCAGTTCGCGGCGCTGGTTGTAGCGAAACTTCTTCGACAGTTCTTCGGGCTGGCGTGCCATGGCCAGGGCTTCGGGCTGCGCCTTGAGGCCGCTGAAACGGCCCTGGTTGAGCTCGGACAGGTAGCGCCCGGCATGGCGCAGCGGCGCCTGTGCATCGGCAGCGGCCGGTAGAATCAGCTCGGCATTGCCCAGGTCGAACAGGCCCTTCTTGCCCCGGCGCTTGAGCACGTCCTTGGACAGTGCCAGGTAGCGGTCCCAGGTGGGGATGGCCGCCTTCAGTTCGTCACCCTGGTACCAGCCCAGGTAACGCACCGGAATATCGGCCATCTCGGCCAGTTGCGCGAGCACCAGCGGGTGGGTCGCCACACTGCCGCCAAAGCGCTGCCAGGCGTCGGCGTAGGCCGGCGCATCGATCACGCGCCAGCCGCGCTCACGCCAGCCTTGTACATAATTGAGCATCAGGCCTGCCCCGTCAGTTCGACAACCTGGGGAAGGTGCCAGAAAGTCTCGCGCACGGCCGTGTCGGAGAAGCGTTCGCGCAGGCGCTCGAGCATGCGCTCGGCACAGGCCTGGCGTTGCGCCTGGTCCAGCTCGGCCAGGTGTTGCAGGCCTTGCGCCAGACGCTCGGCATCCCCGAGCGGGAACAGGGTGCCGACACCTTCGACCACTTCCTTGGCGCCACCGCAGGCGGTGGCCAGCAACGGCACGCCGGCGACCATCGCTTCGAGCAGCACCATGCCGAAAGGCTCGTGGTCCGAGCTCAGGGCAAACACGTCGAAGGCACTGAAATAGCGCCGCGCATCCGGTACCTGGCCGAGAAAGTCCACCTGTGCGGCAATCCCCAGCGCCTCGGCCTGCGCCTTGAGCGCGTGCTCCAGGCGGCCGGTGCCCAGCACTGCCAGGCGGGCGCCTGCCGGCAGTGCCGGCAGCGCCTGGGCAAACCCGCGCAGCAAGGTGGCCTGGTCCTTGTCCGGGTGCAGGCGGCCGACGTTGCCGACGATCCACGCCTTCGCATCCAGGCCCAGGGCCTGGCGCGCCTGCGCGGCGGGCACCAGGCTGGCCTGCAGGGCGTCGATATCGATGCGGTTGTACAGCGTCTGGATACGCTCGGCCGGCCACTTGGGCAGGCACTGGCGCATGTCGTCGCGCACCGCGTCCGACACCCCGAGCAGGCTCAGGCGCTTGCTGAAAATAGTGGCGAACAGCTGGCGGGTACGCCGCTGGTAGTCGCCAAAGGCGTGGTGCACGCCGATCACCGGCAGGCGGGTGGCCAGCAGGGCGATGTAGATAGGCTTGAAGCGATGGGCGATGCAGAAGCTGAATCGGCGCGACGCGGCAATGCGGCGCAGTTCGCGAATCGCGCCCAGCTTCAAGCCACGAATGGCCTTGGAGCTGAACTCGAGAAACAGCACTTCATCGCTCGCACAGCCCGCCGCCACCTGCGGATCGGCGGCGCCGGTGAGAAACACCGTGGTGACGCGGTAGCCCTTGCCCGCGAACAGGCTGGCGTACTGACGGGCGCAGTCGAGAAACGGCCCGTCATAGCCATGGCAAAACTGCAGGACGTGCCGTTCAGCCAACACTGTCATAAGCTTTCGCGCCGTCCTTGACCACCAGGATGTCTTCCATGATCAGGTACTGCAGGTCCGAGCCGAAGAACATGTTCAGGGCATCGGTCGGCGAGCAGATCATCGGTTCGCCACGACGGTTGAGCGAGGTATTGAGCGACACGCCGTTGCCGGTCAGGGTCTCCAGCGCCTTCATCATGTCGTAGTAGCGCGGGTTGTACTCGCGCTTGAGCACCTGGGCCCGCGAGGTGCCATCTTCGTGGACCACTTCCGGCACGCGGGTCTTCCACTCTTCA
Source organism: Pseudomonas sp. AE27 (assembly GCF_037113495.1). NCBI lineage: Bacteria > Pseudomonadati > Pseudomonadota > Gammaproteobacteria > Pseudomonadales > Pseudomonadaceae > Pseudomonas > Pseudomonas sp. AE27. Next base: position 4,305,860 of record NZ_CP146966.1, read on the forward strand.
GCCACTTCGAAGGTGAAGGTCATGAACGGGGCCGGGTGATCGATCTTGATCATCTGCGGCGCCACGGTGTCGAGCATCGACGGGCAGAAAGGCCTCCAGCGCTCGCGGAACTTGATCTGGTGGTTGATGCGGTCGGCCACGCCCGGCACGCTCGGGCAGCCGATGATCGAACGTCCGCCCAAGGCCCGCGGGCCGAACTCCATGCGGCCCTGGAACCAGGCCACCGGGTTGCCGTCGACCATGATCCGGGCGATCTGCTCGGGCATGTTGTCCAGCTTGCGCCAGGTCGGCTTGTGTTCGTGACGGGCGCAGGCGGCGATCACGTCCTCGTTGCTGTACGCCGGGCCGAGGTAGACGTGTTCCATCTTCTCGACCGGTACGCCACGGGCGTGGGACACATAGGCGGCAGCACCGACTGCGGTGCCGGCGTCGCCCGAGGCGGGCTGCACGAACAGCTCCTTCACGTCGGGACGGGCGATGATCTTCTGGTTCAGCTTGACGTTCAGCGCGCAGCCGCCGGCAAAGGCCAGCTTGCCGGTTTCCTTGAGCACGTCACCCAGGTAGTAGTCGATCATCTGCAGCGCGAGCTTCTCGAACAGCGCCTGCATGCTGGCCGCGTAGTGGATGTACGGCTCGTCGGCGATGTCGCCTTCGCGCTTGGGGCCCAGCCACTCGATCAGCTTGGGTGAGAAGTAGAAACCCTTGCCCTTCTCTTTATAGCGGCGCAGGCCGATGACGTTGGCGTAGTCGGTGTTGATCTCCAGCTCGCCGTTTTCGAAGCTGGCCAGGCGCGAGAAGTCATACTTGCTGGCGTCGCCGTACGGCGCCATGCCCATGACCTTGAACTCGCCGTCGAGCATTTCGAAGCCCAGGAACTCGGTGATCGCGCCATACAGGCCGCCGAGGGAGTCCGGGTCGAAGAATTCCTTGATCTTGTGGATCTTGCCGTTTTCACCGTAGCCGAAGAACGTGGTGGCGTACTCGCCCTTGCCGTCGATTCCCAGGATCGCGGTCTTTTCCTTGAAACCCGAGCAGTGGTAGGCGCTGGAGGCGTGGGCCAGGTGGTGCTCGACCGGTTCGATCTTGATCTTTTTCGGATCGAAGCCCAGTTGCTCCAGGCACCAGACGATCTTGTTGCGGTAGCGCTTGTAGCGACGGTTGCCCATCAGCAGCGCGTCGAGGGCGCGATCCGGGGCGTACCAGTAACGCTTGGCGTAGTGCCAGCGGGCCTTGCCGAACAGGCTGATGGGGGCGAACGGAATCGCTACCACATCGACATCGGACGGCTTGATGCCGGCCTGTTCGAGGCAGAACTTCGCCGATTCGTAGGGCATGCGGTTCTTTGCATGTTTGTCGCGCACGAAGCGCTCTTCTTCAGCGGCGGCAATCAGCTTGCCGTCGATGTACAGGGCCGCGGAAGGATCATGGCTAAGGGCGCCGGACAGGCCAAGAATCGTCAATGCCAAGGGTCTAGCCTCTTCAAATCTGTAGATGTGCGCCCCGGCCTCATGGGCGGGTGGCAGCGAAAGGGCGGGATTATAGCGTAAAGCGTGGGGGTGCATGTAGGAGGCGCAGCGTTGTGTTGGCAGTTGCGCCCTCTTCGCCGGCAAGGCCGGCTCCTACGGGGTCGCGCACACTTGTAGGAGCCGGCCTTGCCGGCGAAGAGGCCGGACGCCCTACTCGGCAATCAGCCAGTCCATGCGCCAGCTGCCCTGGGTCTGCCCCAGCACCTGGGCCAGCCACGGCAGCAATGCGCGCAGCTCTTCTTCCAGGCCCCATGGCGGGTTGGCGATCGCCAGGCCCGAGCCGTTCAAGCCCTGCGGGCTGTCCTGCGGGTGCACGTACAGCTCCACCCGCAACAGCTTCGGCGCACCGGTGCTGGTCAGGTCCTGATAGAAACGCACCAGCTGGCGCTGGTCCTTGATCGGGTACCAGATGGCCGCGACCGTCTGGCGCATGCGGCCAATCGTCTCCTTCATCGCCACCGTGCAGCGCTTGAGCTCATCGGCCTGCTCGAAGGGCGGGTCGATCAGCATCACCGCGCGCTTCTCCTGCACCGGCAGCAAGGCCCTCGGCACGTGCCAGCCCTCGCCCAGGTGCACCGCCACGCGCGGGTCCTTCTTCATGTTTTCCTTGAGCAGGCGCCCGTCTTCGGGGTGCTTCTCGTTGAGCAGCACGCGGTCCTGCTGGCGCGCCAGGCGCCGTGCCAGTTCGGGCGACCCCGGGTAGTAGCGCAGCTCGCCATCGGGGTTCATCTTGCGCAGGATGCGCAGGTAATCGGCCGTCACCTCGGGCAGGTCGTCGCGCCCCCAGAGCCGGCCGATGCCTTCCAGCCACTCGCCGGTGCGGGTCGCCTGGTCGCCCTGCAGGTCATACAGGCCAAGGCCGGCGTGGGTGTCGAGGTAGGCGAACGGCTGCTCCTTGCGCGACATCAGCGCAATCAGCCGGGTCAGTACGAGGTGTTTGAACACGTCGGCGTGGTTGCCGGCGTGAAAGGCGTGACGATAGTTCATGGCAACTCCTGCAAGGCCCGGAAGTTTACCCTGTCAGGCCCGCGCCGTCAGGTGACAGCCGCCAGAATGACAACGGCCCGACCTCCAGAAGAGGCCGGGCCGTTGCCGGGCAGCATGATGCAGCCGTGTTACTTGTCGGCGTGGAACGCCGCTTCAGCGGTTTCGAAACGCTTGACCATCGCAGCCGACGGGCTGCCCGCCTTGCTCACGAAGTAGATCGCCAGCGATGCGAACAGGAAGCCCGGGATGATTTCGTACAGGCCCATGGTGTCGAACTGCTTCCACAGGATCACGGTCACCGCGCCCACCACGATGCCGGCCAGTGCGCCGTTGCGGGTCATGCCCTTCCACAGTACCGAAATCAGCACCACCGGGCCGAAGGCGGCACCGAAGCCGGCCCAGGCGTAGGCCACCAGGCCCAGCACGCGGTTGTCCGGGTTGGCGGCCAGCGCGATGGCGATCAGCGCAACCGCCAGCACCATCAGGCGACCGACCCATACCAGCTCGACCTGCGAGGCGTTCTTGCGCAGGAAGGTCTTGTAGAAGTCTTCGGTCAGGGCGCTGGAGCACACCAGCAGCTGGCAGCTCAGGGTACTCATCACTGCAGCCAGGATGGCCGACAGCAGCACACCGGCAATCCACGGGTTGAACAGGATCTTGGCCAGTTCGATGAACACGCGCTCGTGGTTCTCGGTGACCGGGCCGGCCACTTCAGGGTGCGCCGAGAAGTAGGCGATGCCGAAGAAGCCCACGGCCACGGTACCGGCCAGGCACAGGATCATCCAGGTCATGGAGATGCGCCGGGCATTGGCGATCGATTTCACCGAGTCTGCCGCCATGAAGCGCGCCAGGATGTGCGGCTGGCCGAAGTAGCCCAGGCCCCAGCCCATCAGCGAGATGATGCCGATGAAGGTGGCGCCCTTGAACATGTCGAAGTTGCCCGCGCCCTGGGCTTCGATGGCCAGGAAGGTGGTGTCGAAGCCGCCGGTGGCGATCAGCACGATCACCGGGGTCAGGATCAGCGCGAAGATCATCAGCGTGGCCTGCACGGTGTCGGTCCAGCTCACCGCCAGGAAGCCACCGATGAAGGTGTAGGCGATGGTGGCAGCAGCACCGGCCCACAGTGCCGTTTCATACGACATGCCGAAGGTGCTTTCGAACAGGCGGGCACCGGCCACGATGCCGGAGGCGCAATAGATGGTGAAGAACACCAGGATCACGATTGCCGAAATGATGCGCAGCAGGCCGCTGCGGTCTTCGAAACGGCTGGCGAAATAGTCCGGCAGGGTCAGCGCGTCGCCGTTGTGCTCGGTCTGCACGCGCAGGCGACCGGCCACGAACAGCCAGTTCAGGTAGGCGCCGACGGTCAGGCCGATGGCGATCCAGGCTTCGGAAAGGCCCGACATGTAGATGGCGCCCGGCAGGCCCATCAGCAACCAGCCGCTCATGTCCGAGGCACCGGCCGAGAGCGCGGTCACCACGCTGCCGAGGCTGCGGCCACCGAGGATGTAGTCGGAAAGGTTGTTGGTGGAGCGATAGGCCATGAAGCCGATCAGCACCATTGCCGCGATATAGATCACGAACGTGATCGTGAGTGGATTGCTAAAACTCATTGTTGCGCCCTGGCGTTTGTTTTTATGTAGTGACAGCCGCTAACGGTTGCACCCAGGCGGCGAATCCTATGCAACAACGCGAACAAGGTGCAACCAGTTTCTTCAGTCAAGTTGCACCTGGTCGGATATTTCGCATAACAACGTGTTTTTGCTCCATTTGGGAGCAAAAACCGCCGTTTACATAAGCAAATGCACCTTGAACAGCCATTTATGCTGTGGGGTTTTAGCCACCGGACGAGTAGCACTCCTCAACGCGATTATTTGGGTTGCACTAGGTTGCACCCACAAAGGCGCCCGGCTAATCTTGGCGCCAGCTTAGCCACGGCCCAGTGGCAATAATGAGGATAAGAAATGGCGACGACCACCCTTGGGGTCAAACTCGACGACCCTACCCGCGAGCGACTGAAAACGGCTGCGCAGTCCATCGACCGCACCCCGCACTGGTTGATCAAGCAGGCGATCTTCAACTACCTGGAGAAGCTCGAGGGTGGCGCCACCCTGACCGAACTCAGCGGTCAGCCCGGCAATCAGGGCGACGACGCCGGCGATGTGCAGGCCGACCACTCGCACCAGTGCTTCCTCGAGTTCGCCGAAAGCATCCTGCCGCAGTCGGTGTTGCGCGCCTCGATCACCGCCGCCTACCGTCGTCCGGAACCGGAAGTGGTGCCGATGCTGCTGGAGCAGGCACGCCTGCCCGCGCCCATGGCCGAGGCCACCCACAAGCTGGCCGCCGGCATTGCCGAAAAGCTGCGCAACCAGAAGAGCGCCAGCGGCCGCGCCGGCATCGTCCAGGGCCTGCTGCAGGAGTTCTCGCTGTCGTCCCAGGAAGGCGTGGCGCTGATGTGCCTGGCCGAAGCCCTGCTGCGCATCCCCGACAAGGGCACCCGCGATGCGCTGATCCGCGACAAGATCAGCACCGGCAACTGGCAGCCGCACCTGGGCAACAGCCCGTCGCTGTTCGTCAACGCCGCCACCTGGGGCCTGCTGCTGACCGGCAAGCTGGTGTCCACGCACAACGAATCCGGCCTCACCTCCTCGCTCAGCCGCATCATCGGCAAGAGCGGCGAGCCGATGATCCGCAAGGGCGTCGACATGGCCATGCGCCTGATGGGCGAGCAGTTCGTCACTGGCGAGACCATTGCCGAAGCCCTGGCCAATGCCAGCAAGTTCGAAGCCAAGGGTTTCCGCTACTCCTACGACATGCTTGGTGAAGCCGCGCTCACCGAGCACGACGCGCAGAAATACCTGGCCTCCTACGAGCAGGCCATCCACGCCATCGGCAAGGCCTCCCATGGCCGCGGCATCTATGAAGGCCCGGGCATCTCGATCAAGCTCTCGGCCCTGCACCCGCGCTACAGCCGCGCCCAGTACGAGCGCGTGATGGACGAGCTGTACCCGCGCCTGCTGTCGCTGACTCTGCTGGCCAAGCAGTACGACATCGGCCTGAACATCGACGCCGAAGAGGCCGACCGCCTGGAGCTGTCGCTGGACCTGCTCGAACGCCTGTGCTTCGAGCCGCAGTTGAGCGGCTGGAACGGCATCGGCTTCGTGATCCAGGCCTACCAGAAGCGCTGCCCTTACGTGATCGACTACGTCATCGACCTGGCACGCCGCAGCCGTCACCGCCTGATGATCCGCCTGGTAAAGGGCGCGTACTGGGACAGCGAGATCAAGCGCGCCCAGGTCGAAGGCCTGGAAGGCTACCCGGTGTACACCCGCAAGGTGTACACCGACGTCTCCTACATCGCCTGCGCCCGCAAGCTGCTGTCGGTGCCCGAAGCCATCTACCCGCAGTTCGCCACCCACAACGCCCACACCCTGTCGGCCATTTACCATATCGCCGGGCAGAACTACTACCCGGGCCAGTACGAATTCCAGTGCCTGCACGGCATGGGCGAGCCGCTGTACGAACAGGTGGTGGGCAAGGTGGCCGACGGCAAGCTGAACCGTCCGTGCCGCGTGTACGCCCCGGTCGGCACCCACGAAACGCTGCTGGCCTACCTGGTGCGTCGCCTGCTGGAAAACGGCGCCAACACCTCGTTCGTCAACCGTATCGCCGACCAGTCGATCTCGATCCAGGAACTGGTGGCCGACCCGGTCGCGACCATCGAGCGCATGGCCACCCAGGAAGGCGGCTTCGGCCTGCCGCACCCGCGCATCCCGTTGCCGCGTGACCTGTACGGTGCCGAGCGCGCCAACTCCAGCGGCATCGACATGGCCAACGAACACCGCCTGGCCTCGCTGTCGTGCGCCCTGCTGGCCACCGCGCACAACGACTGGAAGGCCGAGCCGATGCTCGGTTGCGCGTCCAGCGACGAAGCTGCCGCACCGGTGCTGAACCCGTCCGACCACCGTGACGTGGTCGGCCACGTGCAGGAAGCCACCGTCGAGGACGCCGACAACGCCATCCAGTGCGCACTCAACGCCGCACCGATCTGGCAGGCCACCCCGCCGGCCGAGCGTGCCGCGATCCTGGAACGTGCCGCCGACCTGATGGAAGGCGAGATCCAGCCGCTGATGGGCCTGCTGGCCCGCGAAGCCGGCAAGACCTACGCCAACGCCATCGCCGAGGTGCGCGAAGCGGTCGACTTCCTGCGCTACTACGCGGTGCAGGCACGCAACGACTTCAGCAACGACGCCCACCGCCCGCTGGGCCCGGTGGTGTGCATCAGCCCGTGGAACTTCCCGCTGGCGATCTTCAGTGGCCAGGTGGCTGCAGCGCTCGCTGCCGGCAACCCGGTACTGGCCAAGCCTGCCGAGCAGACCCCGCTGGTGGCCGCCCAGGCCGTGCGCCTGCTGCTCGAGGCCGGCATCCCGCAAGGCGTGGTGCAACTGCTGCCGGGCCGTGGCGAGACCGTCGGTGCGCGCCTGGTAGGCGATGACCGGGTCAAAGGCGTGATGTTCACCGGTTCCACCGAAGTGGCGCGCCTGCTGCAACGCAACATTGCCGGCCGCCTGGACAGCCAGGGCCGTCCGATCCCGCTGATCGCCGAAACCGGTGGCCAGAACGCGATGATCGTCGACTCCTCGGCGCTGACCGAGCAGGTGGTCATCGACGTGGTCTCCTCGGCCTTCGACAGCGCCGGCCAGCGTTGCTCGGCCCTGCGCGTGCTGTGCCTGCAGGAAGACTCGGCCGACCGCGTGATCGAGATGCTCAAGGGCGCCATGGCCGAAAGCCGCCTGGGCAACCCGGAGCGCCTGAGCGTGGACATCGGCCCGGTGATCGACGCCGAGGCCAAGGCTGGCATCGAAAAACACATCCAGGGCATGCGCGACAAGGGTCGCAACGTGTATCAGGTGGCCATTGCCGACGGTGAAGAGATCAAGCGCGGCACCTTCGTGATGCCGACCCTGATCGAGCTGGAAAGCTTCGATGAACTGCAGCGTGAGATCTTCGGCCCCGTACTGCACGTGGTGCGCTACAACCGCAAGCACCTCGACCAGCTGATCGAGCAGATCAATGCATCCGGCTACGGCCTGACCCTGGGCGTGCACACCCGCATCGACGAGACCATCGCCAAGGTGATCGACAACGTCCATGCCGGCAACGTCTACGTCAACCGCAACATCGTCGGCGCCGTGGTCGGCGTGCAGCCATTCGGTGGTGAAGGCCTGTCGGGTACCGGCCCAAAGGCCGGTGGCCCGCTGTACCTGTACCGTTTGCTGTCCACGCGCCCGGCCGATGCCATCGAGCAGTCGTTCCAGCGCAGCGACGCCGGCACTGTCCCGGACGTGCGTCTGCGCGAGCAGTTGCTCAAGCCGCTGCAATCGCTCAAGGCGTGGGCCGGCAGCAACCAGCAGGCCGAGCTGGCGCAGCTGTGCGAGCAGTTCGCGCAGCAGTCGCAGAGCGGCGTCACCCGCCTGCTCAACGGCCCGACCGGCGAGCGCAACAGCTACACCATCCTGCCGCGCGAGCACGTGCTGTGCCTGGCCGAGTCGGAGGCTGATCTGCTGACTCAACTGGCAGCGGTACTGGCGGTGGGCAGCTCGGCAGTGTTCGTCGACGGCGAGCCGGGCAAGGCCTTGCGTGGGCGCTTGCCGAAGGATGTGCAGGCGCGCATCAAGCTGGTGAGCGACTGGGCCAAGGACGAGGTGGTGTTCGACGCGGTGCTGCATCACGGCCATTCGGACCAGCTGCGCGCAGTATGCGAGCAGGTGGCCAAGCGTGCCGGTGCGATCGTGGGTGTGCAGGGCTTGTCGTCGGGTGAAACCGCGATTGCGCTGGAGCGCCTGGTGATCGAGCGTGCGTTGAGCGTGAACACCGCCGCGGCGGGCGGCAATGCCAGCCTGATGACCATCGGCTAACCACCGACGCGTTGCCAGTCGCGGGTCAAGCCCGCCCCCACAGGATCGATGCAGATTCTTGTGGGGGCCGGCCTGGCCCGCGATTTTTTTTGCGGACACACACCTGACAACGGTTCTGACCCCTCATCACCCCCACCTATTAACCTGTCCACCTCCCGCCCGCATGCCTAGACTCGGCCCCATCCCCACCAAGGTATGGCCGCCATGTCCGACACCCTGCTCAGCGCCCGCAACCTGGCCTTCGAACTCTACGAAGTGCTTGACGCCGAGGCCCTCACCCAACGCCCACGCTTCGCCGAGCACAGCCGCGAAACCTTCGACGCCGCGCTGCACACCGCTCGCACCCTGGCCGAAAAGTACTTCGCCCCGCACAACCGCAAGGGCGACGAGCACGAGCCACGCTTCGAGAACGGCCAGGCCATCCTCATCCCCGAGGTCAAACCTGCCGTCGACGCCTTCCTCGACGCCGGATTTCTCAACGCCAACCGCGACTTCGAGGCCGGCGGCATGCAGTTGCCCACCCTGCTCTCGCAAGCCTGCTTCGCCCACTTTCAGGCCGCCAACGCCGGCACCACCGCCTACCCGTTCCTGACCATGGGCGCCGCCAACCTGATCGAGAACTTCGGCACCGACGAGCAAAAGCGCCTGTTCCTGCAACCGATGATCGAGGGCCGCTTCTTCGGCACCATGGCCCTCACCGAACCCCACGCCGGCAGCTCGCTGGCCGATATCCGCACCCGCGCCGAACCCGCCGCCGACGGCAGCTTCCGCCTCAAGGGCAACAAGATCTTCATCTCCGGGGGCGATCACACGCTGTCCGAGAACATCGTGCACCTGGTACTGGCCAAACTCCCCGACGCACCACCCGGGGTAAAGGGCATTTCGCTGTTCATCGTGCCCAAGTTCCTGGTCAACCCGGACGTCAGCCTGGGCCAGCGCAACGATGTGGTACTGGCCGGCCTGTTCCACAAGATGGGCTGGCGCGGCACCACCTCCACCGCACTCAACTTCGGCGACAACGGCCAGTGCGTCGGCTACCTGATCGGCCAGCCGCACCAGGGCCTGGCCTGCATGTTCCAGATGATGAACGAGGCGCGCATCGGCGTGGGCATGGGCGCGGTGATGCTCGGCTACGCCGGCTACCTGTACTCGCTGGACTACGCCCGCCAGCGCCCGCAAGGCCGCCTACCCGACAACAAGAACCCCGCCACCGCCGCCGTGCCGATCATCCAGCACAGCGATGTGAAACGCATGCTGCTGACGCAGAAAGCCTACGTCGAAGGCGCCTTCGACCTGGGCCTGTACGCCGCCCGGCTGTTCGACGACAGCCATACCGCCGCCACCCAAGACGAGCGCCAGCAGGCCCAGCAACTGCTCGACCTGCTGACCCCGATCGTCAAGTCGTGGCCGTCCGAGTTCTGCCTCAAGGCCAATGAGCTGGCGATCCAGATCCTCGGTGGCCACGGCTACACCCGCGATTACCCGGTAGAGCAGTACTACCGCGACAACCGCCTGAACCCGATCCACGAAGGCACCCACGGCATCCAGTCACTCGACCTGCTCGGGCGCAAGCTGGCCCAGCACGGTGGCGCCGGCCTCAAGCAACTGGTACGCCTGATCGCCGGCACTTGCGCCCAGGCCCAGGCCTACACCCGCCTGGACCCGTTGCGCGAACCGCTGGAACAACTGCTCAGCCGCCTGCAGCACGTGACCCTGGGCCTGCTTGGCGAGTTGTCCACAGGCCAGGTCAACAGCGCCCTGGCCAACTCGGCGCTGTACCTCAAGGCCTTCGGTCACTGCGTGATCGGCTGGCGCTGGCTGGAGCAGGCGATTCGCGCCGAACAGGGCCTGGCCCGCGGCAACCCGGCTGATACCGGGTTCTATCGGGGCAAGTTGCAGGCCGCACGGTTTTTCCTCACCTGGGAAGTACCGGCCTGCCATAATGACCTCGCATTGCTCGAGGCCCGCGACGATACCTGCCCGGGCATGCACGAGGAGTGGTTCTGAGGGGGAACCACCGTCACCCGGAGGTTCGCGCATGTTCGATTTCACCGCGCCGCTGCGCCAGCGTTTCGCTGGCCTGAACAGCGGCGCCGAGTTTTTCTCCCTGCGCTATGTGCAGGAAGCCCACCAGCACCTGTCGGTGCGCAAGAACATCGCCGAACCACCCAGCCTGACCCGCGACCAGGGCGCGATGCTCACCGTGCGCGTCAACGGCGTGGAGGCCTACGCGGCCACCGCCGACCTGTCCCAGGCCGGCCTGCAACGCGCCCTTGACCAGGCCGAGGCGCTGGCCCGCCAGATCGCGCGCCACGCCCTGCTCGACCTGCGCGAGCAACCGGTGTCCAGCGCCCGCGCCGACTACTGCTCGCCCAACCTCAACAGCGCCTTCCCGGCCCTGGCCGACTGCTATGAACTGCTGGCCCGCGAATCGGCCAGCGTGCCGGGCGATTCGCGCCTGGTGAACTGGCAGGCCAGCCTGGGCCTGAGCACGGTCGAGCAGATCTACCTCAACAGTGCCGGCGCCGAACTGCGCCAGGCGCAACGCTTCGTGTTCCCCGGCATGAGCGTCACCGCCTTCGACGGCAGCGACAGCCAGAGCCGCAGCCTGGGCCGCGAGAACTTCGGCCAGCAGGGCGGCGTGGATGTGATCGAGCGCTGCGGCCTGCTCGGTGCCGGGGCCCAGGTGGCCGACCAGGCCCTGCAACTGCTGCTGGCGCCCAACACCCCGAGCGGGGTACGCGACCTGCTGCTGATGCCCGACCAGATGATGCTGCAGATCCACGAGTCCATCGGCCACCCGCTGGAGATGGACCGCATCCTGGGCGACGAGCGCAACTACGCCGGCACCAGCTTCATCAAGGCCCAGGACTTCGGCCACCTGCAGTACGGCTCGGCACTGCTCAACGTGACCTTCGACCCGGCCATCCCCGAAGAGCTGGCCAGCTACGCGCACGATGACGACGGCACCCCGGCCCACAAGCAGTTCCTGATTCGTGATGGTGTACTGGTGCGCCCGCTGGGCGGTGCGCTGTCACAGTTCCGCTCGGGCCTGGACGGCGTGGCCAACAGCCGCGCCTGCGGCTGGAACCGCGCACCGATCGACCGCATGGCCAACCTCAACATCGAGCCGGGCGACAAGTCCCTGGCGCAACTGATCGGCGGCATCGAGCACGGCATCCTGATGCGCACCAACCGCTCGTGGTCCATCGACGATGCGCGCAACAAGTTCCAGTTCGGCTGCGAATGGGGCCAGTTGATCGAGCGCGGCGAACTCAAGGGCGTGGTCAAGAACCCCAACTACCGCGGTATTTCCGCCGGTTTCTGGCGCAACCTCAGCGCCGTGGGCGACGCCAGTACCTTCCAGGTGCTCGGCACGCCCAACTGCGGCAAGGGCGAACCCAACCAGGTGGTGCGCGTGGGCCATGCCTCGCCGGCCTGCGTGTTCAGCCAGATCGACGTATTCGGAGGAGACGCCTGATGGCCGCCAGCCCTTTGCACAACTTCCAGGACCTGGTCGCATGGCTGCGCGACAACGTGCGCGCCCCCGAACAGTTCACCCTGAGCTACAGCGCCGAGCAGTCGCAATTCATCCGATTCAACCATGCCAGGGTGCGCCAGGCCGGCGACGTGCAACAGGCCGGTGCGAGCCTGAAGCTGATTGCCGACGGTCGCCAGGCCGACCTGCACCTGACCCTCAGCGGCGAGCCGGCGCTGGACCGCGAGCGCCTGCACCAGGCACTGGCCGAGCTGCGCCAGATCCTGCCGCTGATCCCTGCCGACCCGTACCTGTTGCTCAACGACAGTGCCTGGCACAGCCATCAGGTACAGGACGGCCCGCTGCCGGATACCGCACGGGTGCTCGAGCAGATCGAACACGGCGCCGGCGCGCTGGACCTGGTGGGCATCTATGCCGCCGGGCCGATCAGTCGCGGCTTTGCCAGTTCGTTCGGCGCCTCTGGCTGGCATCAGGCCAACAGCTTCAATTTCGACTTCAGCCTGTTCCACGCCAACGGCCAGGCGGTGAAGGCCAACTACGCCGGGCAGGTGTGGGACAACGCCGCGTTCGCCCGGCGCCTGGCCCAGGCCCGCGAGCAGCTGGAGTACCTGGGTCGTCCACTCAAGACCCTCGCCCCCGGCCAGTACCGCGCCTACCTGGCACCGGCAGCGATGGACGAGATCATGGGCATGCTGTGCTGGGGCGGTTTTTCGGCGCAGGCCATCGCCAGCAAGGACAGCCCGCTGCAACGCCTGTATGCCGGCGATGCGGCATTGAGCCCGCTGGTGAACATCACCGAACAGGTCAGCGGCTCGCTGAGCCCGGCGTTCTCCGGCGAAGGCTACCCACGCAGCGACGTGCAGCTGGTGGACGCAGGGCAGGCGCGCGAACAGCTGACCAATGCGCGCAGCGCCGCCGAGTTCGAGCAGGTCGCCAATGGCGCCGAGGCCCACGAGTGGCCGAGCGCCTTGAGCCTGGCCGCCGGCGAGCTGGCGCTGGATGAGGTGCTCGCCAGGCTGGGTACGGGGCTGTACATCAGCAACCTGTGGTACCTGAACTACTCCGACCTGCCGGCGGCGCGCATGACCGGGCTGACGCGCTTTGCGACATTCTGGGTCGAGGACGGTCAGATCCAGGCGCCGGTCAGCACCATGCGCTTCGACGACAGCGTATACAGCCTGCTCGGCTCGCAGCTGGAGGCGCTCACGACCGAGCGCGAGCTGATCCTGTCGACCAGCACCTACGGACAGCGCCAGACCAGTTCGAGCCATTTGCCGGGGGCGCTGGTCAAACGCCTGACGCTGACATTGTGATGCCGCCATCGCGGGTCAAGCCCGCTCCCACAGGGATCACCGCCGCCCCTGTGGGAGCTGCGGTTCGACGCTTCGACTTGCCCGCGAAGGGGCCCTCAAGGACATAGAGCATGCCCAACCGCACCCCGCTGGACCCCGTCACCGCCCGCTGGATTCCCTGGGTGGTGGCCATCGCCTTCTTCATGCAGTCGCTGGACGGCACCATCCTCAACACCGCGCTGCCGGCCATGGCCCGCGACCTGGCGGAAAACCCGCTGCGCATGCAGTCGGTGATCATCGCCTACATGCTCACCGTGGCCCTGCTGATCCCGGCCTCGGGCTGGATCGCCGACCGCTTCGGCACCAAGCGCATCTTCTTCAGCGCGATCCTGCTGTTCAGCATCGGCTCGCTGCTGTGTGCACTGTCCAACAGCCTCGGCATGCTGGTCGGCGCCCGCGTGATCCAGGGCCTGGGCGGCGCGCTGATGCTGCCGGTGGGGCGCCTGGTGGTGCTGCGCGCCTACCCGCGCACCGAACTGGTGCGCATCATGAGCTTCATCACCATCCCCGGCCTGCTCGGCCCGCTGCTGGGCCCGACCATGGGCGGCTGGCTGGTGGAGTACCTGAGCTGGCACTGGATCTTCCTGCTCAACCTGCCGGTCGGCGCGCTGGGCTGCTACGCGGTGTGGAAGTTCATCCCCGACCTGCGCGGCTCCGAGCGCACACGCTTCGACGGCGTGGGCTTTGTGCTGTTCGGCGCCGCGATGGTGCTGATCACCATCGCCATGGAGGGCCTGGGCGAGCTGCACCTGCCGCACCTGCGCGTGATGCTGCTGCTGTTCGCCGGCATGGCGTGCCTGGCCGCCTACTGGCTGCGCGCCGGCAGCATCGACAACCCGCTGTTCTCGCCCCGGCTGTTTCGCACCCGTACCTTCTCGGTGGGCATCCTCGGCAACCTGTTCGCCCGCCTGGGCAGCGGCGCACTGCCGTTTCTGGTGCCGTTGCTGCTGCAGGTGGCGCTGGGCTATTCGCCGTCCCAGGCCGGCATGAGCATGATCCCGCTGGCCGCCTCGGCGATGGTCGCCAAGTCCATCGCCCGGCCGCTGATCGAGCGCCTGGGCTACCGCACCATCCTCACCGGCAACACCCTGCTGCTGGGCGTGCTGCTGTGCAGCCTGGGGCTGGTCAACGAACACACCCCGTATGCCCTGCTGCTGGTGCAACTGGGGCTGCTGGGGGCGGTGAACTCGCTGCAGTTCACGGCGATGAACACCGTGACCCTGATCGACCTGGACGACGCCAGCGCCAGCAGCGGCAACAGCCTGCTGTCGGTGGTGGCGCAGCTCTCGCTGAGCCTGGGTGTGGCCTGCGCCGGCGCACTGCTGGGCGGCTTTACCGGCGCCGGCAGCGGCGATGGGGTGGAGACCACGCTGGGCGCGTTCCAGCTGACCTTCCTGACCATCGGCCTGATGTCGATGCTGGCGGCGGCGATCTTCATGCAGCTATCCAGGGCGGACGGAAGGCGTGCCCGTCGTCCGGAACCGGAGATCGAGGCTTAGGGCTAATGGCCACGAGGCTGGTACACTGCGCGACATTTTGTTTTGCAGGCCCGCCTCGTGACCACCATTGCCACCGAATTCGCCACCTTGCCGCTGTCCGCCGCCATGCTGGCCAACCTGGACGCCCTCGGCTACGCCCAGATGACCCCGATCCAGGCCCAGAGCCTGCCGGTGATCCTCAAGGGCATGGACCTGATCGCCCAGGCCAAGACCGGCAGCGGCAAGACCGCCGCGTTCGGCATCGGCCTGCTCAACCCGATCAACCCGCGCTACTTCGGCTGCCAGGCCCTGGTGCTGTGCCCCACCCGCGAGCTGGCCGACCAGGTGGCCAAGGAGCTGCGCCGTCTGGCCCGCTCCGAAGACAACATCAAGATCCTGACCCTGTGTGGCGGCGTGTCCCTGGGCCCGCAGATCGCCTCGCTGGAACACGGCGCGCACATCATCGTGGGCACCCCGGGCCGCGTGCAGCAGCACCTGCGCAAGGGCACCCTGGTGCTCGACGGGCTCAACACCCTGGTGCTCGATGAAGCCGACCGCATGCTCGACATGGGCTTCTACGACGCCATCGCCGACATCCTCGGGCAAACCCCGGAGCGTCGCCAGACCCTGCTGTTCTCGGCCACCTACCCGGCCGGCATCAAGCAGCTGTCGGCCGCATTCATGCGCAACCCGCAGCAGGTCAAGGCCGAGTCGCTGCATGCCGACACGCAGATCGAGCAGCGCTTCTACGAGATCTCGCCCGAGCAGCGCATGGACGCGGTGACTACCCTGCTGGCGCACTTTCGTCCGCAGTCGTGCGTGGCGTTCTGCTTCACCAAGCAGCAGTGCCAGGAAGTGGTCGATCACCTCAAGGCCAAGGGCATCGCCGCCGAGTCGCTGCATGGCGACCTGGAGCAGCGCGACCGTGACCAGGTGCTGACCCTGTTCGCCAACCGCAGCACCTCGGTGCTGGTGGCCACCGACGTGGCCGCGCGCGGGCTGGATATCGACGCGCTGGACATGGTCATCAACGTGGAGCTGGCGCGGGACTCGGAAATTCACGTGCACCGCGTGGGCCGCACCGGGCGTGCCGGCGAGAAGGGCCTGGCGGCGAGCCTGGTGGCCCCGTCCGAAGCGCACCGCGCCCAGGCCATCGAGCAGCTGCAGAAGGCGCCCCTGCGCTGGGAGCAGATCGACAGCCTCAAACCCCAGGCCGGCGGCCCGCTGGTGCCGACCATGAGCACGCTGTGCATCGGTGCCGGGCGCAAGGACAAGCTGCGGCCGGGCGACATCCTGGGTGCGCTGACCGGTGATGCCGGCATCCCGGGCACCCAGGTGGGCAAGATCGCGATCTTCGATTTCCAGGCCTTCGTGGCGGTGGAACGCGGCGTGGCCAAGCAGGCGCTGCAGCGGCTCAACAGCGGCAAGATCAAGGGGCGCTCGCTGCGGGTTCGCATCGTCTGAGGTCTTCGTCGCCCTTCAGGGCCCCTTCGCCGGCAAGGCCGGCTCCTACGGGGTTGTGTAGGAGCCGGCCTTGCCGGCGAATGCGTCACCACCATTCTTGAGGATTTTGCAGTGCGTTCCACCGAAGTGATCATCATCGGCGCTGGCGCCGCCGGCCTGATGTGCGCCATCCACGCCGCCAACCGCGGCCGCCAGGTGCTGCTGCTTGACCATGCCAACAAGCCCGGCAAGAAGATCCTGATGTCCGGTGGCGGGCGCTGCAACTTCACCAACCTGTACACCGAGCCGGCCAACTTCCTCTCGCACAACCCGCACTTCTGCAAGTCGGCCCTGGCCCGCTACACCCAGTGGGACTTCATCGAGATGGTCGGCAAGCACGCCGTGCCCTATCACGAGAAAAAACTCGGCCAGCTGTTCTGCGACAACAAGTCCAGCGACATCCTCGACATGCTGCTCAGCGAGCTCCAGAGCGCCGGCGCCGAGCTGCGCATGGACACGCGCATCGAGCAGATCGAAAAGCTCGAGCACGGTTACCTGCTCGAAACCAGCATGGGCACGCTGCAATGCCAGTCGCTGGTGATCGCCACCGGCGGCCTGTCGATCCCGACCCTGGGCGCCACCGGTTTCGGCTACCAGGTGGCCCGCCAGTTCGGCCACACCCTGCTGCCGACCCGCGCCGGGCTGGTACCCTTCACCATCACCGAGCCCCAGCTCAAGGCCATGTGCACCGAGCTGTCGGGCACCTCGGTGGACTGCGTGGCCAGCTGCAACGGCACCAGCTTTCGCGAGAACCTGCTGTTCACCCACCGTGGCCTCAGCGGCCCGGCGATCCTGCAGGTGTCGTCGTTCTGGCACAGCGGCGACAGCGTCGAGATCAACCTGCTGCCCGAGCATGACGCCCTCGCCTGGTTGCAACAGCAACAGGCCGAACGCCCCAACAGCGAACTCAAGACCCTGCTTGGCGAGGTCTTCACCAAGAAGATGGCCAACCTGCTGGCCGAGCACTGGTTCGTGTCCCGCCCGATGAAGCAGTACACCCCGGCCGAACTGGCCGAGGTCGCCGACAAACTGGCGGCCTGGCAGGTGGTGCCGGCCGGCACCGAGGGCTACCGCACCGCCGAAGTCACCCTGGGCGGGGTCGACACCCGCGAAGTGTCGTCCAAGACCCTGGAGTCGCTGAAAAGCCCCGGCCTGTATTTCGTGGGCGAAGTGCTGGACGTCAGCGGGCACCTGGGCGGGTTCAATTTCCAGTGGGCCTGGGCATCGGCCTACGCGGCCGCGCAGTTCGTCTAACCTTCGCGTTAGAATCGCGCATCACGGAACAAATTTTGCTGGTACGTGACCACGGTGACAGTTCGCTGCCACCGTGACCGGCTCAATTTCGATCATCGCCAAGCAGGCCTGCCGCCCTATCATGTCATCGTCTTCCTTGCGTCACTCGCTGCGTCGTTTGTGGGCCCTGGACAAGTTCAGCTACAGCATCCGGGTATTGATCGCGCTGACCGGCAGCATGGCGCTGTGCTGGTACCAGGACGAGATGGGGCTGCTGATCCCGCTATTCCTGGGCATCATCGCCAGCGCCCTGGCCGAGACCGACGACAGCTGGCAGGGCCGGCTCAACGCCCTGGCCGTGACCCTGGTGTGCTTCACCGTCGCTGCGCTGTCGGTGGAGCTGCTGTTCCCCTACCCGATCCTCTTCGGCTGCGCCCTGGCGCTGGCGGCATTCGCGCTGACCATGCTCGGCGCGCTGGGCGAGCGCTACGGCGCCATCGCCTCGGCCACACTGATCCTGTCGGTGTACACCATGATCGGCGTGGACCAGCGCGGCGGCCAGGTCACCGACTTCTGGCACGAGCCCTTGCTGCTGGTGGCAGGCGCCGCCTGGTACGGATTGCTGTCGGTGCTGTGGCAGGCGCTGTTCTCCAACCAGCCGGTGCAGCAGAGCCTGGCGCGGCTGTTTCGCGAACTGGGCCGCTACCTCAAGCTCAAGGCCACCCTGTTCGAGCCCATCCGCCAGCTGGACGTGGAGGCCCGCCGCCTGGAACTGGCCCAGCAGAACGGCAAGGTGGTGGCCGCCCTCAACGCCGCCAAGGAAATCATCCTGCACCGCGTGGGCAATGGCCGCCCCGGCTCCAAGGTGAGCCGCTACCTGAAGCTGTACTTTCTGGCCCAGGACATCCACGAGCGCGCCAGTTCCTCGCACTACCCCTACAACGCGCTCACCGAGGCGTTCTTCCACAGCGACGTGCTGTTTCGCTGCCAACGCCTGCTGCGCCAGCAGGGCAAGGCGTGCGTGCAGTTGTCCGAGTCGATCCAGCTGCGCCAGCCGTTCGTCTACGACACCAGCTTTGCCGCCGCACTGGAAGACCTGCACGCCTCGCTCGAGCACCTGCGCATCCAGAGCAACCCGGCCTGGCGTGGCCTGCTGCGCTCGCTGCGGGCGCTGGCGGCGAACCTGGCAACCCTCGACCGCCTGCTCGGCGATGCCAGCAACCCCGACAACCTGGCCGACAACAGCGACTCGAGCCTGCTCGACCGCTCGCCGCGCAGCCTCAAGGATGTGTGGAGCCGCCTGCGCCAGCACCTCACGCCGACCTCGCTGATCTTTCGCCACGCCCTGCGCCTGCCGCTGGCGCTGTCGATCGGCTACGGCATGGTGCACCTGATCCACCCCACCCAGGGCTACTGGATCATCCTCACCACGTTGTTCGTGTGCCAGCCCAGCTATGGCGCCACCCGGCGCAAGCTGGTGCAGCGGATCATCGGCACCGCCATCGGCCTGACCGTGGGCTGGGCGCTGTTCGACCTGTTCCCCAGCGCGATCATCCAGTCGCTGTTCGCGGTGGCCGCCGGGGTGGTGTTCTTCGTCAACCGCACCACCCGCTACACCCTGGCCACGGCGGCGATCACGCTGATGGTGCTGTTCTGCTTCAACCAGATCGGCGACGGCTACGGCCTGTTCCTGCCGCGCCTGTTCGACACCCTGGTGGGCAGCCTGATCGCGATCCTGGCGGTGTTCCTGTTCCTGCCCGACTGGCAGGGCCGTCGGTTGAACAAGGTGCTGGCCAACACCCTGAGCTGCAACAGCACCTACCTGCGCCAGATCATGCAGCAGTACGCCCAGGGCAAGAGCGACGACCTGGCCTACCGCCTGGCCCGGCGCAACGCGCACAACGCCGACGCGGCGCTGTCGACCACGCTGGCCAACATGCTCATGGAGCCGGGGCATTTTCGCAAAGAGGCCGACGTGGGCTTTCGCTTCCTGGTGCTCTCGCACACCCTGCTCAGCTACCTCTCCGGGCTGGGTGCACACCGTGACAGCGCACTGGCACCCGAGGCCCACGAGCAGTTGATCGACGGCGCGGGTGCCAGCCTGGCCGCCAGCCTCGACGAAATCGCCACTGGCCTTGCCAGCAAGACCCCGGTGGCGATCCACAGCGACGCCGAGGAAGCCCTGGCGGCGAGCCTTGAGCAGATGCCCGAGGAAATGGACGAGAACCAGCGCCTGGTGCAGACCCAGCTGGCACTGATCTGCCGCCAGCTGGGCCCGCTGCGCACCCTGGCCGCGCACCTGATCAAGGACACCCCGGCCTGACTACAGGCCGTAGTCCTTGAGCAACCGGGCATAGCTGCCATCGGCCTTCATGGCGGCGATGGCCTTGTCGAAGCCGGCCACGATCTGGGCATGCTGCGGATGCCTGAGGCTGACCAGGATGTGCAGGCTGTTCTCGCTCACCGGCTTGCCGAAGAACTGCACGCGGTTGCGTACGTCCGCACTTTCACGCTGCAAGTAGTAGCGCGCCACGTATTCGTCCTCCAGGGTCAGGCGCACCCGCCCGGCAGCCAGCATGCCCACCGCCACCGAAAAGTCGCGCACCGGCACCTTCTGCAGGCGCCCGTCAATGTCGAATTCGGCCGCATAGGCATAGTCGCGCACCACCGCGATGGCGTGCGGGTAGAGATCGCTCAGGGTATCGAAACGCAGCACGTCGCCCTTGCGCTTGAGCAGCCGCACGCGGTTGCTCAGGTAGCCCTGGGAGAAGGCCCCGATGCGGGTACGCGCATCGCTCTGCCAGGCGTTGATCAGCACATCGTAGCGGCCCTCGCCGATGCCCAGCAGCGCGCGCGCCCACGGCGCCTGCTCGAACTCGCTGGCAAACCCGGCACGCTCCAGGGCGGTGGTGACAAGGGCGGTGGCCAGCCCGCCCCTGGGTAGGCGGGCGTCGGTGAAGGGGGGCCAGGCATCGGCCACCAGGCGCAGTTTTTCGGCCTGGGCCGACTGGGCACAGAGCAGCAATCCAAGCAAACCCAAGGCTCGAAGCAGTGGCCGCATGCTCAAATCCCTTAGCGGATCGGGTCCGCGTTCTTGTTGAATGGCATGAGATTTCTGTTGGCGCAAAGCTAGGCTGCACGGCCAGATTACACAAAGATTCCGGTATCGGGCAGTGCCGGGTGATAGCTAATTGCCTCTATTTTTGCCGATTCCGCGCCGACTTGATCCATGGCAATTCGCGACCTTCGCCCTGAGGTGCTCGGCGTGGTTATGATCGGGGCATTACACAGGAGAGAAACGCGATGAGCATCGACTGGATCTGCAAGCATCACACCGACCTTGGCAAGCAACAGCTGTACGCGCTGCTGACGCTGCGCATCGAGGTGTTCGTGGTGGAGCAGAAATGCCCGTACCTGGAAATCGATGGCCAGGACCTGGAGGGCGACACCTGCCACCTGATGGCCTGGCGCGATGGCGAGCTGGTGGCGTACCTGCGCCTGCTGGACCCCGAGTCACAGGGCGGCGACGTGGTGATCGGGCGGGTGGTGATTGCGCCGTCGGCGCGGGGCGAGGGGCTGGGGCATGCACTGATGGTGCAGGGGCTGGCACAGGCCGAGAAGCACTGGCCAGGGGTGCCGGTGTACCTGTCCGCACAGGCGCACCTGCAAGCCTACTATGCGCGGCACGGGTTCGAGGTGGCCGGGGAGGCGTATCTGGAGGATGGCATCCCGCACATCGGCATGCGCCGGGGCTAGACGCTTCGCCGGCAAGGCCGGCTCCTACAGGGGTAGGTGCAGGGCCGGGCTTGCCGGCGGAGGGGCTTCAGGGGTAGCCCAGCACCTGGCGGATACTGCGCAGATGCTGGGTGATCCACTGCTTGTCGATCGCGCCCCAGTCACGTATCCGGTAATGCCCGGCATGGTTGCGCGCACCTTCCTGCTGCTCGAACTCGCACACGATGTCCAGGTCGGCCAGCGCCGCGATGGTGTCCTGCGCCGTGCGCCGCGGCATGCCGGTGGCCTCCATCAGCGCCGGCACGCTGCTGGCGGTACGGCTGTCGATCAGCCACGCCACGTACAGGCGACGATAGAAACTGGTCTTGGTCTTGCTCACTTCCATTGGCAATTCCCTTTCGCTCACTGGGCACCGGACAGGTCGCGCCAGGTCAGGTAGATGCGCAGGTCGAACTCCAGTTGATGGTAGCCCGGCTGCATGTATTCGCAGAGTTGGTAGAACGCCTTGTTGTGGTCGCTCTCCTTGAGGTGCGCCAGTTCGTGCACCACGATCATCTTCAGAAACTGCGGCGCCGCGTCCTTGAACAGCGAGGCGATGCGAATTTCCTTCTTGGCCTTGAGCTTGCCGCCCTGCACGCGCGATACCGCGGTGTGCAGGCCCAGCGCGCGGTGGGTGAGATCGAGGCGATTGTCGAACAGCACCTTGTCCAGGTTCGGCGCATTGCGCAGGTGCTCCTGCTTCAGGGCCTGGGCATAGGCATACAGCGCCTTGTCGCTCTGTACCGCATGGCGCTCGGGGTAGCGCTGGCGCAGGTAGTCACCCAGACGGTTCTGGGCAATCATCTGGCGCACCTGGTCTTGCAGGGCAGGCGGATAGGCTTGCAGGTACTTGAGTACGGTCATGGGCACGGGGCATTGCAGGCAAAGGCGTCAGTGTACTCAATTCCCCGGCCGCCTCGTTGCGCCAGTCGAAAAAAGCCGGGAAATCACCGGCGCGCTGCGCCGTCAGGGGCCGCGCCACCAGAAATCCCTGGGCATAGGCGCAACCGTTTGCCTGCAGCCACTGCGCCTGCTCCCGCGTCTCGACGCCCTCGGCCACCACACACACGCCATAGTCGCGGCACAGGCCGATGACACTGCGGACCAGCGCCGCATCCGGCGCCGAACCGGGCAGGCGCGCCACCAGGTGCCGGTCGAGCTTGAGCGTGTCGATGGGCAGGTCGCGCAGCAGGCGCAGCGAGCACTCTCCGGCGCCGAAATCGTCCAGCGCCACTCGCACGCCCAGCTCGCGCAGCCTGCGCAACTGACGCAGCGCGATGTCGAGGTTGGCGGCCAGCGAGGTTTCCGCCACCTCCACCTCAAGCTGGGCCGGGCGCAGGCCATGGCTGGCGATCACCCGCCCCAGTTCCTCGACCAGGTTGGGCATGGCGAACTGCACGCGGCTGAGGCTGATGCTCAGCACCAGGTCCGGCTCGAACCGCGCCTCCCAGGCGCGCCGCTGCGCCGCACCCTGGGTGTAGATCCAGCTGGCCAGCCGCGAGACCAGCCTGGCCTCCTCAAGCAACGGCAGGAACAACCCCGGCGGCACATCGCCGACACTGGGGTGCTGCCAGCGCAACAACGCCTCGAACCCGCGCAGGCGACCATCGGCAAACGCCACCTGCGGCTGATACACCAGGCTGAAGTCGTGCCGCTCGATCGCATCGCGCACACTGTCTTCGAGCATCAGGCGCGAGCGAGCACGACCGTTGAGCTCCTGGTCGTAGTAGCGGTACTGCTGGCGGCCGGCCTGCTTGGCGGCATACATGGCCGCGTCCGCCGCACGCAGCAGGCCGTCCAGGTGCGGCCCGCAATCGGAGTAGGTGGCGATGCCGATGCTCACGCCAAGCGTCACCTCCAGGCCGTCGATCTGCTGGCAGATGGACATGCGCTCGATCAGCTTTTCGGCAAAGCGCGCCGCCTGCTCCGGGTATTCCAGGGTATCGAGCAAGGCCGTGAACTCGTCGCCGCCCATACGCCCGAGAATCGCGTAGGCGCCCAGGCATTCCTTGAGCTGTTCGCCCACCCAGTGCAGCACGCGGTCGCCGGCCGCATGGCCGAGCGAGTCGTTGATCCGTTTGAAACCGTCAAGGTCCATGTACATCAAGGCCTGGGCCTTGTCGGAATGCTCGCTGCGCAGCAGCGCAGCTTCGGCGGCCTGGCAGAACCCGCGGCGGTTGAGCAGCCCGGTCAGCGGGTCGGTAACGGCCTGGAACTCCAGCTGCTGGTGCAGGTTGCGCACCACCGACATGTCCAGCACCGTCACCACCATCGCCCGCTGCTCACCGGGCAGCGCCGCGCACGACAGCGCCACCGGCAGCGGCAACCCGGAGGCGGTGAGCAGCACGGCGTCGTGCAGGCGGTAGATGTCGCGCTCCTGGTAGGCCTGGTAGAACGCCGAGTCGCGCCACCGGGTTGGCACGGGCGACTGCACGAAGCCCAGCAGGTCTGCGCCCTGCAATTGCTCCACCGGGGCCTGGAGCAGGCGCGAGATGGCCGGGTTGGCAAAGCGGATGCGACCGTCCTCGGCCACCACCAGGATGCCTTCGGCGGCGTTGTCCAGCACCGAGGCGTTGAATGCGCGCTCGGCCTCCAGGTCGCGGCTCAGGCGCTGCAAGGCACGCCGGTTGCGCTGCTGGTCGAGCAGGGCCTGGACCTTGGGCTTGAGAATGTGCGGATCGAATGGCTTGAACAGGTAGTCCACCGCGCCACTGGCATAGCCCTTGAGCACGGCCGCCTGGGACTGTTCGTTGGCGGTAAGGAAGATGATCGGGGTCAGGCAGGTGCGCTGGCTGCCGCGCATCAGGCGGGCGACTTCGAAGCCGTCCATGCCGGGCATCTGCACATCCAGCAGCACCAGGTCCACCTCATGCTCGAGCAGCGTGCTCAGGGCTTCGGTACCGGAGCTTGCGGTCAGCACACGCCAGTCCTCACGTGCAAGCAAGGCTTGCAGGCTGATCAGGTTTTCCGGGTAGTCATCGACGATCAGTAAAACCGAACCGCTGTCGTGAGTGTGAGGGTGCGCGCAATCCATGCTGCTTCTCTTGTGTAACGACGCCAGATTCCGGATGGAACTTGAGGCTTTACTCTAGACCTGGCTGAAACAAATCTGAAGTCAGCACATTGGCATCATCGGTATAAACAAAGTGTTGCCCGACTAACGGTCTGTCGCGTTGGGCCAGATCCGGTGTCCGTGGCGGCCCCGCAGTCGAAAACCCCCGGTTCCGGCCGGTGAAGCAGGCCGCACGGGCACAAAAAACCCGCATCGCTGCGGGTTTTTCGTACAACCAACCAGGCTTAGTTGACCTTGGCGGCCAGCTCGCCCTTGGCATAGCGCTGGAACATCGCTTCGAGGGAGATCGGCTTGATCTTCGAGGCGTTGCCGGCGGTGCCGAAGGCTTCGTAGCGAGCGATGCACACGTCGCGCATGGCCTTGACGGTTTCACCGAAGAACTTGCGCGGGTCGAACTCGCTCGGGTTGGTGGCCATCAGGCGCCGCATGGCACCGGTGGACGCCAGGCGCAGGTCGGTGTCGATGTTGACCTTGCGCACGCCGTACTTGATGCCTTCGACGATTTCTTCAACCGGTACGCCGTAGGTTTCCTTGATGTCGCCACCGTACTGGTTGATGATCGCCAGCCACTCCTGCGGCACCGAAGACGAACCGTGCATCACCAGGTGAGTGTTGGGGATGCGCTTGTGGATCTCCTTGATGCGGTCGATCGCCAGCACGTCGCCGGTAGGCGGCTTGGTGAACTTGTAGGCGCCGTGGCTGGTGCCGATGGCGATGGCCAGGGCATCGACCTGGGTACGCTTGACGAAATCGGCAGCTTCTTCAGGGTCGGTCAGCATCTGGCTGTGATCCAGCACGCCTTCGGCGCCGATGCCGTCTTCTTCACCGGCCATGCCGGTTTCCAGCGAACCCAGGCAGCCCAGCTCGCCCTCTACCGAAACGCCGCAGGCGTGGGCCATGGCCACGGTCTGCTGGGTGACACGCACGTTGTAGTCGTAGTCGGTCGGGGTCTTGCCGTCTTCGCCCAGCGAGCCGTCCATCATCACCGAGCTGAAGCCCAGCTGGATCGAACGCTGGCACACGTCAGGGCTGGTGCCGTGGTCCTGGTGCATGCACACCGGGATGTGCGGGAATTCTTCGATCGCCGCCAGGATCAGGTGGCGCAGGAACGGCGCACCGGCGTATTTGCGGGCACCGGCCGAGGCCTGGACAATCACCGGGGAGTCGGTCTTGTCGGCGGCTTCCATGATGGCGCGCATTTGCTCGAGGTTGTTGACGTTGAAAGCCGGAACGCCGTAGCCGAACTCGGCGGCGTGGTCCAGCATCTGGCGCATGCTAATGAGTGCCATTGTGTATCTCTCTCCCGACAAGCGTCGTTTTTCGTGCAAGCCTGCCGCAGCGGCGGTTGCTATTCAAGTAGTGTGGGCCGACAGCGGTCGGCCCGGCCAGTCACGGTGCCTTGCAGCCCCGCCCTATCAAATCGTTGGTCGCTACCCAGTACACCAGGCCTTCATCGCCCTTGGTGTGCAGGGCCAGCACGCCATCACTGTACAGCGCACCCGACGCACCGGGCTCCGGCTTGAGCCGGTAGACCTGATCGCCGCCACCAAGGCGTACATCCACCTCTTCCTGGCTGGCATCGGCAAACCGCCACAGCACCTCGGCCTGACTGTCACAGACCCAGCGGGTCCAGTTGTCGGTCGGGGCCGGGGTTGGCTTGAGGCTTGCGCAACCTGCCATCAGAACCAGGGCCATCAGGGCTACAACGCTTTTCATCGAATATCCTCTAGAAGACCACGAACCGGCCAACAGGTTGCCTCGAACCGATCAAGGGCAACCCGGGGCCTGGCGCTGGTGTTCCTCGTCATACTTCTCCAGCCCGTCCGGGCCGAGCCTCTTGTTGATCACCGGCACGGTCTCTGCCTGCCACTGCGACTGGTAGCAACCGCCCTTCGGCTTGCCGGGGGCATCCGCCGCAGGCTCCGGGCTGCCAGCGCAGGCGCTGAGCAGACCGGCCAGGATAAACACAGGCAACCGCTTGACCATCAGGCCACACTCCCTTTGCCAGGCTGAGCGAGTCAGGCCTTGGCCCGTTGTTCCAGCACGTCCACCGCCGGCAGCACCTTGCCCTCGACGAACTCGAGGAATGCACCGCCACCGGTAGAAATGTAGGAGATCTGGCTGGCCACGCCATATTTGTCGATGGCCGCCAGGGTGTCGCCACCGCCGGCAATCGAGAACGCGGCGCTGTCGGCGATGGCCTTGGCCAGGGTCCTGGTGCCGTTGCCGAACTGGTCGAACTCGAACACGCCCACCGGGCCGTTCCACAGGATGGTCTTGGACGACTTCAGCAGCTCGGCGAACTGTTCGGCGGTCTGCGGGCCGATGTCCAGGATCATGTCGTCCTCGGCCACCTCGCCCACCAGCTTGACGGTAGCCGTGGCGCTTTCGGCAAATTCCTTGGCCACCACCACGTCCACCGGCAGCGGCACGTTGACCTTGGCCGCGATGGCCTTGGCGGTGTCGATCAGGTCGGCTTCGTACAGCGACTTGCCCACCGGGTGGCCGGCAGCGGCCAGGAAGGTGTTGGCGATGCCGCCACCGACGATCAGCAGGTCGCACACCTGGCTCAGGCTGTTGAGCACGTCCAGCTTGGTCGATACCTTGGAACCGGCGACGATGGCGGCCATCGGCTTGGCCGGGGCCTTCAGGGCCTTGCCCAGTGCATCCAGTTCGGCGGCCAGCAGCGGACCGGCAGCGGCGACCTTGGCGAACTTGGCCACGCCGTGGGTCGAGCCCTCGGCACGGTGGGCGGTACCGAAGGCGTCCATCACGAACACGTCGCACAGGGCGGCGTATTGCTGGGCCAGTTCGTCGGCGTTCTTTTTCTCGCCCTTGTTGAAGCGCACGTTCTCGAACAGCACGATGTCGCCGGCCTTCACGTCCACGCCGCCCAGGTAGTCGGCCACCAGCGGCACCTCACGGCCCAGCGCCTTGCTCAGGTAGTCGGCCACCGGCTTGAGGCTGTTCTCGGCCGAGAACTCGCCTTCGGTCGGGCGCCCCAGGTGCGAGCAGACCATCACGGCCGCGCCCTTCTCCAGGGCCAGCTTGATGGTCGGCAGCGAGGCCAGGATGCGCGCGTCGCTGCTGACCACACCGTCCTTCACAGGCACGTTGAGGTCTTCGCGGATCAGTACGCGCTTACCTTGCAGATCGAGGTCGGTCATCTTCAAAACGGTCATGAATGCAGTCCTTCAGGGCTGTTTGCGAGTGGTGCTGGTTGAGTCCACGACGCGCAGAAAATGTTCGGCGACGTCGAGCATGCGGTTGGCGAACCCCCATTCGTTGTCGAACCAGGCCAGCAGGTTCACCAGGCGGGGGCCGCAAACGCGGGTCTGGCTGGCATCGACGATGGCCGAATGTGGGTCATGGTTGAAATCACAGCTGGCGTGGGGCAGTTCGGTGTAGGCCAGCAACCCCTTGAGCGGGCCACTCAGGGCCGCTTCACGCAGCACCTGGTTGACTTCGGCCGCGGTGGTATCGCGGGCGGTCTGCAGGGTGATGTCCAGGCACGACACGTTCACCGTCGGCACGCGTACCGCTTTGGCCTGGATTCGCCCGGCAAGTTCCGGCAGCAGGCGTTCGATACCCCGCGCGAGCCCGGTAGACACCGGAATCACCGACTGGAACGCCGAACGGGTGCGGCGCAGGTCTTCGTGGTGGTAGGCATCGATCACCGGCTGGTCGTTCATTGCCGAGTGGATGGTGGTGATCTGCACGTACTCGATGCCGAAGGCCTGGTCGAGCACACGCAGCAGCGGCACGCCGCAGTTGGTGGTGCAGGAGGCGTTGGATACCAGCCGTTCGCCGCCTTCAAGGCAATCCTGGTTGATGCCGTAGACAACGGTGGCGTCGACATCCGCCTCGCTGGCCATCGGCTGGGAAAACAGCACCCGTGGTGCGCCGGCGTCGAGGAAACGCTGGCCGTCGGCGCGGGTGTTGTAGGCCCCGGAGCATTCGAGCACCAGGTCGACGTCGAGCGCGGCCCAGTCGATGCCTTCGGGGGTGGCGCTGCGCAGTACTTTGACGCAGTCGCCATTGATATGCAGACAATCGCCGTCAACCCTGACCTCACCGGGAAAGCGCCCGTGGGTGGAGTCGAAGCGTGTCAGGTATTCGAGGCTGGCCTGATCGGCCAGGTCATTCAGTGCAACGATCTCGAAGCCCGCGCTGGCCCCCCGCTCAAAGAGTGCGCGCAGGACGCAACGACCGATGCGGCCGTAGCCGTTGAGTGCAACTTTGTAGGGACGCGGTTGGGGCATGGGATGCTCACGGAACAGAAAATCATCTGTAGCCTGGGGATCTGCGGTGCAGCATTCGCCGGCAAGGCCGGCTCCTACACAGACCACCCGTAGGAGCCGGCCTTGCCGGCGAAGCAGACAGCGCAGCCCCTACAGGCGTTCTACATCAGTCTTCCAGCAGCTCTTCAGCCGTACCCAGGATGTTTTCCAGGGTGAAGCCGAACTCTTCGAACAGTGCCGAAGCCGGCGCCGACTCACCGTAGGTGGTCATGCCGATGACGCGGCCTTCCAGGCCCACGTACTTGTACCAGAAGTCGGCGTGGGCAGCTTCGATGGCAATCCGCGCGCCCACCTGCAGTGGCAGAACCGACTGCTTGTAGCTGGCGTCCTGGGCATCGAACACGCTGGTGCATGGCATCGATACCACGCGCACCTTGCGGCCCTGCTCGGTCAGCTTGTCGAACGCCTGCACTGCCAGGCCCACTTCGGAACCGGTGGCGATCAGGATCAGCTCAGGCTCGCCTGCGCAGTCCTTGAGCACGTAGCCACCACGGCTGATGTCGGCGATCTGGCCGGCGTCGCGGGTTTGGTGCTGCAGGTTCTGACGCGAGAAGATCAGCGCCGAAGGGCCGTCCTTGCGCTCCAGGGCGTGCTTCCAGCTCACGGCCGATTCGACCGCGTCGGCCGGACGCCAGGTGTCCAGGTTCGGCGTGGTACGCAGGCTGGTCAGCTGCTCGATCGGCTGGTGAGTCGGGCCGTCTTCGCCCAGGCCGATGGAGTCGTGGGTGTAGACGTGGATCACGCGCTGTTTCATCAGGGCCGACATGCGCACGGCATTGCGGGCGTATTCCATGAACATCAGGAAGGTCGCGCCGTAAGGCACCAGGCCGCCGTGCAGGGCAACGCCGTTCATGATGGCGGTCATGCCGAACTCGCGCACGCCGTAGTACATGTAGTTGCCGCTGGCATCTTCGGCGCTGACGCCCTTGCAACCTTTCCACAGGGTCAGGTTGGAGCCGGCGAGGTCCGCCGAGCCACCGAGGAACTCCGGCAGCAGCGGGCCGAAGGCGTTCAGGGTGTTCTGGCTGGCCTTGCGGCTGGCGATGCTTTCGCCCTTGGCGTCCACTTCGGCGATGTAGGCGGCAGCCTTCTCGGCGAAGTCGGCTGGCAGTTCGCCGCTCAGGCGACGCTTGAGTTCGCTGGCCAGTTCAGGGAAGGCTGCAGCGTAGGCAGCAAAGCGCTGGTCCCAGGCGGCTTCGGCGGCGGCGCCGGCCTGCTTGGCATCCCACTCGGCATAGATGTCGGCCGGGATTTCGAACGGGCCGTGGTTCCAGTTCAGGGCCTGGCGGGTCAGGGCGATTTCGGCATCGCCCAGTGGCGCGCCGTGGCAGTCTTCCTTGCCGCCCTTGTTCGGCGAACCGAAGCCGATGGTGGTCTTGCAGCAGATCAGGGTCGGCTGCGCGCTCTTGCGCGCGGTCTCGATGGCGGTCTTGATCTCTTCTGGGTCGTGACCGTCGACATTGCGGATCACCTGCCAGTGGTAGGCTTCGAAACGCTTCGGCGTGTCGTCGGTGAACCAGCCTTCGACTTCGCCGTCGATGGAGATACCGTTGTCGTCGTAGAAGGCGATCAGCTTGCCCAGGCCCAGGGTACCGGCCAGTGCAGCAACTTCGTGGGAAATGCCTTCCATCATGCAGCCATCACCCAGGAACACATAGGTGTGGTGGTCGACGACGTCGTGGCCTGGACGGTTGAACTGGGCGCCCAGCACTTTTTCGGCCAGGGCAAAGCCCACGGCGTTGGCCAGACCCTGGCCCAGCGGGCCGGTGGTGGTCTCGACGCCTGGGGTGTAGCCGAATTCCGGGTGGCCCGGGGTGCGGCTGTGCAGTTGACGGAACGCCTTGAGGTCGTCGATCGACAGGTCGTAGCCGGTCAGGTGCAGCAGCGAGTAGATCAGCATCGAGCCGTGGCCGTTGGACAGCACGAAGCGGTCACGGTCGGCGAAGTGCGGGTTGCTCGGGTTGTGCTTCAAGAAGTCACGCCAAAGAACCTCGGCGATATCCGCCATGCCCATCGGGGCACCGGGATGGCCGCTGTTGGCTTTTTGCACGGCATCCATGCTGAGGGCACGAATGGCGTTGGCACGCTCACGACGGCTGGGCATCGCTTGTCTCCTGGGGGGCTTGAATATTAACGAACGGAAAAAGGCGGCCATTTTCGCCCAGGCACGTGCCCGGGGGCAATCACGGATGGTCGATGAGGGACGTTTTTAGTGCGATTGAGCGACTAATCCCGTGTTGCGCCGACAAAACGGCAGAAATTGTCGCCTGCCATGCCGGGCCGGGCCCGCCCATCGAGCAATATCAAAACTTTTTGATATAGAACTTGCGAGGCCGCTGCACGCTGACTAGACTGCCGCCCATGAACCTTCACGCCCCCTCCATCGACCCCGAGCAAAGCGACGCGCTGGCTGCCCTGTGCAAGGCCGGCGGCGACCCGCTGCGGCTGAACGTGCTGCGCGCGCTGGCCAGCGATTCGTTCGGGGTGCTGGAGCTGGCGCAGATCTTCGCCATCGGCCAGTCGGGCATGAGCCACCATCTCAAGGTACTGGCCCAGGCCGACCTGGTGGCCACCCGGCGCGAAGGCAACGCGATCTTCTATCGCCGCGCACTGCCCGACAGCCAGCGCCTGGGCGGCAAGCTGCACGGGGCGCTGCTGGAGGAGGTCGACGCGCTGGAACTGCCGGCCGAGGTGCAGGCGCGCATCGGCCAGGTGCAGGTGCGCCGGGCCGCCACCAGCCAGGACTTCTTCCTGCGTGTGGAAGAGAAGTTCCGCGCCCAGCAGGACCTGATCGCCGGCCTGGCGCAGTACCGCGAAAGCCTGCTGGCGCTGCTCGACAAGCTCAGCTTCGACCCGCTGGCCAGCGCCCTGGAGGTCGGCCCCGGCGATGGCGAGTTTCTGCCCGAACTGGCGCGGCGCTTCACCCACGTCACCGCCCTGGACAACAGCCCGACCATGCTCGAGCTGGCGCGCCAGGTGTGCCAGCGCGAGCGCCTGGCTAACGTAACCCTGCTGTTGGCCGATGCCCTGCATGCAACGGATGTACAGGCCGACTGCGTGGTGCTGAACATGGTGCTGCACCATTTCAGCGAGCCTGCCCAGGCCCTCGGGCACCTGGCCAAGCGTGTCAGACCAGGCGGAAGCCTGTTGGTAACAGAACTGTGCAGCCACGACCAGAGCTGGGCGCGCCAGGCGTGCGGCGATCTCTGGCTGGGCTTTGAACAGGATGATTTGGCCCGTTGGGCCAGCGCCGCGGGGCTGGTTCCCGAGGACAGCCTCTATGTGGGCTTACGTAATGGTTTCCAGATTCAGGTTCGCCACTTTCAGCGACCACCTGGCGACACTCACCATCGGTAAATTTTAGGAACCCGTCGAGATGAGCGAATACTCCCTTTTCACCTCCGAGTCCGTGTCTGAAGGGCATCCGGATAAAATCGCCGACCAGATTTCGGATGCGGTGCTCGACGCCATCATCGCCGAAGACAAGTTCGCCCGCGTGGCGTGCGAGACCCTGGTGAAAACCGGTGTGGCCATCATCGCCGGCGAAGTGACCACTTCGGCCTGGGTCGACCTCGAAGACATCGTGCGCAACGTGATCGTCGACATCGGCTACAACAGCTCCGACGTCGGTTTCGATGGCGCCACCTGCGCGGTGATGAACATCATCGGCAAGCAGTCGGTAGACATCGCCCAGGGCGTTGACCGCAGCAAGCCTGAAGACCAGGGCGCGGGCGACCAGGGCCTGATGTTCGGCTACGCCAGCAACGAAACCCCGGAGCTGATGCCAGCCCCGATCAGCTTCTCGCACCAGCTGGTGCAGCGTCAGGCCGAAGCGCGCAAGTCCGGCCTGTTGCCGTGGCTGCGCCCGGACGCCAAGTCCCAGGTCACCTGCCGCTACGAAGGCGGCAAGGTGGTTGGCATCGACGCCATCGTGCTGTCCACCCAGCACAACCCGGACGTGTCCTACGCCGACCTGCGCGAAGGCGTGATGGAGCTGATCGTCAAGCACGTGCTGCCGGCCGAGCTGCTGCACAAGGACACCCAGTTCCACATCAACCCCACCGGCAACTTCATCATCGGTGGCCCGGTGGGCGACTGCGGCCTGACCGGCCGCAAGATCATCGTCGACACCTACGGCGGCATGGCCCGTCACGGGGGGGGCGCTTTCTCCGGCAAGGACCCGTCCAAGGTTGACCGTTCGGCCGCCTATGCCGGTCGCTACGTGGCCAAGAACATCGTTGCCGCTGGCCTGGCCGAGCGCTGCGAAATCCAGGTGTCGTACGCCATCGGCGTGGCCCAGCCGACCTCGATCTCGCTGAACACCTTCGGCACCGGCAAGGTTGCCGACGAGAAGATCATCCAGATCGTGCGCGAGTGTTTCGACCTGCGTCCGTATGCGATCACCACCATGCTCGACCTGCTGCACCCGATGTACCAGGAAACCGCAGCCTACGGTCACTTCGGCCGCACCCCGCAGGTCAAGACCGTGGGCGACGACACCTTCACCACGTTCACCTGGGAACGCACCGACCGTGTCGACGCGCTGCGCGCGGCCGCCGGGCTGTAAGCAACACCCGGTACAAGCAACACCCGGTAAACAAGAGCCCCTGCCAGGCGACTGGCAGGGGCTTTTTCTTGCCTAGGCTTGAAGTTCCACCCGCCGAGCAAGGACGCTCGCCATGCCCTTCAAGCTGTTGTCCGGCCTGCTGTTCGCCAGCACGCTCGTCTGTACCCCAGCCACCGCCCTCGCCCGGCCCTGCCCCGACTGGCCACCGGCAGTGGCGCAAAGCGAACTCAAGCAGCTGGGCGAGCGCCTGGCCGACTGGGACGATCATTACCATCGCCTGGGCGTCGCGTTGATCAGCGACGAGCTCTACGACCAGAGCCGGGCGCGCCTGCAACACTTGCAAGCCTGCTTCCCCGGCACCGGTGCGCCCCCCGCAGACCCGCTCGGAACCGCCACCGGCCCGTTGCGCCACCCCATCCCCCACACCGGCCTGAACAAGTTGCCCGACGAAGCCGCCGTGCGCGCCTGGATGCACGGCAAGCAGGACCTCTGGGTACAACCCAAGGTGGATGGCGTGGCCGCCACGCTGGTCTATGCAAAGGGCCGGCTGGTGCGCCTGATCAGCCGCGGCGACGGCGCCTACGGGCATGACTGGAGCCGCCACCTGCCGGCACTGGGCGCCCTACCCCACACGTTGCCCGAACCTCTGGACCTGATACTGCAAGGCGAGCTGTTCTGGCGCCTGGACGGGCATGTGCAGGCCGCAGCGGGCAGCCGGAATGCCCGCGGCAACGTCGCCGGGCTGATGGCGCGCAAGCAGCTCACCCCCGCGCAGGGCGCGGTGGTCGAGCTGTTCGCCTGGGCCTGGCCGCAGGGCCCCCTGGACCAGCGCGAGCGCCTGGCACGCCTGAGCGCCCTGGGCTTTGCCTACAGCGAGGCGTTCAGCCAGCCGGTGCAGACCTTCGACCAGGCCGCCCACTGGCGCCAGCACTGGTACCGCACGCCACTGCCATTCGCCAGCGACGGCGTGGTGCTGCGCCAGGGCCGGCGTCCGCCCGGCGAGCGCTGGCAGGCCCGGGCGCCGTACTGGATAGCGGCATGGAAATACCCCTTCGCCCAGGTGCTGGCAGAGGTGCGACGCGTGCAGTTCAACGTGGGGCGCACCGGTCGCATCACCCCGGTGCTGCAACTGGCACCGGTGCAGTTGGATGACCGCACGGTGCGCCAGGTCAGCGTGGGCTCGCTAAGTCGCTGGCAGCAACTGGACATTCGCCCGGGCGATCAGGTGGCGATCAGCCTGGCAGGCCTGACCATTCCCCGTCTGGACGGCGTGGTGCACCGCGCCCTCGAACGGCGCGAGATGGAGGTACCGGCGGCCGATACGTTTCATCCGTTGAGCTGCTGGGAGCTGAGCGCCGGGTGTCGTCCGCAGTTCCTGGCCAGGTTGCAATGGCTGGGCGGCAAGCAGGGCCTGGCACTCCCAGGTGCCGGGCCGGCCAGCTGGGAGCGCCTGGTCGACGCCGGCCAGTTGCGCACACTGGCCGATGTGCTGGAACTGCCCGCCGAACATCCGTTGTACCCCGCCCTCGAACAGGCCCGTCAGCGACCCTTTGCCACCTGGGCGCGGGCCCTGGGTATGCCGGCCCCGCGTACGTTGGCAGCGGGGGACACCTGGGCCGCACTGGCTGCCCGCGATGCGGCGCAATGGCAGGCCGAGCCCGGCGTGGGTGCCCACCGTGCCGGCCAGTTGCTGGCCTTTTTCGCTCACCCGCAGGTGCAGGCCCTGGCGGCGCGGTTACGTGAACATACAATCGAGGGTTTCTAAATTTGTCGGATCAGGGCAGCATCATGTGTTTCTGCCAAGCCCGCGACCACGGAGCCACTATGAAACTGCTTTCCCCGCTTGCCCTGTTCGCCGCCTGCTCGTTGCTCGCCACTTCGCTGATGGCTGCCGAGGAACAACCCGGCCTGACCGGCTGCGCTGCCAAGAAGCAGGCGATCAGCGAACAGATCGAACAGGCCCGCGCCCACGGCAACAGCGCCCAGCAGGCCGGCCTCGAGAAGGCCCTGAGCGAAGTGACCGAGCACTGCACCGATGCCGGCCTGAAGAAACAGCGTGAACAGAAGGTGCTGGATGCCCGTCATGAAGTGACGCAGCGCACCAAGGACCTGGACAAGGCCATGAAGAAAGGCGACGCCGACAAGATCAACAAGCGCAAGGACAAACTGGCCGAGTCGAAGAAGGAACTGCAACAGGCACTGGATGAGCTGGAGAAGTAGTCCGCGTTGAACCCTTCGCCGGCAAGGCCGGCTCCTACGTACAGCGCGCCACCTGTAGGAGCCGGCCCTGCGGCGAAAAGGCCGGCCAGCTCACCCCATCAATGATTGCGAAACTCGGTATGACAGGCCTTGCACGCCGCTTCCACCTTGCCCATCGGGGCCGCGACCGCCGCAGGCTCCAATGGCTGGGTACGGGTCTGGGCGACCAGCTCGCCGGTCACCTGCTCCATCTGCCGCGCCAGCTCCTGGAAGCGCGCCTGCTTTTGCCACACATCGGGCGTGGCGCTGCTGTCCTCCTCGCGCACCTGCGGGAAATGCTGCCACGGCTGGTGCGACAACGCGTCGAGCTTCACCGCACCATCGGCAAATTTCTGCCCGTCGAACGCGAGCCGGCCACGCAGCATGCCGCCGAGGTCTTCGCTGGTCTTGAGCATCTGCTTGAAAATCGCCTTGCGCTGGCCCAACGGCGAGTTGGGGTCGACACCGCCACAGGCGCTCAGGGCCAGGCAGGCCACCAGGATCACAGTCATTCGCTTGAACATCATGCTTGGCTCGGCACACGGAAAAAGGCGGCCAGTATCCCCGCCTTGCCGGCAAACACCAATACCCCTACCAAAAACAAGGGTTGCCTGGCCGCCCTGAACGCCAGGCACACCGTAGAGGACTACCCCGCATGAAAACCGCCCTGAGCCGCCTTGGCCTGACCGCCGCGCTGCTGGCCCTGCTGGTCGGCTGCAACGGCAGCGCCCCGGATAAATCCGCACCGCACCCGCTCGCCACCTACAGCCCCGCCACCTGGAAAGACCTGCCCAAGGTCTCCGACAGCGACCTGCTGGCCGGCTTCAATGCCTGGCGCAGCGCGTGCGAGCGCCTCAAGAACGATCCGGTCTGGGCCACCCCCTGCGCTGCTGCGGTGCAGGTGCCCGACGACGCCACCCAGGTGCGTGGCTTTTTGCAGACGCAGCTCGAGGTGTACGGCCTGCGCTCGGCCGAAAACAACGCCAACGGCCTGATCACCGGCTACTACGAACCGGTGTACCCCGGCAGCATGACCCGTACCGCCACGGCCAACGTGCCGGTGTATGGCATCCCCGATGACCTGGTGGTGGTGGCGCTCGACAGCATCTACCCCGAACTCAAGGGCAAGCGCCTGCGCGGTCGCCTGGACGGGCGCGTGCTCAAGCCCTACGACACCGCCGGGGTGATCCAGCAGCAAGGCGTCAAGGCGCCGGTGCTGGCCTGGCTGACCGACCCGATGGACCTGCAGTTTCTGCAGATCCAGGGCTCCGGGCGCATCCAGCTCGAAAGTGGGCAGCAGCTGCGCGTGGGCTATGCCGACCAGAACGGCCACCCGTATCGCCCGGTGGGCCGCTGGCTGGTCGAGCAGGGCCAGCTCAAGAAGGAAGACGTGACCATGGGCAGCATCCACGCCTGGGCCCAGGCCAACCCGAGCCGCGTG
Organism: Pseudomonas sp. AE27; assembly: GCF_037113495.1. Lineage (NCBI taxonomy): Bacteria > Pseudomonadati > Pseudomonadota > Gammaproteobacteria > Pseudomonadales > Pseudomonadaceae > Pseudomonas > Pseudomonas sp. AE27. The sequence goes on from NZ_CP146966.1 coordinate 4,342,750, forward strand.
CCCGAGCTGCTGGCCAGCAACCCCAGCTACGTGTTCTTCAGCACTCGCCCGGACAGCAACGAAGGCCCGCGCGGTTCGCTGAACGTGCCGCTGACCGCCGGCTACAGCGTGGCCATCGACCGCAAGGTGATCCCGCTGGGCAGCCTGCTGTGGCTGTCGACCACCCGCCCGGACGGCGCGCCGGTGGTACGCCCGGTGGCCGCGCAGGACACCGGCGGGGCCATCACCGGCGAAGTGCGCGCCGATCTGTTCTGGGGTACCGGCAGCGAGGCCGGCGCTCTGGCCGGGGACATGAAGCAGCAGGGTCAGATCTGGCTGCTGTGGCCCAAGGGCGCGGCACTGCCGGTGGTGCCGCAGGTGGAAGGCAAGTAGCTCAGGCCGAGACCACGAAGAAGCTGACGATCAGGCCGATGCCCGCGAACCACACCACCGAGCGCAGCGCGGCCCAGTCGGCCAGGTAGCAGATGATGTAGAGCAGGCGGCTGGTGATGTAGAGCACCGCCAGCACGTCCTGGGTGACCTGCTCGGCATTGCCGACGATGTCGGCGATCACCACCGCCGCGACGAACGCCGGAATCGACTCGAAACTGTTGAGCTGCGCCGCATGGGCGCGGCGCGGCAGGCCTTCGAGCTTGTCCAGAAAACCGCGCGGGTCATGGTTCTGTCGCAGGCTGAAGCGACCACTGCCGAACTTGGCGATGCTGGTGCACACGAACGGCAGCAGCAACGCGATCAATACACACCAGAAAGCGACGGTCATGGCAGGGGTCCTTGTTGTTGGGGTCAGAGTTTCATGATCAGCATGCCGATCAGTACCAGTGCACAAGCTAAGAGCCTCGGCCCGCCGAAAGGTTCTTTGAGGTAGCGCATGCCCATCAGCACCACCAGGATCACGCTCACCTCGCGCAGCGCCGCAGCCTCGGCCACCGAGCCCAGTTGCATGGCCCACAGTACCAGCGCGTAGCTGGACAGCACGCACAACCCCACGGCCAGGCCCAGCTTCCACTGGCTGCGCCAGAACTGCACAAACGGCGCGCGCCGGGCCACCGTCGCCAGCAACGGGAACGGCCAGGCGCTGATCAGCGTCAGCCACACCAGGTAGTCCAGCGGCTGCGACCACAGCCGGATCGCGCTGCCGTCGAGCCAGGTGTAGCAGCCGATGCACAGGCCGATCAGCGCCACCACCGGCAGCATCGACCAGGGCAGACGTTCGCCGCCACCGCCCTGCCACAGCAGGCAGACCATGCCGCACGGGATCAGCAGAATGCCGAAGATCTGCTGGGTGCTCAGCGTCTCGCCGGCAAAGGTCAGGGTCAGCGCCAGCACCACCAGCGGCGACAACCCGCGCATCAGGGGGTAGACCAGGCCCAGGTCGCCGACCCGGTAGGCCTTGATCAGCAGGTAGCGGTACAACAGCTCGAACGCCGCCGAGGCCAGCATCCACGGCCAGATCTCGGGCGGCGGTACCTGCACGAACGCCACCATCGCCAGGGCGAACAGCAGCGCCACCACGTCCATGCTGGCAATCACCAGCAGACGCTCGCCGCTGAACTTGATCAGGGTGTTCCAGGTGGCATGCAGCAGGGCGGCGATCAGCACCAGCGAAGTGGCGAGCACGGTTGAGTTCCTGGGTAGTGCACGGCTGCGCAGTTTCAACCAGGCGCAACAAAACAGCCAGCCTGCGGTCAACGTTGATCGAAAAAGTGTGTCCTGAACCTCGCGCCGGCGCATCCAAGCCCTGCCCGAGCCATTCGGGCACTGACTTGGAAGCCATTACAGGACCTAGGATGCTTGAGCTAGTTGCCGCGTTTATTTGCCTCACCACCCTCCTCACCTATGTGAACTACCGCTTTATCGGCCTGCCGCCGACCATTGGCGTGATGGTCACTGCACTGCTGTTTTCCCTGATCCTCCAGGGCCTGAGCGTCATCGGCTACCCGGGCCTGGAAGAACGGGTGCAGGGCCTGATGAGCCAGATCGACTTCAACGACCTGCTGATGCACTGGATGCTGGCGTTCCTGCTGTTCGCCGGGGCGCTGCACGTGAACCTGGCCGACCTGCGCGACTACCGCTGGCCGATCGGCCTGCTGGCCACCGTCGGCGTGCTGATCGCCACCGTGGTGATCGGCTACCTGGCGCACTGGATCTTCGCCCTGTTCGGCTGGCACGTGAACCTGCTGTACTGCCTGCTGTTCGGCGCACTGATCTCGCCCACCGACCCGATCGCGGTGCTCGGCGCCCTGCGTACCGCCAATGCGTCCAAGCCGCTGAAGACCACCATCGTCGGCGAGTCGCTGTTCAACGACGGCACCGCGGTCGTGGTGTTCACCGTGCTGCTGGGCATCGCACAACTGGGCGAGACCCCGAGCGTGAGCGACACCGCGATCCTGTTCGCCCGCGAGGCCATCGGCGGCGCGCTGTTCGGCGCGGTGATCGGCTACGTCACCTACCGCATGATCAAGAGCATCGAGCAGTACCAGGTGGAGGTCATGCTGACCCTGGCGCTGGTGATCGGCGGCTCGGCCGCAGCCTACGAACTGCACGTCTCGGCGCCCATCGCGATGGTGGTAGCGGGCCTGATCATCGGCAACCTGGGTCGCAACCTGGCTATGAACGACATGACCCGGCGCTACATGGACGGCTTCTGGGAACTGATCGACGACATGCTCAACGCGCTGCTGTTCGCGCTGATCGGCCTGGAGCTGTTGCTGCTGCCGTTCTCGTGGATGCACCTGGCTGCGGCCGGGGTGCTGGCAGTGGCGATCCTGCTGTCGCGCCTGCTGACCGTGGCGCCGGCGATCGTCATGCTGCGCCGCTGGAGAACGGTGCCGCGCGGCACCATCCGCGTGCTCACCTGGGGCGGCCTGCGCGGCGGTGTGTCCGTGGCCCTGGCGCTGTCGCTGCCATCGGGTCCCGAACGTGACCTGCTGCTGAGCATCACCTACATCGTGGTGCTGTCGTCGATCCTGCTGCAGGGCCTGAGCATCGGTCGCGTGGTGCGCGGGGTTACCGAGCAGCCTTGACCGGCGAGGGGCTGCCCAGCAGCCCCAGCAGATGCCGCATCGCCACTGGCCGGCGCGGCGTCGAGCCGTGCAGCACCACCAGTGCCCGCGCATGGCGCGGGTCATCGCCCAGCGGCCAGGCACAGATGCCCTCATGGGGCATGCCGGCCCATTGCGGCACCAACGATACCCCCATGCCCTGGGCCACCAGCATCACGATGGTTTCCAGCGCATCCAGCTCGCACAGCAACTGTGGCGTGATCAGTTGCTCATCCAGGTAGCGCTGGGCGATCTGCCCGCCCCACGACTGTGCGTCATAGCGAATGAACGGGTGCTCGCGCAGCAGCGTATCGGGGGTCAGCGCGGCCTGTGCAGCCGGCGCTATCAGAATCAGCGGCTCGACCTTGAGCACCTGCAGCGCCAGTGCCTTGGGCAGCGTGAAGGGCGGGCGCACCAGAATCGCGGCATCCAGTTCGCCGCCGAGCACCTTCTCGTACAGGCTGCGCGAATCACCCGGGGTGATCTGCAGCTTGAGCCCCGGCGCCGATCGCGCCAGACGCTCGATAAGCCCCGGCAATACCCCGGTCAACGCCGTCGACACCGCGCCCACCCTGACGTCCCCCGTCAATCCGTCCTGGCTCAGGTCGTGCTGCAGTTCACGCGCCTGCTCGATGATCGCCTGGATCCTGGGCAACAGCAGCAGGCACTGGTCCGAGGGGCGGATGGCATGCGCAGTACGCAGCAGCAAGGTGCAGCCCAGTGTGCGTTCCAGCGCCTGCACGCGCTGGCTGATCGCCGCTGCCGTGCGGTTCTCGCGACGCGCGGCCGCAGCAATCGAGCCGGTTTCCACCACTGCCACCAGGCTTTTCAGAAAGCGCACATCCATAAGTTTTTCTTTCGCTCAGAGCAAGGCAAAGCCGTTTTACCCCGTCACACGGCCTACTTACCCTCAACGCTCAACCACACGGGGGATACGCCATGAACAGACCCTTTCACGCTGCATACCACGTTTGCGACCTGGAACAGGCGCGTATTTTTTATCGAGATGTTCTGGGCTGCACCGAAGGGCGCAGCACCGCGACCTGGGTCGACTTCGACTTCTTCGGCAACCAGCTCTCGTTGCACCTGGGCACGCCGTTCGCCACCACCCGTACCGGGCAGGTTGGCGCGCACAAGGTACTGATGCCGCATATCGGCGTGGTACTGCCACTGGACGAGTGGATGACCCTGGCCGTGCGCCTCACCCGGCGCGGCCTGGCATTCGAGATCCCGCCGGTGGTGCGCTTTGTGGGCGAGCCGGGCGAACAACGCACGATGTTCTTCCTCGACCCCAGCGGCAATCCGATCGAGGTCAAGGGCTTCAAGGATTTCGCCGGCCTGTTCGCGCAGTAACGCACCCTCCGCACTCCCCACAACCACAACAACAAGGGGCACCCCATGGGCATTCGCACACCTTCCAGCCTGGTCACGCGCATCATGATCGGCCTGGTCGCCGGCGTGATCGTCGGCATCCTTCTCAACCAGTTCCCCGAGCACAAGGCCTGGTTCATCGACAATCTGCTGCAGCCGGCCGGCGACCTGTTCATCAAGCTGATGAAGATGATCGTGGTACCGCTGGTGTTCGCCTGCATGACCGTCGGCATCGCCGGCGCCGGCAGCACGCGCGCCCTGGGCCGGGTCGGGATGAAGACGTTCGTGTACTTCTTCACCATCACCAGCATCGCGATCCTGTTCGGGCTGGTGGTCGGCAACGTGTTCCAGCCCGGCGCCGGCGCGGACTTCAGCAGCACGCTGCAGGCACCGGTCACCACGCTGGCATCCAGCACCGAGACGCAGAACCTGGGGCGCACCCTGGTGGCCATCGTGCCGGACAACATCGTGCTGGCCATGGCCGAGGGCAAGCTGCTGTCGGTGCTGTTCTTCGCCATCCTGTTCGGCTGCGCCCTGTCGATGCTGCCCCAGCAGCAGAAGGCACCGTTGATCAGCGTGATGCAGGGCGTATCGGACACCATGTTCAAGGTCACCCACCTGGTGATGCACTACTCACCCATCGGCATCTTCGGGCTGATCGGCGTCACCGTTGCCAGCTTCGGCCTGAGCGCACTGCTGCCACTGGCCAAGCTGATCGGCATTACCTACGTGGCGGTGCTGCTGTTTGCGCTGTGCGTGCTGGGGGCGGTGGCCAGGCTGGCGGGGGTGCGGTTCTTCCACCTGTTGCGCGAGATACGCAGCGAGTTGCTGCTGGCCTACAGCAGCGCCGCCTCGGCCACGGTGATGCCGCAACTGATCGAGAAGATGGAGCGCTACGGCGCGCCACGCCCGATCACCAGCATGGTCATTCCGTTGGGGTATTCATTCAACCTCGATGGCGCGTCGCTGTTCGCAGCGCTTGGCACGCTGTTCATCGCCCAGGCCTATGGCATCGACCTGGGCCTGGCTGACCAGGCGATGCTGGTGCTGATCATGGTGCTGACCTCCAAGGGTGCGGCGGGGGTGCCGGGCTTCATGTTCATCATCCTCACCGCCACGCTGACCGCGGCAGGGCTGCCGGTCGAGGGCGTGGCGATCATCGCCGGGGTGTATCGGCTGATGGACATGCCGGTCACTGCACTCAACGTGCTGGGTAACGCGCTGGCGCCACTGGTGATCGCACGCTGGGAGGGCCAGCTCAAGGCACCTGGCCAAACCGCCCCCGCCAGCCCCGCTGCCCCTGACTTGAAGCTTAAAGCTTGAACTGTGCAGCTACCGCCGTCATTCCACCGAGGTATCGAACTGATCCTTGATGAACTTGATCTCGGTACGCCCATGGGGTGCCGGCAAGCCGTCCTCACCCAGGTTGACGAAGACCATCTTGTCGACGGTGAGGATGCTCTTGCGGGTGATCTTGTTGCGCACTTCGCATTTGAGGGTGATGGAGGTGCGGCCGAATTCGGTGGCGGTGATGCCCAGCTCGATGATGTCGCCCTGGCGCGAGGCGCTGACGAAGTTGATCTCCGAGATGTACTTGGTCACCACACGCTGGTTGCCCAGTTGCACGATCGCGTAGATCGCCGCCTCTTCGTCGATCCAGCGCAACAGGCTGCCACCGAACAGGGTGCCGTTGGGGTTGAGGTCTTCGGGTTTTACCCATTTGCGGGTGTGAAAGTTCATGCGTACTCCTGACCGTCTTGCCAATCGATGCCGACAATGATGGCAGAGCCTGCCGGCGGCCTCCATTGAACATCGACTATCGTCTCGATTAATTGACAGAAAGCCTTGGGCCGATGCGCGGGCGCAGCTATAATCGCCAACGCTTCACAGACGGTCATCACCACTCGATGCCGTTCCCGCCACCTGTCCGAGGGGCGCTGCAGCAGGTTCTCCTGTCAGGCTCGGATGGGGCGTTGCCTGCACGGGGTTCCCCGCACGGGCACTAAACGCACAACGGCGCCCATTCGCACACTACGAATGGAGGCTCTTGATGAGCGCTGTAAACACGCCTGCAGATTTTACCGACTACAAAGTCGCCGACATGTCCCTGGCTGCCTGGGGCCGCCGCGAAACCATCATCGCCGAGTCCGAAATGCCGGCCCTGATGGGTCTGCGCCGCAAGTACGCCGCTGAACAGCCGCTCAAGGGTGCAAAAATCCTCGGCTGCATCCACATGACCATCCAGACCGCCGTGCTGATCGAAACGCTCGTCGCGCTGGGCGCCGAAGTGCGCTGGTCGTCGTGCAACATCTTCTCCACCCAGGATCAGGCCGCTGCCTCCATTGCCGCCGCCGGCATTCCGGTATTCGCCTGGAAGGGCGAGACCGAGCAGGAATACGAGTGGTGCCTGGAGCAGACCATCCTCAAGGATGGCGCGCCATGGGATGCCAACATGATCCTCGACGACGGCGGCGACCTCACCGAGCTGCTGCACAAGAAGTACCCGCAGGTCCTGGACCGCGTTCACGGCGTGACCGAAGAGACCACCACCGGTGTGCACCGTCTGCTCGACATGCTGGCCAAGGGCGAGCTGAAGATCCCGGCGATCAACGTCAACGACTCGGTCACCAAGAGCAAGAACGACAACAAGTACGGCTGCCGTCACAGCCTCAACGACGCCATCAAGCGCGGCACCGACCACCTGCTGTCGGGCAAGCAGGCGCTGGTGATCGGCTACGGTGACGTGGGCAAGGGTTCGGCCCAGTCGCTGCGTCAGGAAGGCATGATCGTCAAGGTCTCGGAAGTCGACCCGATCTGCGCCATGCAAGCCTGCATGGACGGCTTCGAGCTGGTTTCGCCGTTCATCGACGGTATCAACAACGGCACCGAAGCCAGCGTCGACAAGGCCCTGCTGGGCAAGATCGACCTAATCGTGACCACCACCGGTAACGTCAACGTGTGCGATGCCAACATGCTCAAGGCCCTGAAAAAGCGCGCCGTGGTATGCAACATCGGTCACTTCGACAACGAAATCGACACCGCCTTCATGCGCAAGAACTGGGCATGGGAAGAGGTCAAGCCACAGGTTCACAAGATCCACCGTACCGGCCCTGGCGATTTCGACGCGCAGAACGACGACTACCTGATCCTGCTGGCCGAAGGCCGCCTGGTGAACCTGGGCAACGCCACCGGCCACCCGAGCCGCATCATGGACGGTTCGTTCGCCAACCAGGTACTGGCACAGATCTTCCTGTTCGGCCAGAAGTACGCCGACCTGTCGCCTGCCCAGAAAGCCGAGCGCCTGACCGTTGAAGTACTGCCGAAAAAACTCGACGAAGAAGTGGCCCTGGAAATGGTCCGCGGTTTCGGCGGCGTGGTAACCCAACTGACCAAACAGCAGGCCGACTACATCGGCGTGACTGTTGAAGGCCCGTTCAAACCAGACGCCTACCGCTACTGATGGGCCAAAGCCGGTGACGCTGCCACAGCGTCACCGGCTTTTTTCGTGGCCAGCCTCACGGCTGGCCAGCACGATCGGTTTACCAGGATTTCGCCATGTCTCAGGAACGCCGTTACAGCTTCGAGTTCTTCCCGACCAAGACCGACGCTGGACATGAAAAACTGCTCGCCACGGCTCGCACCCTGGCCAGCTACAACCCGGACTTCTTCTCCTGCACCTATGGTGCCGGTGGCTCGACCCGCGACCGCACGCTCAACACCGTGCTGCAGCTGGAAAGCGAAGTGAAGGTACCGGCCGCGCCGCACCTGTCGTGCGTGGGCGACAGCAAGGACGACCTGCGCAGCCTGCTGGCCCAGTACAAGGCCGCCGGCATCAAGCGTATCGTGGCCCTGCGCGGCGACCTGCCGTCGGGCATGGGCATGGCCAGTGGCGAGCTGCGCTACGCCAACGAGCTGGTCGAATTCATTCGCCAGGAAAGCGGTGATCACTTTCACATCGAAGTGGCCGCCTACCCGGAAATGCACCCCCAGGCCCGTCACTTCGAAGACGACCTGATCAATTTCGTGCGCAAGGTCAAGGCCGGCGCCGACAGCGCCATCACCCAGTACTTCTTCAACGCCGACTGCTACTTCCATTTCGTCGAGCGCGTGCAGAAGCTGGGCGTGGACATCCCGGTGGTACCCGGCATTATGCCGATCACCAACTACAGCAAGCTGGCGCGCTTCTCCGACGCGTGCGGCGCCGAGATCCCTCGCTGGGTCCGCAAGCAGCTGGAAGCCTATGGCGACGATGTGCAAAGCATCCAGGCCTTCGGCGAACAGGTCATCACCGAAATGTGCGAAAAACTGCTGCAAGGCGGCGCACCGGGGCTGCACTTCTATACCCTGAACCAGGCCGAACCCAGCCTGGCAGTGTGGAACAACCTCAAGTTGCCACGCTGATTACTGTCAAAGACGGTAATAAATAGTTGCGAAAACGGTAAGGGCTTTAGCGTACGCTAAGGCCCTTTCCATTTTCCTTTCCAGATACGGATCATCGCGTTTCTATGCCCCTCGCTTCCCCTTCCGCACGTCCCCAACTGATCTATCTTGTCTTCGGTGCCCAGACTTACCATCAGGAAGCGCAGTTCAGCATCTCCAGCGCCTTGGCCAACCTGCACAAGACGCCGGGGGAACCCCTCGATATCCAGGTGTTCAGCGATGACCCGCACCCCTATCGCCACTTGCCGGTAACGGTGCATGCACTCGATGCCGACACCCGCAAGGCGTGGAGCGAGCCGCACGGTTATCACTTTCGCACCAAGCACATGCTGCTGCGCCAGGTGCTGCAGGACCACGAACACGCCCTGCTGATCGACACCGACACGTTTTTCCATCAGTCACCCATCGAACTGTTCCGGCGCATGCAGCCCGGCACACTGCTGTGCAATGCGGTCGGCGGCAAATACGGCGTAGATCAGCAGTGCGCACTGTACCGAAACCTTGCAGGCCCACTGCAGGCACGCGGCCTGGCCAAAGACGGCATGCCATTGCTCAATTCGGGCGTCATCGGCCTGTACCGGCAGGACGCGGGCCTGCTCGACCAGTCCATCGCCTTGATGGACGAGTTCTATCCGCTGGCCCCGCGCGCCTATACCCTCGAAGAGTTCTGCCTGGCGGTCGCCGCCCATGACACCTTGAACGTGCAGGAATGCCCCGACCTGATCCACCACTACTGGAGCCGCAAGCAACTGTTCCGAGCCAAGATCCAGGCCTGGCTGAACAAGCACGGTAGCGACCCCCTCTCGACACAGGCCGTGGCCGATATCGCCCAGGTCACCGCACAGCTGCCACGCCCGCCGGTGCTGCAACGCCTGCACTGCAAGCTGCTGGGGCTGTTGCTGCCGGCAAGGCAACGTCAGTTCATGCGTGAGCTGGCCTACGGCTGTCATCCCTATGCCAACGAGTTCGATCGCGCCTGCGCCCAGGCCTGGTGGGAAAAAGCCCTGGAGAACGTCGAGAGGCGCCAGGGCAAGCCCGCCTGCGCCAACCAGCTCGGGCAGTGGTTCAGGCATCCAGGCATGCGCCTGGCCCTGGGTCGTCAGCTGCCGATCGTGAAAGCTCACCTGGAGCAGCGCCGCGAGGCCTGAAGCCTGGGCGCGCTGGCCATTCTCGAGCAGCCATCGTACTCTCCAGCCATGCCCGATCTTTACCGACTGTTCGCCGCCCTGTTTCTCGCCTGCCTGAGTACCCTGGCTCATGGCGAGAGGCTGCGCATCGTCACCGACCCCTGGCCGCCCTATGTGTACCAGGAAAACGGAGAGGCCAAGGGCATCGACTACGAGGTCACCGCCGAGGTGTTCAAGCGCCTGGGCATCGAGGTGCAATGGCAGTTCCTGCCATGGAAGCGCTGCCTGGCGATGGTCGAACAGGGGCTGGCCGATGGCGTGCTCGACATCTTCCAGACCGAGCAGCGCGACGCCCAGCTGTTCTACCCCAGCGAACCGCTGTCGCACGTGGAGTTCGTGCTGTTCCAGGCCAACGCCCGGCCCCACGCCATCAGGCACCTGGAAGACCTCAAGGGGCTGACCGTGGGCACCGCGCCCGGCTATACCTACGGCCCGGCGTTTGCCGATTCACCCGACTTCAAGCGCGAGCCGGCACCTACCCTGGAAGCCAACCTGGGCAAGCTGCAACTGGGGCGCATCGACCTGCTGGTCACTGATCGCCGGGTTGGCCGGCATGTGATCAAGAGCCTGGGCCTGGAGCAGCAGGTCAGCGAACTGGGGCTGGTGATCGACCGCCAGCCCCAGTTCCTGGCAGTACGCCGCAATGCCGGCATGGACCTGCTGGCGCAACGCTTCGCCGCGGAGCTACGCCGCTTCAAGCAGGAGCCGGCCTATGCCGAGCTGAACGCACGCTACGCAGGCGCCGAGGTGAACATTCCGCAAACCGTTGAGCAGCAGGAACGCAGCACGCACTGATTGCTCTGTTATACTCCGCCAACCCCGCCAGGCTTACGCCCGGACGCTCGGCCTTGCAAAAGGCATCCCGATCGGCAGGACAGCGCGCCCAGAGCCCGCCCGCCGCCCCCCGGATGCGCATTGAAGGCCCAGCAGGACCGGACGCGATAGCATCACCTGATGCCCGTCGCGCCAGGCACGAACTTCCCATAGGGCTTAGCCCCCACTAGAACAGGATTACTCATGTCCTTTGCTTCCCTCGGTCTCTCCGAGGCTCTAGTCCGCGCTATCGAGGCAGCGGGCTATACCCAGCCTACGCCGGTGCAACAGCGGGCCATTCCCGCCGTGTTGCAAGGTCGCGACCTGATGGTCGCGGCGCAGACAGGTACTGGTAAAACCGGTGGCTTTGCACTGCCGATTCTCGAACGCCTGTTTCCAGGTGGCCACCCCGACAAGTCCCAGCGCCATGGCCCACGCCAGCCGCGGGTACTGGTGCTGACCCCCACCCGCGAACTCGCCGCCCAGGTCCACGACAGCTTCAAGATCTACGCCCGCGACCTCAAGTTCGTCAGCGCCTGCATCTTCGGCGGTGTCGGCATGAACCCGCAGGTGCAGGCCATGTCCCGCGGCGTCGACGTGCTGGTGGCCTGCCCCGGCCGTCTGCTGGACCTCGCCGGCCAGGGCAGCGTCGACCTGAGCCACGTTGAGATCCTGGTGCTCGACGAAGCCGACCGCATGCTCGACATGGGCTTCATCCATGACGTGAAGAAGGTCCTCGCACGCTTGCCTGCCAAGCGCCAGAACCTGCTGTTCTCGGCGACCTTCTCCAAAGACATCACCAACCTGGCCGACAAGCTGCTGCACAACCCCGAGCGCATCGAGGTCACGCCGCCCAACACCACGGTCGAGCGTATCGAGCAGCGTGTGTACCGTCTGCCCGCCAGCCACAAGCGTGCCCTGCTGGCCCACCTGATCACCCAGGGTGCCTGGGAGCAGGTGCTGGTCTTCACACGTACCAAGCACGGCGCCAACCGCCTTGCCGAGTACCTCGAGAAGCACGGCCTGACTGCCGCGGCGATTCACGGCAACAAGAGCCAGAACGCGCGCACCAAGGCCCTGGCCGACTTCAAGGCCGGCACCGTGCGCATCATGGTCGCCACCGACATCGCCGCCCGCGGCCTGGACATCGACCAGTTGCCCCACGTGGTCAACTTCGAGCTGCCCAACGTCGAGGAAGACTACGTGCACCGTATCGGCCGTACCGGCCGTGCGGGCCGTTCCGGCGAGGCCATCTCGCTGGTGGCGCCGGACGAAGAGAAGCTGCTCAAGAGCATCGAGCGCGTCACCCGCCAGAAAATCCAGGACGGCGACCTGATGGGCTTCGATGCCTCGACGGTCGAAGCCGAAAAACCCGAAGCCCGTGAACGTCCGCAGATGAACCCGCGCGGTGGCCGTGGCCAGCGTGCCGACGGCAGCAATGCCGGCGGGCGCAAGGACAAGGGCAAGGACAAAGGCCAGGAAAAGGATAAGCCCGCAGGCGACAGAGCCACTGAGAAGGCCGCCGGCGGGCGCCAAGAGCGCAAGCCCCGTGACAACAGCAAAACCCGCCAGGCACCCTCGGGTCAGGCAGCAGTAGTTCCGAAAATCCCGGCCGACCGTGACCCTGAAGCCTTCCTGGACGACGAAGTGGACAACTTCGGCAACCGTGCCGACTACGTCAGCCCGTACCAGAACAAGGGCGGCCAGGGCCGCAACCGTCGCCCGGGCGCACCGGCAGCCGCCGGTACCGGCACCGGCGCACCCCGCGGTGGCCAGCCACGCAGCAACACCGGTGGTGGTGCACGTAGCGGTGGCGCCGGCAGCAATGGCGAGAAGCGCGGTGGTGCACGCAGCGGTGGCGGTGGTCGCGATGGCCAGGCGCGCCGCGACGGCAGCAACAACCGCAACCGCCGCCCGGCCCGTGACGATCAGTCGTCGCAGGAACCGGCAGTGCGCAACCCGCGTGACGGCCAGTCGCAGCCCAAGATCGTGCACAAGGAATCCAAGATCGACCGGTTCCCGACCGCCGAACAGCTCGAGCAGCTGCCAAGCCGCCCACGTGGCGAGAAGCCTGCGCTGCTGACGCGCAACCGCTGATCCCGCCACTGCGCACACAAGAACGCCGCCCCTAGGGGCGGCGTTCTTGTTTACAGGCCAGGCAATTACTTCTGCTTGACGCCTTCCAGCGAGATGTCCAGCTGGGCGGTCTGTGCCACGTCGCCAGGCAGCTTGATGCCGAAGTCGTTCAGGTCCAGGGTGGTGGTGGCGTTGAAACCGGCGCGCTCGCCGCCCCATGGGTCCTTGCCTTCACCGTTGAAGGTGGCCTTGAAGGTCACTGGCTTGGTCACGCCGTGGAAGGTCAGGTCGCCGGTAACGTCGGCAGTCTTGTCGCCAGTGGGCTTGACGGCGGTGGAGACGAACTTGGCGTCGGCGAATTTCGAAACGTCCAGGAAGTCCTTGCTGGCGATGTGCTTGTCACGCTCGGCGTGGTTGGACCACAGGCTGGCTGTCTTCACGTCTACCGAGATCTTGCTGTCCTGCGGCTTGGCGGAATCCCAGCTGAAGGTACCGTCCCAGTCCTTGAAGGTGCCGTGGATGAAGCTGTAGCCCAGGTGGCTGACTTTCCAGTCGATGAAGGCGTGCTGGCCTTCCTTGTCGATCTTGTAGTCGGCAGCCATGGCCTGGCCAGCGGTGAACAGGGCGGTACCGAGCGCCAGAGCGGCAAAAGTCTTTTTCAACATTACTTCTATTCCTTTGGAGTTGAGGTTGAACATCAAGCTTTGCGGCCCAGCATGCGGGTGAGGGTCGCGTCACGGTCGATAAAGTGGTGCTTGAGGGCGGCCAGGCCATGCAGGCCGGCGAAGATCACCAACCCCCAGGCCAGGTAGAAGTGGATTTCCCCGGCGACATCCGCCTGGTTGGGCAGGTCGCTGACCAGTGCCGGCACCTCGAACAGGCCGAACACCGGGATGCCCACGCCGTCGGCGGTGGAGATCAGGTAACCGGTGATCATCACCCCGAACAGGCCCACGTACAGCAGGCCGTGGCCGGCCTTGGCGGCGAAGCGGGTAAGCGGGCCGTGGTTGGCCGGGGCCGGTGGTGGCGGGCTGATGAAGCGCCACAGCACGCGACCGAGCATGATCGCCAGCAGGGTCAGGCCGATACTCTTGTGCAGGTCGGGTGCCGTTTTGCGCCACGCACTGTAGTAGTCCAGGCCGACCATCCACAGCCCCAGGCCGAACAGGCCGAAGACCGCCAGGGCCACGCCCCAGTGCAGGACGATACTGACCACGCCATAGCGAGAAGGAGAATTGCGCAGTTGCATTGCCGTGTTTCCCTGTAAGAACTGTGCCCAAGACTAACCGGTTATCTATCGAATTAAAGCGGAAAATTTCGCTTTGAACGATCGAGAAACATGATCTTTAGTGTGAGACGAACAGGTTAAGGAAACATTAACTCGGCAGGAAGGAATTGAGGTGGCCCCTTCGCCGGCAAGGCCGGCTCCTACGGGCTTGTGCTGCACCTGTAGGAGCCGGCCTTGCCGGCGAAGGGTTCAACGCATCACTGCGCCTTGGCCTGGGTCGCTGTGGCTGGCTTCTTCGCCACCGGCTTGGCCGCAGGCTTTTTGACCGGCTGGGCCTTGGCCGCAGGCTTCTTGGCTGGCGCGGCTTTCGCCGGGGCCTTCTTGGCAGCAGGCGCCGCCTTTGCCGGCGCCTGCCTGGCTACCGGCGCAGCCGCAGCGGGCGTTGGCGCCGGCGCAGGTGCAGCGGCTGGGGCTGGGGCTGGGGCTGGCGCAGGAGCTGGCGCCGCATCAACCGGCTTGGCCGGCGCTTTGTCTACCGGCTTGTCACCGCCACCGAACAACCTCGAGAAGAAGCCAGGCTTGCTGTCCTTGGCCGCCACCGCTGCCGCTGCGGCCCCGGCCGCCACCGGCGCCAGCTTGGCCGGGTCGAACGACTTGCCATTGGACATGTCCACCACCTGGCCCGCCGCGCGCTGGCCGCTGCGCAGAGCGCCTTCCAGGGTGCCGGGGTACAGCGCATCGGTGTGTTCGCCGGCAAACGCCACGCGCTGCACCGGACGCTCCCACAGGCGCCAGAACTTGCTGATCTGCCCCGGCCCGTAGGCCAGGTACGCACCGCCCGTGCCGGCATCGGTGCTGTAGCGACGCACTTCATAGCCGGTGAACGCGCCACGCGCCTGCGGGTAGAACGCATGCAGGCGAATCAGCACCTGGTCGACCATCTGCTTGTCGCCGAACGCCTGCAGCAGGCGCGCGTTGTCACCGGACAGGTTGATCACCACGTTGGCGCCACCCTTGAGCGCCGGTTCGATCCACAGCATGCCCAGGCCGGTGTTGCTGTAGATTTCGCCCGACATGCGCGCACGGCTTTCCCAGACCGGGGTCTTGAACTTGAGCAGCAGCTGGTCGCGCCAGCCGTAGTTGGTGCCCTTGAGCGCCGCCAGGTGCTGGTTGTCCAGGCCCGGGGTCATCTGGATCTTGGCCAGGGCGCGCAACGGTACCGCCAGCACCACGTAGTCGGCGCTGTAGCCCACCGCGCCGACCTTGACCGTGACGCCGTCCTTGTCCTGGATGATCGCGCTGACCGGTGCGCTGGTCTTGATGGTCTTCAGTTGCTTGACGAAAGCCTGCGCCAGCACCGGGCTGCCGCCGGGCAGACGGGCGGCGCGCAGGTCGCGATCGCTCACATCGCGGTACACGCGGGTCTGCTGCGCGAAATACAGCAACGACAGGCGCGAAGGCTCGTCATAGCGGGTACGGATCTGCTGGTTGACCAGCTGGCGCGCGGTCGGTGGCAGTTGCAGCTTGTCCAGCCAGCCGGAAACGTTGAGCTGGTCGAGGGCGAACAGGGTGCTGTTGGCCGCCGGGTTTTCAGGGTCGCTGATCGAGCGCGCCAGGTCGTCGAGGGTCTTCTCGTAGCGCTTGAGTGCCTCGGCGGTGGCCGGCTGCTTGGTGGCCAGGTCTGCGGCGCTGAAGTACTCGCCATCGATCAGGTAGCTCGGTACGCGCACGAACTCCGGCGCCGGCAGGGTGGCCAGCTTGAAGGTGTCGAGGTAGCGGTTGAGGGTCGGCTGGGCCTTGCTGTTGCCGATCCACTCGCTGGTGGCCAGGCCCGAACGCCCGCCCATGCCCGGCTTGGCTTCCAGCAGGGTCACCTGCCAGCCCTTGTTTTGCAGTTCGTAGGCGGCGGTGAGGCCTGCCAGGCCGCCACCGACCACGATGGCCGTCGGCTGCTTGGCAGCCGCGAGGGCGCCCGCGCTGAACAGCCCTATCATTACCAGCGCGCAGGCGCGCAGCCAACCAGCAGACATTCGGCGAACTCCGGATCAAAGGCGGAAAATGCGGGGTGAACCCCCCGGGAAAAACGTCGGTGAAGGATACGTCAGGCCGCCCGGGCCTGCCACTAATGCCCGCACCGTTTGCGCCTTATGGGTTGTCCTGCCCCGGCGCTTTGCATAGGCTTGCGCGGTTACCCGAACCCGCGTCGCCAGGAGAGAGCCCATGGGCCTGAATCAACAGTGGATGGAACGTGACCTCAAGGTCCTGTGGCATCCCTGCACCCAGATGAAAGACCACGAGCACCTGCCGCTGATCCCGATCAAGCGTGGCGAAGGCGTATGGCTCGAAGACTTCGAAGGCAAGCGCTACCTCGACGCGGTGAGTTCCTGGTGGGTCAACGTGTTCGGCCACGCCAACCCGAAGATCAACCAGCGCATCAAGGACCAGGTCGACCAGCTCGAACACGTGATCCTCGCAGGCTTCAGCCACCAGCCGGTGATCGAGCTGTCCGAGCGCCTGGTCAAGCTCACCCCCGAGGGCCTGAACCGCTGCTTCTACGCCGACAATGGCTCCTCGTGCATCGAAGTGGCGCTGAAGATGAGCTTCCATTACTGGCTCAACAAGGGCCAGCCGGACAAGAAGCGCTTCGTCACCCTGAGCAACAGCTACCACGGCGAGACCATCGCGGCGATGTCGGTGGGCGACGTGCCGCTGTTCACCGAGACCTACAAGGCACTGCTGCTCGACACCCTCAAGGTGCCCAGCCCCGACTGCTACCTGCGCCCCGAGGGCGTGAGCTGGGAAGACCATTCGCGCACGATGTTCGCCGCCATGGAACAGACCCTGGCCGAGCACCACCAGAGCATCGCCGCCGTGATCGTCGAACCGCTGATCCAGGGCGCCGGCGGCATGCGCATGTACCACCCGGTGTACCTCAGGCTGCTGCGCGAGGCGTGCGACCGCTACGGCGTGCACCTTATCCACGACGAGATCGCCGTAGGCTTCGGGCGCACCGGCACGATGTTCGCCTGCGAGCAGGCCGGCATCCGCCCCGACTTCCTGTGCCTGTCCAAGGCCCTCACCGGCGGCTACCTGCCGCTGGCCGCGTGCCTGACCACCGACGAGGTGTACAGCGCGTTCTACGACGATTACCCGACCCTGCGCGCGTTCCTGCACTCGCACAGCTATACCGGCAACCCGCTGGCCTGTGCCGCGGCACTGGCGACCCTGGACATCTTCGAGCAGGACAACGTGATCGAGGCCAACAAGGCCCTGGCCACACGCATGGCCGCGGCCACCGCGCACCTGGTCGACCACCCGCATGTGGCCGAAGTGCGCCAGACCGGCATGGCCCTGGCCATCGAGATGGTGCAGGACAAGGCCAGCAAGACCGCCTACCCGTGGCAGGAGCGGCGTGGCCTGAAGGTGTTCGAGCATGCCCTGACCCGTGGTGCGCTGCTGCGCCCGCTGGGCAGCGTGGTGTACTTCCTGCCGCCGTACGTGATCACCCCCGAACAGATCGACTTCCTGGCCGAGGTGGCCAGCGAGGGCATCGATATCGCCACGCGCAGCAGCGTGAGCGTGGCGGTGCCGACCGATTTCCATCCTGATTTCCGCGATCCGGGCTAAACAGCATCGCGGGTCCCAGCTCCCACAGGGATCACCTGTAACCCTGCAGGAGCAGGCTTGACCCGCGATGGCGCCCGAACTGCCTCCATCTTATTCAGAGCAGAACCATGAGACTGTCCCGCTTCTTCATCGACGCCCCCCTGAGCCTGGGCGAGCACGACCTGCCCGAGGCCCAGGCCCACTACATCGGCCGCGTGCTGCGCATGGCGCCGGGCGATGCGGTGCAACTGTTCGACGGCAGCGGCCAGGAATACCTGGGCGAACTGCTCGAGGTCGGCAAGAAGAGCGTGCGCGTCACGCTCGCCCAGGCCCTCCCCGGCCAGGCCGAATCCCCCCTGCACGTGCACCTGGGCCAGGGCCTGTCCCGTGGCGAGCGCATGGACTGGGCGATCCAGAAGGCCACCGAACTGGGCGCCAGCGTGATCACCCCGATCGTCAGCGAACGCTGCGAGGTGCGTCTGAAGGACGAACGTGCCGACAAGCGCCTGGCCCACTGGCGCCAGGTGGCGATCAGTGCCTGCGAACAATGCGGGCGCTCGACAGTGCCGACGATCCATTCGCCGGTGCTGCTGGCAGACTGGCTCAAGGCGCGAGACGAAGCGCTGAAACTGGTGCTGCACCCGGTGGCCGAACCCTTGACCAGCCATGCCAGGCCCGCGAGCCTGGCGTTTCTGATCGGGCCGGAGGGCGGCTTGTCGGAGGTAGAAGTGGAGCAGGCCAAGGCGGCGGGGTTCCATGCCGCGCGCCTGGGCCCGCGGGTGCTGCGTACCGAAACCGCGCCAGTGGTGGCGCTGGCAGTGGCGCAGCAGCTGTGGGGCGACTTCTAGACCGCGTCGCGGCGTTCGCCGGCAAGGCCGGCTCCTACTGCAGGAGCCGGCCTTGCCGGCGAAGGGGCCCTAAAGCACGTAGAAAAATATCGCGATAAAGTGCAGCAGGCTGCCGGCAATCACGAACAGGTGCCAGATGCCATGCCAATGGCGGAAGCGGCTGTCATAGGCAAAGAAGATGATGCCGATGGTGTACAGCGCGCCCCCCGCCGCCAGCCAGGCGAACCCCGCCGTACCCAGGCTGGCCAGCAGCGGTTTGACCGCCACCAGCACGATCCAGCCCATCAGTGCGTAGATAACGATGGACAGCACGCGCGCCTCGGAGCGCGGCTTGATCTCCTGCAGCATGCCGATAACCGCCAGCCCCCACACCACCCCGAACAGGCTCCAGCCCCACGGACCGCGCAGGCTCACCAGGCAGAACGGGGTATAGCTGCCGGCAATCAGCAGGTAGATCGACAGGTGATCGAGCTTGCGCATGATCACCTTCGCCCGCCCGCGCACGCTGTGATAAAGGGTCGAAGTGCTGTACAGCAGCATCAGCGTGAAGCCGTAGATGGCCAGGCTGACGATCTTCCAGGGGTCGCCCTGCATCCCGGCCACCACCAGCAGCCAGATCGCGCCGATGCAGGCCAGAACCGCGCCCACCAGGTGGGTCCAGGCATTGAAACGTTCACCGTGGTACATGCATTGATGCCCTCCGTAGAATGATTCGCTCCCCTACCCTACACAAGCCCGGCATCAAGTGCATTACGCGGTTGGTACTAGGCCCCGGCCGTCTGCAACAGCTGTTCCAGCCCGGGCAGGTCCGGTACCCGCGCCACCTGCTCGCCCACCTGCACCGCCGCCAGCTCCAGCGGCGCCAGCGGCACATCGACGTAGTTGAGCTGGCTGTCGAGCTTGCACGTGCGCGGTATGCCCTGCACCAGCAGGGCGAAGAAACGCCGCGGCGTATCGCCCAGGGCATTGAGCACCACGATGCGCGCGCGCTCGCCAACCTGGGTCTGGCCACCGCAGGCCGCCTCGAAGCTCAGCAGCGGCAGGCGCTGGCTGCGCCAGTCGATCCAGCCCAGCAACCAGGCCGGCTGATGCGGCAAGGGCGTGCACGGCTGGTAGCCGATCAGCTCGGCCACCGCCACGTTGGGCAGCACCAGGCTGCGGTCGCTCAACGGCAGCAACAGCCCGGTGAGGGTGTTGCGCCGATTGTTGCGAGGGGTCTGTTCAAGCATGCGGGGTACTCCAGCGGGCAATGCTCTGCAGCAGCACCGACTCCTGGTAGGGCTTGCCCAGGTAGTCGTTGACGCCAATGGCCATGGCCCGGTCGCGGTGCTTCTGGCCGGTGCGCGAGGTGATCATGATGATCGGCAGGTCCTTCAGGTGCGGGTCCTGGCGCACCTGGGTGGCCACCTCGAAGCCGTCCATGCGTGGCATCTCGATGTCCAGCAGCAAGATGTCGGGACGGTGTTCGGCCAGCACACTCATGGCATCGACCCCATCCTTGGCCGTCAGCACGTTCATGCCATGGCGCTCCAGCAGGCGCCCGGTCACCTTGCGCACCGTGACCGAATCGTCCACCACCAGCACCAGCAACGGACGTGCGGCGGCATTGCCAGGGTGCTCCAGGCGCAGGCGTGCGGCGCCCTGGGCCACCTTGGACAACTGCAGGTGCAGCGCACGCAGTTGCGCCAGCAGGTCGAGAATCAGTACCACGCGGCCATCGCCCAGCAGGGTCGCCCCGGCCAGCCCGTGCACTGCGGCAAACTGCGGGCCAAGGCTCTTGACCACGATTTCACGGCTGGCCGCCAGGCTGTCCACCTGCACGGCGAACTGCTGGTCGTGGGCCTGCACCAGCAGTACCGGCAGCGGCAGGCTCTGCCCCAGCAGGCGCGGCTGCACCTCGCCCTGCAGCAGTTCGCCGAGGTAGCGCAGTTCATAGCGGTGGCCGGCGTAGCGGTAGCACGGCGGGTCCAGCTGGTAGCAGGCCTCGAGCTCGGCCGGCGGTACACGGACCACGCCCTCGATGGTGTTCAGCGGCACCGCGTACTGTTCTTCGCCGTAGTTCACCATCAGTGCGCGATTGACCGACACGGTGAACGGCAGGCGAATCAGAAAACGCGCACCCTTGCCCGGCACCGAGTTGATCACCATCGAGCCGCCCAGTTGCTTGACCTCTTCGTGCACCACGTCCATGCCCAGGCCACGCCCGGAAATCTGGGTGATCTTCTCGGCAGTGGAGAACCCGGGCCGCAGGATGAACTGCATCACCTCGTGGTCGCTCAGTTCGGTGGCCGGGTCCAGCAGGCCGCGCTTGATCGCCTTTTGCCGCACCGCCTCCAGCGGCACGCCGGCGCCATCGTCGGTCATTTCGATGACGATATCGGCGCCTTCGTGCAGCAGGTTGAGGGCGATGGTGCCCTGCTCCGGCTTGCCCGCCGCCAGGCGCGCCGCACGGTTTTCCATGCCGTGGTCGACGGCATTGCGCAGCATGTGTTCCAGCGGCGCCACCATGCGTTCGAGCACACTGCGGTCCAGCTCGCCCTCGGCATTGCCCACCACCAGCTCGACCTGCTTGCCCAGCTCGCTGGCAACCTGGCGCACCACCCGCTGCAGGCGCGGCACCAGGCGCTCGAACGGCACCATGCGGGTGCGCGTCAGGCCTTCCTGCAACTCGCTGTTCACCCGCGCCTGCTGTTGCAGCAGGCTGTAGGCGTCATGGGCACGCACGGCCAGGGTTTCCTTCAGGTCCAACAGATCGGAGGCCGACTCGAACAGGGCCCTCGACAGCTGCTGCAACTGTGAATGACGGTCCATTTCCAACGGGTCGAAGTCGTCATAGCCCAGCGCCTCGCCTTCGCTCTGCTGGCGGCTGAGGATGCGCCCATGGGTCTCGGTATCGAGCCGGCGCAGCTGGTCGCGCATGCGCTCGAGCGTGGTTTCCATCTCGCCCAGGGCCACCTGCGCATCGTTCACCTGCTGTTCGATGCGCCCGCGAATGATCGAGTTCTCGCCCGCCAGGTTGCCCAGGTCGTCGAGCAGCTCGGCCGTTACCTTGACCATGTCGGCCGGGGCACGCTCCGGGCTCGGCGCCGCCACTTCCACCGGGGCCACCTCGGCGCCGGGCGTCGCGGCGGCGGTGTCGCTCAGGGCAGCACTGCTGAAATTGCGGATATAGTCGATCAGCGCCGTGGCGGCGTGCAGCGGCTGGTGCAGGCGCACCGCATCGAGCATGTGCGCCAGGCGGTCATGGCAGTTCTGCAGCAGGCTGAACAGCGCCGGGCTGGGTTGCAGCTGCCCGGCCGCCAGGTGTTCATAGAGGAATTCGAGTTCATGGGCCAGGTCGCCGATGGGCGCGATCTCGACCATGCGCGCACCGCCCTTGAGGGTGTGCAGGTCGCGCAGCAGGTTCTCCACCTCCACCCCGTTGCGCGGGTCGGCCTGCCAGCGCAGCAGCGCGGCACCGGCACTTTCGGCGATGTCGAAGCCTTCCTCGAGAAAGATCTCCAGCAGTTCCTTGTCGCCCTCGTGACGCTGGGGCTCCGCCGGCTTGCCTTGGGGCTCGGGTGCCGGTGCGGTGTGACGGAACTCGCGCAGGGCTGCCAGCTGTTCCACCACCAGCTCCGTTGCCTGTCCCTGCTGCACCTGCTCGAGCAGACGCCCGAGCAACGCATGGCTTTCACGCAGCAGGCCCGGCAACAGGTTGCCGGGCTGGTAACGGCGATCGACCAGGCCTTCGTAGAGCAACTCCAGCTCCTGGGCCAGCACCTCGACCGCCCCCACCTGCGCCAGCTGTGCGCCACCCTTGAGGGTCTGCAGGTCGCGCTGCAGCGACGACAGCGCCGAGCCGTTGTCGGGGTCGCCGGCCCAGCGCGCCAGGGCCTGGTCGGCCCCTTCGAGGATGTCGCGGGCCTCTTCCAGAAACAGCTCGACCACCTCGCTGTCGTGCGCCTGGCGTTGCAGCGCGCGGGTGGCATCGCCCAGTTCGGCGATCTGTCCGGGCTGCTCGCCCTGGCTGCGCACCAGGCCCATGGCATCCGGCGCCAGGCCTTGCTCGAGCAGCTCGCGCAATGCGTGCAGGCGTTGCGGTTGCGGGTCCACTTCCTGGCCGGCGGCAATCTGGTCGAGCATGTCGATCAGGGCTTCATGGGCCCGTTGCGCCTCGCCGAAGAAGCGCTCGCTGACCGCCAGGCTGCTCTCCTCCACCGCGCCGTACAGGTCCAGCAGCGCCTCGCACAGTTCGTCCACCTGCCACAGGTCGGCCAGGTGCGCGCTCTGCCCCAGGGTGGTCAGTTCATCCAGCAGCGCAGTCAGCTCCTGGCGCTCGCCGGGGTGCTCCTGCCAGCGTTGCAACAGGGTTTCGGCGTCCAGCAGGATGTCCATGCCCTGGGCCAGGAAGCTGGCGATCAGTTGCGGGTCGCGCTTGACCCGCAGGCCCTGGCTCGGCGCATCGCGCAGTGCCTGCAGGCGCGCAGCAACCACCTGGTCGATCTGTTCGATGAGGGTCCGGGCACCGCCGATGGGTGCCAGCGGGGTGCTGTCGAGCTGTGCCAGACCGCGGCGCAGCAGCGGTTCGGCCATCTGCAGCAGGTACAGCTCGTCAAGGTCCAGGCCCAGCTGGTGGGCCTTGAATTCGCGGGCCAGCAGGTCCAGTGCGCTGGCCAGCTCGGCGATCGGCACCACCCCGGCCATCGCGGCGCTGCCCTTGAGGGTATGCAGCGCCCGTTGCAGGCTGTCGCTGACCGGCACCGGCAACTGCGCCTCGGCGGCCTGCAGAAACTCGTCGACACTGGCCAGGTGGGTCTGCGCCTCGTTGCGGAAGATCTCCAGCAGGCGCGGGTCGAAGGCCGGCTCCGGGGCTGTGACGCCCAGCGGGTCGTTCATCGCCAGCGCATGCAGGCGCGTGGCCAGGCGCTCGACCTCGGCATGAGGCAGAGCCTGGGCCTGGGCGAATTCATCCAGCAACGGCGTCAGCAGCGCAATGCTCTGCTCGAGCCCGGCCAGCACATCGCCGCTGGCTTCGACCCGGCCTTCGAGCATGCGGTTGAGCAGGTGCTCGGCGGCCCAGGCAAGCTCGGCCAGCACCTGGGCGCGCACCATGCGGCCGCTGCCCTTGAGGGTGTGGAAGGCGCGGCGCATTTCCACCAGCGCGTCACGTGCCGCCGGGTTGCCCCGCCATATCGCCCAGTGCTGTTGCAACTGCTGCAGCACCTCCTCGGCTTCCTCCAGGAACACCTCGCGCAGCTCGTCGTCCAGCGGCGCCTCAAGCCTCTCGGGCGCAGGCGCTGGTGCCGGCGGGGCCGGCGGCAGGCTCGGGAACCCCAGTGCGGCCAGGGCCAGCTGGGTGCGCTCGAGCCATTCGTCCAGGTCGGCCTGGGGGTCGATGGCGCGCCATTGCAGGTACAGTTCCAGGCTGCACAGGGCATCGGCCAGGTGATCGAGCGCGGCGTTGTCCGGCAGCCGCTCGGCGTACAGCAGGTGGGTCTCGACGTAATCATGGCAGCGCCGCACCAGCGCCGCCGCCCGGGGCAGCATGAGCATCGCCAGCGCCCCGCGGATCTGCGTGAACAGCCCCGGCAGCGGTTGCAGGCGCAGGCGATCCCAGCCGGCCTCCAGGCAATCGGCGATCAGGTCCTTGGCCTGCAGCAGCACGCCGTGGGCCTCGTCCAGCACCAGTCGGCGAATGTCGTCCAGGTCGGTGCCGGGTACGCTGGCCTGGCTGACCGACTCGATCGAGCCCACCATGCCGCCCAGGGTCGCCTCGACATACAGCAGCGCCCCGGCAACATCCATCAGCAGCGCGTCCTCGGGCACCCGCTGGCCCTGGGCCAGGGCCTGAAGCACCGCCACCTGGTCGATGATCACCCGGCGCGGCTGGCCGAAGCCGAGCACCGCCAGGGTATCGGCGATCTGGCGCAACGGCGCCAGCAGCGGGGCCAGCGCCTCGACCTGCTGGCGGTCGCTGCGCACGAACAGGTCCAGTTGCTCCTTGATGCGCACCAGGTCTTCGCGCACTGCCAGCACCACCGAACGCATCGCATCGCGCCCCGGCACCGCCTCAAGCGGGTCCCGCAGCGCGCCGAGGCTCAGGCCTAGCCCCGCAGCGGGCTCGGCGACGGCCTGCTCGCCCGGCAGGCTGGCCTGGGCCAGCGCCGGCGCGCCACGCGCGGCACGCAACGGGTTGAGCAGTGGCAGCACCAGCAACGGCAGCTCGTGCCGGGCGCCGCGCAGGCGTTGCAGGTACTGCGGCAACTGCTCCAGCGCCCTGAACAACGCGCCCAGCGCGTCACCGCGAGAGGCCACGCGGCCTTCGCCCAGGGCCTGGGCCAGCTGCTGCATTTCACGGGTCAGCAAGGCCGCACCTTCCAGCTCGAGCATCTGCAGGCAGCCGCGCACCTGGCGCAGCGGCGCGTCGAAACGCTCCAGCACCTGGCTGTCGCCAGCGTCGCCGGCAAACTGCTCCAACGCCTGGCGGGCCTGGGCCAGGCAGTCGTCGATGGGGCCCTTGACCCAGGCCAGGGCCACCTTGTCGTGGCGCTCGGCGATACGCACTTTAGTAGCCATAAAGTCCCACGCGCCGGTCAGCGCGGCTCCGTGGTTGGCGGCAAGGTGAAGCCCGACACCGAACGGCGCATCTCGCTGGCCATGCGCGCCAGGTTGCCGATGCTCTCGGCGGTGGCGGTCGAGCCGGACGAGGTCTGCGAGGTGATCTGCTGGATCACCGCCATGGTGTGGGAGATCTGCCCGGCCGAAGAGGTCTGCAACTGCGCGGCATCGGAAATGCTGTGGATCAGTTCGGCCAGGGTCTGCGATACACCCTCGATTTCGGCCAGCGCCACCCCGGCATCCTGCGCCAGACGCGCCCCGCGCACCACTTCGGCGGTGGTCTGCTCCATGGAGATGACCGCCTCGTTGGTGTCGGCCTGGATCGCGCGCACCAGCGCCTCGATCTGGCGCGTGGCCGAGGATGAGCGCTCGGCCAGCCGCTGCACCTCATCGGCCACCACCGCAAAGCCGCGCCCGGCCTCGCCGGCCATCGACGCCTGGATCGCCGCGTTGAGGGCGAGGATGTTGGTCTGGTCGGCAATGTCGTCGATCAGGCTGACGATGTCGCCGATTTCCTGGGACGACTCGCCCAGGCGCTTGATGCGCTTGGCAGTGTCCTGGATCTGCTCGCGGATGTTGTCCATGCCGTTGATGGTGTTGTGCACCACCTCGTTGCCCTTGTTGGCAATGGCCACCGAGCGCTCGGCCACCTTGGCCGATTCGTAGGCGTGCCCCGACACCCTGTCGATCGACTCGGCCATGTCGCCCACCGCAATCGACGCATCGGTGATCTGCTGGGCCTGGTGCTCGGAGGCCTTGGCCAGCAGGTGTGCGGTGGTCTGGGTCTCCTGCACCGCGCTGGCGACTTCCTCGGCGCTGAGGTTGATGGTCGCCACCAGGTCGCGCAACTGGTCGATGGAATAGTTGATGGAGTCGGCGATGGCCCCGGTGAAGTCCTCGGTGACCGAGGCGGTGACAGTCAGGTTGCCGTCGGCCAGTTCCTGGATCTCGTTGAGCAGGCGCATGATCGCCTGCTGGTTGCGTTCGTTGGTTTCGGCGGTTTCGCTGAGCTGGCGATTGGTTTCGCGCACCATCACCAGCCCGATCAGGATGATCGAGGCCAGCGCCAGCAGGCCCAGCACGTAGCCGCCGACGGTATCCAGGGTGCGCCCGGAGGCCAGGTTCTCGAAGCCGTTGGCCAGGTGCGAGGCTTCGTCGAGCAATGTCTGCGACAGGCTGAAGATGCTGCCGGCCGCCTCGCGCACGCGAAACAGCTCGGGCGAGGTTTCAAGAATCTCGTCGACGGAGCCTGCGACAAACTGGAACAGTTCGGCGATCTCGGCCAGGCGCGCACGGGCATCCGGGTCCTGGACGCGGGTGACCTGGATCGACGGCGCGCCGCCGAGCATGCCGTCGAGCACTTGGCCGAAGCGGCTGGCATCGCGGCCGAAGGCATCGGCGGCCTGCACCGCGGTGTCGTCGCCGGCCAGCACGGTGTTGACCGAGCCCAGGATGCGCTCGGCAAGCAGCGACTGGCGCTGGGCCACCGCCACCTGGCTGGCGGGGGCGCCACTTTGCAGCAGGATCTCCACCACCTTTTCGTACTCGACCTGCAACTGCGGCACGGTCTCGGCCAGGGTCGCGGCCACCTGGTGCAGCGACAGCACGGTCTGCTCGCTGGCCAGGATCGCGTCGGTGCTCTTGCGCAGGCTCTCCCAGTCGCGTTGCACCGCATCCATCTCGCCGCGTACCGCCACCGGGGCCGACGGCAGGCCGGTGGCCGGGTCGCCTTTTTTCAGGTAACCCCAGCGCTGTTCGAAATCGTTGCGCGCATCGTTGAGCAGCTTGAACGCCACGGCCTTGCCGGCGGCAGCCTCGGTGGCGTTCTTGGCGATGCGCTGGGACAGCACGCGCAGCTCGCCGGCATGGCCGATGTACTGCTTGTCGTAGTTGGCCTGGGTATTGAGGTAGGCGAAGTTGGCGAACAGCAGAATGATCGACAGGATCAGCACGATGAACAGTGCGGCGATCTGCGCGCTGCTGCGCGAGCCTTGTACCGAGGGGCGGGTCTTGAACTTGGTCACAGGTCTGGCATCCCTTTACAACGCCACATCGAGAAAGCCTGGCGCCTGGGCCAGGGCGAAGGGGCTGAAAATGCCCCAGCAGTGCTCGCGCTGAAAGTGCCCCTGCACGAAGGGGGCCGCAGCCGGCAGCAGCGGCGCCGGCGGCGACAGCTCCAGGCCGTGCAGGGCAAAGTGCTGCAGGCCCACCACTTCGTCCACCAGCAGCCCGGCGAACAGTTCCTCGTGGTCCAGCACCAGCACCCGCCGCTGCTTGCGCACCACCGACAGGCCC
Source organism: Pseudomonas sp. AE27 (assembly GCF_037113495.1). NCBI lineage: Bacteria > Pseudomonadati > Pseudomonadota > Gammaproteobacteria > Pseudomonadales > Pseudomonadaceae > Pseudomonas > Pseudomonas sp. AE27. The sequence continues at coordinate 4,370,255 of NZ_CP146966.1, forward strand.
AGGCCGAGAAAACCGCACAGGTCCATCACCGGCAACAGCCGCCCGCGCAGGTTGGCCACCCCCGCCACCCACGGCTTGACCCCGGGAATGCGGCTGAGCCGGGGTTCCTGCAGCACTTCGGCGACCTCGCCCATGGGCGCCACGAACCAGTGCTCGGCCATGCGAAAGCCGATGCCGCTCCAGGTCTGCAGGCGGGTTTCCTGCAATGGCAGGTCGGCCGCCAGCAGGCGACAGCGCCGGTCGATTTCGAGCAACAGCTCGAAAGCGGTCAGCGATTCGCCCATGCGCCGCGTGGTCAAGCCTTGAGAACTTTGTTCAGGACCTGGATCAGGGTGTCTTCGTCCACCGGCTTGGTCAGGTAGTCGCTGGCGCCCTGGCGCTGGCCCCAGACCTTGTCGGTTTCCTGGTCCTTGGTGGTGACGATGATCACCGGGATGCCCTTGGTGACGTCGTCCTTGCTCAACTGACGGGTCGCCTGGAAGCCGTTCATGCCGGGCATCACGATGTCCATCAGCACCGCATCGGGCTTTTCCTGGCGGGCCAGGGCCACGCCATCGGCGCCGTTCTCGGCCTTGAGCACCTGGTGCCCGTGCTTTTCGAGCATTCCGGTCAGTTTGTACATTTCGGTCGGCGAATCGTCGACGATCAGAACTCGGGCCATGCTGTTCCCCAATAAAGGCATGACGCCGCGGCCAGGAGGGCGGCGGCGTCAGGGTGCGGGTTGTTCTTCTGCGGCGAAACCCGGCACATGGGCGCGGATCGCATCCAGCAGTTCTTCCTTGCTGAAAGGTTTGGTCAGAAATTGATCAGAGCCCACCTGGCGGCTGAGCGCCTTGTCGAACAGGCCGTCGCGCGACGACAGCATGATCACCGGGATGTCCTTGAACGCGCTGTTCTGCTTGATCAGCAGGCAGGTCTGGTAGCCATCGAGGCGCGGCATCAGCACATCGACGAAGATGATCCCCGGGGTGTGGTCGACGATCTTGCCCAGGGCGTCGAAACCGTCGACTGCGGTGACGACTTCGCAACCGGCTTCGCCCAGCAGCTTTTCGGCAGTGCTGCGAATCGTCTTGGAGTCATCGATCACCATCACCTTCAACGCCGTGTCGGGCTGTACCATAATTGCTCTACCATCGCCTGGAAGGGCCTTGCAGGCCACGTGCCAGGCCTTTTTAGCACACTCTGGGGGTGCATTCCATCGAGCCTCGCCGCGCCCAGCGCCGATGCCTGCCGGCTGACGTTTCCCCTTGACCGCCAGCCCGCCGGGCGCCACCCTGACGCACTTCAATTCGAGCCACTGCGGCAGCACGCCGCCGAGAGGAAATACCCCATGAGCGTTCGCCTCGGGATTGTCATGGACCCCATCGCGCAGATCTCCTACAAGAAGGACAGCTCGCTGGCCATGTTGCTGGCCGCCCAGGCCCGTGGCTGGTCGCTGTTCTACATGGAGCAGCACGACCTGTACCAGAGCGAAGGCGTGGCCCGTGCCCGCATGCGCCCGCTCAAGGTGTTCGCCGACCCCGAGCACTGGTTCGAGCTGGAGGCCGAGACCGACGCCGCGCTGAGCGAGCTGGACGTGATCCTGATGCGCAAGGACCCGCCCTTCGACATGGAGTTCGTCTACAGCACCTACCTGCTGGAGCAGGCCGAGGCCGCCGGGGTGCTGGTGGTCAACCGTCCGCAGAGCCTGCGCGACTGCAACGAGAAGCTGTTCGCCACGCTGTTCCCGCAGTGCACGCCGCCAACCCTGGTGAGCCGGCGCCCGGACATCATCCGCGAATTCGCCGCCAAGCACGGCGACGTGATCCTCAAGCCGCTGAACGGCATGGGCGGCACCTCGATCTTCCGCCACCGCGTGGGCGACCCCAATCTGTCGGTGATCCTCGAGACCCTGACCGCCCTGGGCACCCAGCAGATCATGGCCCAGGCCTACCTGCCGGCGATCAAGGACGGCGACAAGCGCATCCTGATGATCGACGGCGAGCCGGTGCCGTACTGCCTGGCGCGCATCCCGGCCAGCGGCGAAACCCGCGGCAACCTGGCCGCCGGCGGTCGTGGCGAGGCCCGCGAGCTGACCGAGCGCGACCGCTGGATCGCCGCCCAGGTGGGCCCGACCCTGCGCGAGAAGGGCCTGCTGTTCGTCGGCCTGGACGTGATCGGCGAGCACCTGACCGAAATCAACGTGACCAGCCCCACCTGCATCCGCGAAATCGACAACGCCTACGGCACGCAGATCGGCGCGCAGCTGATGGACGCCATTGATCGCAAGCTCAAGGCACGCTGACCGCCGACAAGTGGCGGGCCCGCGTTGTGGGGTATCATGCCGGTCCATTCTCGACTGGCACCCCACTGCGCCGGCCCTGCCCCGGCTGCTGGATAATCGATGACGCTTCCTGCCGACCTTCCTGCCGATTTTGCCCCGCCCCGTGTCCGCGCGGCGGACCGGCTGGGCTTTACCCTGTTCCTGGCGGCGCTGCTGCACCTGGCGCTGATCCTGGGCCTGGGGTTTACCTTCGCCAAGCCTGAAGAAATCCGTCGCACCATGGAAATCACCCTGGCCACCTTCAAGAGCGAGGCACCGCCGAAGAAGGCCGATTACCTGGCGCAGGACAACCAGCAGGGCAGCGGCACGCTGGACAAGAAGGCGGTGCCCAAAACCACCGAGATTGCCCCGTTCCAGGACAGCAAGATCAACAAGGTGACGCCGCCCCCGGCCGCGAAGCCCGAAGTGGCGCCCCAGCCGGCCCCGCCCAAGGCAGTGGTGGCCACCACAAGGCCCAAGCCGCAGAAGGTCGAGACCCGACCCAAGGAGCAGCAGCCCAAGGTGCAACCCAAGGCGGCCACGCCGACGTTCGACAGCGCCGACCTGTCCAGCCAGATCGCCAGCCTCGAGGCGGAGCTGGCCAACGAACAGCAGCTGTACGCCAAGCGCCCGCGCATCCACCGCCTGAGCGCGGCTTCGACCATGCGCGACAAGGGCGCCTGGTACAAGGATGAATGGCGCAAGAAGGTCGAGCGCATCGGCAACCTCAACTACCCGGACGAGGCCCGCCGCCAGCAGATCTACGGCAGTTTGCGCCTGTTGGTGTCGATCAACCATGACGGTTCGCTGTACGAGGTGCTGGTGCTCGAATCTTCCGGGCAGCCGCTGCTGGACCAGGCGGCGCAGCGCATCGTGAGGCTGGCGGCGCCGTTTGCGCCGTTTACCGGAGACCTGTCGGATATCGATCGGCTGGAGATCGTGCGTACCTGGCGCTTTGCGCGCGGGGATCGGTTGTCGAGCAACTGAGGCGCTTGCACATGGCCACCAAGGTCTGAAGCCGAGCTAACAACGCTGATCCAACAGGCCATGGCGCGTTGCAGTCAATGTAGGAGCCGGCCTTGCCGGCGAAGCGCCGCGCGGGCGGCGCTCGATCTTGAGTACGCTGGTGAGCCCAAGGCATGCACCTACAGGCCCTGATGCGATTCCACGCCAGGCGATTACGATTTACCCAAAAAGGTCCGGCCGAAAATCAGGGTAATCCACCAGGTGCCAGCCAATGCATTTGCGGCGCCCTTGAAACCGAGCGCCGCCCGCGCGGCGCTTCGCCGGCAAGGCCGGCTCCTACATGGGTTTCAACGCGCCATCGTCTGTTGGATGAGCGCTACCAGCCTTGTTGGCTCGCCCCCAGCCCCCTGTTGCCCCATCTGATGCCACCAGCACCTTGTCAGCCCGCCCGCTCGCCGCCACACTAACCCCCATGAAAAACCTCAGCCCGAGTTACCTCAAGCATCAGTTCCTGATTGCCATGCCGCACATGGCCGACCCGAACTTTGCCCACACCCTGACCTACATCGTCGAGCACAATGCCAACGGTGCCATGGGGCTGGTGGTCAATCGCCCGCAGGAGCTGAACCTGGCCGATATCCTCGAGCAGCTGCGCCCGGACACCGAGCCGCCGGCACGCTGCATCCACGTGCCTATCCATATCGGCGGCCCGGTACAGACCGACCGCGGTTTTGTGCTGCACACCAACGACAAGACCTTCCAGGCCACCGTCCAGCTCGACGGGCTGGCCCTGTCGACCTCGCAGGACGTGCTGTTCGCCATCGCCGACGGCGTGGGCCCGGCGCAGAGCCTGATCACCCTGGGCTACGCCGGCTGGGAAGCCGGGCAGCTGGAAGCGGAACTGGCTGACAACGCCTGGCTCAACTGCCCGTTCGACCCCGAGATCATCTTCGGCATGGCCTGCGAGCAACGCCTCGAAGCCGCCGCAGCCAGCCTGGGCATCAACCTCAGCCTGCTCACCAGCCAGGCGGGGCACGCCTGATGGCGGCGCTCAAACTGCTGCTGGGCTTCGACTACGGCACCAAGCAGATCGGCGTCGCCGTCGGCCAGGTGATCACCGGCCAGGCCCGCGAGCTGTGCACCCTGAAGGCGCAGAACGGCGCACCCGACTGGGCCCAGGTGGAAAAACTGTTCAAGGAATGGCAACCCGACGCGGTAGTCGTCGGCCTGCCGCTGAACATGGACGGCACGCCCAGCGAAATGAGCGCGCGCGCCGAGAAGTTCGCCCGACGCCTGAACGGCCGCTTCAACGTGCCGGCCTACACCCACGACGAGCGCCTGACCACCTTCGAGGCCAAGGGCGAACGCATGGCCCGTGGCGGCCAACGCGGCAGCTACCGCGACAACCCGGTGGACGCGATTGCCGCCGCCCTGCTGCTGCAAGGCTGGCTCGACGCCCACGCCGAACAGGCCTGAACCCGACCATCGGTTACACGCCGGGCCAGCTCTCTGCCCCGGCCTCTTGAGGAGCAAGCATGAGCCTACCCAACCCCGCCGAACTGATCCGGCAGATGGCCGTTGACCTTCGCGCCCACCTGCAACGCCGCGCCATCGCCGAACCACGCTTCATCGGCATCCGCACCGGCGGCGTATGGGTGGCCCAGGCGCTGCTGGCCGAGCTGGGCAGCGATTCGCCGCTGGGCACCCTCGACGTGTCGTTCTACCGCGACGACTTCAGCCAGAACGGCCTGCACCCGCAGGTGCGCCCGTCCGAGCTGCCGTTCGAGATCGAAGGCCAGCACCTGGTACTGGTGGACGACGTGCTGATGAGCGGGCGCACCATCCGCGCCGCCCTCAACGAACTGTTCGACTATGGCCGCCCGGCCAGCGTGACCCTGGTGTGTCTGCTGGACCTGGATGCCGGCGAACTGCCGATCCGGCCGAACGTGGTGGGCGCCACCCTGTCGCTGCAAGCCCATGAACGGGTAAAATTGTCCGGCCCCGCGCCGCTCGAACTCGAGCGCCAGGACCTCGCTTCCGCTTCCGCCCTTTAAGAGTCCCCCGCGATGACGCCAATCGACGCCAAGCGCCCGCTGCAGCTCAATGACCAGGGCCAGCTGCGCCACTTCCTCTCGCTCGACGGTTTGCCCCGCGAACTGCTGACCGAAATTCTCGACACGGCCGACTCGTTTCTCGAAGTCGGCGCGCGTGCGGTCAAGAAAGTCCCGCTGCTGCGCGGCAAGACCGTGTGCAACGTGTTCTTCGAGAACTCCACGCGTACCCGCACCACCTTCGAACTGGCCGCCCAGCGGCTGTCGGCCGACGTGATCACGCTGAACGTGTCGACCTCCTCCACCAGCAAGGGCGAGACCCTGTTCGACACCCTGCGCAACCTTGAAGCCATGGCCGCCGACATGTTCGTGGTGCGCCACGCCGACTCGGGCGCCGCGCACTTCATCGCCGAGCACGTGTGCCCGGAGGTGGCGATCATCAACGGTGGCGACGGGCGCCACGCGCACCCGACCCAGGGCATGCTCGACATGCTGACCATTCGTCGCCACAAGGGCGGCTTCGAGAACCTCTCGGTGGCCATCGTCGGCGACATCCTGCACTCGCGGGTGGCGCGCTCGAACATGCTCGCGCTGAAAACCCTGGGTTGCCCGGACATCCGCGTGATCGGCCCCAAGACCCTGCTGCCGATCGGCATCGAGCAGTACGGCGTGAAGGTCTACACCGACCTGGAGCAAGGCCTGAAGGACGTCGACGTGGTGATCATGCTGCGCCTGCAGCGTGAGCGCATGACCGGCGGCCTGCTGCCCAGCGAGGGCGAGTTCTACCGCCTGTTCGGCCTGACCACCGCACGCCTGGCCGGGGCCAAGCCCGATGCCATCGTGATGCACCCCGGCCCGATCAACCGTGGCGTGGAAATCGAGTCGGCCGTGGCCGACGGCGCCCACTCGGTGATCCTCAACCAGGTCACCTACGGCATCGCCGTGCGCATGGCGGTGTTGTCCATGGCCATGAGCGGGCAGACCGCGCAACGTCAATTCGAGCAGGAGAACGCCCAGTGAGCCTGAGTATCCTCGGCGCCCGTGTCATCGACCCAACCAGCGGCCTGGACCAGGTCGGCGACCTGCACATCGACGCCGGCAAGATCGTCGCCATCGGCGCTGCCCCGGCCGGCTTCAAGCCCGCCCGTACCCTGGACGCCACCGGCCTGGTGGCCGCGCCCGGCCTGGTCGACCTGAGCGTTGCCCTGCGCGAGCCCGGCTACAGCCGCAAGGGCAGCATCGCCAGCGAAACCCGCGCCGCCGCCGCCGGTGGCGTGACCAGCCTGTGCTGCCCGCCGCAGACCCGGCCGGTGCTCGACACCTCGGCAGTCACCGAGCTGATCCTGGACCGCGCCCGTGAAGCCGGGCACAGCAAGGTGTACCCGATCGGCGCCTTGAGCAAGGGCCTGGAAGGCGAGCAACTGGCCGAGCTGATCGCCCTGCGCGATGCCGGCTGCGTGGCCTTCGGCAACGGCCTGAACAGCTTCACCAACACCCGCACCCTGGCCCGCGCGCTGGACTACGCGGCCACCTTCGACCTAACGGTGATCTTCCATTCCCAGGACCGCGACCTGGCCCAGGGCGGCCTCGCCCACGAGGGCGCGATGGCCAGCTTCCTCGGCCTGCCGGGCATTCCGGAAACCGCCGAGACCGTGGCCCTGGCCCGCGACCTGCTGCTGGTGGAACAGACCGGCGTGCGTGCGCACTTCAGCCAGCTGACCAGCGCCCGGGGTGCCAAGCTGATCGAACAGGCCCAGGCCCGCGGCCTGCCGGTGACGGCGGATGTGGCGCTGTACCAGTTGATCCTCACCGACGAGGCGCTGCGCGACTTCTCCAGCCTGTACCACGTGCAACCGCCGCTGCGCACCCGCGCCGACCGCGACGGCCTGCGTGATGCGGTCAAGCGGGGCGTGATCCAGGCGATTTCCAGCCATCACCAGCCGCATGAGCGCGACGCCAAGCTGGCGCCGTTCGGTGCCACCGAACCAGGCATCAGCAGCGTCGAGTTGCTGCTGCCGCTGGCGATGACACTGGTCGAGGACGGCCTGCTCGACCTGGCAACCTTGTTGCAGCGTTTGTCTGCAGGCCCTGCGGCGGCCCTGCGCCTGCCGGCCGGGCAGTTGCAGGTGGGTGCGGCGGCAGACCTGGTGCTGTTCGACCCGCAGGCCTCGACCGTGGCTGGCGAACAATGGCGCTCCAAGGGCGAAAACTGCCCGTTCATCGGGCACTGCCTGCCGGGTGCGGTGCGTTACACCCTGGTTGACGGGCACATCAGCCACGAAGCCTGAGTCAAACCCTTCGCCGGCAAGGCCGGCTCCTACCGGTAGGAGCCGGCTTGCCGGCGAAGGGGCCGCAAAGGTTGAAATCTTTCCCCCCACCCCCATATGAGTCTGCATCAGGCATTTTCGCCTCGCTGCGTGGAGACTCTCCCTTGACCACCATCGTTTCAGTTCGTCGCCACGGCAAAGTCGTCATGGGCGGCGACGGCCAGGTTTCCCTCGGCAATACCGTGATGAAAGGCAACGCCAAGAAGGTTCGTCGCCTGTACCACGGCCAGGTCATCGCCGGCTTCGCCGGTGCCACCGCCGACGCCTTCACCCTGTTCGAGCGCTTCGAAGGCCAGCTCGAAAAACACCAGGGCCACCTCATTCGCGCCGCCGTCGAGCTGGCCAAGGAATGGCGTACCGACCGCTCGCTGAGCCGTCTGGAAGCCATGCTGGCCGTGGCCAACAAGAACGCCTCCTTGATCATCACCGGCAACGGTGACGTCGTCGAACCCGAAGACGGCCTGATCGCCATGGGCTCCGGCGGCGCCTACGCCCAGGCCGCCGCCCGCGCCCTGCTGCAGAAAACCGACCTGTCGGCTCGCGAAATCGCCGAGACCGCACTGAACATCGCCGGCGACATCTGCGTGTTCACCAACCACAACCTGACCATCGAGGAGCAGGACCTGGCCGAGTAATTCAGCTGTTCTGGCGCCCGACCCCGACGGTCGGGCTTTTCCACGCTGAACACTTGCCCACAGGACCATCGACCATTATGTCCATGACCCCCCGCGAAATCGTCCACGAACTCAACCGCCACATCATCGGCCAGGACGATGCCAAGCGCGCCGTCGCCATCGCCCTGCGCAACCGCTGGCGCCGCATGCAGCTGCCCGAAGAGCTGCGCGTGGAAGTCACCCCCAAGAACATCCTGATGATCGGCCCCACCGGCGTGGGCAAGACCGAAATCGCCCGTCGCCTGGCCAAGCTGGCCAACGCGCCGTTCATCAAGGTCGAAGCCACCAAGTTCACCGAAGTGGGCTATGTGGGCCGTGACGTCGAGTCGATCATCCGCGACCTGGCCGACGCCGCGATCAAGCTGCTGCGCGAGCAGGAGATCGTGCGCGTGCGCCACCGTGCCGAAGACGCCGCCGAAGAGCGCATCCTCGATGCGCTGCTGCCACCGGCCCGCACCGGCTTCAACGAAGACCCGGTCAACAGCAGCGATTCCAACACCCGCCAGCTGTTCCGCAAGCGCCTGCGTGAAGGCCAGCTGGACGACAAGGAAATCGAGATCGAGGTGGCCGAAGCGGTCGGCGTCGACATTTCCGCGCCGCCGGGCATGGAAGAGATGACCAACCAGCTGCAGAACCTGTTCGCCAACATGGGCAAGGGCAAGAAGAAGAGCCGCAAGCTCAAGGTCAAGGAAGCGCTCAAGCTGGTGCGCGACGAGGAAGCCGGGCGCCTGGTCAACGAGGAAGAACTCAAGGCCAAGGCCCTCGAGGCGGTCGAGCAGCACGGTATCGTGTTCATCGACGAGATCGACAAGGTAGCCAAGCGCGGCAACGTCGGTGGCGCCGATGTGTCCCGTGAGGGCGTGCAGCGCGACCTGCTGCCGCTGATCGAAGGTTGCACGGTCAATACCAAGCTGGGCATGGTCAAGACCGACCACATCCTGTTCATCGCCTCCGGTGCGTTCCACCTGAGCAAGCCGAGCGACCTGGTGCCCGAGCTGCAGGGTCGTCTGCCGATCCGTGTCGAACTCAAGGCCCTGAGCCCGGAAGACTTCGAGCGCATCCTCAGCGAACCGCATGCCTCGCTCACCGAGCAGTACCGCGAGCTGCTCAAGACCGAGGGGCTGAACATCGAGTTCGCTGCCGACGGCATCAAGCGCCTGGCCGAGATTGCCTGGCAGGTCAACGAGAAGACCGAGAACATCGGTGCCCGTCGCCTGCACACCCTGCTCGAGCGCCTGCTCGAAGAGGTGTCGTTCAGCGCCGGCGACCTGGCCAGCGCCCACAGCGAAGCGCCGATCCGCATCGACGCCGAGTACGTCAACAGCCACCTGGGCGAATTGGCACAGAACGAAGATCTGTCGCGCTACATTCTGTAGCTCAGCGGCAAGCGGCGAGCTGCAGGCCGGAGGTGCTGGACGCCTTCTCCTGCAGCTTGTAGCTTGCAGCTTGAAGCCCAAGAGCCTTATAGCCATGCCCCGTCTGCCTACCGCCATCAATCTGCACAAAGCCTCCAAGACCCTGAGCCTGACCTACGGGCCCGACGAGGTGTATCACCTGCCCGCCGAATTTCTGCGCGTGCACTCCCCTTCCGCCGAGGTCCAGGGCCACGGCAATCCGATCTTACAATTTGGCAAGCTCGGCGTCGGCCTGAGCCAGCTCGAGCCCGCCGGGCAGTACGCGCTCAAGCTCACCTTCGACGACGGCCACGACAGCGGCCTGTTCACCTGGGAATACCTCGAACAGCTGTGCCTGCGCCAGGACCAGCTGTGGGCCGAGTACCTCGACGAACTGGCCAAGGCCGGCAAATCCCGCGACCCTTCCGAGTCGATCGTCAAGCTGATGCTCTAGCCCGGCACTCCGGCGTTTTAGAGCGCATTTTCTAATTCTATTTGCTTGAATGCCCGTGCGCCGGCCAGCGATTGGCCGGCTTGCGCATTCCATGAAAGTCGGGTAACCAATGGATATGGCAAGTACCCTGCATGGGCGGGTTGATGCAGGGTCTGGCCGGTATGCCGAGGTCGCGAGCGAAAGCAGGTTGTCTTCACACGCATAAACCCGCAGGGCTCATCACCGTCGCGCATCCGGTCGCAGGACCGCAGTTCGTTATCACTGGTCACCCGAGCAGTAGTACCGGGCATTCGTCTGTGCAACGCCCACAGCCCAGCCGGTACTCGTCTCAGGACAACGGAGCGTCGTAGATGAGTAACAAGAACAACGATGACCTGCAGCGCCAAGCCTCTGAAAACACCCTGGGCCTGAGCCCCATCATTGGCCTGCGCCGAAAGGATTTGCTGTCTTCGGCCCGGATGGTGCTGCGTCAGGCCATCAAGCAACCGCTGCACAGTGCCAAGCACGTCGCGCATTTCGGCCTGCAGCTCAAGGACGTGATCTTCGGCAAGTCCGGCCTACAGCCGGAGGGCGACGACCGCCGCTTCAGCGACCCGGCCTGGAGCCAGAACCCGCTGTACCGCCGCTACCTGCAGACCTACCTGGCCTGGCGCAAGGAACTGCACGACTGGATCGGCAACAGCAACCTGTCGGAGCAGGACATCAGCCGCGCGCACTTCGTCATCAACCTGATGACCGAGGCCATGGCCCCCACCAACAGCGCGGCCAACCCGGCAGCGGTCAAGCGGTTCTTCGAAACCGGTGGCAAGAGCCTGCTCGACGGCCTGTCGCACCTGGCCAAGGACATGGTGCACAACGGCGGCATGCCCAGCCAGGTCAACATGGACGCCTTCGAGGTGGGCAAGAACCTGGCCACCACCGAGGGCGCCGTGGTATTTCGCAACGACGTGCTGGAGCTGATCCAGTACCGCCCGATCACCGAGCAGGTGCACGAAAAGCCGCTGCTGGTGGTACCGCCGCAGATCAACAAGTTCTACGTCTTCGACCTCAGCCCGGAAAAGAGCCTGGCGCGCTTCTGCCTGCGCTCCACGGTGCAGACCTTCATCGTGAGCTGGCGCAACCCCAACAAGTCCCAGCGCGAGTGGGGCCTGTCGACCTACATCGATGCGCTCAAGGAGGCCGTCGACGTGGTGCTGGCTATCACCGGCAGCAAGGACCTGAACATGCTCGGTGCCTGCTCCGGCGGCATCACCTGCACCGCGCTGGTGGGCCACTACGCGGCACTGGGCGAGAAGAAGGTCAATGCCCTGACCCTGCTGGTGAGCGTGCTCGACACCACCCTCGACACCCAGGTGGCGCTGTTCGTCGACGAGCAGACCCTGGAGTCGGCCAAGCGCCATTCCTACCAGGCCGGTGTGCTCGAAGGCCGCGACATGGCCAAGGTGTTCGCCTGGATGCGCCCCAACGACCTGATATGGAACTACTGGGTCAACAACTACCTGCTCGGCAACGAGCCGCCGGTGTTCGACATCCTGTTCTGGAACAACGACACCACGCGCCTGCCCGCCGCCTTCCACGGCGACCTGATCGAAATGTTCAAGAACAACCCGCTGGTGCGTCCCGGTGCACTGGAAGTGTGCGGCACGCCGATCGACCTGAGCCAGGTCACCACCGACATCTTCAGCGTGGCCGGCACCAACGATCACATCACCCCATGGAAGTCCTGCTACAAGTCGGCGCAGCTGTTCGGCGGCAAGGTCGAGTTCCTGCTGTCCAACAGCGGGCATATCCAGAGCATCCTCAACCCGCCGGGCAACCCCAAGTCGCGCTACATGACCAGCAGCGAGATGCCGGCCCAGGCCGACGACTGGCAGGAGAACTCCACCAAGCACACCGATTCCTGGTGGCTGTACTGGCAGGCATGGCTGGCCGAGCGCTCCGGCGCACTCAAGCCGGCACCCGCCAAGCTGGGCAACAAGGCCTACCCGAGCGCCGAAGCGTCGCCCGGCACCTACGTCCACGAACGCTGAAAACACCCGGCGCCGCCGCAGGCAAGGCGGCGCTGCTACTCACGACAGGGCTCGCGCATGCCGCAACCGTACCTCTTCAGAACCGTCGAGCTCGATGGCCAGTCCATCCGCACGGCCGTTCGCCCCGGCAAGCCGCACCTCACGCCGCTGCTGATCTTCAACGGTATCGGCGCCAACCTGGAGCTGGTGTTCCCGTTCATCGATGCGCTGGACCCGGACCTTGAAGTGATCGCCTTCGACGTGCCCGGCGTGGGCGGTTCGTCGACACCGCGCCGGCCCTACCGCTTCCCCGGGCTGGCCAAGCTGACGGCGCGCATGCTCGACTACCTCGACTACGGGCAGGTCAATGCCATCGGCGTGTCGTGGGGCGGAGCGCTGGCCCAGCAGTTCGCCCACGATTACCCCGAGCGCTGCAAGAAGCTGGTGCTGGCGGCCACCGCCGCCGGTGCGGTGATGGTGCCGGGCAAGCCGCGGGTGCTGTGGCTGATGGCCAGCCCCAGGCGCTACATACAGCCGTCCCACGTGATCCGCATCGCCCCGGAAATCTACGGCGGGGCCTTTCGCCGCGACCCGAACCTGGCCGCGTCGCATGCGGCCAAGGTGCGTTCCTCGGGCAAGCTGGGCTATTACTGGCAGCTGTTCGCCGGCATGGGCTGGACCAGCATTCACTGGCTGCACAAGATCCAGCAGCCGACCCTGGTGCTGGCCGGCGACGACGACCCGCTGATCCCGCTGATCAATATGCGCCTGCTGGCCTGGCGAATTCCCAATGCCCAGCTACACATAATCGACGACGGTCACTTGTTCCTGATCACCCGGGCCGAAGCCGTTGCCCCGATCATCATGAAATTCCTGCAGCAGGAGCGCCAACGCGCCGTCATGCATCCACGGCCCGCCCCGAGCGCTTGAGCACCTCTATCGCTTGCACCCCCGGCAGGAGCGCCGGGGCATGTCAGCGCCAGTTCGGGTTGGTGTCGCTCTTGCATTGAAACATTGGTTGATGGCCTGACGACGGAGTGTTGCCTGGATGAAAGACAAGCCCGCGAAGCCCGGGGTACCGACCCCCGCTGCCTATCTCAACGTGCGCAGCGCCATCAGTGGCCTGCGCGGTCGCGACCTGCTGTCGACGGTGCACCAGCTGGGGCGCCACGGCCTGCGTCACCCGCTGCACACGGCGCGCCACCTGCTGGCGCTGGGTGGCCAGCTGGGGCGCGTGATGCTGGGCGATACCCCCTACCAGCCCTCGCCACGCGACACCCGCTTCAACGACCCGGCCTGGCAGCTCAACCCGCTGTACCGACGCGGCCTGCAGGCCTACCTGGCCTGGCAGCAGCAGACCTGCCAGTGGATCGACGAGAGCCAGCTGGACGACGATGACCGCGCCCGCGCGCACTTCGTGTTCTCGCTGCTCAACGATGCAATGTCGCCCAGCAACACCCTGCTCAACCCGGCGGCGGTCAAGGAGCTGCTGAACTCCGGCGGGCTGAGCCTGGTGCGCGGCTTGAACCACCTGCTCGACGACCTGCGCCACAACGACGGCCTGCCACGCCAGGTCAACCCGGACGCCTTCGAGGTGGGCAGGAACCTGGCCAGCACCGCCGGCGCGGTGGTGTTTCGCAACGAGCTGCTGGAGCTGATCCAGTACCGCCCGATGAGCGAAAAACAGTACGCCCGGCCCCTGCTGGTGGTGCCGCCGCAGATCAACAAGTTCTACATCTTCGACCTCAGCCCGACCAACAGCTTTGTGCAGTACGCCCTCAAGAACGGCCTGCAAACCTTCATGATCAGCTGGCGCAACCCCGACGCCCGGCATCGCGAATGGGGCCTGTCGAGCTACGTGGCGGCGGTCGAGGAAGCCATGAACGTGTGCCGCTCGATCACCGGCAGCCGCGACGTCAACCTGCTTGGCGCCTGTGCCGGCGGGTTGACCATCGCGGCCCTGCAGGGCCACCTGCAGGCCAAGCGCCAGATGCGCCGGGTGCACAGCGCCACTTACCTGGTCAGCCTGCTCGACAGCCAGTTCGACAGCCCCGCCAGCCTGTTCGCCGACGAGCAGACCCTGGAGGCGGCCAAGCGCCGCTCCTACCAGCAGGGCGTGCTGGAGGGCCGCGAGATGGCACGGGTGTTCGCCTGGATGCGCCCCAACGACCTGATCTGGAACTACTTCGTCAACAACTACCTGCTGGGCAAGGCGCCCCCGGCATTCGACATCCTGTACTGGAACAACGACAACAGCCGCCTGCCGGCCGCGCTGCACGGCGATCTGCTGGACTTCTTCAAATTCAACCCGCTGACGCACGCCGACGGCCTCGAGGTGTGCGGCACGCCGATCGACCTGCACAAGGTCACGGTGGACAGCTTCCACGTGGCCGGCAGCAACGACCACATCACCCCGTGGGACGCGGTGTACCGCTCGGCCCTGCTGCTGGGCGGCGAACGGCGCTTCGTGCTGGCCAACAGCGGGCATGTGCAGAGCATCCTCAACCCGCCGGGCCACCCCAAGGCGCATTTTGTCGAGAACCCCAGGCTGAGCAGCGACCCGCGGGCCTGGTACCACGATGCGCAGAAGGTCGAGGGCAGCTGGTGGCCGCAGTGGCTCGACTGGATACAGGCGCGCTCCGGTGCGCAGCGCGAAACCCGCCTGTCGCTGGGCAGCGCCAATTACCCTCCCATGGACCCCGCACCCGGCACCTACGTGCTGGTGCGCTGAGCAAGAAGAACGGATGAAGACCCGCGACCGTATCCTGGAGTGCGCCCTGCACCTGTTCAATCGTCAGGGCGAGCCGAATGTCTCGACGCTGGAAATCGCCAACGAGATGGGCATCAGCCCGGGCAACCTGTACTACCACTTCCACGGCAAGGAGCCGCTGGTGCTGGGCCTGTTCGAGCGTTTCGAGGAGGAGCTGACGCCCCTGCTCGACCCGCCCCTGGAGGTGCGCCTGGATGCCGAGGACTACTGGCTGTTCCTGCACCTGATCGTGGAGCGCATGGCGCAGTACCGCTTTCTGTTCCAGGACCTGTCCAACCTTACCGGGCGCCTGCCCAAGCTGGCGCGGGGCATGCGCACCCTGCTCAATGCGCTCAAGCGCACGCTGGCGGCATTGCTGGCGAGCCTCAAGGCGCATGGGCAGGTGACCAGCGATACCCGCGCACTGGGGCAACTGGTGGAGCAGATCAGCATGACCTTGCTGTTCTCGCTGGACTACCAGCGGATTCTGGCGCGCGAGGGCGAGGTCGGGATCGTGGTGTACCAGGTGATGATGCTGGTGGCGCCGCACCTGGAGGTGGAGTCACGCCTGGCGGCGGAGCAACTGGCCTTGAGGTACCTGGAAGGCTGAAGAGCTTCGCCGGCAAGGCCGGCTCCTACAGACGGCGCGCTACCTGTAGGAGCCGGCCTTGCCGGCGATGAGGCCAGCACAGGCACCCCACATAAAAACGCCCGGCACACAGGCCGGGCGTTTTCTGTACAGCTGCCTCGAGTCAGGCCTGGCTGGCCGGGCTCGAAGGTGCTGGTGCTGCCGACGCGGCTGGCGCCGCAGTGGCCGCCGGGCTTGGCGCCGGTGCCGCACTGGCACTTGGCGCTGCCGGTTTGGCCGCTGCGGGCTTGGCTGCAGCAGGCTTGGCCGGGGCTTTCTTCACCGCTGGCTTTTTCGCTGCTGCCGGCTTGGCGGCAGGTTTTGCGGCAGATTTGGCCGCCGCTTTCGCTGCAGGCTTGGCGGCTGCGGTTTTCGCCGCGGCCGGCTTGGCTGCTGGCTTGGCCGCTGCCGGTTTGGCCGCCGCAGTTTTGGCCGCAGGCTTGGCCGCCGCTTTCGGTGCTGCCTTGGCCAGTGGCTTGGCCGGCGCCTTGGCCGAGACCGACTTGACCGAGGCACCGGTCAGTTTCTCGATCTGCTTGGTCAGGGTGTCGACCTGCTGGTGCAGTGCCTTGACCTCATTGCGGCTGGGCACGCCCAGGCGCGAGATGGCACTGTTCAGGCGCTTGTCGAAAGCCTCTTCGAGTTCGCTCCACTTGCCCAGTGCGCGGTCTTTCACGTCGCCTACGCGCGAGGTCGCAGACTTGGCACTGGCCTTGGCCGAGTTGACGCTGCCCTTGGCCTGCTTTTCAGCTTTCTCACCGTCCTTGACCAGGGTTTCGAAAAGCTTGCTGCCGTCCTGATCGATCTTGGAGTAGATACCCAAACCAGCCAGCCAGATCTTGCGGGAATACTTTTCGATCCCCCCGACCCAGGAGCTGCTCTCTTTCTCAGTTGTCTTTTTGCCAGCCATCCCGCTCTCCTTATTGTTTGCGTGCGACACGATCGAGCAACAGCGTCAGCTCTTCGAGCTTGGCAGAAAGTGCCTCCACGTCATGTTTAGACGGAATGCCGATGCGATTCAAGGCGCTGGCGACCCGTGTGTCGAAAGCCTTTTCGATTTTATCCAGCTGAACTTCGACCTTGCCCTTCACGCTGCCCAGTTCCTGCCTGGCGGACTGGATCTCGCTGTTGGCGGCATCGAGTTCGTGGTCGAGGCGTTTCTTGCCTTTTTTCTCCACGGTTTCGCCGGCCTTGACCAGCTCCTTGAGGTACTCGGCGCCCTCCTGCCCGACCCGGGTGTAGGCCCCCAGGCCTGCCAGCCAGATCTTGCGCGCGTAGCCGCGCACCTCGCCCAGGGCCTTGCCCGGGGCGTCGTCGATTTTCTTCAGGGTCACTTTGGCCATGCTCTGCACCTCACGCTTGAACGGAAATGGAGTTACGCCCGTGAAAGTTGGGCTTGGGCACAAAGGTAGGGGGAAAAATTAGAATCCTCACCCTAAGGGCAGGATTTGCTGTGCAGCGAAGGCCCCTGTCGCGGATCAAGCCCGCGCCCACAGGGCCTGCAGTGAACCTGCGGAAGCCGCTTGACCCGCTACAGCGGTTTCAGGCCAGGGCCTTGTCCAGGGCCCGCTCGATCTCGGCCTTGATCGTGCCGCCCATCATCGACAGCATCATCCCGAGCTTCAACTCCACCCGGATGCTGTCGTCGCCGATATCGATGCTGCCATTGGCACCGCTGCGCCTGACCTCTACCCGGTCACCGTTCCACTGCGCCTTGAGGTCGTACTCGCGGGTCAGCTTGTCCACCAGGGCTTCGGCCTTTTCCCGGGCCGCTGCGCGCCCCAGGCTGTGTTTGCGTTCGACGCTGATCTGGGTCATTCAATCAATCCTGGCTAGAAGGGCATACTCCCATTATGCCCCTGCCTCCGCCTGCGACACACCCCGCCAAGACAAATGCAGCCGCACGCCCTAGAATGGCCAGTAATTTTTTCCGGTGAAGCGATATGAACGACCAGCGCAAAGGCGAACACGCCGAACCCACCACCCACTTCGGCTACAAGGATGTCCCCGAAAGCCAGAAGGCCGAGAAAGTCGCCGAAGTCTTTCACTCGGTGGCCGCCAAGTACGACCTGATGAACGATGTGCTCTCCGGCGGCATGCACCGCCTGTGGAAGCGCTTCACCATCGAGCTGTCGGGCGTGCGCCCTGGCAACCGCGTGCTCGACATCGCCGGCGGCACCGGCGACCTGGCGCGCAAGTTCTCGCAGCTGGTCGGCCCCACCGGCCAGGTGGTACTGGCCGACATCAACGCCTCGATGCTCAAGGTCGGTCGTGACCGCCTGCTCGACAAGGGCGTGGCCGGCAACATCGAGTTCGTCCAGGCCGACGCCGAGAAGCTGCCCTTCCCCGACAACCATTTCGACTGCGTGACCATCGCCTTCGGCCTGCGCAACGTGACCCACAAGGACGACGCGATCCGCTCGATGCTGCGCGTGCTCAAGCCGGGCGGCCGCCTGCTGGTGCTGGAGTTCTCCAAGCCGACCAACAAGCTGATGTCCAAGGTCTACGATGCCTACTCGTTCGCCTTCATGCCGCTGGCCGGCAAGCTGATCACCAACGACGCGGACAGCTACCGCTACCTCGCCGAATCGATCCGCATGCACCCCGACCAGGAAACCCTCAAGGCCATGATGGTCGACGCCGGTTTCGACCGCGTCACCTACCACAACATGACCAGCGGTATCGTGGCCCTGCACCGCGGTATCAAACCCTGATGTTGCTGGCCGGGCTGCTCGCCAGCGTCGAACACGGTCTCAACCGTGTGTTGCGCATGGACAGCACTGCGCTGCCGCGCCTGGCTGCGCTCGAGGGCAAGATCATTGCCATCGACTGCCGCCAGCCGGCGCTGCAGTTGTACATCCTGCCCGGCGATGAAGGCCTGATGCTCGCCAGCCACTGGGAAACCGAGGCCGACTGCACCCTGCGTGCACCGGCCAGCAGCCTACTGCAACTGGCCCTGAGCCAGGACAAGCCGGCGGTGCTGCACAGCCCGCAGGTGGAACTCGAAGGCGACAGCGCGGTGCTGCTCGACCTGGTCGGCGTGCTGCAGGACCTGGAGCTGGACTGGGAGTACGAACTCTCGCGCTGGCTCGGCCCGGTCGCCACCCAGCTGATCGGCGGCCACCTGCGCAGCCGCGCGCGCTGGACCCGCCAGGGCCTGGCCAGCCTCAACCAGAACCTTGGCCAATACCTGGCCGAAGAGGCCCGCACCCTGGTCGGCCAGCGCGAGGCCGAAGCGCGCTTCGCCGAGCTCGATGCCCTGAAAATCGATGTAGAACGCCTCGAGGCACGCATTGCGCGCCTTGCCCGATCCCTTGAATCCAGCGATAACGCATGAAGCTGCTTGCCGTCCGCCGTCTGTTGCGCATCCAGCGCGTCGTGATCCGCTACCGTCTCGATGACCTGCTGTTCGACCTGCCCCTGCCCTGGTGGCTGATGACCCTGCGCTTCGCCATGCCCTGGCGCTGGCTGCCGCGCAAGCCGTCGCCCCTGAGCCGTGGCGCGCGCCTGCGCCTGGCGCTGCAGGACCTGGGCCCGATCTTCATCAAGTTCGGCCAGTTGCTCTCCACCCGCCGCGACCTGCTGCCCGCCGACATCGCCGACGAGCTGATGCTGTTGCAGGACCGCGTGCCGCCCTTCGACCCGCAAAAGGCCGTGGCGCTGATCGAATCGCAGCTCGGCGCCAAGGTGGGCGAGATCTTCAGCCGCTTCGACGTCGAACCGCTGGCCTCGGCCTCGGTGGCCCAGGTGCACGCGGCGCGCCTCAAGAGCGGCGAGGAGGTGGTGGTCAAGGTGGTGCGCCCAGGCCTCAAGCCGATCATCGCGCAGGACCTGGCCTGGCTGTTCCTGATCGCCCGCGGCGCCGAGCGGGTGTCGGCCGATGCCCGCCTGCTGCACCCGGTAGAGGTGGTCAACGATTACGAGAAGACCATCTACGACGAGCTCGACCTGCTGCGCGAGGCGGCCAACGCCAGCCAGCTGCGACGCAACTTCGAAGGCTCGGAGATGATGTACGTGCCCCAGGTGTACTGGGACCTGTGCCGGCCCAAGGTGCTGGTGATGGAGCGAATCTATGGCGTGCAGGTCACTGACCTTGCCACCCTGGCCGACCAGCGCACCGACATGAAGCTGCTGGCCGAGCGCGGCGTCGAGATCTTCTTCACCCAGGTGTTTCGCGACAGCTTCTTCCACGCCGACATGCACCCGGGCAACATCTTCGTCAGCACCGTCAAGCCGTGGAGCCCGCAGTACATCGCGATCGACTGCGGCATCGTGGGCAGCCTCACCCCCGAGGACCAGGACTACCTGGCACGCAACCTGTTCGCCTTCTTCAAGCGTGACTACCGTCGCGTGGCCCAGTTGCACATCGACTCGGGCTGGGTACCGGCGCAGACCAAGCTCAACGAATTCGAGGCGGCGATCCGCACCGTGTGCGAGCCGATCTTCGAAAAACCGTTAAAGGATATTTCCTTCGGCCAGGTGCTGATGCGCCTGTTCCAGACCGCGCGGCGCTTCAACATGGAAGTGCAGCCGCAACTGGTGCTGCTGCAGAAGACCCTGCTCAACATCGAAGGCCTGGGCCGTCAGCTGTACCCTGACCTGGACCTGTGGAGCACCGCCCAGCCGTTTCTGGAGCGCTGGATGCGCGAGCGGGTCAGCCCGAAAAACGTGCTGCAGAATCTGCACAGCCAGGTCGAGCAACTGCCGCACTTGGCCGGCATGACCCGCGACCTGCTCGAACGCATGTCGCAACCGCACCTGAACGACCCGCCGCCACCCTGGCAGCAGCGCGATCGCTGGGCCCTGCGCCTGCTCGGTGCCGGCCTGCTGGCGGGCGGCGCAACCCTCGCCGCAGGCGCCGTGAGCCTCAGCGCCCCGGCAGCCTGGCCGGCCTGGCTGATGCTGGCCGGGGGCCTTTACCTGATCGTGCGCCGATAGCCAGCCTGCTGCGTGGCTGGCACACTAGCAGGTGGCATCGGTGCGGGACCGTGGCCTATTTTGGAGTCGAACATGAAAGACTGGCTGGACGAGATCAACTGGAACAGCGATGGCCTGGTACCGGCGATCGCCCAGGACCACAAGACCGGGCGCGTGCTGATGATGGCCTGGATGAACCGCGAGGCCCTGAGCCTGACTGCCGCCGAGCAGCGTGCCATCTACTGGTCGCGTTCGCGTGGCAAACTGTGGCGCAAGGGCGAAGAGTCCGGCCACGTGCAGAAGCTGCATGAAATGCGCCTGGACTGCGACGCCGACGTGATCATCCTGATGGTCGAGCAACTGGGCCACATCGCCTGCCATACCGGCCGTGAAAGCTGCTTCTACCGCGTGTACGAGAACGGCGCGTGGAAGACCGTCGACCCGGTACTCAAAGACCCGCATGCCATCTACAGCGCAGGACACTGACATGAGCGACACCCTGATCCGCCTGGCCGAAGTGCTCGAATCGCGCAAGGGCGCGGCCCCCGACACCTCGTACGTGGCCAGCCTGTACCACAAGGGCCTGAACAAGATCCTGGAAAAGGTCGGCGAGGAATCGGTCGAGACCATCATCGCTGCCAAGGACGCCGCCGTCACTGGCGAATGCAGCGATGTCATCTACGAGACCGCCGACCTGTGGTTCCATAGCATGGTCATGCTCGCCGCCCTGGGCCAGCACCCGCAGGCCGTGCTGGACGAACTGGACCGCCGCTTCGGCCTGTCCGGGCACGACGAGAAGGCCGCCCGCCAGCCGTCGGCCTAACGAATTCAATCGAGGATTGCACCATGGGTATTTTTGACTGGAAACACTGGATCGTCCTGCTGGTGGTGGTTGTACTGGTGTTCGGTACCAAGAAACTGAAAAACCTGGGCAGCGACCTGGGCGAATCGATCAAGGGCTTCAAGAAGGCCATGAACGAAGAGGAAGACAAGCCGGAGCAGCCCACCGTACAGCCTGCCCAGCCGACCCCGCCGCCCGCCGCTGCACCGCTGAACCAGCCGCAGACCTTCGATGGCCAGGCGCACAAGGTCGAAGAGCCGACCAGGAAAGAGTGAACACATGTTCGGGATCAGCTTCAGTGAGTTGTTGCTTGTGGGCCTGGTGGCCTTGCTGGTGCTCGGCCCCGAGCGCCTGCCGGGCGCTGCACGTACCGCCGGGCTATGGATCGGCCGACTGAAACGCAGCTTCAACGCGATCAAGAACGAGGTGGAGCGCGAGATCGGTGCCGACGATATCCGGCGCCAGCTGCACAACGAGCACATCCTCTCCATGGAGCAGGAAGCCCGGCGCATCCTCAACCCGCAATCGGTTCAGCCCGATCCGGCGCACACCCCCGGCGCGGAGCCAGCCGCCACCGCCACCGAGGCTGCGCCGGCGCCTGCACCAGAACCTGTGACTGCACCGACACCTGCACCTGCACCTGCCGTCGAAGCAGCACCGCCCACCGAACCGACACAGCCGCCGCGAGCCCCATGAGCGAAATCCCGGAAAACGACCAGCCGATGCCGCTGGTCTCGCACCTTACCGAGCTGCGCACGCGCCTGTTGCGCTGCGTCGCGGTCATCTTCGTGATCTTCGCCGGCCTGTTCGCCTTCGCCCAGCAGATCTACACCCTGGTCTCGGCACCGTTGCGCGCCCACCTGCCGGCCAACGCCACGATGATCGCCACCGACGTGGCCTCGCCGTTCCTCACGCCATTCAAGCTGACCATGATCGTCTCGCTGTTCCTGGCGATCCCGGTGATCCTGCACCAGATCTGGGGGTTCATCGCCCCCGGCCTGTACCGCCATGAAAAACGCATCGCAGTGCCGTTGCTGGTGTCGAGCATCTTCCTGTTCTATGCCGGCATGGCCTTCGCGTACTTCCTGGTATTCCCGCTGATCTTCGGTTTCTTCGCCAGCGCCACGCCCGAAGGCGTGTCGATGATGACCGACATCGCCAGCTACCTCGACTTCGTCATGACCCTGTTCTTCGCCTTCGGCGTGGCCTTCGAGATCCCGGTGGCGGTGATCCTGCTGGTGTGGATCGGCGTGGTCGACGTGAAGTACCTGAAGAAGATCCGCCCCTACGTCATCATCGGCTGCTTCGTGGTCGGCATGGTGCTGACCCCGCCGGACATCTTCTCGCAGACCCTGCTGGCCGTGCCGATGTGGTTGCTGTTCGAAGTCGGCGTGCTGTTCGGCGGGCTCATCCGCAAGCGCAGTGCCCCGGTGCAGGCCGATGAGCCTGACGACCAGCCGCCAGCCACCCAGCCGTGAACCTGCTGCTGCTCGAGGAGGCCAACTTCGTCGCGGCCGACCGTGTGGTGCTGGGCGACCGGCGCTTTACCCACATGCAGGAGATCCACCGCGTGGCGGTGGGCGACACCCTGCGCGTGGGACGCCTGGGGGGGCTGATGGGGCAGGCCGTGGTGCTGCGCCTGGAGGGCCATGAAGCCGAACTGTCGGTCGAGTTCACCCAGCCGCCGCCGGCCAAGCTGCCGCTGACCCTGGTGCTGGCCCTGCCGCGCCCGAAGATGCTGCGCCGGGTGTTCCAGACCGTGGCCACCATGGGCGTGGGCAAGCTCATCCTGGTCAACAGTTACCGGGTCGAGAAGAGCTTCTGGCAAACCCCCTTCCTGGAGCCTGCGGCGATACGCGAGCAACTGGTGCTGGGCCTGGAGCAGGCGCGCGACACCGTGCTGCCCGAGGTGGTGATCGAGAAGCGCTTCAAGCCCTTCGTCGAAGATCGCCTGCCAGCGATTGCCGAGGGTACCCTGGGCCTGGTCGGCCACCCTGGCAACCACCCGCCCTGCCCGCGCGCATTGACCGAGCCGGTGACCCTGGCGATCGGCCCGGAAGGTGGCTGGATCCCGTATGAGGTCGAGCTGCTGGGCAAGGCCGGGCTGAACCCGGTACAGCTGGGCGAGCGCATCCTGCGCGTGGAGACGGCGGTCACCGCCCTGCTGGCGCGGTTGTTCTAGCACCGCGTCCGCTGCTGTGCGTAGGAGCCGGCCTTGCCGGCGACGCCTTTCATACACACCTTCAGTTTTGTGACCCCAGGCCGATGCATTGGCCACAGACCACGCATCCGCCCCCGCCTGACCGCAATGGAGTCACCCCATGTACCGTTGGTTCGCCCACCATCTGGGCAATTTTAGCGTCACGCTCAAACTCGGCATCGGCTTCGGCACCGTGTTGCTGCTGACCCTGCTGATCGCACTCACCGGCTGGCAGGGGCTCAACGGTGTCACCCAGCGCGGCGACACCCTGGGCGAGATTTCCCGGATTCACCAGATCACCCAGGACCTGCGCATCGCCCGCCAGACCTATGAGCACAAACGCGATGCCGCCAGCGCCGACACGGTAGAGAACGCCCTGGTAGAGCTGGATCGCCAGCTCAAGAACGTGGAACAGCACATACCGCCCAGCGAAAACGGCGACCGCCTGCAACGCCAGAACGAGGCGGTTGCCCAGTACCAGCGCGCCTTTGCCGACCTCAAGCAGGCGGCCCAGGCCCGCGAGGCCAGCCGTGCGACCATGAGCAGCAGCGCGGAAAAGACCGCCGCATCGCTGGATCAGGTAGAGCGCGGGCTGCTGCAAGGCGGCGATATCCAGACCTTCAACAGCGCCGTGCAGGCCAAGGCGCTGATGCTGCAGGCCCGCTTCCACGTGCGTGGCTACATCTTCAGCGGGCAGGCCGAACTGCAGCAGACCGCCCTGCAGGCCATCGACCAGGCCCTGAGCGTCATCCGCAGCCTGCCGGCCAAGGTGCCGGCCGAGCATGCCGATGCCCTGGCCGCCGCCACCCAGGCGCTGGCCACCTACCGCAACGCGGTGGAGCAGTTCAGCCAGTCCCAGGCCGCCAATGACGCGGCCCTGCAGCACATGGCCGAACAGGGCACGCTGCTGATCGACCTGAGCCAGCAGATGAGCCGCAGCCTCACCCAGCTGCGCGACGACGAATCGCAGCACGCCCAGTCGATGCTGGCCCTGGCCACGGCGCTGGCGCTGTTCTTCGGCATCCTCGCCTCGTGGGCCATCACCCGCCAGATCGTCGTACCCCTGCGCCACACCCTCGGCGCCGTGGACCGCATCGCCAGCGGCGACCTGCGCCACGACCTGCGCGTGGAGCGCAGCGACGAACTCGGCCAGTTGCAGCACAGCATGCAGCGCATGACCGTGAACCTGCGCCAGCTGATCGGCGGTATCGGCGATGGTGTCACCCAGATCGCCAGCGCCGCCGAGCAGCTCTCGGCCGTCACCGAGCAGACCAGCGCCGGGGTCAACAATCAAAAGGTCGAGACCGACCAGGTGGCCACTGCCATGAACGAGATGGCCGCCACGGTGCAGGAAGTGGCGCGCAACGCCGAAGAGGCCTCGGAGGCGGCGCAGATGGCCGACCAGCAGGCCCGCGAAGGCGACCGCGTGGTGGGCGAGGCCATCGACCAGATCGAGCGCCTGGCCGCCGAGGTGGAACACTCCAGCGAAGCCATGGGTCAGCTCAAGGCCGAAAGCGCCAAGATCGGCAGCGTGCTCGACGTGATCAAGTCGGTGGCCCAGCAGACCAACCTGCTGGCCCTCAACGCCGCCATCGAGGCCGCTCGTGCCGGTGAGGCCGGGCGCGGTTTCGCGGTGGTTGCCGATGAAGTGCGCAGCCTGGCCCAGCGCACACAGCAATCGACCGAAGAGATCGAGGAGCTGATCGCCGGCCTGCAGAACGGCACCCAGCAGGTCGCCACGGTGATGGACAACAGCCGTAGCCTGACCGGCAGCAGCGTCGAGCTGACCCGCCGCGCCGGCACCTCGCTGGAAACCATTACCCGCACCGTGTCCTCGATCCAGGCCATGAACCAGCAGATCGCCGCCGCTGCCGAGCAGCAGAGCGCAGTGGCCGAAGAGATCAACCGCAGCGTGATGACGGTGCGCGATGTGTCCGACCAGACCAGCGCCGCCAGCGAAGAGACCGCCGCCTCCAGCGTCGAGCTGGCGCGCCTGGGCACCCACCTGCAGACCCTGGTCGCCCGCTTCAGCCTGTAACCCCCCGCCCTGCCGGCAGCGGCGTTGATCGCTGCCGGTGTCCGGCCCCCTGTGGCCGTCGAACAAATAGCGAAAAGTCCTACAGCGTTTGCAGGTCCAGACCTTGGCGCTCCAGCCGATGCGTTCGCATTGGCGCACCCACGGGTGCGTCTGAACCTCGTACCTGGAGAGCCACCATGCTTGTGACGATGAATCGGATGCTGGGCAACCTGAGCATTCAACTGAAACTGGCCCTGGGCTTTGCCCTGGTTCTGTTGCTGACGCTGGGCATCGCCCTGATCGGCTGGACCACCCTGGAAGACCTTGCCGACCGCAGCGACAAGCTCACCGACATCGGGGCGGTGAACAAGGAGATCCAGGATGTGCGCAACCAGCGGCTGGTCTACGAGCGCAACCTTGAGCCTGCCGTCGGCCAGCAGATGGACAAGGAGCTGGACGACGTGGCCGAGCGCCTGGCCTACCTGCAGCGGCGCCTCAACGTGCCGGCCAACCTTGCCCGGGTACAACGCCAGGAAAACACCCTCGACCAGTACCGGCGCACCTTCGCCGAGCTGCAGACCACGGTGCAGGCGCGCCAGCAGGCACGCGACGCCCTGGGCAGCAGCGCCGAACGCGCGGTGGTGCTGCTGGCGCCAGTCGGCCAGGCCCTGCGCGAGCGTGCCGACTTCAGCGCCTACGCCAGCCTGGTGACGGTGGACTAGCAGATCCAGCAGGCCCGCTTTCACCTGCGCGGCTACACCTACAGCGGCCGCGCCGAATTCGAGGCACCGGCACTGGCCGCCATCGACCAGGCGGCCAGCCAGCTTGACGCACTGCCCGACAGGCTACCGAGCACCTATCGCGACACCTTGCGTGCCGCCGCGGGGGCACTGGCCGACTACCGCGCTGCCGTGCTCGACTTCAGCGCGGCGCGCAGCGCCAGCGACTCGGCCCTGCAGCACCTGGCACAGCTGGGCGACAGCCTGCTGGCGGTGAGCGACGAGCTGACCCAGTCGCAGACCGAGCTGGTCGACCAGCAGGCCCTGCAGGCACGCTACAACCTGGGCCTGGCGATCGCCGTTGCGCTGCTGCTGGGCATCGCGGCCGCGTGGGTGATCACCCGCCAGATCACCACGCCCCTGCAGCAGACCCTGCGCCTGGTCGAACGGGTGGCCGGCGGCGACCTGAGCCAGACCCTGGTGGCCGAGCGACGCGACGAGCTGGGCGAGCTGCAGCGTGCGATGCAGCGCATGACCGTGAGCCTGCGCGAGCTGGTCGGTGGCATCGGCGAGGGCGTGACCCAGATCGCCAGCGCCGCCGAGCAGCTCTCGGCCGTGACCGAGCAGACCAGCAGCGGGGTCAGCACGCAGAAGGTCGAAACCGACCAGGTGGCCACTGCCATGCATGAAATGGCCGCTACCGTGCAGGATGTGGCGCGCAATGCCGAGCAGGCCAGCGAGGCCGCCACCCTGGCCGACCAGCAGGCCGGCGAAGGCGATCGGGTGGTCAGCGAGGCCATCGACGAGATCGAGCGCCTGGCGGCGGCGGTCGACCACTCCGGCGAAGCCATGGCCCAGCTCAAGGCCGAAAGCGACAAGATCGGCAGCGTGCTCGACGTGATCAAGTCGGTAGCCCAGCAGACCAACCTGCTGGCGCTCAACGCGGCCATCGAGGCCGCCCGCGCCGGCGAGGCCGGGCGCGGCTTCGCCGTGGTCGCCGACGAGGTACGCGGCCTGGCCCGACGCACCCAGCAATCCACCGAAGAGATCGAAGGCCTGATCGCCGGCCTGCACCGCGGCACCTCCGAGGTCGCCGGGATTCTGGACAACAGCCGCGAGCTGACCCTGAGCAGCGTCGAGCTGACCCGACGCGCCGGCACCTCGCTGGCCACCATCAGTACCACGGTGTCGTCGATCCAGGCGATGAACCAGCAGATTGCGGCCGCGGCCGAACAGCAAAGTGCAGTGGCCGAGGAAATCAACCGCAGCGTGATCAACGTGCGCGACGTGTCCGACCAGACCAGCGCCGCCAGCGAAGAGACCGCGGCCTCCAGCATCGAGCTGGCACGCCTGGGGGTTCAATTGCAGGCGCTGGTCGGGCGCTTCCAGCTCTAGGTGGAATTTTCCGCCTGCAAGATGGGAATTTTCCTACAGCATTTGCAGGTCCAGCTTGGCCTCCAGTGGCCGATGAGCACAGGTAGCTGCGCCCGACCCTATCCAGGCGCTACATCCCTCATTTCACTGGAGAACCGTCATGTTCGCACCTTTGTACCGGATGCTTGGCAACCTGAGCGTCAGGCTCAAGCTGGCCCTGGGATTTGCCAGCGTCCTGCTGCTGACGCTGGCGACCACCCTGGGCGGCTGGCATGCACTGAACGAATCCATCGACAGCTCGCAGCGCCTCACCCAGATTGCCGCGATCAACGACCTGAGCAAGGACCTGCGTGCCGAGCGCATCACCTACCGGGTGCTGGCGGACGACGAGAGCAGGCGCAGGATCAGCGCGACCCTGACCGAACTGGAGCGCCTGCTGCAGAGCATGCTGGGGCAGTTCGACGATGCGGCCGACCGCCAGGTGATCACGGCCAATCAGCAGGTGGTCGGCCAGTTCGTGCGCGACTTCGACACCTTGCAGCAGGCCGTCGGCATGCGCCATACGCACGAAACCGCCCTGCGTGAACAGGAGCAGCGCCTGCTCGATGGCATCGACACGCTCGAGCAGAAGACCCTGCTGAGCGAGCGCCAGGGCAGCGAACGGCAGGCCTCGGAGCAGCGCCTGTTCGCAACGCTTGCACGACACATCGAGACCGCCGGCCAGCAAAGCCGCGCCCCGGCCTATACCTTCAGCCCGCTGAGTGCCTTCGAGCAGGTGGGTGCCAGCGCGCTCGGCGCCGCCCAGGCCAGCCTGGCCGATCTGAGGCGCAACCTGCCGCCCAGCGACCTGCAGGCCACTACCGCCGCGCTCGCCAGCTATGTGCAGTTGCTGGACCGCTACCGCCAGGCCGCCATTGCAGTAGAGCAGCTTCAGGGCGGGCTGGAGACCATGGGCAACCAGCTGCGCGATGCCAGTCGCGTACTGACCCGACACCAGATCCAGCTGCGCGACGAAGAAGCCCTCGAGGCACGCAGCATGCTCAGCGTCATCGCCTTGCTGGCGCTGGTACTCGGCAGCCTGGCCGCGTGGCTGATCACGCGCCAGATCACCGAACCGCTCAGACGCACCCTGCAAGCGGCGCAATGCATCGCCAAGGGCGACCTGCGCAGCGACCTGCGGGTATCACGCCAGGATGAGCTGGGGCAGTTGCAGAACAGCATGCAGCAGATGGCCCTGAGCCTGCGCGAGCTGATCGGTGGCATCGGCCAGGGCACCGGCCAGTTGACCGCTGCGGTGGGCGAGCTGTCGAGTGTCGCCGAGCGCACCCAGGTGATGACCGGCAACCAGAAGGACGAGACCGACCAGGTGGCCACCGCGATGAACGAGATGGCCGCCACGGTACTGGAGGTGGCGCGCAACGCCGAGTTCGCCTCGGCGGCAGCCACTGCCGCAGACAGCCAGGCGCGCGAAGGCAACCAGGTGGTCAACGACGCCATCGGGCAGATCGAGCAGTTGGCCAGCCAGGTGGAGGAGTCGATCCTGGCCATGCAGCAGCTGGCGCAGGAGAGCGAGCGTATCGGCAGCATCCTGGATGTGATCAAGTCGGTTTCGTCGCAGACCAACCTGCTGGCGCTCAATGCCGCCATCGAGGCTGCGCGGGCGGGCGAGGCCGGGCGTGGTTTTGCGGTGGTGGCCGATGAAGTGCGCGGCCTGGCCCAGCGTACCCAGCAGTCCACCGAGGAGATCGAGGAGCTGATCGGCAACCTGCACAGTGGTACGGCGCAGGTGGTGCACCTGCTCGACAGCAGCCGCGACCTGAGCCGCGACAGCGTCGAACTGAGCCGGCGGGCGGGCGCGGCGCTGGGGCAGATCACCGAGACAGTGTCGAGCATCCAGGGCATGAACCAGCAGATCGCCACGGCCAGTGAAGAGCAGAGCTCGGTGGCCGAGGAGATCAACCGCAATGTGATGACGGTGAGGGATATTGCCGATCAGACGACCACGGCGAGCCAGCAGACTGCGGCGTCGAGCGTGGAGCTGGCGCGACTGGGGGGGCAGTTGCAGACGTTGGTCGGGCGGTTCAGCCTGTAACGGCCTCTTCGCCAGCAAGGCTGGCTCCTGCAGGTGCGGCGAAACCTTGCAGGAGCCAGCCTCGCTGGCGAAGGCCACGCTGCGGTTACAGCACCTGGCGCAGGAACGCCTGGGCTCGTGGGTCCTTCGGCGCAGTGAAGAACGCCTCCGGTGGCGAATCTTCCAGCAACTTGCCATGGTCGAAGAACAGCACGCGGTCCGCCACTTCCCGGGCAAAGCCCATTTCGTGGGTCACACAGACCATGGTCATGCCTTCCAGGGCCAGGGTCTTCATCACGTCCAGCACCTCGCCAACCATCTCCGGGTCCAGCGCCGAGGTCGGCTCGTCGAACAGCATCACCTTCGGCTCCATCGCCAGCGCACGGGCAATCGCCACGCGCTGCTGCTGGCCACCAGACAGGCGCGAGGGAAACTCGTTGGCCTTCTGCGCAATGCCCACCTTCTCCAGCAACGCACGCGCCTTGGCCTCACGCTCGGCCTTGCCACGCTTGCGCACCACCTTCTGCGCCAGGCACAGGTTCTCCAGCACGGTCATGTGCGGGAACAGGTTGAAGTGCTGGAACACCATGCCGACTTCACGCCGATAGGCATTCACGTCGGTCTTCGGGTCGGCCAGTTGCAGGCCGTCGATGGCCACGGTGCCCTCGTCGAAGGTTTCCAGGCCGTTGAGGCAGCGCAGGAAAGTCGACTTGCCCGAGCCCGACGGGCCCAGCACCACCAGCACTTCGCCCTTGGCCACGTCGGTACTGACGTGATCCACCGCACGCACCACCTGCCCACGGGTGTCGAAGACTTTTACCAGGTCACGGACTTCAATCACTTTGCGCAAGCCTCCGCTCGAGCCGGCTGGCGAAATGCGACAGCGGCAGGTTGATCAGCAGGTACAGCCCGGCGACGCAGAACCAGATCTCGAACGTGGAGAACGAGGTGGTGATCGCCTCGCGGCCACTCTTGGTCAGTTCGGTGATGGCGATCACCGACACCAGCGAGGTGTCCTTGACCAGGCTGATGAACTGCCCGGCCAGCGGCGGCAGCACGCGCTTGAACGCCTGCGGCAATACCACGTGGCGCATCGACTGGCCGGCGCTCAGGCCCAGCGAACGGGCCGCCTCGCCCTGGCCGCGGGCAATCGACTGCACCCCGGCGCGCACGATCTCGGCGACATAGGCGCCGGTGAACAGCGCCAGTGCCGCCACCCCGGCAAACTCGCGGGACAGGTTGAGCACGGTGCCGATGAAGAAGTAGAAGATGAAGATCTGCACCAGCAGCGGCGTGCCGCGCACCAGCTCGACATACACCGTCGACAGGTCGCGCAGGGTCGGGTTGCTGGACAGCCGGCACAGGCCGGCGAACAGGCCGATCACCAGCCCCAGCACCCCCGCCGCCACCGAGATCCACAAGGTGGTGAACAGGCCCCAGGCCAGCGGCCCGGCGGCCCACTGGTGGGTCACACCGATCAGGTCGCCCTCGGCCACGTCGTCGCCACGGTCCATCTGCAGGCTGGCCTGCTCGACGTTCAGCACCTGTTCGGCGCCGCTCTCGTCACGCAAGGTGACGCGGGCCATGTCGCCCTTGCGCTCGATCGCCTCGATCACGCCGTTTTCGGCGGCGCGCTGGGCAACTTCGGCCTGATAGGCAAAGTACTGCGGCACGCGGTTCCAGCGCCACTCGTAGGAGATCACCGAGGTTGCGTAATACAGGCTCAGCGCCAGGCCGATCAGGACCAGCGCCGTCAGCCCATGCCAGGGCCACTGGGCTTTCTTGTGTTTGATCACGGGGGTACTTCCGTAAAAGCGAACGCGCAGGGCCAGCCTGCGCGTCGGGTTTCGAACCGGGCGTGGGGCCGCGGCCTTATTCCATGTCCTTCAGCCAGGCGGTGTCCTTGAACCACTTGTCGTGGATTCGATCGTAGGTGCCGTCGTGCTTGATCTGGTGCAGGAAGTTGTTGATGAAGTTCAGGCTGTCGTAGTCGCCCTTCTTCAGGCCGAAGGCCAGCGGTTCGAAGGTGAACGGCTCGTCGAGGAACAGCAGCTTGCCGGCGCCGGCCTTGTTCACTGCCACCACGTTGTACGGGGCGTCGTAGACGAAGGCGTCGGCCTTGCCGTTGACCACGTCCATCACCGCTTCCTGCTCGTTGTCGTAGCCGTGGTACTTGGCCTTGCCGATCAGCTTCTTGGCGACCATTTCACCGGTGGTGCCGAGCTTGGAGGTCAGGCGGTACTTCTCGTTGTTCAGGTCCTTGTAGGTCTTGATCTCGCCGGCCAGCTCCTTGCGGATCAGCAGGGTCTGACCGACCACGATGAAGGGTTCGCTGAAGTTGAGCTTGAGGTTGCGCTCCTGGGTCAGGGTCATGCCGCTGCCGATCATGTCGAACTTGTCGGTCATCAGGGCCGGGATGATGCCGTCGTAGGCGGTGGAGACGGTTTCCAGCTTGACGCCCATGGACTTGGCCATGGCCTTGAGGATATCGACTTCGAAGCCGATGATCTCGCCACGCTTGTTGGTCATCTGGAACGGCATGTAGGTAGGGTCCATGCCTACGCGCAAGGTGCCGCGCTTGACCGCGTCATCGATGGCGCCGGCTGCCTGTGCAGCGTTCACCGTCATCAGTGCCGCGACGCCGATCATCAGCATCGACAGATACTTTTTCATCATCACCAGATCCCCCAGCAGGAAAACTTCGAGTTTTATTATCGGGGGGGATGCTAACGCATGGGGGGCGTTGTTGGTATCAGAAAAAGGAGTGAAACATCACCGGCAAAGCCGGCTCCTACAACGGCACGGATGACCTGTAGGAGCCAGCGTTGCTGGCGAAGGGGCCCGCAGATCAGGCCCCGGCGAGTGCTGCCTGCCCCTCGTGCTGCGGGTGCAGCGGCAACAGCGGCGAGTGCGGGTCGTTGGCAATCGACTCACGCCACACATCCAGCCAGGCGCGGTTGTCTTCGGCCCACACGCGGCTGTGCAGCCGTGCCAGGGCGACCGGGTCGCTGAGCAGCGCCAGGCGCGTGGCGCCATCCAGCGCGGCCGGGCCGACTTCCAGGGCCTTGGCGATGCGCTCGGCGCGGTTGCGCTCGACCACCTCCGCCACGCCATGGCGCGCGGTCGCCAGGGCACAGGCCAGGGCGTTCTGTTGCGGGTCGACCACGGCCCGCACAAACCCGTCCTTCAGCGCATGCCAGCGGTTTTCGTGGGTGTACTGGTCGGTGGCCAGCAGCTCCTGCGGCGTGGCGTATTCCTCAGGAATCAGGAACAGCTTCTCGTCCTTGGCGCGCAGGCCCAGGTTGGTGCGGCTGGAAATCACCGACACCGGGATCGACAGCATCAGCGAGCCCACGATCGGCACCAGCCACCACAGGAAGCTCGGGTTCAGCCACGCCACCAGCAGCGCCCAGGCCACGCCCAGCAGGGTTTGCGGGCCATGCCGGCGCACCGCTTCGCTCCACGGGGTGGAGTCGTCGTCACGCTGTGGCGAGTTCCAGGTCGCGGCCCAGCCCAGGAACGCGGCCAGCACGAAGCGGGTGTGGAAGATCATGCGTACCGGCGCCAGCAGCATGGAGAACAGCATCTCCAGCAGCATCGACAGGGTGACCTTGATGCGCCCGCCGAACTCCTTGGCGCCCTTGGCCCAGATCAGGATGATGCTCAGCAGCTTGGGCAGGAACAGCAGCACGATGGTGGTGGAGAACAGCGCGATGGCTTTTTCCGGGTGCCACTGCGGCCACAGCGGGTAGAGCTGACGCGGTTCGAGGAAGTACTGCGGCTCCATCAGGGTGTTGGTCGCCAGCAGCGCGGTCGACAGCACCAGGAAGAAGAACCACAGCGGCGCCGACAGGTACGACATAACCCCGGTGAGGAACACCGCACGGTGCACCGGGTGCATGCCCTTGACCAGGAACAGGCGGAAGTTCATCAGGTTGCCGTGGCACCAGCGCCGATCGCGCTTGAGCTCGTCGAGCAGGTTGGGCGGCAACTCTTCATAGCTGCCCGGCAGGTCATAGGCGATCCACACGCCCCAGCCGGCACGGCGCATCAGTGCGGCTTCGACGAAGTCGTGGGACAGGATCGCACCAGCGAAGGCGCCCTTGCCCGGCAACGGCGCCAGGGCGCAGTGCTCGATGAAGGGTTTCATGCGGATGATCGCGTTGTGGCCCCAGTAGTGCGACTCGCCCAGCTGCCAGAAGTGCAGGCCGGCGGTGAACAGCGGGCCGTACACCCGGGTGGCGAACTGCTGCATGCGCGCATACAGGGTATCCATGCCCGACGCCTTGGGCGCGGTCTGGATGATCCCGGCGTCGGGGTTGGCTTCCATCAGCCGCACCAGGCTGGTGAGGCATTCGCCGCTCATCACGCTGTCGGCGTCGAGTACCACCATGTAGCGGTAGTCCGCGCCCCAGCGACGGCAGAAGTCGTCGAGGTTGCCGCTCTTGCGTTTGACCCGGCGACGACGGCGACGGTAGAAGATGCGCCCGAAGCCCTTGGCCTCACGGCATACGTCCAGCCAGGCCTGCTGTTCGGCCACGGCGATGTCGGTGTCGTTGGTGTCGCTGAGCACGAAGAAGTCGAAGCGGTCCAGGTTGCCCGTGGCCGCCAC
The DNA here is from genome assembly GCF_037113495.1 of Pseudomonas sp. AE27. Lineage (NCBI taxonomy): Bacteria > Pseudomonadati > Pseudomonadota > Gammaproteobacteria > Pseudomonadales > Pseudomonadaceae > Pseudomonas > Pseudomonas sp. AE27. The sequence continues at coordinate 4,404,560 of NZ_CP146966.1, forward strand.
CGACTCGAAGGTCGCACGCAGGCCGGCGAACACCCGAGCCACGTCTTCGTTGCAGATCGGCATCACCAGTGCGGTGCGCGCCCCGGCCTCGATCGGCTCGTTGCCGGCGCTGCTGCCCGAAATCCGGTACTTGTCACGCCCGGTGAGCAGTTCCAGAAAGCCCATCAGCGCGGTCCAGAAACCGGCCGACACCCAGCAGAACAGAATGCCGAACAGGATCAGGATGCTGGTCTGCAGCGCATACGGCCACACCTGGGTGACGGTCTGCATGAACGACTGGTGCATGATTTCGTCGAGGTCGACGAACGACCAGCCCTGGTACGGCAGGATGCCCTTCATGTACCAGCCGGCGACCACGGTCTGGCCGAGCATCAACGCCAGCAGGATGTAGCGGCGCATCGAACCCACCCAGCGCCAGCGCGCCTTGGGCAGCTCGCGCTGTTCAGGCGCCGGCGCGTTGGTACGTCCGGTGACCCGGCGCCAGGCGCGCACCAGGATGTTGGTGCGCCATGGCTCGGGGATCACCCGGGTGCGGTGGATCGGCGGGGTGGCCTTCAGGCACACCCGGCCACTGGCGTCGAGGGCGAGCATCTCGGCCTCTTCCAGTTCCGCGGCGCTGTCCAGGGTCAGGCGGCTGCCCACCGAGCCCTGTACCGAACCGTTTTCACCCACCGGCGGCTGCGCCGACAGGCGTCGGTGCAGCTCGCTGAACGAATTGCAGCTGGCCAGTTCGGCGCGCTGCTCGTCGCTCAGGGGCAGATGGGCCAGGTACTCGCCAAGCGATTCCGGCCTTTGTGAAGAGTTACTCATCGGCAGGCAACTGATAGCTCCAGGTCTCGGTCAACACCTGTTCGGTGGTGGCCGGTGCCCCGGTGGTGGTCGCCGCATCGGCGGCTGGCGGCTGGGCAGGTTTTTCCTGCTTGGCGTGCTTGGCAGCGGCCTTGTCCTGCTTGGCAGGCTTGGCCGGCTTGGGCTGTTCGACCGGCACGTCGCGCAGCAGCGCGGCGCGCATTTCGGTGGCCTTGCTCGGGTCTTTGACCTTCAGGCGCAGGGTCAGGCGCCAGCCCTTGATCTCGGGGTTGTAGCGCAGGTTGTTCTCGACCACTTCGGCGTTGTCGTCGGTGGTCACCTGGCTGCGCACGTTGGCATCTTCCGGCAGGGCGGCCAGCACCGGGCCCTCGAAGTCGACCAGGAAGGCGATGCTGCCATCGGGCTGGCGGATCAGGTTGGACTGCTTGACGTCACCGGTGGAGCGCAGGGTCTGCTTGACCCAGCCCAGGTTCGGCGAGTGGAACTCGGACTCGTCGATGGTCCAGTGCAGGCGGTAGTTGAATTCGGATGCCACACCGGGCTCAGGCAGTTTTTCCGGGCTCCAGAAGGCCACGATGTTGTCGTTGGTCTCGTCGGCGGTCGGGATCTCGACCAGGTCGACGGTGCCCTTGCCCCAGTCGCCGCTCGGCTCGATCCAGGCGCTCGGGCGCTTCTGGTAGTTGTCGTCGAGGTCTTCGAACTGGCTGAACTCGCGCTGGCGCTGCAGCAGGCCGAACCCACGCGGGTTCTCGACGCTGAAGTTGCTCACGGCCAGGTGCTTGGGGTTGTTGAGCGGGCGCCACAGCCATTCGCCGTTGGCCGCATGGATCGACAGGCCTTCGGAGTCGTGCAGCGCAGGGCGGTAGTTGGGCACCTTGGACGGCTGGTTGCCGCCGAACAGGAACATGCTGGTCAGCGGGGCGATGCCCAGGCGGCTGACGTGGTCACGCAGGTACACCCTGGACTTGACGTCGACGATGGTGTCGGTGCCCGGGCGCAGGGTCAGCTTGTAGGCGCCGGTGGAGCGCGGCGAATCGAGCAGCGCGTAGATCACCAGGTGCTTGTCGGTCGGCTTGGGCTTCTCGACCCAGAACTCGGTGAAGCGCGGGAACTCCTCGCCCGACGGCAGCGCGGTGTCGATGGCCAGGCCACGGGCCGACAGGCCATACACATGGCCCTTGCCGACCACGCGGAAGTAGCTGGCGCCAAGCAGGGTCATGATTTCATCCTGCTTGTCGGCCTTGTTGATCGGGTACAGCACGCGAAAGCCGGCGTAGCCGAGCTTGTCGGTGGCCTTGGGGTCGAACTGCACGTCGCCGAAGTCGAAGCGGCTCGGGTCGTACTTGATCTCCTGCACCTTGTTGGCGGTGACTTCGTTGATGCGTACCGGCGTGTCGAAGTGCATGCCCTGGTGGTAGAACGACAGCTTGAACGGGGTCTTGTCCTGGGCCCACTCGGCCTTGTCCTGCAGGAAGCGGATCTTCTGGTAGTCGCCGTACTTCATGTCACGGAACACGGCCGGCAGGTTGCTCTTGGGTGCTTCGTACTTCTGCCCGGCCAGGTCTTTGGCCTTGGCTGCCACGTCGTCGAGGTTGAACGCCCAGAGCTGGCCCGCGCTGAGCAGGCAGACCAGTGCAGAGGCTGCCACGAAGGCCTTGCGCAGCCGATTGGCGGAAGTTCTTGGTGCATTACAGGGACTTACAATCACGAGCAACCCTCGCCGAAAACAGATCAAAGAACCAACGGCCAGCGACGTATGCCGGGTTGGCGAGCACTGTTCGGACTCCGAAAGGGCACAATGATTCCCCAAACGGTTCCGGACGATGCTCAAGTCAGAGTAAAACGGGCCTGCGAACGCAGGCCCACATTTCGCGCGATTATCCAGCAGGCCGCGTTACAACGCATCAGGGCCAAGCAACTATTTATGCTGAAAAGCCGCTGTTTTCATGCAAGCAGCGGCCTTTTCACCTTCATATTTGTAGCATAAATGTCACAGGGCCATCATTGACCAGGTGAACCTGCATGTCCGCACCGAAACGCCCGCTCGCCACCGTGGGGTGCTTGAGCCTCGCCTGGGCCAGCAGATAGTCGAACAGTTCGGCACCGAGTGCCGGTGGCGCGGCGGTGGAAAAGCTCGGACGCAGGCCGCTCTGGGTGTCGGCAGCCAGGGTGAACTGCGATACCAGCAGCAGGCCGCCGTCGATGTCCTTGAGCGACAGGTTCATCTTGCCCTGGGGGTCGCTGAACACCCGGTAGTTGAGCAGCTTGTGCAGCAGCTTGTCGGCGTGGGCCGGGGTGTCGCCGGGCTCGACGGCGACCAGCACCAGCAGGCCCTGGTCGATGGACCCGACGATCTCGCCGTCGACCTCTACCCGCGCGCCACGCGCGCGTTGCAGCAGGCCCTTCACGCTTCTTCCAGCGGCAGGTCGAGCAGGCGCCGGGCCATCTGGTCGGCGGCGCGCACCAGCGCATCGGTGATGCCGGGCTCGGAGGCGGCGTGGCCGGCGTCGCGAATCACTTTCAGCTCGCTGTTGGGCCAGGCCTGGTGCAGCGCCCAGGCGTTGTCGAGCGGGCAGATCACGTCATAGCGACCGTGCACGATCACCGCCGGCAGGTGGGCGATACGCGGCATGTCGCGGATCAGCTGGTCGGGCTCCAGGAACGCGTTGTTCATGAAGTAGTGGCATTCGATGCGGGCAATCGACAGGGCGCGTTGCGGCTCGGAGAAACGGTCGACCACCAGCGGGTTGGGACGCAGCGTCGCGGTGCGGCCCTCCCAGGTGGACCAGGCCTTGGCCGCATGCATCTGGGCGATCTGGTCGTTGCCGGTAAGGCGCTTGTGGAAGGCCTTGACCAGGTCGTCGCGCTCGTCGGCGGGGATCGGCGCGATGTAATCCTGCCAGTAGTCGGGGAACAGTCGGCTGGCACCCGCCTGGTAGAACCATTCGATTTCCTGCGGGCGGCACAGGAAGATGCCGCGCAGGATCAGCCCGTGCACGCGCTCGGGGTGGGTCTGGGCGTAGGCCAGGGCCAGGGTCGAGCCCCAGGAACCGCCGAACAGCACCCATTTTTCGATGTTCAGGTGCTCGCGGATACGCTCGATGTCTTCGATCAGGGCCTGGGTGGTGTTGTTCTCCAGGCTCGCGTGCGGGGTGGAGCGACCGCAGCCGCGCTGGTCGAAGGTGACGATGCGGTACAGGTTGGGGTCGAAATAGCAGCGGCTTTGCGCATCGCAGCCGGCGCCCGGGCCGCCATGAATGAACAGCACGGGCAGACCTTCCGGGGAACCGCTTTCATCGACGTACAGTACATGCGGTGCTTCCACGGCCAGATCGTGCCGGGCGTAGGGTTTGATCTGCGGGTACAAGGTCTGCATTACGCACTCCGTGTGGGGAAATAGGCTGCCGTTGGGCATCATAAACCCGAAATGCGCTTTGAGCATGTACCTGTGTTCGGCTTTCGGGCCCCTTCGCCGGCAAGGCCGGCTCCTACCGGTTCGCAACCGTCTGCAGGAGCCGGCCTTGCCGGCGAAGGCAGCGCCGCGGTCCTATGCCGGGTAACGCTCGCGCCCCCACCCCAGCATCGCCACCAGCATCTGCTCCAGCACCCGCTGGGTCGGCTGCGCCAGATCGTCGCGGTAGGTGAACGGCGCCACCTCCTCCATGTAGTTGCACTGCGCCAGTTCCATCTGCACCGCGTGCACGTTGTTGGCCGGGGCGCCATAGTGACGGGTGATGTGCCCGCCCTTGAAGCGCCCGTTGAGCACATGGCTGTAGCCCTGCGCGCCGGCCGCCACCGCCCTGACCCGCTCGGCCAGTGCCGCGTCGCAGCTCGCGCCATTGAAGGTGCCGATGTTGAAGTCCGGCAACGTGCCGTCGAACAGGTGCGGGATCACCGAGCGGATCGAGTGTGCATCCCACAGCAACGCATAGCCGAACTGCTCGCGCAGGCGCGCCAGCTCGCCGGTGAGGGTGTCGTGATACGGCCGCCAGATGGCCTCCAGGTAGCCCGCCCGCTCGGCCGCACTCGGCTCCAGCCCCGCCTTGAACAACGGCTGCCCTTCGAACAGCGTGGCCGGGAACAGCCCGGTGGTGGCGCCGGCATACAGCGGCTGGTCATCCTCGGGCCGGTTCAGGTCGATGACGAAGCGCGAATACTCGCCCACCACCACGCTGGCGCCCAGCTCACGGGCAAAGGCGTACAGGCGCGGAATGTGCCAGTCGGTGTCCGGCAGGCCCCTGGCCTCGTCCACCAGCCCGGCCTCGACCGCCGGGGTCAGCCTGAGCCCGGCATGGGGAATGCTGACCAGCAGCGGCAGCGTACCCTGGTGAAAACTCACGACCTTGTCCATGCAGCCTCCCCTTTATCAGTCAGTTCAACGCCGTGGCGCACCACCCGCTTGTGCAGATCGCCGCCCAGCCAGTAGGCCAGGTCTGCCGGCCGTTCGATGTCCCAGGCCACGAAGTCGGCCACCTTGCCGACCTCCAGCGAGCCATGGCTGTCGCCCAGCCCCAACGCCGTGGCGGCATGCACGGTGACACCGGCCAGGGCTTCTTCGGGGGTCATGCGAAACAGGGTGCAGGCCATGTTCAGCATCAGGCGCAGCGACAAGGCCGGCGAGGTGCCGGGGTTGAGGTCGCTGGCAATCGCGATCTTCACGCCGTGCCTGCGCAGCGCGTCCATCGGCGGCAGCTGGGTTTCGCGCAAGAAGTAGAACGCCCCCGGCAGCAGCACCGCCACCGTGCCGGCCTGGGCCATGGCGATGGCATCGGCCTCGTCCATGAACTCCAGGTGATCGGCCGACAGTGCCTGGTAGCGCGCTGCCAGGCTCGAACCGTGCAGCGACGACAGCTGCTCGGCATGCAGCTTGACCGGCAGGCCCAGCTCGCGGGCCTTGAGAAACACCCGCTCGACCTGCGCCGGCGAAAACGCCAGGTATTCGCAGAACGCATCCACCGCATCCACCAGCCCTTCGCCAGCCAGCGCCGGGAGCATCTGCTCGCAGATGTGAGTGATGTAGTCGTCGGCGCGCTCGGCGTACTCGGGCGGCAAGGCATGCGCCGCCAGGCAGGTGCTGCGCACGGTCAGCGGCAGCGTTTGGCCGAGCCGGCGCGCCACCTTGAGCATCTTGCGCTCGTTGTCCATGTCCAGGCCGTAGCCGGACTTGATCTCCAGGGTGGTCACACCATCGCGCATCAGGGCCTGCACCCGGCGCAGGGCGCTGGCATACAGCTCGTCTTCGCTGGCGGCGCGGGTGGCGCGCACGGTGCTGGCGATGCCACCCCCCTGGGCGGCGATCTCGGCGTAGCTCACGCCCTGCAGGCGCTGTTCGAACTCGCCGCTGCGGTTGCCGCCGAACACCACGTGGGTGTGGCAGTCGATCAGCCCGGGGGTGACCCAGGCACCGTCCAGGTCGACCGTGCTGTCAGGCACAGGGCCTGCCAGCACCTGGCGCGGGCCGATCCATTCGATGCGCCCGGCGCAGGTGACAATGGCCGCGTCCTCGATGATCGAGTAGGCGCCGTGCGCCATGCTTGCCACATGGCAGTGCTGCCAGAGGGTTTTCATGCACAGTCTCCGTAACTATTGAGGCGTCGACACCGGCTGCGTGACCGTGCCACGCGGCTTGCACCACAGCCAGTAGGCGGCCACCAGGAACACCACCCACACCACGCCGACGATCAACGCCGCCTGGGTGTCGGGGAAGTAGCCCAGCACACCGAACACGAACAGCATGAAGGCGATGGCTGCGGCCGGCCCATACGGCCAGAACGGTACCGGGAACTTCAGTTGCGCGACCTCTTCGCGGCTCATGCTGCGGCGCATGGCCACCTGGGTCACCAGGATCATCAGCCACACCCATACCGTAGCAAAGGTGGCAATGGAGGCGATCAGCAGGAACACGTTTTCCGGAATCAGGTAGTTGAGCACCACGCCACCGAGCAGCGCAGCGCCCATCACCAGCACGGTCATCCACGGCACGCCGTGGCGCGAGATCTTCGAGAAGCCCTTGGGCGCGTGGCCCTGCTCGGCCAGGCCGTACATCATGCGCCCGGCACCGAAGATATCGCTGTTGATGGCCGACACCGCCGCCGAGATCACCACGATGTTGAGCACCGTGGCCGCCGAACCGATCCCCAGGTTGCTGAAGATCTGCACGAACGGGCTGCCCTGGCTGCCGATCTGCGGCCAGGGGTACAGGCACATCAGTACGAACAGGGTGAGCACATAGAACAGCAGGATGCGCAGCGGCACGGCGTTGATCGCCTTGGGGATCACGCGCTGCGGGTCCTTGGCTTCACCGGCGGTGATACCGATGATCTCGATGCCGCCGAAGGCGAACATCACCACCGCGAACGAGGCGATCAGGCCACCGACACCGTTGGGCATGAAGCCGCCGTGATCGAACAGGTTGCCGATGCCCACCGTGTTGCCCGCCTCGGCATTGGCCAGGCCGAAGGCCATGATGCCGAAACCGGCCAGGATCATCGCCACGATCGCGCCGACCTTGAGCAGCGACAGCCAGAACTCCATCTCGCCGAACACCTTGACGTTGCACAGGTTGAGCCCGCCGATCAGGAACACGATGCCCAGCACCCACACCCAGCGCGCCACCTCGGGAAACCAGAAGCCCATGTAGATGCCGAAGGCCGTGACGTCGGCCAGGCACACGATGATCATTTCAAAGGCGTAGGTCCAGCCCAGCACGAAGCCGGCCATGGGCCCCAGGTAGGTGCTGGCGTATTTGCCGAACGAGCCGGACACCGGGTTGTGCACGGCCATTTCACCCAGTGCACGCATCACCATGAACACTGCCGCGCCGCCGATCATGTAGGCCAGCAACACCGCCGGGCCGGCCATCTGGATGGCCGCGGCCGAACCGTAGAACAGCCCGGTGCCGATGGCCGAGCCCAGTGCCATGAATCGAATGTGCCGGGCCGTAAGCCCGCGCTTGAGACCTTGTGCTTGAGATTGCATTTCGCGTTCCTGTTTTTTTTGTAGGCGAAAAGCAGCGCGAACCCGCCAGGGTTCGCGCGGCAGACGGCTGGCCTGCACGGCCAGCCGGTGGCGTCAGAGGCTGGGCAGCACCTTGGCCGGCAGCAGGCCGGTCAGCGTGCCCGCGGCCAGCAGGGCGATGGCCGCCTCGATGTCGGGGGCGAAGAAACGGTCCTTGTCGTAGTGCGCGACCTGGCCGCGCAGGGCCTGGCGCGCCTGCTCCAGCTTGGGCGAGGTCTTGAGGCCGGTGCGCAGGTCCAGGCCCTGGCAGGCGGCCAGCCATTCCACGGCCAGCACACCGCGGGTGTTCTCGGCCATTTCCCACAGGCGCTTGCCGGCGGCCGGGGCCATCGACACGTGGTCTTCCTGGTTGGCCGAGGTGGGAATGCTGTCGACGCTGTGCGGGTGCGCCAGCGCCTTGTTCTCGCTGGCCAGCGCGGCGGCGGTGACCTGGGCGATCATGAAGCCGGAGTTGACCCCGCCATTGGCCACCAGGAACGGCGGCAACTGCGACATGTGCTTGTCCATCATCAGCGAGATGCGCCGCTCGCTCAGCGAACCGATTTCGGCGATGGCCAGGGCCATGTTGTCGGCGGCCATGGCCACCGGCTCGGCGTGGAAGTTGCCACCGGAGATCACGTCACCCTCCTTAGCGAATACCAGCGGGTTGTCGGACACCGCGTTGGCCTCCACCACCAGTACCTCGGCGGCCTGGCGCAACTGGGTCAGGCAGGCGCCCATCACCTGTGGCTGGCAACGCAGGGAGTACGGGTCCTGCACCTTGCCGCAGTTCTGGTGCGAGGCCGACACTTCGCTGCCGTCGCCCAGCAGGTCGCGGTAGCAGGCGGCCGAGTCGATCTGGCCACGCTGGCCGCGGGCCTGATGAATGCGGTCATCGAAGGGCGAGCGCGAGCCCAGCACCGCTTCGACGGTGAGGCTGCCGCAGGCGACGGCGGCAGCGAACAGGTCTTCGCCTTCGAACAGCCCGCGCAGCGCATAGGCGGTGGACGCCTGGGTGCCGTTGAGCAGGGCCAGGCCCTCCTTGGCAGCCAGGGTCAGCGGCTCGAGGCCGGCCACCGCCAGCGCTTCGGTGGCCGGCAGCCATTGGCCCTTGTGGCGGGCCTTGCCTTCGCCCAGCAGCACCAGCGACATGTGCGCCAGCGGTGCGAGGTCGCCGGAGGCGCCCACCGAGCCCTTGAGCGGAATGTGCGGGTAGACCTCGGCATTGATCAGGGCGATCAGCGCGTCGATCACCTTGCGCCGGATGCCGGAAAAACCACGGCTCAGGCTGTTGACCTTGAGCACCATGATCAGGCGCACCAGGGCGTCGTCCAGCGGCGCGCCGACGCCGGCGGCGTGGGACAGCACCAGCGAGCGCTGCAGGTTCTCCAGGTCGTGGCTGGCGATGCGGGTCGAGGCCAGCAGGCCGAAACCGGTATTGATGCCGTAGGCGGTGCGGTCCTCGGCAAGGATCTGCTCGACGCAGGCCACGCTGTCTTCGATCTGCTGGTCGGCGCTGGCGTCCAGTTGCAGGGTCAGCGGTTGCTGGTAGATCGCACGCAGCTGAGCCAAGGTCAGGGTGCCAGGCTTCAGGGTCAGTTGGGTCACGTTATTGCTCCGTCTCGAAAGGCGTTCACGCCCGTCATGAATTCAGTATCGACCAGGGCGCCGCTCAGCGCGTGATCATCGGCAGGTTCAGACCCTGCTCTTTCGCACAGTCGATGGCGATCTGATAACCGGCATCGGCATGGCGCATCACGCCGGTGGCCGGGTCGTTGTGCAGGACGCGGGCAATACGCTCGGCGGCTTCGTCGGTGCCGTCGCACACGATGACCATGCCCGAGTGCTGCGAGAAGCCCATGCCCACCCCGCCGCCGTGGTGCAGCGAGACCCAGGTCGCGCCGCTGGCGGTGTTGAGCAGGGCATTGAGCAGCGGCCAGTCGGACACGGCGTCGGAGCCGTCCTGCATGGCTTCGGTTTCACGGTTGGGGCTGGAGACGGAGCCGGAGTCCAGGTGGTCGCGGCCGATCACGATCGGTGCCGACAGCTCGCCGCTGCGCACCATTTCGTTGAACGCCAGGCCCAGCTTGGCGCGCAGGCCCAGGCCGACCCAGCAGATACGTGCCGGCAGGCCTTGGAAGCTGATGCGCTCGCGGGCCATGTCCAGCCAGTTGTGCAGGTGCGCGTCGTCGGGGATCAGTTCCTTGACCTTGGCGTCGGTCTTGTAGATGTCCTGGGCGTCGCCCGACAGCGCGGCCCAGCGGAACGGGCCCACGCCGCGGCAGAACAGCGGGCGGATATAGGCAGGTACGAAGCCGGGGAAGTCGAAGGCGTTGGTCACGCCCTCTTCCTTGGCCATCTGACGAATGTTGTTGCCGTAGTCGAAGGTCGGGATGCCCTGCTTCTGGAAGTCGAGCATGGCCTGCACGTGCACGGCCATCGACTGCCTGGCAGCCTTGACCACCGCCGCCGGTTCGGTCTGCGCGCGGTCGCGGTACTGCTCCCAGGTCCAGCCGGCCGGCAGGTAGCCATTGAGCGGGTCGTGGGCGCTGGTCTGGTCGGTGACCATGTCGGGGCGCACGCCGCGCTTGACCAGCTCGGGCAGGATTTCGGCGGCATTGCCCAGCAGGGCGATGGAGATGGCCTTGCCTTCGCCCGTGTATCTGGCGATGCGCGCCAGGGCGTCGTCCAGGTCGGTGGCCTGTTCATCCACGTAGCGGCTGCTCAGGCGGAAGTCGATGCGGCTCTGCTGGCATTCGATGTTCAGCGAGCAGGCGCCGGCCAGGGTCGCGGCCAGTGGCTGCGCGCCGCCCATGCCGCCCAGGCCCGCGGTGAGCACCCACTTGCCCTTGAGGCTGCCGTTGTAGTGCTGGCGGCCGGCTTCGACGAAGGTTTCGTAGGTGCCCTGCACGATGCCCTGGCTGCCGATGTAGATCCAGCTGCCGGCGGTCATCTGGCCGTACATGGCCAGGCCCTTGGCATCGAGTTCGTTGAAATGTTCCCAGTTGGCCCAGTGCGGCACCAGGTTGGAGTTGGCGATCAGTACGCGCGGGGCGTTGCTGTGGGTCTTGAACACGCCGACCGGCTTGCCGGATTGCACCAGCAGGGTCTCGTCGTCATTCAGGTGGGTGAGGCTCTCGACGATCTTGTCGTAGCACTCCCAGTTGCGCGCGGCGCGGCCGATGCCGCCGTACACCACCAGCTCCTTGGGGTTCTCGGCAACTTGCGGGTCGAGGTTGTTCATCAGCATGCGCAGTGGCGCTTCGGTCAGCCAGCTCTTGGCGGTGAGCTGGGTGCCGCGCGGGGCGCGAATTTCGACGTCACGGAATTTATTGTGCTTGTTCGTCACGTAAGGGCTCCTCGAGCGAAAGGCGAATTCGGGATGGCACTGCCATGGATGCAATACAAACATACATTTACTTGTATGTACAAGTACAGGCAACCAAAAAACAGTGTCGTCCGCTTCGCCGGCAAGGCCGGCTCCCACACGCAAAAAAAGAATGGAACCTGCAGGAGCCAGCCTTGCTGGCGAAGCCTTTAACGTTCGGTCAGCTCGATCAGGCAGATCTGCCCACTGACCTCGAACTCCAGCAACCCGTGGTTGCCGTCCAGCCGCAGGCAGTCATAGCGACCCAGCCACTGCTCGGCATGCCCTGCGACCTTGACCCGCACCCGCTCGTGCGCCGCGAACACCAGCAGCGTCTGGGCCGAGCTGTACACCCGGCTTTCACCCGACAGCCACTGCAACCGCGCGGCAAACCGCTGCGGCGCGTAGATCAGGTTGAAGTCGCGAATCGGTCCGCCCAGCAGGTTGCAGCTCACTGCACTTTCGCCGCTGAAGGCAAAGGCATCGAACGCCAGCAGCTCGCGGCTGGCCTGGCCATCCACCATCAGGCGCATGCCATCGCCCTGCAGCACGCTGATCACGCGCTGATACCCGGCAAAGCTGGAGAACCCGCCCGACTCGGCGATGTCGGCAATCGACAGGCGCCAGCCAAAGCCCTCCAGGCCGGCCCCGCCATCGCGGGTGATCTCTTCGGTACTGCCGCCGCCGTTCTTCCACGGCATGCGCGGGTAGTCGGCGGCACGTAACAGGGTCAACGAACTCATTTGCTGAAGCGTCCTTCCAGGCGGTGACGGGAACCGGGGTGAATCAGGCGCGCCGCCGTGACCGGCTGGCGACCCGACCAGGTGCGCCGGCGGATCAGCAGGCACGGCTCGCCCGGCTCGATCTGCAGCAGGCGGCATTCCTCGGGTTCGGCCAGGATCGCCTCGACCACGTGCTCGCCTTCGGTCAGCGGCGCCACCTGGGACAGGTAGGCGTAGGGGGTCTGGCGGGTGAAGTCCTGCTTGAGGTAGTCCGGGGCGACCTGGGCGTTGACGAAGCGGTCCTCGATCTGCACCGGGATGCCGTTTTCGTAGTGCACGATCAGCGAATGGAACACCCGCTGCCCTTCGCGCATGTCCAGCGCCAGCGCCCGCTCCGAGCCTGCCGCCTCTTCGGTCAGGGTGATCACCTTGCAGCTGTGCTGGTGGCCGCGCGCGGCGATCTCGTCGGCGATGTTGTTGACCTCGAACAGCGCCGAGCGGCTCTTGGGCTCGGCGACGAAGGTGCCGACGCCCTGCATGCGCACCAGCAGGCCTTCGGCGGTCAGCTCGCGCAAGGCGCGGTTGATGGTCATGCGGCTGAAGCCCAGCTCGGTGACCAGTTCGCTCTCGGACGGTACGCGGTGATGCGGCGGCCAGCTGCCGTTCTGGATCTGCTGGGCGATCATCTGCTTGACCCGCGCATACAGCGGCGCCGGGCCCTCGCCCATGTGGGCAACCAACGCGGAGACAGGAGGTGTCGACACGGCAAAAATCCTTGGTGATGAGTATGACCGGTAGAGTGCCGCAGTTTACCGGGCAGGCAAACGTCTGTATATGTATATACAAATAACCAGAAAAGGGTGGCGTACCGATGTCCGTGTTCTTTGCCGAACGTGCTTTGTTGCCTACAGGCTGGGCAGAAAACGTGCGAATCGAGGCAGGCCCCGACGGCCTGTTGAATAGCGTACAGCCAGGCGCCTCGGCCGATGGCGCCGAGCGCCTGGCCGGGCCGTTGCTGCCGGGCATGCCGAACCTGCACTCGCACGCCTTCCAGCGCGCCATGGCCGGCCTGGCGGAAGTGGCCGGCAACCCCAACGACAGCTTCTGGACCTGGCGCGAGCTGATGTACCGGCTGGTGGGCCGGATCAGCCCCGAGCAACTGGGCATCATCGCGCGCCAGTTGTACATCGAGATGCTCAAGGCCGGCTACACCTCGGTGGCCGAATTCCATTACGTGCACCATGACGCCCAGGGCAAGGCCTATGCCGACCCGGCCGAACTGTCGCTGCGCATCAGCCAGGCCGCCGCCGACACCGGCATCGGCCTGACCTTGCTGCCGGTGCTGTACAGCCACTCGGGTTTCGGCGGGCAGGCGCCCAATGACGGGCAACGTCGCTTCATCAACGGCACCGAGCAGTACCTGCACCTGCACACGAAACTGGCGCCGCTGCTCGCCCAGCAACCGGCGCAGCGCCTGGGGCTGTGCTTTCACTCCCTGCGCGCGGTCACCCCGCAGCAGATCGCCCAGGTCATGGCTGCCGGCGACAAGGCCTGCCCGGTGCATATCCACATTGCCGAACAGCAGAAGGAAGTCGACGACTGCCTGGCCTGGAGTGGCCGCCGGCCGTTGCAGTGGCTGTATGAAAACGTCGATGTCGACCAGCGCTGGTGCCTGGTGCACGCCACCCACGCCGAGCCCGACGAAGTCAGCGCCATGGCGCGCAGCAAGGCGGTGGCCGGCCTGTGCCTGACCACCGAGGCCAACCTGGGCGACGGCATCTTCCCTGCCGTCGACTACCTGGCCCAGGGCGGGCGCATGGGCATCGGCTCGGACAGCCATGTGTCGCTGAGCGTGGTGGAGGAATTGCGCTGGCTCGAATATGGCCAACGCCTGCGCGACCAGCGGCGCAACCGGTTGCATGGGGCCGATCAGCCGATGGTGGGGCGCACCCTGTTCGATGCGGCCCTGGCCGGTGGTGCGCAGGCGCTGGGGCAGCCGGTTGGCGAACTGGCGGTGGGCAGGCGGGCCGACTGGATCGTGCTGGATGGGGCCGATCCGTATATCGCCACGGCGAGCGGGGACGGGGTTCTCAATCGCTGGCTGTTTGCCGGCGGCGACCGGCAGGTGCGCGATGTGATGGTCAATGGCAAGTGGGTGGTGCAACAGGGGCGGCATGCGGGTGATGAGGTGAGCGCGCGGGCGTTTGCCGGGGTGCTGCGCAATTTGCTGGGCTGATCTCAAACCGCAGCGCGGCTTTCGCCGGCAAGGCCGGCTCCTACAGGTTCGACACCGCCTGTAGGAGCCGGCCTTGCCGGCGAAAGGGCCGTTACCGTTTTTGCGCGATATCGCGGTCGGAGACGCGCCAGATCAGCCGCGTGGTGTCATACCCCTGCTGACGCGCCCGCGCCAGCAGGCTCTCGCGCTCCAGCGCCGGAATCGTCGGCGTGCGCGACAGTATCCACAGGTACTTGCGGTCCGGGTTGCCCACCAGTGCCGTCTGGTAGTCCTTGTCCACGTACAGCACCCAGTAATCGCCCTTCGTCACCCCCGGCAGCAACCGCGAGAACCAGTTGTCGAACTCCACCCACAGCTTGTCGGTCTTGCCCTGCACCTGTGGCGTCGCCGTACCACTGGCCTCCTCCCACTCGCCCTCGAGCGTGATGCAGCGGTTGAGCACGCCCACCGTGCCGTCCGGCTTGAGGTTGTAATGCGCTTCGCTCTGCGCGCAATTGCGCTGGAAGAACATCGGCAGCCGCGCCAGTTCGAACCACTTGCCCTGGTAACGCTTGAGGTCGACGCTGTCGACGGTCTTGGGCGGCAACGGCCCGTCGTCGCGCGAATGCGCACAACCGGTCAGCAGCAGGCCGGCGCACAGGCTCAACAGCAGGGGCAGGCGTTTCATTTGAGACCCTGCCCCGAGTACATCAGCACCTTGTCGGCGGCGTACTGCACGCTGATGAAGGCTTTCTGGTCGCCCCAGGTACAACTGGTCATGCCCAGCGCGCCGGAACACTCGGTGGGGCTGCCCAGCAGTCGCTCGACCTCGGCCTTGGGCATGCCGGCCTGGAGCTTGGAATAGTTTTCCTGGTTGATCTTGCTGCATGCGGCCAGCAACACGCACAACGACAACAGGGCGAGGGAACGCAACGACATGGGGTCACTCCTGAACATGAGGGTGCAAGCACGGGGCCTGACTCGAGCTTAGAAGCAAAAACCCCTATCCGGTTCCCGGCAGCCCCATTTACCTGCACGGTTATCGTTGCCATTTGTCGACTAGTCGCACATCCGCCTCATTTTTTGCCCGGCGCGGACGACACAGGAGGGCGCTGCGACGTTTCGCCGCGCCCTCCCCGTTGACCGCCTTGTGCAGACAGACCTCGCAATGACCAAAAACCTGAAGTTCAGCCACAAGATCCTGCTGGCCGCCGCCCTCGTGGTCGCGGTGGCGTTTACCTGTTTCATCCTGTTCAACGATTACCGCCAGCGCCAGTCGCTGCGCAGCAACACCGAGGCCACGATGCAGGAGCTCGGCAGCCTGACCACCAGCAACATCCAGACCTGGCTGCAGAGCCGCATCCAGCTGCAGCATTCGTTTGCCCAGCAGGTGGCCGTGGATGGCCCCGGCAAGCCGAGCCTGGACCGGCTGATGGCGTTGCCGGTGTATGCCAGCAACTTCACCCTGACCTACTTCGGCGGCCAGGACGGCAGCATGCAATCGGTGCCCACGGGCAACCGCGCCGCCGACTACGACCCGCGGGTACGCGGCTGGTACAAGGACGCCAGCGAGGCCGGGCGCAGCATCGTTACCGAACCCTACGTCTCGGCCTCCTCGGGCAAGCTGGTGATCACCATTGCCACCCCGGTGCAGCAGGCTGGCCGCCTGATCGGTGTCAGCGGTGCCGACACCGACCTGGACACCATCAGCAGCATCATCAACTCGCTGAACTTCGACGGCCACGGCCTGGCGTTCATCGTCAATGCCGAGGGCAAGATCCTGATCCACCCGGACAACTCGCTGACCCTCAAGCGCCTGGCCGATGCCTACCCGCAGGGCACGCCGCAGCCGGGTAGCGGCCTCAAGGAAGTCGAGCAGGACGGGCGCCGGCAGTTCATCAGCTTCACCCGCGTCAACGGCGTGCCTTCGGCCGACTGGTACGTGGCGATGGTGGTCGACCAGGACTACGCCTTTGCCATGCTCGGCGAGTTTCGGACCTCGGCCATCGTGGCCACGGCCATCGCCGTGCTGATCATCATCGCCTTGCTCGGCGTGCTGATCCGCGTCCTGATGGAGCCGCTGCATGTGATGGGCCGCGCCATGCACGATATCGCCGAAGGCGAAGGCGACCTGACCCGGCGCCTGCGCATTCATGCCCATGACGAGTTCGGCGCGCTGGGCTCCTCGTTCAACCGCTTCGTGGAACGTATCCACAACTCGATCAGCGAAGTGTCCTCGGCCACCGGTCGGGTCAATGAAGTGGCCCTGCGCGTGGTCAGCGCCTCGAACGCGTCGATCCACAATGCCGACCAGCAGTCGGGCCGCACCAGCAGTGTGGCGGCGGCGATCAACCAGCTGGGCGCCGCCGCCCATGAGATCGCCCACAACGCCGCCCTTGCCTCACAGCACTCCAGCGAAGCACGCAACCTGGCCGAGGACGGCCAGCAGGTGGTCGACCAGACCATTGCGGTGATGAACCAGCTGTCGAGCAAGATCAGCGACGCCAGCACCCATATCGAGACGCTCAACGCCAACACGGTGAACATCGGCCAGATTCTCGAGGTGATCAGCGGCATTTCCCAGCAGACCAACCTGCTGGCACTGAACGCGGCCATCGAGGCGGCACGTGCCGGCGAGGCCGGTCGCGGGTTTGCGGTGGTGGCCGACGAGGTGCGCAACCTGGCCCACCGTACCCAGGACTCGGCGCAACAGGTGCAGAAGATCATCGAGCAGTTGCAGGCCGGCGCACAGGTGGCGGTGGGCACCATGACCGAGAGTCAGCGCCAGAGCGAGCACAGCGTGGGCATTGCCAACCAGGCCGGCGAGCGCCTGGGCAGCGTGACCGTGCGCATTGGCGAAATCGACGGGATGAACCAGTCGGTGGCCACCGCCACCGAAGAGCAGACGGCCGTGGTGGAATCGATCAATGTCGACATCACCGAGATCAATACGCTGAATCAGGAAGGGGTGGAGAATTTGCAGGCGACGCTGCGGGCCTGCAATGACCTGCAGAGCCAGGTGGACAGGTTGAAGCAGCTGGTGGGCAGCTTCAGGATCTAGGGTGAAACAATCGCGGGTCAAGCCCGCTCCCACAAGGACTGCGATAGTCCTAGTGGGAGCGGGCTTGACCCGCGATTGGGTTCAGCTCAGAACCGCGAGCCCGGCTCCAGCAGAAAGTCCATCTCTTCATCGGTGCTCGGGCGCCCCAGCACCAGGTTGCGGTGCGGGAAGCGGCCGAACCGCGCAATCACCCGCTGGTGCTGCTCGGCATAGTCCAGGAAACCTTCGAACAGGCGCCGGTCACTGTCCGGCTGCGCATCCAGCAGCAACTGATAGCGCTCGATGCTGATGTTCTGCCAGTCCAGCACCTCGGCATGCTCCAGCACCAGCAGGATGAACACCCGCTGGATAGGCAGCAGCTGGTAGTCCCAGGCCTTGTCCAGGCCCTGCATCACCAGCACCTGCGCGCGCCGGTCGCCATCGAAGGCGTGCTGCGTGTCGCGGTGGATCATGCGGGGCAGCTGGTCCAGCAGCAGCACCAGGCCCAGCCAGCCCTGGGGGCTTGCCAGCCATTCGTCCAGCTCGCCGGCCAGCGCCTGCGCGGCCAGCTCGCCGAAGCGCTCGCGCGCCTCGTCGTCGTGGTGCTTGCCGAACCACAGCGTACTCTTCTCGTCAGCCACGGCCTGGGGGCTGGTGCCCCAGCCGAACCACCACTCCAGCAACGGCTGCCAAGGTGCGAGCATGATTTACTCCTGGTGATAACCGGTGACGCGCTCGACTTCCTGCTTCGAACCCAGGAACACCGCCACACGCTGGTGCAGGCTCTCGGGCTGGATGTCGAGGATGCGCTGGCGACCGTCGGTGGAAGCACCGCCGGCCTGTTCGATGATGAACGACATCGGGTTGGCTTCGTACATCAGGCGCAGCTTGCCCGGCTTGGATGGCTCGCGCGCATCGCGCGGGTACATGAACAGGCCGCCACGGGTCAGGATGCGGTGCACGTCGGCAACCATCGAGGCGATCCAGCGCATGTTGTAGTTCTTTTTCAGCGGGCCGGTCTCGCCAGCCAGCAGTTCGCCCACATAGCGGGTCACCGGGGCTTCCCAGTGGCGCTGGTTGGACATGTTGATGGCGAACTCGGCGGTGGTTTCCGGCACCTGGATGTTCTCGTGGGTCAGCACGAAACTGCCCAGCTCGCGGTCCAGGGTGAAGCCCTTGACGCCGTTGCCCAGGGTCAGGATCAGCATGGTCTGCGGGCCGTAGATCGCGTAACCGGCGGCCACCTGCTTGGTGCCCGGCTGCAGGAAGGCCTGTTCGTTGAGGCTTTCGTTCTGGCTCAGGTACTCGTTGGGGCAGCGCAGTACCGAGAAGATGGTGCCGACCGAGACGTTGACGTCGATGTTCGACGAACCGTCCAGCGGGTCGAATACCAGCAGGTAGGCACCCTTGGGGTACTTGCCCGGGATCTGGTAGGCATTGTCCATCTCTTCGGACGCCATGCCGGCCAGGTGGCCGCCCCACTCGTTGGCTTCGAGCAGGATGTCGTTGGAAATCACGTCCAGTTTCTTCTGGACTTCGCCCTGCACGTTTTCAGTGCCCATGCTGCCCAGCACGCCGCCCAGGGCGCCCTTGGACACGTTGTGGCTGATTTCCTTGCACGCACGCGCCACCACTTCGATAAGGAAGCGCAGATCGGCAGGGGTGCTGTTGCTGCGGGTCTGCTCAATCAGATAGCGACTCAGGGTAACGCGGGACATGTAAGGCTCCGGAGGATGGGGTAGAAAAAACCCACGCAGTTTACAGGGAGAGTGAAGCGCTAGCGAGCAATAGGACATGCTCGCCCGATCAGACGACACATCGGCCCGAAGGTTCACGCCCCCGGGCCCGATGCCAGGCGCCTACTCCAGCGCGTTCCATATCTCCCCGGCGTATTCGCGAATGGTGCGGTCCGACGAGAACCAGCCCATGCGCGCGGTATTGAGCACGGCCGAGCGCCACCACTGCTGGGGGTCGTGCCACAGCTCCTCGACGCGGCGCTGGGCCTCCCAGTAGGCATCGAAGTCGGCGCACACCAGGAAGCGGTCATACGGCACCAGTGAATCGATCAGCCCCACGTAGCGCGCCGGGTCGTCCGGCGAGAACACCCCGCCGCGGATCGCCTGGAGCACGTCGTTGAGCCGGTACGAGGCGCCGATGGCGGAGCTGGCACCGAAATCGCCGCTGCGCTTGCGCGCCTCCACCTGCTGGGAGGTCAGGCCGAAGATGAACATGTGCTCGGCCCCCACCTGCTCGCACATCTCGACGTTGGCGCCGTCCAGGGTGCCGATGGTCAGCGCGCCATTGAGGCCGAACTTCATGTTGCTGGTGCCCGAAGCCTCGTAGCCGGCGGTGGAGATCTGCTCGGACAGGTCCGCCGCCGGGATGATGCTCTCGGCCAGGCTCACGTTGTAGTTGGGCAGGAACACCACCTTGAGCAGCCCGCGCACGGTCGGGTCGTTGTTGACCACCCTGGCGATGTCGTTGGCCAGCTTGATGATCAGCTTGGCCTGGTGATAGCTGGCGGCGGCCTTGCCGGCGAAGATCTTCACCCGCGGCGCCCAGTGCGTGCCCGGCTCGGCGCGGATCGCCTGGTACAGCGCCACGGTATGCAGCAGGTTGAGCAACTGGCGCTTGTATTCGTGGATGCGCTTGACCTGCACATCGAACATCGCCTCGGGGTCGACCGTGATGCCCAGGCGCTCCTGGATCAGGTTGGCCAGGGCCTTCTTGCTGTGCAGGCGCTGCTGGGCGAAGGCCTTGCGAAACGCCGGCTTGTCGGCGAACGGTTCGAGGCGCCGCAGGTGCTTCTCGGGGTCGTCCAGCACCTCGGGCCCCAGCGCCTCCACCAGCATGCGGGTGAGCGGCGGGTTGGCCTGGTACAGCCAGCGGCGGAAGGTGATGCCGTTGGTCTTGTTGTTGATCCGCTCGGGGTAGAGCTTGTGCAGTTCGGCGAACACGGTGCTGCGCATCAGCTTGGTGTGCAGCCCCGACACGCCGTTGACGCTGTGCGACCCGAGGAACGCCAGGTTGCCCATGCGCACCCGCCGGCCGTTGTCCTCCTCGATCAGCGACACCGCGCGCAGCACGTCGAAGTCATGGATGCCCTTGGCCCGCAGCGCGTCGATATGAAAGGCGTTGATCAGGTAGATGATCTGCATGTGGCGCGGCAGCATGCGCTCCATCAGCCCCACCGACCAGGTCTCCAGCGCCTCGGGCAGCAGGGTGTGGTTGGTGTAGGCCAGGGTGTCGACGGTGAGCTGCCAGGCGGTGTCCCACGGCAGTTCGTGCTGGTCCACCAGCAGGCGCATCAGCTCGGCCACGGCAATCGAGGGGTGGGTGTCGTTGAGCTGGATGGCGGCCTTTTCGTGCAGGTTGAGCAGCGTGGGGTTCATGTTCAGGTGGCGGCGCAGCAGGTCCTGCAGCGAGGCCGAGACGAAGAAGTACTCCTGGCGCAGGCGCAGCTCCTGGCCGGCCTCGGTGCTGTCGGCCGGGTACAGTACCCGCGAGATGCTCTCGGCACGGGCCACTTCGGCTACCGCGCCCAGGTGGTCGCCGGCATTGAAACGCTCCAGGTGCAGCTCTTCCAGGGCCCGTGCGCGCCACAGGCGCAGGGTATTGACGCTGGCACCACGCCAGCCCACCACGGGCGTGTCGTAGGCCACCGCGCGCACCGTTTCGGCCGGCCACCACACCTGGCGCGGCTGGCCGGATTCGTCGTGCCGGGTCTCGACGCTGCCGCCGAAACTGATCGGGTAGATCACCTCGGCACGCTCGAACTCCCAGGGGTTGCCGAAATCCAGCCAGTTTTCGGTCTGCTCCTGCTGCCAGCCGTCGACCACGGCCTGGCGAAACAGCCCGTGCTCATAGCGGATACCGTAGCCGTGGGCGGCGATGCCCAGGGTCGACATGCTCTCCATGAAGCACGCCGCCAGGCGCCCGAGGCCGCCGTTGCCCAGTGCCGCATCGGGTTCGAGCAGGCGGATGCGCTCCAGGTCCACGTCCAGCCCGGTCATTGCTTCACGGGCGATGTCCAGCAGGCCGAGGTTGCTCAGGCTGTCGTACAGCAGGCGGCCGATGAGAAATTCGAGGGAGAGGTAATAGACGCGCTTCTGGCTCTTGCGGTAGATCTGCCGCGTGTGGTCCATCCAGTGGTCGACCATGTGGTCGCGGGCGGCCAGGGCGATGGCCTCGAACCAGTCGTGGTCGAAGGCGTGCTCGGGGTCCTTGCCGACGGCATAGGTCAGTTTTTCCAGTACAGCGGTGCGAAAGGCAGCCACCTGTGCGTCACGTGCGAGTGGTTCCTGAGACATACGACGTCCTCGGGCAAGTTGACGAATGCGGATGGGGATTTCTCAGCCTAGACGGTTCGACCGGGCGCGGTAGCGCGGGTTCGTTTGTTTCTGTGCAAAAGCGGTACCGGGTTGGCACGAACCCGGCAAATGGTTGTTCACATTTTGACCAACTCCGGTATGATCGCGCGCCCACCCGACCATCTGAAAAACCGAACCTGATGAAACCGACCCTGATTGCCGCCGCCGAACTCGACCGCCTGGATACCTGGCAGAGGTATTCCAGCCACATGTGCGGGGGCTGCATGTCCAGTTGCTGCACCTTGCCGGTGGAGGTCAAGCTCACGGATCTGATCCGCATTGGCGTGGTGGACGAATTCGAACGGGGCGAGCCGCCCAAGAACATCGCCAAGCGCCTGCAGAAGGATGGGATCGTCGAGCGCTTCAACCAGAAGTCCGGGATCTTCACCTTGCAGCGCATGAGCAACGACGATTGCCTGTACCTGGACCGCAAGACGCGGTTCTGCACCATTTACGACAAGCGCCCCGACACCTGCCGCAACCACCCAAGGATCGGCCCGCGGCCGGGGTACTGCGCGTACAAGCCAAAGCCCGTGGCCCGCTGAGCTGTAGGAGCCGGCGTTGCCGGCGAAGCCTTCACCGCGCGCTCACTGACGGTCGCGGTGCCGCCTTCGCCAGCAAGGCTGGCTCCTACCTGAAGCATGCCGCACCCCATACAAACAAAAACGCCCCCGGCCTTTCGGCCGGGGGCGTTTTCATTCAGCCTGAGCTAACTCAGTTCTTGGCTTTCTTGGCAGCGCGGGTACGCTCGCCTTCGTCCAGGATCTTCTTGCGCAGACGGATCGACTTGGGCGTGACTTCGCACAGCTCGTCGTCCTGGATGAATTCCAGGGCCTGTTCCAGGGTGAAGCGAACAGGTGGCACCAGAGCGATGGTTTCGTCTTTGCCCGAAGCACGCATGTTGTCGAGCTTCTTGCCCTTGGTAGGGTTGACGCCCAGGTCGTTGTCACGGCTGTTCAGACCGACGATCTGACCGTTGTAGATCTCCTGGCCGTGCTCGACGAACAGCTTGCCGCGCGCCTGCAGGGTTTCCAGCGAGTAGGTCAGCGCCTTGCCGGTCTCTACCGATACCAGTACGCCGTTCTGACGGCCGGACATGTGGCCGGACTTCATTGGCGCGTAGCGATCGAAGATCGAGGTCAGGATGCCTGCACCGTTGGTCAGGGTCAGGAACTGGTTGCGGAAACCGATCAGACCACGGGCTGGAATGTTGTATTCCAGACGTACACGGCCCTTGCCATCCGGCACCATGTTGGTCAGGTCGCCTTTACGCAGGCCCATTTCTTCCATGACCTTGCCCTGCGAATCTTCAGGGATGTCGATGGTGACGTTCTCGAACGGCTCGTGCTTGGCACCGTCGATTTCGCGGATGATCACTTCCGGACGACCAACACCCATTTCGAAGCCTTCGCGACGCATGGTTTCGATCAGTACCGACAGGTGCAGCTCACCACGGCCCGATACCTTGAACTTGTCGGCCGAGTCGCCTTCTTCAACGCGCAGTGCAACGTTGTACAGCAGCTCCTTGTCCAGACGCTCCTTGATGTTGCGGCTGGTGACGAACTTGCCTTCCTTACCGCAGAACGGCGAGTCGTTGACCTGGAAGGTCATCGAAACGGTCGGCTCGTCGACGGTCAGCGGCTTCATCGCCTCGACTGCGTCCGGGGAGCACAGGGTGTCGGAGATGAACAGCTCGTCGAAACCGCTGATGCAGACGATGTCGCCAGCCTGGGCTTCTTCGACGTCGACGCGGTGCAGGCCGTGGTGACCCATCAGCTTGAGGATACGACCGTTGCGGCGCTTGCCGTCAACGTCGATGGCCACAACCGGGGTGTTCGGCTTGACGCGACCACGGGCGATGCGACCAACACCGATCACGCCCAGGAAGCTGTTGTAGTCCAGTGCCGAGATCTGCATCTGGAACGGACCGTCGCGGTCGACGCTTGGCGCTGGCACGTTGTCGACGATCGACTGGTACAGCGGGGTCATGTCTTCGGCCATTTCGGTGTGGTCCAGACCGGCAATGCCGTTCAGGGCCGAGGCGTAGACGACCTTGAAGTCCAGCTGTTCGTCGGTGGCACCCAGGTTGTCGAACAGGTCGAAGATCTGGTCCAGAACCCAGTCAGGACGCGCGCCCGGACGGTCGACCTTGTTGATCACCACGATCGGACGCAGGCCGGCTTCGAAAGCCTTCTTGGTCACGAAACGGGTTTGCGGCATAGGGCCGTCCTGGGCGTCTACCAGCAGCAGCACGGAGTCGACCATCGACATCACGCGCTCTACTTCACCACCGAAGTCGGCGTGGCCCGGGGTGTCCACGATGTTGATGTGGTAGCCGTTCCAGTTGATGGCGGTGTTTTTCGCCAGAATGGTAATGCCGCGCTCTTTTTCCTGGTCGTTGGAGTCCATCACGCGCTCGTCGTTGAGCTCGTTGCGCTCCAGGGTGCCGGACTGACGCAGCAGTTTGTCTACCAGGGTGGTCTTGCCATGGTCAACGTGGGCGATGATGGCGATGTTGCGTAGATTTTCGATCACTTGTGTATCTCGATCAGAGGATTCGGGTTGCCGCCCAGTCTAGGCGGCGAATGTGAATGAACGGCGCTCAACGGGCTCGTCGGTCGGGAGGGCGATGGCGGATACTGCCGCCATACAACCCCGGCATCTTATGTCGGACGATAAACGCGCACATTGGCATGCCCCTCACTCAGTAGATGGTGGGCATGCAGGCGACTCATCACTCCCTTGTCGCAATACAGCAAGTACTGGCGCGTGGGGTCCAGCTCCTTGAAGCGACTGTTGAGGGCGTAGAACGGCAAGGCCTTGACCTCGATGCCGTCCAGTTCCAGAGGCTGGTCTTCCTGGGCGTCGGGGTGACGAATGTCGATCACCACCTGCCCGGCCAGCGCCTGGCTGACTTCTTCGATCTGGATATCCTGGCCCAGTTCATCGATCACGTGGTCGATGGACACCAGGCGGGCGCGTTCCAGGGCGCGCTCGAGAACGGCCATGTCGAACTGCTTCTCTTCATGGTCGACGCGGTGACGCTTGGCACAGGTGGTCGGGTTCACCGAGATCACGCCGCAGTACTCGGGCATGTGCTTGGCGAACTCGGCGGTGCCGATTTCATTGGCCTGGTCGATGATGTCCTGCTTGTGGCTGGCCAGCAGCGGGCGCAGCACCAGCTTCTCGGTGGCCGAGTCGATCACCGCCAGGTTGGGCAATGTCTGGCTGGACACCTGGGAAATCGCCTCGCCGGTGACCAGCGCGTCGATCTGCAGGCGGTCGGCGATGTTGGTGGCGGCGCGCAGCATCATGCGCTTGAGGGTCACGCCCATGTAGCTGTTGTCGACCTTGCCGAGGATCTCGCCCACCACCTCTTCGAACGGCACGCTGACGAACAGCACGCGCTGGCTGCTGCCGTACTTCTTCCACAGGTAGTGCGCGACTTCCATCACGCCCAGCTCGTGGGCACGGCCGCCCAGGTTGAAGAAGCAGAAGTGGGTCATCAGGCCGCGGCGCATCATCTGGTAGGCCGCCACGGTGGAGTCGAAGCCGCCGGACATCAGCACCAGGGTCTGCTCCAGCGCGCCCAGCGGGTAGCCGCCGATGCCCTTGTGCTGGTTGTGGATCACGTACAGCCGCTTGTCGCGGATCTCGATGCGCACTTCCACTTCGGGGTTGCGCAGGTCGATGCCGGCGGCGCCGCACTGCTGGCGCAGCTGGCTGCCGACATAGCGGTCGACGTCCATCGAGCTGAAATCATGGTGGCCGCCGCGCTTGCAGCGCACGGCAAAGTGCTTGCCGGCCAGCAGGTGGCCGAAATGCGTCTTGCACTTGGCGACGATATCGTCGAAATCGCCCAGCGGGTACTCATCGACCTGGAGGAAATGCGCGATGCCCGGCATGCAGCTCAGGCGCTCGGTCATTTCGCGCAGCACTTTCTCGTCGTCCAGGCGGGTGACCACCTCCAGATTGTCCCAGACACCATCGACCGCGAGCGCAGGATCCAGGTCCTTGAGCACGGTGCGGATGTTGCGGCCCAGTTGACGGATGAAGCGCTTTCGAACCGGGCGGCTCTTGATGGTGATCTCTGGAAAGACTTTGACGATTAGTTTCATGAAAACAGCGCGCGCGTGGCCAGCCGAAAAAGAAGGGGCGCGGATTATAGCGGAATTCGCTCAAGCTTTGAGCAACTTTTGTACAGAAGGTTTCACGCGCACCATTTTGGGTCACTCAAACGAAAAAACGCCTCCTAAGAGTGCAGGAAAAACCCCTGAAGCGCCGTTGGCACCCGTAAACGCGTGAGAATGGGGCGAAAAACCCAACTCGGGGCACTGGCATGCAATTTGCTCCCTTGTGAGGCAGGTTGCCTTGGCCGACTATTCGCGCCCGGCATCACCCAAATTACAAGGGCTGCACAGGCACGCTCTACCCCACCCGGAGGACACCATGTCGAAGTCGGTTCAACTCATCAAAGATCATGACGTTAAATGGATTGATCTGCGCTTCACTGACACCAAGGGCACCCAGCACCACGTCACCATGCCAGCCCGTGACGCGCTGGAAGACGACTTCTTCGAAGCCGGCAAGATGTTCGACGGTTCCTCCATCGCTGGCTGGAAAGGCATCGAAGCCTCCGACATGATCCTGATGCCGGACGACTCCACCGCCGTGCTCGACCCGTTCACCGAAGAGCCGACCCTTATCCTGGTCTGCGACATCATCGAACCGTCGACCATGCAAGGCTACGACCGCGACCCGCGCGCCATCGCCAAGCAGGCCGAAGAGTTCCTGCGCTCCACCGGCATCGGCGACACCGTATTCGCAGGCCCTGAGCCTGAGTTCTTCATCTTCGACGAAGTGAAGTTCAAGTCCGACATTTCGGGCTCGATGTTCAAGATCTACTCCGAGCAGGGCTCGTGGATGTCCGACCAGGACGTGGAAGGTGGCAACAAGGGCCACCGTCCAGGCGTCAAGGGCGGCTACTTCCCGGTTCCGCCGTTCGACCACGACCACGAGATCCGTACTGCCATGTGCAACGCACTGGAAGAAATGGGCCAGGTCGTCGAAGTGCACCACCACGAAGTGGCGACTGCCGGTCAGAACGAAATCGGCGTCAAGTTCAACACCCTGGTGAAAAAAGCTGACGAAGTTCAGACCCTGAAATACGTCGTGCACAACGTTGCCGACGCCTATGGCCGCACCGCTACCTTCATGCCAAAACCGCTGTACGGCGACAACGGCTCGGGCATGCACGTGCACATGTCGATCTGGAAAGACGGCAAGAACACCTTCGCTGGCGAAGGCTATGCCGGCCTGTCCGATACCGCCCTGTACTTCATCGGCGGCATCATCAAGCACGGCAAGGCCCTGAACGGCTTCACCAACCCGTCGACCAACTCCTACAAGCGTCTGGTCCCGGGCTTCGAAGCCCCGGTCATGCTGGCCTACTCGGCACGCAACCGTTCTGCCTCGATCCGCATTCCTTACGTGTCGAGCCCCAAGGCCCGCCGTATCGAAGCGCGCTTCCCGGACCCGGCGGCCAACCCGTACCTGGCCTTCGCTGCGCTGCTGATGGCCGGCCTGGACGGCATCCAGAACAAGATCCACCCAGGCGATGCCGCCGACAAGAACCTGTACGACCTGCCGCCTGAAGAGGCCAAAGAGATCCCGCAGGTCTGTGGCAGCCTGAAGGAAGCCCTGGAAGAGCTGGACAAGGGCCGTGCGTTCCTGACCAAGGGCGGCGTGTTCTCCGACGAGTTCATCGATGCCTACATCGCCCTGAAAAGCGAAGAAGAAATCAAGGTGCGCACCTTCGTACACCCACTGGAATACGAGCTGTACTACAGCTGCTAAGCCAGTGACGCTCGCTCACGCGGCGTAACGAGAGAGGCCTCCCATTCGGGAGGCCTTTTTTTGCGCTGACTTCATCGCGGGTCAAGCCGCTGCTACAAACCAGTGGGAACGGGCTTGACCCGCGATGAAGTCAGCAGTGCTCTACAATGGTGCACAAGGCAGCGCTACCCCTGCACCAACAGCCCATTTTGGTTCAAAAACAGCCTGCAACCTGTTAACCCAGTCATTTTTTGCGCAGCCAAGGCCCGGTTTCAGGGAATTGCGCTTCTTTTCGGAGCCTTGGTTTGGTTCTTGCATTTTCCTGGCATCAGCCGATTACCAGCGCGCGCCACCCTGGCCCCGATCAGGGCGGTACTGTGCCAAAAGAGGTCAACGACGCCCCATGACCATCAGCGATGCACTGCACCGACTGCTACTGGACAACCTGACCACTGCCACCATTCTGCTCAATGCCGAATTGCGCCTGGAGTACATGAACCCGGCAGCGGAAATGCTCCTGGCCATCAGCGGCCAGCGCAGCCACGGGCAGTTCATCAGCGAGCTGTTCACCGAATCGACCGAAGCGCTCAACTCGCTGCGCCAGGCCGTGGAGCACGCGCACCCGTTCACCAAGCGCGAAGCCATGCTCACCGCCCTCACCGGCCAGACCCTGACCGTCGACTACGCCGTCACCCCGATCCTCAACCACGGCCGCACCCTGCTGCTGCTCGAAGTGCACCCGCGCGACCGCCTGCTGCGCATCACCAAGGAAGAGGCGCAGCTGTCCAAGCAGGAAACCACCAAGATGCTGGTGCGCGGCATGGCCCACGAAATCAAGAACCCGCTGGGCGGCATCCGTGGCGCCGCGCAGCTGCTGGCCCGCGAACTGCCCGACAACGGCCTCAAGGACTACACCAACGTCATCATCGAAGAGGCCGACCGCCTGCGTAACCTGGTCGACCGCATGCTCGGCTCCAACAAACTGCCGTCGCTGGCCATGACCAACATCCACGAAGTGCTCGAGCGCGTGTGCAGCCTGGTGGAGGCCGAAAGCCAGGGCGGCATCACCCTGGTGCGCGACTACGACCCGAGCCTGCCCGACGTGCTGGTGGACCGCGAGCAGATGATCCAGGCCGTGCTCAACATCGTGCGCAACGCCATGCAGGCCATCAGCGGGCAGAACGAGCTGCGCCTGGGCCGCATCACCCTGCGCAGCCGCGCCATGCGCCAGTTCACCATCGGCCACACCCGCCACCGCCTGGTGGCGCGCATCGAAATCATCGACAACGGCCCGGGTATCCCCGCGGAACTGCAGGACACCCTCTTCTATCCCATGGTCAGCGGTCGCCCGGACGGTACCGGGCTGGGCCTGGCCATCACCCAGAACATCATCAGCCAGCACCAGGGCCTGATCGAATGTGACAGCCACCCTGGCCACACCACCTTCTCGATCTTCCTGCCGCTGGAACAAGGAGCCACTTCTTCATGAGCCGAAGCGAAACCGTCTGGATCGTCGACGACGACCGCTCCATCCGTTGGGTCCTGGAAAAAGCCCTGCAACAGGAAGGCATGACCACCCAGAGCTTCGACAGTGCCGATGGGGTCATGAGCCGCCTGGCCCGCCAGCAGCCGGACGTGATCATCTCCGACATTCGCATGCCCGGTGCCAGCGGCCTGGACCTGCTGGCGCAGATCCGCGAGCAGCACCCGCGTCTGCCGGTGATCATCATGACCGCGCACTCGGACCTGGACAGCGCCGTGGCCTCGTACCAGGGCGGCGCGTTCGAGTACCTGCCCAAGCCATTCGACGTGGACGAGGCGGTGTCGCTGGTCAAGCGCGCCAACCAGCACGCCCAGGAACAGCAGGGCATGGCCGAGCCCCAGGCGCTGACCCGCACCCCGGAAATCATCGGCGAAGCGCCGGCCATGCAGGAGGTGTTTCGCGCCATCGGCCGGCTCAGCCATTCCAACATCACCGTGCTGATCAACGGCGAATCGGGCACCGGCAAGGAGTTGGTGGCCCACGCCCTGCACCGTCACAGCCCGCGCGCCGCCTCGCCGTTCATCGCGCTGAACATGGCGGCGATCCCCAAGGACCTGATGGAGTCCGAACTGTTCGGCCATGAAAAGGGCGCGTTCACCGGCGCGGCCAACCTGCGCCGGGGGCGTTTCGAGCAGGCCGACGGCGGCACGCTGTTTCTCGACGAGATCGGCGACATGCCGGCCGACACCCAGACCCGCCTGCTGCGCGTGCTGGCCGATGGCGAGTTCTACCGGGTGGGCGGGCATGTGCCGGTGAAGGTGGACGTGCGCATCATTGCCGCCACCCACCAGAACCTGGAAACCCTGGTGCAGGCCGGCAAGTTCCGTGAAGACTTGTTCCACCGCCTGAACGTGATCCGCATCCACATCCCGCGCCTGGCCGACCGCCGCGAAGACATCCCGACCCTGGCCCGGCACTTTCTGGGGCGTGCGGCGCAGGAGCTGTCGGTGGAGCCCAAGCTGCTCAAGCCGGAGACCGAGGAGTTCATGCGCAACCTGCCGTGGCCGGGCAACGTGCGCCAGCTGGAGAACACCTGCCGCTGGATCACGGTGATGGCCTCGGGGCGCGAGGTGCATATCGGCGACTTGCCGCCGGAGCTGCTGAACCTGCCGCAGGACGCGGCGCCGGTGACCAACTGGGAGCAGGCGCTGCGCCAGTGGGCCGACCAGGCGCTGAGCCGTGGCCAGTCGAACCTGCTGGACAGCGCAGTGCCGAGTTTCGAGCGGATCATGATCGAGACGGCGCTCAAGCACACCGCCGGGCGGCGGCGCGATGCAGCGGTGCTGCTGGGCTGGGGGCGCAACACCCTGACGCGCAAGATCAAGGAACTGGGCATGAAGGTCGACGGCGGGGACGACGAGGGCGACGACGAGGCCTGACTCAGGGGCCTCTTCGCCGGCAAGGCCGGCTCCTACAAACGCCGCCGTACCTGTAGGAGCCGGCCTTGCCGGCAAAGGGCTTGCCCCATTGCTGCACCATGCCTGCCCCCGCTGCACCGCCTGAAGGCAAAAACACCCCTCACAACCGCATCAAACCCTGCAAAACCCCTGGTTCCATTGCCCCAGGCCAACTTGGCACACCACCTGCATATACCTAAGCACGACCCAGTTTTGGGGACCTTGGTACAGGCAGGCCGGGGAATCCCCTCTTTTATTCGTGCAGTTTCACCTGCACCCTCCAGCGGCCCTGCAGCGGCTCGCCGGCCCAGTCGCCGCGCAGCGGCCGGGCCGCCACCAGGCTCAGCAACAGGCCCTGGTCGCTGTTCTGCAGGCGCCAGCTCACGGGCTTGCCCGCCAACTGCAACTGACCCTTCTGGCTCCGCCCGCTGGCCTGGAACACCAGCGCCAGCGTGCCCTCGACCTCCTCGCCATGCAGTTGCGGCTCTTCGTTGAACCACAGGTTCAGGCCATCGGCCACCACCTCCACCCGCTCCAGTACCCGTGGTTCAGGCGCGGTGAGGCGGCCGATCATCAGGCCCACCAGCATGCCGAACAGGGCCATGGAGAACAGCACCCGCGGCCACAGTTTCGAACGCGGGTCCGGTTCGGGGGTAGAATGCTCGTCATCTTTATGCTCGGAGCCGTGCATGTTTCACGTCATCCTTTTTCAACCGGAAATTCCACCGAATACCGGCAACATTATACGGCTGTGCGCCAACAGCGGCTGCCAGCTGCACCTGATCGACCCGATCGGCTTCGAACTGGACGACAAGCGCCTGCGCCGTGCGGGCCTGGATTACCACGAGTACGCCACCCTCAAGCGCCACAGCGACCTGCCCAGCTGCCTCGAGAGCCTGGGCAACCCGCGCCTGTTCGCCTTCACCACCAAGGGCTCGCGGCCGTTTCACGACGTGGCCTTCGCCCCCGGCGACGCCTTTCTGTTCGGCCCTGAAAGCCGTGGCCTGCCGCCCGAGGTGCTCGACCCGCTGGGCAGCGACCAGCGCCTGCGCCTGCCCATGCGTGAAGGCTGCCGCAGCCTGAACCTGTCCAACACCGTGGCCGTGGCGGTGTACGAAGCCTGGCGCCAGCAAGGTTTTGCCTGAGGCATGAAAAAAGCGCCCCGAAGGGCGCTTTCAACGTACCGCAGTCAGCTTACTGCAGCGAAGGCGCTTCGCCTGCTTCCTGCATGCGCTGCATCTCTTGCGCGTACAGGGCATCGAAGTTCACCGGCGACAGCATCAGGGCCGGGAACGAACCACGGGTCACCAGGTTGTCCAGCGCTTCACGCGCATACGGGAACAGGATGTTCGGGCAGAACGCGCCCAGGGTGTGGCTCATCGAAGCCGGGTCGAGGTTCTTGATCAGGAAGATACCCGCCTGCTGAACTTCGGCGATGAAGGCAACCTCTTCACCGTTCTTGACCGTGACCGACAGGGTCAGCACGACCTCGTGGAAGTCGCCTTCCAGGCCTTTCTGCTTGGTGTTCAGGTCCAGCGCGACGCTCGGTTCCCACTGCTGGCGGAAGATCGCCGGGCTTTTCGGCGCTTCGAACGACAGGTCACGCACATAGATGCGCTGCAGGGAGAATTGCGGAGAGCTTTCGTCGGCTGCCGCAGCGCCGTTGTTCTGTTCTTCAGTCATGACAGATCCTTCTTTGCAGGGTCTTGTAGGGAATTCAGGCCTTGAGCAGCGCGTCGAGCTTGCCGGCGCGCTCAAGGGCAAACAGGTCGTCGCAACCGCCGACGTGGGTGCTGCCGATCCAGATCTGCGGCACCGAGGTGCGGCCGGCCTTCTGGCTCATCTCTGCGCGCAGCTGGGGCTTGCCATCGACCTTGATCTCTTCGAAGGCCACACCTTTGCTGGACAGCAGCTGCTTGGCACGCGAGCAGTAAGGGCAGTAGTCGCTGGAGTAGACGATGACGTTGCTCATGTCACTTCACCAGCGGCAGGTTGTCGGCCTTCCAGCTCGACACGCCGCCCGACAGCTTGGCGGCGTTGAAGCCGGCCTTGAGCAGGTCGCGGCACACGGCGCCGGCATGCTGGCCCAGGTTGTCGACCACGATCAGGGTCTTGGTCGCCTTGTGCTTTTCCAGCTCGCCGATACGCGCGGCGAACTTGTCCTGCGGGATGTTCAGCGCACCGACGATGTGACCGGCGGAGAACTCCTTGCTGGCACGGATATCGATGACCAGGCCCTTGTCGGCGTTGACCAGCGCGGTCAGTTCGCCGTTGCTCAGGCTGCGGCCGCCCTTGCGCGCTTCGGTGACGATCAGCAGGACCAGCAGAACGACGAAGATACCAACCAGCAGATAGTGAGATGTCGCGAATTCGATCAGGTGAGCAACCATCAGAGGGTTCCGGGCCGTTAAAAATGATGGGCAGTATACACAGCACCCAAGGCCGGCCAAAGCCCACCGGCACTGGTTGTCGACAGTAATTCTCATTGCCGGGCTGCTACCCGTCGGGCGGCAATGGCGGGCGCGCAAGGTTAATTCGTCACTGCTGACCAATTTGCCCTAAAATGCGTGTCTTTATCACCTGACAAAAGCGCGAGTGGGATAGATGACTAGCACGCCAAAACCCTTGGTCCTGATCATCCTGGATGGTTTCGGTCACAGCGAAAGCCACGAATACAACGCCATCTATTCGGCCACCACGCCGGTTTACGACCGCCTGCGCGCCACCCAGCCGCACGGCCTGATCTCGGGCTCGGGCATGGACGTGGGCCTGCCCGACGGGCAGATGGGCAACTCCGAAGTCGGCCACATGAACCTGGGTGCAGGGCGCGTGGTGTACCAGGATTTCACCCGCGTGACCAAGGCCATCAAGGATGGCGAGTTCTTCCAGAACCCGGTGCTGTGCGACGCCGTGGACAAGGCTGCCGGTGCCGGCAAGGCCGTGCACATCCTCGGCCTGCTGTCCGACGGTGGCGTGCACAGCCACCAGGACCACCTGGTGGCCATGGCCGAACTGGCCGCGCAACGTGGCGCCGAGAAGATCTACCTGCACGCCTTCCTCGACGGCCGCGACACCCCGCCCAAGAGCGCACAGTCTTCCATCGAACTGCTCGACGCCACCTTCGCCCGCCTGGGCAAGGGCCGCATCGCCAGCCTCATCGGCCGTTATTTCGCGATGGACCGCGACAACCGCTGGGACCGTGTCAGCGCCGCCTACAACCTGATCGTCGACAGCACCGCCGAATTCAGCGCCAGCACCGCCACCGCCGGCCTTGAAGCCGCCTATGCACGCGGCGAGAGCGACGAGTTCGTCAAGGCCACCCGCGTGGGCGAGGCCGTCAGGGTCGAGGACGGCGACGCGGTGATCTTCATGAACTTTCGCGCCGACCGCGCCCGCGAGCTGTCGCGGGTATTCGTCGAGCCGGACTTCAACGAGTTCCCGCGCGCACGCCTGCCCAAGCTGGCCGCCTATATCGGCCTGACCCAGTACTCGGCCAAGATCGCCGCCCCGGCGGCGTTCGCCCCAGGCAGCCTGAACAACGTACTGGGCGAGTACCTGGCCAAGAAGGGCAAGACCCAGCTGCGCATCGCCGAAACCGAAAAGTACGCCCACGTCACCTTCTTCTTCTCCGGCGGGCGCGAAGAACCGTTCGAAGGCGAAGAGCGCATCCTGATCCCGTCGCCGAAGGTCGCCACCTACGACCTGCAGCCGGAAATGAGCGCGCCGGAGGTCACCGACCGCATAGTCGAGGCCATCGAACAGCAGCGCCATGACGTGATCGTGGTCAACTACGCCAACGGCGACATGGTCGGCCACAGCGGCGTGTTCGACGCTGCGGTCAAGGCCGTGGAGGCCCTGGACCTGTGCGTGGGCCGCATCGTCGAGGCCCTCGACAAGGTGGGTGGCGAAGCGCTGATCACCGCCGACCACGGCAACGTCGAGCAGATGGAAGACGCGTGCACCGGCCAGGCCCACACCGCCCACACCACCGAGCCGGTGCCGTTCATCTATGTCGGCAAGCGCAACCTCAAGGTGCGTGAAGGCGGCGTGCTGGCAGACGTGGCGCCGACCATGCTCAAGCTGCTGGGCCTGGAAAAACCGGCCGAAATGACCGGTACTTCGATTCTCGTAGACGTCTGAACTGCACGCCCCACGCTGCACGGTTCAAGCTGCAGGAGCCAGCGCCACGTGCGCTGCGCCTCTTGCGGCGTGCAGCTTGAAACAGGCAGCTGAATCGCATCCCGCTTGAAGGTCGTTTTTTTTGATCGCCATGGCGGGCATACTAGGCCAGTCTCCATCCTGGGTTCCGCCTACTCCATGCTTCGCGCACTTATCCTCATAGCCCTGACCTGCCTGTTCGGCCCGGCATTCGCCGACGAGCGCGCGCAAACCCAGCAGCAACTGGACGCCACGCGCCAGGACATTGCCGAGCTGAAAAAGCTGCTTGGCCAGTTGCAGCAGGAAAAGTCCGGCGTGCAGAAAGACCTGCGCGGCACCGAAACCGAAATCGGCAAGCTGCAAAAGCAGGTGGAGGCCCTGCAGCAGGAACTAAAAAAGACTGAAGGCGAGCTGGAGCGCCTCGACAAAGAGAAAAAAAAACTCCAGAGCGCCCGCGTTGAACAGCAACGCCTGATCGCCATCCAGGCCCGTTCGGCCTACCAGAACGGTCGCGAGGAATACCTCAAGCTGCTGCTCAACCAGCAGAACCCCGAGAAGTTCGCGCGCACCCTCACCTATTACGACTACCTGAGCCAGGCCCGCCTGGAGCAGCTGCGCAGCTTCAACGAGACCCTGCGCCAGCTGGCCAATGTGGAAAAGGACATCGCCCTGCAGCAGGCCCAGTTGCTGGCCCAGCAAGGCACCCTCGAAACCCAGCGCCAGGACCTGGAAAAGGTCCGCGCCGAGCGCCAGCAGGTGCTGGCCAAGCTCAACAGCGACGTCAAGGCGCGCGACCAGAAGCTGGCCGCCCGCGAACAGGACCAGGCCGACCTCGCCCAGGTGCTCAAGACCATCGAGCAGACCCTGGCACGCCAGGCGCGCGAAGCCGAAGAGGCACGTCAGCGCGCCCTGCTGGCCGCCCAGGAAGCCGAGAAGCAGCGCCAGCGCGAAGCCCTGGCCGCCAACCAGGACGCCACCCCGAAAAAGCCCAGGGCAGTGCCCGGGCCGCTGGTTTCCAGCGACGGCGCCACCTTCGGCGGCGCTTTTTCTGCAGCACGGGGCAAACTTCCATGGCCGGTCAATGGTCGATTGCTGGCACGTTTTGGTGAAACCCGCGGCGACGACTCGCGAGCCAAGTGGGACGGGGTGATGATCAGCGCCTCCGCCGGCAGCCAGGTACATGCGGTGCATGGCGGGCGCGTGGTGTTCGCCGACTGGTTGCGCGGCGCCGGACTTCTGGTCATTCTCGACCATGGCAACGGCTACCTGAGCCTGTACGGGCACAACCAGAGCCTGCTCAAGAATGCCGGCGACGTGGTCAAGTCGGGCGAGGCGATCTCCACCGTCGGCAACAGCGGCGGCCAGGACACCGCCGCCCTGTACTTCGCGATTCGCCAGCAAGGCCGCCCGAGCGACCCGACACAATGGTGCCGTGCCCAGGGATAGGGGCACATCGTTCATTTCACGCTAGCCCCGCCAACCGGTGCCAGCGACGCTCCCCCGGGGGCAAAACCAGGATCAGGAGTTCGTTCGACATGCTGCATACGCCTCGCCTTACCTCGCTGGCCCTGACCATTGCCCTGGTCATCGGCGCGCCACTGGCCCACGCGGCCGAGCCTGCCAAGCCAGCCACGGTGGCACCGACCACGGTCACTGCCCAGGCGCCGCTGCCGCTGGAAGAGCTGCGCACCTTCGCCGAGGTGATGGACCGCATCAAGGCCGCCTATGTCGAGCCGGTGGACGACAAGACCCTGCTCGAAAACGCCATCAAGGGCATGCTCAGCAACCTCGACCCGCACTCCGCCTACCTGGGCCCGGAAGACTTCCAGGAGCTGCAGGAGAGCACCAGCGGCGAGTTCGGCGGCCTGGGCATCGAAGTGGGCATGGAAGACGGCTTCGTCAAGGTGGTATCGCCCATCGACGACACCCCGGCCTCGCGTGCCGGCATCGAGGCGGGCGACCTGATCGTCAAGATCGACGGCCAGCCGACCCGCGGCCAGACCATGACCGAGGCGGTCGACAAGATGCGCGGCAAGATCGGCCAGAAGATCACCCTGACCCTGGTGCGCGACGGCGGCACGCCGTTCGACGTGACCCTGGCCCGGGCAGTCATCCAGGTCAAGAGCGTCAAGTCGCAGCTGCTCGAGGACGGCTACGGCTATATCCGCATCACCCAGTTCCAGGTCAAGACCGGCGAAGAGGTCGGCAAGGCCCTGGCCAAGCTGCGCAAGGACAACGGCAAGAAACTGCGCGGCCTGGTGCTGGACCTGCGCAACAACCCCGGTGGCGTGCTGCAGGCCGCCGTCGAAGTGGCCGACCACTTCCTGACCAAGGGCCTGATCGTGTACACCAAGGGCCGCATCGCCAACTCCGAACTGCGCTTCTCGGCCGACCCGGCCGATGCCAGCGAAGGCGTGCCGCTGGTGGTGCTGATCAACGGCGGCAGCGCCTCGGCCTCCGAGATTGTCGCCGGCGCCCTGCAGGACCAGAAGCGCGGCGTGCTGATGGGCACCGACAGTTTCGGCAAGGGCTCGGTGCAGACCGTGCTGCCGCTGAACAACGACCGCGCCCTGAAGATCACCACCGCGCTGTACTACACCCCCAACGGCCGCTCGATCCAGGCCCAGGGCATCGTGCCGGACATTGAGGTGCGCCGCGCCAAGATCACCAGCGAGCAGGACAACGACAACTTCAAGGAAGCCGACCTGCAAGGTCACCTGGGCAACGGCAACGGCGGCGCCGACCGGCCTTCGGGCAAGGCCGCGAGCAAGAAGGACCGTCCGCAGGACGACGACTTCCAGCTCAGCCAGGCGCTGAACCTGCTCAAGGGCCTGAGCATCACCAGCGGCAAGTGATGCGCTATCTGCTGTTCGCCCTGCTCTGCCTGGCCGGTACCGCACACGCGGCACCGGCCAAGGCCTACCTCACGCTGATCATCGACGACCTGGGGCAGAGCCCTGCGCGAGATGCGCGCACTCTGGCCCTGCCCGGCCCGGTCACCCTCGCGATCATGCCCGATACCCCGCACGCCACCGCGTTCGCCCGCCAGGCGCACAAGGCCGGCAAGACGGTGATCCTGCACATGCCCATGGACCCGGCCACCGGCCCCTACGCCTGGCACCCGGATACCCCGCTGCCGGAGCTGGAACAACGCCTGGGCGCAGCCCTGGCCAAGGTGCCCTATGCCAGCGGCATCAACAACCACATGGGCAGCCGCATGACTGCACAGCCGCTGCCCATGGCCTGGCTGATGGGCGAGTTGCAGCGCCGCCATCTGTTCTTTGTCGACAGCCGCACCAGCGCCGCCACGGTCGCTGCGGCCAAGGCGCAGGAACAGGGGCTGGCAAGCCTGTCGCGGGATGTGTTCCTGGATGACGTGCGCACCCCCGAGGCGATTGCCGGGCAACTGCGCATCGCCGTGGAGCTGGCGCACCGGCAGGGCTCGGCCGTGCTGATCGGCCACCCCTACCCGCAAACCCTGGAGGTGCTCGAACGCGAGCTGCCTCGCCTGAAGGCGCAGGGCATCGAGTGGGTCGAGATCCACCAGATGATTGCCCTGCGCAGCAACCAGGCGATGGCGGCTCACGGTGCCGGCGGGCGCTATCGCGCCAGCGCCGGCGGCCAGTGAGGCGCCTACGCCAGGGGGCGTAGCGGAAACCAGCCCTTGATGAAGGCCGGGGTGAGGTCGGCACGCCAGATCACGCCCATCTTGCCGGTGGTTTTCGCCTCTTCGAGCAGGTCGGCATAGCCTTTGGTGCGTTGTGCCTCCAGTTTGATGTGGCCCTTGCTGAACGCTGCCGTGGGCGTGTCCAGGGCAGGATAGTGCAGGTGCACGTACCATTTGTCGCCGCCCGCCACACGCACTTCGTACTCGTCGATGAAGTCGCCGGCCGCCAGGGCCTTGCGCGGCGCCTTGAATTCGATGTGCAGTTGCTTGCGCTCCCACAGATACAGCAGGTTGCGCGCGGTGGGCTTCTGCGCCTTGCACATGCTCAGGCGCAGGGCATCGGCTGCGTCCCTGAGCCCCTGGGCCTCCTGGCGCAGCTGGGCAACGGTGGCCTGCTCGGTATCGGGCAGGCCGCTGTGGCGCTCGAAGTCATCCGCCACGCGGATCAGCCGATCGGCCAGGATGGTCAGCGGAAACACGATATCCCCCGGTTGATGCCCGCTGCCGGACAACCCCTGCTGCTTGGCCTTGAGCGGGGCGACCTGATCGAGCACCTGGCGCGCCTCGCTGCGCAGGGCCTTGCGCGGCTTGAGGCCGACCGGCGTAGCGGGCAATACGGTCTTGATCGGGTTCCAGTCATCGCCGCCGTGCTCGCGGTAGGACGCCACGATGAGGTGGTTGGCGTCCTCGATATCCACGATCGGCACCGGCTCGCCGGCCGATGGCGCCCGCACCCGCCCCACCACCACCCGGCGGGTACGCGTGACGATCACCTTGCGCTTGTGCTTGCGCGTCGGCCGGGGCGCCGTGCTGGTGGCCGGCACCGTGACCAGGCTGTCCAGTTCTGCCCTGGCGCTGGCATCGAGCTCGTCGAGGGTCTGCACGAACGCCGCCAGATAGTCCTTGCCGGGCGCCGGCGCGAACAGGTCGCCCACATACTGGGCGACCGCCTTGGCCCGCGAGTAGCAGTGCGAGGCCTCGCGCAGCACCTGGATGCGCTCCTGGGGCGTGAACTCCTGGGCATCGATGCCCAGCTGCTCATGCGAAAGCACCCCGGCGACGATGTCCGGGTCCAGCAGCAAGTCCTTGTAGAACGGGCGCTGGGTGACGTCCGCGATACGCGTGTCCAGGCTCATGTAGCCGAGGATTTCCAGGTAGCTCGTGCGGATGCGCTGGGCGCTGAACACCTTGAGCTCTTCACGCTTGGCCTCGCCATAGCGGATGATCTCGTCGGCCGTGGCCTTGACCGCCGGCTCGCGGCGAACCTCCTCGACCAGGCCGCTGCAGGCCTCGGCCTGCTCCAGGGCCAGCAAGTGGAACGTCTCGTTCAGCGTGTTGGCCTCCAGCAACGCGGAAAACGGCTGTGCGGTATCACCCAGGGTGACCTGGAACGCATTCTCGATCCAGGCATCGTGCAACGCGATCTTGAACTGCTTGCTGTGGTACTGGGCCTGCAACTGCAGGCGCGCCTGGAAGTTCATCCTGAAGTTCAGGTTCAGCGCCTTGCTGTAGTCGGCCGCAGTGATATGGCCGTAGAAATCCGCCAGTTTCAGGGTTTCGCGGGCTTCGAGGATGGTGCGCAGCAGGTCCTTGGCCACTTCGATGAAGGCGTCCTGCTCGACCTTGAGTGCCTGCTCGGCCACTTGCGCACGCGTGCGTGCCTGCTTCATCGCCACCAGCCGGGTCGCCGTGCGATCGAGCTGGTACTCGCGCTGGGCCTTGAACATCGGGTCGAGCAAGGCGTTGAGCTCGTTGGCCTTGGGGGTCATGGCCACAATGCGCCTGAGGCAATCCTGCTGCGCCGACTCCAGCGTGGCGTTGAGCTGCTGAAGCTGCTGCCTGTTCTGCGCCTTCTTCTCCTGCAGGCTCATGCGCTTTTTCGGCCCGCCCCCGCGCAGCCCCAGGCGCAGGT
This sequence comes from Pseudomonas sp. AE27, assembly GCF_037113495.1. Lineage (NCBI taxonomy): Bacteria > Pseudomonadati > Pseudomonadota > Gammaproteobacteria > Pseudomonadales > Pseudomonadaceae > Pseudomonas > Pseudomonas sp. AE27. The sequence goes on from NZ_CP146966.1 coordinate 4,444,592, forward strand.
CCAGTTGCCAGCTGCCTTCGCTGCTGCGCCGCAGCCACGGGCCACGGCGGCTGCTGTCGAGGGGGTCGACGATGCAGAAGCGTCCCTCCACCTCCAGCACGCGGTACCAGCGGTCATCGAGTTTTACATGCGCGTGCCCGTCGATCAGCGCCAGGCCGCGGCGCTCCCCCGTCTCGATCAGGCCCGTCGGCTCCTGGCCGGGCATGACCTGCATCGGGCGCAGGAACGCACGCAGCTCGGGCGTCGCTTCGTTGCGCATGCCGCTCCAGGAGAAGTCCATGGCCGTCGGCAACGCACCGGCACTGCGCAGTTGCGGGCCCAGGGGTTGCTGCACCGGTACCAGCACGCCGGTCACTGGCAGCTCGCCGCGCACCGGCAACGTTTGCTGCAGCATCGAGGGCTGCACCTTGATCGGCGTCGCGCGCGCCATGCCGACCTCCCCGGCCCCGTGCATGAACACCGTGCTCAGGTTGAACAGCAGGTCGACCACGGCCTGGGCGCGCGCGGTGTCATCCCCCTCGCGCAGCGCCTTGAAGTCGCTGTCCAGGCTGCTGACCAGTTGCACCAGCCATCCGGCGACAGCTGTCGGCCCACGCAGGTAGGGCAGCGCGATATTGAACAGCAGCCAGCCCGCCTCCTTGAAGCGCAGCCAGCGATCCTCGGCGTTGGATACCGATTGCCGGTCACCCAGGGTGATCAGCGCATCCACCGTACTGGTGTAGAAATGCGCCAGCAGGTCACCGGTCAGCGCAGCGCCGCCAAGACGCGGCACGTTCGCCCCCGGCACAGCCACCGGTTCATCCACCGTGATGCCCAGGTGAGGGTTGGCAAAGCCGCCATTGGCATAGATGCGCCGGGCGTCCTGCCCCATCCAGCTCAGCACGCTGGCTTGCAGCTCGGGCTCCTCGAGGGCCTTGAACAATGCAGCCTCGCTGGCAAACTCGCGCAGCAGGGGCTCGAACAGCGGTCGGTACAGCACCCGCTCGGGCCTGCCGGGCAGGGCGAACACGAACATGTTGTCGACCACGTCGGGGCTGGCCCCTTCGCCACTGAGGAAGGTCAGCGGGCGCACCTCGACCCGGTCGGTCTGGTCGGTGCTCATGGCGTAGTCCACGCAGCGCAGGCCCTGGCGGGTGAAGCCCTGCTCGCCCCTGATCCGGTATTCCAGCGCCAGCAATGGCAGTTGTGCGCGCAGCGTGTCGGCGAACAGCTGCCGACGCTCGTCGGCCTGGCGTGCATCGGTGCGCATGGCCTGTTCGATCACTGCCAGGTAGTTGGCCCCGACATCCACGGCGGTGATGAGTGTCATCACATACTCGGCGCTCAGCCATGCGGCTATCTCGTCGCCATCGGCATGGGCAATGCTCATCGGGCCCTTGGGCAGGCCGGACAGGTTTTCCAGCGCGGCATCCACCAGCAGCAGCCTGACCGTCTCGACGAAGCCGAAGCCACCCTGGCCATAGGGCACCTGGAAGGTCAGCACCAGCTTGTAGGGGTCGTAGGTCGGACCGCCCGGTTGATCTGCCGCCATGCGCTCGCCCAGCGCCTTGGCGGCATAGTCGCGCAGGGTCGGGATACCGTGGTCATAGGCCTTGCCGGCATTGCGCTGGTGCGCCAGCGCCATGCTCAGCCATTGCATGCGGTAGTCCAGGTAATCGGCCCCCGAAGCCTGCTTGAGCCATGCCGGCAGCTGGCCAAGCACCTGGGTGTCGGCAGGCGTCGGCACGAATGCCCGGTTGCCGGCCAGGCGCGCAGCCACATCGGACACCGTGGCAAACAACCCCTCGGGCTCAGTCACCGACTGCCCGCCCAGGCGCAGCGCCTGCACGTCGCGCAACTGCTGATCGAGCAACGCCTCGGCCTGGACCCTGAACGGATTGCCTTCGACCTCCAGCAACTGCCACTGCAGCCCGACCAGCCGATAGGCGCCTTCGAGTTCGCCGGTCAACGCCTCGCCGAACGCCTTCAGCGAGGCGTGGGCGCTGACCTGACCTGCGGGCGTACAGCGCAGCACCTGCTCGCCGCGGACCAACACCAGATCGCTGAGCAGCATCTGCGTGCTGATCAGGCTGGCGTCGAGCTGCAGTTGCACCAGGTACACCCGCACGGCCTGCTCGCCCTGGGCCTGGCGCAGCGACCAGCGTGGCCATTGCAGCACCTGGCCCAGCATCCCGGCCCAGGCCTGTTTGCCGCCGGCGTGTGGCACCAGGGCCTGGGCCAGGGTTCTGGCCAGCCAGCTCAGGCGCGGAACGCCTTCACTGCCCCTGGCCTGCCAGTAGTTCATCAGGGCCCGCTGGAACTCGGCCACGATGCCGTCGGCAAACACCTTGATCATTTCGCGCAGGGTGTCCGCATCAAGTGCATGGCCCTGCAGCTTGAGTTTCACCGCGTCGGCCTGGCCCAGAAAACCGGACAAGCCCCCCGCATGCATCTGCAACGGTTCCCAGGTGCACAGGTTGTCCAGTGCAGCGTCCACCAGCGGGCGTACCTGATAGAACTGCGCGCTGCTGTCGGGCACGTACAAGCGCAGCGCCTCCACATCGGCGGACAGCCCGGGGAAGTACTCGCGCAGCAAGCGCTCCAGCAGCGTGACGCTTGCGCTGCGCAGGGTCGGGCGGCTGGCGAACTGCTCGGCCACCATGGCGGCGAGGGCATTGTCGGGTTCGGGCGTGGGCAGGTCTTGCAGGATATGCAGTGGCATCTAACACCTTCCATGAGTGATCGGGCTGTGCAATTCACAGCGACGATCCATCACAGCAGCCCGGTGCATGGCCGGGGCACTACATAGTTAGGCGCTTACAGGTAGCGGGCGAAGGTGGCGTCGACGAAGCCTTCGTCGCGCAACTGGTCCAGGCTGTGCTGAAGCTTTTCCACCACCGCATCGGGTACCTGGCGGTTGAGTGCCAGGTACAGCTGGGCGCCGTTGAAGCGCAGCACGGTCTTGAGCTGGGTGATGCCGATCTGGCGGGCCAGGTAGCGCCCGGCGGGGTCACCGGTGGCCCACAGGTCGATCTGGCCTTCGAGCAGCTTGCGCGCGTTGTCCTGGTCGCGCAGCACGGTGATCGGCTTGAGCCCCTTGCTGCTAAGGTGCTGGGCGATGGCATCGCCTTTATAGGCACCGATCCGGTAGCCGCGCGCGTCGCCGAGGTGTTCGAGGGTGATGGGGCTGTCGGGGCGGGCCAGCAGAATCCAGTCGTCGGGGCCCAGCGGCCCGACCCACTTGAAGAGCTTTTCGCGGTCGGGTTGGCGGGCCATCACGAACACACCGTGATTGGGGCTGTTCAGGGCCTGCTGGTACACGCGTTCCCACGGGAAGCGCAGGGTCATGCTGTAGGGGATGGCGGCGCGCTTGAACATCTCGCGAACCAGGTCGGCGGCGATGCCCTGGATCTTGTCTTCGCGGGCGAAGTTCTTGCCGTCGCTGGCCATGTTGTAGGGCGGGAAGTTTTCGGTGAGCAGCACCATCGGGTCCGCGGCGCGGACGGTGGCAGCGAGGGAGAAGAGGCTGACGAGCACGACGAGCAAGCGTGTGAACATAGGATGGACCCGATTCCCTGGCGATGTGCCTGCATTACCTTAACAGCAAATGCTTCGCCGGCAAGGCCGGCTCCTACAGGTTCGCTGCAGTGTAGGAGCCGGCCTTGCCGGCGAATGCGGCCGCTCAGCGCACGCAGATGCCGCGCTGCGCCATGTAGGCCTTGGCTTCAGGCACCGTGTACTCGCCGAAGTGGAAGATGCTGGCCGCCAGCACTGCGCTGGCATGCCCTTCCAGGATGCCGTCGGCCAGGTGCTGCAGGTTGCCCACACCACCGGAGGCGATCACCGGAATGCCCAGCGCGTCGCTGATGGCGCGGGTCACGCCCAGGTCGAAGCCGCTCTTCATGCCGTCCTGGTCCATGCTGGTGAGCAGGATCTCGCCCGCGCCCAGGCCTTCCATCTTCTTCGCCCACTCCACCGCATCCAGCCCGGTAGGCTTGCGCCCGCCGTGGGTGAAGATCTCCCAGCGCGGGGTTTCGCCCGGGCCGGAGACCTTCTTGGCATCGATGGCAACCACGATGCACTGCGAGCCGAAATGCTGCGCGGCCTCGCCCACGAACTCGGGGTTGAACACCGCTGCGGTGTTGATCGAGACCTTGTCGGCACCGGCGTTGAGCAGGTTGCGGATGTCCTGCACGGTGCGCACGCCACCGCCCACGGTCAGCGGAATGAACACCTGGCTGGCCATGCGCTCGACGGTATGCAACGTGGTGTCGCGGCCATCGACGCTGGCAGTGATGTCGAGGAAGGTGATCTCGTCGGCACCCTGCTCATCGTAGCGACGGGCGATTTCCACCGGGTCGCCGGCATCACGGATGTTCTCGAACTTGACGCCCTTGACCACTCGACCGTTGTCGACGTCCAGGCAAGGGATGATGCGTTTGGCCAGCGCCATGCCGTTCTCCTCAGCCTTTGTAGCTGTCGCAGAAGGCTTGCGCCTCGGCCACATCCAGCGTGCCTTCGTAGATCGCACGGCCGGTGATGGCGCCGATGATCCCCGGTGCCCTGGCGTCGAGCAGGGCCTTGATGTCACCCAGGTTGTGGATGCCACCGGAGGCGATCACCGGGATCTTGGTGGCGGCAGCCAAAGCGGCGGTGAACGGCACGTTGCAGCCTTGCATCATGCCGTCCTTGGCGATGTCGGTGTAGACGATCGCCGAGACGCCATCGGCCTCGAAACGCTTGGCCAGGTCGATGACCTGCACCGAGCTGACCTCGGCCCAGCCGTCGGTGGCCACGAAGCCGTCCTTGGCGTCCAGGCCCACGATCACCTTGCCGGGGAACGCACGGCAGGCTTCGGCCACGAACTCGGGTTGCTTGACCGCCTTGGTGCCGATGATCACGTAGCTGACGCCGGCCTTGACGTAGTGCTCGATGGTTTCCAGCGAGCGGATGCCGCCGCCGATCTGGATCGGCAGGTTCGGGTAGCGCTTGGCAATGGCAGTCACCACCTCGCCGTTGACCGGCTGGCCTTCGAAGGCACCGTTCAGGTCGACCAGGTGCAGGCGGCGGCAGCCACCGTCGACCCATTTGGCGGCCATGCTCACCGGGTCATCGGAAAATACCGTGGAATCTTCCATGCGGCCTTGGCGCAAACGTACGCAAGCACCGTCCTTGAGATCGATAGCGGGAATAATCAGCATCTGGGGAACCTGTCTATTCGGTAAACAGTGAGCTCGGGAAGTCAGTTCTTCTCGAGCGACCACAAGTCGCTTTCAATGCTTTCGAACCTCTCTTTGAGGTGCGCCTGCACATCGAAAATCGCCCTGTTGTAGTAATGCGGTGCAATCTCCTGGCTGAACAGCTCCAGCACTTCAGCCACCTCGAACGAACCCAGCTCAAGCTCGAAGCGGTCTTCGAGAAAACGCTTGAGCTTGGCCAGCGCCTCGCGCTCTTCTTCAGGCGCGAGGGTGAGGATCGGCCGCTTGGCGCGGGACTTGCCCATTACCGGCGACCATCCCAGCCGGCGAAGTTCTGCAGCAGCTGCAGGCCATGGGTATGGCTCTTCTCCGGGTGGAACTGCACGGCAAAGCGTGAGCCGTCGGCCAGCGCGGCGGCAAAGTCGACGCCATAGTGACCACTGCCCGCCACCTGCGCCGCGTTGGCGGCGGTGATGTAGTAGCTGTGCACGAAGTAGAAGCGCGCACGGTCGGGGATGTCGTGCCACAGCGGGTGGTCGATGGCCTGGGATACTTCGTTCCAGCCCATGTGCGGCACCTTAAGGTGCTCGCCGTCCTCGTGCAGGCCCTTGCCGAAGAAGCGCACATTGCCCGGGAACAGGCCGATGCAATCGACGCCGTCGTTCTCTTCGCTGTGGTCGAGCAGGGCCTGCATGCCCACGCAGATGCCGAGGAAGGGGCGGTCCTGGCTGACTTCACGCACCAGGCTGTCGAAGCCCAGGCGGCGAATCTCGGCCATGCAGTCGCGGATCGCGCCCACACCCGGGAACACCACGCGGTCGGCCTCGCGGATCACCGCAGCATCGCTGGTGATCAGCACCTTGCCGGCGCCCACGTGCTCCAGGGCCTTGGCCACCGAGTGCAGGTTGCCCATGCCGTAGTCGATAACGGCTACCGTCTGCATTACAGGCAGCCCTTGGTCGACGGCATCTGGCCGGCCATGCGTTCGTCCAGCTCGATGGCCATGCGCAGTGCGCGGCCGAAGGCCTTGAACACGGTCTCGATCTGGTGGTGGGTGTTGTGCCCGCGCAGGTTGTCGATGTGCAGCGAGACGTTGGCGTGGTTGACGAAGCCCTGGAAGAATTCCTGGAACAGGTCGACGTCGAAACCGCCCACGGTGGCGCGGGTGAAGGGCACGTGCATCTCCAGGCCCGGGCGGCCGGAGAAGTCGATGACCACGCGCGACAGCGCCTCGTCCAGCGGCACGTAGGCATGGCCGTAGCGACGGATGCCCTTCTTGTCGCCGATGGCCTGGTTGAATGCCTGGCCCAGGGTGATACCGACGTCTTCGACGGTATGGTGATCGTCGATGTGCAGGTCGCCCTTGCACTCGATGTCCAGATCGATCAGCCCATGTCGGGCGATCTGGTCGAGCATGTGTTCGAGGAAAGGCACACCGATATCGAATCGGGCCTTGCCGCTGCCATCCAGGTTAATCGAGGCCTTGATCTGGGTTTCCAGAGTATTGCGCTCGACGCTAGCCGTACGTTCGACCATCACCAGCTCCGCAAAATCATTGGGCGAAAAAGGTGTCCATTATAGGCCTAGATACGCGTGGCTTGGAACGAAGAAGACAGTTGGCAGGGGAATCTGTGCCAGCAGGGCTGGCCTCTTCGCCGGCAAGGCCGGCTCCTACAGGTTGCGTGAACGCCAGATGACCCGTAGGAGCCGGCCTTGCCGGCGAAGCGCTCAATGGAACAGCACCGCAGTCTTCTGCAGGGTCACCCACACCCCCCACGCCAGCGGAATACCCACCACCAGCCACGCGGCAATCACCAGCGGCCGGCTGCCCGACGCGGCCTTCCACTCCAGCACGGTGCTGCCATTGGCGCCCTTGTCGTGCCCCAGCGCCTGTTCGGCCGCCAGTTGCGCATCGGTCATGAAGTACTTGTCGGCCACCGGCCGCACCAGCGCGTTGCACAAAAAGCCCAGCGCCAGCAGCCCGGCCAGGATGTACAGGGTCATGTCATACGCCGCCGCCCGCTCCACGCCCATCTCCAGCTGATATTCGCGCAGGTAGGTGATCAGCACCGGGCCCAGCACCCCGGCTGCCGCCCAGGCGGTCAGCAGGCGACCGTGAATGGCGCCCACCATCTGCGTGCCGAACAGGTCGGCCAGGTACGCCGGCACCGTGGCGAAGCCGCCACCGTACATCGACAGGATGATGCAGAACGCCGCCACGAACAGCGCGATGTTGCCCAGGTGGCCCATGTTCGGGATCAGCGCATACAGCGCCACGCCCAGGGCGAAGAAGGCAAAATAGGTGTTCTTGCGCCCGATGTAGTCGGAGAACGAGGCCCAGAAGAAACGCCCGCCGATGTTGAACAGGCTCAGCAACCCGGTGAAGCCCGCGGCAATGGCGGCAATCTGTGCCAGTTGCGTGGCATCCAGCTGGCTGAAGCTCAGGTCGTTGCCCAGTAGCTTGCCGGCGAACACTTCCTGCAGCAGCGGCGAGGCCATGCCCAGAATGCCGATGCCGGCCGACACGTTAAGGCACAGCACCAGCCAGATCAGCGCGAACTGCGGCGTCTTCCACGCCACGCTGACGTGCACGTGGCGGTGGGTGATCATCGCGTTGCCGGCCTTTTTCTGCGGTGCGCTCCAGCCTTCGGGCTTCCAGCCGGTGGGCGGCACGCGGTAGGCCAGGGCGCCGCCGAGCATGAACACGAAGTAGATCAGCGCCATCACCACGAAGCTCTGCCACACGCCCACCCCGTCAGGGCCGGCGAAGTGGCTCATCAGCGCCGCCGCCAGTGGCGCACCCACCATGGCGCCACCGCCAAAGCCCATGATCGCCATGCCGGTGGCCATGCCGCGCTTGTCCGGGAACCACTTGATCAGCGTCGATACCGGCGAAATGTAGCCCAGCCCCAGGCCGATACCGCCGATCACGCCACTGCCCAGCCACATCAGCCACAGCTGGTGGGTGTACACCCCCAGCGCCGACATCAGCAGGCCACCGCACCAGCACAGGGTCGAGACCACCCCGGCCTTGCGCGGCCCGGCATGCTCCAGCCAGCCGCCCCAGATGGCCGCCGAGCAACCGAGGAACACGAAGAACAGCGTGTAGATCCAGCTCAGCATCGAGATCGGCCAGTCGCACTCGGCGGTGAACAGGCGCGCCACGAAGCTCATTTCCGGCGCACACGCCACCGGCGCACTGATACCGATGGCCTGCGACAGCGGCAGCCAGAACACCGAAAAGCCATAGGCCATGCCGATGCACAGGTGAATGGCCAGGGCCGCCGGTGGCACCAGCCAGCGGTTGAAACCGGCCCTGGCGACAATGCGTTCCTTGGACAGGAAGCCGGGCGTACTGGCGATGCCGCCCACCGTAGTGCTGCTCATTGTTGTTCCCCTCGTGATATGGATGCTCCACCGACCAGGCCTGCTGCCTGCGACTTTGGCTGCCAGGGGCAGCACGTCGTTTATCTGGCAACCGGCCCTTTGACGCGACAATCGGCCGCAACGGGACCGTGGAGGCGCGAGAGAGTACCATTCGCCGCACTCGCTGAAATTAGGCTGATACTGTGGTTTTTGCGAAAACTGATACCCCCGTGTCAGGAACTGCCCCGCCGGTTGCTGTCCAAACCCGGGTCGCGCCGCGCCCGCGCGCCCTGCACGGGGCTATACTCTGCGGCTGAATTTTACAATCGGACTACAAGGACTCGCCCATGAAAGCGTTCGGCAAAATCCTGGGGCTGGTGATACTCGGGTTGTTGCTGATCATTGTGGCGCTGGGCTTTGCCCTGACCCACCTCTTCGATCCCAACGACTACAAAGACGAGATCCGCCAGCTGGCACGCGACAAGGCCCACGTCGAGCTGACGCTCAACGGCGACATCGGCTGGAGCCTGTTCCCGTGGCTGGGGCTGGAACTGCACGAGGCGAGCATCGCCACGCTCAACAATCCCAAGGTGCCATTCGCCGACCTGCAGATGCTCGGCCTGTCGGTGCGCGTACTGCCGCTGCTGCGCCGTGAAGTGCAGATGAGCGACGTGCGCGTCGAGGGCCTTAACCTGACCCTGGCCCGCGACGAACACGGCCACGGCAACTGGGAAGACATCGGCAAGCCGCTGCCGGCCGCCACCCCGGCTGCACCGGCCGAAGGCAGCGCCGGCGCACCGGCCCCAGGCGAGGCCCCGGCCAAGCCGGCCGCCGCCGAGCGCCCGGTCAAGCTGGACATCGACAGCCTCACCGTGAACAACGCCAAGGTGCAGTACAGCGATGCGCAAAGCGGCCAGAGTTTCAGCGCCGAGAGCATCCAGCTGAGCACCGGCGCGGTTCACGAAGGGGTCAACATTCCGCTGACCATGACCGCCTTCTTCAGCGCTGGCCAGCCGGCCCTGCGCGCCCGCACCGAGCTCAAGGGCGAACTGCGCTTCGACCGTGCGCTCAAGCGCTACCAGTTCGAAGACATGAAGCTCAGCGGCGAAGCCTCCGGCGAGCCGCTGCAGGGCAAGACCATGACCTTCGCCGCCCAGGGCCAGTTGCTGGTGGACATGGCCGCGAACGTCGCCGAATGGAACGGCCTGAAGCTGTCGGCCAACCAGCTGCGCGCCCTGGGCGAGCTGAACGTGCGTGACCTGAACAGCACGCCCAAGCTCACCGGCGGCCTGTCCATCGCCCAGCTCGACCTGCGCACGTTCCTCGACAGCGTCGGCGTGGCAGTGCCACCGATGGCCGATGCCGCCACCCTGGGCAAGTTCGAGCTGGTCAGCCGCCTGGAAGGCAGCCCCACCCGCCTGGCTCTGGAAGACCTGGCAGTGAAGCTCGACGACAGCACCTTCACCGGCCGCCTGGCGGTGGATGACTTCGCCAAGCAGGCCCTGCGCGTGCAGCTAAAAGCCGACACGTTCAATGCCGACCGCTACCTGCCGGCCAAGAGCGAGGCCGCCACCGGCGCCAAGGCCGCGCGCCAGGCCGAGGTGCAGCAGAACGAAGCCGGCGCGCTGGCAGGAGCCGGCACCACACCGCTGCCGGACGCACCCACCAAGACCGCCTGGAGCACCGACAAGCTGCTGCCGGTGGACCGCCTGCGCGTACTCGACCTGCAGGCAGACCTGAGCTTCGGCGTGCTCACCCTTGAACAGCTGCCTATCCAGAACGCCGTGCTCAAGGCCCGTGGCCAGGGTGGCCTGATCACCCTGGACACCCTGCAGGGCGGCCTCTACAACGGCGACTTCGCTACCAAGGGCACCCTCGACGTGCGCCCTGCGGTACCGCAGATCGGCCTGAGTACCCAGGTCAACCGCGTACCGGTGGAGCACTTCATCAAGAGCCAGACCGACACCCCGCCGGTCAAGGGCCTGCTGACCCTGAGCAGCAACCTGACCGGCAGCGGCAACAGCCAGAAGGCGCTGATCGACACCCTCAATGGCAACGCCAGCTTCGTCATCAACAACGGTGTGCTGGTCAATGCCAACCTCGAGCAGCAGCTGTGCCAGGGCATCGCCACCCTCAACCGCAAGGCCCTGAGCGGCGAACCACGCGGCAAGGACACCCCGTTCCAGGAACTCAAGGGCAGCCTGGTGCTGCGCAACGGCGTGGCCAGCAACCCGGACCTGAAGGTGCGCATCCCGGGCCTGACCGTCAACGGCCACGGCGACCTCGACCTGCGTGTGCTGGGCATGGACTACCGCGTGGGCGTGATCGTCGAGGGCGACAAGCGCGACATGCCCGACCCGGCCTGCCAGGTCAACGAGCGCTACGTGGGGCTGGAATTCCCGCTGCGCTGCCGTGGCCCGCTGGAGCTGGGTGCCAAGGCCTGCCGCGTGGACAAGGACGGCCTGGGCAAGCTGGCCGGCAAGGCGCTGGGCAACAAGCTGCAGGAAAAGCTCAACGAAAAGCTGGGTGACAAGGTCAGTCCCGAACTCAAAGACGCACTCAAGGGCCTGTTCAAACGATGAATCCCGAGCAGTTTTCCAGCGCCGTGCTGGAATGGTACGACCGTAACGGCCGCCACGACCTGCCCTGGCAACAGGGCATCACCCCGTACCGGGTGTGGGTGTCGGAGATCATGCTGCAACAGACCCAGGTGAGCACCGTACTCAACTACTTCGAGCGCTTCATGCAAGCCCTGCCCAGCGTCGAGGCCCTGGCTGCGGCGCCGGAGGACGAGGTGCTGCACCTGTGGACCGGGCTGGGCTACTACACCCGCGCGCGCAACCTGCAGAAGACCGCGAAGATCGTGGTGGAGCAGTACGCCGGCCAATTCCCGCGCGATGTCGAGAAGCTCACCGAGCTGCCCGGCATCGGCCTGTCCACTGCCGGGGCAATCGCCAGCATCAGCATGGGCCTGCGTGCGCCGATCCTGGACGGCAACGTCAAGCGCGTGCTGGCCCGCTACACCGCGCAGGAAGGCTACCCGGGCGAGCCCAAGGTGGCCAAGGCGCTGTGGGCCAACGCCGAGCGCTTTACCCCCCACAGCCGGGTCAACCACTACACCCAGGCGATGATGGACCTGGGCGCCACCCTGTGCACGCGCAGCAAGCCCAGTTGCCTGCTGTGCCCGCTGGAGCGCGGCTGCGAGGCGCACATGCTCGGCCAGGAGATCCGCTACCCGATCCCCAAGCCGCGCAAGACCCTGCCCCAGCGCAGCACACTGATGCCGCTGCTGGCCAACAACGAGGGCGCCATCCTGCTGTACCGGCGCCCGTCCAGCGGCCTGTGGGGCGGTTTGTGGAGCCTGCCGGAGCTGGACAGCCTCGACGACCTGCAACACCTGGCCGAGCAGCACGGGGTGAACCTGGGCGAGCCCGTGGCGCTGGACAGCCTGACCCACACCTTCAGCCACTTCCAGCTGGCGATCCAACCCTGGCTGGTGCCGGTGGCCCCCCAGGGTGACCACGTGGCCGAGGCCGACTGGCTCTGGTATAACCTCGCCACCCCGCCGCGCCTGGGCCTTGCTGCCCCGGTCAAGAAACTGCTCAAACGCGCGGCCCACGTATTGAATGCAGGAGAGTCGTCATGACCCGCACCGTAATGTGCCGCAAGTACAAAGAAGAGCTGCCTGGCCTGGAGCGCCCGCCGTATCCCGGCGCCAAGGGCCAGGACATTTTCGAGCATATCTCGCAGAAGGCCTGGGCCGACTGGCAGAAGGAACAGACCATGCTGATCAACGAGAAGCGCCTGAACATGATGAACGCCGAGGACCGCAAGTACCTCCAGGGCGAGATGGACAAGTTCTTCTCCGGCGAAGAATACGAGAAGGCCGAAGGCTACGTGCCGCCTGCCGAATAACCCCGGAAATTCGTAAGCGACGGAATTAATTTAATAAATTTTCAAAAAGTCGTTGACGCAAATCCGAAAAACGCTTTTAATGCGCCCCGTTGCCCAGATAGCTCAGTCGGTAGAGCAGGGGATTGAAAATCCCCGTGTCGGCGGTTCGATTCCGTCTCTGGGCACCACTAATACCGAAAAGCCCCAAGCGAAGTGATTCCTTGGGGTTTTTTATTGCCTGCGATTTGGTGCTCGCCAGGTCGTCACCTTCGCCGGCCAGGCCGGCGCCTACCAGGGTTCATGGATGAAAAGGCTTGTGATGACGGCGCTTGCGCTGGTGTGCCTGAACGGTTGCGTCGGCTTCAAGTCCGCCTCGCCCCAGACCCGCGTCGAAAAGACCGACACCTACCGCCAGTTGCTCGGCCGTGATATCACCCCGCACATCACCCGCACCGAACGTTCCGAAGCCACCCGGGAATGGTGCGGCATCAGCCTGTGGCTGGTGGTGCTGCCCGTGCCGCTGAAGCTGCCGGTGTGCTCGACCTACACCGAAGCCGCGTTCGGCCACGACAGGTTCGGCGACGAGCGCGTGCTGATGTACACCACCCACAGCGTCGACAAGAACCCCTACCTCAATGCCTGCGGCCCGTTCATGTTCCTGGCGCCGATCATGCACGGCTATGAAGGCAATGCGCTGTGCGGGCGGCTGCCCTAGCGGCACGCCCCTGCTGCACGCGGCGACACAGGCTTGGGTTTGCCGAGGGAGTGAGGTTCAATAGCGCCACGCATCACCTTCTTTCAAGGATTACCCGCAATGGCTTCCAGCAGCAAACAGCAAAAACGCGCCAAGCGCGCCGCCAGCAAGGCCCGCGAGAACCGCATGGTACGCAGCGGCCAGGCGGTCAAGAGCAGCGGCGAGAGCGCCAGCGCCAGCGTCGAGCAGGTGTTCACCAAGGCCATGGAATCGGGCAGCTACACCGCGCTGTTCGAAAAGATGAAACAGGCCCAGGACACCGGCCTGGCCTCGATGATTGCCGTGTTCCTGGTCGACCCGCTGCTGGCCCTGGTGCTCAAGGGGCACAAGGAAGAACACTCCACCGACTACATCTGCAAGGTGTTCTGCGCCTACCGCCACTGGCTGGACGGCACCGAAGAGGCCCAAGCGATGCAGTGGCTGGAGAGCGACGAGTTCCAGGACGCCTATGTGCAGGCCTCGGAGATCGTCTCCAAGAAGAAGAAATTCGGTTGAGCAACGACCCGGGCTGCGCCGCAGCCCAGGGCCGGCAAAACCCCCGGATGCTGTGCAACCGGTCAAAAACGGCTTTCCAGCATCGGCCAAAACTAGCACCATCGCGCCTTTTTTCATCACGGCTACGGCCCGTGGAAATGGGGTGCGCGGTCATCCGCGCGACAGTCCGCTGCATCGATGCGACACCCACCTGCCCACAGGCCCTTCGCCCCGCCCGCCGTTGTTGGCTGTCGTTCGAGCGCTATGCTAGCGTTGCGCCTCGCCAGGAAGGCCGACAACAGCAGGCACGCACCAGAACTAAAGAGGACCGCACATGGCCCAGGCCACGCCCGCGCTGGAAATCCGCAACCTGCACAAGCGCTACGGCGCGCAGGAGATTCTCAAGGGCATTTCGCTGACCGCCCGCGACGGCGACGTGATTTCGATCCTGGGGTCGTCCGGTTCCGGCAAGTCCACCTTGCTGCGCTGCATCAACCTGCTGGAAAACCCCCACGAAGGCCAGATCCTGGTCGCCGGTGAAGAGCTCAGGCTCAAGGCCGGCAAGAACGGCGAACTGATCGCCGCCGACAACAGGCAGATCAACCGCCTGCGCAGCGAGATCGGCTTCGTGTTCCAGAACTTCAACCTGTGGCCGCACATGAGCGTGCTCGACAACATCATCGAGGCGCCGCGCCGGGTGCTCGGCCAGAGCAAGGCCGAGGCCATCGAGCACGCCGAGGCGCTGCTGGACAAGGTCGGCATCCACAACAAGCGCCACAGCTACCCGGCCGAACTCTCCGGCGGCCAGCAGCAGCGTGCCGCCATTGCGCGCACCCTGGCGATGAAGCCCAAGGTCATTCTGTTCGACGAGCCCACCTCGGCGCTGGACCCGGAAATGGTCCAGGAAGTGCTCAACGTGATCCGCGCGCTGGCCGAAGAAGGCCGTACCATGCTACTGGTTACCCATGAAATGAGCTTCGCCCGGCAGGTGTCCAGTGAAGTCATCTTCCTGCACCAGGGCCTGGTGGAAGAGCAAGGATCGCCGCAGCAGGTTTTCGAAAACCCGAACTCGGCGCGCTGTAAACAATTCATGTCCAGCAACCGCTAACGGAGCAACACGCATGCAGAACTACAAGAAATTCCTCCTGGCCGCTGCCGCCACCCTGGTGTTCTCGGCCAACGCCATGGCCGCCGAAAAGCTGAAAATGGGCATCGAAGCGGCCTACCCGCCCTTCAACAACAAGGATGCCAGCGGCCAGGTCGTAGGCTTCGACAAGGACATCGGCGACGCCCTGTGCGCCAAGATGAAGGTCGAATGCGAAGTGGTCACCTCCGACTGGGACGGCATCATCCCGGCTCTGAACGCCAAGAAATTCGACTTCCTGATCTCGTCGCTGTCGATCACCGACGAGCGCAAGCAGGCCGTCGACTTCACCGACCCGTACTACTCCAACAAGCAGCAGTTCATCGCCCCGAAAAACGTCGACTTCAAGACCGACCGCGCCTCGCTCAAGGGCAAGACCATCGGTACCCAGCGCGCCACCCAGGCCGCAACCTGGCTGGACGACAACGGCGGCATGGACGGCGACTTCAAGGTCAACCTGTACGACGGCCAGGAAAACGCCTACCTGGACCTGACCTCCGGCCGCCTGGACGCCATCCTGGCCGACAAGTACGCCAACTACGACTGGCTCAAGTCCGATGCCGGCAAGAACTACGAGTTCAAGGGCGACCCGGTCAACGAGAGCGACAAGGTCGGCATTGCCGTGCGCAAGGGTGACACCCAGCTGCGCGACAGGCTGAACGCCGCCCTCAAGGAAATCGTTGCCGACGGCACCTACAAGAAGATCAACGACAAGTACTTCCCTTTCAGCATCTATTGATTCGCCCGACCGGCACCGCCCCTGCGGCGGTGCCCGTCCCTGAACAAGCCTGCCCATGAATATTGATCTCTACGGATTCGGTCCGGCCCTGGCGGCTGGCACCCTGATGACCGTGCAACTGGCGCTGTCGGCCCTGTGCCTGGGGCTGGTGCTGGGGTTGCTCGGCGCCCTGGCCAAGACCTCGCCGTACAAGCCGCTGCAGTGGCTTGGCGGTTTCTACTCGACCCTGGTGCGCGGCGTGCCCGAGCTGCTGTGGGTGTTGCTGATCTACTTCGGCACCGTCAGCCTGATGAGCAAGCTGGGCGACCTCCTGAATATTCCCGGCCTTGAGCTGAGCGCCTTTGCTGCCGGCGTGATCGCTCTGGGCCTTTGCTTCGGTGCCTATGCCACCGAAGTGTTCCGTGGCGCGATCCTGGCCATCCCCAAGGGCCACCGCGAAGCGGGCCTGGCCCTGGGCCTGTCCAAGGCGCGGATCTTCTCGCGGCTGATCCTGCCGCAGATGTGGCGCATCGCCCTGCCCGGCCTGGGCAACCTGTTCATGATCCTGATGAAGGACACCGCGCTGGTATCGGTGATCGGCCTTGAAGAGATCATGCGCCACTCGCAGGTGGCCGTGACCGTCACCAAGCAGCCGTTCACCTTCTACATGGTGGCGGCAATCATCTACCTGGGCCTGACCATCCTTGCGATGATCGGCATGCACTTCCTGGAAAAACGCGCCGCACGCGGCTTCGCGAGGGCCAACCAATGAACTGGGAAGTGATCATCAAGTGGCTGCCACGCCTGGCCCAGGGCGCGACCCTGACCCTGGAGCTGGTGGCCATCGCGGTCATCGCCGGGCTGATCCTGGCCATCCCGCTGGGCATCGCCCGCTCCTCGCGCCACTGGTATGTGCGCGCGCTGCCGTATGGCTACATCTTCTTCTTCCGTGGCACGCCGCTGCTGGTGCAGCTGTTTCTGGTGTACTACGGCATGGCGCAGTTCGAGATCGTGCGCAACAGCGCCCTGTGGCCGTACCTGCGCGATCCGTTCTGGTGCACCGTGCTGACCATGACCCTGCACACCGCCGCCTACATCGCCGAGATCCTGCGGGGCGCGCTGCAGGCCATCCCGCGCGGGGAGATCGAGGCGGCGCGGGCGCTGGGCATGTCCCGGGCCAAGGCGCTGTTCTACATCATGCTGCCGCGCGCGGCGCGCATCGGCCTGCCGGCCTACAGCAACGAAGTGATCCTGATGCTCAAGGCCAGCGCCCTGGCCAGCACCGTGACCCTGCTGGAACTGACCGGCATGGCACGCACGATCATCGCGCGCACCTACCTGCCGGTGGAGATCTTCTTTGCCGCCGGCCTGTTCTACCTGCTGATCTCGTTCCTGCTGGTGCAGGGCTTCAAGGTGCTCGAGCGCTGGTTGCGGGTCGATGCCTGCCAGGGCCGCTGAGGTACTGCAGGGCGAGCCACTGCATAGCCGCTTCCAGGCCCTTAACAGCTTTTTGCTGGAGCACCAGGGCCTGTGGCGGCCGCGGCCGTTTACCCAGCTGCACCTGCCGTGGGAGCGCGAGCACCCCGCCCTGAGCCACTGGCTGCGCCAGCGGCCGCTGAGCGAGGCCGACACCCCGCCTGAACATGCCCCCGCGCCTTATCCACAGCTGGCCGCCCAGTGCCAGGCGCTGTCGGCGGTGGGCGAGTTATCCACAATCGAGCTGGCCCCTGCCAACCCGCGCCTAAACGTGGACGTGCCAGGGCGCAAATGGCAGCAGATCGAGGCCTTTGCCGGGCGCCTTGATTTTGCCCGCCAGCCCACGCACTGGCTGGACTGGTGTGCGGGCAAGGGGCACCTGGGCCGGCGCCTGCTGGGCCCGGCGCAGCAACTGACCTGCCTGGAACACGACCCCGCGCTGGTGTTGGCCGGCGAACAGCTCAGCCAGCACCATCACCTGCCTGCGGAGCATCGCCTGCAGGACGTGATGGCCGCCGATGCTGCTACCCAGCTGGGCAGCCAGCACACCGCCGTTGCGCTGCATGCCTGCGGCGACCTGCACGTGCGCCTGATGCAACTGGCCAGCGCTGGCGGCTGCCGTCAGCTGGCGATTGCGCCGTGCTGCTACAACCGTATCAGCGCAGCCCACTACCAAGCGTTATCCACAGCCGCTCAAGCTTCGACGTTGAGCCTGTCGGTCGACGACCTGGGCCTGCCGCTGAGCGAAACCGTCACCGCCGGCAACCGCGTGCGCCGCCAGCGTGACGCGTCGATGGCGCGGCGCCTGGGCTTCGACCTGCTGCAACGCGAGGTTCGCGGCTGCGACAGCTACCTGCCCACCCCTTCGCTGCCCAGCCACTGGCTGCACAAGCCCTTCGCCCAGTACTGCCAGGACCTGGCCGAACTCAAGGGGCTGCAGGTGACGGGTGCGCCCGATTGGGCGGCACTGGAACAGGCTGGCTGGGCGCGACTGGCCCGGGTGCGCAACCTTGAACAGGTGCGCAACCTGTTCCGCCGCCCGCTGGAGCTGTGGCTGGTGTTGGATCGCGCACTGTACCTGGGCGAACAGGGCTTCGAGGTGCGCCTGGGCAGCTTCTGCCCCTACCCTCTCACGCCTCGGAATCTGATGCTTTTGGCAGAGCGCGGTTGACGTGCAAACCTGTGGATAAGTCTGTGCGCAACATTTTGATGAATCGCTGAAAAAGCCGCCCGACAAGGGCTGGCGACAGCTGGTCATTTTTTGTTCATCTTCTAAACCTGAGCAAAAACAGCCATTTGCGCAAAGACGAACGGGCTGGCCACTGGCGATGCACTACGCGCCGAGTTGGCATGCAGCTTGTGCATAAGCATTTTCGCGAATGGCTCTAAGGGCTGCGATCAGGCCAGTTTCAGCAGGCCCATGCCGCCCAGCAGAAGCAGCAGGCCAAGCCAGCCGCGGCCGGCCAGGCGCTGGCCGAACAGGGCCCAGCCCATGGCCACGGTGGCAAGAATGCCGAAGCCGCCCCAGATGGCGTAGGCCATCGACAGGGGGATGTCCTTGACCGCCTGGGCCAGCGCCGTGAAGGCAGCCAGCACGCAGACGATCGACGCCGCCGCGACCCAGCGCTTGCGCAGGCCGTCGGAGTACTTGAGCAGCAGGTTGGCGAGCACTTCGAGCACGATGGCCAGTGCCAGCCAGGCAAAGGGGATCACTTGCAGGCTCAGCATGGCAGGGCCTCCCCGGTGGTTTCACGGCGGGCGCTGCGGGTACCGGACTTGATCAGCAGGATACCCGCGATCATCACGCCCAGGCCCAGGGCCTTGAGCAGGCCGATGCTTTCACCCAGCCAGGTGACGCTGACCACGGTGATCAGCACGATGCCGATGCCTTCCCACAGGGCGTAGGCCACACCCAGCGGCACGCGCTTCACGGCGAGCGCGAGGAAGCCGTAGGACAGGCCGATCATGGCGTACATGAGGGCGTGACCGAGAATCGGCGAATGATCGGCGGCGAATTTCATCGACGTGGTACCGATCACTTCGGCCACGATGGCGATGAACAGATAGATCCAGGAACGCATGGTGCCCTCCCATGGGCATTACGAAAAACGCGAGGGGCTGACGGGGGCGTCAGCGAAAAAGCCGGGGTTTGGGAGGGTGGCGCTAGAGGTCGCCGGTCCAGTGACGTTCACGGGAAACCAGGCGGGAGGTGAGGAGCGGCAACGCTTGAGTGTTCAACATAATGCACAACAAATTAGCTGAGGGCATTGTGGAAGTCAAATCGATAGAGAATGGCTAATGAATTTTGCTGCGGATTATTCGTTATTTGGTGAAAGCCCCTGAAAGGTGGCTGCAAGGCCCGTAAATTATAATTCCCAAATCCGGCGTAGCCTGTAAGGCCCAATCGCGGGTCAAGCCCGCTTGTGTCTTGAGGAGGGGTTAGAATCTGAAGTGAGAGCGGTGAATGGCAAGCTGATAGCCCGAGGTGCCCTGAGCACGCGTGGGAGCACAAGCTGCCATTCACCGTTCTACTTTGGCGAGAGCCCGAACAGTTGGATGAGGGCCAAATCTCGAATCACAAGCGTGGGCCAAGCCAAAGTACTCTCACACCTTGAGTCTAAGAGGGTTTGGCCATGTCTTCCTCTGTCGGTATCGATGTTTCCAGTGCCACGCTCGCCGTTCACATCCGCCCCGAGGATATTAGTTTCAATGTTTCCAATGACTTGAGTGGATTTAAGCAGCTCGTCGAAAAACTTGGCGAGTACCAGGTTTCAGCCATTTTGCTTGAAGCAACCGGCGGTTATGAATGCAGCGCCCTTCGGGCACTGCAAGATGCCGGTTTCCCGGCCTTCCGAATCAACCCCAATCGCGCCCGGGATTTCGCCAAGTCCATGGGCAAGCGTGCCAAGACCGACCCTATCGATGCAGCTGTGCTTGCCCATTTCGCCGAGGTGCTGCCGCCTCAACGTTGCGTAGCGATGACCCCTGAGCGAGCTTTGCTACGTGAACTGCTGATCCAGCGGGATCGTTTCGTCCAGCAACGTGACGATGACAAGCGCCGACTGAAGCAAGCGCAAACGGCATGTGTTTTGGCGAGTCTGGAGCGCCATATCAACTATTTGAAGGCCGAGATCAAAGCGCTTGAGCAAGAAATTGCCAAGCAGGCGGAGGAACTGCATGACGACCGCGTAGCGCAGCTCATGCAGGTCAAAGGTATCGGCCTGGTCACAGCCGCCAAACTGGTGGCCTTGCTACCGGAACTGGGTCAGGTGAGTCGCCAGGAGATCGCGGCTCTAGTGGGTGTCGCGCCGTTTAACGAAGATAGTGGCAAACACTCTGGCAAACGTTCGATCTGGGGAGGGCGGACACGAATCAGGCGGGCGCTGTACATGGCGTGCTGGGTCGTCATCCGGCACAACAAGGACTTCACTGAGCGTTATACCGCTATGAGGGCCCAGGGAAAGCTAGCGAAGGTAGCGGTAGTGGCATGCATGAGAGTCCTGATCGTCCGTTTGAATGCGATGCTCAAGGCCGGTACGCCGTGGCAGGAGCAGATCGCTCAACCGTAGGAGCCAGCTTTGCTGGCGATGCCCGGCTACGCCGGGCCAGGGGCGCTAAGCACCCCATCGACGGCAGAGCCGGCTCCTACAAAAAGACAGTTGCTCCCACAAGGTTGGCGGCGATCCCTGTGGGAGCGGGCCTGACCCGCGAAGGCCGCAACGCTGACCCCGCCCCCCCTGCGAGTCAAATCGCCACACCATCTCATCTCACATCAATTAATTATTGTACTGCAATAATTTTTGCTCAATAATCCGCCCCGTTCAAACCCGACCAAGGAAAAACCATGAACAGCAAAACAGTGGCCTACGCACGCTCGCGTCTGCGTGCAATCGGTGCCTTTGCGGCGTTGCTGGCGTGGGGTACGGCGCTGGCCGAATTTGGCTGCAATGCCTGGTTCTGGCTTTTCGACCGGCACGACGTGCTGGCCGCCTACCTGCAAAGCTTCGCCGACCAGATGCCCCTGCTGGTGGCGCCGGGCTTCCAGCCCAGCGTCCTGGCCCAGGCACTGGTCATCACCCTGGACATGATCCCGGCCAGCCTGTCTGTACTGGCCCTGTACCTCACCGGCCTGTTCTTCATCCGCCTGTCACGCGGGCAGACGTGGACGGCCTCCAACATCAAGCTGCTGTGGTGGGTGGGCCTGCTGTGCATCGGCCTGCCGTTGCTGTGGCCGGTGATCGCCACCTTGCAGGGCCTGGCCTTCTGCATCGACCTGCCGCCAGGCGAAAGGAGCTTCAGCGTGGGGATCGGTGTATCATCCGCGGCGGTTTACGAGATCATGAAGGGCATATTGCTGTGTGCCTTCTCCCTCCTCATGCGTGACGCCAAGACCATCAGCGATGAACACAACTGTTATGTCTAGCCTAGCCCCATGCCGATAATCATCAGGCTCGACGTCGTGATGGCCCGGAACAAGATCCGTTCCAAAGACCTGGCCGAGATTATTGGCATTACCGAAGCTAACTTATCGTTGCTGAAGAACGGCAAGATCAAGGGTTTCAAGATCGAGACCCTGGAGAAGCTGTGTCGCGCGCTGAAGTGCCAGCCGGGAGACCTGCTGGAGTTCAGCGAGGACTGAACAAGGAACACCCTCTCGTGAGCATCACCTTTCACTGGCGCGCAGCGCTGCTGCTGGCCGCCGGCCTGCTGGGCGGCTGTGGGCCGAGCTACACCTATCGCTATTCGCCACCGCCAAGCCAGCACGGCATGCAGTGCATCAGCGCGTGCTCGCAGCAGCGCAACTACTGCGGGCAACTGGCACGCATGCAGGACAACGCCAACCAGGCCCTGTATCAGTCCGAGATGCGCAGTTACCAGTACTGCCAGCAGGGCAAGAGCAAGAAGGATGCGCGGCGCAGTTGCTACTACCCGAGCTACCCCTACAGCGCGGGGCTGTCGAGTGATTGCGGGCGCGAGTACGACCAGTGCTACCAGGGTTGTGGCGGCACGATTCACCGGATATTGAACAAGGACTGACGGCTTGCGGGCCGCATGATGCAATCGGGAAAACACACATGACCATGAACACCTTCAACACCATCGCCCTGGTGGCCTTTGCCCTGCTGCTGGGTGGCTGTGCCGGTGGGCACGCCAGCCGCGGCGACAGCCTTGCGGGCTGGGACATGCCGCAGATGCAGGTGCTGGGCGACAACGGCCTGCCGGCGCAGCCGCATCGCTACGTGAAATGCGGCAAGCGTGGCTGCCATGAACAGAAGCCGATGCTGTTCGACCCGGCCAAGGCCGAACCGACGGCCGAAAGCCTGCATCGCGGGTGGTAGTAGAAGGGCTGCAGGCCACGTGAAACGCGGCCTGCAGCCAGATTGAACGGAAGTAGTTTACAGAACCAAACCGATCGCTATAATAGCGCCCCTATGCCGGTATAGCTCAGTTGGTAGAGCAACTGACTTGTAATCAGTAGGTCCCGGGTTCGACTCCTGGTGCCGGCACCATTCAAGGTTCCATAGAAAGCTTTCAAAATCTCTGGAACCCCCAAAAAACCCGCCTTCTGGCGGGTTTTTTCGTTTTGGCGTTCCGTCGGATTCCGAGGGTAGCCAGCGCTAATAAGGGTAGTTTTAAGGATAGAGGTCCGTTTCGATATCGGAGGCTACCCTTATGGCCCGCACCACTGCCCCGCTTACCGTTACCGCCTGTCGCACGGCAAAGCCCAGAGAGCGCGAGTACAAGCTCTTCGACGGCGACGGTCTTTACCTGCTTGTGCAACCCAACGGCCGCAAAGGCTGGCGGCTCAGGTACGTGAAACCCGATGGCCGCGAAGGCCTGACCGCTCTTGGCAGCTATCCGGTGGTCGGGCTTGGCGACGCACGCCGCAAGCGCTTCGAGATCAAGCAGCAGCTCGCCAACGGCATTGACCCTATCCAGTCCAAGCAGCAGGCCAAGGTGCAGGCCGTAATCAATGGCCGTACCTTCGAAAGCGTTGCGCTCGATTGGTATGCCGGGATGGTGCCGAAATGGGCGCCGGGCCACGCCAAGACTGTACTCAGCCGGTTGAAGACTCATGTATTCCCTTTGCTCGGTGCCAGGGCAATCGTTGAGTTGGACACCCACGACCTCATGCAGCCACTGGAAGCCGTGACGAAGCGCGGCACCATCGACGTGGCGCTCAGGATCAAGAACTACCTGCAAAGCATCATGCGCGAAGCCAAACGGCTGCGGCTGATCACGACGAACCCAGCCCACGACCTCGATGGCTCAATCAGAGCACCACGGGTTACACATCGACCCGCACTACCCTTATCGCGGCTGCCAGAGCTACAGGCGCGCATCGACGACTACAAAGGTCGCCCACTCACACGCCTTACCGTGATGCTGTCGCTGCACGTCTTCGTACGCTCCAGCGAGCTACGCTTCGCCCGCTGGAACGAGTTCGACCTCAATCGCGGCATCTGGGAGATCCCCGACACTCGCCCGGCGCTCGACGGCGTACCGTTTTCCACAAGGGGTACGAAAATGGCCGGAGACATTCACGTTGTACCCTTATCGCCGCAGGCAGTGGCATTGCTTGAGCAGATCCACGCGATCACCGGCAAGTTCGAGCTGGTGTTCGCGGGAGATGCCAAACCATGGAAACCGATGTCCGAGAACACGGTGAATGCCGCGCTCAGGACCATGGGCTACGACACCAAGGTGGATATCTGCGGCCACGGGTTCCGTGCCATGGCGTGCAGTGCGCTGGTTGAGTCCGGGCTGTGGTCAGAGATAGCGATCGAGCGCCAGATGAGCCACAAGGAACGCAACAACGTGCGAGCCGCTTATACCCACAAGGCCGAGTTCCTCGAAGAGCGCCGGATGATCATGACCTGGTGGAGTCGGTTTCTGGAGGCGAACCGCGAGGACCATATGACGCCGCATGAGTTTGCCAAGCAGACGGGCGAGAACGTCACGCGCCTCCGCAGTGCCAAGAGGACTGAGTAACTCGCCGCACCACCGCATCAAGCTCGCTGTGAAGTTACCCACAGCACCGCATGAAGCTCCTCCGCGCGGGTCCTTTCAAACGGGGCTGCAAAGCCGCTCCGTTTGAAAGGACCATACCTAAGAAAAAAACTGCTGGCACAGCTTACGTCTGTGGAAAACCACTGATGTCCACCGGGGGATAATTTTATCCACAGGTGCTAACCCCTTGAAATCGCTTTGCTTGACGAACATTGTCCACAAGCGTAGACCGGTTGATGGATGCCAACTCAATATCGTTGCCCCTGCGGCAACCACCCTACCCATCTGCTCAGCAGGAACCTATCCGCTTGGCCATTTCGCGTGCGCCAACCTGCGCCCGTCTCTTTCTCCTGGAAAGAGACGGGCGCGTCTAACACTGCTGCAGCCCTCATCGCATTTGGCTTTGCGGCAACTTCACTCGTGACAATCGGCGTGACAAACGCCGATGTCACCAGCAACAGCGATGTAGATGATGGTGCCGCAGATCAAGGAATGGACTGCACCTGACTGACAGTCAGGCATGCCTCGGTCATCGCATTGCTGCGTTCACCCGACTCAGGATCTCGCGGCACTGGTCTCGTCAGCCAATGCAGCCTCCACCCGCCCACCGGTAACGGTGCTCAGGAGGCTAGATCATGAGATGCCCTCGCTCCCAGTCGTAAGGAGCCGCAGTCCCGCGTAGAGGACATTCCCCACAGGTCGCAGGGGCCTTGATCCCTGATAACACTCAGCATTCTTGGCGGGATGACGTGGGGCGAGGATCGGAGAACGGCAGATGAGGTGACCGACATGGCATTGGTAGGTAGACGCGATGGCCGCAATTTCGGTTACGGCAGGCAGTTAAGTTACGCAGGGCTGCAAGCGCTGAAAGACATGTTCGGCGGCGGTCATTACGGCACGGTCAAAGCGCACTGTGATCGGTGGCAGGCATTCGTCAAATGGTGCCGCTCCGAACAGGGGCCCGGCATCAATGATGCGCGACAGATTGATCGTAAGGTGTTGGCTGACTACGCGGCGTATCTGCGCAACATGGTTGGGCCTGGTGACCTCGCCGTCAGTACCGCACAAAACCGGCTATCCAGCGTTAACAGGACCATGGCGGCGCTTCGCGGTGATCAGTGCGTGAAATTGCCCAGTCCGAGCAAGGCGCTGGGTATGCAGCGCACCGGGGTTCGACATTCAGTGCCGCAGGGCCAGGACCGCGAACAGGTTAAGCAGATCGTCGATGCGCTTTGCAACCAACATGAACTACGGGCCGCCGCGATTGTTTTGTTGGCGCGAGCCACCGGCATGCGCTTGCGTGAGGCCATCTTGGCTGACCTGCCACGGCTGAGCCGTGAGGCTAAAGAGCTAGACAGAATCAACATTCAGGATGGCACCAAAGGCGGCCGCAGCGGCTCCTCCGCCCCCCGCTGGATTGCGGTGGACGACAACGTTCGAAGTGCACTTGGGTTTGCATGGCAGGTGTCGCCTGCGAATAGCCACAACCTGATTGCACCACACGAAAGCTACCTCAATCTTCTACAACAAATCATCCGCCCAGCGCGGGACGTCCTGCATGCACACAAGCTCAAAGGCTTCCATGAGCTACGAGCGGCGTATGCATGTGAACGCTATGTACAAATTACCCAACACCCCGCGCCTATTAACGGCGGCCAATGTTGCCTGGTAGATAAGCCCCTTGATCGTGAGGCCCGAAGGCAGATCAGCTATGAGCTTGGGCACGGTCGGATCGACGTGGTCGCGGCCTACATTGGAGGACGGACATGAGCAAGCCATTCGACATGGAGCTGTTCTTGTCTGGAGTGCTGACCGGCTCACACGCAAACCGGCGACGCCATGTACGGCAGGCGAAAATCATCCAGGCTGAGATTGCAGAGCGGTGGCAACGAGAGACGCCATGGTCTTGGCAAAGAAAGCACTTGGCTTGGTTTATCAAGCATCGCCCAGTCCGGAGCAGCGAGGCATCGCGGTACTACTACTTGCTGACGGTACGGCTACTCGCTCGTCGACTAGAAAAATCATGTGTTCGACGTCTGAGGAAAAATCTGAACTCAGTAGCCAATATCGAGCGTTAAAGGCGAAAAGCCGCCTACGTCAACGGTTTGTTCAAACTGGGTTGTGGCCTAGGTCTCCAATGAGGATAATCACAGATCGCGACGAGTAAAGCAGGCGGATGATCTGAATAGCTGGGTTAATCACCCGGCGAGAGGGTAAGGCTGCCGGCACCGGAGCGGGCACAAAAAGCTCTTTATTTTCCGAGCGCAAATCAGCAGCGGACCGCACATGCCTCGAACTCTCGCCTATGAGCGTGACAATGCTCTCAACGCTATCTGCCCATACTTCACGATGTTCCCGCTCGAGTATCCACTCGAGGTACTCGAGCAGTACCGTGAGGCAAACCCGGTAGTGATGGACCCGTTTTGCGGTCGCGGAACAACGCTGTTTGCTGCGCGCAAGCTGGGGCTGTCCGCCCGCGGTATTGATAGCTCTCCGATTGCAATCGCTATCGCCCGTGCGAAGCTAGCCGCAGTCTACACCACTAAAGCGTTGGCGTTAGCTAAGCGCTACATTAAAGAGTACGACTCATCCACAGTACCAGATAGCAGCTTCTTTAAAACTGCATTTCACCCCAACGTCCTTCGAAGGGTTTGTGCGATACGCGAAGGGCTACTTCGAGTGGGGCGTGACACTGATACGACAGTTATCCTGCGCGCCGCGATGCTTGGTTGCCTGCATGGCCCGATGAGCAAAACGCCAGAACGGCACTCTTATTTTTCGAATCAAATGCCGCGCACATTTTCCTCCAAGCCGGATTACTCTGTGCGCTATTGGGAGGAAAACGGGCTAGTGGCGCCAGAGCTAGATGTTCTAAAGGTGTTGCAGCGTAAGCTTACGCGCCTTGAAAGCACCCACTTGCCTAAGACAGGAGTATTGAAAGATGTGCGTAAGGGAGACTCTCGAATAGCGGCCTCGCTGCCGCCATCTTGTCGAGACTTTTCCGTTGTCGTCACATCGCCGCCGTACTACGGCATGCGTACTTATGTCGAGGATCAGTGGCTAAGGAACTGGTTTCTGGGAGGTCCGGATCACGTTGCCTATGGTAATAGCGAACAGCTTCAGCACGCAGGGATCGATTCATTCGCAGAGTCTCTTGGCAGAGTTTGGAAAAACATGGCTAGGACGAAAGCTGAAGACTTGGATATGCATATCCGTTTCGGAATCATTCCATCTTCAAAGGTCGATGCGAAAGCTTTAATCCGCGCGTCTTTAGAGGCGTCTGGTGTACATTGGGACGAGGTCTCAGTGCGTAGTGCAAAGACTGCTGCATCTGGAAAACGCCAAGCCGACCACATGGCTGCGGGCTCAGCTGCGGCCAAAGAATATGACTTCCATGTAAGAAGAAGCTAGGGAGAGAATATGGCTACTGCAGGAGGCTCCATCCAGTTAAAGGTATCGAAGAGTACCTTGTCGATGTTCCTTCGAACCAAATGCGATAAGGAGCTGTTCCTATCGTTGCACGACAAGAAGGCAATGGCGGCTGCAGGCCTTCCTGAGCCAATCAAACGGCCTGGCATTGGCACCCTGGCTGTGCATGGAAAAGACTTCGAAATTGGCAGAAACGATCAGCTCGTACGCCTTTTCGGCGGCATAGTGCAGTACTCAAAAAATGCCAACCAGTACGGGACCGTCGATCTACAGTCGATACTGACTGCAGTGACGTCTGCACCCCAGCTCATCTTGCAAGGACACTTTTCGATTGGAGCACAGCAGTCAACCGTGCTTTCAACGATAGGAGTGGATGCGGCAGATATTTCGCAAATCCCCCCCATAACCGACTTCGTACCTGATATTTTTTACATTCGGGAAGCAAAGGCGGGAGACCAAGAAGTTCTGCCCAACGGGACCCGTGGCCCAATAAATGAGCTGGTTGAGCCAAGGAAAGCCGTTTGCGTTTTCGACGTTAAGCATACCTCCGAGTCAAACCCGAGTTACTGCTCGGAGATTGCGATGTATGCAGTGATGCTAGCAAATTGGCTACAAGCCCGACCGCAGCTCGCCTGCCGATTTTTTGTAAGTCTCGACGCGAGACTATGGACACGGCACAACCAAGTTAACAGTAGTCTCGACAAAGCTGAGGCACAAGCTGGTACTACCCAGCAGGCGTTACTTGATGCGTTGATAGCAGACTCGGAAGATGCTCAGCTTCGCTTCTACCTTCCGACGATCCGTAGCTTCTTCAATGATGTAGCTCGGGTTGTGCGCATGGGCAAAACACCTGGGCAGGGCTGGCAGGCTCTAGACTGGCACATTTCAGGCAGTTGCAGCGCATGTGACTGGCTGGGCGACAGGCGTCACATGGGCCAGGCCCATCGAAACGTCGTAGACGTAAACCCTGGGCACTACTGCATGCCTCTAGCAGAGTCTACAGGTCACCTTTGCTTAGTTCCGGGTATTACGCGAGGAGCCAAAAAAGTTCTCCATCAGAATACCGTAGCTGACACCGCAGCGCTTGCTGGCGCATTGGGCCATCCTGCCTTGCAATTACACACTCTCTTGAAAAAAGAGGCTAAGGCTTTTCCCGCACGGTCGGCAGCCATCAACTCCGGCAATGTTTCCAGAGACACCACAGGTGCCATTGCTTCGTTGGTCCGTGCCGCAAACATTTTGCTCTACGCGAGCATCAACTTTGACTCCAGCTCAGGATTCTTAACAGGGCTCGCGCTCAGCGGTGTTGCAACCACCTTCACAGCTGGCCAGTCACCACGCCGATTCCGACCGGTCCCCTTCATTGTTGACGATAAGTCATTATTAGCGGAATGGGTCGCACTGGAAGGATTCCTGACCCAAATTGCCACGTGGATTGAAACTGCCGAGCAAATGAAGGGGGGGACGTCTATTACAGGACAAATCCACTTCTGGGAACAGCGGCAGTTCCAAGAGCTTTGCAACGCTATGGGAAGGCATTTACCTCGAGTCCTTGCGTTGTCTGCCCGACGGGCAAAAGCGCTTGCATGGGTTTTCGCGGGCGATGAAATGCTTGAGCGCGCCGACTCGGTTGAAGCGGCAACCATTGTAACTGTCGAGGACATTGTTAGACGGCTGGTCTTCGCGCCAAGCCGACATGTCATCACATTGTTCGATACTGTCGAACGCTACCGACGCAGCCAATACTCGCCTGCAATCACGGATTCCTACTACCGTGAATATCTGAGCAACGGTATTCCACGTGAGCGAATCTACGAACTATGGGCGCACACCCCGCAGGTGAAGCGTGGTGCTACTACCATTCCCCGAAATACTCTCATCGCCCAGTACTCAGACGCGTTGGAGCGACAGTCATCTGCTCTAGAAAGTGTATGCGAGAAGCTACGTGAGGACTATCGCGGCCAGTTTCGAGCTAAGGAGGCACGCATTCCTGTCTCGGTCCCTCGCGGGGCCTCGAGTGTAGCCTTTGACGCCAAGCTTTGGCTGTGGTGGGACGATCTGGATTTCAACACTTCGCAACTCGACGCTCATATCGGGCTTTCGATGGATGGCGAGAGGCGAGAGGCAATATATGAAGCCATCGTTCTACATACTGGTACGCACTTCAGCGGTAATCTCTACCAGTTCAGCGTCGCCCCAAGCTCGTCTGAGGCAAAGTTTAAAGAGGACTCGAGGCTGACTATTGGCAAGATAGGCACGCCGGGAATGCCACTGCAACGGGTGGGTAGCATTGTTGATTCTAGTGCACCTCCGTTTCATGGTACGCCAGAGGTGCTACAAATGCCTATTTGGTCTGCAGTAGAGGCTCGCCTAGTTGCATTCGATCGTGTGCGTCTTACCGCACAAGTTGAAATTATTTGTCGTAGGGACGCCAGCCTCGTGCCGTACCTAATGCAGCACAGTTGCTTCTCGCTTTTGAACGACATATTCCTCGTCGAAGCCAAAAAGCCAAAAATGTTTAACTGGGCAGAATTTAGCCAGCCAATTCTTCAGGCCATTGGTAACCCTCGTATCGCGACACCGGATCCCAACGCAGTGCGAGCGATCGGCGTAGCGCCCCCTGCCCGTCGCACATACGATACAGAATCCCCTGCAGCGAGAGTTCTCTGGGCTCCTGGAGTCCTTCAGCAGCAAGTTGTTTTGACGGGAGCTACTGCTGGTGCACTCGCCAACGCCGTTCAGACCTCTCACTCTCTGAACAATTCACAACGCGACGCAATTGTGCATGCCTTGGAAAGGCAGCTAACTGTTATCTGGGGACCACCTGGCACAGGTAAGACAAATACTCTTGCTGCGATGCTCCACGCCATGACAGTGCAGGCAGTTACATCTAGTACGCCTTTGCGAATTCTAGTAACAGGGCCAACTTACAAGGCGGTTGAAGAGGTAATGCACCGCGCTGCTAAGTTCTTGTCTCAAGACCCTATCGCAAGATGCGCGATGTTCGTTGGTTATTCAAAAGGGAGGGCGCTGGGATCTGCGCCTCAAGGTATTGGTTCACACATTACCTATGACAGCATGGTGTTTGAGGTAGGCAACGCTGAGTGGCAAAATTGCATCCAGCTTCTTGCAGGTGGTTCAGGGGTGACTATCGTCGGCTGTCAGGTTATGCAGAGCCGTCAGTTCGCAAAAGCACTTGGCGCAAGCCCGCTTCATCCAGTGTTTGATGTAGTAGTCGTAGATGAAAGCTCCCAAGTTCCTGTGCCTAAGGCGCTTGCGGCATTCAGCGGACTGCGAGACGATGCGCGGGTGATAATAGCCGGGGATCATTTGCAAATGCCCCCAATCTCCTCAATCGAGGCACCTAAAGATGCTGCTTACTTGGTTGGGAGCATTCAGACTTATTTGCTAGATCGTCCTTTTGCGGTTCGCGTGCAAAAATGCGTGTTGGATACCAACTATCGTTCTGCCGACCACATCGTAGACTTTGCTCGCACCATCGGCTATCCGCAGAGTCTTACAGCCGCCTACGGCAACTGCCGTCTTCATATGATACAGCCACCCGCCTTACGCCCTGACTACTGGCCTGGCTTTCCATGGGCACAGGTATTCGACCGCGTACTGCATGCTGATACAAGAGTCGCCACCGTTTTGCACGATGATGATATCTCATCGCAAGGAAACAGGTACGAGGCACAAATTGTGGCTAACTTGGTTCGTGGCCTGAGACACTCAGTAAGCGGTGCGCTCGACAATTGGGGCCTGCATCCCCAATCCCACTTCACACCGAGCGCTCTAGAGTTCTGGTCTGAGTGCGTGGGCATCGTGACCCCCCACCGCGCGCAGCGGGCTTTGGTGGTACAGGCATTAACTGAGATATGGCCCACTGAGGCGGACCATATTT
Source organism: Pseudomonas sp. AE27 (assembly GCF_037113495.1). Classification (NCBI taxonomy): domain Bacteria; kingdom Pseudomonadati; phylum Pseudomonadota; class Gammaproteobacteria; order Pseudomonadales; family Pseudomonadaceae; genus Pseudomonas; species Pseudomonas sp. AE27. Next base: position 4,475,939 of record NZ_CP146966.1, read on the forward strand.
CGGATGCGGTCGACACCGTTGAACGGTTCCAAGGGGGGGAGCGTCATACCATCATAGTGACCTTCGGCGTCGCAGATGTTGACGTCATTAGCGGAGAAGAAACGTTCTTAATGCAGTTAGAGCGCACCAACGTCGCGATCTCCCGCGCGATGGCAAAGTGTATCGTCGTCATGCCACGAGCACTTGCTGCTCATGTGCCAGAGGACAAGCGAGCGCTTGAAACAGCCTTTGCTATCAAGGATTTTGTGGAGGATTTTTGCAATCAGCGAGTAGACGACATGTTGCAATCTCCCTTGGGCAACCGCAGCGTCCAGATCCGCTACAGATCCTGATTCCTGGCTATTGGCTAGGGCGTTAGCTTTCATTCATGAGCAACCGTCCCTAGCCGATACCGACCACAACCCCAAACATGGCTACCCAGTCAGCAACGCGGCTGAAGAAATCCAAAGAGCAACTGGGATACTTTTAGAGATAGCCTGAATAGTAAACGAACATAATTTCCATACTAATTAATTACTTGCGTGACCATTCGACTCCTTATGCCGCACCATCACAAGGTTGCAGAGAGAATTTTCAGTGTTTCTGGAACCACGAAAAACCCGCCTTTTTGCGGGTTCTTTCGTGTTAATCGTACTTAGTGTGCAGCGGCCCCTTCCTACGAAGTTGTAACCACCGACAATTCGATACGCAGTGTAGCTTTGGCCTCCGTCAAAGCTGGCAGGCGAACCACGGTTGGGCAGGTACCACCGGCGATGGCAGCGGTATGGGAATACGCTGATCTACTACCGCGTAGAAAAGAGCTTGCTCAACCGTATCACCGGCGCAGGCCATTTCTGGCACGTCGGCGCACCTCACCTGTGGGCCGCCGTCTCCCTCGTGCACGGCTACTGGGTAATCGTCCTGAACCGGAGCCCAAATTGAAGCAGATTTCTCTTTGTGCCTTGATATTGCAGGGCGATTGTCGAGTGTGATGTAATGCATCACACTTTATCGATGATAAAGAGCTTTCAACACAAAGGCCTCAAGGCGTTTTACGAAACCGGCTCGACTCGAGGGATCCGGGCCGACCATGCCAAGCGGCTTGCGCGCCTGCTTCCATTTCTGGATCGCGCAACCTGTGCGGGCGACATCGACATGCCCGGTTGGAGGCTCCACCCGCTCAAAGGCGACTTGACCTTGTATTGGTCAGTGACCATCAGCGGAAACTGGAGGGTAATTTTCCGATTCGACGGCACAGACGTTGAACTGGTTGATTACCTCGACTACCACTGAGGAGTTCCCCAAATGGCCATGTTCAACCCCCCGCACCCAGGCGAAACCTTGCGCGAAGATGTGTTGCCCGCCCTGGATATCAAGGTGGCCGAGTTTGCACGCCGGCTCGGTTACGCCAGAGAAACACTGTCTCGAATCCTTCACGGCCATGCACCTGTCAGCCCGGACCTCGCCGTTCGGCTTGAACGAGCCGGCATCGGCAAGGCTCGAACCTGGCTAGCCATTCAGGCTGACTGGGATCTGTGGCAGGCCGAGCATCGAGAGCAACCTGTGATCGAGCGCTTTGCGTCTATCGCGTGATACTGAAAAAGCCCACGCCGATGGTTTTTCAGTTACCCACAAGCATGGCGCTCGAGCGCACGCTCAAGGTCAGCCAACTCAACACCTGCCCCCTTACCGCACCTCGCGACACGCCCCGCGCAATCAACCCTCACCCGTAACCCTTCCCCTGTCAGATGCCCTGGATACTTGCCCAACATCAGCTCGACCTACGTATCGCTCATGGGGTGGCAGCTGTACGCGAGTTGGCGGGCCTCTTCGCCGGCAAGGCCGGCTCCTACAAAGGACCACGCCGTCGGTAGGAGCCAGCCTTGCTGGCGAATGGAACCCCACGCTAGTGGGCGCTCTGCCCTTCAAGCAACGCCAGAATCCGCGGCCAACCGGCAATGCCTGCCAACGCCAGCGAAGTCTGGCCGTTGCCGTTTGGCAGCAACGGGTCAGCGCCATGACGCAACAGCGCATCCACCACCGTGTAATTGCCCGCCAGAACCTCGCGGTGCAGCATCAGCCATCCCTCGTCATCCGGGTCTCGGGCCACCTGCGGCTGTGCGCTCACGCCCTCCTCGATCTTGTCGCGCATGTTCAAGGCCATCGGGTGCTCGGTGCATTCCAGCACCGCCAGCGTCTGCTGGTCTTGAGCACGGTTCAACGTACGGGAGAGCAGCCAAGGCTGCTGACCTTCTGCAGCCGGGACGACTTCGACCAAACCCGGCTCACCGAAATCCATACCCCAGACCTGCCTTGCCCCCAAGCCCCCGTTACGCTAAAAACCTGCACCCTTGGATACCACGCAAAAGGACAGGCCCAATGTTTGAAAACATCACTGTTACCGGCAGCCCGCTGGTGCTGTCCACAGACGCCGAAGTGGACCAGGCACAAGCTGTGTTGGGTACCCGCTTCCCCACAGGCTACCGCGAGTACGTCACGCAGTTCGGCGAAGGCATTCTTGGCGGCGTGTACGTGCGCATCTACCCGCCCCATCAACTGCTGCACGGCGAAAACAGCCAGGCCCAGTGGGTTGAGCGCATCAACCAGTACTGGTTCTGGGACGACGACAAGGAGCTGATGCCCAAGGAAAAGGCCTTGCAGTGCATCATCATTGGCGACACCTACGACGGCGACGAACTCATCATTCACCCCAGCGACCCGGAGCGCATCTATGTGCTGCCACGTCACAGTGAAGCCGCCCTCGTCGCGGGTAACGGGCTGGTGGAAGCGATCGAATGGCTGTGCAGTTCGAATGTGCTGACAGAAGCGTTCACCGAGCGCGACTTCGAACCGTTCGACAGCCGTGTACAGCCCTGACATGAAACGAATACCCAGGCGCACCCACGCCGGGTATTCGCCCGAACAATGAAATCCCGGTCGTCATCCAGAAAGACCCAACATCCGGCCATGGCCTGACCGGGCCCTGCACTTCGAATCGCGGGTAGCCGATGGTTTTTCAGTTACCCACAAGCATGGCGCTCGAGCGCACGCTCAAGGTCAGCCAATTCAACGCCCGCCCCCTCACCGCACCTCGCGACACGTCCCGCGCAATCAAACCACACCCTTATCCCTTGCCCTGTAAGTTGCCCTGGATACTTGCGCAACATCAGCTCGACCTGCGTATCACTCAACCATGCCGCGCGGTCCAGGGACCAGCGCTGGTCCTGGAACTCGAACAGGCAGGCACCCGACACGGCATCGACAATCCGCGGCGGATACACCCAGTGCGAGTTGCCGGCTTCCCACGGCGCAGCCTCGATGCGATAGCGGCCGTCGGGTGAGGTGGATTGGGTTTCAAATGGGGTCATCGGCATTGCGCTCCGTGCATGATCGGAAAGTCTGTCACAACAGGGGCTGAACAGGTCGGCCCCTGTCGCTTCCTCTACGCAGTGGCCTTGCGATTGCCCATGCCGTCGAGTACCGCATCCACCAGCACCTTGGCTAATTCCGTCGAATGCAACGAGACCCACAGCAGAACTTTGCTGGTGGAGTCCTCGGGGTGCAAACAGGCTTTCTGGAGGGTGTCGAAGATGCCTCTGAGCAACAGCGAGGCATGCATCAGGGCGTCTTCTTCGGGTATGTCTGCGCGTACCAGGAAGAATGGCGAGTGTTCGATACGAGGATCAATGCTGGGCTCACCCAGCAGAGCAGCCGGCGGATCAGGAACGATTTTTTTCATGGCGATCACTTTTTGTAGAGTGAAGCTGCCACTGCTCGCGACCAAGCAAGTTGGGTGGCAGCTGTACGCGAGTTGGTCGACCGGGACAAAAAGATCAAAACCCGGCAGGCACGAGGCCTCCCGCGTACAACCGCCATAGGCGGCGCCGAAGCGTGATTTTTTGTCAACGGGCGACCAAACCCGATCGCTGATGCTCAGCGACCGCAGGAGCCTAACGGCCTGCCTGAACCCCAGCAAGGCGCACCGCCCACGCAAAATCTGTCCGCATATTACAGTCCTTCAGACGTGTCTGGCCAAGCGTGTGTAAACGCAGCCCTGCGCCGCAGTGGGCGGCCTCTTCGCCGGCAAGGCCGGCTCCTGCAGGGTGGTGGGTTCGCCCACCACCCACAAACGTACAAGCCAGCCGAAGGCTGGCCGTTTAACGTCACCTGCACACCACCTACCCACACTCGCAGGGGACACAATGGAAATCTTTCTCTACGCCTTCAGCGTGATGTACAGCCCCGGCCCGGTGAACGTGATGGGTCTGAACGCCGGCCTTACAGGCCAGTTCCGCCGTACCGCAGGCTTCTTCGTCGGCGTGGGCGGCGCAATGTTCGTGCTGTTCATCCTGTTCGGCTACACCGGCGAAGCCATCATCTCCAAGGCCGCGCTGCCCTACCTCGCCCTGGCCGGCGGGCTCTACACCAGCTACCTGGCCTTCAAGGTCTACACCGCCAGGGTCCAGCTCACCCAATCGTCCGATGCCCCCGCCAAGGCGCTGACCTTCTGGAACGGCTTTCTGATCCAGGCCCTCAACCCCAAGGGCATGATGGTGGTGCTGCCGATCACCAGCGTGATGTTCCCCGCCGCGCACCTCAGCGGCGCCAGCATCGCCGCCGTGTCGGCGCTGATCGCCCTGGGCGCTGCCGGCGCGCCGGGCCTCTACGCCTTGCTGGGCGCCGTGCTGGGCAAGCGCATCAGCAAAGAGGTGTACTTCAACCTGTTCAACCGCCTGATGGGCATCGCCCTGGCCGTGTGCGCCGCCTTCATGTTCCACGATTTCTACATTCACATTCAGGCAAACGCCGGCACGCTGTAACCTGTGTTGTCGCCGGCCTGACTCTATCGCTCGAAAGGTGAGCAGAATGCTCGATCTACCGTCACCGCAAGACTGGGTGAAACACGCCCCGCCGTCCCCCAGGGTCGAACGCCTGGAGGCCTTCTTCAGCGCCCACGGCTTCGACCCGCACCGCCACGATACCTATGCCATCGGCCGTACCCTGGCCGGGGTGCAGAGCTTCAGCTACCGCGGCGCCAGCCGGCACAGCCTGCCGGGGGAGATCCTGGTGCTGCACCCGGACGAGGTGCACGACGGGCATGCGGGCTCAGCGTCGGGGTTTCGCTATCGCATGCTCTACCTCACCCCGGCGCTGGTGCAGGAGGTGCTCGGAGGCCAGCCGTTGCCGTTTCTCAAGGGCGGCATCTCCCGCGACCCGCGCCTGGCGGCCGCCACCCACGCGATGCTCGCGAGCATGGACGACAGGCTAGACCCGCTCGAAGAGGACGACGCGCTGCTGGGCCTGGTAAGCGCGCTGCAGGCCGTGTGCGGGCGCCCGGCATCAAGGCAGGCCCACGACTACGCCGCCGCCCGTCGTGCCCGCGAGTACATGGATGACAGCCTGGAGCAGCCCATCACCCTGGATGACCTGGCCGCCTGCGCCAACCGCGACCGCTGGAGCCTGTCCAAGGACTTTCGCGCCTACTTCGGCACCAGCCCCCACCGCTACCTGACCCTGCGCCGTCTCGACCGCTTCAAGGCCTCGGTGTTCGCCGGTAGGTGCCTGGCGGACGCAGCCGTAGAGGCCGGTTTCTTCGACCAGAGCCATATGTCCAGGCACTTCAAGAACGCCTACGGCATCACGCCCTCGCGCTGGTGCAAACCCCTGCTCGGGCGCCTTGATTGAGTTTGCGCACTGTCGGGTGGTGGGGTCGCCGACCTTGATATCCCCACCCCCATCCGTTATAGATAAAAAGGAAACCATAACGAAAAGAGGCCATTCCAGCCCCCCATGAACGAGATCACACGCATCTTTCGCCCTTCAGGCCCCCATTTTGCGCCCTGCGCTGATGGCTACGGGCCGAACACAGTCACCCCTTCCCCGCTCTCGACCCTGTTCCACGCACTGTCGATTCCGCCAGGCAACATCCTGCTGGCCCAGATGCGCAAGCGTCCCGTCCCTCCACCTGCACCGTAGCGCCTGAATTCCACCACCCTCGGCTTTTGCCGCTCGGGGTTGGGGAGCCTTTGCATTTTTTTCAGCGTTCAACTGTTCAGGAATCTCTATGACTCTTCGTGTAGCCATCATCGGTGCCGGCCCGTCCGGCCTTGCGCAACTGCGTGCCTTCCAATCCGCCCATGCCCAGGGCGCCCCCATGCCCGAAATCGTCTGCTTCGAAAAGCAGGCCGACTGGGGCGGCATGTGGAACTACACCTGGCGCACCGGCCTCGACCAGCACGGCGAACCGGTGCACGGCAGCATGTACCGCTACCTGTGGTCCAACGGCCCCAAGGAATGCCTTGAATTCGCCGACTACAGCTTCGACGAACACTTCGGCCGGCCGATCTCCTCGTACCCACCGCGCGAAGTGCTGTGGGACTACATTCAGGGCCGCGTGAAAAAGGCCGGGGTGCGCGACTACATCCGCTTCAACACCGCGGTCAAGAACGTCAGCTTCGATGACACCACCCGCGAGTTCACCGTCAGCGCCTACGACTACAGCGCCGGGCAGGGCATCGAGCAGGTGTTCGATTACGTGGTGGTCGCCAGCGGGCACTTCTCTACGCCGCACGTACCGGAATTCGAAGGGTTCGAGCGCTTCGCCGGGCGCATCCTGCACGCCCACGACTTTCGCGAGGCGATGGAGTTCAAGGGCCAGGACCTGCTCATCGTCGGCAGCAGCTACTCGGCCGAAGACATCGGCTCGCAGTGCTACAAGTACGGCGCGCGCTCGATCACCACGGCCTACCGCACCCAGCCGATGGGCTACAAATGGCCCAAGGGCTGGGAGGAGCGCCCGCAGCTGGTACGTGTCGAGGGTAACCTGGCGTTCTTCGCCGACGGCTCGAACAAGCGCGTGGATGCGATCATCCTGTGCACCGGCTACCAGCATCACTTCCCGTTCCTGCCCGACGAACTGACCCTCAAGACCAACAACCGCCTGTGGCCAACCGGCCTGTACCAGGGCGTGGTGTGGGAGCAGAACCCGCAGCTGATCTACCTGGGCATGCAGGACCTGTGGTACAGCTTCAACCTGTTCGACGCCCAGGCCTGGTTCGCCCGCGACTACATGCTGGGGCGCATCAAGTTGCCGGCCAAGGCCGACATGCAGGCCGACAGTGCCAGCTGGCGCGCCGATGAAGAGGCCCTGGACACAACCGCCTCGATGTACGAATTCCAGGGCCGCTACATCAAGCACCTGATCGCGCAGACCGACTACCCCAGCTTCGATATCGATGCCGTGAACCGCATCTTCCTCAAGTGGAAGAGCGACAAGAAGAGCGACATCATGGGCTATCGCGACAAGTCGTACCGTTCGGTGATCACCGGCACGGCAGCGGTGCCGCACCATACGCGGTGGCTGAAGGCGATGGACGATTCGCTGGAGGAGTACCTGCGCGAAACGGACGGCAAGAAGGGCGAAGTGAAGGCACTGCGCGGGTAGCCCCGCCCACGCCCGAAACCGGTGCCCCCACAAGACCGGCCCTTGCCGGCGCGGCCTCTACTGCGGGCACTGGTAACCGGTTTGCCCCCGCTGCAGGCCGATGACCTCGCGATGCACCTGGCTGGGCCCGTAGTCGGCATTCCAGCCACGGCGTTCGGCCACCGGCTGCGGCGCATAGCCGTCCTTGCAGGCCAGCAGGTTGAGCATCACGTTCGCCTCGCCCATCAGCGGCTCCAGCTTGAGGGTGCGCCTGGGTGCCAGTTGTACCCTCCCCTGCGCGTCGCTGCGGGCCACCACCACCCCTGCATCAATAATGCTCACCCCGGCCAGTGGCTGCCGGGTGTGCCGATCGACGACCGTGGTGTCGAGCCCGTCGTGCACGATCACCGAGCGCGGCATGCAGCCTTGCAGCAGCAACAGCGCGGGCAAAGCGGTGTACCTCCACCAGCGGAATCGGACTGTCATGGCAAGCTCCTGCAAGGCCTGAAACACGGCAGTCTACTTGCGCGACCGGATTTGTGCAGAAGCGTCGACATCGACACGCAGGTGCCTTTCCGTCGCCCGTGGCGCTCACGTATCATCCGCCCCCTGCCCCGGCCCACATGGACGTCCGATGACCCCCGCCGCCCGCCTGTTCACCCTGCTGGCTTCCAGCACCCTGCTCGCCCTTGCCCTGCACACTCCGGCCGCCGTCGCCGCCGGCTTCGATTGCAGCAAGGCACGCACCCTCATTGAAAAGTCGGTGTGCGACACGCCAACGCTGTCGGCCAAGGACGACCAGCTCAACGCGCTGTACAAGCCACTGATGACCCGGCGCATCTATCGCGAACTGGAAACCCGTTGGGTAAACGAGGTGCGCGACCGCTGCCAGACCGCCACCTGCCTTGAGCGCGCCTACGACCTGCAGATCCGCAACCTGACCGCGCTGCCGCCACCGCCCGTGCCCGGCCTGCGCGACGCGGTGCCGCTGCCCCAGGGCAGCGCCTACCGTACCCTGCAGGACGAGCCGTGGCCGCGCTTTGCGCTGGCGGCTATCCCGGACATGTACCCCGATTCGCTGGCCCAGCTGATCGATGTGGGCATCAAGGACGGCGTGCTGTACGCACTGCTCTACGTGGCAAATTCGTCCGACGGCCCCGGCTACAACCAGGACAACTGGTCGGTGCAGCCGTCTTCGGGCGTGCTGCTCGAATACGCCGACAACCGCCCCGGCCTGAATGTGATCGACCGCGACGTGCGCTTTGCCGGCTGGCGCATCAGCGAGCTGATGGACCAGGGTGAACGCTATGCCGGCATCCAGGACGGCGCGTTCTACTACCGCCAGCGCACCGAGGGCGAGCTGCAGCAGGCCATGGTCTACACCCTGGGCAGCCGCCAGCCGCCGCAGGCCACCACCACGGTGTTCCACGCCCAGTCGCGCACGCTGCGCTTTGCCAAGGCAAGGGTGCTGGGCAACATGAACGACGAGAACAGCGACCTGCGCCTGAACTACGAACACGCCCTGCCGCGCCCCGCCAGCGAAACCGTGCTCGACCCCGAGAGCGGCGGCTGGAGCCTGTCCAACCTGGCCTGGAGCGAGCGCCGCCAGGTGCTGTACTTCGAGAACAGCGGCGCCATGGCCTGCATCTGGCGGGTCGACCTGAGCGGCAAGGTGCTGTCCAAGATCGTGCCCGAACACACGGCCGGGCAACCGCTGGCGGTGGAGCTCGACGGCCGTGAGGCGATCGTGTACGTCGAGCACGACCAGTTGATGTTCGCCCTGTCGCCCGACCTGTAAGGACACCCCCATGCACACCGTGACCCGCCTGCTCACCCTGCCCGCCTTGCTGGCCCTGGCCCTGCACGCGCCGGTGGCCTCGGCCGCCGGTTTCGATTGCAGCAGGGCCAACACGATTCTGGAAACCGCGATTTGCAACACGCCCTCGCTGTCGGCCAAGGACGACCAGCTGAATGCGCTGTACACCCCGCTCAAGGCGCAGAAGATATTCCGCGAGCTGGAAACCGACTGGCTGAAGAACGTGCGCAACCAGTGCAAGACCCCCGAGTGCCTGGAGAGCGCCTACGACCGCCAGATCCGCCGGCTGACCGCCGTGCCGGCACCGGCGCCGGTTGCCTCCGACAGCCTCGCACCGCTGCCCAAGGGCGAGGTGTACGCAAAGGTCGAGGACGCGCCGTGGCAGCGCTTTGCCCTGGCCCCGTTCATCGGCATGAGCGAGGACTCGGTGGCGCAACTGATCGATGTGACCGTCAAGGACGGCGTGCTGCACGCGTTCGTGTACGTCTCCGGCGACCCTGACGGGCCCACCTACGTGCAGGACAAACACCTGACGCTGGCCACCTCCGGTACCCTGCTCGAATACGCCGACGATCACCCCGGCTGGCATGTGATCGCGCGCAACGTGCGCTTTGCCGGCTGGTCCCACAGCGGCTTCAACGACCAGCGCGAGCGCTATGCCGGGGTGCAGGACGGCGCGTTCTACTACCGCCAGCGCAGCAACGGCGAGCTGGAGCAGTCGATGGTGTATGCCGTGGGCAGCCAGCAGCCGCCGCAACCGACCACCCAGGGCTATCACGCCGGCTCCAACACCGTGCGCTTTGCCAAGGCGCGTGTGCTCGAAGACCTCAACGTGGCCAACGACCAGTTGCGCCTGGCCTACGAAAGCGACGGCAACTCGCGCGGCTACGAGAGCGTGATGGCGCCCGACTCCAGTGGCTGGAGCCTGGTCAACCCGACCTGGAGCGAACACCGCCCGGTGCTGTACTTCGACAACAGTGGCGGCATGGCCTGCGTCTGGCGTGTCGACCTGGTGAACAAGGTGCTGTCCAAGGTCGTGCCCGAGCACGAGGCGGTGTCGGCCCGCCCGGTGGACATCAATGGCCGCGAAGCGCTGGTGTATGTGCAGGAGAACCAGCTGATGTTCGCCATCGCCCCGGATCAGTAACCCTGTGGCAACGCTCGGGCCCGCCAGCGCCCGAGCAGCCGGCCCACGCTCACCAGCCAGTTGAGCAGCGCCACGCACAGCACGCTGAGCAGCAGTGCATGCGGGCCGCCCTGCACGATCAGGGTGCCGGCCAGCAGCGGGAAGCCGAACACGCCGATGAAGTACCCCAGGCTGAACAGCAGCAGTGCCTGCGGCGTGTAGCCGGTGGGCGCTTCGTTGGCCGCCAGGCCGTTGATCACCGAATAGTTGAGCCCGTAGCCCACCCCCAGCAACGCCGCCGCCAGCAGGTAGCTGAGGGCGTCCTGCACCCACCAGCCCAGTGCAATGACGGCCAGCACCATCAGCCCGGTCAGCAGGCACGAGGTGCGGTAGGCGTCATGCCGCACCACCCAGCCGGCGATCAGCAGCCGGCAGCCGATGGCGGCGAGCATGAAGCCGACGAAGAACAGCGAATAGTCCAGCCCGCGACTGGCCGCGTAGGTGGTCTGAAAGCTGCCCAGCCCGCCGAACACCGCGCCGCCCAGGCCCACCATCAGGATCGGCCAGCGCGCCGACGAGCGCAGCACCTGGATGCCGGCGTGGCGACTGATGCGGGCGCTGGCCGCCTGTGCCGGGTGCTGGCGGGCCAGCCAGGCGAAGACCAGCATCCCCACAGCGGCGGCCAGGGCGGCGGTGTAGAACGCGGTTTCCAGTGGCAGGTGCAGCAGCGAGGCGAGCTTGCCGGCCAGCGGGCCGGAGCCGATGCCACTCATCATGCTGCCTGACAGCAGCGCGAAGCAGTGGGTGCGCCGGGCCGGCTCGACCAGCGCGGCAACCAGGATCGGGCCCAGGGTGTAGAACGCGCCCCAGCCCAGGCCCAGCAGCAGGCCGCACAGCCACAGGCTGAAGTCGACACCGGGTACCAGGGCAAAGCCCAGGCAGGCGCCGATCAGGCACAGCGCCGACTGCGCGATGGCGCGGGCGGTGCCGAGCCAGTCGGCGAGATGGCCGCTGCCGAGCACGGCGATCACGGTGCTGAGCATGGCGATGGCGATGATGCTGCCGGCGTCCTGTTCGTTGCCACCTCGGGAAGTGACCAGCAGCGAGAGCAGAAAGGTCGAGCCGTAGGACAGCGACAGCAGGTAGCTGGCCAGGCACAGCAGGCCGAAATGCGGGGTGGTTGTTTTTGTCATGGTGGGTCCGCCGATGGGTATGGCTGTTTTAGCATGGGGATTGGCGGTGGCAGTTGTGCATATACCGGAGTTGGGATCTGCAGCGGCTGGACAAACGCCTTCGCCGGCAACGCCGGCTCCTACAGGGTCAGCGCGGCCCTGTAGGAGCCGGCGTTGCCGGCGAAGAGGCCCGCCAGCCCACCCGCCCGATCAACATGAACACAGCCTGAAACCCCAGAATCAGCACCACGCACCCGGTCCAGCCCCACTGCTGCCACAGCACCGCCGGCAACAGCGCGCCGGCACTCCCGCCCAGGTAGTAGCAGGTCAGGTAGCGCCCGATTGCCCCGGCCTTGTTCGCGCCGGCCGTGGTCGCAATGAAGGTGTTGGCCGCCGCCTGCGCCAGGAACACCCCCGTCGAGCTCAACGCCAGCCCCAGCACGATCACCCACAGCGTGGGCACAAGCGTCAGGCCGATGCCCACCGCGCCGACAACGCCCGCCACCATCAGCAGGTGCAACGGCGGGCGAGCCCTGGCCAGGCGGCCGGCAATCGGCGTGACCACCAGCGCCAGCAGAAACACCGCATAGATCGACCCCAGCGCCGCCGCCCCCAGCCCGAACGGTGCCCGGCTCAGGTGCAGCCCCGCATAGGTGAACGACGCCACCTGTGAAAACAGCACGCAGAACCCCACCGCACACGCCGACCACAATGGCCAGCCAAACCGTGGTGGCGCACTGGCCCTGCGCCTGCTCGCCGGCATCGGTTCGAGCACCAGCAGCCAGCGAATCCCCAGCCCCATCAGCAGCACCACCAGCGCCAGCACTTCGAACGCTTCGCGCCAGCCCCTGTACTCGGTCACCCACGCCACCACGAAGCGCCCGGCAAAACCGCCCAGGATGGTGCCGGTCACGTACAGGCTGGTGACCTCGGTCACGCTCGCGCCCTGCCATCGCTCACCAATCAGCGCCACGCTGCAGGCGAAGATCACTGGTATCAGCAAGCCCTGCACCGCCCGCCACAGCAGCAGCTCGGCAAAGCTGCCCACCGTGGCCATCAGCAGCACCGGGGTGGCCAGCAGCAACGCCGCCATCACGATCAGCGTCACCGGCGACCAGCGCCGCGCCAGCCAGCCGACCCAGGGCGCAGTCAGCGCCACCATCAGGGTGGTGATGGTCAGGCTCCAGCTCACCTGGCCAATGTCCACGGCAAACTGCCGGGCCAGTTGCGCGAGGATGCCCTGGGTGGCGTACAAGGGGAGGAACGCCGCGCAGCCGCACAACAACATCGCGACCCGCGCAGCCGAAGAAGGCGCCTGCATGGCAAAACTCGTTAAAGTGTGTGGCGCCCTTTATACGGCGCCCCACTCGCCCCGGGCCAATACCGATTTCGGACCGATCGATACCTCAAGGTGCACCATGCTCGACCTCCGCAAACTGCGCTATTTCCTGGCCGTGGCCCAGGCCCTGCATTTCGGCCGCGCCGCCCAGGCCCTGCACCTGGCCCAGCCCGCTCTGACCCGGCAGATCTCGGCGCTGGAAGCCCAGCTGGGGTTCAGCCTGTTCGAGCGCAGCAGCCGTAACGTCAGCCTCACCGTGCAGGGCCAGGCCTTCGTGCCCTATGCACGCAACGTGATCGAGCAACTGGCGCTGGCGGAAACCATGGCCGCCAGGCTCGCCAGCGGCATGGCCGGCCACCTGAGCCTGGGCTATGCCAGCTCCGTAGCCCTGAGCGACCGCTTCACCCAGGCCATCCAGCGCTTCGCCCAGGCCTTCCCCGAGGTGCAGTTGAACCTGATCGAACAGGCGTCGATGAACCAGTGGGCGCAGCTGCGCGACGGCACCCTGGACATCGGCCTGAGCCGCCTGCCGCCCCCCGCCGAGCACAACCTGCACACCGACACCCTGGAGCACGAACCCCTGCTGCTGGCGCTGCCGGTCAGCGACCCGCTCAGTGAACAGGCACAGGTCAGCCTGGCGCAGTTGCAGCAGCGCCCGGTGATCCTCTACCCCGAGCAGCACGGCACCGGCCTCAACCTGGCCATCGAGACCCTGTTCGCCAACGCCGGCCTGCCGTTGCACCGCGGCCCCAGCGGCCAGCAGACCACCACCATCATCGCCCTGGTCGCCGCCGGCCAGGGCGTTGCGGTGGTGCCGGCCTGCACCAGCGCGCTGGAACGCAAGGGCGTGTGCTACCGCCCGCTGAGCGATGCCGATGCACACATCGCGCTGCATGCCATCAGCCGCCGGCACGGCCGTTCGCGGGCGGCCGAGGCGTTCCTGGCGATCATCAACCAGCCGGGCCCATGAGCCCCGGCGCCTGGCAAGCACGGCGCGGATAAAACTGTTTTACCGAAACCACGGGTTTTCCGCCGCGGTGCTTTGCCTATCCTAGGCGCGACAAACATCATCAGCGGAAGATTCATGCGCCTCTCGTTTCCCAGCCGTTATGCCTGCCTGGCGGCGTGCCTCACGTTCAGCCTGGCCAGCCTGCCGTTTCTTGCCACTCACGCCTGGCTCTGGCCATTGACCCTGATCGGCACGCTGCTCTCGCTGGTGGGCCTGAACGACCTGCGCCAGCGCCAGCACGCAGTGCGGCGCAACTACCCGATCCTGGGCAACCTGCGCTACCTGATCGAGACCATCCGACCCGAGATCCGCCAGTACCTGCTCGAAGGCGACGACGACAAGCTGCCCTTCTCCCGCGCGCAGCGCTCGCTGGTGTACGCACGGGCCAAGAACGAAAGCGCCGAGAAAGCCTTCGGCACGCTCAATGACGTGTACCGCCCGGGCTTCGAGTTCATCAGCCATTCGATGCTGCCGGTCAACACCCCCGACCCGGCCTCGTTTCGCATCGCCATCGGCGGCCCGCAATGCCGCCAGCCGTACTCGGCGTCGATCTTCAACATTTCGGCCATGAGCTTCGGCGCCCTCAGCGCCAACGCCATCGGTGCGCTGAACAAGGGCGCCAGCCTCGGCCGTTTTGCCCACGACACCGGCGAGGGCAGCATCAGCCCCTACCACCGCGAACATGGCGGCGACCTGATCTGGGAAATCGGCAGCGGCTATTTCGGCTGCCGCGACGCCCACGGCCGCTTCAACCCGCAGCGCTTCGCCGAACAGGCCCGCGACCCGCAGGTGAAGATGATCGAGATCAAGCTCAGCCAGGGCGCCAAGCCCGGCCACGGCGGCATCCTGCCGGGGCACAAGGTGAGCGCCGAGATCGCCGCCACGCGCGGTGTGGCGCCCGGCGAAGACTGCATCTCGCCCGCCGCCCACAGCGCCTTCAGCACGCCGGTGGGGTTGCTCGAGTTCGTGGCGCAGTTGCGCGAGCTGTCCGGCGGCAAACCGGTGGGCTTCAAGTTCTGCCTGGGCCACCCCTGGGAGTTCATGGGCATCGCCAAGGCCATGCTGGCCACCCAGATCGTGCCCGACTTCATCGTGGTCGACGGCAAGGAAGGGGGCACCGGCGCTGCGCCACGCGAATTCAGCGACAACATCGGCGTGCCCATGCGCGAGGGCCTGATGTTCGTGCACAACACCCTGGTGGGCCTGAACCTGCGCCACAAGGTGCGCATCGGCGCCGCCGGCAAGATCGTCAGCGCGTTCGACATCGCCGGCGTGCTGGCCCTGGGCGCCGACTGGGTGAACTCGGCGCGCGGCTTCATGTTCGCCATCGGCTGCATCCAGTCGCAAAGCTGCCACACCAACCAGTGCCCCACCGGCGTGGCCACCCAGGACCCGTTGCGCCAGCGTGCACTGGTGGTGCCCGACAAGGCCGAACGGGTGTTCAGCTTTCATCGCAATACCCTGCATGCGCTGGCCGAGATGCTCGCGGCCGCCGGCCTCGAGCACCCCAGCGAACTCAAGCCCAAGCACCTGGTGCGCCGCGTCAGCGCCAGCGAGATCCGGCTGTTTTCGCAGTTGCACGTGTTCCTCAAGCCCGGCGAATTGCTCAGCGGCTCGATCGACAGCGAATTCTATGCACGGATGTGGCGGATGGCCCGCAGCGACAGCTTCGCGCCGCAATTGCAGGATGCGCCCGTGGCGCCGGCGAATGCGGTACGCCGAAAACAAACAACCCCGGCCTAGGCCGGGGTTGTTTGAAGGTCGAATCGATCAGAGGATGCTGATCGGGTACTCGACGAATACGCGGACTTCGTTGCCGTCTGCGGTGTAGTCGATAGCGTTGAGGTTGTTGGTGCCACGCAGGAACGAGCTACGCAGTTTGACGGACAGGTCCTTGGCCGGACCTTCCTGAACCACGTACTTGAACTGGTTGAAGATTTCGCGCTCTTTGCCTTCGCCGAAGCCGTGGGTGTTGATGTTGTCACCCGCTACGTATGCAAAGTTGTAGGTCAGACCCGGTACGCCGAAGGCGCTGAAGTCCAGGCCGTAGCCGATCTGCCACGAACGCTCGTCTTCGGCGTTGAAGTCGGACCAGTAGGAGTTGGCCAGGAAGATGGTCGAACCACCGTCACCCACGCCGCGGCGGTTCTGGTACCAGCCGTACTGGTAGCCGGTGTCGCCGGTGTTGCGCTGGTGCGCCAGGGTGATCGAGTGCGGGCCGAAGGCGTAGGTGGCCGCCAGGCTCCAGATGGTGTTGCGGTCACCGGTCAGGCCTGCACGGTTGACGTACTTCTTGTCGATATCCGACTTGTAGCCGTTGAAATCCAGGGTCAGCGACTGGTCGTCGGAGATGGCGTGGACGTAGTTCAGGCCCAGGTAGTGCTTCTTCAGTACGTCTTCGACGTCGGAGGTGTACAGCGCACCGGTGAAATTCTCGGTGAACTGGTACTTGCCGCCGAACACGTTGATCGACTTCAGACCACCGCTATCGCGACCTTCGGCGCTCTTGCGCGCTTCCTGGGTGTAGCGACCGGCGTTCAGTTCCAGGCCCTTGATCTCCTTGGAGGTGATCGATGTGCCAGTGAAGCTCTCTGGCAGCAGGCGGCCGTCGTCATAGTTCAGCACTGGCAGGGTCGGCATCTGGTCGCCGTATGCCAGTACGGTATTGGAGACGCGGAACTTGATCGCAGCACCGGCACGCGCCAGGTTGTGCGGGGAGTTGCTCGGTTCGGTATCGCTTGGCTTGAAGAAGTCGATACCGGCGCCGCCGTTACGACCCTTGCCGCCGTCCAGGCGGATGGCGTACAGGCCGAAGGCGTCGACGCCCACGCCCACGGTGCCCTGGGTGAAGCCCGACGAGAACTTGCCGATGAAGGCCTGGCCCCACTCGGACTGGTCACTGCTGCCATGCTTCTTGTCACGATTGATGAACGCGTTGCGCAGCAGAACGCTGGCCTTGCTGTCTTCCTGGAAACCGTTCGACGCGGCCTGGTCGTTGGCCATTGCCTGAGTCGCCGCCATAAGCCCCAGCGCGATCAGACTGATCCGTGTTTTCAACATGTTATTTTCCTTATTTCGGAGTGTTTTACGCTCTGCGACCAACGCCAGGAACCACGCCCCCTGCGTGGGTTGACGCTCACGGGTCTGCAAACAAAAAGCCCGCCTGCAACAAGGGTGCAGCGGGCCTTTTCTTGGGACTCTTGGCCGATGGGCCTACAGGCGTTGGGTCCGATCCTAGCCGTGCGTACAAGGCCATGTCAAAAATTCGTGAAAACGACAAGTCATATGGCCATTACGCCGTCTTCAGCGGCGCAGACAAGGCAACCCGCAATCGGTTGCGCCCGGGTGGAAATACCTGGATACGACCGCACCACAAAGGTGCGTAAATAGCGCTAACATTTGGGAATGCAAAGCATTACCATTCGCATCCTTTTCATCACCAAGTAACTTTGCCGATGCGTGCCACGCCTGTCCCTTGCCGTCTTTCCCCTGTGTCTCTGGGGCTTTGCGCCCTGTTCAGCTCCAGCCTGGCGTGTGCTGCCAGCACCACGTTGCCCGAGCTGTCGGTAACCGCCGACAGCGACCGGGATGACCCTCGGGTCAAGGAAGTGACCACCGCCACCCGCACCTCCACCCCGGCACGCTACGTGCCCCAGGCCATCGATTCGATCAAGACCGCCAGCGTGCACGACTACGGCACCCATGACCTGGGCAAGGCCCTGAGCGGCATCCCCAACGTCAGCAACAGCGCCGACACCCGCTTCGACAGCCTGCGCATCCGAGGCTTCGACGCCAGCAACGACTTCTACCTGGACGGCATCCGCGACGACAGCCAGTACGTGCGCGACCTGTACAACATCGAACGGATCGAGGTGCTCAAGGGGCCGGCGGCGGTGCTGTACGGCCGCGGCAGCCAGGGCGGTATCATCAACCGCGTGAGCAAGGCGCCCGAAGCCGGCCGACACTCCAGCATCGAGGCCCAGGGCGGCAGCGACGACCTGCGCAGCCTGTATGCCGACCTCAGTGCCGACCCCAGCGACACCCTCAGCCTGCGCCTGAACATGGGCAACCGCGACAACAACAGCTTCCGCCACGGCATCGACGGCAGCCGCCAGCTGTTCGCGCCCTCGATGAGCTGGCAGCTCAGCCCGGACCTGAACTGGCTGGTGCAGTACGAATACAGCCGCTACAACCGCACGCCCGACCGCGGTATCCCCGGCGATCCGCGCACCGGTCGCCCGGTGGATGTCAGCCGCAGCACCACCTATGGCGACCCGCAGCGCGACTACATCGACGACACCGCGCAGTCGCTGCGCTCGCGCCTGAACTACCAGCTCAACGATGCCTGGCAACTGCGCCATACCCTGGGCCTGTTCCAGCTCGACAGCGACTTCGACAACACCTACCTCACCGGCTACAACGCCAGCACCGGCCTGGTCGGGCGCCAGCGCTGGCAGCAGGACCTGAACACGCGCAACCTGTTCAACACCGTGGAAATCGAAGGCAACGTGTCGACCTTCGGCCTGGAGCACACCCTGCTCACGGGGCTCGAACTGGGCGAGCAGCGCCGTCACTCGCTGCTGCGCAGCGGCAAGGGCGTGCCGGGCGTCGACCTGTTCAACCCGGACCGCGGCCAGCAACACAACGGCGTGCTGGCGGTGTCCAGCAACAACCATACAGACGTGCACAGCCGTGGCCTGTATGTGCAGGACCAGGTCCGCCTGAACGATCAGTGGCAACTGCTCGTGGGCCTGCGCCATGACCGGTTCGAGGTGGACACCACCAGCAAGGTCAGCGGCCTGAGCGAAAAGCAGCAGAGCAACAGCACCAGCCCGCGCCTGGGCGTGGTGTGGACGCCGCTCAGGGACCACGCTTTCTATGCCTCGTGGAGCAAGACCTTTTCGCCGGTGGGCGGTGGCCTGATCGGCATCACCCCGGGGGCGGCGGGCAACGCCAACGAAACCGGGCCTGAACATACACGGCAGAAGGAGATCGGGGTCAAGAGCGAGTGGCTGGACGAGCGCCTGAGCACCACCCTGGCGGTGTACGAGCTGGAGCTGTACGACCGCCGCAGCCGCGACCCGGACAACGCCGAC
Organism: Pseudomonas sp. AE27; assembly: GCF_037113495.1. NCBI lineage: Bacteria > Pseudomonadati > Pseudomonadota > Gammaproteobacteria > Pseudomonadales > Pseudomonadaceae > Pseudomonas > Pseudomonas sp. AE27. Next base: position 4,494,899 of record NZ_CP146966.1, read on the forward strand.
CGCTACATCCTCACCGGCCTGCAGCGCTCGCGCGGGGTCGAACTGACCGTCACCGGCAAGCTGGGAGGTAACTGGTATGTGCGCGGGGGCATCGGCCTGCAGGACGCCACCATCGTCGAGGACACCGAAGGCAATGCCGGAAACCGCATCAACGACGTGGCGCGGCGCAACGCCAGCCTGTTCGTCACCTGGAAACCGGAAATGGGCTGGTACGCCGAAACGGGTGTGACACTGGTGGGGCAGCGTTATGCCGATACCAAGAACACCATCGTGCTGCCGGGGTCTGGCAGTTGGGACGCGCTGGTCGGCTGGCGCACGCAGGATTGGGATGTGCGCGCGGCGCTGAGCAACATTGCCGACAAGACCTACTACAGTTCGGCGACCAGTGCCGGGCAGATCCAGTTCGGTGATCCGCGCAGCCTGGTGGTGACGGGTACCTACAACTTCTAAGTGCTTCGCCGGCAAGGCCGGCTCCTACAGGGTGCAAGTGGCCTGTAGGAGCCGGCCTTGCCGGCGAAGGGGCCAACATGGCCTTTTGTGTTTCAGCGGTAGCACACCCCCAGCAGCGCATCGAGCTCTGCCTCGGTGATCAACCCCTGTGGATAACGTTCCACCAGTGCACGTCGTGGATCGGTCTTCCTGACCCGGAGGGTTCCATGGTGTTTCAACCACTGCGCCACTGCCTCAAGCGCCTCGAGGTTCACCACCGACGGGTGCGAAACCGGTTCACTTGTCGCATTCATTTCCACACGTACTCCCCAGAAGTGTGAGCGGCTACCTTAATCAAACTTTGTGACAGAACTGCGCCGTCGTACTTGCTTGAAATACAAGGCAAAACGAATACAAGAGGTGTGCCAGTTGCGTCGCCGGCCATCGCGCAGGCAAAAAAAAGCCCGTCGATGACGGGCTTGATTTGCCAGGCCGCTCTCAGCGCTTGGCAGGGGCGGGTTGCTGCTGGGTCAGGCAATGGATGTTGCCACCGCCCAGCAACAGCTCGCGGCCCGGCACCATGACCACTTCGTGATCGGGGAACAGACGTGCCAGGACCGCTCTGGCCTCGGCATCGGCGGGGTCGTCGAAGCTCGGCGCGATGATCCCGCCGTTGACGATCAGGAAGTTCACGTAGGAACCGGCCAGGCGTACCGACGGGTTGCGCTCCTGGCTGCCGGCCACCAGATCGACCCCGGCGCACTCCTCTTCGGTAGCGTACAACGGGCCCGGGATCGGCATCTTGTGCACCACGAATTCACGGCCCTTGGCATCGCGCTGGCTTTGCAGCACCGCCAGGGCGGCGCGGCAGCGTGCGTAGTTGGGGTCTTGCGAATCATCGGTCCAGGCCAGTAACACTTCGCCCGGGCGAACGTAACAACAGAAGTTGTCCACATGCCCGTCGGTTTCGTCGTTGTACAGGCCCTCGGGCAGCCACACGATGGTGTCCACCGCCAGTTGATCGCGCAGGATCGCCTCGATCTGCTCGCGATTCAGGTGCGGGTTGCGGTTGTGGTTGAGCAGGCACTCCTCGGTGGTGATCAGGGTGCCTTCGCCATCCACGTGAATCGAGCCGCCTTCGAGCACGAAGCCCTCGGTGCGGTAACGCTGGCAGCGCTCCATTTCCAGCACCTTGGCCGCCACCTGTTCGTCGCGGTTCCACGGCGCGTACAGGCCGCCCTCGAAGCCGCCCCAGCTGTTGAAGCCCCAGTGCACGCCGCGCACTTCGCCGCTGTCGTTGATCACGAAGGTCGGGCCGGTGTCACGCACCCAGGCGTCGTCGTTGCTGATTTCCACCACACGGATGTTGGGCATGTCCAGTTGCGCACTGGCGTTTTCGTACTGGCCGGCCGACACACCCACGGTGACCGGCTCGAAACGCGCGATGGCCTTGGCCACCGCCACGTGGGCGGCCTGGGCCGGCTTGCCGCCCAGGCGCCAGTTGTCCGGGCGCTCGGGCCACAGCATCCATACCTGGGTTTGCGGTGCCCACTCGGCAGGCATGTGGAAGCCGTCGGCGCGCGGGGTAGTGTTCAGGGTCTTCATGGTCAGGATTCCAGTGAACCGTCGAGGGTTTTGATCGCACCATACAGGTTCGGACGGCGGTCACGGAAGGTGCCCCAGGCGCTGCGCACGTGTTCCAGTTTGTCCAGGTCGAAGCTGTGCACCAGCACGCCCTCTTCGGTCTGGTCCAGTTCCTCGACCTTTTCGCCGAACTGGTTGGCGATGAACGACGAGCCGTAGAAGGTGATGGCGTAGCCGTCCTGTTCTTCGCGGCCGATGCGGTTGCTGGCCACCAGCGGCATCAGGTTGGCGCCGGCGTGCCCCTGCTGCACACGCTGCCAGTGCTCGCGGGAGAGGATATTGGCATCGTGCGGTTCGCTGCCGATGGCAGTGGGGTAGAACAAAATCTCCGCGCCCAGCAGCGCCATGCTGCGGGCGCACTCGGGGAACCACTGGTCCCAGCAGATGCCCACGCCGATCTTGGCGTAGCGGGTCTGCCACACCTTGAAGCCCGTGTCGCCGGGGTTGAAGTAGTACTTCTCGTGGTAGCCGGGGCCGTCGGGGATGTGGCTCTTGCGGTACACGCCCAGGTTGCTGCCGTCGGCGTCGATGATCGCGATGCTGTTGAAGCGGGCGCGGCCGGCCAGCTCGTAGTAGCTGATGGGCAGCACCACCTGCAGCTCCCTGGCGAGCGTCTGGAAGTGCGCGATGGCGGCGTTGGTTTCGGTGGGCGTAGCCAGTTGCAGGTAGTCGGCGTTGGGCTTCTGGCAGAAGTACGGGGTTTCGAACAGTTCCTGGATCAGGATGATCTGCGCGCCCTTGGCGGCGGCTTCGCGCACCAGCTTTTCGGCGGTGGCGAGATTTGCCTGGCGGTCCCAGGAACAAGCCATCTGGGTGGCGGCGACGGTGACGGTACGGCTCATGGGAACCTCCTTGGGAAGGTACAAGGGAAGACGATGAGCACTTTATAGCCGATAAATATCGGCTTTAAAAGCCAAAAATAATTAAACCTCTCAGGTTCGCCCGATTATTAATCGATATTAATCGACGCAAGGGAGGGTTCGTTGACTGCTTCGCTGGCAAGCCAGCGAATGCAGGACAGCGCCCTCCCGACTCCGCCGCTACACCCCCTGCGTCAACACCCGCTCCACACTGTCCACAAAGAAATCCACGCTCGCCCGCGTAGTGCACATGGGCGGCTTGATCTTGAGGATGTTCAGGTAGTCACCGGTCGGCTGCATGAAGATGCCCAGCTCGCGCAGACGCTCGCACAGCGCCGCCGTCTCTTCGGTGGCCGGTTCCAGGCTGACGGCATTGCGCACCAGCTCCAGGCCCAGGTAGAACCCCGACCCATGCACCGCACCCGCCAGCGGATACTTATCGACAAGCGCCTGCAGACGCGCCTTGAAGTACCCACCCACCTCGCGCGCGTTGTCCCACAGGCCCTCCTCCTCCATCACGTCCAGCACTGCCATGCCGATACGGCAGCTCACCGGGCTGCCACCGGCCGACGAGAAGAAGTAACCCTCGGCCTCCAGCGCCTCGGCGATCTCGCGCCGGGTGATCACCGCGCCCAGCGGCTGGCCGTTGCCCATGCCCTTGGCCATGGTGATGATGTCCGGCACCACACCCTGCTGCTCGAAGCCCCAGAAGTACTCGCCCAGCCGCCCATAGCCCACCTGCACCTCGTCGGCGATGCATACCCCGCCCCGCGCGCGCACCCTGGCATACACCTGCTGCAGATACCCCGCCGGCAACGGAATGCCGCCGGCATTGCCGTACACAGGCTCGCAGATGAACCCCGCCAGCTGACGCTCACCGATCTCGGCCAGGCGTTCGTCGACATCGCGCACATAGTCGGCGGTGGTGTCCTGCCCACGGTACTTGCCGCGGTAGGTGTTCGGTGCGGTCACCGGGTGCACCCAGTCGGGCCGGGTGCTCAATGCCTGCGGGTTGTCGGCGATGGAGGTCGAGATGGCATCGGTGGCCACCGACCAGCCGTGGTACGCCTCCAGCACGCTGAGCATGTCGCGACCACCGCTGGCCGCCCATGCCAGGCGGATCGCCAGGTCGTTGGCCTCGGTGCCGCTGTTGACCAGGAACACCCGGTCCATCCCCGGCGGCGCCAGCGCCAGCAGGCGCTCGGAAAACTCGGCGATGGCCGCATAGTGAAAGCGCGAGTTGGTGTTGAGCAGCGACCACTGGCGCGCCGACTCGCTCACCATGCGCGGGTGCCCATGGCCCAGCACCGCGACGTTGTTGAGCATGTCCAGGTACGAGCGCCCCTGCATGTCGATCAGGTAGTTGCGCCAGCCGCGCTCGATATGTGGCGGCTGCTGGTAGTAGTGCTTCTGCGAGCGCGCGAAGCTGGCGTCGCGACGCGCCAGCAGGGCATGCGGGTCGGGCAGTGGCGCGGCGTCGCAGTCAAAGCCCAGCAGCGCAGCCGGCGAAGGGCACAGCGCCTGCCACGCCAGCGCACGCGAAGGCGCGACGAAGTTCGGCGGTTGCAGGCCGGCCACGCGGCACAGCTGCACCTCGAGCTCGGTGGCGTGCCCCAGCGGCTCGCCCTGGGCGATGACCGCGCCCGATGCGGGGCTTTGCACCACCCCGCGCAGCCACAGGCTGGAGGCGTCACCTTCAAGGCACGCCCAGCCCTGCTCGCCGTGGCGCCAGGTGCCGGCAAACGGCGCCACCAGCGCACTGTCCACGGGCAGGTGCAGCTCCACGTGCAGCGCACAGGTGTGCGGTTCCAGCGGGTTGTCGATATGGGTCTGCGACAGGCGGTACTGGGCATACAACGTGCTGGCCGGGGCCGCATGGGTACGCAGCAGGTGCTGGTCGATGCCGGGCTGCTGCCAGTTGCCGGCGCTGAAGTGCTCGCTCAGCACGCCAAGATCGACCCGCGCCACAGCCTGGTCGCGCAACCCCGGCAGCAGCATGCCCGTGGCCGGCAGCGGCGCGGGCGCAAGGCCGGCTAGTTGCATGATCGCAGCCTCCATCAATGCAAACGGCACACCGGCTGCCACCTCGAAGATCTGCCACTCATGGGCCAGGTTGTCGCGGCTGTAGGTGTTGCCGGGGTCGACGCCCACCTGCTGCTCGCCACTGAGCACCAGCACCGCCGCGCGCGCCACGATCATCGGCCATAGCGCTCGCAGCTCGGCCTCGTGCAGCGGGTTGAGCGCATGGTAGGCAGCGATGGCCGGCAGGATGCGCAGCGGGTCGCCGTCGACATGATGCAGCAGCGCCGCGCAGGTCACCGACAGGTCGGCGATGCGCCAGGTGTGCAGCAGGTCGCCGAAATCGATCACCCCCTGCAACTGCCACTCGCGTGCGCCATCGCGCTGCCACACGGCGTTGTCATCGGTAATGTCCAGGTGCACCGCCTGCATCGGCAGCTGCGCCAGAAGCGGCTCTAGCGCCACGCGGGCCTGCTCGGCAATGGCCTGCACCCGCACCTTGCGCGGCCCGTCGGCCAGCACCGGGAGCAGGTGGGCGATCACCGCCTGGGCATGGCGCGGGTCCCATTGCAGGGTGCGCTCCAGCCCGGGGTGGGTGAAGTCCGCCAGCGCCAGGTCGACCCGTGCACACAGCGCCCCCAGCGCGTGCATCAGGCGCGGCGCCATGTACGGCAGGCGGGTCAGGGTCTGGCCCTCGATGTAGGTGAGCACCCGGGCGCGCACCGGCTGGCCGTCGATCGTCAGTGCCAGCAGCGGCTCGCCACCGTTGGCACGACGAACGGTCGGTACCGGCACACCCTGACGGTGCAGGTGCTCCAGCGCCGCATGCTGGGCTTCAAGCTCCTGCTGCGCATAGTCGCCATGGCAGACCTTGAGCACGAAGCGCCCGTGGGGCGTATCGACGCGAAAGTTCAGGTCCTGCTGGCTGCCCAGCGGCTGCAGCGTGCCTTGCAGCCCGTAATGCGCCTGCAGCAGCTGCGCCGCCTGGGCCGGGTCGAGATCGGGGCATGGCAGGCTGGCGCGGTGAATGAGGGTGTTCAGCGACATGGAGAAGGCCTCGATTTTTTTTGTCGCTTATATCGCCACCGCTGCTGCCGATAAGCAAGGGGAGTGACGAAGGGAAAGAATTGAACGTATTCTGACCCGCCGTCGATTTCGCCCTCCAACCCCGGGACAGACGCTTGAAGCAGGTTGCCATCCTCCAATCCAACTACATTCCCTGGAAGGGGTACTTCGACCTGATTGCGGCCGTGGACGAGTTCATCGTCTACGACGACATGCAGTACACCAAGAACGACTGGCGCAACCGCAACCGCATCAAGACCCCCAACGGCCTGGAGTGGCTGACCATCCCGACCGGGCAGAACATCAACCGGCGCATCCGCGACGTCGAGCTGGCCCCGGGCAACTGGCAGGCCAAGCACTGGAAGAGCCTGGTGGCCAACTACGCCAAGGCGCCTTGCTGGCACGAAGTGGCCGCATGGCTGCAACCGCTGTACCTGGACCGCCAGCACCGCAACCTGAGCGAGCTCAACGTGCTGCTGATACAGGCCGTGTGCGACTACCTGGGCATCACCACGCGCATCACCCGCTCGTGGGACTACACCCTGGGCGAAGGCAAGACCGAACGTCTGGTCGATCTGTGCCAGCAGGCCGGAGCCACGCACTATGTGTCCGGGCCGGCAGCCAGGGGCTACCTTGATGAGCGACAGTTCGCCGACAGCGCCATCGAGCTCAGCTGGTTCGACTATGACGGCTATCCGACCTATCCACAGCAATGGGGCGAATTCAGTCACGCGGTCAGCATTCTCGACCTGCTGTTCAACTGCGGGCCCCGCGCCGCGCACTACATGAGGTATGCCCCACGATGACCCGCGACATTTCCACCCCACGTCCATCTCTCGCCAGCCTGGTCATCGGCAGCACCTCCGTGATCGGCCAGGCCATCGCCCACGGCCTGGCGCAACTGGGCCCGGTGCAGACCGCAGGGCGGCGTGATGCCGACGTGTTCTTCGACCTGAGCCAGCCCGACCGCGTACCCGCCAGCGTGCCGCCGTTCGACGTGGTGGTACTGGCCGCCGCCGACTTTGGCGGCCCCGGCATCGACGACCTGATCCGCGCCGAGCAGGTCAACGCGGTCGGCACGCTGGCCGCCTGCCGACTGGCACAACGCAGCGGGGCCAGGCACCTGATACTGATTTCGTCGGTTTCAGCCAGCTACATGCCCCATAACATCTACTACAGCATCTACTCGCTATCCAAACGCCACTCCGAGGAGCTCGCCAGCCTGTTCTGCAGCGCGCACGGCATCGCCCTGACCATCCTGCGCCCCAGCCAGGTGTATGACGCCGCCGGTGCCTGCCGCACCCATCAGCCGCTGCTGTATGCCTTCGCCGACCAGGCCGAGGCCGGCAACGACATCAGCCTGTTCGGCAACAACGACGCGCGGCGCAACTACCTGCACCTGGACGACCTGGTGCAGATCTGCACCCGTGTGGCCGCCACCACGACCACCGGCCTGTTCAACTGCGTCCACCCCGACAGCCCTGCACTGAGCGAAATCGCCCAGGCCGCGTTGTCCGCCTTCGGCCAGCAGGGCCAGGTGCGCTTTCTGCGCGACAGGCCGGATGTGCCCGACCTGCCAGCGCAGCTGCTCGACCCGGCGTTGCACGCTGCCATCGACTTCATGCCGCAGGTGAATATCCATATGGGTTTCGAAATGATCCGACAGCACCGGGAGCGCACGGCATGAGCACGGTCATGGTTACCGGCGTGGGCGCCATCATGGGCTACGGCCTGCTCAAGTCGTTGCGTGCCAGCGACCCGGCCGTGGTGCTGGTAGGCACCGATATCTACGACGATGCTGCCGGCAGGGCCTGGTGCGACGCCTTCGCGCAGGCGCCCCTGACCGCCAGCGCCGACTACCCGGCGTGGCTCGAACGGGTGGTCAGGCAGCACGCGGTCGACCTGGTGATACCTGGCATCGAGCAGGACCTGCACTGGTTTTCGGACCACCGTGAACAGGTGGCGCAACTGGGCTGTGGCGTGGTGCTCAACAGCCGAGCGCTGATCGATCTGTCCCGCGACAAGTGGGCAATGGACCAGGCGCTGGCCGCCGCCGACGAGCCGGCGCGAATCCCCAGCTACCTGTCGGGCAGTTTCGCCGAGCTGGTCCGGACCCTGGGCCTGCCCTTCCTGCTCAAGCCACGTCGCAGTTATGCCTCCAAGGGCCTGGTGTGGGTACAAAGCGCCAGCGACTTCGAACCCCATGCGCACCTGCTTGGCGAGGTGCTGATGGCCCAACCGATCATCGGTAGCGCCGAGCAGGAGTTCACCGTGGCGGTGTTCGGCGATGGCGAAGGCGGCAGCTTCGGGTCGATCACCCTGCAGCGCAAGCTGGCCGCCGACGGTTCAACCGCCAAGGCCTGGGTGCGCCAGGAGGCTTCGCTGGATGAAGTGGTGGCGCGCCTGTGTGCACACTTCAGGCCCGTGGGCCCGACCAACCTGCAGTTTCGCCGCGACGCCGACGGCAGCTGGAAACTGCTGGAGATCAACCCGCGTATCTCCTCCACCAGCTCCATGCGCCGGGCCTTCGGCTACAACGAGGCGGCCATGTGCCTGGACTTCTTCCTGAACCGCAAGGCGCCCCCCACCCCCGAGATCCGACCGGGGTTCGCGGTGCGCTACATCGAGGAGCTCGTGGTCCATGATCGGGATCATTTCTGATATCCACGGCAACTTCGTCGCACTCTCGGCGGTGCTCGACGAGCTGGAGCGCCTGGGCGTGTCGCAGATCATCTGTCTGGGCGACACGGCCGGGTACTACTGCCAGATCAACGAGTGCTGCGACGCGCTGCGCGAACGCGGCATCTTCAGCCTGATGGGCAACCACGACTGGTACCTGTCGAGCAACACGCCCTGCCCACGCTCCAACAGTGCCAACGCCTGCCTGGACTACCAGAAGGGCATCCTCACGGCCGCCAACGCGGCATGGCTCGCGGCACTGCCCGCACGCGGCCGGCAACACGGCATCGAGCTGGTGCACGGCGGCTGGAACGACCCCATCGAAGAGTACCTGCGCCCCTCGCAGGCGTATTTCGAGGCGCTGCCCGGCACGCACTTCGCCTCGGGCCACACCCATGTGCAGATGCTCTGGCAGGGTCGCGGCAAGGTCTACTGCAACCCCGGATCGGTCGGCCAGCCACGCGACGGCGACCCGCGTGCGGCCTTCGCCACCTGGCACGCCGGCCAGTTCACCCTGCACCGTGTGGCCTACGACATCCCGCGCATGCAGCAGGCGATGAGCGACGCCGGGTTCACCGCGTACTTTTCCGACAACCTGCCCCTCGGCGCGCAGATCGGCGGCAGGATCAGCCACTATTAACTACGCGGGCATCCGGCCGATAGCCTGACGTCGGCCAGCGCTGCGTTGCCCTTGCACCGGCCGGCGCCTGGCGACAAGCTACGAGCCACCTGAACACCACCCGCTGCACCAAAGGCCATTCGACATGCGCATACTCATCACCGGCGGTGCCGGCTTCATCGGTTCGGCGCTGGTCCGCCACCTGATCGAGCACACCGACCACCACGTGCTCAACCTGGACAAGCTGACCTACGCCGGCAACCTGGAGTCGCTGCACAGCATCGCCAGCAACACCCGCTACGAGTTCGTGCAGGCCGATATCGTCGACCAGGCCACCGTGAGCGCGGTGCTGGAGCGCTTCCGGCCCCAGGCGATCATGCACCTGGCAGCCGAGTCGCATGTCGACCGCTCCATCGACGGGCCGGCGGCGTTCATCCAGACCAACATCGTCGGCACCTACAGCCTGCTCGAAGCCACCCGCGCCTACTGGGGCACGCTGCCGGCCGCCGAGCGCGAGGCGTTTCGCTTCCATCACGTGTCCACCGACGAGGTGTATGGCGACCTGCATGGGGTCGACGACCTGTTCACCGAAACCACCCCCTACGCACCCAGTTCGCCCTACTCGGCGAGCAAGGCCGCGTCCGACCACCTGGTGCGCGCCTGGCAGCGCACCTACGGGCTGCCGGTGCTGCTGACCAACTGCTCGAACAACTACGGGCCGTACCACTTCCCGGAAAAACTCATCCCGCTGGTGATCCTCAACGCCCTGGCGGGCAAGCCGCTGCCGGTGTACGGCAACGGCCAGCAGGTGCGCGACTGGCTGTTCGTCGAGGACCATGCCCGCGCCCTGCTCAAGGTGGTCACCGCAGGTGAGGTAGGCCAGACCTACAATATCGGCGGGCACAACGAGCAGACCAACCTCGAGGTGGTGCACGCCATCTGCACTCTGCTCGAAGAGCTGGCCCCCGCACACCCGGCGGGCGTGGCGCGCTATGCCGACCTGATCACCTTCGTGCAGGACCGCCCCGGCCACGACCTGCGCTACGCCATCGACGCCGGCAAGATCGAGCGCGAGCTGGGCTGGCGCCCTGAAGAAACCTTCGCCACCGGCCTGCGCAAGACCGTGCAGTGGTATCTGGATAACCTGGAATGGTGCCGCCATGTGCAGGACGGCAGCTACCAGGGCCAGCGCCTGGGCAACAGCGATTTCAAGGACCTGATTGCATGACCAAAGGCATCGTACTGGCAGGCGGCTCCGGCACGCGCCTGCACCCCATCACCCTGGGCATTTCCAAACAGCTGCTGCCGGTATACGACAAGCCGATGATCTACTACCCGATCTCGGTGCTGATGCTGGCCGGCATCCGCGAGATCCTGATCATCTCCACCCCTCACGACCTGCCACACTTTCGCCAGCTGCTGGGCGACGGCAGCCAGTTCGGGGTGCACTTCGAGTATGCCGAGCAGCCCTCGCCCGACGGCCTGGCCCAGGCGTTCCTGATCGGCGAATCGTTCATCGGTGACGACTCGGTGTGCCTGATCCTGGGCGACAACGTATTCCACGGCCAGCGTTTCACCGAGCAACTGCTGCGCGCCGCCGCCCACTCCAGCGGCGCAACGGTGTTCGGCTACTGGGTCAAGGACCCGGAGCGTTTCGGCGTGATCGAGTTCGACGCGGCAGGCAACGCCTTGTCGATCGAAGAAAAGCCCGCGCAGCCCAGGTCCAGCTACGCGGTCACCGGCCTGTACTTCTACGACAACGACGTGGTGCGCATCGCCCGCGACATCAAGCCTTCGCCGCGTGGGGAGCTTGAGATCACCGATGTCAACAATGCCTACCTGCGCCGTGGCGACCTGCGCGTGGAGCGCTTCGGGCGTGGCTTCGCCTGGCTCGACACCGGCACCCACGACAGCCTGCTGGAGGCCTCGCAGTACGTGCAGACCATCGAGCATCGCCAGGGCCTGAAGGTCGCCTGCCTTGAAGAGATCGCCTTCCAGCAGGGCTGGATCTGCCAGGAGCGTCTGCTGGAACGGGCCAAGGCCTTCGGCAAGACCGGCTACGGCCAGTACCTGTACGGCCTGACCGGAGACCAGCAATGGAAGTGATCGCCACCGCGCTACCGGACGTGCTGATCCTCGAGCCCAGGGTGTTCGGCGATGACCGCGGGTTCTTCTACGAGAGCTTCAACGCCCAGGCCTTCAGGGCCGCAACCGGCATCGATGCACAGTTCGTGCAGGACAATCATTCACGCTCGCTGCGCGGCGTGCTGCGCGGCCTGCACTATCAGGTGCACAACCCCCAGGGCAAGCTGGTGCGCGTGACCCAGGGCGAGGTGCTGGACGTGGCGGTGGATATCCGCCGCAGCTCGCCGACCTTCGGGCAATGGGTGGCGGTACACCTGTCGGCCGCCAACCACCGGCAGGTGTGGATCCCCCAGGGGTTTGCCCACGGTTTCCGGGTGCTCAGCGACAGCGCCGAGTTCCTGTACAAGACCACCGACTACTACAACCCGAGCGCCGAGCGCTGCATTCGCTGGGACGACCCGCAGCTGGCCATCGACTGGCAACTGGACGCACCGCCGCAGCTGTCGGCCAAGGATCAGGTCGGCCAGTTGCTCAAGGACGCCGACCTGTTCCCATGAAAATCCTCATCACCGGGCGCAATGGCCAGCTCGCCCAGGCCCTGCAGCAGCGCCTGGCCGGGTTGGGCCAGGTGCATGTACTGGGCCGCGAACAGCTCGACCTGGCCGAGCCCGAACGCATCCGCCAGGTAGTACGCGAGCTGAGCCCCGACCTGCTGGTGAACGCCGCCGCCTATACCGCAGTCGACCAGGCCGAAAACGAACCTGCGCTGGCCTTCGCCATCAACGCCACTGCACCCGGCGTACTTGCCGAGGAGGCCGCACGGCTGGGCGTACCGCTGCTGCACTACTCTACCGACTACGTGTTCGACGGCAGCAAGGCCACGCCCTACACCGAAGACGACGCGCCCAACCCCCTGAGCGTGTACGGACGCAGCAAGCTGGCTGGCGAGCAGGCCATCCATGCCGTGGGCGGCGCGCACCTGACACTGCGCACCAGCTGGGTGTACTCGTTGCACGGGCGCAATTTTCTGCTGACCATGCAGCGTCTGCTGCAGGAAAAACCGCAGCTGCGCGTGGTCGCCGACCAGATCGGTGCACCGACCTGGGCCGGTAGCCTGGCCGCCAGCACCCTGGCGTTGATCCAGCGCTGGCAGGCCGGGCAGGCGGGTGCGTGGGGCACCTACCACATGACCGCGCAGGGCCAGACCTCCTGGTTCGGTTTCGCCCAGGCCATCGGCGAGCATCTGAAGGCTCAGGGCAGGCCCTGCGCGCAGCTGCTGCCGATCCTGTCCAGCGAATACCCGACCCCGGCGCAGCGCCCACTGAACTCGCGCCTGGACTGCAGCCGCCTGCGCCAGCAGTGGCAGGTGGAGCAGCCAGACTGGCGTCAAGCGCTGATCGAGTGCCTGAAGTAGCGCATAATGCGGCCAACGTTTCTGCGCCCTTTGCGACGCCATCGCGGGTCAAGCCCGCTCCCACGGGATAATCAATGACCTTGTGGGAGCGGGCTTGACCCGCGATGGGCTGCAACGCGGCCCCCCACCAAAGCCCGGTTTGCGATGACCATGACCCCGACCCTCCCCCGCCGTCCGCGCTGGCGCAGCCTGGCCCTCCTGGCGCTGTGCCTGGCGCCGCTGCTGTGGCCGCTGCAACGTCTGGCCGAGCACTACTACCAGGAGGAACTGGCCAGCCAGAACCGCCAGACTCTGGACCTGTACGTGGCCAACCTGCTGGGCACCCTGCACCGCTACGAGACCCTGCCGCAGATCCTCGGTGACCTGCCGGCATTGCGCGCGGTGCTGGCCGACCCGATACGCCTCGAGACCCTGACCAACGCCAACCGCCTGCTCGACGACATCTGCGCGCAGACCGGCGCCGAGGTGATGTACCTGATGGACGTCAACGGCAACACCCTGGCGGCCTCCAACTGGAACAAGCACGACAACTTTGCCGGGCGCAACTTCTCGTTCCGCCCCTACTTCAGCGAAGCCATGCAGGGCCGGCTGGGGCGTTTCTTCGGCCAGGGCACCACCTCGGCCAAGCGCGGCTACTTCTTCGCCGCAGCAGTGCGCGACGGCGACCAGGTGATCGGCGTACTGGTGGCCAAGATCGACCTGGACCACACCGAAACCCTGTGGGGCAAGACCCCCGAGCAACTGCTGGTGACCGACCACAACGGCGTGGTGATCCTCACCTCGCGCCCCGACTGGCGCTTTCGCGCCACGCGCCCGCTCAGCGAGGCCGAGCGCGATGCGATCGTGGCGATCCAGCCCTACCCCACCACCACGCCCAAGCCCCTCAGGCTCAACCCCGATGCCTGGCTGACCCAGACCCAGGCCATCCCCGAGACCGGCTGGCAGGTCAGCATCCTGGCCCCGCGCACCCTGGTCGACCGCTCGGTGAGCACGGTGCTGTTCATCGGCGCCGCCACCCTGCTGGTGGTGATGCTGCTGCTCGGGCTGGTGATGCAGCGCCGGCGCAACTACATGGACCGCCTCGACTTCGAGGCCCGCGCCCGCCAGGAGCTGGAGCTGCGCGTGGCCGAACGCACCGCCGCCCTCGAAGGCCTCAACAGCCGCCTCAAGACCGAAGTGCTGGAGCGCGAGCAGGCCCAGCAGGAACTGGTGCGCGCCCAGGACGAGCTGGTGCAGGCCGGCAAGCTATCGGTGCTGGGCACCATGTCGGCAAGCATCAGCCATGAGCTCAACCAGCCGCTGGCGGCTATCCGCAGCTACGCCGAGAACGCCGAGATCCTGCTCGACCACCAGCGCACCGACGATGCGCGCAGCAACCTCAAGCTGATCAGCGAACTGACCGGGCGCATGGCCTCGATCATCGCCCACCTGCGCGCCTTCGCCCGGCGTGACCGGCATGCGCCGGAAAGCGTGGCGCTGCAGCCGGCACTGGACGACGCCCTGGCCCTGCTGGCCAAGCGGCGCCGGGCGATGGCGGTGGAGCTGGTGCGCGACCTGCCCGAGGCCACCCTGTGGGTGCAGGCCGGCGAAACCCGCCTGCGCCAGGTACTGGGCAACCTGCTGGCCAACGCCCTCGACGCACTGACCGAAAAGGCCAACCCGCGCAAGCTCTGGCTAAGTGCCGAACGCCGCGAAGGCAGCGTCTACCTGACCATTCGCGACAACGGCCCGGGCTTCAGCAGCCAGGCCCTGCTGCGCGCACGCGAGCCGTTCTTCACCACCAAGACGCGCACCCAGGGCCTGGGCCTGGGCCTGGCGATCTGCGATACGCTGATCAACGCGCTGGGCGGCGAGCTGGTGCTGGCCAACCACCCGGAAGGCGGTGCGCTGCTGACCCTGCAACTGCGCGTGGCCACCCCCGGCGCCGCGCTTCAAACCTCGGAGGACTCCTCGGCATGACGACCGACACACTGATCGACAGCCGCACCCAGGTCGTCCTGGTCGATGACGACCCGCACCTGCGTCAGGCCCTGAGCCAGACCCTGGACCTCGCCGGCCTGCGCGTGCTGCCCCTGAGCGACGCCCAGGGCCTGGCCGCGCGCCTGGAAAGCGACTGGCCCGGGGTGGTGGTGAGCGATATCCGCATGCCCGGCATCGACGGCCTGCAACTGCTCGAACAACTGCATGCCCAGGACCCGGACCTGCCGGTGCTGCTGATCACTGGCCACGGCGACGTGCCGCTGGCGGTGCAGGCGATGCGCGCCGGGGCCTACGACTTTCTCGAAAAGCCCTTCGCCAGCGACGCCCTGCTCGACAGCGTGCGCCGCGGCCTGGCGCTGCGCCGCCTGGTGCTGGACAACCGCAGCCTGCGCCTGGCCCTGAGCGACCGCCAGCAACTGAGCACGCGCCTGGTGGGCCAGTCGACCCCGATGGCCCGGCTGCGCGAGCAGATCGGCGCGCTGGCCGGCACCCGCGCCGATGTGCTGATACTGGGCGAGACCGGCGCCGGCAAGGAGGTGGTGGCGCGCGCGCTGCACGACCTGTCGAGCCGGCGCGACGGCCCGTTCGTGGCGATCAACGCCGGTGCCCTGGCCGAATCGGTGGTCGAGAGCGAGCTGTTCGGCCACGAGCCCGGCGCCTTTACCGGGGCGCAGAAGCGGCGCATCGGCAAGTTCGAATTCGCCAATGGCGGCACGCTGTTTCTCGATGAAATCGAGAGCATGAGCCTGGATGTACAGGTCAAGCTGCTGCGCCTGCTGCAGGAGCGGGTGGTCGAGCGCCTGGGCGGCAACCAGCTGATCCCGCTGGATATCCGCATCATCGCCGCCACCAAGGAAGACCTGCGCCAGGCTGCCGACCAGGGGCGTTTTCGCGCCGACCTGTATTATCGCCTAAACGTCGCGCCGCTGCGCATCCCCCCCCTGCGCGAGCGCGGCGACGATGTGCTGATGCTGTTCCAGCATTTTGCCGACGCCGCCAGCGAACGCCACGGCCTGCCCCCCCACGTGCTGCAACCGGCGCAACGTGCGACGCTGCTGCGCCATGCGTGGCCGGGCAACGTGCGCGAGCTGCAGAACGCCGCCGAGCGCTTCGCCCTGGGCCTGGAGCTGGCCCTGGACGGCGACAGCCCTGGCCCGGTCGATCAGGCGCAGGCAGCGCCGGGCAGCGGCAACCTCAGCGACCAGGTCGAGCAGTTCGAACGCTCGCTGATCGCCGCCGAACTGACCCGCCCGCACAGCTCGATGCGCAGCCTGGCCGAAGCCCTCGGCGTGCCGCGCAAGACCCTGCACGACAAGCTGCGCAAACACGGCCTGAGCTTTGCCGACAGCAATGCCAGTGGCACCGACGACACCGAGGACAACCGCTGATGAACCCGAGCCATTACCTGCAGGACGTGCTGCACGCCGACATCCCGCTGACCCGCGAGATGGGCCTGCAGGTGCTCGACTGGCAGCACCAGCGGCTGCGCCTGCAATTGCCGCTGGCGGCCAACGTCAACCACAAGAGCACCATGTTCGGCGGCAGCCTGTATTGCGCGGCCGTGCTGGCAGGCTGGGGCTGGCTGCACCTGCGCCTGCGCGAGGCGGGCATCGGCGACGGGCATATCGTCATCCAGGAAGGCCAGATCAGCTACCCGCTGCCGGTCACCGGCGCCGGCGTGGCGGTGTGCGCGGCGCCCGAGGCCAAGGTCTGGGAGCGCTTCGTGGCCACCTACCAGCGCTACGGCCGCGCGCGCCTGACCCTGCACACCCAGGTGTTCAACGAAGGCAGTGAAACGCCCGCCGTGCAGTTCGGCGGGCAGTACGTGCTACACCGCTGAGGCGAGCGCGAGCAGGCTGGCGCGCCACGGCGCTGCGGCTGGCAGGGCAAGGAAGAAAGGATTGAGCAGGCTTTCGCGGGATGGGTAGGCGAACGGCTGACCGTCCAGGCCCAGCACTTCGCCGCCGGCGCCTTCGAGCACGCCCTGGGCGGCGGCGGTGTCCCACTGCGAGGTCGGCGCCAGGCGCGGGTAGCAGTCGGCGGCGCCTTCGGCGAGCAGACAGAACTTGAGCGAGCTGCCCACGGAGGTCAGCTCCAGCTCACCCACCGCCGCACTCAGGCCGGCCAGCAGGCGCTCCTGCTCGGGGCTGCTGTGGCGGCGGCTGGCGACCACGGTGAACGGGGTGCCGGCAGGCGGCGCCGCACGCACGCTGATCGGCGCTGCCGGCGCGTGCGGGTCTTCGTGCCAGGCGCCCAGGCCCTGGCCACCGTAGTAGCAACGCCCCGTGGTGGGCACCCCGACCACGCCGAATACCACCCGGCCCTGTTCGACCAGGGCGATGTTGACGGTGAACTCTTCGCTGCCGGCGATGAACTCCTTGGTGCCGTCCAGCGGGTCCACCAGCCACCAGCGCTGCCACTGTTGGCGCTCGGCCAGGCCGATGTCGCAGTCTTCCTCGGACAGCACCGGGATATGGGGCGCCAGCCGCTGCAGGCCAGCGGCGATCACGTCGTGGGCGGCGATATCGGCTGCGGTCACCGGCGAGGCATCGAGCTTGGTCTGCACGGCCACGTCCGCACGCCAGAAGGGCAGGATGGCAGCGCCCGCCTGCCGGGTCAGCTGCACCACCTGCTGCATCAGTTCGCGGTCGTTCATGCGCCGAACACGCCGCGCTGGGTCAGCAGGTCACGCACCAGGTACAGCGCCGCCAGCGCCCGCCCTTCGGAGAACTGCGGATGCTGGGCCAGGGCCGAGAGCTCGCGCAGGTTGACCTTGTCGACACGCATCGGCTCGGGCTCGTCGCCCTCCAGGCGCTCTTCGAACAGGTCGGTGGCCAGCACCACCTGGATCTTCTGGCTCATGTAGCCGGGCGACAGCGACAGCTCGGTCAGGTGTTCCAGCTGCCGGGCGCCGAAGCCGGCTTCTTCCTTGAGTTCACGGTTGGCCGCCGCCAGCACGTCTTCACCGGGCTCGATCAGGCCCTTGGGCAGCGACAGCTCGTATTCGTCGGTGCCGCCGCAGTATTCCTCCACCAGCACCGCGTGCTCGGCATCGAGCATCGCCACGATCATCACCGCGCCATAGCCGTTACCGCGCCCGACCAGGCGTTCATAGGTACGTTCGGTGCCGTTGCTGAAGCGCAGCTCGACCGCTTCGACACGGAACAGGCGGCTGCTTGCAACAATTTCGCGGCTGAGGACAGTGGGTTTCTGGCGCATGAGGGGGCGGCTCCTTGGCGGTAACGGGGTACTATACCGTCCACCGAGTCTGGATCGAACGAGAATATTTCACATGCCCTCCCTGACCTGGCACGACATCGATACCGTATTGCTGGATATGGACGGCACCCTGCTGGACCTGCACTACGACAACCACTTCTGGTTGGAGCACCTGCCCCAGCGCTACGCCGAGCTGCATGGCATCAGCCGTGCGATGGCCGAGCTGGAAATGCAGCCACTGTTCGAACGCCACGCCGGCTCGCTGAACTGGTACTGCCTGGATTTCTGGAGTGCCGAGCTGAAGCTGCCGGTTCGCGAGCTGAAACTGGAAACGGCCGACCTGATCGCACTGCGCCCGGACGCCGACACCTTTCTGCAGGCGATCCGCCAGGCCGGCAAGCGGGTGATCCTGATCACCAATGCCCATCGCGATTCGTTGTCGTTGAAGCTGGAGCGGGTGGCGCTGGCGCCCTATTTCGAGCGGCTGATCAGCTCCCATGACTATGGCTTCCCCAAGGAAGACCAGCAATTCTGGAGCGCATTGCACGCGGATACCGGGTTCGACCCGGCACGCAGCCTGTTCATCGACGACACCCTGGCGATACTGCGCAGCGCGCGCGACTTTGGCGTGGCGCACCTGCTGGCAGTGCGCCAGCCGGACAGCCGCAAGGGGCCGCGGGATACGGCGGAGTTTGCGGCGCAGGAAGATTATCGGGACTTGTTGCAGGGGCTGTAGGCCGCTTCGCCGGCTCCTACACAAGGCACCTTACCTGTAGGAGCCGGCGTTGCCGGCGAAGGCCGCACCACCAAGCTGGAGCCTTACTCCGGAATACGCAGCGTCTGCCCCGGGTAGATCTTGTCGGGATGGCTCAGCAACGGCTTGTTGGCCTCGAAGATCTTGTTGTACTGGTTGGCATTGCCATACACCGCCAACGAAATCGCACTCAGCGTGTCGCCCTTCTTCACCACCACGAAACGCGCCGCCGCCACGACCGGGCCGGTCACGGTGAGCTGGTCGTCCACCGACGCCACGCCGGCAATGTTGCCCAGCGCCAGCAGGATCTTCTCCTTCTCTTCCTGGCTGCCTACCTCGCCCTTGACCGTGACCTTGTCGCCGTCGACGGTGGTCTGGATGTTCGGGTTGCCCAGGCCGACCTTCTGCACGTGCTCCTTCAACTGGTCGTCAGCCTTGGCGTTGCCGGGGGTGAGCAGGTCGATCAGTTTTTCACCCGCTTCTTTCACGAAACTAAAAATGCTCATCCTGTGCTCCTTAGGTATCAATGACCGGAGCAGGCAGTCTAGGACAAGATAGAATGCTTCGCCTGCCAATGCCCCGGAACGACGATGGATATCAAACAACTCAAATTCCTCATCGCCCTGGATGAAACCCGCCACTTCGGCCAGGCCGCCGCGCGCTGCCACGTGACCCAGCCCACGCTGTCGATGCGCCTGCGCAACCTGGAGCGCGAACTGGGCCTGCCGCTGGTCAACCGCGGCCAGCGTTTCGAGGGCTTCACCGCCCAGGGCGAGCGCGTGCTGGCCTGGGCGCGCTCGGTACTCTCGGCCTACGACGGCCTGTACGCCGAGGCCGCCGCCTGTCGAGGGCACCTGGCCGGCACGCTGCGCCTGGGGGTGGTGCCGCTGTCGAGCTTCGACCCGCTGCCGCTGCTGCAGCGCCTGCACCGCCAGCACCCCGAGCTGCGTTTCGAGCTGAGCGCGTTGAGCTCCGAACAGATTCTCGACCAGCTGGCGAGCAACCGCCTGGACCTGGGCGTGTCGTACCTGGAGCGTCTCGACAGCGAGCGCTTCGAGGCCCTGCCCCTGGGCGACACACGCATGGGCCTGCTGTTCGACCCACGTCACTTCGCATTCGCCGAACAGCCGTTGAGCTGGGAGGCCGTGGCCGAGCTGCCGCTGGGCCTGCTGACCGCCGGCATGCACTTTCGCCAGTCCATCGACCACGCCTTCCACACCCGCGGCCTGGCCCCGCAGTTGCTGTTGCAGACCGACGCCGTTCATCAGCTGGTGCAAGCGGTGGAGGGTGGCCTGTGCTGCGCGGTAATGCCGCTGAACGCCGGGCTCGAAGCACTCACCGGGCACCTGCGCCTGCAACCGATAGACCAGGCCACCACGCTGGCGCCTCTGGGGCTGATCATGCGCCGCAGCGCGCCGCGCTCGGCCCTGGCCGAGGCCTGCATCGCCGAGTACCGCCTGTCGCTCGACCCGGCGTGATCGACGCGCTCTATCAATGCATCGGCAGTAGCGATTAGACGATACCCGAGTGCAGGCCTAGGCTTAAGGCTGACCTGCCTGCCGGTACCTGCCGATGACCATCAAACCCCCGGCCTGCGTGGCGTCCACGCCCCTGGCCGCGCCCGCTGCCAGCAACCGCTACGACTACCGCCAGCTTGACGACAACAGCCAGGGTGGCGCCGACCTCGCCGAAGAGGTGGCCCTGGCGATCGCCTACAACGGCATCAGCCAGGCGGTGATGCTGGTGAGCCCTACCGATCTGCACGACTTCATCGTCGGTTTCAGCATCGGCAGCGGCATCATCGCCTCCCCCGACGACATCTATGACGTGAGCTTCACGGCCAGCGGCTCGGCCATCCATGCCGAGGTGCAGATAGCCAGCCGCGCCTTCTGGAACCTCAAGAACCAGCGCCGCCAACTGGCCGGCACCAGCGGCTGCGGCCTGTGTGGCGTCGAGGCGGTGGAGCAGGCGCTGCCCGACCTGCAGGTGCTGCCCGGCGCGCCCCTGCCGCCGCCGCACTGGCTGGACGGCCTGCGCCAGCGCATCAGCGCCTTCCAGCCACTGGGCCAGCACTGCGGCGCGGTGCACGCGGCACTGTTCATGAACGATCAGGGCGAACTGCTGCTGGGCCGCGAAGACATCGGCCGGCACAACGCCCTGGACAAACTGATCGGAGCCCTGGTGCGTCAGCACATCGCCCTCGACGGCGGCCTGGCAGTAGTCACCAGCCGCTGCAGCCTGGAGCTGATCCAGAAGGTGCTGCGCGCCGGCATCCAGACCCTGGTGAGCCTGTCTGCGCCCACCGGCCTGGCGCTGCAATGGGCGCGCCGCCACCAGCTCAACCTTATCCATCTGCCGCACCACAGTGCGCCAAGGGTCTACAGCCCGGCGCAGGAGAGTCGCCCGTGAGCCTGCATCATCAAGCCGACCAGAAGCCGGTCCCCCGCTACAAGCCCTACCACGGCGCCGCCGGCGGCTGGGGCGCGCTGCGCAGTGTGGCGCAGGCCTGGATCGGCAGCGACAACGCGCTGAAGAACATCCGCGCCCTGCTCAAGACCAACCAGAACGGCGGCTTCGACTGCCCGGGCTGCGCCTGGGGCGACTCGCCGGAAAGCGGCATGGTCAAGTTCTGCGAGAATGGTGCCAAGGCGGTCAACTGGGAGGCCACCAAGCGCCGGGTCGATGCGGCCTTCTTCGCCCGCCACAGCGTCACCTCGCTGCTGGGCCAGAGCGACTACTGGCTGGAGTACCAGGGCCGGCTCACCGAGCCGATGGTGTACAACCCCTCCAACGACCGTTACCAGCCGATCAGCTGGGACAACGCCTTCGCCCTGATCGCGCGCCACCTCAACGGCCTGACCAGCCCCGACCAGGCGGAGTTCTATACCTCGGGCCGGGCCAGCAACGAGGCGGCCTACCTGTACCAGCTGTTCGTGCGCGCCTACGGCACCAACAACTTCCCGGACTGTTCGAACATGTGCCACGAGGCCAGCGGCGTGGCCCTGGGCCAGAGCGTCGGGGTCGGCAAGGGTACGGTGACCTTCGACGATTTCGAGCACGCCGACGCGATCTTCGTGTGGGGCCAGAACCCTGGTACCAACCACCCGCGCATGCTTGAACCGCTGCGCGAAGCGGTCAAGCGCGGTGCCCAGGTGGTGTGCGTGAACCCGCTCAAGGAGCGCGGCCTGGAGCGTTTCCAGCACCCGCAGCACCCGCTGGAGATGCTCACCAACGGTGATCGTCCGACCAACACCGCCTATTTTCGCCCCGCCCTGGGCGGCGACATGGCGCTGCTGCGCGGCATGGCCAAGTTCCTCCTGCAGTGGGAGCGCGAGGCGCAGGCAACAGGTGCGCCAGCGGTGTTCGACCATGCCTTCATCGCCGAGCACACTGCGGCCGTGGAGGCCTACCTTGAAGTGGTCGAGGCCAGCAGCTGGGAGCAGATCGTGCAGCAGTCGGGCCTGGGCCTGGCCGATATCGAGCAGGCCGCACGCATGTATGCGCGGGCCGAAAAAGTCATCATGTGCTGGGCCATGGGCATCACCCAGCACCGTCACTCGGTGCCGACCATCCAGGAAATCGCCAACCTGATGCTGCTGCGCGGCAACCTTGGGGTGCCGGGGGCCGGGCTATGCCCCGTGCGCGGCCACAGCAACGTGCAGGGCGACCGCACCATGGGCATCAACGAACGCCCGCCGGTGGCGCTGCTGGATGCGCTGGAGCGCCGCTTCGGCTTTGCCGTGCCGCGCCACAACGGCCACAACACGGTGGAGGCGATTCGCGCCATGCTCGATGGCAAGGCGCGGGTGTTCATCGGGCTGGGCGGCAACTTCGCCCAGGCCACCCCCGACACCGAACGCACTGCACAGGCGCTGCGCAACTGCGAGCTGACGGTGCAGATCAGCACCAAACTCAACCGCAGCCACCTGATCCACGGGCAGCAGGCGCTGATTCTGCCGTGCCTGGGACGTACCGATATCGACCTGCAGGGCGAAGGCCCGCAGGCAGTGACGGTGGAAGACTCGTTCAGCATGGTGCATGCCTCCAACGGCCAGCTCAAACCGCTGTCGCGCCAGATGCGCTCGGAGCCGGCGGTGATCGCCGGAATCGCCGCCGCCACCCTGGGCAGCAAACCGGTGGACTGGCACTGGCTGGTGGCCGACTATGGGCGCATTCGCGAACTGATCGCCGACACCATTCCAGGGTTCGAGGGGTTCAACCAGCGCCTGCAGCACCCCGGTGGCTTCTACCTGGGCAACAGCGCCGGCCAGCGCCAGTGGAAGACACCCAGCGGGCGGGCCAACTTCAAGGCCAATGCGTTGCCCGACGACCTGCTGCACGAGAGCGTACGCGCCAGCGGCCAGGTGCCGGACCTGATCATGCAGTCGATGCGTTCCCACGATCAGTACAACACCACCATCTACGGGTTGGATGACCGTTACCGTGGGGTCAAGGGGCAGCGCGACGTGCTGTTCGCCAACGAGGCGGATATCATCCGGCTGGGTTTCAACCCCGGTGACAAGGCCGATATCGTGTCGTTGTGGGGCGATGGCCGCGAGCGCCGGGTCAAGGGCTTCACCTTGCTGGCGTTCGACATTCCGGCGGGGCAGGCGGCAGCCTACTACCCCGAGGTGAACCCGCTGGTGCCGCTGGAAAGCGTGGGCGATGGCAGCCATACGCCGACGTCGAAGTTCGTGGCGATCAGGATCGAGGCGGCCAGCGCCACGGCCAGGATCATCTAGGCCCCTTCGCCGGCAACGCCGGCTCCCACAGGGTCTTGCGGCGCATGCAGAACGCTGTGGGAGCTGGCTTGCCAGCAGTTCGTTCAGCGCATAACTGCAGGCAAGAAAAAGGCCCTGGCATCACTGCCAGGGCCTTCGTCCCAAGTAAGCTCAGACCCGCAAAAACGCATTAAGTTTCACTGTAAAAACAGTAACTTATAAAATTGTATACACGTCGTGCCAATCGTCGGATTTGCGTTGCCAGCGCGTGTTGCAGAGCCTCAGGATCGCCTCGTCATCCCTTTGAGGCTCCCTTATGAAGTACTCCTCGATTCTGCTGTTGTCTCTCGGCCTGCTCAGTGGCGTTGCCTCGGCAGGTGGCTCCACCGAAGCCGGTATCGGCGGCGCATTGGGCGGGGTATTGGGTTCGGTGGTTGGCCAGTCGATCGGTGGCAGCACCGGTTCGGCCATCGGCGCCGGCCTGGGCGGTGCAGCCGGTAGCGCGGTAGGTGCCGACAAGCGCAGCCGCGGCGAGGCGGCCATCGGTGGCGCACTGGGTGCGGCCGGCGGCAACGTGGTGGGCCGCAGCGTGGGCGGCAACACCGGCAGCCTGATCGGCGCCGCAGCCGGCGGCGGTGCGGGCGGTGCACTGGGCAACTACATGGGCAACAAGAGCGACGACGAAGACCGCCGCTACAACAACCGCGGCCGCGGCTACGACGACCGCCGCCACTACCGCGATCGCGGCCACCACTACGGCCATCGCAAGCACGACAAACGCTGGCGTCACCGCTGAATTCCATCGACGCTGCCGGCCCCGCGCCGGCAGCGCCGCAGTTGTACCCGCAAACGTAGCAATCAAGCCATGTGCCATCACGCCATTGGCTTAAGCCATTCACCTAAGCCTTTCCCCGCCCCGCCCCCTGCGCGAAAACCTTCGAGCCTGTTGTTCGGCGAGCTTTCCAGCCTTTTATATTGACTGTCCGATCAACATCGGCAGGGGCCTGTTTGCGTCGGCTGTTTTGTGACTGACGGGTCGGCTTAAGGGGCGTCCCGATTTTGACGTCAAATAGCAATCGCTATGATCCGCCCCACCTTAAGCGACGCAGTGGGCGCACGGAATGCGGATGTACCTGGGAATATGGATCGGCACGGCCCTCGGCGCCTTCGGCCTGCTGCTCGACCTGCTGCCCCTGGGCCTGGCCGGGCTGTCGCTGGTGCTGCTTGCCAGCACCTTGCTGCGCCCGCGCCCCGTGGCACAGGTGGCTGCGGTCAGCGACGCGCCCATCGTGCTCGAACAGCCGCCACTGCACACCCTGCTGCCGGTGGTGGCGCCCAGCTGGATCGACAGCCTCCAACAGAGCCGAACCCTGCTGGGCGACAACATCAGCCAGTTGCTCGAACGCTTCGGCGCCATCAACCAGCGCCTGGAACACAGCCTCAACGACGCCGACAACGTGCTGGCCAATGGCGGCGTGGGCGAGAACCTGCGCGAGGCCAACCAGCGCCTGCGCCGGGTCACCGAAAGCTTCGCCGCCAGCAGCCAGCGCCAGCATGAATTTCTGACCACCATCAATCATCTGGGCAGCTACGCCGGCCAGCTCCAGCAGATGGCCAAGCGCGTGCAGGAAGTTGCCAGCCAGACCAACCTGCTGGCGCTCAATGCCGCCATCGAAGCTGCCCGCGCCGGCGAGTTCGGCCGCGGCTTCTCGGTGGTCGCCGACGAGGTGCGCAAGCTCTCCAGCCTGTCGGCCGAGACCGGCCAGTCGATGGACGCCAAGGTGGGCGAGATCAACCAGTCGATCCAGTCCAGCATCGATGCCGCCACCGCGCTGGGCAGCGAAGAGCAGGCCAACCTGCGCGAGCTGGAGCAGGTGCTCGACGAGGTAATCAGCGACCTGGGCGGTAACCTCGACGCCCTCGACGGCGCCTCGCGGGCGCTGCAACAGGATGCCCGCGCCACCCAGGCAGATATCCACGCGATCATGGTCAGCCTGCAGTTCCAGGATCGCGCCGACCAGATGCTCGACCACCTGCAGGCCGACCTGCTGCAACTGCTCGATGCCCTGGCGCACGACGACCCGCGCCTGCACGACCCGCAAGGCTGGCTGCAGCAATTGCGCCAGCGCTTCACCACCAGCGAGGAACGGGCTGGCCACAGCCAGTCGGCATCCAGCAGCGACGTGACCTTTTTCTAACTCCGGAAGCCCTGAACATGGCCAAGACCATCCTGATCGTGGACGACTCCGCCTCGATGCGCCAACTCGTGAAAATCAGCCTGGCCAGCGCCGGCCACCAGGTCATCGAAGCCTGTGACGGGCGCGACGCGCTGAACAAGCTCACCGGGCAGAAGATCAACCTGGTGATCAGCGACGTGAACATGCCCAACCTGGACGGCATCGGCCTGGTCAAGGCGCTCAAGGCGCGCAACGAATACCGCTTCACCCCGATCATGATGCTCACCACCGAAAGCGAGCAGGCCAAGAAGGCCGAGGGCCAGGCCGCCGGAGCGCGGGCCTGGATCGTCAAGCCGTTCCAGCCCCAGCAGTTGCTGGCGGCTGTCGAAAAGCTGATTGGCTGACGCGCATGTTCACACTCGCCGCAGCCACCGCCGACACCCCCGCACGGCTACGCCTGGACGGCGACCTGACCATCTATGAGGTGCGCGCCGCACGCGAGCAGCTGCTGGCCCTGTTGCCCGCTCAACCAGTGCCCTGGCAACTGGACCTGGGCGGCCTGGGCGAGCTCGACAGTGCCGGCGTGCAACTGCTGCTGAGCCTGCACAAGACCCTCTGCGCAAATGGCCACGACGCCGAGGTGATCGCCCTGCCGGGCAACGCCCGGGCGTTGCTGGAGCTGCTGCGCCTGCCCGCATTGTGCCCGGCCGGTACCCCCGTGCCGTGCGAGGAGTGAGCATGTTCGACGCCGAGCAATGGAGCCAGCTGCTGCAGGGCTTTCTCGAAGAGGCCCGCGACCTGCTCAAGGAAGCCGAAGACAGCCTGCTGCGCCTGGAAACCCGCCCCGATGACGACGCGGCGATCAACGCGCTGTTTCGCGCCGTGCACACGCTCAAGGGCTCGGCGGGGATCTTCTCCCTCGACCCACTGGTGGCGCTGGCGCACCAGCTGGAAAACCTGCTGATGGGGGTACGCGACGGTGCGCGGGTGCTGGACGCCTCGCTCACCTCGCTGATGCTGCAGTGCATGGACGAACTGGGGGTGATGCTCGACAGCATCGACCCGCAGCAGGTCAGCATGCCAGCGCACACGCCACGCCAGGCCGCCCTGCTGGCGGCATTGCAGGCACATCAGGGCGAGCTGCCCGCGTCTGTGGACAACCCGCTGGCAGCCCCGCACGGTGCGCCCCGCTTGCGTACCTGGCACCTGTCGATCCGCTTTGCCAGCGAGCTGCTGAGCAACGGCTTCGACCCGGCGGCGTTCATCCGCTACCTGGCGCGGCTGGGCGACATCCTCAGCCTGCAGACCCTCACCTGGGCCGTGCCGGAGCTCGACAGCCTCGACCCGGAGGCCTGCTACCTGGGCTTCGAAGTGAGCCTGCACAGCGACGCCAGCCGCGAGCAGCTCGAAGACGTGTTCGCCCTGGTGCAGGACTTCTGCACCCTGCGCCTGCAGGCCCAGGAGCCGACCGATACCGCCTTGCCGGCCGAACCCCGCGCACCGGCGCAAACGTTGGCGCCTGCAACCGCCACACCCTTGCCATCGATGCCCGCCGGCGAGCCGCGCACTGCCTCCAGCAGCCAGGTCAAGGTGGCTGCGCAAAAGCTCGACGAGCTGATCAACCTGGTCGGCGAGCTGGTCATCGCCACCGCCGGCGCCCAGATGCAGGCCCTGCGCAGTGCCCACGCCGCCTGCATCGAAAGCGTGCAGGCGGTGCAGCAACATGTGGAGCAGATCCGCGAGCGGGCGCTGAAACTGCGCATGGTCGAAGTGGGCGAGACCTTCAACCGCTTCCACCGCGTGGTGCGCGATGTGAGTCAGGCGCTGGACAAGCAGATTGCGCTGACCATCAGCGGCGGCGACACCGAGCTGGACAAGACCCTGATCGACCGCATCGCCGACCCGCTGGTGCACCTGGTGCGCAACGCCATCGACCACGGCATCGAGGCCCCTGCCGAGCGCCGCGCCGCCGGCAAGCCCGAGCAGGGTCAGCTGCGCCTGAACGCCTACCACGACTCGGGCATGATCGTGCTCGAGATCCAGGATGACGGGCGCGGCCTGAACACCGCGAAGATCCGCGAGAAGGCCATCGCCCGCGGCATGCTCGACGGCGATTCGCCGATGAGCGAACAGGACATCCACCTGCTGATCTTCGAAGCGGGTTTTTCCACCGCCGAGCAGGTGTCCAACCTGTCCGGACGCGGGGTGGGCATGGACGTGGTGCGCAGCGCCATCGACCAGTTGCGCGGGGTCATCGAGATCGACTCCAGGGCCGGCCATGGCTGCACCTTCCGCATCCGCCTGCCGCTGACCCTGGCGATCATCGACGGGTTTCTGGTGAGCGTGGGCGAGGAGCACTTCGTGATCCCGCTGGACAT
The DNA here is from genome assembly GCF_037113495.1 of Pseudomonas sp. AE27. Taxonomy (NCBI): domain Bacteria; kingdom Pseudomonadati; phylum Pseudomonadota; class Gammaproteobacteria; order Pseudomonadales; family Pseudomonadaceae; genus Pseudomonas; species Pseudomonas sp. AE27. The sequence goes on from NZ_CP146966.1 coordinate 4,522,942, forward strand.
GGTCACCGAATGCATGGAGGCGCCCGCCAACCAGGCCGAGCAGGGCCACCTGAACCTGCGCGGGCGGCCGCTGCCGTGCATCGACCTGCAACCGCATTTCGGCCTGCCGCGCAGCGCCTGCGTGCGCCGCAACATCGTGGTGGTCAGCCAGGGCCGGCAGCATGCCGGGCTGATCGTCGACCAGTTGCACGGCGAACTGCAGACCGTGATCAAGCCCTTGGGGCAACTGTTCCAACACCTCAGTGGCATCAGCGGCTCGACCATCCTCGGCTCTGGCCAGGTGGCGCTGATACTCGATATCCCCAGCCTGTTCCGCCAGTCGCAGCAACGCGCCGAAGGCGAGACGCCGCACCTGTTGCCAAGCCCTTCCGGAGAATAGACATGCAGTTGATCAGCAATATGAAGATAGGCGTGCGCCTGACCCTGGGCTTTCTGCTGGTGGTGGCGCTGACCGCGCTCATCGGAGTCATCGGCCTGCGCAACCTGGAGCAGGTCAACGGCCTGTCGGACCGCATGTACGAGCTGGACGTGGCCGGCCTGAGCACCTTGCAGCAAGCCAACATCCAGCTGCTGATGGCCAACCGCGCCGTGCGCCAGAGCCTGCTCTCCACCACCGCCCAGGAGCGCGACCAGTCGGCCGCCACCGCCCGTGCGGCGATGGAAAAGACCCGCGAACTGCTGATCAAGGCGCGCGAGCACTTCATCACCAAGGAAGGCCGCGCCCAGGTGGAAAGAATCGACGCGCCGCTGCAGGCCTACATCAGCGTGGCCAACCAGTTGCTGGGGGTGCACCAGCAGTCGGGCGACCTGCAGATTGCTTCCGAAGCGCTGGCGCTGATGCCGCAGAACGTCGCGGCGGCCAACGTGGTCGACCAGTTGCTGGGTGAGGCCAGCGCTGCCAAGCAGGCGCGCGCCGGCGAGGCGAACGCCGAGATCAGCGTCATCTACGAACGCTCGCGGGTGCAGATGATCGCCCTGGTCGCCGCCGCAACCCTGATCGGCATGCTGATCGGCGTGCTGGTCACCCGCAGCATCACCCGGCCGCTGGCAGGCGCAGTGCAGGCCGCCGACCGCATGGCCGCAGGCGATCTGAGCCAGGACCTGGTAGTGACCCACAAGGACGAGACCGGGCAGTTGCTGGGCTCGATGCAGAACATGACCCTGCGCCTGCGCAGCATCCTGGGCGATGTGCGCAGCGCCGCCGATGCGCTGTCGTCGGCCTCCGAACAGGTCAGTTCGACCTCGCAATCGCTGAGCCAGGCGGCCAACGAGCAAGCCGCCAGCGTCGAGCAGACCAGCGCTTCGGTCGAGCAGATGTCGGCCTCGATCGCGCAGAACACCGAAAGCGCCAAGGTCACCGACGGCATCGCCGGCAAGGCGGCCAACGACGCGGTGCAGGGCGGCGGCGCAGTGGGCGACACGGTGCTGGCGATGAAGCAGATCGCCGAGAAGATCGGCATCATCGACGACATTGCCTACCAGACCAACCTGCTGGCGCTCAACGCCGCCATCGAGGCCGCCCGTGCCGGCGATCACGGCAAGGGCTTTGCCGTGGTGGCCGCCGAGGTGCGCAAGCTGGCCGAACGCAGCCAGGTGGCGGCGCAGGAAATCGGCCAGGTGGCCTCCAGCAGCGTGCAACTGGCCGAACAGGCCGGCAGCCTGCTCAGCGAGATCGTGCCCAACATCCAGAAGACCTCGGACCTGGTGCAGGAAATCACCGCCGCCTCGCAGGAGCAGAGCAGCGCCGCCGGGCAGATCAACATCGCCATGGGCCAGATGAACCAGATCACCCAGCAGAACGCCTCGGCTTCCGAAGAGCTGGCCGCCACCGCCGAAGAGATGAACGCCCAGGCCGGCCAGTTGCAGGAGCTGATCGGCTTCTTCCGCTTCGAGGCCGGCAGCACTGCGCGTGCCCTGCCCCGGGTGGGCGAACCGCAAGTCGGCGCCTACAAGCCCACCCACAAGGCGCTGATCGATGAAGGCCAGTTCGTCAGCTTCACTTGACCGAGGCGTCCCCATGCACACCCTAGAGTCTGCGGCGCCCGCGCCGCACCTGCCCACCAGTGTCCAGCACCTGACCTTTCGCGTGCGCGAGGCCGGCTATGCACTGCCCATCGAACTGGTGCGCGAGATCATCGAGTACGCCGAGATCACCCGCGTGCCGATGATGCCCGCCTACATTCACGGCGTGCTCAACCTGCGCGGCAACGTGGTGCCGGTACTGGACCTGGCAGCACGCTTCGGCATGGAACTGACCGAGGCCGGCAAGCGCACCTGCATCGTGATCATCGCCCTGCCCCTCGAGGACGGCGTGCAGCGCATCGGCCTGGTGGTGGATGCGGTGGACGCGGTACTCGACATCGACCCGCACGGGGTGGTGCCGGCGCCGCCGTTCGGCACCGGCATCCGTGCCGACTTCATTGCCGGCATGGCCCAGCAGGAACAGGGCTTTCTGATCATCCTGAACATGCCCCAGGTGCTGTCGCTGGAAGATATCCGCTACCTCAGCCAGGCGGCGAAGGGCTCCTGAATGCCCTCGACCTTCAAACTGCCGGTGCTGGGCGAACAGGAGTTCAGCCGCCTGCAGACGCTGATGAGCAGCGCCTCGGGCATCCACCTGGCCAGCAACAAGCGCTCGCTGGTGGCCGGGCGCCTGATGAAACGCCTGCGTCACTACCACCTGGACAACTACCGCGACTACCTGCACCTGATCGAGCGCCCGACCCACAGCCGCGAGCGGCGCCTGGTGATCGACCTGCTGACCACCAACGAGACCTACTTCTTTCGCGAGTTCCCGCACTTCGAATTCCTTGGCCAGTGGCTGGGCCGGCGCAAGGGGCCGCTGCGGCTGTGGAGCGCGGCCTGCTCGTCGGGCGAGGAACCCTACAGCCTGGCCATGACCGTGGCCGAGCACGCCACCGGTAGCGACTGGTCGATCCTGGCCAGCGACCTCAGCCAGAGCATGCTGGCGCTGGCCGAGCAAGGCATCTACGACATCGCCCAGGCGCGCTACTTTCCCGATGGCTGGATGCAGCGCCACTGCTTGTGCGGGGTCGGCGACATGCACGGGCGCCTGCGCGTGCAGGCGCACCTGCGAGCGCGGGTGAGCCTGCGCGAGATCAACCTGGTGCAGCCGCTGCCCGAAGGCCTGGGGCCGTTCGACGTGATATTCCTGCGCAACATCCTGATCTACTTCGACACCCCGCAGAAACAGCTGATCGTGCAGCGCCTGGTCAACCAGCTGCGCCCCGGCGGGCTGCTGTTCATCGGGCACGCCGAAAGCATCCACGGCTTCGAGCTGCCGCTCAGGCTGGTGCACCCCTCGGTGTTCGAGCGCGTATGACCGAGCGTGCGGCGGCGCCGGTGCGGGTGTTCATCGTCGACGACTCGGCGCTGGTGCGCCAGGTGCTCAACCAGTGCCTGAACGACCACCCGCGCATCCGCGTGATCGGCATGGCCGCCGACCCGCTGTATGCCATCGAGAAGATGCGCCGGGACTGGCCCGATGTGCTGGTGCTGGACATCGAGATGCCGCGCATGGACGGCCTGACCTTTCTGCGCCAGATCATGGCCGAGCGCCCCACGCCGACCATCATCTGCTCGACCCTCACCGAAGCCGGCACCGACCTCAATCTCCAGGCCCTGGCCGCCGGGGCGGTCGGCGTGTTCACCAAGGCCCGGCTGGGCCTGCGCCAGAGCCTGGAAAACCTCGCCAGCGGGCTGATCCGCAGCATCGAGGAAGCGGCCCGCACCCGCCCGGTATTGTTACCTCTGTCGCAGGCGAAAGAAAAAACCAGTGCACTGCCTGCAACCCCAAGCAAAACCACCGATCGAATCGTTACACTTGGCTGCTCGACCGGCGGCACCCAGGCGCTGGAATTCATCCTGCGTCAGCTGCCGCGCGATTGCCCGGGCATCGTGATCGTGCAGCACATGCCGGCCAGGTTCACTGCCGACTTCGCCAGGCGCCTGAACAGCCTCTGTCAGATCGAGGTGCGCGAGGCCAGGCATCTGGACCGTGTCCACAGCGGCCTGGCACTGCTGGCCCCGGGGGGCCTGCACATGCAGCTCAAACGCAGTGGTGCGCACTACCTGGTGGAGGTGCTCGACGGTCCCGCCGTCAATCGGCACAAACCCTCGGTCGATGTCCTGTTTCGCTCCGCCGCCCGGCATGCCGGGGGCAATGCCCTTGGCATCATCATGACCGGGATGGGCGATGACGGTGCCCGAGGCCTGCTGAGCATGCGTGAGCAAGGCGCCGCTACCGTGGCACAGGACGAGGCCAGTTGCATCGTGTTCGGCATGCCCAAGGAAGCCATACGGCTGGGTGCGGCCCAGGCGGTGGAACCGCTGACACGGTTGCCGGCGCTGATCGCCCAGTTCAGCGACAACCCACGTGCCAGCTGAGCCATACACCGCCCCTTACCTTGCGACACAGGCCTACCTATGCTTTGCCGAATACTCCTTGCAGACGAGTCGCCCCTGTTCAGAGCGGGGCTGCGCGCGCTGCTCGAACAAAAACAAGATTACGCAGTGGTGGGTGAAACCGGTGACGGCGTGAGCGCCGTCGAGCTCGCCGAACAGCTCAAGCCCGACATCATCATGCTGGACATGGCGCTGGATGCGCTGGAGAGCGAAGAGACCCTGCGCGAGCTGTGCCTGCGCGTGCCGGCAAGCATGGTGCTGATGCTGTCGGCGCGCTCGGAGCTGGAGTTCGTGATGAAGTGCCTGCAGCAGGGTGCCCACGGCTTTCTGCTCAAGACCGCCACCGTGCTGGAACTGGAGCTGGCGTTGCAGGCGTTGAAGAACGGCGGCCAGTACCTGTCGTCGGCGGTGTTGCCGCTGGTGATCGGGCAGGCGGTCAAGCACAGCCGCAAGCGCCATGCCGGCAGCAGCACCATGCAACTGACCACCCGCCAGCTGGAGATCCTGCGCCTGATTGCACGAGGCGAGTCGACCCGCTCGATTGCCGATGGCCTGGGCCTGAGCGTGAAGACGGTGGAGGCGCACCGCTCGCAGATCATGCACCGCCTGCAGATACACGACATACCGGGCCTGGTGCTGTTTGCGGTGCGCGAAGGCATCATCCGCATCAACGACTGACCGCGCCGGGTTTCAGCCTTGCAGGGCTACCAGGGCGCCTTGCAGGGCCGTCGGCAGGCTGGCGGGCTGGCCGGTGGCACGCTCGACGAACACCTGCACCATGCGCCCGGCGGCGCAGGGCTGAGCTTCACCGACCTTGAACAGGGCCAGTTGGTACTCCACCGAACTGCCGGCCACCCGCGCCGCGCGCAGGCCGACTTCCAGGCATTCGGGGAAGGCGGCCGAGGCGAAGAAGTCGCACCCCGAACTGACCACGAACCCCACCACCTCGCCATCCTGCGGGTCGAGCCCGGCATGCTCGATCAGGTAGGCCTGCACGGCGCTGTCGAAGAAGGCGTAGACCGTGGCGCTGGCGATGTGGCCGTTGACGTCGTTGTCCTGCCAGCGGGTCGGCAGGGGGTGGACGTGGGGGTAGTGGTGGCGTTCGGGTGTGGCAGACATGAATGACCTGTATGCAGTGAAGGGGGCGGGAAGCATCCCACAACGAATTCAGAAGCACGGTGACAGTAAACCGTAACAGGGCTGAATAGCATGGGCGCCTACTCGAAACATCCATGCGGTTGCGCCGCTACTGCGCAAGGCATAGACTCTAACTACGCCAATGGCGTACAAAGGTTGGCATGCTCTTCATCGAAACAAGCGTATTTACCAGCGACGTTTCAAGCCATCTCGACGATCACGAGTACCTGTCGCTTCAGGTATATCTTGCCGAGCACCCTGAAGCAGGTGACCTGATCGAAGATACCGGCGGGCTGCGAAAAATTCGATGGGCAGCAAAAGGCAAAGGAAAAAGCGGCGGGGTTCGAGTGATCTATTACTACGCCGTGTCAGCCAGCCAGATCCGTTTGCTGCTTATCTACCGCAAAGGCATCCACGACACATTGACTAAAAAACAGAAAGCCGTACTTCGAAGCCTCAACCAAGGGTGGAAATGATGGACAGGAATCTTTTCGGTCGTCTCGTTGACAGCATGACCGAGATGGCTGAAATCGATCGTGGGGAGCGCAAACCTTCACGCGAGTTCCAGGTAGACGCCATGCGGGTCAGGGCCATACGCGAGGCAACCGGGCTTACCCAGGAAAAATTTGCGCAGTGTATCGATGTACCGCTGGGTACGTTGCGCAATTGGGAGCAAGGACGCCGTGCTCCAGAAGGGCCAGCACGGGCACTGCTGCGTGCGATTCACAATGACCCGGAACATGTTCTGGCCGCATTGGCCTGAATCACAGCCCAAACGAAAAAGCCGCCCATTCGGGCGGCTTTTTCTCAGCTGGCGAGCAGCAACTTACAGTTGCGGGCCCGCTGCCTTGATGGCGTCGGAAACGTCGAACTTCTTGAAGTTCTCGATGAACAGCGAAGCCAGGCCCTTGGCCGCTTCGTCGTAGGCAGCGCTGTCAGCCCAGGTGTTGCGCGGGTTGAGCAGTACGGTTTCAACACCCGGTACCAGTTTCGGCACGTCCAGGTTGATGATGTCCAGGTGCTCGGTTTCAGCACCGACCAGTGCGCCGCTCTGGATGGCCGCGATCACCGCACGGGTGGTCGGGATGTTGAAGCGCTTGCCCACGCCGTAGCCACCACCGGTCCAGCCGGTGTTGACCAGGTACACCTTGGAACCGAAACCACGGATACGCTTGATCAGCAGTTCAGCGTATTCGCCAGCCGGACGCGGGAAGAACGGCGCGCCGAAGCAGGTGGAGAAGGTCGACTTGATGCCGCTGCCCGAACCCATTTCGGTGGAGCCCACCAGCGCGGTGTAACCGGACAGGAAGTGGTAGGCCGCCTGCTCTTCGCTGAGGATCGATACTGGTGGCAGTACGCCGGTCAGGTCGCAGGTCAGGAAGATCACTGCGTTGGGCTCGCCACCCAGGTTCTTCTCGGAACGCTTGGCAACGTGCTCGAGCGGGTAGGCCGCACGGCTGTTCTGGGTCAGGCTGACATCGGAGTAGTCAGCGTGCTTGGCGTCGTCGATGACGACGTTTTCCAGCACGGCGCCATGCTTGATGGCTTTCCAGATGACCGGCTCGTTCTTCTCCGACAGGTCGATGCACTTGGCATAGCAACCGCCTTCGATGTTGAACACCACGCCCTCGCCCCAACCGTGCTCGTCGTCACCGATCAGGTAACGGCTTTCGTCGGCCGACAGGGTGGTCTTGCCGGTGCCCGACAGGCCGAAGAACAGGGTCACGTCGCCTGCTTCGCCGATGTTGGCGGCGCAGTGCATCGGCAGCACGTCGGCAGCCGGCAGCAGGAAGTTCTGCACCGAGAACATGGCTTTCTTCATCTCGCCGGCGTAACGCATGCCAGCGATCAGTACCTTCTTCTGGGCGAAGTTGAGGATCACGCAACCGTCGGAGTTGGTGCCGTCACGCTCGGGCACGCATTCGAAGTTGGCGACATTGAGCACTTGCCACTCATCACGACCGGCCGGGTTGTACTGCGCCGGGTTGATGAACAGGCAACGGCCGAACAGGTTCTGCCAGGCAGTCTGGGTGGTCATGCGTACCGGCAGGTAGTGCTCGGCAGCCGCACCTACGTGCACGTGGGAAACGAAATGATCCTGGGCGTTGTTGAACGCCTCGACGCGGTCCCACAGGGCATCGAACTTGTCGGCCGGGAACTTGCGGTTGATCGGGCCCCAGGCGATGGCAGACGAGGTGGACGGCTCGTCGACGATGAAACGGTCGACCGGCGAACGACCGGTGCGGTGACCAGTTTTCACGACCAGCGCGCCCGTATCGGCCAGCTCGCCTTCACCGCGGTTCAGCGCTTCTTTTACCAGTTCATCGACGCTCAGGTCGGTGTACACGGTGTTGTTGGCTTGCGTCATGAGATTCCCCATCCGGCCTGCGGCCGAGTGCTCCGAACGTTTTGTAGTAGAGCTTTTAAAACTACTACAGCGAAAAAAGTGGCGGGATTATGCCAGAAACGCCCAAAAAAAGTAGGGCCCTCCTGTCAGAACGGCGTGTTTCCGGCGTTCGACAGGAGATTTACCTGAACTTAAACGTTTTAGTGACGAGTATCTGACGGTGCGTCAACACCCCCGCCGGCGAACAATTGTGCGATTTCGGTTTCATCGAACAGGTAGCGCTGGTTGCAGAACTGGCAGTCGATTTCGATTGCCCCGCCATGCTCGGTCGCCAGGGCCAGGGCATCGTCCTGGCCGAGGCTGACCAGCGCGTTGCCCGAGCGCTCACGCGAGCAGCTGCAGCGGAACTGCAGCGGCTGGATATCGAACAGGCGCACGGCATCTTCGTGGTACAGGCGGTGCAGCACGGTCTCGTTGTCCAGGCCCAGTTGCTCTTCGGCCTTCAGCGTATTGGCCAGGGCCGTGACGTGCTTCCAGCTGTCTTCGCGGTCGTCCTCGTCCTTCTGGCGGTCGGCCGGCAACTGCTGCAGCAGCAGGCCGCGGGCGCGCTGGCCATCGGCGTTGAGCCAGAAGCGCGTGCCCACCTGCTGGGACATCACGAAGTAGTTGGTGAAGCACTCCGAGAGGTTCTCGCCATCCAGGTCGACAATGCCCTGGTAGCGCTGGCCCTGCGCCGGGTCGATGGTCAGCGCCAGCTGGCCATCGGGCATCAGGTCGCCCAGGGTGGCATCGGGGGCGATCTGCTCGGCGTGGTAGCGCGCCAGGCCACGGATGTCGCGCTCGCTGGAGCACTCGATCATCAGCAGCGGGATCGGCCCTTCGGAGCGTGCCTGCAGGATCAGCAGGCCGTCGAACTTGAGCGCGCCCACCAGCAGCGCCGCCGCGGCCATCAGCTCACCGAGCAGTTGCGCCACCGGCTGCGGGTAGGGGTGCTTGGCCAGGACTTCGGCGTAGCTGCGCTCGAGCGAAACCAGTTCGCCGCGTACGTCGCGCTCGTCGAAGATGAAGCGTTGGGTGAAGTCGGTATCTGGCAAATCGGACATGGTTTCTGGCTTTCTGAAAGATGACAAAATAATTTCAAGGGCCTATAAAGCCCCGTTTAGAGCACCAGAATGGTGCGAACGATAGCGCTGTAAAAGAGGTAGTTTATGGACAATCCACCCCTGTTCCAAGCCAGGTGGGCTTGGGGCCCCCTGTGTCTGGCTACGTTGATTCCCGTTGCACTACTGTGTTTCTGGTTATGGCCCGTTGGCCAGGCCCTTTGCATGGCGCTCGACGAATGGCTGTTCCACGCCCTCAATCGCCCACTGGCCAACAACACCCTGTGGCGCAGCATCTGGACCCTGGGCAGCCTGCGCCCGTTCGACATCGTGGTCGGGCTCATCATGCTGATGCTGCTGATTCGCGGCGACTGGGTATTCAAGGCCGTCGAGGTGCGCCGGGCTTTTTTCGGCTTCCTGGTGACCCTGCTGGTGCTGGTGGTGATCCGCGCCCTGTTCTCCAAGCTGGTACGCCTGATGGGCTGGCAGCACCATAGCCCGTCGATGGTGTTCAGTGACGCCATCATGCTCAGCGACTACTACCCGGCGCTCGAAGCGCGCTGGGAGCTCAAGGACCGTTCCAGCCAGAGCTTCCCCGGCGACCACGCCTCGGTGCTGCTGCTGTGGGCACTGTTCATGAGCCTGTTCAGCCGCCGCCTGATGCAGCATGTGCTGATCTGGGCACTGGCGGTGCTGTTCATGCTGCCACGCCTGGTGGCGGGTGCCCACTGGGGCCAGGACGACTATATCGGCGGCCTGGGCATGGCCATCCTGGCGCTGGGCTGGAGTTACTATACGCCGTTTGCTGCCCGGACCAGCGCCGGCCTGGTGCGTGTCACCGCGCCCTTGTTCGGTTGGCTGGCACGGCTGCCGCTGCTCGGCCGCCTGAGCGTGATCGGCGCGCGGGACTAACCGGCGCTGTCGTGCAACTGATGTAGCTGGCGGCGCTGCTTCTTGGTGGGCCGCCCGTCGGTGCTTACCCCAAGGGCGCCGGCCTTGCGCAGCGCCGCGGCCTGCTCGCGGCGTGCCAGGCTCTGTGCGGTCTCCTCGTACAGCGCCTGTGCCTCGGGTGCGCCGCGGCGCACCACCGACAGCGCCGTGACCACCACGGTACGTTCGTCGAAACCGGTACGCAGCACGAACTCGTCACCCACCCGCGGCTCCTTGCCCGGCTTGCAACGCTCGCCCCGACAATGCACCTTGCCGCTCTCGATCGCCGCCTTGGCCAGGGCGCGGGTCTTGTAGAAGCGCGCCGCCCACAACCATTTGTCCAGGCGAACCTTGTCGTCCTCTTCCGGCTTTTGTGCCATGGCATTTCCCCGATTCATTTGTTTCATGGAACTGTACTACCGTAACTGGCGGATGCAAAAAATACGCGGCGTGCTTACAGTTCACCGACTTTTACCCAGGTTGTGCATCTTGAAGACATATGACCATTTGAGCGTGATCGGCCTGCGCGAGTGGGTGGCCTTGCCCGACCTCGGCGTGGCAGGCCTGCGCGCCAAGATCGATACCGGCGCCAGCACCTCCAGCCTGCACGCCACCGAAGTGGAAACCTTCGAACGCGATGGTGAAACCTGGGTCCGCTTCAACGCGCACCTGGGTTCGGTGGTACAACTGCGTCACCGGCGCTGCGAAGCGCCTCTGGTGACGATGAAGACCATCAAGAGCTCCAATGGCCATGCCCAGACCCGCTACGTGATCCGCACGCCCCTGGCGCTCGGCGACCGGGTGTGGGAAGTGGAGTTCACCCTGGCCTGCCGCAAGGCCATGCGCTATCGCCTGCTGCTCGGCTCCAAGGCCCTGGTACACGGCCAGCTGGTGGTCAACCCGGGCCTCAAATACGTACAGGACAAGCCGGCCTCTCCGGCCACCATTACCCCCTCCACAGGTGTTGCATGAAGATCGCTGTGCTGTCGCGGAACCCGCGTCTGTATTCCACTCGTCGTCTGGTCGAAGCCGGTACGCAACGAGGCCATGAAATGGTTGTGATCGATACCCTGCGCGCCTACATGAACATCGCCAGCCACAAGCCGCAGATCCACTATCGCGGCAAGCCGCTGGAAGGGTTCGACGCCGTCATCCCGCGCATCGGCGCGTCAGTGACGTTCTATGGCTGCGCGGTGCTGCGCCAGTTCGAGATGATGGGCGTGTTCCCGCTCAACGAATCGGTGGCCATCGCCCGCTCGCGGGACAAGCTGCGCTCGCTGCAGCTGCTGTCGCGCCGTGGCATCGGCCTGCCGGTCACCGGCTTTGCCCATTCGCCCGACGACATTCCCGACCTGATCCAGATGGTCAACGGCGCCCCCCTGGTGATCAAGGTGCTCGAGGGCACCCAGGGCATCGGCGTGGTGCTGTGCGAAACCACCAAGGCGGCCGAGTCGGTGATCGAGGCCTTCATGGGCCTGAAGCAGAACATCATGGTGCAGGAGTACATCAAGGAGGCCGGTGGCGCCGACATTCGCTGCTTTGTGGTGGGCGACAAGGTGATCGCCTCGATGAAGCGCCAGGCCAAGCCCGGCGAGTTCCGTTCCAACCTGCACCGGGGCGGCACCGCCAGCCTGATCAAGGTCACCCCGGAAGAACGCATGACCGCCATCCGCGCTGCCAAGGTCATGGGCCTGAGCGTGGCCGGCGTGGATATCCTGCGCTCCAATCACGGCCCGCTTGTGATGGAGGTCAACTCCTCGCCGGGCCTGGAAGGCATCGAGGTCACCACCGGCAAGGACGTGGCCGGGATGATCATCGAACACCTGGAGAAGAACGGCGGGCCGAACCTGACCCGCACCAAGGGCAAGGGCTGAGCCCTTGCGTCCCTAGACCGCGTCGCGTGGCAGCAGCAGGCCCAGGGGCAAGCGTACCCGCGCCTCGATGCCGCCACCGGAACGGTTGCGCAGCTCCACATTGCCGCCGTGCTGGGCGGCAATGCGCTTGACGATAGCCAGGCCCAGGCCGGTGCCCTTGCCGCTGCGGGCGCGATCACCGCGAATGAACGGATTGAAGATCGCCTCCAGCTCACCCGGATCGATGCCGGCGCCGCGGTCGAGCACGCTCAGCACCACGTAGGGCGCGCTGGTGTCACCCGAGACATAGGCCGCCACTTCCACGCCCTGCCCGGCGTGATGCAGCGCATTGCCGATCAGGTTGTTGAGCAGGCGCTTGATCGAAACCCGGCGCAGCGGAAACGGCGGGATCGGCTCCAGGCACAGCCGCACCTGCTCTTCGGGCTGGTTGAACGGCGCGACCACCTCGCGTACCAGGTCGCTGAGGTCCACCTCCTCGACCGGCTCGTCGCGGCCATCGCGGATGAACGCCAGGAACTGGTCGAGAATCGCGTCCATGTCCTCGATGTCGCGCACCATGTCATCGGTCAGGTCGCTTTCGTTGGCCAGCAGCGACAGCGACAGGCGCAGGCGCGTCAGCGGCGTGCGCAGGTCATGGGACACCCCGGCCAGCATCAGCTCACGCTCGCGCCCCGCCTGCTCGACATCCTCCGCCATCTGGTTGAAGGCCCGGTAGACCTCGGTCATCTCGCTGGGCGTGTCGCTGATCGGCAGGCGCACGCTGCGCCCCTGGCCCAGTTGCCGGGCGGCGAACACCAGGCGCTTGAGCGGCTGGTTGAGCTGGCGCACGAAGATCCAGGCCGAAGCCGTGGACAACAGGCCGATGGCCAGGAACCAGCCCAGCACGTTCCAGATCTTCTGGCCGCGCAACGGGTGCGGGTACAGCGGCACCTTCAGCCAGCCATCGCCCAGGCTCGGGGCCTGTACCCACAGCGCCGGCGGCGCATGGATGCGCAGGCGCACCTCGGTGTCCTCGCCCAGTTCGGCCTGCATCTGGCGCTGGTAGATCTCGCTGTAGGGCCAGTGCTGCTCACCCTCGGGCACACCGGTACCGACCACCCGCTTCAAGCCGGCGGCTTCGGCAATCTTCTCGCGGTTTTCCTCATCGGCCGCCCAGTAGGCGCGCAGCGTCAGTGCGACGCCGTGGCTGTACTGGCGGTCCACCAGCACGTCCTCGTTCATCAGCAGGTACACCAGCGTCAGTGCCTTGGAGAACAGCACCACGGCCAGCACCAGCCACAGCGTGCGGGCGAAGAAGCTTTGGGGGAACCACAATGGCGTTTTCATGGGCGACGGCTACACGGTTGGCAGGAGCGAGCGCGGCTCGCAGGCGTTGCGGATTTCGGCACAGGCAAAAACAGGGCAACCCGAGGGGCGCCCTGCCTATGCTGACCTGCTCCTGTACAAGGCTTCACTTGCCGGCATTGCCATCCGGCACGAAGACATAGCCCACACCCCAGACGGTCTGGATATAGCGTGGCTTGGAAGGGTCGGGTTCGATCATGCGGCGCAAACGCGAGATCTGCACATCGATGGAGCGCTCCAGGGCGTCCCACTCACGACCGCGCGCCAGGTTCATCAGCTTGTCGCGGGTCAGCGGCTCGCGGGCATGCATCACCAGCGCCTTGAGCACCGCGAATTCGCCGGTGGTGAGCATGTGCACTTCGTCGCCGCGCTTGAGTTCGCGGGTGGCCAGCGACAGCGCGTAGTCGCCGAAGGTGACGGTTTCGTCCTCGCTGCCTGGTGCGCCCGGTACCACCGGGGCCTGGCGACGCAGCACGGCCTTGACCCGCGCCATCAGCTCGTCGGGGTTGAACGGCTTGGCCAGGTAGTCGTCGGCACCCAGTTCCAGGCCCTTGATGCGGCTGAGTTCGTCACCCTTGGCGGTGAGCATGATGATCGGCACCTGGTTGTTTGCCCCGCGCAGGCGCTTGCAGGCGGTCAGGCCGTCTTCGCCGGGAAGCATCAGGTCGAGCACGATCAGGTTGAACACTTCACGCGCCAGCAGGCGGTCCATCTGTTCGGTGTTGGGTACGGCGCGGGCACGGTAGCCCTTGCTGGTGAAGAAACGCTCCAGCAGGCTGCTCAGGCCCGGGTCGTCATCGACGATGAGGATTTTCTCGCCTTCGGCGGGTTGTGCAGTGCTGCTCATGGGTAGCTCCTTTAATCTCGGCGGGCATTATGGCTTAGGCGCCATTTGAGCGTGCCGTGTGCATTGTTAGCAGATTTTTCCCAAGTCGCCAGCGGCATGCCCCGACAGGCTGGCGCGCCGCGATCCCCGCAAGCCCGGATCGCTGGGTATAATGCGCCGCTTTGATCCAGCGTCGCCCTGCTCGAGCGCGCCCCGTGGCGCCGGCCTGCGGCCTTTGCATTCACGAATTGTCAGGTGGTTTTATGGACAGCATCAACAGCCGCATCGCCGAGGAACTCGGTGTCCGCCCGCAACAGGTCGAAGCGGCCGTGGCTCTACTTGATGAAGGCTCCACGGTGCCCTTTATCGCCCGTTACCGTAAAGAAGTGACCGGCAGCCTGGACGACACCCAACTGCGCAACCTGGAAGAGCGCCTGCGCTACCTGCGCGAACTCGACGACCGCCGCGCCAGCATCCTGGCCAGCATCGAGGAGCAGGGCAAGCTGACCCCGGAGCTGGCCCGCGAGATCAAGCTGGCCGACACCAAGACCCGCCTCGAAGACCTTTACCTGCCGTACAAGCAGAAGCGCCGCACCAAGGGCCAGATCGCCCTGGAAGCCGGCCTGGGCGAGCTGGCCGACGGCCTGTTCAACGACCCGCAGCTGAACCCGGAAACCGAAGCGGCGCGCTTCGTCGACGCCGAAAAAGGCGTGGCCGACGTCAAGGCGGCCCTCGAAGGCGCCAAGTACATCCTCATGGAGCGCTTCGCCGAAGACGCCAGCCTGCTGGCCAAGCTGCGCAACTTCCTCAAGCAGGAATCGGTGCTCAGCGCTCGCCTGGTGGCCGGCAAGGAAGAGGAAGGGGCAAAGTTTCGTGACTACTTCGAACACGACGAGCCGCTCAAGAGCGCGCCCTCGCACCGCGCCCTGGCGATCTTCCGCGGGCGCAACGAAGGCGTGCTGTCGGCCAGCCTCAAGGTCGGCGAAGAGCTGCCCGGCACCCTGCACCCCTGCGAAATGATGATCGGCGAGCACTTCGGCGTGAAAAACCAGAACCGCCCAGCCGACAAGTGGCTGGGCGAAGTGGTGCGCTGGACCTGGAAGGTCAAGCTCTACACGCACCTGGAAACCGACCTGTTCGGCGAGCTGCGTGACAACGCCGAGGGCGAGGCGATCAACGTGTTCGCCCACAACCTGCATGACCTGCTGCTGGCCGCCCCGGCCGGCCCGCGCACCACCCTGGGCCTGGACCCGGGCCTGCGCACCGGCTGCAAGGTGGCGGTGGTGGATGCCACCGGCAAACTGCTCGACACCGCCACGGTGTACCCGCACGTACCCAAGAACCAGTGGGACCAGACCATCGCCGTGCTCGCCGCCCTGTGCGCCAGGCACAAGGTCGAGCTGATCGCCATCGGCAACGGCACCGCCAGCCGTGAAACCGACAAGCTGGCCGCCGAGCTGATCAAGAAATACCCAGCCTTGAAGATGACCAAGATCATGGTCTCCGAAGCCGGCGCCTCGGTATACTCGGCCTCCGAGCTGGCGGCCAAGGAATTCCCCGACCTGGACGTGTCGATCCGCGGCGCGGTGTCGATTGCCCGTCGCCTGCAGGACCCGCTGGCCGAACTGGTCAAGATCGACCCCAAATCCATCGGTGTGGGCCAGTACCAGCACGACGTGTCGCAACTCAAGCTGGCCCGTGGCCTGGATGCGGTGGTCGAGGACTGCGTGAACGCCGTGGGCGTGGACGTCAACACCGCCTCGGTGGCGCTGCTGGCACGCATCTCGGGCCTCAACAGCACCCTGGCGCAGAACATCGTGGCACACCGCGATGCCAACGGTGCCTTCAAGACCCGCGCCGCGCTGAAAAAGGTCAGCCGCCTGGGCGAGAAGACCTTCGAGCAGGCCGCAGGCTTCTTGCGCGTGATGAACGGCGACAACCCGCTGGACGCCTCGGCGGTGCACCCTGAAGCCTACCCGCTGGTACAGCGCATCGCCGCCGACACCGACCGCGACATCCGCTCGCTGATCGGCGACAGCGGCTTTCTCAAGCGCCTGGACCCGAAAAAATTCACCGACGAAACCTTCGGCCTGCCGACCGTCACCGACATCCTGCAAGAGCTGGACAAGCCCGGCCGCGACCCGCGCCCCGAGTTCAAGACCGCCGAGTTCCAGGAAGGCGTCGAAGACCTCAAGGACCTGCAACTGGGCATGATCCTCGAAGGCGTGGTCACCAACGTGACCAACTTCGGCGCCTTCGTCGACATCGGCGTGCACCAGGACGGCCTGGTGCACATCTCGGCGCTGTCGGAGAAGTTCATCAAGGACCCGCGTGAAGCGGTCAAGGCTGGCGACGTGGTCAAGGTCAAGGTCATGGAAGTGGACATTCCGCGCAAACGCGTGGGCCTGTCGATGCGCATGGGCGACACCCCGGGCGAGAAAATCGACGGCGCCCGCGGCAGCCGCCCGGGCTCGGCACCGCGCCAGCAGCAGCCGGCACGCGCCAAGGAGACCCCGGCCCCGGCCAACAACGCCATGGCCTCGCTGTTCGCCAACGCCAAGCAGTTGAAGAAGAAGTGACCGACCTGCCCGAAGAGCAGGTGCGCAGCGCATTCAGCCAACTGCTCGGCTGTCGCCTGCAACGCCTCGACCAGGGCGTTGCCGAGGTGGCCCTGGCCCTTGAGCCGCACCTGCGCAACCGCGGCGGCAAGCTGCATGGCGGGGCGATCTTCAGCCTGGTCGACATCGCCATGGGCCTGGCCTGCTCCAGCGCCCATGGCTTCGACAAGCAGAGCGTCACCGTGGAATGCAAGATCAACTACCTGCGTCCGGTCAGCGAGGGCGAGGTGCTGTGCGTGGCCCGCGTGCTGCAGGCCGGGCGGCGCATCCTGGTGGTCGATGCCGACGTGCTGCAAGGCGAAAAACTGATGGCCAGGGCCCAGGGCACCTTCACCGTGCTCTAGCCGCAAACGCCCAATGTGCGGTACTTTCGGCAGTGCGCGGGCACTGCCGGAACCCTGCGAAAACCAGGCGACCACGCCAGTTCCTCTGTCCACCCTTGTAGACCGTCGTTTCCACCCCCATATTGGGGCGACTGACGCGTGAAGGAATCCATCTTGAGCGAACTTCTCAACCGCCGCCTGAGCCTGCTCGGCCAGGGCGACAACCTCTCCCTGCTCAAGCAGTGCCTGCACGGCATCGAGCGTGAATGCCTGCGCGTGACCGAGGACGGTCGTCTGGCCCAGACCCCGCACCCCGAAGCCCTGGGCGCGGCCCTGACCCACGAGCAGATCACCACCGACTATTCCGAGTCGCTGCTGGAGTTCATCACCCCTGCCCTGGCCGACCCTGCCCAGACCCTCGAAAGCCTCGAGAACATCCATCGCTTCGCCTACAGCAAGCTCGGTAACGAGTACCTGTGGAGCCCGTCGATGCCCTGCCCGCTGCCGGCCGAGGAAGACATCCCGATCGCCTGGTACGGCACCTCGAACATCGGTCAGCTCAAGTACGTGTACCGCAAGGGCCTGGCCCTGCGCTACGGGCGCACCATGCAATGCATTGCCGGCATCCACTACAATTTTTCGCTGCCAGAACAGATCTGGCCGCTGCTGCGCCAGGCCGAAGGCCAGGCGGGCGACGACCGCGACTACCAGTCGTCGGCGTACATCGCACTGATCCGCAACTTCCGTCGCTACAGCTGGCTGCTGATGTACCTGTTCGGCGCCTCCCCGGCGCTGGACGCAGGCTTCCTGCGCGGCCGCGCGCACCAGCTCGAACAATTCGATGCCGACACCCTGTACCTGCCCTACGCCACCAGCCTGCGCATGAGCGACCTGGGTTACCAGAGCAACGCCCAGGCCGGCCTGACGCCGTGCTACAACAACCTGGCCAGCTACACCGACAGCCTGCGCAAGGCCGTCGCCACGCCCTATGCGCCGTATGTCGAGATCGGCACGCACAAGGATGGCGAGTGGGTGCAGCTGAACACCAACATCCTGCAGATCGAAAACGAGTACTACTCCAACATCCGCCCCAAGCGCGTGACCTACAGCGGCGAGCGGCCGATCCAGGCGCTGATGGCCCGCGGCATCCAGTACATCGAAGTGCGCTGCCTGGACATCAATCCGTTCCTGCCCACCGGCATCGACCTCACCGAAGCGCGCTTCCTCGACGCCTTCCTGCTGTTCTGCGCACTGGAGCAGAGCCCGCTGCTGGACAATGGCGAGTGCGGCCAGTGCACCAGCAACTTCCTCAGCGTGGTCAAGCAGGGCCGCAAGCCTGGCCTGGAACTGCAACGTGACGGCCAGCCGGTCGCGCTCAAGCAGTGGGCCGACGAGCTGCTGCAACGTATCGCCCCGCTGGCCGAACTGCTCGACCGCAGCCACGCCAGCGACGAGCACGCCAAGGCCCTGGCCGCGCAGGCGGCCAAGGTCAGCGACCCGTCGCTGACGCCGTCGGCCCAGGTGCTGGCGAGCATGACCGAGCACAAGGAGAGCTTCAGCCGCTTCTCCCTGCGCCAGAGCCAGGCGCATGCCGACTACTTGCGCGGCACGCCGCTGAGCAGCGAGGCGCAGCAGCGTTTCGAGGCCCTGGCGCGTGAATCGCTGGAGGCCCAGGCCACCCTGGAGCGCGAAGAGGACGTGGTCGATTTCGACCTGTTCGTGGGCGCCTACCAGGCCAGCATCCTGGCGATCAGCAACTGACATGAGCCGTGCAGCCACGCCCCGCAAACCGCGCGCTGCCAGCCAGGCCCGGATCGACTCGATCCTGGCCGCCGCACGCGACCTGCTGGCCAGCGAAGGCGTGGCCAGCCTGTCGATCTATGCAGTGGCCGAACGCGCACAGATCCCGCCCTCGTCGGTGTACCACTTCTTCGCCAGTGTGCCGGCGCTGCTCGAAGCCTTGACGGCGGATGTGCACAGCGCCTTTCGCGCCTGCCTGCAGGCGCCGATCGAGCCTGGCAGCCTGCAGCACTGGGGCGACCTGTCGCGCCTGGTGGAGCAGCGCATGCTGAGCATCTACAACCAGGATGCGGCGGCGCGCCAGCTGATTCTGGCGCAGCATGGGCTGAGCGAAGTGACCCAGGCCGACCGCCAGCACGACATCGAGCTGGGCGACCTGATGCACAAGCTGTTTGCCGAGCACTTCCGGCTGCCGGCGTTGCCGGACGATGTGGATGTGTTTGCCCTGGCGATGGAGTTGGGAGACCGGGTGTATGCCCGTTCGGTGCAGCTGCACGGGCAGATCACCCCGCGCATGGCGGAGGAAGGAATGCGGGTGTTCGATGCGTACCTGGGATTGTACCTGCCGCCCTTTCTGCCCAAACGCTGACGGCCCTTTCGCCGGCAAGGCCGGCTCCTACAGGCCCGCTGTAAACCTGTAGGAGCCGGCCTTGCCGGCGAAGCTTTTTCAGAGCTTGGCGATCGACACTTCAGTCGACTTCACGAACGCAATCACCTCACTGCCCACCACCAGTTCCAGCTCCTTGACCGAACGGGTGGTGATCACCGAGGTGACGATGCCCGATGCCGTCTGCACGTCGATTTCCGACAGTACAGGGCCTTCCAGGATTTCTTTCACAGTGCCTTTGAACTGGTTACGTACGTTGATCGCTTTGATGGTCATGTGCAGGTTTCCTTTTAAAGACGAAAGATCAATGGGCCCAACGCAGCTGCGTGGGCAAAGGTGCTACAGGTTCAGGCTCGGGCGGGGTGCCCGGCACCGACAGGACACGGTTCAGCACTTCGGTTTCCAGCGCCGCCAGGCGATGCGAGCCGCGTGCCCGCGGACGCGGCAGGTCGACCAGCAGGTCCAGGCCGATCTCGCCGTCCTCGATCAGGATCACCCGATCGGCCACCGCCACCGCTTCGCTGACGTCATGGGTCACCAGCAACACGGTGAAGCCGTGCTTGCGCCACAGGTTCTCGATCAGTTGCTGCATCTCGATCCGGGTCAGCGCATCCAGTGCGCCCAGCGGCTCGTCCAGCAGCAGCAGGCGCGGCTGGTGAATCAGCGCACGGGCCAGGGCCACGCGCTGCTTCTGCCCACCGGACAACGCCGCCGGCCACTCGTTGGCCCGGTCTGCCAGGCCCACCGCCTCCAGCGCCTGCAACGCACGCTCACGCCAGTTGCCGGTGAGCCCCAGGCCGACGTTGTCGATGACTTTCTTCCAGGGCAGCAGGCGCGCCTCCTGGAACATCAGCCGGGTGTCCTCGCGGGCATCGCTGAGCGCCGCAGAACCGGCCAGCAGCTCGCCGGCACTGGGCTGGTCGAGCCCGGCCAGCAGACGCAGCAGGGTGCTCTTGCCGCAGCCGCTACGGCCGACGATGGCAACGAACTGGCCCGCCGGGATGTGCAAGTCGATGTCGCGCAGCACCTGACGTTGGCCAAAGGTCTTTTGCAGCTTGTGCACGGCCAGCGGTATTCCGCGCAGCAGCCGTGGCGGTTGTTCCTTGAGCACGGTCATGCGCCGTCTCCCTTGCTGACTTGATAGGCCGGGTGCCAGCGCAGCCATACACGCTCCAGGCCACGGGCGGCCAGGTCGGCGAGCTTGCCGAGCACGGCGTACAGCACGATCGCCAGCACCACCACGTCGGTTTGCAGAAATTCGCGGGCGTTCATCGCCAGGTAGCCGATGCCGGCGTTGGCCGAGATGGTTTCGGCCACGATCAGGGTCAGCCACATGAAGCCCAGCGCGAAGCGCACGCCCACCAGGATCGAGGGCAGCGCACCGGGCAGGATCACCTGGCGAAACAGCGCAAAACCGCTCAGGCCATAGCTGCGGGCCATTTCCACCAGCGCCGGGTCGACATTGCGGATGCCGTGGTAGGTGTTCAGGTAGATCGGGAAAAGGGTGCCCAGGGCCACCAGGAAGATCTTTGCCGACTCGTCGATGCCGAACCACAGGATCACCAGCGGGATCAGCGCCAGGTGCGGCACGTTGCGGATCATCTGCACCGAGCTGTCGAGCAGGCGTTCGCCCCACTTCGACAGACCGGTGATGAAGCCCAGCGCCAGGCCGATGCTGCCGCCGATCACGAAGCCGACCGCGGCGCGCCAGCCGCTGATGGCCAGGTGGGTCCAGATTTCGCCGCTGCGCACCAGGTCTACGCCGGCACTGAGCACCGCGCTCGGCGCTGGCAGGATGCGCGTCGACAGCCAGCCGGCGCTGACCGCCAGCTGCCACACCGCCAGCAGCAGCACGGGCAGGGCCCACGGCGCCAGGCGATGCGACAAGGGAATGGAGGATCGTTTCATGCTTCGATCCTCACGCCTTGGCCGCGGCTTTGGGCAGGATGTCGTTGGCGACCATCTCACCGAACGGGCTCACATAGTTGGCACCGGCCGGGGCCTCGGGGCGCTGGATGTCAAGGTGCGGGAACAGCAGTTCGGCCACGCGGTAGGACTCTTCCAGGTGCGGGTAGCCGGAGAAGATGAAGGTGTCGATACCCAGGTCGGCGTATTCCTTGACCCGTGCGGCCACGGTCGGGCCATCGCCGACCAGCGCGGTGCCGGCACCGCCACGCACCAGGCCGACCCCGGCCCACAGGTTGGGGCTGACCTCCAGGTTGTCGCGGTTGCCGCCATGCAGCGCAGCCATGCGTTGCTGGCCCACCGAGTCGAAGCGCGCCAGCGAGGCCTGGGCACGGGCAATGGTGTCGTCGTCCAGGTGCGAGATCAGGCGCTCGGCCGCTTGCCAGGCCTCGGCGTTGGTCTCGCGCACGATCACGTGCAGGCGGATACCGAAACGAACGCTACGGCCCTGCTGGGCGGCCTTGGCGCGCACCTGTTCGATTTTCTCGGCCACGGCGGCCGGTGGCTCGCCCCAGGTCAGGTACAGCTCGACCTGTTCGGCGGCGAGGTCTTGCGCCGCTTCCGACGAGCCACCGAAGTACAGCGGCGGGCGTGGCTGCTGCACCGGCGGGTAGAGCAGCTTGGCGCCTTTTACCTTGATGTGCTGGCCATCGTAGTCGACGGTTTCGCCTTCCAGCACGCGGCGCCAGATGCGGGTGAATTCCACCGAGGCCTGGTAGCGCTCTTCGTGGCTGAGGAACAGGCCGTCGCCGGACAGCTCCTCCGGGTCGCCACCGGTCACCAGGTTGAACAGCGCACGGCCATTGGACAGGCGGTCGAGGGTCGCGGCCTGGCGTGCCGCCACGGTCGGCGAGATGATTCCCGGGCGCAGGGCCACCAGGAACTTCAGGCGCTGGGTCACCGGAATCAGCGACGCGGCCACCAGCCACGAGTCTTCGCACGAGCGGCCGGTAGGGATCAGCACGCCACCGAAGCCCAGACGGTCGGCGGCCTGGGCGATCTGTTGCAGGTAACCATGATCGACAGCGCGAGCACCTTCGGCGGTGCCAAGGTAATGACCGTCGCCGTGGGTTGGCAGAAACCAGAAAACATTGAGGCTCATTGGAGTTGTCTCCTAAGGGGTGGCGCAAGCCGGGGCGGCGCCCCGGTGCGGTCGAACGTCAAGGCGCGGTGGCGACCTTGGCCGGTGGCGTCCAGATCACATCCTTGATGCTCAGCGGCTTGGGAATCAGCTTCAGGGTATGGAAGGTGTCGGCGATCTTCTGCTGGGCGGTGACCACGTCCGGGGTCAGGAAATGCGCACCGTAGCCCTGGCGCTTGACCGAGGTCAGGGTGATGTCGGCCGGCAGGCCCAGCAGCGGCGCCACCTGGTCGGTGACCTCCTGCGGGTTGGCCTTGGACCACTCGCCCACCGCGCGCACCTCGTCCACCAGCGCGGCGATCACTTCAGGGTGCTGCTGCGCATAGGGCCGGGTGGCCAGATAGAACTGGTGGTTGTCGACGATGCCACTGCCATCGCGCAGGGTGCGTGCCTGCAACTGCTGCTCGGCGGCGGCCTGGTACGGGTCCCAGATGACCCAGGCGTCGACGCTGCCACGCTCGAACGCGGCGCGGGCATCGGCTGGCGGCAGGAATACCGGCGTGATGTCGGTGTACTTGAGGCCGGCGTCTTCCAGGGCGCGCACCAGCAGGTAATGCACGTTGGAGCCCTTGTTCAGGGCGACCTTCTTGCCCTTGAGTTCCTTCACCGACTGGATCGGCGAACCCTTGGGTACCAGGATCGCCTCGCTGGTGGGGGCCGGTGGCTCGTAGGCCACGTAGAGCAGGTCGGCACCGGCGGCCTGGGCAAACACAGGCGGGGTTTCGCCGGTCACGCCAAAGTCGATGGAGCCCACGTTGAGGCCCTCGAGCAGCTGCGGGCCGCCGGGGAATTCAGTCCACTGCACCTGCACGCCCTGGGCAGCCAGGCGCTTTTCAAGGGAGCCCTTGGCCTTGAGCAGCACCAGGGTGCCGTACTTCTGGTAACCGATGCGCAGGCTCTCGGCCTGGGCTTGAGTGATGGCGCCGAAGGACACAGCCGCAGCAAACAGAGCGACCAGACCGCGACGCAAAACGACAGTGCGCATAGCGCTCTCCTTTTTGCTGTGGGGTTCAGGCTGCACCTGCTTGCCCGTTGGCGGGCGAGTAAGGTGGGGTAAGACGGTAAAGCCGGTGTAGCGCTTCAGATGCTCCAGCGAGCACTGAGCAGACGTTCGTTGAGCAGGCCCGGGGCCACCGGCTTGGGGCGGCGCGCGAGGGCGCTGTGAAACAGTTCCAGCGATTCGTTAAGACGCTGCTCAAGCACCGGCGCCAATTGGGCGGCGGCGCTGCCTTCGCCGTAGGCGATCTGGCTGTCGTCGGCGAAGATCCCCTGCAGGGTCTCCTGGGCCTTGAGCGCCGAGAGCACCGGCTTGAGCGCGTAGTCCACCGCCAGCATGTGGGCGATGCTGCCACCGGTGGCGATGGGCAGAACCACCTTGTGTTCCAGCGCACGCTCGGGCAGCAGGTCGAGCAGGGTCTTCAGCGCACCGGCGAAGGACGCCTTGTATACCGGGGTGGCAACCACCAGGCCGTCGGCCTGGGCCACCAGTTGCAGGAAGTGCTGCACCGTGGGGCTGTCGAAACGTGCGTGCAGCAGGTCTTCGGCGGGGAAATCGCGTACCTGGAAGCTCACCACTTCCACGCCCTGGCTGTTCAGCCATTGCCGCGCGCGGTCGAGCAGGACGCCGGAGCGCGAACGCAGACTGGGACTACCGCCGAGAGAAACAACCAGCATTGGAGCACTTCCTTGATCGTGTTCTAGAGGGCCGCGAGATTGGATCTCGCTGGAGTGGAGTGACCATAACAGCTCGGCATATATACCAATAAATCATATTTTTTCATTTGTTTATTCTATCTGGAACTATAAGAACTTCGTCGGCAAGGCCGGCTCCTACAGGGGGCAGTGCAACCTCGCAGGAGCCGGCCCTGCCGGCGAAAGAGGCCTGCGCGGACATAAAAAAGGGCCGTCGAAACGGCCCCGAAATGCCCTGCTGTGGCTACATCAAAACATTCAACGGTTAGGCTGCGGGGTCAGGCGCAGGTACGGCTTGACCACCCGGTAGCCCTTCGGAAAGCGCCGCTTGATTTCCTCTTCGTCCTTGAGCGACGGCACGATCACCACCTCGTCACCGTCCTGCCAGTTGGCCGGGGTGGCGACCTTGTGATTGTCGGTGAGCTGCAACGAATCGATCACCCGCAAAATCTCGTTGAAGTTCCGGCCGGTGCTGGCCGGGTAGGTGATGGTCAGGCGGATCTTCTTGTTCGGGTCGATCACGAACAGGGAGCGTACCGTCAGGGTGTCGCTGGCGTTGGGGTGGATCAGGTCGTACAGGTCCGACACCTTGCGGTCGGCGTCGGCCAGGATCGGGAAGTTGACGATGGTGTTCTGGGTTTCATTGATGTCTTCGATCCAGCGGTGGTGCGAGTCCACCGGGTCGACCGACAGCGCGATGGCCTTGACCCCACGCTCGGCGAACTGGTCCTTGAGCTTGGCGGTAAAGCCCAGTTCCGTGGTGCACACCGGCGTGAAGTCGGCCGGGTGCGAGAACAGCACGCCCCAGCTGTCGCCCAGCCACTCGTGGAAGCGGATCTTGCCCGCGCTGGAATCCTGTTCGAAATCGGGGGCGATATCGCCGAGTCTGAGGCTCATGGTGCGGCTCCTTGGCTGGGTTGTTTATGACCTCACTGTAGCCTGCCTGTGCATAAGGTTAAAAAGAATAAATATCGATTTATTTATAACTGAAAAGCCTATCAATTCACGGGCAAAAAAAACCCCGCACACGGCGGGGCTTTTCGTTCAGCCAGGCCTTACAGGAAGCTGTAGGTGTAGCTGAGGATCAGACGGTTTTCGTCCTGGTCGCGCTGGTTGACCGCGTCGGAACGCAGCGAGGCGTTACGCCAGGCCAGGCCCAGACCCTTGAGGGTACCTTCCGGTACGACGTAGCCCAGGGTGAAGTCACGTTCCCACTCGGAACGGTCACTGCCCGGCGCGTTGACGTTGTCGCCCTTGAGGTAGATTACGGAGGTGGTCAGGCCAGGCACGCCGATGGCAGCGAAGTCATAGGCGTACTGCGCCAGCCAGGTGCGCTCGCCGGCACGCTGGAACTTGCCGATCTGCACGTCGGTGATCAGGTAGCTGGTCGAACCGTCACCCTGGTTCAGGAACGGGAAGTCACTGGTACCGTTGACGCGCTGGTAGCCGGCGCTCAAGGCATGGCCTTGCAGGCTGTAGGTGAACTTGGCGCTCCAGGTGCGGTTGTCGACTTCACCGTTGTTCTGGTAGCCGGAGGCACGGTAGCCGGCCAGGCGACCTTCGGTGCTGCCGTTCTTGCCGTCCGAATCGCTGTAGAAATAACGCAGGTCGGACTTCAGGCTACCCACTGGCAGTGCCAGGGTGTGGGTCAGGCCCAGGAAGTGCTGTTTGTAGAAGTCGTCCAGGTTGCCGTAGTAGTACTGCGCCAACAGGTCCTTGGTGATCTTGTAGTCGGCACCGGCGTAGTAGAACGCGTTGCTGCGACGGTTCGCGGTCGCGGTTTGCGGGTTGCCGTTGGAGCCGGCGATGGTCAGCGACTCGTTGTTGGTCGAGTTACGGCCCTTGGCATGTTCCAGCTTGCCGCCGATCAGGGTCAGGTTGTCGATTTCGTTCGAGGTGATCTGGCCACCTTCGAAAGTCTGCGGCAGCAGACGACCGTCGTTGTAGGTCACGACCGGCAGTTTTGGCTGCAGGGTGCCCAGCTGAGCGACGGTTTTCGAGATCTTGACCTTGCCGGTCAGGCCCACGCTGCTGAATTCGTTGACCGCACGGCCGTCGCCGTCGGTTGGGAACACCAGGCCGCCCTTGGCAGAGCTGGTTGGGTTGTAGTGGGTGCCTTTACCCGAGTCCAGGCGGAAACCGGCCAGGCCGATGGCGTCGACACCAAAGCCGACTGTGCCTTCGGTGAAGCCCGAGCTGAAGTTGAAGATGAAACCTTGGCCCCATTCTTCCTGTTTGGAAGGTTTGCCATCGCCATTACGGTTGTCTTGGTTGATGTAGAAGTTGCGTGCAGTGATGCTCGCCTTGCTGTCTTCCACAAAACCGGCTGCACCCGCTTGCTGGGCCAGTACCCCTACGGCCACGGCAAGTGCCAGGCTGGACTTGTTCATGCATCACTCCTTTCGATTCTAATTTTTGTGTGTCGCTTGATGGGCAGACTCTGTCGTTCCGCTCCAAAGACGATTGGCGATTAGCACCAAAGCGTGACTGATAAGTCAATCGTAACCAGTCGTTTCACTACTTTGGTCTAAGGCGCCGGCCTTGGGTGCGAAGGATAATGACAATCCTATAAATCAAAAAAGACAATTTTGTGAATTTTTCAGATTATTACGGAATATAGTCCGATTATTTCAGCGTTTTGCAGGATAGCCCATAAGCTAATTCCCATATCTTCTTAAAAATATATTTTTTATACCGATCATCTTCCTCATTGCCCCGGCAGCCCGCGATTGTTCACCACCCTGGCAGCGACTACCTTGACCCGGGTCATCCAGCCAATGACTCCTAAGCTAATGCCAAAAAGTTATTTATTTCGACATTCTTAGATCAACTAGTCTTCTCGTCATCCACACCGCCTACCCGCCTGACGAGGAGTTTTCCATGACCCTGCCTGCCCCGCTGCGCCTGTTCACCGCCCTGGCCCTGGCCGGTGCCGCCTTCTTCGTCCAGGCCGCCGACCTGACCGTGGCCTACCAGACCACCGTCGATCCGGCCAAGGTGGCCCAGGTCGATGGCACCTATGAAAAGACCAGCAAGGCCAGCATCGACTGGCGCAAGTTCGACAGCGGCGCCGACGTGATCACCGCCGTCGCCTCCGGTGACGTACAGATCGGCTACCTGGGCTCCAGCCCCCTGGCCGCCGCCGCCACCCGCAAGCTGCCGGTGGAAACCTTCCTGATCGCCACCCAGATCGGCGCCGCCGAGGCACTGGTGGCTCGCGAGGGCAGCGGCATCAACTCGCCGCAGGACCTGATCGGCAAGAAGATCGCCGTACCGTTCGTGTCCACCGGCCACTACAGCCTGCTGGCCGCACTCAAACAGTGGAACATCGACCCGTCCAAGGTGCAGATCCTCAACCTCGCGCCACCGGCGATCATCGCCGCCTGGAAGCGCGGCGACATCGACGCCACCTACGTATGGGACCCAGCCCTGGGCGTGGCCAAGGAAAACGGCAAGGTGCTGATCACCTCCGGCGAGCTGGCCGAAAAAGGCGCGCCGACCTTCGACGCCTGGATCGTGCGCAAGGACTTCGCCGCCAAGCACCCCGAGATCGTCAAGGCCTTCGCCAAGGTCACCCTCGACGCCTACGCCGACTACCGCAAAAACCCGCAAGCCTGGCTAGCCGACAAGGCCAACGTCGACAAGCTGGTCAAGCTTTCCGGCGCCAAGGCCGCGGACATTCCGGGCCTGCTGCAGGGCAACGTGTTCCCGCTGGCCGCCGACCAGGTCGCGGCCCTGGGCGCACCGACCACCAAGGCCATCACCGACACCGCCACCTTCCTCAAGGAACAAGGCAAGGTCGACGCGGTACTGCCGGACTACGCGCCCTATGTCAGCGCCCAGTTCATCACCAACTGACACCGGAGCCCCTTCATGGCCCTGCTACAACTGGAGCGCATCAGCGCACAGTACCCCGGCGCTGCCGAACCCGTACTGGCCGACATCTCACTGAGCCTGGGCCCGCAGCAGCTGCTGGTGGCCCTGGGCCCTTCCGGCAGCGGCAAGACTTCGCTGCTCAACCTGATCGCCGGCTTCGTCACCCCCAGCGCCGGGCGCATCACCCTCGACGGCCAAGCGGTGCAGGGCCCCGGCGCCGACCGTGGCGTGGTGTTCCAGGACGACGCCCTGCTGCCCTGGCAGGACGTACTGGCCAACGTCGGCTTCGGCCTGGAACTGGCCGGCGTACCCCGTGCACAACGTGAAGCCAGGGCCCGCGAAATGCTCGCCCTGGTGGACCTGGCCGACTTCGGCAGCCGGCGTATCTGGCAATTGTCGGGCGGGCAGAAGCAGCGTGTGGGCCTGGCCCGTGCACTGGCTGCCGACCCGCGCATCCTGCTGATGGACGAGCCGTTCGGCGCCCTGGATGCATTCACCCGCGAACAGATGCAGGAACTGCTGCTGCAGGTGTGGCAACGCACCGCCAAGCCGGTGTTCCTGATTACCCACGACATCGAGGAGGCGGTGTTCCTGGCCACCGAACTGGTGCTGCTGGCGCCCAACCCGGGGCAGATCGTCGAGCGCCTGCAACTGGACTTCGGCCAGCGCTACGCCGCAGGCGAATCGGCACGCGCGATCAAGTCCGACCCACGCTTCATCGAAACCCGCGAGCACGTACTGTCGCGGGTGTTCTCCCAACGCAGCGCCACCCCGCGCAAGGAGCTCGCATGAGCAGCCTCGACCTGCCGGTAACGGCCAAACCTGCCGCTGCTGCAGCGGTGCCCGTGAAGGCGCGGCGCAGCCTGAGCACACGCTGGATCAGCGTACTGACCCTGGCCACGCTGTTGCTGGCCTGGTGGGCGGTGACCGCCGCCGAATGGATCGAGCCGCTGTTTCTGCCCTCGCCCGAGGCGGTGCTGGGCAAGGCCTGGCTACTGATGACCCAGGGCTACATGGAATCGACCCTGTGGCAGCACCTGGGCGCGAGCCTGCAGCGTATCGGCCTGGCCCTGGGCGCGGCGATCCTGACCGCGATCCCGATCGGCATCGCCATCGGCCACAACCGTATTGCCCGCGGCATCTTCGACCCGCTGATCGAGTTCTACCGGCCGATCCCGCCGCTGGCCTACCTGCCGTTGATCGTGATCTGGTGCGGCATCGGCGAGTTGTCCAAGGTGCTGCTGATCTACCTGGCGATCTTCGCCCCGATCGCCATCGCCACTGCCACCGGCGTACGCACCGTCGACCCGGCCAGGCTGCGCGCCGCGCAGTCGCTGGGGGCCACCCGAGCACAACTGATTCGCCACGTGATCCTGCCCAGCGCACTGCCCGACATTCTTACCGGCGTGCGCATCGGCCTGGGCGTGGGCTGGTCGACCCTGGTGGCCGCCGAACTGATTGCCGCCACCAGCGGGCTGGGCTTCATGGTGCAGTCAGCCGCGCAGTTCCTGGTGACCGACGTGGTGGTGCTGGGCATTCTGGTGATTGCCCTGATCGCCTTCGCATTGGAAATGAGCTTGCGCGCCCTGCAGCGCAAGCTGGTGCCCTGGCATGGCCAGAGCCATTGAGACTTGCACAAAGAGACCGACATGAGCCTGACCATTACCCCGCTGAGCCCCGCGCTCGGCGCCCAGATCAGCGGCATCGACCTGACCCGCGAGATCAGCCGTGAACACCGTGACGCCGTGGAGCAGGCGCTGCTCCAGCACCAGGTGCTGTTCTTTCGCGAGCAGCCGCTGACCCCGCAGCAGCAGGCCAGTTTTGCCGCGCGTTTCGGCGACCTGCACATTCACCCCATCTACCCCAACGTGCCCGAAACGCCACAGGTGCTGGTGCTCGACACGGCCGTCACCGATGTACGCGACAACGCCATCTGGCATACCGACGTGACCTTTCTGCCCACCCCGGCGCTGGGTGCGGTGCTCAGCGCCAAGCAGTTGCCGGCCTATGGTGGCGACACCCTGTGGGCCAGCGGCATTGCCGCCTATGAGGCACTGTCGGCGCCGCTGCGCAAGCTGCTCGACGGGCTGACCGCCACCCACGACTTCACCAAGTCGTTTCCGCTGGAGCGCTTTGGCAACACCGCCGAAGACCTGGCGCGCTGGGAAGCGGCGCGGCGCAACAACCCGCCGCTGTCGCACCCGGTGATCCGCACGCACCCGGTGAGCGGGCGCAAATCGCTGTTCGTGAGCGAAGGCTTCACTACCCGCATCAACGAACTGGGCGAGGCCGAGAGCGAGGCGATCCTGAAACTGCTGTTCGCCCACGCCACGCGCCCGGAGTTCACCATCCGCTGGCGTTGGCAGGAAAACGACGTGGCGTTCTGGGACAACCGCGTAACGCAGCATTACGCGGTGGACGATTACCGACCGCAGCGGCGGGTAATGCATCGGGCGACTATTCTGGGCGACAAGCCATTTTGAGGCGGTGCGCCGCGGCCATTGATTACGTACTACGTGGTACGAATCAAGGTATGAAAACACCCCGTTGGGCGTAGCTGGCAAGAGGGAGGCATTCGCCGGCAAATCCGGCTCCTGTAGGAGCCGGCCTTGCCGGCGAAGGGGCCGGCAGCCCTAACGCACCATGTGCAAAAACTGCAGGTGACGCTCGTACTGGTCGAGGATGTCGTTGATGATCTGCTCCTTGCTGTAGCCCACCAGGTCGTAATCCTGGCTGCCTTCGCTCAGGTGCACCTCGGCGCGGTAGTAGCGCCGGTTCTTCAACTCCTGCGTGCCCAGCCCTGCCAGTGCGAACGATGGCGTGAAGTACCCGCGCATCTGCACCTGGTAGATGAACGGCTGCTCTTCGCCATGGCCGATCTTCAGGCTCACGTTGTCGTGGCTCGGGTCTTCCTGGGTGATGACATTCAGGCCCTTCTCGGCAAACACGTCGGTCACCTCGGCAATCGCCGGGCGCACCACGTCATCCATGAACCGGTACACCTCGTCCCGCGAGGGGAAGTGCACCGCCTGGCTCAGGCGATGCCGCCAGCCGCCACGCCCACGCCGCGAGTTGGCGAACGGTGCCAGCGAGTGCATTTGCGCGATCTGACGCTGCGACTCCAGGTAGAACGCCTTGTGCAGGCCCCACATCATCGCCAGCAGGATCACCGAGAACGGCAGCGAGGTCAGCACCACCGCCGACTTGAGCGAGTCGATGCTGCCGGCAAACAGCAGCCCGCTGGTCACCAGCGCCGTCATCGCACCCCAGAACACCCGCAGCCAGTTGGGGCCGTCCTCGTCCGGGCTGCCGTCACGGGCCGACAGGGTCGAGAGCACCACCGTGCCCGAGTCGGCCGAAGTGACGAAGAACACGAAGCTGATGAACACCGTGACCGCGATCACCACCTTGCTCCACGGGTAGGTTTCCAGCAGCAGGTACAGGCTCATCGAGGGGTTTTCCAGCGCCGACTGCCCCAGCGCCGTGGCGCCATTGAGCACCTGCAGGATCGCGCTGTTACCGAAGATGGACATCCACGCCAGGGTGAAGCCCAGCGGAATCAGCAGCACGCCGAACACGAATTCGCGGATGGTGCGCCCGCGGGAAATCCGTGCGATGAACAACCCGACGAACGGCGCCCAGGCAATCCACCAGGCCCAGTAGAACACCGTCCAGCCGCCCAGCCAGTCGCTCGGTTCGTTGTAGGCGTACACGTCGAAGCTCTTGCGCGGCAACGCGCCCAGGTAGTCGCCCAGGTTCTGGATCAGGGTGTTGAACAGGTGCTGGGTAGGCCCGGCGAACAGTACGAACAGCAGCAGCGCGCAGGCCAGCACCATGTTGATGTCGGACATCACCCGCACGCCCTTGTCGACCCCAGCGACGGCCACCACCACCGCGGCCCCCATCATCAGGCTGATCAGGATCACCTGCACCCACTGGGTGTGCGGGATGCCGAACAGGTAGTCCAGGCCCGAGTTAAGGTGCAGCACGCCAAAGCCCATGTCGGCGCCCAAGCCGAACACCGTGGCGATGATGCCGAAGCCGTCCACCGCGTAGCCGATGGGGCCGTTGATGCGCTTGCCGATCAGCGGGTACAGCGCCGAACGCAGCGCCAGCGGCAGGTTGTGGCGGTAGGCGAAGTAGGCCAGCGCCATGCCCACGAAGGCGAACACGCCCCAGCCGTGCAGGCCCCAGTGCAGAAACAGCAGCTGCATCGCCTGGCGCCCGGCCTCGGCGGTGCCGGCTTCGCCCTGGGGCGGCTGCAGCAGGTGGGTCAGGGGTTCGGAGACGCAGAAGAAGAACAGCGTGATGCTGATGCCGGCGGCGAACAGCATGCCGGCCCACGACAGGTAGCTGAACTCGGGTTCGTCGTGGTCGGCACCGAGCTTGATCTTGCCGTAGCCGGACAAGGCGGTGACCACCACGAAGACCAGGTACAGGGTCATCGCCAGCATGTAGTACCAGCCCACGGTGTTGGCGGCCCAGTTCTGCGCCGCCAGCAGCCATTCACCGGCCACCTGCGGGTTGCTGATCACGGCCAGGCCGAACAGCAGGATGAAGCTGGCGGCAAAATAGAACACCGGGGGGTTCATGCGGATAGTGCTGGGGGTATTCGAAGACGGTGCACTCATTGGGTGTGCACCTCGCGGGGGTGTGTGAGGGTTGAGTTGTACGGGTTCAGCAAAGGGTTTCCTCCTGTTGAACACCGGCAGCGGACCACCGTTTAAGTTGAACGAGCGTTCAAGTTAAACATGGATGGGGTCGGTGCGCGACCCTGTAGGAGCCGGCATTGCCGGCGAAAAATGGATCAGGCCCGCATCAGCGGATGGGCAACCGGCGATCGCTACGCGCTCGATCGCCGGCAAGGCCGGCTCCTACAGAGGCTGGCGCTCCCAGGAAAGTTCCTTACTTCTGCGTCCCATCATCATGCTGCAGATTGGCCTGGGTCAGGTTGCTGCCTGCCGCCACACTGCGGGTCAGCCACACATTGCCACCGATGGTCGAGCCCTTGCCGATGGTGATACGCCCCAGAATAGTCGCGCCGGCGTAAATCACCACGTCGTCCTCGACGATCGGGTGGCGCGGCTGGCCCTTCTGCAACTGCCCCGACTCGTCCGCCGGGAACCGCTTGGCGCCCAGGGTCACCGCCTGGTAGATACGCACCCGCTCGCCAATGATCGCCGTCTCGCCGATCACCACACCGGTGCCATGGTCGATGAAGAAGCTCGGGCCGATCTGCGCGCCGGGGTGAATGTCGATGCCGGTGGCCGAATGCGCCAGCTCCGAACTGATGCGCGCCAGCAGCGGCAGCCCGGCGCGGTACAGGTGATGCGCCAGGCGGTGGTGGATCACTGCCAGCACGCCGGGGTAGCACAGCAGCACCTCGTCCACGCTGCGCGCCGCCGGGTCGCCGTGATAGGCCGCCAGTACATCGGTATCGAGCAACGTGCGCAGGCCCGGCAGGGCGGCGGCGAAATCCTGGATCAGGCGCAGCGCCTGGGCGTCAATCTCCAGCGACTCGGCCTTGCCCTGGCGCGCGGCGTAGCGCAGCTCAAGGCGCGCCTGGGCCAGCAATGCGGTCAGCGCCGCGTCCAGGGTGTTGCCCACATAGAAGTCTTCGCTCTCTTCGCGCAGGTCCACAGGGCCCAGGCGCATGGGGAACAGCGCGCCACACAACTGCTCGAGAATCTGGCGCATCGCCTCGCGCGAGGGCAGCTCGCGCCCGCCCTGCTCGCCACTGCTGCGGCCATTGCGGCTGCGCCATTGGTCACGGGCTGAACGCAGCTGGCTGACGAGGGTTTGCAACTGCCAATGGCCTGTTTGCGCGTTGTCGCTCACGGTTGTCTCTCCTGACGCGGCGGCGGCTTGTGGAGGGGGTGGCCGCCTTGTTGCGGATCACTTTACGGCAAATGGCCACGGCGGAAAAAATATCCCTTTATGCGCTTTGGCTATAAATCCGGCATAAGCCGGCCCAGTGGAAGAGACGCCCACGGCTGCCTATAGTCGAAGTTTCCCCAGTCAGCCCGATGCCATGATCGAACACCAGCTCGAACGCTTCAAACGCCTACCCTTGCTCGATGCACCCACCCCGCTGCACCGGCTCGAACGCCTGTCGGCCTGGGCCGGGCGCGACATCTACATCAAGCGCGACGACCTCACCCCGCTGGCCCTGGGCGGCAACAAGCTGCGCAAGCTCGAGTACCTGGCCGCCGATGCGCTGGCCAGCGGTGCCGATACGCTGATCACCGCCGGCGCCATCCAGTCCAACCACGTGCGCCAGACCGCAGCACTGGCCGCGCAACTGGGCCTGGGCTGCGTGGCCCTGCTGGAAAACCCCATCGGCACCGATTCCCCCGCCTACCAGCACAACGGCAACCGCCTGCTGCTGGAGCTGTTCGACGCCAGGGTCGAGCTTGTGGATAACCTCGACGATGCCGATGACCAGTTGCAGGCGCTGGCCGTGCGCCTGCATGCCAGCGGACGCAAGCCCTACATCGTGCCGATTGGCGGTTCCAATGCGCGTGGCGCCCTGGGCTATGTGCGCGCCGGGCTGGAGCTGGCCGAGCAGATCACCCGCAGCGGGCAGACCTTCGCCGGGGTGGTGCTGGCCTCCGGCAGTGCGGGCACCCACAGCGGCCTGGGCCTGGCGCTGGCCCAAGCGCTGCCGCAACTGCCGCTGATCGGCGTGACCGTGTCGCGCAGCGACGAGGCCCAGCGCCCCAAGGTGCAGGGCCTGGCCGAACGCACCGCCGAGCTGCTGGGCATCGACCTGCCTGACGCCTTCAAGGTCGAACTGTGGGACGAGTACTTCGCGCCGCGCTACGGCGAACCGAATGCCGGCACCCTGGCCGCCATCCGCCTGCTGGCCAGCCACGAGGGCCTGCTGCTGGACCCGGTGTACACCGGCAAGGCCATGGCCGGGCTGCTCGACGGCATCGCGCGCCAGCGTTTCGACGACGGCCCGCTGATTTTTCTGCATACCGGTGGGGCTCCTGCATTATTCGCCTACCCTGAGGTCTGGAGCAGTCAACCAATAACGGCTTAATTGATATCAGCGGGGCCAGTCATGACGATTTCCGTATTCGGTAAACAGTTGCTGGGCACAGGGGCTGCCCTGGTACTTGGCCTGGGCCTGCTTGGCCAGGCGGTCGCCGGCGAGCAATTGCAGAAGATCAAGGACAGCGGCAGCATCAGTGTCGGCCTGGAGGGCACCTACCCGCCGTTCAGCTTCGTCGACACCGACGGCAAGCTGACCGGCTTCGAGGTCGAGCTGTCCGAGGCCCTGGCCAAGGAACTCGGGGTCAAGGCCAGGCTGCAGCCGACCAAGTGGGACGGCATCCTCGCCGCCCTTGAATCCAAGCGCCTGGACATCGTGGTCAACCAGGTGACCATCTCCGACGAGCGCAAGAAGAAATACGACTTCTCCGAGCCCTACACCGTTTCCGGCATCCAGGCCCTGGTGCTGACCAAGAAC
The DNA here is from genome assembly GCF_037113495.1 of Pseudomonas sp. AE27. Classification (NCBI taxonomy): domain Bacteria; kingdom Pseudomonadati; phylum Pseudomonadota; class Gammaproteobacteria; order Pseudomonadales; family Pseudomonadaceae; genus Pseudomonas; species Pseudomonas sp. AE27. Next base: position 4,558,421 of record NZ_CP146966.1, read on the forward strand.
AAGGACACCATCAAGACCGCACAGGACCTGGCCGGCAAGAAGGTGGGCGTGGGCCTGGGCACCAACTACGAGCAATGGCTCAAGGACAACGTGCCCAAGGCCATCATCAAGACCTACGACGATGACCCGAGCAAGTTCCAGGACCTGCGCGTGGGCCGCATCGACGCCATCCTGATCGACCGCCTGGCGGCACTGGAATACGCCAGAAAAGCCAAGGACACCATCGCCGCCGGCGACGCCTTCTCGCGCCAGGAAGCCGGCGTGGCCCTGCGCAAGGGCGAGCCGGAACTGCTCGACGCGATCAACAAGGCCCTCGACAAACTGCGCGCCGACGGCACGCTGAAAAAGCTTTCCGAGAAGTATTTCAGTGCTGACGTGACGCAATGATCGAAGAGAGCCTGCAGCTGGCCCTGGACAGCGCGCCCTTTCTGCTCAAGGGCGCCTACTTCACGGTGTTCCTGAGCCTGGGCGGGATGTTCTTCGGCCTGTTGATCGGCTTCGGCCTGGCGCTGATGCGCCTGTCTGCGATCAAGCTGCTGAGCTGGACGGCACGGGTCTATGTGTCGTTTTTTCGCGGCACGCCGCTGCTGGTGCAGCTGTTCATGATTTATTACGGCCTGCCGCAGCTGGGCATCGAGCTGGACCCGCTGCCCGCGGCGCTGATCGGGTTTTCGCTGAACATGGCCGCCTATGCCTGTGAAATCCTGCGCGCCGCGATCAGCTCCATCGACCGCGGCCAGTGGGAGGCCGCCGCCAGCATCGGCATGACCCGCGGCCAGGCGATGCGCCGCGCGATCCTGCCGCAGGCGGCGCGCACCGCCCTGCCGCCGCTGGGCAACAGTTTCATCTCGCTGGTCAAGGACACCGCGCTGGCCGCCACCATCCAGGTGCCGGAGCTGTTCCGCCAGGCCCAGCTGATTACCGCACGCACCTTCGAGATCTTCACCATGTACCTGGCCGCCGCCCTGATCTACTGGGTGCTGGCCAGCGCGCTGGCCCACCTGCAGAACCGTCTGGAAGCGCGGGTCAACCGCCATGACCTGGAGCCCTGAGGCATGATCGAAGTCACCCGCCTGAGCAAGCAGTTCAACGGCCTGACCGTGCTCGACGACATCAGCCTGACAGTCGAGGCCGGTGAAGTGATCGCCATCATCGGCCCCAGCGGCTCGGGCAAGACCACCTTCCTGCGCTGCCTGAACCTGCTGGAGACCCCCAGCAGCGGACGCATTCGTGTGGCCGACATCGAGATCGACGGCGACCGCCCGCTGGCCAAGCAGGCCACGTTGATTCGCCACCTGCGCCAGCAGGTCGGTTTCGTGTTCCAGAACTTCAACCTGTTCCCGCACCGCACCGCCCTGGAGAACGTCATCGAGGGGCCGCTAGTGGTCAAGAAGGCACCCCGCGAAAAGGCCCTGGCCCTGGGCCGTGCGCTGCTGGCCAAGGTCGGCCTGGCGGGCAAGGAGGATGCCTACCCACGGCGCCTGTCCGGTGGCCAGCAACAGCGCGTGGCCATTGCCAGGGCATTGGCCATGGAGCCGCAGGTGATCCTGTTCGACGAGCCCACCTCGGCGCTGGACCCCGAGCTGGTGGGCGAGGTGCTGGCGACCATTCGCGGCCTGGCCCAGGAAAACCGCACCATGATCATCGTCACCCACGAAATGAACTTCGCCCGCGACGTGGCCAACCGGGTGATCTTTTTCGACAAGGGCGTGATCGTCGAACAGGGCGAGGCCAAGGCCCTGTTCGCCGCGCCAAAGGAAGAACGCACACGCCAGTTTCTGGGCAAGTTTCTCGGCGCGCAGGGCCACGTCTAAATCGCCGAGTTCTGCTCGAAGCTTCAGGCAGGCATTTGCACGACGACCCAGCTTGCATCGTCATCAACCTCGGGAGCGGCGGTCCAATCGGCCTCAAGCAATCGAGCCTGAACCCTGTCACTCAGATCAGCCCAGAATCCATCCGTTGCCAACACCAGCTTTTCACCTTTTCCCATCGCCCTGGTGACGATTTCCGGGTCAGGCTGTTTTCTCGCTTTGAAACAGCGGCTTATGTGATGTCGGCCCGAGTCCGTCGCCAGTTGCCGGTGGCTGCGATCTCGCCGCCAGTTAGCAAGGCAGTGAGGCGCAGTGAGCCAACTGACAGTGCCGCCAGACATCACTACGCCAGCGCAGCAGTCACCCTCATAGGCAACGGCAAGAAAACCTGCAACAACGACAGCGACCAGGTAACTGGCCGATCCTTCAAACCCATTGGAATAAAGTGAAGCGTGTGCGTCTTGCATCAGCCCTCGGAGCAGCAATGCAACGGACTCACGGCTCGAATCAGAAAAACCCTGCGCCAGCCTGTTCTGGTAGTCATTGATCAGATGATTGGTCAGTGTGCGCGCCAAGTCGCCACTTCCGGGCCTGGACGTACCATCGGCTATGACGAAAACACCACGAACCCCATCAAACAAAGCGCCCAGCGCATCACGGTTATCCTCTCTGGCCTGTCCTTTCACAGTCCGAGAAAAGAAGATCACGCGACGTTGCTCAGCTGCTTCAGGCGGTCATGAATCAGCTTTCCGCGGCCTGGGTTCGCACGAACTGAGTGCAGGCTTTCGATGACATACTCAAATGAAGCAATGCCCAGCAACGCGGCAATGCCGGACGCAATATACGTGCGCAACACGTGATCTGCCTGGGCCACCTCCTCCAGCAACCGCTCGCGACCATCCACCACAAGAACGATATCTTCGACGTCCTTGTGGAAAGCATCACCGTTGCCACGGCCTTTGAAGGCTTCAAGTTTTGTGGCGACAAAATATGCCGGCTTGAATATTTTTATTGCGATTCCGCTGGGAAGAGTGACGATATCGGCGTTCGCCAGGCCGTCTACAAACCAACGGTTTTCATAACCCAGAACCGCCTCGACAGACGGCATAACGTCGACTGTCACGTCATTGAACACGAACCGGCAGGTCACATCGCTCCGCTCTGCTGTGATCTTGAAACCCTGAATCGCCAAGCGCTCGGTCAGCCTTTCCCAATCGGCAATTCCGCCAAGTTCAATGACCAGGTCAACGTCATCTGTACTGCGGATATCGTCCAACACGATGTCATCTGTGCACAGCAGCCAGGTGGTAGAGCCGCCCACGAAAGCGACCTCCTTCAAGAGCTCATCGCCCAAGCCTTCAGCAACAGCACTCAACATCGCGTAGTTATGTTCAGAGGCGGAATTCAAAGACTCATACCTTTTTTGAGAAGCTGAACGGCAACTTCGACTTCGCGTGGCCCACCCATCCTGATGGAGTCCACCAGCGCCATATAGTGGTAAAGCGTTCGGTCAGCTTTCACCGCTGCAGGCACGCTCTTGTACAGCGGCTCGACAGCCTGCCCCCGTTCGGTCCCCTGCGGGTCGGGCCATACATAGATGACACTGCCAGCGCTTTTGAGATGCCTGGAAAGCACCGGAGCGGAAAAACCTGTGGGAATACCCCGCACCAGCGTCCCGATTCTGGCTGGAAAGAAGTACTTGAGGGCATGCTCGGTGATGCGCAGCAAAGCAAGTCGGTTAACCTTGGGCAACGACGTTTCATAATCGTTTTTTACCAGCCCGGCCTCTCGGCACCGAGCCAACGAATTCGAGATTTCGCTCTTGCTGAGCCCCAGCGCACCAGAGAGTGCCCTGACGGTATAGCGGTCCGCCCAACTCGCCTCTGATTTCACTGAGACAGTATCGTCAACAGCCTGCCACCCGGCCCAGCCGAATGACTCTGCATCGATGATGCGTTTGATCGTGACCGATATGTCGCTCCACAATTCATCACGCGGCGGAGTCGAAATGGCCTGTGGCTCCTGCACACAGTCTTCGTCGAGAAGATCAATGGAAGACAACCCCCCCCAGGCAATACTCGAGGAGCCCGACAGAGCATCCTGCGCATGAAGGCTGGCGATCTTGAACATCAACAGTAAATCCTGACTTTTAAGCATGGCCAGATTTTTGTCCACAGTCCATGAATCGTGGACACACGATCATCCAAGAATAACCTAATGTCAACCCTGTATTTTTATCTGCCGCCCGAGCACAGACAAATCCGAGTTTATCCACAGCCCCCATGCCGCTTCGGGTAGGACCGCTCTGAAGCGCTGCCGACTGCCCGGTCACGGCCATCGGGCACCTTGACTCACCTGCCGATCCAGCCAATAACCAAAGCCTCGTGCCACCACCCGCACAAGGAAACGGACCATGCACCGCGCAGCCAAAGGATCTGAACTGCCGCCCCCCGCCCTGCTCCATATCGCGCCCCATGGCATTGGCGTGCACACCGCCAGCCACCTGCAAGCCAGCATCCAGACCGCACCGACCCTGCAGGCCGGCGACCTGCTGGAGCTGTTCTGGGGCAACCGCTACGTGGCCGCGCATCTACTGCGCGCCGGCGAGCCCGGCACCTCGATCGCCCTCGCCGTACCCAGGCAGATGCTCTACCCGGGGCTCAACACCCTGCACTACCGCCTGCTCCAGCCCGGCCAGCACCCGCGACGCTCCGCGCCATTGCAGGTAGCGGTCAAGCTGAACTGCCCCGGCGGCTACGTGACCACCCCGGAGAACCCGCACCTGACGCCCTTGCGCCTGCCTGGCCGGCTGCTGCGCCAAGGGCTGGATCTGAGCCGCTGCGGGCAGGGTGTACCGTTCAACATCGCGCCGTACCGGCACATGGCCGAAGGCGATGCGATCACCCTGCGCTGGGCCGACCTGCGCATCGACCTGGCGCCACTGCCCGGCGACGGTATCGGCTGCCCGATACAGGGCCTGATCCCGACCCAAGTGCTGCTGGAAGCCGGCAACGACGAGCACCTGGACGCCAGCTACTGCATTCTGGACAAGGTCGGCAACTGCTCGCAGTGGGCCCCGGCCGTGCGCCTGCGGGTGTTCGGCCAAGGGCCGCGGAGGCACTTCTATGCATATTCCTAAAGGTTAGTTTATTTAATTTTTATACACGCTTAGGGTATATAGACCGGACCACCGGACCAGCGCATTTCTGTCGCCCATATCGATCACGGCGACGTTTCCAATACGTGAGGTAGGTATGGTCAGGAACACAATCACCCCAGTGCGCAACGCCAGGGCATTGAGTGCAGCCAAGGAGCGGTACTGATGTCCAGCTTGGTACACGACGCAGTCCACAGCGATCTGGACAACGCCCCATTACTGCTGCCGGCCAAGGTCCTGCGCAATGACGCAGAGGCCCTGGAGGCCGCCCATGAACTGGCCACCGCCGCGCGCCTGCAGGCCGCCCGCCGCGACCAGCAGCGCAAGCTGCCGTGGGCCGAGATCGAGCAGTTCACCCGCAGCGGCCTGGGCAGCATCAGCATCCCGCGCGAGCACGGCGGGCCGGACGTTTCCTTCGCCACCATCGCCGAGGTGTTCCGCATCATCAGTGCGGCCGACCCGGCCCTGGGGCAGATCCCGCAGAACCAGTTCGGCATCCTCCAGCAGGTCAAGAACACCGGCAACGAACGCCAGAAGCACCTGCTGTTCAAGTCGGTGCTCGACGGCTGGCGCATCGGCAATGCCGGCCCCGAGCGCGGCAGCAAGAACACCCTCGAACTCAAGGCCCGCGCCGTGCGCCAGGGCGATCACTTTCTGCTCACCGGGCAGAAGTTCTATTCCACCGGCGCGCTGTTCGCCCACTGGGTGGCAGTCAAGGCCCTGAACGACGACGGGCGCCAGGTCATGGCCTTCGTGCGCCGTGGCAGCCCGGGCCTGCGTATCGTCGACGACTGGTCCGGCTTCGGCCAGCGCACCACCGCCAGCGGCACGGTGCTGCTCAACGAAGTGCCGGTGGACGCGGAGCTGGTGCTCGACAACTGGCGCCAGGCCGACAGCCCCAACATCCAGGGCGCCGCCTCGCAGCTGGTGCAGGCCGCCATCGACGCCGGCATCGCCGAGGCCGCAGTGGCCGATGCGATCAGCTTCGTGCGCGAACGCGCGCGGCCGTGGGTCGACGCCAAGGTCGATCGCGCCAGTGACGACCCCTATGTGATTGCCGACATCGGCCGCCTGACCCTCGAACTGCATGCCGCCCAGGCGCTGCTCGGCCGCGCCGCGCGCGTGCTCGACGAGGTCAACGCCGCGCCCATCGACGCCGCCGCTGCCGCACGTGCCTCGATTGCCGTGGCCGAAGCCAAGGTGCTGACCACCGAGATTGCCCTGCAGGCCAGCGAGAAGCTGTTCGAGCTGTCGGGCAGCCGCGCCACCCTGGCCGAGTTCAACCTCGACCGGCACTGGCGCAACGCCCGCGTGCACACCCTTCACGACCCGGTGCGCTGGAAGTACCACGCCGTGGGCGCCTACCACCTCAACGCGACCCTGCCTGCCCGGCATTCCTGGATCTGACCAGACCACTGGAGCCCTCTCATGAGCCTATTGCCGCAACCGCACGATCTCGTGGCGGTCATCTCTTCTGATGCCCAGGCGTTGGAAACTGCCGAACAGATTGCCGAACAACTGCGCCGCGACAGCATCGAGCGCGATCGCGAACGCCGCCTGCCGCACCCGGAACTGGCGCTGTTCTCGCGCTCGGGCCTGTGGGGCATCAGCGTGCCGAAAGCCTTCGGTGGCGCGGGCGTGTCCAACGTCACCCTGGCCAAGGTCATCGCCCGTATCGCCCAGGCCGACGCCTCGCTGGGGCAGATCCCGCAGAACCATTTCTACGCCCTTGAAGTGCTGCGCGTGAACGGCAGCCCGCAGCAGCAGGCACGCCTGTACGCCGAGGTGCTGGCCGGCAGGCGCTTCGGCAACGCCCTGGCCGAACTGGGCACCAAGACCGCCCACGACCGCACCACCGCCCTCACCCGTGACGGTGACGGCTACCGCATCAACGGCCGCAAGTTCTACGCCACTGGCGCGCTGTACGCGCAGCGCATCCCCACCTCGGTGATCGACGAACAGGGCGTGCAACAGTTGGCCTTCGTGCCCGCCGACAGCGCCGGGCTCGACGTGATCGACGACTGGAGCGGCTTCGGCCAGCGCACCACCGGCAGTGGCTCGGTGGTGTTCGACAACGTGCGTGTCGAGGCCGACGATGTGGTGCCGTTCCAGAGCGCCTTCGAGCGCCCGACCCCGGTCGGCCCGCTGGCGCAGATTCTGCACGCCGCCATCGACACCGGCATCGCCCGCGCCGCCTATGAAGATGCCCTGCATTTTGTGCGCACGCGCACCCGGCCATGGATCGACTCGGGTATCGACAAGGCAGTCGACGACCCGTTGACGCTCAAGTCCTTCGGTCACCTGGCGATCCGCCTGCATGCCACCGAAGCCTTGCTCGAACGCGCCGGCGAATACCTCGACCGAGCCCAGGCCGAGACCAATGCCGACACCGTCGCGGCGGCCTCCATCGCCGTGGCCGAGGCACGCGCCATCAGTACCGAGATCTCCCTGGCCGCCGGCAGCACGCTGTTCGAACTGGCCGGCAGCCAGGCCACCCTGGCCGAACACGGCCTGGACCGCCACTGGCGCAACGCCCGCGTGCACACCCTGCACGACCCGGTGCGCTGGAAGTACCACGCCATCGGCAACTTCTACCTCAACGATGAAAACCCACCGTTGCGGGGCACCATCTGATGGCGAAAAAGAAGATCCTGCTCAACGCGTTCAACATGAACTGCGTGGGGCATATCAACCACGGCCTGTGGACGCACCCGCGCGACACCTCGACCCGGTACAAGACCCTCGAGTACTGGACCGACCTGGCGCGGTTGCTCGAGCGCGGGCTGTTCGACGGCCTGTTCATCGCCGACATCGTCGGGGTGTACGACGTGTACCAGCAGTCGGTCGATGTGCCCCTCAAGGAGTCCATCCAGCTGCCGGTCAACGACCCGCTGCTGCTGGTTTCGGCGATGGCCGCGGTCACCCGCCACCTGGGTTTCGGCCTCACCGCCAACCTCACCTACGAGCCGCCGTACCTGTTCGCCCGCAGGCTCTCGACCCTCGACCACCTGAGCAATGGTCGGGTGGGCTGGAACATCGTCACCGGCTACCTCGACAGCGCGGCCAAGGCCATGGGCCTGGACGCGCAGCCCGAGCATGACCGGCGCTACGACCAGGCCGACGAGTACCTGCAGGTGCTGTACAAGCTGCTCGAAGGCAGCTGGGAAAACGACGCCGTGCGCAATGACCGCGAACAGCGCGTGTACGCCGACCCGGCCAAGGTGCACAAGGTGCAGCACCACGGCGAATTCTACCGGGTGGAGGGTTATCACCTGTGCGAACCGTCGCCACAGCGCACCCCGGTGCTGTTCCAGGCCGGCGCCTCCGAGCGTGGCCTGGCGTTTGCCGGGCAGCATGCCGAATGCGTGTTCATCAGTGGCCAGAACAAGGCCGCGACCCGCGCCCAGGTCGACAAGGTGCGCGCCGCGGCCACGGCGGCCGGGCGTGATGGCGACGCGGTGAAGGTGTTCATGGGCCTCACCGTGATCGTGGCCCGCACCGAGGAGCAGGCCCGCGCCAAGCACGCCGAGTACCTGCGCCATGCCAGCCCCGAGGCCGGCGTGGCGCACTTTGCCAGCTCCACCGGCATCGACTTTGCCGAATACGACCTGGACGAGCCGATCCAGTACGTCAAGAGCAACGCCATCCAGTCCGCCACCAAGCACCTGCAGAACAACGACTGGACCCGGCGCAAGCTGCTCGACCAGCACGCCCTGGGCGGGCGCTACATCACCCTGGTCGGCTCGCCGACCCAGGTTGCCGACGAACTGGAGCGCTGGATCGAGGAGACCGGCCTGGACGGCTTCAACCTGGCCCGCACCGTCACCCCGGAAAGCTATGAGGACTTCATCGACCTGGTGATCCCCGAGCTGCAACGTCGCGGTTCGTACAAGACCGCCTACACCGACGGCAGCCTGCGCGAAAAACTCTTCGCCGCCGGCCCGCACCTGCCCGCCGACCATACCGGCGCGGGCTATCGCACCCTCAACCCGACTGGAGCGCAACCGCATGCTTAAGACATTTCTGGCCCGCCCTGTCGCGGCCCTGGCCCTGGCCCTCGGCCTGATCGGTGGCGCCCATGCCAACGATGCACCGCTCAAGGTCGGCACCACCGCAGCCTTCGCCCCGGCCCTGGAAGCGGCCGTGGACGAGGCCAAGAAGCAGGGCCTCAAGGTGGAACTGGTGGAGTTCAGCGACTGGATCGCGCCCAACGTCAGCCTCGCCGCCGGCGACCTCGACGTGAACTACTTCCAGCACATCCCGTTTCTGGAAAACGCCAACGCCGCGGCGGGCTCGACGCTGGTGCCATATGCACCGGGCATCATCAACAACGTCGGGCTGTACTCGAAAAAGTACAAAAGCTTCGACGAGCTGCCCCAGGGCGCCACCGCCGCCATCGCCAACGACCCGATCAACGGCGGACGCGGCCTGCAACTGCTGGCCAAGGCCGGCCTGATCACGCTCAAGCCGGGGGTGGGCTACAAGGCCACCGAGGACGACATCGTCGCCAACCCGAAAAAGCTCAAAATCCTGCAGGTCGAGGCCGTGCAACTGGTACGTGCCTATGACGACGCCGACCTGGTGCAGGGCTACCCGCACTACATCCGCCTGGCCAACACCTTCGATGCAGGTTCGGCGCTGATGTTCGACGGCGTGGAGCACAAGGAATACGTGATCCAGTTCGTGATCCGCCCGCAGAGCAAGGACGACCCGCGCCTGGCCAGGTTCGTGGATATCTACCAGCACTCGCCGGTGGTGCGCGCAGCCCTCGACAAAGCCTACGGCAAGCTCTACCAGCCGGGCTGGGAGAGCTGAGATGAGTGCTGCCACCGCCCGCCAGACGGCGCACCCCAGCCCACCTGCGCAGCCCGCGCCACGGCACGCGCTGCACCCTGAGTTGAACAGCGCGCAAGTGCGCCTGATCGGCGTCAACAAGACCTACCCCGGGCAGGCCACGGCGGCGCTGGCGGACATCGACCTGAACATCCAGCGCGGCGAGATCTTCGGCATCATCGGCCGCAGCGGCGCGGGCAAATCGTCGCTGATCCGCACCCTCAACCGCCTGGAGCAACCCAGCAGCGGCCGGGTGCTGATCGACCAGGTCGACATCGGCGAGCACAACGAGGACCACCTGGTGGCGTTGCGCCGACGCATCGGCATGATCTTCCAGCACTTCAACCTGATGTCGGCCAAGACCGTGTGGCAGAACGTCGAACTGCCGCTGAAGGTGGCCGGCGTGCCCAAGGCCCAGCGCCAGCGCAAGGTGGCCGAACTGCTGGAGCTGGTGGGCCTGCAGGACAAGCACGGGGTGTACCCGGCGCAGTTGTCGGGCGGGCAGAAGCAGCGCGTGGGGATTGCCCGCGCGCTGGTGCACGACCCGCAGATACTGCTGTGCGACGAGGCCACTTCGGCGCTGGACCCGGAGACCACCGGCTCGATCCTGGCGCTGCTGCGCGACATCAACCAGCGCCTGGGCCTGACCATCATCCTGATTACCCACGAGATGGCGGTGATCCGCGATATCTGCCATCGCGTGGTGGTGCTCGAGCGCGGGCGCATCGTCGAGCAGGGGGCGGTGTGGCAGGTGTTCGGCGACCCGCAGCACGCGGTCAGCAAGACCTTGCTGGCCCCTCTGCAGCCAGCCTTGCCGCAGCACCTGCAGGCCCGCCTGCTGCCCGAGGCGCCGAATGCGCAGGCCGCGCTGGTACTGCGCCTGCGCGTCAGCGGGCGCGACCGCGAGGCACCGGAACTGTCGACGCTGTTCGCGTTGCTGGGCGGCCAGGTGAGCCTGCTGCAGGGCGGTATCGAACCGATCCAGGAACGTGCGCTGGGGCAGTTGGTGGTGTCGGTGGCCAACTCGGCGCACGGGCATGCGCAGGTGATCGAACGGGCGCGCCAGTGGGCGGCGCAGGTGGAGGTGCTGGGCTATGTGGTTTGATCGATTGTTGCAGGGGGTGCTCGACACCCTGCTGATGGTGGGCGTGTCGTCGCTGATCGCGTTGCTGGCGGGCATTCCGCTGGCGGTGATCCTGGTAACCAGCGGCAAGGGCGGCATCTACGAGGCGCCGCTGGTGAACCGCGTGCTGGGGGCGTTCGTCAACCTGTTCCGCTCGATACCGTTTCTGATCCTGATGGTGGCGTTGATCCCGTTCACGCGGCTGATCGTGGGCACCACGTATGGCGTGTGGGCGGCGGTGGTACCGCTGACGATTGCGGCCACACCGTTTTTTGCGCGCATTGCCGAGGTGAGCCTGCGCGAGGTGGATCATGGGCTGATCGAGGCGGCGCAGGCGATGGGGTGCCGGCGCTGGCACATCGTCTGGCATGTGCTGTTGCCCGAGGCGCTGCCAGGCATCGTGGGCGGCTTCACCATCACCCTGGTGACCATGATCAATTCGTCGGCGATGGCTGGTGCGATTGGTGCCGGAGGGTTGGGGGACATCGCGTACCGGTACGGGTACCAGCGCTTCGACAGCCAGATCATGCTGACGGTGATCGTGATGCTGGTGGTGCTGGTGGCGTTGATCCAGCTGGGCGGGGACCGGTTGGCGCGGGGGTTGAACAAGCGGTGATCGCTTCGCCGGCAACGCCGGCTCCTACAAACGCCGCCCTACCCGTAGGAGCCGGCCTTGCCGGCGAAGAGGCCAGCCAGAACACATCAATAACCAACTACCTAAACCTTCGACAGCTGCCCGCACAGCCAGGATGAAACGGCCAGGCGTTGGACAGCGTAGGCTGCTTCGCCGGCAACGCCGGCTCCTACAGACGACGCCCTACCTGTAGGAGCCGGCCTTGCCGGCGAAGAGGCCAGGCCGAACACATTAAGAACCAAAGCCATACGTCTCACCAACAACGCCACAGCTACCTTGAAATCTCTACCTTTCAAGGAAACTGACATGGATCGTTCAAACGCTCACCTCCTGCGGCGCGGCCGGTTCTCCGAACCCGGCAGGCTGTACCTGCTCACCAGTGTGATCGAGAACCGGCACCCGATTTTCAGCGACTTCCAAATCGCCCGCCTGATGGTCGAGCAACTGCAGTACGCCCAGCACCAGCGCCTGGCCAAGTCACTGGCCTGGGTGCTAATGCCAGATCACCTGCATTGGCTGATCGAACTGCAACACGGCACTTTGGCGTCGCTGATGCGCAGGATCAAATCCCGCAGTACCTGCCTGGTGAACAAGACATTCCATCGAAAAGGTCGTCTTTGGCAACACGGCTTTCACGATCGCGCGCTGCGCAAGGATGAGGATGTCCAGGCAGTGGCACGTTACATCGTGGCCAATCCTCTACGGGCCGGGCTCGTGCAAAACATCGGGGACTATCCGCACTGGGATGCCATCTGGCTTTGAACCGTGCAACGGCTTTCGCCGGCAAGGCCGGCTCCTACAGGGGCAGGCCGGCCAGCGAGCGGGCCATTACTCGCGCTGCGGCTCCTTGATCTTGTACCAGGCCACATACAGCGCCGGCAAAAACAGCAAGGTCAGCAACGTGGCGACAATGATGCCGCCAATCATCGCGTAGGCCATCGGCCCCCAGAACACTTCCCGCGCAATCGGAATCATGCCCAGGCTCGCCGCCGCCGCCGTTAGCAGAATCGGCCGGCGACGATGGTCCGTGGCCTCCACCACCGCATCCCACGGCGCATACCCATCGGCCTCGTACGCATCGATCTGCGTCACCAGGATCACCGAGTTGCGGATGATGATCCCCGCCAGCGCCAGAATGCCCAGTATCGCCACGAACCCCATCGGCGTACCCGTGGGGATCAGCGCCAGCACCACGCCAATCAACCCCAGCGGCGCCACGCTCGCCACCAGGAACAGCTTCTGCACACTGTGCAGCTGAATCATCAGGAACGTCGCCATCAGAAACAGCATCAACGGCACCACCTTGGCAATCGGCCCCTGGGCCTTGCCGCTCTCCTCCACCGTGCCCCCCGTCGCCACCTGATAACCGGCCGGCAACTTACGCGCAAACTCGTCGATCTGCGGCTTGAGCTGCGCCACCAGGTCAGTCGGCTGGATCTCGTCACGCACCGCCGCCTTGACCGTGATGGTCGGCTTGCGGTCACGCCGCCACACCAGCGGCTGCTCCAGCTCGTAACGCACCGTGGCAAACGCCAGCAATGGAATCGAGGTGCCGCTGGGCGTGACGATCTGCAGGTTCTGCAGGGTCTGCGGCGAGTCACGCTCGCTGTCCACCGCGCGCCCGATCACGTCGATCAGGTAGATGTCATCGTTCACCTGGGTCACCGGCGAGCCGCTGACGATGCCGTTCATCAGGTTGGCCACGTCCTCGGACGACAGCCCAAGCTGGCGCGCCTTGTCCTGGGCAATGTCGATGCGCAGCACCTTGCCCGGCTCGTTCCAGTCGTAAATGATCTCGCCCACATGGGAGTTGCCATCGAGCAGCGCCGCCAGTTCGATCGCATGCTTGCGCACCTGGTCGATGTCCTTGCCGCTGACCCGGTACTGGATCGGCCGCCCCACCGGCGGGCCCATCTCCAGCGACTGCACGTAGCTGCCGATGCCGACGAAGTCCTTGCGCAGGCGCTCCTTCAGGCGCGCCGTGAGCGCCTCGCGCGACTCCAGGCCCTTGCTCACGATCACCAGCTGGGCGTAGTACGGGTTCTCCAGCTGCTGGTCCAGCGGCAGGTAGAAACGGATCGCGCCCTGACCGATGTAGGTACTCCAGCGCACGATGTCCGGGTCGTCCTTGAGGGTCGCCTCCAGCTTGTCCACCGCCTTGCGCGTCTCGTCGATGGAGGCGTTCTGCGGCAGGTTGAGGTCCACCAGGATCTCCGGACGGTCCGAGGACGGAAAGAACTGGTTCTGCACGAAGCGCATGCTGAACACCGCCAGGGCGAACAGCACCACGGTGCCGATGATGGTGATCCAGCGGTGGCGCATGCACCACAGCAGGCCATGGTTGAAACCGCGACCGATACGCCCGGGCTCGGCGTCGTGGGCCTTGACCTTGGCGCTGAGCAGGTGCACCCCCAGCACCGGCGCGAACAGCACCGCCACCACCCACGACACCAGCAGCGCCACGGCGATCACCGCAAACAGGGTGAAGGTGTACTCGCCCGCAGAGCTGGCGTTCAGGCCGATGGGCACGAAACCCGCCACCGTCACCAGGGTGCCGGTGAGCATCGGGAAGGCGGTGGAGGTGTAGGCGAACGTGGCCGCCTGCTCCTTGCTCTCGCCCTTCTCCAGCCGCGTGACCATCACCTCCACGGTGATCATCGCATCATCCACCAGCAGGCCCAGCGCGATGATCAGCGCGCCGAGGGAGATCCGCTGCATGGTAATGCCGCTGTACTCCATGAACACGAACACCATGGCCAGCACCAAAGGAATCGAGCAGGCCACCACCAGCCCGGCACGCACTCCGAGGCTGATGAAACTGACCACCAGCACGATCACCACCGCCTCGAACAGCGCACTGGTAAAGCCGCCCACGGCCTCCTCGACCACCACCGCCTGGTCCGACACGGTGTGCACGCCCACGCCCACCGGCAGGTCGGCGGTGGCGGCCTCCATGCGCTCGTGCAACTGCTTGCCGAAGGCCTGGATGTTGCCGCCCTTCTTCATGCCGATGGCCAGGCCGATGGCAGGCTTGCCGTCGTAGCGGAACATCGGCGTGGGCGGGTCGGCGTAGCCGCGGCTGATCTCGGCGATATCGGCCAGGCGATAGAAGCGGTCGTCCAGGCGCAGGTTGACCTGCTCCAGGTCTTTCTCCGAGGCGAACTGGCCAGTGGTGCGCACCGAGATGCGCTCGGGGCCGGCCTCCATCACCCCGGCCGGGGTCACCGCGTTCTGCGCCTGCAACGCCTGCACCACCTGACGCTGGTCGATACCCAGGGCCGCCAGCTTGCGGGTGGAAAAGTTCAGGTACAGCACCTCGTCCTGCTGGCCGATCATCTCGACCTTGCCCAGCCCCGGCACCTCGCGGATTTCTGCACGTACCTGCTCGACGTAATCGCGCAGCTGGCGCATCGAGATGCCATCGGCGGTGAACGCATATACCGAGCCGAACACATCGCCGAACTCGTCGTTGAAGCCGGGGCCCTGGATGCCCTGGGGGAACTCGCCGCGGATGTCCTGGATCTTCTTGCGCACCTGGTACCAGATCTGCGGGATGTCGCCAGCCTTGGTGGTATCGAGCAGGTTGACGAACACCGTCGACTCGCCGGGCCGGGTGTAGCTTTTCACGTAGTCGAGCGAGTCCAGTTCCTCGAGTTTCTTCTCGATGCGGTCGGTGACCTGCAGCAGGGTCTCGTCCTGGGTGGCGCCGGGCCAGCGGGTCTGGATGACCATGGTCTTGATGGTGAACGAGGGGTCCTCCTCACGGCCCAGGTTGAAATAGGAAAACACCCCCATCAGCAACGCGACGAACATCAGGTACCAGACGAAGGATTGGTGCTTGAGTGCCCATTCCGACAGGTTGAAGCTTCCTTTCATCGCGGGCCTTCCTCATCGATTTTTACCTTCTGGCCAGGCTTGAGGCTGTTGACCCCCGCCGTGACCACACGCTCGCCCGGCTGCAGGCCGGCACTGAGCACCACGCTGTTGTCCAGCCGCTCGCTGACCTTCACGTCACGCAATGAAACCGTATGCTGCTGCGGGTCGACGACCCATACCCGGGTGTGCCCGTCGACCTCCTGCAGGGCGCTCAACGGCAGCTCGCTGCGCGGTTGGATCGCCGAGCTCAGGGTGACGCTGATGGCCGTGCCCAGGCGAAAGGCCTCGGGGGTGTCGGCCAGGGTCAGGCGCGCGCGCCGGGTACGCGTGGCCGCGTCGGCCTGGGGCTCGATCTCGCGCAGCACGGCACTGGTGTTCACGCTGGGGTCGAGCTGCGCGGCCACCAGGAACTTCACCTCGCCCGACAGTTCGTCGGCCAGGCCTGCGGGCAGGTCGATCACCGCCTCCTTGACGTCCGGGCGCGCCAGCGTGACCACGCCCTGGCCGGCGGTGACCACCTGCCCGGCCTCGGCCTGCCAGGCAGTGACCACGGCGGGGTGGTCGGCCTGCAAGGTGCTGTAGCCGAGCTGGTCGCGGGCCTGGTTGACCGCCGCCTTGGCCTGTTCGAGCGAGGCGCCGGTAGTCTTCAGGTCGGTCTGGGCGATGTCCAGCTGGGCCTGGGCACCCACGCCCCGGTCGAACAGCTGCTGCTGACGACGGGCGTTGGCCTGGGCGTTGATCCACTGCGCCTGCACCTTGGCCAGGTCGCCTTCGGCGGCACGCAACTGGTTCTGCTGGTCGGTGGGGTCGAGGGTGGCCAGGGTGTCGCCGGCCTTCACCGTGGCGCCCACATCCACCCAGCGCCGGGCGATGCGCCCGCCCACGCGAAAGCCCAGGGTGCTTTCGTAGCGCGCCTGGATGGAGCCGGCAAAGCGCCCCAGGCGCGCCTGGTCCTGCGCCTGCACCACCTGGGACAGCACCGGGCGCACCGGCTCGGGCGGCGACTCGTCATCGGCGCAGGCGGTCAGCAACACACAAGCGAACATCAGCCACAGGGTTCTCATTGCGTCACCCCGATGTCGGCTGGGTCTGCCACTTCCACCTGCATGTCCGGGTGCAGCAGCTGCCCACCCGCGATCACCACGGTTTCGCCGCCCTTGAGGCCGTCGCCCACCACCACCTTGCCGGTGAGGTAGCGCAGCACCTTGACCTTGCGCAGGTTGACCTTGTTGTCCTGGCCCACCAGCCACACCGCCGGGTCATGCACATCCTTGGTCAGCGCCGACCACGGCAGCTCGATGCTCGGGGTGCCCTCGGCCCTGGCGGTGGCACTCACCACCGAGCCCAGCTGCATGGCCGGCGGCACCTCGCTCAGGCCCACCTTGACCTGCACCGTGCCGCTTTGCGCCGAGACCGTCGGGGTGATTTCACGCACGTGCCCCTTGGCTTGCACCTTGGGGTCGTCGAGCAGGCTGACGATGATCGCCTGCTGGGTGGGTGGCGCCATCAGCAGCGATTCGTAGACGTTGAACACCGCGTCGCGCTCGCCATCGCGGGCCAGGGTGAAGATCGGCACGGTGGCCTGCACCACCTGCCCCACCTCGGCCTGGCGCGCGGTGATCACCCCGGGCGCCTCGGCGATCAGCGCGGTGTAGCTCAGTTGTTCGCGGGCGTTGGCCAGTTGCGCCTGGGCGGCCTTGAGCGCGCTCTGGCTGCTGCGCAGGGCGGCCTGGGCCGCGTCGTATTCGCTCTGGCTGGTGTAGCCCTTGGGCAGCAGCTTCTGCTGGCGCACGAAGGCGGCGGAAGTCTGGGTCACGCGAGCCTGTTCGGCGAAGACCTCGGCCTTGGCCGAGTCGACATTGGTTTGCAGGTCCTTGGGGTCCAGGCGCGCCAGCACCTGATTGGCGCTGACGTGATCGCCCACGTCGACGTTGCGCTCGATGATCTTGCCGCCCACGCGAAACGACAGGTCGGCCTGTACCCGTGCCTGGACATCGCCGGTGAGGGTCACGGAGGCTGCAAAGTCGCCGGCCTTGACCTGTTGCACCGCCACCCTGGGCAGGTCGGGTGCGGCGGCTTTCTTCTCGCCGCAGCCAAGCAGCAGCGCAAGCCCCAGGCAGACGATCAGGTTGGGGGGCGACACCGTCATGCGGGCTCCTTGCGTGGGTTCTGGGCAGTTGCTAGATGCGACTGTTAGCGTAGATCAGGGTTCCGCGTGCCGCTTGTCCTGGGGGCAATTGAGCACAGCGGCGACGTTGCGAGGGGTGGGTGCTGTCGCCTGCATCGCGTTTGATCGCGGCGCTGGAGCAGGATGCGCAGAGCAACTGCATCGTGCTGGAGAAGGCGTTGGGGCAGACGCGGGGGGTGGGGGCGGGGCAAGGGCGGCTGGATGAGCCGGCGTGGCGGTGGCCGGAGTGAAGGCGGGGCCGCTGCGGCCCATTCGCCGGCAAGGCCGGCTCCTACAGGGACGTGTAGGAGCCGGCCTTGCCGGCGAAGAACGCAACGCGGTGCTAAGGCCTCAGCCCTGCCATTTGCCGCCCTCGACGATCACGCTCTCCGGCTTGGTGTCGTCGCTAAGCTCCTTGCGCACGTACTGGTCATACAGCTTGAGCAGGTACTTCTGCTCGCCCAGACGCGCCAGCTCGCTGTTGACCCAGTCACGCAGCTCGATGTTGCCCTTCTTCACCGCCGGCGCAATCGGCGCTTCCTCGCCCAGCTTCTCGTCCAGCACGCGGTAGCCCGGGTTCTGCTTGGACCAGCTGAACAGGATCAGGTTGTCCTGCGCATACGCATCGCCACGGCCATTGGCCAACGCCTGCAACGACTCGGAGTTCTTCTCGAACTTGAGCAGTTTCCAGTCCGGGTGGTTCTTGGTCAGCCAGATGTCCGCCGTGGTGCCGGTGGTGACGATGGTGGTCTTGGCCGCCAGGTCTTCGAGCTTCTTCACCTCGCTGCCCTCGGGCACCAGCGCCTGTACCGCCACGCGCAGGTTGGGGTTGGTGAACTCCACCGCTTCCTTGCGCTCCGGGGTCACGGTCATGTTGGCCAGAATCAGGTCGACCTTGTCGCTCTGCAGGAAGGGAATGCGGCTAGCCGGCTCCACGGCCACGAACTCGACCTTGTTCTCGTCGCCCAGCAGCGACTTGGCCAGCTCGCGACCGATGTCGGTGTCAAAACCCACATAGCGCCCGCTTTCATCCACATAGCCGAATGGCGGCTTGTCGGTGAACACGCCGACGATCAGTTTGTCGCGGGCCTTGATGGTTTCCAGGTAGCTGGTGGCCGGCGCTGCGGCATTGGCGGCAGGCTTGCTCGGCGCTTCGGATTTGTTGCACCCGGCCAGTACGGCCAGGGTGAACAGCGACAGCAGCAGTTTTGAAGCGTGGGCAGTCTTCATGACAGTTCCTTGTGTGGTGTCTTGGGCAGGCTTTCGACAAAGGAGAATTTCTCCAGGAACTGCTGCGCGCGTGCGGTCTGCGGGTTCGTAAAGAAGCTCTCGGGGGGGCTCTGTTCAAGGATCCTGCCGGCCTCCATGAACACGATGCGGTCGGCCACCGCGCGAGCGAAGGCCATTTCATGGGTCACGATCAACAGGGTCATGCCGTCGCGGGCCAGGCCCTGGATCACCTGCAGCACTTCCTTGACCATCTCCGGGTCGAGGGCGGCGGTCACCTCGTCGAACAGCATCACCTGCGGGTTCATGCACAGCGAACGCACAATGGCGATACGCTGCTGCTGGCCACCGGAAAGCTGGCGCGGATAGGCGTCGCGCTTGTCCAGCAGGCCCACCCGCGCCAGCAGTGCTTCGGCCTGGGCCTGGGCCTCGAGGCGTTCGCGCTTCTGCACCTTGAGCGGCCCGAGCAGCAGGTTTTCCATCACGCTCATGTGGCCGAACAGGTGGTAGCTCTGGAATACCATGCCCACCTGCTGGCGCACCTGGCGCCAGTCGGTGGCCTTGCTCAGCAACTCTTTACCGGCCAGTGTCAGGCTGCCGCCGTGGGCCACTTCCAGGCCATTGAGGCAGCGCAGCAGGGTGCTCTTGCCGCAGCCGCTAGGGCCCAGGATCACCACCACTTCGCCGCTGCGCACCTGCAGGTCGATGTCCTTGAGCACCTGGTGCTCACCGAAGAACTTGTTGAAACCCTTGAACTCGATCAATGCGCTCATGCGTGTGTCCAGCGCCGCTCCAGCGCCCGCGAGGCGGCCGACAGCGGGTAGCAGATGAAAAAGAAGAACAGGAACAGCGCGCCGTAGATCAGCACCGACTCATAGGTGCGCTCGATGATCTGCTGGCCCACCTTGATCACGTCCACCACGCCGATCAGCACCGCCAGCGAACTGGTCTTGATGATGCGCGTGTAGATGTTGATGGTCGGCGGGGTCATGCGCTTGAGTGCCTGGGGCAGCAGCACGTAGCCATACAGCTGCCAGCCATCCAGGCCGATCGACAGCCCCGCCTCGCGTTGCCCGCGCGGCAGCGAATGCAGTGCACCGCGCACCACCTCGCCCACCTCGCTGGCACCCCACAGCGACAGCACCAGCACCGCGCACCAGAAGCTGGGAATGCTCACGGCAAAGAAGATCGGCAGGCCGAAGAACAGCAGGTACAGCCACACCAGTACCGGTATCGCCCGAAACAGCTCCAGGTACACCCGCAGCACCAGGTTCACGCTGCGCTTGCCAAGGGTGGCGAGCACGCCGTAGAGCACCCCGCCCAGGGTGCTGAAGGCGATGCCCAGGGCCGAGATCGACAGGGTTTGCGCGGCGCCCTGGGCCAGTTGCGGCAGCGACACCAGCAGCAGTTCAAGACCCGAACTGGCCATGTTGCAACCTCCTTTCCAGGCGGCTCAGCAGCAGCGACAACGGCAAGAACAGCAGCACGCAGATCAGCGTCAGCACCGCGAGCATTTCGTAGGTCTTGTAGTACAGGGCGATGTAGCTCTTGGTGGTGTAGAGAATTTCGGGCACCGCCACCGCCGACACCACGGTGGTTTCCTTGAGCAGGAAGATGAAGTTGGCGAACAGCGCCGGCAGGCTGAGGATGCCAGCCTGGGGCAGGATCACGTGGCGCAGCAGCTGGCCTTCGGACAACCCGATGGAGCGCCCGGACTCCAGTTGTGCGGCGGGCACCGCCTCGACACCGGCGCGCAGCACCTCGGTCAGGTAGGCCCCGCCGAGAAACGTCATGGTGATGATCGCGGCGGCGAAGCCGGAAATCTTCAGGCCCAGGCTGGGCAGCGCGAAGTACACGAAAAACAGCTGGATCAGCAGCGGCGTGTTGCGTGCCAGCTCCACGTACAGGCCCACGGCACGCTGCAGGTAGGGCGTGCGGTAGACCAGGATCGCGGTGTTGATCACGGCCACCACCAGCGAGGTGGCGATGGCGATCAGGCCGACCTGCAGGGTGACCCCGACGGCCTTGAGAAACGCGGGCAATGTGCTGAGGATGAATGCGACGTCGAAGCTCATCGGCGTGGCCTCGGCGCCCGAAACAGGGTGCGCTGCATGGGGGTGGTCTCGAACCGGCCCGAGGGTAGACGGGCGGTGGCGGCTAGGGTTGGGCGTGCCGGTAAGCACTTTTGTAATACTCTAAAGCTATAAAAATATTTATTTAAATATCTTTATTGCATATTGATATCACGCAAAAAACTAACCGCAAATTTCCTCGTGGCAGGCGGGATCTTTCCCGCGCGCGCGCCATCAAACAGCTGTCGTGCGCGGCCCCGTGGGCCGTTCAACCCACAAGGAAAACAACACCATGAACAGCGACCAGCCGACCCTCGACCCCAGCGAACTGATCAAATGGCTGACGGCCCTGCGCCGCGCGGTCAACACACCACGCTGAAACCCCATTCAAAAAAAACGCCGACCCGGTAACCGGAGTCGGCGTTTTGCATCGTGCGGTCTACAGCGGGCGAATCAGAACGCCGGCAGTACCGCGCCTTTGTATTTCTGCTCGATGAAGGCTTTCACTTCAGGGCTGGTCAGGGCCTTGGCCAGCTTCTGGATGGCGTCGCTGTCCTTGTTGTCGGGGCGCGCCACCAGGAAGTTCACGTAAGGCGAGTCGGAACCCTCGATCACCAGGGCATCCTTGGCCGGGTTCAGGCCGGCTTCCAGCGCATAGTTGGTGTTGATCATGTCCAGGTCGACCTGGTCCAGCACGCGTGGCAGCAGGGCCGACTCAAGCTCCTTGAACTTGAAGTTGTGCGGGTTCTTGGCGATGTCCTTGGGCGTGGCCAGGGCGTTTTTCGGATCTTTGAGTTCGATCAGCCCGGCCTTCTGCAGCAGGATCAGCGCACGGCCACTGTTGGAGCCTTCGTTGGGGATGGCGATGGTGGCGCCGTCCTTGAGCTCGGCCAGGCTCTTGACCTTCTTCGAGTAGCCACCGAACGGTTCGACGTGTACGCCGATCACGGTTTCCAGGTGGGTGCCTTTACCTTCGTTGAAGCTCTTGAGGTAGGGCAGGGTCTGGAAGTAGTTGGCGTCCAGACGCTTCTGATCGACCTGCACGTTGGGCTGCACGTAGTCGGTGAACACCTTGATTTCCAGGTCCACGCCTTCCTTGGCCAGGGTTGGCTTGATCAGCTCGAGGATCTCGGCGTGGGGCACCGGGGTGGCGGCAACCACCAGCTTCTGGCCGGCGTGGGCGAAGCCTGCAACCGACAGAGCGGCTGCCAATGCAGTCAACAACAAAGCCTTTTTCATGCGCAGTCCTTATTCGAATCACAGCCATCGTCGACGGCGGAAGAGAGGGTGCCAGTATTGTGCTAGCTGGCGTGGAGGCGACAATACCGAGATTTTTTATTCCTTAACAATATCTTTTATGCAGACGCTTATATCTTTTTGACTGATAAAGAAGAGAGCACCGGCTGGCCTGCCAGGTGCATCCGGCGCCGCAACAGACAATGCTCGCGGTCTATCGATTAGCGGTCTCGATGGCAACCTCGGTGATGACAGTGGCCAGTTCCTTCTCGAGTGCACCATCACCCTGCACATTGGCGTAGATGTCATACCTGATCTCATGCGTGGAATTCATCCAGCGCAATCCTGTCCTCCTGACCCCACCCATTACTTTTTCCGACGTTTTCACCAGGGGCTTGCCGGGGTCCTGAGGCTTGGCGTAATCATCGTCGTAAACCACCACGCGCTGTGTCAGCTCGCGCTCATAGTGGGTCTCGTAGGTCACCACATAATCATCGCCGCACGAGTAAAGCGACATGACGCCGTTCAAGCCGCCCTCCTTCATCTCGACCCCGGAGGGGAGTTCTTTGGACAGCCGACATTGCAACTTCTCGATCGCTGCTCGGGATTGCGATTTGAATCGGACGGCTTGAGCCAGCCTTCTGTCGCTCGCCTGGGCGAGTGTGATCATCGAACTGAATTGCTCGAAACCAGGAAAGGTCGAGTTCTTCTCTGGCTCGGCCGTGGGCGAGACCGCCCTTTTCTCAATGACCTTCTGGATATGGGTATTGCCACTGAGCGGTAGAATCTCCAGCTCGGCGCTTGCCGAAAAGGAAGCGAGCAGCGTGCTCATGCACAGCATCGACAGGCGCATCAGCGGCTGGCCTGGGCAAGGAAGACACGTACCGCGCAAGGTAGGTTTTTCATGAAAATCCTTTCAATGCTTCAAGCGATCCAAGGCTTGCGAAGCAAGAAGGTAATCCACCTCATTCGCATCTGCAACGGTTGCTCCGCAGACAACCGCCTGTGCGTTACGCCTACACACCCAACCGCAGCGCCACCTTCTCCAGCAAGGCCTTCAGGCCACTGCGCTCACTTGCACCTGCGCGCAGCAACACCTCGATCTGCCGCTCCAACGCGGCCAGCGGCGTCAAGGTTTCCGGCAGGTTCAGATGCTCGGGCAGTATTTCCTCCCCGCTGCTGACCAGCAGGGCGAAGTGAATGACGTTTTCCAGCTCGCGGGTGTTGCCCGGCCAGCTGTGCAGTTCCAGCACCCGCTGCGCGGCCTCGCTGAGCAGCGGCGGCACGGCCAAGTTCAGGCGCGGGCTGTAGATGCCGACGAAGTACTCGGCCAGCGGCAGGATATCGCCCACCCGCTCGCGCAACGCGGGCAGCTCGAGGCGGCCTTCGTGCAGGTAGTGGTAGAGACGGTCGTGGAACTTGCCGGCGGCCACCGCCTGGGCCAGGTCGATGCTGGAGGCGGCCACCAGGCGCACGTCCACCGGGTTGGGTTGCTGGGCGCCAACGCGGGTGACTTCGCGGTTTTCCAGGGCAGCCAGCAGCTTGACCTGGATCGGCAGCGGCAGGTCGGCGATTTCATCCAGGTACAGCGTGCCGCCGTTGGCCGAGCCGAACCAGCCGGCGCGGCTGCTGGCGGTACCACTGTGGGCGCCGGCGCTGTAGCCGAACAGTTCGGCGTCGGCGTAGGTGGGGCTGATGGCGCCGCAGTTGACCGAGACGAACAGCCCGCCGCGGTCGCTGGCGCGGTGGATCTGCCGGGCCAGCAGCTCCTTGCCGGTGCCGCTTTCGCCGCGGATCAGCACGGGCAAGGCCAGCGGCGCCAGCAGCTCCAGCTCTTCGCGCAGCTGGCGCGAGCGTGGGTCGACGAACACCAGCGCCTTGGCGCGGATGCTCAACGGGCTCTTGTCGCTCTCGGGGAAGGTCAGCAGTGGCTGGCCGTAGGTGTCGTGAAGGCTCATGGCAAACTCCCGCCCGAGCGACTCACGGCGCGGACGTCTTGATGAAAAAGAGGGTAGCGCCCGGGGTCAGGCGCGACGCAGTGCGTGCTGTTCCAGGCGGCTCTGCAGGCGATAGAGGTAGGCAAAGCCCTGCTCCCAGCGCCGGTGTCCGGACTTGACGTTGATATGCCCGGCGCCGCCGAGCACACCGGCTTCTGCGCCCCAGGCGCGGGCCAGTTGCATCGCCCGTGGCGCACTGACCGCCGGATCGTTGTCGGAGGTGACCACCTGGCTGGGAAACGGCAGCAGGTTCTGCGGAATCGGCGCGAAGTTGCGCAGGGCCGGTGCACAGGCCGGGCGTTCGACGTCGGCCGGGGCCACCAGCAGTGCGCCACGTACCTGCTGCAGCAGGGTTTCGCTGGCGTGGGCGGCCCAATGCGCGACGGTGATGCAGCCCAGGCTGTGGGCGATCAGGATCACCGGCGAGGTGTCGGCGGCGATGGCATGTTCGAGCGCGGCAACCCAGTCTTCACGACGCGGGGTGATCCAGTCGGCCTGTTCGACGCGGCCACTGTTGGGCAGGCTGTTCTGCCAGTGGGTTTGCCAGTGATCGTCTGGCGATCCTTGCCAGCCCGGCACAATCAGGTAACGAATCGACTCATTGCGCATGAGATGCCTCCTGCTGGGTTTGCATTGCATGAGGGCAAGTATAGGGCGGGGGTTATATTCGTAAAGGAATAAGAAGCTATTTATTAATAACCAAAACTGCTTTCCGAATACTGTGTGCAACCCTGTGGGCGCTGGTATCGGCGCCTTCGGAGCGGGCATAAAAAAAGGGGCCGTCCCCTGCCAGGATACGGCCCCCGAATGCGTTGCCCTTACCGTTGCATCGTGTTCAACGCGCGGTGATCACCGAAAGCTTGGTGATACCCGCCCGCTCGATCGAGGCCATGGCGCGCGCCACTTCCCCATAATTCACACCGTCGTCCGCCTGCAGTTGCACGCGTACCTCCGGGTCCTTGGCCTTGGCCGCCTGCAAGCTGGTCTCCAGCAAGTCCGGCTGGATCTCGTCCTTGTTGATAAACAACTTGCCGCCCCCATCGATGCTCACCACCAGCGGGTCCTTCTGCTCCACCGGGGCCACGGCCTCGGTCTTGGGCAGGCTGATCGGGATCGCGTTGGTCAACAACGGCGCGGTCACGATGAACACCACCAGCAGCACCAGCATCACGTCCACCAGCGGCGTCACGTTGATCTCGCTGAGTACCTCGTCACTGTCCTGGGTAGAAAAGGCCATGTCAGGACGCCTCTTTCACAGGTTGGCCGCTCACTGTTGCAGCTTTGTGAAGCGCAGGGTGCACCAGCACGCGGAAGGCACTCTTCTGCGCCAGGCTGTAGAAGTCGTGGGCAAAGTCGTCGAGGTCGGCCGCCGTGAGTTTCAGGCGACGCAGGAAGTAGTTGTAAACCAGCACCGCCGGCACCGCGACCGCGATCCCCACACCCGTGGCCACCAGCGCCGCACCAATCGGCCCGGCCACGGTTTCCAGGCTCGCCGAGCCCGCCGCACTGATGCCCTTGAGCGCTTCCATGATGCCCCACACGGTACCGAACAGGCCGATGAACGGCGACGTGCTGCCGATACTGGCCACCACCGCCAGGCCGGTTTCCAGCGAGCGGCGCTCACGCACGATCTGCTGGCGCAGGGCACGTTCGAGGCGGTCCTGGTGATTGATCGCCTGGCTCAGGTCATTGGTCTGGCCGGGCTCGCCCACCGCGATGGCGGCGTAGCCGGCCTGGGCCACGCGGGCGGCGGCGCCGGGCTGGGTCTGGGTGAGTTCGGCGGCCGAATCAAGGCTTGAGGCCGCCCAGAACTGCTTGTGGAAGCGCTTGTCCTGGTTCTTAAGACGGGCGAACTGCAAGCCCTTGACCAGGGCCAGGCCCCAGGTCGCGACGGAAAACACCACCAGCAGCCAGATCACCGCGCTTTCGATGGATTCAAGGGGGGATGCCAATACACTCATGATGGTTTCTCTCTGTTAGCGCGAAATTTTTAGCGAATCTTGAAATCGATCGGCACGCTGACCCAGCCCGCCTGGGCCACGTCGCCCTGCTTGGCCGGCACGAAGCTCCAGCGCTTTACCGCCGCCAGCGCGGCGTCGTCGAGCTGCTGGCGACCACTGCTCTTCTGCAACTGGATCTCGCCAGGCTTGCCGCTGGGCAACACATGCACCCGCAGCAGCACGGTGCCTTCCCAGCCGCGACGCTGGGCCAGCGACGGGTATTCCGGCGGCGGGTTCTTCAGGTACGCCGCGCTGGCCGAAGCCGGGGTCACCGGCGCCGGGGCAGGTGGCGCAGGCGGGGCGGCAGGTTGTGGCGGTGCCGGCGGCGGCTCGACCGGTTTGGGCGCAGGCTTGGGCTCGGGCTTGGGCACCGGCTTTGGCTTGGGCTTGGGTACCGGCTTGGGCGGTGGCGGCGGCTTGACGGCCAACTCGTCGACCACCGGCGGTGGTGGCTCCACCACAGGCTCGGCCGGCGCCGGGGGCGGCGGCTCGACAACCGGTGGCGCCGGCTGGGAAAACTCGATGGTCATCGGCGGGATTTCCGGTGGAACCACCGGCAACACCGGGGCCGGTGCCTGGCTGACCCAGTAGGCCACGGCACCATGCAGCACCAGCGCGAAAACCCCGAGCAGCACCTTCTCGCGGCCCTTCAAGGCACTGCGCGGGGTGCGCTGCAAGCGCTGTTGCGCCAGCGGCAACCGGTGCGGCCGACCGAGGTCGACCAGCTCGCCGCCCGGCGCCTGGCGCCAAAGCACATCGAGAGCACTGGCGGCGGTCTGGACATTACCCATTGATCAACTCCTGGGAGGTTCGGTGCATGTGCATCGAAGGCCGCCCGGTCTGGCCGGCCTTCGCTGAGGTGGATGATCGACGCGTGCTGCTTATCTCTTAAAGTAATCTTTAAAGTTATGGATAGAACCTGATCGCATATACAAAACCGCTGAACCGCTCTAGCCCGCGCCAATCAAGGGCTGGAGGGCATTGCTGATCTGGCAATGCCTTTGCGGCATCGAAAATATTCGCCAAAGGCATCGAAAAACCCCTCAGAAGTCATAGCGACCGGTCACGCCCAGGGTCCGCGGGGTGCCGAGCAGCCCTTCGTAGCCGCCGTTGGCGGCGCTCCACAGGGTGGTGTAGTAGGTCTTGTCGAAGGCGTTCTTCAGCCATAGCGACACGTCCCACTGCCCGCCCCCGGCATCGCCGCGCAGGCCGGTACTGAGGTTGACCACGGCGTAGCTGGGGATCTGCGCGAAGTCCGAGTCCTCGACCGTGCCCACCGCCCTGGAACGGAACGCATAGCTGGCGGTGACATAGGGCTGCAGGCCGTTGTCCAGGTCCCACTGGTACTGCCCGTTGGCGTTGGCGATCCATTTGGAGGCGCCGACCACCTGATGCCCGCTGAGGTCGCAGGCGGCCGGGGCACCCGGGTGCAGAGCCACCTCCGGCGCGCACGGGGCGTCCTTGTAGGCGAGGTAGCGCACGTCGTTGAACGAGCCGTTGAGGTTCAGCGTAAGGCCGCGCAGCGGCACCAGGGTGCTGTCGAACTCGACCCCGCGTGAGCGCACCGAGCCTGCGTTGGTCAGGTACTGCACGCGGTTGGCGTCGTCGTAGGCGTTGGTCTGGTAGCCGTTGACCTGGGTCCAGAACAGGTTGGCGTTCAGTTGCAGGCGGCGGTCCCACAGGGTGCTCTTGAAGCCCAGTTCGGCGTTGTTGGCGCGCTCGGTGCCGATCAGCAACGAGTCGGCGCCAGCCACCGGTGCGGTGCCCACCGCCAGGTTGACCCCGCCGGACTTCTCGCCGTGGGACAGCGTGGCGTAGCCCAGCAGGTCGTCGGTGAAGCGGTAACTGAGGTTGAGCAGGCCCGAGGGGCTGGTGCTGTACTGGTTGAGGTCGCCCGAGTCATACGCACCGGCCCGTCCCTGGCGTACCGCTGCCGCCGCCCCGCTGACCGCAGCGCCGCCCACCGGGGCGCTGCGGTTGACCCAGGCGCTTTTCTCTTCGTAGGTGCCGCGTATCCCGGCGGTGAAGTCCAGGCGCGGGGTGAGGTGCCAGGTGCCCTGGCCGAACAGGGCGAAGCTGTCGGTCTTGATGTGCCCCTTGCCCACCGAGCTGACGTTGGCCAGCGCACCGGTCGGCGTGCCGTTCCACACGTCGGCCTGGGGGCCGTAGAAGGCGAAGGACTTGTTGTCCAGGTTGGAGCCGAAGTAGTACGCGCCCAGTACGTAGTCGAAGAAGCCGCCCGTGGGCGAGGCCAGGCGAAATTCCTGGGAGTACTGCTTGTCTTGCACCGACACCCCGGCGTTGTAGGTTGCCGGCACATCCAGGCCGTCGTCGTTGCGCGGGGTGAAGTCCCACCAGCGGTAGCTGCTGATGGAGGTCAGGGTGAAGTCGTTGTCCAGGGTCCAGTTGGCCTCCAGCGAGGTGCCGCCCTGGAACACCGTGACCTTCTGGTCGTCGTCCAGGTTGACCTTGCGGTGGCGGCCGTCGACCAGCGTGGCACCGGCCGCCGCCGCACGGTTTTCATAGCGGTTGACGCCGTTGATGGTCGGCCCGGTGCTGTACAGCACGCGGGTGCCGGCGCTGGAGTCTTCCTCGTTGTAGTCGCCGATCCAGCGCAGGTTGAATTGCTCGCTGGGCTTGTACAGCAGTTGCCCGCGAAAGCCCTGGCGCGCGCCACCGTTGAGGGTGTGGCCGTCGTGCTCGTTGCTGATGTCGCCGTCGCTGCGCGTGCGGTAGGCCGAGAAGCGACCGGCCAGGGTCTCGGTGAGCGGGCCGGAAAGCGTGCCCTTGGTCTGGAAGTAGCCGTCCTCGCCCACCGAGGCCTCGATGCTGCGCTCGGGGGTGAAGCTGGGCGCACGGGTGCTGATGTTGATGACCCCCGCAGTGGTGTTCTTGCCGAACAGGGTGCCCTGGGGGCCGCGCAGCACTTCGAGCTGCTCGATGTCCATGAGGTCGAACACCGCCATGCCGGGGCGGCCGAGGTAGACGTTGTCCAGGTACAGCCCCACGCTGCCTTCCAGGCCGTCGCTGGCCGGGTTGTTGCCCAGGCCGCGGATCGACACGCTGGACTGGCGCGCATGCATGTAGGCCACGTTGACGCTGGGCACCAACTGCTGAAGGTCCTGGATGCGGTACACGCGCTGGCTTTCCAGGGCCTGGCCGTCGAGCACGCTCATCGGCGTGGGCACGTCCTGGGCGCTCTCTTCACGTCGGCGCGCAGTCACGGTGACGGCCTTGAGCTGGCTGTCGGGCTTGACCTCGGGCGTCGCGTCGGTAGCCGCCTGGGCCGGCAGCCAATGCGCGCTGCCGGCCAGCAGCAAGGCCAGCGGCAGGCGCTTGAGCCGTCGGGAAGACAAGGGTGCGGCGGGGGAAGACGGGCGCATGGGCGGCTCCTGGGCAAGGAATTTATATTCATTAAAGTTATTTATTTATGATTTCACATATGTTTACTGCATAAGAGATTGCCTTTATAAGGAGTGCAGCCGAGGCAGAGCAAATGCATTTGCCCGATACTTTTCATGTGAAAAATGCATATCGACCTACGCCAGCTTCGCCACCTGATCGCGCTTGCCGAGCACCGCAGCTTCGTGGCGGCGGCGAACGCGGTGAGCCTTTCGCAATCGGCCTTCAGCCGTAGCATCCAGGCCCTGGAACACAGCGCCGGGTGCCTGCTGGTGGACCGGTCGAGCAAGGAGCTGGCGCCGACCAAGCAGGGCCTGGTGGTGCTCGAACATGCACGCCGGCTGGTCAGCGGCGCGCATCAGTTGAGCAACGAGATCAGCCAGTTCAACGGCCTGGAGGCCGGCGAGCTGCGCTTTGGCTGCGGTCCGGCGCCGGCCGCCGGGCTGGTGCCGCGTGCCATCGGCACGTTCATCGGGCGCTACCCCAGGGCACGGGTGCGCTTTCAGGTGGATGACTGGCAGAACCTGGACAAGCGCCTGCTGGCCGAGGAGTTCGAGTTCTTCGTGGCCGACACCCGCCGCTTCGAGGCCGACCCGGCCTACCACACCGTGCGCCTGCGCCCGCGCCGCTGGCACTTCTGCTGCCGCGCCGCGCACCCGCTGGCGCAACTGCCGAACGTCAGCGCCGAGCAACTGCTGGCCTACCCACTGGCGGTGACCCTGCGCCCGCCCAACCTGCGCAAGGTGATCAGCGACCTGAGCGGGCGCCCGGACTTCACCGCCAGCGTCGAGTGCGAGAACGGCTACAGCCTGCTGGGGGTGGTGCTGAACTCCGACGCGATCGGCATCTGCAGCGCCAACAGCGATGCGCTGCACAGCGCAGCCCAGCAACTGGTGCGCCTGAACATCGACGGCCTGCACGACGACTGCGAGGAGCTGTACACCCGCTACGGCATCGTCAGCCGTGCGCGCCAGCGCCTGTCGCCGCTGGCCGAGGCAATGATCGCGCAGATCGTCGCCACCGATCAGGCCGACCAGGACCTGTGCAACCTGGAGCGCCTGGCCATCTGAGGTGTTGCGCCGGGCGCATCGAAGGTATTCGGCAAATGCGCTTGTGGTCGCGTGGCGTGCAGGGCGAAATCACTCACCAGACTTTCAACCGGTGAGCGCCATGACCCAACCTGCCCCCGTGCGCAACGTGCTGTACATCATGTGCGACCAACTGCGTCGCGATTACCTGTCGTGCTACGGCCACCCGCACCTGCACACGCCCAACATCGACCGCCTGGCCGCCGCCGGGGTGCGCTTCAGCCGCGCCTATACCCAAGGCACCATCTGCGGGCCGTCGCGCATGTCGGCATACACCGGGCGCTATGTGAGCAGCCACCAGGTGGCCTGGAACAGCGTGCCGCTGCCGCTGGAGGAGCTGACCCTGGGCGACTACCTGCGCCCGGCCGGCATCCGCACCGCGCTGGTGGGCAAGACCCACGCCACGCCGAACCTTCAGGCGCAGCAGCAGCTGGGCATCGACGCCGACATGGCCAGGCAGCTCGATGAAGTGGGTTTCGAAGCCTATGTGCGCCATGACGGTATCTACCCCGACGACCCGCAGTTCGCCGACAAGCGCGAGAGCGCGCCATACACCCATTACCTGCGCGAACACGGCTATGGCGGCGACAACCCCTGGCACGACTGGGCCAATGCAGCGCAGGGCGAAGACGGCGAGGTGCTCAGCGGCTGGCACATGCGCCACGCCGACCGCCCCACGCGCCTGCCCGAGCAGCATTCGGAGACGGTGTACACCACCGACCGCGCCATCGACTTCATCACCGAACAGGGCGAGCAGCCGTGGTGCCTGCACCTGTCGTACATCAAGCCGCACTGGCCGTACATCGCGCCAGCGCCGTACCACGCGCTGTATGGCGCGGCGCAGGTGCTGCCGGCGGTGCCGGGCGGGCGCAGCGATCACCCGGTGTATGGCGCGTTCCGCCAGCATCAGGAGAGCGTGAACTTCTCTCGCGAGGAGGTGCGCCTGAAGGTGATCCCCACCTACATGGGGCTTATCAGGCAGGTGGACGACCAGCTCGGACGGCTGTTCGAAGTGCTTCGACGCACCGGGCGCTGGGACGACACGCTGATCGTGTTCACCAGCGACCACGGTGATTTTCTGGGCGACCACGGGCTGGGGGAAAAGGAGTTTCTGCTGGAGCAGGCGGTGGGTGTGCCGTTGATCGTGCGCGACC
Source organism: Pseudomonas sp. AE27 (assembly GCF_037113495.1). Lineage (NCBI taxonomy): Bacteria > Pseudomonadati > Pseudomonadota > Gammaproteobacteria > Pseudomonadales > Pseudomonadaceae > Pseudomonas > Pseudomonas sp. AE27. The sequence continues at coordinate 4,590,198 of NZ_CP146966.1, forward strand.
CGCGTGGGGCGGCAGATGCCACCCGTGGCACGGTGGATGCGCGGCTGGTGGAGACCATCGATGCGCTGCCGACGTTTCTGGACGCACTGGGATTGCCGGGGGCCGAGCATCGGCTGGAGGGGCGGTCACTGGTACCGTTGCTGCACGGCACGGCGCAGGGATGGCGCGAATACGCGATTGCCGAGTACGACTATGCGTTCCAGACCCCGGCGCGGGAGCGGCTGGGGCAGCCGATCGACCGTTGCCGCATGACCATGGTGCGCAGCGAGCGCTTCAAGTACATCGCGTATGACGGCTTCAGGGCGCAGCTGTTCGACCTGCAGGAAGACCCGCAGGAGCGGCACGACCTGGGCGATGATCCGGCGCATGCCGGCGTGCGCGAGGTGCATCAGGGGTACCTGTTGCAGTGGCTGCGCGGGCTCAAGCGCCGCACCACGATCAGCCATGCGGAGATCGAGCGGCGGGGGGAGCGGTTCCGCTACGGGGAGCCGCAGGCGGACAGCGTGGTGAAGATCGGGGTGTGGTGAAGCGGGCCGCTTCGCGGGTCAAGCCCGCTCCCACAGGTACTCCACTGCCCCTTGGATCAGTGATATCCCTGTGGGAGCAACTGTCTTTTTGTAGGAGCCGGCTCTGCCGTCGATGGGGTGCTTAGCGCCCCTGGCCCGGCGTAGCCGGGCATCGCCAGCAAAGCTGGCTCCTACGGTTGAGCGATCTGCTCCTGCCACGGCGTACCGGCCTTGAGCATCGCATTCAAACGGACGATCAGGACTCTCATGCATGCCACTACCGCTACCTTCGCTAGCTTTCCCTGGGCCCTCATAGCGGTATAACGCTCAGTGAAGTCCTTGTTGTGCCGGATGACGACCCAGCACGCCATGTACAGCGCCCGCCTGATTCGTGTCCGCCCTCCCCAGATCGAACGTTTGCCAGAGTGTTTGCCACTATCTTCGTTAAACGGCGCGACACCCACTAGAGCCGCGATCTCCTGGCGACTCACCTGACCCAGTTCCGGTAGCAAGGCCACCAGTTTGGCGGCTGTGACCAGGCCGATACCTTTGACCTGCATGAGCTGCGCTACGCGGTCGTCATGCAGTTCCTCCGCCTGCTTGGCAATTTCTTGCTCAAGCGCTTTGATCTCGGCCTTCAAATAGTTGATATGGCGCTCCAGACTCGCCAAAACACATGCCGTTTGCGCTTGCTTCAGTCGGCGCTTGTCATCGTCACGTTGCTGGACGAAACGATCCCGCTGGATCAGCAGTTCACGTAGCAAAGCTCGCTCAGGGGTCATCGCTACGCAACGTTGAGGCGGCAGCACCTCGGCGAAATGGGCAAGCACAGCTGCATCGATAGGGTCGGTCTTGGCACGCTTGCCCATGGACTTGGCGAAATCCCGGGCGCGATTGGGGTTGATTCGGAAGGCCGGGAAACCAGCACCTTGCAGTGCCCGAAGGGCACTGCATTCATAACCGCCGGTTGCTTCAAGCAAAATGGCTGAAACCTGGTACTCGCCAAGTTTTTCGACGAGCTGCTTAAATCCACTCAAGTCATTGGAAACATTGAAACTAATATCCTCGGGGCGGATGTGAACGGCGAGCGTGGCACTGGAAACATCGATACCGACAGAGGAAGACATGGCCAAACCCTCTTAGACTCAAGGTGTGAGAGTACTTTGGCTTGGCCCACGCTTGTGATTCGAGATTTGGCCCTCATCCAACTGTTCGGGCTCTCGCCAAAGTAGAACGGTGAATGGCAGCTTGTGCTCCCACGCGTGCTCAGGGCACCTCGGGCTATCAGCTTGCCATTCACCGCTCTCACTTCAGATTCTAACCCCTCCTCAAGACACAAGCGGGCTTGACCCGCGATGAGGCCCGTAAGGCCTCAGATATTGCCGACCTTCTGCCACACCTTCGGCTTGAAGAACAACGTCTCGCCACGGGCCAACCCGGTCAGGCTGTCGTGGTCCTTGACCACCTCGGCCTCGATCAGCTCGCTCTGCCCTTCCACCTTCAGCGTCACCCGCGTGGTCGCGCCCAACGGGCGGATGTCACGCACTTCAGCTGCGTGGTGGCCTTCCACCTCCTGTCGCGACAGCGACACTTCGTGCGGACGGAACAGCACGTGATGGTCCTCGCTCAGGTGCAGGCGGTTGGAGTCGCCCAGAAAGTGGTAGACGAAGTCGCTGGCCGGGTTCTCGTATACCTCGCCCGGCGAGCCGATCTGCTCGATCACGCCCTTGTTCATCACCACGATACGGTCGGCCACTTCCATGGCTTCTTCCTGGTCGTGGGTCACGAACACCGAGGTCAGGTTGATGTCTTCGTGCAACCGCGCCAGCCAGCGACGCAGCTCCTTGCGCACCTTGGCGTCCAGCGCACCGAACGGCTCGTCCAGCAGCAGCACCTTGGGCTCTACCGCCAGCGCCCGCGCCAGGGCGATACGCTGGCGCTGGCCACCGGACAGTTGCTCGGGGTAGCGGTCGCTGAGCCAGTCCAGCTGCACCATGTTCAGCAGCTCGTGGACCTTCTCGGCAATGCGCGTCTCGTTCGGGCGCTCGCCCTTGGGCTTCATGCGCAGGCCGAAGGCGACGTTGTCGAACACGCTCATGTGGCGAAACAGCGCGTAGTGCTGGAACACGAAGCCGACGTTGCGATCACGCACGTCGTGCCCCGACACGTCCTCGCCATGGAACACGATGCTGCCCTGGTCCGGCGTCTCGAGCCCGGCGATGATGCGCAGCAGGGTGGTCTTGCCGCAGCCGGACGGGCCCAGCAGCGCTACCAGCTCGCCGCTGTGGATATCCAGGTTGATGCTGTCCAGGGCCTGGAAAGCGTTGAAGCGCTTGCTGACGTTACGAACTTCGATCGACATGAATTATTCCTCCGCGGCGCTGTGGCGCAGGCGGTTAATGCGGGACTCGCTCCACTGCTTGAGCAGCAGGATGAAGAGCGCCAGGATCAGCAGCAGGCTGGCCACGCTGAAGGCCGCGACATGGTTGTATTCGTTGTAGAGGATCTCGACATGCAGCGGCAAGGTGTTGGTCACCCCGCGAATATGCCCGGACACCACCGACACCGCACCGAACTCGCCCATCGCGCGCGCCGTGCACAGCACCACGCCATAGATCAGGCCCCATTTGATGTTGGGTACGGTGACGTGCCAGAACATCTGCCAGCCGTTGGCCCCGAGCAGGCGTGCAGCCTCCTCTTCCTGGGTGCCCTGCTCCTGCATCAGTGGGATCAGCTCGCGCGCCACGAACGGCACGGTGACGAAGATGGTCGCCAGCACGATGCCGGGCAGGGCGAACACGATCTGGATGTCATGGTCCTGCAGCCACGGGCCGAAGAAGCCCTGGGCACCGAACATCAGCACGTAGACAAGACCGGCTATCACCGGCGACACCGAGAACGGCAGGTCGATCAGGGTCACCAGGATGCTCTTGCCGGGGAAGCTGTACTTGCTCACGCACCACGCCGCGCTGACCCCGAACACCAGGTTCAGCGGCACCGAGATGGCCACCGCGATCAGGGTGAGCTTGAGCGCCGACAGCGCGTCGGGCTCGAAGATCGCCTCGAAGAAGGTGCCCAGGCCCATCTTCAGGCCCTGGGACACCACGATGAACAGCGGCAGCAGCAGAAACAGCGCGAAGATCAGCCAGCCGAGGCCGATCAGCACGCGCCGTGAAATCGCGCTGCCACGGCGGGCAGCGTTGGCCGAAGCGGCCACACCAACAGATGATGCAGACATGGGTCAGGCCTCCTTCACGGGGTTTCGATGCGCCGCTGCAACAGGTTGATCAGCAGCAGCAGGATGAAGGAAACCACCAGCATCATCACGCCGATGGCAGTGGCGCCGGTGTAGTCGTACTGGTCGAGCTTGACCATGATCAGCAACGGCAGGATCTCGGTCTTCATCGGCATGTTGCCGGCGATGAAGATCACCGAACCGTACTCGCCCACACCCCGTGCGAAGGCCAGCGCGAAGCCGGTCAGCCAGGCCGGCAGCAGCGCCGGCGCCAGCACGTAGCGGAACACCTGCAGCGGCTTGGCCCCCAGGCACGCGGCGGCCTCTTCGACCTCGCGCGGGATGTCGGCCAGCACCGGCTGCACCGTGCGCACCACGAACGGCAGGGTCACGAAGGTCAGCGCCAGGGTGATGCCCAGCGGCGTGTAGGCGATCTTGAAGCCCAGGTCGGTGGCGAACTGGCCCACCAGACCGGACGGCGCATACAGCGCGGTCAGGGCGATGCCGGCCACGGCGGTGGGCAGGGCGAACGGCAGGTCGATCATCGCATCGATGACCTTGCGCCCTGGGAAGGTGTAGCGCACCAGCACCCAGGCCAGCAGCGTGCCGATCACGCCGTTGATCAGCGCCGCATAGAACGCGGTGCTGAAGCTGAGCTTGAGCGCGGCCAGCACCCGGGGTGCGGTGACGATGGTCCAGAACTGGTCCCAGGTGAGCTGGGCGGCATGGATGAACATGGCCGCCAGCGGTATGAGCACTATCAGGCTGAGGTACACCAAGGTGTAGCCCAGCGTCAGCCCGAAGCCGGGTATGACGGGGGAGATACGACGCGACATAGAAGTCCCTGGTTTAACGCACGAAGCCCGAGACGAATCCCGGGCCCATGCTGGCTACTGAATGGCGATTATCCTAACGGCCACGCATCACTGCGCCGTGTAGATCTGGTCGAACACACCACCATCGTTGAAGAACTTGGGCTGCGCAGTTTTCCAGCCACCGAAGTCTTTGTCGATAGTCACCAGTTCGAGTTTAGGGAACTGCTTGGCGTATTCGGCAGCGACCTTCTCGTCACGCGGGCGGTAGAAGTTCTCGGCGGCGATCTTCTGGCCGGCCGGGCTGTACAGGTACTTGAGGTATTCGGTGGCGATCGCGGTATTGCCCTTTTTCTCGGCGTTCTTGTCCACCACCGCCACCGGCGGCTCGGCCAGGATCGACAGCGACGGCACGACGATGTCGAACTTGTCGGCGCCACCGTCTTCCTTGAGGGCCAGGAAGGCTTCGTTTTCCCAGGCCAGCAGCACGTCGCCCTGACCGTTGTTGACGAAGGTGATGGTCGAGCCGCGGGCGCCGGTGTCCAGTACCGGCACATGCTTGAACAGCTCCTGCACGTATTCCTGGGCCTTGGCTTCGCTGCCGCCGGCCTTCAGGCCGTAGGCCCAGGCGGCGAGGAAGTTCCAGCGCGCGCCACCGGAGGTTTTCGGGTTGGGCGTGATCACCGACACGTCCTTCTTGATCAGGTCGCCCCAGTCCTTGATGCCCTTGGGGTTGCCCTTGCGCACCAGGAACACGATGGTCGAGGTGTACGGGGTGCTGGCGTCGGGCAGGCGGGTCTGCCAGTTCTCCGGCAGGGTCTTGCCGAGCTTGGCGATTTCGTCGATGTCGCCGGCCAGGGCCAGGGTCACCACGTCGGCGCGCAGGCCGTCGATCACCGCACGGCCCTGCTTGCCCGAGCCACCGTGGGACTGCTGGATCTTGACCTTGTCGTCCGGGTGCGCCTGCTGCCAGTGCTTGATGAATTCGGCGTTGTACTGCTGATACAGCTCGCGGGTGGGGTCATAGGACACGTTCAACAGCTCGTAGTCCTTGGCGATGGCGGAACCGGCAAACACGGCACTGGCCAGTGCGGCCAGGGCATAACGGCGGATGGACATGGTGAAGCTCCCGATTGGCGTATTTTTTTCTAATTAGAGGGCTGAATCAGCTGGGCTTGTTGCCTGGATTCTGCAGGCGGAATTTTTCCTTGCGTTCGATCTGCACGACCTGGGCGTTGTGCACGGTGATTTCCACCGCGCCGAAACGCAGGTCGCGCAATGCGCTCTGGATCTCGCGCAGAATGGTGGCTTCGTCCTGTCCGTCAACGCTACGCAGAGATGCGCTCATGCTCGTGCTCCTGGAAATAAGGGGTGCCGTGCAGCTGCATCTGAAGGGGACGACTGCGCCTGGCTTGAGGGCAATCTTAGAGAGGGTGGAATATTCTTAAAAATACTATTTAAGAATTTTTATATAACCAAAAACATTTTCGGTTAAGCCGGCCCCTACAGCGGGCGGTGATCCTTGTAGGAGCCGGCCTTGCCGGCGAAGAGGGCCTCAGGACCAGCGCAGTTGCTGCGCCGGCACCGGTCGACCGTACCAGTAGCCCTGGCCCATGTCGCACTGCTGCTCCAGCAGGAAGCGCGCCTGCTCGGCCTCTTCGATGCCCTCGGCCTGGATCTGCATGCCCATGCTGCGCGCCAGGGCGATGATCACCCGCACGATGGCGACGTCATCATCGTCGTGGGGCAGGCCCGCCACGAAGCCCTGGTCGATCTTGAGCTTCTGCACCGGCAGGCGCTTGAGCCGCAGCAGCGAGGAGTAACCGGTACCGAAATCGTCGATGGCCAGTTGCAGGCCCAGCTCGCGCAGGCGGTGCAACTGCTCCAGCGCCACCTCGGGGTCTTCCATCACCGCGCTTTCGGTCACCTCGACCTCCAGCCGCGCCGGGTCCAGCCCGGTGTCGTGCAGCACCTGGGCCACCAGCTGGTACAGGCTGCGCTTGCCGAACAGGCGGCTGGACACGTTGACCGCGACAAACCTCAGGGCCTTGCCCTCGGCCTGCCACTGCACCATCTGCTGGCAGGCCTGGCGCATCACCCAGGTGTCGATCTCGGCAATCAGCCCGGTGCGTTCGGCAATCGGGATGAACTCGCCCGGCGGCACCAGCCCGCGCTCGGGGTGCTGCCAGCGCACCAGTGCCTCGACGCCGATCATGGCACCGGTGAGCAGGTCGTGCACCGGCTGGTAGTACACCCGCAGCTCCTGCTGCTCCAAGGCCCGGCGCAACTCGCCGGCCGTCTCGACCCGCTGCTGGGCATGGGCGGTCAGCTCCTCGGTGTACAGGGCGTACCCCGAGCGGCCATTGCCCTTGGCCTTGAACAGCGCCGAGTCGGCGTTGCGCAGCAATTGCTCGGCGCTCAGCGCATCGCTGGGAAACAGGCTGATGCCGATGCTGACGCTGGTGAACAGGCGATGGTGGTCGAGCTCGAACGGCTCCTTGAGGCAATCGATGATGCCTTGCGCCAAGGCAGCGGCCTGGCCGACCTGGGCGCAGTTCTCGGACAGCACGGCAAACTCGTCGCCGCCCAGCCGCGCCAGGGTCATGCCGGTGCCCAGCTGGGCCAGCAGGCGTTCGCTCACGGCCTTGAGCAACTGGTCGCCGGTGTTGTGGCCGAGGCTGTCGTTGATGCTCTGGAAGTGGTCCAGGTCCAGCAGCAACAGGGCACAGCCGCGCTTGTTGGCCTGGGCCGCAGCCAGGGTCTGCTTGACCCGGTCGTTGAACAGCAGGCGGTTGGGCAGGTCGGTGAGCGGGTCGTGGTGCACCAGGTGCGCCAGCTCGCGCTCGGTGTGCTTGATTGCGCTGATGTCGCTGAACACCGCCACGTAGTGGGTCAGCTGGCCGCTGTCGTCGTGAATGGCGCAGATGGTCTGCCACTGCGGGTAGATCTCGCCGTTCTTGCGCCGGTTCCAGATTTCGCCGCTCCATTCGCCCTTCTCGGCCAGGGTGGCGAATATCTGCTGGTAGAACGCGGTGTCGTGGCGGCCCGACTTGAACTTGCTCGGGCGCTGGCCCAGCACCTCGTCCTTCTGGTAGCCGGTGATCTGCATGAACGCCCGGTTGACGTGCACGATCAGGCCGTCGCGGTCGCTCACCAGCACCCCTTCGAGGGTGCTGTCGAACACCGCTGCGGCCATGCGCAGGCGCTCGCGGTCCTCGCGGCGCAGGCGCGCGCCCACGCCGATGAAATTGAGCAGGCGCCAGCGCGACACGAAGATCAGCGCAGCGCTGCAGCCCATCCACGCGTAGGCGTTGATCAGCTCCCAGCGTGCCAGCTGGGCGGGATCATCGAAAAGATTGCTCAGTATTTGATCAGACAGCACCAACCACATGACCGACAGCACCAGATACAGCGCGGACATACGCAGGGCGTCTCGAACGGATACAGACATAGAGTCGCTGGAACCCAGGGCAAAATGATGGCCATTATAGGGGTAGAAATATCCCGTGACCTCCTATCTAAAACGCCGACTGGTTTTATTTAGTAGGGTAGGGATAATACTTTGCGCTGTTTCTTTCGCTTTACGAGGGCCCACCCGCCTATGTGGTACAACGGTTTTCTCGACCTGTCAGCCTGGCAACTGCTGGCCGTCACCCTGCTGATGACCCACGTGACGATCGTCGCGGTCACGGTTTATCTGCACCGCTATTCCGCGCACCGCTCCCTGGAGCTCAATGCCGGGCTCAAGCACTTCTTCCGCTTCTGGCTGTGGCTGACCACGGCGCAGAATACCCGCGAATGGACCGCCATCCACCGCAAACACCACGCCAAGTGCGAAACCGTCGACGACCCGCACAGCCCGGTCATCAAGGGCCTGTCCACGGTGCTGCGCAAGGGTGCCGAGCTGTACCGCGAAGAGGCGCAGAACCCCGAGACCCTGCGCATCTACGGCAAGAACTGCCCCGAGGACTGGATCGAACGCAACCTGTACTCGCGCTACAAGCTGGGCGGCATCGCGCTGATGGCGCTGATCGACGTGCTGCTGTTCGGCACCATCGGCATCACCATCTGGGCAGTGCAGATGATGTGGATTCCGTTCTGGGCCGCCGGCGTGGTCAACGGCCTGGGCCACGCGGTGGGCTACCGCAACTTCGAATGCCGCGATGCCGCCACCAACCTGGTGCCGTGGGGCATCATCATCGGCGGCGAAGAGCTGCACAACAACCACCACACCTACCCCAACTCGGCCAAGCTTTCGGTCAGGCGCTGGGAGTTCGACATGGGCTGGGCGTGGATCAAGCTGTTCACCTGGCTGCGCCTGGCCAAGGTGCAGCGCGTGGCACCCATCGCGCACCGCGTCGAGGGCAAGGGCCAGCTCGACATGGACACCGCCATGGCGATCCTCAACAACCGCTTCCAGATCATGGCGCAGTACCGCAAGCTGGTGATCGCGCCGCTGGTCAAGCAGGAGCTGATGCGCGTGGACGACTCGGTGCGCCACCAGTTCCGCCGCGCCAAGCGCCTGCTTTCGCGTGAGCCGAGCCTGCTCGAAGACCGCCACCACCAGCGCATCGAGTCGATGCTGGCGCACAGCCAGGCACTCAAGACCATCTACGAGAAGCGCCTGGCCCTGCAGCAGATCTGGGCACGCACCAGTGCCAACGGCCACGACATGCTGGCCGCGATGAAGGACTGGGTACACGAAGCCGAGGCCAGCGGTATCCAGTCGCTGCGCGACTTCGCCGCACAGCTCAAGACCTATTCGCTGCGCCCTGCCCTGGCCTGACGCCGTTGATCGGCGCGCCCCGTCCTGGGGCGCGCCTGAGGAACTCTCCCTTCGATTTTCACTCTGACTGGCATATCGCCCGCGTGGCGGGCCGTGTCAGGCCGCACGCCCTTCGCCTTTCGATTCCGCTTTTCGAGACGCTTCGTGCACATGGTCAACAAGAACCCGCCGTCCCCGTCGTTCAGCCCACCGTCGCATCCCGCGCACACCTTGCTGGCCCTGCTGCATGCCCAGGGTGAAGTCGCGCGCCTGAGCGAGCGCGAGCAGCTGTTCAGCTCGCTGCTGGACAGTGTCAACGCGGTGCTCTGGGCCATGGATTGGGAAACCCGGCGCGTGCTGTACGTGAGCCCGGCCTACGAGCGGATTTTCGGGCGCTCGGCCGGTCTGCTGCTGGCCGATCACAACGAGTGGCGCGACAGCATCTACCCCGACGACCTGGAGTACGCCGAACGCAGCCTGGCCGAGGTGCTGGTCAAGGGCGCGGTGGAAGACCGCGAGTACCGCATCATCGCCGCCGACGGGCAGGTGCGCTGGCTCAGCGACAAGTGCTTCATCAACCAGCAGGCCGATAGCGCACAGGGCGTGATCGTGGTCGGCATGGCCGAGGACATCACCGAAAAGAAGCAGCTCGAAGGCGAGTTGCAGCGCCTGGCTACCACCGACGTGCTGACCCAGAGCAGCAACCGCCGGCACTTTTTCGAATGCGCGCACCACACCTTCGAAAAGGCACGCCAGGAGCAGGCGCCGATGGCGTTCCTGCTGCTGGACATCGATGACTTCAAGCAGGTCAACGACACCTACGGGCACCAGACGGGTGATCAGGTGCTGCAACGCATCGCCGACAGCGGCAAGGCGGTGCTGCGCCGTGGCGACCTGTTCGGGCGCATTGGCGGCGAAGAGTTCGCGGCGGTGTTTCCCGGGTGCACGCCGGAGCTGGCGCTGCAGGTGGCGCAGCGTCTGCAGCGCGAGATCCAGCGCCTTAGCTTCAGCCAGGACGAACAGGTGTTCGGGGTGACGGTGAGCCAGGGGCTGACCGGCATCGATGAGGAGGATGAAGTGCTCGACAGCCTGTTCGCACGGGCGGATGCGGCGATGTATCAGGCCAAGCGGCAGGGCAAGAACCAGATTGTCAGGGGCTGAGAGCTTGGTTGCCCGGGCGGGCCGCTTCGCCGGCAAGGCCGGCTCCTACGAGCGGCGGTGGCGTCTGTTGGAGCCGGCCTTGCCGGCGAAGCGGTCTCAGGCCTTGCGCAGCAGCTCCAACTGCGCCAACCCCACTTTGAGCAGGCGCGCCGTCTTGCTCTCGGCCAGTTGCTCCAGGCCCTGCTCGGCCGGCAGCCGCGCCAGCTGCCCGGCCAGGTTCAGGATCAGGTTCTCCCGCGAGTACACCCCGCCCCCCAACTGATACACCGAGGCAATCAGTTCGCGCAGCTCCAGCGGCAAGCGCCAGCGGGTACGCAGCGCCGAGCCGTACGCAGCGCCATACTCGTTCAACGACAACTGCACCGCATCCTCGTCCAGCTCGCCCCCGGCCAGGCTCCACTCCTGCAGGCAGCGCAGCAACGCCAGGTCGCCCAGGCAATGCAGCAAGCCGGCACAGTAGCAACGCTCCTGGTCCAGCTCCATCGACCGCGCCAGGCTGGCGGCATACTCGGCCGTGTGCAGCGACAGGCCCCAGAAATGCTCGGCATGGCGTGACAGCAACGGGTCGCTGAGCCTGGCGCTGCGCTTGAGTGCCAGGCCCATGATCAGGTTCATGCTCTGGGTGGTGCCCAACTTGTTCAACGCCTGCAGCAGGGTCTGCACCGCACCGTCACGATGCAGCGCCGCGCTGTTGGCCGCAGCGATCAGCACCGCGGTGATCTGCGGGTCGTTGCGGATCTCTTCTTCCAGTGCCTTGAGGTTGAGCCCCTCGGGGTTGAGCGCGTGCTTGATCGCCTGCTTCACATCAGCCAGCAACGGCCCGCCATCGGCGGTGCTGCGGTGGTCTTCGAGAAACCGCGACAAGGTGATGCCCGGGCGCAATGCCGGCACCGGGCAGGCCACCGCCTCGCCGGCACCAAGCAGTTGCTCCTCCAGGCGCTGGCGCAGCAGCTCGGCATTGAGCGGCTTGCTCAGGTACGCCGTGGGCGCCAGCGGCAGCGCCTCGCGCACGCTGGCCACATCGCTGCGGCTGCTGATCAGGATGAACGGCAAGCTGCGGCGCTTGGCGCGCACGCTGCGCAGCAGGTCCAGGCCGTCGATGCCGGGCAGCTCGCGGGCGGCGATGATCAGATCGGGTTGGCTGGCCAGCGCGGACAACGCCTCGTGGCCATTGGCACAGACGTGCAGGCGGGCATCGCAGCGCACGCTGAGCAGCATGTCCTTGAGCATGTCACGCACCCACGGGTCGCCTTCGGCAATCAGCACACAGGGTGCGGTGGGTGGGTTTGAAACGGTCATCGGGCTTCTCCTGACATCTCGATGCACGCCATCCAGGGCGTCTTCCAAGGTAGCTCCTGTGCAAACCTTAGCGCCCTTGTCGGGCTTTGGGCGAAAAAAAACCCGCCGAGGCGGGTTTTTTCCTATCGCGTCACACTTACGCCAGTTCGGCGAAGCACTCTTCGATGATGGCCAGGCCCTTGTCCAGCTGCTCGTCAGGCGAGGTCAGCGGAACCAGGATGCGCAGCACGTTGCCGTAGGTACCGCACGACAGCAGGATCAGGCCCTTGTCACGCGCCTTGGCCACGACGGCTGCAACGGCAGTCGGGTTAGGGGTGTGGGAACCGGCCTTGTCGAACACCTCGACCGCGATCATCGAGCCCAGGGCACGCACGTCACCGATGATCGGGTGCTTGTCCTGGATCTTGCGCAGGCCAGTGACCAGACGCTCGCCGACTGCCTTGCTGCGGTCCAGCAGTTTTTCTTCTTCGAACACTTCCATCACGGCCAGGGCCGCGGCGCAGGCGATCGGGCTACCGGCGTAGGTGCCGCCCAGGCCGCCTGGAGCGATGGCGTCCATGTACTCGGCCTTGCCGCACACACCGGCCAGCGGGAAGCCGCCAGCGATGGATTTGGCGAAGGTGGTCAGGTCAGGCGCGACGCCCATCTGTTCCATGGCGAAGAAGGTACCGGTACGGCCAGCGCCGGTCTGTACTTCGTCGGCGATCAGCAGGATGCCGTGCTGGTCGCACAGGGCGCGCAGACGCTTCATGAACTCTTTAGGCGCGACGTAGAAACCGCCTTCGCCCTGGACCGGCTCCAGGATGATCGCAGCGATATCCTTGGCTTCGGCGTCGTTCTTGAAGATGCGTTCGATCGAAGCGATCGAGTCGTCGATGCTCACACCGTGCAGTTCGTTCGGGTAGATGGCGCGGAAGATGCCGCCTGGCATCAGGCCCATGCCGGCCGAGTACGGTACGACCTTGCCGGTCAGGCCCAGGGTCATCATGGTGCGACCGTGGTAGGCGCCGGTGAAGGCGATCACGCCGGCACGGCCGGTGGCGGCACGGGCGATCTTGATGGCGTTTTCAACGGCTTCGGAACCGGTGGTGACCAGCAGGGTTTTCTTGGCGAAATCACCCGGGATCAGCGCGTTGATCTTTTCGCACACTTCGACATACGGCTCGTAGGCCAGTACCTGGAAGCAGGTGTGGGTCAGCTTGTGCAGTTGAGCTTCAACGGCAGCGATGATTTTCGGATGCACGTGACCGGTGTTGAGTACCGCGATACCGCCGGCGAAGTCGATGAACTCGCGGCCTTCGACGTCAGTCACGGTGGCGTTCCTGGCCGACTCGGCGAAGATCGGGTGGATCTGGCCGACGCCACGTGGGACGGCGGCTACACGGCGTTGCATCAGGGATTCGTTGGTCTTGCTCATAATGTCCTCATTTCGCCACACGCAGGTGGCGCGATTCGATCGGGGCGGCCGGTATTCGACTGCAGCAGCATGCGTTGATCGACTGCTGCAGGGGCCCAGGCGGCCGGATGTCACGGTGTAAAAAAGGCCAGCGGGACGGCGCTCTCGCGCCCCGCTGGCAGAGGTAAAGCCTTACGCTGCGATCAGACGCTGATGCACAGGTATTTGATTTCGAGGTAGTCCTCGATGCCGTACTTGGAGCCTTCGCGGCCCAGGCCCGAGGCCTTGATACCACCGAACGGCGCGACCTCGTTGGAGATCAGGCCGGTGTTGATGCCGACCATGCCGTATTCGAGGGCTTCGGCGACACGGAACACACGGCTCATGTCACGGGCATAGAAGTACGAGGCCAGGCCGAATTCGGTGTCGTTGGACATGGCGATGACTTCGGCCTCGTCCTTGAAGCGGAACAGCGGAGCCAGTGGGCCGAAGGTTTCTTCCTTGGCCACGGCAGCGCTTTTCGGCACGTCGACGAGGATGGTCGGCTCGAAGAAGTTGCCTTCGATCAGCTTGCCGCCGCTCAGTACCTTGGCGCCCTTGCTCACCGCGTCAGCGATGTGCTCCTGCACCTTGGCCACGGCCTTGCCGTCGATCAGCGGGCCGGTGGTGGTGCCGTCTTCCAGGCCGTTGCCGATCTTGAGCTTGGCGACTGCCGCCTTGAGCTTCTCGGCGAACACGTCGTAGACGCCGTCCTGCACGTAGATACGGTTGGCGCAGACGCAGGTCTGGCCGTTGTTGCGGTACTTGGAGATGATCGCGCCCTCGACGGCCTTGTCCAGGTCGGCGTCGTCGAACACGATGAACGGAGCGTTGCCGCCCAGCTCCAGGGAAACCTTCTTGATGTCCTTGGCGCATTCGGCCATCAGCTGGCGACCGATTTCGGTCGAGCCGGTGAAGGACAGCTTGCGCACGATCGGGTTGCCGGTCAGTTCGCTGCCGATGTCGCCGGCGCTGCCGGTGACCACGCTCAGCACGCCAGCCGGGATGCCGGCACGGGTAGCCAGCTCGACCAGGGCCAGGGCCGAGTACGGGGTCTGCGAAGCGGGCTTGAGCACCATGGTGCAGCCAGCGGCCAGGGCCGGGCCGGCCTTGCGGGTGATCATCGCAGCCGGGAAGTTCCACGGGGTGATGGCCGCGGTAACGCCGATCGGCTGCTTGATCACGATCAGGCGCTTGTCGGGCTGGTGGCCCGGGATGGTGTCGCCATAGACACGCTTGGCTTCTTCGGCGAACCACTCGATGAACGAGGCGGCATAGGCGATTTCGCCCTTGGCTTCGGCCAATGGCTTGCCCTGCTCGGAGGTCATCAGGCGGGCCAGGTCGTCCTGGTGCTCGATCATCAGTTCGAACCAGCGGCGCAGCTTGCCAGCACGCTCTTTGGCGGTCAGTGCGCGCCAGGCCGGCAGGGCCTTGTCGGCGGCCTCGATGGCGCGACGGGTTTCGGCGGCGCCCATTTTAGGCACGGTGCCGAGCACTTCACCGGTGGCCGGGTTGGTCACCTGGATCGTCTGACCGTTGTCCGCGTCCAGCCACTCTCCGTTGACGAAGGCTTGCTGGCGGAACAACTGGGCGTCTTTGAGCTGCATGTCGGGCTTCCTTAACTGCACCGTGCGAACACAGGGCGAATTATTGATTTGTAGAAAAAGGAGAGCGTTTGAAATCTCAAACGAATCCTAGGATCAACGGGAACAAAGGACAATAGGGTGTTCGAAAAAAAGAACAAAAAGCCTAGCAGACCCTGAAATTTCAGATCAACGTCACTTTTGCGCCAGCGAGTGTTCGGAATCGAACACAACATTACTGGCGATGGACGGCAAGGGTGCAGATGGGTATCATGGCGCCCGCGTTGCACTCGTAGCTCAGCTGGATAGAGTACTGCCCTCCGAAGGCAGGGGTCGTGGGTTCGAATCCCGCCGAGTGCGCCATCTACGACAAAAGGCCCAGGTGAAAACCCGGGCCTTTTTTCATGGGCGCGAAAAAGGGGCAGGCCGGGCTCAGACCGTGCGCTCGCCCTCTATCAGCTGCCCCTGGCTGTTGCCATGCAATGCCGAATACCTGGCCAACTGCCCCAGCCGCCGATCCAGCTCCTGCAGCAGGCGGTTGCGCCGGGTGGTCACCTCATTGCCGTTGAACAGCCCGGGCTCGACGGTATACAGGTTGAATATCTGGTTGATCGCGGCCGGCCCGGCGATCACATGGTTTTCCTGCGAGCTGTGGTTGTACAGCGCCACCATCTGCCCGGTCTGGGTGTCGGCAGGGCGCGCGAACAGCATGCTCACTGTCTGCCCGGTGCGGATGCGCACGGCGCTGTCGGCGAACTGGAAACATGCTTCCCTGCCATCGCGCAGCTTCACCCAGAACTCATGCTCCTGGATGTTGTGGCTGCTCACGTGCATCGACGACGAACTGCCGCCGATGGAGCCGTAGCCGTCGATCATGTAGCCGCCGCCGGAATGGTGCGAGTGGCTGGCGCTGAGGTGGGTCTGGTTGCGCTTCTGGGTGTCGAGAATCTCGCCGGTGACCACGAAGAAATGCAACTGCCGATCGTAGTGGTTGAACGGCTCGTCGATGAAATTGGGGTCGTCGGGCGACAGGCTGATGTCATACATGGTGCGCACCATTTCCTCGCGCGCGGCCTTGTCGTGCCTGGCGCGCTCCTTGAGCTCGGCGCGGCGCACCTTGGCGTCGTCGATGGCCTTGAGCGCCTGGGCCTTGAGGATCGGGGTTTTCTCCTGGGCGTAGGCAGCGGCCTTTTCGCTGGCCTCCTTGAGCACCGGCGCGGCCTTCTGGCCGGCCTCCACGGCCAGTTCCCTGGCCTTGGTCAGCGCCTGGGCCGCCTTGGCGGCAAGTTCGGGGTTGGCGTCGACGGCTTTCTTTTTCAGGTCATCCCAGAGACTCATTCTCTATCCTCTCAACGCTTGATCGATCAACCGCACAGGTGCGGGGCGCTGGAGAGTCTACAGGCAGTGCCGGAGGTTTTGGCAGGCGGTGCGGGCCTGTTCGTTCCACCAGGCCAGCGCCGCGGCCTTGAGCCGGCCTTCATCGCAGCCGCGCTGCGGCAACAGGTACAGGCTGCTGTCCAGCGAACCTGCCGCCAGCACCTGCTGCGCCCGCGCCTGCAAGGCATCGGCCTGGGCAAAGCCGGCAAAGATCTGCGCCAGCTCCGCGTCGCTGCCATGCTCCTTGAACAAGCCGAGAAAATGCGAGCTGTCGAGCACGACGCGACCTTCGCGGCACGCTATCCAGTCATCGAGCAGGGTCATGCGCTCAGCGACCGAACTGGCGAAGAATCGTCAGGTGCACATCCAGCTGCAGCTTGCGCAGGTTGCCCAGCACCGCCTTGCCGCCCATCACCAGCGCGGGCTCGAAGCCGTACAGCTCCTGCTCGCCCAGCGGGCCCAGGGCCTGCAGCGCACGCTCGAACAGGAACTCGCCATCGGCGTCCTCCATGTCGAAGTCCTCGCGCTCGACCATCGACAGGAACGACTGCAGCTCCAGGTCCGGGTTGCTGCAGGGCACGTTCTTTTCGCTGCTCATGGCGTACACGCGGTTGTACGCACACAGCACGATCAGCTTGCGGCCATAGGTTTCGCCCCATGCATAGAGGTCGCCAAAGGCCGTGCGGCCGATCACATGGTAGGTGTCCAGCTTCTCGAACTCGGTGCCTTGCAGCCACATGTCCAGCAGGTGCTGGTAGTCGTGCGGGTTGACCAGCCAGAACAGGCCGTCGGCATAGCTGCCCCACCCCTGCTCCTGCCAATACTCCAGCAGTTTGTCCGGCAGGCGGCCACGGTACTGCGCGATGCTTTCGGCCGGCACGGGCCGCTGATGGGCAGGTTCGCCCATGGCCTCGATAAACATCTCGAGAAATGCGTCCTTCATCACTGACTGGCTCCCCTGGCTAGCTCTAACCTGATGTTCAATTTGGCACTGCCGTTGCCCGCCTCCACCGCCTTGCGCACGGTCTCGTCCAGCAGCGGCAGCCGGCTCGACCAGCTGGCGCCGATCGACGAGTTGACGTTCGAATTGCCCATTCTAACAGGGTCGGGTTTTACCCACCCGCCAGCCACCATGTCGGGCTCGTGCAGTGCGGCCAGGTTCGACTTGATTTCCTTGGCCCGTGCCTTGGCCATCTGCGCCGCGACCTTGGGGTCGACGCCGTTGTTGACCAGGCCCTTCTGGATGTTCTCGGCCACGCTGCGCTCGAATTCGCGGCCGAACTTGCGTTGCAGCGCCACCGCGTCGGGGTTGCGCCCGGTGCTGTCGAACGCCTCGCGGGCGAACTTGAACTCGTCGGCGGTCATGTTGTTGATGGCGTCCTGCTGGGCCTGCAACTGCTTGTTGTATTCCTTGAGGTACGCCTGCTGCTCGGTGGGCGTCATCTCCTTGTAGCGCGGGTTGTCATAGGGGTTGAACTGCTTCACGGGCAGTTCGTCCAGGCGCTCGACGGTGGCCACGGTGCCCGCGCCCGCCGCCGGCTTGCCGGCAGGGGGCAGCTCGACCTTGGCCACCGGCGCTTCCTTGACCAGCACTTCGGCCTTGGCGGCCATTTTTTCCAGACCCGCCCGGCCCATCTTGATGCCGGTCTTGGCCAGCGTCACGCCGGCCTTGGCCGCGCCGCCCACGCCGGTGGCAATGCTGCCGGCCTGCCACACGATCTCGCCCAGGTCACGCCCCAGTTGCATGGCGTGCTCGTCACCGCCCACCTCCAGCGCCAGGGTCACGCGGTCGATCTTGGCGTTGAGTTCATCCACCACATCGGCGCCCAGCTTGTCGCGCGCCTCCTGGTTGGAAATCAGTTCCTTGATGCCCTTGAGGCCATCGATAGGGTGCGCGATGAACTGCGCCAGCCCCTCGATATCGTTGATGCCGGCCTCGACCAGGCCACGCCCCACGCCAACCTGGGTCAGCAGGTCCTGCTTCTTGCTGATGAAGCCCCACTTGGCAATGACCTTGAGCTCGTCCGCCAGGCCCTCGGCTTCCTTGAGCTCCTTCTTGGCCTGCACCAGTTGCTGGGTGGCCAGCCAGTTGTTGTCGGTGGCGGCGCCAGCGGCGGTGTTGGCGGTGGCGGCATCCAGGCCGGTGCTGGCGGCCAGCCCGGTGACCAGGCTGGTGATCAGGTTGCGCTTGGCTTCACGCTGCGCCTCGGACTCGTTGGGGCTGGCTTCGGAGAACAACCCGGTGAGCACGCTCGATGCCGCCGCCCCGGCCGCACCGCTGCCACAACTCTGGCTGCTGGCCGCCGCGCCCGCGCAGGCGAGGATGCCGTGCAGCGCCGCGTGTACCGGCGAGCCTTCGATAAGGCTGCCGTTGGCCACCAGCTCGCCGATATAGCCTGCGCCCTGCTGCTGCACGTAGTTGACCACCAGGCCCTGCATGAACGCCGTGTTGCCGGCGCTGATGTTGCCGCTGGCCGCGCCCACCAGCGCGGTGGTGATCTGCCGGTAGGTGCCGCCGGCGCCCCAGTTTTCGGCAATGCCGTCGGCCTGATGGCGCAGGTCGCTGGCCGCCAGCAGCAAGGCAGTACGCTCGCCGTCGCCCAGTTCCGGGTTGGCGGCCTTGGCTTCGGCCTCCTTGGCCTGGTTACGCTTGGCGTCGACTTCCTTGGCCTTGTTGTTGAGCAGGGTGCCCGCCTCGTTGGCGAACGCGCCGACGATCTCGAACCCGGCGCGAATCTGCTCCTCGTTGAAGATCGGCTTCAGCGCATTGCTGCCATCGCGGTCGCTGGACACGTCGCGGTTGAGGCTGGCTATGGCCTCGTCCACGCTCTTGCCGGTGCGTTTGTGCTGCTCGGCCGCATCGGTGATGACGATACTGCCACCACTGATACCGCTGCGGGTCACGCTGCTGGCGCTATCGCTGGCACTGATGGCGATCGGCATGCTCACACCGATGTCGTTCTCGTTTTTGGCAAGGTCGGTGCCAGGGGTTTGCGTGGCGCCGCTGGTGGCGTTGCCCTGCTGGTCCTTGCCGACCTCGCGGTAACCGCCGCCTAGGCTCAGGCTGCTGCCCTTGTACTCGGCCTCGTTCTTGATGTCGCGGCTGGTCAGGCTGGCGGTGACCAGGCGGTTGCTGCCGTCCTGCACGGCCTTGTCGCTGCTGGCGATCACTGCGCCCACCAGGTCGGTGTTGCCGGCCACGTAGATATCGAAGCCGCCGTCGCCGGCCTTGATCCCCGACTGCTCGGTGACGCTGGCGTACCTGGAGTCGATGTCGGTGGCGCCGAAGCTGCCGCTGGCACCACTGACCGAGCTCATGCCATAGCAGAACGGCGGAATGCACAGGCTGATACCCACGCCCAGGCTCTTCTCGTCCACGGTGTAGGTGCTGGTGTCCTGCAGGCTCTCGATGTTGAGGTTGCCGCCCACGTCCATCACCACCTGCTTGCCGCTGACCACCGCGCCCTTGAGGTTGGTGTCGCCGCCCGAAACCATGACCAGCTGGTTGCCGGCATCGATATGGGTGTTGGTATGGGTGAGGTCCTCGCCATCGGCTTCGCCGCGATTGCCCGACACCCCGAGGTCGAGGGTGAAGCCGTTGCGTGTGCCGCCCAGCGACAGGCCGATACCGACGCTGGCACTGCTGCCGGTGCTGTCGGTCTGCTGGGTGCTGGTGTTGGTGGCGGCCAGCAGGTTGATGTCGCCGTCGGCCAGCAGGCTGGCATTGTTGCCGGCCTTGATCTGGCTGCCGCGCACGGTGAGGGTGCTGTCCTCGTCGGCGCCGGTGGCGATCAGGCGCACGTCGTTGCCGGCGACGATGGTCGAGCCGGCAGCGGTATCGCTGTGCTGCTCGGTGGTGCTCTGGTTCTTCTTGGTGCCCAGCGACAGGCTCAGGTTGATCCCGCCCGCCGAACCCGGATCGGTGGCCACCGCGGTGGCCGCGTTGTTGGCCGCCAGTGCCGCGGTGGCCGCGGCCAGCGCCTTCATGCGTCCGTCTTCGGTCTTGTCCGAGGCCTGCTTCATCTGCTGGGTGGTCTGGATGGCGCTGATCACCGGGTTGGTCAGGGTCAGCGACACGCCGGTCTGCTTGAACAGGGTCTGACGCTCACGCTCGCTGGTGTTGCGCGCCTCGACGATGGCGATCTTCTCGGCACGGATATCCACGTCGCCCCTGGGCGCCATGACCTGGCTGCCGACCTGGCGATAGCTTTTGCCGGCCTCGATCAGCACGTCGCCTTCGGTGGAGCCGACGGTGCTGGCCACCGCGGTGGTGCTGGTGGTCATGTCCTTGACCCGCTGCTCCTGGGTGCCGACGGTCACGGCGATGCCACCACCGCTGAACAGGCCGCTGGTCTTCTCGGTCTTGTCGTGGCGCTCGCTGCGGCTGTCGCTGGCCGCCGCGATGTTGACGTCGTTGCCCGCCACCAGGATGGTCTGCTGGCTGGACACCACGTTGGCGCCCTGCAGGTTGATGTCGCGCCCGCCCTGCACGTAGGTGTGCTCGCCGCTGAGGGTCGAGCCCTGGGCGGTGGTTTCGCTGAGCGTGTCACGGGTGGTTCTGGTGGTCTTGGAGAACATGCCGTTGCCGCCAGTGACCTTGTGCGCCTCGTCGGCGAACTGGTAGTTCTGCCCGGCCATCAGGTTCACGTCGCGGCCGGCGTCGGCCATCACCATGCCCTGCTCGCTGCTGGCCTGGCTGGCGCGCAGGTTGATGTCCTGACCGGCCTTGAGGCTGACGTCGCCGGTGCCCTGCACATTGCTGCCCACCTCGGTGCGGCTGGCGTCCTTGCGCCAGTTGCTGCTGTTCCAGGTGATCGACTGCTGGTGCGACTCGGTGACGGTGGTCAGGTTCAGGTTGTTGCCGGCCACCAGTTGCGTACTGCCGTTGGCACCGGCGTTGACCACCTGGGCGCCGGCCAGGTTGATGTCGTTGCCGGCCGAGGCCGTGAGCGTACCGCCGGCGCCGCTGACGAGCAGCCCGGCCACCCGCGACAGGTTGCTGCGCGTGCCCTGCTCGCTGCTGCTGTCATGGGTGCTGGAGATGACGTTGAGGTCGTTGCCGGCGCTGATCGCCAGGCTGTCCACGGCGCCGATCAGGCCACCGAGGTTGTCGAGGTTCTCGCGTGCCTGCACCGACACCTTGTCGGCCTGGATACGCCCGCCGAGGTTCTCCACGTTCTGCGCGGTCAGCGCCAGGATGCTGCGCCCGCCGAGGCTGCCGCTGTTGCTCAGGGTGTCGTTCACGTCGAGCTTGAGCTGCTGGCCGGCCATCAACGCACCCGCGCCGTTGAGGTCGCCCTGCTGCACCCGCACGTACACCTGCGGCACCAGCACCCTGCGGGTTTCGCCGCCGGCCACGGTCACCTGTTTTTCCACCAGCCACACGATGTCGCTGGTCAGCTGGGCCATCTGCTCGGCGCTCAGCGCCACACCCGGCACCAGTTGCCAGGTTTTGGCCACGGTGACCGCGTTGTCGAGCAGCGCGCGGTACTGTTCCTCGTCGTTGGCATAGCCGTCGATGAAGCGCCGGCCAGTGAGCTGAGCGACCTGTTCGCGAATCAGCTTCTGTTCGTAGAAGCCGTCGCCCAGGCGTTGCAGGGTCTGCCCCGGGTCCAGGTGCAGCTGTTGCAGCATGTAGTCGGACGACAGCCAGTTGCGGTAGCCGGCAAAGCGCGGGTCGGTCTCCACCAGATAATTGCGCACCGCCTGCGGGTTGCTGTCGAACAGGCTGTTGCTCGGCAGGGTCAGCACCGGGCCGCCGGTGCGGATCTGCTCGCCGACGCCTTCGGCATCGAGCCCGGCCTGCGCCGCCACCTCGATGATCGGCGCCACCTGGTAGGCATTGGCGGCGGCGCTGTCCACCGCGCCGGCGCCGGCGGCCTGCTGGTCGCTCAGCTGGCTGGCATGGCCGCCGAGCTGGGTGCCGCTGCCGGTGACGGCGGCCAGCTCCTGCCATACGGTGGGCTGCAGCGAGATTTCCTGGATCAGCGGCGCGGGCACATAACCGGCCACGCGGGCGCCCTGGCGGTCGCGGCCCTTGCGCTGGATACGGTAGAAGTTGGTCACCGTGCCGCTGTCGGTGGTGACCTGCTGGCCCTTGAACTCGGTGTTCACCAGGCTGCCGATGGCGCCCTGCAGCAGGCCGCCGGCGATGATCCGGCTCTTGTCGTTGAGCACTTCGCCGGCGTTGATGACCAGGTTGCCACCGGCCAGGATCTGCCCCGGCGCCGAGGTGGCGATCTGGGTTTCGCGCACCACGCGGGTCACGTCGTAGCGGTTCCAGTTGTCCTTCTGGCCCTCGGGGGTGATCAGGTACTGCACTTCGTTGTGGCGGAACGTGACCTGGTCGGCCTGGTAGCGGTTGGGCGAGCCGGCCAGCTGGAATTCCTGGAAGCTCTGGCGGCTGATTTCCACGTCGCGGGTGCTGAAGTGGTTGTTGAGGTTGCGCAGGGTCTGCACGTCCAGCGCCATGTGCCCCAGCGACTCGATGGTGGCACTGGCGTTGGTCAGCAGCGCGGCGCGGCCGCTGGCGTGGTCGGCGTCATCCAGCGTGGCGCCGATGGCCATGTCGCCGGCACTGAAGATCAGCGCCGCTTCGCTGTTGTCGATCTGCGTGGCGCCGATGTCCAGGCGCGCACGGGCGGCGATGGCGCCGGAGCGGTCGCCCTCGTTGGCGTTGACCAGGGTGCCGGCAGCGATGCCCAGCTGGTCGCCGTAGATGCGACCGGTGCCCAGGTTGTACAGCACGCCGGTTTGCAGGCGTACCTTCTGGCCGTCGATCAGGCCACGGTTGGTCAGGCTCTGGTGGGCAGTGATGCGCACCTGGTCGGCACTGATTTCACCCTCGGCGCGGTTGTCCAGGGTACTGGCGTCGAGCAGCATGGAGCGGCCGGCCAGCAGCTTGCCGCTGTTGTTCAGCGCACCGCCGGTCTGCACGTCGAGGGTGCCGTTGGCCTGCAGCAGGCCACTGAGTTCAAGGCCTGCGAGCAGGCGCAGGGTCAGGTCGCCCAGGCTCACGGCCTGACCGTTGCCACTGTAGTAGGCGGCGTTCAGGCTCAGCGACTGGCCGGCCAGCAGGCGCCCGTCGAGGTTGCTGATGCTCTGGCGGCGCGCAGCGGGGTCACGGTCGGTAATGTTCAGGTGCTGGCTGGAGCTGATCAGCCCGCCCGCGTTGTCCAGCAGTTGGCTGACGCCGATGTCCAGCGTGGTGTCGGCGCGAATCACACCGGCCTGGTTGCCCAGCACGTCGGACTCAAGGCGCAGGGCGTGCCCTTGCAGGCCCTGGTTGTCGGCCTGGGTGGCGTTGTTGGCGAGGGTGCTGGTCGACACATGCAGCAAACCGGCGGAGCGGATCAGGCCCCCCTGGTTGTCCACACGTTCGGCCGATGCCACGTCGATGGCGCCCAGCGCCTGGATCTGCCCGGCCTGGTTGTTCAGCCGCAGGCCCTGCACCTGCACACTGTCGGCGCCGACGATGCGCCCGCCGGCGTTGGTCACGTCGGCGGCCAGCAGTTGCATCGCGCCCTTGGCCGAGACGTAACCGCCGGCGTTGCTCAGGTGCGCGCTGTGAATCTCCAGCGCACCCTGGCTGATGATGCCCTTGCCGCTGCCATCGTCGAGGTTGACCAGTGCCTGTTCGCCGGTATCGATGTACAGCCTGCCCTGGGACTGGATCAGCCCGCCGGCGTTTTCCAGGCGCCCGCTGCGCAGATCCAGGGTGCTGCGCGCATCCAGGGTGCCCTGGGCGTTCTGCAGCAGTTGGCCATTGCTGTTCAGGTTGAGTGCCAGGCCGCTGATCACGCCGCCACTGTTGTCGATACCCTGAGCGTTCACCACGATGTCGCCCGCCGCTTCCAGGCGCCCGCCCACGTTGCCCAGCTGGCTGTCGCGGGCAGTCAGCAGCAGGGCGCCCTGTACCGAGCCGACCGTACCGCCGCTGTTGTTCAGGTGCGCCGCAGTCAGCGTCATCTGGCGGGTCGCGGCGAAGGTGCCGGCGGTGTTGAACAGCTCGCCAGCGCCCGCAAACAGTGTGCCGCCGGCGCTCACGGTGCCGCTGCGGTTGTCCAGCGTGCCGGCGTTGAACACGCCGTTGCCGCTGGCCGCAAGGGTGCCGCCGGTGTTGTCGAGCAGGCCCTGGGTGGTGACCGCAAGGCTGCCGCCCTGGGTGGCCAGGACCTTGCCGCCGCGGTTGGACAGGGTGTCGGCCTCGATCGATACGTCCTTGCCCTGAGCCACGCCGGCGTCGAGCTGTACCTGGCCGGCCTTGACCTGCAGGGTGCCGGTGCTGACCAGCGTGCCCTGCGCGCTGTCGAGCGTCGTGGCAGTCAACTGCAGGGTGCCGGCGCCGGCATGCTCGACGCGGCCCTGGGTGTTGACCACGGTGGCGGCGCTGAGCGTGGCATGGGTCGCGTTGCTGGCGATGCGGCCACTGCGGTTGTCGAGGGTGCCGTCGACCTTGATCGAGGTGCTGCCCTTGCCGCTCTGGGTCAGCTCGCCGCCCACGTTCGACAGCTCGCCGGCGCGTACTTGCAGGTTGCCCGCCACCACCTTGGCGGCGTCGCTGCGCAGGGTCTGGCGGGCGGTGGCACTGAGGGTCTTGCTGGCATCGACGCTGGCGTTGGCGAGGTTGATGTCGCCGCCGGTGAGGGTGATGTTGCCGGCCACGTTACGGCTGGCGCTCAGGTCGACATCGCCTGCACTGACCTGCAGGTCGCCGCCGGCCAGGTGTTCGCCGTGGGCCTGCACGCGCTGCGCGGTGAGGGTCAGGTTGCCGGCCTTGCCCAGCTTGCCGCTCTCGTCCAGCCCGGCAGCCAGTGCCGAGCCCTTGCTGCTGGTGATGGTCGACTGCGCACCGGTCGCCTTGAGTTCGACATTGGCCTGGCTGGCCAGGGTGCCACTGTTGTTCAGGTCGCCGGCGCTGCTCAGTTGCAGGTCGCCCTTGGCATAGACCGTGCCGCTGTTGTCGACCCCGCCCTTGGCGGCGACGCGGGTGGCGCCGGCACTGCTGAGGGTGCCGCTATTGAGCAGCTTGCCGTCGGCGCTGATCACCACTTCGCCGGCGCCGGCACCGATCGTGCCGGCGTTGCGCACGCCCACACCGCCCTCGGTGCCCACCAGCATGATCTTGCCGGCGTACATGCCGCCGAGCTTGGCCACGTCGATGGCGACTGCGGGGGCCTCCTCGTCGCTGCCTGCCAGCCGGGTTGCGCGGGTATTGTCGGCGTTGACCTGGTTGCGCCCGGCGGTGACTTTCAGGTCCTTGGCCCAGATGCCGGCGTTGACCTGCACGCTCTGCGCGATCAGGTCGGTGTAGTCGGCGTCGGCGCTGTCCAGGCCCTTGCCCTGGATGCTGAGGGTACCGCCCTTGACCTGGTAGCCGGTGATGCGGCCGTTCTCAAGCTGCGCCTGGCCGGTGGTCAGGGTGGCGCGGTTGGCGTTGATGAACCCGCAGCCGTCGCAGGTGACGCCGGCCGGGTTGGCGATCACCACCTGGGCGCGTTGACCGGCCACTTCCACATAGCCGCGCAACTGGCTGGGGTTGCTGGCGTTGACCTCGTTGAGGATCACCCGCGCACTGCCCTTGCTCAGGTTGCCGTTGCCCTGGATCCAGCCACCCAGCTGGGTCTGGCTGGCCTTGACGCCGTTGTTGAGGATGACCCCGCGCTTGTCCACGTCGAACTGGCTGTAGGTATTGCGCGACACGCCGGCGGCGCTGGGGGCGGTGATGTTCACCTGCGGCGTGCCGTTGGCACTCTGGCCCACGTTCGGGCGCTGGGCTGCTGGCGCGCGCCCATCGGCAACCACCCCGGCGGCCCAGGAAGGGGCAGCGTCCAGCGCCACCAGGCCGAGGGCGAGCATCATTGCGAAACGCAGGCGGCCCAGTTCGGCCAGTGTGCCGGCCGAGCCGGCCACGGGCCCGGTGGTGGTGCCCGGCGCCTTGCCCTGGCTGGCGACGTTCTCGGCAACCACCATCAGCAGCCCGCGAGCCTTGTTGAAAACGATACGGTAGAGATGCTTGTTCATTGCAATTCCATTTGCGGTGCCAGACCGCCAGAAGTCAGGGTTACGCTGTGAGTTCCAGCGGGTGAGCGGCAAACCAGGCCTTGGCCTGTTCGGGAATCACGCCGATCCCCAGGTGCGTCTTGACCCGCAGGCCGCGCACTTCGCCCTGGTGGTCGAGGGCGCGCATGCAGCGGTTGGGGAACAGCTGGCGCTGCACCAGGCGCGCCAGCGTTGCCGCATGCCCGAACGGGGCGACGAAGTCGTTTATCCACAGGCGTTCGCCGCTGTTCCAGTCGGCATCGGCCATCTCAACAGGCGAGCGCTGGATGTAGCGCTGCTCGGCGGCGCCGTCGAGGTTGAGCCAGGACAGGTAGAACACCGGCTTGCCGGCCTCGCTGCCGAGCACGAACTGGCGGTGCTTGAGCGCCGGCAGCAACAGGGTGGCCAGGCTGTGCAGCGGTGCGTCGCGGTGAGCTGTGGAGTGCATCCACAGCCAGGTGGCCGAGCCCAGTACGGTGGCCTCGCTCCAGGGCTCGTCGAAGAGCCCGGGGGCGATGATGTCGAAGCGATCGATACGCATGGCGGGCCTCAGAACGACAAAGAGACAGTGAAGGCACTGGTGATGTTGGCCGTTTCGAAACCGTCGGGCTTCTTCAGCGGCGTACCCCAGGACCAGTCATACGACAGCGCCTTGTAGCCGCCGCGCACCCCTACCACGGCACCGGCCAGGCGCTTGCCCACCAGGTACTCGCTGGAGTGGCCGCTGACTTCGCCGTAGTCGACGCCGGTGTACAGCTCCTGGCCGGTATCGCCCAGGGCCAGGCCGATCTCGTTGCGCAGGGTCCAGCCGCGTTCGGCCGAGAGGATGTTCTCGCCGTCGAAGCCGCGCACGGTGTAGCGCCCGCCGATGGAGAAGCGGTCCTGCGGCACCAGCGCCGAGCGGTTCCACTGCGCGCGCCAGCCACCGATGTAGCGCATACGCTGGTTATAGGCGATGAAGGGCACCTGCAGCTGGGCATCGGCACTGATGATCTTGGAGCGCGAGGTGCCTTCGCCGGTGAGTTCTTCTGGCGCCTGCAATGCGCCGTGGGCACCGGTGCCGCGACGGTAGCCCGCGCTCAGGTCGAGGGTGGAGGCGCCGATGAATTCGCGGTGGCTCAGGCCGGCTTCCCAGCCGGCCATGCGCCGGCGCTGCAGCTGGATTTCAGTGTCGTCGATGAAGTTTTCCGAGGTACGCGTCCACAGGCTGCCCCAGGCCGTGGTCTTGCGCACCGCATCGCGGTACAGCAGGCGCGACAGGCGCAGCTCGTTGTTGCGGGTTTCGCCGCGATACTGGTAGGTCTCGTTCTCGCCGGCCACCTGCTGGTGGTAGTCGTACTCGCTGGTGGTGAAGCCCAGCAGCCAGTAGCCGAACGGCAGCGAGTAGTGCAGCGTGTTGCCCTTGGAGCCGCGATTGCCCGACTCGCCGCCGCCCAGGTCGTGGGTGGCGCTGGCGTAGAACAGGTCGTTGAGCGAGAGGATGTTGTCCAGCGACAACGCCAGGTTGCCCTGGTACTTGCCGGTGGTCTTGCTGCCGGAGTTATCCACAGACAGGCTGAGCCGCGCCGGGAAGGCCTGGCGCCAGGCGATCACGATGTCGCTCTCGCCGGGGCCGGCGTCGCGGGCCTGGGCCGGGGCGATCTGGATGTCGGCTTCGGCGGTGGGTACGCGCTTGAAGTTCTCCAGGGCCTGTTCGATGTCGCGCAGGTTGAGCAGGTCGCCCGAGTGCGCCGGCAGCGCGTTCCAGGCATTGGCGCGCGAGCTGGTGCCTTCGGCGAAGCGGATGTCGCGGATACGCCCGGGAATCAGGGTCAGGGTCAGTTCGCCGCTGTTGAGGTCCTGGGCCTGGGCCAGCACGCGGGTGGTGACGTAGCCTTTTTCGATGATCGCGTTCTGGATGCGCTTCATGGTCAGGTTGATGCCCGCGCTGCCCAGGCAGCGCCCGGTGGCCGGGTCATCCTTGGGGTTGGCGGCGCGCAGCGCCCACTGGAAGCGCTCGGCCGCATCGCCCACCAGGCGCAGTTGGCGGATGGGGAAGCACGGGGTTTCGTTGGCGGGCAGGCGGCCGTCGCCTTCATCGGCCAGCGGTGCTTCGAGGCGCACGTCGGGGCGTGCTTCGAGCTGCTCGCGCTGCACCCGCTCGCGGTCGCGCTGGCGCAGCAGCTCGGCATTCGGGTCGGCGGCGTGTGCGGCGGTGCCGGCACCGGCGGCCCAGGCAGCGAGGGCCAGCAGCAGTGCGGCAGCGGGAGTGGGGCGCGAGGTGCTGACGAAGCAGTGGGCAACACGTGTCGTCAACGCCCGGCAATGGGCGATCGGCAGCATGGCACATCCTTGTGGGCCGGAATTCTTGGGGGAGTGTTATCGGGGGGCGGAGCGTTGTGCGCGGCTGAATGTTCAAGCCTGCTGGGAGGGACGGTGATTTGTCCTACAACCTCTTCCGCACCGCTCTGACGGGGATATCGCGAGAAAGTTGCAACGGGGTGTGGGAAACGTGATGGGGTTCAAGGTTTTGCAGGGGATGGCACCAGATGTGCCCTCACAAGGTGCCAGCCGCTGCTTCTGCGGCGATCATCAGATCGAGCGCCGCCCGCGCGGCGTTTCGCCGGCAAGGCCGGCTCCTGCATCGATTGCAACGCGCCATGGCCTGCAGGATCGGCGGTGCCAGCCTTGTTCGCTCGGCGTCAGGTCTTCAGAAGCTCGCGCGGATGCCCGCGTACAAGGTCCGACCTGGGCCCGGCTCGTAGTAACGGGCGCCTGTGTCGTTGATGCGCAGGTTGTCGTAGTAACGCCGGTCAGTCAGGTTATCCACACCCACGTACGGTTCCAGCTCCTGGCCCTGAAGCTTGAGTACCGTGCCCACGCGCAGGTTGAACAAGGCATTGCCCGCCACCCGCGCCTCATTGGCGTTGTCCGCATACTGCGGGCCATAGGCGTTCATGTTGACCCGTGCATAGAACGCATCCGACTCGTAGCCCACCTCGGTGAACAAGATCTGCCGGGGAATGCCCGGCAGACGGTTGTCGTCATAGCCCTCGAAACGGGTGTAGTGGTAGTCGTTGTAGCTGTAGGCCATCGACAGGCGCCAGTTATCCACAGGCCGGTATTCGCCACTCAACTCGAAGCCGTCACGCCGCGATTTGCCGGCGTTGCTGTAGGTGTTGCCGCGGTCGGTGCTCTGCGCCACCAGTTCGTCCTTGAGCAGGATGCTGTACACCACCGCCTCCAGGCGCAGGTCGTCCCACTCGCCCTTCACACCCAGCTCGCGGGTCAGCGCCCGCGCCGGTTGCAGCCCGGTGTTGAAGCCGCCTGCGGTCGGGTTGCTCAGTTCGTTGAGGGTGGGGGTCTCGAACGAGGTGGCCACCCGTGCATACGCCATGGTGTGCTCGGTAAGGCGGTAGCTCAGGCCGGCACTGTAGTTGAAGTCTTCGAAACGCTGCGCATCGGAGGCGTCGCCGTCGCTCGGGAAGCGGTCGTCGACCGACTGGCGCGTGGCGTCATAGCGTCCGCCCAGGGTCAGTTGCAGACGCTCGGTGAGGTCGATGCTGTCCTGCACGTACAGCCCATAGCCACCGGCCTTTTCGCGTTGACGCAGGGTGAGGTTGCCGGTGTGACCACCGACTTCGTTGTTGTGCCGCTCGCGGTCGTCGCGCTGCTGCTCGATGTCGATGCCGGTGGTGAGCTGATGACCCAGGCCGAACCAGTTGGCCAGGTGCGTGTACTGCCCGCCGACACCGGCAAACAGGCGTTCGTAGGTGGTCTGCCCGCCCGCGCGCAGCGGCAGCCGGTTGCCGAAGTCACGCCGGCCCAGCCAGGTACGCAGCTGGTAGCTGTCGGTGTCGCTCAGCTGGCTGGTCCAGTTGACCGCCAGGCGTTGCTGGTTCATCTGTTCGTCGGAGTCGAACAGCAGGCTCTGCGGGCGCGCCTGGCTGCGCTTGTCACGCACCTGCGCGAGGGTCAGGGCGCCAGGGTCTTCGGAGCGGTTGTCGAGGGCCTGGAAGGTTACCCCCAGCACGCCGGCATCGGCCTGCCAGCGCAGCTTGCCGGTGAGGTTGCGCGCTTCGGAGGCGGCGTGATCGCGGTAGCCGTCCATGTTGGTGACGTTGAGCGCCAGCAACCCGCCAAGGTTGCCGGAGGTGCCACTGGTTTCGGCACGCACGCGGCGATAGCCGTCGGCACCACCACCCACGTCCACGAGGGTGCGCGGCTCCAGCGAGGGCTCGCGGGTGGTGATCGCCAGTACGCCGCCGGCACCGTTGCCGTACAGGGTGGAGGCCGAGCCGCGGATCACTTCGATGTTTTCCACCAGGCTCAGGTCGACACCGTCCATCTCGGTCTGGCCATCGGGCATGGTCAACGGCACGCCGTCGACCAGTACGCGGATGCCGCGCATGCCGAAGCTGGAGCGGGCACCAAAGCCGCGAATCGACAGGCGCATGCCCTGGGCCATGTTGTAGCGGCTTTGCGGCACCGCGCCGGGCACCGCCATCAGCAGGCTGTCGAGGGTCAGCATCTGTTCGCCGGGCTTGTCGGCGACGCTCACCGAGCTGACGGCGGCCGGGGTCTGCAACCATTCGGAGGTCACGCGGGTGGAGGTGACTTCCAGCGGCGCCAGGTCGACACTGTCGGCGCTCGCGGAGCCCGCGCCAAGCAACAGGAAGGTGAGGACGGTGGGCCGCCTTGGCAACATGGTGACTCCTTGAAGGTGGCCGCCGGCTACACACTGTGCCGACGTTTTTGGGGGTTCGTTATAACGCAGATGCCGGGTCGGCAAAACTGTCCAATAGTACCGCCAGCTCCGACCATAGCTGCGGGTCGTCGCTGCAGGCGACGTTGAAGCGCATGCACTGCAACAGGCCGGGCTCGGGGCCGAACAGGCTGCCCGGCCCCAGCAGCACATCCCGCGCCAGGCCTGCACGGGCCAGGGCCTGGGCGTCGCAACCGGGGGGCAGCCGCACCCAGATGAACAGGCCGCCGGCATACCCCTGCAGCGGCTCGCAGCCCAGCGCCCGCAGGCGCTGCTCGACGCGCCCGGCCGCCTCCTGCAGGCGCAGTTGCAGGCGCTTGCGGTGCTTGTCGTAGCTGCCATCGGTAAGCAACTGGTCGACCACCTGCTCCAGCAGTTCGGAGGTAATGCCGCCGCTCATCAGCTTCATGTGGGTGAGGCTGGCGGCCAGTTGCGGCGCGGCCACCACATAGCTGACCCGGGCGTTGGCGCTGAGGGTCTTGGAGAACCCGGACAGGTACGTCACCTGCTCCAGGCCCGCCAGCGCCGCCAGGCGGGCCGGCGCCTGCGGGTGCAGGTCGGCGTAGAGGTCATCCTCGATGACATGGCAGTCGTACTGGCGCGCCAGCTGCAACAGCGCGAACGCCTGGCCTGCAGTGAACGAGTGCCCGGTGGGGTTGTGCAGCACGCTGGTGGTCAGGTACAGCCTGGGCCGGTGCTGCGCCAGCAGCTGTTCGAAACGCGCCAGGTCGAGGCCCTCGGCGGTGCGCTGCACGGTGACGATGCGCGCGCCGTGCAGGGCCAGGTTGGCGTGGAAGTTGAAATAGCACGGGCTGTCGAGCACCACGCAATCGCCCGGGCGCAGCATCACCCGCAGCAGCATGTCCAGCGCCTGCACGGTGTTGCTGGTGGTGACGATCTGCTCCAGCGGCGCGGCGATGCCCTGGCCGAGCAGGCGCGTCTGCAGGGTCTGGCGCAGCGCCAGGTAACCGGCCGGCGTGCCGTAGCCGCCAATGCGCAGGCGCGTGGAGCGGGCCACGGCGCGCAATGCCTGGCGCAGGTTGCCGGGCTCCAGCCAGTCGGGCGGCAGGTGCCCGCTGCCGGGGCGCAGGCTGTTGTCATCGGCCAGCAGCGAGCGGCGCAGCACGCTGGCCAGGTCCTGCGGCAGCCAGTCGGTGTCGCCCCCCGGCACCCTCGGCGCGTGACGGCTGGCGACAAAGTGCCCGCGGCCCTGGCTGGAGGTGATCAGGTTGCGGGCACGCAGGCGGTCCAGCGCTTCGATCACGGTGAACTTGCTCACGCCCAGTTGCGCGGTCAGTTCGCGCACCGGCGGCAGGCGACTGCCCGCCGGCAGCTCGCCGGCCTCGATGGCACGCGCCCAGGCTTCGGCGATCTGCTGGACCTTGGGTGTTCCGGGGCAGAACTCGATGAAGGGCAGCATGCAGGTCTCCACAGGTTTACCGGTAATCCTACCAGTAAAGTCGGGTGCGATTGCCCGCTGCTTGGCCTGCCCGCAGCGTGGCCCGCGCTCTAGACTGCGGCCTTTGCACTGTGAGCACTGCCCCATGAGCCTCGGCCTGACGCCCTCCTCTTTCGGTTACTTCGTGGTGTTCTGCGCCAGCATGACCTTCAGCCCCGGGCCGATGACCCTGCTGTTGCTGAGCCTGGGCCTCAAGGCCGGCCTGCGCCAGTCGCTGCCGGCGCAACTGGGCGCCAGCGTGGCCTACCTGCTGTCGATTCTGGTGTTTGCACTGGGCTTTTCGGCGCTGATCCAGGGCTACCCGCTGGTGCGCCAGCTGACCCAGGCCCTGGGGGTCGCGTATGTGCTGTACCTGGCCTGGCGGCAGTGGACCAGTACCGGGCTGGCGCTGGGCGATAGCGGCGGGCCGGCGCTGGAGGGTTTCCGGGCGCTGTTCGCCAGGGGCCTGCTGACCGGGCTGTCGAATCCCAAGAGCATCCTAATGTTCAGCGCGGTGTTCCCGCAGTTTGCCAGCCACACCCGCGACATCGCCGTACTCGGCCTGACCTTCCTGCTGCTGCAATTTGCCAGCGGCTGCCTGTACTGCTATTTCGGCCAGCGCATCCGTCATGTGCTGCAGCAGCCGGCGCGTCGGCGCCTGCTGCAACGGGCCACGGCGGTGCTGCTGACAGGCGTGGCGTTGATGCTGATGCGCGGTTTCGACGGAGCATGACGTTTTTCAATCGGCCCCATGGCGTTTTCAACCTTGCCGAGTGGGCATCCGTGCACGATTCTTAGGGGATAGGCATCGCCGCTTATCCACCGCCGAGGCTGCACATGAAAACCGTGAAAGAGCTGCTCAATACCAAAGAAGAAAAACACCATGCGGTACACACCATCAGGTCGCACCAGACGGTGCTCGAGGCGCTGATGGTGATGGGCGAGAAGAACGTCGGCGCCTTGCCGGTGGTCGATGACGGCCAGGTGGTCGGGATCATCAGCGAGCGTGACTACGCCCGCAAGATGGTGCTCAAGGGGCGTTCGTCGGTGGGCACGCCGGTACGCGACATCATGAGCGCACCGGTGGTCACGGTAGACCCGCACCAGAGCGTGGAGGTGTGCATGAACCTGATGACCAACAGCCATCTGCGCCATCTGCCGGTGGTGGAGAACGGCCAGCTGATCGGTCTGCTGTCGATTGGCGACCTGGTCAAGGCGGCGATTGCCGAACAGGCCAACCTGATCCTGCAACTGGAGCAGTACATCCGCGGCGAATGAACCTCAGCGGTATTCGCCCTCCAGCTCGTCGAGCTGGTGGTCGAAGCTGCGCAGGCGCGCCGACCAGGTGTACACCAGCACTTCGAGGTCGCGGTTGAGCACGGCGCTGCCGCGCCCGGCACTCTGCTGCGAGTCGCACAGGTCGAGCTGGTAGCGTTCGCGGGCCATGGCCGTGGCCACGCTGGAAAGTTCGCGGGCGTTGTTCAGCCAGTAGCGGTGGCGCCCGCGGGTCTGCTGGTCGAGCTGCTGGCACTGGCGCTTGAGGGCTTCGAGGCTCTGTTCGAGCGGGGTGCCTTCAAGCTCGCCCATCACTTCCTGAAAAGTGCGCCCCGGCTGCCAGTAGCTGCCCCAGAAGTAGCGGTCGAATACGGTTTCGACCCGGCGCAGGGCAACCTTGGTGTTCCAGATGGCCACCAGGGTGCGGCCCTGCTCTAGCTGGCGCTTGCGCACCTTGAGCTGCTGCCAGCTGCTCCAGGCCAGGGCCGTGAGGGCCAGCGCCGCAATCACGGCGGCGGCCGCGTACATGAAGTGCATGGCCTCCACCAGCTGGTAGAGCTGGCGAACGCCGTAGAAGTAGCCGGTGCTCAGCAGGCCCAGGGCGGTCACGGCCGCCCAGAAGCCGGGTGCGTAGGGATCTTTCATTGGCGCCATCCCCTTATTGTTTTTCTGAGCATAGCAACGCCAACTGCAGGTACAGGTGCCGCTCAGCGCTTATTTGCGGGGATTGCGCAGCGCCTCGTTGAGCTGGTCGAACTGAACGGCCCAGTCGGCATCCTCCAGAATCGCCTCCTTGAGGAATTCGCGCTGTGCCGGCGTCCAGAACGGCGCATCCACCAGCTTGATGTCGCCCTTGAGCGGCGAGTGGCTGGTGATGAACTGGTCGATGCCTTTGGGATCATCGGGCAGGCCAAGCTGCTTGAACAGGGCGCTAAAGCTGTGGGTAGGTGCTTCCATGGGTCACTCCTTCTGGGCGTCAGGCCGGGTTGAATGAGGTAGACAGCGCACAGGTCGTTCGAGGTCAGTCGGGTTGGCGTTTAATTTCACCGCCGGTCCCGACCGCTGGAGTTTAGTCGCTGCAGTTGCGGTACATGCAGACGTTCCGATGCCGATGGCGTCGCTCGAGGGTGGGTGGGGGCCGCTTTGCGGCCCAATCGCGGGTCAAGCCCGCTCCCACAAGGATCACCGCTGCCCATGTGGGAGCGGGCCAGAATGGCCCTGCAAGATAGCGGTTGCTACCAGCCGCCGCCCAGCGCCAGGAACAAGCCGATCTGCCCCATCGCGACCTGGGTATTGGCCGCCGCCAGCTGCGCACGCATGTCGGTGTAGGTGCGCGTGGCCTGCAGGTCGGCCAGGAACGATTCACGCCCGGCCTTGAAGAACCGGTGGGTCTGGTCGGCCGCCAGTTGCGCCGAGCGCTCGGCCTCGGCCAGCGCGTCGCGCCGGTCAAGCAGCGCGCTGTACTGCGCCAGGCTGGTCTGGGTCTCGCGGATGGCGTTGAGCACCACCCCGTCGAAATGCGCCAGCGCCGCCTGGGTCGAGGCCTCGGCCTGACGAATGCGTGCCCGCGAACCATTGGTGGGCACGGTCCAGGTCAGCAGCGGACCAAAGCCCCAGCGGTTGGTCGCCGGCTTGCCCAGGTTCTCGAGGATGCCGATGGTGCCCACCTGCGCGCCGATGCTGATGTCCGGGTACAGTTGCCCGGTGGCCACGCCGATGCCGGCAGTGGCCGCCGCCAGGCTGCGTTCGGCCTGGCGGATGTCGGGGCGGCGCTTGAGCAGCGCGGCGCCATCGCCCACCGGCACACGTTGCGCGATGTGCGGCAGCTCGGCGCAGTGCGCGGTACCCGCCGGCAGTTGCTCGACCGGCTTGGCCAGCAGCATCGACAAGGTGTACAGGCCCGCCTCGCGCATGGCCTGGTAACGCGGCAGTTCGGCGCGCAGCGACTTGAACTGGGTCTCGGTGCGCGTCACCTGGGTTTCGTCACCGCGCCCGGCATCGCGCAGGCGCTGGGTGAGGGTCACGCTCTGCTCCTGCAGGTCCAGCGAGGCCCGTGCGATGTGGTACTCCTCGTTGGCCGCGCACACCTG
Source organism: Pseudomonas sp. AE27 (assembly GCF_037113495.1). Taxonomy (NCBI): domain Bacteria; kingdom Pseudomonadati; phylum Pseudomonadota; class Gammaproteobacteria; order Pseudomonadales; family Pseudomonadaceae; genus Pseudomonas; species Pseudomonas sp. AE27. Next base: position 4,625,959 of record NZ_CP146966.1, read on the forward strand.
GGTGTAGGCCCGCACCACATCCGCCACCAGGGTGATGCGGGCGGTGTCGGCGGCAGCCTGGGTGGCGTCGGCGTGGGCCTGAGCGGCCTCGACGCCGCGCTTGAGCGTGCCCCACAGGTCGAACTGGTACGAGGCGCTGAGGATCGCCTCGCCGATGTTGGCCACCGGCACCTTGTCGGGTTGCAGAAAGGCTTCGCCGGACTCCTGCAGGCGCTGCGCACCCAGCTTGACCCCGCCATTGAACCCGCCCTGGGCCTCGGCCTCCTCGACCTGTGCCCGCGCCCGCGCGATGTTCGCCGCGGCCACGCGCAGTTCGGTGTTGGCGGCCAGCGCCTGGTTGACCAGCGCGTCGAGACGCGGGTCCTGGTAGAGGTGCCACCAGTTGGCGGGCACCGGCGCCGAGACCACGCTATCGGCGTCGCTGCGCAGCGCGCCCTGCAGGTCGCCGCGATTGACCGCCGCCTCCTTGGGCACGCTGTAGTCGGGCCCGACCATCTGGCAGGCCGACAGCAGCAACCCTGCGCCCAGCAGCGCAAAGCGTTTCATCGGGCGGCATCCTCGATGATCGACACCGTGGCAGTACGCCCGGCGATCATGCGAAAGTTTTCCGGCACCTCGTCGAATGCGATGCGCACCGGTATGCGCTGCGCCAGGCGCACCCAGCTGAAGGCCGGGTTGACGTTGGGCAGCAGGTTGGCGCCACTGCTGCGGTCACGGTCCTCGATGCCTGCGGCGATGCTCTGCACGCGACCGCGCAGGCGCGCGTCGTCGCCCATCACGCGGATATCCACGGCCTGGCCGATATGGATGCCGCCCAGCTTGGTCTCTTCGAAATAGCCATCGACGTGGTAGGAGTTGCTGTCGACCACCGACAGCACCGGGCGCCCGGCGCTGACGAACTCGTGGGCGCGCGGGGCGCGGTCGTTGAGGTAGCCGTCGACCGGGCTGCGTACCACCGAACGGTCGAGGTTCAGCTGCGCCGCGTCCACCGCCACCTGCGCCTCGGCCAGGGCCGATTGCGCGCGGGCCTGGCGCGACTGGCTTTCTTCGAGCTGCTCCTGCGCCACCAGGTTGCCCAGGCCACGGTTGCGGCGCGCCTCGCGCTGCGCCTGGGCCAGGGTTTCACGGCGCTCGGCCAGGGTCGCCTGGGCCTGGCGCAGAGCCAGGTGAAAGCGGTCCTGGTCGATGCTGAACAGCAAGTCGCCGCGCTTGACCACCTGGTTGTCGCGTACCGACACCTGCTGGATCAGCCCGGACACATCGGGGGCGATCTGGATCACGTCGGCGCGGATGTGGCCGTCGCGGGTCCAGGGGGCGAACATGTAGTACAGCACCATCTGCCACACCAGCACGGTTGCCAGCGTTACCACCAGCAGGGTCAGGACCACGCGGCCCAGGGTCAGTAAGGGTTTTTTCATGGCAGCATCAGGCTTCGGCAAAAGTGGTCGACCGTGCCCAGCAGCACGGCGTAGAGAGCAACGTTGAACAGCGCCCGGTGCCAGACCAGGCGGTAGAAGTGCAGGCGCGTGAGTACCGCGTGCACCCCCAGGAACAGCACATAGGTGAACACCATCATCACCAGCAGCGTGGGCAGAAATACCCCGCTGATATCCAGTTCACCGATCACAGGGGGGCTCCATCGATGCCGTAGGGCAGTTGCGGTTGATCGTCGGACGGTTCCAGCACCACCTCCACCCCCGGCAGCAGCGCCAGGCGCAGGCCGCTCAGGGCATGCAGCAGGTGCACGCGGGTTTCCCCGCAGTCGGCCATGGCCTCAAGGTTCAGGGCATGACGCGCACGCTCCATGCTGCGCAGCAGGTCGGCCGGCGCATGCAGGCGGCGGCGGGCCTTGAGGCACGCCTGAAAGTGCGCACCCACCTCAGCGATCACCTGCGCCAGCGCCGCCTGTGCCGGCGGCGTGGCCCGTGGCATGTAGGCCAGCAGGTCGAGCAGGTTGAGCCCCACGCGCAGGTCGCGCAGCGCGCTGTTGGTGTCCTGGCCGGTCTGGGTCAGGCGCGGCAGGTGCTGCATCAGGCGGTCGAGCATCTGCACGCCGAGGCGCCGGTGTTCGGCCAGGCTGGCCGGGCGGGTCATGCCGACGATGTCGTGCCAGCTGAAGCGGGTCAGGCGCTTGGCCGCCAGCTCCACGCCGAACGGGCGCACCACCAGGGTCCAGATGAAGGCGAACAGCAACCCCACCGGGCCGGCCAGGTTGGCGTTGGCAAAGGTCAGGAAGTCCGCGTCGTAGGCGCCCTGGATGCTGATGAACGAGGCGGTGTTGACGATGGTGAGCAAGGTGCCCAGGTAGAAGCGCGGCTGCACGGTGAGGGTGCCGACGCAGATGAACGGCACGGCGAACGCCAGTACCAGCATCGGGAAGTCATGCAGGTTGGGCAGCACCAGGAACAGGTAGAGGCTGGCGAACACCACCGACAGGGTGGTCCAGAAGAAGAACCGGTAGATCTGCGGCGCGGGATCGTCCATGGCCGCGAAGAAACTGCACGCCACCGCCGCGAGGATCACGGCGCTGGCGCCGTCGGGCCAGCCGAGCAGTATCCACAGCGCGGTGGCGGCGAGGATCGCGGTGAAGGTGGAGAACACCGAGTAGAGCATCAGCCCACGGTCGAAGAACGGCGTCAGGCGGCCCAGGCGCCAGTGCCGGTACACCGCGCGCCAGGGCGACAGGTCTTCGTCGCGGATGGCGTGCTGCAGGCTGCAGCAGTCCTGCCACAGGTCGATCCATTCGCCCAGCCGGTAGAGGGCATTGGACAGCAGCAGGCCGGGGCGCTCGTCGAGGGCGGCGACACTCGGTTGCAGGCGTTCGAGCTGCTCGCGCAGGGCCGTCCAGCGCGCCACCGAGGCGTCTTCGGCGCTGGCCTGCAACCAGCTGCGGGCCTGCTCCAGCAAGCCTTGCAGTTGCGCCGCCTGGGCCGGGGCGCGGCCTTCGAGGGCCAGCAGCGCGTCGTCGAGGGCGTCGATCACCGGGAACAGGTGGATCATGCGCCCGCGCAGCTCGCGGGCATTCTTGACCGTCTGCGGCCGCGCGCCCTCGTGGGACAGCTGGCCGATCATCATCTCCAGCGAGTTGAAGGTGGTGACCATCGAGGCGCGCAGCCCGCCCACGGTTTCGGGCGTGGCCTGGCGGGCAAGAAAGGTGTCGCAGTAGCGGATCGCCTCGGCGAACCAGTTGCCGGTGGCGCCGACCACCACCGGGGTGAGCCGGCGCGGCCAGAAGATCGCCCCGACCACCGCCGCGCAGACGATGCCCAGGCAGATTTCCTGGGCCCGCGAGGAGGCGATGTCGAATACCGCCAGCGGGTTGTCCACCACCGGCAGGGCGATCATCGGCAGGGTGTAGCCGGCCAGCATCAGCGCGTAGCTGTTGGCGGTGCGCAGGTGCAGCGAGAGAAACAGCAGGGTGCCGGTCCACAGGGCGATGGCGCAGGTGAGCAGCACCGGGGTCTGTACCAGCAGCGGCACCAGGAACACCGCCCCCGCCGCGCCCAGCAGTGTACCCAGGGCGCGGTACAGGGCCTTGGAGCTGGTGGGCCCGACGAACGGGCTGGAGACGATGTAGACCGTGGCCATCGCCCAGTAGGGGCGCGGCAGTTGCATGAGCAGGGCGATGTACAGGGCGATCATCGACGCGGCGAAGGTGCGCACGCCGTAGAACCAGTCCCGCGCCGGCGGCATGGAGCTGAAGAAGTCCTTCATGAAGGCACGCCCGGCGAGCGCTGCGCGGCGTCTTCGAAGGCGCGCACCACGCGCAGCGCCGCTTCGAGGTCGGCGGGCGGGATGTCGTGCAGCACCTGGCGGCGCAGGCGCACCAGCTCGGCCTCGATCGCCTCGGCCAGCTCGCGCCCGCGCGGGGTCAGGCTCAGGGCCTTGGCGCGGCGGTCACCGGGGGCTTCGCTGCGGCATACGAAACCGGCGCTGCACAGCTGGTCGAGCAGGCGCACCAGCGACGGGCTTTCAAGCCCTGCGGCCTGGGCTACCGCCACCTGGTGCACGCCATCGCCCAGGCGCACGATCATCAGCAGTGGTACCGCGCAGGCTTCGGAGATGCCGTAGCCGACCAGCGTGGCCTGGCAGATGCGCCGCCAGTGACGGCTGGCCGCGACCATGCCGCTGCTGATGTTCAGTTGCAGTGCATCAAGATTCATGGGCAAGGTGTCGAGATTCATAGTTTGCTAACTATCAATGTTCTTCGATCAACGCCCCGGGCGTCAATAGCGGCAATGCGGCATCCGTCGGCCGAGGTCAGCGCCGGTACTGGTCTTCGTGTTTCAGGGTCAGCGCCCGCGGGCTGCCCAGGCTGATCGCCCGGTCGCGCCAGAACAGGTAGCGCATGGGGTTGCCGGCCACGCTGAAATGCATGGCCAGTTCCTCGGCCGCCGGCATCACCCCCGCTGCGGCCGCCAGCTCCAGCCAGTACACGGCGAGCCTGGCATCGGCCCGCACCTGCTGGCCATGCAGGAGGCGGTAGCCGATCTCGAACCGGCAGCGCCCATCGCCGCGCTGGGCGCCCTGCATGAACCAGTCGTAGGCGCGCTGCGGATCGACCTGCCAGGTTTGCAGGTGGGTATCGCAGATCTCTTCTTCGTAGAGGTCGCCCAGCGCCGCGGCGGCTTCGTCCAGGCCGCGCTCGAACGCCTGCCGGTAGCACTCGGCGGCGCTGGCGTAGGCGATGGTCACGCCCTTGCCGAAATAGTGCTGCTGGCCCAGGTTGTACCAGGCCACCGCACTGCCCTGCAGCGCCGCCATGCGCAGCAGGCGCCCGGCCAGGGCCGGTTCGGCACGCCAGTACTTGCCGTTGAGCCATACCCAGCCGAGGTCGTTGAGCGCCACCACGCTGCCATCCAGGGCCTGCTGGCGCAGGTCGGCATACACCGCCTGCAGGTCGACGGCTTCGTCCAGGCGGTTGACCAGGCAGAAGCCCCTGCCGAGCACCGCACGCTGGGCCGGCATGCCGATGCCGGCCGTGTGGCGCTGGGTCTGCCCCCCCGGATCGGGGGCGATCACCCTGGGCAACAGCCGCGCGAGCAGTGGGTAGATGGTGCTGGCAGCAGACAACGGTTCATCCCTGACTGACCGGTGGGTGGCCCATGCCACCCTGTGAGGCAAGCCTAGACAAGGACACGCACTTTTGTCGCCCCGATGCGCTCAGCGCTGCATGCCCCAGCGCCGTACTGTGACGCGCTCGAGGGTATTGAACACCAGGCTCTCGACCAGCAGGCCGATGAGAATCACCACGGCCAGGCCGGCGAACACCTTGTCGGTGTACAGCTCGTTGCGGTTCTGGAAGATGTACCAGCCCAGCCCGCCCTTGCCGCTGGTGGCACCGAACACCAGTTCGGCGGCGATCAGGGTACGCCAGGCGAATGCCCAGCCGATCTTGAGCCCCGACAGGATCGACGGCAGCGCCGCCGGAATCAGGATGTGCACCACCAGACGCAAGCCGCGCAGCCCGTAGTTGCGCCCGGCCATGCGCAAGGTTTCGGACACACCCATGAAGCCGGCATAGGTGTTGAGCGCCAGCGCCCACAGCACCGAGTGCACCAGCACGAAGATCAGGCTGTTGTCGCCCAGGCCGAACCACAGCAGCGCCAGCGGCAGCAGGGCAATGGCCGGCAGCGGGTTGAACATCGAGGTCAGGCTGCTGAGCAGGTCGCGGCCGAACTGGGTCGACACGGCGAGGCTGGTGAGCCCGAAGGCCAGCACGATGCCCAGCAGGTAGCCCTTGAGCAGCACCACCAGCGACACCCCGACCTTGGCCGGCAGTTCGCCGCTGAGCAGGCCGTCGTACAGCGCCGCGGCGGTTTGCAGGAAGCTGGGCAGCAACAGGTCGTTGCCCTGATAGCGCGCCACGGCCTCCCAGGCCAGCGCCAGCAGGATCAGGATCAGGCTCTTGCGCAGCCAGCCCTGTTGCCACAGGCGCTGGCCCAGGGGCAGCTCGCGTTCCAGCGGTACGCTGAGCAGGGGTTCAAGGGTGACTTCGTACTCCTGACGCGGAGCCGGTGCAGAGGTGGTCATCGGTGGGGCTCCCGGTCAGTAGGCGATGCGGATGTCGGTGAAATCCAGGGCGGCGTCCTGCTCGGCGGCGGCATCATCGTCGAACAGCAGACGATGGATGCGCCGCGCGCTGGCCTGGAAGTCGGCAGCGCCCAGGCTGTGCAGGTCGTACTGGTGACTGTGGATCTCGGCGCGCACGCGCCCCGGGTGCGGCGACAGCAGCAGGATGCGGTTGCCCACCACCAGCGCCTCCTCGATGGAGTGGGTGACGAACAGCAGAGTGAAGCGCACCTCCTCCCACAACAGCAGCAGTTCTTCCTGCATCTTGCGCCGGGTCAACGCGTCGAGGGCGGCAAAGGGTTCGTCCATGAGCAGGATCTTGGGCTGCATGGCCAGCGCCCGGGCGATGGCCACGCGCGCCTTCATGCCGCCGGAGAGGGTGTGCGGGTACGCATCGGCAAATGCCGCCAGGCCGACCTTGTCCAGGTAATGCAGGGCGCGCTGTTCGGCCTCGGCGCGCTTGAGCGTGCCGGAGGCCAGCAGCGGGAACATCACGTTCTGCCTGACGGTTTTCCACGGCGGCAGCTGGTCGAACTCCTGGAACACCACGATGCGGTCCGGGCCCGGCCCGTGCACCGGCTGGCCCTGCAGGCGGATCGCGCCCTCACGGGGCTCGATGAAGCCGGCCACGGCCTTGAGCAAGGTCGACTTGCCGCAACCGGAGGGGCCGAGCAGGACGAAACGGTCGGCCTTGTCCACTTCGAAGCTGACCTGGTGGGTGGCCCGCACCACGCGCTGGGCGGTGCGGTATTCGAGGCTGAGGTTGTCCACCTGCAGCAGCGCCGGTGCGCTCACGGGGCTCAGGTTGCTGGCCGTGTGGCCTGGCAAGCGGGCGGTCATGCGCTCAGCTCCCCTGCAGTGGCTTGGCGTCCTGGAAGAAGTAGTCCTTCCACGATTCGGGTTTGTGCTTGATCGCGCCGATGCGGTACATGAAGTCGGCCAGCTTGTAGGTGTTCTTCGGCGTGACGCTGAATTCGTATTGCGGGTTGTCGATGATCTTGAGCAGCGCCTCGCGGTCGATCTTGGCCTTGGTCACGCGAATGTAGGTATCGGCCGCCGCGCCCTTGTCGTGCTGGGCGAAGTCGGCCGCCTCGGCCAGGGCGTCGACGAAGGCCTGGTAGGTTTTGGGGTTGTCGTTGCGGAATTTTTCGGTGGCGAACAGCACGGTGGGCGAGTTGGGCCCGAGCAGGTCGTAGGTGTCGAGCACCACGTGCACGCTTTTGTTGGCCAGCGCCTGGTCCTGGAACGGCGGGTTGGAGAAGTGCGCATTGAGCTCGGTGCCGCCGGCCAGCAGCGCGGCGGTGGCGTCGGGGTGCGGGACCGCCAGGGTGTACTTGTCCAGGCGCGCGTAGTCCTTGTCGCCCCACTGCTGGGCGGCGGCGTACTGCAGGAAGCGCGACTGCACCGAGACGCCAACCGCCGGCAGGGCGATGCGGTCCTTTTCGGTGAAGTCTGCGATGGTCTTGACGTTGGGGTTGCTGCTGACCAGGTAGTACGGGAAGTTGCCCAGCGAGGCCACGGCCTTGACGTTCTGGCGGCCGTAGGTGCGATCCCAGATGGTCAGCAACGGGCCGACGCCGGCACCGGCGATGTCCACCGAGCCGGACAGCAGCGCGTCGTTGATCGCGGCGCCGCCCGAGAGCTGGGTCCAGTCGACCTTGATGTCGATGCCCTGGGCCTTGCCGTGCTTCTCGATCAGGTGCTGGTCGCGCACCACGTTGAGCAGCAGGTAGACGATGCCGAACTGTTCGGCGATGCGGATTTCACCTTCGGCCTGGGCCGTGGCGGGGGCGACGAGGCTGCCGGCGAGCAGGCTGACGCCCAGGCCGATGCTGGCCGCCAGGCGGCTGATTGAGTTGCGCATGCGGTACTCCTGAAGACGGGTCAGAACGGGGCGTCGCCCTGGATGGTGGTGCGGTACAGCTTGCGGCGCAGGTGCGCGGGGCAGCCGGCGGCCAGGTGGATCAGCGAGCGGTTGTCCCAGAACACCAGGTCGTGGGGTTGCCACTGGTGGCGGTAGATGTTGTGTTCGAGCACGCTGTGGGCGTACAGCTCGGCCAGGATCTGGCGGCTTTCGTCCTCGGGCAGGCCGACGATGCGGGTGGTGAAGCCCTCGCTGACGAACAGCGCCTTGCGCCCGTTTTCCGGGTGGGTACGCACCACCGGGTGGATCACTTCCTGCACCTGGGCCAGTTGCTCGGCAGTGAGCGTGGGGCGCCAGTTGCCTTCGAACTTGGTTTCGCTGTAGCGCGCGGTGTAGGAGTGCGCGGCGCTGCGGCCTTCGACGGCGGCGCGCAGGTGGGCGGGCAACTGGTCCCAGGCCTTGTGCATGTCGGCGAACAGGGTATCGCCGCCCTCGCTGGGCAGCTCCTGGGCATGCAGCATCGACCCCAGGCTGGGCAATTCCTTGTAGGAGAGGTCCGAGTGCCAGAACTTGCCGGCATCGCCCAGGCCGATGTTCTGGCCGTTCTCGATGATGTTGGAGACGATCAGGATCTCGGGGTGGCCGCCGAGCAGGAACTGCTTGAGCACGTGGATCTGCAACACGCCGAAACGGCGGCTGAAGTCGATCTGCTGCTGGGGGGTGATGCGCTGGTCGCGGAACACCACCACATGGTGGTCCAGGTGCGCGCGGTGGATGCGCGCAAAATCGCCAGCGTTGACCGGACGGCTCAGGTCCAGGCCGATGATCTCGGCGCCCACGGCACCGGCAAACGGACGAATCTCGAAGGCTTGGGGTTGGGCGCTGTCGGTGTACGACAAGGCGCCAGGGGCCGCTGACATATCTTTTCACTCCCACGTGTCGGGTCGGTAACTGCGCGTGGAAATAAATATAAATGCATAAGAAAAATAATTTAAATACCTTTAGAGAATAAGCATAGAGAGGGTTGTCCGCCTCGCGTGGCCTATGCTGCTGAGGCCATCAAGCAGATGTCATCAGGGGGAAAAGCCATGTTTTATGTGCAACGCGACACCCGTGGGCAGATCGTGCGGTTGGAGTCGACGCCCTTTGCCGAGGAGAACGAAGCACTGCCCAACGATTCGCCGGAGGCCCAGGCCTGGTTTGCCAAGAAGCTGCAGCAGAGCGACCTGGACATGATCCGGGTGCTGGAGGACTTGATCGAGGTACTGACCAGCAAGGGCGTGATCAGCATCACCGACCTGCCGGCGAGCGCACAGGCCAAGCTGCTCAGCCGTTCGAGCGCGCGCCAGACCATGGGGGGTTTGAACAAGCTGATCGATGAGGAGCGGCCGTTGATCTAGCAGCTTCGCCGGCCAGGCAGGCGCCTGCGGGGTTCACCGCCGCCTGCAGGCGCCGGCCTGGCCGGCGAAGAAGCCACTACGGCGCCCAGGGCCGGGGCTCGCCGATCAAGCGCCCCTGCACCCCGAAAATCCCCATTTCGCGCAGCACCTCCAGTTCACCTTCGGTTTCCACCCGCTCGGCAATCAATGGCAGGTCGATGCTGTGCGCTGCGCGCTGGATCGCCTCGATGAACAGGCGCTTGTGCGGCTCCTGATCGATGGCGCGGATGAAGCTGCCGTCGACCTTGAGGTACGCCAGGCCCAGGTGCGCCAGGTTGCCGATCATGCTGAAGCGCCCGCCAAAGTGCTGCAGGCTCAGCTTGAAGCCCAGCGCGCCCAGTTGCCGTGCCAGATGCTCGAGCGCGGCCTGGTCGGGCAACTGCTCTTCGCCGATCTCCAGGGTCAGGCGCGGGCCCAGCGCCGCATGACGCCCCAGCAGCCCGTACACCGCCTGCAACGCCTGGGGGTCGGCCAGGGTGGCCGCCGACAGGTTCAGCGCCAGCGCCTGGTCATGGCGCTGCAGGTGGGCCAGCACCTGTTCGAGCATCAGCAGGTCATGCCGGATCGACCAGCCGAAACGCTCGAGCCAGGGCAGGAAGCGTCCGGCGGGGAGGGTTTGCCCATGCCCGTCGGGCAGGCGCGACAGCACCTTGTACTGCAATACGCAGCCCAGCTCGTGCGTCGCCACCACCGGCTGGAAGAACAGCTCGAAGCGGCGCTGGTCGAGGGCGTGTTGCAGCAGGGCATGCCAGTCGTGGTCCAGCAGCGCCGGGGCGTGCGCGGGCAGGCAGACCCACGTCGGCAGCTGCTGGCTCTGCGCCTGGGCCAGGGCTTCGTCGCAACGCTCGAGCAGGGCCTGCGGGGCGTCGCCCGGGCTATAGGGGGCCAGGCCGATCCAGGCCACCGGGTTACGGTCGGAAGCACCGGTGTCGTACAGGCTGTGCAGGGTCTGCTCCAGTTCCTGGGCCAGGTGCACGGCCTCGTCATGCACCAGCCCCGGTGCCAGCACGGCGAACTCGCCGCCACGGCTACGGGCGATCAGGTCGAGGGTTTTGGGATAGTGCGCGCACACCCGCTGCACCTGCTGCGCAAGAGCCTGCAGCAGGGCATCGGTGCGCTGGCCGCCCAGGCGCAGGTTGAGCCCGGCCAGGTCCTGCACGTGCACCAGCATCAGGTAGCCGGGGCTATCGTCCTGGGCGCTGAGCCGGGCAGACAGCTGCATCTCGAAGAAGCGCCGGTTGCCCAGGCCGGTCAGGCTGTCCTGCCAGGCCTCGGCGCGCAGGGCTTCACTGCGCTGGGCCTCCTCGAGAAACAGCGCCTTGAGTTTCTCGACCATCTGGTTCATGGCCTGCACCACCCGGCGCAGCTCCGGGGTGCGCGGCAGGCGCGGCGCACTGAGGAACTCGCGACGCGCAATGGCCTGGGACTGCGCCACCAGGTAGTCCAGCGGTCGCAGCTGACGGCGCAGCAGCAGCGCCCCCAGCAGTGCACTGACCACCCCGCAGGCCAGCAGCCAGGCCAAGCTGCCGAGCGCGCTGCGCCACAGCTTGGCCAGGGCGAACATCGGGTGGCTGACCACCTCGACCCGCGCCGCCTGCTGCCAGCCGCGGCTGACGATGGCATCGCCGCCGGCCGGCTCCAGGTTGATCAGGCGGATGAACCAGGCCGGCACACCGCTGCTGTCCGGCTCGGCGTGACGCTCCACCAGCAGGGCATTGGGGCCCAGGTCGATCACGCGGATGCTGGCGTAGTAGCCGCTGTCGAAGATGGAGCTGACCATCAGCTCGACCATTGCCGGGTCGTCGATGTTCGGCGTGAGCGACAGCGCCAGCGCGGTGGCGGCGTCCTGCGCATGCGCGCGCAGCTGATTGACGTACTGGCTGCGCGAGCTTTCCAGGCCGACCATGAAGCTGCCGCTGAAGGCGACCACCAGAAACAGGCAGATGGCGAGCAACAATTGCTTGAACAGTGACATCCGCAATCCTCAGTAAGCCGGCTCGGTGGGAAACCCCTCGGCCTGCATCTTCTTCAACAGATCCTGCCAGCGCGACAGGCGCTTGCTGTCGCCGACCTTGCGATTGCCACCCGCCCCGGTCAGCCACAGGCCCTCGCCATTGAAGGCATACACCGGCAGCAGGTCGGTGCGCTGGCTGGCCGGCTCGATGGTGTCGATCAGGCTGTCGAGCACCAGCGGCATCGCCTCTGGAGTGGAATAGTAGGTCAGGACCATGTGCGCGCGATTCTGGCGCAGCGCCTTGACGTAGGTAATGCGCAGTTTCTCGCTGGGGATACCCAGGCGGCGCAGGCTGAAATACTTGGCGATGGCGTAGTCTTCGCAGTCGCCGGCGCCCTTGATCAGTGACTGGATCGGGGTGGACCAGTAGTCGGCCTGCTGCCACAGTTCGGGGTCTTCGACGTAGCGCAACTGGCGATTGAAGAACTGGTTGACCACCTGCAGGCGCTCGGCTTCGCTGCCCTGGCGCTGGGTGGCAAGCAACTGCTGCCAGGCATCGATACGCTGCTGGCCGGCACCAAGGGGGCCGTACAGGGCCTGGGCCTTGCGGCTGATCTGGGAAAAGTCCCAGTCCGCGCGCAGGTTGCCCAGCAATACGCAGCCGAGCAACAGCGCCAGGCCAGCCCGGCGCGGGGTCAGAGGCAAAGCCCAACGTATCACCAAGGCCGGCGGTCCATGCAGATCGTGGAATCGCGATGGTGCAGGCTGGGCGGGCAAAAGACAATGGCGCACGGCGGCAAGCTTCCAAAGCGCTGCGACTTCATTCAGGATAGCCGCCGCGAACGCCCGCAGGCCCGCGCCGGCCTGAATTTGACAGGCGCAACCGTCATCACTAGGGTCATTGGATCCAATCTTTGCTAGCAGGGCAGTCAGCGTGGCCGAAAAAATCAAACTCCTGAGCATTCTGGGTGACGAGCAGGTGCCTGCTCACCTGGCGCGCAGCGTGATCGAAGAGCGCCTGCGCAGCGCCATCCTCGACGGACGCCTGGCACCCGGCATGGCGTTGCGCCAACAGGAGCTGGCGACGCTGTTCGGGGTCAGCCGCATGCCGGTGCGCGAGGCCCTGCGTCAGCTGGAGGCGCAGTCGCTGCTGCAGGTGGTTGCGCACAAGGGCGCGGTGGTGGCCCCGCTGATCAGCGAAGATGCAATGGACTCCTACGGGCTGCGGGTGATCCTGGAGAGCGAGGCGCTGCGCCAGTCGATCCCGCTGCTGGACGCCGAGGACATCGCCCTGGCCCGGGGCTACATCGAGCAACTGCAGAACGAGACCCGGCACGCCGAGATGGGCCAGCTCAACCGCCTGTTGCACATGGCCCTGTACCGCAAGGCGCCCAATCAGAAGTTGCTGCGCCTGATCGACAACGAGTTGAGCGAAGAGGCGCGCTTCCTGCGGTTTCATCTGTCGTCGATGGGGCTGGGCAAGCTGACCCAGGACGATCACATCGCGCTGGTGGACGCAGCCCAGGCCGGCCAGGTGGACGATGCTGTACAGCTTCTGACCCAGCACCTGGACAAGGGCATGCAGGCCATCAGGCAGTACCTGGCCAGCCAGCCGCAGGGCTGAACGCGCCGCCGGGTCGGTCAGTGGTTGCAAATTGCGCAAGGCCCCATAACAATGAGACTAATTATCATTTATGACCTTGGTTGCAGCGCGCCTTCATGTCCTCCCACGACTCTGTGCACAGGCTCTATCAGCAACACCACAGCTGGCTGAACACCTGGCTGCGCTGCCGCCTGGGCAATGCGGCCGATGCCGCGGACCTGGCCCAGGACACCTTCGTGCGCCTGCTGCAGCGGCGCGAACAACTGGAGCTGAATGCGCCGCGTGCGTTTCTGCGCACCATCGCGCGCGGGCTGGTGATCGATCACTGGCGCCGCGAAGAGCTGCAGCGTGCCTACCTCGAAGCCCTGGCGCAGCTGCCCGAGGCCGAGGTGCCATCAGCGGAGACCCGCGAGCTGCTGCTGGAGCTACTGGAACGCATTGCGTGCCTGCTCGACGGCCTCAGGCCCAAGGTGCGCACCGCGTTCCTGCTGGCCCAGTGCGAAGGGTTGAGCCACAAGCAGATCGCCGAGCAGATGGGTATCTCGCTGCGCTCGGTGGAGCGGTATGTGGCCGACGCCCTCTATCACTGCTACCTGCTGCGCTATGAACCCTAGCCCGCGCGTGGTCAAGCAGGCCATTCACTGGATGCTGCGGGTGCGCGAGAACGGCGCCAGCCCGCAGTTGCAGGCCCAGTGCGAGCAGTGGCGCAGCGCCAGCCACGAGCACGAACTGGCCTGGCAACGGGTGCACAGCCTGCAGCAGGAAATGAACCTGCGTGCGGTGCCGGGCGCCGGTGTCGTCGCCCTGCAGACCCTGGAGAACAGCCAGCAGCGGCTGCACCGGCGCCAGGCCCTGAAGCTGCTGGGCGGCGTGGTGATGCTTGGCTCAGCGGCCTGGGTCAGCAAGGACGTTGGCCTGCTCGACCCGTGGACCTCGGATTTCGCCACGGCCACCGGCGAGCGGCGCAGCGTCCGCCTGCCCGATGGCAGCCTGCTCAATCTCAATACCCATACCGCCGCGGACCTGGCCTTCGACAGCCGCCAGCGCCTGGTGCGCCTCAAGCACGGGGAGTTGATGCTGACCTGCGCCGAACACCCGCTCGGCCCGGCTGGGCGGCCGTTGCTGGTGCAGAGCCGCGATGCGCTGCTCGAAGGCTTCGATGGGCGCTTCGTGGTGCGCCAGGAGCGCGACTGCACCCGCGTCACGGTCAGCCAGGGCAAGGTGGCGATCCATCACCCCGGCCCCGCCGGGCTGCAATGGGTGGCTGCTGGCGAAGCCTTTCTGGTGAATGCCCAGGGCGCCACACCCGTGGCGCAGCAGAACATGGACCCCGGTGCCTGGGCCGATGGCCTGATCGTCACGCGCAACATGCGCCTGGGGGACTTCATCGACGAGGTGGCGCGCTACCGCCACGGCTACCTGAGCTGCTCCGACGATATCGCCAACCTGCGCCTGTCCGGGGTGTTCCGCCTGGAAGACACCGACAAGCTGCTGCACCTGCTGCCGCAGACCCTGCCGGTGCATGTCAGCTATCGCACGCGCTGGTGGGTACGCCTGGAACGCCAGGCGTGATGCGCTGATTTTTTTGGCGGGTTTTGTCGGCACGTCCGGCTAGGACAGTAAGCGACTCCCTTCTGCCCTTACCGACCCTACGGATGCTCTTCATGCGCGATACCCTGGCCCAGCCGCGGCTCACTGACAGTAATGAGTTTCAACCTCTCTTAGATTCACGCCTGGGCAAGGCGGTGCGCGCCGCACTGTTCGGTACCGCGCTGGGCCTGGCCAGCGTGCCGATGGTAGCGATGGCCGAACCTGCGGGCAGCGCCAGCCAGCAGTACAACATCCCCGCCGGCTCGCTGGACGAGGTGCTGAACCAGTTCGCACGCCAGGCCGGCATCACGCTGTCGAGCACCCCGCAGATGACCCAGGGCGCGCAATCGCCCGGCCTGCAGGGCAGCTACGCCACCGACCAGGCGATGCGCCAGTTGCTCAATGGCACGGGGCTGGAGGCGGTGAGCCAGGATGGCACCAGTTATGTGCTGCATGCGGCCCCGCAGGACGCCGCACTGGCATTGCCTACCACCGACGTGCGCGGCTTTGCCCTGGGCAACGCGCTGGGCAGCATGGAGGGCTACAACGCCACCCACAGCCAGATCGCGACCAAGACCAGCACCGCGCTGCTGGAGACCTCGCAGTCGGTGTCTGTGGTGACCCGCCAGCAGATGGACGACCAGGGCGCGCAGACGGTCTCGCAGACCATGCGCTACACCCCGGGCGTGCTGACCAACCCGTATGGCGCGACCCACCGCTATGACTATGTGGCCATGCGCGGCTTCAACGATGGCTCGGTGGACAACATCTACATCGACGGCCTGAAGTCGATGGGTGACAGCGGCACCTTCAGCACCATGCAGATCGACCCGTACTTCCTCGAGCGCGTGGATATTCTCAAAGGTCCGTCGTCGGTGCTGTATGGCCGCAGTTCGCCAGGTGGCCTGGTGGCGCTGACCACCAAGAAGCCACTGTACGAGACCTTCCGCCAGGTGCAGGCTACCGTCGGCACCCAGGGCCAGCGTGGGGTGGGCTTCGACTTCAGCGGCCCGCTGGAAGACGACAAGCGTATCGCCTATCGCCTGACCGGCCTGACGCATCAGTCCGACACCCAGTTCGATCACAACGAAGAAAAGCGCTATGCGCTGGCGCCGACCCTGAGCATCGACTTCACCGAGGACACCTCGCTGACCTTGCAGGCCTACCTGCAGAACGATCCGGAAGGCGGCTACCACGCCGGCGTGCCCGCCGATGGCGCGCTGCACAAACGCAACGGCCAGCGTATCTCGGAGCACTTCTTCGAGGGCGAGCCGGGCATCGACAGCTACGAGCGCAATCAGCAGTCGTTCGGCTACCAGTTCGAGCATCGCTTCAACGACGTGTTCACCGCACGCCAGAACTTCCGCTACCTGGACTCGACGGTGAAGATGGACCAGGTGTACGCCTGGGGCTACGAGTCGCCCACCAGCAACAAGCTGAACCGCTACTACACCGGTGCCGACGAGAAACTGCACTCCTACATCATCGACAACATGCTGCAGGCCGAGTACTTCACCGGCGCGGCCAAGCACACCACGCTGGTGGGCCTGGACTACCAGCGACGCAAGACCGTGGTGGACTGGAGCAGCGGCGGCCTGGCGTCGATCGATGCGTTCAACCCGCAGTACGGCAATTCGCAGATCACCTATTACGCACCGACCAGCTACACCCGGCGCCTGCAGCAGACCGGCATCTACGCCCAGGACCTGATCGAGATGGACAAGTGGCGCTTCTCGCTGGGGCTGCGGCAGGACTGGGTGAAGACCTCGGATGAGAATCGTATCGCCGAGCCTACCCGCCCACTGGGCACCAAGATCAGCGATGACCGCACCAAGCTCACCGGCCGCGCGGGCGTGCTGTACCTGTTCGACAACGGTATTGCGCCTTACCTGAGCTATTCGGAGTCGTTCAACCCCAACTCCTACGCCGATGCCGCCGGCAACCCGCTGGCACCGACCGAAGGCACCCAGTGGGAGGCCGGTATCAAGTACCAGCCGCCGGGCACCGACAACCTGTTCACCGCCTCGGTGTTCCGCATCGAGCAGGAAAACCTGGCCACCAAACAGCCGCAGGACGACTTCTACTACCCGGTCGGGCAGGTACGCTCCCAGGGTCTGGAGCTGGAAGCGCACATGCAGTTGAGCGAGAACCTCAAGGTGCTGGGCAGCTACACCTTCACCGACATCGAGTACAGCAAGACGATGCCGAGCACCCTGGCTGGCAGCACACTCGACAACAAGGGCAACTCGCCAACCCAGGCGCCAAAGCACATGGCCTCGCTGTGGGCGGACTACAACTTCCGCCAGGGGGTGCTGGACGGTGTGCGCGTAGGCGGTGGCGTGCGTTACGTGGGCCACAGCTGGGTGGATGCGGAAAACACCATGAAGGTACCGTCGTACACCCTGTTCGATGCGTCGGTGGGCTACGACCTGGGCAAGGTCGGGCTCAAGGGCGTGGATGTGCGGCTCAATGCCAACAACCTCACCAACGAGAGCTACATCGCCTCGTGCGCGAGCCTGAACTACTGCTACATGGGTGAAGAGCGCAATGTCAGCGCCACGGTCAGCTATCAGTTCTGACCACACCCCCGTGAGCCGCAAAGCCAGTGCCTGATTCCAGGCGCTGGCTTTGTCGCATCTGGCGACCTGATCTGGAATCCCTTTGTATGCGCCACCTCTACGTATTGCTGCACCGCTATATCGGCCTGGCCACCGCGCTGTTCCTCGCCCTGGCAGGGCTCACCGGGAGCGTGCTGGCGTTCAACCACGAGATCGACGAATGGCTGAACCCTTCGTTCTATGAAGCCCCGGCGCAAGGCCCCCGCCAGGACCCCGGCAACCTGGTGGACAAAGTGCAGGCCGAACACCCGCGCCTGCAGGTGTGGTACATGGAATACCCCGACGAGCCCGGCCATTCGGCGTTGCTGGCGATGGTGCCGCGCAACGACCCGGCCACCGACAAGCCGTATGCCGAGAAAAACACGGTGTTCTACCTCGACCCGGTCAGCGGCCAGACGTTGGGCCAGCGCTACTGGGGCGAGTGCTGTTTCTCGCGGGAGAACTTCATGCCGTTCGTCCTCGAGCTGCACTACAACCTGACCCTGCCGGGCAACTGGGGGCTGTGGCTGATGGGCGTGGTGGCGATCCTGTGGGTGCTCGACTGCTTCATCGCCCTGCTGCTGACCCTGCCCCGTGGTCGTCCGTTCTGGCGCAAATGGAGCACGGCCTGGAAGATCAAGGGCGGGCATGCGTATCGACTGAACATGGATATCCACAGGGCTGGGGGCTTGTGGCTGTGGCTGCTGCTGTTGCCGGTGGCCGTCAGCAGTGTGGCGATGAACCTGCCCAGCCAGGTGTTCAAGCCGGCAGTGTCGCTGTTCTCGCCGGTGGAACCAAGCGTCTATGAGGCCCGTGGCAGGCTGCCCAGAGAAGAACTGGGGCAGACCCAGCTGACATGGCATCAAGCCCATCAGCTGGCGCAGCAGGAGGGCCAGCGGCTGGGGCTGACGGCGCCGATCGGCGAGTTGTACTACAGCTTCGAGTACAACTTCTATGGCGCCGGTTTCGGACAGCACGACACCGATGCCCAGGGCAAGTCGTGGTTGTTCTTCCATGGCACCGACGGGCGCCTGCTGGGGCAGGAGATCGCTGGCCAGGGCACCCTCGGGGAACGCTTCTACCGGCTGCAACTACCCATACATGGCGGCAGGATCCTCGGCACTACAGGTCAGGTGATGATCGCGGTGCTGGGGGTAGTGATCGCGGTGCTGTCGGTGACAGGGGTGTATATCTGGTGGCGCAAGTTGCTGGCGCGGCGCAGTGGCCGGACTCGGCGCACTGCATAGACTGAAGGTCGGCTCCTGCAGCCCATTGAGTGCAGGGGCCGGCCTGGCCGATGCAGAGGGTGGCAGGAACAACCCGCTACCCTAGCCCCTGAAAAGACAAAACCCCTGTCTGCAGCGCAGACAGGGGTTCTGGAATTGAATCTTGACGATGACCTACTCTCACATGGGGAAACCCCACACTACCATCGGCGATGCATCGTTTCACTGCTGAGTTCGGGATGGGATCAGGTGGTTCCAATGCTCTATGGTCGTCAAGAAATTCTGTGTGCTGGCCCGTACATTGCGACGTGCCGGCGAATTCTTGATGCTTCTACTCTAAAGACAAAACCCCTACCTGCAGATGCAGATAGGGGTTTCGGAATTTAATCTTGACGATGACCTACTCTCACATGGGGAAACCCCACACTACCATCGGCGATGCATCGTTTCACTACTGAGTTCGGGATGGGATCAGGTGGTTCCAATGCTCTATGGTCGTCAAGAAATTCTGTTGCCAGAAGGTCTTGTTCAGACACTCCAGCGAATCGGGTATGTGATGTTTGTGAGTTACAAATCTTCGGCTTACTGTGTCTTCACAACACCGCAATCTGGCCTTTCGACGCAAATTGCTTGGGTGTTATATGGTCAAGCCTCACGGGCAATTAGTATTGGTTAGCTCAACGCCTCACAGCGCTTACACACCCAACCTATCAACGTCGTAGTCTTCGACGGCCCTTCAGGGAGCTCAAGGCTCCAGTGAGATCTCATCTTGAGGCAAGTTTCCCGCTTAGATGCTTTCAGCGGTTATCTCTTCCGAACATAGCTACCCGGCAATGCCACTGGCGTGACAACCGGAACACCAGAGGTTCGTCCACTCCGGTCCTCTCGTACTAGGAGCAGCCCCTCTCAAATCTCAAACGTCCACGGCAGATAGGGACCGAACTGTCTCACGACGTTCTAAACCCAGCTCGCGTACCACTTTAAATGGCGAACAGCCATACCCTTGGGACCGGCTTCAGCCCCAGGATGTGATGAGCCGACATCGAGGTGCCAAACACCGCCGTCGATATGAACTCTTGGGCGGTATCAGCCTGTTATCCCCGGAGTACCTTTTATCCGTTGAGCGATGGCCCTTCCATACAGAACCACCGGATCACTAAGACCTACTTTCGTACCTGCTCGACGTGTCTGTCTCGCAGTCAAGCGCGCTTTTGCCTTTATACTCTACGACCGATTTCCGACCGGTCTGAGCGCACCTTCGTACTCCTCCGTTACTCTTTAGGAGGAGACCGCCCCAGTCAAACTACCCACCATACACTGTCCTCGATCCGGATAACGGACCTGAGTTAGAACCTCAAAGTTGCCAGGGTGGTATTTCAAGGATGGCTCCACGCAGACTGGCGTCCACGCTTCAAAGCCTCCCACCTATCCTACACAAGCAAATTCAAAGTCCAGTGCAAAGCTATAGTAAAGGTTCACGGGGTCTTTCCGTCTAGCCGCGGATACACTGCATCTTCACAGCGATTTCAATTTCACTGAGTCTCGGGTGGAGACAGCGCCGCCATCGTTACGCCATTCGTGCAGGTCGGAACTTACCCGACAAGGAATTTCGCTACCTTAGGACCGTTATAGTTACGGCCGCCGTTTACCGGGGCTTCGATCAAGAGCTTCGCGTTAGCTAACCCCATCAATTAACCTTCCGGCACCGGGCAGGCGTCACACCCTATACGTCCACTTTCGTGTTTGCAGAGTGCTGTGTTTTTAATAAACAGTCGCAGCGGCCTGGTATCTTCGACCGGCATGAGCTTACGGAGCAAGTCCTTCACCCTCACCGGCGCACCTTCTCCCGAAGTTACGGTGCCATTTTGCCTAGTTCCTTCACCCGAGTTCTCTCAAGCGCCTTGGTATTCTCTACCCAACCACCTGTGTCGGTTTGGGGTACGGTTCCTGGTTACCTGAAGCTTAGAAGCTTTTCTTGGAAGCATGGCATCAACCACTTCGTCGCCTAATGGCAACTCGTCATCAGCTCTCGGCCTTAAGATCCCGGATTTACCTAAGATCTCAGCCTACCACCTTAAACTTGGACAACCAACGCCAAGCTGGCCTAGCCTTCTCCGTCCCTCCATCGCAATAACCAGAAGTACAGGAATATTAACCTGTTTTCCATCGACTACGCTTTTCAGCCTCGCCTTAGGGACCGACTAACCCTGCGTCGATTAACGTTGCGCAGGAAACCTTGGTCTTTCGGCGTGGGAGTTTTTCACTCCCATTGTCGTTACTCATGTCAGCATTCGCACTTCTGATACCTCCAGCAAGCTTCTCAACTCACCTTCACAGGCTTACAGAACGCTCCTCTACCGCATCACCTAAGTGATACCCGTAGCTTCGGTGTATGGTTTGAGCCCCGTTACATCTTCCGCGCAGGCCGACTCGACTAGTGAGCTATTACGCTTTCTTTAAAGGGTGGCTGCTTCTAAGCCAACCTCCTAGCTGTCTAAGCCTTCCCACATCGTTTCCCACTTAACCATAACTTTGGGACCTTAGCTGACGGTCTGGGTTGTTTCCCTTTTCACGACGGACGTTAGCACCCGCCGTGTGTCTCCCATGCTCGGCACTTGTAGGTATTCGGAGTTTGCATCGGTTTGGTAAGTCGGGATGACCCCCTAGCCGAAACAGTGCTCTACCCCCTACAGTGATACATGAGGCGCTACCTAAATAGCTTTCGAGGAGAACCAGCTATCTCCGAGCTTGATTAGCCTTTCACTCCGATCCACAGGTCATCCGCTAACTTTTCAACGGTAGTCGGTTCGGTCCTCCAGTCAGTGTTACCTAACCTTCAACCTGCCCATGGATAGATCGCCCGGTTTCGGGTCTATACCCAGCGACTAAACGCCCTATTAAGACTCGCTTTCGCTACGCCTCCCCTATTCGGTTAAGCTCGCCACTGAATATAAGTCGCTGACCCATTATACAAAAGGTACGCAGTCACCTAACAAGTAGGCTCCCACTGCTTGTACGCATACGGTTTCAGGATCTATTTCACTCCCCTCTCCGGGGTTCTTTTCGCCTTTCCCTCACGGTACTGGTTCACTATCGGTCAGTCAGTAGTATTTAGCCTTGGAGGATGGTCCCCCCATATTCAGACAAAGTTTCTCGTGCTCCGTCCTACTCGATTTCATGACTAAGAGATTTTCGCGTACAGGGCTATCACCCACTATGGCCGCACTTTCCAGAGCGTTCCGCTAATCTCAAAGCCACTTAAGGGCTAGTCCCCGTTCGCTCGCCACTACTAAGGGAATCTCGGTTGATTTCTTTTCCTCAGGGTACTTAGATGTTTCAGTTCCCCTGGTTCGCCTCTTGCACCTATGTATTCAGTACAAGATACCTGACTTATGCCAGGTGGGTTCCCCCATTCAGAGATCTCCGGATCAAAGTCTGTTTGCCGACTCCCCGAAGCTTATCGCAGGCTACCACGTCTTTCATCGCCTCTGACTGCCAAGGCATCCACCGTATGCGCTTCTTCACTTGACCATATAACCCCAAGCAATCTGGTTATACTGTGAAGACAACATTCGCCGAAAACTTGTAATTACTCACAAATTTTACCTTAGCCTGAACACACACCAGTGAAAGTGCTGTCCAGTCTATCTTTCTATCACATACCCAAATTTTTAAAGAACGATTCTGATAAAGTTCAGAAATCAATATTCGACGCGAATATTCATTTCTAAGCTTTGACAAATTAGCAAGCGGGGTGGTGGAGCCAAGCGGGATCGAACCGCTGACCTCCTGCGTGCAAGGCAGGCGCTCTCCCAGCTGAGCTATGGCCCCAGCAAATTGGTGGGTCTGGGCAGATTCGAACTGCCGACCTCACCCTTATCAGGGGTGCGCTCTAACCAACTGAGCTACAGACCCAATCGAAGGTTGCTAACCTAATCGTCTTCTTCAATGAATCAAGCAATTCGTGTGGGAGCTTATGAGACAGCTGATGTCGTCGATTAAGGAGGTGATCCAGCCGCAGGTTCCCCTACGGCTACCTTGTTACGACTTCACCCCAGTCATGAATCACACCGTGGTAACCGTCCTCCCGAAGGTTAGACTAGCTACTTCTGGTGCAACCCACTCCCATGGTGTGACGGGCGGTGTGTACAAGGCCCGGGAACGTATTCACCGCGACATTCTGATTCGCGATTACTAGCGATTCCGACTTCACGCAGTCGAGTTGCAGACTGCGATCCGGACTACGATCGGTTTTGTGAGATTAGCTCCACCTCGCGGCTTGGCGACCCTCTGTACCGACCATTGTAGCACGTGTGTAGCCCAGGCCGTAAGGGCCATGATGACTTGACGTCATCCCCACCTTCCTCCGGTTTGTCACCGGCAGTCTCCTTAGAGTGCCCACCATAACGTGCTGGTAACTAAGGACAAGGGTTGCGCTCGTTACGGGACTTAACCCAACATCTCACGACACGAGCTGACGACAGCCATGCAGCACCTGTCTCAATGTTCCCGAAGGCACCAATCCATCTCTGGAAAGTTCATTGGATGTCAAGGCCTGGTAAGGTTCTTCGCGTTGCTTCGAATTAAACCACATGCTCCACCGCTTGTGCGGGCCCCCGTCAATTCATTTGAGTTTTAACCTTGCGGCCGTACTCCCCAGGCGGTCAACTTAATGCGTTAGCTGCGCCACTAAAATCTCAAGGATTCCAACGGCTAGTTGACATCGTTTACGGCGTGGACTACCAGGGTATCTAATCCTGTTTGCTCCCCACGCTTTCGCACCTCAGTGTCAGTATGAGCCCAGGTGGTCGCCTTCGCCACTGGTGTTCCTTCCTATATCTACGCATTTCACCGCTACACAGGAAATTCCACCACCCTCTGCCCTACTCTAGCTCGCCAGTTTTGGATGCAGTTCCCAGGTTGAGCCCGGGGATTTCACATCCAACTTAACGAACCACCTACGCGCGCTTTACGCCCAGTAATTCCGATTAACGCTTGCACCCTCTGTATTACCGCGGCTGCTGGCACAGAGTTAGCCGGTGCTTATTCTGTCGGTAACGTCAAAACAGCAAGGTATTCGCTTACTGCCCTTCCTCCCAACTTAAAGTGCTTTACAATCCGAAGACCTTCTTCACACACGCGGCATGGCTGGATCAGGCTTTCGCCCATTGTCCAATATTCCCCACTGCTGCCTCCCGTAGGAGTCTGGACCGTGTCTCAGTTCCAGTGTGACTGATCATCCTCTCAGACCAGTTACGGATCGTAGCCTTGGTGAGCCATTACCTCACCAACTAGCTAATCCGACCTAGGCTCATCTGATAGCGCAAGGCCCGAAGGTCCCCTGCTTTCTCCCGTAGGACGTATGCGGTATTAGCGTTCCTTTCGAAACGTTGTCCCCCACTACCAGGCAGATTCCTAGGTATTACTCACCCGTCCGCCGCTGAATCGAAGAGCAAGCTCTTCTCATCCGCTCGACTTGCATGTGTTAGGCCTGCCGCCAGCGTTCAATCTGAGCCATGATCAAACTCTTCAGTTCAATACTGCTTGGGTTTTGAGAAAACCCTAAACTTGGCTCAGCATTCTCAAATGACTTACTTTCAAATCTTTCGATTTTCGTGCAGTCACTTGTGATGCTGATAATCTTTCTGACTATCAGTCTGAGCTCACAAGCACCCACACGAATTGCTTGATTCAATTGTTAAAGAGCGGTTGGTCAAGAACTTTTCGTCTCAACCGAGGCGCGCATTCTACGCTTTCCTCAGAGCCTGTCAAGCGTTTATTTTGAAGTTTTTCGTTTCACTTCAAACACTTGACTCGCTTCGATCTCTCGTAGCGGGAGGCGAATTCTACAGCGTTACAACCTGCTGTCAACCACCTTTTTCACCGCTGCCGATCTTTCGATCGAAGCACCTCCAGCCTGACCTGAAACGTCCAACTCGTTGATATTCAAGGAGTTTTTCGTTCCGACTGCGCCGGAAGTGGGGCGAATTATAGAGAGATTAAATCGTGCGTCAAGGGCTAATTTGAAACTTTATCAAATCAGCCCTCGCCACCCTCTATATAGATAGGAGAGGGCGCCTACAGCACACCCGCGCCACGCAGGCGCTGCACCTCGTCACCCTTCAGCCCCAGCACCTGCATCAGCACCTGTTCGGTATGCTCCCCCAGCAGCGGCGGCGCATTGCGGTACTCCACCGGCGTCTCGGACAAACGAATAGGGCTGGCCACCTGCGGCACGCTGCCGGCCAACGGGTGAGGAATCTCTATGGCCAGGCCACGCGCCTGCACCTGAGGGTCCTGGAACATCTGCGCCAGGTCGTTGATCGGCCCGCACGGTACACCCGCCTGCTCCAGCTGGCTGACCCACTCGGCGGTAGTCTTGAACACCGTGGCCTGGCGAATCAGCGGGATCAGCTCGGCGCGGTTGGCCACACGCAGTTTATTAGTGGCAAACCGCGGGTCATCCGCCCACTGCGGCTGGCCGGCCACCTCGGCGAACTTGCGAAACTGCCCGTCGTTACCCACGGTCAGGATGAAGTCGCCATCGGCGGTAGGAAAATCCTGGTAAGGCACGATGTTCGGGTGCGCATTACCCAGGCGACGCGGCGCAACACCCGTGGTCAGGTAGTTCATCGCCTGGTTGGCCAGGCAAGCCACCTGCACATCCAGCAACGCCATGTCGATGTGTTGCCCGCCGCCATCGTGATCCCGGTGGGCGAGGGCGGCCAATATCGCCACCGTCGAATACAGCCCGGTGAGAATATCGGTCAACGCCACCCCGACCTTCACCGGCCCCGCACCGTCCTCACCCTCCGGGCGGCCGGTAAGGCTCATCAGGCCACCCAGGCCCTGGATCATGAAGTCATAACCAGCGCGCTTGGCGTAGGGTCCGGTCTGGCCGAAGCCGGTGATCGAGCAATAGATAAGCCGCGGGTTGATCGCCCGCAGGCTTTCGTAGTCCAGCCCGTAGGCCGCCAGCCCGCCAACCTTGAAGTTCTCGATCAGGATGTCGGACTTGGCCGCCAGCTCGCGTACCAGTTGCTGGCCTTCGGGCTGGGTGAAGTCGATGGTGACCGACTGCTTGTTGCGGTTGGCCGAAAGGTAGTAGGCCGCCTCACTGGTGTTCTCGCCATAGGCGTCCTTGAGAAACGGCGGGCCCCAGGCGCGCGTGTCGTCGCCCGCCCCGGGACGCTCGACCTTGATCACCTCGGCCCCCAGGTCCGCGAGGATCTGTCCGGACCACGGTCCGGCCAGCACTCGCGACAGATCCAGCACCCGCAGATGAGATAGCGCGCCCATGGGCTGGCTCCTTATTAATAGAAAGCCTGCAGACCGGTTTGCGCACGCCCCAGAATCAGCGCGTGCACGTCATGGGTACCTTCATAGGTGTTGACCACCTCGAGGTTGACCAGGTGGCGGGCCACGCCGAACTCGTCGGAGATACCATTGCCGCCCAGCATGTCGCGGGCCAGGCGGGCGATGTCCAGCGCCTTGCCGCAGGAGTTGCGCTTCATGATCGAGGTGATCTCGACCGCAGCAGTGCCTTCATCCTTCATGCGGCCCAGGCGCAGGCAACCTTGCAGGGCCAGGGTGATCTCGGTCTGCATGTCGGCCAGCTTCTTCTGGATCAGCTGGTTGGCGGCCAACGGGCGGCCGAACTGCTGACGGTCCAGGGTGTATTGGCGCGCGGTGTGCCAGCAGGCTTCCGCTGCACCCAGGGCGCCCCAGGAGATGCCATAGCGCGCCGAGTTGAGGCAGGTGAACGGGCCCTTCAGGCCACGTACATCCGGGAAGATGTTTTCTTCAGGCACGAACACGTTGTCCATCACGATCTCGCCGGTGATCGAGGCACGCAGGCCGACCTTGCCGTGAATCGCCGGGGCACTCAGGCCTTCCCAGCCTTTCTCCAGCACGAAGCCGCGAATGTCGCCCGCATCGTCCTTGGCCCACACCACGAACACGTCAGCGATCGGGCTGTTGGTGATCCACATCTTGCTGCCGCTCAGGCGATAGCCACCGTCGACGCTCCTGGCGCGGGTGATCATCGAGCCCGGGTCGGAGCCATGGTTGGGCTCGGTGAGACCGAAGCAGCCGATCCACTCGCCGCTGGCCAGCTTGGGCAGGTACTTCTGCTTCTGCGCCTCGGTACCGAATTCGTTGATCGGCACCATCACCAGCGAAGACTGCACGCTCATCATCGAGCGATAGCCGGAGTCGATACGCTCCACTTCACGGGCAATCAGGCCGTAGCACACATAGTTGAGGCCGCTGCCGCCGTACTGCTCGGGGATGGTCGCACCCAGCAGGCCAACCTCGCCCATTTCACGGAAGATCGCCGGGTCGGTCTGCTCATGGCGGAAGGCTTCGAGCACACGCGGGGCGAGCTTGTCCTGGGCGAAGTGGAACGCGCTGTCACGCACCATGCGCTCTTCTTCGGTGAGCTGCTGATCGAGCAGCAGCGGGTCGATCCAGTTGAAGCTTGCCTTGCCAGCCATGTGCGAATCCTCGGAAACGTTTTGTCGTGGGTTGATCCTAGGCCGTAACGGGCGTGGCGACAAACGAGGATTGCGCATAGTCTTGTGATAATTTCTCACTTCGTAACGGCACCAACCGCCATTTTTACGACTGATTAGTGAGGTTGACGTATATGCGGCGCAAGATCCCCAGCACCACGGCCCTGGTGTGCTTCGAGGCTGCAGCCCGCCACGAAAGCTTTACCAAGGCGGCCCAGGAGCTCTCCCTGACCCAGGGCGCGGTGTGCCGACAGGTGGGCGGGCTGGAGGAGTTTCTGAATGTGGAGCTGTTTCGACGCTCGCGCCGTGGCGTGAAGCTCACCGAAGCCGGCCTGTCCTATAGCCGCCGCGTCGCCACCCAGCTGGACGCGGTGGAGCGCGATACCCTGTCGGTGATGGGCCAGCAGGGCGCCAACGTGATCGAACTGGCCCTGGTACCGACCTTCGGCACGCAATGGCTGCTGCCGCGACTGAAGGACTTTCAGCGCCTGCACCCCGAAGTCACCGTCAACCTGACCAACCGCACCCGTCCGTTCCTTTTCGCCGACACCCACTTCGACGCCGCCATCTATTTTGGCGACGCCGACTGGTCGGGTACCCAGTCCCACCGCCTGATGGGCGAGAACCCCGTGCCGGTGTGCAGCCCGGCCTTGCTGGCAGGGCAGGCTAGCCTTAGCGCCGAGGACCTCGCGCAACTGCCGCTGCTGCAGCAGACCACCCGACCCTATGCCTGGCGCCAGTGGTTCAACAGCCTGGAAATGAACGTGGCCCGCGACATGACCGGCCCGCGCTATGAGCTATTCTCGATGTTGGCCCAGGCCGCCATGCACGAGATGGGCGTGGCGTTGATCCCGCCCTTTCTCATCCAGCATGAACTGGGGGAGGGCAGGCTGGTGATTGCCAACCCGCATGCGCTGTCGAGCATCAAGGCGTACTACCTGATGATCCCGGAGCGCAAGGTGGAATCCGCCTCGCTGCGTGCTTTTCGCGACTGGCTGGTAGCCGAGGCCCAGCGCTATGCCGCGCAGCACAAGGATCAGAGCGGTTTGTTGACCCCGTAGTCAGCAAATATCGAGCCCTACAGATATACGAAAATGTCGCAAATGAGCAGACTGTTCCGGTGCACGCCAAAACACCCCTTAACCCTGCTGTTTACGGGGCCTTCGCGACATAAAGCCTGTGCACAAATGCGCTTTCGCGAAATTTGTCTGAAAAAATTTCAAATTTTGCGTAATGTCCCTGAAGCCCACGGTTCGCGGGCTTCAGGCCGTTTATTGCGACATTCGGTCACAGGGTGACTTGTAGTTTATCGTTCGTCACCCTTCAGAACCGGTTGAAGCGATTCAGGATCGCCTGCAAAATGCCGCGCCCCGCCCGGATTCAGGGCGGGATCGTGCTGATCGGCCGCCCCAGACGCACCATCCGCAGTGCGCTGGTTTACCAACAAAAGATCACGCAGGAGAAATTGACGTGCACATTGGTGTTCCTCTCGAAACGCAGACGGGCGAGACACGTGTCGCTGCCACCCCCGAAACCATCAAGAAACTGATCGGCCAGGGTCATCAGGTCACTGTGCAACGTGGCGCGGGCGTCAATGCCAGCGTGCCCGACAGTGCCTATGAAGCAGCAGGCGCGACCATCGGCAGCGCTGCCGATGCGTTTGGCGCACAGCTTGTACTCAAGGTTGTGGCGCCCAACGAAAGCGAACTGGGCCAGATCAACAGCGGCACCGTTCTGGTGGGCATGCTCAACCCGTTCAACAATGACGTGATTGCCAGGATGGCCGAACGCGGGATCACCGCCTTCGCTCTCGAAGCCGCGCCGCGCACCTCCCGCGCGCAGAGCCTCGACGTGCTGTCATCGCAGGCCAACATCGCCGGCTACAAGGCCGTGCTGCTGGCCGCGCATCACTACCCACGCTTCATGCCGATGCTGATGACTGCCGCAGGCACCGTTAAGGCTGCCCGCGTACTCATCCTGGGCGCCGGTGTGGCCGGCCTGCAGGCCATTGCCACGGCCAAGCGCCTGGGTGCGGTGATCGAGGCCTCGGACGTGCGCCCGGCGGTGAAGGAGCAGATCGAATCGCTCGGCGCCAAGTTCATCGACGTGCCGTATGAAACCGATGAGGAACGCGAGTGCGCCGAAGGCGTCGGCGGCTACGCGCGGCCCATGCCCGCCAGCTGGATGCAGCGTCAGGCCCAGGCCGTGCACGAACGCGCCAGACAGGCCGACATCGTCATCACCACCGCGCTGATCCCCGGGCGCAAGGCACCGACCCTGCTCAGCGCCGAAACCGTGGCGCAGATGAAGCCGGGCTCGGTGGTCATCGACCTTGCCGCCGCGCAGGGCGGCAACTGCCCGCTGACCGTGGCCGACCAGGTGGTGATCGAGAACGGCGTGACCATCGTCGGCCCCACCAATCTGCCAGCCCAGGTCGGTGCGGACGCCTCGGCCCTGTATGCACGCAACCTGCTCGACTTCATGAAGCTGCTGTTCGACAAGGACGGCGCCCTCACGATCAACCTCGAAGACGACATCGTCGCCGCGTGCCTGATGTGCCGCGACGGCCAGGTCATCCGCAAGAACGGATAAGGAGCCAGACAATGGAAGACATGCTGATCTCTCACGGCGTCTACAACCTGATCATCTTCGTGCTGGCCATCTATGTGGGCTACCACGTGGTATGGAACGTGACCCCGGCGCTGCACACCCCGCTGATGGCGGTCACCAACGCCATCTCCGCCATCGTCATCGTCGGCGCCATGCTGGCCGCCGCGCTGACCGTGACCCCGCTCGGCAAGACCATGGGCACCCTCGCGGTGGCCCTGGCAGCGGTCAACGTGTTCGGCGGTTTCCTCGTCACCCGGCGCATGCTGGAGATGTTCAAGAAAAAGGCCGCGAAGGCTGAGGGGAAGAAGTAAACATGAGCATGAACCTGGTAACCCTGCTCTACCTTGTCGCCTCGGTGTGCTTCATCCAGGCGCTCAAGGGCCTGTCGCACCCGACCACCTCGCGGCGCGGCAACCTGTTCGGCATGCTCGGCATGGCCCTGGCGGTGATCACCACTGTCGGCCTGATCTACAAACTGGGCGCGCAGCTGGCCACCGACGGCATCGGCTACGTGATCGTCGGCCTGCTGGTGGGCGGCACTGCCGGCTCGATCATGGCCAAACGCGTCGAAATGACCAAGATGCCGGAACTGGTCGCCTTCATGCACAGCATGATCGGCCTGGCGGCCGTGTTCATCGCCATCGCGGCCGTGGTCGAGCCACAGTCGCTGGGCATCGTGGCCAGCATCAGCGACCCGATTCCGGTCGGCAACCGCCTGGAGCTGTTCCTTGGCGCCGCCATTGGTGCGATCACCTTTTCGGGTTCGGTCATCGCCTTCGGCAAGCTGTCGGGCAAGTACAAGTTCCGCCTGTTCCAGGGCGCGCCGGTACAGTTCAGCGGCCAGCACAAGCTCAACCTGGTGCTGGGCCTGGCCACCATCGCCCTGGGCCTGATCTTCACCTTCACCGGCAACCTGACCGCCTTCGCCCTGATGCTGGCCCTGGCCTTCGTGATGGGTGTGCTGATCATCATCCCGATCGGCGGCGCCGACATGCCGGTGGTGGTCTCGATGCTCAACAGCTATTCGGGCTGGGCAGCGGCGGGCATCGGCTTCTCGCTGAACAACTCGATGCTGATCATTGCCGGTTCGCTGGTGGGTTCGAGCGGCGCGATCCTCTCGTACATCATGTGCAAGGCGATGAACCGTTCGTTCTTCAACGTGATCCTCGGCGGTTTCGGCGGCGCCGCAGAAGCGGCCGGCCCGGCCGGTGCCAAGGAGGCGCGCCCGGTGAAATCCGGTTCGGCCGACGACGCCACCTTCCTGCTGAGCAACGCCGACACCGTGATCATCGTGCCCGGCTACGGCCTGGCGGTGGCCCGTGCCCAGCATGCGCTCAAGGAACTGACCGAAAAGCTCACCCACAACGGCGTGACCGTGAAGTACGCGATCCACCCGGTGGCGGGGCGCATGCCCGGGCACATGAACGTGCTGCTGGCCGAGGCCGAAGTGCCCTACGACCAGGTGTTCGAGATGGACGACATCAACTCCGAGTTCGGCCAGGCCGACGTGGTACTGGTGCTCGGTGCCAACGACGTGGTCAACCCGGCGGCCAAGAACGATCCCAAGTCGCCGATTGCCGGCATGCCGATCCTCGAAGCCTTCAAGGCCAAGACCATCATCGTCAACAAGCGCTCCATGGCCAGCGGCTATGCCGGCCTGGACAACGAACTGTTCTACCTGGACAAGACCATGATGGTGTTCGGCGATGCCAAGAAGGTCATCGAAGACATGGTCAAAGCCGTGGAATAAGCCCTTGAAAAGGCTGTGACAAATAGCCCCAGCGCGGTACCGGCTGGGGCTTTTTCGTGCCCGCCCAGCCGACAGAAGGCTCTACTTCAGGCCTTCGCATTCGACCTTGGTCGCGGGACGCCGACAGGCGAAATCAATAGACTGCGCATCTAGCTTTAGTAGCCCGAGATAATAATCCATGTACCGTGATCGTATTCGCTTGTCCTCTTTGCACAGCAAGGTAATGAGTGCGGCCGATGCCGCAGGTTTGATCGAGGACGGCATGACCGTCGGCATGAGCGGTTTCACCCGTGCCGGCGAAGCCAAGGCCGTGCCCCACGCACTGGCCGAGCGAGCCAAGCTGTCGCCGCTGAAAATCAGCCTGATGACCGGCGCCAGCCTGGGCAACGACCTCGACAAGCAGCTGACCGAAGCCGGTGTGCTGGCCCGTCGCATGCCGTTCCAGGTCGACAGCACCCTGCGCAAGGCCATCAACGACGGCAAGGTGATGTTCATCGACCAGCACCTGTCGGAAACCGTCGAGCAACTGCGCAACCAGCAGCTCAAGCTGCCGGACATCGCGGTCATCGAAGCGGTCGCGATCACCGAAGACGGCCACATCGTGCCGACCACCTCCGTGGGCAACTCGGCCAGCTTCGCCATTTTCGCCAAGCAGGTCATCGTCGAGATCAACATGGCGCACAACGCCAACCTCGAAGGCCTGCATGACATCTATATCCCGACCTACCGGCCGACCCGCACGCCGATCCCGCTGGTGAAAGTCGATGACCGCATCGGCAGCACCGCGATCCCGATCGACCCGGCCAAGATCGTCGGCATCGTCATCACCGAGCAGGCGGACTCGCCGTCCACCGTATTGCCGCCGGACGACGAAACCCAGGGTATCGCCAACCACCTGATCAATTTCCTCAAGCAGGAAGTCGACGCCGGGCGCATGACCAACAAGCTCGGCCCACTGCAGGCCGGCATCGGCAGCATCGCCAACGCGGTGATGTGCGGTCTGATCGACTCGCCGTTCGAAGACCTGACCATGTACTCCGAAGTGCTGCAGGACTCGACCTTCGATCTGATCGACGCCGGCAAGCTGAGCTTTGCCTCGGGCAGTTCCATCACCCTGTCGACCCGTCGCAACGCCGACGTGTTCGGCAACCTGGAGCGCTACAAGGACAAGCTGGTGCTGCGTCCGCAGGAAATCTCCAACCACCCTGAAGTGGTACGGCGCCTGGGCATCATCGGCATCAACACCGCACTGGAGTTCGACCTGTACGGCAACGTCAACTCCACCCACGTGTGCGGCACGCGCATGATGAACGGCATCGGTGGCTCGGGCGACTTCGCGCGCAACGCGCACCTGGCGATCTTCGTCACCAAGTCCATCGCCAAGGGCGGCGCGATCTCCAGCGTGGTACCGATGGTCAGCCATGTGGACCACACCGAGCACGACGTGGACATCCTCGTCACCGAGCAGGGCCTGGCCGACCTGCGTGGCCTGGCGCCGCGCGAGCGCGCCCGGGTGATCATCGACAACTGTGTGCACCCGGACTACCGCGACGCACTGAACGACTACTTCACCCGCGCCTGCGAAAAGGGTGGGCACACCCCGCACATCCTGCGCGAAGCCCTGCAGTGGCATGAAAACCTGGAAGAAACCGGGCGCATGCTGGCCAGCTGAAGCCGTCCCTGTACAGCCGGTGGCGCGCAATGCGCACCGGCTGTACAGTTGCCCCGCTCAACCGTTACACAAACTGTTCTACTGTACCGGAGTTTTGACGGTACCTTCCTACGCAAAATCCCCTCATTGGCCCTAAATTGCACCGTTTCAGTGCGGACCGGTACAGTTGCGTCCAATCCGAGTGCAACAGTCTGCATAAACAGTTAACTGGCCCATCACAATGCAGGTGAACTGTATCTACTGTTATGGACGACACAGGAGGATCATTGGCATCAGTTAAATCACTACCTAATGCCGCCACAAGCGGAAGGATGACACCATGGAACGTACACTCAGTTCCGATCTGGCTTTTGAAAACAACGCTCAACAATCCCAGGGTTCGCTGCCACTGCGCCTGCTGGCCAACCTGATGCTGTGGCAACGCCGCATCGCCAGCCGCCACCAACTGGCTCGCCTGGACTCGCGTCTGCTGGCTGATGCCGGTATCAGCGAAGCACAACGTTACGAAGAGCTGAGCAAGCCTTTCTGGCGTTGATGCAGGGCCCGCCGGCCAACGCCGGCACCCCGAATTCAAAAACCCGTCGCAGGTGACTGCTGACGGGTTTTTTGTTTGAAAGGCCCGTGCCAGAGCATTCGAACCCCATACCAGTACAGTTTTTATAAACCAAAATACCACCAGTACAATCGTACAGCTGCGCTGCAGGAACCGGCGAAGCAGACGCCGCTGCACCACCTGCTGCATAATAGCCGGGCCCATATTCAGGAGATCGACCATGTCCCGTACCCGCCTGCTTGGCGCCGCAATGCTGCTGGCCCTGGCCTCCACTGCCCACGCATCCAGCTTCGTGGTCACCACCGATACCGTGGTGCGTGGCGTTGCCGCCTCCACCAACGCGACCTCCGATGCCTCCTCATCGCTGCGCGATGACAAGATCGTGCGCGCCGCCCGTGACGACGCCGCCAGCTTCGTCGCCAGCCAGGGCGCCATCCGCGGTGTGAAACTGGAAAGCGCCTTCGCCCACATCCGCCAGCAGGCCCCGACCCTGCAGGCTTCCGACGCCCAACTGGCCCAGGCGATCCTGGCCATCTGAACCGCGCAAGGGCCCGGTACACGTAACAACGTGTAAAAGCCGGGTACCCTGCGCTGGTCCCCACCCGCGCATTGGGATAGCCTTGCCGCCTGATTTCACAGCCAACCAGACCTCATGCGTTATTTGCTACCGCTGCTGCTCGCACTCTGCGCGTCGACTGCCGCCCAGGCCTTCGACCTGACCACTCAAAGCCTTGTGATTGCGGGCTACGCCACCAGCAAGGTGACCACCGCCCCGTTCGATCGCAAGCTGATCCTGGCCGCCCACGACGATGCCGCCGCCTTCGTCGCCAGCGACGGCGCCCTGCGTGGCGCACAGCTGGAAGCCGCCCTGAACGCACTGCGCCAGCACACCCCCGAACTTCATGCCAGCGACCTTGAACTGGCGCAGGCAATTCTCGTCCAATGATCACAACCGATTTTCCGGAGATGCTCCATGCGTAAACCGCTGATTGCCGCCACCCTCGGCCTGATGCTGCTGGCCGACGTGGTCCAGGCACAAACCCTGGTGGCCACCAGCAATATCATCGTGCGTGCCTTTGGCCGCTCGATCGACTTCACCTCCGACACCACCACCTCGATCCGCGACTCCAAGGTCGTGCGCGAGGCCCGTGACGATGCCGCCAGCTTCGTCGCCAGCCGTGGCGATATCCGTGGCGCGCAACTGGAAGCTGCCTTCGATACCCTGCGCCAGCGCGTCCCCGAAGCACGCGACGCCAGCGACCAGGTGCTGGCCGAAGCCATCCTGTCGCTGTGAAACCCCTTGCCTGGCTGTTGGGCAGCGTACTGACGCTGCTCGGCGCCCCTGCGCTGGCCGACCTGCAACTGCACCTGCAGGCAGACGGCCTCGACCCGCAACAGCAGCGGGCCAGCCAGGCACTGCTCGACGAAGCCCTGCAGGCCCTGCCGCCACGCTTGAAGGCTGAGCTGGACCGCCGCGTCGACGTCTCCTGGACCACCCGCATGCCCGAAGACGCCTATGGCCAGGCGTCGCTGGTATCGAGCCTGGAGCTCAACCGGCGCCTGCTGCCGGGCCTCACCGATGGCAGCGCTGCCACCGCGCAGACCGGCCGGCCGCATGGCACGGTGCACCAGGAGCTGCTGGCTACCGTTCTCCACGAGCTCACCCACCTGTATGACCGCGCCCGCCTGTGGCCAGCGCCCGAGCGCCGGCTGATCAGCCGCTGCGTGCGCCAGAACACCAGCCTGGGCAAGGTGGGGCTGCCCGATGAATGCCGCGGCCAGACCGAACGCCGCTTCACCCTCAGCGACGACCCGCGCCTGCTCGACCTCGCCGGCTGGCCGCAATACGTGGGCCGGCGTGGCGAGCGCGAACAGCACAACCGCCAGATCGCACGCACCCCGGACAGCTACGAGCTGAGCAGCCCCAAGGAATTCATCGCGGTCAACATGGAGTACTTCCTCCTCGACCCGAGCTACGCCTGTCGCCGCCCGGCCCTCTACAAGTACCTGCGCGAGCATTTCGACTGGGCGCCTGCCGTTGCCGAGTGCGCGCCGGGGCTGCCGTTCCTCAACGCCGGCAACGACTTCGACAAGCAGCCGCTGGGCCAGGTCGACCCCGAACGCGTGTACGCCGTGGACTTCCTGCTGGCCGAAGCCAACCAGAACTGGGTCAGCCGCTGGGGCCACAGCATGCTGCGCCTGGTGATCTGCGCGCCGGGGCGCCCACGCGGTCCGGACTGCCGCCTGGACCTGGACCAGCACCTGGTGCTCTCGTACCGTGCCTTCGTCAACGACGTGCAGCTATCGAGCTGGGACGGCCTGACCGGCGCCTACCCCTCGCGCCTGTTCGTGCTGCCACTGGCACAGGTGATCGACGAGTACACCAAGACCGAACTGCGCAGCCTGGCTTCGATCCCGCTCAAGCTCGACCGGGACGAAATCGAAGACCTGGTGCGCCAGGCCGCCGAGATGCACTGGAACTACGACGGCCACTATTACTTCCTGTCCAACAACTGCGCGGTCGAAACCCTCAAGCTGCTGCGCAGCGGCACCGGCAACCCGCGCCTGGCCGGGCTCGACAGCATCATGCCCAATGGCCTGCTCGAGGTGCTGCAGGGTCGTGGCCTGGCCGACATGAGCGTGCTCGACGACCCGCGCGAAGCCTTGCGCCTGGGCTACCGCTTCGACTCCTACCGCGACCGCTACCAGGCCATGTTCCAGGTGCTCAAGCAGCACCTGCCGGTGCCGCAGGCCAGCGTGGAGGCCTGGCTCGAACAGCCACCCGCCCAGGGCCAGCAATGGTTCGCCCAGGCCGACCTGCGCACCAGCGCGGCCTTGCTGCTGCTGGAACAGGCCGGCCTGCGCCGCCAGTTGCTGCTGGCCCAGGACGAGGTCAAGCAGCGCTACCTCAGCGGTCGCGAGCTCAACGACACCAACGTGGCCCAGGCCAACAGCACCCTGCAGCAGATCCTTGCCAACAGCGGCTTTCTCAGCAAACCGGCCGAACTGCTGAGCGGCAGCGGCTACGGGCTGCCCCAGGCCAGCGAACGCCAGCAGCTGGAGCAGGCCAGCAGCCAGCGCCAGCAGCAACTGCAGCGCCTGACCGGCGACCTGGACAAGGAAGTACGCGCCTTGCTCGGCCCCGAGCGCGCCGCCGAAATCGCCGCCGTCGAAGCCAACCTCAAGCAGCTCGGCGAACACCTGCGCGCATTGCACAAGGCCGCTGGCGGGCTGCAATTGCCCTGAGTCGGTAGTTGACTTTGTAACTGCCTGTGCCACTATTTCGCCGCTTGAAAAATGGCATTTGGCTGCCATTGCGCCCCGCCGAAAGGCGCCGGGACATTTCGCAGAACCTCTTTCTTTCGACGTGACGGCCTGACCTCAAGCAGGCACTGCCGCGCACGGACGACCGTTGGCATGGTGGGATTATATGGACGTAGTCGGAGACGACCGCGAGTACGAGTGGTCGCTGGATGGGCAACGCTGGTTGCAGGATGCCCATGGCAGGTTCTCCCTGACCCACGTCGCCGGCAAGGCGCTGGAAGACGCGCAGCCCGACCTGGACTTTCTCGTCGGTGCGCAGCAGGCGCCCGGTGCGCAGGGCTGGCTGCCGGCCAGCTTCCGCCATTGCCCGCAGACCGGTACAGCCCTCACACCCGTGCGCTTCGACCGCCAGCAACGCTGGTTGCCGCCCTATGGCAACGGCAGCGGACGCCGGGTGGTGGAGGGCAGTTGCCGGCTCGACGGTGCCGAACACACCCTCGCCGCGCTGTACCGCAAGCTGGACGGCGCTACCCCGCGCAGCCTGAACACCGCGCACAAGTACGACCAGCTGCCACGCAAGAACGGCTTGAATTTTCTCGTCGCCAACCTGGGCGGTCATCGCGAGGCGCTGTTTGCGCTGGCCCGCGACGGCAGCCTGTTCCGCTGGCAGCGCCAGGCCCAGGAGTGGGCGGCGCTGTTGCCGCACAGCACCCCGATCGGCCGTTGCAGCCTGCCCAGCTGGGCGTGGGGCGTGAGCCTGCGCGAGGTGGGCGAACAGCAACGCCTGCTGCTGGCCTGTGACGAGGGTGCCGCCGAGGTGCGCGTCGACCCGCTCGATGGCCGCTACCATGTCGACCGCTGCCCGGGCCGTGCCATCGCCGCCCCCGGCGATCTCGACGACCAGGTACTGATCCCGCAGCAGATGCCCGACGGCAGCTTCAGCCTGGTGGCACGCCACAATGAACAGTGGACCCTGCACCCCATCGCCCACGCCAACCCGGCGCACCTGCAGGGCCTGTCCGCGCCACTGCGCGACCCGGCCTCGCGGCGCCTGCTGTGGATCGGCGCCCACGGTTACCTCAGCGTCAAGCTCGGCGCCCAGCTGGACGCCCAGTGGCTGAGCTGGCCCGCCGGTGCCCAGGCCCGCCCCGAATACGGCCCGCCGTTCGTCAACGGCTACGGCATCTGGCAGCAACTGTTCGAGGGCAGCGAGCAGTACTGCCTGCGCCTGGACTCGGACGAACGCAAGGAAGTCAAAGGCTCGCGCCTGAGCACCGGGCACCTGAACTACATGTTCAACGTGCGCCTGGATGCGCCCTGGGGCGAGCACGACGTCGACAACACCCCCACCCGGCGCGAAGTGGTCTACCCCTTCATCGAGTTCATCGACAGCCAGTACCTGCTGTCGGTGCGCGTCGAGTGGCCGTCGAGCCTGCAACAGTTCTTCGGCAACGACCAGGCCATCGACAGCCAGTTCTGCCTGGAACGCGTGGGCCAGCCGCCCTTGAGCATCACCCTCAAAGTGGCCCAACCCTGGAACGCCCAGTGGTTCTTCCACGACAACGCCCTGTGGCTGTACATCGATTCGACTGGAGCGCTCTACCGATGGAACGCATGAACCGCCTGCTGCGCCGTGGCCTGCTGCTGGCCCTGAGCCTGGTGTGCCTGAGCGCCCAGGCGCAACCGCTGCGCCAGGTGTTTCTGGTACAGAACTCCGGCTGGATGGAGCCGTTCTACCTCGACCCGGCTTCGGGCTTCAAACCGCTGATCACGCAACTGGCCGCCACCGCCGCCGGCAACGGCGAAGTGGTGATCGGCGCCTTCAACCAGGCCGACAGCAGCCACCCCTCGCCGCAATGGACCTACCGCGGCCCCGGCACCCACGCCAAGCTCGGCGACAGCGTCAATGCCCTGGCACTGGCACGCAAGGCCAGTGGCGCCTATGCCGACACCGACTTCAAGGAAGCCCTGCTGGCCGCGATCAAGACCGGCCTGGAAGGGCGCGAAGGCATCATCTGGATCGTCACCAACAACAAGAACAGCCCCAACAACAGCAGCGAGACCCAGCTCAAGAACCGCGAGTTCTACGACCTGCTGCACAAGGAAGACGTGATCAGCCGCATCGCCGCCTTCCCGCAGAAGATGCCGGTCAAGAGCAGCAACTTCGAAGCCAACGGCCTGATGATCTACGCCCTGGCCTACGGCGCCAATGCCGGTGCCGCGCTGGAACAGGTGCTGGCCCAGCCGGCCCTGGCCAAACTGCTGAACGACGCGCGTGTACGCCTCAAGCCGCTGACCCAGGCCGCCGTGCGCTTCATCCCGACCGGCGTCAAGGACACCCCCGACGTCAGTGCAGAGCTGGCCCCCGATCAGCAGACCGTGGTGCTCAACATCAACGTCGACGGCTCGCCCAAGACCGCGGTGTTGCTGGGCCGCTTCGAGAACCAGTTCAACCCCTACCAGATCCACTCGGCCAAGGTCGCGATGAGCCTGGACATGCCCGGCGAAGCCCTGCAGTCGGCGATCTCGATGGACCGCATCGAGAACCTCGAACCCGGCGCCCGCTCCGACGAGCTGTCGATCAGCCTGCAACTGCCGCCGCTGCCGTCGCAGTGGTCCAGCGAAGTGCTGCTGTCCAGCGGCTACCAGCGTGCCGGGGCCATCGAAGTGCGCCTGAGCGAGCAGCAACTGCAGATTTCCCAGCAGTTCATCGAGCGCATGAACGAGCTGTTCCCCAACGATGCACTGCCCGATGTGTTCCTGCCGTCCAGCGAAGCCAGCGCTTCGGCCACCCGCCTGCCGATCGTGCTGCAGATCAGCTACCCGCTGGGCCCGGTGCTGTTGCTGCTGGCCCTGCTGGTGCTGGCGTTGATCGGCCTGTTGCTGGCCAAGGCCCTGATCGGCGGCAAGAAGCCGGTCACGGTGATGGTCGAAGGCATCGCCCAGCAATACCCGCTCAAGCCGTTCAGCAGCGCCAGCGTCTATGACGCCCGGCAGAACAAGGTCGCGACCGTAAAGCGCGGCCTGTTCGGCGCCACCCTCGAAAAACTCGCCGCCGACGTCGCCGTGCGCCTCAAATAACCCAGGACCCCGATCATGACCCAGACCAGCTCCCTGCCAGCCCCCGTAGAAAACGACGCCGCACCGGCCACCACCACCTCCACCCTGAGCGTTCCGGCGCCGCTGATGGACCTGGGCCCGAAAAAGGTCGACAGCCGTGACGCCCTGATCGGCGTGGCCGTGCTGGTGGTACTGGCGCTGATCTTCTTCGTGATCAAGAACGCCTACGCCAACTGGCGCGTGCGCGAGCGCGTGGCCCCCAGCCGCGCCAACGCCTCGGGCTGGTTCCTGTTCCTGGGCCTGCTGCTGGTCTCGGCCATGGCCGTGCTGGCGGTGATCAACTCCGGTCAGTTCCTCACCCCGCTGTACCTTGCGCCACTGGCTGGCGTGGCCGGCATTTCGCTGGTGGCCTGGCTGATGACCTTCTCGGCCAAGCGCTGAGCCCGGCCTGCACTGCCCGCGTCAGGCCTGGCCTGACGCTTCAATTTGATCCACGGATTTAGCCCGCCGACCCGACTCGGCCAGCCCAGCCAGGGCTCATGGAGTTTCAGATGAACGAGAATGCACAACCTTCCGGCCCGGCAGCGCTGAACATGGTCAGCGAGAAGATCCACCCGACGCTGTTCATCGCCCTGGGCGGTACCGGCATGAAGGTCAACATTCGCCTGCGCCGGCGCATTCTCAATGCCATCTGGGGCGGCAACAACCAGGTGCAGCAGATTGCCGACTTCCCCCTGGTGCAGTTCATCAACTTCGACCTGGATGCTGGCGAAGTCACCCAGGACGGCAAGTCGATCAAGACCGACGTGCTGGCCGAACAAGTGGCCTTTACCTCCGAAGAGAAGATCATCGAGCCGCTCAACCTGAGCAAGTACACCCACTCGATGGACGAGCTCAACCGCCACCGTGAAGTGGCCGAATGGTTCCCGCTGACCCCGGACAAGATCCGCGCCCTGGGCATCGACCCCTCCAAGGGCGCCGGGCAGATCCGTGCGCTGTCGCGCCTGTACTTCTACGACAAGTACCCGGTGATCCGCGACAAGCTGCGCGACAAGGTCGGGCGCCTGCTGGCCAACATCGGCGGCAACGCCGACAAGCTCAAGAAGCTCGGCCTGGAAATCGACCCCGGCAAGATCCGTATCGTCATCAGCGGCTCGGCGGCCGGCGGCACCGGGTCCGGTTCGTTCCTGGACATGGGCTACCTGGCCAAGGCGATCCTCAAGGAACACAACATCGCCGGCAAGGTCGACCTGTTCTTCGTGTTGCCCGGCGGCTTCCATGCCTACAACACCGAGCGCGTACAGGCCAACGGCTACGCGGCGCTGATGGAGCTGGAAACCAGCATGCGCGGCAACCGCCTGGTCAAGCACTGGGACGCCACCGACAACCTGTTCATCGACAACCGCCCGTACGATGACGTCTACATCATCGACAACAGCAACGTCGCCCAGGCCAAGACCAGCGACCAGGAAGACGTCTACGAGATGCTCTCGGACGTGCTGTTCACCGACTTCACCTCGCAGGACTTCGCCAACAAGAAGCGTTCGATCGCGGTCAACCAGAACCAGCACAAGATCCGCTCCTACACTGTGCGCCTGCCCCAGGACTACGGCGACGACACCGAGCTGCGCTTCCCGTGCTCGTACTCCTCGCTCGGCCAGGCCGTGCTCGACACCCAGATCGACGCGCGTCAGAACGTGCGCCTGAGCCGTCAGGTACAGCAGATGCTCAAGGCGTTCTTCGGCATCGCCAACGCCTCGGCCAACGACAACCGTCCTACCGACCGCGAGCGTGACGACTTCCTGCGCGAGCAGCTGAACGTCACCCCGCGTACCTTCACCGAACTGCCGGACTTCCTGTCCAAGGTCGAGCTGACCCTGGCCACCGGCGAGTTCACCCACTACCAGATCGCCGACGACCTGCTGCTGGTGGAAGGCGACAACAGCATCACCGCCCAGATCGAGCAGAAGGTCGAAGCGTTGTTCGAACGCCTGCACAGCGGCGGCGCCGACAAGGACCAGTGGCTGACCCACGTGCGCGAGATCCAGCAGCAGCTGGAACGCGACACCAAGGGCAGCAACATCGACAGTGCCGAGCGCAACCACGAGGTGCGCATCAAGGAAAACCGCCAGCGCCGCCTGGCCGAGCTGGTGCGCGAAGACGCCCTGCCGGAAAAACTCTTCCGTCGCCTGGACGACGA
The DNA here is from genome assembly GCF_037113495.1 of Pseudomonas sp. AE27. NCBI lineage: Bacteria > Pseudomonadati > Pseudomonadota > Gammaproteobacteria > Pseudomonadales > Pseudomonadaceae > Pseudomonas > Pseudomonas sp. AE27. The sequence continues at coordinate 4,667,926 of NZ_CP146966.1, forward strand.
TGAGCGCGGTGGCCTGGACTACACCCTGGCCCTGGTCGAGATGCTCAAGGACCGCCTGGAAAACGAAGGCAGCGGCATCATCCCGGCGCTGGAAAAGAACGCCGCACGCTTCAAGGAACTGGCCGAGAAGCTGGAGTCCTCGGAGCTGGCCCGCGAATTCGAGCGCCTCAAGGAAACCACCGGCGGCGGCCTGATGGCCCGCCTCAGCGGCAAGGACAAGCAGGCCGAGACCGTGCTCACCCAGGTCAAGGACACCCTGCGCGACAGCCTGTTGTTCTACGTGCGCCATGTGGCCGCGCGCGAGGCGGCCCAGTTGCTGCGCGAGCTGTCCGACTGGCTGGGCCGCAAGGAGTCGGTGGACCAGAGCGGTCGTGCGGTGTGGAACGGCTTCGTCGGTCGTCTGCAGGACGGGCGCAACGCAGTCGACCAGCTGCTGCGCCGGATCGAGACCGACATCAGCAAGATCGACGCCAGCATCAAGGAAAAACACGCCACGCTGATCCCCCTGGCGCTGGTGCAGAACAGCGAAGAGCAACCGGTGGACGGCGCCCAGGTACGCGAGTGGGCCAAGGACGCATTCAAGGACTTCGGCGGTTCCAAGACCCTGTTCGGCAAGCTGCAGGACGAGGAGGGCCAGGAAGAGCTGCTGTCCAAGCTGCGCGCCAAGGCCGTACAGCAACTGCCGCGCCAGACCCAGGGCACCGACCCGCTGCTCAGTGCGCTGGCCGCGCTGACCCCGGACGAGCAGCGCGAGAAGTTCCGCCAGCTGCTGCAACGTGCCATGCCGTGGACCCCGCTCAACCTCACCGGCGGCTTCGGCATCGGCAAGGACCGCTACACCTGCCTGGTCGGCGTGCAGGACGCCAATGAGTTCAAGCGCGCCTATGGCGCCATGCTCGGCCAGTGCCTGCCACAGGGCACCGGCATGACCGCCGGGCAGATCCAGTTCGTCGAGTCGGGCACCCCGGGCAAGCTGATCTGCTTTACCGAGCTCAGCGGCTTCCCTCTGCCGGCGCTGACCCCGCTGCCGACCTACCTGGCCAGCTACCGCAAGGAAAGCACCACCATCCCGCTGCACAGCCACAAGCGCATCAGCCAGTTCGTGCAGCCGATCCAGTTCACCCAGGAGCAGTACCGCCAGTTCGCCGAGGACTTCAAGCTGTACCTGCACGCGGTCGTGATGGGGGTACTGCGCCGCAACCCGTCGGAACGCTACGAACTGATGATCGACCAGGACTACTTCAGCGTCGGTGACGAGTTCGCGATCCGCCAGAACGGCCTGAACCAGCTGCAGCGCAAGGACATCGAAGACCAGCTGCGCCAACGCTACGAGCAACTGCGCAGCCCGCAGCAACTGGCAGCCATGGTCGCGCTGTTGGAAGACCTGCGCCGCGGCGCCTACAAGCCGCAGATGCGCCAGGACGAAATCGGCGTGTCGTCGCTGTACCAGACCTTCCCGTACAAGATCGCCGAGCTGCTGAAAAACGAGTACGACAACCGCCTCAAGCGCCAGGCCCCGGACAACGCCGAGCGCCTTGTCGAGCAGGCGCGCGCGTTGCTGCAGCAGTTCACCGAGCCGGTCAGCGGCTCGCGCGCCGATGTGTACCGCGACGAAGTGCACGACGAGCACAGCGAGAAGCGCACCCTGCTCAAGGACTTCTTCACCAGCGGCTGGCTCGACAGCCTGTTCCAGCCGGCCGCCAGCACAACGCCAGCTACCGCCCCCATGCCGGGCATGGCGCCACCGCCACCACCAGGCGCAGCCGGCATGGTGCCACCGCCGGTAGCCGCACCGCAGTACAGCTACCACCTGAGCGTGGCCGGCACCAACTATGGCCCGTACACCACCAGCCAGCTGCAGCAGTACGTGCAGACCGGCCAGGTGACCCGCGACAGCCTGTTGTGGCGCGAAGGCATGGCCGCCTGGCTGGGCGCCGGGCAGATCGCCGAGCTGGCCCACCTGTTCGCCCCGACGCCCGCCGCAGCGCCGCCTGTCGGTACCCCACCGCCCGTTGCGCCGATGGCGCCACCGCCTGTGAACTGAGGAAGGCCCCATGTCCGCATCCGCGAAAAATCCGGCCTTCCCGCTCAACTGCGCCAGCAGCGCGTGCAACCAGCCCCTGAGCGGCCCGGTGGCGTTCTGTCCGTACTGCGGCGCCAGCAGCCAGGTTGTGGCCGCTGCACCCGCCGCGCCGGCGCCGGTGGCCGTGGTGAGCGCGGCCCCGACCGCCATGCCCGCAGCGGCGCCCGCGCCGGAGATCGAACCGGTGCACACGCTGGCCCCGGCAGGCATCGTGAGCACACCGGTAGTGACGCCGCCGCCCGTACCGCCGGTAGTGCAGGGGGCGCCGGCTGCCAAGTCGCGCAACCTCGGGCGCAAGCTTGCCCTGGCCGCCGGTGTGGTTGTGGCGGTACTCGGCTACGGTGCCTACCAGGCCAGCCAGCGCCAGTCGCTGCAGCAGTTCGAAGCCGAACTGGCCGCCGGCCAGGCGTGCCTGCGCAGCAGCCAGTTCGACTGTGCGCTGGAAAAAGCCGAAAGCGCGCTGCGCATCGAGAGCAAGGACCCGCGCGCCATCAGCCTGCTGCAACGTGCCCAGGCCGGGCTCGAGGGCCAGCAGCGCGACCAGCAGGCCAAGGCCCAGGCGGCAGCCGCCGCGGCCAGTGCGGCAGCCGCTCGTCAGGCTGCGGCCGAACGGGCGCAACGCGAGCAGCAGGCCCGTGAACTGGCCACCAAGGAGCAGCAGCTACGCGACGAGCAAACCCAGCTCGCCAAGCGCCAGCAACAGCTGGAACAACAGGCTCGCGTCGTGCAGCCGGCGCAGCAGCGTCCGCTCACCACCCCGCGCCCGCCCGTACAACGACCTGCCAGCGCAGCCAATGCCGGGCTGGTGGGCCAGCAACTGAGCCAGGCACGCAGCGCCCTGGCCCGTCGTGACGGTGCCACCGCCCGTTCGCTGGCCAACAGCGTGCTCAGCCAGGACCCTGGCAACCGCCAGGCGCAGATCATCCTGCGCCAGGCCGAGCAGCTGCGCGCTCAGTCGTTCAACACGCCAAAGGGCCTGGGCGGGGTGATCATCGAGTAGCCCGCGCTATAGCGTCTCGCCGGGCTCGCCCGGCAGCTGCTCGTCCAGGTGCACCCAGGGCAGCCGGCTGTCGGTCCAGATATGCCGGCGCGGCTGCACCTGCTCCGGTGCGTCCAGGGTGGTGATGGTGATATCGATGCTTTCGGGGCTCAGGTCGGTGGTCAGCGCCATGTGCGCGCCACAGCGGCTGCAGAAGTAGCGCACGCAGCTGGCCGACGAGTCGTAGCGCTGCGGCGTGCCCAGCAGCCACTGGAAGTCCTCGCAGCGCACCGTCGCCCAGGTCACCAGCAACCCGCCGGTCACGCGCCGGCACACCGAACAATGGCAGTGCGCGACATCCTCCAGCGCACCCGCCACCCGATACCGCACGGCGCCGCAATGGCAGCCGCCTTCATGCACTTCGCCCATCCTCGTCGCTCCTGCAGACCCGCACTGGTTGATGAAACCTTCTGTCGCCTTTGTGCTGCCGAAAGCTGGCTGAAAGCTTGGGCACTTAGCATCGCCTCACCTCCGGCAAAAGACCGGTCAGCCAGGGCTCTGACTTTACTGCAGTGCCCGGCCCAATCAACAACAACAATGGTGATACTGATGTCCTTCCACGCCCGCGTTCTGCCTGCCCTCCCGCCGTCACTCCCAGCACCGCGCACCTTGCGCTGATCCGTTCGTCCCTTTCTCGACGCGCCTCGCCTGGAGTAACTGCCCCATGCTGACCTTCCTCGGCTTCGCCATGGTCATCACCTTCATGTACCTGATCATGACCAAGCGCCTGTCGGCCTTGATCGCGCTGATTCTGGTACCGATCATTTTCGCCCTGTTCGGCGGCTTCTCGGGCGAGATCGGCCCGATGATGCTGCAGGGCATCAGCAAGCTGGCACCCACCGGCGTGATGCTGATGTTCGCCATTCTGTACTTCGCCCTGATGATCGACTCCGGGCTGTTCGACCCGGCCGTGCGCAAGATCCTCAAGCTGGTCAAGGGTGACCCGCTGAAAGTCTCGGTGGGCACCGCCGCGCTGGCCCTGGTGGTATCGCTGGACGGTGACGGCGCCACCACCTACATGATCTGCGTGGCCGCCATGCTGCCGCTGTACAGCCGCCTGGGCATGAGCCCGCGGATCATGGCCGGCCTGATCATCCTGGCCGGCGGGGTGATGAACATGACCCCCTGGGGCGGCCCCACCGCCCGCGCCGCCAGCGCGCTGCACGTCGACCCGTCGGACATCTTCGTGCCGATGATCCCGGCCATGGCCTTCGGCGTGTTCGCCATCCTGGCCATCGCCTATATGTACGGCAAGCGCGAACGTGCCCGCCTGGGCGAACTGCACCTGCCGGGCGATGAAATCGACCACAGTGAAATCAGCGTATCGCAATATCCCGACGCACGCCGGCCCAAGCTGCTGTGGTTCAACGGCGCATTGACCCTGGCCCTGATGGTCGCGCTGATCGCCGGCCTGCTGCCGCTGCCGGTGCTGTTCATGATCGCCTTCAGCATCGCCATGGTGGTCAACTACCCGTGCCTGCAACAGCAGAAGGACCGCGTCGCGGCCCACGCCGGCAGCGTGCTGGCGGTGGTGGGGCTGATCTTCGCGGCGGGCATCTTCACCGGCATCCTGTCCGGCACCGGCATGGTCGAGGCCATGTCCAAGAGCCTGCTGGCGGTGATCCCCGAAGCGATGGGCCCGTACCTGGCGGTAATCACCGCGATCGTGAGCATGCCGTTCACCTTCTTCATGTCCAACGACGCCTTCTACTACGGCGTGCTGCCGGTGCTGGCCGAAGCTGCCAGCCACTACGGCATCAGCCCGGTGGAGATGGCCCGTGCCTCGATCGTCGGGCAACCGGTCCACCTGCTCAGCCCGCTGGTACCCTCGACCTACTTGCTGGTAGCCCTGGCCGGTATAGAATTCGGCGATCACCAGCGCTTCACCCTCAAATGGGCGGTGCTGGTGTGCCTGTGCATCATGTTCGCGGCGCTGCTGATGGGAATTTTCCCGCTGTTCAGCAGCCTATAATTCATCCGTTTCATCCCAACGCTTGCGCGTCGACCCCTGCGGCGCGCAACGCCCCACACGCTCGAAGGAACACACATGGAATGGCTGACCAACCCGGAAATCTGGGTTGCCTTTTTTACCCTGACGGCTCTCGAGATCGTCCTGGGCATCGACAACATCATCATGATCTCGATCCTGGTCAGCCGCATGCCCAAGCACATGCAGCAGCGCACCCGGATCTTCGGCCTGGCGCTGGCGATGGTCACGCGCATCCTGCTGCTGCTGTCGATCGCCTGGGTCATGCGCCTGACCGCCGACCTGTTCCATGTGTTCGGCCAGGGCATTTCCGGGCGTGACCTGATCCTGTTCTTCGGCGGCCTGTTCCTGTTGTGGAAGAGCTCCCAGGAGATCTACCACGGCCTCGAAGGCGAGGACGAAACCCACGACGAGCCGTCTTCCGGCAAGGCCGGTGGCAAGTTCCTGTACACCATCATCCAGATCGCGATCATCGACATCGTGTTCTCGCTGGACTCGGTGATCACCGCAGTGGGCATGGTGTCCCACGTGCCGGTGATGGTGGCGGCGATCATCGTCGCGGTGCTGGTGATGATGCTGTGCGCCAGGACCATCAGCGAGTTCATCGACAAGCACCCGTCGCTGAAGATGCTCGCGCTGTCGTTCCTGATCGTGGTCGGCACCGTGCTGATTGCAGAAGCCTTCGACGTGCACGTGCCCAAGGGCTACGTCTACTTCGCCATGGCCTTCTCGCTGGCGGTGGAGGCGATCAACATCAAGATGCGCACCGCGGCGGCGAAAAAGAAACAGCAGAGCGACCCGGTGAAACTTCGCAAGGACATTCCGGGTCAGTAACACTGGCTGCGTTGAACAACAGGCCCCGAATGGGGCCTTTTGTCTTTTGGGACGGCAACGCGCCAGCGAAGATGCCCGAACCGGCGCGCGAGGTTTCAAAGCCTGTGCATGCATGCCATGCTGGCGCCACGGCCCTTGGCCGACTACAGCTTAAGTGAGCACTGGAAAAAACCGCCGGTCACCAGGCCAGGCTCACCGCGTCATCCACTTGCCCCACTGGGGCGCCTTAACAGGGGGCCGTAAGTATGCTGACCCTGCTCAACCTGCTCTCGGCCGTGGCCCTGCTGATCTGGGGCACACATATCGTACGTACCGGCATCCTGCGGGTGTACGGTTCCAACCTGCGCCGATTGCTGAGCCAGAACATGGCCAAGCGGCCCCTGGCGTTCATCGCCGGCATCCTGGTCACGGCCATGGTGCAGAGCAGCAACGCCACCGCGATGCTGGTGACCTCGTTCGTCGGCCAGGGCCTGATGACCCTCACCCCGGCCCTGGCCATCATGCTCGGCGCCGACGTGGGGACCGCGCTGATGGCGCGGGTGCTGACCCTGGACCTGTCGTGGCTGTCGCCGCTGCTGATCTTCCTCGGGGTGATCTTCTTCCTCTCGCGCAAGCAGACCCGCGCCGGGCAACTGGGGCGCGTAGGCATCGGCCTGGGCCTGATCATCCTGGCCCTGCAACTGATCGTGGAGGCCGCTGCGCCGATTACCCAGGCCCAGGGCGTCAAGGTGCTGTTTGCCTCGCTGACCGGCGACATCCTGCTCGACGCCCTGGTGGGCGCGCTGTTCGCCCTGATCTCGTATTCCAGCCTGGCCGCGGTGCTGCTCACCGCCACCCTGGCCGGCGCCGAAATGATCAGCCTGCCGGTGGCCATCGGCCTGGTGATCGGCGCCAACATCGGCAGCGGCCTGCTGGCGTTCCTGAGCACCAGCATGCAGAACGCCGCCGGGCGCCAGGTGGCGCTGGGCAGCCTGCTGTACAAGCTGATCGGCCTGCTGGTGGTCATCCCGGTGCTCGACCCGCTGGTGCACTGGATGGACAGCCTGACCTTCAGCCCGCAAGAGCTGGTGATCGGCTTCCACCTCATCTACAACACCCTGCGCTGCCTGGCCCTGCTGCCCACCGCGACGCCAATGGGGCGCCTGTGCCGCTGGCTGCTGCCCGAGCGCGAGGAAACCAACGGCCACGCCAAGCCCCGCCACCTGGACCCTGCCGCGCTGGACACCCCGAGCCTGGCACTGGCCAACGCGGTGCGCGAGACCCTGCGCCTGGGCGACCTGGTCGACAGCATGCTCGATGCCATGCTCAACGTGCTGCGCGGCAGCCAGACCGCGCTGACCCAGCAGGTGCGCACCCTCAGCGACGACGTCGAGGGCCTGTACAACGCCATCAAGCTGTACCTGGCGCAGATGCCCCGCGAAGACCTCGGCGAGCACGACAGCCAGCGCTGGGCCGAGATCATCGAGCTGGCGATCAACCTCAAGCTGGCCAGCGACCTGATCGAGCGCATGCTGCGCAAGGTGCAGCAGCAGAAGACGTCGCAGCGCCGCGAGTTCTCCCAGGTGGGCCTGGAGGAGCTGACCGTGCTGCAGACCCAGCTGCTGTCCAACCTGCGCCTGGGCCTGTCGGTGTTCCTCAGTGGCGACCCGCACAGCGCACGCCAGCTGCTGCGCGAGAAGCGCCGCTTCCGCGCCCAGGAGCGGCGCCTGGCCCATGCCCACGTCAGCCGCCTGCAGCGCAAGGTGGTGCAGAGCATCGAGACCAGCTCGCTGCACCTGGAACTGATCGCCGACATGAAACGTCTCAACTCGCTGTTCTGCAGCAGTGCCTATGCGGTACTGGGCGGCAGCGATACCGGCGCCCTGATGATCGACAGCGTACCGGACGATGCCCATTCGCCTTGACCCGGCGCTGCCCCGAACCCGTGCAAGGAAGCCTGTGATGCGTTGCCTGATGTTCATCTGCCTGTTGCTGAGCGCCCCTTCAAGCTTTGCCCTCGACCGCACCCAGGTCGAGGGCTACCTGTTGCCCAACGGTCTGCAGGTGCTGCTCAAGCCCGGCTACGAGCGCGACCATGTGTCGATCCGACTGGTGGTGGGCATCGGCTTCGACGACTTCCCGTGCGCGCGCCAGGAACTGCCGCACCTGCTCGAACACCTGCTGTTCAGCGGTATCGACGACACGGGCGAAGGCGGGCTGGAAGAACGCATGCAGGCCCTGGGCGGTGAATGGAACGCCTACACCAGCAGCGCCGACACCACCTTCGTCATCGAGGCCCCGGCGCGCAACCAGCGCAAGGTGCTCGACCTGCTGCTGGCCGTGCTCCAGGACACACGTATCGATGCCGACGCCTTGCAGGTGTCGAAGAGCATCGTCGAGCGTGAAGACGGCGGGCACTACACCCACCTGCAGCGCTGGCTGGACCGCCACGACCTCGGCCACCGCGCCAGCGACCAGCTGGCGGTGGAGCTGGGGCTCAAGTGTGCCGAGCGCTCCTCGGTGCAGGACATGACCCTGGAAGAAGTGAATGAACTGCGCCAGCACTGGTACGCCCCCAACAACATGAGCCTGATCGTGGTCGGCGGCCTGGACCGCGTGCTGCCCGCCTACCTGGAGCGCACCTGGGGCCTGCTGGAGCCGGTGGAACCGGGCGAGCGCCGGGTACTCGATGGCGTGACCCACAAGGCCCAGGCACGCCGCGAGCTGATCCGCGGCTGGCTGGGCGACAGTGCGCGGTTGCACTGGATGTTCCTGGAGCCGGTGCTGGATGAAAACCACGACGCCACCTACGACCTGCTGCAGCGCTACCTGGACTGGGCGCTGTATCGCGAATTGCGCCTGCAGCACAGCCTGTCGTACGGGCCGTCGGCGCAGCGCGAGCGTTTTGGCGACACCGGCCTGTTGAGCCTGAATGCCGACCTGGACAGCGATCAGGTCGAGGCGGCCGAGCAGATCCTGGGGCAGATGATCGAGCGCCTGCGCAAGGACGGCCTGGACCGCGCCACGTTCGAGCGCATCAAGGCCGCGGCAATCGCCCGCGAAGCGTGGACCAGCCAGGGCAACAGCGCGCTGGCCGACTACTACTGGGGAGCGTTGAACGACTATGCCGACGGTCGGGTCGGCGAGGCGAAGACCCGGTTGCGCGAGGTCAGCCTGGAGGATGCGGATGCGGCGCTGCAGGCGCTGTTCGCCGAGCCTGGGTATGTGCGGGTAGAGAAGCCGTTGCTGGGGTATGACCAGCTGGTGGGGCTGGGGGCGTTGGGGGTCGGGGTGTTGCTGGCGGGCATGCTGCTATGGCGGCGACGCCGCTGACGCTACCGCGGATGTAGGAGCCGGCGTTGCCGGCGAATGCCGCACCGCGCAGCCACGCCGAACGCGCAACGGCCTTCGCCGGCAACGCCGGCTCCTACAAGCGCAGCAAGCAGCGTATCCTGTAACAGATTTTTACCTCACCCAGCGAACGCCCCACCATGCCCGCACTTCTCCTGCGCCTGATCGACCTGATAAAGCGCTACCCGGGGGTCATCGCCCTCGGCGGTTTCATTTCCGGTATCGGCAGTTTCATCCTGGTAGACCGTCAGGAAGGCCTGGCCAGCTGGGTCGCCATCCTGCTGCTGGTGAGCTGGCTGTGGCTGATGTTCGAGAACACCTTCACCCAGCTGTTCACCCGCCTGTTCAAGCGCGAGATCCCGCAGCCGCTGCTGCGCTACGCCACGCAGATGATCCACCAGGAAAGCCTGTTCTTCGTGCTGCCGTTCTTCTTCGTCACCACCACCTGGAACAGCGGCCAGCTGGTGTTCACCGGCCTGCTGGCCGGCGCCGGGCTGGTGTCGATCGTCGACCCGCTGTACTACCGCTGGCTGGCGCCGCGCCGCTGGCTGTTCCTGGCCCTGCACACCCTGACCCTGTTCGCCGCGCTGCTCACGGCGCTGCCGATCATCCTGCACCTGACCACGTCGCAGAGCTTCAAGCTGGCGCTGGGCATCGCCATGCTGCTGTCGTTCCCGAGCCTGGCCAGCAGCTTCCCGATCAATCACTGGCGCCGTGCCGCCATGCTGGTGCTGGTCACCCTGGCCGTTGGCGGCAGCGGCTGGCTGCTGCGCTCGTGGGTGCCGCCGGCGACACTGTGGATGACCGAAGTGGCCATCAGCACCCAGCTGCAGAACCGCACCCCCGGCGACAGCCTGGAGCAGGTCAGCGCCAGCCAGATCCGCAGCGCCGGGCTCTATGCCTATACCGCGATCAAGGCCCCGCGCGGCCTCAACGAACGCATCTACCACGTATGGAAACAGGACGGCAAAGAGGTCGATCGCATTGCCCTGAACATCAATGGCGGGCGCAAGGAAGGCTACCGCGCCTGGACCCACAAGCAGGTGTTCCCCAGCAACCCGGTCGGGCATTGGCAGGTGCGCGTGCTCACCGAAGACGGCCAGGTGATCGGCGTGCTGCGCTTCGAGGTGGTTGATGACGGTCAAGCATCCGTCGCCAAGTGACGCTATGCTCTGACCCGGCGCACTGGAGCGCCTGCCGGACTGTCTGGAGCCTATGACCACCACCGTCACCCCCGCCAGCGCCACCCTCGATACCACGCGCAGCCCGGCCTGCCTGCGCATCGCCGGCGACTGGACCCTGGCCAACTACACGCCGCTCAAGCGCAGCACCGAGGCCCTGCACGGCCAGTACGATGCCAGCGCCCAGGTCGACCTCGCCCAGCTGGGCAAGCTGGACACCGCCGGCGCCTCGCTGCTGGTCGAACTGCTGGGTGCCGAGCGCCTGGGGCAACTGGCCGATGACCACGCCAGCCCGCTGTCGGCCGCCGACCGCGCCTTGCTGCACACCGTGTACTGCTCGCTACAGGACTACTGCCTGCCAGAGCGCCAGCCGGAAACGTCCGTGCTGACCCAACTGCTGTGCCGCATCGGCCGGGCAGTCGACGTGCTGTGGCAAGACACCCGGCAACTGCTCGGCTTCATCGGCCTGATCATCGCCACCCTGGCCCGGCGCCTGCTGCAACCCAGGCGCTGGCGCATGACCGCCGTGGTCGCGCACATCGAACAGACCGGCCTGGACGCGGCGCCCATCGTCGCGCTGCTGACCTTTCTGGTGGGTGCGGTGGTGGCCTTTCTGGGCGCCACGGTGCTGGCCAGTTTCGGCGCGAGCATCTTCACCGTCGACCTGGTGGCGTTCTCGTTCCTGCGTGAATTCGGCGTGCTGCTTACCGCCATCCTGATGGCAGGACGCACCGCCAGCGCCTTCACCGCGCAGATCGGCTCGATGAAGGCCAACGAGGAAATCGATGCGATCCGCACCCTGGGCCTGGACCCGGTCGAGCTGCTGGTGGTGCCGCGGGTGCTGTCGCTGCTGATCGCGCTGCCATTGCTGACCTTCGTCGCGATGCTGTGCGGCATCATCGGTGGCGCCGTGGTGTGCGCGGTGTCGCTGGACATCTCGCCGGCGATGTTCCTGTCGCTGCTGGAAAGCGACATCGGCGTGCAGCACTTCCTGGTGGGCCTGGCCAAGGCGCCGTTCTTCGCCTTCCTGATCGCGGCCATCGGTTGCCTGGAAGGTTTCAAGGTGACCGGCAGCGCCGAATCGGTCGGCGCCCACACCACCTCGGCGGTGGTCCAGTCGATCTTCGTGGTGATCGTGCTGGATGCGGTGTTCGCGCTGTTCTTCATGGAGATGAGCTGGTGAGTGAGGCAAGCCGCGAGAAGGTCATCGAGGTGCGGGGCCTGTGCAACCGCTTCGGCACCCAGAGCGTGCACGAACAGCTCGACCTGGACCTGTACCGCGGCGAGATCCTCGCCGTGGTCGGCGGCTCGGGCAGTGGCAAGTCGGTGCTGCTGCGCAGCATCGTCGGCCTGCGCCGGCCCAACGAAGGCACGGTGAGGATCTTCGGCCAGGACCTCAGCCAGGCCAGCGACCAGCAGCGCTCGCAGGTGGAACGTCGCTTCGGTGTGCTGTACCAGAAGGGCGCGCTGTTCTCGTCGTTGACCGTCACCGAGAACGTCGCACTGCCGCTGATCGAACATGCCGGCCTGAGCCGCGCCGACGCCGAGCACCTGGCCGGGGTCAAGCTGGCCCTGGCCGGGCTGCCGCTGTCGGCGGCCGACAAATACCCCGCGTCGCTGTCGGGCGGCATGATCAAGCGCGCCGCCCTGGCCCGCGCCCTGGCGCTGGACCCGGACATCCTGTTTCTCGACGAGCCCACCGCCGGGCTCGATCCGATCGGCGCGGCCGCCTTCGACCAGTTGATCCTGACCCTGCGCGATGCGCTGGGCCTGAGCGTGTTCCTGATCACCCACGACCTGGACACCCTCTACACCATCACCGACCGCGTGGCCGTGCTGGCGCAGAAGAAGGTGCTGGTGGCCGGCCCCATCGACCAGGTCTCGGAAACCGACGACGCGTGGATTCACGACTATTTTCATGGCCCGCGCGGCCGTGCGGCCTACCAGGCCGCCACAGCGCTCAAGGAGAACTGAAATGGAAACCCGCGCGCACCATGTGTTGATCGGGCTGGTCACCGTGCTGGTGGTGGCCGGCGCCATGCTGTTCGGCCTGTGGCTGGCCAAGTCGAGCGTCGACAGCACCTTCAAGGACTACGAGGTGGTGTTCAACGAGGCCGTCACCGGGCTGTCCAAGGGCAGTGCGGTGCAGTACAGCGGGATCAAGGTGGGCGATGTGATCAGCCTGCGCCTGGACCCCAACGACCCCCGCCGGGTGCTGGCGCAGATCCGCCTGAGCGCCGAGACCCCGATCAAGCAGGACACCCAGGCCAAGCTGACCCTGACCGGCGTCACCGGCACCTCGCTGATCCAGCTCAGCGGCGGCACCCCGCAGAGCCCGCCGCTGGAAGGCAAGGGCGGCCGGCTGCCGGTGATCGTCGCCTCGCCATCGCCGATTGCGCGCCTGCTCAACAACAGCAGCGACCTGGTGACCAACATCAACCTGCTGCTGCACAACGCCAACCGGCTGTTCTCCGAAGAGAATGCCACCCGCCTGGGCGCCACCCTGGCCAACCTGGAGCAGACCACCGGCGCGATCGCCGGGCAGCGCGACGACATCCGCCTGGCCATCCAGCAGATGGCCCAGGTGGGCAAGCAGGCCGGCGCGGCGCTGGAGCAGACCAGCCAGCTGATGCGCAACGCCAACAGCCTGCTCGGCAGCGACGGCAAGCAGATCGTCAACAGCGCCGACCAGGCCATGCAGTCGCTGGCGCGCAGCACCGCCACCATCGACGCGTTGCTCACCGACAACCGCGAGGCGATCACCAGCGGCGCCCAGGGCTTCAACGAACTGGCCCCGGCGATCCGCGAACTGCGCGATACCCTGACTGCCTTGAAGGGCATCTCCCAGCGCCTGGAGGCCAACCCCAGCGGTTACCTGCTGGGCCGCGACAAAAACAAGGAGTTCACCCCATGAGCCGCCCCTGCCGCACCCTCGCCCTGGCCGCGCTGCTGAGCCTGAGCAGCGCCTGCTCGATCCTGCCCAAGGCGGAGCCGGCCGACGTGTACCGCCTGCCGGCGGCGCAACCGGTGCGCAGCAACGCCGCACCCGTGGCCTGGACCCTGCGTATCAACAAGCCGCTGGCCAGCGAGATCCTCGGCACACCGCGCATTGCCGTGGTGCCGACAGGCAACCTGATCAGCAGCTACAAGGGCGCACGCTGGGCCGACCCGGTGCCCGCACTGCTGCGCAACCGCATGCTCGACGCCTTCCAGCGCGACGGCCGGGTACAGCGGGTAAGTGCCGACGACGCCAACCTGCAGGCCGACTACGAGATCGTCGGCGAACTGCAGGCGTTCCAGAGCGAGTACAGCGATGCCGGGCTGGCAGTAGTGGTGCGCCTGGATGCGCGACTGGTGCAGGGGCGTACCCAGCGCGTGCTGGCCAGCCACAGCTTCGAGGTGCGCCAGCCGGTGGCGCAGACCCAGGTACCGGCGGTGGTCGGCGGCTTCGGCCAGGCCACCGACCGGCTGATGGCGCAACTGGTGGACTGGACCGTGGCTCAGGCGAAGAACCAGTAGCACACCGCGATGGCCGCCAGCACCCCGGCCAGCTCGGCCAGCAGCGCGCAGCCCACGGCGTGGCGTGCGCGCTGGATACCCACGGCGCCGAAGTACACCGCCAGCACGTAGAAGGTGGTTTCGGTGCTGCCCTGGATGGTCGCGGCCACCAGTGCCGGGAAGCTGTCCACCCCGTGGGTCTGCATGGTCTCGATCAGCATGGCCCGCGCCGCGCTGCCGGAGAACGGCTTGACCAGCGCGGTGGGCAGGGCATCGACGAAACGCGTGTCCCAGCCCAGCCATTCGATTACATGACGAATGCCGTCCAGGCCGAACTCCAGCGCCCCCGAGGCGCGCAGCACGCCGACCGCGCACAGCATCGCCACCAGGTAGGGCAGCAGGCTCTTGGCCACGTCGAACCCTTCCTTGGCACCTTCGACGAAGGTTTCGTACACCGGCACCCGCTTGAATGCGCCGATCAGCAGAAACAGCATGATCAGGCCGAACAGCGTGAGGTTGCCCAGGATCGACGACAGGGTGGCCAGCGCGGTGGCCGACAGGCCCGCCAGCAGCGCCATGAAGCCACCCAGCAGCAGCGCGCCGGGCACCATGTAGGCGAGCACCACCGGGTCCCACAGGCGCAGGCGCTGCATCACCGCCACCGACAGCAGGCCCACCAGGGTCGAGGCGCTGGTGGCCAGCAGGATCGGCAGGAACACCAGGGTCGGGTCCATAGCGCCTTGCTGGGCGCGGTACATGAAGATGGTCACCGGCAGCAGGGTCAATGACGAGGCATTGAGCACCAGGAACAGGATCTGCGCGTTGCTTGCCGTGGTGGAGCTGGGGTTGAGCTCCTGCAGGGCGCGCATGGCCTTGAGGCCGATAGGCGTGGCGGCGTTGTCCAGGCCCAGGCCGTTGGCGGCGAAGTTCAGGGTGATCAGGCCCAGCGCCGGGTGGCCGGGCGGTACCTCGGGCATCAGGCGACGGAACAGCGGGCCGAGTACCTTGGCCAGCCAGTCGACGATGCCGGCCTTTTCGGCGATCTTAAGAAAGCCCAGCCACAGGGTCAGGGTACCGAACAGCAGCACCATGACTTCGACCGAAAGCTTGGCCATGGCGAAGATGCTCTCGACCATGGCGGCGAAGATGCCCGCGTTGCCACCCACCAGCCACTGCACCAGTGCGGAGAGGGCGGCCACCACGAAAAAGCCGAGCCAGAGGCCGTTGAGCATTGGTCGTTTCCCTTGCAAGTTGGAGCGCATGATAGCGGGGTGGGTAGGCAGACGCCATAAACGGCGGCGGCCCATTCGCCGGCAAGGCCGGCTCCTACAGGTTCGGCATCGTCTGTAGCAGCCGGCCTTGCCGGCGAAGCTTCTGGCAGGCAACAAAAAGCCCCGACGGGTCGGGGCTCTTGTGTTTCAGGCCGTCAGCAGCTTAGTGCTGAGCGGTCTCGCCAGCCGGCGCCGGGGTCTTGCTGCGCCAGTGCGGCAGCGAGTTCCAGTACGCCTGGCCCTTGGCATCGTCATACATGCCTTCCCAGCGCGAGATGACCAGCACCGCCAGGGCGTTGCCGATCACGTTCAGGGCGGTACGCGCCATGTCCATGATGCGGTCGACACCGGCGATGAACGCCAGGCCTTCGAGCGGGATGCCCACACTGCCCAGGGTCGCCAGCAGCACCACGAACGATACGCCCGGCACACCGGCAATGCCTTTGGAGGTGACCATCAGGGTCAGCACCAGCAGCAGTTGCTGGCTGATCGACAGGTCGATGCCGTACAGCTGCGCGATGAAGATCGCCGCGATGCTCTGGTACAGGGTCGAACCGTCCAGGTTGAACGAGTAGCCGGTCGGCACCACGAAGCTGCAGATGGCCTTGGGCGAACCGTAGGCTTCCATCTTCTGGATCACGCGCGGCAGCACGGTCTCGGAGCTGGCGGTGGAATAGGCCAGGATCAGCTCGTCCTTGAAGATGCGCATCAGCTTCAGGATCGAGAAACCGAACAGGCGGGCGATCAGGCCCAGCACCATGAAGGCGAAGAAGGCGATGGCGAAGTACACCAGCAGCACCAGCTTGGCCAGCGGCAGCAGCGAGGCGAAACCGAAGTTGGCCACGGTCACCGCAATCAGGGCGAACACGCCGATCGGGGCGTAGTTCATGATCATGTGGGTGACCTTGAACATGGCTTCCGACACGCCCTGGAAGGTTTTCACCAGCGGGTCGCGGATGTCTGCCTGCAGGCTCGACAGGCCCAGGCCGAACAGTACCGAGAAGAAGATGATCGGCAGCATCTCGCCACGCATCAGCGCTGCAAAGATGTTCGACGGGATCAGGTTGAGGATGGTCTCGATGAACGCATGCTCATGCTGCACCTCGGCGGCGGTGGCCTGGTACTTGGAGATATCCACGGTGCCCAGGGTGCTCATGTCGATGCCGGCGCCCGGGTGGAACAGGTTGGCCAACACCAGTCCGACCACGATCGCGATGGTGGTCACCACCTCGAAATAGATGATGGTCTTGAGGCCGATACTGCCAAGTTTCTTCGCATCGCCAACCCCGGCGATACCCACGACCAGCGACGAAATCACGATCGGGATGACGATCATCTTGATCAGGCGAATGAAGATGTCACCTGCCGGTTGCAGGACGTTACTGATCCACCATGCCTTTTCTGCACTGAAATGGTTCAGCAACGCCCCGATGGCGATCCCCAATACCAGACCGATGAGGATTTGCCAGGCGAGGCTTAGTTTTGCCTTCTTCATGTCGTTACCCTTTGTTCAAGTGGACACGGTCACTGCCTTGAAACCTGCATTCTAGAGCCGCTGAAAGCGATTCCCTGGAGTTTTCATGGTGCAGGCAATGCGCCGTAGAAGGTCACCGCAAGTGAGCGCAAGGGGCGCTCGGACCAGCGAAAAAGGCGCAACTATTCCGATGCAGGCGCACTGAGTCTAATGCCGTAAATGACTACCCTATGCCGAATCGGCATGATCTTTTTGGCATGAAACGGACGTCCCAGCGGCAGAAAACCTACCCGTTCGGAATCCCGAATAAGGCCAAAGCGCCATGATTAGGCCGATACAGCGGTATCCACAAACCGGCAAAACAGCGTTGTTCGACAATCCGAATGCGTGAAAAACGTCATTTGGCAGGTCAAAGAAGTCAGGAATTTTTTTGATGGGTGGTCAGCCGTCTGGCCGATCTGTCACTTTCAAGCGGGGAAATGCATCAGGCTTGCGCCGGGTGCACAAGTCTGACCGGGGGCTGCCCTGGCGGCATGCGACCCCGGTCCACGACTGTGTTGCCGTTTACCACCCTGACCCGGCCCATGAAGGAGGTACTCCCTGTACCCCTAGGCCCCTCCGATCCTGTAGCAATCAGAGCAGCCCGGCCCCCTGGTCATGCGTCCGCTCTCCTCGAGCGGGCGCAGCATAGAAACTGGAACAGGCAAAAGGTTCAGCTTCCATGGTGATACTGATGCGTCCGGCGACACTCAGTAATAGTTCGGGTCTTTCTTCAGCTGCTCTTCGAGCATCTGTTTCATGCCGTCATTCGGCTCGCCCAACCAACGCTTGTCGGTGTGACGGCTGGGTGACTTGTCGGCAGGCAGGCCGGCGGGTACCTGGACCCACAGCGCGTATGCCTCATCCTTGTCCCAGCTGAAGGCCACGATAAGACGGCTGCTGTCGCAGCTCTGCTCGGTCTCACACAAGGGGCCGACCAGATACTTGTCGCCGTCTTCCTCGATCGCCGTCATCTGCTCGGTGGAAGCACCACTGAGGTTGATGACCCAATCGGGCAGCCGCTCCTGCTTTTTGACCACTTTCTGCCAGGTTTCCCGGTACTCGGGGTCCGAACCAAGCAGTTGGCTGGTCCGGACCTGGCCGTCATTGGCCGCCATCGCCGCTGTACAGGCCCCCACCATCAGGGCGCCTGCCAGGGCTCTGTAGAGCGTCCCTTTCATAGTCAACCTCTACCGCGACGACCGAAGAAGAAGGAAGCGACGAACAGTACCAGGAAGACAATGAAGAGAATCTTCGCGATACCGGTAGCGGCGCCGGCGATACCACCGAAGCCCAGTACGGCAGCGACAATGGCGATGATCAGGAAGGTGATGGCCCAACTTAACATGGTGTTTCTCCTTACCGTTTTTGAAAGCGGTTGTGTCAGATGTGGGGCATTGCTCGGTCAGAACACCCAGCGTTCCTGCGGCACGACGGTTTCCACGGTGGCCGCATCGACCGAGTGGGTACGTGGCGCGGTCCTGGCTTCCAGCATCGAAGCACGCGTGGCCTGCACATGGGCCACGTGATAAGCCTGTACGGACATCTGGTTGGCGATCTGCTTGGACTGCCAGATGCTGTACATCTGCCCTGCAACCAGGGTCAGAAGCGCCGCCAGGCAGAGAAACAGCAACTGGCGTACGTGAAGCGGGGAAATCTGCACTAGGGCGGCGGTTAACAGGTTCATGCCGGGCTCCTCTGCTGCATCGTTGTTATTGACTGATAGAGTCATTGCAGCCTGCATGCCAGCTTTTGAAATCAAATAAAACGCTCATAAATCAATATCTTATGTATGTGCCGAGGGCAGCTGCAGGACGCATCCTGCACGATGCCCCCCAGGGCCTCGTGCGATTTGCACGATCAGCCCTCCACCTTGATCGCCACCTTGAGCATGTCGGCGTCCACCCCGCGCACGCCGCGGATCTGGCGGGCAATCTCCTGGGCGATGGTCTTCTGCTCGTTGCTCATGACTTCCCCGGACAGGCGCACCACGCCCTCCTGGGTCGCCACCTTGATGTTGGGCCCGTCCAGGTTGCGGCTATATAAGAAGCTGGTCTGCACCTTGTCGTTGATCCACGCGTCGCTCTGCACCTCGGCCGCTGCCGCAGCGGCCTGCTCGCGGACCTGGGCCGGGTCGCTCACGCCCAGGCTGATCAGGTTGTTGACCAGGTACACGCCATCGGTAGAGGCCGCCACGCTGCCGGCCATCTGCTTGGCCTCTGCGCTGGTCACCCGGCCACGCAGGGTGACCACCCCGGCCCGGCTGTCGACTTCGATGGGCAGGCCCTGGGTCTGGCTGCTCCACAGCAGGCGGGCGCGGATAACCGCCCCCAGGGTGGCGTCCTCCAGGCGCTGGGCATAGGCGCGCCGTTGCAGGGTTTCATCCACCAGCTCGGGGTTGACCTGCAACTGGTTGTCGACCTGCTCGATGCCGGCGGTGGCCAGTGCCACCTGGGCCGCCAGCTCGCGCTCCACCTCGTTTTCCACCTCGCCCTGCAGGCGGGCGGTCTGACCCTGGATGGCCACTTCGATCTTGAACGGGTTGAGCAGTCGGTTGAGCGCCAGGGCGGTCTGCAAGGCGCCTTCCTGACGGGCCTGCTGCAGGCCGGGTTCGGCCGCCGAGGCGCTGGTGACACCCAGCGGGGTGAGCAGAAGTGCGGCAGTCAGAACTGCCAACGGGCGTATTGCACGCATGATGAAGCCTCCTGTTGGTCAGAAGGAACATCATCGCAATCGTTGTGCCAGTGCTCAAAAAATAAACAAACTCATTATTTTCAATGAGTTAGTCATATTCGCAGCAGGGAGCTAGCATGCAGGGCGCGGAATCAATCAGAATCGACCATGCAACTTGCCCGATTTTTCCGAGACTAACCAAGAACATTCTTAAAGGAGCGTAGGAAAATGGAATCTGCCACGGAACATCAGGGCCGCATTCTGCTGGTAGACGACGAGTCCGCAATCCTGCGTACCTTCCGCTATTGCCTGGAAGATGAAGGCTACAGCGTGGCCACGGCCAACAGCGCCGCCCAGGCCGAAACCCTGTTGCAGCGCCAGGTGTTCGACCTGTGCTTTCTGGACCTGCGCCTGGGCGAGGACAACGGCCTGGACGTACTGGCGCAGATGCGTATCCAGGCGCCGTGGATGCGCGTGGTCATAGTGACCGCGCATTCGGCGGTCGACACCGCAGTCGATGCAATCCAGGCCGGCGCCGCCGATTACCTGGTCAAACCGTGCAGCCCTGACCAGCTGCGCCTGGCCACTGCCAAACAACTGGAGGTGCGCCAGCTCTCGGCGCGTCTGGAGGCCCTGGAAGGGGAAGTGCGCAAACCCAAGGACGGCCTGGATTCCCACAGCCCGGCCATGATGGTGGTACTCGAAACCGCGCGCCAGGTGGCCAACACCGACGCCAACATTCTGATCCTTGGCGAGTCCGGTACCGGTAAAGGCGAGCTGGCACGCGCCATTCATGGCTGGAGCAAGCGCTCGCGCAAGGCCTGCGTGACCATCAACTGCCCGTCGCTGACGGCCGAACTGATGGAAAGCGAGCTGTTCGGCCATAGTCGCGGAGCATTTACCGGGGCCAGCGAAAGCACCCTGGGCCGGGTCAACCAGGCCGACGGCGGCACGCTGTTTCTCGACGAGATCGGCGACTTCCCGCTGACCCTGCAACCCAAGCTGCTGCGCTTCATCCAGGACAAGGAATACGAGCGGGTCGGCGACCCGGTCACGCGCCGCGCCGACGTGCGGATTCTGGCAGCCACCAACCTCAACCTGGAGGACATGGTGCGCGACGGGCGTTTTCGCGAAGACCTGCTGTACCGTCTGAACGTGATTACCCTGCACCTGCCGCCGCTGCGCGAACGCAGCGAAGACATCCTGACCCTGGCCGACCGCTTCCTGGCCCGCTTCGTCAAGGAATACGCGCGCCCCGCCCGCGGTTTCAGCGACGAGGCCCGCGCCGCGCTGCTCAACTACCGCTGGCCGGGCAACATTCGCGAGCTGCGCAACGTGATCGAACGGGCGAGCATCATCTGCCCGCAGGAGCGGGTCGAGGTCAGCCACCTGGGCATGGCCGAACAACCCACCAGCAACGCGCCGCGGGTGGGGGCTGCATTGAGCCTCGACGAGCTGGAGCGCGCGCACATCGGTGCAGTGCTGGCCACCAGCGACACCCTTGACCAGGCCGCCAAGACACTGGGCATCGATGCCTCGACGCTGTACCGCAAGCGCAAGCAGTACAACCTGTGAAGCTGGCGATGAAGCTGCGCACGCGGCTTTTTCTCAGCATCTCGGCGCTGATCACCGTGGCCCTGCTGGGCCTGATTCTGGGCCTGGTCAGCGTGCAGCAGATGGCCAGCTCGCAGCAGAAGCTGATCAGCGACAACTCCTACATCCTCGACCTGGGCCTGAAGCTGCGTCAGAACCTGGGTGAACAGCTGTCCCTGCTGCTGGACCCGGACAGCGAGGTGCAGGCGCTGCAACCGCTGCAGGACAAGTTTCAGCAACTGCTCGACGAGGGCCTGAGCCATGAACGCCAGGCCGAGGGGTTTGCGGGTTTCAGTACCGCCAACCGTGATTACCAGGCCTTCCTCAAGGCCTTTCGCGACAGCCCCGAGCCCAGCCGCAACCTGGGCCCGGACCAACCCCTGGGCGAAGCCTTCAACCAGTTGCGCACCGACCTGATCGACTCGCACAAGCAGGCCCTGGCGCATATCAACCACAGTGAACAGAAGGCCCGCGAACGTGCCCTGCTGGTCTCCAGCATGCTGGGCCTGCTCGGGCTTGCCGTGCTGGTGCTGGGTTTCATCACTGCCCACGGCATCGCACGCCGCTTCGGCCAGCCGATCGAGGCGCTGGCCAAGGCCGCCGACCAGATCGGCCAGGGCAACTTCGAGGTCACCCTGCCGGTAACCCCGGCCGTGGAGATCAACCAGCTCACCCGCCGTTTCGGGCTGATGGCCGAGGCACTGCGCAAGCATCAGGCCACCAATGTCGACGAACTGCTGGCCGGCCAGCAGCGCCTGCAGGCGGTGCTCGACAGCATCGACGACGGCCTGCTGATCATCGACCGCGAAGGCCATCTGGAACACCTCAACCCGGTGGCCCAGCGCCAGCTGGGCTGGGACGCCAGCCGCCTGGGCCAGGGCCTGGGCAAGGCGCTGCAACGCCCGGAGCTGGACGATCAGCTGCGCCTGATATTGCGTGGCGGCAGCCTGGACCGCGTGCCGGACGACCTGAGCCTGGAAATAGATGAAGAAACCCGCCTGCTGGCCTACAGCCTGACCCCGGTGTGCCATCCACAGGGGCAGATCCTGGGCGCGGTGATGGTGCTGCACGACGTCACCGAGCAGCGCGCCTTCGAACGGGTGCGCAGCGAGTTCGTGCTGCGCGCCTCCCACGAGTTGCGCACCCCGGTGACCGGCATGCACATGGCCTTCGGCCTGTTGCGCGAGCGCCTGACGTTTCCAGCCGAGAGCCGCGAGGCGGACCTGTTCGACACCATTGGCGAGGAGATGCAGCGGCTGACCCAGCTGATCAACGACCTGCTCAACTTTTCGCGCTACCAGAGCGGCTTGCAGAAGCTCGAACTGCAACCCTGCGCGATCGACGAGTTGCTGTCGCGGGCCCGCGAGCGCTTCGCAACGGCACTGGCCGACAAGCAGATCGAGTTGCGCGTGGAGCTTGCCGCGCCACTACCGCGCATCCAGGCCGACCCGGCGCAACTGGACCGGGTGCTGGACAACCTGCTGGACAATGCCATCCGCCATACGCCGGTGGCGGGCAGTATCCGCCTCAATGCCCGGCGGCATGCCGAACGGGTGATCATCAGTATCGAGGACAATGGCGAAGGCATTGCCTATGGCCAGCAGGGGCGGATTTTCGAGCCCTTCGTGCAGGTTGGGCGCAAGAAAGGCGGTGCCGGGCTGGGCCTGGCACTGTGCAAGGAGATCGTGCAGTTGCATGGCGGGCGCATGGGCGTTTACTCACGGCCAGGGCAGGGCACGCAGTTCTACATGGCGCTGCCGGTGTAACCGCCTTCGCCTGCAGGCGCCAGCCTTGCTGGCGAAGGGGCGCTACGCCTCGTCATCGATCCGCCGCGGCCCCAGCCGCCGCCCCCGGGTCACCAGCTCGACGAACTGGCGCGCACTGAGCGGGTGCGCGAACAACCAGCCCTGGCCATAGTTGACCCCCTCGCTGTTGAGCAGCAACGCCTGGTCCTCGTACTCGATACCCTCGGCGATCACCCGCAACTGCAGGGCGTGGGCCATGCGGATGATGTGCGGGGCCACGCCGCTGCTGGCCGCGTCGTGCCCCAGGGCATCGATGAACGCCTTGTCGATCTTCAGGCAGTCCACCGGCAAGGTCTGCAGGTAGGCCAGGCTGCAATAGCCGGTACCGAAGTCGTCGATCAGCACCTGGTGCCCCACCGCCCGCAAGGCCTGCAGGTTGTCCCGCGCCACCACCACGTCGATCAGCCCGCGCTCGGTGACCTCGAAGGCGATCTGGCTGGCCGACACATGGTGCAAGGCCAGCAGGCGCGCCGCCACCCGGCCGATGCGCGGCACCATCACATCGCACGCCGCCAGGTTCACCGAGATATACAACTGGCGGTTGGCGCGCAGCAGCTGGCCCAGCTGTTCGAGCACACGCTGCAGCACGAAGTCGGTGATCTGGCGGATCTGCCCGGTGTTCTCCGCCAGCGGGATGAACAGGTCGGGGCTGGTCAGCGTGCCGTCGGGGCGACGCCAGCGCACCAGGGCCTCGGCCCCCACGCAGCGCCGGCTGGCCAGCTCGAAGATCGGCTGATACAGCACCTGCATTTCGCCACGGCGCAGCGCGCCCTGCAGCTCCGAGCTCATCGAACGGCTCTGGCGCACCAGCTGCAGCACCAGCCAGCCAATGCACCAGGCCAACAGCAGGCTGCCGGGGAACAGCAGCCAGAGCACGCCATTCATCTTCAGCGACAGGCTTTCGCGCGGGGTGATCAGCACCAGCTGGTAGTCAGGCGATTTGGTGGGCATGCGGTAAACCAGGCGATCGGGCAGTTCCATCAGGTCCACCCTGGGCGGTGGCGGCCACTGATCGCCGGGCGGCCACGGCTGCTCCGGGCCCAGTACCGGCACGGCACGCGCGCCGTGGTCAAGCACCACCAGCAGGCTGCCACCGGACGGCAGGTCGACCACGTCGGTCAGGTGCCCGCGCGACGTCGACACGCGAAAGTGCCCACGCCCCAGCACCAGTGCGGCGCGGTTGTCGTCGGGTTCGGTGGTGGTATTGAGCCAGTAGCTGTAGGTGGGGCCCTGGATGTCCGGTGCCCGCAGCGGGTCGAAGTTGCTGCTGCCCAGCCGGTTGGAGCACGACTGCGTGCCGTCGAGGTAAGTGGCCTCGAACACGAAGCGGTTGTCGAAGGTCACCTGCTGCAAGGCTGCCTGCATCGCACTGCTGCACCCGCGCAGGGGCTGTGCCTGAAGGGCGTCGACGCTTTCGCGCAGTTGGCCGAAGATCTGCTCCAGGCGTTCGAGAAAGCGCTCGCCCTTGGCGTTCATCTGCGCGCTTTCGCGCTGCTGCACCTGGTGCATGGCCACGCCGAGGCTGGCCAGCAGCAACAGGGTTGCACTCGCCGTGGCCGCAAGCGTGGCCAGCAGCCAGGGTCGATAGAGGAGGCGACGCAACGTGGCAAGGGCAGGCGACATCAAGAATCATCCCGTTGAATACCATGAGGTATAGCAACTGCCGGACGAATCAGCCTGCCCGTTGGGCGGTACCGCTCAGCGCTGGCTGTTCAGCACCTGCAGAATCGCGGCAGTCTGGGCATCCGGCTGGCCGTCGAACAGCTGTGGCCGAAAGCGCATCTGGAACGCTGCCAGTACATGCCGGGTGCTCACGTCCAGCTCGCCGGTCTGCTCGATGGCGTAGCCAAAGCGCGCCAGTTGCTGCTGGTACCAGGTGATGCTTGGCGGGTTGATGTCAAAGCGCGCGCGCTGCTGCGCCACCGCCTGAGCGTTGGGCCAGACGCCAAGGCCGGCGTCGGCCAGGCGTTTCCAGGGAAACATCGGGCCCGGGTCGAGCTTGCGCAGGGGCGCGATGTCGCTGTGGCCGATGATGTGTCGCGGCTGGATGCCGTTGCGCTGCACGATATCCTTGAGCAGTACGATCAGCGCCTGGATCTGCGCCTCGCTGTAGGGGTGCCACACGCGCCCGGTGGGGGTGTCGGTGAAGCCCGGGTTGACGATCTCGATGCCGATGGAAGTGGAGTTGAGCCAGGTCCGGCCCTCCCACTGGCTGTCGCCGGCATGCCAGGCGCGACGACTTTCATCCACCAGCTGATAGATGGTCGCCGGGTTGTCGCCGATCAGGTAATGGCTGCTGACCTCACCGTGGGTCAGCAGGGCCAGCGAGCGCTCGAGGTTGGCATTGGTGTAATGCAGCACCACGAACTGGATGCGGTTGTCCTGGTTGACCGAGGGGTGGCTACGGTCGATCTTCAGGCCAGTGGCGCAACCGGCCAATGTCAGCATCACAAGCGCGGTAAGGAAGGCTTTCATGGAAATGGGGCAGGGCCTGGGCAGTCGGTAATGCAATAGCATAACGTATCCTGCGCAAACCCGTTCACCCCTGTTCGACGCGGTTGCGACCCAGGTGCTTGGCGCGGTACAGCGCCTCGTCGGCGCGCTTGAGCACTGCGTCGCTGCGCTCGCCGGAGCGGAACGCGGTGATGCCGATGGACAGGGTGATGGTCACCCGTTCGCCCTTGAAGTGGAACGGGCAGGCTTCGATGGCGCCGCGCAGCGTCTCGGCCAGCTCGATGCCGCTACCCAGCGCGGTCTGCGGCACCAGCAGGACGAACTCCTCGCCGCCGAAGCGGGCGATGAAATCGCGGCTGCGCAGACGCTTGCGCAGCTCGTTGGCAACGATCTTGAGCACCTTGTCGCCGGCCTGGTGGCCGTAGCTGTCGTTGATGCGCTTGAAGTGGTCGAGGTCGAGCATGGTCATCAGCAGGTGGCCGCCGTTTTCCTGCCAGGCGAGCATTTCCTGCTCCAGGCGCTCGGCCCAGGCGGCGCGGTTGGGCAAGCCGGTGAGCGGGTCGATCAGGGCCTTCTGGCGCTGTTCTTCAAGGTGCTCGCGGTAGCCCAGGGCTTCCTGCTCCATGCTCGCGACCCGCTCGGCCAGGCCTTGCAGGCGGCTGGCCAGTTCCTGCTCGCGCAGGTCACGCTGATGCTGGTGCTCGTCCATGGTGCCGAGCAGGCCCTCGAGGCGGTTCTCGAGGATGTGCTTGAGACTGTCGAGGTCGGCAGCGCCCTGCACGCTGCTTTGCAGGCCATCGACCTGTTCGCGCAGCTGGGTATTGAGGTCGCGGGCGACGGAGCTGTTGTCGGCATGCCCTTCGCTGGCCTCCTGCAGGTGGCTCTGGAACGTCTCGAGGCGCTCGTTGAGCTGTTGCAGGTAGGCTTCGAATTCATGCTGGCCGCTGTCGGTGATGGCCAGCATCAGTACCGCCAGGTCATCCAGCACCGGCAGCAGCTCGTACCAGTTCAGCCCGTGCTCCAGGCGCTGACGCACCGCCAGGGCCTGGGGCTTGTGGCGTTCGGGCAGGGTCAGATCGTCGAGCAAACCGAGCAGGGTCTGCTCGATATGGGTGGCGACGGAGCTATAGGAAGGCTCGGTGCCGTCGGGGAGGGCGTAGAGGAGTTCTTCGGGGGTGGGTTCGGGTGCCCCATCGACTTCGACAGCGTCCGCGTGTTCGGTCAGCACCGGGGCAGGCGTGGGTGGCGGTGTGAGCGCTGGGGCCTCTTCGCCAGCAAGGCTGGCGCCTACAGTGTAGGAGCCGGCATTGCCGGCGATGGGCTGCGCAGCAGCCTCGGCGTCCTCTGTGTCGACCAAGGCTTGGGGCTCGGGCAACGGCTGCAGTTCATCCACATCCGCCGCAGCCGGCGCAGGCTGCTCATGCACAGGTTCGACCACTGCTTGCGCCACCGGCTCCAGGGCCTGCGCCTCGGGTTGAGCGACCTGCGTCTCTTCTTCACGCCCGCCAAACAAGCGCTGCAGAAACCCCGGCTTGCTCGCCTCTTCAGGGTGCTCCAGCACCGCCAGCGCCTTGCCCTGCAAGCCACTGAGCTCGCTCAGCAGCAACGGCATCTCGCGTGACTGGCTGGCCCGCGCATCCAGCTGCTTGGCAAATTTCTTCAGCGGTCGGCTGACCTCGCTGGGCAACGGCAGCTTCTGCAACTGGGCCACCAGCGCGTTGAGCGCGGTGCCTACCTGGGCGATCCGGGTTTCACGGCGCTGCTCGGAATCGAGCACGGCCTTTTCCAGACGCGGGATCAACCCGGCCAGGGCGGCGTCCATGTTGTCGGTACGGATGACCTCGCGCATTTCCTTCATGCACTGGTCTACCGCGCGGTCGCTGCCTTCGGCCGCCAGGGTGCTGCGCACCAGGCCGCGGCGTAGCAGGTCGAGACGGGCGTCCCACCGGCGTTCGAGCTTTTCCTGCTGCTCGATGCTCTTGAGGTATTTTTCTTTCCAGCGTTGAGCTTCGTCGGTCATGCCAAGGTCCGCAGATAAGGGGACTAACGCAAGGCCGGAAGGGTATCGACAGTCAGGGCATCAGGCAAACGAATCTCGACCGCCACGGGGAGATGGTCGGATATCGGCTGGGACAGCACCTCGACCCGTTCCAGGGTGAGGCTCGGGCTGAGCAGAATATGATCAAGGCAACGCTGTGGTCGCCAGCTGGGGAAGGTCGCTTCGACCTGCGGCGCAATCAGGCCCAGGTCGCGCAGCGGGGAGTGCTGCAACAGGTCGGTGGCATGGGTGTTCATGTCGCCCATCAGCACCTGGTGACGATAGCCGCCAATCAGCTCGCGGATGTAGCCCAGTTGCAGGGCGCGGGTTCGCGCGCCAAGCGCCAGGTGCATCATCACCACCACCAGCGCATCCTCGCCTTCACCGAACCGCACCAGGATCGCACCGCGGCCGGCCGGGCCGGGCAGCGGGTGGTCTTCGAGCAGTTGCGGCTTGAGGCGGCTGAGCACGCCGTTGCTGTGCTGGCCCAGGCGCCCGAGGTTGCGGTTGAGCTGCTGGTACCAGTAGGGGAAAGCACCCAGTTGCGCCAGGTGTTCAACCTGGTTGACGTAGCCTGAGCGCAAGCTGCCGCCGTCGGCTTCCTGCAGGGCCACCAGGTCGAAGTCGCCCAGCAGGTTGCCGATCTTCTGCAGGTTGCCGGCACGCCCCATGTGCGGCAGCAGGTGCTGCCAGCTGCGGGTCAGGTAGTGCCGGTAACGCTCGGTGCTGATGCCTACCTGGATATTGAAGCTGAGCAGACGCAAGCGACCGTCGGACGGTAGACCACTTGCATCGATATGGTGCTCGTTGACCTGCGGTTCGTGCAGGCCGACGAGGCGCTCGGATTTCCAGCGGCGCATAGTTTCGCCTCTTATTTGGCGGCGCGTTCCTTGGCAATCAGTTGGTCAGCAACGTTCAGTACGCCGTTCGGGCCACCTGCGGTGCCCAGGTCGAAGGTGTACTTGCCGTTGACGACCATGCTCGGAACGCCCTTGATGTTGTACTGCTTGGCAAGTTCCTTGGCCTGGTTGACCTGTCCCTTGATGGCGAACGAGTTGAAGGTGGCCAGGAACTTGTCCTTGTCCACACCCTGGGTGGCCAGGAAGTCGGCCATCTCTTCAGGCTTGGTCAGGTGCTTGCGCTGGTTCTGGATGGCATCGAACACGGCCGCATGCACCTTGTGCTCCACGCCCATGGCTTCCAGGGTCAGGAACATCTGCCCGTGGGCGTCCCATGGGCCGCCGAACATGGCGGGGATACGCTTGAAGTTCACGTCGTCAGGCAGCTTTTCGACCCACGGGTTGATCGTCGGTTCAAAGCTGTAGCAATGCGGGCAGCCATACCAGAACAGCTCGACCACTTCGATCTTGCCAGGCTGGGACACCGGTACCGGGTTGCTCAGCTCGACATATTCCTTGCCGGCGATCACAGGGTCTGCGGCCTGGACCGTCATACCGAAGGCGCTGGCGGCGACCAGCGCGGCGCCGAGAATCAGATTACGCATGCGTTACTCCTGAGCAGTGATGTGTCGCCTCGTCGCGACCTGGGTTCAGACAGGCCGGGGCAGGCCCGAGTTCGTTAGTGTAACGGCAGCGGGCACAAAAAGGGTGGCCCGGGCCACCCTTTTCATTTTTGCGCCGCTGTATTAACCCAGCGTTAAACCGGGGCTCAGTGCAGGCCCTGGATGTAGCTGGACAACGCGTCGATGTCCTTGTTGCTCAGCTTGCTGGCGATGGTGCGCATGGTGGTGGCATCGCCATCGTTGGTGCGGTTGCCTTCACGGAAGTCCGTCAGCTGCTTGGCCACGTAGCTTGCGTGCTGACCACCCAGGTGCGGGAAGCCGGCGGCGGCAATGCCTGCGCCGTTGGGCGAGTGGCAACCGGTGCAGGCCGGCAGGCCTTTTTCCAGATCACCGCCGTTGAACAGTGCGCGACCACGCTCGACCAGCGCCGGGTCGGCGGCGCCCACGCTGCCTTTCTGGCTGGCGAAATAGGCCGCGATATCGGCCAGGTCCTGATCGTTGAACGCGGCCAGCATGCCGGTCATTTCCAGCACGGTACGTTTGCCCGACTTGATGTCGTGCAGTTGCTTCTCCAGGTATTTCTCGCCCTGGCCGGCCAGTTTCGGGAAATTCGGCGCCATGCTGTTGCCGTCGGGGTTGTGACACGCGCCACATACAGCGGTTTTTGCCTGACCGGCAGCAGCATCCCCAACGATATTGCCGGCAGCGTTGGCAGCCCCGGTGATGCCTAAGGTCAACAGCAGACTCACGAATAGTTTGTTCATCAGCTAATCCAACTACGGCTAAGGGTGAAAGAGTTATGTATCGAGGCAACCTGTCTTGTTGACTCACCCGGTCAGGGTGGCCTGATCGTCCTCGTTACTGCAGTCCATGCACAAACCACGCGGCGGCATAGCCTTGAAACCCTGGGGAGCTGCTTCGACAGCCTCTGCGGTCCCTTATGTCAGGCGTGACTTCCACGCTGTAGGGATCCTGTGTAGCCTGAGCGCCGAATACGACCCTTTCAGGGTTGGGGCTGCACTGCGTCTACTGCGCAAGCTTGGTCAAGCAGCTCCCGTGCACATCCTCCTACGCTGGGATAATGCGCACACAAAAACTGGGGCATTATATACTCCCGTGCCTGAAACGGAAACGACACCGCTTGCCGAGACCCCCTCGAGCAACGCCCAATCGGAAATACCATGCAAGTCAAAAACCCCATCCTCGGACTCTGCCAGCAGGCCAAATTCGCCCTCAGTGCCGCCAAAGTCGACCAGTGCCCGGACGACGAAGGTTTCGAAGTGGCCTTTGCCGGCCGCTCCAACGCCGGCAAGTCCAGCGCCCTCAACACCCTGACCCACGCGAGCCTGGCGCGCACCTCGAAAACCCCGGGGCGTACCCAGCTGTTGAATTTCTTCAGTCTGGACGACGATCGGCGTCTGGTCGACCTGCCGGGCTACGGTTATGCAAAGGTGCCGATCCCGCTCAAGCAGCACTGGCAGCGCCACCTGGAGGCCTACCTGGGCAGTCGGGAGAGCCTCAAGGGCCTGATCCTGATGATGGACGTGCGCCATCCCATGACCGACTTCGACAAGATGATGCTCGACTGGGCCGTGGCCAGCGGCATGCCGATGCACATCCTGCTGACCAAGGCCGACAAGCTGACCTTCGGCGCGGCCAAGGGCACGCTGCTCAAGGTACAGGCCGAAATCCGCAAGGGTTGGGGCGACAGCGTGACCATCCAGCTGTTCTCGGCGCCCAAGCGCCAGGGGCTGGAAGAGGCCTACACGGTACTGGCTCGCTGGCTGCAACTGCCGGACAAGCCCGCAGAATAAGGGCTGCCCGGCAAATGCCGGGCAAAAAAAACCCCGGACTTCGTATGGGGAGGGGGAAGTTCGGGGTTCAAGTTCCGGACCGCTAGGGCGGGGTCCAGATATCTGCCAACACTTAACACAACATAGGAGCATCGAAGGGCTTCACCAGCCATTCAGTTACTCTGAGTCGTGGTTCACCGGTTTAGTTCCTCGGCGCGGGAAACTATTTTCCATAGGCCGAAAAAGCAGGAATTGCCGCGACCTTATGCCGCAGCAAATTTCTGTTTTTGGTAGGCGCCAAGCACGCTTTTCAGTGCGCCTCGTCCCAGTTCGCCCCCACGCCCACATCCACCACCAGCGGTACATCCAGCTGCGCGGCACCGCTCATGTGCACGCGAATCTCCTGCGCCACCTGTTCCACCAGGTCCTCGCGCACTTCCAGCACCAGTTCGTCGTGCACCTGCAGGATCACCCGGGCATCCAGCGCAGTGCTCGCCAGCCAGTTGTCCACCGTGACCATGGCGCGCTTGATGATGTCAGCTGCGGTGCCCTGCATCGGCGCGTTGATCGCGGTACGCTCGGCGCCAGCGCGCTCCTGCGGACGGTTGGAGTGAATGGTCGGCAGGTACAGGCGCCGCCCGAACAGCGTTTCCACGTAGCCCTGGTCGGCCGCCTGCTTGCGGGTGCGCTCCATGTAGTCGCGCACGCCCGGGTAGCGGGCAAAGTACACGTCGATGTAGGCCTTGGCCGTCTTGCTGTCGACGCCGATGTCCTTGCCCAGCTTCTTTGCACCCATGCCGTAGATCAGGCCGAAGTTGATCGCCTTGGCGCTGCGCCGCTGGTCGGAGGTCACGTCGCCAAGCTCCACCTTGAACACTTCGGCCGCGGTGGCAGTGTGCACGTCCAGGCCGTTGCGGAAGGCGCTGAGCAGGCCCTCGTCCTTGGCCAGGTGGGCCATGATGCGCAGCTCGATCTGCGAGTAGTCCGCCGCCAGCAATTTGTAGCCGGGCGCCGCGATGAAGGCCTGGCGAATGCGCCGGCCCTCGGCGGTACGCACCGGGATGTTCTGCAGATTCGGGTCGCTGGACGACAGGCGGCCGGTGGCAGCCACCGCCTGCTGGTAGGAAGTGTGGATACGCCCGGTACGCGGGTTGATCTGCTCGGGCAGGCGGTCGGTGTAGGTGCTCTTGAGCTTGCTCATCGAGCGGTACTGCATCAGCACCTTGGGCAGCGGGAAACCTTCCTCGGCCAGCGCCTCGAGGGCTTCTTCAGCCGTCGACGGCTGGCCCTTGGGGGTCTTCTTCAGTACCGGCAGGCCGAACTTGTCATAAAGGATGGCGCCCAGCTGCCTGGGCGAACCCAGGTTGAACGGCTCGCCCGCCAGCTCGATGGCTTCGCGCTCCAGCGCGTCCATCTTGTCGCCCAGCTCGCCGCTCTGGATCCTGAGCAGGTCGGCATCCACCAGCGCGCCCTCGCGCTCGATACGCGCCAGCACCGGCACCAGCGGCATCTCGATATCGCTCAGCACGCTGGCCAGGCTTGGCAGCGCCGCCAGCTCGGCGTGCAGCTTGTGGTGCAGGCGCAGGGTGATGTCGGCATCTTCGGCGGCGTAGGGGCCGGCCTTGTCCAGGTGGATCTGGTTGAAGGTCAGCTGCTTGGCACCCTTGCCGGCAATGTCGGTGAAGCCGATGGTGGTGTGGTCCAGGTACTTCTTGGCCAGGCTGTCCATGTCGTGGCGGGTGGCCGTGGAATTCAGCACATAGGATTCGAGCATGGTGTCGAAGGCCACCCCACGCACGGTAATGCCCGCGCAGTTGGCCAGGATGTTGATGTCGTACTTGGCGTGCTGCCCGACCTTGGCCTTGTTCGGGTCTTCCAGCAGCGGCTTGAGCGCGTTCAGCACCAGCTCGCGGTCCAGCTGCTGCGGAGCGCCTTCGTAGTCGTGTGCCAGCGGGATGTAGGCGGCCTCATGGGGCTTGACCGCAAACGACAGGCCGACCAGCTGGGCCTGCTGTGCATCGACCCCGGTGGTTTCGGTATCGAATGCGAACAGCTCGGCGTCCTTGAGCTTTTGCAGCCACACGTCGAAACGTGCCTTGTCCAGAATGGTTTCATAGGTGGCCTCGACAGGGGCTGCCGGCTCGGCAACGGCCACCGGGGGCGCCTCGGCGTCGGGTGTGGCGGCAGGGGGCGGGGCGAGCTCCAGGCGCTTGTTCTCGCGCTGAACTTCGTCGATCCAGCCCTTGAACTCGAGTTCGGTGTACAGCTGCAGCAGCGTTTCGCGGTCAGGTTCGCCCAGGTGCAGGTCGTCCAGCCCGACCTCCAGCGGCACGTCGACCTTGATCGTGGCCAGCTGGTACGACAGGAACGCCAGCTCCTTGTGCTCCAGCAGCTTGGCCGGCAGGGTCTTGGCCCCGCGGATCGGCAGGCTCGGCACCAGGTCGAGATTCTCGTACAGCTCCTTGATACCGCCATTGACGCCCAGCAGCAGGCCGACGGCGGTCTTCTCGCCCACGCCCTTGACCCCGGGGATGTTGTCGGATGAGTCGCCCATCAGCGCCAGCAGGTCGATGATCTGCTCGGGTGCGACGCCGAACTTCTCCTTCACGCCCTCGATGTCCATCGACGAGCCCGACATGGTATTGACCAGGGTAATGTGCGCATCCACCAGCTGGGCCATGTCCTTGTCACCGGTGGAGATCACCACCGGGCGGGTCGCCGCGGCGCTGCTGCGGGCCAGGGTGCCGATCACGTCGTCGGCCTCGACCCCCTCCACGCACAGCAGCGGGAAGCCCAGCGCCTTGACGCTGGCGTGCAGCGGCTCGATCTGCACGCGCATGTCGTCGGGCATGCTCGGCCGGTTGGCCTTGTACTCGGCGTACATCTCGTCGCGAAAGGTGCCGCCCTTGGCGTCGAACACCACCGCGAAGGGGCTGTCCGGGTACTGCTTGCGCAGGCTCCTGAGCATGTTCAGCACACCCTTCACCGCGCCGGTGGGCATGCCCTTGGAGTTGGTCAGCGGTGGCAGCGCGTGGAACGCGCGGTACAGGTAGGACGAACCGTCCACCAGGACGAGGGGAGCTTGGCTCATGAGCAGAATCAACCTTTTCAACGGGCCCGGCGCTAGAATGTCCGGAACATTGACGACAAAGGGACAAGGTTATCATGCGTAGACTAAATCGCCTGTTGCTGCTCGGTGTGTTGGCTGCCGCTCCACTGGTAGCCAATGCGGCGGATGAAGCGCCTTCGGCCGATCCGGATGTAACCATTCGCACGGAAGGCGACAAGACCATCCAGGAATACCGCCAGAACGGTTTCCTGTATGCCATCAAGGTCACCCCCAAAGGGGGCAAGCCTTACTTTCTGGTGCGCGCAGACGGCTCGGAAGGCAACTTCATCCGTTCCGACCAACCCGACATGCTGATTCCTTCCTGGAAAATCTTCGAGTGGTAATGCGGGCCCCTACCATCCACCTGGCACTTCCTGCGGGAAGTGCCCGAATGAGCAGTTTTTGACCATGTCTGTCTTCACCCCACTGACCCGGCCCGAGCTGGAAACCTTTCTGGCGCCCTATGGACTGGGTCGCCTGCGGGACTTCCAGGGAATTGCCGCCGGCACCGAGAACAGCAACTTCTTCGTCAGCCTCGAACAGGGTGAGTTCGTGCTGACACTGGTCGAACGCGGGCCGATCCAGGACCTGCCGTTCTTCATCGAACTGCTCGACGTGCTGCACGAGGCCGACCTGCCGGTGCCCTATGCGCTGCGCACCCGCGACGGCGTGGCCCTGCGCGAGCTGGCCGGCAAGCCGGCGCTGCTGCAGCCGCGCCTGCCGGGCAAGCACATCAAGGTGGCGAACAACCAGCATTGCGTACAGGTGGGCGAACTGCTCGGCCACCTGCACACCGCGACCCAGCACAAGGTGCTGGAGCGCAAGACCGACCGTGGCCTGGACTGGATGCTGGCCACCGGCGCCGAACTGATGCCGCGCCTGAACCCGACGCAACAGGCGCTGCTGCAGGGCTGCCTGGACGAGATCGTCGCGCACCAGGGCCAGATCATGGCGCTGCCGCGGGCCAACCTGCACGCCGACCTGTTCCGCGACAACGCCTTGTTCGAAGGCACCCACCTGACCGGGCTGATCGATTTCTACAATGCGTGCTCCGGGCCGATGCTGTATGACCTGGCGATCACCCTGAACGACTGGTGCTGCGACGACGCCGGGCAGATCGACCCGCCGCGGGCGCGGGCGTTGCTGGGTGCATATGCGGCGCTGCGCCCGTTCACCGCAGCCGAGGCACACCTGTGGCCGGTGATGTTGCGGGTGGCCTGCGTGCGGTTCTGGCTGTCGCGGCTGATTGCGGCCGAGTCGTTTGCCGGGATGGACGTGCTGATTCACGACCCGGCGGATTTCGAGGTGCGCCTGGCGGC
Source organism: Pseudomonas sp. AE27 (assembly GCF_037113495.1). NCBI lineage: Bacteria > Pseudomonadati > Pseudomonadota > Gammaproteobacteria > Pseudomonadales > Pseudomonadaceae > Pseudomonas > Pseudomonas sp. AE27. Next base: position 4,702,968 of record NZ_CP146966.1, read on the forward strand.
GCGTCAGCAGGTGGACATCGCCCTGCCGTTCGCGTTGTAACTGAGCCACTCTAGGTGGTAGGAGCCGGCCTTGCCGGCGGAGCCGTTGGGCTGCAGCGCAGCCCTTCGCCGGCAAGGCCGGCTCCTACAGATCGGTGGGTCAGAGCTTTTCCAGGCACCCCGCCAACCCATTGCCCAGGTTCTCCAGCAACCGCTCATAGCCATTGGCATCCGCTGGCATCGTGCCGCCCAGCGCATCCAGCTCGGCCAGCGTCACCGGCAACCCCGCTGTCAGCGTCTCGGCCAGCCGCGGGCGTAGCGGCGGCTCGCTGAATACACAGGTCTTGCCCACTTCCTGCAGGCGCTTGCGCATCGCGGCCACGTGCTGCGCGCCCGGCTGCACCTCCGCCGCCACGCTGAACACGCCGGTGTGCTTGAGCCCGTAGGCCGCCTCGAAGTAATCGAAGGCTTCATGGAAGACAAAGTACGGCTTGCCCGCAACAGCGCTCACCCGCGCCTTGAGCCGCGCATCCAGTGCATCCAGGCGCTCGCCGAATGCCTTGGCGTTGGCGGTGTAGCGCGCCTGGTTCTGCGGATCGGCCGCGCCCAGGTCCGCCGCCATCTTCGCCGCAATCACCCGCGCGTTCACCGACGATAACCACAGATGCGCATCCAGGCTGCCTGGGCGGTGGTCATGGTCGTGCTCGTCGGCGTCTTGCGCGTGGGAATGGCTGTCCTCGCCAAAATGGCGCAAGGTCAGGCCCGGCAGGCTCTGCACCGCCACCGTCGGCTTGCTGCGGCTACCCAGCACACGGGGCAGAAAACCCTCCATGTCCGGGCCGATCCAGTACAGCAAGTCCACCTGGCCCACCTTGCGCACATCGGAAGGGCGCAAGGCGTAATGGTGCGGCGAAGCGCCCGGTGGCAGCAGCACATCCGGCGTACCGACACCGTCCTGCACCGCTGCAGCGATAAGCTGCAGCGGCTTGATGCTGGTCAGCACCTGAACCTCGGCCTGCGCCGGGGTCATCAACAGGCTGCTTGTGACAAAAGCGACAAAAAGGGCAAAAAATCGGGACACGATAGGCACTCATCGGGGCAGGAACGGGTAACATAATAACGTCTCTCAACAGAACCGTCGCTGCCCATGCCCAATACCCCGCTGGCCAACCGTCCCCACGACCACTCCCACTGCGTGCACAGCGCGCTGGCCGAGGCCGATGCGCTGTGCGCGCGTCAGGGCCTGCGCCTGACCGCCCTGCGCCGCCGCGTGCTGGAGCTGGTATGGCAAAGCCACAAGCCGCTGGGCGCCTACGACATCCTTGCCGTGCTCAGCGAGCAGGACGGCCGCCGCGCCGCACCGCCCACCGTGTACCGCGCACTGGATTTCCTGCTGGAAAACAGCCTGGTACACCGCATCGCGTCGCTCAATGCCTTCATGGGCTGCAGCCACCCCGAGCATGCCCACCAGGGCCAGTTCCTGATCTGCCGCCAATGCCACGTGGCAATCGAACTGGAGCAAGCCTCCATCAGCGACGCCATCGTGGCCAGCGCCAATGATGTGGGTTTCAGTGTCGAGACCCAGACCGTCGAAGTGGTCGGTCTGTGCGGCACCTGCCGGAGCGCCTGATGAGCAACGCGTTGATCCGCCTCGAGCAGGTGGGCGTCACCTTCGGCGGCCAGGCCGTGCTCGACAGCATCGACCTGTGCGTGGAGCCCGGGCAGATCGTGACCCTGATCGGCCCCAACGGCGCCGGCAAGACCACTCTGGTGCGCGCCGTACTCGGCCTGCTGGCGCCGCATACCGGCAGCGTATGGCGCAAGCCGCGACTGCGCATCGGCTACATGCCGCAGAAGATCCAGGTGGACGCCACCTTGCCGCTGTCGGTACTGCGCTTTCTGCGCCTGGTGCCGGGCGTGGACCGCAAGACAGCACTGGCGGCCCTCAACGAAGTGGGCGCCGAACACGTCATCGACAGCCCCATCCAGACCGTGTCCGGCGGCGAGATGCAGCGGGTGCTGCTGGCCCGCGCGCTGCTGCGCAAGCCAGAACTGCTGGTGCTCGACGAGCCGGTACAGGGCGTCGACGTGGCCGGTCAGGCCGAGCTCTACAGCCTGATCACGCGCCTGCGCGACCGCTACGGCTGCGGCGTGCTGATGGTTTCCCACGACCTGCACCTGGTGATGAGCACCACCGATCAGGTGGTGTGCCTCAACCGCCACGTGTGCTGCTCGGGCCACCCGGAGCAGGTCAGCGGCGACCCGGCCTTCGTCGAGCTGTTCGGCAACAACGCGCCAAGCCTGGCGATCTACCACCATCATCACGACCACGCCCACGACCTGCACGGGTCGGTGGTCACCCCGGCCCCTGGCGGGCATGTGCACGGAGACCACTGCAAGCATGGCTGATTTTCTGTTGTATGCCCTGCTTGCAGGCCTGGCCCTGGCGCTGGTGGCGGGCCCGCTGGGCTCGTTCGTGGTGTGGCGGCGCATGGCGTATTTCGGCGACACGCTGTCCCACGCGGCGCTGCTGGGCGTGGCCCTGGGCTTCGTGCTGGACGTCAGCCCGACGCTGGCGGTGACCGTCGGTTGCCTGTTGCTGGCGCTGTTGCTGGTGACCCTGCAGCAGCGCCAGCCGCTGGCCTCCGACACCCTGCTGGGGATTCTCGCGCCGAGCACGCTGTCGCTGGGCCTGGTGGTGCTGAGCTTCATGCACGATGTGCGCATCGACCTGATGGCCTACCTGTTCGGCGACCTGCTGGCGATCAGTCCGGGCGACCTGGCATGGATCCTGGGCGGCAGTGCGCTGGTCCTGTTGCTGATCGTGGCGCTGTGGCGCCCGCTGCTGGCGGTGACCGTGCACGAGGAACTGGCCCGGGTCGAAGGCCTGCCGGTGGCTGCGCTGCGCCTGGCGCTGATGCTGCTGATCGCGGTGGTGATTGCGGTGGCGATGAAGATCGTCGGCGTGCTGCTGATCACCTCGCTGCTGATCATCCCCGCCGCAGCCGCACAGCGGCATGCGCGCTCGCCGGAACAGATGGCCCTGGGCGCCAGCCTGATCGGCGTAGTGGCGGTGTGTGGCGGGCTGGCCCTGTCGTGGTTCAAGGACACCCCGGCCGGCCCATCCATCGTGGTGTGTGCGGCAGTGCTATTCTTGGTGAGCCTGGCGCTGCCCCGGCGCTGAGCGCGCAGCCCCATGGGCAGGGTGCGGCCGACAGGGTCGCGCCCTGCGACATTTTAATCGCCGCTACATCCTGAAGAGTTATTTTCGCGCCAGCGCGCTGGGTGTAGACTTGCTCGCTTTTTGCGCAAATAGAGAGTCGCAGGAATGAAGCCGTTCGCCTCCCGTTATCTGCTCCTTGCCGCGTTTTCCGTGTTGCTGGCCGCCTGTTCCAGCGCGCCGGTCGACCCGCCGCCGCCCGCGCAGCCCGATGCCTGGCAACTGCTGGAGCAGAACATCGCCAGCAGCGAGCTGGCCACCGCCGAAGACCAGCTGGCCACCTTGCAGGCCCAGTCGCCGGACGATGCACGCCTCGAACCCATGCAGCGCCAGCTGGCCGAAGCCTACCTGCAGCGCAGCCAGATCGTGCTGCAGAAGGGCGATGTGAATGCCGCAGCCACCGCGCTGGCACGTGCCCGTGCGCTGATGCCCAAGGCCCCGGCGCTGACCGGCGGCGTAAATGGCGCCATCACCCAGGCGCGCAAGGCCGAGCTGGACAAGGCCGAGGCCGCGCTCAAGGCGGCGGAAGCCAAGCCACCGGCAAAAGTCATCGACCCCACGGCGCCAAGCACCGTAGTGGCGTTGAAAATCACGAAAATAGAAGAACTTCGCCGACAACTGGATGACATCGCCACCGATGTAGTGAATTACCAGTGTGACGTGGTGTTCCAGGTGCCGCGCCGTGATGACGCGCCGTGGCTACAGACCTTGCTGGCCAAGCGGGTAAGCAAGCGCGATGCGAGCTTCGCCTTGCAGCAGGCCCACGAGATTCATCGCAACCAGCCGGCGCAGGTGGTGCTTACGCCGCGGCGCGCCGAGTGATGTCGGCGGTGCCTTCTTCGCCGGCAAGGCCGGCTCCTGCAGGAGCCGGCCTTTTTGACTACGCCGGAATGGCCTTGGCGGCCGCTTCCCGCGACCACACCCGGTGCTTGGCAATCGCCGCGATCAACGCCTTGTAGGCCTTCTGATCGCTGCCCACCACCATGCCTTCATCCGCCTTGAGGCCCAGCTTGTCGAGCACGGCCTTGGCATCGCTATCGGTACCCAGCGGCTTGAGGTGCTTGTAGGCCTCCAGCACGAAGTGCAGCGCCACGCCATCGCCGCTCAGGGCCTGCAGGCTGGCCTTGCCACCGGCGATCCATACCGCATCGAACACCACCGACGGCATGCCTTCCATCGAGGCATCCACCGCCAGGGTCTTGCCGGCAGCGGTCTTCACCGGTGCCGAGGTCGGCCCCAGCAGCACGCCCTGGGCGCTCTCGGCCTGCAATGCCTTCACCAGCGGGTCCACCAGCGTGGCATCCACGCCATCGGCCACCAGAATCGCCACCTTGCGCCCCTTGATGCCTTCGCCCAGCAGGTTCATCTGGCTCAGCGCCGGCGAAGCCTTGAGCGACTGTGGCTTGACGTCCACGGTGCCGGCCTTGGGCGCCGGCAGGCCAAGGTTCTGCGCTACCCGCGCCGCCAGCTTGAGGTCGATGTTGGCGAGAATCTCGTTCACCTCGCGGGCACGGATATGCTCGCGCTCCACCTTGCCCAGCTCGAAGCTGTAGGCACTGATGATGTGCTCCTGCTCGGTCGGGCTCATGCTCTGGAAGAACAGCCGCGCCTGGGAGAAGTGATCGCCGAACGAGGGGCTGCGCTGGCGCACCTTGTGCGCCTCGATGCGCTCGGGGTAGGTCTCGAAGCCGCCATCCTGCGCCGCCGGCGGGGTTTCCTTCGGCCAGCCGCCATCGATGGAGTTGGGCTCGTAGGACGCCCGGCCCTTGTGCACGGTGGTACGGTGCTGGGCATCGCGCTGGCCGTTGTGGTTGGGCGCCACGGGCCGGTTGATCGGGATCTCGTGGAAGTTCGGGCCACCCAGGCGGCTGATCTGCGTATCGGTGTAGGAGAACAACCGGCCCTGCAGCAGCGGGTCGTTGGAAAAGTCGATGCCCGGCACGATATGACCGGGGCAGAACGCCACCTGCTCGATTTCGGCAAAGAAGTTGTCCGGGTTGCGGTTGAGCACCATCTTGCCAAGCGGCGTCACCGGTACCAGCTCTTCTGGGATGATCTTGGTCGGGTCGAGCAGGTCGAACTCGAACTTATGCTCGTCGGCCTCGGGCACGATCTGCACGCCCAGTTCCCATTCCGGGTAGTTGCCGGTCTCGATCGCTTCCCACAGGTCGCGGCGGTGATAGTCAGTGTCCTTGCCCGCCAGCTTCTGCGCCTCGTCCCACAGCAGCGAATGCACACCCTGCTTGGGCTTCCAGTGGAACTTGACGAAACTGGCCACGCCTTCGGCGTTGATCAGGCGGAAGGTGTGCACGCCAAAGCCCTGCATGGTGCGCAGGCTTTTCGGTATCGCGCGGTCGGACATCGCCCAGATCACCATGTGCGCCGACTCGGGCACCAGCGAGACGAAGTCCCAGAAGGTGTCGTGGGCCGAACCGCCGGTGGGGATCTCGTTGTGCGGTTCGGGTTTGACCGCATGCACGAAGTCGGGAAACTTGATCGCGTCCTGAATGAAGAACACCGGCATGTTGTTGCCAACCAGGTCGAAGTTGCCCTCATCGGTAAAGAACTTGACGGCAAAGCCGCGCACGTCGCGCACCGTGTCACCCGAGCCACGCGGCCCCTGCACGGTGGAGAAGCGCACGAACACCGGGGTGATCTTGTCCGGGTCCTGCAAGAAGCCGGCCTTGGTCAGTGCGGCATGCGACTCGTAAGCCTGGAAGTAGCCATGGGCGCCGGTGCCGCGGGCATGCACGATGCGCTCGGGAATGCGCTCATGGTCGAAATGCGTGATCTTCTCGCGCATGATGAAGTCTTCAAGCAGCGAGGGGCCGCGGTCACCGGCCTTGAGGGTGTTCTGGTTGTCGGCAACCTTGACCCCCTGGTTGGTGCGCAGCGCCTGGCCGGTGGCATCGCTGCGAAACGGCTCCAGGCTCTGCAGCTTGGCGTTGGTGTTGGCCTTGTCGGGCGTCTGGGCGCCGGCGAGTTGACTTTCCTGGGGCGCATTCTTCTTGCTGGGCATGGGTCTGCAACTCCTCATCATCGTACGCGGGGCCCCTGGATGGGGCTCTTCAGGTAGTGACTGACAGGAGTGCCGGGCGTTCCTTTCGAATGACCAGCGAGCAACCACTGATCGCGTTATTCCTCAAGCGTTGGTCAAACACGAAATAAATGCTAAGAACCTATATACGAACAGGCTAAAATGCGCCCCCGGCTAACAGCTGACCCTATTTCATGCGCCCCACAAGGTTCGCTACGTGATCGAGTTTCAACAAGTCCATAAAACCTACCGCGTCGCCGGTAGGGACATCCCCGCACTGCACCCGACCAGCCTGCGCGTCGAAGACGGCCAGGTGTTCGGTCTGATCGGCCATTCCGGTGCCGGCAAAAGTACCCTTCTGCGCCTGATCAACCGCCTCGAGGCCCCCAGCGGCGGCAAGATCATCGTCGACGGCGAAGACGTCACGGCGTTCAACGCCAACGACCTGCGCCGCTTCCGCCAGCAGGTCGGGATGATCTTCCAGCACTTCAACCTGCTGGCCTCCAAGACCGTGGCCGACAACGTGGCGCTGCCGCTGACCCTGGCCGGGCGCATGTCGCGCGCCGAGATCGACCAGCGCGTCGGCGAGCTGCTGGCCCGCGTAGGGCTGAGCGAGCATGCCAGGAAGTACCCGGCACAGCTGTCCGGCGGCCAGAAGCAGCGCGTCGGCATCGCCCGCGCCCTGGCCACCAAGCCCAAGATCCTGCTGTGCGACGAGGCCACCAGCGCCCTGGACCCGCAAACCACCGCCTCGGTGCTGCAATTGCTGGCCGAGATCAACCGCGAGCTGAAGCTGACCATCGTGCTCATCACCCACGAGATGGACGTGATCCGCCGCGTGTGCGACCAGGTGGCAGTGATGGACGCCGGGCAGATCGTCGAACAGGGCCCGGTGGCGCAGGTGTTCCTGCACCCCAAGCACCCGACCACCAAGCGTTTCGTGCAGGAAGACGAGCAGGTCGACGAAAGCGAACAGCGCGACGATTTTGCCCATGTACCGGGGCGCATCGTGCGCCTGACCTTCCAGGGCGACGCCACCTATGCGCCGCTGCTGGGCACCGTGGCCCGTGAAACCGGGGTGGACTACAGCATCCTCGCCGGGCGTATCGACCGCATCAAGGACACCCCCTACGGTCAACTGACCCTGGCCATCACCGGTGGCGACATCGAGGCGGCATTTGCCCGCTTCATTGCGGCAGATGTTCATATGGAGGTACTGCGCTGATGGACGCCCTGAGTTTCTTTGCCAACATCGACTGGGCCGAAATCTGGCTGGCCACGATCGATACCATGATCATGCTGTTCGGCTCGCTGCTGTTCACCGTACTGCTGGGCCTGCCACTGGGCGTGCTGCTGTTTCTGTGCGGCCCGCGCCAGCTGTTCGAAGAAAAGCGCGTGTATGCGCTGCTGTCGCTGGTGGTCAACGTGCTGCGTTCGCTGCCGTTCATCATCCTGCTGATCGTGATGATCCCGTTCACCGTGCTCATCACCGGCACCTCGCTGGGCGTGGCCGGGGCCATCCCGCCACTGGTGGTCGGTGCCACGCCGTTCTTCGCGCGACTGGTGGAAACCGCCCTGCGCGAGGTCGACCGCGGCATCATCGAGGCCACCCAGTCGATGGGGGCCACCACGCGCCAGATCATCATGAACGCCCTGCTGCCCGAAGCGCGGCCGGGCATCTTCGCAGCCATCACCGTGACGGCCATCACCCTGGTGTCGTACACCGCGATGGCGGGTGTGGTGGGTGCCGGCGGGCTGGGTGACCTGGCCATCCGCTTCGGCTACCAGCGCTTTCAGACCGACGTGATGGTAGTCACCGTGGTACTGCTGCTGGTGCTGGTTCAAGTTCTGCAGAGTGTCGGCGACAAACTGGTTGTGCATTTTTCCCGTAAGTAACCAAGGGTCGGCCACGCCGACGCGCCGGGGGCCGGAACGGCCCTCACAAGGAGCGATTAGATGAAAAGACTGCTTGCTGCTGTTGCCGCCGTCGCGGCCTTCTCTGCCCACGCGGCCGAGACCCTGACTGTTGCCGCCACCCCGGTACCGCACGCCGAGATCCTCGAGTTCGTCAAACCGGCGCTGGCCAAGGAAGGCGTGGACCTGAAGGTGAAGGTGTTCACCGACTACGTCCAGCCCAACGTGCAGGTGGCCGAGAAGCGCCTGGATGCCAACTTCTTCCAGCACCAGCCGTACCTGGACGAGTTCAACAAGGCCAAGGGCACTCACCTGGTCAGCGTTGCCGGCGTGCACCTGGAGCCGCTGGGCGCCTATTCGAACAAGCTCAAGAAGCTCGACGAACTGCCATCGGGCGCCACCGTGGTCATCCCCAACGATGCCACCAACGGCGGCCGTGCCTTGCTGCTGCTGGACAAGGCTGGCGTGATCAAGCTCAAGGACAACACCAACATCCTGTCGACCGTGAAGGACATCACCGGTAACGACAAGGGTCTGAAATTCCGTGAGCTGGAAGCTGCCACCATTCCGCGCGTGCTGACCCAGGTCGACCTGGCGCTGATCAACACCAACTATGCGCTGGAAGCCAAGCTCAACCCTGAAAAGGACGCCCTGGTCATCGAAGGCAGCGATTCGCCTTATGTGAACATCCTGGTGACCCGCGAGGACAACAAGGATTCGGACGCGGTGAAGAAGCTGGTAGCAGCACTGCACACGCCTGAAGTGAAGAAGTTCATCGAAGAGAAGTACAAGGGCGCGGTCAAGCCAGCGTTCTGATAGACCGCAGCGCCCCATTCGCCGGCAAGGCCGGCTCCTGCAGGGTTACGTACAACCTGTAGGAGCCGGCCTTGCCGGCGAAGTTTTTTCAGTCGCGCTTGACCAGCCCCGGCAACTGCGCCACCAGCTTCTGGTTGTTGAACGGCGCCCGAATGAACCCCCGCTGGGTACCATCCGGCCCGAGCAGCGCCAGGTTGCCACTGTGATCGACCGTGTAGTTCGGCTTGCTGGTATCGGCCGGAATGAACGGGATGCTCACCGCATTGGCCAGCTTCTGCGTATCCTCCAGCGTCCCCGTCACCCCGCGAAAATCCTTGTCGAAGTAGCCCAGGTACGTCTTCAACTGCGCCGGTGTATCCCGGTTCGGGTCGACGCTCACCAGCACCACCTGCAAACGGTCCACCGCCTCCTTGGGCAGCTCGCTCTTGACCTGCCGCAGTTGCGCCAGCGTGGTCGGGCAGATGTCCGGGCAGAAGGTGTAGCCGAAGAACAGCAGCGACCACTTGCCCTTGAGCTGGTCCAGCACCACCGGCTGGCCGTTCTCGTCGGTCATCTGCAGCGCCGGCACCTGGCGGCTCTGCGGCAGCAGGATGATCCCGGCATCGATCAGCGCCGTGGGGTCGCCCTGGCTGCGATTGCTCAGCACCTTGTTGATGGTAAGCCCGAGAATCAGTGCGACCAGGGCAACGAGGATGAAAACGGTTTTCTGGGTTCGAGTCATAGGTTCAACAGTAGGTAATGGTCAACAAGCAGCGCGATGAACAGCAGGAACAGGTACGCGATAGAGTACTTGAAGGTCCTGATCGCCGCGTGCGGCCGACTGCCACGGTACAACACCCAGGCCCAGTGCAGGAAGCGCCCGCCCAGCACCACGGCGCAGGCCAGGTACAGCGGCCCGCTCATGTGGATCACGTAAGGCAACAGGCTCACCGCCAGCAGGGCGGCGGTGTACAGCAGAATGTGCAGCTTGGTGTAGTGCTCGCCGTGGGTCACCGGCAGCATCGGGATATCGGCCTTGGCGTACTCCTCCTTGCGATGGATGGCCAGGGCCCAGAAGTGCGGCGGGGTCCAGGCGAAGATGATCAGCACCAGCAACAGGGGCTCGGCGCCCACATGCCCGGTCACCGCCACCCAGCCCAGCAGCGGCGGCGCCGCCCCGGCCAGCCCGCCGATCACGATGTTCTGCGGCGTGGCCCGCTTGAGAAAGCCGGTGTAGAGCACCGCATAGCCCAGCAGCGAGGCCAGGGTCAGCCAGGCGGTCAGTGCGTTGGTGAAGCTCAGCAGCAGCACCATGCCCAGCACCGCCAGCAGCAAGGCGAACGCCAGCGCCGCCAGCGGTGCGACGCGCCCCTCGGCCAGCGGCCGCTTGTGGGTGCGCGCCATCAGTGCGTCGATGCGCCGGTCCACCACATGGTTGACCGCCGCCGCGGCACCCGCACACAGGCCGATGCCCAGGTTGCCGAACACCAGCACCGTCCATGGCACGCCCGCGCGGGTGGCCAGGAACATCCCCACCAGCGAGGTGATGAGCATCAGCACCACCACCTTGGGCTTGGTCAGCTCCAGGTAGTCGCGCCACAGCGCCTGCTGGCGCGCGGGGTTCAGAAGCGTTGCCATGGGTTCTCTCCCAGATAATGCACCACGCCCACCGGGCGCAGCGGCGTCAGGCGCCAGCCCTGGCTGACCCTGCGCGCCTTGGGCTGCGTGGCCAGGCGCGTGCGGTAGTTGACCAGCACCAGCGTCAGCAGCAGCGCCGCGCCACCGGCGTTGTGCGCCACCGCCACCGCCAGCGGCAGCCCGAACGCCACATTGCTGATGCCCAGCCCCACCTGCACCGCCAGCGCCAGCAGCACCAGCCTGGCCAGGCGCCGCAGGCCGATAGCGTGCAGCTGCCAGGCCAGGGTCAGCAACACCAGCGTGACCAGCAGCGCCCCCAGGCGGTGGGTGATATGGATGGCGGTACGCGCCTCGCTGTCGAGCTGTCCGCCCAGGTAGTTGGGGCCGATGTGCTGGGTGAGGTGAAAGCCGTTGGCAAAATCCGCCTCGGGCCACCACTGGCCGTGACAGGTCGGCAGGTCGACGCAGGCCACCGCGGCATAGTTGGCGCTCACCCAGCCGCCCAGGGCGACTTGCCCGATCACCAGCAGCAACGCCAGTGCCGCCAGGCGCCTTAGCCGCAGCGGCAGGCCGGGCAGGGGCATGAACGCGCGCGACAGGCGCAGGCTCAGCAGAAACAGCAGGCTCAGGGTGGCAAAGCCGCCCAGCAAGTGCGCCGTGACCACCTGCGGCCACAGCTTGAGGGTGACCGTCCACATGCCGAACGCGGCCTGGAAGAACACCACCGCCAACAGCAGCAGCGGCAGGCGGTACGGCTGGCCGTTGTGCCCATGCCGACGCAGCGCCTGCACCGCCAGCATGGCGATCACCAGCGCCAGGGTGCCGGCAAAATAACGGTGCACCATCTCGTTGCGGCCCTTGTGGGCCTCGACCGGCGTGTCCGGGTAGTGGCGTTCGGCATGTGCCAGTTGCGCCTCGGTCTTGGGCACGCTGATGAAGCCGTAGCAGCCCGGCCAGTCGGGGCAGCCCAGGCCGGCGTGGGTCAGGCGGGTATAGGCCCCCAGCAGCACCACCACCAGCGCGAGGAAGGTGGCGAACACGGCGAGGCGGTATCCAGGTCTGGCCATGGTGCGTGCCTCCTAGCCGATGTTGGACAGCTTGAGCAGATGGCGCAGGTCGTTGAGCAGGTCCTTGCCCTTGACCCGTGCGTCGTAGCGCAACACCAGGTTGCCGTGGGGGTCGACGATCCACAGCTGCGCGCCCTTCAGGCCCCCGGCGGCCCTGCTGTACTGCGCCAGCTCCAGCGCATAGCGCTGCAGTTGCGGGTACTCGCGCGCAAGCCTGGCCTGATACGCCTCGCTCAACGGTTGCCCGGCGGCCAGCGCGTGGCTGGCACGGGCGGCGTCGCGGCCAAGGCCGATCTGTACCTGGCGCGCCAGGTACACCAGTTGCTGGCAGTCTGCGTCACAGTCACCAGGGGTGCTGACCAGCAGCTGCCAGCGCGCCTCGTCGGTCGCGACCCCCAGCTCGGCGCGGCCCTGGCCGTTGCCGATCAGTTCGCCGTGGTAGCTGCGGCTTTCCGGCACCCAGAACTGCAGCTTGTACATGCCGGTGGCGAGCATCATCGGCCCCACCACCACCAGCAAGATCAGAATCAGCTGCAACCGCCCGCGCCAACGACGGCGCGGCACTTCAGACGTGCCGGATGGATGCATGACGGCGCCCATGGTGGTTCTCCTTGTCGTTGTGCCAGCCGAAATAGAGGTACAGCGCAACCAGCGCCGCGGCCAGGGCAAACCATTGCACGGCGTAGCCCAGGTGTTTCTCCGGGCCCATCGCTACCACTGGCCAGTCCAGCCGGTAGCTGGCCGGGCCCGGTTCCAGGCGCAGTTCATGGGCAAAGCCCTCGCGGCCCAGCTGCGGCCACAGCTGCGCGGCATCCACCGCCGTGAGCAGGTGCGGCCAGCGGCCCCCTTGCGGGTCGGCGTGCAACTGGAAGGTGCTGCCCGGCGCCACATAGACCCAGGCCTGCAGGGCAAGCGGTGTCTCGGGGGTGCTGAACTGCACCGCCACACGCCGGTCGGGCCAGGGCAGCCAGCCGCGATTGACCAGCAGCCACAGGCCGCTGGCCTGGTCGTGAAAGGGTTGCAGCAGCTCGACCCCGGCCTGGCCGTCGCGCAGGCGGTTGTCGAGCAGCACACTGTGGGTGCGGTCGAAACGGCCATACAGGTGCACCCGGCGATAGGCCGGGTCGCTCGCCTGCGCCAGTTGCTCGCTGGCCAGGGGCGCTGCCACCCGGCGCTCTGCATAGGTGGCCAGCAACTCGCGCTTTTCGGCGGCGCGCCCCAACTGCCAGCAGCCCAGCGCAATCAGCCCCGGCAGCAGCAACATCACCACCAGGGTCGGCACCCGGCCGGGGCGGAACGGCCTCATCGGGGCCCCGCAACGGCTGTCGCTATACTTGTTGTAGTCATCGCATCCCCCGGAGTACCGCCATGCTCAAAGCCGCGATTGTCCTGATGCTGCTGGCGACCGTGATCAGCCTGTTCAGCGGCCTGTTCTTTCTGGTCAAGGACGATGACAACTCGACCCGCCTGCTCACCGCCCTGAAAATCCGTGTCAGCCTGGCCGCCATCACCCTGGCGCTGGTCGCCTGGGGTTTCTACAGCGGCCAACTGGTGTCCCACGCGCCGTTCTAGGCGCGGCTACAGCACATACACGAAGATGAACAACCCCACCCACACCACATCCACGAAGTGCCAGTACCAGCTGGCCGCCTCGAAGCCGAAGTGCTTGTCGGCGCTGAAGTGCCCGCGCAGGATGCGCATCAGCATCACGAACAGGATGATCGTGCCCATGGTCACGTGGGCCCCGTGGAACCCGGTGAGCATGAAGAAGGTGGCGCCGTAGATCCCCGAATGCAGGGTCAGGCCCAGTTCGGTGTAGGCCTCGTGGTACTCGTAGGCCTGCAGGATGAGAAACGCCACGCCCAGCACGATGGTCAGCGCCAGCCAGAATTTCAGCGCACCGCGGTGATCCTTGCGCAGGGCATGGTGGGCGATGGTGATGGTCACGCTGGAGCTGACCAGCAGAATGGTGTTGATCAGCGGCAGGTGCCACGGGTCGATCACATCGCTGGGCGGCGGGAACAGCTTGGGGTCGGGGGTATGCAGCAGCGGCCAGGCGAACTGGAAGTTCGGCCACAGCATGTGCGCCACGCCCTTGGCACCTTCCCCACCCAGCGCCGGGCCTGCCAGGTGGCGCACGTAGAACAGCGCACCGAAGAAGGCCACGAAGAACATCACCTCCGAAAAGATGAACCACGACATGCCCCAGCGGAACGAGCGGTCCAGCTGCGGGCTGTAGAGCCCGGCGCGGCTTTCCTTGATCACCGCGCCGAACCAGCCGAACAGCATGTAGGCCAGGCACAGTGCGCCGACGAAGAAGATCAGCGGGCCATGGGAGTCCTCGTGGCCGGCCTTCATGTCGTTGAACCAGGTGCCCAGGCCGAACACCGTGATCAGCATGCCGAGGGTGGCGATGATCGGCCACTTGCTCTGCGCCGGTACGTAGTAGTGCTGATGAGCAGCCATGGATCGTTCTCCTTATCGGGCGCTCTGTACGGTCTGGGTGGCCACGTGGGCCACCGGCGGCTGGCGAGCGGTGATATCGAACAGCGTGTAGGCAAGCGTCAGGTGTTTCACATCCTTGGGCAGGTCGCGATCGACGATGAAGCGCACCGGCATCTCGATGCGCTCCCCCGGCTGCAGCACCTGCTGGCTGAAGCAGAAGCATTCGGTCTTGTGAAAGTATGCGGCCGCCTCCGCCGGGCTGATGCTGGGGATGGCCTGGGCGGTCATCGGCTTGTCGGTGGGGTTGCGCGCCACGAAGATCATCTGGTTCACCGCGCCCGGGTTGACGTCGATCTGGTCGGCGGTGGAGTAGAAGTCCCAGACCATGTCGCTGGCATTGGTCGACAGGAACTGCACCTTCACCGAGCGCGTGGGGTCGCTGACCTGGCTGCCTGCGTACTGTCCGCCGGTCTTGCCGTTGATGCCGAAGGCCTTGCACATCACGTCGTAGATCGGCACCAGGGCAAAGCCGAAGGCGAACATCACCACGGTCAGCAGCATCAGCCGCGTCACCAGTCGCCGCAGCGACGTGCGCTCGTTCATGGCAGCACCCTCATTTCACTTCCGGCGGGGTCTGGAAGGTGTGGTAGGGCGCGGGCGAGGGCACCGACCATTCCAGCCCTTCGGCGCCATCCCATGGCTTGGCCGGGGCCGGCTTGCCGCCACGGATGCACTTGATCACGATGAACAGGAAGAAGATCTGCGTGACGCCGAAGGTGAAAGCGCCGATCGACGACACCATGTTGAAGTCGGCGAACTGCAGGTTGTAGTCCGGCACCCGGCGCGGCATGCCCGCCAGGCCAACGAAGTGCATCGGGAAGAACGCCATGTTCATGCCGATGAACGACAGCCAGAAGTGCAGCTTGCCGAGGGTTTCGTCGTACATGTGCCCGGTCCACTTGGGCAGCCAGTAGTAGGCGGAGGCGAAGATGCCGAAGATCGCCCCCGGCACCAGCACGTAGTGGAAGTGCGCCACCACGAAGTAGGTGTCGTGGTACTGGAAGTCGGCCGGGGCGATGGCCAGCATCAACCCCGAGAAGCCGCCGATGGTGAACAGGATGACGAAGGCGATGGCGAACAGCATCGGCGTCTCGAAGGTCAGCGAACCTTCCCACATGGTGCTCACCCAGTTGAACACCTTCACCCCGGTGGGCACCGCGATGAGCATGGTGGCGTACATGAAGAACAGCTCGCCCACCACCGGGATGCCGACCACGAACATGTGGTGCGCCCACACGATGAACGACAGGAAGGCGATGGCCCCGGTGGCGTAGACCATCGAGGTGTAGCCGAACAGCGGCTTGCGCGAGAACGCCGGTATGATCGAGCTGACCGCGCCGAACGCCGGCAGGATCATGATGTACACCTCGGGGTGACCGAAGAACCAGAACACGTGCTGGAACAGTACCGGGTCGCCACCACCGGCGGCGCTGAAGAAGCTGGTGCCGAAATGGATGTCCATCAGCATCATGGTCACCACCCCGGCCAGCACCGGCATCACCGCGATCAGCAGGAACGCGGTGATCAGCCAGGTCCAGACGAACAGCGGCATCTTCATCAGGGTCATGCCGGGTGCGCGCAGGTTGAGGATGGTGGCGATCACGTTGATCGCGCCCATGATCGAGCTGATGCCCATCAGGTGGATGGCGAAAATGAAGAAGGTCACGCTGGCCGGTGCGTAGGTGGTCGACAGCGGGGCATAGAAGGTCCAGCCGAAATTCGGCCCGCCGCCGGGGCTGAACAGGGTCGATACCAGCAGCAGGAACGCTGCCGGCAGCAGCCAGAAGCTGAAGTTGTTCATGCGCGGCAGGGCCATGTCCGGCGCGCCGATCATCAGCGGGATCATCCAGTTGGCCAGGCCGACGAAGGCCGGCATCACCGCACCGAACACCATGATCAGGCCGTGCATGGTGGTCATCTGGTTGAAGAACGCCGGCTCCACGATCTGCAGGCCGGGCTGGAACAGCTCGGCGCGGATCACCATGGCGAACGAGCCGCCGAGCAGGAACATGGCGAAGGCGAACCACAGGTACATCGTGCCGATGTCCTTGTGGTTGGTGGTCAGCACCCAGCGCATCAGGCCCTTGGCCGGGCCGTGGGCGTGGTCATGGGCGGCATGACCGTGGTCGTCGATGACTGTACTCATGTCCTGTCTCCCCGGTTCATTGGCTGTCGGCCTGCTTGAGCGCCAGCACATCCTTCGGCGTGACCATGTCGCCCTTGTTGTTGCCCCAGGCGTTGCGCTCGTAGGTGATCACGGCGGCGATATCCACTTCCGAGAGCTGCTTGCCGAACGCCGCCATGGCCGTGCCGGCCTTGCCGTGGAAGACGATGTTCAGGTGATCCTTGATCGGGCCGGTGGCGATCTTCGAACCCTTGAGCGCCGGGAACATCGGCGGCAGGCCCTGGCCTTCGGCCTGGTGACAGGCCACGCAGGTGGTGTGGTAGACCTTGTCGCCGCGCTCGCTGAGCTCCTGCAGGGTCCACTCCTTGCTGGTCAGCTCCTTGAGCTTGGCCGACTCGGCCTTGCGTTCGGCCAGCCAGGTGTCGTAGTCGGCCCTGGACTTGACCTCCACCACCACCGGCATGAAGCCGTGGTCCTTGCCGCACAGTTCGGTGCACTGGCCGCGGTAGATGCCCGGCTTCTCGACACGGGTCCAGGCCTCGTTGACGAAACCGGGGATGGCATCGCGCTTGACCGCGAACGCCGGCACCCACCAGGAATGGATGACGTCGGCGGCAGTCACCAGAAAGCGCACCTTGGCACCCACCGGGATCACCAGCGGCTGATCGACCTCCAGCAGGTAGTGCTCGTCCTTGGGTGCCTTGTTGTGGATCTGATCGGCGGGGGTGGCCAGGTTGCTGAAGAACTCCACGTCCTGGCCCAGGTACTTGTAGTGCCACTTCCACTGGTAGCCGGTGACCTGGATATCCACGTCCGACTCGCTGGCATCGTAGATGTCCACCAGGGTCTTGGTGGCGGGGATGGCCATGGCCACCAGGATCAGGAACGGCACCACCGTCCACATGATCTCGACCCAGGTGTGCTCATGAAAATGCGCCGGCTGCTGGCCGGTGGAGCGACGGTGCACCATCATCGACCAGAACATCGCGCCGAACACCACGATGCCGATCACCACGCAGATCCAGAAGATGGTCATGTGCAGGTCGAACACGGCGTTGCTGACTTCAGTCGCCCCCGGCGCCATATTCACGGTCCAGGCGGCGTGTGCCGGCGTGAACAGTGACCACAACAGCAGGCCCATCCAGGCATGTGGATGTCGCATCATTGCGGGTTCCCCTTATGATTCTTGTTATCCCGGAGGCAGGGCCTACGGCTAAGGGTACGGCGTCAAGACGGCGAACTTCGACGGCGAGCCCCTGCTGGACAGCAGGCGGGCCTCATCAACCAATCACTTTCAAAGCGGAGTATAGACAGCCGCCCGGACCGCGCAAAAAATCGCCGAGAGGGGGTTGATGGCCATTTGATATGCCTTACGGCGACATAAACGCACATCGTTTATGACAAATCCGTCTTAACTCTTTTTCGAACCGAGCTACCTTATGTCATCCGTGTGTTTCCCTTGTCCCTGGAGTTGTCATGAACATCGCCGCTTTGCGCGAGCAGATCACCCGTGCCCGTCAACATGAGGTCCAAACCGGCCAGTTGAAAAAGCAACTTGAAGTGCAACTGCCCCACCTGCATCCCTCGATCAATCTGCCTGAGCAAGACCCGCATGCAGCGCTTGTGGGGTTTGTCGACGCGTACATCGATCAGGTACCCGAATTGCTGGAGGCCGCCAATACGGTGGCGCGCGAGGCGGGCATCGAGTCGCAGATCAAACCGGTACTGAAAATTGCCGAAGCCTATTTCCTGCAGCCGCCGGCGATCATGCAAGGCCAGGTCGGCCTGGGCTGCCTGCTGGATGAGGCCTACCTGGCGCACCGCCTGGTGGAGGAAGTGAACGACCTGTACATCAAGCATTTCAAGCAGCCACTGATCCCGCTGGATACCACCGTGGCCAACCTGATCGCGCATCAGCTGATCGGCGAGGCATTCGCCAACCAGCTGGATGAGGTGGTGCACCACTCGGTGGACGAAATGCTCAACGACGAAAGCTTCGCGCTCGAATCGGTGGAGGCCTACCGAGACAAGCTGAGCAGCCCGGACACCGGCGCGGCGTGGAAGCGCTGGCCGTGCCTGTCGCGCCAGCTGGGCGTGGGGCTGGAGCTGGATCAGTCGGCCTGATCGGCTCGGCGGCGCAGCCTTCGCCAGCAAGGCTGGCTCCTACAGGATTACACCCCGTGTAGGAGCCAGCCTTGCTGGCGTTTCGTTCAGGCGCCAAGCCCTGCCGCCATACGCGCCCGCCCCTCGGTGCGCCGCTTCAACCCGCGCGGCTCGATCACCAGCACCGATCCATTGCCCGCATTCGCCCGGCCCCAGTCCTCCAGCAGCTCGAGACACGCGTGGTCGATGTAGCTGAGTTGGGCCAGCGGTACATGCAACGTGGTACATACCGGTACGTTATCCAGCGCCCGGGCGAGTGCCGGGACCTTGAGAAACGTCGCCGCACCGCTCAAGCGAAGCTCCAGGTGCCCCGGCGTATCCAAGTGGCTGACGCTGATCTTCAACCGCGCCGCCTTCAGTGCAAGCTTGAGCAAAGTCAGGGCGAAACCCAGCAGTACGCCGGTCAACAGGTCGGTGAAGATGATCGCCAGTGCGGTCGCCGCGTAGGTGAACATCGGCATGCGCCCATAGCGCCCCAACCCGCGGAACGCCTTGAAGTCCACCAGCTTGAAGCCGGTGTACACCAGTACACCTGCCAGGCTCGCCACCGGGATCTGCTGCAGCACACTGCTCAGCACCACCACGAACGCCAGCAACCATGCCCCATGCAGAATAGCCGACAGCCGCGTCTGCGCACCGGCCTGCACGTTGGCCGAACTGCGTACGATCACCCCGGTCATCGGCAACGCCCCCAGCACGCCGCAGAGCATGTTGCCCACCCCCTGGGCCGACAGTTCACGGTCGAAATCCGAACGCTGGCCACTGTGCATGCGGTCCACCGCTGCCGCCGACAGCAGCGTCTCGGCACTGGCGATGAATGCCAGGGCGAGCGCCGCCACCAGCAGGTGCGGGTTGGCCAGTTGCAGCAGGTCGGCGGGGCGCAGCCAGTCGATGGCCTCGGCCAGGTTGGCGGGCACCACCACGCGGTTCACCGGCAACGCCAGCCACAGGCTCAGCAGGGTCATCAGCGCCACCCCGAGCAAGGCCCCCGGCACGAAGCGCAGACGCTGCGGGCGCAGGCGCTCCCAGCCCCACATGATCGCGATGGTGCCCAGGCCCAACGCACCCGCCTGCCAGGCATTGCCGGGGCCTTCCGGGGTCAGCGCCTGCAGTACGGTCTGTGGGAACGCCGTCAGGTTGGCCAGCCCGGAAGGCTGCGGGCTGGCGTCGAACATCACATGCACCTGCGACAGTACGATCAGCACGCCGATACCGGCGAGCATGCCGTACACCACCGCTGGCGCCGTGACCCGGAACCAGCAGCCCAGGCGCAGGCGCCCTGCCAGCAGTTGCAGCAGGCCCGCCAGCAGCAGGATCGGCCCGAGCATGGCCATGCCATGCTGGCGTACCAGCTCGAACACCAGCACCGCCAGGCCCGCCGCCGGGCCGCTGACCTGCAATGGCGAGCCGGCGATGAACCCCACCACCAGGCCACCGACGATGCCGGTGATCAGACCCTTGGCCGGGGGCATGCCGGAAGCGATGGCAATGCCCATGCACAGCGGCAGCGCCACCAGAAACACCACCACCGAAGCCAGCAGTTCACGCGGCAGGGCCGCTTTCAATTGCGTCATGTTCACCTTGATTCTCCCTCTATCGATCACGCCGGGCCATTCCGCTGGCCCGCACGCCGCAGTAACGCCGCCACGCGGGCAGCCGCAAGCCGCCGGCAGGCCGGCAAGGCATTCATGGAAATTCAAGGCAGCCGACTACCTGGGCTGCACGCGAACGTGCAGCCTTCAGTCACCCTGTTGCGAATGAGGTGTGGCTAGTAGCGCCCGCGCGGGGTGGCGCAGGGAATCGGCTGGCCGCTCTGCAGGGGCAGGAAGCGGTCGCTTACCGCGTCATAGGCGGTGATTTCGCTGGTTTCGATGTCGTAGATCCAGCCGTGGATATACAACTGGCCGGCCGCCAGGCGCGAGGCGACCGAAGGGTGGGTACGCAGGTGCTGCAACTGCGCGATGACGTTTTCCTTGGTCAGCACCTGCATGCTTTCGTGTTCGTTGTGGCAATGGCAATTGTCTTCGACCACCGTGCGCGCCACCTCGGCATGCCGCAACCAGGCCTTGACCGTGGGCATCTTCTCCAGGCTCTGCGGGTTGAGCACGGCACGCATGGCCCCGCAATCGGAATGCCCGCACACGATGATGTGCTGCACGCCCAGGGCCATCACCGCGTACTCGATGGCCGTGGATACACCACCGTTCATCTGCCCGTAGGGCGGCACCACGTTACCCACATTGCGGGTCACGAACAGGTCGCCTGGGGAGCTGTGGGTAATCAGTTCGGGCACGATGCGCGAGTCGGCGCAGGTAATGAACATCGCCCGCGGCTTCTGCGCAGTGGCGAGTTTCTTGAAGAGCTCTTCCTGTTGCGGGAAGACTTCATGATGAAAATGCAAAAAGCCGTCGACGATATGCTTCAGTGCGGCATCGGCGCTTTCGGCTTGATCAGCCGGGCCGTTTTGAGAGGGGTCCTGGTCTTTCATTGTTGATCCTCTTTGACGGTTTGAAGGTAAGTCCATTTTACCGGTTCAAGATTCAGACAACGCAATGAAGCTTGGATGTCGCTCACGCTCAATAAAGCACAGTGCGGCTGCCTGGCGTTTCACGCTACGCGGAAAAACTTAACTCAAACTGAATTTGGAGGCTCTAGAACGGGAGTTCCAGAACAAAGGGGCGGGCCTCGGATACTAGCAAAAAAGCATTAATGGCAACTACCCATTAATGCATTACAGCAGCGACAACTGCCCACCGGGCGGGCAGAACGCGCTGCAATCGAGCGCATGGCCTTCACGCCGGTTCAGTCCCAGGCGGCGCATGGCCTTGTCGAAACGCTGCGCCAGCAAGTCGGCAAACACGCCTTCGCCCCGCATGCGTGCGCCAAAACGGCTGTCGTACAGCTCGCCGCCACGGCTCTGACGGATCAGGCTCAGCACATGGGTCGCACGTTGCGGGTAATGATCCTGCAGCCATTGCTCGAACAGCGGCGCCACCTCCAGCGGCAGGCGCAGCAGCATGTAGGCCGCGTGCAGTGCCCCGGCCTGCTTGGCCGCCTCCAGCAGGTGTTCCAGTTCGCTGTCGTTGATCATCGGGATCATCGGCGAACACAGCACACCTACCGGTACACCCGCCTCGCGCATCACCCGAATCGCCCGCAACCGCGCCTTGGGCGCGGCGGCACGCGGTTCCAGGGTGCGCTTGAGCTCGTCGTCGAGGGTGGTCAGGCTGATCATCACCGACACCAGGCGCTGCTGTGCCAGTTCGGCCAGCAGGTCGAGGTCGCGCAGGATCAGCGAGCCCTTGGTCACGATGGTGACCGGGTGACGGTAGCGCAGCAGCACTTCGAGCAGGCGCCGGGTCAGCTGCTGTTCGCGCTCGATGGGCTGGTACGGGTCGGTGTTGGACCCCAGGTTGATCGGGGCGCACACGTAGCCTTTCTTCGACAGCTGTTGTTCCAGCACCGCCGCCGCGTTGGTCTTGGCGATCAGCTTGGTCTCGAAATCGAGCCCCGGCGACAGGTCCCAGTAGGCGTGGCTGGGGCGGGCATAGCAATAGATGCAACCATGCTCGCAACCTCGGTAGGGGTTGATCGAGCGGTCGAAGGGCAGGTCGGGCGAGGTGTTACGGGTGATGATGGTTTTGGCCGTCTCGATGCGGACTTCAGTGCCCTGGGTCAGCGGCACCTCCTGGTACCAGCCATCATCCTCGGCCACAGAGCGGGCAGGGGCGAAGCGGTTGTGCGGGTTGTGCGCGGTACCGCGACCACGCACAGGCGCTGGAGTGAACATGGCGAGCCCCTGTACTGTTTTTATATACAGTACTGCATCGCCACCAGGACCTCCAGCACCGCTCGGCGTCCGACGTGGCTACGGGGTAAGGCCATGCCACTGCAGAAACGGCAGGGGGCTCACGTCACGCCCGCGAAACACCTTGAACCCTGCCGTGATCGAGCGCCCGGCCCCCGGGGCAACAATGGCCTCGAGCAGGGCACGCCCGGTGGCCGGGTTGAGCACGCCTTCGGCTTCGAACCGGGCGAAGGCATCGATCGCGTAGACCCGCGACCACAGGTAGCTGTAATAGCCCGCCTCGTAGCCGCTGGCCAGGTGATCGAAGGCCTGGGCCGGGCGCTCGAAATCGCCCAGCGGCCAGGGCAGCACTGCGTCGAACTGTTCCACCACCTGCTGCTGCAGGCTTTGCGCAGCAGCCGGGTAGGTCTCGCCATGCAGGTGCAGGTCCAGGCGCGCCATTGCCAGGTCTCGGGCAAACGTGAGCCCTTGCTGCTGTTTCTGCTGGTCGAGAAACGCCTGCACCGTGGACTGCGGCAGTGCCTTGCCCGTCTGGTAGTGATGGGAGATACCGGCCAGGTACTCGGCCGACCAGCACCAGCGCTCCAGCAGCTCACTGAAGAACTCGATCCCGTCCGGCCCCAGGCTGTCGATATCGGACAGGCGGTAATCGGTGGTGGCCACCAGCAGCTGGTGCAGGCAGTGACCGAACTCGTGGTACAGCTTGCGCAGCTCCAGGTGGGTCAGCAACGGTGGGGCAACCCCGTCGCCACGCTCGACTGCGCAGAACAGCGCCGCCGCGCCCTTGTGAAAACGACCCTCGGCATCCACGTGGCGGTTCCATACCCGCAGGCTCCAGGCGTAGTCCTCCTTGCCCGGGCGGGTGATCGCATCCATGTACAGGTACCCCACCAGCGCATGGCCCTGGGTTACCTCGAAGCACCGCACATCCGCATGCCAGGCCTGCAACGTGCTGGACGGTGTGATCTGCACGCCGAACAGGGTATCGGCCAGCTGCGTCATGGCCAGCACCACCTGCTCCAGCGGGAAGTAGCCCCGCATTTCCTCGCCAGACAGCGCCAGCGGGTGCCGATGCGCACGCTGCGCGTAGAAGGCGATGTCCCAAGGCTGCAGGCCACCCAGGCGCGCCTGCTGGTCGAAGGCCCGCAACCGCGCAGTTTCGGCGCTACGCCAGGCGGCGCTGTGGGTGCTCAGGTCCTGCAGAAACCGCGTGACCTGTTGCGTCGATTCTGCCGTCTTGGTCTGCAGGCTGAGTTCGGCAAAGCTGGCAAACCCCAGCAGTTGCGCCTGCTCATGGCGCAGTCGTCGCAACTCCAGCAGCACCGGGCCGTTGTCGGGGCCTGCGTCCAGCTCCGACGCGCGGCCATGGTAGGCCCGATACACGGTTTCACGCAGGCTACGGTCTGTGGCCTGCTGCAGGATCGCCAGGCACGGGGCCTCTTCCAAGGTCACCAGCCAGCCCTCGAGGCCCTTGGCCTGGGCCTTGCGCGCCATGGCGGCGGTCTCCAGCGCGTCGACCCCCTGCAGGCGCCGGGCATCGGTGATCAGCAGGGTCCAGGCGCCGGTGGCGTGTGCCAGGTTGTCGAGGAACAGGTTGCGCTGGGCACTGATGCTGGTTTGCAGGTTCATCAGGCGGGCACGCTCGGTTTCACCGAGCTCGGCGCCGCTCAGGCGAAAGGCCTTGATCGACTGCTGCAGCGACATCCTGCGTTCGTGGCTGAACAGCGCACCGTGGGCGCTGTCGGCCAGACGCTGATAGAGCGCCAGCAACGTGGCGTTCTGCAGCTTTGCCTGATGATAGGCCTGCGTCTTGAGCCAGCACTCGTCCACGGCGGCCTTCCAGGCCTCGCCGCGGGTGTACAGGGGCACGATCAGGCGCACGGCGTTGTTGAGGCGCGCATCCAGTGCATCGATGGCCATCACCAGGTCGTCCCAGGTGGGCAGGCCACGCTGGGCCAGGATGATGCGGGCCAGGGCGTTGTGGTTGTCGAGGATGATCTGGTCGATGCCCGCCGTCAGGTGTTCCAGGCGGATGTCGGCGTAGGCTGGCGGATCGAGGGGGGCGAGCAGGGGATTGCTGGTCATGGGCAGCTCCTTGAGTGACGGGAAGATCCCGTCACTTTCAAGGGTTGCCGGTGCGCCAGGGGCTAACTATGTATGCCCCTGCACCAGCCACACGGCCCGCTAGGGCTTCTTCAGCTTCGGATTGGGGAAGAACTGCACCGTCTGCACCGCAGGCTGGGGCGCCTTGGCCTCGGCCTGGTTGACGCGGGTGCCCAGTTCCTTGGGCACCGACAGGCCCTGTTCGTTGAGCGTGTCGGAGAACCCGCAGGCCACGCACTCGCGGTGTGGCACGCCGTCTTCGCTCCACATCATCAGCTTGTCCGGCTCGCTGCACGCCGGGCATACGGCCCCGGCAATGAAGCGTTTCTTGGTCTTGCTCATGCCGCCAGGTCCTCGCTCAGGCCACTGTGGCGCAACAGCGCATCGATCGACGGCTCACGGCCACGGAAGTCGACGAACAGGCGCATCGGCGCCTGCGAGCCGCCACGGGCCAGAATCGCCTCGCGGAAGGCGCGACCGGTTTCGGCGTTGAGCACACCCTCTTCCTCGAAGCGCGAGAAGGCATCGGCCGACAGCACTTCAGCCCACTTGTAGCTGTAGTAACCGGCCGCGTAGCCGCCGGCGAAGATGTGCGCAAAGCTGTTGGGGAAGCGGTTGTACGCCGGCGGGCGCATCACCGAAACCTCGTCGCGCACCCCTTCGAGCACCTCCAGCACGCTGCGGCCATCGCCGTGGCTGGCGTGCAGTTCGAAGTCGAACAGCGAGAACTCCAGCTGGCGCACCATCATCAGGCCCGACTGGAAGTTCTTCGCCGCCAGCATCTTCTCCAGCAGGTCCTGCGGCAGGGCAGCGCCACTTTCGTAATGACCGGAGATCAACGCCAGGCCTTCAGGCTCCCAGCACCAGTTCTCCATGAACTGGCTCGGCAGCTCGACCGCGTCCCAGGCCACGCCATTGATGCCGGATACCCCGGCGTGCTCGATGCGGGTCAGCAGGTGATGCAGGCCGTGGCCAAACTCGTGAAACAGGGTGGTGACTTCATCGTGGGTCAGCAGCGCCGGCTTGCCCGGGGCGGCCGGGGTGAAGTTGCACACCAGGTTGGCCACCGGGCTCTGCAGGCTGCCATCGGCCGTGCGGCGACGGTCGCGGGCGCCGTCCATCCAGGCACCGCCGCGCTTGTTGGCGCGGGCGTACAGGTCGAAGAAGAAGCGCCCCACGTGCTGGCCGTTTTCCTTGATCTCGAACAGGCGCACGTCCGGGTGCCAGGTATCGAAGCCTTTCACCTCGGCGATCTCGATGCCGTACAGGCGCTGCACGATGGTGAACAGGCCCGACAGCACCTTGTCGATCGGGAAGTAGGCACGCAGGGCTTCCTGCGACACGCTGTACCGCTGTTCGCGCAGCTTCTCGCCATAGAAACCGCTGTCCCAGCTCTGCAGGTCCGGGCAGCCCTGCTCGGCGGCGTAGGCCTTGAGCTGGGCCAGGTCCTGGGCGGCGAAGGGTTTGCTGCGCTTGGCCAGGTCACGCAGGAAGCTCAGCACCTGGTCGCTGGACTCGGCCATCTTGGTGGCCAGGCTCAGCTCGGCGAAGTTGGCATAACCCAGCAGCTCGGCCAGTTCCTGACGCAGGTCGAGGATCTCGCGCATCACCGGGCCGTTGTCGAACTGGCCGGCATTGGGGCCCTGGTCCGAGGCGCGGGTGCAGTAGGCCGCGTACAGTTCTTCGCGCAGGGCACGGTCGTGGGCGTAGGTCATCACGGCGTAGTAGCTGGGGAATTCCAGGCTGATCAGCCAGCCATCCAGGCCCTTGGCCTGCGCGGCGGCCGCCATCTGCGCCTTGGCCGATTCGGTCAGGCCGGCCAGTGCGGCCTCGTCGGTGACGTGCTTGGTCCAGGCCTGGGTGGCGTCGAGCAGCTGGTTGGAGAAACGGCTGCCCAGCTCCGAGAGCTTGCTCTGCACCTCGGCATATCGCTTCTGCTGGTCGGCCGGCAAGTCGATACCCGACAGGCGGAAGTCACGCAGGGCATGTTCGAGGATGGTTTTCTGCGCCACATCGAAGCCGGCAGCTTCGGGGCTGGCGATCAACGCTTCGTAGGCCTGGAACAGCTCGCGGTTCTGGCCCATTTCGGTGGCGTAGGCGCTCAGGGCCGGCAGGCAGGCCTCGTAGGCCTCGCGCAGCTCGGCGCTGTTGCACACCGCGTTGAGGTGGCTGACCGGGCTCCAGGCGGCACCCAGTCGGTCGTTGAGTTCGTCCATGGCCAGCACCAGGCCGGCCCAGGAGGGGTTCTGGCCCTGGGTTTTCAGGATCGAGGCGATGGCGCTGCGGTTGTCGGCCAGGATCTGTTCGATCGCCGGCAGCACATGCTCGGCACGGATCGCCGAGAAGGGCGGCAGGTCATAAGACTGCAGAAGCGGGTTGTTCGCACTCACGGTTAAACACCTTGGCAGAAGAAACACCGCTCCATCTTAATTACAATCGACGCTGACCGCAGCTATCAGCCTTACAGAGAGACACTATTCATGGCCATCCGCAGCTTCCAGCAACACATTCCGCGTCTCGGCGCCCGCGCCTTCGTCGACCGCAGCGCAGTGGTGCTGGGTGATGTCGAGATCGGCGAGGACAGCTCGGTATGGCCTCTGACGGTGATCCGCGGCGACATGCACCGCATCCGCATCGGCGCGCGCACCAGCGTGCAGGACGCCAGCGTGCTGCACATCACCCATGCCGGCCCGTTCAATCCCGACGGCTACCCGCTGCTGATCGGCGATGACGTGACCATTGGCCACAAGGTCATGCTGCATGGCTGCACCCTGGGCAACCGCATTCTGGTCGGCATGGGCAGCACCATCATGGACGGCGCGGTGGTCGAGGACGAGGTGATCATCGGTGCCGGCAGCCTGGTACCGCCGGGCAAGACGCTGGAGAGCGGCTTCCTGTACGTGGGCAGCCCGGTGAAGCAGGCACGGGCGCTGACCGACAAGGAACGCGCGTTCTTCCCCTACAGCGCCGCCAACTACGTGAAGCTCAAGGACCTGCACCTGGCCGAAGGCTTCGACCAGCCCGAGTGAGTTATCCACAGCCCCCTTTTTTCGAGACTGTCATGCACCAGCAAACCATTCTGTTCGACCTCGACGGTACACTCACCGACCCCCGTGAAGGCATCACGCGCTCCATCCAGTACGCCCTGGCCAAGCTGGACATCGACGAGCCGGACCTGGCCCGCCTGGAACACTTCATCGGCCCGCCCTTGCTGCAGGCGTTCATGCAGTTCTACGGCTTCGACGAGGCCAAGGCATGGCAGGCGGTGAACTTCTACCGTGAGCGCTTCAAGGTCACCGGGTTGTACGAGAACCGCGTGTTCGAAGGCGTGAGCGAGCTGCTCGAAGGGCTGCAGGCGCAGGGGCGCACGCTGTACATCGCCACCTCCAAGCCCTGGGAGTTCGCCCGCGAGATTGCCCGGCACTTCGATTTTGCCCGGTATTTCAAGGTCATCTACGGCAGCGAGCTGGACGGTACGCGCACCAACAAGGTGGAGCTGATTGCGCACCTGCTGGCCGAAGAAAACCTGGACCCGGCGCAGACGCTGATGATCGGCGACCGCAAGCACGACCTGATCGGCGCGCGCAGCAACGGGCTGGAAGCAGTGGCGGTGGGCTACGGGTTTGGCAGCCGCGAGGAATTGACCGCAGAGCAGCCGGCTTATCATTTCGACACGCTGGGCGAGCTGCATCAGGCCTTCATGCGGTCCTGAGGGCCTTTTCGCCGGCAATGCCGGCTCCTACAGGGGATGCGACCCGGCCTTGCCGGCGGAGCTTTCCAGGGCCTGCTGGCGCTGCTCGAACGGCAACCGCCCCCAGGCCTCGACCCGCTGGTAGAACACCGCCCAATCTCCGCCAACCTCCCGGAACAACGCTGCAAACGCAGGCACCCACTGGTCATACAGCCCGAACGGCAGCAGCTTGGCGTTGTTCATCGGCGCGTTGATCCACGCGTCATAGCGCTTGTCGCCCTGCCACCTTGTATCGCGCAGCACCCGGTACTCGCTGCGCAGGCGCTCGAACTCGGCCTGCTTGCCCGCGCGCATCGCGACCTCGTCCAGCGGCTGTGCATACAACGTCTTGAGCCGCTCGCGGCTGGCCAGCACCAGCCCGACGAACTCATCACGCTGGCGCGCTCCACCCTGCGGCAAGGGCGCCAGCCCGCGGGCCGCGCGCCACTGGCGCGAACCTTCCTGCTCCACAAAGGTGGCAAACGACTCGTTGAACGCCGTGTCGTCCTTCACGTACACGCGCTGGTGCGCCAGTTCGTGGAAGATCACCGTGGCCAGGCGCTCGTCGCCCCAGCCCAGCATCGAATTGAGAATCGGGTCGTCGAACCAGCCCAGGGTCGAATAGGCCTCCACCCCGCCCACATACACATCCTGCCCCTGCGCCTTCTGCAACGCCGCCGCCCCGCGCGCCGCACCCTGGCTGTAGTAGCCGCGATAGGCCACGCAACCGGCGATGGGGAAGCAGTAGGTATGCGGTTCCAGCGAAAACTCCGGGGTGGCGAACACGTTCCACACCACGAACGGGCGCCCGATATCGGCGTACACCCGGTAGCTGCGGTTGTCCGGCAGCTTAAGGTGGCTGCTGGCAAAAGCGCGTGCCTGCTGCGCTTTCGCCAGGTGCTGGCGCAGGGCAGGGGGGGTGGCCGGGTCGGCCACCAGCACCGCCACCGGCTCGCGCGCGCGCAGCAGCTGCCATTGCCCGCTGGCCAGCTGGCTGTAGTAGCCGAGGCTGGTGCAACCGTTGAGCAGCCCGATCAGCAGCACGGGAACCAACCCGCGGAAAACGCGGTCGAGTGCCCCGGGGCTTGAGCGCAACCAGAAAAAAATTCGAACCATGTGCAGGGATTGTCTCGCTCAAGTGCTCATCGGCCCAAGACTATCCTGCCTGCCCGGAGTTTTGCCATGCGTACGATGCTTGCCGCCAGCGCTGTGCTGGCCCTGACCGGCTGCGCCGGCCTGCCCGCCGCCGACCCGAACCAGGCCTGGGTCGACCTCCAGCCCGCTGCCGACGACACCCTGCACGCGCTGGAGGTGGACGAGCGCAGCTGGGCCGACACCCGCTACTTCGAAGTCACGCCGGGCAGTCACGAGCTGACGGTGCGCTATCAGTTCGCGGTAGCGCCCGGCAATATCGGGCCGGTGGACGAACCACTGTGGCGCGATTGCCAGCTGAACGTGAAATTCAAGGATTTCAATGCCGGCCAGCGCTATCAGTTGCAGGCCGGCAGCATCGGCTTCAGGCCCTGGGCCAAGCTCTACGACGAGCAGCGCAAACTGGTCGGCACCGGTTTGCCTGCCGGATGCCAGCGTACCTGAACAGACTAATGGCGCTATGCTTGTAGCTTGTAGCCCGCCAGCGGAGATTGCCATGCGCCAGCCCATGATGCTGCTTGCCATCAGTACCTTGGGGGCCTGTGCCAGTCCCCTGCCACCGGTCGACAGCAAGCAGGCCTGGATCGACCTGTATACCGTCACGCCGGGCAAGGTGCTCATGGCCGACCGCCTGGATGGTCAGCGCCTGAACGACGGCCGTTTCTTCCAGGTCACGCCGGGCAAACATGAACTGGTGGTGCGCTTTGATTTCGAGGTGTATTCAGGCGGTTTCAGCACCGACCCTACCGAACGCACCTGCTACCTGAAGATTCGCTACGACGACTTCCAGGCCGGCCAGCGCTACCGCATCGAAGCCCGCGCCCCGGCCATGCAGCCCAGTGCCTATCTGTACGACGCGCAGCGCAAGCTGGTCGCCGAAGAACAGAACGACATCTTCTGCATCCCGTGACGGCTAGCGATCGTTTTTCTGGTAGATGATTTTCTTGGTGCCGTTCTCACAGCTGCCCACCACCATGTTCTGGTCATGGACTTCATCGTTGGTCACGATTTCCAGGGTGTAGGAAGAGACATTGTTGGCCTGGATCTTGGCTTCGATCTCGGCCTTGAGCTCGGCGCAGTCCTTGGGCGCGGCCAGCGCACTGGTGGCCAGCAACGAGGTCAGCACAGCGAATGCAATACGAGTCATCAGAACAGCTCCTTGTGGCGGCAGACCATCTGCCGACAGCCATTTGACCACAAGAAGCCGTGCGTCGTTCTGATCTGCGCCGGCGTCAGTCCACCAGGGTGGCGTCCAGGCTGATCTGGGCCTTGAGCACCTTGGATACCGGACATCCCGCCTTGGCCTTGTTGGCCAGCTCCTCGAATTTCGCCTTGTCGGCACCGGGCACCTTGGCCTTGAGGATCAGGTGCACGGCGGTGATGGCAAAACCATCGGGCTGCTTGTCCAGGGTCACTTCGGCGATGGTGTCGATACGCTCGGCGGTCAGGCCGGCTTCGCCGAGGATCATCGAAAAGGCCATGGAGAAGCAGCCTGCATGGGCAGCGCCGATCAGTTCTTCAGGGTTGGTACCAGGCTGGCCTTCGAACCGGGTGTTGAAGCCATAGGGGTTGGCCTTCAAGGCGCCACTCTCGGTGGAGAGCTGGCCCTTGCCGGTTTTCAGGTCGCCTTGCCAGATTGCCGATGCTGTCTTTTTTATCGAACTCATAAAGCCTCCTGAGTGCCTGAGAGCGCGGGGGATCGCGCCTGGCGTTCAATTCAGAGGGCGTCACCACGGGCAAGTTCAGCCCGATTGCAGGGGCAGGCATTGAATACCTGTGATCTGCCCATACAGAGTCAGAAAGGTCGCGGCATGCTGTCGGCCTAACCATTCAGGAGGCGTACACGCCATGACGCGACTCGCGGACATCAAATACTCCACCCTCGACCTGGTACCGGTACGCCAGGACAGCGGCCCGGCCCAGTCGCTGCGCAACTCGCTGGACCTGGCGCAACACGTGGAGAAATTCGGCTACAACCGCTTCTGGGTGGCCGAGCACCACAACATGGACGGCATTGCCAGCTCCGCCACCTCGGTGCTGCTGGGGTACCTGGCCGGTGGCACCTCGACGATCCGCGTGGGTGCAGGCGGGGTGATGCTGCCCAACCACGCGCCGCTGGTGATTGCCGAGCAGTTCGGCACCCTGGCCAGCCTGTACCCGGGCCGTATCGACCTGGGCCTGGGACGTGCGCCGGGCTCCGACCAGATGACCGCCCGCGCCCTGCGCCGCGAGCGCTCGGGCAGCGCCGACGACTTCCCGGACGATGTAGAGGAACTGGTGCGCTACCTGGGCCCGCGCACGCCCGACCAGAAAGTGATTGCCGTGCCGGGGTATGGCACCGAGGTGCCGATCTGGCTGCTGGGCTCGAGCCTGTTCAGTGCACAGTTGGCGGGGATGCGCGGCTTGCCGTATGCGTTTGCCTCGCACTTTGCGCCGCGCATGATGCATGAGGCGATCCGCGTGTACCGCAACCACTTCAAGCCCTCGACAGTGCTCGACAAGCCCTACGTGATGTTGGGTGTACCGCTGGTGGCGGCCGATACCGACGAGCAGGCCGAGTACCTGGCCACCTCGGTGTATCAGCGAATTCTGGCGTTGATGCGTGGGCAGAGCCTGGTGCAGCGCCCGCCCGTCGATAGCATGGACGGCCTGTGGCAGCCCCATGAGCGGGAGGCAGTGGGAAGTTTCCTGGGCCTGGCGATGGTGGGCGGGCCAGAGAAGATCCGCGCCAAACTGGACGTGCTGCTGGAGCAGACCGGTGCTGATGAGCTGATCTTTACCTGCGACCTGTACGAGCATGCGGACCGGATCCGGTCCTACGAGATTCTGTCTCAGGTCATCAAGGGCAACTGAGGGCCCTTTTGCCAGTAAGGCTGGCTCCTACGTGGGAGCCAGCCTGGCTGGCGAAAGACTCACCGATCAACCGCGCTTGTACACGATTTCCTTGGTACCGCCTTCACACGACCCCACCACCTTGCCATCGGTCGCAGCGCCCTTGTCGACGATCTCCAGCGAATAGTGCGGTACGCCATTGGCGTCGATCTTTGCGGCAATCTCGCTCTTCAATTCTTCACACGGCTTGCCCGCCGCCAGCGCAGTCCCGGCCAGGGTCATCAAGCCAAACGCCAATACCAGCTTCTTCATCGATCGCATTCCTTGTTCAGATCAAAAAGGGTTCAGGGCCAGCCGGCCGCCATCAGCTGTTGGCGATACGGAAGCCCACCTTGATGGTTACCTGAAAATGCGCCGCCTTGCCATCCTTGATATGGCCCCGGGTCTCGGTCACTTCGAACCACTCCAGGTGCTTGATGCTCTTGGCCGCTTCGGCCAGGGCATTGTTGATCGCGTCCTCGATGCTGCTGGGCGAGGAGCCGACCAGTTCGACCTTCTTGTACGTGTGGTGATCAGACATGACTACTCTCCATCAATGGTGTGCATTGAGCCTAGCAGCGCCAGGCAGGTTTACCTGTGTGGGTAAAAACCTGGCAAAAGTTCGATTGCTCTGCACTTTCGCGGCACTGCGCAGTCCCATTCTTCACATGCCACTCAAACCCTGAAGGAGAGCCACCATGGCCAATAGCTCGCTACGTAAAGCCTCGTTGCAAAGCATGGAAGCGGAAATCGAAAGTCTCCTCAAATCCCTGGAAAACCTCAAAGACGATGCTTCGGACGAGTCGCGCAAGACCTTGAAGAGCCTCAAGGGCAATGCCGAAAATGCCCTGCGTCACTCGCGCAGCCTGCTCACCGATGCCTATGAAGAGGTCAAGACCAAGACCCGCGAAACCGGCATCGCCACCCGTGACTATGCCCAGCAACACCCCTGGACCACCGCCGGCGTGGCCGTGGGCGCACTGGGCCTGCTGGCCGCCTACCTGCTGTGCAAGCGCGGCGACTAAAGCGCCTGCCGCCCCAGTTCGGCGCGCAACCAGTGCGCCAGCTGCTCGGCGCGCCCGTCCGCGGCGCGCCGGGGCACCCACAGGGCCAATGACGCCCGCGTAGGACCAAAGCCCCACGGTGCCGCCAGCCTGCCGGCACGCAGGTCATCGGCCACCAGCGGCTGCGGGGCGATCGCCACCCCCAGGCCGGCCACAGCTGCCTCCAGCAAGTAATACAGATGCTCGAAACCTTGCCCGTAGCGCATTGCCTGCGGGTCGATGTGCTGTTGGCGGGCCCAGTCGGGCCAGGCCTGAGGCCGCGAGGTGGTGTGTAGCAGGGTTTCCCCCAGCAAGGCGCTGGCTGGCGCCTGACGCAGGCGGTCGAACCCTGGAAAGTGCGGGCTGAGCACCGGCCCGATGCATTCCTGTGCCAGCACGTGCACCTGCATGTCGGCCGGCCACGGCGGCTCGGCGAATACCAGCAGCGCATCCAGCCCCGGCCGGCGCGGGTCCAGGTCGCCTTCGCCCGCCGACAGGTGCAGTCGCAGCTCCGGCAGGTCGGCCTGCAGGCGCCCAAGGCGCGGAATGAACCAGCGCGCCAGCAGGCTGCCTGAACAACCCAGCACGAACGGTGCGTCGGCGCGGTCCTGGCCCAGCTCGGCGCACACGCTGCGCAGGCGCTCGAAGGCGTCGCTGCTGGCGTCGCGCAGGCGCACACCGGCATCTGTGAGTTTAATGCCGCGCCCTTCCTTGACGAACAGGCTCACGCCCAGGTGCTCTTCAAGCACCTTCAACTGCCGGCTCACCGCACCGTGGGTCACGTGCAGTTGCTCGGCAGCCTGGCTGACGCTGTTGAGCCGGGCGGTGGCTTCAAAGGCCCGAAGGGCATTGAGCGGGGGCAGTTCTCTGGCCATTGACGTGTGAGTTTTCCTGACAGGTTGTGGCGATCTTATCGGTTTTCAGCGGCGCGTGTCGTGGGTAGAGTAGGCCCATTGCGACCTCATACCCACGCCCTGGAGCGACCCATGACCCAGACCAACTTCCGCAGCGGCCCCGATGCCAACGGCCTGTTTGGCGCATTCGGTGGCCGCTACGTGGCCGAAACCCTGATGCCGCTGGTGCTCGACCTGGCCCGTGAATACGAAGCGGCCAAGGCCGACCCCGAGTTCAACGAGCAACTGGCGTACTTCCAGCGCGACTACATCGGCCGTCCTAACCCGCTGTACTTCGCCGAGCGCCTCACCGAACACTGCGGCGGGGCGAAGATCTTCTTCAAGCGCGAAGAGCTCAACCACACCGGCGCGCACAAGGTGAACAACTGCATCGGCCAGGTGCTGCTGGCCAAGCGCATGGGCAAGAAGCGCCTGATCGCCGAAACCGGCGCCGGCATGCACGGTGTGGCCACCGCCACCGTGGCCGCACGTTTCGGCCTGCCCTGCGTGATCTACATGGGCGCCACCGACATCGAGCGCCAGCAGGCCAACGTGTTCCGCATGAAGCTGCTGGGCGCCGAGATCGTGCCGGTCACCGCCGGCACCGGCACCCTCAAGGACGCCATGAACGAAGCGCTGCGCGACTGGGTGACCAACGTCGACGACACCTTCTACCTGATCGGCACCGTGGCCGGCCCGCACCCGTACCCGGCGATGGTGCGCGACTTCCAGTCGATCATCGGCAAGGAAACCCGCGAGCAGCTGCAGGCCAAGGAAGGGCGCCTGCCCGACAGCCTGATCGCCTGCGTGGGTGGTGGCTCCAACGCCATGGGCCTGTTCCATGACTTCCTCGATGACGCCAGT
Organism: Pseudomonas sp. AE27; assembly: GCF_037113495.1. NCBI lineage: Bacteria > Pseudomonadati > Pseudomonadota > Gammaproteobacteria > Pseudomonadales > Pseudomonadaceae > Pseudomonas > Pseudomonas sp. AE27. The sequence continues at coordinate 4,737,875 of NZ_CP146966.1, forward strand.
GTGCAGATCATCGGCGTCGAGGCCGGCGGCCACGGGGTCGACACCGACAAGCACGCAGCGAGCCTCAACGGCGGCGTGCCCGGCGTGCTGCACGGCAACCGCACCTACCTGCTGCAGGACGCCGATGGCCAGATCACCGACGCCCACTCGATTTCCGCCGGCCTGGACTACCCCGGCATCGGCCCGGAGCACGCCTACCTGCACGAAGTGAAGCGCGTCGAGTACGTGAGCATCACCGACGACGAGGCGCTGGATGCGTTCCACGCTACCTGCCGCCTGGAAGGCATCATCCCGGCGCTGGAAACCTCCCACGCGCTGGCAGAAGCCATCAAGCGTGCGCCCACCCTGCCCAGGGACCACCTGATGGTGGTGTGCCTTTCGGGGCGTGGCGACAAGGACATGCAAACCGTAATGAGCCATATGGCCGCGCAGGAGAAGCAGGCATGAGCCGTCTTGAACAACGTTTTGCCGACCTCAAGCGCGAGGGCCGCGCTGCCCTGGTGACCTTCGTGACCGCCGGTGACCCGGGCTACGACGCTTCGCTGGCGATCCTCAAGGGCCTGCCGGCTGCGGGTGCCGACGTGATCGAGCTGGGCATGCCGTTCACCGACCCGATGGCCGACGGCGTGGCCATCCAGCTGGCCACCCTGCGTGCGCTGGAGGCCGGGCAGACCCTGGCCAAAACCCTGCAGATGGTGCGTGAGTTCCGCACCGGCAATGCCACCACGCCGATCGTGCTGATGGGTTACTACAACCCGATCCACCGCTTCGGCGTGGAGAAGTTCGTGGCCGAGGCCAGGGATGCGGGCGTGGACGGCCTGATCATCGTCGACCTGCCGCCGGAGCACGACGCCGAGCTGGCCACCCCGGCCCAGGCCGCGGGCATCGACTTCATCCGCCTGACCACCCCGACCACCGATGACGCGCGCCTGCCGCGCGTGCTTGAGCGCAGTTCGGGCTTTGTGTACTACGTGTCGGTAGCCGGCGTGACCGGCGCAGGCTCGGCGACCAGCGATCAGGTAAGCGGCGCCATCGAGCGCCTGCGCCGCCACACCGACCTGCCGATCAGCGTAGGCTTCGGCATTCGCACGCCTGAACAGGCGGCAGCCATTGCGCGGCTGGCCGATGGTGTGGTCGTGGGTTCGGCGCTGGTGGACAAGGTGGCCAACGCCAGCACGGGCGAGCAGGCGGTAAGCGATGTGCTGGCGCTGTGTTCGGCGCTGGCCGAAGGTGTGCGCGGCGCGCGCAAAGGCTGATACCGCGTCGCCTCATTCGCCGGCAAGGCCGGTTCCTACAGACACCGCAGTCCTGTAGGAGCCGGCCTTGCCGGCGAAAGCCTCACCGCCGCTTCAGGCCCCTTCGAACATCGAAAGATCCAGCGGCCGCACGGCCCCCATCCAGATCGCATGGTCCCGATGATCGGCCAGCTCATCGCCGGTCAGCGGATGCAGAAATACCACCAGCCCCTTGCGGTACAACGCCAGCCACGGCAGCACCACGCCCACCATCTCCGGCCCGAATGCCAGCTGGCAGCTCCAGTCCGGGTGCGGCCCCACCGGTTTCTGATGCATGCGCCCCATGCTCACGCCAAACAGCGTGGCGGCTTCCTCGCACAGCGCCCGCGCCTGCTCCATCGTACCGGCGTCGTAATACACATGGGCGTGATACCCCTTTATCCGTTGCACGCTGCCTCCTGAATTCGACCGAACCCCCAGGTGCTCCCGCAGGTCCAAAGGCCATCAGGATACCCCCGGAGCGCTATCGTGAAAAACGCCGAAACACCTGTCTTCAAACTGATCCTGCTCGGCGGCCAGTGCACCCTGGGTGATGCGCTGGTAAGCGAACTGCTGCAGCGCCAGCACGAGGTGACCCTGATCCTCGACGACCTCAACCAGCCCCAGGCGCGCCCCGGCCTGCACGTCAAGAACGGCGGCCTGGCCAGCGCAGACCAGGCCGAACAGAGCATCGCCGGCGGTTCGGCCGTGGTGTGCCTGCTCGACGGCCTGGCGCCCGGCGACTTCTCGCGCCAGGGGCTGATGACCCAGGCCCTGCTCGCGGGCATGGCCCGCACGCCCCTGCGTCGCATCGTGCTGGTGGGCCAGTTTGGCGGCGGCGCGGCGCCGCTGGCGGAGTTGTTGCAGGCCGGCGGCCTGCGCTGGACGTTGGTCAACACGCCACTGAGCGAGCACCCGGACAGCCTGGCAGGCATCGCTGCGGGCATTGCCGACCTGCTGGACCTGAACCTGCATGTTGGCGAACAGGTGAATTTCATCGAGGCCCCCTGACTTGCACCGGGCCGCCATAGCCTGCACCCTGAGCCTTCACCGCACTGCATAGAGAGCTTCATGGCCTGGCTAGAGCGCCACCGTCTGTTTCCCTTTCTCGCCTGGTTGCCTCGGCAAACCCGTGCCAGCGTGCGGCGCGACCTGCTGGTGGGGCTCAGCGGGGCGATCCTGGCCCTGCCGCAGTCGATCGCCTATGCGCTGATCGCCGGCCTGCCCGCCGAGTACGGGCTGTACGCGGCCATCGTGCCGGTGCTGATCGCGTGCCTGTGGGGCTCGTCGTGGCACCTGATCTGCGGGCCCACCGCTGCCATCTCCATCGTGCTCTACGCCAGCATCAGCCCCGTGGCGGTGCCCGGCAGCGACGACTACATCCGCCTGATCCTGCTGCTGACCTTCCTGGCCGGGGTGTTCCAGTGGCTGCTGGGCATGCTGCGCTTCGGCGCGCTGGTGAATTTCGTCTCGCACTCGGTGGTGCTCGGCTTCACCCTCGGCGCTGCAGTGGTGATCGCCCTGGGCCAGGTGCCGAACCTGCTGGGGCTCGACCTCGCCAGCCAGGCCACCGCCCTCAGAACCCTGCAAGGCCTGCTGCAGCATGCCGGCGACATCGACTGGCCATCGCTGCTGCTGGGGCTGGGCACCTTGCTGCTGGGGCTGTCGATCAAGCTCGCACGGCCGCGCTGGCCGGCGCTGTTGATCAGCCTTGCCGGCGCCAGCCTGCTGGTGTGGCTGTGGCCGGCACTGTTCGGCCATGTGGCGCTGGTGCCGGCGTTCATTGGCCGGCTGCCACCGCTGAGCCCGCTGCCGCTGCTGGACCTGGAGCTGATCCTGCGCCTGCTGCCCAGTGCCGTGGCGGTGGGCATGCTGGGGCTGGTCACCAGCCTGTCGATTGCGCGCTCGCTGTCGATCCGCTCCGAACAGCTGATCGACGCCAACCAGGAGATCCGCGCCCAGGGCCTGTCCAACCTGGGCGGTGCGTGGTTCTCCGGCTACCTGTCGTCGGGCTCGTTCACCCGTTCCGGGCTCAGCTATGAGGCCGGGGCGCAGTCACCGCTGGCGGGGGTGTTCTCGGCCCTGTGGGTGGCGCTGTTCGCCGTGGCGGGCGCCAGCCTGATCGCGCACATCCCGATCCCGGCGATGGCCGGCAGCATCCTGCTGATCTGCTGGGGGCTGGTGGATTACCGTGCGATTCGGGCGCTGTACCGGGTCAGCCGGCCGGAGTTTCTGGTGATGCTGCTGACCTGCGTCGCCACCTTGCTGCTGGAACTGCAGACGGCGATTTATGCCGGGGTGCTGGCGTCGCTGTTCTTCTACCTCAAGCGCACTTCGCAGCCACGGGTACAGCAGTCGCGCGAAGGCGAGGCGGATGTGCTGCGGGTGTTCGGCTCGATCTTCTTCGGCGCCAGCCATTATCTGCAGGTGCGCCTGCAGCGGTGCCAGGCACCGGTGGTGGTGATCGATGCGCGGCAGATCAACTTCATCGATTACTCGGGGGTGGAAATGCTGCACCAGGAGGCGCGGCGGCTGCGCCGGCAGGGGCGTCAGCTGGTGCTGCGGCGGGCGAGGGGGCTGGTGGTGGAGGAGTTGCAGAAGCTGGAAGGGGCGGCTGATTGCCCGGTCCAGTTTGAGGATTGAGTTGCGCCCTTCGCCGGCAAGGCCGGCGCCTACAGGGGCCGGCCTTGCCGGCGAAGGCAGCGCCGCGTTCTAGCCCCGCGCCAGCTGCCGGCGCAGCTCATCGAGCACCGGCCCGGTGTCCGGGCGCACCCCGCGCCAGATGAAGAACGCCTCCGCCGCCTGCTCAGCCAGCATTCCCAGCCCGTCCAGCACCTTGGCCGCCCCGTGCTCGGTGGCCCAGCGACAGAACGGCGTGGGCTCCTTGGCATACATCATGTCGTAGCACACGGTCACGCCCGGTTCGATCAGGCTCGCGGCAATCGGCGGCATCTCGCCGGCCAGGCTCGCCGAGGTGGCATTGATGATCAGGTCCACCGGCTCTTCCAGCCAGCTGAAGCCGCTGGCGGCCACCGGCCCCAGGTCGTCGAACTCGCGGGCCAGCTGCTCGGCCTTTTCTACCGTACGGTTGGCAATCACCAGCGACGCAGGCTCATGCGCCAGCAACGGCTCGAGCACCCCGCGCACCGCGCCGCCGGCCCCCAGCAGCAGGATGCGCTTGCCCTTGAGCTCGACCCCGGCATTCACCGTGAGGTCGCGCACCAGGCCGGCACCGTCGGTGTTGTCGCCCTGCAGGCTGCCGTCGGGCAGCCGGGTCAGCGTGTTCACCGCCCCGGCTCGCCAGGCGCGTGCGGTCAGGCCGTCACCCACCAGGCGGTAGGCTTCCTCCTTGAAGGGCACGGTGACGTTGGCGCCACTGCCCTGCTTGAAGAAGCCCAGCGCGCACATGCTGAAGTCGTCCAGCGGCGCCAGCAGGGTGTTGTACTCCAGCTGCTGGCCGGTCTGGTCGGCGAACAGCCGGTGAATCAGCGGCGACTTGCTGTGGCCGATCGGGTTGCCGAATACAACGTACTGGTCCATGACGCGTTTCCTGAGTCCGCCCGGCGAATCGGGCACGTTATCCACAATGGGTTCAGTGACCGGCCTTGTCCAGGCCCAGCCAGTCGCGGTCCTGCAGGAAGTACTCGGTCAGGCGTGCTTCTTCGCTGCCCGGCGCAGCCTTCCAGTCATAGCCCCAGCGCACCTGCGGCGGCAGCGACATCAGGATCGACTCGGTACGGCCGCCCGATTGCAGGCCGAACAGGGTGCCACGGTCGTACACCAGGTTGAATTCCACGTAGCGCCCGCGGCGGAACTCCTGGAATTCACGCTGCTGGGTGGTGTACGGCTGCGCCTTGCGCCGCTGCACGATGGGCAGGTAGGCCTCGACGTAGGCATCGCCGATGGCGCGGATGAAGGCGAAGCAGGTGTCGAAGTCCCACTCGTTCAGGTCGTCGAAGAACAAGCCGCCGATGCCCCGCGGCTCGCCCCGGTGCTTGAGGTGGAAGTAGCGGTCGCACCAGGCCTTGTAGCGCGGGTACACATCGGCGCCGAACGGTGCGCAGGCCTGCTCGGCCACGCGGTGCCAGTGGATGCAGTCTTCTTCGTGGGCGTAGTAGGGCGTGAGGTCGAAGCCGCCGCCGAACCACCATACCGCCTCTTCACCTTCCTTCTCGGCAATGAAGAAGCGCACGTTGGCGTGGGAGGTCGGTACATGGGGGTTGTGCGGATGGATCACCAGCGACACCCCCAGCGCCTCGAAACCACGGCCAGCAAGTTCGGGGCGGTGCGCGCTGGCAGACGGCGGCAGGCCGCTGCCGAACACGTGCGAGAAGTTGACCCCGCCTTTTTCGATGACGTTGCCTTCGCCGATCACCCGCGTGCGCCCACCGCCACCGGCTTCGCGTACCCAGGCGTCCTCGACGAAGCGGGCGCCGCCGTCTTCGCTTTCCAGGGCGGCGCAAATCCGGTCTTGCAGGTCGAGCAGGTAGGCCTTCACGGCCTCGGTGCGGGTAGTCATCAGGTCACCTTGGAAACGGGCTAGGGCAGGGCCAGGCGGGGGCCGGCGCTGAATTCGGCGCGTAGCATACCACCGGCGGCAGGCCACCCGCAGTTGACGGCGATCAAGCAAAGGCGTCCGATAGGGGTTTTCCCGGATCCAGCAGGAGAGTGCAGATGGCCAAGCGTATCCAGTTCAGCCAGCATGGCGGCCCCGAGGTATTGACCCTGGTCGACTTCGAACCCGCCGCGCCCGGCCCGCAACAGGTCCGCGTGCGCAACCACGCCATTGGTCTGAACTTCATCGAAACCTATTTCCGCAGCGGGCTGTACGCGCCGCCGGCACTGCCCTCGGGCCTGGGCACCGAAGCTGCCGGCGTGGTCGAGGCGGTGGGCGAGGGCGTGACGCGGATCAAGGTGGGCGATCGGGTGGCCTACGCTGGCGGTCCGCTGGGTGCCTACAGCGAGGTGCACACGCTGCCTGAGGCCAACCTGGTGAAGCTGCCCGAGAGCATCAGCTTCGAGCAGGCCGCCGCGGTGATGCTCAAGGGCCTGACCGTGCAGTACCTGCTGCGCCAGACCTACGCGCTGCAGGCCGGCCAGACGGTGCTGTTCCATGCCGCCGCCGGTGGGGTGGGTTCGCTGGCCTGCCAGTGGGCCAAGGCCCTGGGCGTGAAGCTGATCGGTACCGTGAGCTCGCCGGAGAAGGCGGCGCGGGCCAAGGCCCTGGGTGCATGGGAAACCATCGACTACAGCCGTGAAGACGTGGCGCAGCGCGTGCTGGAGCTGACCGGCGGCAAGAAGTGCCCGGTGGTGTACGACGGCGTGGGCCAGGACACCTGGCTGACCTCGCTGGACTGCCTGGCGCCGCGCGGGCTGATGGTGAGCTTCGGCAATGCGTCGGGCGCGGTGAGCGGAGTCAACCTGGGGATCCTGGCGCAGAAGGGCTCGCTGTATGTGACCCGGCCGACGCTGGCCAGCTATGCCAACAATGCCGAGAACACCCAGGCGATGGCCGACGAGCTGTTCGAAATGATCGCCAGCGGCAAGCTGGCTGTGGATATCCAGCAGCGCTATCCGCTGGCCGAGGCGGCCAAGGCTCAGGCAGAGCTGTCGGCGCGGCGGACGGTGGGGTCTACGGTGTTGTTGCCCTGAATCGGCGCTGAATGCTTCGCCGGCAAGGCCGGCTCCTACAGACGTTGGCGCGCCTGTAGGAGCCGGCCTTGCCGGCGAATGGGGTCACCCCGCTCTCACCACCTGCCCCGTGGCCAGGTCGCGAATCACGCTCGGGTTGCGCCGCCCGCCCAGGCTGCCGCCCAGGATCACATCCAGCTGCCCGTGGAAGTACTGTTCCACGCGCAGGCGCGAGCGCGCTGCCGGCCGGCCCTGCGGGTTGGCCGAGGTCGACACCAGCGGGCCCACCAGCGAACACAGGTCGCGCACCACCGGGTGGTCGCTGACCCGCAGCGCCACGGTGTCATGCACGCCGGTGATCCATTCCGGCAACATGCCCTGGTGCGGCACCAGCCAGGTATTGGGCCCCGGCCAGGTGCTGGCCATGCGGTCCAGCCACAGCTCGGGGAAGTCCTCGAACAAGAAGTCGAACTGGCGGATGTTGTCCGCAATCAGGATCAGCCCCTTGTTCACCGAGCGGGACTTGAGCGCCAGCAGGCGGTCCACCGCCTCCTCGTTCCACGGGTCACAGCCCAGGCCCCAGACCGCCTCGGTCGGATAGGCCAGTACCGCACCCGCCCGAATTTCCCGCGCGGCTTGTTGCACACGCCAACTGTTCACCATCGTTGTCACTCCGCGTTCAAAGGCTGGTACGCAGTGTACTTAGCCCGGCCGGGCAAACCAACGCCCCGCGTCACTGCACACACGCCCGTCCAGCTCCAGTTCGGTGAGCGTGGCCAGCACCTGGGGCAGGGCCTGACCGCTGGCCAGCGCCAACGCCTCGGTGGTGTGCGGCGCCGCCAGCAGCAATCCCAGCAGCTGGTGCACCACCGGCTCGGGGGCGGCCGACGGAAGGTTCTGCCAGCCACGCAAACTTTCCAGAATCTGCTCTATGCTCTCCACCAGCATCGCGCCATCACGTATCAATTGATGGCAACCCCTGGCCCCCGGATGGTAGATGGAGCCAGGAATCGCGTACACCTCGCGCCCCTGTTCGGCCGCCAGGCGCGCGGTGATCAGCGAACCGCTGGCCAGGCTGGCCTCCACCACCAGCACGCCGAGCGACAGCCCGCTGATGATGCGATTGCGCCGCGGGAAGTTGGCCGCCACCGGTCCGGCATCCAGCGGGAACTCCGAGACCACTGCGCTACCGCGCTCGGCCATGGCCTGCGCGAGGGCATGATGTCGCTGTGGATAAAGTTTTTGCAGGCCGGTGCCGAGCACGCCGATAGTGCGTCCGCCAGCATCCATTGCAGCCTGGTGAGCGGCACCGTCGACCCCCAGCGCCAGGCCGCTGGTAATCACGAAACCGGCCTGGGCCAGTTGCCTGGAAAACGCGGCCGCGGTGTCCAGGGCCGGGCGTGAAGCACGCCGGCTGCCGACGATGGCCAGCTGCGGCTGCTCCAGAATCGTCGGGTCGCCGGCAATGAACAGAAGGGGCGGGGCATCGCAAAGCTCGGCCAGCAAGCCAGGGTAGGTGGGGGCGTCCCACATCAGCAAATACTGCCCGGGCCGCTCTAGCCAGGCCATTGCAGCCGCTGCGCCGGCGTAAGCCTCGGCACTGTGGCGGGCCGTTATGCTGGCCGGGCTGCGGCCCAGCGCCCGCCATTGTGTGGCGGGCGCATCAAGCGCGGCGGCCGCGCTGCCAAAGGCTTCCAGCAACAGGCCAAAGCCCTTTGGCCCGATATCGGGAAGGCGGTGCAGGCGCAGACGTGCCTCGAGTTCAACCGGCGAGCACGCCGCAACAGGCGGGAGGGGCATCGGATCATCCTTGATCGAAGGCGGGTCAGCCACGCGTGAAAACCTGTGGATAACTCTGTTGATAATAGTTTGACAACTCGCCGCCCGGTGCGGGCCGCCAGTCGCCTTCAAAACCCTAGCCGACCTTGAGAAGGGTGCCGAACGCGCCGAATACCTTTATTATGTGCATTCATGTTTGCAACCCATCGCACAGTGCAGCTCATACGCTTATGGCCATCTTGAACATCCTCGAATTCCCGGACCCGCGCCTGCGCACCATCGCCAAACCGGTGACGGAAGTGGACGACAGCATCCGTCAGTTGATCGATGACATGTTTGAAACCATGTACGAAGCCCCTGGCATCGGCCTGGCCGCCACCCAGATCAACGTGCACAAGCGCGTGGTGGTCATGGACCTGAGCGAAGACCGCAGCGAACCGCGGGTCTTCATCAACCCCGAGCTGGAAATGCTCACCGACGACATGGACCAGTATCAGGAAGGCTGCCTGTCGGTACCCGGCTTCTACGAGAACGTCGACCGCCCGGTGAAGGTCAGGGTCAAGGCCCTGGATCGCGACGGCAAGCCCTTCGAACTGATCGCCGAAGGCCTGCTGGCCGTGTGCATCCAGCACGAATGCGACCACCTCAACGGCAAGCTGTTCGTCGACTACCTGTCGAACCTCAAGCGCGACCGCATCAAGAAGAAACTGGAAAAGCAGCACCGCCAGAACGCTTGATCCCTCATTCCAGAAGGCTTGCTCCGGCAAGCCTTTTTCTTTTTAAGCGAGAACTGCATGCGCATCGTCTTCGCGGGCACCCCCGAGTTTGCCGCCGAACACCTCAAGGCCCTGCTGGCCAGCCCCCATGAAATCGTCGCGGTCTACACCCAGCCAGACCGCCCGGCCGGCCGTGGCCAGAAGCTGATGCCCAGCCCGGTCAAGCAGCTGGCTGTGGATAACGCCATCTCGGTGCTGCAACCGCCGACGCTGCGCAGCCCCGAGGCGCAGGCCGAGCTGGCCGCACTCAAGCCCGACCTGATGGTGGTGGTGGCCTACGGCCTGATCCTGCCCCAGGCGGTGCTGGATATTCCGCGCCTGGGCTGCATCAACAGCCACGCCTCGTTGCTGCCACGCTGGCGCGGCGCCGCGCCGATCCAGCGCGCGGTGCAGGCCGGCGACGCCGAAAGCGGCGTGACGGTCATGCGCATGGAGGCCGGCCTGGACACCGGGCCGATGCTGCTCAAGGTCAGCACCCCGATCAGCGCCAGCGACACCGGCGGCAGCCTGCACGATCGCCTGGCCGAACTGGGCCCGCCCGCGGTGCTGCAGGCCATCGACGGCCTGGGCGCGGGCACCCTGCACGGCGAAGTGCAGGACGACGCGCTGGCCACGTATGCCCACAAGCTGAACAAGGACGAGGCGCGTCTGGACTGGTCGCGCCCCGCCGAGGAACTGGAGCGCCTGATCCGCGCCTTCAACCCGTGGCCGATCTGCCACAGCACCCTGGGCGGCGAAACCCTCAAGGTGCTGGGTGCGCGCCTGGCCGATGGCAAGGGCACGCCGGGCGAGATCCTGTCTGCCAGCAAGGACGGCCTGATCGTGGCCTGCGGCGAGCAGGCGCTGTGCCTGACCCGCCTGCAACTGCCCGGCGGCAAGGCGCTGAACTTCAGCGACCTGTACAACAGCCGCCGCGAAAAATTCGCCAGCGGCACGGTGCTGGGCCAATGAACCCGCGTCTGGCCGCCGCCCGCGCCCTGGCCGCCGTGCTCAGCGGCAAGGCCTCGCTCAACAGTTCGCTGCCCGCCCAGCTGGACAAGGTCGAGGCCCGCGATCGCGGCCTCACCCAGGACCTGGCCTTCGGTACAGCACGCTGGCAGCCACGCCTGTCGGCACTGGCCGAGCGCCTGCTGCAAAAGCCGTTCAAGGCCGCCGACGCGGATGTCGAGGCGTTGCTGCTGGTGGGCCTCTACCAGCTGCTGTACACCCGCGTGCCGGCCCACGCCGCCATCGGCGAAACGGTCGGGTGCGCCGACAAGCTGAAAAAGCCCTGGGCCAAGGCCCTGCTCAATGCCGTGCTGCGCCGCGCCCAGCGCGAGAGCAGCGAGATGCTTGCCGAACTCGAACGCGACCCGGTGGTGCGCACCGCGCACCCGCGCTGGCTGCAGAAGTCGCTCAAGGCGTTCTGGCCCGAGCAGTGGGAAGCCATCTGCGCCGCCAACAATGCCCACCCGCCGATGATCCTGCGGGTCAACCGCCGCCACCACAGCCGCGATGCCTACCTGGGCCTGCTGCGCGAAGCCGGCATCGATGCCGCGCCGTGCACGTACAGCCGTGACGGTATCCTGCTCGCCGAGGCCTGCGACGTGCGCGGTTTGCCGGGCTTCGAACAGGGCTGGATCAGCGTGCAGGACGAAGCCGCGCAGCTGGCCGCCGACCTGCTCGACCTGGCGCCCGGCCAGCGCGTGCTCGACGCCTGCTGCGCCCCCGGCGGCAAGACCTGCCACCTGCTCGAGGCGCATGCCGGGCTGGAGGCGGTGGTGGCCATCGACCTGGAAGCCAAGCGCCTGACCCGCGTGCGTGAAAACCTCGACCGCCTGGGCCTGGAGGCCCAGTTGATCGCCTGCGATGCCCGCGACACCGCCAGCTGGTGGGACGGCAAGACCTTCCAGCGCATCCTGCTGGACGCCCCTTGCTCGGCCACCGGTGTGATCCGTCGCCACCCGGACATCAAGCTGACCCGCCAGGCCGATGACATCGCTGCCCTGGCCAGCCTGCAGGGCGAGTTGCTCGACGCGCTGTGGCCAACCCTCGAAGTGGGCGGCATCCTGCTCTACGCCACCTGCTCGACCCTGCCGACCGAGAACACCGAAGTGATCGAGGCGTTCCTGGCCCGCACGCCGGGCGCGCGCGAGCTGGACCTGGCCACCGAGGCCGGCATCCGCCAGCCCCATGGCCGGCAGTTGCTCGCGCAGGAAGGCGGCCACGATGGCTTCTACTATGCCAAGCTGATCAAGATCGCCGCCGTTCGCGGACACTAACCAGCACAAGGGAGAGCGGATGAAGATCATCATCCTGGGCGCGGGGCAGGTCGGCGGCACGCTGGCCGAGCACCTGGCCAGCGAAGCCAACGACATCACCGTGGTCGACACCGATGGCGACCGCCTGCGCGATCTGGGCGATCGCCTCGACATCCGCACCGTGCAGGGCCGCGCCTCGCTGCCGACGGTGCTGCGCCAGGCCGGTGCGGATGATGCCGACATGCTGGTGGCGGTGACCAACAGCGACGAGACCAACATGGTCGCCTGCCAGGTGGCCTACACCCTGTTCCACACCCCGACCAAGATTGCCCGGGTTCGCGAGTCGGCGTATCTGACCCGCAGCGGCCTGTTCAACAACGAGGCGATCCCGGTCGACGTGCTGATCAGCCCCGAACAGGTGGTCACCCATTACATCAAGCGCCTGATCGAGCACCCCGGCGCCCTGCAGGTGATCGACTTCGCCGAGGGCAAGGTCCAGCTGGTGGCGGTCAAGGCCTACTACGGCGGCCCGCTGGTGGGCCAGCAGCTGCGCCAGATCCGCGAGCACATGCCCAACGTGGACACCCGCGTGGCGGCGATCTTCCGTCGCGACCGGCCGATCAAGCCACAGGGCGACACGGTGATCGAGGCCGACGACGAGGTGTTCTTCATCGCCGCCAAAAACCACATCCGCGCAGTGATGGGCGAGCTGCGCCGCATCGACGAAACCAACAAGCGCGTGGTGATTGCCGGCGGCGGGCAGATCGGCGAACGCCTGGCCGAGGCCATCGAGAGCCGCTACCAGGTCAAGATCATCGAGATGAACGCGGCCCGTTGCCGCTATCTGTCCGACACCCTCGACAGCACGGTGGTGCTGCAGGGCAGCGCCTCGGACCGCGACTTGATGCTGGAAGAGAACATCGCCGACGCCGACATCTTCCTGGCCCTGACCAACGATGACGAAGCCAACATCATGTCCTCGCTACTGGCCAAGCGCCTGGGCGCGAAGAAGGTGATGACCATCATCAACAACCCGGCCTATGTCGACCTGGTGCAGGGCGGCGAGATCGACATCGCCATCAGCCCGCAGCAGGCCACCATCGGCACCTTGCTGGCCCACGTGCGCCGCGGTGACATCGTCAGCGTGCACTCGCTGCGCCGTGGCGCGGCCGAAGCCATCGAGGCCATTGCCCACGGCGATTCGAAGTCGAGCAAGGTGATCGGCAAGGCCATCGAGGACATCGCGCTGCCGCCGGGCACCACCATCGGTGCGATCATCCGCGACGAGCAGGTGCTGATCGCCCACGACGACACGGTGATCGAGTCCGGCGACCACGTGATCCTGTTCGTTGTGGATAAAAAGTACATCCGCGACGTGGAGAAGCTGTTCCACGTGGGCCTGAGCTTCTTCTAGGGAGAAACCGGAATGCGCGAATCACTGGAAAAGATGCTGGCCAAGGGTGTGGATAACTCGCTGCTGCGCTTCGGCCTGGGCAAGGCCTGGCTGGATGAGGGCAACGGCGCAGAGGCCGCGCTGCACCTGCGCCGCTGCGTGGAGTTCGACCCCAAGTACTCGGCGGCGTGGAAGCTGCTGGGCAAGGCGTATCAGGTGCAGGGCGACGTGGCCGGCGCGCGCCAGGCCTGGACCGAAGGGCTGGCTGCAGCGCAGGCGCATGGGGACAAGCAGGCGGAGAAGGAGATGACGGTGTTTCTCAGGAAGCTCGACAAGGCCTGAGCGCGCGTCGCTTCATTCGCCGGCAATGCCGGCTCCTACGCAAATCGCCTGTAGGAGCCGGCATTGCCGGCGAAGGGGCACTCAGTACCAGCGCGTCTCGCCCGGCGGGCGCTTCTTGAAGCGCTTCATGCTCCACATGTACTGGCTTGGATACGCCCGTACATAACGCTCCACCACCTTGCTCATGGCCGCCGCCGAGGTCTCCACGTCGGTGCTGTACATCGCATCCGGCGCCGCTTCCAGGATCACCTTGAAGCCCGAACCGTCCGGCAGGCGCAACGCATGCAGGAACACCCCCACCGCCTTGCCACCGGCCAGCATGTTCGGCACGAACTTGCTGGTCAGTGCCTTGGTGGCAAAGAACGGCACGAACACCCCCGCCGATTCCGCCGGCTCCGGGTCGGCCGGAATGCCCACCTGGCCGCCCTTGCGCACTTCCTTGATGATGCTGAGGATGCCTTCCTTGGTCGACGCCGCCACGCGGTTGCCCAGTTGCACGCGCTGTTCGCGCAGCAGGTCATCCACCGCCTTGAGCTTGGGCGGGCGGTAGAAGATGATCGGCTTGCACTGGCTGCAATAGAAGTGGTTGAGCACTTCCCAGTTGCCCAGGTGGCTGGTGATGCCCACCACGCCCTTGCCCGACGCCAGTGCCTCGTGCAGCACCTCCAGGCCCTCGACCTCGCGCACCAGGTCGATGGAGCGCTGCGCCGGCCAGATCCACGCACAGGCGCTTTCGGTGAACGACTTGCCGATGTCCATCAGCGTGCGGCCCACAAGGCGCTCGCGTTCGGCCGGGTCCATCTCGGGGAAACACTTGGCCAGGTTGATGCGCACCACGTTGCGCGAGCTGTTGGGCACCTTCCACATGATCCAGCCGATGGCCGCGCCAACCCGCTGCACCGCGCCCCAGGGCAACTTGGCAAACAATCGCAACGCCCCGACCATCAAGGCGCCCTTGAACTTATCCACAGGCAGGTTCCTCCTTCTGCAAGCCGCGCATTGTAACCGTCAGCGGCGCAGGGCGGCGTAACGATCGCAATCGGTGGTGTGATCCATGACCATGCCAGTGGCCTGCATGAAGGCATAGCAGATGGTCGGCCCGACAAAGGTGAAGCCGGCCTTCTTCAGGGCCTTGCTCATGGCCGTGGCCTCGTCGGTCACGGCCGGCACCTCGTTGCGCTGGCTAAAATGATTGATTTTCGGCACCCCGCCGACGAACGACCAGAGCCACTGCGCCGGCTCGTCCAGCGCCAGCCAGGCCCTGGCGTTGCGCCGCGCGGCGTTGAGCTTGAGGCGGTTGCGGATGATGCCGGGGTCGAGCATGCGCTCCTCGATCTCGGCATCGGTCATCTGCGCCAGGCGCTGCGGGTCGAAGCCGAACAGCACCTCACGGTAGCGCTCGCGCTTCTTCAGCACCGTGATCCACGACAACCCGGCCTGAAAGCCTTCGAGCAGCAGCATTTCGAACAGCGCGCCAGGCTCGCGCTGGGGCGTGCCCCACTCGCTGTCGTGGTAGGCCTGGTACAACGGATCATCGGTACACCAAAAGCAGCGTGGCATAAGGCTCCAAGGGTAGAGGCGGGGGCGAATCGGGTTATACTCCCGCTCTTTATATTCGCAGCCCTGGAAAAGGTGAATTTCGTGAGCCAGCCTACGCCAGCCGTGCGTACCTTCCAAGACCTGATCCTCGCCCTGCAGCAGTACTGGGCCGAGCAAGGTTGTGTGGTACTTCAGCCCTACGATATGGAAGTAGGCGCCGGCACTTTTCATACCGCCACCTTCCTGCGCGCCATCGGCCCGGAAACCTGGAACGCCGCTTATGTGCAGCCCAGTCGTCGCCCGACTGACGGCCGCTACGGCGAAAACCCCAACCGCCTGCAGCACTACTATCAGTTCCAGGTGGTCCTGAAGCCGAACCCGGACAACTTCCAGGAACTGTATCTGGGCTCGCTCAAGCACGTGGGCCTGGACCCGCTGGTGCACGACATCCGCTTCGTCGAAGACAACTGGGAGTCGCCGACCCTGGGCGCCTGGGGCCTGGGCTGGGAAGTCTGGCTCAACGGTATGGAAGTGACCCAGTTCACCTACTTCCAGCAGGCCGGCGGCATCGAGTGCTACCCGGTCACCGGCGAGATCACCTACGGTCTGGAGCGCCTGGCCATGTACCTGCAGGGCGTGGACTCGGTCTACGACCTGGTATGGGCCGACGGCCCGTTCGGCAAGGTGACCTACGGCGACGTGTTCCACCAGAACGAGGTGGAGCAGTCCACCTACAACTTCGAGCACGCCAACGTCGACAAGCTGTTCGAACTGTTCGACTTCTACGAGAGCGAGGCCAAGCGCCTGATCGAACTGGACCAGCCGCTGCCGCTGCCAAGCTATGAAATGGTGCTCAAGGCCTCGCACACCTTCAACCTGCTGGATGCACGCCGCGCCATCTCGGTGACCGCGCGTCAGCAGTACATCCTGCGCGTGCGCACCCTGGCGCGTGCCGTGGCCCAGGCCTACCTGCTGGCCCGTGCCAAGCTGGGCTTCCCGATGGCGACCCCGGACCTGCGTGACGAAGTATTGGCCAAGCTGGAGGCTGCACAATGAGTGCTCAAGATTTCCTGGTAGAACTGGGCACCGAAGAGCTGCCACCCAAGGCCCTGAACACCCTGGCCGAAGCCTTCCTGGCCGGCATCGACAAGGGCCTGCAAGCGGCCGGCCTGAGCTTCGAGAGCAAGACCGTGTACGCCGCGCCACGTCGCCTGGCGGTGCTGATCACCGCCCTGGCCACCCAGCAGCCGGACCGCAGCGTCAACCTCGACGGCCCGCCACGCCAGGCCGCGTTCGACGCCGACGGCAACCCGACCCAGGCCGCCCTGGGTTTTGCCAAGAAGTGCGGCGTGGACCTCAGTGAAATCGACCAGAGCGGGCCGAAGCTGCGCTACAGCCAGAACATCGTCGGCAAGCCGACCGCCAGCCTGCTGCCGACCATCGTCGAAGACTCGCTCAACGACCTGCCGATTCCCAAGCGCATGCGCTGGGGTGCACGCAAGGAAGAGTTCGTACGTCCGACCCAGTGGCTGGTGATGCTGCTCGGTGACCAGGTCATCGATTGCACCATCCTCGCCCAGAAGGCCGGCCGCGACTCGCGTGGCCACCGCTTCCACCACCCTGAAGCCGTGCGCATCACCTCGCCTGCCAACTACCTGGCCGACCTGCGCGCTGCCTATGTGCTGGCCGACGCCAACGAGCGCCGCGAGCTGATCAGCAAACGCACCGCCGAACTGGCCACCCTGCAGGAAGGCACCGCGATCGTGCCGCCGGCCCTGCTTGACGAAGTGACCGCGCTGGTCGAATGGCCGGTGCCGCTGGTGTGCTCGTTCGAGGAGCGTTTCCTCGAGGTGCCGCAGGAAGCCCTGATCACCACCATGCAGGACAACCAGAAGTACTTCTGCCTGCTGGACGTGGACGGCAAGCTGCTGCCGCGCTTCATCACCGTGGCCAACATCGAGAGCCGCGATCCGAAGCAGATCATCGAAGGCAACGAGAAGGTCGTGCGCCCGCGCCTGACCGACGCCGAGTTCTTCTTCAAGCAGGACAAGAAGCAGAAGCTCGAAAGCTTCAACGAGCGCCTGCAGAACGTGGTGTTCCAGGCACAGCTGGGCAGCGTGTTCGACAAGGCCGAGCGCGTGGCCAAGCTGGCTGCGTTCATTGCCCAGCGCATCGGCGGCGACGCCCAGCGCGCGGCGCGTGCCGGCCTGCTGTCCAAGTGCGACCTGGCCACCGAGATGGTTGGCGAGTTCCCTGAAATGCAGGGCGTTGCCGGCTACTACTACGCCCTCAACGACGGCGAGCCCGAAGACGTCGCCCTGGCCCTGAACGAGCAGTACATGCCGCGCGGTGCCGGTGCCGAACTGCCCTCGACCCTGACCGGTGCGGCCGTGGCCATCGCCGACAAGCTCGACACCCTGGTCGGCATCTTCGGCATCGGCATGCTGCCAACCGGCAGCAAGGACCCCTATGCCCTGCGCCGCGCCGCCCTGGGCGTGCTGCGTATCCTGATCGAGAAGCAGCTGGACCTGGACCTGAACGAGGCGGTGAACGTCGCCGTCGCCCAGTTCGGTGCCAAGGTCAAGGCTGCCGGCCTGAGCGAGCAGGTGCTGGAATTCGTCTTCGACCGCCTGCGTGCGCGTTACGAAGATGAAGGCATCGACGTGGCCACCTACCTCTCGGTACGTGCGCTCAAGCCAGGCTCGGCACTGGACTTCGACCAGCGCGTGCAAGCCGTGCAGGCGTTCCGCAAGCTGCCGGAAGCCGCAGCCCTGGCTGCGGTGAACAAGCGTGTGTCCAACCTGCTGAGCAAGGCCGAAGGTTCGGTGGCGACCTCGGTAGAGCCCAAGTACTTCGACAACGCCAACGAGTTCTCGCTGTACTCGGCCATTCAACAGGCCGATCAGGCGGTACAACCGATGGCCGCTGCGCGTCAGTACAGCGAGTCGCTGGCGCGCCTGGCCGCGCTGCGCGAGCCGGTGGATGCGTTCTTCGAGGCGGTGATGGTCAACGCCGACGACGCCAACGTGCGAGCCAACCGTTATGCCCTGCTCAGCCGCCTGCGCGGCCTGTTCCTGGGCGTGGCCGACATCTCGCTGCTGGGGTAGGACGTGAAGCTGCTGATTCTCGATCGGGACGGGGTGATCAACCAGGACTCCGACGCCTACATCAAGTCGCTGGACGAGTGGATTCCCATCCCGGGTTCGATCGAGGCCATTGCGCAGCTGAGCAAGGCCGGCTGGACGGTGGCGGTGGCCACCAACCAGTCGGGCATCGCCCGTGGCTATTACAGCCTGGCCACCCTCGACGCCATGCACGCGCGCCTGCGCGAGCTGGTGGCGGCGCAGGGCGGCGAGGTGGGCCTGATCGTCTATTGCCCGCATGGCCCGGACGACGGCTGCGATTGCCGCAAGCCCAGGCCGGGCATGCTGCGCACCATTGCCAACCATTACGCGGTCGACCTGGCCGGGGTGTGGTTCGTGGGTGACAGCAAGGGTGACCTGGAAGCCGCGCGCGCCGTCGATGCACAACCGGTTCTGGTAAGGACCGGCAAAGGCGAGCAGACCCTGAGCAAGGGTGTGCCCGAGGCAACGCTGATTTTCGATGACCTGGCGTCGATCGCCAGTGCACTTATCCACACACAGGCGGGTTAGCCCGCAACGGTACATTCCGCTATGTCGATCCTGCAGGCGATCAGAATTTTTCTTTTTTACCTGCTGCTGGGTACCAGCTCGTTGCTGTGGTGCACCCTGAGCTTCTTTATCGCGCCGTTCCTTTCGTTCCGCGCCCGTTACCGCTTCATCAATGTGTACTGGTGCCGTTTTGCGCTGGTGCTGGTGCGTGTTTTCCTGAACATTCGGGTGAACGTCACCGGGGCCGAGAACATTCCGGCGCAACCCTGCGTGATCCTCTCCAATCACCAGAGCACCTGGGAGACGTTTTTCCTCTCCGCCTATTTCCAGCCCTTGAGCCAGGTGCTCAAGCGCGAACTGCTGTACGTGCCGTTCTTCGGCTGGGCCATGGCCATGCTGCGGCCCATCGCCATCGACCGCGACAATCCCAAGGCTGCGCTCAAGCAGGTGGCCACCGAAGGCGACAAGCTGCTCAAGGACGGTGTGTGGGTGCTGATCTTCCCGGAGGGTACCCGCGTGCCGTTCGGCAAGATCGGCAAGTTCTCCCGTGGCGGTACCGCGCTGGCGGTTAATGCCAACCTGCCGGTGCTGCCGATCGCGCACAACGCCGGCAAGTACTGGCCCAAGGAAGGCTGGGCAAGCGCGCCGGCACCATCGAGGTGGTGATCGGCGAGCCTATGTATGCCGAAGGCACCGGGCCACGCGCCATCGCAGCGCTCAACGACCGTGCGGCGGCATGGAACGAGCAGACCCAGCGCGACCTCGGTTCGCTGCCGGCGCACGCCCCCGACGACGCCCAGCCGGTGACCTGACCGTTCTGTGGATAACGTGTGTACAGTATTTGGATTTCTTTCAGAAAAATTCGCTAACCTTATGATTTAACTGCTTATTTCTCTGTATGACTGTTTTGCGAAAATCGTGCATAAGTTTTTTCGCGCGATAAAAAAACCGGCTTTTAGGCCGGTTTTTTTGTGGATTACTTAAGTCCCTTTCACACCTTGTCCAGGTCCACCTTGTTGGTCTCCTTCAGGCAGAAGATCCCCACCACCAGGCTCACCCCGGTAATCAGCACCGGGTACCACAGCCCGTAGAAGATATCCCCGGTATACACCACCAGCGCGAACGATACCGTCGGCAGGAAGCCGCCGAACCAGCCATTGCCGATGTGATACGGCAGCGACATCGAGGTGTAGCGGATGCGCGTGGGGAACAGCTCCACCATCACCGCCGCCAGCGGACCATAGGTCATGGTCGCGATCAGGATCATCACCACGATCAGCAGCACCACCATCGGCTGGTTCACGTTGGCCGGGTCTGCCTTGGCCGGGTAGCCAGCCTTTTCGATGGCCGCACGCATGGCCGCTTCGTCGAAGCCGTCGATACGCTGCTCGCCGATGGTCACCACCACCTCGGTACCGGCAGGCACCGATTGCGAGCTGTACGGCAGGCCCTGCTTGACCAGGAAGGTCTTGACCTTGTCGCAGGTGCTGTCGAAACGTGCCTTGCCCACCGGGTCGAACTGGAAGGTGCAGCCCTGCGGGTCGGCCATCACCACGATCGGCGCCTGGCGGCTGGCCGCGTCGATCTGCGGGTTGGCGTAGTGGCTCAGGCCCTTGAACAGCGGGAAGTACAGCACGGTGGCCAGCAGCAGGCCGAGCATCAGGATCGGCTTGCGCCCGATCCGGTCCGACAGCCAGCCGAAGAACACGAAGAACGGCGCGCCGATCACCACGCTGATGATCAGCAGGGTATTGGCCTGGGCCGGGTCCATCTTGAGCATCTGGGTCATGAAGAACAGCACGTAGAACTGCGCGGTGTAGAAGGTCACCGCCTGGCCGGCGTTGATGCTGAACAGTGCGGTGAGCACGATCTTGAGGTTGGCCCACGAGCCGAACGACTCACGAATCGGCGACTTGCTGGTCTTGCCCTGGGCTTTCATTTTCACGAAGGCCGGCGACTCGTGCATGCTCATGCGGATCCAGGTGGAGATACCCAGCAGCACGATCGACAGCAAAAACGGCAGGCGCCAGCCCCATACCTCGAACTGGTCGCCCGTGAGGTAACGGCTGCCCAGCACCACCAGCAGCGAAAGCAGCAGGCCGAGGGTAGCGGTGGACTGGATGAACCCGGTGTGAAAGCCGCGCTTGCCGGGCGGCGCGTGCTCGGCCACATAGGTGGCCGCGCCGCCGTATTCGCCGCCCAGGGCCAGGCCCTGGAGCATGCGCAGCACCACCAGGATGATCGGCGCGGCAATGCCGATGCTGGCGTAGTTGGGCAGCAGGCCCACCGCAAAGGTCGACAGGCCCATCAGCACGATGGTGACCAGGAAGGTGTATTTGCGCCCGATCATGTCGCCCAGGCGCCCGAACACCAGAGCGCCGAAGGGCCTTACCAGAAACCCGGCAGAGAACGCCATCAGCGCGAAGATGAACGCCGTGGTGTCGTTGACCCCGGCGAAGAACTGCTTGCTGATGACGACCGCCAGCGCCCCATAGAGAAAAAAGTCATACCACTCGAAAACCGTCCCGAGGGATGACGCGAAAATGATCTTGCGTTCTTCGCGGCGGCTGTTGCCCGCGGCTGCAGCGCCCTGCTGTTGAAGAGTGTCCGACATCGTGCTGTCCTCGGCCCTTGCGGGCACAGTGATTCTTGTTGTTGTTCCACTGTCGTCGCCGGCCGACTGCTGCCGACGTCACTGCACGCCGCCCTCAGGGCGTCGCTAACGCGGTCTTGCCACTGCTGTTGCTGGCTGCGGGTGCGGCCTTAAGAATCAGTTGCGCGGCCTTTTCGCCGATCATCAGGGTGGGTGAACAGGTATTGCCAGAGGTGATCTGCGGCATGATCGAGGCATCGGCGATGCGCAACCCCGCCACGCCATGCACGCGCAACTGTGCGTCCACCACATCCAGCGGGCCGTTGCCCATGCGGCAGGTACCTACCGGGTGGAAAATGGTGGTGCCGATCTGCCCGGCAGCCTGCTGCAACTGCTCCTCGGTATCGAGTGCTGCGCCTGGCAGGTATTCGACCGGTGCAAAAGCGGCGAGGGCAGGGGCCTGCACGATCTGTCGGGTAAGGCGGATGGCCTGGGCGGCGACGCGCAGGTCTTCAGGCTCGCTGAGGTAGTTGGGGTCGATGACCGGTGCATCGCCCGGGTTGGCCGAGCGGATATCCACACGCCCGCGGCTGAGCGGGCGCAGGTTGCACACCGAGGCGGTAAATGCGGCAAAGCGGTGCAGCGGCTCGCCGAAGCGGTCCAGCGACAGGGGCTGCACGTGGTACTGCAGGTTGGGCGTGGGCTGCTCGGGGTGCGAGCGCACGAACGCCCCCAGCTGGCTCGGCGCCATGGCCAACGGGCCGCTGCGGTCATACAGATAGCGCAGGCCCATGCCCAGTTTTCCCCAGTGGGTGTTGGCCACCTGGTTGAGGGTGCGCACGTTGCTGACCTTGTAGATCAGGCGCAGTTGCAGGTGATCCTGCAGGTTGCCGCCCACGCCGGGCAATTCGTGCAGTACCGGGATGCCTAGGCGTTCCAGCAATGGCCGCGGGCCGATGCCGGAGCGTTGAAGAATGCCCGGCGAGCCCACCGCCCCGGCACACAGGATGATTTCGCGGCGGGCCAGGTAACGCTGTTCGCTGCCCTGCCAGCGCGCCTGAACGGCCGAAGCGCGACCATTGTCGAGCAGCACCTTGTCCACCTCGACGCCGGTCAGCACCGTCAGGTTGGGGCGGTGGCGCACGGGGCGCAGGAATGCCTTGGCCGCATTCCAGCGCACGCCGCTGCGCTGGTTGACCTGAAAGTATCCACAGCCCTGGTTATCCCCACCGTTGAAGTCGTCGATGCTGGCGATGCCGCTCTGGGCTGCCGCCTCGCGAAACGCATCGAGGATCGCCCACGAATAGCGCTGGCGTTCGACCCGCCATTCGCCAGCGTTGCCATGCAGCTCGCTGGCGCCGCCAAAATGGTTTTCGCTGGCCTTGAACAGTGGCAGCACGTCATTCCAGGCCCACCCGGGATTGCCCTGTTCGGCCCAGTGATCGTAGTCGCGGGCCTGACCGCGCATGTAGATCATGCCGTTGATCGAGGAACACCCGCCCAGCACCTTGCCCCGTGGGTAGCCCAGGCTGCGACCGTCGAGCCCCGGTTGCGCTTCGGTCTTGAAGCACCAGTCGGTACGCGGGTTGCCAATGCAATAGAGGTAGCCCACCGGAATGTGGATCCAGGGGTAGTTGTCGCGACCGCCGGCTTCGAGCAGCAGCACGCGGCAGCCAGGGTCGGCAGACAGCCGATTGGCCAGTAGACAGCCGGCAGGGCCGGCACCGACTACCACGTAGTCGTAGGAATGATCGGCTGGTGCCATGAAGACCTCGCGCCTGATTTTTATTCTTGTCCAGGCCAGTGTTATTGATTATTTTCGAGTTGAACACGTTAGATTTCACGCAACGGCTGTGCGTTTTAGAACAACGCAAGTGAACCTCTGATTCACAAGGAAAAGCATGTTCGACTGGAATGACCTGCGGTTTTTTCTCGAGTTGCAGCGTAGCGGCCGCCTGCTGACCGCCGCCAAGCGCCTCAACACCACCCATAGCACCGTGGCCCGGCATATCGAGAGCATCGAGAGCAGCCTGGGCACGGCACTGTTCGTGCAGCACGCCCAGGGCTATGAACTGACCCCGGCCGGGCAGGCCCTGCTCAAGCACGCCGAAGCCATGGAGAACGTCGCCTTGCTGGCGCAGGAGGAGATCACCCAGGCCATCACGCCGCTGGGCAAGATTCGCCTGGGGGTGACCGAGGGCATCGGCATCATGTTCTTCACCCCGCGCATGGGCAGCCTGTTCGAACGCTACCCCGGGCTGGAGGTGGAGCTGGTTGCAGTGCCGCGCTTTGTCAGCATCATCAACCGCGAGGCAGAGATCAGCATTCACCTGGAACGCCCGCATGCCGACCTGTTGATCACGCGAAAACTCACCGATTACCGCCTGGCGCTGTATGCCAGCCCCGAGTACCTGGCCAGGGCTGCGCCGCTCAACAGCCGCGAAGACCTGGCCCGGCACAGCTGGATCGGCTACGTAGACGACCTGCTGTTCAGCCAGCAGTTGCTGTTTCTCAACAGCTTCTGCCGCGCACCGAACGTGGTGTTTCGCAGCACCAGCGTGATCGCCCAGCAGCATGCGGCGCGTGCCGGGCTGGGCATCGCGGTACTGCCCAACTACATGGCCCGCCACGACCCGCACCTGGTGCGCGTGCTGCCCAGCGAAACCATCCAGCGCAGCTACTGGATCAGCACCCGGCGCGAACTGCACAAGTCGGTGCGCCTGCGGGTAGTGTGGGACTACCTGCTGGCGCTGTGCGCCGACGAGCAGGGCGAACTGCTCGCCGAGTGAGCGGCGTTCAGCGCGCCAGGGTGTTGACCGCCAGCAACAGGGCAGCCGCTATCCCCACCAGCGCAAAGCCCTGTTGCAGACGCGGCCCGGCCAGGCGGTGGGCGAACTGGCGCGCAACCACCAGGCCCGCCACCGCACCGCCGGCAAACGGCACGCCGACACCCCAGTGCATCACCCCGCTGAGGCTGGCGCTCAACACGCTGCCCAGCGACACCAGGGCGATCACCGCCAGCGACGTGGCGACGATGCTTTTCATCTCAAGGTTGGTGTAGCGCCCCAGGGCAGGCACGATCACAAACCCGCCACCGACCCCGAGCAGGCCGGACAGCAGGCCGCTGAGCAAGCCGGTGAAGGCCAACGCGCGGGCGCAGGGCAGGGTCCAGCGCAAGCGCCCCTGCAACGGGTTGAGCACACAGGGCTGCAGGGCACGATCCGCACAGGGCGGCTCGCCCCGCAGCTCGCGCCGGGCCTTGCGCAGCATGCGTGCGCAGGCATACACCAGCACCACGCTGAACCCCAGCGCCAGCGGTGCATTGGGCAGGCGATGCGCCAGCAGCAGGCCGAAGGGGGTAGCGCACATGCCGATCAGCGCGACGAACAGCGCGGCCCGGTAGCGCACCAGCCCCTGACGCAGCCCCAGCACCGCACCTACACCTGCCGCCAGGCCCACCGCCAGCAGGCCGACCGGGGCCGCCTCGACCATGCTCAGGCCCAGGCCGAACACCAGCAGCGGCACCGCAAGAATGCCGCCACCGGCGCCCGTCAGGGCCAGGATGATGCCAATGAGGGCGCCCAGACCGGCGCCGACCAGTTCATGCTCTGTCACTGGCGCGCCTCACGCAGTCGCGCAACCGGCTTGGCCAGCCATTCGCGCCCCTTGAGCATGCAGCGCCAGTACAGCGGCGGCAGTATCCGCGCCTTGAGCAGCCAGGCCAGGCGCGTTGGCCTGCGCCCGTCGAGCAACCAGCGCGGAAAACTCGGTGCCAGCTTGCCGCCGTAGGTGAACTCGGCCAGCACGATCCTGCCGCGTTCCACCGTCAGCGGGCACGACCCGTAGCCGTCGTATTCGGCCAGACGGGACAGGCGCCCCAGTGCCACCAGCACGTTGTTGGCCACCACCGGCGCCTGCTTGCGGGCAGCGGCGGCCGTCTTGGCATTGCTGGTGTTGATCACATCGCCCAGGCCATGGATGTTGCCGTAGCGCGCATGGCGCAGGGTGGCCGGGTCGACCTCGAGCCAACCGGCCGCATCGGCCAGCGGGCTGTTGCGGATGAAGTCCGGCGAAACCTGCGGCGGTACCACATGCAGCATGTCAAATGCCTGCACCACGGTTTCGCTGCTGCCGTCGGGCAGGGTGCGCAGAAAGGTCGCGCGCTTGCCCGACCCGTCCACTGCCACCAGCCGGTGTGAATAGTTGAGGTCCACACCGTAACGGTCAATGTATTCCATCAGCGCCGGCACATAGTCGGCGACACCGAACAGCACGTTGCCGGCGTTGAAGAACTGCGCCTGGATCGCCCCCAGGCGCCCGCTGCGCAGCCAGTGGTCGCACGACAGGTACAGGGCTTTTTGTGGAGCACCGGCGCACTTGATCGGCATAGGTGGCTGGGTGAACACGGCGCGGCCTTCCTTCAGGCCCTGCACCAGCTGCCAGGTGTAGGGCGCCAGGTCGTAGCGGTAATTGGAGGTCACGCCGTTCTGGCCGAGGGTCTCGACCAGGCCGTCGATGGCGTCCCAGGCCAACCGCAGCCCGGGGCATACCACCAGCTGTTCGTAACTCACCAGGCGCCCGTCATCCAGGCTGACGGTCTGCGCCTGGGGGTCGAACTGTCGCACGGCGGCCTTGATCCACCTGACCGCCGCCGGCACGGTCGAGGCCAGGGTGCGGGCGGTGGACGCTGCACGGAACACGCCCGCGCCGACCATGGTCCAGCCAGGTTGATAGTAGTGAACGTCGGCGGGGTCGATGATCGCGATATCCAGCGAGGCATCACGCGCCAGCAGGCTGGAGGCGGTGGCGATTCCGGCGGCACCGGCGCCGACGATCAGCACCTTGTGGTGGCTGACCTCGCGGGCAGCGGCAGAGGAGGGGGCAGGCATGGCAGTACGTCCTTTAATAATAATTCTGGTGCAGCAGGTTCAGAGCTTGTTGAGCGGGATCTTCAGGTAGCGCACACCGTTGTCTTCCGGCTCGGGCAACTGGCCGCTGCGCATGTTCACCTGCACCGAGGGCAGGATCAGTTGCGGCATGTCGAGGGTGGCATCACGGGCTTCGCGCATGGCCACGAAGCAGTCCTCGCTGATGCCGTCGCGAATGTGAATGTTGCTGGCGCGCTGTTCGCCCACCGTGGTCATGTAGCGCAACGCACGGCCTCCGGGCAGGTAGTCGTGGCACATGAACAGGCGGGTGGCATCCGGCAGGGCCAGGATGCGCTGGATCGAGCGGTACAGGGTGCGCGCATCGGCCCCGGGGAAGTCGCAGCGGGCCGTGCCGTAATCCGGCATGAACAAGGTGTCGCCGACGAACGCGACGCACTCGTCACCGGCCTGTACCAGGTAGGTCATGCAGGCCGGGGTATGCCCTGGTGTGTGCAAGGCAAGCAGCTTGAGCGTGCCAAGGGCGAGCTCGCCGTTGTCGTCCAGCAGCACATCGAACTGGCTGCCATCACGGGCAAAGCCGGGTTCGGCATTGAACAGCGTGCCGAACACCTTCTGCACCTGGGTGATGCGGCTGCCGATGGCCACCTGGCCACCCAGCGCCTGCTTGAGATAGGCGGCAGCAGAGAGGTGATCGGCGTGCACATGGGTCTCGAGTATCCACTGCACCTGGCCACCCAGCTCGCGTACCCGGGCGATCAGCTTGTCGGCCGAGGCGGTATCGGTACGCCCGGCCTTGGGGTCATAGTCCAGCACGCTGTCGATCAGGGCGCAGTGCGCGCTGGCCTGGTCCATGACCAGGTAGCTGATGGTCGAGGTCGCGCTGTCGAACAGCGCTTCTACATACAGGTTACCGCCGATGATCATTACCGCTCTCCAGAGAAATCCGCTGATGCCTGCCGGCCAGCCGTGCAGGCATTCGACCAACAGTCATCAAGATATGTGCCAGCGCAGATTCACGCCTGCCCCCGGCCAGCACGCCCGGTTTACCTGAGTCTGGACCCTCTGGCCGAAACTGCCTGCCACGGTTCTGGCAGCTGGTTGGCAGAGGCTGGCAGTTTTTGGCAGTGGGCGTGGCGTTCGGTTAAGCTGCGGGCCTGCCTTGCCCCTGGTGCCGTCATGCCCATGAACCCCGACACACCCGCCAGCCCCGCCCTGCAGGCGCTGGTGTCCTACCTCGAACACGAACCTCAGCCGAGCATCGTGCTCGACCTGCAGTACAACATTCTTGCCGCCAACACCGCGTACCTGCATCAATTCGGGGTGGTGGGCGCCGCGCCGATCGGCCAGAAGTGCCACCACGTCTCGCACCACTACGCGGTGCCGTGCGACCAGGCGGGCGAGCACTGCCCGATGCGCAAGGCCAGGCACAGCCGCACCCCCGAGCGGGTGCTGCATGTGCATCACACCCCGCGCGGGCCCGAGCATGTGGACGTGGAACTGCGCCCAATCCTGGACGAGCAGGGCGAGGTGATCGCGTTCGTGGAGCGCCTGACCAGTATTGCCGTGGCGTCGGCACAGCCGCAGCAGTTCGGCCTGGTAGGGCGTTCGGCGGCCTTCCAGGAGGCCCTTGCCGGTGTCCAGCGGGCCGCGCCGGCGCAGATACCGGTGCTGCTGCAAGGGGAGTCCGGCACCGGCAAGGAGCTGTTCGCCCGCGCCCTGCATGCCAGCAGCCCGCGTGCCAGCGGTCCGTTGGTGGTGGTGGACTGCACGGGGCTGACCGAGACGTTGCTGGAGAGCGAGCTGTTCGGCTACGAGAAGGGCGCATTCACCGGTGCCAACCAGCGCAAGATCGGCCTGGCCGAAGCCGCCCATGGCGGCACCCTGTTTCTCGACGAGATCGGTGAGGTGCCGCTGGCGATGCAGGTCAAGCTGCTGCGTCTGATCGAGTCGGGCAGCTTTCGCCCGGTGGGCAGCCTGCGCACGGTGCATTCGGATTTCCGCCTGATCTCGGCCACCCACAAGCCACTCAAGGAAATGGCCACCGCCGGCAGCTTTCGCGAAGACCTCTACTACCGTATCAGCGGCTTCCCGATCCGCCTGCCTTCACTGCGCGAGCGCTTCGAAGACCTGCCCCTGCTGATCGAGACCCTGCTGCAGCGCCTGGCCGGGTCCGCTGCGCCGCGGGTCGACGAGGAGGCCATGACCTTGCTGGGGCTGTACCGCTACCCCGGCAACATCCGCGAGCTGCGCAACATTCTGGAGCGGGCGAGGTTGTTCAGCGACGACGGCATCATCCGCGCCGAGCACCTGCCCACGGAGCTGAGAGCCGACTCGCCCGCCAGTGCCCCACACCGCTCGAATACCCGGTTGCGCGACATCGCCCAGGCGCTGGACAGCTTCGAAGGATCGCGCAGCGAGCTTGCCCGCCACTTGGGGCTGAGCGAGCGCACCCTGTATCGGCGCCTGCGCGAGCTGGGTGTTTCTTGAGTGCTCACGCCTAGGGCGCAGCAGCACCTAGGCAGGAAAACAAAAAGGCCAACCCCTGAGGGTTGGCCTTTCGAGGGCGTTGTCACTGTGGATAACTGCCCGCTTTCAGAGGTACTGCAACCGGTCAGAAGTCCAGGTTGGATACCGCCAGGGCGTTGCTTTCGATGAACTCGCGGCGCGGTTCCACGGCGTCGCCCATCAGGGTGTTGAAGATCTGATCGGCAGCGATCGCGTCTTCGATGGTCACCTTGAGCATGCGGCGCACAGTCGGGTCCATGGTGGTTTCCCACAGCTGGTCCGGGTTCATCTCGCCCAGCCCTTTGTAGCGCTGGATGGTGTGACGCTTGGTGCTTTCGGCCATCAGCCAGTCCAGGGCTTCCTTGAACTCGGTGATGGCTTTCTTGCGTTCGCCACGCTGCACGTAGGCACCTTCACCCAGCAGGGTGGCAAGCTGGGCGCCCAGCGCGGTCACGGTGCGGTAGTCGTTGCTGCCGAAGAAGTCGCGGTTGAAGGTCACGTAGCTGGCAAGGCCGTGGGAAGTGATTTCCACTTCTGGCAGCCACACATTGCGCTCGCGGTCTTCACGCAGGCTGGCCTTGTACAGCAAGCCCGACTTCTCGGTATTGCGCAGGCGCTCATCGAACCTGGCGAGCCAGTTCTGCATGTGCGCGTGGTCGGACAGCTGCTCCACCGAGATGGCCGGCAGGTACACGAAGTGCT
Organism: Pseudomonas sp. AE27; assembly: GCF_037113495.1. Classification (NCBI taxonomy): domain Bacteria; kingdom Pseudomonadati; phylum Pseudomonadota; class Gammaproteobacteria; order Pseudomonadales; family Pseudomonadaceae; genus Pseudomonas; species Pseudomonas sp. AE27. The sequence goes on from NZ_CP146966.1 coordinate 4,767,170, forward strand.
CGGTGAGCTCTTGCGGGTACAGGCGCGACAGACGCTTGAGAGTCTTCATCACGGTACGGAATTCGTTGACCAGACGCTCCAGCTCGACACCGGAAACCGGTGGCGCGGACTCGTCCAGGTGCAGGCTGGCATCTTCGAGGGCTGACTGGGTCATGTACTCTTCCATGGCCTCGTCGTCCTTGATGTACTGCTCCTGCTTGCCCTTCTTGACCTTGTACAGCGGCGGCTGCGCGATGTAGATGTAGCCGCGCTCGACCAGCTCCGGCAACTGACGGAAGAAGAAGGTCAGCAGCAGGGTACGGATGTGCGAACCGTCGACGTCAGCATCGGTCATGATGATGATGTTGTGATAGCGCAGCTTCTCGATGTTGTACTCTTCGCGGCCGATGCCACAGCCCAGTGCGGTGATCAGCGTGCCCACTTCCTGGGACGAGATCATCTTGTCGAAACGTGCTTTCTCGACGTTGAGGATCTTGCCCTTGAGCGGTAGGATAGCCTGGGTCTTGCGGTTGCGGCCTTGCTTGGCCGAGCCGCCTGCGGAGTCACCCTCCACCAGGTACAGTTCGGAGAGGGCAGGGTCTTTCTCCTGGCAGTCGGCAAGCTTGCCCGGCAGCCCGGCAATGTCCAGCGCGCCCTTGCGACGGGTCATTTCACGCGCTTTACGGGCCGCTTCACGGGCGCGCGCAGCGTCGATCATCTTGCCGACCACAGCCTTGGCTTCGTTCGGGTTTTCCAGCAGGAAGTCGGAGAAGTACTTGCCCATCTCCTGTTCCACCGCAGTTTTGACTTCGGACGAAACCAGCTTGTCCTTGGTCTGCGAGCTGAACTTGGGATCAGGCACCTTCACCGAGATGATTGCGGTCAGGCCTTCACGGGCATCATCACCGGTGGTCGCGACCTTGTTCTTCTTGGCCAGACCTTCCTGCTCGATGTAGTTGTTCAGGTTACGCGTCAGCGCCGAACGGAAACCCACCAGGTGAGTACCGCCGTCGCGCTGCGGAATGTTGTTGGTGAAGCACAACAGGTTCTCGTTGAAGCTGTCGTTCCACTGCAGGGCGATTTCCACACCCACACCATCCTCGCGCTGAACGCTGAAGTGGAACACTTCGTTCACCGGAGTCTTGTTGGTGTTCAGGTATTCGACGAATGCGCGCAGGCCACCTTCGTACTTGAATTCCTCTTCCTTACCCGAGCGTTCGTCCTTCAACAGGATGCCTACGCCAGAGTTGAGGAACGACAGTTCACGAATCCGCTTGGCCAGGATGTCCCAGCTGAAGTGGATGTTCTTGAAGGTTTCGGACGATGGCTTGAAGTGGATCTGGGTGCCGGTGGTTTCGCTGTCGCCGACAATCTTCATCGGAGCCTGCGGTACACCGTGAACGTAGGTCTGCTCCCAGATCTTGCCGCTGCGGCGAACGGTGAGGATCAACTCTTCGGAAAGCGCGTTCACCACCGAGACGCCCACACCGTGCAGGCCGCCGGATACCTTGTAGGAGTTGTCGTCGAACTTACCGCCGGCGTGCAGTACGGTCATGATGACCTCTGCGGCGGAAACCCCTTCTTCCTTGTGTACATCGACCGGGATGCCGCGGCCGTTGTCGCGAACGGTGATGGACTCATCCGGGTGGATGATTACGGTAATGTCGTCACAGTGGCCGGCGAGGGCTTCGTCGATCGAGTTATCGACCACCTCGAACACCATGTGGTGCAGGCCGCTACCATCATCGGTGTCGCCAATGTACATACCGGGACGCTTGCGTACGGCATCCAACCCTTTGAGCACTTTAATGCTGGAGGAGTCGTACGTTTGATTTTCGCTCATGCCTTCACTCCCGATGGTCGTGGGTCTGGGTGATACGGCCTTGTTCCACGTGGAACAAGGCAACTGGCGTATCCGTCTGCCAGCCTTCCCTCAATAATTCGTGGTCTACACAGGTGATGAACACCTGGCAGCGTAAGTCTTCCAGCAAGCGGCAAAGTGCACGACGGTGCTGCTCGTCCAATTCGGACGGCAGGTCATCCACCAGATAAATACATTGGCCGCGGCGTGCCTGGCTGACCAGATGCCCCTGGGCGATACGCAGTGCGCACACCACCAGTTTCTGCTGGCCGCGAGACAGGATATCGGCAGCGTTGTTGGCGCCTAACCTGAGCCGCAGATCCGCACGTTGCGGACCTGCCTGTGTGTGGCCCATCTGCTGATCCCGATGGAGCGAGCCAGCCAGGACCTCACTGAGGTCTCTGTCCTTGTCCCACCCTCGGTAGTAACTCAGGGTCAGCCCCTCGAGCTCCAGCAATTCGCTCAAGGTTTGTTCGAAGACGGGTTTCAGCGCTTTGATGTAATTACGGCGGTACTCGTCGATTTCCGCACTGGCCAGGCATAACTCCCGGTCCCAGGCTGCTTGCGAAACAGCGTCAAGTGTACCATGCCGCAACCATGAGTTCCGCTGCCGCAGGGCCTTCTGCAGGCGCTGCCAGGTGGACATGAAGCGAGGTTCCACGTGGAACACACCCCAATCCAGGAATTGCCGGCGAATCTTGGGCGCACCTTCGAGCAGGCGAAAACTGTCCGGGTTGATCAGTTGCAGCGGCAGTATCTCTGCCAGTTGGGCGGCACTGCGGGCGTTCTGCCCGTCGATGCGAATGGTGAAATCCCCTTGCCGTTCCCGCGATATGCCCAGGTTGCTGGAACCACCTTCATTCAGTTCGACCTGGCCGAATACCGTACACGCCAGTTCTTCATACTGGATGACCGGTGTAAGGCGAGTGCTGCGAAATGAACGGGCCAGGCCGAGCAAATGGATGGCTTCCAGCACGCTGGTTTTGCCGCTGCCGTTGGCGCCATACAGGATGTTAATGCGGGGGGAGGGGGAGAAGGTCACCGGGTGCAGGTTGCGCACCGCGGTGACTGAAACGCGACTGAGGGACATCTAGCGAGTGCTGGACAAATTACAGGCGCATCGGCATGACGACGTATGCAGAATCGTCATTGTCCGCCTCTTGCAGCAGGGCGCTGCTGTTGGAATCGGACAGGATCAGACGAACCTGTTCGGTGGTCATCACGCCCAGCACGTCGAGCAGGTAGCTCACGTTGAAACCGATTTCCAGCGAACCGCCGTTGTAGTCGACGCCGATCTCTTCTTCGGCTTCTTCCTGCTCAGGGTTGTTGGCCTGAATCTTCAGTTGGCCAGCCGCCAGTTGCAGACGAATGCCGCGGTACTTTTCGTTGGACAGAATCGCGGTACGGCTGAACGCTTCGCGAAGTGCCTGGCGATCACCCAGTACCAGTTTGTCGCCGCCCTTTGGCAATACGCGCTCGTAGTCCGGGAACTTGCCATCCACCAGCTTGGAGGTGAAGGTGAATTCGCCAGTAGTGGCGCGAATGTGTTGCTGACCCAGCACGATGGCAACGGTGCCTTCCGGATCAGTGAGCAGGCGCGCCAGCTCAAGGATACCCTTGCGAGGCACGATCACCTGGTGGCGATCAGCCTGACCGATATCGGCCTGCATCGAGCACATGGCCAGACGGTGACCATCGGTGGCGACCGCGCGCAGAGTGCCGGTGGAGACTTCCAGCAGCATGCCGTTCAGGTAGTAGCGCACGTCCTGCACGGCCATTGCGAAGCTGGTGCGCTCGATCAGGCGGCGCAGGCGGCTCTGCTCCAGGGTGCAGGTCAGCGAACCCGGGCCTTCCTCGACGGTGGGGAAATCGTTGGCTGGCAGGGTCGACAAGGTGAAACGGCTGCGGCCGGCCTTGATGATGACCTTCTGCTCGTCGACCTTGATGCTGATCTCCGCTTCGCTCGGCAGGCTCTTGCAGATATCCATCAGCTTGCGTGCAGGTACGGTGATCTCGCCGGGCTCGGCAGGGTGTTCCAGTTGCACACGGCCAACCAGTTCCACTTCCAGGTCAGTACCTGTAAGCGACAGTTGCTGGCCTTGGACCACCAGCAGCACGTTGGACAATACCGGCAAGGTCTGGCGGCGCTCGACGACGCCTGCGACCAGTTGCAGGGGTTTCAACAGGGCTTCGCGTTGAATGGTGAAATGCATGGTCTAGTCCCTTGCCTTAAAAAAAAGCCGCGCTGACGTTCATCACGTCGTCAGGGTCCGCAGCAGGTTCTTGTAGTCCTCGCGGATATCCGCGTCGGATTCCTTGAGTTCGTTGATCTTGCGGCACGCGTGCAACACCGTGGTGTGATCGCGGCCGCCGAAGACGTCGCCGATTTCCGGCAGGCTGTGGTTGGTCAGTTCCTTGGACAGGGCCATGGCCACCTGACGCGGCCTGGCCACCGAACGCGAACGCCGCTTGGACAGCAGATCGGAAATCTTGATCTTGTAGTACTCGGCCACTGTGCGCTGAATGTTATCCACACTCACCAGCTTGTCCTGCAGTGCCAGCAGATCCTTGAGCGACTCGCGAATCAACTCGATGGTGATATCGCGGCCCATGAAGTGCGAGTGGGCAATGACCCGCTTCAGCGCGCCTTCCAGTTCCCGCACGTTGGAGCGGATGCGCTGGGCAATGAAGAACGCAGCGTCATGTGGCAGGTCGACCTTGGCCTGGTCGGCCTTCTTCATCAGGATCGCAACGCGGGTCTCGAGCTCCGGCGGCTCTACGGCAACGGTCAGGCCCCAGCCAAAGCGGGACTTGAGGCGCTCCTCGAGGCCTTCGATTTCCTTGGGGTAGCGGTCGCTGGTGAGAATCACCTGCTGGCCACCTTCGAGCAGGGCGTTGAAGGTGTGGAAAAACTCCTCCTGCGAACGCTCCTTGCGGGCAAAGAATTGAATGTCGTCAATCAGAAGCGCATCGACCGAGCGGTAGAAGCGCTTGAACTCGTTGATGGCATTGAGCTGCAACGCCTTGACCATGTCGGCGACGAAGCGCTCCGAGTGCAGGTACACCACCTTGGCATTCGGATTCTTCTTGAGCAGGTGGTTACCCACAGCGTGCATCAAGTGAGTCTTACCCAGGCCCACCCCGCCATAGAGGAACAACGGGTTGTAGCCATGCTTGGGGTTGTCGGCGACCTGCCAGGCTGCCGCGCGGGCCAGCTGGTTGGACTTGCCCTCGACGAAATTCTCGAAGGTGAAGGTGCGGTTCAGGTAGCTCGTGTGTTTGAGCGCACCCTCTACCTGCACAGTACGTTGTTCGGTACGGCTGCTGGGTGGAGCCACCACGGCAGTGTTCTCGCCCATCGAGTCGAAGCTGTCGCGCGAAGGTGCATCTTCGACCTGGGGCGCTGCCGGCACAGGTGCTGGCGCTGCCGGGGCTGCCACGGCGGCGACCTGGGCAGCCTGCTGGGCCTGGGAAGCGGCGACCGAGGCGGCGAGCGGTGCGTTGGGCGCAGCACGGGGTGCCGAACTGCGTCGGCTGCCTATTAATAAGGAAAGCGCAGGGGCGATGCCGTTGCCGTGTTCGCCCAGCAGTTCGAGCAAGCGACCCAGGTACTTTTCATTGACCCAATCGAGTACGAACCGGTTAGGCGCATAGACGCGCAACTCGTCGCCTTCGGCTTCGACCTGTAGCGGACGGATCCAGGTGTTGAATTGCTGGGCAGGCAGTTCGTCGCGCAGAAGGTCCACGCACTGCTGCCAAAGTTCCACTGACACGGATATCCCCTGAGTTGAACGCCGGTGAGGCAAAAACAAGCGGCCATTGTACCGACCACCAGCGCAGTTATCCACATGCAGGTGTGTCGAGGGTGGCGATAAATCAGCAGGTTAGTGGCAAAAACGTCACTTTACCGCTGTGAATAAGCCCTGTGGATAACCATGCCTGAGCACTTTGCACAAGTGGGGGTCGAAATCGGTGGATAACTGCGCTGTGGATAACAGGCCTTTTAATCCACAGCTTTTGCGCCTGCACAGCACAGCCAGAGCACCGCTTCCCGACAGGGTTTCTTTTCTCTGTACAGTACGTAGAACAAGGCCTGTAGCGTTCTATCCACAGAAAACAGCTGCCTAAGTTCTATAAGATTTACAAAAAAGCTTTAAATACCTTCTCTTCTTTTTTCTATGTTTAAGCGTCCGGCAAGGCTGTGTCCCTGTCATCCGGGGCACAGGCCTGTGGACGAGCACGCGAAGGCGCCCGGTTTTTTATCCATAAGGAAAAGCTGGTTGGAAATTGACCTATGGCGCTGCTTTCTCTAGAATCGCCGGTCTCTTAAAACGGGGGCCATTCCGGCCCGTTGTCGACGAACCAGGTAACACGCCATGAAACGTACTTTCCAACCAAGCACCATCAAGCGCGCCCGCACTCACGGTTTCCGTGCCCGTATGGCTACCAAGAACGGCCGTGCCGTACTGTCCCGCCGTCGTGCCAAAGGCCGTAAGCGTCTGGCAGTTTGATTTTTCGGCACAGGTGGTGAGTCAGGACTTCAGTCGGGAAAAGCGTCTTCTGACACCCCGACACTTCAAAGCGGTCTTTGACTCTCCATCCGGCAAGGTGCCAGGCAAGAGTCTCTTGCTCCTTGCCCGCGAGAACGGCCTGGATCATCCCCGCCTGGGGCTCGTGATCGGGAAAAAGAGCGTCAAGCTCTCCGTTCAACGCAACCGCTTGAAGCGTTTGATGCGCGATTCGTTTCGTCTCCACCAGCATTTGCTGGCCGGTTGGGACATCGTGATCGTCGCGCGCAAAGGCCTGGGCGACGTAGAAAACCCAGAATTGCACCAACATTTTGGCAAGCTCTGGAAGCGCCTTGCACGCAGTCGGCCCGCTCCAGTGGTTAACAGCGAATCTGCAGGGGTAGACCGTCCAGATGCGTAAACTGGTACTCGTTCCGATCCAGTTTTACCGTTACGCCATTAGCCCTCTGATGGCCAGCCACTGTCGTTTCTATCCGACCTGTTCCACCTATGCGATTGAAGCCATCGAAACACATGGCGCATTGCGCGGTGGATGGTTGACCGCTCGTCGTCTCGGGCGTTGTCATCCGTGGAATGCCGGCGGTTATGACCCGGTTCCGCCTGCTCCCACTTCCCGTACTTCTTCTTCGATAGCCGAGTAATCATGGATATTAAACGCACGATCCTGATCGCCGCCCTGGCAATCGTGTCCTATGTCATGGTCCTCAAGTGGAACCAGGACTACGGCCAGGCTGCCCTGCCGACTCAGAATACTGCTGCCAGCACCGTCGCGCCGGGCTTGCCCGATACCCCGACCGTTGGCACATCCGGCGCCAGCGCCGATGTTCCGAGCGCCACTGCTGAAACCACCCCTGCAGAAATTGCACCGGTTGCCGTCAGCACAGACCTGATTAGGGTCAAGACCGATGTCCTCGACCTGGCTATCAACCCCAACGGCGGTGATATCGCGCAGCTGACCCTGCCGAAATATCCACGTCGCCAGGACCATCCGGAAATTCCGTTCCAGCTGTTCGATAACGGCGGCGAGCGCGTTTACCTGGCCCAGAGCGGCCTGACCGGTGCCAACGGCCCCGATGCACGTGCCGCTGGTCGCCCGCTGTATTCCGCCGAGCAGAAAAGTTATCAACTGGCCGATGGCCAGAACCAACTGGTCGTCGACCTCAAGTTCAGCGACGCGGGTGTGAACTACATCAAGCGTTTCACCCTGAACCGTGGTGAATATGACCTGAAAGTCACTCACCTGATCGACAACCAGAGCGGCAAGCCGTGGACAGGCAACCTGTTTGCACAGCTCAAGCGCGATGCCAGCTCCGATCCGTCGTCGAGCACCGCCACCGGTACCGCCACCTATCTGGGCGCCGCCCTGTGGACAAGTGCCGAGCCGTACAAGAAAGTGTCGATGAAGGACATCGACAAAGGTAGTTTGAAAGAAAATGTTACCGGCGGCTGGGTTGCCTGGTTGCAGCACTACTTCGTGACCGCCTGGATTCCCAACAAGTCGGACAACAACGTTGTTCAGACACGCAAGGACAGCCAGGGCAACTACATCATCGGGTTCACCGGTCCGGAGCTGAACGTGGCTGCCGGCGCCCAGGGCGAAACCAGCACGCTGCTGTACGCCGGTCCCAAGAGCCAGGAAAAACTCAAGGCGCTGTCCCCGGGCCTGGAGCTGACCGTCGACTACGGCATCCTGTGGTTCATTGCCCAGCCGATCTTCTGGCTGCTGCAACATATCCATGAGCTGCTCGGCAACTGGGGCTGGTCGATCATCGTCCTGACCATGCTGATCAAGCTGCTGTTCTTCCCGCTGTCCGCTGCCAGCTACAAGTCGATGGCGCGCATGCGTGCCGTGGCACCTAAACTGGCCGCGCTGAAAGAGCAACATGGCGATGACCGGCAGAAGATGTCGCAGGCCATGATGGAGCTGTACAAGAAAGAGAAGATCAACCCGCTGGGCGGCTGCCTGCCGATCCTGGTGCAAATGCCAGTCTTCCTTTCGCTCTACTGGGTATTGCTGGAAAGCGTTGAAATGCGCCAGGCCCCGTGGATGTTCTGGATTACCGACCTGTCGATCAAGGATCCGTTCTTCATCCTGCCGATCATCATGGGCGCGACCATGTTCATCCAGCAGCGCCTGAACCCGACGCCGCCGGATCCGATGCAGGCCAAGGTGATGAAGCTGATGCCGATCATCTTCACCTTCTTCTTCCTGTGGTTCCCGGCAGGTCTGGTGCTGTACTGGGTTGTGAACAACTGCTTGTCGATCGCACAGCAGTGGTACATCACCCGCAAGATCGAAGCGGCGAGCAACAAAGCCACCGCTTGACGGGTTAGCCAGCTAACCTGTGGATAAAACGCCCCCTCGTGGGGCGTTTTGCTATCTGTCGTTTTTGTTTGAGGCCTTCGCTGATGAATGCTCGTCGTGAAACCATCACTGCAATTGCCACTGCCCAGGGTCGTGGCGGTGTAGGAATCGTGCGTATTTCCGGACCGCTGGCCAGCAAGGCCGGGTTGGCCATCACCGGCCGTGAGCTCACCCCGCGGTATGCCCATTACGGCCCGTTCAAGGGCGACGATGGCCTGGTACTGGATGAAGGCATTGCCCTGTATTTTCCCGGGCCCAACTCCTTTACCGGTGAAGATGTACTGGAGCTGCAGGGCCACGGCGGCCCGGTTGTGCTCGACATGCTGCTGCAGCGCTGCGTGGAACTGGGTTGCCGCCTGGCGCGTCCGGGCGAATTCAGCGAGCGCGCCTTTCTCAACGACAAGCTCGACCTGGCGCAGGCCGAAGCCATCGCCGACCTGATCGAGGCCAGTTCTGCACAGGCGGCGCGTAATGCGCTGCGCTCGTTGCAGGGCGAATTCTCCCGCCGTGTGGATAACCTCACCGAAAAACTGATCAGCCTGCGTATCTACGTCGAGGCGGCAATCGACTTTCCTGAAGAGGAAATCGATTTTCTTGCCGATGGCCACGTCCTGCGCATGCTCGAGGAGGTACGCGAAAGTTTATCCACAGTGCAGCGCGAGGCGGGGCAGGGGGCGCTGTTGCGCGACGGCATGACGGTGGTGATCGCCGGGCGGCCGAATGCCGGCAAGTCCAGCCTGCTCAACGCACTGGCCGGGCGCGAGGCGGCCATCGTGACGGACATCGCCGGTACTACCCGGGATGTGCTGCGCGAACATATCCACATCGACGGCATGCCGTTGCACGTGGTGGACACCGCCGGCCTGCGCGATACCGAAGACCATGTGGAAAAGATTGGGGTGGAACGTGCCCTCAAAGCCATTGGCGAGGCCGATCGGGTGCTATTGGTGGTGGATGCCACGGCACCTGAAGCCAATGATCCGTTCGCATTGTGGCCTGAATTCCTTGAACAGCGCCCCGACCCGGCCAAGGTCACGCTGATTCGCAACAAGGCCGACCTCAGTGGCGACCCCGTGGGCCTGCAGTTGTCCGACGATGGCCACGTCACCATCACCCTCAGTGCCAAGGGCGCCGACCAGGGCCTGGAACTGCTGCGCGATCACCTCAAGGCCTGCATGGGTTACGAACAGACTGCCGAAAGCGGCTTCAGTGCCCGCCGGCGCCACCTGGACGCCCTGCGCCAGGCCAGTTCGCACCTGGACCACGGTCATGCGCAATTGACCCTGGCGGGCGCTGGAGAGCTGCTGGCCGAAGACCTGCGCCAGGCCCAGCAGTCCCTGGGCGAAATTACCGGCGCCTTCAGCTCCGATGACCTGCTGGGGCGCATCTTCTCCAGCTTCTGCATCGGCAAGTAGTCCATTTATCCACAACGGGGCCGATCCAGGGCCTCGTTGTCGGCTGTCATCCCCCTCAATTTTTTATCCCCTGTCGAGAATTCCGGAACGCTCCGGGGCTTTCGCGTGCCTGTCTTACTCACAAACCGCAGAATAAGCCCTGTGGAAAACCCCGCCTCAGCTCGGTTGATAACCCGGCCTCAAGGCTGGAGATAACTCCCCCTGTTGATAACTGGGTGTTTCATCCACAGGCTTAAGGCGCTTATCCAGACCCCTCATGGCCACTAGACCACAGCCTTTTGAACCTCTGTACATAAGGTGGAATAAGGGCTGTAGAGGTTTATCCACAGAAAGGTGCCTCACTAAGAATAAACATAAAAACAAAGCTTTAATAAATTTCTCTCTCTTTATTTCTATTGTCAGCCACTCATCCACAGGCTGGTTAAATTTTGTTCAAGCGGTTCCTAGAAGGGGGGTAAGTCCCTATACTTGTGCGTTATTCCTATCTATTCCCGAAACAGGCACGAGGTGCGTGGTGGATTTCCCTTCCCGTTTTGAAGTGATCGTCATCGGCGGCGGCCATGCCGGAACCGAGGCTGCGCTTGCGTCTGCACGCATGGGTGTGAAAACCCTGCTGCTGACCCACAACGTGGAAACCCTCGGGCACATGAGCTGCAACCCGGCCATTGGCGGTATTGGCAAGAGCCATCTGGTCAAGGAGATCGATGCGCTGGGCGGTGTCATGGCCCTGGCTACCGACAAGAGCGGTATCCAATTCCGCGTTTTGAACAACCGCAAAGGCCCGGCGGTGCGTGCAACCCGCGCCCAGGCCGACCGCGCCATCTACAAGGCCGTGGTACGCGAGATTCTCGAAAACCAGCCCAACCTGTGGATATTCCAGCAGGCCTGTGACGACCTGATCGTCGAGCAGGACCAGGTACGCGGCGTCGTCACGCAGATGGGTCTGCGTTTCCATGCCGATTCTGTGGTGCTGACCACGGGTACCTTCCTCAGCGGACTTATCCACATCGGTCTGCAGAATTATTCCGGTGGGCGTGCCGGCGATCCGCCGGCCATCGCTCTGGCGCACCGCATGCGTGAGCTGTCGCTGCGCATGGGTCGCCTGAAAACCGGCACGCCGCCGCGTATCGACGGGCGTTCGGTGGATTTCTCGGTGATGACCGAACAGGCCGGCGACACCCCGATACCGGTGATGTCGTTCATGGGCGACAAGGCCATGCACCCGCGTCAGGTCAGTTGCTGGATTACCCACACCAACGAACGCACTCACGAGATCATTGCTTCCAACCTCGATCGTTCGCCGATGTACTCCGGCGTGATCGAGGGCATCGGCCCGCGTTACTGCCCGTCGATCGAAGACAAGATCCACCGGTTTGCCGACAAGCAGAGCCACCAGGTATTCATCGAGCCAGAAGGGCTCAATACCCACGAGCTGTACCCGAACGGGATATCCACATCCCTGCCGTTCGACGTGCAGCTGCAATTGGTGCGTTCGATCCGCGGCATGGAAAACGCGCACATCGTGCGCCCGGGCTATGCCATCGAATACGACTACTTCGACCCGCGTGACCTGAAGTACAGCCTGGAAACCAAGGCCATCGGCGGGTTGTTCTTCGCCGGCCAGATCAACGGCACCACCGGTTACGAAGAGGCCGGCGCGCAGGGGCTGCTGGCCGGTGCCAACGCCGCGCTGCGTGCACAGGGCCGCGAAAGCTGGTGCCCGCGCCGCGACGAGGCGTACATCGGGGTGCTGGTCGACGACCTGATCACCCTGGGTACCCAGGAGCCGTACCGCATGTTCACCTCGCGGGCCGAGTACCGCCTGATTCTGCGTGAAGACAACGCCGACCTGCGTCTGACCGAAAAAGGCCGTGAACTGGGCCTGGTCGACGATGCACGCTGGGCCGCGTTCAGCGCCAAGCGCGAACGCATCGAGCGCGAGGAGCAACGCCTGAAGTCCACCTGGGTTCAGCCCAATACCGCGATGGGCCAGGCGATTGTGGATAAGTTCGGCACGCCGCTCAGCCATGAATACAACCTGCTCAACCTGCTGACCCGTCCGGAAATCGACTATGCCGGGTTGGTGGAAGTGACCGGCGGTGGAGAAATCGACCCTCAGGTGGCCGAGCAGGTCGAGATCAAGACCAAATACGCCGGTTACATCGACCGGCAACAGGAAGAAATCGCTCGCCTGCGGGCTAGCGAAGACACCCGCCTGCCCGAGGATATCGACTACGCTGGTATTTCCGGGTTGTCCAAGGAGATTCAGGGTAAGCTCAGCCAGGCCCGCCCAGAGACACTCGGCCAGGCCTCGCGCGTTCCCGGCGTGACCCCGGCGGCTATTTCCCTGTTGCTGATTCACCTGAAAAAACGCGGCGCAGGCCGCGAGTTGGAGCAAAGCGCTTGAGTTCTATGGTCACCCCTCAACACGCCCAGGAGTTGTCCACAGGTGCCCGCCAGCTTGGTGTCGAGCTGAGCGAGGCCCAGCACGCGCAACTGCTGGCTTATCTGGCGCTGCTGATCAAGTGGAACAAGGCTTACAACCTGACTGCAGTGCGCAATCCCGACGAAATGGTGTCCCGCCACCTGCTGGACAGCCTGAGCGTCATGCCGTTTATCCACAGCGACACCGAGCGCTGGCTCGACGTCGGTAGCGGCGGCGGCATGCCGGGCATTCCCCTGGCTATCCTGCATCCGCACAAGCAGGTCACGGTGCTGGACAGCAACGGCAAGAAAACCCGCTTCCTCACCCAGGTGAAACTGGAGCTGAAGCTGGATAACCTGCAAGTTATCCACAGCCGGGTCGAGGCGTTCCAGCCGGAACAGCCTTTCTCCGGAATTGTTTCTCGTGCTTTCAGCAGCATGGAGAACTTCACCAATTGGACGCGCCACCTTGGCGACGCCCAGACGCAGTGGCTGGCAATGAAAGGGCTGCATCCGGCTGATGAGCTGGTAGCATTGCCGGCAGATTTCAAAGTGGATAGCGAGCAGGCCTTGACCGTTCCGGGTTGCCAAGGCCAGCGCCATCTGCTGATACTGCGCCGCACGGCATGACTGGGAACACAAGCAAGAATGGCTAAGGTATTCGCGATCGCGAACCAGAAAGGTGGTGTGGGCAAGACCACCACCTGCATCAATCTCGCTGCATCGCTGGTGGCTACCAAGCGCCGCGTGCTGCTGATTGACCTCGATCCACAGGGCAACGCCACCATGGGTAGCGGTGTGGATAAACACGTCCTTGAACATTCGGTCTATGACCTGCTGATCGGCGAGTGCGACCTGGCTCAGGCCATGCACGTGTCCGAACACGGTGGTTATCAACTGCTGCCGGCCAACCGCGACCTCACTGCGGCCGAAGTGGTTCTGCTAGAAATGCAGATGAAGGAGAGCCGGCTGCGCACAGCGCTGGCGCCGATCCGCGAGAGTTACGACTACATCCTGATCGACTGCCCGCCGTCGCTGTCGATGCTGACGCTCAATGCCCTGGTGGCCGCCGATGGCGTGATCATTCCGATGCAATGTGAATACTTTGCCTTGGAAGGCTTGAGCGACCTTGTGGATAACATCAAGCGCATCGCTGCCAAGCTCAATCCGCAGCTCAAGATCGAAGGCCTGTTGCGCACCATGTACGACCCGCGTCTGAGCCTGATCAACGACGTGTCCGCGCAGCTCAAGGAACACTTCGGCGAGCAGCTCTACGATACGGTGATCCCGCGCAACATCCGCCTGGCCGAGGCCCCGAGCTTCGGTATGCCGGCCCTGGCCTACGACAAGCAGTCCCGTGGCGCCCTGGCCTATCTGGCCCTGGCCGGTGAACTGGTACGCCGTCAACGCCGTCAAACCCGCACTGCCGCACAGGCAACTTAAGGAATCCGCATGGCCGTTAAGAAACGAGGTCTCGGACGTGGGTTGGATGCACTGCTCAGTGGTCCTACCGTCAGCGCGCTCGAAGAGCAGGCTGTCAAGGTCGACCAGAAAGAACTGCAACACCTGCCGCTGGACCTGATCCAGCGCGGCAAATACCAGCCCCGTCGGGACATGGACCCGCAGGCCCTTGAAGAACTGGCGCATTCGATCAAGAGCCAGGGCGTGATGCAGCCGATCGTGGTCCGCCCGATCGGTGACGACCGCTTCGAGATCATCGCCGGCGAACGCCGCTGGCGCGCCAGCCAGCAGGCCGGCATGGAGACCATCCCGGCGATGGTGCGCGATGTGCCGGATGAAACCGCCATCGCCATGGCGCTGATCGAGAACATCCAGCGCGAAGACCTCAACCCTGTGGAAGAGGCCATCGCGCTGCAGCGCCTGCAGCAGGAGTTCCAGCTGACCCAGCAACAGGTCGCGGATGCTGTGGGCAAGTCGCGGGTGACCGTGGCCAACCTGCTGCGCCTGATCTCGCTGCCGGAAGTCATCAAGACCATGCTGTCCCACGGCGACCTGGAGATGGGTCATGCCCGTGCGCTGCTCGGTTTGCCTGAAGAACAGCAGGTCGACGGGGCGCGACACGTTGTCGCACGAGGCCTGACCGTACGCCAGACCGAAGCCCTGGTTCGCCAGTGGCTCAGCGGCAAGCCCGAGCCGGTGGAGCCGGCCAAGCCCGATCCGGACATCACCCGCCTTGAACAGCGTCTGGCAGAGCGGCTGGGCTCGGCGGTACAGATCCGTCACGGCAACAAGGGCAAAGGCCAGTTGGTGATCCGTTACAACTCCCTGGACGAGTTGCAGGGCGTGCTTGCTCACATCCGCTGAAACAATTCGCTTTGTAGCGCGCAGTCGGAAATCACTACCCAGCAGTTGAATAGGGGTCCAAGCGCCCCTATACTCTGCGCGCATTTTGTCGGCACAAATTATGCCAAGTCATTACTGACTGGTTGGTCGACTTTCGAGGAGCAGTTGTGATGGAGACCCGCACGCCAAACCGCTTGCCTTTCCATCGCTGGGCGGTTTTTCCGGTACTGTTCGCTCAATTTGTCGTGTTGCTGCTGGCATCGTTGGGGGTGTGGCAGTGGCATGGGGTGGTCAGCGGCTATTCGGCACTCTGCGGAGGACTGATCGCCTGGCTGCCGAATCTGTACTTTGCCTACAAGGCGTTCCGTTACACCGGCGCCAGGGCAGCGCAGGCCATCGTCAAGTCGTTCTACGCTGGCGAGGCAGGCAAATTGATTTTGACGGCAGTGCTGTTCGCATTGACGTTCGCAGGAGTGAAGCCATTGGCGCCATTAGCAGTATTCGGCGTCTTCTTGCTGACCCAGTTGGTCAGCTGGTTCGCGCCCCTGCTGATAAAAACGAGACTTTCGAGACCTTAGGGCGTTTGAGGCAAACATGGCAGCAGAAACCGCTTCGGGCTATATCCAGCACCACTTGCAGAACTTGACCTTCGGGCAATTACCAGACGGCGGTTGGGGCTTTGCCCATTCCGCAGCAGAAGCCAAGGCAATGGGCTTCTGGGCGTTCCACGTGGACACCCTGGGTTGGTCCGTTGCGCTGGGTCTGATCTTCATCCTCCTGTTCCGCATGGCGGCGAAAAAAGCGACTTCCGGTCAACCCGGCGGCCTGCAGAACTTCGTCGAGGTGATGGTCGAATTCGTCAACGGCAGCGTCAAGGATTCGTTCCACGGCCGCAGCCCGGTCATCGCACCGCTGGCCCTGACCATCTTCGTGTGGGTGTTCCTGATGAACGCCGTCGACCTGATCCCGGTCGACTGGATCCCGCAACTGGCGATGCTGATCTCCGGTGATCCGCACATCCCGTTCCGTGCCGTATCCACCACCGACCCGAACGCCACCATCGCGATGGCCTTCTGCGTGTTCGCGCTGATCATCTTCTACAGCATCAAGGTCAAGGGCATCGGCGGCTTCATCGGCGAGCTGACCCTGCACCCGTTCGGCAGCAAGAACATCTTCGTCCAGATCCTGCTGATCCCGGTCAACTTCCTGCTGGAATTCGTGACCCTGATCGCCAAGCCGATCTCGCTGGCCCTGCGTCTGTTCGGCAACATGTATGCCGGCGAGCTGGTGTTCATCCTGATCGCCGTGATGTTCGGTGCCGGTCTGCTGTGGCTGAGCGGCCTGGGCGTGGTGCTGCAATGGGCGTGGGCTGTGTTCCACATCCTGATCATCACCCTGCAAGCGTTCATCTTCATGATGCTTACCATCGTCTACCTGTCGATGGCTCACGAAGATAACCATTAAGACCGCCTGGCGTGTCTGAGGCCTCTCCGCCGGGGTGGGGGGAGGCCGAAAAAGTCCGCAAGGGCAGCTGTACCAAACGATTTTGTTTTACCGCTTCAAACTAAAAAACCTAACCAATACGACGTAAAAGTCGGGAGGAAAGATGGAAACTGTAGTTGGTCTTACCGCTATCGCTGTTGCTCTGCTGATCGGCCTGGGTGCCCTGGGTACCGCCATTGGTTTCGGCCTGCTGGGCGGCAAGTTCCTGGAAGGCGCTGCTCGCCAGCCAGAAATGGTTCCGATGCTGCAAGTCAAAATGTTCATCGTCGCCGGTCTGCTCGACGCCGTGACCATGATCGGTGTTGGTATCGCTCTGTTCTTCACCTTCGCTAATCCCTTCGTTGGTCAAATCGCTGGCTAATCACTCGAATTTTCGAGTGGATTGGTGTGATGGACTTAGAACGAGCGAGGTGTTGGCGTGAACATTAATGCAACCCTGATTGGCCAGTCCGTTGCGTTCTTCATTTTTGTACTGTTTTGCATGAAGTTCGTGTGGCCTCCGGTCATCGCGGCTTTGCAAGAACGTCAGAAGAAGATCGCGGAAGGACTGGACGCTGCCAACCGAGCAGCTCGCGACCTGGAGCTGGCCCAAGATAAAGCGGGTCAGCAACTGCGCGAAGCTAAAGCTCAGGCAGCCGAAATCATTGAGCAAGCCAAGAAACGCGGTAACCAGATCGTCGAGGAAGCCCGTGACCAGGCTCGCGTCGAAGCTGACCGTGTGAAGGCCCAGGCTCAAGCCGAGATCGAACAGGAACTGAACGGTGTCAAAGACGCGCTGCGCGCCCAAGTGGGTAGCCTGGCCGTCAACGGTGCTGAAAAGATCCTTGGCGCCACAATCGATCAAAACGCGCATGCGGAGCTGGTTAATAAACTGGCCGCTGAAATTTAAGCGAGGGCGATCATGGCAGAACTGACCACGTTGGCCCGACCTTACGCTAAGGCGGCCTTTGAGCACGCCCAGGCCCATCAGCAACTGGCCAATTGGTCAGCCATGCTCGGCCTGGCTGCTGCAGTGTCTCAAGACGGCACAATGCAGCGCCTGCTCAAGGCCCCGCGACTGACGAGCGCAGAAAAGGCCGCCGCGTTTATTGACGTGTGCGGTGACAAGTTCGATGCACAGGCACAGAATTTCATTCATGTTGCCGCGGAAAACGAACGTCTCCTGCTGTTGCCGGAGATTTCGGCTCTGTTCGATCTGTACAAGGCCGAACAAGAGAAATCCGTGGACGTGGAAGTCACCAGTGCTTTTGCGTTGAACCAAGAACAGCAAGACAAACTCGCCAAGGTTCTCAGTGCACGACTCAGCCGGGAAGTGCGCCTGCACGCGACGGAGGATGCCAGCCTGATCGGTGGTGTCGTAATCCGCGCCGGCGACCTGGTTATCGATGGCTCAGTACGCGGCAAAATCGCGAAACTGGCCGAAGCATTGAAATCTTGAGTTTGAAGGGGCAGCAGAGCAATGCAGCAACTCAATCCTTCCGAAATTAGTGAAATCATCAAGGGCCGCATCGAGAAACTCGATGTAGCCTCCCAAGCCCGCAACGAAGGTACTGTCGTCAGCGTTTCTGACGGTATCGTGCGGATTCACGGTCTGGCCGACGCTATGTACGGCGAAATGATCGAGTTTCCGGGCGGCGTGTTCGGTATGGCCCTCAACCTGGAGCAAGACTCCGTTGGTGCGGTAGTACTGGGCGCGTACGACACCCTCGCTGAAGGCATGAGCGCCAAGTGCACCGGCCGCATCCTCGAAGTTCCGGTTGGTAAGGAACTGCTGGGTCGCGTCGTCGACGCACTGGGTAACCCAATCGATGGCAAAGGTCCGCTGAACAACACCGAGACCGACGCTGTTGAAAAGGTTGCACCGGGCGTTATCTGGCGTAAATCGGTAGACCAGCCTGTACAGACTGGCTACAAATCGGTTGACGCCATGATCCCTGTCGGCCGTGGCCAGCGTGAGCTGATCATCGGTGACCGTCAGATCGGCAAGACCGCCATGGCCATCGACGCCATCATCAACCAGAAAGACTCCGGTATTTTCTGTGTGTATGTTGCTGTCGGCCAGAAGCGTTCGACCGTTGCCAACATCGTTCGCAAGCTGGAAGAAAACGGCGCCCTGGCCAACACCATCGTGGTGGTTGCCAGTGCTTCGGAATCCGCCGCACTGCAATTCCTGGCGCCATACGCCGGTTGCACCATGGGCGAGTTCTTCCGTGACCGGGGCGAAGACGCACTGATCGTCTACGATGACCTGTCCAAGCAGGCTGTTGCCTACCGTCAGATCTCCCTGCTGCTGCGCCGTCCACCAGGACGCGAAGCATACCCAGGTGACGTGTTCTATCTCCACTCCCGTCTGCTGGAGCGTGCATCGCGCGTTTCCGAAGAGTACGTAGAGAAGTTCACCAACGGTGCCGTAACTGGCAAGACCGGCTCGCTGACCGCACTGCCGATCATCGAAACCCAGGCTGGCGACGTTTCCGCGTTCGTTCCGACCAACGTGATCTCGATCACCGACGGTCAGATCTTCCTGGAATCGGCCATGTTCAACTCGGGCATCCGCCCTGCAGTGAACGCCGGTGTTTCGGTATCCCGTGTAGGTGGTGCCGCTCAGACCAAGATCATCAAGAAGCTCTCCGGTGGTATCCGTACCGCTCTGGCTCAGTACCGTGAACTGGCGGCATTCGCCCAGTTCGCTTCTGACCTGGACGAAGCCACCCGCAAGCAACTCGAGCACGGTCAACGTGTTACCGAGCTGATGAAGCAGAAGCAATACGCTCCAATGTCCATCGCGGACATGGCGCTGTCGCTGTATGCCGCTGAGCGTGGGTTCCTGACCGACGTCGAAATCACCAAGATCGGCAGCTTCGAACAAGCGCTGATCGCTTTCTTCAACCGTGATCACGCCGAACTGATGGCGAAGATCAACGTGAAGGGTGACTTCAACGACGAAATCGACGCTGGCATCAAAGCCGGTATCGAGAAGTTCAAGGCCACCCAAACCTGGTAAGCCGCAGCGGGGGCTTTGCAGCCCCCGCTTGCTAACCTGATAGGTGTTACATGGCAGGCGCAAAAGAGATTCGCAGTAAGATTGCGAGCATCAAAAGCACGCAAAAAATTACCAGCGCCATGGAAAAAGTGGCGGTCAGCAAGATGCGCAAGGCTCAAATGCGCATGGCTGCTAGCCGTCCCTATGCGGAGCGTATCCGCCAGGTGATTGGTCATCTGGCCAACGCCAACCCGGAATACCGCCACCCCTTCATGATCGAACGCCCTGTCAAGCGCGCCGGTTATGTGGTTGTGAGCAGTGACCGTGGTCTGTGCGGTGGCTTGAACACCAACCTGTTCAAGGCCCTGGTCAAGGACATGGCAGCCAACCGCGAGCAAGGGGTCGAAATCGACCTGTGCGTGGTGGGCAGCAAAGGTGCGGCGTTTTTCCGCAGCTACGGCGGTAACGTCGTTGCAGCGATCAGCCACCTGGGCGAAGAGCCGTCGATCAATGATCTGATCGGCAGCGTCAAGGTCATGCTGGACGCTTACCTGGATGGTCGTATCGATCGTCTGTCCGTGGTATCGAACAAGTTCATCAATACCATGACGCAAGCCCCAACGGTCGAGCAGTTGATTCCGTTGGTTGCAACCCCGGATCAAGAACTCAAGCACCACTGGGACTACCTCTACGAACCTGACGCCAAGGAGCTGCTGGACGGCCTGATGGTGCGTTACGTGGAGTCGCAGGTCTACCAGGCGGTGGTCGAGAACAACGCGGCCGAACAAGCTGCGCGGATGATCGCAATGAAGAACGCCACCGACAACGCCGGCGACCTGATCAGCGAATTGCAGCTGATCTACAACAAGGCGCGTCAGGCTGCGATCACCCAAGAGATCTCGGAAATCGTCGGCGGCGCTGCCGCGGTTTAACGGTTCAAATATTCAGAGGATCCAGCTATGAGTAGCGGACGTATCGTTCAAATCATCGGCGCCGTCATCGACGTGGAATTCCCACGTGACAGCGTGCCGAGCGTGTACAACGCACTGAAAGTACAAGGCGCGGAAACCACCCTGGAAGTTCAGCAGCAGCTGGGCGACGGCGTGGTCCGTACCATTGCGATGGGCTCGACCGAAGGCTTGAAGCGCGGTCTGGACGTCGTCGACAGCGGCGCAGCCATCTCCGTACCGGTCGGTAAAGCGACCCTGGGCCGGATCATGGACGTGCTGGGCAACCCGATCGACGAAGCTGGTCCGATCGGTGAAGAAGAGCGCTGGGGCATTCACCGCGAAGCGCCTTCGTTCGCTGACCAGGCAGGCGGCAACGACCTGCTGGAAACCGGCATCAAGGTTATCGACCTGGTCTGCCCGTTTGCCAAAGGCGGTAAAGTTGGTCTGTTCGGTGGTGCCGGTGTAGGCAAGACCGTAAACATGATGGAGCTGATCCGTAACATCGCCATCGAGCACAGCGGTTATTCCGTGTTCGCCGGTGTGGGTGAGCGTACTCGTGAGGGTAACGACTTCTACCACGAGATGAAGGACTCCAACGTTCTCGACAAGGTAGCGCTGGTCTACGGTCAGATGAACGAGCCACCAGGAAACCGTCTGCGCGTAGCGCTGACCGGCCTGACCATGGCCGAGAAGTTCCGTGACGAAGGTAACGACGTTCTGCTGTTCGTCGACAACATCTATCGTTACACCCTGGCCGGTACCGAAGTATCCGCACTGCTGGGCCGTATGCCTTCGGCGGTAGGTTACCAGCCGACCCTGGCTGAAGAGATGGGCGTTCTGCAAGAACGTATCACTTCGACCAAGGAAGGTTCGATCACCTCGATCCAGGCCGTATACGTACCTGCGGACGACCTGACCGACCCGTCGCCAGCCACCACCTTCGCCCACTTGGACGCCACCGTCGTACTGTCCCGTGACATCGCCTCCCTGGGTATCTACCCAGCGGTCGATCCACTGGACTCGACTTCGCGCCAGCTGGACCCGAACGTGATCGGCAACGAGCACTACGAAACCGCTCGCGGCGTTCAGTACGTGCTGCAGCGCTACAAAGAGCTGAAGGACATCATTGCTATCCTGGGCATGGACGAACTGTCCGAGACCGACAAGCAACTGGTTTCCCGTGCTCGTAAGATCCAGCGCTTCCTGTCCCAGCCGTTCTTCGTGGCTGAAGTCTTCACCGGTTCTCCAGGCAAATACGTTTCCCTGAAAGACACCATTGCTGGCTTCAAAGGCATCCTCAACGGTGACTACGACCACCTGCCAGAACAAGCGTTCTACATGGTCGGCGGCATCGAAGAAGCAGTCGAGAAAGCCAAGAAACTGTAATCCCGGCGCCCCGCGAGGGGCGCTAATCAGGTTGAGGCAAGCAGATGGCTATGACAGTCCATTGCGATATCGTCAGCGCGGAAGGAGAGATCTTCTCCGGCCTGGTCGAGATGGTGATTGCGCACGGCAACCTGGGTGATCTTGGTATCGCTCCAGGCCACGCCCCGCTGATCACTAATCTGAAGCCTGGTCCGATCACGCTGACCAAGCAGGGTGGCGCCCAAGAGGTGTTCTACATCTCTGGTGGTTTCCTCGAGGTCCAGCCGAACATGGTCAAGGTGCTTGCCGATACCGTGCAACGTGCTGCCGACCTGGACGAAGCTCAGGCCCAGGAAGCCCTCAAGGCTGCCGAGAACGCCCTGAACGCCAAAGGCGCGGAGTTCGACTACGGCGCCGCTGCCGCACGTCTGGCCGAAGCCGCAGCTCAGCTGCGCACCGTCCAGCAGTTGCGCAAGGGAAGGTAATTCGGCCTACAGGCCGATTGCTTTCGCCGCGATTGAGTTAAAGGGTAGCCTCGGCTACCCTTTTTCTTTTTCTGCATATCTCATTTCGGTCATTCATCGACCTCTCCCCGGATTTGGTAGCCAGTCAATGTCTCTCGATATCGTTATTCTCGCGGCAGGCCAGGGCACACGCATGCGCTCGGCCGTGCCCAAGGTACTGCACCCGGTCGCCGGCAACTCGATGCTTGGCCATGTTATCCACAGCGCCCGCCAGCTCGAGCCCCAGGGTATTCACGTGGTGATCGGACATGGTGCCGAGCTGGTTCGCGAGCGACTGGCTGCCGATGACCTGAATTTCGTGTTGCAGGACAAACAGCTGGGCACAGGCCACGCCGTGGCCCAGGCCTTGCCGGCGCTCAGTGCCGACACCGTGCTGATCCTCTACGGCGATGTACCGCTGATCGAGGTGGACACCCTGCAGCGTTTGCTGGCCAGGGTAAACCCGCAGCAACTGGGCCTGCTCACTGTGACCCTGGCCGACCCGACCGGCTACGGCCGTATCGTGCGCGACGACCAGGGCCAGGTGGCTGCCATTGTCGAGCACAAGGATGCCAGCGACGCACAGAAGGCGATCAATGAAGGCAACACCGGCATCCTTGCCGTACCGGGGGCTCGGTTGGCCGAGTGGCTGGGCCGCCTGTCGAACCACAACGCACAGGGTGAGTACTACCTGACCGACGTGATCGCCATGGCAGTGGCCGACGGCCTGGTGGTGGCCACCGAGCAGCCGCTGGACCCGATGGAAGTGCAGGGCGCCAACGACCGTCGTCAGTTGGCCGAACTGGAGCGTCATTATCAATTGCGCGAAGGTCGTCGCCTGATGGCCCAGGGCGTGACCCTGCGTGACCCGGCGCGTTTCGACGTACGCGGCGAAGTCATCGTGGGGCGTGACGTGCTCATCGACGTCAACGTTATCCTCGAAGGCCGCGTGGTGATCGAGGATGACGTGGTCATCGGCCCGAACTGCGTGATCAAGAACAGCACCCTGCGCAAGGGTGCGGTGGTCAAGGCCAACAGCCACCTCGAAGGTGCCGTGCTGGGCGAGGGCAGCGATGCCGGTCCGTTCGCGCGGCTGCGCCCGGGCAGCGTGCTGGATGCCCGAGCGCATGTGGGTAACTTTGTCGAACTGAAGAATGCCCACCTGGGTGAAGGTGCCAAAGCAGGCCACCTGACCTACCTGGGTGATGCCGAGGTGGGGGCGCGCACCAATATCGGCGCCGGCACCATCACCTGCAACTACGACGGTGCCAACAAATTCCGTACCGTACTGGGCGAGGATGTCTTCATCGGTTCCAACAACTCGCTGGTGGCGCCTGTGGATATCCTTGATGGGGCCACCACCGCTGCAGGGTCCACCATCACCCAGACGGTCGAGGCTGGCCAGTTGGGCGTGGCCCGCGGTCGTCAGCGCAATATCGATGGCTGGAAACGGCCAGAGAAGATCAAGAAGAGCTGAGTTGTCCACAGCTCTGAGAAAGCCGACCGCATTGTGCATAAGTCGGCTTTTTTTTTGCCTGGCATTCGAGTGTGGATAACCTGACCCCAGCAACGCCTTATCCACAAAAATAATTTCATTGCCTGCTTGACCAAATGAAAGCTTTAGGTTTTGATTGGCGTCATTATCTTTCGAATCGAAACTTAACTTCCCATGTCGAAACGAAACACACCTCAACGCCGCCACAACATCCTGGCCTTGCTGCATGAGCAGGGCGAGGTGAGTGTGGATGCACTGGCCAAGCGTTTCGAAACCTCCGAAGTCACCATTCGCAAGGACCTCGCCGCGTTGGAGGCCAACGGCTTGCTGCTGCGCCGCTACGGTGGCGCGGTGACCCTGCCTCAGGAACTGTTCGCCGACCAGGGCCAGCGCGTCTCTCTCTACAAACAGGCCATCGCCCGTGCCGCCGTGGCGCGGATTCGCGAGCATGCGCGCATCATCATCGACAGCGGCAGCACCACGGCTTCGATGATCCCCGAACTGGGTCAGCAACCGGGGCTGGTGGTGATGACCAACTCGCTGAACGTGGCCCGTGCCCTGAGCGAACTGGAACACGAACCGGTACTGCTGATGACCGGCGGCACCTGGGACCCGCATTCCGAATCGTTCCAGGGCCAGGTTGCCGAGCAGGTACTACGCTCCTACGATTTCGACCAGCTGTTCATTGGTGCCGATGGCATCGACCTGGTGCGCGGCACCACCACCTTCAACGAATTGCTTGGCTTGAGCCGGGTGATGGCCGAGGTGGCCCGCGAAGTGATCGTGATGGTCGAGTCGGACAAGGTCGGGCGCAAGATTCCCAACCTGGAGCTGCCCTGGGCCAGCGTGAATACCCTGATTACCGACGAACGCCTGCCCCAGGAGGCACGCGATCAAATTCAAGCCCGCGGCATCAACCTCATCTGTGCCGCTATCAGCTAGGAGCAACATCTATGTGTGGAATCGTGGGCGCCGTCGCCGAACGCAACATCACCACCATCCTGATCGAAGGCCTCAAGCGCCTGGAATACCGCGGCTATGACAGTGCCGGCCTGGCTGTCTTCACCCAGCAGGGCCACCTTGAACGCCGTCGTCGCATCGGCAAGGTCAGCGAGCTGGAAGCGGCCGTTGCCGGCGAGCCGCTGGTCGGCAACCTGGGTATCGCCCACACCCGCTGGGCGACCCATGGCGCGCCAACCGAAGGCAATGCACACCCGCATTTCTCCGGCCACGACCTGGCGGTGGTGCACAACGGCATCATCGAGAACCACGATGTGCTGCGTGAACAGCTCAAGGGCCTGGGCTACGTATTCACCTCGCAGACCGACACCGAAGTGATCGTGCACCTGCTGCACCACACCCTCAAAAGCCTGCCGGACCTGGCCGACGCCCTCAAGGCGACCGTCAAGCAACTGCATGGCGCCTATGGCCTGGCGGTGATCAGCGCCAGCCAGCCAGACCGCCTGCTGGCCGCCCGCAGCGGCAGCCCGCTGGTGATCGGCCTGGGCCACGGCGAGAACTTCCTGGCCTCCGACCAGTTGGCCCTGCGCCAGGTCACCGACCGCTTCATGTACCTGGAGGAGGGCGACATCGCCGAGATTCGCCGCGACCAGATCACCATCTGGGCCGTCGATGGCCAGCCGGTGCAGCGCGAGGCGGTGCAGTACCACGAAGGTGCGGAGGCGGCCGACAAGGGCCATTACCGCCACTTCATGCTCAAGGAAATCCACGAGCAGCCCACCGTGGTGCAGCGCACCCTGGAAGACCGCCTGGGTTCGGATCACGTGTTGGTGCAGGCTTTCGGCCCCAAGGCGGCCGAGCTGTTCCCCAAGGTGCGCAATGTACAGATCGTGGCCTGCGGCACCAGCTACCATGCGGGCATGGTTGCGCGTTACTGGCTCGAAGAGCTGGCCGGTATTCCGTGCCAGGTCGAAGTGGCCAGTGAATTCCGCTACCGCAAGGTGGTGGTGCAGCCCGACACCCTGTTCGTGTCGATTTCCCAGTCGGGCGAAACTGCAGACACCCTGGCGGCGCTGCGCAATGCCAAGGAGCTGGGCTTCCTTGCCAGCCTGGCCATCTGCAACGTCGGCATCAGCTCGCTGGTGCGTGAATCGGACCTGACCCTGCTGACCCGTGCCGGCCCTGAAATCGGCGTGGCCTCGACCAAGGCGTTCACCACCCAGCTGGTGTCGCTGATGTTGCTGACCCTGTCGCTGGGGCGCGTGCGTGGCACCTTGCCGGCTGGCGTCGAAGCCGAACTGGTCGAACAACTGCGTCGTCTGCCGGTACGCCTGGGCGAAGCGCTGGCGATGGACGCCACCATCGAGAAGACGTCCGAGCTGTTCGCCGACAAGCATCACACCCTGTTCCTGGGCCGTGGCGCGCAGTTCCCGGTGGCGATGGAAGGGGCGCTCAAGCTCAAGGAAATCTCCTACATCCACGCCGAAGCCTACCCGGCTGGCGAGCTCAAGCACGGCCCGCTGGCGCTGGTGGATGCCGACATGCCGGTCGTTACCGTGGCACCGAACAACGAGCTGCTGGAGAAGCTCAAGTCCAACCTGCAGGAAGTGCGCGCCCGTGGCGGCGAGCTGATCGTGTTCGCCGACGAGAAGGCAGGCATGAGCAATGGCGAGGGCACCCATGTGATTGCCATGCCGCACATCATCGATGCGCTGGCACCGATCCTGTACACCATCCCGCTGCAATTGCTGTCGTACTACGTGGCCGTGCTCAAGGGCACCGACGTCGACCAGCCCCGCAACCTGGCCAAGTCGGTGACGGTGGAGTAAGGGGCCGGTCAGGCCCAGGCACTCTTGGCTTTGAATAATAAAGATTGACACAAAATAATAAAGTTTGACACAAGCTATTAAAGTTTGACACAACGCGCAAACCCCCGTATTTACGGGGGTTTCCCGTTTCTGGACCACGCCATTGGTCCGGATTAGCTGCTTCGCTTTTCAGCCGGAGTAGTCTAGGTACGACCCTCTGAGCAGCTCCTCGTGGGCGGTGTTTTCCTAGAACTATTTTTTTGAATGTGAGGTACAGCGCTTCGTTTGGTCTGAGGAGGCAGTGTTGCGCGGTCGTAGGTTTGCTTCGAAGCAGGATATTGAACGGCACATTGCCAACGGATTTGGTGCCGGAGCCGGAGCCAGTTACGTGCCCTGGTTGCGTGTACAGGACGTCCCGTCGCGGGGGCGGTCTCACAAAATCCAAGGCGTGAAAATCGATCGTATACATCACTTTTTGTCCGATCTCGAACGCGCCTTTTTCCTGGTTTGCGAATTCTCTGAAGACGTCGTGGACATCCGTGAGCAGTATCCGCTGCTCCAGGTGGAAAGCACCCAAGCAATTGCCCGGGCAATTGGTGTCCGATATCCGAGATACAAAGGAACCACCCTCCCGCTAGTCATGACGACAGACTTCCTTTTGACCGTGAAGCAGCCGAATGGGGATTTCAGGTCCGTCGCAAGGACAATCAAGTATCAGCAAGATCTCGTCGGGGAGGACTCTGTCCGGACATTGGAGAAATTGGAGATTGAGAGACGATTCTGGATGAGCCAGGACGTGGACTGGAGCATTGTCACCGAGGAGTTGTTCACACCTAATCTGATTAAGAATCTCGGGCTGTTTGAATCGCCCCTAGTTTCGTAGACACCTCCAAGCCTCATAATGAGGCCCAAATAGGAGGAGCCATGAGTCGTCAGCGTTACCCCGAAGAATTCAAGATCGAAGCGGTCAAGCAAGTGACCGAGAAAGGCAAACCTGTCGCCGATGTCGCCCAGCGCCTGGGTATGTCCGTGCACAGCCTTTACGCCTGGATCAAGGTCTACAGCAAGCCCCAAGAGCAGCGTCAGCAAGACGACGATCAGCAGGCCGAACTGCGCAAGCTACGCGCTGAACTCAAGCGCGTGACGGAAGAGCGAGACATCTTAAAAAAGGCCGCCGCGTACTTTGCCAAGGAGTGCGGCTGAAGTACGCCTTCATCAAGAAGCACTCGACTGATTACCCGGTGCGGCGCCTTTGCCATACCCTCAAGGTGCACCCCAGCGGTTATTACGCCTGGCTGGCCGAGCCTCAATCTTCCCGAGCAAAAGAAGATCAACGTCTGCTTGGCTTGATCAAACACGCTTGGCTGGAAAGCGGAGGTGTATACGGCTACCGCAAAATTCACGATGACCTGCGTGAGCTGGGAGAGGAATGCGGTCGAAATCGAGTCGGGCGCTTGATGCAGGCGGAGGGGCTGCGTTCTCAAACGGGCTATCGGCGGCGTCCAGGGTTCTATGGTGGAAAACCAACAGTGGCCTCGCCCAACCACCTCGCGCGGCAGTTCAAGGTCAGTGAGCCGAACAAGGTCTGGGTGACAGATATCACTTACATCCGCACCTATGAAGGGTGGCTCTACCTCGCGGTAGTGCTGGATCTGTTCTCACGCCAAGTAATTGGTTGGTCAATGAAGCCAAGGATGAGCAGCGACCTAGCTATCGACGCGATGTTGATGGCTGTTTGGCGACGCAAGCCTCAGCAGCAAGTGATGATTCACTCAGATCAAGGCAGTCAGTTCAGTAGCTCGGATTGGCAAAGTTTCTTGAAGGCCAACAATGTAATCAGCAGCATGAGCCGGCGGGGAAACTGCCACGACAATGCCGTAGCCGAGAGCTTTTTCCAGCTTTTGAAGCGGGAGCGAGTCCGACGAAAGATCTACACAACCCGTGAAGAAGCCCGAAGTGATATTTTCGATTACATCGAGATGTTCTATAACCCTAAACGCCGACACAGCAGTGCTATGCAGCTGTCTCCAGTAGAGTATGAGAAACGCTATTTCCTGAGCTTGGAGAGTGTCTAGGAAACCAGGGGCGATTCACGTGGCTCCAATTGTCCGCCCTTTACGCAGCCTTCGTCGTCAGGCGTGAGCAGCACCACTGCAAATCCTACGTCTCGGTGTCCTTCAATCTTCTCGATTACGGTGCGACCACGATTTGCCTGTTCATGGAGAATGACTGGCTCAAGACCAAGTTTCTCAAGAAATCGAGCCACCGACTCTCTAGCTCCCTCGTCATGGCCGTGAACCACAAATACTCGATCTGAATGGACAGTTTTATTTTCAGGGGCCGAGACGGTCTCGACATATTCCGATGCTGGGAGATCTGCCAAGTCCTCCTTCAAGCTTTTCTGTGCTTGCTCAAGCAAAGCAATAGAGTTCAACACCCGTCGTTGGATTGGCGAGTGGTAATCGATCCGCTGTCCGCTAGTGATCATCATCGGATAATACGTGAGGTCAGTGGCGGCAGTGTAGGTGCGATAGGCGCTGGTGTCCTCCCCGAAGCATCTGGCCAGACTATCCTTTATGGCAACTTCCAAAGCCTTCAGCTCGGGCGTATTACCAGCCCGGACAGTATTGAGGTCAAAAGCGCGAAGCTCTGCAATTCGTTCAGATAGCCGAGCAAGGCCACGATCGATCTCTTGAGATGTCAGTCTCAGCTTCGGCTGCGGAGGTGTAACAGAGGTGGTTTTTCGTGCCATGGTCTACGCATTCCTTGGTAGCGGTAGGCGATTATTGCTGATTTTGAAGTGTCTGTTCAGCCTCTGGTCCCACGGACGCCTTTTCTTCAAGCGAGACTGACTTAATTATTTTTGCGAGGCGCAAACCCACGTTGGTGGCGTCGCGAGACTGACTTTAAAACTCAAAGTGGCAACCTACAGACGCCAAGCTACGCTAGCCGACGAGACTGACTTAATTGTTTAAGATCAACTCCACACCGCCAAAGGATCCGGCAAGGTTCGCCTTCCCGGATCCTGCTTGCCCCGCACACCCGTGCGGCCGCTCTCAGGCCATCACAGCGTCGGCCAGCGCCACGCTTCCACCGGAAAAAGCGGGCAGCCGCTTCTGCTGGTTGAACAGCCGCGTTGTGCGCTGAAGGCCGGTGAACCGTCCACCGACAATCAGGGAATCAACTGGGTTTGCCGTTCAACCGCGCCAGCGTTTCATCCAGCTCATCAATCTGCCCCGGCGCTTCGGTCACCACACTGAAGTCGCTCACTTCGACCGCCCCCAACCCATGCCCCAGCAGGTGGAACGAGAACGCCTTGCGCGACTCGTTGTTGTCGAACGTGAACTCCATTTCCAGGGGCTGATCCGGCGTGACCAGCATCTCCTCGGTAGGTAGCCCCACCAGCACCTCCTGCTCGAACTCCTTGGTCTTGAGCACGATATAGGCGTTCTGCTGCGGGTCGGCCGAGCGTACCGTCAGGCGCACCCGGGTGTGCGAGCCCTTGGGCATCTCCAGGTACTGCGCGCCGATCAGGTTGTCGGCCCAGTCATCCTTGATCTGCGGCTGCAGCGGGATCACCGTCGCACTGCCGAACTGGTAGTGCTGGTTCAGCGCTGAGCCCATCACTGACTGATCCAGTGTGCTGGCGCGCGCCTGCACCTGGCGTGCCCGCTGGCCACGGAAGCGATCTGTCAGGTTGGCGCGTTCGGCAATGAAGCCGGTACTGGCATACGACCGGCAGCGCTGCTGGAAATCGCATTCGGTGAAGGTGGCATTGCCATCGTGATAGCGCAGCTTGCCGTTGGTGAACGACATGATTTCACGCCCGTTGTCATAGTCGCGCAGCAGCGAACGCCCACTGAGGGCGTTGGGCACCGGGAAGCCGAAGTAGTCGAGCACCGATGCGGTCAGGTCGACGTGACCGTACACGCCGGATTTCACCTGTGGCAGTTGTGCCTGCTCGGGCGCCAGCATCAGGTTGAAGCCCCACGAAGACGCCAGGCGTACACCGTCGATGCCATGGGATTCGTCCGAGGTGATCACCACCAGGGTGTCCTTGAGTACCCCCTGACGTTCCAGCCCGGCAAGAAAGTTATCCACAGCGTCGTCGAGGTAGGCCACTGCCGCCTGCTTGGGCGTGGCGTAGCCTTCGAGGTACTCCGCCGGCGCGGAATAGGGCTGGTGGGTGCCCACGGTCAGCAGGGTGAGCATCCAGGGTTCAGGCTGCTTCTGCAGTTGGCCGACATAGTCCAGCGCGCCTTCGAAAAACGCCTTGTCGTCCTTGCCCCACGGGAAGTCCAGGTAGTTGGGGTTCTTGAACCAGTCCAGGCCCAGGGTGGTATCGAAGCCGATGTGCGGCATGATCTTGTCCTTGGCCATGAAGCGCAGCCCGGCACCCTGCAGGTAGTGCGTGCTGAAGCCATGTTCGCGCAATTGCGCCGGCAGGCATTCCTGGTTGCGCTGGTTCTGCGTCAGCAACTCGACCCCCTTGGGGGTACCGTTGTCGAGCTTGTCGTAGTCGCCACACAGCATGGCGTAGAGGCCACGGATGGTCTGGTGGGTATGCAGCACGTAGTCGGGGGTGTTCATGCCGCGTTCGGCCCAGGCGCTCAGCTTGGGCATCAGGTGTTCCTGGTAGGCGGGGTTGAGGGTGCGTCGGTTGATGTCCAGGTAAGCCCCCGGGATGCCTTCCAGCGCGACCACCAGCACGTTGCGCGCGCTGCCGGGCGCGTCGAGCAGCGGCTTGCCGCTCAGGTCCAGGCGGGTCAGGCCGGCCATGGCCACGGGTGGGTCGACCACATCGGCCTCCAGCCAGTCTTCGATACGCGCCTGGCTTTCACCCACGCCTACCGCCAGCAATTGATGTGGCAGGTTGAACACCTGCCACTCGTCCGCTTCGGCAGGTTCCCAGGCCTGGGTACCGGCATGCACCAGCAGGCAGGTCACGGGCACCGCCCACAGGTGCCGCGGCAATGGCGCGACGGGTCTGGCCCGGGCCGCCCAGCGGGTCGCAAGCCACAACAGCAGGCCAAGCCCCAGGGCAATGGCGAAGCCAGGGTTGGCCAGGCTGCCACCGGCGGAGTTTTCCATGAACTGAACATCGGTGAGGTAGTGCAGGTCGGCCGGGGTCGGCAATCGGCCTACTGCGGCCACCAGCTCGGCACTGGCCAGGCTCAGCACTCCCCACGCCAGCACCACGGGCACTGCCAGCCATACCGGACGACGGTACAGCAGAACGACCAGTGCTCCACCGAGGCCCACGTCGGACAGGTACCCCAGCGGATCAGCCCAGCCGTTCGCCACGCGCAGGCATACAGGAACCACCACCAGCAGCCCGAACAGGGCGGCGAGCGAAGCGCGAGGGTGCTGCAACCAGCGATAGATACGTTTCACGGGGGCGTTCGTCATCATGTCGTCATGTAAATGTGGTGATGGTACCAAGTGCAGTACATCTCCACAGCATTCCGGCAACAAGTCGAAACCCAGTTTTCTGGCCTGGATCAATGTCGAATGCGCCTTCATGGCTTACCGTGGTGGGTTCCTGCCACTCTTTTCAAGGATGAAACGCAATGCAGTCAATGGACCGCAATCATGATATTCAGCCCCTGTCGCGGGCAGACATGACCATCGAGCTCAACGGTCGGCCTGTACCGGCCGCGGCAGGCGAAAGCGTGCTCAACGTGCTGCACGCGGTGGGCCTGCGCCAGGTGGCGCGCAACGACCATGGCCAGGTCACGGGTGCCTTCTGCGGCATGGGCGTGTGCCACTGCTGCCTGGTGTCGATCAACGGTCGCCCCAAGCGCCGCGCCTGCCAGACCATCGTCAAGCCGGGCATGCAGGTCGAAACCGGGGTCAACCGCTTCGACGTGGAGGGTGTCGAATGAGCCTGCGTCCGGTAATAGTCGGCGGCGGTTCGGCAGGCATGGCGGCTGCCATCGAACTGGCCCGGCATGGCGTCTCCAGCGTGCTGTTCGACGAAGCTTCGCGTCTGGGCGGGGTGGTCTATCGCGGCCCTTTGCGCAGCGGCGTCGACCTGGGCTACCTGGGCAAGCGTTATGCCAGCGCGCTGAACACCCTGCACGAAGAGTTCGCCGATTGTGCCGAGCGCATCGACGTGCGCCTGGAAACCCGTGTGGTCGGGGGCGAAGGCGGCAACCGCCTGATGGTGCTGGACAGCGACGAGCAGCTGCACGAAGTGGAATACAGCCACCTGGTACTGTCCGCCGGCTGCCACGAGCGCAACGTGCCGTTCCCCGGCTGGACCCTGCCCGGCGTGATGCTGCTGGGCGGTCTGCAGTTGCAGATCAAGAGCGGCGTGGTCAAGCCGCTGGGCACCACCGTCATCGCCGGCACCGGCCCGCTGCTGCCCCTGGTGGCATGCCAACTGCACGCGGCCGGGGTCAAGGTGGAAGGGGTGTACGAGGCATGTGCCTTCGGCAAGATCGCCAAGGAAAGCCTGGCGCTGCTGAACAAGCCGCAGCTGTTTCTCGACGGCCTGAGCATGCTCGGTTATCTGAAGCTCAACGGTATCCCCATGAACTACGGCTGGGGCGTGGTAGGTGCCAACGGCGAGGGCGAACTCACCGAAGTGCGCCTGGCCCCCTACAGTGACAACTGGCAGCCGGACATCAGCCGTGTGCAGCGCGTCTCGGCGCAGACCCTGGCCGTGGGCTACGGCTTCATTCCGCGCACCCAGCTCAGTCAGCAGATGGGCCTGGCCCACGGCTTCAACGAAGACGGCTACCTGCGCGCCGAAAGCAACGTGTGGCAACAGAGCAGCGAGCCGCACATTCACCTGGCCGGTGACATGGGCGGGATTCGCGGTGGCGAAGCCGCGATGCTCACCGGGCGCATCGCCGCCGTGTCGATCCTGCACCAGGCTCAGGTCATCACCCCCGAACAGGCGCTGGACCTGCGCGAGCGCTACCTGGGCAAGCTGGCCGCGATCAAGCGCTTTCGTGCCGGGGTAGACCGCTACACACTGCGCGGCACTGAGCAGATCACGCTGCCCGCACCCGACACCGTCATCTGCCGCTGCGAGCACGTCACCCGCAGCGACATCGACCGCGCCCTGGAGCAGGGTGTACAGGACATGGCCGGGCTGAAGATGCGCACCCGCGTGAGCATGGGCGATTGCCAGGGCCGCATGTGCGTGGGCTACTGCAACGATCGCCTGCGCCAGGCCACCGGGCGTGCCGATGTGGGCTGGCTGCGCCCGCGGTTCCCCATCGACCCGATCCCTTTCTCCGCATTCAAGAACCTCGGCACGGAAGCTGAAGCATGAACAGAACCTATGATGTGGTCATCGCCGGCGGCGGTGTGATCGGCGCTTCCTGCGCCTACCAGTTGTCCAAGCGTGGCAACCTCAGGATCGCGCTGATCGACGCCAAGCGCCCCGGCAACGCTACCCGCGCCTCGGCGGGCGGGTTGTGGGCGATCGGCGAATCGGTCGGCCTGGGCTGCGGGGTGATCTTCTTTCGCATGATGTCGCAAAAGCACAAGCGCGAAGCCAACGGCGCCGCCGTGGCGGTCGATTCCAGCACCCCGCACATCCTGCCGCAGTCGTTCTTCGACTTCGCGCTGCAATCCAATGCCTTGTACCCAGGCCTGCACCAGGAACTGATGGAGCGCCACGGCATGGACTTCAAGTTCGAGCGCACCGGCCTCAAGTACGTGATCTACGACGACGAGGACCGCCTGTACGCCGAGCATATCGTCGCGCAGATCCCGCACCTGGCCCACGAGGTTCGCTGGCTCGACCGCGATGCCCTGCGCAAGGCCGAGCCAGCCGTCAGCCACCATGCCCACGGCGCGCTGGAGTTCCTGTGCGATCACCAGGTCAGCCCGTTCCGTCTGGCCGATGCCTACACCGAAGGTGCGCGGCAGAACGGCGTCGACCTGTTCCTCAACACCAACGTCACCGGCGTGCTGCACCAGGGCGACCGGGTGGTGGGGGTCAAGACCGACGTGGAAGGCGAGTTTCACTGCCAGACCCTGATCAACGCCGGCGGCGCCTGGGCGGCAGAACTGAGCGAGATGGCCACCGGCCTGAGCATTCCGGTCAAGCCGGTCAAGGGCCAGATCCTGCTCACCGAGCGCATGCCCAAGCTGCTGCAGGGCTGCCTGACCACCGCCGATTGCTACATGGCGCAGAAGGACAACGGCGAGATCCTGATCGGCAGCACCACCGAAGACAAGGGCTTCGACGTCACCACCACCTATCCGGAAATCAATGGTCTGGTACAGGGCGCGGTGCGCTGCATTCCGGAGCTGGCGCAGATCAACCTCAAGCGCAGCTGGGCAGGACTGCGTCCCGGTTCCCCGGACGAGCTGCCGATTCTCGGCCCGGTGCAGAGCGTGAGTGGCTACCTCAATGCCTGTGGGCACTTTCGTACCGGCATCCTGACCTCGGCGATCACTGGCGTGCTGATCGACAAGGTGCTGCATGAGGAGGCACTGCCGCTGGACCTGACGCCGTTCCTCGCGGACCGCTTCGGTACTCAGCCCAAAGCCGCCCAGGCCTGACCCGGTGCGTGCCTGAACCTGCGGTGATGGTCGCCGTCGGTTCAGGCGCACGGATCAAGCGTGCAGGCTGACCGGGGTCAGATCTGCATGGCCATGCCTTCGACGTTCATCGCCGCCTGGCGCAAGACCTCGGAGCGAGTCGGGTGCGGGTGGCAGGTGAGGGCGATGTCTTCGGCCGAGGCCGAGAACTCCATGGCCACGCAGTACTCACCGATCATCTCGCTGACGCACGGGCCAACCAGGTGCACGCCGAGTACCTCGTCGGTTTCGGCATCGGCCAGCACCTTGGCGAAGCCTTCGGTCTCGTGGTTGATCTTGGCCCGGCTGTTGGCCATGAACGGGAACTTGCCGACCTTGTAGGCGCGGCCTTCGGCCTTGAGCTGCTCTTCGGTCTTGCCCACGCTGGCCAGTTCGGGGCGGGTGTAGATCACCCCCGGGATCAGCCCGTAGTTCACTTC
Organism: Pseudomonas sp. AE27; assembly: GCF_037113495.1. Lineage (NCBI taxonomy): Bacteria > Pseudomonadati > Pseudomonadota > Gammaproteobacteria > Pseudomonadales > Pseudomonadaceae > Pseudomonas > Pseudomonas sp. AE27. Next base: position 4,802,598 of record NZ_CP146966.1, read on the forward strand.
GTGGGCCTTGCCGTGGATGCGCTCGATGCAGGCGATGGCTTCGTCTTCGGCCTTGTGGGCGAGCATCGGGCCGCTGGTGACGTCGCCGATCACCCACACGCCCGGCACGCTGGTGCGATGGCCCTGGTTCTCGAGCATGCCGCGCTTGTCGGTCTGCAGGCCTACCGTTTCCAGGCCCAGGCCCTGGGTGTAGGGGCGACGGCCGATGGCGACCAGCACGTAGTCGGCCTGCAGGGTTTCGGCGGTGCCGCCGGCGGCCGGTTCGAGGGTCAGGCTGACACCGTCGGCCGACGGCGTGGCCTGGGTCACCTTGCTGCCCAGCTTGAAGCTCATGCCTTGCTTGGCCAATGCGCGCTGCAGGGTCTTGGCGGTTTCTTCGTCGGTGCCGGGGCAGATGCGGTCGAGGTATTCCACCACGGTGACCTGGCTACCGAGGCGGCGCCACACCGAGCCCAGCTCCAGCCCGATCACGCCCGCGCCGATCACCACCAGGTGTTTGGGCACCTGGGGCAGGGCGAGGGCGCCGGTGGAGTCGATGATGCGCTGGTTGTCGATGGTCACGCCGGGCAGCGGAGTCGGCTCGGACCCGGTGGCGATGACGATGTCCTTGGCCTGCAGTTCGGTCACGGCGCCCTGGTCATCGGTGACCTTGACCTTGCCCACGCCATCGAGCTGGCCCCAGCCCTTGATCCAGTCGACCTTGTTCTTGCGAAACAGAAACTCGATGCCCTTGGTCAGGCCCGCGACGCTCTCGTCCTTCTGTTTCATCATCTGCGCCAGGTTCAGGCTTGGCTTGACCTCGATACCGAGGTTGGCGAACTCGCTGCCGGCAGCCGCTTCGTAGAGTTCGGAGGCATGCAGCAGGGCCTTGGACGGCATGCAGCCAACGTTCAGGCAGGTGCCACCGAGGGTCGGGCGACCTTCGACACAGGCCACGCTCAGGCCCAGCTGGCCTGCGCGAATGGCAGCGTTGTAGCCGCCAGGGCCGCCGCCGATGATCACGACATCATAGGTTTTCATTGTTGTACTCCCGGATGAAGAATCGACAATGCAGCCAAGGTTAGGGGCCGATCTGGAGGTTGTATACAATTTATGCCACTACCTTTTTGCATCGGCCGGTCTACGACGATAGTCCGGCATGCCTCCCTGTTCTTGAGGATGGGCTACCCTTTTGTGCAGACGTCCGAAGATTACGGGAGGCTCATTTCATGCTTGCGCAACTTCCACCTGTTCTGCAAAGCCTGCGGTTGCCCTTGCGACTCAAGCTTTGGGATGGTCACGAATTCGATCTGGGCCCCCAGCCGCAGGTCACCATCGTGGTCAAGGATCCCCAGCTGATCGGCCAGTTGACCCACCCCAGCCTGGATGAGCTGGGCGCGGCGTTCGTCGAGGGCAAGCTGGAACTGGAGGGCACCATCGGCGAAGTCATCCGCGTGTGCGACGAGCTCAGTCAGGCGTTGCTCACGGACGAGGAAGAAGACCAGCCGGTGCGCAGCGAGCATGACAAGGCCACCGACGCGGCGGCCATTTCCTACCACTACGACCTGTCCAACGATTTCTACCAGCTGTGGCTGGACCGCGACATGGCGTATTCCTGCGCCTACTTCAAGACCCCCGGCGACACCCTTGAGCAGGCCCAGCAGAACAAGTTCGAGCACCTGTGCCGCAAGCTGCGGCTCAAGCAGGGCGACTACCTGCTGGACGTGGGCTGTGGCTGGGGCGGGTTGTCACGTTATGCCGCACGCGAGTTCGGCGCCAAGGTGTTCGGCATCACCCTGAGCAAGGAGCAGCTCAAATTGGGGCGTGAACGGGTCAAGGCAGAAGGGCTTGAAGATCAGGTGGAACTGCAGATTCTCGACTACCGCGACCTGCCCCAGGACGGTCGCTTCGACAAGGTGGTGAGTGTCGGCATGTTCGAACACGTGGGGCATGCCAACCTGGCGTTGTACTGCCAGCGCTTGTTCGGCGCGGTGCGCGAAGGCGGCCTGGTGATGAACCACGGCATCACCGCCAAGCATGTGGACGGGCGCCCGGTGGGGCGCGGCGCGGGCAATTTCATCGAGCGCTATGTATTCCCCCATGGCGAGCTGCCGCACCTGTCGATGATCAGTGCGCGTATCAGCGAAGCGGGGCTGGAAGTGGTCGACGTCGAGAGCCTGCGCCTGCATTACGCACGGACGTTGGCGCAGTGGAGCGATCGCCTGGAAAGCCAGCTGGACAAGGCCGCGAGCCTGGTGCCGGAAAAGGCCCTGCGCATCTGGCGGCTGTACCTGGCCGGTTGCTCCTATGCCTTTGCCAAGGGCTGGATCAACCTGCACCAGATTCTGGCAGTCAAGCCGTTCGCCGATGGTGGCCACGACCTGCCGCTGACCCGCGAGGACCTGTACCGCTGACAGTCGCGCTCAGAGGATCGGCGAGATCAGTCGGGCGATGCGCATCCCCAGTTGTTGCAGGCGGCGCGTCTGCTGGCTGTCCTCGGGGGTGATTTCCCGCGCTTGGTCGAAGTCGTGCTGGAGCATGGCTTCGACCTGCGCGGCAAAGGCAAGGTCTACGGTCAGCAGCATGATTTCGAAGTTCAGGCGGAACGAGCGGTTGTCCAGGTTGGCACTGCCGATGGCGCTGACTTCGTTGTCGACCAGCACCACCTTCTGGTGCAGAAACCCCGGCCCGTAGCGGAACATGCGCACCCCGGCCTGCACCGCCTCGAAGGCGAACAGGCTGGAGGCGGCGTACACGATACGGTGGTCAGGGCGCGAGGGAATCAGGATACGCACGTCGACGCCCCGCAACACCGCCAGGCGCAGCGCGGCCGACACGGCCTCGTCGGGAATGAAGTACGGGCTGGTGATCCAGAGCCGCTCGCGCGCCGCGTGGATGGCGTCGACAAAAAACAGCGAACAGGTCTCCTGCGGATCGGCCGGCCCGCTGGCCAGTACCTGGCAAAGTACGCCGTTGTCGGGGTAGGTGTCGGGCAGGATCAGTGGCGGCAACTGGCGCGCCGCCCAGTACCAGTCTTCGGCAAAGGATTCCTGCAGGCAGGCCAGCACCGGGCCGCTGACCTGCACATGGGTGTCGCGCCAGGGCGATAGCCTGGGGTTGCCGCCCAGGTATTCGTCGCCCACGTTATGGCCCCCCATGAACCCCAGCATGCCGTCGACCACCACGATCTTGCGATGGTTGCGGAAGTTGACCTGGAAGCGGTTGAACCAACCGCGGCGGGTGGCGAAGGCGCGGATGTTCACGCCGCCTTCGCGCAAGCTCTGTATATAGGCGGAGGGCAGGGCGTGACTGCCAACGCTGTCGAACAGCACGTAGATCTTCACCCCTTCAGCGGCCTTTCTCAGCAGCAGCGCCTTGAGCTCACGGCCGATGCCGTCGTCGTGGATGATGAAGAACTGGATCAGTACCGTGTCGTGGGCCGCTTCTATCGCCTTGAAGATCGCGTCGAAGGTGGCCTGCCCGTCGATCAGCAGGCTGACCTGGTTGTTGGCCAGGCACGGCATGCGCCCAAGCTTGGGCATGGCCCGCAGCGCCGCATAGGATTCGGAGTTGCGCGCGGTCAGCGCCTCTTCCACCCAGGGGCGCCAGTTGAGGTCGGCCATGGCCACGTGCATTTCGCGGTTGGCCTGGCGGCGGGCCTGGATGTAGGCGTCGAAGGTGCGACTGCCGAACACCAGGTACGGAATCAGCGTGAAGTAGGGGATAAACAGCAGCGACATGGCCCAGGCAATTGCACCTTGGGCGGTGCGCACGGTGAACACGGCATGCAGGGCGGCAATCACGCCCAGCAGGTGAATCACACCGATGAGGTAACCGAAGAAGTAAGGGCTGTGGTAATCCATACACATTCTGCTATCCGAGGGCACTGCCCGCTAACAGAGCACGTTCGCGCCTGCACTTGCAACTGAAAGCACGAAAACGCGTCTAAGCTGTGTTCCGGCTTGGGGCCGGATTCTGAAGGAGTCACTACATGAAAAGTCGTCTGCCGATGCTGGCACTGGTACTGGGCCTGGCGAGCCCGTTGGTGCATGCGCAGATGTTGCAACCGGGCCTGTGGGAGTTGACCAGCAGCAACATGCAGGTCGATGGCAAGCCACTGCCCGACATGGAATTCATGCTCGGCCAGTTGAAGAACCTGCCGCCCGAGCAGCGCGCGATGATCGAGGGTGGCCTGGCCAAGCAAGGCATCAGCGTCGGGGGCAAAGGGGTGCGTTCGTGCCTGACCCAGGAGCAGGTTCAGACCAACGACATTCCGCTGCAGGACCCGCAGTCGGGGTGCACGCAGAAGATCACCGAGCGCAACGGCAATGTGTGGAAGTTCACCTTCAGTTGCCCCAAGGCTCAAGGCAACGGTGAAGCGCAGTTTCTCAGCGATCGGGAATTTCTGACCAAGGTCAGCGGCACGTTCAATGCGTCCGGTGTTGAGCAAAAGGGCAGCATGAACACCCGTGCGGTGTGGCTGGGCAACGATTGCGGCACGGTCAAGCCGCGCACCTGATCAGCGCAGGTGCCACTGCCATTGGCTTTGCGCGACAGCGTCGTGGGCATGCAGGCTTTCGGCATGTTCCACACGCAGCTTGAAGCCGTCGATCCACGGCAGCGGTTGCAGGGCCAGATGCAGGCGCCTCGCGGCGTCTTCGCAGAACATCAGGTTCTGCCCGTTGGCCAGCGCAAACGCCTGTTCGTCGGCTCGTTTCACGGCTGTCTGCACAGCAGTGCCGAGAGCTGCCTCGGCCAGGTCGATCAGCTGTCGAAAGGGCATTTGCTCCTCGCCTGGGGCCAGGCGCAGGTGCAGATGGGCCGTGCTGCGTTGGCTGTGTGGTGTTGCCACGATGCCTTGGGCGGTGCCGAGCCAATGCAGGATGGCAGCATGATCGAGGTTACTGCGGTTGGCGAAATCATCGACGAACTGCTGCTGAATCAATTGGCGGGCGAGCGCGGCGGAGCATGGGCAGGTCGAGGAATACTCGACTTGTGCGTTTAGTTCCACGTGGAACACTCCGTTTTCCAAACGTGCGTCCACACTCATCGGGTAAGCCTTCCAGCCTGCCAGCGGGCTGACCAGCGCAGGCCGCTTGAGCAACAGTTCAAAGCCCAGACGCAGGTAAGCGGTGGTAGAGAGGCCCTGATGGCTGTCGATAAACCGTTCCAGGACCTGGCGCACCAACCCTACTGAAAACGCCGCGTGCTCGAATGCCTCCAACGCGAGATACAGGCGCGACATGTGAATCCCCCGCGAGGCTCCATCATCCAGGCTGACGCCGGCATCGGCGCTGGCGCGTACCTGCACGCCGTCGAGTGTGATCGGCAGTGCGATGCCGCACATGCCAACCCATTCCAGAGGCATGGATTGATGGCTGGCCTGAGCGGCGATATCGGGAAGGGTCAGGGCGTTCATGCTGAAACCATCGCTGAATTAAAAACCGATACGTTACATTATAACGATTCATTCATCATAGCTTTTTCCGAGTCCTCACTCGCAGCCTCCAAGGCGATTGCAACGCAGGCTGAAGCGTTGGCCGCTGGAGCTGGACACCCGGTTCTGCGTGGTCCAACCCACCCGGCGGCTATAGCCGACCCAGGCTTCGCCGTCGCTGGCCAGGCCCGTGTAGAAGGTCAGCGGCCCATAGAGGCTGTTGGTTTGTACCCAGCGTCGCTGCCCCAGCACCTCAACGCCGCGCACGTACTGGGTGTTGCCCTGGCTGTGCACGCTGTACACATTGCCGTCGCGATCTTGGCAGGCCAGCAGGTTGGCGCTGCGCGTGCATTGGGCAGGCTCACTGCGCGGCATCGCGGCGTGAACCGTCGCGACGGGGATCAGCAGGAGCGGAAGCAGTACGAAGGTTTTCATCCAATCTCCGATTGGCTAAATTGCATTGTTATAATATAACATTGAAAAAGGCATCCTTCGAATGCTCCGACGCCCTGATGAGGTATTTGCGCCATGACCGACCGTCTCCCCGTTACTGTGCTGTCCGGCTTTCTAGGTGCCGGCAAGAGCACCCTGCTCAACCATGTGCTGCGTAACCGCGACAACCTGCGGGTGGCGGTGATCGTCAACGACATGAGTGAAATCAATATCGACGCCAGCGAAGTGCAGCGCAACGTCAGCCTCAATCGTGCAGAAGAAAAACTGGTCGAGATGAGCAATGGCTGCATCTGCTGCACCCTGCGCGAAGATCTGCTCGAAGAGGTCGCGCGGCTTGCCCGCGAGGGGCGTTTCGATTACCTGTTGATCGAGTCCACCGGCATATCCGAGCCGCTACCGGTAGCCGAAACCTTTACCTTCCGTGATGAACAAGGCCGCAGCCTGGCCGACCAGGCGCGGCTGGACACCATGGTCACGGTGGTAGACGGGCTGAATTTCCTGGGTGACTACCAGGCCGCCGACAGCCTGGCTTCGCGCGGCGAGACCCTGGGCGAGGGCGATGAACGTTCCATCAGCGACCTGCTGATCGAGCAGGTCGAGTTCGCCGATGTGATCCTGTTGAGCAAGATCGACCTGATCGGCAGCGATGAGCGCGAAGAACTCTGCGCCATTCTGCGCTCGCTCAATGCCCACGCCCAGATCGTGCCGATGGTGATGGGGCAGGTGCCATTGGCGCAGATTCTCGATACCGGCCTGTTCGACTTCGAGCGTGCTGCCCAGGCGCCGGGCTGGCTGCAGGAACTGCGCGGTACGCATGTGCCGGAAACCCAGGAGTACGGCATTGCCGCCACCACCTGGCAGGCCCGCCGCCCCTTGCACCCACAGCGTTTTTTCGACTTTATCCACAGGCCCTGGAGCAACGGCCGCCTGTTGCGTTCCAAGGGCTTTTTCTGGCTGGCCAGCAAGCACCAGGAAGCCGGCAGCTGGTCCCAGGCCGGCGGCATGATGCGCCACGGCTTTGCCGGTCGCTGGTGGCGTTTCGTACCACGCGGGCAATGGCCCCAGGACCCGCAGGACGCGGCGGCGATCCTCAAGCACTGGACGGCCGAATGCGGCGATTGCCGACAGGAGCTGGTGTTCATCGGGCAGCACATCGACTTTGCGCAACTGGATGCCGAGCTGGGCGCCTGCCTGCTGAGCGATGAAGAAATGGCATTGGGCGCCGAGGGCTGGCAACGCCTGCCCGACCCGTTTGGCGACTGGCACGACGAAGAGGCGGCCTGATGCTGGCCCTGAAACGCCGTGGCAGCGCCCGGCAAACAGTCGGCGAATCGTCCCAGGTGCTGACCGAGGTGCTGCAGGATGGCGTCAATCTGGCCGTGTGGCAGCGCCAGTTGCCGGTGCATGTGGCCGATTTTGCCCAGGTGCTGTTGTCCCTTGGGCAGCCGCTGGCCGAGTCCCTGACCCTGGAGTTGCAGCCAGATGACGACGCACCCGCCCTGCGCGGGTTGGCGGCAGCGTGTGCCGATCTGCAGGGGTATGAGGGGTTCATCTGCGATGTGCGCTGGCTGGTGGGCGCGTACGCCTGCCTGCTCGACGCGCGTCGGGTGGGCCTGCGCCTGCGCGCACTGGAGGGCGCAATGTGCCCGCGTTTTCACGTCGACCACGTGCCGGCGCGGCTGATCTGTACCTATGCGGGCCCCGGCAGTGAATGGCTGACGGCGCCCGATGCGGTGCAGGTGGAGCAGTTGTCGACCGGTGATGTGGCCGTGCTCAAGGGCGAGAGGTGGCTGGGCAATGAGGGGCAGGGGCTGGTGCACCGTTCGCCGGCGGTACCTGCGGGGCAGCGCCGCCTTATGCTGACGCTTGACTGGATGGCCTGAGCGCGCAGCATAGTGCGTATCCTTCCTGACGAATCGATGCGTATGCTGCAGAACATACCCACCCACCTGATCGGCGGCCCCCTGGGCGCCGGCAAGACCAGCCTGATTCGGCACCTGCTGGCCCAGCGCCCGGCCCACGAGCGGTGGGCGGTGCTGATCAACGAGTTCGGCCAGATCGGCCTGGATGCCGCCTTGCTCGCCACCGACGATGATGGCGTGGCGATGGGCGAAGTGGCGGGCGGATGCCTGTGCTGCGTGAATGGCGCACCGTTCCAGGTGGGCCTGGGGCGCTTGTTGCGCAAGGCGCGCCCTCATCGACTGTTCATCGAGCCTTCGGGGCTGGGTCATCCTGCCCAGTTGCTGGCACAGCTTGGCGAGGCTCCCTGGCAAGGCGTGCTGGCGGTTCAGCCGTCGGTGCTGGTACTGGACGCCCAGGCATTAGCGGCAGGCCAGGTACTACCCCAGCCGCAGGCGCAGGCACTGCACGATGCGGGGCTGCTGGTGCTCAACAAATCTGAAGGCTTGGCGGCCGCCACGCGCCTGTGGATAAGCCAGGGGTTGCCTGATGTACCCCAGCTTTGGACGGACCATGGGCAGATTGCGCTGAACAGCCTGCCGGGCGTTGGTGTGCATCCGTTGCCGGTGGATAACTTCAAGCTGCCGGAGGCCAGGCCGTTGCCGGCGGCGCTGTGGATAAACCCGCTGACGCCGATCTGTCTTTATCAACAGCTGGAGCAGGGCTGGAGCATTGGCTGGCGCTGGCACCCGAGCCAGCAGTTGCACCCGCAGCGTTTGCAGCAATGGCTTGCAGGCCTTGGGTGGCGCAGGGCCAAACTGGTTATCCACAGCCCGGAGGGTTGGCAGTCGGCCAATGCGCTGGAGGGGCAGGCGCTGCGCTGGCAGGCCAGCGAGTGGCGGCGCGACTCGCGTATCGAGCTGATTTTTGCACAGCCGCAGGCAGTGGCGGCCTTGGAGCAGGGGATGCAGGAATGCCGGATTCCCTGAAGACAGGGCCGGCCTTTTTGCAGGCAAGGCTGGCCCCGGTATACAAAGGGAACGTCACTGGCGCCAGCGATTGTGCTCCTGGCGCCACTGGTTCATCTCGATCACGTTGCCGCCCTGCACCGGCGGCTTGATCTCGAACGGGTAGGGTGCCAGTTCGATCTGCATCGTATGCGCGCCAAACTGCGTCACCGTACCGGGGTGACGATGTTCGCCTGTCACTGTGAATTCGAAGTTGTACACACGGGCCAGGCGCTTGCGCCCGTTGGCATCGCGCACAAAACCGATGCGCTTGAGCGCCACGTTGCCATCCAGCAGTTCCAGGTCGAGCTTGGCGCAATGCTGCTTGACCCGTTCCAGTGCCTTTTCGCGCAGGCCGTGGTTATGCCACAGCCAGGCGCCTGCGGTGGCCAGCAGCATCAGCACCAGAAGGTTTTCGAGGGTTAACATCTACGTTCGCTCCAACCAGATAGGCTCAGCTTAACTGCCACCCCGGTCTGTCGTACAGGTGGCATTTGGCGCCATACTGCGCGCCTTGTTTTTCATTCGATCGTTTGGAAGCCCTGCATGAAACGTATACCGCATCTGCTCGCCATCCAGTCACACGTGGTATTCGGCCACGCCGGCAACAGCGCCGCGGTGTTTCCGATGCAACGGGTGGGGGTCAATGTCTGGCCGCTGAACACCGTTCAGTTCTCCAACCATACTCAGTATGGCCAGTGGACCGGCGAAGTGCTTGCGCCAGAGCAAATTCCGGCGCTGGTGGACGGGATTGCGACGATCGGCGAGCTGGGCAACTGTGATGCGGTGCTTTCCGGCTACCTCGGCAGCGCCGCCCAGGGCCGTGCGATTCTCACTGGGGTGGCGCGGATCAAGGCGGTCAACCCGAACGCCCTGTACCTGTGCGACCCCGTCATGGGGCATCCGGAAAAAGGCTGCATCGTACCCGCCGAGGTCAGTGACTTCCTGCTCGATGAAGCGGTTGCGGTGGCGGATGTGCTGTGCCCCAATCAGTTGGAGCTCGACAGCTTCTGCGGGCGTCGGGCCGAGTCGTTGGAGGACTGCGTGGCCATGGCGCGCAGCCTGCTCGCCCGCGGGCCCAAGGCTGTGCTGGTCAAGCACCTGGCATACCCGGGACGCAAGGCTGAAGACTTCGAGATGCTGCTGGTGACTGCCGAAGGCAGTTGGCACCTGCAGCGACCGCTGCTGGCGTTTGCGCGGCAGCCGGTAGGGGTCGGCGACCTGACCTCCGGCCTGTTCCTGGCGCGGGTGCTGCTGGGTGACAGCTGGGTGGCGGCTTTCGAATTCACTGCCGCGGCCGTGCACGAGGTGCTGCTGGAAACCCAGGCTTGCACCAGCTACGAGCTGGAGCTGGTGCGTGCCCAGGACCGCATCATGCACCCGCGGGTGCGCTTCGAGGCGCGGCGCCTGGCGCTCTAGAAGGCGTCGCCCTTGAGTTCCTGGTAGCGCTTTTCGAGTTCCTGGCGAATCAGGCGGCGCTGCTTGCCTTGCACGAAGCGGCGCTTTTCCTCGCTGGTCTCTGGCTGGCGTGGCGGCACGGCGACCGGCTTGCGATCGTCGTCCACCGCGACCATGGTGAAGAAGCAGCTGTTGCTGTGGCGCACCGAGCGCTCGCGGATATTTTCGGTGACGACCTTGATCCCGACCTCCATCGAGGTGTTGCCGGTGTAGTTCACCGACGCCAGGAAGGTCACTAGTTCGCCCACGTGTACCGGCTCGCGAAAGACCACCTGATCCACCGACAACGTCACCACATAACGGCCCGCGTAGCGGCTGGCGCAGGCATAGGCGACTTCATCGAGGTACTTGAGCAGGGTGCCGCCGTGTACGTTGCCAGAAAAGTTGGCCATGTCCGGGGTCATCAGGACGGTCATCGACAGCTGGGCGTTTCCAGGTTCCATAGTGTGCTCACGGTAAGGTTGCGCTGAGGCGGGGTGGCGAGTGGTCGTCACGCTTCTTTTCCCCAATTTCGAATCCCATGAAAACGGGACGCTGACAGCGCCGTTGCCGTCACGCCGTTCGTGCCATCTTTGGCGTGTTACCGGTCTATCTGTTTCTTGATATTACACCGCCATTTCGTCGCAGGCGCCGGTGTTAACCTGACCAAGCCCATGCAATGTGGTGCCTGGCGTCATTTGACAGACTAATTCCCCCGCCGCTCCACGACAGGCATGTCATCGAGCGGCGGGCTTGTTCTTCGGTTCGAAGTAAGGAGCTCCACGCCGTGCATGCCATCAGCTTTATTCAGGATCTGGCGGTGATCATGCTGGTTGCCGGTGTGGTCACCATCCTGTTTCACCGTTTCAAGCAGCCGGTGGTACTCGGCTATATCGTCGCCGGCTTCATCATCGGCCCGCACACCCCGCCATTCGGCCTCATCCACGACGAAGAGACGATCAAGACGCTGGCCGAACTCGGGGTGATCTTCCTGATGTTCTGCCTGGGGCTGGAGTTCAGCCTGCGCAAGCTGTTCAAGGTGGGGGCCACGGCGTTCATTGCGGCCTTCCTCGAAATCGTGCTGATGATCTGGATCGGCTTCGAGATCGGCCGCTGGTTCGGCTGGAACACCATGGACTCGCTGTTCCTGGGCGCAATCCTGGCAATTTCTTCCACCACCATCATCGTCAAGGCGCTCAACGACCTGAAGATGAAGAACGAGCGCTTCGCTCAGCTGATCTTCGGTGTGCTGATCGTCGAGGACATCCTCGGTATCGGCATCATTGCCCTGCTGTCGGGCATTGCGGTCAGCGGCGCGGTCAGTTCCGGCGAGGTGTTCTCCACCGTCGGCAAGCTCTCGCTGTTCATGATCGTGGCGCTGGTCATCGGCATACTGCTGGTACCGCGGGTACTGGCCTACGTGGCCAGGTTCGAAAGCAACGAGATGCTGCTGATTACCGTGCTGGGACTGTGCTTCGGCTTCTGCCTTCTGGTGGTCAAGCTCGAGTACAGCATGGTACTGGGCGCGTTCCTGATCGGGGCGATCATGGCCGAATCGCGCCAGTTGCTGAAGATCGAGCAGTTGATCGAGCCGGTTCGCGACCTGTTCAGTGCCATCTTCTTCGTCGCCATCGGCCTGATGATCGACCTGAGCGTGCTCATCGAGTACATCTGGCCGATCGTGGTCATCACTGTAGCGGTGGTCCTGGGCAAGATGCTCTCGTGCGGCATGGGCGCCTTCATCGCCGGCAACGACGGTCGCACCTCGTTGCGGGTGGGCATGGGGCTTTCGCAGATCGGCGAGTTCTCCTTCATCATCGCTGCGCTGGGCATGACCCTGCAGGTCACCAGCGACTTCCTTTACCCGGTGGCGGTGGCGGTGTCGGCCATTACCACCTTGCTCACGCCCTACCTGATTCGCGCCGCCGACCCGCTGTCGCTCAAGCTTGCCAGTGTGGTGCCCAAGCGCCTGTCGCGGGTGCTGTCGCTGTACGGCGAATGGCTGCGCAGCATCCAGCCGCAAGGCGAGGGCGCGATGGTGGCGGCGATGATCCGGCGCATCCTGCTGCAGGTGGGGGTCAACCTGGCGCTGGTGGTGGCGATCTTCTTCAGTGGTGGTTACTTCGCGGCACGCATCGGCGAGTACCTGAGCGAATGGTTGCCCGACCTGGCCCAGCAGAAAGCGCTGATCTGGGGCGCGGCGTTGCTGCTGTCATTGCCGTTCCTGATTGCCGCGTATCGCAAGCTCAAGGCGCTGTCGATGCTGCTGGCCGAAATGGGGGTCAAGCCGGAAATGGCCGGGCGCCATACCCAGCGCGTGCGCCGGGTGATCGCCGAGGTGATCCCGCTGCTGTCGCTGCTGGTGATCTTTCTGCTGCTGTCGGCGCTGTCGGCGAGCATCCTGCCCACCAGCGAGCTGCTGTTGCTGATCGCGGTGGTGGCGGCCGGTGTGGTGGCGTTGCTGTGGCGCTGGTTCATCCGGGTGCACACGCGCATGCAGATCGCACTGCTCGAAACCCTCGACAATCAGAAGGAACATCACCCCTAGGGTTTGCAGCGCAGCGCCTGGTCCCGCCACTGGGCCCAGGCCTGTGTCCAGCCTTCGGCGTGGCTCACACCGGGCAGCGCAACCTGCTGCATGCAGCGGGCACTGCCCAGTTCCACGCGGTAGTGCTCGAACAGCGAGGCCGGCACGCTGCGGTCCTGCAGGCCGAGAAGGTGGCGCTGCGGCAGGTCGCGCAGGCGCTGGCGATAGTCCAGCGGCTCCAGTGAGCCCGCCAGTGGCGTCAGTTGCAGGGTCTGTGCCCAGTACCGCGGGCTGAGGTTGCCGGCCAGGGTCTGTACCTGGGTAACGTCGCTTCGCCGGGCGGCCAGCAGCAAGGCCAGCGCACCCCCGCCGGAATAGCCGATCAGCTCGAACTCCTGGTTGCCATAGCGCTGCTTGATGCCGCTCAAGGCTTGGTCCAGGCTATCGAGCACTGCCTTGCCAAAGCGCTGGTCGGTCCACATCGCTGCGCGGCAGCCAGGCGCACTGACGAATTGGCAAGGGCGCGCCAGGTACAGGCTGGGCTGTGGGTCTTCAAGGGCCAGTCGCGCCAGCAAAAGGTTGCGCGGGCTGGGGTCCAGGCTGGGTTGGCTGGCGGTGGCCCAGGCGCGTCCGTCACCTTCCAGATAGACACGCAGGCGCAGGGCGCCTGGCGCCTTGAGCGGAACGCTCAGCGCCAGCGGGAAGGGCTGGGTAGGCTGGATCTCGACACGATGGCCATGGGCCTGGCTGAGGGTCTGCAACTGTGTCAGCGGCGCCTGGCAGCCGCTCGCCAGCAGCAGGGCGAGCAGTGTGAACAGTCTGGAGTACATCGACAGGGCCCCGGCATGTGAAGGTGCATTCCTGTGCGCGCGGGTCGTATGTCCGAGGGGATGGAGCGGTAGCAACACCGCCGCGCACAGGAAGGCGCGGCGATTCTACGAAGATTGATGGCTCAGAGCCATCATTTTTGTCCGACAAACTGACGGATCAGCTTTCCAGCCACACGTCGCGCGCCCAGTGCCATACCGATTCCCAGGTTTCTTCGGTCACCAGCTCTTCTTCGGCCGACCACAGCACCACGGTGCCATCTTCCTCGACGCAGTAGTAATCGTCACCATCCTGGCAGATCGGAATCAGCGAACGGTCCACGCCGGCATCCCAGGCATTGGCCGCCACGTCAGGCAGGTAGGTATGCGATTGCGGGTCGGTGACGGTCACCGGCTCCAGGCTGCCGTACACCACATCGCTGACGGTCAACAGGAACTCTCTGAAGACGAACGGGATATCGATGAACAGCTGTTCTTCAATCTCGACCAGCAGGTCTTCGTCGGGCAACTCAAGCGGTACGGGTACCGGTTCGTTGGCTTCACGCAGTTGCTCGATGATTTCTTCCACGGGTTCAATCCTCTTACCTTGACGACACGCTGCGCGTTATACCCTAGTAGGACGCTACGCTAAAAGCAAAACCCCGGGCAAGCCCGGGGTTTTTTGTGCAATGCCTCAAGATCAGCCGTTCTGGCGGATCCCTGCGACCAGCCAAGGCTGGTTTTCGCCCTGGGCACGTTCCATGTTCCAGCTTTCGCTGAACACTTCGCCCTGGTCGAAACGCGAGGTTTTCGACACACCGCTGAAGGTCAGGGTGGCGATGGTGCGGTCGGCACGGTCATCCACGCCTTCCAGCTGCACGTTCAGGTCGTCGATGTAGGTGGACTGGAAGCCTTCACCCAGCTCGGCACGTTCCTTTTTCAGGAACTGCAGCATCTGCGGGGTAACGAACTCGGCGATCTTGTCGATCTCGTTGGCGTCCCAGTGCTGCTGCAGGGTCTGGAAGTGGTTGCGTGCAGCGGCCAGGAAGCTCTCTTCATTGAACCAGGCTGGTGCGTTGATTACCGGGCGGGCCGCGGCAGGTGCAGCAGAACCACCGAAGATCGACGGCTGAGCCGGTTGCTCGTGAACTTCACGCTGGAACGGCGCGTGACCGGCAGCGGCCATCTGCGGCTGTTGCTTGCGGCGACGGGCGGCAATGAAACGGAAGATCAGGAAGGCGATGACCGCCATGATCAGGATGTCGAAGATCTGCATGCCCTGGAAGCCGTCGCCCATGAACATGGAGGCCAGCAGGCCACCGGCGGCGAGGCCGGCCAGAGGGCCGAGCCAGCGCGAAGCACCGCTGGCGGCTGCCGGTGGACGGCCTGCCGCATTTGGCGTGGCGGCCGGCGTGGCCGGAGCGGCCTGGCGCGTCTGGTGGGTCGGCGCGGCGCCCGAGCTCTTGCCGCCGCCGAAGCGCTTGGCGTTGGCGTCGAGGCTCAGCGTAAGGCCGATGCACAGCGCCAAGGCGATGCTAAGAAAACGTTGCATAGAAGGGTATTCCCGTTTTGTGGAGTGCACGCGCGCCATGGTGCACAGGTTGTAGGACACATGACTAGCGCCATAATGTTTCTATCTTTTGCTTGGTGCTGTGGGATGTTTATCAAGTGCGTGTAGGAACTGGCCGACCTCTTCGCCGGCAAGACCGGCTCCCACAGGGGACGGCCTTGCCGGCGGAGGGCGTTACAGCGGCTCCAGCTTGGCGTAGCCAAGCATCAGCCACTTGCTGCCTTCGGCGAAGTTCACCTGCACCCGCGCCTGGGCACCGGCGCCCTCGAAATTGAGGATCACGCCCTCGCCAAACACCGCGTGCTGCACGCGCTGGCCGAGGTTGAACGCGGTTTCGGGGATGTTCGCCGCACCGAACAGGCTGCTCGAATTCTGTTTCTGACCCGAGCCGAACGGCCGGCTGACGCTGTTGGACAAGCGCACTTCCTGCACCAGCCCCGCAGGGATCTCACGCACGAATCGCGACACCTTGTTATAGGTTTCGCTGCCGTACAGGCGCCGGGTCTCGGCGTAGGTCATCACCAGCTGCTGCATGGCGCGGGTAATGCCCACATAGGCCAGGCGGCGTTCCTCTTCCAGGCGGCCGGGCTCTTCCAGGCTCATCTTGTGCGGGAACAGGCCCTCTTCCATGCCCACCAGGAACACGTGGGGGAACTCCAGGCCCTTGGCGCTGTGCAGGGTCATCAGCTGGATGCTGTCTTCGTGTTCCTCGGCCTGGGCATCCCCGGCCTCGAGGGAGGCGTGGCCCAGGAACGCAGCCAGCGGCGACAGCTCGGCGTCTTCCTCGGCGCTTTCGAAGTTGCGCGCGGCGCTGACCAGTTCTTCAAGGTTTTCTACCCGTGCCTGGCCCTTTTCACCCTTTTCTTCCTGGTGATAGATGATCAGCCCGGACTGCTCGATCACGGTCTGGGTCATCAGGTGCAACGGCATGTCCATGACCTTGGCCGAGAGGTTCTCGATCAGCTCGATGAACGCGGCCAGGGCGCTGGCGGCACGGCCCTTGAGGCCCTTGTTGGCGATCAGCAGGCTCATCGACTCCCACATCGATACCTGGGCGTGACGGGCGTGTTCGCGAATCGCCTCCACGGTCTTTTCGCCGATGCCGCGCGGCGGCACGTTGATCACCCGCTCCAGCGCCGCGTCATTGCCACGCCCTTCAAGCAGGCGCAGGTAGGCCATGGCGTTCTTGATCTCGGCGCGTTCGAAGAAGCGCTGACCACCATAGATGCGGTACGGGATGCGCTCGCGCAGCAGGGCTTCCTCGAGCACCCGCGACTGGGCGTTGGAGCGGTACAGGATGGCGATGTCGCTGCGCGCCATGCCGGTCTTGAGCGCGCTCTCGATGGTCTCGACCACATAGCGCGCTTCGTCGTGTTCGTTGAAGGCGGCGTACAGGCTCAGCGGTTCGCCGTCGCCGCCGTCGGTCCACAGCTCCTTGCCCAGGCGATCACTGTTGTTGGCGATCAGGGCGTTGGCCGCCTTGAGGATGCCGGCGGTGGAGCGGTAGTTCTGCTCCAGGCGGATCATCTGGGTGTCGGGGAAGTCGGCACTGTACTGGTGGATGTTCTCGATCTTGGCGCCGCGCCAGCCATAGATGGACTGGTCGTCGTCGCCCACCACCATCAGGCTGTCACCGCCCTGGGCCAGCAGGCGCAACCAGGCGTACTGCACGGCGTTGGTGTCCTGGAACTCGTCCACCAGCAGGTGGCGGAAGCGCCGCTGGTAGTGCTGCAGCAGGCCCGGGTTGTCGCGCCACAGGTCCAGCGCGCGCAGCAGCAGTTCGGAGAAGTCGATCACGCCGGCGCGCTGGCAGGCTGCCTCGTAGGCCTCGTAGATGCTGCGCATGGTGCCCAGGAACAGGTCGCCGCTGGCCTGGATGTGCTGCGGGCGCAGCCCTTCGTCCTTCTGCCCGTTGATGAACCACTGCGCCTGGCGTACCGGCCAGCGCTGTTCGTCCAGGCCCAGCTCGCGGATCACCCGCTTGACCAGGCGTTGCTGGTCGTCGCTGTCGAGGATCTGGAAGTTCTGGTTCAGCCCCGCTTCCTGCCAATGGGCACGCAACAGGCGGTGCGCCAGGCCGTGGAAGGTACCCACCCACATGCCGGCCGGGTTGATGCCCATCAACTGCTCGATGCGCTGGCGCATCTCGGCGGCGGCCTTGTTGGTGAAGGTCACCGACAGCACCGAATGGGGTGAGGCCTGCTCGACCTGGATCAACCAGGCGATACGGTGCACCAGCACTCGGGTCTTACCGGAGCCGGCACCGGCCAGAACCAACTGGCGACCAAGCGGGGCCGCTACGGCCTGGCGTTGGGCGTCGTTGAGGGAGTTCAACAGGAGGGAGAGGTCATCGCGCATCCGGCCATTTTAGGGGCGCAAGCGAGCCGGGGGCAAACCCATGGTGGAAAAAGATCGCCCAAGGCGCCGCCCGCTCATCGGTCGCGCCCCTTGGCCCGCGTGCTTGAGGGCTCGGCACTGAAACCAGGTTCCATAATTGCCACGCACAATTTATGACCCAGAGCAGTTTGGCCCAGGCGCCTGCTTGTGTATGCTCCGTGCTCGTTCGAGGCTCACCATTACAAGAACATTGCCTATGACCTTCGCATCTGCCTCCGTCAGCGTGCCGCTGGAAGCGCGCCGCGGTATTCGCAAACAGTTCGCCACGCAACTGGCCGTCGAGCGTACCCGTCTGTTGTACCAGGGCTCGTTGCTGCCCACCCTGTTCATGCTGCTCAACGGCCTGGTGTGTGCCTGGCTGCTGTGGAGCCCGCAGCGCTACCTGCTGGTCAGTGTGTGGATCGTCTGGTTGATGGCGCTGGTAGCGCTGCGGGTCATTCAGGTGGCGGCCTTCGACGCGGCGATGCCCGATCGACAGGTGCAACCGACCTGGTGGCGCATGTTCCTGCTCGGTTCGGCCTTCAGCGGCCTGACCCTGGCCAGCGCGGCGATTGCCCTGGTGCCTGTGGATAACTTCGTGCAACAGGCCTGGGTCTTCGGCTTGCTGGGGGCCGCGACCCTGTCGGCGAGTGTGGCCTACGCGGTCAGCCTGCCGGCGTTCCTGAGTTTCACCTTGCCGTGCCTGCTGCCGCCGATCGCGTTCCTGTTCTGGCGCGGTGACGAGCAGCAGCAGGGCTGGGGTTGGCTGGGGCTGATCCTGTTCGGCGCGTTGATGGTGGTGGCCTGGCAGGTCAATCGGCTGATCGAGGGGGGCCTGTTGCGCCGCTTTCAGAACCAGGCGCTGATCGAGCACCTGCAGGCCGCGCAGGCGCGCAGCGAGCGGCTCAACAAGGCCCTGGCGACCGAGGTCGAGCAGCGTCGGCTGATCGAGGAGCAACTGCGTCAGGCCCAGGCCGGGCTGGAATCGAGGGTGGCGCAGCGCAGCCAGGAGCTGGACCGCGCCAACCAGGCCCTGAGCAAGAGCGAGCAGCGCCTGGCCCTGGCGCTGGAAGCCAGTGAGCTGGGGCTGTGGGACTGGAATCTGGAAACCGACGAGGTGCATCACACCCAATTGCACGAACTGTTCGGCCTGAACCCGGAGCAGGTGCGGGCGGTGCAGGCGCACCTCAAGCCGCGCCTGCACCCGGATGACGTGCCGGCGCTCAAGCGCGCCCTGGTCGACCACCTCAAGGGGCGCACCGACGATTACCGTATCGAGTACCGCTTCCGCCACGCCCAGGGCCACTGGTGCTGGATCGAGGACCGCGGCCGCGCGGTGGAGCGCGATGCCGCCGGGCGGGTGGTGCGCATGCTCGGCACCCGGCGCGACGTGAGCGCGCGCAAGGCCCAGCAGGAACAGCAACGCCTGGCCGCAACCGTATTCGAGGCGGCCAGCGAAGGCATCGCGATCATGGGGCCGGACTATGCCGTACTGGCCGCCAACCAGGCGTTCTGCCACATGACCGGCTACGTGCGCGAAGAACTGCTGGGGCGCAATGCGCTGGAGCTGCCATGCAGCCGCGACGCTCGCCGGCACTACGGTGCCATCGACCAGGCCCTGGCGCAGCAGGGGCGCTGGGAAGGCGAGCTGGTTGAGGCGCGCAAGAGCGGGGAACTCTACCCGCAGTGGCTGCAACTGACCGGCGTGACGGATGCGCGTGGCCAGGTCGGCACCATCGTGGGTTTCTTCACCGACCTGTCGGCACGCCGCGAGTCCGAAGAGCGCCTGCGGTACCTGGCGCACTACGACGAACTGACCGGCCTGGCCAACCGCGCGCTGTTCCGCCTGCGTCTGCATGAAGCCGGCCAGCGCCTGCGTGGCAGCGGTCGCAGCCTGGCGCTGCTGCACATCGACCTGGACCGCTTCAAACTGCTCAACGACAGCCTGGGCCACGAGCTGGCCGACCGGCTGCTCAAGACCATGGCCCAGCGCATCGGCAACGCAGTGCCCGAGGCCGATACCGTGGCGCGTCTGTCCGGTGACGAGTTCGTGGTGCTGTTCGACGGCTATTCACACCTGTCCAGCCTGGTGCGGGTGGCGACGCGCCTGCTGGACAAGCTGCGCGTGCCGCTGCGTGTCGACGGGCACGAGCTGGTGATCAGCGCTTCAGTGGGGGTCAGTCTGCTGCCCGATGCCAGCCTGGATGTCAGCACCCTGGTGAGCCAGGCCAACATGGCCATGCAGCACGCCAAGCACCTCGGCGGCGACGGGTTCCAGTTCTACACCGAGAGCCTGCAGGCCAGCACCCTGGAGCGCCTGCAACTGGAGAACCAGCTGCGCAAGGCCATCGAAGAACGCCAGCTGGAGGTCTATTACCAGCCCAAACTGTGCCTGACCAGCGGCCGCCTGCAGGCTGCCGAGGCCCTGGTGCGCTGGCATCACCCGCAGGTGGGCATGGTGCCACCGGGCGACTTCATCGGCCTGGCCGAAGAGACCGGGCTGATCGCGCCGATGGGCGAGTTCGTGTTGCGCCAGGCGTGCTGGCAGGCCTGTGAATGGCAACGGCAGGGGCTGGCGCCGATTCGCGTGTCGGTGAACCTGTCGGTGTATCAGTTGCGCCAGGGCAAGCTGGTCAGCCTGGTGCGTCAGGTGCTGGAAGACAGCGGCCTGGCACCGCACCTGCTGGAGCTGGAGCTGACCGAAAGCCAGTTGCTCGACAGTGTGGAGCACATCATCGCGACCTTTCATCAGTTGCATGAACTGGGGGTCAAGCTGGCCATCGACGATTTCGGCACCGGCTATTCGTCGCTCAGCTACCTCAAGCGTTTTCCGGTGAATTACGTGAAGATCGACCAGACCTTCATCCGTGGCCTGCACGAAGGCAGCGAGGACGCCGCAATCACCCGTGCGATCATTGTCATGGCCCACAGCCTGGGCCTGCAGGTGGTGGCCGAAGGGGTGGAAACCCAGGAGCAGCTGGCGTTTCTGCGCGAGCAGGGCTGCGATGAGGTGCAGGGCTACCTGATCAGCCGGCCGGTGGAGGCCGACAGCCTGGCCGCCTTGCTGCGTGAAGATCGGCGCTGGTAGCCCCACGGCCAGGGCCCCGATCAACGGGGCCCTGGCGTTGTAACAAGTCGAAGCCTGCCGGTCAGTGAGTGACCAGGATCTCCTCCAGGCTCACCAGCAGTTTGCCGTCGTGGAAAATATCCACTTTCGGGATGTTGCTGTGGTCGCCGTCCATTTCGAAACAGACCGCACGTTCGGTGATCACCTGGGCAGCCAGGGCGTCCACGTTCTCCAGCTTCAGTTCCAGCGCCAGGGCGTGCGATTTGTCCTGGATGGCGCGTTTCACCAGCACCGGCACGATGGCCGAGGTGGCGACTTCCACGGTGCCATACACTCGAAACCTGGCGTTGCCCGGCATCTTGTCGTTCTGCGCGATCCAGCCTTTTGCTTTCAGGGACATTCCTTTGTACTCCATTCGATGGTGGGTGGGATGTTGCGTGCCCACTATCGAACAGCGCGGCTGCACCCGGCAGCCGGAAAGCTTTCAACCGTGCCAGGCGCGTCCCTGGTGAGCCAGCAGGCTGTGGGCCTGGTCCGGGCCATTGGAGCCGGCCGGGTAAGGGCGCGGGGCCTGGAAGTGCTCCTGCCAGCCAGTCAGGATCGGGTCGATCCAGGCCCATGCGGCCTCCACTTCGTCGCGGCGCATGAACAGGGTCGAGTCGCCGTCCAGAACATCCAGCAGCAGGCGTTCGTAGGCGTCCCAGCGACGTGCCTGGCCGAACACCTGGGCCAGGTTCAGGTTCAGTTCCACCGGCTCCAGGCGCATGCCCTTGCCCGGTGCCTTGGTCATCATCTGCAGGCTGATGCGCTCGTCGGGCTGCAGCTGGATCAGCAACTGGTTGGCCTGGTCGCCGTCGAACAGGCGATGGGGCACCGGCTTGAACTGGATGACGATCTGCGAGGAGCGTTTGGCCATGCGCTTGCCGGTACGCAGGTAGAAGGGCACGCCGGCCCAGCGCCAGTTGTTGATGTGGGCTTCGACGGCGACGAAGGTTTCGGTATCGCTGTCGTTGTCCACGTCCTTCTCGAAGTAGTAGGCCGGAACCTCCTGCCCGCCGATCTTGCCGGCGCTGTACTGGCCGCGCACGGTCTTGTCCTGCACGTCCTGCCCGGTGATGGGTTTGAGGGCCTTGAGGATCTTGACCTTTTCATCGCGCACCGCCTCGGCCTCGAACTGCGCAGGTGGCTCCATGGCTACCAGGCAGAGCAGTTGCAGCAGGTGGTTCTGCAGCATGTCGCGGGTGGCGCCGGCACGGTCGTAGTAGCCGCCGCGGTTTTCCACGCCGAGGGTTTCGCACACGCTGATCTGCACGTGGTCCACCTGGTTGGTGCGCCACACCGGTTCCAGCAGCGCGTTGGCAAAGCGCAATGCCATGAGGTTCTGCACCGTCTCCTTGCCCAGGTAGTGGTCGATGCGAAACACCTGGGATTCGGCGAATACCGCGCCGATGGCGCTGTTGATCGTGGTGGCGGACTCCAGCGAGTGGCCTATGGGTTTTTCCAGCACGATACGCGCTTCGCTGTCGACCAGCCCGGCCACCTGCAGGTGGGTGGCGATGGGCACGAACAGGTTGGGTGCGGTGGCCAGGTAGTAGACCCGCGTCAGCCCGCCGGGCTCGCCCAGAAAGCGGGCGAGGCGGCCGAAATCGGCGCTCTGCATGGCGTCCATGGAGAAGTAGTCCAGGCGCGTGGAAAAGCGGTGCCACACCTCGTCGCTGAAGTCCTGGGGCGCGATCTGGGCGCGGCAGCGGCGTTCGACCAGCTTGAGAAATTCAATCCGTGGCAAGGGCCGGCGGGCCAGGGCGATGATCCGCACGGCGTTGTGCAGACGGCCTTCGCGAAACAGGTGGTAGAGCGCTGGAAGCAGTTTGTTCAGGGCCAGGTCGCCGGTGCCGCCGAACACCAGAATGTCGCACGGGATAGTCAATGCCACCACTCTCCAAGATCGTTTAGCTGGGCGGGTCGCCGGTCATGTAGTATAACTACAAGAAAGCTACAACCCGGTCAGCCGATCATAACCGAGTCCTGCCCTTGAATCTGTTGCAACACATCGCCCAGTCGCGCCATCTGCTACGCAAATCGGAACTGAAGGTTGCCGATCACGTATTGCTCGATCCAGCGGCTGTCATGCATAGCTCCATGGCTGATCTGGCGCACAGCGTCGGGATCAGCGAGCCGACCATTGTGCGTTTCTGCCGGGCGATCGGTTGCACCGGTTTCCAGGACCTCAAGCTCAAGCTGGCGCAAAGCCTGGCGGCGGGTGCGAGCTTCGGTCAGTTCGCGATTCATGAAGACGATTCGGTAGCCGACTACAGCCTGAAGATCTTCGACACCACCCTGCACACCCTGATGGAAGTGCGCGAGCACCTCGATGCCCAGGCATTGCAGCGCGCCGTGACGGCCATGGCCCAGGCGCAGCGCGTGGAATTCTACGGGTTTGGTGCATCGGGTGCGGTGGCTGCCGATGCCCAGCACAAGTTCTTCCGCCTGTTGCTGACGGCAGCGGCGTATTCCGACCCGCACATGCAGGCGATGTCGGCGGTCACCCTCAAGCCGGGTGATGTAGCGATCTGCATTTCCCAGTCAGGGCGTTCCAAGGACCTGCTGATCACTGCCAACCTGGTGCGTGAAAGCGGCGCGACGCTGATCACCCTGTGCCCGAGCCAGACCCCGCTGGCCGAACTGTCCACGGTCAACCTGGCCATCGACGTGCATGAAGACACCGAAATCTACACCCCGCTGACCTCGCGTATCGCCCACCTGGTGGTGATCGACGTGCTGGCCATGGGCGTTGCCATGGCGCGCGGGCCGAGCCTGGTCAACCACCTCAAGAGCGTCAAGCGCAGCTTGCGCAGCCTGCGCCTGTCGCCCAAGTCGATCAAGGCGATGGACGACTGATCGTCTTGCACCGCTCGAACTGACGCCTTCGCTGGCTTGCCGGCGAAGGGCAGCACCGCATGCCACGCCTGATTGTTCATGCTTTTGTAACCCTCCCGCCGCCAAACCGTAACCCCGCCCGGGCACGCTGAAACTCCCCGCAATCGACCAGGGAGACACGCAATGGCTCGTGAATTCGATGGCTCGCACCAACCTACCGCCAAGTCCCGCAAGCAGCAGGAAAAGGATCAGCGCCGCATGGAGTTTCGCCGCGCGATCGAAAGCTATTCCGAGCAGCGCCAATTGCTGCAGGACATCGCCGACTACCCCGAACTGCACGCTGTCAGCGTATGGCAGGTGTCAGCGGCAACATCCCCGAGAAACGCTCAACAAGCGCGCTGATCTGCGCACGTTCGCTGCGGATGAACGCAACAAAAGCCAGGGCCACCGGCGACTGCCGCTTGGCCTTGGCCTGCACCACGCACCAGCTGCGGTACAACGGCAGCTCCTCTACCGGCAGCTCGCGTAGCACCCCGGTGGCCAGTTCCATGTTCAGTGCGTGCCGGGTCAAAAGGGCGATGCCAAGGCCTGCGATCACGCATTCGCGTTGGGCGTCGGCCGATGCCACTTCCAGGGTCTGGGTGAAGTGCACGCGCTTTTCCTTGAAGTACTCCTCGCACGCCTTGCGCGTGCCCGAACCCTGTTCGCGCACCAGCAGCGTATGCGGCTCCAGGTCCTGCAGGCGCAGGCTGTCGAGCGTGCACAGCGGGTGATCGGGCGGGGCCACGGCCACGATCGGGTTGTTCAGGAAGGGCAAAAACTCCAGGCCCATGTCCTGCGGCACCATCGACATGATGATCAGGTCGTCGCGGTTGTCCGACAGGCGCCGGATGGCCTGGGCGCGGTTGACCACGGTGAGGGTCAGGTTGACCTCCGGGTGCAGGCGCTTGAAGGCGGCGAACAGGTGCGGCACGAAGTACTTGGCGCTCGATTCCACCGCCAGCTTGAGCTGGCCCTGCAGCGAGCCCTGCATGTCCGACAGCTGCATGTCGAGGCTCTCCAGGCGTCCGAAGATGTCCCGGCTGGCGCGCTGCAGCGCCTCGGCGGCCTCGGTGAGGTAGAGCTTCTTGCCGACGTACTCGAACAGCGGCTGGCCCACCAGTTCTTCGAGCTGGCGGATCTGTAGACTAACGGCGGGTTGCGTCAGCGACATCTCCTCGGCAGCCCGGCTGTAGGAACGCAAATCACACACTTCATTGAAGATCTGCAATTGACGCAATGTCATACGCATCAATGACTTACGCATATTCCCCGTCGCCTCGGCAAAACCCTGTTACGGCACTATAAGCAATTGCTAATGCTGCCCCTAACAAATATTGATTTTTGTTTATTCACGTTCGGCGCTAGGGTGATTATACGACTGGCCAGCGACGTCTGGTCAGGCGCCGACCGGTACTGCCGGTTCGTTTGTTACCAACGGCTTTGGGAAGACTCCAGTGATAAAAAAAATCCTGATCGCCAACCGGGGTGAAATCGCAGTACGCATCGTGCGTGCCTGCGCCGAGATGGGCATTCGCTCGGTGGCGATCTATTCCGACGCCGACCGTCACGCCCTGCACGTAAAGCGTGCGGACGAGGCCCATAGCATCGGTGCCGAACCCCTGGCCGGTTACCTCAACCCGCGCAAGCTGGTGAACCTGGCAGTGGAAACCGGCTGCGATGCGTTGCACCCGGGCTATGGTTTTCTGTCGGAGAACGCGGAGCTGGCGGACATCTGCGCCGAACGCGGGATCAAGTTCATCGGCCCGGCCGCCGAAGTCATTCGCCGCATGGGCGACAAGACCGAGGCGCGGCGCAGCATGATCAAGGCCGGCGTACCGGTCACCCCGGGCACCGAAGGCAACGTGGCCGACATCCACGAAGCCCTGGAAGAGGGCGACCGCATCGGTTACCCGGTTATGCTCAAGGCCACTTCCGGCGGCGGCGGGCGCGGCATTCGTCGCTGCAACAGCCGCGAAGAACTCGAGCAGGCCTTTCCGCGGGTGATTTCCGAAGCTACCAAGGCATTCGGTTCGGCCGAGGTGTTCCTGGAAAAATGCATCGTCAACCCCAAGCACATCGAGGCGCAGATCCTGGGTGACAGCTTCGGCAACGTGGTGCACCTGTTCGAGCGCGACTGCTCGATCCAGCGCCGCAACCAGAAGCTCATCGAGATCGCCCCCAGCCCGCAGCTGACCCCCGAACAGCGCGCCTACATCGGCGACCTGTCGGTGCGCGCGGCCAAGGCCGTGGGCTACGAGAATGCCGGTACCGTGGAGTTCCTGCTCGCCGATGGCGAGGTGTACTTCATGGAAATGAACACCCGGGTGCAGGTGGAGCACACCATCACCGAGGAAATCACCGGTATCGACATCGTTCGCGAACAGATCCGCATCGCCTCGGGCCTGCCGCTGTCGGTCAAGCAGGAAGACATCCAGCACCGCGGCTTCGCGCTGCAGTTCCGGATCAATGCAGAAGACCCGAAAAACAACTTTCTGCCCAGCTTCGGCAAGATCACCCGCTACTACGCCCCCGGCGGCCCGGGCGTGCGTACCGACACGGCGATCTACACCGGCTACACCATCCCGCCGTTCTACGACTCGATGTGCCTGAAGCTGGTGGTCTGGGCGCTAACCTGGGAAGAAGCCATGGACCGCGGCCTGCGGGCCCTGGACGACATGCGCCTGCAGGGGGTCAAGACCACCGCCGCGTACTACCAGGAAATCCTGCGCAACCCGGAATTCCGTAGCGGCCAGTTCAACACCAGCTTCGTTGAAAGCCACCCCGAACTGACCAACTACTCGATCAAGCGCAAACCCGAAGAGCTGGCCCTGGCCATCGCCGCCGCCATCGCCGCCCACGCAGGCCTGTGAGGAACCCTACAATGTCCAAGAAAATTTTCGTAACCGACACGATCCTGCGCGACGCCCACCAATCGCTGCTGGCCACCCGCATGCGCACCGACGACATGCTGCCGATCTGCGACAAGCTCGACAAGGTGGGCTACTGGTCGCTGGAAGTGTGGGGCGGCGCGACCTTCGACGCCTGCGTGCGCTTCCTCAAGGAAGACCCGTGGGAGCGCCTGCGCAAGCTGCGCGCAGCACTGCCCAACACCCGTCTGCAGATGCTGCTGCGCGGCCAGAACCTGCTTGGCTACCGGCACTACAGCGATGACGTGGTCAAGGCCTTCGTGGCCAAGGCAGCAGTCAACGGCATCGATGTGTTCCGCATCTTCGACGCCATGAACGACGTGCGGAACCTGCGCGTGGCCATCGAGGCCGTGAAGGCGGCCGGCAAGCATGCCCAGGGCACCATCGCCTACACCACCAGCCCGGTGCACACCATCGAGGCGTTCGTGGCCCAGGCCAAGCAGATGGAAGCCATGGGCTGCGACTCCATCGCGATCAAGGACATGGCCGGCCTGCTGACCCCCTACGCCACCGGCGAGCTGGTCAAGGCACTCAAGGCCGAGCAGTCGCTGCCGGTGTTCATCCACAGCCACGACACGGCCGGCCTGGCCGCGATGTGCCAGCTCAAGGCCATCGAGAACGGTGCCGACCATATCGACACCGCCATCTCCAGCTTCGCCTGGGGCACCAGCCATCCGGGCACCGAATCGATGGTTGCAGCGCTCAAGGGCAGCGAGTTCGATACCGGCCTGGACCTGCAACTGCTGCAGGAGATCGGCCTGTACTTCTATGCCGTGCGCAAGAAGTACCACCAGTTCGAAAGCGAGTTCACCGCCGTGGATACCCGCGTGCAGGTCAACCAGGTACCGGGCGGGATGATTTCCAACCTGGCCAACCAGCTCAAGGAGCAGGGTGCGCTCAACCGCATGAACGAAGTGCTGGCCGAGATCCCGCGGGTGCGTGAAGACCTCGGCTTCCCGCCGCTGGTCACGCCCACCTCGCAGATCGTCGGTACCCAGGCGTTCTTCAACGTGCTGGCCGGCGAGCGCTACAAGACCATCACCAACGAGGTGAAGCTGTACCTGCAGGGCGGCTACGGCAAGGCACCGGGGGTGGTCGACGAGAAGCTGCGTCGCCAGGCCATCGGCAGCGAAGACGTCATCGACGTGCGCCCCGCCGACCTGCTCAAGCCCGAGATGACCAAGCTGCGTGCCGACATCGGCAGCCTGGCCAAGTCCGAAGAAGACGTGCTGACCTTCGCCATGTTCCCGGACATCGGGCGCAAGTTCCTTGAAGAGCGTGAAGCCGGCAGCCTGACCCCTGAAGTGCTGCTGCCGATTCCGGAAGCCGGCGCGGTGGCCTCGGCCGGTGGCGAAGGCGTACCAACCGAGTTCGTGATCGACGTGCACGGCGAGACCTACCGCGTGGATATCACCGGTGTGGGCGTCAAGGCCGAGGGCAAGCGCCACTTCTACCTGTCCATCGACGGCATGCCGGAAGAGGTGGTGTTCGAGCCGCTCAACGAGTTCGTCGGCGGTGGCAGCAGCAAGCGCAAGCAGGCCAGCGAGCCGGGCCATGTGAGCACCACCATGCCGGGCAACATCGTCGATGTGCTGGTCAAGCAGGGCGACACGGTCAAGGCCGGCCAGGCGGTGCTTATCACCGAAGCGATGAAGATGGAAACCGAGGTGCAATCGGCCATCGCCGGCAAGGTTGCAGCCATACACGTGGCCAAGGGCGACCGGGTCAACCCGGGCGAGATCCTGATCGAGATCGAAGGCTGACTCAGGCCTTCATCTGCAAGCGGTTAACCTCTGGGGAGCGAATTGCTCCCCTTTTTTTATCTTCTGTTGGATACGCCCGCTCCGGGTACCCGCCTCACGCACCCGTACGGCACGCTTCCAGCGTCTTGAGCTGACCCTCTGGGCGCTGGTTGTCCTCGCTCAGCCAGCGTTCGAAACCAGCGGCAATGGCCGGCCATTCGTCATCGGTGATGGAGTACCAGGCCGTGTCGCGGTTGTGGTCCTTGGTCACCATGTGCTTGCGAAACACCCCTTCGAAGGTGAACCCGAAACGCTCGGCCGCGCGCTTGGAGCGGGCATTGTCGTTGTTGCACTTCCATTCCAGACGCCGGTTGCCCAGGGCGAAGGCCTGCTTGCCCAGCAGGTAGATGGCCTCGGTGCCCTTGGGCGTGCGCTGCATGGCCGCGCCGAAGGCAATGTGGCCGATCTCGATACGGCCCTGCTCGGGCACGATCGACATCAGGCTGAGGATACCCTGGGTCTGCCCGCTGGCCAGGTCGATCACGCTGTAGAACAGCGGGTCGCTGCTGGCGGCGTTGCTGTCTAGCCAGTGGTCGAAGTCTTCGCGCTCGGTGAATGGTCCGTAGGCCAGATACTTCCACAGTGTCTGGTCGGCCTCGGGGCCCTGGAACACCGCCCACAGGTGCTCGCGGTCGCGGCGCGGGTCGAGTTTTTCCAGGCGGATGAAGCGCCCGACCAGCGGGACAGGCTGCGGGGCCTTGGCCGGCCGCCAGTTCAACGGTGTGCTCATGGTGGCTTCTCCGATTACAGGGCTTTGCGGAACTGGATGAAACCCGGCCGTTCGGCCACCTGTTCATACAGCGAAATACCGGTGGCGTTGGTTTCATGGGTCAGCCAGTGCACCTTGGTGCAGCCGGCCTGGCGCGCCGTGTCGTACACCAGCTCGATCAGCTGGCGGCCCACGCCCTTGCCGCGCTGGTTGGCGTCGACATACAGATCCTGCAGGTAGCAGGCGTTTTCCACCGTCCAGTTGGAGCGGTGGTAGATCCAGTGCACCATGCCCACCGCCTTGCCATCGACCCAGGCCAGCGCAGCGTTGGTCGGCTCGCTGGTGTCGAGCATGCGCTGCCAGGTCACGGCACTGACCGCCTCATCGATGCGGGTCTCATAGAAACGCTGGTAGGCCTGCCACAGCGGCAGCCAGGCGGCGTGGTCATCGGCGGTCACGGGGCGCAGGGTCACGGTAGACATCGAAGGATCCTTGTGTGCAATACAGGGGTTGGCGAATGGCCCCATCCTAGGCAGGCTATTGGCTTATGGTAAGAGCCATTTCCGGCTTATTTGGCAGGTCCAATTTCATGAGCGAACGTAGCGTTGCCTTGCCCTTCGACCCCACCGGCATCGTGCTGGACCGTCGTCAGGGGCTCAGTCGCCAGTTGTACCAGGCGCTGCGCCAGCGCGTGCTGGACGGGCGACTGGGTAGCGGCACGCGTCTTCCCGCCACCCGCGACATGGCCGCAGCGCTGGCCGTCTCACGTAACAGCGTAGTTCGTGCCTACGACCAGCTGTATGCCGAAGGCTATATCGAAAGCCGGGTGGGCGATGGTACCTACGTCAGTCAGCTGCCAAAACTATCCACAAAACTGTCCACAGGGTTATCCCTGGGTTTTTCCACAGGGTTATCCACAAAAACGGGTGATTGCACTGAGGATTTATCCAGTAAAGTTATCCACACGGACGTGCTGGAGCGCCTGGAAAACAATCATTTATCCGTGCATGAGCCTCGTGCGCCGCGGGCTTTTCAGGTTGGCATACCGGCCTTCGACCTGTTCCCCTTCGAGGTGTGGGCCAAGCTGCAGGCGGGTTTCTGGCGAAAACCCGACCCGGCGTCACTCGGTTACGGCGACCCGGCCGGAGAACCGCTGCTGCGCGAGCTGATTGCCACCTACCTGCGTCGCTCCCGTGGGTTGTCCTGCGTGGCTGAACAAATTGTGATCACCAGTGGTGCGCAGCAGGCAATCAGCCTTTGTGCACAGCTGCTGCTGGCGCCCGGTGACGGTGTGGCTGTGGAAAACCCCGGCTATCGTGCGGCGGGCAAAGCCTTCGCCATGGCGGGCGCGAAGGTGCATGGCGTGGGGGTGGATCACGACGGGTTGCAGTGCGCTGCCCTGGCCGAGTTGCCCAACTGTCGCCTGAGCTACGTTACCCCCGCGCATCAGTACCCCACCGGCGTCACCCTGAGCCTGGCGCGGCGCCTGGAACTGCTGGCCTGGGCCGAGCGCAACGACAGCTGGATCATCGAGGACGACTACGACGGCGAGTACCGCTACAGCGGCGCGCCGCTGGCCCCGCTGGCAGCCCTGGACCGCAGCGGACGGGTGCTGTATGTCGGCACCTTCGGCAAGGTGGCCTTCCCGGCGCTGCGTCTGGGCTACCTTGTGCTGCCGGCCCGGCTGGTGGAGGCATTCTCGCGCTTTCGGGCGTTGGCGGTGCGCCATTCCGAGGTCGGCATACAGGCGGTGATGGCGCAGTTCATGGCCAAAGGGCACTTCCAGCGTCATATCCGGCGCATGCGCCGCGCGGCGTTGAGCCGGCGCAATGCGCTACTGGCCGGCTGGCCAAAGGCTGTGGCGGGGTTGGGAGCCTTGCCGGAGGTGGCGGCGGGCCTGCACCTGAAGATCGACGTGCACAGCCAGGCGCGCGAACGGGAACTGATCGCCCGTGCCGCAGCGGTGGGTGTCGAACTCAATGCGCTGAGTGATTACTGGTTGCCCGACACGCCGCTGCCTGTGGATAAGCGTGCCGGACTGGTGCTGGGGTTCGCGGCCGTGAACGAGGCCGCGATTGCCCAGGCCCTGGCACGCCTTGCACGTGCCTGGGCCGACTGAGCCTAGCCTTGACGGGCGCGCTCGAAGCCCTCGAGCACGTTGACCGCGTTGACGCCGATTTCGGCCACGGCATAGCCACCCTCCATGATGAACAGGGTCGGCTTGCCCAACTGCGCGATGCGCTCGCCCATGGCCAGGTAGTCGGGGCTGTCGAGCTTGAATTGCGAGATCGGGTCGTCCTTGAAGGTGTCCACGCCCAGCGAGATCACCAGCACTTCGGGGTCATACGCGCCGATGCGTTCGCAGGCTTCGTCCAGCGCGCCGCGCCAGGTGGCCCAGTCGCTGCCTGCCGGCAGCGGGTAGTTGAAGTTGCAGCCCAGCCCGTCGCCTTCGCCGTGCTCGTCGGCATAGCCGAGGAAGAACGGGAATTCGGCCTGCGGGTCGCCATGGATCGAGGCGAACAGCACGTCGTTGCGCGTGTAGAAGATCTGCTGGGTACCGTTGCCGTGGTGGTAGTCCACATCCAGGATCGCCACGCGCTGGCGACCGTGGTCGATGAAGGCCTGGGCGGCGATCGCGGCGTTGTTCAGATAGCAGTAGCCCCCCATCACGTCGCTGGCGGCATGATGCCCCGGTGGCCGGCACAGGGCGAAGGCGCTGTGGGCACCGGCCTGCACCGCCGCCTGTGCGGTCAGGGCAACCTGCGCCGAGCTGTAGGCGGCCTGCCAGGTGCCGGCGGTGATCGGTGCACCGGCGTCGAAGCTGTAATAGCCCAGCTCGCCATGCAGGCCGCTGGGTTTGACCTGGCGCAGGCTGCGCGCCGGCCAGGTGAACGGCAGCAGGTCGCCGTCATGGCCCAGTGCGCTCCAGCGCTGCCAGGCGCCCTGGAAGAAATCCAGGTAGTCGGCGCTGTGCACGCGCAGCAGCGGTGCGCGGCCAAAATCGGTAGGGCCTTCGACGGGCCCCAGGCCCTGGGCCTTGACCCGCTCGAGCACATGGTCGGCACGCGAGGGCATTTCGAAGCAGGGCATCAACTGCCCGTCGATCAGCTCGCAGCGGCCGTGGTGCAGGCGATGGTCATCGGAATAGATCGTCAGCATTTTTTGTTCTCCGGGTTTACTGGCGTGGCCCCATTGTCGAGAGGTACGCCCACGGGCAGAACGGCGCAAACGGCCAAAAGGGGATCGATATGGCCAACACGGTTGTCCGCATTTCGCCCCCTCGCGGTGCATGCGCGTGTTTCAGGCGCGAAAATGGCTCGGTGCCACGCCGCTCCAACGCAGGAAGGCGTGTCGGAAGCTGGCCGGCTCGCTGAAGCCCAGCACCTCGGCGATGCGGTAGATCGGCAGCTCGTCCTCGGCCAGCAACTGCTTGGCCCGTTCGAAGCGCAGCTCATCGAGTAGTTGTTGATAACTGCTGCCCAGCTCGTGCAGGTGGCGACGCAGGGTGCGTGACGAACAGCTCATCTGCCGCGCCAGGCCCTCGAGGCCTGGTGGTGCCTCCAACTGCTGCTGCAGCAGCTGGCGAATGCGCCCGAGCCAGGCCTGGCGCCCGGTGAATTCCAGGTTCTGCCGGCGGCAGCGTTCGCTCATCGCACGGTGGGTGATCGGGTCGGCCAGGGGCAGGGCCCGGGCCAGCCAGTGGCGTTCGAAGGCGAAGGCATTGTCGCTGGCGCCGAACTGCAGCGGGCAGTCGAAAGGCGCGCTGTAGAGCGCCTGGTAATCCGGGGCAGGGTGAGCGAAACGCGCGCCCAGCAAGGGCAGCGGCTGGCCGAGCAGGTCGTTGCAGATGACCTTGAGCGACGTCAGGCAGAACTCGGCATTGAACGCCGCAAGCTCCGGGGCCTGGCCGTAGTCGCTGGCGCTGAACCAGACCCGCTCGCCGTCCTCGATCAGGCGCAGTTGGAAAAGTGTTCCCAGCAGCGCGGGGTACTGCAGGGCCAGGTGCAGGGCGTCACCCAGGGTGGCACCGGAAAGCAGGGCGTAACCGAGCATGCCGTAGGATGAAACGTGCATGCGCTGGCCCAGTTCCAGCCCGACTTCCCGGCGCATGGCCACGGCGTTGGCGCACACGCGCAGTTCCTGGTGCGTGGTGATGCGCCAGTCGGCGCGGCCCAGGTCGGCCGGGGTAATGCCGGTGCCTTCGAGCAGCCGCTGGGCGGCATGGTCTTCGTCCTTGAAGGCCTGCAGCATCAGGCAAACCGCGTTCAGGGTGGTGAGGTGGGAGTGGAGCATGCTCGGCATCCGGCTGAGGGGGCTTGGGGTTGAGTGAGCAATTTGTATGCCCTTCAGGGCCTGTTCGCTGGCAAGCCAGCGAAGGGCTCAACGTAATTCGCCAGCCAGGTCCAGCCCAACCAGCCGTCGCACCTCGTCAACCGGCAACTGGCTACCGAGCAATGCCTGCAATTTGCCGAACGCCGCCTCCCGGGTCATTCCGCCACCCGACAGCACACCGGCCTCGCGCAGGCGGCTGCCGGCTGCGTACACCTCCAGTTCGACCCCGCCTTCATGGCACTGGGTGATCGCCACCACCACGATGTCACGCGCGCGGGCCTGTTCCAGCACGGCCACGAACGCATCGTCATCACACGGCCCGGTGCCGCTGCCATAGCATTCCAGCACCAGCCCCTGGACCCCGCTGTCGAGTGTGGCCTGCAACAGCGCGGCGTCGAGGCCCGGCACCAGCGGCAACACTGCAACCTTGGCCACCTGCAGCGGCGCGCGACAAGCCAGTGCTGCCGGTACAGGCGCCTGCGCCGCACCGCCCGAGCGCTGCAAGGTCGCGAACGGGTTCCGGCCGAAGCTGCGCACCTTGGCGGTGCGGTTGGGCGCCAGCAACTGACCATGGAAATACAGCTGAACACCCGGCGACGTACCCTGGCTCAGCACCTGCAGCGCCCCCGTGAGGTTCTCCCACGCATCGCTGTCCGGCGTACCGGCCGGCAGCATCGAGCCGGTGAACAGCACCGGCACCGTCAGCCCGAGCAACTGGAAGCTCAAGGCGGCGGCGCTGTAGGCCAGGGTGTCGGTGCCATGCAGCACCAGCACGCCATCGCAGCCCTGGCCATCCACCGCTTCGATGATCGCGGCGCGCAGGCGCTGCCAGTAGCAGGGCGTCATGTTGGCGCTGTCGATCAGCGGCAGCAGTTCGCGGAACTGCCAGGCTGCCAGGCCCGGTTGCCCGGCCAGTTGCTCACGCATGCGCTGCTCGAAGCCCGACGCCGGGGCCAGGCCGCCGGCGCTGGCCTGCATGCCGATGGTGCCACCGGTGTACAGCACCATGATGTTGTGGGCAGGGGCCGGGGTCATGGCCTGTCTCCGTGCTCGACTGAAGGAAAGCCGACCACCTTACGCCATCCCCCGGCGCGCTGTCAGCGGCCGGGCCGCCCGAGTTCGCGATGGGCAGCGTGACGGCCAGCGGTTACCATCGCGCCTGCTTCAGGACGAAGGTGCCAAGGACGTGTCGACGAACAAGTACAAATCCGCGCAAGAGCGCCTGTGCGCCGCGGTGGACCTCAATTGCCCGGCATGCGGCCACGTCTGGTTGCCGAGCGAGGGCGAGCTGGAAACGCTCATGGGCGGGCAGCCGCTCACCTGTGCAAAGTGTGCCCAGGCACTGGTGTTGCCCGAGGCGGATCACCGGGCCATGAAGCGCCACCTCAGCCGTTCCAACTGGGCAGACCTGATCAGCGGGCTGGGCGTGGTGCTGTGCTTTATCGGGGTGCTCACGGTGCGCCATTACACGGGCGATCTGACCGCCTTCATGGTGGCGCTCTGCCTGGCGTTCGTGTGGTGGTTCATGAAGGAGATCGTCAGCGATTCGACCTTCCTGAATGTGCTGCTGCTGCACTCGTCGGCAGAAGCAGCCGACACTACCCGTTCCCTTTAGGCGCCGGCATTGCTGGCGAAGGTCGCACCGCAGGCAAAAAAAGGGCCCGGAGACAAAGTCCCTGGGCCCTCAAAAGGTGAGAGGTGTCTAGTCCCTCAACCTGGTGAGCGGTAGTACGGCGTCGGTTACGCTTTGAGCGGTACCAGACGCGGTGCAATCATGTTTTCCGGACGCAGGATGTCGTTGAGCATCGCTTCGTCCAGCAGGCCTTCCTCACGCACCAGTTCCAGTACGCCGCGGCCGCTTTCCAGCGCGATACGGGCAATACGGGTGGCGTTTTCGTAGCCGATGTACGGGTTCAGGGCGGTGACCAGGCCGATCGAGTGTTCGACCAGTTCACGGCAGCGCTGTTCGTTGGCGGTGATGCCGACGATGCAGTGCTCGCGCAGCATGTCCATGGCGCGTTGCAGCAGACGGATCGAGTCGAAGATCTTGTAGGCGATCAGCGGCTCCATCACGTTCAGCTGCAGCTGGCCGCCTTCGGCCGCGATGGTCAGCGCGATGTCGTTGCCGATGATGGCGAAGGCCACCTGGTTGACCGCTTCCGGGATAACCGGGTTGACCTTGCCGGGCATGATCGAGCTGCCTGGCTGACGCGCCGGCAGGTTGATCTCGTTGATGCCGGTGCGCGGGCCGCTGGACAGCAGGCGCAGGTCGTTGCAGATCTTCGACAGCTTGACTGCAGTGCGCTTGAGCATGCCGGAGAACAGCACGAAGGCGCCCATGTCGGAGGTGGCTTCGATCAGGTCGGCAGCCGGTACCAGCGGCTGGCCGCTGATCAGCGCCAGACGCTGTACGGCCAGGGCCTGGTAGCCCGGGTCGGCGTTGATGCCGGTACCGATCGCGGTACCGCCCAGGTTGACTTCGGTCAGCACTTCCGGCGCCAGGGTGCGCAGGCGGTTGAGGTCTTCGGTCAGGGTGGTGGCGAAGGCACGGAATTCCTGGCCCAGGGTCATCGGCACGGCGTCCTGCAGCTGGGTACGGCCCATCTTCAGTACGTGGCTGAACTCTTCACCCTTGGCAGCGAAGGCCTGGATCAGGCTGTCGAGGCTGGCCAGCAGCGCATCGTGACCCAGCAGCAGGCCCAGACGGATGGCGGTCGGGTAGGCGTCGTTGGTCGACTGCGCCATGTTCACGTCGTTGTTCGGGTGCAGGTACTGGTACTCGCCCTTCTGGTGACCCATCGCTTCCAGCGCGATGTTGGCGATCACTTCGTTGGCGTTCATGTTGGTGGAGGTACCGGCACCGCCTTGAATCATGTCGACCACGAACTGCTCGTGGAAGTCACCGCGGATCAGGCGGGCACAGGCCTCGCTGATGGCGGCGTGCTTGGCATCGCTCAGGTGACCCAGCTCGCGGTTGGCGTCGGCAGCTGCCTGTTTGACCATGGCCAGGCCGACAACCATTTTCGGGTAGTGCGACAGCGGCACGCCAGAGAGGTGGAAGTTGTTGGCAGCACGCAGGGTCTGGATACCGTAGTAGGCATCAGCAGGGACTTCGAGGGTGCCAAGCAGGTCTTTTTCGACACGGAACGATGCAGCAGCGGACATGATAGAGATCATCTCGAGTTAGGCCCGGCACATGCCGGAATGGCGCCAATCCTAGGCCTGCACGGATTTTGCGGCCAATGCTGTTGCACGCTAACCTATGCACAAACGGCATAACGTTCCATGTGACGCCAATTGACATTCGAGCGTGTACCATTTTGGTGCATGCCTGGAGAGCCCGATGAACCTCGAAAGCAAATGGCTGGAAGATTTCAGCGCCCTGGCCGCCACCCGCAGCTTTTCCCAGGCGGCGGAGCGTCGCTTCGTGACCCAGCCGGCGTTCAGCCGGCGCATTCGCAGCCTGGAGGCTGCGTTGGGGCTGACCCTGGTCAACCGCTCGCGCACGCCGATCGAGTTGACCGCTGCCGGCCAACTGTTCCTGGTGACGGCGCGCACGGTGGTCGACCAGCTGGGCGAGGTGCTGCGCCACTTGCATCACCTGGAAGGCGGGCAGGGCGAGGTGATCCAGGTGGCGGCGGCGCACTCGCTGGCGCTGGGCTTCTTTCCGCGCTGGATCGCGCAGTTGCGCAACGACGGTCTGAACATCGCCACGCGGCTGGTGGCGACCAACGTCGGCGATGCGGTGCACGCCCTGCGCGAAGGTGGCTGCGACCTGATGCTGGCGTTCTACGACCCGGATGCGGCCCTGCAGATGGACGCCGAGATCTTCCCCTCGCTGCACCTGGGGCACACCGAGATGCTGCCGGTGTGTGCAGCGGATGCCGACGGCAAGCCGCTGTTCGACCTGGAAAACGACGCCAGCGTGCCCTTGCTGGCCTACAGCGCCGGAGCGTTTCTGGGGCGTTCGGTGAATCTGCTGCTGCGCCAGCGCAACCTGCGCTTTACCACCATCTACGAAACCGCCATGGCCGACAGCCTCAAGAGCATGGCCCTGGAAGGCCTGGGTATTGCCTGGGTGCCGCGCCTGTCGGCCCGCGCCGAGCTTGAACGTGGCGAGCTGGTGATCTGTGGCGGTGCGCAATGGCACGTGCCGCTGGAGATCCGCCTGTACCGCTGCGCGCTGGTGCGCAAGGCCAACGTGCGCCTGCTGTGGCGCAAGCTCGAAGGCGGGCCGGCGACGGCTTGACTCCAGAGTCAGCCCGAAGCCCTGAAAAAGCCCGAAAAATAAGGCCTACAGTTGGTCGCCGGGGTGCATCAAACACACGGCTTTACGATATACTGCGCGGCCTTCGGTCGGTACACCCGGCCCTAATTCGCATAACAAGCCACGCCGGTCGTCCCTGCGTGGCTTGTTGTTTTTTGACGCGCCTGAAGGCGCCCAAGAGAAGAGGCTCGACGATGAGTGCACTGGTTGGCGTGATCATGGGCTCCAAGTCCGATTGGTCCACCCTTAGCCACACCGCCGATATGCTGGAAAAACTCGGCATTCCCTACGAAGTGAAGGTGGTTTCCGCCCACCGCACGCCGGACCTGCTGTTCCAGTACGCCGAAGAGGCCGAAGGCCGTGGCATCGAGGTGATCATCGCCGGTGCCGGTGGCGCTGCCCACCTGCCAGGCATGTGCGCCGCCAAGACCCACCTGCCGGTGCTGGGTGTGCCGGTGCAGTCGGCCATGCTCTCGGGCGTCGATTCGCTGCTGTCGATCGTGCAGATGCCGGCTGGCATCCCGGTTGCCACCCTGGCCATCGGAAAGGCCGGCGCGATCAACGCCGCGCTGCTCTCGGCGAGCATCCTGGGCGCCAAGCACCCGCAGTTCCATACCGTTCTGAAACAGTTCCGCGCTGAGCAGACAGACAACGTTCTGGACAATCCAGACCCGCGCCAGGCCTGAGGTCACACGCATGAAAATCGGTGTAATCGGTGGCGGCCAACTGGGCCGCATGCTGGCCCTGGCGGGTACCCCGCTGGGCATGAACTTCGCTTTCCTCGACCCGGCCCCTGACGCCTGTGCGGCCGCTCTGGGCGAGCACCTGCGTGCCGACTACGGCGACCAGGATCACCTGCGCCAGCTGGCCGACGAAGTCGACCTGGTGACCTTCGAATTCGAAAGCGTGCCAGCCGAGACGGTGGCCTTCCTGTCGCAGTTCGTGCCGGTGTATCCGAGCGCCGAAGCGCTGCGCATCGCCCGCGACCGGCTGTTCGAGAAGAGCATGTTCCGTGACCTGGGCATCCCGACCCCGGCCTTCGCCGACATCCAGTCGCAAGCCGACCTGGAGGCCGCCGTCGCCAGCATCGGCCTGCCGGCCGTGCTCAAGACCCGCACCCTGGGTTATGACGGCAAGGGCCAGAAGGTGCTCCGCACCGAAGCCGATGTTGTCGACACGTTCGCCGAACTTGGTAGCGTGCCCTGCCTGCTGGAGGGCTTCGTGCCGTTCACCGGCGAGGTGTCGCTGATTGCCGTTCGCGGCCGCGATGGCGAGACGCGCTTCTACCCGCTGGTGCACAACACCCACGACAGCGGCATCCTGCGCCTGTCGGTGGCCAGCGAAGACCACCTGCTGCAGAGCCTGGCCGAAGACTACGCGAGCCGCGTGCTCGAGCAGCTCGACTATGTCGGCGTGCTGGCGTTCGAGTTCTTCGAGGTCGACGGTGGCCTGAAGGCCAACGAGATCGCGCCGCGTGTGCACAACTCCGGGCACTGGACCATCGAAGGCGCCGAGTGCAGCCAGTTCGAGAACCACCTGCGCGCCGTGGCCGGCCTGCCGCTGGGCTCGACCGCCAAGGTCGGCGAAAGCGCCATGCTCAACTTCATCGGCGAAGTGCCGGCGGTGGCTGCGGTCGTGGCTATCGACGACTGTCACCTGCATCACTACGGCAAGGCCTTCAAGGCCGGGCGCAAGGTCGGTCACGCCACCCTGCGCTGCGCCGACATGGCCACGCTGGAGCAGAAGATCCAGCAGGTCGAAGCGCTCATCGCAGGCTGAGCGGAACCATTCCCGCCGCGCATCCCTCTGATGGCAGGATGCCAAAGCGCTGACTAGGCTTTGGCTCGTGCACTCAATTCAGAGGGAATGCCATGGGTATCATCGGAACCATCTTCATCGGCCTGATCGTCGGCTTGCTGGCACGTTTTCTGAAGCCGGGCGACGACAGCATGGGCTGGATCATGACCATTCTGCTGGGTATCGCCGGCTCTCTGGCGGCGACCTACGGTGGCCAGGCGCTGGGGATCTACCATGCGGGCGAGGGTGCTGGCTTCCTCGGTGCACTGGTGGGTGCAATCATCCTGCTGGTGATCTACGGCATGATCAAAAAGCGCTGACAGGGCGCTAGAATGCTCGGCAACTTTCCGTCAGTTGCCGAGCTTTTTTTCATGCGCCGAGTCGTACTGCTTACCCTGTTGCTGTGTAGTGGCCTGGCCCGCGCCGAGCTGCCCGAGACCGACTGGCTGGAGCTGATGCCCAAGTCGGACCAGAAGGCGCTGGAGCAGATGCCCGAGATCGACCACAACTCCCCCGAGGCGATGGGTACCTTTACCGAGAAGGGTGGCCTGAAGCAGAGCAAGGGCCTGCCGGCGGTGATGTATTCGAGCAAGACGGTGGCTGCCATGAACGGCAGGCAGATCCGTCTGGGCGGGTACCCGGTGCCGTTGGAAACCGACGCCAAGGGCAACAGCACGCTGTTCTTCCTCGTGCCCTATCCGGGCGCCTGCATCCATGTACCGCCACCACCGCCCAACCAGCTGGTGCTGGTGCGTTATCCCCATGGCCTGAAGCTGGACGATATCTACACGCCGCTGTGGGTCAGCGGCACGCTGAAGGTGGAGAAGGTCAGCAATGACCTGGCCGATGCGGCGTATGCGCTGGATGCGGGGAAGGTGAGGGTTGTGGAGGACTCCGACCTGTAACCGCGTCGGCTCCTGCAATGTAGGAGCCGGCCTTGCCGGCGAATGCGGTCTAGAGCGGTTCGCTGCCGATACTGACACTCAGCGAATGGGTCGCCCCGGGCGAAAGTTCCACCACGTCATCCCACACGTTCGCCGTCTCGATGCACAGCATCCGCTGCCAGCCGTCATCGGCCATGTCCGTGAGCTGCGCGGCGCGGTCCACCCATGGGTTCCAGATCACCGCCGAACGCGAACCCTGGGTACGCAGGGTGATACGCCGGTTCCAGCCTGGGTCGACGATGCTCAGACGCTCAGGTGCCTGCAGGTAGATGCGGTCGGTTTCCCCGGCAAACCCCAGGTCGCCCTGCTGGGTGCGTTGCTCCCAGTCTGCCAGCGTCTCGATGTAGGCCAGCCCGTCCACGCCTTCTACCCGCGCGCCACGCACGTCGCTGACTGCAAAGTAGCTGTGCAGCGCCTGGCTGAGGGTGACGCTGCCATTGCCCAGGTTGTGGCTGTCGAGGGTCAGCGCCAGTTCCTCGCCGAGCACGATGCTCAGTTTCAGTTCCACCGTGTGCGGCCAGCCGGGCAGCTCTCCCAACGCCTGGGGCAGCGTGAAGTCCACGCGTACCGAATCCGCACTGCTGTCGATACCCAGCAACTGCCAGTCACGCCCGCGCACCAGCCCGTGGGCCGGGGCCTCGGCGCCGTGGAACATGGCCTGTACGGCCGCTGGGTTGCGTTGCAGGTTGCCGAACCAGGGCCAGCACACCGGGGCACCGGCGCGCACCGATTTGCCCTGCCTGAAGATCGCCTGATCGCTGAGCCACAGCAGCGGCGGCTCGCCCACGCGCTGGTAACTGAGCACCTGTGCGCCCTGCTGGGCAATCAGCAGCTCGGCGCGAGGCGTGGTGATACGCCAGCAGGCAAGCTCGCCATGCTGTTCGACTTCTACCTTGGATGTGGACATGCGTTGCTCTCGAAGGGTGGCCTAAGAGGTCTTGGACCTCGCGCAGACCCTCGAGTTTAGCGCGCCCCAGGCTCAGCGACGAGGCGGCACCGAGCGGGTGCGGCCGCTGCCGTCGATGGCGACGAACACGAACACTGCCTCGGTGACCTTGCGCCATTCACTGCTCAGCGGGTCGTCGCTCCACACCTCGACCATCATCTGGATCGAGCTGCGGCCGATTTCCAGGGTCTGGGTATAGAAGGACAGTTGCGCGCCCACCGCCACCGGCACCAGAAAGGCCATGCGGTCGATCGCCACGGTGGCGACGCGCCCGCCTGCGACTCGGCTGGCCATGGCCGTGCCGGCCAGGTCCATCTGGGCGACCAGCCAGCCGCCGAAGATATCGCCGAAACCGTTGGTTTCACGGGGCAATGCGGTGATCTGCAAGGCCAGGTCGCCTTGCGGAATAGGATCTTCTTGTTCGAGTTCAATCATGCCGGGGGTGCCTCTGACCCGTAACGCTTCGTTGGTTTGCGCTGGTGCGGACGCCGCGAAAAACGATTCAGCACGAACATACTACGCTGCTTCGCTCTGCCGTGCGGCGAAGGGAAACTCTGCGAAACCGACTAAGCATACCTAGCGGCGTTTTCGCACAACATCCCACACAAGGCGTAACCGTTTGATACGAGCGGCCAGTATATAGAGCCGCGCGTGGGGCGACGACCATGCGGTCATGATTATCTGCCCCGATTATGTCGATCCATGTGCTTTTTCGAACAATTTGCTATCGTTCGACCTCCTGACAGGCCGGGGCCAGCGCTGCCGCGGCCTGATTTGCCAATAAGAGACGCTTCGATGACCTCCGTGCCCCCCTCCATAGAGCAGCCCTCGCGGCCGCTCACCCGCAGTGACTACAAGACCCTGTCGCTCTCCGCCCTGGGCGGGGCGCTGGAGTTCTACGACTTCATCATCTTCGTGTTCTTCGCCGCGGTGGTGGGCAAGCTGTTCTTCCCGGTCGACATGCCCGAGTGGCTGCGCCTGATGCAGACCTTCGGCATCTTCGCTGCCGGCTACCTGGCGCGCCCGCTGGGCGGCATCGTGATGGCCCACTTCGGCGACCTGCTGGGGCGCAAGAAGATGTTCACCCTGAGCATCTTCATGATGGCCGTGCCGACCCTGATCATGGGCCTGCTGCCCACCTACGCGCAGATCGGC
Organism: Pseudomonas sp. AE27; assembly: GCF_037113495.1. NCBI lineage: Bacteria > Pseudomonadati > Pseudomonadota > Gammaproteobacteria > Pseudomonadales > Pseudomonadaceae > Pseudomonas > Pseudomonas sp. AE27. The sequence goes on from NZ_CP146966.1 coordinate 4,844,954, forward strand.
ATGTGGGCACCGATCCTGTTGCTGCTGATGCGCGTGATCCAGGGCGCCGCCATTGGCGGTGAAGTGCCGGGTGCCTGGGTGTTCGTGTCCGAACACGTGCCGGCGCGCAACATCGGCTACGCCTGCGGCACCCTGACGGCGGGCCTCACCTCGGGCATCCTGCTCGGCTCGCTGGTCGCGACCCTGATCAACACCGTATACACCCCCGAGCAACTGAGCGACTACGCCTGGCGGATCCCGTTCCTGCTCGGCGGCGTGTTCGGCCTGTTTTCGGTGTACCTGCGCCGCTGGCTGCACGAAACCCCGGTGTTCGCCGAGATGCAGCAGCGCAAGGCATTGGCCGAGGAAGTGCCGCTGCGCGCGGTGCTGCGTGACCACCGTGGCGCCATCGTACTGTCGATGCTGCTGACCTGGCTGCTGTCGGCCGGCATCATCGTGGTCATCCTGATGACCCCGACCGTGCTGCAGACCCTCTACGGCATCAGCGCCACCGAGGCCCTCAAGGCCAACAGCCTGGCCATCGTGCTGCTGAGCATCGGCTGCATCGTGGCCGGGCGCCTGGCCGACCGCTTCGGCGCCGGGCGCGTGTTCATCGTCGGCAGCCTGGCGCTGCTGGCCAGCTCCTGGAGCTTCTACCACAACCTGGCGGCGCACCCTGAGTGGCTGTACCCGATGTACGCCGTTACCGGGCTGTGCGTGGGCATCGTCGGTGCGGTGCCTTACGTGATGGTGCGCGCCTTCCCGCCGGTGGTGCGTTTCAGCGGCCTGTCGTTTTCCTACAACCTGGCCTACGCGATCTTCGGTGGCCTGACCCCGATCATGGTCACCTCGCTGATGAAGTTCAGCCCGCTCGGCCCGGCCTACTATGTCGCCGGCATCTGCACCCTGGGCCTGCTGGTAGGCATCTACCTGCTGCTCACCAAGCGCTGAAACCCCGCCCCGCGTCCGCTATAAAGGCCATCCCTCGAACGAGGTGATGGCCTTTCATCTAATTGTCACATTCAGTTCATAGAGTAGTCATACGGCCTGCAGATACTTGGGCCCGATCCATCTACCCCCAATTCCTGCTAGGAGTAAGGCATGAAACTGAAGCGTTTGATGGCGGCCCTGACCTTTGCCGCCGCTGGCGTTGCGACTGCCAACGCAGTTGCCGCTGTTGATCCTGCTATTCCGACCTACGTCAAAACCACCGGCGTATCGGGCAACCTCTCCAGCGTCGGTTCCGATACCCTGGCCAACCTGATGACCCTGTGGGCCGAGGCCTACAAGAAGGAATACCCGAACGTAAACATCCAGATCCAGGCCGCCGGCTCCTCCACCGCGCCACCCGCGCTGACCGAAGGCACCGCCAACCTGGGCCCGATGAGCCGCAAGATGAAAGACGTCGAGCTGCAGGCGTTCGAACAGAAGTACGGCTACAAGCCGACCGCCATCCCGGTCGCCGTCGACGCCCTGGCCGTGTTCGTGCACAAGGACAACCCGATCAAGGGCCTGACCATGGCTCAGGTCGACGCCATCTTCTCCTCCACCCGCCTGTGCGGTGCCAAGGCCGACGTGAAAACCTGGGGCGACCTGGGCGTGACCGGCGACCTGGCCAACAAGCCGGTCCAGCTGTTCGGTCGCAACTCGGTATCCGGCACCTATGGCTACTTCAAGGAAGAAGCCCTGTGCAAAGGCGACTTCAAGCCTAACGTCAACGAACAACCTGGCTCGGCGTCCGTCGTGCAGTCGATCAGCAGCTCGCTGAACGGTATCGGTTACTCGGGCATCGGCTACAAGACCGCCAGCGTGAAAACCGTGGCCCTGGCCAAGAAGGAAGGCGGCGCGTTCGTCGAAGACAACGAAGCCAACGCCCTGAACGGTACCTACCCGCTGTCGCGTTTCCTCTACGTCTACGTCAACAAGGCCCCGAACAAGCCTCTGGCCCCGCTGGAAGCCGAGTTCGTCAAGCTGGTGCTGTCGCAGGCCGGTCAACAGGTCGTGGTGAAAGACGGTTACATCCCGCTGCCCGCCAAAGTGGCCGAGAAAGCGCTGGCCGACCTGGGCCTGAACCACGCCGCCAAAGGCGTCGCTGCAAACTGAGTGTGAACGGGCGCGCCCTGCATCTGTGCGGGCCGCGCTGCAAATTGCGAGTCCGCTGCCAGGCATGCCTGAGCGGCGGGCTTTTTTGCGTCACTGCATTGTCATGTTTTTGTCATACGGGACCGCTAGGGTGAGCGCATGAATGATCTGGCCAACTCCACCATGACCCAAAATTCTCCCCCCGTGCGGATTGATTTCAATACGCCCGAGCTGCAACGCAAGCGTCGCCTGCGTGCATTCAAGGACCGCCTGACCCGCTGGTATGTACTGGTGGGCGGGCTCGCCGTGCTGGCGGCGATCACCTTGATCTTCTTCTACCTGGCCTACGTGGTGGTGCCGCTGTTTCAAGGCGCCGAACTGACCACCAAGAAGGCCATGACCCCGGCCTGGCTGACCCAGGACGCCGGCAAGCCGCTGATGATCGCGCTCGAAGAGCAGAACCTGGTCGGCATGCGCGTCTCGGACAAGGGGCAGGCGCTGTTCTTCGACACCAAGACCGGTGCCGAGCTCAAGCGTGTCGACCTGCCGGTACCGGCCGGCACCCAGGTGACCTCGATCGGCGCCGACCAGCCGGGCAACCCGCTGGTGGTGCTGGGCCTGTCCAACGGCCAGGCACTGGTGTTCAGCCACAGCTACAAGATCACCTACCCGGACAACCACAAGACCATCACCCCGGCCATCGACTACCCCTATGGCCAGCAACCGTTCGCCCTCGGCGATTCGGGCCGTGCGCTGGAGCACGTGAGCCTGAACGTCAATGGCGACACCCTGGTGGTGGCCGGCTCCAGCGGTGCGCAGTTGCAGGTACTGCAACTGAGCCGCGAAGAAAACATGATGACCGGCGAAGTCACCAGCGAGCAGAACCACATCGAACTGCCGCAGATGACCGAGGCGGTCAAGGCGATCTTCATCGACCCGCGCCAGCAGTGGTTGTACGTGATCAACGGGCGGGCCCAGGCCGATGTGTTCAGCCTGCGCGACAAGAGCCTCAACGGTCGTTACAAGCTGCTCGACGACGCCGATGCCGAAGTCACCGCCAGCGCCCAGCTGGTGGGCGGCATCTCGCTGATCATCGGTGACTCCAAGGGCGGCCTGGCCCAGTGGTTCATGGCCCGCGACCCGGACGGCGAGCAGCGCTTCAAGCAGATCCGTACCTTCCAGATGGGCAAGGCGCCGATCGTGCAGATCGATGCCGAAGAGCGCCGCAAGGGCTTCGTGGCACTGGATGCCAGCGGCAAGCTCGGCGTGTTCCACAGCACCGCACACCGCACCCTGCTGGTGGAGCCGATGGCCGAAGGCGCCGGCGTGCTGGCACTGTCGCCACGGGCCAACCGCCTGTTCGTCGAAGAGGGCGGCAAGCTGATCCCGGCCAGCCTGCGCAACCCGCACCCGGAAGTGTCCTGGAGTGCGCTGTGGAGCAAGGTCTGGTACGAGAACTACGACGAGCCCAAGTACGTCTGGCAGTCCACCGCGTCGAACACCGACTTCGAGCCCAAGCTGAGCCTGTCGCCACTGACCTTCGGTACGCTCAAGGCCGCGTTCTACGCGATGATCCTGGCCGCACCGCTGGCGATTGCCGCAGCGATCTACACCGCCTACTTCATGGCCCCGGGCATGCGCCGCAAGGTCAAGCCGGTGATCGAGCTGATGGAGGCGATGCCCACGGTGATCCTCGGCTTCTTCGCCGGGCTGTTCCTGGCGCCGTACCTGGAAGGGCATCTGCCCGGTGTGTTCAGCCTGTTCGTGGTGATGCCGTTCGGCATCCTGCTGGCCGGCTTCATCTGGAGCCGCCTGCCGGAGTCGATCCGCCTGCGTGTGCCGGATGGCTGGGAAGCGGCGATCCTGATCCCGGTGATCCTGTTCACCGGCTGGGGTGCGCTGACCCTGAGCCCGTTCCTCGAAACCTGGTTCTTCGGCGGCGACATGCGCCTGTGGATCACCAATGACCTGGGCATCACCTACGACCAGCGCAACGCCCTGGTGGTCGGTATCGCCATGGGCTTTGCGGTCATCCCGAACATCTACTCGATTGCCGAGGACGCCGTGTTCAGCGTGCCGCGCAGCCTGACCCTGGGCTCGCTGGCACTCGGCGCCACGCCGTGGCAGACCCTGACCCGCGTGGTCATCCTGACCGCCAGCCCGGGCATCTTCTCGGCGCTGATGATCGGCATGGGCCGCGCGGTGGGTGAAACCATGATCGTGCTGATGGCCACGGGCAACACCCCGGTCATGGAAATGAACCTGTTCGAAGGTATGCGCACCCTGGCGGCCAACGTCGCGGTGGAGATGCCCGAATCGGAAGTCGGTGGCAGCCACTACCGCGTGCTGTTCCTCGCCGCGCTGGTGCTGCTGATGTTCACCTTCGTGATGAACACCTTGGCCGAGCTGATTCGCCAGCGTCTGCGCAAGAAATACTCGTCGCTTTGATAGAAAGGTAGAGATCCGTGAAAAAGGATTCCCTCAAGAGCTGGTTCAAGAGCGGCGCCCCTGGCGTCTGGATAAGCGGTGGCGCGGTGTCCATCGCGGTGATCATGACCATCGGTCTGCTCTCCGTGATCGCCGTGCGCGGCCTGGCGCACTTCTGGCCGGCCGACCTGATTCAGGCCAGCTACAACGTGCCGGGCCAGGCCAACCACATCGTCATCGGCGAAGTGGTGCAGAAGGAAGAGGTGCCGCTGGCACGCCTCAAGGGGGCCGGCCTGCCGGTACCCGACAACGGCCCGGAGTTCATGACCCGCGAGCTGATCAAGGTCGGCAACCGCGACCTCAACGGCAGTGACTTCACCTGGGTGGTCGGCGACTGGCTGGTGGACCAGCAGAAGCCGGTCGACCTGATCGCCCTGGAGCGCCGCGAGTGGGGCAACTTCTACGGCTACCTGGTCAGCGTCAAGGAAAACGGCAAGGTGGTTGCCGAAGGGCAGGCCGCCTGGAACGAGCTGCAGGCACGCCTCAAGCGTGCCGCCGGCCTGGCCGGCGAGCTGCAGAAGCTCGAGAAGAAGGACATCGGTGCGATCAACCATGGCCTTGAGCGCCTGCGTCTGCAAGCCCGCAAGCTGGAACTGCAAGGCAAGCTGACCCCTGTAGCGCAGGCCGACATGGATGCCGAGCGCGCCGAGCTGAACAACCGCTACAAGGCCATCGAGGACCGCCTGGGCAAGCTGCACCAGGACTTCAGCCGCGACAGCCTGGTGGCCCGTGACGGCAATGGCCGCGAAGTCGAGATCAACCTCGACAAGGTGGTGCACGCCTACCAGCCCAACGCCATGAACAACTTCACCAAGCTGGGCACCTACTTCGCCAAGGTGTGGGAGTTCCTCAGCGACGACCCGCGTGAAGCCAACACTGAGGGCGGGATCTTCCCGGCGATCTTCGGCACCGTGATGATGACCCTGATCATGGCCGTGATCGTCACCCCGTTCGGCGTGCTGGCGGCGGTGTACCTGCGTGAATATGCCCGCCAGGGTCCGGTGACCCGGCTGATCCGCATCGCGGTGAACAACCTGGCCGGCGTGCCGGCGATCGTCTACGGCGTGTTCGGCCTGGGCTTCTTCGTGTACGTGCTGGGCGGCTCGCTCGACCATCTGTTCTTCCCCGAAGCACTGCCGGCGCCGACCCTGGGTACCCCGGGCCTGCTGTGGGCCTCGCTGACCTTGGCGCTGCTGGCGGTGCCGGTAGTGATCGTGGCCACCGAAGAAGGCCTGGCGCGGATCCCGCGGACCGTGCGCGAGGGCTCGCTGGCCCTGGGTGCGACCAAGGCCGAGACGCTGTGGAAGATCGTGCTGCCGATGGCCAGCCCGGCGATGATGACCGGCATGATCCTGGCCGTGGCCCGTGCCGCGGGCGAGGTGGCGCCGCTGATGCTGGTGGGTGTGGTGAAACTGGCGCCGTCGCTGCCGGTGGACGGCAACTACCCGTACCTGCACCTGGACCAGAAGATCATGCACCTGGGCTTCCACATCTACGACGTCGGCTTCCAGAGCCCCAACGTCGAGGCCGCACGGCCGCTGGTTTACGCCACGGCGCTGCTGCTGGTGATGGTGATCGCCACGCTCAACCTCTCGGCGGTATGGATACGCAACCACCTGCGCGAGAAGTACAAGGCGCTGGATAGCTGATACCCCTTATTGCAAGCGCCGCCCGTGTGTTGTGCCGGGCGGTACGATGAAACGAAATTGATAGCGTATGGAGTCTTACCATGCAGCATGAATCCCACACCCACGGCATCGACATGTCCGCCCTGGGTCGTACCAAGCAGAGCCTGCAGCTGGCCGACGAGACCGTGGCCATCGAAGTACCGGGCCTGAGCCTGTTCTACGGCGAGAAGCAGGCGCTGTTCGATGTCAGCCTGAACATTCCCAAGCAGCGCGTGACTGCCTTCATCGGCCCCTCCGGCTGCGGCAAGTCGACCCTGCTGCGCACCTTCAACCGCATGAACGACCTGGTCGACGGCTGCCGGGTGGAAGGCGCGATCAACCTCGACGGCAACAACATCTACCGCAAGGGCGAGGACGTGGCCGAGCTGCGCCGCCGCGTGGGCATGGTGTTCCAGAAGCCCAACCCGTTCCCCAAGACCATCTACGAGAACGTGGTGTACGGCCTGCGCATCCAGGGCATCAACAAGAAGCGTGTACTGGATGAAGCCGTGGAGTGGGCACTCAAGGGTGCCGCACTGTGGGAGGAGGTCAAGGACCGCCTGCACGACTCGGCCCTGGGCCTGTCCGGCGGCCAGCAGCAGCGCCTGGTGATCGCCCGTACCATCGCGGTGGAGCCAGAGGTGCTGTTGCTCGACGAACCGTGCTCGGCGCTGGACCCGATTTCCACGCTCAAGGTCGAAGAGCTGATCTACGAACTCAAGTCCAAGTACACCATCGTCATCGTGACCCACAACATGCAGCAGGCCGCGCGGGTTTCGGACTACACCGCGTTCATGTACATGGGCAAGCTGGTGGAATACGGTGACACCGACACCCTGTTCACCAACCCGGCGAAGAAGCAGACCGAAGACTACATCACCGGTCGGTATGGCTAGGATTCAACGATTGAACGCCGCCTGACAGCACTTACCGGACGCGCCAAGGATTTCTCATGATCGACAAAGACAGCCTTACCCATCACATCTCCCAGCAGTTCAACGCCGAACTTGAAGAGGTTCGCAGCCATCTTCTGGCAATGGGCGGCCTGGTCGAGAAACAGGTCAACGACGCCGTCACCGCGCTGATCGAGGCCGATTCGGGCCTGGCCCAGCAGGTGCGCGAAGTCGATGAGCAGATCAACCAGATGGAACGCAACATCGACGAGGAGTGCGTGCGCATCCTGGCCCGGCGCCAGCCGGCGGCGTCGGACCTGCGCCTGATCATCAGCATCTCCAAGTCGGTGATCGACCTGGAGCGTATCGGCGACGAATCGACCAAGATCGCCCGCCGCGCCATCCAGTTGTGCGAAGAAGGCGAGTCGCCGCGCGGCTACGTGGAGGTGCGTCACATCGGCGACCAGGTACGCAACATGGTGCGCGACGCGCTCGACGCCTTTGCCCGCTTCGATGCCGAGCTGGCGCTGTCGGTGGCGCAGTACGACAAGACCATCGACCGCGAGTACAAGACCGCCCTGCGCGAGCTGGTGACCTACATGATGGAAGACCCGCGCTCGATCTCGCGGGTACTGAGCGTGATCTGGGCGCTGCGTTCGCTGGAGCGCATCGGCGACCACGCGCGCAACATCGCCGAGCTGGTGATCTACCTGGTGCGCGGTACCGACGTGCGTCACCTGGGCCTGAAGCGAATGAAGGAAGAAGTCGAGGGCAACGGCAACGGCGAAAAAGCTAATGTTCCGGGCAAACCTGACGATAAATAGGACTGCCCCGAGAATGAACGCCCGGCCTTGGCCGGGCGTTTTCGTTTGCGGCAGCGCAACAGCACGCACCCGCGAATGATTTGACGGAGCCCCGGCATGAGCGAAGTCTTGGCAAATGGCCATCAGTCAACGTTATGCTAGCCGGGTCTTGAAGGAGTGGCGATGAGTAAAGTCAGTGTTCTGGTCGTGGATGACGCGCCGTTTATCCGTGACCTGGTGAAAAAGTGTCTGCGCAATTACTTCCCCGGCATGGTCATCGAGGACGCGGTCAACGGTCGCAAGGCCCAGGTGCTGCTGGAGCGCGAGCGTTTCGACCTGGTGCTGTGCGACTGGGAGATGCCCGAGATGTCGGGCCTGGAGCTGCTGACCTGGTGCCGCCAGCACGAAGCGCTCAAGGCCATGCCGTTCATCATGGTGACCAGCCGTGGCGACAAGGAAAACGTGGTGCAGGCGATCCAGGCCGGTGTGTCGGACTTTGTCGGCAAGCCGTTCACCAACGAGCAGTTGCTGACCAAGGTGAAGAAGGCGCTGACCAAGCTGGGCAAGCTCGATACCCTGATGGCCAGTGCGCCCACCCGCGCCACCTCCGCGTTTGCCAATGACTCGCTGTCGGCCCTGACCGGCGGCAAGGCCGAGACCGTGCGCCCGGCCGCCCCAGCTGCGGCCCCGGTGGCGGCGGCCAAGCCACTGATCAATGCGCCGCAACCGGGCGCGGCCAAGGCGGCGGCGCCGGCGGGCCGCGGACAGGGCCAGCTGCGCCTGTCCAGCGGCAACCAGGCCTGCGTGATCAAGGCCCTGAGCCTGAAGGAAGCCTTGCTGGTGGTACGCCGTGGCGAAGTGCTTCCGCAGATCCTGGAAGGCGCGGTGCTGGACCTGGAGCAGGGCGACAATGCCGAGATCGCGCGGCTCAACGGGTACCTGCATGCGGTGGTGGCGGTGGAATCCAAGCCGGACAGCGACTGGCTGCAGCTGACCTTCCGCTTTGTCGATCAGGATGCGCAGAAGCTCGACTACCTGTCGCGGCTGATTGCCCGCGGTACGGCGCTCAAGCACTTCGTGCCGGGGGCCTGACAGGCCCTTTGCTGCTCGCAGCCTCTTCGCCGGCAAGGCCGGCTCCTACAGCCGTAGGAGCCGGCCTTGCCGGCGAAGGACACACCACTGATCGCCTGCCATACCCCGCATCACTCCCCGCAACACGCCCTCCATATTCCCCTGCTAGGCTTGCTCACAGCTAACCTGTCAGATGGCCACTACCGATGCCGCCACACCTGCTGCTGTTCTGCGCCCTGTTGCTGGCTGCCGGCCCGAGCTGGGCCATGACCATCTACAAGAACACCGACGCCGACGGCGTGGTGTCCTATTCCGATCGCCCCAGCCCCGGCGCTCGCGCACTGGTGTTCCGTGATCGCATGGTCGAGCAGCTGGGCCAGCAGGTGCAGTTGCAGGTCAGCAAGTACGCCGACGGCGTGCGTTTCAGTGCCCGCAACGAGCTGCACGCCCCGGTCGAAGTGGAACTGCGCCTGGAGCGCCTGGGCAACGTGCAGAACCTGGCGCCGCGCATCGTCCGGCGGGTGGTACCGGCCCGTTCCACGCTGCTGCTCACTGCCCTCGGTGCGCGCAAGCCCGGTACCCCGGTCAGCTACCGCGAGCAGTTCAACTACACGTTGGGCAACCCCGCCCAGCGCACCCAGGCCTATCGCTACCCGTTCCCCTGGCGCGGCGGCCCGTTCCGCCTCTCCCAGGGCCCCAATGGCACCTACAGCCACTTCGGCCCCAAGGGCCGCTATGCCATGGACATCGCCATGCCCGAAGGCACGCCGATCATCGCGGCGCGGGCAGGGGTGGTGATAAAGACGGAAAACACCCAGAGCGGGCGCGGTACCAACCCGGCAGGCAATTTCGTGCGGATTCTGCATGCCGACGGCACCATGGGCGTGTACCTGCACCTGATGCGCGGGTCGGTGGTGGTCAGCGAAGGCCAGCGGGTGGCCTATGGCACGCCGCTGGCAAGGTCCGGCAACACCGGCAACAGCAGCGGGCCGCACCTGCATTTCGTGGTGCAGCGCAACGTGGGGCTGGCGCTGGAGTCGATCCCGTACCAGTTCAACCAGCCCATCGGCGGGCTGCCGAGCTTTACCGCCGGCAACCCGTAAGGCGCGTCAATCGAGCTTGAGCACCTTGGCCAGCACTATCTTGGGCCCTTTCATCTTCTTGATGATGATGCGTAGGCCGTCGACCTCCAGCACCTCTTCTTCTTCCGGTACGCGCTTGAGCGTCTCGTAGACCAGGCCAGCAAGGGTTTCGGCCTCGATATGGTCCAGGTCCACGCCCAGCAGGCGCTCGACCTTGAACAGCGGGGTGTCGCCGCGCACCAGCAGCTTGCCGGGCTGGTAGGCGAGGATGCCGCGCTCGGTCTTGCGGTGTTCGTCCTGGATGTCGCCCACCAGCACTTCGAGCACGTCTTCCATGGTCAGGTAGCCGATCACCTTGCCATCGGCCTCTTCGACCAGGGCAAAGTGCGCGCCGCCCTTGCGGAACTGCTCCAGCAGCTGCGACAGCGGCATGTGCCGCGATACGCGTTCCAGCGGGCGGGTCAGCTCGGCCAGGTTGAACGACTCGGGCAGGTGGTCCAGCGCGGCCAGTTCCAGCAGCAGGTCCTTGATGTGCAGCAGGCCGACGAATTCGCCGCTTTCGGCGTCGAGCACCGGGTAGCGGCTGAACTTGTGCCGGCGGAACATCGCGAGGATCTCCTTGAGCGGCGCATGGGCGTCGAGGCTGACCATGTCTTCACGGGAATTGGCCCAGTCGACCACTTCCAGTTCGCCCATCTCCACCGCCGAGGCCAGTACGCGCATGCCCTGGTCGCTGGGGTCCTGACCCCGGCTGGAGTGCAGGATCAGCTTGAGTTCCTCGCGGCTGTAATGGTGCTCGTGGTGCGGGCCGGGCTCGCCCTGGCCGGCGATGCGCAGGATGGCGTTGGCACTGGCGTTGAGCAGGTAGATGGCCGGGTACATCATCCAGTAGAACAGGTACAGCGGTACCGCCGTCCACAGCGACAGCAGTTCGGGCTTGCGAATGGCCCAGGACTTGGGCGCCAGCTCGCCGACCACGATGTGCAGGTAGGAGATCACGAAGAAGGCGCTGAAGAACGATACGCCCTTGATGACTTCGGGCGATTGCACGCCCACCGCCGCCAGCAGCGGCTCGAGCAGGTGCGCGAAGGCCGGCTCGCCGACCCAGCCCAGGCCCAGCGAGGCCAGTGTGATGCCCAGCTGGCAGGCCGACAGGTAGGCGTCCAGCTGGCTGTGTACGGTACGCAGGATATGCCCGCGCCAGCCGTTCTTGCCGGCAATCGCCTCGACCCGGGTCGAGCGCAGCTTGACCATGGCGAACTCGGCCGCAACGAAGAATCCGTTGAGCAGAACCAGCAGCAGAGCAAAAAGAATCATGCCGAAATCGGCGAACAGTGAAGCGAGGGTGATACCAGGGGAAGGGTCCATGATGGAGTTTTACGGGGTCCGTCTTCTGAAATAAGGGAGTGTGGCAATGCCAGCAGGTACTGGCGCGAGTCAGCCAATGTAGCGGCTGACTGCGCAAATTTAAAGGGCGGTCGCTCAGGAAACGGTGCGGGTTGCCACCTGAACGGGGGCGAAATGGCAGGTAAAGGTACTGCCGTGGCCCGGTACGCTGCTGATCTCCAGCCGGCCGCGGTGGCGCAGCAGTACGTGCTTGACGATCGCCAGGCCAAGGCCGGTGCCGCCGGTGGTGGAGTTGCGGCTGGAGTCTACGCGGTAGAAGCGCTCGGTCAGGCGTGGCAGGTGCTTGGGGTCGATGCCGATGCCCGAGTCCTGCACGCTCAGGTGCGCGCCCTGGGCGTCGGCCCACCAGCGGATGCGGATCTGGCCTTCATCCTGGGTGTACTTGACGGCGTTGAACACCAGGTTGGAGAACGCGCTGCGCAGTTCCGCCTCGCTGCCCTTGAGGCGCACGCCCGGCTCGGCGTCCAGGGTGATGCGCTGGTTGCGCTGGCCGGACAGGGCCTGGGCATCGCCCTTGATCGACTGCAGCAGGCTGTCGATGGCCACCGGCTGGTTGTCGGAGGGGTAGTCGGTGGCCTCCAGCTTGGCCAGCAGCAACAGGTCGTTGAGCAGTGTCTGCATGCGCACGCCCTGCTGCTGCATCTGGGTCAGGGCCCGCACCCAGCGAGGGTTCACCTCCTCGACGTTGTCGAGCAGGGTCTCCAGGTACCCGGCAATCACCGTCAGTGGCGTGCGCAGCTCGTGGGAGACGTTGGCGACGAAGTCCTTGCGCATCTGTTCGAGCTGGTGGATGCGGGTCACGTCGCGCACCAACATCAGGTGTTCGTTGTTGCCGTAGCGGGTGATGTGCAGCTGGATGCGCAGGCGGTCGCTGATGGGCGAGGGGATTTCCAGCGGTTCGAGGTAGTTCTCCTGTTCGAAGTACTCCTTGAAGCGCGGGTGGCGGACCAGGTTGGTGACCGGCTGGCCGCTGTCCTGTGGGGTCTTGAGCCCCAGCAGGGTCTCGGCGGCGCGGTTCCACCACTCCAGGTTGCCGTCGCTGTCGAGCATGATCACCGCATCCTTGAGGGCGGCGGTGGACTCCTGCACGCGGTCGATCACTGCCTGCAGGCGCCCGCGCACGCGTTGGTCGCGGCGTTGCAGGTGGTAGATGCTGTCGAACACCTCGCCCCACAGGCCATAGCCGTCGGGCGGGGCCTCGTCGGGTTTGTGCTGGCGCAGCCAGTCGTGCAGGCGCAGCAGCTGCTTGAGGGTCCAGCCCAGATACACGCCAAGGCCCAGGGCCAGGCTCCAGCCGTAATGGCCGCTGATCAGCCCTGCCAGCAGGCAGACGGTGGTCAGCAGCAGCATGTGGCGAATCAGGGTGCCATGCCAGTTTTGGTTCACGGTGGGTCCTTAGGACCCGCTGCAAGCTGCAAGCGGCAAGCTGCAAGATTGAAGCGGATCTGCGTTTGCTTTTGCTCTTACTTGAGGCTTGTAGCTTGCCGTGTTCTCAACTCTTGGTTGAGAACCGGTATCCCGTGCCGCGCACGGTTTGTACCAGATTTTCGTAGGCTTCACCCAGCGCCTTGCGCAGACGGCGGATATGCACGTCGACGGTGCGCTCCTCCACGTACACATTGCCGCCCCATACCTGGTCGAGCAGCTGGCCACGGGTGTAGGCGCGCTCCTGATGGGTCATGAAGAACTGCAGCAGGCGGTATTCGGTAGGGCCCATCTCGGCAGGCTTGCCGTCGATGGTCACGCGGTGGCTGATCGGGTCGAGCAGCAGGCCGCCGACCTCGATCGGGGCCTCGCCATCACTGGGGCCGGCACGGCGCAGCACGGCCTTGAGGCGGGCCACCAGTTCGCGCGGGGAGAACGGCTTGGTGATGTAGTCGTCGGCGCCGACTTCCAGGCCCTGGATCTTGTTGTCTTCCTCACCCTTGGCGGTGAGCATGATGATCGGGATGTCGCCGGTCAGCTCGTCGCGCTTGAGGCGCCGCGCCAGTTCGATGCCCGAAGTGCCCGGCAGCATCCAGTCGAGCAGGATCAGGTCGGGCTTGCGGTCGACGATGATGGCATGGGCCTGCTGCGAGTTTTCCGCCTCCAGGCAGTCGTAGCCGGCCATTTCCAATGCAACGGCGATCATCTCGCGAATCGGCGCCTCGTCGTCAACGATCAGAATGTTCCTGCCAACCATGCTCAAACCTCTTCCCATTAAGGTGTCTTGGCCCGCATTAGATAACGGAATTATTGCAGTCGTGTGACAGGTCGTGTGGCCTGGCGGCAACATTCCTTGGCTGAGCTAGGCTTTAGCTCCCACCCATCACCAAAAACGGTGAATCCAATGACACGACATACGCTGAACTGGATGGCTCTCTTTGCTGTTGCAGCACTGGCCCTGCCGGGGGTGGCAGCGGCCGCGCCGGGGATGGAGAAGAACGGCGTGCTGGTCGATTCTGCCGGCATGACGCTGTACACCTTCGACAAGGATGCCGGCGGCAAATCCATGTGCAATGACGACTGCGCCAAGAACTGGCCGCCCCTCAAGGCCATGGCGGGCGACGCCGCCGACGGCAAGTGGACGCAGATCAAGCGCGAAGACGGCTCGATGCAGTGGGCCTACGATGGCAAGCCGCTGTACACCTTCGTCAAGGACAAGAAGGGCGGTGACATGACCGGCGACGGCATGAAGGACGTCTGGCACGCCGCCAAGCCATGAGGCCGGCCTTGCGCGGCCGCCCCCGGGGGCGGCTAGCGCAGGGCGTAGTCCAGTACCACGCCGATGAACACCAGCAGCCCGGCCCAGTGGTTGTGCAGGAAGGCCTTGAAGCAGGCGTCGCGATCCAGGCTGCGGGTCGACCAGTATTCCCAGGCGAAGCACAGCGCCGCGCCTACCAGCCCCAGGTGGAACCAGCCACCCAGCTCGAAGCGGTTGCCGGCCATCAGCAGGCAGCCCAGCGACAGCAGCTGCAAGGTCAGGATGATGGCACGATCGGCTTCGCCGAACAGGATCGCGGTGGACTTGACCCCGATCTTCAGGTCGTCGTCGCGGTCGACCATCGCGTAGTAGGTGTCGTAGCCCACGGTCCACAGCAGGTTGGCGATGTACAGCAGCCAGGCGATGGCCGGCAGCTCGCCGGTGGCGGCGGTGAAGGCCATGGGGATGCCCCAGGAATAGGCTGCGCCCAGCACCACCTGCGGGTAATAGGTGTAGCGCTTCATGAACGGGTAGCAGGCTGCCAGCGCCACGGCGCCGAACGACAGCCATACCGTCTGCGCATTGGTGCACAGCACCAGCACGAAACTCAGCCCCACGAGGGTCGCGAACAGGACCAGCGCCTCGCGCCCGCTGATGCGCCCGGCCGCCAGCGGGCGTTCGGCGGTGCGCTTGACGTGACCGTCGACCTTGCGGTCGGCAAAATCGTTGATCGCGCAGCCCGCGGCGCGCATCAGCACCACGCCGAACAGGAAGATCAGCACGTTGGCCACGGTGGGCGTGCCCTTGGCCGCGATCCATACCGCCGTGAGGGTGGGCCACAGCAGCAGGTAGATGCCGATCGGCTTGTCCATGCGGCTGAGCTGGATGAAGTCCCACGCCCGGGGGTGCAGGCGATTGAGCGACTTGAGCAGGCTCAGGTACATCAGCGGTCCTCCAGGCGGGTGTCGGTGGCCTGCCACAGGGCGGGCAGGAAGATCTCGGCCACCAGGATGCTCAGTTCACCCTGGTCGAACCGCGAACGGCGTGCCCACAGGCCGTCATGGCGCTGCTCGCGGGGCAACCAGGCGGCAGGGTAGTGGCACACCTCGATGGCCTGGCGGGCAAACCCGGGGCTGCAGAACAGCAACTCGCCCAGCGAACGGCTGCCCAGCGCTTCCATGTCCAGGCCGCCCTGCTGCAGGGCGCTGCGCGCGGCCACACTGCGTGCGTACACCCACGGCTGGCCATGCCCGCGCAGGTACACCTCGCGCACCCAGCCTTCGCTGCCCGTGGCCAGGCCGAGGCTGGTGCACTCGTCGGCGCGCAGCGGCTGCCAGCCCTCGTACAGGGGGGTCACGCTGAAGTGATCGGCGGATAATCGGGTCAGGCGGCGGGTCAACGAGCCCTGGTCGAACAGCCAGTCGGCGGTAAGGGGGTCGGCGCTTGCGGCCAGCGGCGTTTGCTGCTGCAGCCAGTGTGGCGCGGGCACTTGCGAGGTTTCGTACGGCACGGTAGGTATGCGGTTACAAGCCAGTGAGGCGCCGAGCTTAGCATGTTTGCCGGTTGCGCTTGCATCGCGCCACCAGCCTCAGTACAAAGCCCCCTGACGATCCATGCAGCGCCAAGACTGTAATGATCACAACCGATGTGCGTCTGGATTACTGGAGGGAGAGCGATCATGAAGAAGTGGCAATGCGTGGTATGCGGGCTTATCTACAACGAGGCCGATGGCTGGCCGGATGACGGCATTGCGCCGGGCACCTTGTGGCAGGACGTGCCGGAAGACTGGCTGTGCCCGGACTGCGGCGTGGGCAAGATGGATTTCGAGATGATCGAAATCAACTGATCATTTTTTATACAGGGAAGGGATGAAGGCATGAGCGATCCGGTGGTGATTGTCGGTACGGGGCTGGCGGGCTACAACCTCGCCCGCGAATTTCGCAAGCTCGACGGCGAGACGCCGTTGCTGCTGATCAGCGCCGATGATGGTCGCTCGTATTCCAAGCCGATGCTGTCCACCGGCTTTGCCAAGGACAAGGACGCCGACGGCCTGAGCATGGCCGAGCCGGGGGCCATGGCCGAGCAGCTCAAGGCCCAGGTGCGTACCCATACGCGCATCAGCGGCATCGACCCGGGCCACAAGCGCCTGTGGATCGGCGAGGAGCAGGTACCGTACCGCGACCTGGTGCTGGCGCTGGGCGCGCAGACCATCCAGGTGCCGGTGCAGGGCGACGCAGCCGATGCGATCTTCCCGATCAACGACCTCGAAGACTACGCGCGCTTTCGCGCCGCGGCGGCCGGCAAGCGCCGGGTACTGATTCTGGGGGCCGGGCTGATCGGCTGCGAGTTCGCCAACGACATGCACCTGGGTGGCTTCGAGATCGACATCGTCGCCCCCTGCGAGCAGGTCATGCCGACCCTGCTGCACCCGGCCGCCGCGGCTGCGGTGCAGGCTGGGCTGCAAGGGCTTGGTGTGCGCTTTCACCTGGGCCCGGTGCTGACCCGCCTGGAACGTTCGGCCGATGCCCTGCAAGCGCATCTGTCCGATGGCAGTGTGATCGTCTGCGACCTGGTGGTATCGGCCATCGGCCTGCGCCCCCGCATCGACCTGGCTGCCGCCGCTGGCCTGCAGGTCAATCGCGGGGTGGTGGTCGACCGCCACCTGCGCACCTCGCACGCCAATATCCATGCCCTGGGCGACTGTGCCGAGGTCGACGGCATCAACCTGCTGTACGTGATGCCGCTGATGGCCTGCGCGCGCGCGCTGGCGCAGACCCTGGCGGGCAATCCGACGGTGGTCAGCTACGGGCCTATGCCCATCACGGTGAAGACCCCGGTATGCCCGCTGGTCGTTTCACCGCCGCCACGCGCCCGCGAAGGCCAGTGGCAGGTCGAAGGGCAGGGCAGCGACATCAAGGTGCTCTGCCGGGATGCCGATGGCCAACTGCTGGGCTATGTATTGACCGGTACGGCAGTGATGGAAAAGCTGGCGCTGAACCGTCAACTTCCGCCGTTGCTGGCATAAATAGCTGTCGTTCTGTCGGATATACCCTGCCATTGCCTGAACAATGGCCGCCCAGAGACTGGCGCGGCCCCTGGCGGCGTGCCATTCTCACACCCGTCTGCCGCAGTTTAGAGCCTGCGGTGCCTTAGGCGCTGCCTGCAAGGCAGCACGGCATAACAACAAAAAATCCGTCAGAGGGGCTTCACCATGCGTAAACCAGAACTCGCCGCAGCCATTGCCGAGAAAGCCGACCTTACCAAGGAGCAGGCCAACCGCGTGCTCAATGCCGTACTGGAAGAAATCACCAACGCGCTGCACAAGAAAGACAGCGTCACCCTGGTAGGCTTCGGCACGTTCCTGCAGCGCCACCGTGGCGCGCGCACCGGCAAGAACCCTCAGACGGGCGAGCCGGTGAAGATCAAGGCCAGCAACACCGTGGCGTTCAAGCCAGGCAAGTTCCTCAAGGACAGCGTCAATCCGTAAGGCCGTGGGCTACTGATTGCATTGAAGAGCGGGCACCCCTACAAGGTGCCCGTTCTTGTTTGTGTTGCGGCTCTTCGCCGGCAATGCCGGCGCCTGCAGCAGATAACCGCCGTCTGCAGGAGCCGGCGTTGCCGGCGAGGAACCCACCGTGCAGTGCGCTATTGCCGTGCCCCGTGCTTGTGACTAGCATACGCCGCCGCCCACACCCGCGCGGCGGTGTTCCAGGGAGGGAGCGGCATGGGCAACTCATCATTCATCGAATCGTTCGGCTCATGCCTGTGAGCTGTGCGCCCCCCTATCGCTTCTACGTCTGGTTACCCTGGGTATGCCTGGTTTCGCTGCTGTGTCTGGATGTCTACCAGTACGGCCTGCGCGTGACCGGTTTCGAGCCGTTCCTGCAAATCTACCTGCTGGGCTTCGGCCTGCTTGGCTACCCCCTGTTCGCGCTGTGGGCCAGCCGCCGCCTGCACCTGGCGCCTCGGCACCTGTGGTGGGCGCCGTTGTGGTGCGTCCCTTTCTACGCACTGCCCTGGGTGCTGTATGGCCTGGTCTACCTGCTCACCGGCCGTATCGCCGGGTTGGGCCTGATGCTGATGTGGGTGGCCTTTGTGCCCTACCTGCTGGGCGCCGGCTATTTTTTCGTCACCCTGACCGCGCTGCTGCTGGCGGCGCAAAGGCGCCTGTGCAATGGACCTTGAGCTGAAGAATTACCTGGCAGGTCTCGCCGACAGCAACCTGTTCGGCAGCCTGGCCATCCTGTGCCTGTTCGCCTTGCTGCTTAACCTCGGCGAGCGCCAGCGCAACACGCGCTGGGTTAGGCTGCTGACGTTTGGCTGCCTGTTGTCGGTGGTGCTGCTGCACGGTGTGGGCACCTACTGCATGAATACCCAGGTACCGTGATGAAGGCAGTAATCGGGGTGGTATTGGTGGCCGTGCTGGCGCTGGGGGTGGGCACGCCGCTGTTCGGCAACCTGCTGATGCTGCTGATGGACCGCGACAACTTCATCCCCGCCGAATCGTCGCTGCTGAGTTTCGAGCCGTATCAGGTGTCCCAGGGCTCATCGAACTATTGGCTGTACGGCGAGGACGACCGTTACTACTACCACTTCACCCATGAGCCCGCTCACCCCTATCGCTATATCGCCAAGGACAATCACTGCCCGGCGTTCGACCGTGACGATGTGCGCAGCTGGTGCAATGCGCTGCAAGGAACGCCGCCCAAATGAAGCGACAACTGCTGATCAATGTCGCCCTGCATGCACTGGCCATCGTGCTCTACGGGGTGCTCAACGATATTGCCGTGGACTGGTACAAGGGCCACTACGGCGGCTTTACCGCCCGTGGCGTGTCCTCCGGCAGCATTGTGTTCCTGGTGATGTGGGTGTTCGTGCCGCTCAATGTGGTGCTGCCCCTGTTGACCAACTGGAAGCTCAAGTACTGGCTGGTGGCCGCGCAAATCGTGTTGATCCTCTGGTGGCTGTTGCCCGAGCACCCGGTGCGGGCGTACTTCTTCAGTTGCCTGGCGGGCGGCCTCAGCCTGTCGGCGGTGCTGATCTCGCATTGGCTGAGGCGTAAATGAGCAGCCCGACCGTAAAGCAGCAACTGTGGCGCTGGCTGGTGGTGCTGGGCGTGCTGGCGTGGGTGGGCTATCAGATTCACGCGCTGATCGAGGCACCCGGCCAGACCTCGTTCGTCAGCGAGTCGGGGCGCTACCGTTTCCAGAACGTGCCGGCACGCAGTTGGCTGATACCCTTCGGCGGCATGGGCTACATGCGCGTGACCGATCGCGAGCGCCCGGGCGAGGTCTGGCGCACGCCGCTGTACGACCTGCAGTCGCTGGACATGCGCGACTTCGAGGATGAAGCCGAAGTGGGCATCTACTGGATCAATTTCAACAAGCGCGACCGCCATTTCGACATCGCCATGCCGCAATGGGAGCCGCACTGGCTCAACAGCTTCATCGCCAATACCGACTACACCGTGGCCGAAGAACAGGCCCGCTGCCGCAAACCCGAGCACCTGGTGCGCTACTTCTGGGACCTTTGGCTGTGGCTGGTGTGGGTCAGCGACTACCCCTGCACGCAAACCGAGTACTACATCAACCCGCCCCCGGTGTATCAGCCATGAAGTCGAGTATCTCGATGCTGCTGGCCGGCCTGCTGGCAAGTGCGCTGGCGCAGGCCGCGCCGGTTTGCCCCAGCCGCGACTTCGCGATGTTTTTCAAGGCGTTTGCCGAGGATGCGCAGCTGCAGGCCGATTTTACCGCCCATACCCTGGTCGAGCAGCGCCTCCAGGCCGGGCCCGAGGGGCCGCAACCGGTGGTACGCAAGCTCGAGCCGGCCCTGCGTCCTGATCTTTCGCAGCTGTCGTCGGAGCGGGTGGCGGCCAACGGGCTGATCCGTGAAATCGCGCTGCCCGACCGGGTTTACCTGCGCGACCAGCGCGGCGAGGTGTTGCAGGCATTCATCTTCGAGCAGGCCGACTGCTGGGCGCTGGCACGGGTCGAGGACTGGTCGCCGAGCGACGCGCTCAAGAGCGTGAAAACCCCCGATGATGCCGCCCCCGGCGTGCGTGCGCTGCTGCGCGGCGATGCCTACGAGCAACTGGGCCAGGGTGAAATCAAGCCCATCGACAAGCAGCTGTTCATCGCTGCGCTCAACAGCTACCTCGATGCCGTGGACCAAGGCTCTGCCTACGCTGCCTACAGCGCTGCGGCAATCAGCCTGTCGGGCATGGCGCCGCGCCTGAGCAACCAGCGCCTGGAGCAGTTGCTGCGCCTGTCGTCGGCCACTGTCCCTGAAGGGGCACTGATGCTGGCGAGCTTCTATTGCGACGAGGGCCAGTACCGCCCCGACGACAACACCTGCAAACACCCGCAGAAGGCCCTCGACGCCTTGCGTCAGTCCGCCGCAATGGGCTCGGGCAATGCCTTCAACGAGCTGGGCAGCGTGTATGCGCGCGGTGAAATCGTGCCTGCCCAACCGGCACGCTCGCTGGCCTGCTACACCGAGGCGGTGGCGCACGGTGCAGACTGGGCGGACTTCAATGCCCAGGAGATGATCAAACGCGGCGCTCGCGCCGACAAGGACCAGCCATGCCTGTAGCCCACAACTGGCGCGAATGCCTGCAAGACCCGACGCTGAGCCCGCCCGCGCCCTGGGTCAGCTTTCCCGAGCTCGACCCGCAGGGGCTGGGCAGCCTGCAGGGCGATTTCGAACACTACTGGCATTACTGCTGGTGGCCGTTCTGGTTGCGCCTGGGCAAGGCCCGCCAGCAGGCCTACCTGCTGCGCCACAACGCACCGCGTGGCTGGGCAGAGTATCTGGCGCACATCGACAACCAGCCTCCGTCGCCCGGGCTGGCGCCACTGCCCGAACACTGGCGTGGCGACAGCCCGGTCACCCACCGCCAGTTGCTGCGCTGGGTGCTGCCGATAGTGGTGCACCTGTTTGCGGTGGTGGCCTACGTGGCGCTCAACGGCACGCTGGTGAGCTGGTACAAGCAGTACGCCGGCGGGCTGACGTCGCGCGGGGTAGCCGTTGGCATAGCGATGTACATGGTGTTCTGGTTCTTCGTCGGCATGAACCTGCTGATCGCCCTGCTGCCACGGGTGTGGGGCAAGGTACAGGCCACGGTGTTCATGGCGGCGATCATCGGCTTCTACCTGTGGCCCGAGCATCCGCTGCGGGCGCTGTTCTACAGCACACTGTCTGCCAGTGTGACCCTGGTGGCCATCGGCGCGAATGCGCAGCTGCACCGTCACTTTCTCAACCTCATCTTCAAGGGTTCGAAATGAAGCGCACCCCTCACGCCGTTGCCTTGGCGTTGTCACTGTCACTGGCAGGCACTGCCCATGCCGCAGTACCTGCCGAAAAAACCATCGAGGGCGCAGGCGGGGCGAAGCTTTCGTTCTCCAAATGGAGCGCCGAGGAGAACGGCTGGCATGCGGTGCAGTGGCAAGGCGCCAATGGCAAGGGCTTCACCTTGTACCCGCACGAGTTTGCGCGGGATGCGATCGATGGCGACGCTTCGGCAGTGTCGCCTGACGGGCGCTTCGTGATGCTCTACCGCCTGCGCCAGTCGGGGCGGCAGTTCACGCCCCCCACGCTGCGCTGCGACATGGTGGCGATGGACACCGGTTGTGTGATGGCCACGCGGCTGGCCCAGTACTGCGTGGGCCGTTGGCAGAACGGCGCCTGGCAGCCGGAGAACAAGCTGCCCTGGGCTACCAAGCTGGAAACCATCAAGCCGGCCAAGGTCGCAGGCCTGCTGCACAGCAGCGAGAACCGCGAGATACCCGCGCGTCACGCCGTACTGGCCGAAGAGGTGTACATGGGCCTGGATTCCTACATGGCCTGCCATGCGCCCCAGGACAACGTGCCCGGCTACAACGACATGGGCTACCTGATCGGCGACGACTGGAACCCCAACCTGATGCTGCGCATCTATCGCGCCATCGAGCCCTTTGCCCAGGGGCGTCGGGCGCTGCAGCTGAACATTGCCGATATTCTCTGGGGCTACGGCAACTCGCGCGAAGCCGGCCCTTACTACGCGCGCTATCGCCAGCAGATGCTGGAGGCCGGCGCGGCGCAGAAGATTCCGTCACGGGTGCAACTGCGCCTGGATGCGGTACCGGCTGCCGACCCCAACCGGTAGGCCGCACACCCTGACATACAGTCGCCTTCAACAAAGCGAAGATGGCTGTAGCCTTTGGTCGCAAAAAAGCTAAACTGCGCCCCTCAGTCACTTTTCGCCTAGGGGCGCACATGAAGTTTCGTTTTCTGCTCTGGGCCATGGGTTTGCTGATGGCCCGGGCCAGCCGCAACAACCCGGCGTTCCAGCAGCAACTGAAGGACAAGGACCTGGTGTTCCAGTTGCAGACCCTCGACGGCAAGGTCGCCCGGCACTTCATCGTCAGCAACCAGCGCATCCGCAGCAAGGGTGGCACCCATGCCGAGCCTGCGTTCGCCATTGCCTTCAAGGATGCCGCCTACGGCTTCGCCACGCTGCAGGCCAAGAACAAGCAGCTGGCGTTCATGCAGGGGATTCAGGACAAGTCGATCCAGATCAAGGGCAACCCGGCCCTGGTGATCTGGTTCCAGGGCCTGATGAAGTACCTGATGCCGCGCAAGAAGAAAGCCTGAGCGCAGCGCCCAGGCTTCAGGTTGTCAGTGCGGGGTGAACTGTGACGCCAGTTCACGCAGCAGCGATTCGGCTTCAAGCACCTTGTGCACCACGTCCTCGGCCTTCTCGCGGCTGATGTTCAGGCGCTCCAGCAACGCGTCGGGGATGCGGTCGTCCGGCCCCGAGCCGATGCCGCGCGCGCGCAGCAGGCGTACCGCCACACACACCAGGTTGGGGAAGGCGGCATGGTCGCCCGCGTAATGCGGGTCGTGCTGAAAGCGCAGGGCGGTGGCCAGCTCTTCGGGCATGTCCCAGAAGCGCATCAGCCAGGCACCGATCTGCTCGCGGCTGATGCCCAGCAGGTGCTGCTCGACATAGCTGTGGCACAGGTGCGGGTTGACCTCCAGGTGGCGGCAGATCAGCGAGAAATGCGGCGGGAACACATGCGCCAGCAGCAGGTAGCCGAAGTTGTGCAGCAGCCCGGCCAGGTAGGTCAGGCCCGACTCAGGACGCTCGGCGCGGGGCATGGCGCGGGTCAGGCCCTCGATCACGGCGGCGGTGTAGATCGATTGCTGCCAGTAGGGGGTGGTCTGCTGCGGGTGATCCTTGGGCAGGCTCAGGGTCTTGCCCAGGGCCAGGCCCAGCGCCAGGTTGATCACCAGGTCGAAGCCCAGCACCCGCACGATGGCGTCTTCCACCGAGCGGATCTTGCCGGGGGAGGCGTAGTAGGGCGAGGCGGCCCAGCTGACCACCTGCGCGGCCAGCGCCGGATCGGTCTCGACCACACCGGTGATGTCGTCGATGGTGGCGTTGGGGTCGACCCGCAGCTTGATGATCTTCTGTGCGGTCTCGGCCAGCGGCGGGATCTCGATGGTCGATTCCAGGCGCTGCTGGATGCGTCGTGCGGTAAATGCCTGCACCGCCTCGGTGATCTCCTTGCTGTCATCGGCCGGCCGGTCGAGGTTGGGGCGGATCTCGCTGAGCATTACACCGAAATGCCCGGCACTGGCCTTGGCCAGCATCTTCCTGAAGTGCTCGCTGTGGATTTCCAGCAGCAGGCCGGGGGTTCCGGAATGAATCAGCAGGGCCGGCTGCTTGAGCAGGCGCTCCTCGTACAGGCACGGTGAGCTGGTCAGCGCCGGAATGGCGGGCAGGATCGTCAGGCCGTGCTTCTTGAGCATCAGTTCGAGCCGCTCGAGCGGTACGGCGGTGAGCTTGCGGCCGGTCAGCTCGGTCAGGTGGCTGAGGTCCAGCAGCTGGTTCTGCGGGAACAGCACCATCAGCGCACCGACCGCGTCGTCGAGCAGCACGGCCTGGACCTTGGCCTCGGGCGCCAGCTGCGGGTGGTCGATGACCTCGCGGTAGGCGATGCCGAGCTTGTCGAGCAGCAACCGGATAACAGACGGTGTGTGGGGGGTTGCGGTATCCAGGGCAACTTCAGTCATGGTCTGTATCCAGTATTTTTTCAGCGGCCAGTATAGCCGGCTCGATGGGGGCGGCCCGCGTCGACATGGGAGGTACGTCACACCTGGCCATATTGCTGCCCGTGGCGTAACCAGCGGTCGAGCAACGGGCTGACGTGGTCCGGCCAGCGTGCCAGCAGGGCCTGTGCAGCATCGCGCACCGCCGGCAGCAGGTCGGCGTCGCGCATCAGGTCGGCGACCTTGAACTGCAACAGGCCGGTCTGGCGGGTCCCGAGCATTTCGCCCGGGCCACGCAGTTGCAGGTCTTTCTCCGCAATGACAAAGCCGTCATTGGTTTCGCGCATGATCCCCAGGCGTTCACGCCCGATCTGCGACAGTGGCGGATGATACAACAGTACGCAGTGGCTGGCGGCACTGCCGCGTCCGACTCGCCCGCGCAACTGGTGCAGCTGGGCAAGACCAAGGCGTTCGGGGTTCTCGATGATCATCAGGCTGGCGTTGGGTACGTCCACGCCCACCTCGATCACGGTGGTGGCCACCAGCAGTTGCAGGTTGCCCTGCTTGAACTCGGCCATCACCGCAGCCTTCTCGGCCGGCTTCATGCGCCCGTGGATAAGCCCCACGCGCAACTCGCCCAGGGCACTGGTGAGCTCTTCGAAGGTGGTTTCGGCGGCTTGGCAGGTCAGCTCTTCGGACTCTTCGATCAGGGTGCATACCCAATAGGCCTGGCGCCCTTCGGCACAGGCGGCGCGCACGCGCTCGACCACTTCGATGCGGCGGCTGTCGGCCACCAGTACGGTGTTGACCGGGGTACGCCCCGGCGGCAGTTCGTCGAGCACCGAGGTGTCGAGGTCGGCATAGGCGCTCATGGCCAGGGTGCGCGGGATCGGCGTGGCAGTCATGATCAGCTGGTGAGGGCACAACTGGCCGCCCACGCCTTTCTGGCGCAGGGCCAGGCGCTGCTGTACGCCAAAGCGGTGCTGTTCGTCGATGATCGCCAGGGCCAGGTTGTGAAACTTCACCTCTTCCTGGAACAGCGCATGGGTACCCACCACCATTGGCGCGCCGGCGGCGATCTGCTCCAGCGCGGCGGTGCGCGCCTTGCCCTTGAGCTTGCCGGCCAGCCAGGCGACTTCGATGCCCAGCGGTTCGAGCCAGCGCTTGAAGGTGACGAAGTGCTGCTCGGCAAGAATCTCGGTGGGGGCCATCAGCGCCACCTGGTAGCCGGCTTCCAGCGCCTGCAGGGCTGCGAGCGCGGCGACCACGGTCTTGCCGGCACCCACATCGCCCTGCACCAGGCGCAGCATCGGCTCGGGCTGGCTGAGATCGTAGGCGATCTCGTTGCCCACGCGCTGCTGTGCGCCGGTTGGAGCGAAGCCCAGGTTGGCCAGGTATTGGGCCGCCAGCCTGCTCGCCCTGGGCAACACCGGGGCCCGCTGGGCGCGCAGGCTCTCGCGCAGGCGCTGCTGCGACAGCTGGTGGGTCAGCAGCTCTTCGAAGGCCAGGCGGTGCTGGGCCCAGTGGTGGCCCACGGCAAGCTCTTCGACATCGGCATCGGCCGGCGGGTGGTGCAGGTAGCGGATAGCATCGGCCAACGGTGCCAGCTGGTAGTCGCGTGCCAGTTCCAGCGGCAGCCAGTCGGGCAGGCTGCGCGGGCCGAGCAGGCCCAGGCTCTGCTGGCACAGCTGGCGCAGGCGCTGCTGGGTGAGGCCTTCGGTGGTCGGGTAGATCGGGGTCAGGGTGGTATCGACCGGGGGCGGCTCGTCGCCGGTCAGGGCGCGGTACTCGGGGTGGTAGATCTCCAGGCCCGAGGCGCCGGGGCGCGCTTCACCGTAGCAGCGAAGGTGGGTGCCGCGCTTGAGCGCTTCTTTCTGGGCATTGCTGAAGTGGTAGAAGCGCAGGCTCAGCGAACCTGTGCCATCGCCCAGGCGCACCAGCAGGCTGCGGCGCCTGCCCATGGTCACGTCGGTGCCACTGACCACGCCTTCGATCACTGCATCCTGGCCCGGGCGCAGGGCGCCGATCGGCACCACGCGGGTGCGGTCCTGATAGCGCAGGGGCAGGTGGAACAACACGTCCTGGATGTTCTCCAGGCCAACCTTGGCCAGCTTCTCGGCCAAGGCTTCGCCAACGCCCTTCAGTGCCGTGACCGACACCTTCGACAACTCGGTCATGCTCGGGCCCTAAGGTGCGGCGGGTGGCTTGGCCACCGAACACAGGCGGATCGAGTCGGCCAGAATCTCGATGGCCTTGGGCCGCGGGAAGCTCGCGCGCCAGGCGATCGCCACGGTGCGAAACGGTGCCGGCGGGCTCAATGGGCGGACTTCGATGATGCCCGGCGCGTAGTGATGGCTGTGCACGGCCGACAGCGGCAGGATCGACACGCCCAGCCCCGAGGCGACCATGTGGCGGATGGTTTCCAGCGAGCTGGACTCCACCGTGGTGTGCTTGGCGCCATCGTTGCCCTTGGTCAGGGTCGGGCAGGCCTCCAGCACCTGGTCGCGGAAGCAGTGGCCTTCGCCGAGCAACAGCAGGCTCTTGTCGTTGAGCAGGCTGGCGTCGATGGTCTCTTTCTTCGTCCAGGGATGCTCGCTGGGCATCAGCACGTAGAACGGCTCGTCGTACAGCGGCAGCGTCAGCACGTCGGCTTCATTGAACGGCAGGGCGATGATCACCGCGTCCAGCTCGCCGTTGCGCAGCTTGTCACGCAGGATATGGGTGAAGTTTTCTTCGATGTACAACGGCATCTGCGGAGCAACCCGGTGCAGTTGCGGAATCAGGTGCGGGAACAGGTACGGGCCGACGGTATAGATGGCCCCGACCTTGAGCGGCGCGGTCAGCTGGTTCTTGCCGGCCTGGGCCAGTTCACGGATGCCCTGGGCCTGCTCCAGTACCTTCTGCGCCTGGGCCACGATGCCTTCGCCGACCGGGGTCAGGCGCACCGCGCTCTTGCTGCGCTCGAAGATCAGCACGCCCAGCTCGTCCTCCAGCTTCTTCACGCCCACCGACAGGGTCGGCTGGCTGACGTGGCAACGCTCGGCCGCGTGGCCGAAGTGCTGTTCCTGAGCGAGGGTGACGATGTAGCGCAATTCTGTGAGGGTCATAACGTGCGTCCATGAAGTTGCGAGCCCAGCATAGCGGCTGCAATCGATAGACGCACGTTATCAGACTTGCGTGCGTGTGACAGAAACAAACAACTCAGCGTTTCTTGTCCAGCGAGTACACGAACGGCGCGACCACTTCGATACTGCCGTTGTTGAGCAGTTCCTGAGGCGGCTTGGGCACGGGTTGAGCCTTGCGGATCATTTCCAGGGTTGCCCGGTCCAGTGCCGCGCTGCCTGAACCACCGGCCAGCGAGTACGACAGGATCTTGCCTTCGGCGTCGACCACGAAGCGCAGCCGGTTGATACCCTGCAGGCCCCGCCGACGCGCGTCTTCCGGGTAGCGCTTGTACTTGCCAAGGTGACGCAACAGGTCGCTCTGCCAGGTAGGCAGGGCATTGCTGTTGGCGGCGATGCTTGGCGCCGGTGCTGCGGATTTCTGCGCCGGAGCGTTGCTTGGCGGGGAATCCACGGTTTCCTGGTCGACCGGTTTGTCCTGCGGCGGCTCCGGTTTTTTCTCCGGTTTCGGAGGCTGGGGCTTGGCCTTGGGCTTGGGCGGTGGCTTGGGTATCGCGATTTTCGGTTTGGGCGCTTCTGCCACCTTGGGCAGTGGTGGCTCCTCGACCGGCGTCGGCGGCTGTGGCGGGGCCACGACCTTCGGCGGCGGTGGTGGGGCCGGCTCGGGCATCGGCGCCATCTCGATCATCATCGCCGCAGGCGGCAGTTCGATTGCCTGGGGCACCGACCAGTTGAGCATCAGCACCACGGCAACGGCATGCACGGCCAGCACAATCGCCAGGCTGACGCCGTAGCGCGCCAGTTTATGCCGCGTATTGGTCATTTCTTGGCTGCCGTCTCAAGTCCCACCAGGCCGACCTTCAAGTAGCCGGCTGCGCGCAGGGTGTTCATGACTTCCATCAGGTCGCCGTAATCGACGCCCTTGTCAGCCTGGAAGAAGATGGTGGTGTCCTTGTCGCCCTTGGTCTTGGCGTCCAGTACCGCGCCCAGCTGGTCGCGTTGCACCTGATCGTCGCCGACGTACAGGTTCTGGTCGGCCTTGACGCTGAGGAACACCGGCTTCTCCGGCCTGGGCACGGGCTTGGCGGTCGAGGCCGGCAGGTCGACCTTGATGTCGACCGTGGCCAGGGGCGCCGCCACCATGAAGATGATCAGCAGTACCAGCATCACGTCGATGAACGGCGTGACGTTGATTTCGTGGTTCTCGGCGAGATCGTCGCCGCCCTCGTTAAGATGCAGGCCCATGGTTTACCCCACTTTCACCATGTGTGGCGCAGCGGAACGCTCGCCTGGCTGGTGGTCCAGGTCGCGGCTGACCAGCAGCAGCACGTGCGCCGAAGCGTCGGAAACCTGTGCCTTGTAACCGGCGATGGAACGGGCGAAGACGTTGTAGATGACCACTGCGGGGATCGCGGCAACCAGGCCCAGGGCGGTGGCCAGCAGGGCCTCGGCGATACCGGGTGCAACCACCGCGAGGTTGGTGGTCTGGGTCTTGGCGATGCCGATGAAGCTGTTCATGATGCCCCACACGGTACCGAACAGACCGACGAACGGAGCGGTGGAGCCGATGGTGGCAAGCACGCCGGTACCGCTGCTCATGTTGCGACCGCTGGCCGCGACCAGGCGCTCGAGGCGGAAGCTCACGCGCTCCTTGATACCTTCTTTTTCACGGGCATTGGCCGACAGGTGCATTTCCTCGAGGGCATCGTGCACCAGCAGGTGTGCCAGGGTGCCGGGCTTGTCGGCGGTTTCGCTGGCGTCCTTGATGCTGGTGGCCTTCTTCAGCAGGGCGATTTCAGAACGCAGGCGGCGCTTGGCGCCCATCAGTTCGAAGCCCTTGGCAATCCAGATGGTCCAGGTGATCAGCGAGGCGATGGCAAGGCCGATCATCACGATCTTCACCACGATGTCGGCGTTCTGGTACATGCCCCATGGCGACAGGTCGTGGGCCATGCCCAGGCTGGTGTCTTCGACCAGCGCTTGGGTGGCGTCGTCGGCCTGGCCTTCGACAGGGGCAGCGCCCGGCGCGGCGGCGGCATCCGCAGGCTCGGCGCCCGGGGCAGCAGGTGCGGCCGGGGTAGCATCGGCAGGGGCAACGGCGGCGGCCGGTGTGGCGTTCTGTGCGGCGGGCTCATCGGCCATGGCGGCGGGGGCCAGTACCAGGCTGAACATCAGCGCGGCAATGGCGCGCCAGGCGCGCGACAGGGTTGGCGAAGCGGAAGGTTGAATACGTGTCATGCTGGCCGGACCTGATGAAGAAGAAATGGGTGGTTGTCCTTCCAGGCCTCGAGTCGGGCCGAGAACAAAATTTGGGCGGCCATTATTGCAAGTAATTCTTGTTAACAGAAGATACACAGTATCTTTTTTTGCATATTAACTAGCCGCCTATCGATTTCCACAGATAGGCTGTGGCTTTGTCTGACGGAGTGTGCGGATGTCTTCGCCTTCAGTTCTGATCGTCGGTTGCGGCGATGTGGGTGGCCGTCTGGCCCAGCAATTGCTGGGTCTTGGCTGGTCGGTAAGCGGTTTGCGCAGAAATGTGGCGGCCTTGCCCGTGGGGGTTGCCGGCATCGCGGCAGACCTGGAAAACCCGCAGTGCCCGACCGATTGGCCTTTGGTCGCACCCGACTACCTGGTGTACTGCGTGGCCGCCAGCCAGCATGACGAGGCGGGCTATCAGGCGGCTTATGTACAGGGCCTCAAGCATGTACTGGGCTGGCTGGCCGAGCGTGGCCAGCGACCGCAGCGCCTGCTGTTCGTGTCCAGCAGCAGTGTGTTCGCCCAGCAGGACGGCGAGTGGATCGATGAAACCGCCGCCACCTTGCCGTCAGGTTATTCGGGGCAGGTCATGCTCCAGGCCGAACAGCTGGCACTGGCCAGCGGCATTCCGGCCAGCATCGTGCGCCTGACCGGTATCTACGGGCCGGGCCGCGAATGGCTGCTCAGCCAGGTGCGCCAGGGGTATCGGGTGACCGAAGAGCCGCCGCTGTACGGCAACCGCATCCATGCCGAGGACGCGGCAGGGCTGCTGGCCTTCCTGCTCAAGGCCGATGCGGCGGGGCGTGCGCTGGAGGACTGCTACATCGGGGTGGACGATGCACCGGCGCCATTGGCCGACGTGGTGGCCTGGTTGCGCGAGTACATGGGCGTCACGCATTGGTCGGAGCAGCAGCGTGTGCGGCGCACCGGCAGCAAGCGCTGCAGCAATGCGCGTGCCCGGGCACTGGGCTGGGTGCCACAGTACCCGAGCTACAAGGAAGGCTACGCGGCGATTCTGGCGGCGCAAACCTGAGGGCTCACCCGATCAGTCGCGCTCGAGCAGCCATTGCCGGGCGCCGGGATACAGCTGCGGCATCTCGTCTGGCTGGGCGCTGTTGAGGGCACGCAGGATTTCCAGCGTCTTGCCATCACGCTTGAAGATCCACGGGTTACCCTGCTGGTTGCGCTCCAGCCACAGGCTGTCGTACTCGCCGCTCATGCTGGCGCAGTCGCCGGCCAGGCACAGTGCGTAGCGGTCCAGATTGGGCAGGCCCTCGACGCTGCCCGTGTCG
Organism: Pseudomonas sp. AE27; assembly: GCF_037113495.1. Lineage (NCBI taxonomy): Bacteria > Pseudomonadati > Pseudomonadota > Gammaproteobacteria > Pseudomonadales > Pseudomonadaceae > Pseudomonas > Pseudomonas sp. AE27. The sequence continues at coordinate 4,875,813 of NZ_CP146966.1, forward strand.
CCGAAGCGCACCACATTGCCCTGACCAGGGCCCTCGATCACCTTCCAGTCACCCTTCAGGTAGGCGCCGTACAGCGCCTGCTCGAAGGTGGTCCCGGTGCGGGCTTCCATTGGGGCGGGAGAGCTGGCCTTCTGGAAGCTGTGCTGCGGCGCCATCGGGGTGGCGTGCTGCACCAGTTCGTCGCCATCCAGGCTCAACGTCTGTATCTCATTCCCCGGGAATACCACGTCCCGCTGTTTTCCGCCGGCCTTGAGCTGGCCTTCGACGATCTCGAAACCGTTGGTGTAGCTGGCCTGTTCGGCCGCGACGTTGACCTTCCATTCCAGGTTGCCGCCGCTGTCCTGCAGCGCCTTGCGCAGGCTCACACCTTTGGCGGCAGCATCGATGGCCTGCTGGTTGATCCAGATGCCGTTGTAGTCTTCGGGTTTGTGGCTGGCGCAACCGCTCAACAGTGCGGCGGCCAGAGCCAGGGCAAGCGCGTGGCGCATGGCGGGGTCCTTCCAGAACAGTGCGGCGGCGAGCCGGCCGGCCCGCCGCGCGAGGTATTACTCGAGGACCAGGATCGCGTCCATTTCAACCTGCGAGCCGCGTGGCAGCGCAGCGACGCCGATGGCGGCGCGGGCAGGGTAGGGCTGTTCGAAGTAGCGGCCCATGACTTCGTTGACCTTGGCGAAGTGGCTCAGGTCGGTCAGGAAGATGTTCAGCTTGACGATGTCCTTGAACGAGCCGCCGGCAGCTTCGGCCACGGCTTTGAGGTTTTCGAACACCTGTACGGTCTGGGCTTCGAAGCCTTCGACCAGTTCCATGGTTTTCGGGTCCAGCGGGATCTGGCCCGACATGTATACGGTATTGCCGGCCTTGATCGCCTGGGAGTAGGTGCCGATGGCCGCTGGGGCCTTGTCGCTGGTGATGACGGTCTTGGTCATGGTGACTCCTTGCAGGGGGAGGGCTACGTGCGCATGCGGGTGATGCGAATCACCCCGGTCAAGGCACGCAGTTTCTTGATCACGCGGGCCAGGTGCACACGGTCGTGCACGCTGACCACCAGCTGGACCACGCTGATGCGGCCATCACGTTCGTCCATGCTGATCTTCTCGATGTTGCCGTCGGCGGCGTTGACGCTGCTGGCCAGCAGGGCAATCAGGCCGCGCTGGTGCTCCAGCTCGACGCGCAGCTCGACATTGAATTCGCCGGTGACATCCTTGGCCCAGGACAGCTGGATGCATTTTTCCGGGTTGTGGCGAATTTCGCTGATGTTGCGGCAGTTCTCCAGGTGCACCACCATGCCCTTGCCCGCCGACAGGTGCCCGACGATCGGGTCGCCCGGAATCGGCGTGCAGCACTTGGCGTAGCTGAGCACCAGGCCCTCGGTGCCGCGAATGGCCAGCGGACCCTCGGGGTTGGGCAATTGCTCGCCTTCGCTGGAGAGCAGGCGGCGCGCCACTACGTAGGCCATGCGGTTGCCCAGGCCGATGTCTTCGAGCAGGTCTTCGATCACTTCGAGGCGATACTCGGCCAGCATGGCCTGGATGCGCTCCTGGGGGATCTTGTCCAGCGCGCTGTCGAAACCGTTGAGCACCTTGTTGAGCAGGCGCTCGCCCAGGTTGATCGATTCGGAGCGGCGCTGCAGCTTCAGGGCATGGCGGATATGGGTGCGCGCCTTGCCGGTGACCACGAAGTTCAGCCAGGCAGGGTTCGGTCGTGCGCCCGGGGCGCTGACGATCTCGACCGTCGAGCCGCTCTGCAGCGGTTCGGACAGCGGTGCCAGGCGGCGGTTGATGCGGCACGCGATGCAGCTGTTGCCGACGTCGGTATGCACCGCGTAGGCAAAGTCGACCGCCGTGGAGCCCTTTGGCAGCTCCATGATGCGGCCCTTGGGCGTGAACACGTAGACCTCGTCCGGGAACAGGTCGATCTTCACGCTTTCGATGAATTCTAGCGAATTGCCCGCGCGCTGCTGCATTTCCAGCACGCCCTTGACCCACTGGCGCGCCCGGGCATGGGTGCCCTTGGGCTGCTCGTCGTCACTGGACTTGTACAGCCAGTGCGCCGCGATGCCGTTGTTGGCCATCTCTTCCATCTCGCGGGTGCGGATCTGGATCTCGATGGGCACGCCGTGCATGCCGAACAGGGTGGTATGCAGCGACTGGTAGCCGTTGGCCTTGGGGATCGCGATGTAGTCCTTGAAGCGCCCCGGCAGCGGCTTGTACAGGTTGTGCACGGCGCCGAGCACGCGATAGCAGGTGTCGACCTTGTCGACCACGATGCGGAAGGCGTACACGTCCATGATCTCGTTGAAGGCGCGGCGCTTGCCGCGCATCTTCTTGTAGATGCCGTAGATGTGCTTCTGCCGCCCGCTGACCTCGCCTTCGATACCGTCCACGGCCAGGCAGTGGCTGAGCGATTCCTCGATCTTGTTGACCAGCTCCTTGCGGTTGCCGCGGGCACGCTTGACTGCCTGGTAGATACGCGCCGAGCGCATCGGGTACATGGCCTTGAAGCCCAGGTCCTCGAACTCCACGCGCACAGTGTGCATGCCCAGGCGGTTGGCGATGGGGGCGTAGATCTCGAGGGTTTCCTTGGCGATGCGCCGGCGTTTTTCGCCCGACAGCACTTCCAGGGTGCGCATGTTGTGCAGGCGGTCGGCCAGCTTGACCAGGATCACGCGAATGTCGCGGGCCATGGCCATGGCCATCTTCTGGAAGTTTTCGGCCTGGGCTTCGGCCTTGGTCTCGAAGTTCATCTGGGTCAGCTTGCTGACGCCATCGACCAGTTCGGCGACGGTTTCGCCGAATTGGGAACTGAGGGCTTCCTTGGCGATGCCGGTGTCTTCGATCACGTCATGCAGCATGGCGGCCATCAGGCTCTGATGGTCCATGTGCATGTCGGCAAGAATGCTTGCCACCGCCAGCGGGTGCGTGACGTATGGCTCGCCGCTGCGACGGCGCTGGCCGTCGTGGGCTTGTTCGGCGTAGAAATACGCCCGGCGTACCAGGTTGACCTGGTCGGCGCCGAGGTAGGTCGAGAGGCGATCGGCGAGGGCGTCTATGCTCGGCACGATGTTAGCTCCTGCCGAGAAAGTGGGCCCTGCGCCGTACAACGTCGACCAGGCATGGACTTAGACGGCCTCGTTGGCCTCGTCCTCACCGAATGCAGCGAAGACCGGGTCTTCGTGGACGATGTCCTGTTCGGCCATGAATTCTGGGGTGCAGATGCCTTCGGCGATTTCGCGCAGGGCGACGACGGTCGGCTTGTCGTTTTCCCACGCCACTTTCGGCTCTTTGCCGCCGGTGGCCAGTTGGCGGGCACGCTTGGTAGACAGCATGACCAGCTCAAAGCGGTTATCCACGTGTTCTAGACAATCTTCAACGGTTACGCGGGCCATGGTCTTCCTCAGTAGCAAATGCGGTGTTCAGCCCGAATGGGCGAGCGGACTCGATAGTTTAAAAAATCACCAGCCTTTAGGGAAGCGCTGATTTCACGTCGAGACCTGTGTAAGCCGACAATAACCAGTTGTGAGGCTCTAGCACAACTGTCTTGTGGGAGTGGATTCAAATGCTTGGCCGGCAGGTCGGCGCCTGCAGAACTGCGCACCTGCCCCGTGGGAGCCGGCCTTGCCGGCGAAGGGGCCCGAAAGTCAGGCCTGACCCTCCTGGCGCCCCAGCATCCCGCGCAAACGCGGGGTCAATTCGTCGAACAGGGTCTGCACCGAACGCAGCGCACGGCAATCGGGGCGGGTCAGCAGCCACAGCTCGGTATTGCACCCGGGCAGGGCACCGCTCAACTGTTCCACCCCCGGCAAGGTGTCGGCCATGTAGTCGGGCAGGGCAGCCACCCCCAGCCCGGCCGCCACCAGTTGTGCAATCGCCGCGATTCCGCTGCAGCGATAGCGCGGCATCACCCCCGGCAGCTGCTGACTGCGCCACACCACTGTGGCGTGGTCCTGCATGGAGTCGTCGGGGGCAATCCAGGGCACGCTGGCCGGGGCCTCGGCCAGCCGCTCGCGGTACTCCTCGCGCCCGCACACCACATACGAGGCCGCCCCCAGGCAGCGCCCCACAAGGTGCTCGGGTGGCGAATTGGTCAGGCGCAGCGCCAGGTCGGCGTCGCGCCGGCTGAGGTTGGCGAAGGTGTTGGAGGTCGCCAGCTCCAGTGACAGGGCCGGGTATGCCGGCATGAAGTCGGCCAGGGCCGGCAGCAGCAGGCTGTGCAGCACCGCATCGGTACAGGTCAGGCGCACCGTGCCGCTGACCACCTGTTCGCCGTGCTCCAGCGCCACCCGCGCCGCATCCAGCGCCTGCTCGGCGCGTTCGGCCTGCTCGGCCAGGGCCTGGGCGGTGCCGGTGGGGATGTAGCCCTTGCGGCTCTTCACGAACAGCGCGGTGCCCAGTGCGGCCTCCATGCGCCGGATCGAGCGGAACACCGTCGACACATCGACCCGCAGCAGGTCTGCAGCCTTGGCCAGGGAGCGTCCGCGTACCAGCGCGAGCACCAGGGAAAGGTCGGCGTGACTGATCTGATATTGCATGGGTGCACTCTTTGCTTGCCTAAATGCCAATGTCTGTTGCGTGGGGGCCATTCTATAGTGAGGCGGCAGTCGTGAATCAACCCGCGACGTTGTCAGAACCTGGAACGACCGTGCAATGCCGCGGCGTTCGGCATTCCCCACGATGGGAACCTTAAAAAGAACAAATGAAACCATCGCCGCTCCCGATAGCGCAGTAACACCTCCTCCATTGCCGCCCGATAAAAAATCAAAGGATGCCTAGCCATGACGTCGGTCTCCCCGTGCGCCATCCCTCTCGACGAGATGGGTGAATTTCTCAAGGCCCACCCTGAGGTGCAATTTGTCGATCTGCTGATTGCAGACATGAACGGCGTGGTGCGTGGCAAGCGCATCGAGCGTGCGAGCCTGGTCAAGGTCTACGAAAAAGGCATCAACCTGCCGGCTTCGCTGTTCGCCCTGGACATCAACGGTTCCACCGTCGAAAGCACTGGCCTGGGCCTGGACATCGGCGACGCCGACCGTATCTGCTACCCGATCCCCGGCACCCTGAGCTTCGAGCCCTGGCAGAAGCGCCCCACCGCGCAGCTGCTGATGACCATGCATGAACTGGACGGCACGCCATTCTTCGCCGACCCGCGCGAAGTGCTGCGCGGCGTGGTGGAGAAGTTCGACGCGCTGGGCCTGGATATCTGCGCCGCGTTCGAGCTGGAGTTCTACCTGATCGACCAGGACAACCTGAACGGTCGCCCGCAGCCGCCGCGCTCGCCGATCTCGGGCAAACGCCCGCAATCGACCCAGGTGTACCTGATCGATGACCTGGACGAGTATGTCGACTGCCTGCAGGACATGCTCGAAGCGGCCAAGGAGCAAGGCATCCCGGCCGATGCCATCGTCAAGGAAAGCGCCCCGGCGCAGTTCGAGGTCAACCTGCACCACGTGGCTGACGCGATGAAGGCCTGCGACTACGCAGTGCTGCTCAAGCGCCTGATCAAGAACATCGCCTACGACCATGAGATGGACTCCACCTTCATGGCCAAGCCGTACCCTGGCCAGGCAGGCAACGGCCTGCACGTGCACATCTCGCTGCTGGACAAGAAGACCGGCAAGAACATCTTCGCAACCGACGACCCCGAAAACAGCGAAACCCTGCGCCACGCCATCGGCGGCGTGCTCGAAACCATGCCGGCATCGATGGCCTTCCTGTGCCCCAACGTGAACTCCTACCGCCGTTTCGGCGCGCAGTTCTACGTGCCCAATGCCCCGAGCTGGGGCCTGGACAACCGTACCGTGGCCGTGCGCGTGCCTACCGGCAGCAGCGATGCCGTGCGTATCGAGCACCGCGTGGCCGGCGCCGATGCCAACCCGTACCTGATGATGGCTTCGATCCTGGCTGGCATTCACCACGGCCTGACCAACAAGGTCGACCCGGGCGAGCCGGTCGAGGGCAACTCCTACGAGCAACTGGAGCAGAGCCTGCCGAACAACCTGCGCGATGCGCTGCGCGAGCTCGATGACAGCGAGGTGCTGAACCAGTACATCAGCCCCGACTACATCGACATCTTCGTGGCCTGCAAGGAAAGCGAGATGGCGGAGTTCGAAGTGTCGATCTCCGACCTCGAATACAACTGGTACCTGCATACGGTGTGATGGCTGGATAAAGCTGCAACGGAGGCTTAACCGATGAACGAGCGCGCAGGGCGGCTGCCCCTGATTGGTGTGAGTGCTTGCCGCCAGCAACTGGGCAAGAACTCGTCGCATACCGTGGGCGACAAGTATGTCGAGGCGGCCGGTTTTGCCGGATTGCCGCTGATTCTCCCGGCCCGGGACGTCGCAAGCGACCCGAACCTTGTGCTGGAGCATCTGGATGGCATTCTTTTTACCGGTTCGCCTTCTAATGTCGAGCCGCATCATTACAATGGCGCCCCCAGCGTGGAAGGCACCCGCCACGACGTGTTTCGTGACCGGCTGACCCTGCCGCTGCTGCAGGCCGCGATTGCCAGGGGTGTGCCGGTGTTCTGCGTGTGCCGGGGCTTCCAGGAACTCAACGTCAGCCTGGGCGGCACCTTGCACCAGCGTGTGCAGGAGCTGCCAGGCTACCTGGACCATCGCGAGTCGCAGGATGCGCCGCTGGAAGAGCAATACAGCCCCCGCCACCTGGTGACATGCCAGCCCGGGGGGAAATTCGAGCAGATGGGGCTGCCTGCCCGCTTCATGGTCAACTCGCTGCACAGCCAGGGCATCGATCGCCTGGCCGCCGGCCTGCGCGCCGAAGCCCTGGCTCCCGATGGACTGATCGAAGCCGTGTCCATGGATGACGCCCCAGGCTTTGTGGTCGGTGTGCAATGGCACCCGGAATACCGCTTTGCCGAAAACCCGGTGTCGCTGCGCCTGTTCGAGGCGTTTCGCGAAGCCTGCATCGCCCATGCGCTGCGCCGGGAGAAGGCCCTATGAGGTCACCCGGCTGAGCCGGCGATGCACTGCAACAAGTTTCATTGAGTGATAGCGGGCACCCCACGGGGGGCCCGGAAAACAATACCAATAGTGACGGCAACTACTCATGAGCGAACACAAAGCAGGCCTGTCCCCAGGTGTGGGCGGGCGATCCAAAGGGCTGGCCAAGGGCCGGCTCGGACTGCTGGCCAGCATCGTGCTGGGCATTTCCACTATTGCGCCGGTGTATACCCTCACCGGCGCCCTCGGCCCGACCGTACGCGAAGTCGGTGCCCACCTGCCGGCGGTGTTCATCGTCGGTTTCCTGCCCATGTTGCTGGTGGCGCTGGGTTATCGCGAGCTGAATGCCGCCGAACCCGACAGCGGCACCTCGTTCACCTGGTCGGTACGTGCCTTCGGCCCGATGATCGGCTGGATCGGTGGCTGGGGGCTGGTCACCGCCACCACCATCGTGCTGTCGAACCTCGCCGGTGTGGCGGTGGACTTCTTCTATCTGTTCCTCGGGCAGATCACCGGCAAGCACGAGGTGGCGGCGCTGGCCGACAACCTGCTGGTCAATGTGACCACCTGTTGCGTGTTCATCGCCATGGCCGTGTGGATCTGCTGTCGCGGCATCGCCACCACCATGACCGTGCAGTACGGCCTGGTGGCGCTGCAACTGATCGTGCTGCTGGGTTTTGCCATGGCCGCATTCGGCGGGTCGTCGGAGGCGCCGCCGCTGACCTTCGAGATGGACTGGTTCAACCCGTTCGGGGTGGAGTCGTTCTCGGCCTTCACCGCCGGCCTGTCGCTGTCGATCTTCATCTTCTGGGGCTGGGATGTGTGCCTGAGCATCAGCGAAGAATCGGTGGGCAGCGATGACGTACCGGGCAAGGCAGCGACCCTGACCGTGCTGCTGATTCTGGGCCTGTACCTGGTGACCGCAATTGCCACCCTGCAGTTTGCCGGCATCAGCGATATCGGCCTGGGCCTGGGCAACCCGCGTATCCAGGAAAACGTCTTCGCCCACCTGGCCGGCCCGGTGATGGGGCCACTGGCGATCCTGATGTCGATCGCGGTGCTGGCCAGCACCGCGGCCTCGTTGCAGTCGACCTTCGTTTCGCCGGCGCGCACGCTGCTGGCGATGGGGTACTACGGCGCAGTGCCGGAGCGTTTCGCGAGCGTCTGCCCGCGTTCGAAAACCCCGCGTTATGCCACCATCTGTGCCGGCGTGGCCGCAGGCGTGTTCTACGTCACCATGCGTACCCTGAGCGAGAACGTGCTGGCCGACACCATCACTGCCCTGGGCATGATGATCTGCTTCTACTACTCGCTGACCGCGTTCGCCTGCGTGTGGTACTTCCGCCACAGCCTCACCGACAGCCTGCGTCACTTCCTGATGCGCGGCCTGTGCCCGTTGCTGGGCGGCGGCATTCTTTCGGTGATTTTCCTGCAGACAGCCTATGACAGTGCTTCGCCGTCGTTCGGCAGCGGTTCGCATGTAGGCGGGTTGGGGCTGGTGTTCGTGATCGCGATGATCATCACCCTGCTGGGCCTGGTGCTGATGATGCTGTCGCGCCTGCGTGCGCCGGCGTTCTTCCTGGGCATGACCCTGCGCCGTCACGCAACGGTGCCCGGCCGCGGTTAAGCGGCCGGGGCACGCTGCTCAGGCAAGCAGTTGCCTGAGCAGTTCGCTGTGACGTTGCTGCTGCTGGCCGCGCTGCAGGCGGTTGGCACGGAACACCGCCTTGAGGTCGTCCAGTGCCGTGGCGAAGTCGTCGTTGATGATGACGAACTCGTATTCGTCGTAATGCACCATCTCGCTGACCGCCTCGCGCATGCGCCCTTCGATGATCTCGTCACTGTCGGTGCCGCGGTTGGTCAGGCGCTGGCGCAGGGCCTGCTGGCTGGGCGGCAGGATGAAGATCGAACGCGCCTCGGGCATCAGCTTGCGCACCTGCTGTGCACCCTGCCAGTCGATTTCCAGGATCAGGTCATGGCCCTGGTCAAGGGTCTGCTGCAGTGCGCTGCGCGAGGTGCCGTAGCAGTTGCCGAAGACTTCGGCCTGCTCCAGGAAGTCGCCCTGGGCGATCATGCGGTCGAACTCGGCGCGGTCGACGAAGTGGTAGTTCACCCCGTCATGCTCGCCCGGACGCATGGCCCGCGTGGTGTGCGAGACCGACACGCGAATGTGGTTGAGGTCGTCGGTGAGCGCCTTGACCAGGCTGGTCTTGCCGGCGCCCGAAGGGGCCGAGACGATGAAAAGGGTGCCGCTGCTGTGGGTCATGGTAGGGGTGGCCTTACTCGATGTTCTGTACTTGTTCACGCATCTGCTCGATCAGAACCTTGAGGTTGACCGCCGCTTGGGTGCTGCGTGTGTCAAAGGCTTTGGAGCCCAGGGTGTTGGCTTCGCGGTTGAGTTCCTGCATCAGGAAATCCAGGCGCCGGCCGGCGGCGCCGCCCGACGTGAGCACGCGGCGCACTTCGGTGACATGCGTGCTGAGGCGGTCGAGTTCTTCGGCCACATCGCTCTTCTGCGCCAGCATCACCATCTCCTGCTCCAGACGCTGCGGGTCGAGTTCGGCCTGCATGTCGGCAAAGCGGTCCAGCACCTTCTGGCGCTGGGCGGCGAGCATCTGCGGCACCAGGGCGCGCAGGGTGGTGACTTCCTCGCTCATGCTGTCGAGGCGCTCGTTGATCAGTCGGGCGAGTTCCGCGCCTTCGCGGTTGCGGCCGTTCTTGAGCTCCTTGAGGGCCTGTTCGAACAGGCCCATGGCCTCGGCATTGAGCGCCTGCGGGTCGCTGGCATCGGCCACCAGCACGCCCGGCCAGGCCAACACCTCGAGCGGGTTGAGGGGGCCGGGCTGCTTGATCAGGCCGGCCACGGTCTCGGCGGCGGCGACCAGCTGAGCGGCACGCTCGCGGTCGACCTGCAGCGGCTTGCCGGCGTTCTCTTCATTGAAGCGCAGGGTACATTCGACCTTGCCGCGCGACAGGCCCTGGCGCAGGGACTCGCGCACCGCGCCTTCGAGGTCGCGCAGGGCTTCGGGCAGGCGCAGGTGCGGCTCGAGGTAGCGATGATTGACCGAGCGCAGTTCCCAGATCAGTGTGCCCTGGGTCCCGGCCTGCTCGACGCGGGCGAAGGCGGTCATGCTGTGCACCATGGGAAGTACCTCGCAGATTAGGGAGCAAGCCGACAGCCTGCAAAGGCGCAGGATTGTAACGCAGTGCGGCGCCGGCTCCCAATGCGCTGATGCTACAAAGCAGCGGGCAGGGCGCCGCAAATACCGGGCGGCGCGGCCAGATCGGGGCTTGTGGCGTGGTGCGCCGATGATCGGCTGGCCGTGCATTTGGCCGCAGGCATGTCCACCGAGGGCCCTGTAGCCCTATAATGCCGGGCAGATTCATATCCAGTACAGGTAGCCCAAATGAAACGTCCAAGTGGTCGCGTTGCCGATCAGCTGCGCTCGATCCGCATCACCCGCAACTACACCAAACACGCCGAGGGGTCTGTACTGGTCGAGTTCGGAGACACCAAAGTCATCTGCACGGTCAGCGTCGAGAACGGCGTACCGCGCTTCCTCAAAGGCCAGGGCCAGGGCTGGCTGACCGCCGAGTACGGCATGCTGCCGCGCGCCACCGGCGAGCGCAACCAGCGCGAAGCCAGCCGCGGCAAGCAGGGTGGTCGTACCCTCGAAATCCAGCGCCTGATCGGCCGCTCGCTGCGCGCCGCGCTGGACATGAGCAAGCTGGGCGACATCACCCTGTACGTCGACTGCGACGTGATCCAGGCCGATGGCGGTACCCGTACCGCGTCGATCACCGGTGCCATGGTTGCGCTGGTCGACGCCCTGCGCGTGGTCAAGAAGCGTGGCGGCCTGAAGGGCGGCGACCCGGTCAAGCACATGATTGCGGCCGTATCGGTCGGCATGTACCAGGGCGTGCCGGTGCTCGACCTGGACTACCCGGAAGATTCGGCGGCCGAAACCGACCTGAACGTGGTGATGACCAGCGCCGGTGGTTTCATCGAAGTCCAGGGCACCGCCGAAGGGGCTCCGTTCCAGCCTGAAGAGCTCAACGCCATGCTGGCGCTGGCGCAGAAGGGCATGACCGACCTGTTCCAACTGCAGCAGGCCGCGCTGGCGGACTGATCGGGAGTCGTCATGGCCGAGCCGTCCAACGCGCCGATGCCCGGTGATGCAGCCCGTCATTGGGGCATGTTGTGCCACCTGGCGGCGGCTGCCGGCATGGTGGTGCCGTTCGCCAACCTGATCGCGCCGCTGGCCTTGTGGTGGTTCAAGCGCGGCATCGACCCGTACGTCGACGCCCAGGGCAAGGAGGCGGTGAACTTCCAGCTGACCATGACCCTGCTGGGCATGGTGTGCGTGGTGGGGTTTACCGTACCGATGGCCAAGCTTGCGCTGACCATCATCTCGCTGGGGGTGGCGGTACTGATCGTCATTGCGGCGGTCAAGGTCAAGCAGGGCAAGGCCTTTCGTTATCCGTGGGCCTGGCGTGTGCTGACCTGACATGCTTCGTCGGCAAGACCGGCTCCTACGGCGGTTGCGTTGACCCGGTAGGAGCCGGCCTTGCCGGCGAAAGGGCCCAAAGGCCATGTCTAGTCCTGAAATAGGTTTACACCTGTTCAGGTAGGCCGATAGGCCTCAAAACGCCTGATGCACCGCATCGGGCGTTTTGTTTTTCAGGGCCATATGGGGCCGTTCTGTGTTGTAGATCTGCACTGCCTCATCAACCATCTGCCTCGCTTGCTCCAGATCTTCAGGGCTGCTCAACAGCAGCTCCATCTTGAGGATTCCGTTGATTCGCTCAGCCAGCGCGTTCTGGTAGCAGTCATACCCATCAGTCATGGAGCACTGAACGCCGTGCCGTTGGTGCAGTGACTGGTATAGCGCCGAGCAATATTGGATGCCTCGATCCGAATGGTGGACTAATGGCTGGCGATGACGTCGCTTTCGTAAGGCCTGCTTGAAGGCTTGCGCTACTGACTCGGCATGCAGGCTTTCATGGACGTGGTGACCAACAATTTTCCTGGAGTACGCGTCCGTTACCAGGCTCAGGTACAGCGGGCCGTTGCGTGCGGGCAGATAAGTAATGTCGGCAACCCAGACGTGCTCCGGCCTTGTCGGGACGACTTGGCTTGGACCGGGCTTGATTAAGTTGGGATGGCGGTAGAAGCGATGAAAGCTCTGTGTTGTCTTGTGGTATGCCCGCTTGGGCAGTACCAGCAAACGGCGCTCTCCCAAGACCTGAAACAGCCTATCTCGGCCGACCTGGAATCGTTTGTCAGGTTGGCAATGCAGCAAATAGTGCAGCTTACGGGTACCCAGACGGGGCTGGCGCAGCCGGACTTGCTGAACAAACTGAACCACCCGATCTGCCTGGCGCTCTTTGCCATCAGCAGCTCGGTTGCGCTTGTAGTAAGCCTGTCGACTGATGCCTAGAAACTGACAAGCCCTGGCAATGCTCAGTCCTGCGACTTGACCTTGCGAGAGGACTTGCCGGATCGCTTTTTTACGACCGAGACACCATAGTCATTTTTCAGAACATCAACGACCGTTTCAAAGAACTGGGCCTTCTGGCTCATCAGCTCAAGCTGCTGCTCAAGCTCTTTGATCCGCTGCTCTGGAGTGAGCGTTTTGGGGTCAGACATCGCGCAGCTCCTCTCGTCGCGGATCGAAGCCCCCTGGCTCCAATCCTGCCGACCGTGCTTACGCAACCATACCAGAACCGTCGACCGTCCCTGGATGCCATACCGCACCTGGGCCTGCTTGTAGGTCAGTTCGCCTTTTTCAATCTGATCAACCACCGCCAATTTAAAAGACAGTGAGTAATCACGCTGTGTGCGCTTTACACCTTGTTCCATCTGACTCTCCGGAAATTCGGGATGGGAGGTGTAAACCTTATTCAGGACGGGACACCAGATACGAAAAAGCCGACACGCAGTCGGCTTTTTTGTGGCTGAGCGATCAGATCGTCAGCGTCCAGTCATAGTCCACGATCAGTGGCGCATGCTGGGAGAAGCGTGGCTGACGCGGCAGGCGAGCGCTTCGTACGAAGCGGCGCAGGCCCGGGGTCAGCAGCTGGTAGTCGAAACGCCAGCCCAGGTTGAGCATCTCGGCCTGCTCGTTGTCCGGCCACCAGCTGTACTGGTCGCCCTCACGGCTGACTTCGCGCAACGCATCCACATAGCCCATGTTGCCGACGATCTCGTCCATCCAGGCCCGCTCTGGCGCCAGGAAACCTGGCGACTGCTGGCCGTCGCGCCAGTTCTTCACGTCGAGCTTCTGCTGCGCCACATACAGCGAGCCGCAGTAGATGTACTCGCGACGCTTGCGGCGCTGCTTGTCCAGGTATTTGCCGAAGTCGTCCATCAACTTGAATTTCTGGTTGAGGTCTTCGTCACCGTTCATGCCCGAAGGCAACAGCAAGGTGGCAATACTGACTTTGTCGAAATCGGCCTGCAGGTAACGCCCGTAGCGATCGGCTGTCTCGAAGCCCAGGCCGCTGATGACTGCCTTGGGCTGCAAACGCGAGTAGAGTGCCACGCCGCCTTGGGCTGGAACTTCTGCATCGCAGGCATAAAGGAAGTAGCCATCGAGCTGGAAAGCTGGGTCGTCGAGTTCAAAGGCCGAGGCGCGGGTATCCTGAAGGCAGATGACGTCGGCATTCTGGGCTTGTAGCCAGCTGAGCAAACCACGCTCGACTGCAGCCTGAATGCCATTAACGTTCACACTGATGATCCGCATAAATGGCCCCAAAAATCTCGTGCGTGTATGATACCCGAGCTGTACTCATTTAGCTAAATCTGTGGTAGCCGGGACTCTTCATGCAGCCGTATCAGCGCGAATTCATTCGTTTTGCCATCGATCGTGGGGTTCTGCGCTTCGGTGAGTTCACCCTCAAGTCGGGCCGCATCAGCCCGTATTTCTTCAACGCCGGCCTGTTCAACAGTGGCGCTGCCCTGGCTCAGCTCGGTCGGTTCTATGCGGCGGCGATCGTCGACAGCAAGATCCCGTTCGACGTGCTGTTCGGCCCGGCCTACAAGGGCATCCCCCTGGCTGCCGCGACGGCGGTGCAACTGGCCGAGCACCATGGGCTGGATGTGCCGTGGTGCTTCAACCGCAAGGAAGCCAAGGCACACGGCGAGGGTGGCAGCCTGGTGGGCTCGCCACTGGCAGGCGACGTGCTGATCATCGACGACGTGATCACTGCCGGCACGGCCATCCGCGAGGTGATGCAGATCATCCAGGGCCAGCAGGCTAGGGCGGCGGGCGTACTGATCGCGATGAATCGCCAGGAGCGTGGCAACGGCGACCTGTCGGCGATCCAGGAAGTGGAGCGTGACTTCGGCATTCCGGTGGTCAGCATCGTATCGCTGACCCAGGTGCTGCAGTTCCTCGCCGATGACCCGGCGCTCAAGCAGCACTTGCCGGCCGTCGAGGCCTACCGGGCCCAGTACGGTATCTGAGGCAAACAAAAAGGCGACCCGCGGGTCGCCTTTTTTGTACCTGTGGTGGCCCGCTCCTGTAGGAGCCGGCCTTGCCGGCGGATGCCTCAGCGCGGTTCGTGATTGGTAATCAGGGTACCCACGCCACTGTCGGTGAAAATTTCCAGCAGCACCGCATTCGGCACGCGGCCGTCGATGATGTGCGAGCTGTGCACGCCGCCCTGTACTGCTTCCAGTGCGCAACGGATCTTGGGCAGCATGCCGCCGTAGATGGTGCCGTCCGCGATCAGTTCGTCAACCTGCTCGGTGGTCAGGCCGGTGAGCACGGTGCCCTGCTTGTCCATCAGGCCGGCGATGTTGGTCAGCAGCATCAGCTTCTCGGCCTTGAGCGCTTCGGCCACCTTGCCTGCCACCAGGTCCGCGTTGATGTTGTACGACTCGCCGTTGGCGCCCACGCCGATTGGCGCGATCACCGGGATGAAGTCGCCCTTGACCAGCATGTTCAGCAGGTCGGTGTTCACCCCGACCACTTCGCCCACATGACCGATGTCGATGATTTCAGGGCTGGTCATCTCTGGCGTCTGGCGGGTGACGGTGAGCTTCCTGGCGCGAATCAGCTCGGCGTCCTTGCCGGTCAGACCGATGGCGCTGCCGCCATGACGGTTGATCAGGTTGACGATGTCCTTGTTCACCTGGCCGCCGAGCACCATCTCCACCACGTCCATGGTCTGCGCATCAGTGACGCGCATGCCATCGACAAACCGGCTTTCGATGGACAGGCGCTTGAGCAGGTCGCCGATCTGCGGGCCGCCGCCGTGCACCACCACCGGGTTGATGCCGACTGCCTTCATCAGCACCACGTCGCGGGCGAAGCCGGTCTTGAGCTCTTCGCTCTCCATCGCGTTGCCGCCGTACTTGATCACCAGCGTCTTGCCGACAAAGCGGCGGATGTAGGGCAGCGCTTCGGACAGTACCTGGGCGACATGGGTGGCGGCATCACGATCAAGGGTCATGCAGGGCTCCAGTTGGAACAAGGGGTCGGTCAGAACGTTGGTTGCAGATCAGGGGCTGCGCGCTTGAGCTGGGCAAGGAACACGTCCTTGATTCGCTGCAGCTCGGCTTCGCTGTCGGCCTCGAAGCGCAGTACCAGCACCGGCGTGGTGTTGGAGGCGCGAACCAGGCCCCAGCCGTTGGGGTAGTCGACCCGTACACCATCGATGGTGGTCAGGTTGGCGTCTTGGCCCCAGTCGGCGTCGCGTTGCAGTGCCTCAATGATGCTGAATTTACCCTCGTCCGTCACATCAATGTTGATTTCAGGGGTACAAATATCGTTCGGGAACGCCGCGAACAGCGTTTCGGCATCGCTATCGGCCTTGCTCAGAATCTCCAGCAGGCGCGCGGCGCTGTAGATGCCGTCGTCGAAACCGTACCAGCGCTCCTTGATGAAGATGTGCCCGCTCATCTCGCCGGCCAGCAGGGCGCCAGTCTGCTTCATCTTCTTCTTGATCAACGAATGACCTGTCTTCCACATCAGCGCGCGGCCGCCGTACTGTTCGATCAGCGGGGTCAGGCGGCGGGTGCATTTGACGTCGAAGATGATCTCGGCGCCCGGGTTGCGCGCCAGCACGTCCTGGGCGAACAGCATCAGCAGGCGATCGGGGTAGACGATGTTGCCAGTGTTGGTCACTACGCCGACACGGTCGCCGTCACCGTCGAAGGCCAGGCCCAGGTCGGCGCCGCTTTCCTTGACCTTGGCGATCAGGTCCACCAGGTTTTCCGGCTTGCCCGGGTCGGGGTGGTGGTTGGGGAAGTTGCCGTCGACCTCGCAGAACAGCGGGATCATCTCGCAGCCCAGCGCCTCGATCAGCTGCGGGGCGATCACCCCGGCGGCGCCGTTTCCGCAGTCCACCACCACCTTGAGCTTCTTCGCCAGCTTGATGTCGCCGGTGATCTGGGTGAAGTAGCGGTCCAGGATCTCGACCTTCTCGACGCTGCCTTCGCCGCGGGTGAGGTCGTTGGTCTGCAGGCGGATCAGGAGGGCCTGGATCTGCTCATTGGCCAGGGTGTCGCCGGCGATGACGATCTTGAAGCCGTTGTAGTTCGGCGGGTTGTGGCTGCCGGTGAGCATCACCCCGGACTTGCCGGCCAGCACGTTGGCGGCGTAGTACAGGGCGGGCGTGGGTACCAGGCCGACGTCGCTGACCTTGCAGCCGGCCTCGACCAGGCCCTTGATCAGTTGCTCGACCAGCATCGGGCCGGACAGGCGACCGTCTCGGCCAACCGATACATGCGGCTCGCCCTGGGCCAGGCTCTGTGCACCGATGGTGCGGCCGATCCAGTAGGCGGTTTCGGCGGTGAGGCCTTCGCCGACCACACCTCGGATATCGTAGGCGCGGAAGATGCTGGCGGGGAGGTTCGGGGTCATGCGTTCCATGTTGCTCACCTGGGGAAACTCCAATTGGAAGGGGCTATGTTGGGTCGACGGTCGGCATGCGCTGCAGGCATCCGGCGCGCCGCGCGGCTAAAGATGTCCGGCTTTGACGGCATTTTCGACATAGAGTTCTTGAGCCGGGCGATTCATCCGTCGATCACCTCTGGAAGATCGACCCGGGCTGAAAGTGCAGGCTCCATGCATCGTTGAAGGTCCCTATCGGGGTTATTGCCGGGCTATCACTTTCGCCTGCGCTGGCCAGTACGGCCTGAGGGTCGTCGAACACGCCTTGCACGAGGCTGGCCTTGCCGATTTCCGGCATGTCTATTTTCAGAGCAGCACTTACACGCTGCAGCTCGAAAGTCATGAGCAGCACGGCCTGCACCGGGCCTGTCGCACCGCCTCGAATGGGCGTGACACTGTGGATATGCAGTTGCCCGTTGGTCGGGTGGGCCTCCAGGTTCGGTGGTACCCCGCGTTCGGCTCGCACGATCATGTCCAGCAATGGCGGGCTGAGTGAGCGGTCGTGGAGGCTCTCGCGCCTGGCCTGGCCGGGCGTGAGCAACCGACTGTTGACCAACCCTTCGAGGTAGCTGAAGTCGTCCAGCACCTGGCGCGCTTGGCGGGCGTCAGCCGCCTTGGCGGCGGCAAGCAGGGCCGGATGGCGGGCCACGGTGTCGACCTCGGACACCAGACGGGCGATCTGCTGGTCGAGCGCAACGACCAGCCCGAAGGCCGGAAAATACGTCTGCAGGTTACGTTGCTCGCGTTGCAGAGGGATTACCAGCGTCAGCCACACCGCGAGCCCGGCGACGAGCATGCCGGCCAGGCCCCAATACAGGCCTGGCAGCAGGGCTCGCGCGTTGTTCAATGGCTGCCCGAATGGCCGAAGCCGCCAGCGCCACGCTGGGTTTCGTCGAAGGTTTCGACGATGTCGAAGTGCGCCTGTACCACCGGTACCAGCACCAGTTGCGCAATGCGCTCGCCGATGGCGATGGTGAAAGGGGTCTGGCCGCGGTTCCAGCACGACACCATCAGCTCGCCCTGGTAGTCCGAATCGATCAGGCCGACCAGATTGCCCAGCACGATGCCGTGCTTGTGGCCAAGGCCCGAGCGCGGAAGGATCAGCGCGGCCAGGCCCGGGTCGCCGACGTAGATCGACAGGCCGGTAGGGATCAGTATGGTCTGGCCCGGCTCCAGGACGGTCTCTTCCTTGAGCATGGCGCGCAGGTCGAGGCCGGCAGAACCGGGGGTGGCGTATTGCGGCAGCGGGAATTCGCTGCCAAGGCGCGGATCGAGAATCTTGGCTTGTAAGGCGTGCATGCAGAGTTAAACCTGGTTGAGACGTTCGGCGATGAAGGCTACCAGCTGACGGGCGATCTTGCCCTTGCTGGTCTGTGCAAAGAGTGTTGCTTGAAGTTGGCGATCGATCACGCTGCAGGCGTTCTCCTCGCTGTTGAAGCCGATGCTGGGGTTGGCCACGTCATTGGCGACGATCAGGTCGAGGTTCTTGTCCTTGAGCTTGCGCGCGGCGTAATCGAGCAGGTGTTCGGTCTCGGCGGCAAAGCCGACGCTGAACGGGCGGTCGGGGCGGGTGGCGATGGTGGCCAGAATGTCCGGGTTGCGCACCATCTGCAGCAGCAGGCCGTCACCTGTCGTAGGGTCTTTCTTGAGCTTTTGCGGGGCGACGACTTCGGGGCGGTAGTCCGCAACCGCAGCCGATGCGATGAACACATCGCACGGGATCGCCGCTTCGCACGCGGCGAGCATGTCCCGCGCGCTCACCACGTCGATACGGGTCACCCGGTCGGGTGTGGGCAGGTGCACCGGCCCTGTCACCAGGGTTACCCGAGCACCGGCTTCCACCGCCGCTTCGGCCAGGGCAAAGCCCATCTTGCCCGAGCTATGATTGGTGATGTAGCGCACCGGGTCGATGTTTTCCTGGGTCGGGCCTGCGGTAATCAGCACGTGCTTGCCGGTCAGCGACTGGCGCTTGAAGGTTTCGGCGGCGCACCAGGCCAGGTCGGTGGCTTCGAGCATGCGGCCAAGGCCCACGTCGCCACAGGCCTGGCTGCCGGAGGCCGGGCCGAACACCTGGATGTCGCGGCTTTGCAGCAGCTGCAGGTTGGCCTGGGTGGCCGGGTCGCGCCACATGGCCTGATTCATGGCCGGTGCCAGCGCCACGGTGGCGTCGGTAGCCAGTACCAGGGTGGTCAGCAGATCGTTGGCAACGCCTTGCGCCAGGCGCGCGATCAGGTCGGCGGTGGCAGGTGCGATCAGCACCAGGTCGGCCCACTTGGCCAGTTCGATATGGCCCATCGCCGCTTCGGCGGCAGGGTCGAGCAGGTCCATGTGCACGGGGTGCCCGGACAGGGCCTGCATGGTCAGCGGGGTGATGAATTCGGCCCCGCCGTGGGTCATGACGACGCGCACTTGCGCGCCGTGCTCCAGGAGTCGGCGAACCAGCTCGGCGCTCTTGTAGGCAGCAATGCCGCCGCCGACGCCAAGAACGATGCGTTTCCGATACAGCCGCTGCATAGGCTTGCCTTTCTTTGATCAGTGTTTGCACGCGGCGACGACGCCTCCCCAGGCCGAATCGTCGCGTAAAAAGAGGGGGCTACGATAGCACAGGGCTGAAATGGGGAGCAGCCACACACAGACAGAGGGACAGCTATGGGTATCAGGGATTGGCCGTCGGCGGAACGCCCGCGGGAGAAGTTGCTGGAGCGAGGGGCCGGGAGCCTGTCGGACGCCGAGTTGCTGGCGGTGTTCCTGCGCACCGGTGTGGCAGGCAAGAGCGCGGTGGACCTGGCGCGCCACCTGTTGCAGCAGTTTGGCGGCTTGCGGCAACTGCTGGAGGCCGATCAGCCGACGTTTCAGCGCGAGCTGGGGCTGGGCCCGGCGAAGTATGCGCAACTGCAGGCGGTGATGGAGATTGGGCGCCGGCACTTGGCCGAAACCATCATCCGCGACCCGGCGTTGCAGAGCCCGGGGGCGGTCCGGCGTTACCTGAAATCGATGCTGCGTCATGAAGAAAGCGAGGTGTTCGGCTGTCTGTACCTGGACAACAAGCACCGTCCTCTAGGGTTCGAGGCGTTGTTCCGCGGGTCCATCAGCAGTGCCAACGTCTACCCTCGGGAAGTCATCAAGCGGGCGCTGGCCAGAAATGCCGCAGCATTGATCCTTTGCCACAATCATCCGTCAGGTGTTTCCGAGCCAAGCCAGGCAGATATCAATCTGACCCTGCGCTTGCAGAAAGCCCTGGGCCTGATCGAGGTGCGGGTGCTGGATCACATCATCATCGGCGATGGGGAGCCATTGTCGATGGTGGAGCGGGGCTTGTTCGCTGCCTGACGCTGCTGTGCGTGGGCGGTACTAGTCGATCAGCTTTGTTGCAACAAACGACGCAGCCAGCCCGACAACCGAAGCCAGCAGCAGGTAGTGACGCACCACAAGCTCGGTTCTGATCGTGGCTGGAAAGGACTCCACGTCTGCGGCCTGCAGCGATCCTGTTCTGATGAAGAGCTTCGCATGAGCCAGAAGCGCAGCGATGCATACGGTAAACACGATTCTGCCAAACACGGTGTTGTACATCACCGGGCGCTGTCGATTCACCACCGCCTTGCAGTTGGCAAGGTACCGGGATGCACTGGTCATGTAGCGCATGCCAGCCTGTGCGTACTGGGTGGCGACCCACCCCAGGCCGGCGATGCAAGGCAGTTGCAGCGCAAGGGGCAGCCAATAGGGTGAATACCCGCCGAGCCCGAACTCCGTCGGCTCGCCCTGGTGCTGAACGGCTTTGAGCACCTGCAGGGCAAGGGCCAGCAGCACCAGAACGGCCAGCATTGCCAGCCTGAGGTGGTGGCTAAGAACCAGCAGCGTTCTGAGGTTGCCGGGGAAGCGCTTGATGTCCTCTGCGCTCAGGCCCCCGAACTCGACCGGGCAATCGGGGTAGGCCAACAGGCCGGCAATGTCGCCCACTGCCCTGAATCGCTGGCGCAGGCCCAGGTTGAGGCTGTACCGATGAGCGTCAACCAGCGGCGAGTTGTGAAGGTGCTCGAGTGCTTCGGCCAATCGCTGGGTAGCAATGTAGAGAAGCAGTGCGCCGAAGACCACCGGGCCGAGTATCAGTGCCACGGTGAGGCCGGCGATAGCCGCTTCGATCCAGTATTCAATATCCAATGCGGCTATCCGTACGGTGCGGTTCGCTGGGCAACCATCGTAAGTCGATGGCGAGAGTCACCTGGCGGCCTGAACACGCGCTGCAGGCTGCTGCAGTGTCCTTCGGGCTACCAGAGGACGCTGTCAGGAGCCTGCAGGCGCGAGTCATTCAGCGTGCGGTCTTCACCGTGGCAAAGTCCTGCCGGCCGAACGGGCTGACCGTGTAGCCCTCCACATCCTTGCGCATCAGCACCGCTGCCGTGGGGTGCGCCAGTGGCAGCCACAGTGCCTGCTGCTGGATCAGCCCCTGGGCCTGCTGGTACAGGCGGCTGCGCACGCTCTGGTCGTTGGTGGTCTTGCCGGCACTGATCAACTGGTCCAGGCGCTTGTCGCAGTACCGCGCGAAGTTGGTCCCCGACTCGACTGCCGGGCAGGCAAACTGCGGGCTGAGGAAGTTGTCGGGGTCGCCGTTGTCGCCGGCCCAGCCCATGAACAGCAAATCGTGCTCACCGGCCTTGGCACGACGGATCAGCTCGCCCCATTCGATCACGCGAATCTCGGCCTTGATGCCGACCTTCGCCAGGTCTGCCTGCAGCAGTTGTGCCCCCAGGCTCGGGTTGGGGTTGAGCAGGCTTCCCGAAGGGCGCGTCCAGATTGTGGTGCTGAAGCCGTCCGGCAACCCGGCCTTGACCAGCAGCGCCTTGGCTTTGGTCGCGTCGGTCGGGTAACCCGGCAAGTCCTTGGCGTAGCTCCAGGTGTTCGGTGGCAGGGGGCCTTCAGCGGCGACTGCGGTGCCTTCGAACACGGCCTTGAGGTAGCTGGTCTTGTCGAACGCCAGGTTGATCGCCTGCCGTACCTCGACCTTGTCCAGCGGCGGGTGCTGGCTGTTGATCGCGACGAACGCGGTCATGAACGCCTCGGTCTTCTCGACCTTCAGGTTTGCGTCTTCGGCGGCTGCCGCAACGTCCAGCGGCTTGGGCGACAGGGCGATCTGGCACTCGTTGCGCCGCAGTTTCTGCAGGCGCACGTTGGCGTCGGGGGTGATCGCGAAAATCAGCGGGTCGACGCTCGGCTTGCCGGCAAAATAGTCGGCATTGGCGCGGTAGCGGATCACCGCGTCCTTCTGGAAACGCTGGAACACGAACGGGCCGGTGCCGATCGGCTGGCTGTTGAGCTTCTCCGGGGTGCCGGCCTTGAGCAACTGATCGGCGTATTCGGCCGAATAGATCGAGGCGAAGCCCATGCTCAGGGTGGCGAGGAAGGTCGCGTCCGGATGGTCGAGGGTAAAGCGCACGCTCAGCGGATCGGGTGCCTCCACCTGCTTGATCAGGCTAGGCAGTTGCAACGACTGGGCATGCGGGTAGCCGCTCTGGGTGATCTTGTGCCAGGAGTGGGCGGGGTAGAGCATGCGCTGGAAGCTGAACAGCACGTCGTCGGCGTTCAGCACGCGGCTGGGCTTGAAGTACGGCGTACTGTGAAACTTCACCCCCGGGCGCAGCTTCAAGTCGTAGACCAGGCCGTCGGCCGATACCGTCCAGCTTTCGGCCAGGCTCGGCACCACCTTGCCGCTGGTGGCGTCGAATTCCACCAGCCGGTTCATGAGCACATCGGCAGAAGCATTGGTGGTGGTCAGCGCGTTATACTGCACCACGTCAAAGCCTTCGGGGCTGGCCTCGGTACATACGCTCAAGGCGCCTGCCTGGGCCAGTGCGGGGCTTAGCAGCGCTGCGAGCAACAGGGGTAAAGCGGCACGACGCATGGTGACTCCTTGGCTGATCAATGGCCCATCTGCCCGTGCAGTCTGGAAAACTCCTACCCTAGTGCGCAAGGCCGTAAATGGCCAACTCCTTTTTCAAGGAATATTGCGACGAGCGGTTTTGTCGCTGGAAGCCCTGCATCCGGGCGGCCTGGGTTGATTCATGCATCGTGCGATCACATCAAATGTTGTTGTACCCCGGCCTTTCTGGTATAAAGCAGCGCTCTTTTCTAGGGGCTCGGTTTGTCGCATCTGCAGATCTTGCCGATAAGACCCTGAAGAAACACGGCGCCTGGCGCCAAAGACTGAGAGATTAAGCGGCCAACCCATGCCGGGTTGGGCATGTGGTTTTAGAGGGCTGAGGCATGTCGAGAGTCTGTCAAGTTACCGGTAAGGGTCCGGTAACCGGGAATAACATTTCCCACGCGAATAACAAAACCCGTCGTCGTTTCCTGCCGAACCTGCAGCATCACCGCTTCTGGGTCGAGTCGGAGAAGCGTTTCGTGCGTCTGCGCGTTTCTGCCAAAGGCATGCGTATCATCGACAAGCGCGGCATCGATGCCGTTCTGGTCGAAATTCGCCGTAACGGCGCCAAGGTCTAAGGGAGAAAATCATGCGTGAATTGATCCGTCTGGTGTCGACCGCTAATACCGGCCACTTCTACACCACCGACAAGAACAAGCGCACCACTCCGGACAAAATCGAAATCAAAAAATTCGATCCGGTTGTTCGCAAGCACGTGATCTACAAGGAAGCCAAGATCAAGTAATTGATCCCGGCTTACGAAAAAAGGCCCGCATCTCACGATGCGGGCCTTTTTTTATGGCGATTTTCTGTTCAGCCGAAATGGAAACCGCTGATCAGGCCCGCCTCGTTGCCGCTGATGTTCACGCGTTGCGGGTCCATTTCGCGGGTCGACATCTCGCCGATGCCGACCACGCGCTGGCGCCCGGTCAGTTCGCTGATGTAGGCCTTCACGGTCGGCACGTAGCGGGTGCCGACCAGGCGGCCGATGCAGGTGAGCACTTCGTCGTTGCTCAGCTGCAACGCTTCGATGGGGCAGACGACCGGTTGATCCTTTTGCATGGTGAGGCTCCTTGAGTTCAGGTGGGTCCGGATAAGGACCTCGCCATGCTCGCGCCAGGGAGGGCTGGCGCGGCGGTATCTATCTATGGCCTATGCCTTGGGCTCGAACATCACGTAGATCTTGCGGCAGGTCTCCAGCACCTCCCAGGTACCCTTGAAGCCGGCCGGGATCACGAAGCGGTCACCGGTGCGCAGGGTCCTGGCGTTGCCTTCTTCGTCGCGCAGCACCGATACGCCGTGCACGATCTCGCAGTATTCGTGTTCAGTGTAATTGACGGTCCATTGCCCGGGCGCTCCCTCCCACACGCCAGCGGCGAATTGCCCGCAAGGGCTGGCGTAATGGTTGTAGACCGCCTGCTCCGGGTCGCCCTTGAGCACTTTTTCGGCAGCCGGGCGGTAGCGCTCGGCCTCGGTCAGTACCTGTGCGAAGTCGACAATCTGCTGGATATTCATGTTTGGGTCCCCTGATTGTTAAATAAAGTGCACATCACTAGGCATTTGGCCATATATTGTCAAATATATTGATAATTCAGGTGCCAGAGTTTAGGGTGTCGAGTGCCGTAGAGCGACAATCGCTCCGGCCGTATTCTGACAGCGCCCTGGCCCCTCGTGCGGCGCTGCATTTCAACAACAGGAGGAGTTTCGTATGACCACCCTGACTCGTGCGGACTGGGAACAGCGTGCCCAGCAACTCAAGATCGAAGGCCGTGCTTTCATCAATGGTGAATACACCGCCGCCGTTTCCAACGCCACGTTCGAGTGCCTGAGCCCGGTTGACGGACGCCTTCTGGCGCAGGTCGCCAGCTGCGACGAGGCCGACGCCCAGCGCGCCGTGGAAAACGCCCGCGCCACCTTCGAGTCCGGCGTGTGGTCACGCCTGGCCCCGGCCAAGCGCAAGGCTACCCTGATCCGTTTCGCCGCGCTGCTCAAGCAGAACGTCGAGGAGCTGGCCCTGCTCGAAACCCTCGACATGGGCAAGCCGATCAACGACTCGCTGAACATCGACGTGCCGGGCGCTGCCCAGGCACTGAGCTGGAACGGCGAAGCCATCGACAAGATCTACGACGAAGTCGCGGCCACCCCGCACGACCAGCTAGGCCTGGTAACCCGCGAGCCTGTGGGTGTGGTGGCGGCCATCGTGCCGTGGAACTTCCCCCTGCTGATGGCCAGCTGGAAACTCGGCCCGGCGCTGGCCACCGGTAACTCGGTGGTGCTCAAGCCGTCCGAGAAGTCCCCGCTGACCGCCATCCGCATCGCCCAGTTGGCCATCGAGGCCGGTATCCCGGCCGGCGTGCTGAACGTGCTGCCTGGCTACGGCCACACCGTCGGCAAGGCTCTGGCCCTGCACATGGACGTCGATACCCTGGTGTTCACCGGCTCGACCAAGATCGCCAAGCAGTTGATGATCTACGCCGGCGAATCGAACATGAAGCGCGTGTGGCTGGAAGCCGGCGGCAAGAGCCCGAACATCGTGTTCGCCGATGCCCCGGACCTGAACGCCGCTGCCGCCGCCGCGGCCAGTGCCATCGCCTTCAACCAGGGCGAAGTGTGCACCGCAGGTTCGCGTCTGCTGGTCGAGCGCTCGATCAAGGACAAGTTCCTGCCGCTGGTACTGGAGGCCCTCAAGGCCTGGAAGCCTGGCAACCCGCTGGACCCGGCCACCACCGTTGGTGCCCTGGTCGACACCCAGCAGATGAACACCGTGCTGTCCTACATCGAGGCTGGCCACACCGATGGCGCCAAGCTGCTGGTGGGCGGCAAGCGCATCCTCGAAGAAACCGGCGGCACCTATGTCGAACCGACCATCTTCGACGGCGTGAGCAACGCCATGCGTATCGCCAAGGAAGAGATCTTCGGCCCGGTACTGTCGGTGATCACCTTCGACAGCGTCGAAGAAGCCATCCAGATCGCCAACGACACCCCTTACGGCCTGGCCGCAGGTGTATGGACCGCCGACATCAGCAAGGCGCACAAGACCGCCAAGGCCCTGCGTGCCGGCAGCGTGTGGGTCAACCAGTACGACGGTGGCGACATGACTGCGCCGTTCGGTGGATTCAAGCAGTCGGGCAACGGCCGTGACAAGTCGCTGCACGCACTGGACAAGTACACCGAGCTCAAGGCCACCTGGATCAAGCTGTAAGGCCATGGGTGCGGCCTGGTGCCGCGCCCCGAGCGATCCGCGCCACAGCCGGGCCCTGCGTTAGCGCAGGCCCGGCTGTGTTGCTTGTGGCGATCCATCATTCTGCGAGGAAGTACACATGCGTTGGGCTACCTACTTCGCCGTGCTGTCGTCGGTTCTGAGCGTCGGCCTTGCCCTGGGCGTGAGCATGCCGTTGGTATCGCTGCGTCTGGAGAGCTGGGGCTATGGCAGCTTTGCCATTGGTGTGATGGCGGCGATGCCGGCAATTGGCGTGCTGGTTGGCGCCAGCCTGTCCAGCCGCCTGGCGGCGTATTTCGGCACCGCCACGCTGATGCGCCTGTGCCTGCTGGCCGGTGCGTTGTCCATCGGCCTGCTGGCGCTGCTGCCCAGCTATCCGGTGTGGCTGGCGTTGCGCCTGCTGATCGGGGTGATCCTGACCATCGTGTTCATCCTTGGTGAAAGCTGGATCAACCAGCTGGTGGTCGAGCAATGGCGTGGCCGCCTGGTGGCGCTGTATGGCAGCAGCTATGCCCTCAGCCAGCTGGCCGGGCCGCTGCTGCTGGGCGTGCTGGGTTCGGAGGATGACCTGGGCTTCTGGATCGGGGCCGGGTTGCTGGTGGTGGCACCGCTGGTGCTGATCGGTCGCAGCGGGGCGCCCAGCGCTGAAGCCTGTGGTGTGGGCCTGCGTGACCTGGTGGGCTTCTGCCGGCGCTTACCGGTAATCGCCTGGGCCATTGCGCTGTTCGCCGCGTTCGAGGCGATGATCCTCACCCTGTTGCCGGTGTACTGCCTGCAGCAGGGCTTCACCACCGAGCTGGCGCTGTTCATGGTCAGTACCGTGGTGGTGGGCGATGCGGTGCTGCAACTGCCGATCGGGGCGCTGGCCGACTACATGTCTCGCCGTACGCTGTTCACCGGCTGCGCCATGACCCTGCTGGTGTCGAGCCTGGCCATTCCGGTGCTGATGCACACGCCGGCGATCTGGCCATTGTGGGTGCTGTTCGGCGCCAGTGCCGGTGGCCTGTTCACCCTGTCGCTGATCCTGATCGGCGAACGCTATCGCGATGATGCGCTGGTGCGCGCCAACGCCCACGTGGCGCAGCTGTGGGGCATCGGCTGCCTGATCGGGCCATTGGCTGCTGGGGCCGGTAGCCAGTGGGTGAGCGGGCATGCGTTGCCGCTGCTGATGGCGGCGGGCGCGTTCGGGCTGGTGCTGTTGGCGATGCGGCCGAATGCCTTCGAGCCTGCCACGGCCTAGGGCCGCTTTGTACCGGTTGAATCCCCTCGAGGAGCGCTCTTCTCGGGGGATTTCATCTTTCACCCAACTGCGCAACTTCTTGCGCACCAAAATGTGGATAACCCTGTGCATACATTGCTGCAGGCCATAATTAACGTGTCCTGCAGCCAACTGCGCAACTTCTTGCACAGTACTGCGCAAGAAGTTGCGCACTTTTTCGGGTTTTCTCGCGTAAAAGTGCTCAAAAAACGTACAGCAAAAACGCAAGCTACTGATTAAAAACAACTAAATTTCAGTTGGCACGGGTCTTGAACTGTCTCCTTGCAGTCGCACGGCATTTTTCGCCTGTTCGGCTTCATTTTTTGCAAGGAGCAAACCCCCATGGCAACACCTGCCTACATGTCCGTCACCGGCACCAAACAAGGCCTGATCACCGCCGGTGCCTTCACCGCCGATTCGGTCGGCAACACCTACCAGGAAGGCCACGAAGACCAGGTCATGGTCCAGGGCTTCAACCACGAAGTGATCATCCCGCGCGACCCGCAGTCCGGTCAGCCGACCGGCCAGCGCGTGCACAAGCCGGTGGTCATCACCAAGGTCTTCGACAAGGCCTCGCCCCTGCTGCTGGCCGCGCTGACCTCCGGCGAGCGCCTGACCGAAATCGTCATCCACTGGTACCGCACCTCGGCGGCCGGCACCCAGGAGCACTATTTCACCACCAAGCTCGAAGACGCGATCATCGTCGACATCAAGGACTACATGCACAACTGCCAGGACCCGGCCAACGCGCACTTCACCCACCTCGAAGACGTGCACTTCACCTACCGCAAGATCACCTGGACCCACGAAGTGTCCGGTACCTCCGGCTCGGACGACTGGCGCACCCCGGTCGCCGGCTAAGCCTGCGTTAGTTCACTGCCCCGGCCAGCCAGCATGGCCGGCCGGGGCAGCCTGTCACCCCAGTTTTTGCAGCGGGAGGAACATCGGATGTTCTCAGCGGCCAACCAGCCCCATTTCACCCTGACCCTGGACGGGGTCGACAGCGACTTTCAGGTGCTGTCGTTCAGCGGGCGCGAAGCGCTCAGCCAGCCGTTCGAATTCGAACTGGAGCTGGTCAGTGAACGGGCGTCGCTGAACCTCGAATCCCTCCTGCACACGCTCGCCTTCCTGCAGCTGTCGCCCAGCGGAAGCGGCATTCACGGGCTGGTCTACAGCGCCGCGCAGGGCGAAGCCGGGCGGCGCCTGTCGCGCTACCGGCTGGTGCTGCGCCCGCAGCTGGCCTACCTGGCACACCGCATCAACCAGCGCATCTTCCAGCACAAGACGGTGCCGCAGATCATCGCCCAGGTGCTCGAGGAGCACGGCATCCTCGCCAGCGACCACCGCTTCGTGCTGGGCGCGGTGTACCCCGAGCGGGTGTACTGCGTGCAGTACGACGAGTCCGACCTGCACTTCATCCAGCGCCTGTGCGAGGAGGAGGGCATCCACTACCACTTCCAGCACAGCCCGCAGGGCCATGCGCTGGTGTTCGGCGACGACCAGACCGTATTCCCCACGCTGGCCCCGGTGGCCTACCAGCAGGACACCGGGCTGGTGGCCGACGTGCCGGTGATCAAGCGCTTCGGCCTGCGCCTGGCCACGCGCACCAGCCGCACCACGCGGCGCGACTACGACTTCACCAAACCGCGCATCCAGCTTGAAAGCGACGCCGACAGCGGCGCCGCGCCGGACCTGGAAGACTACGACTACCCGGCGCGCTTCAGCGACCGCGCGCGCGGCAAGCACCTGGCCACCCGCGCCCTGGAGCGCCACCGCAGCGACTACCGCCTGGCCGAGGGCCGCAGCGACCAGCCGAGCCTGGTCAGCGGGCATTTTCTGAGCCTGACCGAGCATGCCAACCCGGCGTGGAACGACCTGTGGCTGCTCACCGAAATCATCCACGAAGGCAAGCAGCCGCAGGTGCTCGAGGAGGTGATCAGCAGCGACGTCACCGACCTCAAGGACGACTTCCACCAGGGCTATCGCAACCGCTTCTGCGCCACGCCGTGGGACGTGCCGTACCGTCCGCCGCTGAGGCATCCCAAGCCCAAAGTGCTGGGTGCGCAACGTGCGGTAGTGACCGGCCCCGAAGGCGAGGAGATCTATTGCGACGAGTACGGCCGGGTCAAGGTGCAGTTCTTCTGGGATCGCGAAGGCCAGTCGGACGACAAGACCACCTGCTGGATGCGCGTGGCCTCCAGCTGGGCCAGCCAGAGCAGCTTCGGCGCCATCTCGCTGCCGCGTGTGGGCATGGAGGTGCTGATCACCTTTCTGGAAGGCGACCCCGACCAGCCGCTGATCACCGGTTGCCTGTACCACGGCGCCAACCTGCCGCCGTACCGGCTGCCCGACTTCAAGACCCTGGCCACGGTCAAGAGCAAGGAATACAAGGGCAGCCGCAGCAACGAGCTGCGCATCGACGACACCACCAGCGAGATCAGCATCGCGTTGCGCAGCGACCACGGCGCCAGCGCGATCAACCTGGGCTACCTGACCCACCCGCGCCCCTCGGGCGGCCAGCCGCGGGGCGAGGGTTTCGAGCTGCGCACCGACCGGCATGGCGCCGTGCGTGCGGCGGCGGGCCTGCTGCTGACCACCGAGCCCCGGCATCACGAAGCCAAGCACCACAAGGACCTGCCCGAGACCGCCGAACGCCTGGCCACCGCCAGCGAACAGCAGGACGGCTTCGGCCAGCAGGCGCGCGAGGTGCAGGCGCAGGATTCGGGCGATCAGGACGAGGTGGCCAAGGCCCTGCATGCCCAGCACCAGGGCATTGTCGGCAGCGGCCCGACCAACCAGAGCGCCAACGAGTTTCCCGAGTTCAGCGAACCGCACCTGGTGCTGGCCAGCCCGGCGGGCATCGCCCTGACCACGCCGCGCTCGACCCATGTCGCGACCGGCGAGCACCTGGCGTTGAGCAGCACTGGGCATACGAGCCTGTCGATCGGCAAGCGGCTGCTGGCCAGTGCCAGCCAGGGCATGCGGCTGTTCGTGCAGAACATGGGCTGGCGGTTGGTGGCGGCGTCGGGCGACATCGATATCAAAGCGCTGAAAGACAACATCAACCTGCTGGCCAAGCTCGACATCACCGCCAATGCCGACCGCATCACCCTCACCGCCAAGACCGAACTGGTGGTACAGGGCGGCGGCAGTGCCACCACCTACAACGCCAGTGGCATCACCCACGTGACTACCGGGCCGTATACCGCGCACGCGTCGACGTTTGCACACACAGCGCCCAAGAGCCTGGCCGGGACTTTCCCGGAGCCGCCCAAACCGGGCAAGGGCAACCTGGAGCTGTTCAACCTGTACGCCAATGCCAAGGGCATCCAGGCCGGCGATTACGAAGTGACCGATGCACTGGGCACGGTGCTCAAGGGCAGCCTCGATGGCCAGGGGTTCAATGCCGTATCCGGTGTGGCACCGGGGCCGGCGTCGGTCAGGTTCGGACGCGACCCGACCCCGCCGTGGACACCGAGCAGCTACATCGGTTTGGTCAACTGGCCGTTGCAGCTACCTGACCCCAGCCACTCGCCCACGGTAGTGGCAACGCTGGTCGACAAGCTGGTGCTGCCCAACGATGGCAAGGGCAGCCTTTTTGGCAGTGCCAGGCAACTGGTCAGTGCCGCCAGCTCTGCCCTGCCTGCTGCCTCGGCCGCCCTGGGCGTGGCCGACCAGGCGGGCACTGCACTCAAGGGCTTTAGGGCCAGCCTGCCCACGCTGCCGGCCCTCTCACTGACCGACCTCAAGGCTCCAGGCCTGAATACCGTTACCGATCTGCTGCCAGGTGAACTGATCTCATGAGCGACAACACCCCCGCCAAACAACGGCCACCACAGGCCGCAGTCGTTCCCCTGGATCAGATCGGCATCGAGGACGTGAGTAGCGGCGCCGCCGTGTTCGACGCCTGGCTGCGGGATATCAGCGGTGGCTACGTCAACCTCGAGCGCCTCAAGGAGGTGGCTGAGGTGCTGCCGGTCATCGGCAACATCATCGCCCTGGTCGATGCGGTCGGCGACGTTGTCAACCTGGCCTCCAGCGACAAGCCCGACCCGCTCGACTGGGTCAGCCTGGGCATCAACCTGATCGGCGTGATTCCCACGCCACCGACCATGGCGGCTGCGCGCAAGAGCCTGCGGCCGATGCTGGTGCTGGCCCGTCAGGAAGGCAAGCAGATGCTCGGCGACTCGTTGATCGAGATCATCGTCGGCCACCTCAATGCCACCTTGCTTGGCGAAATCGATGCCTTTCTCGCTGACGCAGAAGGGCAGTTGGAGGCGATCCTCAAGGAGTGCGCCGACGTCGGTGAGAAGCTGGTCAACAACACCGCCAACGCGATCGATGCCGTGATTACCGGCAAGCTCGACAGCGCCGAGAATCTGGAGGCTGCCGGGCGCAGCGCCATTGCAGCAAAGAACGCGTTGCGTTCCGACCCCTCGGTGGTCTTCGAAAACGCCTTCGCCGCCCTCAGCGATGCCTACGCCGCGATGGGCAAGGGCGCCGCCAACATGATCATGCGCAATGCCGTGCCCGAGGGGGTACAGCATGAAGTGCTGGCCCGTACCCGGGCCCTGCGTAGCCTGGCGCCACAGATGCGTACGCAACTGATGAGCATGACCAGTGCAGCCAACCCGCAATCCATCGAGAGCATGCGCCTTATCCTGCACAACAGCAGTGTGCTCTGGCACAAGCGCAATCCCAAGGCACTCGGCAGCACGGTCAAGGGCGACAAGACCACCCAGGCCAGGCATCAGGATGCCAAGGGCGAGACCGAGGCCATTACCCGGCAGGCGTCGGCCAAACAAGCGGCCAACGACAGCAAGAACGGCACCTGTGCCAGCAGTTGCAACCGTATCAACTTCGCCCTTGGCAGCGAGTCGCTGGACCACACCGACTTCAGCCTGCCAGGCCCGTTTCCCGTCATCTGGACCCGTACTTACAATTCGCGTCTCGAGCGCCTCGACAACGCCAGCCTCGGTGCCCGTTGGCTCACCGAGTTCACCACCTGCATCGACGTGGTCGGCCAGGGCCTGGTGCTGCTTGACTTCGATGGGCGCAGTCACGATTTTCCAATGCCCGAAAAGGGCAAGCCCCACTACGACGCTGTCGAGTACCTCACCCTGGTGCGCACCGGCGAACAGCAACTGGTACTGCTGCGTGGCCTGGATCGCCGGGAGACCTATGCGCGCCATGGCGATCGCTTCTATCTGACGCACATTCAGCTACGCAGCGGCGCGGGCGCCATGCTGCACTACGAGCATCGCCACAACGGCCAGCCGGTGCTGTCCGACATCAACACCTACCAGGACGACGACCCCAGCAAGGTACACCTGCAACTGGGAACGCGGCTCGACGCGCACGGGCATATCCAGGGTCTCTGGCACGTGGTCGACGGCAAGCCGCTGCGCCAACTGTGCGCCTATCACTATGACGGCGCGGGTGACCTGGTGGCGGCTCAGGATGAAAACGGTGCCGCCTGGCACTATGAGTACCAGCATCATCTGATCACCCGTTACACCGACCGCACCGGGCGCGGTTTCAACCTGGAGTGGGACGGCAACGGCCCGCATGCCAGGGCCATCCATGAGTGGGCAGATGACGGTAGCTTCGAAGTGCGCCTGGAGTGGGATGAGCGTATCCGCCTCACCTATGTGACCGACGCCCATGGCCAGGAAACCTGGCACTACTACGACATCCAGGGCTACACCTACCGCATCCGTCATCCGGACGGCAATTCGGAGTGGCTGTTCCGGGATGAGCGCAAGAACGTCATCCGCCACGTGCACCCCGACGGTAGCCAGGACCGCTACAGCTTTGATGAGCGCAGCAACCTGCTGCAGCACATCCGTCCCGACCACAGCACGCTGCACTACGCCTACGACGACCATGACCAGCTGATTAAGATCCGCGATGCCGAGGGTGGCCTTTGGCTGCGCGACTACGACGAGCGCGGCAACCTGGTAGAGACGGTCGACCCGCTGGGCAACAAGACCGAATTTGCCTACACCCCAAGCGGCCTGGTAAGTGCGATCAAGGACGCCAACGGCAACCAGAAGGCGCTGGCCTACAACGACGCCGGGCAGTTGCTCGAATACACCGACTGCTCCGGCAAAGCCAGCCAGTGGGCCTACAACGACTTCGGCCAGCTGGTGCAGTTCGCCGACGCAGCGGGCAACAAGACCGCCTATGAGTACAAGGCCGGGCAACTGTCCAGGGTCACCCACCCCGACAACACCGAAGAGCGCTTCGAACGTGATGCCGAAGGCCGTCTGCTGGCGTACCTCGACGCGCTCGACCGCTGCACCACCTGGACCTATTCCGACGCCGGGCTTCTGGCCGAGCGCGTCGACGCCAACGAGCACACCCTGCGCTATCGCTGGGACAAACTGGGCCGGCTGATTGGCCTGGAAAACGAAAACACCAGCCAGGCGAGCTTCGTGTACGACCCGGTCGGTCGCCTGTTGCAGGAGACCGGCTTCGATGGCCTGACCACCCGTTATCAATACGACCCGTACAGCGGTCGCCTGGCCTCGACCCAGGTCGGCCAGCGCCGCATCGACCTGCGTTTCGACCCCATGGGTCGGCTGGCCGAGCGTACCGCCAGGCTGGACGATCAGTCCCAGACCGAGCGCTTTGCCTATGACGGCAACGGCAGGCTGATCCAGGCGATCAACGCGGCAAGCCAGTTGCAGTGGTTCCATGACGAGGCGGGCAATCTGACCCGCGAGCATCAGCATTACCTGGGGTTGCAGCAGCCGGTGGTGGCGGTGTGGACGCACGAGTACGACGTGCTCAACCAGCGCATCGCGACCGTACGCCCCGATGGCCATACGGTCAGCTGGCTGACCTACGGCAGCGGCCACCTGCTGGGCATGAAGCTCGACCAGCACGACATGCTCAGCTACGAGCGCGATGACCTGCACCGTGAAGTGGCGCGCCATCAGGGCAACAAGCTGATGCAGACCCAGGCCTGGGACCCGGCCGGACGGCTGCAGGAGCAACTGCTAGGCAGCCACGACGGCAAGTCCACGTTGCTCAAGCGTCAGTACCAGTACGATGGCGCCGGGCAACTCACCGACATTCACGACAGCCGACGTGGTCAGTTGGCCTACCAGTACGACCCTGTCGGTCGCCTGTTGCAGGCCAGCAGTCGCCTGGGGGTGGAGACATTCGCCTTCGACCCGGCGGGTAACCTGCTGGACGAGAAGACGCAGCAGCTCAACCGCCCGCTGGACCAGGCCCCGAAACGCAACAGGTTGATGGACAACCTCCTGCGCGAGTACGCCGGCACCCATTACACCTACGACGCGCGCGGCAACCTGGCCGAACGGCTGCACAACGGCGTGCGTGCGCAGTTCGCCTGGGACCTGTTCGACCGGCTGCAGAGCTACAGCGACGACAAGCTCAAGGTCGAGTACAGCTATGACGCCCTCGGCCGGCGACTGCACAAACACTCGGTTGCGCATTACTCGAACAAGCCGCAGGCCGGCACGGGTTGGAATCAGCTTGAACGGGCCAAGCGCCAGCGTGAGCTGGACTGTGGCTTCACGCTGTTTGGCTGGGACGGCGACACACTGGCGTGGGAAAGCGCCCCGCCGCGTGATGAAGGCGATACGGGCCGCACGGTGCATTACCTGTATGAGCCGGGCAGCTTTGTGCCGGTGGCCCAGGCCCTGCGCAGGGGGCCGGTGCGGCTGCACAAGCAGCCGGACTGGAGCCAGCGCAGTTACGACTTCGACCAGGACCCGCTGTGGCAAACGCACATGCCGCCGCAGGCGTTTGATGCGCTTGCGTGGTACCAGTGCGATCACCTGGGCACGCCAATGGAGCTGACCGACCACCATGGGGCGGTGGCGTGGGCGGGGCAGTACAAGGCGTGGGGGGAGGTGCATGAGGAGCGGTCGGCTTGGGCGAGGCAGATCGGGCTGAGCAATCCGATACGGTTTCAGGGGCAGTATCACGACCGTGAGACTGCGCTGCACTACAACCGGTATCGGTACTATGATCCGAGGGTTGGGCGGTTTATTGGGAAGGACCCGATCGGGTTTTCAGGCGGTTTGAACGTATATCAATACGCACCCAGCCCAATACATTGGGTTGATCCACTTGGCTTGACGAAAAAATGTAATTTATGCACTGATCAAGAAAATAAAAAAGAAAAACTACAGTGTGATGAAATATACGATGATTACAATCAGGCAATGAATGATGCCCTTAGCTTCACGCATATCACAGCTAAAGGTAGCGTTCCGAACCCAGCAAAATTTGGATCGCAACCGTTTAACGGAAGAGTAGTTCCTGGAGAGTATCGAGGTTTTCGGGTGGAATATGATGAAAGACATAAAGCTCACATCAATGCGTTCAATGGAAAGAAAAATGAGCGAACCATTTGCTTTGATGCTTCAGGAAAAACTGTGACCAAAATAGTAAAGAGATTTAATCCATGAGTTTCTCAAAAAAATGTCAAGAGTTTATCGAGTTGCACGCATGTAGCGATCACGAAGAGGTAGATGTTTTTAAAGTTATAAATGACAACTTCCCCATTAGCTGTTCCTCCATTGACTGGAATCGTGTAGAAAACAAAACAACATATGAAAGTGTCTCGCGAAGCGATCTTAAAAGAGAATTAATTTCAATTTTGGAAGCTATAGGTTTTCAGTCATCCCATGATTTTTTTGTTATGCATATGGATAATGCAATCCCCTTGTTGAAAACAGGTATTTACGAGTGGCTAGACTTTGTGGATGAACTGGATTTTGTTGATACATTATTTTTGTCGGTTGACAGAAAATTAGTGATTCATTGGGACTTCTACAAGAATTTGCATGTAAGAATAATTGGGTAAGGCAGCCGTTCCAGGCATCCAATGCCGCAAGCAAACTGCACTGACTCCAGAGCGAATCCGGTATCTGTTGAGGCGATGGTACAACACTACTATTTTTGTTGCCGGAATAAGAAGTAAATGAATTTTCCTAACGTTATGAATCCGCAAGCATTGACTACGATATATGGAGGGATGCCAAATTTTCTAGGGTCAGATATTACAGAGGTTAATTTCAGGCGGGATGAACCAAGGTTATCTATTAAGCTGGTTACTCGAGAAAAGGCTGAGAATAGCCCTGTGAAGTGGCCAAGAAATTATGATGCGGTCTATATTGAACTATCATTTATAGGGAGTAAATGTATCGATTTTAGCGAGTGGGGCTATGAGAATGTTATTTGTGAAATTTCGTTTGATGTCGTGGATGAGGCCGTCGCTATAAAGATACGCTGCGTTGATAATAGTCGACTGAAATTTACTTGTGATTTGGTTCGTGTCGAGAGCGTGCGGCATGGTCTCACTGGTACCCCTTGACGAGCTAACTCCACGCAGATCGGCTCGCGCAGCATCGACCTGCGTTCGACAGCATGGAGATTTCACCCTACAACATCCTCTCCAACCCCACCGCCTTGCTCACCCACGCATTGAACCGTCGCCACAGCCCACCTGGCTCTGTCGTCAACGTGTGCAACTGCCCATTGTCCTCGGTCACCCACACCAGCTTGCCGTCGACCAGCCGCGGCTCGTAGCTCAGCGCCGGCGCCATGCCCTGCAGCGCCAGGTCGCGGGTGTATTCGGCCAGTTGCGGGCTGTCCACCAGCACGCCGACCTCGGTGTTCCACAGCACCGAGCGCGGGTCGAAGTTGAACGAGCCGATGAAGGTCTTCTGCCGATCGAACACGATCGCCTTGCTGTGCAGGCTCGAGTCCGATGCACTGCCGAAGTGATGGATACGCCCGCTGCTGGGGTCGCCGGGCTGGCGGCGCAGTTCGTACAGTTTTACCCCGTGTTCCAGCAGCGCCTTGCGGTACGGCGCATAGCCGCCGTGTACCGCCGGCACGTCGGTGGCCTCCAGCGAGTTGGTCAGCAGGCTCACCGACACCCCGGCGTCGGCATGGCTGGTCAGGTACAGCAGGCCGGTCTCGCCAGGTACGAAGTAGGCCGATACCAGGATCAGCTCATGGTGCACGTCGTTCAGGTCGGGCGCCAACTGCTGGGTCAGCAGCAACCGCGGGTCTGGCTCGGCCTGGGCCAGCACCTTGCTTGGCGCATCCCACAGCGCCTGGTTGTGTGCCCAGATCAACTCGTTGCGCCACGAATCCAGGCGCGGGTGGGTCTTGTAGGCCATCAGGCGGTCGTACAGTGCCTTGCGCTTGACCCTGGCCTCGCTGAGCGAAGCCTCCAGGCGCTCGCGGCTCACACGCAGGT
This sequence comes from Pseudomonas sp. AE27, assembly GCF_037113495.1. Lineage (NCBI taxonomy): Bacteria > Pseudomonadati > Pseudomonadota > Gammaproteobacteria > Pseudomonadales > Pseudomonadaceae > Pseudomonas > Pseudomonas sp. AE27. Next base: position 4,913,317 of record NZ_CP146966.1, read on the forward strand.
CGTCGGCGTTCGGGGTGCTGAACATGAAGTCGCCAATGGGTCGGCTCAGGGCACTGTTCCAGTACTGGTCGAAGCTGTGCCCCAGCTGTTCGGCCACCGGCCCCACGCCCAGCATGTCGATGTCGGTGAAGTTCAGGTTGGGCTCGGCGTCGAAGTATTCGTCACCCAGGTTGCGCCCGCCGACGATGGCCATGCTGTTGTCCACCAGCCACAGCTTGTTGTGCATGCGCCGGTGCTGCAGCGACAGGTTGAACAGCCTGCCCAGGGCACGGGTCACGCCGGTGCTGCGCCCCAGGTGCAGCGGGTTGAACACGCGAATCTGTACCTTCGGGTGCGCCGCCAGGGTGGCGATGACCTCGTCCAGGCCGTCGCTGGTGGTGTCGTCGAGCAGGATGCGCACGCGCACGCCACGGTCGGCAGCCTGCAGCAGTTCGTGCACCAGCGCGCGGGTGCTGAGCCCGTCATGCACGATGTAGTACTGCAGGTCGATGCTGCTCTGGGCGTTACGGATCAGCTCGGCGCGGGCGTGGAACGCCTCGGTGCTGTTGGGCAGCAGGCGAAAGCCGGACCGCCCCTCATGGGCGCTGGCCTGGCGCTGCACCGAACGGCCAAAGGCCGAGTCGCTGGCGGGCAGGGCCTGGGTCACGGTACGGGGCGTGCTGGAGGTGGCGCACCCGGCAAGGGTGAGCGCCAGCATCAGTAACAGCGCGAAGGCCCTGGGTTTGGTCAAAGGGGCATGTCCTTGAGCAGGAAGGCAGTTGGGGGTTGGACCACGCGGGGCGGCGCAACGTTACCCGCCGCGCTCATCCTCGGCCAGTAGACGAATGGCGGTTTCGCCGACCTTGCGCACGGCCGCTTCGATTTCGGCAGTGGCGCGGGCGGCAAAGTTCATGCGCAGGCAGTTGCGGAACTTGCCCGACGCCGAAAAGATGCTGCCCACCGCAATCTGCACACCTTGCTCTAGTAAAGCCCGGTTCAGGCGCAAGGTGTCGAAACTTTCCGGCAGTTCCACCCACAGCACGAAGCCGCCCTGGGGCCGGCTGGCGCGGGTGCCGGCGGGGAAGTAGCGGCTCACCCAGTCGATCATCTGATCGCGGGCGCGCTGGTATTGGCCGCGCACACGGCGCAGGTGCGGCTGGTAGTGGCCGCCCTCGATGAAGTCGGCAATCGCCAACTGCGGCTGGGTGGCGGTGTAGCCGGTGCTGATGTACTTCATGTGCATCACCCGCTCCAAGTAGCGCCCCGGCGCCACCCAGCCCACCCGCAGGCCGGGCGCAAGGGTCTTGGAGAACGAGCTGCACAGCAGCACGCGGCCATCGTCGTCGAACGACTTGATGGTGCGTGGGCGCGGGTAGGTGTAGGCCAGGTCGCCATACACGTCGTCCTCCAGGATCGCCACGTCGAAGCGCTGGGCCAGGGTCAGCAGGGCGCGTTTGCGCGCCTCGGGCATGATGTAGCCCAATGGATTGTTGCAGCTGGGGGTCAGCTGGATCAGCTTGATCGGCCACTGTTCCAGGGCCAGCTCCAGGGCTTCGAGGCTGATGCCGGTGAGCGGATCGGTGGGGATCTCCAACGCTTTCATGCCCAGGCCCTTGAGGGTCTGCATGGCGCCGTGAAAGCTCGGTGATTCGACCGCGACGATGTCGCCCGGCTGGCACACCGCGCGCACGCTGATCGACAGGGCTTCCTGGCAGCCGGTGGTGATCACCAGGTCTGCCGTGCTCAGGCTGCAGCCCGAATCGAGCATCAGCCGCGCCACCTGCTCGCGCAGGGCTTCGGTGCCGGCGACGGTGTCGTAGTACAGGCCGGGCATGTCCTGGCGCCGGCTCAGCTGCGCCAGGCTGCGCAGCAACGGCTTGAGGGTGGGGCTGCCGACATCGGGCATGCCGCGGCCCAGTTGCACCACGTCCTTGCGCGGCACGCTGCGCACCAGCTCGAACACCTGGTCCCATTGCGAGATATCCACAGGGCGCTGGGCCGGGCGGCTGACGTCGGGCAGGGCGGGTAGTGGGCGATGGTCAGGCACGAAATAGCCGGACTTGGGCCTGGGCGCCGCCAGCCCGTGGTCTTCCAGCACCCGATACGCCTGCTGCACGGTACTCAGGCTCACGCCATGCTCGACGCTCAGGGCCCGCACCGACGGCAGGCGGTCGCCGGGGCGGTAGAGGCCCTGCTCGATGCGTGCGCCAATCAGTTCGGCGAGGTTGACGTAGAGGGTCAAGGCGTACTCCTGGGCGGGAAAGCGGCTGGAAACCGGTACAGATTGGGCAAAAATACAGCATTCAGCGCCATTATCGACACATCTGTATGGAAATAATACCTGGCGGTTGAATCTGTAATGCCTTGCAGCACCCGCGCATCATGGCTGCACGGTTACCCACCCTGGAGGAATGAAACGATGAACGGCGCGAGCGATGCAGGCCTGCCACTGTGCACCAAAGGCGAGGTGGCACGACATGAGGCGCCCGCCAGCCCGAGTCGCTGGGCTGTGATGATGCGGCGGTGGCGTTCACGCCATGCGCTGCTGCAGCTCGATGCCGAGCAGCTGCGCGATATCGGCCTGACCCGCGAACAGGCCGTGAAGGAAGGTCTCAGGCCATTCTGGAGACCCTAGGCCAGTGCCTTGAGGCGGTGCCACAGCATGCCCAGCGCCAACAGCGGCGAGCGCAGGTGCTTGCCGCCAGGGAAGGTGATGTGCGGCACCTGGGCGAACAGGTCGAAGCGCCCGCTCTGCTGGCCGCTGATCGCCTCGCCCAGCAGCCGCCCGGCCAGGTGCGTGGCGTTGAGCCCGTGGCCGGCATAGGCCTGGGCGTAGTAAACGTTGGGCCGGTCGCGCAGGCGGCCGATCTGCGGCAGGCGGTTGGCGCCGATGCCGATCATGCCGCCCCACTGGTATTCGATGCGGGTGTCGGCCAGTTGCGGGAACACCTTGAGCATCTTGGGCCGCATGTAGGCGCCGATGTCCTGCGGATCGCGCCCCGAGTAGTGGCAGGCGCCACCGAACAGCAGGCGCCGGTCGGCCGAGAGGCGATAGTAGTCCACGGTCACCTGCTGGTCGCACACCGCCATGTTCTGCGGCAGCAACTCGTTGGCCAGGGCTTCGCTCAGCGGTTCGGTGGCGATGATGTAGCTGCCGGCTGGCAGCACCTTGCCACTGAGCTCGCGGTCCAGGTCGTTGATGTAGGCATTGCAGCACAGCACCAGCGTGTTCGCCCGCACCGAGCCCTTGGCGGTGTGCACATGCACCTGCGGGCCGTGCTCGATGCGGGTGACACGGGAATGCTCGAACACCTGCACGCCCAGCTGGCGCGCGGCCTCGGCCTCGCCCAGCGCCAGGTTCAGCGGGTGCAGGTGCCCCGAGCCCATGTCCACCAGGCCGCCGGCGTAGCGACGCGAGCCGACCACCGTGTGCATCTGGTCGGGCTGCACCAGGCGCAGCTCATGGGTGTAGCCCAGTCCGCGCAGCTCGTCGATCTCTTCGCTGAAGCCCTCGAATTCCCGTGGCTTGTTGGCCAGGTCGCAATAGCCCCAGGTCAGGTCGCAGTCGATGGCATGGCGTTCGATGCGCTGGCGCACGATGTCCACTGCCTCCAGGCCCATCAGTTTGAGGCTGCGCACTCCCTCGCTGCCGATCACCGGGGTGAACTGGTCCAGGCCGTGTCCGACCCCGCGAATCAGCTGCCCGCCATTGCGTCCACTGGCGCCCCAACCGATCTTGTGCGCTTCGAGCAGCACCACGCTCAGGCCGCGTTCGGCCAGTTCGATGGCGGTATTGAGGCCCGAAAAGCCGCCGCCCACCACGCACACATCACAGTTCAGCTCGCCTTGCAGGGGCGGGTACGCCGGTTGCCCGGCGCTGTGGGCAGCGTAGTAGGAAGTGGTATGCACGTTTGAAGGATCCTGGTAGGGCTGTGTGGAAAATTTGACACAGCATAGGCGGTGCTTTGATCGGCAGGCAACCGTGGGGCAAAATGGCGCTTCAGCCTTTCCCGCCACGAGTCTGCCATGAGTTGCAACAGTCACAAGATCCGCTTCCTGCGTGAGCAGATCCCGTCGTTCGCCTGCGTGCCGGGCTGCCACGATTGCTGCGGCCCGGTGACCACCTCCAGCGAGGAAATGGCGCGCCTGCCACGCAAGAGCGCGGCCGAGCAACAGGCCGCGCTGGATGAGCTCAACTGTGTGCACCTGGGCCCCGAGGGCTGCACCGTGTACGAGGAGCGGCCGCTGATCTGCCGCCTGTTCGGCACCACCCCGCGCCTGCCGTGCCCCAATGGTCGCGGCCCTGCCGAGATGATCGACCCGCAGGCCGAGCGCCTGGTGCACCAGTACATCGCCAGCACCCGCCAGGTGCTGGTGTAAGGCTCAGTCCGGGATCGGCAGGTTGAGGCTTTCCTTCACCTCTTCCATCACGATGTAGCTCTTGGATTCGCGCACGTGTGGCAGCTTGAGCAGGATGTCGCCCAGCAGCTTGCGGTACGAGGCCATCTCCGAGATGCGCGCCTTCACCAGGTAGTCGAAATCGCCCGATACCAGGTGGCATTCCAATACGTGGGGCAGCTTGAGCACCGCGCGGCGAAACTCTTCGAAAGTGTCCCCCGACTTGTAGTCCAGGCTGATCTCGACGAACACCAGCAGGCTGCCCTTGAGGTGCTGCGGGTTGAGCCGGGCGTTGTAGCCCATGATGATGCCTTCGCGCTCCAGACGCCGGACCCGCTCGGTGCACGGGGTGGTCGACAGGCCGACCTTCTCGCCCAGTTCGGTGAACGAGATGCGCCCGTCGGTCTGCAGGATGCGCAGGATGTTGCGGTCGATCTTGTCCAGTTCACGTTTGCTTTGATGCTGGGTTCTCATAGTGGATGCCCCTCCGTAAAAGCCGACCCTGCCGAGAATTCTCGCCAAATATAGGCTTTTATATAGTGAAAAGCACTGCCTCTACCTTCCTATACTGCGCCCATCCATGCCTTAAACAACAAATGTGTGCGGTACGCCGCCTCGAGGGATAACAACATGCGCGTTCTGGTACTTGGTAGCGGCGTCATCGGGACCGCCAGTGCCTACTATCTGGCTCGTCAGGGGTTTGAAGTGGTGGTGGTCGATCGCCAGCCGGCGGTGGCCATGGAAACCAGCTTCGCCAACGCTGGCCAGGTATCGCCGGGTTATGCCTCGCCCTGGGCTGCACCCGGTGTGCCGCTCAAGGCCATCAAGTGGCTGCTCGAGCGCCACGCCCCGCTGGCCATCAAGGCCACCGCCGACATCGACCAGTACCTGTGGATGGCGCAGATGCTGCGCAACTGCACGGCCAACCGCTATGCGGTGAACAAGGAGCGCATGGTGCGCCTGTCCGAGTACAGCCGCGACTGCCTCGACGAGCTGCGTGCCGAAACCGGCATTGCCTACGAAGGCCGCACCCTGGGCACCACCCAGCTGTTCCGCACCCAGGCGCAACTGGACAACGCGGCCAAGGATATCGCCGTGCTGGAACAGTCCGGTGTGCCCTACGAGCTGCTCGACCGCGACGGCATTGCCCGCGTGGAGCCTGCCCTGGCCAATGTCACCGACATCCTCGCCGGTGCCCTGCGCCTGCCCAACGACCAGACCGGCGACTGCCAGCTGTTCACCACGCGCCTGGCCGAAATGGCGCGCGACCTGGGCGTGGAATTCCGCTTCGGGCAGAACATCGAGCGCCTCGATCACGCGGGCGACCGGGTCAACGGCGTATGGATCGACGGCAAGCTGGAAACCGCCGATCGCTACGTGCTGGCCCTGGGCAGCTACTCGCCGCAACTGCTCAAGCCGCTGGGCATCAAGGCCCCGGTGTACCCGCTCAAGGGCTACTCGCTGACCGTGCCGATCACCGACCCGGCCATGGCCCCGACCTCGACCATTCTCGACGAGACCTACAAGGTCGCGATCACCCGCTTCGACAACCGCATCCGCGTCGGCGGCATGGCCGAGATCGCCGGTTTCGACCTGTCGCTCAACCCGCGTCGGCGCGAAACGCTGGAGATGATCGTCAACGACCTTTATCCTCGCGGCGGCGACCTGAGCCAGGCCAGCTTCTGGACCGGCCTGCGCCCGACCACCCCCGACGGCACGCCGATCGTGGGCGCCACGGCGTTTCGCAACCTGTTCCTGAACACCGGCCACGGCACCCTCGGCTGGACCATGGCGTGCGGTTCGGGTCGCCTGCTGGCCGACCTGATGGCGCGCAAGAAGCCGCAGATCAGCGCCGAAGGCCTCGACATTTCCCGCTACAGCAACAGTCAGGAGACTGCAAAGCATGTCAATCCAGCGCCAGCTCACCAATGAGCGCATGAGCCAGATCGTTACCCACAACGGCACCGTCTACCTGTCGGGCCAGGTGGGTAATGACCTGAACGGCGACGTCGGCCAGCAGACCCGCGAGGTGCTGGCCAACATCGAGCGGCTGCTGGACCTGGCCGGTACCGACAAGAGCCGCGTGCTGTCGGCGACCATCTACCTCAGCGACATCGACACCCAGTTCCAGGCCATGAACACGGTGTGGGACCAGTGGCTGGTCAAAGGCAATGCCCCGGCCCGCGCCACCGTTCAGGCCCGGCTGTGCAATCCGCAGATGCTGGTCGAGATCTCGATCGTCGCCGCCCTGCCGTAATCCGTTTCCCAACTCACCCGACTGCCAGAAGGCTGCCGTCATGCGTCCCGCCCGTGCCCTGATCGATCTCCAAGCGCTGCGCCACAACTATCAACTCGCCCGCGAACTGACCGGCGCCAAGGCGCTGGCCGTGATCAAGGCCGACGCCTACGGGCACGGCGCGGTGCGCTGCGCCCAGGCGCTGGAGGGCGAGGCCGACGGGTTCGCCGTGGCTTGCATCGAAGAGGCGCTGGAGCTGCGTGCTGCCGGCATCAAGGCCCCGGTGCTGCTGCTCGAGGGCATTTTCGAAGCCAGCGAGCTGCCCCTGATTGCCGAGCAGGACCTGTGGTGCGTGGTGCATTCGCTGTGGCAGCTCGAAGCCATCGAACAGGCCGGCCTGACCCGCCCGATCACCGTGTGGCTCAAGCTCGACACCGGCATGCACCGCGTCGGCCTGCACCCCAAGGACTACCACGGCGCCTACCAGCGTCTGCTGGCCAGCGGCAAGGTGGCGCGCATCGTGCTGATGAGCCACTTCGCCCGTGCCGACGAACTCGACAGCACGGCCAGCAGCGAGCAGGTGGCGGTGTTCGAAGCCGCGCGCCAGGGCCTGAGTGCCGAGGTCAGCCTGCGCAACTCGCCGGCGGTGCTGGGCTGGCCGCAGGTGCCCAGCGACTGGGTGCGTCCGGGCATCATGCTGTATGGCGCCACGCCCTTCGAGGTGCCGCAGGCCCAGGCTCAGCGCCTGCAGCCTGTGATGACCCTGGAATCCAAAGTGATCTGCGTGCGCGAACTGCCGGCCGGCGAGCCGGTGGGCTACGGCGCGAAATTCATCAGCCCGCGCCCCACCCGCGTGGGCGTGGTCGCCATGGGCTACGCCGACGGCTACCCGCGCCTGGCACCCACCGGTACCCCGGTGCTGGTGGCCGGCAAGCGCAGCCAGCTGATTGGCCGCGTGTCGATGGACATGCTGTGCATCGACCTCACCGATGTGCCCGAGGCCGGGCTGGGCAGCCCGGTGGAGTTGTGGGGCAAGCACGTGCTGGCCAGCGACGTGGCGATCCAGGCGGGCACCATCCCGTATCAGATCTTCTGCAACCTGCGTCGGGTGCCGATGGTGTACAGCGGCAATTGAGGCGCCAAAGCGGACGGGCTGCGGGTCGAAGTGTTGTAAATACTGAACGCTGTTGCGATGATACCGTTCAATTTCGACCCCACGTGTTCGTTTAGGAGGGCCCAGGCCTTGGACGTCGGTGAACGACTGCAAGCCATTCGCAAGCTCAAAGGCCTGTCTCAACGCGAGCTGGCCAAGCGGGCGGGCGTGACCAACAGCACCATCTCGATGATCGAGAAGAACAGCGTGAGCCCTTCGATCAGCTCGCTGCGCAAGGTGCTGGGCGGTATTCCGATGTCGATGGTGGAGTTCTTTTCCGAAGAGCTGCAGCCCGAGAACCCGACCCAGATCGTGTACAAGGCCAACGAACTGATCGATATATCCGACGGCGCAGTCACCATGAAGCTGGTCGGCAAGGCCCACGCCAGCCGCGCCATTGCCTTTCTAAACGAGATCTACCCGCCCGGTGCCGACACCGGCGAAGAGATGCTCACCCACGACGGCGAAGAGACCGGCATCCTGCTCGAAGGGCGCCTGGAACTGGTGGTGGGGCTTGAAACCTTCATCCTCGAGGCGGGCGACAGCTACTATTTCGAGAGCACCAAGCCGCATCGATTCCGCAATCCCTACGATGAGCCGGCCCGGCTGATCAGTGCCGCCACCCCGGCCAACTTCTGAGCCCACGCGCGTCGCCAATGCGCGGCGGATTGTCGCGGCTAAACCCCTTTGGTCTTTAGGGTTGTTTCGGTGAGGCGGGGTTCCCGCTATACTTGCGCGGCCTGCGAAACCGTGGCCGCGGGCGTGACTAGCCACCATGAGGGTGTACGCGTGAATCTAATCAAGACAATGCTGGCCGTACCAGCAGCCGTAGTAGCCCTATGGGCCGTCAACGCCCAGGCTGTGACCAATGACGACATCGCCAAGCGGCTGGAGCCGGTCGGTCAGGTGTGTGTACAAGGGCAGGAATGCAAGGGCATGGAAGTGGCCGCCACTGCCGGCGGTGGCGGTGCCAAGACCCCGGATGAAGTCATCGCCAAGCACTGCAACGCGTGCCATGGCAGCGGTCTGCTGGGCGCACCGAAGATCGGCGATACCGCCGCCTGGAAAGAGCGCGCCGACCATCAGGGCGGCCTGGACGGCATCCTGGCCAAGGCCATCACCGGCATCAACGCCATGCCGCCAAAAGGCACCTGTGCCGACTGCTCGGATGACGACCTCAAGGCCGCCATCGAGAAGATGTCCGGCCTCAAGTAAGCCCGACGCTGCAGCTACAAGGCCCGCCACGTGCGGGCTTTGTCGTTTCTGACGCTGGCCATTGCAGCAAACGCGGGGCATGCTCGGTCCAACCCTGGAATCACGGATGCCTAGGAGGCCGAGATGGCGCACCGCTGTTCGATCGAGATCGCCGTGGACGAAGTGCTGGCGCGTTTGCCGGCGCACATCCACATGGGCCTGCCACTGGGCCTGGGCAAGCCCAACCGCTTCGTCAATGCGCTGTATGCACGGGTGCGTGAGCTGCCCGAGCGGCAACTGACAATCTACACCGCACTGAGCCTGGGCCGCCCGGACCTGGGTGATGGCCTGCAGCGGCGCTTTCTCGAACCCTTCGTGGAGCGCGTGTTCGCCGACTACCCCGAACTCGACTACCTGCAGGACCTGCGCCGCGACCGGTTGCCGGCCAACATCCGCGTCGAGCAGTTCTTCATGCAGCCGGGCAGCATGCTGCACAGCCACATGGCCCAGCAGGACTACGTCAGCAGCAACTACAGTCATGCGGCCCGCGACATCAATGCCAAGGGCCTGAACCTGGTGGCGCAGATCGTTGCCGCCCACCCCGAGCGCCCCGGGCACCTGAGCCTGAGCTGCAACCCCGACATCACCCTCGACCTGCTGCCGATGATCGCGCGCCGGCGTGCAGCCGGCGAAACCATCCTGATGCTGGGGCACGTGCACGACGAGCTGCCCTACATGCCGGGCGACAGCGAACTGGCGCAGGACGATTTCGACCTGTTGATCGACGCCCCGGAAACCACTCGGCTGTTCTCCACGCCGAACATGCCCGTCACCACCCAGGACCACTTCATCGGCGTGCACGCCAGCACCCTGGTGCGCGACGGCGGCACCTTGCAGATCGGCATCGGCGCCATGGGCGATGCGCTGGCCGCCGCGTTGCTGGCGCGCCAGGGGGATGCGCCGGAGTACCAGGCGCTGCTCGCCGACCTCGACCTGGCGCCCTGGCAGGTGCTGATCGAGCGTGAAGGCGGCACTGCGCCGTTTGCCCAGGGCCTGTATGGCTGCAGCGAGATGTTCGTGAACGGATTGCTCGCGCTGGCGGAGGCGGGCGTGGTGCGCCGGCCGGTGGCCGACGGGGTGCTGGTGCATGGCGGTTTCTTCCTCGGGCCGCAGGCGTTCTACCAGCGCCTGCGCGAGATGCCGCTGGCGCAGCGCAAATCCTTTGCCATGCACGCGATCAGCTTCATCAACGAGCTGTACGGCGACGAGGCCCTCAAGCGCGAACAGCGCCGCGATGCACGCTTCATCAACACGGTGTTCACCATGACCCTGATGGGTGCGGGGGTGGCCGACCAGCTCGAGGACGGTCGCGTACTGAGCGGGGTGGGCGGGCAGTACAACTTCGTCGCCCAGGCCCATGCGCTGGAAGGCGGGCGTTCCATCCTGCTGCTGCGCAGCTGGCGCGAAGCCGGCGGGGAGGTCAGTTCCAACCTGCTGTGGACCTACGGGCACTGCACCATCCCGCGGCATCTGCGCGATATCGTGGTGACCGAGTACGGCATTGCCGACCTGCGCGGGCAGACCGACGCCGAGGTGATTGCGCGGTTGCTGGCGATCAGCGATTCGCGGTTTCAGCCCGGGCTGATGGAGCAGGCGAAAAAGGCCGGCAAGCTGGCGCAGGATTTCGAGCTGGATGCGCGCTTCACGCAGAACACGCCGCAGCGGCTTGAGGCATTGCGTGGGCGGCATGCGCGGTTGTTTGCCGAGTATCCGCTGGGCAGCGATTTCACCGCTGAAGAGAAGGACCTGCTGCGCGCGCTGAACTGGCTCAAGAGCAAGTTCAAGTTGAGCGAGGCGCTGGAGCTGGGCAAGGCGGCACTGGATGCGCCGGGGCCGGAGCGGTATCCCGAGCATCTGCGGCGCATGGGCCTGAGCGAGCCGGACGGGCTGAAGGAGGACCTGTACCAGCGGTTGCTGCTGGCGGCTTTGCAGGCTACCGCGTAGAGCGCTTTCGCCGGCAAGGCCGGCTCCTGCAGGCGGTGGAGCACCTGTAGGAGCCAGCCTTGCTGGCGAAGCGGTCGGTAAGCCTTACTCGATAAAGCTGACCACACCACCGTCCAGCGACTTCACCCGGGCCAGCGATTCGACGCGATAGCCCTGGCTGTCCAGCTCGGCACGTCCGCCCTGGAACGACTTCTCGATCACGATGCCCAGCCCGGCCACGGTTGCGCCGGCCTGCTTGATGATCGAGATCAGCGCCTGCGACGCCTTGCCGTTGGCCAGGAAGTCGTCGATCACCAGCACGCGGTCGCTGCTGTTGAGGTGACGCGGCGAAATCGCCACGGTGTTCTCGGTCTGCTTGGTGAACGAGTACACCGAAGCCACCAGCAGGTTCTCGGTCAGGGTCAGCGACTGGTGCTTGCGGGCGAAGATCACCGGCACGCCCAGCTTCAAACCGGTCATCACCGCCGGGGCAATCCCCGAGGCCTCGATGGTGACGATCTTGGTCACGCCCGCATCGGCGAACAGACGGGCGAACTCGTCGCCAATCAGTTGCATCAGCGCAGGGTCGATCTGATGGTTGAGAAACGCATCGACTTTGAGAACCTGATCGGAAAGCACGATGCCTTCTTCGCGAATCTTCTGGTGCAGTGCTTCCACTGGTGTAATTCCTCGATGTAGCCAAAAGGCCCCGGCAACAAGCCAGGGCAAAGGTGGATTATCTATCGTTTGAGCATGGCGCGGATATCGGCCAGGGCCGTATTGCCACGCACGGCTTTGACTTCCGTGGGTGTATCGTCCAGGCCTTCCCAGGCCAGGTCGTCATCGGGCAATTCATCGAGGAAGCGGCTTGGCGCGCAATCGATGATCTCGCCGTACTGCTTGCGCTTGGCGGCAAAGGTGAAGGCCAGGGTCTGGCGTGCGCGGGTGATGCCCACGTAGGCCAGGCGCCGCTCCTCCTCGATGGTGTCGGCCTCGATGCTGGAGCGGTGCGGGAGGATTTCCTCTTCCATGCCCATGATGAACACGTAGGGAAACTCCAGGCCCTTGGAGGCATGCAGCGTCATCATCTGCACGCCCTCGGCGCCTTCTTCCTCTTCCTGCTGGCGTTCGAGCATGTCGCGCAACACCAGCTTGCCGATGGCTTCCTCGATGGTCATGCCGCCTTCCTCGTCCTTCTCGAGGGTGTTTTTCAACGCCTCGATCAGGAACCAGACGTTGCCCATGCGAAAGTCCGCGGCCTTGTCACTGGAACTGTTGGTACGGATCCAGTTCTCGTAGTCGATGTCGGTCACCATGCTGCGCAGCGCGGCGATCGGGTCTTCCAGCGCGACCTGCTCGCGCACCTTGTCCATCCAGCGCTTGAAGCGCTGCAGGCGATCGGTGAAGCGGCTGTCCAGGTGCTCGCCCAGGCCCAGCTCCTCGCTGGCGGCATACATCGACACCTTGCGTTCGGTGGCGTAGTTGCCGAGTTTTTCCAGGGTGGTGGAGCCGATTTCGCGGCGCGGCACGTTGATCACGCGCAGGTAGGCGTTGTCGTCGTCCGGGTTCACCAGCAGGCGGAAGTAGGCCATCAGGTCTTTTACTTCCTGGCGCCCGAAGAAACTGTTGCCGCCCGACAGGCGGTAGGGGATCTGGTGGTGCTGCAACTTCAGCTCGATCAGCTTGGCCTGGTAGTTGCCGCGGTAGAGGATGGCGAAGTCGCTGTACGGGCGGTCGGTACGCAGGTGCAGGCTGAGGATCTCCATGGCCACGCGCTCGGCCTCGGCTTCCTCGTTCTTGCAGCGGATCACGCGGATCTCGTCGCCGTGGCCCATCTCGCTCCACAGCTGCTTCTCGAAGGCGTGGGGGTTGTTGGAGATCAGCACGTTGGCGCAGCGCAGGATGCGGCTGGTGGAGCGGTAGTTCTGCTCCAGCATCACCACCTTCAGGGACGGGTAGTCGTCCTTGAGCAGCATCAGGTTTTCAGGGCGCGCGCCGCGCCAGGCATAGATCGACTGGTCGTCGTCGCCCACCACGGTGAACTGGTTGCGCGTACCGATCAGCATCTTCACCAGCAGGTACTGGCTGGCGTTGGTGTCCTGGTATTCGTCTACCAACAGGTAGCGCACCTTGTTCTGCCACTTCTGCAGAATGTCGGGGTGGTCCTGGAACAGCTTGACCGGCAGCAGGATCAAGTCGTCGAAGTCCACCGCGTTGAACGCCTTGAGCGTGCGCTGATAGTGCGCATACACGATGGCGGTGGTCTGCTCCTTGGGGTTGCGCGCGTTCTCCAGGGCCTCGGGCGGCAGGATCAGGTCGTTCTTCCAGGCGCCGATCATGTTCTTGATCTCGTCGACGCCATCGTCCCCGGAGTATTCCTTCTGCATGATGTCGGTCATCAGGGCCTTGACGTCGGTTTCGTCGAAAATCGAGAAACCCGGCTTGAAGCCCAGCCGTTCATGCTCCTTGCGAATGATGTTCAGGCCAAGGTTGTGGAAGGTCGATACCGTTAGGCCGCGCCCCTCGCCGCCGCGCAGCAGGGTGCCCACGCGCTCCTTCATCTCGCGCGCCGCCTTGTTGGTGAAGGTCATGGCCACGATGTACTGGGCACGGATGCCGCAGTTCTGGATCAGGTGGGCGATCTTGCGCGTGATCACGCTGGTCTTGCCGGAGCCAGCACCGGCGAGCACCAAAAGAGGGCCGCCGACGTAGCTCACGGCTTCCTGTTGCCGGGGGTTGAGTCGGGACATGACGTTAACCGGGGGTCGCTGAAAAATAGCCGGGCATTTTAGCAGGCGCAGAGCAATTGTGCCGCGACCGTCTGACAGTGTGACGTACCACGCGATCTTAATTTGCCGCTTTTGATACTTTCCCGCAGGATGCGTGGCGAAATACCGCGGGATCAGGACGAAGGAATGTCGTGAGTTAAAGTGAAAACCATTTACATTTGATGGTTCAGGATCGAGCATCCCGCCCACATCGTCATTGACCGCGTTCTCGTGCTAAGGAGCCAGCTTGTCTACGCTTGTCGAACCGTTGCGTCTGCTTCTGCTGGCGGACGGGCCGCACTGGGCCGTTGCCCTTGGTGAATGCCTGCTGCCGCTGGGCGGTGGCGCGGTGCTGGTGACCGCACCCGGCTGGGACGCGGTCGACAGCCTGTTCGCCCGCGACCGCAACGCGCTGGTGCTGGCCACCCCGGGCTTGCAGCCGGCGCCCGGGCGTTGCGACCTGCCCATGGTGCTGCTGCTGGAGCAGGAGCCGAGCGAGGCGCCGCCGGGTGTGAGCGACTGGCTGGTGTTCGAGCAGTTGAGCGGCGACATGCTGCGCCGCTGCCTGCGCCATGTGCGCGAGCGAGGTGTGCTCGAAGCCACCCTGCAGCGCCTGGCCGAGCAGGACCCGCTGACCGGCATTGCCAACCGCCAGGGCTTCCAGACCCTGCTGGCCGCGCGCCTGGCCGAAAACGACGGACGCGGTGTGGCCCTCGGGCACCTGGACCTGGACAACTTCCGCCACGCCAACGATGCCCTCGGCCACCAGGCCGGTGACCGCCTGATCCTGCAGGTGGTCAGCCGGCTCAAGCGCCAGCTCGAGGCAGGCGATCAGGTGGCGCGCCTGGGCAGCGACGAGTTCGCCCTGCTGATCGACACCCGGCGCGAGCCGCAGCGTGCCGAGTGGATGGCCGAGCGCATCACCGAGGCCCTGGCCGAACCCTACTGGATAGACGGCGAAAGCCTGCTGCTGGGGTGCAGCCTGGGCGTGGCGCATGCCCGTGCGCAGGCTGGTGCCGACCCGCTGATGTGGCACGCGCACATCGCCATGCAGCAGGCCAAGAGCACCCAGGGCTGCACCTTTCACATCTTCAACGAGCGCATCAACCGCAACGCACGCAGCCTGGCCGACCTGGAAAGCGAGCTGCGCCGAGGCCTGCGCCGCGACGAACTGGAACTGCACTACCAGCCACGCCTGGACCTGAGCGACGGGCGCATCGTCGGCCTGGAGGCACTGGTGCGCTGGCGCCACAGCGAGCGTGGCCTGCTGCCACCGAGCGAATTCGTGCCGCTGGCCGAGCAGAGCGGGCTGATCGTGCCGCTGGGGTACTGGGTGATCTCGCGTGCCCTGCGCGACATGCAGGCACTGCGCGAGCAGGGGCTGGCGCCATTGCACATGGCGGTCAACCTGTCATTTCGCCAGTTTCAGGACAGCCAGCTGCTGGCCACGCTGGGGCGGCTGATCGTCGAGCACGGGGTGGATGCGGGCTGGCTGGAGTTCGAGCTGACCGAGACCGCAGTGATGCGGCGCAACGACCTGGTCAAGCAGACGATGGACGCGCTGGGACGCTTGGGGGTGCGGTTTTCGCTGGATGACTTCGGCACCGGCTTTTCGTCGTTCGTGCACCTGAACAGCCTGCCGATCGCCCTGCTCAAGGTCGACCGCAGCTTTGTCGGTGGCATGGAGCAGCGCGAAGAGAACCGCAAGCTGGTGCACGCCATGATCAACCTGGCGCACAACCTGAACCTGGAGGTGGTGGCCGAGGGCGTGGAGACCGAGGAACAGCTGGCGTTGCTGCGCAGCTTTGGCTGCGACCAGGTGCAGGGCTTTCTGATCAGCCGGCCGTTGCCGATCGAGCAACTGGTCGAGTATCTGGTGCAGGGGGCGGGGCAGGGCGCAGTGGCGCTGTAGCCCCCGTCGCCGGCATGCGCGAAACAGGGTAGGAGCCGGCCTTGACGGCGAACAGGCCCTCAAGGTTGTACAGAAATCTGTGCCATCTGCGAACTGCCCAGCAACCGCCGCATCCGCCACTCGAACGCCACCGTCAGCCCGATTGCCGCACACGCCAACCCCAGCGCCAGCCCCCACCACACGCCTACCGCGCCGCCGCCCATGGGAAACGCGAACACCCACGCCGCCGGTGCGCCGATCAGCCAGTACCCGGCCAACCCCACCAGGAACGTGGTCTTGGCGTCCTTGAGCCCGCGAATAGAGCCCATCGCGATGGTCTGAATACCGTCGAACAGCTCGAACCACGCCGCCACCATCAACAGGCTCACCGCCACCCGGATCACATCGGCGAAGGCCGGGTTCTGGCGGTCCAGAAACAGCCCCACCAGCGCCTCGGGCATCAGCCAGAACAGCAGCGAGAAACCGAGCATCATCGCCGCGCCAAAACCGATGCCCACGCGCCCGGCCTGACGCGCCGCCAGCAGGCGGTCGGCGCCGTAATGCAGGCCCACACGCATGGTCACCGCGTATGACAGGCCCGCCGGGATCATGAACGCGGTCGAGACGATCTGCAGGGCGATCTGGTGCGCGCCCAGGTCGGTGGTGCCCATGGTGCCGATGCACAGCGCTGCGAAGGCAAACAGCCCGACCTCCACGGTGTAGGTGCCACCAATCGGCAGGCCCAGGCGCCACAGCTCGCGCAACGCCGGCAGGTGCGGGCGGCTCAGGCCCTGGCGTATCGGGAAGTCCGCGTAGGCCGGGTGGCGGCGGATGTACAGCGCCAGTGCGATGGCCATGGCATTGGCCACCAACGCGGTCACCAGGCCGATGCCCATCAGGCCCAGCTTCGGCAGGCCGAACATGCCTTCGATCAAGGCGTAGTTGAGCAGGAAATTGACCACGGTGCCGACCAGGCTGATCACCATCACCGGCGTCGAACGCCCCAGTGCACTGGTGAACCCGCGCAACGCCATGAAGCTCAGGTAGCCGGGCAGGGCCAGCGGCAGCACCAGCAGGAACTGGCTGGCAAAGGCCACGTTGCCCGGTGTCTGGCCCAGCATCAGCAGCACCGGCGACAGGTTCCACAGTACCAGCGCGGCGACGATGGCCATGCCCCAGGCCAGCCATAGCCCGGCCTGGGTCAGGCGCGTGGCACCGGGGTTGTCGCCCGCGCCCTGGCGAATCGCGACCAGGGTACCGACGGCGGCAATCACTCCCAGGCAGAAGATCGACACGAAGGAATAGCTGGCCGCGCCCAGCCCGCCACCAGCCAGGGCCTCGGGGCTGATTTTGGCCATCATCAGGGTGTCGGTGAGCAGCATCAGCATGTGCGCCAACTGCGAGGCGATCAGCGGCCCGGCCAGCCGTAGCAATGCCTTGAGTTCGGTAACGGGCGCAGCCTGCATGATGCAGCTCCTGAAAAGGGAAGGGTGAGCCGTGGATTCTCGGCCTTTGCGGGCCATTGCACAAAAGGATAAAAACGATCATTGGCATGATTAAAACTCATGTGAGTATGATCCGTGCCAACCCGTATTTCCTTGCTGGAGCACGCCCGCATGTCACGCCGTTTACCGCCTCTCTACGCCTTGCGGGCGTTTGAGGCCGCTGCCAGGCACAGTTCTTTCACCCGTGCCGCCGATGAGTTATCGATAACCCAGAGTGCGGTCAGCCGGCACATCCGCACGCTGGAGGAGCACTTCGCCTGCCGGCTGTTTCTGCGCAATGGCCGCACCCTGCAGTTGAGCGAGGCGGCGCGCCTGCTGTTGCCCGGTGTGCGCGAGGGTTTCGCCGCACTTGAGCGTGCCTGCAACACCCTGCACAGCGAAGATGGGGTGATCCGCATGAAGGCCCCTTCGACCCTGACCATGCGCTGGCTGCTGGCGCGCCTGAGCCGTTTTCGCCACTTGCAGCCGGGCAACGAGGTGCAGCTCACCAGTGCCTGGATGGACGTCGACCATGTGGATTTCAACCATGAGCCCTTCGATTGCGCAGTGCTGTTGGGCGACGGGCATTTTCCGCCGGACTGGGAGGTCAGCCCGCTGTTCCCCGAACTGCTGATACCGGTGGGTGCGCCCGCGCTGCTTGATCAGACGCCCTGGGACGTGGAGCAGTTGAAGGCCTGCGAACTGCTGCATCCCACGCCCGACAAGCGCGACTGGCGCAGCTGGCTGGCGCAGATGGGGCTGACCGAACAGGTCTCGCTCAAGGGCGGCCAGGTGTTCGATACCCTCGAGCTGGGCATGATCGCTGCCGCGCGAGGGTATGGTGTGTCGATGGGGGACTTGCTGATGGTGGCCGAGGATGTCGCCCAGCGGCGCCTGAGCCTGCCCTGGCCGACGGCGGTGGCCAGCGGCCTGAATTACTACCTGGTGTGGCCACGCACGCGTCCCGGTGGCGAGCGTCTGCGCCGGCTCAGCGACTTCCTGCAGGGCGAGGCCCGTGCGATGGACCTGCCCAAGGTGCAGATACTGGGGGCAAATGAGCCAAACATCGGCGATTGAACGTTTGCGCAGAATATCCCTGTGATGCACTCAAGTAATCGATGACGCCGCCGAATCAGTGGGGTCGAGAGCCACAACCAGAATGGCTCCACTTCCCCATGCCGACGGTGCAGCGTGATCAGGATGATCCGGCCCCCATTGCCAGGAGCTTCCATGTCCCAACCCCGTGCCCGAATTGCCTCGCAACTCGGTATTGCCCTGGCCGCCGTGCTGGCGGTCGTCATTACCGGCAGTACGCTGTTTGCCCTGCGCTCGCTCGACAGCGCCAACCTGATCACCCGCCAGGAACACCTGGCCAGCGAGGCACGGCTGCTCGCCGACCAGCTCGACACGTTCCACAGCACCTTGCGCGAGAGTACCCAGCGCCTCAGTGGCCTGTTCGAAAAACGCTTTGCCGGCGGGCTGCGGCTTGCCTCCGACCAGTCACTCAGCGTGGCCGGAGTGGCCACGCCGGCGCTGTACCTGGCGGACCATGCGCTGAACAACGATTTTCGCGAGGTTGACGACTTTCGCCAGATGACGGCGGGTGTTGCCACCGTGTTCGTGCGCAGCGGTGAGGACTTCATTCGTATCAGCACATCGCTGACCAAGCAGGACGGCAGCCGCGCCATCGGCACTCAGCTCGATCACCAGCACCCGGCCTACGCGCGGCTGATGGCTGGGCAGCCCTACGTGGGGCGTGCCGTGCTGTTCGAGCGCTCGTATATGACCCAGTACACACCGGTGCGTGACGTGTCGGGTCGGGTCATCGCGGTCCTGTTCGTCGGCTTCGACTATACGGACGCGCAGAACGCCCAGTTCGACAACCTCCGGCGCTTCCGTATCGGCCAGACGGGGTCGCTGGCGCTGCTGGACGAACAGCAACACTGGTTGGTGGCGCCGGCAGGTGTCAGCGACACGGCACTGGCTGCCCACCAACTGGGCGGGTTTGCTGCGCATGCAGGGGAAGGGCGCTTCTGGAACGATGGGGTCGAAACCCTCTATAGCGTGGCCATGCCCTTTGCCGACGGCCCGTGGACAGTACTGGCAAGCATGCCCAAGGCCGAGATTCGTGCCGTGACCTGGAGCGTGGGCGCAAGGTTGGCCATTGGCAGCCTGCTGGCCATGATGCTGGCGGTGGGCGCCACCCTGTGGCTGCTGCGCCGCAAGCTGCGGCCGCTGGCCGACCTGGTGCGTCAGGCCCAGGCCCTGGGCGCGGGCGACCTGAGTGCCCGCCTGGCGGTGGCCAGCCACGACGAAATCGGCCAACTGGCGCGCAGTTTCAATCAGATGAGCGAAGCGCTGGCGAGCACTGTGCTGCACATTCGTGATGCCTCGCAGCAGGTCAGCCAGCGTGCTCAGGCGCTGGCGGGGCTGTCGTCGGGTGCTTGCGAGGGCATGGAGCAGCAGTCGGGCGAAATCACCAGCATGGCCGGTGCAGTCGAGGAGTTCAGCGCCACCTCCCTGAACATCGCTGACAACATGGGCAGCACCGAACGCATGGCCCAGGACAACGCGCAGCAGACGCGCATTGGCCGTGCATCGATGGACGAAGCGTCCACCTCGTTGCAGCAGATCGCGCAGGCGCTGGGCAGCACCGCGACAGTGATCGATACCCTTGGGGTGCGCTCGAAGGAGATTGGCGGCATTGTCGGCACCATCACCTCAATTGCCGAGCGGACCAACCTGCTGGCGCTGAACGCGGCCATCGAGGCGGCACGGGCGGGCGAGCAGGGGCGCGGGTTCGCCGTGGTGGCGGACGAGGTGCGCAACCTGGCGGCGCGCACCCGCGAAGCCACCGACGAGATCTCCGGCATGATCGCCAGCATTCAGCAGGAGACCGGCAACGCCATCAGCACCATGGAGCAGGGCAACCGCTTGATGGAGGACGGCTTGCAACGCAATGCCAAGGTCGCCGAGGCCTTGGCGCGCATCGACGAGCAGAGCCGGGCGGCGGGGCAGCAGTTTGCCGCGATCACCACCGCGACTCAGGAGCAGAGCAGCACGGCGACGTTGCTGAGCAGCAACTTGCAGAGTATTGCGCTGGCCAACAGCGAGCAGCGCGAGGTGGCAGCCAACCTGGCGGCTACGGCGCGGGAGCTGGAGGGCTTGGCGGGGCAGCTGCGGGCAGAAGTGGGGCGGTTTGAGGTGGGGCATTGAGGGCCCCTTCGTCGGCAAGGCCGGCTCCTGCAGTGTAGGAGCCGACCTTGCCGGCGAAGCTGTTAAATCAGCCCAGGCAGGTTCAACGCCTGCGCACACGCTGCCAGCGAGCGCCGCTCGCTCTCGGCATACAGCGCCAGCTCATCCTGCACCGACTTGCCCAGCGCCTGCTCGAACGCGTCGCGGTTGGCATTGCTGCCGTACTCGCTCTGCGCGCCTTCGCCCAGGTTGGACTGGAAGATCCCCGCCGCACTCACCGGCAGGAAGTCCTCGTATACCAGGGCTTCGAAGTGCACATGCCCGGCTTCGATCAACGCGCTCAGCGAGGTCGGCCGCTGCGCCTGGTCGCGGGCACTCAGGCCGGCTTCGGTCGGGAAGTAGCGGAAGTACGCCAGCCCCTGCTCGCGCATCTGCGCCAGGTCGTCCGGGAAGGCTTCGAAACGCTTGCCCAGCAGGCTCATGTAGCGCTCGGCATTGGCCTCGGCCGGCACGCCGCCCAGGTCGGCCCGCGCTGCGTCCAGCAACTGGTCATACAGCACGCGACCCTTGGGGGTCAGCGCCGCGCCGCGTTGCTCGATCTCGCCGAAGCGTGCGGTATGGCTGCCCCCTTCGCTGCCCTGCTGGTCGGTGAATGCCACGCGCTCCTGCAAGGCCTTGAAGCTGGTCTGACGCAACAGGATCGGGCAACGACGCGGTGGCGGGCCCTCGATCACGGCCTTGGGCGGAATGCCCTTGGCCGGCATGCCGACCTGGATCGCATCGATGTCCAGGGTGCGCGGCGTCAGGTGGTTGATGTGCGGGCCCTTGAAGGCCACCACATCGGCGATCAGGCGGTGCTGGTCGTGCAGTTGCTGGTACTGCTCGGCCGTGACCGTCGCGTCGTGGTGCCAGCGGAAGGTGTGCAGTGCTTCATTGACGAACGCCTCGGCGTCGGCGGCATTCAGGCCTGCGTCGGCTTCGAACTGGGCAATCAGCTGCAAGGCACGCGGGGTGAAGATCTGCCGCTTGGCCAGGATCGATGCGGCCAGCTCGCGCAGGGCCGGGTTGTCGATCAGCTCCAGGCGCAGCAGCGAGGTGAACACGCGGAACGGGCTGATGTGCAGCGACTGCTCGTGCACCGCGCGAAACGCGGTGGAGTGCACCGGTACGCCGGCCGAGCTGAGGTCGTAGTAGCCCACCGGGTACATGCCCATCACCGCGAACAGGCGGCCGATGGTCGCCAGTTCCTGGGCGGTGCCGACGCGGATGGCGCCGTGGCGTTCCTGGTCCAGGCGTTCGATCTCGCCGGTCCAGCGTAGCGCCTCGGCCACCTTGGGCTGCTGGGTCATCACCTGTTGATTGATCTCGCTCACCAGTTCCAGCAGGGTGCCGTAGAGCGGCACCTCCTGCTTGTACATGAGCGACATGGCCGCGGAAAACTGCGCGCGAATGCTGTCCGGGCTGACGAAATCTTGAGCGGGCATCGAAAGCTTCCTGGTGGTAAAAGTCACCCTTACATGAAAGCGAGGAATGCAGGCCGGGCACAAGCGAAAAAAATTCGAGGGATCATTCCTGTAATTCAGGACCTCGGCGCGGTCGCCTGTTCACGGATCCATTCCACCAGGCTGCGCACCTTGGGTACCTCGGCGGCATGCTCGGCGAACGCCACAAAGTACGCGCCGCTGCTGCGCATCGCGTAGGGCCACGGTATCACCAGCTTGCCCTCGGCCAGTTCCTGCTCCACCAGATAGCGCGGCACCAGCGCCACGCCGCAGCCCGACAACGCGGCGCCCACGCACATATAGAAGGTATCGAAGCGCGGGCCGTGGTAGCTGTTGGCCGAGTGCAGGCCCTGTTCCAGAAACCACTCGTGCCAGGCCTCCGGGCGCGAGGTGCTTTGCAGCAACACGCGCTCGGCCAGCTCGCCGGCCTCGGTCAGGGTATGCCCCTGCAGCAGTTCCGGGGCGCACACCGGCACCACCTCGTCGCCGAACAGCTCGATGCACGTGGCCCCCGGCCAGGTGCCCTGGCCATAGAAGAACACCACGTCGGCGGTGTTCTGCAGCAGGGCGAAAGGCTCCATCTCGTTGCAGATATCCAGGTGTATATTCGGGTAGCGCTTGCCGAAGCCCTTCAGGTGCGGGATCAGCCAGCGCACGCCGAAGCTCGGCTGGGTGGCCACCTTGAGCACTTCGGTCTGCTGACCGTAGGACAGGATGTAGCGGCTGGACATGTCGACCTGGGTGAGGATCTTGTTCACCTCGGCCAGGTACAGCGCGCCCGCCGGGGTCAGCTGCAGGCGTCGGCGGATCCGCAGGAACAGGTGATGGCGCA
Source organism: Pseudomonas sp. AE27 (assembly GCF_037113495.1). NCBI lineage: Bacteria > Pseudomonadati > Pseudomonadota > Gammaproteobacteria > Pseudomonadales > Pseudomonadaceae > Pseudomonas > Pseudomonas sp. AE27. Next base: position 4,935,932 of record NZ_CP146966.1, read on the forward strand.
GCATGTCTTCGAGCTGCGCCACCTGCTTGCTCACCGCGCTCTGGGTCAGGTGCAGCTCTTGCGCAGCGCGGGTGAAGCTCAGGTGTCGGGCGGCCGCCTCGAAGCATTGCAGGGCGGCCATCGACGGCACCAGACGTTTGGACATAGCGGTATCACTCACCCGTCGAATCATTACCTGGCGGAATGATGTGCAGAATAAAGGTCGTTTGTAGCGCCAGAGTGATCGGATTAATACTGATCCCATCACCAATTACAACCACTCACCGCCTTGCAGGAGAAGAATAATGGTTGATGGATTGCTCGACCGCCTGGGTGTACCGGCCTCTGCCTACACCCATGGCAACCATCCCGTTCACACCCCGATCGACGGCAGCGCGATTGCCTCGGTGCACCTGGAGTCCAAGGCTCAGGTACTGGGCAAGATCGAACAGGCCGAACAGGCCTTCCTGGCCTGGCGCAACGTGCCGGCGCCGCGTCGCGGTGAGCTGATCCGCCTGTTTGGTGAAGTGCTGCGTGAGCACAAGGCGCAACTGGGCGAACTGGTATCCATCGAAGCCGGCAAGATCACCCAGGAAGGCCTGGGCGAAGTGCAGGAAATGATCGACATCTGCGACTTCGCCGTCGGCCTGTCGCGCCAACTGTACGGCCTGACCATCGCCTCCGAGCGCCCGGGCCACCACATGCGTGAAACCTGGCACCCGCTGGGCGTGGTTGGCGTGATCAGCGCCTTCAACTTCCCGGTGGCCGTGTGGGCGTGGAACACCACCCTGGCGCTGGTATGCGGCAATGCCGTGATCTGGAAGCCATCGGAAAAGACCCCGCTGACCGCACTGGCCTGCCAGGCGCTGTTCGAAAAAGCCCTGAAAGCCTTTGGCGAAGCGCCGCAAGGCCTGGCGCAGCTGATCATCGGCGACCGCGACGCCGGCCAGGCACTGGTCGACGACCCGCGCGTACCGCTGGTAAGCGCCACCGGCAGCACCCGCATGGGGCGCGAAGTCGGCCCACGCGTGGCGGCACGCTTCGGTCGCAGCATCCTCGAGCTGGGTGGCAACAACGCAATGATCCTGGCCCCGAGCGCCGACCTGGACCTGGCCGTGCGCGGCATTCTGTTCAGCGCCGTGGGTACCGCCGGGCAGCGCTGCACCACCCTGCGTCGCCTGATCGTGCACCGCTCCATCAAGGACGAAGTGGTGGCCCGCGTCAAAGCCGCCTACGCCAAGGTACGTATCGGCGACCCGCGCCAGGACAACCTGGTCGGCCCGCTGATCGACAAGGGTTCGTTCACCGCCATGCAGGACTCCCTGGCCCGTGCCCGTGATGAAGGCGGCAGCGTGTTCGGCGGCGAGCGCCAGTTGCAGCAGCAGTACCCGGATGCCTACTACGTGAGCCCGGCGATCGTCGAGATGCCTGGTCAGAGCGAGGTGGTGCGCCATGAAACCTTCGCGCCGATTCTCTACGTGCTGGCCTATGACGAATTCGATGAAGCGCTGCGCCTGAACAACGAAGTGCCACAGGGCCTGAGCTCGTGCATCTTCACCACCGACCTGCGTGAGGCCGAGCGCTTCCAGAGCGCGGCGGGCAGCGACTGCGGCATCGCCAACGTCAACATCGGCACCAGCGGTGCCGAGATCGGTGGCGCGTTCGGTGGCGAGAAAGAGACCGGCGGTGGCCGTGAGTCGGGTTCCGATTCGTGGAAGGCCTACATGCGTCGTCAGACCAACACCGTGAACTACTCGCGCGAGCTACCGCTGGCGCAGGGCATCGTGTTCGACTGATAACCGCGTCGGCCCCTTCGCCGGCAAGGCCGGCTCCTACCGCAACCGTGTAGGGGCCGGCCTTGCCGGTGAAGGGTGCTTCCCGTTCCAAGGCCAACCAACGGAGGCGGCCATGACCGACCTGCGTCAAGAATGTCTGTGGGAGTTCGTCACTCCGCCTGCGGCGCCTGCCGCCGCACTGACGGCACAGATCAAGACCGATGTGTGCGTGATCGGCGGGGGTATCACCGGTCTGTGCACGGCCATCAACCTGCTCGAGCAGGGCAAGTCCGTCGCGCTGCTCGAAGCCCGTGTCATCGGCCATGGTGGCTCGGGGCGCAACGTCGGGCTGGTCAATGCCGGCACCTGGATCCGCCCCGACGATGTCGAGGCCACCCTGGGCCAGCAACAGGGCAGCCGCCTGAACAAGGTACTGGGTGAAGCCCCGGCCGAGGTGTTCGCCATGATCGAACGCCTGGGCATCGACTGCCAGGCACGCAACGAAGGCACCCTGCACATGGCGCACAACGCCAACGGCGTAGCCGACCTGCAGTCGCGTCACCAGCAATGGAGCCGACGCGGTGCCGACGTCGAACTGCTGACCGGTGCGCAGTGCCAGGAATACTGCGGTACCGACAAAATTTCCGCCGCGTTGCTCGACCGCCGCGCCGGCACCATCAACCCCATGGGCTACACCCGTGGCCTGGCCGCCGCGGTACGCCGTCTGGGTGGGCAGGTGTTCGAACAGTCCGCTGTCACCGGGCTCACCCGCGAAGGCAGCGCCTGGCTGGTGAAGACTGCCCATGGCGCGGTCAGCGCCGACAAGGTGGTGATCTCCACCGGTGCCTACACCGAGGGCGACTGGACCGCGTTGCAGAAGCAGTACTTTCGCGGCTACTACTACCAGGTGGCTTCCAAGCCCCTGCAGGGCGCTGCGGCCGACAACGTGCTCAAGCACGGCCAGGGCTCGTGGGACACGCGCACGGTGCTCAGCAGCATCCGTCGCGACGACCAGGGCCGCCTGCTGCTGGGCAGCATGGGCCGGGTCGACAACAAGCCGGCGTGGTTCGTGCGCAGCTGGGCCGACCGCATCCAGGGGCACTACTTCCCGCAACTGGGCAAGGTCGACTGGGAAATGCACTGGACCGGCTGTATCGACTTCACCCCGGACCACCTGATGCGCCTGTTCGAACCGGCCCCGGGCATCGTTGCGGTCACCGGTTACAACGGCCGTGGCAATACCACCGGTACTGTGATCGGCAAGGCCTTCGCACAGTACCTGCTGCAGGACGATCCGGATGCACTGCCGATCCCGTTCGCCCCGATGAAACCGGTATCGGCCCCGTTGCTGCGCACCGGCTTCTACGAAACCGGCTTTTCGCTGTACCACGCCGGGCAGTGCCTGCGCGTGCTGCTGTAACCCCCGCTCCAGTGCGCGGCCATCGACAGGGATGCCCTGGTCGATGGCCTTCGGCATTGCCCGCATGCCGTCCACCTGCCCGCATTTTCAACGCCCCGTACCGCTCGCGCCCGGTCGAGAATCATTAACACCCGCGATTTTTTCAATTGGACTGGATCCAATCGGTAGTGTCGTTTAGCCTTCGCCGCCATCATGAGCGCCTTTGCGCTGAACGCGCTCGCTAAAACGGACTTGAAGGGTGCCACTTGCACAACATTCCCCATATTCGCCTCCACCTGCGTGACCTGGTTCGTACCGAGTCCTTCGCCGAGCTGAACAGCTACTTCGATGCCCTGCAGGCCGAGTGGAGCAGCGCCGAGCCTGGCACCCACCATTATCTGGACACCGCCCGCACCGGCACGCTGTTCGACTTCAGTGTGACCCCGGCGCCGGAGATCGCACGCTTTCTGCAGGCGTGGGTCGCCGCCTGCCCGGATGCCTTCCATCCGCGCCTGTTCCTGGGCAACTACTGCTATGGCCGCGCCGGCAATATCCGCGGCAACGGCTGGGCCAACAGCGTGACCGACGACTGCTGGCTGGGCGCGGCGCTGGCCTGTGAACTGTCGGCGGTGCACCTGCTGGCGGCGCTCGAACGTTCGCCGCAGCCGGTGGCTGCAGGCGTCACCCTGATGGAGCTGTGCGCGCATTTCCATGAGCCAGCGTGGCTGAACGCGCTGTTCGGTGGCGAGCCTGCCAAGGGCATGGCCAGCGACAACCAGGACCCCGAAACACTGGAGATGGCGGTCGAACACCTGGCCCACTACGGCCTGACGCCATTGCAACAGGCCCCCACGGCGCTGCCGGCCGGCTTGCCGCAACGCCAGGCGCACGAGATGGACCAGGGGCAGGATTACTGGCTGCACCGCGTGATGGAGTGGCGCCCGGACTGCCTGGAAGCGCTGCTCAACTATGCCAACTACCTGTTGCCGCGCTGGGGCGGCAGCTACGAAGACATCGAAGGCTTTGCCAGCGGGCCGCTGTGCGCCGCGCTGAGCGAGGCGCAGCGCAATGCGATCCGCTGGCTGGCGTTCTACGACATCCACGAGGATTACCCCGCCAAGGAGGAATTCAACGCTGCACGCGAGTACCTCGAGCACTTCGAGGCCTGGCTGCAGCGCGACCTGCTGCCAGCCTACCGCGGTTATGCGCTGGGTTACTTCGGCCAGTTCTGCAGCTATTCGCTGGACAACCAGCCACGTGCGATGGCGATGCAGGTCGCGAGCGTGCAGGCCTTCCCCGAAGGCGAGTACTTCCGCCATGTCGAGGGGCCGTTCCACAGCTTCGTCTACCTCACCATGGTGGCCAACATGGCCGACGAAACCGGTGCCTTCAAGGTGGCGGTCGAGCGCATGTGCGCGATGAACGAGTTGGGCGTGCCGGTGGCGATCAAGGCTGTCGGTCACCAGTTCGGCCTGTGGGGTTTCGACAAGGACCCGCAGTGTGTACCGGCCTTGCTGGACCGCGCGCGGGTGCTGGGCGAACACGACCTGGGTGACTCGGGCCTGGACATCGTCAGCCTGCCGTCATTCCTGTGGGACGGTGGGCGCCACGACGAGGGTTACTTCCTGGCGGTGCAATGGGGCGAGCGTGGCCTGCCGGGCGCGGCCTATTTCCTGCACGAGGTACACACCGGTGCCCGTGAAGAGGCCCCGCAACGCTATGTGGACGAGAGCGAAAGCCTGCGCTGGCTGGAGCGCGGTGCCCAGGACGGCTGCCCGCAGAGCATGTTCAACCTGGCCTGGAAAAAGCTTTTCGACGACGAGCTGGACATGCGTGTGCGTGCCAACCTCGACGAGGTGCTGCGCCTGTTCGAAGGCGCCCGCCAATCGTCGCGGGCAGAACAGCGCGCGCGCATCCGCATCGGCATCCTGCTGCGCGACTTCGGCACTGCCGAAGAACAGCAAACCGGCGTGAAGTACCTGCGTTCGCTGGTCGACTGTGACGATGACTGGGTCTCGGCGCGTACCAGTGCCGAGATCGCACTGGCCTACCTGCGCGGGCAGGGCGTTCAGCAAAGCCGCTTCGCTGCCATCGAGTGGGCGCAGCATGCCGTGACCCAGTTGCCCGACAACGAAGGCATCCAAGAAGTCCAGTACGAGGTGCTCAACTCCCACAGCCTGCTCAAGAGTGTCACCAGCGTGTTCGGTGCGTTCCTGGGGCGTGGCAGGGTCGGCGCCGACGACCTGCCGCCCAAGCCGGCGCAGTAACGCCCATGGCCGCACTGCAACGGTTGCGACTTCGTGCCTGGCTGCTGCTGGGCAACGGCTTTCTGCTGGTGGGCGGGCTGGCCCTGTGCGCGCTGCCGCTGGCGATGTGCATGTGGCTGCCCGGTGCTGCGGGGCTGCTGGCCGGGTTCGTGACCCTGCCAGCGGGCATGTTCGGCTACAGCATGCTCAAGCTGCCCTTTGCGACGCGTGCCGATTCCAGCGAGGACGGCATCGCCCTGCAGGCAGTGGACGCGCCGCAGCTGTTCGAGGAAATCGAGCGGTTGCGCCTGGCACTCGGCGCGCCTGCGCTGGATGCGGTGTACCTGAACGACGACTTCAACGCCAGTATCCGCCAGCACCACGTACTGTTTCGCAGGACGCGCAACGTGATGTGGCTGGGCCTGCCCTTGCTCGACACGCTGTCGCCGCGGGCCTGTGCGGCGATCCTGGCGCATGAGTGCGCGCACATCGCCCAGCGTCATGGCCGCTATGCCAGCCGCGTGTATTTCGCACGGCTGCAATGGCAGGCGGCGAGCGAGCGGCTGGAGCGCCATCGCTCGTTGTCGAGCGCGCCGCTGCGTCTGTTCGTGGGCTGGTACGTGCCGCGTTTTCTGGCCGTGAGCATGGATTTTGCGCGGCGCTGCGAGTACCAGGCCGACGCCGAGGCGGCGCGGGTAGGCGGGGTCGAGGCGATGCGCGAGGCGCTGGTCGGCTTGGCCTTGCAGGGGCGGGCGCTGGAGCAGGCGTTCTGGCCCAAGGTGTTTCTTGACGGCAGCGCCACGCCATTGACCGACCTGGCCCGCAGCGGTGCGCCGAGCCTGCCGCAGGACATTGCCGAGGCCCGCAGCTGGCTGCATGGCGCACTGTGCAACGAGACCGACGACAGCGATACCCACCCGGCGCTGGCCGACCGCCTGGCGGCGCTGGGGGGGGGCACCCGATCAGCCCGATGCGGCACTGGTATGGCAGCGCAGCCAGCCCAGCGCGGCGCAGGCCTGGCTGGGCGAGCAGCACCTGCCATTGGCGCAGCGCCTGGACGAACAGCAGGCCGATGACAATGCCCGGCATTGCCAGCGCGCCCGTGACGAGCGCGAGGCATTGGTGGCCGAGCAGCACGACCTGCAGCGCAAACGGCGTATCCGTGCGCTGTCGGGCCACGAGATTGCCCGGCTGGCCTGGCTGTACCGCACCCTTGGCGAGGCGGGCGATGAGGCGCTGCGTTTGCTGGAAGATGCACTGCAGCAGGCGCCGGACGCGGCGGTGCGCTATCAGCTGGCCGAGTGTCATGCCCAGGCCGGGCGCCCGGACGCCGCCGCAGCACTGTGGCGGCAGGTGGCCGAGCAGCGCGGGCCGTTGCAGCTGTACAGCCTGCGCAAGCTCAGCGTGCTGGCCCTGCGCGGCGATGACCGCGGCGCGGCCGAGCACTATCGGCGCGAGGCCGATGCCCTGCAGCGTGCCGATAGCGACGATGACGGTGAAGACGGCGAGTGGGTGCCCCACGACCTGGTGCCCGTGGAGCGCAACAAGCTGATCGAGACGCTCACGCCGCTGCTGAAACTGGCGACCGGCGTGTGGTTGCTGCGCGAGACCGGCACACGGCGCTACATTTTGCTGGTACTGGCGCGGGACTCGCTGACTTTCCGCCTGGTCAGTCGCCTGACCGGCGAAGACAGCTACCTGCGCCGGGATTGCCAGCAGATGCTCAACCGCCTGCTGCCGCGCATTCGCCTGGACCTGGTGCCCGTGGTGATGTCGGCCGGGGATGCGCGGCTGGTGTTCTGCTCGCAGGCGTCGCAGCTGCGCTTGAGCGCGTTGCTGTAGCGCTCATTCTGCATCCGACTCGAACAGCCGCGCCAACTCCGCCCGTGCTTCCTTGGCGTTCTGCATGACCTTGGCGCGGTCATTGCGCACCAGGCCCTGGGTTTCCAGCACCTGCTCGTCATGTTCGGTGAAGCGCTGGATACGGTCTGCTGCCTGCGCTTCGGAAAGCCCCAGCCCCACCAGGGCGCGGCGGGTCATTTCCAGGCTTGAGTAGAACGTCTCGCGGATCGGCACCGCGCCCACATCGGTCAGCTTGTGCACATGCTGGCGGTTACGCGCACGGGCGAGCACCTTGAGGTGCGGGTACAGGCGCTTGACCCGTTCAGCGGTGCGAGTCGTTACTTCGGGGTCATCGGTGGTGATCACGAAGTACTCGGCCTCGCCCACCTTGGCGGCATGCAGCACTTCTGCGCGCAGCGGGTCGCCGTAGAATACCGGCGCCTGCTCGAAGGTGCGGGTCAGCTCGATGGCGTCCACCGAGGTGTCCAGGGCAACGAAGGGAATCTTCTGGGCACGCAATATGCGCGAGACGATCTGGCCCATGCGCCCCATGCCGACGATTACCACGCGCGGCGCATCGGTCTGGATCTGCCGGTACTGCTCGGGCACTTCACGGGGTGCCTGGCGGTGCTTGAGCAGGCGCGTGCAGGCCAGCAGCAACAGAGGCGTGACGGCCATCGACAGGGTGATGGTCATCAGTAGCAGGTCATAGGTGTAGGTGTCGAACAGGCCCTGATCCTTGCCCAGCTTGAATACCACGAAGGCAAATTCGCCGCCTGCCGCCAGTACCACCCCCAGGCGCAACGCATTGCCCGCGTTCAGCCCCCCGATGCGGCCGACCAGCATCAACAGTGGCAACTTGACTGCCACCAGCAACAGGGTCAGGCCCAACAGCAGGCCCGGGCTCTGCAGCAGCATGCCCAGGTTGGCCCCCATGCCCACGCTGATGAAGAACAGCCCGAGCAGCAGGCCCTTGAAGGGCTCGATCTGCGATTCGAGCTCATGGCGGTACTCGGAGTCAGCCAGCAGCAGGCCGGCGAGGAAGGCGCCCAGTGCCATGGAGATGCCGGCTTCTTCCATCAGCCAGGCAGTACCGATCACCACCAGCAGCGCGGTGGCGGTGGAGACTTCCGGCAGCCCGGTACGGGCGACGATGCGAAACACCGGGCGCAGCAGATAGCGGCCGCCGACGATCACCACCGCGATGCTGGCGAACACCTTCAGGCCATGTGCCAGGCTGTCGCCGTGGCTGGTGTCCGGGCCGCTGGCGGCCAACAGGGGCACCAGGGCGATCAGCGGAATGGCCGCGATATCCTGGAACAGCAGCACGGCGAAGGCCAGGCGTCCATGGGGGGCGTTGAGCTGCTTGCTTTCGGCCAGGCTTTGCAGGCCAAGGGCGGTGGACGATAACGCCAGGCCCAGGCCGACGACCACGGCGGCGGGCATTGGCTGGCCGAAGCCGAACAGGGCAATGGCGCCGATCACGGCGCCCGTCAGCAGCACCTGCGCCAGCCCCACGCCGAACACCGATTTGCGCATCAGCCACAGGCGGCGCGGCGAAAGCTCCAGGCCGATGATGAACAGCAACAGCACCACACCCAGCTCGGAAATGTGCGCGACGCTTTCGGTGTCGCGGATCAGCCCCAGTACCTGGGGGCCGATGGCGACGCCTGCGAGCAGGTAGCCGATCACGGCGCCCAGTTGCAAACGCTTGGCCAGGGGCACCGCAATGACCGCGGCAAGCAGGAAGATGACGGCTGTTTGCAAAAGGCTGCCTTCGTGTGGCATCGCTCGGCTCCAGGGGGCTGCTACGGCGGCAGCGTTGAACAGTGAGGGCGCATGATGAGGCTGCGCCCGGCATTGCACAAACCGATGGGCGTCAAGGCACCTAAGGCCCGGGGCGGTACTGCAGGGCCTCGGCCAGGTGCACGCGCGCAATGTGTGCGGCCTGTTCCAGATCGGCCAGCGTACGCGCCACCTTGAGCAGGCGGTGCGCGGCCCGTAGCGACAAGGTTAGTCGTTCGCACGCGGTTTCCAGCCAGTGCTGATCGTCAGCGGACAGTGCGCAGTGCTGGCGCAGGCCGGGCAGCTCGAGAAAGGCGTTGGCACAGCCCTGGCGCTGTTGTTGTCGTTCGCGTGCGGCAGCCACCTGCCCTGCGATGTGGGCACTGGCGGGGCCGTTGTCGGTGCAGTGCGAGAGCGCCGTGGCTTCACGGGCGACGGTCAGGTGCAGGTCGATGCGATCAAGCAACGGGCCGGAGAGCTTGTTGCGGTAGCGCTGGATCTGGTCGCTGCTGCATCGACAGCGACCGGTGGGGTCGCCATGGTAGCCGCAGGGGCAGGGGTTCATCGCCGCCACCAGTTGGAAGCGGGCCGGGAAGCGGATCTTGTCCTTGGCCCGGGCGATCACGATTTCGCCCGATTCCAGGGGCTCGCGCAGCACTTCCAGCACGCGCCGCTCGAACTCCGGCAACTCATCCAGAAACAGCACGCCATGGTGGGCCAGGGTGATCTCGCCGGGTTGCGGGCGGCTGCCACCGCCGACCAGTGCGGCCCCCGACGCCGAGTGATGCGGGTGGCGAAACGGACGCTGCGGCCAGCTGTTGAGCGGCAGCGGGCTGGCGACCGACTGGATGGCCGCCACTTCCAGCGCTTCGCGCTCGTTCAGCGGTGGCAGCAGGCCGGGCAGGCGGCTGGCGAGCAGGGTCTTGCCGGTGCCGGGTGGCCCGCTGAACAGCAGGTTGTGGGCCCCGGCCGCCGCGACCAGCAGGGCACGCTTGGCGGCGAGCTGGCCCTGCACCTCGTTGAGGTCGGGGTAGGGCTGGCTGTGCAGGACCAGGCCGTTGGCCTTGTAGGGTTCGAGGGGCTGCTGGCCGTTGAGGTGCGCGACCAGCTCCAGCAGGTGGTCTACGGCGTACACCACCAGGCCCGAAGCCAGGCAGGCCTCCTCGGCATTCTCCCGTGGCACCACCAGCGCGCGCCCGGCTTCGCGGGCCGCAAGGGCGGCCGGCAGCACGCCCTGCACGCAGCGCACCGCCCCCGACAGCGCCAGCTCGCCCAGGCATTCCACTGCGTGCAGCGAGGCGATCGGCATCTGCCCGTTGGCGGCCAGGATGCCCAGGGCTATGGCCAGGTCGAAGCGTCCGCCATCCTTGGGCAGGTCGGCGGGGGCGAGGTTGAGGGTGATGCGCCGCGCGGGGAACTCCAGGCCGGAGTTGAGGATGGCGCTGCGCACACGGTCCTTGCTTTCCTTTACCGTGGCTTCGGGCAGGCCGACCAGGGTCAGGTTGGGCAGGCCGTTGGCCAGGTGCGCTTCGATGGTGACCGCAGGGGCCAGTACGCCCACCTGGGCGCGGCTGTGGACAAGGGCGAGGGACATGCACACTCCATGATCGGGACAATGCCGCGTCCTGCGGCTGGGGCAAGGATAGTGGTGCGCGCGCAGGGTGCGCGGGGGAGAGTGAGTCGAGGTTTTGCAGCGGTTGACGGGGCCAGGAGCGCTGGTCAAGATCACGGCGCCCCGGTGCAGCCTTCGGGCCGCGACGGCGTGCGTGCCAATGGCTTCTATCGCCGCTTGGGGGTGGGAGGTGGTGGCGCAGTTGGAGGAGGGGGATGTGCGGTATGAGAAGGTGAGGCAGGCCCCTGCATGACCCTGCAGGCGCCGGCCCCGCCGACGAAGGCTGCGCTGCGCTCTACTCGGCAGCCGCCGGGTTCAGCCGCGCTTCCATCTCTTCGACCTTGGCCTCCAGCGCCTCCAGGCGTGCGCGGGTGCGGGCCAGCACTACCATCTGGCTGTCGAACTCCTCACGGCTGACCAGTTCCAGCTTGCTGAAACCACTTTGCAGCAGCGCCTTGAACTGGCTTTCCAGTTCGCTGCGCGGCTGCGCGGTGTCACCGCTGAACAGGCGCGATGCCTGGTCGCTCAGGGCATCGAGAAAGGCTTTGGGCGCGAGCATGTTGGTCCGTCCGGTAAATGCAAAGAGGCGGCCAGTGTAACACGCACCCCACGCCCGCTCGCCCCGCACGCTTTTCGCGCATTCCCCCGATCGGTAGCGCACCGTTTTTGTGCGTGTTTGCCCTGCTGGCGACTGGCCAATTCCAAGCAAGGCACGCAAGCCCTTGTAATTGGTGGCTTTGGCAGACATGGCAAGGTTTCTGCTTAGAGCCAAGTGACTCATGCACTGGTGTCGGGCCTTGGGATTGAGGCCGACGAAGCGTTACAAAGCCAGGCACTGCGCTTAGACTTGAGACGGGTTTGTTTTCCTGGGGCAAGTCCACCAATTCGGGAGAGAGTTTCATGAAGCTAGTCACTGCCATCATCAAGCCATTCAAGTTGGACGACGTGCGCGAGTCGCTGTCCGAAATCGGCGTGCAGGGCATTACCGTCACGGAAGTCAAAGGCTTCGGACGGCAGAAAGGCCACACCGAGCTGTATCGCGGTGCTGAATACGTAGTCGATTTCCTGCCCAAGGTGAAGATCGATGTCGCCATCGACGACAAGGACCTGGACCGGGTCATCGAGGCGATCACCAAGGCGGCCAACACCGGCAAGATCGGTGACGGCAAGATTTTCGTGGTCAATCTGGAACAGGCCATCCGCATCCGTACCGGTGAAACCGATACCGACGCGATCTAAGTAACGCCGCCCCAAACCCCAACGCCCCAGGAGATAACAATATGACTCTGCGTCAGTTCGCAGGGCTAGGAGCCCTTTTGTCCCTCGTAATGCCTGGCATGGCCATGGCAGAGGAGGCAGCCGCCCCCGTGCTCAACTCCGGCGACACCGCCTGGATGTTGACCGCCACCGCGCTGGTGCTGTTCATGACCATCCCGGGCCTGGCGTTGTTCTACGGCGGCATGGTGCGTTCCAAGAACGTGCTTTCGGTGATGATGCAGTGTTTCGCCATCACCGGCCTGATCAGCATTCTGTGGATGGTCTACGGCTACAGCCTGGCGTTCGATACCACGGGTATGGAAGAGGGCGTGGTCAACTTCAATTCCTTCGTCGGCGGGTTCTCCAAGGCCTTCCTGGCCGGCGTCACCCCCGCAAGCCTGACCTCGTTGTTCCCCGAGGCGGTGTTCATCACCTTCCAGATGACCTTCGCCATCATCACTCCGGCCCTGATCGTCGGTGCCTTTGCCGAGCGCATGAAGTTCTCGGCCATGCTGATCTTCATGGCCGTGTGGTTCACCCTGGTCTACGCACCGATCGCGCACATGGTCTGGTCCGGTGCCGGCGGCCTGATGTGGGACTGGGGCGTACTGGACTTTGCCGGTGGCACCGTGGTGCATATCAATGCGGGTATCGCGGGCCTGGTGGCGTGCCTGGTGCTGGGCAAGCGCAAGGGTTTCCCGACCACCCCGATGGCCCCGCACAACCTGGGCTACACCCTGATGGGCGCGGCCATGCTGTGGATCGGCTGGTTCGGCTTCAACGCCGGCTCCGCAGCCGCTGCCAACGGCACCGCCGGCATGGCCATGCTGGTGACCCAGATCGCCACGGCCGCCGCTGCGCTGGGCTGGATGTTCGCCGAGTGGATCACCCACGGCAAACCCAGCGCCCTGGGCATCGCCTCCGGTGTGGTGGCAGGCCTGGTGGCGATCACCCCGGCTGCGGGCACCGTAGGCCCGATGGGCGCACTGGTGATCGGCCTGGTATCGGGTGTGGTGTGCTTCTTCTGCGCCACCAGCCTCAAGCGCAAGATGGGCTATGACGACTCCCTGGACGCCTTCGGCGTGCATGGCATCGGCGGCATCGTCGGCGCGATTCTCACCGGCGTGTTCGCGGCCCCTGCACTGGGCGGCTTCGGTACCGTCGAAGATATCGGCGCACAGGTCTGGGTGCAGGCCAAGGGCGTGGGCTTCACGGTGATCTACACCGCTATCGTCACCTACGTGATTCTGAAGGTGCTGGACCTGGTGATGGGCCTGCGGGTCAACGAAGAGGAAGAAGCGGTCGGCCTCGACCTCGCGCAGCACAACGAGCGTGGCTACAACCTGTAACATGCTCGAAAAAACATGCCCGGCTTGCCGGGCATTTTTTTGCCTGGATTTTGTCCATCCAAGGGCACGCAAACGGTTTCCACGGGGGCATTTGCAGGCGCTTGACGCTGTAATGGCCATCAAGCATAAAACTTACAGCGAACAAGGATATTTAGGCACTTTGCTTTTTCACACATCACGCTAGAATGCGCGCCGTAGGGTGCGGATGACCTGTCCGCGCACTTCGATACCCTTTGCTAGGCTTGGCATTGAACAGGCCGATCACGGCGGGGTCAGCTGGTGAAGCAATGCCGGCAGCTCTTTCTTTTTGTCGGGCCCTGCACGGGCCCGCACGGTGCTCGCCAGGCGGTAGGGCGGGCGCCGCTGGCCGCGGGCTACCCGTGGCCCTGGATTTTTCCGGCAGTGGCCGCACCTGGCGCTGTTGGTCTATAACTTATCTGCTTTTCGCAAGTCATGAGGTAGAACATGAGCGACGATGATCTGGAAAACGACGACCTCGAAGTGGGCGACGAAGACGATACCGATGAAGGCCTGGAAGCGGCTGCCGACGACGTTGCCGATGACAGCGGTGACGACAGCCCCGCACCGGTAGCCAAGGGCAAGTCCAAGGCTGCGGTCTCGGTCGACGAAATGCCCAGCATGGAAGCCAAGCAGAAGGAGCGCGACGCGCTCGCCAAGGCGATGGAAGAGTTCCTGTCGCGTGGCGGCAAGGTGCAGGAAGTGGAGGCCAACGTGGTCGCCGATCCGCCCAAGAAGCCAGACAACAAGTACGGTAGCCGTCCTATCTGAGGGGTGCCGTCGAACAGAAGAGCCCGCCGTCGCTGCGGGCTTTTTTGTGGGTGGCGTTATCGGTTGCCGCTGCTGACGCTATGGTGGGGCAGGCCCGCTCCTACAACGATCACCGCAACCCTTGTGGGAGCGGGCTTGACCCGCGATGGGGCCAGCGGGGCTAACGCCAACTGAGCAACAGCTCAGGCAACTGCGACAGGCGCTGGATCTCGGCATCCGGCTGCCCCTCGGCCGTCCACGCCTTGCCCTGCGGGTTGAACCATATCGCGCGCAGGCCGGCCTGCTGGGCCCCGGCGATGTCGTCGCCCGGGTGGTCGCCGATATGCACGGCATTGCCGGCCTCGGCCTGGCCCTGGCGCAATGCTTCGAGAAACGGTTGCGGGTCGGGCTTGCCGATGCCCAGGTCCTCGGCGCACAGGGCGAACCTGAAATAGTCGGCCAGCCCCAGGCGCCTCACGTCGGCATTGCCATTGGTGACCACGCCCAGGGTGTAGCGATGGCGCAGCACCTCCAGCACTGGCTGCACCTCGGGGAAGATATCCACTTGGTGGCGCGCATGCAGGAACACTTCAAAGCCCTCGTTGGCCAGGGCGTGGGCCCTGGCTTCGCTGTAGCCGACGTCGCTCATGGCATGGAACAGCACCTTGCGCCGCAAGGCGCTGATGCGATGCCGCAGGCCCGGCTCGGCCTGCACCAGGCGCTCGCGAATGGCATACAGGTGCTCCACCGGCACCGCGCCCAGGTCGGGTGCATTCGCCGCCAGCCAGTCGCGCAGCACGGCCTCGGCACTGACAATGACCGGGGCGGTGTCCCACAGGGTGTCGTCCAGGTCGAAGGTGATCAGCTGAATGCTCATGAGTCACTGTCCTTGCTGCGTTTGGCCCTTGGGTGGGCGCTGTCATAGACGCTCGCCAGGTGCTGGAAGTCCAGGTGAGTGTAGATCTGCGTGGTGGCGATGTCGGCATGCCCGAGCATTTCCTGCACCGCACGCAGGTCCTGGGACGATTCGAGCAGGTGGCTGGCGAAGGAGTGGCGCAGCATGTGCGGGTGCAGGTTCTGCCCCAGCTCGCGGCTGCCCGCCGCCTGGACCCGCAGCTGGATCGCCCGCGGGCCCAGGCGCCGGCCTTGCTGGCTGACGAACACCGCGTTGTCCTGCGGGGCGCTGATGCCGCGCAGCGCCAGCCACTTTTCCAATGCCTCTCGGGCTTTGCGGCCTACCGGCAGCACGCGGGTCTTGCTGCCCTTGCCATGCACCTGCACCAGGCCGGCTGGCAGGTCGAGCTGATCGAGATCGAGGCTGGTCAGCTCCGACAGGCGCAGGCCCGAGGAGTAGAACAGCTCGAGCATGGCCTGGTCGCGGCGGGCGAGAAAGTCGTCGTCCACCGCGCCTTCGAGCAATTGCAGCGCGCGGTCGGTATCGAGGGTCTTGGGCAGCCGGCGCTCGCCCTTGGGCGCGGCCAGGCCGTTGGCCGGGTCGTGGTCGCACAGGCCTTCGCGGTTCAGGTAGCGGTACAGGCCGCGCACCGCCGAAAGCATGCGCGCCAGGCTGCGCGACGACTGCCCGGCATGGTGCTGGCGCGCCACGAACTGGCGCAGGTGCTGGATCTGCAGGGCGCTCCAGCTGGCGATGCCGGTTTTCTCGCAGTAGGCCAGCACGTTGGCCAGGTCACGCCGGTAGGCCAGCTGGGTATGCTCCGACACCTGGCGCTCGTTGCGCAGGTGCGCGATGAACGCGTCCAGCTGGCGCTCCATCAGCGTACCGGGCGCAGGGTCTGGGTAAAGCGCGGTAGCACGCGGCCGAGCACTTCGGCGATGTAGCTCAGGAACAGGGTGCCGACGCTGCTTTTGTAGTGCTGCGGGTCGTGGCTGGCGATGGCGAGCACGCCATGCAGGCCCTGATAGTCGAGCGCGGCGACGGCACTGGAGCCGACTTCGGGGCGCTGGGCCTCGCCGAACAGGAAGTCCAGCTCGTGGTCGCGCAGGGTGCCGCTGACCGTCTTGCCCGCGCACAGCAGGCCGCCGATGGCCTGTTGTGCTTCGGTCGGGTTGACCCAGCGGCCCACGGGCGCCACGGTATCGCCGAACAGGATCAGGCTCACGAACGGCACCTTGAACTCCTGGCGCAGGCTGTCCTCGACGGCCATCACCACGGCCTCGAGGCTATCGGCGTCGAGCAGGTCGAGGATCAACCGGCGGGTCTTCTCGAACAGCCGGTCGTTGTCGCGGGCCACGTCCATCAGGTGCGAGAGGCGGTGGCGCATCTCGATGTTGCGGTCGCGCAGCAGCTTGAGCTGGCGCTCCACCAGCGACACGCTGTCGCCGCGCTGGTGAGGGACCTGCAGCTCCAGCAGCAGGTCGTCATGCTCGGCGAAGAACGCCGGGTTGGCACGCAGGTAAGCCACCACGTCCTGGGCCCCGACGCTGGGCGTCGAGCCCTGGGCGTCGGAGGCTTCGGGCTCTGCGGTGGGCGTGTGGGGCTGGTCGGTCATGGCTGGTACTCACTCATAGGCGAACCTGTCCTTCATACACGCGTACGGCAGGGCCTGTCATCACTACAGGCCGGCCCGGGCCGCCCCACTCGATGGACAGGCGCCCTCCGGGCAGGTCGATCAGCAGCGGCGAATCCATCCAGCCCTGGCTGATGGCAGCCACCGCCGCGGCGCAGGCACCGGTGCCGCAGGCCTGGGTTTCCCCGGCGCCGCGCTCCCACACGCGCAACTGGGCGCGGTGGCGGTCGATGACCTGGAGGAAGCCGACGTTGACCCGCTGCGGGAAGCGCGGGTGGTTCTCGATCTGCGGGCCGAGGTCGTGCACCGGGGCGCTGTTGATGTCGTCGACGCGCAGCACCGCATGGGGGTTGCCCATCGACACGGCAGCCAGGTTGACCGTGCGACCGGCCACTTCCAGCGGGTAGCTCAGGGCCTGGGCAGGGGCGTCGAAGGGGATCTCGGACGGCACCAGGCGCGGTGGGCCCATGTCGACGCTGATCTGCCCGTCGCCGCGCACATCGAGTTCGATGATGCCGCTCTTGGTCTCGACGCGGATGCGCTTTTTCGCCGTCAGGCGCTTGTCCAGCACGAAGCGCGCGAAGCAGCGCGCACCGTTGCCGCACTGCTCGACCTCGGACCCGTCGGCGTTGAAGATCCGGTAGCGAAAGTCCACGTCCGGATTGCTCGGCGCCTCGACGATCAGCAGTTGGTCGAAACCGATGCCGGTGTGCCGGTCACCCCATTGCTTGGCGTGCTTGGGCAGGATGTGCGCGTGCTGGCTGACCAGGTCGAGGACCATGAAGTCGTTGCCCAGGCCGTGCATCTTGGTAAAACGCAGCAGCATGGGGTCACTCCGGCAGCAGGCTTTCGCCGGCAAACAGCTCGGCCACGGTTTCGCGACGGCGCACTTCGAAGGCCTGATCGGCATCCACCAGTACTTCGGCGCAGCGACCACGGGTGTTGTAGTTCGAACTCATGACGAAACCGTAGGCACCGGCCGAATGCACGGCCAGCAGGTCGCCTTCGGCCAGGTTCAGCGCACGGTCCTTGGCCAGGAAGTCGCCGGTCTCGCAGATCGGGCCGACCACGTCATAGCTGCGCGGCTCGCCATCACGGGGCTGCACGGCGGTCACGTCCATCCAGGCCTGGTACAGCGCCGGGCGGATCAGGTCGTTCATCGCCGCGTCGACGATGGCGAAGTCCTTGTGCTCGGTGTGCTTGAGGTACTCGACGCGGGTCAGCAGCACGCCGGCATTGGCCACGATGTAGCGGCCCGGTTCGAATACCAGCGCCAGGTCGCGGTCGCCCACGCGCTCGCGGATGGCCTTGATGTAGTCGCCGGCCAGTGGCGGCTCTTCGTCGCGATAGCGCACGCCCACGCCGCCGCCCAGGTCCAGGTGGCGCAGGTAGATGCCGCACTCGCCGAGGCGGTCGATCAGCGCCAGCAGGCGGTCGAGGGCATCGAGGAAGGGCTCCAGCGTTGTCAGCTGCGAACCGATGTGGCAGTCGACGCCGACGATTTCCAGGTTCGGCAGCTGCGCGGCGCGCACGTAGACTTCTTCGGCATCGGCAATGGCGATACCGAACTTGTTCTCTTTGAGGCCGGTGGAAATGTACGGGTGGGTGCCGGCATCGACATCCGGGTTGACCCGCAGCGAGATCGGCGCGCGTACGCCCATTTCGGCGGCAACCACCTGCAGGCGCTCCAGCTCGTCGGTGGACTCGACGTTGAAGCAGTGCACGCCCACTTCGAGGGCGCGGCGCATGTCGTCGCGGGTCTTGCCCACGCCGGAGAACACCACACGGTCGGCGCGCCCGCCGGCGGCCAGCACACGCTCCAGTTCACCGCCCGAGACGATGTCGAAACCTGCGCCCAGGCGTGCCAGCACGTTCAGCACGCCGAGGTTGGAGTTGGCTTTTACGGCGAAGCACACGAGGTGCGAAACACCCTGCAATGCATCGGCGTAGCTACGGTACTGGGCTTCGATATGCGCCCGCGAGTACACGTAGGTAGGCGTGCCGAAGCGTTCGGCAATCGCCGACAGCGCCACGCCTTCCGCGAACAGCTCGCCGTCGCGGTAGTTGAAAGCGTCCATGGGGATCCCTTAATCAGTGCTGGTGCGATTGCGACTTTTTGCCGTCTTTGCCGTCTTCAGGCAGGTACAGTGGGCCTTTCTGACCGCAAGCGGAGACGAGGCAGGCAATCGCGACTAGCGCCGCGAGGGAGGAAATCAGGCGCTTCATGGCGAAATCCTTTGAATTTAAGCAGTATTGCGCCCGAGTATACCGAGCGCCCGGCGCCTTGCCTATGTAGCCGCTGCGCCGTCGGACAGGCGCCCGTGCAGGGTGTCGGCTGCGGGCGTTAACCTTTGCATTCGTGGCGCGGCGCTCGTATCTTGCCCGGCTTGCGTGTGTGCAGACATTTTCGAGGTTCTTGCAATGAGTTTGAGCGAAGCGCGTTTTCACGACCTGGTCGACGCGACCCAACAGGCCCTGGAAGACCTGTTCGATGAAACCGACCTGGACCTGGACATGGAGAACTCCGCGGGCGTTCTTACCATCAAGTTCGACAACGGCAGCCAGTTGATCTTCAGCCGCCAGGAGCCGCTGCGCCAGCTGTGGCTGGCCGACAAGTCGGGTGGTTTCCATTTCGACTATGACGAAGCCAGCGGCAAATGGACCTGTGAGAAGACCGAGGAACTGCTCGGCGAGATGCTCGAGCGCATCGTCTGGGAGCGGGTCGGCGAAAAGCTCGACTTCGACGAGATCTGAGATGAGCACTGCTGCCAAACCGGCCAAGCCGCTGTACAGCAATGTCAGCCCGGCGGTGCCGTCGCCCTGCATCAGCCTCTGCCGGCTGGACGAGGCCAAGGTGTGCCTGGGCTGCTTTCGCCATGTCGAGGACATTCGCCAGTGGCGCAGCGCCGACGACCAGCGCCGCCGCGAGATCTGCGCCCAGGCACAGGCACGACGCCAGGCGGCCGGCTAGGCTGCGACGGCGAGCCTCTTGTGTATTTATTGTGCTGTGGTAGTGTCGAGGTTGATCGGCCTGGCCGAAAAACATGCAAACCCCGCCCTTGGGCGGGGTTTTGCTTTATAACGCCCAGCACTTTTACCCATGAACAAGGAGTCTGACTGGATCATGAGCACCAAGCCTTCCCTTATCCTCACCCGATTGGACGTACAGCGTCTCGAGCGTCTGATCGATGGCCTCGATGAAAAGACGCAGGACTCGCCGGGTGTGCTCGCCCTGCAGGACGAGCTGGACCGCGCCGAGCAGGTAGTGAGCCACGAGGAGGTTCCGGCCGGTGTCGTGACCATGAACTCGCGCGTGCATTGCCGCGATGAAGTCAGCGGCAAGGACTACCACCTGACCCTGGTGTACCCGAAGGACGCCGGCGCCGAAGGCACGGTCTCGATCCTGGCGCCGATGGGCAGCGCATTGCTCGGCCTGTCGGTGGGCGAGCAGATCGACTGGCCGGTGCCCGGCGGCAAGACCCTCAAGCTCAAGCTGCTCGAAGTCGAGTACCAGCCCGAAGCCGCAGGCGACTTCGACCTCTGATCAGGCCGCTTCCAGCGCCTGGTTCAGCACCCGCTCCAGTTCCTGCTTGTAGCGCAGGTACAGGATGCTCGAGCCCTGGCCTTCGGCAAGCAGGTCGGACAGGTCCAGGTCGGTGATGTAGCAGCGGTAGCGCTGGGCGTCACGGCGCTGGCCGACGATCTCGCGGGCGACCACCGCATACAGCTGGTCGCCATACTCGAGCTCCGAAAACTCCTTCTGGTTGCAGTACAACGTCACCTGCAGGGCGTCTTCGACGCCTGCCTGGATGATCGCCTGCACTTCGTAGGCGGTGCTGCCCAGCGTGGTGGGCGGTGCCTGGCGCGGCTCCAGCTGGCGTGCCCGGCCGATACCGGGGGGCGACAGCTGATAGTAGAGGATGTCCAGCGCGCCCTGTGCCGGCAGCTCTTCCAGCGGCAGCCGTGCGTTGTGCCGGAACACCACCGATTGCAGAAAGCGCTGCAGCGGCAGCAACAGGCTGCTGTCGTCGTGGTAGGGCAGGCGTTGCTGCCACAGCGCATTGAATTCATCCAGCACGTAGACGTCGGCCCAGTTCTCCTGCACCCGGTAGAACACCTGCAGGCACTGCGGCTGGCCCTGGGGCAGCACCAGCGCAAGGTCGTGGTCTTCCAGCACGTTGGCGTCCAGGTGCAGCGGGGTGTACTCGGCACGTTCCTCGCCCAGGTACGCCAACAGTGCATCCTGACTGTCCAGGCTGACCAGGTTGACCGCCCCGTGGTGCAATTCCAGTACATGGGTGTGCTGCTGCACCTGTATCAGGTAGCGATGCCCCAGGCCTTCGGCAAGCAGCGCCTGAGCGGTGGCGAACACCTCTTCGACCCGCTGGGCGATGGCCTGGGCGCGGTTGTGGCAGAAGCAGCGCACGTTCAGCGTAGGCAGGTGGCCCTTGCTGCCCAGGCTGTTGAGGTAGTCGCGCAGGTTGCGCATCAGGGCGTGCTCGCCGTCATACCGCTGCACCAGCACTTCGTTCCAGCTGTTGAGGGTCACCTGGTCCAGGGTCAGCACCAGGTTCTCGCGCACCCCGGCGTAGCTCAGCGAGTCGGTGCGCTCGGTGGTCATCAGGATGTTGAGGTCGCGGTGATGCTGCAGCGGGTCGATGCCGACGTTGACCAGCAGCAGGATCTCGTCCGCCACGCTCGGTTGCAGCAGGCGCGCCTCGCTGACTTCCTTGAACGGCAGGGCCACGCTCTGCTGCAGGCTGCCCAGCAGGTTGAACAGCTCGTACTCGCTCAGGTCGCTGCTGCCGGGGTTGAGCGCCAGGCGCGTGGTGCTGTCGATCACCCCGTTGCGGTGCGCCCAGGCCAGCAGTTCGAGCAGTTCGCGGCAGCGCTTGAACGGCACGAACTGCTCCCACTCATGGGCGTTCAGGTTGCCGCTGTACAGGCTCCAGTGGGTTTGCCCAGGCTCCTGGCGATTGGGTGCCTGGACCAGGGTCAGGGTGTCTTCGGCCAGGTCCGGGGCGATGCCCGGGTTGATGAACTCGACCTTGCCGGCGCGCCGCTCGAAGGCGGCGTAGAGGCGTCGGCCCAGCACGTTGAGGTCGCGCTGGTCGAGGCGCGTGGCAGCTTGCGGGTTACGTGCGAACTGGCCGAGAAAACGGTAGCTGTGGTTGAGTTCGGCCACCAGGATGCGCCGTTCGGCTTCCACCTGGCGCACCTTCCACTGGCTGCGGCTGTCCAGCAGCATCAGTTTGCGCTCGTCCCAGCCCCACTCGCGGGTCAGGCGCTCGAGCAGATCGCGCTGCCAGCCGCCGCTGCGCTGGCGCGCCAGCAGGCTGATCTTCTTGTTCACCTTCAGGTACAGGCTGCGTCGCACCAGTTCCAGGCGCTGGGCCTCGCCGCGGTGCTGCAGGTACTGCTCGATACGCCGGTACACCATCATGTACGGGTCCAGCTCGTCGAGGTCGAGGCGGTTGGCGAACACCGCTTGCTTGAACTGCAGGCTCAGGCACTGCACGTGCGGATGTTCGCTGGCATACACCTCGGTCAGCAGCAGCTTGAGCAGCGACTTGTAGGGTGACTCGATGCCCTTGAACAGCTGCCACAACCCGGCGCCCACGAACTCGCCGGGCGGGATGTGGGCCAGGTGGCCGAGGTCCAGGTTCTCGTCGGCGCGGATGAAGCGCTTGGACAGCAGGGTCTTGGTGTAATGCGCGTAGCTGCCTTCCTCGTAGACCGGCACCAGCCACCACAGCGGCGTGCGCCCGGCCAGCCACAGCGCGGTGCGGTAGAACTCGTCCAGCAGCAGGTAGTGCTGGGTGGTGCCGCAGTCGTCGGAACTCAGTGCGGTATTGCGCTCGCCGGTGACGAAGCGCTCCGGCTCGATCAGGAACAGGTGCAGTTCGGCGCCCTGGGATGCGGCCCAGACCTCCAGCAACACGCACTTTCTGCGCAGCTCGCTCAGCTCGGCCTCGCTGAGCCCGGGGGCGTGGCACAGCCACACGTCCATGTCGCTTTCATCGGCCTGGGCCAGGGTGCCCAGGCTGCCCATCAGGTACAGCCCCAGCAGCGGGCGCGGTGGCTGGCCGTGGCGCTTGCGGTAGGTGAACGAGCGGGTCAGGCGCTGGGCCTCGGCCAGCGCCTCGTCGTCGGGCTCGTAGCACGAGATGCCCGCCGGAGTGGTGCCCGATACGTAGCCGGGCAGCAGCGGGTGATTGACGTGGAAGAACAGCGCCAGCAGGTTGAGCACCTGCTGCTGGCGGCTCGACAACCCTTCCATGGCGCGTGCCAGTCGACCCTGGTTGATGGCCAGGAAGCGCTTGCGCAACTGGCTGAGCACCTTGCGATCGATGCCTTCGTCGAGGTCGGGTCGAATTTCGTGGGGGTGGTTCATTGCAGGGCTCTAACTGGCCATCACGGGAGCAATGGCGAGTTTAGCCGCTACGGGGCGAGGGGCTGAAATCTATTTGATTTCTGGCGCCATTTTGTCAGC
The DNA here is from genome assembly GCF_037113495.1 of Pseudomonas sp. AE27. Classification (NCBI taxonomy): domain Bacteria; kingdom Pseudomonadati; phylum Pseudomonadota; class Gammaproteobacteria; order Pseudomonadales; family Pseudomonadaceae; genus Pseudomonas; species Pseudomonas sp. AE27. Next base: position 4,958,965 of record NZ_CP146966.1, read on the forward strand.
GCCTGACGTATTGACCGGTTGTGGCCTTCGCCGGCAAGGCCGGTTCCTGTACCGATCTGCAGGAGCCGGCCTTGCCGGCGAAGGCTTCAGCGAAGCTCTCAAGCCGGCTCGGCGACCGTGTTCAGGATGATCAGCAACTGCTGTACGTTCTGCGCCGCATCGCGGCCCAGCGGGGTCAGGTAGCCGCCGTCTTCCTGGGTGATCAGTTCCTTGGAGAACAGGCGCTTGGCGGCGGCAATCGCCTGGGGTGCTGCGGTGGCATGGACTTTCAGTCCTTCCTGCGTGCTGTCCAGGTTGAACAGCGCGAGTATTTCCAGTTCGGCAATCAGCTCGGGGGTAAACGACATAGATACTCCGGACTTTCCTGAAGTGGAGGGCAGCACCCTTGCAGGGGTACATGAAGTTGCAGTGTAGCCACGCCAGCCGGTAATTGCTTCAGTCCTTTTCGGGTGGCAACTCAGGCAACGCACGCAGGGCGGTTTCGTACCACTGCGTATCGAACGCTCGGTCGTCCTCGAGCATGGCGTCGATCTCGCAGGCCAGCACGTGGGCCATCAGGTTGAGGATGTCCTCGCGCTCATAGCCCACCAGCGTCAGCTTGTTGAACGTGGCCTTGGCCGCTGGCGGGTTGTCGTTCTCGATCTGGTTCTCGATGGCCTGGATCAGGGTCGATTCGGCGAACGCTTCTTCGTCATTGTCGATATCGGTGGGCTCGCTCATGGGCGCTCTCCTCGGAATGGGCATCCAGTTTGCCATGCAGTGCACGCCAATGCCTGGCTATCGAGCAACTGCATGATGCTGGTCAGTGCCTGCGGTAGCGTCTATAAAGGCCAGGCCAACCCCTTTCGGCCTGGAGGCATGTTTCATGCTCAAGCTTCACGGTTTTGCAGTCAGCAACTACTACAACATGGTCAAACTGGCGCTGCTGGAAAAGGGCGTGCCCTTCGAAGAGGTGCTGTTTTTCGGCGGCCCCGGCCCCGCATCACTGAAGATCAGCCCCTGCGGCAAGGTGCCGGTGCTGGAGACCGAGCACGGCTTTCTCAGTGAGACCAACCTGATCCTTGACTATATCGAGCAGACCCAGCCCGGCAAGGCGCTGCTGCCCGAGGGCGTGTTCGCCCAGGCCAAGGTGCGCGAACTGGCCAAGGAGATCGAGCTGTACATCGAGCTGCCGGCCCGAGCCTGCTACCCCGAGGCGTTCTTCGGTGCCCAGGTGGACCCGGCCATCAAGCAAAAGGCCAAGGCCGAGCTGCTGGCGGGTCTTGCCGCCCTCAAGCGCAACGGTGCCTTCGCTCCCTATGTGGCGGGCGAGCAGATGACCCTGGCGGACATCCTGTTCTGCTACAGCGTCGACCTGGCGTATGCGGTGGGCAAGAAGGTGTTCGACATGGATGTGCTGGCGGACTTCCCGCAGGCCAAGGCCCTGCTCGAACACTTCAAGCAGAACCCCAACGTGCAGAGAAACGCCGCAGACAAGGAAGCCCAGATGCCGGCCTTCCTCGAGATGGTGCGTACCGGCAAGCGCTGACTTCAGCGCAGCCAGGCCCGCCAGGCGGGCCTGGCGAATGCCTCAGCGGCTGGCCAGCAGCGCCTGGCCGCGGGCCACGGCTGCACGTACCTGGGCCGGTGCGGTGCCGCCGATGTGGTTGCGCGCGTTCACCGAGCCTTCCAGGGTCAGCACGGCAAACACGTCCTGCTCGATCTGGTCGCTGAACTGGCGCAGTTCATCCAGGCTCATCTCGGCCAGGTCCTTGCCGGTGTCCACGCCGTACTTCACCGCGTGGCCGACGATCTCGTGGCAATCACGGAACGGCAGGCCGCGGCGTACCAGGTAATCAGCCAGGTCGGTGGCGGTGGAGAACCCGCGCAGCGCGGCTTCGCGCATGATCGCGTGCTTTGGCTTGATCGCCGGGATCATGTCGGCAAATGCCCGCAGCGAATCGCGCAGGGTATCGGCGGCATCGAACAGCGGTTCCTTGTCTTCCTGGTTGTCCTTGTTGTAGGCCAGCGGCTGGCCCTTCATCAGGGTCAGCAGGCCGGTCAGGGCGCCGAACACGCGGCCGGTCTTGCCGCGTACCAGCTCGGGGACGTCGGGGTTCTTTTTCTGCGGCATGATCGAGCTGCCGGTGCAGAAGCGGTCCGGCAGGTCGATGAACTGGAACTGCGCGCTGGTCCACAGCACCAGCTCTTCGGAAAAGCGCGACAGGTGCATCATCGCGATGCTGGCCGCCGCGCAGAATTCGATGGCGAAGTCACGGTCGGACACGCCGTCCAGCGAGTTGCCGCCCACCGCTTCGAAGCCCAGCAGCGAGCAGGTCAGTTCACGGTCGATCGGGTAGGTGGTACCGGCCAGTGCGGCGCTGCCCAACGGCATGCGGTTGGTGCGCTTGCGGCAGTCCACCAGGCGCTCGTAGTCGCGGCTGAGCATTTCGAACCAGGCCAGCAGATGATGCCCGAAGGTCACCGGCTGGGCGGTCTGCAGGTGGGTGAAGCCCGGCATGATGGTGTCGGCTTCGCGCTCGGCCTGCTCCAGCAGGCCTTTTTGCAGGCGGGTGATCTCGGCCAGGATCAGGTCGATCTCGTCGCGCAGCCACAGGCGGATGTCGGTGGCCACCTGGTCGTTGCGGCTGCGCCCGGTGTGCAGCTTCTTGCCGGTGATGCCGATGCGGTCGGTCAGGCGTGCCTCGATGTTCATGTGCACGTCTTCGAGGTCGATGCGCCAGTCGAAGTTGCCGGCCTCGATTTCGCCCTGGATGGTGGTCAGGCCGTCGATGATGCTGTCGCGCTCGGCATCGGTGAGCACGCCGACCTTGGCCAGCATGGTGGCGTGGGCGATCGAACCCATGATGTCGTGGCGGTACAGGCGCTGGTCGAAGGTGACGGAGGCGGTGAAGCGGGCGACGAAGGCGTCGACCGGCTCGCTGAAACGGCCGCCCCAGGACTGGTTGGTCTTGTCGGTGCTCATGGATTCACTCGTGTAAGGCGTGAACGGAAAAAGTGGCGCAGATGATAGCAGGGTTGCCGGGGCTCACGGGGCTCGGCGGTCGGCGCAACTGCGGGTTTGTGTCGCAGCCGGGGGCCACGACAGGGGCGATGCAAAAGGATATTTATCGATTGAACGGCAGCGTGCCTGCAACCGTCTACAGTTGGACAGAGGATTGGCAGGTTTCGCCCTCCCAGTGAATCTTTAGCCCTCGTGCGAGTCTGAGCGTGGATCGCCGTGACGGTCGTCACTTCACCTGTCTACGCTATCCTTGTGCGAGACTCACGCAGGAATCCAGCGCTATATGAATGTCCTGATCGTTGATGACGAACCCCAAGCCCGGGAACGCCTGAGCCGAATGCTCGGCGAGCTGGAGGGCTATACCGTGCTGGAGCCCAGCGCCACCAATGGCGAAGAGGCCCTGGCATTGATCGACAGCCTCAAGCCCGAGGTGGTCCTGCTCGACATCCGCATGCCCGGCATGGACGGGCTGCAGGTGGCGGCCCGGTTGTGCGAGCGCGAAGCGCCACCGGCCGTGGTGTTCTGTACGGGGGATGACGAATTCACCGTGCAGGCGTTCAAGGACAGCACCCTGGGCCATCTGCTCAAGCCGGTTCAGGCCGATGCCCTGCGCGACGCGCTGCGCAAGGCCGAGCGCCCGAACCGCGTGCAGCTGGCGGCGTTGACCCGCCCCGGCGCCGAAAGCGGCAACGGGCCGCGCAGCCACATCAGCGCCAGGACCCGCAAGGGCATCGAGCTGATTCCCATCGACCAGGTGATCTACTTCATCGCCGATCACAAGTACGTGACCTTGCGTCATGAGGGCGGCGAGGTGCTGCTGGACGAACCGCTCAAGGCTCTGGAAGACGAGTTCGGCGAGCGCTTCGTGCGTATCCACCGCAACGCGCTGGTGGCCCGCGACCGTATCGAACGCCTGCAGCGCACGCCGCTGGGGCATTTCCAGCTTTTTCTCAAGGGCCTCAATGGCGATGCCCTGATTGTCAGCCGCCGCCATGTGGCCGGCGTACGCAAGATGATGCAGCAGCTTTAGGGCGGGGCGGGAGCACTGCTTGACCAGGGACGGTCGACCCCTCCACTGACATAGATCTGCTAGCAGCCCGGATTGAGCTGTTATCATCCCGCGCATCTATCTCGTACGGATCGATCCATGTCCACTCGTGAAATCCGCATTGCCACGCGCAAAAGTGCCCTTGCCCTGTGGCAGGCCGACTATGTAAAAGCCCGCCTCGAACAGGCACACCCCGGCCTGGTGGTGACCCTGGTGCCGATGGTCAGCCGCGGCGACAAGCTGCTCGACTCGCCACTGTCGAAGATCGGCGGCAAGGGCCTGTTCGTCAAGGAGCTGGAAACCGCGCTGCTGGAGCAGGAAGCCGACATCGCCGTGCACTCGATGAAAGACGTGCCGATGGACTTCCCCGAAGGCCTGGGCCTGTTCTGCATCTGCGAACGCGAAGACCCGCGCGATGCCTTTGTCTCCAACACCTATGCCAGCCTCGATGCACTGCCGGCAGGCGCCATTGTCGGCACCTCCAGCCTGCGTCGCCAGGCGCAGTTGCTGACCCGCCGCCCCGACCTCGAGATCCGCTTCCTGCGCGGCAACGTCAACACCCGCCTGGCCAAGCTCGATGCCGGCGAGTACGACGCGATCATCCTGGCGGCTGCCGGTTTGATCCGCCTCGGTTTCGAAGACCGCATCACCGCCAGCATCAGCGTCGACGACAGCCTGCCAGCCGGTGGCCAGGGCGCGGTAGGCATCGAGTGCCGCACCACCGACGCCGAAATCCATGCCTTGCTCGCGCCGCTGCACCACGCCGATACGGCTGACCGCGTGGTGGCCGAACGAGCCATGAACAAGCACCTCAACGGCGGCTGCCAGGTACCGATCGCCTGTTACGCCGTGCTCGAGGGCGAGCAGCTGTGGTTGCGCGGCCTGGTGGGCGAACCGGCCGGCGGCCTGTTGCTCAGCGCCGAGGCACGTGCACCGCGCGCAGACGCGGATGCACTGGGTGTACGCGTCGCCGAAGACCTGCTGAACCAGGGCGCCGAAGACATTCTCAAGGCGGTGTATGGCGAGGCCGGCCACCCGTGAACGGCTGGCGCCTGCTGCTGACCCGGCCGGCCGACGACTGCGCGGCACTGGCCGCGACCCTGGCCCAGGCCGGGGTGTTCGGCAGCAGCCTGCCGCTGCTCGAGATCGAAGCGCTGCCGGTGACCGATGCGCAGCGCAGCACCGTGCTCGGCCTGGCCGACTATGCTGCGGTCATCGTGGTCAGCAAGCCGGCAGCCCGGCTCGGCCTGGCCCTGCTCGACCAGTACTGGCCCCGCACGCCGGCCCTGCCGTGGTTCACGGTGGGGGCGGCTACCGCCGCGATCCTGCAGGCCCATGGCTGCGAAGTGCACTTCCCGCCACTGGGGGATGACAGCGAAGCCCTGCTGCAACTGACCCGGCTGCAGGAAGTTTTCGCACAGCCCCAGCCGCGCTTTCTGATCATGCGCGGCGAAGACGGTCGCGAGCTGTTGGCCGAGCGATTGACCGCGCAGGGTGCTAGTGTCGATTATCTGCCCCTGTACCGCCGCTGCCTGCCCGAGTACCCGGTCGGCACGCTGATGCGACGCATCGATGCGGAACGCCTGAACGGCGTGGTGGTCAGCAGTGGGCAGGGTCTTGAACACCTGCGCCAGCTGGCTGGCAGCGACTGGTCGCGACTGGCCGCGTGGCCGCTGTTCGTGCCGAGCCCGCGTGTTGCCGAGCAGGCCCGCGCCGCTGGCGCACAGAATGTAGTGGATTGCCGTGGTGCCAGTGCCACGGCTTTGCTGGCGGCGTTGCAGGAAACCCCTGCGCCCGCCTCCTAAGGCGCTAAGCTGTCTGGCGAGGTGCCCCAATGCAAAGGATGGATACGTGAGCGAAACTGCCTTGCCCAACGATGATCTGCAGCCGGCGCCAGAAGCGCCCGCGCAAACGCCCGCCGCCCCTGCCAAGCGGGCCGGCACCGGTCTGGCACTGTTCGCCCTGCTGCTGGGTGCGGCAGGTGTCGCAATCGGTGGCTGGGGTGTCTGGCAGGTGCGCCACCTGCAGGGCGCCAACCAGCTCCAGAGCGAACAATTGCAGGCCTTGAATGCCCAGGCCCAGGCCTTGCAGCAGGGCGAGCAGCGACTGTCGTCACGCCTGGCCGACCTGCCACCGGCCGCCGAGCTCGAAGAGCGCCGGCGCCTGGTGGCGCAATTGCAGGGCGACCAGCAACGTCTGAGCCAGCGTCTGGAGACCGTGCTCGGTGCCAGCCGCAAGGACTGGCGCCTGGCCGAGGCCGAGCACCTGCTGCGCCTGGCCAGCCTGCGCCTGTCGGCATTGCAGGACATCACCAGCGCTCGGGCGCTGGTCGAAGGCGCCGACCAGATCCTGCGCGAGCAGAGCGACCCGGCCTCGTTCGCTGCCCGCGAACAGCTGGCACGCAGCCTGGCCACCCTGAACAGCGTCAAGCAACCAGACCGCACCGGGCTGTTCCTCAAGCTGGCCGCGCTGCGCGAGCAGGTAGTGCAGCTCACCGCCATGGCCCCCGAATTCGAAGAAGGCGGCGAACCGCTGTTCGGCCTGGCTGCCGACGGCGACGGTGCCAGCCGCTGGTCACAGTGGTGGGCGCAGCTGTCGCGCTACTTCCGTATCGATTTCAATGCCGACAAGAACGTCAAGCCGTTGCTGGCCGGCCAGGCCCTGAACCAGGTGCGCCTGGCCCTGAGCCTGACCCTGGAGCAGGCGCAGTGGGCCGCGCTCAACGGCGAGCCGAAGGTCTATGCCCAGGCGCTGGATGAAGCGCGCAGCGTGCTGCTGGCCAACTTCAACCACGACAACGAGCAGAGCCAGTCGATGCTCGAACAGCTCAACGCGGTGGCGAACGAGCCGGTGTCGGTAGTGACGCCGGACCTGGCCGACAGCCTCGGTGCGGTCCAGGCCTACCTCGAGCGTCGCCACCTGCCCGCCGAAGAATCGATCACGCGCCAGCCGGCGGCACAAGGTCATGAGGAGGGCACCCCATGAAACGTGCCTACCTGTGGGTGGTGGTGGCGATCGTCGCCGCGACCCTGCTGGGTATCGCCGTGGCCCGGCATAGCGGATACGTGCTGATCGCCTACGACAGCTTCCGCTACGAGTCGAGCCTGTGGGCGACCCTGGCCCTGCTGCTGGCCGTGGTGCTCGTGGTGCTGATGGTGCGCTTCGTGCTGGGCCTGGTGTTCACCTCGGGCGGGGTGGTCAACCCATGGTCGCGGCGCAACCGCAGCCGGCGTACACGCCTGGCCATCGAGCAGGGGCAACTGGACCTGGCCGAGGGCCGCTGGGCCAGTGCCCAGCGCCATCTGCATCGCGCTGCCGAGGCCGAACGCCAGCCGCTGCTCTATTACCTCGGGGCGGCCCGCGCTGCCAACGAACTGGGGCGCACCGAGGACAGCGACAACCTGCTGGAACGTGCCCTGGAACGCCAGCCGCAAGCCGAGCTGGCCATCGCCCTGACCCACGCGCAGTTGCAGGTCGACCGCGGTGACACCGAGGCAGCGTTGGTGACCCTGCAGGCGATGCACGAGCGCCACCCGCACAACGTGCAGGTGCTGCGCCAGTTGCAGCGTCTGTACCAGCAGCGTGGCGACTGGAGCGCGGTGATCCGCCTGCTGCCGGAGCTGCGCAAGGACAAGGTGTTGTCTGCCGCGGAACTGGCCGAGCTGGAGCGGCGGGCCTGGGGCGAAAACCTGAGCCTGGCCGCACGCCGCGAGCAGGACGACCAGACCGCACAGCAGTCCCTTGAACGTGCCTGGCAGCAACTGACCTCGGCACAACGCCAGGAGCCGCAACTGGTGCTGGCGTATGCCGAGCAACTGCGCCAGCTGGGCGCCGAAAGCGACGCCGAGAAGGTCCTGCGTACGGCCCTGCAGCGCGAATACGAAAGCCACCTGGCCCGGCTGTACGGGCTGGTGCGAGGCGGCGACCCGGCGCGTCAGTTGCAGACGGCCGAGGGCTGGCTCAAGCAGCACCCGGACGATCCCAGCCTGTTGCTGACCCTGGGTCGTCTGAGCCTGCAGAATCGTCTGTGGGGCAAGGCGCGCGACTACTTCGAAGACAGCCTGCGCCGGCAGCGCAACCCTGAGGCCTGCGCCGAGCTGGCCCGTCTGCTGGCCGGCCTGGGCGACACCGAGCGCAGCAACCAGCTGTTTCAGGAGGGCCTGGGCCTGTTGGATGAGCGCCTGCTGGCCTTGCCTCTGCCTGAAGCCGTCCGGGCCTGACGTCGTACGGGTTTAGCCCCAGGTTAAACCCGTACTGTTTGGCTGGTTGCGGGGGTGGGTAACTTTTCGCTGAGTTACAGAGGAAATATCCACCTCAACTCTTCGACACTTCCCTTATGTTTCAGCGATTTATCGCGCCTGTCGTGCCTTGAAACAAGGCTCGATTTTCCTCTACCGTTGTTACATGTCTTTCCCGCACCTGGACTTGCCATGCCATTGGCCTGTTTGCGCTCATTGTTCTCCCTGGCTTTCGTCGCGTCGTTACTGATTCTCGCCGGTGCGTTTTACCTCGAATTCACCAAAGGGCTGGTGCCTTGCCCGCTGTGCCAGAGCCAGCGTGTATTGCTGGTTGTGTTTGCCGGTGTCTGCCTGGCCGCGCGCCTGCATGCACCGGGTCAGCCGGGTGCGCGTCGCTATGCGGCTGCGGCGTTGGGCCTGGCGCTGGGGGGCGGCTTGCTGGCGGTGCGCCAGATCTGGTTGCAGGGCAGCGGGGTGGCGGCGGGTGAGGCCTGCTCGATGCCCCTCGGTGCGCTCATCGAGCAAGGCAGCCTTGCCGACGTGCTGCACGCCATGCTGCTCGGTTCGGCCGATTGCGCTTCGATCACCTGGAGCTTTCTGGACCTGAGCCTGCCGGAGTGGAGCCTCCTGGCCTTCCTGCTGCTGGCGGCGCTGGCGTTGGCGCGGCTGCTGTACGTGCAGCCAGCGGCCACGGGCAAGTCATTGAAACCCTGACGCTTGCCGGCGGGGGCCAGGCAATCGACCGATGGCCGCGGGTGCGGCGATTAAACACTTGTATGAAACTTGTCGCCTGCGTACCTTGAAGGCAAGGGCGCGCGGGAATAATCTCCCTTGCACGCATACCCAAAACACTGCTGCTCGATGCCGTTCTGCTGCTTTCTCCCTTTGTTGTGCATACCTCGCACGACGGGGCGCAGCGGCATGACCCAGAAGGGAAGACACCGCCATGTTAGATAGTTGTCAGAATGCTCAGGAACGCTGGGGTGGGGTTCACAAGCTGATTGACCGCTGGCTGGACGAGCGGGCCGAACTGGTCACGGCCTTTCGCGCATTGCGCGATGCCAAACCGGCCTTTGCGGACAAGGACAAGAACCTCGGCTTCTGCGCGATACTGGTCGATTACGTCTCCGCCTGGCACTTCGAGGTCAGTGAGCAGTTGGTGGCTGAAGCCAAGGCGTTCGGAGATGACAAGGGCCTGGAACTGGCGAAGCAGATCAGCCCTCGTATCAGTGCCATTACCGATATCGCGTCGGCTTTCAACGATCACTGCGACAAGGGCAACTGTACCGACCAGGAGCGCTTCGCCAAGAAGCTCAGCGAGCTGGGCAGCCTGCTCCACGAGCGCTTCGAGCTTGAGGATTGCCTGATCGAAGTGCTGCACAACGCGCACAAGGAAGAAGAGGCCGTTCAGGCCTGATTCCTGTCTCCTCCGTTGCCGACATTCAGTCGGCAACCCCCAGTAGTTCGATCTCGAAGATCAGTGGCGTGAATGGCGGAATCAGATCGCCTGCGCCATCGGCTCCGTAGGACTTGGCCGACGGAATCACCACACGCCATTTCGCCCCGACAGCCATCTGTGGCAACGCCACCTGCCAGCCCTCGATCACACTCTTGAGGCTGAACCACTGCGGTTGTTCGCTCTGGTCGAACACGCTGCCATCGGGCAGCTTGCCGACGTAGCGTACCTGCACCCGGCCATCGGCCCTGGGTGAGGCACCATTGCCCTTGACCAGTTCGGTCACCAGTACGCCTTCGGGTAGTTCTCGTACTCCGGCACGGGCGCGTTCGGTGGCCATGAAACGGGTTTCCACCGCCATCAGCATTTCCACCTGCGACTGCTCGGCGGCCTCGCTGGCCTGGGCCTCGTGCTGGCTGAGAATCGCTTCGCGCCGTGCCTGGCTGATTGCCAGGGGCTTGTTCGCGTAGGCCTGTTGCAACCCCTGGATCAAGGCATCGAGCTCCAGCTCGGGCATCTCGTTGCGCAACCGTTCACCCAGGCTGGCGCCGACGCTATAGGACAGGTCGTGAGCACTTGCCGGTGGCTCGGTGGTGTCTGCGAATGCGCAGGGCAGGGCGAGCAGCAAGGGCAATAACAGGTAGCGTGGCACAGGCTCACTCCAGGTGGTTTGAGTGCATGGTGAGGGTCGGATGAATCTTTGCATAGAGCAAATTCCGACAGCCTTTTTAACAGCATCTACACTTGTGCGCAGCTGCAGCCATAACAACTTTGCCCAGGCATGCAACGCGGCGTCCTACTTACTGTCAACATGCCCTAGCGGCGGTAGCAGCAGAAGGTCTAGTATGAGCCGCATTCTCGTCAGCCAGGAGGTAAGCCATGTCGGCCAGTAAGAAGCCAGTCAGTACGCCATTACACCTGCTACATCAACTCTCGGGCAGTTTGCTCGAGCATCTGGAAAGTGCCTGCTCGCAAGCACTGGCTGATGCTGAAAAACTGTTGGCCAAGTTGGAAAAACAACGGGGCAAGGCGCAGGAAAAACTTCACAAGTCGCGTCTCAAACTTCAGGACGCTGCGGTCGCCGGCAAGAACAAGGCGCAGAACAAGGCCAAGGGCGCCGTAGGCGAACTGGAAACCCTGCTCGATTCGCTCAAGGATCGCCAGTCGCAAACCCGCCTGTACATCGTGCAGCTCAAGCGTGATGCGCAGGAAAGCCTGAAGCTCGCCCAAGGCGTCGGCAAGGTGCAGGAAGCAGCGTCCAAGGCCCTGACCTCGCGTTCGGCCAAGGCTGCTCCGGTAGCGTCCAAGTCGGCCACCAAGGCCCCGGCCCGCAAGGCTGCAGCCAAGCCAGCCGCTACCAAAGCCGCCGCCAAGCCAGCGGCCAAAACTGCCGCGGCCAAGCCAGCCGCTGCCAAGGCTCCGGCCAAGCCAGCTGCCAAACCTGCAGCCGCCAAGGCTCCGGCAAGGTCTGCTGCCAAACCCGCAGCCGCCAAGGCCCCCGCCAAGCCAGCTGCCAAACCTGCCGCTGCCAAGGCGCCCGCCAAGCCAGCTGCCAAACCTGCTGCGGCCAAGGCGCCTGCCAAACCTGCAGCCGCCAAGCCAGCTGCCAAACCCGCCGCTGCCAAGGCTCCGGCCAAGCCAGCTGCCAAGCCTGCTGCTGCCAAGGCCCCTGCCAAGCCCGCCGCTACCCGCGCACCCGCCAAGCCGGCCGCCAAACCCGCAGCTGCCAAACCGGCGACTTCGGCACCTGCTGCGGCCACCACGGCCGCACCGGCTGCTTCGCCTGCCGCTGCACCCGTGACGACCCCAGTGACTCAGTCGCCCTCGACTGCTTCCTGATCCGCCACCGCCACCGCCACGACGCGCAGCACCTGCAGCGCGTCGTGGTGCCGGGTGCCCTGGGGGGCCAGCACGGCCAGCCAGTCACCTGCCACACCCTGATTCATCCAGCCTTCGCTAGCCTGTTGCAGACGCGCCAGCAATGTTCGCTCCGCCTCCAGTTCCAGTGCCTTGACCTGCCCGCGCAAGTGCGCCAGCTGCGGGTCGTGCTGCGCGTCTGCACGCCATTGCCGGCGCAGTTGACGCAGCGGTGTCACCACATGCTGCTGCCAGGCAGCGGCCAGCTGTTGCAGGTGCTGTACGCGCTCGGGGGTCACCCCGGCCCTGCCGGCTTCAAGCCACGCCCCGCACAGTAGAAGGCACACATCGGCCCCTTCGTCCTGCAAGGCCAGGCAGGCAGCCTCCACGCCCGGCCGGGCGTACAGGTGCAGAGCGAAATTCCACAGGTCGGTGTGCATGGTCCTACTCGCGCCAGTTGCCATCGAAGCTGGTAGACTCCGCGGCCATTATGATCAGACTTTCGAACCTCACTTTACAGCGTGGTCCCCAGCGCCTGCTAGAAGGCGCCGAGTTGACCCTGCACGCCGGCCAGAAAGCCGGCCTGATCGGTGCCAACGGCGCCGGCAAATCCAGCCTGTTCGCCTTGCTGCGCGGTGAGCTCACGCCCGATTCGGGCGAATGCCAGCTGCCCGGCGACTGGCGCATCGCGCACATGCGCCAGGAGGTCGATACCCTCGATCGCCTGGCGGTGGACTACGTGCTCGATGGCGACGTGCGCCTGCGCGAGGTACAGGCTGCGCTCGCAGCCGCCGAGGCCGCGCACGACAACAATGCCCTGGCCCGCCTGCATGTGGAGCTCGACAGCGCCGACGGTTATACCGCCGACGCCCGTGCCCGCAAGCTGCTGGCCGGCCTGGGCTTCAGCAACGAACAGATGGACCGGCGCGTCGGCGACTTCTCCGGCGGCTGGCGCATGCGCCTGAACCTGGCCCAGGCACTGATGTGCCCCAGCGACCTGCTGCTGCTCGACGAGCCCACCAACCACCTGGACCTGGATGCGATCCTGTGGCTTGAAGACTGGCTCAAGAGCTACCCCGGCACGCTGCTGCTGATTTCCCACGACCGCGATTTCCTGGATGCCGTGGTCGACCACGTGGCACACGTGGAACAGTGCAAGCTGACCCTCTACCGCGGCGGCTACAGCGCCTTCGAGCGCGCCCGTGCCGAACGCCTGGCGCAACAGCAGCAGGCGTACGAGAAGCAGCAGGCGCAACGCGCCCACATGGAAAAGTACATCGCCCGGTTCAAGGCCCAGGCCACCAAGGCGCGCCAGGCACAAAGCCGCATCAAGGCACTGGAGCGCATGGAGGAGCTTTCGGCGGCGCATGTCGACTCGCCGTTCGACTTCACCTTCCGCGAGTCCGAGAAGATCTCCAGCCCGCTGCTCGACCTTGCCGAAGCCCGCCTGGGCTATGGCGAAAAGACCGTGCTGGAGAAGGTCAAGCTGCAGCTCACCCCGGGTGCGCGCATCGGCCTGCTGGGCCCCAACGGCGCCGGCAAGTCGACCCTGATCAAGAACCTGGCCGGCGAGCTGGAGCCGCTGGCCGGACGCCTGGTGCGCGGCGAGAACCTGGTGGTGGGCTACTTTGCCCAGCACCAGCTCGATTCGCTGGACAGCAAGGCCAGCCCCCTGCTGCACCTGCAGCGCCTGGCCCCCACCGAGCGCGAGCAGACCCTGCGCGACTTCCTCGGCGGTTTCGATTTTCGCGGTGCGCGCATCGACGAGCCGGTGCTGAACTTCTCCGGCGGCGAAAAGGCCCGCCTGGCCCTGGCGCTGATTGCCTGGGAGCGGCCCAACCTGCTGCTGCTCGACGAACCGACCAACCACCTGGACCTGGAGATGCGCCTGGCACTGACCATGGCCCTGCAGGAGTTCAGTGGCGCGGTACTGGTGGTGTCCCACGACCGTCACCTGCTCAAGAGCACCACCGACGACTTCCTGCTGGTGGCAGACGGCAAGGTCGAGACCTTCGATGGCGACCTCGACGACTACACCCGCTGGCTGGTCGAGTATCGTCAGCGCAATGCCCCGGTCAGCACCACACCGGTCAACCCCGACAAGACCGACAAGAAGGCCCAGCGCCAGGCTGCGGCGGCGTTGCGCCAGCAACTGGCCCCGCACAAGCGCCAGGCCGACAAGCTCGAAGCCGAGCTGGCCAAGTTGCATGAAGAGCTGGCCGGGGTCGATGCCAGCCTGAGCGACAGCGCGCTGTATGAAGCGGCGCGCAAGGACGAGCTGCGCGAGCTGCTGGCCCGCCAGGCCAAGCTGAAGGTGCGCGAAGGCGAGCTGGAAGAAGCCTGGATGCAAGCGCTCGAAGTGCTTGAAAGCATGCAGGCCGAGCTGGAGGCGTTGTCCTGATGGAGTCGATGCAGGGATTGCTGCCGGTCGAGTGGATCGGCCCCTTCTGGATGGGCCTGCAGATACTGCTGATCCTGGTCGCGGCGTACCTGCTGCAACGCCTGGTGGCGCGCTGCCTGACTCGCCTGAGCGAGCGTTACCCGTTGCCGCCGGAGCTGATGGTGCCGCTGCGCGGCGGCTTGCGCTGGCTGATCATGGGCAGCGCGCTGATCTTCGTGCTGGAGCGCCTGGGTGTTTCGGCCACGGTGCTGTGGACGGCCCTGTCGGGCTTTGTCGCGGTGGCGGCGGTGGCCTTCTTCGCGATGTGGAGCGTACTGTCCAACCTGCTCTGCGCGGTGCTGATCTTCACCGTGGGGCCGTTTCGCATCGGCGACGTTGTCGAGCTGGTCGAGACCCTCGACAAGCCGGGGGTCAAGGGCCGCGTGACCGCGATCAACCTGCTGTTCACCACCCTGGTCGAACTGCCCGAGGCGGGCGGCGCACTGGTGCAGGTGCCCAACAGCCAGTTCTTCCAGAAGAGCGTGCGCCGCTGGCGCGGTTCGGACGGCCTGGCCGTGGTAAGCGAAAGCCCGAAACCCGGGGCCTGAACACCGGCTGCAAAAAAATGTGGTGATTTTTTCAGCGGCGCATTAGCGTGGAACCCTTGAACAAGGGTCCGGGCCGAGGTGTGTGATGTCGCTGGAAACGTGGTTGGCTTTTTTTGCTGCCTGTTGGGTAATCAGTCTTTCGCCGGGGGCGGGGGCCATTGCGTCCATGTCCTGCGGTCTGCAGTACGGCTTCTGGCGCGGCTACTGGAACGCGCTGGGCCTGCAGCTGGGGCTGGTGATGCAGATCGCGATCATTGCCGCCGGCGTGGGCGCGGTACTCACTGCCTCGGCTACCGCGTTCCAGGTCATCAAATGGTTTGGCGTTGCCTACCTGATCTACCTGGCCGTGAAACAGTGGCGAGCGCTGCCGGCAGACCTGGCCGACGACTCGACGGTACGCCCCATCGGCAAGCCGCTGAGCCTGGTGTTCCGTGGTTTTCTGGTCAACGTCAGCAACCCCAAGGCGCTGATCTTCATGCTTGCGGTGCTGCCGCAGTTCATCAATCCGCATGCCGAGCTGCTGCCGCAGTACCTGACGATCGCCGGCACCATGGTGGCGGTGGACCTGCTGGTGATGGCGGGTTATACCGGGTTGGCGGCGCGGGTGCTGCGCCTGTTGCGCACGCCCCGGCAGCAGCGGCGCATGAACCGCACGTTTGCCGGGTTGTTCCTGGGTGCGGCGACATTGCTGGCGACCATTCGCCGGGCGCCGGTCTAAGACCGGAAGGCTGCGCCTTCCATCGCGGGTCACCACTGTTCTTGTGGGAGCCGGCGTTGCCGGCGAAGAGGCCAGCACAGACACCCAATAAAAAAGGCGACCCGAAGGTCGCCTTTTGCATGCTCAGCGCAAGATCTGCGCCGGTTCATCCGGCGGCAGGTTGTTGCGCATCGGCGCACGTTCCTGATCCGGCATCACACCCACCAGCTGCTCCTTGAGCTGTCTGGCCACATCCATGCCCAGTTCCTTGGACACTTCACGCACCACCCGCGGACGGTTCAGGCTGACCCGCACGTCCTGGCTGTTCACCAGCTTGGTGTCCTGGCCTTCACCCATGGCGGTGAACGCCGAGGTGATCTCGTAGGTACGGGTGTTGATCAGGCTGAAATCGGCCACCAGGGTCAGGCCCAGGATCGCCGAGTAGCTGTTGGTGTTGTCGATCGAGGTGATATCGCGCTGGAAGTCGATATCCGACAGGGTGCCGAACAGTACGTAGTCGGCGCCCTTGTAGTTGCCCGCCTTGATCCGCGCGATCACGTCATACACGTCCTGCTTGGCCTTGGCCGTGTACGGCGTGCCCTGCACCAGCTGGAACATGCCGGACTTGAGGATCTCGCCCTTGATGTCACCGCTGAACTTGCGCAGCTCGGTCTGCTCGATGTAGCTCTGGCTGCTTTCGAACTCGCTGTAGCTGGACGACGCGTTGGCGTGGTACATGCTCGCATTCGAGTTGCTGCTCGCCGAGACCATGTGGATGTACTGCTCCACGCGCTCCTGATAAGCCAGGTCGGTGACCGCTACCTTGGGGGCCGCTTGCACGCCGAACGCGCAAGCCAGGCCGATGATGCCCATCCATGCACGCATTGCTTAGCGCTCCGTGGTCTTGCGGATTTCTTTTTCGTCCATCCACTCGGCCAGGCCGCTTTCCACGTCGATCAGCTGCAGGCTGAACTTGTAGAACACGTCCTTGTAGTCGCTGCTGCGCTTGACGATCGAGCTGATCGACCCTTCCAGGCGGTATTTGGCAGCGATCATGTTGCCGGTCTTGGCCACGGTGTTCTTCTTGTACAGGCCGCTCTGGTTCTGCAGCTTGAGCTGGTCGACCTGGCTCTGCATCTGGTTGTTGTCGCTGGCGAAGCGGGCGGTGCCGGTCTTCATCAGCTGGGTCTTGATCGAGGTGGTGATCTCGCGGGTATCGATGTACTCGCTGGTCTTGTTCTTCACGTCGTAGACCTGAACCACCGGACGGCCCTGCAGGATGCCGGACTGGGCCAGCGAGCGGGTCATGCTTTCGGCGATCATCTGCAGGTCGGTGGAACCGAACTCGTTGGTGACCAGTTCAACGGCCTTGCTGTCGCCGTAGCCAATGTTCTTGCCGCCCAGTACAGGGGAGTTGTTGGCGCAGCCGCTGGCCAGCGCGACCACTACGGCCAGCAGGGAAAAACGAGCGAACATCATGTTGAGCATCTCCTGAAAATTGAAAATTACTGGGCCTGGACTTCAATGCGGAAGTCAGTGGCCTGGGGGACCGGGGCAATCGCTGGCAGTACGGTGGACTGCGAGCCGTACAGGCTCAGGGTCTTCCAGCTTTCTTCGCTGGCGACCGGGAAGCCGTCGTTGCCCAGCCAGGCAAAGCGATAGAACATCGTCTTGTTGCTGCGGCTGGTGTTGGTCAGCGAGACCTTGACGGTCATGAAGCCGTTTTCGCGGGCAACCCGCATCGGGCCGATATCGATGTTGCTCAGTTTGCCCATCACGACCACCTTGCTGGCGGCGCTGCCCGGTGCGGGCGGTGGTGGGGTGGCGCAGCCGGCCAGCAGGGTGGCGGTGGCGAGCGCGGCGAGAAGCTTGAGGCGCATGGCGATTCCTTGGCTTACTTGAGGCTGGCGACGGCGGCGGCCGGCGCAGGCTGGGTGACTTGCAGGGCCGGGCCACCGGCGTAGACGCGGTTGCCCACGACGCGCAGGGCCACGACCTGATAGGGGCGATCGATCTTCACGGCGATCTTGCTGCCGCCCAGGTTCGACGGCAGGCTCAGTTGGTGCTCGCCCTGGGCCAGGCGCACGCGGGCAACCAGGGTGTCGTCCGGCAGGGTGCGCCAGGTGCGGGTGTCGGCGCCTTCGGTGACGGCCGAGGCGATGCCCACGGCCAGACCAGCCAGCGGGTTGACGTCGTTGAGCTGCTTTTGCGCCACGCCACGGGTGATGGCGCGCACGCTGGTGCGCAGGATGATGCCTGGCATGTCGTCACGCAGCGCGCGGCGCGACATGGCGGTGGTGCTGTTGAGCGCGGTCAGCGAGAGCGTCTTGTCGTTCAGGTAGATCTCGCTGAAGTGCGCGGTGGAGGTGTCTTCCTTGATGATCGGGAACGACAGCGGGGTGATCACCAGATTGCCGCTGATTGGCAGGGGCAGGGGGATGCGCACCGAGTCGCGGGCCGGCGCCAGGCCGCTCTGCACCACGATCAGCACGTCGCTGTCGGCGCCCTTGGCGGCAGGCTTGTCGAGGTCGAGCAGCGCACGCTCGAGCAGCGCGGTGTTCGGGCGCAGTTCGGCCGCCTTGCGGTAGCCCGGTGCAGCCAGGCCTTTTTCGCCCAGTGCTTCGTATACGTAGCCGGACAGGTAGTGGCTGAACGCACTCTGGTAGCTGTTCTTCAGACCGACCACTTCAGGCGCGTCCAGGGCGGCCACCGGGTAGCCCTGCAGGTCCTTGTACTCGGTCTTGACGCCTTCCTTCTCGGCCTCTTCTTCGCGCTTGAGGTATTCCTTGTCACGCAGCTCGGCGATCACGGCCTCACGTTCGTGGGTTTTCTTGATTTCGGTGCGGGCACCGTCGAAATCATTCTGTGCCAGCAGGTTCAGGGCCATCTGGGTGGTCAGCATGACTTTTTCGTAGTCGTAGCCTTCGTAGCGGCGCACCTTGTCGTTGACCAGGTAGCTGCCGAACTGGCTCAGGTACTTGGCGGTGTCCAGCTTCACCGACTCTTCCCACTTGAACACCACGCTATCGGCTTCGCGCCAGGCATCCTGGCTGCCGCTCAGGTCGCCCTTGGAGCGCAGCAGTTCGCCTTTCTCGAAGTAGTAGAGAAGGTCCTTGTCCTCACCCTTGTTGTTCTTTTCCAGCAGGGCCAGGGCCGCGTCGACGTTGCCGCTGGCCAGCTGCTGGTTGGTTTCCTGGAGTTCGCTGTCGTAGCTGCGAAACGCTGCGCAGCCCGTCAGTTGGACGATCGCGCACAGCGTGGCGACGGTGAGGACACGGGAGGCCATCTTGAATCTCTTCCCTGAAAAAGTGACGTTAGGCGCCGGCGAGTGGCGGTGATCCCTTTGGACGCTAGTTCCAAATCCTCTTAGCAGAGGAGCCTGTATTTCCATTCGCTATAACGAAAGGCGCGGCATTATAGACGCAATGACTGGCTAATTAATGGCCTTGTGCTTCATTTTTTCTTGGATGTGCCAGTAGTCACATTTCCCGTGTGGTGTAGGAATAAGTCGATTCCCGGGGTAGGAGATAAACTTGTTTCAAAATTTTTCATGAAACTTCCGGGTGGTGCTTGAGCCGGCGCAAGTGGAAGTGAACAATGCAATCCTCCTCATTCCTGTTCGAGATTGGCTCCCATGATGCCCCGCCTCCGTGTGTTCGCCTGGCTGCTAGGGCCGCTGCTGGCCCTGGGCAGTGCCTTGAGCAGTGCCGCGCCGCAAGCGCCGCTGATTACCCCGGACCCGGCCCGCGGTGCACCGCTGTACGCCCAGCACTGTTCGGTGTGCCACGGTGACGGCGGCGCCGGCGATGGGCCGGCGGGGTTGGGGCTGGAACCACCTCCGGGCGATCTGCGCCAGGCGGCGCGGCTCGACACCCTGAGCCTGGCCGAGCTGTACCGGGTGATGGAGCAGGGCATCGAGGGCAGCGACATGCCGGCGTTCGCCGACCAGCTCGACGAGCGCCAGCGCTGGGATGTGGCCAGCTACATTGCCGGCTTCAGCGCCGAGCCTGGTGCTGTGCAGGCCGACCGGCGCTTCAGCCTGGCCGAGCTGGCGCAGCTCACCCCGGCGCAGGTGCGTGACACCCAGGGTGGCGAGGCGGCGGCCGCCTTTCGTGCCCAGCGCGCCAAGCCGCCAGCAGCGCAACGCGGCCCTGGCCAACTGATCGACTACACCGCCACCACCCTCGAACAGAGCCTGGCCGCCTATCGTGCCGGCGACCACGAGCAGGCCTACGACCTGTCGGTGGCGGCGTACCTGGAGGGCTTCGAGCTGGTGGAAAGCGCCCTGGACAACGTCGATGCCAACCTGCGCAAGAACACCGAAAAGGCCCTGATGGCCTACCGCCAGGGGTTGCAGGACGGCTTGCCGGTGGAGCAGGTGACGCAACGCCTGGCGGCGGCCAAGGCCAAGCTCGAAGCATCGGCCAAGCTGCTGGGTGGCGATGGCCTGAGCTGGTCGCTGAGCTTCATCTCCGGCCTGCTGATTCTGCTGCGCGAGGGGCTGGAGGCAATCCTGGTGCTGGCGGCGATTCTGGCCTTCCTGCGCAATACCGGGCAGCAGTCGGCAGTGCGCAGCGTCAACGTGGGGTGGGCGCTGGCCCTGGTGGCGGGCTTTGCCACCTGGGCGCTGGCTGCCTACGTGATCGACGTGGGGGGCGCACAGCGTGAACTGCTGGAGGGCTGCACCGCCCTGTTCGCCTGCGTGATGGTGCTGTGGCTGGGGGTGTGGATGCACGACCGGCGCCATGCGGCGGCCTGGCAGGACTACATCAAAAGCAGCCTGGTGGGGGGCGGCGGCCGCTTCGGCTTTGCCGTGCTGGCGTTCTTTTCGGTTTACCGCGAACTGTTCGAGGTGATCCTTTTCTACGAAACCCTGTGGCTGCAGGCCGGGCCTGCGGCGCACGATGCGGTGCTGGCCGGCGGGGCGACGGCGCTGGTGCTGCTGGTGGGGCTGGCGTGGGTGATTCTGCGCGGGTCGGCGAAATTGCCGCTGTCGTTGTTCTTCAGCATCAACGCGGCGCTGCTGTGCGCGTTGTCGGTGGTGTTCGCCGGGCATGGGGTGAAGGCGTTGCAGGAGGCGGGGGTGTTCGGTACGCGGCCAGTGCCGTTCTTCGACTTCGACTGGCTGGGGATTCATGCCGATGCGTATTCGCTGGCCGCGCAGGCATTGGCGCTGGTGGCCATTGCGGTGTTGTACGGGCGCAGCTGGCTGGCAGGGCGGCGGGTTTCGGTGCACTGATCGAGGGCCCCTGCGCTGGCTTGTCGGCGAATGCTGCAACGCCGCGCCAATGCAGGGATACTGTGCCCCTTGTTCTCTTTGCGGTGGATAACCCAACCATGCGTGTCTGGATCGACGCCGATGCCTGCCCCAAGGCGGCCAAGGACCAACTGGTCAAATTTGCCCTCAAGCGCCAATTCGAGGTGGTGCTGGTCGCCGGTCAGGGCCAGATCAAGCCGGCCTTTGCCTGCGTCAGGCTCATCGTGGTGCCCAGTGGGCCGGATGCTGCCGACGACTACCTGGTGGAACACGCCGTGCCCGGCGAGTTGGTGATCTGCAGCGATGTGCCGCTGGCCGATCGGCTGGTCAAGAAGGGGGTGGCCGCGCTCGATCCGCGTGGTCGCGAATTCGACGAGCGCAACATGGGCGAGCGGCTGGCGGTGCGCAACCTGTTCACCGACCTGCGCGAGCAGGGCCAGGTCGGTGGTGGGCAGGCGCCCTACGGCGAGCGTGAGAAACAGGCCTTCGCCAATGCGCTGGACCGCATTCTCACGCGGTTGGCACGCGCCTACCCGCAGTGATGCCTCAGTCGGCCTCGTGGGTCAGTTCCAGCACCCGGTCGACCAGCTTGTAGATCCCGCCCGCCGCCTCGCCGATGCTCTGCGCCAGCATGTAGGCGGGGGTGCTGACCAGCTTGCGCTGAGTGTCTTCGACGATGTCGTGCACATCGCATTCTTCATGGGTGCCGCCCATCTTGACCACGGCCGCGCTGGTGTCGGCATCGTTGCCGATGGTGCAGACCACGCCTGGCCCGTAGATCTTGGCCGCCAGGGCCGGCGAAATGCAGATCAGGCCCACCGGCTTGCCCGCTTCGGCGAAGGCTTCGGCCAGTGCGAGCACATCGGGGTTGACCGAGCATTTGTCGCCTTCCACGGCGAAGTTGGAGAGGTTTTTCGCAGCGCCGAAGCCACCGGGCACGATCAGTGCGTCGAAGTCGTCCGCATTCGCTTCACGCAGGTCCTTGACCTCGCCGCGCGCAATGCGCGCCGACTCCACCAGCACGTTGCGCGTTTCGGGCATCTCTTCGCCGGTAAGGTGGTTGATCACATGCATCTGCGCGATGTTCGGCGCAAAGCACTGCACCTGGGCGCCACGCTGGTCAAGGCGCAGCAGGGTGATGACGCTCTCGTGAATTTCGGCACCGTCGTACACACCGCAACCGGAAAGGATCACCGCAACTTTTTTCTTGGTCATGCTCACTACTCCCGTTCAAGGCGCTAAATGTCCCCTGATTTGGCCATTCTCGCCAGGCTCTCTACATAGATCGCAATGCAGGGGGAGTGTTCAGTCGTGAGAGCGAGCAGCCAGGCCTATGGCCGGTCGCCACCTTCGCCAGGGTGCTGCTCCCGGGCCTGGGCCCGCGCCTGTTCGGCCTGGGCCTCGGCGGCTTCCTGGCGGGCAATGCGCGCGGCCTTGAAGCGCCGGCGCAGCCACAGCAGGGCGCCCAGTACCACCAGGGCACCGAGTACCCACAGCTCGTACTTCTTCACGTTGCCCAGCAGCCCTTCGAGGATGGCGCCGAAGTGGTAGGCGGCCGCGCCCAGGGCCAGTGCCCATACTGCGGCACCGATGCCGTTGAGCAGCAGGTAGCGGCGCGGCGGGTAGCCGGACAGGCCGATGGCCACGGGCATCACCGTGCGCAGGCCGTAGACGAAACGGAAACTCAGCACCCAGATGTCGGGGTGGCGGCGGATGTGCTCCAGCGCACGGTCCCCCATCATCTGCCAGCGCGGCTTGCGCGCCAGCAGCTTGCGCCCGTGACGACGCCCCATGAAGTACCACAGCTGGTCGCCGGCATAGCTGCCGAAGAAGGCAACCAGCACCACCATGTTGATATCCATGTAGCCACGGAACGCAAGAAATCCGGCGAGAACCAGTATGGTCTCACCTTCAAAAAAGGTGCCTAGAAAAAGGGCAAAATAGCCGAAATCCTGCAGGAATTGTTCAAGCATTTTCTGGGTGCTGGCGAAATGAACGCGCAGCCTACCCCCTGGGAGGCTTTAGGGAAAGTGTCCAAATGTGTCTCGACGTGAACATTTCCTACAAGGAGAATGAATGCGTCCATAAGTCGCAGGGTTGCCTCAGGTCGTCATACGGGCGTCATAATGGCTGCTTATAACTGTCGCGCTCGCCCGCCTGCGCGGGCTCAGGAGTCTGCCGTGAGCTTTACCCCCGCTAACCGTTTGTTTCCTGCCACTCGCCTGCGTCGCAACCGCCGTGACGACTTTTCCCGTCGCCTGGTGCGCGAAACCACACTGACTGTTGACGACCTGATCCTGCCGGTGTTCGTGCTGGACGGCGAAAACCGTCGCGAGGAAGTCGCCTCGATGCCGGGCGTGGAGCGCCTGAGCATCGACCTGCTGCTGCAGGCCGCCGAGGAGTGGGTGAAGCTGGGTATTCCGGCGCTGGCCCTGTTCCCGGTGACCCCGCTGGACAGGAAGTCGCTGGATGGCGCCGAAGCCTACAACCCGGACGGTATTGCCCAGCGCGCCACCCGCGCCCTGCGCGACCGCTTCCCGGAGCTGGGGGTGATCACCGACGTGGCACTGGACCCGTTCACCACCCACGGCCAGGACGGTATCCTCGACGAGGAAGGCTACGTCCAGAACGACATCACCGTCGACGCCCTGGTGCGCCAGGCGCTGTCGCATGCCGAGGCCGGCGCCCAGGTGGTGGCCCCGTCGGACATGATGGACGGGCGGATCCAGGCGATCCGTGAAGCCCTGGAGCTGGCCGGTCATGTCAACGTGCGCATCATGGCCTACTCGGCCAAGTATGCCAGCGCCTACTACGGCCCGTTCCGCGACGCGGTCGGCTCGGCGCTGAACCTGGGCAAGGCCAACAAGGCCTCGTACCAGATGGACCCGGCCAACACCAACGAGGCCCTGCACGAAGTGGCCGCCGACCTGTCCGAAGGCGCCGACATGGTAATGGTCAAGCCAGGCATGCCGTATCTGGATATCCTTGCGCGGGTCAAGGACGAGTTCAAGGTGCCGACCTTCGTCTACCAGGTCAGTGGCGAGTACGCGATGCACATGGCCGCGATCCAGAACGGCTGGCTCTCGGAAGGGGTTATCCTCGAATCCCTCACCGCTTTCAAACGGGCGGGCGCCGACGGCATCCTGACCTATTTCGCTGTTCGCGCCGCACAATTGATGAGAGGGCAGTAACGCCCTTCAGGAACGCTAGATGAATAACGAAGCACTTACCGAAGTCGAAGTGAAGGATGCCCAGCCGGTGCCCGAGCAACTGGTCGAAACCCCGCCGGACCTCGAGCCCGCGCCGGTGGTCGAAGCCGAGGCGCCCGTGGTGGCTCCGGCCCCGGCGGTGCCGGCGATTGCCGTGCCGGGCCTGGACGACAGCAGCCTGTACATCCATCGCGAATTGTCCCAGCTGCAGTTCAACATCCGCGTGCTGGAGCAGGCGCTGGACGAGTCCTACCCGCTGCTGGAGCGACTGAAGTTCCTGCTGATCTTTTCCAGCAACCTGGATGAGTTCTTCGAAATTCGTGTAGCGGGCCTGAAGAAGCAGATCACCTTCGCTCGCGAGCAGGCCGGCGCCGACGGCCTGCAGCCGCACCAGGCGCTGGCGCGCATCAGCGAGCTGGTGCACAGCGAAGTGGACCGCCAGTACGCGATCCTCAACGACGTGCTGCTGCCGGAGCTGGAAAAGCACCAGATTCGCTTCATCCGCCGGCGTCACTGGACCACCAAGCTCAAGACCTGGGTGCGCCGCTACTTCCGCGACGAGATCGCGCCGATCATTACCCCGATCGGCCTGGACCCGACCCACCCGTTCCCGCTGCTGGTGAACAAGAGCCTGAACTTCATCGTCGAGCTCGAAGGCATCGATGCGTTCGGCCGTGATTCGGGCCTGGCGATCATTCCGGCGCCGCGTCTGCTACCGCGGGTGATCAAGGTGCCGGAAGACGTCGGTGGCCCCGGCGACAACTACGTGTTCCTGTCGTCGATGATCCATGCGCACGCCGACGACCTGTTCCAGGGCATGAAGGTCAAGGGCTGCTACCAGTTCCGTCTGACCCGCAACGCCGACCTGGCGCTGGACTCCGAGGACGTCGAAGACCTGGCCCGCGCCCTGCGTGGCGAGCTGTTCTCGCGTCGCTATGGCGATGCGGTGCGCCTGGAAGTGGCCGATACCTGTCCCAAGCACCTGTCCGACTACCTGCTCAAGCAGTTCAGCCTGAGCGAGCACGAGGTGTACCAGGTCAATGGCCCGGTCAACCTCACGCGCCTGTTCAGCATCACCAGCCTGGACAGCCACCCGGAGCTGCAGTACACGCCGTTCACCCCGGCAATTCCCAAGCTGTTGCAGAACAGCGAGAACATTTTCAGTGTCATCAGCAAGCAGGACATCCTGCTGATGCACCCCTTCGAGTCGTTCACCCCGGTGGTCGACCTGCTGCGTCAGGCGGCGAAAGACCCGCACGTGCTGGCCGTGCGCCAGACCCTGTACCGCAGCGGCGCCAACTCCGAGATCGTCGACGCGCTGGTGGACGCGGCGCGTAACGGCAAGGAGGTCACCGCGGTGATCGAATTGCGCGCGCGTTTCGACGAAGAGTCCAACCTGCAGATGGCCAGCCGCCTGCAAGCGGCGGGTGCAGTGGTGATCTATGGCGTGGTCGGGTTCAAGACCCACGCCAAGATGATGCTGATTCTGCGGCGCGAGGCCGGCGAGATCGTGCGTTATGCGCACCTGGGTACCGGCAACTACCACGCCGGCAACGCCCGCCTGTACACCGACTACAGCCTGCTGACCTCCGACGACGCCTTGTGCGAGGACGTCGGCAAGCTGTTCAGCCAGCTGATCGGCATGGGCAAGACCCTGCGCATGAAGAAGCTGCTGCACGCGCCGTTCACCCTCAAGAAGGGCATGCTCGACATGATCGCGCGCGAGACCCAGTTCGCCCTGGAAGGCAAGCCGGCGCACATCATCGCCAAGTTCAACTCGCTGACCGACCCCAAGATCATCAAGGCGTTGTACAAGGCCAGCCAGTCGGGCGTGCGCATCGACCTGGTGGTGCGTGGCATGTGCTGCCTGCGTCCGGGCATTCCGGGCGTTTCGCACAACATCCACGTGCGCTCGATCATCGGGCGCTTCCTGGAACACACCCGGGCGTTCTACTTCCTCAATGGCGGGGAAGAGCAGATGTTCCTTTCCAGTGCCGACTGGATGGAGCGCAACCTCGACAAGCGTGTCGAGACCTGCTTCCCGGTGGAGGGCAAGAAGCTGATCCTGCGGGTGAAGAAGGAGCTGGAGGGGTACCTGACCGACAACACCCACGCGTGGCTGCTGCAGTCGGACGGCCGCTATGTGCGCAGCACGCCGACCGGCAACCAGAACCCGCGCAGTGCCCAGGCCACTCTGCTCGAGCGCCTGAGCAACCCGGTGCTTATCGTACGCTGAGGGTAAAGCCGACCCGGGCCAGCCATTCGGCTTCCAGGCCGAAATCGGCCTGGGTCAGCTGGTTCTGTTCCAGCCAGCCGGCCGGGAACTCCACATCCAGGCTCTGGCCGGCGGCATGCAGCTTGACCGTCGGCATCTGCTGGGTGCCGCGGATGTGGTGGAACAGGATCGCGAAGCGCAGCAGCACGCACAGACGAATCAGCTTCACGCCGTCGTCGCCGAATTCGGCGAACTTGTCCTTGGGGATGTTGCGCCGGTGCCCGCGCACCAGCAGTGCCAGCATCTGCTGGTCTTCACGGGAGAAGCCGGCCAGGTCGGAGTGCTCGATCAGGTAGGCGCCGTGCTTGTGGTAATGATAGTGGGCGATGTCCAGCCCCACTTCGTGCACCTTGGCCGCCCAGCCCAGCAGTTCGCGCCAGATCCCGTCTTCAAGATCCCACGCCTTGGCCACCTGGTCGAAGGCATGCAGCGCCTTGCGCTCGACCCGTGCCGCCTGCCCCTGGTCGACGTGGTAGCGCTCCATCAGCGAGGTCAGGGTGCGTTCGCGCACGTCTTCGTGGTGGTGGCGGCCCAGCAGGTCGTACAGCACGCCTTCGCGCAGGGCACCTTCGCAGTGGTCCATGCGTTGCAGTTCCAGCGCGTCGAAGATCGCCTCCAGGATCGCCAGGCCCGCCGGGAAGATGGTGCGCCGGTCGGGCTTGACCCCTTCGAAGTCGATCTTGTCGGTATCGCCCAGCTTGAACAGTTTGCGCTTGAGCCAGGCCAGACCTTCGGCGTTGACCTCACCGTTGCCCATGCCGCCGGCCTTCAGGGCCAGGCCGATGGCGCGGATGGTGCCCGAGGAGCCGATGGCTTCATCCCAGGTCAGGC
Organism: Pseudomonas sp. AE27; assembly: GCF_037113495.1. NCBI lineage: Bacteria > Pseudomonadati > Pseudomonadota > Gammaproteobacteria > Pseudomonadales > Pseudomonadaceae > Pseudomonas > Pseudomonas sp. AE27. Next base: position 4,985,825 of record NZ_CP146966.1, read on the forward strand.
GGTGCAGGGCGTTCTCGATGCTCATCAGCTCCAGGCGCGCGGCGGTGTAGGCCTGGGCATAGCGCGCCGGGGTGATCTTGCCGTCGCGAAAGTAACGCTGGGTGAAGCTCACGCAGCCCATCTGCAGGCTTTCGCGTAGCAGGGGCTCGAAGCGCTGGCCGATGATGAATTCGGTACTGCCGCCGCCGATGTCGGCCACCAGGCGCTTGCCGGGGGTGTCGGCCAGGGTGTGGGAGACGCCCAGGTAGATCAGGCGTGCTTCTTCACGGCCGGAAATCACCTCCACCGGGTGTCCGAGAATGGCTTCGGCGCGGCGGATGAATTCGCCGCGGTTGCGCGCTTCGCGCAAGGCGTTGGTGCCGACGATGCGCACCGCGCCGTCAGGCATGCCGTTGATCAGCTGGGCGAAGCGCTTGAGACAGTCGAGCCCGCGTTGCATGGACTCTTCGCTGAGCTGGCGCTCTTCGTCGATGCCGGCGGCCAGCTGAACCTTTTCCCCCAACCGCTCCAGGATGCGAATGTCGTTGTGGTGGGCCTTGGCCACGACCATGTGAAAACTGTTGGAGCCCAGGTCGATGGCGGCTATCAGGGACAGATTCTTGGCTGGGTTTTGCGGCATGGTGATGGGTTCTCGGTCGATAACCCGGCAATCGTGCCACGATCCGCCGCCGACGCCAACGCGCAGTGTGGCAAGGCTTGACCTGACGCAGTTGCGAGTCTTTTTTATGACTTTTGTGTGACAGTCGATATGCAACGTCTCGCACAACTATAGTTACAGTCAATCGCGCGTGGCTTCCTGTCTACGGCGATGGCGGCTATGATGGGCCACGTTTTTTTGCTTACGACCTTGGAGACTTCCATGAGCAGCGATCTTATCAAACACGTCACCGACGCCACCTTCGAAGCCGACGTGCTCAAGGCTGAAGGTCCGGTGCTGGTCGACTACTGGGCTGAATGGTGCGGCCCATGCAAAATGATCGCTCCGGTTCTGGACGACATCGCCGCTACCTACGAGGGCAAACTGACCGTCGCCAAGCTGAACATCGACGAAAACCAGGAAACCCCAGCCAAGCACGGCGTGCGTGGCATCCCGACGCTGATGCTGTTCAAGAACGGCAATGTCGAGGCGACCAAGGTCGGCGCATTGTCCAAGTCTCAGCTGCAGGCGTTCCTCGACGCCAATATCTGAGTCGAAAAAAGCCCCGCATTCGTCGGGGCTTTTCTCTGTCTGGTGACTAGACGCCAGAAAATGCAAGTGATACATTCGGCCTCGCACTGTTTCTTTCAGTGCCCCCTGCACGCCGTCGCCGACGCACCTCAATTCGAATTAGTACGCGATCCTGTCGCCTTCTCTGCGGCGCGGCTTCATTAAGCCAGAAGCTTAATTCCCCCTTCTTACATGATTACGTCATTCCCCTTATGAATCTGACTGAACTCAAGCAAAAGCCGATTACCGATCTGCTCGAATTGGCCGAACAGATGGGCATAGAAAATATGGCCCGTTCGCGCAAGCAGGACGTGATTTTCTCCCTGTTGAAAAAGCACGCGAAAAGCGGCGAGGAAATCTCCGGTGACGGCGTGCTGGAGATTCTCCAGGACGGTTTCGGCTTCCTGCGTTCGGCTGACGCTTCGTACCTGGCCGGCCCGGACGACATCTATGTCTCGCCCAGCCAGATTCGTCGCTTCAACCTGCGTACCGGTGACACCATCGTCGGCAAGATCCGCCCGCCCAAAGAAGGCGAGCGCTACTTCGCGCTGCTCAAGGTCGACACCATCAACTACGACCGTCCGGAAAACGCGAAGAACAAGATCCTCTTCGAAAACCTGACGCCGTTGTTCCCGAACAAGCGCCTGAAGATGGAAGCCGGCAACGGTTCCACCGAAGACCTCACCGGTCGCGTCATCGACCTGTGCGCGCCGATCGGCAAGGGCCAGCGCGGCCTGATCGTCGCCCCGCCGAAAGCGGGCAAGACCATCATGCTGCAGAACATCGCGGCCAACATCACCCGCAACAACCCCGAGTGCCACCTGATCGTGCTGCTGATCGACGAGCGCCCGGAAGAAGTGACCGAGATGCAGCGCACCGTGCGCGGCGAAGTGGTCGCCTCCACCTTCGACGAGCCGCCAACCCGTCACGTGCAAGTGGCCGAGATGGTCATCGAGAAGGCCAAGCGCCTGGTCGAGCACAAGAAGGACGTGGTCATCCTGCTCGACTCGATCACTCGTCTGGCCCGTGCCTACAACACCGTGATCCCGAGCTCCGGCAAGGTGCTGACCGGTGGTGTCGACGCCCACGCCCTGGAGAAGCCGAAGCGTTTCTTCGGTGCTGCACGTAACATCGAGGAAGGCGGTTCGCTGACCATCATCGCCACCGCGCTGGTCGAGACCGGCTCGAAGATGGACGAAGTGATCTACGAAGAGTTCAAGGGTACCGGCAACATGGAACTGCCCCTGGACCGTCGCATTGCCGAGAAGCGCGTGTTCCCGGCCATCAACATCAACCGTTCGGGTACCCGTCGCGAAGAGCTGCTGACCGCCGACGACGAGCTGCAGCGCATGTGGATCCTGCGCAAGCTGCTGCACCCGATGGACGAGATCGCTGCCATCGAGTTCCTGGTCGACAAGCTCAAGCAGACCAAGACCAACGACGAGTTCTTCCTGTCGATGAAGCGCAAGTAACACGGGCGGTACGCAAGAGCCGGGGAAACCCGGCTTTTTGCTATCTGTACATTGTCTATTCTGGCGGGCGGGGTTCGGCGCTACACTTTGCACCCCGACCGCTACGGCGAACACGAGGCTCCCGCATGCAGTATCGCGATTTGCGCGACTTTATCCGCGGCCTGGAACAGCGCGGCGAACTCAAGCGCATTCAGGTCCCCATCTCCCCGATCCTGGAAATGACCGAGGTCTGCGACCGCACCCTGCGTGCCAAGGGCCCGGCGTTGCTGTTCGAGAACCCTACCGGTTACGACATTCCGGTGCTGGGCAACCTGTTCGGCACCCCGGAGCGCGTGGCCATGGGCATGGGCGCCGAGTCGGTCAGCGAACTGCGCGAGATCGGCAAGCTGCTGGCCTTCCTCAAGGAGCCCGAGCCGCCCAAGGGGCTGAAGGACGCCTGGTCGAAGCTGCCGATCTTCAAGAAGGTCATCTCGATGGCGCCCAAGGTGGTCAAGGATGCGCCCTGCCACGACGTGGTGATCGAGGGGGACGACGTCGATCTTGGCGCGCTGCCGATCCAGCACTGCTGGCCGGGCGACGTGGCGCCGCTGATCACCTGGGGCCTGACCGTGACCCGAGGTCCGAACAAGGACCGCCAGAACCTGGGTATCTATCGCCAGCAGGTCATCGCCCGCAACAAGGTCATCATGCGCTGGCTGAGCCACCGTGGCGGCGCGCTGGACTATCGCGAGTGGTGCGAGAAGCACCCTGGCCAGCCGTTCCCGGTGGCCGTGGCACTGGGCGCCGACCCGGCGACCATCCTCGGCGCGGTGACCCCGGTGCCCGACAGCCTGTCCGAGTACGCCTTCGCCGGCCTGCTGCGCGGCAACCGTACCGAGCTGGTCAAGTGCCGCGGCAATGACCTGCAGGTGCCCGCCACCGCCGAGATCATCCTCGAAGGCGTGATCCACCCCGGCGAGATGGCGCCCGAAGGCCCGTATGGCGATCACACCGGCTACTACAACGAGGTCGACAGCTTTCCGGTGTTCACCGTGGAGCGCATCACCCACCGCACCAAGCCGATCTATCACAGCACCTACACCGGGCGTCCGCCTGACGAGCCGGCGATTCTGGGCGTGGCGCTGAACGAAGTGTTCGTGCCGATCCTGCAGAAGCAGTTCCCCGAGATCACCGACTTCTACCTGCCTCCTGAAGGCTGCTCGTACCGCATGGCGGTGGTCACCATGAAAAAACAGTACCCAGGGCACGCCAAGCGCGTGATGCTGGGGGTGTGGTCGTTCCTGCGCCAGTTCATGTACACCAAGTTCGTGATCGTCACCGACGACGACATCAACGCGCGGGACTGGAACGACGTGATCTGGGCCATCACCACGCGCATGGACCCCAAGCGCGATACCGTGATGATCGACAACACACCGATCGACTACCTGGACTTCGCCTCGCCGGTTTCCGGCCTGGGCTCGAAGATGGGCCTGGATGCCACCCACAAGTGGCCGGGCGAAACCACCCGCGAGTGGGGGCGTGTCATCGTCAAGGACGAGGCCGTCACCCGACGCATCGATGAGCTGTGGACACAGTTGGGAATAGACTGATGCAGGTTACCTTGCAGCCCTCCGGGGCGGTGCTGGCACTGAACCCTGGTGAGCGCATACTGGATGGGGCCCGTCGTCTGGGCTATGACTGCCCGCAGAGCTGCCGCAATGGCAATTGCCATGTGTGCGCGGCACTGCTGGTGGAAGGCCGTGTGCGCCAGGATGGCGAGGTGAAGGACCATGGCGAGCTGTACACCTGCATCGCCGAGCCGCTGGAGGATTGCGTGTTGCTGTGGGATGGCGTGTTGGCCCTGGGCGAGCTGCCGGTGCGCAAGCTGGCCTGCCAGTTGAGCGAATGTGTCGAGGTGGGCGGCGACGTGTGGCGCGTGCGTCTGCGCGCGCCGGCCGGCAAGCCGCCGCGCTACCATGCCGGGCAGTACCTGATGATCGAGCGCGAAGCTGGCGACAAGGCCGCGTTCTCGCTGGCCTCGGCGCCACACAGCGGGCGTGACCTGGAGCTGCACGTGCTGGCCCGCGAGAGCAGTGCACTGGAACTGATCGCACAGTTGCAGCGCAACCGCATGGCGCGGGTGGAGCTGCCGTTTGGCGACACGCACCTGGCCGAACTGCCGGACGGGCCGCTGGTACTGATTGCTGCCGGTACCGGCATGGCGCAGATGCACAGCCTGATCGAACATTGCCGGGCCAGCGGCTTCAAGCACCCGGTGCACCTGTACTGGGGAGTGCGCCGCCCGGAAGACTTCTATCAGATCGAGCACTGGGACGAGTGGTCAACGCTGCCCAACCTGTTCCTGCACAAAGTGGTGAGCGACCTGTGCGGCTGGGAGGGGCGCTGCGGGCTGCTGCACGAAGCCGTGTGCGAAGACATTGCCGACCTTGCGGGCGTGCACGTGTATGCCAGTGGCTCGCCCACCATGATCTACGCCACCCTCGATGCCCTGGTGGACGCTGGCATGGACGCACACCAGATGCGCGCCGATGTATTCGCTTATGCCCCGCGCGGCTAACTTAGGTAATAACGGCGCGTTGCAATAACGCGCCGATTCAAATAACCCGATTGTGCCTCGTTGGTTATAAGTGCTGGCCGCGTTAATTATTGCAAGCACCGCCAAAAACTATTACTACACTTGAAACAGCAGGCCTGAAAGCCCCGGTGCTGGGGGCTTTGTTTGCAACGGGGGCTTGTATTCGAGCGGCCATCTGCCGTACGGTCGATGTATTGTTAGTGCAATGACTTTACAGTGGGCCACTTCAGTAGTTCACGAGGAATTCTGGCGGCGATCATGTCGGCAATTGAAACTGCACCCTCGAGTTTGGCGTACCCTCCGGTGCTCGACTTCGGTCAGCAACTGACCCACGAGCAACTTCGACAATCGGTTGATCACACCATGTCCCGCCATCAGGGCGGCCCGGTCTGGCTGTTTGCCTATGGCTCGCTGATCTGGCGACCGGAATGCAGCGCGGCCGAGCGCCGGCGCGCACGCGTGCATGGCTATCATCGCGGCCTGTACCTGTGGTCCCACGAGCACCGCGGCACTCCGGAGTGCCCGGGGCTGGTGTTCGGTCTGGACCGTGGTGGCTCGTGCAGCGGCTTTGCCTATCGGCTGCCCGAAGAGCGCCTGGAGGATTCATTGCTGGCGCTGTGGCAGCGCGAGATGCCGTACCCGGCGTACCGTCCGCACTGGCTCAACTGCCGCCTCGAGGACGGCAGCAAGGTGCAGGCACTGGGCTTCGTGCTGGAGCGGCACTTGCCGTGCTATGCCGGCAACCTGCCCGACACCTTGCTCAGCCATATCCTGGCCAGCGCCAAGGGTCGCTACGGCACCACCCGCGACTATGTCGAGCAGACCCTTTCGGCGCTGCGCACCCATGCCATGCCCGACCGCAACCTGGAGGCACGCTTCAAGCGTTGTCATTCGGCGGACAAGGCGTGAAGCCTGCGGTACCATCGCGCCCCTTATTCACCCGCATCGCCCACCCTGCTGCAGTTCAAGCAGGCGCAGCAGGCGTTCGAGGCAGCGCTGCCGTCTATCGAGCGGCGCTGCGCCGGACAGCCCGACCTGATGTTCATCGACGCCTGGCCGCAGCAACTGCGTGACCTTGCGCTCAAGCAGCTGTGAGAAGGAATGCCATGACAACACCACTTCCGGTCTTTACCTATTACCCCGGCAAGGTTCATTACATCGTGGCCAGCAGCGAGGCTTGCGTGTGCTGCGGGCAGGCGCGTGGTTACCTGTATGACGGCACGCTGTACACCGCGCACACACTCGAGGGCGATATCTGCCCGTGGTGCATCGCCGATGGTTCGGCGGCCAGGCGCTACGACGGCAGTTTCCATGATGTGTATGCGATGGGGGAGGCGGGCATAAAGCCTGAGGTGCTCGACGAGATCGCCTATCGCACGCCGGGCTATCCCACATGGCAGGACAGCCAGTGGATGCACCATTGCGGTGACGCCTGCGAGTTCCACGGGGACGCCAGCGCCGAGGACATCAGTGAGGCCACGCCGGCGACCCGGGAGCACTGGGCCGAGTACAACGGCATGACCGTGGAGGACTGGTCGTGGGCCGCGGTGGGGTATGCGCCGGGCGGGGATACCGGGTTCTACAAGTTCGTGTGCCGTGGGTGCAAGCAGGTGCTGCTGGCCTGGGACATGAGCTGACGTTCACGCCTCTATCGCGGGTCAAATCCGCTCCCACAGGGCAGCGCGGGAGCGGGCTTGGCTATCGCACAGACACCACCAGCTTGCCCACCGCCTTGCGCCCCGCCAACTGCTCGATTGCAGCCCCGGCATCGGCCAGTGGGTAGGTCTGCGACACCAGCGGTTTCAGCTTGCCCTCGGCATGCCACGCAAACAGCTGCTTGAAGTTCGCGGCGTTATCCGCCGGCTGGCGCTGCGCGAACGCACCCCAGAACACCCCCAGCACCGCCGCGCCCTTGAGCAGCGTCAGGTTCACCGCCAACTGCGGGATCTGCCCGCTGGCGAACCCCACCACCAGCATCCGTCCGTTCCACGCCAGCCCGCGCACCGCCTGCTCGAACAGCTCGCCGCCCACCGGGTCGAAAACCACGTCCACGCCCTGGCCACCGGTCAGGCGCTTGATTTCCTCCTTGAGGCCGCTTTCGCTGTAGTTGATCAGCTCGTCGGCACCGGCAGCCTTGGCAACGGCCAGCTTGTCGGCGCTGCTGGCCGCTGCGATCACCCGCGCGCCCAGGGCCTTGCCGATCTCCACCGCTGCCAGCCCGACCCCGCCCGACGCGCCCAGCACCAGCAGGGTTTCCCCGGCTTGCAACTGCCCGCGCTGGGTGAGCGCGTACATCGAGGTGCCGTAGGTCATGCCGAATGCGGCAGCCGTGGCGAAGTCCATGTGCGCCGGGATCGGCATCACGTTGTAGCCCGGCACCGCGATCTGCTCGGCAAAGCTGCCCCAGCCGGTCAGCGCCATCACCCGGTCGCCCACCTGCAACGGCCCGGCCTTTTCGCCCACCTCCAGCACTACCCCTGCTGCTTCGCCACCCGGCGAGAACGGCAGTGGCGGCTGGAACTGGTACTTGCCCTGGATGATCAGGGTGTCGGGGAAGTTGACCCCCGCCGCATGCACCTGCACCAGCACTTCATTGCGTTTGGGCACGGGGCTGGCGACCTCTTCGAGGACCAGGTCGCTGGCCGGACCATGGGCTTTGCACAACACGGCTTTCATCAGGGCTATTCCTTTGCGGGTGGTGGCCGATAAGTGTAGGTGGGCAGGGTGTCGGGTCAACGAGCATGCCCCGGCCTGATAAGCCGGCATAAGCCCGGGCTTGGGTTTGGCGAAGGCGCTGGGTATGCTGGCGCCAACTGTTTGAGGAGCGAATTGGTGAAAGCGTGGATCTTGATGGTACTGGCCCTGATGCTGCCAGCGGCGGCCATGGCCGAAGAAGCCAAGGACGGAGAGGGCGCGCCGAAGGTGTCGTACATCTCCCTGACCCCGCCACTGGTGGGCAACTATGCCCTTGATGGCGGCCCCAAGCTGCGCGTGTACAAGGCCGATGTGGCGTTGCGCGTGGACAACGATGTGGATGCGGCCGCGGTCAAGCACCACGAACCGCTGATCCGCAACCAGCTGGTGGCCCTGTTCACCCAGCAGAGCCTGGACGGCATGAGCAACGTCGAGGCCAAGGAACACCTTCGCCAGGAAGCCCTCAAGCAGGTGCAGCAGGTGCTCAACGGCGAAGAAGGCCGGCCGGTTGTGGCCGACCTGCTGTTCAACAACCTGATCGTGCAGTAGTCACGAAGCCAGGCTGCGGCGAAAGCGTGCCAGGGCGATCGCAAAGAACGCCAGGCCGATCGCCGCCAGCGCCAGCAGGTCCGGCCACACCACCGATGCGTCGGCGTCGCGGAACAGGATCGCGGCACCCAGGCTGACGAAGTGGGTGGAGGGTGACAGCTGCATCACCCACTGCAGCCATTGCGGCATGCTGTCCAGCGGCGTGCTGCCGCCCGACAGCAACAGCATCGGGATGATCACCGGGATCGCCAGCAAGCCGAACTGCGGGGTCGAGCGCGCCAGTGTGGCGAGGAAGATCCCCAGCGCGGTGCTGGCGAACAGGTACAGCGCGGTCACGCCCAGGAACAACCCCATGGAGCCGGCCAGCGGCACTCCCAATGCCCCCTTGACCACCACCTCCAGCGACACCCAGGTGCACAGCACCACCACCAGCGCGTTGCTGCCGATCTTGGCCAGCATGATTTCCAGTGCCGTCAGTGGCAGTACCAGCAGGTGGTCGAGGGTGCCGTGCTCGCGTTCGCGCAGCAGCGCAGTGCCGGTCAGCACGATGGCCAGGATGGTGATGTTGTTGACGATCTGGATCACCGCCAGAAACCAGCCGCCCTCCAGGTTGGGGTTGAACAGCGCCCGTGGGCTCAGCAGCGCCGGGCTCTGCACGGCCTGCTTGGCGTAGTCGAGCAGCTCGCGTTCGAAGATCCGCCCGATGTAGCCGGCGCCCATGAACGCCTGGCTCATGGCGGTGGCGTCGACGTTCACCTGCAGTTCCGGGGTGCGCCCGGCCAGCAGGTCGCTCTGGAAGTTCACCGGGATATTGATTACGAAGGTGTACTGGCCGCTGTCCATGGCCTGGTCGAGCTGGTCGTAGGGCAGCGTCACCGCCGGCTGGAACTCCGGCGGTTGCAGCGCCTCGCCCAGCTTGCGCGAGACCAGGCTGTGGTCTTCGTCGACGATGGCCACGCTGGCGTTGTGCACGCCGATCACCGAACCGGCGGCGGGCATGTAGATGGCCACGCTGAAGGCATACAGCAGAAACAGCAGCAGCACGCTGTCGTGGCGCAGGCTGGTCAGCTCCTTGAGACCGAGGCGGTAGATATGGGCCAGGCGCTGCATCAGACCTCCTGCTTTTTCAGCATGATCAGGCTCAGCCCGGTGAAGCCGGCGAAGAACCCGAACAGGGCCAGGCACTGCGGCCATAGTTCGCGCAGGTCCAGGGCCTTGGTGAAGGTGCCGACGGCAATGTCGAGGAAGTAGCCGGCCGGGAACAGCTGACCCATCAGTGCTGCCGCGCCATCGAGAGAAGAGCGCGGCACGATCAGCCCGGAGAACTGGATGGTCGGCAGGCTGGTGATGATCATGGTGCCCAGGATCGCCGCGATCTGGGTGCGGGTGAATGCCGAGATCAGCAGCCCCAGGCTGGTGGTGGCCAGCAGGTACAGCACCCCGCCGCAGGCCAGGGCCAGCGCGCTGCCCTTGAAGGGCACGCCGAACAGCCAGCGGTTCATCGCCACCAGCAACGCCAGGTTGACCAGGCTCACCAGCAGGTACGGGGCCTGCTTGCCGAGCAGGAACTCCAGGCGCGTGAGCGGCGTGGCGTAGAAGTTGGTGATCGAGCCCAGCTCTTTTTCACGCACGATGCCCAGTGCCGTGAGCATCGCGGGAATGAATGCCAGGATCAGCGCCATCACCCCGGGGCCGATGGCGTTCACGCTGATCACGTCCTGGTTGTAGCGAAAGCGGGTTTCAAGCTTTACCGCTGCCAGGCCTGGCTGTGCGCGGCTGCTCAGCGCGGCGAGCTGTTCGAGGTTGGCCTGGTGCACGGCCTCCACATAGTTGCGGCTGGTTTCGGCGCGAAACGGCATGCCGCCATCGAGCCAGGCCGCCACCACCGGCTGGCGCCCGGCATTCAGGTCGCGGCCAAAGCCGGGGGGGATCTCCAGCGCCAGCTTGATTTCCGAGCGTTGCAGGCGCTTGTGCAGTTGCGCGGCGTCGCGGATCGGCGCCTGTTCGGCGAAGTAGCGCGAGCCGCGAAACGCTTCCAGGTACAGACGGCTTTGCGGGCTCTGGTCCTGGTCGTAGACCGCGAATGCCAGGTTCTCCACGTCCAGCGAAATGCCATAGCCGAAGATCACCATCATGAACAGCGCACCGAGCAGGGCGAAGGCCAGGCGCACCTTGTCGCGCAGCAGCTCCTTGCCTTCGCGGGTGGCTACCGCGAACAGCCGCACGAAGCTGAAGCCGCTGCGGGGTGGCGGGCTGGCGGCCTCGGCGGTGGTGCTCACCGGTTGGGCCTCGGTCGGCGCCGGGCTGCTGTTCTGCGCCTGTTCCAGGCAGGTGACGAAGGCGTCTTCCAGGGTCTGGCCGCCGAACTGCTGTTGCAGCGCGGCCGGGGTATCGCAGGCCAGCACACGGCCAGCATGCATCAGCGAGATGCGATCGCAGCGCAGCGCCTCGTTCATGAAGTGGGTGGACAGGAAGATGGTCACGCCCTGCTCGCGGGACAGCTCGATCAGCAGGCGCCAGAAGTCGTCGCGTGCGGCCGGGTCGACGCCGGAGGTGGGTTCGTCGAGGATCAGTACTTCAGGCCGGTGCAGCACCGCCACGGCCAGCGACAGGCGCTGGCGCAGGCCCAGCGGCAGGGCGCCGGACTGCTGGTCGGCAATGTCGCCCAGGTCGAAGCGCTCGATCAGTTCGGCGATGCGCGGGGTGCTGTCGGCCTTGTTCAGGTCGAACAGGCGCGCGTGCAGCTCGAGGTTCTGACGCACGCTCAGTTCGCCATACAGCGAAAAGCTCTGCGACATGAAGCCGACGCGCTTGCGCGTGGCCAGGTCCTTGGCGTCGACCGGGCGGCCGAGCAGGGTGGCGCTGCCTTCGCTGGCCGGCATCAGGCCGGTGAGCACCTTCATGGTGGTGGTCTTGCCACAGCCGTTGGAGCCCAGGAAACCGAAGATCTCGCCACGGCCGATGGCGAAGCTGACCTTGTTCACTGCGGTGAAGTCGCCGAAGCGCAGGGTCAGTTCATGGGCCTCGATGGCGATGTCGCCGTCGTCGGCCGGGCGTGGCGGGATCACCAGCGGCGCCTGGGTGCGGCTGCGGTCATCCTGCTGCTGGCTCTGGTAGCAGGTGAAGGCGTCGTCCAGCTTGCCGCTGGCGGTGGCGCCGGCCAGCTCGCGGCTCAGCCCCTGGGCGATCAGGCGACCACGGTCGAGCATCAGACAGTGCTCGAACTGTTCGGCCTCTTCCATGTAGGCGGTGGCCACCAGCAGGGTCAGTTGCGGACGCTCGCCGCGCACCTGCTCCACCAGCTCCCAGAAGCGCCGGCGCGACAGCGGGTCGACGCCGGTGGTGGGCTCGTCGAGAATCAGCAGGTCGGGCTCGTGAATCAGTGCGCAGCACAGCCCGAGTTTCTGCTTCATGCCCCCGGAGAGCTTGCCTGCCGGGCGCTCGGCAAAGCGTTCCAGGTCGGTGGCCAGCAGCAGCGCGTGCATGCGCGTGTCGCACTCGGTGCGGCTCAGGCCGAACAGCGTGGCGAAGAAGCGGATGTTCTCGCTGATCGACAGCTCGGGGTACAGGTTGCCGCCCAGGCCCTGGGGCATGAAGGCGATGCGCGGGTACAGGCTGTTGCGATGGCGGCGCTGGCGGATCGAGCCGTCCAGCACCTGCAACTCGCCCTGTTGCAGCTTCTTGACCCCGGCAATCAGCCCCAGCAGGCTCGACTTGCCCGCACCGTCCGGGCCGATCAGGCCGCAGCGGGTGCCTGCCGGCAGTTCAAAGCAGATGTCCTGCAGGGCCTCGAGGGAGCCGTAGCGGTGGCTGATGCCACGCGCCTGCAGCGCCAGGGCCGTCATTGCAGGTTGGCCGGCCAGTCCACGGGGGCGCTACGCACATAGCCGGCGCCGGGCATGCCCGGCTTGGCCTGGGGCACCGCGCTGGGCTCGGTCAGGCGCAGCTTGACGCGAAACACCAGCTTCTGGCGCTCGTCACGGGTTTCCACCTGCTTGGGGGTGAACTGCGCCTTGGCTGCCACGAAGCTGATCTTGGCCGGCAGCGCGCGGTCGGGCAGGGCATCGAGCACGATGCGTGCCTGGTCGCCCACGGTCAGTTTGCCGGTGGTGGAGGCGGGCAGATAGAGGTTCATGTACTGGTCGCTGGGGTCGATCAGCAGCAGTACGCGCCCGCCGGCCCCGAGCACTTCGCCCGGTTCGGCCAGGCGCAGCTGGATCACGCCATCGATGGGCGCGCGCAGGCTGCTGTCGTCGATTTCGCTGGTGAGCTGGGCCACCTGGGCCTCGGCGGCACCGATGGCGGCCTTGATTGCCGCGAGTTGCGCTCGCGCTGCCACCACGGCTGAATTGCTGGTGTCGTAGCGGGCCTGCTGCTGGTCGAGCAATTGCTGGCTGGAGTACTTGCGCTGGAACAGTTCGCGCACGCGCTTGAGTTCCTGGCTGGCCAGCAGCTGTTCGCTCTGGCGCAGCTGCACGGTGGCCTGGGCGGCCGCGTAGTTCTCGCGGGCACGCAGCACTTCGGCTTCGGCCTGGTTGCGCTGGGCCTCCATGGTGCGGGTGTCGATGCGCGCCAGCAGTTGGCCCTTGTGCACCACGTCGCCCTCGTCGGCCAGCACTTCGGCCAGGCGCCCCGGCACTTTGGTGGCGATCTGCACCTCGGTGGCCTCAAGGCGACCGTTGCCCATGCTCAGGCCTTCGGGCAGACGGTCGTGCATGGACTTCCAGTAGCCCAGGCCGCCGGCTGCCACCAGCAGCGCAATCAGCGCGCCGGCAAAGAGTTTGGGGGTGTGTTGGCTCATCGACATGCACCTGCATCCTGCTGCGTTTGACGTCAGAGTCTGACGTTTTGCCTACCGTGGCGGGTTGATACGTATCAAACGAGTGGGCATCTTACGCGAAATTAACGTAGTGCGAGCACCGCGGCCCATTGTTCGTCCGTCACCGGCATCACCGACAGGCGGCTGCCCTTCTGTACCAGTGGCAGTTCGGCCAGTGCCGCCTGTTGCTTGAGGTAGCCAAGGCCCAGCACCTTGCGCATGGTTTCCACATGCTCCACGTCCACTGCGCTCCACGGGTTCTTCTCGGCGCTGGCCTTGGCGTCGAAGTAGTGGCTCTCGGGGTCCAGTGCGGTGGGGTCGGGGTAGGCGGCGGTGGTGATGCGGGCAATACCGGCGATGCCGGGCTCGGGGCAGCTGGAGTGGTAGAAGAAGAACAGGTCGCCCACCGCCATGGCGCGCATGAAGTTGCGCGCCTGGTAGTTGCGCACCCCGTCCCAGCGCGCCTGGCCGAGGCGGGCGAGGTCTTCGATCGAGAGCTCGTCGGGCTCGGATTTCATCAGCCAGTAGGCCATCGTTGACGCTCCAGACAAAGTTTGAAATAACCTGTTGCATGAAACCGACAGCCGGTTGGCGTCAACGTTTGCGTGTGGCACCAGGTTGTCGGAGAATGCGCGCATTTTAAGCTTGACGCTGCTGCACGGCATAATAAAAACCGTTGCTGTCATCGTGATGAGTTTGCCTGAGGGGGGCAATCGATGAATCGCAAACCGGATTTGCTCTGGGTGCTCGTTTTTCTGTTTGGCCTGGGTGTGGTCACCACCGGCTATGCACAAAGCCTGTGGGAACAGAAACTCGAAACAGCCGCCTACGAGATGCCGGCCGCCCCGACCCCCGTCAAGCGTTGAGCCTTGCGGCGCCCGTTTCAGGGTGCCAGGTACCACCCCCTGTCCGATACCGTGCCCTGCAGCGGCACGTCCCAATTGGCCTGGGCCAGTCGTTCCACTTTCTGGCATTCGTGCGCCAGCCCCAGCAGCAGGGGTTTCTTCCAGGCCTTGCGCCGCCCCTGATACGCCAGGCTGCGGTCATAGAACCCGCCGCCCATGCCCAGTCGCCCACCCGTCTCGTCGAAACCCACCAGCGGCAGCAGGATCAGGTCCAGTGCCCAGGTGGGTCGCTGGCGTGTGAGATTGATGCGTGGTTCGGGGATGCGGAAGCGGTTGGGGCGCAGTTTTTCACCGTGCTCGAAGCGCTGGAAGGCCATGCGGGTTCTGGGCCAGGCGTGCAGCACCGGCAGGTAGGTATGCTTGCCTCGACGTTGAGCTTCGCGCAGCAGCAGGCGCGGGTCGATCTCGCTGTCGTTGGGCAGGTACAGGGCAATGTGCCGGGCACGACGAAACAGCGGGTGCTGCGCCATTTGCCGGTACAGACCGCGCGCGGCACGGCGCTGTTCGGCCGGGCTGAGGGCACGGCGGGCATCACGGAGCAGACGACGAAGTTGGGGGCGGGTAAGCGGCGCGGTGTCGGTCATGGCACGGGCGGTCCCTGGGGCGACTGCCACGCAGGGGTGGCAGTGCATGTGCGTGCGCCGCTGGGTGGGCGCAGGCTGGAGAATTCAGGCTCCCCGACGAACCGCTGTCGGTGTAGCCCTTGAACCCGAAAGTTCAAGGTGGAGATTACAGGAGGCGTTAAGGCTTTCCGTCAAGCGGACATGCACACCGGCCCCACGTGCAACCCCCGTGGTTGTGCGTATCGGCTCAGGGACATGACCGACTGGCAAGCACTCCAGGGAGTGGTCGGAGTATACCCGAAACTCAGGCCGGTTTTGAACCCGCGTCGTCGGCCAATGCCTGATCGACACGTTCGAGCAGGTCGCGCACCTGTTCACGGGTGGCACCGCCGGTGGGCGCCTGCGGGCGCTCCTGATTGTGCAGCAGGTCGTGGGTGATGTTCAGCGCCGCCATCACCGCGATACGGTCGGCGCCGATCACCTTGCCGCTGCTGCGGATCTCGCGCATCTTGCTGTCCAGGTAGCGCGCTGCGCTGACCAGGTTGCTGCGCTCTTCCGGCGGGCAGATGATCGAATACTCCTTGTCGAGGATCTGAACGGTGACGCTATTGCTTGAACTCATGAGTCTTGCTCCAGGGCCTTGAGCCGCGAAATCATCGATTCGACCTTACGCCGGGCGATCTCGTTTTTTTCGATGAGGTGGGCGCGCTCCTCGCGCCAGGATTTTTCCTGAGCTAATAGGAGTGCATTTTGCCGCTTTAGTTGCTCGACACGTTCGATCAACAGCTCGAATCGGCCCATCAGCGCTTGCAGGTCGTTCTCTGGCATGACGTGCCACTCGCTTTTGTCAGACGGGTCTTACCCGCTCATTAAGTTCCGGCATGCCCCGAATTGGCGGCGTCGATGGTCTTGGCGCGCCTGCCGGTGCTAGGATACAAGGCCTTCATTCTAGTCATTGCGCCGTCTGGCGCCTAGCTGCCCATGCCCATTACGAATTCGCCATACACCGCTTTTGCCACCTTGCTCACCAGCAACGGTCACCCTGTTTCGCCTGCCGAGCTTCACGGCTTGTTGCTCGGGCGCAGCTGCGCCGGCGCCGGCTTCGATGCCGACGGCTGGTTGGCCGATGCGGCCCACCTGCTGGAAGTCGATCCTGTAGACAATGTTCGTAACGCTTTGATCGGCCTGCAGGAGATGGTCAAGGGCGAACTCACCGGTGAAGAAGTCACCGTCGTGCTGTTGCTGCCCACCGACGATGCCCCGCTGACCGAGCGTGCCATCGCCCTGGGCGAGTGGTGCAAAGGCTTCCTGTACGGCTTCGGCCTCAACTCGGCAGGCCTGAGCCTGAGTGCCGAAGCCAAGGAAGTGCTGGGTGACCTGGACGCCATTTCCCAGGTCCAGGATGCACTGGAAGAATCCGAAGACGGCGAAAGCGACTATATGGAAGTGATGGAGTACCTGCGCGTCGCACCGATGCTGCTGTTCTCCGAGCTGGCCAAGCCACAGGCGCCTGCGCCCAAGCCTTCCTTGCACTAAATGCCGAACAGGGGTTCCTCGTGCCAATAGCCCATATCCCCAAAGCGGAGTATGCCCGTCGTCGCAAGGTGCTGATGGCGCAGATGGAACCCAACAGCATCGCCATCCTGCCCGCGGCCGCGGTGGCCATTCGCAACCGCGACGTGGAGCATGTGTACCGCCAGGACAGCGACTTCCAGTACCTCAGCGGCTTCCCGGAGCCCGAGGCGGTGATTGCGCTGATCCCCGGCCGCGAGCACGGTGAGTACGTGCTGTTCTGCCGCGAGCGCAACCCCGAGCGCGAGCTGTGGGACGGCCTGCGCGCCGGCCAGGAAGGCGCGATACGCGAATACGGCGCGGACGATGCGTTCCCCATCACCGACATCGACGACATCCTGCCGGGCCTGATCGAAGGCCGCGACCGGGTGTACTCGGCCATGGGCAGCCACCCCGAATTCGACCGCCACCTGATGGAGTGGATCAACGTGATCCGCTCCAAGGCCAACCTCGGCGCCCAGCCACCGAACGAGTTCGTTGCGCTGGATCATCTGCTGCACGACATGCGCCTGTATAAATCGGCCACGGAAGTGAAGGTGATGCGCGAGGCCGCGGCGATTTCGGCACGCGCCCATGTGCGGGCCATGCAGGCCTGCCGCGCCGGGTTGCACGAATACAGCCTGGAGGCCGAGCTGGACTACGAGTTCCGCAAGGGCGGGGCGAAGATGCCGGCCTACGGCTCGATCGTGGCATCGGGTCGCAACGCCTGCATCCTGCATTACCAGCAGAACGACGCCCTGCTCAAGGACGGCGACCTGGTACTGATCGACGCCGGGTGCGAGATCGACTGCTACGCCAGCGACATCACCCGCACCTTCCCGGTCAGCGGGCGCTTCTCGCCGGAGCAGAAAGCGATCTACGAGCTGGTGCTCAAGGCCCAGGCTGCAGCCTTTGCCGCGATTGCACCGGGCAAGCACTGGAACCATGCCCACGAGGCCACCGTGCAGGTGATCACCGAAGGGCTGGTGGAGCTGGGGCTGCTCAAGGGCGACGTGCCGGCGCTGATCGAGGCCGAGGCCCATCGGGCCTTCTACATGCACCGCGCCGGTCACTGGCTGGGGCTGGATGTGCACGACGTCGGCGAGTACAAGGTCGCCGACCAGTGGCGCGTGCTGGAGCCGGGCATGGCCCTGACGGTGGAGCCGGGCATCTACATTGCTGCCGACAACCAGAGCGTCGCGAAGAAGTGGCGCGGTATCGGCGTACGAATCGAGGACGACGTAGTGGTGACCAAGCAGGGCTGTGAAATCCTGACCTCCGGCGTACCGCGCACGGTGGCCGAAATCGAAGCATTGATGGCGGCTGCACGCAGCCACGCCGCATGAGCCGGGTCAACCTTGCCATCATCGGTGGCGGCCTGGTCGGTGCCAGCCTGGCGCTGGCCCTGCAGGCCGGGGCCAGGGCGCGTGGCTGGAAGATCCTGCTGATCGAGCCGTTCGCCCCCGGCGACAGCTTCCAGCCCAGTTACGACGCACGTTCCTCGGCGCTTTCCTACGGCACCCGGCAGATCTACGAGCGTCTGGGCCTGTGGCAGCCGATCAGCCGCCGCGCCGAACCGATCCGCCAGATCCAGGTGTCCGACCGTGGCCGCTTTGGCGCCACCCGCCTGGACGCCCTGGAAGAAGGCGTGCCGGCACTCGGCTACGTGGTCGAGAACGCCTGGCTCGGCCAGTGCCTGTGGCAGGGGCTGGATGCCGAGGTGGTGACTTGGCGCTGCCCGGCGCAGGTCAGCGCGATGCAGCCGCTGGCCGACGGCTACCGCCTGACACTGGATGACGACACCACGGTGGACTGCGACCTGGCGGTACTGGCCGACGGCGGGCGTTCCGGGCTGCGCGAGCAGTTGGGCATCCACGTCAGCCAGCGTCCGTACAACCAGAGTGCGCTGATCGCCAACATCACCCCGAGCGAGGCCCATTGCGGGCAGGCGTTCGAACGCTTCACCGATGACGGCCCGATGGCCTTGCTGCCGCTGCCGGAAAACCGCTGCGCGCTGGTCTGGACCCGTGCCGGAATGGATGCCAGACGGCTGGCCGAGATCGACGAACGAGCCTTCCTGGCCGAGCTGCAAGGCGTGTTCGGCTACCGTCTGGGCACCTTGCGCCAGGTGGGCGCGCGTCACCTCTACCCGCTGTCGCTGGTAGAGGCCCAGGAGCAGGTGCGCTCGCACCTGGTGGTGCTGGGCAACGCCGCGCACAGCCTGCACCCGATTGCCGGGCAGGGTTTCAACCTGTCGCTGCGCGACGTGCAGTCGCTGGCTGACGGTCTGCTGGCCGGGCCCGAAGTACCAGGCGACCTGGCGACCCTGCAGGCCTATCGCGAGCGCCAGCGCCTGGACCAGGACATGACCGTGGGCTTCTCCGACAAGGTCACGCGGTTGTTCGGCAGCGGCCAGCCGTTGCTCGCCACCGGGCGCAACCTGGGCCTGCTGGGCCTGGACCTGCTGCCCCCGGCCAAGCGCTGGTTCGCCCGCCAGGCCATGGGCCTGGGTACACGCCCGGACCAGCCTGGCCAATGACCCCTTCTTCTCTTTATCGGGCTTGAAAGCATGGAAATGCGCGCAGATCTGTTGATTGTCGGTGCCGGAATGGTCGGTAGCGCCCTGGCCCTGGCCTTGCAGCACAGTGGCCTGGACATCCTGCTGCTCGACGGCAGCCCCCTGACGGTCAAGCCGTTCGATGCACAGGCGCCCTTCGAGCCGCGAGTCAGCGCGCTGTCGATGGCCAGCCAGCGCATCCTCGAGCGCGTGGGCGCCTGGCAGCACATCCGCGAGCGGCGCCTGAGCCCGTATTCGGACATGCACGTGTGGGACGGCAGCGGCACCGGGCAGATCCACTTTTCGGCCGCCAGCGTGCACGCCGAGGTGCTCGGCCACATCGTCGAGAACCGCGTGGTGCAGGACGGTCTGCTGCAGCGCCTGCACGACAGCGAGATCGGCCTGCTGGCCAACGCCCGCCTGGAGCAGATGCGCCGCAGTGGCGACGACTGGCTGCTGACCCTGGCCGATGGCCGCACCCTGCGCGCGCCGCTGGTGATTGCGGCTGACGGCGCCAACTCGGCGGTGCGCCGCCTGACCGGCTGCCAAACCCGTGAGTGGGACTACCTGCACCACGCCATCGTGACCAGCGTGCACTGTGCCGAGCCGCACCAGGCCACAGCCTGGCAGCGCTTCACCGATGACGGCCCGCTGGCGTTTCTGCCACTGCTGCGCGACGGCCAGCAGCACTGGTGCTCCATCGTGTGGTCGACCACGCCTGCGCAGGCCGAGCGCCTCATGGCCCTGCCGGACGAAGCCTTCTGCGCCGAGCTGGAGCGGGCCTTCGAGGGCCGCCTGGGCACGGTGCTGGCGGCCGACCCACGGCTGTGCGTACCGCTGCGCCAGCGCCATGCCAAGCGCTACGTGGCCGAGGGCCTGGCGTTGATCGGCGATGCGGCACATACCATTCACCCGCTGGCCGGGCAGGGCGTGAACCTTGGCTTTCTGGACGCGGCGGTGCTGGCCGAAGTGCTGCAGCATGCCCATGAGCGCGGCGAGCGCCTGGCCGACGTGCGCGTGCTGAGCCGCTACGAACGACGGCGCATGCCGCACAACCTGGCCTTGATGGCCGCAATGGAGGGCTTCGAGCGCCTGTTCCAGGCCGACCCGCTGCCGCTGCGCTGGCTGCGCAACAGTGGCCTGAAGTGGGTGGAGCAACTGCCGGAGGCCAAGGCGCTGTTCGTGCGCCAGGCGCTGGGGCTGAGCGGCGACCTGCCGGAGCTGGCACGGGCCTGAGGCGGCACCGCAACATCTGGTAACTCCTCCCTTGGCAGTTCGGTTGAGAAGGCAAATGGCATTCACTACCATTTGCGCCTCTCCCGCATTCCGAGGACCGCCTTCATGTTGCCACGCAAGCATCTACTCGCCGCCCTGGCGCTCACCCTGCTGGGCGGTACCGCACAGGCGGCGGACGAGGTGGTGGTGTATTCCTCGCGCATCGACGAGCTGATCAAGCCGGTATTCGATGCCTACACCAAGGAAACCGGGGTCAAGGTCAAGTTCATCACCGACAAGGAAGCGCCGTTGATGCAGCGCATCAAGGCCGAGGGCAGCAACGCCACCGCCGACCTGCTGCTGACCGTGGATGCCGGCAACCTCTGGCAGGCCGAGCAGATGGGTATCCTGCAGCCGATCAAGTCGGCCGTGATCGACGCCAACATTCCCCCGCAGTATCGCGCTTCGTCCCATGACTGGACCGGCCTGAGCCTGCGCGCACGGACCATTGCCTACGCCACCGACCGGGTCAAGCCCGAGGAGCTGAGCACCTACGAGGCGCTGGCCGGCAAGGAATGGGAAGGGCGCTTGTGCCTGCGTACCGCCAAGAAGGTCTACAACCAGTCGCTGACCGCGACCCTGATCGAAACCCACGGCGCCGAGAAGACCGAAGAGATCCTCAAGGGCTGGGTGAACAACCTGTCCACCGACGTGTTCTCGGATGACGTGGCAGTGCTCAAGGCCATCGAGGCCGGGCAGTGCGACGTGGGCATCGTCAATACCTACTACTATGGCCGCCTGCACAAGGAGCAGCCGCAGCTGCCGATCAAGCTGTTCTGGCCCAACCAGGCCGACCGTGGCGTGCACGTCAACCTGTCGGGCATCGGCTTGACCCGGCACGCGCCGCACAAGGAGGCCGCGATCAAGCTGGTGGAGTGGATGACCGGGCCGCAGGCGCAGAAGATCTTCGCCGATGTGAACCAGGAGTTCCCGGCCAACCCCAAGGTGGAACCTTCGGCAGAAGTGGCGGCGTGGGGCAAGTTCAAGGCCGACAGCCTGCCGGTGGAAGTGGCGGGCAAGCGTCAGGCTGAAGCGATTCGCCTGATGGATCGGGCTGGCTGGAACTGAGCGCAAGACCTTATCCTTGCGGGGCCCTCCAGGGCCCCTTCGCCGGCAATGCCGGCTCCTACAGGTAATGCGCGACCCCTGTAGGAGCCGGCGTTGCCGGCGAATCTCACATTCGCTAGAGATCTCCCCCTTGGCCCACCCCGCCCAACGCCGCTGGTACCCCCTGGTCTTCACCGTCTGCGCGCTGGTGCTGCTGCCGCTGAGCGTGCTGGTGCTGTCGTGGCAGAGCATCGACCTGCAGATCTGGTCGCACCTGCTCGACACCCAGATGAGCCGCCTGTTGGGCAACACCCTGACCTTGATCCTCGGCGTGGGCGTCGGCGTCACCGTGCTGGGCGTGAGCCTGGCCTGGCTCACCAGCCTGTGCGAATTCCCCGGCCGACGCTGGCTCGACTGGGCATTGATGCTGCCTTTCGCCATCCCCGCCTATGTGCTGGCGTTCGTCTTCGTCGGTTTGCTGGACTTCTCCGGCCCGGTGCAAACCCTGCTGCGCGAATGGTTCGGCCCCATGCGCCTGCCGCGCGTGCGCTCCACCGGCGGGGTGATCATCGTGCTGGTGCTGGTGTTCTACCCCTATGTCTACCTGCTGGCACGTACCGCCTTCCTGGCCCAGGGCAAGGGCCTGATGGAAGCGGCGCGGGTGCTCGGGCAATCGCCGCTGCAAGCCTTCTGGCGCGTGGCCCTGCCCATGGCGCGGCCGGCGATCGGCGCGGGCGTGGCGCTGGCGCTGATGGAAACCCTGGCCGACTTCGGCGCGGTGGCCGTGTTCAACTTCGACACCTTCACCACCGCCATCTACAAGACCTGGTACGGCTTCTTCAGCCTCTCCAGCGCCGCCCAGCTCGCCAGCCTGTTGCTGCTGGCCGTCATGCTGGTGCTGTACGGCGAGCGCCGGGCCCGCGGTGCGGTACGCAGCAGCAACGAGCGGCCCCGGGTGGCGGCGCTGTACCACCTGCGCGGGGTCAAGGCGCTGGCTGCCAGCAGCTGGTGCCTGCTGGTGTTTGCCTGCGCGTTCGTTATCCCGGTGCTGCAGTTGCTGGTGTGGTTCTGGCAGCGCGGGCGTTTCGACCTCGACGAGCGCTATGGCGCGCTCATCCTGCATACCCTGTACCTGGGCGCCATGGCTGCGCTGATCACCGTGGCGGTGGCACTGCTGCTGGCGTTTGCCCGACGCCAGGCCCCCACCCGCGTGGTGCGCGCCGGGGTCAGCCTGGCCAACCTGGGCTACGCCTTGCCCGGCTCGGTATTGGCGGTGTCAATCATGCTGGCCTTCAGTTACCTCGACAACCAGCTGGTGGTGCCGCTTTCGAGCTGGCTTGGCGGTGCCGGCCGGCCGCTGCTGATGGGCAGCCTGGCGGCACTGCTGCTGGCCTATCTGGTGCGCTTCATTGCCGTGGCCTACGGCCCCTTGGAAAACAGCCTGGGGCGCATCCGGCCCTCGCTGCCGGAGGCCTCGCGCAGCCTCGGGGTCAGCGGCCCGCGATTGTTTTTCAAGGTGTATCTCCCGCTGCTGGTGCCGGGTGCGCTGAGCGCGGCGCTGCTGGTGTTCGTCGATGTGCTCAAGGAGATGCCCGCCACCCTGCTGATGCGCCCGTTCGGTTGGGACACCCTGGCGGTGCGGGTATTCGAGATGACCAGCGAGGGCGAGTGGTCGCGTGCCTCGCTGCCGGCGTTGACGCTGGTGCTGGTGGGGCTGCTGCCGGTCATCGGTTTGATAAGGCGTTCGGCGCGTCACCCGGGTCAGAGTCACTGAGGGTGTAAGGCTGCGCCCTTGCGGCTACAATGCGCGGCATTCGCTGCGGCCGATCAGCACCGGGTAGCTGAAACGCTGCCCTCAGCCGCAGCCTCGCCACGCCCGGAAGGAGAAACCCATGGGACAGCGTACGCCTCTTTATGACCTGCACCTGGCGCTTGGCGCCAAGATGGTCGATTTTGGCGGTTGGGACATGCCCCTGCATTACGGCTCGCAAGTCGAGGAGCACCACCAGGTGCGCCGCGACTGCGGGGTCTTCGATGTCTCGCACCTCACCGTGATCGATGTGCACGGCGCCCAGGCCACGCCCTGGCTGCGCTGGTTGCTGGCCAACGATGTGGCCAGCCCGAATGCCCACGGCAAGGCCCTGTACAGCACCCTGCTCAACGAACAGGGCGGTGTGATCGACGACCTGCTGGTCTACCGCACCGACGACGGCTACCGCCTGGTGGCCAACGCCGCCACCCGCGACAAGGACCTGGCCTGGCTGCAGGCCCATATCGGCGACTACGACGTGCAGGTGCGCGAGCGTCCCGAACTGTCGATCTTCGCTGTGCAGGGCCCGCATGCGCGGGACAAGCTGGCCGAACTGGTGAGCAGTGACCGTGCGGCGCTGATTCGTGAACTGGCCCCCTTCGAAGGCCGCAGCAGTGGGGACTGGTTCATCTCGCGTACCGGCTACACCGGCGAAGACGGCCTGGAGATCACCCTGCCGGCAGAGCAGGCCCCGGCGTTCTTCAACGACCTGGTCGGCGCCGGTATTGCCCCCAGCGGGCTGGGCGCGCGCGATACCTTGCGCCTGGAAGCGGGCATGACGCTGTACGGACAGGACATCGACGAGGCACACTCGCCACTGACCTCCAACCTGGCCCACAACATCGCCCTGGAACCGGCCGACCGCGACTTCATCGGACGCCGTGCGCTGGAGGCCGAACAGGCCGCAGGCGTGCAGCTGAAACTGGTCGGCCTGGTGCTCGAGGAACGCGGTGTACTGCGTGCGCATCAGGTGGTGCGAATCGCACAGATTGGCGAAGGGGAGATCACCAGTGGTAGTTTCTCTCCTACGCTGAGCAAGGCGATTGCCCTGGCCCGCGTGCCGGTGGCTACCGCCGACCGCGCCGAGGTGGAAATTCGCGGCAAGTGGTACCCGGTACGGGTGGTCAAGCCGACCTTCGTGCGCCAGGGCAAGATCCTGATCTGAATTCATTCCGGCGGGCCGACCGCTGACCTGTTGAGGAAAGACACTATGAGCAATATCCCCGCCGACCTGCGTTTTGCCGAGAGCCACGAGTGGGCCAGGCTGGAAGCCGACGGTACCGTCACCGTGGGCATCAGCGACCACGCCCAGGAAGCCCTGGGCGACGTGGTATTCGTCGAACTGGCCGAGGTCGGCAAGGTGTTCGCGGCCAAGGACGCCGCCGGGGTGGTGGAGTCGGTGAAAGCCGCTTCGGATATCTACGCGCCGGTCAGCGGCGAAGTGATCGCGGTCAACGAAGACCTCAGCGACAGCCCTGAGAACCTGAACAACGATCCTTACGCCAGCTGGATCTTCAAGCTCAAGCCGTCCAACCCGGCAGAGCTGGAGCAGTTGCTGGACGCTGCCGGCTACAAGGCCGCCATCGGCGAGTAGTTTTTCCCGCACGAACGGCAATCCCTTCCTAGACTCAATAAGCCTCGACCCCTCGAGGCTTGGTCTTGGAAGAGAGAGCCGCTATGTCCCAGTCGCCGTCCCTGAGCCAACTGCACGATCCCAACCCGTTCCTGCGTCGTCATCTTGGCCCGGATGCGGCCGAGCAGCAGGCGATGTTGCAGGCCCTGGGCCTGAGCAGTCGCAGTGAACTGATCGAGCAGACCGTCCCGCCGGGCATTCGCCTGAACCGCCCGCTGGAACTGCCCCCGGCGCTTGATGAACAGGCCGCCCTGGCAAAACTGCGCGGTTACGCCGAGCAGAACCAGGTGTGGACCAGCCTGATCGGCATGGGGTACCACGCTACCCTGACGCCCACGGTGATCCTGCGCAACGTGCTGGAGAACCCCGGCTGGTACACCGCCTATACGCCGTATCAGCCGGAGATCGCCCAGGGTCGCCTGGAGGCGCTGCTCAATTACCAGCAGATGGTCATCGACCTGACCGGGCTGGACCTGGCCAATGCCTCGCTGCTCGACGAAGCGACGGCCGCTGCCGAAGCCATGGCTCTGGCACGGCGCATGGCCAAGTCGCGCAGCAATGCGTTCTTCGTCGATGAACATTGCCACCCGCAGACCCTGTCCGTATTGCAGACCCGCGCCGAGGGCTTCGGCTTCGAGCTGATCGTCGATGGGCTGGACAACCTGGACAAGCACCGGGTGTTCGGCGCGCTGCTGCAATACCCCAACACCCACGGCGGGGTGCACGACCTGCGCCCGGCCATCGAGCAGCTGCATGCCCAGCAGGCGCTGGCCTGCGTCGTCGCCGACCTGCTGAGCCTGGTGCTTTTGACCCCGCCGGGCGAGCAGGGCGCCGACGTGGTGCTCGGCTCGACCCAGCGCTTTGGCGTGCCCATGGGCTACGGCGGCCCGCACGCGGCCTACTTTGCCTGCCGCGACGACTTCAAGCGCGCCATGCCAGGGCGCATCATCGGCGTTTCCAAGGACGCGCGCGGCAACCTGGCGCTGCGCATGGCCCTGCAGACCCGCGAACAGCACATCCGCCGCGAGAAGGCCAACTCCAACATCTGCACCGCGCAGGTGCTGCTGGCCAACATCGCCGGGTTCTATGCCGTGTACCACGGGCCCGAAGGGCTCAGGCGCATCGCCCAGCGGGTGCACCGGCTCACGGTGATCCTGGCTGCCGGCCTGCAAGCCAAGGGGCTCAAGCGCTTGAACGAGCACTTCTTCGACACCCTGACCCTGGACGTCGGCGGCAGCCAGACCGCGATCATCCAGAGCGCCGAGGCCGCGCAGATCAACCTGCGCATCCTGGGCCGCGGGCACCTGGGCGTAAGCCTGGATGAAACCTGTGACGAGGCCACGGTGCTGCGCCTGTTCGGCATCTTCCTGGGCGCCGACCATGGGCTGAGCGTGGCCGAGCTGGATGCCCAGGCGCAGTACAGCGGCATCCCCGACGCCTTGCAGCGCCAGTCGGCGTTTCTGACGCACCCGGTGTTCAACCTGCACCACAGCGAAACCGAGATGCTGCGTTACCTCAAGCAGCTGGAGAACAAGGACCTGGCCCTCAACCAGTCGATGATCCCGCTGGGCTCGTGCACCATGAAGCTCAACGCCAGCAGCGAGATGATCCCCATCACCTGGCCGGCCTTCGCCAACCTGCACCCGTTCGCGCCGCTCACCCAGGCCCAGGGCTATACCGCGATGATCGACGAGCTGGAGCGCTGGCTGTGCGCGATCACCGGTTTCGATGCCATCTGCATGCAACCCAACTCCGGTGCCCAGGGTGAATACGCGGGGCTGCTGGCGATCAGCAAGTACCACCGCAGCCGCCAGCAGGGCCAGCGCGATATCTGCCTGATCCCGGCCTCGGCGCACGGCACCAACCCGGCGTCTGCGCAGATGGCCGGCATGCAGGTGGTGATCGTGGAATGCGATGTGGCGGGCAACGTCGACCTGGCCGACCTCAAGGCCAAGGCCGAGGCGGCAGGTGAGCGCCTGGCCTGCCTGATGGCCACCTACCCGTCGACCCACGGCGTGTACGAGGAAGGCATCAGTGAGATCTGCGAAGTTATCCACAGCCACGGTGGCCAGGTGTACATGGATGGCGCCAACCTCAATGCCCAGGTCGGGTTGGCGCGGCCGGCGGACATCGGTGCCGATGTATCGCACATGAACCTGCACAAGACCTTCTGCATTCCCCATGGCGGTGGCGGGCCGGGCATGGGCCCGATCGGCGTGCGTGCACACCTGGCACCGTTCGTGGCCAGCCATCCGGTGGTGCCGGTGCCCGGGCCCGACCCGCAGAACACCGCGGTCAGTGCGGCGCCCTGGGGCAGTGCGAGCATCCTGCCGATCAGCTGGATGTACATCGCCATGATGGGGCCGCAACTGGCCGATGCCAGCGAGGTGGCGATCCTGTCGGCCAACTATCTGGCCCAGCAGTTGGGCGGGGCGTTCCCGGTGCTGTACCGCGGGCGCAATGGGCGGGTGGCGCATGAGTGCATCCTCGACCTGCGGCCCTTGAAGGCGCTGACCGCCATCACCGAAGAGGATGTGGCCAAGCGCCTGATGGACTACGGGTTCCATGCGCCGACCATGTCGTTCCCGGTGCCGGGCACCTTGATGGTGGAGCCGACCGAGAGCGAGTCCAAGGCCGAGCTGGACCGCTTCGTGGAGGCGATGCTGAAGATTCGGGCCGAGATTGCAGAGGTGCAGAACGGCAACTGGCCAGCCGAGGACAACCCGCTCAAGCGGGCGCCGCATACCTTGGCGGATGTGCTGGGGGTGTGGGAACGACCTTACTCGATCGAGCAGGGTGTTGCGCCGAGCCACCATGCGCGGCTGCACAAGTACTGGCCGGCGGTGAACCGGGTGGACAACGTGTACGGGGACCGCAACCTGTTCTGTGCGTGTGTGCCGGTGGAGGATTATCGCTGAGGTCCAGGGCCTCGTGGGCCGACAAGGCTGGCTCCTGTAGGAGCCGGCATTGCCGGCGAGGCGATTACTCGGTCACGGCATTCTGCGCCAGGATCGCATTGGCCAGCTCCATGTCGCTGACCTGCAGCCCTGGCTGCTCGGCACGCACACGCTGCATGGCAGCCTCAAGATACGGCCCGCTGATCTGGCCGTTGCTGGCCACATAGCTGCTGGCATCTTCCTGCGCCGCCACCACCAGCTTGTGGTCCTTGAAGGTCAGGTAGGTGGAGCCGGTGGTGGCACCGGACGAAATCACATCACGCCAGAAGCCATCAGCCATCGCCGAGCCAACCGGCAGCGACAACAAGGCAAGGGTGGCAACCGCAAGTTTGACGCGCATGGGGCTTACTCCAGTGTGGGGGCTATTATGGTGCGTTGGATCGTGATTTCCCCAGGCAAGTTCCCCAGGGCCTACGGTGCGGGGCCAACCTGCAGTATCGCGCCGTCCTGCGACAGCACTTGCACCGGGGTGCCCACCGGCAGGTCCGGCCCGCGGACCATCCACACCCCGTCGCCGACCTTGATCTTGCCGCGACCGCCCACGATGGCCTCCTGCACCACGAAGGTCCGGCCGATCAGTTCCTGGCCGCGCATGTTCAGCCCCGGCGCATCGCTGGGGCTGGCATTGCTGCGCTGACGGTGCCACCAGAACACTGCGGTGAATACCGACAGCAGGCCGAACAGCAGGAACTGCAAGGTCCACGGCAGCTGCGGGACGACGAAGGTGATCACGCCCACGCCCGCCGCCGCCACCCCGATCCACAGCAGGTAGCCGCCGGCGCCGAACACCTCCAGGATCAGCAGCAGCGTACCGAGCGCCAGCCAGTCCCAGAACGACAGGTGTTGCAGGTAGTCCCACATGCTCAGCCCTTCTTGCCGTCGAAGGTGGCCCGCACGATTTCGCCGATGCCGCCGACGGCGCCGATCACCTGGCTGGCCTCCAGCGGCATCAGCACCACCTTGCTGTTGTTGGCCGAGGCCAGCTTGCCCAGCGCGTCGACGTATTTCTGCGCCACGAAGTAGTTGATGGCCTGCACGTTGCCGTTGGCGATGGCCTCGGACACCACCTGGGTGGCGCGGGCTTCGGCTTCGGCCTGGCGCTCGCGGGCCTCCGACTCCAGGAATGCCGCCTGACGCTCACCCTCGGCCTCGAGGATCTGCGCCTGTTTCTTGCCTTCGGCGGTGAGGATGGCAGCGGCCCGCAGGCCCTCGGCTTCGAGGATCTGCGCACGCTTGACCCGCTCGGCCTTCATCTGCCCGGACATGGCGGCCATCAGGTCGGCCGGCGGGCTGATGTCCTTGATCTCGATACGGGTGATCTTGATGCCCCACGGTGCGGTGGCTTCATCCACGGTGCGCAGCAGGCGCTCGTTGATGGCGTCGCGCTGGCTGAGCATGGCGTCCAGTTCCATGGAGCCGAGCACGGTACGGATGTTGGTCTGCAGCAGGTTGCGGGTGGCGTGCTCGAGGTTGTTGACCTCGTAGGCGGCCTGCGCCGTGTTGACCACCTGGAAGAAGCACACCGCATCGATCTGCACGGTGGCGTTGTCGGCGGTGATGACTTCCTGCGGCGGGATGTCCAGCACGCTTTCCATCATGTTGATCTTGCGCCCGATGCGGTCCATCACCGGCACGATGATGTTGAGGCCCGGCTTGAGGGTGGTGGTGTAGCGGCCAAAGCGTTCCACGGTCCACTGGAAACCCTGCGGCACCACCTTGAACCCCATGAACACCAGCGCCAGGGCCAGGCCCACGAATAACAGCATTACCATTCCGATTTGCATGACGTTTCCTTGGTCAGCAGGACTGAAAGTGCGCAAGCTTGGCATGTGGTCAGCTGTGCAGGCCAGCGCCGGATCATTTCATTTCATGCAGTAACGCGAATCACTTCTGTCAGTGTAGTCAGCCCTGCGGCGACTTTTTGCGCGCCGCTGGTGCGCAGGCTGCCCAGCCCCTCGGCCCGGGCCTGGCGGCGCAGGTTTGCCAGGTCGACGTCGCCCGACAGCTGCTCGCGCAGGCGTGGGCTCACAGGCAACAGCTCGAACAGGCCGGTGCGGCCCCGGTAGCCGGTGTACCGGCAATCGCGGCAGCCTTCAGCCTGGCAGGTAGCGGTGGGCAGCGGCGCCTGCGGGTCGAGTTCGCGCCAGTGCGCCATGTCGAGCGGCTGCGCCACCTTGCACGCCGGGCACAGCGTGCGCACCAGGCGCTGGGCCAGCACGCCGACCAGCGTGGCACGGATCAGGTACGGCGCGATGCCCAGTTCCAGCAGGCGCCCGACGGCGCCGCAGGCATCGTTGGTGTGCAGGGTCGAGAGCACCAGGTGGCCGGTGAGCGCGGCCTGGATCGCCACCTGCGCGGTGTCGGCATCGCGGATCTCGCCGATCATGATGATGTCCGGGTCCTGGCGCAGCAGCGCACGCACACCGTTGGCAAAGCCCAGGTCGATGCCGGGCTGCACCTGCATCTGGTTGAAGGCCGGCTCGAGCTGTTCGATCGGGTCTTCGAGGGTGCACAGGTTGACCTGTGGCGTGGCCAGTTGCTTGAGGGTGGCGTACAGGGTGCTGGTCTTGCCCGAGCCGGTCGGCCCGGTCACCAGGATGATGCCGTGGGGCTGGCGCAGCATCGCCTGCCAGTGCTGCAGCGCCTCGCCGTCCAGGCCCAGCTGGGTGAAGTCCTGGTGCAGCAGGTGCGGGTCGAAGATACGCAGTACCAGTTTCTCGCCGAACGCGGTGGGCAGGGTGGCCAGGCGCAGCTCGACCTCGGCGCCGGCGGCCGAGCGGGCCTTGATGCGGCCATCCTGCGGGCGGCGCTTTTCCGCGACGTTCATGCGCCCCAGGCTCTTGAGCCGGCTGACCACCGCCAGGGTCACTGCCGGCGGGAACTGGTAGGCCGGGTGCAGCAGGCCGTCGATGCGCAGGCGCAGGTGGCCCTGGTCGCGGCGCGGCTCGATGTGGATATCGCTGGCGCGCTGCTCGAAGGCGTACTGCAACAGCCAGTCGACGATGCCGACGATGTGCGTCTCGTTGGCATCGACGTCGCCTGCGCTGTTGCCCAGGTCGAGCAGTGCCTCGAGGCTGGCGCCTTCGGGCCCGGGCACGGCCTGCTGGCTGGCACCACTGACCGAGTGGGCCAGGCGAAACACCGCCTGGCTCAGCTCACGGATCTGCACCGGGCTGGCCAGCACCCGCTGCACCCTGCGTTGCAGCACCTGCCCAAGGTCGCGCTCCCAGCTGCGTACGTAGGGCTGGGCGCTGGCGACGGTCACCGTGTGGGCATCCACCGCGATGGCCAGAATCTGGTGACGCCGCGCGAATGCGGCCGACATCAGCCCGCCGAGGCTGGCTGCCTGCAGTGCCAGGGGGTCGATGCGCACATGGCGCTGGCCGGCCTGGCGGCCCAGCCATTCGCCCAGGGCATCGAGGTCCAGGGTATGGCCGGGGCGTTGCAGGTCGTTCAGGCCGCGTCGGGCGATGCGCTCCAGCGGATGTGTGGGTTCATTGGCAGCCTGCGGCCAGGGGCGCGCACAGGCGGGGCTGATGCGTTGCTGGGCGAGCAGTTCGGCGAGCAGGGTGTCGAGGTCGAGCCAGCGATCGGGCGGCGTGGCAGGCATGGGGCTTCCTTGCGAAGGTCGGGCGGCCAGCCAAGGCTAGCTGCCAGCGGACCATAGGGCCTGTCGCAAGGGTTGCCGGATTTTTCTGTTCAGCGTGCCTGCTGCAACGGCATGCGCGAGGCCGCCAGGGGTTCGACGCTGACCTGGGCGACACAGATCAGGTTACGCATTTTCTGTGCAATCAGTTCGGCGCGGTGCCAGCTCAGGCCGGCTACGCCGATCTCCAGGTTCAACAGGTCGTCCTGCTGCTGCATCTGTACCTGGTGCGGGGTGAGGAACTGCAGGGCAAACAGGTTGAGCACGCGGCACAGGCTGTCCGGCTCGGCTTCCACCTGCAGGCTGTAGCGCACGCTGCTGTGCGCAGCATTGGCGGCCCAGACATCGCTGCGCAGCGGGGTGACGGGGCTGTCCAGCCGTTCGTGGGCGCTCATGGGAAATCTCCGGTTTCGATGGAGGAATTTTTACATCTTCAGCCGGGTATTTTTTCTCTATGATCGAGCGATCTGCGTAATCTGCGCATTGATCGATTCATTAATGGCGCCTTGAGGGGATAAAACATGCAAAGCCAACTGGACGCCTACGATCGACGTATCCTGGCTCTGCTGCAGGAGGATGCGTCGCTGTCCAGCGCACAGATTGCCGAACGGGTCGGCCTGTCGCAGTCGCCGTGCTGGCGGCGGATCCAGCGGCTCAAGGAGGAGGGGGTGATTCGCGGGCAGGTGACCCTGCTCGATCGCAAGAAGATCGGCCTGAACACGCAGATTTTCGCCGAGGTCAAACTCAACGCCCACGGGCGGACCAACTTCGCCGAATTCACCGAGGCGATCCGCGAGTTTCCCGAGGTGCTGGAATGCTATGTGCTGATGGGCGCAGTGGACTTCCTGCTGCGCATCGTCACCCCGGACATCGAAGCCTACGAACGGTTCTTCTTCGAAAAGCTGTCGATGGTGCCGGGGATCCAGGAGGTCAACTCGATCGTGGCCTTGTCCGAAATCAAGTCCACGACCAGCTTGCCGGTGTAGCCGTCACTTGCGCAGCAGGTGCTTCCAGCCGCGGCTCTGGAACACCGCCATGGCCTGATGCACACGGGCTTCGAGCACGTCGTCGCTGATTGGCAGGCTGGCCAGTTCGTGCAGCTTGTTCAGCTCGCCGAACAGGCGGTCCAGGTCGGGGCTTTCCAGCACCTGGCGGGCATGGTGCAGCCAGGCCAGCAGGCGCTCGATGCGCGGCAGCTGTTCGGCCAGGTCTTCAGGCTGGCGGTGGTACAGCGGCAGTTGCAGCGCGTTGGCTTCGTCCGACAGCAGCACCTTGAGCCAGTTGCCCAGTTGCGCAGCGCCCTGGCGGTCGCCACGCTTGTTGCGCTCGACGGTCCAGCCACGGGCCAGTAGCCAGCGCGAGGTGTCCAGCGAGAACTGGCCCCAGCGGGTGTCGAGCAGTTCTTCGACGAACTGCTCGGGCGCCGCGCGGCGCACGTCTTCGTCGTCGTTGCCGGCCAGCACCAGCGGGCGCCAGTCCTCGAGCAGGGCGTCGAGGCTGGCACGCAGGGCGCTGGTGGTCGGGCGTGGCGCGGCCTGGCCCAGGCTGCCGAGCAGGGCGCGCAGTTCGGCCAGGCTCTGGACCCAGTCCTGCAGCAGGCGCCAGTGTCCGTTGAACAGGTACTGCTCGGCCAGGCGCTGGCTGCTGCCCAGCAGGTGCCAGGCCAGTGCCGCGAAGGCATCGTCCAGCGGCATCTCGGCGTTCAGTTCAGCAGGCGGCAGGCTCACGGCGAAGCTCGAGGGGTCGAGCAGGCGGTAGCCGCGTTCGGCCTTGCTGATGTCGCACGGCATCAGCGGCAGGCTGGCGGCCAGCTCGGCGGCCAGCTCCAGCAGTGCGGCCGGATCGCCTTCACGCAGTTCCAGCTCCAGCTCGCAGATGGCTTCCTTCTGCTTGCCGGCCACTACATGGCCCAGGTCCAGCGCAGCCTCGATGACCACCTTGGCCTTGCCACGGCCCCAGGCGATTTCGGCGTACTCGCGGGTGAAGTCGGTGCTGAACAGCGGCTTGATGGTTTTCTTGTCCAGGTCGGCCAGTTCGGCCGGCCATACCTGCTCGTCGAGCTTCTTGAGGTCGAGCTTGGCCTTGGGCAGTTGCCATTCGTGCTCGTTGCGTATCGACAGCCCGGCGGTGCTGTGGCCACGGGCCTTGAGGGTCTGGATCACCACGTCGCCGTCACGGCGCAGGCGCAGGGCCACCTTGGCCGCGGCCAGGTCGCGTTCTGGGGTATCGAAATATTGATTGAGCAGCTCGCGCTGCTGCCAGCCGGACTTGTTGCGCTTCTTCAGCAACGGGTGTTCGCGCAGGGCAGCGAGGGTCTCGCGGCTGACCCGCAGTTTGAGTTCGGTTTCTTTGTTCATTGCTGGCAGGCTCGATGACTGGGTGCGTCTTGGCCGTGCAGTGTACAGGAGTCGGCCGCTGACGGTTTATTCCAGGTGCCCGATAGCCCTATGATGGGCCTCGTACCGAGGAGAATGCGCATGCCTTTGCCGCCGCTCAAAGACCAGTTCGCCGCCCTGATCGCCACGCCGTCGGTCAGTTGCACCCAGCCGAGCCTGGACCAGTCCAACCGCGCGGTGATCGACCTGCTGGCCACCTGGCTGGGTGACCTGGGTTTTGCCTGCGAGCTGCAGGAGGTGACGCCGGGCAAGTTCAACCTGCTGGCCAGCTACGGCAGCGGCCCCGGTGGCCTGGTGCTGGCCGGGCACAGCGACACGGTGCCCTATGACCCGCAGCTGTGGCAGACCGATCCGCTCAAGCTGACCGAGGTTGACGGGCGCTGGGTGGGCCTTGGCAGTTGCGACATGAAGGGCTTCTTCGCCCTGGTGATCGAGGCGGTACGCCCGCTGCTCGAGCAGCCGTTCAGGCAGCCGCTACTGATTCTGGCCACCTGCGACGAGGAAAGTTCGATGTCCGGCGCCCGCGCCCTGGCCGACGCCGGCCGCCCGCTGGGCCGTGCTGCGGTGATCGGCGAGCCGACCGGGCTGCGCCCGATCCGCCTGCACAAGGGGGTGATGATGGAGCGCATCGATATCCTCGGGCGCAGCGGTCATTCGTCCGACCCGAGCCTGGGCCACAGCGCCTCGGAGGCGATGCATGCGGTGATGGGCGAGCTGATGGGCCTGCGCCGGCAATGGCAGCAGCAGTACAGCAACGCCCAGTTCAGCGTGCCGCAGCCGACCATGAACTTCGGCTGCATCCACGGTGGCGACAACCCCAACCGTATCTGCGGGCAGTGCGCCCTGGAATTCGACCTGCGCCCACTGCCGGGGATGGACCCGGAAGTGCTGCGTGCGGCGATCCGCAGCAAGCTGGCGCCGCTGGCCGAACAGCACCAGGTGAAGATCGACTACGCGCCGCTGTTTCCCGAGGTGCCGCCGTTCGAGCAGGCCGCCGACGCCGAACTGGTGCGCGTGGCCGAGCGTCTTACCGGGCATACGGCCGAGGCGGTGGCCTTTGGTACCGAGGCGCCTTATCTTCAACGTCTGGGCTGCGAAACCCTGGTGCTGGGCCCCGGCGACATCAGCTGTGCCCACCAGCCGGGCGAGTACCTCGAAATGTCACGCCTGGAGCCTACCGTGCGTCTATTGCGTGAGTTGATCGGGCATTATTGCCTCAACCCGGTAATTGCCCGCTGATTTCAACCGTTTTTACCCAAGGAGAATGCGCGTGACGCCAGACCTGTTGCGACGATAACCCTTCGAGCGCTGTGTGCTTTTCCGTTCTTGTCCTTTTTCCACAGGTTTCTACAGGCTCTGGTTATGCCCGAATACGTCAATTGGCTGCGTCATGCTTCGCCTTACATCAATGCCCACCGCGACTGCACCTTCGTGGTCATGCTGCCCGGTGACGGGGTCGAGCACCCCAACTTCGGCAATATCGTCCACGACCTGGTGCTGCTGCACAGCCTGGGCGTGCGCCTGGTGCTGGTGCACGGTTCGCGCCCGCAGATCGAAAGCCGCCTGGCCGCCCGCGGCCTGAGCGCGCACTACCATCACGGCCTGCGCATCACCGATGCGGCCACCCTGGAATGCGTGATCGACGCGGTCGGCCACCTGCGCATCGCCATCGAGGCGCGCCTGTCGATGGACATGGCCGCGTCGCCGATGCAGGGTTCGCGCCTGCGCGTGGCCGCCGGCAACCTGGTCACGGCGCGCCCCATCGGCGTGCTCGAAGGCGTCGATTATCACCACACCGGCGAGGTGCGCCGGGTCGATCGCAAGGGCATCAATCGCCTGCTCGACGAGCGCTCCATCGTGCTGCTGTCGCCGCTGGGCTATTCGCCCACCGGCGAGATCTTCAACCTGGCCTGCGAAGACGTCGCCACCCGTGCGGCCATCGAGCTGGGGGCCGACAAGCTGCTGCTGTTCGGCGCCGAGCGCGGGCTGATGGATGAGAGCGGCAGGCTGGTGCGTGAGCTGCGCCCGCAGCAGGTGCCGGCGCATCTGCAGCGCCTGGGCTCGGACTATCAGGGCGAGTTGCTGGACGCGGCCGCCGAAGCCTGCCGTGGCGGTGTGGCGCGCAGCCACATCGTCAGCTATGCCGAGGACGGTGCGCTGCTCACCGAGCTGTTCACCCGTGACGGTGGCGGCACGCTGGTGGCCCAGGAACAGTTCGAGAAGGTGCGCGAGGCGGCCATCGAGGATGTCGGCGGCCTGCTGGACCTGATCAGCCCGCTGGAAGAGCAGGGCATCCTGGTGCGCCGTTCGCGCGAGGTGCTGGAGCGCGAGATCGAGCAGTTCAGTGTGGTGGAGCGCGAGGGGATGATCATTGCCTGCGCGGCGCTGTACCCGATCGCCGATTCGGAGGCGGGCGAGTTGGCGTGCCTGGCGGTGAACCCGGAATACCGGCATGGCGGGCGTGGCGACGAGTTGCTGGAGCGCATCGAGACGCGTGCGCGGGAGATGGGCTTGAAGACCTTGTTCGTGCTGACGACGCGCACGGCGCACTGGTTCCGCGAACGCGGCTTCGTGCCCAGCGAGGTGGAGCGGCTGCCTGCGGCGCGGGCTTCGCTGTACAACTACCAGCGCAATTCGAAGATCTTCGAGAAGGCGCTTTAAGGGCTTCGCCGGCGAGGCCGGCTCCTACACGGTCACATCGACCCTGTAGGAGCCGGCCTTGCCGGCGAATGGACCTTACACGGTGTGCAGGTACCAGTTGTACTCAAGGTCGGAGATGGAGTGTTCGAACTCCTCCAGCTCGCTTTCCTTGCAGGCCACGAAGATATCGATGTACTTCGGATCGATGTACTTGGCCATGATCTCGCTGTCGTCCAGCTCGCGCAGTGCATCACGCAGGTTGTTCGGCAGGCTCTGCTCGTTCTGCTCGTAGGAGTTGCCCACCATCGCCGGGCCCGGTTCGACCTTGTTGGTCAGACCGTGGTGCACGCCCGCCAGTACGGCTGCCATCAGCAGGTACGGGTTGGCGTCGGCACCGGCCACACGGTGCTCCAGGCGCACGGCGTCCGGCGTGCCGGTCGGTACGCGCAAGGCCACGGTACGGTTGTCCAGGCCCCAGGTCGGGGAGTTGGGCACGTAGAACTGGGCACCAAAACGGCGGTACGAGTTGACGTTCGGGCACAGGAACGCCATCGACGCCGGCAGGGTCTCGAGCACACCGCCGATCGCGTGACGCAATGCGGCGTTCTGCTCGGGATCCTCGCTGGTAAAGATGTTCTTGCCATCCTTGTCCAGCACCGAGATATGCACGTGCAGACCATTGCCCGCCTGGCCAGGGTACGGCTTGGCCATGAAGGTGGTGTCCATCTCATGGTCGTAGGCGATGTTCTTGATCAGACGCTTGAGCAGTACCGCGTAGTCGCAGGCCTTGATCGGGTCGGCCACGTGGTGCAGGTTCACTTCGAACTGCGCCGGGGCACTTTCCTTGACGATGGCATCAGCCGGGATGCCTTGTTCCTTGGCACCTTCCAGAATGTCCTGCAGGCAGTCGACGTACTCGTCGAGGTCGTCGATCAGGTACACCTGGGTGGAGATCGGACGCTTGCCCGAGATCGGCGAGCGCGGCGGCTGCGGACGGCCGTTCACGTTCTCCTGGTCGATCAGGTAGAACTCCAGCTCGAACGCGGCGCAGATGGTCAGGCCCAGGTCGTCGAACTTGCTCACCACCTGGCGCAGCACTTCACGCGGGTCGGCGAAGAACGGCTCGCCCTCGAGTTCGTGCATGGTCATCAGCAGCTGCGCGGTAGGGCGCTTCTGCCAGGGCTCGTTGGAGAGGGTGCCGGGGATGGGATAGCAGATACGGTCGGCATCGCCGATGTCCAGGCCCAGGCCGGTGCTTTCGACGGTGGAACCGTTGATGTCCAGGGCGAAGAGGGAGGCCGGCAGGTTGATGCCTTTCTCGTAAACCTTGTGCAGGCTCGTGCGTTCGATGCGCTTGCCACGCACCACACCATTCATATCTGCAATCAGAAGGTCAACGTAGAGAACCTCAGGATGTTCCTTAAGGAACGCGTTCGCTTCGTTAAGCTGAACGGCACGCGGGGGTACCGACATGATGCAACACCTTTGTTGTTAAAAATATCAATCAATGGGGGCTTGCAGGTTCAGTCAACGCGAAAGCCCTGCTGAAGTCAAGCCAGCCCCATCATGCCCTAAAACGGCGCTGAAGCGGCATTTTTGCTGCAAATGAGGGCGTCGACAAGGCCTGCTTTGGTAGCGAGACAGCGACTTTGAGCGGGCCGTATTCTATTTTTTACAGGGGTGTTGTGTAAAAAAATGAACAAGGCTAAGCTCGGTTGCAACCCATAACAGCAATAATACCGGGGGTTACATGTCTCGCCAGCCGACAATCGGCGTCACCGGCCGCACCGCGCGGATCGGTCTGCACGCCCGCCGCACCCACGGCAGATACCGCGTGGCCGTGCACCGCCATCTGGCCGCAATAATTGACGGCCTGGGCTGCATGCCCGGTATCGCACCCTCTTCTGTAATCGACTGCCACCACTATAGCCGGCCAGGCGGCCCAGCGGGTACTGCCCTGCGCGTTCGCCCCGTGGCAGGTGCTTTGCTTTAGCGTCGTGCGGCATCCAGAATGAGCAGGACGGCCCAGCCTGGGCGTCCTGACGTCAGTCCAGACATTTACCTCCTGAGGTATTTATGAGTAACAACCTCGACCAGCTCACCGATTGGTTGAAAGAGCACAAGATCACCGAAGTCGAGTGTCTGATCAGCGACCTCACCGGTATCACGCGCGGCAAGATCTCCCCCACCAACAAGTTCATTGCCGAAAAGGGCATGCGCCTGCCCGAAAGTGTGCTGTTGCAGACGGTGACCGGCGACTACGTCGACGATGACATCTATTACGAGCTGCTCGATCCGGCCGACATCGACATGATCTGCCGCCCCGACGAGAACGCGGTATTCCTGGTGCCATGGGCCATCGAGCCCACCGCGCAGGTGATCCACGACACCTACGACAAGCAGGGCAACCCGGTCGAGCTGTCGCCGCGCAACGTGCTCAAGAAGGTATTGAAGCTCTACGCCGACAAAGGCTGGCAGCCGATCGTGGCGCCGGAGATGGAGTTCTACCTGACCAAGCGCTGCGAGGACCCGGACTTCCCGCTGCAGCCGCCCATCGGCCGCTCGGGTCGCCCCGAGACCGGTCGCCAGTCGTTCTCCATCGAGGCCGCCAACGAATTCGACCCGCTGTTCGAGGACGTCTACGACTGGTGCGAACTGCAGCACCTGGACCTGGACACGCTGATCCACGAGGACGGCACCGCGCAGATGGAAATCAACTTCCGTCACGGCAACGCGCTGTCGCTGGCCGACCAGATCCTGGTGTTCAAGCGCACCATGCGCGAGGCCGCGCTCAAGCACAACGTCGCCGCCACCTTCATGGCCAAGCCCATGACCGGCGAGCCGGGCAGTGCGATGCACCTGCACCAGAGCATCATCGACGTGAACACCGGCAAGAACATCTTCTCCAACGAAGACGGCAGCATGAGCCAGCTGTTCCTGCACCACGTCGGTGGCCTGCAGAAGTTCATCCCGTCGGTGCTGCCGCTGTTTGCCCCCAACGTCAACTCGTTCCGCCGCTTCCTGCCCGACACCTCGGCGCCGGTGAACGTGGAGTGGGGCGAGGAGAACCGCACCGTGGGCCTGCGCGTGCCGGATGCCGGCCCGCAGAACCGGCGTGTGGAAAACCGCCTGCCCGGCGCCGACGCCAACCCTTACCTGGCGATTGCCGCCAGCCTGTTGTGCGGCTACATCGGCATGGTCGAAGGCATCAACCCCAGCGCGCCGGTCAAGGGTCGCGGTTACGAGCGGCGCAACCTGCGCCTGCCGCTGACCATCGAGGACGCCCTTGAACGCATGGAGAACTGCAGCGCGCTGGAGCCGTACCTGGGCAAGAAATTCATCGCAGGCTACGTCGCCACCAAACGCGCCGAGCATGAAAATTTCAAACGCGTGATCAGCTCCTGGGAACGCGAGTTCCTGCTGTTCGCGGTCTGATAAACCCCGGGGCCGCAGGAGCGCGGCCGTCAGTCATCGGAGAAGCACATGAGCGTCAAGAACCCGCAAACCCGCGAGTGGCAAGACCTGAGTCGTGATCATCACCTGGCGCCGTTCAGCGACTACAAGCAGCTGAAGGAAAAAGGCCCGCGGATCATCACCAAGGCCAAGGGCGTGCACCTGTGGGACAGCGAGGGCAACAAGATCCTCGACGGCATGGCCGGGCTGTGGTGCGTGGCCGTCGGCTACGGCCGTGAAGAACTGGCCGAGGCGGCAGCCAGCCAGATGCGCGAGCTGCCGTACTACAACCTGTTCTTCCAGACCGCCCACCCGCCGGCGCTGGAGCTGGCCCGGGCGATCACCGAGGTGGCCCCTGCGGGCATGAGCCATGTGTTCTTCACCGGCTCCGGCTCCGAAGGCAATGACACCAACCTGCGCATGGTCCGCCATTACTGGGCGCTCAAGGGCAAGCCGCAGAAGCAGGTGATCATCGGTCGGGTCAACGGCTATCACGGCTCCACCGTGGCCGGCGCTGCCCTGGGCGGCATGAGCGGCATGCACGAGCAGGGCGGTACGCTGCCGGGCATCGTGCATATTGCGCAGCCGTACTGGTTCGGCGAAGGCGGTGACATGACCCCGGACGCGTTCGGCGTATGGGCCGCCGAGCAACTGGAGAAGAAGATCCTCGAGGTCGGCGAAGACAACGTGGCCGCCTTTATCGCCGAGCCGATCCAGGGTGCTGGCGGGGTTATCATCCCACCAGAAACCTACTGGCCGAAGATCAAGGAAATCCTCGCCAAGTACGAAATCCTGTTCATTGCCGATGAGGTGATCTGCGGTTTCGGTCGTACCGGCCAGTGGTTCGGTACCGACTACTACGGCCTCAAGCCCGACCTGATGACCATCGCCAAGGGCCTGACTTCGGGCTACATCCCCATGGGCGGCGTGATCGTGCGGGACGAAGTGGCGGCCGTGCTCAGTGAAGGCGGCGACTTCAACCACGGCTTCACCTATAGCGGCCACCCGGTGGCAGCAGCAGTGGCCCTGGAAAACCTGCGGATCCTGCGCGACGAGAAAATCATCGAGCGCGTTCAGGCAGAAACGGCACCGTATTTGCAGAAATGTCTGCGTGAGCTGAACGATCATCCGCTGGTGGGCGAGGTCCGTGGCCTGGGCATGCTCGGCGCGATCGAACTGGTCAAGGACAAGACGACCCGCACCCGTTACGAGGGCAAGGGCGTAGGCATGATCTGCCGCCAGTTCTGCTTCGACAACGGGCTGATCATGCGCGCCGTGGGCGACACCATGATCATCGCGCCGCCGCTGGTCATCACCTGCGAGGAGATCGACGAGCTGGTGGAAAAGGCACGCAAATGCCTGGACCTGACGCTCGAAGCGTTGAAGTGAGCAGGTGCTAGGCTCAGCCTTGGGTTGAATGGCGATCTGCGGCGCACTCTGGTTGAAACCGCGCCGTGGATCTTGCCAGACTAGCGACTGTTTCAGTCGCCCAGCGCTTGCGCCGAACGAGTCGGTCGCTGAACAGATGGTTTCTATAAAAAATTCTGGAGCATTACGCATGAAGAAAATGGGCAAGACGCTGTTGGCCGCTACCCTCGCGGGGTTGATGGCCGGTGCTGTTCAGGCGGACGACAAGGTGCTGCACGTCTACAACTGGTCCGACTACATTGCGCCGGACACCATCGCCAAGTTCGAGAAGCAGTCGGGCATCAAGGTGGTCTACGACGTGTTCGACAGCAACGAAACCCTGGAAGCCAAGCTGCTGGCCGGCAAGTCGGGCTACGACGTGGTGGTACCGTCCAACAACTTCCTGGCCAAGCAGATCAAGGCCGGTGTGTACCAGGAGCTGGACAAGTCCAAGCTGCCGAACTGGAAGAACCTCGACGAAGACCTGCTCAAGGCCGTGGGCGATGCCAGTGACCAGGGCAACAAGCATGCCTTCCCGTACATGTGGGGCAGCATCGGCATCGGCTACAACCCCGAGAAGGTCAAGGCCGCGCTGGGCGTCGACAAGATCGACTCGTGGGACGTGGTGTTCAAGCCGGAAAACATCGCCAAGCTCAAGAGCTGCGGCGTGAGTTTCCTCGACGCACCGACCGAAATGATCCCGGCGGCCCTGCATTACCTGGGCAAGCCGACCAACAGCAAGGACAAGGCAGACCTGAAGGCCGCCGAAGACCTGTTCCTGAGCATTCGCCCATCGGTGGCGTACTTCCATTCCTCCAAGTACATCTCGGACCTGGCCAACGGCAACATCTGCGTGGCCGTGGGTTACTCGGGTGACCTGGAGCAGTCCAAGGCCCGTGCCCACGAAGCGGGCGACAAGGTCAAGCTGGCCTACAGCATTCCGAAAGAAGGCGCCGGCACCTTCTATGACATGGTCGCGATTCCCAAGGACGCCACCAATGTCGAAGCAGCCTACAAGTTCATGGACTTCCTGATGCAGCCGGAAGTCATGGCCGAGATCACCAACGCCGTGCGCTTCCCGAACGGCAACAAGGCAGCCACCGCTCTGGTGGACAAGGACATCTCCGGCGACCCGAGCATCTACCCGTCGGATGAAGTGAAGAAGCACCTGTACGCGATCAGCGACCTGGATGCAGGCACCCTGCGCCTGATCACCCGCAGCTGGACCAAGATCAAATCGGGCAAATAAATCCGGTTTTTCCCGTCAGGCACTGAAAAACAGTGCCTGAACGGGGCTCGAGGGCAAATTCTTTTTGCTCGATGGGTGTATCGAAGGTAAGTTGCGCGCCGGTTTGCCGGTACCGCAGGCGTATCTGCCAAACGACTCGGGCACTTTTGTAGAGGACCTCCCACTTGTCTACTTCACATTTTCGCAAGGCCGTCCTGGCCACAGCGAGCCTGACGCTGGCGATCAGTGTCCAGGCGGCGCCCACGGTGCATATCTACAACTGGTCGGACTACATCGGCCAGACCACCCTTGCGGACTTCGAAAAGGAGACCGGCATCAAGCCGGTGCAGGACGTCTTCGATTCCAACGAAACCCTGGAAGGCAAGCTGCTGGCCGGTCGCACCGGCTATGACGTGGTGGTGCCGTCCAACCATTTCCTCGGCAAGCAGATCAAGGCGGGCGCGTTCCAGAAGCTCGACAAGACGCTGCTGCCCAACTATTCCAATCTCGACCCGGCCCTGATGAAGCGCCTGGAG
Source organism: Pseudomonas sp. AE27 (assembly GCF_037113495.1). Taxonomy (NCBI): domain Bacteria; kingdom Pseudomonadati; phylum Pseudomonadota; class Gammaproteobacteria; order Pseudomonadales; family Pseudomonadaceae; genus Pseudomonas; species Pseudomonas sp. AE27. Next base: position 5,028,748 of record NZ_CP146966.1, read on the forward strand.
AAGAACGACCCGGGCAACCAGTACGCGGTCCCCTACCTGTGGGGCACCAATGGCATCGGCTACAACGTCGAGAAGGTCAAGGCCGCGCTGGGCACCGACACCATCGATTCATGGGCCGTGCTGTTCGAGCCGGAAAACATCAAGAAGCTCTCCAAGTGCGGCGTGGCGTTCCTCGACTCGGCCGACGAGATGCTGCCGGCGGTGCTCAACTACATGGGCCGCGACCCCAACAGCACCAACCCCAAGGACTACGCCGACGCCGAGAAGAAGCTGCTGGCCATACGGCCCTACGTGACCTACTTCCACTCGTCCAAGTACATCTCGGACCTGGCCAACGGCGACATCTGCGTGGCCGCCGGCTTCTCCGGCGACGTGTTCCAGGCCAAGTCCCGCGCCGAAGAGGCGGGCAAGGGCGTGGAAATCGCCTACGCGATCCCCAAGGAAGGCGGCAACCTCTGGTTCGACATGCTGGCGATTCCCAAGGACGCCAAGAACGTCAAAGAGGCCCACGCCTTCATCAACTATCTGCTCAAGCCTGAGGTCATCGCCCAGGTCAGCGATTACGTCGGTTACGCCAACCCGAACCCCAAGGCTGGCGAACTCATGGACCAGAGCGTGCGAACCGACGCAGCGGTTTACCCACCGCAAGAGGTGCTGGACAAGCTGTACGTCAACTCAGAGTTACCCCCCAAAGTGCAACGTTTGATGACCCGAAGCTGGACCAAGATCAAGTCGGGCAAGTAACTATCCAGGGCCCGTCACGGCAGGGGCGGGCACCAAAATCTTGTTGGGAGTTTCACACATGGCAGTTGCCTCCGGTGCCTATAAGAAAGCCCTAGAAGGCGATCAGCAACCTAAACAGGTGCTGGTCAAGATCGACCGGGTTACAAAGAAGTTCGACGAAACCGTAGCGGTGGACGATGTGTCCCTGGAGATCAAGAAGGGCGAGATCTTCGCGCTGCTCGGTGGCTCCGGCTCGGGCAAGTCCACCTTGCTGCGCATGCTGGCAGGGTTCGAGCGCCCGACCGAAGGGCGGATCTTCCTCGATGGCGTGGACATCACCGATATGCCGCCCTACGAGCGGCCGATCAACATGATGTTCCAGTCCTACGCGCTGTTCCCGCACATGAGCGTGGCCGACAACATCGCCTTCGGCCTCAAGCAGGACCGCATGAGCAAGGACGAGATCGAGGCGCGGGTGGCCGAGATGCTCAAGCTGGTGCACATGACCCAGTACGCCAAGCGCAAGCCGCACCAGCTCTCCGGTGGCCAGCGCCAGCGTGTGGCCCTGGCCCGTTCGCTGGCCAAGCGGCCCAAGCTGCTGCTGCTCGATGAGCCGATGGGCGCGCTGGACAAGAAACTGCGTTCGCAGATGCAGCTGGAGCTGGTGGAGATCATCGAGCGCGTGGGCGTGACCTGCGTGATGGTGACCCACGACCAGGAAGAGGCCATGACCATGGCCCAGCGCATCGCGATCATGCACCTGGGCTGGATTGCCCAGATCGGCAGCCCCATCGATATCTACGAAACCCCCACCAGCCGCCTGGTGTGCGAGTTCATCGGCAACGTCAACCTGTTCGAAGGCGAAGTGGTCGAGGACGCCGAGGGCCACGCGCTGATCGCCAGCCCCGAGCTCGAGCGCAAGATCTACGTGGGCCACGGTGTGACCACCTCGGTCGAAGACAAGCGCATCACCTATGCGCTGCGTCCGGAAAAACTGCTGGTGACCACCGAGCAGCCGAGCTTCGAGTTCAACTGGTCCCATGGCAAGGTGCACGACATCGCCTACCTGGGTGGCCATTCGGTGTTCTACGTGGAGCTGCCAGGCGGCAAGATCGTGCAGTCGTTCGTCGCCAACGCCGAGCGCCAGGGCACCCGGCCGACCTGGGATGACCAGGTCTACGTGTGGTGGGAAGACGACAGCGGCGTGGTCCTGCGGTCATGACAGCGCGCAAGCTCAAGCGAGCGTTTCAGCGATTGATACCCGAAGGGCGTCACCTGGTGATCGGGGTGCCGTTCCTGTGGCTGTTCCTGTTCTTCATGCTGCCGTTCTTCATCGTGCTGAAGATCAGCTTTGCCGAAGCCGACGTGGCGATCCCGCCGTACACCGAGATCTTCACCTACCTCGAAGACAAGGTGCAGCTGGTACTCAACCTGGCCAACTATGGCCTGTTGACCGAGGACGAGCTGTACATCGCGGCCTACCTGGGCTCGTTGAAGATGGCCCTGATCAGCACGATCCTGTGCCTGGCGATCGGCTACCCGATGGCCTATGCCATCGCCAACGCGCGCAAGGAAATGCAGACCGTGTTGCTGCTGCTGATCATGATGCCGACCTGGACGGCGATCCTGATCCGCGTGTATGCGTGGATGGGCATCCTCAGCAACAACGGGCTGCTCAATGCCTTCCTGATGTGGCTGGGGCTGATCGATCAGCCGCTGCAGATCCTCAACACCAACCTGGCGGTGTATATCGGCGTGGTCTATTCGTACCTGCCGTTCATGATCCTGCCGCTCTACGCCAACCTGGTCAAACACGACCAGAGCCTGCTGGAAGCGGCGTCCGACCTGGGTTCGAGCACCTTCAACAGCTTCTGGAAAATCACCGTGCCGCTGTCCAAGAACGGCATCGTGGCCGGCTGCATGCTGGTGTTCATCCCGGTGGTGGGCGAGTTCGTGATCCCCGAGCTGCTGGGCGGCCCGGAAACCCTGATGATCGGCAAGGTGCTGTGGCAGGAATTCTTCAACAACCGTGACTGGCCGGTGGCATCCGCCCTGGCGGTGGTGATGCTGGCAATCCTGATCGTGCCCATCCTGCTGTTCAACCGCAGCCAGGCCAAAGAGATGGAGGGCAGGGCATGAAGCGTTTCAGTTTCTCCAAACTGATGTTGGTGGTAGGCCTGCTGTTCATCTACCTGCCCATGCTGATCCTGGTGATCTACTCGTTCAACGCCTCCAAGCTGGTGACGGTATGGGGGGGCTGGTCGGTGAAGTGGTATGTGGGCCTGCTCGACAACACCCAGCTGATGGGCTCGGTGATGCGCTCGCTGGAGATTGCCTGCTACACCGCGGTGGCCGCGGTGGCGCTGGGTACCCTGGCGGCGTTCGTACTGACCCGCGTGACCCGCTTCAAGGGGCGCACGCTGTTCGGTGGCCTGGTCACCGCACCGCTGGTAATGCCTGAGGTGATCACCGGTCTTTCGCTGTTGCTGCTGTTCGTGGCCATGGCGCAGATGATCGGTTGGCCGCAGGAGCGCGGCATCGTCACCATCTGGATCGCTCACACCACGTTCTGCGCCGCCTATGTGGCGGTGGTGGTGTCGGCTCGCCTGCGCGAGCTGGACCTGTCCATCGAAGAGGCGGCCATGGACCTGGGCGCGCGGCCGTGGAAGGTGTTCTTCCTGATCACCATCCCGATGATCGCGCCGTCGCTGGCGGCGGGCGGCATGATGTCGTTCGCACTGTCGCTGGACGACCTGGTGCTGGCCAGCTTCGTGTCCGGGCCGGGTTCGACCACCTTGCCGATGGAAGTGTTCTCGGCGGTGCGCCTGGGCGTGAAGCCGGAGATCAACGCGGTGGCCAGCCTGATCCTGCTCAGCGTGTCGCTGGTGACCTTCATGGTCTGGTACTTCAGCCGCCGTGCCGAAGAGCGCCGCAAGCGCGCGATCCAGCAAGCCATCGAAGAAAGCGCCGCGGATTCGTGGAAGCAGCCGGACGTGCGCCGCGCCACTGCGGCGCAGGTCTCGGCCTGATCTGAAAAAGTCATCGCGGGTCACGCCCGCTCCCACAGGTTTTGCGAACACCGCAGACCCCTGTGGGAGCGGGCGTGACCCGCGATGGGCTGCACAGCAGCCCTAGGGCACCAGCCGCAACGTTCCCTCGGTCTCCCCCGCCAACCCCATCAGCGCCCGCTGATACCTGCCGTCGATATAGTCCTGCGCCTGATCGGCATAGTGCCTGTCGAACACCACGCCGCTCTGCCCGAGCGGGTTGATGCTCAGCGCCGTCCCTGCATCGGCGAAATCGATCACGCGCCGCGTCGATGGCCCGTAGGTCACCGGCCACGGTGCCGGGCCGATTCTGGACGACAGGTTGTTCGGTACCTCATGCGCGCCCGGCGCCGCGAATGGCCCCACGTTGAACAGCAGGTTCAGCGGCTTCTGCGCACCCAGCGGGTGCCCGTGGGTCAAGGTGTGCGCCTTGCCCCACTGCCAGTTCGCCGGGTCCTTGCCCAGGGTGGTGCGCAGGTGCGCCAGGGTGTTGTCCCAGGCCAGCTTGACCACCGTTTCGCGGTCACTGTGCGCGTTGCTGCCCTTGCGCGCCCACCACTGCGAATCCACGTCCGCGGCCAGGCGCGGCAGCAAGGTATCCACCATGCGCGTCGACAGCAGCGTCTCGAACCATTCGTCACCGAGCTCGTCATGGGTGGCGGCGCGGGCGAATTCGTACAGCAGCTGGTTGAACAGCGTGGCGCTGGTCGATTCCACCGGGTAGTCGCCGCGCCACGCGGCCAGTTGCTCGACCAGCTCGCGCTCGTGTACGTCGGTGACCACCTGGCGCAGTACCGACAGCAGCGGTGTGAGCAGGTGCGGGCCATAGGCGGTGGCCGTGTCCAGCTGCAACGCCTGGCTGTTGTGCAGGTCCCACTTCACGCCGGGCGAGGCCAGGTTGTTGTTGAGCTGGCGGCCGCGGTCCGGCGGGTTGTAGTAGCCGGGGATGACCATGCCGGTGGGCGACACCGGCTGGAAGTTGGCCGAGACGATGTAGCCCGCGGCGGGGTTCTCCTGCTGCGGGTTGGCGCTGAACGGGTAGAAGCCGAGCTTGTCGGCCTGGGCCGTGCTGCCGTCGAGAATGAACGCCGGGTTCACCCCGTCCGGGCGGATCGGCAACTGCGCTGCCGCCCACCAGCCGATGTCGCCCTGTGCGTTGGCCCATACCAGGTTGAGGCCGGGGGCGTGGATCTTGGCGGCGGCCGCACGCATCCTGTCCAGGGTGTTGGCGCGGTTGATGTCGTAGAAGGCCTCCAGGATCGGGTTCTCGGTTTCCAGGAATGCCCACCACATAGCGATCGGCGTGCCGTTTTCATGCCCACTGACGGCGGGGTTGATGATCGGCCCGTGCGGCGAGCGGCGCAGGGTGAGGGTGAGCGGGTCTTCCCCCTTGATCCGGACCTGCTGCTGGGTGGAGGTGAGGTCGTGCCACTGGCCGTGGATCTTCACCTGTTCGGGATTGTCCGGGTTGACCTGCTCGGCGATCAGGTCGAGGTCGTCGTTCTGGAACATGGTCAGGCTCCAGCCGAACTCGCGGTTGTGTCCCAGCGAGGCGAACGGGTTCAGCGCCTGGTGGTAGCCGTACAGGTGAAAGCCCGGCGCCGACAGTTCGGCCTCGTACCACACCGACGGCACCGAGAAGCGAATATGCGGGTCACCCGCCAGCAGCGGCTTGCCACTGGCGGTGAGCCTGCCGCTGACAGCCCAGGCGTTGCTGCCCTCGAATTGCGGCAGGCCCGCATCGCCCAGCGCCTGGTGGCTGACCTGGGCGATGCGGCCCAGCCTGCGCCAGTCGGCGGCAGCCAGGTGTGGCGGGGTCTGCACCGCGCCTTCGGGGTCCCAACCCAGGTCGAAGTCGCTGAGGTAGTACTTGCCCAGGTGATCGCGCACGTAGGTCAGCAGCGGCTCGGTACGAAACGCGGCGGCGAAGCTGTAGGCCATGAACCCTGCGATGCTCAGGGTGTCCTCGGCGGTGAACGGGCGCGGTGTGATGCCCAGCACATCGAACTCCACGGGCCTGGGGTGCGAGTCCTGCCAGGCGTTCACGCCCTCCAGGTAGGCTTGCAGGGCCAGCCAGGCCGGGGATTGCCTGTCCTGGCGGGCGACCATGCTGCGCGCCTGCTCGGCAATGCGCAGGCTGCGAAACAGGGTGTCGGTCTCCACCAGCTTGGGGCCCAGTACCTCGGCCAGTTCGCCATTGGCCAGGCGCCGGGTGATTTCCATCTGGAACAGGCGGTCCTGGGCGTGCACGTAGCCCAGTGCGCGGTACAGGTCGGTTTCGTTCTGCGCCTGGATGTGCGGTACGCCGCGCTGGTCGTAGCGCACGCTCACCGGCGCCTGCAGGCCGGCCACGGTGACTTCGCCGGTGCGTTGCGGCAACTTGCTGTGGGCATACCAGTAGCCGCCGCCGGCGACGGCGGCGATGAGCACCGCAAGAAGGGTAAGGCTGCGTTTCATCGGGGCTCCTTGTGCGAGGATCGTTCCTTGCCCTGGCCGGTCAGATGTTCGGCACAGGATAGACCCTGCAACTTAACCCATCCCAGGAAGCCACGGTCCGATGAACCTCAGTGAAAAGCAGAAAATGCTCGCCGGCCAGCTCTATCATGCCGGCTGTCCCGAGCTGCAGGCCGAGCAGATCGCCAACAAGCACTGGATGTACCGCTACAACCATTCCCCCGAACTGCTCAACGAGCAGCGTCATGCCCTGCTGGTCGAGCACTTCGCCAAGGTGGGGGCAGGCGCGGTGATCCGGCCGCCGTTTCATTGCGACTACGGCTACAACATCACGCTGGGCGCCAACGTGTTCGTCAACTTCAACTGCGTGATCCTCGACGTGGTGCAGGTGCACATCGGCGATGACTGCCAGATCGGCCCCGGTGTGCAGATCCTCACCGCCGACCATCCGCGCGATCCGGCCATCCGCCGTTCGGGGCTGGAGAGCGGGCGCCCGGTGAACATCGGCAGCAACGTGTGGATCGGTGCCGGTGCGCTGATTCTGCCAGGGGTGAGCATTGGTGATGATGCGATCATCGGCGCGGGCGCAGTGGTGACCCGCGATGTGCCGGCGGGGGCGACAGCGATGGGCAATCCGGCACGGGTACGCTAGCCGGCCCAGGGGCAATAGCAGCCCACCGCCAGGGTGTGGGTGGCGTTCACGCTGCGGCCCTGGGTGAGGGCCAGCAGAATGGGCTCGATGAAGCTGTTGCTCGAATTGCACGTGGCACCCTCGCTGTAGGGGCCGAAGTAGGCGAGCTGGCCGTTGCGGTCCCAGATCGCTACCGCAGGGCTTGCCGGCAGGTGCTCGGCGCCGGGCAGATCGGCCAGTGGCTTGAGCGCGCCGAGGGTGGCGGGCAGTTGGCCGTGGGTACCGGGCTTTTGCACCACGTAGAACTCCACGCCCTGGGCGGCGAAGTGCTCGGTCAGCTCGGCCAGGTGCTGCTGGTTGCCGACGTTGCAGGGGCAGGCCGGGTCCCAGAAGTGCACCAGGCGGACGGGGCCGGGGCCGGCGATGTCTTCCGGCAGGCGCAGAGTGTCGCCGGCGAACAGTGCGGTGTGGTTGTCGAAGGGGCGCAGGTAGCGGCCCTGGAAGCTGCCGTAGGCCCACCACAGGCCGGCGGCGCAGAGGAGCAGGGTGAGGCCGGTGAGCAGGTGGCGGGGCATCGGGGGTACCAATTCTGGAAAGGGGTGTATCTTTTCGCCGGCAAGGCCGGCGCTTACGGGCGAGGGGACGGCACAGGCAACAAAAAAGTCCCCCAGCTTGCCACGCCGTTCGCAACAGATGAATATCACAGGTCAATCCTTTGCCCCGTTGTTGGTAACTTCCATGCCCGCGTCATTCCAGCCCGACTCCCTGCGTGCCAGCCTGCAACCGCTGGCCGCGCGTCAGCCGTTGTCGACCCAGGCGCAGGCGTACCGGCATTTCTACAGCCTGGACATCCCCGGCGTCGACAGCTGGCTGGGGCGTTTCGACACCGCAGGCTTCGAGCTGGTCGCCCAGGTCTGGCTGCCCGCCGCGCCTGTGGCGACGCTGGTATTGCTGCACGGTTTCTACGACCACATGGGCCTCTACCGCCACGCCATCGAATGGGCTCTGGCCCGGCAGTTCGCGGTCATCGCCTGCGACCTGCCGGGTCATGGGCTGTCCAGCGGCGAGCGCGCCAGCATCGATGACTTTGCGGTGTATCAGGACGTGCTGCAGGCGCTGTTCGAGCAGGGCCAGGCGCTGAACCTGCCGCAACCCTGGCACCTGTGCGGGCAGAGCACCGGCGGCGCCATCCTGGTCGACCACCTGCTGCACCACGGCGCGCACAGCCCGGCCCAGGGCCAGGTGATCCTGCTGGCGCCGCTGGTACGCCCGCGTGCGTGGCGCTGGTCAAAATTCAGCTATCAGGTGCTGCGCCACTTCGTCACCGGCATCGAGCGGCGCTTCAGCGAGAACAGCAACGACCCGACCTTTTTGCCGTTCCTGCAGGCCGACCCGCTGCAGCCGCGGCGCCTGCCCACTGCCTGGGTCGGGGCGCTGATGGCGTGGGTCAAACGTATCGAGGTGGCGCCATGCAGCCCGCGCCAGCCGCTGATCGTGCAGGGGCAGGCCGACATGACTGTGGACTGGCCGTACAACCTTGAGGTGCTCAAGGCCAAGTTCGCCGAACCGCAGATTCTGCTGATGCCCGAAGCCCGCCACCACCTGGTCAACGAACTGCCGGCAATACGCCGAGACTACTTTGCCTTCATCGGCCAGCGCCTGGGCTGATCACTGCAGGTCCGAGGTGCTCTGACCGACCGCCAGGCCAGCCCGGATTGCGGCCAGGGCGGCGGCATAGTACGCCTTGCCTTCGGGCGATTCGGCAAAGCTTGCAAAGGCATCGAGTTCGGCATCCGACAGCCCGCGATACACATACAGCAGGGTGTTGTTCAGGTCGGCCTCGATCTGCTGCATCAGGCGCTGGCGCTGCCCGTCGAGCAGGCCCTGGGCCTGGCTGCCACCGAGCAGGCCGGGGATCATCTGGCTCAGGCTGTCGGCCGCCACCCCGGCAATCGCCAGGCTGACCTCGGCACCGGCCTCGCGGGCCGGCAGGGCCTGGGCCAGGTGGCCGATGATCAGCAGGCGGCTGTCGCTGGCCTCGATCTTGGGCAGGCCCTTGGCATTCTTGGCCAACTGGTCACGGCGGGTGGCCAGCAGCTCGGCCGCCACGATCTTGCGCCCCAGGGGGGATTGAAAAAACGCCAGCGCAGGCTTGGGGTCGCTGAGGTTGGCGCGCAACTGGGCTTCGGCGCGGCGGTCGACGGCGGTGGGTTCGAAACGCTGGTTGCTGTTGTTCACCAGGGCCTGGAAGACTGCAGGCGGCAGGCTGCTGCGATAGCGCTGCTGGGCGGCATCGAGGGCATCGGTGAAGTGGGCGCGCTGCTCCGGCCACCCGGCAACCTTGTACAGTTGGTCGTGGGTATCTGCCAGGACAGGCGTGGTGCAGATCATCAACAGCAGAAAAAACAAACGGCGCATTCAGGACTCCTGTCGGCAGGCCGCTATTGTCCGTGGCCCAGCGGGGCTTTGTCGAGACGCCAATGCACACTCTCGGCCAAGTGGCGCTGTCGGTTTTGCTGGCGGCTCGATACTATGCGCGGCATGCAGATATCCCTAGATCACCCCTTGCTGTCGCGCATCGTCGACGACCTGGCCACCCGTGGCTGGTCGCAGCACGACCTGTTCCTGCCGGCCCCGCTGACGCGGGCACTGGCGGCCGAGTGCCGCCGCCGCGCCGCCGAAGGCGAACTGGCCCCTGCGGGGGTCGGGCGAGGGCCCGCGCAGGAAGTACGCGAAGGTATTCGCAACGACCATATCCAGTGGCTCGAACCCGGTGACTCGGACGCCTGCGACCAGTACCTGGGGTTGATGGACGGCCTGCGCGAAGCGATGAACCGCGGCCTGTTCCTGGGCCTGGAAGACTTCGAGTGCCACTTCGCCCTGTACCCGCCCGGCGGCTTCTACCGCAAGCACCTGGACCGCTTTCGCGACGACGACCGGCGCATGGTCTCGGCGGTGATCTACCTCAACGAAGACTGGCTGCCCGAACATGGCGGGCAGTTGCGCATGACCCTCAAGGACAATGTGGAACACGATGTGCAGCCGACCGGCGGTTGCCTGGTGGTGTTCCTCTCCGGCGAGATCCCCCACGAAGTGCTGCCGGCCAACCGCGAGCGGTTGTCGCTCACCGGCTGGTTCCGTCGGCGCGGCAACGAGCCCTTCTAGCATGCATAAGGTACTGGTCAGCGCCTGCCTGCTGGGGCAGCCGGTGCGCTATGACGGTCGCGCCAGCGGGCATCCGGATGTGCTCCAGGGCTGGCAGCGGGAGGGTCGCGTGGTGCCGTTGTGCCCCGAGGTCGCCGGCGGTCTGCCGACCCCGCGGCCACCTGCGGAAATTCCCGGTGGGCAGGGCAGTGCGGTGCTGGAGGGCCAGGCCCGGGTGGTGACGGTAGCCGGCGAGGACGTGACCGCGCCGTTCGTGCAGGGCGCGCACCTGGCGCTGGCACTGGTGCGGCGCCACGCCATAAGGGTGGCCGTGCTCAAGTCGGGCAGCCCGTCCTGTGGCAACCGGCTGACCTATGACGGTACGTTCAGCGGCACCAGGGTGGAAGGTGAGGGCGTGACCACGGCGCTGTTGCGCCGGGCCGGGGTGCAGGTGTTCAGCGAACTGGAGCTGGACGCGGCCGTGCAGGCCCTGGATGCCCTCGACGCCTAAGGTGCGTCGGTGTCCACGGCAGCATCCGCCGCCTCGGTGTGGGTCTGGGCCTGGGGCTCGACAGCGGGCCGCGCCGCCTGCTGCGCCAGCTCGGTCATGCGCCCGTTGTCCTTGATGCGCTGCAGGGCGGCGTTCAAGGCTTTCTCGAAGGCCGGGTTGTCCTTCTGGAAGGGCATCACATAGCGTTTGTCGTCGTCGCCGTCGGTATAGGGTTCGCTGACACCCAGGCGCTGCTTGAGCTCGGGGCTGGCGGTGATCTGGTCCAGGGCGATGTCGTAACGGCCGCTTTCCACACCGTCCAGCAACTCGTCATGGTCGACGGGCACGAACTCCACCCCTACATCCAGCTCCTTGGCCAACGCCTGGCCCAACCCGATCTCGAAGCCGGTCCACTGGCCTTGCTTGCGGATATTGGTCGAGGAATCGGCGCTGATCGCGATACGCAGTTCATTTCGATCGTTGACCTCGTCGATCAGCTCGGCATGGGCCAACGGGGTCAGCAGGGCCGTGAGCAGTACCCCAATAGTCAAACGCATCTAAGCCCCTTTCCTGGTCTTTGGCAGTGAGTCCGGTCGCCGCGACTTTTTGTGTGTGTCGCGGTCGAACAGTGTCTAGGACCGCACTTGGCCGAGGATGTTAGATGCCAGGGAAGATTTTTCCGTGGCGTTTTTTAAAGCTTGCCTTGGCGCAATTGATCTATCGTAATGAACCGTTGCCCTGGTATTCAGGGGTAAGGGTTACCGAAGTAAATCACAGGAGAAGTGAATGAAAAGCCTATTTTCGCGTGCTGCCGTCGCTGGTTTGTTGATGGGCGTGTCCGCGCTGGCCGCCGCCGAAGGCCTGGTGAGCCAGGCACCACCCAAGGATGCCAAGGTATTCATCGTTTCCCCGGCCGATGGCGCCACCGTCGACAAGACCTTCACCGTCAAGTTTGGCATCGAAGGCATGGAACTCAAGCCGGCCGGCGACGCCACCCCGCATAGCGGCCATCATCACCTGCTGGTGGACGTCGACAAGGCGCCGGCTGCCGACCAGGTGCTGCCCACCAGCCTGATGCCGGAAAACGGCCAGCCGCTGCCCGCCGGCCCGCAGGTACTGCACTTTGGCAAGGCGCAGACCGAAACCCAGCTGACCCTGACCCCTGGCAAGCACACCCTGCAACTGGTGCTGGGCGACAAGTTCCACGTGCCGTTCAAGCCAAGCGTGGAATCGAAGAAGATCACCGTGACCGTGAAGTAAAACGCGGGCATGAAAAAAGGCGACCCGAGGGTCGCCTTTTTCATTTGTATCGGTGCTGCCGGCGAAGCGTTTAGAACAGCACGCGCGAACGGATGGTGCCGTTGATGTGCTGCAGCTTCTCTTGCGCCAGGTCCGAGTACTCGGCATCGACGTCGATCACCACGTAGCCGACCTTCTCGTTGGTCTGCAGGAACTGACCGGAGATGTTGATCGAGTTTTCCGCGAACACCTTGTTGATCTCGCTGAGCACGCCCGGAATGTTCTGGTGGATGTGCAGCAGGCGGTGCTTGCCCGGGTGCGCCGGCAGGGCCACTTCAGGGAAGTTGACCGACGACACGGAGGTACCGTTGTCGCTGTACTTGACCAGCTTCTCGGCCACTTCCAGGCCGATGTTGGCCTGGGCCTCGGCGGTGGAACCACCGATGTGCGGGGTCAGGATCACGTTGTCCAGGCCACGCAGCGGGCTTTCGAACTGCTCGTCGTTGGAGCGCGGCTCTACCGGGAACACGTCGATGGCGGCGCCGATCAGGTGCTTGTCCTTGATCGCGGCGGCCAGGTGGTCCAGCTCGACCACGGTGCCACGGGCGGCGTTGATCAGGATCGCGCCCTTTTTCATCGCGCGGATTTCCTTCTCGCCGATCATCCACTGGGTGGATGGCAGCTCAGGAACGTGCAGCGAGACGATGTCGGCCAGGCCCAGCAGCTCGTGCAGGCTGGCGACCTGGGTCGCGTTGCCCAGCGGCAGTTTGGTCAGCGGGTCGAAGAAGAACACCTGCATGCCCAGGCTTTCGGCCAGTACCGACAGCTGGGTGCCGATCGAGCCGTAGCCGACGATGCCCAGCTTCTTGCCACGGATCTCGAAGGAGTTGGCCGCGCTCTTGATCCAGCCGCCACGGTGGCAGGAAGCGTTCTTCTCGGGGATGCCGCGCAGCAGCAGGATCGCTTCGGCCAGTACCAGCTCGGCAACCGAACGGGTGTTGGAGTAAGGCGCGTTGAACACGGCGATGCCGCGCTCGCGAGCGGCGTCCAGGTCGACCTGGTTGGTGCCGATGCAGAAACAGCCGACAGCGACCAGTTTCTTGGCGCAGTCGAAGACCTCTTCGGTCAGCTGGGTGCGAGAGCGAATGCCGATGAAGTGGGCATCGGCGATCTTTTCCTTCAGTTGCGCATCCGGCAGGGAGCCGGTGAGGTATTCGATGTTGCTGTACCCGGCGGCCTTGAGGACGTCCACGGCGGATTGGTGGACGCCTTCGAGGAGAAGGAACTTGATCTTGCTCTTATCGAGAGAAGTCTTGCTCATCTGCGTAAACCTGTGTCCCGGAGAAAAATGGCAGGGAAAGAAGCGCTCGCAGCATCGGCTTTCGGCACGATCTGCGGGGGTGCGTATGCTAGCATAGGCACCCCTGTTTACGCCCATCCCTGGCACGTGAAACGTGCTCAGGGTGACCATGAATTGTTCGAGAGTTCTGTAGATGACCGATCGTGCGCTGTTGGATGAGCTGATGACCCTGGTTGAGCCTGGAAAGGTCCTGACCGACGCTGCTTCACTTGATGCGTACGGCAAGGACTGGACCAAGCATTTTGCTCCAGCCCCCCTGGCCATCGTGTTCCCCAAGAGCACCGAACAGGTTCAGGCCATCGTGCGCTGGGCCAACCAGCGCCAGGTCGCCCTGGTGCCGTCGGGCGGGCGCACCGGCCTGTCGGCTGCCGCAGTAGCTGCCAATGGCGAAGTGGTGGTGGCGTTCGACTACATGAACCAGATTCTCGACTTCAATGAATTCGACCGCAGCGTGGTGTGCCAGCCTGGCGTGATCACCGAGCAGCTGCAGAATTTTGCCGAGGACAAGGGCCTGTACTACCCGGTCGACTTCGCGTCGGCAGGTTCCAGCCAGATTGGCGGCAATATCGGCACCAATGCCGGCGGTATCAAGGTGATTCGCTACGGCATGACCCGCAACTGGGTAGCTGGCCTCAAGGTCGTGACCGGCAAGGGCGACCTGCTCGAGCTGAACAAGGACCTGATCAAGAACGCCACCGGCTACGACCTGCGCCAGCTGTTCATCGGCGCCGAAGGTACCCTGGGCTTCGTGGTCGAGGCCACCATGCGCCTGGACCGGGCACCCAACAACCTCACCGCGATGGTGCTGGGCACGCCTGATTTCGACTCCATCATGCCGGTGCTGCACGCCTTCCGTGGCAAGCTCGACCTGACCGCCTTCGAATTTCTCTCCGACAAGGCCCTGGCCAAGGTGCTGGGCCGCGGTGACGTGCCTGCGCCGTTCGAGACCAATTGCCCGTTCTACGCGCTGCTGGAATTCGAAGCCAGCACCGAGGAAGTGGCCAACGAAGCCCTGGCCACCTTCGAGCACTGCGTCGAGCAGGGCTGGGTACTGGATGGCGTGATGAGCCAGAGCCAGCAGCAACTGCAGAACCTGTGGAAGCTGCGCGAGTACATCTCCGAGACCATCTCGCACTGGACCCCGTACAAGAACGACATTTCGGTAACCGTGTCCAAGGTGCCGGCGTTCCTCAAGGATATCGACGCGATCGTCGCCGAACGCTACCCCGACTTCGAGGTGGTGTGGTACGGCCACATCGGCGACGGCAACCTGCACCTGAACATCCTCAAGCCCGACGACATGAGCAAGGACGAGTTCTTCTCCCGTTGCGCGGTGGTCAACAAGCAGGTGTTCGAGACGGTAGAGAAATACAACGGCTCGATTTCGGCCGAACACGGCGTGGGCATGACTAAACGTGACTACCTGACCTACAGCCGTTCGCCGGTCGAGATCGAGTACATGAAGGCAGTGAAGGCGGTGTTCGACCCCAACGGGATCATGAACCCGGGCAAGATCTTCGCCGTCGAGTGAACCCAGCAGCGCCAATAACATCGTTCCAGGAGTCGGCAATGAACTATCAGCACCAGTATGTAGACGGCACGCGTACTCATCTGCCGGTGGGCAAGGTGGTGTGCATCGGTCGTAACTACGCCGAGCACGCCAAAGAGCTGGACAACCCGATTCCGACCGAGCCGCTGCTGTTCATCAAACCGGGCAGTTGCGTGGTATCGCTGGAAGGCGGGTTCAAGATCCCGGCCGAGCGTGGCTCGGTGCACTACGAGGCGGAAATCGCGGTGCTGCTGGGCAAGTCGCTGTCGCCGGCGCCTACCGAAGAAGAAGTGCTCGACGCCATCTCCGGCTTCGCCCCGGCACTGGACCTGACCCTGCGTGACCTGCAGGCGCAGCTCAAGGAAAAGGGCCTGCCCTGGGAGCGCGCCAAGTGCTTCGACGGCGCCTGCGTGCTGACGCCCTTCGTGGTTGGCAGCACATTCGAAGACCTGGCCGATATCGGCATTCGCCTGAGCATCAACGGCGAGGTGCGCCAGGACGGCAACAGCGCGCTGATGCTCAACCCGATCGTGCCGATGATCCAGCACATGGCCTCGCAGTTCGCGCTGCAGGCGGGTGACGTGATTCTTACCGGTACGCCGGCCGGCGTCGGGCCGCTGAGCGCTGGCGATGAGCTGGTGCTGGAACTGCCTGGTGTGAGCCGTTTCGAGGGCAGCGTTCGCTGACCTGCCCCGGTGGCAGTCGATAGCCGACTGCCACCTTTTCCCCGGCCTTTGATCGGGCGTTGCCGTTTTTTTCACAAATGATCCGGATAATCCCCGCGAATCAACCTTGTGAACGTGCCTGCGTGTTGCGTGCCAGGCTAAAAAAACAACGGGAATACCTGATGGCCACACCTTATCCTTCCAGCGGTTCGCTCCCTCCTGTGCGCAAGCGTCGTCTCCTGTTGCGCTGGTCTACCTGGCTGGTGACGGCTGCGGTGATCGGCTATGGCGTGGCCATCGCCATGCACTGGGACGACCGTGGCCTGCTGTGGCTGCAGGAGCGTTTCGAGTCGGTGAGCGAACAGCAGGCCAGTATCTGGCTGCCGGGCTATACGGTCGATATCGACGCCAAGGTGCTGCCGGGCATGGAGGACGATGAGGCCTCCGACCTGGCCTATGACCCCCAGCGCAAGACCCTGTTCGCCGTCATGGGCAAGAACCCGTTCCTGGTAGAGCTGACCCTGGACGGCGATGTGCTGCGCAAGCTGCCACTTCACGGCTGGAACAACCCCGAGGGGGTTGCGGTGCTGGCGGACGGGCGGTTGGCCATTGTCGACGAGCGTGATCACACCATGACCATCGTCAGCCTGGACGACAGCACCCAGGCATTGAACATCAAGGATTTCACGCAATACGACCTGGGCCCTTCGGCCAATCAGAACAAGGCCTTCGAGGCGATTGCCTGGGACCCGCGCAACCAGCGCCTCGTGCTGGGCGAGGAGCGTCCGCCGCGGCTGTTCACCTGGCGCACCGACGGCCGTTCGCCGCTGACCGGCGACAAGCAGCCGCTGCCCAGTGACGAGCTGGACCTGCGCAACCTCTCGGCGCTGGGGATCGACCCCCGTACCGGGCACATGCTGGTGCTGTCGGCCGACTCGAACATGCTGCTGGAGCTGGACGAGCGGGGCGAGCAGGTCAGCTTCATGACCCTGCTCGGCGGTTTCAACGGTCTGAAAAAGCGCATCCCTCGCGCCGAGGGCGTGGCCATGGACGACCAGGGCACCCTGTACATCGTCAGTGAGCCGAACCTGTTCTACCGCTTTCGCAAGCAGTGACTCCCGCATAGTGGCATTAAGCTTCGATTCAGTTGGCTATGGTTAGATGACGCCCGAACCCTGCCGAGTCTTCCCGAATGCGTCGTTACCTGCCCCTGGTCTTTCTTGTTTTCAGTCTGCTGGCCCTTGCCGCCCTGGGCGTGGCGGGGCAGCAGCACCGCGTGTTCGAGCGTGCCTGGTTCGACCTCAAGGCCTGGTGGCAGCCGGCCGAGCAGGGCATGGGGCTGAGCCGCTACCAGGTGGTGGTCGAGGCACGCCCGGTCGAGGGGCTGCAGGCGGATATTTCGGCGCTGACCTTCGACCCGGACCGCAACAGCCTGTACACGGTCACCAACAAGAACCCCGAACTGATCGAGCTATCGCTTGAGGGGCGCATCGTGCGGCGCATCCCCCTGACCGGTTTCGGCGACCCCGAGGCGGTGGAGTATGTGGGGCCGGGCAGTTTCGTGATCACCGACGAGCGCGAGCAGCGCCTGATCCGGGTGCATGTGGCGCCCGATACCGCGTTTCTGGATGCCAAGGATGCCGAGCAGCTTACCCTGGGCATCGGCCTGAACGGCAACAAGGGTTTCGAGGGGCTGGCCTACGACTCGGGCGGCAAGCGCCTGTTCGTGGCCAAGGAGCGCGACCCGATGCTGATCTACGAGGTGCACGGGTTTCCCCATGACAATCCGGAGCAGCCCTATGCGGTGCACGTGGTGCAGGACCGCAAGCGTGATTCGCGGTTGTTCGTGAGAGACCTGTCGAGCTTGCAGTTCGACGAGCGCAGCGGGCATCTGCTGGCCCTGTCGGACGAATCGCAACTGGTGCTGGAGCTGGACGTGAAGGGCAAGCCGATCAGCAGCCTGTCGCTGCGCAAGGGGTCTGCCGGGTTGAAGGCGAGCGTGCCGCAGGCCGAGGGGATTGCGCTGGACGATGCCGGGACGCTGTATGTGGTGAGCGAGCCGAACCTGTTCTACGTATTCAAGAAGACCGAGTAGGCTGTATCGCGGGTCAAGCCCGCTCCCACAAGATCACACCGAACCTGTGGGAGCGGGCTTGGCCCGCGATGAGGCCGCCCCGCAAGCTTACCTGGTCAGGGTCTTCACGCCGTCCGCGGTCCCCAGCAGCAGCAGGTCCGCCGGGCGCGCCGCGAACAGGCCGTTGGTCACCACGCCCACGATCGCGTTGATCTGGGTTTCCAGCTCCACCGGGTTGGTGATCTGCAGGTTGAACACGTCCAGGATGATGTTGCCGTTGTCGGTCACCACGCCTTCGCGGTACACCGGGTCGCCGCCCAGTTTCACCAGCTGACGTGCCACATGGCTGCGCGCCATCGGGATCACCTCGACCGGCAGCGGGAAGGCGCCCAGTACAGGCACCAGCTTGCTCGCGTCGGCAATGCAGATGAAGGTCTTGGCCACGGCCGCGACGATCTTCTCGCGGGTCAGGGCTGCGCCACCGCCCTTGATCAGGTTCAGGCGCTCGTCGCTCTCGTCGGCACCGTCCACATAGAACTCCAGGTCGCTGACCGTGTTCAGCTCGTACACCGGAATGCCGTGGCCCTTCAGGCGTGCAGCCGTGGCCTCGGAGCTGGCGACCGCACCATCGAACGCACCCTTGTGCAGCGCCAGGGCGTCGATGAAGCAGTTGGCGGTCGAACCGGTGCCGACGCCGACGATGCTCTTGTCATCGAGCTTGGGCAGAATGAAATCGACAGCGGCCTGGGCGACAGCCTGTTTGAGTTGGTCCTGGGTCATGCGGGCTCCGGAGCGGGCAGGGGTATCGTGAGGGCGCGTAGTATAGCGGCTAAAACCACAGACTGGCTGTGGTCGCCCGACCGGGCGCTGCGGTAGACTCCGAGGCCCCGCCCAGCTGCCCAGTGATGCGTTCCCGATGCTCGAACAGTACGTCAAGAAGATCCTCACCTCGCGCGTCTATGACGTCGCCGTCGAAACCCCGCTGCAACCGGCCGGCCAGCTCAGCAAGCGCCTGGGCAACCACGTGCTGCTCAAGCGCGAAGACCTGCAGCCGGTGTTCTCGTTCAAGATCCGCGGCGCCTACAACAAGCTGGCGCAATTGAGCGCCGAGGAACTGGCGCGGGGCGTGGTCACCGCCTCGGCCGGCAACCATGCCCAGGGCCTGGCGCTGGCCGCCCGTGAACTGGGGATCAAGGCCACCATCGTGATGCCCAAGACCACCCCCGAGATCAAGGTCGAAGGCGTGCGCTCGCGGGGCGCCAAGGTGGTGCTGCATGGCGATTCGTTCCCCGAGGCGCTGGCCTACTCGCTCAAGCTGGTGGACGAAAAGGGCTTCGTCTATATCCACCCCTATGACGACCCGCACACCATCGCCGGGCAGGGCACCGTGGCCATGGAGATCCTGCGCCAGCACCCCGGGCCGCTGGACGCGATCTTCGTGCCGGTGGGCGGCGGCGGCCTGATCGCCGGCATTGCCGCCTACGTCAAATACCTGCGCCCCGAGATCAAGGTGATCGGTGTCGAGCCGGACGACTCCAACTGCCTGCAGGCCGCCATGGCCGCCGGCGAGCGCGTGGTGCTGCCGCAGGTGGGCCTGTTCGCCGATGGCGTGGCGGTGGCGCAGATCGGCCAGCACACCTTCGACATCTGCAAGGATCATGTGGACGAGGTGATCACCGTCAGCACCGACGAGATCTGCGCGGCCATCAAGGACATCTACGACGATACCCGCTCGATCACCGAACCTGCCGGCGCGCTGGGCGTTGCTGGCATCAAGAAGTACGTTGAGCTGCGAGGTGTGACCGGGCAGACCCTGGTGGCCATCGACTCCGGTGCCAACGTGAACTTCGACCGCCTGCGCCATGTGGCCGAGCGCGCCGAACTGGGCGAGGGCCGCGAGGCGATCATCGCAGTGACCATCCCCGAACAGCCGGGCAGCTTCAAGGCGTTCTGCGAGGCCATCGGCAAGCGCCAGATCACCGAATTCAACTACCGCTACCACGCCGACGGCGAGGCGCACATCTTTGTCGGGGTGCAGACCCACCCCGACACCGACCCGCGCAGTGCCCTGCTGCACAGCCTGACCGCGCAGGGTTTCCCGGTACTGGACCTGACCGACAACGAGCTGGCCAAGCTGCACATCCGCCACATGGTGGGCGGGCACGCTGCGCGGGTCAGCGACGAGCTGGTGCTGCGCTTCGAGTTCCCGGAGCGGCCGGGGGCGCTGTTCAACTTCCTCAACAAGCTGGGGGGGCGCTGGAACATCTCGATGTTCCACTACCGCAACCATGGCGCGGCCGATGGTCGCGTGGTGGCCGGGCTGCAGGTGCCGGATGATGAGCGCCACCTGGTGCCGGCGGCACTGGCCAAGATCGGCTACCCGTACTGGGATGAAACCGACAACCCGGCGTACCGGCTGTTTCTGGGCTGAACGGCTACGCTGTTGGGCAACGCCTGAGGAATAAGAAGACATGGAATTGCTGACAAGCCTGAAAATCGCCCACGTACTGGCCACGGTCGTGCTGCTGGGCAGTGCCCTGGGCCTGGCGCTGTGGGTCTGGCTGGCACGATGCAAGGGTGACGTGACTGCGCACACGCGCCTGTTGCAGCGGCCTTTGCTGTTCGTATGGTTGCTGATGGGCGTATGCCTGGTGAGCATGCCGTTCAGTGGCTGGTGGCTGGTGCACCTGATCGGCTGGCCATTGGGGCAGACCTGGGTGCTGGGCTCCAGCCTGATCTATACGGTGGGGGCGTTCTGCTGGTTCTGGCTGAGTGTGCGCCTTAACCGGCTGCGCACGGCGCCGGGCGCAGGCAACCCGAAGGTGACGCTGGGCCTGGCGGTGTTCTGCGCCGTGTGCTTCATCGCGATTGCCGGGCTGATGGGTGCAAAACCCGTCTGATGCCTTCGCCAGCAAGGCCGGCTCCTACACCCGTTGCGCTGTAGGAGCCGGCCTTGCCGGCGAATGGTCACACCTCAATCGCGCAGGCTGATCACCGGCCAGCCGCGTTTCTCGGCTTCGGCACGCAGGGTCGGGTCCGGGTTCACCGCCACCGGGTTGGCCACCTGCTCCAGCAGCGGCAGGTCGTTGATCGAGTCGCTATAGAAGTAGCTGTCGTCCAGGTTCAAGCCATTCTCTTCGAGCCAGCGGTTCAGGCGCGTCACCTTGCCTTCACGGAAGCACGGCACGTCGATGCTGCGCCCGCTGTAGCGACCGTCGACCATCTCGCACTCGGTGGCCAGCAGGGTCTCCACGCCCAGGCGCTGGGCAATCGGGCCGGTGATGAAGCGGTTGGTGGCGGTGATGATCACCAGCTTGTCGCCCGCGTCACGGTGCTTTTGCAGCAGCGCCAGGGCCTGGGGCAGGATGATAGGCTCGACGCAGTCGCGCATGAAGTCGCGGTGCCATTCGTCGAGTTGCGCCATTTCGGTCCTGGCCAGGATCTCCAGGGTGAATTCAAGGTACGCGCCCTGGTCCAGCTTGCCGGCCAGGTAGTCCTGGTAGAACGCATCGTTGCGGTTCTTGTAGGCGATGGGGTCGAGAATCCCGCGTTCGCACAGGTAATCGCCCCAGGCGTGGTCGCTGTCGCCACCCAGAAGCGTGTTGTCCAGATCGAATAAAGCCAGGCGCATCGAAGTCACTCGCATAACATCTGAAAAGGCCCACAGAATACGGACTTTTATCTGCTATGCACATAAGGTGGAGCGGCGCGTTGCTGGCGTTGCAAGCTTTGTGGAACAATGCGGCGACATGCGTTTGCGAGGTTGCTGCCGTGATCGACCCCGATGGTTTTCGCCCCAATGTCGGGATCATTCTGACCAATGATCTCGGGCAGGTGCTATGGGCTCGACGGATCAACCAGGATGCCTGGCAGTTTCCACAAGGCGGGATCAACCCCGAGGAAACGCCGGAAGACGCCCTGTACCGCGAGCTGAATGAAGAAGTGGGCCTGGAGCGGCAGGATGTTGAAATTCTTGCCTGCACCCGTGGCTGGTTGCGTTATCGTTTACCCCAACGCCTGGTGCGTACCCACAGCCAACCGCTGTGCATCGGCCAGAAACAGAAATGGTTCCTCCTGCGCCTGGTGTCCAACGAGCAGCGGGTGCGGATGGATTTGACCGGTAAACCGGAATTCGATGGGTGGCGCTGGGTCAGCTATTGGTATCCGTTGGGCCAGGTGGTGACATTCAAGCGCGAGGTTTACCGCCGCGCTCTCAAAGAGCTTGCCCCGCGCCTGCTGGCGCGCGACTGACGACGGAGTTCGACCCCGAGCCATGCTCAATACGCTGCGCAAGATCGTCCAGGAAGTTAACTCCGCCAAGGATCTCAAGACGGCGTTGGGGATCATTGTGTTACGCGTCAAAGAAGCCATGGGCAGCCAGGTGTGTTCCGTCTACCTGCTCGACCCGGAGAGCAACCGCTTCGTGCTGATGGCCACCGAGGGCCTGAACAAGCGCTCCATCGGCAAGGTCAGCATGGCCCCCAACGAAGGCCTGGTGGGCCTGGTGGGTACCCGCGAAGAACCGCTGAACCTGGAAAACGCCGCCGATCACCCGCGTTATCGCTACTTTGCCGAAACCGGCGAAGAGCGCTTTGCCTCCTTCCTCGGTGCACCCATCATCCACCACCGCCGAGTGGTGGGCGTGCTGGTCATCCAGCAGAAGGAACGTCGCCAGTTCGACGAGGGCGAAGAAGCCTTCCTGGTCACCATGAGTGCGCAGCTGGCCGGGGTTATCGCCCATGCCGAGGCCACCGGCTCGATTCGCGGCCTGGGGCGCCAGGGCAAGGGTATCCAGGAAGCCAAGTTCGTCGGCGTGCCCGGCTCGCCTGGCGCGGCGGTGGGCACGGCGGTGGTGATGCTGCCGCCGGCCGACCTGGACGTGGTGCCGGACAAGACCGTCACCGACATCGACGCCGAACTCAAACTGTTCAACAACGCCCTCGAAGGCGTGCGCAGCGACATGCGCAACCTCTCGGCCAAGCTCGCCACCCAGCTGCGCCCCGAAGAGCGTGCGCTGTTCGACGTGTACCTGATGATGCTCGAAGACGTCGCCCTGGGCGGCGAGGTGGTGGAGGTCATCAAGACCGGCCAGTGGGCCCAGGGCGCCTTGCGCCAGGTGGTGGGCGAGCACGTCAACCGCTTCGAGCTGATGGACGACGCCTACCTGCGCGAGCGCGCCTCCGATGTCAAAGACCTCGGCCGGCGCCTGCTGGCCTACCTGCAGGAAGCCCGCCAGCTGACCCTGGTGTACCCCGACAACACCATCCTGATCAGCGAAGAGCTGACCCCGGCCATGCTCGGCGAAGTACCCGAAGGCAAGCTGGTGGGGCTGGTGTCGGTACTCGGCTCGGGCAACTCCCACGTCGCGATCCTGGCGCGTGCCATGGGCATCCCCACGGTGATGGGCCTGGTCGACCTGCCGTATTCGAAGGTCGACGGCATCCAGATGATCGTCGACGGCTACAAGGGCGACGTCTACACCAACCCCAGCGAAGTGCTGCGCAAGCACTACACCGAAGTGGTCGAGGAGGAGCGCCAGCTGGCCCAGGGCCTGGACGCCCTGCGCGAACTGCCGTGCGAGACGCTCGATGGCTACCGCATGCCGCTGTGGGTCAACACCGGGCTGCTGGCCGACGTGGCGCGGGCGCAGCAGCGCGGCGCCGAAGGGGTGGGGCTATACCGTACCGAAGTGCCGTTCATGATCAACCAGCGCTTCCCCAGCGAAAAGGAGCAGCTGGCGATCTATCGCGAGCAGCTGGCGGCCTTCCACCCGTTGCCGGTGACCATGCGCAGCCTGGACATCGGGGGTGACAAGGCGCTGTCGTACTTTCCGATCAAGGAGGACAACCCGTTCCTGGGTTGGCGCGGTATCCGCGTGACGCTGGACCACCCGGAGATCTTCCTGGTGCAGACCCGCGCCATGCTCAAGGCCAGCGAAGGCCTGAACAACCTGCGCATTCTGCTGCCGATGATCTCCGGGATACACGAACTGGAAGAGGCATTGCACCTGATCCACCGCGCCTGGGGCGAGGTGCGCGACGAAGGCACCGACGTGCCGATGCCGCCGGTGGGGGTCATGATCGAGATTCCGGCGGCGGTCTACCAGACCCGCGAGCTGGCGCGCATGGTCGACTTCCTGTCGGTGGGGTCCAACGACCTGACCCAGTACCTGCTGGCGGTCGACCGCAACAACCCGCGGGTGGCCGACCTCTACGACTACCTGCACCCTGCGGTGCTGCAGGCCTTGCAGCACGTGGTGACCGCGGCGCATGCCGAGGGCAAGCCGGTGAGCATCTGTGGCGAGATGGCTGGCGACCCGGCAGCGGCGGTGCTGCTGATGGCCATGGGCTTCGACAGCCTGTCGATGAACGCCACCAACCTGCCGAAAGTGAAATGGATGCTGCGTCAGATCAGCATGAGCAAATCCAGGGAATTGCTGGAGCAAGCTATGGGTATCGATAACCCGCAGGTTATCCACAGCTCGCTGCAACTGGCCCTGAAGAACCTGGGGTTGTCGCGGATGATCAATCCTGGGGCTTCCAAGACCCTGTGAAGCCGGGGCCGCTTCGCGGCCCTTCGCCGGCAAGGCCGGCTCCTACAGGAGGTCGATGTAGGAGCCGGCCTTGCCGGCGAAGGCGTCAAACCTGCAAGGTGACCTCGCCCAACTGCCCTCCAAACGGCCCGAAGCTGCGCTCCACCATCAACCTGCTTCCATCCGCCTCGACAATCAACACCGTACTCGCCCGCGTCCCGTAGTTCTGGCTGGCAATGAACACGCTCGACAGCAACCGCTCGGTCGCCAGCCCCACACCGGTCTGCGGCAGCTCGGCCTCTTCGGCCTGCTGCTCATCCCCCAGCAACGCCAGCAGCCGCTGTGGTCGCGGGTCCTGCAGCTGGTCTTCGAGCGCAGCCCGCATCTTCAGCAGTTTCGGCCACGGCGTATCCAGCCCGGCATTCGACAAGCCGTACACCCCCTCGCCCAGCAGCACCGGCGCCGCCTCCTGCGCATTGAGGTACCCCAGCTGCCCGGCGTCCCCTACCAGCAGGTTGAATCCCGAATACTGGCTGCTGCGGCTGGCCACATGGTCCAGGTAAGCCTCCACCCCCAGCTCGCCGCGCAGAAATCCCGCCACCAGCTCGCCGCGCGAGCGCGCACCCTGCGCCTGCTGCGGGTCCCGAATATTGGTCAGCGCCGCAAAGCGCCCGCCCGGTCCGACCCCCAGCCAGCTGCCGCCAGCCTCCAGGTCACGTCCGGCATACACCCCCGGCGCATCCTCCCACGCCCCCAGCGCCTGGCTGGGGCGGGCATAGAACTCGTCACGGTTGGCCGCGACGATCAGCGGCCGGGCATGCCCCGGGCGCCATGCAAAAGCAATCAGACACATAGGTTCGCTCCCAGTGTTTTCAGCCACTCTACCCACACTGGCGTTCGCTATCCATCGACTAAACGTGTCTTCACTAGAGCCACAGGCCCACCTTCCGTTACCATGCCGAACTGATTTTGGGGGTCGACAATGGAATTTGTGATCTATCTGGTGCTGGGCGCCTGTGCAGGTGTACTGGCCGGGCTGTTCGGCGTGGGCGGCGGCATCATCATCGTGCCGGTGCTGGTACTGAGCTTCACCCTGCAGGGCTTCGACGCCTCGGTGCTGACCCACCTGGCAGTCGGCACGTCGCTGGCGACCATTGTCTTCACCTCGGTCAACGCCATCCTCGAGCACCACCGCCGTGGCGCGGTGCAGTGGCCGATCTTCGTGTGGATGACCGTGGGCATCCTGCTCGGCGCCGGGGTAGGGGCCAAGACCGCCTCGCTGATTCAGGGCCCGCACCTGCAGAAGATCATCGGCGTGTTCGCCCTGGTGGTGGCCGTGCAGATGGCCCTGGACCTCAAGCCCAAGGCCAGCCGCGGCGTACCCGGCAAGCTTGGCCTGACCGCCGCCGGCGGAGTGGTGGGCTGGGCCTCGGCGATCTTCGGCATCGGCGGCGGCTCGCTCACCGTGCCCTTCCTGACCTGGCGCAGCCTGCCCATGCAGCAGGCGGTGGCCACGTCCTCGGCCTGTGGTTTTCCGATTGCGGTGGCCAGTGCCCTGAGTTTCATCGTGCTGGGCTGGGACGAGGCGCACCTGCCGCCCAACAGCCTGGGCTTCGTGTATTTGCCGGCGCTGCTCGGGATTGCCCTGACCAGCATGTTCTTTGCCCGTTTCGGTGCGCGCCTGGCGCATAAACTGTCGCCACGCCTGCTCAAGCGGCTGTTCGCCGCACTGCTGTTCTGTGTAGGCCTGAGCTTTTTGCTTTAACGAGAGGAGTCACCATGCTGCCTTACCCGCAGATCGATCCCGTGGCACTGGCCATCGGGCCGCTGAAAATCCACTGGTACGGCCTGATGTACCTGATCGGCATCGGCGGCGCGTGGCTGCTGGCGTCGCGCCGGCTGCACCGCTTCGACCCCACCTGGAGCCGCGAGAAACTCTCCGACCTGGTGTTCTGGCTGTCCATGGGCGTGATCGTCGGCGGGCGCCTGGGCTACGTGCTGTTCTATGACCTGAGCGCGTACCTGGCCAACCCGACGCTGATCTTCGAGGTGTGGAAGGGCGGCATGTCGTTCCATGGCGGCTTCATCGGCGTGATGCTGGCGGCGCTGTGGTTCGGCAAGCGCAACAACAAGTCGTTCTTCGAGCTGATGGACTTCGTTGCGCCGCTGGTGCCGATCGGCCTGGGTGCCGGGCGCATCGGCAACTTCATCAACGCCGAGCTGTGGGGCAAGGCCACCGACGTGCCGTGGGCCATGGTGTTCCCGCCGTTCAGCGACCCGGCGCAATTGCCGCGTCACCCGTCGCAGCTGTACCAGTTCGCCCTGGAAGGTGTGGCACTATTCCTGATTCTGTGGCTGTACTCGCGCAAACCGCGCCCGACCATGGCGGTTTCCGGGATGTTCGCGCTGTTCTACGGCATCTTCCGCTTCATCGTCGAGTTCGTGCGGGTGCCGGATGCGCAGCTGGGTTACCTGGCCTTCGGCTGGCTGACCATGGGTCAGGTGCTGTGCGTGCCGATGATCGTCGCCGGTATCGCGCTGATCTGGCTGGCCTACCGCCGCGCGCCGAGTGCCAAGGGCGCCGCGCTTTAATTTTCCCGGCAGGGGCCTGGCCCCTGCCGGTATCGAGACAGGTAAGACATGAAGCAATATCTAGAGCTGGTGCGTGATGTGATCGAGAACGGCACCCTGCAGGGCAACCGTACCGGCGTGCGCACCATCAGCCTGCCGGGCGCCATGCTGCGTTTCGACCTGCAGAAGGGTTTCCCGGCCATCACCACCCGCCGCCTGGCGTTCAAGTCGGCGATCGGCGAAATGGTGGGCTTTCTGCGTGGCGTGAAGAACGCCGGCGAATTCCGTGAACTGGGCTGCAAGGTCTGGGACCAGAACGCCAACGAGAACGCCCAGTGGCTGGCCAACCCGTTCCGCCAGGGGCATGACGACCTGGGCGAGATCTACGGCGTGCAATGGCGCCAGTGGCCGGCCTACAAGCGCATCCCGCTGAGCAACCCGGCGGCCATCGAGCTGGCGCAGAGCAATGGCTTCGTGAAGATTGCCGAGGCAGAAGAAGAGGGCGAGGCGTTCGTGGTGCTGTACAAGGCCATCGACCAGATTCGCCAGTGCATCGACACCATCCACAACGACCCGGGCAGCCGCCGCATCCTGTTCCATGGCTGGAACTGTGCGCAGCTGGACGAGATGGCGTTGCCGCCGTGCCATCTGCTGTATCAGTTTCACCCGAACGTGGAGACCAAGGAGATTTCCCTGACCCTCTACATCCGCTCCAACGACCTGGGCCTGGGCACGCCGTTCAACCTCACCGAAGGCGCCGCGCTGCTGTCGCTGGTGGGCCGCCTGACCGGCTACACGCCGCGTTGGTTCACCTACTTCATTGGTGATGCGCACGTGTACGAAAACCACCTGGATATGCTCACCGAACAGCTCAAGCGCGAGCCGCTGGCGGCGCCCAGGCTGGTGATCTCCGACCGCGTGCCGGAGTATGCCAAAACGGGTGTGTACGAGCCTGAGTGGCTGGAGAAGATCGAGCCGAGCGACTTCAGCCTGGAAGGCTACGAGCACCATGCGCCGATGACGGCGCCGATGGCGGTCTAAGCGCGCCATACCGCTTCGCCAGCAAGGCTGGCTCCTACAAGGATCACCGCGATCCCCTGTAGGAGCCAGCCTTGCTGGCGAAAGGGCTGTCAATTAACGTCCAGTTTGTAGCCTTGGCGCACAATGCGCCGTTACGCCTGCTTCATCCCCAACTCCGCATCATCGATCAGCGCCTTGGCGAACCCGCTGAGGTAATAAGCTGCCCACACCGCTGCGCCATCGTCATCCATCACACCCTTCAGAATGAGCTTGTGCACGCAGCCGAGCATGATCGAAGCCTGCTCCAGTGCGGAATCGCAGGGGATGCCGGGGACGATTCGGAAGAGTTCTGTAGGTGGGTTTTGGCTTCGAATGAACGTCGCGGCACCTATCGTCTCGCCTGTGCCAGCTTGCGGGCCGTTACTCATGCAGAAATCCTCGTTCCAGAGTTAGCAGGTTGGCTAGTGCATGCTCTACCAACGCTTTAGCCATCTCGGCCGAATGCAGCACACTCAGCAGCATACTGTGGCTTGGATCATTGGCGTGGGTTTTACAGAATTCATTGGTGGTTTCATGGATGCCGCGCATCAATTCGCTAGCGAAGGCAAGGGAGTCAGCGGTAACGAGGTCGCTGTGGATGGAGAAGTAGGGGCTGGTGAATGGGGGTAGAACAGGCGGGTCGGGGACGATCTTTTTCATGGCGTAACTCCTAGGTTCACTCAGGAGCTACCGCCCAATCCCTCTCACAGGATGTAGGGTGGCAGCCGTACGCGGGGTGAGAGACCGGAGACCTAGGAACCCGGCCAGACCAAAGTCTGCCCGCGCACAGCTGCCATGACAAAGCTGCCATCAGGTCAAGGACGGGCTCTCACACCCGGTCGCCAAATCGACGACTAGGGAAAACTAGCCTTGATGTGCCTTCTCAGCAACGGAGAAAGGGTGGCAGCTTGCGTAGGATAGTTCTGAAAGCATTTAGACTG
Source organism: Pseudomonas sp. AE27 (assembly GCF_037113495.1). Classification (NCBI taxonomy): domain Bacteria; kingdom Pseudomonadati; phylum Pseudomonadota; class Gammaproteobacteria; order Pseudomonadales; family Pseudomonadaceae; genus Pseudomonas; species Pseudomonas sp. AE27. Next base: position 5,057,227 of record NZ_CP146966.1, read on the forward strand.
GAAATTTTTTGACCCATGTGATCGCAGATGAAGGATGGCCGTGTAAGCGCGCCATACCGCTTCGCCAGCAAGGCTGGCTCCTACAAGGATCACCGCGATCCCCTGTAGGAGCCAGCCTTGCTGGCGAAAGGGCCCTCAGTCAATGCCCATGGCTGCGCCCCACATGCGAATGCTCCGCCTCCGGGGCTGTCACCGCACCGTTCACCTCCAGATGCTGCAGGATCGAGCACTGCGTTTCCTGCGCCCGGCAATGCTGGCGCAACTCCAGCAACTGCCCCTGCAATGCCACCAACCCGTCGATGCGCGCCTTCACGTGCTGGATATGCTCGTCGATCAGCGCATTCACGCTTTCACACTGGTCCTCCGGGCTGTCGCGCAGGCGCAGCAGGCTGCGGATCTCTTCCAGGGTCATGTCCAACGTGCGGCAGTTGCGGATGAAGGTCAGCCGCTCCACGTGCGCCTGGGTATACAGCCGGTAGTTGCCCTCGCTGCGCGCAGGCTCTGGCAAGAGGCTTTCACGCTCGTAGTAGCGAATGGTTTCCACCGGGCAGTCGGTGGCCCTGGCCAGCTCTCCGATCTTCATCTGCAAAATACCTCGGTTGGTTGCTTGACCCTATAGTGGCTACAGGGTGTTCACTTGGCAACAGGACCTTTAGGGATGAACCACATGAACCAGCCTGTCAGCCCCGACCACGTCGGCCACGCGCATGATCACAAGCATGAACATAGCCACGATCATGCCCACGACCACGCGGACCACGACCACGCCAGCCCCGCGCCTGCCGCGCCTGCCCACGGCAGCTGCTGCTCCGGCGCCGCCGCACCGGCCCTGGTGCAGCTGCGTGAAACCACCAGCAGCGATGCGCGGCTGAGCCGCTTCCGGATCGAGGCCATGGACTGCCCGACCGAGCAGACCCTGATCCAGAACAAGCTGGGCAAGCTCGACGGCGTCGAGCAGCTGGAATTCAACCTGATCAACCGTATCCTCGGCGTCACGCATACCCACCCCGACACCCGCGGCATCGAGCAGGCGATCACCTCGCTGGGCATGCACGCCGAACCGCTCGACGATGCGGGCGAGGCCGGCAGCGACGCAGGGGCTGCGCCGAAGAAAGCCTGGTGGCCGCTGGCGCTGTCCGGTGTCGCCGCACTCGCCGCCGAGATCGTCCACTTCACCAATGCCGCCCCGGAATGGGCCGTGGCCCTGCTGGCGCTGGCGGCCATCCTCGGCTGCGGCCTGGGCACCTACAAGAAGGGCTGGATTGCCCTGAAGAACCGCAACCTGAACATCAACGCACTGATGAGCATCGCCGTGACCGGCGCCGTGCTGATCGGCCAATGGCCGGAAGCGGCCATGGTGATGGTGCTGTTCACCCTGGCCGAACTGATCGAGGCGCGCTCGCTGGACCGTGCACGCAACGCCATCGGCGGCCTGATGCAACTGGCCCCGGACCTGGCCACCGTGCGCCAGGCCGACGGCCAATGGCAGGAGGTCGACGTGCGCCAGGTGGCCCTTGGCGCCACCGTGCGCGTGCGCCCAGGCGAACGTATCGGCCTGGACGGCGAAGTGCTGCAAGGCCAGTCCAGCATCGACCAGGCGCCGATCACCGGCGAAAGCCTGCCGGTGGAGAAGGGCCCCGGCGACAAGGTGTTCGCCGGCACCATCAACCAGTCCGGTGCGCTGGAGTACCGCGTGACCGCCGCCGCCGGCCAGTCGACCCTGGCCCGCATCATCAAGGCCGTGGAGCAAGCCCAGGGCGCCCGTGCCCCGACCCAGCGCTTCGTCGACCAGTTCTCGCGCATCTACACCCCGGTGGTGTTCGTGCTGGCACTGGCGGTGGCCGTGGTGGCACCGCTGTTCTTCGGCGGCCTGTGGTTCGACTGGATCTACCGTGCGCTGGTGCTGCTGGTGGTGGCGTGCCCGTGCGCGCTGGTGATCTCGACCCCGGTGACCATCGTCAGCGGCCTGGCCGCCGCAGCGCGCAAGGGCATCCTGATCAAGGGCGGCGTGTACCTGGAGGGCGGGCGCAAGCTCAGCTTCCTGGCGCTGGACAAGACCGGCACCATCACCCACGGCAAACCGGTGCAAACCGACTACCACGTGCTCGATGCGCGCTTCGAAGGCCGCGCCCAGCACATCGCCGCGAGCCTGGGCGCTCGTTCCGATCACCCGGTGTCGATGGCCATCGCACAGCAGTACGGCGATCAGCCGCTGGCCGAGGTCAGCGAGTTCCAGGCCCTGATGGGCCGTGGCGTGGGCGGCAGGATCGACGGCGTGCTGTACCACCTGGGCAACCATCGCCTGGTCGAGGAACTGGGCCTGTGCTCGCCCGAACTGGAAGCCCAGCTCGATGAGCTGGAGCGCCAGGGCAAGACCGTGGTGCTGCTGCTCGACGCCTCCGGCCCGCTGGCGCTGTTCGCCGTGGCCGATACGGTCAAGGAAAGCAGCCGCGAGGCGATTGCGCAGTTGCATGCACTGGGTATCAAGACCGTCATGCTCACCGGCGACAATCCGCACACCGCCGAGGCCATCGCCGCGCAGGTGGGCATCGATGAGGCTCGCGGCAACCTGCTGCCGGCCGACAAGCTCAAGGCCATCGAAGACCTGTACGCCCAGGGCCATCGGGTCGGCATGGTCGGCGACGGCATCAACGATGCCCCGGCGCTGGCGCGGGCCGAGATCGGGTTTGCCATGGCGGCGGCCGGTACCGACACCGCCATCGAAACCGCAGACGTGGCACTGATGGATGACGACTTGCGCAAAATCCCGGCGTTCGTCAGGCTCTCGCGGCAAAGCGCGGCGATCCTGGTGCAGAACATCGTTCTGGCCCTGGGCATCAAGGCGATCTTCCTGGCGATCACCTTCACCGGCATGGCGACCTTGTGGATGGCGGTGTTCGCCGACATGGGCGTGAGCTTGCTGGTGGTATTCAACGGCTTGCGCCTGCTCAGAAAGTAAGAGGCGGTATGTTGAGTTCCGAGTTGAAGGCGTTCTACATGGTGGCCCGCCTGGGCAGCATTACCCTGGCGGCGAAGAAACTCGGGCTCAGCCAGCCGACGGTGACCACGCAGATCCGCAACCTGGAGGCCCAGTACGGGGTCGAGCTGTTCTTTCGCGGCGGTCGCCGCCTGACCCTGAGCGACGACGGCACGCGGCTGATGCCGATGGTCAAGGCGCTGATGCAGCAGGAGTCGGATATCGAGTTCTTCCTGCGCAACAGCGGCCAGGGGCAGGGTGGCCTGCGCATTGCGGCCACGGCGCCGTACTACATTCTCGACCTGGTGAAGATCTTCCGCGAGCGCCTGCCGCAGGTGGAGCTGTCGGTGGAGATCGGCAACTCGCAGCAGGTGCTGGAGTGGCTGGAGGATTACCGCGTGGACATGGCCGCCTCGTCACAGCTGGTGGAGGATGCGCGCCTGGTGCGGCGGGTGCTGGGCGTCGACCCGCTGGTGGTGGCAGTGCACCGCAACCACCCCCTGGCCTCGCGTGAGGCGGTGCCGCTGAGTGCGCTGGGCGGGCATTGCCTGCTGATGCGCGAACAGGGCTCGACCACGCGCCGGCTCACCGAGCAGATGCTCGACGAGGCGGGGGTTAAGGTGGGCTCGCTGCTGGAGATCGGCAGCCGCGAATCGATCCGCGAGGCGGTGCTGCGCAACATCGGCATCAGCATCATCGCCCGCCACGAGGTGCCGCATAACCCGGAGCTTAAGGTGCTGGCGCTGGAGGGTGCGCCGGTGATGCATGAGTACCTGTACTGCCTCAAGGAACGCCGCCAGGCGCGGTTGCCTGCTGCCTTTCTCGGCCTGGCCCAGGAAGTATCGGCGTCTGGTCCATAGCCATCGCGGGTCAAGCCCGCTCCCACAAGATCGTTGTGGGAGCGGGCTTGACCCGCGATGGGCTGCGCAGCAGCCCTACAAAATCTGCCTATACCACTATCACCCGCTTTTGCCCCACCGCCACAGAACCTTCGCATTGCCCGCCTAGCATGGCCCTCACTCGTTCAGTGAGGTCCCGGCATGAACAACGCACTCGCAACCCCCGGCGCACAGATGAAAGTGCGCGGCATCCACAAACGCTTCGGCGCCTTCACCGCGCTGCACGACGTGTCCCTGGACATCGCCGCCGGCGAACTGGTGTGCCTGCTCGGCCCCTCCGGCTGCGGCAAGACCACCCTGCTGCGCTGCATCGCCGGGCTCGAACGCCAGGACCGCGGCACCCTCTACATCGGTGACCGCGACATTTCCGAGCTGCCGCCCCAGGCCCGCGACTACGGCATTCTGTTCCAGTCCTACGCGCTGTTCCCCAACCTCACCGTCGAAGCCAACATCGCCTACGGCCTGACCGCCAGCAGCCGCGACGAATCCCGTCAGCGCGTGGCCGACATGCTCGACCTGGTCGGCCTGCGCGGCAGCGAGAAGAAGTACCCCGGCCAGCTCTCCGGCGGCCAGCAACAACGTGTGGCCCTGGCCCGCGCACTCGCTCCGGCACCCTCCTTGCTGCTGCTCGACGAACCCATGTCGGCCCTCGATGCCCGCGTGCGCGACCACCTGTGCAGCGAGCTGCGTCAGTTGCAACGCCAACTTGGCATCACCACCCTGATGGTCACCCACAACCAGGACGAGGCCATGCTCATGGCCGACCGCATCGCGGTGATGAACAACGGCCAGGTCGAACAGTACGACACCCCGCAGGCCATCTACGACAAGCCGGCAACGCCGTTCGTGGCCGAGTTCGTCGGCCAGGGCAACTGGCTGCCATTCCAGCAGCGCAGCGACAGCCATGCCCAGGTGGGTGACATGAACCTGCGCCTGGCCCCTGGTGCGGGCGCGGCCAACAGTGGCCGGTTGTTCTGCCGCCCCGAGGCGATCAGCGTCAACCCGCCGGTGCATGAAGAAAACCTGTTCCCGGCCCGCGTGCGGGAAATCACCTTCCTTGGCAATCGCTGCCGCATGAGTTTCGAGTTCAACCAACTGCCCGGCCACGCACTCACCGCCGAGGTGGCGCCCGAGTCGATGCCGCGCCTGGGCTCGCAGGATATCTGGGTGGCCTTGCCGCCGCGCAGCCTGCAGGTGTTTGCCTGACATGGGCGCGCCGATGAGCCTGCCGATCGCACCTGCGAAGGCCAAGACCACCGGCGGCGTCGCGCTGGGTGATCGCCTGTTCGTGACCGGCGGCAAATGGCTGTTGCTGGTGCTGCTGACCGTCGCGGTGCTGCTGCCGTTGCTGGCGATCTTCTGGCGCGGCTTCAGCAGCGATGCCGGGCAGGGCGGCGGGCTGGTCGCGGCCCGCGAACTGTTCGCCAGCGCCAACTTCCACTGGCTGCTGGGCAACAGCCTCACCGTCGCGCTGAGCGTGGCGGCCATCGTGGTGCCCACCGCCTACCTGTTCGCCTATGCGCTGCAACGCACGCTGATTCCGGGCAAGCGCATATGGCGCGGGATCTCGCTGCTGCCGCTGCTGGCGCCTTCGATGCTGCCGGCCATCGCGCTGGTGTACCTGTTCGGTAACCAGGGCCTGCTGCGCGGGCTGCTCAGCGACAATATCTATGGCTTCTGGGGCATCGTGCTGGGCGAGGCCATCTACACCTTCCCGCATGCGCTGATGATCCTGCTCTCGGCACTGTCGCTGGCCGATGCACGGTTGTTCGATGCGGCCTCCAGCATGGGCGCCGGGCCACGCCGCGCGTTCACCAGCATCACCTGGCCGGCCACGCGCCAGGCCGTGTTCGCCGCGTTCTGCCTGGTGTTCACCCTCACCATCACCGACTTCGGCGTGCCGGTAGTAGTGGGTGGCGACTACCAGGTGCTGGCGCTGGAAGCCTACAAGGCGGTGGTGGGCCAGCAGCAGTTCGGCCGTGGTGCACTGATCGGCATGGTGCTGCTGGTGCCGGCGCTGCTCAGCTTTGCGGTGGATGCCTGGCTGCGCCGGCGCCAGGGCGATGCCATGAGCGGTCGCGCCCAGGTGTTCGAGCCGGCCCCCAGCCGCCGGCGTGATGCGTGCTTCCTGGCCATCGTGCTGCTGGTGTGCGTCATTCTGCTGCTGGTGGTGGGCATGGCGGTGTACTCCTCGCTGGTCAAGTTCTGGCCCTACAACCTGTCGCTGTCGCTCAAGCACTACCAGTTCGACGACACCGCCGGCGGCGGCTGGCTGGCCTACCGCAACAGCATCACCATGGCGCTGGGCACCGCCCTGATCGGCAGCGCGGTGATCTTCAGCGGCGCCTACCTGATGGAGAAGACCAGAGGCCGTCTCAACCTGCTGCTGCGCCTGCTCAGCTTCGTGCCGATGGCCGTACCCGGGTTGGTGCTGGGGTTGGGCTACGTGTTCTTCTTCAACCTGCCGGGCAACCCGCTGCATGTGTTCTACGGCAGCATGACGCTGCTGGTGGTGTGCACCATCGCGCACTACCTGACCACCGCGCAGATGACCGCCACCACTGCACTGCGCCAGCTCGACAGCGAGTTCGAGGCCGCCGCGCTGTCGCTCAAGGCCCCGCTGTACCGCCACTTTGCGCGGGTTACCGTGCCGATCTGCCTGCCAGCGCTGCTGGACATCATCCGCTACCTGTTCGTCTCGGCGATGACCACCGTGTCGGCGGCCATCTTCCTCTACAGCCCCGACACCATCCTGGCCGCGGTAGCGGTACTGAACATGGACGATGCCGGCAACGTCGGCGGCGCCGCCGCCATGTCCACCCTGATCCTGCTGACCAGCGCCGGCGTGTCACTGCTGCTGGCGTGGGCCTCGCGTGGCCTGCTCAAACGCTCCCAGGCCTGGCGCCAGCGCGCGCCGGGCCACTGATTGCTCTTCCAACCCTGTACTGCTCAAAGGAACCGCACCATGTTCAAGCCACTTGCTCTTGCCGCTGCCGTGCTCGCTGCCGTGACCGTGCAGGCCCAGGCCGCCGACACCCAGCTCACCGTGTACACCGCGCTGGAGGCCGAACAGCTCAAGACCTACAAGCAGGCCTTCGAAAAGGCCAACCCGGATATCGAGATCAAGTGGGTGCGTGACTCCACCGGCATCATCACCGCCAAGCTGCTGGCCGAGAAGGATCGCCCGCAGGCCGACGCGGTGTGGGGCCTGGCGGCGTCGAGCCTGGCGATCCTCGACCAGCAGGGCATGCTGCAGACCTATGCCCCCAAGGACCTGGACAAGATCGGCGCCAACTACCGCGATGCGGCCAACCCGCCGGCGTGGGTGGGCATGGACGTGTGGGCGGCGACCATCTGCTTCAACACCATCGAGGCCGAGAAGCAGGGGCTGAGCAAGCCGGTGAGCTGGCAGGACCTGACCAAGCCCGAGTACAAGGGCAAGATCGTGATGCCCAACCCGGCCTCGTCCGGCACCGGTTTTCTGGATGTGAGCGCATGGCTGCAGACCTTCGGCGAGAAGCAGGGCTGGCAGTACATGGACGAGCTGCACCAGAACATCGGCCAGTACGTGCACTCCGGTTCCAAGCCGTGCAAGCTGGCGGCGGCGGGAGAGTTCCCGATCGGCATCTCGTTCGAGTACCCGGCTGTGCAGCTCAAGCGCCAGGGCGCGCCGCTGGATATCGTGCTGCCCAAGGAAGGCCTGGGCTGGGAGATCGAGGCCACTGCGCTGATCAAGGGCAGTCAGCATGAAGCCGCGGCCAAGCGCCTGGCCGACTTCTCGGCGAGCCCGGCGGCGATGGAGCTGTACAAGGAGAACTTCGCGGTGCTGGCGCAGCCGGGCATTGCCAAGCCGCAGACCGAGTTGCCGGCCGATTACGAGCAGCGTCTGATCAAGAACGACTTCGGCTGGGCATCGAAGAACCGCGACAGCATTCTGGCCGAGTGGCGCAAGCGCTATGACGGCAAGTCGGAGAAGGTGGCGCAGCAGTAAATCCGCTTCGCTCCCTTCGCCGGCAAGGCCGGCTCCTACAGGTCTGCGCCGTCTGTAGGAGCCGGCCTTGCCGGCGAAAGTCGCACCACCATCTCAAGGGAACCCCCATGTCAGACTTTCTCATCGTCGGCGCCGGCATCCTCGGCCTGTCCCACGCCTACGCCGCAGCCCGGCGCGGCCTGCGGGTCAAGGTGTTCGAACGCAGCGCCACCCCGCTGGGCGCCTCCATTCGCAACTTCGGCCAGGCCCTGGTCAGCGGCCAGCCACCCGGCCAGATGCTCGAACTGGCCAAGGCCAGCCGCGGCATCTGGGCCCACTGGGCCGAGCACGCCGGCTTTGCGCTCAAGCGCAACGGCTCGCTGTTGCTGGCCCGCACCGCGCTGGAGCAAGACCTGCTCGAAGCCTTCTGCAACGGGCGTGCACTCGAGCACGGCTACCCGGTCGAACTGCTGCAGGGCGCCGCGCTCGATGCGCTGTACGACGGCCAGTTCCGCCATCATCGCGCCGCCCTGCGTGGGCTGGACGATCAGCAGGTGTACTCGCGCGAGGCCATCCCTGCGCTGGTCAACTACCTGCGCGAGCAACTGGGCGTCGAGTTCCACTTTTCCACGCTGGTGCGCGAGGTGGAGCCGGGGTTTCTGACCACCACCGCCGGTCGCTTCAGCGGCGAGCACATCGTGGTGTGCAGCGGGCACGACTACCAGACGCTGCTCGCCGAGCCGATGGCGCAGTTACAGCCGCAGGTATGTCGCCTGCAGATGCTGCGCGCCCGGCCATGCTTCGGCCTGGACCTGAAGCATTCGCTGCTGACCGGGTTGAGCTGCCTGCATTACGGGGCGTATGCCGACCTGCCGCAGGCGCAGGCCCTGCGCGCCGAGGTACAGGCCGGCAGCCCGCACCTGCTGGAAAACGGCATTCACCTGTTGATCAGCCCGACGCCCCATGGCGAGCTGATCATCGGCGATTCGCATGCCTACGGCAGTGATGCGTCGCCGTTCAATGCCGAGCAGGTGGACAACTGGATGATCGAGCTGGCCGAGCAGACGCTGGGTGGGCGCATCGAGGTGCTGGAGCGCTGGCAGGGGGTGTACGGCTCGGGTGGGCCGGGGCCGTTTTCGCTGCTGGCGGTAGCGCCGGGGGTGAGTGCGGCGCTGATGCACAGCGGGGTGGGGATGAGCGTTGGGCCGGCGTTGGCGGAGGGGCATGTTGCACGTCTGATCTGAGACCGCTTTCGCCGGCAAGGCCGGCTCCTACAGAACCACACGGCACCTGTAGGAGCCGGCCTTGCCGGCGAAGAGGCCCTAAAGCTCCTGCACAAGACTGTCGATCTGCTCCTGCCGCTCCGCCTGCCCGAGCTTGGCCCCTGGGTTCATCGACGACCACTGCGGGTGCGCCCGCGCCTTGCTCAGCGCCTCCGGCAACTTGCCCTCGCGCCAGCCCTTGTCGCTGGGCAACGTCAGCTTGATGCGAGCTGTCGCCGCATGCCCGCGCCCCTCCAGCGCCGCCAGCAACTGACGCTGACGCAACGCCAGCAAACGCAGCACCCCGTCGTCCACCGTCAGTTCATGCTGGCCCTTCAGCTTGCCCATCAGCCGCGAACCGTAACTGCGTGCCGTCTGCAGCGCACCCCCGGCAATCGCCCCGGCCAGTGCGGCCGCCCCCAGGGTAATGCCGCCGACCAGCAGGTCGACCCCGGCACCGGCCGCGGCGCCCGCGGCAACCCCGCTGCCCAGGCGCACGCCCAGCAATTTCAGGGTCTCGGGGTTGAACAGGTCATCGCCCCAGCGCCCGTCCAGCAGCGGTAGCTCGCCGGTGTTGGCGTCGTCCTTGCGAAACGCATACAGCTTGAGCAGCGCCTCGACGCAGCGTTGTTCACGCTGGCGAATCACCTGATGCAGCTCGCTGATCGCCGCTGCCTCGGCCTCCGGCCTGGCGATCACGCTACGCCGGCACGCCGCGCAATCGAGCAGCAGTTCGGCAATCAGGCGCTTGGCGCTGTGCTGGCGTGCCACACGCTGGGCCTGCTGGTCATCGATAAGGCGCTGCAAGGCCGGGCGCGCATTCTCCAGCAGCAAGGCCAGGCTTTCGTACAGGCGCTGCTCGCCATCCTGCGGCGGGGCCACGCTGTCGAAGCGCACCAGTGCGTGCAGCCCCAGGCGTGCCAGGGCCTCGCGCCAGTCCGGCTCGCGATGCTCGTTGCTGGCCACGAAGTTGAGCACCGGCAGCAGCGGTTTGCCGCAACCGGCCAGCACTTCCAGTTCATCGCGGTACTTGGCCAGCACCGGCTCGCGGGCGTCGATCACGTACAGCCCGGCATCACTGGCCAGCAGCTGGCGCAACACCTTGGCCTCCTGCTCGAAGCGCTGGCGCGCCTCGTTGCCTTGCAGAAAACGCTCGACCCGCGCCGGGCCGTCCAGCCGCTCACCGGGCCGATCGAGACGCTCCAGGTAATCGAGCAGCGCGATGGCATCCTCCAGGCCCGGGGTGTCGTACAGCTCCAGCAGCGGCTCGCCCTCCACCGACAGCCGTGCGCCTTCCACATGACGGGTGGTGCTGGGGCGGTGCGAGACTTCGCCGAAACCCACGTCGCGGGTGAGCGTGCGCAGCAGCGAGGTCTTGCCGACGTTGGTGTGGCCGACCACGGCCAGTTTCAACGGCTTAGTCATGGCCATGCTCCAGCCAGTTGAGGGGGGCACTGTCGGCGTACGCCAGGCCCAGTTGCTCCAGCGCCTGGTGCCAGTCGCCCAGGCGGTCGGCGTCCAGTGCCTGGCCGGGTGGCGCCTGCAACAGCCAGATGCGCGTGGCCCCGGCGCTGCGCGCAAGCTCGGCCAGCAGCGCCAGGCTGCCCCGGTCGGGCGAGCGGCGCGGGTCGCAGGCGATGGCCAGGCGCGCGGGCGGGAAGCGGCTCAGCTGTTCGAGCAGCCTGTTGCGTGATTCGCGGCTGTCGAGGATACCGGCGTTGGTCACCGAGGCTGGCAGGGCGGGCGGCCAGGGGCGCTGGTCGTCGAGCTCCAGGCCCACCAGCAAGGCGCCCTCGGCCGGTGCGTCGCCTTCGCTGCGGGTGATTTCGGGCAAGGCCTGCGGGGCAGGGTCGTTGACCCCCAGGCGTTCGCTGCTGGGCATCAGCACGTCGCGCAGGGCGCTGTAGCCGGGCAGGTTGAGGTCCAGGCCCAGGCGCCGGCGCCCGCTGTGCCAGCGCCACAGGCACAGGGCCGCGAGCACCAGCCGCGGCAGCAGGCCGTACACCACCAGCACGCCGAGCATCCAGCCGGCCCACGACTGGCGTGCCAGCTCCAGCGCCGGTTGGCTGGCGCCGCTGGCGCGGATCATGGCCGCGTCCGGCACGCTGAAACCCAGCAGCGCGGGCAGGGTGCCGAGGGCCTGGGTCAGGCCGACAAAGGTGTCGGGGTCGAGGATGGTGGTTTCCCACACAAAGCCATAACGCCGGGTGGCCAGCAGCATCAACATCACCACCAGGGCGCTGGCCAGCGCCAGCAGCCACAGGCCGTGCACCAGCAGGCCGAGCAGCCAGCGGTTGAGGCGCTGGCGTTGCAGCAGCACCAGCAGGGCCGGGGCCAGGTGCGCGGCCTTGGCATCGCGGGCGAACTTTTCGCTCAGCCATAGCCACAGCCGCCCCAGGCTGGCGCCATGGTCGCCGGCCAGGGCAAAGCCCAGAGCCCAGCTCAGCAGCATCAGCAGGTTAAGCCCCAGCAGGCTGCCCAGCGCCCAGAACACGTTGACCGGGCGCTGGCCGTCGCCCAGCCCGGCGAAGGCCAGGCCGGCGCCGCTGAGCACGGCGAGCAGCAGCAGGGCCAGCAGCGCCAGGCGCGCCCCGGCTTTCCAGCGCCCCAGCGCGGCGCGCAGGCCGTCGCGTTCGGCCAGCCACAGGGCGCGGTGTTCGATGCGTGCAGCCAGGTCGCCGCCTTGCTGGCGCGCACGGCGGTTGGCTTCCTGGTCTTCCAGCGCGCCGGCATGTTCTTCACGCAGGCGCACGGCTTCGGTGAGCCAGCGTTTGTCCAGGTCAGTCAGTCCAGTCACACCCAGCTTCCATTGATCAAAACTGCCCAAAGCATAACCCACGCATCGGCCAGCGGGCTTTGCTATCCTCGCGGGCATGAAAACATCACTGCCTCTCAGCCTGATCGCGGCCCTCGCCGAGAACCGCGTCATCGGCATCGACAACAGCATGCCCTGGCATTTGCCGGGGGATTTCAAGTATTTCAAGGCCACCACGTTGGGCAAGCCGATCATCATGGGTCGCAAGACCTGGGATTCGCTGGGGCGCCCGTTACCGGGGCGTCTGAACCTGGTGGTCAGCCGTCAGCCGGGCCTGGTGCTGGAGGGCGCCGAGGTGTTCGGTTCGCTGGATGAGGCCATCGTGCGGGCCGAGCAGTGGGCGCTGGAGCACGGTGTGAACGAGCTGATGCTGATCGGCGGTGCGCAGCTGTACGGTCAGGCGTTGGAACGCGGGCTGGCGGATCGCCTGTACCTGACGCGGGTCGAGCTCAGCCCGGTGGGGGATGCGTGGTTCCCTGAAGTGGATGCGCAGCAGTGGGCGATGAAATCGACCCAGGCCAATGCGGCTGAAGGGGACAAGCCGGCTTATCACTTCGAGGTGTGGGAGCGGCGTTGATGCATTCGCCGGCAAGGCCGGCTCCTACACGATTGCTGTAGGAGCCGGCCTTGCTGGCGAAGGGGCCTTCAGCTATGCGTCAACTGCGCATGCTCATCGGCCTCCAGCAGCACCTTGTCGGTCTGCCCCATGGCCTGGCTGGTCAGGGTACCGGCCACCATTGCACCACTCACGTTCAGTGCCGTGCGGCCCATGTCGATCAGCGGCTCGACCGAGATCAGCAGCGCCACCAGCTCCACCGGCAGGCCCATCGCCGGCAGCACGATCAGCGCGGCGAAGGTCGCACCGCCACCCACCCCGGCCACCCCGGCCGAACTCAGGGTCACGATGGCCACCAGCGTGGCGATCCACAGCGGGTCGAGCGGGTCGATGCCCACCGCCGGGGCCACCATCACCGCCAGCATCGCCGGGTACAGGCCTGCGCAACCGTTCTGGCCGATGGTCGCGCCGAACGAGGCGGCAAAGCTGGCAATCGCCTGAGGGATGCCCAGGCGACGGGTTTGCGCCTCGATGCTCAGCGGAATGCTCGCCGCACTGGAGCGGCTGGTGAAGGCAAAGGTCAGCACCGGCCATACCTTGCGGAAAAACCGCAGCGGGTTGACCCCGCCCAGGCCCAGCAGCACACCGTGCACCACGAACATCAGGCCCAGGCCGATGTACGACACCACCACGAAACTGCCCAGCTTGAGAATGTCGTCCAGGTTCGAGCTGGCCACCACCTTGGTCATCAGCGCCAGCACGCCATACGGGGTGAGCTTCATCACCAGGCGTACCAGGCGCATCACCCAGGCCTGCAGGGTGTCGATGGCCACCAGCGCACGGTTGCCCTTGTCGGCGTCGTCCTTGAGCAGTTGCAAGGCGGCCACACCGAGGAACGCGGCGAAGATCACCACGCTGATGATCGAGGTCGGCTTGGCCCGGGCCAGGTCGCCCACCGGGTTGGTGGGGATGAACGACAGCAGCAGTTGCGGGATGTTGAGGTCGGCGACCTTGCCCGCGTAGTCACTCTGGATGGTCTGCATGCGCGCGGTTTCCTGCACGCCGGCCACCAGGCCTTCGGCGCTGAGGCCGAACAGGTTGGTCAGGCCGATGCCGATCAACGCGGCGATGGCCGTGGTGAACAGCAGGGTGCCGATGGTCAGGAAACTGATCTTGCCCAGCGACGAGGCGTTGTGCAGGCGTGCCACGGCGCTGAGGATCGAGACGAAGATCAGCGGCATGACGATCATCTGCAGCAGGCCCACATAGCCGTTGCCGACCAGGTCGAGCCAACTGATGGTGCTTTTCAGGACCGGGCTGCCGGCACCGTAGATGGCATGCAGGGCACTGCCGAACAGCACGCCGACGATCAGGCCGACCAGCACTTTCTTGGCCAGGCTCCAGGAGGTCTTGCTGGTTTGCGCCAGGCCCAGCAGCAAGGCTGCGAACACCAGCAGGTTGAGAAACAGCGGCAGGTTCATTGAAGCTCCAGACAAAGGGCGGGGCGTCGCGTCTGTGCGCGATTGCGAACAGAAATGCTAACAGCCTGAAAAACAACGAAATTAGATCTAAATGGAATTTAGATAGATGGTTTTGGAATAACCATATTCCTCGGCAAGCAAAGACGGACGAAAACAGATGCGGGGCTAGGGTGTAAGGGGCAGATGTTGCCGCTCTCTGTACCGGCCTCTTCGCCGGCAACGCCGGCTCCTACGGGGCCACGGCGTCTGTAGGAGCCGGCGTTGCCGGCGAACACCGCACCGCAGGCAAAAAAAACCGGCGCCTGGGCGCCGGTTCTTTATTTTGCCAGACCTTACAGACCGTCCAGCATGGCCTTGTTGCGCACCGCGCCCTTGTCGGCACTGGTGGCGAGCAGGGCGTAGGCCTTGAGTGCGGTGGTCACCTTGCGCGGACGCTGCTCGACCGGCTTCCAGCCCTTCTTGTCCTGCTCGACACGCCGCGCCGCCAGCTCTTCATCGCTGACCAGCAGGTTGATCGAACGGTTGGGAATGTCGATCAGCACCTTGTCGCCGTCGCGCACCAGGCCAATCGCGCCGCCTGCTGCCGCTTCCGGCGAAGCATGGCCGATGGACAGGCCCGAGGTGCCGCCCGAGAAGCGCCCGTCGGTCAGCAGCGCACAGGCTTTGCCCAGGCCCTTGGACTTCAGGTAAGAGGTCGGGTACAGCATCTCCTGCATGCCCGGGCCGCCTTTTGGCCCCTCGTAGCGGATGATCACGATGTCGCCGGCCTGCACTTCGTCGGCCAGAATGCCGCGTACCGCGCTGTCCTGGCTTTCGAAGATCTTGGCGTTGCCTTCGAACACATGGATCGACTCGTCGACGCCTGCGGTCTTCACCACGCAGCCATCCAGCGCGATGTTGCCGTACAGCACGGCCAGGCCGCCTTCCTTGGAGTAGGCGTGCTCAAAGCTGCGGATGCAGCCGTTCTCGCGGTCGTCATCCAGGGTTTCCCAACGGGTCGACTGGCTGAACGCGGTCTGGGTCGGGATGCCGGCCGGGCCGGCCTTGAAGAAGTGGTGCACCGCTTCGTCGTCGGTCTGGGTGATGTCCCACTTGGCGATGGCTTCTTCCATGCTGCGGCTGTGCACGGTCGGCAGGTCGGTGTGCAGCAGGCCGCCACGGGCCAGCGAACCGAGGATGCTGAAGATGCCGCCGGCGCGGTGCACGTCTTCCATGTGGTACTTCTGGATGTTCGGCGCCACCTTGCACAGCTGCGGCACGCTGCGCGACAACCGGTCGATGTCGCGCAGGTCGAAGTCGATCTCGGCTTCCTGGGCGGCGGCCAGCAGGTGCAGGATGGTGTTGGTCGAGCCGCCCATGGCGATGTCGAGCATCATGGCGTTCTCGAACGCCTTGAAGTTGGCGATGTTGCGCGGCAGTACCGACTCGTCGTTCTCGCCGTAGTAGCGCTGGCACAGTTCGACGATGGTGCGGCCGGCCTTGAGGAACAGCTCTTCGCGGTCGCTGTGGGTGGCCAGGGTCGAACCGTTGCCCGGCAGGGCCAGGCCCAGGGCTTCGGTCAGGCAGTTCATGGAGTTGGCGGTGAACATGCCGGAGCACGAACCGCAGGTAGGGCAGGCGCTGCGCTCGTATTCGGCGACCTTTTCGTCACTGGCCGAGCTGTCGGCGGCGATCACCATGGCGTCGACCAGGTCCAGGCCGTGGCTGGCCAGCTTGGTCTTGCCGGCTTCCATCGGGCCGCCGGACACGAAGATCACCGGGATGTTCAGGCGCAGGGCGGCCATCAGCATGCCGGGGGTGATCTTGTCGCAGTTGGAGATGCACACGATGGCGTCGGCGCAGTGGGCGTTGACCATGTACTCGACCGAGTCGGCGATGATCTCGCGACTGGGCAGCGAGTACAGCATGCCGTCGTGGCCCATGGCGATGCCGTCATCCACGGCGATGGTGTTGAATTCCTTGGCCACGCCACCGGCGCGCTCGATCTCGCGGGCCACCAGCTGGCCCAGGTCCTTCAGGTGCACGTGGCCCGGGACGAACTGGGTGAAGGAGTTGGCGATGGCGATGATCGGCTTCTTGAAGTCGGCATCTTTCATGCCGGTAGCGCGCCACAGGGCGCGTGCGCCGGCCATGTTGCGACCGTGGGTGGACGTTTTCGAGCGGTAATCAGGCATGAAGCACTCCTGGCGGCTAATCAGGTAACAAAAAGGGGAGTGAGCTTCTCTTGTCCTTTGCACCGAAGGCAGGTGGCCGCTGGTACGGATGAGGCCGAAAACACCACGGGATCGCCGAGGGCTCGACCAGAGCTCATAAACCCGCCGGGGATGACTGGCGATGAATAGGCCGATTCTACACCGCTGGCGGCGGGAAGGAATGGCGCATTGGGCGGTTGGGCGTTTTCGCTGCGCGCGGGCCGCCCAACCGCCATGGCGTTCAGCCGGCCTCGGAGAAGTGCACCAGCTTCACGCGCTTGCGAAAGCCGCCGGTCAGCACGCCCAGATACACCAGGCCGAGGGTGAACCAGGTCATGCCGATGGTCAGGGTCAGTGCCGACAGGCTGGTCCACAGCCACAGTGTGAGGCTCATGCCCACCAGCGGCACCACGCCGTAACGCAGCAGCCCCGAGAGGTTGCGGTGGCAGGCTTGATCGACCAGGTGCGTGCGCACCACCGCCAGGTTCACCGCCGAGAACGCCACCAGCGCGCCAAAGCTGATCAGCGAGGCCAGGGTGGTCAGGTCGATCACCAGTGCCAGCAGGGAGAACACCGATACCACCAGGGTGGCGAACACCGGGGTGCCGAAGCGTGGCGAAAGGCGCCCGAACCAGCGCCGTGGCAGCACCTGGTCGCGGCCCATGGTGTACAGGATGCGCGACACCGCAGCCTGCGAGGCCAGTGCCGAACCCAGGCTGCCGGCCACGAAGGCCGCGGTGAAGAAGTTGGCGAGGAACTGCCCGCCGGCCTTGAACATCACTTCATTGGCTGCCGCATCGACGTTGGCGAAGTGGCTGCCCGGCAGTACCAGCTGGCTGATGTAGGCCAGCACGGTGAACAGCAGCCCGGCGCCCAGGGTGGTGAGCAGGATGGCGCGCGGCACATCGCGTTGCGGGTCGCGGGTTTCCTCGGCAAGGGTCGATACCGCGTCGAAGCCCAGGAAGGACAGGCACAGTACCGCTGCCCCGGTCATCAGGTGGCTGAACCCGGGCCGGGTGCCGTCACCGAGCAGGGGCGACAGCAGGTCGATAGGCGCGCCGTGCAGGCTCTTGATCGACAGCGCGGCGAACACGCCGATGAAGATGATCTGCGCGCCCACGATCAGGTTGCTGGCCTTGGCCACCGAATGGATGCCGATCACGTTGAGCACGGTCACCAGGGCGATGGCGGCGACGATGATGCCCCACACCGGCAGTGCCGGGAAGGCGATGTTGAGGAACAGCCCGATCAGCAGGTAGTTGATCATCGGGATGAACAGGTAGTCGAGCAGCAGCGACCAGCCGGCCAGAAATCCGATGTTGGGGCCGAACGCCAGGTGGGTATAGGAGTAGGCCGAGCCCGCCACCGGGAAGCGTTTGACCATGAAGCTGTAGGACGTCGCGGTGAACAGCATGGCCAGCAGGGTCACCAGGTAGGCGCCTGCGGTGCGGCCACCGGTGAGTTCGGTGACGATGCCGTAGGTGGTGAAGATGGTCAGCGGCACCATGTACACCAGGCCGAAGAACACCAGGGCGGGCAGCCCCAGCACGCGGCGCAGTCGAGCGGTATCTGAAGTGCCAGGATGAGAGCGGTCGATAGAGGACATGGGTCGAACCTGCATTGTTTTTATTTTGATTGAGTCGATTTTTATCTGCTTATGTCGCCTGGATCAATGAAAAATTTGCCCTTATGGATTATTGGCCTGGATTTTTATCGATATATGTGCATGGCTGCATGAGGTCTGTGCGGCGCTGCAATGAAGTCGACATGCTCTAGCCGTGCGGGGTCGCCTGGCCCTAGACTGCGCGCCTTGTGCATCACCCCTCGCAAAAGGACTTGGAATGCCCGTGCTCAACCGCTCCGTGCTGTATTACCTCGCCATCGCCCTGGTACAGGGGGCGCTGCTGCTCACCTTCATCCATTACCGCAACCCTGTGCTCGCGGTGTTCTGCGCCACGCTGGCCCTGGTGGGCGGCATCAATCTGCAACTGCTGGGCGGCGCGGTGCGTCAGCGCGGCACCTGGCTGCTGGTGGCCGGCCTGGCGTTGCTGATGGCCAGCGTGTCCGCCTGGCTGTATGCGCAATCGGCCGACGGCTGGCTATGGATGCGCTGGATACCGGCCTCGCTGGTGCTGGCCTATATCGGCGCGGCGTTCATCCTCAGTTGGCCGACCCGCGACGGCAATCGCCTGCGCTATCAGGACCTGTACCAGCACGCCTGGAACAATGCCTTCATCGTGCTGCTGGCGCTGCTGGTGGCCCTGGCGTTCTGGATGCTGCTGTGGCTGTGCGGGCGGCTGTTCACGATTCTGGGCGCGCCGGTGCTCAGCGATATCTTCGCCTCGCTCGAATTCATCTGCGTGTGCCTGCCGATCTTCTTCTCGCTGGGCATCCGCATGGGGCGCCAGAACGACAAGGCCATCGGCCTGCTGCGCAATGTGCTGCTCACCGTGTGCCGCTACCTGCTGCCGCTGTGTTCGCTGATTGCGGTGGTGTTCACTCTGGCGCTGGCGGTGACCGGGGTCGCGCCGATCTTCAACACCGGTTACTCCACCAGCATCCTGCTGTGCCTGGTGGGCAGTACGCTGTTTCTGCTCAACGGCGTGTTCCAGGACGGCGAGCACGATGCCGGTTATGCCAGGCCCCTGAAGCTGCTGGTGAACGCCAGCCTTGTGTGCCTGCCGCTGCTGACGGCGCTGGCGTGCTATTCGAGCTGGCTGCGCATCGACCAGTACGGCCTGACCCCGCAGCGCTTTCTGGCGATGCTGCTGATCGGCATCGCGCTGGTGCACAGCCTGGCCGCGCTGTGGGCCATTCGCCCGCGCCAGGCGGTGTGGCTGGGCAGCTTGCGGCGCAGCAACCCGTTGATCGCGCTGCTGAGTTTCGTGGTGCTGATGCTGGTGTTCACGCCGGTGCTCAACCCGTTGACCTACAGTGCCGCCAACCAGATGGAGCGGCTGTTGAGCGGGCGCACCTCGGCGGATGCGTTCGATGCGCGCGCATTGCGCTACCGGCTCGGCAAGCCGGGGATCGAGCAGTTCGAGCGGTTGTCGCGCCTGGTCAAGGAGGGGCAGATCCTGGATGCGCCAAGCCGCGAGCTGCTGGCCGATCGACTGCTGGAGGCCGAACCGGTGAGCATGTCGCCGCGTGAGTACGGACCCAAGCTGGAATGGATCGGGCCTGCGCCGGAGGACAGTGCGCAGATGCTCAACCTGACCCTGATCGAGAGCCAATGCGGCAGCTCGGGGTGTGCTGCCTGGCAGGTGGACCTGGATGACGATGGGGTCAACGAAGTGCTGGTGGTGCCCAAGCACGAGTACTCGACGTCGGCGTTCGTGTATGCGCGTCACGAGGGCTTCTGGCGTGATTATGCGCGGGTGGACGGGATCGGCACGGGGCGCGCACTGATCGAGCAGATTCGGGCGGGCACGCTCAAGCTGGCGAAACCGCGCTACAAGACCCTGGTGATCGACGGGCGAGAACTGGGAATGATGCCTTACCCGCAGCGCGATTGAGTGCACCTGCCTGCAGGAGCCGGCCTTGCCGGCGAAAGGCCGTTACAGGCAAAAAAAATCCCGGCACCTGGCCGGGATTTTCATTCCGCGCAATCAGCTGTTGGGCAGCAGCCGGCAGGTGATGCTCTTGATGTAGCGCGTTTCCGGGATCGCCGGGTGCACCGGGTGGTCCGGGCCCTGGCCGCCGCGTTCGAGCAGCTGCATGTTGCGGTCCAGGTGGCGGGCGCTGGTCAGCAGGATGTTCTGCAGGTCGTCTTCGGGCAGGTGCATCGAGCACGAGGCGCTGACCAGAATGCCGTCCTTGCTCAGCAGGCGCATGGCCTGCTCGTTCAGGCGGCGGTAGGCGCCTTCGCCGTTCTTCAGGTCCTTCTTGCGCTTGATGAACGCGGGCGGGTCGGCCACGATCACGTCGAAACGCTCTTCAGCGGCCTTGAGCTCGCGCAGCGCCTCGAACACATCGCCTTCCACGCAGGTGACCTTCTCGGCAATGCCGTTGAGCGCCGCATTGCGCTCCACGCCATCCAGGGCAAAGCCCGAGGCATCCACACAGAACACTTCGCTGGCGCCGAACGCACCGGCCTGCACGCCCCAGCCACCGATGTAGCTGAACAGGTCGAGCACGCGCTTGCCTTTGACGTAGGGTGCCAGGCGTGCGCGGTTCATGCGGTGGTCGTAGAACCAGCCGGTCTTCTGGCCTTCCATCACCGGCGCTTCGAATTTCACGCCGTTCTCTTCCAGCGCCACCCACTCCGGCACCAGGCCGAACACGGTTTCGACGTAGCGGTTCAGGCCTTCGGCATCACGCGCCGCCGAGTCGTTCTTGAACAGGATGCCGGTGGGTTTGAGCACCTGCACCAGGGCGGCGATCACGTCGTCCTTGTGCTGTTCCATGGTGGCCGAGGCCAGCTGTACCACCAGGATGTCGCCGAAACGGTCGACCACCAGGCCCGGCAGCAGGTCCGAATCGCCGTACACCAGGCGGTAGAACGGCTTGTCGAACAGGCGCTCGCGCAGCGACAGGGCCACGTTGATGCGGTGCACCAGCAGCGACTTGTCCAGGGCCAGCTTGGCGTCGCGCGACAGCAGGCGCGCGCAGATCAGGTTGTTGGGGCTCATGGCGACGATGCCCAGCGGCTTGCCGCCGGCACCTTCGAGCACCGCCTGGTCGCCGGCCTTGAAGCCATGCAGCGGGGTCGCGGCGACGTCGATTTCGTTGCTGTACACCCACAGATGGCCGGCGCGCAGGCGGCGGTCGGCGTTGGCTTTGAGGCGAAGGCTGGGCAGGGACATGACGTCGCTCCGGAAAAAAGAGCGGGAGTATAGCGCGTCGGCCGGGCACGCGGCTCGGCCGGCGACAAATAGCCGATCAGGCGCCCAAAGCGCGCAGCAGCTGGGTGTTGAAGGCGGGAATATCGTCGGGCTGGCGGCTGCTGATCAGGTTGCGGTCGATGACCACGGCCTGATCCTGCCACTGCCCGCCGGCATTGGTGATGTCGTCGCGCACGGTCTTGTAGCTGGTCATCTTGCGGCCCTTGACCAACTGGCTCGACACCAGCAGCCAGGCGCCATGGCAGATCACCGCCAGGGGCTTGCCGCTGGCGTCGTGGGCCTTGACCAGCTTCTGGGCGCCGGGGTCGATGCGTATGGTGTCGGAGTTCTGCACGCCGCCGGGCAGCACGATGGCGTCGTAGACCGCGACGTCGGCCTTGTCGAAGGTGTTGTCCACATTGAAGTCGTCGGCGGGCTTGTCATGGTTCCAGCCCTTGACCGTGCCCGGTTTGGCCGAGAGGATGTCGACGCGCACGCCGCTTTGCTCGAGGGCCTGCTTGGGCCCGGTGAGTTCTACCTGCTCGAAGCCGTCGGTGACCAGCATGGCCACGCGCTTGCCGTTCAGTTGGGTCGTCATCTGCGTGCTCCTGTTGAGTTGAACCTGTAGTAAGCAGGCAGCCCCGGGGCAGGCAAAGTTCCTTCTGAATCCATCAACGGGTGTTTCCCGGCCCGCCTGCAGGGTTAGAATCGCCCTTCAGCCCCGAGTGTGTATCTATGTCCCAGGAACTTACCGCCGAACAGATCCAGCAAGCCCTGCAGGGCATCAGCGTACCGCCCCAGCCGCAGATCATGGTCGACCTGCAGTTCGAGCAGTACATGCCCGACCCGGACCTGGAGACCATCGCCAAGCTGATCTCCCAGGACCCGGGCCTTTCCGGCGCACTGCTCAAGCTGGTCAATTCGCCGTATTACGGGCTGACCAACAAGATCGCCTCGATCCAGCGCGCGGTGAACCTGCTGGGCAGCCGCTCGATCATCAACCTGATCAACGCGCAGTCGATCAAGGGCGAGATGAGCGACGACACCATCGTCACCCTCAACCGCTTCTGGGATACCGCCCAGGACGTGGCCATGACCTGCCTGACCCTGGCCAAGCGCATCGGCTCGCAGGCGGTGGACGAAGCCTATGCCTTGGGGCTGTTCCACGATTGCGGCGTGCCGCTGATGCACAAGCGCTTCCCCGACTACATGCATACCCTGGAGCAGGCCTACGCCGAGGCCGGCCCCGACAAGCGCGTGGTCGACACCGAGAACCGCACGTTCAACACCAACCACGCCGTGGTCGGCTACTACACGGCCAAGTCGTGGCGCCTGCCCGAGCACGTGAGTGCCGCCATCGCCAACCACCACAATGCCCTGGCGGTGTTCAGCGACGACTCGGCGCGCAACACCCAGCTCAAGAACCTGCTGGCCATTCTGAAGATGGCCGAGCACATCTGCAGCTCGTACCGGGTGCTGGGCAACCAGAGCGTGGACCACGAATGGAACACCGTCGGGCACCTGGTGCTCGACTACGTGGGCCTGTCGGAGTACGACTTCGAGAACCTCAAGCAGACCATCCGCGAAATGGGTGCGCACTGACCCATGCCCGAGCTACCTGAAGTCGAGACCACCCGCCGCGGCATTGCGCCGTACCTTGAAGGGCAGCGTGTCAGCCGTGTGGTGGTGCGTGAGCGGCGCCTGCGCTGGCCGATACCCGAAGACCTCGACGTACGCCTGTCGGGGCAGCGCTTCGTGTCGGTGGAACGGCGTGCCAAGTACCTGCTGCTCAACGCCGAGGTGGGCACGCTGATCAGCCACCTGGGCATGTCGGGCAACCTGCGGCTGGTGGAGATCGGCCTGCCGGCGGCCAAGCACGAGCATGTGGACATCGAGCTGGAGTCGGGGCTGGCGCTGCGCTACACCGACCCGCGCCGGTTTGGCGCGATGCTCTGGGCCCCCGACCCGTTGCAGCACGAGCTGCTGCTGCGCCTGGGCCCGGAGCCGCTGACCGACCTGTTCGATGGCGAGCGGCTGTTACAGCTGTCGCGCGGGCGCTCGATGGCGGTCAAGCCGTTCATCATGGACAACGCGGTGGTGGTGGGGGTGGGCAACATCTATGCGACCGAGGCGCTGTTCGCGGCGGGCATCGACCCGCGGCGCCCGGCCGGGGGCATTTCGCGGGCGCGCTACCTGCGCCTGGCCATCGAGATCAAGCGCATCCTGGCCGCCGCCATCGAGCGTGGCGGCACCACCCTGCGCGACTTCATCGGCGGCGACGGCCAGCCGGGCTACTTCCAGCAGGAACTGTTCGTGTACGGGCGCGGGGAAGAACCGTGCAAGGTGTGTGGCACGGTGCTGCGCAACGTGACCCTGGGCCAGCGCGCCAGCGTGTTCTGCCCGCGCTGCCAGACCTAGCGGCCTGTATCAGGCCTTGCCGGTGATCCTGCGGTACTTGGCCATCAGCTCGTCTTCGGTTTCCGGGTGCGCTTCATCCAGCGGGATGCAGTCGACCGGGCAGACCTGCTGGCACTGCGGTTCGTCGTAATGGCCAACGCACTGGGTGCACAGGTTGGGGTCGATCACGTAGATCTCTTCGCCCTGGGAGATGGCGGCGTTCGGGCACTCGGGTTCGCAGACGTCGCAATTGATGCAATCGTCGGTGATGATCAGGGACATGGGGACTCCGGCCGGGGCGTCAGGCCCGGGCATATGAAAACCAATGGGCACAATTGTGCCGCATTAACGCCCGCAGTGCACGCGGGCGCGGTTTTCGATGCGGGCGCGGCTACTTCTTGAAGCGCTCGGTGAGGGCGTCAGCCACTACCGGGTGCACGAACTTGGTGATATCGCCGCCCAGCGCCGCGATTTCGCGCACCAGGGTCGAGGATATGAACGAATAGCGCTCGGACGGCGTCAGGAACAGGCTTTCGACGTCGGGCGCCAGTTGCCGGTTCATGTTCGCCAGCTGGAACTCGTACTCGAAGTCCGAAACCGCGCGCAGGCCGCGCAGGAACACATTGGCCTGCTGCTCCTTGGCGAAATGCGCCAGCAGCGTGGAGAAGCCGATGACCTGCACGTTGGGCAGGTGCTTGGTGACCTCACGCGCCAGCTCTACCCGTTGTTCCAGGGGGAACAGCGGGTTCTTCTTGGGGCTGGCGGCGACCGCGATGATCACCTCGTCGAACAGCCGGGAGGCCCGCTCGACCAGATCGCCATGGCCTTTGGTAATAGGGTCGAATGTACCTGGGTACAACACTCGGTTCATCGCGTCGTCCTGGCAGGAGTGCGTTTGGGAGTCGGATGGTATCGCAGCAGCTGCGGTCGGCCAAGTCGCCATCGCCGGCTCAAGGCACTATAGACAGGCGTGATAATGCTTGTCACCCGCTGCAGGCCGAGTGTCTGGTGCCTTGAAAGTATCGACCCGCGATGGGGTCGCTGCAACGTCAGCGAATGAACAGACGATAGACCCACCGCTGCAGCGCCTTCCCATACGGCGGATAGATCAGCCGCGCCGCATTCACCCGCGACTTGGCGAACACCGCCCGGGCATGACTGAAGGTCTTGAAGCCCTCGTGCCCGTGGTAGTTGCCCATCCCCGACGGCCCGACCCCGCCAAACGGCAGGTCGTCCTGGGCCACGTGCAGCAGGGTGTCGTTCAGGCACACGCCGCCGGAATGGGTCTGCTCCAGCACCCGCCGCTGCTCGGCACGGTCGTGGCCGAAGTAGTACAGCGCCAGCGGGCGCGGGCGCTGGTTCACATAGGCCAGCGCCTCGGCCAGGCTGTCATAGGGCACCACCGGCAGCAGCGGGCCGAAGATCTCGTCCTGCATCACCTGCATGCTGTCATCGACCTGCAGCAGCACCTGCGGCGGCAGGCGCCGACCTTCGCGGGCTTCGCCGAGGTACAGGTCGAGCACGCTGGCGCCCTTGTCGCGGGCATCGCGCAAATAGCCTTCCAAGCGCGCCAGGTGGCGCACATTGATGATCGCGCTGTAGTCCGGGTTGTTTCGCACCTGTGGATAAAACCGCAGCACTGCCTCGCGATAGGCCTGCACGAAGCCCTCCAGGCGCTCGCGCGGGACCAGCGCGTAGTCCGGGGCAACGCAGGTCTGCCCGGCGTTGAGGGTCTTGCCGAAGGCGATGCGCTCGGCCGCCTGGGCCAGCGGTACACTGGCCGACACGATGGCCGGCGACTTGCCGCCCAGCTCCAGGGTCACCGGGGTCAGGTTGGTGGCTGCCGCCGCCATCACCTGGCGGCCGATGCTGGTGGCGCCGGTGAACAGCAGGTGATCGAACGGCAGGCGCGAGAAGGCCTCGCCCACGCCAGCATCGCCCAGCACCACGCTGACCAGGTCGTCGGAAAACACTTCGCCCAGCAGGCGCTGAAGCAGTGCCGCGGTGGCCGGGGTGGCTTCGCTGAGCTTGAGCATCACCCGGTTCCCCGCTGCCAGCGCCGCGGTGAGCGGGCCGATGGCCAGAAACAGCGGGTAGTTCCACGGCACGATGATGCCCACCACGCCCAGCGGCTGGTACAGCACTCGCGCGCTGGCCGGCTGGAACGCCAGGCCCACCGTGCGCCGCACCGGCTTCATCCAGCCCTTGAGGTGGCGCTCGGCGTGGCGAATGCCCTGCACGCTGGGCATCAGTTCGGCCAGCAGGGTCTCGTCGGCGCTGCGCCCGGCAAAGTCGCGGTCGATCGCCGCGACCAGGGCCAACTGGTTCGCCAGCAGCAGCCGGCGCAGGCTGGCAAGCCACTGCAGGCGCTGCGCCGCCGGCGCCATGGGCAGCCCGGCAAAGGCCCGGCGCTGCTGTTCGAACAGGGTCTGGAGGGGCATGCGGGCTCCGTGGCAGGGCAAGTGTGCCTGGAGCATATACGCCGGTTGTGCAGGTGGTACATCCCGTGGCGGATACGCCGTAAGATAAGCCTATTCCTTCAAGCTCATGCCTTTGGAGCTGACCATGGCACCGCGCATCAAGACCCGCGAGCTCATCGTGCAGAACAGCCTCGAGCTGTTCAACCAGCAGGGTGAACGCAGTGTCAGCACCAACCACATTGCTGCGCACATGGAAATCTCGCCTGGCAACCTCTATTACCACTTCGCCAACAAGCAGGCGATCATCGCCGTGCTGTTCACCCAGTACGAGGCGCTGGTGGAAGGCTTTCTGCGCCCGCCCCAGGGGCGCGCCGCCACCGTCGAGGACAAGCGCTTCTACCTCGAGGCGCTGCTGTCGGCGATGTGGAACTACCGCTTCCTGCACCGCGACCTCGAACACCTGCTCGGCCACGACCCGACCCTGGCTGCGCGCTACCGACGTTTTTCGCAGCGCTGCCTGCTGCAGGGCCAGGCCATCTACCGAGGTTTCGTCGAGGCCGACATCGTGGCCATGGACACCGTGCAGATCGAATCGCTGACCCTCAATGCCTGGATCGTGCTGACCTCCTGGGTGCGCTTTCTGTGCACCACCCGCGAGCACTCCGCGCACCTGAGCGAAGAGGCGATCAAGCGCGGCGTGTACCAGGTGCTGGTGCTGGAGCTCGGTTTCGTCACCGCCAGCGCGCGCCCTGCAGTGGATGCGCTGTGCAAGGAATTCTACGTGCCGCTGGACCAGGCACTGGAACAGTAGGCCGCCCACCCCCTTTGAATCGATATGGAGACCGACATGCCACTCGCGCAACTGATCGCACCCCAGCAACTGGCAGAGCGCCTGGGCGCTCCGAAGCTGGTGATTCTCGATTGTCGCTTTGCCCTGGAAGACGTCGACTATGGCCAGCGCAGCTATGCCGAAGGGCATATCGCCGGCGCGCACTTCGCCGACCTGGAGCGTGACCTGAGCGGGCCGGTGGTCAAGGGCGTGACCGGTCGCCACCCCTTGCCCGACCCGCAGCAACTGATCCAACGGCTGCGCAGCTGGGGCATCGACAACGACAGCGACGTGGTGCTCTACGACGATGGCCCCGGGGCCTTTGCCGCGCGGGCCTGGTGGTTGCTGGCATGGCTGGGCAAGCGCGACGGGGTGGCGATCCTCGATGGCGGGCTCAAGGCCTGGCACGCGGCCGGGTTGCCGCTGAGCCTGGATGCCTGTGACAAGCGTGAAGGCAGCTTCAGCGGGCAGCCCGATGCGAGCCTGGTGCTGGACGCCGCCGAGTTGGCCAATGGCCTGGGCACGCCCGATCTGACCCTGCTCGACGCCCGTGCGCTGCCGCGTTTTCGCGGCGAGGTGGAGCCCATCGACCCGGTGGCCGGGCATATCCCCGGTGCGCATTGCGCGGCCTTCACCGACAACCTGGGGCCCGATGGTCGTTTTCTGTCGCCCCAGCAGCTCAAGCAGCGCTTTGCCGCCTTGCTCGGTACGCGCCAGCCGCAGGCGCTGGTGGCCTATTGCGGCTCGGGGGTGACGGCCTGCCATAACCTGTTCGCCCTGGCCTTGGCCGGTTATCCGCTGGCACGGCTGTACGCCGGTTCGTGGAGCGAGTGGATCACCGACCCGCAGCGTCCGGTGGCCAAGGGCGACTGATCAGGCCCCGCTGGCCAGCCACTGTGGAATGCGCCGCTCCAGGTAGTAGCCGGGTTGGCGCAGGCTGCCGTCGACAAAGCCCACGTGACCGCCATGACGGTGCAGCTCCAGGGTGGTCTGGCTGGCCAGTTCGGCGGCCCCTGGCAGGCTGTGGCTGAACACGAACGGATCGTCCTGGGCATGGATGATCAGCGTGGGCGTACGGTTTTCACCCAGGTAGTAGCGGCTCGACGAGCGCTGGTAGTAGTCGTGGGCGTCGCTGAAGCCGTTCAGCGGCGCGGTGACGCGGCCGTCGAAATCCCAGAAGGTGCGCAGGTTTTCCAGCGGGCCGAGGCGGTCCAGGGTTGCCAGGCCCTCATGGTGACCGTGGTGCTGGAAGTGGCGCTGCTTGTCCTTCACGTAGCCCAGCATGGCGCGCATGAAGTGCGCCTGGTACACCCGTGAAAACCCCAGGCCGATGCGATCGGCGCACTGGTCCAGGCGAAACGGCACCGACACCGCCACGGCCGCCTGCAGCTGGCTGGCCGTACCCGCTTCCCCCAGGTGCTTGAGCAGCACGTTGCCACCCAGCGAATAACCCACCGCGTACAGCGGTGCCTGCGGGCGCTGGGTGCGCAGGTGGGCGATGACTTCGGCCAGGTCTTCGCTGGCGCCGGAGTGGTAGCTGCGCGGCAACAGGTTCGGCTCGCCCGAGCATCCGCGCCAGTTGACCGCCACGCTGGCCCAGCCCTGCGCCGCCAGGGCGCGCTGCAGGCCGATGACGTAATGGGAGGTCGACGAGCCGGTCAGGCCGTGCAGTACCACCACCAGTGGCGTGGTGGTGGCAAGCGGGCCGTGCCAGTCCAGGTCGAGGAAATCGCCGTCGGCCAGCCACAGGCGCTCGCGCCGATGTGCCAGCGGTGGCGATTTGCGCCAGAGCGGGCCCCAGAGCGTCTGCACATGGGGGTTGCGCAGGCCGGTGGCTGGCTTGAACGGGGGTGGGGTGGCGCTGGACATCGTCGAGGTCTCTTGAGCGGGCGGCAGACCCTGTGATCAGTGTATGTGCGCAAGCGCAGGTCTGCTGCCGCCAAAGCATATTCAGCAAGCGTCACTTCGGGCAAGGGCTGTCGGTTGGCGAGGCTGAGGTCGTGGAAGGGTGTGCTGGGCTGCTGAGGGTCAGCAGCCCTGTGGTGGTGCAGGCGGCACGCACAAGCCGGTTGGTGATCGGCGCCGTGCCTGGGGAGCGCCGGAGCACGATCAGGCAAAGCACCTCAGGCGGCGGCTGCAGTTTGCTGGAGGCGGGGCGACGTTCAGCCGCGCTCCCACAAGGCATAGTGCACCTGACCGGCCTTCTTTTCCCGGTGCAGGCGCCAGTTGCCCGGCAGTTGCAGGGTCGACGGCGCGGTTTCGCTTTCGGTGTAGATCCACGCGTGCTCGGCCAGCCAGTGGCGCTCTTCGAGCAGTGCACAGGTGGCCGGCAGCAGGTCCTGGTGGAAGGGCGGGTCGAGGAACACCACGTCGAACGGGGCCTTGGGCTCGCCTTGCAGGTAGCGCACCACGTCGGTCTGGATCACCTGCCCGGTGGGGCAGCGCAGCAGCTCCAGGTTGTCCTTGAGGTTCTCGATGGCGGCGCGGTTGCTGTCCAGCGCCACGGCCGAGGCCGCGCCGCGCGACAGTGCTTCGAGAAACAGCGCGCCGCTGCCGGCAAAGGCATCCAGCACGCGGGCGCCCTCGATGTGCGCGGTCAGCCAGTTGAACAGGGTTTCGCGCACCCGGTCGGGGGTAGGGCGCAGACCCGGTGCGTCAGGAAAGCTCAGGCGGCGGCTGCGCCACTCGCCGGCGATGATGCGCAACTGGCCCTGGCCGCCGTGGGCGGCGGCCTTGGATTTGGCGGATGGACTGGCCATTAATGCTCCGGTACGCCAAGCGGCTGCTCGACGGGTTTGTCAGTGGGCGGTGGCAGCGGCTGTTGCGCCACCTTCGGCCCGGCGGTCACGATGACCATCTTGTCGGCGGCCAGGTGCTTGTTGAGGGCAGCACGCACCTGCTCGACGGTGAGACTCTGGGACTTCTGCATGAAGTCCTCGAGGAAATTCAGCGGCAGGTCATAGAAGCCGATGGCCCCCAGTTGGCCGACGATGCTCGCATTGCTGGCGGTGGACAGCGGGAAGCTGCCGGCCAGTTCGCGCTTGGCATCGTCCAGCTCCTGCTGGGTGGGGCCGGTCTTGAGGTAGTCACGCAGGATGTCCTGTACCAGCTTGAGCGTGCCTTCGCTGAGTTCGGCACGGGTCTGCAGGTTGATCATGAACGGGCCACGCACCTGCATCGGGCTGAACACCGAGTACACGCCGTAGGTCAGGCCGCGCTTTTCGCGCACTTCGCTCATCAGGCGGGTGCCGAAGGCGCCGCCGCCGAGGATCGAGTTGCCCAGCGACAGGGCCGCGTAGTCCGGGTCGGCGCGGTCGATGCCCAGCTGGGCCAGCATCAGGTGGGTCTGCTTGGACGGGAAGTCGATGTGGTTGACGCCCGGCTTGGGTTCGCTCGGTTGTGCCAGCTTGGGCAACGCCGGGCCCTTGGGCAGCGCGGCGGAGACCTGCGCGGCAATCGCCTCGGCTTCCGTGCGGCTGAGGTCGCCGACCAGTGCTATCACCACGTTGCCGGCGGCATAGGCCTTGGCATGGAAAGCGCGCAGCTGGTCCAGGGTGATCGGCGGGATGCTCCTGGCGTCGCCATCGCTGGGGTGCCCGTAGGGATGCTTGCCGTAGAGCTTCTCGAACAGCTCGATGCTGGCCAGCTTGCCGGGGTTCTGCTTCTGGTACTCGAAGCCGGCGAGCATCTGGTTCTTGATGCGCTTGAGCGCGTCTTCAGGGAAGGTCGGCTTGCCCACCACTTCGGCGAACAGCTTCAGGGCCGGCTCGCGCTTGTCCTTGGCGCTCAGGCTGCGCAGCGAGGCCACCGCCATGTCGCGGTAGGCACCGTTGCCGAAATCCGCGCCCAGGCCTTCGAAGCCGGCGGCGATGGCGCCGACGTCCTTGCCCGCCACGCCTTCGTTGAGCATGGCGTTGGTCAGGGTGGCCAGGCCCGGCAGGTTACCGTCCTGGCTGCTGCCGGCGGCGAAGGTCAGGCGCAGGTCGAACATCGGCAGTTCGTGGGCTTCGACGAACAGCACCTTGGCGCCTTCGGCGGTGTTCCAGGTCTTGATGTCGAGGTTGCGTCGGCTCGGTGCCTTGCCGTCCAGCTCGGCCAGCGATTGCAGGTTGGCGCCGGGCTTGGCGGCCGCGGTGTCGGCATGGGCGGGGCCGGCCAGGCACACGGCGCTCAGCAGCAACGCGCCGAATACGCCGCGGCCCTTCGGGGTGTGGCGTGGGGTGGTGTGCTCAGTCATGCGCCTGCTCCTCGGGCAATACATGCGCAACGCTCAGGCGTTCGCGGGTGAAATAGGTGCGGGCGGCATTCTGGATGTCGGCCGGGGTCACGCTCTTGAGCTCGTCGAGCTCCTTGTCGATGAGCTTCCACGACAGCCCGACGGTCTCCAGTTGGCCGATGGTGGTGGCCTGGCTGCTGATCGAGTCGCGGTCGTAGACCAGCCCGGCGATCACCTGGGCGCGCACGCGCTCCAGCTCTTCAGCGGTTGGCGGGGTGGTTTTCAGCTCGTCGAGCAGCTTCCAGACGCCGCTTTCGACCTCGGCCAGGGTCTTTTTCTTCTGCGTGTTGGGCACCGCGGAGAGCACGAACAGGCTGTCGCCACGGGTGAACGGGTTGTAGCTGGCCGACGCGCCGGCCACCAGCTCCTGACCGCGTTCCAGGCGGGTGGCCATGCGCGCGCTGTAGCCGCCGTCGAGCAGGGCCGCGATCAGGCGCAGGGCGTGGACGCTGCGCGGGTCCTTGGCGGTGGCCAGGCCCGGCACGTTGAAGCCGTAGATCAGGCTCGGCAGTTGGGTGCGCACATGCACGGTGAGCTGGCGCAGGCCCGGCTCGGCCAGTTCCAGCGGCAGTTTGGCAGGGGGTGTGGCGCGCTTGGGGATGGCACCGAAGTAACGCTGGGCCAGGCCCTTGACCTCGTCGGCGGTGACGTCGCCGACCACCACCAGGGTGGCGTTGTTGGGCACGTACCAGGCTTCGTACCAGTGGCGCAGCTCTTCGACCTTCATGCGTTCGAGGTCGGCCATCCAGCCGATGGTCGGGGTGTGGTAGCCGCTGGCCGGGTGGGCCATGGCGCTGAACAGCTCCATGGCCTTGGAGTTGGGCTGATCGTCGACGCGCAGGCGGCGCTCTTCCTTGATGACCTCGATTTCGCGGCTGAACTCTTCGGGCGGCAGGCGCAGGCTGCCCATGCGATCGGCTTCCAGTTCCAGGGCCACGCCCAGGCGGTCGCGGGCCAGCACCTGGTAGTAGGCGGTGTAGTCGTCGCTGGTGAAGGCGTTCTCTTCGGCGCCCAGGTCACGCAGGATGCGTGAGGCTTCGCCAGGCCCCAGCTTGTTGCTGCCCTTGAACATCATGTGTTCCAGGGCATGGGACAAGCCGGTCTGACCCGGGGTCTCGTAGCTGGAGCCGACCTTGTACCAGACCTGCGATACCACCACCGGGGCGCGATGGTCTTCACGCACGATGACCTTGAGGCCGTTGTCGAGGGTGAATTCATGGGTGGGCTGGACGTCGGCGGCAACCGCCACCAGGGGCATGACAATTGTGCTGAGCAGCAGGCCGGCGGCGCGGCGGGCTAGAGCATTCATTGATGATTCAACCTGTAGGGCTGCCCGCATGGCCTTAGCGTCGGCGGGCTAGGAGGTGCTAGGATACTGATCCGGTTGCCTGACGACCATGCCTGTCGAGATCAAGCGTTGCAGGCGTCCCGACAAAATGTTGCGCATGAACCAGTCGGCTTGACCATAGTCTGTTCTGCGTTAGAAGAATTTTGAGGCGCCACACTGGCGCATCGCTACCCTGAGATAGCCGTCTTCCATGTTTGGTTCCAACGACGACAAAAAGACCCCGGCCGCGGCCGGTGAAAAGAAAGGCCTGTTCGGCTGGCTGCGCAAAAAGCCCCAGCAACCTGTTGTCGAACAGCCCGAAACCCCAGTGCCAGAGGCGCTGGAGCCTATCGCCCCGACTATGCCTGAGCCGGTAGCCGTCGAGCCCGCCCCGGTCGCGAGCGCGCCCGTCGCCGTCGAGGATCACCCCAGCAGCCTGGTGCTGCCGGTGCCCGAAGAGCCGGTGGCGCTGGTGGCCGACCTCGAGCCCCACGTCCCCCCGCCGATTCCCGAGCGCCCAGCCCTCGAGCCTGCCCCGCAGTACGCTGCGCCCGAGCCGGTGATCGAGCCTGTACCGCAGTACAGCGCGCCCGAGCCGGTGATCGAGCCTGCCCCGCAGTACAGCGCACCCGAGCCGGTGGTCGAGCCGCCTGCAGTGGTGCCGCCCGCACCTGTTGCGGCCACCGAGGTCGCCCTGCCTGTTCCCGAGGCCGCCCCGTCGGCGCCTGAAACCACCACCAAGGCCGGCTTCTTCGCCCGTCTCAAGCAGGGCCTGTCCAAGACCAGCGCCAGTATCGGCGAGGGCATGGCCAGCCTGTTCCTGGGCAAGAAGGTCATCGACGACGACCTGCTCGAAGAGATCGAGACCCGCCTGCTGACCGCCGACGTCGGCGTCGAGGCCACCTCGGTGATCGTGCAGAGCCTGACCCAGAAGGTCGCACGCAAGCAGCTGGCCGATGCCGATGCCCTGTACAAGTCGCTGCAGGGCGAGCTGACCGACCTGCTCAAGCCGGTCGAACAGCCGCTGAAGGTGCATGCCGCGAACAAGCCGTTCGTGATCCTGGTGGTCGGCGTCAACGGCGCCGGCAAGACCACCACCATCGGCAAGCTGGCGAAAAAGCTCCAGCTCGAAGGCAAGAAGGTCATGCTGGCCGCCGGCGACACCTTCCGTGCTGCCGCGGTGGAGCAGCTGCAGGTATGGGGCGAGCGCAACCAGATCCCGGTGATCGCCCAGCACACCGGCGCCGACTCCGCTTCGGTGATCTTCGACGCGGTGCAGGCGGCCAAGGCGCGCAACATCGACGTGCTGATCGCCGACACCGCCGGTCGCCTGCACACCAAAGACAACCTGATGGAAGAGCTGAAGAAGGTTCGCCGCGTGATCGGCAAGCTGGACGCCGACGCGCCGCACGAGGTGCTGCTGGTGCTGGACGCCGGCACCGGGCAGAACGCCATCAACCAGGCCAAGCACTTCAACCAGAGCGTGGAGCTCACCGGCCTGGCGCTGACCAAGCTCGACGGCACCGCCAAGGGCGGGGTGATCTTCGCCCTGGCCAAGCAGTTCGGCCTGCCTATCCGCTACATTGGTGTGGGCGAAGGCATCGATGACCTGCGCACCTTCGAAGCCGAGCCCTTCGTACAAGCCTTGTTTGCCGAGCGGGAGCCTTCATGATCCGATTCGAACAGGTCGCCAAGCGTTACCCTAACGGTCACGTTGGCCTGCATGAATTGAGTTTTCGGGTGCGTCGGGGCGAGTTCCTGTTCGTCACCGGCCATTCCGGCGCGGGCAAGAGCACCTTGCTGCGCCTGCTGCTGGCCATGGAGCGTCCGACCAGCGGCAAGCTGCTGCTGGCCGGCCAGGACCTTGGTCAGATCAGCAACGCGCAGATCCCGTTCCTGCGTCGCCAGATCGGCGTGGTGTTCCAGAACCACCAACTGCTGTTCGACCGTACCGTGTTCAACAACGTCGCCCTGCCGCTGCAGATCCTGGGCCTGTCCAAGGTCGAGGTGGCCAAGCGTGTGGACGCGGCGCTGGAGCGTGTGGCCCTGTCGGACAAGGCCCAGCTGTTCCCCGGCGACCTGTCCACCGGCCAGCAGCAACGGGTGGGCATTGCGCGTGCCATCGTGCACCGCCCGGCCCTGTTGCTGGCGGATGAACCCACCGGCAACCTCGACCCGCGCCTGGCGGCCGAGATCATGGGTGTTTTCGAAGATATCAACCGCCTGGGCACCAGCGTGCTGATCGCCAGCCACGACCTGGCGCTGATCGCGCGCATGCGCCATCGCATGCTGACCCTGCAGCGCGGCCGCTTGATCGGCGATGGGGAGGCCGGGCAATGAGTGCAACACGTAGTCCCAAGGTGTCCGAGCGGGTGGCCCCTGCGGCAGCCGAGCCAAGCCCTCAGAAACAGAAAAAGCGCCGTGATGATGACGATGACGGCCCGGATTTCAGCACACTGCTGCACGCCTGGCTGGAAAGCCATCGCTCCAGCCTGCTCGACAGCCTGCGTCGCCTGGGCAAGCAGCCGATCGGCAGCTTCTTCACCTGCCTGGTGATGGCCGTGGCCCTGAGCCTGCCGATGGGGTTGTCGCTGCTGCTGAGCAATGTCGAGCGCCTGGGCGGCTCGTGGCAGCGTGCAGCGCAGATTTCGCTGTACCTCAAACTTGACGCCAGCGTGAGCGAAGGCGAAGCCCTGCGTACCCAGATCAAGGGCATGCCGGGGGTGGCCGATGCCGAGTATGTCAGCCGTGAACAGGCCCTCGACGAGTTCCAGCAGCAGTCCGGGCTGGGCGAGGCCTTGCGCGAGCTGCCGGAGAACCCCTTGCCTGGCGTGGTCGTGGTGACCCCGGCCGAAGTCGACAAGCCAGCGCTGGAGGCCCTGCGCCAACGCCTGGCCGAACTGCCCAAGGTGGAACTGGCCCAGCTCGACCTGGTGTGGGTGGAGCGGCTGGCGGCGATCCTCAAGCTGGGTGATCGCTTTGTCTTCGGCCTGACCGTGCTGCTGGTGTCGGCGCTGCTGCTGGTCATCGGCAACACCATTCGCCTGCATATCGAGAACCGCCGTACCGAAATCGAGGTCATCAAGCTGGTGGGCGGTACCGATGCCTACGTGCGCCGGCCGTTCCTGTACATGGGCGCGCTGTATGGCCTGGGGGCAGGCGTACTGTCCTGGGGGGTACTGGCGTTCGGCCTCAACTGGCTGGATGACGCGGTCGTCGGCCTGTCGGGTCTTTACGGCAGCGATTTCTCGCTGGCCGGGGTGCCGCCTGCCGATGGTCTGTCGCTCTTGCTTGGGGCGGTGCTGTTAGGGTATATCGGTGCTTGGATTGCGGTCGCTCGGCATCTGCGTGAGCTTGCACCGCGATAGTGTCTTCCAGCCGTCATTGACTATCGTGTATTTCGGGAACTTGTTTCGCGGTTCCCGGTCAATGGTGGCAGTGCCTGATGGCACAATTCAGTGAGTCGGAGGTTTTTTCGTATGACCACTTCGTTGCAACCTGCCTATGCCTTGGTCCCGGGTGCGAACCTGGAGGCCTATGTGCACACGGTCAACAGCATTCCATTGCTGACGCCCGAGCAGGAGCGTGAACTGGCCGAGAGTCTCTATTATGAGCAGGATCTGGGGGCGGCTCGGCAGATGGTGCTCGCCCACCTGCGTTTTGTCGTACATATCGCGCGTAGCTATTCGGGCTACGGGCTGGCCCAGGCCGACCTGATTCAGGAAGGCAACGTTGGCCTGATGAAAGCGGTCAAGCGTTTCAACCCCGAAATGGGTGTGCGTCTGGTGTCCTTTGCCGTGCACTGGATCAAGGCCGAAATTCACGAATTCATCCTGCGCAACTGGCGCATCGTCAAGGTCGCGACCACCAAGGCGCAGCGCAAGCTGTTCTTCAACCTGCGCAGCCAGAAGAAGCGTCTGGCCTGGCTGAACAACGATGAAGTGCATCGTGTGGCCGAAAGCCTGGGGGTGGAGCCGCGTGAAGTGCGCGAGATGGAAAGCCGCCTGACCGGTCAGGACATGGCCTTCGACCCGGCCAGCGAGGCGGACGACGACAGCGCGTTCCAGTCGCCGGCCAACTACCTCGAAGACCACCGTTACGACCCGGCGCGTCAGCTGGAGGATGCGGACTGGAGCGACAGCTCCTCGAACAACCTGCACGAGGCGCTGCAAGGCCTGGACGACCGTAGCCGCGACATCCTGTACCAGCGCTGGCTGGCCGAAGAGAAGGCCACCCTGCATGACCTGGCGGCCAAGTACAGCGTGTCGGCCGAGCGTATCCGGCAGCTGGAGAAGAATGCGATGAACAAGGTGAAAGCCCTGATCGCTGCCTGATCTGCGGGACCCTGAGGGCCCCTTCACCGGCAAGGCCGGCTCCTACAACAATCCCTGTAGGAGCCGGCCTTGCCGGCGAAGGGGCCCTCTTTGTTTCAGTTGGCCCAGGGCGCCTTGCGCGGCTCATCCAGTTGCACCAGGTAGCCGCTGCCGCCCAGCTGGCTCATCTGCTGACGGATCCACGCCGCCCGTCGCGCCACATAGCTGCTGGGCCGGCTTGCGCTCCAGTTGCGCGGGCTGGGCAGCACCGCCGCCAGAAGGCTGGCCTGCTGGCGCGTCAGCTTGCTCGCATCGGTACCGAAGTGATGGCGCGCCGCTGCCTGGGCGCCGAACACGCCGTCATCCCACTCGGCGCTGTTGAGGTACACCTCCAGAATGCGCTCCTTGGACCACAGCAGCTCGATCAGTGCGGTAAACCATGCCTCCAGCCCTTTGCGCAGCCAACTGCGGCCGGCCCACAGGAACTGGTTCTTGGCCACCTGCTGACTCAGTGTGCTGGCGCCGCGAAGCGTGCCGCCACGCTCGTTGTGTGCCAGTGCGGCCTGGATGGCATTGAAGTCGAAACCCCAGTGCCCGGCGAACTTCTGGTCCTCGCCGGCAATCACCGCCACCTTCAGTTCATCGGAAATCTCGCCCCATGGGCGCCAGTCCCGTTGCAGGTCGATGGGCTGGCCGTCGACCCACGATTCCACCTTGCGCTCGACCATCAGCATGGTGCCCGGCGGCGGTACCCAGCGAAACAGCAGCACCAGCAACACGCTGGCAACGGCGAACCAGAGCAGGGCGCGGGTGAGGCGGCGGATCAGGGATGAAAGCATAGAGATGGCTTGGCCGAACCGAATGAGCGGGCCATTATACAGACCCTGTGCCCCCAAGGAGTCTTGCGCATGCTTCGCAGCTTTCTGTTGCTCGCCGCCTTTTTCGGCTTTACCGGCGTGGCCCTCGGTGCCTTCGCCGCCCATGGCCTCAAGGGCCGCCTGAGCCAGGAGTACCTGGCGATCTTCCATACCGGCGTCACCTACCAACTGGTGCACGCCCTGGCCCTGCTGGGCGTGGCAGTGCTCTGGGCGCACTTGCCCGGGCGACTCACGGCCTGGGCCGGTGGTCTGTTCTGCCTGGGCATCGTGCTGTTTTCCGGTAGCCTGTACCTGTTGACCCTTAGTGGCATCGGCAAGCTCGGCATCATCACCCCTTTTGGCGGCCTGGCCTTCCTTGGCGGCTGGCTGTGCCTGGGCCTGGCGGCCTGGCGCCTGGGTTGACCCGCGGGTCCGGATCG
Source organism: Pseudomonas sp. AE27 (assembly GCF_037113495.1). Taxonomy (NCBI): domain Bacteria; kingdom Pseudomonadati; phylum Pseudomonadota; class Gammaproteobacteria; order Pseudomonadales; family Pseudomonadaceae; genus Pseudomonas; species Pseudomonas sp. AE27. The sequence continues at coordinate 5,095,061 of NZ_CP146966.1, forward strand.
AGACGAATGGCGCCGCTTGGCCTTGGGTTCAGCCCCGGATAGGGGCTAGAATGCGGGCCCCTAAAAACAATGGCGGCCGTGCGCATGCGCATTCAACTGAACGGTGAACCTTTCGAATTGCCCGACGGCGAAAGCGTCGCGGCCCTGCTGACCCGGCTCGACCTCGCAGGTCGCCGGGTAGCGGTGGAGCTGAACCTGGACATCGTGCCGCGCAGCCAGCACGACGCCACCGCCCTGCGCGAAGGCGACCAGGTCGAGGTGGTTCACGCCATCGGCGGCGGCTAGGCCCACGCGCTTCACCTGCAAGTCCCTCAACCTTCAAGAGGATTACCGATGAGCAATGTTCGTAGCGACAAGCCCTTCACGCTGGCCGGTCGTACCTTCCAGTCGCGCCTGCTGGTCGGTACCGGCAAGTACCGCGACATGGAAGAAACCCGCCTGGCCATCGAGGCCTCGGGTGCCGAGATCGTCACCGTCGCCGTGCGCCGCACCAACCTGGGCCAGAACCCGGGCGAGCCGAACCTGCTCGACGTGCTGCCACCGGACCGCTACACCATCCTGCCGAACACCGCCGGCTGCTACGACGCGGTCGAGGCCGTGCGCACCTGCCGCCTGGCCCGCGAACTGCTCGACGGGCACAACCTGGTCAAGCTCGAAGTGCTGGCCGACCAGAAGACGCTGTTCCCCAACGTGATCGAAACCATCAAGGCCGCCGAAGTGCTGGTCAAGGACGGTTTCGACGTGATGGTCTACACCAGCGACGACCCGATCATCGCGCGTCAGCTGGCCGAAATCGGCTGCATCGCGGTCATGCCGCTGGCAGGCCTGATCGGTACGGGCCTGGGCATCTGCAACCCGTACAACCTGCGCATCATTCTCGAGGAATCGAAAGTGCCGGTGCTGGTCGATGCCGGTGTGGGTACCGCGTCGGACGCCACCATTGCCATGGAAATGGGCTGCGAGGCAGTGCTGATGAATTCCGCCATCGCCCATGCCGAACAACCGGTGATGATGGCCGAAGCCATGAAGCACGCCATCGTGGCAGGCCGCCTGGCCTACCTGGCCGGCCGCATGCCGAAAAAACTCTATGCCAGCGCCTCGTCGCCGCTGGATGGTCTGATCAAGTAAGAGCCCCTGATGACTGAATCGCAAGAATCGCCGATCACCGCCGAAGGCGAAGAACGCCAACACCGCCGCATCAAGAGTTTCGTGATGCGTGCCGGGCGCATGACCGAAGGCCAGCAGCGCGGCCTGGACCAGGGCGCGCCGCTGTTCGTGCTGCCACTGGCCGACAGCCCGGTGGATTACGACCAGGTGTTCGGCCGTTCGGCGCCGCGCACCCTGGAGATCGGCTTCGGCATGGGCCATTCCCTGCTGGAGATGGCTGCCGCCGCGCCCGAGCAGGACTTCATCGGTGTCGAAGTGCACCGCCCGGGCGTGGGCGCGCTGCTCAATGGCGTGCTGACCCAGGGCCTGCAGAACCTGCGGGTGTATGACTGCGATGCCATCGAAGTGCTGAACAAGTGCGTGGCCGACAACAGCCTGGACCGCCTGATGCTGTTCTTCCCGGACCCGTGGCACAAGAGCCGTCACCACAAGCGTCGCATCGTGCAGCCGGAATTTGCCGAGCTGGTGCGCAGCAAGCTGAAGGTGGGCGGCGTGTTCCACATGGCGACCGACTGGGAACCGTACGCCGAGTACATGCTGGAAGTGATGAATGTCGCGCCGGGGTACAGGAACCTGGCCGAAGACGGCAAGTGCGTACCTCGCCCTGCCGAGCGTCCGATCACCAAGTTCGAACGCCGTGGCGAGCGCCTGGGGCATGGGGTGTGGGATCTGAAGTTCGAGAAGCTGGCTTAAGACCGCATCACGGCCATTCGCCGGCAAGGCCGGCTCCTACAGATTCAGCGAGATCCTGTAGGAGCCAGCCTTGCTGGCGATGCTTCTAGCGGCGGTCTGCGACCACGCCAAGCAACACCAGCACCACCAGCAGCACCGGCGCCAGTGCATAGTTGTTGAACTGGCTCAGCCCGCGTACCACCCACGGCGTGGCATAGATCAACGCCGCACCACTGCCGATCAGCACCAGCAGGGCCATGAACGGCACGCGCAACGCACCTGCCAGCCCACCCAGGCGCTGTTCGACCCAGCCCTTGATGTCGGTGCCGAACAACACCAGCAAACAGCCTACAAGCGCCAGAGAGATCTCCGACAGGTTACTGCGGCTCCAGCGGGAGACGGTCGAGAGCAGGTCGAGTACCAGGTCCATTCGCTATCCTTAGGTCAAGAAATACTGCAGCAGGTCGTTGAGAAACAGCTGGCCCCGCGGTGTCGCCACCAGCCGCGTCGGTTCGACCTGCAAAAGGCCCTTTTGTTCGGCCTCACGGCGCGCCGCCGCCAGTCGTTCCAGCGGCAGGCCGGTACGCTGCGCGAACAGCGCGGCCTCCACGCCCTCGGTCAGGCGCAGGGCGTTCATCAGGAACTCGAACGGCAGTTCGTCCACCGCCAGCAGCTTGTCGCCCGCCTTGAACGCCTTGGCCGGGTTCAGGTAGTCCTTGGGCAGCCGGGTTTTCCAGGTGCGCACGATGCGCCCGTCCGGGTGGCTGAGCTTGCCGTGGGCACCGGCGCCGATGCCGATGAAGTCGCCAAAGCTCCAGTAGTTGAGGTTGTGCCGCGCCGGGCGCCCGGGCTGGGCGTAGGCCGACACTTCGTACTGGCGGTAGCCGTGCTCGGCCATCAGCGCCTGCCCGGCCTCCTGGATATCCCACAGGATGTCGTCCTCGGGCAGCAGCGGCGGCTGGTTCCAGAACACCGTGTTCGGCTCCAGGGTCAACTGGTACCACGACAGGTGGGTAGGGTTGAGCGCGATGGCCTGGCGCAGGTCGCCCAGCGCATCGTCCAGCGACTGGTCGGGCAGGCCGTGCATCAGGTCCAGGTTGAAGTTGTCGAACCCCGCCGCACGCGCCATGCCGGCCGCACGCACCGCCTCGTCACCGTTGTGGATGCGCCCCAGCGCCTGGAGCTTGGCCTGCTGGAAGCTCTGCACGCCGATCGACAGGCGATTGATGCCCAGTTGCCGGTAGGCCTTGAACTTCTCCTGCTCGAAGGTCCCGGGGTTGGCCTCCAGGGTGATCTCGATGTCGGCGGCGAACGGGATGCGTTGCTCCACGCCCGCCAGCAGGCGGCCCAGCGCACGGGCGCTGAACAGGCTCGGGGTACCGCCGCCAAAGAAGATCGAGCTGATCGGTCGCCCGTACACCGCGCCCAGCTCCTGGTCGAGGTCGGCGAGCAGGGCGTCGACGTAGGCTTCTTCCGGCAGCTGCGGGGTGGCGGCATGGGAGTTGAAGTCGCAGTACGGGCATTTGCGCACGCACCACGGGATATGGATGTACAGCGACAGCGGCGGCAGCTGCGCGAGTGCCGCCCGTGGTGCGTTGGAGCTGAAGCCAGCCTCGCCCAGGTGCAGTGGCTGTGCCGGCGTGCGGTCGGTCATTGCAGGCCCAGGCGCTGACGCAGCAGGCTCATGGCGCGGGCGCGGTGGCTGATCTGGTTCTTGTCGGCGGGGCTCAGCTCGGCGCTGGAGCAGTCGCGCTCCGGTACCCAGAACAGCGGGTCGTAGCCAAAGCCGTGGGCACCGCTGGCCTGGTGCAGGATGCGCCCATGCCACAGGCCCTCGCACAGGATCGGCAGCGGGTCGTCGGCATGGCGTACCAGCGCCAGCACGCACACGAACTGCGCGCCGCGCTCGGCGTCCGGCACGTCCTTGAGTACCTCGAGCAACTTGGCGTTGTTCGCCGCGTCGCCCTGGCCATCGGCGTAGCGCGCCGAGTAGATGCCCGGCGCACCACCGAGAAAGTCCACTGCCAGGCCCGAGTCGTCGGCCAGGGCCGGCAGCCCGGAGATACGTGCGGCATTGCGCGCCTTGAGGATGGCGTTCTCGACGAACGACAGGCCGGTTTCCTCCGGCTCGACGCTGCTGAATTCGCCAATCGAACGCAGTTGCACGGTGTCACCGAGCATGGCCTGCAGTTCCTTGAGTTTGCCGGCGTTGTGGCTGGCCAATACGAGTTGCTGGATGTTCATCATTCGCCTGGGAAGAGCTCTTGGTTGAAACTGATGGTCTCGGTCTTGCCACCAATTGCAACATTGATCGTGAAGGTGCGGGTTTCCTGCTGCTCCACCGGGAACTGGGCGATGTAGTAGATCGCGCCCTGTTCGGTGATCTGCTTGAAGCTGAGCGGCACCGTGCGGCTGCTCAGGTCCTTGACGCTGCCGCTGACCTGGGTCACCTGCGGCTTGCCGGCCTTGATCACCGACACGTTGATCACGCCCTGGTTCTTGCTGCGCACCAGTTGCGCCGCCTTGGCGATGTCCGGCTGCAGGAAGGTGGAGATGAAGGTGCTGTAGTGCACCGTGGTGTCACCGAAGACTTCCTTGCGCTCGCCCTTGATCGCATCGGCAGCAAGCGCCGTCGTGCTCAGGCAGGCAACCAGTAAAAAGCTCAACAAGCGACCCATGATCTGTCTCCTCCAGTGTGGGTTGTTCAAACCGCGACCTTGTGTTCCTGCAGGCCCGGGCTGCTGACACGGTAAATGCCGATCTCCCCTAGAAGATTAGGCCATAGCTTGCTCGCCCACCCATGCCGGTGCATATGGTCGACCGCCAGGCGGTCGAGCACCTGGGCGCGACGTTCGCTGCACAGCGCCTCGAAATCCTCGAAGGTGCAGAAGTGGATGTTCGGCGTGTTGTACCAGGTATACGGCATGAAGTCCGACACTGGCATGCGACCCTTGGTCGCCAGGTACCAGCGGCAGCGCCAGTGGCCGAAGTTGGGGAAGGTGATGATGCACTGGCGGCCCACGCGCAGCATTTCGTCGAGGATCCGGTCGGGGTACTCCACGGCCTGCAGGGCCTGGGTCATGACCACCACGTCGAAGCTGTTGCTGGCGAAGTTGCCCAGGCCCTTGTCCAGGTCCTGCTCGATGACGTTGACGCCCTTGGCCACGCACTGGGCGATGTTGTCGGGGTCGATTTCCAGGCCGTAGCCGGCCACCTGCTTGGTGTCACGCAGCGAGGCGAGCAGCTCGCCAGTACCGCAACCGAGGTCGAGTACCCGGCTGCCGGCGGGGATCCAGTCTTGGATGATTTCCAGGTCGGCTCTCATGGGGTCCTCAGCAGACGATGCGGTTCATGTAGTTCGTGAATCCCGTGATGTAGCGCGGGGTCGGGATCAGGAAGGCATCGTGGCCATACGGCGAGTCGATATCCAGGTAGCACACGTTCTTGCGCGCGGCGATCAGCGCATCGACGATCTCCCGCGAGCGCGCCGGCGAGAAACGCCAGTCGGTGGTGAACGACATCACGCAGTAGTCGGCGGTGACGTGGGCCAGGGTCGCGGCCAGGTCGCCGCCGTGGCTGGCGGCGGGGTCGAAGTAGTCCAGCGCCTTGGTCATCAGCAGGTAGGTGTTGGCATCGAAACGCCCGGAGAACTCCTCGCCCTGGTAGCGCAGGTAGCTCTCGACCTGGAACTCGACGCTGTGAAAGTCGTAGTTGAGCTTGTCGCTCTTGAGCTCGCGGCCGAATTTCTCGCCCATCGAGTCATCCGACAGGTAGGTGATGTGCCCGACCATGCGCGCCAGCATCAGCCCGCGCTTGGGGATCACGCCTTCGGCCTGGAACGAGCCGCCGTGGAACTCGGGGTCGGTGAGGATGGCCTGGCGCGCCACTTCGTTGAAGGCGATGTTCTGCGCCGACAGCTTGGGTGCCGAGGCGATGTCCAGGCAGTGGCGCACGCGGTCGGGGTAGGTGATGGTCCATTGCAGCGCCTGCATGCCGCCCAGGCTGCCGCCCACCACGGCGGCCCACTGGCCGATGCCCAGGCGATCGGCCAGGCGCGCCTGGCTGTGCACCCAGTCTTCCACGGTGAGTACCGGGAAGTCGGCGCCGTAGGGCTGGCCGGTGGCCGGGTTGACGCTGCTGGGGCCGGTGCTGCCGTTGCAGCCGCCGAGATTGTTCAGGCTGACCACGAAGAAGCGGTTGGTATCGATCGGCTTGCCCGGCCCGATGCAGCTGTCCCACCAGCCCGGCTTGCGGTCGTCGGGGCTGTGGTAGCCGGCGGCATGGTGATGCCCGGACAGGGCATGGCAGATCAGCACGGCATTGCTGGCCGCGCTGTTGAGGGTACCGTAGGTTTCAAAGACCAGCTCGTAGCTGGCCAGCGAGCGACCGCAGGCCAGGGCCAGGGGCTCATCGAATCGCGCCAGTTGCGGTACTACCAGACCGACCGAATCTTCGGGAAAGACAGTGGACATCGACCCTGCTCACGCTTGAATGAGGCGTAAGTCTAAAGACCGCCACCCCCAGCGGCAAGCAACATGGCGCGGCTTGCGGCCGGGGGTGGTGCGGGTCAGATCATGCGGAACAGTTCCTGCGGCATTCCGGCGTAGGCGGCCAGCGGCGGCATCACGAACGACTGGATCACCTGGATCGCCAGGAAGGCGAAGATCGGCGAAATATCCAGGCCTCCGAGGTTGGGCACCAGCTTGCGAAACGGTGCCAGCACCGGCTCGCTGATCTGGTAGGCCAGCTCGGCGGCGGGGTTGTGGCTGCCGGGGGCGATCCACGACACGATCACCATCACGATCATCGCGACCCAGAAGATCTTCAGGAACAGCGAGGTGACGCCGATGACGGCCCACATCAGCAGGTGCGGGATGTCGCCGAAGGTGCCGTAGGTGACCATCAGCACGAACGCCATCAGCAGCGCCTGGATCACGATCGACAGGATCAGCGACGAGGTGTCCAGCCCGAACACGCTGGGGATGACGCGCCGGATCGGCTTGAGCAGCGGCTGGGTGGCGCGCACCGCGAACTGGCTGAGCGGGTTGTAGAAGTTGGCCTTGACCAGCTGCAGCACGAAGCGCAGCAGCACGATGACCAGGTACAGGCTGACCAGTGTTTGCACCACGAAGATCGCGGCGCCCGAAAGTGCATTCATGCAGAGCTCCTTAGTTGCCCAGTTGTTCGGCCATTTCGGCCGAGCGGTGCGCCGCGGCGCCCAGTGCTTTTTCTACCAGCGCCTCGAACCCGTTGGCCTGGAACGACTTGATCGCCGCCTCGGTGGTGCCATTGGGGGAGGTGACGCGCCGGCGCAGTTCGCTGGCCTCGACATCGCTGGCCACGGCCATGTGCGCCGCGCCCAGGGCGGTTTGCAGGGTCAGCCGGGAGGCGACGTCGCGGGGCAGGCCGAGTTTTTCGCCGGCTGCGGTCATCGCCTCGATCAGCAGGAAGAAGTACGCCGGGCCGCTACCGGATACCGCGGTCACTGCATCCAGTTGCTGTTCGCTGTCGACCCACAGGGCCACGCCCACTGCCGAGAGCAGTTGCTCGGCTTCGGCGCGTTGTTCGGCCGATACCTGCTCGGTGGCGTACAGGCCGCTGACGCCCTGGCGCAGCAGCGCCGGGGTGTTGGGCATGCAGCGTACCAGCGGCTGCTCGCCCAGCCAGTTGCGCAGGCTGGCGCAGGTGATGCCGGCGGCGATCGACACCACCAGCTGGTTGGGCTTGAGGCTTGGCTTGAGCGCCTGGCACACCGCCTTCATGGCTTGCGGCTTGACCGCGATCAGCACCACGTCGGCGCCATCGACGGCCTGGGCGTTGTCTTCGAACAGCTGGATGCCGTGTTCGGCGTGCACCCTGGCGCGCGTCTCGGCACCCGGGTCGCTGGCGCGGATCTGCGCGGCGTCCACACCCTGGGCGCGCAAGCCGCCGATCAGGCTGGCGGCCATGTTGCCGGCGCCGATGAAGGCAATTCGGGTCTTGCTCATGTCAGGTCCTTGGTTGAAGAAGGTGAACGATGCATGGGTCAGGCCTGGCCGTAGTCGCGGGCACCGAACAGGGCGGTGCCGATGCGCACCCAGGTCGCGCCCTGGGTAATCGCTGCTTCCAGGTCGTGGCTCATGCCCATCGACAGGGTGTCCAGGCCCAGGTTCAGGCTGTCCTGCAATTGGCGTACACGGGCGAATGCCGCCGCCTGGGCGGCCGGGTCGTCGGTGGGTTCGGGAATCGCCATCAGGCCGCGCAGCTTCAGGTGCGGCAGCGCCGCGATGGCCTGGGCCAGCGCCGGCAGCTCGTCGGGGTTGCAGCCCGATTTGCTGGCCTCGCCGCTGACGTTGACCTGCACGCACACATTCAGTGCGGGCAGCCCGGCAGGGCGTTGTTCGCTGAGGCGTTGTGCGATTTTCAGTCGGTCCACCGAATGTACCCAGTCGAAGTGCTCGGCGATTGCTCGCGTCTTGTTCGATTGAATGGGGCCGATGAAGTGCCAGGTCAAGGGCAGGTCGGTCAATTCGAGCTGCTTGGCCAGGGCTTCCTGCAAGTAGTTTTCGCCCACGTCGCGCACGCCGGCCGCATACACTTCGTGTATCGCGGCAGCCGGCTTGGTCTTGCTCACGGCCAGCAGGCGGACCTGCCCGGGGTCACGCCCGGCGGCCTGTGCAGCGCTGCGGATGCGGTCGGCAAGCGTGGAAAGGTTGTCTGCTATGGTGGACATGGATCAACGCCAGCGGCTGTTCGGGTCTGCGGCATTCTACCTGCTTGGCGATGTTTGGGGAGTGTTATGGACATGACCGGGCTGATGGCCCTGGCGCTCAGGGAAGGCGCCTCCGATCTGCACCTGGCGGCCGGCAGTGCGCCGATGATCCGCCGTGACGGGCAGATGCAGCCGCTGGGGCCGGCGGCGTTGAGCAGCGACAACCTGCATGCCCTGCTGGCGCAGCTCATGAGCCCACAGCAGCAGGAGGACTTCGCCAGGCTGCAGGACCTGGACTTTGCCGTGGCCGTGCCCGGGCTGGGGCGCTTTCGGGTCAACGCCTTCGTGCAGGTGCGCGGGCCGGCGGCGGTACTGCGCCTGATACCCGACCAGGTGCCGACGCTGGCGAGCCTGCAGCTGCCGGAGGTGTTTCGTCGCATTGCAGAGTCGCCGGCCGGGCTGGTGCTGGTGACCGGCCCCACCGGCTCAGGCAAGTCGTCCACCCTGGCGGCGCTGGTCGATCACCTCAACCGCGAGCGCGCCGTGCATATCCTGACCCTGGAAGACCCGCTCGAATTTATCCACAGCCCGCTGCGCAGCCAGCTCAGCCAGCGTGAGATGGGGCGTCACAGCCAGGGGTTTGCCCAGGCGCTGCGGGCTGCGCTGCGCCAGGACCCGGACGTGATCATGCTTGGCGAGCTGCGCGACCTGGAGACGATCCGCCTGGCCCTGACCGCCGCCGAGACCGGCCACCTGGTGCTGGCGACCCTGCACACCGCCTCGGCGGCCAAGGCCATCGACCGGCTGGTGGACGTGTTTGCCGCGCAGGAGAAGGCCCTGGTACGCACCATGCTCGCCGACACCTTGCAGGCGGTGGTGGCCCAGGTGCTGGTGCCCAGGGTGCAAGGCGGGCGAGTGGCCGCGCACGAGATCCTGCTGGCCACGCCGGCGGTGCGCAACCTGATTCGCGAGGGGAAGGTGGCGCAGCTGTATTCGGCCATGCAGACCGGCGCGGCGTTGGGCATGCAGACCCTGGACAGCAGCCTGCAGGGCCTGGTGAGGCGGGGAGTCGTCAGCCTGGAAACGGCCAGGGCGAACGCGCGTTCGCCCGATCAGGTCTAGCGTTTGGCCAGGCGCAGCTGGGTTTGCGGCTGCTCCTTGGGCAGTACGCGCTTGGCGACCACGTAGTGGCTCTGCCAGTAGGGCTTGTTCAGGGTGTCGATGCTGACCCGCTTGCCGCGCCGTGGCGCGTGGATGAAGCGGTCGTTGCCCAGGTAGATGGCCACGTGGTTGACGCGGCGACTCTTGATGTTGAAGAACAGCAGGTCGCCGGGCTTGAGGTCCTTGCGGTCGACTTTCACGCCGTGGCCGCTGGCCATGGCGTTGGAGGTACGCGGCAGGTCGACCTCGTCGATGTCGTTGAAGGCGTACTTGACCAGCCCGCTGCAGTCGAAGCCCTTGCTCGGGCTGCTGCCGCCCCAGCGGTACGGAGTGCCCAGCACGTTCACCGCGCGGCTGAGCACATCGCTGCTCTGCTTGGCCGGCATCGAGGCGACCTGGCGGGTGGTCTTGGCGACCTTGGAAGAGGCGGCGCCGGACGAGGTGACCTTGGCGTGGGCGCCCTTGGTCGAGCGTACGGCTGCGGTGCTGGTGGTGTGCACGTTGAAGCCGTTGGGAAGACGTTGCTCACGGTTGGTGGCGTGGGCGGCCAGTGGCAATAAAAGGCAAACAGTCAGCCATGTCTTGAAAAAAGGTCGCATGGGCAGGGCTCTTGTTGGTTAAGCGCGCAACTTTATAACAGCTTTTTGATCGAATTCTGGTCCGTTGGTCGATTGCAGAGGCGCCATACGTCGGCTGAGCACATAAAAGTCACATTTTTTCTTAGAAAATTTCTCTCTAAACCGTGGAGGCTATGAATGAACAGTTATCAGCAACAGGCGCAGCCCCAGGACACCCACAGCAAGGTCCTCGGCTACCTGCTGTGGATCTTCGGTTTTACCGGGTCGCACCGTTTCTACTACGGCAGGCCGGTGACCGGCACCATCTGGTTCTGCACCCTGGGCCTGCTCGGTATCGGCTGGCTGATCGACCTGTTCCTGATCCCGAAGATGGACAGCGAGGCCGACCTGCGCTTTCACGCCGGCCCGCTGGACTACAGCCTGGCCTGGATCCTGCTGACCTTCCTGGGGATATTCGGCGTGCACCGCATGTACCAGGGCAAGTGGATCAGCGGCGTGATCTATGCCTTTACCGGCGGGCTGTTTCTGCTGGGGGTGCTGTACGACTTCTGGACGCTGAACACCCAGGTATCGCTCAAGAACGTGCAGGCGCGGGCCTGAAAGCAGGCGGCCCGCTGCTGCGGGCCGCCGAACATCGGGGTTACTGGCGTATCTGGCGCTGTTGCAGCAGCAGGTTGTTGAAGCCGCTGCCGGCCAGTTGCTTCTGCGCCACGGTCAGCTGTTCGCGATTGCTGAACGGGCCGACCAGCACGCGGTACCAGGTCTCTTCCTTCACCGTACCGGACTCCACCTTCACCGCCTGGCCGAGCAGGATGATCTGCGCACGCACCTTGTCGGCATCGGCCTCTTTGCGGAACGAGCCCGCCTGCAGGTAGAACTGCGTGGTAGCGGCCGGCTTGATCACCGGCGGTGCCGGTGGCGGGGTCTGCCCCAGCAGCGCGGCCTGGGCGCGGGCGGTGTCGATCTTGGCCGCCTCGGCCGGGGTCACCGGTGGCTGCGCCGGTACCGGCGGGGTTTTCTCCGGCACGGCTTCGGGCGGCACGATCACTTCCGACTCGGGCAACAGTGTGTAGAAATCGTACTTGGGCTTGACCGGCTGCTGCGGGCTCGGCGCGGTCTTGTTCGCCTCGGCGATCTTCTCGGCCTTCTGCTGGGCTTCAGGCTTGGTGCGCTTGACCTCGTCGCGGCTGGGCTCGAGTTTCATCAGGAACACGATGAACGCACCGACCGTGAGGCCGATGGCCAGCCACATCCAGCCCGGTATCGGTTGCTTGGCCGGGGCCTGGTAGCGGCTGGCGCCGCGCTTGGGAGCAGGTTTTTTCTTGGCAGCCAACTTACATGCGCTCCAGGGTTTCCAGGCCAAGCAGCTCCAGGCCCTGCTTGAGGGTGCGACCGGTCAGGGCGGCCAGGCGCAGGCGGCTCTGCTGCTGTTCGGGTGTTTCTGCGGCGAGGATCGGGCAGTTCTCGTAGAAGCTGGAGAACAGGCCGGCCACGTCGTAGAGGTAGCTGCACAGTACGTGCGGGGTACCTTTTTCGGCGACGTTGTTCAGGATTTCGCCGAACTGCGCCAGGCGCGCGGCCAGGTCCTGTTCCTGCGGTGCCTGCAAGCGGATCTCGCCTTCGACCTGGTCGAAGCCCTTGCCCAGCTTGCGGAACACGCCGGCCACGCGGGTGTAGGCGTACAGCAGGTACGGCGCGGTGTTGCCTTCGAAGTTGAGCATCAGCTCGAAGTTGAAGCTGTAGTCGCTGGTACGGTGCTTGGACAGGTCGGCGTACTTGACCGCGCCGATGCCCACCACCTTGGCGATGGCGCGCAGTTCTTCTTCAGGCAGCTGCGGGTTCTTCTCCTTGACCAGGGCGTAGGCACGCTCCTTGGCTTCGTTGAGCAGGTCGATCAGCTTCACGGTGCCGCCGTCGCGGGTCTTGAACGGGCGGCCGTCGGCGCCGTTCATGGTGCCGAAGCCCATGTGCTCCATGTCCATCGGGTGGGTCACGAAGCCGGCCTTGCGGGCCACCGCGAACACCTGCTGGAAGTGCAGGGCCTGGCGCTGGTCGACGAAGTACAGGGCGCGGTCGGCCTTGAGCACGCCGCTGCGGTAGCGAACGGCGGCCAGGTCGGTGGTGGCGTACAGGTAGCCGCCGTCGGCCTTGACGATGATCACCGGCAGCGGCTCGCCCTCGGCGTTCTTGAACTCGTCGAGGAACACGCACTGGGCGCCGTTGCTTTCCACCAGCATGCCCTTGGCCTTGAGGTCCTCGACCACATTGGCCAGGTCGTCGTTGTAGGCGCTTTCGCCCATCACGTCGGCCATGGTCAGCTTGACGTTGAGCAGCTCGTAGGTCTTCTGGCAGTGCGACAGCGAGATGTCCTTGAAGCGGGTCCACAGCTTCAGGCACTCGGGGTCGCCGGCCTGCAGCTTGACCACCAGGCCACGGGCGCGGTCGGCGAACTCGCTGGACTCGTCGAACCGCTTCTTGGCGGCGCGGTAGAAGTTCTCCAGGTCCGACAGCTCTTCGCTGGTGATCGGGTTCTCTTCCAGGTACGCCATCAGCATGCCGAACTGGGTACCCCAGTCGCCCACGTGGTTCTGGCGTACCACATCGTCACCGAGAAACTCCAGCACACGGGCCACGGCGTCGCCGATGATGGTCGAGCGCAGGTGGCCGACGTGCATTTCCTTGGCCAGGTTGGGCGCCGACATGTCGATCACGACCTTCTGCGTGGCGCCGGCCTTGTGCACGCCGAGCCTGGCGTCGGCCAGTGCGGCATCCAGGCGCGAGGCCAGGGCCTGGGTGTTCTGGAAGAAGTTGAGGAAGCCCGGGCCTGCGATCTCCACCTTGCTGACCTGCGGGTCGGCGGGCAGGGCGGCGATGAGTTTCTCGGCCAGGTCGCGCGGCTTGAGGCCGGCGGGCTTGGCCAGCATCATCGCGATGTTGCTGGCGAAATCGCCGTGGGTCTTGTCCCGGGCGTTTTCCACCTGGATCGCCGGCGTCAGCCCGTCAGGCAGCACACCGTCGTTGACGAGTTGGGTGAGGGCTTGCTGGATCAGCTGGCGAATGGTGTCTTTCATGGGCTTCTCTTTCGACCGCAAGCGCGGCGGCGCCTGGATGCGCAGGTGGAAAAACTGGGTATTATCCGTTGCCGGGGCGAGGTTGCCAACCTTTAGGGCCCTTTGGCCGACAATGCAGGCTCTGCAGAGGGCCAGGGCTCATCAAACCTGTAGGAGCCGGCGTTGCCGGCGAAGCGGTCAGTACAGGTCGACCGGGTCCACATCCAGCGACCAGCGCACCTGTCGCCCGCTCGGCATCTGCTCCAACACTAACAGCCAGGCGCTCATCAGACGATGCAAGGATGCCCTTGCATTGGCCTGCAACAACAATTGCGCACGAAAACGTCCCGCCCGTCGCTCCATCGGCGCCGGCACCGGGCCCAGCAGCTCGATGCCGTGCAGGTCGTGCTCTGCCAGCAACTGCTCGGCGGCGCTGCAGGCCTCGTCGAGAAAGCTCTCGGCCTGCCCCGGCTTGTGCGCCTCGGCGCGCAGCAGCGCCAGGTGCGCGAAGGGCGGCAGGCCGGCGGCGCGGCGCTCGCTCAGGGCCTGTTCGGCAAACGCGAAATAGCCCTGCTCGGTAAGCTGTACCAATAGAGGATGGTCGGCCAGGTGCGTCTGGATGATCACCTTGCCTGGCTCCTCTGCACGCCCGGCACGCCCTGCCACCTGCACGATCAGTTGGGCCATGCGCTCGCTGGCGCGAAAATCCCCGGAGAACAGCCCGCCATCGGCATCCAGGATCGCCACCAGGGTGACCCGCGGAAAGTGGTGCCCCTTGGCCAGCATCTGGGTGCCGACCAGGATGCACGGCTCGCCGCGCTGCACTGTGGCGAACAGCTGGTTCATCGCGTCCTTGCGCGAGGTGCTGTCGCGGTCCACGCGCAGCACCGGGACATCCGGAAACAGAATGCTCAGGCGCTCTTCGGCGCGCTCGGTGCCTGCGCCTACCGGGCGCAGGTCCACATGGTTGCACTGCGGGCACTGGCGCGGTACGCGCTCGTCATAGCCGCAGTGGTGGCAGCGCAGTTCGCCGGAGCGCTGATGCACGGTCATGCGCGCATCGCAGCGCGGGCATTCCGACAGCCAGCCGCAGTCGTGGCACAGCAGCGTGGGGGCAAAGCCGCGACGGTTGAGGAACACCAGCACCTGCTGGCCGGCGGCCAGGGTCTGGCCGATGGCCTGTTGCATCGGCCCGCTGATGCCGCTGTCCAGCGGCCGGCTCTTGACGTCCAGGCGCAGGAAGCGCGGCGCCTTGGCGCCACCGGCGCGGTGGTTCATGCGCAGCAGGCCGTAACGACCGGAGTAGGCGTTGTGCAGGCTTTCCAGCGATGGCGTGGCCGAGCCTAGCAGGATCGGGATGTGCTCCTGGTGCGCGCGCACCAGGGCCAGGTCGCGGGCGTGATAGCGCAGGCCTTCCTGCTGCTTGTAGGAGCCGTCGTGCTCCTCGTCGATGATGATCAGGCCCGGGTTCTTCATGGGCGTGAACAGCGCCGAGCGGGTACCGATGATGATGTCGGCCTCGCCATCACGGGCCGCCAGCCAGGCTTTGAGGCGTTCGCGGTCGTTGACTGCCGAATGCAGCAGGGCAATGCGCGCATTGAAGCGCTGCTCGAAGCGCGCCAGGGTCTGCGGCCCGAGGTTGATCTCCGGAATCAGGATCAGCGCCTGCTTGCCGGCCTCCAGGGTCTCGCGGATCAGTTGCAGGTAGACCTCGGTCTTGCCGCTGCCGGTGACCCCGGCCAACAGAAAGGCATGGAAGCTGCCGAACCCTGCCTGCACCGCATGAAACGCCGCCTTCTGTTCATCGTTGAGCGGCAGTTCGGGCTGTGCCAGCCAGTGTTCGTGGCGCGCCGGCGGGGCATGCCGGCGTACCTCCACCTGCACCAGCTCCTTGGCCAGCAGCAGGTCGAGGCTGTCCTTGCTCAGTTTGAGCTTGCTCAGCAGGCCGTGGGCCACGCCGTGCGGATGCTGCGCCAGGGTGGCCAGGGCATCGCGCTGGCGCGGTGCGCGGGCGATGCGCGGGTCGTCGTGGCGCGCCCCCGGGGCCACCTGCCAGAAGCGTTCCTGGTGCGCTTCGGCCGGCTCGCCCTGGCGCAGCAGCACCGGCAGCGCCCAGCTCAGGGTGTCGCCCAGGCTGTGCTGATAGTACTGCGCGGTCCACACGCACAGCTTGAACAGGGCTGGCGGTATCGGCGATACCGGGTCAAGCAGGGCGATGGCGGGCTTGAGTTTGTCGGCGGGCACCTCGCTGTGCTCGCACACCTCCACCAGGATGCCGATCATCTCGCGGCGCCCGAACGGCACGCGCAGGCGCATGCCGGGGGTGAATGCGGTGTGCGCCATGCTTGCCGGGGCCCTGTAGTCGAACAACCGCCGCAGGGGCGAGGGCAAGGCAAGGCGAAGGATGACGTCGGACACGCGCAGGGTCTCTGAAGGGCAATTCGGTAGCCGCCGAGCCTAGCAGACGACAGTCGGTACAAGCGACAACTTGCGCTGATGGCATGCTCTGGTATTATTCGCCGCCTAATTACGTGCGGTATTCAACAATGGTGTTGGGTGGCGGCACGCAGTCGAGGAAGTGACCATGAAACCAGAAATTCATCCGAATTATGAAGCAGTCGCAGTCACCTGCAGCTGCGGCAATGTGTTCCAGACCCGTTCGACCCTGTGCGCCCCACTGGCCACCGACGTCTGCAACGAGTGCCACCCGTTCTACACCGGTAAGCAGAAAGTGCTGGACACCGGCGGCCGCGTACAGAAGTTCGCCGACCGTTTCGGCATGTTCGGTGCCAAGAAGTAAGACGGCGCGAAGCTGGCCCCATGGGCTTGGCAATGCTGTTGAAGAAGGCGTCCCTGGTGGGCGCCTTTTTTGTGGCCGCGATCTGGCAGTTGCCGGCGCAGGCGCTGTGTACGCTGCCGGCCGACCTCCAGGGCGGGGTGCAGAGCGTTGCGGTACGCCAGGTGATCGACGGCGATACCTTGCGTCTGAATGATGGGCGCAATGTGCGCCTGATCGGCATCAATGCTCCCGAGATCGGGCGCAAGGGGCGGCCCAGCGAGCCCTATGCGGTGGCCGCGCGCCAGCGTTTGCAGGCCCTGGTCAAGGCCAGTGGCGGGCGGGTCGAGCTGCTGCCGGGTACAGAGCCGCGCGACAAATACAAGCGCACCCTGGCCCATGTGTTCGACCGCTCTGGTCACAATCTGGAAGAACAACTGCTGGGCGAGGGTCTGGGTTATCGCATCGCGGTAGCGCCCAACATCGCCCTGCGCGACTGCCATCAACAGGCTGAACAGGCCGCCCGCAGCGCCCGCGCGGGGCTGTGGGGCCAGCCGCCGGTGATCGCGCCGGGGCACCTGCGCCAGGCCGGCTTTGCGCTGGTCGCTGGCCAGGTTCAGTCGGTCGAGCACAGCGGTGGCGCCATCTGGATCGAGTTGGGCCATTCGCTGGTGCTTCAGGTGCCGGCCAGGTTGTCGCGCAACTTTGCGCCTGATTTCACCGACGGCCTCGAAGGCCGGCGCGTCGAAGCCCGCGGTTGGGTGCTGGATCGTTCCCGCAAGGGCGGGCTCAAGCCGGGTCAGGCGCGCTGGATGCTGCCACTCACCGACCCGACGATGCTGGAAAGACAATAAAGATAATAAATTGTGAACATTTTAAAAATGGATTGTACACACTGAAAGCCTTGCGGGCTGCGGCTCTTGGCTTAAAGTCGTAGGCTAAAGGCCTTGACACAAGTGACCGGGCAGTCTTGTCGGCCCATTGCTCTTTGCGTATCCTCGGCGGTCCGTCAGAACAGTAAAAGCGGAATGCCCATCATGTCAGATTTGAAAACTGCCGCTCTCGAATACCATGCTCAGCCTCGTCCGGGGAAACTGAGCGTAGAGCTCACCAAACCGACCGCGACTGCTCGCGACCTGGCGCTGGCCTACAGCCCGGGTGTTGCCGAGCCAGTACGTGAAATCGCCCGTGACCCGGAGCTGGCCTACCAGTACACCGGCAAGGGCAACCTGGTAGCAGTCATTTCCGACGGCACCGCCATCCTCGGCCTGGGCAACCTGGGCCCACTGGCGTCCAAGCCGGTGATGGAAGGCAAGGGTGTTCTGTTCAAGCGTTTCGCCGGTATCGACGTGTTCGACATCGAAGTCGATGCCGAAAGCCCGCAGGCCTTCATCGACACCGTCAAGCGCATCTCGATCACCTTCGGCGGCATCAACCTGGAAGACATCAAGGCACCCGAGTGCTTCGAGATCGAGCGCGCGCTGATCGAGCAGTGCGACATCCCGGTGTTCCACGATGACCAGCACGGCACCGCGATCGTGACCGCGGCCGGCATGATCAACGCCCTGGAAATCGCGGGCAAGACCCTCGCCGATGCCAAGATCGTCTGCCTGGGCGCCGGTGCTGCGGCCATCTCCTGCATGAAGCTGCTGGTGAGCATGGGCGCTAAGATCGAAAACATCTTCATGGTCGACCGTACCGGCGTGATCCACGCTGGCCGTGACGACCTGAACCAGTACAAGGCGGTGTTCGCCCACGCTACCGACAAGCGCAGCCTGGCCGATGCCCTGGAAGGCGCTGACGTGTTCGTCGGCCTGTCCGGTCCGAACCTGCTGAGCCCTGAAGGCCTCAAGTCGATGGCACCGAACCCGATCGTGTTCGCCTGCTCGAACCCGGACCCGGAAATCTCGCCGGAGCTGGCCCACGCCACCCGCAGCGACGTGATCATGGCCACCGGTCGTTCCGACTACCCGAACCAGGTCAACAACGTACTGGGCTTCCCGTTCATCTTCCGTGGTGCCCTGGACGTTCGCGCCAAGCGCATCAACGAAGAGATGAAGATCGCTGCCGCCAACGCCCTGAAAGACCTGGCCAAGCTGCCGGTGCCCAAGGAAGTCTGCGCTGCCTACGGCGTCGACGCGCTGGAATTCGGTCGTGAGTACATCATTCCAAAGCCGATGGACGCACGCCTGATCACCGTGGTTTCCGATGCCGTGGCCAAGGCTGCGATCGAAAGCGGTGTGGCGACCCTGCCGTATCCGAAGAACTACCCGCTCAAGAGCGTGGATGACGTGTTCAACGGCTGAGCCGTTGTAGCGTTGTAGCAAAAAGCCCCGGCTCGCGAGAGTCGGGGCTTTTTGTTTGGGGCTGGTAATTGTGCTGGCGAATGGGCTGCAGGGCAGCCCCCGGGTTACCCCATCAGAACAGATCGATCGGCGCCGACTCGTCCGCCGGCAGCGGGCTGCCTGGCGCACTGCCACCCAGCTCGTTGACCGACGGCGGGGTGTCTTCGGCCTTGAACAGCTCGAAGTACGCATCAGGCGTGCTCGGCGTGGCCGCACGGCCGCTCACCGGGTCCACCCGCAGGCTGAGGATGCCTTCAGGCTGCGGCAGCGTGTGCATCGGCTTGTCCTTGAGCGCGGCGCCCATGAAGCTCATCCAGATCGGCAGCGCCACGGTACCGCCATACTCGCGACGGCCCAGGGTCTCGGGCTGGTCGAAGCCGCTCCATACGGTGGTCACGTAGTCGGCGTTGTAGCCGGAGAACCACGCATCCTTGGACTCGTTGGTGGTACCGGTCTTGCCCGCCAGGTCGGTGCGCCCCAGCGCCAGGGCACGTCGCCCGGTGCCACGCTTGATCACGTCCTGCAGCATGCTGGTGAGGATGTAGCTGGTACGTCCGTCGATGATCTGCTCGGCCACCGCCGGCACCTGCGGCGCCACCGCACTCACGTCGGCGCCCAGTGCCGCATCGGTGACGATCGGCGTTTCGGCGGCGCCAATCCCGGCCTCGTCCTGATGCCCCCGAGGCACGCTGGGCGGGTTGGCGGTGAACAGCGTCTCGCCATTGCGGCTTTCGATGCGGTCGATCAGGTACGGGGTGATCTTGTAGCCGCCGTTGGCAAACGCGCTCCAGCCGGTGGCGATCTCCATCGGCGTGAGGGTCGCGGTGCCCAGCGCCAGCGACAGGTTGCGCGGCAGGTCCTGCTTGTTGAAGCCGAAACGGGCGATGTAGTCGATGGTCTTGTCCACGCCCATGGCCTGCAGCAGGCGGATCGATACCAGGTTGCGCGACTTGTACAGCGCCTCGCGCATGCGGATCGGGCCAAGGAAGGTGTTGGTGTCGTTCTTGGGTCGCCACACCTTGTCCAGGTACTCGTCGACGAACACGATAGGGGCGTCGTTGACCAGGCTGGCGGCGGTGTAGCCGTTGTCCAGCGCCGCGCTGTAGACGAACGGCTTGAAGCTCGAGCCCGGCTGGCGCTTGGCCTGCATGGCGCGGTTGTAGTTGCTCTGCTCGAACGAGAAGCCGCCCACCAGAGCGCGGATGGCGCCGTTGTTCGGGTCCAGGGTCACCAGTGCGCTCTGGGCGCCCGGCACCTGGCTGAACTTCAGTTCGCCTTCGCTGGTGCGTTGCACGCGGATCACGTCGCCGACCTGGGCCACATCGCCAGGCTGCTGCGGGGCGTGGCCCTGGCTGTTGGTGTTGAGGAATGGGCGGGCCCATTTCATGGTGTCCCAGGCCACGGTCTCGGTCTGGCCCGACTTGGTCAGCACCTGCAGGCCGGTCTTGTCGACCTGGGTGACGATGGCCGGTTCCAGCCCGCCCAGTGGGCGCAGCTTGGTCAGTTCCTGCAGCCAGGCGGCCTGGGTCTTGCCCGGCAGGCGCGACTCGGGGCCGCGGTAGCCGTGGCGGTGGTCGTAGGCACTGAGGCCATCGAGCACGGCGCTGTTGGCCATTTCCTGCAGGTCGCTCGGCACCGTGGTGGTCACGCGGAAACCTTCGGTGTAGGCGTCGCTGCCGTAGCGGCCGACCATCTCGGCGCGGGCCATCTCGGCGATGTACGGGGCATTCACCTCGGGCGTCGGCACGTGGTAGCTGGCGTTGATCGGTTCGGCCAGGGCGGCCTGATAGCTGGCTTCGTCGATCTTGCCCAGCTTGTACATGCGCCCCAGGATCCAGTCGCGGCGCTCCTTGGCGCGCGTCGGGTTGGCCAGCGGGTTGAAGCGCGACGGTGCCTTGGGCAGGCCGGCGATCATCGCCATCTGCGCCAGGCTCACGTCACGGATCGACTTGCCGTAGTACACCTGCGCTGCGGCTTCGATGCCGTAGGCACGGTTGCCCAGGTAGATCTTGTTCACGTACAGCTCGAGGATCTCGTCCTTGGTCAGCTCGCGCTCGATCTGCAGGGCCAGCAGGATCTCGTTGGTCTTGCGCGAGAAGCTGCGTTCGCTGCTGAGGAAGAAGTTCTTCGCCACCTGCATGGTGATGGTGCTGCCGCCGGTCTGGATGTGCCCGGACTTGAGCAATTGTGTTGCAGCGCGCATCAGGCTGCTGGGGTCGACCCCATAGTGATTGGCGAAGTTGTCGTCTTCGGCGGACAGCAAAGCCTGGATGAAATGCGGGGGAATGTCGGCGAAACGGATGGGAGAACGCCGCATCTCGCCGAACTCGGCAATCAGCTTTCCATCGCTGCTGTATACCCGCAAAGGGATCTGCAACTGGATGCTTCTCAGGGCCTCTACCGAGGGCAGGCTGGGGCTAAGATACAGAAACGCGCCGCTCAGACCGAGCACGACGGCACAGATGACTGCGACGAAAGACCACCAGAAGAACTTCAGCAGGCGTATCAAGGCTTTGGGGTGTCCAGTTTGAAATATGGATTGAGCGCAGGGCTGATCGACGAGAAAAAACGCTGGGCATTATAAGCAATTTTCACTGTGCCGCGTGGGTTGCGCGGTGCACGGGCTGACCGGTGCCCTGTCTGGGGGCCGGTCGATGCAGGCGGATGCCAGGGAAAGCCAATGTTTGGACGTTTCGGCAAGGATGCCGGTTCACTGCTGGGTATCGATATTTCATGTTGCGCGGTGCGATTGCTGCAGCTGCGGCAGGTGGCAGGGGCCTTCGAGGTGCGTGCGCAGGCCGTGCAGACGCTGGCGGCGGGCGTGCTGCAGGACGGCCGGGTGGCCGACCCGGCACAGCTGGCGCAGGTGCTGGGCGATGCCCTGGCCCGCAGCGGTGCCACCTTGCGCGAGGCGGCGCTGGCGATTCCGGCCACGGCCGTGCTGAGCAAGACCGTGCAGGTGCCGGCGGGGCTGGCAGAGGATGCCCTGTTTGCCCGCCTGTGCCATGAGGCCGAACCTTTCATACCCTTTGCCCTGGACGAGGCGGCCTTCGATTTCGAGTGCCGCGGCTCGGTCGCGCACGACCCGTGCTACGAGGCGGTGGGGGTGTATGCCTGTCATCAGGGCTGGCTCGATGGGCTGGAGGCGGCACTGGAGCTGGCAGGCCTGCGTGCGCGGGTGGTCGAGACCGACAGCCTGGCGTTGTTGCGCGCGGTCGGGGCGGACGATGACGCGGTCGCCGTGGTGCGGGTCGAGCCAGGGCACTGGGCGCTGCATGCACAGCACCAGGCATGGCGTGCCGACGCGGGTGCAGCGGCCGATGTGCCGCAGGCGTTGGCTGCCTGCATCGAACGCTGGTTGCAGGCCCTGGAGGGCCCTGCACCGGCGCGGCTGGTGGTGACCGGGGCGGCTGCCGATTCGGCCCAGGCGCTGGAAGTGCAGCGTCGGCTGGGTATCGAAACCACGGTGTTCGATGCCGCCGAACCCGCGCTGGCGCTGGCCTATGGGCTGGCGTTGAGGCGTGCCCCGTGAGGCGCGATATCAACCTGCTGCCGTGGCGGGCCTGGCAACGCCAGCGCAGTGTGCGGCAGTTGCAGGGGTTGATGCTGGTGGCTCTGCTGCTGGGGGTCGCCATCGTGGTGCTGCTGGACCGGCATGGCGTCTATCGCCTGGCGCAGCAGGGGCAGGCCAATGCGGCCCTGCGCGATGCCATCGCCCGGCTTGAGGGCCCGCTGGCAGAACTGGCCGACCTGACCGCCCGGGGCGATGCGCTGCAGGAACGCATCCAGGGGCTGGATGCCGTGCTGCGCGCCGCGTCCCCAGGTGGTCAGGTGCTTGCACCGCTGGCCACGCGGGTGCCACAAGGGTTGCAACTGACTGCACTGGCGCTCGAGGGCAGCGCGCTGCGCCTGGAGGGGGTGGCACAGGGGCGGGCGTCGGTCACTCAACTGCTGCGCAATCTGGATCAGGCCCCTGGCCTGAGCGAGGTGCAGTTGCAGGAGATCAAGGCCACCGCCGCCGGCGAGGTGTTCCACCTCCGTGCGCAGGTGCAGCCATGAGCCCGGCTCTCGACTGGTACCTGATGGCAGCGTGGCCTCGGCGGTACAAGGCGCTGTTGCTGTCGGCTTGCCTGCTGCTGGCGCTCGGTAGCGGTTATGGGCTGCACCTGCGCGGGGCGAACGCTTCGCTTGAGCGGGCGCTGGCGCGTGGGGCCGAGTTGCAGCAGGCCTGGCAAGCGCAGGCAGACCAGGTCGCCCGGCTGGACGAGCAGCAGGCCCGCTTGCTCGGCCTGGAGCAACGCCTGCGGGAGGCCCAGGCCCGGCTGCTGCCAGCGGGCGGCATGCCCGGCCTGCTGCAGGCTGTCGCCCGGGCCGGGCGGGGCCTGGTGTTCGAGCAGGTGAAAGTGTTGCCGGCGCAGCCGCAGGCCCTGCATGCCGAAATGCCGGTGCACCTGCAGGTGGTGGGCGACTTCGCCGCGCTGGCCGGTTTTGTCGACGCCCTGGCCACACTGCCTGAGCGCGTGACCCTGCATGACCTTCACCTGGCGCCGCTGGCGGGGCGTGGGCAGCTGCGTCTGCAGATGCACCTCAAGGCCTATGCGTCCGGCCTGCCGGTCGACCCCGTGGCGCAGCCGGCGCCGGTGCTGGCGGAGGCGCGCGATCCCTTTGCCGCGCCGGCGCGCGCAGCGCTCGAATTTGCGCTGGAACACGTGCCGCTGGAACAGATGGAACTGGTCGGGCACCTGGCCGACCGTCGCGGCGGGGTCGCGTTGATCCGTGTTGCGGGGGCGCTGTACCCGTTGCGCGAAGGTGACCGGCTGGGGCCGGACAAGGGGCGGGTGGTGCGCATCGATGCGCAGCAGGTCGAGCTCGAGGAGCAGGTATGGGTCGAGGGCGCCGGCTGGGTGGAGCGCTCGCAGGTGATCGAAGCCAATGGGGTGGCTCGACACGTCGTCAACTGACCAGGGAGGTCGTGGATGAACAGGATGTTCAGCCTGTGTGCGGTACTGATGGTGGCGCTGCCGGTAGCAGGTGCAGGCCTTGGGGCCGAGGGGGCAGGGTATGGCGGCGAGCCGCTGTCGTTGAGTTTCCAGGATGTCGAGGTGCGTTCGGTGCTCAAGGTGCTGGCCGACTTCACCGGGGTCAACCTGGTGGCCAGTGATGCAGTACAGGGCAAGGTGACCCTGCGTCTGCACGAGGTGCCCTGGGAACAGGCACTGGACCTGGTGCTGCGCAGCAAGGGCCTGGGTCGGCGTCAGGAGGGCAACGTGCTGCTGGTGGCGCCTTTGGCCGAACTGGCCGGGCACGATACCCAGGCCCGTGCGGCGCAGGCCCCGCCCACGCTGGTGCGCGAACTGCTCACGGTCAGCCATGCGCGGGCCGGGGACATCGTGCAGCTGTTCCAGGCCATGGTCGAGGACGACGACCCCGGCGCGATCACGGTCGACGAGCGCACCAACACCATCATTGCCAGCCAGCCGTCGGCACGCCTGGCCGACCTGCGGCGGCTGCTCGCGCAGCTCGATGTACCGGTTCGCCAGGTGATGATCGAGGCGCGCATCGTCGAGGCCAATGTCGATTACGAAAAAAGCCTGGGGGTGCGTTGGGGCGGGGCGGTGCAACTGGGCGGCGGCCTGCGCGCAGGCGGGTTGGCCGCCGACGGGCTGCCGTTCGTCGACCTGGGGGTGGAACGGGCCACCTCGGGTATCGGCCTGGGGTTGGTGCGCGACAGTGTGCTGCTCGACCTGGAGCTCAGCGCGATGGAAAAGACCGGCAATGGCGAAATCATCTCCCAGCCCAAGGTGGTCACCGCCGACAAGGAAACCGCGCGCATCCTCAAGGGTACCGAGGTGCCGTATCAGGAGTCGGGCGCCAACGGCACTACGTCCACCACCTTTCGCGAGGCCTCGCTGTCGCTGGAGGTGACCCCGCAGATCACGGCCGACAACCGGGTGATCATGACGGTCAAGGTCACCAAGGACGAGCCGGACTACCTCAATGCCCTCAACAGCGTGCCGCCGATCCGCAAGAACGAGGTGAATGCCAAGGTTCAGGTGGGGGACGGCGAGACCATCGTGATCGGCGGGGTGTATGCCACCGTGCAAAGTAATGTTGTCGACAAGGTGCCATTTTTCGGCGATGTGCCGTATGTTGGGCGGCTGTTTCGTCGCGCTGTCATCCAAGAGAAAAAATCCGAGCTGCTGGTCTTCCTGACTCCGCGTATCATGAGTGACCGGGCGATTGCTGTGAGTCGTTGATTCTGTGCGAAATTTGATACTTGTAGGGCCGATGGGTGCCGGTAAGAGCACCATCGGTCGCTTGCTGGCCAAAGAGCTGCGCCTGCCGTTCAAGGATTCCGACAAGGAAATTGAGCTGCGCACGGGCGCCAACATCCCGTGGATCTTCGACAAGGAAGGCGAGCCCGGCTTTCGTGATCGCGAGCAGGCGATGATCGCCGAGCTGTGCGAGGCCGACGGTGTGGTGCTGGCCACCGGCGGCGGCGCGGTGATGCGCGATGCCAACCGTGCGGCGCTGCATGCCGGGGGGCGCGTGATCTACCTGCACGCCTCGGTGGAGCAGCAGGTGGGGCGTACGGCCCGTGACCGCAACCGGCCGCTGCTGCGCACGGCCAACCCGGAGGCCACTCTGCGTGCCTTGCTCGAGTTGCGCGACCCGCTTTATCGGGAAATCGCCGACCTGGTGGTGGAAACCGACGAGCGGCCGCCGCGCATGGTGGTTCTGGATATTCTGGAGCGCTTGCAGAAGTTGCCGCCCCGTTAAGGCTTGACTATCCTCGGCGGCCAGTCATGCCCTGGCAGGGCACTTCGTTATTGCGCGGGTCGGGTCTTCGATGCCGCGCCTTTGTTCTTTGTGGGGACACATGCAGACACTTAAGGTCGAACTGGGCGAACGCAGCTACCCGATCTACATCGGCGAAGGCCTGCTGGATCAGCCTGAACTGCTGGCGCCGCACATTGCCGGCAAGCAGGTCGCCATCGTATCCAACGAGACTGTCGCGCCCCTTTACCTGCAACGCCTCACCCACAGCCTGGGGGCCTATTCGGTACTGCCGGTGGTGCTGCCCGATGGCGAGGCCTTCAAGAACTGGGAAACCCTGCAACTGATCTTCGACGCCCTGCTGACGGCGCGCCACGACCGTCGCACCACCGTGATCGCCCTGGGCGGCGGGGTGATCGGCGACATGGCCGGCTTTGCCGCCGCCTGCTACCAGCGCGGCGTGGACTTCATCCAGGTGCCCACCACGCTGCTGTCCCAGGTGGACTCGTCGGTGGGCGGCAAGACCGGCATCAACCACCCGCTGGGCAAGAACATGGTCGGTGCCTTCTATCAGCCCAACGCGGTGCTGATCGATACCGCCAGCCTCAAGAGCCTGCCGCCGCGCGAGCTGTCGGCGGGCCTGGCCGAGGTGATCAAGTACGGCCTGATCTGCGACGAGCCGTTTCTGGGCTGGCTCGAAGACAATGTCGATGCGCTGCGTGCGCTCGACCAGGCTGCACTGACCCGCGCCATCCAGCGCTCCTGCGAGGCCAAGGCGGCCGTGGTGGGGGCTGACGAGCGCGAGTCGGGCGTGCGTGCCACGCTCAATCTCGGTCACACCTTTGGCCACGCCATCGAAACCCACATGGGCTATGGTGTGTGGCTGCACGGTGAAGCCGTGGCGGCTGGCACGGTAATGGCCCTGGAAATGTCCATGCGCCTGGGCTGGATCAGCCAGGCGCAGCGCGACCGCGGCATTCGCCTGTTCCAGCGCGCCGGCCTGCCGGTGGTGCCTCCGGCCGAAATGACCCCAGCCCACTTCATGGAACACATGGCGGTCGATAAAAAGGTGCTCGACGGTCGTCTGCGCCTGGTCCTGCTGCGCCATATGGGCGAAGCCATGGTGACCGACGACTATCCGCAAGAGATTCTTCAGGCCACGCTGGCGGCGGATTACCGCGCAATCGTGGCCCAGCTTTGAGGTTGACGAGAGTTCGATGACTAGTTTGCATGCCGACGAGGCCTTTCTCGGCCATTACCAGTTGAACCATGACCCCTTCGCTGCGCGGGTGCCTGGCTTCAAGTTCTTCCCTGCCCAGCGCAAGCCGGTGCTGGGCCAGTTGCATCACCTGGCCCGCTACAGCCAGTTGCTGCTGGTGGTCACAGGCCCTCTGGGCAGCGGCAAGACCCTGCTGCGCCAGGCCCTGGTGGCCAGCACCAACAAGCAGTCGGTGCTCAGCGTGGTGGTTTCGGCGCGTGGCGCCGGCGATGCAGCCGGCCTGCTGGCCCAGGTGGCGCAGTCGCTGAACGTGGCCAAGGCGCAAGTCACCGAGATCCTCGCCCAGATCGTGCAGCTGGCGCTGACCGGTCAGGAAGTCTACTTGCTGGTGGACGATGCGGAACAACTTGGCGAGTCGGCACTCCAAGCCTTGCTGGAACTGGCGGCGGGCACACCGGAAGGTCGCCCGCACGTGTTCCTGTTCGGCGAGCCGTCACTGATCGCAGCCCTGGATGAACTCAATGCCGAGCAGGAGCGTTTCCACGTCATCGAGTTGCAGCCCTACACCGAGGACGAAACCCGGGAATACCTGGAGCAGCGTCTGGAAGGTGCCGGGCGTGGCATCGAGGTGTTCACCAGCGAGCAGATCGCCGAGATTCACGAAAACTCGGACGGCTGGCCTGGAGCAATCAACCAGGTGGCCCGCGATACCATGATCGAAGCCATGCTCGCCACCCGCTCGCCGGTGAAGCGACCATCAATGGGGTTCAATATGCCGAAGAAACACGTGCTGGCGTTGTCTGCCGTGGTAGTGGTTGCCGTGGCGGCAGCCGTGCTGATGCCCAAGAAGGGCGACCAGGCGCCGGCCACTGCGCCTGCCGAGCAGGCGCAACTGCCCCTGGGCCAGGGCAAGCCGGGCAATGCCCAGTCGAACAACGGTGGCCCGGCCATCGAGTTCGCCGGTTCTTCGCAGCCGATGCCGCTGCCACTGGTGGGCCAGTCCCAGCCGGTGATGCGCGGCCCGCTGGCCGAGGCGGCCGGCATGGGTGATGGCGAGGAATCCGGCCCGGCTGGCGACACTGCACTGCAGCCGCCTACCGTTACCACCACTGCACCGCCCGCCGGTGTCACTGCAGGCCCGGCGCCTACGATGGCCCAGCCGGTTGTACCGGCGCAGCAGCCTGCCGCGCCAGTGGCCAGCAAGCCGGTTGCACCTGCCGCCAAGCCCGCCCCTGCGCCCGTGCAGGTGGCCACGGCCAAGCCGGCACCCAAACCTGCAGAAAAACCCGCTGCCAAGCCCGCTGCGGGCGGTAGCTGGTACAGCGGCCAGGCGCCAGGCAACTACGTGGTGCAGATCCTGGGCACCAGTTCCGAGGCATCGGCCCAGGCGTTCGTCAAGGCCGAGGGTGGCGACTATCGCTACTTCAAGAAAACCCTGCAGGGCAAACCCCTGTACGTGATCACCTACGGCAACTTCTCCAGCCGCGATGCAGCCGTCGCTGCAATCAAAACCTTGCCAGCCAAGGTCCAGGCTGGTAAACCTTGGCCTCGTACCGTTGCCAGCGTCCAACAAGAACTGGCTGCGACCCGCTGATACATGGTCGGGTGGCACTACCCCCGCCACCTGCTGAGCGACTCCTGAACCCCGGTCTAGCCTGCTGCGTAACACGCGGCAGGCTTTTCTGTCCCAGACTGCCGGCCACAAGCCCCTGTTGCAGTCCAGGCTGAAACGCTTCAGACTCAAGCAATTCCGTTACCACGGATTCTTGTATAAAAACATTCAAAAATGCGACATGGATTTTCACTGACGCGTCAGTAAATTTGTGGGCTTCACTGTCGCTGTGCAACAATGGCATCCGTATTGCCCCCGCAAAGCTGACGTTCGTTCGGCGTGGATGGTAAGTGGTTGTATTAAAAAGAGATTTGCCTTGGTGAGAGGCGAACCTGGTGAGAAAGTGTCTATGAAAACAGGTCTGTACCATCCCGAAGAATTCAAGGATAACTGTGGTTTCGGCCTGATCGCCCATATGACGGGCGAACCCAGCCACCACCTTTTGCAAACGGCTATCCAGGCCCTGACCTGCATGACCCACCGTGGTGGGATCAACGCCGACGGCAAGACCGGCGACGGCTGCGGGCTGCTGATGCAGAAGCCCGATCGGTTCCTGCGGGCCGTGGCCCTGGAACAGTTCGGCAGCGAGCTGCCCCGCCAGTACGCGGTCGGCATGGTGTTCTTCAACCAGGACACCGCCAAGGCCGAAGCCGCGCGCGACAACATGAACCGCGAGATCCTCGCTGCCGGCCTGAGCCTGGTGGGCTGGCGCAAGGTGCCGATCGACACCAGCGTGCTCGGTCGCCTGGCGCTGGAGCGCCTGCCGCAGATCGAGCAGGTGTTCGTCGGTGGCGAAGGCCTGAGCGATCAGGAATTCGCGATCAAGCTGTTCAGTGCCCGGCGTCGCTCGTCGGTGGCCAACGCCGCCGATGCCGAACACTACATCTGCAGCTTTTCGCACAAGACCATCATCTACAAAGGCCTGATGATGCCGGCGGACCTCACCGCCTTCTATCCGGACCTGAGCGACGAGCGCCTGCAGACCGCGATCTGCGTGTTCCACCAGCGCTTCTCCACCAATACCCTGCCCAAATGGCCGCTGGCCCAGCCATTCCGCTTCCTCGCCCACAACGGCGAGATCAACACCATCACCGGCAACCGCAACTGGGCCCAGGCGCGGCGTACCAAGTTCGCCAACGACCTGATCCCGGATCTGGAAGAGCTCGGCCCGCTGGTCAACCGCGTGGGCTCCGACTCCTCGTCGATGGACAACATGCTCGAGCTGATGGTCACCGGTGGCATCGACCTGTTCCGTGGCGTGCGCATGCTGGTACCGCCGGCCTGGCAGAACGTCGAGACCATGGACCCCGACCTGCGCGCGTTCTATGAATACAACTCCATGCACATGGAAGCCTGGGACGGCCCGGCGGGCATCGTGCTCACCGAAGGCCGCCATGCCGTGTGCCTGCTCGACCGCAACGGCCTGCGCCCGGCGCGCTGGGTCACCACCAAGAACGGCTATATCACCCTGGCGTCGGAAATCGGCGTGTGGGACTACAAGCCCGAAGACGTCATCGCCAAGGGCCGCGTGGGCCCGGGGCAGATCTTCGCGCTCGACACCGAGACCGGCCAGATCCTCGACACCGATGCGATCGACAACCGCCTCAAGTCGCGCCACCCGTACAAGCGCTGGTTGCGCCAGAATGCCCTGCGCATCCAGGCCGACCTGAGCGACGACCAGGGCGTGGCCAGCTACGACGGCGACCAGCTCAAGCAGTACATGAAGATGTTCCAGGTCACCTTCGAGGAGCGTGACCAGGTGCTGCGCCCGTTGGGTGAGCAGGGCCAGGAAGCCGTGGGCTCGATGGGCGACGACACGCCGATGGCGATCCTGTCGCAACGCGTTCGTTCCACCTACGACTACTTCCGCCAGCAGTTCGCGCAGGTCACCAACCCGCCGATCGACCCGCTGCGCGAAGCCATCGTGATGTCGCTGGAGATCTGCCTGGGTGCCGAGCGCAACATCTTCCAGGAGTCCCCCGAACACGCCTCGCGGGTGATTCTCAGCTCGCCGGTGATTTCGCCGGCCAAGTGGCGCTCGCTGATGAACCTCGACCGCCCGGGCTTCGAACGCCAGGTGATCGACCTCAACTACGAGGAAAGCATCGGCCTGGAAGCGGCCGTGCGCAACATCACCGAACAGGCCGAAGAAGCCGTGCGCAGCGGCAAGACCCAGCTGGTACTGAGCGACCGTCATATCGCACCCGGCAAGCTGCCGGTGCATGCGTCGCTGGCCGTGGGCGCCGTGCACCATCGCCTGACCGAACTGGGCCTGCGCTGCGACAGCAACATCCTGGTCGAGACCGCAACCGCCCGCGATCCACACCACTACGCGGTGCTGATCGGGTTCGGCGCCTCGGCGGTGTACCCGTATCTTGCCTACGAGGTGCTGGCCGACCTGATCCGCACCGGCGAAGTGCTCGGCGACCTGGACGAAGTGTTCAAGTACTACCGCAAGGGCATCTCCAAGGGCCTGCTCAAGATCCTCTCCAAGATGGGCATCTCGACCATCGGTTCCTACCGGGGCGCGCAGCTGTTCGAAGCCGTGGGCCTGTCCGAGGAAGTGGTCAACCTGAGCTTCCGTGGCGTGGCCAGCCGCCTCAAGGGCGCGCGCTTCGTCGACATCGAGAACGAGCAGAAGCTGCTGGCCGCCGAAGCCTGGAGCCCGCGCAAGCCGATCCAGCAGGGCGGTCTGCTCAAGTTCGTGCACGGTGGTGAATACCACGCCTACAACCCGGACGTGGTCAATACCCTGCAAGCCGCCGTGCAGCAGGGCGACTACGCCAAGTTCAAGGAATACACCGCACTGGTCGACAAGCGTCCGGTGTCGATGATCCGCGACCTGCTCAAGGTGAAAACCCTGGAGCAGCCGCTGGACCTGAGCGAAGTCGAGCCGCTGGAGGCCATCCTCAAGCGCTTCGACTCGGCGGGTATTTCCCTGGGCGCGCTGTCGCCTGAGGCCCACGAAGCCCTGGCCGAGGCGATGAACCGCCTGGGCGCGCGCTCCAACTCCGGCGAGGGCGGCGAAGACCCGGCCCGCTACGGCACCATCCGCAGTTCCAAGATCAAGCAGGTGGCCACCGGCCGCTTCGGCGTCACTCCCGAATACCTGGTCAACGCCGAAGTGCTGCAGATCAAGGTGGCCCAGGGCGCCAAGCCGGGCGAGGGCGGCCAGCTGCCGGGCGGCAAGGTCAACGGCCTGATCGCCAGGCTGCGCTATGCGGTGCCGGGCGTGACCCTGATCTCGCCACCGCCGCACCATGACATCTACTCGATCGAAGACCTCTCGCAGCTGATCTTCGACCTGAAGCAGGTCAACCCGCAGGCGCTGGTCTCGGTCAAGCTGGTGGCCGAAGCCGGGGTAGGCACCATCGCCGCCGGCGTGGCCAAGGCCTATGCCGACCTGATCACCATCTCCGGCTACGACGGTGGTACCGGCGCCTCGCCGCTGACCTCCATCAAGTATGCCGGTGCGCCGTGGGAACTGGGCCTGGCCGAAACCCACCAGACCCTGCGCGGCAACGACCTGCGCGGCAAGGTGCGGGTACAGACCGATGGCGGCCTGAAAACCGGCCTGGACGTGGTCAAGGCCGCGATCCTCGGCGCCGAGAGCTTCGGCTTCGGCACCGCACCGATGATCGCCCTGGGCTGCAAGTACCTGCGCATCTGCCACCTGAACAACTGCGCCACCGGCGTGGCCACGCAGAACGAAAAACTGCGCAAGGACCACTACATCGGCACCGTCGACATGGTGGTCAACTTCTTCACCTACGTGGCCGAGGAAACCCGTGAATGGCTGGCCAGGCTGGGCGTGCGCAGCCTGGGCGAGCTGATCGGGCGTACCGACC
Organism: Pseudomonas sp. AE27; assembly: GCF_037113495.1. Taxonomy (NCBI): domain Bacteria; kingdom Pseudomonadati; phylum Pseudomonadota; class Gammaproteobacteria; order Pseudomonadales; family Pseudomonadaceae; genus Pseudomonas; species Pseudomonas sp. AE27. The sequence goes on from NZ_CP146966.1 coordinate 5,126,957, forward strand.
TGCTGGAAATGCTCCCCGGTGAAACCGAGAAGCAGAAGCACCTGGACCTCAGCCCGTTGCTGGGCAGCCCGCACGTTCCGGCCGACAAGCCGCAGTTCTGCGAAGTGGACCGCAACCCGCCGTTCGACAAGGGCGTGCTGGCCGAGAAGATGGTGCAGATGGCCCTGCCGGCGATACGTGACCTGGCCGGCGGCGAATTCGAGCTGGATATCTGCAACTGCGACCGCTCCATCGGCGCGCGGATCTCCGGTGAAATCGCCCGCCTGCACGGCAACCAGGGCATGGCCAAGGCGCCGCTGACCTTCCGCTTCAAGGGCACTGCCGGGCAGAGCTTCGGGGTGTGGAACGCCGGTGGCCTGAACATGTACCTCGAAGGTGATGCCAACGACTATGTCGGCAAGGGCATGACCGGCGGCAAACTGGTGATCGTGCCGCCAGCGGGCAGCCCGTTCGAAACCCAGCACAGCGCCATCGTCGGCAACACCTGTCTGTACGGCGCCACGGGCGGCAAGCTGTTCGCCGCCGGTACCGCGGGTGAGCGCTTCGCGGTGCGCAACTCCGGTGCCCACGCCATCGTCGAGGGCACGGGCGATCACTGCTGTGAATACATGACCGGGGGCTTTGTCTGCGTATTGGGCAAGACCGGTTACAACTTCGGTTCCGGGATGACCGGTGGTTTTGCCTACGTGCTCGACCAGGACAACAGCTTCGTCGACAAGGTCAACCACGAACTGGTGGAGATCCAGCGTATCAGCGGCGAGGCGATGGAGGCATATCGTAGCCACCTGCAGCGCGTGCTGGGTGAATACGTCGAAGAAACCAACAGCGAATGGGGTCGTGAGCTCTGGGAAAACCTGGATGACTACGTGCGTCGCTTCTGGCTGGTCAAGCCGAAGGCGGCCAACCTGAAGAACCTGCTGTCCAGCACCCGTGCCAACCCGCAGTGATATGCGCCTGAAGAGTTTGATGAGGTTTTGAACATGGCTGAACGTCTGAGTAATGACTTCCAGTTCATCGAGGTCGGGCGCAAGGATCCGAAGAAGAAACTGTTGCGTCAACGCAAGAAAGAGTTCGTGGAAATCTACGAGCCCTTCAAACCCCAGCAGTCGGCCGAACAGGCCCACCGCTGCCTGGGCTGTGGCAACCCGTACTGCGAATGGAAGTGCCCGGTGCACAACTTCATTCCCAACTGGCTCAAGCTGGTGTCGGAGGGCAACATCCTCGCCGCCGCGGAACTGTCGCACCAGACCAACACCCTGCCCGAAGTGTGCGGCCGGGTGTGCCCGCAGGACCGCCTGTGCGAGGGTGCCTGTACCCTCAACGACGGCTTCGGCGCGGTGACCATCGGCTCGGTGGAGAAGTACATCACCGACACCGCCTTCGCCATGGGCTGGCGCCCGGACATGTCCAAGGTGGTGCCCACCGGCAAGCGCGTCGCGGTGATCGGTGCCGGCCCGGCGGGCCTGGGTTGTGCCGACGTGCTGGTGCGCGGCGGGGTAACCCCGGTGGTGTTCGACAAGAACCCCGAGATCGGCGGCCTGCTGACCTTCGGCATCCCCGAGTTCAAGCTGGAAAAGACCGTGCTCAGCAACCGCCGCGAAGTCTTCACCGGCATGGGCATCGAGTTCCGCCTGAACACCGAGGTGGGCAAGGACGTCACCATGGACCAGTTGCTCGAGGAATTCGATGCGGTGTTCATGGGCATGGGCACCTACACCTACATGAAGGGTGGCTTCCCTGGCGAAGACCTGCCGGGTGTGCACGACGCGCTGGATTTTCTGATCGCCAACGTCAACCGCAACCTGGGCTTTGAAAAGTCCCCGCAAGACTTCGTCGACATGAAGGACAAGAAGGTCGTGGTGCTGGGCGGTGGCGACACCGCGATGGACTGCAACCGCACCTCCATCCGCCAGGGCGCCAAGGCCGTGACCTGTGCCTACCGGCGTGACGAAGCGAACATGCCCGGCTCGCGCAAGGAGGTGAAGAACGCCAAGGAGGAGGGCGTGAAGTTCCTCTACAACCGCCAGCCGATCGCGATCGTGGGGGAAGACAAGGTCGAGGGCGTGAAGGTGGTCGAGACCCGTCTCGGCGAGCCGGATGCCCGTGGCCGTCGCAGCCCCGAGCCGATTCCGGGTTCCGAAGAGATCATCCCGGCGGACGCTGTGGTCATCGCCTTCGGTTTCCGCCCCAGCCCTGCGCCGTGGTTCGAGCAGTTCAGCATCCAGACCGACAGCCAGGGCCGTGTGGTGGCGCCGGAGCAGAACCGCTTCAAGCACCAGACCAGCAACCCCAAGGTGTTTGCCGGTGGCGACATGGTGCGCGGTTCGGACCTGGTGGTGACGGCTATCTTCGAGGGGCGCAATGCCGCCGAGGGGATCCTGGACTACCTGGAGGTCTGATCGGGCCTCTTCGCCAGCAAGGCTGGCTCCTGCCAAACCTGTAGGAGCCGGCCTTGCCGGCGAAGCTTTTAACTAAATCTATTGACCTACCACAGGTCGATAGACAAAAGGCACGGTTCATACCGTGCCTTTTACGTTGGTGTCTGAGAAAATGCCCCCACTTTTTTTCCGGATGCCGACATGACTGCCTTGAAGAACGATCGTTTTCTGCGCGCCCTGCTCAAGCAACCCGTAGACGTCACCCCGGTGTGGATGATGCGCCAGGCCGGCCGCTACCTGCCGGAGTACCGCGCCAGCCGCGCCAAGGCCGGTGACTTCATGAGCCTGTGCATGAACCCGCAGTTCGCCTGCGAGGTCACGATGCAGCCGCTGGACCGCTACCCGCTGGACGCCGCGATCCTGTTCTCGGACATCCTGACCATCCCTGATGCCATGGGCCAGGGCCTGTATTTCGAAACCGGCGAAGGCCCGCGCTTCAAGAAAGTCATCAGCACCCTGGCCGACATCGAGGCGCTGCCGATCCCCGACCCGCAAAAGGACCTGGGCTACGTGATGGATGCGGTCAGCACCATCCGCCGCGAGCTCAACGGCCGTGTGCCGCTGATCGGCTTCTCCGGCAGCCCGTGGACCCTGGCCACCTACATGGTCGAAGGCGGCTCGTCCAAGGACTTTCGCAAGACCAAGGCCATGCTCTACGACAACCCGCAGGCCATGCACCTGCTGCTCGACAAGCTCGCGCAGTCGGTGGTCAGCTACCTCAACGGGCAGATCCTGGCCGGCGCACAGGCCGTGCAGATCTTCGACACCTGGGGTGGCAACCTGTCGGCGGCGGCGTACCAGGAGTTCTCCCTGGCCTACATGCGCAAGATCGTCAGCGGCCTGATCCGCGAGCACGAAGGGCGCAAGGTGCCGGTGATCCTGTTCACCAAGAACGGCGGCCTGTGGCTGGAAAGCATTGCTGATGCCGGCGCCGACGCCCTGGGCCTGGACTGGACCTGCGACATCGGTGAGGCGCGCCAGCGCGTGGGCAGCAAGGTGGCCCTGCAGGGCAACATGGACCCGACCGTGCTCTACGCCAAGCCCGAGGCCATCCGCGCCGAAGTCGGGCGTATCCTGGCCAGCTATGGCCACGGGACCGGCCACGTGTTCAACCTGGGCCATGGCATCACCCCGGAAGTCGATCCGGAACATGCCGGTGCCTTCATCCACGCCGTGCACGAACTGTCTGCGCAGTACCACCAGTAACGGGCAACTGCCTGGCGGGTGCCGCGTATCGCGGCCCCGCCACTGACTTTTCACGCTCCCCCGCCGATCCGTCCTACTGCCCGTCCAAGCCCCCTCCCTTACCATTCCGACCTCGATGCACAGCCGTGCCATTCAAGGAAGGAACCCGTGCCCAAGGATACCCGCGCAGTACAGCATCCCCTGCTGGCGGCAACCTGCCAACGGCTTGCCGAGCACGGTGACAACCAGCAACTGACGCGTCAGGGCATCCGCCTGGCGTTGCTGTATCCGGCGATACTGATGTGCGCCGTGCTGGCCATCTTCGCGTTCCTGCTGGGTGTCGTGATCCCTGATGTCGTGCAGATATTCGCCCATCACCAGCAAGCGTTGCCGGCCACGATCCGCGTTTCGATGGCGCTGAACGAGAGCGGGCAGCGCTTTGCGCTGCCGTTTGCCGGTGTGCTGTTCGCCGCCGGCGTGTTCGCACGGCTCGCGTTGCATGCACTGCGGCGTCGCCTGAGGTGGCACGGTTTGCTGCCGGGCGTAAGGGTTGAACGAGCCCTGGGCTTGTTTGAGCCATTGATGCTGGCGATGACGGGCGGTGTGATGCTGTTCATCGGGCTGGCCATCCTTATGCCGATTCTGAGCCTCACCGCGTTGCTGGCCTGATCGGGTTTCCCACCATCGCGCATTAAGCTTCAGTTCAGGCGTGGGGATTAACCTGAGCGCATCCCCACTTGAAACGGAATGCCCACCATGAAAACTCGTTACCTGGCTCTGCTGCTTGCCCCGCTGTTCACCACTGGCGCGATGGCCGCCGGCTACACCGGCCCTGGCGCCCAGCCGGTCACCACGGTCGCGGCAGCCAACGACGCCGCCGACGATACCCCGGTGGTACTGCAGGGCTTTGTGGTCAAGAAGCTCAACAACGACGACAAGTACGAATTCAAGGATGCCAGCGGCACCATCACCGTCGAGATCGACAACGAAGACTTGCCGGCGGTGGCCTTCAACGACAAGACCAAGGTCAAGCTGACCGGTGAGGTCGAGAAGAACCTGATGTCCCGCGAGATCGATGTCGACCTGGTCGAAATCATCAACTGAACAGCTTCGCCGGCAAGGCCGGCTCCTGGTAGGAGCCGGCCTTGCCGGCGAGGGGTATCAGCCCTTCACATTCCCCGGCAGCGCCGGCAGCTTGCTCAGGTGCAACGCCACCAGCAGTGCGATCACCAGAAGGCTGCCGATGAACAGCCCGATGCCGTTCCACCCACCGTAATGCCAGAACACCCCGCCTGCCGTGCCCGCCACGCTCGACCCCGCGTAATAGCTGAACAGATACAGCGAAGAGGCCTGCCCCTTGGCCGTGAGCGCACGCCGGCCGATCCAGCTGCTGGCCACCGAATGCGCGCCAAAGAAGCCGAAGGTGAACACCAGCATGCCGACGATCACCAGCACCAGGGGCGAGAACAGCGTCAGCAGCAACCCACCGAACATCAGCAGGATGCTCATCCAGAACACCTTGCGCCGCCCCAGCTTGTCCGACAGTGCGCCGATCTGCGCCGAGCTGTAGATGCCTGCCAGGTACACCACCGACAGCAGCCCCACCAGCGCCTGACTCATGTGGTACGGCTCGGCGAGCAGCCGGTAGCCGATGTAGTTGAACAGCGTGACGAAGGCGCCCATCAGCAGGAACGCTTCCAGAAACAGCCACGGCAGCCCGGCGTCGCGAAAGTGCTGGGTGAAGCCGTTCAGCAGGCTGCGCGGGTTCATCGAGCGTGCACTGAAGTTGCGCGACTCGGGCAGGATCCTCCAGAACACTGCCGCCGCGACCAGTGCCAGGCCGCCGATCACCAGCATCGCGGTGTGCCAGCTGACGAAGTCGATCAGTACCCCGGTGATCAGGCGCCCGCTCATGCCGCCGATGGCGTTGCCGCCGATGTACAGCCCCATGGCCAGGCCGATGTGCTGCGGATGAATCTCTTCGCTCAGGTAGGTCATGGCCACCGCCGCCAGCCCGCTCAGCGACAGGCCCACCAGGGCACGCATGGCCAGCACGCCGTGCCAGCTGGGCATCAATGCGCTGGCGATGGTGCACAGCGCGGCGCAGAACAGGGCGAACACCATCACCGGCTTGCGCCCGACGCGGTCGGAAATCGGCCCGGTTACCAGCAGCCCGAACGCCAGCAGGCCGGTCGACACCGACAGCACCAGGCTGCTCTGGGCGGCATTGATGGAGAACTCGTGGGACAGCAGCGGCATCATCGGCTGCACGCAGTACAGCAGGGCGAAGGTGGCAAAGCCGCCACAGAACAACGCCAGCACCGTGCGCATGAACGCAGGGGTGCCTTTCTCGATCCAGCTTTCGTTCAGGGAGGCGGCGGTGCTCGCCGGGGTAGGGGGCAGCTCATGGGCAACAGCAGTTTTCACGGGGACCTCGAAAGGGGCACGGCCTCGCAGGCAGTGAAAAAAGCATATAGCTGGCTATTGATCTTTTCCAATATATTGTTCGACCTGTTTAAGAGGTTTTACGACCTATTGGAGTTGCCATGGAACTGCGCCACCTTCGCTACTTCATCGCCGTGGCCGAAGAGCTGCATTTTGGCCGTGCCGCACAACAACTGGGCATCTCTCAACCGCCGCTGAGCCAGCAGATCCAGGCCCTGGAGCAGGAGCTGGGTGCACGCCTGTTCGAGCGTACCAACCGACGGGTGGCGCTCAGCGAAGCCGGCCGGCTGTTTCTCGACGAGGCGCGCCAGGTGCTGGCGCAGGTCGACAAGGCCGCCGACGTGGCGCGGCGTGCCCAGCTCGGCGAGCTGGGTGAGATGAAGATCGGCTTCACCTCCTCGGCGCCGTTCAACTCCAGCATCCCCAAGGCCATCAATGCGTTTCGCCAGCGCTTCCCGGCGGTGCACCTGAACCTCAAGGAAATGAGCAGCCGCGACGTGGTGGATGCCTTGCTCGACGAGTCCATCGAGGTCGGCCTGATGCGCCCGATGAGCGTGCCCGATGGCGTGGTGATCACCGAACTGTTCCGCGAGCCGCTGGTGGCGGTGCTCAATGCCGCGCACCCGCTGGCCCAGGGCAACGAGCAGGGCCTGCCGCTGGCGGCCCTGGCCCAGGAGCCGTTCGTGTTCTTCCCGCGCAGCTACGGCAGCGGCCTGCACGCGCAGTTGCTCAGCCTGGCGCGCTCGGCCGGCTTCAGCCCGCACTTTGCCCAGGAGGCAGGCGAGGCCATGACCATCATCGGCCTGGTATCGGCGGGGCTTGGGGTGTCGGTGCTGCCGGCGTCGTTCAAGCGCATGCGCATCGACGGGGTGGTGTACCGCACCTTGCTCGACGCCGACGCGGTGACAGCGGTATGGCTGGCGCAGCGACGCGAGGACGTGTCGGCGATGGCCCGGGCGTTCACCGAACTGTTGATCCGCCAGGCCCAGACGCAGGGCTGAAAGGCACTGGCTAAACCGGCGCAACCCTCACATACTCGGTAGTTCCTTTCACATGGAGGTCTGTTCATGCGGCGCGTGGTGTTCAATCAGAAAGGTGGCGTGGGCAAGTCGAGCATTGCCTGCAACCTGGCGGCCGTCAGTGCCAACGAAGGCTATCGAACCCTGTTGATCGACCTGGACGCCCAGGCCAACTCGACCCAGTACCTCACCGGCCTGACCGGCGAGGACATTCCCATGGGCATTGCCGACTTCTTCAAGCAGACCCTGTCCTCGGGGCCGTTCGCCAAGAAGAACAAGGTCGACATCTATGAAACCCCGTTCGACAACCTGCATGTGGTGACCGCCACGGCAGAGCTGGCCGACCTGCAGCCCAAGCTCGAGGCCAAGCACAAGATCAACAAACTGCGAAAGCTGCTGGACGAGCTCTCCGACGATTACGACCGCATCTACCTGGACACCCCGCCTGCGCTGAACTTCTATGCGGTTTCAGCGTTGATCGCCGCTGATCGCGTATTGATCCCCTTCGACTGCGACAGCTTCTCGCGTCAGGCGCTGTACGGCCTGCTGGCCGAGATCGAAGAGCTCAAGGAAGACCACAACGAGGGCCTGGAAGTCGAGGGCATCGTGGTCAACCAGTTCCAGGCGCGCGCCAGCCTGCCGCAGCAGATGCTCGACGAACTGATTGCCGAAGGCTTGCCGGTGCTGCCGGTGTACCTCAACAGCTCGGTGAAGATGCGTGAGTCCCACCAGGCCAGCCTGCCGCTGATTCACCTGGAACCGCGGCACAAGCTGACCCAGCAGTTCGTCGAACTGCATACGCTGCTGGAAAACGCCTAGACCCCCTGGCTGCGCAGCCATTCCAGCAGTTGCTGGAGTGGGAAGGCGCCGCTCTGGCGCGCCACTTCGCGGCCATTCTTGAACAGGATCAGGCTGGGAATGGAGCGTATGCCCAGTTGCCCGGCCAGTTGCTGATTGGCTTCGCTGTCGAGCTTGGCCAGGCGGCAGCGTCCGGCCAGTTGGCCGGCGGCCTGTTCGAAGACCGGGCCGAACGCCTTGCAGGGCCCGCACCAGTCGGCCCACACATCGATCAGCAATGGCAGGTCGCCCTTGATCTGGCTGGCGTAGTCGCCCTGTTTCAATTCGAATGGTTTATGCAATAGCACCTCACCCTTGCAGCGCCCGCACTTGGGTGCGTCCCTCAGGCGTGCGGCGGGGATGCGGTTGAGGCCGTTGCAGTGGGGGCAGGGGATGTGGAGGGGGTCGGTCATGGTGGGAGTCCGGATGCGTCAGGTGATGTTGGGTATCTGGAGGTGATGAGGGTGGATTGCAAGATGCCATAGCCTGCCAGATAAGCCAGCGATGCTGGCGAAGAGGCTGTAATGGTTTAGCATGCGGCCTTTCTGAACAGGCCAGGGACAGACCGATGGATTGCCAGCATTCACCGCACATTCGCGTATTCGTCGACAGAAAGAAGAACGGCGAGCCGGTGTTCGAAAGCGTGCCGGTGCGCGAAGTGGGCGAACATACCTATGAACTGCTGTCGTCGCCGGGGCTGGCGCTGAACATGGCGCGCGGCGACATCATCTGCACGGCCATCCCCGATCAGCATGTCGAGGTAGTGCGCAGGGGTGGCAATTTTTGCATTCATATCTACGCCAACGAGCTGCCCCAGAATGCCGTCGACACGCTGGAAAGCGAGGTGCAGACGTTGCTGGGCGGCACGCTGGACGGTCGCTACAAAGGCAACCTGACGCTGGCAGTGCCGGCGAGCAATGGGTTCGAGGCGATTCGCCCGGTATTCGACCGGTTTCGGGAGGCGACGGGGGTGCAGTGGTATTACGCCAACATCTACCAGAACCTCGATGACGACGAGGATGAGACGTTGCTGAACTGGTGGGTCTGATGTCTTTTCGCCAGCAAGGCTGGCTCCTACGGACGGCGCTAACCTGTAGGAGCCAGCCTTGCTGGCGAATCGGTCAACCCCGGCCCATCAGGATGAACAACTGATCTCCAGATGCTTGCCCCACTCGGGTGGGCGTTCGGCATAGGCCTGCATCCCCGGCTGTTCCTCGAACGGCCGTGTCAGCACTTGGTGCAGGCGTCGCACTTCCTCGTAATCCCCGCCTTCAGCCGCCTCGATGGCACGCTGCGCCAGGTAGTTGCGCAGAATGTACAGCGGGTTCACCGCGTGCATCCGCGCGCGCCGGCCTTCGGCATTGCCCGGCTCCTGGTCCAGGCGCGCCAGGTACTCCACCGCCCAGGCATCGAACCCGGCCAGGTCGACGAAATCGTCGCGCACCACCCGCACGGCCTGCGCCGCCGGCTGATCACCCAGCTTGCGGAAGAACAGCGTGTAGTCCACAGCGCCCTTGTTCATCAGCCCCAGCAAGCGCTCGACCAGCGCCGAATCGTCATCGCGCGCCTCGGTCAGCCCCAGGCGTCGACGCATCAGGTCCAGGTAATGGGCCTGGTACAACGGCAGGAACAGCCCCAGCGTTTCCTTCAGCGCCTCGACGCTGATGAACGGCGTCAGCGCCTGGGCCAGCGCGCTCAGGTTCCAGTGTGCGATCGGCACCTGGTTGCTGAAGCTGTAGCGCCCCTGGTCGTCGGAATGGTTGCAGATGAAGCCGGCATCGAAGTCGTCGAGGAAGGCAAACGGCCCGAAGTCGAAGGTGATGCCCAGAATCGACATGTTGTCGGTGTTCATCACCCCGTGGCAGAAACCATAGGCCTGCCAGCGCGCAATCAACTCGGCATTGCGTTCGACGATGGTACGGAACATCGCCAGGTACGGCTCGGGCTGCTCGCGGCACTCGGCAAAGTGCAGGTTGAGCACGTGCTCGGCCAGCTCGCGCTGCTGCTCGGGTTGGCGGGTGTAGTAGAAGTATTCGAAGTGGCCAAAGCGCACATGGCTGGGCGCCAGGCGCAGCACCATCGCCGCGCGCTCCTGGGTTTCGCGCCACACCGGCGTGCTCGAGCCGATCACGCACAGCGCGCGGCTGCTGGGGATGCCCAGCGCGTGCAGGGCCTCGGAGGCGAGGAACTCGCGGATCGACGAGCGCAGCACCGCACGGCCATCGCCCATGCGTGAATACGGCGTCTGCCCGGCACCCTTGAGGTGCAGGTCCCAGTGCTCGCCGGCAGCGTTGTACACCTCGCCCAGCAACAGCCCGCGACCGTCACCCAGGCGCGGGTTGTACGAACCGAACTGATGCCCCGAATACACCATCGCCCGCGGCTCGGCCTCGGCCCACAGCTTGTGTCCGCTGAACAGCTCGGCGAACACCGGGGAATGCGCCTCGGTAGGGTCCAGGTCGAGCAGTGCCATGGCCGTGTCGCTGGCCACGACCAGGCGCGGCTCGGCAATCGGCTCGGGCAGCACGTGGGTGGAGAACGCATCGCCCAGGCGGGCGAAGCGGTTGTCGAAGGTCAGTTCGTCGAGGGATTTCAACGGCCATCTCCTGGCGCATCGGTGGGGGGCTCGGGCAGCACGGTCTTGTTCGGCGCTTCGACCGGTACCATCTTGTACTCCTGGCCCTGCATGTTCTTCAGGTACACCTCCATCTGGCGGAACGAGATGTTGATGTGCTGGCGCTTGAATTCCTTGTTGATGTAGCGGTTGATCTCGTCGAGTACCGGGTTGCGGTCGCCCAGGTCACGCACGTGCATGCGCAGTTCGTGGTCCAGGGTACTCTCGCCGAAGTTCAGGAAGTACACGATCGGTGCCGGCTCCTTGAGCACCCGCGGGTTCTCGTTGGCTGCCTGCAGCAGCAGCGTGCGTACCAGGTCCAGGTCCGAGCCGTAGTCCACGCCCAGCTTGAGGGTGACGCGGGTGATGGTGTCGGTCAGCGACCAGTTGATCAACTGGCCGGTGATGAAGGTCTTGTTGGGGACGATGATGTCCTTGCGGTCGAAGTCGGTGATGGTGGTGGCGCGGATGCGGATCTTGCTCACCGTGCCCGACAGGTTGCCGATGGTGATGGTGTCGCCGATGCGCACCGGGCGCTCGAACAGGATCATGATGCCGGAGATGAAGTTGGCGAAGATCTCCTGCATGCCGAAGCCCAGGCCCACCGACAGCGCCGCCACCAGCCATTGCAGCTTGTCCCAGCTGACGCCGAGGGTCGACAGCGTGGTGACGAAGCCCACCCCGGCAATCACGTACGACAGCAACGTGGTGGTCGCATACGCGCTGCCCTGGGCCAGGTTCAGGCGTGACAGCACAAGCACCTCGAGCAGCCCCGGCAGGTTGCCGGCCAGGGCGAAGGTGATGCCGATGATCACCAGTGCCCCGAGCAGGTCGCCCAGGCTGATCGGCACCATGCTCATGGCCGCGCCGGTGCCGCTGGTGTACTCGTACAGGGTGATGTTGTCGAGGTAGGCGAACACGCTGATCAGGTCGGCCCACACCCAGTACAGCGCGGCGATGAAGCCGCCCAGCAGGGCCAGGCGGATCAGGCGCAGCGACTGCTGGTTGACCTGCTCGATGTCCAGGGTCGGCTCCTCGACGATCACCTCGCCATCGAGCCCTTCCTTGGTGGCCTGGCGCTTGCTCAGTGCGCGCTGGTAGGCCAGGCGCCGGGCGGCCACGGCCAGGCCGCGCACGAAGGCGGCCTCGATCACCAGCCAGAACATCAGCAGGTACAGGGTGTCGATCAGGCGGTCGGTGAGCTTGAGTGCGGTGTAGTAGTAGCCAAAGCACACGGCAATGAACAGCGCCACCGGAAGCGCCGTGAACGCCACGCCCACGGCCTTGCGAAACAGCGAGGTATTGCGGTGCGCGGGGCTGCTCAGCAGCAGGCGGCTGAGCAGCCAGGCCATCAGTGCGTAACAGGTCAGTACCACACCGATGCCGAGTACGTCGTCGGCCAGCGCCGAGGGCTGGTGCTCGGCCACCGCCACCACGCCGACCAGCGCCAGTACCACGCTGCCCAGGCGGCGGATCCAGCCGCGCAGGAACTCGACCTGGGCCTTCTCCCAGCGAAAGTGCAGCTCGGCCACGCCGCCGGGCGCCAGAATCCGGTAGGCGGTGTAGAACACCAGCCAGGCCTGGGCGATCTGCCACAGCGCGGCGCCCAGGTTGGCGTTCTGGCCGCGGGCGTCGATCTGCAGCGCATAGCCGCACAGCGCCAGGCCCAGGCTCAGCGGCATCGCCAGCAGGATATTGATCAGAATGGCCTGGGGCGTGTGCCACTGGCTGTCACGCTTGAAGTGGCCCACATCCTGGTGAACCTTGTTCAGCCGCGCATACAGGTACTTGCGCCGCCACAGCAGGGCGCCGATCAGCAACAGCAGCGGCAGGAACAGCAGCGGGCGCTGCGTCAGGCCGTCGGCCAGTTCGTTGATGCCCGACCCCCACGGCAGGCTCACCACCTGCTTTTGCAGGCGTTCGGGCACGCTGCGCAGCCATTCGAAGTCCAGCGGCTTGTTGCTGGGGATCCAGAACATCTGTTCGTCGAGGGTGCCGCGCAGGTTCTGTGCGGTGCTCAGCAGCTGCTTCTGGTTCAGTTGCAGGGTGATGGATTCGTTGAGCAGGGCGCTCAGCTCGCGGTTGAGCCGCTCCAGCAAATCGCTGCGGGTGATCGCCACCTCCAGCAGGGCCTTGCGCAACTGCGGGGTGACGCTGTCGGGCGGCTGGGTGGCCAGCAGCTTGTCGACGTAGCTGCTGGGGCTGCTGATCTGCTCGCGCTGCTGGTTGACCTCGAACTGGTACAGGCGAATGTCGGCAATCTGGTCGGCCAGGTCGCGATCGACCTTCAGGTGCGGCAGGGCCTGCTTCTGCTTGTAGAGGATCTTGGACAGCAACAGGCTGCCCTTGAGCACGCTGATCTGTTCGTCCAGTGCCTGGTCGGCCTGGGTCAGGCTGTCGAGCTGCTGCTTGGTCTGCAGGTTCTGCTGGGTCAGCTCGTTGAGGCGGTCGGTGCTGCGCAGCAGGTAGTCGGACAGCTTCAGGTTGGTGGCGCTTTCGGTGGCCAGCACGCTGCTGCCGCCGGCCTTCTGTGCCTCGATGGACTGTTCGGTGACGGTCTGCTGCGACTGCGCCAGGCGCTTCTGGTTGATCAGCGTCTGCAGGTCCTGGATCTCCTGCTCAAGGCGTGTGGCGCGCTCGATCAGCAGGTCGTGCTGGCTGTTGCCCAGGTCTTGCAGCAGGCTGTTGCCGGCCAGTTCCTGGCGGCGCAGCAGGGTCAGCGCGTTGAGCGAGGCGAGTTCGGCATTGAGCTGGTTGCGCTGGTCGGCCGAGAGGCTCTTGCCGTTGTCCTTGCCCAGCTTGAGGATGCTGTTGATCTGCTGGGTGCGGGTCTGGTTGCTGCTGATCTCGGCCTGGGCGCGCTCGGGGCGGGTCTGGGAGTTGATGATCAGGCTGTTGGCTTCGGACAGCGCCTTCTGCAGCTCGCCCTGCTGGGTGGTGCGCTCGGACAGCAACTGCTCCAGTTGCGGCACGCCCATGCTGGCGTAGCGCTGCGCCACGGGCAGGGTCTTGGTGTCCTTGAGCCGGGTCAGCTCGCGCTGGTTTTCGCTGGTCTGGCGCGGGGCGTCGGCCAGTTGCTGCTTGAGCGCGGCCAGGCGCTTGTCGTAGTCGTCGCGCGAGGCCAGCAGGCCAAGGGTCTGCTCCAGCACTTGCTGCAGGGCCTTCTGGTCGGCCTCCGGCAGCTTGCGCTCGGCGATCTTGTCCAGGCTGTGCTGGACGCTTGCCGTGGTGGGGGGTTCCGCCGCCTGGGCGAAGGAGAGGGACAGGCACAGCCCGAGCAGGGCTGCGCTAACAACAGTGCGCAGGGACATAGGCAGACGTCGTAGAACCGGGCAGAGAATCGAAGTTTAAAGGAACAACCCGGGGCCGGGTCGAGAACCTTCGGGGAATTTGATACCCACTTTGAGGATCTTGTTCCCTTCCATCAGCGCAACGGTCCACAGGGTGTTGTTCCATTCGATCTGGTCGCCCACCACCGGTGCGCCGCCGACCTTCTGCTCGATGAAGTGCGCCAGCGGCTGGTGCGGGTCCTGGCCGTCGAGCTGCAAACCGTACAACGCCGCTACAGCCCCCAGTTCTGCGTCACCTTCGAGCACGAAGTCGCCGAAGAAACGCAGGTCCAGGCCGCGTTGCGGCGCCTGGCTGAACAGCTTGCCCAGCGCCGGCAGATTGTGTTCGTGGCCGATCACGCACAGCAGGTCGCCGACTTCGAGGGTGGTACTTCCCGACGGATGGAGCAGTTGCTGACCGCGAAACAGGGCAGCGATACGCGTGCCTTCGGGCATTTTCAGCTCGCGCAGGGCGGCACCGATGCACCACTTCTCCGCACCCAGGCGATACACGAACAGCTCCCACTCGCTGGTGATGTGCACTTCCAGGGCCGAGCGCGAGATCGGCGCCGGGTCGGGCGGCACGGTCACCTTGAGCAGGCGCGCCACCCACGGCAGGCTGGTGCCCTGCACCAGCAGCGACACCAGCACGATGAAGAAGGCCAGGTTGAAGTACAGCTGGGCATGCGGCAGCCCGGCCATCAGCGGGAACACCGCAAGGATGATCGGCACCGCGCCGCGCAGGCCGACCCACGAGATGAACACCTTTTCGCGGCCATGGAAGGCCTTGAATGGCAGCAGGCCGATCATCACCGACAGCGGCCGCGCGAACAGGATCATCCACAGCGCCAGGCCCAGGGCCGGCAGCGCGATGGGTAGCAGGTCGTGGGGCGTGACCAGCAGGCCCAGCACCAGGAACATGCCGATCTGGGCCAGCCAGGCCATGCCGTCGAGCATGTGCAGGATGCCGTGGCGGCTGCGGATCGGCCGGTTGCCCAGCACCAGGCCGCACAGGTATACGGCCAGGAAGCCGCTGCCGTGCAGGGCGTTGGTGAGCGCGAACACCACCAGGCCGCCGCTGATCACCAGGATCGGGTACAGGCCGCCGGCCAGGTTCATGCGGTTGACCAGCTGCAGCATCAGCCAGCCGCCGCCCAGGCCCAGCAGGCTGCCGATGCCGAATTCGCGCACCAGGTGGCCGAGCAGGCCCCAGTGCAGGCCGTTCTGGCCGCTGGCGATCATCTCGATCAGGGTCACGGTGAGGAACACCGCCATCGGGTCGTTGCTGCCCGACTCGATTTCCAGGGTGGCCGTCACCCGCTCGTTGAGGCCCTTGCCGCCCAGCAGCGAGAACACCGCGGCGGCGTCGGTGGAGCCGACGATGGCGCCGATCAGCAGGCCCTGCATCAGGCTCAGGTCGAACAGCCAGGCGGCGGCCAGGCCGGTGAGGCCGGTGGTGATCATCACCCCCACCGTGGCCAGCGACAGCGCCGGCCACAGGGCCACGCGGAAACTCGAGACGCGGGTGCGCAGGCCGCCGTCGAGCAGGATCACGGCCAGTGCCAGGTTGCCCACCAGGTAGGCGGTCGGGTAGTTGTTGAAGATGATGCCGCCGCCGTCGACGCCGGCAACCATGCCCACTGCCAGGATGATCACCAGGATCGGGATGCCCAGGCGCGAGGAGAGTGAACTGACCAGGATACTTGCACCTACCAGCAATGCGCCGATCAAGAACAGGCTATTGATGGTGGACGCATCCAAAGGCAGTACTCCAGGGGGGATTGCAGAAAGAGGCGCGACTTGCTTTTTGCCTGACTTCAGCTAGCAGGTCGCGTGCCAAGGATTCTAACCTGTGAGGTTGGCGGGCTGTAAAGCGATTATCGCAGGCACAAAAAAAGCACCGCAGGGGTGCTTGATTCGTGCTGTTGATGCAGGCGTCTTCGCCGGCAAGGCCGGCTCCTACAGGGTATGCGGTGCCTGTAGGAGCCGGCCTTGCCGGTGAAGGGGCAGCAGGGTCTTAAGCCTGCGGCACCTCACGCATCGGCTTGCCCTTCACCGGTGCACCATTGGCCACATAGTACTTGGCCGTGCTGCGCGGCAATGGCTGGCGGCCACGGATCTTGTCGGCGATCTTCTCGGCCATCATGATCGTCGGCGCGTTCAGGTTGCCGGTGGTGATGATCGGCATGATCGAGGCATCCACCACGCGCAGGCCCTGCATGCCATGCACGCGGCCCTGGCCGTCGACCACCGCCATCTCGTCGATGCCCATCTTGCACGAGCACGATGGGTGGAACGCGGTCTCGGCGTGCTCGCGGATGAATGTGTCCAGCTGCTCGTCGGTCTGCACGTCGGCACCGGGGCTGATCTCGCGGCCACGGTAGGCGTCCAGCGCCGGCTGCGCCATGATCTCGCGGGTCAGGCGGATACCGTCACGGAACTCCTGCCAGTCCTGCTCGGTGGCCATGTAGTTGAACAGGATGCTCGGGTGCTGGCGCGGGTCCTTGGACTTGAGCTGGATACGCCCGCGGCTAGGCGAGCGCATCGAGCCCATGTGCGCCTGGAAGCCGTGTTCCTGCACGCCGTTGCTGCCGTTGTAATTGATCGCCACCGGCAGGAAGTGGTACTGGATGTTCGGCCATTCGAATTCCGGGCGCGAGCGGATGAAGCCGCCGGCCTCGAACTGGTTGCTGGCGCCGATGCCGGTGCCCGCGAACAGCCACTGTGCACCGATGGCCGGCTGGTTGTACCAGAGCAGCGACGGGTACAGCGACACCGGCTGGGTGCAGGCGTACTGCAGGTACAGTTCGAGGTGATCCTGCAGGTTCTCGCCCACGCCCGGCAGGTCGTGCACCACCGGAATGTTCAGGCTTTCGAGCAGGGCCGCCGGGCCCACGCCGGAGCGCTGCAGCAACTGTGGCGAGGCGATGGCGCCGCTGCACACGATGACTTCCTTGCGGGCACGGGCTTCGACGCGCTCTTCGCTGGCGCCCACCAGGTAGGTCACGCCCACGGCGCGCTTGCCTTCGAACAGCACGCGGTCGCTCAGGGCATGGGTGACGATGGTCAGGGTCGAGCGTTTTTTGGCGGTGTCCAGGTAGCCGCGGGCGGTGCTGGCGCGACGGCCCTTGGGCGTCACGGTGCGGTCCATCGGGCCGAAGCCTTCCTGCTGGTAGCCGTTCAGGTCTTCGGTGCGCGGGTAACCGGCCTGCACGCCGGCTTCGACCATGGCGTGGAACAGTGGGTTGTTGCCGGCTTTTGGCGTGGTGACGCTCACCGGGCCTTCGCCGCCATGGTAGTCGTTGGGGCCGATGTCACGGGTTTCGGCCTTGCGGAAATACGGCAGGCAGTCCAGGTAAGACCAGTCTTCCAGGCCTGGCAGCTTGGCCCAGCCGTCGTAGTCCATGGCGTTGCCGCGGATGTAGCACATGCCGTTGATCAGCGAGGAGCCGCCCAGGCCCTTGCCGCGGCCACATTCCATGCGGCGGCCGTCCATGTGCGGCTCCGGGTCGGTCTCGTAGGCCCAGTTGTAGCGTCGGCCCTGCAACGGGAAGGCCAGTGCGGCCGGCATCTGGGTGCGGAAGTCGAAGCGGTAGTCCGGGCCGCCGGCTTCCAGCAGCAATACGGTGACGCCTTCGTCTTCGGTCAGGCGGGTCGCCAGGGTGTTACCGGCCGAGCCGGCCCCGACGATGATGTAGTCAAAAACGTGGGACATGTTGCGTACCCTCATAGGCAGTGAGCAGGGGAGCGGGGGAGGCGCCCGGACCTGGCGGCCCGGGCGCGGCTACACGGGTGCTTAGAACACCGAGGCGTAGTTGCCCAGCTCGACCTGTACCGACTTGATCCGCGTGTACTGGGCCAGCGAGCTGACACCGTTTTCACGGCCGACACCGGATTGCTTGTAGCCACCGACCGGCATCTCGGCCGGCGATTCGCCCCAGGCGTTGATCCAGCAGATGCCCGCTTCCAGCTGATGGATGATGCGGTGCGCGCGGCTGATGTCGTTGGTGCAGACACCGGCGGCCAGGCCGTAGTCGGTGTCGTTGGCGCGACGGATGACTTCTTCTTCGGTCTCGTAGGAGAGGATGCTCATCACCGGGCCGAAGATCTCTTCCTTGACGATGGTCATGTCGTCACGGCAGTCGGTGAAGACGGTCGGGGCCACGAAGGCGCCCTTGGCGAACTCGCCGTCGGTCAGGCGCTCGCCGCCACACAGTACGCGGGCACCTTCTTGCTTGCCCTTGGCGATGTAGCCCAGCACGCTTTCCATGTGGGCGAAGCTGACCAGCGGGCCGAAGTTGGTGTTCTCGTCCTGCGGGTTGCCGATGCGGATGCGCGCCACGCGCTCGGCGATCTTGGCTTCGAAGGCGGCTTTGAGCGAGGCCGGGATGAACACGCGGGTGCCGTTGGTGCACACCTGGCCCGAGCTGTAGAAGTTGGCCATCATCGCGATGTCGGCGGCGCGGTCCAGGTCGGCGTCTTCACAGATGATCAGCGGCGACTTGCCGCCCAGCTCCATGGTGACTTCCTTGAGCGAGGAGCTCGAGGCGCTGGCCATGACCTTCTTGCCGGTGGCGGTGCCGCCGGTGAACGAGACCTTCTCGATGCGCGGGTGTTCGGTGAGGTAGGTGCCGACGTCGCGGCCGCTGCCGGTCAGTACGTTGAACACGCCGTCCGGCAGGCCGGCCTCGGTGTAGATCTCGGCCAGTTTCAGGGTGGTCAGCGAGGTGACTTCCGAGGGCTTGAAGATCATCGCGTTGCCGGCGGCCAGGGCCGGGGCGGATTTCCACAGGGCGATCTGGATCGGGTAGTTCCAGGCGCCGATACCCACGGTCACGCCCAGCGGCTCGCGACGGGTGTACACGAACGAGCTGTCGCGCAGCGGGATCTGCTCGCCTTCGATGGCCGGCACCAGGCCTGCGTAGTATTCGAGCACGTCGGCACCGGTGACGATGTCGACGTAGCGGGTTTCGGAGTAGGACTTGCCGGTGTCCAGGGTTTCCAGTGCAGCCAGCTCGTCGTTGCGCTCGCGCAGGATGTCGACGGCGCGGCGCAGGATGCGCGAACGCTGCATGGCGGTCATGGCCGCCCAGACTTTCTGGCCGCGCTCGGCGCTTTCCACTGCGCGCTCCACGTCGGCCTGGTTGGCACGTTGCACCTGGGCGAGGACTTCGCCGTTGGCCGGGTTGATGGCGTCGAAGGTGGCGCCGCTGGAAGCGTCGACATAACCACCGTCAATGTAGAGTTTTTGCGTTTCGAAACGGGCCATAGTGTCCTCGCAAGTGCAGTGTGTGTCGGCTATCCGCGCTGTGCTCCTGCTTGTTTGGCACTCGCGACGCGCAGTGGTTCAGAGGCCGGGTCCTGTAGAGCCGGGCTGCTCTGTTTAGCCAGTTGTGAATCCATGTATTCGTAAGCGATCTGCTGCGCCTGGTCGGTATCGAAGGCATCTCCCGACAGCGCGCCGCGCAGCCACAGCCCGTCGATCAGGGCAGCCAGCCCGCGGGCCGCGCTGCGGGCTTCGGGCAGCGGCAACACACGGCGGAACTGGCAGCACAGGTTGGAATACAAGCGGTGATCGTTGATCCGCTGCAACCGGTGCAAAGACGGCTGGTGCATGCTGGCGGCCCAGAAGGCCAACCAGGTTTTCATTGCCGGGCCGTTGACCTGACTGGCGTCGAAGTTGCCCTCGACGATCACCTTCAGGTGGGCGCGCGGGGTGTCCTCCGTGAGCGCCTGGCGACGTGCCGCGACGTTGTCGATCAGCACGTTCATCAAGTACCGCATGGTCGCTGCGATCAGGCCGTTCTTGTCCTGGAAGTAGTGACTGATGATGCCGTTCGACACACCGGCCAAACGGGCGATCAGCGCAATGCTGGCGTCCCCCATGCCGACCTGGTCTACCGCCATCAACGTGGCTTCGATCAACTGCTGGCGGCGAATGGGTTGCATACCGACCTTGGGCATCTGGCAAATCTCCTCAGGCCTTCGGGCAGACGACAGGCGGCTGACTCGGCGAAGACCAGTCTATTTTGTTTTGATTGAACGTTCAATCAACAAAGAATAAGCTCTGCGACAATTCGCGCCATTGACAGGTTTTTGTGGCCCGTCACTGACGCCGATTGGCACCCTAAAAAGACGTGTAACCCCCGTAATGCAAGGCGTGCACGGGTTTAAACGAAACGTTGATCAGAATTGCCCAGCGGTGTCGCACCGTTCGGCGGGCCCTCGGATCGGGACCCTTTTTCTGTTTTTTTCAACGCAATCGGTTTGGGATCACGGTTTTTCAAGGTGCTTTTATAACACCTGACGCAGTGGGGCTATTGCACCAATTGCGCGGGTGACGGGTCGTTTCGTGTTTTCTCTCGCACTGCCTGGAGCATCTGTGCAATGAGTTCTGCCTCCCTGATAAAGACCCCTGCCGAGAGGGTCCGGGTCAACAGCGTGGTGTTCTACACCACGGCGCTGCTGATCCTGTTGTTGACTGCCTTGCTGATCGCCGCCCCGGACACGGCCGGTCAAATTCTCGGCCAGGCCCAAGCCTGGCTGTCGCGCAGCTTCGGCTGGTACTACATGCTGGTGATCGGCGGCTACCTGCTGTTCGTCATCGGGCTGGCGTTTTCCTCCTACGGCAAGCTCAAGCTTGGCGGCAAGGACGACAAGCCCGACTTCAGCTACGGTGCCTGGGCCGGCATGCTGTTCTCCTCCGGTATCGGTATCTCGCTGCTGTACTTTGGCGCGTCCGAACCGCTGGACCACTACTTCAACCCGCCTGCCGGTGCGCCGGCCAGCCTGGAGGCCGCACGCCAGGGCATGCAGCTGACCTTCCTGCACTGGGGCCTGCACGGCTGGGCGATCTATGCGCTGGTGGGCCTGGCCGTGGCCTACTTCGCCTACCGCCACAACCAGCCACTGGCCTTGCGTTCGGCGCTGTACCCGCTGGTGGGTGAGCGCTGGGTCAAGGGGGCTGCCGGGCACACCGTGGACATCTTCGGCATGTTCGTGACCCTGCTGGGCCTGGTGACCAACCTGGGCATCGGTGCGATGCAGGTGTCCTCGGGCCTGGAGTACCTGTTCGGCATGCAGCACAGCAACACCAACCTGCTGATGGTGATCCTGGTGATGAGCACCGTGGCCACGATCGCGGCGGTGTCGGGCGTGGAGAACGGCATTCGCCGCCTGTCCAACCTGAACATCCTGCTGTTCAGCGGCCTGCTGCTGTTCGTGCTGCTGTTCGGTGACACCCTGCACCTGCTCAACGGGTTCGTGCAGAACATCGGCGACTACCTCAACGGCGTGATCCTCAAGACCTTCGACCTCTACGTGTACGAAGGCAACAACGCCAGGTCCGAAGGCTGGCTGGGCCTGTGGACCCTGTTCTACTGGGCCTGGTGGATTTCCTGGGCCCCATTCGTGGGCATGTTCATCGCGCGTATCTCCCGTGGCCGCACCGTGCGCGAGCTGGTGGCCGGCGTGCTGCTGATTCCGTTGGGCTTTACCCTGGCGTGGCTGTCGATCTTCGGCAACACCGCGCTGGACCTGGTGATCAACCACGGTGCGGTGGAGCTTGGGCGCACGGCGGTGGAACAACCGGCGATGTCGATCTACCAGCTGCTGGAGCACTTCCCGGCGGCCAAGATCGTGGTTGGTGTGGCGGTGTTCGTCGGCTTCGTGCTGTTCCTCACCCCGGCTGACTCGGGCGCGGTGATGATGGCCAACCTGTCGTGCAAGGGCGGCGACGTGGACGAGGATGCCCCGCACTGGCTGCGTATCCTGTGGTCGGCGATCATCACCCTGGTGACCATCGGGCTGTTGCTGGTGGGCAACTTCCAGGCCATGCAGACCATGGTGGTACTGGCCGGGCTGCCGTTCTCGGTGGTGCTGGTGGTGTTCATGTTCGGCCTGTTCAAGGCCATGAAACAGGACACCCAGGTCGAGCAGGAGCAGGCCGAACTGGCGGCGCGTGGCCGTCGCGGCTTCAGCGAGCGCCTCACCCAGCTGGACCTGCAGCCGACCCAGGCGATGGTGCAGCGCTTCATGGACAAGCAGGTGAGCCCGGCGCTGAAAGAGGCGGCGGTGCAGTTGCAGGGCATGGGCCTGCAGGTGCAGAGCCGCGTCGGCCAGTCGCGCGAGGCGATGGGCTTGCGCATCGAGATGGAGGAGGGCAACCCGTTCGTCTACGAAGTGAGCCTGGACGGCTACCTGGCGGCGCCGAGCGAAGCGCCGGCGCAGGGTGAAGGCGACGTGCGCCAGCGTTACTACCGGGCCGAGGTGTACCTGCACAACGGCAGCCAGGAGTACGACCTGATGGGCTTTACCGTCGAGCAGATCACCCGCGACGTGCTGGATCAGTTCGAGAGTCATCGCCAGTTGCTGGGGCGTGTGTACAGCTGATGGCAGATAGCTGAATGAAGAAGGGCCCTGCCGGTAACGGCAGGGCCTTTTTTTTGCTGGCGATGCGTTGGCGTTCTACAGCGCTGACGAACGATAAATAAATTAAAAGGTTTGCTGGCTGGCGACCAAGGAAGCACGAAAAAGTCGATTCTCGACTTTTAACAACTGCGCAACTTCTTGCGCACTCAAATGTGGATAACCCTGTGCATACATTGCTGCAGGCCATAATCAACGTTGCCTGCAGCCAACTGCGCAACTTCTTGCACAGTACTGCGCAAGAAGTTGCGCACTTTTTCGGGTTTTCTCGCGTAAAAGTGCTCAAAAAACGTACAGCAAAAACACAAGCTACTGATTAACAACAACTAAATTCAGTTGGCACGGGTCTTGAACTGTTTCCTTGCAGTCGCACGGCATTTTTCGCCTGTTCGGCTTCACTTTTTGCAAGGAGCAAACCCCCATGGCAACACCTGCCTACATGTCCGTCACCGGCACCAAACAAGGCCTGATCACCGCCGGTGCCTTCACCGCCGATTCGGTCGGCAACACCTACCAGGAAGGCCACGAAGACCAGGTCATGGTCCAGGGCTTCAACCACGAAGTGATCATCCCACGCGACCCGCAGTCCGGTCAGCCGACCGGCCAGCGCGTGCACAAGCCGGTGGTCATCACCAAGGTCTTCGACAAGGCGTCGCCCCTGCTGCTGGCCGCGCTGACCTCCGGCGAGCGCCTGACCGAAATCGTCATCCACTGGTACCGCACCTCGGCGGCCGGCACCCAGGAGCACTATTTCACCACCAAGCTCGAAGACGCGATCATCGTCGACATCAAGGACTACATGCACAACTGCCAGGACCCGGCCAACGCGCACTTCACCCACCTCGAAGACGTGCACTTCACCTACCGCAAGATCACCTGGACCCACGAAGTGTCCGGTACCTCCGGCTCGGACGACTGGCGTACCCCGGTCGCCGGCTAAGCCTGCGTTAGTTCACTGCCCCGGCCAGCCAGCATGGCCGGCCGGGGCAGCCTGTCACCCCAGTTTTTGCAGCGGGAGGAACATCGGATGTTCTCAGCGGCCAACCAGCCCCATTTCACCCTGACCCTGGACGGGGTCGACAGCGACTTTCAGGTGCTGTCGTTCAGCGGGCGCGAAGCGCTCAGCCAGCCGTTCGAATTCGAACTGGAGCTGGTCAGTGAACGGGCGTCGCTGAACCTCGAATCCCTCCTGCACACGCTCGCCTTCCTGCAGCTGTCGCCCAGCGGAAGCGGCATTCACGGGCTGGTCTACAGCGCCGCGCAGGGCGAAGCCGGGCGGCGCCTGTCGCGCTACCGGCTGGTGCTGCGCCCGCAGCTGGCCTACCTGGCACACCGCATCAACCAGCGCATCTTCCAGCACAAGACGGTGCCGCAGATCATCGCCCAGGTGCTCGAGGAGCACGGCATCCTCGCCAGCGACCACCGCTTCGTGCTGGGCGCGGTGTACCCCGAGCGGGTGTACTGCGTGCAGTACGACGAGTCCGACCTGCACTTCATCCAGCGCCTGTGCGAGGAGGAGGGCATCCACTACCACTTCCAGCACAGCCCGCAGGGCCATGCGCTGGTGTTCGGCGACGACCAGACCGTATTCCCCACGCTGGCCCCGGTGGCCTACCAGCAGGACACCGGGCTGGTGGCCGACGTGCCGGTGATCAAGCGCTTCGGCCTGCGCCTGGCCACGCGCACCAGCCGCACCACGCGGCGCGACTACGACTTCACCAAACCGCGCATCCAGCTTGAAAGCGACGCCGACAGCGGCGCCGCGCCGGACCTGGAAGACTACGACTACCCGGCGCGCTTCAGCGACCGCGCGCGCGGCAAGCACCTGGCCACCCGCGCCCTGGAGCGCCACCGCAGCGACTACCGCCTGGCCGAGGGCCGCAGCGACCAGCCGAGCCTGGTCAGCGGGCATTTTCTGAGCCTGACCGAGCATGCCAACCCGGCGTGGAACGACCTGTGGCTGCTCACCGAAATCATCCACGAAGGCAAGCAGCCGCAGGTGCTCGAGGAGGTGATCAGCAGCGACGTCACCGACCTCAAGGACGACTTCCACCAGGGCTATCGCAACCGCTTCTGCGCCACGCCGTGGGACGTGCCGTACCGTCCGCCGCTGAGGCATCCCAAGCCCAAAGTGCTGGGTGCGCAACGTGCGGTAGTGACCGGCCCCGAAGGCGAGGAGATCTATTGCGACGAGTACGGCCGGGTCAAGGTGCAGTTCTTCTGGGATCGCGAAGGCCAGTCGGACGACAAGACCACCTGCTGGATGCGCGTGGCCTCCAGCTGGGCCAGCCAGAGCAGCTTCGGCGCCATCTCGCTGCCGCGTGTGGGCATGGAGGTGCTGATCACCTTTCTGGAAGGCGACCCCGACCAGCCGCTGATCACCGGTTGCCTGTACCACGGCGCCAACCTGCCGCCGTACCGGCTGCCCGACTTCAAGACCCTGGCCACGGTCAAGAGCAAGGAATACAAGGGCAGCCGCAGCAACGAGCTGCGCATCGACGACACCACCAGCGAGATCAGCATCGCGTTGCGCAGCGACCACGGCGCCAGCGCGATCAACCTGGGCTACCTGACCCACCCGCGCCCCTCGGGCGGCCAGCCGCGGGGCGAGGGTTTCGAGCTGCGCACCGACCGGCATGGCGCCGTGCGTGCGGCGGCGGGCCTGCTGCTGACCACCGAGCCCCGGCATCACGAAGCCAAGCACCACAAGGACCTGCCCGAGACCGCCGAACGCCTGGCCACCGCCAGCGAACAGCAGGACGGCTTCGGCCAGCAGGCGCGCGAGGTGCAGGCGCAGGATTCGGGCGATCAGGACGAGGTGGCCAAGGCCCTGCATGCCCAGCACCAGGGCATTGTCGGCAGCGGCCCGACCAACCAGAGCGCCAACGAGTTTCCCGAGTTCAGCGAACCGCACCTGGTGCTGGCCAGCCCGGCGGGCATCGCCCTGACCACGCCGCGCTCGACGCATGTCGCGACCGGTGAACACCTGGCGTTGAGCAGCACCGGGCATACGAGCCTGTCGATCGGCAAGCGGCTGCTGGCCAGTGCCAGCCAGGGCATGCGGTTGTTTGTGCAGAACATGGGCTGGCGGTTGGTGGCGGCGTCGGGTGACATCGATATCAAAGCGCTGAAAGACAACATCAACCTGCTGGCCAAGCTCGACATCACCGCCAATGCCGACCGCATCACCCTCACGGCCAAGACCGAACTGGTACTCCAAGGCGGCGGCAGTGCCACCACCTACAACGCCAGTGGCATCACTCACGTAACTACCGGGCCATACACCGCGCACGCGGCGAACTTCGCCCATGTGGGGCCCAAGAGCCTGGCCGGGACCTTCCCCGAGCCGCCCAAGCCGGGTAAGGGAAACCTGGAGTTGTTCAATAAGTACGCCACCCTTGAAGGCGTCAAGGAAGGCGACTTCGAGGTAGTCGACGCGATGGGCACCCGCCTCCCGGGTGCACTTGATGCCAAGGGCTTCATGAGTGTGGCCGGCGCTGCGTCGGGGCCCGTCAGTGTGCGATTCGGACGTGACCCTGCGGACACCTGGAGTGTTGGCAGCTACTTCGCCACATCGGCCAAGCCCATTGTGCCGGGTGGCGAAAATGTCGCGGCGCAAGCCAAGACGCTGGCGAGTGCTGCAATGGGGGCGATGCATGCCGTGAAAGGCGGCGTGCAGGCCGTGCAACAGGTGCAGACCACCGTACAGGCCGCGAGCAAGGGCGTGCCGCAGTTGCTGATGGCGGCCGCACCCTCTGCCGTCGAGCTGTTGGGTACCGCGAAAAGGGCGAGTGACCTGCCAGGTCTGCCCGCGACGTTGTCCTCTACCTCTTCTTTTGAAACCCCGGCGTTGCTGATGGGCGAGATGCTGTCATGACCACTGAAAGTACGGCTGCAAACCATCGTGAACCTCAGGTAGCCATCGTCCCACTGGACCAGGTGGCCCTTGAAGACATGGGCCTGGCGGCGGCGCATATCGATGATTGGCTGCGCGCAATCAGCGACGACATGATCACCCTTGAGCGGCTGCAGCATTTTGCCGGTTGTGTGCCGGTGATCGGCAACATCATGGCGCTGGTCGATACGCTCAGTGACATCGTCACCTTGAGCGAAAGCGTCGAGGTGGACCCGCTGGTCTGGGTCAGCCTTGGGATCAACCTTATCGGCGTGATTCCCGCCCCACCCAATATGGCAGCCGCACGCATGACCCTGCGCCCGATGCTGGCGCTGGCGCGTCAGCACGGCAAGAAAACACTGGGCGACGCACTGATCGCAGTGGCTGTCGGGCATTTGAACGCCTCGATCGTCGGCACCATCGACAATTTCCTCGACCAGACCGAGGGTATGCTGCCCACGCTGTTGGAGGATTGCGGCACGTTCTGCGAAGGGATGCTCAACGACCTGGCCAGCGGCCTCGACGCAATGGTTAATGGCACGTTCGATGCCCAGGGTGAGTTGGACAGCGCCGAGTTGGAGTTGAGCACGTGGTGGCACGACCCCGAGTCCACCGTCGCCAACTTCCTCAGCGCAGTGGCGAGCAGCTACAAGGCCGGGGCCAAAGGCCTGGCCAATGCGGTCGCCAAGCAGTTTGTGCCCGACAAGGCCAAGGCACTGGTAGCGCCGTACATCAGAACGCTACGGGACATGGGCCCCCGGGTGCGCCAGCAACTGAAGAAACTTGCCGACCCGAACGACCCCAACTCCCTCGAATCCCTGCGCATGGCCATGGCGGATGCGGCGGATGAATGGTGGGTTCACAACAACAGTGTGGCTGGCAACGTCAAACCCGAGGCGGTCAGTACCGTGACGTTGATAGCTGGGATGGGCGCACTGGAGGTGGTACGCCGCCAGATGCGCGGCCGGCGTCGGCCCAAGCCGCAGAAAAACGGCAGCTGTCCCGGCACTTGCAAGAGCATCAGCTTTGCCACGGGCGCAGAGTCGCTGCAGCACACCGACTTCAGCCTGCCAGGGCCGTTTGCGTTGGAGTGGACTCGTACCTACTGCTCGGCACTGGAAGCCTATGACGAAGATGTGATGGGCGCGCGCTGGATCACCGAGTTCACCACGCGGTTCGATTGTGTCGATGACGGTCTGGTGTTTCATGACGCGGATGGGCGCAGCCACGCCTACCCGATACCCAAGGTCAGTGGTTTTCATTACGACGCGGTCGAGAATTTCACGCTGATTCGTACTGGCGAGCATCAGCTGTTGTTGTGCCGGGGCTACGACCGCAAGGAAACGTATGTGCGCCACGGTCAGCGCTTTGTGCTCAAGCAGGTGGTGCTGCGCAACGGCGCGGGCGTCATGCTGCACCATGAGCACCGCCACAACGACCTGCCGGTGCTGTCGGATGTGATCACCTACCAGGACGAACTGACCGACGTCCACCTGCACCTGGGCACCCTGATCGACGAGCACGGCCGTTTGACCGGCTTGTGGGAGATCCGCGACGGGCAGGTGCTGCGACAGCTGTGCGCCTACCACTACGATGCGGCCGGCGACCTGTGCCATGCGCAGGACGAACATGGCGCGGCCTGGAACTACCAGTACCAGCATCACCTGATAACGCGCTACACCGACCGCACCGGGCGCGGCATGAACCTGCAATGGCAAGGCAGTGGCGCGGATGCCAGGGCAGTACGTGAATGGGCAGACGACGGCAGCTCCGACACGCGGCTGGAGTGGGATGAGAACATCCGGCTCACCTATGTCACCGATGCGCTGGGGCATGAGACCTGGCACTACTACGACCTGCTGGGCTACACCTACCGCATCCGCCATCCGGATGATCGTAGCGAATGGTTCTTTCGCGACCAGGCCAAGAACGTCATCCGGCACGTGCACACCGATGGCAGTCAGGATCGCTACACCTATAGCGACTGTGGCGACCTGCTGCAGCACATTCGTGCCGACCACACGACAGTGCATTACGCCTATGACGACCAGAGCCAGCTGATCAAGATCCGCGATGCCGAAGGCGGCCTGTGGCTGCGCGACTACAACGAGCGCGGCCACCTGCTCGAAGCGACCGATCCGCTGGGCAACAAGACCGAGTACGCCTACACCCCAAGCGGCCTGGTAAGCGCGATCAAGGATGCCAACGGCAATGAAAAGGCCATGGAGTACAACGCCGCCGGCCAGTTGCTGAAGTACACCGACTGCTCGGGCAAGCTCAGTGCATGGGCGTACGACGACTACGGCAACCTGGTGCAGTTCACCGACGCGGCCGGGCACACGACCCAGTACGCCTACAAGGCGGGACAGCTGTCGCTGGTCACGCACCCGGACAACACCGAGGAGCGCTTCGAGCGCGATGCCGAGGGGCGTCTGCTCGCTCACCTCGACGCCCTGGACCGGTGTACCACCTGGCGCTACAACGCCGCCGGCCTGATCAGCGAGCGGGTCGATGCAGCGCAACAGACCCTGCACTACCGTTGGGATCCGGTGGGGCGGCTGGTGGCCCTGGAGAACGAAAACGAACGCCGCGCGCACTTTCACTACGACCCCATGGGCCGGTTGCTGGAAGAGCGAGGGTTTGACGGGCGCGCCACGCGCTACACCTACGAGGCGTCTACCGGCCGCTTGCACAGCACCCTTGATGGCGAGCGCAGCATCAGCCTGCGTTTCGATGCGATGGGCCGGCTTACCGAGCGCAGCGCCAGCCTCAGTAGCCAGAGCAACCTGAGCCAGCGAGAGACGTTCGCCTACGACGGCAACGGCCAGCTGATCATGGCCAGCAACGATCAAAGCCGTGTGCAGTGGTTCCATGATCCGGCCGGCAACCTGGTGCGCGAGCACCAGCATTACCTCGGGTTGCAGGCCCCGGTGGTTGCAGTGTGGAAGCACGAGTACGACGTGCTCAACCAGCGTGTGGCGACGTTGCGCCCGGACGGGCATCGGGTCAGTTGGCTGACCTACGGCAGTGGTCATTTGCTCGGCTTGCGCCTGGATGACCATGACCTGTTGAGTTATGAACGTGACGACCTGCACCGTGAGGTGGCGCGTCATCAAGGCAATCACTTGCTGCAGACCCAGCGCTGGAATCCGATGGGGCGTCTGCAGGAGCAATTGCTGGGCCGTAGCGATGACAACAGCACGCTGCTCAAGCGTGCGTATGTGTATGACGCGGCCGGGCAACTGACCGACATCGACGATACCCGGCGCGGGCCGCTGGCCTATCGTTACGATCCGGTGGGGCGGCTGTTGCAGGCTGCCAGCCGCCTCGGTGTGGAGACCTTTGCATTCGACCCCGCAGGCAACCTGCGCGACGACAGCGTGCAGCAGGCGCACCGCCCGCTGGACCAGGACCCCAAACGCAGCAAGTTGCTGGACAACCTGCTGCGTGAGTACGCCGGTACGCATTACGCGTACGACGAGCGTGGCAACCAGATTCAGCGCTGGCATAACGGCCGCCACAGTCGCCTGCGCTGGGACCTGTTCGATCGCCTGGTGCACTTCGAGGATGCGCGACTGGCGGTGGAGTTTGCCTACGATGCACTGGGCCGGCGCCTGTTCAAGCACTCCAGCGCGCACTACAAAGCGCGCCGCGAAGCCGGCTCGCAGTGGAACCGCAACGAGCATGAGCGCAAGCAGCGCGAGCTGGGGTGTGGTTTCACGCTGTACGGCTGGGACGGCGACAATCTGGCGTGGGAGAGCAGCCCGGCGCAGTACGAGGGTGACACCGGGCGCACGGTGCACTACCTGTTCGAGCCGGGCAGCTTCGTGCCGGTGGCGCAGGCGGTTCGGCATGAAGGGATTCGGTTGATTGCCCAGCCGACCTCTAGTCAGCCGTACAACATCGATGACGATCCGGTCTGGACCTTTGTGCCGCTGGCCAAGCCCTTCGCTGCGCTGGCGTGGTACCAGTGTGATCACCTGGGTACGCCTCAGGAACTGACCGATCACTTCGGCCAGGTGGCGTGGTCGGCGCAGTACAAGGCCTGGGGAGAAGTGAAGGAGCAGCGTTCGGAATGGGCGCAGCAGCAAGGGGTGAAGAACCCGATTCGCTTCCAGGGGCAGTACCACGACCATGAGACGGGCCTGCACTACAACCGGCATCGCTACTATGATCCCGGGGTGGGGCGGTTTGTCAGCAAAGACCCGATCAGTTATGCGGGTGGGTTGAATCTGTATGTGTATGCGCCGAATCCGGTTGGGTGGGTGGATCCGCTGGGATTGGCTGGATATGAAATTTCAGCGAATACCGCCTCCCCTGATGCCCTCGCTAGAGGTGTACATGTAAATGTGGGCGGGGATGGATTACGAAAAGGAGGACACGTCACCTTAGCGCCTAGTGCAGACCAGAAAAATATAGTGCTGCAGCCGGCTGATAAAGTCACTAGGAATGTATCTTCGTCGCAGTGGAAAAAGATATGTAAATGCGTTGTTGAGTATCTTGATGACCCTAAAAATTCACGTCGAATGATCAAGGCGTCTGAGGCCGCCATAAGTAAATATCCAGATGTGGACAGGTCGTCCGAGTTTGTGCAGGTTAGAGATATTTTGACTCGACATCATGAGTCAGGTACTAATCCGGTTGTGAGGTAGGGTGGAAATATTATGTTAAAGGTTGATCTGTTTAAGTTGTTCGAGTTGTTTTTAAGTGAGGCGCTAGATGATTCTCCCGATGTTTTTCGGCTCAAAGGATGGGGGGTGAGTGATCTTGTGATGGGAGGATATGATCTAACAGGGTTTGTTTCAGATTTTCATATGTACGAAAGGTGGAACTCTATAAATCATGGTGGTAAATGGGTAGATATAAATGTTAAGAATTATTTTTTTTGTGATGAAAGGCTAGGTTTGGGGTTCGAAACTGTTGGTGTTAGGCTGGTGTCGCTTCTTAAATACCATAGGAGCTTAAAGTGGGGTAATGGTTTTGAGTTCTATTTCTTTGATGACGATCTAAAGGATGGGGCCGTTATTTTACAGGGAGGGAAAGTACTGAGATTTAGTCGGAGGAGTAAAAGGGGGTCATATAGGGTTGTTACGCTCGAAAGCGATTTTTTTTCGACTAGATTCTCTGATCTTTCAACTGGAATGGTACGTGCGACAATGGAGTTCTATTCTGCTGAAAAACTGCATGCAATTTCAAAGGAAACTCGAATAGGTGCACTTCGTAAGCTGGTTGACTTTCTACGGTCCTCTTGAAGTCACAGTTATCAGCGGAAACTAAAATCGTAATAACGGGTACCTGAACAGCAGCACAACCTGAGCTTGCATATCGCGGTGGTGGCGATGTGGACGCAAGAGTATGACGTGGTAAACCAGTGGGTTGCGACAGTGCGCGCCAATGGGCACCGGGTCAGCTGGCTGACCTACGGCAGCGGTCACTTGCTGGGGCATGCGCCTAGATGAGCACGACCTCTTGAGCTACAGCGTGACGACCTGCACCGCGAGGTGGCGCGTCATCAGGGGGCAATCATCTGCTGTTGACTCAGAGCTGGGATCCGATGAGGCGGTTGCACGAACAGTTGCTGGGCCGTAGCGATGACAAAAGTACGGTGCTCAAGCGTACGTATAGCCTGCGACGCGGCGGGTCAACTTACGGATATCGACGACACCCGGCGGGGGCCTTTGTCTTATCGCTACGACCCGGTTGGCCGGTTGCTGAGTGCCGTCAGCCGATTGGGGGTGGAGCCCTTTGCGTTCGATCCGGCCGGCAACCTGCTGGATGACACTGCGCAGCAGGCCCACCGCCCGCTGGGCTAGGACCCCAAGCGCGCCAAGCTGATGGACTACCTGCTGCGTGAGTACGCCGGTACCCATTACGAATAAGACGACCGAGGCAACCAGATTTAGCGTTGGCATAACGGCCGCCACAGTCGCCTGCGCTGGGACCTGTTCGGCCGCCTGGTGCATTTCGAGGATGCGCGACTGGCGGTGGAGTTTGCCTACGATGCCTTGGGCCGGCGATTGTTCAAGCACTCTAGCGCACATTACAAGCCACGCCGTGAGGCCGGCTCGCAGTGGAACCGCAACGAGCATGAGCGCAAGCAGCGCGAGCTGGGGTGTGGTTTCACGCTGTACGGCTGGGACGGCGACCGCCTGGCGTGGGAAAGCAGCCCGGCGCAATACGACGGCGACACCGTGCGAACGGTGCACTACCTGTTTGAACCGGGCACCTTTGGGCCGGTGGCACAGGCGTCTTGCCCTCACGGCCCCCTCGCTGGCAAGTCATGCGCTGACCTTGCCGGCGAAGAAGCCATCCGCTTCACCCCAGATTCTTGCCCAACAACGCGTGATACAGCTCGCTGTCGCCCAATATCCCCACCACTTGATTCCCCTCCTGCAGCACCAGCTTGTTCCCCGTCTGATACCGAATCTGCAACGCCTCGCGCATGCCGATATTGGCATTCACCAGCGTCGGCTTTCGCTCCAGCCCCTCCACCGCCTCGCCCGGCGCCCAGTTCTGCAAGGCCATGCCGTTGACGCCCTGGCGCGCGCCCCTGATGGTGTTGCCCTCGGCCAGGTCCAGCCAAGAATCACCACCCGGGTCCAGGCATACCGAACCGTTGATGCGCTTGCACTTGTCCAGCGTGCGCATCAGGCTGCGCCCGCACAGCACGTTGAGCGGGTTGGTATGCGCGACAAAGGTACGCACATACTCGTCCGCCGGGTTGAGCACGATCTCCTCGGGCTTGCTGTACTGGATGATGCGCCCGTCCTTCATGATCGCGATGCGGCTGCCGAGCTTTAGGGCCTCGTCCAGGTCATGGCTGACGAACACGATGGTCTTGGCCAGCTTGCGTTGCAGCTCAAGCAGCTCGTCCTGCAGGCCCTGGCGGATCAGCGGGTCGAGCGCCGAGAACGGTTCGTCCATCAGCAGGATGTCGGCGTCCATCGCCAGCGCTCGGGCCAGGCCCACGCGCTGCTGCATGCCGCCCGACAGCTCGTCGGGCTTCTTGTTGCGCCACTGGGTCAGGCCCACCAGCTCGAGCTTCTCGTCCACCAGCTTGCGCCGCTCCTTCTCGGGCCGGCCCTGCATCTCCAGGCCGAAACTGATGTTCTCGCGTACCGTCAGCCAGGGCATCAGGGCGAACTTCTGGAACACCATGGCGATACGCTGGGTGCGCATCATCTTCAGCTCGGCCGGGGTGCAGTGGGCAATGTCGATCTGTGCGCCTTCATGCTCGACGAACAGCTTGCCGCGGCTCACCGTGTTCAGGCCGTTGATGCAGCGCAGCAGGCTCGACTTGCCTGAACCCGACAGGCCCATCAGCACGCAGATCTCGCCCTTGTTGATGTCCAGGCTGGCTTTCTCGACGCCGACCACCAGACCGGTCTTCTTCAGGATCTGTTCACGCGTGAGGCCCTGGTCCAGCAGGCTGAGCGCCTCACGCGGGTGGCGCGAGAAGATCACGTCGACCTCTTCGAAGCGAATGATGCTCATGCTTCACTCCTTGCCGGTGCGTCCGGTTGCTTGCAGATACGGTCGAGCATGATCGCCAGCAGCACGATCGCCAGCCCCGCCTCGAAGCCCAGCGCGATATCGGCGGTGTTGAGTGCGTTGACCACCGGTTTGCCCAGACCATCGGCGCCCACCAGCGCGGCGATCACCACCATCGACAGCGACAGCATGATGCACTGGGTGACCCCCGCCGCGATGCTGGGCATGGCATGCGGCAGTTCGATGCGCGAGAGCAGCTGGCGCCGCGAGCAGCCGAACGCCTTGCCGGCATCCAGCAGTTCCTGCGGCACGTCGCGGATGCCCAGGTAGGTCAGGCGGATGGGCGCGGCAATCGCGAACACCACCGTCGAGATCAGCCCCGGCACCACGCCCAGGCCGAACAGGGTCAGGGTCGGGATCAGGTACACGAACGTGGGCACCGTCTGCATCAGGTCGAGTACCGGGCGCATGGCGGTGTAGAACATCGGCTTGTGTGCCGCCAGGATGCCCAGCGGCACGCCGATGGCCACGCACACGAAGGTGGCGAACAGCACCTGGGCCAGGGTTTCCATGGTTTCCTGCCAGTAGCCGAGGTTGAGAATCAGCAGCAACGACAGCGCGCAGAATACGGTGAGCGCCCATTTGCGCTGGATCAGGTGAGCGATCAGGGCCACCAGGGCAATCAGGACGAATGGGTTGAACCAGGTCAGCGCCCCGGTCACCCCGTGAATCATGAACTCCAGCGCCTCGGCGAAGGCGTCGAAGTAGTTGGCGCCGTGTTGCGTCAACCACTCGACGAAGGCCGCGATGTGCTGGCCCAGGGGTATTTTTTGATCGATCAGCATGATAGCGAGCGTCCACCTGCAAGGGATTGGAAACAACCCGCGCCGGGCAATCGCCCCCCGGCGCGGGGCGTGCTTACTGCGTCAGCTTGGCCTTGGCCGCCTCCAGGCCCGGTTTGCCATCCACGGTGGTCACGCCGGCCAGCCAGGTGTCGAGCACCTGCGGGTTCTGCTTGAGCCAGGCCTTGGCGGCGGCGTCGGGCTTGACCTTGTCGTCGAGCACCTTGCCCATCAGGGTGCTTTCCATGTCCAGGGTGAAAGAGAGGTTCTTGAGCAACTGGCCGACGTTGCTGCACTCCTGGCTGTAGCCCTTGCGCGTGTTGGTGAGCACGGTGGCCTTGCCGTAGTCGGGGCCGAAGAAGTCGTCGCCGCCTTCGAGGTATTTCATCTTGAAGCGCGTGTTCATCGGGTGCGGTTCCCAGCCGAGGAACACCACGTCGGTGCCACGGCGCTGGGCACGGTCGACTTGCGCGAGCATGCCGGCCTCGCTCGACTCTACCACCTTGAAGCCGGCGTCCTTCAAGCCGAAGGCATTCTTGTCGATCATGCTCTGGATGGTGCGGTTGCCGTCGTTGCCCGGCTCGATGCCGTAGATCTTGCCGTCCAGCTCCTTCTTGAATTTCGCGATGTCGGCGAAGTTCTTCAGGCCCTTGTCATACAGCGCCTGGGGCACGGCCAGGGTGTACTTGGCATTCTCCAGGTTGGCACGCACGGTTTCGACGGTGCCGGCATCGCGGTACGGCTTGATGTCGTTTTCCATGGTCGGCATCCAGTTGCCGAGGAACACGTCCATGTTCTTGCCGTCGGCCAGCGACTTGTAGGTCACCGGTACCGAGATCATGGTGGTGCGGGTCTTGTAGCCAAGCGCTTGGAGCACCGCACTGGTGACTGCAGTGGTCACGGTGATGTCGGTCCAGCCGACGTCGGAGAAGTTGACGGTGTGGCACTGCTCGGGCTCCACGGCCTGGGCCAGCGCCGGCAGGCTCAGCAGCGCGGCCAGCAACAGCGGGGGTGAACCTTTCATGGTGGACTCCTGGTTTTTTTCGGATGTCCCACGGGACAGGGGCCGTGCAATCGAGTCGGTACCGATCATCTAACAGCGAAAATCAAACGCCTACCGGGTGCGTCGTATCCAGTACAGGCAGGGTCGCATCCAGTGCCAATGAGGTCGCTTACAGTGTCGTCGGCCTCGAAAAACGCGGTTCTGGCGCATGTGCACCGCAAAAAAACGGCGCAGGTCCTGCCCTGGCAACGGGCGGCGCTGCTGGACAAGAGCGCGTCGGTTGCAGACGTCGTGGTCGCTGACAAAAGCCTGATGATGCGCGAAACCGGCGGATTGCCGCCTTTTCAGCGTAGCAGCCAGAGGTACGCGGCATGGCCATCAGTGTGTTCGACCTGTTCAAGATCGGTGTCGGCCCTTCAAGCTCGCACACCGTCGGCCCGATGCGCGCCGCAGCGCTGTTCGTGCAGGGGCTGCGCGAGCGCAACCTGCTGGCCCGGGTGCGGCGTATCGAGGTGCGCCTGTACGGCTCGCTGTCGGCCACCGGCATCGGTCACGGCAGTGACAACGCGGTGATCATGGGCCTGATGGGCGAATGGCCGGACGCCATCGACCCGGCGCAGATCGCCCCGCGCATCGCCACGCTACGCGAAACCGACAGCCTGCTGCTGGACGGACGCTGGCCGGTCGGCTTCGTCTGGGCCCGCGACATGCGCCTGCTGGACGAGAACCTGCCGTACCACCCCAACGCCCTGACCCTGATCGCCGAGGGCGAGCAGGGCGAGCTGCACCGCGATACCTACTACTCGGTGGGCGGCGGCTTCGTGGTGGACGCGGCGCAGGCGGCCAGCGGTGTGCTGGACGCCGACACCACCGTGCTGCCCTACGACTTCAACAGTGCCGTGGAACTGCTGGATTTGTGCCGGCAGCACGACCTGCGCGTGTCGCAACTGATGCTGGAGAACGAAAAGGTGTGGCGCAGCGAGGCTGAAATCCGTGCCGGGCTCATGACCCTGTGGCGGGCCATGCAGGCCTGTGTCGAAAACGGCCTGCGCCACGAGGGCATCCTGCCGGGCGGGCTCAATGTGCGCCGCCGCGCGGCACGCCTGCACCGCAGCCTGCAGGAACTGGGCAAGCCCAACGTGATCGGCTCCACCCTCAGTGCCATGGAGTGGGTCAACCTGTATGCGCTGGCGGTCAACGAGGAAAACGCCGCAGGCGGGCGCATGGTCACCGCCCCCACCAACGGCGCGGCAGGCATCATCCCGGCGGTGCTGCACTACTACATGCGCTTCAGCGACGAGGTCAGCGAAGCCAGCGTGGTGGACTTCTTTCTGGGCGCGGCGGCGGTGGGCATCCTGTGCAAGAAGAACGCGTCGATCTCCGGCGCCGAAGTCGGCTGCCAGGGCGAGGTCGGCTCGGCCTGCGCAATGGCGGCGGCGGGCCTGGCCGAAGTGCTCGGGGCCACCCCGGCGCAACTGGAGAACGCCGCCGAGATCGGCCTGGAACACAACCTGGGGCTGACCTGCGATCCGGTTGGCGGGCTGGTGCAGGTGCCGTGCATCGAGCGCAACGCGATTGCCGCGGTCAAGGCGATCAACGCCGCGCAAATGGCCTTGCGCGGTGACGGCGAGCACTTCATCTCCCTCGACCGGGTGATCCGCACCATGCGCGACACCGGCGCCGACATGCACGACAAGTACAAGGAAACCTCTCGCGGCGGGCTGGCGGTGAACGCCATCGAATGCTGAGGCGTGGCTGCGCCGTTTTGGCCCATCGCTTTGAGCGTGCGCTGCGTTTTGGCGCGCCCCGGCCGATGGCGATTCACTGGCCACGCCACCCCTTCCAGCACGCGCGGTGACACCGCGCGTTGTCGTTTCTGGGCATCCTTCCCACAAGTGCTACCCAATTTCACAACGGGACTACAGACAGGCTTTGGCCCGGCCTTTTGCGTTTAAAAGCGACCCTGCGGGCGTGGGCGAACTAGACACATCGCGATGTCGTTTTCAGGTGTTGTTGAATGCGTATTCAAGTTTGGGCATGGCATTTGCGTTGGGTTTGGCAAAGCCCCTGCAATCGAACCGGGGCCATGACAAAAAGCCCGAGCCTGAGGCACACCCTGCATTGTGTGAGGAGAGATCGCGATGACGTCGTACAACTCCGCAACCCCAAACCAGAACCGCACCCCCCAATCCATCGGTTTCCTGCTGCTGGACAACTTCACGCTGATCTCCCTGGCCTCCGCGGTCGAGCCGCTGCGCATGGCCAACCAGTTGTCGGGTCGCGAGCTGTATCGCTGGAGCACACTGAGCGTGGATGGCGGTCAGGTGTGGGCCAGCGACGGCCTGCAGATCACTCCTGATTCGGCGATGCATGCGGCGCCGGCGATGGACACCGTGATCGTGTGTGGCGGCATCGGCATCCAGCGCACCGTGACCCGTGAACATGTGACCTGGCTGCAGAGCCAGGCCCGCCAGTCGCGTCGGCTGGGGGCGGTGTGTACCGGCAGCTGGGCGCTGGCCTGTGCGGGGCTGCTCGATGGCTTCGATTGCAGCGTGCACTGGGAGTGCCTGGCCGCGATGCAGGAGGCCTTCCCGCGGGTGAGCATGAGCACGCGCCTGTTTACCCTGGACCGCAACCGCTTCACCAGCTCGGGCGGCACCGCGCCGCTGGACATGATGCTGCACCTGATCAGCCGCGATCATGGCCGCGAGCTGTCGGCGGCGATCTCGGAGATGTTCGTGTACGAGCGTATCCGCAACGAGCAGGACCACCAGCGCGTGCCGCTCAAGCACATGCTCGGTACCAACCAGCCCAAGCTGCAGGAAATCGTGGCGCTGATGGAGGCCAACCTCGAAGAGCCGATCGACCTGGACGAACTGGCGGTGTACGTGGCGGTGTCGCGGCGCCAGCTGGAGCGGTTGTTTCAGAAGTACCTGCATTGTTCGCCGTCGCGCTACTACCTGAAGCTGCGGCTGATTCGTGCGCGGCAGTTGCTCAAGCAGACGCCGATGTCGATCATCGAGGTGGCATCGGTGTGCGGGTTCGTGTCCACGCCGCACTTTTCCAAGTGCTACCGGGAGTACTTCGGGATACCGCCGCGTGATGAGCGGGTAGGCTCGAACACGGCCCAGCAGGTGGCGATGATGCCGCTGCCGCAGGCGCTGGTGCTGTCGCCGCTGGCCGGGCCGATGTCGGCGCTGAGTCAGGCGCGCAATGAGTCGACGTTTGCCAGTGTGAGGCTGTAGACCAGGCCGACAGCATCGCGGGTCAAGCCCGCTTGTGTCTTGAGGAGGGGTTAGAATCTGAAGTGAGAGCGGTGAATGGCAAGCTGATAGCCCGAGGTGCCCTGAGCACGCGTGGGAGCACA
This sequence comes from Pseudomonas sp. AE27, assembly GCF_037113495.1. Classification (NCBI taxonomy): domain Bacteria; kingdom Pseudomonadati; phylum Pseudomonadota; class Gammaproteobacteria; order Pseudomonadales; family Pseudomonadaceae; genus Pseudomonas; species Pseudomonas sp. AE27. The sequence continues at coordinate 5,165,849 of NZ_CP146966.1, forward strand.
AGCTGCCATTCACCGTTCTACTTTGGCGAGAGCCCGAACAGTTGGATGAGGGCCAAATCTCGAATCACAAGCGTGGGCCAAGCCAAAGTACTCTCACACCTTGAGTCTAAGAGGGTTTGGCCATGTCTTCCTCTGTCGGTATCGATGTTTCCAGTGCCACGCTCGCCGTTCACATCCGCCCCGAGGATATTAGTTTCAATGTTTCCAATGACTTGAGTGGATTTAAGCAGCTCGTCGAAAAACTTGGCGAGTACCAGGTTTCAGCCATTTTGCTTGAAGCAACCGGCGGTTATGAATGCAGCGCCCTTCGGGCACTGCAAGGTGCTGGTTTCCCGGCCTTCCGAATCAACCCCAATCGCGCCCGGGATTTCGCCAAGTCCATGGGCAAGCGTGCCAAGACCGACCCTATCGATGCAGCTGTGCTTGCCCATTTCGCCGAGGTGCTGCCGCCTCAACGTTGCGTAGCGATGACCCCTGAGCGAGCTTTGCTACGTGAACTGCTGATCCAGCGGGATCGTTTCGTCCAGCAACGTGACGATGACAAGCGCCGACTGAAGCAAGCGCAAACGGCATGTGTTTTGGCGAGTCTGGAGCGCCATATCAACTATTTGAAGGCCGAGATCAAAGCGCTTGAGCAAGAAATTGCCAAGCAGGCGGAGGAACTGCATGACGACCGCGTAGCGCAGCTCATGCAGGTCAAAGGTATCGGCCTGGTCACAGCCGCCAAACTGGTGGCCTTGCTACCGGAACTGGGTCAGGTGAGTCGCCAGGAGATCGCGGCTCTAGTGGGTGTCGCGCCGTTTAACGAAGATAGTGGCAAACACTCTGGCAAACGTTCGATCTGGGGAGGGCGGACACGAATCAGGCGGGCGCTGTACATGGCGTGCTGGGTCGTCATCCGGCACAACAAGGACTTCACTGAGCGTTATACCGCTATGAGGGCCCAGGGAAAGCTAGCGAAGGTAGCGGTAGTGGCATGCATGAGAGTCCTGATCGTCCGTTTGAATGCGATGCTCAAGGCCGGTACGCCGTGGCAGGAGCAGATCGCTCAACCGTAGGAGCCAGCTTTGCTGGCGATGCCCGGCTACGCCGGGCCAGGGGCGCTAAGCACCCCATCGACGGCAGAGCCGGCTCCTACAAAAAGACAGTTGCTCCCACCGGTACATCGCTGCTCTGAAGGGCAGTGAAGCGCCTGTGGGAGCGGGCTTGGCCCGCGATGGGGTCAACCGTGAAGGCTTTTGTGGTTCGCCAGCGCCGGCAGCAACTGCTTGTCGATCGCCTGGCGCACCGCCGGCAGGATCGTCGCGCTGCCGGTGTACAACTGCTCCACCAGGCCGCGCAGGGCCCGGGCGCGTTCCGCGCTCAAGCCGCGTACCGCACATTCGCAGGCCTGCTCGGCGCTGGCGCCGGCAGGCATCTCGAAGCCCAGGGCGCGCAGTTGGCCCAGCAGGTCGTCCTGATCGATCAAATCGGCGTGCATCATGGCGGTTGTCCTTGTTCGAGGCGAAGGGTGCCCCGATTCTGGGAGCGCTGCGCGGTGGCGACAAGGGGCATGGCCGGCATACCTATGAACAGGTCGTTTTTGGCTAGATCAGTGACGTGCGCAGGCGCCCTCAGCCGCGCTTGAGCAGCGCCGCACAGGCGCTCTTGTAGGCCTCATGCTGATACTTGTTCAGCGTTCCCGGCAGCTCGAGATTGTGCTTCTTGGCCTGGGCGCTGACGGTCTGCGGCGACACCAGCTCCACCGTGCAGTTGTCCAGCAACTGCAGCACGCCCTCGATCTTGAAGGTGGTCGGGCCGCCGGCAAAGTCGCCTTTCTTGCTGCGCTTCTTGATCGCCAGTTGCCCGATGCCATGCTCGCTGACAAAGGCTCTGACCTGTGCGGCGAATGCCTTTACCTGGGCGGCATCCTCGTCATCCTCCAGGCCGATCTTCTTGGTGGCCACGCCAACGTGCACGGGCTGGCCGGCGTCCAGGCTGGCCACTGCCAGCAGGGCTTCGCTGCCCTTGATTTCGATGCCGCAGATTTTCATGGGGTGCCTCAATCGGAGTTTTGCAGGCCAAGGGACTGCAGGTATTCGGAGCGGTCGTCGCTGCGTTGCGCCAGGCAGGTGTTCAGTGCGGCGTCGTACTCCTTGCCCGGTGTGCTGTCGAAGGTCTCGACCTTGCAGTCGGCGTCGCGTACTTGCTTCCACAGGTTCTGGGCGGCGTTCAGGCGGTTGCTCAGTTCGGTGATCTTCGCACCCTGGCCGGCATACTGTTCCTTGATGCGTTCGAGCAGGTCGCCGAAGGCGGCGTTCAGCTCGCGTTCGGCGACCGTACGGCTGTAGGCGGCGCAGGCGTAGTTCTGCTGGGCCGTCTCGACGTTGTCGCACGGGGTGGGAGCGTCACTTTCCTCGGCCTGTGCGCCCAGCGCCACAGCCGCAAGCACAAGCCATACCAGCGATTTCATCTACAGAGTCTCCCACCAGGGTGCGCGTAAAGGATCCGCGATTCTCGCAAAGCACCGTAGCAAAGAACAGCATGGCGAGCGGGCAATGGTCGGCACTGTTCGGCACCTTCCCGACGGGTGCCGCCCGGGCCCTTTGTCGCACCTTGACGTTTTCGGCAATTCCCCTGTCGTTTTTGCATCCTGGCGACCTGGCGCCTAGGCATATGCTGGCCCCAAAGCGCCGGCAGACGATTCGGCGCCGCAACGTCATACAAGGGGACAGCCTGATGAGCCCGGCCGAATTGCACGCAGACAGCATCGTTATCGACGGGCTGATCATCGCCAAGTGGAACCGCGAGCTGTTCGAGGACATGCGCAAGGGCGGCCTCACTGCCGCCAACTGCACTGTCTCGGTGTGGGAGGGCTTTCAGGCCACCATCAACAGCATCGTCGCCAGCCAGAAGCTGATTCGCGAAAACAGCGACCTGGTACTGCCGGTACGCACCACCGCCGACATCCGCAAGGCCAAGGAGCAGGGCAAGACCGGCATCCTCTTCGGCTTCCAGAACGCCCATGCCTTCGAGGACCAGCTCGGCTACGTGGAGATCTTCAAGCAGCTGGGCGTGGGCATCGTGCAGATGTGCTACAACACCCAGAACCTGGTGGGTACCGGCTGCTATGAGCGCGACGGCGGGTTGTCCGGCTTCGGTCGCGAAATCGTCGCCGAGATGAACCGCGTGGGGGTCATGTGCGACCTGTCCCACGTCGGCTCCCGAACCAGCGAGGAAGTCATCCTCGAATCGAAAAAGCCGGTGTGCTATTCCCACTGCCTGCCCTCCGGGCTCAAGGAGCACCCGCGCAACAAGTCCGATGCCGAATTGAAGTTCATCGCCGACCATGGCGGCTTTGTCGGCGTAACCATGTTCGCGCCGTTTCTGGCCAAGGGTATCGACGCGACCATCGACGACTACGCCGAGGCCATCGAATACACCATGAACCTGGTGGGTGAAGACGCCATCGGCATCGGCACCGACTTCACCCAGGGCCACGGCCAGGACTTCTTCGAGTACCTGACCCACGACAAGGGCTATGCGCGCCGCCTCACCAGCTTCGGCAAGATCATCAACCCGCTGGGCATCCGCACCGTGGGCGAATTTCCCAACCTCACCGAAACCCTGCTCAAGCGCGGCCACCCCGAGCGGGTGGTGCGCAAGATCATGGGCGAGAACTGGGTCAATGTCCTGAAAGACGTCTGGGGCGAGTAACCCCACGCCTCACCCAGCCGCATCCTTTTTCTTTTATGGAGTTCAGTTTCCATGGCCAAGATCGCCCCGCAATTGCCCATCGAAGTCGACAGCGAAACCGGTGTGTGGACCAGCGACGCGCTGCCGATGCTGTACGTGCCGCGGCATTTCTTCGTCAACAACCACATGGGCATCGAAGAGGTGCTGGGCGCCGACGCCTACGCCGAGATTCTGTACAAGGCCGGCTACAAGTCGGCCTGGCACTGGTGCGAGAAGGAGGCCGAATGCCACGGCCTGCAAGGCGTGGCGGTGTTCGAGCACTACATGAAGCGCCTGTCGCAACGCGGCTGGGGGCTGTTCACGATCCAGGACATCGACCTCGACAGGGGTACCGCCAGCGTCAGGCTCGAACACTCGGCCTTCGTCTATGTGTACGGCAAGGTCGGGCGCAAGGTCGACTACATGTTCACCGGCTGGTTCGCCGGCGCCATGGACCAGATCCTGGCGGCCCGCGGCAGCCCCCTTCGCACGGTCGCCGAGCAGGTCTACGGCGGTTCGGAACACGGCCACGACGACGGCCTGTTCATCGTCAAGCCCCTGTAAGTCGAGGAACCCGCCATGGCTTTCGAAGCAATGTTCCAGCCGCTGCAGATCGGCAAGCTGACCATCCGCAACCGGGTACTGAGCACCGCACACGCCGAGGTGTACGCCACCGACGGCGGCATGACCACCGAGCGCTACGTGAAGTACTACGAAGAGAAGGCCAAGGGCGGCATCGGCCTGGCCATCTGCGGCGGTTCGTCGGTAGTGGCCATCGACAGCCCGCAGCAGTGGTGGGCCTCGGTCAACCTGGCCACCGACCGCATCATCCCGCACTTCCAGAACCTGGCCGACGCGATGCACAAGCACGGCGCCAAGATCATGATCCAGATTACCCACATGGGCCGGCGCTCGCGCTGGGACGGCTATCACTGGCCGACCCTGATGTCGCCCTCGGGCATCCGCGAACCGGTGCACCGCGCCACCTGCAAGACCATCGAGCCGGAGGAGATCTGGCGCGTGATCGGCAACTACGCGCAGGCCGCGCGCCGCGCCAAGGAAGGCGGGCTGGACGGTGTGGAACTGTCGGCAGTGCACCAGCACATGATCGACCAGTTCTGGAGCCCGCGGGTCAACAAGCGCACCGATGAATGGGGCGGCAGCTTCGAGAACCGCATGCGCTTCGGCCTGGAAGTGCTCAAGGCGGTGCGCGAGGAAGTCGGCCCCGACTTCTGCGTGGGCATGCGCATCTGCGGCGACGAGTTCCACCCCGACGGCCTCAGCCACGAGGACATGAAGGAGATCGCCAGGTACTACGACGCCACCGGCATGCTGGACTTCTTCGGCGTGATCGGCTCGGGCTGCGACACCCACAACACCCTGGCCAACGTGATCCCCAACATGAGCTTCCCGCCCGAGCCGTTCCTGCACTTGGCGGCGGGCATCAAGGAGGTGGTGAGCGTGCCGGTGATGCACGCGCAGAACATCAAGGACCCCAACCAGGCCACGCGCATTCTGGAGGGCGGCTACGTGGACATGGTCGGCATGACCCGCGCGCACATCGCCGACCCGCACCTGATCGCCAAGATCAAGATGGGCCAGATCGACCAGATCAAGCAGTGCGTGGGCGCCAACTACTGCATCGACCGCCAGTACCAGGGCCTGGACGTGCTGTGCATCCAGAACGCCGCTACCTCGCGGGAATACATGGGCGTGCCGCACATCATCGAGAAATCCACCGGCCCCAGACGCAAGGTGGTGGTGGTCGGTGCCGGCCCGGCCGGCATGGAGGCGGCGCGGGTGGCGGCCGAGCGCGGGCATGACGTGACCCTGTTCGAGAAGAAGGAGGCTATCGGCGGGCAGATCAGCATCGCCGCCAAGGCTCCGCAACGCGACCAGATCGCCGGCATCACGCGCTGGTACCAGCTGGAGCTGGCGCGGTTGAAGGTCGACCTGCGCCTGGGTACGGCGGCGGACGTCGACACCCTCATGGACCTGCGCCCCGACGTGGTGGTGCTGGCGGTGGGCGGGCACCCGTTCATCGAGCAGAACGAGCACTGGGGCGCGGCCGAGGGTCTGGTGGTCAGCAGCTGGGACGTGCTCGACGGCACGGTGGCGCCGGGCAAGACCACGCTGGTGTACGACACCATCTGCGAATTCACCGGCATGTCGGTGGCGGATTTTCTGGCCGACAAGGGCAGCCAGGTGGAGATCGTCACCGACGACATCAAGCCGGGGGTGGCGATTGGCGGCACCTCGTTCCCCACCTACTACCGCAGCATGTACCCCAAGGAAGTGATCATGACCGGTGACCTGATGCTGGAGAAGGTCTACCGCGAGGGCGACAAGCTGGTGGCAGTGCTGGAGAACGAATACACCGGGGCACGGGAGGAGCGGGTGGTCGACCAGGTGGTGATCGAGAACGGTGTGCGCCCCGACGAGACCCTGTACTACGCGCTCAAGGAGGGCTCGCGCAACAAGGGCCAGATCGATGTGGAGGCGCTGTTCGCGATTGAGCCGCAGCCGATATTGAGCCAGCCGGGGGAGGGGTACCTGCTGTACCGGATCGGCGATTGCGTGGCGCAGCGCAACACCCATGCGGCGATCTACGACGCCTTGCGCCTGTGCAAGGATTTCTGAGCGTTCACTGCCCTTTCTTTCTGTAGGAGCCAGCCTTGCTGGCGAAGCGGCCACCGCGCAATCGACATGACACTGTGTCGTTGCATTCGCCGGCAACGCCGGCTCCTACAGGCAGATGTGCGATGTGCCCAGTCGGGAGCTTCCCATGTTGAACACCCTGCTACCCCTGCTGCTGTTCGCCGCCCTCGGCCTGGCCGTGCTCGGCGCGCTGCGGCGCGTGCGGATGTGGCGCCAAGGCCGGCCATCGCGGGTCGAGCTGCTCAAGGGCCTGCTGGCCATGCCACGCCGGTACATGGTCGACCTGCACCATGTGGTCGCCCGCGACAGGTACATGGCCAACACCCACGTCGCCACCGCCGGCGGCTTCGTGCTGGCCGCCGTACTGGCGATCCTGGTGCACGGTTTCGGCCTGCACAACCGCCTCCTCGGCTACGCCCTGCTGGTGGCCACCGCCTTGATGTTCGGCGGTGCGCTGTTCGTCTACAGGCGCCGGCTGAACCCGCCCGCGCGCCTGTCCAGAGGCCCCTGGATGCGCCTGCCGAAAAGCCTGCTGGTGTTTTCCGCCAGCTTCTTCATCGCCACCCTGCCGGTAGCCGGCATCCTGCCCGAAGGTACCGGTGGCTGGGTGCTGGTGGCCTTGCTCGGGCTGGGCGTGCTGTGGGGTGTGAGCGAGCTGTTTTTCGGCATGACCTGGGGCGGGCCGATGAAGCACGCCTTCGCCGGTGCCCTGCACCTGGCCTGGCACCGGCGCGCCGAACGCTTCGGCGGCGGACGCTCCACCGGGCTCAAGCCGCTGGATCTGCAAGACCCGAGTGCACCGCTGGGTGTGGAAAAACCCAGGGACTTCACCTGGAACCAGTTGCTTGGCTTCGACGCCTGCGTGCAATGCGGCAAATGCGAGGCCGCGTGCCCGGCGTTCGCCGCCGGCCAGCCACTGAACCCGAAAAAACTCATCCAGGACATGGTGGTGGGCCTGGCGGGTGGCACCGATGCGAAGTTTGCCGGCAGCCCGTACCCCGGCAAACCGCTCGGCGAACACGGCGGCAACCCGCACCAGCCGATCGTCGACGGCCTGGTGGATGCCGACACGCTGTGGTCGTGCACCACCTGTCGGGCGTGCGTGGAAGAGTGCCCGATGATGATCGAGCACGTGGATGCGATCGTCGACATGCGTCGTCACCTGACCCTGGAAAAAGGCGCCACGCCGAACAAGGGCGCCGAGGTGCTGGACAACCTGATCTCCACCGACAACCCCGGCGGCTTCGCCCCGGGCGGGCGCATGAACTGGGCCGCCGACCTCGACCTCGAGGTGCTGGGCGAGGTGCACGGCACCGACGTGCTGTTGTGGGTGGGTGACGGCGCCTTCGACATGCGCAACCAGCGCACCCTGCGCGCCTTCGTCAAGGTGCTCAGGGCGGCCAATGTAGGCTTTGCCGTGCTCGGCCTGGAGGAACGCGACAGCGGCGACGTCGCCCGCCGGCTGGGCGACGAGGCCACCTTCCAGCAACTGGCCCGGCGCAATATCCGGACCCTGGCGCAGTACCGCTTCACGCGCATCGTCACCTGCGACCCGCACAGCTTCCATGTACTGAAGAACGAATACGGCGCGCTGGGCGGTCACTACCAGGTGCAGCATCACAGCAGCTTCATCGCCGAGTTGATCGCCGCCGGCCGCCTCGACCTGGCGCCGCACAAGGGCGCCAGCGTGACCTATCACGACCCGTGCTACCTGGGCCGCTACAACGGCGAGTACGAGGCGCCGCGCCAGGTGCTGCGCGCGCTGGGCATCGAGGTGCGCGAGATGGCGCGCTCCGGCTTTCGCTCGCGTTGCTGCGGCGGCGGTGGCGGTGCGCCGATCACCGACATTCCGGGCAAGCAGCGCATTCCCGACATGCGCATGCAGGACATCCGCGAGACCGCCGCCGAGGTGGTGGCCGTGGGCTGCCCGCAGTGCACCGCGATGCTCGAAGGCGTGGTCGAACCACGCCCGCAGATCAAGGACCTGGCCGAGCTGGTGGCCGACGCGCTGCGTGAAGCGACGGTTGCCAGCACGCCGGTAGCAAGCCAACCAGAACCTGCGCAGGTGGACCCATGAGCGACATCATCCGGCGTGACCCGCGTGCCGAGTGGATTGCACGCAACCGTCTGCACCCGCTGCACGCAGCCATGCAGGCCCAACAGACGCAGTGGATGGGGCCCAATGGCGTGCTGCGCAAGAACCCGCATGCGGTGGGCTTCATCGGCCCCAATGGGATCAAGCGCATCGATCGCAGCGGCGCCAGCCAGGGCGCTACGAGCAAGCGCAGCGCCGCCGCCGAGGTGCTGGTGCCGCTGCATCAGGTGCCGTTGCCGGCGTTCTACATCGTGGTGGTGCCGGACATGGTCGGCGGGCGCCTGAGCAGCCACGACCGGGATGTGCTCGGGCTGGCCCACGGCCTGGCCGGCAGCGACGGCGCGGTGCTGGCAGTGGTGTTTGGCGAGCACAAGGAAACCGCCTTCGGCACGTTCGGCGTCGACCGCCTGCTGCAGATCGACGGTGACGCGTTCGCAGGTTATGCACCGGAGCAGCGGGTGCAGGGCCTGCGGGCTGTGGATAACCAGTTCAACCCGCGCCACTGGCTGCTGCCCGACAGCCGCAGCGGTGGCGGCGAGCTGGGCCGGCGCCTTGCCGCGGCGCTGGGCGAGCGCCCGGCCACGCGGGTGTGGCAGGTCAAGGACGGACTGTGCAGCGGGCGCGCCGGGGCTGGCCAGCAGGACCTGGTACGCGGGCTGGCGCGCCTGATCCTGGCGGCGGCCGAATGTGCCGAGCCGGTCAGCGAAACCCGCCATGAAGCCCTGCCGGTGGAGTTGTCCACAGGCGCGGCGCGCAGCCTGGCGCGTATCGAAGACCTCGGACCGGTGCCGGTGGACCCGGCCACCATCGCCATGGCCGAGGCCGAATTCATCCTGTCGGGCGGCAACGGGGTCAAGGACTGGGCACTTTTCCACAGGGCCACCGCCGCGCTGGGGGCCACCGAAGGGGCCTCGCGGGTGGCGGTGGACGATGGCTTCATGCCGCGCAATCGCCAGGTGGGGGCCACCGGTACCTGGGTCACGGCGCGGGTGTATGTGGCTGTGGGTATCTCCGGGGCGATCCAGCATCTGCAGGGCATCGGTGCCTGCGACAAGGTGGTGGCGATCAACCTGGACCCCGGCTGCGACATGATCAAGCGTGCCGACCTGGCGGTCATCGGCGACAGCGCGGCAATTTTGCAGGCGCTGATCGAGGCTGTGGACAACTATCGCAACAGCGCCCGGCGCGATGCGGCCTGAGGGGGCATTCATGAACACCAAGGTCATCAGCCTGGTCTCGATCGGCGCCCACCCCACCTCGGGGCGCATGCGCCGCGCCGAACAGGATGCGCGGGCTGTGGAACTGGGGTTGCAACTGGCTGGGGATAACCTGCAGGTGCTGCATGCCGGCGACCCGCACGAGCCTGCGCTGCGCGCGTACCTGGGCATGGGGCTGGCGCAGCTGGACGTGTTGCAGCAGCCCGCAGGCGCCGATGTGCTGGGCGTGCTCGGTGACTACCTGCGCGAGGCGGGGGCACAGTTGGTGCTGAGCGGCAGCCAGGCCGAAACCGGCGAAGGCTCGGGCATGCTGCCGTTTCTGCTGGCCGAGCGCCTGGGTTGGCCGCTGGTGGTGGGGCTGGCGCAGGTGGAATCCATCCACAATGGCGTGGCCCAGGTGCTGCAGGCCCTGCCACGGGGGCAGCGGCGCCGCCTGAGCGTGCGCCTGCCGATGCTCGCCACTGTGGATAACGCCGCGCCGGTGCCGCGCCAGAGCGCCTATGGGCCGGCGCAACGCGGGCTGTTGGCGGCCCATGAGGTGGCGGTGGTGGAGGACGAGTTATTCACAGATGCTGTATTGCAGCCGGCCAGACCCCGGCCCAAACGCCTCAAGGTAATCAAGGCCAAGAGCGGTGCCGACCGCATGAAAGCCGCCACGGCGAAGGCCAGTGGCGGCGGTGGACAGGTACTCAAGGGCGTGACCCCGAGCGAAGGCGCCGAGGCGATCCTGAAGCTGTTGGTGGAGGAGGGTGTGCTGCGCTGAAGGGTTGTGCACAAAGTCTGTTGGCGGTTCTGTGGATAAAGTGTTTGCCTATGGCTGCAGGCCACGTCAACCGTGGCCTGCAGGCTATTGTTCAAATAGTGATCAATACACGCCGCGAATTTTTCGCGGTTTTTTCATGCCCGTCGTCCAGCGAGACGGCAGTTTTGCTCACAATCCTTGTTGGCGGCTCTGTGGATAATCTGTTCGGACATGGCTGCAGGCCACGTGGTTAAAGGTGTTCAGCTATTTGATCAAAAAACGCACAAAACCTCGTCAATCCACCACGAAATACTCACGCGGCAGCGAAAATCGGGGGTTTCGGCGGTTTATCCACATGGGTTTTGCAAAGAGGGCTACTTGCACACAAAGTCTGTTGGCGGCTTTGTGGATAAGGTGTTCGTGCAGTGCTGTGGGCCACGTATTCAAAGGCTTACAGAGATTTGATCACTTTTTGATCTATTACACGCTGTGGATTGAAGGGCGCTGGGCGGAAGTTTTCCACAAGGGTTGCCCACAATTGCTGTGGGTGTGGCTGTGGATAAAGTGTTGGTGGAGTAGGTATGGGGCAGTAGGGGCTGGGGTTTGCGGGTGTTGGTCAAAATTTGTACAGATTGTATGGGGTTCTTCGCCGGCAAGGCCGGCTCCTACAGTTGATGCGTAGGAGCCGGCCTTGCCGGCGAATGGGACTACTGTGCCGCCACCCCCTTCAGATACGGCGCCGGGGCCGCGCCCAGGTTGCTCAGCATCCGCTCGCTGTACCAGTCCACGAAATTCACCACGCCAAACTCGTAGGTTTTCGAATACGGCCCCGGCTGATACGCCGTCGAGTTGATGCCGCGCTGGTTCTCTTCGGCCAGGCGCCGGTCCTGGTCGTTGGTCGCGTCCCACACCTGGCGCATGCGCGCCGGGTCGTAGTCCACGCCCTCAACCGCATCCTTGTGCACCAGCCACTTGGTGGTGACCATGCTCTCCTGGGCACTGATCGGCCATACCGTGAACACGATGATGTGATCACCCATGCAGTGGTTCCACGAATGCGGCAGGTGCAGGATGCGCATCGAGCCCAGGTCGGGGTTCTGGATGCGCCCCATCAGTTTCTGGCAGCCCAGCTTGCCGTCCAGGGTCATCGACAGCGTGCCCTTGAGCAGGGGCATGCGCACGATACGGTTGCGCAGGCCGAAGCTGGCATGCGCATAGGGGATCTTCTCCGCGTCCCACGCCGCAGCGCTGGCCGCCACGTGATCCTTGAACGCCTGGTCGGCGCGCGGGTCGGTGACGTCGTCCCATTCGAGCAGGGTCTTGAGCAGCTCCGGGTGCGAGGCGTTGCAGTGGTAGCACTCGCGATTGTTCTCCAGCACCAGCTTCCAGTTGGCCTTTTCCATCAGGGTGGTCTGCACCGCCACCTTGGTGTTCTCCATGTCGTAGGGCTCCATGTAATGGGCCAGGGTGGCGAGGAAGTCATCGATGGCTGGCGGGTTGTCGGCCAGGCTGACGAAGATGTAGCCACCGGCGGTCTTCACGTTCACCGGCTTGAGACCGTACTGCTGCATGTCGAAGTCGTCGCCCATCTCGGTGCCGGCGAACAGCAGCCGCCCATCCAGCTCGTAGGTCCACTGGTGGTAGTGGCACACCAGCTTGGCCACCTTGCCCTTGTCGCTGGTACACAGGCGCGAGCCACGGTGGCGGCACACGTTGTGGAAGGCATGCACCTTGCCCTCGGCACCGCGGATCACGATGATCGGGTTCTTGCCGATCTGCAGGGTCAGGTAGTTGCCCTTGGCCGGGATCTCGCAGGTCATGCCTGCAATCAGCCATTCCTTGTGGAAAATCTCCTGCATGTCGATCTGGAACAACCGCTCATCGGTGTAGAAGGGTTGCGGCAGCGAGAAGGTGCGCTCGCGGGTCTGCAGCATGTCGGCGGTGGCCTTGCGTGCAGCGTCCAGTGGGTCGCCCAGGCTCAAGGTTGCGGTGACGTCCATCGTTCAGGTCCTCATGGCCCGTGCGGGCCGCGAAAGTGGCTAATCGTTCGTGTGGCGACGCAGGGCTCAGACAGCAGGTTGATGTGCGATGGAGTGTGCGTTCGCCCGCGCCGGCAACCATGCCCATGGGCGACATGGCCAGATCCGTTCCCGACGCGCGAGCCCTTGTGGGCGGGGGCTGGTCGCGATAAGTACGCCGATGTCGCGAACAGGAATGTGCGCCGCCTGCACCTTGCGCATCATCGTCGCCATAACAGGCCCCGATCGGCCGCGGAGACGAGCATGTCGAACAACTTCCTCAACCCGGTGACCACTCAGACCTGGGCCAACGGCCGGCATACCGTGCGCTGCGTCAAGGTCATTCAGGAAACCTGGGATGTGCGCACCTTCTGCTTCATGGCCGACCAGCCGATCCTGTTCTTCTTCAAGCCGGGGCAGTTCGTGACCCTGGAGCTGGAAATCGACGGTCAGCCGATCATGCGCTCGTACACCATCTCCAGCTCGCCCTCGGTGCCCTACAGCTTTTCGGTGACCATCAAGCGCGTACCCGGCGGCAAGGTTTCCAACTGGCTGCACGACACCCTGCATGAAGGCCAGGAGCTGGCCGTGCACGGGCCGGTGGGGTTGTTCAACGCGATGGACTTCCCCAGCCCCAGGGTGCTGTACCTGAGCGGCGGGGTGGGCATCACCCCGGTGATATCCATGGCGCGCTGGTTCTATGACACCAATGCCAATGTCGACATGGTGTTCGTGCACAGCGCGCGTTCGCCCAAGGACATCATCTACCACCGCGAGCTGGAGCACATGGCCTCGCGGATCGACAACTTCAGCCTGCACATCATCTGCGAGAAGCATGGCCTGGGCGAGGCATGGGCCGGTTATCGCGGCTACCTGAACCAGAAGCTGATGGAGCTGATCGCGCCCGATTACCTGGAACGCGAGATCTTCTGCTGCGGGCCCACGCCCTACATGAACGCGGTCAAGCGCATGCTCGAAGCCAGCGGCTATGACATGCAGCGCTACCATGAGGAGTCGTTTGGCGCCACGCCGCCCGAGGCCAAGGCCGATGCGGTAGAGAACGCCGAGCAGGCCGCCGAGGCCGCCGAAGTGGTCGTGGCCGACCAGCACCAGGTGGAGTTCACCGCCAGCGGCAAGAGCATCCGCGTGGCGCCGGGCGAGACGGTGCATGCGGCAGCCGCCAAGCTCGGGCTGATGATCCCCAAGGCCTGCGGCATGGGTATCTGCGGCACCTGCAAGGTGCTCAAGCTGGGTGGCGAGGTGGACATGGAGCACAACGGCGGCATCACCGAGGACGACGAGGCCGAAGGCTATATCCTGTCGTGCTGCAGCGTGCCGCGTGGTGACGTGCGCATCGAGTTCTAGTCGCGCAGCAGCTCGTGGTACAGCGCAGGGCGCCGGTCGGCCAGCACGTGGTTGTGGTCGCTGATCTGCTTGTCCAGTGCCTGGCCCAGCCTGATGTCGGCCAGCAGCAGCTGCTTCTTGCCGACACGCTTGCCGCCCTTGAGCACATAGCCGTCGGCATCGGTGAGGGTCGAACCGCCCACCCAGCCAACCCCGCGCTCCTCGCCACAGCGGTCGCAGGCAATGACGAACAGCCGGTTCACCGAGGCGCTGGCCTGAACCCGGATGACCTCGGCCGGGCGCTGGAAGCCGGGCCGGGAGGTGTCCGGCCAGTTCACCGGTGCGCACAGCAGCTGGGCACCGCGCAGCGCCGCCAGGCGCACCCATTCGGGAAACTCCAGGTCGTAGCAGATCATCATGCCGATGCGCCCCAGGTGGGTGTCCACCACCGGCGGCGGCTCGCTGCCGGGGGTGAAGATCTGCGTTTCGCGGTCCCACAGGTGGGCCTTGCGGTAGAAGGTGCGTCGGCCGTCGGGCTCGATCAGCACCGAGCTGTTGGCCACCTGGCCGTCGGGCAGGCGCTCGCAGAAGCCGCCCACCACGATGATCTGGTACTTGGCGGCCTGCCGGGCCCAGGCCTCGAGGGTCGGCCCGTCACGGGGCTCGGACAGCGCGTGGGCCTCTTCGCGATCGTGGAACGCGTAGCCGCTCTGCGCCAGCTCGGGCAGTACCAGCAGTTGCGCGCCGCGCTCGGCGGCCTCGGCGATGGCCACCCGGGTACGGTCGAGGTTGTAGCTTGGATTGGCAATGGCCGGCGCCAGCTGGTAGCACCCGACACGCACGGTTTGCGGGGATGGGGTCATGGCTGCGGCGCCTTGCGCTCGGCGACCGGGGGCGGCGGGGTGCCGGGCAGGTGGCGCATCAGGAGCCAGTACAGCAGGGCCGAAACGATGAAGCCGGGAACGAAGGCCAGGTCGGCGCCGGACAACGCCACCGCTACCGGCCCTTGCACGCCGGCCAGCGACACGAAGGGCAGCATCGCCAGCAGCCCCCCCAGGTAGGCCAGGATGCCGGGCCAGGCCCACTGGCCGTATTCGCCCGCCGGGTCGAACATGGCCGGGATCACGTAGTTGCCTTTGCGCAACAGGTAGTAGTCGGTGAGGTTGATTGCGCTCCAGGGCACCAGTACATACAGCATCAGTTGCAGGAACAGGTTGAAGCTGTCGAGGTAGCTGTCGGGCAACGCGATGGCGGTGAGGTACACCACCGCGCCAATGCCGCCCAGGCCCAGGGCGCGCCCGGCCAGCCCCGGCGCCAGCGGGCGAAACGCGGTGATCGCGCTGATGCCGGTCAGCAGCGCGCCGTAGCAGTTGACGGCCATGATGCCCACCAGCGCCGGCACCGCCATCAGGATCGCGAAGGTGCCGAAGCCGGGCAGGAAGCGGTTGCCCAGGTGCTGCAGGCTGCTGATGGCTTCGGGCGCCACCACTGCCGAGGCTACCAGTGCGCCCAGCGACATCAGCCACACCGCAGAGCCCGCGGCGCCCAGATAGGTCCACAGCACCACCTTGCGCGCCGAGGTGCTGGGCGGCAGGTAGCGCGAGTAGTCCGAGACATACACCGAGTAGCTGATCTGGTAGCCGGCGGCGGCCGACAGCTGGATGAGAAAGCCCGACCAGGAAAACTGCAGCTGGCGCTGAACGGTGTCGGCCTCCAGCAACAGCAGCGCTGCCAGGGTGAGCAGGCCGAACACGCCGATCAGCAGGTAGGTGAGCCAGCGCTGCACGGTGTGCAGCAGGTCGTGCCCGACCACGGCGATCACCACGGCCACCGCGATCAGCAGTGCGTACCAGAAGGCATCGCTGCCCGGCAGCACAGTGGTCAGCGCATCGGTGGCCAGGATCACGTTGAAAACGTTGAAGCCGATGTACACGCACACCACCGCCATGAACGGCAGCACGGCGCCTCGCAGGCCGAACTGGGCACGGGACTGGATCATCTGTGGCAGGCCAAGGCGCGGGCCCTGGTTGGCATGCAGGGCCATGCACAGGGTGCCCAGGGCCACCCCGAGCAGGATCGCCAGCACCGCCTGCCAGGCGGCCAGACCCAGGGCGGGCCCGACGAAGCCGGTGACCATGGTGGTGAGTACGAAGTTGCCGGTGAACCAGAAGGGGCCCAGGTGCCAGGCCTTGCCGTGACGCTCGTCGAGGGGCACCGGGTGGATGGTACGGGTTTCTATCTTCAGGCCTGACGTTTCAGGTGCAGGTGCCGCATTGTTCATGGCGTTCCCAGGCATTCGGGCGAAAGTTTCAATGCTGATGAGGTTAGATGAAGCTGCAACTAACGGAACAACGACACACTTTAAGCGAGCGCGCAGCTACTTGCCTGAAAGTGTCTGTAATGTCCGATGTAGAGCCATTCTGATTTGTAAACTGGTATTTATGCCAGTCTGCAATGCGGGGAGGTTATTGCGAAAAGTTATCGTGCGGCGTGAGGTTTTTGATGCCGAAGTTAAAGTGCAGTGAATATTCCTACTTAATATTAGGAATAGTTTGCGAGCAACTTTAGATAAGTCTGACGAGATAGTGTTTTCGACGGCGAGCGGGGGCC
Source organism: Pseudomonas sp. AE27 (assembly GCF_037113495.1). Taxonomy (NCBI): domain Bacteria; kingdom Pseudomonadati; phylum Pseudomonadota; class Gammaproteobacteria; order Pseudomonadales; family Pseudomonadaceae; genus Pseudomonas; species Pseudomonas sp. AE27. The sequence goes on from NZ_CP146966.1 coordinate 5,182,247, forward strand.
GATCGAAAAAGCCGGGCGCCCGGCGCGCACTGCGCCGGGGCCCGGTGGCGACCTACACGCTGAAGCGTGCGACCAGGCCGTTCAGGCCCACCGCCAGGCGAGACAGTTCGGCACTTGCGGCGCTGGTCTGGTGCGCCCCGGTGGCCGACTGCACCGACAGGTCGTTGATGTTCACCAGGTTGCGGTCCACTTCGCGGGCCACCTGGGCCTGCTCTTCGGCGGCGCTGGCGATCACCAGGTTGCGTTCGTTGATTTCGGCCACCGCGGTGGTGATGGTCTCCAGCGACAGGCCGGCGCCGCGGGCGATGCTCAGGGTCGACTCGGCGCGTTCGGTGCTGTGGCGCATCGAGTTCACCGCCTGTTCGGTACCGCCCTGGATGCTGCCGATCATGCGCTCGATTTCGCTGGTCGACTGCTGGGTCCGGTGGGCCAGGGCGCGCACTTCGTCGGCGACCACGGCGAAGCCGCGCCCGGCTTCACCGGCACGCGCCGCCTCGATGGCGGCGTTGAGGGCCAGCAGGTTGGTCTGGTCGGCCAGGCCGCGGATCACATCGAGCACCTTGCCGATGTCACGCGACTCGCCGGCCAGGTTGCCGATCAGCTCGGCAGTACCTTGCACGTCGGCACTCATGCGCTCGATGGCGCTGACGGTCTCCATGACCAGGTCGCGACCGTCGCCGGCCGAACGGGTGGCCTGCTTGGACGCCTCGGATGTGCTCACCGCGTTGCGTGCCACTTCTTCCACCGCGCTGGTCATCTCGGTGACGGCAGTGGCGGCCTGCTGGATCTCGTTGTTCTGCTGCTGCAGGCCGCGTGCGCTTTCGTCGGTGACTGCATTCAGCTCTTCGGCCGCCGAGGCCAGCTGGGTGGCGGAGCCGGCAATCTGCTGCAGGGTGTCGCGCAGCTTGTGCTGCATCTTGCCCATGGCGTGCAGCAGGCGCGCCGCTTCGTCGGTACCGGTGGTGTTGATCGGTTTGGTCAGGTTGCCATCGGCGATCAGCTCGGCCGCCTGCAGCGCTTCGTCGATCGGCTTGACGATGCTGCGGGTGAGCAGCAGCGCGCACAGCAGGGTCAGTGCGGTGGCGGCCACCAGCAGCACGATCACCAGGGTGAAGGCCGTGTCGTATTGCGTGGCGGCGGTCTGGTTGGTCACACGGGTCTGATCGGTGTTGATCTTGACCAGGCGATCGGTGACTGCGCTGATCTGCTCGGAGTTGTCGAGCAGGTCGTGGTTGATCAGGCTGCGCAGTGCTTCCACATCACCGGCCTGCGACAGGCTTTCCATGCGGTTTTCGAGCTGTCGGTACTGGTTGAGCAGCTGCACGTACTGGTTGTACGCGCCCCGTTCCTCGTCGCCTTCGATCAGTGGCTCGTAGGCCCGGCGCGCTTCGTCGATCTGGGCATTGCGCTTGGCCAGCAGTTGCACGGTGTCCTGAAGGGTGGCGGCTTCGCGGTTGAGCAGCAGGCGGTAGGACAGCGTGCGCAGGCGCAGGGTGAGTTGGGTGAGCTGGTCGAGGTTGGTGATGCTGGGCACGCTGATCTGTTCGATGGCTTCGCCGGCCTTGCGTATCTGCCCCATCTGGTTGAGGGCAAAGATGCCCAATGCAAGCATCAGGGCGCCGATCAGCGAAAACCCCAAGAGCGCGCGCGGGGCGATGTTCATGTTACGTAATGACATGGTTTTATCCGGCAAGGAAAAAGGAGAGCGCGCGGTCCATGCGTCATTGGCACTTCATATTGCCTATCGGTAGGGGCGGGGCAGACTTGAGGGGTTATGTAACTAAATATGAGCCGCCGGTCATTTTCTTCATGAACGTAGCCGACCAAGGGCAGGAACCGGATCGCGATCGACGGGTCAATCTGCACCCGGTCGAGGCTCTGGCCCCGATATCCCTGGCGAGTGCGGTGAGATTTCTTTATCGTGTGCGCCCCCTGAAAAACCGTGAGAACGCAATCATGCTGGAAACATCCCTGAGTCAACTGGAGCAACTGGTCAACGACCTGGTGCAGAAGAACCTCGACCTGGCCGAGCGCAACGCGCAGCTGAGCGACGAACTGGCCCAGGCCAAGGACGAGAACGAAAGCCTGCAACTGAGCCTGATGGAGCAGGAAGAGAAGCAAGGTGCAACCGCCGCGCGTATCCAGGCGCTGGTTGAACGTGCCGGTGGCGGCGCCGTTACCGCATGAAGACCACCGCGCAGTCGATCAATGTCGTGTCGATAATGGGCAATGACTATTCGATCAAGGCCCCTGAAGGTCAGGAGCAGACCCTGGCGCAGGCGGTGCAGATGCTCAAGGCCTCCCTGGCCGATACCAAGCGCAAGTACCCGTCGCTGATCGGCGACAAGTTGCTGGTGCTGGCCGCCCTGAACCTGTGCTCGCAGCAGATCGAACTGCAACAGGCACATCAGGAAGCCCTCGACCGTTATCAAGAGCAAGTCAGCGCCACGGTCGACGTCATTGCCCGGACAATCGGCAACAGCTGATTTCCCCCTCGCGTGCATTCCCTCTTTACTGTGCTGGCTCACTGACCCCTGGGGGCAGTGAGCGGCCCGAGTGTGGCTGACTGCTAGCATTGTATTTTCTGTTGTATACAATTGGCCTGGTGTTCGCGGTACACGGCTGGTTTAACTCAGGGGAAATTCATGCAGTTCTGGCGGCGCAGTATCCAGTGGCAATTGATCGCAAGCATGGGCGCGGCCCTGGTGGCGAGCATTCTGATCGTGGTTGGTATCTACACCGTGGCGGTCAATCGACTGACCGAGCGCTACCTGGTGGAGACGGCGCTGCCGGCGAGCATCGAGGCCATGCGCAACGATATCGAGCGCATGTTGGGCCGGCCTCTGACGGCGGCGGCCGACATTGCCAACAACACCCTGTTGCGCGACTGGCTGGCAGCGGGGGAGCCCCCCGAACAGGCCGGTGCGTTCGTCGAGTACCTGGAGTCGGTGCGTGTGCACAACCAGGCGTTCACCGCGCTGTTCGCCGCCACGCGCAGCAATCACTACTACAACCAGGGCGGGCTGGACCGCACCTTGAGCCGCGACAACCCGAAGGACTCGTGGTTCTTCGGGTTCATCGACAGTGGCAAGCCGCGCCTGCTCAATATCGACACGGACATCAGCAGTGGCGACCTGGCGCTGTTCATCGACTTTCGGGTGGAAAAAGCCGGCCAGCTGGTGGGCATTGCCGGGCTGGGCCTGCGCATGACCGAGTTGTCCCAACTGATCCACGACTTCAGTTTCGGTGAGCGCGGCCGGGTGTTCCTGGTGCGCGGCGATGGCCTGATCCAGGTGCACCCGCAGTCCGAGTTCAGCGGCAAGCGCCAGTTGGCCGAGCAGATCGGCGAAGGCGCCGCCCAGCGTGCGTTGACCCCGCACGAGGGCCTGCAGCAGAGCCGCTTCGAGCGCGATGGCGAGACCTACCTGGCCCTGAGCCTGCCGCTGCGCGACCTGAACTGGACCCTGGTGGCCGAGGTGCCCGAGGCGCAGATCTACGCCCAGGTGAACCAGGCCGTGTGGCTCACCAGCCTGATCGGCGCGGCGGTGGCGTTGCTGTCGCTGCTGCTGGTGGTATGGCTGGCGCGCGGCATCGTGCGCCCGCTGCGCCGGGTGACCGGTGCGCTGACCGCGATTGCCCAGGGCGGTGGCGACCTGACCCAGCGCCTGGACGAGTCGCGGGCCGATGAACTGGGCGACCTGGCCCGGGGTTTCAACCGGTTTCTGGACAGCCAACGCGACCTGATCGGCGAGGTGCTGCGCACCACCGAGCACCTGCGCAGCGCCGTGGGGCAGGTGAGCGCGGTGGTGGAGGACACCGCCGGGCGCTCCCATCGCCAGCAGGAGATGACCGAGATGGTGGCCACCGCCGTGCACCAGATGGGCCTCACCGTGCAGGACATCGCGCAGAATGCCGGCCAGGCCGCGCACGCCTCGCAGACCGCGCGCACCGAAGCGTTGCAGGCGCGCGAGGTGGTGCAGCGCTCGATTGCGCACATCGAAGGCATGTCGGGCGAGATCGGCGTGGCGGCCAGTGCGGTTGGCCAACTGGCGCAGGAGGTGGCGTCCATCGACGAGGTGCTGGCGGTGATCCGCAGCATTTCCGAGCAGACCAACCTGCTGGCGTTGAACGCGGCGATCGAGGCGGCGCGGGCCGGGGAGATGGGCCGTGGCTTCGCTGTGGTGGCCGACGAGGTACGTACCCTGGCCCAGCGCACCCAGGTGTCCACCGACGAGGTGCAGCAGATGATCCAGCGCCTCAAGCAGGGGGCGGGCAGCGCGGTGGCGTCGATGCAGGCGGGGCAGGCGGCGACCGGCACCGGCGTGGCGTCGAGCCAGCAGACCGGAGCGTCGTTGACCACCATTACCGGGCAGGTGGAGCACATCACCGACATGAACCTGCAGGTGGCCACGGCCACCGAGGAGCAGTCGGCGGTGACCGAGGAGATCAACCGCAACGTGCAGGGGATTTCCGACCTGGCGCGCCAGACGGTGGCGCAGGTGGAGGCGTGTCGGGTGGATTGCCAGGCGTTGCGCGGGCTGGCTGATGACCTGGCGCGGCAGATGGGTGGGTTCAGGCTCTAGATCAGGGTGATTGCTTCGCCGGCAAGGCCGGCTCCTACAGGTTGGCGGTGTCTGTAGGAGCCGGCCTTGCCGGCGAAGGGGCCATCAGCGACCCAGCGTTACCGCACGAATATCCGCCGCCAGTTCGCGCACCCGTGCCTCGTCGGTGTCCCACGAGCACATGAACCGTGCGCCGCCGCTGCCGATGAAGGTGTAGAACCGCCAGCCCTTGGCGCGCAGCGCTTCCAGTGCCGGCTCCGGCATCTGCAGAAACACCCCGTTGGCTTCTACCGGGAACATCAACTGCACCGCCGGGATGTCCGCCACCAGCCCGCTTAGCAACTGCGCGCAGTGGTTGGCGTGCTGCGCATGGCGCAGCCACGCACCGTCTTCGAGCAACCCAACCCACGGCGCCGACAGAAAGCGCATCTTCGACGCCAGCTGCCCGGCCTGCTTGCAGCGGTAGTCGAAGTCTTCGGCCAGCTTGCGGTTGAAGAACAGGATCGCCTCGCCCACCGCCATGCCGTTCTTGGTGCCGCCAAAGCACAGCACGTCGATGCCGGCCTTCCAGGTCAGTTCGGCCGGCGAGCAGCCCAGGAACGCGCAGGCATTGCTGAAGCGTGCGCCGTCCATGTGCAGGTTCAGGCCCAGCTCCTTGCAGGTGGCGCTGATCGCCTTGAGCTCTTCGGGCCGATACACGCTGCCCACTTCGGTGGCCTGGGTGATGGTCACCACGCGTGGCTTGGGGTAGTGGATGTCCTGGCGCTTGAGCGCCACTTCGCGGATGGACTCGGGCGTGAGCTTGCCGTTTTCGCTGCGGGCGGTGAGCAGCTTGGAGCCGTTGGAGAAGAACTCCGGCGCGCCGCATTCGTCGGTCTCGACGTGGGCGGTCTCGGAGCAGATCACGCTGTGGTAGCTCTGGCAAAGGGACGACAGGGCCAGGGAGTTGGCGGCGGTGCCGTTGAAGGCGAAGAACACCTCGCAGTCGGTCTCGAACAGTTTGCGAAAGTGGTCGGAGGCCTTGGCGGTCCACTGGTCGTCGCCGTAGGCGCGTTCGTGGCCCTGGTTGGCCTTGTCCATCGCCGCCCAGGCTTCGGGGCAGATGCCGGAATAGTTGTCGCTGGCAAATTGCTGGCTTTGTTCTGTCATTGCACTGTCCTGTGGTCGACGCAGGCAAGCACTCTAAACCAACTATCAAATCGCCGACTACAAGGGCCATGTCGTAAACGCACCTTTGCGTGGCGTGCGCAGGCATCTGGACGGCCCGCGCCAGCCCTACCATCGCAGCCAAAGGGCGCTGTCCATGCCACTGCCGGGAGAGATGCGATGTTCACCAAGCATGACCAGATCCAGGGTTACGACGATGCACTGCTGGCGGCGATCAACGCCGAGGAACAGCGCCAGGAAGACCACATCGAACTGATCGCCTCGGAAAACTACACCAGCAAGCGCGTGATGCAGGCCCAGGGCAGCGGCCTGACCAACAAGTACGCCGAAGGCTACCCGGGCAAGCGCTACTACGGCGGCTGCGAGCACGTGGACAAGGTCGAGCAACTGGCCATCGATCGTGCCAGGCAGCTGTTCGGCGCCGACTATGCCAACGTCCAGCCGCACTCCGGCAGCCAGGCCAACGCTGCGGTGTACCTGGCCCTGCTGCAGGCCGGCGACACCGTGCTGGGCATGAGCCTGGCCCACGGCGGCCACCTCACCCACGGTGCCAAGGTCAGTTTCAGCGGTAAGCTGTACAACGCCGTGCAATACGGCATCGATACCCGCACCGGCCTGATCGACTACGACGAGGTCGAGCGCCTGGCCGTCGAGCACCAGCCGAAGATGATCATTGCAGGGTTTTCGGCCTACAGCAAAACCCTCGATTTCCCACGCTTTCGCCAGATCGCCGACAAGGTCGGCGCCTACCTGTTCGTCGACATGGCCCACGTCGCCGGGCTGGTCGCGGCGGGCCTGTATCCCAACCCGCTGCCCTATGCCGACGTGGTCACCACCACCACCCACAAGACCCTGCGTGGCCCGCGTGGCGGGCTGATCCTGGCCAGGGCCAACGAAGCGCTGGAAAAGAAACTCAACGCCGCGGTGTTCCCCGGCGGGCAGGGCGGCCCGCTGATGCATGTGATCGCGGCCAAGGCGGTGTGCTTCAAGGAGGCCCTGGAGCCCGGCTTCAAGGCCTACCAGCAACAGGTGATCGACAACGCCCGGGCGATGGCTGCGGTGTTCATCGAGCGTGGTTTCGACGTGGTGTCCGGTGGCACCGACAACCACCTGTTCCTGGTCAGCCTGATCCGCCAGGGCCTGACCGGCAAGGACGCCGATGCCGCCCTGGGGCGCGCCCACATCACCGTCAACAAGAACGCCGTGCCCAACGACCCGCAGTCGCCGTTCGTCACCTCGGGCCTGCGTATCGGCACCCCGGCCGTCACCAGCCGTGGCTTCAAGGTGGCCCAGTGCACGGAGCTGGCCGGCTGGATCTGCGACATCCTCGACCACCTGGGCGATGCCGATGTCGAGGCCGACGTGGCCAGGAGCGTGTCGGCACTGTGTGCGGATTTTCCGGTTTACCGCTGAGTGGAGTAACAGACCATGCAACGCTATTCGGGCTTCGGCCTTTTCAAGCACTCGCTCAGCCACCACGAGAACTGGCAGCGCATGTGGCGCACGCCCACCCCGAAGAAGGTCTACGACGTGGTCATCGTCGGCGGCGGCGGGCATGGCCTGGCCACCGCCTACTACCTGGCCAAGGTGCACGGCATCACCAATGTGGCGGTGGTCGAGAAGGGCTGGCTGGGCGGCGGCAACACCGCGCGCAACACCACCATCGTGCGCTCCAACTACCTGTGGGACGAGTCGGCGCACCTCTATGAGCACGCGATGAAGCTCTGGGAGGGGTTGTCCCAGGACATCAACTACAACGTGATGTTCTCCCAGCGCGGGGTCTACAACCTGTGCCACACCCTGCAGGACATGCGCGACTCCGAGCGCCGGGTCAGCGCCAACCGGCTCAACGGCGTGGACGGCGAACTGCTGAACAGCAAGCAGGTGGCCGACGAGATTCCGCACCTGGACTGCTCCAGGAACACCCGTTATCCGGTTCTCGGCGCCACCGTGCAGCGCCGCGGCGGCGTGGCGCGTCACGATGCCGTGGCCTGGGGCTATGCGCGTGCCGCCGATGCCCTGGGCGTGGACCTGATCCAGCAGACCGAGGTGATCGGCTTTCGCAAGGAAAACGGCGCGGTGGTCGGCGTCGAGACCAACAAGGGCTTCATCGGTGCGCGGCGCGTGGGCGTGGTCACCGCCGGCAACTCCGGGCACATGGCAAGGCTGGCCGGGTTTCGCCTGCCCATCGAGTCGCACCCGCTGCAGGCACTGGTGTCCGAGCCGCTCAAGCCGATCATCGACAGCGTGATCATGTCCAACGCGGTGCACGGCTACATCAGCCAGTCGGACAAGGGCGACCTGGTGATCGGCGCCGGCATCGACGGCTGGGTGGGCTACGGCCAGCGCGGTTCGTACCCGGTGATCGAACATACCCTGCAGGCCATCGTCGAGATGTTCCCGATCCTGTCGCGGGTGCGCATGAACCGCCAGTGGGGCGGCATCGTCGACACCACCCCGGACGCCTGCCCGATCATCTCCAAGACCCCGGTGGCGAACATGTTCTTCAACTGCGGCTGGGGCACTGGCGGTTTCAAGGCCACGCCGGGCTCGGGCCACGTGTTCGCCGCAAGCCTGGCCACCGGCGAGATGCATGCACTGGCCAAGCCGTTTTCCATCGACCGTTTCCATAACGGCGCCCTGATCGACGAGCACGGCGCTGCCGCTGTCGCCCACTAACAGGAGACACTCCATGTTGCACATCTTCTGTCCCCACTGCGGCGAACTGCGCTCCGAGGAAGAATTCCATGCTGCCGGCCAGGCGCACATTCCGCGCCCGCTGGACCCGAATGCCTGCACCGACGAGCAGTGGGGCGACTACCTGTTCTTTCGTGACAACCCGCGCGGCCTGCACCACGAGCTGTGGATCCATGCCGCGGGCTGCCGCCAGTACTTCAACGCCACCCGCGACACCGTGACCTACGAGATTCTCGAAACCTATCCGATTGGTGCCAGGCCCCAGGCGCGCGCCCAGGAAAACGTCCCGCAGCTGGCTGTCACCGGCCAGGGAGAAAAGGTATGAGCCAGCGCTATCGTCTGCCCAACGGCGGTCGTATCGACCGCAGCCAGGTCCTCGACTTCACCTTCAACGGCCAGCGCTACCAGGGCTACCAGGGCGACACCCTGGCCGCCGCGCTGCTGGCCAATGGCGTCGACATCGTGGGGCGCAGCTTCAAGTACTCGCGCCCACGCGGCATCATCGCCGCCGGCAGCGAAGAGCCCAACGCGATCCTGCAGATCGGTGCCAGCGAGGCCACCCAGGTACCCAACGTGCGCGCTACCCAGCAGGCGCTGTACGCCGGCCTGGTGGCCACCAGCACCAACGGCTGGCCCAGCGTGAACACCGACGTGATGGGCATCCTCGGCAAGGTCGGCGGCAAGCTGATGCCGCCGGGGTTCTACTACAAGACGTTCATGTACCCGCAGTCGTTCTGGATGACCTACGAGAAGTACATCCGCAAGGCCGCGGGCCTGGGCCGTTCGCCGCTGGAAAACGACCCGGACAGCTACGACTACATGAACCACCACTGCGATGTGCTGGTGGTGGGCGCAGGCCCCGCCGGGCTGGCTGCGGCACTGGCAGCCGGGCGCAGCGGGGCGCGGGTGATCCTGGCCGACGAGCAGGAGGAGTTCGGCGGCAGCCTGCTCGATACCCGCGAAACCCTCGACGGCCAGCCCGCCGCCGAGTGGGTGGCCAAGGTGATCGACGAGCTGCAGGGCATGCCCGAGGTCACCTTGCTGGCGCGGGCCACGGTCAACGGCTACCACGACCACAACTTCCTCACGATCCACCAGCGCCTCACCGATCACCTGGGCGACTGCGCACCCATCGGCCAGGTGCGCCAGCGCATGCACCGTGTGCGCGCCGGGCGTGTGGTGCTGGCCACCGGTGCCCACGAGCGGCCGCTGGTGTACGGCAACAACGATGTGCCGGGCAACATGCTCGCCGGCGCGGTATCTACCTACGTGCGCCGTTATGGCGTGGCGCCGGGGCGCAAGCTGGTGCTGTCGACCAACAACGATCACGCCTATCGCGTGGCGCTGGACTGGCACGACGCCGGGCTCAAGGTGGTCGCGGTCGCCGATGCGCGGCACAACCCCCGTGGCTCGCTGGTGGAGGAGGCACGTGCCAAGGGCATTCGCATCCTCACCTCCAGCGCGGTGATCGAGGCGCGCGGCAGCAAGCATGTGACGGCAGCGCGGGTGGCGGCCATCGACGTGGCCGCACACCAGGTCACCAGCCCCGGCGAATGGCTGGACTGCGACCTGGTGGCGACATCGGGCGGCTACAGCCCGGTGGTGCACCTGGCTTCGCACCTGGGCGGCAAGCCGCTGTGGCGCGACGACATTCTCGGCTTCGTGCCCGGCGACGCGCCGCAGAAGCGCGTGTGCGTGGGTGGCGTCAATGGCGTGTTCGCCCTGGGCGATGCGCTGGCCGACGGGTTCGAAGGCGGCGTGCGTGCGGCCACCGAGGCCGGTTTCAAGGCAGTGGAGGGCGTTCTGCCCAAGGTGCTGGTGCGTCCGGAGGAGCCTACCGTTGCGCTGTTCCAGGTGCCCCATGACCGCAACACCGCGCGGGCACCCAAGCAGTTCGTCGACCAGCAGAACGATGTGACTGCGGCCGCTATCGAACTGGCCACCCGCGAAGGCTTCGAGTCGGTGGAGCACGTCAAGCGCTACACCGCGCTGGGGTTCGGCACCGACCAGGGCAAGCTGGGCAACATCAACGGGCTGGCGATCGCCGCACGCTCGCTGGGCATCGGCATTGCGCAGATGGGCACCACCATGTTTCGCCCCAACTACACGCCGGTGACCTTCGGCGCGGTGGCCGGGCGCCATTGCGGCCACCTGTTCGAGCCGGTGCGCTTCACCGCGCTGCATGCCTGGCATGTGAAGAACGGCGCCGAGTTCGAGGACGTCGGCCAGTGGAAGCGCCCGTGGTATTTCCCCCGCGGCGGCGAAGACCTGCAGGCGGCGGTGGCCCGCGAATGCAAGGCGGTGCGCGACAGCGTCGGCCTGCTGGATGCCTCGACCCTGGGCAAGATCGACATCCAGGGCCCGGACGCCCGTGAGTTCCTCAACCGCATCTACACCAACGCCTGGACCAAGCTCGACGTGGGCAAGGCGCGCTACGGCCTGATGTGCAAGGAAGACGGCATGGTCTTCGACGATGGCGTGACCGCGTGCCTGGGCGACAACCACTTCCTGATGACCACCACCACCGGCGGCGCGGCGCGGGTGCTGCAATGGCTGGAGATCTACCAGCAGACCGAATGGCCAGAGCTGAAGGTGTACTTCACCTCCGTCACCGACCACTGGGCCACGCTGACCCTGTCGGGGCCCAACAGCCGCAAGCTGCTGGCTGAAGTGACCGACATCGACCTGGACAGGGACGCCTTCCCGTTCATGAGCTGGAAGGAGGGCCTGGTGGGCGGGGTGCCGGCGCGGGTGTTCCGCATCTCGTTCACCGGCGAGCTGTCGTATGAAGTGAACGTGCAGGCCAATTACGCGATGGGCGTGCTGGAGCAGATCGTCGCCGCCGGCAAGCCGTACAACCTCACCCCCTATGGCACCGAGACCATGCACGTGCTGCGCGCCGAGAAGGGTTTCATCATTGTCGGCCAGGACACCGACGGCTCGATGACCCCGGACGACCTGAACATGGGTTGGTGCGTGGGGCGCACCAAGCCGTTCTCGTGGATCGGCTGGCGCGGCATGAACCGGGAAGACTGCGTGCGCGAGAACCGCAAGCAGCTGGTGGGGCTCAAGCCGGTGGACCCGAGCCAGTGGTTGCCCGAGGGCGCGCAGCTGGTGCTGGACCCCAAACAGCCGATTCCGATGGACATGGTGGGGCACGTGACCTCGAGCTACGCGAGCAACTCGCTGGGCTATTCGTTTGCCATGGGGGTGGTCAAGGGCGGGCTCAAACGCATGGGCGAGCGGGTGTTTTCGCCGCAGGCCGATGGCAGCGTGATCGAGGCCGAGATCTGCGCCTCGGTGTTCTTTGATCCGAAGGGTGAGCGGCAGAACATCTGATGGTTGCAGGAGCAGCCTTGCTGGCGAAGCGACCACCGCGCACCGGGTTGCAACCGGGTCGCGGGCTTCGCCGGCAAGGCCGGCTCCTACAAAGAGATCACCGCACTACTGAATTCAAGGCAGGTATGTAATGAGCGCAATCAACGTCTACCCGCAACGCCCCGAGACTGATGCCAGGGCCGAATCACCCCTGCATCACGCCGACCTGCCCAGCCTGGTCGGCAAGGGCCGCAAGAACCCCGGCGTGACCCTGCGCGAGAAGAAGTTCCTCGGCCACCTTACCCTGCGCGGCAACGCCCACGACCCGGCTTTCGTCAGCGGCGTGCAACAGGCGCTGGGCCTGGAACTGCCGGTCGCACTCACCGTGGTCGCCAGCGGCGAGACCTCGCTGCAGTGGATGGGCCCCGACGAGTGGCTGCTGATCGTGCCCGGTGGCGAGGAGCTGGCCGCCGAGCAGAGGCTGCGCGAAGCCCTCGACGGGCAACACATCCAGGTGGTCAACGTCAGCGGCGGACAGACCCTGCTCGAACTGAGCGGGCCCAGGGTGCGCGAGGTGCTGATGAAGTCCACCAGCTACGACGTGCACCCCAACAACTTCCCGGTGGGCAAGGCGGTGGGCACGGTGTTCGCCAAGTCCCAGCTGGTGATCCGGCGCACCGGCGAGGACACCTGGGAGCTGCTGGTCCGGCGCAGCTTCAGCGACTACTGGTGGCTGTGGCTGCAGGATGCCTGCGCCGAACATGGCCTGAGCATCGCCTCATGAGCCGTGCGCCGGACACCTGGATCCTTACCGCCGACTGCCCCAGCCTGCTGGGTACGGTGGACGCGGTGACGCGCTACCTGTACGAGCAGCAGTGCTACGTCACCGAGCATCATTCGTTCGATGACCGGCTGTCGGCGCGGTTCTTCATACGGGTGGAGTTTCGCCAGCCCGAGGCATTCGACGAGCAGGCCTTTCGCGCAGGCCTGGCCGCCCGTGGCGAAGCGTTCGGCATGACCTTCGAGCTGACTGCGCCCAGACACCGGCCCAAGGTGGTGATCATGGTGTCCAAGGCCGATCATTGCCTCAACGACCTGCTGTACCGCCAGCGCATCGGCCAGCTGGCGATGGACGTGGTGGCGGTGATTTCCAACCACCCGGACCTGGAGCCGCTGGCGCACTGGCACCGCATCCCCTATTACCACTTTGCCCTCGACCCGCAGGACAAGCCGGCGCAGGAGCGCAAGGTGCTGCAGGTGATCGAGGCGTCCGGCGCCGAGCTGGTGATCCTTGCGCGCTACATGCAGGTGCTGTCGCCGGAGCTGTGCCGACGCCTGGATGGCTGGGCGATCAACATCCATCACTCGCTGCTGCCGGGGTTCAAGGGCGCCAAGCCGTATCACCAGGCCTACAACAAGGGCGTGAAGCTGGTGGGGGCCACGGCGCATTACATCAACAACGACCTGGACGAGGGCCCGATCATTGCCCAGGGCGTGGAAGCCGTGGATCACAGCCACTACCCTGAAGACCTGATCGCCCGCGGGCGCGATATCGAATGCCTGACGTTGGCGCGGGCGGTGGGGTATCACATCGAGCGGCGGGTGTTCCTCAACGCCAACAGGACGGTGGTGCTATAGCGGGCCCCTTCGCCGGCAAGGCCGGCTCCTACAGGCGAAGCGGCCATCGAAACAGACACAGATTCAGCGCGACATAACAACAATCGAGCGAGGTGAAAGCATGTCTGGCAATCGTGGTGTGGTGTACCTGGGCGCAGGCAAGGTCGAGGTGCAAACAATCCCCTATCCCAAAATGCAGGACCCACGTGGGCGCAAGATCGAACACGGCGTGATCCTGCGGGTGGTCTCCACCAATATCTGCGGCTCCGACCAGCACATGGTGCGCGGTCGTACCACTGCCCAGACCGGCCTGGTGCTGGGGCACGAAATCACCGGCGAGGTCATCGAGAAAGGCCGTGACGTCGAGAACCTGCAACTGGGCGACCTGGTCTCGGTGCCGTTCAACGTGGCCTGCGGGCGCTGCCGCTCGTGCAAGGAACAACACACCGGCGTGTGCCTGAGCGTCAACCCGGCCCGCGCCGGCGGCGCCTACGGCTATGTCGACATGGGCGACTGGACCGGCGGGCAGGCCGAGTATGTGCTGGTGCCCTACGCCGACTTCAACCTGCTCAAGCTGCCCGACCGCGACAAGGCCATGGAGAAGATCCGCGACCTGACCTGCCTCTCCGACATCCTGCCCACCGGCTACCACGGTGCGGTCACCGCAGGTGTCGGCCCCGGCAGCACGGTGTACGTGGCCGGTGCCGGCCCGGTCGGCCTGGCCGCTGCCGCCTCGGCGCGGCTGCTGGGCGCGGCGGTGGTGATCATCGGTGATGTGAACCCGGTACGTCTGGCCCATGCCAAGGCCCAGGGCTTCGAGGTCGCCGACCTGTCCCAGGACACCCCGCTGCACGAACAGATCGCCAACCTGCTGGGCGAGCCGGAGGTGGACTGCGCGGTCGATGCGGTGGGCTTCGAGGCCCGTGGCCACGGGCATGCCGGGGCCCAGCACGAGGCGCCGGCCACGGTGCTCAACTCGCTGATGGGGGTGGTGCGGGTCGCCGGCAAGATCGGCATCCCCGGCCTGTACGTGACCGAAGACCCGGGCGCGGTGGACGCCGCAGCCAAGATGGGCAGCCTGAGCATCCGTTTCGGCCTGGGCTGGGCCAAGTCCCACAGCTTCCACACCGGGCAGACCCCGGTGATGAAGTACAACCGCGCCCTGATGCAGGCCATCATGTGGGACCGCATCAACATCGCCGAGGTGGTCGGCGTGCAGGTCATCAGCCTGGATCAGGCGCCCGAGGGCTACGGCGAGTTCGATGCCGGCGTGCCGAAGAAATTCGTGATCGACCCGCACACGCTGTTCAGCGCAGCGTAAGACCAATGTCTACCCGGTTTCAGGCCCCTGAAGCCGGGCTGACAGACAAATTGTCGCAGTAGCCCGCAATTTTTTGTTACCCTTAAACGTACTAACTGGTTAACAAGCAAGCTACCTAAATTCGCCGACTATGCTCGGGATTGGGTCGGCCAACTGTTGACGGTGGTTTTTCACTACGTTTAGGACGGTAATCACATGAACGAACAGGCAGGTGCTCCGGGCACCGCAAAGTGGCTGCTGGGAGGTCTGGGCATCCTGATCGCCCTGATCGGCCTGGTGCTGGCAGGGGGCGGTGCGTACCTGAGCAGCCTCGGTGGTAGCTGGTACTTCCTTCTGATGGGCCTGGCGATGCTGGTCAGCGGTGTGCTGATCGCGCGGCGCAAGCCGTTGGGCGCCTGGCTGTACGCGGTGGCCCTGGTACTCACCGCGATCTGGGCGGTGTGGGATGCCGGCCTGGACTTCTGGCCGCTGGTCTCGCGGGTACTGACCTTTGCCGTGATCGGCCTGGTCATCGCGCTGGTGTTCCCGAGCCTGCAACGCGCCGACGGTCGTGCGGCCGGGCGTGGCGCGTTCGCGGTGGCCGGTGTGCTGGCCGTTGGCGTGGTCGCCACCCTGGGCTACATGTTCGTGCCCACCCACGTGGTCACCGCCAGCAGCGAGCCTGCGGTGCAGCCGGTCAAGCCGGGCACCGAGCAGAAGGACTGGGCGCACTGGGGCAACACCACCGCCGGCAACCGCTTTGCCGCGCTGGACCAGATCAACAAGGGCAACGTCGACAAGCTGCAGGTGGCCTGGACCTTCCATACCGGTGACGTGCCGCAAAGCACCGGCGCCGGTGCCGAAGACCAGAACACGCCGCTGCAGATCGGCGACACCCTGTATTCCTGCACCGCCTACGGCAAGGTCTTCGCCCTGGACGTGGACACCGGCAAGCAGCGCTGGATGTTCGACCCCAAGGGCAGCGCGCCGAACTGGCAGCGTTGCCGTGGCCTGGGCTACTCCGAAACCCCGCTGGCCGCCGATGCCGGCCCGCAGGCCTGCGCCAAGCGCCTGTTCCTGCCCACCGGCGATGCCCGCCTGATCGCGATCAACGCCGAAAACGGCGAAGTATGTGCCGACTTTGGCGATAACGGCGTGGTCGACCTGAGCGTCGACATGGGCGAGATCAAGCCGGGCTATTACCAGCAGACCTCCACCCCGCTGGTGGCCGGCGATGTGGTGATCGTCGGTGGCCGCGTGGCCGACAACTTCTCCACCGGCGAACCGCCGGGCGTGGTGCGTGCCTATGACGTGCGGACCGGCGAGCTGGCCTGGGCCTGGGACCCGGGCAACCCGAACATCACCAAGCGCCCGCCCGAAGGCCAGACCTACACCCGTGGCACGCCCAACGTGTGGTCGGCGATGTCCTATGACGCCAAGCTGGGCCTGGTGTACCTGCCGACCGGCAACGCCACCCCGGACTTCTTCGCCGGCACCCGTACCGAACTGGACGACAAGTACAGCTCCTCGATCGTGGCGCTGGACGTGAAGAACGGCCAGGTGCGCTGGCACTTCCAGACCACCCACCACGACCTGTGGGACTTCGACCTGCCGGCCCAGCCGCTGCTGTACGACATCCCGGATGACAAGGGTGGCGTGCAACCGGCGCTGGCCCAGGTGACCAAGCAGGGCGAGATCTTCGTGATCAACCGTGAAACCGGCGTGCCGATTGCCAAGGTCGAAGAGAAGCCGGTGCCCCAGGGCAACGTGCCGGGCGAGCGTTATTCGCCGACCCAGCCGTTCTCGGTAGAGATGCCGTCGATCGGCAACCAGACCCTGAAAGAGTCGGACATGTGGGGCGCGACCCCGTTCGACCAGCTGCTGTGCCGCATCTCGTTCAAGGGCATGCGCCACGAGGGTGTGTACACCCCGCCAGGGCTGGACCCGGCGTTGCAGTTCCCCGGCTCGCTGGGTGGCATGAACTGGGGTAGCGTGTCGGTCGACCCGACCAGCAACTACATGTTCGTCAACGACATGCGTCTGGGCCTGGCCAACTACATGATCCCGCGTGCAGACATTCCCAAAGGTGCCAGCGGCATCGAGATGGGGGTGGTGCCGCAGGACGGTACGCCGTATGGCGCGATGCGCCAGCGCTTCCTGTCCGCGGCCGGTATTCCGTGCCAGAAGCCGCCGTTCGGCACCATGTCGGCCATCGACCTGAAGACCAGGAAACTGATGTGGCAGGTGCCGGTCGGTACCGTGCAGGACACCGGGCCGCTGGGCATCCGCATGCACCTGCCGATCCCGATCGGCATGCCGACCCTGGGCGCTTCGCTGTCGACCCAGTCGGGCCTGCTGTTCTTTGCCGGCACCCAGGACTTCTACCTGCGTGCGTTCGACTCGGGCAACGGCAACGAGATCTGGAAGGCGCGTCTGCCGGTGGGCAGCCAGTCGGGGCCGATGACCTACGTGTCGCCCAAGACCGGCAAGCAATACATCCTGATCAGTGCTGGCGGTGCACGCCAGTCGCCGGATCGGGGTGATTACGTGATTGCGTACGCCTTGCCGTAGGGCGGGTTGCCATTCTGTTGCAGGAGCCAGCCTTGCTGGCGAAAGCGGCCAGCGCGTATCCCTGGATATCGCGGTGCTGCTTTCGCCGGCAAGGCCGGCTCCTACAGGCGATGACGGCGGAACATTCGCCGCAGATACGGGTCGAAACCTCGCTTTCCTACGAGGTCCGCCCCATGAAACGTTTCGCACTGCTCTCCCTGCTGGCACTCGCCACCACCTCGGCCCTGGCCTTCAATCTCAACGATGCCGCCAACGCCGTGTCTGCCATGCAAGGCAACAAACAGCAGGACGCTGCCGTTCAAGCCCCGGCCCCCTCGGCCAACCTGCTCAATACCCTGGGCGACCAACTCGATATCACCCCCGAACAGGCCATTGGCGGCACCGGCGCGCTGCTGGGCCTGGCCAGGCATCAGCTCAGCAGCAGCGACTACTCGCAACTGAGCAAGGCCGTGCCCGGCCTTGACCTGCTGTCCGGCGACAATGCCCTGGGCGGCCTCAGCGGCCTGGGCGAGTTGCTCGGCAAGAGCGGCAATTCCTCGGCCCTGAGCAACGCACTGGGCAACGTCAAGGACACCGACGACCTGAACAACGCCTTCGGCGCCCTGGGCATGAATACCGGCATGATCGCCCAGTTCGCCCCGCTGATCCTGCAGTACCTGGGCCAGCAGGGCGTGGCCGGTTCGCTGCTGCAGAGCCTGGGCGGCATCTGGGGCACCCCGGCCGCCGTGCCTTCGGTGTAAGCCGGCGGTTTGCCGAGGCGGGGCGGTGTGGTATACGTCCCGCCCCGTTCAAGCAAGGAAGTGCGACCCCGATGTTCATGGATGCCCTGAAGATGTCCCTGCCGGCCGATGCCGTGCTGGGTTTTCTGTTCTACATGGCCGGCGCCGCCGTGCTGTTCGCGCTCTATGCGTTCATCTATACCCGCCTGACCCCCTACAACGAATTTGCCCTGATCCGCGAAGGCAACAGCGCTGCCGCCATCGCCCTGGGCGGTGCGCTGCTGGGTTTCGCCATCCCCGTGTCCGGGGCCATCTCCCATTCGATCTCGCTGCTCGACTTCCTGCTGTGGTCGGTGATCGCCGGCGCCGTGCAGTTGCTCGCGTTCGTGGTGGTCAGCGTGGTGGTCAAGGGCATGGACGAGCGTATCCGCCGTCAGGAAAACGCGGCCGCCATCTTGCTGGCTGCCGTGGCCATCGGCATCGGCATGCTCAATGCCGCGTGCATGACCCCAGCGGCCTGACAGCGGAGCACAGCCATGAAACGCAGCACGAGCATTCGGCTGATTGCCCTGGGCAGCCTGCCGCTGGCGCTGGCCGCCTGTGACAGTGATCGCAGCGCCACCCGCGTGGTCAGCGAGGTCAAGCGTTACCAGGACGTCGACAGCTGCGCCCTGGCCGGGGTAAGCCGTTCGGTGTGCGACAACGCCTGGAACGTCGCCCGCCAGCACCACGATGCCAACGCCCCACGCTTCACCCGCCTGGAAGACTGCCTGGCCAGCTTCGAGCAGTGCGAGCCAGGTCAGGGCGCGAGCTTTCACATGCCGCGCATGCAAGGCTTCGCCCTGACCACCGAGCGCCAGGTGTATGACGACGGGCTGAGCCAGACCTCCAGCACCACCTCGTCGGCCGTGTATGGCGGCGGCGGTGGCCGCTACGACTACGTCAATGTCGAGCCGCGCTACCTGTCGGAGGCGATCTACCACGAGCGTGAAGGGCGCGAAGGGTTCAGGGCCAGCTCGCTGACCGACCAGGTCAACAGCGGCAACCAGTATGCCGGGCTGGTCGAGGACCACGCGCCGTCCAGCCGTTTCAACGGCGGGGCTGGTGCCGATGCCCATGCGTCGGTGCTGCCGGCGCGCTTCATGGCCTCGGCACGGCCCTGGACGGTGGGCAGCCACCCCGGCTTCGCGGCCCATGTACCAGGCCGTGGCGGCTTCGGTTTCGGTTCCTGAGGGCGGGCGATGAAACGTATTGCCTGCACCCCGCGCGCGGACTGGAAAGCCACCGCCGAACACTACGGCTTCAGGTTCCACACCTTCGGCGACGAGCCGTACTGGGACGAGTCGGCGTGCTACCAGTTCACCCTGCGCCAGATCGAGGACGACCTCGAAGAACCCACCCGCCAGTTGCACGAGCTGTGCATGGACCTGGTGGCGCGGGCAGTGGACAGCGAAGAGCTGCTCGACCGCCTGGCCATGCCGCGTGACTACCGCGACCTGATCCGCCGCTCATGGCGCGACGGGCACCCGCATTTCTACGGGCGCATGGACCTGAGCTACGACGGCCACGGCCCGGCCAAGCTGCTGGAAGCCAACTACGACACACCCACCTCGCTGTACGAGGCCGGCTTCTTCCAGTACCTGTGGCTTGAGCAGCAGATGCAGCGCGGTGTACTGCCGGCCGATGCCGACCAGTTCAACAGCCTTGAAGAGAAGCTCGGCCAGGTGTTCGGCGCCAACACCTTTGCCACGCCGTTCTACTTTGCCTCGGTCAGGGACTCGCTGGAGGATCGTGGCACGGTGCAGTACCTGTGCGACATTGCCACCGCTGCCGGGCTCGATACACGCCTGATCGATGTGGAAGACATCGGCCTGAACCCGGCCGGGCGTTTCATCGACCGCAGTGGGGCGCCGATCCCCAGCCTGTTCAAGCTCTACCCGTGGGAAGACATGTTCCACGACCGCTACGGCCCGGCGATTGCCGGCAGCGGCACGCTGTTCGTCGAGCCGCCCTGGAAGGCGCTGCTGTCGAACAAGGGCATGCTGGCGCTGCTGTGGGAGCAGCACGAAGGGCACCCGAACCTGCTGCCCGCATTCATCGACGCCACGCCCGAACGGCCGCTGGCGCCGGGGTGGGTGCGCAAGCCGTTCTTCTCGCGGGAGGGGGCGAATGTGGAGATTCATACCCCTGACGGGCAGCGGGTGAAGGAGGAGGGGCCGTATGGCAGTGGCCCCCACGTGATCCAGCAGTTTCATGCCTTGCCACGGTTTGCCGGCAGCCACACGGTGATCGGCAGCTGGGTGGTTGGCGATCAGCCGGCAGGCATCGGCATTCGCGAGGACAACTCGCTGATCACCAAGGACAGCAGCCGCTTCGTGCCCCACGCGATCATCGGCTAGCGGCGCAGCTCCTGGCGCAGTTGCTCGATGCGCGCGTCCTTGTCGTGCCACAGCTGGTTGACCCAGTCCTGTACGCTGCGCCGGAATTGCGGATCGTTCTCGTAGTCGCCGCGCCACAGGGCCGGGTCCAGTGCGCGTACCTGGATGTCCACGATCACCCGCGGCACTGCACCGCTGACCAGGTCCCAGAACCCCGGCGCGGTGTCGCCGGGGTACACCAGGGTCACGTCGAGCAGGGCGTCGAGCTGTTCGCCCAGCGCGGCGAGCACGAACGCCACGCCGCCGGCCTTGGGCTTGAGCAGGTGACGGAACGGCGAGCCCTGGGCATCGCGCTTGGCCGGGGTGAAGCGGGTACCTTCGAGGTAGTTGACCACGGTCACCGGCTGGCGCTTGAACAGCTCGCAGGCGGCCTTGGTGATCTCCAGGTCCTGGCCCTTGAGGTGCGGGTGGCGTTCGAGGAAGGCCTTGCTGTAGCGCTTCATGAACGGGTAGTCCAGCGCCCACCAGGCCAGGCCCAGGAACGGCACCCAGATCAGTTCCTTTTTCAGGAAGAACTTGAAGAACGGAATGCGCCGGTTGAACACCTGGATCAGCGCGGGAATATCCACCCAGCTCTGGTGGTTGCTGACCATCAGGTAGGAGGTGTCCAGGCGCAGGTCGGCGGCGCCGCGCACGTCCCAGCGGGTGGGGATGCACAGGGCGAAGATCAGCTTGTCGATCTCGGCCCAGGTCTCGGCGATCCACATCACCGCCCACGAGGCGTAGTCGCGGTAGCGGCCGGGCAGTACCAGCTTGAGCAGGGCGAAGACCAGCAACGGGCCGATCAGCACCAGGGTGTTGAGCAAGAGCAGCAGGGTCACAAGACTGCCGGTAAGCAGGCGGCGCATAAGAAAACTCTGATTTTCGGTTAGGCGGTCGGCCATGATAAGCAGGGATTCGGTTCAGGCCAAACTCTGGGCAGCCCACGGCGCGGACAAATGTTTCACATTGTGTTGAATACCCTGTGGCGACGAACCTATGCTGCTGCGGCAGTCTAAACACAGACTTTTCTCAAGGAAGCTGACCCGGTGAAATCCGTACTTGCACTGCTTTCCCTGCTGGCCTTGCCGGTGATGGCCGCCGAGCCGACCCTGTATGGCCGTTATGAATACATTGGCGTGGCGGACCTCGACCAGACGTTCAAGGCCAAGATGGACACCGGCGCGCTGACCGCGTCGCTGTCGGCCAAGGACATCGAGCGCTTCAAGCGTGATGGTGAGGACTGGGTGCGGTTCCGCCTGGCGACCAAGGATGCCGACGGCAAGGTGTATGAACACAAGGTGGCGCGCATCAGCAAGATCAAGAGCCGCGCCGATGAAGACGAGGACGGCGAAGCACCCGACCCGGCCAAGCGTCCGGTGGTGGAGCTGGAATTGTGCCTGGGCGACGTCAAGCGCACGGTGGAGGTCAACCTGACCGACCGCAGCAGCTTCAACTACCCGCTGCTGATCGGGGCCAAGGCGCTGCGCGAGTTCGGCGCGGCGGTGAACCCGGCGCGCCGGTTCACGGCGGGCAAGCCTGAATGCTGAGTTGAATCCATCGCGGCTCAAGCCCGCTCCCACAAGGGCCGTCGTTCTCCCGTGGGAGCGGGCTTGACCCGCGACAGGGCCTTGTCAGTCGAGGGATAATCCCCTACAAGTGCACCCAAACCTGCCAGGCCTGCACCACCCATGCCCCACATACTGATTGTCGAAGACGAAGCGGCCATCGCCGACACCCTGATCTTTGCCCTGCAAGGCGACGGTCACAGCACCGAATGGGTGACCCTGGGCAGCGCCGCGCTGGAACAGCAGCGTCAGCGCCCGGCTGACCTGATCATTCTCGATATCGGCCTGCCGGATATCAACGGCTTCGAAACCTGCCGCCAGCTGCGCCGCTTCAGCGAGGTGCCGGTGATGTTCCTCAGCGCCCGCGATGGGGAGATCGACCGCGTGGTGGGCCTGGAGATCGGTGCCGACGACTATGTGGTCAAACCCTTCAGCCCGCGTGAAGTGGCGGCGCGGGTACGCGCCATCCTCAAGCGCATGACCCCGCGCAGCGAACCCGAGGCCCCCGAAACGCCCTTCAGCATCGACTCCCAGCGCCTGCAGATCAGCTATCGCGGTCAATCGCTCAACCTCACCCGGCACGAATTTCGCCTGCTGCAATGCCTGCTCGAACAACCCGAACGGGTGTTCAGCCGCGAGCAACTGCTGGATGCCACCGGCGTGTCGGCCGAGGCCGGCTACGAGCGCAACGTCGACAGCCACATCAAGAGCCTGCGCGCCAAGCTGCGCACCGTGCAGGCCGACGCCGAACCTATCCAGACCCACCGCGGCCTGGGCTACAGCTACAGCCCCGGGCACAGCTGATGCGCCTGGGCATCCGCATCTTCCTGGTGTACTTCCTGTTCGTCGGGCTGACCGGCTACTTCATCCTCAACACCGTGCGCGAACAGGTGCGCCCGGGTGTGCGCCAGTCCACCGAGGAAACCCTGGTGGACACCGCCAACCTGCTGGCCGAGATTCTGCGCGACGAGGTCAAGGCCGGCACCCTCGGCCAGGGCCGGCTGCCCGAGCTGCTCAAGGCTTACGGCAAGCGCCAGCCCAGGGCCGATATCTGGGGCCTGGCCAAGAACGAGGTCAACCACCGCATCTACGTCACCGACGCCAACGGCAAGGTGTTGCTCGACTCCAGCGGCGAAGCCCTGGGCCAGGACTATTCGCGCTGGAACGACGTGTACCTGACCCTGCGCGGCGAGTATGGCGCCCGCTCCACCCGCAGCGATCCGGACGACCCGGAGTCGTCGGTGATGCACGTGGCGGCGCCGATCATCGATGCCGGCAAGATCATCGGCGTGGTCACCGTGGCCAAGCCGAACAAGTCGTTGCAGCCGTACATCGATCGCTCCGAGCGGCGCCTGTTCAACCTGGGCCTTGGCCTGATCGTGCTGGGCCTGCTGGTGGGCGCCGGGCTGTCGTGGTGGCTGGCGCGCTCGCTACGTCGGCTGACGCGCTATGCACAGGCGGTCAGCGAGGGTGAACGCGTGGCCTTGCCGCATTACCGCGGCGGCGAGCTGGCGCAACTGGCCGGTGCGGTGGAGCGCATGCGCACGCAGCTGGAGGGCAGGGCGTATGTGGAGCGCTACGTGCATACCCTGACCCACGAGCTGAAAAGCCCGCTGGCGGCGATTCGCGGGGCCAGCGAGCTGCTGCAGGGGCCGATGAGCGACGAGCAGCGTCAACGCTTTGCCAGCAATATCGAAAGCGAGAGCGCGCGCATGCAGCAGTTGATCGAGCGGCTGCTGGACCTGGCCCAGGTCGAGCAGCGCCAGGGCCTGGAAGACCAGCAGCAGGTGCCGCTGGCGGCGCTGGTGGACGAGGTGCTGCTGGCCCAGAGCGCGCGCATCGAAAGCGCCGGCCTGCAGGTGCGCCAGCGGGTACCGGCCAGCGTGCGGCTGCTGTGCGAGCCGTTTCTGCTGCGCCAGGCCATCGGCAACCTGCTGGAGAACGCCCTGGACTTCACCCCGCCGGGCGGCCTGCTGGTGGTCGACCTGGAGACACGGGGCCCACGGCTGGCGCTGAGCCTGTACAACCAGGGGGCGGCGATCCCGGACTATGCCCTGGGCCGGCTCAGCGAGCGCTTCTACTCGCTGCCGCGCCCGGGCACGGGGCGCAAGAGCACAGGCCTTGGGCTGAACTTCGTCGAGGAAGTGATGCAGCTGCATGGCGGCTCGCTGGAGGTGGCCAACGTCGAGGACGGCGTGCGGGTGCGCCTGTGGCTGCCCAACGAGCGGCTGGGCTGAGCTCCACGCACTCTCCACATAACTCCACACAAGCGCCCAACCCGCTCCATGCACGGCGGGCAGACTGGCTCCATCGAAACCGGAGCCATTGCCCATGAACCGAACCCTGAGCATCAAACTGGGCGCCATCGCCTTTCTGATCGTGTTGCTGCTGATACCCCTGCTGATGATCGGCGGCCTGATCCAGGACCGCCAGCAGCAGCGCGACAGTGTGGTCGAGGACATCGCCCAGAGCTCCAGCTACAGCCAGCAGATCAGCGGGCCGCTGCTGGTGGTGCCGTACCGCAAGATCCAGCGCACCTGGAAAACCGTGGATGGCAGCACCCAGCAGCAGACCAGCACGGTGGCCGGGCATCTGTACTTTCTGCCCGAAACCCTGGAGGTCGACGCCAAGGTCGACACCGAGCTGCGTTCGCGGGGCATCTACCAGGCGCGCCTGTTCCACGCCGACAACCGCATCAGCGGGCAATTCAAGGTGCCGGCGCAGTGGGGCATCACCGAAGACTTCGACGATTACCGCTTCGACCCGGCGTTTCTGGCCGTGGGCATCAGCGATATCCGCGGTATCGAGAAGAGCCTGGAACTGAACGTGAATGGCCAGTCGCTGGCCTTCGCCGCGGGCACGGGGCTGGGCTGGCTGGGCGGCGGTGTGCACGTGACGCTGCCCGACCTCGACGGCCGCGCCGAGACCCGCCTGGACTGCGCCTTCGACCTGAGCCTGCAGGGCACCGGGCGCCTGCATGTGCTGCCGGTAGGGCGCAGCACCACGGTGAACATGGCGGCGAACTGGCCGCATCCAAGCTTCATCGGCAACTACCTGCCCATCAGCCGCGAGATCGACGCCCACGGCTTCAGCGCGCGCTGGCAGACCTCGTTCTTCTCCACCAACCTGGAGGATGCGCTGACCCAGTGTGTGGTCAACAACGCCTGCGACGACTTTCACGGGCGCAGTTTCGGCGTGAGCTTCGTCGACCCGGTGGACCAGTACCTCAAGAGCGAGCGGGCGATCAAGTATGCGCTGTTGTTCATTGCGCTGACCTTTGCCGGGTTCTTCCTGTTCGAGATTCTCAAGAACCTCAGCGTGCACCCGATCCAGTATGCGCTGGTGGGTGTGGCCCTGGCGTTCTTCTACCTGCTGTTGCTGTCGTTGTCGGAGCACCTGGGGTTCGGGTTGGCGTATGCGCTGTCGGCGGGCGGCTGCGTGCTGCTGATCGGCTTCTACCTGTGCCACGTGCTGCGCAGCCTGGCGCGCGGGCTGGGGTTTGCGGCGGGCTTGCTGGTGCTGTACGCGATGCTCTACGGGCTGCTGGGCGCCGAGGACTACGCGCTGCTGATGGGCTCGTTGCTGCTGTTCGGCCTGCTTGGGGTGTTCATGGTGCTGACACGCCGCCTGGACTGGTATCAGGTTGGGCAGGGGATCTTGAAATGAGCGGGTTGAGGGAAGAGCGCTGCCTGGGGGAGATCATGGTGACCGAGATCAACCGCATCTGGGCTGTAGGAGCCGGCGTTGCCGGCGAAGGGATCACCGCGCAGCCAGACGATGCGCGGTGCCAGAGTCGCCGGCAAGGCCGGCTCCTGCAGGGCGAGCCCGATCAGGCCACAGAAGGGGCGGTCTTTAGCATCGATTCGCGCTGACTCACCTCGGCATACCAGGCTGCCAGTTTCGGCTGGCGCTCGCGCCAGCCAAGGTCCGGCAGGCGCAGGTCGATGTAGCCCAGCGCGCAGGCCACCCCGATTGCCGCCACGTCGAACACCGAGGCCAGTTCGGCCAGGTGCTCGTCTTCCAGGTGCGCCAGCGCGCGCCGGATCTTGTCCTGCTGGGCGTCGACCCACGGCGTCCAGCGCTTATCTTCAGGGCGCAGGAAGGTCTCGTAGCGCGCCACCACCGCCGCGTCCATGATCGCATCGGCCAGCGACGCCAGGGTCAGGCGCCGCCAGCGCGCCGGGCCCTCGCGCGGGATCAGCGGGTTGCCCACATGCTGATGGTCGAGAAACTCGACGATCACGCGGCTGTCATGCAGCACCGTGCCGTCCTCCAGGCGCAACGCCGGGATCTTGCCCGCCGGGTTGCCCAGGTTCAGCTCGGCATCGGTCTTGATCGGGCTCAGGTCGACGGGATGCAGGGCTACCCGCTCGGCCTGCCCGGTTTCGTGCAGCAGCACGCGAACCTTGCGCACGAACGGCGAGGCGGCGGCATGGAACAGGGTCATGCTCGGTGTGCTCATGGCGTGGCCTCAGTTGCCTTGCAGGCTGGGTGGCAGGCACACGCCAGTGCCGCCGATGCCGCAGTAGCCATTCGGGTTCTTGGCCAGGTACTGCTGGTGATAGGCCTCGGCGAAGTACACGGTCGGTGCCTGGGCGATCTCGGTGGTGATCTGGCCGAAACCGGCCTTGTTCAGCTCGGCCTGGTAGGCCTGCCTGCTGGCCTCGGCCAGTTCCAGCTGTTCGGGGCTGGTGCAGTAGATGGCCGAACGGTACTGGGTGCCGACGTCGTTGCCCTGGCGCATGCCCTGGGTGGGGTTGTGCAGCTCCCAGAACATGGTCAGCAGGTCCTGGTAGCTGACCTTGGCCTTGTCGAACACCACCAGCACCACTTCGGTGTGGCCGGTCAGGCCCGAGCAGACTTCTTCGTAGGTGGGGTTGGGGGTGAAACCGCCGGCGTAGCCGACCACGGTGCTGACCACACCTTCACGCTGCCAGAAGCGCCGCTCGGCACCCCAGAAGCAGCCCAGGCCGAAGATCGCGAAATCGACGTCTTCGAAGAACGGGCCCAGCAGCGGGGTGTCTTCGAACACGAAATGCTTCTCGGGCAGCGTCATCGGGGTCTCGCGACCCGGCAGCGCCTGTTCGGCGGCAGGCAGTACGTTTTTGTTCACCAGAATCTCCGAGCGCAGGACCATGGGCGGTTCCTCTTCAAGGCAGGATGTGTAGGGGGTAGACCCGTAGTGTGCCCGAGTGTTTCGCCGCTGTCAGGCGATTGGGCCACGCGGATAGCGCTTGAGTTTTTCGATCAGCTCGCTGCCGGGGATCGGCCGGTCGAACAGGTAGCCCTGGCCGACGTCGCAGCGGTGGCGGCGCAGGAACGCCAGCTGTTCGGCGGTCTCGATGCCTTCGGCCACCACCTTGAGCTTGAGGTTGTGAGCCATGGCCACCACTGCCGAGGTGATTTCCATATCGTCCTGGTTGTCCGGGATCTCGTGGATGAAGCTGCGGTCGATCTTGATGATGTCGATCGGGAATTTCTTCAGGTAGCTGAGCGAGGAGTAGCCGGTGCCGAAGTCGTCCATGGCCAGGGTCAGGCCCAGTTGCTTGAGCTCGTCGAGCTGGCGGTGGGTATCCTCGGTGGCTTCGAGCAGCAGGCCCTCGGTCAGTTCCAGTTCCAGCAGGTGTGGCGGCAGGGCTTCTTCCTTGAGGATGTTGGCGATCGAGCTGACCAGCTCCGGGTCGGAGAACTGCTTGGGCGACAGGTTGATCGCCACCTGCAGGTTGCCCATGCCCTCGGTGCTCAGCAGCTGGCTCATGCGGCAGGCCTGGCGCGCGATCCACTTGCCGATGGGGATGATCAGCCCGGTTTCCTCGGCCACGCTGATGAACTGGTCGGGGCGGATCATGCCCCGCTCCGGGTGGTTCCAGCGTAGCAGGGCCTCCAGGCCGAGCAGGCGACCGCTGCGCAGGCACAGCTTGGGCTGGTAGAACACGTCCAGTTCGTTCTGGGTCAGGGCGCGGCGCAGGTTGTTTTCCACGAACAGCTTGTAGCTGGCCTCGGCGTTGAGCGCCTCGGTGAACACCTGCACCTGGTGCTTGCCGTTGGCCTTGGCCTTGTGCAGGGCCAGGCCGGCGTTCTTCATCAGGGTCTGCGGGTCGCGCCCGTGCAGCGGCGCACACGCCAGGCCCACCGAGCCGGTCACGCTGATCAGCTGGTTGTCGACGAACATCGGCTTGTCGAGGGTGTTGAGCAACTGCTGGGCCACCTGCTGGCCGGCATCCAGGCTGCTGTCCTCCAGCAGCACGGCGAATTCGTTGCTGGCAAAGCGCGCCAGGCTGCCACCGGGGCTCAGGCTGTTGCGCAGGCGCCGGGCCAGGCTGATCAGCAGCTTGTCGCCGGTCTGGTGCCCGAGGCTGTCGTTGATGCGCTTGAAGTTGTCGATGTCCACCAGCAGCAGGCAGATGGGGCTGTCGCTGTCGCGCTCGAAGCGCTCGTCGAGGCTGCGGATGAACGCCGGGCGGTTGCCCAGGCTGGTGAGGTTGTCGGTGTAGGCCAGGCGTTCGATGCGCTGCTGGGCCAGCTTGCTCTGGGTGATGTCTTCGTAGATGCCGATGTAGTGGGTCAACTCGCGGTTGTCGCCATACACCTTGGAGATCGACAGTTGGCCCCAGTAGGGCTCGAGGTTCTTGCGCCGGCTCTTGAATTCGCCCTGCCAGCTGTTGCCCATGGCCAGGCTCGACGGCGAGTCGAACAGCAGCTCGCTGAGGTTCTCCAGTGCGGTGAGCTCGGACAGGCGGTGGCCATGCACCTCTTCGGGTGTGTACTGGGTGATCTCGGTGAAGCTGGGGTTGACGTATTCCACCACGCCATCGCGGTTGACCAGCAGAAAGGCGTTGGCGCTTTGTTCCACCGCGCGCTGGAACAGGTGCAGGGCGCTGGTGGCGGTGCGCCGGTTGTGGTTGTTGATGACCTGGGCGAACTGGTCGGCCAGCTCACCGGCAAAGGCGATTTCATCCGATTGCCAGGCCCGGGTCGAGCCGCTGTGTTCCAGGCAGAGCACGCCGACCACCTGGCCGTCGATGCGGATGCTGGCATCGAGCATGGCGTGGATACCGCGCTGGCGCAGGCTCTCGGAGATTTCGCGGGTGCGTGGGTCGCGCGCCGCGTTGTGCGCATCGATGGCGCGGCTGGTGTGCAGCGCCTCGAGGTAGTCGGGAAATCGCCCGGCATCGATCGCCTCGGGCAGGCGGTACTCCTGGGTGGCGCGGTAGAACGCCGAGATCGGTTCCAGTTGCTGGCCTTCCAGGTACCAGATGCTGGCGCAGTCGATGCTGTAGATTTCGCAGGCACTGCGGGTGATCAGCTCGGCGGCTTCCTGCAGCGAGTTGTCGGCGCTGTAGCGCTGGCGCGCCAGGCGCAGGATCAGGTCCTGCTGGGCGCGTACCCGCTCCAGGTGCTCGAGCTGTTCCTGCTGCGCCTGCTGGTTGAGCTGCAGGGCGATCTGCAGGCGGTTGTTGCGGGTTTCGAGTTCTGCCGCCGAAAGGTCGGGTGTGTCGTTGGGCTGGGCATCGAGCACCAGCAGATAGCCGCGCAGCAACTGGCGGTTGTGCTGCCGGTAAGCTTCGCCCAGCTCCAGCATATTGAGCGGGCCCAGGCTGGTGTGCAGGGTATAACGCACCAGGTAGTACGGACGCTGCGCCAGTTGCAGCTCGATGGTGTCGTGCAGCTTGTAGCGTGCCTCGGGCTCCATCAGGCTGGCATAGGGCGAGCCGATCAGCGCACACAGGTCGACGGCCGCCTGGCCGAACTGACGCTCGCAGCCCGGGTCGAGGAACAGCATGGCCCAGCTGGCCTCATTCAGCCGCTCGAAACGCAGCATGCCGAGCCGCGAAGGCACCGGCAACTGCGTCACTACCTCGGCCACCGTACGGCTGGCGGCATCAGGTTGGCTTTTCATGGGAAGCTCGCTTCAAGAAGGCTGTTGGCGCGGGCTGGGCGAAGTGCTGCTACGCGTTTGAGCAAGGTTGCATCATGTGCTTGAGGCTGACAAGCAATAGAGTGGCCTGGCTTGATCTGTATCGGCTGACAGGTACAAATTCTTCAGTAATGCCGCGACGGATTGCGTCTGGCGGTGCCGCTCAAGGTGGGACGTTGAGCGGCACGGCATGAATCGCAGGCAAAAAAAGCCCCGCCAGATGGCGGGGTTGAGGTACGAGCGTGGCAGCTCGAAAACAGTGTCCGTGCTCCCCGGCAGGGGAGCACGGCGGGCAGCAGTTACAGCAGCATGGTGCGGATGTCGGTCAGCAGCTCGCCCAGGCGCTTGGTGAAGCGCGCGGCAGCGGCACCGTTGATCACGCGGTGATCGTACGACAGCGACAGCGGCAGCATCAGCTTGGGCTGGAACGCCTTGCCATCCCACACCGGCTGGATGGTGGCCTTGGATACACCCAGGATCGCCACTTCCGGCGCGTTGACGATCGGCGTGAAGCCGGTGCCGCCAATGTGACCGAGGCTGGAGATGGTGAAGCAGGCGCCCTGCATGTCGTCGGCAGAAAGCTTCTTGGTGCGGGCCTTTTCAGCCAGGGCCGCCGCTTCTGCAGCCAGCTGCAGCAGGCTCTTCTGGTCGACGTTCTTGATCACGGGGACCAGCAGGCCGTCTGGCGTATCCACGGCGAAACCGACGTTGACGTACTTCTTGCGAATGATCGCCTTGCCGCTAGGGGCCAGCGACGCGTTGAAGTCCGGCAGTTCCTTGAGCAGGTGCGCACAGGCCTTGAGCAGCAAGGGCAGCACGGTCAGCTTGACGCCGGCTTTCTCGGCCACGGCCTTCTGCGCAACGCGGAAGGCTTCCAGCTCGGTGATGTCGGCGCTGTCGAACTGGGTCACGTGCGGCACGTTCAGCCAGCTGCGGTGCAGGTTGGTGGCGCCAGCCTGCATCAGGCGGGTCATCGGCACTTCTTCGGTTTCACCGAAGCGGCTGAAGTCGACTGCCGGGATCGGCGGGATGCCCGCACCACCGGTCGCGCCGGCAGCCGGTGCTTCCTTGGCCTTCTGCATCATGGCCTTGACATACACCTGCACGTCTTCCTTGAGCACGCGGCCGTGCGGGCCGCTGGCAGCCACGGCGCTCAGCTCGACGCCGAACTCGCGGGCCAGCTGACGCACGGCAGGGCCGGCGTGAACCTTGGCACCGCTTGGCGCTGGCGCAGCGGCCGGGGCCGGTGCGGCTTCGGCCTTGGCAGCCGGTGCGGCGGCAGGCGCAGCAGCCGGGGCCGCTTCAGCCTTGGCAGCCGGTGCAGCAGCGGCAGGCGCTGCTGGCGCGGCGGCGCCCTGGACCTTGAGCTTGAGGATGAAGTCGCCAGTGCCGACTTCGTCTTCGAGCTTGACGCCGATGCTTTCCACCACGCCGGCAGCCGGCGACGGGATTTCCATCGAGGCCTTGTCGGACTCCAGGGTAATCAGCGACTGGTCGGCTTCGACGCTGTCGCCGACCTTGACCAGCAGCTCGATGATCTTGGCCTTGCCCGACGAGCCGATGTCCGGCACGTGGATGTCCTGCACAGTGGCAGCCGCAGGTGCAGCGGCCGGTGCCGGGGCAGCCTCTGCAGCCGGGGCGGCAGCAGGCTTTTGTTCGGCGGCAGGCGCAGCGTCAGCCGGTGCCTCGGGCGCCGCAGCGGCGCCCTCGACTTCCAGTTCCAGCAGTTCGTCGCCTTCTTTCAGGCGGTCGCCCAGCTTGACCTTCAGGGCCTTGATCACACCGGCCTTGGGGGCCGGGATCTCCATGGAGGCCTTGTCCGACTCCAGGGTCAGCAGGCTCTGGTCGGCTTCGATACGGTCGCCGACTTTGACGAACAGCTCGATGATTTCACCTTCACCGCTGCCGATGTCAGGTACGCGAATGAGTTCGCTCACTTAAAAATACTCCTCAGCAGTCCAGTGGGTTGCGCTTGTCCGGGTCGATGCCGAACTTGGTGATGGCATCGGCCACGACCTTCGGTTCGATCTCGCCACGGTCAGCCAGGGCTTCCAGGGCAGCCAGCACCACGAAGTGACGGTCGACTTCGAAGAAGTGACGCAGCTTCTTGCGGCTGTCGCTGCGACCGAAGCCATCGGTACCCAGGACCTTGAATTCCTTGCTCGGTACCCACTGACGAATCTGCTCGGCGAACAGCTTCATGTAGTCGGTAGAGGCGATGACCGGGCCCTTGCGGCCGCCCAGACACTCCTCGATGTAGGTCTGCTTGGGCTTCTGGCCAGGGTGCAGGCGGTTGCTGCGCTCCACGGCCAGGCCGTCGCGACGCAGTTCGTTGAAGCTGGTGACGCTCCACACGTCGGCACCGACGTTGAACTCTTCACGCAGGATCTTCGCCGCTTCACGCACTTCGCGCAGGATGGTGCCGGAGCCCATCAGCTGGACGTGGTGCGCTGCGTCCTTGGTATCTTCCTCGAGCAGGTACATGCCCTTGATGATGCCTTCCTCGACACCGGCCGGAATGGCAGGCTGCTGGTAGGACTCGTTCATCACGGTGATGTAGTAGAAGACGTCCTGTTGCTCTTCGGTCATCTTCTTCATGCCGTCCTGGATGATCACCGCCAGCTCGTAGCCGTAGGTCGGATCATAGGTGCGGCAGTTCGGGATGGTCGCGGCCAGCATGTGGCTGTGACCGTCTTCGTGCTGCAGGCCTTCACCGTTGAGGGTGGTACGCCCGGCAGTACCGCCGATCAGGAAGCCACGGGTGCGGCTGTCGCCAGCGGCCCAGGCCAGGTCGCCGATACGCTGGAAGCCGAACATCGAGTAGAAGATGTAGAACGGCAGCATCGGCTGGTTGTGGTTCGAGTACGAGGTACCGGCGGCGATGAACGACGACATGGCGCCGGCTTCGTTGATGCCTTCCTCGAGGATCTGGCCCTTCTTGTCCTCGCGGTAGAACATCACCTGGTCCTTGTCGACGGGCTCGTAGAGCTGACCGACGGACGAGTAGATGCCCAGCTGGCGGAACATGCCTTCCATGCCGAAGGTACGTGCTTCGTCCGGGATGATCGGGACGATGCGCTGGCCGATTTCCTTGTCCTTGACCAGCTGCGCGAGGATGCGCACGAAGGCCATGGTGGTGGAGATTTCACGGTCGCCCGAGCCGTCCAGGATCGCCTTGAGGGTTTCCAGTGGCGGGGTCGGGATGCTGAAGCTCTTGGCCCGGCGCTGTGGCACGAAACCGCCCAGGGCAGAACGGCGCTCGCTCAGGTAACGGGCTTCGGCGCTGCCTTCTTCAGGCTTGAAGAACGGCAGGTTCTCCAGGTCTTCGTCCTTGACCGGGATGTCGAAACGATCGCGGAAGTGACGCAGGCTGTCGACGTCGACCTTCTTGGTGTTGTGCGCGGTGTTCTTGGCTTCGCCAGCACCGGTGCCGTAACCCTTGATGGTCTTGGCCAGGATGACCGTAGGCTGGTCCTTGTGGTTGACCGCCTGGTGGTAGGCTGCATAGACCTTGTACGGGTCGTGGCCACCACGGTTGAGCTTCCAGATCTCGTCGTCGGACAGGTCGGCGACCATGGCCTTGAGTTCCGGGGTGTTGAAGAAGTGCTCACGGACGAACGCGCCGTCCTTGGCCTTGTAGTTCTGGTACTCGCCGTCGATGACTTCGTCCATGCGGCGCTGCAGGATGCCGTCGACGTCCTTGGCCAGCAGTGGGTCCCAGAAACGGCCCCAGACCACCTTGTTGACGTTCCAGCCACCACCACGGAACACGCCTTCGAGTTCCTGGATGATCTTGCCGTTGCCGCGAACCGGGCCGTCGAGGCGCTGCAGGTTGCAGTTGATGACGAAGATCAGGTTGTCCAGCTTCTCGCGGCCTGCCAGGGAGATCGCACCCAGGGATTCCGGCTCGTCGCACTCGCCGTCGCCCATGAAGCACCAGATCTTCTGCTTGCCGGCAGGGATGTAGCCGCGGCTTTCCATGTACTTCATGAAACGTGCCTGGTAGATCGCCTGGATCGGGCCCAGACCCATCGAAACGGTCGGGAACTGCCAGAAGTCAGGCATCAGCCACGGGTGCGGGTAGGACGACAGGCCTTGACCATCGACTTCCTGACGGAAGTTGTTCATCTGGTCTTCGCTGATGCGGCCTTCCATGAAGGCACGGGCGTAGACGCCCGGCGAGGCATGGCCCTGGAAGTAGATCAGGTCGCCGCCGTGCTCGTCGGTCGGGGCCTGGAAGAAGTAGTTGAAGCCGATGTCGTACAGCGTGGCGCTGGAGGCGAAGCTGGAGATGTGGCCGCCCAGGTCCGAGTCTTTCAGGTTGGTGCGCATTACCATGGCCAGCGCGTTCCAGCGGACCAACGAGCGAATGCGGCGTTCCATGAACAGGTCGCCAGGCATGCGTGCTTCGTGGGTGACGGGAATCGTGTTGCGGTATGGCGTGGTGATGGCATACGGCAGCTGGGAGCCACTACGGGTGGCCAGCTCGCCCATACGGGTCATCAGATAGTGAGCGCGGTCTTCGCCTTCTTTGTCGAGAACCGACTCCAGGGCGTCCAGCCATTCCTGGGTTTCGACGGGATCGAGGTCTTGCATGGCTTGCTCCAGGGCGGAAAGGCTTCCAGAATCGGTTGCCTGAGTTTGCGACTGGCCTTTTGGGCAGACGACATGAAATTCTTGGATTACCGGGCGTTGTACCGGCGGCGTGTAGTTTTACTACAAATCGATCCTCATTACATGCGTTGACAGTAAAAAAGCAGTAGTAAAACTACACGGATAAGGCTCGTGGCCCCTGTTCGGGTTGTGGGATAAAACGATACCGGTGGTTAAAAACTGGTCGGCATGCGGTTGTTTGCGATGATTTCTATCAAAGAATTACGTTTTTCAGCTATTTATGACCTTTGTACGACAGTCGAACCGTACGCCGAGTTCCCTTGCCCAAGTGCCACCAACCCTTTCACGCCGATCAAGGATAGACCATGAGCCTGCCCCTGCTGGCCGAACTGCCCGCTGCCCTGCAACCGCTGGTCAGCCGTAATGCCACCTCTTTGCGCAACGCCGTCGCGGCCGTCGACGGGCTGAGCCTGGACGACTGGAACGAGCAGCGCTGGGCCGAGTTCGCCCGCGTGGCGGCAGCCAGCGATTTCGTGCTTGAACAGAGCGTGCGCGACCCGGCGATGCTGCTGGCCCTGGCCGCCAGCGGCGAGCTCGACCGCGCCTTCGCCGCCGGCGAGTTGTGTGCCCAGGTGGCCGGTGCGGCGCAGGCCGCCGGCAGCGAAGACGAACTGGCGCGCAACCTGCGCCGCCAGCGCACCCGCCAGCAGGTGCGCATCATCTGGCGCGACCTGACCCGCCAGGCCGACCTGGTGCAGACCTGCCGCGACCTGTCCGACCTGGCCGATGCCGCCATCGACCAGGCGTATCAATGGCTGTACCCGCGCCTGTGCGCGCAGTTCGGGACCCCCACCGGCAATCGCAGCGGCCTGCCCCAGCAGATGGTGGTGCTGGGCATGGGCAAGCTGGGGGCGGTGGAACTGAACCTGTCGTCGGACATCGACCTGATCTTCGCCTACCCCGAGGGCGGCGAAACCGTGGGCGTGAAGCGCCCGCTGGACAACCAGGAGTTCTTCACCCGGCTGGGCCAGCGCCTGATCAAGGCGCTGGACCCGATCACCGTCGACGGCTTCGTGTTCCGCGTCGACATGCGCCTGCGCCCCTACGGCTCGTCCGGCGCGCTGGTGCTCAGCTTCAATGCACTGGAGCAGTACTACCAGGACCAGGGCCGCGACTGGGAACGCTACGCCATGATCAAGGCCCGTGTGGTGGCCGGCGACCAGCAGGCCGGCGCGCAGCTGCAGGACCTGCTGCGCCCGTTCGTGTACCGGCGCTACCTGGACTTCTCGGCGATCGAGGCGCTGCGCACCATGAAGCAGCTGATCCAGCAGGAGGTGCGGCGCAAGGGCATGGCCGAGAACATCAAGCTGGGCGCCGGTGGCATCCGCGAGGTGGAGTTCATCGCCCAGGCGTTCCAGCTGATCCACGGCGGGCGCGACCTGAGCCTGCAGCAGCGACCGTTGCTCAAGGTGCTGGCGACGCTCGAAGGCCAGGGCTACCTGCCGCCGGCGGTGGTGAGCGAGCTGCGCGAGGGCTATGAGTTCCTGCGTTATACCGAACACGCCATCCAGGCCATCGCCGACCGCCAGACCCAGATGCTGCCCGACGACGAACTGGACCGCGCACGTATCGCCTTCATGCTCGGTTTTGCCGACTGGGCGAGCTTCCACGCGCAACTGATGCACTGGCGCGGGCGCATCGACTGGCACTTCCGCCAGGTGATCGCCGACCCCGATGAAGAGGAAGGCGAGGAGGGCGAAGTGGTGGTCGGTGGCGAGTGGCTGCCGCTGTGGGAAGAAGCCCAGGACGAAGAGGCCGCCTGCCGTCAGTTGACCGACGCCGGCTTCGCCGATGCGGCCAGGGCGCTCAAGCAGCTGGCCAGCCTGCGCGCCAGCCCGCAGTTGCGTGCCATGCAGCGCCTGGGCCGCGAACGCCTCGATGCCTTTATACCGCGCCTGCTGGCGCAGGCGG
Source organism: Pseudomonas sp. AE27 (assembly GCF_037113495.1). NCBI lineage: Bacteria > Pseudomonadati > Pseudomonadota > Gammaproteobacteria > Pseudomonadales > Pseudomonadaceae > Pseudomonas > Pseudomonas sp. AE27. The sequence continues at coordinate 5,218,686 of NZ_CP146966.1, forward strand.
TGGAGCATGCCGACCCGGACCTGGTGCTCGAACGCGTGCTACCGCTGGTGGAGGCCGTGGCGCGGCGCTCGGCCTACCTGGTGCTGCTGACCGAAAACCCCGGTGCGTTGCGCCGCCTGCTGACCCTGTGCGCCGCCAGCCCGTGGATCGCCGAGCAGATCACGCGCTTCCCGCTGCTGCTCGATGAACTGCTCAACGAAGGCCGCCTGTTCAGCCCGCCCCAGGCACCGGAGCTGGCCGCCGAGCTGCGCGAGCGTCTCACGCGCATCCCCGAGGATGACCTTGAACAGCAGATGGAAGCGCTGCGTCACTTCAAGCTGGCCCACAGCCTGCGCGTGGCCGCCTCGGAAATCGCCGGCAACCTGCCGCTGATGAAGGTCAGCGACTACCTGACCTGGCTGGCCGAAGCCATTCTCAACCAGGTGCTGGCCCTGGCCTGGCGCCAGACCGTGGCGCGTCATGGCCAGCCAAGGCGCAGCGATGGCAGCCTGTGCGACCCCGGCTTCATCATCGTCGGCTACGGCAAGGTCGGCGGCATCGAGCTGGGCCACGGCTCGGACCTGGACCTGGTGTTCATCCACGACGGTGACCCCCAGGCCGAGACCGATGGCGCCAAGCCCATCGACAGTGCGCAGTTCTTCACCCGCCTGGGTCAGCGCATCATTCACCTGCTGACCACCCAGACCAACTCCGGCCAGCTGTATGACGTGGACATGCGCCTGCGCCCGTCCGGCGCTTCGGGTTTGCTGGTGAGTTCGCTGGGCGCCTTCGAGCGCTACCAGCGCAACGAGGCCTGGACCTGGGAACACCAGGCACTGGTGCGTGCGCGGGTGCTGGTGGGCTGCCCGCAGGTGGGGGCGGCCTTCGAGGGGGTGCGGGCGCAGGTGCTGGGACAGGCCCGCGACCTGGACAAGCTGCGGGCCGAAGTCAGCGACATGCGCGCCAAGATGCGCGACAACCTCGGCACCCGGGCGACCCAGGCCGGGCTTGGGCCCAACGCCTTCGACAGCGGGGTTGCCTTCGATATCAAGCAGGATGCCGGTGGTATCGTCGATATTGAATTTATGGTGCAATACGCGGCCCTGGCCTGGTCCCACACGCACCCGGCACTGCTGCGCTACACCGACAACATCCGCATTCTCGAAGGGCTGGAGGAGGTCGGGCTGATGCCGGCCAGCGATGCAATTTTGTTGCGTGAAGTGTACAAGGCCTTCCGCTCCGCCGCGCACCGCCAGGCCCTGCAGAAGCAGGCCGGGGTGATCGACGCCGGGCAGTTCGTCGACGAGCGCCGGCAGGTACGGCGCATCTGGGGCGAGCTGGGGTTGACCTGAACGCGGGCTGAACAGCCACCAGGCGATACGGCGCAATGAAGCGGCGGCGACCACGTCCTACACTGAGTGGCGTACACTGGTCGCACCACGCCTGATTATAAAGAGGGGAGGCCAGGCTGTTGGAAAACAGGCTGTAGCCTCCCTGATCGTTTCTGGATAAAGCATGAGAATTTTGATCATTGGGCCCAGTTGGGTGGGCGACATGGTAATGGCGCAGACGCTGTTCCATGTGCTGAAGCAGCGTCACCCTGCGTGCGTGATCGATGTGCTGGCACCCGAATGGAGCCGCCCGATCCTCGAGCGCATGCCCCAAGTGCGCCAGGCCTTGAGCTTCCCGCTCGGCCACGGCGCGCTGGAACTGGCCACGCGCCGGCGCATCGGCAAGTCGCTGGCCGGTCAGTACGACCAGGCGATCCTGCTGCCCAATTCGCTCAAGTCTGCGCTGGTGCCGTTCTTTGCCGGTATCGCGCAGCGCACCGGCTGGCGTGGCGAGCTGCGCTACGGCCTGCTCAACGATGTGCGCACCCTCGACAAGGCGCGCTACCCGCTGATGATCGAGCGCTTCATGGCCCTGGGTTACCCCGCCGGTGCCGAGCTGCCCAAACCCTACCCGCGCCCCAGCCTGCAGATCGAGACCGCCAGCCGCGATGCGGCGCTGGCCAAGTTCGGCCTGAGCCTGGACCGCCCGGTGCTGGCGCTGTGCCCCGGCGCCGAGTTCGGCGAGGCCAAGCGCTGGCCCTCGGAGCATTACGCCAAGGTCGCGGAAATCAAGATTCGCGAAGGCTGGCAGGTGTGGCTGTTCGGCTCCAAAAACGACCATGCGGTGGGTGAATCGATCCGCGAGTGGCTGATCCCGGGCCTGCGTGAAGAGTCGGTGAACCTCAGCGGCGAGACCTCGCTCGCCGAGGCGATCGACCTGCTGTCGTGCAGCGATGCGGTGGTGTCCAACGATTCGGGGCTGATGCACGTGGCTGCAGCGCTCAATCGCCCGCTGGTGGCGGTGTACGGGTCGACCTCGCCGGGCTTCACCCCACCGCTGGCCGACCAGGTCGAGGTGGTGCGCCTGGGGCTGGAATGCAGCCCGTGCTTCGACCGCACCTGCCGCTTCGGCCACTACAATTGCCTGCGCCTGCTGGAACCGGAGGCGGTGGCCTCGGCGTTGCAGCGGCTCAACGGTCCGTCGCTGGTCGACGTCACGGTCGAGGTCGATTAAGTTGCGGGTACTGCTGATCAAGACCTCCTCGCTGGGGGACGTCATCCACGCGCTGCCGGCACTGACCGACGCGGCGCACGCCATTCCCGGCATCCGCTTCGACTGGGTGGTCGAGGAAGGCTTCGCCGAAATCCCCACCTGGCACCCTGCGGTCGATCACGTGATCCCGGTGGCCATCCGTCGCTGGCGCAAGAACCTCTGGCAAACCTTGAAGAACGGCGAATGGCGCCAGTTCAAGAAGCGCCTGCGCGAGCGCAAGTACGACCTGGTGATCGACGCCCAGGGCCTGGTGAAAAGCGCCTGGCTGACCCGCTACGTCAAGGCGCCGGTGGCCGGGCTGGACCGCTACTCGGCACGCGAGGGGCTGGCCAGCCGCTTCTACGACCGGCGCCTGTCGGTGGCCCGCGGGCAGCATGCGGTGGAGCGGGTGCGCCAGCTGTTCGCCCTGGCGCTGGGCTACGACCTGCCCTCGGGGCTGGGTGACTACGGCCTGGATCGCTCGCGCCTGGAAGAGATACCCACCAAGCCCTACGTGGTGTTCCTGCATGGCACCACCTGGGACACCAAGCACTGGCCCGAACTGTACTGGCGCCAGTTGGCCGAACGCCTGGGGCGTGCCGGCCTGCATATCTGCCTGCCATGGGGCAACCCGGCCGAAAAGGCCCGCGCCGAGCGCATCGCCCAGGGCCTGAAGAACGCCCAGGTGCTGCCCAGGCTGAACCTGGCCGGGGTCGCCCGGGTGCTGGCTGCCGCCAAGGCCTGCGTGGCCGTCGACACCGGCCTTGGGCACCTGGCGGCGGCACTCGATGTGCCTACCCTGTCGCTGTTCGGCCCTACCAACCCGGGCCTGACCGGGGCCTACGGCAAGGCCCAGGTGCACCTGGGCAGTGACTTCCCCTGCGCCCCGTGCCTGCAGAAGAAGTGCACCTACAAGCCGAGCGCCGACGACCGGCGCCGGTTCGATCTCAAACGCGAGTGGCCGCTGTGCTTCACTCGCCTGAACCCCGAGCGTGTGGCGAGCCAGTTGAGCGCGTTGCTGCGGGCAGAGGATGTGCGTTGATGCAACTGGCCTTTGTGCTCTACAAGTATTTCCCCTTCGGCGGCCTGCAGCGTGACTTCATGCGCATCGCCCTGGAGTGCCAGCGCCGTGGCCACCAGATCCGGGTGTACACCCTGATCTGGGAGGGCGACGTGCCCGAGGGCTTCGAAGTGCTGGTGGCGCCGGTCAAGGCGCTGTTCAACCATCGGCGCAACGAGAAGCTCACCGACTGGATGCAGGCCGACCTGGCCAGGCGCCCGGTCGACCGCCTGATCGGCTTCAACAAGATGCCGGGGCTGGACGTGTACTACGCCGCCGACGGCTGCTTCGAGGACAAGGCGCAGAACCTGCGCCACTCGCTGTACCGCCGCTGGGGCCGCTACCGCCACTTTGCCGAGTACGAGCGTGCGGTGTTCGGCAAGGACGCCAAGACCCAGATCCTGATGATCTCCGAGGTCCAGCAGCCGCTGTTCGTCAAGCACTACGACACCCCCGCCGAGCGCTTCCACCTGCTGCCTCCGGGCATCAGCCAGGACCGCCGGGCGCCGGCCAATGCCGCCGAGATCCGCGCCGAGTTTCGCCGCGAGTTCAACCTGGCGGACGACGAGCGCCTGCTGGTGCAGATCGGCTCGGGCTTCAAGACCAAGGGCGTGGACCGCAGCCTCAAGGCGCTGGCCGCCTTGCCCAACAGCCTGCGCAAGCGCACCCGGCTGATGGTCATCGGCCAGGACGACCCCAAGGTGTTCCAGCTGCAGAGCGCGACCCTGGGGCTGACCGAGCAGGTGCAGTTCCTCAAGGGCCGCAGCGATATCCCGCGCTTTCTGCTCGGGGCCGACGCCCTGATCCACCCGGCCTACAACGAGAACACCGGCACCGTGCTGCTCGAAGCCGTGGTGGCCGGGTTGCCGGTACTGGTTTCGGCAGTGTGCGGCTATGCCCATTACATCGCTGAGGCCGATGCCGGCCTGGTGCTCGACGAGCCGTTCGAGCAGGAGCAACTCAACCGCTACCTGCAACGTATGCTCGAAGACGATGCGGCGCGTGCCGACTGGGGCCGCAACGGCCTGGCATTCGCCGACACCGCCGACCTGTACAGCATGCCGCAGCATGCGGCCGACGTGATCCTGGCGCAGGAGCGCGCATGAAACTGATACTGGCTGAACCCTTCAAGCGCCTGTGGGCCGGGCGCGATGCCTTCGACGCCGTCGAGGCCCTGCAAGGCGAGGTGTACCGCGAGCTGGAAGGCCGGCGCACGCTGCGCACCGAGGTCGAGGGCAACGGTTATTTCGTCAAGATCCACCGCGGCATCGGCTGGGGCGAGATCTTCAAGAACCTGTTCACCGCCAAGCTGCCGGTGCTCGGTGCCGGCCAGGAATGGCAGGCCATCCAGCGCCTGCACCAAGTCGGGGTGCCGACCATGACCGCGGTGGCCTACGGCGAACGCGGCAGCAACCCGGCGACCCAGCATTCGTTCATCGTCACCGAGGAGCTGGCGCCCACCGTCAGCCTCGAGGACTTCAGCCTCGACTGGGTCAGGACGCCGCCGGCGCCGCGTCTCAAGCGTGCGCTGATCGCCGAGGTGGCGCGCATGACCGGCATGATGCACCGCGCCGGGGTCAACCACCGCGACTGCTACATCTGCCACTTTCTGCTGCACACCGACCGCCCGGTAACCCCGGACGACTTCAGGCTGTCGGTGATCGACCTGCACCGGGCCCAGACCCGCGCCAGCATTTCCCGACGCTGGCGCGACAAGGACCTGGCCGCGCTGTACTTTTCGGCGCTGGACATCGGCCTGACCCGACGCGACAAGCTGCGCTTTCTGCGCGGCTACTTCCAGCAGCCGCTGCGCCAGATCCTGGCCGAGCACGCCACCTTGCTGCGCTGGCTGGAGGGCAAGGCAAACAAGCTCTACGAGCGTAAACAACGGTATGGGGACGCGCTCTGATGGCGGGTTGGACACTGGAGCCGGCCTACGCGGCCCTGGCACAGGATTTCGGCAGCATCGACGCGGTGTTCGCGCTCAAGGGCGAACGCCTCACCCACGACCCGCTCAGCGAAGTGATTCGCGTGGAGCGCGGCGGGGTGAACTACTACGTCAAGCGCTACACCGGCGCCGGCAAGGGCCTGCGCCGCTACCTGGGGCGCCCGCGGATCAAGGCCGAGTGGCAGAACCTCAAGCAGTTCGCCAAGTGGGACATCCCCACCGCCGAGGTGGTGGCCTGCGGCCTGGAACGGCGCGGCTTCGCCTTCCACCGGGGCGCCATGATCACCCGCGAGCTGCCGCGCACCGAGGACCTCTCGGCGCTGGCCAAGCGCAACGACCCGCGCCTGGCAGATGCCGGCTGGGTCGACCATGTCAGCCGACAGCTGGCCCGCCACACGCGGGTGATGCACGACCATCACTTCACCCACAACGACCTCAAGTGGCGCAACCTGCTGGTCGATGACAAGGGCATGCTGTTCTTCATCGACTGCCCGACCGGTGCGTTCTGGGTCGGCTTCATGCTGCGCTATCGCATCACCAAGGACCTGGCCTGCCTGGACAAGGTGGCCAAGTATCACCTGTCGGCCACCCAGCGCCTGCGGTTCTACCTGCAATATCGCCGTCGCGATCGCCTGAACGCGTCGGACAAGCGCCGCGTGCGGCACGTCGTGACGTTTTTCGAGGGGCGCGAATGAGTGATTTCCTGGCCAGTGCCGAAGCTGCACTGCTTGAACGCCACGGCCTGAACAGCTTCGAGGCGCTGTGGGCGCTGCAGCTGGACGCCGTGGACGAGCCCAACACCGGGCGCGGCGGCTGGAGCCGCGTGTACCGCCTGGAGCTGGAGGGCAAGGGGTTCTACCTCAAGCGCCAGAGCGACTACCTCACGCGCACCCTGCACAGCCCCTTCGGCGAGCCGACCTTCGCCCGCGAGTTTCGCAACATCAAGCGCTACCAGAAGCTGCAGATCCCGGCCTTGCAGGCGGTGTTCTACGCCGAGCGCAGGGTCGACGGCGAGCGCCGCGCGATCCTGATGACCCGTGCGCTGGATGACTGGAGCGATCTTGACCACCTGCTCGGGCAGTGGCCGCAACTGGCCCTGGAGCAACGCCAGGGCATCCTGCGCGCCTGTGGCGAACTGGCCCGCACGGTGCACGCGGCGGGGCAGGTGCATGGCTGCTTCTACCCCAAGCACATCTTTTTGCGCGAGCGCAGCGAAGGCTGGCAGGCGCAGTTGATCGACCTGGAGAAAACCCGGCCGCTGCTGCTGGGCCAGCGTGATCGCCTCAAGGACCTGGAGCCGCTGCTGCGTCGTGCCGGCGCATGGAGCGAGAGCGATGTACGGCTGATGCTGGCCGCCTACCTGGAGCAACCGGCCGACAGTACGCTGGTGGATACCTGGCTGCAGCGCCTGCTGCATCGCCGTCGTGAAAAAGAGGCCCGCTGATGCGTTTGTCTGAACTCAAGGACGCCGGGCGCAGCCCGCAACTGCCATTGAGCATTGCCCTGGCCGACGCCGCCGGGCCGGCCGAGCTGCAACTGCTCAGCCTGCTGCGGGTGCTGCCGGGGCAGCGGTATGTCGGTGCCGGGATCTGGCGTGGCAAGCCGGTGCTGGCCAAGCTGCTGGTGGGCAGCAGTGCCGCCCGCCACTTCCAGCGCGAACTGGACGGTGCGCGCCTGCTGGCCAGCCAGGGGCTGACCACGCCGTTGCTGCTGGCCGACGGCCTGCGTGAAGGCGAGGGCGGCTGGCTGCTGTTCGAATTTCTTGAGCACGCCCACAGCCTGGCGGATGCCTGGGCGGCGGTCGAGGGCCTGCCGGTGCTTGCCGATGCCCAGCAGGAAGTGCTGGGCGAAGCCCTGCGCGCCGTGGCGCAGATGCATGCCAAGGGCCTGTGGCAGGCCGACCTGCACCTGGACAACCTGCTGCGTCATGGCGGGGAGCTGTACCTGATCGATGGCGCGGGGGTGAAGGCCGAAACCCCGGGCCAGCCGCTGTCGCGTCAGCAGGTGCTGCAGAACCTGGGGGTGTTCTTTGCGCAGTTGCCCAAGCGCCTGGAGCCCTTCGTCGAGGAACTGCTGGTTCACTACGTGCTGGTCAACGGCGAGCATGCGCTGCCGCTGGAAGCCTTGCAGAAGCAGATCGACAAGGTGCGCAGCTGGCGTCTGAAGGACTACCTGGACAAGGCTGGTCGCGAGTGCACGCTGTTCAGCGTGCAGCGCGGGGCCTCGGGCCTGCGCGCGATCCGTCGATCGGAGGTGGCGGCCATGCTGCCGGTGCTGGAGCAGGCCGACGCGCTGATCGACCAGGGCCACCTGTACAAGACTGGCGGCGCGGCGAGCGTGGCACGGGTCGAGGCGGGCGGTCGCAGCCTGGTGCTCAAGCGCTACAACATCAAGAACACCGCCCACTGGTTCAAGCGCTTCTGGCGCCCCAGCCGGGCCTGGCATTCGTGGATCGAAGGGCATCGCCTGGAGTTCCTCGGCATCGCCACGCCCAGGCCGCTGGCGGTGCTGGAGCAGCGCGTGCTGGGGCTGCGCAGCCGTGCGTACCTGGTGACCGAGTACGCCGACGGGCCGGACCTGATCGAGAGCTTTGCGCCCTACGTCGACAGCGCCGAGGTGCCAGAGGAGCAACTGCAAGCGCTGCAGACCCTGTTGCAGCAGCTGATGGGCGAACGCATCAGCCACGGCGACCTGAAGGGCCACAACCTGTTCTGGCAGGACGGTCAATGGTCGCTGATCGACCTTGATGCGATGTGCCAGCACGCCACCCAGCTCAGTTTCGCCAAGGCCTTCGCCCGTGACCGGGCGCGGTTGTTGCGCAACTGGCCGGCGGACAGTGCGTTGCACCAGCGGCTGGATGAGTGCCTGCCGAAACTGGCTGACTGACCTGCGCCTTCGCCGACAAGGCCGGCTCCTGCAGACGACGTGAAACCTTGCAGGCGCCGGCCTTGCCGACCAAGACTATCGCGCGGCCGGCCAAAAACCTCGCAGGCTGTACCCCACCGGCAGGGCCAGCCCCACCCACGCCAGCACATCCCACGGGCCATCCCCCAGCAGCGCCGCGAACAGCCCCACTGCGCCCAGCAGGGCAATCAGGCCCGGCATGCCGAACACCTTCCAGAACCTCGATTCACGCTTCATCACGTCGCCTGCGTACCCACCACAAATACACGCCGCTGCCGAGCACGATGATCGTCAGCACATCCAGCAGCGCCCATAGAATCTGCATCGGCCGGCCGCCGTAGTCGCCAAAGTGCAGCGGCTGCGACAGGCCCATCGCGTCCATGTACCACGGCCGCTCGCCAATCGCCGTCACCTGCAAGGTGCTGGCATCGATCAGTACCGGGGTCAGCAGGTGAGCGGTCAGGTGGGTGCTGCCCTTCATGAACACCGCATAGTGGTGCTCGCTGGAAAAGCGCGTGCCGGGGAAGGCGATGAAGTCCGGCTGCATGCCCGGCGCCGCCTCGGCGGCAATGTCCAGCAGACGGCTGGCCGGGGCCAGTGCGGTCAGCGGCGGTGCATCGCGGTACGGTGCGATCATCGCGCTGAGGCTGTCGTTGCGCCAGGCGGCGATGACCAGGTCGGACAGCGCGCTGATCACCCCGGTCACGCCCACCACCAGCGCCCAGGTCAGGGTCACGATGCCGATCAGGTTGTGCAGGTCGAGCCAGCGCAGGCGCCGCGATTTGTCGTGGCGTACCGTGGCGAACTTCAGCCTGCGCATGAATGGCGCGTACAGCACCACCCCGGAGATGATCGCCACCACGAACAGCAGGCCCATGAAGGCCAGCAGCAGCTTGCCCGGCAAGCCGGCGAACATGTCCACATGCAGGCGCAGCATGGTCAGCATGAAGCCGCCGTTGGCCGAGGGCATCTCCACCACCTCGCCGGTACGCCCGTCGAGCATGAAGGTGTGCGACGAGTTGGGCTCGGTACCGGCGGTGGCGGCCATGATCGCGATCACGCCGTTGCTGTCGTCCTCGTCCCAGCCGAAGTACTGCATCACCTCGCCCGGGCGATGGGCCTGGGCCTTGAGCACCAGGGCCTGCAGGTCGAGTCTGGGTGTGTCGGCCGGCATTACCTTGAGCTCGGGCGCATCGCCCAGCAGGTGGTCGATCTCGTGGTGGAAGATCAGCGGCAGCCCGGTCAGCGCCAGCAACAGCAGAAACAGCGTGCACACCAGGCTGCTCCAGGTATGCACCCACGACCAGCGACGTATGGTTTGGCTCTTCATCGGTGGCCCTAGAACGCGTAGTTCACGCTGGCGACCACGTTGCGCTGGTCGCCGTAGTAGCACCAGAACCCGTCGCAGTTGGCCAGGTAGTCCTTGTTGAACAGGTTCTTGGCTTCCACCGCCACGCTCAGCCCCTTCATGCTGCTGTCCAGGCGACCCAGGTCGTAGTGCACGGCAGCGTCGTACACGGTGTAGGAGCCTACATGCGCCACCTCGGTGTTGGCGGTGTTGCCGTAGGTATCGCCGACATAGCGAACCCCGGCGCCCATGCCGAAGCCGTCCAGCGGGCCGGCGTGCCAGGTGTAGTCGGCCCACAGGGTGGCCTGGTTGCGCGGGATCAGCGCCATGCGGTTGCCGACTTCGCCAGGCACGCCCTTGCGGATCTCGGTATCGGTGTAGGTGTAGGAGCCGACCAGTTTGAGGTTGTCGGTGACGGCGCTGGTGGCTTCCAGCTCGATGCCGCGCACCTGCAATTCACCGACACTGCGAGAGATGCTGCCTTCGGTGACCTTCACGTTGCTCTGGCGCAGGTCGTAGGCGGCTGCGGTCAGCAGGGTGTTGCTGCCCACCGGCTGGAACTTGACGCCCATTTCGTACTGGCGGCCTTCGGTGGGCTTGAACGACTGCGCTGCATCCACGTTGGCGCCGGTGGTCGGCTGGAACGACTCGGTGTAGGACAGGTACGGGGTGAGGCCGTTGTCGAACACGTAGCTCAGGCCCACGTTGCCGGTGAAGGCCTTGTCGCGCTGGGTGCTGGTGGCGTCGCCCTTGTTGTGGAAGGTGGTGCCGGTGTGAATCCAGTCCTCACGCCCGCCCAGGGTCAGGCGCCAGTTGTCCAGGGCGATCTGGTCCTGCACGTAGACGCCGGTCTGGCGGGTTTTCTGGCCGTAGTCCTGCAGTGCGAAGTAGTTCACGTTGGACATGTCGGCGCCATACACCGGCCGGATCACGCTGATTGGCGGCACGTTGATGCCGCTGATGTTGCCGTTGGCGTCGTAGTTGTACGAGCCGCCATACAGCCACTGGTAGTTGGTGTTGGAGCGCTGGTGGTCCAGGCCCAGCAGCAGGGTGTGCTCCAGCGCGCCGGTGCTGAAGTTGGCCTGCAGGTTGTTGTCGACGGCGAACTGGCTGATGTCTTCGTTGACGATGCCGGCCTCGCGGTTGACCGTGCCGTCGGGTTCTACGGTATTGAAGGTGGCCACGTTGACCGCGCGGAACGACAGGTCGCTCTTGGTGTAGCGCAGGTTCTGGCGCAGCTGCCATACGTCGTCGAGGCGGTGCTCGAAGGCGTAGCCCAGGGCGTAGTAGGTGCGGTCGTAGAAGTCCCAGCCCGGCTCACCGAGGTTCTTGTGGTGGGAAATCTTTGCCCCGGCAGGTGAAGCCAGCCGGGTGCCCTGCAAGGGCAGGAACTGCCCGGTGATGCCGGTATCGTCGCGGGTGAACTGCGAGATGAAGGTCAGGCTGGTGTCGTCGTCGACGTTCCAGGTCAGGCTGGGGGCGAGGTTGTAGCGCTTGTCGGGAATATGGTCGACCGGTGCGTTGCTGTCGCGTACCACGCCGCTGACGCGGTACAGAAACTGGCCGGCGTCGTCGATCTTGCCGGTGCTGTCGAAGTTGATCTGCCGGTGTTCGTTGCTGCCGACCTGGGCTTCGATCTGGTGCGCGCTTTCGGCCTGCGGGCGTCGGCTGAGCATGTCGAGCATGCCGCCGGGCGGGGTCTGGCCATACACCGAAGAGGCCGGGCCGCGCAGTACGGTGATGCGCTCCAGGTTCCAGGGTTCGACCTTGGGGTTGGCGAACGAACCCTTGGGCAGCGGCAGGCCGTCGAGAAACTGGGTGGGGTCGAAGCCGCGCACGCGCAGCCAGTCGGCGCGCGAGTCCGAGCCGTAGCCGCTGCTTTGCACGCCCGCGGTGTAACGCAGCGCGTCGTTGAGGTTGAGCACCTGGCGTTGATCGAGCTGTTCGCGGGTGATCACCGACATCGAGCGTGGCGCCTCGACGATCGGGGTGTCGGTCTTGGTGCCGGCGGCGGTGCGGGTGGCGACGTAACCGGTGGCCGGGCCCCAGGCGCTCTCGTAGTCGCCGGCGGCGTTGATGCTGGTTTCCGGCAGGGCCAGGCTGCCTTCGGGGGCGGCGATCAGGCTGTAGGTGCCGGCGCTGCTCTGCTGCAGTTGCAGGCCGGTGCCGCGCAGGGCGGCCTGCAGGGCGCCGAGGCCGTCGTACTGGCCGCTGACCGGCGCCGAGGTGCGTCCGCTGGCCAGGCTCGGGTCCAGGGTCAGGGCGATGCCGGCCTGGCTGGCGATCAGGTTGAGGGTGGTCGACAACGGCCCGGCGGGCAGGCTGTAGCTGCGCGCGGCGCTCGATTCGGCGGCGATGGCGGCGGTGCTGGTCAGGGCCAGGGTCAGCAGGCAATGACGCAACAGCTTTTCAAGGGGACGGGACATGCAGCGGTTCCTCGGCGCAATAGTGCTAACTAGCTTCCATGCCGAGTGAAAAGGGAAAAGTGTCAGGGGGTGGGTAAAAAATAATGTTGAGGCCTTCGCCGGCAACGCCCGCTCCTGCAGGAGGGCGTTGCAGGCGAAGGCGTTTTACGGGGTCTCGCCCTTGGCCACGATCGTCACCCACCATGGCGTGCGCTTTTGCACCTGCACCGGCAAGGTCGGCAGCAGCGACTGCAGCGCAAGGTCGGTGTCGTGCAGCGGGAAGCTGCCGGTAATGCGCAACCCGGCCACCTCCGGCGACACCCCCAGGTAGCCGCTGCGATAACGCCCCAGCTCCTGCACCAGCGCATCCAGGCGCACGTTGTCGACCACCAGCATGCCGTGGGTCCAGGCGTCGGCGCCCAGGGCCAGCGGATCGATGCTGCCCAGCTGGTCGTGGCTCATCATCACCTGCTGGCCTTCGCGCACGATCTGCTCGTCGCCGCTGTCCTGCGGCTTGGCCGCCACCGCCGACTGCAACACGCTCAGGCGCGTGCCCTGGTCTTCCAGGCGCACCAGGAAGCGTGTGCCCAGTGCGCGCAGGCGCCCGTCGGTCGTGGCGACGATGAACGGACGGTCATCCTTGTGCCCGGTCTCGATGGAAATCTCGCCTTCGCGCAGCACGATCAGGCGCTGCTGGCCATCGAAGCGAACATCCACCGCCGAATGGGTGTTGAGGCTGAGCAGGGTGCCGTCCTCCAGGCGCAGGCTGCGCTGCTCGCCGGTGGCCGTGCGCTGGTCGGCCAGCCAGTAGTCCAGGCTCTGGTGGGTACTCAGCCAGCCGAGCAGGCCGCCCACCAGCACGATGCTGGCCAGCCCGCTGCCCAGCTTGCGCACGCGCTGGCGCAGGCCGGCCCGGGTTTCGCCCAGGGCCTTGCGCGCCGGGCCGGCCGCCGCGGCGAAGCGCTGGTTTAGCATGCCCAGCTGCATCCAGGCCCGCGCATGTTCTTCGTCTGCCGCGTGCCAGCGCTCGAAATCGGCACGTTCCTCGGCGCTGCCCGCATCCAGGCACAGCTGCCAGGCGATGGCGGCATCGAGCACCTTGGCCGATACCGGCCTGCTACTGAAGCCGTTCATGTCGGCTCGCCGTACAGCGCCACATAGCACTGGCGCATGCCCTGGGCCAGGTACTGGCGCACCCGCGACACCGACACGCCCAGGCGCTCGGCGATCTCGGCATGGCCCATGCCGTCGAGGCGGTTGTACAGGAACGCGGCGCGCGCCTTGCTCGACAGCTTGCCCAGCAGGCGGTCGATGGCCTTGAGGTCTTCGAGGATCAGGTGCTGTTCTTCCGGTGAGGGCTGCTCGGCTTCGGGGATCAGCATCAGTTCGGCGAGGTACGCCTGCTCCAGTGCCGCCCGGCGAAAGTGGTCGAACAGCAGGCCGCGCGCCACCGCGGCCAGGAACGCCCGCGGCTCGCGTGGTGCGGGCAGCTGCTCGCGCCCGAGCAGGCGCACGAAGGTGTCCTGGCTCAGGTCTTCGGCGCGCTCGGCACAGGCGACGTTGCGCCGCAGCCAGCCCAGCAGCCAGCCGCGATGGTCACGGTACAGCGCACCAACCAGCTCACCGTGTGGGCTTTGCACTGACGACAAGGTGTTCCCCGGAATAGATGCGTTAACTAACGAGAATTATTCGCGATTGTGTCAGAGCCGCTGGCACTGTGCAATTAACGCTCATCGGATGACGTATCCGGGGGCTGGTCAGAAGCCGTGGCTGTGTTGCCGTCGCCGGCGCCAGCCTTGCAGGCGATGCTCCAGCAGCAGCGGGCTGTCGATGTGCTGGCGTCGCGCCTGGCTGAACAGGATCAGTGCCAGTTCGGCAGTGACCTGTGCATCGGCGCTGGCGTGGTGGCGTTCACCGGCCTGCAGGCCGAAGTGTGCGGTCCAGTCGTCGAGCCCGGCGTCGCGCAACACCACGTCGGGGTTGAGCAGCGGGGCCAGCTCGGCCACGTCGATGAACGGGTGCTGCAGGCGGTAGCCCAGGCTGTCCTTCAGGGCGCGGCTGAGCATGCGCTGGTCGAAGCCGGCGTGGAACGCCAGCAGCGGGCTGTCGCCGATGAACGCCATGAGGTCGAGCAGTGCATCGGCCGGCACGCAGCCGGCGGCAATCGCACTGGGCCCCAGGCCATGGATCAGCACGCTGGGGCCCGGCTTGTGGTCATGCCGGTGCAGGGTGCGCTCGAACTGCTGGCTGAAGTCGATGGCGCCGTCCTCGATCACCACCGCGCCAATCGACAGCACCTGGTCGCGGTTCAGGTTCAGGCCGGTGGTTTCCAGGTCCAGCACCACCCAGCGCTGGGCGCGCAGGGTGTGGTCCTGCAGCGGGGCGGGGCCGGGCAGTTGGGCCAGACGCTGCTGCTGGGCGGCGTCCAGTGCGGGTTGGCTGGGGCGCAGCCAGGCGAACAGGCTCATGACAGGTAGCTCATAGTTGGTAGCGCAGGGCCAGGCTGCTTTGCAGACGCTGGGCCTGGCGCAGCGATTCGCGCAGGATGCGCCGGTCCAGGTCGTTGAGGCTGTCGGGGTCGACGCGGTTGGAGTAGGGCAGGTTCTGGCGGGTCTGCAACTGGTGCTGCTGCATGCGGGTCTGCTGGATGAAGTGGTAGGCCTCTTCATAGGCGCCGCCATCGAGCGGGTCGATCACTTCCTTGCCTACCAGCTGGCGCAGGCGCTCCAGGGTGTTGTTGGCGTGCACGCCATTGGCCAGCGCCAGCAGGCGCGCGCCGTCGACGAAGGGCGTGAGGCCCTGCACCTTGAGGTCGAGGGTGGCGGCCTTGTCGTTGCCGCTGCGGGTCAGCACGAACTCGCGAAAGCGCCCCACGGGCGGGCGCTGGCGCAGTGCGTTGGCGGCCATCATGCGCTGGAACAGGCGGTTGTCGGCGACCTGGTCGAGGATGCCCTGGCGCAGTTGTTCGCACGCCTGTTCGTCACCCCACACCACGCGCAGGTCGAAATAGATGCTCGAGGCCAGCAGGTTCTCGGGGGTGGCTTCGCGGATGAACGCGGCAAAGCGCCGTGCCCACTCGGCCCTCGACAGACACAGCTCGGGGTTGCCGGCCATGATGTTGCCCTTGCACAGGGTGAAGCCGCACTGCGCCAGGCCCTGGTTGATGTGCTGCGCCAGCGGCAGCAGGCGGGCGCGGATCTCGGCAGCCTGGGCCGCGTCGCGTGCCTCGAACAGGATGCCGTTGTCCTGGTCGGTGTGCAGGGTCTGTTCGCGGCGGCCTTCGCTGCCGAAGCACAGCCAGCTGAACGGCACGCCGGGGTCGCCCTTGTCCTGGATCGCCAGTTCGATCACCCGGCACACGGTGTGGTCGTTGAGCAGGGTGATGATGTGGGTGATCTGGGTGGACGAGGCGCCATGGGCGAGCATGCGCTCGACCAGCTGGCCGATCTCGCCGCGCAGCGACACCAGGTTCTCGACCCGCGCGGCATGACGGATGGTGCGCGCCAGGTGCACCAGGTCGACCCGCTGCAGCGAGAACAGGTCGCGCTCGGAGACCACCCCGCACAGACGCTGGTCCTGCACCAGGCACACGTGGGCGATATGGCGCTCGGTCATCGCGATGGCGGCGTCGAAGGCGCTGGCCTGGGGGCTGAGGTAGAAAGGCGCGGCGGTCATGTGCGCGGCGATCGGCGCGGCGAAGTCGGCACTGGCATCGGCCACCACCTGGCGCAGGTCGCGCAGGGTGAAGATGCCGACCGGTGCGCGCTGCTCGTCGACGATCACGATGCTGCCCACCTGCTGCTCGTGCATCAGGCGTACGGCCTCGCGTACGGGCGTATCTGGGGCGCAGGTGACCGGATGACGCATGGCCAGCTCACCCAGGCGGGTGTTGAGCGAATACTGGTTGCCGAGGGTTTCAACCGCGCGGCGCTGGACCTGCTGGTTGACCTGGTCGAGCAGGCTGCTGACACCCCGCAGGGCAAAATCCCGAAACACTTCTGAGAGTGCGAACAGGCGGATGAACGCCGCCTTGTTCAGTTGCAGGCAGAAGGTGTCTTCGGCTGCCAGGTGTTCGGTACGGGTGGCGCGCTCGCCCAGCAGGGCGGCCAGCGGGAAGCACTCGCCTCCGGTGATCTCGAAGGTGGTCTCGGTGCCGGTGGTGGCATGGTTGCGCTCGCCCACCACGCGTCCCTGCTTGACGATATAGAAGTGCTCGACGGGTCCGTCGGCAGGCTTGATGATGCTCTCACCGCTGGCGTAGAAGCGCAGCTGGCATTGTTCCACCAGGTACGCCAGGTGGGCGTTTTCCATCTGGTTGAACGGAGGAAAGCGTTGCAGGAACTGCATGGTGCCGTGAATATTCTGCAGTACTGCGGTTTTGCCGGCCTGATCGAAGGCGTCCATCTTGCTCATGAGCTTTACCGCATCTGTGCGTCGGCGCCGAGGGCCGAGCATTTGTTTTTATCGTGCTGCATGGTCGGCCGCGGGGTGCGCAGTGCCCATTGGACGTTTGTCTAAAGCGGGTAAGCGTCAATTATCCGACGAAAGGCGGGTTGCGGCACATGCGTTTGCGGTCTGAACTTGATTCAACGGATATTTTTACGATGGAACAGCCATGCCCGAAGCCGACGACATACTGAGCGAAGCCGAGCGCAAGGCGCTGGCGAGCGTGACTGCGCGCGGGACCGCGCTGCCCAAGGTGCTGATCGTCGAAGACGACAAAGGGTCGCGCGAAGCGCTGGCGAGTTACTTGAAGGCCCATGGCATTCGTTGCCTTGCCGCAGAAAACACCACGGTGGCGTTCGACTACCTCAAGCGCGAACCCAGGATCGGGCTGCTGATTACCGACCTGCGCATG
Organism: Pseudomonas sp. AE27; assembly: GCF_037113495.1. NCBI lineage: Bacteria > Pseudomonadati > Pseudomonadota > Gammaproteobacteria > Pseudomonadales > Pseudomonadaceae > Pseudomonas > Pseudomonas sp. AE27. Next base: position 5,235,771 of record NZ_CP146966.1, read on the forward strand.
CAGCCGGTGGATGGCCTGGAGCTGATCCGGCAGATTCGCAAATCGGAGGAGGCGGCGTTGCCGATCATCATCGTGTCGGGGGACGCCGAGGTGCAGGACGCGATTACGGCAATGCACCTGAGCGTGGTCGACTTTCTGCTCAAGCCGCTCGACCAGGAGAAGCTGGAAAAGCTGGTGAAACTGGTGAGGCATGAGCTGGGCATCGGCTGAACCCCTTCGCTGGCTTGCCAGCGAAGGGGGGCGTCAGGCAGCGCTGTAACGAGCTTACAGCCCGTTGCGCGCCTTGAACTCGCGACGACGGCGATGCAGTACCGGCTCGGTATAACCGTTCGGCTGCTTCGCACCCTCGATCACCAGCTCGACCGCCGCCTGGAAGGCGATGTTGCTGTCGAAGTCCGGTGCCATCGGGCGGTACAGCGGGTCGTTGGCGTTCTGCTTGTCGACCACCGGCGCCATGCGCTTGAGGCCTTCGATCACCTGCGCCTCGCTGATGATGCCGTGACGCAGCCAGTTGGCCAGCAACTGCGCGGAAATCCGCAGGGTGGCGCGGTCTTCCATCAGGCCCACATCGTTGATGTCCGGCACTTTCGAGCAACCCACGCCCTGGTCGATCCAGCGCACTACATAGCCAAGAATGCCCTGGGCATTGTTGTCCAGTTCGTTGCGGATCTCTTCGTCCGACCAGTTGGTGTCGGTGGCCAGCGGAATGGTCAGGATATCGTCGACCGAGGCCGGCGCACGCTTGGCAAGCTCCGCCTGGCGGGCGAACACGTCGACCTTGTGATAGTGCAGCGCGTGCAGCGCGGCGGCGGTCGGCGACGGCACCCAGGCGGTGTTGGCACCGGCCAGTGGGTGGGCGATCTTCTGCTCCAGCATGTCGGCCATCAGATCAGGCATGGCCCACATGCCCTTGCCGATCTGCGCGCGGCCCTGCAGGCCGGTGGCAAGGCCTACGTCGACGTTGTTGTTCTCGTAGGCACCGATCCACTTCTGGGTTTTCATGGCGCCCTTGCGCACCACGGCGCCCGCTTCCATGGAGGTGTGGATCTCGTCACCGGTACGGTCGAGGAAGCCGGTGTTGATGAACACCACGCGCTCGCTGGCGGCCTGGATGCAAGCCTTGAGGTTGACCGTGGTACGGCGCTCCTCGTCCATGATGCCGACCTTCAGGGTGTTGCGCTTGAGGCCCAGCACGTCTTCGACGCGACCGAACAGCTCGTTGGTGAAGGCGGCTTCTTCAGGGCCGTGCATCTTCGGCTTGACGATGTACACCGAGCCGGTGCGGCTGTTCTTGCGGGTGGTGTTGCCGTTGAGGTTGTGCACCGCAGCCAGGTTGGTGACCAGCGCATCGAGGATGCCTTCGGGCACTTCGTTGCCATCCTTGTCGAGGATCGCGTCGATGGTCATCAGGTGACCGACGTTGCGCACGAACAGCAGCGAACGGCCATGCAGGCTCAGCGAGCCGCCATTGGGCGCGGTGTACTCGCGGTCCGGGTTCATGGTGCGGGTGAAGGTCTGGCCGGCCTTGCTCACGCTTTCGGCCAGGTCGCCCTTCATCAGGCCCAGCCAGTTGCGGTAGATCACCACCTTGTCGTCGGCATCCACCGCGGCCACGGAGTCTTCGCAGTCCATGATGGTGGTCAGGGCGGCTTCCATCAGCACGTCCTTGACCCCAGCGGCGTCGGTCTGGCCGACCGGGGTGCTGGCATCGATCTGGATCTCGAAGTGCAGGCCGTTGTTTTTCAGCAGCACGGCGACAGGGGCCGTGGCATCGCCCTGGTAGCCGACCAGTTGCGCGTCGTCGCGCAGGCCGCTGTTGCTGCCACCCTTGAGGGTGACCACCAGCTTGCCATCGGCAATGCTGTAGCGGGTGGCATCGACGTGGGAGCCGGCCGCCAGTGGCGCAGACTCGTCGAGGAAGGCGCGGGCGAAGGCGATGACCTTGTCGCCGCGTACCTTGTTGTAGCCCTTGCCCTTCTCGGCGCCACCGGCTTCGCTGATGGCGTCGGTGCCGTACAGCGCGTCGTACAGCGAGCCCCAGCGGGCGTTGGAGGCGTTGAGGGCGAAGCGTGCGTTCATCACCGGCACTACCAGCTGCGGGCCGGCCATGCGAGCGATCTCGTCATCGACATTCTGGGTGGAGGCCTGGAAGTCCGCCGCTTCTGGCAGCAGGTAGCCGATCTCCTGGAGGAAGGCCTTGTAAGCCGGAGCATCGTGGGCCTGGCCCTTGCGCGCCTGGTGCCAGGCGTCGATCTGCGCCTGCAGGGTGTCACGCTTGGCCAGCAGGGCTTTGTTCTTTGGAGCGAGGTCGTTGATGATCTTCTCTGCCCCGATCCAGAACTGCTCGGCGTTGACGCCGGTTCCGGGAATGGCTTCGTTGTTCACGAAGTCGAACAGGACTTTGGCGACCTGAAGGCCACCGACTTGAACGTGTTCAGTCATTGCTTGCCTCACTCTGCTCAGCTATTCAGCTCTTGTTTCAACATTTTTGTAGTGCGCGTCGCGGCATACTACATGAAGCGCTGCGCTTGGGAAAATCAGACTAAATACGCCGTTTTGCGACCATTTGGTCGCAAAACGTCGTTCTGGGAGCGGGCATGTTCTCAAAAATCGAGTGAATTGTTCCAGATAAATCTAAAAACAGTACACGATTTGTTGTTCGAGCCCGCTGCGGCAGGTTGCCGCGCCTTGCCTATACTTGATCGGCGCCCCCGGTATTCGGGGGCTGGAGAGAGGACTGGCGCGTGGATCATCTTGTCTTGACCGTGATTGCCCCTGACCGCGCCGGCCAGGTGGAGCGGGTGGCCGAATGCATCGCCGAGCATAACGGCAACTGGCTGGAGAGTCGCATGTCGCGCATGGCAGGGCAATTCGCCGGCATCCTGCGCGTCGCGGTACCGGCCGAATCCTATGACGAACTGGTGGAGGCGTTGCAGGCGCTGGGCAAGCACGGGATTCGCGTGCTGATCGCCGAAAGCGGCATCGAGCCGTCGTGCACCTGGAAGCCGATCGCGATGGAGCTGGTGGGCAACGATCGCCCCGGCATCGTGCGCGACATCACCCGGCTGCTGGCCGAACAGGGGGTGAACCTGGAGCGCTTCAGTACCGACGTGCGGCCCGCGCCGATGAGCAGCGAGCCGCTGTTTCACGCCGATGCGCTGCTGGCCCTGCCGCTGACGCTGTCGCTGGATGACCTGCAACAGCGCCTGGAGGCCCTGGCCGACGACCTGATGGTGGAGCTCAAGCTGCGCCCCGAAGAGTCGGCATAGGGGGTGGCGTAGCGCTCAGGCGCGCCGGCGAATGCTCAGCCAGGCATCCACGCTGTACAGTGCCAGGCCGGCCCAGATGAACATGAACGCCACCAGGGTGCTGCTCGACAGGTGTTCGTCGAACAGCAGCACCGCCTGCAGCAGCACCAGGGTCGGCGCCAGGTACTGCAGAAAGCCCAGGGTGGTGTAAGGCAGATGCCGCGCGGCGGCGTTGAAGCACACCAGCGGTATCAGCGTGACGGGCCCGGCGGCGGCCAGCCACAGCGCGTCGCTGGTGCTGTAGAAGCTGGCCTGGGCGCTGTGGGCCATGGGGTTGAGCAGCAGCCAGCCGATGGCCAGCGGTACCAGCATCCAGGTTTCGACCACCAGCCCCGGCAACGCCGCCACTGGCGCCTGCTTGCGGATCAGCCCGTAGAAGCCGAAGCTCAGCGCCAGTACCAGCGACACCCATGGCAGGCTGCCCACCTGCCACACCTGCTGCGCCACCCCCACTGCCGCCAGGCCTACCGCCACCCACTGCAGGCGGCGCAGACGCTCGCCCAGCAGCAACATGCCCAGCAGCACGTTGACCAGCGGGTTGATGTAGTAACCCAGGCTCGCCTCGAGCATGCGCCCGTTGTTCACCGACCACACATAGGTCAGCCAGTTGCCCGCGATCAGCGATCCGCTCAGGGCCAGGATTGCCAGGCGTCGCGGGTTGTCGCGCAGTTCGCGCCACCAGCCCGGGTGCTTCCAGAACAGCAGCAGGATCGAGCCGAACAGGGCCGACCACAGCACCCGATGCACGATGATTTCCACGGCGGGCACGTTCTGCAGGGCTTTGAAATAGATGGGGAACAAGCCCCAGATGATGTAGGCGGTCAGGCCCAGTATGTACCCGCGGCGCGGGTTGGCGGCTTGCATGCTGATTCCTTGCTTAGGCAGCTATCTAAAACCCGGCTATTGTAGACAGACTGGCAGCAGGTTCTAGAACAATTTCAGCGGCTCTTCGGCCAGTGCGGCGGTCTGCTCACGCAGGGCCAGGACCTGGTCGCCCCAGTAGCGTTCGCTGCCAAACCACGGGAAGCTGCGCGGGAACGCCGGGTCGTCCCAGCGGCGCGCCAGCCAGGCGCTGTAGTGCAACTGGCGCAGGGCGCGCAGCGGTTCGATCAGGGCCAGTTCGCGGGGGTCGAAATCATGGAACTCGTTGTAGCCATCCATCAGTTCGGCCAGCTGGCCCAGGCGCTCGTGACGATCGCCGGCGAGCATCATCCACAGGTCCTGCACGGCGGGGCCCATGCGGCAGTCGTCCAGGTCGACGATGTGGAACACCTCGTCGCGGCACATCATGTTGCCGGGGTGGCAGTCGCCGTGCAGGCGGATGCTCTTGTACGGGGTGCGGGCGTAGGCGTCCTCCACGCGCTTGAGCAGGTCGCGGGCCACCGACTCGTAGGCCGGCAGCAGGCTGCGCGGCACGAAGTTGCCTTCGAGCAGGGTGGCGAGGGAGGCGTGACCGAAGTTGGCCACGCCCAGCGCTTCACGGTGTTCGAACGGGCGCGTGGCGCCGACCGCGTGCAGGCGACCGAGCAACTGGCCGAGGCGGTACAGCTGGTCGAGGTTGCCCGGCTCCGGCGCGCGGCCGCCACGGCGCGGGAACAGTGTGAAGCGAAAGCCTGCATGCTCGAACAGGCTCTGGCCGTTGTGCACCAGCGGGGCGACCACGGGGACTTCGCAGTCGGCCAGTTCGGCGGTGAAGGCGTGCTCCTCGAGAATCGCCGCGTTGCTCCAGCGGCCGGGGCGATAGAACTTGGCGATCAGCGGTTCGGCGTCTTCGATGCCCACCTGGTAGACACGGTTCTCGTAGCTGTTGAGTGCCAGAACACGAGCGTCGCTGAGAAAGCCGATGCTTTCGACAGCGTCCAGGACCAGGTCGGGGGTAAGGGTATCGAAGGGGTGTGACATGGGAACTCCTGCAGCGCGACGGGTGGCCGGGCGTATGAGAGCCATGGTACAGCACCCCGGGGACGCTGCATGCCCCATCGCGGGTCAAGCCCGCTCCCACAAGAAAATCGCTGAACCTGTGGGAGCGGGCTTGACCCGCGATGGGCTGTGCTGCAGCCCCAATAATCTAGAGCGGCGTACCCAGCAGCACATACGCCGGCGAGAACCGCACTGCCACTTCACTGCCTACCGCCACCCGGTTGTCCAGCAGCCACTGCGGCTCGGCAAATGCGCACAGCGTCTGGCCGTTGCTCAGGCTCAGGCGCACCTCGGTAGTCCCTTGCGGGTCATCGATCAGTTCCTGTACCACGGCGCTCAACTGGTTGACCTGCGCCGGCCCGGGCATCGCCACCTCCAGCCAGCCGGCCTTGATCAGCGCCACCACCGGCGTGCCCGGTTCCAGCTCCAGGCGCAAGGTGCTGTCATGGGTGATCTGTGCCTCGATGCGCAACCCCCCGGCCAGGGTCAGCTCCACGGTGTCGATGCGGCCCTGCGCGCGAATGGCGCTGACCCGCCCATGCAACTGATTGCGCGCACTGGTGCGCAGCATCAGGCGCCCGAGCAGGTCGAGATCGTCGGAGTCTTCGGCCGCTTCCAGCACCTGCGCCTGCAACAGTTGCAGCTTCTGGTACAGGCGCAACACCCGCTGCCCCTCCAGCGACAGTTTCGCCCCACCGCCGCCGCGCCCGCCCACGCTGCGTTCCACCAGCGGGCTGGCGGCCAGGTTGTTGAGCTCGTCGATGGCATCCCACGCGGCCTTGTAGCTGATGCCGGCGCTCTTGGCCGCCCGGGTGATCGACCCCTGCTCGGCGATGTGGGCAAGCAGGGCGATGCGTTGCGGGCGACGGACGATATGTTGGGTCAACAGGGCAGGCAGGGACATGGGTGGGCACGCAGTCGGGGCAGGGATGGCCCAGAAAGTGCCCGCCGCCCCGGCGCAAGTCAAGCGCCGCCGGGCTTGGGCGTGCGTGCCAGGCAGTATACGTCCACCCGCGTGGCACCCGCCGCCCGCAACAGGCTGGCCAATGCCTGCGCAGTGGCGCCGGTGGTGAGCACATCGTCGACGATCGCCACATGCTGCCCCCTGATCGCCGCCGAATCGGCCAGGGCAAAGGCGTGGCGCAGGTTGCGCTTGCGCGCCTTGGCCGTCAGCCCCTGCTGGGCCGCCGTTTCTTGCGGACGTTGGAGCAGACGTGGCTCGCAGGCGATCTCCAACTGCCCGGCCAGCCACTGGGCAAGCATCGCAGCCTGGTTGAAGCCGCGTTCGCGCAGGCGTCGGCGCGCCAGCGGTACCGGCAACAGCAGGCCGGGCCGCGGCAGGTCTTCGGCAAAGCGGTAGGCAAGCCAGTTGCCCAGCAGTTGCGCCAGCAATCGGCCCAGCGGCCACTGGCGCTGGTGCTTGAAGCGGGTGATCAGTGCATCCACCGGGAAGCCGTAGTGCCAGGGCGCCTCGACCCGGGTGAAGGCGGGTGGGCGGCGGCTGCACTGGCCGCAGGTCAGGCCCCGCATCGGCAAGGGCAGCGCGCAGGTTCGACAGCATTCTTCCAGCCAAGGCAGTTCGGCCTCGCAGGCCACGCAAATGGGGTGTGACTGCTGGGCAGGTTCATCGCACAGCAAACATGTTTGGTTGATATTTAGCCAGTTGTAAACCAGTTGTTTAAGGTGTGGTTGACAGTGCATGGCGCTTCCTTAACTATGCGAGCTATCCGTGATGCGCTGGCGGGCTTTCCTGTCCCGGCGCCAGTACAAGCCTAAACAAGGAAACACCCATGAGCGCCAGCACAACTGCAACGCTTCGTCACGACTGGTCCCTGGCCGAAGTCAAAGCACTGTTCCAGCTACCGTTCAACGACCTGCTGTTTCAGGCGCAGACCGTTCACCGCGCGCATTTCGACGCCAACCGCGTTCAGGTCTCGACCTTGCTGTCGATCAAGACCGGCGCATGCCCGGAAGATTGCAAATATTGTCCGCAGTCCGGCCACTACAACACCGGCCTGGAAAAACAGAAGCTGATGGAGGTGCAGAAGGTGCTGGAGGAGGCCGCCCGGGCCAAGGCCATCGGCTCCACGCGCTTCTGCATGGGCGCGGCATGGAAGCACCCGTCGGCCAAGGACATGCCCTACGTGCTGCAGATGGTCAAAGGGGTCAAGGCCCTGGGCCTGGAAACCTGCATGACCCTGGGCAAGCTCGACCAGGAGCAGACCGTGGCCCTGGCCCAGGCCGGCCTGGACTACTACAACCACAACCTGGACACCTCGCCGGAGTTCTACGGCAGCATCATCACCACCCGCACCTACGGCGAGCGCCTGCAGACCCTGGCTTATGTGCGCGATGCCGGGATGAAGATCTGTTCGGGCGGGATCCTGGGCATGGGCGAATCGCTGGACGACCGCGCCGGGCTGCTGATCCAGCTGGCCAACCTCCCGGAGCACCCCGAATCGGTGCCGATCAACATGCTGGTGAAGGTGGCGGGCACGCCGCTCGAGAATGCCGAAGACGTCGACCCGTTCGACTTCATCCGCATGCTGGCAGTGGCGCGCATCCTCATGCCGCAGTCCCATGTGCGCCTGTCGGCCGGGCGCGAGGCGATGAACGAACAGATGCAGGCACTGGCCTTCTTCGCCGGGGCCAACTCGATCTTCTACGGCGAGAAGCTGCTGACCACCGCCAACCCGCAGGCCGACAAGGACATGCAACTGTTCGCGCGCCTGGGCATCCAGCCTGAAGCGCGCGAAGAGCACGCCGACGAGGTGCACCAGGCGGCCATCGAGCAGGCGCTGATCGAGCAGAAGAGCAGCGAGCTGTGCTACGACGCCGCCTCCGCCTGAGGTCGCCATGAGCTTTGATCTGAGTGCGCGCCTGGAACAACGGCGCGCTGCGGCGCTGTATCGCCAGCGCCCCCTGCTGCAGAGCCCGCAGGGGCCGCAGGTGATGGTGGACGGCACGCCGTTGCTGGCGTTTTGCAGCAACGACTACCTGGGCCTGGCCAACCACCCCGAGGTGATCGACGCCTGGCGTGCGGGCGCTGAGCGTTGGGGCGTGGGCGGCGGGGCGTCGCACCTAGTGATCGGCCACAGCTCGCCGCACCATGAACTGGAACTGGCCCTGGCACAGTTTACCGGTCGCCCGCGCGCGCTGCTGTTCACCACCGGCTACCTGGCCAACCTGGGTGCGTTGACCGCGCTGGTGGGGCAGGGCGACAGCGTGCTGCAGGATCGCCTCAACCATGCTTCGCTGCTGGATGGCGGGTTGCTCAGTGGTGCGCGCTTCAGCCGCTACCTGCACAACGATGCCGACAGCCTCGGCAAGCGCCTGGACAAGGCCACCGGCAATGCGCTGGTGGTCACCGATGGCGTGTTCAGCATGGATGGCGACATCGCCGACCTGCCGGCGCTGGCTGCCCAGGCGCAGGCCAGGGGCGCCTGGCTGATGGTCGACGATGCCCATGGCTTCGGCACCCTGGGCCGCCACGGCGGTGGCGTGGTCGAGCATTTCGGCCTGGACATGGAGCAGGTACCGGTGCTGGTCGGCACCCTGGGCAAGGCCTTCGGTACCGCCGGTGCGTTCGTCGCCGGCAGTGAGGAACTGATCGAGTGCCTGATCCAGTTCGCCCGCCCGTACATCTATACCACCAGCCAGCCACCGGCCCTGGCCTGCGCCACGCTCAGGAGCCTGCAACTGCTGCGTGACGAGCACTGGCGCCGCGAGCACCTGGCTGCGCTGATCCGCCAGTTCCGTCAGGGCGCCGAGCAGATCGGCCTGCATCTGATGGACAGTTTCACGCCGATCCAGCCGATTCTGATCGGCGATGCCGCAAGGGCCATGCGGCTGTCGGCGATGTTGCGCGAACGCGGGCTGATGGTCACGGCGATCCGTCCACCGACGGTGCCGGCCGGCAGTGCCCGGCTGCGCGTGACCCTGACCGCCGCCCACAGCGCCGCGCAGGTACAGCTATTGTTGAATGCATTGGCCGAGTGTCATTCGCTGCTGGAGCCTGCTGATGCGTGATCGACTGATTCTGTTGCCGGGCTGGGGCCTGGGTACCGCTGCACTGGAGCCGCTGGCCGCGAGCTTGCGCGCCCTGGATGCCAAGCTGCATGTGGAGCTGGTGCCTCTGCCGGAGCTGGATGGCAGTGACGTGCCTGTATGGCTGGATCACCTGGACCGCACGCTGCCTACCGACACCTGGCTGGGAGGCTGGTCGCTGGGCGGCATGCTCGCCGCCGAGCTGGCGGCGCGACGCGGCGATCACTGCTGCGGGCTGGTGACGCTGGGCAGCAACGCCAGCTTCGTGGCCCGTGCGGACTGGCCCCATGGCATGCCGACCGACACCTTCAATACCTTTCTCGACGGTTGCCGTAGCCATACGCAAGTGACGCTCAAGCGCTTCAAGTCGCTGTGCAGCCAGGGCGCGCAGGCGCCGCGCAGCCTGGCGCGGTTGCTGGAGGTGGGGGTGCCGGCAACCGACCCGCTGTACCTGGCCACGGGCCTGGAGGTATTGCGGCAACTCGATACCCGGGCTGCGCTGAGCAACTTCGGCGGCCCGCAGTTGCACCTGTTCGCAGGCAGCGACGCGCTGGTGCCGGTCGAGGCGGCCAAGGCGCTGTTCGAACTGCTGCAGGACGTCGAGGTGGGCATTGTCGAGGACAGCGCCCACGCCTTCCTGCTGGAGCACGCCCAGGCGTTGGCGACCTTTATCAAGACCTTCCTGCACGAGAGTGGCGATGACTGATCTTTCCCTGCCCAGGCTGCCCGGCGCCTTGCCCGACAAGCGCCAGGTGGCGGCCTCGTTTTCCCGTGCTGCGGCCAGCTACGACAGTGTCGCCGCGTTGCAGCGGGCGGTGGGCGCTCATCTGCTGGCGCAGCTGCCCGCCGAGTTGCAACCGCGTTGCTGGATCGATCTGGGCAGTGGCACCGGGCATTTCAGCCGGCACTTGCAGCAACGTTATCCACAAGGGCTGGGTGTGGCGGTGGATATCGCCGAAGGCATGCTGCTGCATGCCCGTGAGCTGGGGGGCGCGCATTACCATGTGGCGGGCGATGCCGAGCGTCTGCCGTTGCGTGATGGCAGCGCCGGGCTGATCTTCTCCAGCCTGGCGGTGCAGTGGTGCGCCGACCTGGCTGCGGTGCTGCGTGAAGCGCAGCGGGTTCTGCAGCCTGGGGGCGTGCTGGCGTTCGCCAGCCTGTGCGTGGGCACGCTGTTCGAGCTGCGTGAAAGCTGGCAGGCGGTGGACGGGCTGGTGCACGTCAATCGCTTCCGCCCTCTGGCGGACTACCAGCGTCTGTGTGCCGACAGCGGGCTGCAGGTGCTCGGGCTGGAGGCCCGGCCCCATGTACTGCATTACCCCGATGTGCGCAGCCTGACCCATGAGCTCAAGGCGCTGGGCGCACACAACCTCAACCCCGGTCGCCCCGCCGGCCTGACCGGCAGGGCACGCATGCAGGGCCTGCTGCAGGCCTACGAGCGCTTTCGCCAGCCGCAGGGACTGCCCGCCACCTATCAGGTAGTCTATGCGGTACTGCACAAGCCGCAGCACCAGGGGGATTGAGATGCATGCTGCCTATTTCATCGCCGGCACCGATACCGATGTGGGCAAGACCACCATTGCCGCCGGCCTGCTGCATGCGGCACGTCTGGCCGGCCTGAGTACCCTTGGGGCCAAGCCGGTAGCGTCGGGCTGCGAGGTGACCCCCAAGGGCCTGCGCAACGCCGATGCACTGGCCCTGATCGCGCAAAGCAGCCTCACGCTGCCCTATGCGCAGCTCAACCCGTTTGCCTTCGAGCCCGCCATCGCCCCGCACCTGGCGGCCCGCGAGGCGGGTGTTGCGCTGAGCGTGCAGGCGTTGCTGGCGCCGATGCGCACGGTGCTGGCGCACAACGCCGATTTCACCCTGATCGAAGGGGCGGGTGGCTGGCGGGTGCCGTTGTCCGATCAGGCCAATCTGTCGGACCTGGCGATTGCCCTCAAGCTGCCGGTGATCCTGGTGGTAGGCGTGCGCCTGGGTTGCATCAACCATGCGCTGCTCAGTGCCGAGGCGATTGCCCGCGATGGCCTGCAACTGGCCGGCTGGGTGGCGAACATCATCGAGCCGCGCACCTCGCGCCTGGAGGAGAACCTGGCTTCGCTTGCCGAACGCCTGCCGGCCCCCTGCCTGGGCCGGGTGCCAAAACTCAAGGTGGCCAACGCCGAGGCGGTGGCCGCATACCTGCAGCTGGATTTGCTCGACTAGGCTGAGTCTATTGAAGGGCACTGTGCCATTAGTGTTTTTGACGGGCCTTTTGCCGGGTTGTCTGCTTCAATAGGGGCCATTGATGTCATCTGTGCCTTCCGTCACCTGGAGAGTTTGAAATGGAAATCTCGGGCAGTTCCGCATTCTATGCCGGCCTGGGCGCCATTCAGAGCGGCCAGAACCGCGTCGATCAGGCCGCCAGCCAGATCGCCAACACCACTGTCGAACGTGCTGCCACCAGCCAGTCCAGCGACTACCAGGCCGAACGCCTGCGCTCGGTCGACCGCAGCCAGCAGATGGACCTGGCCACCAGCACCGTCGAACTTGCCCTGGGCAAGCATCAGGTCGAGCTGGGTGTCAAAGTGGCCAAGGCCTCCGACGAAATGCTCGGCACGCTGATCGATACCTACGCCTGAGCCAGCCGGCGCTCGCACCTCCCCGGTTTTACCCCTACATCCTGACTCGACGCCCTGGCCCAAGGCCGGGCGCCTTGTCGTGCCTGCGTTCTGGCGAGCGGGGCCGGAGCGTAGCCTGCCATGGCAGAAATGCCCTCATGGGGGTGCTTGACAAGGTTTCGGCGTAAACGTATGTTTCAAACAACTGTTTGACCGAAAGCCGCCTAGAGCTGGTCGGTGTATGTCGCGGTCTCCCTATTCAAGGATCCATCAGCAGAGGTTCATCGCTATGCCTGATTACAAAGCCCCCTTGCGTGATATTCGTTTCGTTCGCGATGAACTGCTGGGCTACGAAGCGCACTATCAGAGCCTGCCGGCTTGCCAGGACGCCACCCCCGACATGGTCGATGCGATCCTCGAGGAAGGCGCCAAGTTTTGTGAACAGGTACTGGCCCCGCTGAACCGTGTGGGCGACCTGGAAGGCTGCACCTGGAGCGAGTCGGGCGTTAAGACCCCCACCGGCTTCAAGGAAGCCTACAAGCAGTTCGTAGAAGGCGGCTGGCCGAGCCTGGCCCATGACGTCGATCACGGCGGCCAGGGTCTGCCCGAGTCGCTGGGCCTGGCGGTCAGCGAAATGGTCGGCGAGTCGAACTGGTCGTGGGGCATGTACCCAGGCCTGTCGCACGGCGCGATGAACACCATCTCCGAGCACGGCACCGCCGAGCAGCAGAACACCTACCTGACCAAGCTGGTATCCGGCGAATGGACCGGCACCATGTGCCTGACCGAACCGCACTGCGGTACCGACCTGGGCATGCTGCGCACCAAGGCCGAACCTCAGGCCGACGGTTCCTACAAGGTCACCGGCACCAAGATCTTCATCTCGGCCGGTGAACACGACATGGCCGACAACATCGTGCACATCGTGCTGGCGCGCCTGCCCGATGCACCGGCCGGCACCAAAGGCATCTCGCTGTTCATCGTGCCCAAGTTCCTGCCGACCGCCGAAGGCGGTGTGGGCGAGCGCAACGCCGTTTCCTGTGGCTCCATCGAACACAAGATGGGCATCCACGGCAACGCCACCTGCGTGATGAACTTCGACGCCGCCACCGGCTACCTGATCGGCCCGGCCAACAAGGGCCTGAACTGCATGTTCACCTTCATGAACACCGCTCGCCTGGGTACCGCGCTGCAAGGCCTGGCCCACGCCGAAGTGGCGTTCCAGGGTGGCCTGAAGTATGCCCGCGACCGCCTGCAGATGCGTTCGCTGACCGGCCCCAAGGCGCCGGACAAGGCGGCTGACCCGATCATCGTCCACCCGGACGTGCGTCGCATGCTGCTGACCATGAAAGCCTTCGCCGAAGGCAACCGCGCGATGGTGTACTTCACCGCCAAGCAGGTCGACATCGTCAAGTACAGCCAGGACGAAGAAGAGAAGAAGAAGGCCGACGCACTGCTGGCCTTCATGACCCCGATCGCCAAGGCGTTCATGACCGAAGTCGGCTTCGAGTCGGCCAACCACGGCGTGCAGATCTACGGCGGCCACGGCTTCATCGCCGAGTGGGGCATGGAGCAGAACGTTCGCGACAGCCGCATCTCGATGCTGTACGAAGGCACCACCGGCATCCAGGCGCTGGACCTGCTGGGCCGCAAGGTGCTGATGACCCAGGGCGAGGCGCTCAAGGGCTTCACCAAGATCGTGCACAAGTTCGTCCAGAACAACGAAGGCAACGAGGCCATCAGCGAGTTTGTCGCGCCATTGGCCAAGTTGAACAAGGAGTGGGGCGAACTGACCATGAAGGTCGGCATGGCCGCGATGAAGGACCGCGAAGAAGTCGGTGCCGCCTCGGTGGACTACCTGATGTACTCCGGTTACGCCTGCCTGGCCTACTTCTGGGCCGACATGGCGCGCCTGGCCGCCGAGAAACTGGCTGCCGGCACCAGCGAAGAGGCGTTCTACACCGCCAAGCTGCAGACCGCGCGCTTCTACTTCCAGCGCATCCTGCCGCGGACCCGCACGCATGTGGAAACCATGCTGTCGGGCGCGAGCAACCTGATGGACATGAACGAAGAGCACTTCGGCCTCTCGTACTGAGTCATCGCCTGAAGCAAGAAAGCCCGCCCTTACCGGCGGGTTTTTTTATGCGCCAGTCAGAACCTGAAACGAATACGTGCTAAGCCCTGCTCCTACCCTGCCGTTACAAGTGCTGCCGGCATATTCATCTATTCATGTGCGCTGCCGACACATTAAAGGCACAATGCCATTACTTGATCTGCCGGGTCGGAGATTCCCTTGTTTCGTTTATCCGCTGTACGACTGAGCCATTTTCTGCCGTCACTGTTCCTGCTGGTGTCGGGGCTCGCCGCTGCTTATGTCAGAGACCTCAACGTCTTCTTCACCTCGCTGTTCAACGTGCTGCCAACCCTGGTGCTGCTGCTGGGCGGGGCCTACTGCACGGTCTACCGCCGTCAGCGTGAACTGTTCCTGATGGTCACGGTGTATATCGCCTACTTCCTGCTCGACACCCAGACCGACTACTACCGCGACAATGGCGTGGTACGCCAGGACGCCGCCGTGGTGTTCCACCTGGTGTGCCTGTTGCTGCCCATCCTGTTTGCGCTGTACGGCGCCTGGCAGGAGCGCACGCACCTGTTCCAGGACATGGTGGCGCGCTTTGCCGTGCTGCTGGCGGTCGGCAGCACGGCGCTGGGGCTGGAGCAGAGCTACCCGCAGGCGCTGCTCAACTGGCTCGCGGAAATCCGCTGGCCGGCGCTGCACGGTCAGTGGATGAGCCTGATCCAGCTGGCCTACCCGGTGTTTCTGCTCGCCTTCATCCTGCTGGTGGTGCAGTACCTGCGCGAACCGCGCCCGCTGCATGCGGCGCAGGTGATCGGTCTGATGGGGATCTTCTGGATGCTGCCGCAGACCTTCATCCTGCCCTTCACCCTGAACATCATGTGCAGCCAGGTGATGCTGATGATCGCCGCCGCGGTCTCCCACGAGGCCTACCAGATGGCATTTCGCGACGAGCTCACCGGCCTGCCGGGGCGCCGCGCGCTCAACGAGCGCATGCAGCGTCTGGGGCGCAACTATGTGCTGGCGATGACCGACGTCGACCACTTCAAGAAATTCAACGATACCCACGGGCACGACGTCGGCGACCAGGTGCTGCGCCTGGTGGCCAGCAAACTGTCCAAGGTCACCGGCGGGGGCCGCGCCTACCGCTATGGCGGCGAGGAGTTCGCCCTGGTGTTCGCGGCCAAGACCATCGAGGAATGCCTGCCGCACCTGGAGGCGGTGCGCGAGGTGATCGCCAACTACAATATCCAGCTGCGCAACCAGGACAGCCGCCCCCAGGACGACCAGCAGGGGCGACAACGCCGTGGGGCGGCCGGGGCCAGCAGCGTGTCGGTGACCATCAGCATCGGTGCCGCCGAGCGCCTGCCCGAGCACCGCAGCCCCGATGAGGTGCTCAAGTCGGCCGACCAGGCGCTGTACAGTGCCAAGGGAGCGGGGCGTAACTGCACCATGACCTACGGCCACCAGAGCAAGCGTGGAGCGGTGCGCACGGCGTGACCAGAAGTGACCATATGGTCGCCAGATGACCCTATGTGTCACAAAAGTTGTTAGGTTACACTGGCTCGCAACTGTGTAGCGGCCCTGCGGGGCCGTCCCGACTCAAGGTGTGAGAGGTTGCCATGGCTGACTATAAAGCGCCCCTGCGCGATATGCGCTTCGTCCTCAACGAAGTCTTCGAAGTATCCCGGCTGTGGGCACAACTGCCCGGGCTGGCCGAGGCGGTCGACGAAGAAACCGCACTGGCGGTGCTCGAGGAAGCCGGCAAGGTCACCAGCCAGCGAATCGCTCCGCTGAGCCGCAGCGCCGACGAAGAGGGCTGCCATTGGGACAACGGCGCCGTGCGCACCCCGGCCGGCTTCATCGATGCCTACCGCACCTACGCCGATGGTGGCTGGGTGGGCGTGGGCGGCGACCCTGCCTATGGCGGCATGGGCATGCCCAAGGTGATCTCTGCCCAGGTCGAAGAAATGGTCAACTCCTCGAGCCTGGCCTTCGGCCTGTACCCGATGCTGACCGCCGGTGCCTGCCTGTCGATCAACGCTCACGCCAGCGAGGAGCTCAAGACGCGGTACCTGCCCAACATGTACGCCGGGGTCTGGGCCGGCTCCATGTGCCTGACCGAGCCCCACGCCGGAACCGACCTTGGCATCATCCGTACCCGCGCCGAGCCGCAGGCCGACGGCAGCTACAAGGTCACCGGCACCAAGATCTTCATCACCGGCGGCGAACACGACCTGACCGAGAACATCATCCACCTGGTGCTGGCCAAGCTGCCTGACGCCCCGGCCGGGCCCAAGGGCATCTCGCTGTTCCTGGTGCCCAAGTTCCTGGTCAACCCCGATGGCAGCCTGGGCGAGCGCAACCCGGCCACCTGTGGCTCCATCGAGCACAAGATGGGCATCCAGGCCTCGGCCACCTGCGTGATGAACTTCGACAGCGCCGTGGGCTACCTGGTCGGCGAGCCGAACAAGGGCCTGGCAGCGATGTTCACCATGATGAACTACGAGCGCCTGGGGGTCGGCATCCAGGGCCTGGCCTCGGCCGAGCGTTCCTACCAGAACGCCATCGAATACGCCCGCGACCGCCTGCAGAGCCGTGCACCTACCGGGCCCCAGGCCAAGGACAAGACTGCCGACCCGATCATCGTGCACCCCGACGTGCGGCGCATGCTGCTGACCATGAAGGCACTGAACGAAGGCGGCCGGGCTTTCTCCACCTATGTTGCGATGCAGCTCGATACCGCCAAGTTCAGTGAAGACCGCGAGGCCGGCAAGCGCGCCGAAGACCTGGTGGCGCTGCTGACGCCGGTGTCCAAGGCGTTTCTCACCGATCTGGGCCTGGAAGTGACCGTGCATGGCCAGCAGGTGTTCGGCGGCCATGGCTACATTCGCGAGTGGGGCCAGGAGCAACTGGTGCGCGACGTGCGCATCACCCAGATCTACGAAGGCACCAACGGCATCCAGGCCCTGGACCTGATGGGCCGCAAGGTGGTGGGCAGCGGCGGGGCGTTCTACAAGCTGTTCGCCGACGAGATCCGCCATTTCATCGCCACCGCCGACACGGCGCTGGGTGAGTTCGTCAAACCGCTGGAGACGGCGCTGGACAGCCTCGACGAACTGACCGCCTGGGTGCTCGACCGCGCCAAGGCGAACCCCAACGAAATCGGCGCGGCGTCGGTGGAGTACCTGCACGCCTTCGGCTACACCGCCTATGCCTACATGTGGGCGCTGATGGCCCGCACGGCCCTGGCCAAACAGGGTGAGGACGACTTCTACGCCAGCAAGCTGGGCACCGCACGCTTCTACTTCGCCCGCCTGCTGCCGCGTATTCACTCGCTCAGCGCTTCGGTGAAGGCGGGCAGCGAGTCGTTGTACCTGCTCGACGCGGAACAGTTTTGATCTGACGGCGTCATGTAAGCATTTACTTACATGACGTGGTGACGTTTGGCCTCTTCCGTAAGATTGGATCCACAGCTAATCTTCACCTCATGGACGTCGCGCAGGATGCGCACAGTACATAACAGGGACACGGAAGGATTTCCTGCCAGGACGGCGGGACGAAAAGGATGTCAGGGAAACAGTCTGCAAAACCCCGCTTCGGCGGGGTTTTCTTTTGCCCGGGTTTTTTCTAGCCGAGCACATCCAGAGGTGAACCGCCGATCTGGCGAGGGTCGATCTCTTCCTCCAGCAGATTGCGCAGCAGCTCCACCGACGCCTGCTGGCGCTGCGCATCGCGAAACACCAGGCCTACCTTCAGTGGCACCCGCGGCTCGCTCAGCGGCTTCCAGAGCAGCTCTGGATCGTCCGTGGCGTCGCGCGCACGCCCCGGCAACACGGTTGCCAGCGAGGTATGCGCCAGGCTGTCGAGAATCCCGCCCATGTTGTTCATCTCGGCCTGCACCTGCGGGCGGCGCCCGAGGTTGGCCAGTTGCGCCTGCCAGATCTGGCGTACCTGGAACTCTTCGCCCAGCATCAGCATGGGCAGTTCGGCGGCCTGCTTGAGCGAGACCTTCTTGAATTCGCGCAGCGGATGCGTGTGCGGGATCACCAGTTGCAACTCGTCTTCGTACAGCAGCAGGCCGTGAAGGCCCGGCTGGCGCGGCGGCAGGTAGCTGATGCCGATGTCCAGGGTGCCGTTGAGCAGGCGCCGTTCGATCTCCAGCCCCGACAGTTCGTAGATCTGCACCACCAGGTGTGGTTGCGCCTTGCGCAGGCGGTCGAGCAGTTGCGGCACCAGGCTCGGCCGTACCGTCTGCAGCACGCCGATGGCCAGGGTCCGCAAGGCCTGCCCGCGGAAGTTGCGCAACGCCTCGCGGGCGCGTTGCAGGCCGTCGAGCAGGGGCAGGGCGTGGTTGTACAGGGTGTGTGCGGCCAGGGTTGGCAGCAGCCGCTTGTTGCCCCGTTCGAACAGGCTCACATCGAGGCTGTGTTCGAGCTGGCGGATCTGCTGCGACAGCGCTGGCTGCGACAGTGAAAGGCGTTCGGCGGCCCGGCCCACATGGCCTTCTTCGTACACCGCGACGAAATAACGCAGTTGGCGAAAATCCATAAGCAATACTTATCAAAAAAGCTCGAAAAACGAAATGGCCGAAGGCCCGCGAGAAGCCTAGTCTATCCCGTATTCACAAGGTTTACAGGGCCAGAAGGCGCGATGAATACCGTGTATGTGGATGGCGTTTACATAGGCAAGGCAAAAAATGTCGGTTATGGGTTACTCACCGATATCGATAAGGAACAGGTTGCAAGAAGGCTGTGGTTATGGCCACAGGGGCTGGGCAGCGACGAACACGGCGACCCGCGCTTCCATACCGGCCCCGAGCGGGCCTTGCACCACTATCCGGCCGAGCACTACGCCTGGTGGCGGCGACGTTATCCACAGATCGACTGGTGCGCGCCGGGTTTTGGCGAAAACCTCTCGACCCGCGGCCTTACCGAAGAGCACGTCTGCCTGGGCGACATGTTCCGCTGGGGCGGGGCGCTGCTGCAGGTCAGCCAGCCGCGCTCGCCGTGCTACCGCCTGAGCCATCGCTGGGGTTTGCCGAACCTGCCGCAACAGGCGCAGGACGCGCTGCGCTGCGGCTGGTTCTACCGGGTGCTCAAGCCTGGCTTCGTCAGCGCCGACGAGCCATTCGAACTGATACAACGCAGCTACCCGGGCCTGACCGTGGCCTGGGCACTGCATACTTTTTACCGTGAACCTCTGGAGCATGCGGGTTTGAAAAAGCTGGTGGATTGTCCGGCCCTCTCGTCACGCTGGCGCGACATCGCGATCAAGCGCCTGCGCAGCGGCCAGGTCGAGGACTGGACCGCGCGCCTGCTTGGCCTGCCGCTGGAAGGGCTGCGCGCATGAACCTGTTCAATCTGCGTCGCCAGGCGGCGCGCGCTGCCGAGCAGGCACCGGCGCCGGTGGCACTGGCCCAGGCCGAGCAGCTGTCGCGGGAATGCCTGATGCCGGCCACCGAGCGTGCGCCACAGGTGTTCGTGCGCGGCCAGGGTTCGTGGCTGTGGGACAACGAAGGCCGCGCCTATCTGGATTTCACCCAGGGTTGCGCGGTGAACAGCCTCGGGCACAGCCCCAAGGCGCTGGTGCAGGCACTGAGCAGCCAGGCCCAGGCATTGATAAACCCCGGCGCCGGCTTTCATAACCGTGGCCTGTTGAGCCTGGTCAACCGCCTGTGCCAGAGCACCGGCAGCGATCAGGCCTACCTGCTCAACAGTGGTGCCGAAGCCTGCGAAGGTGCGATCAAGCTGGCGCGCAAGTGGGGCCAGCTGCATCGCAATGGCGCCTACCACATCATCACTGCGCGCCAGAGCTGCCACGGGCGCAGCCTGGGGGCGCTGTCGGCCTCCGACCCGTCGGCGTGCAACCGCTGCGAGCCCGGCCTGCCGGGTTTCAGCAAGGTGCCGTTCAACGATCTGGCCGCGCTGCATGCAGCAGTGGACTCGCGTACCGTGGCGATCATGCTCGAGCCGATCCAGGGCGAGGCCGGGGTGATCCCGGCCACCCAGCAGTACCTCAAGGGTGTCGAGCGCCTGTGCCGCGAACTGGGCATCCTGCTGATCCTGGATGAGGTGCAGACCGGCGTGGGCCGTTGCGGCGCGCTGCTGGCCGAGCAGACCTACGGCGTGCGCGCCGACATCATCACCCTGGGCAAGGGCCTGGGCGGCGGTGTGCCGCTGGCCGCCCTGCTGGCGCGGGGTACGGCCTGCTGCGCCGAGGCCGGCGAGCTGGAAGGCAGTCACCATGGCAATGCACTGATGAGTGCGGCGGGCCTGGCGATTCTCGATGCCGTGCTGGAACCGGGCTTCATGGAGCAGGTGCAGGCGTCGGGGCGGCACCTGCGTGATGGCCTGAGCCACCTGGCGGGGCGTTATGGCCAGGGCGAGGTGCGCGGCCAGGGCTTGCTGTGGGGCCTGGAGCTGAGCGACGACTCGGCCGCAGCCTTGGTCAAGGCGGCGCTGCAGGAAGGGCTGCTGCTCAATGCGGCGCAGGCCAATGTGCTGCGCTTTTCGCCGGCGCTGACCGTCAGCCGCGGCAACATCGACGAAATGCTGCTGCGCCTGGCGCGTGCCTTTGCCCGTGTGCACACGGCGCAACTCAACCAGCGGCGTGCCTGACCCGGTAGCGCCGTACCGAATTCAACGAACCGTCTCGCGTTCCTGCGCATCGCCCCGGGCCTGATCCTTTTGGCCTGGGGCGTTTTTTTATGGGGGATGGCTATTTGAACCAGTGGGGGGTGCTTGCAGTCTGTAGTTAGGACTTTAGACAAGGAGCTGCCCGATGGACCTGATCCGAATTATCTTCGCCATTCTGTTGCCGCCGCTGGGCGTGTTCCTGCAGGTGGGTTTTGGTGGCGCCTTCTGGCTGAACATCCTGCTCACCTTGTGCGGTTACATTCCGGGGATCGTGCACGCGGTGTACATCATCGCCAAGCGCTAGACCGCGTCGCGGCCATCGCCTGTAGGAGCCGGCGTTGCCGGCGAATGGGCCTGTACGGTTCAGACCGCGCTGGGACATTCGCCAGCAAGGCTGGCTCCTACAATGGCAATGGCCGTGACAGAACCTCCCGGTAGAACTTCCACTCTTCTTCCAGCGCATGCGCCAGGTTCGCTGCCGTCCGGAACCCGTGCCGCTCGGTCGGGTAGAAATGCCCTTCGGCACGCACCCCGTTGGCCTTCAGCGCCGCCAGCATCGAACGGGTCTGCTCCGGTACCACCACCGCATCCAGTTCGCCCTGGAAGAAAATCACCGGCACCTTGATCTGCGCGGCATGCAGCAGTGGCGTGCGCGCCTGATAACGCTGCACATCCTGCTGCGGGTCGCCGATCAGCCAGTCCAGGTAATCGCCTTCGAACTTGTGCGTGGCGCGCGTCAGCGCCAGCGGGTCGCTGACCCCGTACAGGCTCGCCCCGCCACGGAACACATTCTGGAACGCCAGCGCACACAGCGTGGTGTAGCCCCCGGCGCTGCCCCCGCGGATGAACGCCTGCGTCGGGTCGATCAACCCTTGCCCTGCCAGGAAGTCGACCACCGCGCAGGCATCCTGCACGTCCACTTCGCCCCAGCGCAGGTGCAGGGCCTGGCGATAGGCGCGGCCATAGCCGCTGCTGCCACGGTAGTTGAGGTCGGCCACGGCAAAGCCGCGCTGGGTCCAGTACTGGATGCGCGGGTCGAGCACCGGGAAGCACGCCGAGGTCGGTCCGCCATGCACGAACACCACCAGCGGCGGCGCCTCGACACCATTCATGGCCGGGTAGAAGAAGGCGTGCGCCTGGGCATCGCCGCTGGGGTAGGTGATGCTGCGCGGCTGGCTGACCTGTTCGCTGGGCAAGGGCATCGCACCGCCGGCCAGCACCTGAACGGCATGGCTGTGGCGGTCGATGGCGATGACGGCGGGCGTGCTGATGGCAGAGGCGGCGATGGCATACAGGTACCGGTCGTCGATCTCCAGGCAGCGAAAGCGGGTGTAGACGTCACTGAAGTCTTCCAGGGTGCCATCGGCATGATGCACGCCCAGGCGGCTGAAGCCGCCCTCGAACCAGCTCGCCAGATACCCGCCGCCGTCCAGGGGCAGCCAGGTGCTGGCGCCCAGTTGCCACGGTGCGCCGGCATGGTCGGCGCGCTCGGCCGGCAGTGCTGCCCAGCCCTGCGGGGTTTCGCCCCAGGGTTGCCAGTAGCCGTCACGATCCGACAGGCAGTACAGGCGACCGTCGGCATCGAAGCGCGGCTGCTGCAGCGATTCCGGTTGCGCCTCGCTGCCGGCGATGCAGCGCGGCGCTTCCCAGGTGTGTGCATCGCGGCGTTCGGCGCACAGCAGGCGGGTGGCAGTCCAGGGTTGGTGCGGGCGGCTCCATTCGATCCAGGCCAGGCGCTGGCCGTCGGCGCTGAGGGCGGGAGCGGCATAGAAGTCGGCGCCTTCGGCCAGTACCGTGCGGGTGCCGGCGGCGATCGATACCAGCCGGTGCACATCGGCGTCTTCTTCAACCGCCAGCACCTGGCCGGCGCCCCAGCGCAGGTCACCGTAGCGGCACTGGCCGTGGGTCAGCGGCTGCGGCTGCCCGCCGCCGAGCCCCTGGCTGTAGAGCTGCTGGTCGGCTTCGTTGACGAACACCAGCCCGTCGTCGCTCAGGCAGAAACCGCCGCCGCCATACTCGTAGACGCGGCTGCGCACGCTGAAGCCGTCGGGGGTCAGGCAGCGGGCCTGGCCGTCACGCCACTGCCAGATGCGGCAACCGCCGTCCTGGGGGCGAAACTCGTTCCAGAACAGCCCCAGCGGGCTGCGCTTGAGTTCGGCGTAGTCGGTGCCGGCGGCAACCGCCTGTTGTGCGCTGAAACGCTCAGCCGCGGGCGATGAGACGGGAGTTTCGATCATTGCGGAAGGTCATCTGGTCGATGGTCTGGGTGGCGGTTTCGGCCTCCTCCCGAGCAGCGAGGATGATCCCGTGGTCCGCCGATTTGGCGCAAACCGGGTCGGCATTGCTGGCGTCGCCGGTCAGCATGAAGGCCTGGCAGCGGCAGCCGCCGAAGTCCTTTTCTTTCTCGTCGCAGGAGCGGCACGGCTCGGGCATCCAGTCGTAACCGCGAAAACGATTGAAGCCGAACGAGTCATACCATATGTGCTGCATGCTGTGTTCGCGCACGTTGGGGAATTGTACCGGCAACTGGCGTGCGCCATGGCACGGCAGTGCGGTGCCGTCCGGGGTGACGGTGAGGAAGATGCTGCCCCAGCCGTTCATGCAGCCCTTGGGCCGCTCTTCATAGTAGTCGGGGGTGACGAAGATCAGCTTGCATGGGTTGCCCGCAGCCTGCAGTTTCTCGCGGTATTCGTTGGTGATGCGTTCGGCGCGCTCCAGCTGCGCGCGGGTGGGCAGCAGGCCGGCGCGGTTGAGCTTGGCCCAGCCGTAGAACTGGCACGTGGCGAGCTCGACGAAGTCGGCTTCCAGGGCGATGCACAGCTCGATGATGCGGTCGATCTTGTCGATGTTGTGCCGGTGGGTGACGAAGTTCAGCACCATCGGGTAGCCGTGGGCCTTGACCGCGCGCGCCATCTCCAGCTTCTGCGCGAAGGCTTTCTTCGAGCCGGCCAGCAGGTTGTTGACCTGTTCGTCGCTGGCCTGGAAGCTGATCTGGATGTGGTCCAGCCCGGCGCGCTTGAAGTCGGCGATCTTCTGTTCGGTCAGGCCGATGCCGGAGGTGATCAGGTTGGTGTAGTAGCCCAGGCGGCGCCCCTCGCCGATCAGCTCGGCCAGGTCCTGGCGCACCAGTGGCTCGCCGCCGGAAAAGCCCAGTTGCGCGGCGCCCATTTCACGCGCCTCGGCCATCACCTTGAACCACTGCTCGGTGCTCAACTCCTTGCCCTGCTCGGCGAAGTCCAGCGGGTTGGAGCAGTACGGGCATTGCAGCGGGCAGCGGTAGGTCAGCTCGGCCAGCAGCCACAGCGGCAGGCCGACTGCGGGCTTGGCCGGTACCTCACTCAAGGACGATCCAGTGTTGCTCACGGGCGACCTCCATGAATTGCTCGATGTCGTCACCGAGTTCGGGTACACCGGGGAATTGAACGTCCAGCTCGGCAATGATCGCGGCCACATCACGCTTGCCGTCGATCAGCCCGCCGATCAGCGCGGCGCTTTCGTTGAGCTTGATCATTCCTTCGGGGTAGAGCAGCACATGGCCCTTCTGCGCCGGTTCGTACTGGAAGCGGTAGCCGGGGCGCCAGTGCGGCGTCTTCGAACGGTCGAAACTCATAAGGTGATCCCCTTGTGCCACACCCGCTCGCTGGTGACGCTGTGGTAGGGCGGGCGGTTCAGTTCATAGGCCATGCTCATGGCGTCGAGCATGCTCCACAGAATATCGAGCTTGAACTGAAGAATCTCCAGCATGCGTTGTTGACCCTGCACCGTGGTGTAGTGCTGCAGGGTGATGCTCAGGCCATGCTCCACATCGCGCCGGGCCTGGCCCAGGCGGGTGCGGAAGTACTCGTAGCCGGCCGGGTCGATCCAGGGATAGTGCTGTGGCCAGCTGTCCAGGCGTGACTGGTGGATCTGCGGGGCGAACAGTTCGGTCAGCGAGCTGCTGGCCGCTTCCTGCCAGCTGGCACGGCGGGCGAAGTTGACGTAGGCGTCGACCGCGAAGCGCACGCCGGGCAGCACCAGCTGCTGCGAGCGTAGCTGGTCGGGGTCCAGGCCCACGGCCTGGCCCAGGCGCAGCCAGGCTTCGATGCCGCCGTCTTCGCCGGGGGCGCCGTCGTGGTCGAGCAGGCGCTGGATCCACTCACGGCGGATCTCGCGGTCCGGGCAGTTGGCCAGGATCGCCGCATCCTTCATCGGGATGTTGACCTGGTAGTAGAAGCGGTTGGCGACCCAGCCCTGGATCTGCTCGCGGCTGGCGCGGCCTTCATACATGGCCACGTGGTAGGGGTGATGGATGTGGTAGTAGGCGCCCTTGGCGCGCAAGGCCTGCTCGAACGCGGCGGGGGAAAGCGGTACGGCTTCGCTCATGGGGGCTCCTACAGCTCGATGCTCATGCCGTCGAAGGCCACTTCGACGTTGCGGCGGGCCAGTTCGGCGCGCTCGGCGGAGTCTTCATCGAGAATCGGGTTGGTGTTGTTGATGTGGATAAGTACCTTGCGCTGGTCGGGGAAGCCTTCGAGTACCTCGAGCATGCCGCCGGGGCCATTCTGTGCCAGGTGACCCATCTCGCGGCCCGTGCGGGTACCGACACCGCGGCGCTGCATCTCATCATCCTCCCACAGCGTGCCGTCGACCAGCAGGCAATCGGCGTCGTGCATCAGTTGCAGCAGCTTGTCGTCGAACTGGCCAAGGCCCGGGGCGTAGAACAGCTTGCCGCCGGTGCGCAGGTCTTCGACCATCAGCCCCAGGTTGTCGCCCGGGTGCGGGTCGAAGCGGTGCGGCGAGTAGGGCGGCGCGGCGCTGCGCAGCGGGAACGGGGTAAAGCGTAGGTTCGGGCACGCCTCGATCACGAAGCTGCCTTCGAGCTCTATGCGGTTCCACTGCAGGCCACCGTTCCAGTGGCTGAGCATGGTGAACAGAGGGAAGCCGGTGCTCAGGTCCTGGTGGACCATGTCGGTGCACCACACCTGGTGCGGGCAACCTTCGCGCAGACTGAGCAGGCCGGTGGTGTGGTCGATCTGGCTGTCGAGCAGGATGATCGCGTTGATCCCGGTGTCGCGCAGGGCGCGGGCCGGCTGCATGGGGGCGAAGCCTTGCAGCTGCGCGCGGATGTCCGGCGAGGCGTTGCACAGCACCCAGTGCACCCCGTCGTCGGACAGCGCGATCGAGGACTGGGTGCGTGCGCTGGCGCGCAAGGTGCCGTCGCGAAAGCCCTTGCAGTTGTCGCAGTTGCAGTTCCACTGCGGGAAACCGCCGCCGGCGGCGGAACCTAGAATCTGGATGTACATGGCCACTCCTGCTGCGTCCAAAAATGAAAACGCCCCGGCTGACCGAGGCGTTGTACCGCAAGCAGACTCAGCGACTTGCGAAATACATGGTCACTTCAAAGCCAATACGCAGGTCAGTGTAAGCAGGTTTGGTCCACATGGGAGTACTCCTTCCGGATAGGTCTGGGGGCGGGTGGCTACATATTTAGGCCCCCCTTTGAAACAAGGGGTTACAACGGCCCGGGTAGCGCCATCTTACTAAAATTAATGGACAGTTTGGTTAAACCTGCGAGAAAGGCTGTTGCGTTGCCGGTAACAATCCGCCCTGTGCGGCGCTGGCCAGGTACAGGGCGTTGTCGAACAGGTGCCGGGCGGCGTGTTCGAGCTGCTGTGCGGTGACCGCCAGCAGCTGCTGTCGCAGCGTGTCCAGGCTGGGGGTGTCGCTGCCGGCCAGCCGGGCCTGCCAGGCCCATTCGGCGACGTCGGCATTGCCCATGTCCGGTTCGTGGAACTGCGCCGCCAGGGCCTGACGCGCCTCGGCATCATCGGTGAGGTCATGGGTGAAGCCTGCGACCACCCAGCGCATGTGCTCGAGAATCTGTGCCGGGTCGGCCTTGGGCGACTGCACGCCCAGCAGCAGGCCGGTATGGCCCTGCACCTGGCGCAATGCGCTGAACACTGCATAGCCCAGTTGCAGCTCCACCCGCAGGCGCTGGTAGAAGGGCCCTTGCAGTCGATGTGCCAGCAGCCGGTACACCGCCTCGCTGCCGGGCGGGGCGGGGCAGAACACCAGCAGTGCGTGCTCGCCTTCGGGCAGCGGCACATGCTGCCAGGGCCCTGTGGCATCGCCGGTTATCGGCTCGGCCATGCCCGGCTGTCCCGGTACCTGGGCCAGCAGCGCATTCAGCGCCGGCTGCACCGCTTCGGTGAAGCCGCAGGTCATGCCCTGCCAGCGGGCATGCTGCCAGAGCGCATCCAGCTCGGGCTGGGCGATCAGGCAGGCCGGCAATGGCCCCGGGTCACGCGCGACGATATAGCCCGGCAACTGCTTTAGCAGCAGGCGGATCGGGATCAGCGCCGGCTCGGTGCCTGAGCCTGCGCTCCAGTCCTGGGCGGCAGGCAGGCGCAGCAGCGCCAATGCCTGCTCGACGACTGCGACAATGGCGGGCGGTGACCCGGCGCAGCGCAGTTGCCAGAGGTGCTCGCACTCGCTCCATTGCAGCTCCACCGAGGCGCGGGTGGCGCGCTCGACCAGTGGGCGCAGGGCACCTTCGAGTACGCGCCACAGCCGCACGCGCAACGCCGAGCGCACCTGCCAGCGCAGGTAGATCACGCCGTACTGCCGCACGGCCGGCAGCGCCGGGCTGTGGATAACCCCGGCGGGTGTCGGCGTGGCGGGTGCATCGCTGAACCCGACGGCCAGCAAGGGCTCGGCAGGTGGCAGTCGCCAGGGCTGGCGGGCTTGCTCGGTGAAGGGTTCGAGCAGGCCTTGCAGTGCCGCCAGGCCCTGGGCGTCGAGTGCACTGAATGGCTGGCCGCTGCTGTCGCGGCGCGCCAGTTCCAGGGCGCCGGCGGCCAGCGCGCGTGACTGCTGGATACGTGCATATTCGCTGTTCAGCGCCGTCAGGTCGGCATCGCGCAAGAAGCTCAGCCAGTCCCGGAACAGGTCTTCGACCTGGTCGGCAGGTGCCGCGTCATTGAGCTTGAAGCGCGCGTGCAGCAGTGCCTGTGCGGCGAACTGATGCAATGCCGAAAAACTGAAATCCTCCAGCCAGCGCCGTTCGCGCAAAGCGGCCAGCAGCCCGCCCGGGCGGGTGTCCGAAAGCCAGGTGTCGAGAAAGGCGATCGCCTGGGCAGCGCCGGCGGGCAGCCGTTCATAGCCGAGCAGCACATCCCGTTGCCCGGGCAGCTGTTCAACCCGCGCAGCGCGAAGCTGCAGCGCCGGTGCCGGGCCTTGTTCGATGGGCTGCCCGGGTGCGAAGACGGCGCCGTACTGCATGGCCAGGGCTTCAAGGGTGGCCAGCGGCTGTGGGCCGACCAGGCTCAGGGTCATCTGCCCGGCCTGGTAGTAGCGTTGGTGAAAAGCTTGCAGGGCGCTCTGGAAGGCCGCGTCGGGTACCGGCAGGCTGTAGCGGTTGCCAGCGTGAAAACCGCTCAGCGGATGCTGCGCCGACACGCTCTGCAGCAGTGCGTGCTGACGCTGCGCTTCGGGGTTGCGCGCCCAGGCAATGAACTCGGCATGGATCACTTCGCGCTCGCGCAGCTGTTGCGCACGGTCGGCCTGGGGGTTGGCGAGCATTTCACACAAGCGCTCGATGCCCCCCTCGAAGGCGGCAGCCGGCACTTCGAAGAAGAAGTCGGTGGTGCGCTCCCGCGTGCTGGCATTGACCTGGCCGCCCTGGCGCTGCACGTAGCGCATCAGGGCGTCGTCGATGGCAAAGCGCCGGTTGCCGAGAAAGAACAGGTGTTCGAGAAAGTGCGCCAGCCCCGGCCAGGCGTTGGGAGCATCGTGGCTGCCGGCGCGCACCCGCACTGCCGCTGCACAGCGCTTGAGCCGCGGTGCATGGCGCAGGGTGACGTGCAGGCCGTTGGGCAGGGTGAGGTGGGCGCAGGACATGACGGCTCCGGTAACGTGCGAACCGTCATGCTAGCGGATAAATCAGTGCTTGCGCGGGCCGCCGTGGAGTTCCACACGCAGGTCGTGCAGGTACGGTGTGCTGGCGCGGCCTTCGTGCACCCGTTGCAGCTCGAGGTCGGCCACCAGCAGCGTGGGCTCATGCCCGGCCATGGCCAGCAGGCTGCCGTCCGGGCCGATGATGCTGCTTTGGCCGCAATAGTGGATCTGCTCCTCGGCGCCGCAGTAGTTGGCATACACCAGGTAGCACTGGTTCTCCTGGGCGCGTACGCGCACGGTGAACTGGCAGATGAAATCGTAGGGCCGCATGTTGGCTGTCGGCACCACGATCAGCTCGGCCCCGGCCAGGGCCAGGCGGCGGGCGTTTTCCGGGAACTCGATGTCGTAGCAGATCAACAGGCCCAGCTGCCAGCCATTGAGCGTGACCACCGGGAAATGGTCGGGGCCGGGGCTGAACATGGCGCGGTCCAGCCCGCCGAACAGGTGGGTCTTGCGGTAGTTGGCCAGGCTGCTGCCGTGGGCGTCGATCAACTGCACGCTGTTGTACACCTGGCCGTCCTCGCCAAGCTCGGGGTAGCCGTAGACGATGGCGATGCGGTTGGCCTGGGCGATTTCCACCACGGCCATGGCCGATGCGCCGTCCTGCGGCTCGGCCAGGCGTGCGACCGCTTCGCTGCCGATGTTGTAGCCGCTGAGGAACATCTCGGGGCACACCAGCAGTTCGGCGCCGCGTGCCGCCGCCAGCTGCGCCTGCTGGTGCAGGCGCTCGAGGTTGCCGGCCACGTCCATCGGGTGGGGCTGGCCCTGGTACAGGGCTATGCGCATGGGTCTCTCCTTTCAGTCGGCCAGGGCGATCGGGCCGATCTCGTTGAATACATCGCCAGGGCCGGGGTTGTCGGCGTGGGTGCGGCCACCGAAGTGGTTCATGATGCCCCATACCGCGTTGAGCGAAGTCTGCACCGCGCCTTCGACCCAGGCCGGGGTCCAGGAGACGTCGTCGCCTGCGATAAAGATGCCGCGCTGCTCGGCAGGCAGGTCCTGCTGCATGAAGTGCGCGTACATGCGCTGATTGTAACGATAATGGCCGGGCAGGGCGCCCTTGAACGCCCCCAGGAAATGCGGGTCGGCTTCCCACGACACGGTGATCGGGTCGCCGATGATGTGCCCGGCGATATCGACCTTGGGGTAGATCTTCTTCAGGGCGTCCAGCGCCAGTTTCACGCGTTTTTCCACCGGGTGCGGCAGCATCTTGAGCGCATCGCTCATCCACGAGTACGACAGGCAGATCACCCCCGGCCTGTCGTCGCCGTTGTCGAACAGGTAGGTGCCGCGGGTGAGGCGGTCGGTGAGGGTCATGCTCATCAGGTCGCGGCCGGTCTGCGGGTCCTTGTCCTTCCAGAACGGGCGGTCGACCATCACGAAGGTCTTGGACGACTGCATGTAGCGGGTGCGGTCCAGGGCCATCCACATCTTCTGCGAGAACAGCGACTCCTCGCACTCGATCTGGGTGGTCAGCAGCCAGCTCTGACAGGTGGTGAGCACCGCGGCGTAATGGCGGGTGACGCCCCAGGTGTCGGTAACGGCCAGGCGCCCATCGTCGGCGCGGGCGATGCTTTTCACCCCTGAATGTGGCGTGCCACGGTGCAACGAGCTGAGGCTGGTGCCTTGCGGCCAGTGGGCGCAGCGTTGCGGCACATGCCGCCAGATGCCCAGGGGCACCTGCTCGACACCGCCCACCACCAGGTGCTGGTGATCGTCGCAGTTGGTCATCACCACGCGGAAGATCTCGAGCATCGAGTTGGGGAAGTCGGAGTCCCAGCCGCCGGTGCCGAAGCCCACCTGGCCGAACACTTCGCGGTGCAGGAAGCTGAGCTTGGCGAAGGCCTTGGAGGTGGCGACGAAGTCGTAGAAGGTGCGGTCGTCCCACAGCGGCACCAGGGTGTTCCACAGCGCCTTCAGGCGCGGCACGTCGCGATCGCGGATTGCCTGCTGGATGTCGCCGAAGCGTGCGCCATCCTCCAGCGCATCGGCCCAGGCATCGGCCACTTCCTGGAACAGTGCCGGCAGGTCGCTGAGTTTTTCGGCGTAGTGGGTCTGGCCCTCGAGGTCGATCACCGTGCTGCCGGAGGCGGGGGTCAGCGGGTTGGGGAAGGGTCTGGTCTCCAGGCCCAGCTTGTCGACGTAGTGATAGAAGGCCGTGGAAGACACCGGGAAGCGCATGCCACCCAGCTCGGCGACGATGCCTTCGGCGCCGGAGAAGGTCTGCGAGCGCAGGCGCCCGCCCATTTTCGACGCCTCGTACACCACCGGCTTGAGGCCCAGCTTCATCAGCTCGTAGGCGGCCACCAGGCCGGCGATGCCGGCACCGACGATGGCCACCTCCTCACCGTGGCGCTCGGCGGGAATGCTGCCCAGGCCGGCCGGGTGCTCGATCCAGTCGTCGAAGGCGAAGGGGAAGTCCGGGCCGAAGATGGTGACCGGTTTTTTGCCGTCGGCGGGGTGGCGATTGTTCTTGTTCATGGGAGACCTTGCCAGGGCTGCGCGGGGAGCGGAGCTTGAGTATAGGAAATGCTGGCGGTCATTCTACGAGGGGAGGGTGTTGGTTATTAAGATGCAGAGTGTCGTCGTTTTGTGGGGATTTTTGTCATTGTGACGGGGTGACTGTTCAGAGTGATGCCTTTCGTCCCTTCGTCGGCAGGACACCTGTGCAGATGAACGTCGGTCAGATCAGTGCCGCCAGGTGCGCCACCGTCTCCGGGTACTGCTGTACCAACCGGATCAGTGTGACCGCCTGGGCGTTGGGTTTGGCTCGGCCCTGCTCCCAGTTTTCCAAGGTGCGGGCATTGGTACGCAGGTACATGGCGAACACCGGTCGCGACATGTTCAACTGCTCGCGTATCTGCACCAGTTCATCGGCACCCATCGCCTGCAAGGCTTCAAGCTTTACGTGATGGGAGCGCAGGGTCAGCTTGCCCAGGCGTGCATCGGCCAGGGCATCGATGCCTTCGTTCAGTTCGGAAAAAATGTCACGTTTCATGTTTTGCCCTCGCGGCCAGCTCTTGTTCCAGACGCTGTTTCAGTAATTTTCGCTGTGCACTGCTCAGGTCGGCCTGCTCATCCTTGCCGTACAGGGTGAACAGCCAGAATTGAGCACCGCCGTCCCACCAGTAATAGATAATCCGGATGCCTCCGCGTTTGCCCTTGTGCCGAAAGTCGTCGACGAAGCGAAGTTTGCGCAGCCCTCCTACGCCTTGGATCACCGCACCCGCATCGGGATTGCGCAGAAGCTGCACTTGCAATGCGGTAAAGGCATCATCGGACAGGTACGCCGCCCGAAAGCGTTCGAAGGCTGGCAGCTCGATAAAAAGTGCGTCCATGTACTCTACGTTACCTGCGTATATATTCTGGGCTCGACGTTCCATCGTCAAGGTGACGTTGTGTCGATCCTATACGCGAGTACGCAGGCAACCTGTCAGGTCATGGTTTCCAGGCGTGTCAAACCGGTTGGCCGCGGTCCACCTTGCTGCTGAGGATGATCGAGGTGGTGGTTTTCTCCACGCCCTCGACACTGCCGATCTGGTCGAGCAACTGGTCCAGTTGTTCGGGCGAATCGCTGCGCAGCCACGCCACATAGTCGAACTCGCCACTGACCGCACACAACTGCTGGATCTGCCCCATGGCGCTCAGGCGGCGTACCACCTCCTTGCCCGAGCGGGGGCGCACGGTGATGCCCACATAGGCCTGCAGGCCGCCGTCGATCACGCGCTGGCCAAGGCGCACGCCGTAACCGCTGATGACGTTGGTTTTCTCCAGGCGCGCCAGGCGCGAGGTCACGGTGGTGCGGGCAATGCCCAGTTGCCGGGCAAGCATGGCCACGCTTTCGCGGGCGTTGATCTGCAGGGCGGCGATCAGTTGACGGTCGATTTCATCGAGGGCGACAGGGCGGGTGGGCATGGACAGGGATCGTTTCTTTCGCTTGGGAAGTGGGCCGATTAAGGCAGCTAATCGACCCACTGTCCACGCTGGTGCTATCAGGGCGCGGCCTTGAAGCAGTGCTCCAGCCCAGGGAACTCGCCGCTGCGCACCTCGCGGGCGTAGTGCTCCAGTGCCTGTTCGATCTGCGGTTGCAGCTCGGCATAGCGTTTGACGAAGCGCGGCTGGTACTCGCCGAACAGGCCCAGCAGGTCCTCGGTCACCAGCACCTGCCCATCGCACGCAGGGGATGCGCCAATGCCGATGGTGGGGATGTGCAACGCTTCGCTCAGGCTGCGGGCCAGCGGCTCGGCGATGCCCTCGAGCACCACCGAGAACGCACCCGCCGCCTGCATGGCCAAGGCATCGTCGCGCACCTTGGTTGCACTTTGTTCATCCCGCCCCTGGGCCTTGAAGCCGCCCATGCTGTTGACCTGCTGCGGCATCAGGCCCACGTGCGCCATCACCGGAATGCCACGGCGCACCAGAAATTCGACGGTGTGGGCCATTTCGGCGCCGCCTTCGAGCTTGACGCCCTGTGCGCCGGTTTCGCGCAGCACCCGGGCGGCGCTGACAAATGCCTGCTCCGGCGAGGCCTGATAGCAGCCGAACGGCAGGTCGACCACCACGCAGGCGCGCTCTGCCCCGCGCATCACCGCCTGGCCATGGGCAATCATCATGTCCAGGGTCACGCCCAGGGTGCTGGGCATGCCGTACAGCACCATGCCCACCGAATCGCCGACGATGATCAGGTCGGCATGGGCATCCACCCAGCGGGCCATGGGCAGGCTGTAGGCGGTCAGCACCACCAGGCTGCCGGCGCCCTTGCGCTGCTGGATGGCGGGAATGGTCAGGCGGTTTTGACGTACATGGGTGCTCATCGACAAGTCTCCGATCAGGTTGTGCAACGGGTCGCGGCGCAGGCTACCATCGGCACTTTTGGCTCACTTGAGCAAAGGGGACAGCTGATGCCGCAAGCGGGACAGATACCGCAGGTGCCGCCCGTACCGCTGGCGCTTTCGCGCCCGGTGCAGCGGCGCATGTTCGGTATACCGGCAGGTTATGAAGTGCAGATGCACAGCCATGACTGGGTGCAGTTCACCTATGCCAGCGCCGGGATCATGCAGGTGCTGACCGAGCGCCACAGCTATCTGCTGCCGCCGCAGTGCGCGTTGTGGATTCCGCCAGGGGTGCAGCACACGGCGTTCAGTGAGCAGGCGCTGGCGTTTCGCGGGCTGTACCTGGATGCCGCGGTGCTGCCGGGCGCTCGCCGTGACTGCGCGGTACTGCAGGTGACGCCGCTGGTGCGCGAGCTGATCGAACGGGTCAGCCACTTTCCCGCCGACTACCCTGACGACGGGCCGCAGGCGCGCCTGCTGCAGGTGCTGGTGGACGAGTTGCAGGGGCTGGCCGAAGCACCGTTCAGTCTGCCGCTGCCCAGCGACCCGCGCCTGCGCCGGATCACCGATGCACTGCAGGCCGAGCCTGGGGACAACCGCACCATCGAGCAATGGGCGCAGCAGGTGGGGGCATCGCGGCGCACCCTGGTGCGCCTGTTTCAGGCGCAGACCCAGCTTTCATTCCGTGAATGGCGCCAGCGCCTGCGCTTGCTGGCCGCATTGCCGTTGCTGGCGCAGGGCATGAGCGTGACTCGGCTGGCGAATGAACTGGGGTATGACTCGGTGTCGGCGTTTATCGGGTTGTTTCAGCGCCACTATGGGAAGACGCCGGGGGTGTATGCGGCCAGTTTGGGGATGTGATTGTGAAGCTCTGAGGGCCGGAAACGCAATGCGCGGCTTTGAGTATGGTGGGCCCACAAGGACTAGTGTTTAGCGTAATTGGCGAAATGGTTGGAAGCTGGGCACTGTACCGCCAGGGTATGTTTTTTGTACCGCGGAGCGGTCAGGTTTTGCGGCCATGACGTTGTTCTCCTGGTAAAAATGTGATCAAGGTTGTTGCAGGGTGGCAATTACACACCTAAGATGCCCGCCTTCTCTCACCCGACAGCAAAGGAGGTACATCATGCAACAGTTGATCACCCTTTGCAGGTCGCGCCTGGCTTGAACGCATTCGCCGCTACTCGTTAGCGGTACCGCAACGCCCGGCCTCTGGCCTGCCAATCCGAACATCTTTTTGTTTCAACCCATCAGGATTGGACTATGGGCACTTGCATTCGCAATTTGTCCGACGGCGCCGTATTGGTCGCCGCGGACGACACCTGGATCGAAGGAAAAGCGATCCAACAACTCGAAACCACCGCTCGCCTAGGGGGCATGCATCGGGTGGCCGGCATGCCGGACCTGCATCCGGGGCGTGGCTATCCGGTCGGCGCGGCATTCTTTTCCGTGGGGCGTTTGTACCCGGCGCTGGTCGGCAATGACATCGGCTGTGGCATGGCGCTGTGGCGTACGGACATCCCGACCGCCAAGCTGCATCTGGACAAGCTGGAGAAACGCCTTGGCAACCTCGACCCGCCGCTCGACGAGACGTGGCAGGAGGCCGTTGCCAGCTTCGGTTTGCCTGCCACGGGGCACGAGCGTTCTCTAGGCACCATTGGTGGTGGGAACCACTTCGCCGAGCTGCAGCAACTCGATGAAAGCTACGACGATGCGGCCCTGGCAGCCTTGGGCATCGAGCGCAAACACCTGCTGTTGCTGGTGCACAGCGGCTCGCGTGGTTTGGGCGAGGCGATCTTGCGTGAGCAGGTCGACCTGTTCGGTCATCACGGACTGGAGGCGGGCAGCGAGGCCAGCACTCATTACCTGGGCCGGCACGACGGCGCGCTGCGTTTTGCCGAAGCCAACCGTCAGTTGATTGCCCGGCGCATGCTCGACCGCTTGCGTGCCGATGGCGATGTACTGCTCGACATCAACCACAACCTGGTGTCGCCAGCGCAGGTCGACGGGCTCGATGGTTGGCTGCATCGCAAAGGCGCCACACCGTCGGATCAGGGGGCGGTGGTGATCCCTGGTTCGCGCGGCGACTACAGCTACTTGGTACAGCCGATCGCCGACGAGCGCAGCCTGTTGTCCCTGGCCCATGGCGCCGGACGCAAATGGATGCGCAGCGAGTGCAAGGACCGCCTCGCCTCGCGCTACAGCGTCGAGCAACTGAGTCGTACGGCACTAGGCAGCCGCGTGATCTGCGCCGACCGGGCGCTGATCTACGAGGAAGCGCCGGAGGCCTACAAGGCTATCGACTCGGTGGTGGGTGCCTTGCGTGAAGCGGGGTTGGTTCGCGTGCTGGCACGACTGAAACCGGTGCTGACCTACAAGACGCGCGGAGGGTGCTGCTGATGATCCTGCTGCAACTCTCGGCGGCTCAGGGGCCGGAAGAATGTGCCCTGGCAGTGGCCAAGGCATTGCTCAGGCTGCAGGCCGAAGCGGATGCCCAGGCCGTGGCGGTACGGATACTCGAAGAAGAGCCGGGGTCGCGGCGCGGTACCTTGCGCTCGGTGTTGCTGGCACTGGATGGCGAGCAGGCCGAGCGCCTGGCGGATCACTGGACGGGCTCGCTGCAATGGACGTGCAGCAGTCCGTACCGGCCGGGGCATGCTCGCAAGAACTGGTTCTTTGGTGGCGCACGGTTTGCGCCACCGGCACCGGAATTGGCGAGCGAGATCCACTTCGAGACCTTGCGTTCGTCCGGGCCGGGTGGTCAGCATGTCAACACCACCGACTCGGCAGTGCGCGCCACGCACCTGGCCAGCGGCGTCAGCGTCAAGGTACAGAGCGAGCGTAGCCAGCACGCCAACAGACGCTTGGCGCTGCTGCTCATCGGGCAACGCCTGGCGCAACAGGCAGAGCAGGTCGACAGCGAACTGCGCGCGGAGCGGCGGTTGTTCCATCACCGCATCGAGCGTGGCAATCCACGTCGGGTGTTTCGCGGCGAGCGCTTCGAGCCGGCTGACGAGTAGATTGTGTGCGAATAGTCGTCGAGCAAAAGTCAGGCCGGGCGGCGTAGGCGATGCCGGCCCCACAAAAACGGATGAGGAAAGGACCCGGCTCGCACTCGTGTTTACGAGTTGCAAATGAGCACTGCGTATCTGAGGCGATCCCGCCAAAAACGCAAAAGCCGCGCAATGCGCGGCTTTGAGTATGGTGGGCCCACACGGACTTGAACCGTGGACCAAAGGATTATGAGTCCTCTGCTCTAACCAACTGAGCTATAGGCCCCAGTGGTCGCGGATTATAGCGAGGGTTTCGAGGCTGTGCTATCCGAAAGATCCGAAACTGCCCGGCGTAGAAAGGTCGCGGCGAATTCAGGCGCCGCCAGCGGCAGGCTGACGATGTAGCCCTGGATCTGTTCGCAACCTTCGGCCGCCAGAAATTGCTGCTGCGCCTGGTTCTCCACGCCCTCGGCGATGATGGTCAGCTGCATGCTGCGCCCCAGCGCAATGATCGCCCGCGCAATCGCCGCATCGTGCGGGTCATCCGGCAGGCCGCGGATGAACGACTGGTCGATCTTGAGGATGTCCAGAGGCAGGCGTTTGAGGTAACTGAGCGAGGAGTAGCCGGTGCCGAAGTCGTCGATGGCCAGTTGTACACCGATGCGCTTGAGCTGGTGCAGGATGGCCAGCGCCTCCTCGGCCTGGCTCATGATGAAGTTCTCGGTGATCTCCAGCTGCAGGTCACCCGCCTTGAGCTGGTGAGTGCGCAGCAATTGCTCGATGCGCTGTACCAGCAACGGCTGACGCAACTGCGCGCCCGCCAGGTTGACCGACAGCGGCCCGAACGCAAGGTAGCTGTGCTTCCACGCTTGCATCTGCCGGCACGCCTGCTCCAACACCCAGTCGCCCAGCTGCAGAATCATGCCATTTTCTTCAGCCAGCGAGATGAAGTGCTCCGGCGGTACGTCGCCGAAGGTCGGGTGGCGCCAGCGAATCAGTGCCTCGGCGCCCACCAGGCTCTGGGTCTTGAGGCTGAACTTGGGCTGGTAGCTCAGGCTCAGTTCCTTGCGCTCGATGGCGCGGCGCAGTTCGTGCTCCAGCGCGATGCGCTCGGCGGCCTGGGCGGTCAGATCGCGGGTGTAGCTCTCGACCCGGTTGCGCCCCTTGGCCTTGGAGCGGTACATGGCCGCATCGGCGTTGCGGATCAACGAGGCCACGTCGGTGCCGTCCTGGGGGTACAGGCTGGTGCCGATACTGGCACTGGTGAAGAACTCGTGTTCGCCGGCCTGGAACGGCGCGCCAAAGCAGGCCAGTAGCTTGTTGGCGATATGCTCGGCATCGCTTGGCTGGTGCAGGCCGGGCAGCAGGATGATGAATTCGTCCCCGCCCAGGCGTGCCACGGTGTCGTTGTCGCGCACCTGTTCTTTCAGGCGCTGCGCGATTGCCTTGAGCAGCAGGTCGCCGACCGGGTGGCCGAGGCTGTCGTTGATGTGCTTGAAGCGGTCCAGGTCGAGGAACAGTACCGCGCCCTGGCGACCCGAAGGCTGCGGGCTGCTGAGGGCGGCCTGCAGCCGGCTTTCGAACAGGGTGCGGTTGGGCAGGCCGGTGAGGGGATCGTGGTGGGCCTGGTAGTCGAGCTCGGCCTGGGCATGCTTGAGGCTGGAGATGTCGGCGAACACGGCGACGAAGTGGGTGATCTCACGCTCGTGATTGCGCACGGCGCTGATTGTCAGCCACGCAGGGTAGAGCTCGCCGCTCTTGCGCCGGTTCTGGATTTCGCCCTGCCAGTGGCCCTCGGCGGTCAGCTGGTGCCACAGGGCGGCGTAGAAGGCGCTGTCGTGCTGGCCCGAGGCGAGCAGGCGCGGGGTCTGGCCCAGCGCTTCGAACTCGCTGTAGCCGGTGATTTCGCTGAACGCGCGGTTGACCGCACTGATGTGCTGGTCGATGTCGGTGATCAGTACGCCTTCGGCCGTGTTTTCGAACACAGTGGCCGCCAGTTGCAGTTTTTCCTGCATCAGATGGCGCTCGGTGATGTCGCGGGCGATGGTCAGCATGCAGTCCACGCCGGCAATCGGCAGCGGCCGCGCCGAGACTTCGCACAGGCGGATCTGCCCGTCGGCGCGGCGGATGTGGCAGCTGAAGTCGCGTACGAAGCCGTTTCGGTTCAGCAGCTCGAGCAGTTGCCGGCGCTCGTTGAGGTCTACCCAGATGCCCAGCTCCAGGGTGCTGTGGTCCAGTACCTGGCTATCGAAGCCGGTGATGCGGCAGAACCCGTCGTTGACCTCGATCAGCAGCCCGTCGCTCTGGCGCGACAGCAGCAGGCCGTCAGGCGAGGCGTGGAAGGCCTTGGCGAACTTTTCTTCGGAGGTCTGCAGTTGCTCCTGGGTCTGTTTGAGCTGGCTGATGTCGCGCACCGCCACCACCAGCGCCGGGGTGCTGTCCAGGTCGAAGATCTCCGCCGAGGTGAGCCCGGTGAACAGCTGGCCGTTGCTGCGCCGAAAAGGCATTTCGAGGTTGCGGATATTGCCGCCCTGCAGGCGCTGCAGCGGGGCTGGCCCCTGGTCTTCGATGCCCCACAGGTTGAGCTCGGCGGCGGTGCGGCCGATCACCTGGTCCTGGCTCAGGCCGATCTGGTCCTCGAAGGCTTCGTTGACCTCCAGCAGGCAGCCATCGCTGACCCGGGCGATCAGCAGGATGTCGGGGCATTGCTGGAACACCGAGGCGAACTTCTGCTCCGACAGACGCAGGGCCTGCTCGGTGTTCTTGGTTTCGCTGATGTCGATCATCAGCCCGCGCATCACCGGGGTGTGCCCATGCTCGATCAGGCTGACGATGTCGCGTACCCACAGCACCCTGCCATCGGCGCGGATCACCCGGTAGTCCAGGCTGTGGTCCCGGCCGGCGGCGGTTTCGCTGTCGCAGTAGGCCTGTGCCCAGAGGGCGTCGTCCGGGTGCAGGATGTCGCGCCAGAAGCCGGGCTTGAGCCATTGGCTGATCGGGTAGCCGAGCAGGTCTTCGGCGTGGGGCGAGACGTAGCTGTAGGTGAAGTTGTTGGCATCGGCTTCCCAGGCAATCGCCGAGAGGCTCTCGACCAGGCCGCGGTAGTGGTACTCGCTGCTGCGAAGCTCCTGTTCCAGGGCTATGCGCCGGGAAATTTCCGAGCTTAGCCGGCGGTTGACGCGCATCACCGCCGCCAGTATCGCCACCAGCAGCAGGATGCCGGGCAGGCCGTAGAGCAGCAGGTCGCGCCAGCGGTTGCTGTTTTCCAGCACTTTGCCGACCCAGCGCTCCTGGATATGACTGAGCTCGGCCGGGCTCATGTCGGCAATCACCTTGTCGAGGATGCCGATCAGCATCTTCTGTTGGCGCGGGGCCGCCATGGCCAGCTGGTAGCGGTAAGGGGTTTCGCCGCTGACGTAGAGCCCTTCGAGCTTTAGCTGGCGCAGGCTCCAGACGCTGGAGGCGAGGTCGCCGACCACAGCATCGACTTCGTCGGTGGCCAGGGCCTGAAGCGCCGAGCTGACATTGGGCAGCGCCACCAGGTTGAGGTCGGGGTGGTGGGTACGCAGCAGTTCGTGTGGGGCGTAGTTCTCCACCACGGCGACTTTCAGGCCGTACAGCTCCTTGAGGTCACGTGGCCTGGGCCCGCCTTCGTGGGCCAGGATCACGATGGGGAAGTCGAGGTAAGGGCGGGTGAAGGCCAGGTAGCCCTGGCGTTCGGGGGTGGACATGATGCCGGGCAGCAGGTCCAGCTGGCCCTGCCGGGCCTGTTCGAGCACGGCCGACCAACTGCTCGGCTCGATCGGCGTGAACACAACACCCAGGCGCTCCTGGATCAACGCAATGTAGTCGGCGGCCAATCCCTGGTACTTGCCGTCCTGGTCACGGTATTCGAAGGGTGGCCAGGATGCGTCGACGCCCAGGCGCAGCTGCGGATGCGCACTGAGCCAGGCTTTCTCTTCGTCGTTCAGGGTCAAGGCGCCGGCCGCTGCACTCCACATCAGCAGGAGGGGCAGCACGAGGGCCGGCAGTCTGGGCATAGCGGCCTCGTCATTCAAGTGGATAGATTCGAGTGTAGACGGGGGTTTGACCGAAGGGCGAAGAACGCAGGGGTTAAAACGTCAGGGCCTGAAAAAGAAAAACCCCGGCATTTGCCGGGGTTCGTCATTACTCGTCGAGGAAGGAGCGCAGATGCTCGCTTCGCGTCGGGTGGCGCAGCTTGCGCAACGCCTTGGCCTCGATCTGACGGATCCGCTCGCGGGTCACGTCAAACTGCTTGCCTACCTCTTCGAGCGTGTGGTCAGTGTTCATGTCGATACCGAAACGCATGCGCAGCACCTTGGCTTCACGTGCGGTCAGGCCGGAGAGCACGTCCCTGGTCGCTTCCTTCAGGCTTTCGACCGTGGCCACATCGATTGGCGACTGCATGGTCGAGTCCTCGATGAAGTCACCCAGGTGCGAATCTTCGTCGTCACCGATCGGGGTTTCCATGGAGATCGGCTCTTTGGCGATCTTCAGTACCTTGCGGATCTTGTCCTCAGGCATCTCCATGCGCTCACCCAGCTCTTCCGGGGTCGGTTCACGACCCATTTCCTGCAGCATCTGCCGGGAAATGCGGTTGAGCTTGTTGATCGTCTCGATCATGTGCACCGGAATACGGATGGTGCGGGCCTGGTCGGCGATCGAGCGAGTGATCGCCTGACGGATCCACCAGGTGGCATAGGTCGAGAACTTGTAGCCACGACGGTATTCGAACTTGTCCACCGCTTTCATCAAGCCGATGTTGCCTTCCTGGATCAGGTCGAGGAATTGCAGGCCACGGTTGGTGTACTTCTTGGCGATGGAGATCACCAGACGCAAGTTGGCTTCGACCATCTCTTTCTTCGCGCGGCGGGCCTTGGCCTCACCGATCGACATGCGACGGTTGATGTCCTTGATCTCGGCGATCGTCAGGCCGGTCTCTTCCTGCAGGTCGATCAGCTTTTGCTGGCAACGCACGATATCGGCGTCCAGGCGGCCCAGTGCTTCGGCCCACTTGGCGCTGCGCTTGGACAGATCGCCGCTCCAGGTGGTGTCCACTTCGTTGCTCGGGAACAGACGCAGGAAGTCGGCACGTGGCATGCGGGCATCACGCACACACAGTTGCATGATGGCGCGTTCCTGGGCGCGCAGGCGCTCCAGGGCGCTGCGCACGCGCTCCACCAGTACTTCGAACTGCTTGGGTACCAGCTTGATCGGCATGAACAGCTCGGCCAGTTGCAGCAGCTCGGCAATGCCTTGCTTGCTGTGGCGACCGTGCTTCTTCAGGACCTTGGCGGTTGCTTCCAGCTGGTCGGCGACAGCGCCGAAACGCTGCTGGGCGACGACCGGATCGGGGCCGCTTTCGACCTCGTCCTCTTCATCGCTGGCGCCTTCCTTCTCTTCTTCCTCGTCGTCATCCGCATCGGCCTTGGCCGGGGCTTTCGGATCGACAGGCGGCGGTACTTCGGCCGGCGGCGCGATGCCGTCATCCGGGTCGATGTAGCCACTGAGCACGTCGGACAGACGGCCACCTTCGGTGGTGACGCGGTCGTATTCGCCGAGGATGTAGTCGACGGTGCCCGGGAAGTGCGCAATGGCGCCCATCACTTCACGGATACCTTCTTCGATACGCTTGGCGATTTCGATTTCGCCTTCGCGGGTCAGAAGCTCGACGGTACCCATTTCACGCATGTACATGCGCACCGGGTCTGTCGTGCGACCGATATCGGTCTCCACGGCCGCCAACGCTGCGGCAGCTTCTTCGGCGGCGGCTTCGTCGGTATCGGCCTCGGCCAACAAAAGGGCATCCGCATCCGGAGCACTCTCGAATACGTTGATCCCCATGTCGTTGATCATGCGGATGATGTCTTCCACCTGCTCCGGATCTGAAATATCCTCTGGCAGGTGGTCGTTGACCTCCGCGTAAGTCAGGTAGCCCTGCTCACGACCGCGGGTGATCAACTCTTTGATGCGAGACTGCTGTTGCGCTTTTCCGGACATAACACCCTATCCACTGAAGGTCTTGGCGGGCAAAAAACAAGCCGAGGATTATACCCGAGCTAGGACCTCACGCGCCAGTTGAGGTCGGGGTTTGTGCGGGAACATTCCGGCTTAACAGGTCACGCAGCTGATTTTTCTCGTCTGCGCTCAACTCACTTTGACGTGCTTTCCTGAGCAGATGTTCCAGGCTGCGCTCGCGTTGGCGAGCGGACAAGCTAGTTATGGTGTCGAAAAACTGTTGTTCAAGGTTATCGGCATCGATCAGCCATTCCTTTTCTGCCAATGCGCGCAACAATCGGCCCTGTTCGGTGCCGTGCCAACGCGCGATCAGCTGTAAGGAGCGTAGCTCAGGATTCTTTTGCAAGGCTTCGAGCAACGCCACCAGCAGCTGGGCATACACATGCTCTTCAGCGGCGAAATGGCTGGCATCCTCGACCTTCTTGGCCAGTTGTGGGTGGTGCATGAGGGTGCGCAGGGCGCTCAAGGTCGGCGGTTCCACCGACGTCGGCACCCGCGGCGGTGGCTGGAAGTCGCGTTTGCCGTTCTTGTCCCACGGCTTGCCCTTCTTGTCCCAGGGCTTGCCTTCCCACTTCTTCTTCTGCCCGCCCTGGCTTGGTGTCCATTGTTGCTGCTGCGGCTGGAAATGCTCGGGCTGGTGGAAGTCGCTGTAATCCGGGCTGTAGTCGGGAATCGCATCGTAGTCGATGCCCGGGTCGTACGCCGGTGGCGCCTCGCTGGGGGCGCTGTGGGCCAGCTGTTCGACCTGGTGCAGGTCCAGGCCGGTTATTTCGCGCAGGCGGTTGCGCATCAGGGCCTTGAGGTTGGCACCGGGCACTTTGTCGATCAACGGCGCGGCCAGGGTCACCATGTGCGCCTTGCCTTCGAGCGACCGCGGGTCGGCTTCTTCGGTCAGTTGCTGGAAGAAGTAGTCGGCCAGCGGCTGAGCATGCTGGTTGATGCGCGCACGGAAGGCGTCGGTGCCCTCGGCACGCACCAGGGTGTCCGGGTCTTCGCCTTCGGGCAGGAACAGAAAGCGCGCCTTGCGCCCGTCCTGCAGGCTCGACAGCGTGGCTTCCAGGGCGCGCCAGGCGGCATTGCGGCCGGCCTGGTCGCCGTCGAAGCAGAACAGCACGCTGGGCACCACGCGGAACAGGCGCTTGAGGTGGTCTTCGCTGGTGGCGGTGCCAAGGGTGGCCACGGCATTGCGCAAACCTTGCTGGGCCAGGGCGATGACGTCCATGTAGCCCTCGACCACGATGATCTCGTCGAGGTTGCGGTTGAACTTGCGTGCCTCGTACAGCCCGTAGAGCTCCTGGCCCTTGTGGAACACAGGGGTTTCGGGGGAGTTCAGGTACTTGGGCTTGTCGTCGCCCAGCACCCGCCCACCGAAGGCGATGACCCGGCCACGGCTGTCGCGGATGGGAAACATCACGCGGTCGCGGAAGCGGTCATAGCGCTTGCCGGTCTCGGCATTCTCGATCAGCAGGC
The DNA here is from genome assembly GCF_037113495.1 of Pseudomonas sp. AE27. NCBI lineage: Bacteria > Pseudomonadati > Pseudomonadota > Gammaproteobacteria > Pseudomonadales > Pseudomonadaceae > Pseudomonas > Pseudomonas sp. AE27. The sequence goes on from NZ_CP146966.1 coordinate 5,279,627, forward strand.
CGGCGTCGACCATGGCCTTTTGCTGCAGGGCGTCGCTGCTCAGGTGCTTGAACAGGTTGTCCCAGCCCGGCGGCGCGAAGCCCAGGCCGAAGTCGCGAGCGATTTCGCCGGACAGGCCGCGGCCCTTGAGGTATTCGACGGCCGAGCGGCGTGTCGGGTGGTTCTTCAGGGCCTGGCGATAGAACTCGGCAGCGGCTTCGAGCAGCGGGTACAGCGGCGAATCGGTGGGCTGGCGGGGCTTTTGCCCGCGGCTGCTCTCTTCGCGCGGCACTTCCATGCCGGCGGCCTTGGCCAGCTCTTCGACAGCCTGGGGGAAGTCCAGGTTGTCGTGGTCCATGATGAAGCCCAGGGCGTTGCCGCCGGCGCCGCAACCGAAGCAGTAGTAGAACTGCTTGTCGGGGCTGACGCTGAAGGAGGGGGTCTTCTCCTTGTGGAACGGGCAGCAGGCCGTGTGGTTCTTGCCGGACTTTTTCAGGTTTACACGCGAACTCACCACGTCGACGATGTCGGTGCGGTTGAGGAGGTCGTCAATAAAACTCTGGGGAATCAGCCCGGCCATGGCACTCTCGTCATCAGGCGACAATCAAGTGTAATCGCTAATGCTGCGGGAACAGCGACGCATTCGATGCAAGCTCGAATGACGTGACACAAAAAAGGAAAGGGGTGTGCTCGTCTGCAGCCGGTGAAGGCTCGTCAGGGGTGACGTGCACTGCTGGCGGTTAGGCCAGGTCTGACGTGTAAGGCAGGCTTGCCCTTGCTGCATAGCAGTTTGGGCATCTCAGGCGCTCGACCCGAAGGTCCAGGCCAGAGGAAACAGCATCAACTGCCGACAGCCCGGCTTGCACCGGGCATGGCAGAAGCTGGCGACGAACGTCTGTATCAGTACAGACGAACGGCGCGGCGCTGTTCGCGCTGAACTTTCTTGGCGTGGCGTTTGACAGCGGCTGCTGCCTTGCGCTTACGCTCGGAAGTTGGCTTCTCGTAAAATTCGCGGCTACGAACTTCAGCCAGTACACCGGCTTTTTCGCAGGAGCGCTTGAAACGACGCAGAGCTACGTCGAAGGGTTCGTTCTCTTTAACTTTGACGGCTGGCATCCAGAGCTACCTTCATTCATTACCGGGGGTCAACGAACTCGTGGCAAATATGTGCACTGGAGAACGTCGGTTTTTAAGGGTTGCGGATGTTAACCCTTAGCTGGCCTGAATGCAAAGCCTCTGATCGAAAACCGCTGGTCGGCACCGGGAGCGAGGACTATCATGCGCGCCTTCGAATTCAGCCCCAACAAGGCGCAAACCCATGCTAGTACTGGGATTGGAAACATCCTGCGACGAAACTGGTGTCGCATTATACGACAGCGAACGCGGCCTGCTGGCCGATGCACTGTTCAGTCAGATCGACCTGCACCGCGCGTATGGCGGGGTTGTGCCGGAGCTGGCCTCGCGTGATCACGTCAAGCGCATGCTGCCGTTGATCCGCCAGGTGCTGGCCGAGGCCGACTGCGTGGCCACCGAGATCGACGCCATCGCCTACACGGCAGGCCCTGGCCTGGTCGGGGCGCTGCTGGTGGGTGCTTCGTGCGCCCAGGCGCTGGCCTTTGCCTGGGGCATCCCGGCCCTGGGCGTGCACCACATGGAGGGCCACCTGCTGGCACCGATGCTCGAGGCGCAACCGCCGGAGTTTCCGTTCGTCGCCTTGCTGGTGTCGGGCGGCCATACGCAGTTGGTACGTGTGGATGGCATCGGCCAGTACGAACTGCTTGGCGAGTCCCTCGACGATGCGGCCGGCGAAGCGTTTGACAAGACGGCCAAGATGATGGGCCTGAACTATCCCGGTGGCCCGGAGATCGCGCGCCTGGCGCTGCAGGGCGTGCCGGGTCGGTTCGTGTTCCCGCGGCCGATGACCGATCGTCCGGGCCTGGATTTCAGCTTCAGCGGCCTGAAGACCTTTGCCCTGAACACCTGGCAGCAGTGCCAGCGTACCGGGGACGACACCGAGCAGACCCGTTGCGACATCGCTCTGGCGTTCCAGCAGGCGGTGGTGGAGACTTTGACCATCAAGTGCAAGCGCGCCCTCAAGCAGGCCGGGCTCAAGCGCCTGGTGATCGCAGGTGGGGTGAGTGCCAACAAGGCCCTGCGTGCCTCGCTGGAGGAGATGCTGGCCGGGCTCAAGGGCAATGTGTACTACGCGCGACCCGAGTTCTGCACCGACAACGGCGCGATGATCGCCTATGCCGGGTGCCAGCGTCTGGCGGCCGGGCAGCGGGAAACCCTGGCGATCAGCGTGCAGGCACGCTGGCCGATGGAGCAGTTGCAGGGGCTGTGAGCATGAGCGCCGCTCATGTGAACGCCTCAGAAATGCCGTTCGCGCCCGGCAAAAAGGTCGCGTAGATTGCCGCGATGGCGCCATACGATGAGCACGGTCAGCACGCTCATCGGCAGCAGCGCCTCGGGTTCGCGCCAGGCCAGCAGGGGCAGGGCCAGGGGCGTTGCGATCAAGGCGGCCAGCGAGCTGGTGCGGGTCAGGTAGAAGGTCAGCAGCCATGCGCTGATGGCCAGCAGGGCGGCCGGGGGGTAGAGCCCCAGCAGCACGCCGGCGGCAGTGGCCACTCCCTTGCCGCCGCGAAAGCGGAAGTACAGCGGAAACAGGTGGCCGACCACCGCGCACAGGCCTATCCAGGCCTGCTGCTGCTCGTTGAGGCCGACCAGGCTGGCGATCAGCACGGGCAACAGGCCCTTGCACAGGTCGCCAAGCAGGGTCAGGATCGCCAGCTTGCGGCCTGCCAGACGCAGCATGTTGGTGGCGCCGGCATTGCCTGAGCCGCAGGCACGCGGGTCGGGGCTGCCGCTCAGGCGGCTGAGAACGATGGCGAAGGACAGCGAGCCGAGCAGGTAGGCGAGCGACGCCAGTAACCAAAACATGCTAACTATTCCGGGCGAGGACGCCCTGATTCTAGCGGCGCAAGGCGCCCTTGTCGTGCTGTGGAGAGAAGTGCTTGGACAGAGTGTTCATCGAAGGGCTGGAAGTCGACACCGTGATCGGCGCCTATGACTGGGAACGCGGTATTCGCCAGTGCCTGCGCCTGGACCTGCGGTTCGCCTGGGACAATCGCCCGGCGGCGGCCGGCGACGACCTGAGCCTGGCCCTGGACTATGCCAGCGTCACGGCACGTATCCAGGCATTTGCCGAACAGGCCAGCTATGAGCTGGTCGAGACGTTCGCCGAACGCCTGGCCAAGGTGCTGATGGACGAGTTCCAGATTCCCTGGCTGCAACTGAAGCTGACCAAGCCTGGCGCCATCGCGGCGGCAAGCGGGGTGGGCGTGGAGATCGAGCGCGGATGTCTCTGACCCCGGTATACCTAGGCCTTGGCAGCAACATCGAGCGCGAGCGGCACCTCGGCGCCGGGCTCGATGCGCTGGCTGCGATGCTCAGGGACATGCGCTGCTCGACGGTGTTCGAAAGCCAGGCGGTGGGCATCAAGAGCGGGCCGTTTTTCAATCTGGTGGTCACCGGCCTGACCGACCTGCCATTGCTTGAACTGGACCGTCGCCTGAAGTTCATCGAGGCCGACAACGGCCGTTATGCTCCGGATCGCAAGGGGCTGCCGCTGGATATCGACGTGCTGATGTATGGTGACCTGCACGGCAGTTTCGACGGCCTGGTGTTGCCAAGGGCCGAAATTCTCAAGAATGCGTTCGTCTTGTGGCCATTGTCGTTGATCGCGCCGGAACTGGTGCACCCTGGAGCAGGCAAGAGCATGGCCCAGTTGTGGCAGCAGGCGCAGATCGACCAGGTACTCGAACCGGTGCCATTCACCTGGAATGGCAAGGCGCTGCCGCTGGACTGACGGTCAGGGGCGGCAATCAGGAATCGCCGCCCTTGCCGGCCTAACGATTCAGGGTTTGGCGCTTTCCTTGTAGGCCTTGAGCGCATTCAGCCGCTCGCGCTTGATCGCCTCGCCCAGGCCCTGGCCGGTGAAGCCCTTCTCTACCAGTGGCTGCACCGCCACTGCCCGCGCGGCGTCTGCTGCGCCACGCAGGTAGGCGGCCTGTGGATAATCACGCTCCTCCAACCCCAGTCGCCCGCGCGCGTCCATCTCGCACGCGGCGATGAACTCTTCAAAGCGTTGCGGGCGCCGGTACACGTCGAAGCGCTGCAGCAACTCCAGCAAGGTCGATGCCTTCAGCTCCAGGGCCCGGTGGCCATGGGTATGGTACTCGCCCACCAGCAAGGCCAGTTCCTGGCAGTCGCGCGGTACCTTGAAGCGCTGGTTGACCGCCTTGATCGCCTTCAACCCGCGGTGCTCATGGGCGATATGCCGCGGCCATTCGTCTTCGGGGGTCAGGCCTTTGCCCAGGTCATGCAGCAGGCAGGCCCAGCGTACCGTCAGCGGCTGGTTGTGACGGGCCGCCTGCTCCAGCACCGACAGGGTATGCACGCCGGTGTCGATTTCAGGATGATGCGCCGCAGGTTGCGGAACGCCGAACAGCACGTCGAGTTCGGGCATCAACTGCTTCAGCGCCCCGCAATCACGCAGCACCTGAATGAACACCTGGGGTTGCTCTTCCATCAGGGCGCGGGCGATTTCCTTCCAGCTGCGCTCGGCGGTAAGGGCCTGCAGTTCACCCGACTCGCTCAGCTCGCGCATCAGTGCGAGGGTTTCGGGGGCTACCTGGAAACCCAGCCCGGCATAGCGCGCAGCGAAACGCGCTACGCGCAGCACACGCAGGGGATCTTCGGCGAACGCGGGGGAAACGTGGCGTAAAATCCGGTCTTGGAGATCCTGCTGGCCCTTGTACGGGTCGGTGATCCGGCCCTGTTCGTCCTCGGCCATTGCATTGATGGTCAGGTCGCGCCGCACCAGGTCTTCTTCCAGTGTGACCTCGGGGCTGGCATGGAAGGTGAAGCCGCCATAGCCGCGCCCGCTTTTGCGCTCCGTACGCGCCAGTGCATATTCTTCACCGCTGTGAGGGTGAAGGAAGACGGGGAAGTCGGCCCCCACCGGACGGTAGCCCTGGGCCTGCATCTGCTCGACCGTCGCACCCACCACCACCCAGTCGATATCGGTGACCGGCCTGCCCAGCAGGCGGTCGCGCACGGCACCACCGACTTTATAGATCTGCATGAAAAAACCTCCGTTGAGGCCACAGGATACCCTGTCTGGCCACAACGGAGGTTGGCGCGGGCGGCTACAGGTGGACGACAGCCAGGTCCAGCCGTCCGTAGTCACCTTCGCCGTGTTCGCCCTTTGGGGGGACGTGGTGGGTCTTCATCACCTGGTCGCCTTGCAGGGTCTCCAGATGGATGTCGAAGCCCCACAGGCGGTGCAGGTGCTTGAGCACCTCGTCGGTGGAGTCGCCCAGCGGTTTGCGGTCATGTTGCTGGTGACGCAGCGTCAGCGAGCGGTCGCCACGCCGGTCTATGCTCCAGATCTGCACGTTGGGTTCGCGGTTGCCCAGGTTGTATTGCGCGGCCAGGATCTCGCGGATGGTGCGGTAGCCTGCTTCGTCGTGGATGGCCGGTACCAGCAGGTCGTCCTTCTGGTCGTCGTCCAGGATGCTGAACAGCTTGAGGTCGCGAATCACCGTGGGCGACAGGTACTGCAGGATGAAGCTCTCGTCCTTGAAGCTGCTCATGGCGAACTTGATGGTCGACAGCCAGTCGCTGCCGGCAATCTCGGGGAACCAGCGGCGGTCTTCCTCAGTGGGGTGCTCGCACATGCGCCGGATGTCGCGGTACATGGCAAAACCCAGGGCATAGGGGTTGATGCCGCTGTAATAGGGGCTGTCGAAGCCTGGCTGGAACACCACGCTGGTGTGCGACTGCAGAAACTCCATCATGAAGCCCTCGGTCACGAGGCCCTCGTCGTACAGGTCGTTCATCAGGGTGTAGTGCCAGAAGGTCGCCCAGCCTTCGTTCATCACCTGGGTCTGGCGTTGCGGGTAGAAGTACTGTGCGATCTTGCGCACGATGCGCACGATCTCGCGTTGCCAGGGTTCGAGCAGCGGGGCGTGCTTCTCGATGAAGTACAGGATGTTTTCCTGCGGTTCGGCCGGGAAGCGCGCGTTGTCTTTCTCGTTGTACTTGTCGGTGCCTTTGGGAATGGTGCGCCACAGGTCGTTGATCTGCTTTTGCAGGTGTTCTTCGCGGTCCTTCTGGCGGCGACGCTCTTCTTCGGCGGAGATCGGGTAGGGCCGCTTGTAGCGGTCGACGCCGTAGTTCATCAGGGCATGGCAGGAGTCCAGCAGGTCTTCCACCGCGTCGATGCCGTGGCGCTCCTCGCACTGGGTGATGTACTGCTTGGCGAACACCAGGTAGTCGATGATCGAGCTGGCGTCGGTCCAGGTGCGGAACAGGTAGTTGCCCTTGAAGAAGCTGTTGTGCCCGTAGCACGCGTGCGCTACCACCAGCGCCTGCATGCAGATGGTGTTCTCCTCCATCAGGTAGGCGATGCAGGGGTCGGAATTGATCACGATTTCGTAGGCCAGGCCCATCTGGCCGCGACTGTACGATTTTTCTGTGCTCAGGAAATGCTTGCCGTATGACCAGTGGTGATAGCCCAGCGGCATGCCGACCGACGCATAGGCGTCCATCATCTGCTCGGCGGTAATCACCTCGATCTGGTTGGGGTAGGTGTCCAGGGCGTAGCGCTCGGCCAGGCGACTGATTTCGCGGTCGTATGCCTGGATCAGCTCGAACGTCCACTCGGACCCGGTGGAAAGGGGTTGGCGCTTCTGCTCTCTGGCGGTCATGTGGCTAACCTGCGCTGGAAGAGTTCACGGAAGACCGGGTAGATATCGCCGGCCGACACCAGCTGCTGCTGGGCGAAGGTATCGGCGAAGGCTTCGCCGATGCGTTCGTATTCGAACCACAAGGCCTGGTGCTCGCGAGGGGTGATCTCGACGTAAGTGTAGTACTGCACGAACGGCATGATCTGCTTGGTGAGGATCTCGCGGCAGATGGGCGAGTCGTCGTTCCAGTTGTCACCGTCCGAAGCCTGGGCCGCGTAGATGTTCCATTCGCTGGCCTGATAGCGCTCGGCCATGATTTCCTGCATCAGTTTCAGGGCGCTGGAGACGATGGTGCCGCCCGTCTCGCGGGAATAGAAGAACTCTTCCTCATCCACTTCGCGCGCGCTGGTGTGATGGCGGATGAACACCACCTCGATCTTGTCGTAGTTTCGCTTCAGGAACAGGTAAAGCAGGATGAAGAAGCGCTTGGCGATGTCCTTCGTGGCCTGGGTCATGGAGCCGGACACGTCCATCAGACAGAACATCACGGCCTTGGAACTGGGGTTGGGCTGCTTGACCAGCAGGTTGTACTTGAGGTCGAAGGTGTCGAGAAAGGGAACGCGGTGGATACGTGCACTCAGACGTTCTATTTCCCCTTCGATTTCCTGGATATCGCCGAAGTTGTCTGGCTCTTCACGCTTCAGACGTGCCAGTTCTTCCTGGGCGGCGCGCAGTTTGGCGCGGCTGCTGCCCGACAGCGCAATGCGCCGCGCATGGGCAGAGCGCAGGGTGCGGATGATATTGATGCGCGAGGGGTTGCCTTCATTGCTGATGCCCGCGCGCACGGTCTTGAAGGTGTCGGTGCCGGTCAGGTGACGCTTGACCAGGTTGGGCAGCTCGAGGTCTTCGAACATGAACTCGAGGAACTCTTCCTGGGTGATCTGGAAGACGAACTCGTCCATGCCTTCGCCGGAATTGCCGGCCTTGCCCTTGCCGCCGCCTCCACCGCCGCCCTGCGGACGCGCGATATGTTCGCCGGCGGTGAATTCCTTGTTGCCCGGGTGTACGACGGTCTGCTTGCCGCCGCGTCCATGGTGCAGTACCGGTTCGTCGATATCCCTGCCAGGAATGCTGATCTGCTCGCCATGCTCCATGTCGGTGATGGAGCGACGGCTCACGGCCTCTTCGACGGCCTTCTTGATGTGGTCACGGTAACGCCGCAGAAAGCGCTGGCGGTTGACCGTGCTCTTGTTCTTGCCGTTCAGGCGTCGGTCGATCACATAGCTCATAGGCCCCTCCGGGAGTAGGCAGTAGCTGCAAGCTTCAAGCTTCTAGCTTCAAGATGGGCAGCGCTGTCGCTGCAGGCCCGGCGTATACTCCGGGCTTGCAGTTGACAGCCTGACGCTTGCCGCTTATTGCGATTTCCTGACCCGCAGGTACCACTCCGAGAGCAGCCGGACCTGTTTGTCCGTGTAGCCGCGTTCGACCATTCGCGTAACGAAGTCGTTGTGCTTCTGCTGGTCCTCCTTGCTCGCCTTGGCGTTGAAGCTGATGACCGGCAGCAGGTCTTCGGTGTTGGAGAACATTTTCTTCTCGATCACCACCCGCAGTTTTTCGTAGCTCAGCCAGGTCGGGTTCTTGCCGTTGTTGTTGGCCCGCGCGCGCAGCACGAAGTTGACGATCTCGTTGCGGAAATCCTTCGGATTGCTGATGCCAGCCGGTTTCTCGATCTTCTCCAGCTCCTCGTTGAGGGCGATGCGGTTGAGGATCTCGCCGGTTTCGGGGTCGCGGTACTCCTGGTCCTGAATCCAGAAGTCGGCGTACAGCACATAACGGTCGAAGATGTTCTGCCCGTATTCGCTGTAGGACTCCAGGTAGGCGGTCTGGATTTCCTTGCCGATGAACTCGATGTAGCGCGGTGCCAGGTATTCCTTGAGGTAGCGCAGGTAGCGCTCGCGCACCTCGGCCGGGAACTGTTCCTGTTCGATCTGCTGCTCCAGCACGTACAGCAGGTGCACCGGGTTGGCCGCGATTTCATGGGGGTCGAAGTTGAACACCTTGGACAGGATCTTGAAGGCGAAGCGGGTCGACAGACCGTTCATGCCTTCGTCGACACCGGCCGAGTCGCGGTACTCCTGGATCGACTTGGCCTTCGGATCGGTGTCCTTGAGGTTCTCGCCGTCATACACGCGCATCTTGGAGTAGATGTTCGAGTTCTCCGGCTCCTTGAGGCGCGACAGCACCGTGAACTGGGCCAGCATCTTCAGGGTGTCGGGTGCGCAGTGGGCCTTGGCCAGGGAGCTGTTGAACAGCAGCTTGTCGTAGATCTTGATCTCGTCGCTCACGCGCAGGCAGTACGGCACCTTGACGATGTAGATCCGGTCGATGAACGCCTCGTTGTTCTTGTTGTTGCGAAAGCTGTGCCATTCCGATTCGTTGGAGTGGGCCAGCAGAATCCCAGAGTAGGGGATGGCGCCGAGGCCCTCGGTGCTGTTGTAGTTGCCCTCCTGGGTGGCGGTGAGCAGCGGGTGCAGGACCTTGATTGGTGCCTTGAACATCTCGACGAATTCCATCAGGCCCTGGTTGGCCCGGCACAGTGCGCCCGAATAGCTGTAGGCGTCGGCGTCGTTCTGCGGGAATTCCTCGAGCTTGCGGATATCGACCTTGCCCACCAGCGCCGAGATGTCCTGGTTGTTCTCGTCGCCCGGCTCGGTCTTGGCCACGGCGATCTGGTTGAGGATCGAGGGGTAGAGCTTGACCACCTTGAACTGGCTGATGTCGCCGCCGAACTCGGCCAGGCGCTTGGTCGCCCAGGGCGACATGATGGTGTTCAGGTAGCGGCGCGGGATGCCGAAGTCCTCTTCGAGGATGGCGCCGTCCTCGGTGGCGTTGAACAGCCCCAGCGGGGACTCGAACACCGGCGAGCCCTTGATGGCGTAGAAGGGCACCTTTTCCATCAGTTGCTTGAGTTTTTCAGCCAGGGACGACTTGCCGCCACCCACCGGGCCGAGCAGGTAGAGGATCTGTTTCTTTTCCTCCAGGCCCTGTGCGGCATGGCGGAAGTAGGAAACGATCTGGTCGATGCATTCTTCCATGCCATGGAAGTCTTCGAAGGCGGGGTAGCGCCGGATCACCTTGTTGGAGAAGATCCGCGACAGCCGCGAGTTGTTCGACGTGTCGACCAGTTCCGGCTCACCAATAGCCATCAACAGGCGTTCGGCCGCCGACGCATAGGCACTACGGTCCTGCTTGCAGAGCTCAAGATACTCCTGCAGCGAGAGCTCTTCCTGACGGGTGGACTCGAAACGTTGTTGGAAGTGGCTAAAAATACTCATGACGTCACCTCGCTCGATACGTGGAGCCGACGTCGGATCGATCAGTTGATGCTGGCATGCAGACGGCACTGCCGCCTGCTGTATACCCCCCAGAACACCCTTGGAACCTTACCGATGACCCGCACGCCGGTGTACCGGCTCTCCCCTTTTTGGATGGCCTGGGCTTAAGGATAGTTGGTAATCGGCGAGGTCAAGGGCGGTTGGGCGATTAGTTCGCCACGACCGTTCGTCTGGTCTGGCGCGAGCCCGCGCAGGGCGCGGGCTGCAGGCCAACAAAAAAATTATTCGGCAGAGCCCTGGGCGGTTTCTGCCGGGAAGGTGGCGCGCCACAGCTCGAAGCCGCCGTCGAGGCTGTAGACGTCGGAAAAACCCTGGCTGACCAGATACGCGGCCGCGCTCTGGCTGGAGTTGCCGTGGTAGCAGACCACCACGGTAGGGGCGTCGAGGTCGGCGCCGCGGATGAAATCGGCGACCGACTGGTTGTCCAGGTGGCGGGCGCCGGTGATGTGGCCGTTGGCAAAGGTGGGCTGGTCGCGGATATCGACCACCACGGCGCCTTGCTCACGCAGCGCCTGAGCCTGCTCTGGAGGGATACGTTTGAATTCGCTCATGGGCGGGTCCTTCAGGATTGATCGGCTATTCTAGCCGGTTGCACGGGGCTGGCCAGCGGGCGTACGGTGCCTTCTTCGGTGCAATCGCAGCGGTGGTACTGGCCGGTATCGACATTGAACAGGGTCATCGCACCGCCCCACACGCAGCCGGTATCCAGTGCGTACACGCCTGGCTCGGTGCAGCGGCCCTCGAGGGCTGCCCAGTGACCAAAGATGATCTTCACGTGACGCGAGCGACGGCCCTTGTGGGCGAACCACGGTTTGTAGCCGGGTGGGGCGGTGTCGGCGCCTTCCTTGCCCTTGAGGTCCAGTTTGCCCTCGGCGGTGCAGAAGCGCATGCGGGTGAAATAATTGGTGATGACCCGCAGGCGTTCAACCCCGCCCAGGTTCTTGCTCCACTTGTTCGGCTCGTTGCCGTACATGCCGTCCAGATAGAGCTTGAGCCGATTGTCATCGCGTAGCACTTCTTCGACCTCGCCAGCCAGCTCCAGCGCCTTGCCCAGGGTCCACTGCGGTGGAATGCCGGCATGCACCATCGCCACGCCGCGCTGCTCGTCGTAATGCAGCAGCTTTTGTCGGCGCAGCCAGTCGAGCAGTTCGTCGGCATCCGGGGCGTCGAGAATCTCGCGCAGGGTGTCGCTTTTCTTCAGGCGCTCGATGTTGTGCCAGGCGGCCAGCAGGTGCAGGTCGTGGTTGCCCAGCACGCACACCAGCGAGTCGCGCATGGCGTACAGATAGCGCAGGGTTTCCAGCGACTCGGGGCCGCGGTTGACCAGGTCGCCGACCAGCCACAGGCGGTCGACCGACGGGTTGAAGTTCACCCGCTCGAGCAGGCATTTGAGCGGTTGCAGGCAGCCCTGGAGATCGCCGACGGCATACACCGCCATCAGTGCAGCGACCCGGGTACGGCCAGGCGGAACGCCTTGATCGGGGCCTCGAAACGGATGCCATCCTCGGCGAACATCTGATAGCTGCCTTCCATGGTGCCCACCTGGGTGCTGAGCACGGCACCACTGCTATAGGTGTGGCTCTGGCCAGGCTCGATCAGCGGCTGCTGGCCAATCACCCCGGCGCCCTTGACCTCTTCCACCTGGCCATCGCCATTGGTGATGAGCCAGTGACGCGACATCAGCTTGGCCGCCACCGAACCGTTGTTGTGCACGGTAATGGTGTAGGCAAAGGCAAAGCGGTCGTTTTCGGGATCGGAATGTTCTTTGAGGAAGCGGGTGACGACGTCGACGTCGACCTGATAGCGGGGATCGGACATTCAAGAGGGCCTTGGCAACAGACGCGAATACGGCAATGGCATCAGTCTAGGCTATCGGCGGGGTTGCCGGCCAGTCATGCGGGCATGACCGGCCGTTATCAGGTGTTACTGCGGCTGTTCGGCCAGCTTGTCGGCCAGGCGCACGAAGGCGGCCAGGTCCAGTTGCTCGGGGCGCAGGCTGCCATCGACACCGGCGGCGGCGATCTCGTCGCTGCTGAGCAGGGCCTTCAAGGTGTTGCGCAGTGTCTTGCGGCGCTGGTTGAACGCTTCGCGCACGATGCGCTCGAGCAGGCGATGGTCCTTTGCCGGGTGCGGCAGGGTGGTGTGGGGCACCAGGCGCACGATGGCCGAATCGACCTTGGGCGGTGGGTTGAACGCCCCCGGGCCGACGTTGAACAGGTGTTCCACGCGGCAGTGGTACTGCACCATGATCGACAGGCGGCCCCAGTCGCCACCGCCCGGGCCGGCGGCCAGGCGCTCGACCACTTCCTTCTGCAGCATGAAGTGCATGTCGCGGATCAGCTCGGCGTTGGCCAGCAGGTGAAAGATCAGTGGGGTAGAAATGTTGTATGGCAGGTTGCCGACTACCCGCAGGCTGCGCGGCGCGGCGCCCAGGCTGGTGAAGTCGAACTTGAGCGCATCGCCCTGGTGCAGGCGGAAGTTGTCACGGTCGGCGAACTGCTGGTTGAGGATCGGTACCAGGTCCTTGTCCAGCTCCACCACATCCAGCTGGCCGCCGCTGTTGAGCAGGCCCTGGGTCAGGGCGCCCTGGCCCGGACCGATTTCCAGCAGGCGCTCACCTGCCTTGGCGCTGATCGAGCGCAGGATGCGGTCGATGACGCCGGCGTCGTGCAGAAAGTTCTGGCCGAAGCGCTTGCGCGCCTTGTGTTGGTATTGCTCGGTCATAAATGGGTCTCGGCCATCTGGTAGGCGGTTTCCAGTGCGACCTGCAGGCTGCCGGTGTCGATCCTGCCGGTGCCGGCAAGGTCCAGGGCGGTGCCGTGGTCCACCGATGTGCGAATGATCGGCAGGCCCAGGGTAACGTTCAAGGCGGCGCCGAAGCCCTTGTACTTGAGCACGGGCAGGCCCTGGTCGTGGTACATCGCCAGCACTGCGTCGCAGTGCTCCAGATATTTGGGGGTAAACAGGGTGTCGGCAGGCAACGGGCCGCGCAGGTCCATGCCTTCGCTGCGCAGGCGCGCCAATGTCGGTTCGATGATGTCTATTTCTTCGCTGCCCAGGTGGCCGCCTTCACCCGCATGCGGGTTGAGCCCGCACACCAGGATGCGTGGCTGGGCGATGCCGAACTTGCTCTGCAGGTCGGCATGCAGGATCCGCGTGACCCGCTCCAGGCGTTCGGCGGTGATGGCGTCGGCCACTGCGCGCAGCGGCAGGTGCGTGGTCACCAGGGCCACGCGCAGCCCGCGGGTGGCAAGCATCATCACCACTTGCGCGGTGTGGGTGAGCTCGGCGAGGAATTCGGTATGCCCGGAAAACGCAATGCCGCTTTCGTTGATCACGCCCTTGTGCACGGGCGCGGTGATCATCCCGGCAAAGTGCCCGTCAAGGCAGCCCTGGCCCGCACGGGTCAGGGTTTGCAGTACGAAGGCGGCGTTGCGTTTGTCCAGCTGCCCGGCGACTACCCGGCTTGCCAGCGGCGTGTCCCACACGTACAGGCTGCCCGCAGGGGCAGGCGCATCCGGGAAGGCGTCGGGGCTGACAGGCAGCAGCGTGACGGTCACGCCCAGTTGCGCGGCCCGCTCGACGAGCAGGTCACGACTGGTAATGGCGATCAGGGGGTGGGGCTGGGCATGCTCGGCGAGCAGCAGGCACAGGTCTGGTCCTATGCCGGCCGGCTCGCCGGGTGTCAGGGCGAAGCGCTGGTGTTTCACTGGGCTGCCTGGTCGGCGCCAGGAAGCTTGATTTCAACATAGGCTTCGTCGCGGATCTGACGCAGCCAGCTTTGCAGCTCTTCGTCGTACTTGCGGTTGCGCAGCACGTTCATGGCTTGCTGCTCGCGTGCCTGTTCGGTGCTGTCGGTGGAGCGACGACCCAGGACTTCCAGTACGTGCCAGCCGTATTGGGTCTGGAACGGCTTGGACAGCTGACCCTGAGGGGTGCTGGCCATGACTTCGCGGAACTCGGGTACCAGTGCGTTCGGATCGACCCAGTTGAGGTCGCCGCCATTGAGCGCCGAACCCGGATCTTCGGAGAAGCTCCTCGCCAGCTCGGCGAAATCTTCGCCGGCGCTGATGCGTTCATAGAGCTTTTCCGCCAGTTGCTGGGTGGCGGCTTCGCTGCGCACTTCGCTTGGCTTGATCAGGATGTGGCGAACATGCACTTCGTCGCGCAGCTGTGTCTGGCCGCCGCGCTTTTCCTGCAGCTTCAGGATGATGAAGCCACCCGGTGTGCGTACAGGCTCGGTCACGTCACCCACAGCCATGGTGCTGAGCAGGCGATCGAAAGGAGGGGGCAGCTGGGCGGCCTTGCGCCAGCCCATCTCGCCACCTTCCAGTGCGTTCTCGCTGGCCGAACGGGCAGTCGCCAGCTGGGCGAAGTCGGCGCCTTGCTTGAGCTGCTGGTAGATCGCGGCCGCTTGCTGGCCAGCCGCCTGGATAGCCGCCGAGTTGGCGCTTTCCGGGGTCGGGATCAGGATGTTGGCCAGGCGGAACTCTTCGGACAACTGCATCTTGCCCAGGTCCGAGGCGAGGAAGTTCTTCACTTCCTGTTCCGAAACCTGGATGCGTTCGGCTACCCGGCGCTGGCGCACGCGGCTGATGATCATCTCGCGACGGACCTGCTCGCGGGCGTCATCGAACGACAGGCCGTCATGGGCCAGGGCCGCACGGAACTGGCTCATGTTCATGCCGTTGCGCTGGGCAATGGTGTCCATGGCCTGGTTGAGCTCTTCGTCGGTGATGCGGATGCCGGAACGATCGCCAATCTGCAGTTGCAGGTTTTCCACGATCAGGCGCTCCAGCACCTGCTGGTCGAGCACGCCGGGCGGAGGTGTGGCGCCGCCGCGCTTGGCGATGGTCTGTTCAACCTCGCGCACGCGCTGGTCCAGCTGGCTTTGCATGACCACGTCGTTGTCGACGATGGCCACCACCTTGTCCAGGGTCTGCACCGCGGCGTGCGCGGTGCTGCTCAGTAATACAGCGCCCAGCATCAGCGGGCGCAGACAATCAATAAGCTTGGTCTTCACGTGCACGGTAACCTTGAATGCCTTCGTCGAGGAAAGTTTCGACCTTTTTACCCACTACACCACCGAGGCCTTTCAGCACGATCTGCAGGAAGATCCCATGGTCGCCTTTTTCGTTGGAGGGTGCGTCCTGGCTGTATTCGTCGTAATCGATCCAGTAGCGGTTGATCAGACGCAGCTTCCAGCAGCAGTTGTCGTACTCGAAACCGCCCATGGCTTCCAGGGTGCGGTTGCGGTTGTAGTCGTGCTGCCAACGGGCGATTGCAGTCCACTGCGGAACGATCGGCCACATGACGGAGAAGTCATGTTGCTGGATCTTGTAGTAGTCCTTCACGTAGCCAGGTTGTCCCGGGGTGCCGTAGTCGCCACCACCCACCAGCCAGCGACCGGTGCTCTGATCGTAGCGAACCCCGTCGTTGCGATAGCGATAACCCAGGTTGACGATCTTGTTGACGTTGTCTTCCGGCTGGTAGTGGAACATGGCGCTGCCGGAACGCGTACTGCGGGTATCCGGGTCCCAGTTGAAGTCGGAGTTCACGCGCCAGTCGCGGTTGAAGCGGAACTGATATTCCAGCGCGTAGGGCGAGACGTCGGATTGCGCGTCGTTGCGCGTGCGGTAATCGATACGTGGCAACTGAACCTTGCGATCCTTGAAGTACAGCGCCTGGCCAACGCTCAAACGTTGACGTTCGAAACCGTTGTCTTCGATCCAGCGGTTTGTCAAACCCAACGACAGTTTGTTTTCGTCGCCGATTCGGTCTGTACCACTGAAGCGGTTTTCGCGGAACAAGGTTGCATAGCTGAAAGTCGATTCGCCGGTATCGAAAACCGGAATGTCCGTCTGGTCCTTGTATGGGACGTACAGGTAGAACAGGCGCGGTTCCAGTGTCTGGCGGTAGTCCTTGCCGAACCACTGCGTGTCGCGGTCGAAGTACAGACCGCTGTCGACGCTGAAAATGGGCACGCTTCGATCTTGTGAACTATTGAATTGTTCATCTGCTGCAAGTGTCTGTTTGCCGCGTTGGTCCAGATCCAGCTGGTAATTGGTGTAGACATATGTCAGCGAAGGTCTGACGTAGCCATAAGAGGCGTTCAGCGGCAAGCTCATGCTAGGAGCGAGATTGATCCGGTCGCCGTTGGCACGCGCCAGGCCGGATACTCGGGTGTCATACCACGGCGCGGAGCGGTCGTCCTTGTCTACGAAGTTACCCTCGCGCAAGTCACGATCGAAACGCACGAACTCGGTACTGTAGGCAAAGTCCAGGCCCCCGGGATGGTAGGGTAGCCTGCCGCCAAAAGTAACCTGGGGCAGACGGCCATACGGAGTGATCTGGCTGATAGTCGCCAGTTTGTAGTCCTGCATATTCAACCGCGCAGTGTAACTGTCGCCACGATAGGTCAACGCACCCTGCTGGTTGATATAGTCGGTACTTTCTACGCCGAGCTGATCCGTTTCCAGGTCCTGGAAGTAGTAGGGATCGCTGATGTTGGTGTAATCGACCTCGGTCATCAGGCGCTCGTCCAGGCCACCCTTGTGCTGCCAGTTGATCATCCAGCGCTTTTCTTTGTAGTCGGACTGGCGCTTGCGCTCGTCCTCCTCGTCATTCAGCCACGCACCACCGAACTGCCCTTCGCTGGACTTGGTCAGGTAGCGGAACTCGCCTTCCATCAACAGGCCGCGCTTGGCCATGTAGCGTGGATACAAGGTGGCGTCGTAGTTCGGTGCCAGGTTGAAGTAGTACGGCGTGACCAGCATGAAGCCGGTGTCGCTGCTGGTACTGAACGATGGCGGCAGGAAGCCGGACTGGCGCCGGTCATCGATCGGGAAGTAGATGTACGGGGTGTAGAACACCGGTACATCCTTGACCCGCAAGGTGACGTTGGTCGCGGTACCGAAACCGGTGGCCGGGTTCAGCGTGATGTTGTTGCCCTTGAGCTGCCAGGCGTTGCTGTTCGGCTCGCAGGTGGTGTAGGTACCGTCCTTGAGGCGAATGATCGCGTTTTCGGCACGCTTGGCGTACAGCGCGTTACCTCGGATACGCGACTTGTGCATCACGTACTCGGCGTTGTCGACCTTGGCTTCACCGGTGTCGAGCTGGATGTCGGCGTGATCGCCAACCACCAGCGAACCGTTGTCGCGGATCTTCACGTTGCCGCTCAGTTCGCCACGGTTCTCGGCCTGATACAGATTGGCCTCGTCGGCCTCGACCTGCATGCTGCCCTGGCGCATCACCACGTCACCGGCGAGGGTGGCGATCTGCTGCTCCTGCTGGTAGCGCGATACCTTGGCACCGATGAAGGTCGGCGACTCGTCCTTGGGCGTGGTGTCATCCATGCCCGGACGGGTTGGCTCGATGTAGGCACCGGAGCAATACGGGCCGGCTTCGGCGAGCTGGGCAGGGGTCAGCTGATCGCGTGGTACCCAGTCCAGATGGCTGTAGTCGGCGCTGCGTGCCTTCAGGCCGCGCCCCTTGGTTTCGGTGACGAGTGCTGGGCCCTTGCCCGCCGCTTCGGCACTGCCGTCAGCGCTCTGGGCAGGCGTTTCGCCGGTCGAGCTGACCGCCGCACCGTCATGCACAGGGCGTGGTGGCAGGTTCGCGGTGCTGGTCTTGGGCTTGCAGTCCCAACCTCCGGCAGCGGAAACTTGGCAGTCGAACTGCTCGGCAGCCACCACGTACGACGTGGCCAGGGGTTGCATCGCCAGCAGACCGCCGGTGACGAGCAACGGGAATTTTTTACGAAACGCGGGGGATTTCAATGCCATCTTATTAGTCCGGGCTTCCTGCGTGCCATCTGCCCGCGTGTGGGGCCGCACGCCTCTCGATGGTCTGAAAAAGATGCTGGATAATAAAGCATGACCCGCTTGACGGCTAGGGCCGTCGGAGACCCATGTAATGCCCGAACATGATGTACGCCTGCAACACCTGAATGTATGGCTGGCCGAACAGCTGGCAAATCTTTTCCATAAACAGGGCTGGGGTCCGGTTCCAGCGGGCTGCCTGACCGCTGCCAGCAGCGACGCGAGCTTTCGCCGCTACTTCCGCTGGGCCGCCGAAGGACGCAGTTTTATTGTGATGGATGCCCCGCCGCCGCAGGAAAACTGCCGGCCTTTTGTGGAAATTGCTCATTTATTGGCCAGCGCCGAGGTCAATGTGCCGCAAATTCACGCTCAGGATCTCGAGCGCGGCTTCCTGCTGCTGAGTGATCTGGGCAACCACACCTACCTCGATGTGATCACCAGCGACAACGCCGATGGCCTGTTCGACGATGCCATCCAGGCGCTGCTGGCCTTCCAGCAACTGCCGATGCAGGCGCCGTTGCCCAGTTATGACGTGGCCCTGCTGCGCCGCGAGCTGGAGCTGTTCCCAGAGTGGTACGTGGGCCGTGAACTGGGCCTGCAGATGAATAATGAGCAGCAGGCGGCCTGGCAACGCATCAGCACCCTGCTGATCGACAGCGCCCTGGCCCAGCCCAAGGTGCTGGTGCACCGTGACTACATGCCGCGCAACCTGATGCAGAGTGTGCCCAACCCGGGCGTGCTGGATTTCCAGGATGCGGTGTACGGCCCGGTGACCTACGACATCACCTGTCTGTTCAAGGACGCCTTCCTCAGTTGGCCGCAGGCACGGGTGGAGGGCTGGCTCAAGGACTACTGGCAGCGGGCGCAGGCTCTGGGCGTACCGGTGCAGGCCGATTTCGAGGACTTCCAGCGTGCCAGCGACCTGATGGGCGTGCAGCGCCACCTCAAGGTGATCGGCATCTTCGCGCGCATCTGCCACCGTGACGGCAAGCCGCGCTACCTGGCCGATGTGCCGCGGTTCTTTGCTTATATAGATGAAGTGATCGCCCGCCGCCCTGAGCTGGCCGAGCTGGATGAACTGATCGACAGCCTGCAGGCCGCAGGCGGGGCGCGCGCATGAAGGCGATGATTCTGGCCGCAGGCAAGGGCGAGCGCATGCGCCCGCTGACCCTGCATACACCCAAGCCGCTGGTGCCGGTGGCCGGCGTGCCGTTGATCGAGTATCACCTGCGCGCCCTGGCGAGGGCGGGCTTCACCGAGGTGGTGATCAATCATGCCTGGCTGGGGCAGCAGATCGAAGAGCACCTGGGCGATGGCGCGCAACTGGGCCTGAGCATCCGCTATTCCGCCGAAGGCGAACCACTGGAAACCGGTGGCGGGATCTACAAGGCGCTGCCGCTGCTTGGCGACGCGCCTTTTGCGCTGATCAACGGCGACATCTGGACCGAGTACGACTTCAGCCGCCTGCCTGTGTCTCTGTCCGGGCTGGCGCACCTGGTGCTGGTGGACAACCCGGGCCATCACGGCAAAGGTGACTTCCGCCTGCAGGCCGGGCAGGTCAAGGATGCCGACGCGGTTTCGCCGACCTTGACCTACAGCGGGATCGCCGTGCTGCACCCGGAACTGTTCGACGGTTGCCAGGCCGGCGCCTTCAAGCTGGCACCGCTGTTTCGCCAGGCGATGGCCAAGGGCCTGGTCAGTGGGGAGCATTTCACTGGCCAGTGGGTGGATGTGGGTACCCTCGAACGCCTTGCCGAAGTCGAGCGCCTGCTCGCCGAGCGCCGCTGACATGTTGTGGCCGAGCACAGTGATTGGTGCCGGAGCGGGTTTTGCCATCGCCAGCATTCCAGGGGCGTTGCTGGGGGCATTGCTCGGTCAGGCGATGGACCGCCGTCTGCAACTGCACAGTTGGGCGCACCTGCGCGAGCGTCTGGGCGGGCGCGCGGTGCTGCGCGACGACGAAGTGCTGTTCGTGCTGCTTGGGCGCCTGGCCAAGAGTGAAGGGCGGGTGGTCGACGGACATATCCAGCAGGCGCGTCAGGAAATGCAGCGCCTGGAGATGAGCGAACCGGCACGTCTGCGCGCGATTGCCGCATTCAACCGGGGCAAGAGCGGCAGCGAGCGCCTGCACCCGCACCTGCGTCGCCTCAAGCAGCAACCCCATGCTGCCGAAGGCTTGCTGCGTGCCTGCTGGCGCATGGTCTGGGCCGATGGCCGGGTAGGGCGTCACGAGCGCGAACTGCTGATGCAGTGGGGGCAGCAGCTGGGCTGGTCGACGACCCGGGTGCAGGCACTGGCCAGCGACTACGAGCCGCACCGGGCGGCCCTGGGCAATCAGGGTATCAGCTATCCCGAGGCCCTGCGCTTGCTGGGGGTGTTACCCGAGACCGAGCCTGTACAGGTCAAGCAGGCCTACCGGCGCCTGCTCAGCCGGCACCATCCGGACAAACTGGTGGGTAGCGGCGCGAGCCCGGCGCAGGTGCGCGACGCCACCGAGCGTACCCGTGACCTGCATCAGGCCTACGCGGTGGTACGCAAGCGGCGCGGCTTCTAGTCGACCGCTTGCGGGCTCAGCCAGCCGCGAATGCGGCGGAACAGTTGCTCCTGCTCGGCAGCCTGGTTGCCGGGCATGGCCGTCAGGGCGACCTGGTGGTAGCTGCTGTCCTTGAGTCGCTTGCTGGCCTGCAGGCGGTTCACGGCCGCCTGCCTGGCGCCGGCCTGGTTGGCATAGTAGAAGTCGGCGGTCGGCAGCTTGAGCGTGGCGGCCAGGCTGTCGAGGCTGTGTTCGACGCGGGCCGGGTTCTGCGCAGCGACCATCACCAGCTTTTGCACCTGCGGCGGTTGCCGTTCGCTGATGTAACGGGCTGACCAGTAGGCACCGCTGCCGCTGCCCAGCAGCACCACACCGCGTGCGTTCTGCTGCTGTGCGTAGGCGACGGCGGCATCCAGGCGGGCGAAGATGCGCTCGGCGTCGGCCTTTTCACTGGCCGCCGGATCGGTACTGGCGGGCGCTTCGGCGCTTTCGCTGTTTTCGGTTTCTGCTGCGGTGGCCTGGGCGATGTTGGCATTGGCATCGGCCGGCGTGGCCTTGGCCGGTGCGCCCTTCACGTCCTTGTCCGGTTGCGGGGGCGGTGCCGGGGTTTCCTTGCGGGCCACCGGGCTCTCGGCCAGCAGATCCGGCAGGCTCAGGCTCAGACTGGCCCATTTTGCATCGGGGAACTTGCGCCGCAGGGGGCCGACGGTGCGTGGCCAGTCGGCGCTCTCGCCGGCACCCGGGACGATGATCACCACGCCTTCGGGTGCCGGGGTGTTGGCAGGTTTCCACAGGGCCAGGAAGCTGTCGCTGCCGGCCTGCAGGGTTTGCTGCTCGTCCTTGGGCACTTGCCGCTCCAGGGCCTGGGCGTCTTCCTGGCTGCGCTCGGGCAGCGCCTGGCGCGTGGCCGGCGCGGCATCGGCGTCGGCGGCCGGCGTTTCCTGCGCCAGAACTTGTGCGGTACAAGGTAGTATCAAGGACAGGCATAGCGCCGAAAGCGCCGTGCGTTTGAGTACGAACATTGATCGATCCAGGCCAGAGTGATACCGGCAGCCTAATGGTATTTGTCGACGACGGCCATGTTCGATGGCGGTCCCTTCATTGACGAGATTCAAGATGATGCGTTTGCGCTGCCTGTTGTTTATCGGCTGCTTGTGCTGGCCCTTTATGGCGAACGCGGAGCAGGCATCCGTACCGGCTGCGGTACGCCTGGCCCCGGCGCAACAGCAATGGCTCGACCAGCACCGCAGCTTGCGGGTGGGCCTGGTGTTGCAGGCTCCGTTCGCGCAGTTCGACCGGCGCCTGCAGCAGCTGTCGGGTGTCAACGTCGAGCTGATGAACTGGCTGGGCAGGGCATTGGACCTGGACCTGACGTGGCGCAACTTCCCCGACCAGGCCGCGCTCGAGCATGCCCTGGCCGGCGGCGAGATCGACCTGGCGCCAGGGCTGACCCAGACCCCGGCCAGCCTGCGTCGCTGGTTGTTCAGCGACCCCTACATGCGCGTACCGCAGTTGATCGTGGGCCCGCGCAACGGCTCGATGGCAGTGGACCTGGAGCGGCTCGCCGAAAACGAGCGAGTGGCGGTGCGCATGCCCAGTTCGCTGGCCGACTATCTGCGCGCGACCTATTCCAACCTGAATCTTCAAGGCGTGCCGGCCGAGCGCCAGGCCTTGCAGCTATTGCTCAGCGAGCAGGTGCGCTACGCGGTGCTGGATGAAGCGCAGTTGAGCCGGTTGTCGCGCGAGAACGAATTCAGCGATCTGGTGGTGGTGGGCGACATCGGTTTGCCGCAGTTGCTGCGGGTGGGCTCGCGGCGTGACTGGCCGATACTGGCCGACATCATCGAGGTCGGCCTGCAGGCCATCCCGGCCAAGGACCTGGAGCAGTTGCACAACCGCTGGCTGCAACCCCGCTACCCGCGCCTGAGCGAGTCACCGGGGTTCTGGCAGAACCTGGCGTTGCTGTTCGCGGCGCTGTTCTTCAGTTGCGTCTTCATCGTGATCTGGCAGCGGCGCCAGCAACAGCAGTTGGAACTTAATCTGCTGGCTGCGCGGGAAAACATCGCCAAGCGCCTGGCCCGCGAAGAGGCGCTGCGCCTGAGCCAGTTCTCCCTCGACCAGAGCACCGTGGGCATCCTGTGGGTGCATTGGGACAGCCATGTGCGCTACGCCAACCGCGCGGTCGAAAGCATGCTCGGCTATACCTCGGGGGCGCTGAACGATCGCCCGCTGATCGATATCGAGCCCAACCTGCACATGGACCGCTGGCTGGACCTGTGGAAGCGTGCACGGGCCAGCGACGAGGCGGCGCAGCGCTTCGAGACCCAGTGCCTGCGCGCCGATGGCAGCCTGGTACCGGTGGATGTGTCGTTGAGCTTCTTGCGCTTTCGCGATGCCGAATACCTGGTGGTGTTCATCAATGACGTCACCGAGCGCCGCCGTGCCCTGGCGGCGCTGCGCGAGAGCGAGGCGCGGCTCAAGGGCATTGCCGGCAACGTGCCGGGGCTGGTGTTCCGGCTGGAACGTAACCCGGCGATCGGCGACCTGGAGTTCCCCTATATCAGCGAAGGCAGCGAGGCCCTGGTCGGCTACTCGCCCATCGAACTGCAGCACCCGGACATGGGCTTGCGCAACCTGGTGCACAGCGAAGACCGCGCCGACTATCACCGCGTGCAGGACCAGGCGCTGGCCACCGACCAGGACTGGTCGTGGCAGGGCCGCATCGTCACGCGCCAGGGTGAGCAGCGCTGGGCCGACATCAAGGCCAGTACCCGCAATCTGCGCGACGGCCGCGTGGTGTGGGACGGGGTGGTATGGGACATCAGCCAGAGCAAGCGCGCCGAGCTGGAACTGGCGCGCTCCCAGGAGCAGCTGCGCGAACTGTCGGCGCACCTGGAGAGCGTGCGCGAGGAAGAGAAAGCGCGGATCGCTCGCGAGGTGCATGATGAGCTCGGGCAGATGCTGACCGTGCTCAAGCTGGAAACCTCGATGTGCGAGCTGGCCTATGCCGGGCTGGACCCGGGCCTGAACGAGCGCCTGGGCAGCATGAAGCGCCTGATCGCGCAGCTGTTCCAGCTGGTGCGCGACGTCGCCACGGCCTTGCGCCCGCCGATTCTGGATGCCGGCATTGCCTCGGCCATCGAGTGGCAGGCCCGACGTTTCGAGGCCCGCACGCAGATCCCGTGCCTGGTCGAGGTACCGGACAACCTGCCGCCGCTCAGCGACGCCAAGGCCACCAGCCTGTTCCGCATTCTGCAGGAGGCCCTGACCAACGTCATGCGCCACGCCCACGCGCATACTGTGCAGATCAACCTGGGCCTGGACGGTGCGATGCTGTGCCTGACCATCAGCGACGACGGCGTGGGTTTCGTGCAGAGTGACCAGCGCCCGACCTCGTTCGGCCTGGTGGGCATGCGCGAGCGCGTGCTGATGCTGGGCGGCAGCATGCGCCTGGACAGCGAACCGGGCGAGGGCACCACGTTGAGCGTACGCATCCCCCTGAACAACGACAGGAGCTGACAGTGATTCGAGTATTGGTTGCCGAAGACCACACCATCGTGCGCGAGGGCATCAAGCAGTTGATCGGCCTGGCCAAGGACATGCAGGTGGTGGGCGAGGCCGGCAATGGCGAGCAGTTGCTCGAAGCCTTGCGCCACACCGAATGCGAGGTGGTGTTGCTGGATATCTCGATGCCGGGGGTGAACGGGCTGGAGGCGATACCGCGAATTCGCGCGTTGAGCGCGCCGCCGGCGATCCTGGTGCTGTCGATGCATGACGAAGCGCAGATGGCGGCGCGGGCGCTGAAGATCGGCGCGGCGGGGTACGCGACCAAGGACAGTGATCCGGCGCTGCTGCTGACCGCGATTCGCCGGGTGGCGGGGGGCGGGCGCTACATCGATCCGGACCTGGCCGACCGCATGGTGTTCGAGGTGGGGCTGACGGATTCGCGCCCCCTGCACTCGATGCTGTCGGAGCGCGAGTTCTCGGTGTTCGAACGGTTGGCCCAGGGGGCGAACGTCAACGATATTGCCCAGCAGCTGGCGCTGAGCAACAAGACCATCAGCACCCACAAGGCGCGCCTGATGCAGAAGCTGAATGTGACTTCGCTGGCCGAGCTGGTGAAGTATGCGATGGAGCACAAGCTGGTGTGAGTGTTCCAAAAACGACATCGGGTTGATCCCTTCGCTGGCAAGCCAGCCGCCACAGGTTCGGCGTGTACCGACAAACCTTGTGGGGGCGGGCTTGCCAGCGAAGGGGGCAGCACGGCTATCAACGTGTCTGAAAACGCCACCCTTGTAGGGCAATCCCTACCCGCAAGTTTCCATCCGGCTGATGGCATTCTCTCAGCACCCCCGATTTGCGCCACCTTCTGCCTTCTCTAGTCTTGGGTCACAGCAGTCATCCAACAAGAAGGTGCAGGTATGAGTGAGGTGAATTCGAACGCTGCAACCGGCGAAGTGCTGGTCAGCTTCCGTGGTGTGCAGAAGAGCTACGACGGCGAGTCGCTGATCGTCAAAGACCTGAATCTGGATATTCGCAAAGGCGAGTTCCTGACCCTGCTCGGCCCCTCGGGCTCGGGCAAGACCACCAGCCTGATGATGCTGGCAGGGTTCGAAACCCCTACCGCCGGCGAGATCCTGCTGGACGGGCGTTCGATCAACAACGTGCCGCCGCACAAGCGCGACATCGGCATGGTGTTCCAGAACTATGCGTTGTTCCCGCACATGACCGTGGCCGAGAACCTGGCCTTCCCGCTGAGCGTGCGCAACCTGAGCAAGACCGACATCAGCGAGCGGGTCAAGCGCGTGCTGAACATGGTGCAGCTCGAAACCTTCGCCCAGCGCTACCCCGGCCAGCTTTCCGGCGGCCAGCAGCAGCGTGTTGCGCTGGCTCGCGCCCTGGTGTTCGAACCGCAACTGGTACTGATGGACGAACCCCTCGGCGCCCTCGACAAGCAGCTGCGCGAACACATGCAGATGGAAATCAAGCACCTGCACCAGCGTCTGGGCGTGACCGTTGTCTACGTGACCCACGACCAGGGCGAAGCGCTGACCATGTCCGACCGTGTGGCCGTGTTCCACCAGGGCGAGATCCAGCAGATCGCCGACCCGCGCACCCTGTATGAAGAGCCGAAGAATACCTTCGTGGCCAACTTCATCGGCGAGAACAACCGTATCAACGGGCGTCTGCTCAGCCAGACCGGTGATCGCTGCCTGGTGGCGCTGCCCCGTGGCGAGAAGGTCGAGGCACTGGCCGTCAACGTCGGCCAGCCGGGCGAGCCGGTCACCCTGTCGATCCGTCCGGAGCGCGTGCGCCTGAACGGTCACAGCGAAAGCTGCGTCAACCGCTTCTCTGGGCGGGTGGCCGAATTCATCTACCTGGGCGACCACGTGCGGGTGCGTCTGGAAGTGTGCGGCAAGGCGGACTTCTTCGTGAAGCAACCCATCGCCGAACTCGACCCGGCCCTGGCCGTGGGCGATGTGGTGCCACTGGGCTGGGAGGTCGAGCACGGTCGCGCACTCGATCCTATTCTGGAAGCCCAGTGAGGATCGCCTCACCCATCCCAGCAACGCGGAGAGAACAATAATGAACAAACACTTGAAGCTGACCGCTCTGACCCTGGGCCTGTTCGCAGCAAGCCAGGCCATCGCCGCCGACCTGACCGTGGTCGCGTTCGGGGGGGCCAACAAGGCAGCCCAGGTCAAGGCGTTCTACGAGCCGTGGGAAAAGGCCGGCAACGGCAAGATCATCCCCGCCGATTACAACGGTGAAATGGCCAAGGTCAAGGCCATGGTCGACACCAAGAGCGTGAGCTGGAACCTGGTGGAGGTGGAGTCGCCGGAACTGGCCCGCGGTTGTGACGAAGGCATGTTCGAGCAGCTCGACCCGGCCCTGTTCGGCGATGAGTCCGACTATGTGGCCGGCGCCATCCAGCCGTGTGGCGTGGGCTTCTTCGTGTGGTCGACCGTCATGGCCTACAACGCCGACAAACTCAAGACTGCGCCCACCAGCTGGGCGGATTTCTGGGATACCCAGAAGTTCCCGGGCAAGCGCGGCCTGCGCAAGGGTGCCAAGTACACCCTGGAATTCGCGCTGATGGCCGACGGCGTGGCACCTAAAGACGTCTACAAGGTGCTGGGCACCAAGGAAGGCCAGGACCGCGCCTTCAAGAAGCTCGACGCCCTCAAGCCAAACATCCAGTGGTGGGAAGCGGGTGCACAGCCGCCGCAGTACCTGGCCTCGGGCGACGTGGTGATGAGCTCGGCCTACAACGGTCGCATCGCTGCGGTGCAGAAGGAAAGCAACCTGAAGGTGGTATGGAACGGCGGTATCTACGACTTCGATGCCTGGGCCATTCCGAAGGGCGCGAAAAACCTCGAGGACGCCAAGAAGTTCATCGCCTTCTCGATCCAGCCCGAGCAGCAGAAGGAGTTCTCCTCGAACATCGCCTACGGTCCGGCCAACAGCAAGGCCGTGGCGTTGCTGACGGATGAGGTCAAGAAGGACATGCCGACCACGCCGGAGAACATCGCCAATCAGGTGCAGATCGACGTGGTGTTCTGGGCTGACAACAGCGAGCAGCTGGAACAACGCTTCAACGCCTGGGCGGCCAAGTAAGCCGTGCCAATGGGGCGTCGGCATCGTGCTGACGCCTCTTGTTTCCAAGATTTTCGGAGTTCGCTATGGCCATCGCAGTGCCCCTGAACGAAGGCGCAGGTTCCAACCTCAAGAAGCGCCTGGCGCGTGCTGAACGCGTCAACCGCTGGAAGGCAAAAGCATTGATCGCACCGCTGGCAGTGTTTCTGCTGCTGGTTTTCATCGTGCCGATCGCCGCGCTGCTGTACAAGAGCGTCGGCAACCCCGAGGTGGTTGGCGGCTTGCCGCGCACCGTCGCCGCGGTGGCTGAATGGGACGGCAAGAGCCTGCCTGGCGAGAACGTGTACAAGGCCCTCAGCGAAGACCTCGCCGAATCGCGCAAGAACCAGACCCTGGGCGATGTTTCCAAGCGTCTGAACATGGAGCTGGCCGGCTACCGCAGCCTGCTGGCCAAGACTGCCCGGGCCCTGCCGTTCAAGACCGAGCCGCAATCCTACAAGGATGCGTTGCAGGAGCTGGACGAGCGTTGGGGCGACCCGGCCTACTGGCAGGCGATCCGCCGCAACACCAGCAGCGTGACGCCGTTCTACCTGCTGGCCTCGGTGGACCACCGTATCGATGACCTGGGCGAGCTGGCGCCGACCACCCCGGACCAGGCCATCTACCTCGACATCTTTGCCCGCACCCTGTGGATGGGCCTGGTGATCACCGTCATCTGCCTGGCGTTGGCGTACCCGCTGGCCTACCTGCTGGCCAACCTGCCGACCCGGCAGAGCAACCTGCTGATGATCCTGGTGTTGCTGCCGTTCTGGACCTCGATCCTGGTGCGGGTGGCGGCGTGGATCGTGTTGCTCCAGTCCGGGGGGCTGATCAACAGCGGCCTGATGGCGCTGGGGCTGATCGACAAGCCGATGGAACTGGTGTTCAACCGTACCGGCGTGTACATCTCGATGGTCCACATTCTGCTGCCGTTCATGATTTTGCCGATCTACAGCGTGATGAAGGGCATTTCCCCGACCTACATGCGTGCGGCGATCTCCCTGGGTTGCCATCCGTTCGCCAGCTTCTGGCGGGTGTACCTGCCGCAGACCTATGCCGGCGTCGGCGCAGGCTGCCTGCTGGTGTTCATCCTGGCGATCGGCTACTACATCACCCCGGCACTGCTGGGCAGCCCGAACGACCAGATGGTCAGCTACTTTGTCGCCTTCTACACCAACACCAGCATCAACTGGGGCATGGCCACCGCGCTGGGCGGGTTGCTGTTGCTGGCCACCGTGCTGTTGTACCTGATCTATAGCTGGCTGGTTGGCGCAAGCCGCCTGCGTCTGAGCTGAGGAGCGTTGTCATGCTGAGCCCTTACATGTCGCCCGTCGAACGGGTCTGGTACTACAGTTTGCGCATCCTTTGCGGGCTGGTGCTGCTGTTCCTGGTGTTGCCGGTACTGGTGATCATCCCGTTGTCGTTCAACTCGGGAAGCTTCCTGGTGTATCCGCTGCAAGGCTTCTCGCTGCAGTGGTACCAAGACTTCTTCGGTTCGGCCGAGTGGATGCGCGCCCTCAAGAACAGCATCATCGTGGCCCCGGCGGCGACGCTGCTGGCGATGGTGTTCGGCACCCTGGCCTCGATCGGCCTGACCCGTGGCGACTTCCCCGGCAAATCGCTGGTGATGGCGCTGGTGATCTCGCCGATGGTAGTACCGGTGGTGATCATCGGTGTGGCCAGCTACCTGTTCTTCGCCCCGCTGGGCCTGGGCAACAGCTTCACCTCGCTGATTCTGGTGCATGCGGTGCTGGGTGTACCGTTCGTGATCATCACGGTGTCGGCCACCCTGCAAGGCTTCAACCACAACCTGGTACGGGCTGCGGCCAGCCTGGGCGCCTCGCCGGTCACCACGTTCCGCCGGGTGACCCTGCCGCTGATCGCCCCGGGTGTGATCTCGGGGGCCCTGTTCGCCTTCGCGACATCGTTCGACGAGGTGGTGGTGACGCTGTTCCTCGCCGGGCCGGAGCAGGCCACGCTGCCACGCCAGATGTTCAGCGGTATCCGCGAGAACCTGAGCCCGACCATTGCTGCAGCGGCGACCTTGCTGATCGCGTTCTCGGTGGTGCTGTTGCTGACCCTGGAATGGCTGCGCGGGCGTGGCGAGAAGCTGCGTACCCAACAGCCGGGCTGAAACAGACGACCCTTCGCCGGCAGGGCTGGCTCCTGTAGGAGCCGGCCTTGCCGGCGAAGTGGGCACCACCGATCCTGATCCAGGCTTGATGCCAGTCAGCCCCTGACGGTTTGCCTGAGGTACAATGCGCGCCACCGTGATTCTGCCCAACAGGTGCGCCATGCAGCCCTACGCTATTGCCCCCTCCATCCTCTCAGCCGACTTTGCCCGCCTGGGCGAAGAAGTCGACAAGGTGCTCGAAGCCGGCGCCGACATCGTCCACTTCGACGTGATGGACAACCACTACGTTCCCAACCTTACCATCGGTCCGATGGTGTGCAGCGCCCTGCGCAAGTACGGCGTGACCGCGCCGATCGACGCACACCTGATGGTCACCCCGGTGGACCGCATCATCGGCGACTTCATCGAAGCCGGCGCCACCTACATCACCTTCCACCCCGACGCCACCCTGCACGTCGATCGCTCGCTGCAGCTGATCCGTGACGGCGGCTGCAAGGCGGGCCTCGTGTTCAACCCGGCTGCCTCGCTGGATGCGCTCAAGTACGTGATGGACAAGGTCGACATGATCCTGCTCATGAGCGTCAACCCGGGCTTTGGCGGCCAGAAGTTCATTCCGGCCACCCTCGACAAGCTGCGCGAAGCCCGCGCGCTGATCGATGCCAGCGGGCGTGATATCCGCCTGGAGATCGACGGTGGGGTCAACGTCAACAATATCCGTGAAATCGCCGCTGCTGGCGCCGACACCTTCGTGGC
Source organism: Pseudomonas sp. AE27 (assembly GCF_037113495.1). Taxonomy (NCBI): domain Bacteria; kingdom Pseudomonadati; phylum Pseudomonadota; class Gammaproteobacteria; order Pseudomonadales; family Pseudomonadaceae; genus Pseudomonas; species Pseudomonas sp. AE27. Next base: position 5,309,629 of record NZ_CP146966.1, read on the forward strand.
CGGCTCGGCGATCTTCAATGCCCCGGACTACAAAGAGGTGATCGCCAGGATGCACGCCGAACTGGCCCTGGCCCGCCCATGAGCGGCTTCGAGCAGCTGTTCCCCGGGGGCCTGCCCAAGCTGGTGATGTTCGACCTGGATGGCACCCTGATCGATTCGGTGCCGGACCTGGCGGCCGCCGTGGATCACATGCTGCTCGAAATGGGGCGCCAGCCCGCCGGTGTCGCCGCCGTGCGCGAATGGGTCGGTAATGGCGTGCAGGTGCTGGTGCGCCGCGCCCTGGCCGGCAGCATCGAGCATGCCGGGGTGGACGACGATGAGGCCGCGCGCGGGCTCGAGCTGTTCATGCAGGCCTATGCCGACAACCATGAATTGACGGTGGTCTACCCCGGCGTGCGTGACACCCTCAAGTGGCTGCACAAGCAGGGCGTGGAAATGGCCTTGATCACCAACAAGCCGGAGCGCTTCGTCGCCCCCTTGCTGGACCAGATGAAGATCGGGCGATACTTTCGCTGGATCATCGGCGGCGACACCCTGCCGCAGAAGAAACCCGACCCCGCCGCATTGCTGTTCGTGATGCAGATGGCCAACGTGGCGCCGGCCCAGGCGCTGTTCGTGGGCGACTCGCGCAGTGATGTGCTGGCGTCCCGGGCGGCAGGGGTGCAGTGCGTGGCGCTCAGCTACGGCTACAACCATGGCCGCCCGATCAGCGAGGAGTCGCCCGCGCTGGTGATCGATGACCTGCGCGCGCTGCTGCCTGGTTGCTTAGATTCGGCCACTGAGCTAATGTCGGACGATCAATCCCCCCCTGATAGAGATTCCATCGTGGTGGCACCCGGCAAACTCTGGATGAAAGTCATCAAGGCCCTGGCCCGTTGGCGTTGGCGCGCCTGACTTTTTTCTGGCCGGCCTGATCCGGCGCGTTTGCCTGTACGACCTATTGCCCCATTGCCACGAGGCTATCATGACCCGCGAAGAATTCCTGCGCCTGGCCGCTGCCGGCTACAACCGCATTCCCCTGGCCTGCGAAACCCTGGCCGACTTCGACACGCCGCTGTCGATCTACCTGAAACTGGCCGACCAGCCCAACTCCTACCTGCTCGAATCGGTGCAGGGCGGCGAGAAGTGGGGGCGTTATTCGATCATCGGCCTGCCATGTCGCACCGTGTTGCGCGTGCATGACCATCAGGTGCGCATCACCCATGACGGTGTCGAGATCGAGCAGCATGAAGTCGAAGACCCGCTGGCCTTCGTCGAGGCGTTCAAGGAACGCTACAACGTACCGACCATCGACGGCCTGCCGCGCTTCAACGGTGGCCTGGTGGGGTATTTCGGCTACGACTGCGTGCGCTATGTAGAGAAGCGCCTGGGCAAGTGCCCTAATCCCGATCCGCTGGGCGTGCCGGACATCCTGCTGATGGTGTCGGACGCCGTGGTGGTGTTCGACAACCTGGCCGGCAAGATGCACGCCATCGTGCTGGCCGACCCCGCCCAGGACAACGCCTACGAGAATGGCCTGGCGCGTCTTGAAGAACTGCTCGAACAACTGCGCCAGCCGATCGCCCCGCGTCGCGGCCTGGCCCTGGGCGGCCCTCTGGCTGCTGAGCCGGAGTTTCGCTCAAGCTTCACCCAGGCCGACTACGAACGCGCCGTCGATACCGTCAAGGAGTACATCCTGGCCGGCGACTGCATGCAGGTGGTGCCCTCGCAGCGCATGTCCATCGACTTCAAGGCCGCGCCCATCGACCTGTACCGCGCGTTGCGCTGCTTCAACCCCACGCCGTACATGTACTTCTTCAACTTCGGCGACTTCCATGTGGTGGGCAGCTCGCCGGAAGTGCTGGTGCGGGTCGAAGACAACCTGGTCACCGTGCGCCCGATCGCCGGCACCCGGCCGCGTGGTGCCAACGAGGAGGCCGACCGAGCGCTGGAGCAGGACCTGCTGTCGGACGCCAAGGAGATCGCCGAGCACCTGATGCTGATCGACCTGGGCCGCAACGACACCGGTCGCGTTTCCGAAACCGGCTCGGTCAAGGTCACCGAGAAGATGGTGATCGAGCGTTACTCCAACGTGATGCACATCGTGTCCAACGTCACCGGCCAGCTCAAGCAGGGCCTGAGCGCGATGGACGCGCTGCGTGCCATTCTGCCCGCCGGCACCCTGTCGGGGGCGCCGAAGATCCGCGCCATGGAAATCATCGACGAGCTGGAGCCGGTCAAGCGTGGCGTGTACGGCGGCGCCGTCGGCTACCTGGCCTGGAACGGCAACATGGATACCGCCATTGCCATCCGCACCGCCGTGATCAAGGACGGTGAGCTGCATGTGCAGGCTGGTGGCGGCATCGTCGCCGACTCGGTGCCGGCGCTGGAGTGGGAAGAAACCATCAACAAGCGTCGGGCGATGTTCCGCGCGGTAGCCTTGGCTGAACAGACACCGCTCAGCTGAGAAGGGCGCCGCTGCGGCGCAACACAGAATTCAGAGTCGCCAGACTCAAGAGGTTGACCCAGATGTTACTGATGATCGACAACTACGACTCCTTCACCTACAACGTCGTGCAGTACTTCGGCGAGCTGGGTGCAGAGGTCAAGGTCATTCGCAATGACGAACTGACCATCGCCCAGATCGAGGCACTGCAGCCCGAGCGCATTGTGGTCTCCCCTGGCCCGTGCACCCCGACCGAGGCCGGTGTATCGCTCCAAGCCATCCTGCACTTTGCCGGCAAGCTGCCGATCCTGGGCGTGTGCCTGGGCCACCAGTCCATCGGCCAGGCTTTTGGCGGTGATGTGGTACGGGCGCGCCAGGTGATGCACGGCAAGACCAGCCCCGTGTCGCACATCGACCAGGGTGTGTTCGCAGGCTTGAACAACCCGTTGACGGTGACCCGCTACCATTCCCTGGTGGTCAAGCGCGAAACGCTGCCCGAGTGCCTGGAAGTGACTGCCTGGACCACCCTGGACGACGGCTCGGTCGACGAGATCATGGGCCTGCGTCACAAGACACTGAACATCGAAGGGGTGCAGTTCCACCCCGAGTCGATTCTTACCGAGCAGGGCCACGAGCTGTTCGCCAACTTCCTCAAGCAGACCGGCGGCCGCCGCTAAGGATTTGACACCATGGATATCAAGAGCGCGCTGGGCCGCATCGTTGGTCACCTGGACCTGAGCACCGAGGAAATGCGCGATGTGATGCGCGAAATCATGACCGGCCAGTGCAGCGAGGCGCAGATCGGCGCTTTCATGATGGGCATGCGCATGAAGAGCGAAAGCATCGACGAGATCGTCGGTGCGGTATCGGTGATGCGCGAGCTGGCCGACCAGGTACAACTGCAGACCCTGGACCAGGTGGTCGATGTGGTCGGTACCGGTGGCGACGGCGCCAATATCTTCAACGTTTCCACCGCCTCGGCATTTGTCGTGGCCGCTGCCGGCTGCACCGTGGCCAAGCACGGCAACCGTGCGGTATCGGGCAAGAGCGGCAGCGCCGACCTGCTCGAGGCCGCCGGTATCTACCTGAACCTGACGCCAGTGCAGGTCGCGCGTTGCATCGACAGCGTCGGTATCGGCTTCATGTTCGCCCAGACCCACCACAAGGCGATGAAATATGCCGCCGCCCCGCGTCGTGACCTGGGGCTGCGCACGCTGTTCAACATGCTCGGCCCGCTTACGAATCCGGCCGGGGTCAGGCACCAGGTGGTCGGCGTGTTCACCCAGGCATTGTGCCGGCCGCTGGCCGAGGTGCTGCAACGCCTGGGCAGCAAGCATGTGCTGGTGGTGCACTCCAAGGACGGCCTTGACGAATTCAGCCTGGCCGCGCCGACCTTCGTTGCGGAACTGAAGAACGGCGAAATCACCGAGTACTGGGTAGAGCCCGAAGACTTGGGCATGAAGAGCCAGAGCCTGCACGGCCTGGCGGTAGACAGCCCGGCCGCGTCGCTGGAGTTGATTCGCGATGCCCTGGGGCGCCGCAAGACCGAAAACGGTCAGAAGGCGGCAGAAATGATCGTGCTCAATGCCGGCGCTGCGCTGTATGCCGCCGACCATGCCATGAGCCTCAAGCAAGGCGTCGAGCTGGCCCATGATGCACTGCACACCGGGCTGGCGCGAGAAAAGCTCGAAGAGCTGGGCGCCTTTACCGCGGTATTCAAGCAGGAGAATGAAGAGTGAGCGTACCGACGGTTCTGGAAAACATCCTGGCGCGCAAGGTTCAGGAAGTGGCCGAGCGCAGTGCCCGCGTCAGCCTGGCTGAACTCGAGCGCCTGGCGGCCGTCGCCGATGCGCCGCGCGGGTTCGCCAATGCGCTGATCGAGCAGGCAAAGCGCAAGCAGCCGGCAGTGATCGCCGAGATCAAGAAGGCATCGCCGAGCAAGGGCGTGATTCGCGAAGACTTCGTGCCGGCCGACATTGCCGTCAGTTATGAAAAGGGCGGGGCCACCTGCCTGTCGGTGCTTACCGATATCGATTACTTCCAGGGCGCCGATGCATACCTGCAGCAGGCGCGCGCCGCGTGCACGTTGCCGGTGATCCGCAAGGACTTCATGATCGATCCTTATCAGATCGTCGAGGCCCGTGCGCTGGGTGCCGATTGCGTGCTGCTGATCGTCTCGGCGCTGGATGACGTGAAGATGGCCGAGCTGGCGGCCACGGCGAAGAGCGTAGGGCTGGATGTATTGGTCGAAGTGCACGACGGCGACGAGCTGGAGCGTGCGCTGAAAACCCTGGATACACCGCTGGTGGGCGTGAACAACCGCAACCTGCACACCTTCGAGGTGAGCCTGGAAACCACCCTCGACCTGCTGCCGCGCATCCCGCGTGATCGCCTGGCAATCACCGAAAGTGGCATTTTCAATCGGGCAGACGTCGAGCTGATGGAGATCAACGAGGTCTACTCGTTCCTGGTGGGCGAAGCGTTCATGCGTGCCGAGCACCCGGGGCTGGAACTGCAGCGCCTGTTCTTCCCCGAGCGCGTGGTGCACAACCCGGCGCAAGGCCTGGACTGATCCACACTGAAGCCGGCGTTGCCGGCTTTTTTGTATCGACAAGGTGGGTGTGATGACTGAACAAGCTGTTGCGGTGACGGTGGAGGCGGGCCTGCAGGCCGAGCAGGACCTGCTGGCGGCTGTGTGCAAGGGCGAAAAGCAACATGGCCTGCTGTTCTGGCAGCCGACGGACCGCGCGCTGGTGATGCCGCGGCGCATGAGCCGGCTGGAAGGTTTCGAGGCCGCCTGCACCGAATTGGCCGTTGCCGGCTGGCCGGTGCTGCTGCGCGAGACCGGCGGTGAGCCAGTGCCGCAGTCGGCTGCGACAATCAATATCGCGTTGGTGTATGTGGCGCCGCGCAGCGAGGGTGATCACGGTCGTATCGAGAAGGCCTACGAGCGGCTGTGCCTGCCGCTTTGCGAGGTGCTGCGCGAATGGGGCGGGCTGGCGTCGGTGGGGGAGATCGAGGGGGCGTTCTGCGATGGGCGCTACAACGTCAACCTCAATGGTCGCAAGCTGGTCGGCACGGCGCAGCGTTGGCGTCAGGGCCTGGGCGGCAAGCGCCCGGTGGTGCTGGTGCATGGCGCCTTGCTGCTGGACAACGAGCGCGAGTCGATGGTGGCGGCAGTCAATCGCTTCAATGAATGCTGCGAGCTTGAGCAGCGCTGCCGCGCCGACAGCCATATCGCCCTGCATGAAGTGGTGCCCCAGGCACCGCTGCTGGCGCGCCTGGAGCAGGCCTACTCGCAGGTGATCGCGGCGATCGAGCGCGATTAACGGGTGCCGAAGACCACCATGGTCTTGCCTTTGACATGCACCAGGTTACGTTCTTCGAGGTCCTTTAGCACGCGGCCGACCATCTCTCGCGAGCAACCGACGATGCGGCCGATTTCCTGGCGGGTGATCTTGATCTGCATGCCGTCGGGGTGGGTCATGGCATCGGGCTGCTTGCACAGCTCCAGCAGGCAGCGGGCCACCCGACCGGTCACGTCGAAAAACGCCAGGTCGCCGACCTTCTGCGTGGTGTTGCGCAGGCGCTGGGCCATCTGGCTGCCCAGGGCGTAAAGGATGTCCTGGTCCTGGCGGGCCAGTTCACGGAATTTCTCGTAGCTGATTTCAGCCACTTCGCATTCGGTCTTGGCGCGTACCCAGGCGCTGCGCTGGTGTTCCTTGCCGATGGGTTCGAACAGGCCCAGCTCACCGAAAAAATCGCCACTGTTGAGGTAGGCGATGATCATCTCGCGGCCTTCCTCGTCCTCGATCAGGATGGTCACCGAGCCCTTGACGATGAACGACAGGGTATCGGCCCGATCACCAGCGCAGATGATGTTGTTCTTGGCTGCAAAGCGGCGACGCTGGCAGTGGGCGAGCAACTTGTCGATGTTCTTGATCTTGGCTGGAAGGGTTGTTGCAACCATGGCTGAATCCTGGAAAGACGCGACGCGTGGGCATTCTTGTCGACCGCTGGGCGCAGGTGCCAGCAGTTTGGCGCCAGCTTATCAGACGCCTGTAGGTGTATCGGCATATTTACTCGAACGCTTAGCCTTTTCGCACGTGCGCGCAAGGTCTAAGCTGACAGCCTTTTTCAAAGCAAGGGAATCCGGGTGATGAAGGCGCGTATCCAGTGGGCAGGCGAAGCCATGTTTCTTGGCGAATCGGGCAGTGGCCATGTAGTGGTCATGGATGGTCCACCCGAGAGTGGTGGGCGCAACCTGGGCGTGCGGCCGATGGAGATGCTCCTGCTGGGCCTGGGTGGCTGCAGCAATTTCGACGTGGTGAGCATTCTGAAGAAATCGCGCCAGGCGGTAGAGAGCTGCGAGGCGTTTCTCGAGGCCGAGCGGGCCGACGAGGACCCTAAGGTGTTCACAAAGATTCATCTGCGCTTTGTGGTCAAGGGCCGCGGCCTGAAGGAGGCCCAGGTCAAGCGCGCGGTGGAGTTGTCGGCCGAGAAGTACTGCTCGGCATCGATCATGCTGGGGCGCGCCGGGGTCGAGATCACCCACGCCTACGAGATTGTCGAGCTGGGTTGATCGTCGCGTGGCCATTCGCCGGTAACGCGGGCTGCTACAGGCGGATGCCGCTTCCCTTGTAGGAGCCAGCCTTGCTGGCGAAGCGCTCCAGCGCAAACAGCAGCATCAGCCCCGGTACCAGCGCCAGCAACCACCAGTGCAGGTTCAGCACCAGCAGCCCGAGTACTTCGCTTGTGCTCCAGGTATTGCCGAACGCGGTGGAGAACAGCTCGCACAGCAGCCAGGCACTGACGGCCGCAATGGCAGCAAACACGCCGCCCAATACGCGGCGCCGGCGGATGATGCTGCCCAGCAACACGAACAGCAGCATTCCGGGTACACAGAACAGCGCCAGATCCAGCGCGCTGTTGTCGGAATCGCCCAGATAGGGCAGCGACATGCTGAAGGGCGTTTCGCGCAGGCTTGCGGTCATCGCCAAGATGAACAGGTAGCCCACCAGCACCAACCCCATGCTTTGCAGCGCTCGAATCAGCAGCAGGCGCACCCTCATCGACGAAGCCCCGGCAACAGGTCGAGCAGGCCGTTCGGCAGCAGTGCGCGAAGGTTTGTACTCAGGCGTTCGCGATGCTTCTGGTAGAGCAGGCCAAGGCCGATGACCCCCAGGCCGATCATGCTCAGCACTACCGGGAACAGCAGCGAGTCGGCGAATACGTCATACGACAGGTAGCCAAGGTAGGCCGAAACGCCCATGGCCCCGAACACCATGAACAATGGCCGGCGCAGCAGCACGGCGACCGCCATCAGCCCCAGGTTGATCAGGCAGTACAGCGCCTTGCCGAACTCGCTGTCACTGTCCATCGAGGTCAGCCCGCCCCAGAAGGCCAGCAGCCCGGCCAGATAACCCCAGAACGCATAGTCCTCGCGGGTTCGGCCATCGATGCCGAGGAACACCAGCAACAGACCGAGGCCGAACCAAAGCGAAACCTTCTGGCGTTGCGCCCAGTTGAACGGCTCGCCGTAGATCCACTCGGTCAGGTCCATCGACATGAACCACAGCGCCACGGCGATGGGCATCACGATGAACGGGAAGGGGATCAGGCGCAGCATCAGCAGGCCGGCGATCACGGTGGCCGCTTCCATCAGCAGCCAGCCGCCCTGCACGTAGGTGTAGTAGCTGTGGTAGTGAGTCTGGGTATCGTCCAGGGGCCAGAAGCCGGTAAGGCGCTCGAGGGCGAACACCGCCAGCGGTACAATGCTGACCGCCACCGCTGCCAGCAGACCGGCAGGAATACGCTGGCCGCGGCGCTGAAGTGCCAGGCCACCGCCAGTCAACACGGCCATGTAGGCCAACGCGATCAGCAACAGTGCGCTGTCGCCGATGCGCATCCAGGCCTCGCTCAGCAGCCAGCCCATGGCCCCCATGATCAGCAGGGCGCCGAAGTAGAACGCGACATGGGCCAGCTGGAAACTGGGCCGTTGTGCGGGCTGGCGCTTGAGGAATTCAAGCAGGGCCTTGTCCTGGCCCGGGTTCAGTACGCCGGCATCGACGGCGCGGGCCAGGTCCCTGGCATCGAAGTGTTCCATCAGATTCGATAGGTGCTCTTGGTCATGACCTTGGCCATCAGGCTCATGCCGAACTTGACCGGTGCGGGGAAGCGAAAGCCGCCGGCATCCAGTGCCGACTCGGCGTGCTGCTCTTCATCGACGCGCATCTGTTCGAGGATTGCGCGGGACTTTTCGTCCTCGGCCGGGATCTGTTCCAGGTGCTCGTCCAGGTGCTTGCACACCTGGTGCTCGGTGGCCGCGACGAAACCGAGGCTGACCTTGTCGCTGATCAGGCCGGCGACAGCGCCGATGCCGAACGACATGCCATAGAACAGCGGGTTGAGAACGCTCGGGTGGCTGCCCAGTTGGCGGATGCGTTGCTCGCACCAGGCCAGGTGGTCGATTTCTTCCTCGGCGGCATGTTCCATCGCCTTGCGTACCTGCGGCAGCTTGGCAGTCAGGGCCTGGCCCTGGTACAGCGCCTGGGCACAGACTTCACCGGTGTGGTTGATGCGCATCAGGCCGGCGACGTGGCGGGTCTGGTCGTCGCTCAGGTCGGCGTCTGGCTGGATGATCGCAGGCGACGGGCGGGACGGTTGGCCGCTGAAGGGGAGCAAGGTGCGCATGGCGGTATCGGCCTGCAGCAACAAGCGGTCGAGCGGCGAATAGTGACGTTCGGTAGCCATCGGGCACCTCCGCAAGAATGTGCCCGACAGTTTAACCCAATCCAGATGACAGGGCTTGCGTTGGATCAGCCCGGCGGCCAGGTCATCTGGCGCTGGCCGAGCACGTGCATGTGGATGTGGTAGACGGTCTGTCCACCCTGCTCGTTGCAGTTCATCACCACGCGGAAACCGTCCTCGCAACCCAGTTCCTTGGCCAGTCGCTGGGCGGTGAACAGGATATGACCGGCCAGACCCTTGTCTTCTTCGGTGAGGTCGTTGAGGGTGCGGATCGGCTTTTTCGGGATGACCAGAAAGTGCACCGGCGCCTGGGGGGCGATATCGTGGAAGGCCAGAACCTGGTCGTCCTCGTAGATGATCCTGGCCGGAATCTCCCGGTTGATGATCTTGGTGAACAGAGTTTCCACAACGCTTGCTCCATGGTGGGGTTCGGGCTTGAGTGTACTCAGGCGCCGCTTGCTCGCCCAGTGCCGATTCGCTTCAGCGTGGGCAGTAGGCCCGGTTGATTGCGCCGGCCAGCTTGCGCGCAAGCCAGCGCGACAGCCAACGCGGGCTGGCGGCCAGCCAGCGGTTGCGCCGACCGGGGATGATCAGTGCGCGGTTCTTTTCCAGTGCGCGCACGGTGTACAGGGCCACTTCCTCGGGGCTCATGCAGCGGTTGCCGTTGTCCAGCCGGGGGATGCGCCGCAGCGGCGATCGAACCGGGCCGGGGCATAACACCGAAACCTTGATACCGGTCTGCTTGAGTTCCTCGCGCAGGCCTTCGGAAAAATGCAGCACATAAGCCTTGCTCGCCGCATAGGTGGTCATCCAGGGGCCGGGAGCGAAGGCGGCCAGCGACGCGACGTTGAGGATCTGCCCGCCACCCTGCACCGCCATCGCGTTGCCCAGCGCATGGCACAGGCGGGTGAGGGCGAGGATGTTGACCTCGATGATGTCCTGCTCGTCGCCCCATTCCTGGGCCAGGAAGTGCCCGTAGGTGCGGATGCCGGCGCAGTTGACCAGCAGGTCGATCTGTCTGTCACCTTCCTCGAGCTCCAGCAGAAAGCCGGACAGGCGCAATGGCTCGCCCAGGTCGCAGGCGCGCAGCAGCACTTCCACGCCGAAGCGCTGGGTCAGTTCCAGGGCGATGCTTTCCAGCAGATCGCGCTGCCGGGCCACCAGTATCAGGTTGCGCCCCCGGCGCGCGAGGGCCTCGGCCAATGCCAGGCCCAGGCCACTGGAGGCGCCGGTGATCATGGCGTAACGGGTCATGCAGTTCTCCAATCGGCAGGGGGCGGTGCGGCTGGCGCCTAGTTTACAGACTGGAGCAGGTAAAGGCTGCGGTCAGCCGTTGAGGGCAGTCATGTAGATACCCCACGCCATGAACGGTATCCACAGCGAGGCCACCACGATAACCGCCTTGGTGTTGGGGGGCGGTGGCGGCCCGTAACGATTGCTGGCTGGGTTGCCGGGAATCAACAGCAGGGCCAGGAAAACCAGGTTGCCGATGTAGTAGGGGATCAGGGTCAACAGGCTGTACCAGCCATTGAAGCCCAGGTCGTTCAGGCGCCGGGCGATGAACACCAGGCTGAAGATCTTGGCGGCCAGCAACATCGGCACGATGGCGGCGGCCAGGTCTTTGGAGAGCGAGGACATCAGTGCGACCAGCAGCACCGTCCCGAACACTGCGCCAATCAGCACCAGGCTCCAGGCCAGTAGCCGCACCCTGCCAATGCGGCCGCGCACGCTCATGACCCTGAGCTTTTCGTTGTTCAGTTGAAGGGGGTTGATGTAGGTGTCGCGCATCGGGCTTCCTTTGCCGTTGAGAGTGGTTCAGCCAGGCCGGTGGTGGCCCAGCTGGATCGCCGCGGCCTGGGCCTGGCGGTATTCGTGGTCGAGTCGAGCGATCAGTTGATCAACCGTGCCCAGGCTGTCGATGGCGCCGACGCCCTGGCCGGCGGACCATACGGTCTTCCAGGCCTTGGCCTCGTCATCCAGTGGCTTGAGCCGGCTTTCGCCCGACTTGCCCAGAGCGTTGAGGTCGAACCCGGCGTTTTCCAGGCTCTGGCGCATGAAGCTGGCCGGCACCCCGGACACTGCGGCGGTGTGGATGATATCGGCTGCCTTGGCATCCAGCAGCATTTGTTTGTAGGCGTCAGGCGCCTGGCTTTCGGTACTGCCAATGAAGTGGGTGCCCATGTACGCGAGATCCGCGCCCAGCAGTTGCGCGGCCAGAACTTCGTGACCGCTGTTCAGGCAGCCTGCCAGCAGCAGCGTCTTGTCGAAGAACTGGCGAATTTCGGCAATCAGGGCAAAAGGACTCCACGTACCGGCGTGACCACCGGCTCCCGCCGCCACGGCGATCAGGCCGTCCACGCCGGCCTCGGCGGCTTTCTCGGCATGGCGCCGGGTGGTCACGTCATGGAACACCAGGCCGCCATAGCCGTGGACGGCATCGACCACTTCCTTTACCGCACCCAGGCTGGTGATGACGATGGGCACGCGGTGCTCGATGCAGATCGCAAGATCGGCCTGCAGGCGCGGGTTGCTGGGGTGCACGATGAGGTTCACCGCATAGGGCGCGGGGTTGTCGAGCCCGGCCAGGCCCGCCTCTATCTGCTCCAGCCAGGCCCTGAAGCCGGCACTGTCACGCTGGTTGAGCGCCGGGAAGCTGCCCACCACGCCATTGCTGCAGCAGGCCAGGACCAGCTGTGGATTGGAAATCAGGAACATCGGCGCTACCACCACGGGCAGGCGCAGGCGTTGTTCAAGCAGGGCGGGCAATGACATGGCGGGCTCTCGGAGTGGAGGATCAGAACGGTTTGACCACGACCAGGATGACGATGAGCAACAGGATGACCACAGGCACTTCATTGAACCAGCGGAAGTACACATGGCTGCGGGTGTTTTCGCCGCGCGCGAAGCGCTTCACGTTGGCGCCGCACATGTGATGGTAGCCGGTCAGCAGAATGATCAGGGTCAGCTTGGCGTGCATCCAGCCCTGCTTGAGGAAGTCGGGGTTGAGGCTGAGCAGCCAGATGCCGAACACGAAAGTCGCGATCATTGCCGGGCCCATGATGCCGCGGTACAGCTTGCGCTCCATGGTGACGAAGCGTTCCTGGCTGATGGTGTCCTGGCTCTGGGCGTGATAGACGAACAGGCGAGGGAGGTAGAACAGGCCGGCAAACCAGCAGACGACACTGACGATGTGCAGGGCTTTGATCCAGAGAAACAGCATTTTTAGGTAGTCCTTCAGGTTCACGGTCGTCAGATAGTAGTGGCTTGTGTGTGCAGGCGTCACCCGAACGGTTGTTACCAAGGCTGTGGGCCCATATTATCCGTGGTTTTCCAGTCGGTTCGTTGAAAGGGGCAGGTATATGGTCAAGGTCGGTATCGTCGGCGGCACGGGTTACACCGGTGTCGAGCTGCTGCGTCTGTTGGCACAGCATCCACAGGCTGAAGTGGCAGTCATCACCTCGCGTTCCGAAGCGGGCCTGCCGGTGGCCGAGATGTACCCGAACCTGCGTGGCCACTACGACAACCTGGCTTTCAGCGTGCCGGACACCAAGACCCTGGCGGCCTGTGACGTGGTGTTCTTCGCCACCCCGCACGGCGTGGCCCATGCACTGGCCGGCGAGTTGCTGGCAGCCGGCACCAAGGTCATCGACCTGTCGGCCGACTTCCGACTGCAGGACGCCGATGAGTGGGCGCAGTGGTACGGCCAGCCCCACGGCGCGCCAGAGCTGCTCAAGGATGCGGTGTATGGCCTGCCGGAAGTGAACCGCGAGCAGATCCGCAGCGCCCGCCTGATCGCCGTGCCGGGTTGCTACCCCACCGCGACCCAGCTGGGGTTCCTGCCGTTGCTGGAAGCGGGCATTGCTGATGCCTCGCGCCTGATTGCCGACTGCAAGTCTGGGGTCAGTGGTGCAGGCCGCGGTGCCAGCGTTGGCTCGCTGTTCTGTGAAGCCGGTGAAAGCATGAAGGCCTACGCGGTGAAAGGCCACCGCCATCTGCCCGAGATCCGTCAGGGCCTGCGCCGGGCAGCCGGTGGTGATGTCGGCCTGACGTTCGTGCCTCACCTGACGCCGATGATCCGCGGTATTCATTCGACGTTGTATGCCACCGTCGCCGACACCTCGGTCGACCTGCAGGCGCTGTTCGAAAAACGCTACGCCAATGAGCCGTTCGTCGACGTGATGCCAGCCGGCAGCCACCCGGAAACCCGCAGCGTGCGCGGGGCCAACGTATGCCGCATTGCCGTGCATCGCCCGCAAGGGGGTGATCTGGTGGTGGTGTTGTCGGTAATCGACAACCTCGTGAAGGGGGCATCGGGCCAGGCGGTACAGAACCTGAACATTCTGTTCGGTCTGGACGAGCGTATGGGCCTGTCCCACGCCGGGCTGCTGCCTTAAGGCGCAACCGGCAGGCTGCAAGCGGGCATAGGGCGGCATTTGCCGCTTGTCGCTTGCGGCCTGCCGCTGCTTCTATTGTTGACCGATTTTCTCGGAGAAGCGGATAATGCGCGTCATCACGCATTAAGGCGGCAACAGCGCCGGGAGAAAGTCAGCATGAGCGTCGAATCCTTCACCCCCACGATTTTGCAATTCACGCAGGGTGCCGCGCACAAGGTGAAGACCCTGGTCGATGAAGAGGGCAATGATCGCCTCAAATTGCGCGTGTTCGTGACCGGTGGCGGTTGCTCGGGCTTCCAGTACGGCTTCACCTTCGACGAAGATGTGGCTGAAGACGACACCATCGTCGAGCGCGAGGGTGTTGCCCTGGTGGTCGACCCGATGAGCTTCCAGTACCTGGCGGGCGCGGAAGTGGACTACCAGGAAGGTCTGGAAGGTTCGCGTTTCGTCATCAAGAACCCGAACGCCACCACCACCTGCGGTTGCGGCTCTTCGTTCTCGATCTGAGTTACAGGCAATACTGCTGACGCCGCGCCTCTGCGCGGCGTTTTGCTGTGTGCGTTCAGGCGGGGTAGATCGCGCCCAGAACGCGCAGGCCCTTGGCGCCAGTAACACTGGGGCGGTTGGCGGCGATGCCCTCCAGGCAGCAGTGTGCCAGCCAGGCGAAGGCCATGGCTTCCACCCAGTCTGGATCGACGCCGTTGATGGCAGTGCTGCTGACCCGGGCGTTGGGCAGCAGGCAGGCCAGACGCTTCATCAGTGTGCCGTTGTGGGCGCCGCCGCCACAGACCAGCAGCGCCTGGGTGGCTGTCTGCGCCGCCTGCAGCGAGCTGACGATGCTATGGGCGGTAAGTTCGAGCAGGGTGGCCTGCACGTCGGCATCGCTGCCGGGAGGCTGGCCGGCCAGGTGCTTGCGCAGCCATGTCAGGTTGAACACCTCGCGGCCGGTACTCTTGGGGCCGGTGCCGGCAAAGAACGGATCGCTGAGCAGGCTGGCGAGCAGCCCGGGGATGACGTGGCCTGTGGCCGCCCAGGCGCCGTCGGCATCATAGCCGTGACCTTGTTTCTCGTTGATCCAGGCATCCAGCAGTACGTTGCCCGGGCCACAGTCGAAGCCGCTGACCGGCTTGCCGGTCTCGATCAGGCTCAGGTTGCTAAAGCCGCCGACGTTGAGTACTGCCAGGCGCTCGCCCTGATTGTCGAACAGCGCTTCGTGAAAGGCCGGCACCAAGGGGGCCCCCTGGCCGCCGGCAGCCACGTCGCGGCGGCGAAAATCGCTGACCACTGTAATCCCGGTCAGCTCTGCCAGCAGCGCCGGGTTGCCGATCTGCACGGTGAAGCCCTGGGCTGGCTCGTGGCGAATGGTCTGTCCGTGGCTGCCAATAGCGCGGATATCTGCAGGCTGCAGGTGCTGTTCGGCCAGCAATTGCTGAATGCCCTCGGCGGCCAGTCTCACCCAGGCAGCCTCGGCCAGGGCGGCGCGGGCAATTTCGTCGGGGCCGCTGGCGCACAGCGCGAGCAAGTCGTCGCGCAGCGCCTGGGGCATCGGAATGTAATGGGTGGCGAGCAGCGTGAGACGCTGCTCCTGTCTGATCAAGGCGATGTCCAGGCCATCGAGGCTGGTGCCGGACATCACTCCCAGATACAGAGCCATGGCTTAGCGCTTGGCCGAGGCCAGCATGGTGGCCTTCTCTTGTTCCATGCGCGCCATCAGCGGCTGGCTTTGCTGCAGGAAGCGCTGGCGTTCAGCCTTGGCGATCGGATCGGCCATTGGCAGCTTCTGTCCGAGCGGGTCGACGTGCACGCCATTGACCTGGAACTCGTAGTGCAGGTGCGGCCCGGTGGACAGCCCCGTGGTGCCGATGTAGCCGATCACCTGGCCCTGCTTGACCGTGCCGCCGGTCTTGATGCCCTTGGCAAAGCCCTGCATGTGCCCGTACAGGGTCTGGTAGGTATTGCCGTGCTTGATGATCACGGTGTTGCCGTAGCCTCCGCGGCGACCTGCCAGCAGTACCTTGCCGTCACCGGCGGCCTTGATCGGCGTGCCGCGCGGCGCTGCATAGTCGACGCCCTTGTGGGCGCGGATCTTGTTCAGGATAGGGTGCTTGCGACCTGCCGAGAAGCGCGAGCTGATGCGGGCGAAGTCCACCGGGGTACGAATGAACGCCTTGCGCATGCTATTGCCGTCGGCGGTGTAGTAGCTGGTATTGCCCTGCTTGTTGGTATAGCGCACCGCAGTGAAGCTCTTGCCGCGGTTGGTGAAGCGTGCCGACAGGATGTTGCCGTTGCCGACCACCTTGCCATTGACCACTTTCTGTTCGTAGATCACGTCGAATTCGTCACCCTGGCGGATGTCCTGGGCGAAGTCGATGTCGTAGCCGAAGATGCGGGCCATGTCCATGGTCAGCGAATGGTTCAGGCCGGCACGCTGCGCGGAAGCCGACAGCGAACTCTTGATGACGCCGTGCACGTAGGCCGAGCGAACCACTGGCTTGGTGATTTCACGGTTGAAGGCATAGCCCTTGTCGCCCTTGGTCAGGCGGATGGTCTCAAGATCGCTGACCTTGCTATGCAGGCTGGCCAGTTGGCCGTCCTTGTCCAGTTCGATTTCCAGTACCTGGCCATGCTTGAGCTGGCTGAATTGCTTGGCCTGCTTGTTGCTGGCAAGCACCTCGTGCACCACATTGGCCGGCAGGCCGACCTTGGCGAACAGTGTCGACAGGGTGTCGCCACGGGCCACGGTGACTTCGCGGTGGCTTGGATCCTTGGCGGGTTCGGCAGTTGGGGTGGGTTCGGTCTTGGCGGTTTCTTCGGTGGGCGCGGGGGCAGTGTCAATCTGGGCGAACGGCGAGGCGGTGGTTTCTTCGCGGACGTCGGCCTGGGTGGTTTCCTGTTGCTTCAGCTGCTCGGCAGGGGATTCCAGCTCGAGGTTAAGGGTGGTTTTCTTGGCTTCGACCTCGCTGGAGGGGAACACCAGCAAGGCCAGGCTGAGCAGGGCGGCGATACCGCTGGCGGCCAACAGGTGGCTCTTCGGATAAAGCGGAGGCGCTTTAGTCGGTTCGTTGGTCATAGGTAGATTGACTTTGAAAAAGATGGATTGGAAAAGATGAATGACATGATGAAGATGAAATAACTGTATAAAATATAACCAAATCCCCTTCAGCGCAAGCGCGCAGACGTCATCAGTCGGGTGTGCGGTCACATCCGGGGCAAAAACTTGTATTTGATGGCTGATCTTGTATGGTTGGGGCCCTTTGAATCTGAGCCTTGCGGGTCTGTTATGAAGTCGGTTGAAGAGCAGCTAGCGCTGATCAAGCGTGGTGCGGAAGAGGTACTGGTCGAGGCCGAACTGGTCGAGAAGCTCAAGCGCGGGCAACCGCTGCGGATCAAGGCGGGTTTCGACCCGACTGCGCCGGATCTGCACCTGGGGCACACCGTCCTTATTAACAAGCTGCGCCAGTTCCAGGAACTGGGGCATCAGGTGATCTTCCTGATCGGCGACTTCACCGGCATGATCGGTGACCCGAGCGGCAAGAGCGCAACACGCCCGCCGTTGACCCGCGAGCAGGTGCTGGAGAACGCCGAGACCTACAAGCAGCAGGTGTTCAAGATTCTTGATCCGGCCAAGACCGAGGTTGCGTTCAACTCTACCTGGATGGATGCGCTGACCCCGGCCGACTTCATTCGCCTGGCTTCACAGTACACTGTGGCGCGCATGCTCGAGCGCGACGACTTCGACAAGCGCTATACCAGCAATCAGCCGATCGCGATTCACGAGTTCCTCTACCCGCTTGTGCAGGGCTATGACTCGGTGGCGCTGAAGGCCGATGTCGAGCTGGGCGGTACCGACCAGAAGTTCAACCTGCTGATGGGGCGCGAGCTGCAGCGTGGCTACGGCCAGGAGGCGCAGAACATCGTCACCATGCCGTTGCTCGAAGGGCTGGATGGCGTGAAGAAGATGTCCAAGTCGCTGGGTAACTATGTAGGTATCCATGAAGCACCAGGGGTGATGTACAGCAAGCTGGTGTCGATCCCTGATACGTTGATGTGGCGTTACTTCGAGCTGCTGAGCTTTCGCTCCATGGAAGAGATCGATGGGTTCCGTGCTGAAGTGGCTGCTGGTGCCAACCCGCGGGATATCAAGATCAAGCTGGCTGAAGAGATCGTGGCCCGCTTCCATGGTGAGGAGGCTGCGGCCAATGCCCACCGCGCAGCGGGTAATCGCATGAAGGATGGCGAGCTGCCGGAGGACCTGCCGCAGATCGACGTGCTGGCTGCCGAGGCCATGCCGATTTCTGCTGTGCTGAACAAGGCGGGCCTGGTCAAGAACTCGGCGGCAGCCCGTGATCTGCTGGCGGCAGGAAGCGTGAAGGTCGATGGTGAGGTCGTTGATCGTGGCTTCGTCTTCGAGCTGGGCTCCACTCATGTGTGTCAGGCGGGCAAGAAGGCGTTTGCACGTATCAGTCTGAAGGCTGAATAAAGAGAGGGCGGCGTAAGCCGCCCTTCCTATATAGAGAAGGGCTGGTTTGCTTTGTTTTGCGAAAGTTTCAAATTAGCCCTTGACGCACGATTTAATCTCTCTATAATTCGCCCCACTTCCGGCGCAGTCGGAACGAAAAACTCCTTGAATATCAATGAGTTGGATGTTTCAGGTCAGGCTGGAGGTGCTTCGATTGAAAGATCGGCAGCGGTGAAAAAGGTGGTTGACAGCAGGTTGTAACGCTGTAGAATTCGCCTCCCGCTACGAGAGATCGAAGCGAGTCAAGTGTTTGAAGTGAAACGAAAAACTTCAAAATAAACGCTTGACAGACTCTGAGGAAAGCGTAGAATGCGCGCCTCGGTTGAGACGAAAAGTTCTTGACCAACCGCTCTTTAACAATTGAATCAAGCAATTCGTGTGGGTGCTTGTGAGCTCAGACTGATAGTCAGAAAGATTATCAGCATCACAAGTGAATGCACGAAAATCGAAAGATTTGAAAGTAAGTCATTTGAGAATGCTGAGCCAAGTTTAGGGTTTTCTCAAAACCCAAGCAGTATTGAACTGAAGAGTTTGATCATGGCTCAGATTGAACGCTGGCGGCAGGCCTAACACATGCAAGTCGAGCGGATGAGAAGAGCTTGCTCTTCGATTCAGCGGCGGACGGGTGAGTAATACCTAGGAATCTGCCTGGTAGTGGGGGACAACGTTTCGAAAGGAACGCTAATACCGCATACGTCCTACGGGAGAAAGCAGGGGACCTTCGGGCCTTGCGCTATCAGATGAGCCTAGGTCGGATTAGCTAGTTGGTGAGGTAATGGCTCACCAAGGCTACGATCCGTAACTGGTCTGAGAGGATGATCAGTCACACTGGAACTGAGACACGGTCCAGACTCCTACGGGAGGCAGCAGTGGGGAATATTGGACAATGGGCGAAAGCCTGATCCAGCCATGCCGCGTGTGTGAAGAAGGTCTTCGGATTGTAAAGCACTTTAAGTTGGGAGGAAGGGCAGTAAGCGAATACCTTGCTGTTTTGACGTTACCGACAGAATAAGCACCGGCTAACTCTGTGCCAGCAGCCGCGGTAATACAGAGGGTGCAAGCGTTAATCGGAATTACTGGGCGTAAAGCGCGCGTAGGTGGTTCGTTAAGTTGGATGTGAAATCCCCGGGCTCAACCTGGGAACTGCATCCAAAACTGGCGAGCTAGAGTAGGGCAGAGGGTGGTGGAATTTCCTGTGTAGCGGTGAAATGCGTAGATATAGGAAGGAACACCAGTGGCGAAGGCGACCACCTGGGCTCATACTGACACTGAGGTGCGAAAGCGTGGGGAGCAAACAGGATTAGATACCCTGGTAGTCCACGCCGTAAACGATGTCAACTAGCCGTTGGAATCCTTGAGATTTTAGTGGCGCAGCTAACGCATTAAGTTGACCGCCTGGGGAGTACGGCCGCAAGGTTAAAACTCAAATGAATTGACGGGGGCCCGCACAAGCGGTGGAGCATGTGGTTTAATTCGAAGCAACGCGAAGAACCTTACCAGGCCTTGACATCCAATGAACTTTCCAGAGATGGATTGGTGCCTTCGGGAACATTGAGACAGGTGCTGCATGGCTGTCGTCAGCTCGTGTCGTGAGATGTTGGGTTAAGTCCCGTAACGAGCGCAACCCTTGTCCTTAGTTACCAGCACGTTATGGTGGGCACTCTAAGGAGACTGCCGGTGACAAACCGGAGGAAGGTGGGGATGACGTCAAGTCATCATGGCCCTTACGGCCTGGGCTACACACGTGCTACAATGGTCGGTACAGAGGGTCGCCAAGCCGCGAGGTGGAGCTAATCTCACAAAACCGATCGTAGTCCGGATCGCAGTCTGCAACTCGACTGCGTGAAGTCGGAATCGCTAGTAATCGCGAATCAGAATGTCGCGGTGAATACGTTCCCGGGCCTTGTACACACCGCCCGTCACACCATGGGAGTGGGTTGCACCAGAAGTAGCTAGTCTAACCTTCGGGAGGACGGTTACCACGGTGTGATTCATGACTGGGGTGAAGTCGTAACAAGGTAGCCGTAGGGGAACCTGCGGCTGGATCACCTCCTTAATCGACGACATCAGCTGTCTCATAAGCTCCCACACGAATTGCTTGATTCATTGAAGAAGACGATTAGGTTAGCAACCTTCGATTGGGTCTGTAGCTCAGTTGGTTAGAGCGCACCCCTGATAAGGGTGAGGTCGGCAGTTCGAATCTGCCCAGACCCACCAATTTGCTGGGGCCATAGCTCAGCTGGGAGAGCGCCTGCCTTGCACGCAGGAGGTCAGCGGTTCGATCCCGCTTGGCTCCACCACCCCGCTTGCTAATTTGTCAAAGCTTAGAAATGAATATTCGCGTCGAATATTGATTTCTGAACTTTATCAGAATCGTTCTTTAAAAATTTGGGTATGTGATAGAAAGATAGACTGGACAGCACTTTCACTGGTGTGTGTTCAGGCTAAGGT
Organism: Pseudomonas sp. AE27; assembly: GCF_037113495.1. Taxonomy (NCBI): domain Bacteria; kingdom Pseudomonadati; phylum Pseudomonadota; class Gammaproteobacteria; order Pseudomonadales; family Pseudomonadaceae; genus Pseudomonas; species Pseudomonas sp. AE27. The sequence goes on from NZ_CP146966.1 coordinate 5,330,168, forward strand.
AAAATTTGTGAGTAATTACAAGTTTTCGGCGAATGTTGTCTTCACAGTATAACCAGATTGCTTGGGGTTATATGGTCAAGTGAAGAAGCGCATACGGTGGATGCCTTGGCAGTCAGAGGCGATGAAAGACGTGGTAGCCTGCGATAAGCTTCGGGGAGTCGGCAAACAGACTTTGATCCGGAGATCTCTGAATGGGGGAACCCACCTGGCATAAGTCAGGTATCTTGTACTGAATACATAGGTGCAAGAGGCGAACCAGGGGAACTGAAACATCTAAGTACCCTGAGGAAAAGAAATCAACCGAGATTCCCTTAGTAGTGGCGAGCGAACGGGGACTAGCCCTTAAGTGGCTTTGAGATTAGCGGAACGCTCTGGAAAGTGCGGCCATAGTGGGTGATAGCCCTGTACGCGAAAATCTCTTAGTCATGAAATCGAGTAGGACGGAGCACGAGAAACTTTGTCTGAATATGGGGGGACCATCCTCCAAGGCTAAATACTACTGACTGACCGATAGTGAACCAGTACCGTGAGGGAAAGGCGAAAAGAACCCCGGAGAGGGGAGTGAAATAGATCCTGAAACCGTATGCGTACAAGCAGTGGGAGCCTACTTGTTAGGTGACTGCGTACCTTTTGTATAATGGGTCAGCGACTTATATTCAGTGGCGAGCTTAACCGAATAGGGGAGGCGTAGCGAAAGCGAGTCTTAATAGGGCGTTTAGTCGCTGGGTATAGACCCGAAACCGGGCGATCTATCCATGGGCAGGTTGAAGGTTAGGTAACACTGACTGGAGGACCGAACCGACTACCGTTGAAAAGTTAGCGGATGACCTGTGGATCGGAGTGAAAGGCTAATCAAGCTCGGAGATAGCTGGTTCTCCTCGAAAGCTATTTAGGTAGCGCCTCATGTATCACTGTAGGGGGTAGAGCACTGTTTCGGCTAGGGGGTCATCCCGACTTACCAAACCGATGCAAACTCCGAATACCTACAAGTGCCGAGCATGGGAGACACACGGCGGGTGCTAACGTCCGTCGTGAAAAGGGAAACAACCCAGACCGTCAGCTAAGGTCCCAAAGTTATGGTTAAGTGGGAAACGATGTGGGAAGGCTTAGACAGCTAGGAGGTTGGCTTAGAAGCAGCCACCCTTTAAAGAAAGCGTAATAGCTCACTAGTCGAGTCGGCCTGCGCGGAAGATGTAACGGGGCTCAAACCATACACCGAAGCTACGGGTATCACTTAGGTGATGCGGTAGAGGAGCGTTCTGTAAGCCTGTGAAGGTGAGTTGAGAAGCTTGCTGGAGGTATCAGAAGTGCGAATGCTGACATGAGTAACGACAATGGGAGTGAAAAACTCCCACGCCGAAAGACCAAGGTTTCCTGCGCAACGTTAATCGACGCAGGGTTAGTCGGTCCCTAAGGCGAGGCTGAAAAGCGTAGTCGATGGAAAACAGGTTAATATTCCTGTACTTCTGGTTATTGCGATGGAGGGACGGAGAAGGCTAGGCCAGCTTGGCGTTGGTTGTCCAAGTTTAAGGTGGTAGGCTGAGATCTTAGGTAAATCCGGGATCTTAAGGCCGAGAGCTGATGACGAGTTGCCATTAGGCGACGAAGTGGTTGATGCCATGCTTCCAAGAAAAGCTTCTAAGCTTCAGGTAACCAGGAACCGTACCCCAAACCGACACAGGTGGTTGGGTAGAGAATACCAAGGCGCTTGAGAGAACTCGGGTGAAGGAACTAGGCAAAATGGCACCGTAACTTCGGGAGAAGGTGCGCCGGTGAGGGTGAAGGACTTGCTCCGTAAGCTCATGCCGGTCGAAGATACCAGGCCGCTGCGACTGTTTATTAAAAACACAGCACTCTGCAAACACGAAAGTGGACGTATAGGGTGTGACGCCTGCCCGGTGCCGGAAGGTTAATTGATGGGGTTAGCTAACGCGAAGCTCTTGATCGAAGCCCCGGTAAACGGCGGCCGTAACTATAACGGTCCTAAGGTAGCGAAATTCCTTGTCGGGTAAGTTCCGACCTGCACGAATGGCGTAACGATGGCGGCGCTGTCTCCACCCGAGACTCAGTGAAATTGAAATCGCTGTGAAGATGCAGTGTATCCGCGGCTAGACGGAAAGACCCCGTGAACCTTTACTATAGCTTTGCACTGGACTTTGAATTTGCTTGTGTAGGATAGGTGGGAGGCTTTGAAGCGTGGACGCCAGTCTGCGTGGAGCCATCCTTGAAATACCACCCTGGCAACTTTGAGGTTCTAACTCAGGTCCGTTATCCGGATCGAGGACAGTGTATGGTGGGTAGTTTGACTGGGGCGGTCTCCTCCTAAAGAGTAACGGAGGAGTACGAAGGTGCGCTCAGACCGGTCGGAAATCGGTCGTAGAGTATAAAGGCAAAAGCGCGCTTGACTGCGAGACAGACACGTCGAGCAGGTACGAAAGTAGGTCTTAGTGATCCGGTGGTTCTGTATGGAAGGGCCATCGCTCAACGGATAAAAGGTACTCCGGGGATAACAGGCTGATACCGCCCAAGAGTTCATATCGACGGCGGTGTTTGGCACCTCGATGTCGGCTCATCACATCCTGGGGCTGAAGCCGGTCCCAAGGGTATGGCTGTTCGCCATTTAAAGTGGTACGCGAGCTGGGTTTAGAACGTCGTGAGACAGTTCGGTCCCTATCTGCCGTGGACGTTTGAGATTTGAGAGGGGCTGCTCCTAGTACGAGAGGACCGGAGTGGACGAACCTCTGGTGTTCCGGTTGTCACGCCAGTGGCATTGCCGGGTAGCTATGTTCGGAAGAGATAACCGCTGAAAGCATCTAAGCGGGAAACTTGCCTCAAGATGAGATCTCACTGGAGCCTTGAGCTCCCTGAAGGGCCGTCGAAGACTACGACGTTGATAGGTTGGGTGTGTAAGCGCTGTGAGGCGTTGAGCTAACCAATACTAATTGCCCGTGAGGCTTGACCATATAACACCCAAGCAATTTGCGTCGAACGACCAGATTGCGGTGTTGTGAAGACACAGTAAGCCGAAGATTTGTACCTCACAAACATCACATACCCGATTCGCTGGAGTGTCTGAACAAGACCTTCTGGCAACAGAATTTCTTGACGACCATAGAGCATTGGAACCACCTGATCCCATCCCGAACTCAGTAGTGAAACGATGCATCGCCGATGGTAGTGTGGGGTTTCCCCATGTGAGAGTAGGTCATCGTCAAGATTAAATTCCGAAACCCCTATCTGCATCTGCAGGTAGGGGTTTTGTCTTTGTGGGCCGAAAAAAGCTGCGATCACGCAGCTATTTCTCCGTAAGGACGCGTCCTACAACAGGTATGCAATCCTTCAGCGCATAGCTATCATGCGTGCCTCATTGTGAGTCGAGATTGGCATGCTGAAGTTGTTGAAACTCCTCAAGGATGGTCGATTCCATTCCGGCGAGGCCTTGGGTGCTGCCCTGGGCATCAGCCGCAGCGCCGTGTGGAAGCAATTGCAGCATCTCGAGGCTGAATTGAGTCTGCCGGTGTACAAGGTGCGAGGGCGGGGCTACAGATTGGCTGCGCCCTTGTCGCTGTTGGACGTCAGCGCCATCGAGAGTGCCGGTACAGGCCGGCTCTGGCCAATGCACATCCATGAAGAGATTGACTCGACAAATGCCGAAGCGTTGCGCGCGATCAGTGCCGGCCGCCAGGCACCCTTTCTGGTTCTGGCTGAGCATCAGAGCGCAGGGCGCGGTCGCCGTGGCAGAAACTGGTCAAGCCCCTTTGCGCAGAATCTCTATTACAGCCTGGTGCTGCGTATCGACGGTGGCATGCGGCAACTGGAAGGCCTGAGCCTTGTGGTGGGTTTGGCGGTCATGCGTACCCTTCAGTCCGTCGGAGTGAATGCAGCGGGCTTGAAGTGGCCAAATGATGTGCTGGCCAACGGTCGCAAGATCGCAGGTATTCTTCTTGAGCTTGTGGGGGATCCCGCTGATGTCTGTCATGTGGTGCTGGGTATTGGTGTGAACGTGAATATGCAGACCAACAGCGAGGTCGATCAGGCATGGACATCCGTCCGGCTCGAGACAGGGCAGCAGGTTGATCGCAACCAGCTGGTTGCGCTGCTCAATGAGAATCTGCAGGTTTACCTGGAGCGACATCGTCAGTCGGGTTTTACCGACTTGCAGGCGGAGTGGGAGCAAGGGCACCTGTGGCAGGGGTGTGCAGTATCGTTGATAGCCGGCGTCACCAGGGTCGACGGCGTTGTGCTCGGTATCGATCGTCAGGGCGCGCTGCGTCTTCAGGTCGAAGGTGTTGAGAAGAGCTTTAGTGGTGGTGAGCTCAGTTTGAGGTTACGCGATGATTCTTGAGCTCGATTGCGGTAACAGTTTTATCAAGTGGCGGGTTATCCGCACCGACGCATCGGTTGTTGGCGGCGGCATCGTCGATACCAACCAGGCGCTGATCGAGGCTGTTGAGGCGCTTGCGGGCGATACCCCGGCCCGTTGCCGCCTGGTCAGTGTACGTACAGAAGAAGAGACCGATCATCTTGGTGATGCCCTGGTGAAGGCGTTCGGGCTGTCGATAGTGCGCGCGCGCTCGGCAACTGCATTGGCCGGGGTTACCAATGGCTATGACGATTACGAGCGTCTTGGGCTCGATCGGTGGCTGGCTTTGCTCGGCGGGTACCATCTGGCCAGAAGGGCATGCGTGGTCATCGATCTGGGGACTGCTGTCACATCGGATTTCGTATCGGCGCAGGGGGAACACCTCGGAGGTTTCATCTGCCCTGGGATGCCATTGATGCGCAATCAATTGCGTACCCATACCCGGCGTATCCGCTATGACGACGAGTCCGCCGAGCGTGCATTGTCGAGTCTGCAGCCTGGGCGCTCTACCGTCGAGGCGGTAGAGCGTGGCTGTACGCTCATGCTGCATGGATTTGTGTTGACTCAGCTCGAGCAGGCGCGCTCATTGTGGGGTGAGGATTTTACCCTGTTCATTACCGGTGGCGACGCAGGACTGTTGCACCAGGTGGTACCGCAAGCCCGAATCGTTCCCGACCTGGTGTTCGTAGGCCTGGCGATGGCCTGTCCGCTGGAGTGAGGTGTGTATGCGCTGGTTGTTTCTGTTATTGCTGGTCCTCAATGTCGTCTACTACGTCTGGCACCAGCAGGAGGCACCGTTGAGGGCGAAAGAGGTGACATCGCTGTCGCTCTACAAGGGAAGTCAGCAGGGTATTCGTCTACTCAGCGAGTCTCGCGAGGCGCCATCGCAGAAGGACGATGAGTGTCTCTACCTTGGGGCATTGGCTAGCCCCGAGCTACTGAATAGCCTTCGTCAGCGTCTGATCAGCCTGGATATCCGGGCGCGCAAGGTAGTGGGGAGGCTGCCCGACAGTCAGGGGTGGTGGCTGCAGATAGCGCCTGAAAGCCGTCGCTTGCTGGACGCAACGGTGCTCGCCGGACTTTCCCATGATTTCAAAGACTTAAAAGATAAAATAATGTTGTGCGAAGGCGTTGCAACTATCGAATAGTTTGCATAGAATGGCGCCCGCTCCACAGCGATGACCACTAGGTGGTAACGCAGTGAAGCAGTTGTCGAAGTAGCTAACCTCAAGATTTTAATGAGAAAAAGCTTGACAGCAGGACGGCAAGAGTAGAAAATGCCGGCCACATTGGAGGGGTTCCCGAGCGGCCAAAGGGATCAGACTGTAAATCTGACGTCTACGACTTCGAAGGTTCGAATCCTTCTCCCTCCACCAGTTTAGCGAGAGCTGCAAGCTCCGCGGGTATAGTTTAGTGGTAGAACCTCAGCCTTCCAAGCTGATGATGCGGGTTCGATTCCCGCTACCCGCTCCAGGTTTGCTGTTGTTGCACAGTGTTACGCTCTTGTAGCTCAGTTGGTAGAGCACACCCTTGGTAAGGGTGAGGTCAGCGGTTCAAATCCGCTCAAGAGCTCCATATGACAAGGCAGATATGAAAATATCTGCCTTTGTTTTAATGGTCGGTTTGATCTGCTTATTACTTCTACCGGGGGACAGTCTCGATGGCTAAGGAAAAGTTCGAACGTAACAAGCCGCACGTGAACGTCGGCACCATTGGTCACGTTGACCATGGTAAGACGACGTTGACCGCCGCGCTGACTCGCGTTTGCTCCGAGGTTTTCGGTTCTGCCAAGGTTGACTTCGACAAGATCGACAGCGCCCCGGAAGAAAAAGCACGTGGCATCACCATCAATACTGCGCACGTCGAGTATGACTCGAACATTCGTCACTATGCGCACGTTGACTGCCCGGGTCACGCCGACTATGTAAAAAACATGATTACCGGTGCTGCTCAGATGGATGGCGCTATCCTGGTTTGCTCGGCCGCTGATGGTCCGATGCCGCAAACCCGTGAGCACATCCTGCTGTCCCGTCAGGTTGGCGTTCCGTACATCGTGGTCTTCCTGAACAAGGCTGACCTGGTAGACGACGCTGAGCTGCTGGAGCTGGTCGAGATGGAAGTTCGCGACCTGCTGTCCACCTATGATTTCCCAGGCGACGATACCCCGATCATCATTGGTTCGGCTCGTATGGCGCTGGAAGGCAAAGACGATAACGAAATGGGCACCACCGCTGTCAAGCGTCTGGTCGAAACCCTGGATAGCTACATCCCAGAGCCCGAGCGCGCTATCGACAAGCCGTTCCTGATGCCAATCGAAGACGTATTCTCGATCTCGGGTCGTGGTACCGTTGTTACCGGTCGTATCGAGCGTGGCATCGTCCGCGTTCAAGACGCCCTGGAAATCGTTGGTCTGCGTGACACCACCACCACCACCTGCACCGGTGTTGAGATGTTCCGCAAGCTGCTGGACGAAGGTCGTGCTGGCGAGAACTGCGGCGTGCTGCTGCGCGGCACCAAGCGTGACGACGTTGAGCGTGGCCAGGTTCTGGTCAAGCCAGGTTCGGTCAAGCCGCACACCAAGTTCACCGCAGAAGTCTATGTTCTGAGCAAGGAAGAGGGCGGCCGTCACACTCCGTTCTTCAAAGGCTACCGTCCACAGTTCTACTTCCGTACTACTGACGTGACTGGTAACTGCGAGCTGCCAGAAGGCGTTGAAATGGTAATGCCAGGTGACAACATCCAGATGACTGTCACTCTGATCAAGACCATCGCGATGGAAGACGGTCTGCGCTTCGCTATCCGTGAAGGCGGTCGTACCGTCGGTGCGGGTGTGGTAGCAAAGGTTATTGAATAAGTAGTTGATTTCTCTCGATCAGGCCGGCATAATGGTCGGCCTGATAAGCTTTTAGGTCAGTAGCTCAATTGGCAGAGCGACGGTCTCCAAAACCGTAGGTTGGGGGTTCGATTCCCTCCTGACCTGCCAGATTCACCTTGTGTGTCTGGCTTTCTTTTCACAGGATCCTCCTAGATGACTCCCAAGTCTGAAGCCCAAGACTCTCGTTTTGATCTGCTCAAGTGGCTGGCTGTTGTCGCTTTGGTGGTGGTAGGCGTGGTCGGAAATCAATATTACTCCGCTTCGCCGATTCTGTATCGCGTTATTGCACTCCTCGCTCTTGCTGCTGTTGCTGGCTTTGTTGCCTTGCAGACTGCAAAGGGCAAGTCGTTCTTTGCGCTGGCAAAGGAAGCTCGCACCGAGATTCGTAAAGTCGTATGGCCAACCCGCCAAGAGACCATGCAGACCACCCTTATTGTGGTGGCTGTTGTCCTGGTCATGGCGCTGCTGTTGTGGGGGCTCGATTCCCTGCTCGGCTGGTTGATTTCCTTGATTGTTGGCTAAGGGTGTCCTGTGGCTAAGCGTTGGTATGTTGTGCATGCTTACTCGGGTTACGAGAAGCATGTGATGCGCTCGCTCATCGAGCGCGTAAAGCTGGCTGGCATGGAAGATGGCTTCGGCGAGATTCTGGTCCCCACTGAAGAAGTGGTTGAAATGCGCAATGGCCAGAAGCGCAAAAGCGAGCGTAAGTTCTTCCCGGGCTACGTGCTGGTTCAGATGGACATGAACGAAGGGACTTGGCACTTGGTCAAGGACACCCCTCGCGTCATGGGCTTCATTGGTGGTACCGCAGACAAGCCTGCACCCATCACCGATAAAGAAGCCGAGGCCATTCTGCGTCGCGTTGCCGATGGCAGCGACAAGCCGAAGCCGAAAACGCTGTTCGAGCCAGGTGAAGTGGTTCGTGTTGTAGACGGTCCGTTTGCTGATTTCAACGGCACGGTCGAAGAGGTTAACTACGAGAAGAGCCGGCTCCAGGTAGCGGTGCTCATCTTTGGTCGCTCTACTCCGGTGGAGCTTGAGTTCAGCCAGGTCGAAAAGGTCTAGCAGAACGACGCATCCCATACCCCGCAGCCCTATGTGCTGCGGGGTTTTGTCGTCACTGGGATAAAACGCAAGTAATCCGGGGAGCCATCTGGCGCTTGTACCCGATATTGGAGTAGCTCATGGCTAAGAAGATTCAGGCTTACATCAAGCTGCAAGTAAAGGCCGGCCAGGCCAACCCAAGTCCACCCGTCGGCCCAGCACTGGGTCAACACGGTGTGAACATCATGGAATTCTGCAAGGCCTTCAACGCCCGTACCCAGGGTCAAGAAGCCGGCCTGCCGACTCCTGTGATCATCACTGTATACAGTGACCGTAGCTTCACTTTCGAAACCAAAAGCACCCCTGCTTCGGTTCTGCTGAAGAAAGCAGCTGGCCTGACCAGCGGTTCTGCGCGTCCGAACACCGTCAAAGTCGGTACTGTGACCCGTGCTCAGCTGGAAGAGATCGCAAAAACCAAAAATGCTGATCTGACCGCTGCTGACATGGAAGCGGCCGTGCGTACCATCGCCGGTTCCGCTCGCAGCATGGGCCTCAACGTGGAGGGTGTGTAATGGCTAAGCTGACCAAGCGCCAAAAGGCTATCGCTTCGAAAATCGAAGCGGGCAAAGTCTACAACTTCGAAGAAGCAGCAGTGCTGCTGGCCGAACTGTCTACCGTGAAGTTCAGCGAGTCCTTCGACGTAGCCGTTAACCTGGGCGTTGACCCACGTAAATCCGACCAGGTCGTTCGTAGCGCTACCGTGCTGCCACACGGCACTGGCAAGACCGTACGTGTTGCCGTGTTCACCCAGGGTCCAGCTGCCGAGGCCGCTCTGGCTGCCGGCGCTGACCGTGTAGGCATGGACGATCTGGCTGCCGAAATGAAAGGCGGCGACCTGAACTATGACGTCGTTATTGCCTCCCCGGACGCAATGCGTGTTGTAGGTCAGCTGGGTCAGGTTCTGGGTCCTCGCGGCCTGATGCCTAACCCTAAAGTTGGCACCGTAACTCCAGACGTAGCCACCGCGGTCAAAAACGCCAAGGCTGGTCAGGTTCGCTACCGTACCGACAAAAACGGCATTATCCACACTTCCGTTGGCAAGATCGGCTTTGAAGCCGTCAAGCTGAAGGAAAACGTTGAAGCCCTGATCGCTGATCTGAAGCGTATCAAGCCAGCTTCCTCGAAAGGTATCTACGTCAAGCGCGTTACCCTGAGCACCACCATGGGCCCAGGTCTGGTAATCGATCAAGGTTCCCTGAACGCGTAAGACCGCGATGGGCGCGAGCAATTGCGCCCGTCAGCAAAAATTGGGGTCCCTGCCTGGCGGGGGCTATCCAAGACCGTAGGCGGCGCAAGCCTTAAACCTCAAGCCTACGCAGATGGTGCCCCTGATTCCTTACCGAGTCAGACACCAAAACGACATTCGGCTTCGGCTGGATGAAACGGTAACAAGCAGGAGTTTTACCCGTGGCAATTAAACTCGAAGACAAGAAGGCCATCGTCGCTGAAGTCAACGAGGCTGCCAAAGTCGCTCTGTCCGCTGTCGTGGCTGATGCCCGTGGTGTGACTGTAGGCGCAATGACCGGACTCCGTAAAGAGGCTCGTGAAGCTGGCGTTTACGTACGTGTTGTACGTAACACCCTGCTCAAGCGCGCTGTTGCCGACACTGAATTCAGTGTCCTCAACGACGTGTTCACCGGCCCTACCCTGATCGCGTTCTCCAACGAACACCCGGGCGCTGCTGCCCGTCTGTTCGCTGAGTTCGCCAAGGGTCAGAGCAAGTTCGAGATCAAGGCAGCTGCGTTCGACGGCAAGTTCCTTGCCGCAAACCAGATCGACGTGTTGGCTTCCCTGCCGACCCGCGACGAGGCCATTGCGAAGCTGATGAGCGTGATCCAAGGCGCGACCAGCAAGCTGGCTCGTACTCTGGCAGCCGTTCGCGACCAGAAAGAAGCTGCTGCTGCCTAAGGCACCGCAAGCCCTTTCGAAATCATACGTTTAATTTGATGGCTGCGTAGGCTGTCACCCCAATACAGGATTTAAGTCATGTCTCTGACTAACGAGCAAATCATCGAAGCAATCGGCCAGAAAACCGTTCTGGAAGTTGTTGAGCTGATCAAAGCAATGGAAGAAACCTTCGGCGTTACCGCTGCTGTTGCCGCTGCTGGCCCAGCTGCTGCCGCTGCCGTTGTTGAAGAGCAAACCGAGTTCAACGTTGTTCTGGTTGCCGCTGGCGACAAGAAAGTAAACGTGATCAAGGCTGTTCGTGAACTGACCGGCCTGGGCCTGAAAGAAGCCAAGGAAAAGGTTGATACCGCTCCTCAAGTCGTTGCTGAAGGCGTTTCGAAAGAAGCCGCTGACAAAGCCAAGGCTGACCTGGAAGCAGCAGGCGCTACCGTCGAACTGAAGTAATTTCGACTGTGCGTCTCCAGCCCGAGCGACAAGCGAAAGGCTGATGGCTGGTGGCTTTTGCCACCGGCCTTTTTCCGTTATTGGCAGCCGATCAGGTCGGCGCCGATGACGAGCGGTAACCACCGATGACGGTGGCGCAAACCATGGGGTTTGCACGATTTTCTGGCTGCTCCCGTCGGGAGAAGCCAAACAAGCAGGTGACCAAGCTGGGGAACGCTGATGGCTTACTCATACACTGAGAAAAAACGTATCCGCAAGGACTTTAGCAAGTTGCCGGACGTCATGGATGTGCCTTACCTCCTGGCCATCCAGCTGGATTCGTATCGTGAATTCTTGCAGGCGGGAGCGACTAAAGATCAGTTCCGCGACGTGGGCCTGCATGCGGCCTTCAAATCGGTTTTCCCGATCATCAGCTACTCCGGCAATGCTGCCCTGGAGTACGTTGGCTATCGTCTGGGCGAACCGGCCTTTGATGTCAAAGAATGCGTACTGCGCGGGGTAACCTACGCGGTACCGCTGCGCGTGAAAGTCCGCCTGATCATTTTCGACAAAGAATCGTCGAACAAAGCGATCAAGGACATCAAAGAGCAAGAAGTCTACATGGGTGAAATCCCCCTGATGACTGAAAACGGTACCTTCGTAATCAACGGTACCGAGCGTGTTATCGTTTCCCAGCTGCACCGCTCGCCAGGCGTGTTCTTCGACCACGACCGTGGCAAGACGCACAGCTCGGGCAAGCTGCTGTACTCGGCGCGGATCATTCCTTACCGCGGCTCGTGGCTGGACTTCGAATTCGATCCGAAAGACTGTGTATTCGTCCGTATCGACCGTCGTCGCAAGCTGCCGGCTTCCGTACTGCTGCGCGCGCTGGGCTACACCACCGAAGAAGTGCTGAACGCGTTCTACACCACCAACGTATTCCACGTGGCGGGCGAAAAGCTCAGCCTGGAACTGGTGCCACAACGCCTGCGTGGTGAAATCGCGGTCATGGACATCCATGACGACAGCGGCAAGGTGATTGTCGAGCAGGGTCGTCGTATTACCGCTCGCCACATCAACCAGCTGGAAAAGGCTGGTGTCAAATCCCTGGACGTGCCGCTGGAATACGTTCTGGGCCGCACCACCGCCAAGGCGATCGTGCACCCGGCTACCGGTGAAATCCTGGCCGAATGCAACACCGAGCTGACCACCGAAGCACTGGTGAAGATCGCCAAGGCTCAGGTCGTTCGCATCGAGACCCTGTACACCAACGACATCGACTGCGGTCCGTTCATCTCGGATACCCTGAAGATCGACTCCACCAGCAACCAACTGGAAGCGCTGGTCGAGATCTATCGCATGATGCGTCCTGGCGAGCCGCCAACCAAGGATGCCGCAGAGACCCTGTTCAACAACCTGTTCTTCAGCGCCGAGCGTTACGACCTGTCGGCTGTTGGTCGCATGAAGTTCAACCGTCGTATCGGTCGTACCGAGATCGAAGGTTCGGGCGTGCTGAGCAAGGAAGATATCGTCGAGGTCCTCAAGACCCTGGTCGACATCCGTAACGGCAAAGGCATCGTCGACGACATCGACCACCTGGGTAACCGTCGCGTGCGCTGTGTCGGCGAAATGGCCGAGAACCAGTTCCGCGTTGGCCTGGTGCGTGTAGAGCGCGCGGTCAAAGAGCGTCTGTCCATGGCTGAAAGCGAAGGCCTGATGCCGCAAGACCTGATCAACGCCAAGCCGGTAGCGGCGGCGGTGAAGGAGTTCTTCGGTTCGAGCCAGCTGTCCCAGTTCATGGACCAGAACAACCCGCTGTCCGAGATCACCCACAAGCGTCGTGTCTCGGCACTCGGCCCTGGTGGTCTGACCCGTGAGCGCGCAGGCTTCGAAGTCCGTGACGTACACCCGACCCACTACGGCCGCGTGTGCCCGATCGAGACCCCTGAAGGTCCGAACATCGGTCTGATCAACTCCCTGGCGGCCTATGCCCGCACCAACCAGTACGGCTTCCTTGAGAGCCCGTACCGCGTGGTGAAAGAGGGTGTGGTTACCGACGACATCGTGTTCCTGTCGGCGATCGAAGAAGCTGATCACGTCATCGCACAGGCTTCGGCCACGATGGACGCGAAGAAGCAACTGATCGACGAACTGGTAGCGGTCCGTCACCTGAACGAATTCACCGTCAAGGCGCCGGAAGACGTCACCCTGATGGACGTTTCGCCAAAGCAGGTAGTTTCTGTTGCCGCATCGTTGATTCCGTTCCTCGAGCACGACGACGCCAACCGTGCGTTGATGGGTTCGAACATGCAGCGTCAGGCTGTACCGACTCTGCGCGCCGACAAACCGCTGGTAGGTACCGGCATGGAGCGCAACGTTGCGCGTGACTCCGGCGTTTGCGTCGTGGCTCGTCGTGGCGGTGTGATCGATTCCGTCGACGCCAGCCGTATCGTGGTGCGTGTTGCAGATGACGAAGTTGAAACCGGCGAAGCTGGTGTCGATATCTACAACCTGACCAAGTACACCCGCTCGAACCAGAACACCTGCATCAACCAGCGTCCGCTGGTGAGCAAGGGTGATGTGGTTCAGCGTAGCGACATCATGGCCGACGGCCCGTCCACCGACATGGGTGAGCTGGCTCTGGGTCAGAACATGCGCATCGCGTTCATGGCGTGGAACGGCTTCAACTTCGAAGACTCCATCTGCCTGTCCGAGCGTGTGGTTCAGGAAGATCGCTTCACCACGATCCACATCCAGGAACTGACCTGTGTGGCCCGTGACACCAAGCTTGGCCCAGAGGAAATCACCGCGGACATCCCGAACGTGGGTGAGGCTGCGCTGAACAAGCTGGACGAAGCCGGTATCGTCTACGTGGGTGCTGAAGTCGGCGCTGGCGACATTCTGGTCGGCAAGGTCACGCCAAAAGGCGAGACCCAGCTGACGCCAGAAGAAAAACTGCTGCGTGCGATCTTCGGCGAGAAGGCCAGCGACGTCAAAGACACCTCCCTGCGTGTGCCGACCGGCACCAAGGGTACTGTCATCGACGTACAGGTCTTCACTCGCGATGGCGTCGAGCGCGACAGCCGTGCGCTGTCCATCGAGAAGATGCAGCTGGACGAGATCCGCAAGGACCTGAACGAAGAGTTCCGCATCGTTGAAGGCGCAACCTTCGAACGTCTGCGCAGCGCCCTGAACGGTCAGGTCGTCGAAGGTGGTGCCGGCCTGAAGAAAGGTTCGGTCATCTCCAACGAAGTGCTGGACGGTCTGGAGCACGGCCAGTGGTTCAAACTGCGCATGGCCGAAGATGCGCTGAACGAGCAACTCGAGAAGGCCCAGGCCTACATCGTTGATCGTCGCCGTCTGCTGGACGACAAGTTCGAAGACAAGAAGCGCAAGCTGCAGCAGGGCGATGACCTGGCACCGGGCGTACTGAAGATCGTCAAGGTCTACCTGGCAATCCGTCGTCGCATCCAGCCGGGCGACAAGATGGCCGGTCGTCACGGTAACAAGGGTGTGGTCTCCGTGATCATGCCGGTCGAAGATATGCCGCACGACGCCAACGGTACGCCGGTGGACGTGGTACTCAACCCGTTGGGTGTACCTTCGCGTATGAACGTCGGCCAGATCCTCGAAACCCACCTGGGCCTGGCGGCCAAGGGCCTGGGCGAGAAGATCAACCGCATGCTCGAAGAGCAGCGCAAGGTCATCGAGCTGCGCAAGTTCCTCACCGAGATCTACAACGAGATCGGTGGTCGTCAGGAAAGCCTGGAAGACTTCTCCGACCAGGAAATCCTCGACCTGGCGAAGAACCTCAAAGGCGGTGTGCCAATGGCCACTCCAGTCTTCGACGGTGCCAAGGAAAGCGAAATCAAGGCCATGCTGAAACTGGCAGACATGCCGGAAAGCGGTCAGATGCAGCTGTTCGACGGTCGTACCGGCAACAAGTTCGAGCGTCCAGTGACCGTTGGTTACATGTACATGCTCAAGCTGAACCACTTGGTGGACGACAAGATGCACGCGCGTTCCACTGGTTCTTACAGCCTGGTTACCCAGCAGCCGCTGGGTGGTAAGGCGCAGTTCGGTGGTCAGCGTTTCGGGGAGATGGAAGTGTGGGCGCTGGAAGCATACGGCGCGGCATACACCCTGCAAGAAATGCTCACAGTGAAGTCGGACGATGTGAACGGTCGGACCAAGATGTACAAGAACATCGTGGACGGCGATCACCGTATGGAGCCGGGCATGCCCGAGTCCTTCAACGTGTTGATCAAAGAGATTCGTTCGCTCGGTATCGATATCGATCTGGAAACCGAATAACACGTGACGCGAATCGGGAGCGCGGCTGAAAAGCCCGCTCCCTGCTCCGCCAGGAGGAAAGGCCTTGAAAGACCTACTGAATTTGCTGAAAAACCAGGGTCAAGTCGAAGAGTTCGACGCCATCCGTATCGGATTGGCCTCGCCTGAGATGATCCGTTCGTGGTCGTTCGGTGAAGTAAAAAAGCCGGAAACCATCAACTACCGTACGTTCAAGCCTGAGCGTGACGGCCTGTTCTGCGCCAAGATCTTTGGCCCAGTCAAGGACTACGAGTGCCTGTGCGGCAAGTACAAGCGCCTGAAGCACCGTGGCGTGATCTGCGAGAAGTGCGGTGTTGAAGTCGCGCTGGCAAAAGTTCGTCGTGAGCGCATGGCGCACATCGAGCTGGCCTCGCCTGTTGCCCACATCTGGTTCCTGAAGTCGCTGCCGTCGCGTATCGGCCTGCTGATGGACATGACCCTGCGTGATATCGAACGCGTTCTCTATTTCGAGAGCTATGTCGTTATCGACCCGGGCATGACCACCCTGGAAAAAGGCCAGCTGCTGAACGACGAGCAGTACTTCGAGGCGCTGGAAGAGTTCGGCGATGACTTCGACGCCCGCATGGGTGCCGAGGCCGTCCGCGAACTGCTGCACGCTATCGACCTGGAACACGAGATTGGCCGCCTGCGCGAAGAGATTCCGCAGACCAACTCGGAAACCAAGATCAAGAAGCTGTCCAAGCGACTGAAGCTGATGGAGGCCTTCCAGGGCTCGGGCAACCTGCCTGAGTGGATGGTCCTGACCGTTCTGCCGGTTCTGCCGCCAGACCTGCGTCCACTGGTTCCGCTGGATGGCGGTCGTTTCGCGACCTCCGACCTGAACGACCTGTACCGTCGGGTGATCAACCGTAACAACCGTCTGAAGCGCCTGCTCGACCTGTCTGCGCCTGACATCATCGTGCGCAACGAAAAGCGCATGCTGCAGGAAGCGGTCGACGCACTGCTCGACAACGGCCGTCGCGGCCGCGCCATCACCGGCTCGAACAAGCGTCCTCTGAAATCCCTGGCCGACATGATCAAGGGTAAGCAAGGTCGTTTCCGTCAGAACCTGCTCGGTAAGCGCGTTGACTACTCGGGTCGTTCGGTAATTACCGTAGGTCCGACCCTGCGTCTGCACCAGTGCGGTCTGCCGAAGAAAATGGCCCTCGAGCTGTTCAAGCCGTTCATTTTCGGCAAGCTGGAAATGCGTGGTCTGGCGACCACCATCAAGGCCGCCAAGAAGATGGTCGAGCGCGAGTTGCCAGAGGTGTGGGACGTTCTTGCCGAAGTGATTCGCGAACACCCCGTACTGCTCAACCGTGCACCGACCCTTCACCGTCTGGGTATCCAGGCGTTCGAGCCGGTACTGATCGAAGGCAAGGCCATCCAGCTGCACCCGCTGGTCTGTGCCGCGTACAACGCCGACTTCGACGGTGACCAGATGGCCGTGCACGTGCCGCTGACGCTGGAAGCCCAGCTCGAAGCGCGCGCGCTGATGATGTCGACCAACAACATCCTGTCGCCAGCCAACGGTGAGCCGATCATCGTTCCTTCGCAGGACGTTGTACTGGGTCTGTACTACATGACCCGCGAAGCCATCAATGCCAAGGGCGAAGGTCGCGTATTCGCCGACCTGCAGGAAGTCGACCGCGTATTCCGCGCCGGCGAAGCGGCCCTGCACGCCAAGATCAAGGTTCGTATCAACGAAACCGTGAACGATCGTGATGGCGGCAGCGTCAAGAACACCCGCATCGTCGACACCACTGTCGGCCGTGCACTGCTGTTCCAGGTTGTACCGCCAGGTCTGTCGTACGACGTGGTCAACCAGCCGATGAAGAAAAAGGCGATCTCCAAGCTGATCAACCAGTGCTACCGCGTGGTTGGTCTGAAAGAGACCGTCATCTTCGCTGACCAGCTGATGTACACCGGTTTTGCCTACTCGACCATCTCCGGCGTTTCCATCGGTGTTAACGACTTCGTTATCCCGGATGAAAAAGCCCGCATCATCGGTGCTGCCACCGACGAAGTGAAAGAGATCGAGAGCCAGTACGCCTCCGGCCTGGTAACCCAGGGCGAGAAGTACAACAAGGTCATCGACCTGTGGTCCAAGGCGAACGACGAAGTGTCCAAGGCGATGATGGCCAACCTCTCGAAAGAGAAGGTCATCGACCGCGAAGGCAACGAAGTCGAGCAGGAGTCCTTCAACTCGATGTACATGATGGCTGACTCCGGTGCCCGGGGTTCGGCAGCTCAGATTCGTCAGTTGGCCGGTATGCGTGGTCTGATGGCCAAGCCGGACGGCTCGATCATCGAGACGCCGATCACCGCGAACTTCCGCGAAGGTCTGAGCGTACTGCAGTACTTCATCTCGACTCACGGTGCGCGTAAGGGTCTTGCGGATACCGCGTTGAAAACCGCGAACTCCGGTTACCTGACCCGTCGTCTGGTAGACGTGGCGCAGGATCTGGTGGTTACCGAGATCGACTGTGGCACCGAGCAGGGTCTGGTCATGACCCCGCACATCGAAGGCGGCGACGTTGTAGAGCCGCTGGGTGAGCGCGTACTGGGTCGTGTAATCGCCCGTGACGTGTTCAAGCCTGGCACTGACGACGTCATCGTTCCGGCCGGTACCCTGGTCGACGAGAAGTGGGTCGAGTTCATCGAGCTGAACAGCATCGACGAAGTGATCGTGCGTTCGCCGATCAGCTGCGAAACCCGCTACGGCATCTGCGCCAAGTGCTACGGTCGCGACCTGGCTCGCGGTCACCAGGTGAACATCGGTGAAGCTGTCGGCGTTATCGCTGCACAGTCGATCGGTGAGCCGGGTACCCAGCTGACCATGCGTACGTTCCACATCGGTGGTGCTGCAAGCCGTACCTCGGCTGCCGACAGCGTCCAGGTGAAGAACGGCGGTATGGTTCGTCTGCACAACCTCAAGCAGGTTGAGCGTGCCGACGGCAACCTGGTTGCCGTATCGCGTTCCGGCGAGTTGGCGATTGCCGACGAGTTCGGTCGTGAGCGCGAGCGTTACAAGCTGCCTTACGGCGCCGTGATTTCGGTGAAGGAAGGCGACAAGGTCGACGCTGGCGCCATCGTCGCCAAGTGGGACCCGCATACCCACCCGATCGTTACCGAAATGAAAGGTACCGTGACCTTCGTGGGCATGGAAGAAGGCATCACGATCAAGCGTCAGACCGACGAATTGACCGGCCTGACCAACATCGAGGTTCTGGACGTCAAAGACCGTCCGGCTGCAGGCAAGGAAATTCGTCCTGCAATCAAGATGGTCGACGCCAGCGGCAAGGATCTGCTGTTGCCAGGTACCGACGTACCGGCTCAGTACTTCCTGCCAGCCAACGCCCTGGTCGGTGTGGCTGACGGTGCACAGATCGGTGTTGGTGACGTTATCGCGCGTATCCCGCAAGAAACGTCCAAGACCCGTGACATCACCGGTGGTCTGCCGCGCGTTGCCGACCTGTTCGAAGCGCGCCGTCCGAAAGAAGCCTCGATTCTGGCTGAAGTCAGCGGTACCATCGCCTTCGGTAAAGAGACCAAGGGCAAGCGCCGTCTGGTCATCACCCCGAACGATGGCAGCGATCCGTACGAAGAGCTGATTCCGAAGTGGCGTCACCTGAACGTCTTCGAAGGCGAACAAGTGAACCGCGGCGAAGTCATCTCGGACGGTCCTAGCGATCCGCACGACATCCTGCGTCTGCTGGGTGTTAGCGCGCTGGCCAAGTACATCGTCAACGAGATCCAGGACGTTTACCGTCTGCAAGGCGTGAAGATCAACGACAAGCACATCGAGACCATCCTGCGTCAGATGCTGCGTAAGGTCGAGATTGCCGAGTCGGGTGACTCCAGCTTCATCAAGGGCGACCAGATGGAACTGACCCAGGTACTGGTAGAGAACGAGCGCCTTGGCGCGGAAGACAAGTTTGTCTCCAAGTTCACTCGTGTACTGCTTGGTATCACCAAGGCCTCGCTGTCCACCGAATCGTTCATCTCGGCGGCTTCCTTCCAGGAAACCACCCGCGTACTGACCGAAGCGGCGGTAACCGGCAAGCGCGACTACCTGCGCGGCCTGAAAGAAAACGTGGTCGTGGGTCGTCTGATCCCGGCCGGTACCGGTCTGGCCTACCACAGCGAGCGCAAGCGTCGCCGTGATGCCGACAAGCCGTTGCGTGTTAGCGCCAGTGAAGTGGAAGCTGCACTGACCGAAGCGCTGAACTCCAGCGGCAACTAAAGCGTAGGGCCCTGGCGGCCCTCACCCGATCTTCGCGACATAATCTGTTGCGAAGGGGAGGGTGGGGGATGTCGGGGCCTTGCCTTGACGAGGGGCAAGATCCTCTTTAGACTCTTGTACCCCTAAATTTGGTGGGACTTCGTCCTGCCATTTTGCTTTTCTTGCAAGACAATAGCGTCGCAAGACAACAGTGGAGCTAGTAGATGGCAACTATCAACCAGCTGGTACGTCAGCCGCGTAAGCGTATCGTCGAGAAATCCGACGTTCCTGCGCTGCAGAACTGCCCGCAACGTCGTGGCGTGTGCACCCGTGTGTACACCACCACGCCGAAAAAACCTAACTCGGCACTGCGTAAAGTATGCCGTGTGCGTCTGACCAACGGTTTCGAGGTTTCCTCGTACATCGGTGGTGAAGGCCACAACCTGCAAGAGCACAGCGTGGTACTGATCCGCGGCGGTCGTGTAAAAGACTTGCCAGGTGTTCGTTACCACACCGTTCGCGGCTCCCTGGATACCTCCGGCGTCAAAGGTCGTAACCAAGGTCGTTCGAAGTACGGTACCAAGCGTCCGAAGTAATCGGCCGTTTGCAGCAATTTGCAGTTATCAATTTTATTGAGTCGATAAGAGTAAGGTCGGGCACGCAACCTCTGGGTTCCCTGTCCCGAGCTAACCTGAAGACCGTTTGAGGGCTTATCAATGCCAAGACGTCGTGTAGCAGCCAAGCGTGAGATTCTGGACGATCCAAAATACGGATCGCAGATTCTCGCCAAGTTCATGAACCACGTGATGGAAAGCGGCAAGAAGGCCGTTGCCGAGCGTATCGTTTACGGTGCGCTGGACAAGGTCAAAGAACGCAAGAACAGCGATCCCCTGGAAATCTTCGAGAAAGCTCTCGACGCCATCGCTCCGCTGGTCGAAGTGAAGTCGCGCCGTGTTGGCGGTGCTACTTACCAGGTTCCGGTCGAAGTTCGTCCGTCCCGTCGTAACGCCCTGGCAATGCGCTGGTTGGTAGACTACGCGCGCAAGCGCGGCGAGAAGTCTATGGCCCTGCGCCTGGCCGGCGAATTGCTGGATGCTGCTGAAGGCAAAGGTGCTGCAGTCAAGAAGCGTGAAGACGTACACCGTATGGCCGAAGCCAACAAAGCGTTCTCGCACTACCGCTTCTAATTCAGGCATCACTATTTTTGCGAGGGCTCTATGGCTCGTACTACACCAATCAACCGCTACCGTAACATTGGTATTTGCGCGCACGTTGACGCGGGCAAGACCACTACTACCGAGCGGATCCTGTTCTACACAGGCCTGAGCCACAAACTGGGCGAGGTGCATGATGGCGCCGCGACCACCGACTGGATGGTGCAGGAGCAGGAGCGGGGTATCACCATTACCTCCGCTGCTGTCACTACCTTCTGGAAAGGCTCCAAGGGTCAGTATGACAACTACCGCGTAAACGTCATCGATACCCCCGGCCACGTTGACTTCACCATTGAAGTTGAGCGTTCGCTGCGTGTACTCGACGGCGCTGTCGTTGTGTTCTGCGGTACTTCCGGCGTTGAGCCACAGTCCGAAACCGTATGGCGTCAAGCCAACAAGTACGGCGTTCCACGTGTTGTATACGTGAACAAGATGGACCGTGCCGGTGCCAACTTCCTGCGCGTCGTAGGTCAGATCAAGAACCGTCTGGGTCACACCCCGGTTCCTGTTCAGCTGGCCATCGGTTCGGAAGAGAACTTCCAGGGTCAGGTCGATCTGATCAAGATGAAGGCTATCTACTGGAACGAAGACGACAAAGGCACCACCTATCGCGAGGAAGAAATTCCTGCCGATATGCTGGAGCTGGCTCAAGAGTGGCGCTCCAACATGGTTGAAGCGGCTGCCGAGTCCAGCGAAGAGCTGATGAACAAGTACCTGGAAGGCGAAGAGCTGACCGTCGAAGAAATCAAGGCCGGTCTGCGCGCGCGTACCCTGGCCAGCGAGATCGTTCCGGCTGTCTGTGGTTCGTCGTTCAAGAACAAGGGCGTTCCCCTGGTTCTCGACGCCGTTATCGACTTCCTGCCTGCTCCTACCGAGATTCCTGCGATCAAGGGTATCCACCCTGACCTGATCGAGAAGCCAAAGGAAGAGCTGGTCGACGCCGACTACGACGAGCGTCATGCCGACGACAACGAGCCGTTCTCGGCTCTGGCGTTCAAGATTGCCACCGACCCGTTCGTTGGTACTCTGACTTTTGTCCGTGTTTACTCGGGTATGCTGCAGTCCGGCGACTCCGTGATCAACTCGGTCAAGGGCAAGAAAGAGCGCGTTGGTCGTATGGTGCAGATGCACGCCAACCAGCGTGAAGAAATCAAGGAGGTACTGGCCGGCGACATCGCTGCTCTGATCGGCATGAAGGACGTCACCACTGGTGACACCCTGTGCAACGCCGACAAGCCGATCATCCTCGAGCGTATGGACTTCCCTGAGCCTGTGATTTCGGTAGCTGTCGAGCCGAAAACCAAGCAGGACCAGGAAAAGATGGGTATCGCACTGGGCAAGCTGGCCCAGGAAGACCCGTCGTTCCGCGTCAAGACCGACGAAGAAACCGGCCAGACCATCATCTCGGGTATGGGCGAGCTTCACCTGGACATCCTCGTTGACCGCATGAAGCGCGAATTCAACGTCGAAGCCAACATCGGTAAGCCGCAGGTTTCCTATCGCGAGCAGATCACCAAAGACAACGTCGAAATCGAAGGCAAGTTCGTTCGTCAGTCCGGTGGTCGCGGTCAGTTCGGTCACTGCTGGATCCGCTTCTCGCAGCCAGACGTGGACGCACACGGCAACATCACCGAAGGCCTGGTTTTCACCAACGAGGTTGTGGGTGGTGTGGTTCCGAAGGAATACATCCCGGCGATCCAGAAGGGTATCGAAGAGCAGATGAAGAACGGCATCGTTGCCGGCTATCCGCTGATCGGCCTGAAGGCAACCGTGTTTGATGGTTCCTACCACGACGTCGACTCTAACGAGATGGCGTTCAAGGTGGCGGCCTCCATGGCGACCAAGCAACTCGCAGCCAAAGGCGGCGGTAAGGTGCTTGAGCCGATCATGAAGGTAGAAGTTGTGACCCCTGAGGACTACATGGGTGACGTGATGGGTGACCTGAACCGTCGTCGTGGTCTGATCCAGGGTATGGAAGATTCGGTGTCCGGCAAGGTTGTCCGTGCTGAAGTTCCGCTCGGAGAGATGTTCGGTTATGCGACCGACGTTCGTTCCATGTCCCAGGGTCGCGCGAGCTACTCCATGGAATTCTCCAAATACGCTGAGGCTCCGTCGAACATCGTCGAAGCGCTCGTTAAAAAACAAGGCTGATTCAGTCCTTTAGGCTAGGAGTTAATTGTCGTGGCTAAAGAAAAATTTGATCGTTCCCTTCCGCACGTCAACGTTGGCACCATCGGTCACGTTGACCACGGTAAAACCACTCTGACCGCAGCTCTGACTCGCGTCTGCTCCGAAGTTTTCGGTTCCGCAGTCGTTGAATTCGACAAGATCGACAGCGCTCCAGAAGAGAAAGCTCGCGGTATCACCATCAACACCGCTCACGTTGAGTACAACTCGACCATTCGTCACTACGCTCACGTCGACTGCCCAGGTCACGCTGACTACGTGAAGAACATGATCACCGGTGCTGCCCAGATGGACGGCGCGATCCTGGTTTGCTCGGCCGCCGATGGTCCGATGCCACAAACCCGTGAGCACATCCTGCTGTCCCGTCAGGTTGGCGTTCCGTACATCGTGGTCTTCCTGAACAAGGCTGACCTGGTAGACGACGCTGAGCTGCTGGAACTGGTCGAGATGGAAGTTCGCGACCTGCTGTCCACCTACGACTTCCCAGGCGACGATACCCCGATCATCATCGGTTCGGCTCGTATGGCGCTGGAAGGCAAAGACGACAACGAAATGGGCACCACCGCTGTCAAGAAGCTGGTTGAGACTCTGGATACCTACATCCCAGAGCCTGAGCGCGCTATCGACAAGCCGTTCCTGATGCCAATCGAAGACGTATTCTCGATCTCGGGTCGTGGTACCGTTGTTACCGGTCGTATCGAGCGTGGCATCGTCCGCGTTCAAGACGCCCTGGAAATCGTTGGTCTGCGTGACACCACCACCACCACCTGCACCGGTGTTGAGATGTTCCGCAAGCTGCTGGACGAAGGTCGTGCTGGCGAGAACTGCGGCGTGCTGCTGCGCGGCACCAAGCGTGACGACGTTGAGCGTGGCCAGGTTCTGGTCAAGCCAGGTTCGGTCAAGCCGCACACCAAGTTCACCGCAGAAGTCTATGTTCTGAGCAAGGAAGAAGGCGGCCGTCACACTCCGTTCTTCAAAGGCTACCGTCCACAGTTCTACTTCCGTACTACTGACGTGACTGGTAACTGCGAGCTGCCAGAAGGCGTTGAAATGGTAATGCCAGGTGACAACATCCAGATGACTGTCACTCTGATCAAGACCATCGCGATGGAAGACGGTCTGCGCTTCGCTATCCGTGAAGGCGGTCGTACCGTCGGCGCCGGCGTCGTAGCCAAAATCATCGAGTAATCGTTGATCGTTTAGAAAGGCCCCCGCTTTTGCGGGGGCTTTTTTATTGGGTTGACACTCAGTGGGGGTGTCTATAGAATCACGCCTCCTTTTAACGGGCGTAGTGCGCCCGGTGGGAATAGCAGCCTGGAGTCTGAAATCCAATGCAAAATCAGCAAATCCGTATCAGGTTGAAGGCTTTTGACCATCGCCTGATCGACCAATCCACCCAGGAAATCGTGGAAACCGCGAAACGTACTGGTGCTCAAGTGCGTGGTCCAATTCCACTGCCTACCCGTAAAGAGCGGTTCACCGTTCTGGTCTCCCCGCACGTCAACAAAGACGCGCGTGACCAGTACGAGATCCGTACTCATAAGCGCGTACTGGACATCGTCCAGCCAACGGATAAAACCGTTGATGCTCTTATGAAGCTCGATCTTGCGGCAGGCGTGGAAGTGCAGATCAGCCTCGGCTAAGACTCGGGTCTTAGTCGTGTAACGCTCTGAAATGGGCGGCCATAGCGGGTGAAAGCCCCGTACACTCATGAGGTTTACAACATGACTATTGGTGTAGTCGGTCGTAAATGCGGTATGACCCGTATTTTCACCGAAGAAGGTGTCTCCATTCCGGTCACGGTCATTGAGATCGAGCCGAATCGCGTCACCCAGTTCAAAACCGAAGAAACTGATGGCTATCGCGCAGTGCAAGTCACTGTTGGCGAGCGTCGCGCTTCGCGTGTGACTGCTGCTCAAGCAGGTCACTTCGCTAAAGCGAACGTTGCCGCTGGTCGCGGTGTCTGGGAATTCCGTCTTGAAGAAGGCGAGTACCAGGCTGGCGACTTGATCAATGCAGAAATCTTCGCTGCTGGCCAAATGGTAGACGTTACCGGTCAGTCGAAAGGTAAAGGCTTTGCCGGTACCATCAAGCGTTGGAATTTCCGCGGTCAAGACAATACCCACGGTAACTCCGTTTCCCACCGCGTCCCGGGCTCTATCGGCCAGTGCCAGACTCCTGGTCGTGTATTCAAGGGCAAAAAAATGTCCGGTCACATGGGCGCCGAGCGCGTGACCGTTCAGTCCCTCGAAGTAGTGCGCGTCGACGCTGAACGCAATCTGTTGCTGGTCAAGGGTGCCGTTCCTGGCGCTACTGGCGGCAATCTGGTTGTGCGTCCGGCTGCCAAGGCTCGCGGTTAAGGGGAAGCTGACATGCAACTAAATGTAAATGACGCTCAAGCGATCGAAGTTTCCGAACTGACTTTCGGCGGCGAATTCAACGAGACGCTGGTACACCAAGCAGTCGTGGCCTACATGGCCGGCGGCCGTCAGGGCACCAAGCAGCAGAAAACCCGTTCCGACGTTGCTGGTGGCGGCAAGCGCCCATGGCGTCAGAAAGGCACTGGCCGCGCTCGTGCCGGTACTATCCGTAGCCCAATCTGGCGTGGCGGCGGTACCACTTTCGCAGCTCGTCCTCAAGACCACTCGCAGAAGCTCAACAAGAAGATGTACCGCGCAGCAATGCGTTCCATCCTCGCCGAGCTGGTGCGTACCGACCGTCTGGTCGTGGTTCAGGACTTCGCTGTTGAAGCACCGAAAACCAAAGACCTGCTGAACAAACTGAACGGCATGGGTCTGAGCGACGTACTGATCGTTTCTGATGCTGTTGATCAGAATCTGTACCTGGCTGCTCGCAACCTGCCGCACGTCGACGTACGTGACGTACAGGGTTCCGATCCGGTCAGTCTGATCGCATACGACAAGGTGTTGATCACCGTGTCGGCCGTGAAGAAATTCGAGGAGCTGCTGGGATGAACCAGGAACGCGTATTTAAAGTTCTACTTGGCCCGCACGTTTCCGAGAAGGCCACGGTTCTGGCTGACAAGAAAGGCCAGTTCGTTTTCAAGGTTGCTACCGACGCAACCAAGCTGGAAATCAAGAAGGCCGTCGAAAGCCTGTTCAGCGTGAAAGTGGAAAGCGTGACTACCCTGAACGTTCTGGGTAAGACCAAGCGTACCGCTCGCGGTCTGGGCAAGCGTAATGACTGGAAGAAGGCGATCATCTCCCTTCAACCCGGCCAAGATCTCGATTTCAGCAGCAGTGCTGAGTAAGGAAGGGGTGCATCATGGCAATCGTTAAATGCAAACCGACTTCCCCTGGCCGCCGTTTCGTGGTCAAGGTGGTCAACAAGGAGCTGCATAAAGGCGCTCCTCACGCACCGCTGCTCGAGAAGAAATCGAAGTCTGGTGGTCGTAACAACAATGGCCGCATCACTACGCGTCACGTAGGTGGTGGTCATAAGCAGCATTACCGTATGGTCGACTTCCGTCGCAACGACAAGGACGGCATCGTCGCCACTGTCGAGCGTATCGAATACGACCCGAACCGTACTGCTCACATCGCACTGCTCTGCTACGCAGACGGCGAGCGCCGCTACATCATCGCCCCTAAAGGCGTGAGTGCTGGCGACCAGCTGATCGCAGGTGCTCTGGCTCCAATCAAGCCAGGCAACTCCCTGCAACTGCGCAACATTCCAGTGGGTAGCACCATTCACGGCATCGAACTGAAGCCGGGCAAAGGTGCACAGATCGCTCGTTCCGCTGGTGCTTCGGCTCAGCTGATCGCTCGCGAAGGTGTCTATGTGACCCTGCGTCTGCGCTCTGGTGAAATGCGTAAAGTCCTGGCTGAGTGCCGTGCGACCCTGGGCGAAGTCTCGAACTCCGAGCACAGCCTGCGTTCGCTGGGTAAAGCTGGTGCCAAACGCTGGCGTGGCGTTCGCCCAACCGTTCGTGGTGTTGCCATGAACCCGGTTGACCACCCACATGGTGGTGGTGAAGGTCGTACCTCCGGTGGTCGTCATCCGGTATCGCCATGGGGCTTCCCGACTAAGGGCGCGAAGACTCGTGGTAATAAGCGTACCGACAAAATGATCGTCCGTCGTCGCAAGTAAATAGAGGGATACGACAGTGCCACGTTCTCTGAAAAAAGGTCCTTTTATCGATCTTCACCTACTGAAGAAGATCGAAGTGGCGGCGGAAAAGAACGATCGCAAACCAGTTAAGACCTGGTCGCGCCGTTCGATGATCCTGCCACAAATGGTCGGTCTGACCATCGCGGTACACAACGGTCGCCAACACGTCCCAGTTCTCGTGAACGAAGACATGGTCGGCCATAAACTGGGCGAGTTCGCCGGTACCCGCACCTACCGCGGGCACGTGGCTGACAAGAAAGCCAAGCGTTAAGGGGTAAGGAAATGGAAGTAGCCGCTAAGTTGTCGGGCGCTCGCATCTCCGCCCAGAAAGCCCGCTTGGTCGCCGACCAGATCCGCGGGAAGAAGGTGGGCGAAGCGCTCAACCTGTTGGCCTTCAGCAGCAAAAAAGCCGCTGAAATCATGAAGAAAGTCCTCGAGTCGGCCGTAGCCAACGCCGAGCATAACGAAGGCGCAGACGTTGATGACCTGAAGGTCTCCACCGTTTTCGTCAACGAAGGGCGTTCGCTGAAGCGCATCATGCCGCGTGCCAAAGGCCGCGCTGATCGCATCGTCAAGCGGTCTTGCCATATCACTGTCAAGGTTGCGGACAAGTAACGGAGTCGATCAGATGGGTCAGAAAGTACATCCCACTGGCATTCGCCTGGGAATCGTCAAGGAGCACACCTCCGTCTGGTACGCAGACGGTCGGACTTATGCGGACTATTTGCTCGCAGATCTGAATGTGCGTGAGTACCTCCAAGACAAACTAAAAAGCGCGTCCGTTAGCCGTATCGATATCCATCGTCCGGCTCAAACTGCACGCATCACCATCCACACCGCTCGTCCAGGTATCGTTATCGGGAAGAAAGGTGAAGATGTTGAGAAACTGCGTCAGGACCTGACCAAGCAAATGGGTGTGCCTGTGCACATCAATATCGAAGAGATCCGCAAGCCGGAACTCGACGGTATGCTGGTAGCTCAGAGCGTAGCTCAGCAGCTGGAGCGTCGTGTGATGTTCCGTCGCGCCATGAAGCGCGCCGTACAGAACGCCATGCGTATTGGTGCCAAGGGCATCAAGATCCAGGTGAGCGGTCGTCTCGGCGGTGCTGAAATCGCACGTACTGAATGGTATCGCGAAGGTCGTGTGCCACTGCACACCCTGCGTGCCGACATCGACTATGCCACTTACGAAGCTCACACCACTTACGGTGTGATCGGTGTGAAGGTTTGGATTTTCAAAGGCGAAGTTATTGGTGGTCGCCAAGAAGAACTGAAACCACAAGCACCAGCGCCTCGTAAAAAAGCTGCTAAGTAAGGGGTACGCCAAATGTTGCAACCAAAGCGTACAAAATTCCGCAAGCAGATGACTGGCCACAACCGTGGTCTGGCGCTGCGCGGTAGCAAAGTCAGCTTCGGCGAGTTTGCTCTGAAAGCTGTTGCTCGCGGTCGTCTCACCGCTCGCCAGATCGAATCGGCACGTCGTGCCCTGACCCGTCACGTAAAACGTGGCGGCAAGATCTGGATCCGTGTATTCCCGGACAAGCCGATCTCCAAGAAGCCTCTCGAAGTGCGGATGGGTAAAGGTAAGGGTTCCGTGGAGTACTGGGTTGCCCAGATCCAGCCAGGCAAGGTCCTGTACGAGATCGAGGGTGTTTCTGAAGAGCTGGCGCGTGAGGCATTCGCCTTGGCGGCTGCAAAGCTGCCTCTCGCCACCTCCTTTGTTAAGCGGACGGTGATGTGATGAAAGCGAATGAACTTCGTGAAAAATCAGCACAGCAGCTGAACGAGCAACTGCTCGGCTTGCTGCGCGACCAGTTCAATCTGCGTATGCAGAAGGCAACTGGCCAGTTGGGGCAGTCGCACCTGCTCTCGCAAGTTAAGCGTGACATCGCTCGCGTGAAAACTGTGCTCAACCAGCAGGCAGGTAAGTGATCATGGCTGAAGCTGAAAAAACCGTCCGTACGCTGACTGGCCGTGTCGTCAGCGACAAGATGGACAAAACCATCACCGTACTGATCGAGCGTCGCGTAAAGCACCCGATCTACGGTAAATACGTTAAGCGTTCGACTAAGCTGCACGCGCACGACGAAACCAACCAGTGCCACATCGGCGACAAGGTCTCCATCCGCGAGACTCGTCCGCTGGCCAAGACCAAGTCCTGGGCACTGGTTGAAGTTCTCGAACGCGCTGTTGAAGTCTAAGGGCTAGGGGTCGGAGAAATTTTATGATTCAGACTCAATCCATGCTCGATGTGGCCGATAACAGCGGCGCTCGTCGCGTCATGTGCATCAAGGTGCTCGGCGGTTCGCACCGTCGCTACGCCGGTATCGGTGACATCATCAAGGTAACCGTCAAGGAAGCAATTCCTCGCGGTAAAGTGAAGAAAGGCCAGGTGATGACTGCTGTTGTAGTCCGCACTCGCCACGGTGTCCGTCGTGCTGACGGCTCCATCATCCGCTTTGATGGCAATGCTGCTGTTCTGCTGAACAACAAGCAAGAGCCGATCGGCACCCGTATCTTTGGGCCAGTGACCCGTGAACTTCGTACTGAGAAGTTCATGAAGATCGTCTCGCTCGCCCCAGAAGTGCTGTAAGGAGATCCGACATGCAAAAGATTCGTCGTGACGACGAGATCATCGTGATCGCCGGCAAAGACAAAGGTAAGCGCGGTAAGGTGCTCAAGGTTCTCGCTGACGACCGTCTGGTCGTTGGTGGGATCAACCTGGTGAAGCGTCATACCAAGCCTAACCCTATGTCGGGCGTACAAGGCGGTATCGTCGAGAAAGAAGCGCCACTGCACGCTTCCAACGTCGCCATCTTCAACGGCGAAACCAACAAGGCTGACCGCGTTGGTTTCAAAGTAGAAGAAGGCAAAAAAATTCGTGTCTTCAAGTCGACCCAAAAAGCGGTTGATGCTTGAACACTGCTAGGTAGAAGACCATGGCACGACTGAAAGAGATTTACCGGAAGGAAATTGCTCCCAAGCTTAAGGAAGAACTTAAGCTGGCGAACGTGATGGAAGTTCCGCGCGTTACCAAGATCACCCTGAACATGGGTCTGGGCGAAGCTGTCGGCGACAAGAAAGTCATCGAGCACGCTGTAGCTGACCTCGAGAAGATCACCGGTCAAAAAGCCGTTGTGACTTTCGCTCGGAAATCCATCGCGGGCTTCAAAGTCCGTGAGGGCTGGCCGATCGGCGTCAAAGTCACTCTGCGCCGTGATCGTATGTACGAATTCCTGGACCGCCTGCTGGCGATCTCCCTGCCTCGGGTTCGCGACTTCCGCGGCCTGAATGCCAAGTCCTTCGACGGTCGTGGCAACTACAGCATGGGCGTGAAAGAGCAGATCATCTTCCCGGAAATCGACTACGACAAGATCGATGCTCTGCGCGGTCTGGACATTACCCTGACCACCACTGCTCGTACGGATGACGAAGGTCGCGCTCTGCTGCGCGCTTTCAAATTCCCGTTCCGCAACTGATTGGAGTAGGAAAATGGCCAAGAAGAGCATGAAAAACCGCGAGCTGAAGCGTCAGCTCACGGTTGCTAAATACGCCAAGAAGCGTGCTGAGCTCAAAGCTACCATCGTTAATCTGAATGCAACTCCAGAAGAACGTTGGGCAGCCTCGATCGCTCTGCAGAAGCAGCCACGTGACGCAAGCGCCTCGCGCATGCGTAACCGCTGCCGCATCACCGGTCGTCCACACGGCGTTTACCGCAAGTTCGGCCTCGGCCGTAACAAGCTGCGTGAAGCAGCAATGCGCGGTGACGTTCCAGGTCTGGTCAAAGCCAGCTGGTAAGACGTACCGGCAGGGCCCTGGCGGCGGGGGAGTGATCTTCCGACCGCCGGTGATCTTGCAACGAAACAAGCCCCTTATGGGGCTTGTTTCGTTTCTGGGATGTGTCTAGAATGACCGGCTCACCTGAGCCCGGGTTTTTTGCCCGTTGTGTTCAGGTGACTGTAGTAGCCGAAAGGCTAATTTTTCTTGTATCAGGAGCGTCTAGCCCATGAGTATGCAGGACCCGTTAGCGGACATGCTAACTCGAATCCGTAATGCCCAGATGGCTGAAAAGTCCGTCGTAAGCATGCCGTCCTCGACCCTGAAGGTGGCTGTAGCCAAAGTTCTGAAAGACGAAGGTTACATCGCGGGTTATCAGGTCAGCAGTGAAGTCAAACCTTCGCTGTCCATCGAGCTGAAATACTTCGAAGGCCGTCCGGTCATCGAGGAAGTCAAGCGCGTAAGTCGTCCAGGCCTGCGTCAGTACAAGTCCGTCGAAGAACTGCCGAAAGTACGTGGCGGTCTGGGCGTGTCTATCGTCTCCACCAACAAAGGTGTGATGACTGATCGTGCTGCGCGCGCTGCCGGTGTCGGCGGCGAAGTACTCTGCACAGTGTTCTAAGGGGGGATAAGCATGTCTCGCGTCGCTAAGAACCCCGTTAAGCTGCCAGCCGGTGTCGAAGTCAAATTCGTCGGCCAACAGCTTTCGGTGAAGGGTGCCAAGGGCACTCTCGAACTGAACGTTCACTCGTCCGTTGAAGTTGTTGAAGAAGCTGGTGAGCTGCGTTTCGCTGCTCGCAACGGCGACCAACAAACTCGCGCAATGGCCGGCACTACCCGTGCACTCGTGAACAACATGGTCCAGGGCGTAAGCCAAGGCTTCGAGCGCAAGCTCCAGCTGGTCGGTGTTGGTTACAAGGCGCAAGCCAAGGGCACCGTGCTGAACCTGGCGCTCGGCTTCTCGCACCCAGTGGATTATGAACTGCCTGAGGGCATCACCGCTGAGACCCCTAGCCAGACCGACATCCTGATCAAGGGTATCGACAAGCAGCTGGTAGGTCAGGTGGCCGCTGAAATCCGCGACTTCCGTCCACCAGAGCCGTACAAAGGCAAGGGTGTGCGTTACGCGGACGAAGTCGTCCGTCGTAAAGAAGCCAAGAAGAAGTAGGGCATAGCAAATGACCGACAAAAAAGTTACTCGACTGCGTCGCGCTCGCAAAGCACGCCTGAAAATGCACGAACTCGAAGTCGTGCGTCTCTGCGTGTTCCGCTCCTCGCAGCACATCTATGCCCAGGTCATTTCGGCCGACGGCAGCAAAGTCCTGGCCAGCGCCTCGACTTTGGACAAAGACCTGCGTGATGGCGCCACTGGCAACATCGACGCGGCCACTAAGGTTGGCAAGCTGGTAGCTGAGCGCGCGAAAGCCGCCGGTGTATCTCAAGTTGCCTTTGACCGTTCTGGCTTCAAGTACCACGGCCGCGTTAAAGCGCTGGCAGATGGTGCTCGTGAAGGCGGACTGGAGTTCTAAGTTATGTCAAATAACGATCAAAAGCGCGACGAAGGCTACATCGAGAAGCTGGTTCAAGTTAACCGCGTAGCCAAAACCGTAAAAGGCGGCCGTATCTTCACCTTCACCGCGTTGACCGTGGTAGGTGATGGCAAGGGTCGCGTTGGTTTCGGCCGTGGCAAATCGCGCGAAGTACCTGCTGCGATCCAGAAAGCCATGGAAGCTGCCCGTCGCAACATGATTCAGGTAGACCTGAACGGCACCACTCTGCAGTACGCCACCAAGTCCGCCCACGGCGCTTCGAAGGTGTACATGCAGCCTGCTTCCGACGGTACCGGTATCATCGCCGGTGGCGCGATGCGTGCTGTCCTGGAAGTTGCTGGCGTTCAGAACGTCCTGGCCAAGTGCTACGGCTCGACCAACCCAGTGAACGTGGTTCATGCCACTTTCAAGGGTCTGAAGGCTATGCAATCTCCTGAATCCATTGCTGCCAAGCGCGGCAAGAGCGTCGAGGAGATCCGCTGATCATGGCTACCGTCAAAGTAACGCTGATCAAAAGCACCGCCGGCCGTCTCCCTAACCACAAACTGTGTGTTAAGGGTCTGGGTCTGCGCCGCATCGGTCACACTGTAGAAGTCCTGGATACTCCCGAGAATCGCGGGATGATCAACAAGGCTTACTACATGCTGCGCGTCGAGGGTTAATCGATGAAACTCAATGATCTGAGTCCAGCGCCGGGTTCCCGTCGCGAGAAGCATCGTCCGGGTCGTGGTATCGGTAGTGGTTTGGGCAAGACCGGTGGCCGCGGCCACAAAGGTCAGACCTCCCGCTCCGGTGGCACCATCGCTCCAGGCTTTGAAGGCGGTCAACAGCCGCTGCACCGTCGTCTGCCGAAATTCGGTTTCGTTTCCCTGAAAGCCATGGACCGCGCAGAAGTGCGTCTGTCCGAGCTGGCCAAAGTGGAAGGCGACGTTGTCACCGTGCAATCCTTGAAGGATGCCAACGTGATTAACCAAAACGTACAGCGTGTGAAAATCATGCTGTCCGGCGAAGTTACTCGCGCGGTCACCATCAAGGGTATCGCAGCCACCAAAGGTGCGCGTGCGGCTATCGAAGCAGCTGGCGGCAAGTTCGAGGAATAAATGGCTAAGCAAGGTGCTCTCTCTTCGCTCGGTAAAGGCGGGATGTCTGAACTTTGGGCTCGTCTGCGTTTTCTGTTTCTGGCGATCATCGTCTATCGGATAGGCGCACACATCCCAGTTCCAGGCATCAACCCGGACCGGCTGGCGGAACTGTTTCGACAGAATGAGGGGACCATTCTTAGCTTGTTCAACATGTTTTCCGGCGGCGCGCTGGAACGGATGAGCATCTTTGCACTGGGGATCATGCCGTACATTTCGGCATCGATCATCATGCAGCTGATGACCGCCGTCAGCCCGCAGCTGGAGCAGTTGAAGAAGGAAGGTGAAGCTGGCCGTCGCAAGATCAGCCAGTACACCCGCTACGGCACCGTTATCCTGGCGCTGGTCCAGGCTGTTGGCATGTCCATCGGCCTGGCCGGTCAGGGTGTAGCGTTTTCTGCTGACTTTGGCTTCCATTTCGTCGCTGTCTCCACGTTTGTGGCGGGTGCGATGTTCATGATGTGGCTGGGTGAGCAAATCACGGAGCGCGGTGTAGGCAACGGTATCTCGATGTTGATTTTCGCAGGTATCGTCGCCGGTCTTCCGAGAGCAATCGGGCAGTCTTTCGAGTCTGCACGTACGGGCGATATCAACATTTTCGCTCTGGTCGCTATCGGTTTGCTGGCAGTAGCGATTATCGGTTTTGTGGTGTTCATTGAGCGTGGTC
Source organism: Pseudomonas sp. AE27 (assembly GCF_037113495.1). Taxonomy (NCBI): domain Bacteria; kingdom Pseudomonadati; phylum Pseudomonadota; class Gammaproteobacteria; order Pseudomonadales; family Pseudomonadaceae; genus Pseudomonas; species Pseudomonas sp. AE27. The sequence goes on from NZ_CP146966.1 coordinate 5,364,063, forward strand.
AGCGTCGAATCGCCGTTCACTACGCCAAGCGTCAGCAGGGCCGCAAGGTCTTCGCTGCGCAGACTAGCCACTTGCCGCTGAAGGTGAACATGGCCGGGGTCATCCCAGCCATTTTCGCAAGCAGCATTTTGCTGTTCCCGGCTTCGCTGGGTGCCTGGTTTGGTCAGTCTGAAGGTATGGGCTGGCTGCAGGACATCTCGCAGTCGATCGCTCCTGGTCAGCCGTTGAATATTCTGCTGTTTAGTGCAGGGATTATTTTCTTCTGCTTCTTCTATACGGCGTTGATGTTCAATCCGAAAGACGTAGCGGAAAACCTGAAGAAGTCCGGTGCCTTTATTCCGGGCATCCGTCCAGGCGAGCAGTCGGCGCGCTACATTGATGGCGTTCTGACCCGCTTGACCATGTTCGGTGCTCTTTATATGACGGCCGTGTGTCTGTTGCCCCAGTTCCTGGTGGTAGCGGCAAACGTTCCGTTCTACCTTGGCGGGACCTCGTTGCTGATTGTGGTAGTGGTTGTGATGGACTTCATGTCCCAAGTACAATCGCACCTCGTTTCGCACCAGTACGAATCCCTGATGAAGAAAGCCAACCTGAAAGGCTACGGTGGCAGCGGAATGCTGCGCTGAGAGACCCTTAAGGTTCGAGGAGTTGGTGATGAAAGTTCGTGCATCGGTGAAAAAGCTGTGCCGTAACTGCAAAATTATTCGCCGCGAAGGTGTTGTGCGAGTGATTTGCAGCGCGGAACCACGTCACAAGCAGCGCCAAGGCTGAGTGTGATCTGTGCTTCAAACCCAGCAGCTAGTGCGCTGCTGGGTTGATTATTTGTTTCTACAGCGATATTATCTCGCGCCCTATTTCTTGGCTTCCGGGGCGTAGGTAGCTGTCAATTGGAGTCCCACTGAATGGCCCGTATTGCAGGCGTTAACATTCCAGATAACAAGCACACTGTTATCTCGCTGACCTACATCTATGGTGTCGGTCGCACAACTGCACAGAAAATCTGTGCAGACACTGGGGTCAACCCAGCCGTGAAGATCAAAGATCTGAGCGACGAGCAGATTGAACAGCTGCGTAGCGAAGTTGCGAAGTTCACCACTGAAGGTGACCTGCGTCGCGACATCAACATGAAAATCAAGCGGTTGATGGACCTGGGTTGCTACCGCGGCCTGCGTCATCGTCGGGGTCTGCCAGTACGCGGTCAGCGTACCAAGACCAATGCGCGTACCCGTAAAGGTCCGCGTAAGCCGATCCGCAAGTAATCGCACCAGCGAATCGACAGGAATATAGACATGGCAAAACCTGCTGCTCGTCCTCGTAAAAAAGTTAAAAAGACAGTGGTTGATGGCATCGCCCACATCCATGCGTCCTTTAACAACACCATCGTGACCATTACCGATCGTCAAGGTAACGCCCTGTCCTGGGCTACCTCCGGCGGTTCGGGTTTCCGCGGTTCCCGCAAGTCCACCCCGTTCGCTGCTCAAGTAGCTGCTGAGCGTGCTGGTCAAGCTGCGCTGGAATATGGTCTGAAGAACCTCGACGTCAACGTCAAGGGTCCAGGTCCAGGTCGTGAGTCCGCTGTTCGTGCTCTGAACGGCTGTGGCTACAAGATCGCCAGCATCACCGACGTGACGCCAATCCCGCATAACGGGTGCCGTCCGCCGAAGAAGCGCCGCGTGTAATCAGGAGACAGATAAATGGCACGTTACATTGGTCCAAAATGCAAACTGTCTCGTCGTGAAGGCACCGATCTGTTCCTGAAGAGCGGCGTTCGCGCTCTGGAATCGAAGTGCAACATCGAAGCAGCCCCAGGTATTCACGGTCAGCGCCGCGGTCGTCAGTCCGACTACGGCACCCAGCTGCGTGAAAAGCAAAAAGTCCGTCGTATCTACGGCGTGCTCGAGCGTCAGTTCAGCGGTTACTACAAGCAAGCGGCCTCCTCGAAGGGCGCTACTGGTGAGAACCTGCTGCAACTGCTCGAATGCCGTCTGGATAACGTCGTTTATCGTATGGGCTTTGGCGCTACTCGTGCCGAATCCCGTCAGCTGGTTTCGCACAAAGCGATCAGCGTTAACGGCAAGACTGTAAACGTTCCGTCCTACCAAGTTCGTCCGGGTGACGTGGTCGCGGTTCGCGAGAAGTCGCTGAACCAGCTGCGCATTGTTCAAGCCCTTGAACTGTGCGCCCAGCGTGGCCGCGTTGAGTGGGTAGATGTAGACACCGCGAAGAAGTCGGGCGTTTTCAAGAACGTTCCTGCTCGCAGTGATCTGTCTGCCGACATCAACGAAAGCCTGATTGTCGAGCTCTACTCCAAGTAAGGGCTAGAAAATAGGTGCATCCATGCAGATTTCGGTAAATGAGTTCCTGACGCCCCGCCACATCGATGTGCAGGTCGTCAGTCCAACCCGCGCTAAAATCACTCTCGAGCCTCTCGAGCGTGGTTTTGGCCATACCCTGGGCAACGCGCTGCGCCGCATCCTGTTGTCCTCCATGCCTGGCTGTGCAGTAGTCGAGGCCGAGATCGACGGTGTACTCCACGAGTACTCCGCCATCGAAGGTGTTCAGGAAGACGTCATTGAAATCCTGTTGAACCTGAAAGGCCTGGCTATCAAACTGCACGGTCGTGACGAAGTTACGCTGACCTTGTCGAAGAAGGGTTCGGGGGTGGTTACCGCTGCCGATATTCAGCTGGATCATGATGTCGAGATCGTTAACCCCGATCACGTAATCGCTAACCTGGCGTCCAATGGCGCCTTGAACATGAAGCTCACCGTAGCTCGTGGTCGTGGTTATGAACCGGCCGATTCGCGTCAGAGCGATGAAGACGAAAGCCGCAGCATTGGTCGCTTGCAGCTCGACTCTTCGTTCAGCCCGGTTCGCCGTATCGCATACGTGGTGGAAAACGCCCGTGTCGAGCAGCGTACTAACCTGGACAAGTTGGTTATTGATCTGGAAACCAACGGTACTCTGGATCCTGAAGAGGCAATCCGTCGTGCTGCAACCATCCTGCAACAGCAGTTGGCTGCATTCGTCGACCTCAAGGGTGACAGCGAACCAGTGGTAGTCGAACAGGAAGACGAGATCGATCCGATCCTGCTTCGTCCGGTTGACGATCTGGAATTGACCGTGCGTTCGGCCAACTGCCTTAAGGCGGAGAACATTTACTACATCGGTGACCTGATTCAGCGTACCGAAGTAGAACTGTTGAAGACTCCGAACCTGGGCAAGAAATCCTTGACCGAAATCAAGGACGTTCTGGCCTCCCGTGGTCTGTCCCTCGGCATGCGCCTCGACAACTGGCCGCCTGCAAGTCTTAAGAAGGACGACAAGGCGACTGCCTGATCGTCGTAATCACCGAACGTAGTGTTTGGTAAGGAATGAACCCATGCGTCATCGTAAAAGTGGACGTCACCTGAGCCGTACCAGCTCTCACCGTAAGGCCATGTTCCAGAACATGGCGGTGTCGCTGTTCGAGCACGAGCTGATCAAAACTACTCTGCCAAAAGCCAAGGAACTGCGCCGCGTTGCCGAGCCGCTGATCACCCTGGCCAAGGAAGACAGCGTTGCTAACCGTCGTCTGGCTTTCGACCGTACCCGTTCGAAAGAAATCGTCGGTAAGCTGTTCAACGATCTGGGCAAGCGCTATGCCACCCGTCAGGGCGGCTACCTGCGTATCCTCAAGTGCGGTTTCCGCGCTGGCGATAACGCACCTATGGCGTACGTCGAGCTGGTTGATCGTCCTGTTGGTGGCTCGGTTGAAGCTGCTGAGTAAGGCGAACAGTCTGTAACAAGGAACCGGGCCCAGTGCCCGGTTTTTTGTTTCTGCGTGAATTGAAATAATCTATTGATCTCAGTCATGTAATGAATTTGATGGTGTCATGTTCCTGGTCGATACTTCTGCCTACGCCGATTAGCCGGCCGCAAAAGTCTGATTAAGGAGAGAGTGCATGAGCCAGAACAAAACGCTGACCACCGCCAGTGGCGCGCCGGTCGCCGACAACCAGAACTCGCGTTCGGCAGGCCCGCGGGGTCCGTTGTTGCTGGAAGACTTCCACCTGATTGAAAAGCTTGCGCACTTCAACCGCGAGAACATCCCTGAGCGCCGTGTACACGCCAAGGGGTCGGGTGCCTATGGCACGTTTACCGTCAGCCGCGATATCACCCAGTACACCTGCGCCAAGCTGTTCAGCAGCGTCGGCAAGCAGACCGATACCTTCCTGCGTTTCTCCACAGTGGGTGGCGAGCGGGGTTCGGCCGATACCGAGCGTGACCCTCGGGGTTTTGCACTCAAGTTCTACACCGAGGAAGGCAACTGGGACATCGTGGGCAACAACACGCCGGTGTTCTTCATCCGTGATCCATTGAAGTTCCCGGACTTCATCCACACCCAGAAGCGCCTGCCTCAAAGCAACCTGAAAAGCCCGCAGATGATGTGGGACTTCTGGTCGCATTCGCCCGAATCGCTGCACCAGGTCACCATCCTGTTTTCCGACCGCGGCATCCCGGACGGTTACCGTCACATGCACGGTTTCGGCAGCCACACCTACAGCCTGATCAACGCACAGGGCCAGCGTACCTGGGTCAAGTGGCACTTCAAGACCAAGCAGGGCATCAAGAACCTGGCGCCTGCCGAGGCGGCCCGCCTGGCCGGTACCGACCCGGATTACGCCCAGCGCGACCTGTTCGAAGCGATCGAGCGCGGTGACTTCCCGAAATGGAGCGTGTGCATCCAGGTAATGAGCGAAGCCGAGGCCGCCAGCCGTGCCGAGAACCCGTTCGACGTGACCAAGACCTGGTCGCAGAAGGACTATCCGCTGATCGAGGTGGGCGAACTGGAGCTCAACCGCAACCCGCTCAACTACTTTGCCGAAGTCGAGCAGGCCGCGTTCGGCCCCAGCAACATGATCCCGGGTGTGGGGCTGTCGCCAGACCGCATGCTGCAGGGCCGCGTATTCGCCTACGCAGACGCTCACCGTTACCGTGTGGGTACCAACCACCAGCAACTGCCGGTAAACGCCCCACGCAGCCCGGTGAACAGCTACCAGCGCGATGGTTCGATGGCCTTTGGCAGCAACGGCGGCGCGGCGCCCAACTACGAGCCCAACAGCTACGCCGACGCACCCAAGCAGGCCCCGCAGTACGCTGAGCCTGCACTGGCCCTCGGTGGTGCAGCAGACCGTTACGATCATCGTGAAGACACCGACTACTACAGCCATGCCGGTGCGCTGTTCCGCCTGATGAACGATGAGCAGAAGGCCCTGCTGATCGCCAACATCGCCGGCACCATGGCCAGCGTCTCGCGCGATGTCGTGGAGCGTCAGCTGCAGCACTTCTTCAAGGCCGATCCGGCCTACGGAGGGGGAATCGCAAAGGCATTGGGTCTCAATCTGGCCTAAGTCGAAGTGATAAGAAGAACCGCCCTCATCTGGGCGGTTTTTCAATGCAATTGACTACTGTTTACCCACTTTTTTAGCGGTTTTAGCGCAATTTGCAGTGACCTTACAGTCATCCTGGTTCAAACTATGGCTTTCACACAGGGAGAGTCAGGGCAATGCAAGGTCACCCGGACGTAATCGATTATCTCAACACGTTGCTGACGGGCGAACTGGCGGCACGTGACCAATACTTCATCCACTCGCGCATGTACGAAGACTGGGGCTTCAGCAAGCTCTACGAGCGTATCAACCACGAGATGGAAGAAGAGGCACAACACGCCGACGCCCTGATGCGCCGCATTCTCATGCTCGAAGGCACCCCGCGCATGCGCCCGGACGACCTGGACATCGGTACCACCGTGCCCGAGATGATCGCCGCCGACCTGCGCCTTGAGTACAAGGTGCGCGCTGCGCTGTGCAAAGGCATCGAGCTGTGCGAGCTGCACAAGGACTACGTCAGCCGTGACATCCTGCGCGTGCAGTTGGCCGACACCGAAGAAGATCACACCTACTGGCTGGAGAAGCAGCAGGGTCTGATCAAGTCGCTGGGCCTGGAGAACTACCTGCAATCGCAGATGTAATCCACCGCGCAACGAAAAAGGCCATCGGGGTGTACCCGATGGCCTTTTTTTGTGCCCGCATGCCGCTGTGCAGGAGCCGGCCTGGCCGGCTCCTGCAGTTCAGGCCCGGTCGCGCGCCAGCAGCGGCTTGAGGTAATACCCCGTGTGCGACTGCTTCATCTCGGCCAGCTCCTCCGGCGTGCCGCAGGCGATGATCTGTCCGCCCTTGGAGCCGCCCTCCGGCCCAAGGTCCACCAGCCAGTCGGCGGTCTTGATCACGTCCAGGTTGTGCTCGATCACCACCACGGTGTTGCCGTGGTCACGCAGGCGATGCAGCACGTCCAGCAGTTGCTGGATATCGGCAAAGTGCAGGCCGGTGGTCGGCTCATCGAGGATGTACAGCGTCTTGCCGGTATCGCGCTTGGACAGCTCGCGTGACAGCTTGACCCGCTGCGCCTCACCACCGGACAGCGTGGTCGCCGACTGGCCCAGCTTGATGTACGACAGGCCCACGTCCATCAGCGTCTGCAGTTTGCGCGCCAGTGCCGGCACCGCATCGAAGAACTCGCGGGCTTCCTCGATGGTCATTTCCAGCACCTCGTGGATGTTCTTGCCCTTGTACTTGATTTCCAGCGTTTCGCGGTTGTAACGCTTGCTCTTGCACACGTCGCACGGCACGTAGATGTCGGGCAGGAAGTGCATCTCGACCTTGATCAGGCCATCGCCCTGGCATGCCTCGCAGCGCCCGCCCTTGACGTTGAACGAGAAACGCCCCGGCCCGTAGCCGCGCGAGCGCGACTCCGGCACGCCGCTGAACAGCTCGCGGATCGGCGTGAACAGCCCAGTGTAGGTCGCCGGGTTGGAGCGCGGTGTACGCCCGATCGGGCTCTGGTCGATGTCCACCACCTTGTCCAGGTGCTGCAGGCCATCGCAGCTGTCGTGGGCCGCAGCTTCCAGCGTGCTGGCACCGTTGAGCGCGGTAGCCGCCAGCGGGAACAGGGTGTTGTTGATCAGCGTCGACTTGCCCGAACCGGACACGCCGGTCACGCAGGTCAGCAGGCCGATCGGGATCTCCAGGTCGACGTTCTGCAGGTTGTTGCCGCGTGCGCCCTTGAGCTTGAGCGACAGCTTCTTGTTGCGCGGGGTGCGCTTGGCCGGCACGGCGATCTTCACGCGGCCCGACAGGTACTTGCCGGTCAGCGAGTCCGGGTGCGCCATCACCTCGGCCGGGGTGCCCTCGGCCACGATCTGGCCGCCATGCACGCCCGCGCCCGGGCCGATATCCACCACGTAGTCGGCCATGCGGATGGCGTCCTCGTCGTGCTCCACCACGATCACCGTGTTGCCGATGTCGCGCAGGTGATTGAGGGTGCCCAGCAGGCGATCGTTGTCGCGCTGGTGCAGGCCGATGGATGGCTCGTCGAGGATGTACATCACCCCCACCAGGCCGGCGCCGATCTGGCTGGCCAGGCGGATACGCTGGGCCTCGCCGCCCGACAGGGTATCGGCGCTGCGATCCAGCGTCAGGTAGTCCAGGCCCACGTTCACCAGAAACTGCAGGCGTTCGCAGATTTCCTTGAGGATCTTGTCGGCGATCTCGCCACGGCGCCCGGTCAGCTTGAGGCCGCCGAAGTAGTCGCTGGCATCGCCGATCGGCAGGTTGGTAACCGCCGGCAGGGTCTTCTCGCCCACCCACACATGGCGCGCCTCGCGGCGCAGGCGGGTGCCGCGGCAGTCGGGGCAGGGCTGGGTGCTGAGGAACTTGGCCAGCTCTTCACGCACGGTGGCCGATTCGGTCTCGCGGTAGCGCCGCTCCAGGTTCGGCACGATGCCCTCGAAGGGGTGCGAACGCTTGACGATATCGCCCCGGTCGTTGAGGTACTTGAAGTCGACGTTGTGCTTGCCACTGCCGTTCAGGATCACCTTCTGCTGGTCGGCCGGCAGCTCGTTGAACGGCACCTCCAGGCTGAACCCGTAATGCGCGGCCAGCGAGCCGAGCATCTGGAAGTAATACACATTGCGCCGGTCCCAGCCGCGAATCGCGCCCTCGGCCAGGGTCAGCTCGCCGTTGACCAGGCGCTTGATGTCGAAGAACTGCTTCACGCCCAGGCCGTCGCAGGTCGGGCAGGCGCCGGCCGGGTTGTTGAAGGAGAACAGCTTGGGCTCCAGCTCGCTGATCGCGTGGCCGCAGATCGGGCAGGCGAAGCGCGCCGAGAAGATCATCTCTTCACCCGGCTCGTCGTCCATCGGCGCCACCAGGGCGATGCCATCGGCCAGCTTAAGGGCCGTCTCGAACGATTCGGCCAGGCGCTGCTGCAGGTCGTCGCGCACCTTGAAGCGGTCGACCACCACATCGATGCTGTGCTTCTTCTGCTTGTCGAGCTTGGGCAACTCGTCCAGCTCGTACAGCTTGCCGTTGACCCGTGCGCGCACGAAGCCCTGGGCACGCAGCTCTTCGAACACCGCCAGGTGCTCGCCCTTGCGCTCGCGAATCACCGGAGCCAGCAGCATCAGCTTGCTGCCCTCGGGCTGGGCCAGCACCAGGTCGACCATCTGGCTGACAGTCTGGGCTTCGAGCGGGATGTCGTGGTCGGGGCAGCGTGGGGTGCCCACACGGGCATACAGCAGGCGCAGGTAATCGTAGATCTCGGTGATGGTGCCCACGGTCGAGCGCGGGTTGTGCGAGGTCGACTTCTGCTCGATCGAGATGGCCGGCGACAGCCCCTCGATGGTGTCGACGTCTGGCTTTTCCATCATCGACAGGAACTGGCGGGCATACGCCGACAGCGATTCCACGTAGCGACGCTGGCCTTCGGCGTACAGGGTGTCGAACGCCAGCGATGACTTGCCGGACCCGGACAGACCGGTGATGACGATCAGTTTGTCCCGGGGCAGGGTCAGGTCGATGTTCTTAAGGTTGTGGGTACGTGCCCCACGTATCAGGATCTTGTCCACTGCGGCCTCGCTTGGCGGGCATAAACGGAGGAGTATACGGCGCGCTGCCACCACGCGGCAAAGCGTCGCGTATATGCCGTTAACCGATCCGACTGGTAGAATCGCCGCCGGTTCACACGAGGTTTATCCATGCACGATCCCCACAGCGAACGCATGAGCGGCAGCGAGACCCGCGCCGCAGGCGGCCTGGCCCTGGTGTTCGCCTTCCGTATGCTGGGCATGTTCATGGTGCTGCCGGTACTGGCCACCTATGGCATGGACCTGGCGGGCGCCACGCCGACGCTCATCGGCCTGGCCATCGGTGCCTATGGCCTGACCCAGGCCGTACTGCAGATTCCGTTCGGGGTCATTTCCGACCGCATCGGCCGTCGGCCGGTGATCTACCTGGGGCTGGTGATCTTTGCCCTGGGCAGCGTGCTGGCAGCGCAGGCCGACTCGATCTGGGGCGTGATCGCCGGGCGCATCCTGCAGGGTGCGGGCGCCATCTCCGCCGCGGTCATGGCGTTGCTCTCGGACCTCACCCGCGAACAGCACCGCACCAAGGCCATGGCCATGATCGGCATGAGCATCGGCCTGTCGTTCGCCGTGGCGATGGTCGTGGGGCCACTGGTAACGCGGGCCTTCGGCCTGTCGGGGTTGTTCCTGGCCACCGCGGCGATGGCGGTGGTGGGCATCGGCCTGATCGCCTTCGTGGTGCCGGCCTCCAACGGCCCGCTGGCGCACCGCGAGTCGGGCGTGGCCAAGCAGGCCCTGGGGCCGACCCTGCGTCACCCCGACCTGCTACGCCTGGACGTCGGCATCTTCGTGCTGCACGCCATCCTCATGGCCAGCTTCGTCGCCTTGCCGCTGGCGTTCGTGGAGCGTGGCGGGTTGCCGAAAGAGGAGCACTGGTGGGTCTACCTCACCGCCTTGCTGGTTTCATTCTTCGCAATGATTCCGTTCATCATCTACGGTGAAAAAAAGCGCAAGATGAAACGTGTCCTGCTGGGCGCGGTCAGTGTGCTCATGCTCACAGAGCTGTTTTTCTGGGAGCTGGGCAACAGCCTGCAGTCACTGGTGATCGGCACGGTGATCTTCTTCACCGCCTTCAACCTGCTCGAAGCCTCGTTGCCTTCGCTGATCAGCAAGGTGTCGCCGGCCGGTGGCAAGGGCACGGCGATGGGGGTGTATTCCACCAGCCAGTTCTTGGGGGCGGCGCTGGGCGGGATCATGGGTGGCTGGTTGTTCCAGCATGGCGGCTTGAGCGTGGTTTTCCTGGGGTGCGCAGGCCTCTGTGCCCTTTGGTTGGCCATAGCTGTTACTATGCGCGAACCACCTTACGTGACGAGCCTGCGCTTGCCGTTGTCGCCAGAAGCGATGCGCGAAGCGGGCTTGACCGAGCGCCTCAAGGCCGTGCCGGGTGTGACCGACGCAGTGGTGGTGGCAGAGGAAGCCGCCATCTATATCAAACTGGATACACAAATTTTGGATCGTACGGCCCTGGAGCTGCTGGTAAACCCGGCGCCCGCGGCGTGCCAAGCCTAGGAGAACGTTATGGCCCGTGGGGTTAACAAAGTCATTTTGGTCGGCACTTGCGGCCAGGACCCTGAAGTTCGCCACCTGCCCAACGGCAACGCGGTGACCAACCTCAGCCTGGCCACCAGCGAGCAGTGGACCGACAAGCAGACCGGCCAGAAGGTCGAGCGTACCGAGTGGCACCGTGTGTCGATGTTCGGCAAGGTTGCCGAGATTGCCGGCGAGTACCTGCGCAAGGGTTCGCAGGTGTACATCGAGGGCAAGCTGCAGACCCGCGAGTGGGAAAAGGACGGCATCAAGCGTTACACCACCGAGATCATCGTCGACATGCAGGGCACCATGCAGCTGCTGGGTGGTCGTCCGCAGAACCAGGACGGTTCGCAGCAGGGTGGCAACAACTACAACCAGGCCCCACGTCAGCAGGCGCCTCAGCAGCGTCCGCAGCAGGCCCCTCAGCAGCGCCCTGCGCCGCAACAGCCTGCGCCGCAGCCGGCTGCCGACTTCGACAGCTTCGATGACGACATCCCGTTCTGAGCCCTGGCCAACGCCGCGCTTCAAGACAAACGCCCGATGCGCTGCATCGGGCGTTTTGCGTTCTGGGGAAACCTCGGTGGGCGGTGGCCCTGACACGCTTGCGATGTTCAGCGCACGTGCGGGCCTCGCGGTACCTCTAGCGGGCAGCCAGGAGGTGAAGCGGCCCGTGAGCACTCACGCCGCGGCCACGCCTTGGCCCACCAGCCCCGCCAGTGCATTGAGCATCGGTGCGCGATACTCCACGTCCTTCTCGTTCCAGTACACATGACCGGCCGGCAGGTCGACATTGAAGAAGCTTTCGTAGTAGCTGCCTGGCGCTGAATCCGAGCGGTCGTTGCCGAACACCTTCAGGCGCACCGCACCCGCTTCAAGCCCGGTGTCCGCCTGGTGCAGCGCAATCACGCTGAAGCGCTCGCCGACCGCCCCGGGGCCATCGACCAGCTCGATTTCATACAGCTGTGCCAGCGCCTCGATGAACCGCTCGGTCTCCAGGCCCAGCGACGAGATCTCGAGCCCGTCGCTGTAGAAGTGCGCCTGTATCACGTTCATCTCGCCATCGAACCCCGGCTGCACGTCGCGCCGCAGCCGCGCCCGCACACCCACCGAGTGCCCGGCGAACGCGGCACGCAGGTCAAAGTGGTAGTGCACGTCATCCTGCATCAGGTGCTGCACCTGAAACACGCAGTCCACAAAACCTTCTTCGCCAAACTGCTCCAGCAGCGGCAACCCGTTCTTGTCCAATTGCATCATGCAGTCCCTTGGCGATGGTGGTCAGGCTGGCGATTATGCACCCGTTGCGCGCATCGATAATCCGTTTTAATGGTGCTTGGCCCGATCTTGGCTAGAGTGAATATTGACGACCACCCAGTGGCCGCCACCGTGACTGTTCACGAGACGCCGGCAATGCTCCGCGCGTCCACCACCTGATCAGGAGTGCACGATGGATCTCAACCGTCGGCAATTTTTCAAGGTCGCCGCCATCGGCCTTGGAGGTTCGAGCCTGGCGGCGCTGGGCATGGCCCCCACGCCGGCCTTCGCCGAACAGATACGCCACTTCAAGCTGGCCCGCACCAAGGAGACCCGCAACACCTGCCCCTACTGCTCGGTCGGCTGCGGCCTGATCCTGTACAGCCAGGGCGATGCGGGCAAGAACGTGGCGCAGAGCATCATCCACGTCGAAGGCGACGCCGATCACCCGGTCAACCGCGGCACCCTGTGCCCCAAAGGTGCAGGCCTGCTGGACTTTATCCACAGCCCCAGCCGCCTGCAGTACCCGCAGGTGCGCAAGCCGGGCAGCAACGAGTGGACGCGCGTCAGCTGGGATGAGGCCATGGACCGCGTGGCCGAGCTGGTCAAGGCCGACCGCGACGCCAACTTCATCGAGAAGAACGCCCAGGGCCAGACCGTCAACCGCTGGCTCAGCACCGGGTTCCTCGCGGCCTCGGCGGCTTCTAGCGAAGCCGGCTACCTGACCCACAAGGTCATTCGCAGTTTGGGCATGCTGGGGTTCGACAACCAGGCGCGTGTCTGACACGGCCCGACGGTGGCAAGTCTTGCCCCGACGTACGGCCGTGGTGCCATGACCAATCACTGGACCGATATCGCCAACGCGAACCTGATCCTGGTGATGGGCGGCAACGCAGCAGAAGCGCACCCGTGCGGTTTCAAATGGGTGACCGAAGCCAAGGCGCACAACCAGGCGCGGCTGATCGTGGTCGACCCACGGTTTACCCGCACCGCCTCGGTGGCCGATTACTACGCGCCGATTCGCACCGGCAGCGACATCGCCTTCATGGGCGGCCTGATCAACTATCTGCTCAGCACTGACCAGATCCAGCACGAGTACGTGCGCAACTACACCGACGTGTCGTTCATCGTCAAAGCCGGCTTCGGCTTCGAGGACGGGCTGTTCAGTGGCTACGATGCGGCCAAGCGTACCTATACCGACAAGTCCGGCTGGGGCTACGAACTGGGTGAAGACGGTTTCGCCAAGGTCGACCCGACCCTGCAGGACCCGCGCTGCGTCTACCAGCTGATGAAGCAGCACTACAGCCGCTACACCCCGGAGCTCGCCAGCATGACCTGCGGCATGCCCCAGGCCAGCATGCAGAAGATCTGGGAAGAGATCGCCACCTGCTCCACACCCGGCAAGACCATGACCATCCTCTATGCCCTGGGCTGGACCCAGCATTCGATCGGTGCGCAGATCATCCGCAGCGCGGCGATGGTGCAACTGCTGCTGGGCAACGTCGGCATGCCGGGTGGCGGGGTCAACGCCCTGCGCGGGCACTCCAACATCCAGGGCCTGACCGACCTGGGCCTGCTGTCCAACTCCTTGCCGGGCTACCTGACCCTGCCCGGTGATGCCGAGCAGGACTACGACGGCTACATCGCCAAGCGCGCCCTCAAGCCGCTGCGCCCAGGGCAGCTGTCGTACTGGCAGAACTACGGCAAGTTCCACGTCAGTCTGATGAAGGCCTGGTATGGCGCCAACGCCACTGCCGAGAACCACTGGGGCTACGACTGGCTGCCCAAGCTCGACATCCCAGGCTACGACGTGCTCAAGATGTTCGACATGATGGGCAGGGGCGAGGTGCACGGCTACATGTGCCAGGGCTTCAACCCGATTGCCGCGCTGCCCGACAAGAACCGCGTCACTGCCGCGCTCAGCAAGCTCAAGTGGCTGGTGGTGATGGACCCGCTGGCCACCGAAACCTCGGAGTTCTGGCGCAACGCAGGGCCGTACAACGACGTCAGCACGGCCGACATCGCCACCGAGGTCATCCGCCTGCCCACCACCTGCTTCGCCGAGGAGGACGGTTCGCTGGTCAACAGCAGCCGCTGGCTGCAGTGGCACTGGAAGGGCGCCGACGGCCCGGGGGAAACCCGAACCGACGTGCGCATCATGAGCGACCTGTTCCTGCGCCTGCGTGAACGCTACCGCGCCGAGGGTGGCGCGTTTGCCGAGCCGCTGCTCAACCTCAGCTGGCCGTACAAGGTCGCCGATGAACCCTCCCCCGAAGAGCTGGCCAGGGAGCTCAACGGCGTGGCCGTGACCGATCAGGTCGATGCAACCGGCGCCGCGCTCAAGGGCGGCCAGCAACTGTCGGGGTTCGCCCAGCTCAAGGACGATGGCAGTACCGCGTCCGGCTGCTGGATCTTCTGCGGCAGCTGGACCGAGCAGGGCAACCAGATGGCTCGGCGCGACAACAGCGACCCGTATGGCATGAAGCAGAACCTGGGCTGGGCCTGGGCCTGGCCGATGAACCGGCGAATCCTCTACAACCGTGCCTCGGCCACCCCGCAAGGCCAGCCCTGGGACCCGAAAAAACGCCTGGTATGGTGGAACGGCAAGGCCTGGACCGGCACCGACACCCCGGACTACAAGGCCGACGTGCCCCCCGAGGCGGGCATGAACCCGTTCATCATGAACCCCGAAGGGGTGGCCCGGTTCTTCGCCGTCGACAAGATGGCCGAAGGCCCGTTCCCCGAGCACTACGAACCCTTCGAGACGCCGATCGGGATCAACCCGCTGCACCCCACCAACAAGAAGGCCACCAGCAACCCGGCCGGACGCATCTTCGACTCGGTGTGGGACACCCTCGGCCAGGCCAAGGACTACCCCTACGCGGCCACCACCTACCGGCTGACCGAGCACTTTCACTTCTGGAGCAAGCATGCGCGCCTGAACGCCATCGCCCAGCCCGAGCAGTTCGTCGAGATCGGTGAAGTGCTGGCGCAGCAGAAGGGTATCCAGGCCGGCGACCGGGTGCGGGTGAGTTGCAAGCGTGGGCATATCGAGGCGGTGGCGGTCGTCACCAAGCGGATTCGTCCGCTGCAGGTCAACAACCAGACCGTGCACCAGGTCGGTATCCCGCTGCACTGGGGCTTCACCGGGCTGACGCGGCATGGCTACCTGACCAACACCCTGGTGCCGTTCCTCGGCGATGGCAATACACAGACCCCGGAATCGAAGTCGTTCCTGGTCAACGTGGAGAAAATCTGATGGCCAGCCAAGACATCATTGCCCGTTCGGCCACCACCACGCTGCCCCCCTCGGTGCGCCAGCAGGAGCAGGTCGCCAAGCTGATCGACACCACCAAGTGCATCGGCTGCAAGGCCTGCCAGGTGGCGTGTTCGGAATGGAACGAGCTGCGCGACGAGGTGGGTCACAACCACGGCACCTATGACAACCCGCAGGACCTCAGCGCTGAAAGCTGGACGCTGATGCGCTTCACCGAGCACGAGACCGCCGACGGCAACCTGGAGTGGCTGATCCGCAAGGACGGCTGCATGCACTGCGCCGACCCCGGCTGCCTCAAGGCCTGTCCCAGCCCGGGGGCGATCATCAAGCACGCCAACGGCATCGTCGACTTCAACCAGGACCACTGCATCGGCTGCGGCTACTGCATCACCGGCTGCCCGTTCAACATCCCGCGCATCTCGCAGAAGGACCACAAGGCCTACAAGTGCACCCTGTGTTCCGACCGCGTGGCCGTGGGGCTGGAGCCGGCCTGCGTGAAGACCTGTCCCACCGGCGCCATCGTGTTCGGCAGCAAGACCGACATGCAGGAGCACGCCGCCGAACGCATCGTCGACCTCAAGTCGCGGGGCTTCGAGCATGCCGGCCTGTACGACCCGGACGGCGTGGGTGGCACCCATGTGATGTACGTGCTGCACCACGCCGACACGCCGCGCGTGTACGCGGGGCTGCCCGACAACCCGGTGATCAGCCCGCTGGTCGGGCTGTGGAAGGGCGTGAGCAAACCGCTGGCGCTGCTGGCCATGGGTGCGGCGGTGCTGGCCGGGTTCTTCCACTACGTACGCATCGGCCCGCAGCGGGTCGAGGAAGAGGATGACGAGCATCCTGACACCAGCGTGCATCAGGTCGACCCGTCGGTGCATGTGTATGACCCGGGCAAGCCCACCGCACCAGGGGAGCAACGGCCATGAAGCACAAGCCGATACTGCGTTACACCGCCAACGAGCGCACCAACCACTGGCTGGTGGCGATCCTGTTCTTCATGGCGGCACTGTCGGGGCTGGCGCTGTTTCACCCGGCGCTGTTCTGGCTCAGCC
The DNA here is from genome assembly GCF_037113495.1 of Pseudomonas sp. AE27. Lineage (NCBI taxonomy): Bacteria > Pseudomonadati > Pseudomonadota > Gammaproteobacteria > Pseudomonadales > Pseudomonadaceae > Pseudomonas > Pseudomonas sp. AE27. Next base: position 5,380,138 of record NZ_CP146966.1, read on the forward strand.
ACCTGTTCGGCGGCGGGCCGTGGACACGCATCCTGCACCCGTTCATGGGCGTGCTGATGTTCGTGCTGTTCCTGGGGCTGGTGCTGCGCTTCTGGCGAGCCAACTTCATCACCGCCACCGACCGGCAGTGGCTGCGCCGGGTCGACCGGGTGATCCGCAACGAGGAGGAGGGCGTACCACCGGTGGGCAAGTACAACGCCGGGCAGAAGCTGCTGTTCTGGACCCTGCTGGCGTGCATGCTGGTGCTGCTGGTGAGTGGCGTGGTGATCTGGCGTGCCTACTTCAGCGCGTACTTCGGTATCGACACCATTCGCCTGGCCACCCTGCTGCATGCCCTGGCCGGCTTCGTGCTGGTGCTGAGCATCATCGTGCACATCTATGCCGGCATCTGGATCAAGGGCTCGGTCAGCGCCATGCTGCATGGCTGGGTCAGCCGCGCGTGGGCGCGCAAGCACCATGCGCTATGGTACCGGGAGGTCACTCGGGACGAGCGGCCCGACACGCACAAAGGAGCCAAGCCTTGAGTACCGTGATGGAACCCGATCAGATCCAGGCGTCGGCCAGTTCGCCGCCGTTTCTGCACCCGCCACCGCCCCAGCTGTTTGCGCTGCGTGCCGAACGCCTCGACCTGCTGGCCGAGGGGCATGCGCTGGGCGACTACCTGCGCTTCGTGGCCGGGTTGTGCCGCGTGCAGCAGGGGTTGCTGGACAACCCGCCGGCAGCGGCCATGCCCGACCCGCAGCGCCTGCAACTGTGCGTGACCCACGGCCTGGCGCCCCTGGCCGCCGACAGCCTGGTGCGCGAGGGCGCCTGGCAGGGCTGGCTGGATGCCCTGTTGCAACGCTACGAGGCGTCTTCGCCGCTGGCGCATCAGGCCCAGACGCAATTGCGCGAGGCCGGGGCAGGGCAGCGCATGGTGTGGGCGCTGGCACTGCTGGGCGGGCAGTACAGCGCGGTGCCGGCGGCGCTGGTGCCGTTTCTGGGGGCCGCGCTGCAGGCGGCGTGGAGCCATTGGCTGCTGGCCATGCCCGGCGTCGAACTCAAGCCCGGCGACAGCCTGGGGCAGTGCCCGGCATGTGGTTCGCCGGCGATGGCGGGGGTAATCCGCCACCGCGGCAAGTACAACGGCCTGCGCTACCTGGTGTGTGCGTTGTGTGCCTGTGAATGGCATGCGGTGCGGGTCAAGTGCGTGTATTGCGAGCAAAGCAAGGGCTTGCAGTACTTCAGCCTGGAGGATGACCGCCATGTCGCCGGGCAGGCGCCGTTGCGGGCCGAATGCTGCCTCGAATGCCACAGTTACCTGAAGCTGGTCTACCTTGAAAGCGATGCGCAATCGGAGGCCCTGTCGGCAGACCTGGCCAGCCTGGCACTGGACATGCGCCTGGATCAGGAGGGGTACCAGCGCCTGGCGCCGAACCTGTTGCTGGCCCCAGGCCTGTAGGGCCGGCCTTGCGCGAAGGGCGCACTACACTGTGGGATCCGACCCTGCGCGGTGTTCCATTCGCCGGCAAGGCCGGCTCCTACATAGGCCGGAGCGTTTTTGCATGTCCTCCAACGTCACTCAGTGCACCCACCGTCTACCCTCCATCGACACCCTCCTGCGCAGCCCTGCCTGCGTTCCCCTGGTGGACCGCTACGGCCGCGACGCCGTGCTCGCCACCTTGCGCCAACTGCTCGATGACCTGCGCGAGCCCGCCCGCCACGGCCAGCTCGGCGCTGCCGAACTGGCCCCCGAGGTGCTCGCCGGCCGCACCAACGAACGCCTCGCCGCCCGGCACCGCAGCCACATCCGCCGGGTGTTCAACCTCACCGGCACCGTGCTGCACACCAACCTGGGCCGCGCGCTGCTGCCCGAAGCCGCCATCGAGGCCGTCCAGCTTGCCGCGCGCCACCCCCTCAACCTCGAGTTCGACCTGGACAGCGGCAAGCGCGGCGACCGTGACGACCTGATCGAAGGCCTGATCCGCGAGCTCACCGGCGCCGAGGCCGTGACCGTGGTCAACAACAATGCCGCCGCCGTGCTGCTGGCGCTCAACAGCCTGGGCGCGCGCAAGGAGGGCATCATTTCGCGCGGCGAACTGATCGAGATCGGTGGTGCGTTCCGCATCCCCGACATCATGGTCCGCGCGGGGGTCAGGCTGCACGAGGTGGGCACCACCAATCGCACCCACGCCCGCGACTACGAAGCGGCAATCAACCCGCGCAGCGGCCTGCTGATGCGCGTGCATTGCAGCAACTACAGCATTGAAGGCTTCACCAGCCATGTGCCCACCGCCGAGCTGGCGCAACTGGCCCACCAGCACGGCCTGCCGCTGCTCGAAGACCTAGGCAGCGGCAGCCTGATCGACCTGACCCGCTGGGGCCTGCCCGCCGAACCCACGGTGCGTCAGGCCCTGGCCGATGGCGCCGATATCGTTACCTTCAGCGGCGACAAGTTGCTCGGCGGTCCGCAGGCCGGGATCATCGTGGGCAGCAAGGCACTGATCGCGCGCATCAAGAAGAACCCGCTCAAGCGTGCCCTGCGGGTCGACAAGCTGACCCTCGCCGCGCTGGAAGCGGTGCTGGGCCTGTACCGCGACCCCGACCGTTTGGCCGAGCGCCTGCCCAGCCTGCGCCTGCTGACCCGGCCGCAAGCCGAGATCCTGGCCCAGGCCGAACGCCTGGCGCCGCGCATGGCACAGGCGTTGGGGGCGTCGTGGAGCGTTGCCGCGCTGCCTGCACTGGGTATGATCGGCAGCGGCAGCCAGCCGGTGGCACGCCTGCCCAGTGCTGCGCTGTGCATGCGCCCACAGGTGTCCAAGCGCCTGCGCGGGCGCAGCCTGCTGGCGCTGGAAGCGGCCTTGCGCGCGTTGCCCATCCCGGTGCTCGGGCGCCTGGACGACGACGCGCTGTGGCTCGACCTGCGCCAGCTGGATGACGAAGCCGCGTGGCTGGCGCAGCTGGCGCAACTGGCGGTACTGCCCACGTGATCGTCGGCACCGCCGGGCACATCGACCATGGCAAGACCGCGCTGCTCGAAGCCCTCACCGGCCAGGCTGGCGATCATCGGCGCGAAGAGCGCGAACGCGGCATCACCATCGACCTTGGCTACCGTTATGCAGCGCTGGCGGCGGATGCGCCGTTGACCGGCTTTGTCGACGTGCCGGGCCACGAGCGGTTTATCCACAACATGCTGGCCGGCGCCCAGGGTATCGACCTGGTGCTGCTGGTGGTGGCGGCCGACGACGGGGTGATGCCCCAGACCCGCGAGCACCTGGCCATCGTCGAACTGCTGGGCATCGCGCAGGCGCTGGTGGCCATCACCAAATGCGACCGGGTCGAGCCGGCGCGGGTGCAGGCGGTGCAGGCCCAGGTGCGCGGGCTGCTTGCGCCGGGATCGTATGCCGGGGCGGCGCAGTTCGCGGTGTCGAGTGTCAGCGGCCAGGGTATCGAGGCACTGCGTCAGGCATTGCTCGCCGCGCAGCACGCCCTGCAGCCGCGTAGCCAGGGTGGCGCTTTTCGCCTGGCCATTGACCGGGCCTTCAGCGTGGCCGGGGCCGGTATCGTGGTCACGGGCACCGCGTTGTCCGGGCAGGTTCAGGTGGGCGACAGCCTGGTGCTGGGCAAGGCGGGCAAACCGGTGCGGGTGCGCGGCCTGCACGCGCAGAACCAGGTCGCGACCCAGGCCTTCGCCGGGCAGCGCGTGGCCCTGAACATCAGCGCCGAGCGGCTGGCGCTGGAGCATATCCACCGCGGTGACTGGCTGCTGGCCGAGTGGCTGCATGCGCCCACTCAGCGGCTGGATATCGAACTGCACCTGCTGGCCGGGGAAGCTCGTGCACTCGAGCATTTCAGCCCGGTGCACCTGCACCTGGGCACCCAGGATGTCACCGCCCGCGTGGCATTGCTGGAGGGCGAGCGGCTGGCGCCCGGGGCGCGCATGTTCGCGCAGCTGCTGGTCAACGCGCCGGTGCAGGCAGTGCATGGCGACCCCGTGGTGCTGCGCGACCAGAGTGCCCAGCACACCCTTGGCGGCGGGCGCGTACTCGATCCGTTTGCCCCGGCCCGTCAGCGCCGCAGCCCGCAGCGGCTGGCGCAGCTGCAGGCACTGGCGGCGGCCGACAGCCTGGAACAGGCCTTGCCTGCGCTGCTTGCGCAAGGCACGGGCGGGCTCGACCCGCAGCGCCTGGAGCGCCAGTTCAATCGCTTGCGCAGCCACTGGCGGCTGGATGCGCAGGTGCAGGTGGTGGCCACGCGGCAGGGGCCGCTGCTGTTCGACACGACGCAATGGCAGGCGCTCAAGGCCCGGGTGCTGGCGCAACTGGCGCGTTTTCACGAGCTCGAACCCGACCAGCTCGGCCCTGACCGCGACCGCCTGCGCCGTTTCGCCAGCCTGGCACTGGAGCGGCCGGCGTTCATCAGCCTGGTGGACGAGTTGCTGGGCGAGCAGGCGATTGCCAGCAGTGGCCCGTGGCTGCACCTGCCCACGCACCAGGCGCGCCTGAACGAGGCCGACACGGCGCTGTGGCAACAGGTGCAACCGTTGCTGCTGGCGGCGCGTTTCGATCCGCCCTGGGTGCGCGACCTGGCCTGCGCCACCGGCAGCGAAGAAGCCGAGGTACGGCTGCTGCTGCGCAAGATGGCGCGTCTGGGCCAGGTGCACCAGGTGGTGCGCGATCTGTTCTATCCCGAGGCCACAGTGCGGCAAATGGCGGCTATGCTGTTGCGCATGGCGGGTGATGAGGTGCAGGTGACGGTTTTTCGTGATGCGCTGGGTATCGGGCGCAAGCGCAGCATCCAGGTGCTGGAATACTTCGATCGCATCGGCCTGACCCGGCGCCTGGGCGACCAGCGCCGCATCCGCCGCGACAATGCCCTGGCTCAACCGGGCGACAACTGAATTCAAGGAAGGCAATCGCGCCCGGTGGCGCGGCCGGGCTTCAAACCCGGTTGGGGACGGCAGCCGTTCCCGGGCAGGTTCGACTCCGGCTGCCTTCCGCCATTTTTCGCAGTGCCTCAGGCCACCCGTTCACCGCACAGGTCCAGGGCGAACCAGTGCTCGGCGGTGTCGATGTCCAGCCCCGCGCCCAGCAGGGCGAACAGCTTGCCCAGCGCCGCCTCGCGGGTCATGCCGCCGCCCGATACCAGGCCGGTCTCGCGCAGGCGGCTGCCGGCGGCGTAGGTATCGAACAGCACACTGCCCTCGATGCACTGGCTGATGGCGGCAATCAGCACGCCACCCTGGCGCGCCTTCTGCAACGCCTGCATCAGTGCTGCATCTTCCGATGGGCCGGTGCCGCTGCCATAGCATTCAAGCAGCAGGCCGCGCACGCCGCTCACCACCAGTGCCTGCACCTGCTCGGCCTGCAAGCCGGGGTACACCGGCAGCACCGCCAGTTTCACCGGCACCCGCGGCTGGGCATAGCCGAGTATCGCGGGTAACGCGCTGGCGCGGCTGCCTTCGCGGTGGCGCGCCGGCGCGGCAAACGCATCGAAGGCCTCGCTGCGCAGTTTGCTGGCCCGTGCGCCGTGCAGCAGCTGGCCTGCGAAATACAGCTGCACACCGCTTTGCAGGCCGCTTTCGAACAGGGCCAGGGCGCCGTGCAGGTTGTCCCAGGCGTCGCTGTGCGGTGCGCCGGCCGGCAGCATCGAGCCGGTGAGCACAACCGGCACATCCAGCCCCAGCAGCAGGAACGACAACGCTGCTGCGCTGTAGGCCAGGGTGTCGGTGCCGTGCAGCAGCAGGATGCCGTCGTGGCCGTCACGCGTCACCGCCGTGACGATGGCCGCCTGCATGGCCAGCCAGTTGGCCTGCTGCATGTTGGCGCTGTCGAGCAGCGGTGACATCTCCTGCAGGCGCCAGTGCACCCGGGGTGGCGTCGGATGCGTGTCCAGCCAGGCGCGCATGCGTGCCTCGAAGCCACCGGCCGGCGCCAGGCCATGGGGCGTTTGCAGCATGCCGATGGTGCCGCCGGTGTAGAGGACGAGAAGGTTCTTGACCGCGCGCATGGTGAGCATTCCAGGCAGGTGAGAAAAGGGGCATCGCGAATCGGCTGCCGCCCGCGAACGGGGCGGCGGCACAGGGTTGCTCAGCGTTGCGCTTGAGCTTGAGCTTCGCCCACGCTGGCAGGGCGTGCGCTTTCAGCGGGCCGGACAGCAGGCCAGGCCTGGGTGTCCAGGTCCAGGTCGGGGAACCTGGCCGAGTCGAATACCGGCTGCTTGATGCCTGCCTTGCGCTGGTCGTCGTAGTCGCGCATCACGCGCAGGCCGATCTTGAACAGCAGCGCCAGGGCGATCAGGTTGACGAAGGCCAGGCACGTCATGGTGATGTCGGCGAAGGCGAACACGGTCGACAGGTTCTGCACCGAGCCCCACACGATCAGCGCCAGCACCAGGGCACGGTAGACCATCAGCACCGCACGGTTGCGGGTCAGAAACTGCAGGCTGTTTTCGCCCAGGTAGTAGTTGTAGAGGATGCAGGTGAACACGAACAGCGACAGCGCCACGCTGACGAACAGGCGACCCCAGTCACCGACCACGGCAGCCAGCGAGTTCTGGGTCAGCACGATGCCGTCACCTTCGAAGCCCGGGGTGTAGAAGCCCGACAGCAGAATCAGCAGCGCGGTGCAGGTGCAGATCACGAAGGTATCGAGGAACACGCTGAATGCCTGCACCACGCCCTGGGCGCCCGGGTGTTTCACTGCCGCCACGGCGGCCACGTTGGGCGCACTGCCAAGGCCCGCTTCGTTGGCGAACACGCCACGCTTGACGCCCATCACGATGGCACTGCCCAGCAGGCCGCCGAAGGCAGGGTCCAGGCCGAAGGCGCTCTTGAAGATGGTTTCGAGCATGGCCGGCACGTGTTCGATCTGGCTGCCGATCACGTACAGGGTAACGCCGATGTAGGCCAGGGTCTTGACCGGCACCAGCAGGTCGGACACCGAGGCGATGCGCTTGATCCCGCCCAGGAACACGATGGCCAGCAGCACGGCCAGGGCAATCCCGGTGTGCTCCGGGGCGAAGCCGAAGGCGTTCTGCAGCGAGTGGGTCACGGTGTACGACTGCAGGCCGTTGAAGGCGAAGCCGTAGGTCACCAGCAGCAACACCGAGAACACCACTGCCATGGTGCGCAGGTTGAGGCCGTGCAGGATGTAGTAGGCCGGGCCGCCGCGGTACAGGCCGTCACCGTCGGCGCGCTTGTAGACCTGCGCCAGGGTGCATTCGAAGAAGCTGCTGGACATGCCCACCAGCGCCGTCACCCACATCCAGAACACCGCGCCCGGGCCGCCCAGGGTCACGGCGATACCGACACCGGCGATGTTGCCGGCACCCACGCGCCCGGCCAGGCTCAGCATCAGTGCCTGGAACGAACTCAACTGGCCCGCCTGGCCGCGCAACGATTCCTTGAATACGCCGAACATATGGATGAAATGGCGAAACTGCACAAATCGCGAGCGCAGGGTGAAATAGCTTCCCAGTCCGACGATAAGCACGATAAGGAGCTTCCCCGAAAGGAAATCGTTGAGCACTTCGAGCATGGCGTGACCTCGGTTCTTGTTCTGAATGACAGTGGCTGACGGCGTGCGCCGTTTGCCTGGGGGCGCATGGTTGGTCATGACAAACGTCGTTACAATTTCGCGGGTTGCTCTGAATTGATGCGACCTGATGCTAAACTGGCGCCTATCGCATCAATCGGTACCTGATCAATGAGTCAACACCTCGGCCCCAACCTCAAGCTGGCGTGCAGCCATTACCGCTCTATTTCCGAGGTTTGCCGGCAGCTGTCGATCAACCGGGCGCAGTTCAACAAGTACCTGAGCGGGCAGAGCCAGCCGACGGCGTACAACCTCAAGCGCATCGGCGACTTCTTCGGCGTCGAGGACTACGAACTGGGCCTGCCGCCGGAACAGTTCGCGCGCCTGATCGGTGCGCGCAGCTCGGCGCTTGCCAGCCCGGCCCAGGCCGACCCGTTGCTGGAACTGCTGCGCCCGCTGCGCGAGCACGAGGGCAATCTGTCGCGCTACTGCGGCTACTACTTCGAATATTCCAACTGCATGTCGGTGCCGGGCAGCATCCTGCTGTCGCTGGTGCACCTGCGCGAAGAACGCGGCACGTTCCTGTTCGAGCGCCAGGAACGCCAGGAGCGCTCCAGCAGCACCGACGTGCAGGCCGAAGACTGGGTGCGCTGCCGCTATCTGGGCGCGGCCTTTCAGTTGCAGGACCGGGTGTTTCTGATCGACTACGAATCGCTGACGGTCAACGAGATGAGCCAGACCATCCTGATTCCCAGCTTCAAGAGCCGCATCACCCGGCTCAACGGCCTCAAGACCGGCGTCTCCAGCGGTGACCGGCGCACTCCGGCGTGTACCCGCGTGGTGTGGGAATACCTGGGCCCGGAAATCAACCGCATCAATGCCTACCGCCAGGTCCGGCTGTACCGCCCGGATGACCCGCGCATCGATGACGATGTGCGCGCACGGCTCAACGTCGGGCCGATTCGCAACGGCCTGTTCGAGATCGAGTGAAGGGCGCCGTGCTCAGCGGCGAATGAATGCCGCCACCTGCTGCGCCAGGGCCCCGGCCTGTGGCGGATGGGCGCGCAGGTGTGCGGCGATGCCGTGGTCGCAGTCGGGCAGGGTCAGCTGTTCGAAATGCCCGGGGGGTAGGGTGTCGCTCAGCGCCTGGATGACTTCGGCCGGGATCGGGCTGTAGCGCAGCATGCCGTCGATTTCCACATGGCCTGCCGACGTGCCCGGGGTTCGCCCATGGTGGGCGGCCAGCAGGCCATCGTACTGGCCCAGCACCAGCAGCACCTGGCCGCGATAGCTGCGCAGGAACTTGTAGCTGTCGCTGTCGAGAAACCCGTGCGGGGTGCTGATGGCGCGGGTGAAGGCCGGGCCGAACGGTGCATCGTAAGCGCTGTCGGCATAGACCGCCGGGCACAGCAGCACCAGCTTGTTCACCTGGCGTGCATGGTGCGCTGCCACTTTCAGCGCCAGCGCTGCGCCCAGGCTGTGGCCGATCACGGTGTTGCAGCGATGCTCGACGTGGCGAAAGAAGCGCAGCGCCTCGGCCAGGTTGGTGTGCAGCGAGGGCGCCCGGGCCCCCGGCAGGCTGGCCAGGCTGTGCCCCGACAGGTTGCCGGTCAGCGAGCCGATGCCCAGGGCCTGCAGGCGGTACAGCAGCGGGTTGAGGTGGGTGAAGTCGCTGCGTGCGCCGCCGAGCATGAACAGCGGCGGCGCGTGCTCGATATCGGGGATCAGCAGGCGACCTTCCTGGCTGTAGCCGTCGAACGTTTCGACCACCAGGCACTCGCGGCCCGGGCTGGGTTCGTCGAATTGCCAACGCTCACGTCCGTGTGCGGCCGTCTTGATCGGCATGAAGCGGTCCTCTTGCCCGGGGTGAAGGGTCGACAAGTCGACATGAACCAGCGAGGCTGACGCTTTTACAGTAGATGCAGTCGGGCATTTCTGGTGGGCGCGCAGGTTATTTCTTGAACTACGTTGAACCCGTCACACTTTGCGCTGACACACTCTAGACTTTGGCGCCAGTCGGCCCCGCGTTGGACTTCGCCTGCTGGAAGCCGCAAAATATCCGCTTTCCCTCAATTTATCTGACCGGACCTGCTGACTCTATGCGAATGCGCCTGATGCTGTTGGGTGGTGGAAATGCCCTTGGGCAAGCGCTGATTCGCCTCGGGGCCGAGGAAGATATCGGCTTTCTGGCGCCGCGCCCACCTGACCAGGGCTGGGATGCCGCGAGCCTGACCCAGCTGCTCGATGACACCCGCCCCGATGCGCTGATCAATCTGGCCTACTATTTCGACTGGTTCCAGGCCGAATCGGTGAGCGAGCAGCGCCTGGCTTCGCAGGAGCGTGCGGTCGAGCGCCTGGCCGAACTGTGCCAGCACCACAACATCATCTTGCTGCAACCCTCCAGCTACCGGGTATTCGACGGTTCGCGGGCCACGGCCTACAGCGAAAAGGACGAGCCGGTACCGCTCGGCCAACGTGGCCAGGCGTTGTGGCGCATCGAACAGAGCGTGCGCGCGACCTGCCCGCAGCACGTGCTGCTGCGCTTTGGCTGGGTGCTCGACGACAGCGTCGACGGCGTGCTGGGGCGTTTTCTGACCCGCGCCGAGCACTCGCAGGAACTGCTGCTGGCCGACGACCGGCGTGGCAACCCGACCCCGGTCGACGATGCAGCGCGGGTGATCCTGGCGGTGCTCAAGCAACTGGACTGTGGCGCGCCACTGTGGGGCACCTACCATTACGCCGGCAACGAGGCGACCACGCCGCTGGCGCTGGGTCAGGCGATCCTCAGCGAAGCCGGGCAACTGCGTCAGCTGGCCGTCGAAGCGCCCACTGCGCAGGCCCACGCCGCCCGCCCGGATGCTGCCGAAGAACCCCAGCACGCGGTGCTGGCCTGCAAGAAAATCCTCCACACCTTCGGCATCAAGCCGCGTGCCTGGCGCGCCGGCCTGCCGACCCTACTGGACCGGTTCTATCGTCATGGCTGATGCTCCTATCCTGATTACCGGGGGGGCCGGCTTCATCGGCTCCCACCTGAGCGACGCGCTGCTGGCCAAGGGGTACGCGGTGCGCGTGCTCGACGACCTGTCTACCGGTCGGCGTCTGAACCTGCAGCTGGACAACCCGCGTCTGCAACTGATCGAGGGCGACGTGGCCGATGCCGCCCTGGTGGCCCGGGCCGCCGAGGGCTGCCAGGCCGTGGTGCACCTGGCGGCGGTGGCCTCGGTGCAGGCCTCTGTGGAAGACCCGGTCAGGACCCACCAGAGCAACTTCATCGGCACGCTGAACGTGTGCGAGGCGATGCGTGTGGCCGGCATCAAGCGCGTGCTGTTCGCCTCCAGCGCTGCGGTGTACGGCAACAACGGTGAAGGCCAGGCCATCGACGAGGACACGCCCAAGGCGCCGCTGACCCCCTATGCGGTGGACAAGCTGGCCAGCGAGCAGTACCTGGACTTCTATCGCCGCCAGCATGGGCTGGAGCCGGTGGTGTTCCGCTTCTTCAATATCTTCGGCCCGCGCCAGGACCCGTCGTCGCCGTATTCGGGAGTGATCAGCATCTTCTGCGAGCGCGCCCTCAACGGCACGCCGATCAACCTGTTTGGCGATGGCGAGCAGACCCGTGACTTCCTGTATGTGGCCGACCTGGTGGCGGTGCTGGTGCAGGCGCTGGAACAGGCGCAGGTGCAGGAGGGCGCGGTGAACGTGGGGCTGAACCGCGCCACCACGCTGAACCAGTTGCTCGAGGCACTGCGCAAGGTGGTAGGGCCGTTGCCCGAGGTCAATCACGGGCCGGCGCGCGCGGGTGATATCCGTCATTCGCGGGCCGACAATGCGCGGCTGCTGGCGCGCTTCGACCTGCCCGAGCCGACGCCACTGGCCGATGGGCTGGCGCACCTGCTGGGGCGCTGAACGTAAAAAGCTTCGCCGGCAACGCCGGCTCCTGCAGGCGGTATCTCCCTGACGGGAATCGCAGCCAAAAAAAAGCCCCGAATGATCGGGGCTTTTTCATGGTCAGAACTTGTAACCCACACCCACCATGTAGACCCATGGGTCCACATCCACGCTCACCTTGGTCTTGCCCACGCCCAGCGCGCTTGGGCCGTCGATGGTGGCCTTGGTGTCGATGTCCACGTACCAGACCGCGGCGTTGACCAGCAGGTTGTCGGTCAGCATGTAGTCCATGCCCAGTTGGCCGGCCAGGCCGACCGAGTCCTTGAGCTTCATGTTGCTGAAGCCCTGGGCCTTGCGGCTGCTGCTCAGGTCTTCATCGAAGAACAGGGTGTAGTTAAGACCGATACCGGCGTAAGGCTGGAACTTGGAGGTCGGCTCCATCGGGTAGTACTGCAGCGACAGGGTCGGTGGCAGTTGCTTGATGTTCGCCAGCTTGCCGTCCAGGCCCGCACCCAGGCCCTTGACGCCCACTTCGTGCTGGAACGGGGTGGCTGCCAGCAGTTCCAGGCCGATGTGGTCGGTCAGCATGTAGGCAAAGGCCAGGCCCAGCTGGGTGTCGCTGTCCAGGGTGGCCTTGGTGCCGCCAACCTTGGTGCCGTCGAGCTTGATATCGCCGCTGTCTTCGTTCGGTGCGGTGGTGATCGCACCGGCACGCAGAATGAAATCGCCCGCCTGGTGGGCGTGGGCAACAGGGGCTGCAAGCGCGAGGGCAATGAGCGAGGCGCTGAGCAAGGACTTGTTCATGGAAGCTCCCAAAGGACGTTTAGAATTTAATGTGTCCAATGGTAAGGAGCTGACAGGCGGTGATTCTTGACGCAGCTCAATGAAACCGCAAACGCCCTGGCGCGGGGCTTCTATTGTAGTTCATAGGCGTAGATCTTCTCGGCTTCCATCTGGTAGCCGGCCTCGGCCAGCTCGCTGCTGGAAGCCTTGACCTGCATCGGCCCCTCGATCCAGTAGGGCTGGTACAGCTCCTCGACCTTGATGCCGATTTCGCTGAACACGTGCACGATCTGGTTCGACGGTGGGGGCGGCACGTGAATGCACGCGCCGTAGTACGGCACCAGCAGGAACTCGGTAGTACGGCCTTCCTCGCTGACTTCCAGTGGCACGATGTAGCCCGGCAGCTTCACCTGCTGGCCATCCAGTGCCTTCACCACCGGCGCGTCGGGCGCCTGCTGCTGCGCCGCCGGGCCGCTTTCGCCGGCCAGCGCGTTGCTCAACTGCGAAAGGTCGTGCAGTGGGGTCATCTGCGGCACGATCACCGGTGCGCCCTCGGGGATCAATTGCGGCCATTCCAGCGTGCGCGGCTCACCCGCCCACAGGGGCGGGGCAATCAACAGCAACAACAGCAGGGCACGACGTATCACGGGCGTTCTCACAGGTGAATGGACAAACCGTCGGCCAGCGACTGGCGGTAGGCCCGCCAGGCCGGAATGCTGCCCATCAGCACGGCGGCGCCGAGGATGATCCCCAGCAGGCTCCACTCGTGGGCGCTGGGCAGCGCCAGCGGCAGGTACAGGCCGTAGTTGGCCTGCACCGTGCCCTGGGCCAGGGCGATGCCAAGGTAGAGCAGGCCAAGCCCGGCGGCAATCCCCGCCAGCGCCAGGGTGAACGCCTCCATCACCAGCAGCCCTGCAATATGCCAGGGGCGTGCACCCACCGAGCGCAGGATGGCCATTTCGCGGCGGCGCTCGTTGAGGCTGGTGAGGATCGCCGTGAGCATGCCGATCAGGCCGGTCAGCACCACGAACAGCGACACCACGAACAGCGCCTGTTCGGCGGTGCCCATCAGGCTCCACAGCTCCTGCAGGGCCACGCCGGGCAGAATCGCCAACAGCGGCTCGCCGCGAAACTCGTTGATCTCGCGTTGCAGGGTGAAGGTGCTGATCTTGTTGTTCAGGCCCAGCATGAACGCGGTGATGGCCTTGGGTGTGAGGTCCATGCCACGGGCCTGTTCGGCGCTGACGCGGCCGGCGCCGCGGGCGGGCACGCCGTTGTGCCAGTCGACGTGGATCGCCTCCATGCCGCCAAGGCTGATGTGCAGGGTGCGGTCCACCGGGGTGCCGGTGCGTTGCAGCACGCCCACCACGGTGAACGGCTTGTCGTCATGCTTGACCAGGCTGATGGCGGCCACGCCATGGGCCAGCACCAGCTTGTCGCCGAGTTTGTAATGCAGCGCGTCGGCCACCTCGGCGCCCAGCACCACCTCGAACGGGTCGCTGGCGAAGGCACGCCCGCTGGCCAGCTGCAGGTGCTGCTTGCGCCCGTACTGGTAATGCTCGAAGTAGGCTTCGGTGGTGCCCATCACCCGGTAACCGCGGTGCGAGTCGCCCAGCGAGATCGGGATGGCCCACTTCACCCGCGGGTTGCTGGCGTAGTGCTCGAAGCTGTCCCAGCGGATGTTGTTGGTGGCATTGCCGATGCGAAACACCGAGTACAGCAGCAGGTTCACCGAGCCCGAGCGCGCACCGACAATCAGGTCGGTGCCACTGATGGTGCTGGCAAAACTGGCGCGGGCCTCGGTGCGTACCCGCTCCACCGCCAGCAGCAGGCACACCGACAGGGCGATGGTGAAGGCGGTGAGCAGGGCAGTGAAGCGGCGGTTGGCGAGACTCGCCAGGGCAAGGCGGAGCAGGTACATCAGGCCTCCAGGTCGCTGGCAGGGCGCGCGGCGCGGTTGAGTTCGGCAAGCGACAGCTGGCGATCGAACAGCGGTGCCAGGCTCTGGTCGTGGCTGACGAACAACAGGCTGGAGCCGGCTGCGCGGCATTCGGCGAACAGCAGGCGGATGAAGGCTTCACGGGTGTCGGCATCGAGCGCCGAAGTCGGCTCGTCGGCAATCACCAGCTCGGGTTGGCCGATCAGCGCGCGGGCGGCGGCCACCCGTTGCTGCTGACCGATCGACAGGCTGTCGGCGCGCCGTGCCAGCAGTGCCGGGTCCTTCAGGCCCAGATGGGCGAGCAGGCTGGCGGCGGCCTTGTCCACACTGCCGTAGCGCTGGCCGGCGCGTTGCGCCCGGCTGCGCGAGAAACGGCACGGCAGCTCGACGTTTTCGCGCACCGACAGAAACGGCAGCAGGTTGAACTGCTGGAAGATGTAGCCGGTATGATCGACGCGAAAACGGTCGCGCTGGCCCTGGCTGAGCGCGCCCAGCTCCTGGCCGAGCAGGCGGATGCTGCCGCGGTCGGCCTTCTGCACCCCGCCCAGCAGGCCCAGCAGGGTGGTCTTGCCACTGCCGCTGGGGCCCTTGAGGAACAGCGACTCGCCGGCCTGCAGGCGCAACGCCGGGATGTCCAGCAGCTCAGGCTGGCCGGGCCAGGCGAAACCCAGCCGGGACAGTTCGATCAGTGCCTGGCCCATGTCAGAAGTCGATCGCGCTGCGGGTCGGGGTCAGGTCCACGCCCTTCTGGCCATTGGGGCCCACCAGCTGCAGCTGGATCTTCTGGGTGGCGGGGAAGGCCTTGAACAGTGGCGCCAGGTCCAGTCGGGTGAGCTGGGCCGGGGTGGTGCATTCGAGTTTGTAATGGGCGTTGATGTCGCTGTGTTCGTGATCGTGGGCGTCGCCATCCTCGTCATGCACCGGCTTGTCGCCGAACAGCGGGCTTTGCAGGTCCTGGTCGGTTTCGCTGCAACCGGCTGCCTTGTTCAGGCCGAACAGCGCCAGGGGTGTTTCGAGCTGGGCGCGCACGGCCGCGACCTTGGCCTTGTCGGTGGCAGAAGTGGCGGCATGTTCGAAGCCCACCAGGTTCATCGCCGGGCTGTCGAATTCCAGCTCCAGGGCATTGCCGTCGAGTGCGACGTTCAGGTGCGCCACGCCATGTTCATGGGCACCCAGGCTGCCATGCTCATGGTCATGGTCGTCATGGGCGTAAACCAGACTCAGGGGCAGCAGGGCAAACGGCAAGGCAAGCAGCAGACGACGCATGGGCGGAACTCCGGAAGGCGCTGAAAGAGTTTCGAAATGTTATAACAACTTGTCGGCCGCGTACCAGTGTCGCTGGATGAAACTTCGTGGGAGCATGGGCGCCTGATCGAGTGGAGGGTGCGAACGTGCGTATTCGTGGACACATCGGCGAATGGCCGGTGGATTTGAGCGTGGAGCTGGAGCCCCATGAGTGGGCGCAGCTGGGCGGGCAGTTGCAGGCGGCCGGGGCGCCGGCGGTTGCCGCTGCTGTACCGACGGCGCCGGTGCGCCCGGACGATGCAGTGTGGCAGGCGGCGCGCGAGGTGTTGCGCAAGGCCGGTCAGTTGAACGGGCCCCAGTTGCTGGAGGCGCTGGAGGGGTTGGCGGGCAATACGGCGGCCGGCAAGCGCCTGCTGGTGCGTTTGCGCCATAGCAGCGAGGTGAGGGTGGAAAGCGGGGCGGATGCGCCGGTCTATCACTGGGTCGGTTGATTCTGCGGGGCGTTCTTCGCCGGCAAGGCCGGCTCCTGCAGGCAACGCCAACCCTGTAGGAGCCGGCCTTGCCGGCGAAGCTTCTCAGTACAACGCAGCAAACAGCTTGCGGCGGTAATCCAGCACCAGCGGGTGCTCGTTGCCCAGCAGGTCGAACACCTGCAGCAGGGTCTTGTGCGGCAGGCCGCCTTCATACCCGCGGTTGCGCTTGAACAGTTTCAGCAGCCCGTCCAGCGCCGCCTCGTACTGCTGGCGCGACAGCTGCTGCACTGCCAGCTGATACGCCGCCTCGTCATCCTCGGCGTTCTGTGCCAGGCGTGACTTCAGGTCGGCCACGTCCGGCAGGCTGGCGGCCTGCTTGAGGAACGTCAGCTGCGCCTTGGCACCGGCCAGTGCAGCCTTGTGCTCATCGCTCTTGACCGCATCGAGCACGGTCTGCGCTTCGCCCAGCTCGCCACGCTCGGCCAGGCAACGGGCATACAGGATCAGTGCCGCGGCATTGCTGTTGTCTTCGGTCAGCAGGGCCTGGAGCAGCGCCTCGGCCTCGCTGAAGCGTCCCTCGGCAAACAGCCCCTGGGCCACTACCAGCGGGTCGGCCGCTGCCGGTGGCGGCAGTTGCACATGCGGTTCGAGCATTGCGCGGATTTCCGACTCCGGGCGTGCCTCGGCAAAGCCGTCGACCGGCTGGCCATCCTTGAACAGCACCACTGTCGGCAGGCTGCGGATACCAAAGCGCGCGACAATGTCCTGTTCCACATCGCAGTTGACCTTGGCCAGCAGCAGCTCACCCCGGTATTCGGCGGTGATTTTCTCCAGCAGCGGCATCAGCACCTTGCACGGCGCGCACCAGTCGGCCCAGAAGTCGACGAGCACGGGTTTGACGTGGGAGTTCTGGATCACCGACTGGTCGAAGTCGGCGCTGGTGGCATTGAAGATGTACGGGGTTTCCTGGCTCATCGCGACTCTCGCAAATCCTTGAATGGCAACACTATAAAGCGCTGCGGCTGGCGTGGTACAGGCTCACCTGGCGGAATTCGTGGGGTTCGGCCAGGTCTGGCAGGGTCAGGGCGTGCAGGGTGTCGAGCTGGCGGTACAGGGGGTGACGGAAGTCGCGCACCCGCGAGTCGGCCACCAGCGCCTGGTGCCCGCGGCTGAGAAACGCATCGAGCAGCGGCAGGTTGGCGCGGTCGTAGAGCACATCGGCCACCAGCACCAGGTCGAAGCGGTCGGCTTCGGCGAAGAAATCGCTGGAGTAGCCCAACTGCACCTGGTTGAGCGCGGCATTCGCGCGGCTTGCCTGCAGCGCCAGCGGGTCGAGGTCGCAGGCCACCACTTCAAGCGCCCCGGCGCGGGCGGCGGCGATGCCGGCAATGCCCGAGCCTGCGCCGAAGTCCAGCACGCGTTTGCCGGCCACCCACTCGGGGCGGGCGGCCAGGTAGCGCGCCATGGCCAGACCGCTGGCCCAGCAGAAGGCCCAGTAGGGCGGCTCGTGCAGGATGCGCCGGGTTTCTTCGGGGCTGAACGCGCGGTCCATGTTGTGCGCATCGATCAGCCACAGCTTGAGGTCGCAGGCCGGCAGCTCGCTGACCACCAGCCGTGCGTCCCCCAGCAGCCCGCTCAACGCCTGTTGCAGGTGGATCGGCGCGGTCACGGCGCTTTTTCGAGGCGCAGCGGGCCGGTGGCCTGGGTTTGCGGGCTGCTGACCGCCACAGGTTGCAGGTGCAGGATCAACTGCCCGGACTGGCTGGCACGCCCGCGCAGCTCCACCCGCGCACCGGCAGGGAACGCCTCGGGGTTGAAACGCAGCTGGAACGGCAGGTCCTGGCCGTTGGCGTCCAGGTTGCTGCTGGCCAGCAGGCGTTGCGGGCGGCCGCGCGGGTCGACCACCAGCAGCGCCAGCTCGACCTCGGCGCCCGACGGGATGCCGAGCAGGGTGCCGCTGATTTCACGCTGGTAGGCCGGCAGCGGGCCCAGGGCCACAGGTTGCTTGGCCGCTACCGGGGCCTTGGGGGCCAGCACCGGCTTGGGTTCATCGCTGCTGCAGGCGGCCAGCAGGGCGGCAAAACTGAGCACAACGAGCGCTCTAAAGGGCATGATCAATTCCTTCGGGGGGATATTTCCTCACTGGATGGTAACTGCTTTGGCTTGTCTTGCCAGTGGGATGCGCTACCATGACCCTCCCTTTTTTTGTTGCCTGCCACCATGCACTGTCCCTTCTGCGGTGCCAACGACACCAAGGTCATCGACTCGCGACTGGTTGCCGAGGGCGAACAAGTGCGCCGTCGCCGCGAATGCGTGGCCTGCGGTGAGCGCTTCACCACCTTCGAAACCGCCGAACTGGTGCTGCCGCGCCTGATCAAGACCGACGGCAGCCGCCAGCCCTTCGACGAAGAAAAACTGCGCGCCGGCATGCAGCGGGCGCTGGAAAAGCGCCCGGTGAGCGTCGAGCGCCTCGAAGCGGCGCTGGCCCACATCAAGCACAAGCTGCGCGCCACCGGCGAGCGCGAGGTCAAGTCGCTGGTCGTCGGCGAACTGGTGATGGCCGAGCTGCAAAAGCTCGACGAAGTGGCCTACATCCGCTTCGCCTCGGTGTACCGCCGCTTCCAGGACCTGGACGAATTTCGTGAAGAAATCGACCGCCTGGCGCGCGAGCCTTCCAAGCAATGAGCCTGCCCAGCGAACGCGACGTGCTCGACGCCCACTACATGGCCCGTGCGCTGGAACTGGCGCGCAAGGGTCTCTATTCCACCCACCCCAACCCGCGGGTCGGTTGCGTGATCGTGCGTGACGGGCAGGTGGTCGGCGAAGGCTGGCACGTACGCGCCGGCGAACCGCATGCCGAGGTGCACGCGCTGCGCCAGGCCGGCGAGCTGGCCCGTGGCGCCTGTGCCTATGTGACCCTGGAGCCGTGCAGCCACCACGGGCGCACGCCGCCGTGTGCCGAGGCGCTGGTCAAGGCCGGTGTGGCGCGGGTGGTGGCGGCCATGCAGGACCCCAACCCGCAAGTGGCGGGGCAGGGGCTCAAGCGCCTGGCCGACGTCGGTATCGAAGTTGCCAGCGGTGTGCTGGAGGCCGAGGCCCGCGCACTCAACCCGGGCTTTCTGAAACGCATGGAACACGGCCTGCCCTTTGTGCGGGTCAAACTGGCGATGAGCCTGGACGGGCGCACCGCCATGGCCAGTGGCGAGAGCCAGTGGATCACCGGCCCGGCCGCACGCTCGGCGGTGCAGCGTCTGCGCGCGCGCTCCAGCGTGGTGCTGACCAGCGCCCAGAGCGTGCTGGCCGACAACGCGCGCATGACCGTGCGCGCCGACGAGCTTGGGCTGGACGCCGACAGCACCGCCCTGGCGATGGCCCGCCCACCGTTGCGCGTGCTCATCGACGGGCGCCTGCGCCTGCCGCTGACGGCGCCGTTCTTCCAGGCCGGCCCGGTGCTGGTGGTGACGGCCGCCGCGCCAGTTGCGCAGTACGCCCAGGCCGGCCATGACCTGCTGAGCCTGCCCGGCACCGACGGGCACGTCGACCTGCCCGCGCTGCTGCGCGAACTGGCCCGGCGTGGTGCCAGCGAGGTGCTGGTGGAGGCCGGCCCGGGCCTGGCCGGTGCCTTCGCGCAACAGGGCCTGGTGGACGAATACCAGCTCTTCATCGCTGCCAAGTTTCTCGGCTCCAGTGCCCGCCCATTACTCGATTGGCCCCTGGCCAGAATGAGCGAAGCGCAGGCCCTCAAAATCACCGACATGCGCGCCGTAGGCGATGACTGGCGAGTCACTGCCATTCCTGTGCCTGCGCCCGGCGTATAATTCGCGGCCTGCGTCTTGCGCGACCCGTTCTGAAGGAGGACTCATGTTCACCGGCATCATCGAATCCATCGGCAGCATCCGTTCACTCACCCCCAAAGGCGGCGACGTACGCGTGTATGTCGAAACCGGCAAGCTCGACCTGGGCGACGTGAAACTGGGCGACAGCATCGCCGTCAACGGCGTGTGCCTGACCGCCGTCGAACTGCCTGGCGACGGTTTCTGGGCTGACGTCAGCCGCGAAACCCTCGACTGCACCGCCTTTGCCGACTTCAAGGTAGGCAGCCGGGTCAACCTGGAAAAGGCCCTGACCCCCAGCAGCCGCCTGGGCGGCCACCTGGTCAGCGGCCACGTCGACGGTGTCGGCGAGGTCATCTCGCGCAGCGATAACGCCCGCGCCATTCAGTTCCGTCTGCGCGCGCCGGCCGAACTGGCCAAGTACATCGCCCACAAGGGCTCGATCACCGTCGATGGCACCAGCCTCACGGTCAACCAGGTCGATGGCGCCGAGTTCGAGCTGACCATCGTGCCGCACACCCTCGCTGAAACCATCATGGCCGACTACCGCACCGGGCGTCGGGTTAACCTTGAGGTCGACCTGCTGGCCCGTTACCTGGAGCGTCTGCTGCTGGGCGACAAGGCCGCCGAGCCGGGCAAGGGTGGCATCACCGAAAGTTTCCTGGCCGCCAACGGCTACCTGAAATCCTGATTTAGAAGGGGGTGCCGCGTGGCGCTCAACAGCATCGAAGAACTGGTCGAAGACATTCGCCAGGGCAAAATGGTCATCCTGATGGATGACGAAGACCGCGAGAACGAAGGCGACCTGATCATGGCCGCCGAGTGCTGCAAGGCCGAACACATCAACTTCATGGCCAAGCACGCCCGTGGCCTGATCTGCATGCCGATGTCGCGCGAGCGCTGCGAGCTGCTCAAGCTGCCGCTGATGGCCCCGCGCAACGGCTCGGGCTTCGGCACTAAGTTCACCGTTTCGATCGAAGCTGCCGAAGGCGTCACCACCGGCATCTCCGCCGCCGACCGCGCGCGCACCGTGCAGGCCGCCGCCGCCCGGGACGCCAAGGCCGAAGACATCGTCAGCCCGGGCCACATCTTCCCGCTGATGGCCCAGCCCGGCGGTACCCTGGCCCGTGCCGGCCACACCGAGGCGGCCTGCGACCTGGCGCGCATGGCCGGTTTCGAGCCGAGCGGGGTGATCTGCGAGGTGATGAACGACGACGGCACCATGTCGCGTCGCGCCGAGCTGGAAGTGTTCGCCGCCGAGCACAACATCAAGATCGGCACCATCGCCGACCTGATCCACTACCGCATGATCCACGAACGTACCATTCAGCGGATTTCCGAGCAGCCGCTGGACAGCGAACTGGGTCAGTTCAACCTGGTGACCTATCGCGATTCGGTCGAAGGCGACGTGCACATGGCCCTGACCCTGGGCAAGATCTGCGCCGAGGAACCGACCCTGGTGCGGGTGCACAACATGGACCCGCTGCGCGACCTGCTGCTGGTCAAGCAGCCCGGCCGCTGGAGCCTGCGCGCCGCCATGAGCGCCGTGGCAGAGGCCGGCAGCGGCGTGGTGCTGCTGCTCGGACACCCGCTGGACGGCGACGTGCTGCTGGCGCATATCCGCGAAAGCGCCGACAGCAGCCAGGTCAAGACACCCACCACCTACAGCACCGTGGGTGCCGGTTCGCAGATTCTGCGCGACCTGGGCGTACGCAAGATGCGCCTGATGAGTTCGCCAATGAAGTTCAATGCGATATCCGGATTCGATCTGGAAGTTGTAGAATACGTGCCCTCCGAATAAAGCAGGGGCTGGTTTCCCGCTGTTGATCCGGAACAAAACTCCCACAGGCCGCACCGTTGCGGCCTGGCTCTTTAAGATGAGAACCCCGCAATGTCCCTGAAGACCATCGAAGGTACCTTCATTGCCCCCAAAGGTCGCTATGCTTTGGTGGTTGGCCGCTTCAACAGCTTCGTCGTCGAAAGCCTGGTAAGCGGTGCCGTTGATGCACTGGTTCGCCACGGCGTGAGCGAAAGCGACATCACCATCATCCGTGCACCGGGTGCGTTCGAGATTCCGCTGGTGGCACAGAAGGTCGCCCAGCAGAGCGAATACGCCGCGATCATCGCCCTGGGCGCCGTGATCCGTGGTGGCACCCCGCACTTCGAATACGTGGCGGGCGAATGCACCAAGGGCCTGGCCCAGGTGTCCATGGAGTTCGGCGTGCCGGTTGCCTTCGGTGTCCTGACCGTCGATTCGATCGAACAGGCCATCGAGCGTTCCGGCACCAAGGCCGGCAACAAGGGCGCCGAAGCGGCCCTGTCCGCCCTGGAAATGGTCAGCCTGCTGGCGCAGTTGGAGGCCAAGTGATTAGCGACGAAAGCGATCGTTTCAACCCGCGCGATCCAAAACCTGCGGATGCTGGCAAGCCCTCCAAGAGCGCCAAGCGTCGCGAAGCCCGCAAGCTCGCGACCCAGGCGCTGTACCAGTGGCACATGGCCAAGCACTCGCTGAACGAGATCGAAGCGCAGTTCCGGGTCGATAACGATTTCACCGATGTCGACGGTGCCTACTTCCGCGAGATCCTGCACGGCGTGCCGGCGATCAAGGAAGAAATCGACAAGGCCCTCGCGCCTTGCCTGGACACCGTGCTCGAAGAGCTCGATCCGGTCGAGCTGTCGGTGCTGCGCCTGTCCACCTGGGAGCTGATCAAGCGGGTCGACGTGCCTTATCGCGTGGTCATCAACGAAGGTATCGAGCTGGCCAAGGTGTACGGCGCCACTGACGGGCACAAGTTCGTCAACGGTGTGCTCGACAAGCTCGCACCGCGGCTGCGCGAAGCCGAAGTGAAGGCGTTCAAGCGCTGATTGCGGCGCTGCCTGCCCATGGGTGAATTCGAGCTGATCCGCCACTACTTCGCCGCCGCGCCCTGTGCGCAGGCCGGCGACGGGGTCGCCCTGGGGATCGGCGACGATTGCGCCCTGCTGGCGCTGCCGGCCGGCGAGCAACTGGCCGTGTCCACCGACACGCTGGTGGCCGGGGTGCATTTCCCGGCTGTGTGCGACCCGTTCCTGCTCGGCCAGCGCTCGCTGGCGGTGGCTGCCAGTGACCTGGCAGCCATGGGCGCCACCCCCGTGGCCTTTACCCTTGCCCTGACCCTGCCGACGGTTCACGCCGATTGGCTGAAGGCCTATGCCCAGGGTCTGAACCTGATGGCCCGACAATGCGGCCTGAGCCTGGTAGGCGGGGACACCACCCATGGGCCGCTGAGCCTGACCATGACCGTGTTCGGCCGCGTGCCTGCCGGCCAGGCCCTGACGCGCAGCGGTGCGCGGCCTGGTGACCTGGTGTGTGTCGGTGGTGAGCTGGGCAACGCTGCCGGGGCCTTGCCGCTGGTGCTGGGCGAACGCGAGGCGGCGGTGGCGCTGGCCGAGCCGCTGCTGGCGCACTACTGGTCGCCGCCACCGCAACTGGCGCTGGGTCAGGCGCTGCGAGGCAAGGCCAGCGCGGCGCTGGATATCTCCGATGGCCTGCTGGCCGATTGCGGACACATTGCCACGGCCTCGGGCGTGTCGATTGTGCTGTCGCTCGAACAGCTGCCGCTGGGTACGGCGCTGCAGGGCCTGCTGGGCCTGGAAGGTGCGCGACAGGCCGCGCTCACCGGTGGCGACGACTACGTGATTGCCTTCACCTTGCCCCCCGCGCACCTGGCCGGCCTGCAGGCTGCCGGCTGGCCGGTGCACGTGGTCGGTCGGGTGGAGGCGGGCAGCGGCGTCAGCCTGCGTGACCACGCCGGGGCGGACATCACCCCGCGCACGCGGGGTTATCAACATTTTTAGGGAGACACCGTGACCGATCACCCCAATCAGGTGCCGGCAGAAAACGTGCCGCCTTCAGTCTGGCGCAACCCCTGGCATTTTCTGGCCTTCGGCTTCGGCTCCGGCACCCTGCCCAAGGCGCCGGGCACCTGGGGTTCGCTGGTGGCCGTGCCGTTCATCCCGCTGTGGCAGATGCTGCCCGACTGGGGCTACTGGCTGATGCTGGGGCTGACCATGCTGTTCGGCGTATGGTTGTGCGGCAAGGTCGCCGACGACCTGGGCGTGCATGACCACGAGGGCATCGTCTGGGACGAGATGGTCGGCATGTGGATAACCCTCTGGCTGGTGCCGGAAGGTTGGCTATGGTTGTTGGCAGGCTTTCTGATGTTCCGCTTCTTCGACATACTCAAGCCGTGGCCGATCCGCTGGATCGACCGGCATGTGCATGGCGGTTTCGGCATCATGTTCGATGACGTGCTGGCCGGCGTGTTCGCCTGGTTGGGCATGCAGGCGCTGGTGTGGAGTTTCACCTGAAGGGAGTGGCCTGATGCGCGCATGGCGAGTGTTGCTGCTGGTGTTGGCGCTGGGTGGCGGCATCGCCTGCGCTGGCGAGCCGACCGCGTTGCCGCAGGAGGTGCGCCTGGCCAGCGAGATCTGGCCGGACTACACCGACGTCGAAGGGCGCGGCATGGCCTGGGACGTGCTGCGCAAGGTGTTCGAGCCGGCGGGGGTCAAGGTGCTCGCCATCAGCGTGCCCTACAGCCGCGCAGTGGGCCTGGTCAAGCGCGCCGAGGCCGATGCCTGGGTCGGCTCCTACGAGCAGGAAAGCAACGACTACCTCTACCCCCGCAACGCCTTCGACCAGGACCATATCTACGCCCTGGGCCTGGCCAGCCTGCCGGTGCCGAGCGCCGCCACCATCGGCCGCTACAAGCTCTCCTGGGTGCGTGGCTACGAGTACCAGCGCTACCTGCCCGATGTGAAGGAGTTTCGCGAGGTGCAGCGGCGCGACGGCATCCTGCCGATGCTCGAACTCAAGCGCGTGGACTTCTACATCGATGCCCAGACCGAAGTAGACTACGTGTACAACCAGGCCCGTGACAAGGCCCGGTTCCGCCGCACCCACATCGCCGAGTTGCCGTTGTACCTGGCCTTTGCCAGGACCGAGCAGGCCTGTGCGCTCCGGGCGCTGTTCGATCGGCGCATGGACGAACTGATCGCCAGCGGTGAATTGCGCGAGATCTTCGAGCGCTGGCAGCAGCCGTATCCGTTCCCGATTCCGGGCAGGGCGCACGTGCCAGCATCTAACTTCTCGATCTGTTTGCCCAAGAATTCAGCCTAAGCACCTGCCTTACGCTGCTGTTACAATCGGCGCACATCAAATTTCACGTTATTGATCAGGAGCACAAGGTGCCCGTCGTCTTTGTTGCCGCTTCCAAGCTGCCCACCCCCTTTGCCACGTTCACCATGCATGGTTTTCTCGACGAAGCCACCGGCCGCGAGCACGTTGTGCTCAGCCTGGGTGATGTAGCCGATGGCGAGCCGGTACTGGGGCGCCTGCATTCCGAATGCCTGACCGGCGATGCGCTGTTCAGCCAGCGCTGCGACTGTGGTTCGCAGCTGGAGGCCGCTCTTCAGGCCATCGCCCGCGAAGGCCGTGGCGTGCTGCTGTATCTGCGTCAGGAGGGCCGTGGCATCGGCCTGCTTAACAAGATTCGCGCCTACGAACTGCAGGACGGCGGCGCCGACACCGTCGAGGCCAACGAGCGCCTGGGCTTTGCCGCCGACCAGCGTGACTACGCCATGTGCCAGCCGATGCTCGAGCACCTGGGCGTCACGTCATTGCGCCTGATGACCAACAACCCGCGCAAGGTAAAAGCCCTCACCGCCATGGGCATTGCGGTAGCCGAGCGCGTGCCGCTGCACACCGGGCACAATCCGCACAACAAGCACTACCTGGCCACCAAGGCCGGCAAGCTCGGCCACATGATGGGCAACGAGCACCAGGGCGAGGCCGGTCGGGCGTGACCCGCGGCCAGGTCAAGCGGCGGCTGGCGTTCGCCTGGTGGCAGTTCTTCGCGATTGCCCTGGCGCCGCTGCTGGTGTTCGGCTGGGCGTTCGGGGGCAGCGTGGCGCGTGTCCCGCTGCTGGTGATGCCGGTGTTTCTGGCCGGGCTGGCCTCGATGTTCTTCAGCCTGCCGCGTTTCAGCGCCTACAAGCGTGCATTGATTGCCACTGAAAAGGCGCTGAACAGCGCTGAAGAGCCGGCGGCCTGGATAGAGCTGGCGCGGGTTCGCCGAGTGTCGATGCTGGTTGCCTGCCTGCCGGCGTGGGTGGCCGCACTGTCGGTGTTCGTGGGCCTGGAGGGAGTGCCGCAGATTCTGCTGGCCATCGCCAGCGTGGTGATCCTTTACCTGTACCGGGTACCGCGTCAGCTGGGCTGATGCGCCCTTCGCCAGCCAGGCTGGCTCCTGCAGGCAGGAGCCAGTCTGGCTGGCGAAAGGGTCTAAAGGCCCAGCAGTTGCATCCGCTGACGCACCGAAGTCTCGATCCCGGCAGCATCCAGCCCGCATTCGGCCAGCATCTGCGCCGGCTTGGCATGCTCGACGTACACATCCGGCAAGCCCAGGTGCAGCATCGGCTTGAGCACGCCTTCAGCGCTCAGGAACTCGCTGACCGCAGAGCCGGCGCCGCCCATGATGGCGTTCTCTTCGATGGTCACCAGCAGGTCATGGCTGCCAGCCAGCTCGCGCACCAGCGCTTCATCCAGCGGCTTGACGAAACGCATGTCGACCACGGTGGCATCCAGGTTTTCGGCCACCTTCAGTGCTTCGGCCAGTTGCACACCGAACACCAGCAGGGCGACCTTGCTGCCCTGGCGGCGAATCACGCCCTTGCCGATCTCCAGCGGCTCAAGGTCGCCGTCGATCGTCGCGTTCGGCCCGCTGCCACGCGGGTAGCGCACGGCAGCAGGGCCGTTGTACAGGTGCCCGGTGCTGAGCATCTTGCGCAGTTCGTTCTCGTCGCTGGGGGTCATCACCAGCATGCCGGGGATGCAGCGCAGGAACGACAGGTCGAAGCTGCCGGCGTGGGTCGGGCCGTCTTCGCCCACCAGGCCGGCGCGGTCTATGGCGAACAGCACGTCGAGATTCTGCACCGCCACGTCATGGATCAGCTGGTCGTAGGCGCGCTGCAGGAAGGTCGAATAGATCGCCACCACCGGCTTGGCGCCCTCGCAGGCCATGCCCGCCGCCAGCGTCACCGCGTGCTGCTCGGCAATCGCCACGTCGAAGTAGCGCTCGGGGTAGCGTTCGCTGAACGCCACCAGGTCCGAGCCTTCCTTCATGGCGGGGGTGATGCCCACCAGGCGCTGGTCGGCGGCGGCCATGTCGCACAGCCACTGGCCGAACACCGCCGAGTACTTCGGCCCGGCGGCCTTTTTCGGCGCGGTGGCCGGGGCGTCCAGCGGTTCGAGCTTGGTGATCGCGTGGTAGCCGATCGGGTCGACCTCGGCCGGGGCGAAACCCTTGCCCTTCTTGGTCACCACGTGCAGGAACTGCGGCCCCTTGAGGTCGCGCATGTTGCGCAGGGTGGCGATCAGGGTAGGCAGGTCGTGGCCGTCGATGGGGCCGATGTAGTTCCAGCCCAGCTCTTCGAACAGCGTGCCGGGCACCAGCATGCCCTTGGCATACTCTTCGGTGCGGCGGGCGATCTCCCAGGCGCCGGGCAGGCGCGACAGCACCTTCTTGCTGCCCTCGCGCATGCTTGCATAGGTGCGGCTGGAGAGGATCTTGGCCAGGTAGTTGGACAGGCCGCCCACATTGCGCGAAATCGACATGTCGTTGTCGTTGAGGATCACCAGCATGTCGGCGTTGACTTCCTGGGCGTGGTTCAACGCTTCGAAGGCCATGCCGGCGGTGAGCGCGCCGTCACCGATCACTGCAATCGACTTGCGTGCCTGGTTCTGCAGGCGGGCGGCGATGGCCATGCCCAGCGCGGCGCTGATCGAGGTGCTGGAGTGCCCGACGCCAAAGGTGTCGTACTCGCTCTCGACGCGGCGCGGGAAGGCGGCCAGGCCGTCCTTCTGACGCAGGCTGTGCATGCGTTCGCGCCGACCCGTGAGGATCTTGTGCGGATACGCCTGGTGGCCCACATCCCACACCAGCCGGTCGTCCGGGGTGTCGAAGACGTAGTGCAGGGCGATCGTCAGTTCGATGACGCCCAGGCCGGCACCGAAGTGCCCGCCGGTCTGGCCGACGCTATAGAGCAGCTCCTGGCGCAGTTCGTCGGCCAGTTTCTCCAGGTCGGCTTCGGCCAGACGACGCAGGCCGGCTGGCGTATCGGCACGGTCAAGCAGCGGCGTGACCGGGCGTTCGCGGGGGATCTCTTGAAACGTCGTGGGCATCAGGCGAATCGTTATAGGTGTGATGAGGCGGCAGTTTACCTTATTGCGGTGAAGGCTGCCCATTGAGGTATGTGGTGTGCGTTTCGCCGGCAATGCCGGCTCCTACAGGGTTCGATGCAGGAGCCGGCATTGCCGGCGAAGGGCCGCTGCGGTCAGCTGCGGCGTTCGACGATGTACCGCGCCAACGCCCGCAGCGGCTCGGCCTTGTCATCGAACCCAGCCAGCGCTGCCAGCGCCTGGTCGCGCAGTTCCAGCGCGTAGGCCTTGGCGGCTTCGAGCCCCAGCAATGCCGGGTAGGTCGGCTTGTCGCGGGCGATATCAGCGCCCTGGCGCTTGCCCAGGGTCGCGGTATCGCTCTCGACATCCAGGATGTCGTCTTGCACCTGGAACGCCAGGCCGATGGCCTGGGCATACTGCTGCAAGGCCGCAAGCGTCTGGGCATCGGCCCGCGCGCTGGCCAGGGCGCCGACCTTGACGCTGGTTTCGATCAGCGCGCCGGTCTTGTGCCGGTGCATGTACTCCAGCGCGGTCTGATCGAGCTTGAGCCCCACCGAGCCCAGGTCGATGGCCTGGCCACCGACCATGCCGGCGGGGCCGGCGCCCTGGGCCACGGCCTGCACCATGGCCAGGCGAATGGCATCGCTCTGCGGGCTCAGGCGCGGGTCGAGCAGGGCGCTGAAGGCCAGGCTCTGCAAGCCGTCGCCGGCCAGGATCGCGCAGGCCTCGTCGAATTTCTTGTGGGTGGTGGGCTGGCCGCGACGCAGGTCGTCGTCGTCCATTGCCGGCAGGTCGTCATGCACCAGCGAATAGGCGTGGATCAGCTCGACCGCGCAGGCGGCGCCGTCGGCATCGCTGCTGGCGCCACCCAGCGCCTCGCAGGCGGCATAGGCCAGCAGCGGGCGTACCCGCTTGCCGCCGTTCATCACGCTGTAGCGCATGGCGGCATACAGGCGCTCGAGCTCGCTCGAGGGGGCGTGGAACAGGGTTTCCAGCGCGGCATCCACCTGGGCCTGGCAACGGGCCTGGTAGGCGGCAATCATTCTGGCTGTTCCGCGTCGAACGGCTCGGCGCGCAACTCGCCGTCGCGCTCCAGCAGCACCTGGACCTTCTGCTCGGCCTGGGTCAGGGCGCTCTGGCAATCGCGGGTCAGGCCGATGCCTTGCTCGAAGGCGGTCAGCGAGTCTTCCAGCGACAGTTCGCCGTTCTCCAGGCGTTCGACCAGCGCTTGCAGGTCGGCAAGGGATTGCTCGAAGTCAATGGCAGCTTTTTTTCGGGCCATGGCGGCTGTCTCTGGTGGCGGTTTGAACGGCGCGACACTAGCAGAGCAGGGCAGGGGGAGCAAATCAGCGCCTGTGATCTTTCGTCGCATTCTGTTGCATAAATGCCGTGGGAACAGGCTTGATTTTCCTGCACTGCTTGCATTGTGGGGGCTCACTGCTGTCTGCCATAATCGCGCCCGCTCTGCGCCGCGGGTTGTATCCGGGTCAGGGTCCCCCCTTCCATGTCGCGTAATGGACTACGTTGTGAGCTTTCTTTCGATCGAGTTCGGCCTCTGCTTCACTCTGTTTTTCGCGGTCTACTGGAGCCTTTGCTGGAGCGTTCGCCTGCAGAACGTCCTGCTGCTGGCGGGCAGCTATGCGCTGGTCGCAAGCTTCAGCCTCGATTCGCTGTACATCCTGCTCGGCTACACCCTGCTGGTCTACCTGCTGGGGCTGTTCAGCGCGCGACATCCCGGACGGCGCTTCACCTACCTGATGGTGTTGCTGCTGGTGCTGGGCTGCTTCTATGTCTTCAAGTACCAGGAATTCTTCGTGGGGGGCGTGCAGGCCGCGCTGGCCGACCTGGGCCTGGACGTCTCGCTGCCGGTGCTGGAGGTGCTGCTGCCGATCGGGCTGTCGTTCTACACCTTCCATTCGGTCAGCTACCTGGTGTCGATCAACCGCGGTGAAATGGCCCCGGCCGCGCCGCTGGACCTGGCCCTGTACCTGGCCTTCTTCCCCAGCCTGGTGGCCGGCCCGGTCAACCGCGCCGCGCACATGCTGCCGCAGATTCGCCCGGCGCAGATCCGCCAGGTGCTGGAGCCGCAACGGGCGCTGGGGCTGATTGCGCTGGCGGTGGTCAAGCTGTTCTTCTTCAGTGCCTGGCTGGGCAGCGAGTGGGTCGACCCGGTGTTCGAGACCCCAAGCGGCTTCAGCGCCGAGCAACTGCTGCTGAGCGTGTACGGCTACAGCCTGCTGATCTACCTGAACTTCAGCGGCTACACCAACCTGGTGACCGGCGTGGCGCTGCTGCTGGGCTTTCGCCTGCCGGCCAACTTCAATGCGCCCTACGCGGCCCGCAACCTCAAGGAGTTCTGGGGGCGCTGGCACATCAGCCTGTCGACCTTCATTCGCGACTACGTGTACATCCCGCTGGGCGGCAACCGCCAGGGCGTGTGGCGCGGCAACCTGAACATGCTGCTGGCGATGCTGGTTTCCGGCCTGTGGCACGGCGCGAGCCTCAACTTCATCATCTGGGGTGCGCTGCACGGCGTGGGGCTGGCGCTGTACAAGGCCTCCACCTACGTGCTGCCACAACCGATGCGCTGGCCGGGCGCGGATGTGCTGGCGCGCCTGCTGACCTTCCACTACGTCGCCTTCGCCTGGATCTTCTTTCGCTGCGCGAGCCTGGATGATGCGCTGGACATGCTCGGCGGCATCGCCGGCCTGAGCCTGGGCGGGCTGTTGAGCACCACCGGCCTGCTGTTGCTGGGCTGCGTGCTGTACATCGCGGTGTACCCGCAGGTGCTGGCGCTGCTGCGCCAGGGTTTTGCCGCCAGCAGCCGGCTGCCCTGGCAGCTCTACCCGATCCCGCTGGGGCTGTTCGTGTCGTTGGTCATCTTCGCTTCGCAATCGGGCGTGCCGGGGTTCATCTATGCAAGCTTCTAGTACCGGTCAGCTGTTCAAGACGCAAATGGGCGCGGCCAAGGTGCTGTACGCGATCCTGGTCACCACCTTGCTGCTGTTCTGGCTGAACCAGAACTCCATCAGCCTGTACTGCCAGCAGAAGTATCACCAGAGCTGCGAGCTGCCCTGGGTAGGGCAGAGCCAGGCGTGGCGCCTGGGCGGCAACCTGACCCAGGCCCTGGGGGATGCGCGCAGCAGCTTCATCGACAGCCTGGAGCGCCAGACCCTGCTGGCCCAGGCCGAGGGCATGCCGACGGTCGAGCTGCCGCCCAGTATGCCGGTGGTGCTGGTCGACCTGGCGCAGCCGCATGCCAAGGCGCCGGCGCCTGCCAAGGTACCGGTGGTGGCGCCGACACCTGCGGCCAGGCCCCCTGCAGTGCAGCCAGCGACAGTGCAGCCGGTTGTGGCGCAGGCGCCCGCCGCGCAACCGGTCAAGGTGGCGGCGCAACCGCTGGTGCCGGGGCAGCCGCCCAAGGCCGTGAGCCTGGCGGCTGGCGACGAAGTGTTCCTGGTGGGCGACTCGCTGATGCAGGGCGTGGCGCCGCACCTGGCCAACACCTTGCTCAAGCGCTACCAGATCAAGAGCGTCAACCTCAGCCGCCAGAGCACGGGCCTGGCGTACCCCGGTTTTTTCAACTGGCCGCAGACGGTGTCCGACACGCTGCAGAATCACCCCAACATCCGCCTGATGGTGGTGTTCCTGGGCCCGAACGACCCGTGGGACATGCCCGAGTCCAAGGGCAAGCCGTTCCTGCGCTTCAAATCGCCTGAGTGGGAGGCGCTGTACCGCAAGCGCATCGACCGGATCCTGGACGAGGCCCGCGCGCACAATGTGCAGGTGATCTGGGTCGGCCCGCCCAACATGCAAAAGCCCAAGTTGTCGACGGCCATGGCCTATCTCAGCGGGCTGTATGAAAGCCAGGCGCAGTTGTACCAGCAGCATTACGTGTCGGCCAACGGCGTGCTCGGTTACCAGGCCGACGAGTTCTCCTATACCCTGCAGAACAGCCAGGGCAAACGGGTCAAGACCCGTGTCGACGACGGCATCCACTTCACCACCACGGGCCAGAAGCTGATCGCCGAGCAGGTACTGTCGATGATCGCCTTCCCGGGCCTGACCGTAACGGGACACTGAGCATGCGCCGAGCGCACAACATCCTGGTGCTGGCGGCGCTGATCTGCGCGCTGCCGGGCTGCAGCCCGGTGGCGGCGGTCAACGCGCCGGCCGCGCGCCCCCTCGCCGTGCAGCAGAAGGCGACCGGCAGCCGTGACGGCAATCTTGCGGTGCTGGCCGGCAAGCTGCGCACCTCCAGTCGCACACCGGTCAATATCGTGCAATTTGGAGATTCGCACACTGCCGCCGACCTGTTCAGCGGCGAGATGCGTCGCCTGCTGCAGTCGCAGTACGGCGATGGCGGCATAGGCTTCGTGGCGGCGACACCGGTACCTGGCACGCGCTACGACAACCTGATCCTCAAGACGGCCAGGCGCCAGTGGGAGCTGGTGTCGGCGCGCAACCAGCAAAGCACGCAGTTCCCGCTGGGGGGCTACCTGTCGGTACCGCTGGCGGCGAACCCGAGCGTGCGCCTGGAGGCGCGTGAACCGAGTGCCCAGCGCTACCGTATCTCGGCCCTGTACCAGGCGCGGGAGAACAGCAGCCTTACCGCCCGTGGCGGGCAGAACGCGGCGCGCCGCGTGATGCTGGCCGCAAGCAACGGGCAGTGGCGCTTCAGCCCGCCGCTCAACAGCATCAGCCTGCCGGTGGACATGAGCCTGAATGCCCACCCGGGCACGGTGCTGGGTGGCTGGTACATCCAGGGCCAGAAGAACGCCGGGGTGACCTATTCGGCCCTGGGCATCAACGGTGCGCGGCTGGAGGTGCAGGACAAATGGCAGGCTGGCTGGCAGGAAAACCTCAAGGCCCTGCGCCCGGACCTGATCATTCTGGCCTATGGCACCAACGAGGCGTTCGACAACACCCTGGACATGGCCAAGTACCGTGACCAGTTGCGCCGTACCGTGGCCCAGCTCAAGCGGGTGCAGCCACGGGCGGTGATCCTGCTGGTGGGGCCTTCGGACTCGATCAAGCAGCGTGGCGCGCGTACCTGCGCGACGCGGCGCCCGCAGTCGTTGCCGCAGGTGGTGCAGATCCAGCGCCAGGTGGCACGCCAGGCCAACGTGCTGTTCTGGGACTGGCAGGCCTACATGGGCGGGGAGTGCTCGATTGCGCGCTGGCAGGCAGAGGGGCTGGCGCGAGGCGACCTGGTGCACCTGACGGCCGATGGCTATCGCAAGAGTGCGTCGGGGCTGTATGACTACCTGCGGGGGCAGTTGGGGCTGCGTTGAGGCAAAAAAAAGAGGGGCTGTATCGGTGTCGGGATTGGCTTGCGGCGCCCCGGTGCATCGATAACAGCCCCCCAGCTTCGAGCCACAGGGGCGTCGAACTCAGGTGCAAGCATAGAATGGTTTTTTGGGGCCTGCTGTAGGACTTTTGGACAGATCTCGAAGGGTTCTTCGTCAGCAAGGCTGACTCCTGCCGTTTACCCCACTCTGCAGGAGCCAGCCTTGCTGGCGAAAGCCGCGCTGTAGTCAGCCCGCCGGGGTCAGCCCCAACGCGTAATCGAGGTACCCGCGATACGCCGTTTCCCAGTCATCCTGGAAGGTGTGCCCGGCCGGGTGTTCGTGGCTTTGCACCGGGTTGCTGCCTTCGAACGCCTTCTGCGTGGTTGCGGTCAGTTCCAGGTTGCTCGAATGCTCCTTGGCGCCGTGCACGATCACGATGCGCTTGTCCTTGGCCTTCTGCACGGCGAATGGAATGCGAAAGCCGCCCGGCGACAGCAGTACCGCGCCGCTGTAATGCTGCGGGTATTCGGCGATCAGGTGCGCCGCATGTTCGGCGCCCTGGGAAAAGCCGATCAGCGCCACGTTCGAGCGGTCGATGCGGGTCTGCTTTTCCAGGGCCTTGAGCGCGGCCGCCACGGCTTTCTCGGTCGGCTCGACCGAGTGTTGCTGCCACATGAACTGGCCCTCGTCGCGCTTGAGCGTGCCGTTCACACCCACCAGTACGGCGCGTTCGCCCACCAGTTCTTCACGCATGCGAATGCCCTTGCTGCCTTCGGTGCCGTAGCCGGACAACCACACCACTACCGGCCAGCCGCCGGCCGGGGCCTTGCCTTCGGGGATGCTGAACGCCGCCGCACCGGCATCCTTGGCCTGTTTGGCGTAGTTGGCCTCGGCGCTCTGCAGCAGTTTCTTGTAGGCCGGTGCGTCCTTCATGCCCTCCAGCTCGTCGTCGTCACGCAGGATCACGGCCTGCCAGAAACCGCGCTCGCGGGCCTGGTCGAGCAGGTCGCCAGCCAGATCGAACTTCTCCATCGAGGCCAGGGCGGCGCCGGCCTGGTAGGACGCATAGGCGTTCTTCGGGTCCAGACGTGCGGCCGTCAGGTAATAGGCCAGGGCGCCAGCCATGTTGTCGTGCTCGCTTTTCTCCTTGTCGCCGGCATCGATGAATTCCTGTGCGTCGGCATCGTTCAGGTAGAGGTTGGCCATGCCGGCCAGGCCCTGCCAGCGGCCCTTGGCAACGGCCTCGTCTTCGTCGGCGAAGCTGGCGGTGGCGGTAAGGCTCAGGGCGGTGAACAGGCTGAGGGTGGCAAAGTGCAGACGAGGAGATGTCATGAACGACAAGACCGAGAGTCCTTTTTCGGTGGAAGGGAAAGTGTGCCGGCCAATACGGCCGGGGCGCGGATTCTAGCATGGCAGCTCAACTGCGCAGCTGGTTCCAGTCCAGTTCGAAGCGCGCCAGGTATTTGCGCAGGCGGTCGGCATCGTTGGGTTTTTCCTTGTCCTGGCGCGACACCGCAAACAGCTGGCGCCCTGCGTCGGACAGCGAGCGGGCATCGCGACACACCCGCAGCACGGCCTCCAGTTGCAGGCGGTCGAACAGGTCCAGCTCACGCCCTTCAAGCAACGGCTCGGTGGGCGCCGCAACCCCCCAGGCCCGTTGCAGCCGGGTGATCTCTTCGCTGACCAGGGGCTCGTCGATGCGTCCGCTGTCGGCCAGGGTCGCCATGCGCGTGATCGAGGCCGACAGTTCGCGAAAGTTGCCGGCCCAGCGTGCTTGCGGTGAATGGGCGAACGCCAGGTACTGGCGCTTGGCTTCAAGGTTGAAGCGCACGTTGCGGCCCTGTTCGCGGGCGTGGCGCTGCAGTTCGAAATCGATGTTCGGCTCGATGTCTTCGCGCCGCCCGGCCAGCCCCGGCAGTTCGAAGGTCCACAGGTTGATGCGCGCATACAGGTCTTCGCGAAACAGCCCTTCGGCCACCTGCTTGCGCAGGTCACGGTGGGTGCCGGCGATCAGCTGGAAGTCGCTTTGCACCTCGTTGTCTGCGCCCATCGGGAAGAAGCGCTTCTCTTCGATGGCCTTGAGCAGCATGGCCTGTTCGTCGGCGCCCAGCTCGCCGATTTCGTCGAGAAACAGCATGCCGCCGTCGGCGGCGCGCAGCAGGCCGTCGCGGGCGTTCTGTGCACCCGTGAAGGCGCCCTTGATATGCCCGAACAGGCTCGACATGGCGCCGTCGCCGCGCAGCGTGGCGCAGTTCACTTCGACGAAGCGGCCCTCCAGCTGGTGGCGCGTGCGCTTGAGTTCATGGATGCGCCGGGCCAGGAACGACTTGCCGGCACCGGTCGGCCCCACCAGCAGCATCGGGGCGGTTGAGCGCAGGGCGACGCGCTCGATCTGCTCGATGGAGTGGTTGAACGCCACGTTGCGCGTGGCGATGCCGGCCTTGAGAAACGCCAGGCTGTGCGCCTGCTCGCGCTGAAAGCGCGAAGCGATATGGTCATAGCGCGACAGGTCGAGGTCGATCAGCGTGCTGGTGCCGGCCGGGTCACGCTCTTCTTCCTTGCCGCGCGCCGGCGAGGTCTGCACCAGTCGCGCCGGCAGGTAGCGCGCCTCGGTCAGCAGAAACCAGCAGATCTGCGCAACGTGGGTGCCGGTGGTGATGTGCACCAGGTAGTCCTCGTGCTCGGTGTCGAAGTGGTAGCTGCGGGCGAAGTCATGCAGCGCGCCGTACATCTCTTCGAAATCCCACGGGTTGTGCAGTGCCAGGCGGTGCAGGCGCACCTCGGTGTGGGGCGACACGCTGAGTACATCCTCGCGCAGGCGCTCGGCCAGGCCCAGATCACGTTCGCTCTTGCCGTGAATCAGCTCCAGGCG
The DNA here is from genome assembly GCF_037113495.1 of Pseudomonas sp. AE27. Lineage (NCBI taxonomy): Bacteria > Pseudomonadati > Pseudomonadota > Gammaproteobacteria > Pseudomonadales > Pseudomonadaceae > Pseudomonas > Pseudomonas sp. AE27. The sequence continues at coordinate 5,416,194 of NZ_CP146966.1, forward strand.
GTCGATCGAAAGATCCGGCTGCTGGCACAGCGCGACGGTGGGCCGCCACTTGTTCCAGCGCGCGGCACCCTTTCCGTTGCGGTCGAGGGTGGTACCGATGAAGCCGATGGCAACGCTGCGCTTGTGCATGCTGTTTATCTTTTTGGATAAATGAAGATATAAAAGTATACATAAAAGCCCTCAAGCATTTGCCCAGTGCGCAGGTTGATTTAACGAAGATGAAAATAAAACACTTATAAATCAATGAGTTGAAAATAAATCCTAGCGCTTTGACGAAATCTGGCACGCCCCTCGCAATAACGCTTTCGACCGCATCGCCAAGCAGGCCAACGGGTCGGGGTTCACAACCCCACCGGTGCACGAGCCCACCCCTGGTGTTGGTGTCGTGCATGCCGCCGCCGCAACGACCGGTCGCTGGCGCAACCCCGGATGGGGCCGCCAACGAGCCTAGAACTCGTTACATACCCTCCACGGTAGCTGTACCCGTAACACCCGCCGGTGAGGCGAGGGCAACGCACTTGCAGCCAGGATGGCTGACTGTCGCGAAGGACGCCCCCGCCACCGCTGGTACGCCCGGCCTGCTGGCCGGGCCCGGGGCAAGGCGCAACGTCGGACCGAAGGACTCGGTCGGCAAAGGACTCTGATGTCCCGACGCGTGCACCTCCCCCCGGGCCCCACCTGCAGCGCTCGGCGTACCGGCAGCACCGGCACCACGGAATTCATTGAAAGGGAAATACAGAATGAAACTGCTCAAGCGCTTCATCGTGAAAAAGAACGAACGCGGCCTGCTGTTCTGCGAGGGCGACTTCGTGTCGATCCTGGAACCGGGCGTGCATCAGCGCCTTGACCTGCATAACCGGCTGACGGTGGAAACCTTCAGCCTCAACACCCCGCGCTTCGAGCACCGCCTGGCCGGCTATCTGCGCCAGAGCGAGCCGGCGGTGGTGGATCAGTACTTCGAGCGCATGGACCTGGCCGAACACGAAGTGGGCCTGCGTTTCGAGGATGGCGCACTGGCGGAACTGCTGCCACCGGGCAGCCGCCAGTTGTACTGGAAGGGCCAGAGCGCGCAGACCCTGCAGCGCATCGACCTGACCCACAGCTATCGCCTGGAGCCGACCCTGCTCGGCCAGCTCGGCCAGCCCAAGCTGCGCGGTCGCACCCTGGCCGGGCTGGATGCGGTGCTGCTGGCGCCGGTGCCGGCCTTCCATGTGGGCGTGCTCAAGGTCGATGGCGCGGTGGTCGAGCTGCTGCCGGCCGGTCAGTACGGCTTCTGGCGCTTCAACCGCCAGGTGAGCGTCGACATGGTGGACATGCGCATCCAGTCGCTGGAGGTCAGCGGCCAGGAGATCCTCACCCGCGACAAGGTCAGCCTGCGCCTGAACCTGGCGGCCAACTGGCGCTACAGCGACGTGCTGATGGCCTTCGCCAGCCTCAGCAAACCGCTGGAGCACCTGTACCGCGAGGTGCAGTTCGGCCTGCGTGCGGCCGTGGGCACGCGTACCCTCGACGAGCTGCTGGAGAACAAGCAACTGATCGACGACACCGTCAGCCAATACCTGGCCGAGAAACTGGTGGGCAGCGGCATCGAGGTCAGCGGCCTGGGCGTGCGCGACATCATTCTGCCGGGTGAAATGAAGACCCTGCTGGCGCAGGTGGTGGAGGCGGAGAAGGCGGCCCAGGCCAACGTGATCCGGCGCCGCGAGGAAACCTCGGCGACCCGTTCGCTGCTCAACACCGCCAAGGTCATGGAAGACAACCCGACGGCCCTGCGCCTGAAGGAGCTGGAAACCCTGGAGCGGGTGGCCGAGCGCATCGACCGCATTTCGGTATTCGGCGGGCTGGATCAGGTGTTGAATGGGCTGGTCAGCCTGAAAACCGCATGACACCTGCCAGGCTTTCGGGCCTGGCGGGCTACAAGGACAATTGAGATGAAGCACATGAACATCCTCGAAGTGGCCAACGGCAAACCGATCAAGCTCTGGACCCAGGGCGTGCCGGTGGACGAGGACGCACGCCAGCAACTGATGAACACCGCGCGCCTGCCGTTCATCTTCAAGCACCTGGCCGTGATGCCCGATGTGCACGTGGGCAAGGGCTCGACCATTGGCAGCGTGATCCCGACCCTGGGCGCGATCATCCCGGCGGCGGTGGGCGTGGATATCGGCTGCGGCATGATCGCGGCGCGCACCTCGCTGGTGGCGGCCGACCTGCCCGACAACCTGCAAGGGCTGCGCAGCGCCATCGAGAAGGCAGTGCCCCACGGCAAGACCTTCGGCCGGCGCGACCAGGGCGCGTGGAACCACGTACCGACCGTCGCCGATCAGGCGTGGTCGGCCCTGGCCGGGCGTTTCAAGGCGATCACCGACAAGTACCCGCAACTGCAGAAGACCAACAATCGCCAGCACCTGGGCACCCTGGGCGGCGGCAACCACTTCATCGAGGTGTGCCTGGATGAGGCCGACCGCGTGTGGTTCATGCTGCACAGCGGCTCGCGGGGCGTGGGGAATGCCATCGGCAACCTGTTCATCGAGCTGGCCAAGGCCGACATGCGCCAGCACATCGCCAACCTGCCGGACAAGGAACTGGCGTACTTCGAGGAAGGCAGCCGCCATTTCGACGATTACGTCCAGGCGGTGGAGTGGGCCCAGGACTTTGCCCGGCAGAACCGTGCGCTGATGATGCACGCGGTGATCGAGGCCACGCGCCAGGTCATCCGCAAGCCGTTCGAGGCCAATCTGCAGGGGGTCAACTGCCACCACAACTACGTGCAGAAAGAGCAGCACTTCGGCCAGGAAATCCTGGTGACGCGCAAGGGCGCGGTGTCGGCGCAGAAGGGCCAGCTGGGGATCATTCCAGGCTCGATGGGCGCGAAGAGTTTCATCGTGCGCGGCCTGGGCAACGAGGAATCGTTCTGCTCCTGCAGCCACGGTGCCGGGCGGGTCATGAGCCGTACCCGGGCCAAACAGGCCTTCACCCTTGAGGACCAGGTGCGCGCCACCGCGCATGTGGAGTGCCGCAAGGACAAGGACGTGATCGACGAGATCCCGATGGCCTACAAGGACATCGATGCGGTGATGGCGGCGCAGCGCGAGCTGGTGGAAGTGGTGCACACGTTGCGTCAGGTGGTGTGTGTGAAAGGCTGATGGCCTCTTCGCCGGCCGTGCCGGCGAAGGGGCACAACGAGGATTCGAACATGAACATGGAAGACCGTCACCCCCTGCCCAGTGCGATGCGCAGCTGGGTACTCGAAGAACTGCAACGCATCGAGCGCGAGCATGACGTGCGCGTGCTCTACGCCTGCGAATCCGGCAGCCGCGCCTGGGGTTTTGCCTCCACCGACAGCGACTTCGACGTGCGCTTCATCTACGTGCACCGCCAGGACTGGTACCTGCGCATCGACGAGCCACGCGACGTGATCGAGCGCCCGCTCACCGACGAACTCGACATCAGTGGCTGGGAGCTGCGCAAGACCCTGCGCCTGCTGCGCAATGCCAACCCGACCCTGCTCGAATGGCTCGACTCGCCGCTGGTGTACCGCGCCGAGCCGGGGGCGCTGCAAGCCTTGCGCGGCCTGGCCAGGCAATTCCATTCGCCGCAGGCGGCGTTTCACCACTACCTGTCGATGGCCACCAAGAACTTTCGCATCTACCTGCAGGGCGAAGAGGTGCGCCTGAAGAAGTACCTCTACGTATTGCGCCCGTTGCTGGCGGTGCGCTGGATCGAACAGGGCCTGGGTATGCCGCCCACCGCGTTCGCCCAGCTGGTGGAGGCGACCCTGCACGACCCGCTGCTGCTGGCCGACCTGGACGAGCTGCTTCGCGTCAAACGCATCGCCAGCGAAGCCGACTACGGGCCTCGCCGCGTACTGCTGCACCAGTTCATCGAGAGCGAGCTGGCACGAGGGGGAGCCGCCCCGGCACTGCCCAGGCCCCACGGCGATGTAAAACTGCTCGACGACTATTTGCGTGATACTGTGCGCCGTTTTTCATAGGAGCCTGTATGAACAAGGATGTCGACGCATGCTGAACCTGCGGCTGGCGCAACGCTGGGAGCGCCTGGGCAATCGCGATACCGAGGTGGGCCTGATGCTGCTGTTCGCCCTGCTGGCCGCGCTGTTTGCCTGGGGCGCCTATGCCATGGCCTATCCGGAGCATGGCTGTGTGCGCATGGGCAAGGGCAACAGCGGCCCCCTGGAGTGCAACCCCCGCCAACTGCTCAACAATGCTGTCGGGCTGCTGTTGATCGGCGTCTGCTGCGCAAGCCCCATCTTCTACATCCTGTGGCACTGGATCAAAGACATGGCGCGGCCATTGACGCTGGAAGAGGAATAGCTCGATGACCGACAGCAAATACGAACGCCTGCCCCACGCCGGTGACTTCGAGCGGGTGGCCGGCACCGAGATCGTCTACCTCTCGCCCCTGCCGATCCCCACCGGCATGCCGGCCTACAGCAGCCGCAACCTGCACCGCGAATCCAACGAGGTGTACCTGGACTTTGCCATCGGCCAGGGCAACTTCGAGTTCATGGCGCGCTGCGGCATCGCCTCGGTGATGGGTGTGGTTACCTGCTTCATGCTCACTGCCTTGCTCGGCTCCTGGGCACGCCGCCATGTGGAGCCGTTCTGGAGCACCTTCTCCGACTTCATGGCCAACGGGTTCATCTGGGGCTTCATCGCCTGCCTGTCGTTGCTGTATGCGGGGATGTTCTGGCGGGTGATGCGCGAGGTGACGATTCACCCGCCGATACGCTTCAACCGCCAGCGCCGGGAGGTGGCGTTCGTGCCCACCCGGGGCGCGGCGCCGATCTTCGTGCCGTGGGAGTCGGTGATCGCCTGCGTCAGCGCGGGGCGCACCGTCACCGAGTACGCCGTGCTGCCCGCCTTCAACCTGATGTTCTGCCTGCGTCAGGCCGACACGGGCAATGTGCTGTGGATCAACGTGCCCAGCGGCCACCTGGGCGCGGCGATTGCCGAATGGGAAGCGATCCGGGTGTACATGGAAGAGGGCCCGGCGAGCCTGCCGCCAGCGCCCGATGAAGAGTTCGAGGAGGGCACCGTGGCGTTCTTCCACATGGCCCGCCAGGGCTATCGCGACAACTTCCCGTGGTGGCAGCACTGGTTTGGCTTTCTGTTTGTGCAGGCCTTCGGCGGCTGGACCTTGCCGTGCCATATCTCGCACTGGGTCAACAACCGGCCCAAGGCGGGCATACCTCCTGAGGTGAAGGCGTGGTCGACGCCGCTGCCGGCTGAACAGCATGCCAGGCCCAGCGCCGAACTGCTGGCGCAGAGCGAAGAGGTGCGCAGTACCTTGCGTCGTGGCCAGACCCTGCTCGACTACTTCAATGTGAAGTTTGGCGACCCGGCTGAACCGGCAGCCGAGGCGGCCTCAGGTTCAGCGCCAGCACGCTGATCAGCACCAACGGCCCGCCCAGCATCACCGATGCCGAGGGCCGCTCGCCCAGCAGCGCTGCGGCGATCAGCATGGCGAAGGCGGGTATCAGGTACAGCGCCAGGGTCACCCGGGTGACCTCGCAGTGGCGCAGTACCCAGGCCCAGGCCAGGTAGGCCAGCGCGCTGGGGAATACCCCCAGCACCAGCACCGCAGTGTTGGCCTGGGGCGGTGCGTGGCCCAGGTCGTCGAGCAGCCCCGGCAGGTACACCATCAGCAATGCAGTGCCCGACCATACGGTGTAGCAGGTGATGGTCAGCGCGTCGTAGCGGTGGCCGTGGTGTTTCTGCAGGGCGAAATAGATGCTCCACGACAATGCCGCCACCAGAATCAGCAACCCGTGCGGGTCGAACTGACCGAGCCCGCGATCGCCGGCCACCACGATCACCGCGCCGGCCATGCCCAGCAGCAGGCAGCCCCAATGCCAGGCCCCGGCCACCTGCTTGAACACCCAGTGCGCGATCAGCAGGCTGAACAGCGGCGTGGACTGCGCCAGCACACTGGCCGCCCCGGCGCTGACCCCACGCTGGCCGTAGTTGATGGCCACATGGTGCAGGCTGACCGCGAACAGGCCAAGCAACAGCAGGGTGGGCACGTCCCTGAGCCGGGGCAGGGTGATGCCGCGCAGCAGCGCGATGACCGCCATGAACAGCGACGCCACGATAAAGCGCGCCAGCGCCAGGTGCGTGGGCGCATAGCCCTGCAAGCCCAGGCGGATGCCGGTGGGCGAGTAGGCCCAGCACAGCAGCACGAAGAGTACGGCGCAGGCGATTTTCAGTGAGCTGGGGCGGGTCATGGGGTGGGCTTCCGAAGGGCGGGTGCGCTCAGTATCGGAACGCCTACTGCTCACTACAATCGACTTATACTGAGTCAATCGTTCACTTTGGGTGATGTATGGAACTGATGCAGATCCGCATGTTCAAGACCGTCCACGACACCGGCAGCATTGCCCGTGCGGCCGAGGTGCTGCACTACGTACCGTCCAACATCACGGCGCGGATCAAGGCGCTGGAGGCCGAGCTGGGCGTGCCGTTGTTCCATCGCCGCGGGCGCGGGCTGGTGATCAGTCCGGCGGGGGAAACCTTCTTGCCCTATGCCACGCAGATGCTGGCCCTGGCCGAGGCCTCCAGGCAGGCGCTGGCGCCGTCCGCCAAACCATCCGGACGCTTGCGCATCGGAGCCATCGAGTCCTCGGCCAGCGGGCGCCTGCCGCGGTTTCTGGCGCAGTACCATGCGCGCTATCCCGAGGTGACGCTGGAGCTGAGCACCGGCACCTGGTCGCAGATGCTCGACGATGTGCTCAACCACCGCCTCGATGGTGCGATCGTGGCGGTGGATGTCGAGCGCCCGCACCTGCGCCGCACCCTGATGTACCAGGAAGACCTGCTGCTGATCGGCGCACCGTCACTGGGGCCGCTGCGCAGCGCCGCGGACCTGGTGGACAAGGCCGTGTTCATGTGGCCTGAAGGCTGTCCGTATCGGGCGGCACTGGAGCACTGGCTGCAGGCCCAGGGGCACAAGCTGCCCATCGTGGGCATCGGCAGCTACGGTGCGATAGTCAGCTGCGTCAGCGCCGGCACCGGGGTGTCACTGGTGCCGCGCGGCATCTACGAGCAGTACCGCCAGGGCGCAGGGTGGATCGGGCACGAGTTCGCCGACCTGAAGGCGGTCGACAACCTGTTCTACTGGCACGAGGGGGCGGGGCGACATCCGGCGCGGGAGGCATTCGTGCAGATGCTGCGCGATGGCCTGGCAGGGAATGTGCAAGGGGATTCGCTCAGCACCGCTGACGCCGCGGGTACGTAGAACCTGGCGTCGGATCATGGCATGATGCCATTACTTTTTATATTGATATTCACTCGATGAGCGCCCCGTCTGTGTCAACGATGTCCTTGCTGGTGTGCGATGACTCCATGGTGGCCCGCAAGCAGGTGCTGCGCGCGCTGCCCGCCAACTGGCCGGTAACGGTTACCGAGGCCAGCGACGGGCGCCAGGCCATGGACGCCATACGCCGCGGCCTGGGCCAGGTGGTGCTGCTGGACCTGACCATGCCCACCATGGATGGCTACCAGGTGCTGGCTGCGCTGCGTGACGAAGGCCTGAGCCCCAAGGTCATCGTGATCTCGGGCGATGTGCAGGAAGAGGCCGTGCGCCGGGTGCTGGACCTGGGCGCGCTGGCGTTTCTGAAAAAACCCTTCGACCAGGACGAGCTGCGCCGCCTGCTGGCCCAGCTGGGGCTGTTGGGTGAGCGCTCGGCGACACCGCTGGCTGGCGCGGCGACTGCCGTCATCGGCTTTCGCGAGGTGTTCAGCGAAACGGTCAACGTTGCCATCGGGCGCGCCGCAGCCCTGATCGCCAAGGTGCTGGGCGTGTTCGTGCAGTTGCCGGTGCCCAGCGTCAACCTCTTCGAGGTGGGCGAGTTGCACATGGCGCTGGCCGACGCGGGCAGCAGCCAGCGGCTCACGGCAATCTGCCAGGGCTTCATCGGCAGCGGCATCGCCGGCGAGGCCCTGCTGATGTTCCACGATTCGGAAATCGCCGACATGGCCAAGCTGATGCGCCACCAGAGCATCGAGTATTCCGACATGGAGCTGTTGCTGGACTTCTCCAGCGTATTGATCGGTGCGTGCCTGAGCAGCATTGCCGAGCAGATCGACGTGGTGTTCTCCCAGGGCCACCCGCAGATCCTCGGCCAGCACGGCACCATCGACGAGCTTATCCAGGTCAACGGCCAACGCTGGCAGAAAACCCTGGCGGTCGAGATCAGCTACAGCCTGGAAGGGCACGATATCCGTTTCGACCTGCTGTTGCTGTTCACCGAAGACTCCATCGAGCGCTTGACCCATAAACTTGCCTACCTGATGAACTGAGCCCATGCGCGATCCTATCGACCTGAAGGAATTTCACTGGCTGCTGAGCATCGTGCAGAGCATCGATGTGGGCGTGGTGGTGCTCGACCGCGAACATCGGGTGCAGGTGTGGAACACCTTCATGGAAAACCGCTCGGGGGTGCAGCCCAGGGATGCCTACAACCAGTGCTTCTTCAGCCTGTTCCCCGAGGTCGACCGGCAATGGTTCAGCCACAAGGTGGACAGCGTCGCGACCCTGGGCACCCCGGCTTTCACCATCTGGGAGCAGCGCCCGTACCTGGTGCGGTTCAAGAACTACCAGCCGATCACCGGCCAGGTGGATTTCATGTACCAGAACACCACGCTGCTGCCGTTGCGCTCCACCGACAGCGAGATCCGCCAGATCTGCCTGGTGATCTACGACGTGACCGATGTGGCCACCAACCGCCACCAGTTGCAGGCCGCCAACGCGCAGTTGCAGAAGCTGTCCAGCACCGATTGCCTGACCGGCCTGTACAACCGCGGGCATTGGGAGGAGTGCCTGCAACTGGCGCATGCGCGCAATCAGCGCTATGGCAATGCCACCAGCCTGGTGATGTTCGACATCGACCATTTCAAGCGGGTCAACGACACCTATGGCCACCCGGCGGGCGATGCCGTCATTCGCCAGGTGGCCAGGGTGGTTCGCGAGCAGATCCGTGACAGCGACGTGGCCGGCCGTTACGGTGGCGAAGAGTTCGGCGTGGTGCTGACGGACACCGACAAGGCCGGCGCGCTGATCTTTGCCGAGCGCCTGCGCAAGGCGGTCGAACGCCTGAGCGTCAGCCATGAGGGGCAGGACATCCGTTTCACCATCAGCCTGGGCGTGGCCGATCTGAGCCAGCCCTCCAGCAGCCACGCCGAACTGATTGCCTGGGCCGACCATGCGCTGTACCTGTCCAAGCACGGCGGGCGCAACCGGGTGACAGTGCATGAACCCGCGGTGGTGGCGGGCTAGCTCACCTTAAGGCGCAGGAGCAGGCCTGATATTTCAGTTGATAATCATTCGCAATTGAATGCAGAATAGCGGCCCTCCCAACCCGCTCCTGCCTTCAATGGTCGTCGCCGTGTCCTGCCCCAGCGATAAACTCCAGTTGTACCTTTCCCACCGTGCTGCGCTGGTCGACTATTCGGCACCCATCGTCGGCTGCCGTGCGCAGGCCGAGGACGTGGTGCAGGAGGCCTGGCTGCGTTTCTGCGGGCAGGCCGACGCCGGTGCGCAGTTGGGCAATCCGGTGGGGTACCTGTACCGCATCGTGCGCAACCTGTCGTTCGACCTGCTGCGCCGCACGACCCTGGAAAACCGCCAGCCCGATGGCGGCGAACGGCTCGATGAGCTGCCGTCGAGCGCACCGTCGCCGGAGCACCAGGCCCTGCACCGCGATCAGTTGCGTGTGCTGCAGGACGCCCTGGCGCTGCTGCCGGAGCGGGCGCGGCAGGCCTTTCACATGCACCGCTTGCAGCACATGACTTTTCAGGAAATTGCCGCCCGCTTGAATATTTCGACTAGTCTGGCGCACCAACTGGTGCGTGACGCACTGACCCACTGTGCGGAGCATCTGGCCGATGACTGATACCACCCCGTCTTGCCGAACGCCCGGCTCGCTGAAGGACGACCCGGTGTGGCAGGCCGCCATGGACTGGCTGCTGCAATGCAATGCCGAACCGGACAACGTGCTGCTGCACCAGGCCCATGCGCGCTGGCTGGCCGCTGACGAACGCCATGCGGCGGCCTGGCGCAAGGTGCAAAAGGTCTGGATGCTGAGCGCCGGCATCGACCCGCTGGAGCCACCAACGGCGCACCAGGTGCCCGCCGCACCGCGCATGGCAGCCCGCCGGCGCAGTTGGCCACGCCGGGCGCTGGCGGCGAGCGCGCTGGCGGCCTGCGTGCTGTTGCTGGTGGGGCGTGCGCCGCCGGCCGACTACAGCAGCACGGCGGGCGAGCACCGGCAGGTGCGCCTGAGCGACGGCAGCCACATCGAACTGGGCAGCGACAGCGCCATCCGCGTGGCGTTCGAGCCGGGTGCGCGTGCGGTCACGCTGCTCAAGGGCCAGGCATTCTTCGAGGTCAGCCATGACGCCGCGCGGCCCTTCACGGTGCAGGCCGAAGACGTGAAGGTGACCGTCACCGGCACGGCGTTCGATGTGGACCTGAGCCGCAGCGCGGTGTCGGTAGCAGTGCAGAGCGGCTCGGTGCAGGTGCGCGACAGGCGCGGCGAACTGGCAGTGCCGGCGCTGGGCGCGGGCGACAGTCTGCGCGTGGGGCTGAACCAGGGCCCGGCGCAGCGCAGCCGGGTGCAGCTGGAGCAGGTTGCGGCATGGCGCCAATGGCAGTTGCTGGTCAACGACCGTCCATTGGCCGAAGTCATCGAACAACTGCGTGCCTATTACCCCGGCGTGTTGCTGCTGCAGGACCGTGCCCTGGGCCAGCGGCGCATCACCGCGTCGCTGAACCTGCGGTCGCCAGGTAGCGCGCTGCAACTGGCCATCGCCCCGCTGGGCGGGCAGCTGACGCAATGGGGGCCGTACATCACGGTCATCCGTGAGCGCGCTGCGCCGCCTGGAAAAAAATAAATTCACGAAGTTCTGGAAATTCCCCATCGCCGTTCGTTTATTGCCCCGCTGAGTTAATCGTACAGATTCTCATTTACAGGCGCGTATCGTTCGCGCCGCACGGGGAGTTCACCAGAGCATGTCCATTCGCACCCAAGAGTCGTTGCAGGGTCGTCGGCGCAGTGCGCGCCTGCTGTTGCTGTCAGTGGGGTTGGCAGTGTCGTTGCCGGTGCTGGCCGATGACGAGCCGGCGCGCCACAGCATCGATATCGCGCACCAGCCGCTGGGCTCTGCGCTGATGGCGCTGGGGCAGCAGACCGGCCTGCAGATCAGTGTCGAAAGCCAGTTGCTGGGCAACCTCAGTGCCCCGCCGGTGCGTGGCGAGCTGAGCGCCGATCAGGCGCTGGCGATCCTGCTCAAGGGCAGCGACCTGGAATGGGTGCATATCGGCGACGACGCGCTGCTGCTGCAACGGGTGGTGCGTCCGCGTGCCGACCAGATCCAGCTGGAAAACACCAAGGTCCGCGAACGGGCGCTGCTGCCACAGGGTGAAACCCATATCGATCGCGAGCTTATCGAGGCAATGCCGGCCGGCAACGGCGACATCACCAGCCTGCTGCGCAGCCACCCCAACGTTCAGTTCGACGACAACCAGCTCAGCAGCAAGACACCCGGAGAAATCGCCCCGGCCAACATCAGCATCAACGGCGCGGCGTTCTACCAGAACGCCTTCCTGGTCGACGGCATCAACATGAACAACGACATCGACCCGGCCGAAGACCGCGTGCAGTTGCTGGACAGGGTGCCGGGGCGCAGCCAGGGCCTGGCGCTGGACACCGACCTGCTGGAGAACATCACGGTTCTGGACAGCAACGTGCCGGCCGCCTATGGCGGCTTCAACGGTGGGGTGATCGACGCCCAGACCCGCGCCCCGACCAAGGCCCTGCACGGCAAGTTCTCGGTACAGACCACGCGCTCGGCCTGGACCAAATACCACATCGACGAGACGGAAGAGCAGCGCATGGAGAACTCCGGCTCGCCCGACGAGCAGCCCGAGTTCGACAAGGTCATCGTGCGCGGTACCTTGCAAGGCCACCTGACCGACACCTTCGGCCTGATCGGCAACTTCAGCCAGAAGCGCTCGACCATTCCGCTGAGCCTCTACTCCTACAACAACGTCGAAGAGATGGGCTATCACAAGGAGAAGCAGGAGCGGCGCATCGACAACTACTTCCTCAAGTCGGTGTGGCAGGCCAGCGACCGGCTCACCGTCGAGACCAGCGTGACCCACGCGCCCGAGGAGAGCCATTACTTCCGGGCCAACGTCGCCAACTCCGGCTATGACAACAAGGTTGGCGGTACCCAGTTGAACCTGCGCACCGTGTGGGACGGCGACCTGGCCCGCGTCGAACAGACCCTGGCCTGGAGCCGCCAGGAACAGAGCCGCACCTCGGACTCGGCCGACTACTGGACCTGGCGCAAGTCGACCACCAAGGACTGGGGCATCGGCAGCAAGACCACCGCCAACACCCTGGAGGGGGGCTGGGGCGATATCGAACAGCAGCAGCGCACCTGGCAGTACAAGCTCAATGCCGACTGGCGCAGCTTCGACTGGCTGGGCGCCATTCACCGCCCGCAGACCGGCCTGGAGTTCTCCCGCCAGTACGTACGCTACGAGCGCCTCACCGACAGCAGTACCTATGTGGCCCCGGCCGCCACCAACAGCTGTACCAACAGCGCGGGGGTGACCGATACCGTTGCCTGCAACATGGGCGAGACCGTCAGTGGCTGGGCCGGCCAGTACATGAAGAGCCGCACCCGCTATGCCCCCGGCGAATTCGATTTCACCACCACCACCTGGGGCAGCTGGGTGCAGGACGAGATCACCCTGGGCAAGCTGACCCTGCGCCCCGGCGTGCGCGTGGACAGTGACGACTACATGGACAAGACCACCTGGGCACCGCGCTTCTCCCTGGAGTACGACGTGTTCGGTGACCGCACCACCTTGCTCAGTGCCGGTGCCAACCGCTACTACGGCCGCAGCGTCACCAGCTGGCAGTTGCAGGACGGGCGCAACCGCCTGCGCTTCAACGAAACCCGCGCGAGCCTCGACAAACCCTGGGTGACCAAGTCCAACGGCAGCAACCAGACGCTGTTCAATCAGCTCGACATCCCCTATGACGACGAGCTGATGCTGGGCGTGGTGCAGCAGTGGGCCGGCATCGAGTACGGCCTCAAGTACGTCAACCGCAAGGGCCGCGACCAGGTGGTACAGGTGTCCGGGCGCACCCTGGGGCAACCGTCCACCGACCCTGACCTGGCCAGCAACTACACCACCTACACCAACGACGGCAAGAGCGAGACCGACACCTACACCCTGACCGTGACGCCGATGCAGCGCTGGACGCTGCTGGGCACGCAGACCGGCGGCCAGCTGGCGCTGAACTGGACCGACAGCAAGGCTTCCTCGCCCAGCTACGTGCAGGCCGACGACACCTACTACCAGAACGACGTGATCCAGTACCAGGGCAGTTTCATCAACTACCAGGACCGCCCGGCGACCAACTACAACCGACCGTGGACGGCGCGCCTGACCACCATCACCGACATCCCCCAGGCCAACCTGCAGTGGAGCAACTTCTGGCGCTACCGGGCCGGCTACAAGCGCATCGGCGACACCGGGCGCAACGTCGATTACAGGGGCACCTCGGTGGATGTGTGGGAAGAGCAGAAATTCGACGCGGCGCTGACCTGGGACACGCGTCTGGGCTGGCGTATCCCCACCGCACGGGACCAGGCCATCTTCGTCAACGTCGACGTGTTCAACGTGCTCGACAAGAAGTCGGTCAATGCCAACGCCACGGTCAACAGCAATTCGGTGTCGACCTATGAAGTGGGTCGCCAGTACTGGCTGGAAGTGGGGTACACCTTCTGAGATGCGCCTGTTCCTGATTGGCATCGCACTCATGCTGGCCAGCCCGGCCCTATGGGCGCAGCACCACGCACCCCTGTGTGCATCGGCTGATGCGGCCTGCCTGCGCGAGGCCTACAGCCGCCCGCCGGCACACTGGCCGGCGCCGCAGGTGGACGCCGGCGTGGCCTGGCAGGAGCTGGGGCCACTGCCCGAGCGTGCACCCTCGCCTGCGCACAACCCCTACACCGAACAGAAGGCAGCGCTGGGGCGCACGCTGTTCTTCGACCCGCGCCTGTCGCGGTCGGGGCAGATCGCCTGTGCCTCGTGCCACGAACCGGACCTGGCGTTCGCCGATGGGCGCCGGGTGTCGTTCGGGCATGGGCGTGCGCCAGGCCGGCGCAATGCGCCGAGCGTGGTCACCAGTGGCCTGGCCCCACAGCTGTTCTGGGATGGCCGCGCCGACAGCCTGGAAACCCAGGCGCTGATGCCGGTCGTCGATCCGGCGGAAATGGCCTTCAGCGTCGACGAACTGGTGGCCCGGTTGCGTGCCAGCGCCGATTACCCGGCACTGTTTGCCGTGGCGTTTCCCGGGCAGGCGCTGGGTGCCGAGCAGATTGCCGCAGCCCTGGCGACCTATCAGCGCGATCTGTTGCGGGTCGCGCAGCGCACGCCGTTCGAGCGCTTCCTGCGCGGCCGCACTGCTGCGCTGAGTGACCAGCAGCTACATGGGCTGCACCTGTTTCGCACCAAGGCGCGCTGCATGAACTGCCACTTCGGGCCGGGAATGAGCGACCAGCGTTTTCACAATGCCGGCCTGACGTTCTACGGGCGCAGCCGCGAGGACCTTGGTCGCCATGAAGTCACCGGCCTGGCCGCGGACGTGGGGCGTTTTCGCACCCCTTCGCTGCGCCTGGTGAGCCGCACCGGCCCGTGGTTCCACAACGGTTTCGCCAGCAGCCTCGATCAGGTGCTGGCGTTCTACAACGTGGGCATGCCGCGGCCGGTGCCGAAGGCTGGGCAGCAGGGCGATCCGCTGTTTCCTGTCACCTCCGCACAGTTCGAGGCGCTGGGGCTGGACCGGGTGGAGTTGAAGGCGTTGAAGGCATTTCTGGAGGCGCTGTGAGCGGGTGCTGCATTACGCGGTAGTATCACCGTCCTGGCCGGCAGGCACCGTTCGGTGCTGCGGCCGGATGACCGTTGCAATGGTGTTATTGGAGAGGCAATCAGCGTGAACGATTCACAGATGCTCGAGGACCTGGTGTCCCGCTACCTGGCCGGCGAAAGGCCCGAGTTCGTATTCTTCTGGGGCCATCAGGTGAGCCGCAAGGGTGTCACCGCCTCGTGTTTCAGCCAGTGGTACGTGGCGCCGTTCGAGGTGGACGGGCAGTCGTACCAGTCGGCCGAGCACTACATGATGGCCGAGAAGGCGGCGCTGTTTGGTGATGAACAGACGCGGGCACGGATCATCGAGGCGACCGATCCCAATGCGGCCAAGGCACTCGGACGCCAGGTGCGCGGGTTCGACGAGGCGCGGTGGGCACAGGAGCGTTTCGCGATCGTGGTGCGGGCCAACCAGGCCAAGTTTTCCCAGAACGCGGAACTGGGGGCCTTCCTGCAGGGCACCGGCACGCGGGTGATCGTGGAGGCCAGCCCGGTGGACCGGGTGTGGGGGATCGGCCTGGCGCAGGATGACCAGAACGCCCACCGGCCGGACCGCTGGCGCGGCCTGAACCTGCTGGGCTTCGCGCTGATGCAGGTGCGCGACGCGGCGCAGGCCTGACGGCCCGCCGGCCCTGCGATCAGGGCTGACTCGGCAAGCCGAGCCGCGCCTGGATGAACGCGACGAAGGCAGTGAGCTTGGGCAGTGACTTCTTCGAGCGTGGATACACCATCTGCACCGGTTTGTGGGCCGGTACATACGCCCCCAGAATGCTCACCAGCTCCTTGTTCGCCAGCGCGGCGGCCACCAGAAAGTCCGGCTGCATCAGGATCCCGCTGCCGGCAATGGCGGCCTGCAGCAGTACCTGGCCATCGTTGCTGCGAAGCACCGCCTGCTCGGGCCAGAACACCTCTTTGCCAGCCTGCTTGAGTGGCCAGGCAAAGCGGGTGTTCCAGGAGGTGTGGGTGAGGATTCGGTGGGCGTGGAGCGCCTCCGGTGTTGTCGGCTCGCCGGCCTTCTCGAGGTATTTCGGGGCGGCGCAGATCACCATCTGATAGGGCGGCAGGGGCTGCGAGACCAGGTTGGCGTCAACCAGCTCGGCGATCCTGAAGCCAAGGTCGAAGGCACTCTCGTAGAGGTCCACCACCTCGTTGCTCAGGATCAGCTCGACCTGAACCTGCGGGTAGCGCTGCATGAACTCGGTCACCAGCGGGCCGACCAGCGATACCCCCAGTGTCATCGGCGCGGTCACCCGCAGCAGGCCACTGGGTGCGTCGCTGGAGGCTTCTACCCGGTTGTAGGCGTAGGCGACCTGCTCCAGGGCGGTCCTGGCCTCGGCATAGAAGATGCGGCCTTCGCCGGTTATGGTCTGCCGGCGTGTGGTGCGTTGAACCAGCCGGGTGTTCAGGGTTTTCTCAAGGCTCTGGACATGCCGCCCCACCATCACCGCCGACATCCCCAGCGCGGCAGCCGCCCCGGCAAAGCTGCCGGCTTCGACCACGGCAACAAATACTTCCATCTGCCTGAGCTTGCTCATCGAGTGATCCGAGAGGTGATGATTACTAACGTTGAGTGAGCCAATTGCTAACCTGGCGTGCGTTTATTGCGCTTTAGTTTATCCCTATAGTCCGTGGCATTGAACCAGAGCACGAGGTGTCATCCCATGCGACATGTACTGAGCCAGGCGCTGGGCGCATTCGCGCGCGCCGATCTGCTGCAGGGCGCCACCGGCATACAACGCGCCGAGCGTATCGAGCACCATCTGGGCCTGCCGGCCATGGGTGTCGGCCTGTACCTCAAGCGCGATGACCACATGCTTGTCGGCGGTGGCGGCAACAAGCTGCGCAAACTGGAGTTCCACCTGGGCGAGGCGCTGAAGAACGGCGTCGACACCCTGATCACCGTGGGCGGCATTCAGTCCAACCACGCGCGGTTGACGGGCGCCGTGTGCGCCCGGCTGGGGCTTGAATGCGAACTGATCCTCAGCCGTGCGGTGCCCAGGGCCGATCGCGATTACGAGCTCAATGGCAATGTGCTGCTCGACCAGCTGTTCGGGGCCAGGGTGCAGGTGCTGGACAGGGGCGCCGATGCACTGGCAGCGGCCGAGGCGCGCGCGCAGCAGTTGCGTGCGGCAGGTCGCAAGGTGCTGGTCATTCCCACCGGCGGTTCCACGCCGCTTGGCAGCCTGGGCTACGCCCGTTGCGCCGAAGAGATCGTGCAGCAGGAAACCGCGATGGGCGTGCGATTCGACGAGGTCGTGGTTCCCAATGGCAGCGCCGGCACCCATGCCGGGCTTGCGGCGGGGTTCGAGGTACTGGGGCGGGGTGCGGCGAGCGTCAGGTCCTGGTCGGTGCTGGCCGACCAGCAGGCCGCGGCGGCCACGACCCTGCAGTTGACTCGCCAGGCGCTGGCCTTGCTGGGCCATGCTGCAAGCCTCGATGCGAGTGCGATCAACATCGATGGCAGCCAGTTGGGCGAAGGCTACGGGCTGCCGACCCAGGCCATGCTCGAAGCGGTGCGCCTGATGGCGCGCTGCGAAGGTGTGCTGGTGGACCCGGTGTACTCGGGCAAGGCCTTCGCCGGGCTGCTGGCCGACCTGCGACAGGGCCGCTATCGCCGCGGCGATAACGTGCTGTTCATCATGACCGGTGGCACCCCGGGGCTTTACGCCTACAGGGAAACCTTCGCCGAGCCGGTGCAAGGCGCCAGTTGCGTGGCGTCGAGATAGCCCTTGACCGCCCTTGCCACGCCAGGCGCCTGCAGGCCGATTTCGCGCAGTTGCCCGCTCAAGGGGTTGCGGTAACCGATGAAGAACAGGCCCCGCGCAACGCTCGACTGGCCGTCGTCATCCACGGTCGGCTTGCCGTCTGCCGTGAGCGCCTCGGGGTACTGGATCAGCGCCTCCAGGCCGGTGGTGTAGCCGGTGCCCGCAACGATCACGTCCATGCGCAGCGTGCAGCGCTCGGTGCGGTCGATGCCGGTGTGGGCCACTGCGCCTTGCTCGTTCAGTTCCAGCAGCGGGCCGACCACCTTGATGCGGCGCTGTTTCAGGTCGTCGATCACCGGCATGAACAGCGTCGGCGTGACACTGCCCAGCCCGGACACGCCCTGTGCCGGTGGTGGCAGGCCGTAGGCCGACAGGTCGCCGACCCAGCGCCGCGACAACCAGCTCAGCACCGCGTCGCTCGCGCGGGGCGGTAGCCGACGGATCAACGTACCCAGTGCCGCCAGCGGCACGCCGAACAGGCTCTTGGGCAGAAAGTGCGGCGCGCGCCGCACCGACAGCGTGACCGACGCGGCATGGGGCACCAGGCGGCTGGCTATCTCGCAGGACGAATTGCCGCTGCCGACCACCACCACGTGCTTGCCGGCGTAGGCACGTGCATTGCCGAAGTGCGCAGCATGCACGATCTGCCCGGCAAAGCGCTGTGCCCCCGGCCACTGCGGGATCGACGGTACGCACGAGGTACCGGTGGCGACCACCAGCGCCGGTGCGCGCCACTCGCGGCCATCACGACAGCGCACCTGCCACATCGATTGCGCCTGAAGGTAGCCGACCGATTCCACGTCGCACCCGGTCAGCACCTCGAAGCCGCCCCGGGCCGGCAGTGACGCCAGCACCAGGGCCAGGTCATCGCGGCTCGGCCAGCGGCCTGCCGCCCATGGAAAGCGCCCGCCCGGCAACCCGGAAAACCAGCGCCCGGTGTTCAGGCGCAGGCCGTCATAGTGGTTGCGCCACACGTCGCCCACGGCCTGCGTGCGCTCCAGCACCAGCGGGCGCAGGCCGGCGCGTACCAGCTCGTAGGCGCAGGACAGCCCCGCCGGCCCGCCCCCCACCACCAGCACCCTGTGCGCGTTGTCAGCCATGGGTGGCGCCGCCGGTGTGTTGCACCTCCACCGTCAGGGGCACGGGACGCATGATGGTGTCGGGGATCGGCGCGGTCGGCAGCAGCTTGGCCAGCAATGCGTCCACGCGCTCGGGTGATTCCTCGGTATCGATCGACACCTGCACCTGGATGCTTTCAAAGCCCGGGTTGCCGCTGGTCACGCCAAATGCGGCGCGAAAATCCACGCGGCCGCTCACGTCCAGCACCAGGCTGTTGACCTTGACTCCGGATGCCGACAGGCCGCCGATGTAGGTGGCCGCCAGGCAGTTGCCGATACCCGCCAGCAACAGTTCCTGGGGCGTGGCGCCCAGGCCGGCACCGCCATAGGCGCAGGGCTCGTCGCCGTGCAGCACGGCACCGGACTTGACCTTGGTGAGGGTCTGGTAGCCCTCGGTCCACTGCACACTGGTGTGGTAGAGCGGGCGTGCGATGTCACCCTCGCCATCGGCCCGGATGCGTTCGCGAACTGCTCGGCCGGCGTTGGCCTGGAGGCCGTTGATGGTGACGCGGTGGGTGGTTTCACTCATGGTCTGTGCTCTTCAAGGGGCGGCATGGCGGTCGAATGACCGTGTGCCAATCAGTTAATCGGGAGGTCCCGTGTCGACTAGAAATGCTCGGCCAGCCGGGTTTCGTGGGTCAGAAACGCGTCCAGCCGTTCTTGCAGGTCAAGCAGTTGCGCCGAGCGCACCTGGCGCGGGCGCGGCAGGTCGATTTCCAGGATCTGGGCGATGCGGCCGTGGGGCGTGCTGGCCATCAGCACGATACGGTCGGCCAGCAGCAGCGCCTCCTGCAGGTCGTGGGTCACCATCAGCACCGTGGCGCCGCTGGTGTTCCAGGCGCGCAGCAACTGGTCCTGCATCAGGCGCCGGGTCTGTGCGTCCAGTGCCGAAAACGGCTCGTCGAGCAGCAGCAGGCGTGGCTCCAGGGCCAGTGCCCTGGCCAGGGCGATGCGCTGGCACATGCCGCCGGACAATGCCGCCGGCCGGTGCCGGGCGAATTCGGCCAGGCCCACGTCGGCAAGCAACTGCTCGGCGCGCCGGGTGGCCGCTTCACGGTCCAGCCCGCGGTTGAGCAGGGCGATGGCAATGTTTTCCACCGCACTCATCCACGGGAACAGGTTGTTCTGCTGGAAGATCAGCGCACTGTCGGGCTGGTTGCCGCTCACTGCCTGGCCGTCGTACAGCAGCTGCCCGGTGCTGGGTTGCTGCAGGCCCGCGGCGATGTTGAGCAGGGTGCTCTTGCCGCACCCGCTGCGCCCCAGCAGCACGGTGAAACTGGCGGCCTTGATATCCAGGTCACCCACCTCTACCCGTGTGCCGCCTTCGAACTGCTTGCTCAGGCCACGAAAACTCAGCGTGGCGCCCCGGCTCATGACGCCCACCCGGTAAGGCGGCGTCCGAGCAACAGCATCAGGCGATCCACCACGAAACCCACGACACCAATGGTCATCACACCCACCATCACCAACGGCATGTTGTACATCTGCTGGGCCATGATGATCATGTAGCCCAACCCGGAATTGATTCCCGCCATCTCCCCGGCCAGCACCGCCATCCACGCGCCGAAGAACGCCATGCGCAGGCTGGTCATCGCGCTGGGGGCGATTGCCGGCAGTCGCACGCGCAGCCAGATCTGTTGGCGCGTGCACCTCAGGTTGCGGGCGATGTTCAGGTACTGCGGGTCGATGGCATCCAGCGCGGCGACCAGCGACAGCGTCATGGTGCCCAGCACGGCCAGGAACACCACGAACACCGCGGCCTGTCCGCCGATGCCGATCACCGCGATGGTGAAAGGGACCCAGGCCACCGGTGAGATCGGCGCCAGGGTCTGCACCAGCGGCAGGATCAGGCGGCGCAGCAGCTTCACCTCGGTGGTGATCACCGCCAGCAGCAGTGCCACCAGGCTGCCAGCCAGCAACCCGCCGCTGACCCGCAGCAGGGTCACCAGCAAGGCCTCCAGCAAGCCGCTGCGCTGCTGCCCGAAACCCACCACCGCTTCGCCGGAAAACGCATACGGCAGGGTCACGCTAGGCGGCGGGAGCACGCGGCCATCCAGCCAGCCAGACTGCACCGCCAGCTCCCATGCGCCGATCAGCAATGCCCACGCCAGCAGGAACCACAGCGTGTCGCGCAGCGCGTCCAGATAACGCGGGGCACGGCGTGCGTCGGGCTGCCGGCTCAGGGTCAGAACGGCCTGGTTCATCCCGTCACCTGGGCAGCAGGTTGATGACGCAGGTCCAGAACCGCGTCGATCGGGTTGTCGGTGAAGTAGCCGAGTTCGACCAGGTAGCCGGCGCCGCGCTTGAGGCCGGCCACGCCTACCGGGCTGATGACCGGGTTGGGCGCCTGGCGTGCCAGGGCCACCTTGAGCACCTCGTTGGATACCCCGTAGATCGGCTGCAATTGCTGGATGGCGTTGTCGAAGTCGGCTTTCATCGCAGTGGCCGATGCCTGCAGCAGTTCCAGGTAGCGTTTGAGCAGCGGCCCCTGTTCCTGGCTGGTGCGCACCTGCGTGGTGATCACGCAGTCGGCGGCCTCCGGGCCCCACACCGCGTTGGAGTCGCTCAGGTAGCGTGCGCCGGTGGTGCTGACCACGTTCTGGGCATAGGGCTGTGCCAGGGTGCACACGTCGAGGCGGCCGTTGGCGATGGCTTCGCCCATTCCGGCCATGCTCGGGAAGAAGGTCATCTGATAGTCGTTGTAGGATTTGCCGTGGCGCGCCATCGAGCCGTAGCCCACCAGTTCCAGGGTATCCAGGCGCAGGGTGCCGACGCGCAGCCCGCTGCCTGCGGCGGCGATGAATTCATCCAGGCTGGCCACCGAGCCGTTGCGCGCCACCAGTTCGATGCCGCCTTGCCCCGAGCCACCGATGATGCGCAGCTCCTGGGTGCCCTTGGCGTAGGCGGCTGCGGTCATGGTCCAGGGCCCGTGCATCAGTTCCAGGCGACCTGCCAACAAGGCCTGCAGGGCATCGCTTGGGCTGTTGAATTGCGTCAGCTCCACCTGCAGGCCGGCCGCCGCAAAATCACCGCGCAGCTTTGCCAGCAGCAGGTGCGACACGCAGCCGGCGGGCATGTGCCCCACACGCAGCAGCGGCCCGCCGGTGGCAGCTTCGACCTTGCTGGCCGCTGCCAGCAGCGCGGTGCCGGCGGCGCTCAGCGCCAGCATGCCGCAACCACAGGCGCACATGAACGAGCGGCGGCTCAGGTTGGACTGGAGTGCGGGCGTCGCTTGCGCGCCACTGGTGGAGAACAATCGCTGGAAAAAATCTCTCATCACACGCATCCCAAAACAGGTAGACCGATCGTTCTCGGCAGGCGCGTGAAGTATGTGAGATCTGCGATATAAGCAGAACTAATATTTTAAGCTTAGCTTATGCCCCATTAGCATATAGGCGCCGAGGCCTGCACCGGCAGCGGTGCAGGGGGCGGGCTAGGCGGCTTTCGCTTCGCGCAGCAGGGTCAGCAGGATCGAGCGCGCAACCTGTGCGCTTCTGGCGTTGCGCGAGACCATCGCGGTGGCGATGGCACCGTCGATCAGCAGCGAGATCTGCTGCGCGACCCAGGCCGGTTCCGGCAGCCCGCAGGCCGCGGCCAGTTGCTCGATGCGGTCATGCACCCGATCGAAGTGCGCCTGGGCCAGGTCACGCACCCAGCTGGAAGACTTGTCGTGTTCGGCGACGGCGTTGGTGAACAGGCAGCCGAAGAAGCGCCCGCTGGCGAACCATTCCTCGAGCAGGTCGAACAGAAAGATCAGGCGTTGCTCCGGGTCGTCGGTACGCTGAGGCAGTGCCTGGTCAAACCAGCCAAACCACATCGCTGCCTCGCGATCGAACACGGCACGCAGCAGGTTCTCCTTGGAGCCATAGGTCTCGTACAGCGTGCGCCGCGCGACCTTGGCATCGCTGAGCAGGCGCGAAACGCCCGTTGCATGAATGCCTTCACGGCAGAACAGCCGCCGCGCGCTTTCCAGCAGGCGCTCGGCGGCAACGGTCGGGGGTGTGCTTTCCATCAAAATCGGTTCCGGCTGAATCAGTTTGGTGCAGAGTGCAACTTAATGGGTGGGGTGTCATCAGGGAAAGTGCTGGAGGTTGGGTTTTCGCGGGCAGGGGGAGGGGGCAGGTGCGTAGTTTGCCCTGGGCATCATCAGGCCAGATGCACACCTGGCGGGCGGATTGCCCCTTGCACGAACTGCGCTCGCCCTAAATAATGCGATCAATTACCATTTGCATATTTAATGGCCCCCTTATGTCCGCACTCGAGCCTTTGGCACTTCACCAGCTTTATTCCGAACACAACGGTTGGCTGAAAGGCTGGTTGCGCATGCGCCTGGGCAATTCGGCCGATGCGGCGGATCTGGCCCAGGACACCTTCGTGCGGGTCATGACGGCACGCAACGCCGCGCCGATCCGAGAGCCGCGGGGCTACCTGACTGCAATTGCGCGCTCGCTGTTGATCGACAAGTCGAGGCGACGGGCGATCGAGCAGGCGTATCTGGTGGCCCTGGCGCAGAAGCCTGAACCGGTCGAGGTATCACCTGAGGTGCGCTTGTCCATTCTCGAGATGCTGGTGGCGGTCGACAGCCTGCTGGACGGGCTGGGCAAGCGTACCCGGGAGATCTTTCTGTCGGTGCAACTGGAGGGGCAGACCTATGTGGCGGTGGCCGAACGCCTCGGGGTCTCGGTCACCACGGTGAAGAACCATCTGGTGCGAGCCATGACCGAGTGCCTGCTGCTGGCGGACAACTGATGAGCGCGGCGCTCGATCGTCGGACCCTCGAGGCTGCTGCGACCTGGTACGTGCAGCTCAACGATGCAGGGGTGGACGAGGCCTGCACCCGGGCCTGGCAGCAATGGTTGGGGGCAGATCCTTTGCACGCCGAGGCATGGGCGCGGGTCGAGGCGTTCCAGCGGCAATGGGCAACGGTACCCGCACATGCCGCCCGGTCAGGGCTGGATGCGGCCCAGGCGCAACGCCGCGAGGTATTGAAGATCCTCGGCGTGTTGCTGGCCGTCGGGGGCAGCAGCTGGATGATCGGCAAACCGCTGGCGAACCATGGCCTGTTCGCTCAGCAGAGCACGGGCGCGCGCGAGCGTCGCTCGCTGCGGCTGGACGACGGATCGCAGCTGGAACTCAATGCCAACACCGCGCTGGATGCGAGCTTCGACGGGCAACTTCGGCTTATCCGTCTTTACCGCGGGGAGATCCTCGTGCAAACCGCCAAGGATCCTGGGCAGCGGCCGTTTATCGTCGAGACCCAGGACGGGCGCATCCACGCGCTCGGGACGCGCTTCAGCGTGCGCCAGATGACGGACCGGACCCGCGTGGGTGTGCTGCAGTCGGCGGTCGAGCTCCGTCCTCGCCGTCACCCGGAGCGGGCAGTGCGTCTGGAGGCCGGTCAGCAGGCGGCGTTCGATCCTGATCGCGCCGATCCTGCCGGTGTCTTGGCACAGGGTTCGACCGCGTGGGTGCAGGGCATGCTGAGTGTCAACGAGTGGCGCCTCGGGGAGTTCATCGGCGAGCTGGGGCGCTATCGCCCGGGCGTGCTGCGCTGCGCCGGGGCGGTTCGCGACCTGAGCATTTCCGGAGCGTTCCGTATCGACGATACAGATGCGGTCCTGGAAAACCTGACCCGGACCTTGCCGGTGAAGCTGCGTTACCTGACCCGCTACTGGGTAAGTGTCGAGGCTGTCTGAACCGTCACTGACAGAAAATACGCGGAGCACCTTGCTGATTATGATTCTCATCCGTCAATGACAGGAGCCGCGATGACAGCGGATTTCTGCCAAGACAACAGAAGGATCATTTCATGCCCCAGCTTTGCTTCTCCCCCTCGATCTCATTGCCCCGCGCAGTGCGCCTGGCGATGTTCAGCCTGACGATGGCGAGTGTGCCGGGGGTGGTGCTGATGCCTGCTGCGGCTCACGCCCAGAGCCGTATCGCCTACCACATCGGCGCAGGCCCGCTGGGTAGCGCGCTGACCCAGTTCGGCGTGCAGGCGGGTGTGACGATTTCCTTCGATCCGCGGCAGATCCACGCGCTGACCACCCCGGGCCTTGATGGTGCCTATGGGGTCGATGAGGGGCTGGCGCTGCTGCTGTCCAACAGCGGCTTGCGCGCTCAGCGCCAGGCCAATGGTGGGTATCTGCTGGTCCAGGACGGTTCCTCGGACGCGGTCGTGCTCGGTGCCACCACCGTCAACGGGCAGGGCCTGGGCGCCACGACCGAGGGCACCGGTTCGTACACCACGGGTTCGACCAACACGGCAACCAAGCTCGCCCTGAGCCTGCGGGAAACACCGCAGTCGGTGACGGTGATCACCCGCAAGAGGATGGACGACCAGAACATCCAGAGCCTGGACGACATCGCGCGCACGGCGACCGGTATCACCCTCACCAAGATCGGCACTGATCGCTCCACCTATTACTCGCGCGGCTTCGAGATCAGCGACCTGCAATATGACGGCATTCCGACCAACATCTCGGAAAACTACTCCATGGACGTCATGTCCACCTCGAACATGGCCATCTATGACCGCGTCGAGGTCGTACGCGGCGCCAACGGCCTGATGCAGGGCACGGGCAACCCGTCGGCGGCGATCAACCTGGTACGCAAACGGCCGACCCAGGACTTTCGTCTGGGCGCGGAGCTGGGGGCAGGCTCCTGGGACAACTACCGTGGCCAGGTGGATGTTTCCGGGCCACTGACCCCTACGGGCAATGTTCGCGGCCGTGCAGTGGCCTACTACAACAACGCCAACAGCTATCGCGACGGCTCCGAGCGTGACAACCAGTTGCTGTACCTGGTGGGGGAGGCGGATCTGAACGATTCCACCGTACTGACGGTGGGCGCCACTCTCCAGAAAGACAACCAGAACGGCTATGACTGGGGCGGCTTGAACACTCGTCGTGACGGCTCCTTCTATCCGCTTTCGCGTTCCACCAACCTCAACGGCAAGTGGGCCCATCTGGATCGCAACAACTACACGCTGTTCAGCGACCTCACGCACACCTTCGACAACGAGTGGAAGTTGACCCTGGCCATGAATGCGATCTGGTCGAACGCCGACTTTCTCTCCGCGTACCCGAACCGGGTAGCGGGCGACAACTATCGCATGACCGTCTCCCAGGCCGATTACGAAGACACCCAGTTCGCCCTGGACCTCTATGCTACCGGGCCCTTCGAGCTGTTCGGGCGCAAGCATCAGTTGATGCTCGGGGCCAACACGCGCAAGGACGAGTTCGACGCGGTGATCAAGAGCGCCACCAACAACCCGACGATCGACATCACCGACTTCGACTACAGTGCCCTGCCCAGCCCGATCCTCAATGCTATCGGCGCAGACTACAACTACACCCGCAAGGAGCGTGGCCTGTATGGTGCCTCGCGCTTCAGCCTGACCGATGACCTGAGCCTGATCGTCGGTACGCGGGTGAGCTGGTCGGACTACAAGGTGGCCAGCCCCTACACCAATGACCAATACCGGGAGAATGGCCGGCTGGTGCCATATGCCGGGCTGGTGCTGGACCTGGACAAGCACCACACCTGGTATGCCAGCTACACCGAGATCTACAAGACACAGAGTTACTACGGTGTCGGCAATACCTTGCTTGACCCGATCGAAGGCGAGAATTACGAAACCGGCATCAAGGGTGAATACTTCGATGGTCGGCTGAACACCTCGCTGGCAATCTTCCAGACCAGCTTGGAGAACATGCCCGAGGCGTTGCCGGTGTCGCCCACCTGTGGTGTGACGGGGACGAGCAAGTGCTATGAAACAGGCGCAAAAGTGCGTAACCGTGGCTTCGAACTGGAAGTTTCCGGCGAGCCGTTGGAGAACTGGAATGTCAGCGCTGGCTATACCTATAGCGATCCCGAATATGTGGCGGGCGCCAGCAAGGGTTCGGATTACTACCGCAAGATCCCGCGCCGCCTGCTCAAGGTGGCAACCGACTACCGCTTGCCCGGTGTCCTCGACCACTGGCGTGTGGGCGGCGATGTCTATGCACAGAGCCGCACTGCCGCCGACGTGACCGGGTACGACATCAAGCAGGGCGGCTACACCTTGCTCAACCTGCATGCGCACTACCAGATCAACCAACAGTTCAGCGTGCAGTACAACCTCAACAACGTTCTGGACAAGGTCTACTACCAGTCCTTGCCCACTTCGAACAACTTCGGCGGCCTGTACTACGGTGATCCACGCAATTTTGCGGTGACGCTGCGCTACCAATACTGATGCTTCAGGGGTTGGGACGGGTTTTTCTGGGCATTAAAAAGCCGGCTTGTGGGCGGCGTTATTTTTGATATTTTCCTAGGTTTTACTGGGTTTTCCTGCTGCTAACTATTCTGTCCCCCCAATTGTCCCCCCATTCTGGGGGCGCGTGTTTTTTTGCTGCAACTCTGAGCTTTCAGGCTGCGTGCTTCGGCGACAGTCATTGAGACCTCTGTTATTCCGTTCTCATGCCTAATCAGCTAGTTTGACACAGTCGCAAGCAAAGGCGATTTGAGGGATTAGGGCTCCAAACCGAGCCGTCAACAGTTGCAGGGGGCGACCAATGTACTTGAAGAAGCTGTGCATCAAAAATTTTCGTCGGTTACACGACGTTGTTATCGATCTCGCATCCGATATTTCGATTTTTGTTGGAGCGAACAATAGCGGCAAGACTTCGGCCGGTCACGCTCTCCAGCTTTTTACGGGTAAGGGCAAGTTTTCGCTCCACGATTTCAGTTCCGATCTTTGGCCGCATTTTGTTGCGTTCGGCGAGGGGCGTGCGAATGCGGCCCTGCCTACAATGTCGATTGATATCTGGCTTGAAATCGGTGCGGCTGATGTTCACCGCGTCATCGACCTGCTTCCCAGCTTGGCATGGCAGGGTTCTCTTGTCGGCTTGCGTGTAGCCTTTGTTCCGATCAATCCAGAGGTAACGCAAACCAAGTACCGAGAGATCAGAGAACGCGCTTTGGCAGCTGTCGCCAAAGAGCAGCGTGTAGAGGCTCCCTTCGATCCTTTTCCCAAGGATTTGCAAGACTATCTTCGCGATAAGCTTAATGACGAGTATGAGTTGCGCTACTTCGTGCTTGATCCGGCACGTTTTGATGCACATATGGCCGCTGAGCCAGGCTATGAACCCGTTGCGCTAATACCTGGAAAGGGCCGGAGTGGTCGTGAAATATTGAGCTCACTTATCCAAGTGGACTTCCTCCATGCGCAACGCCATCTTTCGGACAGTCCAGGAGGTGCGCGGGCAGAGGACCTCTCACGGGTTCTCAGCCGCTTCTATAGTCGGAATCTTGAGCAGAAGGTGGATGATGTCGATGCGCTCAGAGCACTCGCAAACTCCGAGAGTATGCTTAATGAGCACCTTCAGCGGGTTTTCGAGCCGACGTTAGAAAGCCTATCGAAACTAGGCTACCCAGGCCTGAGCAACCCGCGGCTAATTATTAAATCCGCACTCGATCCCTCCGTAATCATGAATAGCCGCGATGGTGCTCGGGTTCACTACGCCCTAGGAGCTTTGGAGAACGGTATTGAGCCACCAACGCTTCCAGATCGCTACAACGGCCTAGGTTTCAAGAACCTTATTTTCATGGTCGTTGAGTTGTTGGATCTTCATGCGCAATGGTTGGCAATTGAGGAAAATCGGCCGCCATTGCATTTGGTTTTCATTGAGGAACCGGAGGCTCACCTTCATGCACAGCTACAACAGGCGTTTATCCGCAAGGTCCTGGATATCCTAAAACTCAGTGCAGAGGACGCTTCTCACTGCAACAGCCAAGTCGTGGTGACGACCCATTCGGCTCACATTTTGTACGAGCGCGGCTTTCGACCGATAAGATATTTCCGGCGTAGGGGCCAAGCTGGGGATCGCTCGGAAGTACTGAACCTGTCGGTTTTTTACGAGCAGACCGATGACGGGGTTCGGAATTTTCTGGAGCGCTACCTCAAGTTGACTCATTGCGATTTGTTCTTTGCCGATGCCGCAGTGCTGGTCGAGGGCAATGTCGAACGCTTGCTTCTCCCGCAGATGATTGAGATCGCTGCACCTCGGCTTCAGTCAACCTACCTCACCATTCTCGAAATTGGCGGCGCATTTGGTTACCGGTTCAAATCGTTGATCGACTTTCTAGGGCTTACTGCACTGATCATTACTGATCTTGATAGTGTTGTTGGTCCTGCGGCAGTTGAGGCTGAGGAGGTTGTTCCCGAGCAGGTTGCAGTGCTTGAGGCTGCCAATGATGGAGGCGATCAGGACGCGGAAGATAATCAGGTAGAAGACCTTGAGGAGGAGGATCAAATTGAGGGCGCGGCTCCTAAACCCGGCAAAGCTTGTATCGCGGGGCATCCCGATGCAGTGACTTCAAATCAGACGTTGATTCAGTGGCTACCAAAATGCGGAACTATTGCTGAGCTTTTTGCCGCTAGTCCAGAAGATAAGACTCAGGAGCGAGTAGACGAGAGCACTTCATTGGTTCGTGTGGCCTACCAATCCCGTATCAATGTCACATGGAGAGATGAGACTAAGGCGTTAGCTGGAAGGACGCTTGAAGAGGCGTTTGCTCTGGAAAACCTTGCTTGGTGCCAGGATAAGTCCCGAAACGATTTGAAGCTGAGGATTCCGCGTGCCGCCGATAAAGACTTGAACTCTTTGGTCGAACGTATACATAAGCGCGTAAAGGGTGACAGTTTCAACAAGACCGACTTCGCACTCGGACTATTGGCTCAGGACCCTCACACTTGGCAGGTCCCGACCTATATTGCTGAGGGGCTCGCTTGGCTTGAAAGTGAAATAGCCCCCCAAGTAGAGGACGCTCAGAATGAGGTTGAACGAGATGCTGCGGAAGAGGGTGCAGCATGACTAGTCGTGTAGGAAAGCCTGACACTCAGGCTGACATTGAGCTCCGTGATTGCCTAGATGAACAGCCAGCGAGGTCTTTCGTCATGGTCGCCGGCGCTGGTGCTGGTAAAACCACGTCACTAATAAAAGCGCTCCAACATCTTGCTGTCACCCGTGGATCAGCTTTACGTCGAGCGGGTCAAAAAATTGCGTGCGTTACCTACACCGAAGTCGCAGTGTGTGAGATCTGGGGAGATGTGGGAAACGCGCCACTTTTCCACGTTTCGACTATCCATAGCTTTTTGTGGTCAGTAATTAGTCAGTTTCAGGTCGATATTCGGCATTGGGTTGCTGATCGAATTCGCGAAAAAATCTCGGTAAAACAAGAACACCACGATAAGCCCAGAATACAACAAAGAACCAAAGACCGCCTTATTCTGGAGATTGCTGAGTTAGAAGTAGAGATGGCTTGTTTAGACCGGGTGCCACAGTTTACCTACGGAATGGGAAGTGACTACGTTGCCGGTGTATTGGGCCACGACGATATTCTGAAGTTGGCTCCTGCCTGCATCGAAACTCATCCGCTCTTGCGCCAGCTTATCTCTAACCGCTTTCCTTATATTTTCGTGGATGAAAGTCAAGATACCAACCCGATTGTGGTTGAGGCATTAAGGTGTATCGCTGTCGAGCAACCAAATATCTGTGTTGGTTTTTTTGGCGATCCAATGCAGAAAATCTACATGACTGGCGCAGGACCGATAGTACTTGAACATAGCTGGCGCGAGATCACCAAACCTGAGAACTTTCGATGCCCAACCTCGGTTCTTGATGTTGTGAATGCGATTCGCGCATCCGGTGATGGCCTTGAGCAAACTCGCGGTCGGACTATCGAAGTGGATGGAGTATTTCAGCCTGTCGTCGGGTCGGCCCAGATTTTCGTGCTTCCAGCAGATGAACACCGGACTGAGCGCCTGGACGCTATCCGACGGTGGTTGCGACAGGCTACCGATGATCCATTATGGTTGAGTGACAATACTGACGCGGATGTCCGTTTGCTTGTTCTAGTCCATCGAATGGCTGCTGCACGCTTGGGGTTCCACAACCTCTATGCTGCGCTGCACGATCAGGCGCCCGATAGTCTGAAAAGTGGCCTTGAGGACGGCAGTGCGTGGCCTCTCCGAACGCTGCTAAAGATCATACTCCCGATAGTCCTAGCGGCACGGGCAGGTGATCAATTTACGATTATGGATTACCTGAAGGCAGAGTGCCCATTGCTGCAACCCGAACGCATTCGTAACCAGGATGCCCCTACCATTCTTCAAACGCTTCAACACAGTGTGAATGTCCTAGTCGATATGCTTGGGGAAGAATCGAACGCGACAATCAAGGAAATCCTGATTCACGTTAGAGGGAGCGAAATGCTCTTGCTAGATGAGCGATTCAATCCATTTCTTGAGCCAGAGCCAGAGCCAGCCGATGACGGTAGCAGCGGATTCAAAAATTTG
Organism: Pseudomonas sp. AE27; assembly: GCF_037113495.1. Classification (NCBI taxonomy): domain Bacteria; kingdom Pseudomonadati; phylum Pseudomonadota; class Gammaproteobacteria; order Pseudomonadales; family Pseudomonadaceae; genus Pseudomonas; species Pseudomonas sp. AE27. The sequence continues at coordinate 5,447,387 of NZ_CP146966.1, forward strand.
GTCGCTTTCTTAGAATGTAGAGCAACCGAACTTTGGGGGTATCGAAAATATATCGAGGAGGAGTCTCCCTTCGCGACGCAGCAAGGTGTGAAGGGGGCGCAGTTCGAGCGTGTCCTTGTGATCTTGGATGAGGAGGAGGGCTCGCATAGCCATTTCTCGTATGGAAAATACTTTGGATTCGTTCCCCTATCTGAGAGGGACGAGGAGAACATTGAAGCCGGAATTGACTCAGTCCTGGACCGTACGCGAAGGCTCTTCTATGTTTGCTGTTCCCGTGCAGTGAAGGATTTGGCGGTTGTAATCTTCACTCCAGAGGTCGCTCAAGCTCGTGCTGCAATTGAGCGGGTGGGCCTATTTCCACCGAATGCGATATTTGGGCTTGAGGAGCTTCGCGCGGCGTCAAATTGATGTGATGTGGCTAGCGCCCCTTACGTGCACAACGTTCCGTTGCAGCACGGGGTGCTTGTAAATACGAGCCAAGGGGCGTCGAAATATTTCTAACCTACGCATAGGCGGGATATCTGGAGGATCAATGGTCGACCTCCGCTCCACAGAACAGCGACGCAAAATCATGCAATCCGTCGGAACCGTTGACACCGGCCCGGAAATGGTCGTACGTAGAGTCCTCCACGCCATGGGCTATCGGTACAGGTTGCACCGGAAGGATTTGCCCGGAAAACCAGATATCGTTTTTGCGAAAAAAAGTAAGATCATTTTTGTTCACGGCTGCTTTTGGCATGGGCATGCTTGCCCAAAGGGACGCCTACCCAAAAGCCGCTTGGAGTACTGGGAACCTAAAATTGATCGTAATCGCCACCGGGATCGCTGTACCGAGGATGCCCTTCGTCTCAGGGGGTGGGACGTTTTGACCGTATGGCAGTGCGAGCTCAAGGATCTTCACTCCTTGCGGTGTCGTTTGTCGGCGTTCCTTGGTCCTTGCAAAAAACCGATCGACATCTGATCCAGAATCGCGTAAATTCCACGCCTCGTATGAAGGCGAAGGTTTTTCTCGCCGAGGGAGGAATGCAGATGACACGACCAATTGGAATAGATCTCTTTGCCGGGGCTGGTGGAATGTCCCTGGGCTTCGAGCAGGCAGGCTTTGACGTGGTAGCTGCCGTTGAGATCGACCCAATCCATGCTGCCGTCCACTCTTACAATTTCCCCAACTGTGTGGTGATTCCTCAGTCGGTATCCTCGTTAACTGCTGAGGATATTCGTGATGCGGCGAACATCGGCCGCCGAAACGTAGATATCGTCTTTGGTGGCGCGCCGTGCCAAGGCTTTAGCCTAATGGGGCAGCGCGCCCTTGACGATCCGCGTAACTCGTTGGTCAAAGACTTTGTTCGTATTGTCGTAGGCCTGGAATCCTCATATTTTGTTTTTGAGAACGTTAAAGGCATTACGGTTGGCCGACATAAACAGTTTCTTGCTGAGCTCATCGAGGAGTTTCAGAGCAACGGCTATGACGTTCTGCCCTGGAGAGTACTCAATGCAGCAAACTATGGCGTACCGCAGGAACGAGAGCGCTTGATTCTGATTGGGGCCAAGCGCGGACTAAGACTTCCTGAGTACCCGGAGCCGACAACTAGATCGCCTAGATCCTCTCTGCTACTCGATGCACAGTTGCCAGAAGGACCGTCCTGCCAAGATGCTTTGGGAGATATTCCTGATGCAGAAGACTACGATGCGTTAATCGAAAGTGATTCAACAGCCGTCAAGTGGGGACGTCCGAGTGCCTATGCCAAAGTTCTTCGCGACATGGTTGCCGAGTCGACCTACTACGGCTACAAAAGAAACTGGAACAAAGAGCTACTAACAAGCAGCCTTCGCACGAATCATTCTGAAATATCTCGTGCTCGATTTGCGTCAACAGAGATGGGCCAAGTAGAGCCTACCTCTCGATTCTTTAAGCTGCACGCTAACGGGGTGTCTAACACGCTTCGTGCGGGCACTGATTCTGCCCGGGGCGCATTCACAAGCCCTAGACCCATCCACTATAAGTACCCGCGCTGCATCACCGTGCGAGAAATGCTTCGTCTACATGGATTCCCTGACTGGTTTCGCACGCATGTAACGAAATGGCATGGTGCGAGACAGGTCGGGAACGCTGTTCCTCCTCCACTGGCTCGAGCAGTCGCAGCAAGTATCATTGACGCTATTGGCTGGGTACCCTCCAGTCCTACCGGGGCTATTTTGATGGGGGATGAGCGACTGCTTTCCATGGACATGGGGCAGGCCTCTCGCCATTTCGAAATCAATGTTCCAATCAAGCAGCGAGATCGCAAGGGAACGCCAAAACCTAGGCAGTCAGCCACTCAGCCCGCGTAGTTAAATGCCCTTTACCTTCGGCTGAAGCACGAACATAGCGTCTCGATGGAATGTTGGGACGCTAAACTGACCTAACGAATCCCTGGTCACTGCTGCGAATTCGACCACATAAATCCCTTTGTTTCTGATCGCTGCAATGGCTACAGGGATGACGAGATCAGTATCAGTCGACTCGAAAGCGGCTATCACCTGACGGCCAATTTGTTCAGTTAAAATGCGTTGATTACCTTGTTTAGCTTCCACGGTAATGAGTACTTCAGACTGTTTTCCATCAGGTGCGGCGCGCAGCGCTCGGAATAGTGCATCTATCTGAACCTTTCTCAGTTTGATGTCCATTTGAAGGTGCGTGAGCTCCAACGCATCAATCTGGCTGCTCGCTGCGTTAGCAAAGTGGCTCTCAATGATTCGTAGGTTCACGGCTACTTGAAGCAGCCATGATTCATCTGTACGACCTAGCGCTTTCGACGCCAGAGGTAGGCTGAGGCTTTGCACCGGGAAGCTTGGCGTAGAGTCAGATGGAAGAAAATCTTCGTCGAGGCTGTCAAGGGCACCAGCTATCCCGTGAACAAACTCGAAAATTGCTCCATCACCTGTCCTTTGGACCCCGCCGATCTCCAAATCCTTCAGTCGTTGCGGCCAAATCTTCGAGGCGCTTTTACCCCTGACAATGTCCTTCATGAAATTAAACGGGTTGCCGTCTAGCTTCATTTTGATGCCGTGGTGCTCTGCGCAGTAGCGTTTCGCGTCTTGGACGTCAGCTGCGCTAACGAGTGTGCGTGAAAACGTCTTGGTCCCCTCGTCGTAAAGCGTATCGAATATCCGTTCGATAATTATCGTTTTCTCGCTAACGGCCATCCACCCATGCTCCATCTAAAATCTAGGATGCGAGATGGTAGCAAGAAAGACCTAGACCGAGGTGGGTGTTGGCGCTGACGCCGAATTAACCCAGTGGTCGATGCCACGCTGATCCAACTGGGTAATTGCACGGACTTGCCCACCCATTTGCATTCGACCTGACCAGTCATTTGCATCGGATTTGACCGGCATGATTCGTGGACACGACCGGCAGAGAACGACCCAAAGCCGACGTCGAGGACTCTTGTTTTATGCCATTCAGAAACGGTTTAAATGGTGCCGCCAGGGAGCATGGCGATCGCTTTAGACCTGAATGAGTCGAGACGATCTGCACCGAACGCAATACGTTCAGACGCCACGAGCGTGCGGACAAAGGCAACACTGTATCGACTCCCAACGCACACCGCGCAGGGTTGCTGATTAGCGTTCCTCACCACACTCTTGGAAGCATTGATCATGAAAACCTTCAGAATCGAGAACTACGAAACCAACAGCGCACAAAACCCTTCAACGCTCGGGTTCAAAACCATGGCGCTTGGCATCTACGGGGCCTATTTTGCGCTCGCCGTCATTTACTTCTGGTTCGGCGGAATGAAGTTCACACACTACGAAGCGGTCGGACTGGTTCCGCTGGTGAGCAACAGCCCTTTCCTGGGTTGGGTTTATGAGATTTTCAGTGTCGACACCTTCTCCAATCTGCTTGGCGTTCTGGAGGTCTCGATCGGAATACTGATTGCAGGTCGCTTGCTGTCACCGAAGCTTTCTTTGATAGGTGGCGTGCTCTCTGCCGGACTCTTTTTCACCACCTTGAGCTTCATGTTCTCGACCCCCGGCGTGATCGAACCCGGCCTCGGTTTTCCCGCTATTACGGTCGCTCCAGGTCAGTTTCTACTTAAAGACATCGGGTTACTTGCCGCTTCGATTTTCGTGGCTGGCCATTCTCTGACGGAGCTGGAACGCCGTTGAGCCGATGATCGACCACCCGGGATGGCCCGGAGCAGTTAGATGTTTCAGGCCATCGCTCCATCATCTGAACCTGCCAGGTCTTTAATCCAGTCCCGAGGACTGTAGCCCGTCTTGCGTCGAAACGCGCGCGCAAGTGCCGAAGGACTTTCATAACCGACTTCGGAGGCGATCAGTGTAATCGACCGTCCTTCACGAAGTCGCTTCTGCGCCAGGCTGATACGCCAACTCAGCAGATAATCGGCGGGCGTCTGCCCGATAACGGCACGGAAATGCACCGCGTAGGCCGCGCGAGACATGTTCGATTCGCTCGCCAGTTCCGCAATTGACCAAGCACGATGAGGTGCGTTGTGAATCTGCACCAAAGAGCGCGACAACCGCGGGTCAGCCAGTCCAGCCATCATTCCAGTACGCAACTGGTTGTGATCAAGCAGATGTCGAAACAACAGGATGACCAGCAGTTCGAATAACCGTCCCAGCGCTGCCTCCCGACCACAATGTGCACCCGCCGCCTCGCCGAACATCCATTTCAACGTATCGGCCAGCATTGGCAGTTCATCCAGGGACAACACCAGACAATCGGGTAACGAAGCCGACAGCGGGTTATCGACCCCACCCTCAAACTCCATTGACGCACACAACAACTGAGCTCCCTCGGACTCACCGGCAAACAATTGATGCCGGCTGGGGCGCGGCATAAAAATCAGGCTGGGCCGGATCAGCAGCAATTCCTTACGATCGGCTCCCAGTAACGTAACACTGCCAGCTTGTAGCAGATGGATATACCCACGACCGTCAGCGCCGTCGTAAGACGACAAGCCGCACAGTTTGCCACTGTAAAACAGGTTTGCGCGCACGCCGAACTGTGACAACAAGGTAGACAAGCGATCCATGGGCAATCTCTTGGCAGAAATAGACGCCCAGATCATAACACCGCCGGATTGCGCCCCATCGTGACTCAAATGCTGTATTACCTGATGGGCTAAGTTCGATCAATCTTTGCCTGAAGTGACGGCCGCTTAGCGTCGATTACTACCCGTCACGACAGGCAGTAATCGGCCATGAGCTGCCATCTGGTATCGACGAAGCCAGTGACGATATTCCAGTCACAGCTGCTAAAGCGCGCCGCATCGAATATCCTAGCTCCACGCAACCACCTCGAAGCAGTGTATTGAACGATGGGTTTTGAACAACTAGCGGAGCTACGTGACCGTCTGCGGGCTGAAAAAGAGCCAGCAAAGGCCGTCATCCAGACAGACCTCAAGTGCAAATCCTCCCCCCAGGCCAAGCCTCTCAGCCAGGATCCTGCGTTAGAAGCGATCTGGCCATTGCAGAAGCATTTTCCATTGGCTTTCCCAGTCAATCCGTCCCCCAAGGTTCCGCTCAAGGAAGGCATTCTCAAAGATGCTGAGCAACACTTGGAACTACTCGGACTAACCCGCGAACAGCTCCAGTTAGGAATTTCTACTTGGTGCCGAGGAACTCGGTACTGGGCAAGCATGGTAGAGAATGCGCCACGCTTGGACTTGGGCGGTCAAGCAGTTGGCACTGTGACCGCCACTCAGGCGAAGCAGCAAGCTTCGCGGCAACGCGTCCAAGACCGAAAAAATCGGGCGAAGTTGAAAACGCATGTCCCGGCACCAGTCGAAAGCTGACAGGGTTTGCGGGCCCCTTACGCGAAATGCGACGCCCAGCGTCGCATCTGCAATGTGATTCGATTACAACGAAGCCTGGATTCTTTGTGCGGCCGCATCGCTCACCCATCCGTGCCAGATTTCCAGATGCTCCCTGAAGAATATCTTCGCCAGCTTCGCGAGTCGATGTGCTCCTTGGTCATCAGCGCCAGGTTCTGGTTGAGTAGATCGATAGGAAGATTGACCTTCTCCAGCACTAACGGGCAGTTCACCCTCGCGCGCAGTCTAGGATCTCGTGAAGCGCAGCCCACGGGTATTCTTTTTTTCCATGGCTAGCCTCGCATGTACCGGCATGCAGAAACGGTCTCTCACAATCTTCCAGCGCTTGGCTCTCCAGGCAGCCAGTGCATACCACTCGCCCGGCAACGATCATCCATAGATCGTTCCATTTCTCAATTCTTCGCTCGATTTCCATATCCTGACTCCTTTCATGTGGGTCCATGGATCGAACGATACATCGGGGGGCAGCCGCTTTGATACGCTCGAAAACATCCCCCATTTTGAGGGAAATAATGCTGCACTGATATTCGGGGCATCGGGTGAAAGCTGTGTTTGTCATCGTCGGCTGGTTGCCTCACACCAACAGGAAAATTCTAACTTTGCTCTAAAAGTCTAGGATGGCAGCATCCAAACTAGAGGTATTTTTCAGTATCAAAAATTTCACAGCTGCCCAGCGTTTGTGCACTGGTTCCAACGTAGTGCAGCTCTGAAAGGTGGCCGAGCCCTCCCCATCCGTTACCAAATCCTGCTAACTATCTGTTTTTAATAGCTTTCAACTTCCCCCTTCTCTTTCTGTAAAATTTGGCACGAGTCCTGCTTTACCCAACTGCGGTCATCACGTGCGTCATCGACGCCGGCCGAAAATACATACCTGTCAGCTATTCGCTGACAGATCGGCAAATAAGCCCTTCAAGCCTTCACGGCTCGGAGGGTTTTTTTTGGTTTTTTTAAGGAGCACGCGCATGAAGCTTCAGCAGTTTTTGGGAGGAATCGAAGGATTGGGCCCGGTCACGGTGGAGAAGCGGGTATTCGTACAGCCGTGGGAGGCCCGTCTATTTGGGGTGCACGCGACGATGATGGGCACCAGCATTTGGGCCTGGCCAGACCTGCGGGTTAAAGCCGAGGGCATGAACCCGCTCGACTATTTCAAGTACCGCTATTACATCAAGTGGCAAGGCGCGATGGCCGAATTCCTCGTGGAACGTGGGTATATCGAGGCTGCTGAACTCGACGCACTGACCCAGCGTTTTCTCGACAACCCGGACACGCCACTGCCCGAAAAAGGCAATCCGCAGATCACCGAACGCGTGATCGATTACCTCTGGACCGGCGACAACCCGTATCGAAACATCGCCACCCAGCCCAAATTCAAAGTCGGCGACACCGTCTGCGTCAAAGATGTACCACTTGGCATCCATACCCGGCTACCCGGCTACCTACGCAACAAAGTGGGCGTTGTGGAAGTGGTGTACGACGGCGCCTACCTGTACTGGGACAAAGGGCCGACCGATGGGCTCGGCACACCCCAACCGGTTTACAACGTGCGCTTCAAGACCACCGACATCTGGTCAGAGATCCCTGACCACGGCGACGTTTTGTACAACGACTTTTTTGAAGTTTACCTGGACAGCGTTCAGCAGCAATGACGCGCCAAGCGCACGCGGCCTCGCCCCTTTTACGAACCAAGGAATTGCACCGATGAGCACACACGATCACGACCACGACCATCAACATGCGTCCGGCGAGCACCATCACCACGATGAAGAACGCGGCCCGGAAAGCTATTACGCGGCCCGCACCAAAGCACTGGAATCGCTGTTTCGTGAAAAAGGCCTGATCGGCACCGACACCGTTGATCGCGTCATCCACTTCTTCGACCACGAAATGGGGCCGTTCAACGGCGCCCGGGTCGTAGCCAAAGCCTGGACAGATGAGGCTTTCAGAGCGCGTCTGCTGGCCGACGCAAACCAAGCCATTAAAGAGCTGGGCTTGCGTGAAGGCATCGAAGGCGAAAACCTCAAGGTCGTCGAAAACACCCCAAGCACCCACAACGTCGTCTGTTGCACGCTGTGCTCATGCTGGCCGTGGCCGCTGTTGGGCCTGCCACCCTACTGGTTCAAGGATCCGGTGTTCCGCGCACGCGTGGTGCGAGAGCCCCGCGCGGTGCTGAAGGATTTCGGTGTCGAACTGGACAGCTCCAAGAAAGTCGCGATCTGGGACAGCAGCGCCCAAGTGCGCTTCTTCGTGATTCCTCAGCGCCCTGAGGGCACCGACCACTTCTCCGAGGAGCAGTTGGCCGCATTAGTGTCCACCGAAGCGATGCAGGGATTGGGTCTGGTTAGCACGGCGCAGCAAGGAGCCTGATCATGAGCACGCTGAAAAACCGAGTGGATCAACTGTGCGGCGACCGCAGCGCCCTGCCGAAAAACCAGGAACGTTTGGTGTTTGATGAGCCGTGGCAAGGGCGAGCGTTCGGCCTAGCCCTGGCGCTCGCCGAACAAGGCGCTTACCAGTGGGATGAGTTCCGCGCTTCGCTGATCTCGAACATCGGGGCCTGGGACAAGACTCACACTCCCGACGACCCTGACTGGCATTACTACCAGCACTGGCTGGCCTCGCTGGAAAAACTGGCGATGGACAAAGCACTCGTCACTCCCGAATCCCTCAACGCTCGTACGCAAGAGTTCCTTGAGCGTCGTCGGGACGAAGTCATCTGAAGCCGTCTGAAGTTATGTGAAGCCGTTGGCTTCAACACCCTCATCACAGCGCGAACACGAGGTACACATCATGTCTACTCTTCAATCCGTTTCAAGCATCACTACCACCGTATCGTCCGCTCGAAGCGCCCGGCGCGTGCTCAACGCCTGCTGCGTGATGTCCCTGGGCGCGGTGCTGCTGTACTTCGCCGGTTTTTCCAGCCTGCCGGCTTTGCACAACGCCGCGCACGATACCCGTCATACCGCTGCATTTCCTTGCCACTGAGAGGGCCTGAGCCATGATCAAGCGCATGCTGCAAACGGCGGGTTTCGCCGGGATGGGGGCCGCTCTAGTGTTGACGCTCATCCAAGCAATCTGGGTGTCCCCGCTAATCCTTCAGGCCGAAACCTATGAGCAGGCGGCCAGTGCCGGCCATTCCGATCCCCATGAGGCAGGCGAACATCATCACGAAGATGCCGGTTGGGCCCCAGAGGACGGCTGGCAGCGGGTGACGTCCACCGCCGCTGCCAACTTGGTGGTCGGCGTGGCGTTCGGGCTGGTGCTTGCGGGGGCGATCAGCCTACGGCCGCCGCGCAAGCTCTCAACGGGGGTGCTGTGGGGGCTGGCCGGGTACGCGGTGTTTGTACTGGCGCCCTCGGCGGGTCTGCCACCGGAACTGCCCGGCACGCAAGCGGCTGATCTGCACGCCAGGCAACTCTGGTGGGTGGGTACAGCGATTGCTACGGCCATTGGACTGGTGCTCATCGCCTTCGCGCCAAAGGCCTGGTTGAAGGTGGCTGGCGTCGTGCTGTTGGCGGTGCCTCACCTGATCGGCTCGCCGCAGTTAGCGTCGCCGGAGATGCTGGCGCCCGCCGCGCTGCATCACGAGTTCGTGATCGCGACGTTTATGGCGGACGCCTCGTTCTGGGTCACGCTGGGGCTGCTCTGCACCGTATTTTCCCGTCGTGCCGCAACTTCCGGGCTGTTCAAATCCCCACAGCAGGAGTACGCGTAATGTCTGAATTGACCAGCCTTGCGATCAGTGTTGCCCTGCTGGGCGGCGTGTGTACCTGGTTCACGCTCTCAGTGGGGGTGCTGCTCATTTGGGCGGCCTTCGCCGCCTGGGCCTGTTTTTTCCACTCAGGTGGAGACGTGCGCGCCCTGCGCACCACGATCGTCTCCAATTGTTTTGGCGTGTTCACCGCATGGCTGACGGCGGTAGTGATCGTCTCGGTGCCGGGGGCGACGGTGTTGGGCGAGACGATCTGGGCCAGCGTCGTGGTCTGCATCAGCATCGCCTGCTACATCTCGGCGGCCAGGGTTGGCCTGTTCTCCTCGATCCCGGCGGTGACCTACGGCTATGCGTGCACGTTTGCATTTCTGCTGCAAACGCCCGGAAAGTTCAGCACTGAAAACCTCACCAGCCTGAGCTTCTCCAACGCATTGATCATCGTGCCCGCGTCAATGGTCGTGGGCGCGGTATTTGCCTTTGCGTCGGCCCGCTTCGCTGCACGCCTGCAACGTCGCGCTGCATTAGCTTCGTAGGAACTGATGATGGCAAACCTTTCTCACAAGACGTGCGTGCGGATCGGCCTGATGTGCTCCACCACTGGCTCGTACCAGAGCATCGGCCAGGCGATGCTCTGTGGGGCGCTGCTGGCCATTGAGCGCGTGGCGCGCGACCCGCGCTTCACCTTCTGTTTTGAGCCTGAAGTAGTCAATCCGGGCGGGGACTTGACCCAGTACTACGCGCAAACCCAGGCACTGCTGGACAGCGGAATTCGGCACGTCGTGGGGTGTTACACCTCGTCGAGTCGCAAGGAAGTTTTACCGCTGTTCGAGCGGCGCGACGGCTTGCTCTGGTATCCCTCGCACTATGAAGGGTTCGAGTGCAGCGACAACGTGATATACGTAGGTGCCTCGCCCAACCAGCACATCGTGCCGCTAATCAGCTACCTGATGAACACCGTGGGCAAGCGCGCCTATTGCGTGGGCTCCAACTACGTGTGGCCTTGGGAAAGCAATCGGGTGATGCGCGAAATACTGGAAGCCAACGACGGCGATGTCGTCTGCGAGCGTTATCTCCCGATTGGCTCCACCGATGTCGAGCAGATCATCGATGAGGTCCAACGCCTCAAGCCGGATTTCGTGTTCAGCTCGTTGATCGGGGAATCCGGCCAAGCCTTCGTGGCCGCCTATGGGCAGGCCGTAAATACACAGCGGATTTCTGCGTCCACTCCGCTGGCCAGTTGCACGTTGTCGGAGGAGGAACTGAAAGCCGTGGATGCCAGCGTGCGCGCCGGGCATATCTGTTCATCGGTGTACTTCCAGAGCATCGGCACCCAGGCCAACGCGGAGTTCGTTCGTGACATTAAGCAGCGGTACGGCGTGCAACAGGTGACGTCCGCCGATGCTGAAGCCTCGTTCATCGCGGTGCTGTTGTTGGCCGAAGCCATTCACCTGGCAGACACCGACGACGTGCAGCAGGTCAGAAGCGCCTCCGTTCAAAGCCGGTTGAACGCCCCTCAAGGGCCAGTGTGGATCGACCCGGAAAACCACCACTGCTACCTGACGCCGCGCTTGGGCATCTCCAACGCCAACGGGGATTTCGAGATCCTGGCGAGCGCGAAGGAGCCGCGCAAACCAGACCCGTACCTCACATGGTTGGACATGGGCAAAGTCGGCGATGGCGCCGTGATGGAAGACCATGGCGATCGCCTTAAACCGGAGTTGAGGATCGTCAGATGAAAAGGCCTCAGCTTCCCAACCTGCGTGACCATCGCGTGCTGATCCTGCACAAGAAGGACCATGACTATCAGGTCTTGAGCGGGCAACTGGTGAGGCTGGGATTGAAAATCATCGAGCCGGTCGAGGGCCAAGCCTTGCCTTGGTCGGAGGTGGACGTGTGTTTTTTCGATGCCAATCAGGCCCACAAAAATACCTTCCCTTGGCCGGATGGGGAACCGCGAGTGCCGTTGATTGCCATGTTCAGTGCCGAAACCCCTGAGAGGATTCACTGGTCATTGACGCAAAGGGTGTGCGCGTTTCTGGTCAAACCGGTGCGCTCAAGCGGGACATTCCTGGCCCTGCAACAGGCGATTTTTGAATTCGGATCGCGGTCCCGGGCCGACGCTGAAATTACCCAATTGCAAGAGCGTGTGAAGGCCCGGCGGGTAGTGCTCAAAGCCGTAGTCAAGCTGATGGAGTTGGCCAACATCGACGATGACCAAGCCTATGAACAGCTGAGGGAATCGAGCATGACCAATCAGATGTGCATGGAGGAAATGTGTCTGCGGTTTTTGCAAAGCGGCTGTGAGAAAAGCGCGCTGAACATGCTGCGTCACCAGCGAAGGCCCTGACTCGGCCAGACACAAACGCTCGCGGCCCAAGCCGCAGTTTATCGATATCACCCCCCTCAATGGCGCACCGCTGGTGGTCCGCCAAAGGGAGCTTTTTGCCAAAAAAATGGAGTCAACGTATGAACTGGCTGGAAAAATCGATCATGTTTACCCGGGGCGTGGCCCAGGGCAAAGAAGGTGAAACCCACGAGCTGACAACAGATCGTCAGGGAAAATTTCACTACACCATGGGCCCCTACTCGGACCCGGTTCTGCACATTCGCCCAGGGGACAGGGTTATCGTCGAAACCGCCGATGCCTTCGAAGGCAAAGTCAAACATGAGCACGATCGCCCCAGCGAACTGCTGCGCATGCCGTTTCTCAACCCTCAGAGCGGCCCCATCATGATTGCAGGCGCCGAGAAGGGAGACGTGGTGGCCGTCCGCATCGAGTCGATCCTGCCACGGGGTGAAAACCCTCGGGGTACGTGCTGCATGATCCCCCGTTTCGGCGCCCTGACCGGCACCGACCTGACCGCGATGCTGACCGACCCATTGCCCGAGATCACCCGCAAAATCCATGTCGACGAGCAGCATGTCCATTGGAGTGATCGCGTGACCCTGCCCTATCAGCCGCACATCGGCACGCTAAGCCTTTCGCCTGAAATCGACTCGATCAACTCCCTTACGCCCGACAACCACGGCGGCAATATGGACTTGCCTGACATGGGCCCAGGGAGCATCACGTACTTGCCGGTGCGCTCGCCAGGTGGGCGTTTGTTCATCGGCGATGCGCATGCGTGTCAGGGCGATGGTGAGGTGTGCGGCACGGCCGTGGAGTTCGAGAGCACGACGACCATCCATGTCGAGCTGATCAAGAACTGGAACATCGACTGGCCGCGCCTTGAAACCGAATCCATGCTGATGGCCATCGGCAGTGCACGCCCCTTGGAAGACGCGACGCGCATTGCGTACTGCGAATTAATTCTTTGGCTGGAAAAGGAGTACGGCTTCGATCGCTGGGACGCCTACATGATGCTGAGCCAGTGCGGCAAGGTGAGACTGGGCAATTTCGTCGACCCAAAATATTCAGTCGGTGCAGCAATCGACAAGCGATACCTCTGAGCAGCAAGGCCACCCACCCTGTTGTTGACGAGCCAAAGTCCTCCAAAAAACATTCAGTGCACAGTCACGTTTGATCGCCAGCCATGCTCCCGCAAACGGGGCGAGGCTGGCACCCAGCATGAGACGACTCTAGACGAGAAGGGCGAGCCATTGAGCAAATGGGGTAGGGACTTATAACAGAGTTCCATTGTGCGTCCCTGCTAGAGCGGGGCGAACTCATTCGTCCCGTGGTGCGAAAATTATGGAACTCAGGATAGCGGCGATCACTAGCTGCTGCTAGTGGCCTTCTGCCCCAGCAAGCTAGAGAGCCTAGGTTGTTGCCGCTGATGCGATTTTGACCCAGGCTGCTAATTTAGCTTGGCCCACATGCGGCATTCGAACTCACCCCAATGAATAGCCCTAGTTTTCCCAAACACGTCGAAGGTCTGCTTCTGGCCGTTAGCGACGGCCTGACTTCGACCGTCGCTATACATGGTCAAACCTCGGTCTGCTCTGCCATTTCCAAGGCGTCGTCGACCTCAATCCCAAGATATCGAACGGTGCTCTCCAGCTTCGTATGGCCAAGCAGAAGTTGAACGGCCCGCAAGTTCTTTGTCCTGCGATAGATCAGTGATGCCTTTGTACGTCTCATTGTGTGAGTGCCATACATGGCCGGATCAAGGCCAATGGCTTGCACCCAGCCTTTGACGATACGAGCGTATTGACGAGTGGATAGATGGTCTGAGGTGTGCAGCCTGCTCGGGAAAAGGCAGTCCTGGCTACGGAGCTGGGCTTGGTGTATCCAGGCCGCGAGAGCAGACCGTGTTTGCTCAGTAATTTCGAACTGCACTGGTCGCTTCGTTTTCTGCTGCATAACCATTGCTCGTGATGACACATGCTCGCCATGAGCAACGTCGCATACACGGAGCTTGGTTAAGTCGCAGGCTCGAAGCTTGCTGTCGATGGCCAGATCGAACAAAGCCAGATCCCGGGTTCGTTCTGCAAGCTGAAGCCTTACTCGGATGGCCCAGATATCTCTCAGCCGGAGCGGGGTTTTCTGTCCGACCAACTTTCCTTTGTTCCAGGGCCGGCGGGTGCAGGTAGCAGTGATGTTCATGGCAAGTCCTCCACATGTGGGAGGACAAGCATGGCTAGCCAGAGAAGTGGTCGCTAACCGGCCACTAGCGGCCTGTCGTAAGCGGCATAATCTGTAGACGAGCCACCGATACTGCGCACAAGCGAAACGCTCCAGCTGCTCGATTGAGGCCATCTGGGTAAGGCGTTTACGTCGGGACTAGTCATGCTTCCGCAGTCAGCGGCGAGGTAGTCCCTGAGCTCACTGGAGCCCAGGGTTTCGAAGCAGGCCGTCTTCAGCGTCTTCCTCGATGAATTGACTCTCAAGCCAGCCTTAGCCGCGCTGAGATAAGATCGTCTCGAGCAAACCAGGAAATCGATTGTTCAAATCATCCCTGCGCAACGAGTTCATATGGGTCGTGCCGATGGTTTGGGTTTGGACCAACCCGGCATCTCGCAGCACCCTGAAGTGATGGGACATGGTGGACTTTGGTCGGCCACCGTCCAATTCGCCACAGCTGGCTTCGCCCAGTTCGGCAAGGCGTCGGACGATCTCCAGGCGCACAGGATCGCTCAAGGCGTATAGCAGACGCTCGAGGACGAATTCAGTGACGGGAGGGTGTTTGTAGGGGCGCATGAACGAAGCATACACGGGTTTGCTCTATCTCCATAGTTCGAATACTATCGAATTAACGTAATAGACAACCCTCGGAGAAACCAATGTCTGCGCTGTTCCAACCCTTCACGCTTAAAGACGTCACGCTTCGCAACCGTATTGCGATTCCCCCTATGTGCATGTACTCGTCAAACGATGGCCTGATCAACGAGTGGCACAGTGTTCACTACGCCTCCCTTGCGCGTGGCGGGGCGGGGTTGGTGATTGTCGAAGCAACCGCTGTAGCGCCAGAAGGGCGGATCACTCCTGGCTGTGCGGGTATTTGGAACGATGAGCTGGCCCAGGCCTTCGTACCGGTGGTGCAGTCGATCAAGGCAGCCGGCTCGGTCCCCGGCCTGCAGATCGCCCACGCCGGTCGCAAGGCAAGCGCAAACCGTCCATGGGAAGGTGATGACCACATCGCTGAAGATGACGCCCGTGGCTGGCAGACCATCGCTCCATCGGCCATAGCTTTTGGCGGTCACCTGGCCAAGCAGCCGCAAGCCATGACGCTGGAAGACATTGCCCGTGTGCGTGAGGATTTCGTCGCAGCCGCTCGCCGTGCGCGTGACGCTGGCTTCGAGTGGCTGGAGCTGCATTTCGCCCATGGTTATCTGGCCCAGTCGTTCCTTTCCGAACACTCCAACCATCGCGATGACGCCTACGGCGGCAGTTTCGACAACCGTAGCCGCTTCCTGCTTGAAACGCTGGCGGCTGTTCGTGAGGTTTGGCCGGAGCACCTGCCGCTAACCGCTCGTCTAGGGGTTATCGAATACGACGGCCGGGACGAACAGACGCTGACCGAGGCTATCGAACTGACACGTCGCTTCAAAGATGGTGGCCTGGATCTGCTGAGCGTCAGCATTGGTTTCACCATCGCTGAAACCAACATTCCCTGGGCGCCTGGCTTCATGGGCGAAGTTGCCCAGCGCGTGAAGCGTGAGGCGGGGATACCAGTGGCTTCGGCATGGGGCTTCGGCACGCCAAGCGTTGCCGAAGAAGCGGTCAAGAGCGGTCAGCTGGACTTGGCGATGATTGGGCGAGCACATCTGGCCAATCCAAATTGGTCCTATCTTGCCGCCCAAGAGCTGGGCGTAGAGCGTGCGTCCTGGACCTTGCCGGCTCCCTATGCCCACTGGCTTGAACGCTACAAGTGATCCGTCGGGGCGAAGACGGCCGTCATGGCCTAATCGCCCGCTGCCTCAGCGCCGATGTGCGCTGGTGGCTACCTGGCTGGGCCGCTCATGGCTCGGCCCTTCCGATAGATAGCTGAGGATTACGCTATGTCTCGCGTCATACGCTTTCATCGCACCGGTGGACCGGAGGTTCTCCAGATCGACGAGATCGACGTGCCGGCTCCCGGCGCGAACGAGGTTCAAATCAACGTCAGGGCGCTCGGCATCAACCGGGCTGAAGTGATGTACCGCACAGGCCAGTACGTCATCGAACCGACGTTTCCCGCCATGCTGGGCTATGAAGCGGCTGGGACCGTATCTGCAGTGGGTCCCGGTGTGGTCGGCTTCGCTGTTGGCGATGCGGTCAGCGTAGTGCCCGCGTTCTCCTTTGACGAATACGGCTTGTACGGTGAATTGGTCAACGCGCCGGCTCACGCGGTGGTCAAACACCCGGAAGCGCTTTCTTTCACGGAAGCAGCGGCGACCTGGATGAAGTTTGTCACTGCCTATGGCGCACTGATCGAGCTTGGTGGGCTGCAGGCCGGCGAGACGGTGCTAATCCGTGCGGCGTCCAGCAGCGTGGGGCTTGCCGCTATCCAGATTGCGAACATGGTGGGCGCCGTTCCTGTCGCGCTGACCCGCACCAGCGACAAGCGCGAGGCCTTACTTCAGGCCGGGGCGGCGGCAGTCATTGCGACGCAGGAGCAGGACATGGTGGCCGAGGTCATGACGATGACTCATGGCAAAGGCGCTCGCATGGCCTTCGATCCCGTTGGCGGGCCCGAAGTGGCCTTGGTGCTCAAGGCACTGGCGAACCACGGCATCTTCTTCCAGTACGGCGCTTTGGACACTCGGGATATCCCTGTGTCGGTCATGGACCTGCTCGGCAAGCATCTGACGCTGCGTGGTTATCAGCTGTTCGAGATCACCCAGGATCGAGAAAAACTCGAACGGGCCAAGCACTTCATCAACGAAGGGCTCGCCTCTGGGCAGCTGCAGCCGGTAATCGACCGTACATTCAGCTTCGACGAGATGGCCGAGGCTCACCGGTACATGGAATCGAATGCCCAGGTGGGCAAGATTGTTGTAACGCTTTAAACCACGTGCAGGTCTTCGCGGCATGGCCGGTAGGGTCACTGTCGATAAGCCCATGCCAGCTCGATGCGTCTCTCACACATGCACAGACAGGAGGTTCGATGACCACCCCACTCACACTGGTTGCCACATTGGTCGCCAAGGCCGGCTCCGAAGATGAGCTCCAGCAGACGCTGCAGGATCTGCAAGGCGCAAGTCGCGCCGAAGCAGACTGCATCCAATACGACTTTCATAAAGATGCAGAACAGCCTCGCACCTTCCATATGGTTGAGCAGTGGCGAGACGAAGCGGCGCTGACTGCGCACGAGGCCACCCCGCATTTCCAGGCAGCGCTGCCCGTCATCGAACGCGCCGCCGAAAAATTCTCCGTCATGAAAATGTACCGCGTCTCCTGAGGAGCTCCGAATGAAAGCCATTGCACACTTCAAATGTCTGCCTGTTGAGAACCCTGACGCCCTCGTGGAGATCGATCTACCCGAGCCAGTGCCGGGGCCGCGCGACCTGCTGGTAGAAGTCAAGGCCGTATCGGTCAACCCGGTCGATACCAAAGTCCGCCAGGGCTACGTGCCGCATACAGACGAAACACAGCCGCGCATCCTCGGTTGGGACGCTGCCGGCGTGGTCAAGTCGGTCGGTTCCGACGTAACGCTGTTCAAGCCCGGTGACAAGGTGTGGTACGCCGGGTCGCTGATCCGCCCGGGCAGCAACAGTGAGTTGCAGCTGGTAGACGAGCGCATTGTCGGATCGATGCCACAGTCGCTGGAGTTCGCCCAGGCCGCGGCGCTTCCCCTGACGTCTCTGACCGCTTGGGAATTGCTATTTGATCGCCTCGGCGTAGCGCGCGACACCACCGACCGTGGCGAAACGCTGCTGATCATTGGCGCTGCAGGCGGGGTGGGTTCAATCATGACTCAGCTGGCGCGTCAGTTGACCGGCCTGACCGTCATTGGTACGGCTTCGCGCCCTGAAACCCAGGCCTGGGTCACCGAACTCGGCGCCCATTACGTGATCGATCACACCAAGCCACTGAGCGAAGAGCTCAAGCGCATCGGCCTTCCGCAGGTCAGCTACGTCGCAAGCCTGACGCAGACCGATCGGCATTACGAGCAGATCATCGAGTCACTGAAGCCACAGGGCAGGTTGGGCCTGATCGATGACCCGGCCACGCTGGACGTCGTACCGCTCAAACGCAAGAGCCTGTCGCTGCACTGGGAGCTGATGTACACGCGCTCGCTGTACGAGACCGAGGACATGCAGGAGCAGCACAACATCCTCAATGAAGTGGCCCGCCAGATCGATGCGGGTGTGTTGCGCACCACCGTTGGCGAAAACTACGGGCGTATCAGCGCCGAAAACCTACGTCGCGCCCATGCCTTGCTGGAGAGCGGCAAGGCAAAGGGCAAGATCGTTCTGGAGGGCTTCTGACGGTATCTGGCTACCGGCTCATGCGGTAGGTAGCCAATGCTGGATTCAAGAGTAGCGCCCATGAGCGATTCAGTGAGCGCCTTGAAATGCCTCCTATTGAGATCGTCTCGCAAGACCATCACCCAGCCGTCAACGACTTCATCCGAAACGTCCAACTAATAGGAATTCATGCCTTTTTCAACGCTGGAGAAACGCCAGATCAGTGCCTCTCCAGCCGGGCAGGTGTATTCGTTTTTCGTCGCGTCATAAACGAAGGCATCTTTGTTGAACCGTCCTTCTGCCTTGGCGCTTGAAGTCATCGGCTTTGGTACATAGGCGGTGATGTTTGCGTCATGGCAGGCCAAGATTTCTTCGCTTTTGAAGTAGCCTCGGTCGGCGACTACCGACAACGTTTCTGCGCCGATGGCTTCACGAGCGTGCTTCGCCATTGAACTGAGCTGGTCACGGTCGGAGCCTCTATTGGTGACCTCGTGAGCAACTATCAGGTGATGCTGCGTATCGACAGCCGTCTGCACGTTGTAGCCGACGATACCGCTGCCGCGCGTCATCATTGAGCGGGCATCCGGGTCGGTCAGCGAAACCTGTTTGTCTGGCGATTCGTTGAGCTGAGCTTCGACCCCCTGAAGCTCTTTCATCTGCGCTTTGAGCTTGGCGATTTTATCTTCCAGGCTGGCAGTGTCTGGCGCGGAGGCGCTAGGAATCTGTCGATCAGCCACATCGAGCGCAGCCAAATAACGGCTTATGCTCGTCTCGATTTCTTCCATGCGCCGCTTCAGTTTGGCGCTGGTGAAATTCCGGTCTCGGTTGTTCACCGCCTTGAATTTACTGCCGTCGATGGCAACCAGGTTTTCGCTAAAAAGGCCCAACTGCTGGCAGAGCAAAACGAACTGGCGGCAAACGCCGCGAATGGCTTTGCTGTTGTCTTTTCGGAAGTTGGCGATGGTCTTGAAGTCGGGCATCAATCGCCCGGTTAACCACATGAGTTCGACATTGCGCTGAGCTTCTCGCTCAAGACGCCGGCTCGATTGAATGCGGTTTAGATAGCCATAGATATAGATCTTCAGCAGGATCGCAGGGTGGTAAGCCGGTCTTCCGGTTTCGGCTGGAATGACGCCATCAAAACCTAGCGTGGCTAGGTCGAGTTCGTCGACGAAAACGTCGACCACGCGCACTGGGTTGGTATCGCTGACGTAATCGTCGAGGCTTTCGGGGAGTAAGGTGCTTTGACCTCGGTGTTCACCCTGGATAAACCGTTTCATGGGCGTCCCTTGCGATGACAGTCTCAGAAATCATAGCAAGGGTTTGTACGGGCGTTTTTACACACTCTGGGCCGCAAGCTGCCAGTGAGCAACCCATGTGCGCAATATTACATAACAGACACCCGGGCATCCACGACGTAAAGTTAGAAGCCGCTATCGAAACCAAAGCTAGATACAAACGCTCTATGGCCTGAGGAATTCCTCTGATTGTCCGCTGAAATGACCACATCACCTCAGCCGTCAGCGACCTCAGACCTACGATCCAAGTCTCGCTGATCATTAAGGGCCACGGCGTCCGCACGCATTCGAGCAGGCACTGTATCTCTCAGCTTTGAAAAGTCAGCATCGCTTGCAGGCTTTGGGCATCAAGGAATTCGTCAATCAGAAGCTGATTAGCGTCATCGATATTGACGCGCCGTTCTAACTTCATCTGCACATCAACGCAAACATCAATACCTGATGCAACCAGCCTCCTTGATGAAAAAATCAAGGGAGCTGGCTGCATAGGCAACCCTGGCGCGAAGCACGGCGCGCTCCCAGCTGATCCAGAAGTGAGCTGCAAGGGCGTGGAACCATGCGTACGTGCCGGAAGCAATATTAATATATTGACATATATGAATATCGAGAATAGTCTACCCATAACCGCGCTAGAAACCCCAGGAGGTAGTCCCATGAAAGATTCCAGCGATACCCATCCGAATCACCTTCCCGACAGCAGCTACGGCCTGTTTATTGACAACCAGTGAGTTTCGGACAAATACGGTGAAGCCCTCGACATTATCAACGCCACAGCTGCCGACGTCGCCCGCGCGGTGCAGGGCGCACAGCGCGCCTTCGTGACCTGGACCGCTCGGGCTCTTCTGACCTCGTTGATCCATGTTTTTTTGACTTATAACATCGAATATTTTAGATATGCAGGTAAACGAAATGTCACAATCAGAACTTTTCAAAACCACTCAGCTGGGCCCATACACCCTTAAGAACCGTATCGTTCTGCCGCCACTGACGCGCTCGCGCAGCTCCCAACCCGGCAATATTGCGAACGACCTAATGGCCACCTATTACCGTCAGCGCAGCGGTGCTGGCTTCATGGTGACCGAGGGCACACAGATCGAACCCCGAGGACAGGGTTATGCCTGGACACCTGGCATTCATAGCCCGGAACAGATACAAGGCTGGCGTAAGGTCACCGACGCTGTTCACGCCGAAGGGGGGGTGATCTTTGCTCAACTTTGGCATGTGGGCCGCGTGTCGCACACATCGCTGCAACCCGGTGGTGAAGCGCCCGTCGCGCCATCAGCCATCCGCGCGGACAACGTCAAGGTGTTCATCGAAACTGGCCCCGGCACGGGTACACTGGCCGACCCTTCGACCCCACGAGCCCTGTCCACCAAGGAGGTAAAGGAACTGGTTGAGCTCTACGCCCAAGCAGCCCGAAATGCTTTGGACGCAGGTTTTGACGGGGTGGAGCTTCACTGCGCGAACGGGTACCTGGTAAACCAGTTCATTTCGGCCCATACCAACCAGCGTGATGATGAATATGGCGGTTCGCTGCAGAACCGTCTTCGCTTCCTGCGCGAAATCACCCTCGCTGTTGCTGGTGTGGTCGGCAAGGAGCGCGTTGGCGTTCGCTTCGCCCCGCTGTTCGCGACCACAGACGAAGACCGCGTCTACCTTGGTCTAGTCGAAGAAGATCCTCATCAAACCTACATCGAGGCAGTGAAGATCCTCGAGGAAGTGGGCATTGCCTACCTGTCGCTCGCCGAAGCCGATTGGGAAAACGCACCCGAGCTGCCTGAGACGTTCCGGGAAGCTGTTCGTAAGACCTTCAGCGGCAAGATTATCTATGCCGGCAAGTACACCGCTGAACGAGGAAATCGCGTGATAAAAGCTGGCTGGGGCGATCTGATCGCTTTTGGCCGCCCCTTCATTGCGAACCCCGACCTGCCCGCTCGTATCGCCAACAACTGGCCGCTTAACCCAGTTGATCCAAGCACCATGTACGGCGGTACCGATAAAGGCTACACCGACTACCCGACTTACAAATCCTAAACGCTCAATGCCACGCCCCATAACTCAGGGGCGTGGCTCAGCGATTGTTGACCGAGGAAGTTAAGCATGTACCAACCGAGCACGATCCCCTACCAAGAGCATAGGGGATTCAAACGAACCTTCAGGCAGGGTCATCTAAGCCTTGGGCTGTTCTTTCCCCTGGAGGCTTTCGAAGGTGATACACCGAGCATGCTAGATCAGGTCGCGCTGGCCAAACGTGCAGAGGCACTTGGTTTTTCGGCGCTCTGGTTTCGCGACGTCCCACTCAGGGACCCAAGCTTCGGCGATGTCGGCCAGGTTTTCGACCCTTGGGTGTATCTGGGCTACATGGCAGCCCATACAACAAAAATCGCACTAGGCACCGCCTCCATCGCCCTTACTTTGCGTAATCCCTTGCACACGGCAAAGGCCGCAGCGAGCATTGATCAGTTGAGCGGAGGTCGCTTGCTCCTGGGAGTAGCCTCTGGCGATCGTCCCGTGGAGTTTCCCGCATTCAGCATTGATCCAGAACAGCGTGGCGAGACCTTTCAAGAAAACCTCAATGTGATACGCCAAGCCCATCGAACACACTTCGAGCCCATTCGCTGGAGTCACGGCGAGTTACTGGGGGCCGATCTCGTTCCCAAACCTACGACTCGGGAAATACCGCTATTCGTAACCGGACACAGCCGCCAGCCGCTCGATTGGATCGCGCGTGAAAGCCATGGATGGATCAACTATCCACGTCCGCCAAAAATGCAGCGACTCATCGTGGAAGATTGGCGACAGGAAACGGCTAAACAATGTGGCACTATCTACAAGCCGTTCTTGCAATCGCTGTATATCGACCTGGACGAACACCCATCCACGCCACCCTCGCCTATCCATCTAGGATTCCGACTGGGACGTAACCACCTGCGGGCCTTGCTGGATACACTTCAGGAAATCGGTGTAGATCACGTCATCCTGAACCTCAAGTATGGTAAACGCCCCGCAGCAGAGGTTATCGAGGAACTTGGCAAACATATCGTCCCGCAATTCGGCGCACAGGTGCCCGATAGTCCTACCTGACAGGGCAATAGGATTCCAGTCCAAACCAGCCCGTCATTGCGACGGGCAGGCGCGCAGAGATCATGGCGAAGCCTTCCAATTTGATGCGCGAATCAGGAAGATATCTAGATATCGAAAAAAACAGGTCTCAAAAAATTCATGACTATTGACGTCAACGAAGCCCTGAAAGCATTGGCGAACCCGACGCGCCTTGCCATCCTCAATTGGCTCAAGGATCCCAGGACAGTCTTTCCCGAGCAGGAAGTCGACCCAGAAACGGTAGGCGTGTGCGTCAGTATCATCCAAGAGCGCACGGGCCTCTCGCAGTCAACGACATCGCTTTATCTCGCAGCTCTACAGCGCGCGCAATTGGTGACATCGCAGCGGATCGGCCCCTGGACCTACTACAAACGCCACGATGAGAATATCGATGCCTTCTTCAAGGCGCTGCAAGAAAGAATCTAGGGCTGCACACCCTTGTATTTCTGACTGATTTCAGTCTTTGCCGATGTCAAAAACAGCAATCTGACCAAATAACGATCAGATCATCCGAAGCTTCGAGTGATCGAATAGCATTACCAGTGATGCGGTGCGCGGAAAAAACGCTCCTATAGCAAAACTGCCACTTGACAACGCTGAAACCAGGGGCTGTACACGCAAAAGACAGCACACTCCAGAGAGGGACGCGAAGCCCTTCAAGTGCTCTTCTACGGCCAACCTTCTTTAGGGGGCAGCCGCCACGGCGTCGACATCCCACGCCAGCCCCTGGCGCGTTGGGTGATCCAAAGTGGCGAGCAACTGCAACCGTTGCTCAACCTGATGCGCGACAAGCTGCTGGACTACCCCGTGTTGCACTGCGACGAAACGCGCTTGCAGGTGCTGCATGAACCGGGACGCGACCCCTCGGCACAATCCTGGATGTGGGTGCAAAGCGGTGGGCCGCCGGACAAGCCGGTGATCCTTTTCGACTACACAGCCAGCCGCGCGCAGGAGGTGCCGCTACGCCTGCTCGATGGCTACCGCGGCTACCTGATGACCGACGACTACGCCGGTTACAACGCCGTGGCTGCACGCGACGGCATCGAACGCCTGGGCTGCTGGGCGCATGCGCGACGCAAGTTCGTCGAAGCCCAAAAGGTGCAGCCCAAGGGCAAGACTGGGCGTGCCGACGTGGCGCTGAGCCTGATCAACAAGCTCTACGGCATCGAGCGTGACCTGAAGGACGCTGACCATTCCACTCCAGCGGGTTCCCCATTGACGCTGGAGCCGCATCCCATTTCCCGCTATACCGAAGCGGTTAAAGGCCAAAGGGCCGAAAAGGCAAGGGAATGGGAGTGCAAGGGGAAAGGCCCTACCTCGAAAAGGCGAAAAGGCATCCCGGCCGGCCCCCCCAGAGGACACCCACATGCTCTCCCTGTTCCAGCGAAAACGGCCTCCGGTCACTGCCCCATCACCAGCGCCCGCCACCGACCTCCCCAAAGGGCTGCTACGGCCCGAATCGGCCGCATCGCTGCTGGCGACACCGCGCCGACAGAAGCTGCTGGAACACATCTGGCAGCGCACGTCGCTGTCGCGCCGGCAGTTCGCCACGCTGTACCGCACGCCGCTGGAGCGCTACGCCGAGCTGGTCCAGCAATTCCCCGCTTCCGAGAGCCATCATCACGCTTACCCCGGCGGCATGCTGGATCACGGGTTGGAGATCGTCGCCTATGCGCTCAAGCTGCGGCAGTCCCATCTGTTGCCCATCGGCGCCAGCCCCGAAGACCAGGCGGCGCAGTCGGAAGCCTGGACCGCCGCCGTTGCTTACGCCGCGCTGCTGCACGACATCGGCAAGGTGGCCGTCGATCTGCTGGTCGAGCTGGCAGACGGTTCGCTGTGGCATCCCTGGCACGGCCCGCTGCACCAGTCGTACCGCTTCCGCTACCGCGAAGACCGCGAGTACCGGTTGCACAGCGCCGCAACAGGGCTGCTCTACCGCCAATTGCTCGATGGTCCGCTCCTAGACTGGCTCAGCGGCTATCCGTCTCTGTGGGCACCATTGCTCTACGTCTTGGCCGGGCAGTACGAGCACGCCGGCGTGCTGGGTGAACTGGTCGTGCAGGCTGATCGCGCTTCTGTGGCACAGGAACTGGGCGGCGATCCCGCGCGCGCCATGGCCGCGCCCAGGCACGCGCTGCAACGCAAGCTGCTGGACGGGCTGCGCTTCCTGCTCAAGGAACAGTTGAAGCTGAATCAGCCGGAAGCCTCCGATGGCTGGCTCACTGAGGATGGGCTGTGGCTGGTGAGCAAGACTGTCTCGGACAAGCTGCGCGCGCACCTGCTGTCTCAGGGGATCGACGGCATTCCTGCGAACAACACCGCCGTCTTCAACGTGCTGCAGGACCACGGCATGCTCCAGCCTACCTCAGACGGCAAGGCGGTCTGGCGCGCGACCGTGACCAGTGCGACCGGCTGGTCCTACTCGTTCACCCTGTTGCGCCTCGCGCCCGCGCTGATCTGGGAATCCGGCGAGCGGCCAGCGCTTTTCGCAGGCACGGTGGCGATCGACACGACGCCAGCGGAAATCAACGGCGGTGCACCAGGCACACCGCCCGCGGTCGTGGGGCAGCCAGCACCCGAAGGTCAGGAGACTCCCCCTTGGGAATGCCCTCGCAGCGATACCGCCTTGCCGACTGCGGCCCCGCCCGTGCCTGACGTCATGGAGGACATGCTGGCGATGGTTGGATTGGATGGCACGGCCGACATGGGGAAGGGTGAAGATCCAGTGGAGAAAGTCCCTGCCCCAACCACAGCCGCAGCGTCTCCCTTGCCACTTACCCCTGCGCCTGGACCTGCATCAACTCCAACAGTCGCGATACCATCCGGGGAGCATTTCATGACGTGGCTGCAACAGGGAGTCGCCGCGCGGCGACTCATCATCAACGACGCCAAGGCGCTCGTGCATACGGTGAGCGACACCGCCTACCTGGTCAGTCCCGGCGTGTTCCAGCGCTATGCGCAGGAACATCCCCAGGTGGATGCGCTGGTCAGGCAAGACAAGCAACCGGATTGGCAGTGGGTGCAAAAGCGCTTTTAGAAACTGCAGCTACACCGCAAGCACCCAAATGGCCTGAACATTTGGACCTGTGAAGTCACGGGCCCGAGGAAGTCCCGCCGACTGCATGGCTACCTCCTCGAAAATGGGTCCTTGGTATTCGCCGAAATACCGCCCAACAATCCCTATCTTGCTCTGACTCAGGAAGGATGACGCGACTCGGGCAGCGACCGTCACCACCGTATGGCGACGATCAATGCCCCGCGAAGCTGGCAACATTTGGCAAACTAAGCTACTCGGCCCGCGCCAACTCCCGTGCAAGGAACGGAGCGGTTCGGCTGCCAGACTTTCGGGCCACCTGCTGAGGGGAACCCGCCACCACGATGCTGCCGCCGGCAGCGCCCGCGCCTGGCCCTACGTCAATCATCCAGTCGGCTTGGGCCACCGCACGCATGTCGTGCTCGATCATCACTACGGTATTGCCGGAATCGACCAGGCGCTGCAACTGCACCAGCAGCCGGTCGGCATCCGACGCGTGCAGCCCGGTGGTCGGCTCGTCGAGCACGTACAGGCTTCGGCCGCGCTGGCTGCGCTGAAGCTCGGTCGCCAGCTTGATGCGCTGCGCCTCGCCACCGGAAAGCTCAGTGGCTGGTTGTCCCAGGCGCAGATAGCCCAGTCCGATGTCGCGCAGCAGTTGCAGGGGCCTTGCCACCGCGTCTTCACCCGCGAAGAATTCGCTGGCCTCGTCCACGGTCATCTGCAGCACCTCGGCGATGTTGCGCCCGTTCCACTGCACCTTCAGCGTGGCCTCGTTGTAGCGCGCGCCATGGCAGGTCGGGCACGGCGCGTACACGCTGGGCATGAACAGCAGTTCCACGCTAACGAAACCCTCGCCCTCGCAAGTCTCGCAGCGCCCCTTGGCGACGTTGAACGAGAACCGTCCGGCATCATAGCGGCGGCGTCGAGCATCGGGCGTGGCGGCGAACAGCTTGCGCACATGGTCGAACAGACCCGTGTAGGTAGCCAGGTTCGACCGCGGCGTGCGCCCGATCGGCTTCTGGTCAACCTGCACCAGGCGCTGTATGGCGTCCACGTCGCCCGCCAGATGGCCGCCGGTCGCTTCGACCACTGCCGGCCCTTCGCTGGTGGCGCTTTCGGCGGCATCGTCTTCAGGCTCGTGGCCCAGGTGCAGCAGCATCAATTCCGGCAGGGCCTGCGCGATGAGGCTGGATTTGCCGGAGCCAGAGATGCCGGTAACGGCTGTCAGCACGCCCAGCGGAATGCGCGCATCCACGCCATGCAGGTTATGGCGGTGGATGCCCTGCAGCTCCAACCAGCCGGTCGCTTCGCGTGCTCGGCTTCCGGGTGCGGGAATTTCGTCAAACAGGTAACGTGCAGTACGCGATTCGGCAATCTTGCGCAGGCCATCCGGCTCGCCGCTGTAGAGCACGCGGCCGCCACGCTCCCCGGCATCCGGCCCGACATCCACGAGCCATTGCGCGCGGCGCATCAGGTCCAGATCGTGCTCCACCACAAACACCGAGTTGCCCGCGTCGCGCAGCCGGTCGAGTGCATCGTACAGGGCCTGGCTGTCGGAGGGATGCAGGCCCGCCGAGGGTTCGTCGAGTACGTACACGACGCCGAACAGCAGGGAACTTAATTGCGTGGCCAACCGCAAGCGTTGCAACTCGCCGGCCGAAAGCGTCGGCGTGGCCCGGTCCAGCGTCAGGTAGCCCAGGCCTAGCTCGCGCAGTTGGCGCAGGCGCGCCATCACACCTCCAGCCAGGCGCTGTGCGGCGAGGCGCTTTTCTTCCGACAGCGCGGAGGTATGGCGCACGTCGGGCGATACCGCATGGACCGCATGGCCGGTGGCAGCGCGTTCGGCACGCTCGCGCCGGGTCGCTTCCTTGTCCGTAGCCGCACCCGCTGCATGGGCGCGGAAATCGCCCTGTGCGATGGGTTCGAGCAATGCCGCCAAGTGGTCCAGCGGCATCTGCATAAACGCGCCGATGTCCACCCCAGCGAAGGTGACCGACAGCGCTTCGGGCTTGAGCCTCTTGCCGTGGCAGGTAGGGCACGGTTTGCCCTCCATGAACCGGGATACGCGCTTTCTCATCAGCGCGCTCTGGGTATTGGCGAAGGTGTGCAACACATACCGCCGGGCGCCGGTGAAGGTGCCCATGTAGCTCGGCTCCATCTTGCGTTTGAGCGCGGAGCGGGTTTCGGCAGGCGTGAAACCGGCGTACACCGGCACCGTTGGTGTTTCCTCGGTGAACAGAATCCAGTCGCGATCCTTTTTCGGCAGGTCCTTCCACGGCCGGTCAACGTCGTAGCCCATGCTGACCAGGATGTCGCGCAGGTTCTGGCCCTGCCAGGCGGGTGGCCAGGAAGCAATCGCCCGCTCACGGATGCTCAGGGAGGGGTCGGGCACCATGAGCGCCTCGGTCACCTCGTACACATGACCCAAGCCGTGGCAGGCCGGGCACGCCCCCTGCGGCGTGTTCGGCGAAAAATCCTCGGCGTACAGCATTGGCTGGTTGGCGGGATAGGTGCCGGCGCGCGAATACATCATCCGCACCAGGCTGGACAGGGTGGTCACACTGCCCACGGAGGAACGCGCATTGCTGGACCCCCGCTGCTGCTGCAGCGCCACCGCTGGTGGCAGGCCGTCGATCGCATCTACGTCCGGCACGCCCGCCTGGTCGATCAGGCGCCGTGCATAGGGGGCCACCGACTCAAAATAGCGTCGCTGTGCCTCGGCATAGATGGTGCCGAAGGCCAGCGAGGACTTCCCGGAGCCGGAGACACCCGAGAACACCACCAGCGCATTCCGCGGGATAGAGACGTCCACCTCTTTGAGGTTGTTCTCGCGCGCGCCACGCACCTGCACGAGGCCGCTGGCCGCAGCGGTACAAGAGGATTCACCGAAAGAATTGCTTGGCATGTTCTTATCCTGTAGTTCGCCCCGCTCAGGACGGGACTTCCTGAGTGCGAGGGCCGCGGCGACTGGCTTCGAGCACTGCGGTGAGAGTGCGGGCGTCGTAACTGCCGAGCAGACGACGACCCTGGATGAAGAACGTAGGAGTGACGTGCGCACCGCTGGCGACCGCGCTGACGAGGTCACGCTCGACACGCTCTATCACTGCGGGACTGTCGAGATCCGCGATGAACCGATCGATGTCAAGACCCAGCTCGGCGGCGTAGCCGATCAAGTCCTCTCGCTCCAGCGCATGCTGACGGGTGAACACGAAGTCCAGCCACGGCCAGAACATCCCCTGGTTCGATGCCGCCTCGGACGCCCGCGCGGCGATCGGCCCGTGGGGGTGGTGCGGCAACTGGCGCACCACATACCGCAGGTCGTCCCCGAAGTGGGCGCGCAGATCGTCCCACGAACCGGTGGCGTGTGCACAGTACGCGCACTCGAAGTCAATGTACTCCACGAGCGTGAGCTGGGCGTCCTCCGGACCGCGGATGTGATCGACTTCCGGATCGACTGGTGGCTCAAGTACCATCGGCAAATCGGCAGTCTCCTCCCCCCACTTGAGAGCGGCGACCTTGAATATCAGCCACCCGAGCAACGTGGCGAACACCATCGACACGAGCACGCCGACCGTCGCCTGGCGGCCCAGGTCCGAGGTCGTGCCGAACGCGAGCCCGATGATGAGCAGCGACACGGTGAACCCGATCCCGGACAGCGCCGCCCCACCGAACACGCTCCCCACCCCGACGCCCTCGGGCAGCCGGCCCAGGCCGAGACGGATGGCGACGAGCGTGGTGAGCCCGATGCCCAGGAGCTTGCCGAGCACGAGCCCTGCGATGACGCCCCACGTGACTGGCGAGCCAAAGGCCTCGGCGAGCAGCCCGCCACGCAGGTCCACCCCGGCGTTCGCCAAGGCGAACACCGGCACGATCAGCAGCGCCGTCGGCAGCCGCAGGAACTCGTGCAGCCGCTCATTCACCGAGATACCCTGGGACAGCCCGCAGTCCACCGCGCGGGCCGATGCGGCACTCGGAGACTGCCAGAAGTCACGGAACAACTGTCTTGCCGCAACGACCCCGTGACGTTGCGTCGCATAGGCGGGGATCAGCAGCCCCGCGGCCATCCCGGCGAGGGAGGCATGGATGCCGGAATACACGGTTGCGAACCACAGCACGATCACGATCAACACATACGGCGTCGCCCGCCACTGGCGGGTGCGCCCCAACAACCACAATCCAACGAGGCTGGCGAGGGCGATAAGCAACGGGACGATCCGGATCTCCTCGCTATAGACGATGCCGATGATGGACACTGCGAGGAAGTCATCGACCACGGTCAGGGTGAGCAGGAACACGCGCAACTGACCCGATAGCCGCGGGCCGACGATCGCCAAGGTGCCCAGCATGAACGCCGTATCGGTGCCGACCACCGCACCCCACCCGTGCAGGCCCTCACTTCCGGCTAGTTTCACGATCAGGACATACACCAGCGCGGGAAGCACGACTCCCGTGACCCCCGCGATCAGGGCGAGGCGGGCACGGCTGCGGTCACGGAGCGATCCGTGGGCGAACTCCTGACGCACCTCCAGTCCGATCAGGAAGAAGAAGACGACCATCAGGCCGTCGTTGACCCAGTGATGCAGATCCATGTGTAGGCGCAGTGGCCCGAAGTTGAACCCGACGTCTAGGTGCCACAACTCGAAATAGGCGTTAGATAGCGGCGAGTTCGCCCACACGAGCGCCACAACCGTGACGATCACCAGCAGCACCGCAGCGCCAGACTCCGTGCGTAGATAGTGGGCAACGCGTCTCCGTCTGATATGCGCCGAGGACTCACCAAAAGAAGAGGCTGGCATGTGCTTATCCTGTAGTTTGTGAGATCACGATGGGCAGGTTTCGGATGGACCGATCAGGCGTCCGCCTCTGGCGGCGTCTCATCATCGAGCGAGCGCAGCCAAGCGAGTCTTTCTCCCAGCCTGCGCTCAACACCTCTGTCCGTTGGCTGATACCAACCCGGCCGCGCCACGCCCTCGGGAAAATAGGTTTGCCCAGCGGCATAAAAGGCTAGAAATGGTGTCCACTTAAATCAGGTGGACACCATCGCCTTTGGCGTCGGGGCCAAGAAGGTGTGTTGGCCGGACGGATACACAGAATCGGCCAAAAGCGGTCATCAGGGCTGGCTTGAATCGGGGCCGAAGGATTACGCTCTCAGCCCCATAATTGCTGGTCAGACAGTTACCACGATCTTGCCGATCTGCTGATTGGCTTCAAGGAAACGATGGGCATCCTGGATGTCGCTAAGTGTGAATGTCTTTGCGATGATCGGGCGCAACGCACCGGACTCCAACCCTTGCAGAATAAAAGCCTTTGCTCTCTCTAGGGCTTCAGGGTCGGCCACAATCTCTGCGTAGAGATAGCCCTTCAAAGTCAGGCTTTTGCCCAGCACGGTAAACAGTGGGAATGGTGTCGGTTCAGAGCTAAGTGCGCCGTACTCCAGCAAAATTCCGCCCCGCGCCATGCTCTGCGTGAGAGGTTCCAAGGACGGCCCGCCTACAGGATCGAATACAACGCGAGCGCCTTGACCGGCAGTTATCGTCATAACACGCTCGACGATATCCTCTTCATCGCTGACGATGACATGCGCAGCGCCTGCATCAAGTAGGGCTTGCTTCTTCGCGTGAGTTCGAGTGATCGCAATCGATGTGGCGCCGACCATACGAGCCATTTGGAAGGCGGCCAAGCCAACACTGCTTGACGCGGCGGTAACGATGACAAAATCGCCCTGACGTAGCTTCGCCTGTTCAATCAATCCCCCCCAGGCGGTGACGTACTGCATCCAAGACGCCGCAGCCTCTTCAAAGGACAAGTTCTCAGGGCTCTTTACCACCAGGTGGGCCGGTACATTGGCCAACTCGCCGTAGGTGCCCCAGCGAGCAATATCCAGAGGTGGGATCAGAGCGACCGAGTCACCAATCGTGATCTCGGTTACGTCGCTCCCAACTGCCGTTACGATGCCTGCGGCCTCGTAGCCTAAGCGGCTGGGGAACTCCGCTTCTTGTAGGTATGCGTGATTGCGGAACATCACTTCGGCTCGGTTCAAGCCAAAAGCTTTAACACTAATTTGCACCTCGTTTGCTGCTGGTGCCGATACTTCCAGATCTTCCAGCTTCAGAACGCTGGCGTCACCGTATTCATGAATTCTGACAATGCGTGCCATCATAAATACCTCGTTTATCAATGGGCCTCGACGTACATCCGGAAGGTATCCGGGCACTCGAAAGGTGTCAAAAATTTAGTCATTGGTTGGCGCTAGATAAATGCCTACGATGGCGTATTACTAGAAACAGAGTGTTTATAATGGATCGCCTGACCCAGATGGCCACGTTCGTCAAAACAGTTGAGCTGGGTTCATTCAGCGCCGCTGCGGACGACCTGAATCTGTCCCCTCAATTGGTAGGGAAACAGGTGAAAATGCTCGAACAACATCTGGGTGTTTCCCTGCTGCACCGGACTACGCGCAGGCAAAGCCTCACCGACTTCGGCAGGGCGTTCTACCCGCGAGCAAAACTGATCCTTGCAGACATGCAGTCTGCCGAGAGCCTGGCTGCCCTCACTCGGGGCACACCAAGCGGCCGCCTTCGCATCAACGCGCCGGTCACGTTCGGAATCCGCACGCTTTCGCCACGCCTGCTGGAATACATGGTTCGGTATCCTCAGGTGTCTGTTGACCTAACGTTATCGAACGAACTGGTCGATATCGTTGATGATGGTTACGACGTGGTATTTCGCATCGGCGAGCTGGCGAGCAGTGGGTTGAAGGCATTGCCACTGGAGCCCTATCAGATGGTTTTATGCGCTGCGCCGTCCTATCTTGCACGTCGCCCTCCCATCATCAATCCGTGGGATCTACAGCAGCAGGAATGTCTGGGGTTTACCTATTCTGATGGCCGCTCACACTGGAGCTTCGACAGCCCGGAGGGGCGTATAGATGTTCCTATTACAAGCAAATTAACGATCAATCAAGGTGATCCACTGCTGGCAGCGGCTGTAGCTGGTCTAGGCGTGGTTCTACAGCCGATAGAGTTGGTTAGCGATGCACTGCGCGATGGGACACTGGTGCGTCTGTTGCCGCAGTACCCGGTGCCGAATACCGCAATGCACATCCTCTATGCCCCTGACCGAAGAATGACTCCAAAGCTGCGCAGCTTCTTGGAGTTTGCGCGTGAGGCTTTTGGGCAGCGAGGCCCTCTCTAACGCACGAAAATCAATGTCTGCGCTATCCGGTATTCGTAAAGGACGACGATTACCGTGGCTCACCGGATATGACCAAGCACCCCTTGCTGAGGAAGTACCTGCTGTAGCACTTCGCGGCGGAAGTCGAAGAACTGAAAGATGCCATGTTCGTTGGCTTGGGGCCGTAGGTCCAGAGCGTGCTGGACCGCCTGATCCAGGAGCGGGTTCTGAATCCCGACCGGGTGATTGCCGGCATGCTGCACCCCTCCGGAAACTGCACCTACCGGATCAACTACCTCATCGGCGACAGAAGCGCGCTGGTCCCGCACGCCACCAGCCCTGTGCCTTACGACCAGGTCCGGCGAGCATTTCGGGAGCGGTTCGTCACCGCCTGATCGAACGTCGGATGAGTGGATGCTGACGCGGGTTCAATTCCCAAACGGGAATAGAACTGGCGCCCTGTCTGATGCGCTCGGTTGGTGACCCGACCAGGGCAGAACTGGTAGGATTGCGGGCATCAAGGTCCGGATTCCGCACCTTTCCGCAGGAGTTTGCAGCGGTCGCAAGGCGCTGAGTTACATAGGTTTGGCGCAGGGTTCCACCCCACCGAGCCCCTGCAGGAGTTCGAATCGTTACGCCCCCCAGAAACCCTCACTAGCCCGAACGGCCCGAACGGCCCGATGCTAGGTCGTTGATTTTCAACAAATCGCTCGATCGATCCGCGCTTGCGGACTGCGGACTTCCAATGGGCCGGAAATCTGGCTCGCCCAGACGGCTCTCGGTACCGACACGTTGCAAACAGTCGGTACTTCTCGATAACTACCCGACGAATCGGAACATCACAGCCAGCCCTGATGTTGCCCCTGCTTGCTGACGCAGCTTGGAAGTTCTGGCTGCAATATTGCCCCCCAATCGCTGTGGAAGGTAGCTCCCTGGGCAAGTGCAATCGAGGGGGGGATCGCTGCGTAGAGCTTGTGCCCCCCATCCTGCAGCGTGACCTGATTTGGTCAAGGCCGGGTTGTCATGCAGGCAGTTTGGCTGCAAGCAGTTCGACCTTCTCGATATTGGGCGGAGAACTGAGCAAGGTCGCGGCGTTGGCCATCAAGGCCGCGGCGATCTGGCCGTTCAGATGTGCTTGGCGACCTGCCTCATCGGCAAAGGCATCGAACACACCGAACGTCGAAGGGCCAAACTTCAATGCGAACCAGGCAGTGGTGCCGGACTCGGCGTTGGCGAGCGGCAGTGCGCTGGCCAGGAAGTCGGCAAGCGCAGCCTCCTGGCCGGGTTTGGCTTCGAGGCGAACAAACAGGGCGAGCTTGGTCATACTGTAATCCTTTGGGTAACTGGGTTAGATGAATGGATCGACGAGCCTGCAGTCTAAGTCTTCATGACAGCCATCTCTATAGACAATAATGACAACATTGATATCATTGTTGCCATGAAAATCCACATCCTTGTTTGTGATGGCGTGTTTGATCTGGGGCTTGCGGCGCTCACCGACACAGTGGGCTTGGCCAATGCGATGTCGGGCTCGCTGCCACAGGCTCCCGCGCACATAGAGCTCACGCTGGTGGGCGTGCGGCGTCGCATCCGAACTGCGCAAGGCTTGACGGTCCCCGTGGTCACTGCGCGTGGTGTGCCGGAACCAGACGTCGTGCTCGTGCCCGCGTTTGGTGAAAAGATGCCTGACACGCTCTCGGCTCGGCTCACACGCCCCGACGTGCCCGATGCGGTCGCCGTGCTACAGCAGTGGTCCGCCGCTGGCGCGCACCTTGGTGCCGCCTGCTCCGGTAGTTTCTTGCTTGCAGAGAGCGGCCTGCTTGATGGGCATCGTGCGACGACGTCATGGTGGCTGGGGCCGATGTTTCGGCAGCGCTATCCGAACGTCACGCTGGACGAGTCACGCATGATCGTGAACTCGACACGCTTCACAACCGCGGGTGCCGCTTTGGCCCACGTCGACTTGGCCTTGCGCATCATCCGCGGGCGCAGTCCGGCGCTGGCGGCCCTGGTGGCACGCTATCTGCTGGTCGAGGCACGCAGTTCGCAAGCCGAGTTCGTGATTCCCGACCACCTTGCGCATGCCGACCCGATGGTGGAGCGCTTCGAGTGCTGGGCCAGAAGTCGGCTCGCGAAGGGATTCTCGCTCGCCGAGGCGGCCAGCGCCGCGGGCACAAGCGAGCGCACCTTGGCGCGGCGGCTGCAAAGCGTTTTGGGCAAGACACCGCTGTCGTATTTCCAGGACCTGCGCGTGGAGCATGCCGTCCATCTCTTGCGCACCGGAAACGCCAGCGTCGATCAGGTCGCCGCACAGGTCGGGTATTCGGATGGGGCGACCCTGCGAGCCCTGTTGCGCCGCAAGCTGGGCCGGGGTGTCAGGGAGTTGCGACGCGGTGGATGACCAGAGGCGTTTGGTGTATGTACAGCTGGAGACCGCCGGGAAACTGACGCAGGCCAAACGGCGCATTTGGACCTGATAAAACTACTGCGCCACGTTATTTGAACTGGTTTGCTAGGGTCTGTTGCCATTTCGCGCTAACCCATTGATCTATAAGAGCAAGCCCGTATCGTTGAAGCTCTGACCCAACATCGATACGAGCTTGCAATGCCCCGATTACTGCTCAGCGATGAGCATTGGTCGAAGCTGCGGGAAATTCTGCTGCACAAGGCCATCTACAACAAGCGTGATCTACGAATGACCGTGGAGGGCATGCTGTACCGCATGCGCACGGGATGTCCCTGGAGAGACCTGCCCAAGGCGTTTGGCTACTGGAATAAGGTCTACAAACGCTTCAATGCAGGCCGCAGCGGTACAAGAGGATTCACCGAAAGAATTGCTTGGCATGTTGTTCTTCTCTGTTCAAACGGACGGCGCAGCTATCGCGCGCCAGGACGGCAGCTCGTCAGGAAGATTTCTCTTCCGCCGCCGTGTCGCTGTGGGCGTGTCTTATCCTGCGGACGATCCACCAGATCGTCAGCATCACCGCAGGTACCAGAACCGCCATCACCGGCGCCACGCTGTCGTGAACGATCGGAATGCCCTTGAGCAGGTAGCCGAGAAGACTCACGACGTAATAAGAAATTGCCGCGACCGACAGGCCTTCGACGGTTTGCTGAAGGCGCAATTGCAACTTGGCCCGGTTGTTCATCGAAGCCAGCAGATCGCGGTTCTGGCGTTCAAGTTCGACGTCGATCCACGAACGCAGCAACGCGATGGCTCGGGTCAGTTTGTCGGAGAGCTTGGCCTGGCGCTCCTTTACGGATTGGCACGTCCGCATGGCTGGAGCGATGCGACGCTGCAGGAAGTCCGCCCAGGTGCTGTATCCGGATACGGCCACTTCTGAAAGCGCAGCCAGCCTTTCCTCGACGATCTCGTAGTAGGCACGGCTGGCGCCGAAGCGATAGAGATTTGCCGCGACGCCAGCTTCCAGTTCGGCGGCCAGACCGGTCAATTCGGAAAGCAGCACGTCGCTATCGCGGCGTTCTACCAAACTCGTACACATCTCGTCAGTGATCGCTGCAAGGCGCGACTCCATGCGTCGCAGCTCCGACGTCATCGATCGCGTCAACGGCAGAGACAGCAACGCCAAGGTACGGTACGTCTCGATCTCCAATAGACGTTGAGCCAGCGCACCTGCCCGCGCCGGGGTCAAATCACGAGCAAGGATGAGGATCTGCGTCAGGCCATCCTCATCCTGTCGGAAGTCGGTCAAGATGGCGGCAGAGCCGTTCTCTACCAGCGAGTAGCACAGGCTGGCAGGATCGAAGCGATCAGCCTCCTTCTCCGTTTCTGGCATCCACGGAAGAAGTCTCAAGCGGATGCCGGATACGACCGGGCCCGGAGGAACAAATCCATGTTTGAAGGGATTTTCTCCGCAAGGCTCTCCCGTCTTGGAATCCAGCGAAGCGCACCAGAGATACGTAGAGAACTCGGTGTGCTTTTCACAGTGAAGGTCTCCCTCATCCCATGTCACGCCGTGTAGCGGCGTAGCGTGGTCGGGCTCGGCAACGCCGAAGCGATGAGATAACTCGCTCATCGCCATCTGATCCCTGGCCTGGTCGCCTTCGGTCATGAAAGAGAGCTGCAATATACCGCGGGGGGCCTGAAGCAACAGATGCGGGCGCGCATGCACTTCACCCACGGCTGCAGCACGATCGGCATAGGCCGGCATGCCGTACACGGTGGCGGTCGGGGTGGGTTGTACGGTCGTCGTATTGATATTGGCCGGCTCTTTCTTAACGACCTCATTTCTCATTGGTTGAAAAGCACGCTTCAAAACAAATGCCCGCAGCCATGCGTTTCACACATGGCTGCGGGCCGATCTTCATGAGCAGGCACCGCGTTACACAGTCCATCTAACAGGCTCGCCGTATAATAGAGGCTTGTGCTGACCCTGTCAGAACGCTCTCAGCTTCCTTGCTTTCAGACGAAGGTGTACGAGCAGACCTTGTTGCCCGCCGGATCACGCAGGTAGGCCGCATAGGCACCCGGCAGGTGACCACGTGCGCCAGGTTGGCCCTCGTCAGTGCCGCCTGCGGCAAGGCCGGCGGCGTGGAAGGCATCCACTTCAGCGGGAGTGGCGGCCGCAAAGCCGATCGTCACGCCGTTGCTGGAAGGCGCTTCACCATTGCCCGGGCGGGCGATGATGAAAGCCGGCTTTTCGCGACCGAAAAGTACCCATCCGTTGTTGAAAGGACCGAGGTTCTTGATGCCAAGAGCACCCAGAGCGGCGTCGAAGAACGCGACCGACTTCTGAAGGTCGGCAGCGCCGATAAAGATGTGCGAAAAGATGCCATCGCCAGAAATGACAGGAGTGGACATGATTAATTTCCTTGGTGGTTGGCGTTGAATGGGTAGTGGGCGGTCAGTAGTGGATCACCGTGCGAATCGACTTGCCTTCATGCATCAGGTCGAAGGCCTTGTTGATGTCGTCGAGGCCCATGGTGTGGGTGACGAACGGGGCGAGATCGATCTCGCCTTTCATTGCGTCCTCCACCATGCCGGGAAGTTGAGTGCGGCCCTTGACCCCGCCGAAAGCCGAGCCCTTCCAGGTGCGACCGGTGATCAACTGGAACGGGCGCGTCGAAATTTCCTTGCCTGCACCAGCCACGCCGATGACGATCGACT
Organism: Pseudomonas sp. AE27; assembly: GCF_037113495.1. Classification (NCBI taxonomy): domain Bacteria; kingdom Pseudomonadati; phylum Pseudomonadota; class Gammaproteobacteria; order Pseudomonadales; family Pseudomonadaceae; genus Pseudomonas; species Pseudomonas sp. AE27. The sequence goes on from NZ_CP146966.1 coordinate 5,485,506, forward strand.
GGCCCCAGCCACGATGTGCTGCTTCCAGTGCCGAGCGCATCACGTTGACGTTGCCGATGCACTCGAAGGTGTGATCGACACCCCAACCGGTCATCTCGATGAGAACCTCGTGAATCGGCTTGTCGAAGTCCTTCGGGTTGAGGCATTCGGTCGCGCCGAAGGTACGAGCCAGCTCGAACTTCGCTGGATTGGTGTCGATGGCGATGATGCGACCTGCCTTGGCCTGGCGTGCCCCCTGAATCGCAGCGAGCCCGATGCCGCCGAGGCCGAAGATGGCCACAGAGTCACCCGGCTGAACCTTGGCCGTGTTGTGAACAGCGCCGATGCCGGTGGTCACACCGCAACCCAGCAGGCAGACATGCTCGGGATTGGCGTCCGGGTTGATCTTGGCCAGCGAGACTTCGGCCACCACAGTGTATTCGCTGAAGGTCGAGCAGCCCATGTAGTGGTAGATCGGCTGGCCGTTGTAGCTGAAGCGGGTGGTGCCATCGGGCATCACGCCCTTGCCCTGGGTGGCGCGCACCGCCACGCACAGGTTGGTCTTGCCGCTCTTGCAGAACAGGCACTCACCGCACTCGGCGGTGTACAGCGGGATCACGTGGTCACCCGGCTTGACCGAGGTCACGCCCTCGCCGACCTCGACCACGATGCCGGCGCCCTCATGGCCCAGCACCGCCGGGAACACGCCTTCCGGGTCCTCGCCCGACAGGGTGAAGGCGTCGGTATGGCAAACGCCGGTATTCGTGATCCTGACAAGCACCTCGCCCTTGCGCGGCGGCTCGACGTCGATCTCGACGATTTCCAGTGGCTTTCCAGGCCCGAAGGCAACTGCTGCACGTGATTTCATGATGTCGCTTCCTTTACTAGCTAACTAAATTTTCCCTCACCGAGGGCACCCTGGTGCCTCTACCGCAGGTAGGAGCGGACGATGGAGATGGTCTCGTCAATGGACTTGTTCTGCGAATCGCTCCTGATTTCGCTACTGGGAAACTCTTCCCGTAGATAGCTCTCCATAACCGTTGCCATCAATCCGTTGTCAGCCCCACTAACAGCTGCAAGCTGCTGAACAATAGCAGGGCATTCAGCACCTACATCGAGCGCTTGCTTCTTTTCTTCCGGGCCATGTGGCACTCACCGCTTTTCACTCCAGATAAGCGGGGCCTGACGCCGAAGAGACAGGCCCTCAACTCATTAGAATTCCTGCACGGTTGGGCGCAGAACGATCTCGTTAATATCCACGTCAGCAGGCTGCTCAATTGCGAAGGCGATAGCTCGAGCGACCGATTCGGCGGGAATTGCATGCTTGTAGAAGTCCACCACGAAATCGCGGCTCTGTTGGTGGGTGCTGCCGAATTTCAGTTCGGAGTCCACGGCGCCCGGTTCGATAGTCGTGGTGCGGATGCTGCCACCGACTTCGTGACGCAGTCCTTCGGAGATAGCCCGCACAGCAAACTTGGTGCCGCTGTACACGGTGCCACCTGGGCTGAACACCTTCAGGCCTGCAACCGATGCGATGTTGATGAAGTGACCACTGTTTTGTTTCTGGAAGACTGGCAATGCAGCCGCGACTCCGTACAGCAGACCCTTGATGTTGATATCGATCATGCGATCCCACTCGTCAGTGCGAGTATCGCTGAGCGGTGCAATCGCCATCAGTCCGGCATTGTTGATCAGTACATCAATGCGACCGTAGGTGTCCACGGCACCTTGAATGAGCGTTTTGACCTCTTCCTGAGAGGTAACATCGGTCTGATACGCGATTGCCTGACCACCTGCATTGGTCAGCTCAGCCACCAATGCGTCGAGTTTATCTTTGCGACGTGCAGCCAGCACTACGCGAGCGCCAAGCGCAGCAAGGTGGCGTGCAGTAACCTCACCCAGGCCGCTACTGGCACCGGTGATAACGACAACTTTTCCAGAAATGTTATTGCTCATGCTGAGAACCTCATCGGCGGGTTTGTACTTCGCCATGGCTGGTTAACCTGGCAGTGCGCAAACTTTAGACCCATGATTGATCTCAATAAATGGAAATGATTGGATTATGCTATTCCTGAAAATGGAATAAATGGGAGGGGCAACATGCTTAACCGCATGGAGATGGTTAGGATTTTTTGCACAGCAGCAGAGGCAGGTAGCTTCCGCGAAGCGGCAACTCGATTAGGCATCTCCCCACAAGGGGTGACTCGAGCCATTCAAGCCCTGGAAACTGAGCTTGGCGAATCACTGTTCCACCGCAATACCCGCCAGGTGAGCATCACTGCTTTCGGTCAGGATTACGCCAAAGATGCCAGGTCAGCTCTGGATCATTTCGATACGCTATTCCGGTCGCACAGGACGGAGCCTGAGCTGTCAGGTAGGGTGGGGATTACGGCTCCACATGCTATTGGCAGGCGCTTCCTAATACCGTTTCTTCAGCCCCTGGCCGCTGCACATCCTGACCTGCAATTCGATCTCCGCTTGGAAGATCAGATGACTGATGCCGTTGAAGCGCATATCGATATTGGTATCCGGGTGGGGGTTATTCGCGACCGGCGCTACGTTGCACGTGCCTTAGCTCCCGTGCCGTTTTACGTTGTCGCGTGCCCGTCTCTCATAGGCCAAAAGACACCACCTAAATCTTTGGATGCCTTAGCTAAGCTGCCACTTTCAGTCCTGATCGACCGGAAAAATGGCCGCCCTTGGCCTTGGCTATTTGCCGACGGGCAAACGTTCGCGCCCAGGCAGCCAGCGCTTATCTGTGATGATCCAGATACGGAATTGGAAGCCACCCTGGCAGGCATGTGTTTTGGCCAAATTCCTGCCTATCTGGCTGAGCCTCATCTGCGGTCAGGAAAGCTGGTTGCCGTTTTGGCTGATCACGCTCCAGCACCATGGGATCTGTTCATATACCGCCCGCAGCAGGGTCCTGTATCGAAGCGGGTGCGATTGGTGTACGACCACCTTAAGCAGGCTTTCTCAAACCCCAAGCTATTTCCCCAGGGCCTGGGGACATAGCTTGAATACCTGCCAGCAATCGTCCGCTTTTGGCCGTTCTCTGCCGGTGCCCGCTACCGCAAATTTTGGTCAAGTCGAATGCAAACGGCTGGTCATATCCCATGCAAACGAGTGGTCAGTAGCAATGCAAATGAGTGGTCAAGTGGGGCGCAATTTCCCACCAACCAATCGGCAAAAATGCAGCACTGGTAATGGCTCACAAGGTAGGAGCTTGGGCATCAGAATTTCGGTGACTAGGACAATTTTGCGCTGGCGATAACACTGTTTTCTCAGCTAACTCCCCCAGGATTCAAATGGGTCAATCTCTCGGCAGACTTGGCATTGGGGAGCAGCATTGGCAAGCCTGATCGAGATCGGACGCCGTGGGGTGAGGTGCTTCTAGTTATATAGCTATTATCTATCAATAAGTAATTATTAAGTGTGTTTTATCTATCTAGGTTAAGCGGTACCTACCTCAAGCTAGCGATAGGTCATCAGTTAAAAAGTACACAGAGCACCTACCTGATATGCAGACAACCAATCAGGTACATCATCATGACCAAGCGCAATACCTATACCCACCTTTCCCAGTCCGACACAGCCATCCAGATCGAGCGACTCGTCCAGGCCATCGAGCAGCATGACAGCGCAGCATTCAGGTTCAGACAAACCCGTGCAGGTTATGAACGAGTTGAGGAGACCAGGCTCTCCAGGTATTTCACTCACATCCGCCAGATGTTGGATTTGTTCGACGACCGAGTTGAATACCGCTACAGCGAGCACCTGCAAGCGTTTAGGGAAGCATGCCAGGACATTGGGCTGGAACGTCGCCCTACCGGTCCTGTCTGCTTGAATGAAGAGGGTACGGCCTATCTCGACCATCACCGCAGCATGAACGTCCTGGTCGCCCGGATCCGTCAGTTGACTCGTGAGCGATGGTATCTCCGCAGGAAGGATGACCTCCGCCTCCAGGCTAAGAAGCAGGAGATCCGAGTCTGTGACTACTCCGACGCTGTGGTTGATCGCTACTCACGCACCATCATCGTCAGGATCAATCTCTACTACCGTGCGGAAGCTCAAGCTAGGTTACGCGTCGAGCACGTGTTCGACGACCTGGATCGACTGATTGCGGAGCATGAGCGCAACCCGATCTTCAGCCATCTCATTGGCTACATCTGTGCGATGGAACAGGGGGATCGAAATGATGGTAGGGGGTACCACATCCATGCGGCCTACTTCTTCAATGGCAACGAAGTGCGTGGAGACGTCTACAAGGCCCAGCAGATTGGTGAGTTATGGGAGCGAATCACTAGGGGGCAGGGCTACTTCGATAGCTGCAACCACGACAAGGAAAAGTACGGAGACGGGCGTGGTATCGGCATGATCCTGCGGAGCGATCGAACGATCCGGCGGAATGTTCATAAAGCGGTGCGGTACCTAGTCAAGGACGCCCAGCATCTGCGGATGAAGCCGCTCCGTGGCAGATGCCTACGCAAAGGATGGCTAAGGTAGAAAATCCGGGGCGATTCACATCAAGGGGCTGGTTGCCGTTCTCTACCGGTCATCACCACAGCGGTAGCCGGTCAAGTCGAATGCAAACGGTTGGTCTGCATGGATGCAATTGACTCCTCAGTGGCAATCCTAAGGGTCAAGTCCATGCAGGTACGCAAAGAACGAACGGGCAATACCGAATGAGTCCAAATTGGTGGCAGGCGAAGCGGCATGAACACGGCTATGTACTTGGCCAAAAAATAAAAACTGAAATGAAGTCAATAGGGGGCGCATGCCCCCTATGTAGGACTAGCAAGGCGACTGTTCAAACCTGCGTCGCAGTGCTCAGGTCATTTATTGCAACAGGTAACCCATCGGCTGGTCGTCTTTGTCGAAGCAGAGGATTGTTTCACAGTGGCCGCCTAGCTGGTCGGCATTCGATTCGCTTATGTCCGGTAGCCATTTACCCAGTTCGGCAATAGGGACTTTTTTGCTGTTGATGTAGCAATCGTCATCCATGCGTGGGTTGCACCAGGCAGTCTTGACGTCAGGCCATTTGGACTGGGCCGAGCTGGAAGGTGACTGAACCTTTGCCTGGGCGTTTCCCTTTTGAGCTTGCCAGGCGGCGTAGCCACCCTCATAACGCTTGTCGAAGGTCGAAACCAGTTCATTGTCCGGGACACCTGCATCTAAGTAGAGCTGCATGAGCTGGCTGCCGGCTTCTGCGTAGGACACTTGGCGAGAGACGTCGTTGCGGTAGGCAACTGGCTTGCCATCCGTACTGCTACCGATCCGGTACCAGATCGAGATCAGGAACGGGATGTCCTGGCTCCACTCACCCACCATTGCGTTGCTCACACGGCACTTGCCACGTTGACACATGCCACTGATCTGGTTGTTGTAGTTGATGTCAACGCGACGGTTAGCGTCCCAGATCGGGATAGCGCGTGCGTTGGCCAGCCAAGTACAGTTCAAGATGGTCTGGCCAGTGTAAATCTTCTTCATGTTACATGGGATGGCTTCGGGGAGGCCCTTCAGTGAGGTCTCATCCGGGAAGAACAAGCCATTGCCTTCGTAATAGTCCACGGAGGCGGTGGCGTGAGCACAGAACGCGAGAAGGAGCATGCTGAGAATACGTTTCATGGTTTATTTCTTACTGTGAAGGGTTTGACGAGGGGGCTGAGCAAAGCTGCTATTTCTTGTACGTGACCCTGAGCTTTTTATTGACGTAGTCTTTGAGGATTTCGTAGTCGGGGTTGTAAGTAACGAGCGCATGGCCCACACCTGCTACGGCCGTCAATGTTGCTATGGTCAATGTTGCAGGTGTTGTCAGGACGCTGAATACAGCACCAAGTGCGCCGCCCTGTACCACAGTACTTTTCACATCACTTGTGACTCGACACTTCAGTCCCAGACTTTCAATCTTGGTTTCGACAAGTTTAATACCTGCCATGAAATTGCCCCTGAGGCCATGGATCTCGAAGCACGCTTTGCTCTTCACGAGACCTTCAATTTGCGCTTCATTCAGACCGGTTACGACGATCATGGATTTTCTGAGCTCCCTGCAAGAGATAGTGGTTTAGAGAAAAAGTCGCATATCAACTTTTTGGGTTGAGTCTCGGTTTGGGAGGTCCTTCATGTCAATAGGTTGATCGCCAACTATCCAGGTTGAACTGGAGGGTGGCATGTCAAAAACCGAATCGAAGCAACTGGCGGAGATGGTGGGCCAAGCAATTGCTCGCCAGCGTGTTCGTTGCAAGCTGAGTCAGGAGCAGGTCGCCGAGAGGCTTGGGATTGGCAGTGAGGCGGTTTCGCGCATCGAGCGCGGGATCGTGATGCCCAACGTCGAGCGATTGGTGGAGTTAGCGAACGTTTTTGGTTGTCAGACAGCCGACTTGCTGACCGAGGGAAGTTCACGTCCGGAAGATCAGGCGCGCCGGCTTTACGATCTGTTGTCGACGCTGGACACGAGCGACCGTACGCTCGTCATGGGCATGGTGGAAGGGCTTGTTGAGCGTCTCGGTCGTGGCTGAGCAGCGGTTTCACGGCGGCAGAGACGCCTGCTCTGCGGCGTCCTCGTCGAAGAGCGCGCCGCAACGCAGGCATAAACAATCGAACCCCGCGAACTGATACTTTCCGACATCTTCAGCAACTCGCAGCGCTGATGGGTAGGCTGGAGCGATAGCGGCCAGCCCGTTCAGGAGTGAGTTGTATCTGGGACGGTCCTGCGGGCTCTCATGCGTGTTCTGAGCTCCCCGTAGTGCTCCATCGGCCAGGCCGAATAGCAAGGCAATGCCCCTTGCGGCCTCCAGGTTGAGGACGGCTTGGGAGTCGCAGATCAAACACTGTCTGATCATCGTTCATTCTCCTAATGGGTGAGTGTGGCTATGCGCTGTCTGGCCACCGTTACGTGGCAGCGTTTTTGCTGGGATTGCTCTGGATCGATGCGCTCAACACCTTAAGCAGGCGATTCAGAATCCAGCACGCCAGCAGTACGCCGACCAGCAGTGGCGGGAAACGCAACATCAACACAATGCTTACGACCAACGTGCCGGCTGCCGCCAACGCGCCAATGAACGCAAACAGGCAAAGCAGAAATCGCAGTAGGGTCATTTCGGGCCTCCAAAGTCTTCCTGAAGTCAGGCAGGTGCTAGGTCAATGAGTTTGAGTTGCGAGCGCTTCGAGCTTGTCGGCCAAAGCGTTGGAGTAGGTTTGTGGTGCTTTGCATAGTTCGGTGGCGGCGGTTGCATCCGGGCTTGAAAAGAACTCTTCAATCACAGCGCCGCTGTCTTCCTCATTGTCCTCAAAAGCGCCGTTGCTAAAGCCTCGACGTGCCGCCTCATCCAACGCTACCTGATCAAATCCCGCTGATTGCCGTTGGGTCTCAAGTTCGTTGGCAGACTGCAGCATCTCTGCGATGTCCATGCCGCCGCGCACGGTCAGGTCGACGTAGAAAATCGGTGTGCCATGACTCTGTCGTGTCGACTTGCCACGCAGGCGCAACTCCAGCGGTAGGCAGGCCAAGCGGTTGCCCGAGATAGCCTGGAAGTAATGCAGGCGAGCGGCCAGGGTACGGATGCTGTTGAAGCCGGTAGTGCGGAACACGAAACTGCCGAGTGGATCGTCATCACCGATTAGCACGTTCAACCGGCCATAGGGCCTGCAGGCTCCGCCTTTGGCTAATGAACAAACATCCGGCGAGGGGCAGGGCAGTGATTGCATACCGTCCTGCGTGACACGTTTACAGGCCTCGCCATTGCCGACACACAGCGGTCGTCCAGACTGGCGGTCGAACAGGGTGTAGTCGGCCCGGAAATTCAGCTCCGGTTCGTTGAACAGAAGACGTACCGGGATGCTGCGCAGCTTGTCTTCCTTACTCTGGCGCAGTTCGTCGTTGAGTGGGTGTAGTAGCCAGCCATCCCTACTTTGTACCTGGGATGTAATGGTGAACTGATCATCTTTCTCCGGTAGGCGCTTGCCGTTTCTCTCGACGATTTTGCCGATGGAGATGCGTCCGAGCACAGGGGGTGTCAGGGCTAAGCCTTTCAACATGATGGTTCTCCTGGAAATGAAAAAAGGCCAGCCACGCAGCGCGAACTGAATGGACTGGCCAAGGGGAGAGAATTGGGGAATAGCGGAGTCAGTTGATCAGGAAGCGACGACTGCCTTCCTTGGTTTTGGTGTAGCGAACTTGTAGGTAGGGTTTCTCTTGCAATAGGCGTTGGACATCGAGTACGGCACTGTCCTTGGATTTCTTCCAGCTGATGTAACCGCTGGAAAAATCCGCTCGGGTGGCCTCGCCCATGGCCTGCAGCAGTATCTGCTTGAGCTGGGCCTCGCGCGTTTCCTTCTCGCCGATGGACTGGCGAACGGCCTTGAGTTCCAGGTAGGCCGCTGCTAAACCGGCGCGACTGCTGAAGTCGACGGTCTGGCCGTTGTCTTCTGGGTACAAGCAGCGCAAAGCTGCTTCAGCCGATGCGCTACCGTCGGCCGGTGGCGGGGTATCGGTTTCCACGTAGGTCCAGAACTTGCGCTCCAGTTCGATCAGGCGAGCGATCATTTGCTCGTCACGCTCTATGCGATGGATCTCCAGGTGCTGACCGCCCAGCAGTACCGCCACATCCGCGGCCTGCTTGCCAGTAACGGCGAGCTGGTGCATCACTTGAAGCTGCACATACTCGGGGACGCCGTCCTTCCAAAGGCGTGCCCCATTTATGCCGGCAGTTTTGCATTCGAGGATCTGTACGTCGTCTGCGCCGATCACCTCGCGGTCGATGTTGGCGAGCATCCAGGGTAATTTGGGATTCGGATGCTGCAGCACGGCGTTGATCCGTCGCACCTTGTTTTTGGTGCGCTTGCTGTAGTGCCAAGCGACGATGGGTTCCAGCACATTGCCCCAATAGGCTGGGCTCTCTTCATCATGAGGATCTATTTTCGGTAACGTGGCATCGCGACCGGTCTTTTCGAGCCATAACTCCAACTGCGATTTGTACGGGTTGAGGCCAACCGCCGCGCCTGCGTCGGAGCTACCGATGCCTCGTTTACGTATGGCGAGCCAGTCCTCACGCGGCAGCTCTTTAGTGCTGACCAGGCGAAGGGCAGGGCGGGGCTTAGGGGTACTACTATTCAATGAGGTTGCTTTCATCGTGTTCACCTTGCAGGCATAAATACGTCCGACCAGCACAAGGCTGACCGGGCGTGGCGATTGACGAGAAGGGTTAAGCGGCAAGACGCAGGGCTGCATCCAGGGCGCGTTGCTTGATCTGCGCACCTTGACCAAACCACGCCGAGTCCATGCGGTACTCATTGCTACGGGCGCGGCGCTCATGATCGACGTACTCCGTCACCGCATTGAGTAGGCCCCAGGCGGTGCCATGTGCCGATTCGAGCTGGCTGCCCCGACCACGGCCTTCATACAGATCTTGTACCTTGCGCAAGGCCCGCTCATTGGGTAATTGCTCCGGTAGCTGATTGCTCGGATTGACCTCGCACAGCACGTTCATGAAGTACCCCAAAGCCTCAGGCCACTTCACCTTGCGCTCAGCGAGATGGCGCATGCGGTACATAAACTCATCCCATTGCGAGACGGCAATGCCGAGTTGCTTCTTCACTGCCTTCGAATCGAAGCGGGTATTGTGCGGCACCTTGAATCGCCCCTAGTTTCGTAGACACCTCCAAGCCTCATAATGAGGCCCAAATAGGAGGAGCCATGAGTCGTCAGCGTTACCCCGAAGAATTCAAGATCGAAGCGGTCAAGCAAGTGACCGAGAAAGGCAAACCTGTCGCCGATGTCGCCCAGCGCCTGGGTATGTCCGTGCACAGCCTTTACGCCTGGATCAAGGTCTACAGCAAGCCCCAAGAGCAGCGTCAGCAAGACGACGATCAGCAGGCCGAACTGCGCAAGCTACGCGCTGAACTCAAGCGCGTGACGGAAGAGCGAGACATCTTAAAAAAGGCCGCCGCGTACTTTGCCAAGGAGTGCGGCTGAAGTACGCCTTCATCAAGAAGCACTCGACTGATTACCCGGTGCGGCGCCTTTGCCATACCCTCAAGGTGCACCCCAGCGGTTATTACGCCTGGCTGGCCGAGCCTCAATCTTCCCGAGCAAAAGAAGATCAACGTCTGCTTGGCTTGATCAAACACGCTTGGCTGGAAAGCGGAGGTGTATACGGCTACCGCAAAATTCACGATGACCTGCGTGAGCTGGGAGAGGAATGCGGTCGAAATCGAGTCGGGCGCTTGATGCAGGCGGAGGGGCTGCGTTCTCAAACGGGCTATCGGCGGCGTCCAGGGTTCTATGGTGGAAAACCAACAGTGGCCTCGCCCAACCACCTCGCGCGGCAGTTCAAGGTCAGTGAGCCGAACAAGGTCTGGGTGACAGATATCACTTACATCCGCACCTATGAAGGGTGGCTCTACCTCGCGGTAGTGCTGGATCTGTTCTCACGCCAAGTAATTGGTTGGTCAATGAAGCCAAGGATGAGCAGCGACCTAGCTATCGACGCGATGTTGATGGCTGTTTGGCGACGCAAGCCTCAGCAGCAAGTGATGATTCACTCAGATCAAGGCAGTCAGTTCAGTAGCTCGGATTGGCAAAGTTTCTTGAAGGCCAACAATGTAATCAGCAGCATGAGCCGGCGGGGAAACTGCCACGACAATGCCGTAGCCGAGAGCTTTTTCCAGCTTTTGAAGCGGGAGCGAGTCCGACGAAAGATCTACACAACCCGTGAAGAAGCCCGAAGTGATATTTTCGATTACATCGAGATGTTCTATAACCCTAAACGCCGACACAGCAGTGCTATGCAGCTGTCTCCAGTAGAGTATGAGAAACGCTATTTCCTGAGCTTGGAGAGTGTCTAGGAAACCAGGGGCGATTCACTCCAGCGAAGCGTCAGGGATTCTGAAAGGAGGAGCATTTCAACATTTCGATAAAATCAATTCAGTCTGGAGTGGGGATGGTGTGCGGGTGGGGCGTGTTTCAAGTGAGTCCTATCAGGTGCTCGATGCAAGACTTGCCCTTTGCTTAATGATTCAGCCTAGTGTTTTTGAGTCATTCAACGAGATCAAGGGAGATGCTGCAAGAGGTACGGGTCTTACTTCTCGTTTCTTATTTTGCCGGCCTAAGTCCACTCAAGGTTCTAGAATTACTGACGGATCTGAAGAGCGATGGGACGCTTGCGAGAGGTTTGGAGATAAGGCAGTTGCTCTTCTGAAAGAGTATGCTGATGGTCGTCGTTTTGGCAAGTGTACTCGAAAAGCGATTCGATTGTCGGAACGTGCTAGTGAGATCTGGAACAATACGCGCAATCAGATAGAAAAAGAAATTTCGGAAGATGGGACTTATGGGTGGGCGCCAGATCATGCATCAAAGCTTGCTGAAAATATGATCAGATTGGCTGCTATATTTCATATATTTGAGGGTCGCGAGGGGGATGTTTCTGAGACGACGATGCGGGCGTCAATTGAGCTTGGTTATTGGTTTTCACGTCAGTTTAATAAAGTATTCAGCCCTGATACCATGCTAGAGAACGATGCCAGTGAGCTCCACGCTTGGATTAGGTCGAATTATGATAAAAAAGGTGAGCGGAGCGTTGATAAAACCTATATTAGACGTCATTGTCCAAATAGACTTAGAGATTCAGATAGGCTGGAGGATATATACGAAAAGCTTGCCCGTGATGGGCTGATTCGCCTTGTGCAGGAAGGTAAAAAAGGAGTTGTGATTCTTAATTGAAATGGCTGAGGTTTTATGCGTGCGTACAATTCAGTTGCGGAAGTTGAGGGTGCAGGGGCTTATGTTGCACTGTCAAAGTTGCGAGCGATGTTGCGGTTTTCGCTTAGAAAATTTTGGCCAAAGGAATCGTTCCATCTTTTTAGAAAGCATGTTTCTCGATTTGTGGAAAAGCAGGGGGTTGTTTCTGAGAGGGATATTTTGAAATGTTGGCTGAGGGAGGGTGATGCTCGTGGTACGGTAGAGTTGAAAGAGAGATTTTTCTATGCGGTTCTTTATTATGAGGCGGCGGTGTCGAGGCTTACGGAGGGGCGTCCTGAAGCTTCGGCAATACTTGCTATGAGATCTGCATTAGAGATTGGTAGATTCGATGGGATGCAGAATTTTATGTCTGTAGTGAATTTGGCTTATAATGGAAGGGTTTTGGGGGCTAAGGTTGGAAAAAAGATAAGAGAAGACATTTATGAGATGTTAGCTGAATTGTTAGTGCCTAGCCCTGCCAATCCGTGGCGTAGTTATGCTGAGGCCGCTAATACGCTTTCCAAGGCGCTTTCAGAATATGTGGACAGGAATTGGATCTCATTAGACTTTGATGTTTACGAATTTATTGTTACGAGTATAGAGAAGAAAGGTAAGGTTCGAGATCACTATTTTCGACATGCGTTAAAGGGGCGAGATGTATCTTGTCCTAGTTGCGCTGAAGTGTTTCGTGTTGAGCCCTAACTATCTCTAATGTAAAGTTGGATTCTTGATGCCGGCCCTGAGCCGGCATGAACGTATAGAAGTATTGGGTTCGCCAAGCTTTGATAGCTTTGCGCGATCTTGTCTGTCTCCCTAGAGATTTAAAGTTTTCTCATCTCATGATTTAGAGCGGCATCTGCAATGTGTCACTCGGTGGGTTTTGCCGCCTTGAGGCGCCTTGCTTTGTGCGCTGATTATATATTTCGAGGCGGCGACCTCTAGATAAACTTTATATTCAGGTTGTTGGCGGAGGGGTTGTAAATATGCTCCAGTCATTCATAAGTAAGCGCCTCTTATCCAGAAAGTCCGAGCGAGAGTATGCACCTTCAGTCTGATCACGCTCGTCATGTGCTAGCGCCATTTCACAGACCTCCCGTGGGTAATGGGTGCATTCACCGGCCCAATCACGAAATGAAGACCGAAACCCATGACGAGTGATGTGCTCATAACCCATGTCATGCAGTAGGGTTCGTATAGCGTTTGCGTGCATTACCCCTGTCTTGCCTTGGCCTGGGAAGAGAAAGGGACTTCCCTCATCTCGCGGGATCCTCTTCACCAGCTCTACGACTTCCTTGGCAAGCGGAATTACGAAAGCTACTCGCATCTTCATTCGCTCGTCTGGCAGGGACCAAGTTCCAGCCTCTAGATCAAACTCATCCCAACGAGCGAACCTAACCATGTGGGCGCGTGCGCTGGTCATGATCAGCAGTTGAGCGGCCCAGGACGGGGGAGTGGAATTTGCCCTGAGCTTTATCATCAGTTCCGGCACTTCCTGCCAGCGCAATGCTTCAAAGTGCTCACGCTTCCGAGCTTTCCTCTTTTCAGAGCGGCTCAACAGATTGTCTAAGTGCCCGCGCCAGCGAGCAGGGTTCTCACCCTGTCGCAGATTGCGTGCCTTGGCCGCGTCCAGGATCTGTTCTATTTGCCCACGCACCTCGTCAGCGGTTCTAGTCTTGGTGGCCCAGATGGGTTGCAACACCTTAAGCACTTCGGGAGTGCCGATGTCTTCGGCTGACAGCTTGCCTATGTGATCAAACGCATACAGCTCTAGCTTTCGCAGCCATCCCTTACGCCATTTCTCCGACCACGCCGAGCCGTGAGCATCGCGGTATTCTGCTGCCAGAGTCTCGAACTTCATCTGCTTGGCTTCACTTGCACGCTGGGCTTCCCGTTGAGCGGCGCGCTCTATGTCCCTGGCTGATAGGGGATCAATGCCATCACTCAGTTGGCTGCGTTTAGCGCTGGCGTCTTGTCTCGCCTTCTTGAGACTCACCTCAGGGAATGAGCCCAGCCCCATCTCTCTACGACGGCCCGCCAGTTGGAAGCGAAGCAGCCAGGATTTACGCCCAGTAGGTTTGACGACCAAGCGAAGCCCATCACCATCTTCATAGGTGCCGGGTTCGGTCAGGTTTTCGACTTGTTTCGGATTCAGCTTACCCATTAGATTTCCCCTGTCGCAGTTTTGTCCCCCCACCTGTCCCCCCACTTCATCGTCGGATGAGATCGAATGGCTTTGAACGCCATCGGACAGGGAAATGCTTAAAACCCCCGGAATAGCTACGCTATCAGGAAGATTATCGGATGGGATAGGATTATTTCGGACAATTAAAAAGCCGGCTTGTGGCCGGCTTCTCGGGGACAGTCTTGGCTGACTTTTGGTAAGCCGCAACCGCCTTCAAATCGTGATCCGGCGCTGGGGCCGGGGGTGGCGGGGGCAGTGTGTGCCGCGCCACGCCCTCAGGATGCAAGGCTGCAACCGGGGCTTGAGTGCGGCACAGCATACTGGGAATGGATCGCAATGCCCAGCAAAAAAAACCGCTGCAACCGCTTTAGCGCGGGCGATCATCCCGCAGGTGAGCCCACCAGAACACCCACCCCAGCACCTCCAGACCCTGGTTGCGGATTTGCGACAGGCTGTAGGTTTCGCTCGGAAATTCGTCACCGTCATGGCTGTGCAGACGCAATGCGCCATTGGCCCGTTCGCTCAAGGTGTGCACGCGCAAGCGCCCGTTGTGCAGCAGCGCGTATATCTCGCCCTCGATCACGCGGGTCAGGCTGCGGTCTATCGCCAAGGTCGCGCCGTACTGCAGCAAGGGGTTCATGTTGTAGTCGGGCATGCTCACGCAAAGCGCCTGCGCAGCATCTACCCCGAGGTTGTCCAGCGCACAGCGCGGCAAACGCAGGTGGCGGCCAGGGATTTCGGCAAACTGCCGGGGCTGCGCATGGTAGAAGGGCAGCAGCACGTCCTGCTCGCCATGCGCGGCGAACAGGCTGTGGTCCGGGGCCTGCTGCTCCTGCTCGCCACGGTTGCGGCTGACCCGCGGCAGCGGGTTGTGGTGCTTGGGGCCCTCGCCGGTGCGCAACCAGCGAGGGCGTACGCACAGCAGCTCGGCAATCTCGTCCAGACGCGCCATGGGCACGCCGCGCTGGAACCAGTTGTTCACATGCTGCGGCGTCACCCCGCGCTGGGCGGCAAAGTCGGAAGCGGTCAGGTTGCACTCGCGCAGGAGCGCTTTCAAACGATCACCAGATGTATTCATGGTGATTGAGTTTAGTGAGGGAAAAGAAGGGTTTATATAAACATTGGGTTGAAGTGTTTCGCGGGCAAAAGCGGGGGTATTACAGGGGGTTCTGTTGGTGTTGTAGGAATAATCGGACGCTGTTGGTTCAAGCAGCGAGCCGCAGATGCAAAAAAGCCCCGCAATCGCGGGGCTTTTCCTCAAGCGCAGTGCTTAGCCCTTGTAGGCTGCCACCGACTTGGTGATCTCGGCACGGGCCGCTTCTGCGTCACCCCAGCCGTCGATCTTGACCCACTTGCCTTTCTCCAGATCCTTGTAGTTCTCGAAGAAGTGCTTGATCTGCTCCAGCAGCAGTGCCGGCAGGTCGGTGTACTCTTTGACGTCGACGTACAGCTGCGACAGCTTGTCGTGCGGTACGGCGATGACCTTGGCGTCGCCGCCGCCGTCGTCGGTCATGTGCAGGATACCGACCGGGCGAGCACGGATCACCGAACCTGGGGCTACCGGGTACGGGGTCACCACCAGCACGTCCAGCGGATCACCGTCGTCAGCCAGGGTGTTGGGGATGAAGCCGTAGTTGGCCGGGTAGAACATCGGGGTGGCCATGAAGCGGTCCACGAACAGGCAATCGCTGTCCTTGTCGATCTCGTACTTGATCGGTGCGTGGTTGGCTGGAATCTCGATGGCGACGTAGATGTCGTTCGGCAGGTCTTTGCCAGCCGGAATCTTGCTGTAGCTCATTGGGCATTGCCCCCATGTTTGGCCAAAAATTGGTCGCGATTATAGGCACATTCCGTAACGCTTGCCACGCCCGGCCAGATGCCCGGCCTGGTCAATTAGTCGTGTGCTGGTAGTGCGGATGGCTACGTTGCAGCTGTTGCAGGCGGGCCAGCGGATCCTGGCGGTAGAACGCGCTCAGTTGCGCGTAAACCGCGGGGTAGGCCTGCATCAGCAGGTCCGGGGCACTGAAGAAGTATTCGCTGGTCACGGCGAAGAATTCGGCCGGGTTTTCCGCGGCGTAGGGGTCGATGGCCGTTTCGGCATCGGGGTTGCGGTCAAGCTGGCGGTTGAGATCGTCGTAGGCCTGCTGCATGGCCTGCGCCCAGTCCGCCACGCGCATGCTGTCATGCAGCGGCGGCAGGCCATTGGCATCGCCGTTGAGCATGTCGAGCTTGTGCGCCAGCTCGTGAATCACCAGGTTGTAGCCTTCCCAGCCACCGCTGGCCAGCACCCCGGGCCAGGCCAGGATCACCGGGCCCTGCTGCCAGGCCTCGCCACTGTGTTCGCCGTCCCATTCATGCTCCACACCGCTGGCATCACGGTGGCGCTGGGGGCTGACGAAGTCATCGGGGTACAGCACGATTTCATGGAAGCCCTGGTACCAGTTCAGATCGCCCAGGTGCAGCAGCGGCAGTTGCGCCTGGGCCGCCAGGTGCAGGCGCTGCTCGGCATCGGCGTCGACGCCGGGCAGGGTGGTGAGGTGCTTTTGCTGCAGGAACAGGATGCAGGCTTCACGCAGCCAGTGATCTTCTTCGTCGCTGATGCCGTCGAGCATCGGCAGGCCCTCGCGTACCCGCTGCCACTGCTGCGGCTCGATCGGGTAGCGGGCCAGGGTACGACGGCGCCGCCAGGCGCTCAGGCTCCACATGTGCGCGGGTTACTGGGCCTTGGCCTGGCCACGGCCCATGCGGCTGCGCACCAGGCCGATGATCATCGGCACCAGCGATAGCAGGATGATCGCCACGATCATCAGCGACAGGTTGGACTTGATGAACGGCACGTTGCCGAAGAAGTAGCCCAGCGTCACCAGGCCACACACCCACAGGATGGTGCCGGCGACGCTGAACATCAGAAAACGCGGATAGACCATTTTTGCCAGGCCCGCGACGAAAGGCGCGAAGGTGCGCAGGATCGGCAGGAAGCGCGCCAGGGTGACGGTCTTGCCGCCATGGCGTTCGTAGAAGTCGTGGGTCTGCTGCAGGTAGTCGCGGCGGAAGATCTTCGAGTCGGGGTTGCGGAACAGGCGTTCCCCGGCCGTTCGCCCGATCACGTAGTTGGTGCTGTCGCCCAGGATGGCTGCCGCCATCAGCAGGCCGCACAGCAGTACCGGGTCCATGCCGCCGCCGGCGGCCACGGCACCGGCGATGAACAGCAGCGAATCGCCCGGCAGGAACGGCATGACGACCAGGCCGGTCTCGCAGAAGATCACCAGGAACAGGATGGCGTAGATCCACGGACCGTAATTGTTGACCAGCAAATCGAGGTAGGTATCGAGATGCAGAATGAGGTCCAGCGGGTTGAAATCCATGTACGGCACCTTGTTCAAGACCCGGCTCTACGGGCATGCGAGGACTGGCAGTGCGAAGTGTGTAGCCGTTACCCGGGGTAAGGGTAAAATTTCACACAAATTGAAAGGCCGCATTATACGGGCATGGCGTGATTATGGCGGAGCAGTTTGTAGCGGCGGATTTCTGGGCGCCAGCGCAGCGGGGCTGCTATGCAGCCCATCGCCAGCAAGGCTGGCGCCTACATGGCCAGTGCGCAGACCTGTGGAAGCCGGCTTTGCTGACGAAGGATGCCCGTCAGTCGGAATGGATCGGGAGGATATAGCTCTTGAACTCGGTATCTGCCTTGAACCCCATCGACTCGTAGGTCTTCATTGCCACCTCGTTGTCGCTGCTGGTCGAGGCACGCAGGCGCACGGCGTTGGTGTCCTTGGCCAGTTTCTTCGCCTCGCGCATCAGGTTGTCGGCCACCAGCATGCGCCGCGAGTCTTCGGCCACATAGATGTCATTGAGTATCCATACGCGCTTGAGCGACAGCGACGAAAAGCTCGGGTACAGCTGGCAGAAACCCATCAGCTTGTTGTCATCGTCGTCCGGCAGCGCCAGGTAGATGATCGACTCGTCGCGCTCCAGGCGTTTTTCCAGAAACGAGCGCGAAGAGTCCGGATAGGGCAATTGCCCATAGAACTCGCGGTATTTGACGAACAGAGGGGCGAGCAGATCCAGATGCTCAAGAGTTGCTTTGATAATTCGCATAAGCAGGCCTCGGGTCCATGGGGAGTGGCGGCGAACCTCGGGCAGCCGTCACCCCAGATGCTGCCTAAAGCGCGAAAAAAGCGCAATCCGCTAAAAAGTGGTCAGTTCTCAATCATTGCCGAGTAAGAAGTTTCCATTTTTAGGGGTGTCGGCGTCTGATTCCAGGGTCTGGACCTGGGCTTCATCCTTCAGGTTGACCCCCGAGAGCTGCCGACGGCAGGCCTCGCGCATCAGGTACAGCAGGCGGTGGGCGGCCATGCCGTAGCTCAGCCCCTCCAGGCGTACGTTGGAAATGCAGTTGCGGTAGGCGTCGGTGAGGCCGACCCTGGGGCTGTAGGTGAAATACAGGCCCAGGCTGTCGGGGGAGCTCAGGCCCGGACGTTCGCCGATCAGGATCACGGTCATTTTCGCGCCCAGCAATTCGCCGACTTCATCGGCCACCGCCACCCGGCCCTGCTCCACCAGCACCACCGGGGCGGTGGACCATCCCTCGGCATCGATGTGCTCCTGCAGACGGTTGAGAAACGGCAGCGTGTGCCGGTGCACCGCCAGGGCCGAGAGGCCGTCGGCCACGATGATCGCCAGGTCGACCCCGCCCGGGTTGGCCTGGGCATGCTCGCGCAGTTGCCGGGCCGATTCCTCATGCAGGCGCCGCCCCAGGTCCGGGCGTTGCAGGTAGCTGTGGCGGTCGCTGGCGGCGCTGTGCAAGAGGATGCTGTCGCGCCCGCGTTCGCTCAGCTGTTCGCGCAGGCCCGCATGGTCGAATGCCAGGTGCACGGCATCGCGGGCCTGGGCGTGGGCGCACTGGAAGTCCAGCTGTGCGCGGGTCGGCAGGCTGGTACCGGTGCGCCCCAGGGCGATGCGCGCCGGGGTCAGGCGGCGCAGGTCGAGCCAGGGGTTGTCGCTGTTGTCGTGCTGCGTGGGTTGCTTGTCCATGGCTCGCTTATCCCAGTTGCGCCAGCGCCTGGCGGAAGGCCGGTGGCAGGTTGTCGCCAAACCGCACCCGGCCATCGGCCTGGGTGAAGATGCCCATGCGCGCCAGCCACGCCTCGAACTCCGGGGCTGGTTTCAGGCCCAGGGTCTGGCGTGCGTACAGCGCGTCGTGGAACGAGGTGGTCTGGTAGTTGAGCATGATGTCGTCGGAGCCGGGGATGCCCATGATGAAGTTGATCCCGGCCACCCCCAGCAGCGTCAGCAGCGTGTCCATGTCGTCCTGGTCGGCCTCGGCATGGTTGGTGTAGCAGATATCGCAGCCCATCGGCACGCCCAGCAGCTTGCCGCAGAAGTGGTCTTCCAGGCCGGCACGGATGATCTGCTTGCCGTTGTACAGGTACTCCGGGCCGATGAAGCCGACCACGGTGTTGACCAGAAACGGCTTGAAATGCCGTGCCACGGCATAGGCCCGGGTTTCGCAGGTCTGCTGGTCGACGCCATGGTGCGCGTTGGCCGACAGCGCGCTGCCCTGGCCGGTCTCGAAGTACATCAGGTTCTGCCCGAGGGTACCGCGGTTCAGGCTCAGGCCGGCGTCGTAGCCTTCCTGCAACAGGTTGAGGTTGATGCCGAAACTGGCGTTGGCCGCCTCGGTGCCGGCAATGGACTGGAACACCAGGTCCAGCGGTACGCCGCGGTTGACGGCCTCGATCGAGGTGGTGACGTGGGTCAGCACACAGGCCTGGGTGGGGATGTCGTAGCGCTGGATGATCGCGTCGAGCATCTCCAGCAGGGCACAGATCGAGGCGATACTGTCGGTGGCCGGGTTGATGCCGATCATGGCGTCGCCGTTGCCGTACAGCAGGCCGTCGAGAATGCTCGCGGCGATGCCGGCCGGCTCATCCGTGGGGTGGTTGGGCTGCAGGCGGGTGGACAGGCGCCCGCGCAGGCCCAGGGTGCCGCGAAAGCGCGTGACCACGCGGATCTTCTGCGCCACCAGCACCAGGTCCTGCACGCGCATGATCTTCGAGACCGCAGCGGCCATTTCCGGGGTCAGCCCCGGGGCCAGGGCGCGCAGGCTGTCTTCGTCGGCCTGCTCGCTCAGCAGCCAGTCGCGCAGCCCGCCCACGGTCAGGTGGCTGACGGCGGCAAAGGCCTGTTTGTCGTGGGTGTCGATGATCAGGCGGGTGACTTCGTCGTCTTCGTAAGGGATCAGCGCCTCGCTGAGGAAGTGACTGAGCGGGATATCGGCCAGCGCCATCTGCGCGGCCACCCGTTCGGCGTCGTTGCCGGCCGCCACCCCGGCGAGAAAGTCGCCGGAGCGGGCCGGGCTGGCCTTGGCCATGACGTCCTTGAGGCTGTCGAAGCGGTAGGTCTGGGTGCCCACCGTGTGTACAAAACTGCTCATACGCAATCTCCATGGCGCCGCAGGCCAGGCCTGCGGCGCGGGGCGGTCAGTGCAAGGCCTCTTCGGCCTTCTGGATCGCGGCAAACTCTTCCTCCGGCGTGCCGGCCACCAGGTGGTGTCGGCTATAGAAGGCGAAGTACGCAATCAGCACGCCATAGATGATCGCAGCGCCAATCACCACCCGTGGGTCGACCAGGAAACCTGCGACCACCGCCAGGCAGGCCAGCACCAGCGCCACGCCCGAGGTGAAGATGCCGCCCGGGGTACGGTACGGACGCTCCATTTTGGGGCGTTTTATGCGCAGGGTGATGTGCGCGGCCATCATCAGTACATAGGACAGCGTAGCGCCGAATACCGCCACCAGAATCAGCAGGTCGCCCTGGCCGGTCAGCGACAGCGCAAAGCCGATGATGCCGGGGATGATCAGCGCCAGTACCGGGGCCTTACTGCGGTTGGTCTGCGACAGCTTGCGCGGCAGGTAGCCGGCGCGCGACAGGGCGAAGATCTGCCGCGAATAGGCGTAGATGATCGAGAAGAAGCTGGCGATCAGGCCAGCCAGGCCCACCAGGTTGACGAAGCCGCCCATCCAGGTCGAGCCGCCGTAGGCCTTGGCCAGCGCCTCCACCAGTGGGTTGCCCGAGCTTTTCAGCGCTTCGGCGCCGGCGCCGCCCGGGCCGATCACCAGGATCAGCAGCGCGAAGCTGAGCAGCACCAGCATCGCACCGATCAGGCCGCGGGGCAGGTCGCGCTTGGGGTTCTTGGTTTCTTCGGCGGCCAGCGGCACGCCTTCGACCGCCAGGAAGAACCAGATGGCATAGGGGATTGCCGCCCACACGCCGACGTAGCCGAACGGCAGGAAGCTGCTGGCGCCGGCTGCGTCGGTCTTGGCGATGTCGAACAGGTTGTTCGAATCGAAGTGCGGCACCATCGCGATCAGGAACACCGCCAGGGCAATCGCGGCCACGGCGGTGATGATGAACATCAGCTTGAGCGCTTCGCCCACGCCGAAAATGTGGATGCCGATGAAGATGATGTAGAACGCCAGGTAGATCACCCAGCCGCCGATGCCGAACAGCGATTCGCAGTACGCACCGATGAACACCGCGATGGCGGCGGGGGCGATGGCGTATTCGATGAGGATCGCGGTGCCGGTCAGAAACCCGCCCCAGGGCCCGAAGGCGCTGCGGGCGAAGCCGTAGCCACCGCCGGCGGTGGGGATCATCGAGGACAGTTCGGCCAGCGAAAAACACATGCACAGGTACATCGTGGCCATCAGCAGCGTGGCCAGGAACATGCCGCCCCAGCCACCCTGGGCCAGGCCGAAGTTCCACCCGGCGTAGTCGCCGGAGATCACGTAGGCGACGCCCAGACCCACCAGCAGGACCCAGCCTGCGGCACCTTTTTTCAGTTCACGTTGCTGGAAATACTCGGAACCGACCTTTTCGAAATCGACGGAAGCCGGCGCGTTGCCGGAATGATCGCTTGGCATGGGGATTCACCTGTTCTTTTTTTAGTCACCGGCGGGTGCCGGCCTGTGGTGATGGTCTTGCACGAAAGGGGCCAGAACAGCTGCAAGCTTCAAGCTGCAAGCCGCAAGAGAAGGCAAATCGCATGGGGTCTGCTTTTTCTTGCTGCTTGAAGCTTGCCGCTTGCAGCCGGGTTTCCTAGAAGAAGCCCAGTGGATTGATGTCGTAGCTCACCAGCAGGTTCTTGGTCTGCTGATAGTGGTCGAGCATCATCTTGTGGGTTTCACGACCCACGCCGGACTTCTTGTACCCGCCGAACGCGGCGTGCGCCGGGTACAGGTGGTAGCAGTTGGTCCATACGCGGCCAGCCTTGATGCCGCGGCCCATGCGATAGGCGCGGTTGATGTCGCGGGTCCATACACCGGCGCCCAGGCCGAATTCGGTGTCGTTGGCAATGGCCAGGGCCTCGGCTTCGTCCTTGAAGGTGGTGATGCTGACCACCGGGCCGAAGATCTCTTCCTGGAACACGCGCATCTTGTTGGTGCCCTTGAGCAGGGTCGGCTGGATGTAGTAACCGGTCGACAGGTTGCCCTCGAGTTTTTCCACCTTGCCACCCGTGAGCAGTTCGGCGCCTTCCTTCTCGGCGATTTCCAGGTACGAGAGAATCTTGTCGAACTGCTGCTCGGAGGCCTGGGCGCCGACCATGGTGTCGGTGTCCAGCGGGTCGCCACGCTTGATCTGCTTGATCTTCTTCATCACCTCCTGCATGAACGCCGGGTAGATCGATTCCTGCACCAGTGCGCGCGACGGGCAGGTGCACACCTCGCCCTGGTTGAAGAACGCCAGCACCAGGCCTTCGGCGGCCTTCTCGATGAAGCTCTGCTCGGCTTGCATGATGTCTTCGAAGAAGATGTTCGGCGACTTGCCGCCCAGCTCCACGGTGCTGGGGATGATGTTCTCGGCGGCGCATTTCATGATGTGCGAACCCACCGGGGTGGAGCCGGTGAAGGCGATCTTGGCGATGCGCTTGCTGGTGGCCAGCGCTTCGCCGGCTTCACGGCCATAGCCCTGCACCACGTTGAGCACGCCCGGTGGTAGCAGGTCGCCGATCACTTCGAGCAGCACGCTGATGCCCAGCGGGGTCTGTTCGGCCGGCTTGAGCACCACGCAGTTGCCGGCGGCCAGGGCCGGGGCGAGCTTCCAGGCGGCCATCAGGATCGGGAAGTTCCACGGGATGATCTGCCCGACCACGCCCAGCGGTTCGTGGATGTGATAGGCCACGGTGTTGCCGTCGATTTCAGCGGCGCTGCCTTCCTGGGCGCGCAGGCAGCCGGCGAAGTAGCGAAAGTGATCGGCGGCCAGCGGGATGTCGGCGTTGAGGGTTTCGCGTACCGCCTTGCCGTTGTCCCAGGTTTCGGTGATGGCCAGCAGTTCGAGGTTCTGCTCGATGCGGTCGGCGATTTTCAGCAGGATCAGCGAGCGTGCCTGCACCGAGGTGGTGCCCCAGGCATCGGCGGCCGCATGGGCGGCGTCCAGCGCCTTGTCGATGTCTTCGGCACTGGAGCGTGGGAACTCGGCAATCGGCTGGCCGTTGACCGGCGAGGTGTTGGTGAAGTACTCGCCTTTGACCGGTGGCACGAACTCGCCGTTGATGTAGTTGCCGTAGCGGCTCTTGAAGGAAACGATCGCGCCGTCGGTACCGGGATGTGCGTAACGCATGGTGTGTCTCCTGGCTATTGTGCTTGTAGGGAGGATGTAAAGCGTAGTGCAAGGCACGGGCCACTGCCCGGTGGCCTAGTGAAATCAAGGGCTTGGCGCGGCGCGGAGGGCGCCCCGCAGGCGCTGTGTGCCAGCCCCGGCACAGCTTGGGTGACACTCTGTACCCGTTGTGGCACACAACGTGACCCGACGGTCCCGCCACCATTGCAATGCACTGGCGGCAGGAGGATGCTGGGTTCATCTCGTGTGCGGAGAACAATAAAAAGTGCAGAGCAATCATCTGAGCCGGCACGCCCGGCAAGTGCTCACCGTCACCCAGGGCAAGGCGTTGTTGCAGGGGCCGGGCAGCGACCCGTCGATCGCCCGTTCCTGGCTGCGCTGCCTGGAGGACTACCACCTCGACCCGGCCCAGAGCGTTGCGCCCACCGTGCTCGAGCACGGGCGGCTGCTGGAGAGCCGTGAGCGCCTGCAGCAGGTGCTGCAGATCGCCGGCAACGAGATGAACAGCCTGCACCAGCAACTCTGCGGCGCCGGGCACGCGGTTCTGCTGACCGATGCGCGCGGGGTGATCCTCAACTGCGTCACCGCACCCACCGAGCGGCGCATCTTCGAGCGCGCCGGGCTCTGGCTGGGCGCCGACTGGAGCGAGGCCTGCGAGGGCACCAACGGTATCGGCACCTGTCTGGTCGAGCGCCAGGCCCTGACCATTCACCAGGATGAACACTTTCGCGGGCGCCATACCGGGCTGACGTGCTCGGCCAGCCCGGTGTTCGATCCGCAGGGCGAGCTGCTGGCAGTGCTCGACGTGTCGTCGGCGCGCCCCGACATGTCGCGCCAGAGCCAGTTCCACACCATGGCGCTGGTCAACCTCTCGGCCAAGATGATCGAGAGCTGCTACTTCCTGCGCCATTTCGAACACCACTGGCTGTTGCGCTTTCACCTGCAGGCCGAATCGGTCGGGCTGTTCAGCGAGGGGCTGCTGGCGTTCGATGGCGAGGGGCGTATCTGTGCGGTCAACCAGAGTGCGCTGAACCTGCTGGCAACGGCACGCGGCGGGCTGCTCGGCCAGCCAGTGGAGGCGTTTTTCGACTGCGCGCTGGATGAACTGCTCGGGCGTGCCACGGCGGCCGCCAGCACCAGCTGGCCGCTGCGTACCCGCGATGGCCGTGTGCTGTTCGCCAGCCTGCGCGGCCAGGCCCGTGCGGTGGCGCCACCGCTTGCGCCGTCGGCCACCAGCACGCCAATGCCGGCACAACGCATCTGCCTGGTCGACCCGGCACTGCAACAGGATTTTCGGCGTGCGCTGCGGGTGTTCGAGCGCGACGTGCCGCTGCTGCTCAACGGCGAAACCGGGTGTGGCAAGGAGGCCTTCGCCAAGGCCGTGCACCAGGCCAGCCAGCGCGCGGGCAAACCGTTCGTCGCGCTCAACTGTGCGTCGATCCCGGAGAGCCTGATCGAGAGCGAGCTGTTCGGCTATCGCGGCGGCAGCTTTACCGGGGCGCGCAAGGAGGGCATGCGCGGCAAGCTGCAACAGGCCGACGGCGGCACCTTGCTGCTGGACGAGATCGGCGACATGCCGCTGGCCCTGCAGACGCGCCTGCTGCGGGTGCTCGAGGAGCGCCAGGTGGTACCGATCGGCGGCGAGCCGCAGGCGGTGGATGTGCGCATCATCAGTGCCACCCACCGTGATCTGCTGGGCCGGGTCGAGGCCGGCAGCTTTCGCGAAGACCTGTATTACCGCCTCAATGGTCTGGAGGTCGCCCTGCCGGCATTGCGTGAGCGCAGCGACAAAGCGCAGTTGCTCGACTTTGTCCTGGCCGAGGAAGCCGCGGGCCAACCTGTGCGGCTAGAGCCGTCGGCACGCCGGGCGCTGCTGGAATTTGCCTGGCCCGGCAACGTGCGCCAGTTGCGCAATGTGCTGCGTACCCTGGTGGCCCTGTGCGAGGATGGCCGCATCGCATTCGACGACCTGCCGCCGGTAGTGCGCCAGCCCCCGGCAGCGCTCGAGCCCAGGGGTGCCAGGCCGCAGGCCGAACACCCGCTGGACGACGCCGAGCGGGCCGCGCTGCTGCAGGCGCTGGAGCACAAGCGCTGGCACATGACCCAGGTGGCGGCGCAACTGGGGGTCAGCCGCAATACGCTGTACCGCAAGCTGCGCAAGCACGGGATTGCACGGGGCGCCTAGGCAAACTCAGGATGCGATTTTTCCCACCCTAAGCTACCCTGCCTCCACGTTTCGTGAGGTCGACCATGCACATTCATATTCTCGGTATCTGCGGTACTTTCATGGGCTCGCTGGCGGTGCTGGCCAAGGAGCTTGGCCACCGCGTCACCGGCTCCGACGCCAACGTCTATCCCCCCATGAGCACCCAGCTCCAGGCCCAGGGCATCGAGCTGCATCAAGGCTATGACGCCGCCCAGCTGGAGCCGGCCCCCGACCTGGTGGTGATCGGCAACGCACTGTCGCGGGGCAACCCGGCGGTGGAGTACGTGCTGAACAAGGGCCTGCCCTACGTGTCGGGCCCGCAGTGGCTGGCTGACCACGTGCTGCAGGGCCGCTGGGTACTGGCCGTGGCCGGTACCCACGGCAAGACCACCACCAGCAGCATGCTGGCCTGGGTGCTGGAGCATGCCGGGATGAGCCCGGGCTTTCTGATCGGCGGTGTGCCGCAGAACTTCTCGGTGTCGGCGCGCCTGGGCGCCACGCCGTTCTTCGTGGTCGAGGCCGACGAGTACGACAGCGCGTTCTTCGACAAGCGTTCCAAGTTCGTGCACTACCGTCCGCGCACCGCCATTTTGAACAACCTCGAGTTCGATCACGCAGACATCTTCCCTGATCTGGCTGCCATCGAGCGCCAGTTCCACCATCTGGTGCGCACCATCCCGAGCGAAGGCCTGGTCATTCACCCCACCACCGAGCCGGCCCTGCAGAAGGTGATCGAGATGGGCTGCTGGACCCCGGTGCAGACCACCGGCGCCGGTGGTCAGTGGCAGGTGAAACTGCTCAGCGCCGACGGATCGCGCTTCGAAGTCAGTTTTGAAGGCCAAGCCCAGGGCGTGGTGGAGTGGGAGCTGACCGGCCAGCACAACGTGGCCAACGCCCTGGCCACCCTGGCCGCTGCCCGCCATGTGGGCGTGGTGCCGGCCATCGGGATTGCCGCCTTGAGCGCGTTCAAGAGCGTCAAGCGGCGCATGGAAAAGGTCGCTGAAGTGCAGGGCGTGACCATCTATGATGACTTTGCCCACCATCCGACCGCCATTGCCACCACCCTCGACGGGCTGCGCAAGCGCATCGGCGACGCTCCGTTGATCGCGGTGATCGAGCCGCGCTCCAACTCCATGAAGCTGGGCGCCCACCGTGATGGCCTGCCCCAGAGCGTGTGCGATGCCGACCAGGTGATCTGGTATGCACCGCCCAATCTGGGCTGGGACCTGGCCGCCACCGCCGCCGAGTGCACGGTGCCGTCGATTGTCGCCGACAGTCTCGAGGCGATCATCGAGCGGGTCAAAAGCCAGGCCGCGCCGGGCACCCAGGTGGTGATCATGAGCAACGGCGGCTTTGGCGGGCTGCACGGCAAGCTGGCCGAGGCACTGCGATGAGCGGCCCGGAGCGCATCACGCTGGCCATGACCGGTGCCTCCGGGGCGCAGTACGGGTTGCGCCTGCTCGATTGCCTGGTGCGTGAAGACCGCGAGGTGCATTTTCTGATCTCCAAGGCTGCGCAACTGGTGATGTCGACCGAGACCGACGTGGTGTTGCCGGCCAAGCCGCAGTCGATCCAGGCGTTTCTGACCGAGTACACCGGCGCTGCGGCCGGGCAGATCCGGGTATACGGGCGCGAGGACTGGATGTCGCCGGTGGCCTCGGGCTCCGGGGCGCCGGCAGCGATGGTGGTGGTGCCCTGTTCCACCGGCACGCTGTCGGCAATCGCCACAGGGGCCTGCAACAACCTGATCGAGCGGGCCGCGGACGTGACCCTGAAGGAGCGTCGACAGTTGATTCTGGTGCCGCGCGAGGCGCCTTTCTCGACCATCCACCTGGAGAACATGCTCAAGCTGTCGCAGATGGGCGCGGTGATATTGCCGGCCTCGCCGGGCTTCTATCACCAACCGCAGACCATCGACGACCTGGTGGACTTTGTGGTGGCGCGGATTCTCAACCTGTTGGATGTTCCGCAGGACATGCTGCCGCGCTGGGGCGAGCACCATGTTGGCGGCGAGGAGTGAAGGCGCTGCTGGTGGCAGGCCTGGCGGTGCTGGCACTGAGCAGCGGCTGCGCCACGGTGCGCACGCTGGATGCGGCCAAGCCGGGGGCACCGGTGGTGTATTCGGGTACGCGGCTGGATCTGTATGCGCTGCGGGGCGGTTGCTGCCCTGAAGACCGTTTTGGCGCGCCGGCACCGGCGTACCCGGGGCTGGACCTGCCGGGCAGTGCACTGCTCGATACGGTGTTGCTGCCGTTGTCGGTGCTGACGGTGCTGGGGGTGGGGTTTCAGGCAACGGGTGGGTTGTAGCCCCCGGCCTCTTCGCCGGCAAGGCCGGCTCCTACACCGACCCTTGCAGGAGCCTGCCTTCGGATCATTTACCCAGTTTGCGCAGCTCATCCGACTCGACAATGCGGACCCCGTCCTGCTCTTCCAGCGCCAGGCGCCACAGCGCCCGCGCCAGCTGGCAGGCTTCGATGCCGCGGTACTTGCCCGGCAGCAGCCGCGACAACGGCCCGGCAAACTGTTCACCGAGCCGAGGCTCGATACGCTCGCCCAGCAGCACCGACGGCCGCGCGATGGTCAATTGCGGCCAGTCCTGCGCCATGAGTGCCTGTTCCATCTCGCCCTTGACCCGGTTGTAGAACACCGACGACTTGGGGTCGGCGCCAATCGCGCTGACCACCAGCAGGTGCCGTGCACCCATTTCCCGCGCCCGCTTGCTGAACGCCACCACCATGTCCAGGTCGACGGCGCGAAACGCCGTTTCCGAACCTGCCTGCTTGATGGTGGTGCCCAGGCAGCAGAAGGCGATGTCCACCCGGCCGCTCAACTGCGGCAGGAACACCGCCGGGTCGCCGACCGGGTTCTCCAGGTGCGGGTGTTCGGCCAGCGGCCGGCGCGTGGGGGCCAGCACACGGCTCACGGTCGGCTCGTTGAGCAGCCGATCCAGCAAATGCTCACCAGTCAGCCCGGTGGCTCCGGCAATCAGGATGTGCTGAGGCGTCAGGTACATGATGTCTCTCCCTTGATACAGTCAGCTTAGTGGCTGCTTGTATTTTCTGCTTGTACCGCATCGGCACTTTGCAGTGCTTTTCGTGCCTGTTGCTGGCGCAGTTTCTGCCAGTGCTGCAGCACCCGTTGCGGCGCCCACAGCTGAGGTTCGGAAGCCTCGAAGCCATCGGCCTGCTCGCGCTGCTGCACCGTGGTCTTGGCCAGTTCGAAGGCCTGCTGCAGGTCGTCGGTCTGGTTCAGTGCCCGGGCGAACAGTGCTTCGCCGAAATAGGTGAAGTCGGCCTCTTCGGAGCAGCCGAACGACACCCGGTCGGCACGCGATGCGGTCATGATCAAGGTCTTGTCGTCCTTGAGTGAATCGATGTAACCCCCCGAGTAGCACGCAGAGATCACGATTATCTTGTCACGTTCCTTTAGTGGGGCAAGCGCGGCCGAGAGTTCATCGGCGGGCAGGTCGGCCAGTTGCAGGCGCGGCAGATCCAGCACCAGTTCATGTTCGTGGCTGCCGTGGCTGGTCAGGTAGATGAACACCAGGTCTTCGGGGCCGCTGCGCTCGGCCAGGGTGCGTGCGGCCCGCGCCAGGTTCTCGCGGGTGGCCAGGGGGCGGTCGGCCATGTGGTCGCGGTGGTTGACCAGGGCGACCTGGCCAGTGGCACCGAAACGGGTCTTGAGCATGTCGCTGACGTAGTCGGCCTCGCGCATGAACACGCTCTGGTTGCCATCGCCGGCCAGGGCCAGGCTGTACAGTTCGATGGCCGGGGTGGAGGCCGGTACCTGGGCCAGCGCCTTGTCGAGCAGGGTGCCCTGCTTGAGCAGGGCCAGCTCCAGGGGGTCGGGCAACAGGCGCCCGTGTTCGTCGCGCACGCGCAGGCCGTTGACCCAGTGGCCGCTTTCGACGCTGCCGTCGACCTGCGTCAGCCGGCCTTTGCCCTGGTAGGTGTCGTTTTCGAAACCGCCGACGTACAGGCTGCCGTCGGGCAATTGCAGACGGCCCTGGCCGGCGAAGCGCCAGTCGCGAAACTCGCCCTTGTAGTGGCTGCCGTCGCTGCCGAACAGCTCGCCCTTGCCGGTCAGCGAGCCGTCGCGGAACTGGCCGATCCAAACGTCGCCATCGGCGTTTTCGTAACGGCCGCGACCTTGCAGGTGGTTGTCCTTGAATTCGCCGATGTACTGGTCGCCTTCGGCGCTGTTGAAGGTGCCGCTGCCCTGCAACTGGCCGTCGACGAAGCGCCCGCTGAACTGGTTGCCACTGGCATCGCTGCGGATGCCTTCGCCGTGGGGTTTGCCCTTGGCGAACAGGCCCTGGTACTGGCTGCCGTCGGCCAGGGTCAGTTCGCCGGCGCCGTTGTACTGGTCGTCCTTGAACTGCCCGCGATACTGTACCTGGCCTTCCCTGAGGGTGCCTTCGCCGTCACGCCGGCCAAGCTTGAAGCCGCCGCTGTAGTGGCTGCCCGGGGTGGTCAGCTCGCCCTGGCCGTGAAACAGACCCTGCTGGAACTCGCCGCGGTACACCTCGCCATTGCTGCCGTGCCATTCGCCGCGGCCCTGCCACTGGCCCTGCTGGAAGTTGCCGGCATACCAGCTGCCGTTGGGGTAGTCGATGCGCCCCGGGCCCTGCAGCAGGCCATTGACCACGTCGCCACGGTAGCGGCCGCCATCGGGCAGGCGGGCGTCGGGCGGTGACAGCGGTTCACCGTCGCCACAGGCGGCGAGCAGCAGGGTCAGGGCAAGGGGTACGAATGGGCGCATGGCGGGGTCCGGGCAAGTCAGGCCCCGAGTATGCCGCAGTTTGTCGCGGGTGAAACAGCCGCTGGCAGCTGTTTCACCTTGGGCGGGTCAGACGAAGCAGAGCGACAGCGGCTCGGCGATATAGGCGGGTTTGTCCTGGCCTTCGATTTCCAGGGTGGTGGTGGCCTTGAGCAGCCACTGGCCCGGTTTCTTCTCGATGGCCTCGCTCAGGTCGACCTTGAGACGAACCCGCGAACCGACCTTCACCGGCTGGATGAAGCGCACGCTGTCCAGGCCATAGTTGACGACCATCTTCAGCCCCTCGGGCAGCACGAGGATGTCTTCCATCAGCTTGGGAATCAGCGAAAGGGTGAGAAAACCGTGGGCAATGGTGCTGCCAAATGGCGTTTTTGCCGCCCTCACCGGGTCCACATGAATGAACTGGAAGTCGCCGGTAGCCTCGGCGAACAGGTTGATGCGCTCCTGGTCGATGGTCAGCCACTCGGAACGTCCCAGTTCCTTTCCAACGTACTGCGCCAGCTCTGCAACGGGTACATAGGGCATTGCGACTCTCCTGGTTGTCTTTGATTTTGTTGTGACTGCTACAGGTTCGACTGCTTAAGATCAGCACGCCGACCGGATGCGGTCAAGTCACCGTTGTTTCAGCGAATATCGGGGTATAGACCAGTCGTTAGCGTGCTTATAATGGCCGCCAGGCCTGAGGGAGAAGTGCAATGTTGTTGCGTGGTTTGACGTGGCTCGTGCTGTTCCAGTTGCTGGGGACGGCGATCAATCACCTGTTTCTGTCGATGCTGCCGGGGCCGATCATCGGGCTGGTGCTGTTGCTGGCGTACCTGATGCTGCGCGGCGAGGTCAGTGCGCCATTGAGCGAGGCGGCCAGCAGCCTGCTGCGCTACCTGCCGTTGCTGCTGGTGCCGCCGGCGGTGGGGGTGATGGTGTACGCCGCCGACATTGCTGCCGACTTCTGGGCCATCGCCGGTTCGCTGGTGCTGTCGGTGCTGATCGCCCTGGCGTTCTGTGGCGTGCTCATGCAGAAGATGATTGCCCGTCAGGCCCGTCGTGAGGAAAAGCCATGAGCCTGGACTGGCACGGCGCCCTCGATGCGGTCATCCACCACCCGCTGTTCGGCATCGGTATCACCCTGGGGGCCTATCA
The DNA here is from genome assembly GCF_037113495.1 of Pseudomonas sp. AE27. Taxonomy (NCBI): domain Bacteria; kingdom Pseudomonadati; phylum Pseudomonadota; class Gammaproteobacteria; order Pseudomonadales; family Pseudomonadaceae; genus Pseudomonas; species Pseudomonas sp. AE27. Next base: position 5,517,147 of record NZ_CP146966.1, read on the forward strand.
GCTGGTGTTGGCGGCCTATGACAAGACCCGCTGGATCTTCCTGCAGCCGGTACTGGTATCGATGCTGGTGGTGATCGGTGTACTGGTGACGTGCGGCGTGTCCTACGCCGAGTACCGCAAGAGCACCGAAATCATGAACATCCTGCTGGGCCCGGCCACCGTGGCCCTGGCGGTCCCGCTCTACCTGAACCTGCGGCGTATTCGCCAGCTGTTGTGGCCGACCTTGACTACGCTGGTAATCGGCGGCCTGGTCGCGACCTGTGCCTGCCTGTTGCTGGGCTGGTGGTTCGGTGCCGAACACATGATCCTGATGACCATGGCGCCCAAGTCGGTGACTTCGCCGATTGCGATGCTGGTGGCCGAGCAGATCGGCGGGGTGGCGGCGCTGGCGGCAGTGTTCGTGCTGATCACCGGGGTGATCGGGGCGATCTTCGGCCCGGCCCTGCTGTCGGCCTGCGGGGTGAGCAGCCCGGAAGCTCGCGGCATGGCACTGGGCATCAGTGCGCACGCGGTGGGCACGGCGGTGGCGTTGGAAGAAAGCGAGGAAACCGGGGCCTTCGCGGCCCTGGGCATGAGCCTGATGGGAGTGGTCACGGCGGTGTTCCTGCCGTTGGCGGTCAGCCTGGTTGCCTGAGGATATTCGATGACATTGCCCCTGTTTCCACTCAATACCGTACTGTTCCCCGGCTGCAAGCTCGACCTGCAGATCTTTGAGGCGCGCTACCTGGACATGATCGGCCGCTGCATGAAGCAGGGCGGCGGGTTCGGCGTGGTGTGCATTCTCGAAGGCGAGCAGGTGGGCAATGCCCCGTCGGGGTTCGCGACAATCGGCTGCGAGGCGTTGATACGCGACTTCCAGCAGCAGGACAACGGCCTGCTGGGCATTCGCGTCGAGGGTGTGCGGCGCTTCGATGTCGGCCCCTACGAGGTGCAGAAGGACCAACTGCTGCTGGCCGACGTGAACTGGCGCAGCGAACAGCCCGACGCCCCCCTGGAGGAGGACGATCACGACCTGCTGGCCTTGCTCGGCGCGCTGGGCGAGCACCCGATGGTGGCGGCACTGGACATGCCGGTCGAAGTCATCGGCCAGCAGGCACTGGCCAACCAGCTGGCCTACCTGCTGCCCTTCGAGGATGAAGACAAGCTCGACCTGCTGGCCATCGATTCGCCCCGCCAGCGCCTGGACGCGATCCAGGCGCTGCTCGAGCGGCTGCAGGGCGAGTTGTTCGCCTAGGTCTCAGTACTGGTAGCGCAGCAGGGCATGGGGCAAGGCATGCAGGGCGAAGAACGCCAGGGTGCCGGCGCAGGCCGGCAGGATCAGCCACCACACCTTGAGCGGCATGGCGCCGAGCGGCTCGCGGTGCTGCACCAGGCTCAGGCTGGCGGCGCACACGCAGCAGGCCAGCAGCGAGCCGGCGAGGATGTCGGTGGGCCAGTGTGCACCCAGGTAGACCCTGGACAGGGCAATCGACATCGCCGGCAGGCACCCCAGCAGAATCCAGGTCAGGCGCATGCGTGGCGGCTGGCCACGACCGGCCAGCACCGCCAGCGTCAGAAAGAACGCGAATGACGCCGAACTGTGGCCACTGGGCATGCTGTAGGAGGTCAACGGGTCGCTGAGCACTTCGGGGCGCGCGCGGGCGAACAGCCACTTGAGTGTGCCGTTGGCCAGCGCCGTGCCCATCAGCGTGCAGGCGGCGAAGATCGCCGGGCGCCACTGCCGGCTCAGCAGCAGCAGGCCGGTGAGCACGCCGCCCACCACGAACTGAGTGCGGAAGTCGCCCAGGCGGGTGATCAGTACGATGGTGCCGTCCAGCGTGGCGCGGCGGTGTTCCTGCACCAGGGTCATCAGGCCCTGGTCGAAATCGTTCAGGTACGGCCAGCCGATGAACACTGCAGCCAGCATTACCAGGCTCAGGCCGGCGATCAGCCGTGTGCCGTAGCGCTTGCTGCGCAGGCTGGTGCTGATGCTCAGGCCGATCAATAGTGCGAGGCCGGCGGCGATGATGCCTGCTTCGGTCCAGAACCCTTCGGGCAGCGGCAGGCGCATGGCCGCGCCGGTGGCCCAGCCGGGCAGCAGGTAGGCCACCGCCCAGCCGGCACCTGCCAACAGGCTGACGGCGATGAAGCGTGGCAAGGGCATGTCGAACATGCCCGCCACCATCGGCAGCATCGGCCGCAGCGGGCCGATGAAGCGCCCCACCAGCAGGCTGGCGATGCCATAGCGCTGGAAGTAGCTCTCGGCGCTGCCGATCCATTCGGGGTGGTGGCGCAGCAGCGGCAGGCGCCGGATGTTCTGGTGGAAGCGCCGGCCCAGGGTGTAGGAAATCGCATCGCCCAGCAGCCCGCCCAGAAAGCCCAGCAGCAGGGTTTCGCTCAGGCCCAGTGCGCCGCTGCCGGCGAGAACCGCCACGGCGAACAGCAGGATGGTGCCGGGCACGATGAGCCCGGCGATGGCCAGGCATTCGACGCAGGCCACGATGAAGATTGCCAGGCCGAGCCATTGCGGGTTCGCGGTCAGCCAGCCGGTCAGGCTGTCGAGCCATGGGCCCATGGTGTCAGTTTCCTTGTGTCAGTAAGAAATAGTCGCGGCCTTCGACTTGCCCACGGCGCAGCGGGTTCCGGGTGCAGTGCGCGGCGAAGTCGGCGTCGACGAAACGGTAGGGCAGATGTTCGTCGCGCCCTTGGGGAATGCCCAGGCGTGTGGTCTGAATAATGTGTTTCACGGTTATGCCGCAGTCTTCGACGAACAGCCGCTCGGGGTCGAAGCGCTGGGCGTCCCAGTGCGGGACTTTCAGCCCCAGGGCCTTGCACAGCAGGGTCTGGCCGGCACACAGGCGCTGGTCGGCGCGCGGCTGGCCGCTGGCATCGGGGTTGTTCAGCTGCATCTGCGCCAGGCTGTTGTGGTCGCTGACGGCATCCACCCAGGGGTAGGCCGACTTGATCAGCACCGCGTTGCCGGGGCCGTGGGCGCTGAAGTTGAGCGAATCGCCGCCACGGGCGTAGTACATGTAGATGTGGCCGCCATCGAGGAACAGGGCCTTGCGTTTTTCGGTGTAGCCCAGCGAGGCGTGGCTGCCCTTGTCGGTGACGTAATAGGCTTCGGTTTCGATGATGCGCGCCGACAGCCACAGCTCGCCCTGACGATGGCGGATTACCTTGCCGAGCAGGGCCTTGGCCAGGGTCTGGGCGTCGCGGTCGAAGAAACTGTCGGGGAGGGCCCGGGGCGGGCAGGGGGCGAATTCGGTCATGGGCGCGATAATAGCAATTTATGGTCCGGGTCGGCGGCGGGGCTTTGCTGGAGCCGGCCTTGCCGGCGAAGGGACGCGCTACGGTACATCTTCATACACTGTTTTCGACCATCCGCCTGACACCGCTGGGCGTATACCTGCATGACAGTTATAATCAGCCGATTTTCCCCTCCGCCAAGACACTGAGCCCATGACTGAGTCCGTTCTTGACTACATGACCCGCCTGGGTCGCGCCGCCCGTGAGGCCGCGCGCGTGATTGCCCGCGCCAGCACCGCGCAGAAGAACCGCGCCCTGCACGCTGCCGCCAATGCCCTGGACGCCGCCCGCGCCGAGCTGGGCGCCGCCAACGAACTGGACCTGGCTGCCGGTCGCGCCAATGGTCTGGAGCCGGCCATGCTCGAGCGCCTGGCGCTGACCCCGGCCCGCATCGACGGCATGATCGTCGGCCTGCGCCAGGTGGCCAGCCTGCCGGACCCGGTCGGTGCCATCCGCGACATGAGCTATCGCCCCTCCGGCATCCAGGTCGGCAAGATGCGCGTACCGCTGGGCGTCATCGGCATCATCTACGAGTCGCGCCCCAACGTGACCATCGACGCTGCCAGCCTGTGCCTGAAGTCGGGCAACGCCACCATCCTGCGTGGCGGCTCCGAAGCCATTCATTCCAACCGTGCCATTGCCGCCTGCATCCAGCGCGGCCTGGCCGAGGCCGACCTGCCCGCGGCGGTGGTGCAGGTGGTCGAGGTCACCGACCGCGAGGCGGTGGGCGCACTGATCAGCATGCCCGAGTACGTCGACGTGATCGTGCCCCGTGGCGGCAAGGGCCTGATCGAACGGGTCAGCCGCGACGCACGGGTGCCGGTGATCAAGCACCTGGACGGCATCTGCCACGTGTACGTGGCCGAGCACGCCGAGCTGGACAAGGCCCAACGCATCGCCTTCAACGCCAAGACCTATCGCTACGGCATCTGCGGCGCCATGGAAACCCTGCTGGTCGACCAGTCGGTCGCCGCGGCGTTCCTGCCGGCGATGGCCAGCCAGTTTCGCGACAAGGGCGTGGAGCTGCGGGGCTGCGAGCGCACCCGGCAGATCATCGAGGCACTGCCGGCCAGCGAAGACGACTGGAGCACCGAGTACCTGGCGGCGATTCTGTCGATTCGCGTGGTCGATGGCCTGGATGCGGCCATCGAGCACATCAACCACTATGGTTCGCACCATACCGATTCGATCGTCACCGAACACCAGGGGCAGGCCCGGCGCTTTACCGCCGAGGTCGACTCCTCGTCGGTGATGATCAACACCCCGACCTGCTTTGCCGACGGCTTCGAGTACGGCCTGGGGGCCGAGATCGGCATCTCCACCGACAAGCTGCATGCACGCGGCCCGGTCGGACTGGAAGGGCTGACCTGCGAGAAGTACGTGGTGATCGGTGACGGCCAGCTGCGCGGTCAGGAGTCGTTCTGACCTTGGCCGAGCACAGCCCGCTCGCCGTTGCTGCCACGCCGTCGCCCGCCCGGCGCATCGGCGTGCTCGGCGGCACGTTCGATCCGGTGCACATCGGTCACCTGCGCAGTGCGCTGGAGGTGGCCGAAGTGCTGACGCTGGACGAACTGCGCCTGATGCCCAATGCGCGCCCGCCGCACCGCGACATGCCGCAGGTGTCGGCGCAGGATCGCCTGGCCATGGTCGAACGAGCGGTCGAGGGCGTGCCCCTGCTGAGCGTCGATGCGCGTGAGCTGGCCCGGGACAAGCCGTCCTACACCATCGATACGCTGGAGCTGATGCGCGCCGAAATGGCCGCTGACGACCAGTTGTTCCTGCTGCTGGGCTGGGACGCATTCTGCGGCCTGCCGAGCTGGCATCGCTGGGAAGAGTTGTTGCAACACTGTCATATCCTGGTGCTTCAGCGCCCGGATGCCGACGTCGAGTCGCCGGATGCCCTGCGCAACCTGCTGGCCGCACGTTCGGTGAGTGACCCGCAAGCCCTGCAGGGGCCGGCCGGGCACATAGCATTCGTCTGGCAGACACCCTTGTCGGTGTCGGCCACGCAGATCCGACAGCTGCTGGCCAGCGGCAAGTCGGTGCGGTTTCTGGTGCCGGACGCAGTACTGGCCTATATCGATGCGCACGGCCTGTACCGTGTGCCGAACTGAGTGCGCCAACGGCGCCTCATACCTACGAGTTGAATGAGTTTTATATGAGCAAGCAAGAAATGATTAAAGGCGAAGAGCTGGTCAAGGTCGCGGTAGCTGCCCTTGAAGACGTCAAGGCCCAGGACGTCCTGGTCATCGACGTTCGCGACAAGCAGAGCATCACCGACTACATGATCATCGCCACCGGTACCTCCAACCGTCAGATCAGCGCGATGCTGGACAAGGTCCGCCAGATGGTCAAGGAGAAGGGCGTTCGTCCGCTGGGCGAAGAAGGCAAGGGCGACAGCGACTGGGTGCTGCTGGACCTGGACGACGTCATCGTGCACATGATGACCGCCTCGGCCCGTCAGTTCTACGACCTGGAGCGCCTGTGGAAAGGTGCCGAGCAGAGCCGTGCCGCCGATGGCAAGCACCACAGCCCGGAGCACACCCACGAGCACTTCGCCAAGCTCAACAAAGACCAGGAATAAGGTAGCCCCGTGCGTCTGCGTCTGATCGCGGTCGGCTCGCGCATGCCCAAATGGGTCGAGGACGGCTGGCATGAATATGCCAAGCGCCTGCCGTCGGAGCTGTCCCTGGAGCTGGTGGAGATACCGCTCAACACGCGCGGCAAGAATGCCGACGTTGCCCGCCTGATCCGTCAGGAGGGCGAGGCCATGCTGGCCAAGGTCCAGCCGGGCGAGCGTATCGTCACCCTCGAGGTGCACGGCAAGCCGTGGAGCACCGAGCAGCTGGCGGTCGAACTGGACCGCTGGCGCCTCGACTCGCGTACCGTCAACTTCATGGTCGGCGGCCCCGAAGGGCTGGCGCCGGAAGTCTGTGCGCGGGCCGAGCAGCGCTGGTCGCTGTCGCCGCTGACCTTGCCGCACCCGTTGGTAAGGATACTGATCGGCGAACAGCTGTACCGCGCCTGGACCGTGTTGTCCGGGCACCCTTACCACAAATAGTCGTAAGCCTTTTCAATGTCGCAGCCGATTCGCCTCAAGGACCACGAGAAAGACGCCCGCCTGGTGCGTAGCCGCGTCGTGGTCGGCGCAGTCGCGATCGTGCTGCTGATTTGCGTGCTGATCGCCCGGCTGTACTACCTGCAGGTCATTCAGTACGACTACCACTCCACGCTGTCGGAGAACAACCGGGTGCATGTGCAGCCGATCCCGCCGACACGCGGGCTGATCTTCGACCGCAACGGGGTGATAGTCGCCGACAACCGGCCAAGCTTCAGCCTGACCATGACCCGCGAGCGTTCCGGTGACTGGCAGCAGGTACTCGATTCCATCGTCGAGGTGCTGGAGCTGACCGAGGACGACCGGGCACTGTTCGAAAAACGCATGCGCCAGGGGCGTCGGCCCTTCGAGCCGGTACCGATCCTGTTCGAGCTGACCGAAGAGCAGATCGCCCGGATAGCGGTGAACCAGTTCCGTCTGCCGGGTGTGGAGGTGGCGGCGCAGCTGGTACGCCATTACCCGCAGGGTGCGCACTTTGCGCATTCGGTCGGCTATGTGGGGCGCATCAACGAAAAAGAGCTCAAGTCCCTCGACCCGGTCAACTACAGTGGCACCCACCATATCGGCAAGACCGGTATCGAGCGCTTCTACGAAGCCGAGCTGCATGGCCAGGTCGGCTACGAAGAGGTCGAGACCAACGCCCGTGGCCGGGTGCTGCGGGTGCTCAAGCGTACCGATCCGATCCCCGGCAAGGACATCGTCCTGAGCCTGGACATCAAGCTGCAGGAAGCCGCCGAAGCGGCGCTGGGCGGTCGTCGTGGCGCGATCGTGGCGCTCGACCCGAACACAGGTGAAGTGCTGGCGATGGTCAGTCAGCCGAGCTTCGACCCCAACCCCTTCGTCACCGGCATCAGCTTCAAGGCCTATGCCGAGCTGCGCGACTCGATCGACCGCCCGCTGTTCAACCGCGTACTGCGCGGCCTGTATCCGCCGGGGTCGACGATCAAGCCGGCAGTGGCCATCGTCGGCCTGGACACCGGCGCGGTCACGGCCACCTCGCGGGTGTTCGACCCGGGCTACTACCAACTGCCCAACTATGACCACAAGTACCGCAACTGGAACCGCACCGGCGATGGCTGGGTCGACCTCGACACGGCGATCATGCGTTCCAACGACACCTATTTCTACGACCTGGCGCACAAGGTCGGCATCGACCGGCTTTCGGCCTACATGAACCGCTTCGGCATCGGCCAGAAGGTCGCGCTGGACATGTTCGAGGAATCCTCCGGGCTGATGCCGTCGCGTGACTGGAAGCGCGCGACCCGGCGCCAGGCCTGGTTCCCCGGCGAGACACTGATCCTCGGCATCGGCCAGGGCTACATGCAGGCCACGCCGCTGCAACTGGCCCAGGCCACCGCGCTGATCGCCAGCAAGGGCAAGTGGAACCGCCCGCACCTGGCCAAGACCGTCGAGGGCGTGCGCCCGGTGGACGAGAACCCGATGGAAGACATCGTGCTGCGTGACAAGGCCGACTGGAACAGGGTCACCCACGGCATGGAGATGGTGATGCACGGTGCCCGTGGCACCGCGCGCAAGGCTGCCATCGGCGCGCAGTACCGCATCGCCGGCAAGAGTGGTACCGCGCAGGTGGTCGCGATCAAGCAGGGCGAGAAGTATGACCGCAACAAGGTGCAGGAGCGTCACCGCGACCACGCCCTGTTCGTGTCCTTCGCCCCGGCCGAAAACCCGAAGATCGTGGTGTCGGTGATGGTCGAGAACGGCGAGTCCGGCTCCGGCGTGGCCGCCCCCGTGGTGCGCCAGGTGATGGACGCCTGGCTGCTCGACCAGAACGGTCGCCTCAAGCCTGAATACGCCAACCCCGCGGGCGCCCCGACCAATGTGTCGGTGACCACCCCGGCCGCCCCGCCAGCCAACCCTACAACCGCGCAGGAAACGGCCCGTGAAGAGTAATTTCGATCGCATGCTCTCCAGCGAGGACGTGATGCGCCGCCGCGCCAGCTTCCTGCAGCGCATCCACGTCGACGGCCCGCTGCTGGTGCTGCTGCTGACCCTGGCCGCCGGCAGCCTGTTCGTGCTGTATTCGGCCAGCGGCAAGAACTGGGACATGCTGCTCAAGCAGGCGTCCTCGTTCGGCCTGGGCCTGGTGTCGATGTTCGTCATCGCCCAGCTGGAGCCACGCTTCATGGCGCGCTGGGTGCCACTGGCGTACGTCGGCGGGGTGATCCTGCTGGTGGTGGTGGACGTGATGGGCCACAACGCCATGGGCGCCACGCGCTGGATCAACATCCCCGGGGTGATCCGCTTCCAGCCGTCGGAGTTCATGAAGATCATCATGCCGGCGACCATCGCCTGGTACCTGGCCAAGCGCACCCTGCCGCCGCACCTCAAGCACGTGATGATCAGCCTGATCCTGATCGGTGTGCCGTTCATTCTCATCGTGCGCCAGCCCGACCTGGGCACCGCGTTGCTGATCCTGGCCTCGGGCGCGTTCGTGCTGTTCATGGGCGGGCTGCGCTGGCGCTGGATCCTCAGCGTGCTGGCGGCGGCAGTGCCGGTGGCGGTGGCGATGTGGTTCTTCGTCATGCACGACTACCAGAAGCAGCGCGTGCTGACCTTCCTCGACCCGGAAAGCGACCCGTTGGGCACCGGCTGGAACATCATCCAGTCCAAGGCGGCGATCGGCTCGGGTGGGGTATTCGGCAAGGGCTGGCTGCTCGGCACCCAGTCGCACCTGGACTTTCTGCCCGAGAGCCACACCGACTTCATCATCGCCGTGCTCGGCGAGGAATTCGGCCTGGTGGGCATCTGCGCGCTGCTGCTGATCTACCTGCTGCTGATCGGTCGCGGCCTGGTGATCACGGCCCAGGCGCAGACGCTGTACGGCAAGCTGCTGGCCGGCAGCCTGACCATGACCTTCTTCGTATACGTGTTCGTCAATATCGGTATGGTGAGCGGCCTGTTGCCCGTGGTGGGCGTGCCGCTGCCCTTCATCAGCTATGGCGGAACTTCGCTCGTGACGCTGCTGTCAGCGTTTGGGGTTTTGATGTCGATCCACACGCACCGCAAATGGATCGCGCAGGTTTGAATAAGGTGAACAATTCAATGCAAGCAATGCGTGGCTGGGTGGCTCGCTGTGCCCCCTGGGTCGGGCTGTTGGGGCTGCTGGCCCCAGGTCAGCAGGCGAGTGCCGCCGATTATGACGGCTCGCCCCAGGTGGCCGAGTTCGTCGGCGAGATGACCCGCGACTACGGCTTTGCCGGCGAGCAACTGATGGCGGTGTTTCGCGAGGCGCAGCGCAAGCAGTCGATCCTGGATGCGATCTCGCGCCCGGCCGAGCGGGTCAAGCCGTGGAAGGAATACCGGCCGATGTTCATCACCGACGCGCGTATCGCCCGCGGTGTGGACTTCTGGCGCCAGCACGAGGCCACCCTGGCGCGCGCCGAAAAGGAATACGGCGTGCCTGCCCAGGTGATCGTGGCGATCATCGGCGTGGAGACTTTCTTTGGCCGCAACACCGGCAATTACCGGGTGATCGACGCGCTGTCGACCCTGGGCTTCGATTACCCGCCGCGGGCCGAGTTCTTCCGCAAGGAGCTGCGCGAGTTCCTGCTGCTGGCCCGCGAAGAACAGGTCGACCCGCTGACCCTCAAGGGCTCGTACGCCGGCGCCATGGGCCTGCCGCAGTTCATGCCCAGCAGCTTTCGCGCCTATGCCGTGGACTTCGACGGCGACGGCCACATCAATATCTGGACCAACCCGGACGATGCCATCGGCAGCGTGGCCAGCTACTTCAAGCGCCATGGCTGGGTGGCCGGCGAGGGCGTGGTCAGCCGCGCCCAGGTGCGTGGCGAACGTGTCGACGAGGGCTTGAGCCCGGGTATCGAGGCGGTCAAGACCGTCGCGCAGTTGCGGGCACTGGGCTGGTCGAGTCATGATGCGCTGCGCGATGATCTGCCGGTCACCGCCTTCCGGCTCGAAGGCGACAACGGCCCGGAATACTGGCTGGGCCTGAAGAATTTCTACGCGATCACTCGCTACAACCGCAGCGTGATGTACGCCATGGCGGTACATCAACTCTCGGATCAGCTGGTCCAGGCAAGGGGCGCCAGGTAATGCGCGTACTGTTTACTGACACATCTCTCAAACTGATCGGTTGCGCGGCCCTGGGCCTGTTGCTGGTCAGCTGCTCCTCCAGCCGCCCGACGCCGCAAGGTGGCAGCAACGTGGTTCGCGCCAAGCCGGGCCTGGACATCAACCGGGCCCACAAGGACGGCGCGCCGTGGTGGGACGTGGATGTCTCGAAGATCCCCGACGCCACCCCAACGGTGCACACCGGCAACTACAAGGCCAACCCCTACACGGTGCTGGGCAAGACCTACTTCCCGATCCAGGACTCGCGCAATTACCGCGCCGAGGGTACGGCGTCGTGGTACGGCACCAAGTTCCACGGGCAGAACACCGCCAATGGCGAGGTGTACGACCTGTACGGCATGAGTGCGGCGCACAAGACCCTGCCACTGCCGGCCTACGTCAAGGTGACCAACCTGGACAACCAGCGCAGCGTGATCCTGCGGGTCAACGACCGTGGTCCGTTCTATTCGGACCGCATCATCGACCTGTCCTACGCCGCGGCCAAGAAGCTCGGCTACGCCGAAACCGGTACCGCCCGGGTGCGCGTCGAGGGCATCGACCCGCAGCAATGGTGGGCCCAGCGTGGTCAGCAGGCGCCGATGGTGCTCAACCAGCCCCAGGTGGCCCAGACCCAGCCGCTGCCGGCCAGTACCGGCACCGTCGAGCAATGGACCCCGCCGCCGCAGCAGCACGCGGCGGCCGTGGTGCCGGTGCAGGTTGCCAACAACGGCAGCGGGCCGGCCAGCAATGGTCTTTACTTGCAGGTCGGCGCGTTCGCCAACCCGGATGCGGCCGAACTGCTGCGCTCCAAGCTCAGCGGCATGGTCAGCGCGCCGGTGTTCATCAGTTCCATCGTGCGCAACCAGCAGACCCTGCACCGCGTGCGCCTGGGGCCGATCAACAGCCAGGGCGAGGCCCAGCAGATGCAGGACAGCGTGCGCCTGGCCAACCTGGGGCAACCCAAAGTCGTCACGGCAGACTGATCGGGGGGACTGATCGGTTTGTCATGCAGTCGGGCAGAGCAGCCATGTACAATGGCCGTTTTGCTCGCCAGGCCCAGCGCCTGGAATACGTTTTGCCCGCGAGGGCATGAGCCCAATAGCCATTTCGAGAGACGGATGAACATAACCAGCTTTGCCAAACGCCTTTGCCTGCTTGTACCGCTGATGATCGCTCCTGCCGCTTTCGCGGCAGAGCAGATGATGCCGTCGCCGCCGCAACTGGCAGCCAAGTCCTACGTGCTCATGGAAGCCTCCAGCGGCAACATCCTGGTCGAGAACAATGGCGACCAGCGCCTGCCTCCGGCGAGCCTGACCAAGCTGATGACCGCCTACATCGCCACCCTGGACATCCGTCGCGGGCAGATCGGCGAGAACGATCCTGTCACCGTCAGCGAAAACGCCTGGCGTACCGGCGGTTCGCGCATGTTCATCAAGGTCGGCACCCAGGTCAGCGTCAGCGACCTGCTGCACGGCATCATCATCCAGTCGGGCAACGACGCCAGCGTCGCCCTGGCCGAGCACATTGCCGGCAGTGAAGACGCCTTCGCCGACATGATGAACAAGACTGCCACCGACCTGGGCATGAGCAACAGCCACTTCATGAACCCCACCGGCCTGCCGAACCCCGAGCACTACTCCTCGGCGCACGACATGGCGGTGCTGGCACGGGCGATCATCCACGAGGATCCGGCGCACTACGCGATCTACTCGCAGAAGGAATTCTTCTGGAACAACATCAAGCAGCCCAACCGCAACCTGCTGCTGTGGCGCGACAAGACCGTCGACGGCCTGAAGACCGGCCACACCGACGAGGCGGGCTACTGCATGGTGTCCTCGGCAGTACGTGACGGCATGCGCCTGATCGCCGTGGTGTTCGGTACCAACAGCGAGCAATCGCGCGCTGCCGAAACCCAGAAGCTGCTGACCTACGGTTTCCGCTTCTTCGAGACCCAGACCTTCTACCAGAAGGGCACCGAACTGGCCCAGGCGCCGGTGTGGAAGGGCAAGACAGCCCAGGTCAAGGCAGGTCTTGCCGAAGACCTGAGCATGACTTTGCCTAAAGGCCAATTGAAGAAGCTGGCTGCAAGCATGACCATGAACCCGCAGCTGACCGCGCCCATCGCCAAAGGTGACGTGATCGGTAAAGTGGAAGTCAAACTGGATGACAATGTGGTACACAGCGCCGACCTGATCGCGCTGGACGACGTGGAGGAAGGTGGTTTCCTGCGTCGTGCGTGGGATAGCATTCGGCTATTCTTCTACGGGCTGTTCAACTGATATCGTGACCTGCCATGCCCCCGCACACTCACGCGGGGGCATTGTTGTTGCCACGGCTTACGAGGCCGTTACTGCCATGACCGAACCAGACGTCAAGTCGCACAAGATCGAATTCCCCTGCGCCGATTACCCGATCAAGATAATCGGCGACACCGTGGTCCATTTCAGGGACACGGTGATCGAGATTCTCAAGAAATACGCCGAGGTCGACCTCAAGACCCTGGCCGAGCGCCAGAGCAAGGAAGGCAAGTACACCACGGTGCAGCTGCACATCATTGCCACCAGTGAAGACCAGTTGCAGAACATCAACAGTGCCCTGCGCGCGACCGGAATCGTGAAAATGGTGCTCTGATGTCGGCCAGCCTCGGCTTTCGCGACCTCGGCCTGCTGCCTTACACGGCCGTGCTCGAGGCCATGCGTCGGTTCACCGACCAGCGTGGCCCGGGCACGGCCGATGAAGTGTGGCTGGTTGAACACCCGCCGGTGTTCACCCAGGGCCAGGCCGGCAAGGCCGAGCACCTGCTGCTGCCGGGAGATATCCCGGTGGTGCAGACCGACCGCGGTGGCCAGGTGACCTACCATGGACCGGGTCAGCTGGTGGCCTACCTGTTGCTCGATGTACGCCGCCTGGGCTTTGGCGTGCGTGACCTGGTCAGCCGCATGGAGCGCTGCCTGATCGAGCTGCTGGGCAGTTATGGCGTCGAGGCGGCGGCCAAGCCCGACGCGCCTGGCGTCTACGTCGACGGGGCGAAGATCGCCTCCCTCGGCTTGCGCATTCGCAATGGCTGTTCTTTCCATGGCCTTGCCTTGAACGTGGACATGGACCTTGCGCCATTCCGCCGGATTAACCCCTGCGGGTATGCGGGGCTGGCCATGACCCAGCTGCGCGATCAGGCAGGCCCGATCGAACTCACCGAGGTAAGGGCAAGGCTGCGCGGGCAGCTGGTCAAGCACCTCGACTATGCTGAGCAGACGACCCTTGCGGGCGGAATCGACTGAATATGAATACTGTTGTGCAAGAACCGCAGCAAACCCTTATTCCCACTCAGGACGTCAGCGCGCGCCCGGCCCCACGGCCCAAGGTCGAAGCTGGCGTCAAGCTGCGTGGCGCCGAAAAGGTTGCACGTATCCCGGTCAAGATCATCCCGACCGAGGAACTGCCGAAAAAACCTGACTGGATCCGCGTGCGCATCCCGGTGTCGCCGGAAGTCGACCGCATCAAGCAGCTGCTGCGCAAGCACAAGCTGCATAGCGTGTGCGAAGAGGCTTCCTGCCCGAACCTGGGCGAGTGCTTCTCGGGTGGCACCGCCACCTTCATGATCATGGGTGACATCTGCACCCGTCGCTGCCCGTTCTGCGACGTCGGCCACGGCCGGCCCAAAGCGCTGGATGTCGACGAGCCGATGAACCTGGCCGTGGCCATCGCCGACCTGCGCCTGAAGTACGTGGTGATCACCTCGGTGGACCGCGACGACCTGCGTGACGGCGGTGCCCAGCACTTTGCCGACTGCCTGCGCGAGATCCGCAAGCTGTCGCCGGGCGTGCAGCTGGAAACCCTGGTGCCGGACTACCGCGGACGCATGGACGTGGCACTGGCGATCACGGCGCAAGAGCCGCCGGATGTGTTCAACCACAACCTGGAAACCGTGCCACGCCTGTACAAGGCCGCGCGTCCGGGTTCGGACTACCAGTGGTCGCTGACCCTGCTGCAGAAGTTCAAGGAGCTGGTGCCGCACGTACCGACCAAGTCCGGCCTGATGCTGGGCCTGGGCGAGACCGACGAGGAAGTGATCGAGGTGATGCATCGCATGCGCGAGCACAACATCGACATGCTGACCCTGGGCCAGTACCTGCAGCCATCGCGCAGCCACTTGCCGGTGCAGCGCTTCGTGCACCCGGACACCTTCGCCTGGTTCGCCGAGGAAGGCTACAAGATGGGCTTCAAGAACGTCGCCTCGGGCCCGCTGGTGCGTTCGTCGTACCATGCCGACCAACAGGCGCACGAGGCCAAGATCAAGCTGTGACCGGCGTGTGACTGGCTGAAAAAGGCCCCCGTACCAGCGATGGTACGGGGGCCTTTTTGTTGATGGCTTCACTGGCTTCTTCGCCGGCAAGGCCGGCTCCTACAGGCTGTGGGAGCCGGCCCTGCCGTCGCGCTGTCAGCGCTTGCGCAGGCTTTCCAGCAGCTTGTGCGTCGGGTAGCCATCGGCCGGCCAGCCCTGCGCCTGCTGCGCACTGCGGATGGCCTTGCGCGTGTTGGCGCCGATGATCCCGTCTGCGGTGCCCGCGTCATAATTGTTGGCGCTGAGCAGTTGCTGCAGCTCGATCCGCTCGCTGCGGCTCAGCGGCAGGTCATCCTTGGGCCACGACCCGCGAATGAAGCCCGAGTTGTCGAAGCGTTCTGCCAGCAGGCTTACGGCCAGCGCATAGGACGACGAGTTGTTGTACTTGAGGATCGCGCGGAAGTTGTCCAGCACCAGGAATGCCGGGCCACGGGCGCCCGCCGGCAGCAGCAGGGCGGCCGAGAGCTGTTCGGTACCGGCCGGGGCACGGGCACCGGCTGGCAGGGTCACACCCAGTTGCTGCCACTCGGCCACGCTTTTGCGCAGGCTGCCATCGGCCAGCCAGTAGTCGAAGCTGCCTGGCACCTGGACTTCGAAGCCCCAAGGCTCGCCACGTTTCCAGCCGGAGCTTTGCAGGTAGTGCGCGGTGGAGGCCAGCGCATCGGCCGAGCTCTTCCAGATGTCGCGGCGACCGTCGCCGTCGAAGTCCACGGCGTGGGTGTTGTAGGTGGTCGGGATGAACTGGGTCTGGCCCATTGCGCCGGCCCACGAACCCAGCATGGCCTCGGGCTGGATATCGCCGTTCTGCAGGATCTGCAGGGCCGCGATCAGCTGCGCCTGGGCAAATGCCGGGCGGCGTCCTTCATAGGCCAGGGTGGCCAGGGAGCGGATCACCGACTTGCTGCCCTGGAACTGGCCGAAGTTGCTCTCCATGCCCCATACCGACACCAGTACGCTGCGGTCCACGCCATAGCGTTGCTCCAGCTGGCTGAGCAGGACGGCATGCTGGTCGAGCAGCTTCTTGCCGTTGCGAACGCGCAGGGGCGACAGCGCGCCCTCGAGGTATTCCCACACCGGCCGGGTGAATTCGGGTTGGCTGCGGTCGGCCTTGATCACGTCCATGTCGGGGGTGATGCCGATGAACGCGCGGTCGAAGGTGGCCGGGGTGATGCCGGCCTGCAGGGCCTGCTGACGAAAGCCGGCTTGCCATTGGGCAAAGGTCTGCAGGGGCTGGATTTCCGGGCTGGCGTCGGTGTTCGGGGTGGGCAGGGTGACCACCGGGGCAGGTTGCGCGGGAGCCAGGGGCAGGGTGTCGGCGACGGTAGGTTGCTCGGCACAGGCGACGAGCAGGATAAGGCTGGAAGCTGCGGTCAGCTGGCGAAGTTGCCGGCGACGGGAGGGGCATAAGGGCATGCATGGGTCCAGGTATTTCAGGTCAGGTGACGACCATATCATGCCTGTGGGTTTCTTGCTTTCATGCGGCCAAAAAGTGAGAAGCCTCCCAATCTCTCGATTGGAAGGCTTCGCGGCGGTAGCTGCCTTTGCCTTTGCCGGCGGGTTCCTGACGGCTGCGGAACAAGGGCTGGGCGATGATCGATTTGGCCTTGTTGGGCCGGTGCTTTGCGGGCTTTTTGCTCATGGCAGAGGTCCTGCTCAGATGGGTGTGGGCGCAATATAGGCGCTGAACCCCTCGCAGGCAAGGGCAGAGCCGGCATTGCCGGCGATGGGCTGCGCAGCGGCCCCCAGAAGCTTCGCCGGTGCTGACCGTCAGGGGGGTTACTCGGCAGGCAATGCCAGCCGCTGACCCGCCATCAACAGCGACAGCCGCGACAGGCTCACCCAGGGCGAGCCCTGGGCCTGGCCCTTTATTTGCGCATCGATGCGCTGGGCATCCTGCAGCAGCTGCGCCCAGCGTTGCGCCGAGTAACGCTGCAGGGCCTTGCTCATCAAGGGCTTGCGCTTGTCCCACACTGGCGGGCGAGCCTGGCTGAACGCC
Organism: Pseudomonas sp. AE27; assembly: GCF_037113495.1. Classification (NCBI taxonomy): domain Bacteria; kingdom Pseudomonadati; phylum Pseudomonadota; class Gammaproteobacteria; order Pseudomonadales; family Pseudomonadaceae; genus Pseudomonas; species Pseudomonas sp. AE27. The sequence continues at coordinate 5,533,983 of NZ_CP146966.1, forward strand.
TTGTCCAGCGGCACGCCCTGGGCGAACTGCTGGGCCAGGCCGGCCAGTACACGCAGCTCGCGCGCCAGTGCCCAGAGGATCACCGGTGGCTCGACCCCTTCGCCGCGCAGCCCCTCGAGCATGCGCAGCGCATGCGCGGCCTCGCCGTTGAGGATCGCATCGACCAGGCCAAACACGTCGAAACGTGCACTGTCGGCCACTGCTGCCTGCACGGTTTCCACGGTGATCGTGTTGCCGTCGGCCAGCAGCTTGAGCTTTTCGATCTCCTGCGCTGCGGCCAGCAGGTTGCCTTCGACCCGTGCGGCGATCAGCTCCACCGCATCACGCTGGGCCGAGAGCCCGGCCTGGGCCAGGCGCTGGTTGATCCATTGCGGCAGCTGCTGGGTGTCGACCGGCCAGATCTGCACGAACTGCACCTGCTGGCCTTCGATCAGGGCCTTGCCCCACTTGGTCTTCTGCGCGCTGCCATCAAGTTTGGGCAGGCTGACCAGCAGCAGGGTGTCGTCGGCCGGGCGCGCACAGTATTCGATCAGTGCCGCCGCGCCCTTGTCGCCGGGCTTGCCCGACGGCAGGCGCAGCTCCAGCACACGCTTTTGCGCGAACAGCGACAGGCTGGCACCGGCCTGCAGCAGGGTGCCCCAGTCGAAGTTGGCGTCGGCGCTGAACACCTGGCGTTCGTCGAACCCTTGCTGGCGAGCCGCCAGGCGCACCGCATCGGCGGCTTCCTGGCACAGCAACGGGTCGTCGCCACTGATCACGTAGACCGGTGCGAGGTTGCCTTGCAGGTGTTTGGGCAGTTGGGCAGGTGTGAGCTTCATAGGACAGATAGACGGGGCACCGAAGCGCCCCGTTCAGGCTCAGTTGGCCGGCAGTTCCAGCGGCGATTGCTGGGGGGTTGCATCCTGGGCACGGCGCGCAGCTTCAAGCGCCTGGGCTTCGGCCTTGGCCCGCTCATCGGCCTTCTGTTGCAGGCTGTCGAGCTGCTCGGGGGTCAGTTGCTGCAGGCGCAGCACCATGCGCTGTACCAGCTCGCGACGAATCTCGCCACGGATCTGGCCGGCTTCCTGATCGGAACCGGTCAGGTTGTTGCTGTCGTGCACGTAGACCTTCTGCACTTCGATCTTGTCGTTCAGCAGGCTCAGGTTGTCCAGGCCTTTGATTTCGTAGCTAAGCTCGGTGGTCAGCTCGTACTCCACCGAGCGGCCGGCGCCGGCATAGCTGGCCGCGCGCTGGTTTTCCTGTTCGTTGGTCAGGATCAGCTTGTACGGCGCACCTGTGTGCACGTTGACGCCGCTGGTTTGCAGTACCTGGCGCAGCTGGGTCACGGTTTCGCCATAGGCGTTGCGCGCGCTCAGGTCGATTTCCTTGAGGCTCAGCTCGGTGACACCGGTGCCACGCAGCTGGAAACCGCAGGCGCTGAGCAGGACCGCCAGGCCCATCACCAGCAGATTGCGTTTGATCATCTTGTTGCTCCCTTGAACCTTGTAGGCGGTGCGGGCGCCATCAAGTCGCCCGTTGCTCTCAGTTGGCGACGATATTGACCAGCTTGCCGGGTACCACGATGACCTTGCGGATGCTCAGGCCTTCGGTGAAACGCAGCACGTTCTCGTTGCTGCGCGCGGCGGCCTCGATTTCTTCACGGCTGGCACCGGCCGGCATTTCGATGTGCCCGCGCAGCTTGCCGTTGACCTGGATGACCAGTTCGAGGGTGTCCTGCACCAGCGCGCTTTCGTCGACCGCCGGCCAGCCGGCATCGATGATGGCCTGGGTGTGGCCCAGGCGCTGCCACAACTCGTGGCTGATGTGCGGGGTGATCGGCGCCAGTATCAGGGCCACGGTCTCCAGGCCTTCCTGGATCAGTGCGCGGTCCAGGTCGGTGGCTTGCGAGGCCTTTTCCAGCACGTTCATCAGGGTCATTACCTGGGCGATGGCGGTGTTGAACTTGTTGTGCTGGCCCACGTCGATGCTGGCCTGGCGGATCGCCGAATGGGTGGCACGGCGTACCAGCTTCTGTGCGTCGTTCAGGTTGCCCAGCTCCAGCTTGCCCGGCAGACCCTGGCCAACGTGGGCCTGGGCCAGGCGCCAGACGCGGCGCAGGAAGCGGTTGGCACCCTCGACGCCGGAGTCGGACCATTCCAGGCTCATGTCGGGCGGCGAAGCGAACATCATGAACAGGCGGCAGGTGTCGGCACCGTAGGCTTCGATCATCGATTGCGGGTCGACGCCGTTGTTCTTGGACTTGGACATCTTCTCGGTGCCACCGATGATCACCGGCAGGCCGTCGGTCTTCAGGCGCGCACTGATGGCCTTGCCCTTTGCATCCAGCTCGACTTCGACGTCGGCCGGGTTGAACCAGTCCTGGCCGCCGTTGCTGGCGACACGGTAGTAGGTGTCGGCCACGACCATGCCCTGGGTCAGCAGGTTCTTGAACGGCTCGTTGGAGGTGACCAGCCCTTCGTCGCGCATCAGCTTGTGGAAGAAGCGTGCATACAGCAGGTGCAGGATCGCGTGCTCGATACCGCCGATGTATTGATCGACCGGCAGCCAGTGGTTGGCCGCTTTAGGGTCGACCAGGCCCTGGTCGTAGTTGGGCGAGGCATAACGGGCGAAGTACCAGGACGACTCGACGAAAGTGTCCATGGTGTCGGTTTCGCGCTTGGCCGGCTGGCCGCATTTCGGGCAGCTGCATTCGTAGAATTCAGGCAGGCGCGCCAGCGGCGAGCCGGCGCCGTCCGGAACCACGTTCTCCGGCAGGATGACCGGCAGTTGGTCTTCCGGCACCGGTACGTCGCCACAGGCGTCGCAATGGATGATCGGGATCGGGCAGCCCCAGTAGCGCTGGCGGCTGATGCCCCAGTCGCGCAGGCGGAACTGGGTGCGCGATTGGCCCAGGCCCTTGGTGATCAGGGCGGCTTCGATGGCATCGAAGGCGCCAGGGAAGTCCAGGCCGTCGAACGCGCCGGAGTTGATCAGCTGGCCGTGCTCGTTGTAGGCGGCCTGCCATTCGCTGCCCACTTGATCGCCGGCACTGGTGCGCACCACGGTCTTGATCGGCAGCTTGTACTTGGTGGCGAACTCGAAGTCGCGTTCGTCGTGGGCCGGTACGGCCATGACTGCGCCGTCGCCGTAGTGCATCAGCACGTAGTTGGCGACCCACACCGGGAGCTTCTCGCCGGTCAGCGGGTGCTCGACCAGCAGCGAAGTGGCCAGGCCCTTCTTCTCCTGGGTGGCGACGTCGGCTTCGGCAACGCTGCCGCTCTTGCACTCGTCGATGAACGCCTGCAGCTCAGGGTTGCCCTTGGCTGCGAGGGTCGCCAGCGGGTGCTCTGCGGCCACTGCCACGTAGGTGGCGCCCATCAGGGTGTCGGGGCGGGTGGTGAAGACTTTCAGTGTGCCCGCTTCGCCGATGCTGGCCTGGTCGTAGGGGAACTGCACTTCCATGCCGCGCGACTTGCCGATCCAGTTGCGCTGCATGGTCTTGACCTGTTCAGGCCAGCCCGGCAGCTCGTCGAGGCTTTCCAGCAGCTCGTCGGCGTAGGCGGTGATCTTGAAGTAGTACATCGGGATTTCGCGCTTTTCGATCAGCGCGCCCGAACGCCAGCCACGGCCGTCGATGACCTGCTCGTTGGCCAGTACGGTCTGGTCGGCCGGGTCCCAGTTCACGGTGCCGTTCTTGCGGTAGATCACGCCCTTTTCGAACAGGCGGGTGAACAGCCACTGCTCCCAGCGGTAGTAGTCCGGCTTGCAGGTGGTGATCTCGCGGGTCCAGTCGATCGCCAGGCCCAGGCTCTTGAGCTGGGTCTTCATGTAATCGATGTTTTCGTAGGTCCACTTGGCCGGTGCCACGTTGTTCTTCATCGCGGCGTTTTCCGCCGGCATGCCGAAGGCGTCCCAGCCCATTGGCTGCAGGACGTTCTTGCCGAGCATGCGCTGGTAGCGCGCGATCACGTCGCCGATGGTGTAGTTGCGCACGTGCCCCATGTGTAGCTTGCCGCTTGGGTAAGGGAACATCGACAGGCAGTAGTAGGTGTCCTTGCCTGGCTGTTCACTGACGTCAAAAGAGTGGTGCTCGTTCCAGTAAGACTGGGCGGCGGCTTCGATTTCGCGGGGCTGATAGAGTTCGTGCATGGCTACTTTGCGCTGAGAAATGGGAGACCTTATCCAGGCTGGTTCAAAACCGTTGTGCCCGGCAATCCGGTGTCAAGAGTGAACGCCGTAGCATACATGACCCCCGTCCATCGTGGGAAACCCTGATTGCACCGGATCGGCCGGCGTTCCGTTGGTCGCGGCAACGGGCTGGTTTTGGGAGTGCCGCTAAGCTGACGTGTGGGGGGAGATGAATCTTATCTTCAATGAGGTGAACGGATGGGAGAGTCGCAGCTGGAACCACTGAAGCCGGAGATTTACGAGCGGTTGCTCGATCGCCTGGGGCTTGCCCTGGATGTCGCCCGTACGGCCGCTCGATTGCGTGATGAAATGCCTGCCGAACTGGAACTGCGTGGCCTGAGCCGCGCCGAATTCGACGTGATCAGGGCCTATCTGGCGTCGTTGCCGGAGGGTGCGCCGGGTCGTGCCGAAGCGATGCAGCAAGCGCAGCCGCCGTCCAGGGCCAAGGTCGTCTGGCTCAAGCAGGCGGCGCGTTCCACCCACACGGCAAAGCCCGGAAAGCTGCACTGCAAATAGATAGGCAGTTGCCGGGCACAATCAGGCGCAGGCGGAGTGCGCCACTGGCACAATGATTCCCATTGATCGGCGCCTGGCGGCATTGTTGCCAGGCGCCGTTTGTCTGTAGCCTTGGGCATCCATGGAGGTGCCTGATGCCATTTCGCTATTTCATAAAACAACTGATTCTGCCGCCCGGCGTGCTGCTGTTGCTGCTGCTGGCGGCGTGGTGGCTGCGTCGGTCCTGGCCGCGTACCTCGCTGTTGTGTTTCATCGCCGGCCTGGGCGGGCTGTGGCTGATGAGCCTGCCGGTGGTGGTGGAGTTCGCGGCGCGCCAGCTGGAGCGTGTGCCGCCGCTTGCGCCGCAGCAGTGGCAGGCGCTGGCCGGCCAGGCCGACGCGATCGTGGTGCTGGGGGCCGGGCGCGAGCGCGGTGATCCGGCCTGGGGTGGCGCCGACCAGCCCACCGGCGTGGCACTGGAGCGCATGCGCTACGCGGCGCAACTGGCCAAGGCCAGCGGCCTGCCGCTGTTGACCAGCGGTGGGCTGCACTACGGTACGCCGCCGAGCGAGGCGCGATTGATGGCCGATTCGTTGCAGCGCGATTTCGACGTGCCGGTACGCTGGCTCGAAGAGCAGAGCCGTACCACCTGGGAGAACGCCCAGATGAGCGCCGCGCTGCTGTTGCCGCAGGGCGTGAAGCGTGTGGTGGTGGTCACCCAGGCCTGGCACATGCCGCGTGCAGTGTGGAGTTTCGAACAGGCGGGGTTCGACGTGGTGGCGGCGCCGGTTGGCTATCTGGGGCATGCCTATGCACGCCCGTTCGGCGGCTGGATGCCCGAGAGCCGCGCCATGTGGCAGAGCGGCCAACTGCTCAACGAAGCAGTCGGCCTGCTGGGTTATCGCCTGTTCTACTAGACCGTCTTGGCAATGCGGCTGGCCAGCAGGGCCCAGCCGAACAGGCCCAGGCACAGGAGGGTCAGCGGCCAGGAGCGCCAGTGCAGGTAGGGCGTGAGTTTCTGCATCGGCACCACTTCACCGTAGAGGATGCCGCGTTCGAATTGCGGAATCTGCGCGGTGATCTTGCCGAACGGGTCGATCAGGCCGGTGACACCGTTGTTGGTGGCGCGGATCATCCAGCGCCCGGCTTCCAGGGCGCGCATCTGCGCCATCTGCAGGTGCTGGATGGGGCCGATCGACTTGCCGAACCAGGTGTCGTTGCTGATGGTCAGCAGGATGTCGCTCTTGGCGGCAAGGCTGGCGGCCAGTTCCGGGTAGACCACTTCGTAGCAGATCATCGGCGCCAGGTGGTAACCCTTGGCCTGCAGCATGGCCTGGTCTTCGGGGCCACGGGCGAAGTCCGACATCGGCAGGTCGAAGAAGGCGATCAGGCCGCGCAGCATGTCCTGCAGGGGCACGTACTCGCCAAAGGGCACCAGCTTCTGCTTGAGGTAGGTGCCGTCACCCTCGCCGACCACGGTGATGCCGTTGTAGTAGCGCCGCTGCTGGTGCACCACCTCACGTACCGGCACACCCGTGATCAGCGCCGAATGCCGGTCAGTGGCGAAGCTGCCCATCATGTCCAGGTAGCCCTGGGCCTGCTCCTTGAGCACCGGCACTGCGGTTTCGGGCCACACGATCAGGTCCACGGGCCGGGAACTGAAGCTCATGTCGCGGTACAGCGCCAGTTGCCGGTTGAGCTGCTCGGGGTCCCACTTCAGTTCCTGCTCGATGTTGCCCTGGATTGCCGCGACCTTCAGCGGCTCGCCCGAAGGCACGGTCCAGGCATGGCCCTTGAGCGCCAGGCCGATGATCCACGGGGCGAACAGCAGCAGCGCGCCGATGGCCATGAAGCCCTTGCGCTCGCGCAGGCGATGCAGGTTGCACAGCAGGGCGGCGGTCAGGGCCAGGGTGAAGGACACCAGCCACATGCCGCCCAGCGGAGCCAGGCCCGCCAGCGGACCGTCCAGCTGACTGTAGCCGGCATAGAGCCACGGGAAACCGGTGAGAAACCAGCCGCGGAACGCCTCCTGGCCCACCCACAGGGCGGCAAAGCACAGCGCGTCGGCCAGCGGTGCTTCAGGACGGCGCAGCCAGCGCGCCCACAGCCAGGCCGGCAGGGCGAAAAACCACGCGATGGCGGCGAAGAACAGCAGCATCAGGCCGCCGGCCAGCAGCGCCGAGGCGCCGCCGTAGTCGTGGATGCTGACGTAGATCCACCAGGTGCCGGCACCGAACAGGCCGAAGCCGTAGCACCAGCCGCGCCACAGCGCCTGGCGCGGGCTCAGCTCGCGCAGGCCGAGATAGAACAGCGCCAGCGACAGCAGCGACAGCGACCAGATGTCGAACGGGGCCAGGCTCAGCGGGGTGAGGGCGCCGGCCGCCACGGCCAGCAGGTTACCGGGCCAGCCGGGGCGGGTGATCCAGCGCATGGTTGTCCTTAACGGGTGATGGGGGTCAGGCGCAGCAGGTGAATCCGGCGGCTGTCGGCATTGAGGATGCGAAAGCGGTACGGGCCGATCTCGGTGGTTTCGTTGCGCTTGGGCAGGTGGCCGAAGGCGCTCATGACCAGGCCGCCGACGGTGTCGAACTCGTCGTCGGAGAACTCGCTGTCGAAGAACGCATTGAAGTTCTCGATCGGCGTCAGGGCCTTGATCAGGAAGTCGCCGCTGGGCAGCGGCTTGATGTAGCTGTCTTCCTCGACGTCATGCTCGTCCTCGATGTCGCCGACGATCTGCTCCAGCACGTCCTCGATGGTCACCAGGCCCGCCACGCCGCCGTATTCGTCGATGACGATGGCCATGTGGTTGTGGTTGGCGCGAAACTCGCGCAGCAGCACGTTCAGGCGCTTGGACTCGGGCACGAAGGTGGCCGGGCGCAGCAGGTCCTTGATGTTGAAGCTGTCGCCGTTCTCCTTGAGGATCAATGGCAACAGGTCCTTGGCCAGCAATACGCCAAGCACGTCGTCGTGGCTCTCGCCGACCACCGGGTAGCGCGAATGCGCGGCGTCGATCACTGCCGGCAGGAACTCGCGCGGGGTCTGCGACGCCTTGATGCTGATCATCTGCGAGCGCGGCACCATGATGTCGCGCACCTGCAGGTCGGCGACCTGGATCGCACCTTCGACGATGGTCAGGGCCTCGCTGTCGAGCAGCTTGTTCTGGTGCGCTTCGCGCAGCAGCTCGAGGAGCTCCTGGCGGTTTTTCGGCTCATGGGCAAAAGCCTGGGTCAGTTTGCCCAGCCAGGACTTTTGCCCGTTGCTCGATCGATCTTCGCTCATGGCGGTTACTCGTGATCCTTGCAGATATCAGTGTGGGGTGCGTCGTGTTCGTCGTCGGCGTACGGGTCGGGGTGACCCAGTTCGGCAAGCAACGTTCGTTCCAGTGCTTCCATTTTCTCGGCCTCATCGTCGTCGATGTGGTCGTAGCCCAGCAGGTGCAGGCAACCGTGGATGACCAGGTGGGCCCAGTGGGCTTCGAGGGCCTTGCCCTGTTCGGCGGCCTCGCGCTCCACCACCGCCACGCAGATCACCAGGTCGCCCAGCAGCGGGATGTCGAGCAGGTCGTCGGGCACATCGGCCGGGAAGGACAGCACGTTGGTGGCGTAGTCCTTGTGCCGCCAGGTGTGGTTCAGCTCGCGACCTTCGGCTTCGTCGACCAGGCGGATGGTCAGTTCCGAATCGGCACTGCGCTGGCGCAGGGCCAGGGCGCACCATTGGCGGAACTGTTCTTCACTCGGGGCGCTTGCCTGGGTGGCCAGTTGCAGATCGAGCTCAAGCATCGTGCGGTTTGCCTTCGGTCGGGCCCGCCTGTGCATTCTCGAAGCGCTCGTAGGCTTCGACGATGCGCTGGACCAACGGGTGGCGCACGACGTCCTTGGGCTGGAAATGGGTGAAGCTGATGCCCGGCACGTCCTTGAGCACGCTGATGACGTGGGCCAGGCCCGACTTGGTGCCGCGCGGCAGGTCGACCTGGGTGATGTCACCGGTGATCACGGCAGTGGAGCCGAAGCCGATACGGGTGAGGAACATCTTCATCTGCTCGACGGTGGTGTTCTGGCTCTCGTCGAGGATGATGAAGCTGTTGTTCAGGGTGCGGCCGCGCATGTAGGCCAGCGGGGCGATCTCGATCACCTGGCGTTCGATCAGCTTGGCCACGTGTTCGAAGCCGAGCATCTCGTACAGGGCGTCGTACAGCGGGCGCAGGTACGGGTCGATCTTCTGGGCCAGGTCGCCGGGCAGGAAGCCGAGCTTCTCGCCGGCCTCGACTGCCGGGCGTACCAGCAGGATGCGACGCACCTGTTCACGTTCCAGCGCGTCGACCGCGCAGGCCACGGCCAGGTAGGTCTTGCCGGTACCGGCAGGGCCGATACCGAAGTTGATGTCGTTGCCGAGGATTTCCTTCACGTAGCGCTGCTGGTTGAGCCCGCGCGGGCGAATCATGCCCTTGCGCGTGCGCAGCGAAACGCTGACTTCGTTGACCGCCGGGTTCTCCAGCGCTTCAACGGCCGATTCCTGCAGGAACAGGTGGACCATTTCCGGGGACAGCTCGGTGGCCTTGGTCTCGCGATAGAGACGGCGCAGCAGCTGTTCGGCAGAGGAGGTCAGTTTGGGTTCGCCGATCAGTTCGAACTGATTGCCGCGGTTGCGGATCTCGATGGCCAGGCGCTGTTCGATCAGGCGCAGGTGCTCGTCGAACTGCCCGCACAGGTTGGCGAAGCGATGAGCCTCGAAGGGCTCGAGGATGAAGCGATGAGGTTCTATGGGTGCGTTCAAGGTCGTTTTTAGCCGCCCTACGGCAATTTGGATGAATTCAAGGATAACCCCACCCGCGCTACGGTGAAAGCGCTGAAACGATCAAGGGTCGCCGGGCCGCTCGTCGGGCCCGGCGCAGGCCCTTATTGCACCAGCGAACCGAACAGCGAATGTGGCCGTGCATCGTCGATGTGGATGTCGACGAACTGGCCGATCAGCGTGGGATTGTCGCAGCGGAAGTTGACGATACGGTTATTCTCCGTGCGCCCCTGCAACTGCCCCGGGTCGCGTCGCGAATAGTCGGTTACCAGGATGCGCTGCAGGGTGCCGACCATCTGTCGGCTGATCTCGAAGCCCTGGTGGTCCAGGCGGTGCTGCAGTGCAGCCAGGCGTTCCTTCTTCAGCGCCTCGGGGGTGTCGTCCGGCAGGTCGGAGGCCGGGGTGCCCGGACGCGGGCTGTAGATGAACGAGTAGGAGAAGTCGAAGCCGACCTCGGCCACCAGCTTCATGGTGTTCTCGAAGTCTTTCTCGGTTTCGCCGGGGAAGCCGATGATGAAGTCGGAACTGATGCAGATGCCCGGTACCGCCGCCTTGAGCTTGCGCAGCTTGGACTTGTACTCCAGCACCGTGTGCCCGCGCTTCATCGCCGCCAGCACGCGGTCCGAGCCCGACTGCACCGGCAGGTGCAGGTGCTTGACCAGCTCCGGCACCTCGGCGTGCGCCTGGATCAGGCTGTCGGAGAACTCCAGCGGGTGCGAGGTGGTGTAGCGGATGCGGTCGATGCCGTCGACGGCCGCCACCACCCGGATCAGCTCGGCGAGATCGGCCACGCGACCGTCGTGGGTCTGGCCCCGGTAGCCGTTGACGTTCTGGCCCAGCAGGGTGACTTCACGCACGCCGTTCTCGGCCAGGTGGATGATCTCGGCCAGCACGTCGTCGAACGGGCGGCTGACCTCTTCGCCGCGGGTATAGGGCACCACGCAGAAGGTGCAGTACTTGCTGCAGCCTTCCATCACCGACACGTAGGCAGTGGGGCCGTCGATACGCGGTTCGGGCAGGTGGTCGAACTTCTCGATCTCGGGGAACGACACGTCGACTTGCGGCAGGCGCGTGGTGCGCGCCGCGTCGATCATCTCGGGCAGGCGGTGCAGGGTCTGCGGGCCGAACACCACGTCGACATAGGGCGCGCGCTTGCGGATCGAATCACCTTCCTGGCTGGCCACGCAACCGCCCACGGCGATCACCATGTCGGGCTTGGCGTCCTTGAGCTCGCGCCAGCGGCCGAGCTGGGAGTAGACGCGGTCCTGGGCCCGTTCGCGGATCGAGCAGGTGTTGAGCAGGATGACGTCGGCGTCTTCGGCCCGCTCGGTCACCTCCAGCGCTTGATGTTCACCCAGCAGGTCGACCATGCGCGAGCTGTCATACTCGTTCATCTGGCAGCCATGGGTTTCGATATAGAGCTTCTTGGCCATGCGTGATCATCAGGTGATTCAAAGAACCGCGCATTATAGGGCGCGTGGTCGAGGGTTCCTAGCGCTGTCGTTCGGGCGGCTATGTTATAGTTTGCGGCTTATTTCCCCCTGTGACTGTTCCAGCCCCCAATGACCAAACGCGAAGCTCCCATCTACAAAGTCATCTTTCTCAACCAGGGCCAGGTGTTCGAGATGTACGCCAAACAGATCTACCAGAGTGACCTGTGGGGTTTTCTGGAGATCGAGGAATTCGTGTTCGGCGAGCGCACTCAGGTCGTGGTCGACCCGAGCGAGGAGAAGCTCAAGGCTCAGTTCGAGGGTGTGGTGCGCAGCTTCGTGCCCATGCATTCGATCGTGCGCATCGACGAGGTCGAGCGCCTGGGCACGCCGAAGGTCAGTGAAGCCCGTGGCGTCAGCAACGTGATGCCGTTCCCGATGCCGATGCCCGAGAAGTAACGGCTGCGTTACGGAAGGGGTGCGAAGGGGGTGCGACCGTCGACGGTCTGCAGCTCCAGCAGGTACTTGCGAAAGATCTGGCCGAGTACCTGGGTGGCCATTTCCAGTTCGTCGCGCTGCATTTTTGCCGACACTTCGTCGGCCATGTCCAGCGCGTCTTCGGCGCCGTTCACCGCGGCCATCTTCAGCACGATATAGGCCTGCACGTTGTTGGCAGCGACGCCTTCGCCGCGAAAGAACATGCTGCCCAGGCGATATTGCGCTTCGGCGTGGCCTTGCAGCGAGGCCTGCTCGAAATAGTTGAGTGCCTTGTTCAGGTCTTGCGGGGCGTTCTTGCCGTCGTAATAGAACTCGCCCAGCTCGTACTGCGCCTGTGCGTCGCCGGACTGCGCGGCCTGCTGGCAGCTGGCCAGGGCCTGTTGCAGTTCTTCGGCAGGCGTATTGAGGGTGCAGCGGCCTGCTGCCGGGATCAGCAACGAGTTACCGCCTGCGGTGGCCAGCAGGGGCTGAAGTAGCAACAGGCAGCCCAGTGCGAGGGCGCGGCCGGCGCGGTTCATGGTGATCGACTTACCTCTGCAAAGCTGCGGCCAATGTGTCTGGTGGCACATTATGGGATAAGCAGCGCCCACCTTACAAAGTCTTTACTCGATTTTCTGCCGAGGGAGGAAGGCGGGGAGGCTTGCGGTGGCTGTTCTGGCGTCTTTGCCGGCCAGGCCGGCCCCTGCAGATTGCATGAGATTGCATGCAACCTGCAGGGGCCGGCCTGGCCGGCGAAGCGGTTTCACAGCTTGGCGAAGGCCCGCTCGGCAGCATCCAGGGTGATCTTCAGCTCGGTCTCGCCGTGGGCGATGGAGGTGAAGCCGGCTTCGAATGCGCTCGGCGCCAGGTACACGCCGCCTTCGAGCATCAGGTGGAAGAAGCGCTTGAAGCGCTCGGCGTCGCTGGCCATCACGTCGTCGAAGGTGACGATGTCGTCGGCGCCGCTGAAGTACAGGCCGAACATGCCACCGGCCTGGGTGGTGACGAACGGCACGCTGGCTGCATCGGCGCGCTGCTGCAGGCCATCGAGCAGGCGGCTGGTGAAGGCGCTCAGCTCGTCATGGAAGCCCGGACGGCTGATCAGCTTGAGGGTGGTCAGGCCCGCGGCCATGGCCAGCGGGTTGCCCGACAGGGTGCCGGCCTGGTACACCGGGCCCAGCGGCGCGATCTGCTCCATGATGTGGCGCTTGCCGCCGAAGCAGCCCACCGGCATGCCGCCACCGACGATCTTGCCGAAGGTCGACAGGTCCGGGGTTACCCCGTAGTGCGCCTGGGCGCCGCCCAGGGCCACGCGGAAACCGGTCATCACTTCGTCGAAAATCAGCACCACGCCGTGCTGGTCGCACAGGCTGCGCAGGCCTTCGAGGAAGCCCGGCGCCGGTGGCACGCAGTTCATGTTGCCGGCCACCGGCTCGACGATGATGCACGCCACGTCCTGGCCGACTTCACCGAGCATCTTCGCTACCGCGTCGATATCGTTGAACGGCAGGGTCAGGGTGTGCTTGGCGAACGCCGCCGGCACGCCGGCCGAGCTTGGTACGCCCTGGGTCAGCAGGCCGGAGCCGGCCTTGACCAGCAGGCTGTCGGAGTGGCCGTGGTAGCAGCCTTCGAACTTGATGATGCTGTCGCGACCGGTGAAGCCACGGGCCAGGCGGATCGCGCTCATGGTCGCTTCGGTGCCGGAGCTGACCATGCGCACCATTTCCATCGACGGCACGATCGAGCAGACCAGGTCGGCCATCTCGGTTTCCATCGCGGTCGGGGCGCCATAGGACAGGCCGTGGGCCAGTTGCTTGCGCACCGACTCCAGCACGTCCGGGTGGCTGTGGCCGAGGATCATCGGGCCCCACGAGCCGACGTAGTCGACATAGCGCTTGTCGTCTTCGTCAGTGACATAGGCGCCTTCGGCGTGCTTGAAGAACAGCGGCGTGCCGCCCACGCTCTTGAACGCACGCACGGGCGAGTTCACGCCACCGGGGATGTGCTTCTGGGCATTGGCAAACAGGGTTTCGGAACGAGACATGTCGGGCTCTCTCAGGCAGATGCGAACAGGGCGTTGAAGGCGCGGGCGCGGCGAGTGACCTCGGCCGTGCTGTCGGCGCCGAACAGGCCGTGAATCACCGCCAGCAGGTCGGCGCCATGGGCGACCAGCGGTGCGGCGTTGTCCAGGGTGATGCCGCCGATCACGGCAATCGGCAATTTGATGCGGCCACGGGCGTCCTCCAGCAGTTGCACGTTGCAGGCCGGGGCGCCGGGTTTGGTGACCGAGTTGAAGAAGCGGCCGAAGGCGACATAGTCGGCGCCTTCGCGGGCCGCTTGCTCGGCCAGGTCGAGCTGGGCGTGACAGGTGGCGCCGATGATCGCGCTGCGCCCCAGCAGGGTGCGCGCCGGGGTCAGCGGGCCGTCGGTCTGGCCCAGGTGCACGCCGACGTCCAGGCGCGCGGCCAGCTCGGCATCGTCATTGATGATCAGGCGGGTGTTGTAGCGCTCGCACAGGGCCTTGAGCGCTTCGGCCTCGCCCAGGCGACGTGCGTGGTCCTGGCTCTTGTCGCGGTATTGCAGCAGGGTCACGCCACCTTCGAGGGCCGCTTCGACGTAGGCAAGAAAGCGGCCAGCCAACAGTTGGCTGTCGGTGATGGCATACAAACCACGTAACTTCATCGTGCAGGCCTCGGGGCGGTCGGTCAGGAACAGAAATCCAGGGGCAGGCGGCGTGGCACGTACTGGCCCTGGCCGAGTTTTTCGGCGTCACGCAGGGTGCGCCAGGTGTAGTCCAGCGCCGAGCGTACCGCGCTGTGCAACTGCTCGCCCAGGGCCAGGCGTCCGGCCAGGGCGCTGGCCAGGGTGCAGCCCGAGCCATGGTAGTCGCCCGGCAGGCGCTGGCAGGTCCAGGTGTGGTGCTCGCCGTCGCGGCTGTACAGGCGGTTGTGAATTTCGTGTTCGTCGCCGTGGCCGCCGGTGATCAGCAGGTGCTTGACGAATGGCAGCAGTTTTTCGGCGCATTCATCGGCACTGCCTTCGGGCAGTTCGGCCAGGATGCGGGCCTCGGGCAGGTTGGGCGTGGCAATGGTGGCCAGCGGCAGCAGGCGTTCGCGCATGGCGTAGCCGACCTCGTCCTTGCCCAGGCGACCACCGCCACCGGCGCGCAGCACCGGGTCGCACACCAGCGGCAGGTGCGGGTGGGCGCTGAGCAGTTCGACGATGGTGTCGACCATGGCCAGCGAGCCAAGCATGCCAAGCTTCACCGCCGCGACGGTCGAGTCGGTCAGCACGGCATTGGCCTGGGCCAGCACCCACTCGCGGTCGAGCACGCGGAAGTCACTGACATTGACGGTATTCTGCACGGTCAGGGCGGTGACGGCCGGGGCGGCGTGACAACCTTGAGCGATCAGGGCTTCGATATCTGCCTGCAAGCCGGCGCCGCCACTGGGGTCGTGGCCGGAGAGACAGAGGACAACGGGGCGGGAGCTGTAGGTATTCATGGTGCGCGAGCTTACCACCAAACGCTTTTGGCGGGTCTTCCAGGCAGGCGGTGTTTTTGATCGACAGGTCAGATTGCCTCTCTGATATAGGCTGAAAGCCGCGAGATAGAGCCTCTGAATTGAATTGAAACAACACCGCTGGAAGCGCCGGGAACCTATGCTAGAGTGCTCGCCAATCGATAACAGGTACTGTCGGATTTCGTCGCCTCAAACGGACAGGAGGCCAACGCGACGCGACTGCACATGCCACGCCGGGGCTGTATGCGTAATTTGCTGACTTTCTTGCTGTGCTGTTTGCCACTGTTGGCCAGCGCTGCCGATTTCGACGACACCACCCGGCAGTTGCCGCTGGGCCGCCTGATGCAGGTGTATGAAGACCCCGATGGCAGCGCCAGCATCGCCCAGGTGAGCTCGCCGGACTTCGCCAGCCGGTTCGAGCCGCACCAGGCCGACGTGCTCAACGCCGGCTATTCGACCTCGGTCTTCTGGATCAGGCTCGACCTGCGCTACACCGCCACGGCCCAGGCGGCGCCACGTCACTGGCTGCTGGAACTGGCCTACCCGCCACTCGATTACCTGGAGCTCTACCTGCCCGATGCCGCCGGGCACTACTACCTGGCGCAGCGCACCGGGGATGCCTTGCCCTACGCCAGCCGCCAGATCCGCCAGAACAACTACCTGTTCAATCTGCCGTTCGCCCCCGGCCAGGCGACCACTTTGTACCTGCGCCTGCACAGCGAGGGTTCGGTACAGGCGCCGCTGACGTTGTGGTCGAGCGATGCGTACCTGGAGGCGCAGCCCACGCGGCTGTATGTGCTGGGGCTGATCTACGGCGTGCTGCTGGGGATGCTGGTGTACAACCTGTTCATCTTCATCAGTGTGCGCGACAGGAGCTACCTCTACTACATCCTCTACATCGCCTCGTTCGGCCTGTACCAGGTCTCGGTCAATGGCGCCGGGGTGGCGTACTTCTGGCCGGACCACCCGTGGTGGGCCAACGCCGCCACCCCGTTGTTCATCGGTGCCGCGGGCCTGTTCGGTTGCCAGTTCGCGCGCAGTTTCCTGCAGATGGCCAGCCACAGCCGCGCCTTCGACCGCTTCCTGCAGGGGCTGATGGCCTGTTCGGTGCTGGTGATGGTGATGTCGCTGGCGCAGGACTACGGGATCGCCCTGCGCCTGGCTACCGCGCTGGCGCTGCTGTTCACGGTGAGCATCTTCGCCGCCGGGCTGTTTGCCTGGTGGCGCGGCATGCGCGTGGCACGCTATTTCATCATCGCCTGGTCGGCCTTTTTGCTGGGCGGGCTGGTCAACACCCTGATGGTGCTGGGCTACCTGCCCAATGTGTTCCTGACCATGTATGCCAGCCAGATCGGTTCGGCGCTGGAGGTGGGGCTGCTGTCGCTGGCCCTGGCCGACCGCATCAACAGCATGCGCGAAGAACAGGCGCGCACGCTGCGCGAGGCCGGGCTGACCCTGGAGCAGGCCAACCTGCAGCTGGCGCGCAGCAATCGCCTCAAGGACGAGTTCCTGGCCACCGTTACCCATGAGCTGCGCACCCCCATGAACGGTGTGATCGGCTCGCTGGAACTGATGCAGATGGCCACCAGCGAGCAGGAGCGTACCCCCTACCAGCACACCGCCAACGCTGCCGCGCAGAACATGATGCGCATGGTCGACGACATCCTGATTCTCACCGAGCTCAAGGCCGGTCGCCTGCAGGTGCAGACCGAGCTGTTCAGCGTGCATGGGTTGCTTCACGAACTGCGCGTGCGCTTTCTGCCCAAGGCCCAGGAAAAGGGCCTGTTCTTCAACCTGGACCCGGGCATGGACCTGCCGGACGTGATCCACGGCGACCGGCGCAAGCTGGCCATGTGCCTGAGCTACCTGCTCGACAACGGGCTCAAGTTCACCCATCGCGGCGGCGTGCTGCTCAAGGTGCGGGCCACGCCCATGGGCGTCGATCAGGCGAGCCTGACCTTCAGTGTGCGCGACAGCGGTATCGGCTTTCACTGCCTGGACGAGGCAGCGCCCTACCAGCGTTTCTTCCAGGTCGATGGGTCGATGACCCGCGAGTACGGCGGCCTGGGCATTGGCCTGTCGATCTGTCGCAAGCTGGCGCTGTTGATCGACGCACAGCTGAGCCATCAGTCGAGCCCGGGCGAGGGCAGTTGCTTCGAACTGACCCTGACGGCCCGGGTGCCCAGCGGGTTTTCCGGGGCGCCCAGATCGGGGCAAATCGCGGCTGATTAGGCGTTTTTGTCACTTTGAGCCGGGGGCGGGGCGTGATTCACTGGGGTCACGTCCGGATCTGCCAGGAGCCCCCGATGAACCTGCACCAGTACGCCGAAACCCACGAAGTCACCAACCAGCCGCCCAGCCTCGACGGCGCCAATCTGTATCGCCTCGACCTGCCGCTGCAGCAATGGTCGCGCCATTACGGCGCGGGCTGGGCCGAGTCGCGCATCGATGCCTACGGCGCGCTGGCCGGTGGGCCGCTGATGGCCGCAGGCTTTCTGGCCAATCAGAACAAGCCGCAGTTCAGCAGCCATGACCGTTATGGGCATCGGATCGATCTGGTGGAGTTTCACCCGGCCTACCATGAGCTGATGCGGACTGCCATCGAGCATGGCCTGCCCTCGCTGCCCTGGGCCGAGCCGCGTGCCGGCGCGCATGTGGCCCGTGCTTCGATGACCTACCTGCACAGCCAGGCCGAAGCCGGTAGCGGCTGCCCGCTGACCATGACCTTTGCCGCGGTGCCGGCGCTCAGGCTGCAACCGGAGCTGGCCGAGTACTGGGTACCCAAGGTGCTGGCCACCGCCTACGACCCGCGCAATGTCGGCGACCGGCACAAGGTGGGGGTTACGCTGGGCATGGCCATGACCGAGAAGCAGGGCGGTACCGACGTGCGTGCCAATACCACCCGGGCCTACCCGGTGGGCGCGCCGGGGCCGGGCCAGGCCTACGAGCTGGTGGGCCACAAGTGGTTCTGTTCGGCACCGATGTGCGACGCGTTCCTGACCCTGGCGCAGACCGACAAGGGCCTGAGCTGCTTTTTGCTGCCGCGCCATCGCCCGGATGACACGCGCAACCAGTTCTATATCCAGCGCCTGAAGAACAAGCTGGGCAACTGTTCGAACGCGTCCAGCGAGGTGGAGTTTCGCGGCGCCCTGGCCTGGATGATCGGCGAGGAAGGCCGTGGCGTGCCGACCATCATCGAGATGGTGGCCATGACCCGTTTCGACTGCATGGTCGGCTCCAGCGCGCTGATGCGCCAGGCCCTGACCCAGGCCGCGCACCACTGTGCCTACCGCACGGTCGGGGGCCGGGTGCTGGCCGAGCAGCCATTGATGCAGAACGTGCTCGCCGACCTGGCCCTGGAAAGCGAGGCGGCGCTGGCCCTGAGCCTGCGCATGGGGCATGCGCTGGACCAGCCCGACGACCCGCACCAGGCGCGCTTTGCGCGGCTGATGACGGCGGTGGGCAAGTACTGGATCTGCAAGCGCGCGCCGGCCATGATCAACGAGGCCGCCGAATGCATGGGCGGCGCCGGTTACGTGGAAGAGAGCATCCTGCCCCGGCTGTACCGCGAGGCCCCGGTCAACTCGACCTGGGAAGGCTCGGGCAACGTGCAGTGCCTGGACGTGTTGCGTGCCTTGTCCAAGGAGCCCGGTGTACTGGACACGCTGTTTGCGGAGCTGGGCGATGGCCATGGCGACCCGCGTCTGGCCGCACACATCGGCAACCTCAAGGCGGCCTTCGCCGATACCGGCGACATCCAGTACCGCGCCCGCCAGCTCACCGAGGACATCGCCCTGGCGGTGCAGGCCAAGCTGTTGCTGGAGGCCGGCAACGCGGCGGTCAGTGACGCCTTCATCGGCAGCCGGCTGTCCGGCAGCGGCCGGGTCTACGGCACGTTGCCGCGCGGGGCGGACGTGGCGGCGCTGGTGCAGCGGGCCACACCGAACTGGCCGCTCTAACGTGCGTGCCTTTGCCGGCGGATATAGGCAAGATGGGCCCATGCATGTCAGACAGACAGGAAGTACATTGTGAGCCGTACCGATGAAACCTTCGTTGTCGTGGAAACCGCCGAGCAAGCCGTCGACCAGTTGGCCGCCTTGCACGAATCCGCCACCGCCGCACTGAGCCAGGCGCTCAAGCGCTACCTCAAGGACCGCACCGAGCCCAATGCGGCCGAGCGCGCGCAGTTTCGTTACCCCGAACTGCGCCTGACCTACCAGTATCAGGGTGACGTACCGGTGATCACCCGGGCCTACGCCAAGGTTCAGTTGCCGGGCACCTACAGCATCACCGTGACCCAGCCGGCCGCGTTTCGCGGCTACCTGCTGGAGCAGCTCGGGCCCTTGATGCGCGACTTTACCGTGACGGTCGAAGTGGGCCTGAGCGAGCAGAACATTCCCTACCCCTATGTGGTCGAGCAGGGCGATGAACTGGCCGGCACCGGCATCACCGCTGCGGCGCTGGCGCGGGTGTTCCCCAGCACCGACCTGTCGGCGGCCACCGACGGCATCGCCGACGGGCTGTACGACTGGGCCAACGTCGACCCGCTGCCGCTGGCGCTGTTCGACGCGGCGCGGGTCGATTTCTCGCTGCGCCGGCTGGTGCATTACACCGGCAGCGACTGGCGGCATGTGCAGCCATGGATCCTGCTCACCAACTACCACCGCTATGTCGACCAGTTCATCACCCACGGCCTGGAGCAACTGCGCCAAGACCCGCGCTTCGTGCGCATGGTGCTGCCGGGCAACGTGGTGATCGAAAAGGCCATGGACAATGGCGAGGCCCAGGCGCTGGTGGCCGGGGTGGTGTGGCACCGCTACCAGATGCCGGCGTATCACCTGATTGCTGCCGACGGCCATGGCATCACCCTGGTCAATATCGGCGTGGGCCCGTCCAACGCCAAGAACATCACCGACCATCTGGCGGTGCTGCGCCCGCACTGCTGGCTGATGATCGGTCACTGCGGCGGCCTGCGCCAATCCCAGACCATCGGCGACTACGTGCTGGCCCACGCCTACATGCGCCGCGACGGCATCCTGGACCGCGTGCTGCCGCCCAATATTCCGATCCCGGCCCTGGCCGAGGTGCAGTTGGCGTTGCAGGAAGCGGCGGCGCAGGTGACCGGCGAACGTGGCGACGAGCTGAAAAAGCGCCTGCGCACCGGCACCGTGCTGACCTACGACGACCGCAACTGGGAGCTGCGCTGGGCCCAGGAGCGCCCATTGATCAACCTGTCGCGGGCCGTGGCAGTGGACATGGAAAGCGGCACCATCGCCGCCCAGGGCTACCGCCTGCGCGTGCCCTACGGCACCTTGCTGTGCGTGTCCGACAAGCCGCTGCACAGCGAGATCAAGCTGCCGGGGGCGGCCAACGCCTTCTACAACCGGGCGGTCAGCCAGCACCTGAAGATAGGTATTGCGGCGCTCGACCTGCTACGCACCGAACTGAACTCGCTGCACTCGCGTAAACTGCGCAGTTTCGACGAGCCGCCGTTCCGCTGAGGCCCCATGCCGTTACCCCCCCGTTCCAAGCCGCGGCCTGCCGCGGCCAAACCCGCCGGCCCGCGTCGCCAGGCCAAGGCGCCGCCGGCCGCGCCGCGCCTGCTCCTGTTCAACAAGCCCTTCGACGTGCTGACCCAGTTCAGCGACGGCGAGGGCCGCGCCACCCTCAAGGACTTCATCGATGTACCGGGCGTATACCCGGCCGGGCGCCTGGATCGCGACAGCGAAGGGTTGTTGCTGCTGACCAATGACGGCCAGTTGCAGGCGCGCATTGCCGACCCCAGGCACAAGTTGCCCAAGACGTACTGGGTACAGGTGGAGGGCGAGCCGACCGAGGAGCAGCTGCAGCGCTTGCGCGAGGGTGTGCAACTGAATGACGGCATGACCTTGCCGGCCCAGGCGCGTCATCTGGAAGAGCCGCAACTGTGGCCGCGCAACCCGCCGGTACGCTTTCGCAAGAGCGTGCCGACCGCCTGGCTGGAGTTGGTGATCAAGGAAGGGCGCAACCGCCAGGTGCGACGCATGACCGCGGCGGTAGGCTTGCCGACCCTGCGCCTGGTGCGCGTGCGGATCGGCGACTGGAGCCTGGATGGGCTGGACCAGGGCTGCTGGCGCGAGGTGCCGGCGCGGCGCTAGACGCCTTCGATGAAGCCGATGACCACGCTCTTGATGACGAAGGCGAGAATGCCCAGGCCCAGCACGAAAAACAGGATGAAGGTGCCGAACTTGCCAGCCTTGGATTTTTTCGCCAGGTCCCAGACGATGAAACCCATGAAACCAATCAGGATGGTGACCAGGATGGTCATCATCCATTCTTCGAACAACGCAGGATCCATCGATCTTCTCCGC
Source organism: Pseudomonas sp. AE27 (assembly GCF_037113495.1). Classification (NCBI taxonomy): domain Bacteria; kingdom Pseudomonadati; phylum Pseudomonadota; class Gammaproteobacteria; order Pseudomonadales; family Pseudomonadaceae; genus Pseudomonas; species Pseudomonas sp. AE27. The sequence goes on from NZ_CP146966.1 coordinate 5,555,214, forward strand.
CAGGTTGAAGCGCGCGATTATACGCCCGGCCCGCAGCGCTGACTAACGCAGGTGCGTAAGGGGCAGCTCGGTGCTGGCCAGCACCTGGTTGAGCACGAAGCTCGAACGCACGCTGGTGACGCCTTCGATGCGGGTCAGGTGGCCGAGCAGCAGCTTCTGGTAGTGGTCCATGTCTGGCACCACTACCTTGAGCTGGTAGTCGGCATCCATGCCGGTGACCAGGCTGCACTCGAGCACCTGGGGCAGGCTGCGGATGGCGGCCTCGAAGGTTTCGAAGCGCTCGGGGGTGTGTCGGTCCATGCCGATCAGCACGTAGGCGGTGAGGCTCAGGCCCAGCTTCTTGCGGTCGAGCAGGGCGACCTGGCGCGAGATGTAGCCATCGTCCTCCAGTTGCTTGACCCGCCGCGAGCAGGGCGAGGGCGACAGGCCGATCCGTTCGGCCAGTTCCTGGTTGGAGATGCGCGCATCGCGCTGCAGTTCGGCAAGAATGCTCAGGTCGTATCGGTCGAGCTTGCTCATGAATGAAGCCTTTTCTGTTTCGATTGCTGCGGATTATCAATCCTTAGTTAAAAATTGCGCAAGTAATGTTTTGTTGAGCAATTTTCGCAATCCTCTGTCGCAGCGCTTGCCTATGATGGTCAACAGAATCACTGCCCGGACACATGTCCACAGCGGCGGCCCCAATCAGGGGCGCTGCGGCCAGCAACCCCACCGGGTTGTGCTCGGCCCCCGGGCTGCACACTGTTCACAAGACAGCGTGAGGTGAGCCGGCGTCACAAGCGCCGAGCACGGACGAAAATCTCGAAGGGTGGCCTCAGGGTCACCCTTTTTTAATGTCCGCAATTTCATCTGGCGCCTGCTGGCGCGTGGCAGGCGGCCTGATAGAGTAGGCCATGAATGCCAGCGGGAGAGAAACAGCATGAAGTCGCGCATCTGGCAGTTGGCAGGTGTTGGTCTGCTTTGCCTGAGCCTGGGCGTACAGGCCCAGGACGAGCGTCGCGGACCACAGCAGGACCCCAATGGCGGCGAGCGCCCGCCTGCGTCCTCGCCGCTCAACGCGCGCCCGGACGAGGTCCGCCAGACCCAGCCGCCACGCCAGGGGTACTATCAGGACGTGCCGCGGCGCAATGACGCCAATCAGCACTGGCAGGCCGGCGGGCCGGGGCAGCGCCCTGGCGAAGGGCACGGCAATGGCTGGGGCCCCGGGCCTCAGTATCGGCCGGGGCACACCATAGACCGCTTCCCGGAACCGTACCGGCGCGTGCCGTATCGTGGCAGTGACTATTACTATTCCGGTGGCTACTGGTATCGCCCGCAGGGGCCGCATTACGTGGTGGTGGCGCCGCCTTACGGGGTACGGGTGAACTACCTGCCCGACTATGCGCGGCAGGTGTGGGTGGGCAGTGCGCTGTTCTTTCTGGCTGCAGGCACCTATTACCAGTACCTGGACGACAGCCGCGACTATGTGGTGGTAAGCCCGCCGGTGGCTGCGGCGCCGGCGCAACCGGGCAATGGCTATGACGTGATTGCCTACCCGGCCAACGGGCAGTCGCCACAGCAGGTCGATCAGGACCGCTACCAGTGTTACCGCTGGGCGGTGCAGCAGACCGGGTTCGACCCGGCATCGGCGACCTACGCGCCTGCGGCGCAGGTGGCGGACACCTATCGGCGGGCGCTGGGGGCGTGTTTGAGCGGGCGCGGTTACAGCGTCAACTGAAGCGCAACAGCTTCGCCGGCAAGGCCGGCCCCTACACGCACAGCGTGAATCCCGTAGGCGCCGGCCTTGCCTGCGAAGGGGGCTGCTGTGTCACTCCACCGGGTCGGCATGCACCAGCACTTCGGCCTTGGGGTACTCCCGGCGGATCGCCGCCGCTGCCGCATCGCACAGCACGTGGGCCTCGGTCAGCGTCAAGGTGCCCGGCAGCTCCAGGTCCACCTGCACGAACCAGCGGTTGCCCGACACCCGGGTGCGCAGGTCATGCGCGCCCTGCACCCCAGGCACCGCGCACACCAGTGTCATCATCTGCTCGCTCACCTCGCCGGGCAGCTCCTTGTCCATCAGGATCGCCGAGCTTTCACGGGCGATCTGCAAGGCACTCCATAGAATGTACAGCGCGATGCCCAGGCCAAAGTACGCATCCACCTGTGGCCAGCCGAACCGCGCCAGCACCAGCGCGACCAGGATGCTGGCATTGAGCAGCAGGTCGGAGCGGTAGTGCAGCGAGTCGGCGCGCACGGCGGTCGAGCCGGTGAGGCGCACCACCCTGGCCTGCACCATCAGCAAGGCGACGGTCAGCCCCAGCGACAGCAGCATCACGACAATGCCCACCGTGGCATCACCCAGCGGCGTGGGGTTTTTCAGGCGTTCGACCGCCTGTACGCCGATCAGTACCGCACTCACCCCGATGAACAGCGCCTGCGCCATGCCGGCCAGTGCCTCGGCCTTGCCGTGCCCGTAGCGATGATCGTCATCGGCCGGGCGCAGGGCATAGCGCACCGCCAGCAGGTTGAGGAACGAGGCCACGCCGTCGAGCATAGAGTCGGTCAGGCCGGCCAGCAGGCTGACCGAGCCGCTGAGCCACCAGGCCACCGCCTTGCTCACGATCAGGATGCTGGCGACCCCGAGCGAGGCATTGGTCGCCAGGCGCAGCAGGCGGGCGTGTTCGGCGCTGGTGTTCATCGGTCGTCCTTGTGCGGGCGGTCAGGCGGCGGGCTTGAGGCCGTACATCGCCAGTTGTTCAACGCTGCCCTTGTGCTGGATCAGGCGCGGGTCGTTCAGCGGCAGGCGCTGGCCCAGCTCGCTCTCCAGGATGGCCTGCAGGCGCACCTTGTCGACCTTGCCATCGGCAGCGATGGCCTTGTTCAGCGTGTGCGGGTCGACCTGGGCGGTCTTGCCGCCGGGCAGGTAGATGGCACCGGTGGCAAAGTCGACGCCGAAGGCGATCAGCCCGGGGATCACGTAGAACAGGATACCGATGGCATCCAGTGCCACGATCACCGGATCGACCTTGCCTTCGATCTGGCCGCGACGGTCGGGGAAGAACAGGGTGCCGCAAGCCGTCAGCTGGGTCAGCAGGGCAGCAACCACGGCACCGCCGATAAGGCGTGAAGGAATACGCATGTGAATCTCCGCAAAGTAGGCCGCACCGCTACCGGCGAAATGCCGGAGGGTGCAGCTAAGACCATGATAAGGCAGGCTCGGTTCGCCGTTATACTCGGCCGATTGTTCGAGGGCTACCATGAATTCATTACCGATCGATGCCGTGCTGCCGGCCTTGCGCACCGCCTTGCAGCAGCGCCACGAAGCCGTGCTCGAGGCACCGCCGGGCGCCGGCAAGACCACCCGCGTGCCACTGGCCCTGCTCGATGAGCCGTGGCTGGCCGGCCAGCGCATCCTGATGCTAGAACCGCGCCGGCTGGCTGCCCGCGCGGCAGCCGAACGGCTGGCCAGCGAACTGGGCGAGGCGGTGGGCGAAACCGTCGGTTACCGCATTCGCCTGGACAGCAAGGTCGGCCCGCGTACCCGCATCGAAGTGGTCACCGAAGGCATCCTCACCCGGCGCCTGCAGGACGACCCGGCGCTGGACGGGGTGGGCCTGTTGATCTTCGACGAATTTCACGAGCGCAGCCTGGATGCCGACCTGGCCCTGGCCCTGAGCCTCAACGGCCGCGAGCTGCTGCGTGACGAGCCGCCGCTGAAGATCCTGCTGATGTCCGCCACGCTGGAAGGGCAGCGCCTGTCCGCGTTGCTCGACGACGCCCCGGTAATCAGCAGCGAGGGGCGCATGTACCCGGTGCAGATGCGCTGGGGGCGGCCGTTCCAGCCCGGCGAGTTCGTCGAGCCGCGGGTGGTCGACACGGTGTTGCAAGCGCTGGCCGACGAGCCGGGCAGCCTGCTAGTGTTCCTGCCTGGCCAGGCCGAGATCCGCCGTGTGCACCAGGCCTTGCAGGAGGCCCTGGGTGAGCGGCGCGAGATCCTGCTGTGCCCGCTGCACGGTGAACTCGATCTCGCGGCCCAGCGCGCCGCCATCGAGGCGCCGGCCGCGGGCCTGCGCAAGGTGGTGCTGGCGACCAACATCGCCGAAACCAGCCTGACCATCGACGGCGTGCGGGTGGTGATCGACGCCGGGCTGGCGCGGGTGCCGCGTTTTGACCCCGGCAGCGGCATGACCCGCCTCGATACCCAGCGCATCTCGCGCGCCAGCGCCACCCAGCGGGCCGGGCGCGCCGGACGCCTGGAGCCGGGCGTGTGCTATCGGCTGTGGTCCGAGGCCCAGCATGACCAACTGGCTGCCTACGGCAGCGCCGAGATCCTGCAGGCCGACCTTGCCGGGCTGGCCCTGCAATTGACCCGCTGGGGCGTGGCCCCGGCGCAGCTGTGCTGGCTCGACCTGCCACCGGCGGCGGCCTATGCCCAGGCCCAGGACCTGCTGGTGCGCCTGGGGGCGCTCAGGCCGGGGCAGTTGCTGGCGCTGACCGAGCATGGTCAGGCCATGGCCGAGTTGCCGGCACACCCGCGCATCGCACACCTGCTTTTGCGCGGCCAGGACCTTGGCCTGGCCCAGATGGCCTGCGATGTGGCGGCACTGCTGGGCGAGCGCGACATTCTGCGCGGGGCGGGTGCCGACCTGCACAGCCGGCTGGCCCTGCTCAGTGGCGAAACCCGTGCAGCCCGAGGAGGGCAGGGCGGGGTGCAGCGGGCGCGACAACTGTCCCGCCAGTACCGCAGCTACCTGCGCGGCAAGGCCGGCGCGGCCGTGGCCGACCCCGAACATTCCCGCTGGCTCGGTGCCCTGCTGGCGCTGGCGTATCCCGACCGGGTCGCTCAGCAGCGCCGTGCCGGCGGCGCCGAGTACCGGTTGGCCAACGGGCGTGCGGCGCTGTTCGGTGAGGCCGACGCGCTGATGAAGCAACCCTGGCTGGTGATCGCCGACCTCGGCAGCCGCCAGGGGCAGCGCGAAGAGCGCATCTACCTGGCGGCCGAATTCGACCCGGCGCTGTTCGACGACGTGCTCGCCGAGCAGGTGCGCCACGTGGATCAACTGGACTGGGACGAGCGTGAGAACGTGCTGCGTGCCGAGCGCCAGCGCAGGGTCGGCGAACTGGTGCTCAGCCGCGAGCCGCTGACCGGGCTGGGCGAGGATGCGCGTGCGCGGGCGCTGCTTGACCTGGTGCGACGCAAGGGCCTGGAGCTGCTGCCCTGGACCCCGGAACTGCGCCAGTGGCAGGCGCGGGTGGCACTGTTGCGCGGGCTGGATGTTGCGGCGGCAGGCCAGAGCGAATGGCCGGACCTGAGCGACGCGGCCTTGCTGGCCAGCCTTGAGCACTGGCTGCAACCCTTCCTGGGCAAGGTCACCCGGCTCAGTCATTTTGCCCAGCTCGACCTGTCGTCCATCCTGCGCAACCTGCTGCCCTGGCCGCTGCCGCAGCGCCTGGACGAATGGGCGCCGGTGCACATCGGCGTGCCCTCGGGTTCCAACATCCGCCTGGACTACAGCGAGACGCCGCCGATTCTGGCGGTGCGCTTGCAGGAACTGTTCGGCCTGGCCGAAACCCCGCGCATCGCCCAGGGCCGCCAGCAGGTGTTGCTGCACCTGCTGTCACCGGCACGGCGCCCGGTGCAGGTGACCCAGGACCTGGCCAATTTCTGGCGCAGCACCTACGCCGAAGTGAAGAAGGACCTCAAGGGCCGCTACCCCAAGCACTACTGGCCGGACGACCCGCTGGTGGCCGAAGCCACCGCGCGGGCCAAACCGCGCAAGTAGCCGCTAGGGCGGCGTCGGCAACAGCAGGCGCGCGCTCAGCGGCAGGTGATCGGAAATCTGCAGGGTGTCCTGCTGCAGCACCCGGGCGCTCAGGCGCTGCAGCTTGGGGCTGTGGAACAGGTAGTCCAGGGTGCGGTCCGGGCCGTTCAGGCGCGGGTCGTTGGGGTAGTGGGTCAGCCAGGCGCTGCGCTCGGCACCACCGGCTTCGGCGTTGCTGGGGATCATCGGATACTTGTCCCACAGCAAGTGCAGGTCGCTGTCGGCGCCATAGTGCTGGCGCTGCTCGGGGGTGAGCCGGCGGTACTGGCCCAGCGGCAGCAGGTTGAAGTCGCCACCGATAAGCCACGGCGTGCCCTGGCTTTCCAGCTTGTCGAGCAGCGCGCCGAGCTGGCGCACCTGCTGGCGCTGGATATCGCTGCCGGGAACGAAGGGCGCCAGGTGCGTGTTGAGCACCGCCAGCGAGCCGCCATCACGCAGCGGCAGGTAGCTGGCCAGCACCGCCTGTTGCGGCTGCAGCAGGCGGCTCAGGGCGTTGTCGGGGGCCGAGGGCAGGGCCAGGCGTTCGGCCTGCTGGATGGGGTAGCGGCTCAGGGTCGCCAGGCCGCGGCCGACGCTGCCGAACACATGCCGGTCGGGCACGAAGTCCGCCTTCCAGTCGTAGGCCTGCACTGCACAGGGGTAGAGGTCGGCCAGACGCTCGCGCAGCAGGGCCAGCTGGTCCTGGTAGGCGCTGGCCTTGGCGTTGGTGTCCAGTTCCTGCAACAGCACGATGTCGGGGTTGTCGGCGCGGATCACCCGCGCCACCTCGTCGAGGTTGAACGCCAGGTCCTGTTCGGTAGGGCGGGTGTCATTCCCCCGGCCTTCGTCATACCAGAACACGTAGCCCTTGCCGGCCAGGTACTGGATGTTCCAGCTCATGACCTTGAGCATCTGGCCCGGCACCAGCGGCGTGGCCGTGCCACGGCAGGCCACCGGCAGGGCCTCGCGCGGCTCGGGTTGCCAGCTCAGGTGACTGGCCAGCAGCCACAGCAGGGCAAGTATCAGCAGCAGGGTCAGCAGGGCATTGCGCAGTAGTCGGATCATCGGCTCGGCTTGGCGTCGCAGGTGAACCCGCAGCATACCCGAGCCGTTCGTCGCCTGCTTGGTTCAGCTCGGGTCGCGGGCCAGCGGCGGCTCGGTGACCAGCATGAACATGCGAAAGCTCACCAGGGTGCTGAACAGGGTGAGGAAGCCGTTGAAGCTGCCCACCAGCAGTTCCAGCCACAGCTCGGGCTCTTCGCCGATCAGGCTGCGGGTCAGCGCATCGATCAGCCACAACGGGATCATGGCCACGATCATGCACACCAGGATCTGCCAGAAGTGGCCCTTGCACAGCTCGAAGCTCTGACGCATGGCCGGCAGCGGTTGCAGGCCGCGCAGCACCAGCAGGTACTCGGCGAACACCAGGTTGACCATCACCCAGATGCCCGGAAGGATGAACAGCGCGCAGCCGGCCACGATCAGCAGCAGGCAGACGATCATCAGCAGCGCGAACGAGGGCCACAGGCGCAGCGACATGGCCAGCAGGTCGCGCTTGCGCGGCTCTTCACCCTGGCTGCGGGCGTCCAGGTAGAGGATCAGTGCGCCGCTGTAGAGCGGGTAGAACACCAGGCCCAGCAGCATGCCGTAGGCCAGGGTACGGGTCTGGCTGCCGAACTGTGCGTAGATCGCCTGGGCCAGCAGCGTTTCGATGACGATCAGCGGCAGGCACAGCTTGGCGATGCTCAGCAGGTGGCGGCGGAAGAAATACAAGGAGTCTTGCAGAACGCTAAGCGGATTCATCAGTCGATATCGCAGTGACAGAGCAGGCCGCTACTTTAGCCCAGCGGTCGAACCTGAACAAAGTTTCATGCCGCGGGCCGATTGAATCGCCCATGCTGGAACCCCATCTAGTGCTCACCTGTAATCCCCCGGCTATCCAGTGAGGTCGCCCCATGAACCACGAAGAACAAACCTTGATCGACGGCCTGTTCGGCCGCCTCAAGCAAGCCGAGAGCGAAGGCGCACCGCGTGATGCCCAGGCCCAGGCGCGCATTGCCGAGCACCTGCAGCAACAGCCGTCGGCCCCTTACTACATGGCCCAGGCGATTCTGGTGCAGGAGGCCGCGCTCAAGCGCCTCGATGAACAGAACAGGCAATTGCAGGCCGATCTGAACCAGGCCCGCGCACAGGTGGCGGCCACTGCGCCGAGCAGCGGCGGCTTCCTGTCGAGCATCTTCGGCGGGGGGGCACGGCAACCCGAGCCGCAGCCGCAGCGCGCGGCCCAGCCGGCCCCGGCACCTGCCACCAGTGGTGGCGGCTGGCGTGAACCGGCCAGCGGCTTTGGCGGGCCCGGCGTGGCCCCTCAGCAGCAGGGTTTCAACGCCGCGCCCCAGGCCGCACCGGCCCGCGGCGGCGCCAGCAGCTTTCTGGGCGGTGCACTGCAGACCGCCGCCGGCGTGGCAGGCGGGGTGATGCTGGCGCAGGGCATCAGCAGCCTGTTCGGCCATCATTCGTCGCAGCCCCAGGAAGTCACCGAGATCATCAACGAAGCGCCGGCACCGGCCAGCGACAGCGGCTGGGGCGGCAACGACGAGCAGCGCCTGACCGCCGACAACGGTGGCTACGGCAATGATCAGGGCGGCTTCATGGACACCGACTACGGTGACGATGGCGGCGGCTTCTTTTCGGACGACGATTCCTTCGTCTGAGCCGCGCACATACCCGTACTGCCGTCAGGCTGGCATACTGGGCGCCGAAACGGCCCCGGTATGCGGGGCCGGCCCCTGGCGTGACGAGGAAGTGCGGTGAAGAAGATTGCGGTGTTCGCCGATGTCCAGAACCTCTACTACACCGTGCGCCAGGCCTATGGTTGTCATTTCAACTACGCCGCCTTCTGGGCGCACGTCAGCCAGGACGGCGAGATCGTCGAGGCGGTGGCCTATGCCATCGACCGCGGCGACAGCAAGCAGCAGCAGTTTCAGCAGATCCTGCGCAACCTCGGTTTCACGGTCAAACTCAAACCCTATATCCAGCGCAGCGACGGCTCGGCCAAGGGCGACTGGGACGTGGGCATCACCCTGGACGTGATCGACGCCGCCTCGCGGGTCGACGAAGTGGTGCTGGCCTCCGGCGATGGCGATTTCGACCTGCTGCTGGAACGGGTGATCAACCGTCATGGCGCCGAAGCGGTGGCCTATGGCGTACCGGGGCTCACCGCCAACTCGCTGATTCGCGCCGCCACCCGCTATGTGCCCATCGAAGGCGCACTCCTGCTCAAGCACTGAGAGCTACCCGAGGTTTTTGTGGAACGTATTGCGGTCATCGACTTTGAAACCACCGGCATCTCGCCGGGTGCCTACTGCCGCGCCACCGAAGTGGCAGTGGTGATGCTCGAACGCGGGCGCATCGTCGATCGCTACCAGAGCCTGATGAATGCCGGCGTGCCGGTGCCGGCCTTTGTCGCCGGGCTGACCGGCATCACTACCGCCATGCTGCGCAGTGCGCCGGCCAATGCGCAGGTGATGAACGAGGTGGCCGAGTTCGTCGGCAGCACGCCCTTGCTGGCGCACAACGCCTCGTTCGACCAGAAGTTCTGGGACTACGAACTGAGCCTGATCGGACGCTCGCGGGTGCAGTCGTTCGCCTGTTCGATGCTGCTCTCGCGGCGCCTGCTGCCGGCTGCGCCGAACCACAAGCTCGGCACCCTGACGCGCTGGGCCGGGCTGCCCGACACCGGCACCGCTCACCGGGCCATGGCCGATGCCGAGATGGCCGCCAACCTGGCCCAGCACCTGGCCGGCGAACTGCGCCAGCGCCACGGTATCAGCGAGGTAACGCACCCGCTGTTCTGCAGCCTGCAGAAGGTTCCGGCAGCCAAGGTTGCCGAAACCCTCAAGCGCTACCGCTAGGCTTTCTTGCCGTTGCTGTCGAGCTGGCCGAGCGGCACCCGTCGCTCTACCGCGCTGGACAGGATGATCGAGGTCTTGCTGAACCCGAACTGCGCCACGTGGTTGATCAGCTCTTCGAGTTCCGGCATCGAGCCGACCGCCGCCTGCATGATCACGCACGGATCGCCGGTGACCCGGTGGCACTCGGTGATCTGCGGGATACGCGCCAGGTCCTCATAGGTCTGCTGGTTGCCGTGGCTGGCCAGGCGCAGCTCGATCACGCACTGGATCGGCAAGCCGATCCGGCTCATGTCGACCTTGGCCTGGTAGCCGGTGATGACCCCGCTGGCCTCGAGCTTGGCCACCCGCTCGGCCACCGCCGGGGCCGACAGGTTGACCTTGCGCGCCAGTTCGGCGAAGGAGGCGCGGCCGTTGTCGAGCAAGGCGGCGAGGAGCATGCGATCGTACTTGTCCATGGGGCGTGGGTACCAGGTGTTGAAACGATGGCGAAACGGGCAAACATCCGTTTTTTCGAAAGTCTGGTGGTCGTATAAACAGGGTTTGTAACTTAAAATTACCCGTTTTGCTTTCTAAACTACAGCTCCAAAACCCTGATTTCGAGCCTCCCATGCCTGCCTCCCGTCGCTTTCCGCTGGTGCTGATCGGTGCCTTCCTGGCCTTGTACCTGGTGTGGGGGTCGACCTATCTGGTGATCCGCATCGGTATCGAGTCGTGGCCACCGCTGCTGATGGCCGGGGTGCGCTTTCTGATTGCCGGCAGCCTGCTGTATGGCTTTCTGCGCTGGCGCGGGGTGCCGGCGCCCAGCTGGGCGCAATGGAAGGCCGCCGGGGCCATCGGCATATTGCTGCTCAGCTGCGGCAACGGCGGCGTGACCCTGGCCGAACATGCGGGCGTGGCGTCCGGGGTCGCAGCCCTGGCGGTGGCGACCGTGCCGCTGTTCACCCTGGTGTTCGGGCGATTTTTCGGGCACCGCAACACGCGTCTGGAATGGGCCGGTATCGGCCTTGGCCTGGCCGGCATCGGCCTGCTCAACCTGGGCTCCAACCTGCAGGCCAGCCCGCTGGGCGCGGCGCTGATCCTGTTTGCTGCAGCGTCCTGGGCCTTCGGTTCGGTGTGGAGCAAGAGCCTGCCGCTGCCGGCCGGGCCGATGGCCAGTGCCGCCGAAATGCTGGTGGGCGGCGCGGCGCTGCTGCTGGGCAGCGCGCTCAGCGGTGAACGCATGACCCAGATGCCGACCGCTGCCGGCTGGGGGGCGTTGCTCTACCTGGTGTTCTTCGGTTCGATCCTGGCCTTCAGTGCCTACATGTACCTGCTCAAGCATGTGCGCCCGGCGGCGGCCACCAGCTATGCCTACGTCAACCCGGCGGTGGCGGTGCTGCTGGGCATCCTGTTCGCTGGCGAGCAGATCGGCGTGGAGGAGTGCGTGGCGATGGCGGTGATCATCGGCGCGGTGGTGTTGATCGGCGTTCCGCAATGGCGCAAGGTGCCGGCCAGCGTGGCCACCCCGGCTGACGCCTTGAGGGGTGAGTTGTCCAAGTGAAGCGTCGTATTGCCATGGCAGGCTTGTTGGTTGGGATGCTGTCCGGTTGTGATGAACAGGAAGTCGGCCTGGAGTTTCAGGTATCGGTTATCGACAATTACGCCCACGGCCATGCAGACCGGTATTACGCCGAAGCGGTCCGTAACCTGCTGGCCGAACAGCAGATCGACCTGGCCCGAGTGGAAATGTGGGCCGATGACGAGACCCCTTGGGTGGTGAACCTGCGCATGCCAGGCGACGTATTGACCCCGGCGCGGCGTGAGGCTCTGCAGGCGACGGTCGACGCCGTGCTGGCTGCGCGCCAGGCAGTCACCGGCAACGTCACCCTGACCCTCGCGGATCAACCTGACCAGCCGATCGCGTTGCGGTTGGCCTTCCCCAACGATGTCGCGATCAAGAGCCATCCTACGCTCAGCGAAGCGATGCGCTCGCTGATCGAGAACACGGCGCGCGGCGAGGTCGATTGCCGGGTCCCGGTGAGGCTCAGGGCCAACCTGCCCTTCGAGGTGCTCGACTACAGTCAGGGCGTGATGACGCTGCGCACCCCGGACCAGAAGCTCAGGCGCACGCCGGTGCGCCTGGAGTTCGCTGATGGCGGGTTGCGTAATCAGGTAGCGCGCGGCCAGGTAGCCGTCAGCTTCAGCCGCGAGAAGGACCGCGACCACATGATTTTCGAACTGGGGTCGCTGGGCATGCACAGCTGGACGCCGATATCGGCGCGCGATTCGAGCCTGAACGAGATCTACGGCCTGTGCCGTTCGCGCGCCAGCCAGCTGGGCAGGCCGCTGTCGCTGTTTGTCGGCAATGGCCTGGATCGCCTGACGTACGTGTACCTGCCGCCTGTGGATTGAAGCTCGGTGAACCCGCGCGAACAGGGTAAACTTGCGCCATTGCTGAATTCCCCAGACGGTATTGCCATGACATTCGCCAAACTTGGCCTGATTGAACCCTTGCTGCGCGCGCTCGAGCACCTCAAGTACACCACTCCGACACCCGTGCAGGCGGCGGCCATCCCGGCCGTGCTGGCCGGCCGCGACCTGATGGCGGCGGCGCAGACCGGCACCGGCAAGACTGCCGGCTTCGCCCTGCCACTGCTGCAGCGCCTGGTGATGGAAGGCGAGAAGGTCGCCAGCAACTCGGTACGTGCGCTGGTGCTGGTGCCGACCCGCGAGCTGGCCGAACAGGTGCACGCCAATATCGTCGAGTACGCCGAACACCTGCCGCTGCGCACCTACGCGGTGTACGGCGGGGTGAGCATCAACCCGCAGATGATGAAACTGCGCAAGGGCATCGACCTGCTGGTGGCCACGCCCGGGCGCCTGCTCGACCTGTTCCGCCAGAACGCGGTCAAGTTCAACCAGTTGCAGGCGCTGGTGCTCGACGAGGCCGACCGCATGCTCGACCTGGGCTTTGCCGAAGAGCTGCGCTCGATCTACGCGGCGTTGCCGGTCAAGCGTCAGACGCTGCTGTTTTCCGCGACCTTCTCCGACGAGATCCGCCTGATGGCCGGGCAGATGCTCGACGACCCGCTCAGCGTCGAGGTCAGCCCGCGCAACGTGGCGGCCAGCAGCGTCAAGCAATGGGTCGTGCCTGTGGACAAGAAGCGCAAGCCCGAGCTGTTCATGCACCTGCTGCGCAAGCAGCGCTGGAAGCAGGTGCTGGTGTTCGCCAAGACCCGCAACGGTGTGGATGCGCTGGTGGAGCGCCTGCAGGCGCAGGGCGTGAATGCCGACGGCATCCATGGCGATCGCCCGCAGGCCACGCGCCAGCGTGCGCTGGACAGCTTCAAGGCGCGCGAGATCCAGATCCTGGTGGCCACCGATGTGGCGGCGCGCGGGCTGGATATCGACGACTTGCCGCTGGTGGTCAACTTCGATTTGCCGATCGTGGCCGAGGACTACATTCACCGTATCGGGCGTACCGGGCGTGCGGGCAATACCGGCGAAGCCATTTCGCTGGTGTGTGCCGACGAGGTGAACATGCTGTCGGCCATCGAGATGCTCACGCGCAAGACCTTGCCGCGCCATGAAGAGCCGGATTTCGTGCCGGAGCACCGGGTGCCGGAAACCGACGCCAGCGGGCAGGTGGTGAAGAAGCCGAAGAAACCGAAGAAGCCCAAGCAGGGCAGCGGCAAGGGCAGCCTGGGGCGCTGGACCGACAGCGGGGATACCCCCGCCGCCGCGCCGCAGGTCAAGCCGGTGCGCAAGGTGCCGACTTTCAATACCGGGCCGCGCAAGCGCAAGCCTTGATTGGGCACGGGCTGCGCTGCAGCCCTTTCGCCGGCAAGGCCGGCTCCTACAAGGGCTGTGCTTACCCTATAGGCGCCGGCCTCACCGGCGCAGCCACTCCAGCACCCCCAACCCCGCCCTTCGCCCACTGGCAAAGCACGCCGTCAGCAGGTAGCCGCCGGTCGGTGCCTCCCAGTCGAGCATCTCGCCCGCACAGAACACCCCCGGCAACCGGGGCAGCATCAGGTGCCGATCCATCGCCTCGAACTTCACGCCGCCGGCGCTGCTGATCGCCTCGTCCAGCGGGCGCGGTCGTACCAGCGTGATCGGCAACGCCTTGAGCGCTGCCGCCAGGCGCGCCGGGTCGGCAAACACCTCGGGCCCGGTCAGCTCGCGCAGCAGCGCCGCCTTCACCCCGTCCAGGCCCAGCTGACCGTGCAGGTGCCTGGCCATCGAGCGCGAACCACGGGGTTTGCGCAGCGCCGCCTCGATCTTGTCCACAGGCCGGTTCGGCAGCAGGTCGAGCAGCACCGTCGCGCTACCTTCGCGGTTGATCGCTTCACGAATCTGCGCCGACCAGGCATACACCAGGCTGCCCTCGACGCCGCCCTCGGTCAGCACGAACTCGCCCAGGCGCGGCGCCTGGCCGGCCAGGCTCAGGGCGATGTTCTTCAGCGGTGCACCGGCGAACCTGCCCTTGAGCACGTCGCTCCAACCCGTTACCTCGAAGCCGCTGTTGGCTGCCTGCAACGGCGAGATATCCACACCCCGCGCCTGCAGCCAGGGCAGCCAGGCAGCGTCCGAGCCCAGCCGCGCCCAGCTGCCGCCGCCCAGCGCCAGCACCACGGCATCGGCCTGCACGCTCACCTCGCCCTGTGGACAAGTGATCCGCAGGGCGCCGTCGGCATCCCAGCCGTGCCAGCGATGCCGGGTGTGGATAACTACCCCGGCATCGCGCAGGCGCTTGAGCCAGGCGCGCAGCAGCGGGGCGGCCTTCATGTCGCGCGGAAACACCCGGCCGGATGTCCCCACGAAGGTGTCGATGCCCAGGCCGTGGATCCATGCGCGCAGCGCGTCTGCATCGAAGCCGTCGAGCAGGCGCGCGATTTCGTGTTCGCGTTCTGCATAGCGCGAGATGAACGCGGGGTAGGCTTCGGAATGGGTGATGTTCATGCCGCCCACGCCCGCCAGCAGGAACTTGCGCCCCACCGAGGGCATGGCGTCGTACAGGTCTACCCGCACACCGGCCTGGCTGAGGACCTCGGCGGCCATCAGCCCGGCCGGCCCGCCTCCGATAATGGCAACGTGGGGGGCGGTGGTTGGGGGGGTATCGGTCATGGGCGGCTGCAGGCTGGGGATAAAAGAGCGGGCATTCTACCCGACACGGCCCCGCCCAGGCACTGTACAAAAAACGATCAGTACGGTGCAGGCCCCGTGCCACAAGGGCCGGATGGGCTTGCGCTCAGGTTATCCACAGGCAGCTCCACAGTCATTGTGGGTAATCGAGTACCCGTTGTGCGCTGTGGTGCAGGATGCCGTGGCGTCGGGCCAGGGCGTGGCGGTCCTTGCTGTAGCCGCCGCCGATCAGGCCAACCACCGGGATATCGCGCCCCAGGCAGTGGCGCAGCACGGCTTCGTCGCGGGCAGCGACGCCTGCGTCGGTCAGTTGCAGGTAGCCCAGCGCATCTTCCTTGTGCACGTCCACGCCGGCGTCGTACAGCACCAGGTCGGGCTGGTACAGCGGCAACAAGTAGTTCAGCGCGTCGTGCACCACCTTCAGGTAGTCGGCGTCGCCCATGCCGCGCGGCAACGGGATGTCCCAGTCGCTCTGGGCCTTGCGTGCCGGAAAGTTCTGTTCGCAGTGCAGCGACACGGTGATCGCGTCCGGGGTGTCGTGCAGGATGCGCGCGGTGCCATCGCCCTGGTGCACGTCGCAGTCGAAGATCAGCACCCGGTGCACGCGCCCGGCTTCGAGCAGGTAGCGGCTGATCACCGCCAGGTCGTTGAAGATGCAGAAAGGATGACTTCTCTGCATCTGTAAACATAAAGTTATTTTTCTTATAGAGATTAGAGCCTTAAGTTTTTTATTGGCGTCGACGTCGATGGTGAGCTAGCGTTCTTAGCGCTTACCTATCGGAAAAGTAAACAATGGCTCAGTATGCGATCAAGCTGGTGCGATTGGAGAGTGGCGAGCGCCTCCCGATACTGTGTGATCGACAGAGTGGTCTGCCGATCCATAAGATAACTTTGTGGGTGCTGACAGAGTTGCGGGCAGTGAATTTGTCAGTGAGCACAATCCAGCAAGCACTTCAGTCAATAATGGTTTTGTTGAGTGTGCTTGATGAGTTGAAAATTGATTTGGTCGAGCGGCTATATAGTGGTGCCTTTTTAACAGTCTGTGAAATTGAGCTTCTCGCTCGGCGCTGTAAGTTTCCAGCTGCTGAAGTAGCAAAATCGCTAGGTGCAATGCCCGGTGGGAAAGTAAATGCTGTAGAGAAATCAAGTCCTCAAGTCAGCGTGAGCACTGTTTCAATCAGACTGTATTACATAAAACGCTATCTCGGTTGGCTCGCTACCACTCACTTGATGGGCATTGGTGCGAGCAGTCCAAATTTTCTACCGTTAGAAAAACTTAAAGTGCTGGTCTTGGAGTCTGTGCAGGCACGAATTCCATCAGGTCGGCATTATCTAGGAAGTGGATCGAAAGCAGGTTTGAGTGAAAGCGACTTGAAGTTGATGCAGCGGTATATTGCGCCAGATTTCGAGGCGAATCCTTGGGGGGGAGCCCACGTTCGGCAGAGGAACTATCTGATTTTTCGCTGGCTACTCTCGCTAGGGGTTCGCAGAGGCGAGCTGCTCGGGATAAAAATTTCAGATATTAACTTTCAAAGTAATGAGGTTTTCATTGCCAGACGATCAGATGATCCCGCTGATCCACGACGGCGCCAACCTTGTACGAAAACCTCGTCACGGTTATTGGCACTTGATCCTGAACTGGCGGGATTGACCCGTAACTACATAATGTCAGACCGAAGGATGATTCCGGGGGCACAGCGGCATGAGTTCTTATGGGTAGCGATGGGAACTGGAAGACCTATGAGCCTTGCGTGTTTGAACAAGATTTTCAAAACCTTGCGCCTAAATTGTGAACTCCTACCCGACGATCTATCCCCGCATACTCTCCGACACACCTGGAATGAGCTGTTTTCTGATGCTGTAGATAAACATGGGGTTTCACCTGAGTTAGAGCAAAAAATACGCTCTCGGATGATGGGGTGGTCTGAAACGTCTGGAATGGCGAAGGTTTACAATCAACGTCACATTAGAAAAAAAGCAACTGAAGTTTCATTGGAAATGCAAGGCAGAATTAGCATGGCCGGAGGCTCAGATGAGAAAAAGTCAAAACAAGATACCACCGATCAAAGCTGAAGAACTTCTATTTCCGCCCCTGCCTTCACAGATTCGGACTAAAGGGGGCGTTGATCTAGATCCTCGACAATCACTTTGGTCTTACCAAGATGGCCTTTATTCAATTTTAATGGATTTTTCTACACTAAACTTTACTCCGCTGTTTATGAATTCGTTCCGTCTGACGTTAGTTTGGTTTGTCGAGAATCGGGCGCCGTCAACATTCATGGGCCACTTTCGTGCTCTGAAAAATTTTGCGATGCGGGTGCAAAAGAATAGTACAGTTCCGTTAGGCGAAATATCTCAAATTAATATTCTGGAATTTTGTGATACGGAAGATTTCAGTACCAGAAACCTTTTTTCTTTGTTGCGCCGATGGCGCGCATTAGGGCTTCCGGGGGTAAACGAAGATATTATTTACGTCCTTGATTATAAAAAATTACGGCGTCGAGAGCTTGGCGCGGCCGTTTTGACCTGGGACCAAGATTTAGGACCCTTTACTGAAATTGAACAAGAGGGTATTCAGGGCGCGCTTATTGATGCTTACGGAGCAGGTTTGCTGACCGAAGAGGCGCATGCTCTGTCCTGGTTGCTTATTGTTCTGGGGGCACGGCCTATCCAGATTGCGGCGATGAAGGTTTGTGACGTTATACGTTCTGTGGCGGATGATGGAACTGAGTCATACTTGATCTATGTTCCTAGAGCAAAGCAACAAAACGCATCAATTCGGCAAGAGTTAAAGGCAAGGGTTTTGATAAATCAACTAGGCTGCCTGATATTTCGTTACGCAATGAATGTGAGGTCGGAATTTTCCAGTGTTCTAGCTGACCCTTTACAGGCACCTTTATTTCCTATACCTGCGAACCTGCGTTCGGGGTTGGATCAGAATCTGCCCGAGTGGAGCAAGTTTCACCGTACTAGCGAAAGCATTAGCAAGTTTTTAGTCAGGGCCCTAGAAAATCTTTCCGTCTGCTCTGAGCGCACAGGGAAAGCTATTAATATGTGTGCAATACGGTTTCGCAGAACCATGGGTACAAATGTTGCGCGAGAAGGGCATGGTGTTCACGTAATAGCGGAACTGCTCGATCATACGAGAACAGATACTGCTTCTGTGTATGTCGCGGCAACTCCCGAGCTTGCAGTACGCATCGATAAAGCAACCGCTCAGCACATGGCTCCTTTAGCTCAGGCATTCAAAGGTAAATTGGTTGATCATGAATCTCAAGCAGTTCGCGGCTCGGACTCATCTAGTCGAATTGTCGACTTGCGAATAGACCAAGCTGCACGGCCTATGGGGTCTTGCGGTAGTTATAGCTTCTGTGGGTTAAACGCACCTCTTGCTTGTTATACCTGCCAATGTTTTCAACCTTGGTTGGACGGACCTCATGAAGCTGTCCTGGAGTTTCTCTTAAAGGATAAAAAGCGCTTTTCTGATGAGCGTATTGCATCGATCAATGACCGTACGGTGCTCGCCGTAGCTCAAGTTGTCCAGCTTTGCCGTGAAAGAAGGAAACAGGTCGATGAATGACAGTGTTTTTGTGTTTAAGTCGCTGAAAGAGAAAACAATGGATGAAAATCTGCAAGGTTTTATTTCGTTGGCAAAACAAATCAAGGTTTTTGGCGAAGATCTTGACTTTGAAAGTGATGCGTGGGACGTCTCTGATTATGTGAGACTGAAAAGAAGGAACACTCGATCTCGAATAATTTTTCGCGGCTTCCCGAGCGTGAAAGGATCCAAAGATGCTAATAGCTTCAGTCAACCTTACAAGGACTTTGCCAAAGCGTATTGTTGTTACGATTACTCGATGGTTGCTTACACTACTGTAAGCTCACGGCTGGCAGCTCTACGGGCGCTCGCAATGGCGTTAGAGGAAACGGAAGAATATATTACGCCGGTCAAAGCTACCCTTTTGCATTTCAATAGAGCCTGCTCAATCCTCAATGATCGCTATCAGGCCGCCTCAGCTTTTATGGCTGCAGAGGAGCTTAAAAGAATTTCTAATTTTCTGATGCGACACCAACTTTGTTCCTTGTTCGCTCCATGGCGAAATCATCTCAAATGCCCCAAAAACATTGATCGTAGTGTAGGGCCTGAATTTGATACGACCCGACGTGCACGGTTGCCCTCGCCGGAGTCGCTATCAGCAATCGCGGAAATTTTTGGGGCTGCCCGGCAGCCGGGAGACGTATTTACTTCCAGTATTTGTGCGGTGTTAGCTTCTGCGCCGAGTCGTATCAATGAGGTGCTTTCAATATCAATTGATTGTGAGGTTGAAGAGTTCGACACTAAGAGTAATCAGGTTTTGTACGGTCTTCGCTGGTTTCCTTCGAAGGGAGGAAAGCCACAAGTGAAATGGGTGGTTCAGTCGATGGCCAGTGTGGTGCGTGATGCTGTACAAAAGCTGAGGGGCTTATCAGATCCAGCAAGAGAAATTGCTAGATGGTATGAATTAAACCCAGATCGATTGTTTCTACCTCCCGAACTTGAAGAACTTCGTAACTGTCATCTTTTGTCGCCTAAACAAGTCAGCAGGATTGTTTTTCTCGATCCTCCCTTGAATGGTGACGACACTAGGCGTGGTGGGGATTGGTGCAGAAGGCACAATGTGCCTGAGGTTATTCCGTACGATCTTAAACATCAGGACGCACCCAGGTACGCCTTTCGAGATGTGGAAAGTTCAATACTTGAACTCAAGCCAAAGGGTTTCCCATATGTGGATAAGAAACGTAATTTTAAGTACAGCGATGCTTTGTGTTTGGTTCGAAAAAACGAGCTGAATAACATTATGACCTATAGAGCTGTGATTGTTTTGCCAGACACAGGCTACATTCAAGCTCAGCTAACCGGTACCCCGTCAGTGATCAATATCTTTGATAGGTTTGGTTTTTCCGAAAAAGACGGGGGTAAAATGCAAATTACTACGCATCAGTTTCGGCACTATCTGAACACGGTGGCTCAGATGGGAGGACTTTCACAGCTTGATGTTGCTAAGTGGAGCGGGCGGGCAAAGATCACACAGAACAAATGCTATGACCATCAATCTGATCGGGACATTCTTGCTTTGGCTAGGGAGGCCTTAGGTAACCCAGAGAAGTCAGCTGGTCACGTTGCAAGTATTCCTCAGAGTAGTTTGATCAGTCGGGATCAATTTGCCGAGCTTAAAATTCTAACTGCGCACACCACTGATCTAGGCTACTGCGTGCATGATTTTTCGATGCTTCCCTGTCAGCTACATCGAGACTGTTCAAATTGCGACGAGCACCTCTGTATAAAAGGTGATCCTGTTCGAGAACGCGCCATACGAAAACATCGTCAAGAAACGGAATCACTGTTGCAGAAGGCACTCAAGGCGCTGGGCGAGGAGCAGTTTGGTGCCAACCGTTGGGTTGAGCATCAGACGCTGACGTTAAAAAGGCTGAACGACTTGTGCGCAATCCTGGACGATCCTGGCGTTCCAATTGGCGCTGTGATCAGGCCCAGTGGTGTCGTGCCTGCATCGAAGCTGCAGCAGTTAGTGGGCTCTGTCCAGGTGCCACAGAGTGAGGTAGGGCAGGACACAGGCATCAATCTGCGTCCTAGGCTTTCTTCGGAAGAGGAAAAAGGATGAGCCGCTCAAGAAATCTCACTCCCTCCGCAATTGAGCAGGTTGTATCGATCTTGGACGGATGGGCCGGGAAGTTGACCTGGGATTTGCTCATCGTTGCAGTCTCCCGGCATTTGCGGAGTACCTATACGCGACAGGCTTTGCACAAGCACGAGCGGATTCGGCACGCCTTCACTCTACGCAAGCAGGCACTCATAGATTCACCTGTGTCGAAGAAAGCTGCCACCCCTGAGCTGCAAGCGGCCGCCGATCGTATCGCGCGACTGGAGGGGGAAAACCAGCGTCTGCGAATGGAAAATGACCGGTTGCTCGAACAGTTCGTGCGCTGGGCCTATAACGCGTTCAGCCGAGGTTTGGATGAGCAATTTCTTTCCTGCCCTCTACCTCCGACAGACCGGCAGCGGACGCCGTAGAAGGCGCTCAGATCGAATCTCCTAGGCGCTGAGCTACTTCATCATTGGTCAATCAGAGGAGGGGCACATTCAATGAGTATCGACAAGACAACCCGGCTCATCAGCACTCGAAGTGAGGTGAATGCCAACCAGCTGCTTACTGCGGGTTGGACGCTTCTGCTGGTAGCCGACCGGCAGCAGGGTGAACATCAGTGGGTCCAGTATGTGTTCGGATGGCAGCGTGAGACTGAACCCGTAGAGATCACTTTCCACGGTTTCGACGATGGGCCTGATCCATTCTGAGAACATTCACCTTACCGGTTCTGCCGTTTCACCATGCCTGGGCAAGGCGATAGAAATGAGTGCTGCAGCCAATACGAAGATGCTGGAGACCCACAAACAAGCCTCCAACCCATAGGCTTGGAACACCCAACCTGACAGCAGCGTGCCGACCAAGCGCCCGAGGGCGTTGGACATGTAGTAGAACCCCACATCCAGGGAGACGCCATCTTCCTTGGCATAGCTGACAATCAGATAGCTGTGCAGAGATGAGTTCACTGCGAACAGTACACCGAGCAGCATCAGCCCACCGAGCAGCACCACCTGCGCCGTCCAACCTGCCGATAGGCCCACGGCAATAAGCGCAGGCAGGCCGGCCAGGGCGAGCGCCCAAATGAAGGCCGCTCGGCCGTCGGGCACATGACCGCGTTTCTTGCCGGTGATGTGAGGAGCAAACGACTGGACGATGCCGTAGCCAATGACGGTCAGAGGGTATTGGCGAACTGGTTGATGTAGTCGACGTGCGCAGGGTTCAGGATCGCTCGTGGGCGCAGGGCCTGGACCTGAGCAACAGCTTCCTGCACGGGAATACCGCACTCGATCATCAGTCGAGCGGCGAACAGGCCTGTGCGGCCGGAGCCGCCCTTGCAGTGAATAGCGATCGACTCACCGTTCGTCACCAGCGCCTTCAGGCGTTCCCGGTGGGTCTCCCAGGCGGCAGCAAAGGGCTCGCCGGGCGCCTGGTCGTCTTCCACCGGCAGGTGGAACCATTCGAGGCCGAGCAACTGGCACTCCTCGGGCAGCAGATCGATCTCGTTCTGCAGCAGCTCTTCACTGGGCATCAGGGTGACCAGTGCGCTCGCGCCGGCTTCGCGCAGCGTTGCCAACGCCTGAGATACCGAGGTGTCCTTGGTGCCCGGGCACGGGGTGAAGATCAGCTGACCGATCAACTCGGAGTTGGCCAGCACGGAGTACGGGTGCAATTGCATGCTCGATAAGCCTCAGATGGATCGTTGATTAACGCGTTTGGAAAGCTCTTCCGCCGACTCCTTGCGCTCGGAGTAGCGATCGACCAGGTAATCGGAGCGGTCACGAAGCAGCAGGGTGAACTTCACGAGCTCTTCCATCACGTCGACGACACGGTCGTAGTAGGCGGACGGCTTCATGCGACCGGCGTCGTCGAACTCTAGGTAGGCCTTGGGCACGGACGATTGGTTGGGGATGGTGAACATGCGCATCCAGCGGCCGAGGACGCGCAGTTGGTTGACCACGTTGAACGACTGCGAGCCGCCGCAGACCTGCATCACCGCAAGGGTTTTGCCTTGAGTCGGGCGCACGGCGCCCATGCTCAGTGGAATCCAGTCGATCTGAGACTTGAACACGCCGGTCATTGCACCGTGGCGTTCCGGCGAGCACCAGACCATACCTTCGGACCACAGCACCAGATCGCGCAGCTCCTTGACCATGGGGTGGTCATCGGGCACGTCATCCGCCAGTGGCAGGCCCGTGGGATTGAAGATCCGCGTCTCCGCACCGAAGTGCTCCAGCAGGCGTGCCGCTTCTTCTGTGAGCAGACGGCTGAAGGAGCGTTCGCGGGTCGATCCGTACAGCAACAGGATGCGCGGTTTGTGGGTGGACGGCTGCTCGATCGCCAGCTTGTCGGCGGATAGCAGGTCGACGAGGTCGTTGTCGATGTTGGGGATGTGGTGTTCGGTCATGATTTCACTCCTGAGACAAGGCGCCGGACGCCTGATCGAACCAGCGGCGCTTGAGCCACAAGGCCACGCCCACCAGAGAGATCAGTACCGGCACTTCCACCAAAGGCCCGATGACGGTGGCAAAGGCGACCGGCGAAGCGAGGCCGAAAGTGGCGATGGCCACGGCAATGGCCAGTTCAAAGTTATTGCTCGCTGCGGTGAACGCCAGCGCGGTGGTGCGTGGGTAGTCGGCTTCCAGCAGCTTGCCCATCCAGAAGCTGATGAAGAACATCACCACGAAGTAGATGGTCAGCGGGATGGCGATGCGCAGCACATCCAGCGGCAGTTGCAGCGCCATGTCGCCCTTCAGGCTGAACATGGCCACGATGGTCAGCAGCAACGCCACGAGCGTCAGCGGGCTGATCTTCGGAATGAAGCGCTCCTGGTACCAGGTCTCGCCCTTGCTGCTGATCAGAATCTTGCGGGTCAGGAAGCCGGCCAGGAACGGAACTCCCAGATAGATCAGCACCGATTGGGCGATTTCGAGGAAGCTGGTCTCGATGACGCTACCCTCAAGGCCAAACAGCGGCGGCAGCAGGCCCAGGAAGATCCAGGCGTACACGCTGAAAAACAGGATCTGGAAAATGCTGTTGAAGGCGACCAGGCCCGCCACGTACTGGTTGTTGCCACCGGCAATCTGGTTCCACACCAGCACCATGGCGATACAACGCGCCAAGCCGATGAGGATCAGGCCGGTCATGTACTCAGGTTTGTCGGAAAGGAAGACAACGGCCAGCCCGAACATCAGCACCGGGCCGATCACCCAGTTTTGGATCAGCGACAGTGTGAGGATGCGTTTGTCCTTGAAAACCTGGGGCAGCTCCTCGTACTTCACCTTGGCCAAGGGCGAATACATCATGACGATGAGTCCGATGGCGATAGGGATGTTCGTCGAGCCTACCGACAGGCTGTTCAGCCAGGCCGGCAATCCCTGGAACAGGCTGCCAAGGGCGATACCCAGGCCCATGGCCAGAAAGATCCAGACCGTCAGGTAGCGATCGAGGAATGAAAGTCGGCTTTTGCTCATGGTGGATCTCCCTGAACGTCAGAGCGTTCCGATGCGGGCCAACTCGACCTTGAGTTGAGCGGCATCCAGTTGTTCAAACGGCAGTGCGAGGAATGCCTTGAGGCGTCGCTTGATCTGCTCAAGCGTGGTGTCGAACGCCGCGTCCAGCTCGGCGGGGCTGCCCTGCAGGTCCGACGGATCGGAAAGCCCCCAATGGGCTTTTACTGCCGGCCCGAAGAACACAGGGCAGGCTTCGCCGGCGGCCTTGTGGCAAACGGTGATGACAAAATCCGGGGCGAGCTCGGCGTGCGCATCGCTGGATTTGCTGCTGAGGGCCTCGGTGGAAATACCGGCGCGCTGCAGCGCGGAGATGGACAGCGGATGCACCTCGCCCTTTGGCTGGCTGCCAGCGCTGTAGGCTTTCATGCCGGCCGGGGCCAGGTGGTTGAATACAGCCTCGGAGAGGATGCTGCGGCAGCTATTGGCGGTGCACAGGAACAATACTTTCATCGGATTTTGCTCGGCAGTAATCAGCAACAGGTGGCGGCACGCTGTGGGCGGTCACCCATGGCGTCCAGTCGAGTGGAACTGCTGTTCAGCCACTCGCTGTTGGCCTCCAGCGTCGTTTTCAGGATCTCGCGTACCCAGGCGGGCAGTTCAGGATGCAGCCGGTAGTAAACCCATTGGCCCTGGCGGCGGTCTGCCAGCAAGTCACAGGTGCGCAGTTGCGCCAGGTGGCGGGAAACCTTGGGCTGGCTCTCTTCCAGCGCACAGGTCAGCTCACAGACGCAGAGCTCTTCTTCGCGAGCGATCAGCAGCATCATCCGAATGCGGTTCTCGTCGGCGAGGCATTTGAAAACCTTGGTAGGCGTCAGCGGATCTGTCATGGCGGCTCTCTGTGTGCGGGGTACTGCATATATATGTACTTTCGAATATACGATTTTTCGAATGTATCGCAACCCCTCCGGGGATGATCGGCTTTACATGTGCGCGTTCATGCACATATATTGGCGGCATGACGACCAACCAGAACCTCCGCACCCAAGCCATCGACGCTGCCATAGAGTCGCTGGACGAAGCCTTCTTCAAAGCGCTCTGCGAGCCCTCCAGGGTCGCGGTATTCAAGCGCGTGCTTCTGCTGGGCCGGGCGGATGTCGGTGAAATCGCCAAAGAGCTGCCGCAGGAGCGTTCAGTGATCTCCCGTCACCTGCAGGTGCTGCATGACGCCCAGATCGTGAAGGCCACGAAGCTGGGCAGGCAGGTGTTCTACGAAGTGAACGGTGGGGCGATCGTCGAGCGCCTGGAGGGCTTGCTCCAGCGAACCAAGGGTCTGGTCTCGCTGTGCTGCCCGTAACTCGTGCCCTTTTTTTGCCCTTATATATGCATGAGTGCGCACATATGGATAAGTTGAGTCAGACAGTGGATGTGGTCGTCATCGGTGGTGGGCAAGCGGGTTTGGCGCTGGGCTGGCATTTGCAGCAACACGGCCTGGGCTTTGTGATCTTGGATGAGCAGGCACGCCCTGGCGGGAACTGGCGCAACTACTACGACAGCCTGCAGCTGTTCTCCCCGGCGGAGTACTCCGCGCTACCGGGGATGGTGTTTCCCGGCGATCCCAAGGGCTACCCGCTGCGAGACGAAGTGGTGCAGTACCTGGAGACCTACGCCGCCGATCACAAGCTGCCTTTTCAGGGCGGCATCCGAGTGCGGAAGGTCGTGCAGAAGGACAAGGCATTTAAGGTCCGCTGCGACAATGGAGCATCCTTCACCGCGCGCGCCGTGGTAGTGGCCTCGGGCGGTTTCAGCCGGCCCTACATGCCTGACATTCCTGGCCTGGAAAGCTTTTCAGGTACCTGTCTGCACAGCTCGATGTATCGAACGCCTGAGGCGTTTGCTGGCCAGCGCGTCGTCGTGGTCGGCGCGGCGAACTCGGCGGTTCAAATTGCCTATGAGCTTGCCGGCGTTGCGCAGGTAGTGCTGGCTACCCGCGAAAAGATCCGCTTCTTCCCCCAGCGGATCCTGGGGCTTGATTTTCATGCCTGGCTGAAACTCACCGGGTTGGAGCAAACGCGGTGGTTGAGTGATCAGAGCACACCTGTGCTGGACACCGGTAAGTACCGGCAGGCCTTGGGTACCGGCCGACTTCAGCGCAAAGCGATGTTCCAGCAGGTGCTGCCCGACGGTGTTGTCTGGCCAGATGGAACCACCCACGAGGTCGACGCGCTGATCTTCGCCACCGGTTTCCGGCCGAACCTGGAGTTTCTGGCACAGCTTCCAGTCGCCGATCAGCAAGGTCGTGTCCTGCAGCGAAACGGCGTGGCAGATCAGGTGCCCGGCCTGTACTTCGTCGGGCTGCCCAAGCAAAGGAACTTTGCCTCAGCAACCCTCAGGGGTGTAGGGGCTGACGCGGGCTACCTCATGCCCCAGTTGCTTCGCCATCTGGGCCGGGCTGGTTCGACGGAAAAACCCGCTCAACGATCGCGCAATCCAGCCACCGACCTTCAAGACAAGCATGCTTCTCGTAGACGCCAACAGTCCTGAAGTCGCAGGCCTGGCAGAGCGCGAGGCTCGCTGGGTAATTGCACTCACTTGACCATCCATTTGCATTCGACTTGACCAGTCGTTTGCGTTCAGCGCCGCCAGGGCTTGCCTTATCACATCATGGCGTTGGCTCGAAGAAAATGCCGTCTCTGCAAGGTGTGCTCATAACCCTTTTGAATGGCGCACAGATCATCCAAACCGATACTGGATGTGGGCGCTACGGGCAGAGGGCTTTGGGATTATGTAAACCAAGCAGTTGAGCAGAGTCGGCTAGCACAGCGCACTCCTGCTAGCCGGTCAGGAGATTAGCCTTGGTGGCCCATTGAGAGCCTACGCGTAGTTTCATCCTCGTAATCATCACGGCGGAGCGTTTCTAGTGAACCAAGGGCGATTCAGGCGTCCAGCGGCGCGAGATGTCCTATAGTTTTCTAATCAATTGGCCGGGGCGAGCCATGAAACGGACAATCGAGGGTGCGGTGCTCGCTGGCGAGCTTCGGCTACTTGAGGCACTGTCAGCTTATCGGGCCTTTAAGGATGCTGACGAGGGCGGAGCCCCAGCACATGAGGTTCGCCGACTTTGGATTTTGGCCGAGTCGCTTTACCATGCGGTGAACGATTTCCAGCTTCTCGTTGCCAGTCCACCACCCTCAACCGTTCACTGAATGGGGAGAGCGCAAGGTGTCCAACGTGCCACTTCTTCCCGACTACCCCATGTATGCTGGCAGATCATCCAGAACCGATATGGGATATGGTTGCTACGGGCAAAAGGCCGCTGGAGTATGTAAGCGGGGTGCTAACTGCCTAGAGAGGCAAGCAGGTTGTGAATTCATAAGGCGATACTCAACAAACCACCCGAAATGCCGCTGCCGAGTACGACCAGCCAAGGTGGCAGCTTCCAGAACACCAAGGCAACCAGCGCCATGAGCGCCAAGCCGAAGTCCTGCGGAGCGTGTATCGCACTCGTCCAAACTGGCTGATAGAGGGCGGCGAGCAATAGACCGACTACAGCTGCGTTGATGCCAAGCAGTGCTGCCTGCGTGCGTATGTCACGGCGCAGATGCTCCCAGAACGGTAAAGCGCCCACCACGAGTAAAAATGAAGGTGCGAAGATCGCCAGCAGGCAAACCAGACCTCCTACCCAGCCATTGGGCTCCTGGTTCATCGAGGCGCCAAGAAATGCCGCGAAGGTGAATAGCGGTCCAGGAACTGCCTGCGCGGCGCCATAGCCTGCCAAGAACACATCGTTATCGACCCAGCCTGAAGTCACGACTTCGGATTGCAAGAGTGGCAGCACGACATGCCCGCCCCCGAAAACCAGCGATCCGGCACGGTAGAAGGCATCCATACTCGACAGCATCTGACTTGGTAACCACGTAGCCAGAAGAGGTAGGCCGAGCAACAGGGCAAAGAACAAAGTCAGCCAGCACAGGCCCGCGCGGCGTCGGATGCCAATGGGCAGCGGCTTATGGGCTCCGCACGGTTGCGGCTTGAATAGCAGCACGCCAATGACTGCGGCAAGCGCAATGACCCCTATTTGCGCCAAGGCGGATGGGAGCAGCAATACCGAGCATGTCGATGCTGCCATGATAGAAATACGTGGCACATCAGGACACAGATTGCGTCCCATACCCCACACCGCTTGGGCGACTACTGCCACAGCTACTACCTTCAAACCGTGCAGCACGCCAGCCGGCAGAGCATCGCCATAGTTGGCAATGCCAAGTGAGAAGAGGATGAGGGCAATCGCCGAAGGTAATGTGAAACCTAACCATGCAGCCAGTGCGCCGCCATAGCCAGCGCGTGTCAGCCCCAGTGCCATGCCAACCTGGCTACTAGCAGGACCTGGTAGAAACTGACAAAGGGCAACCAAATCTGCGTAACTGCGCTCGCTTAGCCATTGCCGACGCACCACGAACTCATCCCGAAAGTACCCCAGATGAGCGATTGGGCCTCCGAAAGAGGTCAGACCCAAACGCAAAAAAATGAGGAAAACAGTCCAGCGTGAATCTTGGGGAGTATCAGTGATGTTTGTTTGATTCATAAGAGGCTGATCCAACATAGTAATTCTTCGTCGCGGGCATGGCGCATAGATAGTCTGCTAGAGCTATGCCAACGAATGCATCCGCCTTGATTAAGTAATCAGTGGCTCTGCTGTTTCATTTCGTGGTGTCTGGGCAGTCCGATCGAGATGAGCGCGGCGGTCAATACGAACATGCTGGAAACCCACAAGCAAGTCTCCAACCCATAGGCCTGAAACACCCAACCTGACAGCAGGGTGCCGACCAAGCGCCCCAGGGCGTTGGACATGTAGTAGAAGCCCACATCCAGGGAAACGCCGTCTTCCTGGGCAGTCGTGATCTCACGTTCCACTTCGAACACGCAGTCGGTCAGTGAGGCGTTGGCCAGCGGTACGCGCACGGCGTGACCATTCAACTTGCCGCGCAGCTCGGGGAAGATCTCGGCTATCGCGGTGGCCGAACCCGTGGTGGTTGGGATCAAGCTCATGCCCGAGGCGCGCGCGGCTCAGATCCTTGTGCGGCGTATCGAGGATGCTCTCGGTATTGGTGAGGTCGTGGATGGTGGTGATCGAACCGTGGCGGATGCCCAGGCTTTCGTGAATCACTTTGACCACCGGGGCCAGGCAGTTAGTGGTGCAGGAGGCGGCGTTGACGATCCGGTGCTGCGCCGGGTCGAACAAGTGCTGGTTGACGCCCATCACCACGTTCAGTGCACCTTTCTCCTTCACTGGAGCGCAGACCACCACACGTTTGACGCCCTGATCCAGGTAGGCTTGGAGCACAGCTACCGACTTCATCTTACCGCTGGCCTCGATGACCAGGTCGCAGCCCGACCAGTCGGTGTCGGCGATGGTCTTGTTCGCGGTGAGCCGGCCAAGCAGTTCACTGATGTCGGTGCCGGCCCTGAAGGCATGACCGTCAAAGCGGCGGACGACAAGACTCTGAAGGAGTACCTCGAAACCCTGAAAAAGTGATGGATCAGGACTACACTCAGGATTCATCCATGTAGTCCCCTTGGCCGCCTTCGGGCGGCTTTTTCCGTATCCGTTCGGGCAGCACATCTTTCTGACTAAATCAGGTGATGCGCTGGCGTCCGATCAAATTCAAATGGACGCCATTTTCTAGTCTGGCTATGTGAGGCGCACGCTTCGAGGCGCCGCTATTTCAAGTCATTCATGCAGAAGTCATGGAAAAATTTGCGCCCCTTGGTACGTCTGACAATGATTCAGCCGGTGCGACCCGAAGCGCTTAATCCGTTGAGCCCAGATTTCCCTCTCAAGCATCAGCTTTTTTTGTGGTGTAAGCCGCTACTGACTTACGTATTTCTTCCCTAGCCTCATCTGCGTTACCCCAGCGCTCCATCTTCACCCACTTACCCGGCTCCAACGCCTTGTAGTTTTCGAAGAAGTGCTGGATTTGCGCAAGCAGAAGTGGGGGAAGATCTTCGCTTTCCTTGACAGCGCTGTACATCGAGCTGAGTTTGTCATGAGGAACAGCGATTACTTTGGCATCGGCGCCTGCTTCGTCTGTCATGTACATCACGCCAACCGGACGACTGCGAATGACAACACCAGGAGAGACCGGATAAGGACAGATCACCAATACGTCAATGGGATCGCCGTCATCGCTTAGCGTGTTCGGTATAAATCCGTAGTTGGCCGGATAGAACATCGGCGTACTGAGGAAGCGATCAACGAAGATCTGCCCGCTTTGTTTGTCCGCCTCGTACTTGATCGGAGAGTGATTTGCAGGTATCTCGATAACGGTAAAAAAGTCATCGGGAATTGCATTTCCAGCAGGGATATCCGCATAGCTCATTTACATAACTCCAGTGTTCGAATGAAGGAAGAGGCTAGGTGGCCTGTCTCAGACATACGTTCTCTTTTGGCGAGTGACTTGGGTGTTCGGCCAAGGCGCCGTGACGAGTCATAGCAGGGCTATGGCGAGGAGTGGCAACGCCGGCCGGGCGCCCAGGACGCCGCCAAAAGTGAACAGCTTATTTCCGAGACAGGACACTAGGTGGCCTTTTTGCCAACGGTGCCCATTTCGATTGGGGTCTTGATGTAAAACACGGAGATCTCCTCAAGCTCCAATCGCTTGAACAACCTTTCGGATTCGTCCTCGGTGATGGCCATGCGGATCTCTGTCGGCTGATCCGCCAATTCAAAAAAATGTGAGGAGTGCAGTCGACCGGTATGCCCAAAACCCTCAATGCCTGTAGAGAGTGTTGCGCCACGCAGCCCCATTTCCTTGGCTAAATCAACGATCCAGTCACCGAGCATCTTTCCTTGGTAGCGACGGTTTTGTTGGGTAAAGAAAATCACGAGGAAGCCTTTCATTGTAATCTCCTCAACGCGAGCCAATCATTTGAAAGGACAGAAGCCCGGCAGCCGTCATCGCCAACGAGCCCACTACGTGCAACGAGATCGAACCGAGTGCCCACAGCAATCGCCCTTCTTGGATGAGAGCAACTGTTTCGGCTGAAAAGGTGGAAAAGGTGGTAAGTCCCCCACAGAAACCCGTGATTATCAGCAGCCGCCACTCAGGGCTTAGGGAGGGAGACGCGGCCAAGAACGCGATCGCCAGACCAATGATGTATCCCCCGACCATGTTCGCTACCACCGTACCTGGGGGAATTGTCGGGAACAACGCGTTGAGCTTCATCCCAAGGAGCCAGCGCAACCAAGCGCCAAGTGATGCGCCGATAGCAATAACAATCAGTGATTTCAGCATGGCTGAGTATCTCCTCTTGGCTGATAGAGCCGAGGAGGTGCTGATAACAGGCGATTGCGAGAGAAGGCTGAGATAAAATTCTGTGTCACGGTTCTGTCCTGAATTGGCGGACAGGGGGCACACCTACGCACCCTGTCCAGGGTTCACGTAGGCATCATCAGCACGAGGCGGTTTAAAGGAGGAATGCCATCTCCTGTAAAGATCTTATAGCAAGCGTATCGAAATCTTCAACCAGCGCGCACTCCAATCAGTAACCCCGTCCATGGCTCTTTGTCATGTTGATCTAAGCTGCATCGACCTAAATGAATACCGGAACGCGCGGCCAGGAGGGGCTTTAAGGCGATGATCTTTCACCTGAAGCCTTCTCCTACCCCTTGCTGAGGGTACAACCTCACGCCTAGCTGGCCACCTTAATTTCCTGGTTAAGATGGCCTTATGCCTGTTGTCAGTGGCCCATCAAGGTATCAACACCATCGGGTTTATCGTGCATACCAGAACGATCCACCAGTGTGGTTGTCGCCCGGTTCACGCCGATCACATCCACTCCAGTGCCATTTGTCCGAGCGGATCAACCGGAGCCGGCCTGATAAGCGACCGCACTCTCGGCGCACCAGGGCAACCTGCCAGAGCTTCAATGTCTGACAGGTTGGTATACGAGGCTTGAAGTTAGGCTGCTTTCGCTGAGGCGCCAGGGTGTGTCCGGCGCACTTTCCGCATTCCCCAAGCAATGCCGATGACAGCAGAGATCACCGATCCGGACAGTACTCCGACCTTGGCCGCGCCAAGCAAGCTGGCGTCGGCGAACGCCAACGTGGCAATGAAGATCGACATGGTGAAGCCGATGCCGGCCAACAAGCCGATCAGGGTAATGCCACTCCAGTTAACGCCCGCCGGCAGTGTGCACCAGCCTAGGCGGACCATCAGCCAGCTTACGCTCAGAACGCCTAGCGGCTTGCCTGCCACCAATGCAATACCGATGCCTAGCATCACCCAATGAGGCGCCTCGCTCGACAGGTCGATCCCACCCAAATTTACTCCCGCATTGGCCAAGGCGAACAACGGCATGATGGCGTACGCCACCCAGGGGTGTAGCGCACTTTGCACCCGAACCACCGGAGGCAGGAGCTCACGCTGGGCCAGGCGCAGTCGTTTGAGCGGGTCCATTAAATCACTTGCATCTTGCTCCGTGGCCTTGGCACGACCTATTAATTCACCTGAGAACCGTGCAATGGCATCCAGCGGGCGCTCGCGCATGGGTATCGCGACGACTGGCGTCATCATCCCGAGAACCACACCAGCCAACGTAGGGTGAGCGCCTGTCATCAGTATCCCGATCCAGGTGATGACTCCCGG
The DNA here is from genome assembly GCF_037113495.1 of Pseudomonas sp. AE27. NCBI lineage: Bacteria > Pseudomonadati > Pseudomonadota > Gammaproteobacteria > Pseudomonadales > Pseudomonadaceae > Pseudomonas > Pseudomonas sp. AE27. Next base: position 5,587,768 of record NZ_CP146966.1, read on the forward strand.
GATGACATACGCATAGGCGGAACCAATCCCGATCTTCTGCAAAGCGATAACCATCACGAGGCCTACCGCTGCGACAGCAAAACCTGAGTATTCAAGGCCGCCCGAGTAGAAGAAGGCGATGATCAGAACGGCAATGATGTCGTCGATGATCGCAAGGGCCAGAAGGAATACTCGGATGTTCGAGGGAATCGACTTGCCAAGCAGAGCCAGTATGCCGACGGCGAACGCGATGTCTGTGGCGGTGGGTACCGCCCAACCGTTTTGTTGTGGTGCCTGGTGATTGAACGCGAGGTAAAGCAGCGCAGGCACGGCAACGCCACCAAGCGCTGCAGCCATTGGTAAAGTCGCCTGACGTAGGCTGGATAACGCCCCTTCATGGATCTCGCGACGAATCTCCATCCCGACAACCAGGAAGAATATGGTCATCAGGCCGTCGTTGATCCAGAAGTGCAGGGATTGCGATACGACGTACGTTCCGATACCGAATGACAACGGGGTATGCCAGAGGGCCTCATAGCTGTCAGCCGCTGGGGAATTGGCCCAGATCAGTGCGGAAATGGCGACGACCAAAAGGACGATGCCACTGACGGCTTCGATATGCAGGAAACGCTCTAGGTTGGCAAAGGCACGCTCAGCCATTTGCTGGGCGCGGGGGAGCTCAGGTGTATGCATCGGCACAGTTACTCGCGCGCGGCGGCCCGACCGGCGTTGCTTTTAACCTGCCTCACCGCCCTATGCGGCTAGCACCCAGTGAGAGTCTACTGGAATCGCATGGGTAGGGCTAACCGCGGACTGACGTCAAAAAAGTGCTGATTTGCCGCTCATCGTTTGAACGAGCAACCTGCCTGTACTCCCGTGCCAGGTGCCGCTAGTACGTAAGCGTCTGCCAAACACATCTTGGTTGATCACCGCGTTCTGTCTGGCCTCAGGGAATTTTCCCCGCAGATACCCCGAGCCGTACGAATGGTTATTATGCTTTGCTTATCAACGTCCTTTACCGGCCCCTTTTGTGCAGGAGATACAGATTGAGCATTGATTGGATCAACTTCACGCCATGGACTTCATTGTGCGGTGGAGCCTTAATAGGAATGGCCGTCAGCTTGTTCATTCTCGCAAATGGCCGTATCGCAGGCATCAGCGGCTTGCTTGGAGGCGTGATGCAATTTCCCAGTGAAGGCTGGAGCGAGAAAGCATTGTTTCTGCTTGGCCTTGTGATTTCACCATTGTTGTGGGGCGCGTTCACTGTCTTGCCAAAGATAGCGATTAATACAGAGTGGCCTGCCCTAGTCATAGCGGGTCTGCTCGTTGGCGTGGGAACGCGTTACGGTTCGGGCTGTACGAGCGGCCACGGAGTATGTGGGGTCTCCCGACTATCACCTCGCTCCATCGTAGCAACGGCGTGCTTTATGACTACTGGATTTGCGACGGTATACGTCAGTCGCCATGTGCTGGGAGTTTAAAGATGATCAAATTAACTGCATTTTTTGCAGGCTTGATATTTGGATTGGGTCTGCTACTGGCAGGCATGGCGAACCCCGCTAAAGTATTGGCCTTTCTTGATGTGGCTGGGGCCTGGGATCCGTCACTCGCACTGGTAATACTAGGGGCGATCTCAGTAGCGGTCATCCCTCTGAATTGGGCGCGTAAGAAAAGACGAACTTTACTGGGAGCCCGCATGCAGCTACCACTGAAAAACGAGTTGGACGCACGCTTGATTGGTGGCAGCCTGTTGTTCGGTACAGGGTGGGGAATTGCGGGAATCTGCCCTGGGCCAGCAGTCGCTCTTTTACTTACCTGGCATTGGCAAGCCCTCATATTCTTTTTAGCCATGCTGGCTGGCATGTACTTTTTTTCCATTCTGGAAAGTCGACGCGTCTTAATTAGCTGATGGCTATGGACAACATGCTCCTAGCTATGTGCTGTTATCACGCTTTGCGTGATTAGATTGGCTGCCAACTATGCGGCAGCAGCTGATCGATTTCACTCGCGCGCTGCGTCGGCAGGCGCGTGAGGACATCTTTAAGATACACGTACGGATCATGCCTGTTGAGCCGCGCGGATTGGATCAAGCTCATGATCGCTGCCGCCCGTTTTCCACTGCGTAGCGACCCTGCAAAGAGCCAGTTCTTGCGTCCAAGAGCCCAAGGTCGGATCTGGTTCTCTGCCCAGTTGTTGTCTATGGGTACGGCCCCGTCATCGAGGTATCGCGACATCGCTGTCCCGCGTTTCAGGCTGTAATCCAAGCTTTGGCGATAGCCGAGCCATCGTGTACAAGTTGGCGCTGGGTGATCATCCAGGCATGCAAGGCATCCATCACCGGCACGGCTTTTTCTTGGCGTATTCGGCGGCGTAAGTCCGGTTCCACGTGGCGGACTTCACTCTCGATTTCGTAAAGCAACTGGATGTAGCGCAAGGCCTGTTCGGCGAGCTGGCTCTTGTTCGTGGCGTGCAGCTCGAAGAACTTGCGCCGTGCATGGGCCATGCAGCCAATCTCGGTGGCGCCCAGTTCAAAGCTAGTCTTGTAGCCGCCAAAATCATCACAGACCAGCTTGCCTTTCCAGCCTTGCAGGAAGTTGCGTGCATTCTCTCCGGCGCGGCTCGGACTGAAGTCGTAAACGACCGCTGCCAAGTCCGAGAACTGGCTGGTGGCGTAGGCCCAGACATACGCGCGATGGTTTTTTTTTGCGCCCGGCGTAAGCATCTGCACCGGCGTTTCATCGGCATGGATTACGCCATGTTCAAGAACAGCATCGTGCAGGGCATCGACCAGCGGCTGCAACTGCACGCCACAGCTGCCGACCCATTGCGCCAAGGTCGAACGGGCAATGGCCAGACCGGCCCGACCAAAAATCGACTCCTGACGATAGAGCGGTAAATGGTCGGCGAACTTTGCGATCATCACGTGGGCTAGCAGGCCGGCGGTCGGGATGCCCTTGTCGATGACTTGCGCCGGAACCGGTGCCTGGATCAGGGTTTCGCACTGATCGCAGACCCACTTGCCACGGATGTGACGCTCCACGGTGAACACGCCCGGCGTGTAGTCGAGCTTCTCGCTGACATCCTCGCCGATGCGCTTGAGGACGCAGCCGCACTGGCAGTGGCTGTTATCGGGTTCGTGGTGGATCAGGGTGCGCGGAAACTGCGGCGGCAAGGCGGTACGTTTAGGTTTTTGCCGAGCCTCGGTCGAAACAGGCGCGGGTTGCAGCGCTTCAAGCTCGGCTTCGATGGCCGCGATGTCGGTGTCGATCAGGTCATCAAGCAGGCTGGCCTGACCCGGGCTTAGTTGCTCGCTGCGCTTGGCAAACTTGAAGCGCTTGAGCTGCGCTATCTCGTGGGCCAGTTTTTCGTTGACCGTTTTGTGATGGTGGATTTGCTTACCCATCGTCTCGACTTTCTGATCGAGATTCTCGACACGCTGCATCAACTGCGCCGCCAGAGCACGCAGCTGTTCAGGGTTTAAGCGGTCGAGATTAGGAAGCGAAGTCATGCCGCCGATTTTGCCAGAACAGCCTAAAAGCGACGATAGGCTCACCGGACAATTGCAAGGCCTGGCTGGTCGTGGCAGGCGTTATATGATGGAAATTACGCTGCCTGGGCCAACTCTTTGCCAAGGCAAACCCAGCACCAGGGCATGCAGTTGTTCGGCACCTAATTCCATCTGAGAGCCGTGTCGAGAACCCGGCCAGAAAAACTTGCCCTGATGCAGACGGCGCGCCGCCAGCCAGATACCCAACCCATCGTGCACCAGCACTTTCATTCGATTGGCGCGGCGGTTGGCAAACAGATAAGCACAGTGCGGTTGAGCCGCACCGAACACCGCGACCACCCGCGCCAGAGCAGTGTCGGTACCGGCACGCATGTCCATGGGCTCGGTGGCGAGCCAGATGGCATCGATGCGGATCATCGCAACAGGTCTCGCAGAAGGGTGGCGCAGGCGGCAGCGCTTTCGGTCGGCCAGTTCACTTTGACGGTGCCGCGCGGATGTGAGATTTCGAGACAGATAGTCGATAACGCAGCCTGCGAATTTTCTCCGTCTGGCTGCAAGGACAACGGAATGAACGCAGGTTGCAGCGCCATGGCTTTCTGTGTTTGCACTCGAATCCATTTATGGACGAGATTGGCGTTAAGGCTGTGGCTCAGCGCGACATTGGCAATCGAGGCCCCGGGCTGGGCGCACTCTTGAATGACCTGGGCCTTGAAGGATTTGGAGTAGGAACGGCGTTGTGGCTGCATGAAATACCCGCTCAAAAGGCTAGAAATGGTGTCCACTAAAATTTAAGTGCACACCATGTCTTGGCTTTGCAGGGCTGGGTAGATGACTTCGCCGGATGGATACAGCTCAGGTGCACCTGGCGGCGCTGAACGCAAACGACTGGTCAAGTCGAATGCAATTGAGTGGTCAAGTCGAATGCAAACACTAGGTCAGCTTTGGTGAGACTCACTGGTCAAGTACGGCGCAATTTCCCAGCTCGCCTCGTTGAAGGTGAAAATGCGGGAGAGCACTTTCCAGAAACCACGTGCTTCTGCCTCACCGAGCAATGCCTTGAGCAGCGTCTTGCCGATGCCACGTCCGCGGACGTCGCGGTGCAGGTAGATCGAGAAGTCGGCGATGCCGGCGTAGCACGAACGCGCGCGGTAGCTGCTCAGGTTCGCCCACGCCACTACCGCGCCGTCGAACTCGACGACCAGTACCGGATAGCGGGACATATCGGCAACCCAGGGCTGTACATCCATGGCGGTGCGCGGCTGGGTCTCGAACGTAGAGGTGCGGTCTTCGATCCCCTGGTTGTATATCTCGGCAATGGCCTGAACATCACTGAACTGGGCGTGGCGGATGTGCATCTGCATTCCTTTTCGAGAGGACCGAAGCTTTAAACATGCGTGTCGTAGATGCCCCAAAACCGCTTGGCACGGTATTGGAATCCGCTTAGGAATTGTAAACTTTATCCCCGAAATGCTTGGTTTATGACGTTTCTGCTCTCGGCAGGTGCAAAAAAATAGCTGTTTTCAAAAGGATGCTGACTTTGTTTACAGAGCTGGTCAGCATAAAGTCAGAAGCCGGCCGGGTGATCGTAGTGTGCGTGGTGCGTGCCGCCGGCCAGGTGGCAGGCGATGCCATGCTGCAGGGCCTGTTCGGCGGCCAGCAGCGAGCCGCCGACCGCGCGCACGGTGCGCCGTGCCAGCGCTTCGCTCCAGGGCAGGCCCAGGCGGCGCTGGTCTTCGCGGCTCAGGTCGCCGTTCATGTAGCGCTCGATGTAGCCCGGCTCGTGGGCCAGGGCGAGGATGTCGCTGGGGCAGAGCTCGGGGCGCAGCAAGGCCGCATCGGTGGTCAGGCCGCTGTCGACCAGGTGGTCGCGCAACAGGCGGAACTTGTCCATCGGGAAGCGGTGCCCGGCAGGAAACTCCGGGCTGTAGTCGTCGTGGTAGATCAGGGGCAGGGGCATGGCAGCTTCTAACCGGGGCAGGCCTCGATCTTGCCAGTTGCTGTACAGCCAGCGCCAGCGATCTACACTGCGCGCAGGTTCTCGACAGGGGTGCACCCATGCTGGCTTCCTGGACGTTCTGGGCGATTCTGTCGGCGATATTCGCCGCCTTGACCGCCATATTTGCCAAGGTTGGCGTGACCGGCATCAATTCGGACTTCGCCACCCTGCTGCGCACGGTGGTGGTGCTGGTGAGCCTGGCGCTGATTCTGTTCGCCACCGGCCAGTACCAGTCACTGGGGTCGATCTCGCCGCGCAGCTACCTGTTCCTGCTGCTGTCGGGGCTGGCCACCGGCGCCTCGTGGGTCTGCTACTTCCGCGCCCTGCAGCTGGGGCAAGCCTCGCAGGTAGCACCTGTGGACAAACTCAGCGTGGTGCTGGTGGCGGTGCTCGGCGTTACCCTGCTGGGCGAGCGGCTCGACCTGCGCCAGTGGGGCGGCATCAGCCTGATCACTCTGGGCGTAGTGATGCTGGCATGGCGTTAGCGCGCAGAGGTGTTGCCGGTAACTCCAGCGGTGCCTTCAGCGGTGCCTGCAGCACGGTGCGGCCGTAGAAGCACAGCGCGGTCGGCAGGCAGGTCAGCCAGACGAAGATCCCCGCCCAGAAGGTGTGCGACATGTAGTGCCAGCCCTGCATCACGCGGGTTGTGCCGTACACCATGCCCAGTAGCACGATGAACCCCAGCAGCTTGCGTGCGTGCACCCAGCGCCAGCGGCGGGCCACGAAGTACAGCGCCATCAGGGTGAAGCCGCTGGAGGCATGCCCGCCGGGCCAGCAGCGCCCGTCACCGGCCTTGTGCAGCAGGTCGAACTGTTGGTACCACTCCAGGCGCGGATGGGCACCGCCGTAGAATGTGGTCTCTACCGGGCAGTACACCCCGGTGTGGCTCTTGAGGTAGTGAATGATGGCGGTGCACAGTGCGAATGCCACCACCACGAACAGCAGGTCGCGCCGGTGCCGGGTGGTGAAACGAAGCACGCCGGCAATGCGGCTGCGTTGCAGCAGCCGGGTGGCGGCGGCCTGCGGATGGCGGGCGAAAAGCGGCCACACGAAGGACAGCAGGGCGCCGATCAGTGCGGCTTCGCCTGTCCAGTTGGGCAGGATGCGGGGCCACTTGTGGGTCACTTTCTCGAACCAGGCGTCGTGCAGCAGGGTGAACTGGCCGCTGGCCGGGTCGATGAACAACTGGCTGAACCAGCGGTCGAGGCCGGTGAGGTCGAAGGCCACGAACACGACCAGTGCCAGCAGCAGGGGCAGGCCCAGGTGGGTGAGGTAGAACGACTGGCGTGGCGACATGCTCATTGCTCCGCCCTGGCCAGCAGCTTGCGCCATTCGGGGGCGTTCATGCGGCCGAGGATTCTCGGTTTGCCGCTGGCGCCCACCGAGACGAATACGGCTTCGGCGTAGGCGCTGGAGCGTTCGCCACCGGGCACGTTCAACTGGCGTTCGAGCTGGTCGATGCAGCCGCTGTGGGTCACCAGCACCAGGTTGCGCTCGGCGGCCTTGCGCGCCAGGGCGTTGTCGGCGAAGCCCTTGTTGCATTGCTGCAGCCAGTCCTCACTGGCTGCCAGCTTGCCGAACATGAAGTGCGCGGTTTGCTGGGTGCGGGTCAGGGGGCTGGCCAGTATGTCGGCATGCTCCAGGCCCAGGCGCTGCAGCCCTTCGCCCACCTGCGCCGCAGCCTGACTGCCCGCCTGGGTGATGCCTTGCGGATCATCCAGGCACGGGTTGCGCGAGCGGTCGCAACGCTCGGCATGCCGCACCAGCACGATGACTTCACCTTTGGCCCAGTCGGCATACACACCGCTGTTGCGCATCTGTCTTTCGCTACCCAGGTCCACGATCGCCAACCCTCTGAACAGCCACAGGCTTGAAACGGCCAGTGCAAGCAAGGTGCACAGGCCCAGCAGGAACGTCGCCGAACGCAGGCGTCGTCGTCGCCCCGGACGGGCTGGGATCAAGGTCTGGTCGAGTACTGCATCGTGCAACATGGGGCCGCTCCGGCTACCGCGAGAATGTGTGCACGGTAAGCAACGGCCTGTGGTGAATCGGTGAAGGCGATGTGAAAGCCTTGTGGGGCAAGGGGCAACAGCACGTTGCAGTTTCAATTCAATGAAGTAATAAGTTGTTACTTTCGGACATAAACTGAAACGCGGCGTAAATAATGTAAATCGGCTTTGAGTGATAATTGCTCGTAAATAGTATTGCGCATCATTTTCTGATGGTGGGCATTACCAATGGCACAACTTTCAATAAAAAGCCGTCGTTCTGAATCCGGTCATCTGTGTACTGCACTGGGGTTGGCGGTAGCCTCCTGGTCGACAGCCAGTATTGCGCAAACTTCCACACCGGCTGCATCGTCCACCGCATCGTCGGTGGAACTCGATGCCACCGATGTGAAGGGCGTGCACCATGAAACGTTCAAGGTCGATAACGCCTCCTCGCCCAAGTTCACCGCCCCGCTGCGCGACACGCCAAAGTCCGTGACCATCATCAATGAAGCGCTGATCAAGGAGCGTGGCGCCACGTCCCTGACCGATGTACTGCGCACCACTCCCGGCATCACCCTGGGCGCGGGCGAGGGTGGCACGCCACTGGGCGACCGCCCGTTCATTCGCGGCTTCGAAGCCAGTACCGATATCCAGATCGACGGCCTGCGCGACCTGGGCCGCGCCTCCCACGAGGCGTTCAACATCGAGACCGTGGAAATCGTCAAGGGGCCGGGCTCGGCCTACAGCGGCCGGGGTTCCACCGGCGGCTCGATCAACCTGGTGAGCAAGGCGGCCAAGGCCGAGGACTTCATTGGCGGCAGCTTTACCCTGGGCACCGACCAGCTGCGTCGCACCACCCTCGATGTCAACCAGTACCTGGGCGAGCAGGACCTGGCGTTTCGTCTCAACGCGATGAAGCACGAGGCCGACACCCCCGGGCGCGACCATGTCGAGGTCAGCCGCTGGGGCATTGCGCCGACGATCACCTGGGGCCTGCAGGGCCCGACCCGGGTCACCGCCAGTTACTACCACCTGCAAACCGACGACATTCCCGATCAGGGCCACCCGGTTTCGTTGATTACCAACAAGCCGGTGAAGGTCGACCGCGACAACTTCTACGGACTGGTGGATCGAGACTTCCGGAAAACTTCCGCCGACCTTGCCACCTTCAGCATTGAACATGACTTCAATGAACACCTGAGCCTGCGCAATACCCTGCGCGGTGGCCGCACCATGCAGAACTATGTCATGAGCCGTCCGGTGTTCGCCAATGTGGGCCAGGAAGAGAGCGGGCTGGTGTCCCGGGGCTTTCGCCCGCGCAATGTGGTCAACACGTCGCTGATCAACCAGACCGACCTGTTCGGTACCTTCGACACCGGCACCATCAAGCACACTTACGCAGCCGGTATCGAAGTCAGCCGCGAAACCATCACCGACAAGGACAAGTACCAGGGCAACAACGGACGCCCGGGCGACCTTTACGACCCCAACCCGCACGACGGGGGCTGGACCCTGTTGCCGGGCACCGGCCAGGTCACCAGCAAGTACCAGACCGACACCCGCTCGCTGTATGTGTTCGACACGCTCGGCCTGCATGAGCAGTGGGACCTGAACCTGGGCCTGCGCTACGACGACTACGACGTGAAGAACCGCGTCGCCGGTGGCGCCGAGTCGTCCAGCGAGCTGTGGAACTACCAGGTGGGTATCGTCTTCAAGCCATTGCCCAACGGCAGCATCTACCTGTCCTACGGCACCTCGTCCAACCCGTCGGGCGAAAACACCCAGTCCGGTGGTGCCGATGGTGCCGGTGCCGGCAACCTCAACGGCAACAAGGCCAACCTCGACCCCGAACGCTCGCGCAGCCTGGAGCTGGGCACCAAGTGGGACGTGTTCAACGAGCAGCTGTCGCTGACCGCAGCGGTGTTCCGTACCGAGAAGACCAATGCACGCGTGACCGATCCAGTCTCGGGCCTGGTGGCACTGGATGGCGACCAGCGTGTCACCGGCCTGGAGCTGGGCGCCACCGGACGCATCACCGATGCCTGGGCGGTGTGGGCCGGCTATACCTACCTGGATGCCGAAGTGGTGAAGGCCGGTGGCAACGGCGCCAACGACGGCAACCAGTCCAAGTTCATCGCGCCCAACAGCTTCAGCCTGTGGACCTCGTATGACATCGATGCACGCTGGACAGTCGGCGCTGGCGCCAACTACATGGACGAGCGCTACATGAACGACGCCAATACCATCACCGTCGACGACTACTGGCGCTACGACGCGATGGTCGGCTACAAGGTCAACAAGAACCTCGACCTGCAGCTCAACCTGCTCAACCTGACCGACGAAACCATCTACGACGCCTCGCACGTGGGCCTGTTCGCCACGGTGGCCCCGGGGCGTTCAGCCGAGTTGACTGCCAACTTCCGTTTCTGAGGCTGGGCGCTCGGGCATTGCCTGCCTACGCTGTACACTGCAAGGCAGTGATCACGGAGCAGGCAATGACCCCGATACTTGAACTGGAGAGCGCGCGGCTGCGGCTGCGCCAGTGGCAGGACGACGACCTCGCCGAGTTCGCCGCCCTGTGTGCCGACCCACTGGTGATGCAGTACTTCCCGGCGCCGCTGAGCCGGGTCGAAAGCGCCGCACTGATTGGCCGCATCCGCGGCCATTTTGCCGAGTACGGGTTCGGCCTGTGGGCCCTGGAGCGCCAGGACAGCGGGGCGTTCATCGGCATGACCGGCTTGCTCAATGTGAGCTTCGATGCGCCGTTCACCCCGGCGGTGGAGATCGGCTGGCGCCTGGCGCGGCGCCACTGGGGCCAGGGCTTCGCCAGCGAGGCGGCCTGGACCTGCCTGCGCTGTGCGTTCGCCCAGCTGGGCCTGGACGAAGTGGTGTCGTTCACTACCCAGGGCAATCTGCCGTCGCAGAAGGTGATGCAGGCCATCGGCATGCAGCCCGATCCGCTGGGCGACTTCGAGCACCCGCGCCTCGAGCCTGGCCACCCCTTGCGCCCCCATGTGCTGTACCGGATCAACCGCGCCCAGTGGCAGGCCACCTTGCATGGCTGAATCGCAGAACATACAGGCCGCCAATGACAAACCCTGTATTATTTGCGCCCTGGGCCTTGCTTTGGAGAATCTCGAATGAGCCACGTGTTGGACGATCTGGTCGACCTGTTGAGTCTGGAGGCGATCGAGGAAAACCTGTTCCGCGGACGCAGCCAGGACCTGGGCTTTCGTCAGCTGTACGGGGGCCAGGTACTGGGCCAGTCGCTGTCGGCGGCCAGCCAGACGGTCGAAGAGGCGCGCCACGTGCATTCGTTGCACGGCTATTTTCTGCGTCCGGGCGATGCGTCGATGCCGGTGGTGTATTCGGTGGACCGCGTGCGTGACGGCGGCAGCTTCAGCACCCGCCGGGTGACGGCGATCCAGAAGGGCCAGCCGATCTTCACCTGCAGCGCCTCGTTCCAGTACGACGAGGAAGGCTTCGAGCACCAGGGCCAGATGCCCCAGGTGGTCGGCCCCGAGAACCTGCCGTCGGAAGTGGAACTGGCCGAGCGCATGGCCGATCAGTTGCCCGAGCATATTCGCGACAAGCTGCTGTGCGCCAAGCCCATCGAAGTGCGCCCGGTGACCGAGAAGGACCCCTTCAACCCCAAGCCCGGCGACCCGGTGAAGTACGCGTGGTTTCGTGCCGACGGCAACCTGCCCGACTCCCAGGCGCTGCACAAGTACATGCTGGCATACGCCTCGGACTTCGGCCTGCTGACCACTTCGCTGATGCCCCATGGCAAGTCGGTGTGGCACCGCGACATGCAGCTGGCCAGCCTCGACCATGCGCTGTGGTTTCACGGCAACCTGCGCGCCGATGACTGGCTGCTGTACGCCATGGACAGCCCGTGGGCGGGCAATGCGCGCGGCTTTGCCCGTGGCAGCATCTTCAATCGCGCCGGGCAGCTGGTGGCCTCGTCGTGCCAGGAAGGCCTGATTCGCCATCGCAAGGACTGGGCATGAGCCTGCGCTCGATTCGCCACTGGGTGTTCGACATGGACGGCACCCTGACCGTCGCCGTGCATGACTTTGCGGCCATTCGCGTGGCGCTGGGCATCCCGGCGCAGGACGACATTCTTACCCATCTGGCGGCCCTGCCTGCGGCAGAGGCGGCTGCCAAGCATGCCTGGCTGCTGGAGCACGAGCGCGAACTGGCAGTGGCCTCGCAGGCGGCGCCGGGGGCGGTGGCGCTGGTGCGCGAGCTGGCGGCGCGAGGCTGCCGGCTGGGGATCCTGACGCGCAATGCGCGCGAGCTGGCGCATGTGACGCTGGAGGCGATCGGCCTGGCCGACTGCTTCCCGGTGCAGGACATCATCGGCCGCGACGAGGCCCCGCCCAAGCCGCACCCGGGCGGGCTGCTGCAACTGGCCCAGGCGTGGGACGTGGCACCGGCGCAGATGGTGATGGTCGGTGACTATCGCTTCGATCTGGACTGCGGGCGTGCGGCGGGTGCGCGCACGGTGCTGGTGAATGTGCCGCAGAACCCGTGGCCGCAGCTGGTGGATTGGCATGCGGCTGATTGTGGGGTGTTGCACGGGATGCTGGAGTAGGTCCGTGCTGGCCACTTCGCCGGCCTTGCCGGCGAAGTGGCCCGGATCATCGACCCAGGCCTTCGATCAGAACGCCCAGCGCGTAGTCAGCATCAGGTTGCGCGCTTCGCCATAGTAGGTGGTGTCGAAGTTGCCCAGCCCTGCCAGGTAGCGCTTGTCGAACACGTTGTTGGCGTTGAGCGTGAAGCTCAGGTGGTCGTTGTACTGGTAGCGGCCCATCAGGTCGACCAGGGTGTAGCCACCCTGCTTGATGAAGGTGTAATCCTTCACCGTAGGGCTGTAGATCTGGCCGTAGAACGCGCTCTGCCAGTTCACCCCGCCACCCACCGTGACCTTGTCCAGCGCCCCCGGCAGGCGGTAGGTGGTGAACAGCCGCAGCAGTTGTTCAGGCTTGGTGGTGCTCATCGGCGAGCCGAAGATGCGCTGGTGGTCCTTGTCGCGAGAGCGCGCATAGGTATAGCCGGCCGACAGGTTCCAGCCCTCCTGCAGTTCGCCGGCAATCTCCAGCTCCACGCCCTCGGTGGTTGCGCCGCGGGTAGCCTTGTAGATCCCCTCGTTGGTGTTGGTGGTGCCGGTCTGCACCGCCACGTTGTCCTGCTCGATGCGGAACAGCGCCAGGCTGGCATTGAGCCGACCCTCGAAGTAGGCCGCCTTCAGCCCTGTCTCGTAGCTGTCGCCCTCCACCGGATCCAGCGGGGTGCGGTTTGCGTCCTTGTAGGTCTGTGGCTGGTAGATCGAGGTGTAGCTGGCATACACCGAGTAGGTGTCGTCCAGGTCATACACCACGCCGGCATACGGGGTCACCACACCATGCTGCTTGTAGCCGGCCTGGTTGTCGCTGAAGTACACCGGGTTGAGGCCGTCGTAATCGTAGTTGTCGTTGTACTTGAAGGTGCTGACGCGGGTGCCGAGGATCAGCGACAGGTCGTCGGTGGGGCGCAGGCGGGTGGCGATGTACGCGCCGTTCTGGCGCTTGGTCTGCTCGTACTTGCCGTTTTTCGGGAAGTCCGGCACGCCGATCTTGCCGTTCCATTCGTAGATGTTGCCCGGTGTGCCGCCCAGGCTGGTGTCCCAGGTGGCGCCGGTCTGGCGCGAGTTGGCCGCGTTGAAACCCATCACCAGGTCGTGCTGGCGGCCCAGCAGGGTGAAGGGACCGGACAGGTTGATGTCGGCGGTGTTCTGCACCCGGTGACCTTCCCAGCGGCCCCAGAACATGAACATGCCTTCGCCCGTGGCACGGTCGGGATTGCCGCCGCTGGCCGAGGCCAGGCGCGTGTCGTGGTCGCTCTGCAGCTGGTTGACGCTGAGCTTCAGGCTCCAGTCGTTGGCCAGCGCCTGCTCCAGCGAGGCGAAGTAGGTGCGGTTCTGGAAGTCGCGGCGGCTCCAGTCGGCCCCCGGGTTGAACCGGCGCGAAAAGTCGGTGCGTCCGCCATCGGCGAAGTACACCGGGTTGCCGGTCCAGGAGGTGCCGCGCGGGGTGGTGGTCTGCTGGTCGATACCCACGGTCAGCAGGGTGTCGGGGGTGACGTCGACTTCGAGGATGCCGTAGTACACCTCTTTCTTCTGCTGGTAGTAGTCCTGGTAGCCCTTCCTGTCCTGCTGCGCGCCGACGAAGCGCCCGCGCACGCTGCCGCTGTCGTTCAACGGGCCGGAAACATCGCCTTCGCCACGGTAGTCGTCCCAGCTGCCGGCGCTGCCCGACAGCGAGGCCTGGAACTGCGCGGTGGGTTTCTTGCGGATCAGGTTGACGGTGGCCGAAGGGTCGCCGGAGCCGGTCATCAGGCCGGTGGCCCCCTTGAGCACTTCGACGTGGTCGTAGATCGCCATGTCGACATGCGCGGTGCCTTCATCGTACACGCCGTCGTAGATGGTGTTGACGCCGTCGTACTGGAAGTTGGTGATGGCCAGGCCACGGCTGGAGAATTCGGTACGGTCGCTGTCGTAGGCCTGGGCGGAGACGCCGGGGGTGTTGCGCAGCACGTCGGTGATGCTCTGCGCGCCCTGGTCATCCATCTGCTGGCGGGTGACCACGGTGACCGATTGCGGGGTTTCGCGGATCGACAGCGGCAGCTTGGTGGCGGTGCGGGTGGCGGCGGTGGTGTAGGCGCCGGTGTTTTCGGTGGTCTCGCCAAGGGTATTGCTTTCGATGCTGGTGGCCCCCAGCTCGACGGCGCCGCCGTTGCCGGCTGGCACCAGCACGTAGCCGCCATTGGACTGGCGCTGGGCCTGCAGGCCGCTGCCCGCCAGCAGTCGCGCCAGGCCTTCATCGATGCTGTAGCTGCCCTGCAGGCCCGCCGATTGCAGGCCCTGGGTTTGCCGCGCATCGAACGACAGGGTGATGCTGGCGCGGGTGGCGAACAGGCTCAGCGCGGTGCCCAGCGGGCCTGCGGCGATCTGGAAGTGGGTGCTTGCGCTTTGTGCCAGGGCGTTTGACGGCAGCACCGCCAGCAATGGCAACGGTGCCAGCGGCAGGCTGAACAGGGCCAGGTGGACGGCGCGTAGCAGAGGGCGAGGCGCTCGCGGGCAAGGGGCGGACATGCAGGTTTTCCTTCGATTGGCTGGGCAGGGGCGCGGCTTTTTTTTCCGCTTTAACTGCGTAGCCGAATGAGAATGAAAATCGGCAACCAGGTTTTCGATGTTTTTTCAGACCGGCTCGACGCTCACCCAGTACCGCGTGAGGTAGCGCACCTTGACCGGCAGCGAGGTGCCCAGGTTCTGCAGGACGGTGTCGGTATCGTCGATGCGAAAGGCGCCGGACAGGCGCAGGTCGGCAATGCGCTCGTCGCAGCGCAGCAGGCCGGGACGGTAGCGGCGCAGCTCGCTGATGAAGTCGGCCAGGCGCCACTCGATCACGGTCAGCATGCCGTCGGTCCAGGCACCGGTGCCGGGGGCCGCGCTACCGACCGCTCCGAGCTGATGCGCGTCGAAGCTCACGCTTTGCCCGCTGTCCAGGCGCAGCACTTGCCCGGGCTGATCGGCGGGGCGGACCTCCACGGCGTGCTCCAGTACGCTGACCCGGCTCAGGCCGCCCTCGCTGTGCACGCTGAAACGGGTGCCCAGGGCGCGGATACGGCCTTCCGGGGTTTGCACCAGGAAGGGCCGGCCTGCGGCGTCGGCGGCGGTTTGCACCATGATTTCGCCGCTGTACAGGCGCAGCAGGCGCTGCTGACCGTCGAATTCGATATCCAGCGCGGTGTCGGTGTTGAGTTCCAGTTGACTACCATCGGCCAGTGTCACGTGGCGGCGCTGGCCCTTGCCGGTACGCAGCCCGGCCATCAGCTCGCGGCCCATGTCGCTTTCGCGCACGGCCCAGCCGGTGATGCCCACGCCCATCAGCAGGGCCAGGGTCTTGAGCACGGCGCGGCGTCGCGCGCGTACGCCGGCCAGGGTCGGCAGGGCCACGTCGGCGGGCAGGCGGCCAAGCTGGCGCTGCAGTTTTTCCACCCGCGCCCAGGCCTGGGCATGGGCCTGGCTTTTGCCCAGCCAGTCCCGCCAGGCCTGCACCTGGGCCTCGCTGGGCGGCGCGGCATTGAGCTTGACGTACCAGCTGGCCGCCGCCTCCAGGGTTGAGTAGTCCAGGGGCTGGGCCATGTCAGTCGTCCGTCAGCAGCAGGCAGTGGGTCATGGCGCGGATCATGTGTTTTTTCACCGTGGTCACCGACACGCCCATGCGCTCGGCGGTGGCCACGTAGCTCAGGCCCTCGAGCTGCACCGCCAGGAAGATCTGCCGGGTGCGTTCGCCCATGCCGTCGAGCAGGGTATCGACGGCCACCAGGGTTTCGAGAATCAGCAGGCGCGTCTCTGGCGACTCGACGACGCGCTCCGGGCGGGTGGCCAGTTCGGCGAGGTAGGCCTGTTCCAGGGCCTTGCGGCGAAACTTGTCGACCATCAGCGCATGGGCGATGGCGCCCAGGTAGCTGCGCGGTTCACGAATGGTCTGGGCATTGCGTGCGGTCAGCACCCGGATGAAGGTGTCCTGGGCAAGGTCTGCGGCATCGCTGGCGTTGCCCAGGCGCGCGCGCAGCCAGCTTTTCAACCAACCGTTGTGTTCGCTGTAGAGCGCGTGCAGGGCAGCGTGATCGGGTGCGGGCATGGCGCGGAGGATACTGAGTAATTGATAATTAGTCGCATTATTGTGGTTTGCCGGCGGATTGTGCAAGTGCTGGTGCTTGACCTGCGTCAGGCACGGGCGAAGACTGGTTGACCCTTTACAGACACGAGCGAGGCGCTTCCCATGAGCCACAAGGCCATTTACGTTCAACCCGGCGGCGGATATGACAAGGTGCAGGTGGGCACGTGCGAAGCGCCGGCGCCGCAGGCGGGCGAGATCACCGTGCGCCTGCGTGCCAACTCGCTCAACTACCACGACTTTGCCGTGGTCAGCGGCATGTGGGGGCCTGCCGAGCCGCGCATTCCGATGGCCGATGGTGCCGGTGAAGTGGTGGCCGTGGGCGCCGGGGTCAGCGAGTTCGCTGTCGGTGATGCGGTGGTCAGCACCTTCTTCCCCGACTGGCTGGATGGCGCGCCGCTGATCGAAGGCTTTGCCACGGTGCCAGGCGATGGCATCGACGGCTATGCCCGCGAGCAGGTGACGGCCCGTGCCACTTCGTTTACCCATGCGCCCAAAGGTTGGAGCCACGCCGAAGCGGCCACGCTGACCACTGCGGGCTTGACCGCCTGGCGTGCACTGATGGCCGACGACGCACTCAAGCCAGGCGACACGGTGCTGGTGCAGGGCACCGGTGGGGTATCGATCTTCGCCTTGCAGTTCGCCAAGCTGGCGGGCGCCACGGTGATCGCCACCTCCTCCAGCGACGCCAAGCTCGAACGCCTCAAGGCCCTGGGCGCCGACCACCTGATCAACTACCGCACCACCCCGGCCTGGGGCGAGCAGGTGCGCAGCCTGACCCACAATCGTGGTGTGGACCATGTGATCGAAGTGGGCGGCCCGGCCACGCTGGAGCAATCGATGATTGCCGCGCGCATTGGCGGGCACATCTCGTTGATCGGTATCCTCACCGGCGTGGCGGGGCAGTTGCCGCTGGTGCAGGCGCTGGTGCGCCAGTTGCGCCTGCAGGGGGTACTGGTAGGTAGCCGTGCCCAGCAGCAGGCCATGGTGCGCGCCATCGACGCCAACGGCCTTCGCCCGGTGATCGACAAGCACTTTGGCCTGGAGCAGATCGCCGATGCGTTCCGCTATCAGGAAACCAACCAGCATTTCGGCAAGATCGTGCTGGATATCTGAGGCACGCCCCGACACGACAAAGCCCGCTTCTGGCGGGCTTTGTCGTGTCGGGCGGTTGAGGTCAGAAGTCGTAGCGCACGTTGGCGGTGAAGGTGTCGGCATCGAAGCCGCTGCTGGTCAGGTAGTTGTACGACCCGCCCACGCTCCAGGCACCGACGCGGTAGGTTGCGCCCAGGCCCAGCTCGTAGCTGTCGCGCGCCGGGGTGGCGCCGCGGGTGGTGAATGGCGTGCCACCCAGCACGAAGGTGGAGGTGGTGCCGGCCTTGTCGCCGATGAAGTCATGCCAGGCCATCAGCTTGGCTTCCGGCTCCAGGCTGCCCACGCCCAGGTCGAAGGCGGCTGCCAGGCGTGCGCCCAGGCCCATCTCGCCGATTTCGTAACGCTGGCTGCCGACGTTGAGCGCCGCCGAGCTGCCTTTTTCACGGTACGAGTCGATCGAGACATTGGCGTAGCGCGCGCCGATCTGCGGCTCGAGCACTACCTGGCGGTCGAGCTGGAAGGTGTAGCCGGCCAGCGCGTTGACGCCGAAGATCTCGCTGTCGTAGTCGGCCTTGGCGCGGCTGCCGGCGATGTAGCGTTTGGACTCGTTGTCGTTCCAGCCGTACATCACCGAAGCGTCGACGAAGTAGTTGTCGAGGGTCCAGTTGCCGTACAGGGTCAGGGCATGGCCGCTGACATCGGTCTTGTTGCCCCGGTCGGATTTGACGTCGCTGGTCAGGTAGCTGTACGCCAGGCCCACGGTGGTATCGGGGTCGAGCTTGCCGTCGGCGCCCACGGCGATGCCGTTGGTGTTGGCATCGTAACCGTCGATACCGTGGCGACGATCCTGATCGGCATCGCTGGACAGTGCCTGTACCCATACGCCAGTGTCCGACAGGCCTTCACCGGACGACAGGCCGTTGCGGGCATTGCTGGAGCGGCGGGTGACGGCGTTGCCCACCAGGGTCTGGCTGCTGGTGGCGGCATTGATCACGCCGCGGCTGACATCCGGGGTCAGGGTTTCGGCGAGACTGGCCAGTTGCGCATCGCTGCTGGCGTTGGCGAAGGCCTGGAATACCGGATCGCTTTCGCTGAGCTGGCCCATCACGGTGTTCTTGAACGGTTGTATGGCATTGACTGCATTGCGCGAAGCACGGGCGCCGAGCAGGTTCTGCTCGATCGCTTCATCGCTGCGGGTTGCGACCAGCGCCTTCACATCCTGGCCCTCGATGCCGAAGTTTTTCACTTCGAGCAGCGCCGAGGACGAGACCACCGACAGGTTCTGTGCTTCTTCCCAGGTGCCGGAGTTCAGCAGGGTGTAGCGGGTGCCCTGGGCCGGGGTGCGGAAGTCGTCGGAGCGGGCTTGCAGCTCGATCTGGCTACCTGCGGAGAAGTAGGTGTTGCCGGTCACCTTGAGAATCGGTGAATCGGGCAGGGTCGTGTTGTCCAGCAGCAGACGCAGGCGTGCGGTGTCGCTGTCGAGGTCGAGATCGCCGTCCAGCGTGGTGTGCGGCGCCAGCAGGGTCAGGGTGCCACCGTCGATGTCCACGTAGCCGGCACGGATGGTCGAACCGCCGAAAGCCACGTCGCCTTTGACCAGCACGCCACTCAGCCCCAGCAGATCGCCTTTTACCTGGCCGCCGGACCAGTAGAAGTACGACTGCGCGTTGCTGTCTTCGGCCAGAATCGCCGCAGTGCCGCCTTCGAGCAGGCCGGCGGTCTGGGTGATCGAAAACAGGTTGCTGCCGCTCAGGTTGACCAGATGGATGCCGATGCCATCTGCCGAAATGGTGCCGCTGTTGTTGATGTTGCTTTTGTAGGGCGGGGTGGTGGACCCGCTGAAGACGGCATTTTCGACTTCGATACCGGCCGAGTCGGCGCCACGCGCGGTGATGGTGCCGCTGTTGATGATGCTCGACTGGGTGGAGGTGATCATCATGCCGTTGGCGTTCTGGCCCGTCACGGCAATGCTGCCGCTGTTGATCACATCACCGGCAATCTTGGCCAGGTACAGGTCCAGGCCCATGGCGCCTTCGCCGGTCACGTTGATGCTGCCCTGGTTGACCAGGTTGCCGCCGATGCTGGAATCGAGGGTTAGGGAAATGGCCGAGGGAATATCGGTGGCACTCGCCGCGCTGAGGTTGATCGCGCCGCTGTTGGTCAGGTTGCCCAGCACAGTGACATCGATCAGCTCGACGCCGGCGTTCTGCGATGTGCCGCTGAAGGTGGCGCTGCTGAAGGTATCGCCGGTATTGCTGTAGCCACCGGAGCTGAGGTCGTGATTCAAGTCGATAGCGGGAGAGGCATTGGCCGTGGCTGTAGCAGCGGCAATGGAAAGCGCCAGCAGTGAGCGGCGCAGCGATGCAGTATTCAAGAGGGTGTCCCTTCCAGGGTCGGAAACCGACGCGGGACAACCAGCGCATGCTGCGTCTGTATCGGCCATCCCTGCCGGCTTGTCAGTGAGTGCTGAATCAAGCGCTGGGTACTGTACAGGATGGTTGTAGGACAATTCAGCAGCAAAAGCCGGTTAGGCTGCTTTTCATGGAAAAAATGTGAATCAGCCTGCATCTGTAGGGAAAACAGGCAGATTGGCGGGAATTTAATGGGTCGTGTGGGGTCGACCGGTGTCGTCCTGGCGAAGGCCAGGACGTCTTGCAACCGCAATCAGGCGAAGCTGATGTTGATGCGCTGCTGGCCGTAAACGACTTTGGCGGCAGAGATCAGCTGGTGCGGGATCTCCACGAACGGAATGTCGGAGTTGGTCAGGGCGATGTCCACCAGTTGCACCATGATCGAGTTCTTGCGCACCAGGATCACGTCCGACCAGTCGGTGTTGGTCATGGCCAGCGGGATGAAGTCGGAGCGCTTCATGAAGCTGCTCAAGGCTTCGAGCACGCCCAGGTTCTGCTTGGTGCCGTTGGGGCTGTGGCAGCAGTCGTTGAGCAGGATGAAGCCATCCGGGCCGACCAGTTCCTGGTAGTACATCAGGTCACGCAGGATGAATTCGTACTGGTGGCTGGCATCGATGTACACCACGTCGAAGGTCTCGATGCCGGTACGCGGCTGGATCGCATCGATGGCGCTGATGGTGTCGGCGCGGATGACGGTGACGTTGTCCTTGTCGGCGAAGCGGTCCAGGCATTGCTGGTAGAGGTTGTCGAAGGTGGCCTGCTCATGCATCGGGCCGCCGTAGTAATAAGCGTATTTCTCTGGTGGCTCGACCCATGGCGGCAGCTGGTCGAATGGGCTGTAGTCGTCATTGGAGGCAGGGCTCCAGCTGTCGATCAGCACCATCTTTTCCGGGGTCAGGGCCTGGTAGAGCTTCATCGCGTTTTCGCCGCGCAGCACTCCCAGTTCCGCTACCACCGGCTGCTTGCCATAGGCGGTAAACACCGCGTTGAGTACGTGATAGAAGGTTTCACGGTAGGTTGTGCAGACTTTCATCGGTGACCTGCTCTGCTGCTAGTTCGGTTGCCAAGCATATCGGCCTGGCAATCGATTTCGAGAGGGCCGGTTCGATGCAATTTGTGACGCGCCCGATCAGCGCGTCACTGTGCATTGCTCAAGCCTGGGCCAGGCGGCCGACGCGTAGCCAGCCAAGCACGACCGCGCCAATCAGCAGGAAGCCGAGGTAGCCGAACAGCGGGTAGACCTGCCCCACCAGGCTGACGAACCCGACCAGGCTGCCAACGAACGCCAGGGCGCCGGCGGCCGCCGAGCCGATGCGGAACGTGCGGGTGCCCGCTGGCAGCAATCGCGCCGAAAAGGAGTACAGGGTGCCAACGGCGGTGTTGAGGATCATCAGGAAAATGACCACGGCCATCACCAGGCCAAGCACCGGTGAAATCTCGGTGGCGATGGACAACATGGGCATGGGCAGGTCCGCCACGCTGTCCAGGCGCGACAACAGCCCCAGGCTCATCACCAGCATCAGCACCCCCAGCAACGCGCCGCCGAAGATGCCACCCCAGATGGCGTGCTTCTCGGTCTTTGCGGTGCCGCCCATGATCGACAGAAAGGGCACCCCGGCCACGATGTTGTAGGACACGTACAACAGCGCCCCCAGCAGCCAATGGCTGGCGCCGGCGTCCTGCTGGCTGGCCAGTTGATCGAGCTCGCCGAAACTCAGGCCTCGGGTGGCCACACCATACAGGGCCACCGCTACTGCCGTGAGAATCAACAGCGGGGTGGCGGCGCCGATCATGCCAATCACCTTCTGCACATCCAGGCACACGATGGCGACCACGATTACGGTCACCGCCAGGCTGCCGAACAGGGCCGGGATGCCGAACTGCTGCTCCAGCAGGGCACCGCCACCGGCCAGCATGACCACGGTCACCGCAAACATGAAAAAGGTGATCATCAGATCGACGAAGGCGCCGAGGTAGCGTCCGCACAGGGCGTTCACCACGTCTTTATGGGAGCTGGCCCGCAGGCGGCTGCCCATGCCTGCCAATGCCATGCCGAGAAAGATGAACAGTGAGGCGCTGACCACTGCCCCGAGCAATCCCCATACGCCGAAATCGACGAACATCAGCAGCAGTTCCCGACCGGAAGCGAACCCGGCGCCGACAATCACACCGACGAACGCGCCGGCTATTTTCAGGCTCTCTTTCATGACGATTTCCCTCGAATTATTGTTGTTAGGGCTTATGGGGCGGGCCACTTTCCGTGGCCATGCCGGGGCATCGCAGTGGCAGGCGGCAAGGGTGTGCTAGCGGGTGCCGACCCAGGCCTGGACTTCGATCTCTACGTCGACCCCCAGTGCCAGCTGGCTGCCGCCGACCGTGGAGCGCACCGGAAAGCCATTGTCGAAGTAGCGCTTGTACACCTCGTTGAAACCGGCGAAATGTTGCATGTCGGTCAGCCAGACCGTGGCCTTGACCACCTGATCGAACCCCACACCGCACTCGGTCAGGGTTTCGCCGATACGGCTCATGACCGCCTCGGTTTGCTCGCGGATATCCCCGAGCACCACGTTGCCCTGTGGGTCCATTGGTACCTGCCCCGAGAGAAACAGGAAATCGCCGACACGGATGGCCTTGGAGAACGGGTAGGGCAGATGGCTGGGGTAACGCTGCAGTTGTTCGGACATGGCATTGAACCTCGTGGGTGATGAATGATTAACGCAAGCGGCCAGGTGCCAGGCGCTGTGGCTCGACACCTTGGTGAAGCAGTGTTTGGGGCAGCGGCTGATCGAGCAACTGGGCGCAGGCCAGTTGCGACACGCCGGCCGCAGACTGGATGCCATAGCCGCCCTGTGCCGCGAGCCAGAAGAAGCCTTCGCGGTGATTGTCCCAGCCGACCACCAGGTCGCCATCGGCGACGAACGAGCGCAGGCCGGCCCAACTGTGACGCGGACGGCGGATGGTCAGGGAGGTGGCGGCCTCGATGTGGTAGATGCCGGTGGCGATGTCCAGCTCTTCGGGCATCACGTCATGGGGCGGCACGGGGTCGGCGTTGGCCGGGGAGCCCAGCAACTGGCCGGCATCGGGCTTGAAGTAGAAGCTTTCGTCGATGCCGATCACCGTGGGCCAGCGCGAGAAATCCATGCCCTGGGGGCCGTCGAAGGTAAAGGCTGTGCGTCGGCAGGGCTGCAAGCCGATGGGCTTCACGCCGCACTGCTGCGCAACCTCATCAGCCCAGGCGCCTGCGGCATTCACCAGCGTGCGCGCGCGCAGCTGGCGACCGTCGGCCAGGGTCAGGTGCCAGTGGCCGCCTTCGCGACTGGCGACGCTCAGTTGCGCATCGCATTGCAGCACACCACCGGCACGGCGCGCGGCGCGCAAGAAGCCCTGGTGCAGCGCATGCACGTCCAGATCGCGGGCATCGGTTTCGAGCATCGCGCCAACCATTGCCTCCGGGTTCAGGCACGGCACCAACGCGAGCGCATGCTCGGTATCGATCAACGACACATTGCCAGCCTGTGCTGCACCGGCAGCGAAGGTCTGTTCCAGCAGGGGCTGTTGCCCCTGGCCTGCGACATACAGGCAACCGCGAGGCTCCAGCAGCGCATGCTCGGTGAAATCAGCGGGCGGTTGCTCATAGAAAGTGCGGCTGGCGCGGGTCAAGGCCTGGATCTGCGGTGTTCCGTAACTTTCCATGAACATGGCTGCGGAACGACCGGTGGCGTGATAGCCCGGCTGGCTCTCGCGCTCGAGCACCACGACCCTGGCTTGCCCAGCCAGGCGATAGGCCAGGGAGGCCCCCGCAATACCGCCGCCAATGATGGCGAAATCGAAACATTCGCTGTCGTGCATACCGAGGTGCCTCCTGTTCCGAGTGGGAGAAGCAATGTCTTCGCCGCTGTTCTTGTAATTCTCAGATACGAGAAATGTAAGATATGAGAATTTTCCAGTCAACCTATTACCTTGAGGTATTATTTTTGGCCCTTGCCCGGCTTGGCCCAGGCATCGTTTCCGTATGGCAGAGAAGTTTGCATGAGCTCCGATCCAGTCTCGCGTTCCCCGGCCCACCCCTTGATAGATCGCGCCCAGGTGGGGGCTCGTCTTCGTGTCATACGCAAGAACCAGAAGCTCACGCTCAAGCAATTGTCCGAGCGTTCAGGCGTGGCGCTGTCGACCCTGTCGAAGATGGAGCTGGCGCAGGTATCGGTGAGTTACGAGAAGCTGGCGGCGGCAGCGCGGGCATTGGGTGTGGATATCGCCCAGCTGTTCAACCCGGCCAAGGTGAGCGTGGGTGCGGTACAGCCCACGGTGGTGAGCACGGCCATCGATACGGCGGCGGGTTACAGCACGGGCAACTACGAGTACCACCCGATGGCGGGGGATTTTCCCGGGCGCAACATGACGCCGATGTATGCCCGCATCTGCGCGCGTGAGATGAGCCAGTTCGAAGACTACATTCGCCACCCCGGGCAGGAATTTGCCGTGGTGCTTTCGGGCCGTGTGCGCATTCAGTTCGAAACGGGTGAATCCGTCAGCGTTGGTTGCCGGGAGACGGTGTATTTCAACAGCGCGATCGGGCACATCTACCTGGCTGAGGGCGAGGCGGGGAGTGACGCCGAGGTGATGGTGGTGATGACGGAGGTCTGACCTTGTGCTCGGCAGATTCCGAAAGCCATGGGGTGAGTGCCCCATGGCTGGCCGTTCAGGGGGTTAGCGCGACGCCCAGGCGTTGAAGCGTTGCTCCAGTTGTTCGCCATGGTCGGCCCAGAACAAGGGGTCTACCGGCACCTGCTGGGAAAGGTTCGCTGGCGCGGTGGGCAGTTCGGCGATGCGGTCCTTGTCGAGCAGTTGCATGGCCTGTAGGTTGGCGGCGCCGTAGTCGATATGTTCGGCGAAGCTTTTCTGTTGCGCGGGGTCGAGCGTGAAGGCAATGAACTCGCGGGTTTTCTCCTGGCGTGAAGCGCCCCGCGGGATAGCCCAGGAATCGAACTCGTAGAGGCCGCCGGACCAGACAATGTCCAGGTCGTACTTTTTCTTCTGCTTGGCCGAGAGGCGGCCGTTGTACACCGAGCTCATCACCACATCCCCCGCGGCGAGATACTGAGGTGGCTGGGCGCCGGCTTCCCACCACTGGATATGCGGCTTGATCTCATCCAGCTTGGCGAAGGCGCGGTCCTGGCCTGCCTTGGTGGCCAGCAACGTATAGACGTCAGCGTGCTCTACCCCGTCGGCGATCAGGGCGAACTCCAGAGTCGATTTGGCCAGCTTGCGCAGGCCGCGCTTGCCCGGGAATTTCTCCACATCCCAGAAATCCTTCCAGCCGGTGGGGGCTTGCTTCAGCTTGCTGGTGTTGTAGGCCAGCACCGTCGAGTACACCAGAAACCCTATGCCGCAGGGCTGGATGGCGCCGGGAACGAAATGCTTGGTATCGAGGCCGATCTGAGCTGGGTCCAGCGTCTCGAACATGCCCTCTTCACAGCCCCGGGCAAGCTCGGCGGACTCCACCTCCACGGCATCCCAGGACACGCTGCGGGTATCGACCATGGCCTTGACCTTGGCCATTTCGCCGTTGTACTCGCCGGAAATGATCTTGCTGCCCCGGGCTTGTTGCCAGGGCTTGTAGAAGGCCTTTACCTGGGCCTCCTTGTTGGCGCCACCGAAGGAGACGATGGTGAGGTCGGCCGCGAGGCCGTGACTGGCAGTGACTATCCCCGTTGCGAGTGCTGCGAATTTCAGAGCTTTGATCATTATTGTTATCTCCTACTGTTCAAGGGTGATTGCACATCACTCGAGACACCGGGATCAATCGGTCCTCCCAGACGAGAGACATCCGGTTCTCGTTCCATGCGCTGCAGGGCAAACCGCACAGCCAACAGCAAGGCTCGCCACGCAGCGCAGTGTTCTCCTAAGGTGGTTTTGTGGTGCCCTAAGGTTTCATGGGGGTAAGGAGGGTAAAAGCTGACTTTTTCGATTCTTGGATTGGGGTTTACTAAACTATGAATGGATGAGGGGGTTCAATTGTCACATCCCGGATGTGCTGACGATTTTTGCCATGCGCTGTCATACAGGCATGAAAAAGCCCGCGCTTGGCGGGCTTTCTGGGATCGTGTCAGAGGCTGTGTGCGTACTTCTCATCAACCTTGCGTCTTTCAAGCGTGTACTGCTTCAGGTCGATTTCATCCGTGGCCAGCCTGGAGTCGAGATTGTCCATCTCGCTTCTTTTCAAGTTGGACACGTGCGCTTTAGAGGCTTGATAGTTGATCGATTCTGCAGCGTCATACCCGCTGACAGGGTCCCATAAGATCGAGATGGGCCAGAGCAAAAGGTTGACCACGCCAAACCCGTAGGAGCGTCCATAAAAGGAACCCCCGCCAGGCAGGAGGCCAAGTGCGGCTCCCACGCCAGGGCTCTTCTCCTGAACCGCGAGGTTCCTTGCCTTGTAACTTGCGAGTTCCGATTGTTGGACCGAATTGAGGCCGGTTGCGCAGCCTGTGCTCAATACTATGAGCATGGCTGCCGTCAAATTGCGAAGAGCGAACATCCTGGATTCCTTTGGTACCAATCGCGCTCGGCCCCCTCCGGACCGAGCCGCGGCGGATTCTACAGGGGGCGTGATGTTTTTGTGCCATCACTGGCGGATTGGACACAGTTCCATCAGAGTGGGTTGTAGTGGTCAACTGATCCCGGACACTGAATTGAGTTTTTCCTCTGCGACCGCAGGCGGTAGCCCTTCGTTGAATTGATGCGGTCGCCGCCAGTTGTACCGCTCCATCAAAAACCGACTGATATCTTGCTGTGCCAGCACAGCGCTCATGTAGCCCACCGTCGGTATCCATTCAGTCTTCAGGCTGCGAAATAACCGCTCCATCGGCGCGTTGTCGTGGCAGTTGCCGCGCCGACTCATGCTCTGCGTGAAGCGGTATCTCCATAGTCTCTGGCGGAAACTTCGGCTGCCGTATTGGCTGCCCTGGTCGCTGTGAAACAGCACATTCTGAGGCCGGCCACGCTGCTCATAGGCCATATCCAATGCCTTGATCACCAGGTCGGCATCAGGCTTGGCTGAGAACGCCCAACCTACAACACGCCGGGCACAAAGGTCGATGACAGCCGCCAGATAGTGCCATTGGCCTTCAGCCCAGACGTACGTAATGTCACCGCACCAGACTGTGTTCGGGGATGCCACGCTGAACCCGCGATCAAGCACGTTCGGGATATCAGGCCGCTCCACGGTAGCCTTTTTGTAGGCATGGGAGCCCGGCTGTTTGCTGATCAAGTTCAGCTCGCGCATCAACCTACGTACCTTGAATCGCCCGATCTGCATGCCGTTCTCTTTCATCATCAGCATGATGCTCCGGCTGCCCGCAGCGCTTCGGCTTTGCGTAAACAACTCGTTCACGCGGCTACGCAAGACTACTCGTTCGGCATCCGGATACCGACGTTTCCGGCAGTACGCGTAGTAGCAAGATCGGGTGACATCAAATACCGAGCACAACAGATCAACAGGCTCTTGAGCCCGCAGTTGATCGATTAACGCGAACGCTCGTGTTCCTCGGCCATCAAGAGCGCGGTGGCCTTTTTTAAGATCGATTTTTCCCGTTCTAGCCGATTGATACGGGCTTCGAGTTCCTGGATTTTTTGCTGCTCAGGTGTCAGAGCCTTGCTGGTGGGAGTAACACCGCTACGTTCTTGCTGAAGCTGGCTCACCCATCGACGAAGCGCCGATTCGACCAATCCGAGCGAACGGGCGGCTTCGATATGGCTGTAGCCTTGGTCGAGCACCAGGCACGCAGCCTCGCGCTTGAACTCAGGGGTAAAGGTACGACGTTGCTTGGTCATCAGACACCTCTCTATGGCGAGCATTCTCGCCTAAATGGGTGTCCGGTTTCATTAGACCACTACACTTACTCCTGGTGAAGAGCACCGGGTAAGGATTGACCTTGTGTACCGGTTAAAGCCCGTGCTGGAAACGATAATGAAAACAGATCATGATCTCTTTATCGGAGAGCCTGACCATAATGGTAACCTAAGAGTGAAAGCTAGCCGCTTGGGTAAGCGCTTCCTCTCTTGCTTGAGAGGTGAGATACAAGACATCTTCGACCAATTCCCAAATTCTAGATTTAACCCCTATTTCGAAGCGTTTCTTACCTGCGTGAACCGCTCAGAGTTGATGCTTGGCGAGTTCCATATCACGAATGCCAGGGGAGAGCATGTCCCGTATCTTGTCGGCCGTCTTAACAGATGCGTGGAAGACATCCGCCAGATAACCCGCAGTTTCGATTTCAGACGGCGGTTAAGAGACTACCGTAGGCCCGTCCAGAAAAACTACGACAGCCTCATGCGGTACATCGGAGTGAATCGCCCCTAGTTTCGTAGACACCTCCAAGCCTCATAATGAGGCCCAAATAGGAGGAGCCATGAGTCGTCAGCGTTACCCCGAAGAATTCAAGATCGAAGCGGTCAAGCAAGTGACCGAGAAAGGCAAACCTGTCGCCGATGTCGCCCAGCGCCTGGGTATGTCCGTGCACAGCCTTTACGCCTGGATCAAGGTCTACAGCAAGCCCCAAGAGCAGCGTCAGCAAGACGACGATCAGCAGGCCGAACTGCGCAAGCTACGCGCTGAACTCAAGCGCGTGACGGAAGAGCGAGACATCTTAAAAAAGGCCGCCGCGTACTTTGCCAAGGAGTGCGGCTGAAGTACGCCTTCATCAAGAAGCACTCGACTGATTACCCGGTGCGGCGCCTTTGCCATACCCTCAAGGTGCACCCCAGCGGTTATTACGCCTGGCTGGCCGAGCCTCAATCTTCCCGAGCAAAAGAAGATCAACGTCTGCTTGGCTTGATCAAACACGCTTGGCTGGAAAGCGGAGGTGTATACGGCTACCGCAAAATTCACGATGACCTGCGTGAGCTGGGAGAGGAATGCGGTCGAAATCGAGTCGGGCGCTTGATGCAGGCGGAGGGGCTGCGTTCTCAAACGGGCTATCGGCGGCGTCCAGGGTTCTATGGTGGAAAACCAACAGTGGCCTCGCCCAACCACCTCGCGCGGCAGTTCAAGGTCAGTGAGCCGAACAAGGTCTGGGTGACAGATATCACTTACATCCGCACCTATGAAGGGTGGCTCTACCTCGCGGTAGTGCTGGATCTGTTCTCACGCCAAGTAATTGGTTGGTCAATGAAGCCAAGGATGAGCAGCGACCTAGCTATCGACGCGATGTTGATGGCTGTTTGGCGACGCAAGCCTCAGCAGCAAGTGATGATTCACTCAGATCAAGGCAGTCAGTTCAGTAGCTCGGATTGGCAAAGTTTCTTGAAGGCCAACAATGTAATCAGCAGCATGAGCCGGCGGGGAAACTGCCACGACAATGCCGTAGCCGAGAGCTTTTTCCAGCTTTTGAAGCGGGAGCGAGTCCGACGAAAGATCTACACAACCCGTGAAGAAGCCCGAAGTGATATTTTCGATTACATCGAGATGTTCTATAACCCTAAACGCCGACACAGCAGTGCTATGCAGCTGTCTCCAGTAGAGTATGAGAAACGCTATTTCCTGAGCTTGGAGAGTGTCTAGGAAACCAGGGGCGATTCACTGCTCATCCTGCAAAGTGAAGCCCGTTGCACCCTCATTTTGTACTAGGCGGCGCACGAAGCCTTGCACCTGCTTCGAGCCGTCCTGTTCGAGAATCAGCACGGGCATTTTCTCTCCACGCCCCTCGTTGCCCTCAAGCCACTTTTGCTCGGCACCGAGCAAGCCGTACAGGCTGGCCATCAGTGTGGTTTTACCCGCCCCTTGGGAGCCGCCCACCGCCACCACCCAGGTGTCCCCCAGTACCTGAGCCAGCAGCAAACGGCGCATCACGGCCAACAGCTTGCTGTCGATGTCTTCACTGTCCAAGACAGTGCAGGCGCCACGCAGATGACGCAGGGCATTGTTCAGGTGTTCAAGTAGGGCTTCCGGGGACTGCAGGGGCACTGTGGTTTCCTCGTTCGATCATCAAGGTGCCGCTGCATGTGAGCTTCGGCACGCGCGCCGGCCGGTGGCCGCCTAGGTAATGCAAATGGATGTGCTCAGTGTGGCACTGCGGCGCAGCGGCATCAGGAGATAGATGCTAGTCCGTATCGGCCCCCTGTATAGATACTTGAGCCTCACAGTGCTTTTCGTTTTCCAAGAGTAAGCTACGACAATAGACCTTGCGCAGGCCGGACCCGCATCTAGCGATACGGGGGCAATTGCTTAATTTCACAGGCCCTCTGAGCCGGCAAGTGCGGCAGTATCGCTTTGAGGTAGGCTTGAGGATCATGCCCGTACATTCGCGTCGAGTGGATCAGGCTCATGATTGCCGCCGCCCGTTTGTCGATGCGCAGAGATCCGGCGAAGAGTCAGGTCGTACGGTCAGAAATACGGCTCGTTAGTAGAACATTGAATCTGCGAGAAAAAGGCTTCCATAGGGAATGCCTTGCTTTAGATTCCCTATGGAAGGTTTTCAAACGGCGGAGATAGCTAGATTGCCCGCGGCAGCTTCTTGAATATGCTGGCTCCACCAAGCCATCATCGGCCGTCGACGCTCAATGTAATCCGCACGATTGTAAGCGCTGCGCACCTCGTCCTTATCCACATGGGCAAGTGCTACCTCGATCAGTTCAGGATCCCACCCTTTCTCGTTGAGAATGGTGCTAGCCATTGATCGCATGCCGTGACTTACGAGTCGGCCTTCGAACCCCATGCGCTTCAGTGCCATATTTGCCGTTTGGCTATTGCAGTGTGTACGGGGGTTGCGGTCTGCCGGAAAAACGTACTCCCGGTGACCACTGAGGGGTCTTATCGCATTTAATAGCGCGATTGCCTGATCGGTAAGTGGAATGATGTGAGTACGTCGCTTCTTCATTCGCTCGGGTGGAATAATCCAGATCTTCTTCTCGATATCGATGTCTGCCCAGCGAGTCGTGGCTGCTTCTGCTGGGCGAGTCATGGTGTGCAGTTGCCATTCGATCAAGCATCGCGTAGTCCTTTTTATGCTGGCGTTGGCAACCGCAAGCATGAGCTCTTGCAGCTCATCGGGGGCGAGGGCCGCCATATTTTTCTTTTTCGGCTTTTTGAAGACTGACCGAATTCCAGTCAGCGGATTCGAATGAATCAAACCGGAATTCACGCCGTAAGTCATAATTTCGTTCAGGCGCTGGCTTAGGCGCTTGACCGTTTCGAGGCTGCCCTTTGTTTCAAGTGGGCGAAGCAGCTTGATTACTGTTGGTGCAGTGACTGTAGATATCGGCGTTTCTTCAAGGTCGGGAAAAATGTGCAGCGTCAGCGAGCGCCAAATATCCTCGGCATAGGCGGGAGTGACTGCGTCCTTCTTCAGCTCAAACCATGCAATTGCCACATTTTTAAAGGTGTGCTCCACCGTCGCTTTGAGGGCCTGGCGATTTGCGTCTCGTGCTTCCTTCGGATCTAGCCCTTGAGCAACAAGTTCTCTCGCCGCTACGGTCCGTTTGCGAGCGAGCGCTAGGCCGACCTCCGGAAAGGTGCCCAGACCCATGTTCACACGCTTTTTGGTCACTGGGTGGATGTAATTGAAATTCCAGAGCTTCGAGCCATTGGCCCTTACTCTCATCTGCAGGCCGTCACCATCGGTGAGAATGTAATCTTTTTCAGCAGGTTTGGCGGCCTTGACCTTCAGGTCTGATAGCCGCGCAGCTTGGGCGCACATGGTCGTCTCCAGAGCCTCATGTATTCCAAAAAATACCAGTGGTAGCCTTGGAATACCACGTGGAATACATAGATTGTAAGATCTGCTCGGATAGCCTCGGACGCCATAGGACCTGAAACCCTTGATTTCTCTAGCTTTCAGGCACAAAAAAGACGTCCGTGGACGTCTTTAGATGTAAAAGTGGTGGAGCCGGGGGGATTTGAACCCCCGTCCGCCAGTACTCCGCTGTCGGTACTACATGCTTAGCCGTGTCTATTGAGTTAATCCGCAGCCGCCCGACGGGCAGGGTGCTTTGGACGAGTTGGGTAAGTTTTAGTCGCTTTGCCCCCAACGTGCTACACGACGATCCTGTTCTGTATGACAATCACTTCGGGTTTACAGGCATCCCCTAGTGATTGCTGGAGCCGAAGCTACCAGGAGAGCGGGCTCGGCTGCTTACGCAGCGAGAGCGTAACCCTCGTAGTTTTCGTCATTGGCAACTATAGAAAGTTGCAACAGTGGATTTACGAGTTCTGTTACCAACTCGGCATGCACCTAGAGTTTCATCACCGGCGTCGAATCCTAATCGGCCCCATTTTTTACTGCTCTAGCGCTAGCACCGTTTCGGGTGCATGTGACGGAGTATACGCCATCGGTCGGGCGACGTCGACTACCGGTCCGGTCGCCCACCGAGGTTACTGACCGTTGCCGCCCTTGTCGGTCTTCTCGAGGCGCGACAGCACCTTGGCGCTGATGGTGATGCAATCCTTGTCGTTGCCCGCCGCCTGCGCGGCCTTGGCGTCAGCCACATG
Source organism: Pseudomonas sp. AE27 (assembly GCF_037113495.1). Taxonomy (NCBI): domain Bacteria; kingdom Pseudomonadati; phylum Pseudomonadota; class Gammaproteobacteria; order Pseudomonadales; family Pseudomonadaceae; genus Pseudomonas; species Pseudomonas sp. AE27. Next base: position 5,619,961 of record NZ_CP146966.1, read on the forward strand.
CTGCTTCAGCGCATCGTCCAGCCCTTCGGAAGTCGCGCCCATGGTTGCCATCTGGTCGTCGATCTTCTGCAGGTTGTTGGTACACAGGTCTTTATCCGCCGCGAACACAGGCGAGGCTAGCAGTGCGGCGCTGAGGAACAGTCCGGTAATCGCAGTACGCTTCATGTGAATCTCCTTGGCTGGGAAGGCCTCAGGATAAGGGGCCTATTTGCATGGACTGCGGCCGATACCAGGGGTTCAGACGGATGTTGTGGCAGATGGCCGGTTCGCCGGCAAGGCCAGCTCCTGCCGGTGTGCAGGAGCCGCCTTGGCTCACAGCGCCCTGGCTCTGGTCACCCGGTCCACCAGGTACACCAGGCCGTGATAGTCGATGCCGCCATGCTCGCTCAAGCCGATTTCACAGGTGCGGCTGGTGGAGATGCCTTCGCTGCAGTACTGCACGGCGTCCTTTAGGCTGCGCAGTGAATGTGCGTTCAGTTCGGGGGTGGTGAAGCCCTTGTCGCCGGCGAACCCACAGCAGTGGATGCCCTCGGGTATCACCACCTCTTTGCTGCAACGCCGCGCGAGGTCGATCAGGGCCTGGCTCTCGCCCAGGTGCTGGGTACTGCAGGTCACGTGCACGGCAATCGGTGCGTCCTGCGGGGTGAATTCCAGCTTGTCCACCAGGTGGGTGCGGATGAAGCGCACCGGGTCATACAGGTCCAGGCGCGAGTCCTTGAGGTCCTGCACCAGGCGCAAGGTGCACGGGCTGGTGTCGCAGTAGATCGGGTCGAGCCCGCCGCGGCTGGCATGCAGCAGCGCGCCGATCAGTTCCTGGCGCTTGTGCTCGGCCTGTTCGGCATAGCCCTTGGAGGCGAACGGCTGACCGCAGCACAGGCTGTCCTGGTTCTCGGGGAACACCACCTGGTAGCCGGCCTTCTCCAGCAGGCCGCGGGTCTTGTCCAGCAGCGAGGTCTGTTCGCGATCGCCAGCGGCCGGGCCCATGACGCGCGATACGCAGGCCGCCAGGTACACCACGCGGGGCCGCGCATCGTTGCTCGCCGGGCTGAACTGGATGGGCTGCAGGGGCTGCGGCATGGCCGGCGTCCAGAGCGGCAGGCGGCCGTTGCTGGCTTTGCTCAACGACTGGCTGATGCGGGCCAGACGTGGCGCGCCCAACAGGCGGCGGGCACCGTTGGCTGCGCGCAGGGTGAGGCGGGCGCCGCTTAGCGCGGTGTGGAAATGCTCCGCCAGCCAGTCGGCTGTCTTCACGTGGCTGGCAGCCTGGGCGCGCAGTTTCTTCACCAGTTCGCCGGTGTTGATGCCTACCGGGCAGCGCTGGGCGCACAAGCCGGTGGCGGCGCAGGTGTCGATGCCCTGGTACTGGTAGTCGCGTTCAAGCGCGGTGGTATCGACCCCGGCCCGCTTCTTGGCCTGGATGTCGCGCCACATCACGATGCGCTGGCGCGGGCTCAGGGTCAGCCCCTTGGACGGGCACACCGGTTCGCAGAAGCCGCACTCGATGCACTTGTCGACGATCTCGTCGGCGGCCGGCAACGGCTTGAGGTTCTTAAGGTGGATCTGCGGGTCGTTGCTGAGCACCACATCCGGGTTGAGGATACCGTTGGGGTCGAGCAGGCGCTTGAGCGTCCACATCAGCTGGTAGGCATCGTGGCCCCATTCCAGTTCGACGAACGGCGCCATGTTGCGCCCGGTGCCATGCTCGGCCTTGAGCGAACCGCCGAATTCGACCGCCACCAGGTGCGCCACGTCGTCCATGAACGCCTGGTAGCGGGCGACCTCTTCGGCACTGTTGAAACCCTGGGTGAACACGAAGTGCAGGTTGCCCTCCAGCGCATGGCCGAACAGGATGGCTTCGTCATAGTGGTGCCGCTCGAACAGCTCGATCAGGCGGTTGACGCCGATGGCCAGTTGCTCGACCGGGAAGGTCACGTCTTCGATGATGACCGTGGTGCCGGTCTTTCGTACGGCGCCGACGGCCGGGAAGGTGTCTTTGCGGATGGCCCAGAGCTTGGCGTTTTCCTTGGCGTCTTCGGTGAAGTCGACCTGTTTCTCGACCGGAAATTGCGCCAGCGAGGCCATGATCAGGCCCAACTGCTCGTGCAGCAGTGTCTGGGTGGCAGCGCGGGACTCGATCAGCAGGGTGCACGCACCCTCGGACAGCTGCTGCACGAAGGCCGGCATGCCGGGCTTGTCCTGCACCGAGCGCAGGCTGCGCCGGTCGAGCAGTTCCACGGCCGATACCGGCTGGCTTTTCAGTACGGTGACGGCGGTGCAACAGGTTTCCACGTCCGGGAACACGATCAGCGCCGACGCCTTGTGCGGGTGATCGATCACGGTGTCGTAGGTAACCGCGCTGATGAAGCCCAGGGTGCCCTCGGAGCCCACCAGCAGGTGGTTGAGGATGTCCAGTGGCTGGTCGTAGTCGACCAGGGCGTTGAGCGACAGGCCGGTGGTGTTCTTGAGCCGGTACTTGTGGCGGATTTTCGCAGCCAGTTCGGTGTTGGCGCGGGTCTCGCGGCCCAGGCGCGCGAGCGATTCGAGCAGGTCGGCATGGCTGCTCTGGAAGGCCGCGACGCTGGCCGGGTCTTCGCTGTCCAGGCGGGTGCCGTCGGCCAGCACCAGGCGCAGGCCGGCCAGGGTGTGGTAGGTGTTCTGGGCGGTGCCGCAGCACATGCCACTGGCGTTGTTGGCAACGATGCCGCCGATCTTGCAGGCGTTGATGGACGCCGGGTCGGGGCCGATCTTGCGTCCGAACGGCGCCAGCCAGGCGTTGGCCTGGGCGCCGATCACGCCGGGTTGCAGGCGGATCTGCCGGCCTTGCTCGCGAATCTCGCGACCGTTCCAGTTGTCGCCCAGTACGATCAGCACCGAGTCGCTGATGGCCTGGCCCGACAGGCTGGTGCCGGCGGCGCGGAAGGTCACCGGCACGCGGTCGCGCTGGGCCAGCTGGAGCAGGCCCACCACTTCGTCTTCGCTTTCCACGCGCACCACCAGCTTGGGGATCAGCCGGTAGAAGCTGGCGTCGGTACCGAAGGCCAGGGTAGACGTGGGGTCGTCGAAGCGGCGCTCACGGGGGATCAGGCGTTCAACCGAGTCGAGAAACGCGGTGGGCAGGCTCATGCAAACTCCTCGCGGGGCCACGGCGTCTATCGCGCCGCGTGCCCCGGACAATCAGGCGGTGATGGGGCAGGCGGTCAGGCGCCGAATTCGCGTACCAGCGAATCGCGAGTGATCTCGCTGATGGACTTGGCGCCGGTCAGCACCATGGCCACGCGCATTTCCTTTTCGAACAGGTCGAGCAGGTTCTTCACGCCGGCTTCGCCTGCGGTGGCGAGGGCATAGAGGAAGGCACGGCCGATCAGTACGGTGTCTGCGCCCAGGGCGATCATGCGCACCACGTCCAGGCCGCTGCGGATACCGGAATCGGCGAGGATCTTCAGGTCGCCCTTGACCGCATCGGCGATGGCCGGCAGGGCACGGGCGCTGGACAGCACGCCGTCGAGCTGGCGACCGCCGTGGTTGGACACCACGATGCCGTCGGCACCGAACTTCACGGCGTCGCGCGCGTCGTCCGGGTCGAGAATACCCTTGATCACCATCGGGCCATCCCAGAACTCGCGGATCCATTCCAGGTCCTTCCAGGAAATCGACGGGTCGAAGTTGGCGCCCAGCCAGCCGATGTAGTCGGCCAGGCCGGTGGGGCTGCCGCGGTATTTGGAGATGTTGCCCAGGTCGTGGGGCTTGCCCAGCAGGCCTACATCCAGCGCCCACTGGGGGTGGGTCATGGCCTGCCACATGCGCCGCAGCGGTGCGTTAGGGCCGCTCATGCCGGAGTGGGCGTCACGGTAGCGTGCGCCGGGTACGGGCATGTCCACGGTGAACACCAGGGTGGTCACGCCGGCGGCCTTGGCACGCTCCAGGGCATTGCGCATGAAGCCGCGGTCCTTGAGCACATAGAGCTGGAACCACATGGGCCGGTCGATGGCCGGGGCCACTTCCTCGATCGGGCACACCGACACGGTCGACAGGGTGAAGGGGATGCCCTTGGCCGCCGCGGCACGTGCCGCCTGCACCTCGCCGCGCCGGGCGTACATGCCGGTCAGGCCGACCGGTGCCAGGGCCACGGGCATGCTCAGGGTTTCATCGAACAGGCGGGTCTCGAGGCTGAGCTCGGACATGTTCTTCAGAACGCGCTGGCGCAGGGCGATGCTGGCCAGGTCTTCGACGTTGTGGCGCAGGGTGTACTCGGCGTAGGCGCCGCCGTCGGCGTAGTGGAACAGGAAGGGCGGCAGCTTGCGTTGGGCTGCGGCGCGGTAGTCGGTAGAGGCTGAAATGATCATGGTGTCTCGCAGCGTCGGTTGAAAGGGGCAGCTGCCGGGCGCCCTTGGGGCGCCCGGCCTCTTTCACTTTAGTGAACCAGCATGCCGGTCAGCCAGTACGCCTGGATCAAGGTGATCAGGCCGACGATGGTGGCGAAGAACAAGCTGTGCTTGAGGGTGAAGCGGAACAGGTCCGACTCTTTGCCAACCAGCCCGGTGGCCGCGCATGCCACGGCGATGGACTGTGGCGAGATCATCTTGCCGGTAACGCCGCCGCTGGTGTTGGCGGCCACCAGCAGGGTGTCGTTGACCCCGATCTGGTGCGCGGTGGTGGCCTGCAGCGAACTGAACAGCGCGTTGGACGAAGTGTCCGAACCGGTCAGGAACACGCCCAGCCAGCCAAGGAACGGCGAGAAGAACGGGAACGCTGCGCCGGTGCCGGCCAGTACCAGGGCCATGGTCGACGACATGCCCGAGTAGTTGGTGACGAAGGCAAAGGCCAGCACCATGCCGATCGACAGGATCGGCCAGCGCAGTTCGAAGAAGGTTTCCTTCAGCGTGGTCAGGCCGGTCTTGAAGTTGATCTTCAGCACCAGCATCGACAGCAGCGCGGAGAAGAAGATCGCGGTACCGGTGGCCGAGATCGGGTCGAGCTTGAACACCGCCGGCATGGCGGTCGGGGCGGCGACGATCGGCGCGGTCTTGATCACCAGCTGGTCAAGGTGCGGGATGGCGAAGTTGAACACCCAGCTGTACATCGAACCACCGGCGGCAAAGGCCGCTTTGAATGGCTTGAGGGTCCAGATGGTGACCAGCACGGTGAGGATCAGGAACGGCGACCAGGCCTTGAAGATCTCGCCAAAGCTGTAAGGCGAAGGCTGGCTGCCGCCACCGTTGACCACGGCTGCACCGACGCTGCCGGTGGCGGTGGTCATCGAGCGCTTGGGCTGCCAGACCTTGAGGAACAGGGTCAGGGAGATCAGGCTGGCCAGTGCCGAGGTGATGTCCGGCAGTTCCGGGCCGATGAAGTTGGAGGTGAAGTACTGGGTGACGGCGAAGCTCAGGCCGGCCACCAGGGCTGCAGGCCAGGTCTCCTTGACGCCGCGCAGGCCGTCCATCATGAACACCAGCCAGAACGGCACGAACAGCGACAGCAGCGGCAATTGACGACCGGTCATGGCGCCGATCTTGAAGGCGTCGATACCGGTGACCTGGCCGGCCACGATGATCGGGATACCCAGGGCGCCGAAGGCCACCGGGGCAGTGTTGGCGATCAGGCACAGGCCGGCGGCGTACAGCGGGTTGAAACCCAGGCCCACCAGCAGTGCAGCGGTAATGGCCACGGGTGCGCCGAAGCCTGCCGCGCCTTCCAGGAAGGCGCCGAAGCAGAAGCCGATCAGCAGAACCTGCAGACGCTGGTCGTCGGTGATCGACAGCACCGAGCTGCGGATCACTTCGAACTGGCCACTCTTGACCGTCAGTTTGTACAGGAACACCGCCGCGACGATGATCCAGGCGATGGGCCACAGGCCATAGGCAAAACCGTACCCGGCAGCAGCCAGGGCCATGTCGGCGGGCATCTGGAAGGCGAAGATGGCGACCAGGATCGACAGCGCCAGCGTGATGCTGCCTGCCACATGACCCTTGAGGCGGAACACGGCCAGCGCCAGGAAGAAGAACACGATAGGGATGACTGCCGCCAGGGCGGACAGGCCGAGACTACCAAGCGGACTATAGAGTTGTTGCCAGGTTTGCATATGGGGTGGCCCCTAATTGTTGTTGGTCATGCAGTGGCATTGGCTAATTGGTCATACCAATTTACAATGTCGAGCCGCTAGGTTAAGAGCCCTGTGGTGGGTGTGTCAATTTGCCCCGCTAAAACTTTCGTCGGACGGTTGAAAAAAGGTCGGCTGAGCGGCTTCGAAATTCGCCAACTGGTGGGTGTGACGTGGGCATCGATAGGCCAAAATAGGCGGCCCCGAACGAACTCGGGATTGTGGAGAGCATGTGATGGTTTTCAACCAGGTCCGCCAACGCCGTTTGTCCGACGATATCGTCGAGCGGCTTGAGGGGATGATTCTTGAAGGCACCTTGACCGCCGGTGAGCGGTTGCCGGCCGAGCGGCAACTGGCCGAGCAGTTCGGGGTGTCACGCCCGTCGTTGCGCGAGGCGATCCAGAAGCTGGTAGCCAAGGGCATGCTGGTGAGCCGACAGGGTGGCGGCAATTATGTTGCTCAGTCGATGGGTTCGACGTTCAGCGACCCCTTGTTGCAATTGCTGGAGAACAATCCGGAGGTCGAACGCGACCTGCTGGAGTTTCGTCATACGCTGGAGGCGTCGTGTGCCTATTACGCCGCATTGCGTGCCACCGCGGTGGATCGCGAGCGGTTGAAGGTGGCGTTCGATGCGCTGCAGGACTGTTATGCGCGTGCCGATGAGGTGAGCCGCGCCGAGGAAGGGGCGGCGGATGCGTCGTTCCACCTGGCGATTGCCGAGGCCAGCCATAACGCGGTGCTGCTGCATACCATTCGCGGGTTGTTCGACCTGCTCAAGCGCAACGTGGTGACCAACATCGGCGGTATGTACAAGCAACGCAGCGAGACCCGCGACATGCTGATTGCGCAGCACCGGGACCTGTACCTGGCGATTGTCGAAGGGCGTGCGCAGGATGCACGAGAGGTGTCGAGCCAGCACATTCTGTATGTGCAGGAGGTGCTCGAAGAGGTGCGTCAGGAAGTGCAGCGGGTCGCGCGGGCAGAGCGGCGCAACGGGCGCTAGACAGGCGTTGCGGCTTTCGCCGGCAAGGCCGGCTCCTACAGGGTTTCGCTTGGCCTGTAGGAGCCGGCCTTGCCGGCGAAGTGGCTAGAGCAGTCGTGCCTACTCGTCGCGGCCCTTGCTGCGCACGGCGCGCTGCAACTCGCGATCGGAATCACGCTCGCGCTGGGTATCGCGCTTGTCGTATTCCTTCTTGCCCTTGCCCAGGGCAATCTCGCACTTGATCAAGTGCTTGCTCCAGTACATCGACAAGGCCACGCAGGTATAGCCCTTCTGCTGTACGCCCACGAACAGGCGCTCCAGCTCGCGGCGATTGAGCAGCAGTTTACGGGTACGGGTCGGGTCGGCGATCACGTGGGTGCTGGCTGCGGTCAGGGGGGTGATATGGCAACCCATCAGCCATGCTTCACCGTCCTTGAGCAGCACGTAGCTGTCCACAAGATGCGCCTTGCCGGCACGCAGACTTTTTACTTCCCAACCGGACAGGACCAATCCGGCCTCGAACTTGTGCTCGATGAAGTAATCGTGACGCGCCTTTTTATTCTGCGCGATGGTCCCTGTCGGATGCTTCTTTTGTTTAGCCATAGGGGCGGCATTATAGGCAGTCGTCGCGCTGTCGGCTACGGGGTAGCGGTACGCTTGAGCCGTTGGAGTGAATCCCGGACAATACGCGCTGTTTTTCCTCTTGATGCGCTATGTGGCGCCCCTCGGCATTCGCATCGTGTTTACCGCTCAGCTTTGGAAGTGACGCCTGGATGACTACCCATATTCAACGTTCGGCACTGTTGCCGTACCCCGCTCAGGCGCTGTATGACCTGGTGAATGACGTCGCCCGCTATTCGGAATTTCTGCCGTGGTGTTCCTCCAGCACGGTGCTGGAGCAGAGCGAGACCCTGATGCGTGCGCGAGTCGAGGCGGCCAAGGGCGGCATGAGCCAGAGTTTTGTAACGCGAAATGAGTTGGTGCCAGGGCAGTCCATCGAGATGAACCTTGAGGAGGGGCCGTTCAATCAGCTGCACGGGCTGTGGACGTTCAAGGCACTCGGCGACAAGGCCTGCAAGATCAGCCTGGACCTGTCGTTCGATTACGCCGGGCCGCTGGTGCGCGCCACCCTGGGGCCGATCTTCAACCAGGCGGCCAACACCCTGGTGGATGCGTTCTGCCAGCGGGCCAAGCAACTCAATGGCTGAGCCGATGCTGCCCATCGAAGTGGTCTACGCCACCGCCGAGCAGCAGCTGTTGCTGGCGCTGGAGGTGCCAGCGGGTACGTCGGTGAGCGAGGCGGTTCGCTTGTCGGGCATCGCCGGGCAGTTGCCGGGCGTGTCGATCGGGGATTGCCCGATGGGTATCTTTGGCAAGGTGGTTGCGTCGCAGCATCCGGTCGAGGCTGGTGATCGGATCGAGCTGTATCGGCCGCTGCTGATCGACCCCAAGGAGGTGCGCAAACAGCGCGCGGCCAAGGTAGCCAGGGTGTTCAAGAAGGCCAAGCGGTGAAACGCCGCGCATGAAAAAGCCCGGAATGATCCGGGCTTTTTATTGCCTGCGCCTTGCTTACTGCGGCGAGGTGTCCAGCGGTTCCGGCACTGGAACCGGGATGACTTCGATGGTATCGACGTCGCGCTGGATCGTGTCTTCCAGCGAGCCAGGCTTGGCGGGGGCTTCCTGCTTGGCAGGTGTCTCGCCTTCGGCAGGGCTGACAGTGGTGCCCGCTGCGCCGCCAAGGATTTCCTGATCGCGGCTCACACCCGGCATGAAGTCACCCGACAGGCTGGCGAGCTGGTCGTTCTCGTTGAAGAACACGCTCATCCGTTCCTGCTGGCGCTCGCCCCCACCTGGTTGCAGACTGTACAGGTAGTCCCAACGGTTGGTGTGGAAGGTGTCCTGGATCAGAGGGTTGCCCATGATAAACCGTACTTGCCGGCGGGTCATTCCCGGCCGCAATTGGTCTATCATGTCCTGCGTGACGACATTGCCCTGCTGGATGTCGATTTTGTAAACCCCGGGGAACGAGCAACCGGCGAGTGCGAGCAGTCCCACAAAGGTGAGGCTGGTTAGCAAGAGCTTGGTGTTTTGCATCGGTGGGCGACTTCCACTATCTTGGCTGGACAACGTAAACCCCGATCATACCCGTATTCAGAGAAGCTGCGAAGCAGCATCGGCGAGAAAGCTGACCATGGTTGAAAATAGCGAATTACGCAAAGCCGGTCTCAAGGTGACCCTGCCTCGAGTCAAGATTCTACAGATGCTCGACTCCACCGAGCAGCGCCACATGAGTGCTGAAGACGTCTACAAGGCGTTGATGGAGGCAGGCGAGGACGTCGGTCTGGCCACGGTTTACCGTGTTCTGACCCAGTTCGAGGCGGCAGGTCTTGTCGTTCGTCACAACTTCGACGGCGGTCATGCAGTGTTTGAACTGGCCGACGGCGGCCACCACGACCATATGGTCAACGTGGAGTCTGGCGAAGTCATCGAGTTCTTCGATGCTGAAATTGAAAAGCGTCAGAAGGAAATCGTGCTGGAGCACGGCTACGAGTTGGTAGATCACAATCTCGTGCTGTACGTGCGCAAGAAAAAGTAAGCACTTTGCTTTGAATTGCACGGCATTGAAGGCGACCCTGGGGTCGCCTTCGTGCTTTGTGGGGGCTGTAATGTTTTACGCCGGCAAGGCCGGCTCCTGCGGGGGCACTCAGGCTTTGCTGGTGACGACCATCTTTCTGGCATGCGCTAGCGATTCCTTGGTCAGGTCGATGCCGCCCAGCATGCGCGCCACCTCTTCGACCCGCTCGCGTTTGCCCAGGCTCGCCACTGCCGTATGGGTCGCATCGCTGTTGCGCACCTTGTGCACGAACAGGTGATGGTGGCCCTGCGCGGCAACCTGCGGCAGGTGGGTGACCGTCAATACCTGCCCACGCTCGCCCAGGCGACGCAACAGCTGCCCCACGATTTCAGCGGTCGGGCCGCCGATACCCACGTCGACTTCGTCGAACACCAGGGTCGGAATGCGCGAGGTCTGAGCGGTAATGACCTGGATCGCCAGGCTGATCCGTGACAATTCACCCCCGGAAGCCACCTTGGTCAGTGCCTTGAGCGGCTGGCCGGGGTTGGCGCTGACCAGCAGTTCGACCTGCTCCAGGCCCTGGGGCAACAAGTCTTCGCCACTGTTGGGGCGAAGTTCGATGCTGAAGCGTCCGCCAGGCATGCCCAGGCGCTGAATCTCAAGCTCCACCGCGCCAGCCAGCTGGGTCGCGGCCTGCTGGCGCAGGCGGCTCAGCTCCGAGGCCTTTTCCTGGTAGTGGCGGGCATAGGCGGCAAGTTCGTCACCCAGTCGGGCAATGGACTCGTCGTTGGCGTTGAGGCCTTCGAGCTCCTCCATCAGGCGTTGCTGCAGGTCGGCCAGCTCGCTGGGGTGCACGCGGTGTTTGCGCGCCAGGGTGTACAGGGCGTCGAGACGTTCTTCCAGCTGCTGCAGCCGCGCGGGGTCGGCGTCGAAATGGTCGAGAAAGCGGTTGAGCTCGCCCACTGCTTCTTCCACCTGAATCTGCGCACTGGCGATCATGTTGGCCGCCTCGGCCAGCGCCTTGGGGGCATTCTGTACGGCGGTCAGGCGATTGAGGCTGACGGTCAGCGCACTGAGCACATTGCCCGAGTCGCTCTCGCTGCAATGGTCGATGACCTGGCGGCAGATACCGAACAGGGCCTCTGCATTGGTCAGGTTCTTGTGTTCCTGTTCCAGCAGCTCAAGTTCGTTTTCGCCCAGGTTGAGGTTTTCCAGCTCTTCGAGTTGATAGCTGAGCAACTGGTGCTGCGCGCGCTGTTCGTCCCCGGAGTTGCTCAGCCGCTCGAGCTCCTGGCGGGTCTGCCGCCAGCGCTGCGCCGCCAGCTGGACCTGGCGTGCAAGGTCGGTGGCGCCGGCGTATTCGTCGAGCAGGCGGCGATGGGTGTCGGTCTTCAGCAGCGACTGGTGTTCGTGCTGGCTGTGGATGTCGATCAGCAGCTCGCCCAGGGCCTTGAGGTCGCCCAGCGGGCAAGGCGTGCCGTTTATATAGCCGCGGCTGCGGCCTTCGGCGGTGATCACCCGGCGCAGTATGCACGGGCCGTCGGTGTCCAGGTCGCGCTCGGCCAGCCAGGTACGGGCCTCGGGAATGTCGCCCAGGTCGAAGGTGGCCAGGATGTCGGCCTTGTCTGCCCCGGGGCGCACCACGCCGCTGTCGGCGCGATCACCCAGGGTGAGGCCGAGGGCATCGAGCATGATCGATTTGCCGGCCCCGGTTTCACCGGTGATGACGCTCATCCCGCGGGCGAGTTCGAGGTCCAGGTGTTCGACGATGGCGTAGTTGTGTACGGAAAGATGCACCAGCATTGGGGCGGCTCCCAGGCGTAAGGTCTGGTTATTTATACAGTGTTTTGAAATCGCCTGACAATGCTTGTGCTTAGTTTGATTCGGTTGCTCGGTGAGGGTTTTGATCGCAAGGGGTTATGAGGGTAATGCTGCTGACTGTTCATCAGCCCTTGAAGCTGCATTTTCAGACCCCATATAGCCGGCAGACGTGCGAGTAAGTTCGCTGACGAAATTGCAAAGGAGAGATTTTATGGCTGACGAACAGACGCTGGATGAACAGAATCTGAACGCCGAGGCGGCCGGCGATGAGCTGAGCACGCGCGTGCAGGTGCTCGAAGAGCAACTGGCGGCGGCCCAGGATCAATCCCTGCGCACCGCCGCAGACCTTCAGAACGTGCGCCGTCGCGCCGAGCAGGATGTCGAGAAGGCGCACAAGTTCGCCCTTGAGAAATTCGCTGGTGACCTGTTGCCGGTGATCGACAGCCTTGAACGCGGCCTGGAGCTGTCCAGCGCCGAAGACGAGAGCATCCGCCCGATGCGTGAAGGCATCGAGCTGACCCTGAAGATGTTCCACGACACCCTCAAGCGCTACAACCTCGAGGCGATCGACCCGCACGGCGAACCATTCAATGCCGAACTGCACCAGGCCATGGCCATGCAGGAGAGTGCGGACGTCGAGCCCAACAGCGTGCTCAAGGTGTTCCAGAAGGGCTACCAGCTCAATGGGCGTCTGCTGCGCCCGGCCATGGTCGTGGTCAGCAAGGCTCCGGCTCCGGTTTCGCCCTCGATTGACGAGAAGGCTTGAAATTAGCCTGGCGGCCCCCATTTAAGTGTCAAGCGTTTAAGTGCTACCGCAGTTGGCAACCACCGCTGCGGCAACCAAATCCAAAGTTTCGGGAGAGTTAACATGGGCAAAATTATCGGTATCGACCTGGGGACCACCAACTCCTGTGTCTCCATTCTGGAAAACGGCAACGTCAAGGTCATCGAGAACGCCGAAGGCGCTCGTACCACCCCTTCGATCATTGCCTACGCCAATGACGGCGAGATCCTGGTCGGCCAGTCGGCCAAGCGTCAGGCGGTGACCAACCCGCACAACACCCTGTACGCGGTAAAGCGTCTGATCGGCCGTCGTTTTGACGAAGAAGTCGTTCAGAAAGACATCCAGATGGTCCCTTACAAGATCGTCAAGGCTGACAACAACGACGCCTGGGTGGAAGTGAACGGCCAGAAGATGGCTCCGCCTCAGATCTCGGCCGAAATTCTGAAAAAGATGAAGAAAACCGCCGAAGACTATCTCGGCGAGGCAGTGACCGAAGCGGTCATCACCGTACCTGCCTACTTCAACGACAGCCAGCGTCAGGCTACCAAGGACGCCGGTCGCATTGCCGGTCTGGACGTCAAGCGCATCATCAACGAACCGACCGCAGCCGCACTGGCCTACGGTATGGACAAGGCCAAGGGTGATCACACCGTGATCGTCTACGACCTGGGTGGCGGTACCTTCGACGTGTCGGTGATCGAGATCGCTGAAGTCGACGGCGAGCACCAGTTCGAAGTACTGGCTACCAACGGCGACACCTTCCTGGGTGGTGAAGACTTCGACATTCGTCTGATCGACTACCTCGTCGACGAATTCAAGAAAGAAAGCGGCATGAACCTCAAGGGTGACCCGCTGGCCATGCAGCGCCTGAAAGAAGCTGCCGAAAAAGCCAAGATCGAGCTGTCCTCGAGCCAGCAGACCGACGTGAACCTGCCGTACATCACTGCAGACGCCACCGGTCCTAAGCACCTGAACGTGAAGATTTCCCGCGCCAAGCTGGAATCGCTGGTCGAAGACCTGGTTCAGCGCACCATCGAGCCATGCCGCATCGCGCTGAAAGACGCCGGTATCGACGTGAGCAAGATCAACGACGTGATCCTGGTCGGCGGTCAGACCCGTATGCCACTGGTGCAGAAACTGGTGACCGACTTCTTCGGCAAGGAAGCACGTAAGGACGTGAACCCTGACGAAGCTGTCGCCATGGGTGCTGCCATTCAGGGCGCCGTACTGGCTGGTGACGTGAAAGACGTGCTGCTGCTGGACGTCAGCCCGCTGACCCTGGGTATCGAAACCATGGGTGGCGTGATGACTGCGCTGATCGAGAAGAACACCACCATCCCGACCAAGAAGTCGCAGGTGTTCTCGACGGCCGACGACAACCAGGGCGCCGTGACCATTCACGTGCTGCAGGGCGAGCGCAAGCAAGCTGCGCAGAACAAGTCGCTGGGTAAATTCGACCTGGCCGAGATTCCGCCAGCACCACGTGGCGTACCGCAAATCGAAGTGACCTTCGATATCGACGCCAACGGCATCCTGCACGTAGGTGCCAAGGACAAGGCGACCGGCAAGCAGCAGTCGATCGTGATCAAGGCCAACTCGGGTCTGTCCGAGGAAGAAATTCAGCAGATGGTGCGTGACGCTGAAGTCAACGCCGAGGAAGACCGCAAGTTCGAAGAGCTGGCCGCTGCCCGCAACCAGGGTGACGCGCTGGTTCACTCGACCCGCAAGATGGTCGCCGACGCTGGTGACAAGGTAACCGCGGACGAGAAGGCTGCTATCGAAGCTGCCGTTGTCGCCCTGGAAGCCGCTGTAAAAGGCGACGACAAGGCTGCCATCGAAGCCAAGGTCGAAGAGCTGTCGAAGGTCTCCGCGCCAGTGGCTCAGAAGATGTACGCCGAGCAGGCCGAACAGCCTCAGGGCGGTGCTCAGCCAGAAGCTGAAGAGCCCAAGCACGACGACGTGGTCGACGCTGAGTTCGAAGAAGTAAAAGACAACAAGTAATAGCTACAGGTTGTCGCCCGGTTGACTGCTGTTCGGCAGTGACTGGTAGGATGTCGCCGCGCGGGGGCTTGCTCCCGCGTTGGCGTGTCTGGAATACCCGAATTTTTACAGCATTCGAGCGCGCTTGAATGCTGGCGGCACAGCGCGGTATGCGCCGAGGTATGCCGAACGTCCTCAAGAGTGCAAAGAATTATGGCAAAGCGTGACTATTACGAGGTTCTGGGAGTCGAGCGCGGCTCGAGCGAGGCCGACCTGAAGAAGGCCTATCGTCGCCTGGCGATGAAGCACCACCCGGACCGTAATCCTGATGACAAGGCCTCGGAAGAGCTGTTCAAGGAAGCCAACGAGGCTTACGAAGTGCTCTCCGATGCCAGCAAGCGTGCTGCGTATGATCAGTATGGCCATGCCGGTGTCGACCCGAGCATGGGTGGCGGCGGTGCCGGTTTCGGTGGCGCCAACTTCTCCGACATCTTCGGTGATGTGTTCAGCGACTTCTTCGGCGGTGGCCGGGGCGGTGGCCGCGGTGGCGCTCAGCGTGGCAGCGACCTGCGCTACACCCTCGAGCTGAACCTGGAAGAGGCCGTGCGCGGCACCACGGTCAATATCCGTGTGCCGACGCTGGTCAACTGTGCGCCGTGCGATGGCTCGGGTGCCAAGAAAGGCTCGTCGCCTTCGACCTGCCCGACCTGCGGCGGTATTGGCCAGGTGCGCATGCAGCAGGGCTTCTTCTCGGTGCAGCAGACCTGCCCGCGCTGTCACGGCCAGGGCAAGATCATCACCGACCCGTGCGATTCGTGCCATGGCGAAGGTCGTGTCGAAGAGTACAAGACCCTCTCGGTCAAAGTGCCGGCCGGCGTCGATACCGGTGACCGCATTCGCTTGTCGGGCGAAGGCGAGGCAGGTTCCCAGGGTGGCCCGACCGGCGACCTGTACGTGGTGATCAATGTGCGCGAGCACCCGATCTTCCAGCGCGACGGCAAGCACCTGTACTGCGAAGTGCCGATCAGCTACACCGATGCGGCGCTGGGTGGCGAGCTGGAAGTGCCGACCCTCGATGGCCGGGTCAAGCTGAAGATCCCCGAGGGGACCCAGACCGGCAAGCAGTTCCGTCTGCGCGGCAAGGGCGTTGCGCCGGTGCGTGGCGGTGGTGCGGGCGACCTGATGTGCCGGGTGGCGGTAGAAACGCCGGTCAACCTGAGTCGTCGTCAGCGTGAGCTGCTCGAAGAGTTGCGTGTTTCGCTGGATGGCGACAGCTGCCATTCTCCCAAGGCCAATGGCTGGTTCGAAGGCGTGAAGCGCTTCTTCGGCGATCTGTAAGAAGGAACAGGGCATGCGACGTATAGCGGTAATGGGCGCGGCAGGGCGGATGGGCAAGACCCTGATCGAGGCAGTGCAGCAGACGCCGGGGGCGGGCCTGACCGCCGCCGTGGATCGTCCGGACAGTACGCTGGTCGGGGCTGACGCCGGCGAGCTGGCGGCGCTGGGGCGTATTGGTGTGCCGCTGTCGGGTGATCTGGATCGGGTGGTCGACGAGTTCGATGTGCTGATCGACTTCACCCATCCTTCGGTGACCTTGAAGAACCTGGCGTTCTGCCGCAAGGCGGGCAAGGCGATGGTCATCGGCACCACCGGTTTCAGTGTTGAAGAGAAGCAACTGCTGGCCGAGGCGGGCAAGGACATCCCCATCGTGTTTGCCGCCAACTTCAGCGTTGGCGTCAACCTCAGCCTGAAGCTGCTGGACATGGCGGCGCGCGTGCTGGGCGACGATGTGGACATCGAGATCATCGAGGCCCATCACCGTCACAAGGTGGATGCGCCGTCGGGTACCGCGCTGCGTATGGGCGAGGTGGTGGCCAATGCACTTGGCCGTGACCTGCAGGAAGTGGCCGTGTATGGCCGGGAAGGCCAGACCGGCGCGCGGGATCGCAAGACCATCGGCTTTGCCACCGTGCGTGCCGGTGACGTGGTAGGTGACCATACCGTGCTGTTCGCCGCTGACGGCGAGCGCCTGGAGATCACCCACAAGGCCTCCAGCCGCATGACCTTCGCCAAGGGTGCGGTACGTGCCGCGCTGTGGCTGGATGGGTGTGCGCCGGGCCTGTACGACATGCAGGACGTGCTCGACCTGCGTTGATTGCTGCATCAGGGGCTGCCATGCGGCCCCTTCGCCGGCCTCCCTGGCCGAGCGTTTGAAACAAGCGACTTTCTGTCGCATTCCCATGCCTTTCAGGCACATCAGTGGTAGACCGAAAAAGCCTTTTTCTGTAAGCTACAGCTTTAGTGTGTCCACTAAAAGCGCGCAGATAATTCGACGAAGAAAGCGGGGTGACGTGTCTATACGTCATTCCGCTTTTTTGCAACCTGCGATCGCCCCTTCAGGCTTTATTTTTGGGAGGTCTTCTTGACTAAGCCAGCCATACTCGCCCTTGCCGATGGCAGCATTTTTCGCGGTGAGGCCATTGGAGCCGACGGTCAGACCGTTGGTGAGGTGGTGTTCAACACCGCAATGACCGGCTATCAGGAAATCCTGACTGACCCTTCTTACTCGCAGCAGATCGTTACCCTGACCTACCCGCACATCGGCAACACCGGCACCACGCCGGAAGACGCCGAGTCCGATCGGGTCTGGTCGGCCGGCCTGGTCATCCGTGACCTGCCGCTGATCGCCAGCAACTGGCGCAACACGATGTCGCTGTCCGATTACCTCAAGGCCAACAATGTGGTGGCCATCGCCGGTATCGACACCCGTCGCCTGACCCGCATCCTGCGTGAGAAGGGCGCGCAGAACGGCTGCATCCTGGCTGGCGACAACATTTCTGAAGAGGCGGCCATCGCAGCCGCGCGCGGCTTCCCAGGCCTGAAGGGCATGGACCTGGCCAAGGTCGTCAGCACCAAGAGCCGCTACGAGTGGCGCTCCAGCGTGTGGAACCTGAAGACCGACAGCCATCCGACCATCGACGCCGCCGAGCTGCCGTACCACGTCGTGGCCTACGACTATGGCGTCAAGCTGAACATCCTGCGCATGCTGGTCGAGCGCGGCTGCCGCGTCACCGTGGTGCCAGCGCAAACCCCGGCCAGCGAAGTGCTCGCGCTCAACCCCGATGGCGTGTTCCTGTCCAACGGCCCGGGCGACCCCGAGCCTTGCGACTACGCGATCCAGGCGATCCGCGAAATCCTCGAAACCGAAGTGCCGGTGTTCGGTATCTGCCTGGGCCACCAGCTGCTGGCCCTGGCCTCCGGTGCCAAGACCGTCAAGATGGGTCATGGTCACCACGGTGCCAACCACCCGGTCCAGGACCTGGACACCGGCGTGGTGATGATCACCAGCCAGAACCACGGTTTCGCGGTAGATGAAGCGACCCTGCCAGGCAACGTGCGCGCCATCCACAAGTCGCTGTTCGACGGTACCCTGCAGGGCATCGAGCGCACCGACAAGAGCGCCTTCAGCTTCCAGGGTCACCCTGAGGCGAGCCCGGGCCCGACCGACGTCGCGCCACTGTTTGATCGTTTCATCGATGCCATGGCCAAGCGCCGCTGAGCACCCCCGGAGGCAGTCCTGAACCGGCACAGGCCGCGTTCAGGCGCTCCTCGAGTGGATTGTTCGACACAGCTTGCCCACTGACCCGCGGATTTGAGTGACAACCCATGCCAAAACGTACAGACATCAAAAGCATCCTGATTCTCGGCGCCGGCCCGATCGTGATCGGCCAGGCCTGCGAATTCGACTACTCCGGCGCCCAGGCCTGCAAGGCCCTGCGCGAGGAGGGTTTTCGCGTCATCCTGGTGAACTCCAACCCGGCCACCATCATGACCGACCCGGCCATGGCCGACGCCACCTATATCGAGCCGATCAAGTGGCAGTCGGTGGCCAAGATCATCGAGAAGGAGCGCCCTGACGCGCTTCTGCCGACCATGGGCGGCCAGACCGCGCTGAACTGCGCGCTGGACCTGGAGCGCGAAGGCGTCCTGGAAAAATTCGGCGTGGAAATGATCGGTGCCAACGCCGACACCATCGACAAGGCCGAAGACCGCTCGCGTTTCGACAAGGCCATGAAGGCCATCGGCCTGGAATGCCCGCGCTCGGGTATCGCCCACAGCATGGAAGAGGCCAATGCGGTGCTCGAGAAGCTGGGCTTCCCGTGCATTATCCGCCCGTCCTTCACCATGGGCGGCACTGGTGGCGGCATCGCCTACAACCGTGAAGAATTCGAAGAAATCTGCGCCCGTGGTCTGGACCTGTCGCCAACCAAGGAACTGCTGATCGACGAATCGCTGATCGGCTGGAAAGAGTACGAGATGGAAGTGGTCCGCGACAAAAAGGACAACTGCATCATTGTCTGCTCCATCGAGAACTTCGACCCGATGGGCGTGCACACCGGTGACTCGATCACCGTCGCACCGGCACAGACCCTGACCGACAAGGAATACCAGATCATGCGCAACGCCTCGCTGGCGGTGCTGCGTGAAATCGGTGTCGAAACCGGCGGCTCCAACGTGCAGTTCGGTATCTGCCCGGACACTGGCCGCATGGTCGTGATCGAGATGAACCCGCGGGTTTCGCGTTCCTCGGCCCTGGCCTCGAAAGCCACTGGCTTCCCGATCGCCAAGATCGCCGCCAAGCTGGCTGTTGGCTACACCCTCGATGAACTGCAGAACGACATCACCGGTGGTCGCACGCCGGCCTCGTTCGAGCCGTCGATCGACTACGTCGTCACCAAGCTGCCGCGCTTTGCCTTCGAAAAATTCCCGAAAGCCGATGCCCGTCTGACCACCCAGATGAAATCCGTGGGTGAAGTCATGGCCATCGGCCGCACCTTCCAGGAGTCGCTGCAGAAAGCCCTGCGCGGCCTGGAAGTCGGCGTATGCGGCCTGGACCCGAAAGTCGACCTGGCCAGCCCGGAAGCTGCCAGCATCCTCAAGCGCGAGCTGACCGTGCCGGGCGCCGAGCGTATCTGGTACGTGGCCGACGCCATGCGTTCGGGCATGAGCGTGGATGAAATCTTCGCCCTGACCATGATCGACCGCTGGTTCCTGGTGCAGATGGAAGACCTGATCAAGGAAGAAGAGAAGGTCAAGACCCTGGGCCTGGCCGATATCGACAAGGCACTGATGCTGCGCCTCAAGCGCAAGGGCTTCTCTGACCAGCGCCTGGCCAAGCTGCTGGGCATCACCGACAAGAACCTGCGTCGTCACCGCCACAAGCTCGAGATCTTCCCGGTCTATAAGCGCGTCGATACCTGCGCTGCCGAGTTCGCCACCGACACCGCCTATCTGTACTCCACCTACGAGGAAGAGTGCGAGGCCAACCCGTCGACCCGCGACAAGATCATGATCCTGGGTGGCGGCCCCAACCGTATCGGCCAGGGCATCGAGTTCGACTACTGCTGCGTCCATGCGGCACTGGCACTGCGTGAAGACGGCTACGAGACCATCATGGTCAACTGCAACCCGGAGACCGTCTCCACCGACTACGATACCTCCGACCGCCTGTACTTCGAGCCGCTGACCCTGGAAGACGTGCTGGAAGTGGTGCGTGTCGAGAAGCCGAAGGGCGTCATCGTGCACTACGGCGGCCAGACTCCGCTGAAACTGGCCCGTGCCCTGGAAGAAGCCGGCGTACCGATCATCGGTACCAGCCCGGACTCCATCGACCGCGCCGAAGACCGTGAGCGCTTCCAGCAGATGGTTCAGCGCCTGAACCTGCTGCAGCCACCAAACGCCACCGTGCGCAGCGAAGACGAAGCGATTCGTGCCGCCGGCGTCATCGGTTACCCGCTGGTGGTGCGCCCGTCCTACGTACTGGGCGGCCGTGCGATGGAGATTGTCTACGAACTGGACGAACTCAAGCGCTACCTGCGTGAAGCGGTGCAGGTGTCCAACGACAGCCCTGTGCTGCTGGACCACTTCCTCAACTGCGCCATCGAGATGGACGTGGATGCGGTCTGCGACGGCACCGACGTGGTGATCGGCGCGATCATGCAGCACATCGAGCAGGCCGGTGTTCACTCCGGTGACTCGGCATGCTCGCTGCCGCCGTACTCGCTGCCTGCCTATGTGCAGGACGAAGTGCGCGACCAGGTCAAGAAGATGGCCCTGGAGCTGGGCGTTGTTGGCCTGATGAACGTGCAGCTGGCGCTGCAGGGCGACAAGATCTACGTGATCGAGGTCAACCCGCGTGCTTCGCGTACCGTGCCGTTCGTGTCCAAGTGCATCGGCACCTCGCTGGCGATGATTGCGGCTCGCGTCATGGCCGGCAAGACCCTGAAAGAGATCGGTTTCACCCAGGAAATCATTCCGAACTTCTACAGCGTGAAGGAAGCGGTGTTCCCGTTCGCGAAGTTCCCGGGCGTCGATCCGATCCTCGGCCCTGAAATGAAGTCCACCGGTGAAGTCATGGGTGTCGGCGACACCTTCGGCGAAGCCTTCGCCAAGGCCCAGATGGGCGCCAGCGAAGTGCTGCCGACCGGCGGCACCGCGTTCATCAGCGTGCGTGACGACGACAAGCCGCAGGTGGCTGGCGTTGCCCGCGACCTGATCAACCTGGGCTTCGAAGTGGTTGCCACGGCCGGTACCGCCAAGATCATCGAGGCGGCAGGCCTGAAAGTGCGTCGCGTGAACAAGGTGACCGAAGGTCGTCCGCACGTGGTCGACATGATCAAGAACGACGAAGTGTCGCTGATCATCAACACCACCGAAGGTCGCCAGTCGATTGCCGACTCCTACTCGATTCGTCGCAATGCGTTGCAGCACAAGATCTACTGCACCACGACCATTGCGGCCGGTGAAGCCATCTGCGAAGCGCTGAAGTTCGGTCCGGAAAAAACCGTACGTCGCTTGCAGGATCTGCATGCAGGACTCAAAGCATGAGTATTACCAAATACCCGATGACCGTTCAGGGCGCTCGCGCCCTGGAGGAAGAGCATCTCTTCCTGAGCAAGACTGAACGCCCGCGCCTGAGCCAGGCGATTGGCGAAGCCCGTGAGCTGGGCGATCTCAAGGAAAACGCCGAGTACCACGCTGCCCGTGAAGAACAGGGCATGGTCGAGGCGCGTATCCGCGATATCGAAGGCCGCCTGCAGAATGCGGTAGTGATCGACGTTACCACCATTGCCCACACGGGCAAGGTGATCTTCGGTACCACCGTGAACCTTGAAAACACCGAAACCGGCGATCAGGTGACCTACCAGATCGTTGGTGAGGACGAGGCGGACGTCAAGAACGGCAAGCTCTCGGTCGGTGCTCCGATCGCCCGCGCCATCATCGGCAAGGAAGAGGGTGACACTGTGGTGATCAAGACGCCGAGCGGCACAGTCGAGTACGAGATTGTCGAAGTCCGTCACATTTGATCGCCCGCGCGGCTTTGCCGCGTCGGCAGTGATCTGGCAGCTGGCCCAGGTGCTCTGGGTCGGCGGCGTGTGGATGCTGCATTTTGCGGTACTGCCGGTGCTGGGCCAGATTGGCCTGGCGCCGCTGTTGATCGAGGATTTTGGCGTGCTGGCCGCGTCGCTGCTGGTCGTCTTTGCGGCGGTGGGCTGCGGCGTGCAGGTGCTGGTGCTGATTCAGGCCGAAGGGATGGCCAGCCTGTGGCGAGACATGCGTGGGCAACTGCTGCTGATGGCAGTGGCGGCGTGCGTGATGTATTTCGTCTTGCGGGTTGGCGGGGCGGGGCAGTTGCGTTGGCAGCTGTTCTGCTACCTGGTGCTGGGCCTCAGCGGTTTGCTGCTGGTGCTGCAGCCGCCGCCGGGCAGGGCGCGCAAGGCGCGCCACTGAACGGCGCGAACATCACTTGTAGCGGTGGATGTTCGACAGTTGCTTGTTGGGCTGCGGGTTGCGGCGATAGATCAGTGCCTTCTTGCCGATGGTCTGCACCAGTTCGGCGCGGCCGGCCTTGCACAGTGCGGCAATGGCGGCGGCACGTTCTTCGCGGTCTTCCGAGCGGATCTCTACCTTGATCAGTTCGTGATCGGCCAGGGCGCGCTCGAGTTCGGCGATAACCCCTTCAGTCAGGCCGTTGCCTGCCACAATCAGAACTGGTTTCAGATCGTGGCCAATGGATTTGTACTGTTTCTTCTGCTCGTTATTGAGCGGCATAATCTGACCCTTTGTCTAGATTCTGTAAAAATGGCGGCCATTTTACCCGAGGGCCCGTGGATCCGCCCAGTTAATCACGACCCTTATCATCGAGGTGCCCAGTGGCGCGTTCCAAGACAAGCCTTGGCTGGCTGAAAGAACACTTCAACGATCCTTACGTCAAAAAGGCGCAAAAGGACGGATATCGCTCGCGCGCGAGCTACAAATTGCTCGAAATCCAGGAAAAGTACCGTTTGATCCGCCCGGGCATGAGCGTGATCGATCTGGGCGCGGCGCCCGGTGGCTGGTCACAGGTGACCAGTCGTCTGATTGGTGGTCAGGGGCGTCTGATCGCCTCCGACATCCTCGAAATGGACAGTATTCCCGACGTTACCTTCATCCAGGGCGACTTTACCCAGGATGAAGTGCTGGCGCAGATTCTCGAGGCGGTCGGTAATTCGCACGTAGACCTTGTGATTTCCGATATGGCCCCCAATATGAGTGGTACGCCCGCTGTGGATATGCCCAAGGCCATGTTCCTGTGCGAGCTGGCCCTTGATCTGGCGACCCGGGTACTCAAGCCGGGTGGCGATTTTCTGATCAAGATCTTTCAGGGCGAGGGGTTTGACGTCTACCTCAAGGACGCCCGCAAGAAATTCGACAAGGTGCAGATGCTCAAGCCCGATTCTTCACGCGATCGCTCCCGCGAGCAGTACATGCTGGGGCGTGGCTACAAGGGCGAGTAGGGCTTCAGGCCGGCAGCTTCCAGGGTATCCGATAGCTATTTCCAATCGGATGTCCTGCCTGACCTGGATGAACATCGTGTAGTCTAGGTTTCACAAAGGGTTACAGACGGCGCCTGCAGACATGTAGGTAATGTAGTAAGTTAAGCCGGTGATTATCATGCGAGGCACGGCTGCGCCTAAGGCCTGCCTCAGAGGGTAGCTAATTGAACGACATGGCAAAGAATCTGATCCTGTGGTTGATCATCGCCGCGGTCCTGGTGACCGTGATGAACAACTTCTCCAGCCCGAACGAGCCGCAGACCCTCAACTATTCCGACTTCATTCAGCAGGTCAAGGATGGCAAGGTCGAGCGTGTGACGGTCGACGGTGCAGTCATCATTGGTAAGCGTACCGACGGCGACAGCTTCAAGACCGTGCGTCCCGCGATCGCCGACAACGGCCTGATCGGCGACCTGGTCGACAACCACGTCGTGGTCGAAGGCAAGCAGCCTGAACAACAAAGCATCTGGACCCAGTTGCTGGTCGCCAGCTTCCCGATCCTGGTCATCATCGCCGTGTTCATGTTCTTCATGCGCCAGATGCAGGGCGGTGCCGGTGGCAAGGGTGGGCCGATGAGTTTCGGCAAGAGCAAGGCGCGCCTGCTCTCCGAAGACCAGGTTAAGACCACCCTGGCCGACGTCGCAGGTTGCGATGAAGCCAAGGAAGAGGTTGGCGAGCTGGTCGAGTTCCTGCGTGATCCAGGCAAGTTCCAGCGCCTGGGCGGTCGTATTCCGCGCGGCGTGCTGATGGTCGGCCCGCCCGGTACCGGTAAGACCCTGCTGGCCAAGGCCATTGCGGGTGAGGCCAAGGTGCCGTTCTTCACCATTTCCGGTTCCGACTTCGTTGAAATGTTCGTGGGTGTCGGTGCCAGCCGTGTACGTGACATGTTCGAGCAGGCCAAGAAGCACGCACCGTGCATTATCTTCATCGACGAAATCGACGCCGTCGGCCGCCACCGTGGCGCCGGCATGGGCGGTGGTCATGACGAGCGCGAGCAGACCCTCAACCAGTTGCTGGTGGAGATGGACGGCTTCGAAATGAACGACGGCATCATCGTGATCGCCGCTACCAACCGTCCGGACGTGCTTGACCCTGCGTTGCTGCGTCCAGGTCGTTTCGACCGCCAAGTGGTCGTGGGCCTGCCCGACATCCGTGGTCGCGAGCAGATTCTCAAGGTGCACATGCGCAAGACGCCGATCGGCGACAACGTGAACCCTGCCGTGATCGCTCGTGGTACGCCCGGCTTCTCCGGTGCCGACCTGGCCAACCTGGTCAACGAGGCGTCGCTGTTCGCTGCGCGCGGCGGCAAGCGTGTGGTCGAGATGAAGGAGTTCGAGCTGGCCAAGGACAAGATCATGATGGGCGCCGAGCGCAAGTCGATGGTCATGTCCGAGAAAGAGAAGCAGAACACCGCTTACCACGAGGCGGGTCACGCCATCGTCGGTCGCGTGGTGCCCGAGCACGACCCGGTGTACAAGGTCTCGATCATTCCGCGCGGTCGCGCCCTGGGTGTGACCATGTTCCTGCCGGAAGAGGACCGCTACAGCCTGTCCAAGCGTGCGCTGATCAGTCAGATCTGCTCGTTGTACGGTGGTCGTATCGCCGAGGAAATGACCCTTGGCTTCGATGGCGTTACCACGGGTGCCTCCAACGACATCATGAGAGCCAGCCAGATCGCTCGCAACATGGTCACCAAGTGGGGCTTGTCGGAAAAACTTGGCCCACTGATGTACGCCGAAGAAGAAGGCGAGGTGTTCCTGGGCCGCAGTGCCGGTTCCCAGCACGCCAGCGTTTCGGGCGAGACGGCCAAGTTGATCGACTCCGAAGTGCGCAGCATCATCGACCAGTGCTATGCCACTGCCAAGCAGATCCTCACCGAAAACCGTGACAAGCTCGATGCCATGGCCGATGCGCTGATGAAGTACGAGACCATCGATGCCGACCAGATCGACGACATCATGGCCGGTCGCGAGCCGCGTGAGCCACGTGACTGGGAAGGTGGTTCGGGCACTTCGGGCACCTCTGCCACGCAAGGTGATCGCCCCGAGTCCCCGATCGGTGGTCCGGCGGCGCAGCTCTAAGGGTTGACATGACTTCACAGCAGTACCCAACCCGGTTGCCTTGCAGCAACCGGGTTCTCGACCTTTCCCGTACCCATGTGATGGGTATCCTCAACATAACCCCTGATTCCTTCTCGGACGGCGGTCGCTTCACCCAGCGTGATGCGGCCTTGCGCCATGCCGAAGCGATGGTGGCGGCCGGTGCTACGCTTGTCGATGTCGGTGGGGAGTCCACCCGGCCAGGTGCACGCGTGGTCACTGCTCTCGAAGAGCTCGAGCGGGTTGCACCCATTGTCGAAGCGATCAGTCGCGAGCTGGATGTCATCATCTCGGTCGATACCTCGACGCCGGCGGTGATCCGCGAGACTGCCCGCCTGGGCGCGGGGCTGATCAACGATGTGCGCTCGCTGACCCGCGATGGCGCCCTGGATGCCGCTGCAGCCACCGGTTTGCCGGTCTGCCTGATGCACATGCGCGGCGAGCCCGGCGACATGCAGAACAACCCGCACTACGACGATGTAACCGTCGAGGTGGCGATGTTTCTCGAGCAGCGCATGGCAGCCTGTGCTTCGGTGGGTATCGGCGCCGAAAAGATTGTGCTCGATCCGGGCTTTGGTTTTGCCAAGACGCTTGCGCACAACCTCAGCCTGTTCAAGCATATGCAGGACCTTTATCGCCTGGGCCGTCCCCTCCTGGTGGGTGTTTCGCGCAAGAGCATGATCGGCCTGGCGCTGGAGCGTCCGGTCGGTGAGCGGCTTTATGGCAGCCTGGCGCTTGCTGCGCTGGCGATGACCCGGGGTGCGAGCATCCTGCGGGTTCACGATGTTGCCGAGACCGTCGACGTGGTACGGATGATTGCAGCGGTTGAAGCCGCCGAATAAGAGTGACGGAGCATTTCACTATGAGCAGAAAATATTTTGGTACCGACGGCATTCGTGGCCGTGTCGGCGAATACCCGATCACGCCGGATTTCATGCTCAAGCTCGGTTGGGCCGCTGGCATGGCCTTTCGCAAGCTCGGCGCCTGCCGGGTGCTCGTAGGCAAGGACACGCGTATCTCCGGCTACATGTTCGAGTCGGCCCTTGAGGCCGGTCTGTCGGCGGCGGGCGCAGATGTGCTGCTGCTCGGCCCGATGCCGACGCCGGCCATCGCCTACCTGACCCGCACCTTTCATGCCGAAGCCGGGATCGTCATCAGTGCGTCGCACAATCCGCATGACGACAACGGCATCAAGTTCTTCTCCGGCCAGGGCACCAAGCTGCCCGACGATGTGGAACAGATGATCGAGGAGTTGCTCGACAAGCCCATGACCGTGGTCGAGTCGAGCAAGCTGGGCAAGGTGTCGCGCATCAACGACGCGGCCGGCCGCTACATCGAGTTCTGCAAAAGCAGCGTGCCGACCAGTACCGATTTCGCCGGCCTCAAGCTGGTGGTCGACTGCGCCCACGGCGCCACGTACAAGGTGGCCCCCAGCGTATTTCGCGAGCTCGGCGCCGATGTCACGGTGCTGGCAGCGCAGCCGGATGGCCTCAATATCAACGAGAACTGCGGTTCGACCCATATCGAGTCGCTTCAGGCGGCGGTGCTGGTAGGGCATGCCGACCTGGGGATCGCGTTCGACGGTGACGGTGACCGGGTGCTGATGGTCGACCATACCGGCGCGATCGTCGATGGTGACGAATTGCTGTTCATCATTGCCCGTGACCTCCAGGAGCGTGGCAAGCTCAATGGTGGCGTTGTGGGTACGCTGATGAGCAACCTGGGCCTCGAACTGGCCTTGCAGGAGCTCTCGATACCGTTTGTGCGTGCCAAGGTGGGTGACCGCTATGTGATGGCCGAACTGCTGGAGCGCGACTGGAACATCGGCGGCGAGAATTCCGGGCACGTGGTGTGCTTCAGTCATACCACGACAGGGGATGCGATCATCGCTGCCCTGCAGGTGCTGATGGCGCTCAAGCGTCGCGGTGAAACCCTGGCTCAGGCCCGTCAGGCGCTGCGCAAATGCCCGCAGGTGCTGATCAATGTTCGCTTTGGCGAGAGCAAGGTGGACCCTGTCGAGCACCCGGCGGTCAAACAGGCCTGCGAGCGGGTCACCGAGGCCATGGCGGGTCGTGGTCGCGTGCTGCTGCGCAAGTCCGGCACAGAGCCACTGGTGCGTGTGATGGTCGAAGGTGACGACGAAAGTCAGGTGCGCGGCTACGCCGAGGAACTGGCAAAGCTGGTAACTGAAGTTTGCGCCTGATTAGCGCTTGCCAGTGGTGATCGGGTTGGGTAACATCTGCGCCCACTTTGACCGACGAGGTACAGCATGCGTCGCCCTATGGTAGCTGGTAACTGGAAGATGCACGGTACCCGCGCCAGCGTCGCTGAGCTGATCAAGGGCTTGAGCAATCTAGCCCTGCCGAGCGGTGTTGAAGTCGCGGTGTTCCCGCCCTGCCTGTACATCAATCAAGCGATTGAAGGGTTGCAGGGCAAGTCGATAGCCGTGGGTGCTCAGGATTCTGCGGTAGAGCCCCAGCAAGGCGCGCTGACCGGTGAGGTTGCTCCGAGTCAGCTGGTCGATGCGGGATGTGAGCTGGTGCTGATCGGGCACTCGGAGCGTCGCCAGATACTGGGCGAAAGCGACGAAGTACTGAATCGCAAGTTCGCTGCGGCTCAGGCTTGCGGGTTGAAGCCTGTGCTCTGTGTGGGGGAAACCCTGGAGGAGCGCGAAGCTGGCAAAACGCTTGAGGTTGTAGGGCGTCAGTTGAGCAGCATCATCGAAGCATTCGGTGTTGAGGCCTTCGCCAGTGCAATCATTGCCTATGAGCCTGTATGGGCCATCGGCACCGGCCTCACGGCCAGCCCGCAACAGGCTCAGGATGTGCACAAGGCCATTCGCGAGCAACTGGCGGAAAAGAATTCAGAGGTCGCGATGAATGTGCGGCTTCTATACGGCGGCAGCGTGAAGGCGGCCAATGCGGCTGAGCTGTTCGGCATGCCGGATATCGATGGGGGGCTCATAGGTGGAGCTTCCCTGAACGCAGACGAATTCGGTGCAATTTGTCGCGCCGCAGGAAACTGAAAAATGCTGGAAACAGTCGTAGTAGTTTTTCATCTGTTGGGCGCACTGGGTTTGGTAGTGCTGGTGTTGCTGCAACAGGGTAAAGGTGCGGAAGCAGGTGCATCTTTCGGCGCAGGGGCTTCAAATACTGTGTTCGGAAGCCAAGGTTCTGCTACCTTTCTTAGTAAGTTTACTGCTATACTTGCCGCCAGTTTCTTCATAACCGCCCTAGGGTTAGGTTACTTTGCTAAAGAGAAAGCTCATCAGCTGACTCAGGTAGGGCTTCCAGATCCAGCGGTACTTGAAGTGAAGCAGCAAAAGCCGGCAACAGATGATGTACCGGTGCTCCAGGAGCAACAGGCACCCGCCAGCAACACCGGCGATGTACCTCCAGCTCAAGAGCAGAAGTAACGGGTTTCAAAGTAGTATTGCCGAGGTGGTGGAATTGGTAGACACGCAACCTTGAGGTGGTTGTGCCCATAGGGTGTAGGGGTTCGAGTCCCCTTCTCGGTACCAATTGAAACAAGACAGCCCGCTACAGCGGGCTTTCTTGTAGGTGGAGGTTAGATTGACCCCTCGCGGGGTTCGGTCGTATACTTTCGCCCCAGCTTTGACGCGGGGTGGAGCAGTCTGGTAGCTCGTCGGGCTCATAACCCGAAGGTCGTTGGTTCAAATCCAGCCCCCGCAACCAGTTTCAGCAGAGCCCCTTTTCAGGGGCTTTTTGTTAGCTGATCAGTTCTCAGCGCCGGTATTCACCCGGCGTATCAGGGATGGGCGCTTCGCCCATTTTTTATTTGCATAGCATGCACAAGGGGGTTCAGGTGTCGAGCAAGCTAGAAGAGTTGCAGGCCTTGTTGGCCCCGGTGGTCGTGGCCCTAGGCTATGAATGCTGGGGTATCGAGTTTTCGGCTCAAGGCCGCCACTCAATGTTGCGCGTTTATATCGACAAAGAAGGCGGTGTGCTGGTGGATGACTGCGCCATCGTCAGCCGTCAGATCAGCGGCATTCTGGATGTCGAAGATCCCATTTCCGTTGAATACACCCTTGAAGTTTCCTCTCCTGGCATGGAACGCCCGCTGTTCACACTTGAACAGTTTGCAAAGTATGTCGGTGAGCAGGTGAAGATTAAACTGCGCTCGCCTTTCGAAGGTCGACGTAATTTTCAGGGCCTTCTGCGCGGTGTGGAAGAGCAGGATGTCGTGGTGCAGGTAGATGACCACGAATTCCTTCTGCCGATCGACATGATCGACAAGGCCAACATTATTCCCAGTTTTGACTGAGACATGCCGGGTCCGATAGTTCGTGCGGACCCAATGGCTTGCGAAAGGCGAGGCGTACGATGAGCAAAGAAGTACTGCTGGTTGTTGAGTCGGTATCCAATGAAAAGGGTGTACCGGCAGACGTGATTTTCGAAGCATTGGAAGTGGCCCTGGCCACTGCTACCAAGAAGCGCTTCGAAGATGAAGTCGACCTGCGTGTGGAGATCAACCGCCACACCGGTAACTACGAGACCTTCCGTCGCTGGACGGTGGTCGAGGAAGAGGATCTTGACGATCCTGCGATCGAAACCTGGCCAAGCAAGATTCAGGAAACCCATCCTGAAGCCAAGGTTGGCGATGTCATCGAAGAGAAGATCGAGTCCATCGAGTTCGGCCGCATCGCTGCACAGACCGCCAAGCAGGTCATCGTGCAGAAGGTCCGCGAAGCCGAGCGCGCACAGGTGGTCGATGCTTATCGCGAGCGTCTGGGTGAAATCATCTCGGGTACCGTCAAGAAGGTTACCCGTGACAACGTGATCGTCGACCTGGGCAACAACGCCGAAGCGCTGCTGGCCCGTGAAGACATCATCTCCCGCGAGACTTTCCGTGTCGGTGTGCGTGTACGTGCACTGCTCAAGGAAATCCGCACCGAAAACCGCGGCCCGCAGCTGATCCTGTCGCGTACCGCGCCCCAGATGCTGATCGAACTGTTCCGCATCGAAGTGCCGGAAATCGCCGAGGGCCTTATCGAGGTCATGGCGGCTTCCCGTGACCCGGGTTCTCGCGCCAAGATCGCTGTCCGCTCCAAGGACAAGCGCATCGACCCGCAAGGCGCCTGCATCGGTATGCGCGGTTCGCGCGTACAGGCAGTGTCTGGCGAGTTGGGCGGCGAGCGAGTGGATATCGTCCTGTGGGACGACAACCCGGCCCAGTTTGTCATCAACGCCATGTCGCCGGCAGAAGTCGCGGCGATCATCGTTGATGAAGATGCCCACGCGATGGACATCGCTGTAGCCGCGGACAACCTGGCGCAAGCCATTGGCCGTGGTGGTCAGAACGTACGTCTGGCCAGCCAGTTGACCGGCTGGACCCTGAACGTGATGACCGAGTCGGACATCCAGGCCAAGCAACAAGCTGAAACCGGCGACATTCTGCGTAACTTCATCGAAGAGCTGGAAGTCGACGAAGAGCTGGCGCAGGTTCTCGTTGACGAAGGTTTCACCAGCCTGGAAGAAATTGCCTACGTACCGCTGGAAGAAATGCTCAACATCGATGGCTTCGACGAGGAGATCGTCAACGAACTCCGCGCGCGTGCCAAGGACCGCCTGTTGACCAAAGCCATCGCTACTGAGGAAAAACTGGCAGACGCCCATCCGGCCGAAGACCTGCTCTCGCTTGAGGGTATGGACAAGGATCTGGCGGCGGAACTGGCGGTGCGCGGCGTGGTTACCCGCGAAGACCTGGCCGAGCAGTCGATTGATGACCTGCTCGACATCGACGGCATCGACGAAGAACGTGCCGGCAAGTTGATCATGGCCGCCCGAGCCCACTGGTTCGAGTAAGTAGGCTGGCCTGAGGAGAGAAGTGCATGACGCAAGTCACGGTGAAAGAATTGGCCCAAGAGGTCGCTGCACCGGTAGAGCGCCTGCTGCAGCAGATGCGTGAGGCAGGTCTGCCGCACACCGACGCCGGTCAGGTAGTGACCGACAGTGAGAAGCAGGCTCTGCTGACCCACTTGAAAAGCAGCCACAAGGCGAAGGTGGAAGAGCCGCGCAAGATTACCTTGCAGCGCAAGACCACCAGCACCCTGCGTGTTGCTGGTAGCAAGAGCATCAGCGTAGAAGTACGCAAGAAGAAAGTTTTCGTACAGCGCAGCCCCGAAGAAATCCAGGCTGAGCAGAATCGCGAGCTGGAAGAACGTCGTGCCGCTGAAAACGCAGCACGCGACAAATCTGAAGCTGAAGCGCGTAAACGTGCCGAAGAATCCGCCAGCCGTCAGCCGGCCAGCGCACCTGCGCCAGCCGCTGCAGCACCGGCCGTGACGGCTGCGCCTGCAGCTGCCGAGCCGGTTGCAGCTCCGGCCCCGGGTGTCGAGCGCAAGAAAGCCGAAGACGCCCGTCGCAACGACAAGTCGCGTGACGACGACCGCCGTGGTGGCGAGCGCCGCAACGAGGCCCCGCGCGTATCGGTCAAGGTCAAGGAAAAGGAAAAGGCGCCAGCTCCACGTGCCGCCCCACGTACCACCGAAGAGGAAAGCGACAGCTTCCGCCGTGGTGGCCGTGGCAAGGGCAAGATGAAGAAGCGCAATGCCCACGGCTTCCAGAGCCCGACCGGTCCGGTTATCCGCGACGTGGCCATTGGCGAGACCATCACCGTTTCCGAGCTGGCACAGCAGATGTCGGTCAAGGCCGCTGAAGTCGTCAAGTTCATGTTCAAGATGGGTACTCCGGTCACCATCAACCAGGTGCTCGATCAGGAAACTGCTCAGCTGATCGCCGAAGAGCTGGGCCACAAGGTCACGCTGGTCAGCGACAACGCGCTGGAAGATTCCCTGGCCGAGTCCCTGAAGTTCGAAGGCGAGTCGTTCTCCCGTGCGCCGGTCGTGACCGTAATGGGCCACGTTGACCACGGTAAGACTTCCCTGCTCGACTACATCCGTCGTGCCAAGGTAGCTGCCGGCGAAGCCGGTGGTATCACCCAGCACATCGGTGCGTACCACGTGGAAACCGACCGTGGCATGGTCACCTTCCTCGACACCCCGGGTCACGCCGCGTTTACCGCAATGCGTGCCCGTGGTGCCAAGGCGACCGACATCGTGATCCTGGTGGTCGCGGCGGACGACGGCGTGATGCCGCAAACCCGTGAAGCGGTACAGCACGCCAAGGCGGCAGGTGTTCCACTGGTCGTTGCAGTGAACAAGATCGACAAGCCAGGTGCAGACCTGGACCGCATCCGCAACGAACTGGCCGTCGAAGGCGTGACCTCCGAGGACTGGGGTGGCGACACGCCATTCGTCAAGGTTTCGGCCAAGATGGGTACCGGCGTCGACGAACTGCTCGAAGCCGTTCTGCTGCAAGCTGAGATCCTCGAGCTCAAGGCCACCCCATCGGCCCCTGGCCGTGGTGTCGTGGTCGAGTCGCGCCTGGACAAGGGCCGTGGCCCGGTGGCTACCGTGCTGGTTCAGGACGGTACCCTGCGTCAGGGCGACATGGTGCTGTGCGGTTCGAACTACGGCCGTGTACGGGCCATGCTCGACGAGAACGGCAAGCCTGTTAAGGAAGCCGGCCCGTCGATCCCGGTCGAGATTCTCGGCCTGGATGGCACCCCGGATGCCGGTGACGAACTGAGCGTGGTTGCCGACGAGAAGAAAGCCCGTGAAGTGGCTCTGTTCCGTCAAGGCAAGTTCCGCGAAGTCAAACTGGCACGTGCCCACGCTGGCAAGCTCGAGAACATCTTTGAGAACATGGGCCAGGAAGAGAAGAAGACCCTCAACATCGTACTCAAGTCCGATGTGCGTGGTTCTCTGGAGGCCCTGCAGGGCTCCCTCAGCGGTCTTGGCAACGACGAAGTACAGGTTCGCGTGATCGGCGGCGGTGTCGGTGGTATCACCGAGAGCGACGCCAACCTGGCCCTGGCTTCCAATGCAGTACTGTTCGGCTTCAACGTGCGTGCCGATGCCGGCGCGCGCAAGATCGTCGAGCAGGAAGGTCTGGATATGCGTTACTACAACGTGATCTACGACATCATTGAAGACGTCAAGAAAGCCCTGACCGGCATGCTCGGCAGCGATGTTCGCGAGAACATCCTGGGTATCGCCGAAGTGCGTGACGTGTTCCGTTCGCCGAAGTTCGGCGCCATCGCCGGCTGCATGGTCACCGAGGGTGTGGTTTACCGCAACCGTCCGATTCGCGTACTGCGCGACGACGTGGTGATCTTCGAAGGCGAACTGGAGTCGCTGCGTCGCTTCAAGGACGATGCGTCCGAAGTGCGTGCCGGCATGGAGTGCGGTATTGGCGTCAAGAGCTACAACGACGTCAAGGTAGGCGACAAGATCGAAGTCTTCGAGAAAGTCCAAGTGGCTCGCACGCTCTAAGCCGCGAGCTTGGGAGCCGCAGATCGCCCGCCGCAAGGCGCAGGTCGGCGGCTCTGAACGCAACGCCCGGTCAGGCCCAAGCCTGGCCGGGCGTTTGCCGCTTTAGTTACAGGTAGCAAAACATGGCAAAAGAATACAGCCGTACCCAACGTATCGGCGATCAGATGCAGCGCGAACTGGCGCAACTGATCCGTCGCGAAGTCAAAGATCCGCGCGTCGGCCTGGTGACCATCACCGCCGTCGACGTCAGCCGCGATGTCGGCCACGCCAAGGTGTTCATCACCGTGATGGGCGAGGACAGCGCAGAAGACATCAAGCAAAGCCTCAAGGTGCTCAACAGCGCCGCCGGTTTCCTGCGCATGCAACTGGGCAAGGAAATGAAGCTGCGCAGCGTGCCGCAACTGCACTTCCATTACGACGAGAGCGTGACCCGCGGTGCCCATCTGTCGGCACTGATCGAGCGCGCGGTCGCCGAGGACAGCCAGCACAAGTCCGACGATACCCCCCTGGACACCAAGGAGTAAGCGGTGGCTCAGGTCAAGCGTATCCGTCGTAACGTCAGCGGCATCATCCTGCTCGACAAGCCGTTGGGGTTCACCTCCAATGCTGCCCTGCAGAAGGTGCGCTGGCTGCTCAACGCCGAGAAGGCCGGACATACCGGCAGCCTCGACCCGCTGGCCAGTGGCGTGCTGCCGCTGTGCTTCGGCGAGGCGACCAAGTTCTCGCAATACCTGCTCGAGTCCGACAAGGGCTACGAGACGGTGATGCAACTGGGGCAGACCACCAACACGGGCGACGCCGAAGGCGAAATTCTGCAAACCCGCGAAGTGACCGTTGGTCGCAGCGACGTTGAAGCCGTACTGCCAAAGTTTCGTGGTCCAATCAGCCAGATACCGCCGATGTACTCGGCGCTCAAGCGCGATGGCCAGCCGCTGTACAAGCTGGCACGTGCAGGCGAAGTAGTGGAGCGTGAAGCGCGTTCTGTTACTATTAACCGCTTGGAGCTGCTCGAGTGCGAAGGCACCCGGGTACGCCTCTCGGTAGGCTGCAGCAAGGGCACCTACATCCGTACGCTGGTAGAGGACATCGGTGAGCAGCTGGGCTGCGGCGCCTATGTTGCAGAATTGCGCCGTACGCATGCAGGCCCCTTCGAACTGGCCCAGACCGTCACCCTCGAAGAGCTCGAGCAGGTGCACGCCGAAGGTGGCAACGAAGCGGTCGACCGCTTCCTGATGCCATCGGACAGCGGGTTGCAGGACTGGCCGTTGCTGCACTTCTCCGAGCACAGCGCGTTCTACTGGCTGCATGGTCAGCCGGTACGTGCACCGGATGCGCCGAAGTTCGGCATGGTCCGCGTGCAGGATCACAACGGTCGTTTCATCGGTATCGGTGAAGTGAGCGAAGACGGGCGCATTGCGCCACGTCGACTGATTCGGTCGGAATGATCGAAACCTTCAGTGTCGGGTTCAGGCCCGGCACTGGCGGGCAAGAGGATGGCTGTCAATAGGCACGGTCACGCCTCACTTTTAAATACAGGGATCTGTCCCTGGCCTATTGGAAACCGTGTGTACGGTTTCCCTTGATATTGGAGAAGCCAGATGGCACTCAGCGTTGAAGAAAAAGCAAAGATCGTTGGCGAATACCAGCAAGCAGCCGGTGACACCGGTAGCCCGGAAGTGCAGGTTGCCCTGCTGACCGCCAACATCAACAAGCTGCAAGGCCACTTCAAGGCCAACGGTAAAGACCACCACTCCCGTCGTGGTCTGATCCGCATGGTAAACCAGCGTCGCAAGCTGCTGGACTACCTGAAAGGTAAAGACACCACTCGTTACAGCGCCCTGATCGGTCGTCTGGGCCTGCGTCGCTAATAGCGGCCTGGTCAGTGGTGTGCACGGCGTGCTGCTGTCATCCGCCGAGGGCTTCGGCCCCCGCGCGGGTGAGCACGCCGCGCGTATCTATGAGGTTGGCTGTCTGCCTCGCCCGCGCGGTTTACCGCAAGGGCAGGGCAGGCTCCCAACCTCTAGTTTTATCTGGACTGCCAACAGGGCCGATTCCCTGTGCTGCCCAAGAATTCGCAAGAACCAGTTCCCCCAGAGCCACTGAAGAAGGTAGGAAACCGTGAACCCGGTAATCAAGAAATTCCAGTTCGGTCAATCGACCGTTACCCTCGAGACGGGCCGTATTGCTCGTCAAGCGTCCGGCGCCGTATTGGTCACCGTCGACAACGATGTCACCGTGCTGGTGACCGTGGTCGGTGCCAAACAGGCCGATCCAGGCAAAGGCTTCTTCCCCCTGTCCGTTCACTATCAGGAAAAGACCTACGCCGCCGGCAAGATCCCTGGTGGTTTCTTCAAGCGTGAAGGCCGTCCTTCCGAGAAAGAGACCCTGACCTCGCGTCTGATCGACCGTCCGATCCGTCCGCTGTTCCCTGAAGGCTTCATGAACGAAGTGCAGGTTGTCTGCACCGTCGTTTCCACCAGCAAGAAAACCGATCCGGACATCGCTGCCATGATCGGTACCTCGGCTGCGCTGGCCATCTCCGGCATTCCGTTCGAAGGCCCTATCGGCGCCGCCCGTGTCGCTTTCCACGAAAGCACCGGCTACCTGCTGAACCCGACCTACGAGCAACTGGCTGCCTCGAGCCTGGACATGGTCGTTGCCGGTACCTCCGACGCCGTGCTGATGGTCGAATCGGAAGCCAAGGAGCTGACCGAAGACCAGATGCTGGGCGCCGTGCTGTTCGCCCACGACGAATTCCAGGCCGTGATCCAGGCCGTCAAGGAGCTGGCTGCCGAAGCCGCCAAGCCTACCTGGGACTGGACTGCCAAGGCCGAGAACACCCCGCTGCTGAGCGCCATTCGTGGCGAATTCGGTGCCGCGGTGTCCGATGCCTACACCATCA
Source organism: Pseudomonas sp. AE27 (assembly GCF_037113495.1). Taxonomy (NCBI): domain Bacteria; kingdom Pseudomonadati; phylum Pseudomonadota; class Gammaproteobacteria; order Pseudomonadales; family Pseudomonadaceae; genus Pseudomonas; species Pseudomonas sp. AE27. Next base: position 5,656,433 of record NZ_CP146966.1, read on the forward strand.
CCGTCAAGGCCGACCGTTACGCTCGCCTGGGCGAGCTGCGCGAGCAGGTCATCGCCAAGTTCTCCGGCGAAGAAGGCCAGCCGACTGCCGCTGAAGTCAAAGAGATCTTCGGTGAAATCGAATACCGCACCGTTCGCGAAAACATCGTCAACGGCAAGCCACGTATCGATGGTCGCGACACCAAGACCGTGCGCCCGCTGAACATCGAAGTCGGCGTGCTGCCGAAAACCCACGGTTCGGCCCTGTTCACCCGTGGCGAAACCCAGGCCCTGGTCGTTGCGACCCTGGGTACTGCACGTGACGCACAGCTGCTGGACACCCTGGAAGGCGAGCGCAAAGACCCCTTCATGCTGCACTACAACTTCCCGCCGTTCTCGGTGGGCGAGTGTGGCCGCATGGGCGGTGCTGGTCGTCGCGAAATCGGTCACGGCCGTCTGGCCCGTCGTTCGGTCCAGGCCATGCTGCCGGCCGCCGACGTGTTCCCGTACACCATCCGCGTGGTGTCGGAGATCACCGAATCCAACGGTTCGAGCTCGATGGCTTCGGTCTGTGGCGCTTCCCTGGCCCTGATGGACGCTGGTGTACCGATGAAGGCGCCGGTAGCCGGTATCGCCATGGGTCTGGTCAAAGAGGGCGAGAAGTTCGCCATCCTGACCGACATCCTGGGTGATGAAGACCACCTGGGCGACATGGACTTCAAGGTAGCCGGTACCGCCAAGGGTGTGACCGCGCTGCAGATGGACATCAAGATCAACGGCATCACCGAAGAGATCATGGAAATCGCCCTGGGCCAGGCCCTGGAAGCGCGCCTGAACATCCTCGGCCAGATGAACCAGATCATTGGCCAGTCGCGTACCGAGCTTTCGGAAAACGCACCGACCATGATCGCGATGAAGATCGACACCGACAAGATTCGCGACGTCATCGGCAAGGGCGGCGCAACCATCCGTGCCATCTGCGAAGAAACCAAGGCGTCGATCGATATCGAAGACGACGGTTCGATCAAGATCTTCGGCGAAACCAAGGATGCTGCAGAAGCTGCGCGCCAGCGCGTTCTGAGCATCACTGCCGAAGCCGAGATCGGCAAGATCTACGTCGGCAAGGTCGAGCGCATCGTCGACTTCGGTGCATTCGTCAACATCCTGCCGGGCAAGGACGGTCTGGTTCACATCTCCATGCTGAGCGATGCTCGCGTCGAGAAAGTGACCGACATCCTGAAAGAAGGCCAGGAAGTCGAAGTACTGGTACTGGACGTGGACAACCGCGGCCGTATCAAGCTGTCGATCAAGGACGTTGCCGCCGCCAAGGCGTCGGGCGTCTGATGATGCAGCAGGGCAGGTAACTGCCCGGTAGTGCCAATGCCCCGTATCGCAGGATACGGGGCATTTTTTTTGCTTTCAGCCGGCAGCGCCGGCAAAGCGCCTGCGCCCCAGGTTGGTGATGATCAGGCTCAGCGAGTCGGCGTTGGCCAGGATCAGGTCGGTGCGTACCTGCGGATCGCTGTAGAACGCAGTGCGTGCAGCCGCCAGGGTGTTTGTCTTGCTTAGCCGAAAGATCGCGGGCAGGGCTCGTCCATCCTTTTTCCTGATATCTCTCCAGGTCTGGCTCGAGGTGTCGAAGGTTCTGAACAGCGCCTGGGCGGGGGTGTTGATCGAGAGCCCGTTCTGTTTGTAGCCAAGGATCGTCTGATAGGCGATACGCCCGCCCCGCGTGTGCTGGCTGATCTGGTCCGGGAAGGGGGCCGCGGCTTCCACGTAGGCGATATCCACGGTTCGAAGCACCTGGTGTGACAGCTCGTGTATCAGCGTCGTTGCTTGCTGGTGGGCGAGCAGCTCGATGGCCGGTGGCGTTGCGTAAATCGAAACGTCCCATGGCAGGGTGAACACGCGCTCGGTGAGAAAGATCCGCTTGCCGGGGTCGTTGTGGTAGGTGAAACCGTAGGTATCGCGCTGATCGGGCATGTTCATGCCCACCACGAGGCGTTTGGAGGTGACCGTGTCCATCGAGGCCGACAACAGCTCGTCCAGTATCCGCTGGGTATAGTCACGCAGCAGGCGTACTGTCTGGTCGGAGGGAGGGTGGTCGAACACGTTTTGCAAGATGCTCAGTGTCTCGGGCGGCAGGGGCGCCTGGGGCGAAGACAGGTTGAGGTTCTTCAGGCAGGTGTCCAGATAGTGGCGGCTCAAGGCATGGGCACGCAGTAGCATCTGGTACTTGGTCGGCTGGAGCGCGGCAATGTTCTTCATCCCCGAAGCCAGCGTGGTGTAGCGCAGGGATATGTCTTCGTCGGCCAGGGCTGATTCGAAACTGCTGTAGGCCGCGCCGCCGCCACGCAAGCCTTCCTGCAGATCAACCTGCCACTGATTTCCCGTTCTTTGCAGTGTGGGCCCGAGTCGGCCCTGCTTGATGATCTGCCACTGCTGTGCTGGCTTGGCCACTTCATAGACGTGGCCCGCGATCACGCAATAGAAACGTTCGGTACCCGGGGCGAAATAAAGCCCCAGGGTGGTGTTGCGGACCATGTCCTTGAGTTGCACGTTCTGCGCCTGCAGGTCACTCAGCCGGTTGGGTACCAGGGGGTTGAGCAGTACCTCGTTCCAGGCAGGGTCCAGTTCCAGTGCAGGCGTGACGGGTGAAGGCTCGTCAGGTGTCTTCCTGCTCACGCTCGAGCCACCTGGGCGCATCATGACCAGGCCACTCAGGGCGGTGACGAACTCCGCAAGCGATTCGCCCCAGTTGTGCTGCAAAGCGGCGTTACCGGATGCCTGCAACCACTGGACACTCTGTAGCGAGCTGAGCATGGCTGCCAGCTTTCCAGGCAGGAAAAACGAACTCTGCTCGATGGCAAGGCCCATTACATAGCGCAGCACATTCCAGTATTCCTCGGCGGTAGTTACCGTGCGTGCCTTGGTCAGTGCCCGCAGGAATGCCACGTTCTCGGTGAACAGGTAGTCAAGGGCATTGCCTTCGATCTCGCTGCGCACCAGTTGAACCGCACCGGGGGTGGGCGAGAAATCGAACAGGTCCGATGAGGACCAGAACAGGTGGGGGTGAAGAAAGCCGTTGTGGTCGTATCGCGACTGCACCGTGTCGGGAAGCCGGTTCAGAATATCTCGTTGCAGCTCTGGGTCCGAAAGGATGGCACTGCGCAGTGCGCCCTGGTCCTTGAACTCGAGCAACATCTTGTGTGGCCGGTAGGCGCAGTACAACACCAGGGGCCCGTCCTGTTCGCCCTGCGGGCCGATCACATACATGCCCCTCACGGTATCGGGGGCGAACCCTTGCTCGGCCCGTAGCTGCAATTGGCACAGGGTGATCTTCCTGCCCTCGACCAGGTCGCGGGCGAGGGCATCCGGCTTGGCCAGCACATGGGAAAAGTAGTAAAGCGCCTTGGCCGATAGTTTGTTGTCCAGAAAATGCTGATACCCCTCTTCCATCAGGTAGGCGGTGGCTACCAGCGTGTAGCGATGACGGCGTTCGAGGTAGTCGGGATCCTGCGGGGTGAACTTCTTCTCGAGCAGGGCACGGTATGCACTGGCCACGTCGAGGCGGTCGATCATGTTGCGGATGGTGGCTGCTTCCAGCGCTTCAGGTGCCATGCCTGGTCGCGTGACGCTGACCTTCATGCTTGTCGCTGTGCCGGTCAACCGGCTGTGGGTCAGGGCGTACTCGCTCAGTGTCTTGGTGGTGGTGGCCAGGTCCGAGGAAATCGGCGAGGGCGTCTGGCCGGGCATTACCAGGTTGGGGGTGAAGTGCGTGAAGGTGACGGTAATCAGGTCGGGATCGTCCGGTGCGCTCGGGTAATCCTGGGCGAGCCCTGCCTTGAGCTGCTGATTGGCGAAGTCGTTGAGCGTTGGGATCGAGAACAGGTAGTTGAACTTGGGGTTGCTGACACGGGCGCAGGCCTGCACCAGTTGCGCGTAGTTTTTCATTTGCTGCGGTGTCGCGTTGCATAGCCATGCCGGTAGAAGGGTGCGCAAATACTGACCCTCGAGGCTGTCGCGTACTCGCTGCAAGGCCCCTTCGAACGGGTGCCTGGCGGTCTGGTTATCGATGAAGCGTTGCAGCAATGAGGTGCCGAGCCTGCTGCGCAGGGCATAGCCCAGGTAGTAACGCCGGGTTGCAGCACGAAAGCGTGCCGCACTGTGTTCAACAAACGCGAACAGCTCGCTTTGTTCGATGAGACGTACGCTGGGCTGACTGGCACCTGGAAGCTGCGCCAGGGTGTGCCAGTTGCGCAGGTCTTCGGCGTTCACCAGGCTCAGCCACTGATGAAGCTTCTCCGGGTCGTCGAATGCGCCGGTCATTTCAGAGCGCAAGGCTGCTTCGCTGCTGAATTGGCTCAGTGGCTCCAGCGGTGACCAGAGCAACAGGCTGTCATTGTCGGCCGTTGCCCGCTGCAGCACGAATGTATCGGCCAGTGGCAGCAGCCCGGCCTTGCCGGGTACCGACAAGCTCAGGCTGTGCAGGCGAATGGCACTGTGCCCCGGCCGGTCCAATGCTTGCTGCAGCAGGTCGAGCAGCGCGTCATCGATCACGCCGTTCTCGCGGGCTTGCTCCAGTTCGATGCGCAGTAGCGCTTCGTACAAGCTGCGCATGCTCGTGAGCGGGGACACCACACTGTCCTTCAGGCGTAACCGACCCGTGTCGAACGCCTCGAGTTGTTCAAGGTAGGTCGAGGCAAAGCCCGCTTTAAGGGTGTCGATCTGTTGCCGGATCACGGGTGCCGACGGCCACGACAGTGGCAAGCCTTGCCGGTCCTGCACCTGCACCTGATCCTGCGGCGCGTGCTGGTTGCCTGTTTCGCCCAGCTGTTCGAGAAACCTGTCGACCACCGTGCCAGTCTTTTCTGCCCATTTGAGCTGAATGTCCAAGGGGTGCAACTGGCCGTCGCTGATGGCGTCGAGGCTGGGGGCAAGCATGTCCAGAACACAGGACTGCACCTTCGGCTGGGCGGTGGCCAGGGATTGAAACAGCTGATGCAGTGCCCTGGCACGGGTGAGGCGCTCTACCAGCGTAACGCTCTGGCTGGGTGGCACGGGCAGCCTCATGGCGACTGCTGGCTGTGCATCGGGCAGCCATCGACCGTTGACCCCCAGGTGGGTCAGGCGCCTGTCCACCAGCGCGCGCATGTCCAGTGCATCTTCGACCCCGGCCATGGCCGTGCTGCTCTGGGCACCCGGGAAGCGTAGTGCGTGGGCAAGACGCCGGTTGACCAGTGCGATCAGCGCATCAGCAAGTGCGAGGAACATCGGTTGGCCGACCTCGACCAGCCTGACCACAGGTGTCGCGCTGGCTTGCAACTGCTCCCAGTCATCGCGGCTGATCGAGGCGGGGCAAGCAGGTTGTGTGAGCAGGGCCTGGCAATGCCGTTCAAGGGCGGCCTGATCGGCGAAGTGTTGGAACCCGGTTCGTGTGCTGAACAGGAACACCCCCTTGCTGGTATCGGTCGGTTGCTGCAGGGCCAGGCTGTCGGCCAGCAGCACCGTCCTACCCATGTCCTGAGCCGCTGGCACCAACGCCAGGCTACACACCCGCAAGGCGCCCAGGTCGGGGATCAGCGCTTCACGCAGCCATTGCAGCTGAGGGGTGTCGATGCGTTGTTCATTGGCCGCTCGCAACAGCGTACGACAGTAGTTGTCGGCAAGGCCAAGAGCCAGGGCTTCGCGGTTATCGCTGCCCACGTCGTTGTCGACACTGCTCCAATAGCTTCGCAGCGCCTGTGCAAAGGCCCCCGGAACGGCCTTGGCAGTGCTGGCAAGGGCCTGCTCGCAGGCGAGCGGGTCGGGCGTGTCGTGCGTTGCGGTGCCATCGCGTACGAAGCGGCGCTTCAGGTCGATGCCCAGCGGCTGGCCGCTGAACGCGTCCAGTGCAACATCGGCCAGGGCCTGCGTGCGCACCACGCTGGCGTTACTGGCAATGACCTGGACCCGTTGTTGCGCGATGTCGTCGACGCCCTCCAGCAGCGTCGAGAAGGCTGTGCTCAAGCAACTGTCGAGAACACCGGTCAGGGTGGGCAGTTTGGCCAGCCCGCCCGATTGCCCCCGCAGCAGATCGATTTGCTGTTGCATCAGGTGGTGTGACCACCGGGTGAACACGGCATCGCTCAGGTTCACGAACTGCAGCGGTTCGCTCGGCACGCCCAGGTGAGTCAGCTGTGCCTGCAGGGCACTTTCAAGCTGTTGCAGCGTGTTGAAGCCCTGTACGCCATGCAATGGGCTGTACAGGTAGGTCGCCTCAAGCAGCGGGTCGCGCTGATGAATGACCAGGCAATTGGCAGACAGTGGCTGCAGGTTGCCTGTCACCTCCACCCGCATGCTCGCCGGCAGGGACGTTTGATCGGCCAGGCGACGCAGCCACCGCGCTTCGATGATGCTCAGGCTCAGGTCGCGCTGTGCGGTCTCCAGCGCGGTGATGAAGCCTGCGCGCAAGGTGCCGGGCTCAAAGTAGGGCATCACGATCATGGCGTTTCCTGCAGCGGGGGACCCGGTTCATCCGGCTCACGACGCCTGCCACGTTAGAGGGTGCCCTGTTGAAGGCAGTGGTACATATTGCAACGCCCGTTGGATTCCCGGGCATGGGTGCGGCGGTATTTTGTGAACATGCAACTTGCACGCGCATCCATCGCAAAGCATGCAATGTGCACGATGGGCTATTTTTTGGTGATTTTTAAGCTATTGATTTTTAAAGGTTTTATTTTTTATTCGGATTGGCACAGCTTCTGCAATATCCCTGTTACCTGCTGCCAGGAATGACGGCGCAGACCTTTCGAAAAACAGGAGTGTCTCGTATGAAGAAGTTCGCTATTGCTGCTGCTACTGCCACCGCGCTGACCCTGACCATGGCTAACGCCGCCTTTGCAGCCCAACCTGCATCGCAAGCACCGATGATGCTGGCTGCTGGTGAAATGACCAAGGCCAAAGAAGAAACTTCCGATACCTGGATCACCACCAAGGTCAAAGCCGACCTGGTCACCGAGAAAGGCATCCCGGGTACCGACATCAAGGTCGAAACCAACAAAGGTGTGGTTTCCCTGTCCTCGACCACCGCGATCACCGAAGCGCAGAAAACCACTGCGGTGAACATCGCCAAGAAAATCAAGGGCGTGAAAGCCGTTTCGGCTGATGGCCTGAAAGCTGAGTAAGCGTTTCGCTCGCTGATCCTGACGGTTCATGCGAAAGGCCACACGGAGGTGGCCAACCCTAAAGCCCCGGCGCAGTCAGCCGGGGCTTTTCTTTGTGCGTTGGAACGCTGGCCTGGCGCCAGTGCTCCCGCCAGCCCTACTCGGCGTCCAGGTGCAGGGGCGAGATCACCCGGCCATCCGCTTCGGCCTGGCCCAGCGTGGCGTCGATGAAGTACACCCGGTCGTCTTGCAACTGACCCTTGTCGACCAGGTAGTCCTTGATGCTGCTGGCGCGTGCCTGACCGAGCTGACGCAGCAGCACGGTGCTCTCTGCCCACGACTTGATCACCGCTTCCTGCAGCTTGGCAGTACGCTGTGCACGGTCCAGCTGCTCCCACTCGGCCGGTGGCTGCTGCTTGAGACGGGTACGGTAGATGCCCTCGAGCATGGCCGGCTTGTCGCCATCGGGCACCTGCAGTTGCGAGGCCTGTGCCGGCACCTTGTCGCCGCGACGCTGAAGGATCTTGTAGTAGGTGCTCTGGTACTCACGATCCAGACGCTGTGCGGCAATCAGTGGCCCGTCGCTGCTCTGGGCGCTGGTGCCTTCGATTTCCAGGCGCAGGGCAGGGCGTTCCTTGAGTGCTGCCGCCAGCTTGTCCAGCGAGCCCTGGGCATCGCTGCTCAGCTCGCTTGAGCCGGGGGCGAAGGACACGGTGCCCAGGTCTTCGGAACCGCCACCACTGACCAGCCCGCCGATGAACTTGAACGGCGCCTGGGCGGCGCGCAGCACCAGGTTGCGCAGGGTCTGCCACACGATCGGCATTACGCTGAACTGCGGGTTGTTGAGGTCGCCCGACACCGGCAACTCGATGGAGATCTTGCCCTCGGTGTCCTTGAGCAGCGCGATCGCCAGGCGAATCGGCAGGTTGACGGCGTCGGGGCTGTCGACCTTCTCACCCAGTTGCAACTGCTCGACCACCACCTTGTTCTCGGCCTTGAGCTGGCCCTTGGTGATCAGGTAATGCAGGTCCAGGTTCAGGCGGCCCTTGCGAATCCGGTAGCCGGCGAACTTGCCCGAGTACGGCGTCAGGGTCGTCAGCTCGACACGCTTGAAGCTGGTGGCGATGTCCAGGCTGGCCATAGGGTCGAACGGGTTGAGCGCGCCCTTGATGGTGACGGGCGCATAACGATCCACCTTGCCCTTGATATCGACCTTGGCCGGGTGTGGCTGGCGGTTGTCGATGGTGCCGATCTGGCCGTTGAGCTGCTGGATGGCGGTGGCGAAGTTGGGCGTCAGGCTGAAGTCGGCGAAGTTGGCCGAGCCATCGTTGATGTCGATGCCACCGATACGGATACCCAGGGGCTTTTCATTGCTGGCCGTGCGCTTGCCCTGGGGCTTGGCGGCGCCGTTGGCCGGCTGCGGAATCAGCAGGTCATCCACGCTGGTGGTGCGGTCTTCGTTGATCATGAAGCGGGCATAGGGCTGCTGCAGGGTCACCTTGGCAATGCTCAGCGCATCGCCGTGGCGATAGTCCAGGCCGTCCACGTTCAGTTGCTGCCATTTGACGAAGTCACGGCCCTTGATGGTGTCCAGGGTATGCAACTGATTGACCTGCGCCTTGCCGGTGACGCTGAACGCCAGCGGGGCGGTGTTCTTCAGGTCCACGTTCAGGTCGCTGCCGAGCATGCCGCTGCGCAGCTCCAGGCGAATGAACGGGCTGATGTAGGCCTGGGCTACCCGCAGGTCGATGTCCTGTGTGCTGACCTTGAGCCGGGCGCTGACCGGTGCCAGGTTGACCTCACCCGATGCCTGCAGCTTGCCCTGGCGGCCGACGCCGCTGTCGAGCTTGAGGGTGAAGGGGCTCTTGTTGAGGCTGTCGAAGTTCTGCAGGTCGAGGTTGAGCGGGCCGACATCCAGCGCCACCGCTTCTTTCTGCGAGCGATCGGCCAGATGAACCTGGTAGTTGCGCAGTTGCACGTCGCGCAGCAGCACCTGCCACGGCTTGCCGGGCGCGACCTTGGCGCTGGCTTCCTGCGGCGCGGCCCCGGCAGTGGCCGGCTCGGCCTTTTCCTTGGGGGTGGCCTTGGCAGGCTGGCTGGCGAAGAGTTTTTGCCAGTCGAGCTGGCCGTCGGCTTCCAGGGCAGCCCAGGTTTCCAGCTTTTCACTGCGGATCTTGCCGACCGTGACCAGCTGTTTGGCCAGGTCGACCGTGGTTTCACTCACGTCCAGTCGGGCCAGGCGGGCCAGCGGGCGACCGTCCGGGGCCTTGATCGCGAAGGGGGCGATGCTGAGCGAGGCGTTGTCCAGCAGCAGCTCGGTTTCCTTCGACAGGTTGAGCTTGTAATGGGTGTCCAGGTTGAGCACGCCGTCTTCAAGCACCAGCGGCAGGGCGTCGCGCACGTACGGCCACCACACCTTCATCTTGCCGTCGGTGACCTTGAGGGTGCCTTCGGAGGCGATCGGTACCAGGCTGATGGTGCCGGCCCAGTCGATGCGCCCGCCCTCTGGCCCGGCGGCCACCAGGGTCATGTCGGCGTTGTCGTCGGGCAGGGTGCTGAGGTTCTTCAGCTCCAGGTTCATCGAGTCGTAGAGGAATTCGATCGGCTCGCTCGGGCGCAGGTCCTGGAAGTGCAGGTAGCCCTCGCTCAGCTTGATGCTGCCGATGCGCAGCGGGAACGGTTCGCTTGCCGGTGTCTCGGCCTTGGGCTCGCTGGGCGGCAGCTTGAACAGCTGGGTCAGGTTCAGGCTGCCGTCCTTGGCGAACAGCAGCTCGGTGCGCGGCTTGTCCAGCTCGACGGCTGCCAGGTGCAGGGCACCGGACCACAGGCTGTCGAGCTGCAGGTTGGCGTAGAGGCGTTCGAAGCCGACCTGCTCCTTGCCGGTCTCGCCGATCTGCAAGCCCCATAGCGTCAGCTCGAGGCTGAACGGATTGAGCTCGATACGCTGGATGTGCGCCGGCACGGTGGCGTAACTGGCCAACTGCTGATTGGCGATGCGCAAGGCTACGCCAGGCAGGATCAGGAAACCGAGGAGGCTGTACAGGGCCAGGCCGGCCAACAAGGCGCCGAGGGCGCGTTTCAATCCTTTGGGCATGTGCGGCGTCGTCTGTCTAGAGCGGGAGTGCTTGGAGTATGGCACGTTAATTCGGTTCCGAAGGTAGTCCGAAATACCGGACTACCTGCGGTTTTTTCCACTTACAGCTGCAGGATCAAGCACTTCAGGGGCGGCTGTCCGTCCAGTGACGGGAAGTCGTCTGCCGGCTTGAGCACCTGCCATTCCCGCACCGGGCGGCCGATCTTCTGTGCGCAACGCAGCACCTGCTCGCGCCAGTCGTCGAGGCCGACCTTGGCCAGGTTGTTGCAGCAGATCAGCACGCCGCCTTCGGCCGTGCTCAGCAGGGCGGGCTTGAGCAGGCTCTGGTAATCACGCAGCAGGTCGACGGTGCCGAACGCGCTCTTGGCCCAGGCAGGCGGGTCGAGCAGTACCAGGTCGAACTCGCGCGGCTCCAGGCGCGGGTAGGCCGGCAGCTTGTGCCCGCGACGCTGGCTGACCGGCAGGCCTGCCAGCTGGCGAATGGCCGGAAAGTAGTCGGACTGGATGAACTCCATGGGCGCCAGTTGCGGGTTGAGTGCGCCGTTCTCGCGGCCAACGGCCAGGTTGCCTTCGGCGAAATCCAGGTTGCACACCGCGCTGGCACCCCCGGCGGCAGCGCTCAGGCCTACCCCGCAGGTATAGGCGAACAGGTTGAGCACGCGTTTGCCGGCACTGTGTTGCTTGACCCAGCCACGGGCATTGCGCAGGTCCAGAAACAGCAGCGGGTCCTGGCCGGCATGGCGACCGCGCACGCGGTAGTTCAGGCCCCACTCGTGACCGACCAGGTCGGCCAGCGCGGCCTCGCTGGGCTGGTAGACCGGGTCGCGCCGGTCGATGCGGCTGTTGCCCTGGGAGCGGTCGTTGTACACCAGCAGCAGTGGCAGGCCCAGTTCGCGCTCGATGTGCCCATGCAGGTCCAGCAGGGCATCGCGCTCGAGGGTGTGGTGAAAGCTCTGTACCAGCAACTGCGGGCCATAGCGGTCGACGGTCAGTCCGCCCGCGCCTTCCTGGCTGCCGTGGAACAGCCGGTAACAGTCGGTGCCCTGGGCGTGCAGCTCACTTAGAAGCTGCTGGCGGGCGTCGAGGGCGGCGCGCAGCGCCTGATTCAAGGAGGACATGCACGTAGCCTTGGTTTGCGGGCGTGCAGTTTAACAGCAGGCGGGTGCCTTGCACCTGTTCAGGCGCAGCCCACTCGCCGCCTGGCCCGGTGCAGCGAACTGTCGCGCATGGCCCAGCGCAGTACCGGCGCCGTGCTGTCGATGCCCAGGCCTACCAGCCGCCGCTTGAGCGGGTGCGGCGTGCGCTCGAGCAGTTCGCCGGCCCAATCGGGCAGCAGGTTGATCCCCGCCTGCATCATCAGGTTGGCCACCGGTTTGGCCAGGCGGCTCGGCGCCGGGGCCTCCAGCAACACACGCACCACTTCGCGGCTGCGCTCGTCGCATACCAGTTGCGGACGCATGGCTTGCAGGTAGTGCGCCACCGCCTGGCGCGAACGCGGCACGTTGCGAGCCCCCAGGCGTTCGGCCACCAGGGCGATCTCGGCGTAGTAGGCGTCCTGGTCGGCCAGCGAGAGGTGCGGGTTGCGGTAGCGCAGGTGCGCGGCCATGAAGCTGCTGACTTCGGCCACGTGCACCCAGGTCAGCAGGTCCGGGTCACTGGCGGCATACGGGCGGCCATCGGCCGCGGTCCCCACCACCTGCAGGTGAATGGTGCGTACCTTGTCGATCAGCCATTCGGCGTCGCGGGTGGAGCCGAAGGTGGTGCCGGAGATGAACTGGCTGGTGCGGCGCAGGCGGCCGATGATGTCCTGGCGAAAGCTGGAGTGGTCCCACACCCCGGCCAGGGCCAGCGGGTGCAGCACCTGCAGCAGCAAGGCGCTGATACCGCCGATGAGCATGCTGGGGAAATCCCCGTGCACCTGCCAGCTGATGCTGCGCGGGCCGAACAGCCCGGGGTCGCCCTTGGGCTGTTCGAGGTCGAGTTGGCCCAGGGCCAGGCCCGTGAGGCTCAGCAACTGTGTTTCGATACGGCGGCGTAGCGCTTCCATGGGTACCTTGAGGCACCGTCGCCGCGGTGCCGTTCATTGGTTCAGGCGTTTGTCGATCAGGCCTTGGACCACGCTCGGGTCGGCCAGGGTCGAGGTGTCGCCCAGGTTGTCCAGCTCGTTGCAGGCGATCTTGCGCAGGATGCGGCGCATGATCTTGCCCGAGCGGGTCTTGGGCAGTGCTGGCGCCCACTGGATCAGCTCGGGTTTGGCAAAGCTGCCGATCTCCTTGCTGACCAGCGCCAGCAGTGCCTGCTTGAGGTGGTCGTCCGGGGTCACGCCGTTCATGGGCGTGACGAAGGCATAGATGCCCTGGCCCTTCAGGTCGTGAGGGTACCCGACCACGGCGGCTTCGGCGATGCTGTCGTGCAGCACCAGGGCACTTTCCACCTCGGCAGTGCCGATGCGGTGCCCGGACACGTTGATCACGTCGTCGATGCGCCCGGTTATCCACAGGTCGCCATCGGCATCGCGGCGCGCGCCGTCGCCGGTGAAGTAGTAGCCCGGCAGGGGTTTGAAGTAGGTGTCGATCATGCGCTGATGATCGCCGTATACGCTGCGGATCTGCCCCGGCCAACTGGCCTTGATCGCCAGCAGCCCGCTGCCGGGGCCCTCGATCAGCGCGCCCTTGTCGTCCAGCAGCACTGGCTGCACGCCGAACAGCGGACGGGTGGCACAACCGGGCTTGATGTGGCGGGCGCTGACCAGCGGGCTGAGCATGATGCCGCCGGTCTCGGTCTGCCACCAGGTGTCGACGATCGGGCAGCGCTTCTCACCGACCTTCTCGAAGTACCATTCCCAGGCTTCCGGGTTGATCGGCTCGCCCACGCTGCCCAGCAGGCGCAGGCTCTTGCGCGAGGTACCGTCGAGCGGCGCCGAACCTTCGCGCATCAGTGCCCGCAGAGCGGTGGGGGCGGTATAGAAGATGTTCACCTGGTGCTTGTCGACCACCTGCCAGAAGCGCGAGGCATCGGGGTAGTTGGGCACGCCTTCGAACATCAGGGTGGTGGCGCCGTTGGCGAGCGGGCCGTAGACGATGTAGCTGTGGCCGGTTACCCAGCCGACATCGGCGGTGCACCAGAACACCTCGCCGTCGCGGTAGTCGAACACCACCTTGAAGGTCAGGGCGGCCTGCAGCAGGTAGCCGGCGGTGGTGTGCAGCACGCCCTTGGGCTTGCCGGTGCTGCCGGAGGTGTAGAGGATGAACAGCGGGTCTTCCGCATCCATCGGCTCGGGCGGGCAGTCGTCGCCCACCTGGCTGATTGCCTCGTGGTACCAGAGGTCGCGGGCTTCGTTCCAGTCCACCGGGCCGCCGGTGCGGCGTACCACCACCACGCTGCTGACGTCCGGGCAGCTTTGCAGGGCCTTGTCGACGTTGTTCTTCAGGCCAATGCTCCTGGCGCCGCGCACGCCTTCGTCGGCGGTAATCACCGTGCGGCAGTCGGCGTCGAGGATGCGGTCGCGCAGGGCGTCGGGGGAAAAGCCGCCGAACACCACCGAGTGAATCGCGCCGATGCGGGTACTGGCCAGCATGGCGAAGGCAGCTTCGGGAATCATCGGCATGTAGATGCACACCCGGTCGCCCTTTTTCACCCCGCGCTGCTTGAGCACGTTGGCCAGGCGGCACACCTGCTGATGAACCTGGCGGTAGGTGAGGGTGGTGGACTGCTGCGGGTCGTCGCCTTCCCAGATGATCGCCGGCTGGTCGCCGCGCTGAGCCAGGTGGCGGTCCAGGCAGTTGTAGCTGACGTTGAGCTTGGCATCCTTGAACCAGGTTGCCTGGCCCGTGCGCAGATCGCTCTGCTGAACAGCCGACCAGGGGCTGACCCAGTCCAGGCGCCTGGCTTGTTCGGCCCAGAAGGTGTCGGGATCGTCTACGGACTGGCGATACAGGCGCTGGTAGTCGGCCTGGGAGAGTTGTGCCGCCTTGCTGACGGCATCGGCTTCGGGGTAGTCGCTGATATCGAACATTGGGGGGCCCTTTCCTGTTGGATAGGTGTCGCTCCCATCGCGGGCCAAGCCCGCTCCCACGAGGTGTACATCGTACCTGTGGGAGCGGGCTTGGCCCGCGATGGGTACAACAACATCCCGACAGTGTAGCCCTTAGCCCCGGTGACGCCCGCGGAAGTAGTTGATCAGGCCCTGGGTCGAGGCATCTTCGGCCGGCTCTTCGATACCGCCGGTCAGGCGCTGGTACACGCCCTTGCCCAGTTCCTTGCCCAGCTCCACACCCCACTGGTCGAAGGCATTGATGCCCCACACCACGCTCTGCACGAACACCTTGTGCTCGTACATCGCCACCAGCGCGCCCAGGCGCCGCGGGCTGATACGCTCCACCACCAGGGTGTTGCTCGGACGGTTGCCCGGGATCACCTTGTGCGGCGCCAGGCGCTGTACCTCGGCTTCGGCCATGCCCTTGTCGCGCAGCTCGGCCTCGGCTTCGGCGCGGGTCTTGCCGAGCATCAACGCCTGGCTCTGGGACAGGCAGTTGGCGTACAGCCACTGGTGGTGGTCGGCCACCGGGTTGAAGCTCACCACCGGCACGATGAAGTCGGCCGGGATCAGCTGGGTGCCCTGGTGCAGCAACTGGTGATAGGCATGCTGGCCGTTGCAGCCCACGCCGCCCCAGATCACCGGCCCGGTGTCGTGGTCGACCGGGGTGCCGTCCTGGCGCACGCTCTTGCCGTTGGACTCCATGTCCAGTTGCTGCAGGTGCTTGGTGATGTTGCGCAGGTAATGGTCGTACGGCAGGATCGCGTGGCTCTGGGCGCCCCAGAAGTTGCCATACCACACGCCCAGCAAGGCCAGCAGCACCGGCATGTTCTGCTCGAACGGTGCGGTCTGGAAGTGCTGGTCCATGGTGTGGGCACCCGACAGCAGCTCCTTGAAGTTGGCGGTGCCGATGGCCAGGGCGATCGGCAGGCCGATGGCCGACCACAGCGAATAGCGTCCGCCTACCCAGTCCCACATCGGGAAGATGTTCTCTTCACGGATACCGAAGGCCACCGCAGCGGCCTTGTTGCTCGATACGGCGATGAAGTGCTTGTACAGCTCGGCTTCCGAACCACCCTGGGCCAGGTACCAGACCCGAGCCGCCTGGGCGTTCTTCAGGGTTTCCAGGGTATTGAAGGATTTGGACGACACGATGAACAGCGTGGTCTCGGCACGCAGCTTGGCCGACAGCTCGTGGAATTCGCTGCCGTCGATATTGGCCAGGTAGTGGCAGCGCACGCCGCGCTGGGCGTAGGGCAGCAGGGCTTCGGAGACCAGCTCCGGGCCGAGGAACGAGCCGCCGATGCCGATGTTGACCACGTCGGTGATCGGCTTTTCGCTGTAGCCGCGCCACAGGCCGTCGTGGATGCGCCCCACCAGCTCGGTGACCTGATTCAGCACCTTGTGCACGTCGGGCATGATGTTCACGCCATTGACGCTCAGCTTGTCGCCCACCGGGCGCCGCAGCGCGGTATGCAGGGCCGGGCGGCCTTCGGAGGCGTTGACGATTTCGCCGGCGAACAGCGACTTGATCGCGTCCTGCAGGCCCACTTCGTTGGCCAGCCCCACCAGCAGGTCGCGGGTCTGGTGGTCGATGAGGTTTTTCGAATAGTCCAGAAACAGCCCGCAGCTGCTCAGGCTGAACTGCTCGAAGCGCTGCGGGTTGGCGTTGAACGCATCGCGCATGCTGAAGCCCTGCATGGCGCTGCGGTGTTGCTGGAGCGCCTGCCAGGCGGGCAGCGTAGTGACATCGTGGGGGGTGCGGTAGTACGCCATCGCTGCAGGTTTCCTTGGTACGTGAACTGCCTTTGACACTGGAAAGACGGGCCCGTTTCCAGTGTGGCAGGTTAATTGCCCGGCAGCCCGGCCGGGTGCGTTGTCACTGTTCGTCGAGGTTCAGGTGCAGGTTGTCGATCAGGCGCGTGGCGCCCAGTACCGCTGCCACCAGAATCACCAGGTCGCGGTCGTGCGCCGCTGCCGGGCGCAGGTTCAGCGCCTGACGGATTTCCAGGTAGTCGGGCTTGAAGCCGGCCTCCACCAGTTGTTGCCGACCTTCGGCGATCAGCACCTCGAAGTCACGGCGGCCCTGGCCGATTGCCTGGGCGATCCGGCTCAGGGTGCGGTAGATCGTGGGCGCAGTGGCACGTTGTGCGTCGGTCAGGTAACCGTTGCGCGACGACAGGGCCAGGCCGTCCTCGGCGCGCACGGTCGGCTCGCCGATGATCTGGATGGGCAGGTTGAGGTCGCGCACCAGCGCGCGGATCACCGCCAGTTGCTGGAAGTCCTTCTGGCCGAACACGGCCAGGTCGGGCTGGACCATGTTGAACAGCTTGCTGACCACCGTGGCAACACCCTCGAAGTGCCCGGGACGGCTGGCGCCACACAGCCCTTCGGACAGGTGCGGCACGCTGACCAGGGTTTGGGCCGCCATGCCGTCGGGGTACATTTCTTCGACGCTGGGGGTGAACAGCAGGTGGCAGCCGGCCTGCAGGAGTTTTTCCTGGTCGGCGGCGAGGGTGCGCGGGTACTTGTCGAGGTCTTCGTTGGCGCCGAACTGCAGCGGGTTGACGAAGATGCTCGCCACCACGAAATCGGCCCGCTGCGCGGCCTTGGTCACCAGCGCGGCATGCCCGCTGTGCAGGTTGCCCATGGTGGGCACGAAGCCGATGCGCTTGCCCTCGCTGCGTGCGCGGGCGACCGCAGCGCGCAGTTCAAGGATGGTCTTGACGGTATTCATGCGCTGAACCCATGTTCGGTGCCGGGGAAGGTCACGCCCTTGACGGCTTGCACGTAGGCACCGAAAGCACCGGCAATGTCGGGCTGGCCGAGCATGAAGTTCTTCACGAACTTGGGCACGCGGCCGCTGAGCGACAGGCCGAGCATGTCGTGCATCACCAGTACCTGGCCATCGGTGGCGCTGCCGGCACCGATGCCGATGACCGGAATGGTCACGGCCTGGGTGATTTCCGCCGCCAGCTCGCTGGGCACACATTCGAGCAGCAGCATGGCTGCGCCGGCCTGCTCCAGGGCGATGGCGTCGGCGCGCATCTGCCGTGCCTGGTTCTCCTGGCGGCCCTGGACCTTGTAGCCGCCCAGGATGTTCACGGTCTGCGGCGTGAGGCCCATGTGCGCACACACCGGCACGCCGCGTTCGGCCAGCAGGCGAATGGTCTCGGCCAGCCAGGCGGCGCCCTCGACCTTGACCATGTGCGCGCCGGCCTGCATCAGTGCGCCGGCATTGGCGAAGGCCTGCTCGGTGGTGGCGCAGGCCATGAAGGGCAGGTCGGCCAGAATCAGCGCACCCTGGTTGCCGCGCTTGACGCAGGCGGTGTGGTAGGCCATTTCGGCGTTGGTCACCGGCAAGGTGCTGTCATGGCCCTGCAGGACCATGCCCAGGGAGTCACCCACCAGCAATATTTCCACGCCGGCCTGACTCGCCACCTTGGCAAAGGTCGCGTCATAGCAGGTCAGCATGGTTATTTTCTCGCCCTTGGCCTTGAGGCCTTGCAGGGTGGTCAGGGTTACTTCTGGCATGAAAGGAATCCTCGTTCAGGCGCTGTGAAAAACGACTGCGTACAACGCGTGTATTCATCTACTGGAACAGCACATCATCGATTGTGGTGTTTGGAGTACAACCCTGTTCCAGGCCTATATACGCCTTATGCGGCGCCGGGGCGCTGCAGGACGCCTATAGTCGTGAGCACGAAGACTGAAGTCAATTACCCTGTTACCGCATTGTTACGAAGGCGCTGTTACGGGCGTTACCGCGTGGGGGAGCGCCCGGTTACAGGCGCTCGAGGCCAACGAACGGGCATTCTGCCAGCAATCGCGCGAGGGGGCGCTGGTCGGGCAGGCAGAAGTTGCCGGGCACCAGCTCTGCCAGGGGGTACAGCACGAACGGGCGTGCGTGCATGTGGTAGTGGGGAACCTTCAGGCGCGGCTCGTCGAGCACCTGATCGGCATACAGCAGGATATCCAGGTCCAGGGTGCGAGGCCCCCAGCGTTCCTTGCGTTCGCGGCCCTGGTCGGCCTCGATGGCCTGCAGGGCATCGAGCAGCGCCAGCGGCGCCAGCGAGGTTTCGAGCGCCGCAACCGCGTTGGTGTAGCGCGGCTGGCCAGGCGACAGCGAGTCGCTGGCGTAGAACGACGACACACCGGCCAGTTGCGAACCCGGCAACCGGCCCAGCGCCTCGAGGGCGCTGCGCAGTTGCTGTTGCGGGTCGGCCAGGTTGCTGCCCAGGCCGATGTAGGCACGCACCATGCGGCGTTACTCGCCTGCGCCGTCGGCGCGCTTGCGCTTGCTCGGGCTGCGCTTGCGTTTGCGCGGGCCCGCGCCGGCGCCGTCGTCGCGGCTGCCCAGGTCACGGATCATGTCGCGGCGCTCGCTGTCGTTGCAGTCCTGGTAGTCGGTCCACCATTGGCCCAGGCCGTCGGTTTCCTCGCCCGCGCTCTCGCGCAGCAGCAGGAAGTCGTAGCCGGCGCGAAAGCGCGGGTTGTCCAGCAGCAGGTCGGCACGTTTGCCGCTGCGCCGTGGCAGGCGCTCCTGCATGTCCCAGATCTCGCGGATCGGCATCGTGAAGCGCTTGGGGATCGCAATGCGCTGGCACTGTTCGGCGATCAGCTCGTGGGCGGCTTCCTGCAGGGCCGGGATCGGCGGCATGCCGCGGCTCTGCAGGCGCAGGGCACGCCCTGGCAGCGCCGGCCAGAGCATGGCGGCGAACAGGAAGGCCGGGGTGACCGGCTTGCCTTGCTTGATGCGCAGGTCGGTGTTGATCAGCGCCTGGCTGATCAGGGTGTGGGTGTAGGTCGGCTGGTCTTCCAGCGCCTGGGCACTGGCCGGGAACAGCGGGTCGAACAGTTGCAGGTCGACCAGCATCTCGAAGGTGTCGGCCGCATAGCCGGACAGGAACAGCTTCAGGGTTTCTTCGAACAGGCGTGCGGCAGGGATTTCGCGCAGCATCGGGGCCAGCTCGCGGATCGGCTGCACGGTGTGCTTTTCGATACCGAAGTTGAGCTTGGCCGCGAAGCGCACGGCCCGCAGCATGCGTACCGGGTCTTCCTGGTAGCGCTGCACAGGGTCGCCGATCAGGCGGATCAGACGGTTGCGGATATCGTGCACGCCGTTGGCGTAATCGAGAATGCGCTCGCTGACCGGATCGTAGTACAGGGCATTGATGGTGAAGTCGCGGCGCTGCGCGTCTTCTTCCAGGGTGCCGTATACATTGTCACGCAGGATGCGCCCGCTCTCGTTGCGTGAAGAGGTGTGGCTGTTCTCTTCCTCGACCTCGGGATGGTTGGCGCGGAAGGTGGCGACTTCGATGATTTCGCGACCGAAATGGATATGCACCAGCTTGAACCGCCGGCCGATGATCCGGGCATTGCGAAACTCTGCACGGACCTGTTCGGGGGTGGCACTGGTGGCGACGTCGAAGTCCTTGGGGGTAATGCCCAGGAGTTGATCGCGAACGCAACCGCCGACCAGGTAGGCCTGGTAGCCTGCGTTCTGCAGGCGCTCGACGATGTTCACCGCGTGGCGGCTGAACTGGCCACGTTGCAGTGAATGCTGGCCGCTATTGATCACTTCGGGCGTGGTGCGAATGTGGTGCTGGCCACTTACGGTAGGACGGAATGACTGGAACAACTTCTTCAGCATGGGATGCACTGTTTGAAGGAATGTTCGGCCAAAAACGAAGAATGGCCGCATGATGGGCGGGGATTCTAGCATTTACTCGAAGGATGGTGTAGGCGGGTGCATCGGGCGGGCTGAAAGCCGGAAACTACAAGGGGAGCCGAAGCTCCCCAAGAAGTAGTTGCATGCTCTTATTGTTCTTTTGCCGGGCTTCTTGTTTTTGTTGAGTGCCCTACCCACAAAACCGCAAGGCTTGTGGGTGTTCTCCCTAACCGGGAGTCAAGAGCAAACGGATTGCTTTGGTCGCTGAGGTTGCAGTGATCATGCGATCCAACCAGTTCAGGCCCTGCTTGAGTGCAGTTTTTGTTGTTCTCTGCCTGGTTGTGGGGCAAGCCCCAAATACAACTCCTCTCCAAAAGAATCAGTTAGCTGCGCCTCCGCCGTCTTGTTCTTATTGTGCGTGAGCCGATTCGTCTTATTTTTATTGTCTTTTGCAGTGCTTGTTATTGTTCTTGTACCGAACATATAGCAGGTGCCGTGCCAACTTTTGCAAACCCCAGTAAAACAAGGGGTTAGGCGGTTTTGGGGGCGTCTGGCGGGCATAAAAAAACCGGGGATTCGTTACCGTATGCCCCGGTTTCTGTTACGTGATCAGCGTGAGGTAACATTTTTTTCACACGCCCTGGTGTTACCTGCCGGTAACACCGGTGCGCGTGCTGGCTCAGCTTTCGCTGGTGGCCCCGCTCTTGCGCCGCGGGATACCCAGGCGCTGACGACGTTCCCACAGGCATTTGCGGCTGACACCGAGCTTGCGGGCCAGTTCGGTCTCGGTCATGTGGTCCTGGTGTTCGAGTACAAAGTGCTGGAAGTAGTCTTCCAGTGACAGGTCTTCGGTCGGTTCGTGGCTGGTGTTGCTGGCGGCGCCGCCGGCAGACGGCAGGCCGGCGAACACGTCATCGTCTTCCAGGTCGGCCAGCTCGATGTCGATGCCCAACAGGTCGGCAGAGATTTCCGGGCTTTCGCACAGGATCACCGCGCGCTCCACGGCGTTTTCCAGCTCTCGCACGTTGCCCGGCCAGGAGTAATGACGAATGGCCTGTTCGGCGTCATGGGCAAACTTCAGGTCGTTGCGCCCGATGCGTGCGCTCTGGCGGGCGAGGAACGCATTGGCGATCTCGTTGACGTCGGCGCCACGCTCGCGCAGGGCGGGCAGCTTGAGGGCGATCACGTGCAGGCGATAGTAAAGGTCTTCGCGGAACTGGCCGACCTTGGCCAGGTTCTTCAGGTCGCGGTGGGTGGCGGCAATCAGGCGCACATCGACCTTTTGCGATTGCACCGAGCCCACCCGTCGGATCTCGCCTTCCTGCAGTACGCGCAGCAGGCGGGCCTGGGCTTCGAGCGGCAGTTCGCCGATCTCGTCGAGAAACAGCGTGCCCCCGTCGGCCGCTTCGACCAGGCCGGCACGGCCGGCGCTGGCGCCGGTGAACGCGCCCTTTTCGTGACCGAACAGCTCGGACTCGATCAGGCTTTCGGGGATCGCCGCGCAGTTGACCGAAATCATCGGCGCCTTGGCCCGGCGTGACAGGTTGTGCAGCGCGCGCGCCACCAGCTCCTTGCCGGTACCCGATTCACCCTGGATCAGTACATTGGAGTCGGTGGGCGCGACCTTGCGGATCTTGCCGTACAGGTCCTGCATCGGCGGGCACGAGCCGATGATGCCGATTTCGCCATTGGCATTGCCCGGCTTGTCCGCCGGGGCCGCCTTGGCGCCGGCGCTGCTGCGCTCGGCAGGGGCGGCGGGGGCGTTCTGGCGGTCGCGCAGGATGCGGGCGACGGCCTGGAGCATCTCGTCGTGATCGAAGGGCTTGGCGATGTAGTCCACTGCGCCCATCTTCATCGAGTCGACGGCCGAGCGCAGGCTGGCGTAGCTGGTCATGATCAGCACCGGCTTGCCTTCGCCCAGCTTGATCAGCTCGGTACCCGGTGCGCCGGGCAGGCGCAGGTCGCTGACAATCAGGTCGAAGCTCGGAATGCTGAAGCGTTCCTGGGCCTCCTGTACCGAGCCGGCTTCGCTGACCTGGTACTGGTTGCGTTCGAGCAGGCGACGCAAGGCCGAGCGGATGATGGTTTCGTCTTCGACGATCAGAATATGCGGCATTGATTCAATTCTCTCGACGGTCTCAGTTCACAGCGGACGTCGCTACGACATGACGCGGCAGGGTCACACGGATCCGGGTGCCACGCTGGCTTTGAGTATCGGCCGGGCTGTCGATGGTGATTTGTCCATAATGCTCTTCCACGATGGAATAGACCAGAGCGAGCCCCAGCCCGGTGCCTTCGCCCGGATCCTTGGTGGTGAAGAAGGGTTCGAACAGCCGGTCCATGATGCTCTTCGGAATGCCGCTGCCTTCGTCCTCGACGATCAGGTCGACGGTGTGCTCGCTGGCTTCGCTCTTGACCCGTACCGCCGTGCCGGCCGGCGATGCATCGCGGGCGTTGGACAGCAGGTTGATGAGTACCTGCGCCAGGCGCTGCGGATCGCCGTCGACCCAGTGCTCGGGGTCGCACAGGTTGAAGAACTGTACTTCGAAATTGCGCCGGTTCAAGGCCAGCAGACCGATGGCATCCTGCGCCACTTCGGCCAGGCACACCGGTTCGTCACTGTGCTGGTGGCTGCCGGCGTGGGCGAAGCTCATCAGCGACTGGACGATGCGCGAGATGCGCTTGGTCTGCTCCAGGATCTGGCTGCTCAGCTCGGTGATCTCGCCGTCGTCCTCGCGCTCTTCACGCAGGTTCTGCGCCAGGCAGGCGATGCCGGTGACCGGGTTGCCGATTTCGTGGGCGACCCCGGCGGCCAGGCGGCCGATGCTGGCCAGGCGCTCGGAGTGCACCAGCTTGTCTTCGAGCATCTGGGTTTCGGTGAGGTCTTCCACCAACAGCACCAGGCCGCTGTTGCCCGGTGCCAGGGGCTCGTCGATGGCCGCCTTGTGCAGGTTGAGCCAGCGGGTCTGCCCGTCCAGGCCCAGGCGCTGCTTGTGCAGGTGCTCGTCGGGCACGTTGATGAACCCCAGCAACAGGCCGCGCCAGGGTTCGCCGATGGTGGTCAGGCGCGAGCCGACCACACGCTTGGCGGGGATGCCGGTCAGCTCTTCCATGGCCCTGTTCCACATCAGGATCTCCTGATCCTTGGCCAGCGAGCAGACGCCCATGGGCAGCTCCTGCAGGGTCTGGCGGTGGTAGCGGCGCAGGGCATCGAGCTCGGCGGCCAGGCCGGTGAGGCGCGAGTGATAGTCTTCCAGGCGGCTCTCGATGAAATGGATGTCTTCGGTCACGTAGTTCTCGCTGCCCGACTTGTACGGCAGGAAGGTCTCGACCATGTCCTGTGCCACGCTGGGGCCCATCAGGCCCGACAGGTTGGCCTCGATGCGGTCGCGCAGACGTCGCAGGGCGTACGGGCGGCGTTCGTCGAAGGGCAGGTACAGGTCGCGCAGGGCTTGCTCGACTTCTTTCTGCGCGGCCTTGGCGCCCAGCGGCTTGGCCAGCTGGGTGGCGAATTCCTGCGGCGAGGCGGCGTGCAGTTCGCGCCGTTGCGGACGGCGCACGTTATCCACGGCGCAGGCCTCGGCGGCGGCGACTTCCTCGGCGCTGGCGTTGCTGAACAGCGAGATCAGGGTGAACAGCAGCACGTTGGCCGCCAGCGAGGCGATCGCCGCCATGTGCCAGCTGGTGTCGTCGAGCACATAGATCATGTTCAGCAGCGGAATGTAGAAGCCCTGCAGGTTGCCCACCAGCGGCAGCAGCATGGTCACCATCCACACCAGGATCCCCGCCAGCAGGCCGGCGATGAAGCCGCGCCGGTTGGCGGTGGGCCAGTACAGCACCGACAGCACGCCTGGCAGGAACTGCAGGGTGGCAACGAAGGCGACGATGCCCAGGTTGGCCAGGTCCTGCTGGGCGCCGAGCAGCAGATAGAAGCCGAAACCGGCGGCGATGATCGCCACGATCAGCGCGCGGCGCGTCCATTTCAGCCAGCGATAGATGTTGCCTTCGGCCGGCGGCTGGTACAGCGGCAGCACCAGGTGGTTCAGCGCCATGCCCGACAGCGCCAGCGTGGTGACGATGATCAGCCCGCTGGCGGCGGATAGCCCGCCGATGTAGGCCAGTAGCGCCAGGGCCTGATTGTTGGCGGCGATGCCCAGGCCCAGGGTGAAGTATTCCGGGCTGGTGCTGGCGCCCAGCTTGAGCCCGGCCCACAGGATCAGCGGTACCGCCAGGCTCATCAGCAGCAGGAACAGCGGCAGGCCCCAGCTGGCGCTGACCAGCGAGCGCGGGTTGAGGTTCTCGGTAAAGGCCATGTGGTACATGTGCGGCATCACGATGGCCGAGGCGAAGAACACCAGCAGCAGGGTGCGCCACGGGCCTTCCTGCAAGGGTGTGTGCAGCGCGGCGAGGGCGGTCTGGTTCTGCAGCAGCCACACCTCCAGCTCGTGCGGGCCGCCGAACACCCCGTACAGCGCATACAGGCCGATACCGCCCAACGCCAGCAGCTTGACCACCGACTCGAAGGCGATGGCGAACACCAGCCCTTCGTGTTTCTCGCGGGTGGCGATATGGCGTGAGCCAAAGAAGATGGTGAACAGCGTGATCATGGCGCAGAAGGCCAGGGCCACGCGACTCTTGACCGGCTCGCCGGTGAGGATGCTGATGGAGTCGGCCACGGCCTGGATCTGCAGGGCCAGCAGCGGCAGCACGCCGATCAGCATGAAGATCGTGGTGAGGGCGCCGGCCCAGGTACTGCGAAAGCGGAACGCGATGAGGTCGGCCAGCGACGAGAGCTGGTAGGTGCGGGTGATCTTCAGGATCGGATAGAGCAGCACCGGGGCGAGCAGGAATGCACCGGACACTCCCAGGTAGCAGGCCAGGAAACCGTAGCCGTACTGGTAGGCCAGGCCGACTGTGCCGTAGAAGGCCCAGGCACTGGCGTACACGCCCAGCGACAGGGTGTAGGTCAGTGGGTGGCGAATGATCGAGCGCGGGATCATGCCGCGCTCGCTGATCCAGGCCACGCCGAACAGCACCAGCAGGTAGGCGGCGCTGATCAGGATCATCTGGGTCAGGCTAAAGCTCATCGGCATCACGTTGGCTCTGCAGGATAAAGGTCACGACGATCAGGATCAGCCACAGCAGGTAGGGGCGATACCAGGCGCCGGTGGGTTCGATCCACCAGTCCATGATGGCCGGGGAGAACAGGTAGATCCCCACTACCAGAAGCAGGACCAAGCGATAGATGTACATGCGGGCCTCGTTGGCTGTGGACGCTGCGTGCCTGGGCTTATTATTGGCGCAAATCGGCGTCGATGGTAACGGAAGGGCCGGTGCCTGCAAACGACCTTCGCCAGAATGCCCAACGAATTGAATTTGTTGGGCTTTGTGCAAGCTGTTCCGGCCTCTTCGCTGTCCAGGTTCTGTACTGGCCTGGAGGGCAACGGTGCACCGATGGGCGCTGGCCTGCCAGCGAAGGGCTCAGCGCCTGTATCAGCAGTGGGCACCGATCAATGAAGGTCGGCTTCCGGCACGCTCAGGCGCCGGGGCAGGGCGTCGGTATTCCAGTGCTGGGCGGCGTGCGCGAGTACCTCGCTCGGCGTACCCAGCGCCATGCCCGCCTCGACCGGTTGGCCGAGAGCACGCAAGGCCCGCAACAGCAAGGGTGTGGCCTGGTCCGCTGGCAACGGTGCCGAGCGATACGACTTGCCCAGCTTGTGCCCGTCGGGCTGGGTGATCAGCGGCACATGCAGGTAGCGCGGCTGCGACAGGCCCAGCAGCTCCTGCAGGTACAGCTGGCGCGGGGTGTTGTCGAGCAGGTCGGCGCCGCGCACGATATCGGTCACGCCTTGCCAGGCATCGTCCAGCACCACTGCCAGCTGGTAAGCGTACAGGCCATCGCGGCGCCGGATCACGAAGTCGCCCACCTCGCGTCCCAGGTGCTGCTCGAAGCGGCCCTGCAGACGGTCGGTGAAGTGATAGCTCAGCTCGGGCACGCGCAGGCGAATGGCCGCGTCCTCCTGGGCGTGGCCCAGGTTGCGACACAGGCCCGGATAGATACCGTTGTACCCTTCCAGCTGCTTGCGCGAACAGGTACAGGCGTACGCCAGGCCCTGCTGGAACAGGCGCTGCACCACGGCGGCATAGGCGTCGTGACGCTGGCTCTGGTACACCACTGCGCCGTCCCAGTACAGGCCGTAGTTTTCCAGGGTGTGCAGGATGGCGGCCTGGGCGCCGGGGGCTTCGCGCGGCGGGTCGATGTCTTCCATGCGCAGCAGCCATTGCCCGCCCACCGCGCGTGCGTCCAGCCACGAGGCGAGGGCGGCGACCAGCGAGCCGAAATGCAGAAAACCACTGGGGGTGGGGGCGAAGCGCCCGATGTAGCGCGGGGTGTTCATCACAGGCGGGTAGATCCGACAGCCATAAATGAAACGGGGCGCCTTGAGCGCCCCGTTCTGTTCAGGTCAGGCCTTGCCGACCTGTTTTTCCTTGATTTCCGCAAGGTTCTTGCAGTCGAAGCACTTGTCGGCGGTAGGGCGGGCCTCCAGGCGGCGCACACCGATTTCAACACCGCAGTCTTCGCACCAGCCGTAGTCCTTGTCCTGGATCAGTTGCAGCGTCTTGTCGATCTTCTTGATCAACTTGCGCTCGCGGTCACGATTGCGCAGCTCCAGCGCAAATTCTTCTTCCTGGCTGGCACGGTCTGCCGGGTCGGCAAAGTTGGCTGCCTCTTCCTTCATGTGGTCTACAGTCCGATCCACTTCCTTCATCAGGTCCTGCTTCCACTTGTTCAGGATGGAGACAAAGTGGGCCCGCATGTCATCGCTCATGTACTCCTCACCCTTACCAGCTTCATAGGGGGTGAAGTCGCCAACGGCTTGAACGGTTTGTTTCTTTTCTTGGGTGGACATGAATAGACCGCCTCTCACTCTTCTAATCCATTGCGCAGGCTTCTCCATCTCCGGCGCCCGCCGGCCCTGCGACTGCGAGCCGCCGAACTTACCAGATCGAATCGGGGCGCGCTACTCCCGGTTGTCTCCCCGGTTGACCACGGCTTTACCCACACGTTCGTTCCCATGCATGGGTAGAATCATCATTTTAGACCCATTTGAGAGAAGGCCATGGCCCAGCCCTACAGTGCGCGCAGTCGCGCCATCGAACCCTTTCATGTCATGGCGCTGCTGGCGCGGGCCAACGAACTGCAGGCAGCCGGGCATGACGTGATCCACCTGGAGATCGGCGAGCCGGACTTCACCACTGCCGCGCCCATCGTCGAAGCCGGCCAGGCTGCCCTGGCCGCAGGCCACACGCGCTACACCGCGGCACGTGGCCTGCCTGCGCTGCGCGAGGCGATTGCCGGGTTCTATGCCCAGCGTTACGGGGTGAACATCGACCCGCAGCGCATCCTGATCACCCCGGGCGGCTCGGGCGCATTGCTGCTGGCGGCCAGCCTGTTGGTCGACCCAGGCAAGCACTGGCTGCTGGCCGACCCGGGCTACCCGTGCAACCGGCACTTTCTGCGCCTGGTCGAGGGCGGTGCGCAACTGGTGCCGGTCGGCCCCGAGGCCAACTACC
This sequence comes from Pseudomonas sp. AE27, assembly GCF_037113495.1. Taxonomy (NCBI): domain Bacteria; kingdom Pseudomonadati; phylum Pseudomonadota; class Gammaproteobacteria; order Pseudomonadales; family Pseudomonadaceae; genus Pseudomonas; species Pseudomonas sp. AE27. The sequence continues at coordinate 5,683,932 of NZ_CP146966.1, forward strand.
AGCTCAATGCCGACCTGGTCGAGCGTTACTGGGACAACGAGACCGTCGGTGCACTGGTGGCCTCGCCCGCCAACCCCACCGGCACGGTGCTCGACCGCGAGCAACTGGCCAGCCTGTCGCAGGCCACCCGTGCGCACAATGGCCACCTGGTGGTCGACGAGATCTATCACGGCCTGACCTACGGCATCGACGCCCCCAGCGTGCTGGAAGTCGATGACGAAGCCTTCGTGCTGAATAGTTTCTCAAAATATTTCGGCATGACCGGCTGGCGCCTCGGTTGGCTGGTAGCGCCGCCTGCAGCGGTCGCCGACCTGGAGAAGCTGGCGCAAAACCTCTACATCAGTGCGCCGAGCATGGCCCAACATGCTGCGCTGGCCTGTTTCGAACCGCGCACGCTGGCGATTTTCGAGGAGCGTCGCGCCGAGTTCGCGCGGCGTCGCGACTTCCTGTTGCCGGCCCTGCGCGAGCTGGGCTTCGGTATCGCGGTGGAACCGCAAGGGGCGTTCTACCTGTACGCCGATATCAGCGCGTTCGGCGGTGATGCCTTCGCGTTCTGCCAGCACTTCCTCGAAACCGAGCACGTAGCCTTCACCCCGGGCCTGGACTTCGGTCGTCACCAGGCCGGGCACCATGTGCGGTTTGCCTACACCCAGAGCCTGCCGCGCCTGCAGCAGGCGGTCGAGCGGATCGCCCGCGGTTTGCGGAGTTGGCAAGGCTGATGCGTTTTTTCCCCGAACTTGAGCAGGCGCGCCTGCTGCGGCGCTACAAGCGTTTTCTGGCCGACATCGAACTGGCCAACGGCGAACAGATGACCATCCACTGCCCCAACACCGGGTCGATGCTCAACTGCATGCTGGAGGGCGGCAAGGTCTGGTTCAGTCGGTCCAGCGACCCCAAGCGCAAATTGCCGGGCACCTGGGAAATCGCCGAGACCCCGCAAGGCCGGCTGGCCTGTGTGAACACCGGGCGGGCCAATGCCATCGTCGAAGAGGCGCTGCACGCCGGGCGCATCACCGAGCTGGCCGGCTTCACGGCGCTCCGGCGCGAGGTGGCCTATGGCGAGGAACGTAGCCGCATCGATTTTCGCCTGGAGTACCCCACAGGGCCGGCCTATGTCGAGGTCAAGAGCGTGACCCTGGGCTTCGACGGCTCGCGGGTGGCGGCGTTTCCCGACGCGGTGACCCAACGTGGCGCCAAGCACCTGCGCGAACTGTCGGCACTGGTCCGCCAGGGCGTGCGGGCGGTGCAACTGTATTGCGTGAACCTGAGCGGCATCGATGCGGTGCGCCCGGCCGAGGAAATCGACAGCGCCTATGCGGCGGCCTTGCGTGCAGCGGCAGCCGAAGGTGTCGAGGTGCTGGCCTACGGCGTGCACCTGGACGGCGAGCAGATCAGCATCGACCGCGCATTGCCGGTGATGCTCACGTCGTAATGAGCCAGATGCCCTGGCTGTCTTCACGGCAGTCCAGGGCCTGCAATGCATCCCCGGTACAGGGGCCGGCCACGCATTCACCGGACTCCGGCACGAACAGTGCGCCGTGATGAACGCAGGCGATCAGTTGGGCGCTGGGGTCCAGGAATTGGTCTGCCTCCCAGTTCAGGCCGATGCCACGATGAGGGCAGCGGTTGCGGTACAGGTAGACGCGGCCCTGGCGACGTACGCCGAACAGGTCGATGCCTGCGGCCTTGAAGCCACGGCTCTGGCCCTCGCCCAGATCGGACGGGCGGCAAAGAAGGTGCATGGGTAGGTTCACTTGAAGAAACGAGAGTCGGCTTGACGTCCAAATGCAAATAATTATCAAATTGCCCGCAATGGCCGTGCCCGGCGTCTTTATACCGCGAGTACGGGCACTGCCCAACCGTTATCCACCTGGACAACGGTCCGCCTTCATCTAAGGAAGCCTTGCTATGCGCCGACGTGCCAGCCTGATCGCCCTGTGTATCGGGCTTGTTTTCAACTCGGCGGCCCAGGCCGAACCCCTGGCCGCCCGCTGGGTCAGTGCCGGCGGTGCGCTGAGCGAGTGGGTGGTGGCGCTGGGCGGCGAGTCGCGGCTGGTGGGCGTCGACACCACCAGCCAGCACCCGGCGAGCCTCAAGGCGCTGCCCAGCATCGGCTATCAGCGTCAGCTGTCGGCCGAAGGGGTGCTCAGCTTGCGCCCGGACCTGCTGGTGGGCACCGAGGAGATGGGCCCGCCAGAGGTGCTCAAGCAGCTCCGGGGGGCCGGGGTGAAGGTGGAGCTGTTTTCGAGCACGCCCGAGCTGCAGGCCGTGCATGGCAACCTCCGGCAACTGGGCCGCCTGATGGGCGACGAGGCACAGGCAGAGCGCCTGTTCGGCGAGTACCGGCAGCAGCTTGACGGGCTGGCGGCACGAATCAAGGCAGTGCAGGGCAGTCAGGCGGCCCCTGGCGTGATTCTGCTGGTGGGGCATGGCGGTGCCAAGCCGATGATCGCGGGCAAGGGGACCGCAGGCGACTGGATGATTCGCCAGGCCGGCGGGCGCAACCTGGCCGACAATGACGGCTACAAGAACTTCTCGGTCGAGGCGCTGGCGGCGCTGAACCCCCAGGTGCTGGTATTTGCCGATCGCAGCCTGTCGGGCGAGGCGGCGCTGCAGGCCCTGCTCAAGGAAAACCCGGCGCTGGCGGCCTCTCGCGCAGCACGGGACAAGCGTCTGGTCGAACTTGACCCGACCTTGCTGGTGGGCGGCCTCGGGCCGCGTCAGCCGGCCAGCCTGCAAGCGCTGGCGCAAGCCTTCTACCCGGCGGCCAAGGCGCAACTGGCCCCATGAATCGACTGGTACCACCGCGTGCTCTGTTCATCGGCCTGAGCCTTCTGTGCCTGTTGGCGGTGTGGCTGTCATTGGCACTGGGGCCGGTCAGCCTGCCGTTGCTCGACACCCTGCGAGCCGGGCTGCGCCTGATAGGCGTGCCGATTCAGGCCCAGGGGCTGGAGCAGGCCGAACTGATCCTGGGCCAGATTCGTCTGCCGCGCACCTTGCTCGGGCTGGTGGTCGGCGCGGTGCTGGCGATTTCCGGGGTGGCGATGCAGGGCCTGTTTCGCAACCCGCTGGCCGACCCCGGCCTGGTCGGGGTGTCCAGCGGTGCTGCACTCGGGGCGGCGGTGGCGATTGTGGGCGGCAACTGGCTGGGGGGCGTGCCCGAGGTGTTCGCGCCCTATCTGTTGTCGATCTTCGCCTTTCTCGGCGGGCTGGGCGTGACCGCGCTGGTCTACCGGTTGGGCCGGCGTGACGGTCAGACCAGTGTCGCCACCATGCTGCTGGCGGGCATCGCCCTGACCGCCCTGGCCGCCTCGGTGGTGGGGCTGTTCACTTATCTTGCCGATGACGCCACGCTGCGTACGCTGACGTTCTGGAACCTGGGCAGTCTCAATGGCGCAAGCTACACGCGCCTGTGGCCGTTGTTGCTGGTGGCGGTGGTGGTGACCTGGTGGCTGCCACGCCGGGCCGAGGCGCTCAATGCCCTGCTGCTGGGTGAGTCGGAGGCGCGCCACCTGGGTATCGAGGTCGAAACACTCAAGCGCGAACTGGTGTTCTGCACCGCGCTGGGCGTTGGGGCGGCGGTAGCGGCGGCGGGGTTGATCGGTTTTGTCGGGCTGGTGGTGCCGCACATGGTGCGACTGTTGTCCGGCCCCGACCATCGCGTGTTGCTGCCGGCGTCGCTGCTGGCCGGAGCGTCGCTGCTGCTGTTCGCCGACCTGATTGCGCGGCTGGCACTGGCGCCGGCAGAACTGCCGATTGGCATCGTCACTGCATTTATCGGTGCCCCCTTCTTCCTTTTTCTGCTGCTACGGGGGCGTGCCTGATGCTACGGGTGGAGAACCTGCAGGTGGTGCGCGGGCAGACCCGGGTGCTCGATGGCATCACCCTGGGCATCGAGCCGGGGCAGGTGCTGGGTGTGCTGGGCCCCAATGGTGCTGGCAAGAGCACCTTGCTCGCAGCGTTGTGCGGCGAATTGCCTGCCCATCAGGGCCGTGTGCTGCTGGATGAGCGTGCGTTGGGCGACTGGAGCGGTCATGAGCGGGCACAACGCCTGGCGGTGTTGCCGCAGACTTCAAGCCTGGGCTTTGCGTTTCGTGTCGAGGAGGTGGTGGCCATGGGGCGACTGCCCCACCGCACTGGTCAGGTGCGCGACCAGGCAATCGTGGTCGAGGCACTGGAGGCGGCGGATGCCGGGCACCTGGTGGGGCGCAGCTACCTGGCGCTGTCGGGGGGCGAGCGTCAGCGAGTGCACCTGGCGCGGGTGCTGGCGCAGCTCTGGCCAGGGGGCGACGGCTGCACGCTGTTGCTCGACGAGCCGACGTCCATGCTCGACCCCTTGCATCAGCACACCACGTTGCAGGCGGTTAGAGCCTTTGCCGACCGTGGTGCGGCGGTACTGGTGATCCTGCATGACCTGAACCTGGCGGCGCGCTATTGTGACCGCATCCTGCTGCTCGAACGTGGCTGCCCGCATGCGCTGGATACCCCTGAACAGGTGCTTCGGCCCGAAGCGCTGCGCGCCGTGTTCGGCCTTGAAGTACTGGTTCAACCTCACCCCGAGCGGGGGCACCCGCTCATCATCGCCCGCTAGGAGCTCGCCCATGCCTCGCACGTTGCTGTTTGGCACCCTGTTGCTGCTGGCGTTGGGACTGAGCGCTTGCCAGTCCGGCGCAGCGTTGGCGCCACTGCCGCAGTGGCAAGGCCCGCAGGGGCGCGAGCATGCCGAACTGGGGCAGATCCGCGAGTTGAGCACAGGCCGGTTACTGACACCGGAGCAACTGGTCCGGCGCCTGGCTGCGGCACCGCGGGTGCTGGTGGGGGAGCAGCACGACAACCCCGATCACCATGCCTTGCAGTTGTGGTTGTTACGCGCGCTGGAGCAGCAACGGCCGCAGGGCAGCCTGCTGTTGGAGATGCTGGAGCCGGCGCAGCAGGCGCGGGTGGATGCACTCAAGCAGCAGCCCACGCTACCGGTCGACCTGGTGTCGGCGCTGCACTGGCAATCAGGTTGGGATTGGGCCCTGTATGGCCCGATCGTGCGCCATGCGCTGGGGCAGCCCTATCCGTTGCTGGCGGCGAACCTTGATCGCGCCGAGGTGCGGGATATCTACCGCCAGGTACCGAAGTTGGAGGGGCAGCACGCTACGACCGCTGCGGTTACCCAGGCCTTGCTCGACCAGGTACGTGAAGGGCATTGCGGGCTGCTGCCTGAATCGCAGATGCCGGCCATGCTGGCGGTACAGCAGCAGCGTGACCGGCGAATCGCCCAGCGCCTGATGCAGGCGCCGACGCCGGCCCTGCTGTTGGCGGGGGCCTATCACGTGCGCAACGACCTGGGCGTGCCCTTGCATCTGCTGGACCTGGGGGTAGAGCAGGGCACCAGCGTGCTGATGCTGGCGCAGGTGGGGGAAAAGGTGGACGCAGGCATGGCCGATTACGTGTGGTTTACCGCTGGCGTGGCCGAGCAGGATTACTGCGCGAGCCTGCGCAAGGGCGGGTGATACAGGCTGTGAATGTGTGGTGGCCCTTTTCGCTGGCTTGCCAGTGCATAGGCCACAGGCAACTCAAATCCCAGGCAAAAAAAGACCCGGCAAAGTGCCGGGTCAATAACCGTGATTAGCCTGATGAGGAGATAATCTGAGAGTCCGAACCAAGGTCTTTCAGAATATCCAACCAGTCTCGCGACCAGCTGTGATAATCATAACGATTCTCATTTCGAAGTCAATCCTTTCATTCTGCTTATTTCAATTATTTTTGCAGGGCGCCTTGGCATCCAGCTGTTTGTTCAGCGCATCCTTGCGTTCAACGGGGATGTCGTTCCAGTGCACATCCAGCAGCGCGCCTTCTATCGCGTAGAGCAGCACCTTCGAGGCACGAAAGCCGCGGCTGCGTACCGCGTGGTAGGCGTTCACCGCGCCCAGCCGACGAAGGTCCGAGAGACTGTGGATGCCCACCGCATGCAGCCACTGCGCCGACGTCTTGCCAAGATTTTTCAGATGCTGAAGTTCATCGTTCATCAAGCCTCCTTGCGACGGCTGAACGGGTCCTGGAGATTGATTCGTGGGCAGGTCAAGAAGGAGTGTAGCGGCAGTTGGAAAATACGCGGCGTTTTGCCATGGGCGGTGCACGGCGGGGCCTGCAGCCACCGCCGGCGTTGCCAGGCGGTGGCTGTCGGCAGATGCTTTCAGCGGGTGCGGTAACGCAGGCGGGTGCCGAAATTGACCGACATCAGAATCTCGTCGGCACTCAGTTCTGCGGGGAAGTAGGTGCCGGAGATCTGCGCGTGGGCCAGGCTGGCACCTTCGAGGCAGTTCTCGCGCAGGTCCAGCCCACGCAGGTCGGAGGCGCGAAAGTAGGCGCCACTGAAATCGATGCCCTCGGTGTCCAGCTTGCGCAGGTCCAGCCCTCGAAAGTCACCGTCCTTGAAGTCGACAATGGCGTTCCTGGGCTTCTCACGATTGAATTCCGCGATGTGTTCCTTGTGCACCAGAGCGTATAGCGCGCTGTCGAGCTGGCGTGGCTGGTTCATGAGGGCGCCTCCTTGTGTGGCCTGATGATGGCATTATAGTGCCACTGTGCGGAGGCGCCCGAGATAGAGGCGTGAAGTGTGGACTGCTTCACGCCCTCGCCGTTTTAAAGGCCGGGCAGGCGCTGGCGAATCTGCTTGACCAGTTCATCCAGGCTGCCGCTTTCGTTGGTTTCCACGCGCTTGGCCTTGAGCAGCTCTTCGCCTGTCAGCGGGTCGCGACTGGCTTGCTGGGCGGCGACCACTTCCAGAGTGGCGTCGGACGGGTCGTTCTGGTCGGCCTGGCGCTGTGCCAGCCAGCTGGCGATCACGGCGTCCGGTGCATTGCAGTCGAGGATCAGGAAGGGAACGCCGGTTTCGCTGGCAACGTCGGCGGCGGCCTGGCGCTGTGCCTGCTTGAGGTAGGTGGCATCGATCACCACCGGGAACCCCGCGCGCAGGATTGTCCCGGCCAGCTGATGCAGGTGCTGGTAGGTCTTCTGGCTGGCGTCATCGGCGTAGATGCCTTGTTGCAGCTGACCGGCGGCCTGCTCGGCCTGCTCGCCGAACAGGCGCTTGCGTTCAACGTCCGAGCGCAGGCGAATGGCACCCAGTGCTTCGACCATGCGCATGGCGACATGGCTTTTGCCAACGGCCGACACACCGTGGGTGATGGCCAGCAGGCGCGACGGGATAGCGCTGTAGCTTTCGGCCAGGTTGGCGTAGTTGCGGTACTGACGCAGGGTGGTGGCCCGTTGTACGCCATCGGCGTCGGCCGGCATGCTGAACAGCGCGACCTTGGCCCGCACCAGCGCACGGTAGGCCTTGTAGAAGTTCAGCAGTTCGAGGCCGGCGTAATCGCCGGTGATTTCCAGGTACTGGCTGATGAAGCGGCGCGCCAGCGACTTGAGACCGCGGTCTTCCAGGTCCATGGCCAGGAACGCCGTATCGGCGTACACATCGGTCAGGCGGAAGGGTTCGTTGAATTCGATGCAGTCGAAAATCACCACCTTGCCGTCGATCAGTGTGGCGTTGCCCAGGTGGATATCGCCATGGCACTCGCGTATGAAACCTTCGGCCTTGCGCGTTTCGAACAGGCCATGCAGTCGATCGAAGCTGCTGCGCGCCCAGGCCTGCAGCGCATCGAGCTGCACCAGGTCGGCCTTGTCGCTGAGGAACGGGCGAATCTGTTCGAAGTTCTGTTCAACCGGGGCCATCACGCTGTCGGGCGTGCCCAGCGGGTGTTCGACAGCCACTTTCGGTGCGGCCAGGTGGAACTGGGCGATCTGGCGGGCCATCTGGTCGATATGCGCAGCGGTCAGTTCGCCATTGGCCTGCAGCGTGCTGAGCATCTGGTTCTGGGGGAACTGGCGCATTTTCAGCGCGTACTCGATCGGCGCGCCGTCACCTCCCAGCTGCGGGGCCTCGACGCTGCCGGTGATGGGCAGTACTTCCAGGTACAGGTCGTCAGTCAGGCGCTGGTTGAGGCGCAGTTCTTCGGCGCAGAAATGCGCGCGACCCGACAGCTCGGTGAAGTCCAGGAAGCCGAAGTTCATCGGTTTCTTGATCTTGTAGGCGTATTCGCCCGTGAGCAGCACCCAGGAAATGTGCGTCTCGATGACCTGGAATTCCTTTACAGGGTGCGCAAACAGGGCCGGGTTTTGCAGGGCGGCGATCAAGGCTTGGCTCACGGTCGATCCTTCTGGGTCGTGGGAGATTCGAATCGACCATTATGGCGGCAAGCGGGGCCGCTGCAAACCGCCGGAGGGCGTCTGTCGACAAGCCATAAAGTGCGTATAATCCGCCGCCATGACTCGTACCCGATCTTCCCGTACCTCTAAAAAACGCCCTTCTGGCCGCGCGCGCGCCTGGTTGGGCTGGGCCCTCAAGCTCAGCCTGGTCGGCCTTGTGGTGCTGGCCGGCTTTGCGGTTTATCTCGATGCCGTGGTCCAGGAGAAATTCTCCGGCAAACGCTGGACCATCCCGGCCAAGGTCTACGCACGCCCGCTCGAGCTGTTCGTCGGGCAGAAGCTGAGCAAGAACGACTTCCTGATCGAGCTCGACGCCCTGGGCTATCGCCGCGAAAGCGTGGCCAACGGCCCTGGCGCGGCCTCGGTCAATGGCAACACCATCGACCTCAATACCCGCGGCTTCCAGTTCTATGAAGGCATGGAAAAAGCCCAGGGCGTGCGCGTACGCTTCTCGGGCGACTACGTTGCCGGCCTGAGCGGTACCAATGGCTCGAAGCTCGACGTGGTGCGCCTGGAGCCGCTGCTGATCGGCGGCATCTACCCGAAGAACCTTGAAGACCGCATCCTGATCAAGCTCGATCAGGCGCCGCCCTATCTGCTCGAAACCCTGGTGGCGGTGGAAGACCGTGACTTCTACCACCACTTCGGGGTGTCGCCCAAGTCGATTGCGCGGGCCATCTGGGTCAACACCTCGTCCGGCGCCATGCGCCAAGGCGGCAGTACCCTGACCCAGCAGTTGGTCAAGAACTTCTACCTGACCAACGAGCGCAGCCTCAGCCGCAAGCTCAACGAAGCGATGATGGCGCTGCTGCTCGAAGCCCACTACAGCAAGCGCGACATCCTCGAGGCGTACCTCAACGAGGTGTTCGTTGGCCAGGATGGCCAGCGTGCGGTGCACGGTTTCGGCCTGGCCAGCCAGTTCTTCTTCAGCCAGCCGCTGTCCGAGCTCAAGCTGCACCAGGTGGCGCTGCTGGTGGGCATGGTCAAGGGGCCGTCCTACTACAATCCGCGTCGTTCCCCGGAACGCGCGCTGACGCGTCGCAACCTGGTGCTCGACCTGCTGGCCGAGCAGGGCGTGGCGACCCCCGAGGCGGTCGAAGCCGCGAAGAAAATGCCACTGGGTGTGACCAAGCGCGGCAGCCTGGCGGACAGCTCGTTCCCCGGCTTCCTCGACCTGGTCAAGCGCCAGTTGCGCCAGGACTACCGTGACGAAGACTTGACCGAGGAGGGGCTGCGTATCTTCACCAGCTTCGACCCGATCCTGCAGATGAAGTCCGAAGCGGCGATGAACGAAACCTTCAAGCGCCTCAGCGGGCGCAAGGGGGCGGACGAAGTCGAGGCGGCGATGGTGGTGACCAACCCGGAAACCGGGGAGGTGCAGGCACTGATCGGCAGCCGCCAGGCCGGGTTTGCCGGTTTCAACCGTGCCATCGACGCCGTGCGTCCCATCGGCTCGCTGGTCAAGCCGGCGGTGTACCTGACCGCGCTGGAAAAACCGAGCCAGTTCACCCTCACCAGCTGGGTGCAGGATGAACCCTTCTCGGTGAAGGGGGCCGATGGCCAGGTGTGGAAGCCGCAGAACTACGACCGGCGCGCCCATGGCACGATCTTCCTGTACCAGGGGCTGGCCAATTCCTACAACCTGTCGACCGCCAAGCTTGGCCTGGAAGTGGGCGTGCCCAACGTGCTCAAGACCATTGGCCGCCTGGGTGTCAACGTCGACTGGCCGGCCTTCCCGTCGATGCTGCTGGGTGCCGGGGGCATGTCGCCGGTGCAGGTTGCGACCATGTACCAGACCCTGGCCAATGGCGGCTTCAACACGCCGATGCGAGGCATCCGCAGCGTGCTGACCGCCGAGGGCGAGCCGCTCAAGCGCTACCCGTTCCAGATCCAGCAGACGTTCGACCCGGGGTCCATCTATCTGGTGCAGAACGCCATGCAGCGGGTGATGCGTGAAGGTACCGGACGCTCGGTTTACAGTGTATTGCCCAGTTCGTTGAACCTGGCCGGCAAGACCGGTACCAGCAACGATTCGCGTGACAGCTGGTTCGCAGGGTTCAGCCAGGACCTGCTGGCAGTGGTGTGGCTGGGTCGCGATGACAACGGCAAGACACCGTTCACCGGCGCCACCGGCGCGTTGCAGGTCTGGACCAGCTTCATGCGCAAGGCCGACCCGCTGCCACTGGACATGCCACAGCCTGACAACGTGGTGCAGGCCTGGGTCGATCCGCATACCGGCCAAGGTTCCGATGCCAGCTGCCCGGGCGCGGTACAGATGCCGTATATTCGCGGCAGTGAGCCAGTGGCCGGCGCCGCCTGTGGCGGCGAGCAGGCACCTGCCGAGTCCGTGATGGACTGGGTCAAGGGCTGGATGAATTAAGCCAAAGCACAGCAAAGAGGGTGTGACGTGAACAAGTGGTTGTTTCCTGCCTTGACGGCACTGGCTTTGCTTACAGGTTGCGCCAGCGTGCAGCGTGGCTCGATCCCCGTAGTGGATTCAGGGACGCGGGTTTCCAACAGCGAGCGGGTGTCGGCCAACCGTGCCGGCGCTGCCGTGAACACCGGTACTCGCCAGGCGCAGGCGATGCCGCAGGATTCCGGGGTGACGGTGATGGTGCCCCAGGGCGCCGGCTCCGAGCCGATCCAGACCTTTGCGGCGCCTACCGGGCCCGCGTCGATCGACACCGGGCCGATTACCCCAGGCCCGCAGAATTCGGCGCCGTTCCCGAGCACCAGCAGCGGTGGCTACAGCGCACCGAGCGCACCCACCGGCATTCCCAGTTCGAACACCGGCAGCGGCGGCCTCTCGGCTGACGAACAGCTCGATGGCCCGGTGCTGGCGCTGTTGACCACGGCGCAGACGCAGCAGACCGGCGGCGATCTCAACGGCGCCTCGTCCAGCCTTGAGCGTGCCCAGCGCATTGCCCCGCGTGAACCGCAGGTACTCTACCGTCTGGCCCAGGTGCGACTGGCCCAGGGCGATGCGGCGCAGTCCGAACAGCTGGCGCGCCGTGCCCTGACCTACGCCAACGGTCGCCCCGATCTGCAGGCCGGCCTGTGGGACATCATCGCCCAGGCGCGCGACAAGCAGGGTGACGCCGCCGGCGCCGCGCTGGCTCGCCAGAAAGCCAAGGTCAGCCTGTAATGGAGGCGCGCATCCTGGCGATTGCAGACCACCTGCTGCTGATAGAGCACGAGCTGCACAGGCAGGGCTGGTGGTCCGCCGAGGCGCCCAGTGCGCAAGCCCTGGCCAGCACCACGCCGTTCGCCGTCGACGCCATGAACTTCGATCAGTGGCTGCAGTGGATCTTTCTGCCGAAGATGAAACAGATACTCGAAAACGGTGCGCCGCTGCCCAGTGCCTCGGGCATCCTGGTGATGGCTGAAACGGTGTACGTGGATCGGCCGCAAGAAAGTCGCGAGTTGCGTCGTCTATTAGCAGAGTTTGACCAATTGATCAGTGCTTCTGCCTGAATTTCCCTATTTTCACCCTAAGAGCCGCAGATTGTGGCTCTTTTTGTTTCTGAAGTTTGTTTTTCTGCTGCTGTCTTTGTAATTCGTGGTGGCTGCGGATCGTCATTTGGAAAAATTGGCAATAATTTTTCTTGACTTGCAGGCGCAGAATCAGAAGAATCCAGTTTCCGCTGTAGAGGGACTGCCAGAAGCAGACCCGCTAAGCAGATCATGAGGCGCACACCCGCGCCGACCTGTTACACCCCGCAACGCGTTACCTCGCGCTGGGTGGGAAAACCCCGCAACACTTTGGGGCGCTCCCAATACTTGCTCAGTCAGTGCTGACGTAGTCGGCGATTTCGTCGCTCATGCTCTGCTTGGCAGTAAACCTATTAAGACCCGTCCTGCCTGGACGGTATTCTGGCGTTTTAGAGGTGAACAACGTGGAGCTTTTATCTGGCGCTGAAATGGTCGTCCGCTTTTTGCGTGACGAAGGCGTTAAGCACATCTACGGGTACCCTGGCGGTGCTCTCCTGCATGTATACGATGCCCTGTTCAAGGAACCGGAAGTAAGCCACATCCTGGTTCGCCACGAGCAGGCGGCAACCCACATGGCCGACGGCTATGCCCGTGCCACCGGCAAGGCCGGCGTGGTACTGGTGACTTCCGGTCCGGGTGCCACCAATGCCATCACCGGTATTGCCACGGCGTACATGGACTCCATCCCGATGGTCATCCTCTCCGGTCAGGTGCCCAGCACCATGGTCGGTACCGATGCCTTCCAGGAAACCGACATGATCGGTATCTCGCGGCCGATCGTGAAGCACAGCTTCATGATCAAACATGCCTCGGAAATTCCTGAAATCCTGAAAAAAGCCTTCTACCTGGCTGAATCCGGTCGTCCTGGCCCGGTTGTCGTCGATATTCCGAAAGACATGACCAACCCGGCCGAGAAGTTCGAGTACGTCTACCCGAAAAAGGTCAAGCTGCGCTCCTACAGCCCGGCCGTTCGCGGGCACTCGGGTCAGATCCGCAAGGCCGCCGAGATGCTGCTGGCCGCCAAGCGTCCGATCGTCTACTCCGGCGGTGGCGTGATCCTCGGTGGTGGCTCGGCTGCGTTGACCGAGGTCGCGCAACTGCTCAACCTGCCGGTCACCAATACCCTCATGGGGCTGGGTGGCTATCCGGGCACCGACCGTCAGTTCCTGGGCATGCTCGGCATGCACGGCAGCTACACGGCCAACCTGGCGATGCACCATGCCGACGTGATCCTGGCCGTCGGTGCGCGTTTCGACGACCGTGTGGTCAACGGCCCGGCGCGGTTCTGCCCGAATGCCAAGGTCATCCACATCGACATCGACCCGGCATCGATCTCCAAGACCATCAAGGCCGATGTGCCTATCGTCGGTCCGGTCGAGAGCGTGTTGAGCGAAATGCTCGCCACCTTGCGCGAAATCGGCGAGAAGCCTGATCAGGCGGCGATGGATGCCTGGTGGAAGCAGATTGCCGAATGGCGTGGCGACGGCATCATGTTCCCGTACAACAAGGGCGATGGCAGCGTCATCAAGCCGCAGACCGTGATCGAAACCCTGTGCGAAGTCACCAAGGGGGATGCGTTCGTCACCTCCGACGTGGGTCAGCACCAGATGTTCGCGGCGCAGTACTACCGCTTCAACAAGCCGAACCGCTGGATCAACTCCGGTGGCCTGGGCACCATGGGCTTCGGTTTCCCGGCGGCCATGGGCGTCAAGCTGAACTTCCCGGACCAGGACGTTGCCTGTGTCACCGGCGAGGGCAGCATCCAGATGAACATTCAGGAGCTCTCTACCTGCCTGCAGTACGACCTGCCGGTAAAGATCGTCAACCTGAACAATGGCGTGTTGGGCATGGTTCGCCAATGGCAGGACATGGCCTACAACAGCCGTCACTCGCACTCCTACATGGAATCGCTGCCTGACTTCGTCAAGCTGGCCGAAGCCTATGGTCACGTGGGTATTCGCATCACCGACCTGAAGGACCTCAAGCCCAAGCTCGAGGAAGCCTTCGCCATGAAAGACCGGTTGGTGTTCATCGATATCCAGGTCGACAACAGCGAGCACGTCTACCCGATGCAGATCAAAGACGGCTCGATGCGCGATATGTGGCTGAGCAAGACGGAGCGGACCTAATCATGCGGCACATTATTTCCCTGCTGTTGGAAAACGAACCAGGTGCCTTGTCCCGTGTGGTCGGCCTGTTCTCGCAGCGCAACTACAACATCGAAAGCCTGACCGTCGCCCCGACCGAAGACCCGACCCTGTCGCGCCTGACGTTGACCACGGTCGGTCATGACGAGGTGATCGAGCAGATCACCAAGAACCTGAACAAGCTGGTTGAAGTGGTCAAGCTGGTCGACCTGTCGGAAAGCGCGCACATCGAGCGTGAACTGATGCTGGTCAAGATCAAGGCCACGGGTGCGCAGCGTGCCGAGATCAAGCGCACCACCGATATCTATCGTGGGCAGATCGTCGACGTCAGCAGCACGGTCTATACCGTGCAGCTGTCGGGCACCAGCGACAAGCTGGACAGCTTCATCCAGTCGATTGGTACCGCGTCCATTCTCGAAACAGTACGCAGTGGTGTCACCGGCATTGCCCGTGGCGACAAAGTGCTCAGCATCTAACTCAAAAAATTAGCGAATGGCCTGAAAGGGCCGAGATAACCAGGGGTATTTTCATGAAAGTTTTCTACGACAAAGACTGCGACCTTTCGATCATCCAGGGCAAGAAAGTTGCCATCATCGGTTACGGTTCCCAGGGCCACGCTCAAGCGTGCAACCTGAAAGACTCCGGTGTGGATGTCACTGTCGGTCTGCGTAAAGGTTCGGCCACCGTTGCCAAAGCCGAAGCCCACGGCCTGAAAGTGGCTGACGTGGCAAGCGCTGTTGCCGGTGCCGACCTGGTCATGATCCTGACCCCGGACGAGTTCCAGTCGCAGCTGTACAAGAACGAAGTCGAGCCGAACATCAAGAAGGGCGCCACCCTGGCCTTCTCCCACGGTTTCGCTATCCACTACAACCAGGTCGTTCCACGTGCTGACCTGGACGTGATCATGATCGCGCCAAAAGCGCCTGGTCACACCGTGCGTTCCGAGTTCGTGAAAGGCGGCGGTATCCCTGACCTGATCGCCATCTACCAGGACGCTTCCGGCAATGCCAAGAACGTTGCCCTGTCCTACGCCGCAGGCGTTGGTGGCGGCCGTACCGGCATCATCGAAACCACCTTCAAGGACGAGACCGAAACCGACCTGTTCGGCGAGCAGGCCGTTCTGTGCGGCGGTACCGTCGAGCTGGTCAAGGCCGGCTTCGAAACCCTGGTTGAAGCGGGCTACGCGCCAGAAATGGCCTACTTCGAGTGCCTGCACGAACTGAAGCTGATCGTTGACCTCATGTACGAAGGCGGTATCGCCAACATGAACTACTCGATCTCCAACAACGCCGAATACGGCGAGTACGTGACCGGCCCTGAAGTCATCAACGCCGAATCCCGTCAGGCCATGCGCAATGCCCTGAAACGCATTCAGGACGGCGAATACGCCAAGATGTTCATCAGCGAAGGCGCTACCGGCTATCCTTCGATGACCGCCAAGCGTCGCAACAACGCTGCCCACGGTATCGAAGTCATCGGCGAGCAACTGCGCTCGATGATGCCTTGGATCGCAGCGAACAAAATCGTCGACAAGGCCAAGAACTGATCTTGATCTGATGCGATGAAAACGCGGCTTCGGCCGCGTTTTTTCGTTTAGGCAGTCAGCTTCTGGTATAAAGCTTCATCGTTTGCCGGCGAACCCTCGTCGCAGACGTCTGTCGAAACTTTCCAAACCGTTGCAAGGTAATGTCCATGAGCGAACGTCCCGAAGAGCCGAACAAGGCCTCTGACGCCGAAAGCCTGCTACCGATCGATGAGCATGTTGAAGAAGGGCATGACGCCGAAGGACGCAAGGTACGGCATCGCGGCATCTATCTGCTGCCCAACCTGTTCACCACTGCGAACCTGTTCGCCGGTTTCTATTCGATCATCAACTCCATGAGTGCGCAGAGCGCCCTGAGTGCCGGTGATCCGCGCGAAGCGAGCAAGTACTTCGCTTTCGCCGCCATCGCGATCTTCGTCGCCATGGTGCTCGATGGTCTGGACGGGCGTGTTGCCCGCATGACCAACACCCAGAGCGCCTTCGGCGCCGAGTACGACTCGTTGTCCGACATGGTCGCCTTTGGCGTGGCCCCGGCGTTGCTGGCCTTCGGCTGGGCGCTGGGTGACATGGGCAAGGTCGGCTGGATGGTTGCCTTCATCTATGTGGCGGGTGCGGCATTGCGCCTGGCACG
>NZ_CP146966.1:5705000-5853167 GCF_037113495.1 Pseudomonas sp. AE27
CTGACCGATAGTGAACCAGTACCGTGAGGGAAAGGCGAAAAGAACCCCGGAGAGGGGAGTGAAATAGATCCTGAAACCGTATGCGTACAAGCAGTGGGAGCCTACTTGTTAGGTGACTGCGTACCTTTTGTATAATGGGTCAGCGACTTATATTCAGTGGCGAGCTTAACCGAATAGGGGAGGCGTAGCGAAAGCGAGTCTTAATAGGGCGTTTAGTCGCTGGGTATAGACCCGAAACCGGGCGATCTATCCATGGGCAGGTTGAAGGTTAGGTAACACTGACTGGAGGACCGAACCGACTACCGTTGAAAAGTTAGCGGATGACCTGTGGATCGGAGTGAAAGGCTAATCAAGCTCGGAGATAGCTGGTTCTCCTCGAAAGCTATTTAGGTAGCGCCTCATGTATCACTGTAGGGGGTAGAGCACTGTTTCGGCTAGGGGGTCATCCCGACTTACCAAACCGATGCAAACTCCGAATACCTACAAGTGCCGAGCATGGGAGACACACGGCGGGTGCTAACGTCCGTCGTGAAAAGGGAAACAACCCAGACCGTCAGCTAAGGTCCCAAAGTTATGGTTAAGTGGGAAACGATGTGGGAAGGCTTAGACAGCTAGGAGGTTGGCTTAGAAGCAGCCACCCTTTAAAGAAAGCGTAATAGCTCACTAGTCGAGTCGGCCTGCGCGGAAGATGTAACGGGGCTCAAACCATACACCGAAGCTACGGGTATCACTTAGGTGATGCGGTAGAGGAGCGTTCTGTAAGCCTGTGAAGGTGAGTTGAGAAGCTTGCTGGAGGTATCAGAAGTGCGAATGCTGACATGAGTAACGACAATGGGAGTGAAAAACTCCCACGCCGAAAGACCAAGGTTTCCTGCGCAACGTTAATCGACGCAGGGTTAGTCGGTCCCTAAGGCGAGGCTGAAAAGCGTAGTCGATGGAAAACAGGTTAATATTCCTGTACTTCTGGTTATTGCGATGGAGGGACGGAGAAGGCTAGGCCAGCTTGGCGTTGGTTGTCCAAGTTTAAGGTGGTAGGCTGAGATCTTAGGTAAATCCGGGATCTTAAGGCCGAGAGCTGATGACGAGTTGCCATTAGGCGACGAAGTGGTTGATGCCATGCTTCCAAGAAAAGCTTCTAAGCTTCAGGTAACCAGGAACCGTACCCCAAACCGACACAGGTGGTTGGGTAGAGAATACCAAGGCGCTTGAGAGAACTCGGGTGAAGGAACTAGGCAAAATGGCACCGTAACTTCGGGAGAAGGTGCGCCGGTGAGGGTGAAGGACTTGCTCCGTAAGCTCATGCCGGTCGAAGATATCAGGCCGCTGCGACTGTTTATTAAAAACACAGCACTCTGCAAACACGAAAGTGGACGTATAGGGTGTGACGCCTGCCCGGTGCCGGAAGGTTAATTGATGGGGTTAGCTAACGCGAAGCTCTTGATCGAAGCCCCGGTAAACGGCGGCCGTAACTATAACGGTCCTAAGGTAGCGAAATTCCTTGTCGGGTAAGTTCCGACCTGCACGAATGGCGTAACGATGGCGGCGCTGTCTCCACCCGAGACTCAGTGAAATTGAAATCGCTGTGAAGATGCAGTGTATCCGCGGCTAGACGGAAAGACCCCGTGAACCTTTACTATAGCTTTGCACTGGACTTTGAATTTGCTTGTGTAGGATAGGTGGGAGGCTTTGAAGCGTGGACGCCAGTCTGCGTGGAGCCATCCTTGAAATACCACCCTGGCAACTTTGAGGTTCTAACTCAGGTCCGTTATCCGGATCGAGGACAGTGTATGGTGGGTAGTTTGACTGGGGCGGTCTCCTCCTAAAGAGTAACGGAGGAGTACGAAGGTGCGCTCAGACCGGTCGGAAATCGGTCGTAGAGTATAAAGGCAAAAGCGCGCTTGACTGCGAGACAGACACGTCGAGCAGGTACGAAAGTAGGTCTTAGTGATCCGGTGGTTCTGTATGGAAGGGCCATCGCTCAACGGATAAAAGGTACTCCGGGGATAACAGGCTGATACCGCCCAAGAGTTCATATCGACGGCGGTGTTTGGCACCTCGATGTCGGCTCATCACATCCTGGGGCTGAAGCCGGTCCCAAGGGTATGGCTGTTCGCCATTTAAAGTGGTACGCGAGCTGGGTTTAGAACGTCGTGAGACAGTTCGGTCCCTATCTGCCGTGGACGTTTGAGATTTGAGAGGGGCTGCTCCTAGTACGAGAGGACCGGAGTGGACGAACCTCTGGTGTTCCGGTTGTCACGCCAGTGGCATTGCCGGGTAGCTATGTTCGGAAGAGATAACCGCTGAAAGCATCTAAGCGGGAAACTTGCCTCAAGATGAGATCTCACTGGAGCCTTGAGCTCCCTGAAGGGCCGTCGAAGACTACGACGTTGATAGGTTGGGTGTGTAAGCGCTGTGAGGCGTTGAGCTAACCAATACTAATTGCCCGTGAGGCTTGACCATATAACACCCAAGCAATTTGCGTCGAAAGGCCAGATTGCGGTGTTGTGAAGACACAGTAAGCCGAAGATTTGTAACTCACGAACATCACATACCCGATTCGCTGGAGTGTCTGAACAAGACCTTCTGGCAACAGAATTTCTTGACGACCATAGAGCATTGGAACCACCTGATCCCATCCCGAACTCAGTAGTGAAACGATGCATCGCCGATGGTAGTGTGGGGTTTCCCCATGTGAGAGTAGGTCATCGTCAAGATTAAATTCCGAAACCCCTATCTGCATCTGCAGGTAGGGGTTTTGTCTTTGTGGCCTGTTCTGCGCCAAGGCTGGCTCCTGCGCGGTTGTGCTCCCACAATTGGGGCAACGACACTAGAATAGGCCCCGACGTTTTTACTCAGAACCCTTCTATGCCCGACCCTGACGATCGCGATTCACTCGCAGGCTTGCCGCTGGATCAATTGGTGGCGTGCCACGAATGCGACCTGCTACTGCGCAAGCCCGAGCTCAAGACGGATGAAAAAGCGCAATGCCCGCGCTGCGGCTATGAGTTGTACGCCCATCGGCACAATGTGGTCGAGCGCAGCCTGGCCTTGGTACTGGCGGCCTTGCTGCTCTACGTGCCGGCGAACTTTCTGCCGATCATGCAACTCCATCTGTTGGGCCAGAACTCCGATGACACGGTGTGGAGCGGTGTGATCGGCCTGTACAACAGCGGCATGGGTGGCGTGGCGGTGGTGGTGTTCCTGTGCAGCATGGCCATTCCACTGCTCAAGCTGCTGTGTCAGCTGGTCGTGTTGCTGACCATCCGCTTGAACAGGGGCCGCAGCTACGGCCTGCTTCTTTACCGTTTTTATCACCACATGCGCGACTGGGGCATGCTTGAGGTCTACCTCATGGGCGTACTGGTCGCCATCGTCAAGCTGGTGGATATGGCCGAACTCAGCCTAGGGCTTGGCTTGCTGTGTTTTGTCAGTTTGTTGCTGGTTCAGGTCTGGCTGGAAGTGGTGATGTCCCCCCACCAGATCTGGGTAGCCTTGTCGGGAGAAGATGTGCATGCGGGCGATTGACGCAGGAATACTGATCTGTACCGAGTGTCATGAGCTCAACCGCCAGGAGGCGGGCGGCAGCAGCCAGACCTGCACACGCTGCGGGGCCCTGGTGCATGCACGTCGGCCCGACAGCCTGGCCCGCACCTGGGCGCTGCTGATTACCGCGGCCATCCTGTACATACCGGCCAACGTGCTGCCGATCATGACGGTCAGCACCCTGGGGCAGGGCAGCCCCGACACAATCATGTCCGGCGTCATCACCCTGATGCAGCACGGCATGCTGCCGATCGCGGCCGTGGTGTTCATCGCCAGTATTCTGGTACCTACCTTCAAGCTGGTGGGCATCGCCCTGCTGTTGTATTCGGTGCAGCGCCACCAGCCGCTGTCGGCACGCCAGCGCATCGTGATGTATCGCTTCATCGAATTCATCGGCCGCTGGTCGATGCTGGATATCTTCGTCATCGCGATCCTGGTGGCGGTGGTGAATTTCGGCCGGATTGCCAGTGTCGAAGCCAACCTGGGGGCCGTCGCCTTTGCCAGTGTGGTGATTCTGACAATGCTTGCTGCAGTAACTTTCGATCCCCGACTGATTTGGGATAACACGGAGTCGGATGACGACCATGAGTGATTTGCCTACGGCTAAAACCCGCCCAGCTTCGAACTGGTCGGCCATCTGGATACTGCCCCTGATCGCATTGGTGATCGGTGGGTGGCTCGGCTGGCAGGCCTACCGTGAAGCGGGGGTGAACATCGAGGTACGCTTCGAGAGCGGCGAGGGTATCGTCGCCAACAAGACCGAGGTGGTCTACAAGGGCATGTCGGTGGGTAAGGTCAAAAGCCTGGTACTTGACGACAAAGGCCGCAACAAAGGTGTCATCGCCACCATCGAGATGAACCAGGTGGCCGAGGAGCACCTGCGCAAGAACACTCGCTTCTGGCTGGTCAAGCCAAACGTGAGCCTGGCCGGGATCACCGGGCTGGAGACGCTGGTATCAGGCAACTACATTGCCGTGAGCCCGGGCGATGGCGAGCCGAGCAAGCGTTTCAATGCGTTGAGCGAAGCACCGCCGATGTCCGACAGCGTGCCCGGCCTGCATCTGACCCTCAAGGCCGATCGCCTGGGGTCGCTCAACCGTGACAGCCCCGTGTTCTACAAGCAGATCCAGGTTGGCCGGGTGAAGAGCTACAAGCTCTCCGACGACCAGGGTACGGTCGAGATCAAGGTGTTCATCGAGCCGGGCTATGCCGACCTGGTGCGCAAGCACACGCGTTTCTGGAACGCCAGCGGCGTGAGCATCGATGCCAACCTGTCGGGCGTGAAGGTGCGCAGCGAGTCCCTGGCCAGCATCGTTGCCGGCGGTATCGCATTCGCTACCCCCGAGCACCGCAAGGACAGCCCGCCCACCGACCCGAACCTGCCGTTCCGTCTTTTCGAAGACTTCGACGCCGCCCAGGCGGGTATCCGGGTCAAGGTCAAGCTTAGCGACTTCGAGGGCCTGCAGGCGGGCCGTACGCCGGTCATGTACAAAGGTATACAGGTAGGTTCGCTGAAAGCCCTGAAGGTCGATGCCGACCTCTCCAGTGCCATGGCCGAGCTGACCCTGGACCCGCTGGCCGAGGACTACCTGGTCGAAGGCACCCAGTTCTGGGTGGTCAAGCCGTCGATCTCCCTGGCGGGTATCACCGGCCTGGAGGCGTTGGTAAAGGGCAACTACATTGCTATCCGTCCCGGCGACAAGGGCGCCTCGCCTCAGCGTGAATTCGAAGCCCGGGCCAAGGCCCCGCCCCTCGATCTGAAGGCGCCCGGCCTGCACCTTGTGCTGTTCAGCGACAACCTGGGCTCGCTCGAGGTTGGCAGCCCGATCCTGTATCGGCAGGTAAAGGTGGGTAGCGTGCAAAGCTACCAGTTCTCCAGGAAGCAGCAACGCCTGCTGATTGGCGTGCACATCGAGCCCGAGTACGCCAACCTGGTCAATGGTTCGACGCGTTTCTGGAACGCCAGCGGCATTACCCTGACTGGCGGCCTGTCGGGCATCCAGATCAAGAGCGAGTCGCTGCAGAGCCTGATGGCCGGTGGCATCGCCTTCGATACGCCGAAACAGAATGTACCGCTCAAGCGTCGTATCCCCACCTTCCGCCTGCTGGCCAACCAGGAAGCGGCGGATCGCAAGGGCACCAGCATCACCATCAAGGTGGACCGTGCGGACGGCCTCAAGGTCGGCACCCCCATACGCTTCAAGGGACTGGATGTCGGCAAGGTCGAAGCGGTGGACCTGGCGGAGGACCTGCAGTCGGTGACGCTCAAGGCGCAGATCACCGAGGTGCCCGAGCGTATTGCGCGTGTGGGCACGCAGTTCTGGGTAGTCAAGCCGGCGCTGGGTATCGTCAAGACGGCCAACCTGGAGACGCTGGTCACCGGTCAGTACCTTGAAGTGCAACCGGCGGCGAAGAATCAGGGCCCGCAGCGCAACTTCGTGGCCTTGCCCGAGCCACCGGACCTGACCGCTCGCGAGGCTGGCCTGCCGGTGGTGCTCAGCGCTGCTCGACGCGGGTCGATCAAGGTCGGTGTGCCGGTCACCTACCGTGAAGTGCCGGTGGGCAAGGTTACGGGGTACGAACTGGGGCAGACAGCGGATCGCGTGCTGATCCATATCCTGATCGAGCCACGCTACGCCTCGCTTGTGCGCGGTGGCAGCCGTTTCTGGAACAGCAGTGGCTTCGGCTTCGATATCGGCCTGTTCAAGGGCGCTACGGTGCGTACCGAGTCGCTGGAGACCCTGATCGAGGGTGGCATTGCCTTCGCCACGCCAGACGGCGACAAGATGGGCAACGCAGCGTTGCCGCAGCAGACCTTTGCCCTGTTCGACAAGGCCGAGGACGAATGGCTGCAATGGGCGCCGAAGATCCCGCTCGGCAAGTAGGCAAGGCATAGCCCTTCGCCGACCAGGCCGTCTCCTGCAGGAGTCAGCCTGGTCGGCGAAGGGAGCGGCCCTGTCTTCCCGGCATCATCAAATCGCAGGCAATAAAAAACCGACCCTAGGGTCGGTTTTTTAACAAGCGTCGCTTAGGCAGCTGCAGCAATCTTCAGTGCCTTGATGTGGCCATTCAGACGGCCTTTATGGCGAGCAGCCTTGTTCTTGTGGATGATGCCTTTATCGGCCATGCGGTCGATAACTGGAACAGCCAGGATGTAAGCAGCTTGCGCTTTTTCGGCGTCTTTTGCGTCGATGGCCTTGACTACATTCTTGATGTAGGTGCGAACCATGGAACGCAGGCTGGCGTTGTGGCTGCGACGCTTCTCAGCCTGTTTTGCACGTTTTTTGGCGGAAGGTGAGTTGGCCACCGTCGAGCTCCTCGAAAGACTTGGTAAATAGCAAACAAAATAGGCCGCGAATCATGCCGATGAGTTGATCGGTTGTCAAGGGCGCTTGTTAGGTTCCGCTGAGCGGTCGATTCGCTGGAGGGGATGATTCCCTTCTGGCGCATGACCTGTAAACTCGGGAGTTTTGCTCTGTCTGCTTTGCGCGGCGGAGTATCGCATACTTGGATGCCGTTTAGGCCTCTCCTTCATCCATATGGCATGAAAATCTTTCGATGAATCTCCTCAAGTCCCTGGCTGCAGTCAGTTCCATCACCATGGTGTCGCGCGTGCTGGGCTTTGTCCGCGATACCATCCTGGCGCGCATCTTCGGCGCCGGTGTTGCCACCGACGCCTTTTTCATTGCCTTCAAGCTGCCCAACCTGCTGCGGCGAATCTTTGCCGAGGGGGCGTTTTCCCAGGCGTTCGTGCCGATCCTGGCCGAATACAAAAGCCAGCAGGGCGAGGAGGCGACCCGCACCTTCGTGGCCTATGTCGCCGGCCTGCTGACCCTGGTGCTGGCAGTGGTCACGGCGCTGGGGATCCTGGCCGCGCCCTGGGTGGTGTGGGTCACCGCGCCGGGCTTCGTCGACAGCGCCGAGAAGTTCGAGCTGACCACCGACCTGCTGCGTGTGACCTTTCCTTATATATTGCTGATCTCGCTGTCGTCCCTGGCGGGCGCCATCCTCAACACCTGGAACCGCTTCTCGGTACCGGCCTTCGTGCCGACCCTGCTCAACGTCGCGATGATCTTCTTCGCGCTGTTCCTCACCCCGTACTTCGATCCGCCGGTGATGGCCCTGGGCTGGGCGGTACTGGCCGGCGGCCTGTTGCAGCTGCTGTACCAGCTGCCGCACCTCAAAAAGATCGGCATGCTCGTGCTGCCCCGCCTGAACCTGCGCGATACCGGGGTATGGCGCGTGCTCAAGCAGATGCTGCCAGCCATCCTCGGGGTGTCGGTAAGCCAGATCTCGCTGATCATCAACACCATCTTCGCCTCGTTTCTGGTGGCCGGCTCGGTGTCGTGGATGTACTACGCCGACCGCCTGATGGAGCTGCCCTCCGGGGTGCTGGGCGTGGCGCTGGGCACCATCCTGCTGCCGACCCTGGCCAAGACCTACGCCAGCAAGGATCGCCACGAGTATTCGCGCATCCTCGACTGGGGCCTGCGCCTGTGCTTCTTGCTGGTGTTGCCTTGCACCTTTGCCCTGGCAATCCTGTCCGAGCCACTGACGGTGGCCCTGTTCCAGTACGGCAAGTTCACCGCCTTCGATGCCGCCATGACCCAGCGCGCGCTGATCGCCTACTCGGTCGGCCTGCTCGGCATCATCCTGGTCAAGGTGCTCGCCCCTGGCTTCTATGCCCAGCAGAACATCCGTACACCGGTAAAGATCGCCATCTTCACCCTGGTGGCCACGCAACTGCTGAACCTGGTGTTCATCGGCTACCTGCAGCATGCCGGGCTGGCCCTGGCGATCAGTGTAGGCGCCTGCCTCAATGCCGGCCTGCTGTACTGGAAGCTGCGCCAGCAGAACCTGTTTGAGCCGCAGCCGGGCTGGACCGCCTACCTGCTCAAGTTGCTGGTGGCCGTACTGCTAATGGCCGGTGTGCTGGTGGCCGGCATGTGGTACATGCCCGCCTGGGAGCAGGGGCACATGCTCGAGCGGTTCCTGCGCCTGGGCGTACTGATTGGCGCAGGCGTGGTGACCTATTTCGGTTGCCTTTACCTGTTTGGTTTTCGTCCACGGGACTTCGCCCGCAAGGCGCTGCACTGATGGCCGGCGCGGGTCAGGCGTCGGTTTTGTGTTTTAGACGCCCTGGCATCGCGCTGCTGCCTGTCGTCGGCGCCCGGGTGTGGTTATAATCGACCACTTTATGAGCAAGAAGCGCGTTATGCAGCTGGTTCGAGGCCTTCACAACCTTCGCCCCGAGCATCGGGGCTGTGTTGCCACTATCGGCAACTTCGACGGTGTTCACCGCGGTCACCAGGCTATCCTGGCGCGTTTGCGTGAGCGCGCGGTAGCGCTGGGCGTACCCAGCTGCGTGGTGATTTTCGAGCCACAGCCGCGTGAGTACTTTGCACCGGACACCGCGCCTGCGCGCCTGGCCCGCCTGCACGACAAGGTCGCCCTGTTGGCCGCCGAAGGCATCGACCGGGTGCTGTGCCTGGCGTTCAACCAGCGCCTGTGCAAGCTCAGCGCCGCCGAATTCGTCGACACCATCCTGGTCGACGGCCTGGGCGTGCAGCACCTGGAGGTCGGTGACGACTTCCGGTTCGGCTGCGACCGGGTGGGTGACTTCACGTTCCTGCAGCAGGCCGGCCTGCGCCACGGCTTCACCGTGGAAGCGGCGCAAACCGTGGAGCTCGAGGGCCTGCGGGTCAGCAGCACGCAGGTGCGCGAAGCGCTGGCGCGTGCCGACTTTGTCGTGGCCGAGCGTCTGCTGGGCCGCCCGTTCCGCATCCGCGGCCGGGTGCTGCATGGGCAGAAGCTGGCGCGCCAGCTGGGTTGGCCCACGGCCAACATACAACTCAAGCGTCATCGCGTACCGCTCACCGGGGTGTACCTGGTCAGCGTCGAACTCGATGGCCAGGCGTGGCCGGGTGTCGCCAACATCGGCGTGCGCCCCAGCGTTGCAGGTGATGGCCGCGCCCACCTGGAAGTGCATCTCCTGGATTTTGCCGGCGATCTGTATGGCCGGCGTCTCACGGTGGAATTCCACCACAAGCTGCGCGATGAGCAGCGATTCGCCTCCCTGGAGGCGCTGAAGTCGGCGATCGATGCGGATATCGCCGCCGCACGTGCCCATTGGCACGGTCAACCGCTAACGAAGAGCCTGAAATGACCGACTATAAAGCCACGCTAAACCTTCCGGACACCGCCTTCCCGATGAAGGCCGGCCTGCCACAGCGCGAACCGCAGATCCTGCAGCGCTGGGACAGCATTGGCCTGTACCAGAAGCTGCGCGAAATTGGCAAGGATCGTCCGAAGTTCGTGCTGCACGACGGCCCGCCCTACGCCAACGGCAAGATCCACATCGGTCACGCGCTCAACAAGATTCTCAAGGACATGATCTCGCGGTCCAAGACCCTGGCCGGCTACGATGCGCCGTACGTGCCGGGTTGGGACTGCCATGGCCTGCCGATCGAGCACAAGGTCGAAGTGACCCACGGCAAGCACCTCACCGCGGACAAGACCCGCGAGCTGTGCCGTGCCTACGCGGCCGAGCAGATCGAAGGGCAGAAGAAGGAATTCATCCGCCTGGGCGTGCTGGGTGACTGGGACAACCCCTACAAGACCATGGACTTCGCCAACGAAGCCGGCGAAATCCGCGCCTTGGCCGAAATGGTCAAGCACGGTTTCGTGTTCAAGGGCCTCAAGCCCGTGAACTGGTGCTTCGATTGCGGTTCGGCCCTGGCCGAAGCCGAGGTCGAATACGCCGACAAGAAGTCCCAGACCATCGACGTGGCCTTCAACGTGGCCGACGAAGCGCGGCTGGCCCAGGCCTTCGGCCTGTCGTCGCTGGCCAAGCCCGCCGCCATCGTGATCTGGACCACCACCCCGTGGACCATCCCCGCCAACCAGGCGCTGAACGTGCACCCCGAGTTCAGCTATGCCCTGGTGGACGTCGGCGACAAGCTGCTGGTGCTGGCCGAAGAGCTGGTCGAAGCCTGCCTCAAGCGCTACTCGCTGGAAGGTTCGGTGATCGCCACCGCGCCGGGCTCTGCACTGGAGCTGATCAACTTCCGTCACCCTCTGTACGATCGCCTGTCGCCGGTCTACCTGGCCGAGTACGTCGAGCTGGGCGCCGGTACCGGCGTGGTCCACTCGGCCCCGGCCTACGGTGAAGACGACTTCGTGACCTGCAAGCGCTACGGCATGGTCAACGACGACATCCTCACCCCGGTGCAGAGCAACGGCGTGTACGTCGACTCGCTGGAATTCTTCGGTGGCCAGTTCATCTGGAAGGCCAACCCGCACATCGTCGACAAGCTCGCCGAAGTCGGCGCGCTGATGTTCACCGACACCATCAGCCACAGCTACATGCACTGCTGGCGCCACAAGACTCCGCTGATCTACCGCGCCACCGCGCAGTGGTTCGTGGGCATGGACAAGCAGCCTGACAGCGGCGAAACCTTGCGCAAGCGCGCCCTCAACGCCATCGAAGAAACCAAGTTCGTGCCGGCCTGGGGCCAGGCGCGCCTGCATTCGATGATCGCCAACCGTCCGGACTGGTGCATCTCGCGTCAGCGCAACTGGGGTGTGCCGATCCCGTTCTTCCTGCACAAGCAGACCGGCGAACTGCACCCGCGCACCGTCGAACTGATGGAGCAGGTGGCCCAGCGCGTCGAGCTCGAGGGCATCGAAGCCTGGTTCAAGATGGACGCCGCCGAGCTGCTCGGTGACGAAGCCGGCCAGTACGACAAGATCGCCGACACCCTGGACGTGTGGTTCGACTCCGGTACCACCCACTGGCACGTGCTGCGTGGCTCGCACAACATCGGCCACGAAAGCGGCCCGCGCGCCGACCTGTACCTGGAAGGTTCCGACCAGCACCGCGGCTGGTTCCACTCCTCGCTGCTCACCGGCTGCGCCATCGACGGCCATGCGCCGTACCGCGAGCTGCTGACCCACGGCTTCACCGTGGACGAGAACGGCCGCAAGATGTCCAAGTCGCTGGGTAACACCATCGAGCCGCAGAAGGTCAACGACACCCTGGGTGCCGACATCATGCGCCTGTGGGTATCGGCCACCGACTACTCCGGCGAGATGGCGGTTTCCGACCAGATCCTGCAGCGCAGCGCCGACGCCTACCGGCGCATCCGCAACACCGCGCGCTTCCTGCTCTCCAACCTGTCCGGCTTCGACCCGGCCCGCGACCTGCTGCCGGCCGACGACATGCTGGCGCTGGACCGCTGGGCGGTCGACCGTACCCTGCTGCTGCAGCGCGAACTGGAAGAGCACTACGGCGAGTACCGTTTCTGGAACGTCTACTCCAAGATCCACAACTTCTGCGTGCAGGAGCTGGGCGGCTTCTACCTCGACATCATCAAGGACCGCCAGTACACCACCGGCGCCAACAGTGTCGCGCGCCGCTCGTGCCAGACCGCGCTGTACCACATCAGCGAAGCGCTGGTGCGCTGGATCGCACCGATCCTGGCGTTCACCGCCGACGAGTTGTGGCAGTACCTGCCGGGCGAGCGCAACGAGTCGGTCATGCTCAACACCTGGTACCAGGGCCTGACCGAGCTGCCGGAAGGCATCGAGCTGGACCGCGCCTACTGGGACCGCGTGATGGCCGTCAAGGCTGCGGTCAACAAGGAGCTGGAGAACCAGCGTGCGGCCAAGGCCATCGGCGGCAACCTGCAAGCCGAAGTCACCCTGTTCGCCGACGAGGCCCTGAGCACCGACCTGAACAAGCTGGGCAACGAACTGCGGTTCGTGCTGATCACCTCGGCAGCCAGCGTGGCGCCGTTCGTCGAAGCCCCGGCCGATGCCGTGGTTACCGAAGTGGCCGGCCTCAAGCTCAAGGTGGTCAAGTCGGGTCACGCCAAGTGCGGCCGTTGCTGGCACTTCCGCGCCGACGTGGGCGTGAACCCGGAGCATCCGGAAATCTGCGGTCGTTGTGTCGACAACATCAGCGGCAAAGGTGAGGTGCGTCACTATGCCTAACCCCAACGTGGGGCGCTTCGGGCGCCTCGCCTGGCTGTGGCTGAGCCTGCTGGTACTGGTCCTGGACCAGGCCAGCAAGCACTACTTCGAAGGTGCGCTGAGCCTGTACCAGCAGATCGTGGTCATCCCCGACTACTTCAGCTGGACTTTGGCCTACAACACCGGTGCGGCCTTCAGCTTCCTGGCCGACAGCTCCGGCTGGCAGCGCTGGCTGTTCGCCCTGATCGCCCTGGTGGTCAGTGCGGTGCTGGTGGTGTGGCTCAAGCGCCTGGGCCGCGACGACACCTGGCTGGCCGTTGCGTTGGCCCTGGTGCTGGGCGGTGCGCTGGGCAACCTGTACGACCGAATTGTGCTCGGCCACGTGGTCGACTTCATCCTCGTGCATTGGCAGAACCGCTGGTACTTCCCGGCCTTCAACCTGGCCGACAGCGCCATCAGCGTGGGCGCCGTGATGCTGGCGCTGGATATGTTCAAGAGCAAAAAGTCCGGAGAACCCGTCCATGACTGATACCCGTATCGGCCAGAACACCGAAGTCACCCTGCACTTCGCGCTGCACCTGGAAAACGGTGATACTGTCGACAGCACCTTCGAGAAGGCTCCGGCGGTGTTCAAGGTCGGCGACGGCAACCTGCTGCCGGGCTTCGAAGCCGCGATCTTCGGCTTCAAGGCCGGCGACAAGCGCACCGTCAGCGTGGCACCGGAGAACGCCTTCGGTCAGCCGAACCCGCAGAACGTGCAGATCATTCCCCGCTCGCAGTTCCAGGACATGGAGTTGTCCGAGGGCCTGCTGGTGATTTTCAACGACGCGGCCAACGCCGAGTTGCCCGGCGTGGTGAAGGCGTTCGATGACGCGCAAGTGACCATCGACTTCAACCACCCGCTGGCCGGCAAGACCCTGAACTTCGAGGTGGAAATCCTCGCAGTCAAGGCCCTTTGAGCCAGGAGTCAGCCATGCAGATCAAACTCGCCAACCCACGCGGCTTCTGCGCCGGCGTGGACCGGGCGATCGAAATCGTCAATCGCGCCCTCGAGGTGTTCGGCCCGCCGATCTATGTGCGTCACGAAGTGGTGCACAACAAGTTCGTGGTCGAAGACCTGCGCGCGCGCGGGGCGATCTTCGTCGAAGAGCTCGACCAGGTGCCCAATGACGTCATTGTCATCTTCAGCGCCCACGGTGTTTCCCAGGCCGTGCGCCAGGAAGCGGCGGGGCGCGGCCTCAAGGTCTTCGACGCGACCTGCCCGCTGGTGACCAAGGTGCACATCGAGGTGGCCAAGTACAGTCGCGATGGCAAGGAATGCATCCTGATCGGCCACGAAGGGCACCCCGAGGTCGAAGGCACCATGGGCCAATACGACGCCAGCAATGGCGGTTCGATCTACCTGGTCGAAGACGAAGAAGATGTCGCCAACCTGCAGGTTCGTGACCCCGAACGCCTGGCCTTCGTGACCCAGACCACCCTGTCGATGGACGACACCAGCCGTGTCATCGATGCGCTGCGCACGCGCTTCCCCAGCATTGGCGGGCCGCGCAAGGACGACATCTGCTACGCCACCCAGAACCGCCAGGATGCGGTCAAGCAACTGGCTGACGAGTGCGACGTGGTACTGGTGGTGGGCAGCCCGAACAGCTCCAACTCCAACCGCCTGCGTGAGCTGGCCGAGCGCATGGCCACCCCGGCCTACCTGATCGACGGTGCAGAAGACATGCAGCGCAGCTGGTTCGACGGTGTCGAGCGTATCGGCATCACCGCCGGCGCCTCCGCCCCCGAAGTGCTGGTGCGTGGTGTGATCGCGCAGTTGCAGGAATGGGGCGCCACAGGTGCCGACGAGCTCGATGGTCGCGAAGAGAATGTAACGTTCTCGATGCCCAAGGAGCTGCGGGTGCGTTCACTGATCTGACCCGGCGGCCGCGCACAGCGGCTGATCGGTGGCGAGGTGGCGCAGGCTGACCCGCCCGGTGCGTGACAGCACCACCTGATGCAGGCTCCGGGTTCCGGGACTTTCGCACACGTGCAGGGTCCCGGCCTGGAACGCACCGCCCGCCTGCAGCGGTACCCCCAGCCCGCTGAAATGCACCTGCCGCGCCAGCGGCTGATTGCCCACCACACGAACCTTCCCGCTGGCACGGTACTCGTGCAGCAAGCCTTCATCGTCGGCGCTCATTCGCCATCCCTTGCTCCAGTCGCCCTCCAGGGCCGTCAGGCTGACTCGCTGATTGCGCAGCAGGGCTTCGCTGCGGGCGCTGCGCAAGGCCTGGGCAAGGTTCTGCGCGCTGGCCTCGCGCTGTAGGCTCACGCTCATGGCGCTGTAGGCCGGCAGCCCTAACTGCGTCAGCGCCGCGATCAGCCCCAGCGCATACATCATTTGTATCAGTGTTACGCCCTGTTGCCCCATCGTGCATCCCTCCCTGGAAGTGCTTCTCTGTAGATTCAGTGCCGCTCGGTTGGGCGTCCAGTCGGCCGGGTAGGCAATCACATGGGGAAATTTCGCAGGAGGCGAACATGGCCAGGAGGCTGCAGCAGGGCATGACCCTGATCGAAGTGATGGTGGCGCTGCTGGTGCTGTCACTGGGGGTAATGGCGGCGGCTGCGCTGCAAGGGCGGGCGTTGCACGGCACCGACGGCGCGCTGCGTACCACCCAGGCGCTGTACCTGGCCCAGGCCCTGCTCGAAGGCGCGCGCGCTGCGGGCGGGCTGAGGGCGGGGGAGGCCAGCGCCTTGCAACGCGAGCTGGTGAAGGTGGCCGGCGCGTCCGCGCAGGCACAGGTGCGCCAGGCGGGCAATGGGCTCGCACTCGACCTGCACTGGCAGGGCGGTGGCCTTGCTGTGCAGGGGCAGGTGGGGCCATGAGGCGCGACACCGGTTTCGGCCTGGTCGAGGCGCTGCTGGCGTTGAGCCTGGGCGTGCTGCTGGTGCTGGCCGGCAGCCGTCTGTTCATCGGTGCGCTGCAGGGTTGGCAGGCGCAGGGCTCACTTGCGCAGTTGCAGGAGGATGCGCGCTTTGCGCTGCAGCGCATGGCCCGTGACATCCGCATGGCCGGCGCATTCGGCTGCCTGCGGCGCGAGGCGATCAGCTTTGCCGACCCTGCCATTGCCGCGGCATTTGCCCTGCCGATCAGTGTCAGCCTCGAGCCTGACGGCACCCTGCGCAGCCTGAGCCTGGTTGGCGTGCAGGGTGGGGAGGCCGGTGGCCCGCCCAACTGGACGCTGCTCACCGACTGCCTGAGCACCGCCCAGGTGCAGACAGGCGAGCGCTTGCCCGGGCCACACCAGTTCGCCTTGCCCGTTCGTCAGCAGGTGTATCGCCTGGTGGACGGGCAACTGCTGCTCACCAGTGGTGGCAGCCACGCGGTGCTGATCGAACATGTCAGCCGGCTGCAGGTTGACCTGGGCGTGGCGGGCGAGGGCGGTGAGCTGGCCTGGATGACGGCGGTGCCCGACCCTTCGCGCATTCGC
This sequence comes from Pseudomonas sp. AE27, assembly GCF_037113495.1. Taxonomy (NCBI): domain Bacteria; kingdom Pseudomonadati; phylum Pseudomonadota; class Gammaproteobacteria; order Pseudomonadales; family Pseudomonadaceae; genus Pseudomonas; species Pseudomonas sp. AE27. The sequence goes on from NZ_CP146966.1 coordinate 5,720,993, forward strand.
AGCATCCGCCTGCGCCTGACCCTGGACGACCCTGCTGAACGGGTACGCGCGCAAACCTATCAGATGGTCGCCGCCGTACGTAACCGCCTGCCATGAAGCTGCAACGGGGCATGGCGCTGCTGGTGTGCCTGGTGCTGATGCTGCTGTGCGGCCTGCTGGGTGTTTCGGTGCTGCACAGTGCCGCCTTGCAGGCACGCATGGCCGGCAACCTGGTGATGGCATTGCAGGCGTTCGAAGCGGCGGAAACCACGTTGCGGCTCGCCGAGGCCCGTGTGCTGGCGGGTCTTGAGCCACCGGGCCCGTGCGTGTACTGCCTGCCGCCGCCGGAGGCACCCAGGGTACGCGCCGCCGGTGTGCAGGGCGGGGCGGGGCCAAGCTCCGGGCTGGGCTGGCAGGCGCAAGGGCCAGGTTTCTTCCTGGTACAGAACCTGGGCCGCAGCTCGCGCCCCGCGCGGCTGCCCGACGGCCTTGAGGTGCAGCTGCTTCGGGTGACTGCCGTGGGGCGTCAGCAGCAGGCGCGGGTGGTGCTGGAGAGCGTGCTGGCGCAGCCAGTGGTGTCGGCTGAATGGCCGGCGCAACGTATCTTGTGGCGGCAGATCCACTAGGGGCGCACAACATGCCGCGAACTCATCAGGGCCTGAGCCTGATCGAACTGTTGATTGTCGTCGCCGTGGTCGGCATTCTGGCGGGCATTGCCTACCCCAGCTACCGCGACACGGTGAAAAGAGCCGCACGCAGCGAGGTCGTGGGGCTGCTGTTCGACAGTGCGCAGCACCTGGAGCGCCATCGCGCCCGCACGGGCCAGTATGCCGATACCGACGCCGTGATCACCCCGTTGCCCCCCGGCACAGGCCATTACAGCCTGCACGCCAGCCGCGAGGCCGAGGGTTTCAGCCTGCTGGCCCGGCGTCACGCTGGCGGGCTGATGGCCGGCGACGCCTGTGGCGACTTCGAGCTCGATCACCAGGGTGTGCGCGGCAACCCCGGTGCCAGCAACGAGGCGGACGGGGGTTGCTGGGGTAACTGACGTCTTTCATACGGGTACTGGACCAATAGATGACCAAGCAAGTAGTGATTGTCGGCGGTGGGGTGATCGGCCTGCTGACTGCGTTCAACCTGGCGGCCGATGTCGAGCAGGTGGTGGTGTGCGACAAGGGCGCGCTCGGGCAGGAGTCTTCCTGGGCCGGAGGCGGGATCGTGTCGCCGTTGTACCCGTGGCGCTACAGCCCGGCGGTTACCGCCCTGGCGCATTGGTCGCAGGACTTCTATCCGCAACTGGGCGAGCGTCTGTTCGCCAGCACCGGTGTAGACCCCGAGGTGCATACCACCGGCCTGTACTGGCTGGACCTGGACGATGAAGCCGAGGCGCTGGCCTGGGCGGCCCGCGAGGGGCGCCCGTTGAGCGCAGTGGATGTGGCCCGCGCCTATGCGGCGGTGCCCGTGCTGGGGCCGGGTTTCGAGCGGGCCATCTACATGGCGGGTGTGGCGAACGTGCGCAACCCGCGCCTGGTCAAGTCGCTCAAGGCGGCGTTGCAGGCCCTGCCGAACGTGACCCTTCGCGAGCATTGTGAAATCACCGGGTTCAGCCGCGAGGGCGAGCGTATTTGCGGCGTTGAAACCGTCGATGGCCCGATCCGCGCCGATCAGGTGGTGCTTACGGCGGGGGCCTGGAGTGGCGACCTGCTGCGCCCGCTGGGCCTGGAACTGCCGGTGGAGCCGGTGAAAGGGCAGATGATCCTGTTCAAGTGCGCGGAAGATTTCCTGCCGAGCATGGTGCTGGCCAAGGGGCGCTACGCGATCCCACGGCGAGACGGGCACATTCTGGTCGGCAGCACACTGGAGCATGCAGGCTATGACAAGACGCCCACCGAAGCGGCGCTGGCGAGCCTGAAGGCCTCGGCCATCGAATTGCTGCCGGCGCTGGCCGATGCCACGCTGGTCGGGCATTGGGCGGGATTGCGGCCTGGCTCACCGGAAGGTGTGCCGTACATCGGCCAGGTGCCCGGGCATGAAGGCTTGTGGTTGAACTGCGGGCATTACCGCAACGGGCTGGTGCTGGCGCCGGCGTCCTGCCGGTTGTTCGCCGACCTGCTGCTGGGGCGTGCGCCGATCATCGACCCGGCGCCGTACGCGCCGGGGCCGCGCCTGCTGTAACAGCAGGCATGTGGAAGCCGGCCTGGCCGGCGAAGGGGCCCTCAGCCCTGGCGGGTATCGTTGGGCCCCTGCTCCAGATGCGCCGGGCTGCAATACCACAGCTGGCCCCGGTGCAAGGCACGGTCGGTGGGCAGGTGCACGCCGCAATGGGCACAGCGCACCATCTTCAGCGGGTCATCGAGGGTAGGGCGAGTATCGGCAGCAGTGCCGGCCTTGAACTTGCGCCACAACCAGAACGCAGCAGCAATCAGGGCAATCCAGAGAATTAGGCGAACCATGGTGTCCAGCTTTGTCGAATGAAGAGCCCCCAGTTTAGGGCCTGGCAACAAAAAAGGGAGGCCATCAGGCCTCCCTTTTTCATTCACCGTATGGCGTGTCAGTCGAATACGCCAAAGGTCATGTAGCTGAACCAGGAACGGTCTTCGTTGTTGCCTTCGGCTTCGTGGTTTTCTTCTTCGATCACGTCGCCATTTTCGTCCTTGGGCAGCAGTTCCTGCGGGATCGCGTCTTTGGCGTCCTGGTACTGCTTCTGCACGTCCTGGTTGGCGCGGGTCTGGCCTGGCGGCAGCGGCGGCGCGCTGGAGATCAGGCCCAGGGTGGCCTTGGACAGCCACGAGCGGTTGTCCGCCTCGTCCTGCTGCGGCACGAACTGGCCGTCTTTCAGGCTCGGGTGATCGGGGTAGTTGAGTTTCAGGGTTTCCAGGCTGGTGGCTGCCAGTTCGTCCAGGTGCAGACGCATGTAGGCTTCGGTCATCACCGCCAGGCCGTCACCGACCGATGGGGTTTCCTGGAAGTTTTCCACCACGTAGCGGCCACGGTTGGCGGCGGCAACATACGCCTGACGGGTCAGGTAGTAGTCGGCCACGTGGATCTCGTAGGAGGCCAGCAGGTTGCGCAGGTAGATCATGCGCTGCTTGGCGTCCGGCGCGTAGCGGCTGTTGGGGAAGCGGCTGGTGAGCTGGGCGAACTCGTTGTACGAGTCACGCGCAGCGCCCGGGTCACGCTTGGTCATGTCCAGCGGCAGGAAGCGCGCCAGCAGGCCGCGGTCCTGGTCGAACGAGGTCAGGCCCTTGAGGTAATAGGCGTAGTCGACGTTCGGATGCTGCGGATGCAGGCGGATAAAGCGCTCGGCAGCCGACTTGGCAGCCTCGGGCTCGGCGTTCTTGTAGTTCGCGTAGATCAGCTCCAGCTGCGCCTGGTCGGCATAGCGGCCGAACGGGTACCGCGACTCCAGGGCCTTGAGCTTGGAGGTGGCGCTGGTATAGCTGTGGTTGTCCAGGTCGGCCTGCGCCTGCTGGTACAGCTCGGTTTCGCTGAGGTTTTCGTCGACGACTTCCTTCGAAGAACAAGCAGCGGTGAGTCCGAGGATGGCGATCAGCAGCAGGTGTTTCACTTGCATGGCGGCTTGCGTCCCTATGACGGCTGCTGTCTTGGGCGAGGCCGTCCTGTTATGATGAGCACCCCGTTGGAACCCTCGGGGCAAAAGACGCCGTATTTAACCACAAGCGTGCAGCTGAAACCAAAGGCTGTGCCTCCGCCTGATTCGAGCATGTCCGAGAAAATTGAACTTCGCGCAGAGGTACCGTCCGAATTGGGCGGGCAACGCCTCGACCAAGTCGCCGCCCAACTGTTTGCCGAGCACTCGCGCTCGCGCCTTTCCGCCTGGATCAAAGAAGGCCTACTGACCGTCGATGGCAACGTCGTGCGTCCGCGCGACATCGTCCATGGCGGCGCCCTGCTGGCGCTTGACGCCGAGCAGGAAGCCCAGGGCGAGTGGGTGGCGCAGGACATCGAACTGGACATCGTCTACGAAGACGAGCACATCCTGGTCATCAACAAGCCGGCCGGGCTTGTGGTGCACCCGGCTGCCGGTCATGCCGACGGCACCCTGCTCAATGCCCTGCTGCACCACGTGCCGGACATCATCAACGTGCCGCGCGCCGGCATCGTGCACCGCCTCGACAAGGACACCACCGGTCTGATGGTGGTGGCCAAGACCATTCAGGCGCAGACCCAGCTGGTAGCCCAGTTGCAAAGTCGCAGCGTCAGCCGCATCTATGAATGCATCGTGATCGGCGTGGTTACCGCAGGCGGCAAGATCAACGCCCCGATCGGTCGTCACGGCCAGCAGCGCCAGCGCATGGCGGTGATGGAGGGCGGCAAGCAGGCCGTCAGCCACTACCGCGTGCTCGAACGCTTCCGCTCGCACACCCACGTACGGGTCAAGCTGGAAACCGGGCGTACCCACCAGATCCGCGTGCACATGGCCCACGTCAACTTCCCGTTGGTCGGCGACCCGGTATACGGCGGGCGCTTCCGCATCCCGCCGGCGGCCAGCGTGACCATGGTCGACGCGCTCAAGACCTTCCCGCGCCAGGCCCTGCACGCACGCTTCCTGGAGCTGGATCACCCGGTGACCGGTGAGCGCATGGGCTGGGAGTCGTCCCTGCCGGACGACTTCGTATGGCTGCTGTCGCTGCTCAAGCAGGACCGCGAGGCCTTCGTCGGATGAGCCCGCTGACGCACCACCTGCTGACCCCCGACTGGCCTGCGCCAGCCTGGGTCAAGGCGTGCGTCACCACCCGGGGCGGCGGCGTGAGCCTGGCGCCCTACGATTCGTTGAACCTGGGCGACCACGTCGGTGACGCCCAGGCCGCAGTGGCCGAGAACCGTCGGCGCCTGACCGCGCAGTTCGCCATCCAGCCCGCCTGGCTCAAGCAGGTGCACGGCATCGATGTGGTCGAGGCCGACCCGGCGCGGGTTGCCGAAGCCGACGCCAGCTGCACCAGCACCCCCGGCATCGCCTGCACGTCCATGACCGCCGACTGCCTGCCGGTACTGTTCTGCGACCGTGCCGGCACCCGCGTGGGCGCTGCCCATGCCGGCTGGCGCGGGCTGGTGGGCGGTGTGCTGGAGGCCACGCTCGATGCGCTGGGCATACCGGCCAGCGAGGTGCTGGTATGGCTGGGCCCGGCCATCGGGCCCCAGGCGTTCGAGGTGGGCGGCGAAGTGCGCGAGGCCTTCATGACCGTTCATCCGGAAAGTACCAGCGCCTTCGTGGCGGGGGCGCAGCCCGGCAAGTTCATGGCCGACATCTATGCACTGGCGCGCATTCGCCTGGCGGCCCGTGGCATCACTGCCGTGTATGGCGGCGGCCTGTGCACCGTGAGCGACCCACGCTTCTATTCCTACCGTCGCAGCCCCGTTACCGGGCGCTTCGCTTCGCTGATCTGGCTGGCGCCTCGCTGACCTGGATCAAGCCCGCTACGCTTGAATCTTCCACAATCACCCTTATCTATAGGGGTATCTCAGGCAGGTTTTTCTTCATCAGGTGTGTCCATCGCTCCGGCCTGCCCATTAAAGGAAGGTAAGTTATGCGAATAGACCGTTTGACCAGCAAGCTGCAACTGGCGTTATCCGACTCCCAGTCCCTGGCGGTTGGCATGGATCACCCCGCGATCGAGCCTGCGCACCTGTTGCAGGCGCTGATCGACCAGCAGGGTGGTTCGATCAAGCCCCTGTTGATGCAGGTGGGCTTCGACGTCAACAGCCTGCGCAAGGAACTGGGCAAAGAACTCGACCAGTTGCCAAAAATCCAGAACCCTACCGGCGACGTCAACATGTCGCAGGACCTGGCACGCCTGCTCAACCAGGCCGACCGCCTGGCCCAGCAGAAGGGCGACCAGTTCATCTCCAGCGAACTCGTGCTGCTGGCGGCCATGGACGAGAACAGCAAGCTCGGCAAGTTGCTGCTCGGCCAGGGCGTGAGCAAGAAGGCGCTTGAAAACGCCATCAGCAACCTGCGCGGCGGCGAAGCGGTGAACGACCCCAACGCCGAGGAATCGCGCCAGGCCCTGGACAAGTACACCGTCGACCTGACCAAGCGTGCCGAAGACGGCAAGCTCGACCCGGTGATCGGCCGTGACGACGAGATCCGCCGCACCATCCAGGTGCTGCAACGCCGTACCAAGAACAACCCGGTGCTCATCGGTGAGCCTGGCGTGGGTAAGACTGCCATCGCCGAAGGCCTGGCCCAGCGCATCATCAATGGCGAAGTGCCCGATGGTCTGAAGGGCAAGCGCCTGCTGTCGCTGGACATGGGCGCGCTGATTGCCGGCGCCAAGTTCCGCGGCGAGTTCGAAGAGCGCCTCAAAGGCCTGCTCAACGAGCTGTCCAAGCAGGAAGGCCAGATCATCCTGTTCATCGACGAGCTGCACACCATGGTCGGTGCAGGTAAAGGCGAAGGCTCGATGGATGCCGGCAACATGCTCAAGCCTGCGCTGGCGCGCGGCGAGCTGCACTGCGTCGGTGCCACCACGCTGAACGAGTACCGCCAGTACATCGAGAAGGATGCGGCGCTGGAGCGTCGGTTCCAGAAGGTATTGGTAGAGGAACCGAGCGAGGAAGACACCATCGCCATCCTGCGTGGCCTCAAGGAGCGTTACGAGGTGCACCACAAGGTGGCGATCACCGACGGCGCGATCATTGCCGCGGCCAAGCTCAGCCATCGCTACATTACCGATCGTCAGTTGCCCGACAAGGCCATTGACCTGATCGACGAGGCGGCCAGCCGCATTCGCATGGAGATCGACTCCAAGCCCGAGGTGCTCGACCGTCTGGAGCGTCGCCTGATTCAACTGAAGGTGGAATCCCAGGCGCTGAAGAAGGAAGACGACGAGGCGGCCCTCAAGCGCCTCGAGAAGCTGACCGAGGAGATCGTGCGGCTGGAGCGTGAGTACTCCGACCTGGAAGAGATCTGGACCTCGGAAAAAGCCGAAGTGCAGGGCTCTGCGCAGATCCAGCAAAAGATCGAGCAGTCCCGTCAGGAGCTGGAAACCGCCCGCCGCAAGGGCGACCTGAGCCGCATGGCCGAGCTGCAGTACGGGGTGATCCCGGACCTGGAGCGCAGCCTGCAGATGGTCGACCAGCATGGCAAGGCCGAAAACCAGCTGCTGCGCAACAAGGTGACCGAGGAAGAGATCGCCGAGGTGGTGTCGAAGTGGACCGGTATCCCGGTATCCAAGATGCTCGAAGGCGAGCGCGAAAAGCTGCTGAAGATGGAAAGCCTCCTGCACCAGCGCGTGATCGGCCAGGAAGAGGCCGTGGTGGCCGTAGCCAACGCGGTGCGTCGTTCGCGGGCCGGGTTGTCCGACCCTAACCGGCCAAGTGGTTCGTTCCTGTTCCTGGGCCCTACCGGTGTGGGTAAAACCGAGCTGTGCAAGGCGTTGGCCGAGTTTCTGTTCGACACCGAAGAGGCCATGGTGCGTATCGACATGTCCGAGTTCATGGAGAAGCATTCCGTGGCGCGGCTGATTGGTGCACCGCCAGGCTACGTGGGTTACGAAGAGGGCGGCTACCTGACCGAAGCCGTGCGGCGCAAACCCTATGCGGTAGTGCTGCTGGACGAGGTCGAGAAGGCCCACCCGGACGTGTTCAACGTGTTGCTGCAAGTGCTTGAAGACGGTCGCCTGACCGACAGTCATGGCCGTACCGTGGACTTTCGCAACACGGTGATCGTGATGACCTCCAACCTGGGGTCGGCACAGATCCAGGAACTGGTGGGTGATCGCGAGGCGCAGCGCGCTGCGGTGATGGACGCGGTGGGTTCGCATTTCCGCCCCGAGTTCGTCAACCGTATCGACGAAGTGGTGGTGTTCGAGCCTCTGGGTCGCGACCAGATCGCCGGTATCACCCAGATCCAGCTGTCGCGTCTGCGCAGCCGTCTGGCCGAACGCGAGCTGAGCCTGGAGCTGAGCCCCGAGGCCCTCGACAAGCTGATCGCGGTCGGTTACGACCCGGTGTATGGCGCACGGCCGCTGAAGCGGGCGATCCAGCGCTGGATCGAGAACCCGCTGGCGCAACTGATTCTGTCGGGTCAGTTCATGCCGGGCAGCAGCATCACCGCCAAGCTGGAGGGCGAAGAGATCGTCTTTGCCTGAGTTTTCGGCGGGTTACGCTAAGGCCTCGATTTTCGAGGCCTTTTTTCTTTGCATTTTGCTTCGAGTGCTTGTAAAGTGCGCCCCGCTGTATGTCACCCCGCAGGTTTCCGGCAGAAGTGGGAATCTGAAAAAAAGTTGCAAATCAGTGTGTTGAATGCAAATTAAGGGTTGACAAGGGTTTTGAAGATTGTAGAATAGCGCGCCTCAGAGACATGAACGCAGCGATGCACAAGGTCGAAGAGTTCGAAGCGGTAGCGATACAGTTTTCGAAATTGCAGCAAGTTGTACTTGAAATTGATAGTTCCGCGATAGCTCAGTCGGTAGAGCAAATGACTGTTAATCATTGGGTCCCAGGTTCGAGTCCTGGTCGCGGAGCCAAATTTCAAACCGGGGTATAGCGCAGTCCGGTAGCGCGCCTGCTTTGGGAGCAGGATGTCAGGAGTTCGAATCCCCTTACCCCGACCATATTTGGGTCGTTAGCTCAGTTGGTAGAGCAGTTGGCTTTTAACCAATTGGTCGTAGGTTCGAATCCTACACGACCCACCATTTTTGAATCCGGTTCGCTGGGTTTGAATCTTAAAAGGTTGGTACGCCATTAGCGTCCAGCCATTAAAAAAGGCACCTTAATCGGTGTCTTTTTTTTACCGGGGTATAGCGCAGTCCGGTAGCGCGCCTGCTTTGGGAGCAGGATGTCAGGAGTTCGAATCCCCTTACCCCGACCATCTTCAGAAAAAGGGCACCTTGCAAAAGGTGCCCTTTTTCGTTTGCGCAGGGTTTAGCGCGTGTGCAGCCAGCTGGCGGTACTGCCTATGCCCAGCACATCCTGCAGGGGGCTGTAGTGCGGGGTGGCCAGGCGTTGCTGCAGGCGCAGCGCGCGCATCCGCGCCTCGTCGAAATACAGCTCGCCCCGGGTCAACCGCACCACGCCGCGGTACTGGCGAAACGCAGGCAACTCCCGGTCGATCACCGCATTGAACATCTGCGGCCCACTCACGTGGCTGATGCGACGCGCATAGGCGTCCATGGTCGCCTGGCTGTCCTTGTAGTCGTAAGGGCGGCTGCGGAACAGGTCGCGGTTGCGCAGGTAACGCTGCAGGCTTTCCTCGCTGATGCGATCGAGCAGCGGGTTGTCGGGCAGCGAGCCGAAGTTGCTGTTGTTGAATTCGATGATCATCCCCAGGCGTGGATGGCTTGCCAGCCCGTTGAGCATCAGCTCGCCCGGTTTCACCTTCATTTGTACATCGCCCAGGGCGCGACGGGTGTCGCTGGGGCCATGCACCCAGTCGTCCACATCCATGTACAAGCCGCCCTCCATGCGCAACAACTGATAGCGCAGGGTATCGACCGCGCTAGCGTAGTTGATGGCCGGGCCGCTGCTGGCGCTGCGGTACTGCGGGTAGAACGGGCTCTGGCGAAACTGCTCGAAAAACGGCGTTTGTTCCAGAGTATGCAGGTGGAGGTTGGCCGGGCGCTGTTCCAGCAACTTCAAGGTATCGCGCAAGGCCTGGGGGTCGCCGATCGACAGGTACAGGTGGCATTCGAACGGGTTGGCGCCCCGTGCGGCCACCCGGGCATTGTCCAGCACCAGGCTGGCCAGCCTGCGTGGCAACGGGCCGCCGAGCCATATGCTGTGAATCTTGCGCGGTAGCGGCAGGCTGCCTTCGGCGTCCGGTATCTCGATTTCCAAGGGGATACGCGCCGCAATGTTCAGGGTGTCCAGCGCCTGCTGCATGCTGCTGGGTGATTCGGGTTCGGTGGGCAGTGTCGTCAGCAGATCGAAACCGCCGGTGGCGCTGTTGTAGCGGTAGGCGGTGCCTTGCGCAGTGCGCCAGCTAGCGCTGAACAGGTCATAGCGTACGTATTGGCGTGTGCCACCGGCCTCGATGCTGTAGAGCCAGCGCATTTCGCCAGCCGAGGGTTCGAGCACCCTCACCCCTTGCAGTAGGGTGGGCGCCTGGTGGATGACCCCAGCGTCATTGAGCGAGGGCAGTGGCGCCTCGAGTTCGCTCATCGCCATCAAGCGGCTACGCGAGGGCTCCAGACCCTCCAGTTGCAGGTGTACCTCGTCGAACAGCCAGGCCCCGTCGCCGAAGTCCTCCAGTGCGCGCGCGCCCTCTGCCCACTCCTGCATGAACGATGGCGCCAGCCCCTGTCGACTCAGGGTGAAGCGCCAGTTGTACTGCAGGTTGTGGCGCAGGGACGCGCAGGCCAGCCCCTGGCTGTCGACTTCATACACCACAAACGGGCCATCCAGCTCGGCCTTGGCGTACTCCAGCGCACCCGGCACGCTGGCGAAGGTGCGCACCACCTTGCCAGGCCGCAGGCGCGCACTGAAGTCGAAGCGCAGGGTTTCGCGTGGTACCAGCGAGCCTGCGGGCGAGGCGGTTTCGCCTCGCGCCAGCGCGTGCACCAGGTACACGCGCGGCACATCGATACGCTCGATCAGCCCCAGGCTGTTCCAGCGCTCGCCCGCCTGCAGCACGATGTTGTCCTGATGCAACTGGATCAGCGCCAGGCTTTCGCCGCTGTCCGGCACTTCAATGGGCGCGGGCCGGGGTACCGGGCTGTTCAACGGGCCTTCGGCGGCCAGGGCTTCGTCGGCGAACACGAACGGCAGGCTGAAGGCGGCGGTGATCGCACTGGAAATGGCGTTGATGATCGCCTGGCGTCGCTGCTGGGTATCGGCGGCATGGACCGCCTCGATGCTGTTGAGGATCACGTTGGCCACCCCCGCACCGACCACCACCAGCGCCAGCGGCCAGGCGACCGGGGCGGCAACCCCGGCCAGGCCGATGAAGGCGCCCAGGTAGCGGGTCCACAGCTGGCTGGTGAGGTGGGCATTGCTCATCAGCAGGCGCTGGGCCTGCTGCGACATCTGCGTGATCGCCAGGCTGCGCAGCGCCTGGAAGCCGTCGCCCTGAATATGCTGCTCGGCCTGGTTGAGCAGGTCGATATGGGCGCCCTGCGCATCGCTGGCAAAAGTATCCAGCGCGCGGTTGGCCTTGTCCTGCTCGCTTTGCTGCAACGGGGCGAACGCGCCCAGATGGCGCAGCAGACGCTGACGGCCCGTGGGGCTCGCGGCCTGTTCGCGTACCCAGTCGTACAGCGCCTGGCGGTTGGCGAACGCCAGCAGGCTGGGGCTGCCGCCCGGCAGGTAGAGCACCTGGCGGCCCTGGCCGTTGACCACGCGCAGTGCCTGCGGCACGCGCAGGCCGGCAATGTCGAAGCTGTACAGACGGGTATCGGCCTGGGCGGGGGCCGGCATCAGCAGCCCGTCCAGGGTCAGCGGCTGGCTGACGCGTGCCCCGAGGCCGTGGCGCAGCATGCGCAGCTCCTCGCGGCCCAGCCTGCCGCTGGCGGCCTGCCGGGCCACCTGCGCCAGAAAGTGGGTCTTGGCCAGCAGGATGAAATCGTCGCCGCGGGAGTCCCAGAAGGTACGCAAGGCGTGGGTATAGGTGGCTGCAAAGTCGATGGCCCAGAAGTCCCGTGAAACCGGCGCCGCCAGCATCCTGACTTCATTGCGCTGGTCGAACCAGCTGTGCTCGGCGCCATCGGTGTAGAAGCCGCCCATCACCTGCAGGGTGTCCAGGTCATCCTGATCGCTGGCGGCGAAGCGCTGCAGCATCAATTGCACAAAGGTCAGCGAACGCAGCGGCGGGCCGCGGTGCTCCCACCCCGAAAAGCTCGCCGGGGTGCTGACGGCGCGGTCGAAGCGGTGCCACCAGACCTTCTCGGGGTCGAGCTGGCGGCCGGTATGCTTGAAGATGATGGCGCGGGCCTGGGTGATGGCCAGCTCATGCAGGTCGGGGAAGTGCTCCACCCATTCGCGGGCCTTGCGTGCCAGGGTGCTGGCGTTGACGTTCACGGGTTGCGTAGGCATGCCGATGCTCCAGGTCGATGAAGCTCGAGCCTGGCCCAGCAGGGCAGTTCGGGGAGGGTAGATAAGTATCGCCAGTGGCCTGGCGCCCATCCGGCCCCGGCAGGGCGCCGGGGCGGACGGGGGTAGCCGTCAGTGCAGCTTGAGGCGGGGTTCGGTACCGCGGCCGATACGGCTGCCGAGCATCAGCATCAGCGTGCGGAAGGTGCCATACAGCGCCATCTGGTGCATGCGGTACAGCGACACATAGAACATCCGCGCCAGCCAGCCTTCGAGCATCACACTGCCGGTGAGGTTGCCCATCAGGTTGCCCACTGCCGAGAAGCGCGACAGCGAAACCAGCGAGCCGTAGTCGCGGTACGCGTAGGTGGGCAACGCCTTGCCCTCCAGGCGCGCCTTGAGCCCTTTGGCCAGCAGCGAGGCCTGCTGGTGGGCGGCCTGGGCGCGCGGCGGCACATTGCGGTCGCTGCCCGGCTGCGGGCAGGCGGCGCAGTCGCCGAACGCGAAGATGTCATCGTCCAGGGTGGTCTGCAGGGTAGGGCGCACCACCAGTTGGTTGATGCGGTTGGTTTCCAGCCCGTCGATGTCCTTGAGGAACGCCGGGGCGCGGATACCGGCCGCCCACACCTTGAGGCTGGCGTGGATCACCTCGCCGTTGGCGGTCTTGAGCGAGTCTGCGGTGACCTCGCTCACCGACGCGTTGGTCAGCACCGTCACGCCGAGTTTTTCCAGGGTTTTGTGCACCGGCACGCTGATGCGCTCGGGCAGCGCCGGCAACACCCGTGGGCCGGCCTCGATCAGGGTGATCTGCATGTCCTTGGGCTGGATGCGGTCCAGGCCATAGGCGGCCAGTTCGTGGGCGGCATGGTGCAGCTCGGCCGCCAGCTCCACGCCGGTGGCACCGGCACCCACGATCGCCACGCTGATCTTCTCGCTGGCAAGGTCGCCGGCGTGGGCGCGCAGGTAGTGGTTGAGCAACTGCTGGTGGAAGCGCTCGGCCTGCTTGCGGGTGTCGAGGAACAGGCAATGCTGCGCCGCACCCAGGGTGCCGAAGTCGTTGGTGTTGCTGCCCACCGCGATCACCAGCGTGTCATACGCCAGGGTGCGCGCCGGCAGCAGCTCGCGGCCGTCCTCGTCGAGGGTGGCGGCCAGCTGGATCTGCTTGCTCGAACGCTCCAGGCCGCTCATGCGCCCCAGCTGGAACTGGAAGTGGTTCCACTTGGCCTGGGCCACGTAGTTGAGCTCGTCTTCGGAAGAATTGAGCGAACCGGCCGCCACTTCGTGCAGCAGCGGCTTCCAGATGTGGGTCAGGTTGGCGTCGACCAGGGTAATCGCGGCGGTGCCGCGCTTGCCCAGGGTCTTACCCAGGCGGGTCGCCAGTTCCAGGCCGCCGGCGCCGCCGCCGACAATCACGATACGGTGAGTCATGGGGATATCTCATAAGGTTTGCGGAATTCTGGGTTGGGTCCTGAGTGGCCGGCCGCGCAGGGCGGGCGGTTTGGGCGAGCGCAAGGCAGCTCATAGCACCAGGTGGCTCAGGAGGCGGCTCAACAGGCCAAGGCTGATCGTCACGCCCACCACCAGAGCAAGGAGCAGCCATGGCCTGAAAGGCTTGCGCTCGACTTGGTGTTGGGGGGCACGCAGGTATTCATCGACTCGTCGCTGGTCTTCGGGGTTCAGGCGGCTGGTCATGGAGGCCTCGTCAGGTAGACGCATGTGACTGTGGGAACGCTACAGTGTTCACTGTAGTCCGTCGCCAAAGGCTTACCTGGGGGATCGAAGCGCTCGTGACAGCGAATGATTGCGCTTTGTATCACCCGCGCCGCATTTATGCCATCCCGCTTTGGCAGGGGGCAGCGATCACAGGCTGATCCCCACATCGAAGACGATGCTGCGCCCCAGGTTGGCGCGCAGAAAATCCGGCGCATCGGGGTGGGCGAACAGCACCCGGGCGAAGGTCGGGCCCACCAGCGATAGCGAGCGCCAGCCCTGGCGCAGGTATTCTGTGGGCGGCGGGAAGTGGCTGTTGAGGTCGAGCACTTCGCGCTTGAGGCTGGCGAAGGCAATGATGTCCAGTTCGCCCAGGTCCAGGTTGCGTTCGCGGTAGTTGTGCGACTTCTTGCGCAGGGTGGGCGCCAGGCGCTGCAGCAGCTCCTGCGCACTGATGCGTCGCGGCCGGGCCTCGCGCCTTACCAGCTGCGCGAGGGAGAACGCGCTGCGCCGGCGCTGCAGTTCTTCGCGCCATTCGTCGTTGAGCCGGCGCCCTTCGTCGAGCACGAAGAACACCTCGAAGGCGGCATCGCGAAACAGCACGTCGGGTGGTTCCTGACCGGCGGCGGTGAAGTCCTCGCTGCGGTAAGGGATGTTCAGGCCTTGCAGCAGGCGCTGGCATACCCAACGCTCGCGCTCCCATTTGCGGGCATTGGACAGGAACGCATTGGCTTGTTCGGCCTGAATGGTTAGCAGGCGCAGGTAGTCTGAGTCATCCATGGGCACAAGCTTAGCGCCCAAATCATGACAACGCTGCATTCCAGGCCCGGTGGATGGCGGCAACAGGCCGTGGAACGGTGTGTAGAATGAGCCATCGTCGGGCGCAATGCACACAAGGGGCAGACAGCCGTGATTGGCGCACAAGTGTTATCGGAACAAAGCCTGCTGCTGGGCTGGCTGTGCTATGTGCCGCTGCTGCTGTGGGCGGTGTGGCGCGCGCCGTGGGTCGAGCTGTTCACCGACCGGCGGCGCCAGCACCTGCTGTTCGGCACCATCTTCGCGCTGTTCGCGTTGTGGCTGGTACGCCGCGACTTCGACACCGGCGTGTCGTACCACTTCATCGGCATGACCGCCGTGACCCTGCTGCTGGACTGGCCGCTGGCAATCGTCGGTGGCCTGGTGGCGCAGGTGGGGCTGGTGGCGCTGGGGCGTCAGGACCTGGCGGCGATGGGCGTCAACGGCCTGCTGCTGATTGGCCTGCCGGTGCTGGTGACGGAGGGGGTGGCCATACTGGTGGAGCGCGCACAGCCTAAAAACCTGTTCGTGTACATCTTCTGTTCGGGGTTTTTCGCCGCCGCGCTGGCGACCTTGCTGTGCCTGCTGGCCAGCCTTGGCTGGCTGTGGCTGGACGGTATCTTCGTGATGCCCGAATGGCTGTCGGACTTCATCGGCTACCTGTGGCTGATCATCTTCCCCGAGGCCTTCATCAACGGCATGGTAATCAGTGCGCTTGTGGTGTTCTGCCCCGAGTGGCTGGAAACCTTCAACCGGACCCGCTACCTGCAGGCCCCGTGGAAGGACGACGAACCGCGCGGTTAGTGTTCGCGCGGGTTGAAGTCGCCGGAGAACAGCTCGTCTTCGGCATCCGGTGCCACCGGAATCTTGTGCTCTTCAGCGGCCCAGGCACCCAGGTCGATCAGCTTGCAGCGGTCGGAGCAGAATGGCCGATAGGTATTTGTGGCACTCCATTCAACAGGGGCGCCACAGGTCGGGCAGTCTACGGTCAGGGGTTGGCTCATGCTTGGCCTCCACGCAAAGTCAGGTAAAAGTGATGCAGGCGGTCGACCTCCGAATGCAGCCAGGCCAGGTCGCGGTCGTTGACGATCACGTCGTGGGCATGGCGCAGGCGCTCTTCGCGGCTGGTCTGCGCCTTGAGAATGGCCTGCACCTGTTCGGGGCTGGTCTGGTCGCGCTGCAGTGTACGCTCGATCTGCAAGGCCTGCGGCGCGTCGATCACCAGCAGGCGCTGGGTGCGCTGATACTGGCCCGACTCCACCATCAGCGGTGAAACGAACACCGCATAGGGCGACTCGGCCTTGGCCAGGTAGCTGAAGATCTCCTGGCCGATCAGCGGATGCAGCAGGGCTTCCACCCAGCGGCGTTGCGCCGGGTCGCTGAAGATCAGCTGGCGCAGCGCGGCGCGGTCCAGTTGCCCGTCGCTTTGCAGCACGCCGGGGCCGAAATGCTCCACCAGGCTGGCCAGCGCCGGGCGCCCGGGCTCGACCACCCAGCGTGCGGCCTGGTCGGCATCCACCAGGTGCACGCCCAGCTCGATGAAGCGTTGCGCCGCGGCGCTCTTGCCACTGCCGATGCCACCGGTGAGGCCGAGAATCCAGGGTGTGAAGGCGGGTGTGGTCATTGCAGTCCGGCAAATTGCAGATAGGAAGTGGTCATTTGACCACCCCAGAGCAGCGCGATCCAGCCCGCAATGGCCAGATAGGGCCCAAACGGAATCGGCGTGCTCGCCTGCTGGTTGCGCAGGCGCAGCAGTACCAGGCCCAGCAGCGCGCCCACCAACGAGGCCAGCAGCAGCGTCAGCGGCAGGATCTGCCAGCCGCCCCAGGCGCCGAGCATGGCCAGCAGCTTGAAATCGCCATAGCCCATGCCCTCCTTGCCGGTGACCAGCTTGAACAGCCAGTACACCGTCCACAGGCTCAGGTAGCCGGCCACGGCGCCCCACAGCGCCTGGTCCAGCGGCACGAACACCTCGAAGGCATTGAGTATCAGCCCCAGCCACAGCAGCGGCAGCACCAGCACATCGGGCAGCAACTGGTGCTCGATATCGATCAGGCTCATTGCCAGCAGGCCCCAGCTCAACAGCATGAACGCCGCCGCGCTGGCGCTGAAGCCGAAATGCCAGGCCGCGAACAGGCCAAGCCCTGCGCAGGCCAGCTCCACCAGTGGGTAGCGCGGGCTGATCGATGCCTTGCAGGCCGAACAGCGCCCGCGCAGGCACAGGTAACTCAGCACCGGGATGTTCTCCCACGCGCGGATGCGGTGCTGGCAGTGCGGGCAGTGGGAGTGGGGCAGCATCAGGTCGAAACGTGGCTCGGCCGGGTTGGGCAGCTCCAGCACTTCGCGGGCCTCACTGCGCCATTGGTGCTCCAGCATCATCGGCAGGCGATGCACCAGCACATTGATGAAGCTGCCCACAATCAGGCCAAGCAACAGGGCGACACATTGGTAGGCCAGCGGCTGGCGGGCCAGGGTTTCGAACAGGTCCATAGTCAGATCACATCGCCCAGCTGGAAGATCGGCAGGTACATGGCGACCACCAGGCTGCCCACCACCAGCCCGAGAATCAGCACGATCATCGGCTCCAGCAGGCTGGCCAGGTTGTCGAGCCATTCGTCGACGGCCGTTTCGTGGTGGCTGGCGATCCGGTCGAGCATATCGTCGAGCGTGCCGGATGTCTCGCCAATGGCGCACATCTGTACCGCCAGGCACGGGAACAGCGGCTCGTTGCGCATCGCCGCGCTCATCGACAGGCCGTTGCCGATGGCCTGGCGCAGGCGCAGCACGGCTTGCTCGTACAGCGTATTGCCGCACGCGGCGGCCACCGGCCCCAGGGCTTCGGTGAGCGGTACGCCGGCACTGAACGACGTCGCCAGGGTGCGCGCAAAACGAGCCAGCGCCGCATGCTGCATCACTGCGCCCAGAACCGGCATGCGCAGCCCCTGGCGCAACATCCACAACCGCACCGCCTGCTGACGCTCGAAGGCGCGGCGCAGGGCAAATCCCGTGGCCAGCATTACCCCAAGCACCCACAGCAGATACTGCCCCAGCCAGTCGGCCAGGTTGATGACACCCTGGGTGAAGGCCGGCAACGGTGCGCCGAAGCCTGCGAACATGGCCTGAAACTGCGGCACCACCTTGAGCAACAGCAGCGCCGCCACCCCCAACCCCACCAGCAGCACCAGCGCGGGGTAGACCATGGCCTTTTTCAGCCGGGCCCGTAGCGCCTGGCGTTTCTCCTGCAGTGTTGCCAACTGGTCGAGCAGGCTGTCCAGGCAGCCGGTTTGCTCACCCACGGCCACCAGGTTGCAATACAGGCTGTCGAACTGGCGCGGGTGCCTGCGCAGCGCATCGGCCAGGCCGCAGCCGGCGGCGATATCGTTTTTGAGGGTGCCCAGCAGGCGGCGCAGCGGTGGGTTGTTGATGCCTTCGGCGATCATGCCCAGCCCTTGCAGCAGCGGCACGCCGGCCTTGAACAACGTTGCCAGCTGGCGGCTGAAGCGGGTGATGTCCTTGGCGCCGAGCGAAGCGGGCAGTTGCAGGGTAATACGGCGTGCCGCGTTCACCTGGGTTGGGCGTATGCCGCGACCGCGCAGCAGCGCCTTCACCAGCGCACTGTTCTGCCCGCTGCTGTGCCCGCTCACGTGGGTGCCGGAGCGGTCGATGCCTTGCCAGGCATAGGTTTTTGTCTTGTGGTTCATCGCTACCTCCCTGCAGCGGTGGACAGTCACAAACCCTGTAACAGCTTCAGGGTGATAGGCTCGGGCAATCCCGCCCGGTGGCCACTAGAGTAGTCGAGCGCGGTGCTGGGTTAAGCACCCGCAGGGTGACAAAAGGTGTCTGTTCGGGCCTACTGGCGCGCTGGTCTGCGGCGGTGTCCGTGGCGGGATTTGTGAGTTTTTGCGAGGGGAGTGCCCATGAAGGGACAGCGCGGTATTACATTGATCGAGTTGATGATCGTGGTGGCGATCATCGGCATTCTGGCGACCATTGCCATGCCCATGTACACCAACCACCAGGCGCGGGCCAAGGCCACCGCGGCGCTGGCCGAGGTGTCGGCATTGAAGACGGCCTTCGAAGTGCAGATCAACCAGGGCAAGGACGTGGCCGATGTCGCCGCCCTTGGCGGCCAGCCGACCACGGCCAACTGCACCTTGAGTGCGCAGGGCGTGGCGGCGACTGGTGTGGGCACCCTTGCATGCGTGCTGGTGGATGCGCCGGCGCCGGTGGCGGGCAAGCACCTGACCTGGGCCCGTTCGGCCACGGGCTGGGCGTGCAGCACAGATATCGAGGCCGACCTGGCCCCGGCCGGGTGCACCGCGGTGCAGGCGAGTGGTGGGCAATAGCTGTTGATAAACAGTGATTTGCGAAAGCGTGGCGGCAATGGTAGCGTTGTCGCCACGCCGGTGTAGCTCAGTCGGTAGAGCAGCGCACTCGTAACGCGAAGGTCGCAGGTTCGATTCCTGTCTCCGGCACCAGTTCAGGTTCCAGCGAAGGCTACCAACATCTCTGGACCCCCCCCATAAAACCAGCCTTTTGGCGGGTTTTTTCGTTATGGCGTTCCGGCGTATTCCGGCTGCTGCCAGCCGATATTCGGCCGCGCCACCGTCACCTTTTTGTAGGCATGTGAGCCGGGTTGCTTGCTGATCAACTTCATCTCGCTCATCAACTGGTGCACTTGAATTACCCAATCGCTATGCCGTCCTCGTGCATCATGAACATGATGCTTCGGCTGCCCGCCGCGCTGCGGCTTTGAGTGAACAACTCGTTCAAGCGGATGCGTAAAACCAACCGCTCAACGTCCGGAGATTGGCGATTGCGGTAGTGCCCGTAGTAGCAAGATCCGGGACTTCAAATATCGAGCACAACATATCAACAGGCTCTTCAGAGCGAAGCTGCTCAACTAACGCGAACGCTCGTGCTCCTCGCTCATCAAGAGCGCGGAGTGCCGGGGAGGCGGTTTTTTAGGATCGATTTTCCCGTTCCAACCGATTGATTCGGGATTTTTTGCTGCTCGGGCGGCGCCTTGCTGGTCGGAGTGATGCCGCCTCGCTCTTGCTGGAGCTGGTTGACCCATCGACGCAGGCCCGACTCCACCAGCCCAAGTTAACGGACGGCATCGATATGGCTGTAGCGCTGATCGAGCAACAGGCTGGCAGCTTCGCGCTTGAATTCTGGGGTAAGGACGACGTTGCTTGGTCATCAGACACCTCTCTATGGCGAGCATTCTCGCCTAAATGGGTGCCCGGTTTCATTAGACCACTACAAAGCGACCCCGCCTCAAGTCAGTGGCGCGCACTCTGCGAGCGGGAACCAGAGCCACCACTTCAATCTTCAGAACTGGTTCTGGATGTACGCATCTCGCAATTTATCGTCGGCCACAAGGCATGCGTAAAGGACTACCAAAGATGATTTTACCAATTGGTTGTCCCGACCAGGTGGTGAGTGCGGTGTGTGTTTACCACCATGGAATAGGTTGTTCCGTACCTGTTTTGCTGCATCTATCGCCTGCTCAAGTTTACTATCGCCTTGCAAAGTGCGCTGCTCCCACTGCTTTGCGCCAACTTGAAACAAGGGAGGATCGTTGCACAGGTAGTTGATGGCTTCATCTAGGGACGAGCCTCGCTCAACGGTCAGCAGCTTGGCTGCCTCGGAGGCATACCCTCGCCACGTGGGCTCGATTGAGCCTCTATGATTTCGTGCGAAGCCCGACTCCTTCAGCGCGAATTCAAATCTTGAGAAAGCAGCAAAGAAGTCACAAATGAGTTCTCGATCAAGGTGAAGACCATCGAAGGGTGAGGGGATTTCCATATCGTCGAGCTCCGAAGTGGTTTGGATGTGCAGGGTTATACTAGCGCATGCTTCTGTATGGGGTTGATCGCTGAGTGGTGAAACACAACCCTGGCGTCAAGCCGGGCTACGTGGTTAGTTGTCTCTGGGTAAACTATTCGGATGCTGGGCAGCTATCAGATAATCAGGCGCTCAGCTCGCCGATCTGCCCACATACATATTGAGGGCCACGCCTTGTCCGTTATCGACTGCGACTACCTACCCAAGCCGGAACCGGTCCAGTTTCCGCCCGAGCTGGCGCTACTGATCGTTAGGAAGGCCGCCTCCATTGCCGAAGCATTCGAGAGCAAGGCGCTCGACCAGATGACCATGGACGCCAGAAGGGCGCTACGCGATGGAATGGAGCCGCGCCGCATCATCAGGCAGATGGGGCTTTATTCATTGGCTGGTAACTGCCCGGATTTTTCCCACCATCCGCCGATCGCTTCGTGATGGCTAGTTGCTGGCGATTCTCTGCGTAAGGCGGTATAAGCCCTACCGCACGCTGGATGCTTCGCACAGAGCATGGAGCACGGTGTCCTATAAGGGGAGGAAGGGATGTCTGAGGTCGTTGAGCTTGTGGTCAGGTCTGAGGAAGAGGCAGCTCAATATTTTGAGCAAGCACTTGCCGGGGTCTTTGACAATCGCAGTGTGTTGATCAAATTCGACGGATGGCCCAAGCTCGATATCGATATTGAAGGTGAGCGATACCACAGCTCGCTTCCAACTGGTGTCCTCAAGGCGCTGATCGACTATCAAGCCGGGATCAATCGCGCCTATGCTTCGATAGCCTACGGAAAGACTGCAAAGTCGATGACCGAGGAAGACCGCAAAGAGATCGAGCTGGTTTTCGATGTGAAGGAAGGAAGCACCGACACCGAGACAGAGCTATGGGGTGCTCTCAACAGCCTAGGAGCAAGGGCCATCGAACGCATGACGGGAAAACAGCTTGTAACGACAATCCTGGGCGCCGCATTCCTGGCAAGCTTCACCTATGCGAGTGTTCACTGGATGGATACTCAGGCGGCCATTCAGGCTGATGCCAGCAAGCAACAGATGGTCACTCAGATCCTTCATCAGAACGAACATCTTGCTCAGCTCCAAGTTGATATGGGCAAGGCAGCCATGAGCCTGGTCAAGGGCGCCTACGATGCCAATAAAATCACCTATGGTGACGTCGAGCTCTCTAAGCCCCAGATCGAGGCTATCAACCAGCGAGGGCGCGAAACTACCGCCGTTAGCCGAATTGATGGGCCCTACGAAATCGTTCAGCTCAAGAGATTTGAAGACAAATGGCGGGTGGTTCTATACAGCGAGCGGACCGGCCAGATTCAGACGGACCTCTTCCGTGGGCAGAACGCGTCTAAATGTATCGAAGAGATTTCGCTGGCCTTCGCAAAGCATCAGCCAGTAGAACTGCTGGTGCTTGGTCGGTATAAAGCAGGGGCCATTCAATCAGCCAACATCTTAGGCAGTACCCAAAGCGGCCTACTTGAGCCAGAGGTGGCGGTCGCAGGTGATTCCGACGATGAGGAATCTGCGGACTAATTTTCTGAAAGGCAGCCTTGTTCCCGGGGATATCTTTGGGTTTAGGTATACATTTAGGTATACGTTCGAGGCGATCTAATAGCTGATTCGTTGGTTTTGTTAGCTTTCAGGTGCCTGATTCGACTCCTGTCTCCGCACCGGAGACCAGTTTCCTACGGAGCACACAACAAAGCCCGCCTAGTGCGGGCTTTGTTATTTCTCCCTGCCTAGTTCTGACTGTCCAAATGGGTATCCGAAATCATCAGGCCACCACAACCCAATTCCATAGGAAAGGTCGTGGAAGCTTCAAGCTCAAACTTGGCGCCTCATGCATGCCTATTCGCAATCTGAGCAAGACCTCCGCATTCGCTCTTAGTAGCAGTATGACGACGGCGTATTCCTCGCTTGATTTCTACTCTACCTCCATGACAATCCCCGACCAGCTACAGGGCGGGCATCCCTATGATCGCCTGCCCATCGTCCAACGCCACGAAATGGGTCCTAAATACCGTGGCCTTACGAGCGCAGTAACGGGACGATCTCCCCGACAAGATCCTAAGTAACCCTGTTACAAGCCCTAGCGCAGGTATCCCCATGACCGACCAAGAACGCTTGTCCACCATCCAACGCTACGCCTGGACCCTCGAACTACTCGGTGAAGCGCTCGTCCAGCATGACGAGGTGCTGGAGTGCGAGCACAACCCGCAGCTGAGCTTTCGCAACACGGCGGGTATTCATCAGGCCATCCGGATCATCAGTCAGTTGGCCAGTGAGCAGTGTGGAAAGTTGCTCAAATCTGACCACTGATTATTGAGCGCAGACTGGCTCCATTTGGCCATGAATTTAAATAGAACCGCTCTATATCGCCATGCCCATCAAACCGCACTTTCCCAACGTTAATACACGAAATAAAAATAACAATTATCATTGACTAATGGCCATTTGACACTATTTAAAGCTGTGCCTATAAACCCTTGCGGTCTTTTTTTGTTAAACAAAAACTGTTTAGGGGAAAGCGGCATGGATCAGGATTTTCACTTCTACGGTACTTACCACTCAGCACTGTGCGGCGGCTTCAACAAGGACGATGCAACCCTTATTGCCAAGGCAGCCAACTTCATCGACTTCTTCAGCGAGAGCACCTATGCCTCTTACTGGAGCCTGGTCAGCGACACCCAAAAATCTGCCAAGTACAACGTCGTCGCCAAGATGGACAACCCTCGCTACACCTACCAGGGCGGGCTGCTGGGCACGATGGGGGAGCCTGAAGATGGCCTGTGGTGCTCTTACCACTTCATCCCCGGCAACTACAACGACCCGGCCGGTACGCCCAGCCGAGAAGAAACCCATGGCGCTGAAGTGGCCAACTACCTGCCCAAGTTCATCAAGCGCGACACCTTCGGCGGCGAGCAGATACTGAGAAAGTACAACGCCAGCAAGGTGAAGGATCTGCAATACGGCAAGATGCTCAACCGGCCGCAAAGCGCACTCTCGCGCAGGCTTGTTCAAGATGCCGTGCTCTGCGCCACCGATGACGATCGGCTGGAGAAGATCATCAGCCTGGCCATCGGCGGGGCAGAGGTGCTGAAGGACAATCGTGCAGACGTGCTGCGCAGGTTCAGGCTGATCCTGCTGGGGGTCAGGGCGCATGTGATCGCCGACACCTGGGCCCACCAGGACCACTGCGGCCTCGACAACGTGATGAACACCTACTGGGATGCGGACTACGACCCGGACTCCTGGGAATGGTCCAAGATGGGCTACGGCCCACAGGCCATCTACTACATGGACGGCTCGTCGAAAAACTGGAACAGGAAAGTTCTGAAGTCATCGGACACCAAGGGCGTGCCGTTCGCGAACCCCAACTTCGAAGCGGCCCCCAGCGGTACCAGTTATCTGGGCCACGGCTGGCTCGGGCACTTTCCCGACTACAGTTTCGCCAAGTTCAGGTACAAGCCTTGCTGGTCCAACCCCAAGCAGATGGTCGAGCGCGATAACCCCAAGGAATATGAATCCGCCTGGCTCGAGTTGACCAGTTTGTTTTGCCAGGTAAAAACAGGCCGGAAGTTGCAGTTGGATGACCGCATCAAAGACGAAATGAGCAAAGCCCGCCAGGCCATCGAGGCCCCCTGCGACCTTACCAAGGGCACCTCGGGAAGAAAGAGTTCGGAGCTCGCCTGGAAGCGCATTCTTACCGAAAAGCCAAGTTCGGAAATCAATGTGGACCTGGAGCCCGATACCCATGCGGTTCTGGATGGCATGGTCCAGATCAGTACCGAGATCCATCGCTTCGGCACCAACTACGTGAATATCCAAAGCGATCTGTACCTGTTCCAGATTGCCGCCGACTATCACTTCCAGTTCGTGAAGCACTACGTTCAGGCCAACGATATCTATCACTTCACAAGCTCGTGGTCGCGGCAGCGGAGTACGTTGTCGGATGCCATCGTGAACCTGTTCGAGTAGCGCCGGATAACGGCTATCAACCCCCCGGCGCGATGCCGGGGGGCTTGCCGTTCGGCACCGTCGCGTCATCCGCCCCTTGCATTCACCCAAGGGTCAGGAATATAGTTGACTGATTACTCAGTCTTCTTAAGCGAACCTCCCTCCATGGCACGTCCCCTCAGCCCCGAAAAACGTGAAGCCTTGCTGTTGTCTGCGATGCAGGCGGTCGCCGAGCTGGGCGTGATGGCCAGCACGTCGAGCATTGCGCGGCGCGCCGGGGTTGCCGACGGCACCTTGTTCACCTACTTCAGCAGCAAGGAGGTGCTGTTCCAGGAGCTCTACCTGCACCTCAAGCAGAGCCTGGTGACGGCCATGATGTCGGACTTCCCGGCCCAGGCCGACTACCGCCAGCGCATGGAGTACATCTTCAATCGCTATGTCAGCTGGGGCCTGAACAATGCCCTGGAGCGCGTGGTACTGGCACGGCTGTCGGCGTCGGGGCAGGTGACCGCAGACACCCGCGCACTGGGCGCGCAGCCGTTCCAGGCCGTGTCCAGGACGATGGAGGGCGGGGTAGAGGACGGTGTGCTGATCGACGCCCCGATCAGCTTCATTTCTTCCGTGATCGAGAGTATCGCCACCACCACCATCGAACACATCGAGAAGTCCCCGGAGGAGGCCGACAGCCACCGCCAGCTGGGCTTCCATATGCTGTGGCGCGCCATTACGGCGTAAAAGCCTTGCCTTTTAACTGAGTGATTAATCACTCACAATTTGTAGCAGGAGTATCTTCATGGCTGTTCAAAAGTGGTTCATTACCGGTGCTTCGGGTGGCCTGGGCCTGGCCCTTACCGAAAAGGCGCTGGCCCAGGGGCATACCGTGGTCGCCGCCGTGCGTCGTGTGGAGGCGATGCAGGCGTTGCAACAGGCGTATCCAAAGCGTCTTCATGTGGAAGCGCTCGACGTGACCGACCGCGAACAGGTACGCGCCGTTGCTGCCCGCCATCCCGATGTGGAGGTGGTGGTCAACAACGCGGGCGGGGCGGTGATCGGTGCAATGGAAGAGATGACCGACGCCGAAGTCGACCAGCAGATCGCGCTCAACCTGATGGCGCCGATACAGGTCACCCGCGCCTTCATGGCGGCGATGCGCGCACAGCAGCGCGGTACTTTCATCCATGTCAGCAGTGTCGGCGGCCGTACCGCCTACCCGGGCGGCTCGCTGTACCACGCGGCCAAGTACGGTCTGGAAGGCTTCGCCGAAGCGGTGGCGCAGGAGCTGGCCGAGTTCGGTATCAACACCCTGATCATCGAGCCAGGTTCGATCAAGACCGGCTTCGTGGCCAACATCCGCTGGACCGAGCAGCTCGACGTCTACAAGGGCAGTGCGGTCGGCAACCTGCGCGGGTGGATCGAACAGCATGGCGAAGACACCGCCTCGGGCGACCCGCTGAAAATGGCCGACGCCATCTACACCCTCAGCCAGCTGCAGACACCGCCGCTGCGCACCGTGCTCGGCGGGGATGCCTATGCGGCGCTGGAGGCCGGCTATGCCCGCAGCCTGGCGGACATTCAGGCACAGAAGGCGCTTGCCGAGTCGGTGATGCTGGAAGGCAAGGCCGGCTTTCGGCCCGAGTGAGCAGCCCCTCTTTTACGTTGCCCATGCGCCGCGTCGGCGCTTTGAAAAGGTTGAATGATCATGTCTGAAGTCTGGTTGATTACCGGTGCGTCCCGAGGCCTGGGGCGCGCCATTCTGGAGGCGGCGCTGCACAGCGGCGCCAAGGTGCTGGCCACTGCACGCGACATCACACGCTTCGTCGAGCTGCAGGCGCAGTACGGCGCCAACCTGGCCACGTTCGAACTGGACGTGACCGACGAACAGCAGGCCAGGCACGCCGTGGCCGAGGCCGTGCGCCGTTTTGGCCGGCTGGATGTGCTGGTCAACAACGCCGGCTTCGGCCATATCCAGCCGTTCGAGCACATCCCCACCGATGATTTTCGCGCCGAGGTCGAGACCAATCTGTTCGGCGTGGTCAACCTCACCCGTGCGGCCATCCCGGTGATGCGCGCCCAGGGCCGCGGCCATATCTTTCAGGTGTCATCGGCCGGTGGTCGCATCGCAAGCCCGGGCCTGTCGGCCTATCAGGCGGCCAAATGGGCCGTGGGCGGGTTCAGCGACGTGGTCGGCAAGGAGGTCGCGCCGTTCGGCATCCAGGTGTGCACCCTGGAGCCCGGCGGCATGCGTACCGACTGGGGCCACCAGGCCCGCAGCACGCTCACCGGGCTGGCCCCGGACTACATGGCGTCGATGGCCGCGTTCAAGGCCTTGATCGAGTCCTACGTGGGCAACGAAGTGGGCGACCCCGAGCGCATTGCGCAGCTGATCGTGGCGCTGGCCGCTCGTGAAGGGCTGCCGTCGCGTCTACTGTTGGGGTCGGACGCCTTGTATGTGGTGGAGGTGGAAGAGGCCGCCCGCAGCGAAGCGATGCAGCGCTGGAAGCCGGTCAGCCTCGCGGCCGATTTCGGCACGGCACCGCCGCAATGGCCGTCGGCATGAAGCCGGCGCACCCTTCAGACTGAGCGAGGCCAGCCTACGCCATGAACATAGTGATCTTTGGTGCATCCGGCATGATCGGCAGCGGGGTACTGCGCGAATGCCTGGCGGCGCAGGATGTGGAGTCCGTTCGCTTGATCGGGCGCTCACGCCTGAACGCCCAGCACCCCAAGCTCCGGCAGGTGGTCAGGCCGGCCTTCGCCGATAACCCGTCCACGCTGCTCGACGACGACCTGCGCGATGTGGATGCGTGTTTCTTCTGCCTGGGCGTTTCGGCGGCGGGCATGACCCAGGCGCAGTACACCCACATGACCTACCGCCTGACCCTGGCGGTGGCCCAGCGCGTGTGCGAGCTCAACCCGCATGCCACCTTCATCTACGTCTCCGGGGCGGGCGCCGACAGCAGCGAAACCAGCTCGACGATGTGGGCGCGGGTGCGCGGCATGACGGAGAACAGCCTGCTGCGCCTGCCGTTCAGGCGCGTGCACATCCTGCGCCCGGCGGTGATTCAACCGTTGCACGGTGCCACCTCCAGAACCCGCGCGTACCGTGTGTTCTACCGGTTCACCGGCCCGCTGCTGAGCCTGGCGCGTGCGCTGTTGCCCGAAAAGGTGCTGAGCACCGAGGTCATCGGCCAGGCAATGCTGTCGATCGCCCGCCATGGTGCCACCCAGCCCGTGCTCGATTCGGCGCAGATCTACCACACGGCCTTGCGCGAAAAACCGGCCCCCAACTGCGGGTGACGCGCTGGGGAGGTTGATGGCAGGCGCTGAAAAATCCGGTTGCAGATAACATATGGATATCCGTATATTCGGTTATCCATATGTAAGGGCCGCCCACAATGATTACCCCACCCGAGCTGTTCAAGAGCCTGGCCGACGAAACCCGCGCTCGCGCTGCACTGTTGATCGCAGAGCAGGGCGAGTTGTGCGTGTGCGAGCTGATGTGCGCCCTGGGCGACAGCCAGCCCAAGATCAGCCGTCACCTGGCGCAGCTGCGTACCAGCGGCCTGTTGCTCGACCGCCGCCAGGGGCAGTGGGTGTACTACCGTCTCAACCCGCAACTGCCCGGCTGGGTGCACGACCTGCTGCAGGTGACGCTGCGCGCCAATGCCGACTGGCTCAAGGACAACACCACACGCTTGCACAACATGGACGGTCGCCCCGTTCGTGCTGCTGCCTGCTGCTGAGCCAGGAACGCCCCGATGCTGACTGCCATCGCTGTGTTCCTGCTCACCCTGACCCTGGTCATCTGGCAACCCCGCGGCCTGGGCGTCGGCTGGAGCGCCAGCCTCGGCGCACTGCTGGCCCTGGCGCTGGGCGCGGTGTCGCTGCACGACATCCCCACGGTGTGGGCGATTGTGTGGAACGCCACCGCCACCTTCATTGCGATCATCGTCATCAGCCTGCTGCTCGACGAGGCCGGCTTCTTCGAATGGGCAGCCCTGCACGTGGCCCGCTGGGCGCGCGGCAACGGGCGCCGGCTGTTCGCCTTCATCGTGCTGCTGGGCGCTGCGGTGTCGGCGCTGTTCGCTAACGACGGTGCGGCGCTGATCCTTACCCCTATCGTCATGTCGATGCTGCTGGCGCTGCGTTTCTCCCCGGCTGCGACCCTGGCGTTCGTCATGGCCGCAGGCTTCATTGCCGACACTGCCAGCCTGCCGCTGGTGGTCTCCAACCTGGTGAACATCGTCTCGGCCGATTACTTCGGCCTGGGCTTTGGCGAATACGCAGCGGTGATGGTGCCGGTGAACCTGGTGAGTGTGGCGGCCACCCTGCTGGTGCTGTTTCTGTACTTTCGCCGCGACATACCGGGGGTGTACGAGGTACAGGCACTGAAGGCGCCGGTGCTGGCGATCCGCGACCGCGCCACCTTCCGCGTGGGCGGGGGCGTGCTGGTGGCGCTGCTGGTGGGCCTGTTCCTGCTCGAGCCGCTGGGCATCCCGATCAGCGCCGTGGCGGCGGCCTGTGCAGTGGTGCTGTTCATTGTCGCTGCGCGCGGGCATGTGATCTCCACCCGGCGCGTGCTGCGCGATGCGCCCTGGCAGATCGTGGTGTTCTCGCTGGGCATGTACCTGGTGGTGTACGGCCTGAAAAACGCCGGCCTTACCGACCTGCTCACCCAGTTGCTGGACCGTCTTGCCGCCTATGGCGTGTGGGGCGCATCGCTGGGCACCGGGCTGCTTGCCGCAGTGCTGTCCTCGGTGATGAACAACCTGCCCAGCGTGCTGATCGGCGCGCTTTCGATCCACGCCAGCGAAGCACAGGGTGTGGTGCGCGAGGCGATGGTCTACGCCAACGTCATCGGCTGCGACCTGGGCCCCAAGATCACCCCCATCGGCAG
Source organism: Pseudomonas sp. AE27 (assembly GCF_037113495.1). Classification (NCBI taxonomy): domain Bacteria; kingdom Pseudomonadati; phylum Pseudomonadota; class Gammaproteobacteria; order Pseudomonadales; family Pseudomonadaceae; genus Pseudomonas; species Pseudomonas sp. AE27. The sequence continues at coordinate 5,750,166 of NZ_CP146966.1, forward strand.
CCTGGCCACATTGCTCTGGCTGCATGTGCTGGCGCGCAAGGGCACGCGCATCACCTGGGGCTACTACTTCAAGGTCGGCCTGCTGCTGACGGTGCCGGTGCTGTTGATCACGCTTTCGGCCCTGGCCCTGCGCCTGAGCCTTTGACCATTCTGCCTGCCAAAGGGAGTACACCACCATGCGAGTTCTGTTCATGTGCACGGCCAACAGCTGTCGCAGCATCCTCTGCGAAGCGATGTTCAATCACCTCGCCCCGGCGGGCTTCGAGGCGCTGAGCGCCGGCAGCTTTCCCAGGGGGCAGGTGTTGCCGCGCAGCCTGCTGACCCTGCAGCAGGCCGGCATCAGCACCGCAGGCCTTAGCAGCAAGGGCAACGAGGCCTTCGCGGTCAACCCGCCGGATATCGTCATCACCGTGTGCGACAAGGCCGCAGGCGAGGCGTGCCCGGTGTTTTTCGGCCCGGCGCTCAAGGCCCACTGGGGCCTGGCCGACCCTTCCGAACAACCCGGCACCGACGACGAGGTGGAGGCGAACTTTCACCATGCGCTGGCGCGTATCGAGCGTCGCTGCCGGGCGTTTTTCGCGTTGCCATTCAGCCAGCTCGATGCCCACGCGCTCAAGCGTGAACTCGACCGCATTGCCACGCTCTGACCCGGAGGCCCCATGCACCACGACCTGCCCAACCTCGACCCGAGCCTCTTCGAAGGCCTGCCCACCGCCCTGCAGGCCGGCGAGCGAAAGCCGCGCATCCTGTTGCTGTACGGTTCCACCCGCGAGCGTTCCTTCAGCCGGTTGCTGACCGAGGAGGCCGCGCGCCTGCTCCAGCATTTTGGCGCCCAGACGCGCATCTTCGACCCCAGCGGCCTGCCACTGCCGGACGACGTACCGGTGGAGCACCCCAAGGTTCAGGAACTGCGCGAGCTGGTGCTGTGGTCCGAAGGCCAGGTGTGGTGTTCGCCTGAACGGCACGGCGCGATGTCGGCGGTGTTCAAGGCGCAGATCGACTGGGTGCCGCTGGCCCTCGGCGCCATTCGCCCCACCCAGGGCAAGACCCTGGCCGTGATGCAGGTGTGTGGCGGCTCGCAGTCGTTCAACGTGGTCAATCAGCTGCGCGTGCTGGGGCGCTGGATGCGCATGTTCACCATCCCCAACCAGTCGTCCGTGCCCAAGGCGTACATGGAGTTCGACGAGCAGGGCCGCATGAAGCCCTCGCCGTATTACGACCGGGTGGTGGATGTGATGGAAGAACTGGTCAAGTTCACGCTGCTGCTGCGCGACAGCCAGGCGCACCTGGTGGACCGCTACTCCGAGCGCAAGGAAACGGCGCAGGCGTTGTCCGATCGCATGCGCCACGCGTCGATCTGACGCCAGGGCGCAACCGGCGGGCAGCCCTCAGGCAGCCCGCTCCAGCGCCCCCAGCAGGTCGACGAATTCGCGCGACAGCTTGTGCCGCGGTGCCATGTGCACCAGCGGTACCGACAGCTCGTGGGATTCGCGCATCTTCACCGAGCTGCTCAGGTACACCGGCAGCACCGGCAGGCCCTCGGCCAGCAGTTCGTCCACCAGGCTCTGGTGCAGCGCGGTGCGCGCGACGAACTGGTTGGCCACCACGCCTTCCACCTGCAGCGACTCGTTGTGGTCCTGGCGCAGTTCTTCCACCTGCTCGATCACGCTGTACAGGGCCTGGCGCGAAAAGCTGTCGCAATCGAACGGAATCAGCAGGCGGTCGGCGGCCACCAGCGCGCTGAAGGTGTAGAAGTTCAGCGACGGCGGGGTGTCGATGTAGATGCGCTCGTAGTCTTCGGACAGTTCAACCAGCAGCTTGCGCAGCTTGTTGATCTTGAACTTGCTCTCCAGCTTGGGCTGCAGGTCGGCCAGGTCGGGGCTGGCGGTCACCAGGTCGAGGTTGTCGTAGCGGGTGGGGGTGATGCACACGCGCCCGCGCTTGCTGCCCGGTGCGCTGGAGAGGGTCTGCTTGAAGAAGTCGCTGATGCCGGCCGGGATGTCGTCGCCGAGCAGGCCGGTGAGGTAGTGGGTGGTGTTGGCCTGGGGGTCGAGGTCCACCAGCAGCGTCCGATACCCTTCGGCGGCGCTGACGGCTGCAAGGTTGCAGGCGATGCTGGTCTTGCCCACACCCCCTTTCTGATTGAATACGACACGGCGCATTGAGTTTCGAGTCCTTGTCAAAGGCCCGCTGCAACAGGGCTGCAGCGGGAACAGCTTCCATACTATGACCAAAAGGTTGCAGTTTTAAGACAACTGCGGGGCGGGCACCTCAGTCGGCGAGTGGGGCAACGATGGCCTTGCGGCACACCTCGATGATTTCGTCGGCCAATGGCGCATCGTCCGGGCAGGCGCGCGACAGCATGATCGCGCCCACCGCCTGGGCAAAGCGCTCGATCATCCTGGCGCGTGCGGTATGCGGGGCTTGATCGCCGTTTTCGGCACCTGCGTGCTCGGCCCGCTTGAGCAGGCCCTCCAGGCCGTCGGCAAAGGTCGCCTTGATTGCGGCCGGCTGGCGCGCCGCGTCGCCACACAGGGCGGCCATGGTGCAGCCGGTGCTGCGTGCATCGCGGTGTTCGCGCGACAGGTAACGCTGGAAAAACTGCGCCACGTCCAGCGCTTCTTCGGCGCTGGCAGTCTTGGCCAGCCCGCAGGCAGCAGCCTCGGCCATCAGGTCGGCCTTGGAGTCGAAGTGCTTGTAGAAGCCGCCGTGGGTAAACCCTGCCGCCGCCATCAGGTCTGCCACGCCCACCCCGTCATAGCCGCGCTCGCGAAACAGTTCGGACGCGGTTTCGACGATGTGCGCGCGATTGGCCTGCGCCTGTGCCTTGGTGACCCTCATGTGCAGATACCTCGCTGCGTGTGCCGTCAGTCAGGGGCCCACTATACATTGATGTCAACCATCATCAAAACTGTTGACGGTTAAGATTATGATCATCATCATAACGGCTCGTTACCCACCCATCCAGAGCGCAACCCCATGACTACCCTTGCCACTGTTCTCATCACTGGTGCTTCTTCCGGTATCGGCGCTACCTACGCCGAGCGTTTTGCCCGTCGTGGCCATGACCTGGTGCTGGTAGCCCGCGACAGGCCTCGCCTCGACGGGCTGGCCAGCCGCCTGGCCCAGGCTCATGGCGTGGCCGTCGAGGTGTTGCAGGCCGACCTGACCCTGGCCCAAGACCTTGCCAGGGTCGAAACCCGCCTGCGCGAAGATGCCCGCATCGGCGTCCTCATCAACAACGCCGGGGCGGCGCAGTCGGGGGCCTTCGTCGAGCAGAGCGCCGACAGCGTCACGCGCATCATCACGCTCAACACCCTCGCGCTGGCGCGCCTGGCCCATGCCATCGCGCCACGGTTGGCGCAGGCCGGGGAGGGGGCCATCGTCAATATCGGCTCGGTGGTAGGGCTGGCACCGGAGCTGGGCATGACGGTGTATGGCGCTACCAAGGCGTTCGTGCAGTTCCTGTCGCAGGGGCTGAGCCTGGAGCTCTCGCCCAGCGGCGTATACGTGCAGGCGGTGCTGCCTGCGGCCACGCGTACCGAGATCTGGGAGCGCTCGGGCATCGACATCAACACCCTGACGCAGGTGATGGAGGTGGACCACCTGGTGGATGCGGCGCTGGTGGGGTTCGATCGTCGCGAGGGGGTGACCATCCCGCCGTTGCATGACGCCGCCCGCTGGACGGCCTTCCAGGCGGCCCGTCACACCCTGATCTCGGACATCCGCCAGGCCGAGGTGGCGGCGCGCTATACCGAGCTTGCCTGAGGCGGGCGCGGGCCGGCGCGCCGGTGATCGGCGGCCAGCGCCCGCGCAACCTGCCGGTGGTCGAACCCACAATGATAAGTCGCTGCGCCACTGGGACTGAATGACCTGTCCGGGCTGGTACTGCGCCGCACCGCGCGTTACGTTAGCCAGAAACAGACGGTCTACGCCTCGCGCATCACCCACACGGGCTGGCCACCCGCTGGCCGATGCTGCGCTGCGAAGGGCCCTGAAGGAGCCGGCACCGATGAATCAACCCCTCACCACCCAGGCGCCCAGCGTTGCCCAGCCGTTTCGCGAAGAGGCGGCAGACGGCTTCAGCCTGGGCGGCTTCACCTGGCGCCACGGCGCGGCGGACCCCACGCGGGCGGTGGTCATCATCAACGCCGCCACCTCGGTGCGCTGCCGTTTCTACTCGCGTTTTGCCGACTACCTGTTCGCCCATGGCGCCGACGTGATCACCTACGACTACCGCGGCATCGGCGAATCGCGCCCTGCCGCCTTGCGGGGTTTTCAGGCCAGCTGGTCGGACTGGGGCCGGCTGGATTTCGAGGCGATGCTCCAGCGCGCCCGGCGCGAGTTTCCCGGGCAGCCCATCGATGTGGTCGGGCACAGTTTCGGCGGTTGCGCGCTGGGCCTGGCGGCGTCGGCGGCGAGCATCCGGCGGGTGGTCACGGTGGGCGCGCAGTTCGCCTACTGGCGTGACTATGCCCCGGGCAGCCGCTGGCAGCTGCTATGCAAATGGCACCTGGCAATGCCGCTGCTGACCCGCGTGTTCGGCTACTTTCCCGGCAAGCGCCTGGGCTGGATGGAGGACACCCCGGCCGGCGTGGTGCGCGACTGGGTGACACCCGCCGCTACCTATGAACAGCGGCCCAGCGGTCGCACGCTGGGGGCGTTGGGCTTTGGCCAGGTGCAGGCCAGTATCCTGGCGATCAGCCTGACCGACGACCCGTTCGGTACGGTGCCGGCCATCGAGCGCCTGCTGGGCTACTTTACCGCCAGCGTGTGCACGCACCTGCGCATCGCCGCGCAGCAGGTCGATGCCAAGGGGGTCGGTCATTTCGCGTTCTTTCACAGCCGCTTTCAGGCGCAGCTGTGGCCCATAGCCCTGGGCTGGCTGCGCAGTGCGCAACTGCCGGCGCAGGTGCCCGGGCAGGTGATCGAACTCCAGGCATGAAAAAACGGCCCAGGCGGGCCGTTCTTGTGCAGCAGTGTGGCGTCAGCCCTTGCGTTGCAGCGGCGCGCCGGCGAACGTCACGCCGGCCAGGCCGTGCTGCATCAGCGCACGGATATTGGCGTGGTCGCTGCCCTCGGGGGTGGCCAGTACCGAGCGGTAGTGCTCGCCGAACGCCAGCAGCGCGTGCTGGTCGCTCAGGCCTTCGAGCAGTGCCAGGCCCAGGGTCTTGCACGACCCTTCGTTCTGCCCGGCGGCGTTTTCCACACCGCCATTGGTGAAGGCCTGTGGCTGGTAGGTGTAGCCCTGGGCGATGAACGCCAGCGTGTCGGCGAATACATGTTCGCCACTGTCGAGTTGGCTGCGCAGGGTGTTCAGGTCAGTCATGGGGTTTTCCTTTGGCGAACGCCGCTTGCTGTTCGGCGCTGGCTTCTTTCTGGTATTGGGTTTTCCACTCGGCGTAGGGCATGCCGTAGACCACTTCGCGGGCGTCATCCAGGCTCAGGTCGATCTGGCGCTCGTCGGCGGCGGCCTTGTACCACTTGGACAGGCAGTTGCGGCAGAAGCCGGACAGGTTCATCAGGTCGATGTTCTGCACATCGGTGCGCTCGCGCAGGTGCGCTACCAGGCGGCGAAAGGCCGCCGCTTCGAGTTCGAGTTGCTGTTGCGGGTCCATGGGGGTTCCCTTCACGGTGCAGCGGCTCATCCGGCCGCGATGCGGTTCTTCAAATGGCGGCCACCGTTGATGACCACGTTGCTGCCGGTGCTGTACTGGCTGTCGAGCAGGAACATCACGGCCTCGATCAGCGGCTGGGCACCGGGTTCGAATTCAAGCAGGGCCTTCTTCAGCGCCTGCTGGCGGTACTGCTCGTCGCCGTCTTCCTTGAAGATCAGCAGGCCGGGCAGGATGGCGTTGACGCGCACGCTGGGGGCGTACTTCTCGGCGAACGACAGCACCATGTTCTGCAACGCCGCCTTGGTGGCGGCATAGCCGATATGGCTCTTGCTGCCGCGCGAGGAGGTTTCGTCGCAGATGTGGATGATGTCCGACTTGTCCAGCTTGAGCAGTTGCTCACCCAGTGCCAGGTTCAGGTGGTACGGCGCTTCCACGTGCAACTTGAACATGGTGTTCAGGTTGGCCAGGTCATCGTCGAGCCACAGCGAGGCGTTGTGGATGATCGCCCGCAGGCCGTCATAGCGGCTGCGCAGGTGGTCGATCAGGGCCAGGCGGTCCTGCTCCAGGCACAGGTCGGCCTGGAACTGCACGATGTTCGGGTGGGGCGCCTGCGCGCTGATGCTGCGGCTGGCGCTGACGACCGTGTGGCCGGCCTGCGCCAGTTTGATGGCCAGCGCGAGCCCGACTCGCTGGCTGGCCCCGGTAACAAGAATTGGGCTGTTCATGTAATGGGCGGTCAACTTCAGATATTCGCTTGGGTAGGCCCCAGCATACCCGAACTCGCCGCCGTTGCACGCCCCGGGGCGCTGCGTCAGCGGGTGCCCACGGGCGGCGCGGCAACGCTCTGCGGGGCAGGCTTGGGGTGCAGCCAGCTGGCCAGCAGGTGGGTCGACAGCGGGATGAACAGGTAGACCATCAGCGGGGTCAGGGCCAGGGTGCTCAGCAGTACCCGTGGCACCAGGCCGAGCTCGCCCAGCCAGTGGCCGAACAGCAGGTTGAAGGCCAGCGACACCGGAAAGAACGCCAGCCAGATGGCCACGGCCTGTTTCCAGCGCAGTGGACGTTGTGCCAGGGCCGGGCCGAACCAGCCGTCGATGCCGCTGACCCGGTGCTCGTGGGGCTGCTGGAACAGGCCGTTGCCGCGGGCCAGCCAGGCGCTGCGCGAGGCAGAAAACTCCCAGGCATGCAGGGTTTTCTCGTCGGCGAAGCGGAAGATGATCTGGAATTCGTCGTCGTTGGGCGGCGGGGCCAGTACGCCGGAACCCAGGTAGCCGGGAAAGTCGGTAGCCAGCTGTTCGCCTTCGCGCAGCCAGGCGATCAGGTCTTCGTAGCGACCCTCGGCAACGCGGCGCGCCACCATCAAGGTAACCGGAGGGGTAGACATCGTGTATCTCCTGGTAAAAACCGGCGCGGCGGGTAGCCACGGCCATGCAACGCTGCCCGGGGTGGTGGGTGGCGTTCGAGTGTTCGTGTGGGAACAAGCAAGGATTATTCCGCAAATAAGCTGACTCGTCAGTGCTGATGTGTCGGCTGCCCGGCGCATGGTGCTTGCGGCGGGCTGGTACAAGGGGAGTAGAATTGCCTTTCACTACGCAATCACGGTCTTTACGGCGATGATCGAGCCTGATTCGGCTTCCCTCCCTGATGCTCCCCACCGCCAGGAGGAGCTTTTCCCCATCCGTGAAGTGGCGCGCCTGACCGGCATCAACCCGGTCACCCTGCGTGCCTGGGAGCGCCGTTATGGGCTGATCCAGCCGGTGCGCACCGAAAGTGGGCACCGCCTGTATTCCCAGGCCGACATCGATGACGTGCGCAGCATTCTGGGCTGGATCGAGCGCGGCGTGGCGGTGAGCAAGGTCGGCAAGATCCTTGCGCGCAACCAGGCGACCCAGCAGCAGGCCCCCTCGGCCCAGGCGCCCGGCACCCAGGCGGACTGGAAGCAGTGGCAGGTGCAGCTGCGCCAGGCCGTCAAGGCATTCGACGAGAGGCGCCTGGAGCAGGTGTACGGGCAGGTCTTCGCCAGCTATCCGCTGGTGGTGGTGTTCCAGGACATCCTGATGCCGGTATGGCACGACCTGTGCGCGGCCGGCGAGGCATTCGGTGCGCAGAGCGAGTGGCTGTTTCTCGATGGCTTCCTGCGTGCCCGGGCCTTGCAGCGCCTGCAACTGGCCCGCGAACAGCAGGAGGTAAGCGTGGTGCTGGCGGCGATGCCGGGGCACTGCCGCGAGCTTGAGTTGCTGGTGGCGGCCCTGATGCTGGGCAGCAGCGAGGTGGTGATCAGGGTGTTGGCCGTGGGGCAGCCGCTGGAGGAACTGAGCCTGGTGTGCGAGCGCATGGCGCCGCAGGCACTGGTGCTGTTCTCCAACCATTCACCGACGGCCGAGCTGCCCAAGCGCTTGATGCGCCTGGCCCAGGGCCTGGACTGCCCGTTGCTGTTCGCGGGGGAGGCGGCGGAGCTGGCCCAGGATGCGCTGATGCGCTCGCAGGTGGCGTGCCTGGGCAGTGAGGGGCGTTTGATGCGTCGGCGCTTGCAGCAGTACCTGGCAGAGCACCTGGATACCTGAAACCCCTTCGCCGGCAAGGCCGGCTCCTGCAGGCAGTTGCAACCCTGCAGGGGCCGGCCTTGCCGGCGAAAGCCGCGCTGCGGTGTTAATCCGGATGCAATTCGGGATGCGCCAACCGGTGCTGGCGCAGGATGTACTGGCGCAACCGCTCGATCTCGTGGGGTTGGTGCTGGCTCAGCCGATACGCTGCCAGCCCGTCGGCCGTCTTGCGCTGCAAGGTGCCCTGCAGGTTGATCGGCGCGTCGGCCTCGGGGCTGAACCACAGGTTGAAGGTCTTGGGCGGCTTGCGATTGCGCGGTACCTGCACCAGCACACCGCGAAACGACATCTCGCACACCTTGAGGTCGGTGCTCAGGCCCAGCTCGTCGTCCAGCGCAACCGGCGGCTCCAGCGTGAGGCGCCAGGGGCGCATCATCGGCCCGTCTTCATAGATGCTCGGTGCGCCCAGTTGCAGGCTCACCGCATGGAACTCGTCTTCCACCAGCTGCAGCGGAAAGCTCATCTGCTGGTTCTCGAAATTCGCCTGCAGGGTCACCTGCTCCTGGGCCACCAACCGGGTCAACAGCTGCTGCACCTCGCTGCCGCCATCAAGGCGCAGGCTGGAGGTGACGTCCGTCAGGTTCAGCTGTGGCGAACGGTGCATGGTCTGAATGAAATCCAGCTCATCCTGGGTCAGGAGGGCATCTGATTGCATGGGCGAACTCGGCAATTTCAATCGGGAATCATTTCTTCGTGGGTGATGGACAACGATTCGCTGGCTTTGTTAAGACCGTCCGTCGGGTTTCTGCGCGTCGAGCTTGGCGTACGCCCGGGCCAGTTCCTGCTCCAGTTCCAGCACCCGCTGCTCGGCGGCCACCTGGCGGCTCACGTCCTTCTGGATACCGATGAAGTACTTGAGCTGGTCGGCCTCGTTGAACACCGGGGTGATCGACAGCTCGTTCCAGAACGGCGTGCCGTCCTTGCGGTAGTTGAGCAGCACTTCCCGGCATGGCTGGCCGCTGCGGATGGCGTCGCGGATGCGTGCCCGGGCCGCATCGTCGCGCGGCTCGCCCTGCAGGAAGCGGCAGTCGCGGTACAGAATGTCGTTGGCCGCGTAGCCGGTCAGGCGTTCGAAGGCCGGGTTCACATAGATCAGGATGGTGTCGTCGTCGCCTTCCTGTTCGGCTACCACGATCCCGTCGTTGGAGGCATCAATCATGCGTTGCAGCAGCTTGGCGTTGATCATCGTGTCGAACCGAATGTGAAAGGGGCACCCAGGCGAAGGATTCTAGTGGATTGCCGAGCGGTCGGCATCTGCATGCGGGCCAATTGCCAGCGTCCGGAACCCGCATCAGGTGGTAGTATCCTACGCTTTTACTCAGCTTCGGGATTAGTTATGAAAGTTGCCATTCTTTCCGGCTCGGTCTACGGCACTGCCGAGGAAGTTGCACGCCATGCCGCCTCGCTGCTCCAGGCGGCGGGTTTCGAGACCCTGCTGGCCAACCGTGCCAACCTGCAGGACGTTCAGGGCTTTGCCCCGCAGGCCTTTCTGGCGATCACGTCCACCACCGGCATGGGCGAGCTGCCCGACAACCTGGTGCCGCTGTACAGCGAGATCCGCGATGTGCTGCCAGGTGCCTGGCGCGGCTTGCCCGGTGCGGTGATCGGCCTGGGCGACTCCTGCTATGGCGACACCTACTGCGGCGGCGGCGAGCAATTGCGCGAGCTGTTCGCCGAACTGGGCCTCGACGAAGTGCAGCCGATGCTGCGTCTGGACGCCAGTGAAACCGTCACCCCCGAAACCGATGCAGAGCCCTGGCTGGCCGAGTTCATCGCCAGGCTGCGCGGCTGATCACAGCGGTTGCGGGCGCTCGCGCAGCAGCGCCAGCCAGGCCTGCGCCGCCCGTGACAGGTAGGCGCCCTGGCGCCAGATGAAGGCGATGTCCCAGCGCAGGTCGCTGGGCTCGCTCAAGGTCACACGCACCACCCCCGGCCGTTCCAGGCCCCGCGCCACCACCCGTGGCAGCAACACCACGCCCTGGCCTGCCGCCACCAGTGCCGCCAGAAAATCCGCCTGGCCGCTGCGTCCGCCTTCCTTCGGGGTAAAGCCGTAGGCCTGGCAGGCCGCCAGCAGGCGATCATTGAGCACGAAGCTGCGCTGGTACAGCAGAAACGGCGTGTCGGCCAGTTGCCCCAGGTTGATGCTGCCGGCAGTTGCCAGTGGGTGGGCTACCGGCAGCAGCGCATCCAGCGGTTCGTTGCAGAAGGGCTGGCACTCGAAGCCCGGCGTGGTGGGCGTGAGGCTGCCGCCCAACTCCAGCTCGCCGCTGCGCACGGCGTGCTCCACGTTCAGGCTGCCGCCTTCGAGCAGTTGCACGGTGATGTTCGGGTAGCGCCGCCGGTACTCGGCGAACAACCCGGCAAACAGCGCGTCGCTGCCCAGCAGCGGCAGCCCCAGGCGCAACTCGCCCCGCGCCAGTTGGCCAAGGTCGTCGAGTTCGTTGTGCAGTTCCTGGCGCAGCCGCAGCATGGCCTCGCCGCGGGCCAGCACGATCTTGCCGGCGTCGGTCAGGTGCAACTGCGAGCCGTGGCGGTCGAGCAGGGCCATGCCCAGGTCGTGCTCCAGCTGCGCCACCTGCTTGCTCACGGCTGACTGGCTGATATGCAGGGTCTGAGCGGCCTGGGTGAAGCCGCCGCGATGAACCACTTCGACAAAACTGCGTAGCTGCTTGAATTCCATTGCCTGAATTCCATTATGGAATGGAGGCCAGTCTAACAATTCGCTTTTTGCATGGGCAGCGGGATTTTAAACTGCAGACCTCAGAGGACCCCTTCGATGACTGCCGTTTCATTCAAGAAATTTTCGCGCTTGCTCGCTGAACTGGGCGTGCTGCTGGTGCTGTACCTGCTCGGTTGCCAGCTGTCGGCCTGGCTGCACTGGCCGATCCCGGGCGGTGTGGTGGGCATGGCGCTGTTGCTGCTGGTATTCGCCACCGGGCGGGTCAAGCCGGCCACCCTGCAGACCGGCGCCACCCTGCTGATGGCAGAGATGCTGCTGTTCTTCATTCCGGCGCTGATGAGCCTGCTCGACTACGGCCCGCTGCTGCGCAGCGAAGGCTGGCGCATTCTGCTGGTGATCGGTGCAAGCACGCTGCTGGTGATGCTCGCCACTGCCTTCACGGTGGAGTGGGCGTGCCGCTGGAGGCTGCGCCATGACGCTTGAGCCGATGTCGCTGTTCTGGCTGGCGCTGACCCTGCTGGCCTACCTGGGCAGCCGCTGGCTGTACCGACGTACCGGGCGCTACCTGCTGTCGCCGCTGATCCTGGTCCCGGTGGTGCTGCTGGCGGTGGCGGTGCCGTTGCACACCGGTTACGCCGAGTATGCGCGCAACACCCACTGGCTGATGTCGGTGCTGGGCCCGGTCACCGTGGCCTTTGCGGTGCCGATCTGGAAGCAGCGGGCGCTGCTGGCACGCCACTGGCCGGCCCTGTCGCTGGGCATGCTGGTGGGCAGCGCGGCGTCCATCGGCAGTTCGTGGGCCCTGGCCCATGCGTTGTCGCTGGACAATCAGGTGAGCCTGTCGCTGCTGCCACGCTCGATCACCACACCCTTTGCCATGCCGCTGGCCCACGACCTGGGCGGTGTGCCGGAACTCACCGCGGTGTTCGTGATGTTCACCGGGGTGCTCGGTGCCCTGATGGGCGGGGTACTGCTCAAGTACCTGCCCTTGCGCACGCCGCTGGCACGCGGGGCGCTGTTCGGGGTGGGGGCGCACGGCGCCGGGGTCAGCCGAGCCCATGAGGTGGGCGGCGAAGAGGGCTCTGTGGCGGGGTTGGTAATGGTGCTGACGGGCATTTTCAACCTGTTCATGGCGCCACTGTTACGTCACCTGCTGTAACTATTTACTGCCCTGACCCGGTGGGCCAATAAGCTGGCTGGCAATGCAACACCCGCTATCGAGTCGCGCCTCTAGACTGACCGGCAGCAGAGCACACCCATGTGCCGAGGTGATTGCAATGACCGCCGCCAACCCTTTGCCCGACAACGCGCTGCCCCCAGGAAGTTGCAGCCCCGAACCAGGACCTGCGTGATGCCCCTCGCCGAGATTCCCTTGAGTGTCTGGCGTACCCGTGGTCGCAGTTTCACGTTTCGCCAGCAATCGATTCGCTACTGGAGCGCAGGGCAGGGCGAGCCCCTGCTTCTGCTGCACGGCTTCCCCACCGCCAGCTGGGACTGGCACTACCTGTGGCAACCCCTGGCCCAGCGCTTTCGCGTGATCGCCTGCGACATGCTCGGCTTCGGTGACTCGTCCAAGCCGTTGCACCACACCTACAGCCTGCTGGAACAGGCCGACGTACAGCAGGCCCTGCTCGAACACCTGCAGGTTCAGGAGCCGGTGCACCTGCTGGCCCATGACTATGGCGCCACGGTGGCCCAGGAACTGCTGGCCCGTCACCACGAGGGGGCGGCCCAGGTGGCCAGTTGCGCGTTTCTCAACGCCGGCCTGTTCCCGGAGTGCCACCGTGCGTTGCTGGTGCACAAGCTCCTGCTCAGCCGGCTTGGCTGGCTGGTGGCGCGCTCGTTCGGGCGCGACGACCTGGTCAGGAATGTCACCCACCTCTATGGCCGCAGCACACGCCCCAGTGAAAGCGTGCTGGATGACTGCTGGAGCCTGATCGCCTCCAACCGCGGCAATCGCATCCTGCACAAGCTGGCAGCCTATGTACCCGAACGCGTCACCTGGCGCGAGCGCTGGGTGGCGGCCTTGCAGCAGTCAGGCGTACCGCTGCGCCTTATCAATGGCGCCGCCGACCCGGTATCGGGCGCGCATGTGGTGGCGCGCTACTGCGAACTGGTGCCCCAACCCGACACCGTGACCCTGCAGGGCATCGGCCATTATCCGCACACCGAGGCACCGGTACAGGTGCTGCGCCACTACCTGGCATTTCGGCAGCAACCTCTGCCAAGCCTGGCGCACAAGGTCGCCTGGTCCTGATCATCCCGCTGCCTTATTGCCTGCCATTCAGCGTCCGCCCGGTTGATTGTCCGGGGCCGGGCGCTGGCTGACACTGGCTGCCATATTCCTTGCAGTTAACGGAGTGCCGAGATGACCGAGTCGATTCGCCTGGATGAAAAAGTAGTGATTGTGACCGGCGCTGGCGGGGGCCTCGGGCGTGCCCATGCGCTGCTGTTCGCCCGTCATGGTGCCCGCGTGGTGGTCAACGACCTGGGAGGCTCCACCCATGGTGAAGGCGCCAGCGCATCGGCGGCCGACCGTGTGGTGGCCGAGATTCGCGAGGCGGGCGGCACGGCGGTGGCCAGCCATGACTCGGTCACCGATGGCGAGCGTATCGTCCAACAGGCGCTGGACACGTTCGGCCGCGTGGATGTGCTGGTCAACAACGCCGGCATCCTGCGGGACAAGACCTTTCACAAGATGGAGGACAGCGACTGGGACCAGGTGTACCGCGTGCATGTGGAGGGTGCCTACAAGCTCACCCGCGCCGCCTGGCCGCACCTGCGCGAGCAGAACGCGGGGCGGGTGATCTTCACCTCGTCCACCTCGGGCATATATGGCAATTTCGGCCAGGCCAACTACGGCATGGCCAAGCTGGGCCTGTACGGGCTGACCCGCACCCTGGCGCTCGAGGGGCGCAAGCACGGCATCCTGGTCAATGCCATCGCTCCCACCGGTGGCACGCGCATGACCGAGGGGCTGATTCCGCCGCAGGTGTTCGAACAGCTCAAGCCCGAGCTGATCAGCCCGCTGGTGGTGTACCTGGGCAGTGATCGCTGCCAGGACACCGGCGGGCTCTACGAGGTCGGTGGCGGCTGGGTGGGCAAGGTGCGCTGGGAACGCAGCCTGGGGGTGGGCTTCGACCCGCGCCAGGGCATGAGCGTGGAAGACATCGCCGCAAGTTGGGATGCCATCGGCGATTTCGAGGGCGCGGTGCACCCGCAGGACAGCCTCGAGGCGTTGCAGCAGATGATGGCCAATCTGCACAGGCACGCAGGCTGAACCGGGCAGCACAAATAAAAAAGGCCGCTGCAAAAGCAGCGGCCAAGCAAGACGTAGATCAAGGAGCTTCAAAATCAACGTCGGTGAACCTGAAGGGGGAGGGTTCAACGTGTCAGGTGGTTACTCTAGGGGGAGAGGATTAACCTGACATTAACCGCCAAACCATCGGCCCAGCGCCTGGCGAAACCGCGTTTCGCTGCAAGCCCGGCCAGCATAGCCAGCCCCCCTACCGAAAAAAATAGACGTTTCGGACATTCACTGTTGCAAAGTGGGTAACAGTGCACCAAAACAGGTCACTGTGGTTCATAGCCCATGCGCCAGCTGATTGCCTGCGCCGCCGCCTGCAGCTGCTGCGCCGCCGGGCCCTGTTCATCGGCATGGAAAATCGAGGTAGGGCCCACCACGGTCAGCACGGCAGCGATGTTGCCCATGGCGTTGAACACCGGTGCCGACAGCGCATCCACCCCCGGCATCAGCAGGCCATGCACATGGTGCAGGCCGCGTGCGCGGATCTGCGCAAACAGCGCTTCGTAGTCTGCGGCGTCCTGGCCCAGGGCAAGCAGTTCCTGGTCGCGCAACTCGATGGTCTCGCGCTGGGGCAGGTAGGCCCCGAACACCAGCCCGGTGGACGAACTGAGCAACGGCAGCACCGAGCCGATCTGCGTCACCACCGTCACGGCGCGCACCGCAGGTTCGATGTTCACCACCGTTGCGCCCTGGTTGCCCCACACCGCGATAAAGCAGCTTTCATTGAGCGCGTCACGCAGCTGTGACAACGGCATGGCCGCCACTTTGAGCACGTCCATCCCGCCCAGCGCGGCCAGGCCCACGCGCAGGGCTTCACGGCCCAGCCCGTAGTGGTTGGTGGCCGGGTTCTGCTCGGCAAAGCCGCTGGCGATCAGGGCTTGCAGATAGCGATGCACCTTGCTCGCGGGCATCTGCACATGCTCGGCCAGGCGCGACAGCGAGGTGGCCGGCGAGAGCTGGGCCAGCGCCTTGAGAATGTCGGTACCGACCTCCGCCGAGCGGACCTTCTGTTTGCCGTTGCTGTCGGCGGTGCTGGTTTTGCTCATGGAAAGGGGTCCGTGTTGACAGGTGGGCGTCTTTATAGCTTGACGGGTTACAGGTATCAAATTACGTTATGCGTAATCAGTTTACGATAATAATAACGCTACCTGACTGGAGGCTCGATGAACGTCGATTCCACTCCCGCCCTCGCTTACCAGAGCGGCTTCGGCAACGAATTTGCCAGCGAGGCATTGCCCGGCGCCCTGCCGGTTGGCCAGAACTCCCCGCAAAAAGCCCCGTATGGCCTGTATGCCGAGCTGTTTTCCGGCACCGCATTCACCATGGCGCGCAGCGAGCAGCGGCGTACCTGGCTGTACCGTATCCGGCCATCGGCACTGCACCCGGCATTCGAACGCCTCGAGCGCCAGTTGAGCGGCGGCCCGCTGGGCCCGGTAACCCCCAACCGGCTGCGCTGGAGCCCGCTGGACATCCCGGCCGAGCCCACCGACTTCATCGACGGCTGGGTAGCCATGGCGGCCAACTCGGCGGCGCAAAAGCCGGCCGGCATCAGCATCTACAACTACCGCGCCAACCGTTCCATGGAGCGGGTGTTCTTCAACGCCGATGGCGAACTGCTGCTGGTACCCGAGCAGGGCCGCCTGCGCCTCGTCACCGAGCTGGGCGTGCTGGACGTGGAGCCGCTGGAAATCGCCGTGCTGCCCCGTGGCCTGAAGTTTCGCGTCGAGCTGCTCGACAGTCAGGCGCGTGGCTACATTGCCGAAAACCACGGCGCGCCGCTGCGCATTCCGGACCTGGGCCCGCTGGGCAGCAACGGCCTGGCCAACCCGCGCGACTTCCTCGCGCCGGTGGCCCACTACGAAGAGCAGCAGGGCCCGGTGCCGCTGGTACAGAAGTTCCTCGGCGAGCTGTGGGGCTGCGAACTGCAGCACTCGCCGCTGGACGTGGTGGCCTGGCACGGCAACAACGTGCCGTACAAATACGACCTGCGCCGTTTCAACACCATCGGCACGGTCAGCTTCGATCATCCCGACCCGTCGATCTTCACCGTGCTCACTTCGCCCACCAGCGTACCGGGCATGGCCAACATCGATTTCGTGATTTTCCCGCCGCGCTGGATGGTGGCCGAGAACACCTTCCGTCCACCGTGGTTCCACCGCAACCTGATGAACGAGTTCATGGGGTTGATCAAGGGCGAGTACGACGCCAAGGCCGAAGGCTTCCTGCCCGGCGGCGCCTCGCTGCACAGCTGCATGAGCGCCCACGGCCCGGATGCCGAAACCTGCGCCAGGGCGATTGCCGCCGACCTTGCACCGAGCAAGATCGACAACACCATGGCGTTCATGTTCGAGACCAGCCAGGTGCTGCGCCCGACCCGCCATGCGCTTGAATGCCCGCAACTGCAGGCCGACTACGACACGTGCTGGGCCACCTTGCCGAGCACCTTCATCCCGAATCGGAGATAACCATGAACCAGTCCGCCATTGCCCGCAGTTGGGTCGAGCACGCCAACGGGCATAGCGATTTCCCGCTGCAGAACCTGCCGCTGGGTATCTTCAGCCGTGGCAGCGACGAGCGTCGCTGCGGTGTGGCCATCGGTGACGCGATTCTGGACCTCGACGCGGTGCTGGCCGCCGGGCTGTTCGACGGCCAGGCCCGCAATGCGGTGCAGGCCACCCGCGGTGGTGCGCTGAACGCCTATTTCGCCCTGGGCCGTGAGGCCCGCGTGGCCCTGCGCGAGCGCCTGCTCGAACTGCTGGGTGCCGACAGCCCGCACCAGGCTGCGCTGAAGCCGGCCCTGTACCCGGCCGCCGAGTGCCAGTTGCACCTGCCGGCGCGCATCGGCGACTACACCGACTTCTATGTAGGCATCGAGCACGCCAAGAACGTCGGCAAGCTGTTCCGCCCCGACAACCCGCTGCTGCCCAACTACAAGTACGTGCCGATCGGCTACCACGGCCGTGCCTCGACCATTCGCCCGTCGGGCACCGATGTCCGTCGGCCCAACGGCCAGACCCTGCCCGCCGGGCAAACCGAGCCGAGCTTCGGCCCGTGCGCGCGGCTGGACTACGAACTGGAGCTGGGCATCTGGATCGGCCAGGGCAATGCCATGGGCGATGCCATCCCGGTAGCGCAGGCAGGCGAACACGTTGCCGGCTACTGCCTGCTCAACGACTGGTCGGCCCGCGACATCCAGGCCTGGGAATACCAGCCGCTGGGCCCGTTCCTGTCCAAGAGCTTCATCTCCACCGTGTCGCCCTGGGTGGTCACCGCCGAGGCGCTGGAGCCGTTCCGCTGTGCCCAGCCGGCACGCCCCGAAGGCGATCCGCAGCCGCTGGCGTACCTGCTCGACCCGCGTGACCAGGCGGGTGGCGCGTTCGACATCGAGCTGGAAGTGCTGCTGCTGACCGAGCGCATGCGCGAGCAGAACCTGCCGGCGCATCGCCTGACCCTGAGCAACACCCTGAGCATGTACTGGACCGTGGCGCAGATGGTTGCGCACCACAGTGTCAACGGCTGCCAGTTGCAGCCAGGCGACCTGTTCGGTTCGGGCACCCTGTCGGGCGCCAAGCCTGGCCAGTTCGGCAGCCTGCTGGAGATTACCGAGGGCGGCAAGGTGCCGATCGAACTGGCCAGTGGCGAGGTGCGCAGGTTCCTTGAAGACGGCGACGAGATCATCCTGCGCGCGCGCTGCAAGCGTGATGGCGTGGCGTCGATCGGTTTTGGCGAGTGCCGCGGCAAGATTCTGCCGGCACATTGA
This sequence comes from Pseudomonas sp. AE27, assembly GCF_037113495.1. Taxonomy (NCBI): domain Bacteria; kingdom Pseudomonadati; phylum Pseudomonadota; class Gammaproteobacteria; order Pseudomonadales; family Pseudomonadaceae; genus Pseudomonas; species Pseudomonas sp. AE27. The sequence continues at coordinate 5,768,134 of NZ_CP146966.1, forward strand.
GAGGGTACGAGCATGGAACTGTATACCTACTACCGTTCTACCTCGTCGTACCGCGTGCGCATTGCGCTGGCGCTCAAGCAGCTGGATTACCAGTCGCTGCCGGTCAACCTGCTCAAGGGCGCGCAGCGCGAGGCCGAGTTCCTGGGGCTGAACCCCCAGGGGCGCATCCCGGCGCTGCGTATCGACTCGGGCGAGCTGCTGGTGCAGTCGCCGGCGATCATCGAGTACCTGGAGGAGGTTTATCCACAGCCTGCGCTGTTGCCGCAGTCGCCGGTGGCGCGGGCGCAGGCGCGCGCCGTGGCGGCGTTGATCGGTTGCGACATCCACCCGCTGCACAATGTCAGCGTGCTCAATCAGCTGCGTGAGCTGGGGCATGACGACACCCAGGTGAACGCCTGGATCGGCCACTGGATCTCCCAGGGGCTGGCGGCGGTGGAGCAGATGATCGGCGAGGCGGGGTTCTGTTTCGGCGATGAGCCGGGGCTGGCGGATGTGTACCTGATCCCGCAGGTGTATGCGGCCGAACGGTTCAATGTGGACCTGTCGGGCTGGCCACGGATTCGCCGGGTGGTGGCGCTGGCCGGTGAGCATGATGCGTTCGTGCAGGCGCACCCTTCGCGTCAGCCGGATGCCCCCTGATGGCCCATTCGCCGGCCAGGCCGGCTCCTGCAGGCGCTGCACGGCCCGTGTAGGAGCCGGCCTGGCCGGCGAAGCTTTCAGTGCACCGAAGGCGTCGGCGGCGGCAGGTGGCTCAGCCGCTCGGTCAGGCGCAACCGCTGGATCGGGTCATCCGTGAGCATCAGCGCATGCTCCAGGTCAAACCGCTCTGCCTGCGGGCAATCCAGCCGCTGATACAGTGTCGCCCGCGCCAGGTAATCGCTGGCGCTGGCCGAGCCCAGCAACAACACCCGCTCGGCATCCTTCAGCGCCGCAAGGTCATCATCATTGCTCGCATGCAACTGACGCAGGTTGCGCGACAGTCGTTGCAGCATCTGCTGTGCGCTGGCCGTCACCAGATGCTCGGCGCTCAACGGCAACTGCGGGCCGAACTGGCGGCTGAGCAACTCGCGACAATCGGCCGGGTACAACCGGCGCCCGCCGCAGGGGTCCAGCAGGTGATCGGCCCCCGGCACGCGCAACAGGAAATGCCCCGGAAAATTCACCCCCTCCAGTGGTATCGACAGCCCGCGGGCCAGCTCCAGCGTGAGGATCGCCAGTGCCAGTGGTTGTCCGCGACGACGTTGCAGCACCTTGTTCAGCAGCGCCGCCTGCGGGCGCAATGGGTGATATTCGTCCTGCTGGAAGCCCGCCGCGCTGAGCGCCCGCAGCAACGGCTGCGCCAGTTCGCTCACCGGCAGCATGGGCAGGCTCTGGCTGACCTGCTGCTGCACGAGCTGCAATTCGCCCAGCACCTGGGCCGGCTGCACGCTGGCATCGTGTTCGGCAGCGATCCACAGCGCCGCCTCGAACAGGGCGGCGGGGTTGCGTTCCAGGCAGGCCAGGCAGGCTTGGCGTGGGGTCATGGCAGTCTCCGCTCAAGCTTCTGTTGTAGCGCCGGCAGGGGCGTTCGTCCAGTGCCGCAACGTGTGCCTTCGCGCCGCCTATACTGGTGGGAGCACTGACTCACGAGGGCTGGGCAATGTTCGCTCTCATGCAAAGCACGCGCACCCACTCACTGCACCTGTGCGTCGACCCGGCCACGGGCCTCAAGGCGGTGATCGCCATTCACAACCAGCGGCTGGGCCCGGCCATGGGCGGTTGTCGCTATCTGCCTTACCCGGACGACGACACCGCAATGACCGATGCCATTCGCCTGGCCCAGGGCATGAGCTACAAGGCTGCCCTGGCGGGCCTGCCGCTGGGCGGTGGCAAGGCGGTGATCATCCGCAACCCCCATGTGGAAAACCGCGCCGCGCTGTTCGAGGCCTTCGGGCGCTTCGTCGACAGCCTGGAGGGGCGCTACATCACCGCGACCGATAGCGGCACCTCGACCCTGGACATGGACTGCATCGCCCAGAGCACCCGGCACGTCACCAGTACCACCACCGCCGGCGACCCTTCGCCGCATTCGGCCATGGGCGTGTTCGCCGGCATCCGCGCCACGGCGATGGCGCGCCTGGGCACCGACAACCTGGAAGGGTTGCGCGTGGCTGTGCAGGGGTTGGGGAATGTCGGGTTTGCCCTGGCCGAGCAGTTGCATGCGGCGGGGGCGGTACTGCTGGTCAGCGACCATGACCCGGGGCGGGTGCAACTGGCCATGGAGCAGTTGAATGCGCTGCCGGTGGCCAGCGAAGCGCTGGTCAGCACGCCTTGCGACATCTTTGCGCCGTGCGGGCTGGGCCCGGTGCTCAACAGCCAGAGCGTCATGCAGCTGCGCTGTGCCGCGGTGGCCGGCTCGGCGAACAACCAGCTGACCCACCTTCAGGTCGCCGACCAGCTCGAAACCCGCGGCATTCTGTATGCCCCGGACTACATCATCAATTCCGGCGGGCTGATCTACGTGGCGCTGACCCACCAGGGCCAGGACCTTGGCACCATCACTGCGCACCTGGCGCGCATTCCCACGCGGCTGACCGAGGTCTTCGCCCACGCCCAGGCCGAGAAGAGCTCGCCGGCCCGCGTGGCCCAGCAACTGGCCGAGAAGCTGGTGTACAACGCCTGATGCCTACTCGGCGGGCTGCTCGGCAAGCAGCTCGGACAACGCGTCGGGCTGGCTCTTGAAGGCCTTGGCGAACACATCGCGGTTCTTCGCCATGTAGATACCCGCTTCCTCGACCTGCTGTTCGCTCAGCGACGGCACGGCCTTCTGCAGCACCTCGGCGAGCAGTTCGGCCAGCTCGAGCATCTTGTCGTGACGGTCTGCTTCAGCTTTATCCATGAACAAGCGCTCCAGATCGCGGCTGCTGCGGTATACCACTTCGACGGCCATTCATCACCTCACATGCCTTTCGATAATTGATGTGTACGAGTACTGTGTTTTTATACAGGTAAAAGCATAAGGCAAACCACCACGTTTGGGTAGTGGCATTTTTATAGCTCAATTTGCTCGCAATGGTGGGGGGGGCGGGTGTCTTGCGGCAATCGGTCGCCTTCTCAAGCTGTGCCGCTGGCCTTTTTACTGCATGCAGGCAAAGCGTCACCTGGGTGGCGCATCCTCCCTTCGTCGTTTCCAAGGAATTCGCATCGTGAACATCAAATGGGCTGAAAAAGTGCGCAAGGGCCTGCATGGCTCGGCGGATTCGCTGGGCAACCTGTGCGTGGAGGCCTTTCATTACCTGGCACTGTTCGGCATCGGTGCCATCACCGCCTATGCGGCGGTGTCGGCATTCATCGAGATGATCGGCAAGGGTGGGGTGAGCGTCGATGACATCCTGCTGCTGTTCATCTACCTGGAGCTGGGGGCGATGGTGGGGATCTACTTCAAGACCAACCACATGCCCATCCGCTTCCTGCTGTACGTGGCGATCACCGCGCTTACGCGCCTGCTGATCGGCGACGTGTCGCACCACAAGGCCCCCGACGTGGGCCTGCTGTATGTGTGCGGCGGGATCCTGCTGCTGTCGTTCTCGATCCTGGTGGTGCGCTACGCCTCGTCGCGCTACCCCTCCACCAAGGCCATCGACGCCAGCGGCAAGGAAATCGAAGAGGCCAAGTAGCCTTGGCTCACGCCCCCGCGCGGCGCTCGCTGGCGGCGCGCAGGCCCGGGGTGCGTGCACCGTCGCGGGTCATGCTGGCCAGAATCTCCATGGCGCTGTGGCCCTGCTCGATGGCAATGCCAAAGCGCACGCTCTCGATCAGGCGCGCCAGGCGCTTGGGGTCATTGCGCTGGGCCGGGCTGATCAGGCGCTTGGCCACCACGCCCTGATCGTCGGACAGGGTCAGCATGATGCTGCCATCGAGCCGCTCGATACTCAGGTTGACCCGGTAGGTGTCGGCAAATGCAGCGTTGATCTGTTGGAAGGGGTTGATCATGGGGCTGTACCTGGCAAAGACATGTTCTGATTGACCGGGCCCTGGCCAGGTTGGTTCAGGTGGCGTTGCGGGGCAGGTGCCGAGTGGTCAATAAAAAAGGCGAGCCGTGGCTCGCCTTCTTTCATTGCCTTGGCTGTCAGGCCTGACGGGCCTGCAGGGCTTGCTCGTTCTCCAGGAATTCTTCCTGCAGCAGGGCATCGGCTGCCGGGGCGGTTGCGACCTTCTGGGTCACGCCACGTTTGCCGCGCAGTTTGCCGAACAGGTGCTCGAGGGAATGCTCGAGTTTGGTCGCGGCGCCTTCGATGGCCTGCTCCAGGCTATCGGCCTTGTGGCTGACGGAAATCGGTTGATGGCCTTTGGGGCGTGCCTCCATCTGGCAGCGCATGTCGTGGGGGCCTGGCTTGTCGCCGTTCTCATCGCGCAGGTGGACTTCGATGCGGGTGAGGTCTTCTTCGTAGCGTTCGAGCGTGCTTTCTACCGTAGTGCGTACCCACTCTTCGAGACGGGCACTGCTTTGGATATGGTTGTCGCTGTTGACTTGGATTTGCATAGTTCAATCCCTTATTCAGCTAGCTCGCAAGAGAACGATGCGGGCCATTGCGGCCTGTGGAAATCATCGCCTCTTGACTACAAGGTCAGGCAGTTGGCAGAACTTTTCAAGTGCTTGAAGAAGAAAAATATTTTGTGGCAATTAAACAGGTGAAAGGTTGTCTGGGGGTGTCCTGAGTCAATGCGCGGCCCCCCGGCAAGGTGCGCTCCTGTAGGAGCCGGCCTTGCCGGCGAAGCAGGCGCTACCGATCAGAAAGCAATCGATGTCTGCAGATAGACCGTCCGTGGCTCACCCACATACTTGCCCTTGTTGTTGTCGTCGAACGAGCGCGTGAAGTACTGGTGGTTGAAGATGTTCTTCACCCCCACCGCCACGTTCAGGTTCGACAGCTGCGGCCCGAAGTCATAGCCGGCGCGGCTGCTGAACAGCATGTAGCCCGGGATGCGCCCGGCCGCGCCGTCTGCGCTTTGGGCCGAGGTGTTGGCGTTGTCGGCGAACTGGTTGCTCTGGTAGGTGCTGTCCAGGTTCAGCTTCCACGGCCCATCGGTGTAACCCAGCCCCAGCGTGCCCTTGTGCCTGGAGGAGAACGGCACACGATTGCCCTTGTTCGGCCCATCTTCGCGGATGGTCGCGTCAACGAAGGCATAGCTGGCGTACACATCGAACCCGGCCAGCGCCGGCGTGAGGCCGTCCAGCGCGTACTTCACGCTCGTTTCCAGGCCCTGGTGGCGGGTTTCACCACGGGCGATCACGTCGTCGGTGGTCTGGTTGCTTTCGTACTGGTTGTCGAAATTGATCAGGAACAGCCCGGCCTCGGCCTGCAGGTTGCCGTTGTCGTAGCGCGTGCCCAGCTCCCAGGTGCGGGCCTTCTCGGGCTTCACTTCACCCTGATTCACGCGGTTGGGCATCTGGCTGTATTGCACGCTGCCGAACGAACCCTCGGTGTTGGCGTAGAGGTTCCAGCTGTCGCTCAGGTGGTACATCACGTTCAGCGCCGGCAAAGCGGTGTTGTAGTCGCCCTTGTATTCCAGGCCCTTGAGCTTGTTGCTCTGCTGCGACTTGATCATCTCGTAGCGGATACCCGGGGTGATGGTCCACTGGCCGATGTCGATGCGGTCATCCAGAAACAGCGCATGGGCATCGGTGCCGCCACGGGTGTCGCGGTCGTTGGGGCTGGAGGTGGTCGGCAACTGGCCGGCGCTGACGCTCTCCATGTAGCGCAGCTCGTGCCCGGCCTCGTTGATGTAGCGGTAGCCCAGGCCCACCTCGTGGTGGCTGTCGCCCAGCGCAAAGCCCTGGGTGAAACGGGTTTCGATGCCGCGCACCCAGTACTCGCGCGGCGACAGCGAGATCGACCTGTTCTGCACCAGGTAGCCACTGCGCAGGGTCTTGGTGAAGAAGCTGTTGACGCTGAACTGGCGCTCGCCTTCCTTGTAGTCGTAACCGGCGTTGAACATCGTGCGCCGGCCCCAGAACTTGTCCTGCAGGCGGGTCGACTGGTACGGGTCGGCGTCGTAGTCGGCCACGTTGAGGCCGCCGGGCATCTGCGCCTCGCCCTCGTAATACTGCGCCATGGCATGCAGGCTGTTGGCCTCGTCCAGTTGCAGCTTGCCCTTGAGGATCAGGTCGTCGATCTGCGTGTCGCTGTGCTCGCGCCAGTCGCCACCGCGGGTGCCCGAATACAGGATCGCGCCGCCCAGGCCGTTGTCGGCGGTGCCGCCGGCCAGCAGGTTGGCGCTGCTCTTGAAACCGTCGTGGCTGGAGGAGGGGCTGGTCTGGGTCTGCAGGCCGGCCTTCAGCGTGGGTTCGTCGGGGATCGCGCGGGTCACGAAGTTGACGATGCCGCCCACGTTCTGCGGCCCGTAGCGCACGGCGCCGCCGCCGCGTACCACGTCCACCGCGTCCATGTTGCCCAGGCTGATCGGCGCGAACGACAGCTGTGGCTGGCCATAGGGCGCAAACGGCACCGGAATGCCGTCCATCAGCACCGTTGAGCGCGAGGCCAGGCGCGGGTTGAGCCCGCGAATGCCGAAGTTCAGCGCCATGTCGTGGCTGCCGGTGCCGTTGTTTTCCGGCGCATTCACCCCGGGTATGCGGTTGAGCACTTCCCGTGCGCTGCTGGCGCCGGTGCGTTCGAACTCTTCACGGCGGATCACGTCCCGTGCGCCGGGGTGTTCGAACACGTTGTCCTGGGTGGCTTCACCCAGCCAGTCGCCGACCACGCTGGAGCTGCCCAGCTCCAGCGGCGCGCCGGCGGCCGGGGCCAGCGGTTGCAGGCTGTAGGCGTTGTCGCCTTCGGCGCGGGCCTGCAGGCCGGTGCCTTCAAGCAGCGCGGCCAGGCCCTGTGCAGTGGAATACTCGCCTTCCAGGCCACGGCTTTTCACGCCCTGGGTCACCTGCGAGCCGAACGAGATCAGCACGCCGCTTTCACGCCCGAACTGGTTCAGGGCGTCTTCCAGCGACATCGGGGCGATGTGGTAGGTGCGTGCCTGGGCGGCGTGCAGGGGCGCAACGGCGCCGAAGGTGAGGCTGGCGCCCAGCAGCAGGGCATGGGCGAGGGGGCTTAGGCGAAGCGGCATGCAAAGGGTCCTTGAGAAGGTCGGGGCAAAGGGTTCTGCCTTCTCTGTCACGCGAGATGAAAAAACGGCTCAAGGTTCTGAAAATAATCTCAGGCGCGGGCTTCTACCGTGACCCAGTAGCGGGTGAAGCGCCGCACGCGCACCGGCAGCGACACCTCCAGCAGGTCCAGGATGCGTTCGCTGTCGGCCAGCGGGTAGCTGCCCGACAGCAGCAGGTCGGCCACCGCCGGATCGCACGTGAGCTGGCCGCGACGGTAGCGGGCCAGATCGTCGATGAAGTCCCCCAGGCGCGTATGCGCAGCCACCAGCATGCCGTCGACCCAGGCGCCGGTGTTGGCATCCACCGCATCGGTGGCGCCCCAGCGTGGCCCGTCGAAACGCGCCTGCTTCCCGGCTTCAAGCGCATGCCCGGCAAGCATCGCCCGGCCCTGCAGCACCGCCACCTGGCTGTGGTCGGCCCACTGGCGCACGTTGAAGCGCCCGCTCGACAGCTGCAGCAGGCCGTTGCCGGTCACCACGCGCAGGGGGCGGGGGTCGTCGGCCACATTGAGCAGCAGTTCGCCTTCGAGCAGGTGGATCAGCCGCTGTTCGCGGTCCAGGCGCACGTCGGCGGCGCTGGCGGTGTTCAGGTGCAGGTGCGTGCCGTCGTCCAGGCGCATCTGGCGGCGCTGGCCCAGCGGGCTGCGGTAGTCGGCCAGCAGGGGCGGCAGCGGGTTGTGCTGCTGCAGGGCCAGCCCGCAGGCGCCGCCCACCCCGAGCAGCAACAGCGCCTTGAGCGCGCGCCGCCGGCTGGCCGAGCGTGGCGCCTGCAGGGCGGCGTGCGCCAGTGGCGAAGACAGCCCGCGCAGGCGCTGATTGACCCGCTGTATGTGTTCCCAGGCGCGGCGGTGTTCTTCGCTGGCCTGCAGCCAGCGCTCCATGGCCAGTTGCTGGCGGCTGTCGAGGGCACCGCCCTGCAGTTCGATCAGCCAGTGCACCGCCTGTTCTGCCACCTTTGGCGAGAATTCCTGGGCGTTCACAGGGCGAAGTAGCAGCGCATGGCCGCCTTGTTCAGATGGCGCTTCACGGTGGCCAGCGAAATGCCCAGCTCCCGGGCGATGTCGGCGTAGCCCAGGCCGTCGACCTGGGCCATCAGGAAGGCGCGCTTGACCACCACGGGCAGGCCGTCGAGCAGCCGGTCGAGTTCGATCAGGGTTTCCAGAATGATCGCGCGATGTTCTTCGCAAGGCGCCACCGCTTCGGGTAGCTGGGCCAGTGCCTGGTAGTAGGCGCGTTCCAGGTCCTGGCGGCGGTAGTGGTTGAACAGCACGCGCTTGGCCACCGTGGTGAGGAAGGCGCGAGGTTCGTTGAGCGTTGGTGTTTCGCGCGCCTGCAGCAGGCGCATGAAGGTGTCCTGGGCCAGGTCGGCGGCGCTGTGCGGGCAGCCCAGGCGCTGTCGCAGCCAGCCGGTGAGCCAGTTGTGATGGGCGCTGTAGAGGCCTTCGAGCGAAGCAGGGGCGGGCTGGGCACTGGGCACCGTGACAACTCCGGCGCCGGGGGATGCGCAAAAGAATAAGAATTGTTCGCATTGTAGGATTTGACGCCACAGGCTTCAAGTCACCCGCTGCAAGCGGCCATACCACCGATCTGCTTCTTCATGGCCGGTTGAAGCGGTGTCTTTGCATCTGCGAATATTAATCATTAATATTACGCCCCTCCTCACACTGGACCCGCTGTCATGAAAAGCAAAGCCGCCGGGCTGCCCTTCAGTTATCGCCTGGCCGTGACCTCGCGCAGCCTCGCGGCGCTGCTCGGCGGTTACCTGCTGGCGGCCATGGCCAGCGTGTGCATCACCTTGTTGCTGCCCATGCCCAAGGCCGACGCGGTCGTCACCGGCATGATGCTGTCGTTTCTGTTCTACCTGGTGGCGATCCTCTGGTGCTTCGCCTGTCGCAGCGCCTGGCATGCCTGGCTCGGGGTGCTGCTGCCCGGCGCCGCGCTGGCCGCCATCAACGGCCTGGCCTACTGGATGCAAACCCCATGAAAGAAGGCTTTCGCCAGGCCATGGCCTGGCTGCACACCTGGGCCGGGCTGATCTTCGGCTGGCTGCTGTTCGCGATCTTCCTCACCGGCACGCTGTCGTACTTCAAGAGCGAAATCAGCCACTGGACCCAGCCGGAGATCCCGTACCGCACCCTCGACACCACCGCCAGCCTGAGCCTGGCGCAGCGCTACCTGCAAACCAACGCCGCCGATGCCGGCAGTTGGTTCATCCAGTTGCCCGAAGCGCGCGACCCGACCCTGCGCGTGGGCTGGCGTGCACCCGGCGCTGGCCGGCGCGATTTCAACGAAAAGATCCTCGACCCCGCCACCGGCAATCAACTGCACCCGCGCGACAGCAGCGGCGGCGAGTTCTTCTACCGCTTCCACTTCCAGTTGCAGATGCCCTACCCGTGGGGCCGCTGGCTGTCGACCTTCTGCGCGCTGATGATGCTGGTGGGGCTGGTCACCGGCATCATCACCCACAAGAAGATCTTCAAGGAGTTCTTCACCTTCCGCCCCGGCAAGGGCCAGCGTTCCTGGCTCGACGGCCACAACGCGATCGGCGTGCTGGTGCTGCCGTTCCACCTGATGATCAGCTACAGCAGCCTGGTGATCTTCATGGCCATGGTGATGCCGGCCAGCATCAGCACGATGTATGGCGACAACCTCCAGGCCTATTACAACGAGCTGTTTTCGCGCGACGAGCCGGTCAAGCCGGCGGGCACCCCGGCACCGCTGGTGCCGCTGGCGCAGCTGTATGCCCAGGCGCGCCAGCAGGCGCCCGGCAGCGAGATCAGCTGGGTCGAGGTGCAGAACCCCGGTGACCTCAACGCACGTGTGCGCCTGGTGCGTGCCAGCAACGAGGGCATCGCCCAGAACCGCGGCGCCGGCTGGCTGTTCGACGGCGTGCAGGGTACCCCGCTCAAGGCCCCGGGCGAGCAGAGCACACCGTTGGTGATTGCCGCCGGCATGTACGGCCTGCACATGGGCCACTTCGCCGGCCCGACGCTGCGCTGGCTGTACTTCGTGTTCGGCCTGGCCGGCACTGCCGTGATCGGCACGGGGCTGGTGATGTGGCTGGGCAAGCGCCAGCTCAAGCACGCCAAGAGCGGCACCCAGCCCTTCGAGCTGCGTCTGGTCGAGGTGCTCAACATCGCCAGCATGAGCGGGCTGATCCTCGCCGTGGCGGCGTTCTTCTGGGCCAACCGCCTGTTGCCGGTGGCCCTTGAAGGACGTGCCGATCTTGAGGTCGACAGCTTCTTTGCCGTCTGGGGCCTGGCCCTGCTGCACGCACTGTTGCGCCCCGGGCGCCGCGCCTGGGGCGAGCAACTGCTGCTGGGCGCGGTACTGTTCGCCGCCTTGCCGGTGCTCAACGCCCTGACCACCGGCACCGGCCTGCTGCCTGCGATCGCCCAGGGCGACTGGATGATTGCCGGGTTCGACCTCACGGCGCTGGGCTGTGGCCTGCTGCTGGCCTGGATGGCGCGCAAGATGCTTCGCCCGCAGGTGTTGGCGCCCAAGCGCGCGGCACGCACGCCCAGGGCCGCACCGCTGATCGAAAGCGAGGTGCAGTGATGCTGGCCATCGCATTGTTCGGTTTTGCCGCAGTAGCGGCGTTGTGCCTGGCCATGGAGCGCCATTACACCGACCTGCTGGGGCACAAGCCCACGCCCCGCCGCCTGCGTGGTCTGCGCATGGGCGGCTGGTTGCTGATCGCCGTGGCACTGGGGCTGGCGGTGCGTCACAGCGGCTGGGCCATGGGCCTGGTGGAGCTGAGCGCGGTAGTGATGGGCGGCTTGTGCGCGTGGGTGTTCGTCCTTCCCTACGCCCCGCGCCTGCTGCTGGGCCTGGCCGCGGCCAGCCTGGTGCTGGCGCCGCTGGCACTGCTGGCGCCGTACTGAAACGATGAGCGAGCCGCTCGACAGCCACGACGACGCCCCGGGCCGCGCACGTTTCGTGCAGGTGTTCGTGGCCCAGCGTGCGCGCATGGAGCGCCTGGTCAGCCGCCGCGTGGGCTGTCGGGCCACCGCCGCCGACCTGGTGCAGGAACTGTTCCTGCGCTTCTGGCGTCGCCCGCAGGTCGAGGTCGAGGCGCTGGACACCTACCTGCTGCGCTGCGCCGGCAATATCGCCATCGATCACCTGCGCAGCCAAGGCGCCCGCGAGCGGGTCAACGACAGCCTGCTGGCGCCGCATCAAGACAACCATGCCAGCGAGCCCGAGGCCGCGCTGGAGGCCGACAGCGACCTGCGTCGGATCGAGGCTGCCCTGCGCGAGCTGCCCGAGCGCACCCGCCAGATCTTCCTGCTCAACCGTATCCACGGCCGCACCTATGCCGACATTGCGCGGGCCATGGGCCTGTCCCAAAGCGCCGTGGAAAAACATATGATGCGTGCCCTCGAGGCCTGCAAGGCGAGTATCGCCGCCGAGCCTGCCGTGCCCCGCAAGCCAGGGAATGCCCCGCGATGAACGCTCCAGCCCCACCTACCGCCGAACAGCAGCAGGCCGCGCTTGCCTGGCTCGGCCAGATCAACCAGCAGCCCGCGCGTGCCGAGGGCGCCGCGTTCAAGCGCTGGTTGCTGGCCGACCCTGCGCACCCGCAGGCCTGGCGCCAGGCCCAGGCGCTGTGGCAGCAGACCGCCGCGCCTGCAGCACGCCTGGCCGCCGAAGACGCCCCGGCACTGGAGGCCTACCTGCGCGCGATGGACCGGCCTCGGCGCCGTTGGCCGGCCCGTGTGGCCGGGTTGGCACTGGCTGCCAGCGTGGTGCTGGGCGTGGCGATGGGGGCGGGCTGGCACCCGGCCAACTGGGTCGATGACCTGGGCGCCGATTACGTGGCCGCGGTGGGCGAGCTCAAGGCCGTGACCCTGGCCGACCAGTCACACCTGCTGCTGGATGCCGACAGCGCCATCGACGTGGACTTCAGCGGTGGGCAGCGTCGGGTGCAGGTGCGGCGCGGCGCGGTGTTCTTCGAGGTCACGCATACCGGTGCGCCGTTCACCGTGCAGGCCGATGGCGGCGAGGTGCGGGTGATGGGTACCCGGTTCGAGGTGCGTCGCCAGCCCCAGGGCACCACCGTTACCGTGCTATCGGGCAAGGTCGGGGTCACGCCGGCGCCGGGGCAGTCGCAGCAGGTGCTCACGGCCGGCCAGCAGGTGGAGTACGCCCAGGGCCTGGCCGGTGCAGTGCAGGGCGTGGACAGCGAGAACCGCCTGGCCTGGCGCCAGGGCTGGCTCAACTACTACCAGGCGCCGCTGGCGCAGGTAGTCGACGACCTGGCCCGGCATTACCCCGGGCGCATCGTGCTGCTGGACGACGCCCTGGCGGCGCGCAAGGTCAGCGGCAGCTTCCCCGCCGCCGACCCGCTGGCGGCGCTGGACGCCCTGGGGGCGGTGACCGGCTTCCAGCGCAAGACCCTGCTCGGGCGGGTCACGCTGCTGCGCTGAAAAATATTTTCACGGCCCGGTGAGGTAAGTACGTGCGGCAACCGTGTAGTGATTGAAAGTGCGATTCATTCGCATGAAACAGGTTCACTCACAGGTCGACGGCATGAAGTTCAGGGCAAAATCATCGTTGGTGCGTTGCGTTTCAATCGGGCTTGGGGCGGCAGCGTGGCTGCCGCTGGGGGCGGGCGTGAGCCAGGCGGTGGCGGCGCAGCAGGTCGAGCAGGTGTACCGCTTTGCCCAGCCCAGCAAACCCTTGCCCCAGGCGCTCAACGACTTCAGCCGGGTGACCGGGTTGAGCGTGGTCTACACCGTCGAGCTGCCCGGCCTTGCCGCGCCGGCCCTGACGGGCACGTTCAGTGCCGAGCAGGCCCTGCAGCGCCTGCTGGGCAACAGCGGCTTCACCTACCGCCGCGTGAATGCGCGCACCCTCACCGTCGAACCGCTGGCCCAGGCCGGTGCACTCAACCTCGAGCCCACCACGGTCTCGTCCCAGCAGGACAGCGTCGGCAGCTACCAGCCGCCGGCCACCAGCGCGATCATGCGCAGCCAGGTGCCGAACCTGGAGATCCCCCAGGCCATCAACGTGGTGCCGGCCCAGGTGCTCGCCGACCAGGCGCCGCGCAACCTCGACGATGCGCTGAGCAACGTCAGCGGCATCACCCAGGGCAACAACTTCGGCGCCACCGCCGACACCGTGATGAAGCGCGGCTTCGGCGACAACCGCGACGGCTCGATCATGCGTGACGGCATGCCGCTGGTGCAGGGGCGCAGCCTCAATGCCAGCACCGAGCGGGTCGAAGTGCTCAAGGGCCCGGCCTCGCTGCTGTACGGCATCCAGGACCCGGGCGGGGTGATCAACGTGGTCAGCAAGCGCCCGCAACTGCAGCGCTACAACGCCCTGAACCTGCGCGGTTCCAGCTATGGCAGCGGCAAGAACGGCAGCGGTGGCGGGCTCGACAGTACCGGCGCGCTGGGCGACAGCAACTTCGCCTACCGCCTGGTGCTCGACCACGAGGACGAAGACTACTGGCGCAACTTCGGCACCCACCGCGAGACGCTGGTGGCGCCGTCGCTGGCCTGGTTCGGTGAAGACACCCAGGTGCAGCTGGCCTATGAGCACCGCGAGTTCCTGTATCCGTTCGACCGCGGCACGGCCATCGACCCGCGCACCAACCACCCGCTGAACATCCCCAGCACACGTCGGCTGGACGAGCCCTTCAACAACATGGAAGGGCGCTCGGACCTGTACCGCCTGGAGGTCGACCATCAGCTTGCCGATGACTGGAAACTCCACTTCGGCTACAGCTTCAACCGCGAAACCTACGATGCCAGCCAGGTGCGCGTCACCGCGGTTGACCCTGCCAAGGGCACCCTCACGCGCAACCTGGACGGCACCCGTGGCGCCCTGAGCAGCGACCGCTTCGCCACCGTCAGCCTGGACGGCAAGCTGCAACTGGCAGGCATGCAGCACGACGTGCTGGTGGGGGTGGATGACGAGTACCGCAAGGTGTTTCGTGCCGACCTGATTCGCGGCGCCCGCAACACCTTCGATTACCTGGACCCGGTGTACGGCCAGGTCCAGCCCGGCACCGCCGTGCGCGACAGCGACAGCGACCAGACCGACAAGCTGCGTAGCAACGCGTTGTTCTTCCAGGACTCGATCCACCTCGACGAGCACTGGATTCTGGTGGCCGGTGCGCGCTATCAGCAGTTCGACCAGTACGCCGGTCGCGGCCGGCCGTTCAAGGCCAACACCGACAACAGCGGCCAGGCCTGGGTGCCGCGTGCGGGGCTGGTGTACAAGGTCGACGACACGCTGTCGTTCTATGGCAGCTACACCGAGTCGTTCAAGCCCAACTCCAGCATCGCGCCGATGACCGGTGGCCTGGTGCTGGATTCCTCGATTGCCCCCGAAGAGGGCAAGTCGTGGGAGCTGGGGGCCAAGCTCGACCTGCCGGGGGCGATCACCGGCAGCGTGGCGTTGTTCGACATCACCAAGCAGAACGTGCTGGTGGCCAATTTCGACACGGCCACCGGCGACACCCTGTACAGCAGCGCCGGCGAAGTGAAGTCGCGCGGCCTGGAGATGGACCTCACCGGGCAGGTGAGCGAGCGCTGGAGCCTGATCGGCAGCTATGCCTTCACCGACGCCCAAGTGTCCCAGGACCCCAAGCTCAAGGGCAACCGCCTGCAGAACGTGGCGCGGCATACCGGGTCGTTGTCGGCGGTGTATGACGTGGGCAGCCTGTTCGGTGGTGATCGCCTGCGGGTCGGCGCCGGGGCGCGCTATGTGGGCGAGCGGGCCGGCAACGCGGAGAACGATTTCGACCTGCCGGCGTACACCGTGGCGGATGCGTTCGCCAGTTATGAAACCCGGCTGGATGAGCACAAGGTGCGCTTTCAGATGAACGTGAAGAACCTGTTCGACAAGACCTACTACAGCTCGGCGGTAAACCGTTACTTCGTGGCCGTGGGGGATTCGCGGCAGGTGAGCCTGTCGAGCACCCTGGAGTTCTGAGGGACTCTTCGCCGGCAAGGCCGGCTCCTACAAGGGCATCGCAAACTCTGTAGGAGCCGGCCTTGCCGGCGAATCTCAGCGGCGCATGGCCAACCGATAATCCCCCGGCGTGGCCCCCACCACCTGCCTGAAGCGATTGCTGAAATGGCTGGCACTGGCAAACCCGCACGCCAATGCCACCTCGCCCAACGCCCCGTCGCCACAGCGCAGCAGCTGGCGTGCCCGGGCCAGGCGCCGCGCCAGCAGGTACTGGTGCGGCGGCAGGCCGAAGCTTGCGCGGAACATCCGTGCAAAGTGGTAGTGCGACAGGTTGCACAGCAACGCCAGCTCACCCAGGCTGATCGCCTGCTCCAGGTGCGCCTCGATGTAGTCGGCCAGGTGCCGGCGCTGATGCGTCGCCAACCCGCCCTTCAGGCGCAGCCCCCGACGCAGCCCCACCTGGTTGAGCACCGCATGGTCGAGAATCTCGTGGGCCAGGCTGCTGGTCAGCAGGCGCTCGCCGGGCTCGTCCCAGTTCAGCTCGATCAGCCGGCCAAAGCGCAGCGCCTGCTCCGGGTCGTCGATGAAGGTCGCTTCGTGCAGTTGCACCTCGCGCGGTTCGCGGTCCAGCAGGCGGGTGCAGGCCAGGGCGAACTGCGCCTGGCTGATGTACAGGTGCGCCAGGCGGATGCTGCCATTGATCACCCAGTTCGAGGCGTGCTCGGCCGGCAGGATGCACAGCTTGCCGGGCCCGCCCTTGGCGGCGGGGCGATCCCGGCGAAAGGTGCCGGTGCCGCCGGCGATATAGCACGACAGCGTGTGGTGGCTGGGCGCTTCGTAATCGCGGGCGTCGTGGCGGTTGTTCCACAGGGCTGCGACCAGCTCGTCGCCGAGCTGCGCACTGTGTTCCAGGCGGGCATTGGGCGAGGCGTGCATGGCTTGAAAGACTTGCAACTGGTCCAGCGGCGTCATGGGGTCTACCTCTGTCGGCCATCCTACTCGCGGCCACCGGGCCTGACAGCCCCGCCCAGCAAAAAACCGCAAGTTTGTGCAAGCGCACGGGGCGCCCCGCGCCGGACACTGCAGGCTGTCGTGAGGAGTGCATGCCATGAACCTGTCGTTGTACCTGCTGACCGTGCTGATCTGGGGCACCACCTGGATCGCCCTGAAACTGCAACTGGGGGTGGTGGCCATCCCGGTGTCCATCGTCTATCGCTTTGCCCTGGCGGCGCTGGTGCTGTTTGCCGTGCTGTTGATCGGGCGGCGCCTGCAAGTGATGAACCGGCGAGGGCACCTGATCTGCCTGGCGCAGGGGCTGTGCCTGTTCTGCGTGAACTTCATGTGCTTTCTGACGGCCAGCCAGTGGATCCCCAGCGGCCTGATCGCGGTGGTGTTCTCCACCGCCACGCTGTGGAACGCACTCAATGCGCGGGTGTTCTTCGGGCAGCAGGTGGCGGCCAACGTGCTGGCGGGTGGGGCGCTGGGGCTGGGCGGGTTGGGGCTGCTGTTCTGGCCGGAGCTGGCCGGGCATGCGGCCAGCCGCGAAACCCTGATCGGCCTGGGCCTGGCGTTGCTGGGTACGCTGTGTTTCTCGGCGGGCAACATGCTCTCGAGCCTGCAGCAGAAGGCCGGCTTGCGGCCGATGACCACCAATGCCTGGGGCATGCTCTACGGGGCCGGAATGCTGGCGCTGTACTGTGTGGTCAGCGGCATTCCGTTCGCGATGGAATGGAATGTGCGGTATGTGGGGTCGCTGCTGTACCTGGTGATCCCGGGGTCGGTGATCGGCTTTACCGCGTACCTGACGCTGGTGGGGCGCATGGGGCCGGAGCGTGCGGCGTACTGCACGGTGCTGTTCCCGCTGGTGGCGCTGAACGTGTCGGCGTTCTACGAGGGGTACCAGTGGACAGCGCCGGCGCTGGGCGGGCTGGTGCTGGTGATGCTGGGCAATGTGCTGGTGTTCCGGAAGGGGCGGGTGGTGACGCCTTCGCCGGCAAGGCCGGCGCCTACCAGGGCCGCGTAACCCTTGCAGGAGCCCGCCTTGCTGGCGAATGGCAGCCTTACTTCCACACCTGCGGGTTCACCAGGTCGCGCGGGCGCTCGCCCAGCAGTGCCGCGCGCAGGTTGTCGATGGCACGGTTGGCCATCGCCTCGCGGGTTTCGGCCGTGGCCGAGCCCACATGCGGCAAGGTCACCGCATTGGCCAGCTGGAACAGCGGCGACTCGCTCAGCGGCTCTTTCTCGTACACATCCAGCCCTGCACCGCGAATCGTGCCCTGCTGCAACGCCGCCACCAGCGCCGCCTCATCCACCACCGGCCCGCGCGACACGTTGACCAGAAACGCACTGGGCTTCATCAGCTTCAGTTCGCGCTCGCCAATCAGGTGCCTGGTGTTGGCCCCCAACGGCACCACCAGGCACACGAAGTCGGCTTCGGCCAGCAGTTGATCCAGGCTGCGGTACTGCGCGCCCAGTTCCTGCTCCAGCGCGGTCTTGCGGCTGTTGCCGCTGTAGATCACCGGCATGTTGAAGCCGAACCGGCCACGCCGCGCAATCGCCGCGCCGATGTTGCCCAGCCCGACGATGCCCAGCGTCTTGCCATGCACGTCGCTGCCAAAGTGTGCCGGGCCCACGGTGGCTTTCCATTCGCCGGCCTTGGTCCAGGCGTCCAGCTCGGCCACCCGCCGCGCCGCGCTCATGATCAGCGCAAAGCCGAGGTCGGCGGTGCTTTCGGTGAGGACGTCAGGGGTGTTGGTCAGGGCGATGCCGCGCTGGTTGAAGTAGGCCAGGTCGTAGTTGTCGTAACCCACCGACACGCTCGACACCACCTGCAGTTGCTCAGCGTTGTGCAACTGCGCTTCGCCCAGCTTGCGCCCCACCCCGATCAGGCCGTGGGCCTGGGGCAGCGCTTCGTTGAACTGGGCATTGATGTCGCCCAGCTTGGGGTTGGGCACGATCACATTGAAGTCTTGCTGCAGACGCTCGACCATCGGGGCGGTGATGCGGCTGAAGGCCAGTACGGTCTTTTTCATCGGCGAACTCGCTGCGGGCAGGGGAGAATGGGTAGCACGCTATCATTCTCCGCCGCCCCTGTGCAGCAAGATTTCAGGTGGCGATGAGCAGCTCGTGGGTCTTGAGGTCGGCCTCGTGGGCCGCGAGGATCTCCGGCAGCGAGTTGCGCAGGTACTCGACCCAGGTCTTGATCTTCGCATCCAGGTACTGGCGCGAGGGGTAGATCGCGTACAGGTTCAGCTCCTGCAGGCGGTACTCGGGCATCACCCGTACCAGGCTGCCGTCGCGCAGGCCGTCGATGGCCGAGTAGATCGGCAGCACGCCCACGCCCATGCCGCTGCGGATCGCCGCCTTCATGGCATCGGCCGAGTTCACCTGGAAGGGCGCCTGGGTGATGTTCACCACCTCCTGGCCCTCGGGGCCGTCGAACAGCCATTTTTCCAGCGGGATCACCGGGCTCACCATGCGCAGGCAGGCGTGCTTGAGCAGGTCGGCCGGCTTGTGCGCCACGCCGTGGCGCTTCACGTATTCGGGCGAGGCGCACACGATGCTGTAGGTGATGCCCAGGCGCTGCGACACGAAACCCGAGTCCGGCAGCTCGCTGGCGAGCACGATGGACACGTCGTAGCCCTCGTCCAGCAGGTCGGGCACGCGGTTGGCCATGGTCAGGTCGAAAGTCACGTCGGGATGGGTTTCGCGGTAGCGGGCGATGGCATCGATGACGAAATGCTGGCCCACGCCGGTCATCGAGTGCACCTTCAGTTGCCCGGCCGGGCGCGCATGCGCGTCGCTGGCCTCGGCCTCGGCTTCCTCCACGTAGGTGAGGATCTGCTCGCAGCGCATCAGGTAGCGCTTGCCCGCTTCGGTCAGTGCGATGCGCCGGGTGGTGCGGTTGAGCAGGCGGGTTTGCAGGTGCGCTTCAAGATTGGAAACCGCCCGCGACACGTTCGCGGTGGTCGTATCCAGTTGCACGGCAGCGGCGGTGAAACTGCCGACTTGCGCGACGCAACTGAAAGCACGCATGTTTTGCAGGGTGTCCATGGGGCGCTCTCAAGGAAGACGACAGAATTGTGACATGAAGTAACCAAAGCAGTCTTCAGACTAAAGCCGGATTATCGCGGTTTTCGTAACAAAGATTCGCAGTAAAGCACGCTTATCGCCAGTGCGGCGGCCCCCTAGAATTGCGTCACCTAGCGTCATCCACCTTCTAGTCGGGAACTCGCAGCTGTGCCGCGTCGCATCATCAGAGCGCTGAATGCGCTCAGTGTCTGTGCCTTTAGCTTGACCTTGAGCGGCTGTATCGGAACCTGGGGCATCGCCCCGCAAAGCAAGACGCTGCAAGCCAATACCCTGACCACCGACGCGGCCATCCGAGCAGCCGCGCAGGATGCCCACTGGCCCGACCAGCAATGGTGGCAAGCCTATGGCGACCCGCAACTGGCGCGCTGGATCGCCCTGGCGCTCCAGGGCAGCCCGACCATGGCCATGGCCGCTGCCCGCGTGCGTGAAGCCAGGGCCATGGCCGGGGTGATCGAGGCCGACGAAAAACTGCAGGTCAACGGCCAGTCCAGCCTCAAGCGCCACAACTGGCCCGAAGACCAGTTCTATGGCCCCGGCGCGCTGTCCGGTGCCAACACCTGGGACAACAATGCCACCCTGGGCCTGAGCTATGCGCTGGACCTGTGGGGCCGCGAGCGCAATGCCAGCGAGCAGGCCGTGGACATGGCCCACATGAGCGTGGCCCAGGCGCGCCAGGCGCAGCTCGAACTGCAGAACAACATCGTCAAGGTGTACATCCAGCTGTCGCTGCACTTTGCCCAGCGCGACATCGTCAAGGCCGAGCTGGCCCAGCAGGAGCAGATCCTGGCCCTGGCCGAACGGCGCCTGGCCGGCGGCATCGGTACCCATTTCGAGGTCAGCCAGGCGCAGACGCCGCTGCCCGAAACCCATCGCCAGCTCGACAGCCTCGATGAAGAAATCGCCCTGGCGCGCAACCAGCTGGCCGCGCTGGCCGGCAAGGGCCCGGGCGAGGGCGCGCAGTTGCAGCGGCCGAATCTCTCGTTGGCCACCGCACTCAAGCTGCCGTCGGCGCTGCCTGCCGAGCTGGTGGGGCAGCGTCCCGACGTGGTTGCCAGCCGCTGGCAGGTGGCGGCCCAGGCGCGCGGTATCGATGTGGCGCATGCCGGCTTCTTCCCCAACGTCGACCTGGTCGGCGGGCTCGGCTTCATGGCCACCGGCGGCGGTGCGCTGGAGTTTCTCACCGGGCGCAAGTTCAACTACAACGTCGGCCCGGCCATCAGCCTGCCGGTGTTCGATGGTGGCCGCCTGCGCTCGCAACTGGGCGTGGCCTCGGCCGGCTACGACATCGCCGTGGCGCGCTACAACCAGACCGTGGTCGAGGCCCTCAAGGGGGTGTCCGACCAGTTGATCCGCCGCCACTCGATGGACGAGCAGCAGCACTTTGCCGCCGAGTCGGTGGCCTCGGCGCAGAAGACCTACGACATCGCCATGATCGCGTTCCAGCGCGGCCTCACCGACTACCTCAACGTGCTCAATGCGCAGACCCTGCTGTTTCGCCAGCAGCAGATCCAGCAGCAGGTGCAGGCCGCGCGCCTGACCGCGCATGCCGAACTGGTCACCGCCCTGGGCGGTGGGCTGGGCGCCGGCAACGATGTGCCGACGCCGGATAAGCAGGCCGCACCGGCCACCCCGCGCACCCTGGCGGTGTTCGACAAATGAGCGCCATGACCCTGCCGTTTCGCTGGCTGGCATCACTTGAATGGCGTCGCGGCTTCTTCGAATGGGCGCGTAGCGACGGCGTCACCTGGGTGTACATCTTCAAGGTGCTGAGCGCGGCGTTTCTCACCCTGTGGCTGGCCATGCGCCTGGAGCTGCCGCAGCCGCGCACCGCGATGATCACCGTGTTCATCGTGATGCAGCTGCAGAGCGGCCACGTGTTCGCCAAGAGCTTCTACCGCCTGCTCGGCACCCTGGCCGGTTCGTCGGTGATGGTCGCGCTGATCGCGATCTTCCCGCAGAACACCGAGCTGTTCCTGCCCAGCCTGGCGATCTGGGTGGGCATCTGCTCGGCGGGGGCGATGCGCTACCGCAACTTTCGCGCCTATGGCTTCGTGCTGGCCGGCTACACCGCGGCCATGGTCGGCCTGCCGGCCCTGCAGCACCCCGACGGTGCATTCATGGCGGCAGTGTGGCGGGTGCTGGAGATCTCCCTGGGCATCCTGGTGTCGACCCTGGTCAGCGCCGCGATCCTGCCGCAGTCGGCCAGTGCCTCGATGCGCAACGCCCTGTACCAGCGCTTTGGCGTGTTCGCCGGCTTCGTCGCCGAAGGCCTGCGCGGCGACAGCCAGCGCGACCGTTTCGAAAGCAGCAACGTGCGCTTCATCGCCGAGGCGGTGGGCCTGGAAAGCCTGCGCAGCGTGACCGCCTTCGAAGACCCGCACATGCGCCGGCGCAACGGCCGCCTGGGCCGCATGAACAGCGAGTTCATGGCCATCACCACGCGCTTCAACGCCCTGCACCAACTGCTCGAGCGCCTGCGCCAGCGCGGCCCGCTGCAGATCGTCACGGCCATCGAGCCGGGCCTCGATGCCCTGGCCAACCTGCTCGACGGCTATGCCGGGCGCTCGCTGACCCACGCCGATGCCGCGCGCCTGGCCGAGCAACTGGCCGCCTACAAGGACGACCTGCCCGAGCGGGTACGCAGCCTGCGCGCCGCCTACCTCGACACCGCGCCCAGCGACGCCGACCTGCTCGACTTTCACACCGCCTACGAACTGCTGTACCGCTTCGTCGACGACCTGCACAGCTATGCCCAGACCCACGCCTCGCTGGCCGAGCACAGCCACGCCCGTGAGCAATGGGACGAACCCTACGTGGCCCAGACCAACTGGCTGGTGTCGCTGGCCGCCGGCGTGCGGGCCGCGTTCATCCTGCTGGTGCTGGGCAGCTTCTGGCTGGCCACGGCGTGGCCCAGCGGGGCCATGATGACCCTGATCGCGGCGGCCACCGTGGGCCTGTCGGCGGCCACCCCCAACCCCAAGCGCATGTCGTTCCAGATGGCCTGCGGCACCCTGTTCGGCGCGCTGGTGGGGTTCTTCGAAACCTTCTTCGTGTTCCCCTGGATCGACGGCTTCCCGCTGCTGTGCATGGTGCTGGCGCCGGTGTTCGTGGTGGGCGCGTTCCTGGCCTCGCGCCCGGCCTACGCCGGTTATGGCCTGGGCCTGCTGATCTTCTTCTCGACCGGCTCGGTGCCCGACAACCTCACCGTGTACAACCCCTACACCTTCGTCAACGACTACATCGCCATGGTCATCGGCATGCTGGTGTGCGCGGCGGCCGGGGCGATCATCCTGCCGCCCAACAGCCGCTGGCTGTGGAGCCGCCTGGAGCAGGACCTGCGCGGCCAGGTGCTGTTCGCCATCAGCGGGCGCCTGCGCGGGCTGGGCTCGGCGTTCGAGAGCCGCACCCGTGACCTGCTGCACCAGGCCTATGGCCTGGCCGTGGGCCAGCCCCAGGTGCAGAGCAAGCTGCTGCGCTGGATGTTCGTGGTGCTGGAGGTGGGCCACGCGATCATCGAGCTGCGCAAGGAACAGGCGATACTCCCGGTGCACCCCTGCTATGCCGAGTCCCAGCCCTGGCGCCAGGCCATCCGCGTGATGGGCCGGGCGCTGGCGCGGCTGTTCCTGCAGCCCACCGCCAGCAACCACGAGCGTGCGCTGGTGGCAGTGGACCATGCGATCAGCCGCGTGCAGGCCACCGACGAACCTTTTGCCCGGCACTTCGACACCTCGGCCCTGCGCCGGGTGCAGAGCTACCTGCACTTCATCCGTACCTCGCTGCTCGACCCACAATCGCCGCTGGCCCACCTGCCCGCGACGCAAGGACTGCCCGATGCCCCGTGAAATCGCCTTCCACGGCCTGTACATGCCGACCATGACCTTGATGTTCCTGTTCGCCGCAGGGCTTGCCTGGGGGCTGGACCGGTTCATTGCCGGGCATGACGGCTACCGTTTTTTCTGGCACCCGGCGCTGCTGCGCCTGTGCCTGTTCATTTGCCTCTTTGGCGCCATGGCGCTGACCGTCTACCGTTGAGACCCTAGTCGATGAAAAAGTTTTTCAGCCTGATCGCCACCTTGCTGGTACTGGCAGCTGCCGTGGCGATCGGCCGGCAATTGTGGGTGCAGTACATGAACACGCCCTGGACCCGCGACGGGAGGGTACGCGCCGACATCATCAACGTGGCCGCCGACGTGCCCGGCTATGTGGTGGACGTGCCGGTGCGCGACAACCAGCTGGTGAAGAAGGGCGACCTGCTGATCCAGATCGACCCCGAGCACTACGAGGTGGCGGTCAGGCAGGCGCAGGCGCTGGTAGCCTCGCGCAAGGCCACCTGGGAGATGCGCAAGGTCAATGCGCACCGGCGTGCCGACATGGACAACCTGGTGATCTCGAGGGAGAACCGCGACGACGCCAGCAACATCGCCAACTCGGCCCTGGCTGACTACCAGCAGGCCCAGGCGCAGCTGGCGGCGGCAGAGCTGGACCTCAAGCGCACGCGCATCCTGGCCACGGTGGACGGCTACGTGACCAACCTCAACGTGCACCGCGGCGACTATGCGCGCACCGGTGAGCCGAAGATGGCGGTGGTCGACAAGGACTCGTTCTGGGTCTACGGCTTCTTCGAGGAGACCAAGCTGCCGCACGTGAAGGTGGGCGATCAGGCCGACCTGCAGATGATGAGCGGCGAGGTGCTCAAGGGGCATGTGGAGAGCATCTCGCGCGGCATCTATGACCGCGACAACCCTGAAAGCCGCGAGCTGATCGCCGATGTAAACCCCACCTTCAACTGGGTGCGCCTGGCCCAGCGGGTACCGGTGCGCATCCACATCGACGAGGTGCCCGAAGGCTTCCTGCTGGCAGCGGGCACCACCTGCACGGTGGTGGTCAAGCCGCGCGATTGAGCGCGTGCCGCTGCCATGGCGAACGTTCAGCGGTGCATGAACTGCGGCTCGCGCTTCTCGGCGAAGGCGGCCATGCCTTCCTTCTGGTCCTCGATGGCGAAGGTGGAATGAAACAGCCGGCGCTCCTGGCGCACGCCTTCGCTCAAGGTGGTTTCGAAGGCGCCGTTCACCGCCTCCTTGGCCATCATCGCTACCGGCCCGGAGTAGCCGGCGATCCGCGCCGCGACACGCAAGGCTTCGTTGAGCAGCGCCGCGTCGCTCACCACCCGGCTCACCAGGCCGCAGCGCTCGGCTTCGTGGGCGTCCAGGGTGCGCCCGGTGAGCACCATGTCCATGGCCTTGGCCTTGCCGATGAAGTGCGCCAGGCGCTGGCTGCCGCCGGCACCGGGGATGGTCCCCAGCTTGATTTCCGGCTGGCCGAAGCGCGCGCTCTCGGCGGCGATGATGAAGTCGCACATCAGCGCCATCTCGCAGCCACCGCCCAGTGCGTAGCCGGCCACCGCGGCGATCACCGGCTTGCGAAAGCTGGCCAGGCGCTCCCAGTCCACGGTCACGAAGTCGCTGGTGTACACGTCGATGTAGTTGCGGTTGCGCATGGCCATGATGTCGGCCCCGGCGGCGAACACCGTGTCGGTGCCGGTCAGCACCACGGCGCGCACGCTGCGGTCCTGTTCCAGGCGGTCGAGCACGCCGGCCAGCTCCGCCGCCAGTTCGGCGCACAGGGCATTGAGCGACAGTGGCCGGTTGAGGCGAATCAGCGCCACCGCGTCAATCTGTTCCAGCAGCAGGTAATCGAGTTTCATCCGTGTAGTCTCGTTCAAGGGGTGAGTGCAAGGGGGCGTCAGAGATGACGCGCATCGACCAGTACCGGGCAACCGGCCTTGTCGATGACTTTGCTGCTGATCGAGGGGTCGAACATGCGGTCCAGCCGCGACAGGTGGCGGTGGCCCATCACGATCAGGTCGCTGCCCAGGCGCTTGGCCTCGGCGACGATGCTCGACACCGGGTCGCCATTGACCAGGTTGCCTTCGGTCTGGAAGCCGCGTTCGCGCAGGTGGGTCACGGCCTGCAGCATGCTCATGTCGGCCACCTGCTGTTCATGACTGGCCGCCGGGTATTCGGTTTCGTCCTGCGGGCTGATGTGGCCGTCCTGTTCGGGCAGCGCGTAGGCACGGTCGACCGCCAGCAGCACATGCAGGCGATGACGGGTCTGCTCGCAGAACGTGCTGACGGTTTCCAGGATGCCGTGGCTGCGTGGCGAGCCATCGATGGCGATCAAAACGACGCTGTACATGGGGCAGGGTCCACTCACTGTGCAAAGAGCAGCATTCTTGAAAAAAGCATGCGGCGCGGTAAATGGTGCAGCGTGCAATGACTAGTTGCGCCACATGCAGGGGCTGTGAGCGCGGCGGAAACTGTTAAGCTTTGCCCCGGACTCAACGAAGCAATGAATGGATGCTTGCCATGCACTTTCCAGATATGAATTTGCTGGTCGCGCTGGATGCGCTGCTCGATGAAGGCAGTGTGGTCGGCGCGGCGCGGCGGATGAACCTGAGCCCCGCGGCCATGAGCCGTACCCTGACGCGCATTCGCCATGCGGTGGGTGACCCGATTCTGGTGCGCGCCGGCCGCGGCCTGGTGCCCACGCCCAAGGCCATGGCCCTGCGCAGTCAGGTGCGCAGCGTGGTGGAGCAGGCCAACCAGGTGTTCAGTTCCAGTGACGAGGTGGACCTGCAGAGCCTGGAGCGGGCCTTCAACCTGCGCGCCAACGATGTATTCATCGCGCCCTTTGCCGCGCCCCTGCTGGAAACCATGCGCGAACAGGCGCCGCACACGGTGCTGCGCTTCGTGCCCGAAGGCGAGGGCGGCGACGAGGACGCCGCACTGCGCGACGGGCGCCTGGACCTGTACATCAGTGCCACGCGCAACCTCGGCCCCGAGATCAAGGTGCAGAGCCTGTTCTCCACCACCTTCGTCGGCCTGGCGCGGGTCGATCACCCGATCTTCGATGACGAGATCACCCCCGAGCGCTTCGCCGGCTACGAGCAGATCAGCGTGTCGCGCCGTGGCCGCGCCGCCGGCCCGATCGATGCGGCGCTGGCCGGCATGGGCCTGCAGCGGCGCGTGGCGCTGATCACCCCGAGCTTTCATTCGGCGATGTTCTCGCTGCCCGACTCCGAGTTGCTGCTGGCGCTGCCCGAGCACGTGCTGATGAGCGTGGCCCGGCTCGGCCTGCCGCTGCGCTCGTTCCGCATCCCGATGGCGCTGGAGGCGGTAACCATCATGCAGGCCTGGCACCCGCGCTTCGACAACGACCCCGCCCACCGCTGGTTGCGCCAGACCCTCAAGGAATGTTGCTCCAGGCACTACGCCTGAGCCCGGGGCAGGCACGCGTTATCGACGGCTTTTGTGGATTGCGTTTGACGCAGCAATAAACTGCGAATATGTCAGTTTTCGTCATCTATTGGCCTCCATAGACTTGCCGGGTACTTAACTACCCGGAGTCCTCCTGCCATGTGTGTGCCTTTTTTCTGCCGTGCTTCAGCGCCTGTGGGCGGGGGCCGGCCATGACGTCGCTGGCGGCCCAGGCGCCCTTGGGGGCCACCCCGGCGCCCGCCGCGGCGCCTGCCAAACCGGCCGCCCCGGCTGCTTTCGGCCTGCGTATCGTGGTGGGCCTGGTCGGCGTGCTGCTGGCGGTGCTGTGCGCCGGCCTCAACGAGATGGTCACCAAGATGGCCCTGGCCGACATCCGTGGCGGGATGCACATCGGCGCCGACGAAGGGGCCTGGCTGGTGGCGCTGTACTCGGCCACCTCGGTGTCGGCCATGGCCTTTGCGCCCTGGTGCTCGGTGACCTTCTCGCTGCGCCGCTTCACCCTGTGTGCCATCGGCGCCTTTGCCGTACTGGGGCTGCTCTGCCCGTTTGCACCCAACCTCGAAAGCCTGATGCTGCTGCGCACCCTGCAAGGCCTTGCCGGGGGCGCGCTGCCGCCGATGCTGATGAGCGTGGCGCTGCGCTTTCTGCCCCCCGGCATCAAGCTCTACGGCCTGGCCGGCTACGCCCTGACCGCAACCTTCGGGCCGAGCCTGGGCCTGCCGCTGGCGGGCATGTGGACCGAGTATGTCGGCTGGCAGTGGGCGTTCTGGCAGATCATCCTGCCCTCGCTGGTGGCCATGGGCTGCGTGGCCTGGGGCCTGCCGCAGGACCCGTTGCGCCTGGAGCGCTTCAAGCAGTTCGACTGGCGCGGCCTGTTGCTGGGGCTGCCGGCCATCTGCTCGATCGTGATCGGCCTGTCCCAGGGCGACCGCATGGGCTGGTTCAACTCGCCGCTGATCTGCTGGCTGCTGGGCGGCGGGGTGGTGCTGCTGGTGCTGTTCATGATCAACGAATGGTCGCACCCGTTGCCGTTCTTCAAGCTGCAGATGCTGCGCAACCGCAACCTGACCCACGCCCTGATCACCCTGGGCGGGGTGCTGGTGGTGCTGTCGGCCGTGATCATCATCCCCACCAACTACCTGGCCCAGGTCCAGGGCTATCGGCCCGTGCACAGCGGCCCGGTGATGCTGCTGGTGGCGCTGCCGCAACTGCTGGCGCTGCCGCTGACCGCGGCGCTGTGCAACATCCGCGCGGTGGACTGCCGCTGGGTGCTGGCCATCGGCCTGGGCATGCTCGCCATGTCGTGCCTGGGCGGCACGCAGATCACCTCGCAATGGGTGCGCGAAAACTTCTATGTGCTGCAACTGTTCCAGATCTTCGGCCAGCCGATGGCGGTGATCCCGCTGCTGATGCTCGCCACCGGCGGCATGACCCCGCAGGACGGCCCGTTCGCCTCGGCCTGGTTCAACACCATCAAGGGCCTGGCTTCGGTGGTGGCCGCCGGGGTGCTGGAGGCCCTGACCACGGTGCGCCGGCATTTCCACTCCAACATGCTGGTGGACAACCTGGGCAACTCGCCGCTGGCCGCCAGCGATGCGCCGGGGCTGGCCAGGCGCATCCATGAGCAGGCCGTGGTGCTGACCTCGGCCGACCTTTACCTGTGCATGGCGCTGCTGGCACTGGCGCTGATCGTGCTGATTCCCTTTGTGCCTACCCGGATCTACCCGCCGCGTGCAGTGGCCTAGTCCCGTCGAGAGAGAAAGACATGACCTCAAGTAAAACTTCCAGACTCACCCTGATCGCCGTGGCGGTGATCGTCGTCGCCGGCCTGGCCTATGTGGCGCTGCCCGCGCTGTTCGGCAGCGGCGGCACGCAGTCCACCAACGATGCGTACGTCACGGCCGACTACACCGTGGTGGCGCCCAAGGTGTCGGGCTTCATCAAGGCGGTCCACGTCGAGGACAACCAGCAGGTCAAGGCCGGCCAGGTGCTGGCGCAGATCGACGACCGCGACTTCCAGGCGGCGCTGGCCGCCGCCGACGCGCAGTTGCTGATGTCCCGCGCGCAGTACCAGAACGCCCGCGCCACCCTCGAACGGCAGGCTTCGCTGATCGCCCAGGCCCAGGCCACGGTGGCTGCCGACGAGGCGGCGCTGGCGTTCGCCAACCATGAACTGACCCGTCACACCCGCCTGGCCGAGCAGGGCGCCGGCACCGTGCAGAACGCCCAGCAGGCGCGCAGCCGGGTCGACCAGGCCCAGGCACGCCTGGCCAACACCCGTGCGGCGCTGGCCGCGGCACGCAAGCAGGTGGACATTCTCACCGCGCAGGTGGAGGCAGCCCAGGGCGGCCTCAAGCATGCCGAGGCCGCGCTGGACCGTGCCCGCCTGGACCTGTCCTACACGCAGATCGTCGCACCCATCGACGGCATGGTCGGCGAGCGCGCCGTGCGCGTGGGCGCCTACGTCAACCCGGGCGCACGGCTGCTCTCGGTGGTGCCGCTGGCGCAGGCCTACGTGGTCGGCAACTTCCAGGAAACCCAGCTGACCCACGTGCAGCCAGGCCAGGCAGTGCTGGTGAGCGTGGATACCTTTGCCGGTGAACAGCTGCGCGGCCATGTGCAGAGCGTGGCCCCGGCCACCGGCCTGACCTTTGCCGCAGTCAAGCCGGACAACGCCACCGGCAACTTCACCAAGGTGGTGCAGCGCATCCCGGTGAAGATCGTGCTCGACGCCGACCAGCCATTGCTCAGCCGCCTGCGCGTGGGCATGTCGGTGATCGCCAGAATCGATACCCAGAGCCCGGCCAGGGCCCAGGCCGGCAACGAGGTCAGCGCTCGATGAACTTCGCACAGGCTACTTCGCCCTTGCTGCTGGGCGCCACGCTGACCCTCGGCGCCTGCAGCCTGGGCCCCGATTTCGAAGCGCCGCGCTCCACCGCGCCGTCGGCCTGGCCGACCCTGCAGGACAAGGCCGGCCCCAGCCAGCCCGAGGCGACACCGCTGCAGGCGCGCTGGTGGGAGCAGTTCAACGATGCGCAGCTGTCGTCACTGGTACAGCGCGCGGTCGAACGCAACCTGGACCTGCAGGTGGCCACCGCCCGGCTGATGCAGAGCCGCGCGGTGCGCAGCAGCATTGCCTCCGAGCAGTACCCGTCGGTCGACCTGAACGGCAACTACAGCCGCGCCCGCAACAGCGAGGACGGCCTCAACGACCCGTCCGGCAAGAACGGCAAGTCGGCCTTCAACCTGTGGCAGGGCGACTTCACCGCTGCCTGGGAACTGGACCTGTGGGGCCGGGTGCGGCGTGAGGTGGAGGCCGCCGACGCCAGCGTCGAGGTGGCCGAAAACGACCGCCAGGGCGTGCTGCTGTCGTTGCTGGCCGAGACCGCCCACGACTATATCCAGCTGCGTGCGGTGCAGAGCACCCTGGCGGTGATCCGCGAGAACCTCGACGTGTCGCGCCACAGCCTGCGCCTGTCGCAGATGCGCCTGAACGATGGCGTGGCGACCAACCTCGACGTGGCCCAGGCCAAGGCGCAGGTGGCGTCCATCGAGGCGCGCCTGCCCACCCTGGAAGACCGCCAGGCGCAACTGATCAACGCCCTGAGCCTGCTGCTGGCCGAGCCGCCACGCAGCCTGCAGAACGAACTGCTGCAACCGGCACCGATGCCGCAGACCGCGCAGCGCTTTGCCATGGGCCTGCCCTCGGAGCTGGCCGAGCGGCGCCCCGACATCCGCCAGGCACAGGCGCAACTGCACGCCGCCACGGCCAGCATCGGGGTGGCCAAGGCCAACTTCTATCCGAGCATCCGCCTGTCGGGCAGCGCGGGGTTCCAGTCGCTGCAACTGTCGGACTTCGGCAACTGGAGTTCGCGCCGGTTTGCCATCGGCCCGCAGTTGAGCCTGCCGATCTTCGAAGGCGGGCGCCTGACCGGCGTGCTCAAGCTGCGCGAGGCGCAGCAGCAGGAAGCGGCTGTGCAGTACCAGCAGGTGGTGCTGCGCGCCTGGCACGAGATCGACGATGTGCTGCGCCTGTACAACGCCAGCCAGCTGCGCCGCGACCTGCTCGACGAAGCGGTGCGCCAGAGCCGGGTGGCGCTGGACACCGCGCGCAACCAGTACGTGGAGGGCGCGGTCGACTTCCTCAACGTGCTGACCGTGCAGAGCGCCTTGCTGGCCAACCAGGAGCAGTGGGTCGAAAGCTCGGCGGCGGTGTCGCTGGCCATGGTCGGCCTGTACAAATCCCTGGGTGGGGGCTGGCAGTCATTTGCCCCACCGGCCCAGGCCAGCGCTGAACTCGATCGAGGGCAGCGGTCAAAGCACCCATGAGGCCTGCGCCGGCCGTGCCCCGGCACGGCCGGCGCCGCGCCGGGGTTCACATGTCATCCAGAAAAGGACGCAGGTATGAATATTTCCTTGCACGGCAAGCGTGCGATCGTCAGCGGCTCCACCGCCGGTATCGGCTTTGCCATTGCCCACGGGCTGGCCGAGGCCGGTGCCGAGGTGGTGGTCAACGGGCGCACCAAGGCCCGTGTCACGCGCGCCGTCGAACAGATCCAGCGCAAGTTGCCGGGGGCCAAGGTCAAGGGCATTGCGGCCGACCTGGGCACGGCCGAGGGGGCGGACATCCTGTTTGCCAAGGAGCCGGAAACCGACATCCTGGTCAACAACCTGGGCATCTTCGAGCCCAAGGGCTTCTTCGAGATCAGCGACGAGGACTGGCAGCGCTTCTTCGAGGTCAACGTGATGAGCGCGGTGCGCCTGTCGCGCCATTACGCCAAGGGCATGGCCACGCGCGAGTGGGGCCGGGTGCTGTTCCTGTCGAGTGAATCGGCGCTGCAGATCCCGACCGAGATGGTGCACTACGGCACCACCAAGACCGCTCTGCTGGCGATTTCCCGCGGGCTGGCCGAGACCCTGGCCGGTACCGGCGTGACCGTCAATGCGGTGCTGCCGGGCCCGACCCGCTCCGAAGGCGTGGGCGGCTACTTCAGCCAGATGGCCAGGGAGCAGGGGGTGGACAGCGAGACGCTGGAGGCCCGGTTCATAGCCGAGCACCGTCCCAGCTCGGTCATCAAGCGCCTGGCCACGGTCGAGGAGGTCGCCAACATGGTGGTCTACCTGGCCTCGCGCCAGGCCAGCGCCACCACCGGCGCAGCCCTGCGCGTGGATGGCGGCGTGGTTCGTTCCATCGCCTGATGCACCCTGCCGCGCCCGGGCGAGCGACTCGCCCGGGCGCGGCCTTCAGCCGGCAATCGCCGGCAGGCTGGCCGGTTGCAGCCCGTAGTCGAACTCGGCGAACAGCCGGGCAAAGCGCTTGAGCGATTCGGGCGCGTCCATGCGTTCCATCACCACTTCGATGAACACCAGCGTGTCGGCCTGTGCGGCCTGGGCCAGCGCATCTTCGAGCTGGTCCTCGGTGTGCACGGTGAAGCTGCGCGAGCGCTCGCGGGTGTCCAGCACGCTGGCCAGTTGCGCATAGCGCCAGGGGTTCACGTCGTTGTAGCTGGCATGCTCGCCCAGGATCAGCCGTTCGATGGTGTAGCCATCGTTGTTGATCAGGAAGATCACCGGCTTGAGGTTGTGCGCCAGAATCGTCGACAGCTCCTGCACGGTCATCTGCAACGAGCCGTCGCCGATGAACAGCAGTTGGCGGCGTGTCGGTGCGGCCAGCAGGCTGCCCAGCAGCGCGGGCAGGGTGTAGCCGATCGAGCCCCAGATCGGCTGGGTGATGCAGGTTGCCCCGGTCGGCAAGCGCAGGCCGCTGATGCCCGCCGACGAGGTACCGCTTTCGGCGATGACCAGGTCGTCGGCTTCGATCAGGTGGCCGATGCGCTGCCAGAAGCGCAGCTGGCTCAGCGGCTTGCCCGACAGCGCGGCGAACGCCGGGCTGGCACTGAACGGCGGGATGCGCTGGGCGCGGCGCTCGCGTGCCAGCGCCTGTTGGCCCAGCGCCTGGAGCACCTGGCCCAGGCTCACGGCGGTGTAGTGCTGCCTGGCGATCGAGGCCGCGTAGGCGTGCAACTGGATCAGCGCGCCGTCCATGAAGCTGTGGGAGAACAGCGCGGTGCTGGTGTCGGTGAAACGTGCGCCAAGGCTGATCACGCAGTCGGATTGCTCCAGTGCCGCACGCACGCCGGGCGCGGAGCCGGCACCGGCGTAGGTGCCGAGGAACAGCGGGTGCGACTCGGGCAGCATGGCCTTGGCCGGCGGCAGGCAGGCGAAGGGCAGGTCGAAGCGCTCGATCAGCTCGAGCACCTGGGGCACCAGGCCAAAGCGCGCCACGTCCATGTCCACCAGCAGCACCGGCGAGCTGGCGGCATCCAGGCGTGCCACCAGCGCCCGTACCACCGCCTGCAGTTGCCCCGGCTCGCTGCGCGGCTCGCTCAGTTGCAGCGGCGTGTCGGGCACCTCGATAGGCAAGGTGGCCAGGTCGCTGGGCAGTTGCAGGTACACCGGGCGGCGTTCGCGGTAGCAGGTCTGCAATACGCGGTCGATTTCCATGGCGGCGTTTTCCACGGTGATGCGCGCCTGGGCCACGGTGAACTGGCGCAGGGTCACCATGATGTTGTCGTAGTTGCCGTCGCCCAGGGTGTGGTGCATCAGGGCCCGGTCGATGATCGCGTGCAGCGGCGGCATGCCCGACACCATGATCACCGGCACCCGCTCGGCATAGGCGCCGGCGATGCCGTTGAGTGCACTGAGGTCGCCCACCCCGTAGGTGGTCAGCACCGCGCCGAAGCCCTGGGTGCGGGCGTAGCCGTCGGCCGCGTAGGCCGCGTTGAGTTCGTTGCAGTTGCCGATGAAGTCGAGCGTGGGCAGCGCCTCGACCTGTTCGAGCAGGGTCAGGTTGTAGTCGCCGGGCACGCCGAACAGGTGGCGGATGCCGAATTCCTGAAGGCGGCGCAGCAGAAAATCGCCAATGGTCATGTCCATGAGTAGGGGAGCCTCGTGATCCTTGAGAGGGGGTGCGCCGCTAGGGCTGGCGGCGCAGGTCGATGACGTTGCCGGCCTTGCCTTCGGAACGCTTGAGGGTGTGGCACGGGTGCAGCTGGATGTGGGTGCTGATGCCCACGTGCACCTTGATCTGGTGGCTCAGCTGCTGGCAGGCGGCCTGTTGCTGCCGGGCGCTCAGGCCGCTGTGTTCCGGGCGCAGCTCGACGTGGACGGCCAGCACGTCGAGGTTGCCCTGGCGGCTGACATGCAGCTGGTACACCGGGCTGAACATCAGCAGCTTGAGCAGTTGCTCCTCGATCTGGCTGGGGAACACGTTGACCCCGCGGATGATCAGCATGTCGTCGCTGCGCCCGGTGATGCGGTCGATGCGGCGCATGGCGCGACCGTTGCCGGGCAACAGGCGGGTGAGGTCGCGGGTGCGGTAGCGCACCATCGGCAGCGCTTCCTTGCTCAGGGTGGTCAGCACCAGTTCGCCGAACTGCCCGTCGGGCAGCACCGCGCCGGTGACCGGGTCGATGATCTCGGGGTAGAAGTGGTCTTCCCAGAGTGTCGGGCCGTCCTGGGTGTCGAGGTGCTCCATGGCCACCCCCGGGCCCATCACTTCCGACAGGCCGTAGATGTCCAGGGCCTTGATGCCCAGGCGCTGTTCCAGCTCGCCGCGCATCTGTCCGCCCCACGGCTCGGCGCCGAAGATCCCGGCGCGCAGCGACAGCGACTGCGGGTCGATGCCCTGGCGTTCGATCTCTTCGGCGATGTTGAGCATGTAGGACGGCGTCACCATGATGATGTCCGGCTGGAAGTCCTTGAGCAGCTGCACCTGGCGTGCGGTCTGCCCGCCCGACATCGGGATCACCGTGCAGCCCAGTTTCTCGGCGCCGTAGTGTGCGCCAAGGCCTCCGGTGAACAGGCCGTAGCCATAGGCGATATGGATGCGGTCGCCGCGCCGCCCGCCCGCAGCGCGGATCGAGCGCGCCACCAGCGAGGCCCACACGTCGATATCGTTGCGCGTGTAGCCGACCACGGTGGGCTGGCCGGTGGTGCCGCTGGAGGCATGCAGGCGCAGCACCTGGTCCATCGGCACGGCGAACAGGCCGAAGGGGTAGTGGTCGCGCAACTGTGCCTTGCTGGTCAGCGGGAAGTGCGCCAGGTCGTCGAGGTGCTTGAGGTCGTAGGGGTGCACGTCCAGTGCATGGAACTGCTCGCGGTACCAGGCCACATGGGTGTAGGCATGCAGCAGGGTCTGGCGCAGGCGCAGCAACTGGTGCTGGCGCAACTCGTCGAGGCCGGCCTGTTCCAGGTGGTCATCGAACGGTTGGGCGAAGGGCACCGGGGCCAGGGCGGCGACAGGGCTTGCGTGCAGTAAAGTCGATTCGATCGGCATCGGGTCTGTTCTCTACCAGGAAGGGGAGTGGTCAAGGGCGCCCACGCTCGCGCTGCCATGCCCGCGAGCCGGGTGGGGCCGGGCGCGCAGGTGGCAGGGGCGGGCGCTGCGGGGTCAGCCGGCCTGGGTCAGGCGCAGCAGCTGGTTGAAGATGTTCTTCTGGTGCATCTCTTCGGTGCCGCCCACGCTGGCAAAGCCCAGCGCGTCCTTGACCAGGGTGGCGATGTCGCCTTCGTGGTAGCCCAGGCTGCCATACAGCTTGAGCAGGCTGATGGCGCTGTGGATGAAGTCCTGCGCGGCGCCGAGCTTGGCGATCGAGCAGCTCATCAGCGCCTGGGGGTCGTTGCCCAGCAACTGGTCGAGCGCGGCGTACACCATCCAGCGGTTGCGCTCCATGCCCATGGCGATGTCCACCAGGCGCTTCTGCACGTACTGGTGGGTGTCGATGGCGCTGTTGAAGCTCTGGCGGTTGGCCGCGTAGTGCATGGCCTCGGCCAGGAACGGCGTGGGCAGGTTGGCCGCTACCAGGCCGTAGTACGCACGCCCCAGCGAGATGATCCTGATCAGTTGCTGCAGGCCGCGGCCCGGCTCGCCCAGGACCTGTTCGGCCGGCACCGGCAGGTTGTCGAAGTGCAGCGGGCCGGTGGGCAGGTGCTTGTTACCCAACTTGTCGTCCGGCTCGCCACGGGTCAGGCCGGGGGTGTCCTTGTCGATGATCACCAGGGCGATGTTGTGCTTGGAGTCGGTGGCCAGGCGGGTCACGATCAGCAGGAAGTCGGCCACCGGTGCATGGGCGATGTTGAACTTGCTGCCGGTCAGCCGGTAGCCGTCCGCGCACGGGGTCAGCAGGCTGTGGATACTGCGCACGTCGGTGCCGGTGCCCGGTTCGGCGATGCCGGTGGCGCTCAGCGCGCCGGCCAGGATCGCGCTCAGGTAGCGGTCCTTCTGGGCGTCGCTGCCGTAGAGCATCAGGGCGCGGACCATGCCGGCCTGGGCAATCACCGACAGCAGTAGCTCGGGCGTGCGGATCGACGAGGCCAGGCCTTCCAGCGCGGCACTGAAGCCCCACCAGTCTTCACCCAGGCCGCCGTATTCGAGCGGGATGACCAGCTTCCACAGGCCCGCGTCGCACAGGCGTTGCCAGCCGTAGTGATCGAAACCGGGGGCGGCGCTGCGCCGCGCCTCGGCCAGTTCCACGCCGATGGCGCGGTAGGTCGACAGCAGCGCGAGCTGCTGTGGAGTCCAGGAGAGTTTCATTGAGCGTACCTTTGCAGTCGGTTCGCCGGGGCGCCTGAGCGTCGGCGAACGGTTCGTCCCTGAGCGCCGGCTCAGCCTTCCTGGAAAGCCAGGACCTGATCCTTGAATGCCTGGGGCACAGGCACGGTGGCCTGTTTGTCGTAGTCGAACATCACGTGGTACGACTTGGCCCTGGCCACCACCTCGTGGGTATCGTCCTGGCGGCGCATGGTGTGCTCGATCTCGAAGCTCTTGGTGCCGAATTTCACCACGGCGCTGCTGACCACCAGGGTTTCGCCGTACATGGCCTGCTTGAGGTAGTCGCACTCGCTGCGCACCATGATGTGCGGCAGTTTTTCGCTCTTTGGCAGTTGCAGCAGGTGGTGCATGTAGCAGAGGTAGGCATGTTGCATGTAGTCATAATAGATGGGGCTGCTTACATGGCCCATCGAGTCGGTGTCGCGGTATTTGATTTCAATGACGGTCTCAAAGCCTTTCTGGCTCATGGTGCACTTCCTTTTGTTTGTTCTGTTTGAAGTTGGCGAAATGTTATTGAAACTTCTCGGCAACTTGTTAGGTCCCTTGAAAGTGGGTTTCAAGTTGTTTCAAATGCTAGGCAAGTTGAACTTGCAAGGCTACTCGCGTTTGTTTGCAGGAAACTCGCTTTCGCGCTACAGCGCTTGTCTGCCGTGGGGTTGCTGGCTGCTGGTTGTACGCCATGGTTCGTTTGTGGGGGCGGCCTTGAGGGTGGCGTTGAATTGCTCGCATTTCGCCGCCGACAACGAACTTTGGTCATGAATATTTAATATTCCTGGCAATGCGAGCAATCCACGGCGGGTACACGGGCACGGCTCTTGTATGTGGGGTTTTTAATGCGAGTAGTTGTTCGGCAGGCATTCTTTTAGCATGGCCGCCACTCAGGCGCCGTTGTTGTAGCGGCCCTGTATCGCCATTCAGGGAGTGCAGTGTTCATGACCAATCAAGACAGGGTGGCGGTGGTCACCGGTGCGGCCAGCGGTATTGGCGCGGCGACCGCCCTGCAGCTGGCACGGGAGGGTTTTCAGGTGGCGTGCCTGGACCGTGACGAAGGCGGCCTGGATCGCACCCTGCATGCGCTGGGCCCAGGCCATCGGCCGTTCGCCCTGGACCTGTGCGATGAACAGGCAGTGGCCGCGGTGTTCGCCGAAATCGCCCGGTGGCGCGGGCGCATCGATGGCCTGGCCACCTGCGCCGGGGTGGTCGACACCACGGCATTCGACGACCTGAGCGTGGCGCGCCTGCGCCAGTTGCTGGAGGTCAACCTGCTTGCCACCTTCAGCGTGGTGCAGCACAGCGTGCCCTTGATGCGCGCCGGCGGGCATATCTGCACCGTGGCCAGCGTCGCCGGCATTCGCGGCGGTGGCCTGGCCGGCACGCTCGGCTACGCCACCAGCAAGGGCGCGGTAATCACCCTGAGCAAGGGCCTGGCGCGCGAACTGGGCCCGCGCGGGCTGACCGTCAATTGCGTCGCCCCGGCGGTGATCCGCACGCCGATGCTCGATGACACCACGCGCGTCGCCGGCAAGCTCGAACAGCTGCACGGCATGACCGCCTTGCGCCGCGAGGGCCGTGCCGAGGAAGCCGCCGAGGTGATCGCCTGGCTGCTGTCGGGCAAGGCCTCGTTCGTCAGCGGCACCACCATCGCCGTGGACGGCGGCCTGGCGATGCTCTGAGGCGCTTTCTTTTCTTCCTTTTCTTCTCTGTACAGGACGTCAACCATGGCAGTTTCCAAGGACAACCCACTGGCGCTTTGCCGCACCTTTTTCTTCATTCCCGGCGCCGACGAGCGCGCGTTGCTGGCGGCACTCGACGGCGATGGCGACGTGCTGGTGCAGGAGCTGGAGGACTTCACCCCACCGGCGCGACGCCCCGAGGCGCGTGCACTGGCGGTGGATATCCTGCAGCGCTGGCGCGCCTGCGGGCGGGTCAGTGCGGTGCGCATCAACCCGTTTGAAACCTGTGGCCACGAGGACCTGGCGGCAGTGATGGCTGGCCGCCCGCAGGTGGTGATGATGTCCAAGGTCGAGCGCCGCGAACAGATGATCGAGCTGGACCAGTTGATCACCGAGCTTGAGGGGCGCCATGGCATCGCTGCCGGCAGCACGTTGATCGTGCCGAACATCGAGACCGCGCTGGGCGTGGTGCGCGCCATCGAGATCGCCGCCGCCAGCCCGCGTATCAAGGCGATGCTGGTGGCCACCGAGGACATGGTGGCCGACCTGGGCGCCGGGCGCAGCCGCGCCGGCACCGAGCTGTATTACCCGCGCTCGCGCTTTCTGCTCGAATGTGCGGCGGCGGGGGTGCTGGCCATCGACTCGCCCTACACCTTTGCCGACGCGCAGGGTGCCGAAGCCGACATGCAGTTCGCCCGCTCCATCGGCTACCAGGCCAAGGGTGTGGTCAACCCGGCGCACGTGGCGGTCGCCAATCGCTACCTCACCCCCGCTGACGCGGACGCCGAACTGGCGCGCCGGCAGGTGGCGGCGTTCGAGGCGGCGGCCCAGGGCGGCAACGTGCGTGCCGAAGTCGATGGCCTGGTGGTGGAAGTGCCCAGCTACCTGCAGGCGCTGCGCTTGTTGGAGCGTTACGAGCAGTTGCAGGCGCGCCAGGCGCTACGCCGCTGAGCTGTGCGGCTGCGCGCGGGCGCGGGCGGTGGCCAGCGGCATGGCCGGCGGGAGGCACAACAGCCCGATCAGCGAGCTGCTGATCGCATCCTCGATCTGCGCCTGGCTCATCTGCGGCGAGTCGAGGATGTAGGCCTTGACCATCGAGGTGATCACCTGCGCCGCCAGCCAGGCGGCCAGGTGCAGGTTGCTGTGAGCCAGCGTGGCCCGCCAGCGGTCCAGCAGGCGCTCGATGGACAGGGTGATGCGGGCCTTGTGCTGCAGGTCGTCGACGCTGCGGCTCAGGTTGGCCAGGTCGGTGTCGAGCAGCCGGTGCAGCTCCGGTTCCTGCTGGTGCAGGTGCAGCAGGGCTTGCACCAGCAGCCTGAGGTGGGCCGGCAGGTCGGCCACCTCGTGTGCGCCGGCGACCTCCAGAATCACCCGGTTCATGGCCTGCGCATGGCGCTCATGCAACGCCGCGATCAATGCATCCTTGTTCGGGAAGTACTGATAGACCGAGCCCACGCTGACCCCGGCGCGCTGGGCCACCAGGTTGGTGTTGGTGCCCTGGTAGCCATGCTTGACCACCACCTTGGCGGTGGAGGTGAGGATGGTTTCGACCATCATCCGCGAGCGGGCCTGGGTGGGGATCTTGCGCGGAAGGTTAAGGTGTTTCACGAATGTCTCCAGAAAGGGCCTGATTGCATTTGTGAGAAAGGCTGCCAGCAGGCAGCGGTGCTCCGACCTTGGAGATTTCTCCCTGATTGCCTGGAGCGCGCCGCCGCTGTGGCAATGCAGCCGATCCAGTACGAGGGCGATTCTTGGCCTTGGAGACGCTTTGGAAAATGCTCTGGTGTGCACTTTATAGTTAGCGATAGGGTCAGCTATCGCCGGCGCAGGCCCCCGCAAACCGGGCAGATCACAGGCTGCGGTCGAGGCCGAAACGTTTCTTCAGCACCTTTTCCAGCAGCCGTTTGGGCAGCACGCCGGCCAGCAGCGGCAAGGCGCGGCTGCCGTTGCCCAGGCGCAGCAGGTCGGGCGGGGTACGCTGCTGTACGGCCTTGAGCAGGCCCTGGGCGAACGCGCTGGCGGGGGTCGGCCTGTCCTGCGAGGCGCGGGCGCGGGCGCGCACCTGCTCGCGCAATGGCCACCACGGTGAGTCTTGCGCCAGCACCTGCTCGGCCTCGCGCCCGGCATTGCTGGCGAAGCTTGAGGCGATGGCGCCGGGCTGCACTTCCATCACGCCGATGCCGAACGGCGCCAGTTCCAGGCGCAGCGCATCGCTGAGCGCATGCACCGCCGCCTTGGATGCGCAATAGGCGCCGGCGAACGGGGTGACCAGCACACCCGACACGCTGCCGATGTTCACCACCAGGCCGCGATTGCGTCGCAGCAAGGGGAACAGTGCGCGGGTCACACCGATCAGTGCGAACACGTTGGTCTCGAACTGGCGCTGCATGGCCTCGACACCGCCGTCCAGCAGCGGCCCCATCGCGCCGTAGCCGGCGTTGTTGATCAGGATGTCGAGGCCGCCATGGGCCGTTTCGATGGCGTCGGCCAGGCGCACCAGGGCGTCCTCGTCGTTGACGTCCAGCTGGCGGCTGCTGAAGCCGGCCTTGATCAGCGTGGCGACGTCATCGGCCTTGCGCGCGGTCGCCCACACGTCGTAGCCGGCGGACTTGAAGCTGTCGGCGAGGGCGCGGCCGATGCCGCTGGAGCAACCGGTGATCAGGACGACGGGCATGGAAGGGGGCTCTCCTCAGAATGTGGTGTTCGGTCAGGGCTTCGATCAGCCGGGTGATGCTCGTGGCGCACACCACGAGGTTGGGGCCGGCGACGGGCAACAGGATATGTGAAGGCAGATAGTGCAGCGACAGGCTCTGGAACAGGAGGGTCAGGGCCGGTTCTTGCGGGTGATCCTCGAACAGGTCGACGTTGAAATAGTGGAAGTCGACCTGAGGATGTTGACTGCCAAGCCGTGCAACACCGGGATGCATCGTGCGGCAAGGCGGGCAACTGGCCGAGCCCACCATGACCATGGCCGGGCGTTGGCGTGTGCAATCATCGAGCAGCGCCTGGAGCTGGTCGAGGCGGGTCACGGGCCTGAGTGACATGGTGGTGCCTCCTGCAAGATTTCCGGTGCGCTCCATTCAACCCCGGCTGGCGTGTCTCAGGTAACTGACAAAAATACTAGTTGGCAAACCCACCCTGCAGGTGCTCGGCACGAAATTCCAGGGTTTGCGGGCGGTAGCCTGAGCGCAGGGGGGGCAGGGGCAGGCAGTCGTGCCAGCTGGCCTCGGGCTGCAGGTCGCCGGGGCCGCGGTAGCGCGGTGCGGTGTAGGTGTTCTCGGCCAGGTTGACGGTGTCGCCGGGGGCGTAGGCGGCCACGCGCCAGCGCAGCTCGACCAGCGGCACGCGGTTGGCGTTCTTTATCTGTACGCGCAGCGGCCGGTCGGCCGGGCAGGCGTCGGGGGCGTAGTCCAGGCGCAGTTCCAGGCGGGCCAGCTGGCTGGCCTCGCGGTTGTCCAGCCACACCACCCACAGGCCCACCAGGCCCAGGCCGAGCAGCGCGGCCATGGAGATCGGCAAGGCCTTGGCCGGGTAGCGCAGCAGCAGGACCAGCCAGGTGAGGATGAGCAGGATACCGATGAACATGGAGGGCGCCTTGGGTGCGGATGAAGGATCATCCTAACGCCTAAAAAGCTTCGCCGGCAAAGCCGGCTCCTACAGGGAACGCGTATTCCTTGTAGGAGCCGGCGTTGCCGGCGAAAGGGCCGCTAGATCACTGCGCGATGGTCTTGATCGACACCCCG
This sequence comes from Pseudomonas sp. AE27, assembly GCF_037113495.1. Classification (NCBI taxonomy): domain Bacteria; kingdom Pseudomonadati; phylum Pseudomonadota; class Gammaproteobacteria; order Pseudomonadales; family Pseudomonadaceae; genus Pseudomonas; species Pseudomonas sp. AE27. Next base: position 5,809,598 of record NZ_CP146966.1, read on the forward strand.
CGCTCCACTGGCGTGGAGCGCCCGTAGATGTCTTCGAAACGCTCGATGTCGTCCTCGCCCAGGTAGCTGCCCGACTGCACCTCGATGATCTCCAGCGGGATCTTGCCCGGGTTGCGCAGGCGGTGCACCGAGGCGATCGGGATGTACGTGGACTGGTTCTCGCACAGTAGGAACACGTTCTCGTCGCACGTCACCTCGGCCGTGCCCGACACCACGATCCAGTGCTCGGCACGGTGGTGGTGCATCTGCAGCGACAGGCTGGCGCCGGGTTTTACCGTGATGTGCTTGACCTGGAAGCGCCCGCCCATGTCCACCGAGTCATACGAGCCCCACGGGCGGTACACCTCGCAGTGGTTCTGGGTTTCGTTGCGGCCCTGGGCGTCCAGGGTGTTGACCATCTGCTTGACCCCCTGAACCTTGTCCTTGTGCGCGATCATCATGGCGTCCTTGGTCTCGACCACCACGATGTTCTCCAGGCCGATCACCGACACCAGCTTGCCGTTGCCGTGGATCATGCAGTTGTGGCTGTCCTGCACCACCACGTCGCCCTTGGTCACGTTGCCGTTGGTGTCCTTCTCGTGCACGTCCCACAGCGACGACCAGCAGCCCACGTCGCTCCAGCCCGCACTCAGCGGCACCACGCAGGCGCGCTGGGTCTTTTCCATCACCGCGTAGTCGATGGAGTTGTCCGGGCAGCAGGCGAAGGTGGCCTCGTCGATGCTGATGCTGTCGCCGTCTTCCAGGCTGCGCTCCAGGGTCAGCAGGCAGGTGTCGTAGATGTCGGGGTCGTGCTTTTTCAGCTCTTCGAGGAAGCGGCTGGCGCGGAACAGGAACATGCCGCTGTTCCAGTAGTAGCCGCCACTTTTGACGAACTCGGTGGCGCGTTTTTCGTCCGGTTTTTCAACGAACTGTGCCACGCGGCTGATGCCTTCGGGAAGCAGGGCGTCCTGGCTCGACTTGATGTAGCCGTAGCCGGTTTCCGGCTTGGTCGCCGGCACCCCGAACAGCACCATTTCGCCGCGTTCGGCGGCCACCGTGGCCAGGGCCAGGGCGCGTTGCAGGGCCTTCTGGTCGTCCAGCACGTGGTCGGCCGGCAGCACCAGCATCAGCTCGTCGCGGCCTTCGTTGACCAGTTTCATGGCCGTGAGCGCCACGGCCGGCGCGGTGTTGCGCCCGAACGGTTCCATCAGGATCGCCTGGGTGTCCAGGTTCAGGTTGGCCAACTGCTCGTTGACGATGAAACGGTGGTCCTTGTTGCACACCACGATGGGCGCGTCCATGCCGTCGAACACCAGGCGCGACAGGGTTTGCTGGAACAGCGTGTGTTCACCGGTCAGGGCCAGGAACTGCTTGGGGAATTGCTTGCGCGACAGGGGCCACAGACGCGAGCCGCTACCACCGGACAGGATGACTGGAATCATGGGTAATCTCCGAACGTTGAAAGGGGCAGTTGATTAACGGGTGGACACAGGGCGCTTGACCCAGACCGGCGACAGGTTGCTGCCACTGCCGGTCACATACAGCACGGCCGCTTCGCCACGTTCGAGTGCAACGGGCTTGAGGTCGCTGACTTTCTTGTCGCCTTCATACAGCGCCAGGCTGACCTTGACCGGGTTGATCTCGCGCTCGCCGCGCGCCTTGGCCGCCACCGGCTTGACCACTTCGGTCTTGCCATCGGCGGTCTTCAGGGTCAGGGCCTGGTCGCTCAGGTTCTGCACGCGTACCAGGGATTTCTGCTTGTTCTTGAACGGCGGTTCCTCGACCAGTTGCGGCTGGCCGCTGCCGTGGTTGACCAGGGTGTAGTAGTGATCGCCCGCCAGCTTGACCGGTACGGTCTGGCTGCCGACCTTGGCGCTGTAGTCGCCCTGGGGCATGAAGCTGAAATCGCTGCTGCCCTGGGCGGCCACTTCGCTGATCTGGGTATTGCCGACACTGGCGGCCACCGGCTGGTTGCCGGCGTTGTACAGGCGCACGAAGGTCGAGCCCTTGGGCGCGCTGGGGCCGTACAGTGCGGCGTCGGCGCCGGCCCAGGCCTGCAGCGAGAGCAGGCTCATGCCGGCGGTCAGGGCGAATGCTTTGGCAATGCGGTGCTTGGTGGTCATGTGCAGTTCCTCTCAGTGTTGCGTCCGATTGGACGACAGGGCCATGTCTTGATTGGCGGTACGGGTTTGCTTCAGCTGGGCGATCCACTGCGGATCGAAGGCGCTGAGGTCGTTTTTCATTGGCAGATAACGTTCCGGGAACTCCCATACCAGCACCTGTGGGGCGCTGGTCTTGAAGGCGTCGGTCTGCAGGTACTTGAGCATCGGCAGCAGCGGGCCATGGCCGTCCTCGGCGTAATTGACCACGTCGCTGCGCAGCGCCTGCTGCAACGCACCGAGGAAGTTCCAGTGCGGGTTGGCGCTGTAGCTGGTGCCGATCAGCGCCACGGGGATCTCGTTGTCGGCAAACAGCGCGTCGTCGCTGTCGGTGTGATCCTGGGCCCGGGCAGGGCGGGTGGTGCGTTGCTGCAGGCTGTCCGGGGCCGGCAGCAGGTGGCTGAACAACGGGTCCAGCGGCAGGAAGTTGGTGAGGTCGCCCTTGTACGGTGTGGCGGCTTTGGCTTCGGTGACGAACTGCTGCGGCGTGCCGCTGAGCAGGGTCTGGCGGGCCACGGCTTCGGCCAGGTGGCGTGCCACCACCTCGGCGCCCAGTGGTGTCCAGTGGGTGTCGGTGCGCAGGAACACCTGGCCCTGGGCCTTGGCCGCCTGCAGCGGGCCGAGCAGGTCCGGGGCGAACACGCCGGCCTGGCGCGCCTTGGCATGGAACTGGTTGTACAGGTCGGCATGCAGGCTGGCGGGCGTCTGCTCACCGATGTACTCCGGGTACAGGCGGGCCTTGGCCGGAATGATCGCCAGCACCAGTTGCACACCGTGCTGCTTGAGGGTGTCGCGCACGCCGCGAATCAGTGCGAGGTTCTCGGCCTCGAACTGTTCGCTGCCGGCCACCGGCTTGAACTCTTCATCGCTGAACAGCCATTGCTCGCGGCCCAGCACCACACCCGGGCGGCCTTCGTTGAACAGTTTGAAGTCCAGCGCCGCCCAGAGGTTGGTGCCCAGGCGCTTGATCGGGAACTGCGCGTCGTAGTGGGTTTCGGCGGCCTTGGCCAGCTTGCCGTCGAGCAGGGACATCTGCGCGGTGCGCTGGAAACTGCCCAGGCCCCCCAGCGACCAGATGCCCAGGCCCAGCAGCAGGGCCATGAACAGCACGGCGTAGAGTTTGCGTAATGATCGGGTCATGGTCGGCTCGCTCAGAACTGGAAGTAGAGGAACGGCGAGTAGCTTTGCGCCGAGAGTTTGAGGATCGAGGCCACGAACAGCAGCAGCACCAGCGCGCGGGTCATGTACAGGCCCCAGTCCAGGCTCACGCTGCCGTCGCCATGCACGGCCACCGGGCTGGCCTTGGCCGTGGGCTTGGCGTTGCGGTAGAAGTCGCGCAGGCCGAAGAACGCCAGGCTCAGGTAGGCGATCACCAGGGTGGCCACTTGCAGGCCGGTGAGGCTGGCGCGGTTGAGCTCCGACAGCTGCCATTCACCGAAGCTGAACATGGCGCCGTACATGCGTGCGGCCACGTGCAGGTTTTCGGCGCGGAAGATCACCCAGCCCATCACCACCAGCAGGAAGGTGAAGGCCCACTTGACCGGGTTGAAGCGCTGCGGGTTGGTGTCCAGGCCCAGTGCGCGCTCGATCGCCAGCCACATGCCGTGCCAGGCGCCCCAGATGATGTAGGTGAAGTTGGCGCCGTGCCACAGGCCGCCCAGCAGCATGGTCAGGAACAGGTTGCGGTAGGTGGCGAAGGTGCCGCCGCGGTTGCCGCCCAGGGTGATGTACAGGTAGTCGCGCAGCCAGGTGGACAGGCTGATGTGCCAGCGCCGCCAGAACTCGGTGATCGACTGGCTGATGTAGGGCTGCTTGAAGTTCTCCATGAAGCGAAAGCCCATCATCAGGCCCAGGCCGATGGCCATGTCGCTGTAGCCGGAGAAGTCGAAGTACAGCTGCGCGGTGTAGGCCAGTGCGCCCAGCCAGGCGTCGCCGGTGGTCGGGTTCTGCAGGGCGAAGCAGTGGTCGGCGACCACCGCCAGGGTGTCGGCGATGAACACCTTCTTGATGAAGCCCTGCATGAACCGCGTGCAGCCTTCGGAGAACTTGTCCAGGGTGTGGGTGCGGTGGTTGAACTGGTCGGCCAGGTCGCGAAAGCGCAGCACGGGGCCGGCGATCAGGTGCGGGAAGATCGCCACGAACGCGGCGAAGTCGATCAGGTTGCGGGTGGCCGGGGTGTCGCCGCGGTACACGTCGATGATGTAGCTGATCGACTCGAAGATGTAGAACGAGATGCCGATGGGCAACAGGATGTGGGTGAGGATGAACGGCTCCAGGCCGTACGAGGTCATGATCGCGTTGATGCTGTCGACGCCGAAGTTGGCGTACTTGAAGTAGCCCAGGATACCCAGGTCGACCACCACCCCCAGCAGCAGCCAGCGCTGGGCCGGCTTGGTGCGTACGCCGGCGGCGCCCACCTTGAGGCCGATCCAGTAGTTCCACAGGGTGACCGCGGCGAACAGCGCCAGGAAGTCCACCCGCCACCAGGCGTAGAACACGTAGCTGGCCAGCAGCAGCAGGGCGTTGCGGTAGCGTTGCCCGCTCAGGTAGTACAGGCCGAGAAAGATCGGCAGGAACAGGAACAGGAACACATTGGACGAGAACACCATCCCGATCTCTCCTTGTCGTTATCCACAATCGGGGCAGCAGCCCCCCAAACCCCCCGCTGAAATTGCGGGGGAACCTATCGTCTTGCAGTGGCTGTTCGGGCCTCTTCGCCGGCAAGGCCGGCTCCTACGGGTGCGTCCGGTGTAGGAGCCGGCCTTGCCGGCGAAGGGGCCAGCCCGTCATTTCTTCTGTTCTGCCTGCGGGTCGTAGACGCGCGTCAGGTCGCCGCCCAGGCGGAAACTCTTGAACGGCTGCATCGCCTGCTTGCGCTTGAGCGCATCGGCGTCGCACTGATACAGGCTGCACCACGGCTCAAGCCAGGCGTATTTGCTGTCGATCTTCAGATCGTCCATGTCCTGCTTCTGGCCATTGCGCGCCTTGAACGCACTCGGGTCTCTGGCCCCGGACAACACCCGCTCGCCCAGGCGCTTGAGCGCGCCGTTGTTTTCCGGGCGCAGGTCCACGCCGTTGGCCTGGGCGAAGCTGGCGATCATCGACAGCGGCGGCAGTGCGTAGTTGTGGTACGCCAGGGCGCGCTGCTTGCGCTTCATCTCGTTGGGCAGAAAGCCCTGCGCATCGACCTGGTTGGCACCCACGCGGTACTCCTTCACGGCCCAGTCGAACAGGTCGCGGCGATCGGTCGCCACCGCCGTGGCCATCACCGACCAGGCGGCCCAGTACGAGTGGTTGTTGATCTTTTCCAGCGGCAGGTCGCTCCAGTCCTTGACCGTCTGCTCGGCCAGGCGCGCGAACCATTTCTCGATCTGTTCGGCCTGGGCCTGGTGCGCCGCCAGTGGCTGTGCGTTGGAGAACTTCAGGCGCAGGTATGCCGAGCTCAGGCTGCCCAGCGCCCATTTGCGCATCGACTTGCCGGTGTGGTTGTAGTCGGTGGACATCAGCGCATCGGCCTGAGCCCAGGTGCCCAGCCACTGCAGGGTGCAGTCCAGCTGCTGCGGGCGGCCGTCGCGCATGTACTGCATCACCTGCTTGCTGACCCCGCGCTCCAGCGTGGTGATGCTGGCGGTGGAGTCGCGAAAGGCCTGTTCGGATGCCTTGTTCAGCGTCGCGCGGGCCTTGTCCGAGCCTTCGTACTTGCTGCGAAACTGCAGCGCGCCGGTGTAGGGCTTGGGCACGGCCTCACAGGTGAAGTCGTTGGGGCTGGTCTTGGGTTTCTCGATGCCGGCGTAGTAGCCCTGCGGCGGGACCAGCCCGCCGGCCTGCACCGCCGGGCCGAACAGGGCCAGGGCGAGCAGGGCGGGGGTGGCAAGGGTGCGGATGGATGTCATGTGCGCCTCACAGGCCGGCCTGGGCAGCATGCTGCCCGGCGCCGGCGATCGGGTTGCGTGTACACAGCCTGGCCTGGACCTTCTGGCTGCCGCTTTCGGGACCCTGCACTTCCACCGCGAGCAAGGTCTGGTTGGCCCAGTCCTCGTCCTCGCGCAGTTGGAAGGCGAAGCGTCCGTCGGTGTCGGAGGTTTCGGGTTTTTCGATCTTCAGGTCCTCGTGACGACCATTGAGGTACCACAGGGTGGCCTGCAAGGTCTTGACCGACTTGTCTTCGAACTGGATGTCCAGTTGATGACGGCCGTTGACCAGGTTCTTGATCACGCCGTTCTTGCCATTGACCAGCAGCTCGTTGGTGCCCGGCTTGAGCGAGGTGCTGACGCTCATCTGCGCAGGCTTGCCTTCGCAGCCGTTGTCGAGCAGGGCGAGCATCTGGCGCCAGATGGTTTCCTGGTCCAGGCGGTACAGCGGCGAGAACTCCCACACCAGGATCTTGGGCGGGTTGTTCTGGAACTCCTCGCTGCCCAGGTACTGGATCATCGAACCTTCCAGGCCGCCACCGGGGAACGCGACGTTGAGCACGTCGGCGCCGATGTACTGCTGCAGAAAACCCGAGAAGTTGTAGTTCTTGCCGCTGTGGCTGGTGCCCACCAGGGTGATCTGCGGGTTGCCCGAGTCGCCGAACAGGTCGTCGCCGCCACTCTCGCCCTTGGGCTCGGTGACGAACTGGTCCATGTACTGCACCGCGTAGCTGGTGCCGCACAGTTGGCCGGCGACGTTGTGCAGGGTGCCGGTCTTGCCCATGCGGCCGGACGGGTGGCTTTCGAATTCACGCCGCGGGATGTCGGCGAAGGCCGGCATGCTGTGCACGGTGTCGGCCACGATTTTTGCCGCACGCTCGGCGCCATAGGGCGTCCAGTGCTGGTCGCCGCGGAAGTAGAAGTCCTTGCCCTGCTGCGCGGCCGGCAACTGTTCGTTGGTCAGCGGCGACAGGTCGGGCACGTTGTAGCCCATTTGGGCGAAGCGCTTGAGCATGGCCTGGTAGTTGCGCAGGGCCTTCTCGTAGTTGAACGCGGCCTTGTCGGCCGGGTTGAGCATGTTGCGGTTCACCAGGCCACGGGTGGGCTGGTACACCAGCACCAGTTCCACGCCGCGCGCCTTGAACGCATCGTGCACCTGCTGCAGGCGTTTGTAGCCGGCCGGGGTGGTGCTGAATTCGGTGCGCAGGTCTTCGCGGGTACGGAACAGCCAGTCGCCCTGGGCTTGCACCAGGGTGGTGAAGTTCTGCTGGTAGCGGGTGGTGTAGCGGCTGGCATCGTGGGCTTCGGGGCACAGTTGGCAGCACGGCTGGGCGGTGAAGCTGGGCGCCTGCACCTCGTCGGCACGCACGCCGTTGCTGATCGCCAGCAGCGCCGCACTCAGGCCAAGCAGTTTCATCAGGTGTGGGGTCATGTCAGGTTTCCTCAATCCGCCATGTCGGTCTGGCGTTCGACCGGGTCGATCAGTACGGCTTTGCCCTGGCGTACCATCAGGTCGAGAATCTCGTCCTGGCGATCGCCCAGCACCCCGGAGAAACTGATGCCGCTGGACTTGCTCGGGGCCAGCATCGACACCCGGTACAGCTCCACGCTCAGGGGCGAGTCGATCGACAGCGGGCCGCTGCCGTTGGCCGCCAGTTCACCGCCCACCACGATCAGCGACACCTTGGTGTCGAACGGGTCCAGGTCGATGTCGCGGTCGGTATCGGACAGGTCCTTGATGTGCCCGTACACACCCACCAGGCCGTTGGCCATGGCGAGGTTTTCGTACAGGCGGATGTTCACGCTGTTGCGCACGCGGATGCCGTGGCGACGGTTGCTGATGACCTTGTTGCCCCAGATCAGGTTGTCGCCGCTTTCGTACAGGGTGATGCCGTCGGTGTGGTTGCGGTAGATCTCGTTGTAGGCGATCAGGTTGTTGACGCTGTTGCGGTCGATCACCACGCCCGAGAGCTTGTTGTCGTAGCTCTTGTTGTTGATGATCCAGCTGTCGTTGACCTCGCGCGAGACGATGATGCCGTGCTTCTTCTTGGTGCCATGCACGGTGTTGCCGGCGATGATCAGGCGGTGCGAACGGTCGTGGGGGTCGATGCCGTACACGATGTTGTCGCGGTAGGTGTTGTCCTTGACCACGAAGTCGCTGGTCTCGTAGCAGTAGAAGCCGTACCACATGTCGCTGAACTCGGAGCCGATGATCCAGCCGGTGGGTTCGGGGCGGCCCATCTGCTTGGCCATGTTGGGCGTGTACTGCGAAATGCTCACGCCGTAGGACTTGCTCTGGGCATAGCCGAAGCTGGCCATGCGGGTGTTGACGATGTAGGTCTCGGTGCCGCCCCACGAGAGCAGGAACGGGCGAAATTCCTTGGGTGTGCGGAAGGTCGCCGGGCCGTTGTCCTTTTCGCGCCAGCCGGTGACGCGGGTGTCGCTGACGAACAGCTTGCCGTCGTTGACGATGAACGCACCGCCTTCCTGGGACAGGCGCAGCTCCTTGACCTTGGCATCGATCTCGAGCACGCCCTTTTGCCCCACCACGATCGGCAGGCGCGACAGGTATACCCCCGGCGCGGTTTCACGCAGGTACTGGGCCGGCACGTGCTTGCTCAGCTCGGTGAAGTCGACATGCCCGTCATCGACGAAGATCGCCTGCGGGATGCCGTGCTGGCGGGCTACCCATTCGGCCATCTTGTTGTCGCCGCCGATGAACTCCTTGAGGGCGTCTTCCTGCAGCATGCGGCGTACCGTGATCTTGCCCTTGCGTGCACGCTGGATCTTGGCCTGCACCGCTTCGGCGGTGTAGCCGCTGAGGTCGGGCAGGGTCGGCGCCGGGATCTGCAACGGCTCGATCGGCGCGCTGCTGACGGTGTAGGTCTTGGCGTGCTGCAGCTCTTTGGCCGGGCTGGCCACGGGCAGGCCGTTGGCCAGGGCGATGCTGCTGGCCAGCAGCAGGCTGCCGGCGATCAGCGTGTTGAGCGGGTAAAGGTTCATGTCAATGCACTCCAGGCATCAGAAACGCCAGATCACGTCGATGAAGGCGCGGTGCATGTACGAGTCCGCTTCCTTGCCATAGGCGTCGCCTGGCTTGAACACCCCACCGCGAAAGCGCACCAGTGCCGACGGTTCGTCGATCGACTGGCTCAGCGCGGCCGGCAGCAGGCCCTGCTTGAAGTACTTGGTGACCACCAGATCCATCTCCTGGCCGAGGTCTTTTTCGCCCTGGATCAGCGGGCGGTTGATGCCGTCATCATCGACCACTGCGTTGATGCCGCTGCTGCCGATGTTCTGCTTGCCGTCGACGCGCCAGAACTTGTGGTACACCAGGCTTGCGTCGTAGTCGTCGCGCAGTTGCCAGGAGGTGAACAGGGTGGCGGCCTGCAGGTTGCCCAGCTCGCCACGGAAGGCCTCGCCGAAGCGGTGCACACGCGAGCGGGTGCCGGTGAAGTTGGAGCGGTTGCTCTCAAGGCCGGTCTGTTCGAAGTTGCCCGAGCCGTCGCTGCCACCGCCGCCGCTGCCGCGGGCATAGGCCGCGCCGACCTGCCAGTTGGGGTCCAGGCGCAGGCGGATGCCCAGGTCGGTGGCCCAGGCGTTGACATCGCCGCTCTGCTTTTGCGTGGCCAGCTGGTCGCCGTTGGCCAGGGTGGTGGCGCTCAGGCGATCACGGTCGCCAGTGAGCCAGGTGACGCTGCCCCAGTAGTTGACGGTGTTCTGGTTGCGCCAGTTGTAGGCGTCGCTGTTGGCCTCAAGGCCCAGCCAGGTGAGGTCGCCGTTGCGGGTCTTGTCCAGCGGGTCGAGGGTCTCGCCCGGGTTCTTCAGCTTGCCGTCGTCGTGGGTGTGGTGCGCGCGCAGGCCGACCCAGTGGCCGGGGGTCCATTGCGCGGCCACGTCGCCGTAGACGTGCAGGCGGTCCTTGTCTTCGGGGGCCAGGTCGGTGAGGTCGGTGCGGTACTCGCTGAAACGCTGGGCCACGCCGGCGTTGGCGCGCAGCAGGGTGGTGTCGAAGGTCCAGTTCAGCGCCTCGATGTTGGTGTCGCGCCACATGCCGTCGTCGCTGCGCAGGCGCTGGCGGCCCAGGCGCAGTTGCTCGCCGGGGTAGGCGGTCAGGCCGCTGTAGCCGACCCAAAACTCGCGCATGGCCAGGTAGCTCTTGTCCTGCTCGCGGCCGCTGGCGCGGCGGGTTTCGACCTGGCTGTCGTCGTCGGCCTGGCGCAGGGTGTCGGTGTCGATGGTGTCGGTGGCGGTGACCGCCTGGCCCATGGCGTAGGCGCTCCAGTTGCCGCGCTCGCCATACACCCAGGGGCGCAGGTCCAGGCCCAGGCCGTTGACGTCGCCGCCGGAGCGGGTGCCCAGGTCGCGGTCATCCTCGGACTGGCCGGTGACTTTCACTTCCAGGCCGAAGTTCTTCTCGGCGGTCATCGCGGCCAGGGTCGGGCACGACCAGAGCAGGGCACAGCCCAGGCCCAGGCCGGCCTTCATCCACGGGTTGAGTGTCATAGGGATTCCTCGCCGTCTTGTTCGGTGGTGTCCTGCAGGGCCTGCATGGCCTGGGCGCCGGGGCCCTGACCCATGGCGCCACGGGCCTGGCGCTCCTGTTGCAACAGGCGCTGGGCCTGGGCCTTCTGCGGGGCGGATAGCTGCTGGTCGAGCTCGCCGGCCATCGCCGTCGATTGCTCGCTGGGGTTGGCCTGCGCCAGTTGCGCGAACACCCAGGCGTTGACCAGGTCCTGGCGAATGCCGCGACCTTCGCTGAACAACTGGGCCAGCGCGTAGTCGGCGCTGAGCTGGCCGCCACGGGCGGCGCGCAGCAGGTGATCGACGGCTTTCTGCGGTTCGACCTGGCCCAGATAGCCACGGCGGTAGAGCTGGCCGAGGTAGTAGTGGGCGCTGATTTCGCCGGCATCGGCGGCGGACTGCAGGTGCGTCTCGGCTTTTTTCGCGTCGGCCGGCACGGCCTTGCCTTCGTAGTAGAGGCGGCCCAGCAGCAGCTCGGCGCGCGGTTGTGCGGCCTCGCGGCCCTTGTCGATGTAGGCCAGCAACTGGTCGCTGTCGCCCAGCTCGGGGAAGCTGTAGAGCAGTTGCGCCAGGCTGACCCAGGACGCGGGGTTGCTCGGTGCGACCTGTTCGAGCAGGGCCTGGGCGGTTTTCTCGTCGGTCTGGCCCAGGCTGGGGTCGGCCAGTACGCGGGCCACGCTGTCGACCCGGCTGGCCGGTACCGCACCGCGGGCATAGGCGGCCTTGAGCTGGTCGATCAGCGCGGCCTGTTGTTCGGGCTGGGCACGCTTCTGGTACACGCTGGCCAGTTCCACATAGCAGATGTCGGTGCTGGCCAGTGCGGCCTTGCAGATACGTTCCACCTCGTCCAGGTGCTGGTCGTAGGTGTTCTGGGTACGGTACAGCAGCACCTGGGCCAGGCCCGCCTCGGGGTAGCCGGCGGCGCGCCATTGGTCGATCTGCTGCTGGGCATCGAGGTCGGGGAAACTCTGCGGGTATTGCAGGTAGAGCATGGCCAGCGGGATCAGGGTGTTGCTTTCGCCGGCGGCGAAGGCCTGCTTGAGCAGGCCCTGGGCCTCGTGGCGCTCGGCCTCGCTGCTGTCGGGCTTGGCCACCAGCAGACGGCCTAGGCGGGCCTGGGCGCGGGGCGAGGTGCGGGCGGCGGCGCGGTAGGTGGCCTCGGCCTGCCTGAGCTTGGCCGGGTCACCGGTTTCGACCTGGATATCGGCCAGGCCTACCTGGGCCTCGCTGTAGCCCAGGTCGGCGAGTTGCTGGTAGTTGCGCTCGGCCAGGGCGGTGTCGCCGCGCTTGAGGGCTTCGTTGGCCAGGCGCTGGTCGGGCAGGCCGGCGCAACCGGCCAGGCTGACGGCCAGGGCCAGTGCACCCATCGGTAGGAGCCGGCCTTGCCGGCGAAGGGGGCTGCACGATTCGCCGGCAAGGCCGGCTCCTACAGGGATCGCGGTGTGTTGGGTAGTCACCGGCATGTCCTCTTCAAAGCCCACGGGCCACGGCCTTGTCGATCAGCCAGTCCATCGACGGGCCCCGGTCGCTGTTGACCGACACCGGGCGCCCGGCCAGCTCGCTGGGCATCGGCGCATCCGGCTTGATCTGCACGCGAATGTCCGAAGACAGGTCGTCGCTGTTCTGGCTGGTGCTGCTGACGATGCGACCCTGGCGCACGTCGTCTTCGCCGGCCACCTGGAAGTTGACGCGGGTGCCGGGTTGCACTTCGTCGAACTGGCGGTAGCTGAAACGGGCCTCGATGATCGGGTTGGTGGTGCGCGGGATCAGCTGGAAGATCACTGCGCCCTTGCTCGCGTATTGCCCGTCATCAACCAGTTGCCTGGCCACCACGCAGTCGCACGGGCTGGTGAGGGTGCCGCTGAGCTGCTTGCCGAACAGTTCCTCGACCCGCGCCGGCTCCAGTTGCTGGTCGTCCAGGTGGCCCTTGAGCAGGTCGAGCATGCTGGTGTTGAACGAGGCCAGCGGCGCGCCCTTGACCACCGGGCCGTCCGCCTTCACCAGGCTCTGCACGGTGCCGTCGCGCGGCATGGTGACGTTGGTGGTGGGGACGCTGACCACCCCGGCTTCGGCATGGCTGACGAAGTACAGGCCGTACACCGACTTGGCGATGAAGCCGAACGCGGCCACGCCGACCACGAACACGCCGAGGCTGAAGGTGACCGCACGCAGGCGGCCGAAGGCGCTCAGGCCGCCGCCGGTGTCCTTCTGCTTGCGCGCCTTGGTGAAGTTGTCGCGTTGCAGGGTGCTGAGCACGTCGCCGATGCTGATCAGCTCGCCCGACAGGTGCGAGGTGATGATGTGGCGCAGGGTGGCGATGTCGCGCTGTTCCAGGTTCTGGAACTGCACGCCGGTACGACCGTCGGCGACGTTGTGCGAGCGCACCTGGAACTCGATGTCGATGGCCAGGCCCAGGTTGTCGACCACGAACTGCAGGCGGCCGCGCACCACTTCGCCGACCTTCAGCGGGTGGCGGGTGTAGAAGCTCAGGCCACCGGCCGAGAGGTCCTCGACCTTGACTTCGAGGGTCTCGCGGTTGGCCCCCAGGTAGCGCAGCTTGGCGGGGATCTTTACCCGGGCGTGCTGACGCTGGGCTTCGGACTCATGCACGACATTGGCATTCACGGCGGTATTCATGGCGATATGTTCCTGTTTATTCCGTAGGGCGGCGGCTCACACGACCATGAACAGCACAGCGACGAAGATGCTGGCTGCCGAGAAGGTCATGGTCCGCGAAGACCAGGTGTTGAACCATTGTTGAAAGCTCGCGAGGTCGCGTTTGAGCGCAGTGGGCTGGCGGGTCCAGGACTGCTTGTCGAGGCGGAAGAACACGTAGATCTTCATGATTGCGCCGACGATCTGGTTGTAATAGAGAATCAGCGGGTAGGCCGGGCCGATGGCATGCCCCGAGCACATCAGCATCAGGGTCAGGATCAGGCGGGTGATGCCGATCCACAGCAGGTACACCAGCAGGAAGGCAGGGCCGAACTTGAGGCTGGCGATCAGCGCCACGGTGAGCCCGAGCAGGCTGGTCCACATCGACACGCGCTGGTCGAACAGCACCACGCTGGTGAACAGGCCGAGGCGGCGAACGCCCAGGCCCAGGGCGCGGGAGTTCTGGCGCAGGTTATTGCCGTACCAGCGGTACATCAGCTTGCGGCTGGCCTTGATGAAGCTCTTTTCCGGCGGGTGCTCGACCGTGTTGATCGCCGCATCCGGCACGTAGAACGTGTCGTAGCCCAGGCGCATGAGGCTGAACCAGCTGGACTTGTCGTCGCCGGTGAGGAACTTGAAGCGGCCCAGGCGCCAGTGCTGCAGCGAGTCGTTCTCGACGTCCTTGATGAACTCGGGGTTGGTCACCACGGCGGCGCGGAACACCGACATGCGCCCGGTCATGGTCAGCACGCGCTTGGACAGGGCCATCGAGCACATGTTGATGTGGCGCTGGGCAAAGCGCAGCTTGTGCCACTCGCTCATGATGTAGCCGCCGCGCACTTCGCAGAATTCGTTGGTGGTCAGGCCACCGACATTCGGGTAGAGCTTGAACCAGGGCACGGTCTTGGCTACCACGCCTTCGCCGAGCACGGTGTCGCCGTCGATCACCGCGACCACTGCGTTCTCGTCGGGCAGGTGGCGCGAGATGGCGCGAAAGCCGTAGGCCAGGCCGTCACGCTTGCCGGTGCCGGCGATGCGCACGAAGTCCAGGGCCACGCGGTCGGGCGGGTTGAACTTGGCCCACAGGCTTTTCACCAGCAGTTCGTCGCTCATTTCCACCAGCGAGCAGACCACGGTGGTGGGGTAGCCGCAGTCGATTGCCTCGCGGATCACCGAGCTGTACACCTGCGCGGTGGTCAGGGCGTCGATGCGAAAGCTGGTGACCATCAGGTACACGTGCGACGGGTCGGCCGCGCTGCCCAGTTTGCGCACCTTGCGTCGCAGCATCGGGTAGACGATGTAGAGGAACAGCATGCCCCGCACGAAGTGCGTGGCACCCATGGAATAACGCCAGATTCCGACAGCGCCGATGAGGAAGATGAAGTCCTTGGAGTCGGGGTCGAAAACGGTCTTGGGCAAGGCCAGGGCGATCAGCATGAGCAGGCTCACGTAGAACAGCCATCCGGCGACCTGTAGCAGGCCGTGCTTGAGCCTTTGCATGGTGTGCATCCGTAGCGAATGAATGGGAAGGAACTGCACGGGGCTGGGGCGACCCCGTGCAGTGGCTGCTGTTACCAGCAGATGCCTTCGGTGCGGCTGGTGGGGCAGGTCGGCTTGCCCATGAAGCCGACCAGGTCGATGACCTGCTTGCCGGCCGGGGCCTGTTGCGCCAGCGCACGGAACTTCTCGTCGCGGTTACCCAGCACGATCACGTCGGCGTGGTTGATCACCTGCTCGAAATCGGCGTTGAGCAGGGACGAGACGTGGGGGATCTTCGACTCGATGTAGTCCTTGTTGGCGCCGTGCACGCGGGCGTACTCGACGTTGCTGTCGTAGATGTTGAGCTCGTAGCCCTTGCCGATCAGGCGTTCGGCCAGTTCCACCAGCGGGCTCTCGCGCAGGTCGTCGGTGCCGGCCTTGAAGCTCAGGCCCAGCAGGGCAACCTTGCGCTTGTCGTGGCTTTCGATGATGTCGAAGGCGTTCTGCACCTGGGACTCGTTGCTGGTCATCAGCGAGTTGAGCAGCGGCGCCTTCACGTCCAGGCTGCCGGCGCGGTAGGTGAGGGCGCGCACGTCCTTGGGCAGGCACGAGCCGCCGAAGGCGAAGCCTGGGCGCATGTAGTACTGCGACAGGTTCAGGGCCTTGTCCTGGCACACCACTTCCATCACTTCGCGGCCATCGACGCCGCAGGCCTTGGCGATGTTGCCGATCTCGTTGGCGAAGGTGACCTTGGTGGCGTGCCACACGTTGCAGGTGTACTTGATCATCTCGGCCACTTCGATGTCCTTGCGGATGATCGGGGCGTCGAGCTCTTCGTAGAGGGCCTGCAGCACGTCGCCGCTGGCGCGGTCGAGTTCGCCGATGACAGTCATCGGCGGCTGGTCGTAGTCCTTGATCGCGGTGCTTTCGCGCAGGAACTCGGGGTTGACCGCCACGCCGAAGTCGACGCCGGCCTTCTTGCCCGAGCAGTCTTCGAGAATCGGGATCACCACGTTCTTGACGGTGCCCGGCAGTACGGTGCTGCGCACCACGATGGTGTGGCGGCTGCTCTTGTCGCGCAGTACCAGACCGATTTCGCGGCACACCGACTCGATGTATTCCAGGCCCAGGTCGCCGTTCTTCTTGCTCGGCGTACCGACGCAGATCATCGACACGTCGCTGTCGCGAATGGCCTGGGCAAAATCGGTGGTGCCCCGCAGGCGCTGGTTGGCAATGCCTTGCTGCAACAGGGCTTCGAGGCCCGGTTCCACGATGGGGGATTTGCCCTGGTTGATCAGGTCGATCTTGGTCGCCGATACATCCACGCCGATCACTTCATGGCCCCGGGCAGACAGGCAGCCCGCACAGACCGCACCTACATAACCCAAACCAAAGATGCTGATACGCATCGCATTCACCTCATGTGTTTATCATGTCGGCGCACAACTAAGCGCCAGACCGGGTTGGTTGACCAGCAAATTCAGGGTGCACGGAAGTGTCACGGTTAAACCGCTAACTGCCGGCAGGCAAATTAAATTGGAGTGCGAAAAATAAACGGCACTCAAGTTGGCGGCTAATGGCCATTTACATTAGGGGGGTGAGCCCTGGACGGTATCCGTCTTTATTGCAGTACCCACTGCGCGTACTGCTGTGCTTGTTATTTCAAGTGGATTAAATCCTTTGAAATCAACCACTAGGACGATTTTTAAGGGTGCTCTCTCCTGGCTTGGACGCGTAATCTTGTCGAACAATTGCGCGGACAAAAAAGTGCTTTCAAAACTTCCTGATACTGTCCATTTGTCATGTACGTCATCTCTCACATCCATCACGAGATAATCCGTACCGGTGGTATGAGCGAGCCTCAAGGGGATAAGTTCCAGGCTCGCCCGAGTCGCCGTGAAGGATTTTTTAATATTTCAACAGTTGACGATACTTTCACTTTGATAGCACACGGCAGTTTCGTCCCGTGTCTGTAGGGCAAACTTGGAGGGGGATGTTTTTATGCCAGCATGAAAAAAAATTTCAGGATATTTCGTCAGAAAACTACGAACGGTCTTATGACGTTTGGCGATAGGGCTAGAGGGGGTGGTTTTTTGGCGCCACGGGATTGGCGCCTGGCGGGCTGTGAGGACGCCATCGCGAGTCAAGCCCGCGCCCGCAAGGATTCAGGTGATCCCGGGGGGAGCGGGGGGACCCGCGATGCTTTCTACTCGGCCGGGTGGTCGCGCAGGAACACCAGGTTGTCCGGTTTGGACTGCTCGGCACTGTAGTAGTAGCCCTGCACGTCGAACTGCTTGAGCCGCTCGGGGTCGTCGATGCGCTCCTGGGTCACGAAGCGGGTCATCATGCCCCGCGCCTTCTTGGCATAGAAGCTGATGATCTTGTACTGGCCATTCTTGAAGTCGCGAAACTCGGTGTTGATCACCCGCGCCTTCAACGCGCTGCGCTTGACCGCCGAGAAGTACTCGTTGCTGGCCAGGTTCAGCAGCAGGTCGTCGCCTTGCTCGGCCAGCGCCTGGTTCAGCCACTCGCTGATGCGCGTGCCCCAGAAGGCGTAGAGGTCCTTGCCGCGGGCGTTGGCCAGCTTGGTGCCCATCTCCAGCCGGTAGGGCTGCATCAGGTCCAGCGGACGCAGCAGGCCGTACAGCCCCGACAGCATGCGCAGGTGCTGCTGGGCATAGGTGAAGTCGTCTTCGCTCAGGCTCTGTGCATCCAGCCCGGTGTACACGTCGCCCTTGAACGCCAGCAGCGCCTGCTTGGCGTTGGCCGGGGTGAAGTTCGGGGTCCAGCTGCCGAAGCGCGCGGCATTGAGGCCGGCCAGCTTGTCCGAGAGGTGCATCAGGTCGCTGATCTGCTGCGGCGAAAGTTCGCGCAGTTGCAGGATCAGTTCCTGGGAGTCGTCCAGGTATTGCGGCAGGGTGTGCCGCTGGGTAACGGGCGGGGTGTCGTAATCGAGGGTCTTGGCGGGTGAGATCACCGTCAGCATGAGGTCGGCTCCTTGAATCGTGGCGTCGATTCTACGGGCGGGGGGCGCCGATCTCCAGCTATCGCGCCAATAGCCAAGACCCTGGCGGCGCTTGGCGCTATAGTGCGCGGCGAGAAAATGGAGAGTGTGATCGTGCGCATAGCCCTTCTTTTACTGGCCGGCCTGCTGAGCACGCTGGTGCACGCGGCCCCGGTCGAGCTGGCCCGGTTCGACCGCAGCGTGTGGCCCGAACAACTCGACAGCCCGGCCCTGTTCGATGTGGCCTCGCGTGCCGAAATCCTCAGCTTTGCCCGCGTGCTGTATGACAGCGAGGCCCTGAGCGAGGCGCAGCTGGCCGAGCGCCTGAACCTTCGCCAGGTCAACCTGGTGACGCTGAATGCGTTGCGTCAGCGCCTGTGGCAGCGGCTGTGGCGCAACTATGACCTGGCCCAGCAGAGCTGCGAGCAGGACGCCTCGTTCTGCTACGCCATCGACAGTCTGCCGGACCTGCGCCAGCAGGCGGGCAAGTTCAGTGTTGCAGACGATTCGTTCTACGCCGGTTGGGCGCAGCCAAGCCGGCGTTTTCACGAGTACTACCTGAACGAGCAATTGCGCAAGGCGGCGCTGTTCACCCAGACCTCCAGCGAGGTGGAGCGGTTTTCCGACCAGGAGCGCGATGGCCAGGCACTCAACGACCGGCTGTTCGTGCTCAGCTTCGATGGCGGCCCGGGGCCGGCTACCGAGGCGCTGACCGACTACCTGCGCCGGCAGAAGCTTGGCGGGCTGTTCTTCGTGGTGGGCAAGAACCTGCAGGCGCGCCGCGACCAGACCTCGGCCGCGGCGCTGCAGCAACTGTATGCCGGGCAGTGCGTGGGGCTGCAGGGCTGGCAGTACAGCTCGCATGCGCAGTGGACCGGCTGGCAGGACTCGGTGGTCTCCAGCCGGGCACTGGTGCAGAGCAGCCTGCCCGAGGCATTCGTGCCGCTGTTTCGCCCGCCCTACGGGCAGCGCCGCGCCGACAGTGCGGCGTTTTTCGCCGGCCAGCAGCTGCAGGTGATGTTGTGGGATATCGACGCCCAGGACCAGGCCGGGTTGAATGCCGAGCAGTCGGCGCAGCGGGTGCTGAGCCTGATGCTGCTGTGGCGCCGCGGGGTGATCCAGTTTCATGACGGCCAGCCCAGGGCCCAGGCGGCGATCGACTGGTTGCTGCAGCACACGGCCCAGAGCGGGATTGGCTGGGGCAACTGCCGGGAATTTGCCGAAACCCCGTAATCGCTGGGCGCGGCGGCACCCGGCGGAAAAAATCGCCAGGCGTTCATCGGGGTTTGATCATTAACTGTAGTGGTGCTTGCGGCTCACGCCAAGGGCTTGACCGCACAACGAAAAATAAACTTCAAAAAAACGTAAAAACGCTTTTTATCGTCACGGGTTTTGCGGTATCAAGAAGTCAGACCGCCGAACCCTGCAGCACAGGTGGCGTACTAATGGCCCCTCCTTTGTTCGCAGCTTCCCTACCGTAACGACGCGGCCAGGGGGAGACCGGCGGTCACTTCGCGGCGCAGCACCGCCCAGGTATTGCGTCGTCTGGCCCCTACAAAGGTGACCGAGTATGGATGATCAAGGACGTAACGTTTCTTCCAACCAGCCAATCCTTTACGTGCTCGATACCAATGTTCTGATTCACGATCCGAACGCCTTGCTGAATTTCGAGGAACACCACGTCGCGCTGCCGATGACCGTGCTCGAGGAGCTCGACAAACTCAAGACCGGCAAACACACGATCGCCGCCGAATGCCGCCAGGCCATCCGTCTGATCGACCAGACCCTGGGCGATGCCACGCCCGAGGATGTCGAGCAGGGCGTACCGATCCAGCGCGGCAAGAGCGGCCCCAAGGGCTTCCTGTCGATCCTGATGACCCCACGCGCCGAACCCAACCGGCTGCTGCCAGAACACCTCAACGACAACATCATCATCAACCAGTTGCTCGAGCTGCGTAGCCGGCGCAAGGAACTGGACGTGGTGCTGGTGACCAAAGACATCAACATGCGCCTCAAGGCCCGGGCCTGCGGTATCGCCGCCGAGGACTACAGTACCGATCAGCTGGTCGACGACGTTTCGTTGCTGCCCAAGGGCTACCATTCGGTCAGCGGCTCGTTCTGGGACCGCGTCAACAAGGTCGAGACCCGCCAGGAGCGCGGGCGCACCTGGCACCGCGTGCAGCTGGCCGACAACCTGCCGGCGGTTCACATCAACGAGTTCATCATCGACGAGCAGGGCTTCGTCGGCTGGGTCAAGGGCATCCGTGACAGCGAGTTGCTGCTGCTCGACCTGCATCAGGAGCCACTGCTGCACCAGGAAGCCTGGGGCCTGAAACCGCGTGACATCCATCAGGGCCTGGCGCTGTTCGCCCTGCTCGACCCCGACATCCACCTGGTCAACCTCACCGGTGCCGCAGGTTCGGGCAAGACCATCCTGGCACTGGCCGCAGCCATCGAGCAGACCATGGTCAGCAAGCGCTATCGGCGCATCATCGCCACCCGCAGCGTGCAGGGGCTGGACCAGGAAATCGGCTTCCTGCCGGGCACCGAAGCGGAAAAAATGGAGCCCTGGCTGGGGGCGATCACCGACAACCTCGAAGCCTTGCACATGGACGACGAAAACACCCATGGCAGCGTCGAGTACATCCTCGAGCGCGTGCCGTTGCAGTTCAAGTCGCTCAACTACATTCGCGGTCGCAGCTTCCAGCAGAGCCTGATCCTGATCGACGAATGCCAGAACCTCACCCCGCACCAGATGAAGACCATCATCACCCGTGCCGGGGCCGGTTCCAAGGTGATCTGCCTGGGCAACCTGGCGCAGATCGACACCCCTTACCTGTCCGCCACCAGCTCGGGCCTGACCTACCTGACCGAGCGCTTCAAGGACTTCCCCAACGGCGTGCACATCACCCTGCAGGGCGTGCCCCGTTCGGTCCTGGCCGAATACGCCGAATCCCACCTGTAACCCCTGCCACCGGGCGGCCTTGTGCCGCCCGGTTTTTTTCCGCTGCCTAATGTTGACCCCTGGGTTTACAATCGGTGCTCCTGATCAGGAGTAACCCTGTGCTGACTCATCTCGATTCCCAAGGTCGGGCCAACATGGTCGACGTCACCGACAAAGCCGTCACCTCGCGCGAGGCGGTGGCCGAAGCGCGGGTGCGCATGCTCCCGCAAACCTTGCAGATGATCGTGGCTGGCGGCCACCCCAAGGGCGACGTGTTTGCCGTGGCGCGCATTGCCGGCATCCAGGCGGCAAAGAAGACCAGCGATCTGATCCCGCTGTGCCACCCGTTGATGCTCACCAGCGTCAAGCTCGAGCTGACTGACGAAGGCGACGACACGGTGCATATCGTGGCGCGCTGCAAGCTGGCCGGGCAGACCGGCGTCGAGATGGAGGCCCTGACGGCCGCCAGTGTGGCGGCGCTGACGATCTACGACATGTGCAAGGCGGTGGACCGGGGCATGACCATCCACAGCGTGCGTGTGCTGGAAAAACTGGGCGGCAAGAGCGGGCACTACCAGGTGGAGGCACCATGAACATCGACGTGGTGTATTTCGCGCGGTATCGCGAGGCGCTGGACAGCGACGGCGAACGCCTCGACGGGCCGTTCGACAGCGTCGACGATGTGCGCAAGGCCCTGCTGGCACGCGGGGAGGGGTACGCGATGCTGGGCGAGCAGAACCTGATGTGCGCGCGCAACCAGGAGTTGTGCAGGCTCGACGAGCCGGTGGCCGACGGCGACGAAGTGGCGTTCTTTCCGCCCGTGACCGGGGGCTGAGGTGGGCGTTCGAGTGCAGGCCGGCGCGTTCGACCCCGGCGCCGAGACCAATGCGATGCACGCGGCCAACGTCGGGGTGGGCGCGGTGGTGTCGTTTGTCGGCTATGTGCGCGACTTCAACGACGGTCGCGAGGTGGCGGGGATGTTCCTGGAGCATTACCCGGGCATGACCGAAAAGGCCCTGGCCAAGATCGTGCTGGAGGCCGAGCAGCGCTGGCCGTTGCTCAAGGTCGAAGTGCTGCACCGTATCGGCGCATTGCAGCCGGGCGAGCCGATCGTGTTCGTGGGTGTAGCCAGTGCGCACCGGCAGGCGGCGTTCCAGGCGTGCGACTTCGTGATGGACTATCTCAAGACCCGCGCGCCGTTCTGGAAGAAGGAGCAGACCGGCGAGGGGCCGCGCTGGGTCGAGGGGCGCCAGAGTGATGCGGACGCTGCGGGGCGTTGGTAGACGCCCCGCCGGCAAGGCTGGCTCCTGCAACGGTGCGGTGCCGCGAATCGGTTGAAAATTAATACACAAAAGTCCAGTATGGAATTATAAGTACAAAATAGTTCCAGGCTGCCTTGTGCCCGCCGCTTTTTCCTCTGTCTTGCAACACACCCCAACAACGAGCGAGAGAGACCGCTGATGAAAACCCCATCCCTGTTGGCTGCGCTGGCGTTGAGCCTGTTTGCCGCCGCCCCGTCGTTCGCCGCTGAAAAGACCCTGCGCATCGGTATCGAAGCTGCCTACCCACCGTTCGCGTTCAAGACCGCCGACGGCGCTATCAGTGGCTTCGACTACGACATCGGCAACGCCCTGTGCGCGCAGATGCAGGTCAAGTGCCAGTGGACCGAACAGGAATACGACGGCCTGATCCCGTCGCTCAAGGTCAAGAAGATCGACGCCGCCCTGTCGTCGATCACCATCACCGAAGACCGCAAGAAGTCGGTGGACTTCACCCACAAGTACTACTTCACCTCCGCACGCCTGGCCATGAAGGACGGCAGCCAGGTCGATGACGGCTTCGCCAACCTCAAGGGCAAGCGCATCGGCGTGCAGCGCGCGACCACCACCGACCGCTATGTGACCGCGGAACTGGTGCCCAAGGGCATCGAGATCGTGCGCTACACCAGCAACGAGGAAATCTTCATGGACCTGGTGGCCGGTCGCCTGGACGGTGTGTTCGCCGACACCATCCCGCTTGAACAGGGCTTCCTGGAGACGCCCAAGGGCAAGGGTTACGGGTTTGTCGGGCCAGAGCTGAAAGACCCCAAGTACGTGGGTGAGGGCGCCGGGATCGCGGTACGCAAGGGCAATACCGAACTGGTCGCCCAGCTGAACGCGGCCATCGACGCCATTCGCGCCAATGGCGAGTACCAGAAGATCCAGGCCAAGTACTTCAAGTCCGACATCTACGGCGACTGACCGTCGCCTGCCCGAGGCCTGAGTTCGTTCAGGCCTTGAGCTCCTTGAGGTGCTTGTACACCGTGGCCCGGCCCATGTTCAGCACGTTGGCCACGTAGTTGGCGGCGCTCTTGCCTCGAAACGCACCCTCGGCATGCAGGGCCAGCACCAGTTCGCGCTTGTGGTCGCGATTCAGGTTGCTCAGTGCCAGCTGGCGCTCGCGCAGCCAGCTGTTGAGAAACGTGTTGATGCGCTCCTGCCAGTCATCGCGAAACAGCGCGTCGGGCTGGGCGATCAGCCGGGTGGGCGAGAGAAACAGGTCCAGCGCCGCCTTGGCGTTTTCGAACATCGAGATGTTCAGGTTGATGCACAGCACGGCCTGCGGCTTGCCCTGGGCGTCGCGCAGCACGGTGCTGAGCGAGCGGATCTTCTGCCCGTCCCAATTGAGCTTTTCGTAGGGGCCAATGTTGGTTTCGTCGGTACCTGCCTCGAACATGTCTTCCAGGGCCGCATCGTCGCCGATCTCGCGCTTGGACAGGTTATTGGCGATGTAGTCGATCTTCTGGCTGCGCAGGTCGTGCAGCACCACCTCGGCGTGGGGGAAGAACAGCGTGGCGATGGCGTCGGCAATCGCGCGAAAGTTGCTCAGGGCGGGGTCGTGGGGCGGTATCGGCATGCAGGCGGGCTCCAGGCGGTGTCAGCGCCCTAGGCGAAGGGCGCTGGGAGTGTGCCGCAAACGCGGGCGGGCGTCACCCGTGCAGGCGGTACAGGGCGTTGGCCAGGGCGATGTCTTCCAGGCCCAGGCCGATGGAGCGGAAGAAGGCATGGCGCTGGTAGGTCGGGCGCGGCGCCTGCTCGCTGAGCAACTGGGCCAGGTCGCCGATGATGGCGTCGGCCTGCCAGCCGTGCTGCTCGCTGGCGATGCGCATCTCGCCGGCCGAGCCGGGTGTGGTCAGGCGGTAGTCGCAGTACACGTCCATGTCGGTCAGGCACTCGGGCGGCACTTCGTGGGCGCGTACCGCGTTGGTGCTGATCGAGGTGATCAGGGCCGGCTTGCTCAGCTGGCGCGGGTCGATCACAGGCTTTGCCGACGAGGTGCACAGCATGATCACGTCGGCGTCGTGCAGTGCTGATTGCAGGTCGTCCACCAGGCTCAGGCGCGGGTCGAGTGCACCGAGGGCTTCGCGCTGCTCGGCGCTTTTATCCTTGAGGCCTGGCGAGTGCAGGCGGATGTCCTGCCAGTCGCGCACGCCGCGCACATAGTGCAGGTGGGCCTGGGCGATGGGGCCGCTGCCGATCACGGTCAGGCGCCTGGCGCTGGTGGGGGCCAGGGCGTCGACCGCGACGGCGGTGGTGGCAGCGGTGCGTGCGGTGGTCAGTTCGCCGGCGTCGCACAATAGCAGTGGCTGGCCGCTGTCCATGGACATCAGCAATGTCCAGGCGGTGATCAGCGGCGCGCCTTCGCGCACGATGTAGGGCGAGGTCTTGACGCCGTAGACGCGGTCTTCGGCGAGCACCCCGCCGTAGTTGATGAAGTCGCCCCTGCCGGCCGGGAACTCCACCAGCTGTTGCGGCGGCTGCACGGCCTGGCCGGCGGCCAGGTCACGGAACAGCTTGCGCAGGATCTGCGGCACGTCCACCTGCGCGAGCAGTTGGCGGGCCAGGGGCTGGTCGATCACGCGTGGGGTAGACATGCGGCGCTCCATTTGAACTATTTTGTCTATTATGGACAAATAGTTTAATTGCGCCAACCCTATCGCGGGTCGAGCCCGCCCCCACAATCATTACTGTTGTCGCTGTGGGAGCGGGCTTGACCCGCGATGAGCCAGCCCGGTCAGCGCAAAAAAAAACGCAGCCGGCGAGGGCTGCGTTTTCTGTCCATCAATCGACTCAGTGATGCTTGCGCGCCACCGGCTTGAGCAGCTCGGTCGGCGGGGTCTCGCAACTGATCTTGCGCCCCAGCAATGCCTCGATACCCGGCAGCTGGTACGAATCGTCCTCACCGGCGAAGCTGATCGACACGCCACTGGTACCCGCACGGCCGGTACGGCCGATACGGTGCACGTAGTCGTCCGGGTCTTCGGGCAGGGTGAAGTTGATCACGTGGCTGATGCCGTCGATGTGGATCCCGCGACCGGCCACATCGGTGGCCACCAGCACGGTGACCCGGCCTTCGCGGAAATTCTCCAGGGTCTTGATGCGCTTGTGCTGCGGCACATCGCCCGACAATTGCGCGGCATTCACGCCGTCACGCACCAGGCGCTCTTCGATACGGCGCACCTCGTCCTTGCGGTTGGCGAACACGATGACCCGCTCCCACTTGTTCTCGGTCACCAGGTTGTACAGCAGCTTGTACTTGTCGGCACCGGCTACCGCATACACATGTTGCTCGACGGTTTCGCTGGCAACGTTCTCCGGCTCGATCTCGACGATGGCCGGGTCGGTGGTCCACTGTTGCGCCAGGTTCATCACGTCTTCGGTGAAGGTGGCCGAGAACAGCAGCGTCTGGCGCTCGCTCTTGGGCGGGGTCTGGCGGATGATCTGGCGAACCTGCGGGATGAAGCCCATGTCGAGCATGCGGTCGGCTTCGTCCAGCACCAGCACCTCGACCATGTCCAGGTGCGCTTCACCGCGCTGGTTGAAGTCCAGCAGGCGACCCGGGGTGGCCACCAGGATGTCGCAGTGGCGTGCCTCAAGGGCCTTGAGCTGCTTGTCGAAGTCCATGCCACCGACGAACGTCATCACGTTCAGGCCGGTGTACTTGGTCAGCTCGGCGGCGTCCTTGGCGATCTGCACCACCAGTTCGCGGGTAGGGGCAATGATCAGCGCCCGCGGCTCGCCCATGTAGCGCTCTTTGGGCGGCGGGGTCTGTTGCAGCTGGCTGATGATCGAGATCAGGAACGCGGCGGTCTTGCCGGTGCCGGTCTGGGCCCGGCCGATCGCATCCTTGCCACGCAGGGTGAAGCCCAGTACTTCGGCCTGGATCGGCGTGCAGTACGGGAAGCCCAGGTCGTGGATGGCATGCATCAGCTCGGGCGAGAGCTTGAAGTCGTGGAAGCGGGTCTTGCCCTCTTGCGGTTCCACCACAAAGTCTTCCAGTTTCCAGGTGCTGGCCTGGGGTTTTGGCTTGCGCTCGCGGCGCGGCTTGGCCTCGACCGGTTTGCTCGCCGGTTGCTCCAGGGGTTTTTCCACCGGCTTTTCGGCGCGCGCTGGCGCGGCGGCTTCGGTCTGAGCCTTGAGCGGCGCGGCGGGAGCCGGGGCCTTGGGTGCTGCGGGCGGCTGCACGGTAGCAACGCTTTCGGTGGCGAGTTGCTCAACCTCGCTCTTTCCGAACATCTTCTTGAGTGCTTTGAGCACGGTCATCTCATCAATTGGTTAAGGAATGTACGCCGGCCAGTGTAATGCAAGATTCGGGCGCGGCGTAGTGGATTGCTCCGACAACTACAGACAAGGCGTTTTTTAGCGCAGACGCTCGATCAGCCAGGCGCCGATGTCCTGGATTTCCTCGGGCAGCACGGCGTGTTCCATCGGGTATTCCTTCCACTGCACGGTGACGCCCCAGCTGTTCAGGTACTCGAAGGCGGCACGCCCCATGGACGGGATGACCACCGGGTCGTACACGCCGTGCAGGCACAGCGCCGGAATGCGCTGTTGGCTGGCGCTGAGCACGGTGCTGTCGGTGAAGGTCGGGGCGTAGGTGGAAAGGGCCATTACCCCGCCCAGCGTCTCCTGCCACTTTACATAGGCGGTGTGCAGAACCACCGCGCCGCCCTGGGAGAAGCCGGCCAGGATGATGCGCGACAGGGCGACGCCCTTGGCCTGTTCCTGCTTGATCAGGTCGATGACTGCCTGTGCCGAGGCGTCGAGTTGCGCTTCGTCGATGGCGCGTGCACCCGGCGTCAGCGCCTTGATGTCGTACCAGCTGGGCATGGCGTAGCCATTGTTGATGGTGACCGGCTGGGTGGGTGCCTGCGGCATCACGAAGCGCGTGCTCAGCAGCACTTCCTGCAGGGCTTCGGCCACCGGCATGAAGTCGTAGCGGTCGGCGCCCAGCCCATGCAGCCAGATGACACAGGCGTCGGCGGTTTTCTGGGGTTCGAGAATCAGGGGATTGGTCATGACTGCTCCGAAAAAGTGCACGCAGGCCGGGGTGCGCGCTTGAAGAAAGGCATCGCTGGCGTTGCGTGCAAGGCTGTCACAGAACAGTCGGTTGTGCCAATCACCCGCCGCACGCAGTGCTGCGCCGATGCGGCGTCAGGCCGGCGCGGCCAGGGGTCAGTCCTCTTCCTTGGGCGCGGGTGCAGGCGGTGGACGCAGGCCGATCTCGGCGATCAGCTTCAGCGGCTTGCCATTGCGCACCACTTCGATGGCCACCTTGTCGTTGGGCTTGATCCGCGCCACCTGGTTCATCGAGCGCCGGCCATCGCCGGCCGGTTCGCCGTTGATGCTCAGAATCACGTCACCCAGCTGCAGGCCGGCCTTCTGCGCCGGCCCGTCGCGGAAGATGCCCGCCACCACGATGCCTGGCCGGCCCTGCATGCCGAACGACTCGGCCAGCTCCTGGCTCAGCGGTTGCACCTCGATGCCCAGCCAGCCGCGAATCACCTGGCCATGCTCGATGATCGACTTCATCACCTCCAGCGCCAGCTTGGTGGGGATGGCGAAGCCGATGCCTTGCGAGCCGCCGGACTTGGAGAAGATCGCGGTGTTGATGCCGGTCAGGTTGCCATTGGCATCCACCAGCGCGCCACCGGAGTTGCCCGGGTTGATGGCCGCGTCGGTCTGGATGAAGTCTTCGTAGTTGTTCAGGCCCAGCTGGTTGCGCCCGGTGGCGCTGATGATGCCCATGGTCACGGTCTGGCCGACGCCGAACGGGTTGCCGATGGCCAGCGCCACATCACCGATGTGGATGTTGTCCGAGCGCCCGATGGTGATCGAGGGCAGGTTCTTGAGGTCGATCTTGAGCACGGCCAGGTCGGTTTCCGGGTCGCTGCCGATCACCCGTGCCAGGGTCTCGCGGCCGTCCTTGAGCGCCACCACGATCTGGTCGGCGCCGGAGGTCACGTGGTTGTTGGTCAGCAGGTAGCCCTCCGGGCTCATGATCACCGCCGAGCCCAGGCTCGATTCCCAGCGCCGCTGCTTGGGCAGGTTGTCACCGAAGAAGCGGCGGAACTGTGGGTCTTCGAACAGCGGGTGCGCGGTCTTGTTGACCACCTTGGTGGTGTACAGGTTGGCCACTGCGGGGGCCGCATTGCTCACCGCATCGGCATACGACACGGGGCCCTGCATCAGCCGCGTGGTCTGCGGCGCCTGCTGCAGGTTGACGTCCTGGCTGGGCAGGCCGACCCATTGGGGAAATTGCTGGATGACCAGCAGGGCGATCAGTACGCCGGTGACCAGTGGCCAGGCAAAGTAACGCAGAGCCTTGAACATGAGATGGATCCTGGGAGGTGGCCAGAGCCGATGCCGCAGTGGGGAGTAGATGAACGCGCGCGATCATACTGCGGCAAGGCCCGTGCAGGAACTGCTAAATCACGTCGAGCCATGACGGTCATGGCGCCGCGCCCCCGGGCAGTTGCCGTCGGTTTCCCCAAAAACGGTCGACGGCTCATAATGGCGGCCATTATACGAGGCCTTGTGCCACGCTGAACCGCTGAATTGAGGAGTCTTTGCATGGCTGTTGCCCTGAGCACCTTGGTCGAGGAAGCCGATCGCTACCTTGGCAGCGCAAAAATCCAGGACTACTGCCCCAACGGCCTGCAGGTCGAGGGCAACCCGCAGGTGTCGCGCATCGTCACCGGCGTCACCGCCAGCCAGGCATTGCTGGACGCTGCGGTCGAGGCGGGCGCCGACCTGGTGCTGGTGCACCACGGCTACTTCTGGAAGGGCGAGAACCCCTGCATCACCGGCATGAAGCAGCGCCGCCTCAAGACCCTGCTCAAACACGACCTGAGCCTGCTGGCTTACCACCTGCCGCTGGACCTGCACCCCGAGGTGGGCAACAACGTGCAGCTGGCGCGCCAGCTGGACATCACCGTCGAGGGCCCGCTGGACCCGGCCAACCCGCGGGTGGTGGGGCTGGTGGGCTCGCTGGCCGAACCGATGTCGGCGCGGGATTTCGCGCGCAAGGTCAGCGACGTGATGGGCCGCGAGCCGCTGCTGATCGAAGGCGACGAGGTCATTCGCCGGGTGGGCTGGTGCACCGGCGGCGGCCAGGGCTACATCGACCAGGCGATTGCCGCAGGGGTCGACCTGTACCTGAGCGGCGAGGCGTCGGAGCAGACTTTCCACAGTGCTCGCGAGAACGGCATCAGCTTCATCGCCGCCGGCCACCACGCCACCGAGCGTTACGGGGTGCAGGCGCTGGGCGATTACCTGGCACGTCGATTCGCTCTGGAACACCTGTTCATCGACTGCCCGAACCCGATCTGAGGCTAAAACGCCAAGGCATATTCTTATACTGTTTCGTTCTAGTAGCCTGCCTAAATAGAATCGGGCGCTGTGATAAAGTGGCCCGCTCGAACACGGCCCGCTGGCCGTCCATAAGATTGATTTTCCGTGAGTAGCCATGGTCGACAAGCTGACGCATTTGAAACAGTTGGAGGCGGAGAGCATCCACATCATTCGTGAGGTGGCCGCCGAGTTCGACAACCCGGTGATGCTGTACTCGATCGGCAAGGATTCGGCCGTGATGCTGCACCTGGCACGCAAGGCCTTCTTCCCGGGCAAGCTGCCGTTTCCGGTGATGCACGTCGACACCCAGTGGAAATTCCAGGAGATGTACAGCTTCCGCGACAAGATGGTCGAGGAAATGGGCCTGGAGCTGATCACCCACGTCAACCCCGATGGCGTTGCCCAGGGCATCAATCCGTTCACCCACGGCAGTGCCAAGCACACCGACATCATGAAGACCGAGGGCCTCAAGCAGGCGCTCGACAAGCACGGCTTCGACGCCGCCTTCGGTGGCGCGCGCCGCGACGAAGAGAAGTCGCGGGCCAAGGAGCGTGTGTACTCGTTCCGTGACAGCAAGCACCGCTGGGACCCGAAGAACCAGCGCCCAGAGCTGTGGAACGTGTACAACGGCAAGGTCAACAAGGGCGAGTCGATTCGCGTGTTCCCGCTGTCGAACTGGACCGAGCTGGATATCTGGCAGTACATCTACCTCGAAGGCATCCCGATCGTGCCGCTGTACTTTGCAGCCGAGCGCGAAGTGATCGAGAAGAACGGCACCCTGATCATGATCGATGACGAGCGCATCCTGGAGCACCTCTCGGATGAAGAGAAGGCTCGCATCGTCAAGAAGAAAGTGCGTTTCCGTACCCTTGGCTGCTACCCGTTGACGGGCGCGGTGGAGTCGGAGGCCGAGAGCCTGACCGACATCATTCAGGAAATGCTCCTGACGCGCACTTCCGAGCGCCAGGGCCGCGTCATCGACCACGATGGCGCAGGTT
Organism: Pseudomonas sp. AE27; assembly: GCF_037113495.1. Classification (NCBI taxonomy): domain Bacteria; kingdom Pseudomonadati; phylum Pseudomonadota; class Gammaproteobacteria; order Pseudomonadales; family Pseudomonadaceae; genus Pseudomonas; species Pseudomonas sp. AE27. The sequence continues at coordinate 5,839,923 of NZ_CP146966.1, forward strand.
CCATGGAAGACAAGAAACGTCAGGGCTATTTCTAAGTTAGGGTCAGACCATGTCGCACCAATCCGAATTGATCAGCGAGGACATCCTCGCCTACCTGGCCCAGCACGAACGCAAGGAACTGCTGCGCTTCTTGACCTGCGGTAACGTCGACGACGGCAAGAGCACCCTGATCGGGCGCCTGCTGCACGACTCCAAGATGATCTACGAAGACCATCTGGAAGCCATTACCCGCGATTCGAAGAAAGTCGGCACCACCGGTGACGACATCGACCTGGCATTGCTGGTCGACGGCCTGCAGGCCGAGCGCGAGCAGGGCATCACCATCGATGTGGCCTACCGCTATTTCTCCACGGCCAAGCGCAAGTTCATCATCGCCGACACCCCGGGCCACGAGCAGTACACCCGCAACATGGCCACCGGTGCGTCCACCTGCGACCTGGCGATCATCCTGGTGGACGCGCGCTACGGCGTGCAGACCCAGACCCGCCGGCACAGCTACATCGCTTCGCTGCTGGGCATCAAGCACATCGTCGTGGCCGTGAACAAGATGGACCTCAAGGGCTTCGACCAGGACGTGTTCGAAGGCATCAAGGCCGACTACCTGAAGTTTGCCGAAGCCATCAACATGACCCCCAGCAGCCTGCACTTCGTGCCGATGTCGGCGCTCAAGGGCGACAACGTGGTCAACCGCAGCGAGCGTTCGCCGTGGTACACCGGCCCTGCGCTGATGGAAATCCTCGAAACCGTGGAAGTGGCGGCCGACCGCAACTTCACCGACCTGCGTTTTCCGGTGCAGTACGTCAACCGTCCCAACCTGAACTTCCGTGGCTTTGCCGGCACCCTGGCCAGCGGCGTGGTACACAAGGGCGACGAGATCGTGGTGCTGCCGTCGGGCAAGAGCAGCCGCGTGAAGTCCATCGTCACCTACGAAGGTGAGCTGGAGCAGGCCGGCCCGGGCCAGGCCGTGACCCTGACCATGGAAGACGAGATCGACATCTCCCGTGGCGACCTGCTGGTGCATGCCGACAACGTCCCGCCGGTGACCGACCAGTTCGACGCCATGCTGGTGTGGATGGCCGAAGAGCCGATGCTGCCGGGCAAGAAATACGACATCAAGCGCGCCACCAGCTACGTGCCGGGCTCGATTGCCAGCATCGCCCACAAGGTCGATGTGAACACCCTGGAACAGGGCGCTGCGAGTGCGTTGCAGCTCAACGAGATCGGCAAGGTCAAGGTGAGCCTGGATGCTCCGATCGCGCTGGACGGCTACGACAGCAACCGCACCACCGGCGCGTTCATCATCATCGACCGCCTGACCAACGGCACCGTGGGCGCGGGCATGATCATCGCGCCACCGGTACTGCCTCACGGCAGCACCGGCCAGCATGGCAGGCAGGCCCACGTGACCACCGAGGAGCGTGCCTTGCGCTTCGGCCAGCAGCCGGCCACCGTGCTGTTCAGCGGCCTGTCGGGCGCGGGCAAGAGCACCCTGGCGTATGCCGTTGAGCGCAAGCTGTTCGACATGGGCCGTGCGGTGTACGTGCTCGACGGGCAGAACCTGCGCCATGACCTGAACAAAGGCCTGCCGCAGGACCGTGCCGGGCGTACCGAGAACTGGCGTCGTGCTGCGCATGTGGCGCGTCAGTTCAACGAAGCGGGCTTGCTGACCCTGGCCGCGTTCGTGGCACCGGATGCCGAAGGCCGTGAACAGGCCAAGGCGCTGATCGGCAAGGAGCGCTTGCTGACCGTTTACGTCCAGGCTTCGCCGTTGGTGTGCCGTGAGCGTGATCCGCAGGGGCTGTACGCGGCCGGTGGCGACAACATCCCGGGCGAGAGCTTCCCGTATGACGTGCCGCAGGATGCGGACCTGGTGATCGACACCCAGAGCGTTGGCGTGGAAGAGGGCGTCAAGCAGGTACTGGAACTGCTGCGCAAGCGTGGCGCGATCTAAGCGCTGCTGCTGAATGAAAAGCCCGCGATGGTGAAGGCCATCGCGGGCTTTTTTGTGGCGGCTGGCCGCTTCGCCGGCAAGACCGGCTCCTACGGTGAGCGCAAGGCCATGCAGGAGCAGGCCTTGCCGGGGAAGTGCCCAGCGGACACGCCGCTTCAAATATGCTTCTGTGCCACCGGAATCACCCGCTTCTCCTTCACCGCCTTGAACGAGAAGCTCGAATAGATCTCCTTCACCCCCGGCAGCCGCTGCAGTACCTCGCGGGTGAACTCGCCGAACGACTCCAGATCCCGCGCCAGAATCTCCAGCAGGAAGTCATAACGCCCGGAGATGTTGTGGCACGCCACGATTTCGGGGATATCCATCAGCCGCTGCTCGAATGCCCGGGCCATCTCCTTGCTGTGCGAATCCATCATGATGCTGACGAAGGCGGTCACTCCGAAGCCCAGTGCCTTGGGTGACAGGATGGCCTGATAGCCGGTGATGTAGCCCGACTCCTCCAGCAGCTTGACCCGCCGCCAGCACGGCGAGGTGGTCAGGGCGACGCTGTCGGCGAGCTCGGCCACGGTCAGTCGGGCGTTGTCTTGCAGCGCGGCCAGCAGTGCGCGGTCGGTACGGTCGATGGCGCTAGGCATGTCTTGCCCTCCATAGCCTGTTCTTGTTGTTTTTATGTCAGTGAACGGCGTTTTTCGTAGGCGTATTTGGAAAAATTTAAGCCGGTCTGTGGAATAAGCTTATAACAAACCACAAGAGGCGGTTGCCATGCACGGCTCCAACAAGCTCCCAGGATTTGCCACCCGCGCCATTCACCATGGCTACGACCCCCAGGACCACGGCGGCGCACTGGTGCCACCGGTCTACCAGACCGCGACGTTCACCTTCCCCACCGTGGAATACGGCGCTGCGTGCTTTGCCGGCGAGCAGGCCGGGCATTTCTACAGCCGCATCTCCAACCCCACCCTCAACCTGCTGGAAGCACGCATGGCCTCGCTGGAAGGCGGCGAGGCCGGGCTGGCGCTGGCCTCGGGCATGGGGGCGATCACGTCCACGCTATGGACGCTGCTGCGCCCCGGTGACGAGGTGCTGCTGGGCAACACCCTGTACGGCTGCACCTTTGCGTTCCTGCACCACGGCATCGGCGAGTTCGGGGTCAAGCTGCGTCATGTGGACATGGCCGACCTGCAGGCATTGGAGGCGGCCATGACGCCGGCCACCCGGGTGATCTATTTCGAATCGCCGGCCAACCCCAACATGCACATGGCCGATATCGCCGGCGTGGCGAAGATTGCACGCAAGCACGGCGCGACCGTGGTGGTCGACAACACCTACTGCACGCCGTACCTGCAACGGCCACTGGAGCTGGGCGCCGACCTGGTGGTGCATTCGGCCACCAAGTACCTGAGCGGCCATGGCGACATCACTGCTGGCATTGTGGTGGGCAGCCAGGCACTGGTGGACCGTATACGTCTGCAGGGCCTCAAGGACATGACCGGTGCGGTGCTCTCGCCCCATGACGCCGCACTGCTGATGCGCGGCATCAAGACCCTCAACCTGCGCATGGACCGCCACTGCGCCAACGCTCAGGTGCTGGCCGAGTTCCTCGCCGGGCAGCCGCAGGTGGAGCTGATCCATTACCCGGGCCTGGCGAGCTTCCCGCAGTACACCCTGGCCCGCCAGCAGATGAGCCAGCCGGGCGGCATGATCGCCTTCGAACTCAAGGGCGGCATCGGTGCCGGGCGGCGGTTCATGAACGCCCTGCAACTGTTCAGCCGCGCGGTGAGCCTGGGCGATGCCGAGTCGCTGGCGCAGCACCCGGCAAGCATGACTCATTCCAGCTATACCCCAGAGGAGCGTGCGCATTACGGCATCTCCGAGGGGCTGGTGCGGTTGTCGGTGGGGCTGGAAGACATCGACGACCTGCTGGCCGATGTGCAACAGGCACTCAAGGCGAGTGCCTGAACCCGTCACGGATGAGGTCAATGCAATGGTGGCAATGATGAACCTTGTGCCTGGCGACGGCGTGCCCGGTGACAGCGACCCTGGCGAAACTGCAGAGTGGTTGGAGGCGCTGGAGTCGACCCTGGCGCACTGCGGCCCGGCCCGCGCGCGGTTTCTGCTCGAACAATTGGAGGCGCATGCCCGTGAACTGGGCCTGGAGCGTGGTGCCCAGCCGTACTCGGCGTACCGCAACACCCTGTCGCTCGAACATCAGGGCGCCTACCCGGGCGACCTGGAACTGGACGAGCGCATCACCAGCATCCTGCGCTGGAATGCCCTGGCGATGGTGGTGCGTGCCAACCATGCCTACGGTGACCTGGGCGGGCACATCGCCAGTTACGCTTCGGCCGCAGAGATCTTCGAGGTGGGGTTTCAGCATTTTTTTCGCGGCGAGGAGGGCGGCGAGCAGCGCACGGCCGACCTGGTGTTCTTCCAGCCGCACTCGGCGCCCGGCATCTATGCCCGGGCCTTTCTTGAAGGGCGCCTGAGCGAGTCTCAGCTGGCCAGCTATCGGCAGGAGGTCGCAGGCGATGGCCTGTGCTCCTACCCGCACCCGTGGCTGATGCCCGACTTCTGGCAGTTTCCCACCGGGTCGATGGGCATCGGTCCGCTAAACGCCGTGTACCAGGCGCGCTTCATGCGCTACCTGCAGCACCGCGGCCTGGCCGATACCGCGCAGCGCCATGTGTGGGGGGTGTTCGGCGATGGCGAGATGGACGAGCCCGAATCCATCGCCGGGCTGACGCTGGCGGCCCGTGAGCAACTCGACAACCTGACCTTCATCGTCAACTGCAACCTGCAGCGCCTGGATGGTCCGGTGCGTGGCAATGGCCAGATCATCCAGGAGCTGGAGTCGCTGTTCAGCGGCGCCGGCTGGAACGTGATCAAGGTGTTGTGGGGCTCGGAATGGGATGCGCTGTTTGCCCGCGACAGCGAGCACGTGCTGCTGCGCCAGCTGGCGGCAACCCCCGACGGCCAGTTCCAGACCCTGGGGGCCAATGACGGCGCCTACAACCTGGAACACTTCTTCAACCAGCACCCGGCCTTGCAGCGCCTGGTCGAGCACATGAGCTCGGCCGAGATCAACGCGCTCAAGCGCGGTGGCCATGATTTTCGCAAGCTGTATGCCGCCTTTGCCGCCGCCAAGGCGTGCAAGGGCCGGCCGACGGTGATCCTGGCCAAGACCAAGAAGGGCTACGGCATGAGTGCGGCCGGCGAGTCGCGCATGACCGCGCACCAGGCCAAGAAGCTCGACGTGCAGGCGCTGCTGGCCTTCCGTGACCGCTTCCACCTGCCCTTGAGCGATGCGCAGGTGGAGCAGTTGCAGTTCTACCGGCCGGACGAAAACAGCCGGGAGATGCGCTACCTGCGCGAGCGGCGCAATGCCCTGGGCGGCAGCCTGCCGTCGCGGCGGCCCCAGGCGCGCACGCTGCCGGTACCGGCGCTGGAGGTGATGGGCGGTTTTGCGCTGCACGCCGAGGGCAAGGAGATGTCCACCACCATGGCTGCGGTGCGCATGCTCGGTGCCTGGCTCAAGGCCCCGGAGCTGGGGCCGCGGGTGGTGCCGATCGTCGCCGATGAAGCGCGCACCTTCGGCATGGCCAGCCTGTTCCGGCAGATCGGCATCTACTCGCCCCATGGGCAGCGCTACGAACCCGAAGATGCCAGTTCGCTGCTCTCCTACAGGGAGTCGCGCGATGGTCAGTTGCTGGAGGAGGGCATCACCGAGGCCGGGGCCCTGTCGTCCTGGGTAGCGGCGGCCACCTCCTATGCGGTGCATGGCGAGCCGATGTTGCCGGTGTACATCTATTACTCGATGTTCGGCTTCCAGCGGGTCGGCGACCTGATATGGGCGGCGGCCGACCAGCGTGCACGGGGCCTGCTGCTGGGGGCCACGGCAGGGCGCACCACCCTGGGCGGCGAGGGCTTGCAGCACCAGGATGGCTCGAGCCTGGTGATGGCGGCCATGGTGCCCAACTGCCGCGCCTGGGAGCCGTGCTTTGCCGGCGAGCTGGCGGTGATTCTGGAACACGCGGCGCGGCGCATGCTGGTGGAGCAGTGCGACGAGTTTCACTATGTGGCGGTGATGAATGAAAGTTATCCACACCCCTCCCTGCCACCTGAAGCACATGCGGCAGTGTTGCGCGGGATGTACCGGTTTGCCGAACAGCCGGTGGAGCATGCCCTGGGGCGGGTTCGCCTGCTGGGCTCCGGGGCGATCCTGCGCGAGGTGATCGCCGCGAGCGAGCTGCTGGCGGCGGACTGGGGCATCGCCAGCGAGGTGTTCAGTGTGACCAGCTTCAGCGAACTGGCGCGTGATGCACGGGATGTGCAGCGCGGGCAGCGTCTGGGGCTGGGTGGCAGCAGCCATCTGGCGCAATGCCTGGTGGGGGATGCGCCGGTGATTGCCGCGACCGATTATGTTCGTGCCTGGCCACAACTGATTGCCGAGTACGTGCCGGCGCCGTACGTGACGCTGGGCACCGATGGCTTCGGGCGCAGCGATACGCGCCAGCGGTTGCGCCAGTTCTTCGAGGTGGACCGCTTCAGTGTGGTGCTGGCCAGCTTGCAGGCGCTGGTGGATGACGGGCTGCTGGAGGTCGATGTGATGGCGCAGGCACGGGCCAGGTATCCGGCGCTGGATGCGTCGGGCCCCTGGTATCGTTGATGTGAGGGGATGAAAAAAGGGGCCGGTGATCGGCCCCTTTTTTCTTTGTGTCGGATGGTTGGGTGTGGCATTCGCCGGCAAGGCCGGCTCCAGCAGGAGCGCGCCATGCCAGTGACGGGGCCGCTGCGATCAGCGCTTGAGCCCGTAATGCTCATCCAGCATGCCCGGGGTGTTCGGTGCCTTGGGCGCGTAGTCGCGTGGCACTTCGGTGTCCTTGGGCGGGGTCAGACGGTCACGCGGGCCCTGCGCCTCGGAGTGCAGTGCGGCCAGCAGGCGCTGACGGGTCTGTTCGTCCAGGGCCAGACGGTTGGCGCCTTCGGCCAGGTGGTCCTGCACTTCCTGGTAGCTCTGGGTCAGCTTCTTGACCAGCGCCGCGGTGCTGTTGAAATGGGTCACCACTTCACTCTGATAACTGTCAAAACGTTCCTGGATATCGTCCAGCTGCCGCTGGGTGCTGCTCGGGGCGGCATTGGGCAAGAGGCGGGCGACCAGGAAACCAACGACTACACCCACTACCAGGGCCAGGGTCGGCAACAACCAAACTAAGAGCGAGAGTTCCACGAGTCCTTCCTCTATAAACGGCTTTGCTTTACGTTAACGGCTCGGACCTGCGCTGTATACCGCGAGCGATCGCAAATATCTCAGACAGAATCATCAGCTAGACGAGTCGACCCCTCCAGAGGTCACGGAGTTCACCCTTGCTTATCCGCGAAACCCCCGTATTCATCGATGGCCCGGTTGGCCAGCTGGAAGCCCTGTACCTGGACGTGGCAGACCCTCGCGGCATCGTCCTGCTGTGCCACCCCAACCCCGTGCAGGGCGGCACCATGACCAACAAGGTGGTGTCGATGCTGCAGCGCACCGCACGCGATGCCGGCTACATCACCCTGCGCTTCAACTACCGCGGTGTAGGCCAGAGCGCTGGCAGCCATGACATGGGCAGCGGCGAAGTCGACGATGCACAGGCCGCTGCAGCCTGGCTGCGCGAAAAACATCCCGAATTACCTTTGACGCTGATGGGCTTCTCCTTCGGCGGCTTCGTCGCGGCCAGCCTCGGCGGCCGGCTCGAAGCCCAGGGCGTCACGCTCAAGCACCTGTTCATGGTAGCCCCGGCAGTGATGCGCCTTGGCGGTACCGACGGCCTGCCGCAGGCAGGTGCCTTGAGCGTGATCCAGCCCGAAACCGACGAGGTGATCGATCCGCAGATCGTCTACGCCTGGTCCGATGCACTGGCGCGCCCCCATGAGCTGCTGAAAGTGGCAGAATGCGGTCACTTTTTTCACGGCAAGCTGACCGACCTCAAGGATCTGGTGCTGCCACGCCTTTCGAACTGATACAAGCCTGATAAGCGATTACCCATGACCACTCGTATCCTTACCGGTATCACCACCACGGGCACGCCGCACCTTGGCAACTATGCCGGTGCCATCCGCCCGGCGGTCCTCGCCAGCCAGCAGCCGGGCGTCGACTCGTTCTACTTCCTGGCCGACTACCATGCGCTGATCAAGTGCGACGACCCGCAGCGCATCCAGCGCTCGCGCCTGGAAATCGCCGCCACCTGGCTGGCCGGCGGCCTGGACCCGGAACGCGTGACCTTCTACCGCCAGTCCGACATTCCCGAGATCCCCGAGCTGACCTGGCTGCTGACCTGCGTGGCGGCCAAGGGCCTGCTCAATCGCGCGCATGCCTACAAGGCCTCGGTGGACAAGAACCTGGAAAGCGGCGAAGACCCGGATGCGGGCGTGAGCATGGGCCTGTACAGCTATCCGGTGCTGATGGCGGCGGACATCCTGATGTTCAATGCCAACAAGGTGCCGGTGGGGCGCGACCAGATCCAGCACGTGGAAATGGCCCGTGATATCGGGCAGCGCTTCAACCACCTGTTCGGCCAGGGCAAGGACTTCTTCGCCATGCCCGAGGCGCTGATCGAGGAAAGCGTGGCCACCTTGCCGGGCCTGGACGGTCGCAAGATGTCCAAGAGCTACGACAACACCATCCCGCTGTTCACCAGTGCCAAGGAGATGAAGGACGCGATCTCGCGCATCGTCACCGACTCGCGCGCGCCGGGCGAGGCCAAGGACCCGGACAACTCGCACCTGTTCACCCTGTTCCAGGCCTTTGCCACCGCCGAGCAAGCCGAAGCCTTCCGCAGCGAGCTGCTGCAGGGGCTGGGTTGGGGCGAAGCCAAGCAGCGCCTGTTCCAGCTGGTCGACGGCCAGTTGAGCGCGCCGCGCGAGCATTACCACCAGCTGATTTCCCGCCCGGCGGACCTGGAGGACATTCTTCTGGCCGGCGCGCAGAAGGCCCGCAGGATCGCCACGCCGTTTCTTGAGCAACTGCGCGAAGCAGTGGGCCTGCGCTCGTTCCGCAGCACGGTTCAGGTCAGCGGTGAAACCAGGAAGAAGGCGGTCAAGGCGGCACGCTTCGTGAGCTTCCGTGAAGAGGACGGCAGCTTCCGCTTCCGCCTGCTGGCAGCCGACGGCGAGCAGTTGCTGCTGTCGCGCAGCTTTGCCGATGGCAAGGCGGCCGGTGCGGTGAGCAAGCAGTTGCAACTGGGCCAGCCGCTGGATGTCCGTGACGAAGGCCTGGGCTTCAGCCTGTGGCTGGAAGGCGAGTGCGTGGCCGACGGCCCGCAGTTCGCCGATGCCACGGCGCGCGATGCCGCCATCGAGAGCCTGCGCGCTGCCTTGCAGCCCCAGCAGGACTGACCGTCAATCGCAAGTCTGATTGCCATTACCCGGGGCCGTCGCTACAGTGACGGCCCGCTTTTGTTGCCTTGCTAACGAATTATGACGCCCCTAGAACGATATCAAGCAGATCTGAAACGTCCCGAATTCTTCCATGACGCGGCGCAGGAAACAGCGGTGCGTCACTTGCAGCGCCTGTACGACGACCTGGTCGCGGCGCACAACAGCAAGCCGGGTGTGTTCGGCAAGCTGTTCGGCAGGAAAGAGCAGGCGCCCGTCAAGGGCCTGTATTTCTGGGGTGGGGTAGGGCGCGGCAAGACCTACCTGGTCGATACGTTCTATGAGGCGCTGCCTTTCCCGCAGAAGGTGCGTACGCACTTCCACCGCTTCATGAAGCGCGTGCATGAGGAAATGAAGACCCTCAAGGGCGAGAAGAACCCGCTGACCATCATTGCCAAGCGGTTCTCCGACGAGGCGCGGGTGATCTGCTTCGACGAGTTCTTCGTGTCCGATATCACCGACGCGATGATCCTTGGCACCCTGATGGAGGAGCTGTTCAAGAACGGCGTGACCCTGGTGGCCACCTCCAACATCGTGCCGGACGGCCTGTACAAGGACGGCCTGCAGCGTGCGCGCTTCCTGCCGGCAATTGCCCTGATCAAGCAGAACACCGACATCGTCAACGTCGACAGCGGCGTGGACTATCGCCTGCGTCACCTGGAGCAGGCCGAGCTGTTCCACTTCCCGCTGAATGAAGCGGCCCACGAAAGCCTGCGCAAGAGCTTTCGCGCATTGACGCCGGAATGCACCCAGGCGGTGGAAAACGACGTGCTGATGATCGAGAACCGCGAGATCCGTGCGCTGCGTACCTGCGACGACGTGGCCTGGTTCGACTTCCGCGAACTGTGCGACGGCCCGCGCAGCCAGAACGACTACATCGAACTGGGCAAGATCTTCCATGCGGTGCTGCTCAGTGGCGTGGAGCAGATGGGCGTGGCCACCGACGATCTGGCGCGTCGCTTCATCAACATGGTCGACGAGTTCTACGACCGCAACGTCAAGCTGATCATCTCGGCTGAAGTGGAGCTCAAGGACCTGTACACCGGCGGGCGCCTGAGCTTCGAGTTCCAGCGTACCCTGAGCCGCTTGCTGGAGATGCAGTCCCACGAGTTCCTGTCGCGGGCACACAAGCCTTAAATCGCGTCACTGCTGTCGCGGCTCAGCCCGCTCCCACAGAGGTTTGCAGCGAACCTGTGGGGGCGGGCGTGACCCGCGATAGGCCCTCAGGCCTCCTGCATGAATTGCTGCCGATACTGGTTAGGCGACAGCTCCGTGTGCTGCCTGAACAATCGCGCAAAAAAGCTGGCGTCGTCATAGCCCACCTCGTAGCTGATGGTCTTGATGCTCTTGCGCGTCCCCGACAGCAAGCCCTTCGCCGTCTCGATCCGCAGCCGTTGCAGATAATGCAGCGGCTTGTCCCCCGTCGCACTCTGGAACCTGCGCATGAAGTTGCGGATGCTCATGCCATGGTTGCGTGCCACGTCCTCGAAACGGAACTTGTCGGCGAAGTGTTCCTCCAGCCACTGCTGGATCTGCAGGATGATCAGGTCCTGGTGCAGCTTCTGTCCGCCAAAGCCCATGCGCCCCGGGGTGTAGTTGCGTTGCACCTCGTAGAGGATGTCGCGGGCCACGGCCTGGGCCACGTTGGCCCCGCAGAAGCGCTCGATCAGGTAGATGTACAGGTCGCAGGCCGAGGTGGCGCCGCCGGCGCAATAGAGGTTGTCGGCATCGGTGAGGTGCTTGTCCTGGTTCAGCGACACCTTCGGGAAGCGTTCGGCGAACTGGCCGAAGAAGCGCCAGTAGGTGGTGGCCTCCTTGCCATCGAGCAGGCCGGCCTCGGCCAGCCAGAACACGCCGCTGGCCTCGCCGCACAGCACCGCGCCTCGGGCATGCTGCTCGCGCAGCCAGGGCAGTACCTGGGGGTAGCGCTGGCACAGGGCATCGAAGTCGTCCCAGAACGCCGGCAGGATGATCACGTCGGCCTGCTCGAGGCCGCTGTCCACCGGTAGCTGCACGCCGCTGAAGCTCTGCACGGGCAGCCCGTCGGGGCTCACAAGGCGGGTTTCGAACATCGGTTGCAGGCCCAGGCCCAGTTGCTTGCCATAGCGCAGGCTGGCCAGGTGGAAGAAATCCTTGGCCTGCATCAGGGTCGATGCGAATACCTTGTCGATGGCCAGGATGCTGACGCGCCGCAGCGATGCGGTAGGTTGGGTAAACATCATTGTCGTTATTCTTATAGGGTAGAGTGGTCAATCACCGGCTGGATCGTCTTATTTTTTGGCGATTGTGTCTACCCTCGGTTCCCGCAGCGGGCTGCGGGAACCGTTGCAGCGCTTTACGGGGCGGGGTTGGGCTGGTCCTGGTGGATCGCATCGATGGCGGCCAGCAGCTCGTCACCGAGCTTCAGGCTGGCGCTTGCCAGGTTGCTGTCCAGTTGCGCCAGCGAGGTGGCGCCGATGATGTTGCTGGTCACGAACGGCTGCTGGGTCACGAAGGCCAGGGCCATCTGCGCCGGGTCCAGGCCGTGCTCGCGGGCCAGGGCCACATAACGGCTGCACGCGGCGACAGTCTGCGGGTTGGAATAGCGCGAGAAGCGGTTGAACAGGGTCAGGCGGCCGTTTTCCGGGCGCGCGCCGTTCTCGTACTTGCCCGACAGCATGCCGAAGGCCAGCGGCGAGTAGGCCAGCAGGCCGCACTGCTCGCGGATGGCGATTTCCGCCAGGCCCACTTCGAAGCTGCGGTTGAGCAGGTTGTACGGGTTCTGGATCGAGACCGCACGGGGCCAGCCGCGGCTTTCGGCCAGTTGCAGGAACTTCATGGTGCCCCACGGGGTTTCGTTGGACAGGCCGATGTGGCGGATCTTGCCTGCCTTGACCTGCTCGTCGAGCACTTCGAGGGTTTCTTCCAGCGGCGTGAAGTGGTCCTGGGGCAGGTGCTGGTAGCCCAGCTTGCCGAAGAAGTTGGTGCTGCGCTCGGGCCAGTGCAGCTGGTACAGGTCGATCCAGTCGGTCTGCAGGCGCTTGAGGCTGGCGTCCAGGGCCGCCACGATGTGCTGGCGGTTGTGCTTGAGCTGGCCGTCGCGAATGTGGCTGATGCCGTTGCCGGGGCCGGCCACCTTGCTGGCCAGGATCCAGTCGGCGCGATCGCCGCGCTGGCTGAACCAGTTGCCGATGATCTGCTCGGTGGCCGAGTAGGTTTCCGGGCGCGGTGGCACCGGGTACATCTCCGCGGTATCGATGAAATTGATCCCGGCCGCCTTGGCCCGTTCGATCTGGGCGAAGCCCTCGGCCTGGTCGTTCTGCTCGCCCCAGGTCATGCTGCCCAGGCACAATGCACTCACGTTGAGGTCGGTGCGACCCAGCTGGCGATACTCCATGACGATCTCCACGGCAAAAGAAGCATAAAAGCAGGTTGATATTTTTTCTGCAATCTGGATAATTCTGCACCTCTCTCAGCAGTGGAAGTGATGCCCCGCCGCCGAAGAATCTTGCCGAGTATTGGACGTGCTGACCCGAGCCCCCGATAGCGTCCGTATCCGGCTGCCTTTGACCTTGTCAAAGTACGCACTATTCAGTAAGATCTGCCGTCTTAAAATTGCGGGACGGCCCCTGAGGCTATAAAGAATGAAAACTTTTACTGCTAAACCGGAAACAGTAAAACGCGACTGGTTCGTCGTTGACGCTGCTGGCAAGACCCTGGGTCGTCTGGCCACTGAGATCGCGAGCCGTCTGCGTGGCAAGCACAAGCCAGAATACACCCCTCACGTTGACACCGGCGACTACATCGTCGTGATCAATGCCGAGCAGGTACGTGTTACTGGTGCCAAGACTTCGGACAAAATGTACTACTCCCACTCCGGTTTCCCGGGCGGCATCAAGGAA